>NZ_FNJH01000020.1 GCF_900103225.1 Pseudomonas congelans | reverse complement strand
A
This sequence comes from Pseudomonas congelans, assembly GCF_900103225.1. GTDB lineage: Bacteria > Pseudomonadota > Gammaproteobacteria > Pseudomonadales > Pseudomonadaceae > Aquipseudomonas > Aquipseudomonas congelans. The sequence goes on along the minus strand of NZ_FNJH01000020.1, from coordinate 2,879 downwards.
GGTGACCGCTGCCGTAATACAGGTGGTTCAGGTGCTGACCGGTGGGAAGGGTCAGCGTGGTCAGGTTGCTGAGTGGATCGTAGTCGTAGGTCAGCGCGCCCTGTGGCGACGATTCCTGTGTCAGGCGGCCCAGATTGTTCTACCACAGGTATTTGGATTTGTGGGGTGCATCAATGAAACAGAAGGGAGGCTAACGCGATGTTAGCAGTCCCATCTGCTAGCTTGGTTTTTAAAGAGCTTTGAGGTATAAAAAGTATATTGTCTTTCTAAGGTTTTTTAAATTTTATGTTGGTTGGCTTTGGTTTCTAAATTACCACTAGTCTGTCTTTTGTAAAGCCGACAGGCCAGTGTCCCTTATAGTAAATATCTACGACTTCCTTCCACTGAACGCCATGACCATAGTAGCACTCAGATATATACTGTCGAAAAGCAAAGCAAACTCCATTTCTGGCAGCAACACTAAAATCATGTGGTCCACACAAAAAAGGATCTTTGCCCAAATTTTTCGTGGCTGCCATAACAGATTTATTTACTTTTACTCTAAGCTCGATTAGTTTTGTGGATGGTTTAGGTAGTTTATAAAATGGGTCGTCTTGAGTTGGCGATGTTGGGAGCCACTCAACCTCCGCATAGCATCCTTTAAATTCTAGGTTCAAAGGCTCAACAAATACCTTTCGTACGTTCTCTATGCAGATAATGCGTTTTTCGCTAGAGAATGAAACGCCCATGTTAGAGAAAAAATGGCTTTCTTTTATTTTCTTAAGCTCCGCATCGATGTTCATGGTTATAGTCTTATGTCAGTTAAGGTGATAGGGAAAAGTTTTTCGACGTAGTTAAATCTTTCTCTTGAGTACGGCGCACTCTAGCTGCCGCCCTGCAGACCCTCAAGTGATATTCGAGCTGCGCACGGATCTAAAGTATTAATCCAGGCTGGTATCATAGCTCTTCGATTGCTTTTCTAATCGTAGATAGTAAGAATAGTTCATAGTTTTCAAATATTATTTTTTTGTTGGGTTCTCTTTTGAATGATAGTTCTGTTTCTATTATTGGGTTCTCATTGGGTCCGCTATTGATCGAAGTGTCAATAGAATATATTGGACCGTATCCGGAAGACTGAATAACAACCATTTTTGAATCCGCATCGCCTTGTGAGCGTGCTTTCATTGTTGCAAAAAATACGCTGGGAATCGAAGTGGCTGCTAATCCGCTTTTGGTTGCTCCATAATATGTGTCCCCAGCGAATGATAATGCGCCAAATTTTTTAAGGAATAGCGTGTATGAGTAGGGAAACTTTAACCCCATTTCTTTCTCGAATTCTAGAATTAAGCTATCACTTGCACTTCCTGCAAATGTCAACTCTTCTCCACTTGTATTTATTTCGGATTCAATAGTTTCTAAATAATTCATAGGTGCGTTTCAAAAGTTAAGTGATCTCTTTTCCCAATAGATCTCTCGGTGGAGAGCGCCCGCGTGTTCAGGTGGCTAGGTGAGTCTTAGTCGTAGGTCAGCGCGCCTTGGGCGCAATGTTCTTGGCCAGCCGCCCCAATTAACCTATGGTGTAATATTAATCAGTTAGCTGGCTATCAAGATAGCTTTCTAATAGCTCTAAATCAAAATTATTGTCTTTAATTATTTTCTTGTTAGAGATTATTTTCTTAAATAAATCTTTTTTGAGGATTTTTGGATTCTGCATAATAGCGCAATGTATAAAAATAGCAGGGTATGCATAAATATTTGGGGCGTCATTTACGTCTTGAATTGTGCGTTCGCTTGCAATTATGCAACCTGCGATTTTTGGTATGTAATCTTCTTCGATAACTTGTCTGATATGCTTGCTTATAGCGACGGCATCTTCAGGAGTCGGTGTTTTTAATACGCCACCGCTCACCAGTGTGAGTTTTTTATCTTCTATTTTTAATGTGGTATAAGAGCTGCACGCTTTGTTCAGTAGGTTGCTTTTATAGGGAGCGATAAAATTTGCGGTGCATTCGAAAATAGGCCCGCCGAAAACGTGCCAGCCGAGATAGTAGCCATTGGCGTTGGTAAGGTGCTCCAAATAAAGCTCGGCAACATATGCTTTTTCAAACTTAAACTTTAGTTTGTTTTTAGATGCTAGAATTTTTATTTTGTCTGTGCCGATTAACTTGGAGGGGGTGATGGCTTTAAGCTCTTTTAATAGCTCGTTTTCAAATATTTTTCTATTTTCCAAGCTCATAAAATTACCTATATTTTAATATGCTAAAGATCGCATTGTGAGTTGCTCCTTTGCCGCCCAGTTCAATGCCGCGCTGCCCTTTAGTGTCAACTTTAAAAGTCCCTGCAATTCCCTTTGATTGCTTGATCACCCCCCCGCCTAAGTGAATAGTGGTATTGGCAGGTGTGGACATGTTGTATATGCCTGCTGCTTTTTGGTTTTTTGTGAGCCCGCCTGATCTGTGTTTTACTTCAAATACGTGAATTACACCATTTTTATCTTTGGCCACGAAGTCCGCACGTATTCTGCTACCGTTAACTTTCATTGTCAGTTCTTCTGCAAGTACCTCGTAATTATTGCGCTCAAGATCACGCTTGGCTTTAAGTCGTCCTTTTTCACCACTTGCAGCACTCTTGCACAGACCCCAAGGATCAACCCACCCATAAGGATTAGGCGCATACAGATAGAGATTATCCCCACCACTCAACCCAATCGGATCCTGCGTAATAAACCGTCCAATCTCCGGATCGTAATACCGAAACGTGTTGTAGTGAAGCCCTGTCTCCACATCGAAATACTGCCCCTGAAACCTCAGGTTCTGCTCGACCTCGTTCACCACCAGCTTCTCAATCGCCCCCCACGGCCGATATTTGGCCTGCCAGACGATCTGCCCTTCGGCGTCGGT
>NZ_FNJH01000015.1 GCF_900103225.1 Pseudomonas congelans | reverse complement strand
TTCGTTTCCGTCTGCGCCGGAAGTGGGGCGAATTATAGACACCTCACAGAGGGCGTCAACCGTTAATTTCAAAATCGCCGAAATTAACCTTGAAGTCCGTTTGGCTATATAGAAGAGCCCTTCGCAATCGCTTTCTTCTATATAGCTACAACACTCCAGCCTTGCGCAGCACAGTGATCTCTTCATCACCGATCCCCAGAAGCGCCTGCAGCACTTGCGCCGTATGCTCTCCCAGCAACGGAGGCGCCCTTCTGTATTCAACTGGCGTCTCAGACAGTCGAATAGGGCTGGCCACCTGCGGAACACGCCCGGCCAGCGCATGAGGAAGCTCCATGGCCAGCCCCCGCGCCACCACCTGCGGATCGGCAAACACCTGGGCCAGGTCATTGACCGGACCGCAGGGTACGCCGGCTGCCTCCAATTCACTGACCCACTGGGCAGTGGTCTTGAACACTGTCACCTGACGAATCAACGGAATCAGCTCGGCGCGATGAGCCACTCGCAGCTTGTTGGACAGGAAGCGGGGATCCTCCGCCCACTGCGGTTGCCCCGCCACAGCGGCGAACTTCCTGAACTGGCTGTCATTGCCGACGGTAAGGATCAGGTCGCCGTCAGCAGTGGGGAAGTCCTGATACGGCACGATATTGGGATGAGCATTTCCCAAGCGCCTGGGCGCTACGCCTGTAGTCAGGTAGTTCATGGCCTGATTGGCCAGACAGGCCACCTGCACATCCAGCAGCGCCATATCAATGCACTGTCCGATATTGCTTTGATCACGATGCGCCAGAGCAGCAAGGATGGCAGTCGTCGAATACAGGCCCGTCAGAATGTCGGTCAATGCAACGCCGACTTTCACCGGCCCGGCACCCTCTTCACCCTCCGGCAGACCCGTAAGGCTCATCAGGCCACCCAGCGCCTGGATCATGAAGTCGTAACCCGGACGCCGCGCATAAGGCCCGCTTTGCCCGAAGCCGGTAATGGAGCAATAGATCAGCCGCGGGTTGACCACCTTCAATGACTCGTAATCCAGTCCGTAAGCCGCCAACCCGTCGACCTTGAAGTTCTCGATCACGATGTCGGACTTCGCCGCCAGCTCGCGCACCAGCCTTTGCCCTTCAGGACGCGTGAAGTCGATGGTGACTGACTGCTTATTGCGATTAGCGGACAGGTAATAAGCCGCCTCGCTGGTGTTCTGCCCCGCAGCATCCTGAAGAAACGGCGGCCCCCACGAGCGCGTATCATCCCCACACCCGGGGCGCTCGACCTTGATGACGTCAGCGCCGAGGTCAGCAAGGATCTGGCCGGCCCATGGCCCGGCCAGGACTCTCGACAGGTCGAGAACCCGGATATGCGAAAGCGCGCCCATGATCAGCCCTCCTTAATAGAAAGCCTGAATGCCGGTCTGCGCACGCCCGAGGATCAACGCATGCACGTCGTGCGTGCCTTCATAGGTATTCACAACCTCCAGGTTGACCAGATGCCTGGCGATGCCAAACTCGTCCGAGATGCCATTGCCGCCCAGCATGTCGCGAGCCAGGCGCGCGATATCCAGCGACTTGCCGCACGAGTTGCGCTTCATGATCGAGGTGATCTCAACGGCAGCCGTACCTTCGTCCTTCATGCGCCCCAGACGCAGGCAACCCTGCAAGGCCAGAGTGATTTCGGTCTGCATGTCTGCCAGCTTCTTCTGGATCAGCTGATTGGCCGCCAGCGGACGACCGAATTGCTGGCGATCCAGGGTGTATTGCCGCGCGGTGTGCCAGCAGAACTCTGCCGCACCCAGCGCACCCCAGGAAATACCGTAACGCGCCGAGTTGAGGCAGGTGAACGGCCCCTTCAGACCGCGCACATCAGGGAAGATGTTCTCTTCGGGCACGAACACGTTATCCATGACGATCTCGCCGGTAATCGATGCGCGCAAGCCGACCTTGCCGTGAATGGCCGGAGCGCTCAGACCTGCCCAGCCTTTTTCGAGAACGAAACCGCGAATATCGCCGGCATCGTCCTTGGCCCACACCACAAACACATCAGCGATCGGACTGTTGGTGATCCACATCTTGCTGCCGCTCAAGCGATAACCACCCTCGACACTCCGGGCGCGGGTAATCATCGCTCCGGGGTCGGACCCATGATCGGGCTCGGTCAGGCCGAAGCAGCCGATCCATTCGCCCGAAGCCAGTTTGGGCAGGTACTTCTCTTTCTGAGCCTGCGTACCGAACTCGTTGATCGGCACCATGACCAACGAAGACTGCACACTCATCATCGAACGGTAGCCCGAATCCACACGCTCGACTTCACGCGCGATCAGCCCGTAACACACGTAATTCAGGCCGCTGCCACCGAACTCTTCCGGGATGGTCGCGCCCAGCAGCCCCACCTCGCCCATCTCGCGAAAGATGGCCGGGTCGGTTTTCTCGTGACGGAATGCTTCCAGCACGCGCGGGGCCAGCTTGCTCTGGGCGAACTGCTCGGCCGTGTCGCGGACCATGCGCTCTTCTTCAGTGAGCTGTTGATCCAGCAACAAGGGGTCAATCCAGTTAAAGCTTGCCTTACCGCTCATGCCAGTTCCTCGCGTTCAGATGAAATCCTGCAGCGATCCTAGCCCTGGCCCAGGTCAGCGACAAACGAGGTTTTATCAAGCGTCTGTGCTAATTTCTCACTCCGCAATGCCGAACTACGCCATAAAACAAAAATATAAGTGAGAAGAAAGTACATGAGACGCAAGATACCCAGCACCACTGCACTGGTCAGTTTCGAGGCAGCCGCCCGCCACGAGAGCTTCACCAAGGCCGCCAATGAGCTCTCGCTCACGCAAGGCGCTGTGTGTCGGCAAATCGGCGGACTGGAAGAGTTTCTCGGCGTCGAGCTGTTCCGGCGTTCGCGCAGAGGTGTAAAGCTCACAGAGGCCGGGCTTTCCTATAGTCGTCGTGTGGCCCAGCAACTGGACGCAGTCGAGCGCGACACACTGTCGGTCATGGGCCAGCAAGGTGCCAACGCCATCGAGCTCGCCGTAGTGCCGACCTTCGGCACTCAGTGGCTGCTGCCGCGCCTGAAGGATTTCCAGCACAAGCACCCCGACGTCACGGTCCACCTGACCAACCGTACCCGCCCCTTCCTGTTTGCCGACACCGACTTCGATGCCGCTATCTATTTTGGCGATGCCGACTGGTCCGGCACCCATTCGCATCGGCTGATGAGCGAAAACTCCATGCCGGTCTGCAGCCCGTCCTTGCTTGAAGGTTGCGACAGCCTCGAAGCACGCGAACTGGCGGAATTGCCGCTGCTGCAACAGACCACCCGGCCCTACGCCTGGCGGCAATGGTTCAATGCGCAGGATCTGGATGTCGCGCGTGACATGACCGGCCCCCGCTATGAACTGTTCTCCATGCTGGCGCAGGCGGCCATGCACGACATGGGCATCGCGCTGATTCCCCCTTTCCTCATTCAGCGCGAACTGCAGGAGAAGCGTCTGGTGATCGCAAACACCCGATCACTGCCCGGCAGCAAGGCCTATCACCTGATGATTCCCGAGCGCAAAGTGGAATCGGCATCGCTGACTGCGTTTCGTGACTGGCTGGTCGAGCAGGCCCGCACTTACCAATTGCCCCAGGAAAAACCTGAACCCAGCGCTAGGTAGTCCATAGGACTTATAGCCTACAGATATAATCTTATGTCGCCCTGAAGCAACTTCCGCGTGTTCACAAAAAAACCGACATAACCCTTTATCTATAGGGTCTTTAGGCCGATTTGCCGCTTTTACCGGATTTTCTGCAGAAAAATTCCTATCACCTGTTTTTCGTAAGGAATATCGCCACAAGCCCCACAGATTAAGGGCCCTGTCGAATCACTGCGACAATAGGTCACGGTGTGACTTGTAGTTCATCTATAGTTTCGTTACAGAATGTATTGAAGCCCGCAAACTTCGCCTGCAAAATGCCCCGCCCCTGCTGCAAAGGGGGTGCTGATTGGCCAAGCCAGACGCACCAGCCGTAGTGCACTGGCCTACATACGAACGATAAAAAATCGCGCAGGAGATTTGTCGTGCACATTGGTGTTCCTCTCGAAACACAAGCGGGCGAAACCCGGGTAGCTGCTACCCCGGAAACCATCAAAAAGCTGATCAGCCAGGGTCACAGGGTTACGGTGCAAAGCGGCGCGGGCATTCATGCCAGCGTTCCGGACAGCGCTTACGAGGCTGCCGGCGCAGTGATCGGTGACACCAACGAGACCTATGCGGCCGAACTGATTCTCAAGGTCGTCGCACCTGACGATGAAGCGTTGAGCCTGATCAAAAGTGGCTCGGTCGTCATCGGCATGCTCAACCCCTTCAACAACGAACTCATCGGCAAGATGGCCGCGCATGGCATTACCGCATTCGCCCTGGAAGCTGCGCCACGCACATCGCGTGCGCAGAGCCTTGATGTGCTGTCTTCACAAGCCAACATTGCGGGCTATAAGGCAGTGCTGCTCGCCGCACATCATTACCCGCGCTTCATGCCCATGCTGATGACCGCTGCCGGTACCGTCAAAGCTGCACGAGTGCTGATCCTGGGTGCAGGCGTTGCCGGTCTTCAGGCCATTGCCACCGCCAAAAGGCTGGGCGCAGTGGTAGAAGCCTCGGATGTGCGTCCGGCAGTGAAGGAGCAGATCGAGTCGCTGGGCGCGAAATTCATTGATGTGCCCTACGAGACCGACGAAGAGCGCGAATGTGCCGAAGGCGTGGGCGGCTACGCGCGCCCCATGCCGGCCAGCTGGATGCAACGTCAGGCTGCCGCCGTGCATGAGCGCGCGAAACTGTCGGACATCGTCATCACGACCGCCCTCATTCCCGGCCGCAAGGCTCCGGTGCTGCTCGGCGCGGAAACCGTAGCGCAGATGAAGCCCGGCTCGGTGGTGATCGACCTGGCCGCAGCACAGGGCGGTAACTGCCCGCTGACCGTTGCCGATCAGGTGGTCGTCGAGCACGGCGTGACCATCGTCGGCCACACCAACCTGCCCGCTCTGGTCGCGGCCGATGCCTCGGCGCTCTACGCCCGCAACCTGCTGGACTTCATGAAGCTGCTGTTCGACAAGGACGGCGCATTCTCGATCAACCTCGAAGACGACATCGTCGCCGCATGCCTGATGTGCCGCGACGGGCAAGTTGTCCGCAAGAACGGCTGAGGACATACCAATGGAAGAGCTGATTTCCCCCGGCGTCTACAACCTGATCATTTTCGTACTGGCGATTTATGTCGGCTACCACGTGGTCTGGAATGTCACGCCTGCGCTGCACACGCCACTCATGGCGGTCACCAATGCCATCTCCGCCATCGTCATCGTCGGCGCCATGCTCGCCGCCGCGCTCACGGTCACCCCGCTGGGCAAGACCATGGGTACGCTGGCCGTCGCGCTGGCGGCCGTGAACGTGTTTGGCGGGTTTCTGGTGACTCGGCGGATGCTGGAGATGTTCAGGAAAAAGGCCCCCAAGGCAAAGGATGAGGCGCCCAAGTCATGAGCATGAATCTGGTTACGCTGCTGTACCTGATCGCATCAATCTGCTTCATCCAGGCACTCAAAGGCTTGTCGCACCCGACCACCTCGCGCCGTGGCAACCTGTTCGGCATGCTCGGCATGGGCCTGGCGGTCATCACTACCGTCGGCCTGGTATTCAAGCTCGCCGCACTGTCCACCGCCGAGGGGACCAGCGCGGGCATCGGCTACATTGTGGTCGGCCTGCTGGTGGGCGGAACCGCAGGCTCGATCATGGCCAAGCGCGTCGAAATGACCAAAATGCCGGAACTGGTCGCCTTCATGCACAGCATGATCGGCCTGGCAGCAGTGTTCATCGCTATCGCGGCGGTCGTCGAGCCTCAATCACTGGGTATCGTTCACAATCTGGGCGATGCAATTCCGGCCGGCAACCGTCTGGAGCTGTTCCTGGGGGCAGCCATTGGTGCGATCACCTTCTCGGGTTCGGTCATCGCTTTCGGCAAACTCTCGGGCAAGTACAAATTTCGCCTCTTTCAAGGCGCACCGGTACAGTTTGCCGGCCAGCACACGCTCAACCTGGTCCTCGGTCTGGCCACGCTGTTCTTCGGCCTGACCTTCATGTTCACCGGCAGCCTTACCGCCTTTGCGATCATGCTGGCACTGGCATTCGTCATCGGCGTGTTGCTGATCATCCCGATTGGCGGGGCCGACATGCCGGTAGTGGTCTCGATGCTCAACAGCTATTCAGGCTGGGCGGCAGCCGGCATAGGCTTTTCGTTGAACAACTCAATGCTGATCATCGCGGGCTCACTGGTCGGCTCCTCGGGCGCGATCCTCTCGTACATCATGTGCAAGGCGATGAACCGCTCGTTCTTCAATGTGATCGGTGGCGGCTTCGGCGGCGCAACCGACTCGGCAGGCCCGGCGGGTGCCAAGGAAGCACGCCCGGTGAAATCCGGCTCGGCAGACGACGCAACCTTCTTGCTGACCAACGCCGACACCGTGATCATCGTGCCCGGTTACGGCCTGGCAGTGGCTCGTGCGCAGCATGCGCTCAAGGAGCTGACCGAGAAGCTAGTACACCGCGGCGTCACCGTGAAGTACGCCATTCATCCGGTGGCCGGACGCATGCCCGGGCACATGAACGTGCTGCTGGCCGAAGCCGAAGTACCTTACGACCAGGTGTTCGAGATGGACGACATCAACTCCGAATTCGGTCAGGCCGATGTGGTGCTGGTGCTCGGCGCCAACGATGTGGTCAACCCTGCCGCCAAGAACGATCCGAAATCCCCTATCGCCGGGATGCCCATCCTGGAGGCGTTCAAGGCCAAGACCATCATCGTCAACAAACGCTCGATGGCCAGTGGTTACGCAGGTCTGGATAACGAATTGTTCTATCTGGATAAAACCATGATGGTGTTCGGAGACGCCAAAAAGGTGATCGAGGACATGGTGAAGGCCGTCGAAAACGCCTAGCCTGACCCCGCTCCATTGAAGCCCCGGCTCGCTTGGCGACCGGGGCTTTTTACATTCCGCGTAACAGTGTTTTGCGCTGGAACCCGCTAATTAGAGCGGTCAAATGCGACCTTGGTAGCAGGACGAAGCTCGACCAAGGCTCTAGACTTGTCGTTCGCTTCTATCTACGAGACAGACCCATGTACCGTGACCGTATCCGCCGGCCCTCCCTGATGAGCAAGGTTATGAGCGCAGCCGACGCTGCCGCCTTGATTGAAGACGGCATGACCGTCGGCATGAGTGGCTTCACCCGCGCAGGCGAAGCCAAGGCCGTACCCCACGCGCTGGCCGAGCGCGCCAAAGTGACGCCGCTGAAAATCAGCCTGATGACCGGCGCCAGTCTGGGCAATGACCTGGACAAGCAATTGACCGAGTCCGGCGTACTGTCCCGGCGTATGCCTTTTCAGGTCGACAGCACGCTGCGCAAGGCGATCAACAACGGCACGGTGATGTTCATCGATCAGCATTTGTCCGACACCGTCGAGCTGCTGCGCAATCGGCAGATCAAGGCTGTGGACCTCGCCGTGATCGAATGCGTCGCGATCACCGAAGAGGGCCATCTGGTGCTGAGCACCTCAGTGGGCAACTCGGCCAGCTTCGCCATCCTGGCCAAACAGGTCATCGTGGAAATCAACCTGTCCCAGCCACTGGAGCTGGAAGGCCTGCACGACATCTATATACCCAGCTACAGACCGACACGCCTGCCGATTCCGGTCCTTGAGGCAGATTCGCGTATCGGCAGCCATGCAGTGAAGATCGATCCGGCGAAAATAGTCGGCATTGTCATCAGCAACCAGCCTGACTCACCCTCCACGGTAACGCCACCTGACGCGGACACGCAGGCCATCGCCAATCATCTGGTGGAGTTCTTCAAGAAAGAAGTGCGCGAAGACCGGCTGACCGAAAAGCTGATGCCACTGCAGGCCGGGATCGGCAACATTGCCAACGCCGTGATGCACGGCCTGCTGGCGTCTCCCTTCACGGACCTGACGATGTACTCCGAGGTGCTGCAGGACTCGACATTCGACCTCTTCGATGCAGGCAAACTGACCTTCGCCTCGGGCAGCTCCATGACCTTGTCGGCGACCAAGCACGCCGAGGTCTTTGCCGACTTCAATCGTTACAAGTCCAGGCTGGTATTGCGCCCCCAGGAAATCTCCAACCACCCCGAGGTGATCCGTCGCCTGGGTATCATCGGGATCAATACCGCGCTGGAGTTCGACCTGTACGGCAATGTGAACTCCACCCACATCTGCGGGACACGCATGATGAACGGCATTGGCGGTTCCGGAGACTTCTCGCGCAACGCACACCTGGCGATCTTCGTCACCAAGTCGATCGCCAAAGGTGGCGCGATATCCAGCGTTGTCCCCATGGTCAGCCATGTCGACCACACCGAACACGATGTCGACATTCTGGTCACCGAGCAGGGCCTGGCGGACCTGCGCGGCCTGGCGCCTCGCGAACGCGCCAGAGTGATCATCGATAACTGCGTGCATCCGGATTATCGCGACGCGCTGAACGCCTATTTCAGCGCCGCTTGCGCTCTGGGCGGGCATACTCCGCATATCCTGCGCGAAGCACTGAGTTGGCACATCAACCTGGAAGAAACCGGGCGCATGCTGCCAGCGTGAACAGGACAGTTGGAAGTGAGCAAGACCTTTTCTGACCCACTTTCAGCTTGTGCCTCTGGGCTTATTGAAAAACTGTACTTCTGTACCGGTCATAAAACCGTCTTAAAAGGCCAAAATCACCACAATCGACCACAAAATGCACTCATAGGGTGCAGACCGGTACAGTTGCCCCATTTATGAACAAAACAGTGCCCAATCACAGTTAACTGAACCCTCACAATACAGGTGAACTGTGTCTATGGAAGCTGGACGCGCACGAGGAAAATGGGCACCAGTCAAGCAACTCACTTATCCCGCCACAAGCGGAAGGAAGTCACACCATGGAACGTACAATCAGTTCCGATCTGTTCAGCGAAAGCACCGTTACCACCGCAAAAGCCTCTCTGCCTCTGCGCGTATTCGCCAACCTGATGCTCTGGCAGCGTCGCCTGTCCAGCCGCCACCAGCTGGCCCGTCTGGATGCACGCCTGCTGGCTGACGCCGGTATCAGCGAATCCCAGCGTTACGAAGAGCTGAGCAAGCCGTTCTGGCGCTAAACATGCGCCCGCTGGTCCTTGACCTCTAGGTCTCCTGCCAGCAACCCGAATTGCTTCATACAAGACCCGTCTCAGGCAACCGAGACGGGTTTTGTCGTTTAAGGGGCGGATTCAGAAAGCACCGGCGAAACCAGTACAGATTTAAAAAACTCAAACCATGGCAGGTACAGTTACGCGATATTGCAAACTGTGTAATCCAAAGCCATCGACCTTCATGACAACTGCAGCATCGGTGGGATAGTCTAGCGCTCTACCTCAGCCCTTCGGCTTCGCAGGCAGTCTGTGCCCACTTGTCCACAACGGAACTCGATCATGTCTCTGCTACGTAACCTTGGCGCTGTCTTTCTGTTGACCGCCGCAGCCGGTGCAAACGCCTCCAGCTTCATCGTCACCACCGACGCAGTGGTTGATGCCGTCAATGCATCGACCCGCGCGACCTCCAACATTTCGTCTTCCCTGAAAGACGACAAGATCGTTCTCGCCGCCCGTGACGACGCCGCCAGCTTCGTGGCCAGCTCCGGCGACATCCGCAGCGCTCGACTCGAAGGCGCGTTGCAGCACATCCGCCAGGTCCTGCCTGAACTGCAAGCCAGCGACAGCCAACTGGCTCAGGCTATTCTGGCCATCTGACCGCTGCGCCCCGGCTACGTGCCGGGGTAGCTCTGGCCCGCGCATTGCGCTAGCCTTGGAGCCTGTTTTGCCGGTTCGTGAAAGTCATGCGTTTACTGCACCTTCTGTATATCGCTCCCTTTGCCAGCCTGATGTACGTCAGTCAGGTTCAAGCGTTCGATACGACCACGCAAGGTCTGGTCAAGACCGGCTATGCCACCACTCAGGTTTCGACAGGGCCGTTCGATAACAAACTGATCATGGCTGCCCGTGACGATGCTGCTGCATTCATCGCCAGCGGTGGAGAACTGCGTGGTGCCCGGCTTGAGTCAGCGCTGCACGCCCTGCGTCAGACAGATGCAAAACTTCATGCCAGCGACCTTGAACTGGCGCAGGCAATCCTCGTCCAATATCCACTTTCCCCTCTTCGCGTAACTGGAGACGTCACTACATGCGTACCCCGCTGATTGCTGCTTCCCTTGGCCTGCTATTGCTGGCCGATTTTGCCCAGGCTCAGACTGTTGTGGCCACGAGCAACATCATCGTTCGTGCGTTCGGCCGTACCATCGATTTCACTTCCGACACCACTACATCGATCCGCGACTCCAAGGTCGTTCTCCAGGCCAAGGACGATGCTGCCAGCTACGTTGCGACCGGTGGTGATATCCACGGCGCCCAACTGGATGCGGCTTTCGACACGCTGCGTACCCGCGTGCCGGAAGCGCGCGATGCAAGCGATCAGACCCTGGCTGAAGCAATCCTCGCATTGTGAGGCGGTTTCGCGCCTGGCTGCTTGCTGGCGCGCTGTCGCTGGTCGGTACGCATGCCTTTGCCAGCCTGAAGCTGGAACTGCACACCGACGGCCTCGATGCGCCTCAACAGCAAGCCAGCCAGGCGCTGCTCGACGAAGCCCTGCACGCACTACCGCCCAGCTTCGTCGAAGCACTGGACCGAACCGTCGAGGTGAGCTGGTCCGGTGACATGCCGCAGAACGCCTACGGACAGGCCGCCGGTCCCTATCAGTTGTACCTCAACAGCCACCTGCTGGCCTCGTTGACGGACGGTTCGGCAGCCACCGCCCAGACTGGCCGGCCACACGGTACTGTGCGCCGGGAGTTGCTCGCCACTGTCCTGCATGAGCTGACACACGTCTACGACCGCGCCCGCCTGTGGTCGCCCAGCGAGCGAGCGGCTATCTTTCGCTGCACATCACGCAGCAGTTCACTGGGTAAGGTCGGCCTGCCTGATAACTGCCGCGGCCAGACCGAGCGACGCTTCACCCTGAGTGACGATCCACGTCTGCTGGACCTGGCGGGCTGGCAGCAATATGTCGGACGCCGTGGCGAACGCGAGGAACATAACGGCCAGGTCGCCCGCAGCCCGGACATCTACGAAACCACCAGCCCGCTGGAGTTCGTGGCGGTGAACATGGAGTACTTCCTCCTCGACCCGGCCTACGCCTGCCGTCGCCCTGCCCTGTATGCGTATTACAAGGAGCGTTTTGGCTGGGCACCTGCAGCGCATAACCAATGCCCGAAGTATTACCCCTACCTGAATGCCGGCAGCGACTTCGGCCGAGAGCCGCTGGGCAAGCTGGACCCGGAACGCGTCTATGCGGTGGATTACCTGCTCGCCGAGGCGAACCAGAACTGGGCAAGCCGCTGGGGCCACAGCATGTTGCGCCTGGTGATCTGCAAACCCGGCCGCCCGCGTGGTCCGGATTGCCGCCTGGACCTCGATCAGCATCTGGTCCTGTCTTATCGGGCGTTTGTCGGCGACGTGCAGCTGTCCAGCTGGGATGGCCTGATGGGCGCCTATCCGTCGCGTCTGTTCGTCCTGCCACTGGCGCAGGTCATCGATGAATACACCAAGACCGAACTGCGCAGCCTGGCGTCGGTACCGATCAAGCTGTCGCGTCCGGAAATAGAAGGACTGGTGCAGCACGCTGCCGAAATGCACTGGAGCTACGACGGCAACTACTACTTTCTCTCGAACAACTGCGCCGTTGAAAACCTCAAACTGCTGCGTGCCGGTACGCACAACCCCAAGCTCGTAGGCCTGGACAGCATCTTGCCCAACGGCCTGCTTGAAGTCCTTGAAGGGCGGGGGCTGGCTGACACCAGCGTACTGGACGATCCCAAGGAAGCACTGCGTCTGGGCTATCGGTTCGACTCCTACCGCGATCGCTATCAGGCGATGTTCGAAGTACTGAAGAAGCACCTGCCGATCAAACAGAACAGCGTGGAAGATTGGATGGCCCTGCCAGCCAGTGAGCGCAGTCAGTGGTTCGGCAAAGCCGATCTGCGTACCAGCGCTGCGATTCTGCTGCTGGAGCAGGCCAGCCTGCGCAGGCAACTGCTGTTGGCTCAGGACGAAGTGAAACAGAGCTATCTCGGTGCCCGGGAAGTGAAAGACGGCAAGGTCTCCAACGCCACCAAAACACTGCAAGAGATCCTCGCCAGCAGCGGCTTTCTCAGCCGGCCTGCCGAGCTACTGGGCAGCGACGGGTACGGTTTGCCACAGGCAGGTGAATGGCAGCGTCTTGAGGCAGAAAGCAGTCAGCGCCAGAAGCAGCTCAAGCGCCTGACCGGCGATCTCGACAAGGAAGTGCGGGCCCTGCTGGAGCCTGAGCGCGCCAAAGAGATTGCCGCCAACGAAGCCAACCTCAAACAGGTGTCCGAGCACCTCAGGGCGTTGCACAAGGCTGCAGGCGGGCTGCAGTTGCCGTGATCAGGCCGTTTTCTTTCTCGGTTTGAGGTATTTGACCAGGCCCTGGAACCAGATCACCAGGGCCGGGTTGCCCTTGATCTGAATATCCTTGTCCTGAATGCCCTTCATGAACGCCAGCTGCTTGTTCTTCGCCTGAAGGGTATCAAAGCCAAACGCGGCATCACGAAACGAGATGGCAAAGGCCGGCTCTGCAACCGTGCCACTTGCACTGCGGATCCGCTGATCGTGGACCACGAAGTGACGTGCGACCTTGCCATCTGCGGTCTGCAACTGAAAGGTCAGGTCCTTGCCAGCCAATTGCTGCTGGAACGCCGGATTGTTACGACTGGCGCGGGCCATCAGCAGGCCCAGCATCCACAACAGAAAACGAAATTTCATACACGGCCTCTGAACATGCAGGTTCCGACACGGAATCGGCGTGGCAGTGTAGCGGGTTATCGGCGCAAAACCTGTAGGACAAAACCGGATTTCGAGGGAGATCGGTGCAAGAAGGCCGTTGAAAGCGAGATCGGCGTCACATACCCCAAGAAACAACAAACGGGCACCCAATCCGATTGGTGTGACCGCCTGTGGGTTGTGCGCCTCCCGCCGAGGCGCACAACAGGTGTCAAGGATTGACGCTGTCTTTCAGGGCTTTCCCCGGCTTGAAGGCAACCGTGTTGCTTGCCTTGATTTTGACCGGCTCCCCGGTCTGTGGGTTCTTGCCAGTGCGGGCGCCACGGTGGCGTTGCAGAAAAGTACCGAAACCTACCAGCGTGACACTGTCCTTGCGGTTCAGTGCGCCAGTAATCTCTTCAAGGATGGCATTGAGAACGCGATTGGATTGTTCTTTGGTGAGATCCGCCTTTTCAGCGATGGCGGCTGCAACTTCTGGTTTACGCATATGAAGCCTCTTTTACGGTTTTTTGTTTTTATGTCCCGCGCCGCTTTTGTAAAAAAACGGCAACAAGGCGCCGCGACGGCTCTACGTAGCGGCAGACAAGACCGAGGATGGCATGCCGAACTGACCCGCGCCAGTGCATGAACGCGGTTTATTGGCAGAAATACAGGGTCAATCCGACAAAATGACGTGAAATCACGCCAATAGCGCAGGTAACACCTTGTTGAGGGCGAGTTTTTCCATGACCGCAGCGCCTGTCAGGGCATAGCCCAGCAGATTGCCGTCAGCGTCGTGACACAGCGCCTTGATATCAGCGCCCTGCCCTTCGACGCTCCAGTGGCCATCGCTGCCACGCGGCGGCGGCGAAACCACCAGCGGGCAGGCTGGCGTCTTTACTGTGATCGGCATAGGCCCGTATTTGACGGAAGTCGGGTTTCCGGCCAGCGTCTGGGCCAGCGCACGAGCGCAGCTCATCAACGGCATGACGTAAAGCAGGTTGAGACCATCGACTTCGGCACAATCGCCCAGCGCGTGGATGTTGGCGTGGGAGGTTTGCAACAGGCGGTCGACCAGAATACCGCGCCCGGTCTGCAAGCCGGCAGCGGCGGCCAGT
Organism: Pseudomonas congelans; assembly: GCF_900103225.1. Taxonomy (GTDB): domain Bacteria; phylum Pseudomonadota; class Gammaproteobacteria; order Pseudomonadales; family Pseudomonadaceae; genus Aquipseudomonas; species Aquipseudomonas congelans. The sequence continues at coordinate 6,341 of NZ_FNJH01000015.1, read as the reverse complement.
TCGGTGCGAGGGCGCAGGCCGATGGCTGACACCACCAGGTCGCAGTCCATCACCTGCCCGTCCGACAAGTGCGCTTGCAGGCCCTCACCATTGCGATTCAGGCGGGTCAGCACCGGCCCCAGATGGAAACGTGCACCCAGGCTTTCAAGACCGGACTTCACCGCAGCCGCCGCCTCGGGGGGCAACAGGGTCGGCATGACCTGTTCGCACGGCGCCACCAGATCCACGTCATAGCCGCCCAGGATCAGGTCGTTGGCGAATTCACAGCCAATCAGCCCTGCGCCGAGAATCAGCACCCGGCGCTTGCCCGCCGCAGCCGCCCGGAAGCGGGCGTAATCCTGAAGATCGTTGATCGGGAAAATCGCATCGCCTGCGTCACCCTCCACCGGTACACGAATGGTTTCGGCGCCCCAGGCCAGCACCAGATCGCGGTAATACACCGCCTCTTCGCCGATCCACAGGCGTTTTTGCCCGGCGTCGATCCCGCTGATCCGCGTATGCGTGCGGATCTCGGCCTTGAGCTGATCGGCCATGGCGCCGGCTTCGGCCATGCTCAGGCAGTCGGCTTCCTTGTTTTTGCCAAAGCCGGTAGAGAGCATCGGCTTGGAGTAGGAACGGCCGTCATCGGCCGTGATCAATAGCAGCGGCGTGCCTGCGTCCAGCTTGCGAAACTCCCGAGCGAGGTTATACCCCGCAAGGCCGGTGCCGATGATGACGACAGGTGCGCTCATTGTTCTTTCCTGTTTCACTGTGCCTGATGCTCATTGTTGCCAGCCCGTGTCTAAGGCAGCAATCAACCGATTTCGATCATTTCAAAGTCCATCTTGCCCACGCCGCAATCCGGGCACAGCCAGTCTTCCGGCACATCCTGCCAGAGGGTGCCGGGCGCAATTCCGTCATCCGGCCAGCCATCGGCTTCGTTATAGATCAGGCCGCAGACGATGCATTGCCACTTCTTCATGTCAGGTTCTCTCGTTTATCAGGCTCAATAGCGTACGACGGTCGGTTGCCGTCTTCTGAAGGGGCGTTGTACTGATCGGCAGGCGCGGATGCAAGTCCGATTCTATAACCCGACGTTATGCCGACCGTCGGTCGAGACCGGCAATCATGCTAAGCTCGCGGCCTCGTTGGCTGCCGGAACTGGCTTACCGTGACCCAGCAATCCCCCGCATTCATTGGCCCAGTCTGGCTTGAGCGCGAACAATTGATCGACGCGCCGGACCCGGTAATGCTCGACTGGCTGTTCAATCAGGACTCCCTTACTCGTCGGTTGGACCGTTTATCTGACGGTCGTTTCAGCGTATTTCCGCAATTTGAAGGCTGGCAGCCCTTGCGCCCCGACGAGTGCCTGGCGCTGGGCCTGCCAGAGGCTGGCGAAGGCTGGGTGCGCGAAGTGTACTTGCGCGGTAACGGCAACAACTGGGTGTTCGCGCGCAGTGTCGCCGCCCGCAGCGCCCTGCAGGATGGCGGCCTGAATATGGATGAGCTGGGCACTCGTTCGCTGGGTGAATTGCTGTTCAGCGACCCGGCGTTCGCACGAGGCACGCTTGAAGTGTGTCATTACCCCGAGGCCTGGCTGCCCGCTGCCGACGCAGCGCGCGGACTGTGGGCACGCCGCTCGCGCTTCAATCGCGGCGCATTGAGCGTGCTGGTCGCCGAAGTTTTCCTGCCCGCCCTGTGCACTGCGATCCACGACAAGGACCCCGTCTGATGTACCTGTCCCTCCTCAAATCCCTCAATCGTCTGAGCCCACGCGCCTGGGACTTCATCCAGCTGACACGCATCGACAAGCCCATCGGCGTCTACCTGTTGCTGTGGCCGACCCTGTGGGCGGTCTGGATTGCAGGCAAGGGCGCGCCGTCGCTGCAGACCGTGTGCATTTTTGTACTCGGCGTCTTTCTGATGCGCGCGGCAGGCTGTGTGATCAATGACTTCGCCGACCGCAAGGTGGATGGCCACGTCAAACGCACCGAGCAGCGGCCTCTGGTCAGCGGCAGGGTCAGCTCCAGGGAGGCGCTGGTGCTGTTTGCGGTGCTGGTCGGCCTGAGCTTTGTGCTGGTACTGTTCACCAACGCGACGACGGTCTGGCTGTCGTTCGGCGGTCTCGCCCTGGCGGCCAGCTATCCATTCATGAAGCGCTACACCTATTACCCGCAAGTGGTGCTGGGTGCTGCGTTCTCGTGGGGCATGCCGATGGCCTTCACTGCCGAAACCGGCGAGTTGCCCGCTGCAGCCTGGCTGCTGTACATCGCCAACCTGCTGTGGACCGTGGGCTACGACACCTACTACGCCATGGTCGATCGCGACGACGACCTGAAAATCGGTGTGAAATCCACGGCCGTCCTGTTCGGCGATGCCGACCGGGTAATCATCCTGACCCTGCAAGCGCTGGCACTGGGCTGCCTGATGCTGGCCGGTGCGCGCTTCGAACTGGGCGCGTGCTTCTACATTGGCCTGCTGGCAGCGGCAGGCTGTTTCGCCTGGGAATTCTGGAGCACCCGAGCGCGCGAGCGAGACGCCTGCTTCAAGGCGTTCCTGCACAATCACTGGGCCGGGCTGGCGATATTCCTGGGCATCGTCGCCGACTATGCGGTGCGCTGAAACCAGCCACCGCCAGCCTGCGCACGACTGAAATAAATTCAGGATCACGGGGCCTGCGGGCCCCCGCAGCCTTCCAGCATGCTAGCCTCATCCAGACCTGTCACACGACTGCAATAATTCCGTTATCTAATGCGCCCCAAGACAGTTAAATGACAAGAGGTTCGAGCATGGCTGGCAGGAGCATCCTGATCGTTGACGACGAAGCGCCAATTCGCGAAATGATCGCCGTTGCGTTGGAAATGGCTGGATACGACTGTATTGAAGCCGAAAACTCTCAGCAGGCCCATGCGATCATCGTGGACCGCAAGCCTGACCTGATTCTGCTCGACTGGATGCTGCCTGGCACATCCGGCATCGAACTGGCCCGTCGCCTCAAGCGTGATGAACTGACCGGGGACATCCCGATCATCATGCTCACCGCCAAAGGTGAAGAGGACAACAAGATCCAGGGCCTGGAAGTCGGTGCCGACGATTACATCACCAAGCCTTTCTCGCCCCGCGAGCTGGTGGCACGCCTCAAGGCCGTGCTGCGGCGCGCCGGCCCGACTGACGGCGAAGCACCCATCGAAGTCGGCGGCCTGCTGCTCGACCCGATCAGCCACCGTGTCACCATCGACGGCAAACCGGCCGAAATGGGCCCGACCGAGTACCGTCTGCTGCAGTTCTTCATGACCCACCAGGAGCGCGCCTACACACGCGGTCAGTTGCTGGATCAGGTATGGGGCGGCAACGTCTACGTCGAAGAACGCACCGTCGACGTTCATATCCGCCGCCTGCGCAAGGCCTTGGGGGATGCGTATGAAAATCTGGTACAAACCGTGCGCGGCACTGGCTATCGTTTCTCGACCAAGAGCTGACAACCGCTGCGTCGACGCAGGGCAATGGCCGGTGCAGACCAGACAAGGATTTACCCCTAATTGAATCAAAATTGGCACGGCACTCTGATACGCCACATGTTGTTGCTGGTCACCGCCTGCCTGTTGGTCGGCCTGATCAGTGGGCAGTATGCCTGGAGCCTGGCCGCCGGGCTGGGACTGTATCTGGCCTGGACCCTCAAGCAACTGTTGCGCCTGCACGACTGGCTGAGCAGCCACAAGGTCGACGAGCCGCCTCCAGACGGTTACGGTCTGTGGGGTGAAGTCTTCGACAGCATCTACCACCTGCAACGTCGCGACCAGCGCGTCCGCGGCCGCCTTCAGGCCGTCATCGACCGCGTGCAGGAGTCCACCGCCGCGCTGCGCGATGCAGTGATCATGCTCGACAGCGACGGCAACCTGGAGTGGTGGAACCGCGCCGCTGAAACCCTGCTGGGTCTGAAGACGCCGCAGGACAGCGGGCAACCCGTGACCAATCTGGTACGGCATCCGCGCTTCAAGGAATACTTTGCATTGGGCGATTACAGCGAACCGCTGGAAATCCCGTCGCCAACCAACGATCGCCTGCGCATTCAGTTGCTGATCACCCGTTATGGCAACAACGAGCATCTGATGCTGGTGCGCGACGTGACGCGCATTCATCAGCTGGAGCAGATGCGCAAAGACTTCGTCGCCAACGTGTCTCACGAGTTGCGGACACCGCTCACGGTGATCTTCGGCTATCTGGAAACGCTGCTCGACAACGTGGACGAGGTCAATCCACGCTGGGTACGTGCACTGCAACAGATGCATCAGCAAGGCGGCCGCATGCAGACGCTGCTCAATGATCTGCTGTTGCTGGCCAAGCTCGAGGCCACCGATTACCCATCGGATAACCACCCTGTGGTCGTCAATACGCTGCTCAAGACCATCACCGCCGATGCCAACGCGCTGTCGGGCAGCAAGAACCAGCAGATTCACCTCAGCCTGGAAAGCAACACACGCCTCAAAGGCAGCGAAAGCGAGTTGCGCAGTGCGTTTTCCAATCTGATCTTCAATGCCGTCAAATACACCCCGGCCGAGGGCGTGATCCGTATTCGCTGGTGGGCCGACGAACGGGGCGCACACTTGAGCGTGCAGGATTCAGGGATTGGCATCGAGACCAAACATCTGCCGCGCCTGACCGAGCGCTTCTACCGGGTCGATACCAGCCGTGCGTCCAATACCGGCGGTACGGGGCTCGGTCTGGCCATCGTCAAACATGTGCTGCTGCGCCATCGCGGCAATCTCGAGATCAACAGCGTGCTCGGCAAGGGCAGCGTTTTTACCTGTCACTTTGCCAGCGGTCAGTTGTCCAAACCTGCGAGCGACGATTCAGACTACTAGGCAATCCTGCTTCGAGCCGCTACATTGCCGGGTTCATAGCGTCCTCTCTGGCGTGACACGACCCTCTTCCTGTTAATACGGACCCTGCAAAACCCCATCATGGACCCTTCCCCTAGTTTTAACCTGTCTTCACTCTTTGCCGATTTCGGCATGATTCTGTTTGCTTTGTTCCTGGTCCTGCTCAACGGTTTTTTCGTTGCGGCAGAGTTCGCCATGGTCAAACTGCGCTCGACCAAGGTTGAAGCCATTGCCGACAAGAACGGCTGGCGCGGGCACATCCTGCGCAAGGTCCATGGCCAGCTGGACGCCTACCTTTCGGCCTGCCAGCTGGGTATCACCCTCGCCTCTCTGGGTCTGGGCTGGGTCGGTGAACCGGCATTCGCACATCTGCTGGAGCCGCTGCTCGCGGCGATGGGCGTGGACACTCCGGAATTGATCAAGGGCGTGTCGTTCTTTACCGCCTTCTTCATCATTTCGTATCTGCACATCGTGATCGGCGAGCTGGCCCCCAAATCCTGGGCGATCCGCAAGCCGGAGCTGCTGTCGCTGTGGACAGCGGCGCCGTTGTACTTCTTCTACTGGTTGATGTACCCGGCCATCTACCTGCTCAACGCCAGCGCCAACGCCATTCTGCGTATCGCCGGCCAGGGTGAGCCTGGCCCGCACCATGAACACAGCTACAGCCGCGACGAACTGAAACTGATCCTGCACTCCAGCCGTGGCCAGGACCCCAGCGATCAGGGCATGCGCGTGCTGGCGTCGGCCGTGGAGATGGGCGAGCTGGAAGTGGTCGACTGGGCCAACTCCCGCGAAGACATGGTGTCACTGGACTTCAATGCGCCCCTGAAAGAAATTCTTGCCTTGTTCCGCCGCCACAAATTCAGTCGCTATCCGCTGTATGACGCTGAACGGGGCGAGTTCGTCGGCCTGCTGCACATCAAGGACCTGCTGCTGGAGCTGGCAGCGCTGGACCATATTCCGGAGTCGTTCAACCTGGCCGAGCTGACCCGCCCGCTGGAACGTGTTTCCCGGCACATGCCGCTGTCGCAGTTGCTCGAGCAGTTCCGTAAGGGTGGCGCGCACTTCGCCGTGGTGGAAGAAGCCGACGGCAAGATCGTGGGCTACCTGACCATGGAAGACGTGCTCGAAGTGCTGGTGGGCGATATCCAGGACGAACACCGCAAGGTGGAGCGCGGCATTCTTGCCTATCAGCCGGGCAAACTGCTGGTACGCGGAGATACGCCATTGTTCAAGATCGAGCGCCTGCTGGGCATCGACCTGGATCACATTGAAGCCGAGACACTGGCGGGCCTGATCTACGACACGCTCAAGCGCGTGCCGGAAGAAGAGGAACAACTGGAAGTCGAAGGCCTGCGCATCATCATCAAGAAGATGAAAGGCCCGAAAATCGTCCTGGCCAAGGTGCTGAAGCTGGACTGACCCGATCAGCGCCGCCTGTTCACGATCGGACGCAGAGCGTCCAGAACGGCATGCCCACGC
>NZ_FNJH01000013.1 GCF_900103225.1 Pseudomonas congelans | reverse complement strand
CAAGGCATTCCCACGCTGGAGCGTGAGGAACGATAGTCGTCAGGCAGATCACTATCGTGCCCATGCTCCGCGTGGGCATGCCGTTCCGGACGCTCTGCGTCCTCTCCGGGCTAGAGCTTCAATGGCGCAACAGTTTGCGCAGCGGCACGCCGTCTTTCATGACCGGGGATTTGATGACGATGTAGCTGAAGTACTTGGAGATGCCGATGTTCTTGTCCAGCAACTCTTCGATTACCTCCTGGTAATGCTGAATGCTGCGGGTCATGAAGCGCACCAGGTAATCGTAGCCGCCGCTGATCAGGTGGCACTCCAGCACTTCGTCTACGTGGCGGATGTTGGCTTCGAATTTGGCGAAGTCTTCGCGCTTGTGGTCGCTGAGGGAGATTTCCGTGAACACGGTGACCGATTCGGTGATCTTGGCCAGATTAAGGTGCGCCTTGTAGCTGGAAATGTAACCTGCCGACTCCAGGCGTTTGACGCGTTGCAGGCAAGGGCTCGCGGAAAGTCCGACGGCATCGGCCAGGCTGACGTTGGTCATGCGCCCGTCTTTCTGGAGTTCTACCAAAATATTGATATCAATCCGATCCAGTTTGACCAAGCCTTCCATTACCTACCTCTTGTATTGCCATTCACGGTGCCTACCTTCTAGCAAAATCAGCGCCGTAAAGACAGCTGATGCTGAGCGACCAGATCGGCCATGCTGTTGATGCACAGGTCGGCGGTGCATGGCTGGCAGTGTTGCTCCCGGCTGCGGCGGATCAGGCACAGCCCGCCGCTGCTCAGTGCCGAGGCCGGTGGGCGTGACACGAGCAGGGTGTCACGCGGCTCCAGACCCATCTCGGCAAGCCAGGCCGTGTCGTGCAGCGGATGGGTGGTCAGTGACAGCAGGCTGTCGGGCTCGAGCCCCAGTCGCTCGCACAGCAGACCGCGATCCTGCAGGTCGCGGTCGGCATACACCAGCAATCGATAGAACTTGCGCAGGTAGAGCATCGCGCCGGGCGCATCCTCGAACAGCGTCCAGTTCGGCACCGAGCGGGCGAAGGTCATGCCCTCTTCCCAACTGGCCTTGATGCCAAGGCGCTCGGCCAACTGTCGATGCGCAAAGCACAGCAGCCCGCTGAAACCCAATTCGTCAAAACGCGGGTACAACGTGCGAATGACATCATTGAATTCAGTGAGTACCTGGTCTTTGCCGGGCGTGTTCAGTCCGTTACTCAGCAACGGCTGCAACGCCGTCCAGACGCCTGAGTCACGGTCCACCAGAACTTCATCGCAATCGATCAGCAGTGCGCGGTAATCAATAAGCCCCATGGCAGGCAACGTCTCCATTCAACAATGATCCCCAGCGCGGGTGATCGCGGCGTCTCACGACAGCCGCGACCACGCTTGCGCTCAGCTGGACTTCAATACTCGTGCCAAGGCCGCGTCGAGAATGCCCAGCGCTTCATCGATCTGCTGCTCGGTGGTCACCAGCGGCGCCAGGAAGCGCAGCACATTGCGATACACGCCGCACTTGATCACCAGCAGGCCGCCGATGCGCGCCTGATCGATGATCTTCTGGTTGAGGTCGGCGTCCGGGCTGCGCGCGGCGTCATTCTTGACCATCTCCATGGCGAGCATGAAACCCGTACCGCGCACGTCACCAATGCAGGCGTAACGCTCTTTGAGCGCGAGCAGACCCGCACGCAGGTGTTTACCCAGCTGTTCGCCACGCGCCAGCAGGTTTTCTTGCTCATACGTGTCGATCACTGCCAGTGCTGCGGCGCAGGACAGCGCATTACCGCCGTAGGTGCCGCCCAGACCGCCCGGAAGCGGTGCATCCATGATCTCGGCACGCCCGACCACGCCCGACAGCGGCATGCCGCCCGCGAGGCTCTTGGCCACGGTCACCAGATCAGGCTGGATGCCCGAATGCTCGAAGCCGAACCATTTGCCGGTACGCCCGAAACCGGACTGGATTTCATCGGCAATCAGCACGATGCCGTGTTGTTCGGTCAGGGCACGCAAGGCCTTCATGAACTCGACTGGCGCAGTCAGGAAGCCGCCATCGCCTTGCATCGGCTCGATCAGAATCGCCGCCACACGCTCCGGTGCGACCTGAGTGGCCAACAGCTCGTGCAGCGCCGCCAGCGCCACTTCGGTGGTCACGCCGCGGTATTCATTCGGGTACGGCGTGTGGAACACCTCAGGCGCCATCGGGCCGAAATTCTGTTTGTACGGCTGGCTCATGCCGGTCAGCGTGGTGCCAAGCAGCGTACGGCCATGAAAGCCGCCCCGGAACGAGATGATTGCCGGGCGATTGGTATGGGCGCGGGCTATTTTCACCGCGTTTTCTACCGCTTCGGCGCCGGAGGTGAAAAGCACTGCCTTGTGATCGATACCGCTTTGGCCTGCGATGAGATGGCTCAGGCGCTTGGCCAGATCCAGATAGGGCTGATACGACGCCACCTGAAAGCAGGCGTGGGTGACTTTGGTCAGCTGCGCCTGAATCGCCGCGACCACGTTCGGGTGGTTGTGGCCGATGTTCAACACGCCGATACCGCCGACGAAATCCAGATAGCGTTTGCCATCGACGTCCCACAATTCAGAACCCTGGGCGCGGTCGATGACCAGCGGGTGAGCCGTGACAATCCCGCGCGGTACGAATTGATCGCGCTGGCGGAGCAGATGAGGAGTTTCGTCGACTTTGCTGTTCATGGTTATACCTGTCGTGGGCCAGGCAGCCGGCGGGGTGGCTGCGATGCTGTTCAGGTTAAGCGTTCAGCGAAATGATCTACGCCGAACTTCGCCCCTCAAAAGTCCATATCGACTGTTTTTCGCCTTGCAAACGGCAGATTCCTTCATGCCCGCAAACCACCATGCAATCTGCCGGGCAGCGGCGCTTTTCGGACATTGCAGAGGCCTTGAAGCAGGCGTTTCAACAGAACATGCTTTGCGTTTGCGGCATGATGGGGCTCCTCTTTCATGCTCAGGAAATGCCCATGCCCGCCCTGCTCTACAAAGCCGATCCCGCACGTGCCGAACGCTGGCGCGTCCTGTTTGCCGAGCACGCGCCAGACATTGAATGGCGGGTATGGCCAGACATCGGCGACCCGGCCGACATCCACTATCTGGGCGCCTGGCTGGCGCCCGATGATCTGCAGGAACTGCTGCCCAACCTGAAAGTGCTGTTCGCCCTTTCGGCGGGTGTGGACCAGTTGGACCTGAGCCGTATTCCGCAATCGCTGCCGGTGGTGCGCCTGCTGGACCCTGGCATCAGTCACGCGATGTGTGAATACGCGACCTTCGCCGTGCTGAGCCTGCACCGGGAAATGCTGCGTTATCGGCAGCAGCAGGTGGAGGGTGTCTGGAAAGCTCATCCACTGATCCCCGCGCACCGGCGTCGAGTGGGTGTGATGGGGCTGGGGTTGCAGGCGCAACATATTCTGTCGAGCCTCAAACCCTTCGGTTTCGAACTATCGGGCTGGGCGCGCAGCGAACATCGAATCGACGCTGTCGAGTGCTACGCCGGGGAAGAGCAACTGGAGGCATTTCTGGGGCAGTGCGACATATTGCTGTGTGTCCTGCCGCTGACCGGGCAGACCGAAGGCATCCTCAATCGCCGGCTTTTCGAACAATTGCCCAAGCGTGCCGCGCTGATCAATATGGGCCGTGGCGGGCATCTGGTGGAGGCGGATCTGCTTGAAGCACTGGACAGCGACCAACTCAGCGCTGCGGTACTGGATGTGCTGCAGCAGGAGCCTGCCCCAGCCGATCATCCATTCTGGACACACCCGAAGATCCTGCTGACCCCGCACGTAGCGGCCATGACCCAGCCGGAAAGCGCATTTCCCGGCCTGCTCGATAACATTCGCCGCTTTGAACGTGGTGAAGCGATGCAGGGACAGGTGGATCGCGGCCAGGGTTACTGACGGATGATCGTTCCCACGCTCCGCGTGGGAATGCAGTTCTGGACGCTCCGCGTCCGATCTTGAACGTGCGGTGCTCTGTGGATTTTTGACGCGGAGCGTCACGAACTGCATTCCCACGCTGGAGCGTGAGGAACGATAATCTCGACTATCGTGCCGACGCTCCGCGTTGGTATGCCGTTCTGAACGCTACAACCCGCCTACATGAAACGCCTTCACTTCCAGGTATTCATCCAGTCCGTAGCTGGAGCCTTCGCGGCCCAGGCCGGATTGTTTGATGCCGCCGAACGGAGCGACTTCCATGGAGATGATGCCGGTGTTGAGGCCGACCATGCCGAACTCCAGCGCTTCGCCGAAACGCCATGAGCGGCGCAGGTCCTGGGTGAAGTAATACGCGCCAAGGCCATAAGGCGTGGCGTTGGCCAGTGCCAGCGCTTCGGCTTCATCTGTGAAGCGCATCAGCGGCGCGACCGGGCCGAAGGTTTCTTCGTTGGCCAGCAGCATGCCCGCATGGGTATCGCCCAATACCGTGGGCTGGACGAACTGGCTGGTGCCGTCGGGAGAACCGCCGTGCAGCAGTTTCGCCCCCTGGCTCAGCGCATCGTCGATATGCCGGGCGACTTTGCTGACCGCTGCCGGGTTGATCAGCGGACCGATGGTCACGCCCTCTTCCAGGCCGTTGCCGACCTTGAGCTTGCTCACTTCTTCCACCAGCCGTGCAGCGAAGCGGTCGTAGATGCCGTTTTGCACCAGAATCCGGTTGGCGCACACACAGGTCTGCCCGGCGTTGCGGAATTTGCTGAGCATGATGCCCGTCACCGCCTGTTCCAGGTCTGCGTCGTCGAACACGATGAAGGGCGCGTTGCCGCCCAGTTCCAGGCTCAGACGCTTGATGTGTTCGGCGCTCTGGCGCATCAGCAGGCGGCCGACCGGCGTCGAACCGGTGAAGGAAATCTTGCGCACTACCGGGTTGCTGGTCAGCTCTTCGCCAATCCCGGTGGGCATGCCGGTGATGACGTTGAACACCCCGGCAGGAATGCCCACCCGCTCGGCAAGCACCGCCAGCGCCAGTGCTGACAAGGGTGTGAGGTCCGAGGGCTTGACGATGATCGGGCATCCGGCAGCCAGGGCCGGCGCGCACTTGCGGGTGATCATTGCGTTGGGGAAGTTCCACGGGGTGATCGCGGCGCAGACACCCACCGGTTGCTTGAGGGTCATCAAACGACGGTCTGCACTGGGCGCGGGAATGGTTTCACCGTACGAGCGGCGCGCTTCCTCGGCGAACCATTTGACGAAGCTGGCACCGTAGCGAATCTCGCCGCGCGACTCGTTCAGGGGCTTGCCCTGCTCAAGGGTCATGATCAGCGCCAGGTCTTCGACGTTGTCGAGCATCGCCTGATGCCAGCGCTCCAGCAGCGCCGCGCGTTCGGCCGCGGGACGTGCGCGCCAGGCAGGCCAGGCGCGATCAGCCGCTTCGATGGCACGCAGGGTTTCAACGCCCTGCAGGGCCGGCACCTGCGCCAGCGCCTCGCCGGTGGCCGGGTTGCTGATGGTCAGGGTTGCGCCATCGTCAGCGCTGATCCATTGCCCATCGACGTAGGCGCGGTCTACCAGCAGGCTGGGGTCTTTCAACTGATTCTTGAGCATGATCAAGTCCTGTTCCGGGATGACTGCCAGTCTAGGCAGACGCCACAGTCCAGGATGCTGAAAGCGCGATAACGGCAGCGTCCGATGCTGAAATTTGCCTGCTGACGGCAGCCTCTACTGCTTCAGCGACCCCAGCAGACTTTGCAAAAAACGCTCGCCTGCGTTCATCTGGCTCTCGTCGATAAACTCGTCCGGCTTGTGTGCCTGCTCGATGGAGCCTGGCCCGCAGACCACCACCGGCACGTTCAGGCGCCCGGCGAACAGGCCGCCCTCGGTGCCATAGGAGACCTTGATGTGCTGTGTGCCCGGCTCGGCAAACGCATGCAGCATGCGCACCGCCTCAACGCTTGGATGGGTCTCCAGCGCCGGGTATTCGTTCATGACCTCGATCTCGATGTCCGCCACCCCCGACAGCTGTCGCGCCTCGCGTACCAGCACTTCGGCACGCTCGCGCAACTGCTCCAGCAACGCATCGGGGTTGTCGCCCGGCAGGTTGCGGTACTCGAATTCCATGGTGCACAGATTGGGCACAATGTTCAGCGCCTTGCCACCATCGATACGGCCGATGTGCACGGTGCTGTAAGGAATGTCATAGCCTTCGTCACGCGCGCCCTGCTGCTCGATCTGCCGCTGACTGTTGCGCAGCTCGGCAATGAAGTCGCTGGCCAGGTGAATCGCGTTGACCGCCCGCGGGGCCAGCGAGGAATGCGTCTCCTGGCCTCGACAGAAGGTGCGATAGGACGCCTTGCCCTTGTGCCCGACGGCGAACTGCATCAGGGTCGGTTCGCCCACCACGCACAGGAACGGGCGTACCGGTGCCAGATGCAGGACGTCCAGCAGGCGCCGCACGCCGACGCAGCCGATCTCTTCGTCGTGGGACAGCGCCAGTTGCAGCGGGCGCATCAGGGTCATGTCTGCGGCATCGAGCATCGCGTCGATAGCCAGGGCGATAAAGCCCTTCATGTCGCAGGTGCCACGGCCGTAGATGCGTCCGTCACGCAGGGTGGCCTGAAACGGTGGCATGGTCCACGCCTGACCGGCCGCAGGGACCACGTCGGTGTGGCCGGACAGCAGCACGCCGGGTACATCGCGCGGGCCGGTGCTGGCGAACAGGTTGGCTTTCTTGCCGGTCTCGTCCTTGACGATCAGCGACTCGATGCCTTTGCTGGCCAGCAGTTCGCGGACGTATTCGATCAGCGCCATGTTCGGCTCCGACGAAACGGTGTCGAAGGCGATCAGACGCTTGAGGATTTCCAGTGCGCGGGGGCTCATGAGGCTTTACTCGTCTGTTCGTTGAGGTTGTCCGCAAGGCTGATGTCAAAACGGCGAATGTCGAACGGGCTGATCGAGGTGCTGGTAGCGCCAGTGCTGATCAGTTCGGCCATTACGTCGCCCACGCCCGGGCCGAGCTGGAAGCCGTGGCCGCAAAAGCCGAACGCATAGAACAGGCCGTCGACCTTGCCGCTGCGGCCCATCACCGGCAGCGAGTCCGGCGTGTAGCCTTCGATGCCGCTCCACACACGGATGATGTTCAGATTGCCGACGCCGGGCAACAGGCGACGCATCTGCTGCACCTGATTGATGATGCTGCGCGGTTCGACATAAGCGCGGCGGTTGATCATGTCCGGCTTGCTGCGAAAGCCCCCGCCGATGACGATGTTGCCGCGGGCGATTTGCCGAAAATAGATCACTTCGTGCGGGATTTTGGTGAACACGCCGATCACCGTCGGCAGTGCATACGGCACCGGCTCGGTCACGGCCATCTGCGGACCATGGGTTTCCAGCGGCACGGGTTCGCGAAACTGCGTAGAGAGTTTCTGTCCCCAGGCGCCAGCGGTGATCAGCAACTGATCGGCGGTGAAAATGCGCCCGTCAGTGGTGGTGACTGCGAATTCGTTACCGACCTTTTCCACATGAGCCACTTCGGTACGCTCTTCGATCCGCGCCCCGGCACGAATCGCCGCGCGGGCGAAGGCAGGTGCCGCCAGGCGCGGGTTGGCGTGACCGTCGTGCGGTGCGTAGGAGCCGCCTTTCACGTCCGGCCCGAGAAACGGGAAGCGTTCGTGCAGCGCACGGCCACTGTATATTTTGAGGTCCAGCTCACGGGCTTCGGGGGCCGCTGCGTAGGCTTCCAGCTCGGCGATTTCGTCCTCGCGATAGCAGACGCGCATGTGGCCGCTGGGCAGGAACTCCAGGTCTTCACCGATCAGCTCCGGCAACCGCTGCCAAAGGGCTCTGGAGCGGTTGGCGAGTTCCAGCTGACCGAGATGCCGACCCTGGCGGCGCACGTTGCCGAAGTTCACGCCGCTGGCGTACTGACCGATCACGTCGCGCTCCAGCAGCGTCACCGACTTGCCGCGCTGGCGCAGAAAGAACGCTGATGCCGAGCCCATGAAACCGCCGCCGACAATCAGTACGTCCACTTTTGGCTGCTTCATGATGGCACCTCGTCCAGCAGCATCGACAACGGTTTGACCGGTGCCTGACCGCGCTGGCGACCGACCTGTTCGACCGGCACTCCGGCCTCGGCGGCGATCACCTCGGCGCCGGCCTGCGAGCAGTAACGACCCTGGCAGCGGCCCATGCCAACGCGACTGAAGGCTTTGGCGCGGTTGACTTCGCAGGCGCCTTTTTCACGTACGACACCGCGCAGTTCACCTGCGCTGATCATCTCGCAGCGGCAGACGATGGCCTCATCGGGCAAGGCAGCCGCCTGGGCAGCAGGCCACGGAAACGCTTCGGCCAGCCCGACCCGAAAACGATCCATTGCCACCAGACTCTTGCGCACTTCTTCCTGGCGCGAGTTATCCACAGGTCGACCGAGGTCTTCCAGCAGTGCCATTGCCGCCAGTCGCCCGGCCTGTTCAGCGGCATCGGCACCACGAATCTTCGCGCCGTCGCCCGCCGCGTAAAAACCTTTGACCGATGTGCGCCCCTCTTCATCGACTGCCAGCACCCATTGCCCGGATGCCTCGTCGAAGCGTAACTGGCAGCCGGCCAGATCAGCCAGCTGGGTTTCCGGACGCAGGTGATAACCCAGCGCCAGGGCATCGCAATCAATGCTCAGCGCGGTGCCGTTGGCCAGTTTCACGCGCACGCCGGTCACGCCGTCCTGTTCGCTGCCGAGGATTTCCTCGGGCTGCACGCCAAGATGCACCGGCACCCCGGCGCTGTACAGCTGGCCCAGCAGCTTCATGCCGTTGAACAGCAGACCGGGACGCGCCAGCAGTTTGGGCATCGCGCTGACACGTTTGCCGAACGGCGACGTGTCGAGCACTGCAGCGACATCGGCACCGGCTTTGACATACTGGCTGGCGACCAGGTACAGCAGCGGGCCGCTGCCCATGAACACCACGCGACTGCCAATCGAGACCGATTGCGACTTGAGCGCAATCTGCGAGCCGCCCAGGCTGTAGGTGCCTGCCAGTTGCCAGCCCTTGATCGGCATCAGGCGGTCGGTGGCACCGGCACACAGGATCAGTGCGTCGTATTCGACCACGGTATGCACGCCCTGACTGGCGCAGCAAAGCTCGCCTTGAGTCAGGTTCCAGGCCAGGGTGTCGGGGCGGTAGTCGATCTGTGTGCGCAAGCGATCGAAGCTTTCATGCAGGTCACGCGCCTTGGCCGCTTCGGTACCATACAGCGCCGAATAATCGCGCTTGAAGCCCTCTGGCTGACGGCGATAGATCTGCCCGCCGTCACGCCGGTTTTCGTCGATCAGGATCGGTTTGATGCCCGCAGCCAGCAAGGTTTCGGCGCAGCGGGTGCCTGCCGGGCCAGCGCCGATGATGACGACTCTCGGGCTGCCGGGGTTGCGAACGTCTAACCGTGAAGAAGTGGCCATTTCGCCTCCGGTTGAGTGGTGACGATGTCGAGTCCGTCGCGGGCTTCATTGGAGCAGGCACGCAGCCGCTCGCCGCTGCGGGTCCAGACCCAGCAATCCTGACAGGCGCCCATCAGACAGAAACCTGCACGGCGTCCCGGGTCGAACTCGGACTGGCGCAACGTGGGCTTGCGAGTCAGCAACGCCACCATCAGGGTATCGCCCTGCAATGCCTCGATGGGCGCGCCATCGACCATCAGGCTCACGACCGGGCGATCACGCTCGCCCAGTCTCACAAAACGGCCATTCATGCGTAAGCTCCCACGGTTTCAGGATTCAGGTTTTCTTGCACGGCCTGCAGTTCGTCGCTGTCGCGGTGGCAAAGGATCTCGCTGCCACCTGCGATCAGGCGACGGCTCGGCGCGGTCTTGTTGCACAGGCCCTCGACGCGGGCCGGGCAGCGATTGAGGAACGTGCACAGCTCCGTATTACTGGCCGATTCGCTGATGGGCGGCAAGTTGCCGCTGGTCACACCGCAGGTTTCCAGCCAGCCCTGGCGCAGTTCCGGCACCGAATGCACCAGCAGATCGGTGTAGGGGTGGAACGGCACCCGGCTGAAGGCTTCGCGGCTGCCCTCCTCGACCTTGTGACCGCTGTACATCACCACGATGTCGTCGCACAGCGCGCGAACGGTGGAAATGTCGTGGCTGATGAACAAATAGGAAACCCCAAGCTTGCGGCGCAGTTCGCCGAGCAGTTCAAGGATGCAGGCACCCACCACGGTATCCAGCGCCGAGGTCACTTCATCACAAAGGATCAGGTCGGGCTTGGCGGCCAGCGCACGGGCCAGGTTGACGCGTTGTTTCTGCCCCCCCGAGAGTTCGTTGGGACGTCGCTCGGCCAGCTCGCGGGGCAGGCGCACCAGGTCCATCAGCTCGTCGATGCGCTCACGCAACGCTTTGCCCTTCAGGCCGAAATACATCTTCAGCGGGCGCGCCAGAATTGCGCTGATGCTGTGCATCGGGTTGAGCGCGGTGTCGGCGTTCTGGAACACCATCTGAATGCGCCGGAATTGCTCTTTGGTACGACCCGCCAGAGTGCCGGACAACTCGGCACCGTCGAACGTCAGGCTGCCCTGCGCCGGGTCCAGGAGGCCGGCGACCACACGGGCCAGCGTCGATTTACCCGAGCCGGACTCGCCGATCACGCCGATGGCCTGACCACGGCGGATGGTCAGGTCGATGTCTTCCAGCACGCGAATCATCGGCATGCCTTGCAGGTTCTTTTTGCCGTAGCCTGCCGTCAGGCCCTTGATGGTCAACAGCGTGCTGTCCTTGACCACTTCGCTGGCTGGGCTCAGCACTTTATCCGGACGCGCTGCCGCCAGCAGGCTGCGGCTGTAGGCGTCGGCCGGGCCTTTGAGCAGCGCCGCGGTGCTGCTCTGTTCGATGATCCGCCCGCCATTGAGCACCACGATCTGATCGGCCATCTGCGCCACGACCGCAAGGTCGTGGGAGACATAGACTGCGGTGGCACCCCGGTCGCGGACTACCCGCTTGAACGCACGCAGCACGTCGATCTGCGTGGTGACGTCCAGTGCGGTGGTCGGCTCGTCGAGGATCACCAGCAACGGGTCACTGATCAGCGCCATGGCCGCCATGACGCGCTGCAACTGACCGCCCGAGACCTGATGCGGATAACGCCGACCGATGCTTTCCGGATTGGGCAGGGCCAGGTCGCGGAACAGTTCGACGGCCTTGGCTTCCAGCTCCGTGCGGCTGCCCAGACCGTGAATCAGCGCGCCTTCGATCACCTGATCGATCAGCTTTTTCGCCGGGTTGAAGGCGGCTGCGGCACTTTGCGCAATGTAGGAAACGCGGTTGCCACGCAGGCCCTGCAATTGGCTTTCTGGCAGGCTGAGCATGTCGTGTTCGCCCACCTGAACCACTCCGCCTGCCAGCTTGCAACCGCGTCGGGCGTAACCCAGCAGGGCCAGCGCGATGGTGGTCTTGCCGGAGCCCGACTCGCCGATCAGTGCCAGCACTTCACCTTTTTCCAGCGAAAAACTGACGCCTTTGACGATCTCCAGCTCGCCATGCTCGCCATCGGCAACCACGCGCAGGTCTTGCACACGAATCAACTGGCTCATCTCAATGCCCTCCCGAACGACGACCGCGCCGCGAGGCCAGCCGGTCGATGAACAGGTTCACGCCGATGGTCAGGGTGCCGATGGCCAGTGCCGGGATCACAATGGCCGGTGCGCCCTGGCTGAGCCCACCGATGTTCTCGCGTACCAGCGAGCCAAGGTCGGCGTCAGGCGGCTGTACACCGAGCCCCAGAAAGCTCATGCCGCTGAGCAGCAACACGATGAAGCCGAAGCGCAGACCCAGGTCGGTCATGACCGGGTTGAGCATGTTCGGCAGGATTTCCCGGCAGGCAATGTAGATACGGCCCTCGCCGCGTGTGCGCGCCACTTGCACATATTCCAGCGCCTCGATGTTCACCGCCAGGCTGCGCGCGATCCGAAACGCGCCTGGCGTGTAGCTGAGTACCGCCGTGCAGATGAGCAGCACTTCGGACGAGCCGAATGCCGAGACCATGATCAGCGCCAGCATTTTGCTGGGGATCGAGATGAACGCGTCCATCAGGCGGCTGATGATTTCGTCCAGCCATTTTGGCGCGACCGCCGACAGTAACGCGCACAGGGTGCCGATGCCGCTGGCCAGCACGGCAGAAATCAATGCCAGGCCGACGGTGAAGCGCGCACCGACCAGCACGCGGCTGAGCATGTCGCGGCCCAGGTAGTCAGTACCGAACGGATAGGCTGCGCTCAGGTTTTCGAACATGTTGTCGGAGACCACTTCGCCCACCGGATGTGGTGCGAGCCAGGGGCCGAACAGGGCGACCATCAACCAGATGAAGCACACCGTAGCGCCCAGCAGGCCAAGCCATGAGGTCGGACGGGACACCTTCTTGCGAAGCACCGGTTGCGGCGCCTCAGGCGTCGATTTCGCAATGAATTGAGTCATTGGTTTCTCAGCCTCGGATTGGAAAGAATTGCACACAGGTCGGCCATCAGCACCAACCCAAGGTAAGCGGAACAGAACAGCATCGTGCAGCCCTGCACCAGGGCCATGTCACGGTTGGTCACCGCATCGACCATCAGGCTGGCGATGCCGGGATAGTTGAAGATGGTCTCGACGATGACGACGCCGCCGAGCAGGTACGACAGGCTCAGTGCCACGGCGTTGACGATCGGCCCGATGGCGTTCGGCAACGCATGGCGCAATACGATACGCACCGGGCTGACGCCCTTGAGGCGCGCCATTTCCACATATGGGCTGTCCAGCTGGTCGATTACCGCAGCGCGGGTCATGCGCGCCATCTGCGCCACGATCACGCAGCACAGGGTCATCACCGGCAACGCATAAGTGCGCATGAACTGCCACGGCGAGCTGACATCGGCGCCATAGGACAGCGCGGACAGCCAGCCCAGATTGACGGCGAAAATCAGCACCGCCAGCGTCGCCACCAGAAACTCGGGCACGGCGACCAGTGACAGGGTGATGAAATTCAGCGCGCCATCAAGACGACTGCCGCGGTACATCGCTGCGCCAATTCCCAGTGCCAGCGCTACCGGCACCGATACCAGCGCGGTGGTGGCCGACAGCATCAGGGTTTTCGGGAAGCGGCCGGCAATCAGCTCGGAGACCGGCATCGCGTTGGAGACAGACTCGCCGAGATTGCCGCCGAGCAGGTTGGTCAACCAGCGCAGATAACGCACTACACCTGGCTGATCCAGGCCCAGTTGGGTACGCAATGCCGCGACCTGTTCAGGCGTCGCGAATTGCCCGAGGGCCTGTTGCGCTGCGTCTCCAGGCAACACCGCGGTAATGGCGAAGACCACGATGGAAACGATCAACAACGTCACGATCGCCGCGCCGAAGCGCTGCACGATCAACCAGAGTGTGTTGCTATTCATCTGCGTCCTCCTGCTCGGTTCAGCGTTGCAATTACGCGTCCAGCCACACCTGCTCGCTGAACATGTAGCCCATGAAGCCGCCCAGCGGGTTGCTGGAGTAGCCCTGGATACGCTTGTCCACACCGTCGATGTTGCTGATGAACACAGGGATGCCGATGCCGCAGTTCTGGCTGACCAGAGCCTGCATGTCGCCATACATTTTGCCGCGCTTGGCGTCGTCGGTTTCGCCACGGGCCAGCAACAGCAACTGGTCGAACTGATCGTTTTTCCAGCCGGATTCGTTCCATGGCGCTGTGGACTGGAAGAACTGCGAGAAGATCACGTCGGCGTTCGGGCGCGGGTTGATGTTGCCGAAGCTCAGCGGGTGCTTCATCCAGTGGTTGGACCAGTAGCCATCGCTCGGCAGGCGGTTGACGTTGAGCGTCAGCCCGGCCTGTTTGGCGGACTGTTGCAGCAACACGGCGATGTCCACCGAGCCGGTGGCAGCAGGCGATGCCGCCACGGCCATGGTGATCTTTTCCATGCCGGCTTTCTTGAGCAGGAATTTGGCTTTTTCCGGATCGTAGGCGCGCTGCGGCAGGTCGGCGTTGAAGTAGCGCGAGCCCGGCGAGATCGGATGGTCGTTACCCACGCGAGCGTAGCCGCGGAACACCGCCGATTTGACCTGTTCACGGTCCAGCAGGTACTTCATGGCCTCGGTGAAGTCCGGGCTCTTGCCGGGCATCTGGTCCTGACGAATGATCAGGTCGGTGTAGTTGCCGGACGGCGCATCCACTACACGGTGCGTGGCGCTGGCGGCAATGCGCGTGGTCGAGCGTGGATTGACCTCGTTGATCATGTGCACATCGCCGGACAGCAGCGCGTTGACCCGCGATGGCTCGTCGGCGATGGCGATGAATTCGATTTCGTCCAGGTAAGGCAGGCCCGGCTTCCAGTAGTTGGGGTTGCGCGCACTGACCGAGCGCACGCCAGGGTTGAATTCCTTGACGGTGAACGGCCCGGTGCCGATACCTTTGCTGAAGTCGGTGGTGCCTTCGGGCACGATCAGCAGATGCGAAACCGCGAGGATCGACGGCAGTTCGGCGTTTGGCGAACTGAGGGTGATCTGCACTTCCAGCGGGCCGGTGGCCTTGATCTCGGAAAACTGCGCCATCAGGGGCAGGACTTTCGAGCCGGTGGCCGGGTCCTTGTGGCGCGACAGGGAGAACACCACGTCGCCAGCGGTCAGTGCCTTGCCGTTGTGGAAGGTCACGCCCTGGCGCAGGGTCACGGTCCAGACCGTAGCGTTGTCGCTTTCGATCTTCTCGGCCAGCTCCATGTGCGGCACCAGATGGCTGTCGAAACGCGTCAGGCCGTTGTAGAACATGAAATGACGCACGTAGTCGGTAGACAGTGCGCCCTTGGCCGGATCCAGCGTATCGGCGGTAGAACTGGACATGCCGGCGACCCGGATACGGCCGCCCGGCTTGCCTTTGACAGGGGCATCCGCGTCGTCGGCAAAGACCTTGCCGGCCGCGCCGAACAGGCTGGTGGAGCCTGCCGCAACCACACCTGCAACACCCAGCATGCGCAACGCATCGCGCCGCGACAGGCCACGATTGAGACCTTCGAAAACCCGCAGGCTGTCTTGGCCTGTGATCAACGCGGAGTCGGTTTTGTTATCAGCCATATCAGTTCTACCTGTCGAAAAGGGAAAATTCCGAATTGCTCACGGTTGGCCGGAGCGTCCTTCAAGCACACACGACGACGGTCAGACAAACACTCAGTGGCGACTGTCCTGGTAGCGGTAATACGCACCCACCAGCGGCAGAAACCACGGCTTGCCGAAGTGGCCGGGAATGGCTGGCCAGCTCAGGTCCTTCCAGGGGTTGGCCTGCGCCTTGCCTTCCATGACTTCGGCCATCATCCGCCCCATGTGCACCGACATCTGTACACCGTGGCCGCTGTAACCCATCGAGTAGAAGACCCCGTTGTGTTCGCCTGCCCGCGGCAGACGGTCGGAGGTCATGTCCACCAGGCCGCCCCAGCAGTAGTCGACCTTGACCTGTGCCAGTTGCGGAAACATCTGCACCATGGCCGCCTGCAGCACCTTGCCGCTCTTGGCGTCGGAACTGCTGTTGGACATGGCGAAGCGCGCGCGCCCGCCGAACAGCAGGCGGTTGTCCGGCGTGAGGCGGAAATAGTTGCCGATCAAACGGCTGGTCACGTAAGCGCGCTGGTTGGGGAACAGTTGGTCGATCAGCGCTTGCGGCAACACTTCAGTGACTATGACGAAGCTGCCGACCGGCACGATGCGCCGGCGATACCAGCCCAGTCCGCCATGCTGGCAGGCACCGGTCGCCAACAGCAGCTGGCCGGCCTGGATAGAGCCTTTCGAGGTGTTGACCACAAAGCCGCCACGGTTGGCTTTCCAGTCCTTTACCGTCGCGCCCTGATACACCCTTGCGCCATGCCGCACGGCCGCATCGGCGAGACCCAGACCGAAACGTCCGACATGCATCTGTATGCCGTTGCGCTGCAGCAGGCCACCGTGAAACTCGTGCGAATCGATTTCGGCGCGCACGTCCTGAGCGGACAGTAGCTCGACGTCAGCATCGACTTCACGGCGGATCAGCTCGCAAGTGCGCGCCAGGCCTTCGTAATGCCCTGGCTTGGCCGCCAGCTTGAGCTTGCCGTTACGCTTGATGTCGCAGGCGATGTTTTCCTCCGCGATCACGGTCACGACGCTCTGCACCGCGCTTTCGTAAGCCTTGTAATACTCGCGTGCCTGATCGGCACCCAGGGTTGCGCTCAACGACGCGTAGTCCTGGGCCACGCCCGTATTGCATTGTCCGCCATTGCGGCCCGACGCTTCGCCGATCACCCGGCCTGCTTCCAGAACCACCACGCTGGCACCTTTCAAGGCCAATGCACGCGCCGCCGCAAGGCCGGTGAAACCGCCACCGACCACCACCACGTCAGCCTGCCCCTCCACTGCGCCATCTTGCGCGCCGGTAAAGTCTGGAGCCGTATCGAGCCAGTAAGACTCACTGCGCATATCGTTCCCCTTGTCACTCATCGAAGAGCACCTTGAAAAATGCCGGTTTTGCGCGGGTTGCCCAGCCTAGAGGCCGACCAGCCCGGCCAGTCCGCCGATATCCGGGATCTGGTGGTATTCGTAGAAGCTGTTGGCGGGCTGTTCATGACCGCGAGCCACAAAGGCCTTGTTTTTGATTTTCATGTCGTGGGCCGAGAACAGGTCATATCGGAAGCTCGAGGACACATGCAAGATGTCTTCCGGACCGCAACCCAGGTTGTCGAGCATGAACTCGAAGGCTGCCAGACGCGGCTTGTAGACCTTGGCCTGGTCGGCGGTGAACACCTTGTGAAACGGTGCACCGAGCTTTTCGACGTTGGACATGATCTGGCTGTCGCTGGCGTTGGAGTAAATCACCAGCGGGATCTTGTCGGCGATTTTCGCCAGACCGGCGGGCACATCGGCATGCGGGCCCCAGGTCGGCACGGCGTCGTAATACAGTTGGCCTTCTTCGCGGTATTCAACGTTCCAGCGCTTGCAGGTACGCGCCAGTGCAACCTTGAGGATTTCGTCGTACGGCATCCAGTCACCCATGACCTGATCCAGACGATACGCCGAAAAATCCCTGACGAACTGATCCATCTGTTCAGCCGGAACACGGTCGGCAAACAGCTCGCGCGTCATGGTGCCCATGTGGAAATTGGTCAACGTGCCGTAGCAGTCGAACGTAATGAATTTTGGTCGAAGAAAGCTCATTGTGTGCGGTCCTGAAAGTTCGTTGAGGTCATGGCATGACGAGCATTCCGGCCTGATGTCCACGGGCGGTGATGCACGCTGCAGCACAACCTCATTACAACACCGTGAAATCAGCAGATGGCGTTAAAAGTGATGGCTGCTTGATAGAAACCACCGTTTTGAGGTGCGCGCTCAGCAGACTTTGCGGGGCGCTCCAGCCTTGGGCAGAGCCCGGTTTTCGGCGCTTTTGTGACCCTTTTCAGGGCGCTCGGGCTCAAACACGCGGGTTTGCGCCGCAGAAACTGCGCCGCGCCAGCGGTTGGCGAGTGACAAATGCCGGCAGCTATATAAAGAGCCTGAACGCGGTGTAAAAACCCTAAGCATTTGCTGCCGGAGGCCCGGCTGATTTAAGCAGTAACTGTGGTCTGGCGAACGGCACTTTGTGGAATCTGCCGAATGCTTGCCAGCCTCTTGTCTCCTCTCGCCACAGGTGGGATACAGAGCATCTGCAGCAACCTTTTATTGCCTGTGCATCCTTCTGGACGGAGAGACTTCATGCTCGCTCAGCAACGCCTCGACTTTGAATATCGCCCCATGACTGCAGCCGATGTCGGCAACGCACATGAGCTGTCCCTCGCCCTGAAATGGCCGCACCGGCTTGAAGACTGGGCCATGCTGCAACGTGTCGCTCAGGGCTTCGTCGCGCTACACAACGGGCGTTTGATCGGCAGCGCGTTTGCCTGCCATCAGGGCGAGTTTTCCACCATCGGCCTGGTGATTGTCAGCGACGACTATCAAGGTAAGGGCATTGGCCGCAAGTTGATGGAATTGGCTGTCGGCAGCGTTGCACCCCGCACGGCGATCCTCAACGCCACGCTGGCGGGTGCGCCGCTCTACGCGAAGATGGGGTTTGTCAGCTTTGGCGAGATCCAGCAGCGTCAGGGGCAGGCGCAACCGCCCGGCCCGACCGAATTGAAGGCACAGGAACGTTGCCGTGGGCTGAGCGAGGCTGACCACCCTCGCGTGCTGGAACTGGCTAACGCCGGTTCAGGGATGGACCGCTCGGTGACGCTGGGCGATGTGCTGAACAACCTTGAGCACGCCGTCGGCATCGAGCGCGACGGCCAGTTGCAGGCCTTTGCCCTGTTGCGCCCGTTCGGCCGCGGCCTGTGCATCGGCCCTGTCGTCGCCCAGAGCGTTGACCAGGCCAGGCACATGATCGGAGAGCTGCTGGCCCGCGTGCCTTACGCCTTCGTACGCATCGACATCCCCACCGATTGCGGACTGGCCGACTGGCTGGAGCAAGCCGGCCTCAAGCGCGTCGACAGCGTGACCTGCATGAGCATGGGCGCGGTCCCGCAAGCCACTCAGGGCGTGCGCCAGTTTGCGCTGATTACCCAGGCGATCGGCTGATCGCCCGGAACAACATCATCGTGCCAATGCTCCGCGTCCGGTCTCGAACATGTGACGCAGAGCGTCACGAAATGCATTACCACGCGGAGCGTGGGAACGATCATCAACGCTTCAACTTCAGGAGCCGCCTCAATGCCCCAACCCACTGTCCTGCTATTGGCCCGCGCTGACCTCAGCCCGGTAGACACCGAATTCACCACTGGCCCCATCGATGCGCATGACTCGTTCGATAATGACCGCCGCACAGCGTTCATTGATGATCAGGGCATTGCGGCCGGCCTCGTGCACTTCGGCACGTCACTGTCAGTGGCCGCTTACCCCTACACCGAAATGCTGGTGATGCATCGCGGGTCCGTCACCCTGACCTCCGGTACCGAAAGCATCACGATCAAGACCGGCGAAAGTGCAGTGATCGGTCGTGGCACTGAAGTTCGTATCGAAGCGCAACCGGACAGCCTCTGGGCGTTCTGCGCGTCCACCCAGGCCAGCGGGCCAGACAAACCGGGCATTACCGCGCTCGACCGCCTCGCCATGCTCACGCCGTCTTCACCGCCAGATCCGGCGATTATGATTAGCGCGCTGCCGCAATGCCGCAGCAACAACCTCTTCGAAGACACCGCCAGCACCCTGCGTACCGGCGTGTGGGACTCGACACCCTACGAGCGCATCTCGCGGCCGCACAAGATCCATGAACTGATGAACCTGATCGAAGGCAGCGTCGAGCTGAGCCTGGAAAACGGCCCGAGCCTGACCGTGAACACCGGCGACACCGTATTCGTCGCCCAAGGCGCGCCCTGCAAGTGGACCAGCACTGCGTATGTGCGCAAGTTTTATGCGGTGACGTGAAGTAGAACGACGTGCGGCTTCGCCCGAGGACTCTATTCAGCAGGGAGTCTGAAATAGAACGGTGGGCAAACGCTATGTCGATGAATACAACGAAATCGGCAGAAGCACCCAAACACTGGTGATGCTTCTCGCCCGCTACATTATTCTTTCAGACCCAGCACATAGAACTTGCTGTCCACCGCGATCAACGGAAAGCTCGCAGGCAGGTCTTCCTTCGTGATTTCTCTGAAGCCGTGCTTTTCATAGAAGCGATGCGCAGCGTGAAACTTGTCGGTCGTGCCCAGGAATACTTCGGTGACGCCCTTGCGAGTTGATTCCTCGATCAGGCGCTCGAGCAGTCTGGCTGCAACGGAGAATTCCCGGCCGCGAAACGGCGCGGCGACAAACATCTTGCGCAGTGCTGCCTGCCCTGCGCCGATATCCCTGAGGCCGATGCTGCCGATGACCTGGTCGTCTTGTACCGCGACCCAGAAATCCCCTGTGCCGGTCTGGTAAAAGTCCGGAATCGCTTTCAGGTCAGGCTGGTCTTCGGCGGTGATGGGAATACCGAACTCTTCACGCTGGATCGGCAGGATCATCGCCGATACACCTGACTCGTCGCTCGGCACGAAACGCCGTATCTGAATCCCATTTACGCCCACATCACACCTCCTGGTCATCGTCCTCAGTGGAAATCAGTATTCCAGACAAGCAAACGCACCGACAAGTCGAGGCGTTTGCTTGAGCATTTTCGAGGTCACGTGCAGGTCCGGATGCAAAGATGTTTAATTACAACACCGCTCCGACGACCTGACGGTTACGGCATTTGCCTGTGAGCTTGCCCTTCCAGCCCGGGCAGTGAGCAGCTTCCGATACCCGCGATTGATGGCTCGAGCAATGCCTGCGCCATATCAAGTAAATAGACGACAGTTAGCGTGAGGTCTCGGCCCTGCCCATTGAGCGGGCAAACGTCTTGGAGGTACGGCTCACAACGTTGATCGAGTCACATTGGGGGAGAAAATCGATGCCTGGGCGCGCAACGAAATTGACGGCCGGGGTCCTCAAGCTAAACAATGCAAACCTCCGTTGCTTTGCCCCAGCGTTCCTACCGCTGCGTGAGAGGTGCTGAGTAGATTTAGGATTTGATTGTTTTCCAAGGAAATGGGTTATGGCAAAAGTTAGTAAAGTACCTTACTACACTATGGAACGATCAATGTTTCGTGGGAGGGTATGGAAAGAGAGTGATGGTTTAGATGGCGCAGTTCCCATCAATACTCCACAAAAAATCTCTTACCAACGCTGTGCGCCTGGTCAAGTATTCTTAAAGCCTGCTGAGCTTGGTAAAGATCAGTTAATGGCGCAGCAAACAGAAGCGGGAGGTCAGAAATCAGCTGCTGAGGTCAAAAGCAATAAGCCATTCTCCGGGCAATCCACACCTTCAAAATCCGATGCTCTAGAGGCTCATGCAGAAGATAAAGAAAAACTTCCAGAATTTGATCTGCAGGATATTCCTTTGGCCATGGACAACATTGGTTGGCCGATAGCTGCCAAGATTGCCAGACAGTGGTTCGCCAGCCCTAAGCATATCTATAATGATCGACCCAATTCAATTCAGCCCATTGATGACGCAACCGTGACGTTAAAATGGGCATTAAAGTATGGGAGCGTCGCAGAAAAATTCAACGAGTTGATTGAGGAAAAGATTTACTCTGAAAAAGCGATTGCAGGCGCTAGACATAAAATTTTCAAGCAAGTAAAAAATAAATTCGATGAATCTAGGTCAGCAGCAAATCTTTCCTTTGATACAGCTCCTTGGATAGGTGATATCAGGCAGTTTCATATTGATTGGCAAATTCAGTTTCAGGCAATATCAACAAGCAACACGCTTGACGGTCTGAGTTTAACTGACCTCACCGCGACGCTAGGGAATTTTAATATTTATGCGGCCATTGGCGTGGTTGAAGTTGCTGTGGAAAAGTTTTACAAATATGACGATCAAGCCAGAACCAGAACATTTTGCGTCGACGCAACGGCGGCTATTACCTGTGTGTATACCTACCTGAAAGATAACTATTCTTTTAATGACAAAAATGAGGGTAACAGCCAATATCTGGGCCACTGGAACAAAAATGATATGATTCTTTCTTACTCTGCCGTTGTCAGTGATCTGGTTGACGGTAAGAAAATTCATACCCGTATGGGAAGTACCCCGATAACTGAAACTAAAATCAATTGGGACTATTTGCCTGGCGGCCAGATTGACAAGCCAGTGGATAAAAGAACAGGTTTGGTAAGAAAATTCATGGAGAAAGATGTTTACTGGCCTGTTTACAACAGCTCTTATAGTGAGTGAAGAGAAAAGCATGGCCGGGGTGGCGATTTTATGATCTACAGCAGACCGAAAATCCACAAACTGAAAACGCCCATCATTATAAAGCTGGATACATTATGCAAACCTTCAGAACCTATGTAAGAAAAATGTATTTCCGCTCTTTTTTCTTCTTTATTTTTATGTTGATTGCTTTGGTTATTTACTCCATTGCTTTCAATCTGTTCGACAACACTGATTGTCAACGCTATAACCACACTGAGGCATTAAATGGAGGTGCAAAGAGTTTCGGTAGTAAAGATTTTATAATAACTTTTTGCGGAGCCGGGGTAAGTAATAGCCTTTTTAATGGGGATGGTATGGAGAGGGTCCGGCTGACTATCTTCGATAAACAAGGCGAGCTGTTAGCCAGGAGGTATTATAAAGTTTTTTGGGACGGCCAGCCGGGGCATGAGCCGCTTAAAGTCTCCGAAAACAGTATTATCTATCAAGATGATAAAGAGCAGAAAGATTATTTAATCACTATGCCTCCCACACGCTTGGAATGGATTAGGGCAAGGCTTCCCCTGTAACTATGATGGTCGTCAAAGGAATGGGTCTCGAGCAAGAGCAGTTTAGTGGCGCGGTATCTACAGACTATAAAGCTCCTTGGTCGAATCTGAAATAAAGGGCGTAAAGTTTAATTTGTTGAAATGTCTGGGTCTCCATTACAGTAAAGCACTCAGCGCGTGGCTAAAAGAATTCTGATAAACCGGATTATACTTATATGCAAGACAATAAATGACAGATGCTAAATTCGATATCTCCATATAGGTGTGCCGTTGATATAGTCGATTTGTCATCTGGCAAGATCTGCAACAGGCTTTCAGATTCGTAAAACGAGGACAAAAAAAACCGCCTGATGAAGGCGGTTTTTTTAGTGGAGGCTAATTACAACATCTTACAACTTCGGACCCGCAGCCTTGATGGCGTCGCTCACGTCGAACTTCTTGAAGTTCTCCACGAACAGGCCAGCCAGGGCCTTGGCGGCTTCGTCGTAGGCAGCCTTGTCAGCCCAGGTGTTGCGTGGGTTGAGCAGGCCGGTATCGACGCCGGGTACCGACTTCGGTACGTCGAGGTTGATGGTATCGAGGTGCTCGGTTTCGGCACCGATCAGTGCGCCGCTCTGGATCGCTGCGATCACGCCACGGGTGGTCGGGATGTTGAAGCGCTTGCCGACGCCGTAGCCACCGCCGGTCCAGCCGGTGTTGACCAGATAGACCTTGGATTTGAAGCCGCGGATGCGCTTGATCAGCAGCTCTGCGTATTCGCCGGCCGGACGCGGGAAGAACGGTGCGCCGAAGCAGGTGGAGAAAGTGGACTTGATGCCCGAACCCGAACCCATTTCAGTCGATCCGACCAGTGCGGTGTAACCCGACAGGAAGTGGTAGGCGGCCTGTTCTTCGCTGAGGATCGACACAGGCGGCAGTACGCCGGTCAGGTCGCAGGTCAGGAAGATAACGGCGTTCGGCTCGCCACCGAGGTTTTTCGGCGCGCGTTTTTCGATCAGTTCGCGCGGGTAGGCGGCGCGGCTGTTCTGGGTCAGGCTGCTGTCGGCGTAGTCGGCTTTTTTGGTGACCGGGTCGAGTACGACGTTTTCCAGTACGGCGCCGTGCTGGATGGCTTTCCAGATGACCGGCTCGTTCTTCTCGGACAGGTCGATGCACTTGGCGTAGCAACCGCCTTCGATGTTGAACACCACGCCTTCGCCCCAGCCGTGCTCGTCGTCACCGATCAGGTAACGGCTTTCGTCGGCGGACAGGGTGGTCTTGCCGGTGCCGGACAGGCCGAAGAACAGGGTGACATCGCCCTCTTCGCCCATGTTGGCCGCGCAGTGCATCGGCAAAACGTCCGACGCCGGGAGCAGGAAGTTCTGCACCGAGAACATGGCTTTCTTCATTTCGCCGGCATAACGCATGCCTGCGATCAGCACCTTGCGGGCTTTGAAGTTGATGATGACGGTGCCGTCGGAGTTGGTGCCGTCACGATCAGGGTCGCAGACGAACCATGGCGCGTTCTGGATTTCCCACTCGTCCTTGCCAGCCGGGTTGTACTGTTCAGGGTTGATGAACAGGCAGCGGCCGAACAGATTGTGCCACGCAGTCTCGGTGGTCATCTTGACTGGCAGGTAGTGCGCAGGATCGGAGCCTACATGAACGTGGGAAACGAAGCGCTCGCGCTCGGCGAGGTACGCGCCGACACGGTTCCACAGGGCGTTGAATTTCTCCTCCGGGAACTTGCGGTTGATCGGGCCCCAGGCGATGGCGTCCTGAGTGCTCGGCTCTTCAACGATGAAACGATCGACCGGCGAACGGCCAGTACGATGGCCTGTCTCCACAACCAGTGCGCCAGTATCGGAAAGTACGCCTTCTTTGCGGGCAAGGGCTTCCTTGACCAGTTCGTCGGTGCTCAGATCGGTGTACACAGCGTTGTTGGTTTGCGTCATGAGGTTCCCCGTCGGCCTGTGGCCGAGTGCTCCAAACGGTTTTGTAGTAAAAAAACAACCACTACTACAGCGTAAAAGTGGGCCGGATTATGCCAGAAATGCCCGGAAATGGTAGGACCCTCCTGTCAGAACAGCATTACAGGGGCCCACACCGTATTCTGAGGCCCTTTACGCGATGATTAATGGCGCGTGTCAGATGGCGAATCGACACCGCCGCCAGCAAACAGCTGCGCGACGTCAGTGGCATCGAACAGATAGCGTTCGTTGCAGAACTGGCAGTCGATCTCGACAGTGCCGTTGTGCTCGATAACCAGTTGCTGCGCGTCCTCCAGCCCCAGGCTGGCCAGCGCATTGGCCGAGCGCTCACGCGAGCAACTGCAGCGAAAGCAGATGGGCTGCACGTCGAACAGGCGAACCGGGTCTTCGTGATACAGGCGATGCAGGATGGTCTGGTTGTCAAGCCCGAGCATTTCCTCCGCAGTGAGGGTATTGGCCAGAGTGATGACGTGCTCCCAGCTGGCGTCGCGCTCTTCCGGATCGGTGATCTGTGCGATGGGCAGCTGTTGCAGCAACAGACCGCGGGCGCGATGGCCGTCGGCCTTGAGCCAGAAACGCGTGCCCAGCTGTTCGGACATCACGAAATAGTTGGAGAGGCTTTCCGACAGGTCTACGCCGTCGAGGGCAACGATGCCCTGATAGCGCTTGCCCTTGCTCGGGTCGATGGTCAATGCCAGCGAGCCATCGGGCATCAGGTCCTGCAGACCCGCGCCTGCTGTAACCAGCGCTTCGTCATAACGGGCAATGCCACGCAGTTCACGCTCGCTGGAGCACTCGACCATCAGCAGCGGTACAGCGCCGCTGGAGCGCGCCTGGAGGATCAACAGGCCGTCGAATTTGAGGGTGCCGACGAGCAGCGCGGCAGCCGCCATCAGTTCGCCAAGCAACTGCGCCACCGGTTCCGGGTAGGGATGCTTGGCGAGCACCTCGGCGTAGCTGCGCTCCAGGGCGACCAGTTCTCCGCGAACGTCGTTTTCGTCGAAGATGAAGCGCTGGGTGAAATCGATGTCCGGGAAATCATGCATAGGTAGTAAAGGTATCTGAAGTAATGACAATGGATGGCACGCGGCTGAGGAAGCGCCGCCCGGCACTCGAGAGCGCCGTGGGCCATGCGGATTGACCGCATTTTAGGAGCTATGCGGTGCGCTTCCAAGCTGGATGGCACTTCGGACTGATAGCCGGAGCTGCCCGGTGCTGTGTTTCAGTCGTTGTTCTGGCTGGCGCGGAAACCGAAAAGCTCCCGGCGTTGCTTCTTGGTCGGCTTTCCGTCGGTGGTCACACCCAGATTGCCGGCCTTGCGCTGAGCGACAGCGTTCTCGCGCCTGGCGATGCTATCGGGTGTCTCGTGATACAGCGTCTGAGCCTCCGGTGCGCCACGCCGAACGATGGACAGAGCCTCGACCACTACGGTGCGGTCGTCGAAACCCATGCGAATCTGAAACTCGTCACCGATACGAGGCTCCTTGCCGGGCTTGCAACGCTCGCCGCGACAGTGCACCTTGCCGCTTTCGATCGCCGCCTTGGCCAGTGCACGAGTTTTGAAAAAGCGCGCTGCCCACAGCCATTTATCCAGGCGGACCTTATCGTCTTCTTCCATCTTTTGTGCCATTTGAATTCCTCATGCGTGTGGCAGTCTTAACGTTATCCGGCTGATCAGGAAACGTGACGGCCTGCAGTTGCTGATCTATAGCTATCAAGAACATGAAGTAACCGATCCTTGCTTGTCAAAATCCGCTATTCATCATTTTATGGCCCTGACCTCACATGGAGTGCGATGTGACAGATTTTCCAACTTCGTTGACCTCCCCCAAAAAGGGGTGTGAGGGCTGCACCGGCAGTCCGGAACTGGGCTTTTCGTTTGATTATGCCTATCAACCCATCGTCAACCTGCATGACCAGTCGATCTTTGCCCATGAAGCGCTGGTCCGGGGCCCGAATGGTGAAGGCGCGATGTCGGTGCTGAAACAGGTCACCGACCAGAACCGCTACCGCTTTGATCAGACCTGCCGGACTACAGCCATCGCCGGCGCTGCGAGACTGGGCATGACCGAACGTTTATCGATCAACTTTTTGCCCAATGCCGTGTATCGTCCCGAGCTGTGTATCCGTAGCACGCTGGAAGCGGCCAAGCTGCATGACTTTCCTATCGAGCGGTTGATTTTCGAAACCATCGAAAGCGAACATGTCTGCAACAACGGCCATTTGAGCAACATCCTGCGCGAATACCGGGAGTTCGGTTTCATGACCGCCATCGACGATTTCGGTGCCGGCTATTCCGGCCTGACGCTGCTGGCTGATTTCCAGCCCGATCTGATAAAACTCGACATGCACCTGATTCGCGACATTCACCGTGATCGCGCACGTCAGGCCATTGTTCGTGGCGTTGTCACAATGTGTACGGACTTGGGGATTAAGCTCATCGCCGAAGGTATCGAACACATTGAAGAGCGGGATTTTCTGGCTGATTGCGGCATCTCCCTGATGCAAGGCTATTTGTTCGCCAAACCTGCATTCAAAGCCCTGGCTCAGGTAGCACCCGAGGCCTGGCAGAAGTCTTGAACAGTACGGAATCGCATTGAAGACATTCGATCATCTGACAGTCATCGGCCTACGCGAGTGGGTGGCGCTTCCCGATCTGGGGGTGGCTGGCCTGCGGGCAAAAATCGATACCGGTGCGAGCACGTCAAGTCTGCACGCCACGGAAATCGAACCTTTTGAACGCAATGGGCAGAAATGGGTGCGCTTTAACGCGCATCTGGGCACTGTGGTTCAGTTGCGGCATCGTCGCTGCGAAGCGCAACTGGTCGCCATGAAAACCATTAAAAGCTCCAACGGTCAGGCGCAGGTGCGCTATGTCATTCGCACCACGCTGGCCCTGGGTGATCTTATCTGGCCGGTGGAATTCACACTGGCCTGCCGCAAGTCGATGCGTTATCGGCTGCTGCTCGGCTCCAAGGCTCTGATCGACGGCCAGCTGGTGGTCAATCCGGGCATAACTTATGTACAAGACAAGCCGGTGTTCCCGGCCTCTACTTCCTCAGGTGTTGCATGAAGATCGCTGTGCTTTCGCGTAATCCGCGTCTGTATTCCACCCGTCGTCTGGTCGAAGCTGGCATTGAGCGTGGCCATGAGATGGTGGTGATCGACACCCTGCGCGCCTATATGAACATCGCCAGCCACAAGCCGCAGATCCACTACCGCGGCAAACCTCTGGAGGGCTTCGATGCGGTGATCCCGCGCATCGGTGCTTCGGTGACTTTCTATGGCTGTGCGGTGTTGCGTCAGTTTGAAATGATGGGCGTGTTTCCGCTCAATGAATCGGTCGCCATTGCCCGTTCGCGGGACAAGCTGCGCTCGCTGCAACTCCTGTCACGCCGGGGTATCGGTTTGCCGGTCACCGGTTTCGCTCACTCGCCCGACGATATTCCCGACCTGATACAGATGGTCAATGGCGCGCCCCTGGTCATCAAGGTGCTCGAAGGTACTCAGGGGATCGGCGTGGTGCTGTGCGAAACGGCCACGGCGGCCGAATCGGTGATCGAAGCTTTCATGGGCCTCAAGCAGGACATCATGGTTCAGGAATACATCAAGGAAGCGGGCGGCGCCGACATCCGCTGCTTCGTGGTCGGTGACAAGGTCATCGCCTCGATGAAACGTCAGGCCAAACCGGGCGAGTTCCGCTCCAACCTGCACCGCGGCGGCAGCGCCAGTCTGATCAAGATCACACCTGAGGAGCGCATGACTGCGTTGCGTGCAGCCAAGGTCATGGGGCTGAGCGTGGCGGGTGTGGATATCCTGCGTTCCAATCACGGTCCCTTGGTGATGGAGGTCAACTCCTCGCCTGGTCTGGAAGGCATTGAAGTGACCACCAGCAAGGACGTGGCCGGGATGATCATCGAGTACCTCGAGAAGAACAGCGGCCCGCACATGACCCGTACCAAAGGAAAAGGCTGACGGTTCTGCCCCTCGTTTAGATTGCTCAGGCTGGCGTTCTGTCTGCGGACAGACCGGCCTGGGCATTCAGTTACCGTACATCAGGTAAATAGGTCTGGCAGTCGATCCCGGGCCGCAGTATCCCGTCTTCTATCCCGTATCTCCCTGTTCAGCCTAAGGCGACGTAATAGCCAGCTTCGCGCCGAATAGCCATCCTCCTGTGTTACATAAATCAACACATTTTTCCCGTATTTGTATGCCGATCATGCATGAGGTAGTCGTTTACGGCATTAGACGTATACGCGCGCCATGGGAATAGTTGCGACTTTTTTCGCCTGCTACAGAGCCGGGATGCTCGTCTGCGGTGACCTTCTCGGGACATTTCCAAAGGGAGCTCCTGCCCCGAAACTGCTGTGAAAAAGCATGTTCGGCTCGCGGGTTTTGGACTTGCCCAAGCCACTTTGAACAAGGGTAATAATATGAAGAAGGCAAAGCTGAGTCTGGCCTGGCAGATTCTGATCGGACTGGTACTGGGTATCGCCGTGGGGGCGCTACTCAATCATTTCAGCGCAGAAAAGGCCTGGTGGATCACTAACATCCTGCAGCCAGCGGGCGATATCTTCATCCGTCTGATCAAGATGATCGTTATCCCTATCGTTGTCGCCTCTCTGATCGTCGGCATCGCCGGCGTGGGCGATGCCAAGAAGCTGGGGCGTATCGGTCTCAAGACCATTCTCTATTTCGAAGTCGTGACCACTATCGCGATTCTGGTGGGCCTGGTCCTGGCCAACGTGTTCCATCCGGGCACTGGCATCGACATGAGTACGCTGGGCACCGTCGATATCTCCAAGTATCAGCAGACGACTGCCGAAGTTCAGCACGATCACGCGTTTATCGCGACCATTCTCAACCTGATCCCGTCCAACATCTTCGCTGCCATGGCGCGTGGCGAGATGCTGCCGATCATCTTCTTTTCAGTGCTGTTCGGTCTGGGGCTTTCCAGTCTGCAGGCCGAGGTCCGTGAGCCGCTGGTGAAACTGTTTCAGGGCGTTTCGGAAACCATGTTCAAGGTCACTCACATGATCATGAACTATGCGCCGATCGGCGTGTTTGCCCTGATTGCGGTGACCGTAGCGAACTTCGGCTTCGCCTCTCTGCTGCCGCTCGCCAAGCTGGTGATTCTGGTTTACGTGGCCATCGCCTTCTTCGCCTTTGTGGTGCTTGGGCTGATCGCCCGTGCATTCGGTTTTTCGGTCATCAGGCTGATGCGCATCTTCAAGGACGAGCTGATTCTGTCCTACTCCACCGCCAGCTCCGAAACCGTACTGCCACGCGTGATCCAGAAGATGGAAGCCTATGGCGCACCGAAGGCGATCTGCAGCTTCGTGGTGCCCACGGGCTACTCGTTCAACCTTGACGGTTCGACGCTCTATCAGAGCATCGCAGCAATCTTCATCGCTCAGTTGTACGGCATCGACCTGTCGATTGGCGCGCAATTGATGCTGGTACTCACCCTGATGGTCACCTCCAAAGGCATCGCGGGTGTACCGGGGGTTTCCTTTGTCGTGCTGCTGGCGACACTGGGCAGCGCCGGTATTCCACTGGAAGGCCTGGCTTTCATCGCCGGTGTCGACCGGATCATGGACATGGCGCGTACCGCATTGAACGTGATCGGCAACGCGCTGGCAGTGCTGGTCATCTCGCGCTGGGAAGGCATGTATGACGATGAAAAGGGCGAGCGCTACTGGGAATCCCTGCCGCACTGGCGCAGCAAAGAGCCTGTGCCACTGCGCCAGCCTGCCGCAGAGTAACGGCCATCGTTCCTCATGCGTGGGCGTGAGGAACGAGCTGCCTTAGCTATCTGCCCGCTGCACGCGAGCCATGAACGCCGGCCAGTCAGCCTCTCTGTCAGCGGCTACTTGCTGAACGTTCGGGCTCAAGGCCAGCTGCTCCTGCAGGGCTCGCGCAGCGGGCATGTCCTCCAGCAGGTCCAGCCCGAACAGTCGCTCGCCGACCTGTTGCGCCAGATCGACGCTGTACAGAAAGTAGATATCGGCAACGGTGAAATGCTCGCCAGCCACATAGGGGGCAAACAGGCCGCGCTGAGCCAGGGCGGCGAAACCTTTGATCAGATCGCGACGTGCCTTGGCCTTGAGGTCGGGCGGCGTCGGTCTGCCACCAAAAATCACCTCCGCATAGCACATGCGTGCCGGCAGCTCGATGTACAACTCGATTTCCTTGGCGATGGTCCATACCTGAGCGCGTGCGAAGGCGCTGTCGGGCAGCAGTGGCCGGTCCGGTGAGGTTTCCTCTATATAGCGCAGAATCACGTCGGTCTCACTGATGAAGCCCTCCGCCGTTCCGAGGACGGGCACCTTGCCGCGGGCGCTGACAGCCAGCACCTCAGGGCTCTGACAGCCAAACAGCGGCACCACCTGAAAGGGCAGTCGCTTCTCCAGCAGCGCCAGCTTGACCATATTGAAGTAGTTGCTTGCGGCGAATCCATAAAGCGTCAGCATCGTCGGCCTCCTCAGCCTCCATCCTGGTAATTGACGGGCTGCACGCTACCGGGCTGACTCTATCTTTCAGTGACTTGGGTCATTTCCCGGCAGTTTTAGGAAGCGTCCTACACATGACCATTCGGGCTGGCAGGACTGCCCGATTGCAGGATTCCGGGTAGACTGCCCGCCTTACCTGAGGAGTGACCATGACCGACGACATCGATAATGACGAAGAAGACTTTGCTGCCTCGACCCTGATCGAAGCCATCGAGAACCAGATCGAAGCCGGTAATCCGCCAGCAGCCAGAGCGGTCTTCAACATGCTGACCCTGGTGAACTATGAGCGTGAAGATATTCTTGAAATGATGGCCCATGTGCTGGCCATCGAGATCGATGCCTTGCTGGAGCAGGACCGCCCGTTCGACACGCAATGGTATGAAGCAGCACTGCGCGCCCTGCCTGACCTGCCGCCGGAAAAGTAACCCTGCGGTCAGAGCGTGACAGCAAGATATATGCTGCAAACACTTCAGACGCTGACTACACTGCAAATGCCCCGCTGCCGCTTGATCCTCCGGGGCCACACGCCAAACCGGCTTTAACGGTCACCCAGAACCGACGAGCGCAGATCGGACACGTCGATTCCAGAGCACACCCGCCAGCCGGCGAGGTCGTACTACTACAAAAAAGTCTGGAGTACCTATGTCGTATACCCCTGAGTTGGTTGCCGAACTGGAAATCCTTGCACTGTTCAATCTGGGAAACACCCAGGAAGGCCTCAAAGTCCATCATGTAGCGGCGCCCACGGCCGTCGCGGCAGCACAAAGACTCTTCGACAAAGGGCTGACGACCCAGGTCGATGGCGGTTATCTGACCAGCCTCGGGCTTGAGGCCGCGCAACATGCCCAATCATTGCTGACCATCCTCAACGTCTCCAGGCAAGCCGCCTGAATGTCGCAGGGCCTGCGCACAAAAAAGCGTGGCAGGCCCTTCACTTATCCGAGCGCCAGTCGATACAGGACGTTGGCGCCAGAATAACCATCCGACCGAATCCGCTTCTCTCGGCTGCAAACCTTCTCCGCCATCTTTCTAGGTAATTCCACGCCTGCCCAGGCCAGATGCCTTGAGTTGCGATGACGCGTAATCCTGAAATTCGCCCCGACCTGGATGAGGGCATCGACCGCAAGGTTCTCAGCCAGTTGCGTAACCGTTTCCTGTCGCTCAACGACGGGCGGTACGCGCGTGCGCTGGAAGGCATGTCGACCCGCCAGCAAAGCGTTCTGACCCTGCTGCCGTTGTTCTTTCACGTCAACCATCCGCTGTTGCCCGGTTATGTTTCCGGCAGCACGCCTGCCGGTGTCTCGCACTACGAGCCGGACACGCTGGCCCTGGCCGAGGCACAGCGGCTGACGCGCTCCTTTTCCTACAAGGCCCGGCACGGCAACCCGCCCCAGCCGATTCATGGCCTGTTTCTGATGGGCAGCCTCGGCACGCTGGCTCAGGCCGAACAAAGCGATATGGATGTCTGGGTCTGCCACGACAGTGAGCTGGAGCCGGAGGCCATCGCCGACCTGCGCAAGAAGTGCCAGGCACTCGAGGCCTGGGCTGCGACGATGGGCGCAGAGGCGCATTTCTTTCTGATCGACCCACAGCGTTTCAAGAGCGGCGAGCGCGATTCGCAGCTCAGCTCGGACGACTGCGGGACGACCCAGCATTACCTGTTGCTTGACGAGTTTTACCGCACCGCGATCTGGCTCGCCGGGCGCACCCCGATGTGGTGGCTGGTGCCGGTCTATGAAGAGCAGAATTACGAGGATTACACCTACACCCTGCTGAGCAAACGCTTCATCCGCGCCAGCGAGGTGCTCGATCTCGGCCCGATGTCGCACATTCCCCCGGCCGAGTTCATCGGTGCCGGATTGTGGCAGTTGTTCAAAGGCATCGAGTCGCCCTACAAGTCTGTGCTCAAGCTGTTGTTGATCGAGGTCTATTCCAGCGAGCATCCTCGCGTTCAGTGCCTGAGCCTGCGTTTCAAGCAAGCGGTGTTCGCTAACCAGGCGGACCTGGATGAACTGGACCCTTACGTGGTCGTATACCGGCGCATCGAGGAACATCTGCAAGCACGCAACGAGCCGGAGCGCCTGGAGCTGGTGCGGCGCAGCCTGTACCTGAAGGTCAACAAGAAGCTCACCGGGTCAACGCGTTTGCGCAACGTCGGCTGGCAGCGCCAGTTGCTGGAACGCCTGACGACGGAATGGGGTTGGGACGAGCGACAACTGGCGCTGCTCGACAGCCGCAGTCAGTGGAAAGTCCGCCAGGTGGCCGGCGAACGCCGCGCACTGGTCAACGAGCTTAATTACAGCTATCGCTTTCAGAGCCGATTTGCCAAAACGCAAAGCACTGCCGATGCGCTCAATGCCCGCGACCTGACCATTCTGGGGCGGCGTCTGTATGCAGCTTTTGAACGCAAGGCGGGCAAGGTCGAGTTCATCAACCCGGGCATCGCCCCTGACCTTGCCGAAGATACGCTGACGCTGGTGCATTCGCCCGACAAGCGCGAGCCAGGCAAGCACCAGTGGGCCTTGTATAACGGCAATCTGGGCATTCACGAGTGGCCGAATTACTCGCCACTCAAACGCAGCCGGGAATTGCTTGAGCTGCTGACCTGGTGCCACCGCAATACCGTGATCGACAGCACCACCCGCGTGGCATTGCACCCGGGCACCAGTGACCTGAGCGAGTTCGAGCTGTTCAACCTGATGGGCGCCTTGCAGCAGAGCATTCAACTGCCACTGCCCGAGGTCAGCGATGAGGCGTTGCTGATGCCCTGCACGCCCAGTGAAATACTGCTGTTGATCAATGTCGGCGTCGATCCGCTCAGGCATCACCGCGACCTCAATATTCTGATGACCACCGAGCGCACCGACTCGCTCAGTTACGCGGGTGTCCGGGAAAATCTGGTGCTGACGCTGGACCAGATCACCCTCAATACCTGGAACGAAACCCTGGTCAGCCGTTACGACGGCCCGCACGCTCTGCTCGACTGCATGAGCGAGCTGCTCGGCAGCCTGCCGCAGAGCGGTAAACAGCCGCAGATTCACGTGCGTTGCTTCTGCCATAACCGCGCACCCGCTATTGCCCAGCGTGTCGAAGAGCTGATCGGCACGGCGCGGTTGTTACTGGAGAGGCGGCTCAATCACCGTTACCTGATTCAGGTGCAGCAGCAGTATCACGTGCTGGAGATGAAGCCGGGTCAGATCGGTCATGTGGTGATCAACAGCCTGCCCGGGCTGTTCAAGTATCTGGGTGAACAGCTGTCGTCATACAGCCCGCTGCACCTGGACCCGCAGGCACTCGATGACCACGATCTGGCCCTGATCCTGCCGCTTGGCCAGCCTGAGTGCATTCAGGTGTTCTATCGGGTCAACGAGCCGGATGCTGATCTGTACGTGCTCGACGAACACAATTCGCTCTGGCACCAGCGTCTGCCGTATCACGATGAACAGAGCCTGCTGGTGCCGCTGCAGCGCTTTCTTCACGCGCTGGTTTATCGCCGGGGCGCTTCATTGCCACTGGATGATCCGTCCGCGCCGGTGACGCTGGAAGCCCTCTACTATCAGATGCTGCCCTCCGGCGCGGGGCCTGCCCGACGTGTCGAGCATCGACCGGCGCCGACCGCGGCGGACAAGGCGTTCTACGACGTGCAGGCAATCATCGAAGAAACCTCGCCAGGGCAACTGAACGCCACCCTCTACTGCGACAACAACGAGTTTTCCGAACTGGAATACGGCGATCGACTGTACGCCGCCGTCGCGCAACAAATCCTCGGCAAACGCCTGGAGCTCCAGCGCTATCGCTGTTACATCACCGACCTGGACCTGTCCGGGCTGCTGGACGGCAAGCACGGGCAAAGCATCCTCTTCCTGCGCCACAAGGCCGAGCTGGAAAAACTGCTGAACGAGGCGATGGGTCAGGCCTGACGTACAGCATTGGCACGATAGGTTTTCTGCGAAGCGCCCGTTCCGCACGCTCCAGCGTGGGAATGCAGTTCTGGACGCTCTGGGTCCACTTCCGGAGCTGTGACGCCGGAGCGTCACGCACTGCATGCCAACGCGGAGCATTGGCACGACAGGTATTCTGCGGGGCGCCTCTCGTTCCTCACGCTCCGCGTGGGAATGCAGTTCTGGACGCTCTGCGTCCGCTCCTGAATCCGGAGGCGTTCTACGGATGCAGCGCCTTTGATTACTCGTACTCGCCCGCCGCTTCCGGCTGATATTCAACCGCCAGCAAGGTCAGTTTCAGGGTCTTGCCGCCCGGTGCAGGCCAGTCGATGTGTTGGCCGATTTGCAGACCCAGCAGCGCCGAACCCATTGGCGCCAGGACCGAGACGGTGCCGTCCGCGCCCGCATCCTGTGGATAAACCAGTTTGAGGTGGTAGTCCTTGCCACTGACTTCTTCGCGGCAATGCACACGCGAATTCATGGTCACAACGCCCGCAGGCACTTCGTCGTGGCCAACCACCTGGTCGGCGCGGTCCAGTTCGGCTTGCAACGCCTGGATACCCGGCGCGTCTTCGTCCTGGCTGGCGATAAAACTCTCAAGACGCTGTACGTCGAGTCGGGTAAGGATGATCGAAGGTGCTGTGGTCATGGTCTGGGCAGACTCCTTTATTCTCCATGAATAAAACAAAACCCCACCAATTGGCGGGGTTTGACGAGCCTCTTGTCTGCAGAGGCAAGGTCTGACCCTAACACAGCGCAATAAATACACAACCCGACGCGGTTTCAGCCAGCGGCCTGGTCAACCTCGGCGCGGGCTCGACGCTGATCGGCTTCATGGCGAATCTGGCGGCGCCGGTCGTCATCGGCCGAGCGCCATTCGCGGATGTCTTCGACATGACGGAAGCACCCCAGGCAAACCTTCTGCTCATCGAGCCGACACAGGCTGATACACGGAGAGGCTACTGCCGGGCTGACGTTGCTGAAAAGCGGCTTGGGCGGTCGAACGGGGGACTGGCTCACGATCAGATCTCGTCGAAATCCAGTTCAACACCAGCCTGCTCGACGGTAAAGCGCTCCAGCATCTCGCTCAGCAGCTCATCACTGGAATCGCAGGCCCAGCACTGATTCTCTTCGTCGTAGTCGAAGTGAAAACCACCCGATTTGGCGGCCAGCCACAGCTGGCGCAGGGGCTCCTGACGGCTGAAGATAAGCTGCGTGCCGCCTTCAAACTTGACGGTCAGTACACCGGCCGAGTTTTCCAGGTCCACATCCAGACCACTCTCGTCGAATACGTCTTCGATATTCTGCTGAGTCGCATCGACCAGATCGTGAAAGCGCGCTTCGGTCAAACTCATTACGGAAACCTCGATAATTGCCTGCTGATGGCGCAGACGGGCAAGATACGGACGCAGGCAGGCAAATGCAAAGCTTACCCAACATTGGCGATGCACGAGCACTTTAATCCCGATCAACCATAGCTCTGCTGCGGCTTTCGCGCCAAAGGCCCGCCAGACGGGACGCCGCTCGCATAGGCAAGGTGCCGGGTGGTCGGTATACTCGGGCGCAATTAATGCTTTTACAAAGGATTTCGCCATGAAGCGCCTGATCTCTTCGCTTGCTGCGCTTGTCGCGGTCGCGTGTCTTGTTACAGCCTGTGGCCAGAAAGGCCCGCTGTACCTGCCGGATGACACCAAAACCCCGGAAGAACAAGCCAAATCGCAATCGCACAAGCACCTTTAAGGGAACTCCATGGACGCCTTCAACTACCGCGACGGTGAGCTGTTCGCGGAAGGGGTAGCCTTGTCCGGCATTGCCGAGCGCTTCGGCACGCCGACCTATGTCTACTCGCGCGCTCATATCGAAGCGCAATACCGTGCCTACGCCGATGCGCTGAGCGGCATGCCGCACATGGTCTGCTTCGCCGTAAAAGCCAACTCCAACCTGGGTGTACTCAATGTCCTGGCGCGCCTTGGCGCCGGTTTCGACATCGTTTCGCGTGGCGAGCTGGAGCGTGTGCTGGCGGCGGGTGGCAAAGCCGAAAGGATCGTCTTTTCCGGTGTCGGCAAGACCCGCGAAGACATGCGTCGGGCCCTTGAAGTCGGCGTGCACTGCTTCAACGTAGAATCCACCGACGAGCTGGAGCGCCTGCAGGAAGTCGCTGCCGAACTCAATGTTCGTGCGCCGATATCGCTGCGGGTCAATCCGGACGTGGATGCAGGCACTCACCCCTACATCTCCACGGGCCTCAAGGAAAACAAGTTCGGCATCGCCATTGCCGCAGCGGAAGACGTGTACATTCGCGCCTCGCAGTTGCCGAACCTGGAAGTGATCGGGGTCGACTGCCATATCGGCTCGCAACTGACCACGCTCGAACCGTTCATCGATGCGCTGGATCGACTGCTGGATCTGGTAGATCGTCTGGGCGACTGCGGCATTCACCTGCACCACATCGATCTGGGGGGCGGTCTTGGCGTGCGTTATCGCGACGAAGAGCCTCCGCTGGCGGCCGATTACATCAAGGCCGTGCGCGAGCGCCTGGCCGGTCGCGACCTGGGGCTGCTGTTCGAACCGGGACGCTTCATCGTCGCCAACGCGGGCACGCTGCTGACCCGTGTCGAATACCTCAAGCACACCGAGCACAAGGATTTCGCCATCGTCGATGCGGCGATGAACGATCTGATCCGGCCTGCGCTTTATCAGGCCTGGATGGAGGTCACCGCGGTGCGTCCGCGTGACAGCGAACCTCGTGCTTACGATATCGTCGGGCCGATCTGCGAGACCGGCGATTTCCTCGCCAAGGGTCGCGAACTGGCGCTGGCCGAGGGCGATCTGCTGGCCGTCCATTCAGCCGGTGCCTATGGTTTCGTCATGAGCTCGAACTACAACACCCGTGGCCGTGCCGCCGAGGTACTGGTCGACGGTTCCCAGGCTTTTGAAGTGCGTCGTCGCGAAACCGTGGCCGAGCTGTTCGCTGGCGAAAGCCTGCTGCCGGAGTAATCCCCATGCTGCTGCGTTTTACCAAGATGCACGGGCTGGGTAACGACTTCATGGTCCTGGACCTTGTCAGTCAGCACGCGCATATCTTGCCCAAGCACGCCAAACAATGGGGCGACCGCCACACCGGTATCGGTTTCGATCAGCTTTTGCTGGTCGAGGCGCCGAACAACCCGGATGTGGACTTTCGCTATCGAATCTTCAATTCCGACGGCTCCGAAGTCGAACAATGCGGCAACGGCGCACGCTGCTTTGCCCGTTTTGTGCTCGACAAGCGCCTGACCGCCAAGAAGCAGATACGCGTCGAGACCAAGAGCGGCATCATCGAACTGGATATCCGCAGCGACGGGCAGATCAGCGTCGATATGGGGCCGCCAAGGTTTGTACCCGAAGAGATACCCTTCGAAGCGGCGGAACAGGCCAGCTGTTACACCGTTGACGTCGACGGGCAGAATATCGAAATGGCGGCTGTGTCCATGGGCAATCCGCACGCCGTGCTGCGGGTCGATGACATCAATAACGCACCGGTGCATGCGCTGGGGCCGAAGATCGAGCATCACCCGCGCTTTCCGGCCCGGGTCAACGTCGGCTTTCTCCACGTTGTGGACCGC
This sequence comes from Pseudomonas congelans, assembly GCF_900103225.1. Taxonomy (GTDB): domain Bacteria; phylum Pseudomonadota; class Gammaproteobacteria; order Pseudomonadales; family Pseudomonadaceae; genus Aquipseudomonas; species Aquipseudomonas congelans. The sequence continues at coordinate 19,317 of NZ_FNJH01000013.1, read as the reverse complement.
CAGCGTGCGCAGTTGCGTGTCTGGGAACGCGGTGCCGGGGAAACCCAGGCGTGCGGTACCGGTGCCTGTGCGGCGGCTGTGGCTGCCATCAGTCAGGGCTGGATGGATTCGCCGTTGCTGATCGACCTGCCCGGCGGTCGCCTGTCCATCGAATGGGCTGGGCCGGGACATTCTGTCATGATGACCGGCCCCGCAGTCAGGGTTTATGAAGGCCAAGTTCGTCTTTGAGTGAGTAAGTACCATGACCGATAAACCTCCCGCTTCAACAGGCACCCCCTGCGAATCGCCTGTCGATAGCGCAGCGCCAGACCTTGAAGCAGAGGCGGTCATCGCCTTCCTGCTCGAGCACCCGGACTTCTTCGCCGAGCACGACGAGCTGCTGGTGTCGATGCGCATCCCGCATCAGCGTGGTGACACCGTTTCGCTGGTCGAGCGTCAGCTCAAGCTGCTGCGCGAGCGCAATATCGAAATGCGCCATCGCCTGTCGCAATTGATGGACGTCGCACGGGACAATGACCGCCTGTTCGAAAAGACCCGACGCCTGAACCTCGCGCTGATGGATGCGACCAGCCTGGAAGAGCTGGTCATCGCCGTCGAAGACAGCCTGCGTCAGGACTTTCAGGTGCCCTTCGTCAGTCTGATCCTGTTCAGCGACAGCCCGATGCCGGTGGGTCGCTGGGTCAGCGGTGCCGAAGCACAGAAAGCCATCGGCGGCCTGATTGGCGAGAAGATCATCTGCGGCGCCCTGCGTGAGCATGAACTGGCGTTTCTGTTTGGTGCAGAACAAGGCAAGGAAGTCGGTTCGACTGCCATCGCCAGCCTCAATCATCTGGGCCTGCATGGCGTGCTGGCCATCGGCAGCCGTGATCCGCAGCATTACAAAAGCTCGGTTGGCACCCTGTTTCTCAGTTATATCGCCGACGTGCTGAGCCGCCTGCTGCCGCGCTTCGCCCACTCATTACGCTCGGTTCGCTAGCCATGGAACAGCATCTGGACGCCTACTGCGTGCACCTGCGCAGTGAGCGCCAGGTGTCGCCCCATACGCTGGAAGCCTACCGACGCGATCTCGGCAAGGTTCTGGCGTATTGCCAGAAGGCACAGTTGTCGAGCTGGAGTGACCTGGATATTCAGCACCTGCGCAGCTTCACTGCCCGCCAGCATCAGCAGGGCCAGTCTTCACGCAGTCTGGCGCGGATGCTGTCAGCGGTGCGCGGCTTCTACAAGTACCTCAATCGCGAAGGTATCTGCCAGCACGACCCGGCAAACGGACTGTCACCGCCCAAGGGTGAGCGGCGCCTGCCCAAGACCCTGGACACCGACCGCACCGCGCAATTGCTGGACGGCGGCGTTGAAGATGATTTTCTGGCGCACCGTGACCAAGCCATCCTGGAACTGCTGTACTCGTCAGGACTGCGCCTGTCCGAGCTGACCGGCCTGAATCTGGACCAGCTGGACCTGCGCGACGGGCTGGTGCAGGTGCTGGGCAAGGGCAGCAAGACCCGCGTATTGCCGGTGGGCAGCAAGGCGCGTCAGGCACTGGAAGTCTGGCTGCCGTTACGCGCGCTGACCAATCCGCAGGACGACGCGGTATTTGTCAGCCAGCAAGGCAAGCGCCTTGGCCCGCGTGCGATTCAGGTGCGACTCAAGGCGGCCGGTGAGCGGGAACTGGGGCAGAATCTGCATCCGCACATGCTGCGGCATTCCTTCGCCAGCCATCTGCTTGAATCGTCACAGGACTTGCGCGCCGTGCAGGAGCTGCTGGGTCATGCGGATATCAAGACCACGCAGATATACACGCACCTGGACTTCCAGCATTTGGCTACTGTTTATGACAGCGCCCATCCCCGAGCCAAACGTAAAGGAGCTGCAGATGATTAAGCTGGTGACGTTTGATCTTGACGACACGCTCTGGGACACAGCCCCTGCCATTGCCGGTGCCGAGGTCACACTGCGTGACTGGCTGGGCGAACACGCGCCCAGGCTGGGGGCGGTTCCTGTCGAGCACCTGTGGGAAATCCGCTCGCGTCTGGTGGCCGAAGACCCGTCCTTCAAACACCGCATCAGCGCCTTGCGACGCCGCGTACTGTTCCATGCGCTCGAAGATGCCGGCTACGACCCGGACGAGGCGCAGGACCTGGCCGACCGGGGCTTTGAAGTCTTCCTGCAGGGACGCCATCAGGTACAGATTTTCCCTGAGGTGCAACCGATGCTGGAAATTCTCGCCAAGACCTTCACGCTCGGCGTGATTACCAATGGCAATGCCGATGTGCGTCGTTTGGGGCTGGCGGACTACTTTGCCTTCGCGCTGTGCGCCGAGGACCTGGGTATCGGCAAGCCGGATCCGGCACCGTTCGTGGAGGCGCTTCGCCGCGCAAGGGTCGATGCCGGCTCGGCGGTGCATGTCGGTGACCACCCCAGGGACGACATCGCAGGTGCCCAGCAGGCTGGCATGCGCGCCATCTGGTACAACCCGCAAGGCAAGGCCTGGGATGCGGATCGACTGCCGGATGCCGAGATCCACAACCTGTCGCAACTGCCAGAGGTGCTGGCGCGCTGGGCCTGAAAGCTCACTGACAGGCGCGCATAGAAAAGCCCGCAGCGACGGCGGGCTTTTCTCATACAGTCATGCAGCCTCAGATAGGGCGGCTACCGTATTTGTTGTCAGGCTTCTTGGGCGGATCGGCGACCACGTTGGCCTCCACTTCCTGCACCTTGCCGCCACGCGCCAGGAATTCTTCCATGGCACGTGCCAGAGCATCACGCTCCTTGTTCTTGGCTTCCACGCTAGGCAGTTCATCGACCGAGACTGCAGCCTTTGCCTTGCCTTTCGCGGCAGGTGCCGGAACGTCATCGTCTACTTCGACCGGGTCGTCTCCGGGAGCAGCTGCAAGCTCCTCACCGTCTTCTTCGCCTTCCAGGTCGTCTACCAGGTCGTCGTTAGTATCGTCGTCGTCGCTCATGTTCTACCTCATGACTTGCGAAAGCTGATTAGTTATAGCCCAACCGCCCAAAATTGCTAAGGCAACCGGAAAAATTCAACAACCGCTGATCTCAGCGGTTATGTCCACTCACCCTGAAGGGTGGCCAGGACGTTACGAGACCCACCAGCGTCTCGATGTTCGCCCAGGTAAATACCTTGCCAGGTGCCCAGCGCCAGTCGCCCTGCCGTAACCGGCAACAGCAACTGGCAGCCCAGCAGACTGGCCTTGAAATGCGCTGGCAAGTCATCAGGGCCTTCGTCGTCATGTTCGTAGCCATCCACGCCCTGGGGCACCAGACGGTTGAAAAAACGCTCAAAGTCGCGACGTACCGCCGGATCGGCATTTTCGTTGATGGTCAACGAAGCCGAGGTATGTTGCAGCCATACATGCAGTAGCCCGACACGACAACCGCGCAACGGGGGTAACCCCGCGACTATCTCGTCAGTCACCAGATGGAACCCGCGTGGCCTGGCCCGCAAGGCAATCCTGGATTGATGCCACATACCGTTCTCCGCACCTTCGGCGCGCATTCTAACTCGACTGAGAAAAAAGCAAAGCGCGCAATAAACCGGCTTCCCTGCAAGTTGACGAAGACTGTCGCCACCTCGTTACCTGCGCTGCGTCACGGTGCCGAAATCATTGACACGGGCAAGATCAATGACAGCAAAAAACGGCGGTATATCCACAAACGTCAGACAAAAAAATGCCCGGAGACCGGGCATTCTTTTTTGCGTAGGCCGAAGCTTACAAGTTGTAGCCGCGCTCGTTGTGTTGAGCGAGGTCCAGACCGACAGACTCTTCCTCGTCGGTGACACGCAGGCCCATGACCGCATCCAGCACCTTGAGGATGATGAAGGTCACGATTGCGGTGTAGACCACGGTGAACGCGACGCCCTTGAACTGAATCCAGACCTGAGCACCGATGTCAGTTACGGTGCCGAAGCCGCCCAGTGCAGGTGCTGCGAACACACCGGTCAGGATCGCGCCGACGATACCGCCGATGCCGTGAACGCCGAACGCATCCAGGGAGTCATCGTAGCCCAGCTTGCGCTTGAGGCTGGTCGCGCAGAAGAAGCAGATCACGCCTGCTGCCAGACCGATGATCAGCGCGCCCATCGGGCCGACGGTACCGGCCGCAGGGGTAACGGCAACCAGGCCGGCAACCACACCCGAAGCGATACCCAGAGCACTTGGCTTACCGTGGGTCAGCCACTCTGCGAACATCCAGCCCAGTGCGGCGGCCGCGGTAGCGATTTGAGTGACCAGCATGGCCATACCGGCAGTGCCGTTGGCCGCAGCGGCGGAGCCGGCGTTGAAACCGAACCAGCCGACCCAGAGCATCGCTGCGCCGATCAGGGTATAACCCAGGTTGTGCGGCGCCATCGGCGTGGTCGGGAAGCCTTTGCGCTTGCCCAGTACCAGGCACGCTACCAGACCGGCTACACCGGCGTTGATATGTACGACGGTACCGCCAGCGAAGTCCAGGACGCCCCAGTCCCACAGCAAGCCACCGACGCCGCCCCAGACCATGTGGGCAATTGGCGCGTAGACCAGAGTGAACCAGATACCCATGAACACCAGCATCGCGGAGAACTTCATGCGTTCTGCGAAAGCGCCGACAATCAGGGCAGGGGTGATGATCGCGAAGGTCATCTGAAAGGTGACGAACACCGCTTCAGGGAACAATGCAGCAGGACCGGTAATGCTTGCCGGCGTGATGCCTGCCAGGAACGCTTTACCCATACCGCCAAAGAAGGAATTGAAGTTGACGACGCCTGCTTCCATGCCGGTTGTGTCAAACGCGATGCTGTAGCCGTAAACGACCCACAGGATGCTGATCAGACCGGTGATGGCGAAACACTGCATCATCACCGACAGAATGTTCTTGGAGCGAACCATGCCGCCGTAGAACAGCGCGAGACCGGGGATGGTCATGAACAGGACCAGCGCGGTCGAGGTCAGCATCCATGCAGTGTCGCCAGAGTTCAGCACCGGCTCGGCCACTGGGTCAGCCGCCAGGGCAAGACCAGGTAATGCGAGGGACAACAGGGCACCGAGCCCTGCGAATTGACGCAGAGTCATATTGTTTTCTCCTGGGGCGTTGGGTTTGGCGGCTTAAATAGCGTCTGTATCGGTCTCGCCGGTACGGATGCGAATGGCCTGTTCCAGATTGACCACGAAAATCTTGCCGTCACCGATCTTGCCAGTGTTGGCGGCCTTGGTTATGGCTTCGATGACACGATCCAGATCCTTGTCATCGATGGCGACATCGATCTTCACTTTAGGAAGGAAGTCGACGACGTATTCAGCACCGCGATAAAGCTCAGTGTGACCCTTCTGACGCCCGAAGCCTTTGACTTCAGTGACGGTGATGCCCTGCACGCCGATTTCAGACAACGACTCGCGCACGTCATCCAGTTTGAACGGCTTAATGATGGCAGTGACTAGCTTCATGAAAACTTTCTCCCGAATTTGGTGGACTTGCCCCAGGAAAACAAACCCGACTCAAGTCTAAGCGCAGTGTCTGGCTTTGTAACGTGTCGGCCGCCTGATCAGGCCAGACCAACTCCAGAAAACCGCTTCTGACGAAACACTTCCCCGCTCCGCCTGCCGCACTGCATTCGTCACAGCGACTGCATCAGTGCATGGGTCATAAGCCACTAAGCAGAAAGCTTGCCATCTCGCGAATATTCATTGAATACAGGCCCTTGGGCTGGTTTTGCACAACCTGGCAGGGCCCATCATGGAGCCAATGCACAGCAATGGTGCTCATGTGCCCGTCACTGCGCTCCATAAGCGTGCATTGCGCACCTGGGATTGACTATAGACACTGCGTGTTACACTGCCGGCCTCTGATTCAGGAAAATAACCATGCTCGCGCCCAAAGCCTTTCTTGACGCTCTCAGCGGTCACGCCTCTCGCCTGTTCAATGGCGAAACGCCTGTACCGCGCAGCGAATTCGAAACCCAGTTCAAGGCCCTGCTGCAAAGCGGCTTCAGCAAACTGGATCTGGTCAGCCGTGAAGAGTTCGACAGCCAGATGGCCGTCCTCGCCCGCACCCGCGCGCGCCTGGAAGCGCTGGAGGCCAAGATGGCCGAGCTGGAAGAAAAGGCCTCCGGGACCGAAAAAGCCGAATAAGGCGTTTCCTTGTTTTGCTCTTAATGAGCAGCGCTGAGCACCATCATGCACAGCGGGCCAGACACCTGACCTGCTCGCGAATCCGGGCGCCCTTTTCCATTTCTGTCTTGCGCAGGTCGTGAGTGAGTTGCAGGTTCAGCCAGAACTCGGCGCTCGTCTCAAGGCATGCAGCAAGACGTAGCGCCACATCAGCGCTCACGCCTCTGCGCTGGAGCACGATGTCGTTCACCGTCGGCGTCGATACGTTGAGGGCCCTGGCCAGAGCTGCAGCGGTCAGCCCCATCGGCTCAAGATATTCCTCTTTCAAAACCTCGCCTGGATGGACTGGGCGCATTCCGTTTTTGGTCATTGGGGGTACCTCAGTGATAATCGATAATTTCCACATCCTCGGGGCCGTTGGTGCCCCAGACGAAGCAAATCCTGAATTGAGCGTTTATATGGATGCTGTATTGGCCAGAACGACTTCCATCGAGCGCCTCCAGTCGGTTACCAGGCTGAGAACGCAGATCCAGCGTCGAGGTAGCAGCATCAAGCATTGCAAGCTTGCGCTCGGCAACAGACTTGATTGACGGCCATAACCGCGTATTACCATGAAAAAATAGCGATCTCGTGTGCATACATTTAAAGCTCACAATCATGATTAAAGCTTAACGTTATTCGTTAACGCAATACTTTATTTGCCGTTACGACGACCCGCAATGCGGCCTTTCGGCAAGTCATGTGGGACTTTTCCTTCATTTGGATAATTTGTGATGTGATGGCCAGAAATGGCTGAGGGCTTTATCGGCTGCGCGATTCGTAAGCGCCTTCAGGCTGAAGGCGGTGCCAGCTCGATGGTCCGGCAATAATCCATGAACAGGCGCGTCGCGCGGGTCGGCTGGTTGTTGCGCAGATAGGCCATGACCAGGGTGGAGGCGGGCATGTCGTCTTCGATATCGAGCTGTGCCAGCAGCTCACCGTCGTAGGTCATGTTGGTTCTGGGACGCGTGACCAGCACCGAAAACCCCAGGCCCTGACCGACCATGCAGCGCACCATTTCGATTGATGGCGAGCTGTACGCGACCACCGGCGTATAGCCCTTTTCCGTGAAGATATCGATGAAGTAGGTCCTGCTGGGCACGGCGTCGAGCAGGATCATTGGCTCGCGGCTCAGTTCCAGCAAGGTCACGGTTTTTTTCGTCGCCAGAGGGTGGGCTGCCGGCAGTAGCGCATACGGCTTGTGCGGTGCATTCAGTTCCTCTTTGTTGATCGTGGTTCCCAGTTCCAGGTCGTACAGAAACGCCAGATCGAAGCGCCCACGGTGCAGCCCGTGCATCAGTTCATGTTGCTCGCCGTCGTAGAGCTGAATAGTGACGTCCGGGTATAAACGCTTGAAACCGGCCACCAGTCGGGGCATGTAAAGCGGCGCGGCCGATTCAAAACAGCCAATGGCGATAGTGCCGGAGACGTGTTTGTTTTCGGCCCGGGAGTTTTGTTCAAGCTCTTCGGAAAGTCGCAGCAACTCTTTGGCTTTTTCATACACTTTCCCGCCACCGGAAGTTAGGGAAACACCTTGAGCGTGGTGGCGCACAAACAGCGGCTGATTGAAAGCTTCTTCGAGGTTCTTGATAGCGACAGAAATAGACGGCTGCGAAATATGCAACTGCCGCGAGGCTTCGGCAATGCTGTCCATTTCGACGGCTGTCACGAAATACTTGAGCTGTTTCAATGTGAAGTGAGCCACGTGATACCTCGTGATGAGCCGACCCTTGACGGCTGCACTTGAATAGCTTTTACCTATGCATAGCGAGGAGCGTGCCAGCCGCTCGCGCCTTGCCGGAATCGCCGGGCCCTGATGATGTCCGCCGCTGGCCATGGTCATTCAGCTGCACCCAAAATAATAGACTTTTGCCAAACAAGCCCGCAAATGCGGGCGGCGCACCTATTGCGAGCGATTATAGCTGCCGCGTTATTCAATCGCCCTAAAAGTGTGCAGTCAGCTCGGCGTGACACTAAAGCATCACTCACTCTTTTTAACGCGCTGCTGCTCTGAAGATGAAGACAGGCGTATCTGCTTAGGATTTTCCTATGCTGCGGGCCAAAACTTACTATTTGGCTGCCGGACCTGGCATCAATCATGATGGCTTCAGAAGGGCAAACGGACAGCGTCCCGTTTCAACTTCAACAGGACGTCGCCCATCACTATTCAATTTGCCGAGCGAGCCGACAATGACGTTTGATTGGAAATACATGTTTGGCCTGTTCAGCGATACGGAGTTCTGGATGGCCACCTGGACGGTCATTCAACTCAGTGTATTGACCTGGGTCATCAGTATTGTTCTGGGTTTTATTCTTGCGCTGGCCAAACAATCCTCTTTGCCGCTGATCAACTTGCCGGCCAAAGCCTATATCTGGTTATTTCGCAGTTTGCCGTTACTGGTACTGCTGATCTTTGTCTACAACTTGCCGCAGGCAGTGCCCGCCACCTCGGCGGTGCTGGCCAACCCGTTCTGGGCCGGCCTGATTGCCATGGTGATGTGCGAAACGGCCTATGTCGCGGAAATTCATCGCGGCGGCCTGCTGTCCATCGCCAAGGGCCAGACCGAAGCAGCCCGGGCACTGGGCCTGCGCTTCGTGGGTACGCAATGGCGCATCGTGATTCCGCAGGCGCTGCGTGTGGCGCTGCCGTCGCTGACCAACGAATACATCTCCATCGTCAAACTCAGTTCGCTGGTTTCAGTGATCTCCCTGACCGAGATCCTGATGGTCGGTCAGCGCCTGTATTCGCAGAACTTTCTGGTGATGGAAACCATGGCGGCCGTGGCGTTCTACTACGTGCTGATCGTGACTGTATTCGACTTCCTGCTCAAACGCCTGGAACGTTATCTGGACGTCACGCAGCACAAGGTCACCCGCACACCGGATGCCGAACTGCTTGAGCTGGCCAGCCGCAAATCGTCAGTTGTCGCTCGTCCTGTGATCGACTTCGAAGGGCCTGCATTGCAAGCGACCCGATTGCACAAGGCGTACAACGACATCGAGGTGCTTGGTGCGGTCAGCCTGCAGATCAATTCCGGCGAGGTGGTGTCGGTGATCGGCCCCTCGGGGTCGGGCAAAACCACGCTGATCCGTCTGCTCAACGGCCTTGAGCAGATCGACAACGGCGACATCAAGATCAACGGCCAGCCGTTCATTCACCTTGTTCGCCAGGGCGCGCAAAAGCCGCGTTATGTGGAGAACGCCGCCTACCGCCTGAACATCGGCATGGTGTTTCAGAGCTTCAACCTGTTTCCGCACCTGACGGTGTTGAACAACCTGCTGCTGGCCCCGCGTTATCACCGCCTGGCGCCAGTACCCGAGCTCAAACAGCAGGCCTACGAGTTGCTGAACAAGGTGGGGATGCTGGAGCACGCCTGGAAATACCCGCATCAGTTGTCGGGTGGCCAACAGCAACGTGTCGCCATCGCTCGCGCCCTGATGATGCGCCCGCAAATCATGCTGTTCGACGAGCCCACCTCGGCGCTCGACCCGGAGAAGGTCAACGAGGTGTTGCAGGTCATTGAAACCCTGGCCCAGGAAGGCATCACGATGGTCATCGTGACCCATGAGATGAACTTCGCTTTCAAGGTCTCTGACCGCATCGTCTTTATGGAGAAGGGACGCGTGATCTGCGATGACAAACCCCAGGCGCTACGCGACGGCCAGCACCCCCGCGTTGAAGCCTTTCTTAAAGATGTCTCACTGGCCTGAGGCCTTGTTGAAGAGGAGAAGAACATGATCGAGCAATGGCAGATTGACCAGTTTCATGAGCAGGGTTTTCTGGTAGTGGAGGGCGTGCTGGCAGCCGATGAAGTGGCAGCGCTGCAACAGGACTTTGACCAGTGGGTAGACGACAGCCGCAGTCAGAATAAGGCCTGGGGGCAGACTCAGGACGGGCGTCCGCGCTTCGACATCGAAAGCGATCATCGGCCGGATCATCCGTCGCTGCGCCGTGTGGCTTCGCCTACGGAGATCTCGCCGGCCTACCGGCACGCGGCGTTCCAGTCACGCATGGCAGCCATCGCGGCGCAGCTGATCGGCGGCAACGGCACCCGTTTTCATCACAGTAAGATCAACTCCAAGCTGCCGCACACCGCGACTCAGGTGAAGTGGCATCAGGACTTTCTCTTCACACCGCACAGCAATGACGACCTGGTCACGGCGCTGCTGATGATCAGCGATGTAACCCCTGAAAACGGCCCGCTGAATGTCGCGCCGGGCAGCCATAAGCACGCGCTCTGGTCGCATTGGCAGAACGAGCGTTTCACCGGTGCCGTGGAAGACGCGGTGGTTGAACAGCATTGCCAGCAGCCGGTCGCCTGCTATGGCCCGTCGGGCTCGGTGTGCTTCATGCACACACGCCTGTTGCATGCTTCAAGCCCCAATGAAACCGAGTTTCCGCGCACGCTGTTCATCAGCGTCTACGCCGCCGAAGACGCATTGCCGTTCGGTGAGAACCCGCTGCCCAGCGAGCATGCCGGGTTGATGGTCGCAGGCCACGAGAGCGGTCTGGTACGCAGCACCGAGAACCACATACGCCTGCCGCAGAAACCCAAGGGTGCTTCATTTTTCGTGCAGCAAGCCGGAAAAGACGCCGCCGTTGCCTGATCTCCATGACTCCACGAGGAACACCTATGAAGCTGTCAGCCCTGATTGTTCGTCCCGTAGCCCTGGCTTTACTGGGCGCGGTGGTCGCCATGTCCTCGTCTGCCGCTTCGGCCTTCCAGCAGCCCGGCAAGATCATTGCCGGCTCGGACATGACGTTTTTCCCCTATGAGTACATGGACAAGAACCGCCCAGCCGGTTTCGACATCGAGTTTCTCGACGGCCTGGCAAAGGTCATGGGGCTCAAGGCCGAGAACATCGACACGCGCTTTCCCAACCTGATCGGCGGGCTGCAGGGCGGACGTTTCGACATCACCAACTCGTCGATGTACATCACCGCCGACCGCCTGAAAGTCATCGACATGATTCCTTACCTGAAAAGCGGTGAGGCGATTCTGTCGGTCAAGGGCAGCGCCTATCAGCCCAAGACTCCGGAAGATTTCTGTGGCCACAAGATCGGCTCCATGGCGGCCACGTCCTGGCTGCAACAACTGCAGAAACTCTCGACCGACTACTGCGTGAAGAACGGTCTGCAACCGATCGCCATCAGTGAATACGGCACCGACCCACAAACCACCCAGGCCATGCTGGCTCATGCTGTCGAAGCGCAGATCACTGACGCAGCCGTCGCGCGCGGCGTGGTCGAAAAGCTGGGTAGCCGGGTGGTGATTTCTTCCGAAACCCTGATCTATCCGGTGCTCAACGGCTTTGGCGTGAAGAAGGGCAACGACGAGGTCCGCAAGGCCCTGGAAGACGGTCTTGAGAAGTACAGCAAGACCCCGGAATACGCCGCGCTGCTGGAGAAATACAAGTTCCAGGCACCCACAGCCGATGACATCGCCGCCCTGATGCCCAAGCCCTGATAACCCAAGAGTGTGCCTGGCAGGTTCGTCAGGCACCTCCGACCGGAGAGCAATTAGCATGGCCCTTAATTTCGAAGAGCAGACGCGAGTCGACCTGGCCGCGACGTTTCGCATCATTGCCCATCTAGGGATGCATGAAGCGGTCGCCAACCACTTCAGCGCCGCCATTTCGGCGGATGGCAAACAGTTTCTGCTCAATCCCAAGTGGAAGCACTTCTCGCGCCTGCGCGCCAGCGACCTGTTGCTGCTCGACGCCGATGACGCCGACGCGGCGCATCGCCCCGATGTCGACGCGACGGCCTGGTCCATTCACGGGCAGGTACACCAGCGTCTGCCCGATGCGCGCGTGGTGCTGCACTTGCACCCGGTCTACACCACGGCCGTGGCGTGCCTGGCCAAGCCGCATATTCCGCCCATCGATCAGAACACCGCGCGCTACTTCAACCGCATCGCGGTGGACGAGCTTTACGGCGGCATGGCCGACACGACCGCCGAGGGCGCTCGACTGGCCGGTTTGCTGGAGGACAAGAGCCGTCTGTTGATGGGCAACCACGGTGTGATCGTGACTGCGCCGACCGTCGGCGAGGCCTTCGATGACATTTGGACCCTGGAGCGCGCCTGCCAGATTCTGGTGACGGCCTGGTCCACCGGCCAGCCGCTCAAGGTGCTGGCGGATGATGTCGCCGAGAAAACCGCCCGTGACTGGCAGAAAATTACGGACTTCTCTCGTCAGCACTTCGAGGAAATGAAACTGCTGATGATTCAGGCTGACCCCTCTTTGGTCGACTGATCGCCCCTGCTACTGACTGGATGCGCGTCTGCGGATGGCGTAGGGCTTTTTGCGCCCGCGCGTCGAGGTTTCATCCATTTTTCTTACGTCAACACGCCGTAAATCACCTGTCGAGGGATGCCGAGATGACAGAAAAAATCATAGAAATCGATACGCTCGTCGTAGGTGCAGGGCAGGCCGGAGTGGCCACCAGCGAACACCTGAGCCGTCTTGGCATCGAGCACCTGGTGCTTGAAAAACACCGCGTTGCCGAGGCATGGCGCAGTGGCCGCTGGGACTCGCTGGTGGCCAACGGTCCGGCCTGGCATGACCGGTTTCCCGGCCTTGAATTCGCCATGGATCAGGACGGGTTCGCGGGCAAGGAGCAGGTGGCCGAGTACTTCGAGCGCTATGCCCGCACATTCAACGCGCCGATCAAGACCGGCGTCGAGGTCAAGCGCGTTACCCGCAATACCGGGCGTGCAGGCTTTACCGTCGAAACCAGTGCCGGCACCTATGTGGTCAATCATCTGGTCTCGGCGACAGGGCCGTTCCAGAAGCCGGTCATCCCGCCGATAGCGCCCGTTAACGAGGCGCTTCATCAGATCCACTCGGCACACTATTTCAATCCGCAACAACTGCCCGAGGGCGGCGTGCTGGTCGTCGGCGCTGGCTCCTCGGGTGTGCAGATCGCCGAAGAGCTGCTGCTCTCGGGACGCCAGGTGTACTTGTCGGTCGGCCCTCACGACCGTCCGCCACGCGCCTATCGCGGCCGGGATTTCTGCTGGTGGATGGGTGTACTGGGGCTGTGGGACAGCGAAACCATGCAGCCCGGCAAGGAGCACGTGACCATTGCGGTCAGCGGTGCAAGGGGCGGCTACACGGTCGACTTCCGCCGGCTGGCTCAGGCCGGAATGAACCTCGTGGGCCTCACTGAAAGCTTCGTCGGCAACAAGGTGCACTTTCAGAACGATCTGGTGAGCAACCTCGACAGTGGCGACGCGAATTATCTGTCGTTGCTCGATGCCGCTGATGCCTACGCCGCACGCAACGGCCTGGACCTGCCGCTGGAGCCGTCGGCCCGTGAACGCGTGGCGGATGCGCCGAGCATCACCCATCCGCTCAGCGAGCTGGACCTGATCGAGTCAGGCGTCACGTCGATCATCTGGGCCACCGGCTATGCCCTGGATTACAGCTGGCTGCAGGTCGACGCCTTCGACAGCAAAGGCAAACCTCGTCACCAGCGTGGCGTGTCCTGCGAGCAAGGCCTGTACTTCGTCGGCCTGCCATGGCTGTCACGCCGCGGCTCCGCGTTTATCTGGGGCGTATGGCACGACGCCAAACACGTCGCCGATCAGATCGCCACGCAGCACAAATACCGTTCCTATGACGCAGGCAAATGTGCGACCCCCGTCGTGCCGTTGCGCAACGTCAACGGTTGATCATCGCGCTCATTGCCCACAGGAGTTACCCATGACTACGCCGACTCATACTCGTATCCGCATGTTCAACACCAAGGACACCTATCCCAATCAAAGCCTGAACAACGACCTGTGTCAGGCGGTGCGCGCGGGCAATACCGTGTACGTCAGGGGCCAGGTCGGCACCGATTTCGACGGCAATCTGGTCGGCCTGGGTGACCCGGCCGCCCAGGCGCAGCAGGCGATGAAAAACGTCAAGCAATTGCTCGAAGAGGCGGGCAGTGACCTGTCGCATATCGTCAAGACCACCACTTACATCATCGATCCGCGCTACCGCGAGCCGGTCTATCACGAAGTGGGCAAGTGGTTGAAAGGCGTGTTCCCGATTTCCACCGGGCTGGTGGTGTCGGCGCTGGGGCAGCCGCAATGGCTGATGGAAATCGACGTAATCGCTGTGATCCCTGAATAAGGACTGTTGCCCATGACTTTTTCCATTGCCGCCCGCTGTGCCAAAACCGGCCAACTGGGCATTGCCATCAGCTCGTCGAGCATTGCCGTAGGCGCGCGTTGCCCCTGGCTGCGTGCAGGTGTCGGCGCGGTGTCGTCGCAGAACATCACACTCCCGGCCCTGGGACCGCAGACGCTGGACCTGATGGAGCAGGGCATTTCTGCGTCTCAGGCGCTGGATCAGGTCATGAGCGCCAGCCCGTTCAGCGAGTATCGGCAAATCACGGCGATTGATCATCAGGGGCGAGTCGCGCATTTCAGCGGCAGTGAAACACTGGGCATCAACAACGCGGTCAGCGGTGATCAATGCGTGGTGGCCGGCAACATGCTGGCGAGCCCGGTAGTCATCGACGCAATGATTCAGTCCTTCGAGCAGGCAACCGGGCACCTGGCAGAGCGCTTGTTACAGGCGATGCAGGCCGGTCTGACCGCAGGCGGCGAAGCGGGGCCGGTCCATTCGGCGGCGCTGAAAGTCGTGGGCGAGCAGTCCTGGCCCATCGTCGATCTGCGCGTCGACTGGGCCGAGCACGACCCGCTAGGCGAGCTGAAAAGTCTTTGGCAGGCCTATCAGCCACAGATGCAGGATTACCTCGACCGCGCCCTGAACCCGGCTGGCGCACCAGGCTACGGCGTGCCCGGAGACGAGCGATGAGCTCCAGCCGCGAGCTGCTGGCGCGGCTGGTGGCCTTCGACACCACCAGTCGCGAATCGAATCTGGCCCTGATCGATTTCGTGGGTGATTACCTCGAACGCTTCGGGGTCTCTTGTGAGTTGATCTACAACGCGCAGAAAACCAAGGCCAATCTGTTCGCCACCATCGGCCCGGCTGACGTGCCAGGCATCGTGTTGTCCGGCCACACTGACGTGGTGCCGGTCGACGGCCAGCCGTGGACGTTCCCGCCGTTCGAGCTGAGCGAGGCGGATGGCAGACTCTACGGCCGTGGCACTGCGGACATGAAAGGCTACATTGCCTGCGTGCTGGCGCTGGTCCCGGCGCTGACCCGGGCATCGCTGCACATGCCGGTGCATATTGCGCTGTCCTACGACGAGGAAGTGGGTTGCCTGGGCGTACGCTCGTTACTGGCTTCGCTTCGGGCGCGGCCGGTGAAGCCGATGCTGTGTGTGATCGGCGAGCCGACGGAGTTGCAGCCGGTGCTGGGCCACAAGGGCAAAGTCGCGGTGCGCTGCGATGTACAGGGTGCCGCCTGCCACTCGGCCCACGCGCCCAGTGGCGTCAACGCCATTGAATATGCGGCGCAGTTGATCGGTGAACTGGGTCGCCTGGGCGAGGCGTTACGGGCAGCTGACGCCCTTGACGAGCGCTTTGATCCGCCGTTTTCGACCATCCAGACCGGTGTGATCAGCGGCGGCACGGCTTTGAACATCGTTCCGGAGCAGTGCCGTTTCGATTTCGAAGTGCGTGCGCTCCCCACCCTGGACCCACAGCAGATCGTCACTGCCATGCACGCCTACGCCGAGCAAAAATTGTTGCCGGCCATGCAGGCGGTCAGTGCCCGGAGCGAGATTCGCTTCACTGAACTGTCGAGCTATCCGGGGCTGGATATTCCCCTGCATAGCCAGGCGGCGAAATTGATTGCGGGATTCTGCGGCTCCCGGGCTTTCGGCACGGTGGCGTTCGGAACCGAAGGCGGGTTGTTCGATCAGTCAGGCATTCCGGCAGTGGTCTGCGGGCCGGGCAGCATGGAGCAGGGACACAAGCCGGACGAGTTCATCAGCGTCGCACAACTTGACGCCTGTGACGCGATGCTCAAACGTGTACTGGCGTTCGCGTCGCAGCCATGAATCCCCCCGGATTTCAGTGATACAGTTACGCGCCGAAATACGCTAACGTCTCGGCGCGCCAGTCATGGACTGGCCACTCCTCACGGCTATTCGAACGTTCTATGGATGGAAGCATGACTGACAAACGTCCCCTTACTCGCTGCTCCCTGGCCGCAACCCTGTGGTTGTGTGTCGGCACGTCGGTTTTCGCTCAGGACACAGCACTGCATTCCGGCAAATACGAGCAGTTGATGCTGGCCGTGACGCCCGAGCATCAGGTCGAGGGTTATTACGCGGAGACGCGCGGCGAGGCATTCAGCTGTGCGTTCTATCTGCAAGGCAAGGTCGAGGTCGGGAAGGGCGCAGCGGTGTCGTCCTGGCTTGATGATGTCTACCCGGGAACGCTAAAGGCCTCGGCCGATGGCGTGGTGCTGACGATCGAGCAAGGCCGGCATCACCCCGGCTGCATGAACGTGTTGGCGCCGGACATCGCCACCGGCCTGGATCTGACCCGGACCGCCAGCAAGCAATGGATCGGTCTGGTGACCGTCACGGCGGACAAGGCCTGGCTGCAGAAAACACCGAATGCCAAAGCCACCCGAGGCGCCTACATCGTCAAGGATGACGTTGTCGGGGTTTTGGCATTCAAGGAGGGCGCGGCTCAGGTCGAGTTCATCAATGCCGAAGATCGCTCGTTTACAGGCTGGATCAGTCAGGACCAATATGCGCGGTTGGCCGCGCCCGGACGCTGATGTCGGACGGGGAGGTCAGCCGAGCTGCCGCACTCGGCTGAGGTCTGTCGAGGGTGGGCAGCCAAATTGGCGGCTGTACTCCCTGCTGAATTGCGAAGGGCTTTCATAGCCGACGCGATAGCAGGCGCTGGAGGCGTCCAGGCCTTCATTGATGATCAGCCGCCGAGCCTCTTGCAGGCGCAGCTTTTTTTGATACTGCAACGGGCTCATGGCGGTCAGCGCCTTGAATCGGTGGTGCAGTGTCGAATTACCCAGGTTGGCCAGACGCGCCAGTGCGTCGATGCGCAGTGGCTCGGTGTAGTGACTGTTCAGCCAGTCGACCGCCCGCGTCACGCGATGCGTCTGCGAATCCCCGACCGCGATTTCGTAGAGTCGCCGCCCATTATTGCCGCGCAGCAGCCGGTAGTAGAGCTCCCGAAGTGCAAGGGGTGCGAGCATGCCGATGTCCCGAGGCGTGTCGAGCAGGCGCACCAGCCGCAACACCGTCTCAAGCAATGGCTGATCCATCTGCTCAAGAAACAGGCCCCGCTGAGGCTCGTCCGGAACGCCGTTCAATGGCGCTTCCGCAATGAGCTGGGCAATGTGCGCAGGCTCGAAATCCAGACGAATACATAGATAGGGCGCCTCGCCACTCGCTTCAAGCACACGCCCGGCGACCGGCACAGTCACCGCGACGACCAGATAGCTGAGCGGGTCGTACACATACTGCTCATCGCCCAACGCAACCTCCTTGCGACCTTGAACGATCACGCAAAGGGCTGGCCGATGCAGCGCATGAATCAGCTCGGACGGCGCATCGCAGCGGATAACGTGCAGCGGCGCAATGGCGGTTTCATAGGCACCGGGTGCCGCAAAACGCTGCGTCAGCAACTGGATGATTTCAGCCCGGCAAACATCGGTGCCCGGAGCGTTCGCAGCATTAGGTGTATCCATGAAGCACCCCGTCTCAAGTCAGTGTTGCTGTACGCCTTTCCGTTGCATCGAACGCCATCATAGCGGCCATTGTGCAGCGATTCAGCGTGCGGCAGACCCACAGACAGGAATAGGCAAGTGTCGCGCAGGTATCGGCATGCGCGCAGGGATGAGCGACTCGTAGCATGGCCATCGCAATCAGTTTGAGCCGCGTGCTGAAACTGAGCCAACGATGACTTCACGAGGAACGCCAGTCATGTCGAACATTCAAGGCAAGGTTGTACTGATCACAGGTGCCAGCAGCGGCATTGGCGAAGCTGCCGCCCGACTCATCGCCGCCAAGGGCGCACAGGTAGTACTGGGCGCTCGGCGCATCGAACGTCTGGAGACGCTGGCGGCAGACATCGAAGCGCAGGGCGGCTCGGCACGCTTCCGCGCGCTGGACGTGACCGATGCGCTCGACATGCAAGCCTTTGCCGACTTCGCCAAACATGCGTTCGGCAAGATCGACGTGATCATCAACAACGCCGGCGTCATGCCCCTGTCGCCCCTCGCCGCGCTGAAAATCGCAGAGTGGAACCAGATGCTCGACGTCAACGTACGCGGCGTACTGCACGGCATTGCCGCCGTGCTGCCGAGCATGCAAGCGCAAGGGCACGGCCAGGTCATCAACATCTCGTCCATCGGCGGCCTCGCCGTTTCCCCGACCGCCGCAGTGTACTGCGCCACCAAATTCGCTGTTCGCGCCATCTCCGATGGCCTTCGGCAGGAAACCGACAAGATCCGTGTCACCGTCATCTGCCCCGGCGTGGTCGAATCAGAACTGGCCGACTCGATTTCCGACCAGACCGCGCGTGACGCGATGAAAGCATTTCGAAAGGTTGCGTTGGAACCGGATGCGATCGCACGGGCGCTTGTTTATGCGATCGAGCAGCCGGATGGGGTGGATGTGAGCGAGATTGTGGTGCGGCCTACGGGAAGTGCTTATTGAGACAGGTAAACAGGACTACCACTTCCACGCTTTTTCGGTGAATTCGGCCGTTGGCGGGAGCGCGGATCGGAGAAACGCGAGGTATTTATTGAACAGCACCTCGTGCTGGAAGCGAGCCTCGAAGCCAAGCGTGACATCGGTGCGGTGGGTGATGATCATGAGGCGCTTTCGGTCGACGGTGACGAAGTTGTACTCGGTCCACGGCAGGCTTTGTTCGTGGTGGATGGGGTTTTTCCAGTTGAGCAGCTTGATCGCTGCGATAAAGGCCATGGCCACGGGGCCGATCAGGAACAGCAGTGATCCGGTGAGTATGGCTACGAACACGAACAGCATGATCACTGCGATGGCGATGCCTTTGAAAAGGGAGGAGGCAAAGTCGGGGTAGTGGAGGTAGTACTCTACTAGGGCGTGGGTGGTGGTGATGGTGTAGTTGTAGATGGTTTTTTGGCGGATGAGGAGGCCTATGAAATAGGCAAGATGGCCTGCAAGTGCAAGTATCATGCACGCCAGAAAGTAAGGGCTTTCTGAAAACACTATCCAGCCTCCCCAGATAAACAGTGAGCTTCCGGTTAGATGGA
>NZ_FNJH01000007.1:83183-265689 GCF_900103225.1 Pseudomonas congelans | reverse complement strand
TTCAAACATCTAACTGGGTTTTGAGAAAACCCTAAACTTGGCTCAGCAATCGTTGGTTACATCTTTGATTTCTCGCGGAGTAACTTGGGTTGCTGATAATCTGTTGACTTCAGTCTGACACCACAAGCACCCACACGAATTGCTTGATTCAGTTGTTAAAGAGCGGTGGGTTAAGATCTTTCGTCTCAACCGAGGCGCGCATTCTACAGCGTCCTCTGTATCTGTCAAGCGGTTATTTTAAGAAGCTTTCAAAGTTTCCTTTGCAACTTCAACCACTTGCGCTGCGATCAACTCTTGAGTTGCTCATCAGCGGGAGGCGAATTCTACAGCGTTACAACCGCGTGTCAAACTCTTTTTTTTCACCGCTGTCGATCACTCCAGACCCGACCTCCTTCCTCGCTGACTCTTCACTCCAAAACCTTGCAACTTATTGATCTACAAGGCTTTTTCGTTTCCGTCTGCGCCGGAAGTGGGGCGAATTATAGACACATCACAGAGGGCGTCAACCGTTAATTTGAACTTTCTTCTGAAACCAGCGTAACGCGCCCAAAAGCCTTCTTGCCAGCCTGGCAAACATGGGTCGCACCCAGCTTGAATACAAAGCTACGCTCCACGACCTCACCATCTATTCGCACACCGCCCGAAGCCAGCAGATCGCGAGCGACTGCTGCGTTCTTTACCAGGCCTGCTTTATTAAGCACTGCAGAGATCGGCATGTCCTCGGCAGCAGCTACCGATATTTCCGGCAGATCATCCGGCAGCTCGCCTTCCTTCATACGGTTGCCCGCAGAGCGGTGCGCATTGGCCGCAGCCTCCTCGCCATGAAAACGAGCGACCAGCTCTTCGGCCAGCTTGATCTTGATGTCGCGAGGGTTGGCACCCGCTTCGCAATCAGCCTTCAAGCCATTGATCTCTTCCATAGAGCGGAAGCTCAGCAGCTCGAAGTAGCGCCACATCAGGGAATCAGGAATCGACACCAGCTTGCTGTACATGATGCCCGGCGCTTCTTGAATGCCGACGTAGTTGCCCAGTGACTTGGACATCTTCTTCACGCCATCCAGACCTTCCAGCAACGGCATGGTCAGAATGCATTGCGGCTCCTGCCCGTAAGCGCGCTGAAGCTCGCGCCCCATCAGCAGATTGAATTTCTGATCGGTACCGCCCAGCTCGACGTCGGCCTTCAAGGCCACGGAGTCATAGCCCTGCACCAGCGGATAAAGGAATTCGTGAATGGCAATGGACTGATTGCTTTTATAGCGCTTGTCGAAATCGTCACGCTCAAGCATCCGCGCGACCGTGTACTGCGAAGACAAGCGAATGAAGTCAGCCGGACTCAGCTGGTCCATCCAGGTGGAGTTGAACGCGACTTCGGTCTTGGCCGGATCGAGAATCTTGAAGACCTGCGACTTGTAGGTTTCGGCGTAGTCGAGAACCTGCTCGCGGGTGAGCGGCGGACGCGTAGCACTCTTACCACTCGGGTCGCCGATCATGCCGGTGAAATCACCGATCAGGAAGATGATCTGATGCCCCAGATCCTGGAACTGCCGCAGCTTGTTAATAAGCACGGTGTGCCCAAGGTGCAGATCGGGTGCCGTCGGGTCGAAACCAGCCTTGATACGCAGTGGCTGGCCACGCTTCAGCTTCTCGACCAGTTCGGCCTCGACCAGGAGTTCATCTGCACCGCGCTTGATCAGCGCCAGCTGCTCTTCAACCGACTTCATTTCAGCCCCCAATTCAAAGGGAACCAACCTTACAAGATCAGAGCCCAATTACAAGTTTTGCCCAGCGTTTGCCCGCGAATCAGTGACTGATACGCGGGAAGGGTTGCTTCGAGCAGGTTTTGGTTATATTTTATACAGTTATTTCATCTTCATCATGTCATTCATCTTTTCCATTTCACCTTTTTCAAAGTCAAATTACCTATGAAAGACACACCGCCTAAAGCGCCCCCGCTTTATCCGAAGAGTCACCTGCTCGCTGCAAGCGGCATCGCCGCATTGTTGAGCCTGGCTCTCCTGGTTTTCCCATCCAGCGATGTCGAAGCCAAACGAACGAACATTCCTCTCGATCTGGAAGCACCGGATCAGGACGTACAAGACCAAGACGCTCAGCAAGCCACTCAAGCCACACCTGAAACCACCGAATCGCCATTTGCCCAGATCGACAATGCCGACGATCAGGCTCAGGACACTGCCGACGCGCAACCTCAGGCAGAGAAACCCGCGCCATCTGCTGCTAAGGATCCTGCCCACAGGGAGGTCACCGTCAGCAAGGGTGACACGCTGTCGACCCTGTTCGAAAAGGTCGGGCTGCCAGCCGCCACTGTTCACGAAGTACTGGCAAGCGACAAGCAAGCCAAGCAGTTCAGCAAGCTGCAGAACGGGCAGACGCTGCAGTTCGAGCTGACGCCGGATGGCCAACTCAAGCAATTGCACACGAAGCTCAGCGAAGTCGAATCCATCAGCCTGTCGAAGACTGCGACGGGTTACGCATTCAATCGTGAGATCAGCAAGCCCAACGTGCGTAACGCCTATGTGCATGGGGTGATCAACAGCTCCCTGTCGCAATCCGCGCAACGTGCTGGCCTGACTCATAGCATGACGATGGACATGGCCAACATCTTCGGCTACGACATCGACTTCGCGCAGGACATCCGCAAGGGTGACGAATTCGATGTGGTGTACGAACAGAAAGTGGTCAACGGCAAGAGCGTAGGCACAGGAAATATCCTGTCGGCCCGCTTCACTAACCGGGGCAAGACCTACACCGCAGTTCGCTACACCAACAAGCAGGGTAATACCAATTACTACACGGCCGACGGCAACAGCATGCGCAAGGCCTTCATCCGTACCCCGGTAGACTTCGCCCGCATCAGCTCGATGTTTTCGATGGGCCGCAAGCACCCGATCCTCAACAAGATCCGCGCCCACAAAGGCGTCGACTACGCAGCACCACGCGGTACGCCGATCAAGGCAACCGGCGACGGCAAGGTCCTGCTCGCCGGCCGCCGTGGCGGATACGGCAATACCGTCATCATTCAGCATGGCGACACCTACCGCACTCTGTATGGCCACATGCAGGGCTTCGCCAAAGGCATACAGACCGGCGGAACCGTCAAGCAAGGTCAGGTTATCGGCTATATTGGAACTACCGGTCTGTCCACAGGCCCGCACTTGCACTACGAGTTTCAGGTCAATGGCGTTCACGTAGACCCGTTGGGCCAGAAGCTTCCGATGGCGGATCCGATCGCCAAATCCGAAAAACAGCGGTTCATGCAGCAAAGCCAGCCGTTGATGGCACGCATGGATCAGGAAAAAGCCACCACGCTGGCGTCGAATAAAAGGTAATCCATGGACTTCTTCTATATAGGTGTGATGTCCGGCAGCAGTCTCGATGGGATTGATATCGCCCTTTTGAAGCAGGATGACCGATCAAGGCTTCTGGCCACTCACTACATCCCAATGCCGGAAGACCTGTATGCCGAGTTGCTGGGGCTTTGCTCCAGCGGCGCGGACGAGCTGGCGCGTGCGGCAATTGCGGAGCAAAAGTGGTGCAGGCTGGTCGCACAGGGTGTGCAGACCTTGCTGAAAGATCAAAACATGGTGCCCGCCCAGATTCGCGCCATTGGCAGCCACGGCCAGACTATTCGTCACGAACCCGCGCGCGGCTACAGCATTCAGATCGGCAACCCTGCGCTGCTGGCAGAGCTGACCGAAATTACCGTGGTCAGCGACTTCCGCCGCCGCGACATCGCAGCAGGCGGCCAGGGCGCACCGCTGGTACCGGCTTTCCACGAAGCACTGTTCGACGACAACAAGGATCATCGCGCTGTATTGAACATCGGCGGGTTCAGTAACCTGAGTCTGATCGAGTCCGATCGCCCGGTCGAAGGCTTCGACTGCGGACCCGGCAACGTACTGCTTGATGCCTGGATACAGTCACAGCGCCACGAGAGCTATGACAAGGACGGCGCTTGGTCGGCGAGCGGCAAGGTCGATTTTGCGCTGCTCGAGAAACTGCTCAGCGATCAGTTTTTCCTGACCAAGGGTCCCAAGAGTACAGGCCGGGAAGTATTCAACCTGGGTTGGGTTAAACACCATCTGTTCCAGTCGAAAACACTGGCTCCAGAAGATGTGCAGGCCACTCTGCTGGAACTGACAGCATTGACGATCACCGATTCCCTGAAATCTGCACAACCGATTACCCGGGAGCTTCTGGTCTGTGGTGGCGGTGCGCATAACAAGGCGCTGATGAAACGCCTTGCAGAGCTGTTGCCCGATACAGAGGTCAGCAGTACCGAGAAGTTCGGCGTAGACCCTGACTGGGTTGAGGCAATGGCGTTTGCCTGGCTGGCGCATTGCTGCCTCGAAGGCGTTCCGGCCAACCGTCCGACGGTGACCGGCGCCAAGGGCAGACGCGTTCTGGGCGCGATCTACCCCGCCTGACACCTGCTGCAATGCAAAACGCCGCTCAATGAGCGGCGTTTTTGTTTACAGCAAGCTTCGATCAGATCGAGAACGAGGAGCCACAGCCACAGGTTGTGGAGGCATTCGGGTTCTTGATCACGAATCGCGACCCTTCAAGCCCTTCCTGATAATCGACTTCTGCGCCGGCCAGGTATTGAAAGCTCATCGGATCGACAACCAGGCTTACGCCCTCGCGCTCGACGATGGTGTCATCGTCTGCTACATCTTCATCGAAGGTAAAACCGTACTGAAAACCTGAGCAACCGCCACCTGTAACGAATACACGCAGTTTGAGACGATCATTGCCCTCTTCGTCGACCAGGGTTTTCACCTTGTGCGCTGCATTTGGAGTGAACTCCAAAGCGGTAGGCGTGAAGGATTCGACACTCATGTCAGATATCTCCCGGCGTTAGCCGTCGTAATGCGTAATGACGGCATTATCCGCTTCTCCTAGAAAATCGGTCAACTATTTGCTGGACGGCGGCAGTGCTTACGGCATCATGCCCGCATGAGACAACCCGGCGCGCTCATCAAGGCCGAACAGGATGTTCATGTTCTGCACCGCCTGACCTGACGCACCTTTGACCAGATTGTCGATCACTGAAAGCACGACGACCAGATCGCCACCCTGTGGACGATGCACTGCGATACGGCAAACGTTGGCGCCACGCACACTGCGGGTTTCGGGATGGCTGCCCGCCGGCATCACATCCACGAACGGCTCGTCGGCGTAGCGCTTCTCGAACAGTGCCTGCAGGTCAACCGAGCGATCAGTGACCGTTGCATAGAGCGTGGAGTGAATGCCGCGAATCATTGGCACCAGATGTGGAACGAACGTCAGGCCGACGTCCCCAGCCGCAGCGCGACGCAACCCCTGGGTGATCTCCGGCAGGTGACGGTGGCCCTTCACAGCGTAGGCCTTGAAGCTTTCATTGGCTTCCGAGTACAGCGAACCGATGTTCAGGCCACGTCCCGCACCGCTCACGCCGGATTTGCAGTCGGCAATCAGACGGGAGTTGTCGGCAATACCGGCTTCAAGCAGCGGCAGGAAGCCCAGCTGGGTAGCGGTCGGATAGCAGCCGGGTACGGCGATGAGTCGCGCATTCCTGATCTGCTCGCGGTTGACTTCCGGCAGCCCGTACACCGCGTCCTGCAACAGTTGCGGAGCACCATGCGGCTGGCCGTACCACTTGGCCCATTCGACCGGATCCTGCAGACGGAAGTCGGCAGACAGGTCGATGACCTTGGTGCCTGCCTCGAGCAGTTCACCGGCCAGGGCATGAGCGACACCGTGGGGCGTAGCGAAGAACACGACGTCACAGGCACCCAGAGTTTTCACATCAGGCACGCTGAACGCGAGGCCGTCGTAGTGCCCGCGCAGGTTCGGATACATGTCGGCGACTGGCATGCCGGCCTCCGAGCGCGAGGTAATCACCACGACTTCTGCCTGCGGATGCTGTGCCAACAGACGCAGCAGCTCGACCCCGGTGTAACCCGTGCCGCCGACGATACCGACCTTGACCATAACCTGCCCTCAACGAAACAACTGGAAAGCGGTCGATAATAGGAGCCTATCGCCTCTGCGACAACCGACAACGTGACGTATGGGCGCACAAGACACTACTATTCGGCCACCGTGAACCTGGGAATAATCAAAAATGCTCTATCTATGGATAAAGGCGCTTCATGTCATTTCAATGGTCTGCTGGTTTGCAGCCCTGTTCTATCTGCCAAGACTGTTCGTCTATCACTCGATGAGTGAGGACACGGTCAGCCGCGAGCGTTTCGTTGTCATGGAGCGCAAGCTGTACCGTGGCATCATGACCCCGGCCATGATCGCAACGCTGGTCTTCGGCGGCTGGCTGATCAGCTTCGACGCCAGCGGTTATTTCAGCCAGGGATGGATGCACGCCAAGCTCGCGCTGGTTGTCCTGCTGATCGGCTATCACCACGTCTGCGGCGCACAGGTCAAACGCTTTGCCCGTGGCGAGAATGGCCGCAGCCATGTGTTTTATCGCTGGTTCAATGAAATCCCGGTATTGATCCTGATCGCCATCGTCATTCTGGTGATCGTCAAACCCTTCTGACGCCAAGCGTCACCCGGCCTCATCAGTAACGCGACAGGGCGCTGTTTCTCAGACAGGCGCCCGGCACTGTTTTCCACTTAAAGACAAGGAAGCCCCGTATGGCCGATTCACACTTCAAGATCGTATTTGAAGGGCAGGTGCGTGAAGGCGTCGAGCTCGACACCGCAAAGGCCAATCTGGCGGGGCTGTTCAAAAGCGAACCGTCTGCAGTGCAGAAGCTGTTCAGTGGTCAACCCGTTGCCCTCAAGCGCGGGATTCCGTATCAGGACGCGGAGCGCTACCTGAAGGCGCTGAACAATGCGGGCGTCGAAGCACGTATCGAACCTGACATTGAAATCAGCCTGAGTCTGGATGAAGTCGTCAGCCAGCCCTCCCCCAAACCCGCGCATCTGGAAATATCGCCCTACGCACCGCCAAAGGCACAGGTCGGCGCTGATCAGCCAGCTCATTCGACCCTGAAGGTCTTGAGTATCAATGGACGTATCGGGCGCTTGCGCTATTTGGCGTGGAGCATGGTCCTGAGCGCCGCGACGCTGGTGCTGGTGGGTGTGTGCCTGCTGGTCATGAACGGCTCGCTGGTCGCCGGCGGTCTGCTGATGGCGGTGGTACTCGTCGTATTCGCTGTCATCGGCGCGCAGATCGGCGTTCAGCGGCTGCATGATCTGGGTTGGTCGGGCTGGCTTCTGCTGCTGACCTTAGTGCCGTTCGTAGGCAGCGTTTTCCCGTTTCTGATGATCCTGCTGCCCGGAACAAAAGGCCCCAACGCTTTCGGCCCGCCGCCGCCAGCGAATTCCCGGGGTGTGAAGACTCTGGCTGTTCTGTGGGTGTTACTCATCCCCATTGTCCTGATCGGGCTTACTGCTGGCGGTGGAGGCATGCTGCGCGATGAGCTGGAATTGCAGACCGACGAATACGAGCAATCGCTCCCCTATGACGATGAAGAAAGCCGTGACAGTGCCTTGACCGCGCCAGCGGATGTCAACATAGAGCCCGAAGAACAAAGCGACAAGTAATAGACTGCTCACGGTTCGGCAGACTGCCGGTCGCAACACGCTCAATGGAGAAATGCATGACCCGTTACGCCCTGATCACCGGCGCGTCCAGCGGCATAGGCCTGGCGATGGCCGAAGCCCTGGCACGTCGCGGTCGCAACCTGATCCTGGTCGCCCGCCAGCGCGATCTGCTGGAAACAATTGCACTGGAGTTGACTCAGCGTTTTGGCGTGGAAGTGCTGTTTCGAGCATGCGATCTGGGCGAGCCACTGAGACTCTCGGGATTTCTGCTGGAGCTGGAAGATGGTGCTCACCAGATTGATCTGCTGGTCAACGCTGCGGGCATCGGCACGTGCGGGCCTTTTCTGGCTCAGGAATGGAGCGCCGAACAGGATCTGATCGACCTGAACATTCTGGCGCTGACTCGCCTGTGCCACACAGTAGGCAATCTGATGGCCATTCAGGGCGGCGGCCAGATACTCAACATCGCCTCGGTGGCTGCGTTCCAGCCTGGGCCATGGATGAGCACCTACTACGCCAGCAAGGCTTATGTGCTGCATTTTTCCGAAGGGTTGCGCGAGGAAGTGAAAAAAGCCGGGGTGAAGGTCTCGGTGCTGTGCCCCGGTCCGACCAGGACAGCTTTTTTTCGCACTGCGCAGTTACAGGTCAATGTCGATAACCTGATGAGCCCCGAAGAAGTGGCGCTGTATACCGTTCGCGCACTGGCAAAAAACCGCGCAGTGATCACTCCCGGTTTCAGTAACCGATTGTGGACGCTCAGCCCGCGCCTGGTTTCACGCTGGCTGGCTCGCCAGATCAGTGGCTACATCAACAAGAAATACTGCCCGCGCTGACCGACAAACGGCTGGGCGAGCCGCGTCTTGCTCAGTACACTCGGACGCGCTGAAGCACAGCGATACCCTGTGACGACCATCAACCGACAAGGAGCAAACGGCTGTGGACACTTTGTTTACCAAGATCATCAATCGGGAAATCCCGGCAAAGATCATCTATGAAGATGATCAGGTACTGGCCTTTCACGACATCGCCCCACAGGCACCCGTGCATTTTCTGGTGATCCCGAAAAAGCCTATCCGCACCCTGAACGATCTGACCGAGGAAGACAAAGGCCTGGCCGGACATATTCTGTTCACGGCGCAGCGTCTGGCCCTCGAGCTGGGCTGCGAAGAAGGCTTCCGCGTAGTGATGAACTGCAATGAGCTGGGCGGGCAGACCGTCTACCACATCCACATGCACGTGCTCGGTCAGCGTCAGATGAACTGGCCACCGGGCTGAGCCAGCGTTTTCGGGCTTGCCGGCCGACCAGCGCGTGTGATCAGCGCTGGTCGGCCAACACAAGCCCTGCCCGCTCCGGCCGATTCGGGTAAACTGCCCGCATGATCTTCCGGAGGTGCCCATGGCTACCGAACGTCAATACTCTCCCCTCGACCGTCTGTTACTGCAAGCCGACAGCGCGATGCGCACATTGCTGCCGTCCAGCGCGCACTCGCAGCGCCCTTCCCCTGCCGTTGTTCAGCCCGAACACAAGATGAGCGAAGTCGACACGCGCCACGTCGCGGGCCTGATGCGCATCAACCATACTGGCGAAGTCTGCGCCCAAGCGCTTTATCAGGGCCAGGCGCTGACGGCAAAGCTGCCCAAGGTGCGCAAGGCGATGGAGCGTGCGGCTGAAGAAGAAATCGATCATCTGGTCTGGTGCGAACAGCGCATTCATCAGCTTGGCAGCCATACCAGTGTGCTGAACCCGCTGTTCTACAGCCTGTCTTTCGGGATGGGCGCAGTAGCCGGGGTTATCAGCGACCGGGTCAGCCTGGGGTTCGTCGCGGCGACCGAAGATCAGGTCTGCAAGCACCTGGCTGAACATCTGGAGCAACTGCCGACCGAAGACGGAAAGTCCCGGGCTATCCTGCAACAGATGCTCAGCGATGAAGAACACCACGCTGAGTCCGCGCTGGAGGCAGGCGGTTTTCGCTTCCCGGCACCGGTCAAGTTCGGCATGAGTGTACTGGCCAAGGTCATGACCAAGTCGACTTATCGCATCTGACGATTGCGTATACAAAGCCCATAAAAAAGGCGCCTGCATCAGGCGCCTTTTTAATGTCCGGAATCCGGGTTTATACGGCTACGTTGCGGCCGTAGAAGATTTCCAGCATTTCGTGTTTGACCTTGGCGGTCACTTGCTCGCGCTGCTCGGGAGACAAGTTACTGGTGGCATCGCCAAACAGGTAGTTGTCCAGTTCGAACTGCTTGAGCAGCATCTTGGTGTGGAACAGGTTTTCCTGATACACGTTCACGTCGGTCATCTGGTAACCGTTGCGCGTGTCTTCGGAGAGGTAGTTCTGGATCGAGTTGATCTCATGGTCGATGAAGTGCTTCTTGCCTTCCACGTCACGGGTAAAGCCGCGCACGCGATAGTCGACCGTCACGATATCCGACTCGAACTTATGGATCAGGTAGTTCAACGCCTTGAGCGGTGAAATAACGCCACAGGTCGACACATCGATATCCACGCGGAAGGTGGCAATACCGTCAACCGGATGAATTTCCGGATAGGTGTGGACCGTGATGTGGCTCTTGTCCAGGTGCGCCAGGATGGTTTCCGGCAGTGGACCTGGCGACTCTTCGATCTGGCTTTCGGTAGGCGTCACCGGCTGCTCCGAGATCAGAATGGTCACACTGGCACCTTGTGGATCGTAATCCTGACGCGCAATGTTCAGGATGTTGGCACCAATGATATCGACAACATCAGTCAGAATCCGCGTCAGGCGTTCTGCGTCGTACACACTGTTGATGTACTCGACATACGCCTGCTGGTCCTGCGGGGTTTCCGCATAGCAGATGTCATAAATGTTGAAGCTCAAGGTCTTTGTCAGGTTATTGAACCCGTGGAGCTTGAGTTTGCTTTTCACCGTTAAAAACTCTCTATATGGGTGCGGCGCCAGCCGCGTGATCAAGCATGCCCGTCAGGTGAGCCCGGCTCATCTGCGTAGGACGGTTAACACCTCTTCGCGTTGGCGATTTTGGTTGTCTGTTCGGACCGGCAGCAGAAAACCAATACATGCTGCGCCCGTAAAAAGTGGCGCATTATGCAGACGTCCGAAGCCGTCTGCCAGAGTGTGCGCCGTTTTTATGATCGTTGGATGTCTGGCGTTCAGCCCAGTTCGACAATTTCATAATCGTGAGTGATCTTCACACCCGCGTTACCGAGCATGATCGAGGCAGAGCAATACTTCTCTGCGGACAGTTCGATGGCTCGCTTGACCTGTGCCTCTTTCAACCCGCGTCCCTTGACGACGAAGTGCAGGTGGATTTTGGTGAACACTTTCGGGTCTTCATCGGCACGCTCGGCATCCAGAAACGCCTCGCAGCTTTCCACGGGTTGGCGTGACTTTTTCAAAATGCTCACAACGTCAAAGTTGCTGCAGCCACCCAGACCGATCAAGACCATTTCCATCGGGCGTACACCCAGGTTGCGACCACCGCTCTCCGGCGGACCGTCCATTACCACCACATGACCGCTACCGGATTCGCCGAGGAACATGGCTTCGCCAGCCCATTGGATGCGTGCCTTCATCGCCAAGACTCCACTGTAAAAAAAGGGGTCGCCAGCTTAGCACAGGGCCAAAAGCTGCCCGGAAGAAATGCCTTTTTGTAGGAAACGCGTAGGAATGTTCGCAAATAGCTTCCTACACGTCTGGAAAAGCTGGCGAGAATAAAGGCGCAGCCGATACCTACAGGTATGCCATTTGGCCATACACCTTATTTCGGAAGTCTCGCATGGTCGCAATAACCTTTACGCCCAACGCAAACAGTCTGGACAAGCTGCTGCCCCATGCAGAACGCCGCCGCTGCCCCGCGAAAACCAACATCATCAATGCCGGTGAGCGCTCCGAGTCGTTGTTTCTGATCCTCAAGGGCTCAGTCACGGTCCTGATCGAGGATGACGAGCGTCGGGAGATGATCGTCGCCTACCTCAACAGCGGGGATTTTTTCGGCGAACTGGGCCTGTTCGAGCACCAGGGAAAGGAGTCCGTGCGCAGCGCCTGGGTGCGAGCCAAGACCGAGTGCGAAGTGGCCGAGATTTCATATGACGCGTTCCGCGAGCTCACCAGGCAAGAACCGGAAATTCTGTATGCGCTTGGCAGCCAGATGGCCGAGCGCCTGCGCAATACAACGCGCAAGGTAGGTGATCTGGCGTTCCTCGATGTCACCGGGCGAGTGGCTCGCACGTTGCTCGAACTGTGCAAGCAGCCGGATGCAATGACTCACCCGGACGGCATGCAGATCAAGATTACCCGACAGGAAATCGGTCGCATCGTCGGCTGCTCGAGGGAAATGGTCGGACGCGTGCTCAAGGCACTTGAAGAACAGAGCCTGGTCAACGTCAAAGGAAAGACCATGGTGGTCTACGGGACACGCTGAGCCCTTGGTATTCAGAGCCCGGCGAGCAGCTTCCGGTAAGCCTGCGCCAAGCGCCCCAGGACGTCAGCGCCCGGAAACGCTTCGTACAGGGCAATGTGGCTTGCGGCCTGAACACGCGGCTCAAGCTCGCACAGCTCATTGAAGCGGTTTACCGCGGCCGCCATCTGAACGCGCTCGTTATCCAGCAGCAAAGCACCATGCGCCAGCACTACAGGACGCGTTCCGCCCTGACTCTGACGCCAGCGCTGAGCCGTTCCAACCATCTTGCGACCGTCGAGATTGACGTTGAAGCGGCCGTCGCAGAATGCGCCTGCCACCTCACCCAGTGAAGCCTGACCACCCAACTCGATCAACAGATCGAGAATCGGCTGACACAATCGCAGGTAGGCGGTTTCTATGCGGTCACGATCAACGTCAGTGTGCGGTTGCGCATAGACCAGCGCGATATTCAGCGTGGCGCAGGACTGTGGCACCGGCTCGCCGCCGGTTTCACGCAAGAGGACGGGCCATGCATTGTCCGACAGGGTCTCGCTGGCTTCGGCAAACCCCGGTAACCGGCTCATCCGCCGTGGCATGACCAGCGCGCGATCATTGGGCCGCCAGAATAGCAGCCCGTGATCTGCCGCCCCGGAGCATACCGACGCCAGAAGATCCTGCTCGGCCTGCAGGCCTTGTTCGACACAGATGTCGATGATCGAGTCTTGCATGCAGGACCTCGGAAAGGTGTTCAGCTCAGTCGCCGGACGAAGCGCTTACCGCAATCTTGCGCTCAGGGAAGAACAACCGCTGCAGCTCGGCGCCAGGGTGTTCAGCACGCATGAAAGCCTCACCCACCAGAAACGAATAGACATCGCTGATTTCCATCAGCTCGACATCCGCACGGTTGAGAATGCCGCTTTCGGTCACGACCAGGCGATCACGCGGGATACGCGGCAGCAAGTCCAGCGTGGTTTCCAGGCTCACTTCAAACGTGTGCAGGTTGCGATTGTTGATGCCCACCAGCGGCGTATCGAGCGTCTTGAGCGCGCGCTCCAGCTCATCGCCATCGTGCACCTCGACCAGCACATCCAGATTCAAGCTTTTGGCAACAGCAGCCAGTTCAGCCATCTGCACGTCATCCAGTGCCGACACGATCAGCAGAATGCAGTCAGCGCCCAGGGCACGTGCTTCGACCACCTGATAGGGGTCGATCATGAAATCCTTGCGGATCACCGGCAGGTTGCACGCCGCACGGGCCTCCTGCAAATAGGCATCGGAGCCCTGAAAGAAGTCCACGTCGGTCAGCACCGACAGACAGGTCGCGCCACCGGCCTGATAACTTCTGGCGATCTCGCCCGGCAGGAAGTGTTCGCGGATGACACCCTTGCTCGGCGAAGCCTTCTTGATTTCCGCGATAACGGCGGGCTGCTTTGCCTTGGCCTGAGCGATCAATGCCTTGGCAAAGCCACGTGGCGCGTCGGCCTGGGCGGCCTGTTGTTCAAGCTCGGTCAGGCTCACCATTGCACGACGAGCCGCGATTTCCTCGGCCTTTCGGGCAAGGATCTTTTCCAGTACGGTTGGCACACTCATGCTTCGTTCTCCTGCTTGAATACCGCCGTGAAGGCACCCAGCTCTTCCAGTTTTTCCCGCGCCAGGCCAGTGTGCAACGCGTCGTGCGCCAGGGCCACGCCCTCTTTGAGGCTTGTGGCGTGATCCGCAGCGTAAAGCGCGGCGCCGGCATTGAGCACGATCATCTCGGCAGCCTTCTGCCCGTTCTCGGTCTTGCGACGTCCCAGCGCATCGCGGATCAGCTCCAGCGAAGCTGCCGGGCTTTCCACGGCAAGGCCATACAGGCTCTGGCTTTTGATGCCCAGGTCCTCGGGCTGTACCCAGTATTCGGTGACTTCGCCGTTTTTCAGCTCGGCCACGAAGGTCGGTGCAGCCAGACTGAATTCGTCCAGGCCGTCCTGCGAGTGGACCACCAGCAAATGCTTGCTGCCCAGACGCAGCAGCACCTCGGCCAGCGGACGGCAAAGCGCCTGATTGAACACGCCAACGATCTGGTGACGAACGCCCGCCGGATTGGTCAGCGGGCCGAGCATATTGAACAGTGTGCGCAGACCCAGCTCGCGGCGTGGCCCGGCAGTGTGTTTCATGGCCGTGTGATGAGACTGGGCGAACATGAAACCGATACCCACGCTGTCGATGCAACGTGCGACCTGAACAGGCGTGAGGTTCAGATAAACCCCGGCAGCCTCGAGCAGATCGGCACTGCCACTTTTGCCCGAGACAGCACGGTTGCCGTGCTTGGCCACTGTGCAGCCCGCGGCTGCGATGACGAAGGCGGAAGCCGTCGAGACGTTGAAAATGTTCGCCCCGTCGCCACCGGTGCCGACGATATCGACCACACCATCCAGGGTTTTCAGCTCGACCTTGTCCGCCAGCTCGCGCATGACCGAAACCGCACCGACGATTTCGTCGATGGTCTCACTCTTCATGCGCATGCCCATCAGAAAAGAACCAATCTGCGCTTCAGTGCATTGGCCGGTCATGATTTCGCGCATGACATCACTCATCTCTTCAGTGGTCAGGTCCAGTTGGTTGACCACGCGATCGAGCGCGCTTTTGATATTCATGGGGGTACTCATAAAAAATCCTTAGCCCTGACGATGGCCGCCACTCTGCTTGAGAAAATTGGCGAACAGCTCGTGGCCCTGCTCGGTCAGGATCGACTCGGGGTGAAACTGCACCCCTTCGACGTTCAGTGTCTTGTGGCGCAGGCCCATGATCTCATCGACCGAGCCGTCTTCCAGCGCAGTCCAGGCCGTCACTTCCAGGCAGTCGGGCAACGTATCCTGCTTGACCACCAGCGAGTGGTAGCGGGTGACCACCAACGGATGATTCAAGCCATCGAACACCCCGCCGTCTTCGTGAATGACCGGGCTGGTTTTGCCATGCATGACCTGCCGCGCGCGAACCACGTCGCCGCCAAAGGCCTGACCGATGGACTGATGCCCCAGGCATACGCCCAGAATCGGCAGCTTGCCCGCGAAGTGCTTGATCACATCAAGCGACACGCCAGCTTCATTGGGCGTGCACGGCCCAGGCGAGACCACGATGTGCTCCGGGTTCAGGGCTTCGATCTCGGCGATGCTCAGTTCGTCATTGCGAATGACTTTGACGTCCGCCCCCAGCTCACCGAGGTACTGCACGACGTTGTAGGTAAACGAATCGTAGTTATCGATCATCAGCAGCATTTTGCTATCAACCTTTTGATTTACTGACGTGATTCAGGCCTTCCAGATTCTGCTTCACTCATGCATCCCCTCGTCAGCCACAGGGCCGGGGGACGGAGAAAAGCATCACAAAATCGAAGGCATACAGGTACGGGACCGGCAGGGCCGGCAAGGAAAAAGTCAGGCGCGCCAACGCCAACGGGCGTGAGCCTTGATAACGCGCATCAAAAGCTTGCTGACTGTCGTCACGGAAGGGGTCTCATCGGTACGTTTCAGGACATTAGCGTACCGAATCGGCCGGTGCAATATGAATGTACCGGGCCAGGCCGATTGAAAGGCTGGCAACGACGCAAAAGAGGGCCGCGCCTCCTTGCGGAGGCGGGATTGAGGCAGGGGCACGATGGCCTAGGGGGTGGGGAGCCGAGAGGAACATCAGTGTGCAATCTCGCGCACGTAGGCTTGGCAGGCCTTCAAAGCGATCAATCCCTGATCGCCGTAGTCGGTGATGGCGACAATTCGTCCAGCAGCCGCTGGGTCAAGTTCGCCTCGCGTGCGTCCATGAACCACGCCGCCGGTATCGGTGCCGGCTGGCATGCCAGCACGGTTGGCGGGGCTGTTGGCGAGGAGGACTGACAAGCGCAAATCAGCGGTAGCCAGGCGATCACGCAAACGAGCCTGAGCAGTCTGTGCATCGCTCAACTCCTTGTGAATGGTTGTATCGTTGGTGTGCAAACGGACTTCCAGCGCCCGTCGTTGTGCCTGCTCGGCGTTCTGCCAGTCGACGACCGCCAGCGCCGCTTGCTCGCGCTCGCGCTGCCACGTCAGTGCTTGCGTGGACAGTTGCAGGCCATAGCGGGCCGCCTGCCATTTCCAGGCCGCCCATGTACCCAGCCCAGCCCCCAGCACGAATGCGAGGATCAGGAATCGCATATCCAGCATCTTCACGGCAGCACCTCCAATGCCCGCTGGTAAAGCGCCTGCCGATCCGCCAGGCCGTTGGTACCGCCGTTGATGCGGCGGGTGATCATCAGAAAATCACCCTTGTCTGCCAGTGCGTTGAGGTTGGCCCGGTCCCAGAACCACGCGGCCGACATGGCCGCGTGGTCGGGTTGTTCGAGCAGCTGCGGCTGACTCAACAGGTCCAGCCCCAGCGCTTCCCCACACGCTTCGTAGTTGGCCCGACCCGTCACCTGAATCAGCCCACGGCCCCGATACAACTGACCGTCGCCATCTGCTTCTGGCGTGTTGCCCAAACGCAGCGCCAACTGGCCCGTGTCGTACTTGGCCAGATAGCTGTCGCTACCCAGCTCGCGCACATAACGAAGCTGCCCGGATTCATGCCCTATCTGAGCGATGAACGCGGCGATACGCAGGCGAGTGTTGATGGCGTAGCGGGCCATGGCGGTGTTGAGAGCAGGAACGAAAACGCCGGCTTTAAGGCCGGCGTTAGGGAGGATTTGCAGTAGTTGTTGCTGGTTGATAGGCATGGTTACTCCTGCCTTGCTTATGAAGCTCGTCAGTGCCCCCAATCGACGAAGCTTTCGTGACTCAAGAGCGACGCGCATCAGGGGTAACAGACGCCCCATCATTGCGAGGCGTCATTACCTGAGTCGTTAGCAGCAGTCATATCAGCAGGCTGCGGCGATATCGAAAGCATAAACAGTAACGCCAGCTTCAGAGCCGGCGTCGGGTGCAATTCGTTTTCGCGCACGCCCTGCCAAATGGCCAACTACTCAGAAGGTGGCACATACACAAAAGGCTGCGCAGGCGCCACTGGCCAGTCGAACTTCCTTGGGTAACCTGGCAATGTGTCAATTAGGGAAAGCTGCACGCGGTAAAGACGGAACGCGTACAGCTCAGCGTTTATTGCTGGCACGGATTTCACTTGCGCTTCGGTCGCCAGGTTCATTGCTATGGCGTCTTGAAGAATATCCAGTTCGTCCAGCAACGAGTGGATTCGATAAGTAGCGTTACTTGATAAGTTATTCCGCTGACTCGTCACCAGCTGCAGGACCGCCTCCTCGGTCGGCTCGAGAACCGGGCCGAACTCACCGGCGAGGGCACGGTTAAACAGATCGACGCCGTGAGCAGCGGAGTCGTTGGGAGACGCACTAAAAGGCACCTCGCCGTAAGTGTCTTTAAACTCTGCAAACAACACCCACAGATTAATGTATGTGTGTGTCATATCGGACCAACGTGGATCACGAGCGCTTATTACTGTGTACATATGAATACCTTTGGTTTTCTAGTGAGAGAGTATGGGTTTATGAATGATTGACGCTTGCGGGCGTCAGCGGACCTCCCGTTTCGTTTGATGACAGGAACTAAAACGCCGGCGGTGGGGCCGGCGTCAGGGATGATGTTCAGTTGTTGTTGCTGGTCGAGAGGCATTGATCCTCCTCAGAGGACTGCGGGACGAGCCCACCCCATGAGCCGATAAGGCTCTCCTGTTCAAAAGATTAAATGGCGAATAAAACAACGCCCCCTCAGAGCGGGGCGTCAGGACTTGGGCAGCTCGTCTGCACTTACGCCCCTAACCGGTGCCAGCTGTTCAGTGGGCTTTACATATACAAACGGCGACGCTGGCGGGACGGGCCACACGAACGACTCTGGAAAGCCTGGCTGCGCATCGAGTTGGGCGAGCTGCACCCGGTAAAGCCAATACGCATCAAGCTCGGCCTGCAGCGCAGGCAGGATTTTCAGTTGAGCTTCAATGGCACTTTGCAAGGTATCCAGCCTGCCGATCAGTGAATCGACTTTCGCCGCAGCCATCGCCGAATAGAGGCTGCGCTGTCCCTCAACATCGCCCGTGTCCACTGGCTCGATCGGATCAAGAATCGGTCCAAAAGCCCCGGCAATTGCCCGGTTGAAAAGCTCTACGGCCTGCGGCTTGCCAGTAGCCGAAACAGTGACTTCCTCCTCACCATGAAGATCTTTGGTTTTCTCAAAGATGATCAAAAGAATGATAGACAGACGGGCACGATCAGCCCAGCGAGGACTGCGAATGCTTGTCATGATCCAAGGCAGTTCATCTTCGCTAACGCCTGTAGGCGGTGTAGTCACTTCCGGCGGCTTTACGTAAACAAACGGAGTCGCAGGAGGAACCGGCCAGGCGAAAGAAGTAGGGAATCCCGGGAGCGAACTCAGATTGGAGAGCTGTGCCCGGTAAAGCGAATACGCATCAAGCTCGGCTTGCAGCGCAGGCCGGGACTCGATTTGCGCGACTGTGGCCGCCCCCGATGCGATGGCGTTTTGCACAATGGTCAGTTGAAAGTCCAGCTCGTTGATTCTCCTGGTAGCGTTGCCCAGGTAGATACCGCGCTCCGCATTGACGTTGATAAGGATCATCTGCTCACTCGGCTCGAGAATCTCACCGAACTCACCGGCGATTGCTCGGCTGAACAATGCTGCGTATTGCGGATCCGGATGATTGGCAGAGACCGATATAACGTCCTGACGATCCATATAGCCGGGTTCAGTAATGATCACCCACAGTGTCATGGAGGTGTGGGCCTGATCGGTCCATTGCGGGTTACGGGAGACGGGTATTATGTTCATGGTTAGTGCCTTCATGTTGTGTATTAAGAGAGTGCTGTTATTACGGGATGACGATTTATGTGCATACCAGACGCCTCTGCCGATAACGCCTGAGTTAGCGATGCGGAAGGTCAGTGCTGTGTGGCGTTATGAATCACGTTTTATTAACGACTCAGCACCTTTTGTATGCAGAGTCTGTGAGGATTTGGCACGCGCCTAAAACGCACACAGCGGTCTCGAAAAGCGGGCAAAAAAAAACCGCTCTCGCGGTCATGTCTACAGGGCAGTTGTATCCGAGGGCGGTGAAGGCCATTTGATCTGGAGAGGGTAATCCGGGGTTTGCTCGATCCGGTTCAGTTCCACGCTATAGCGTTTCCATTCAAGCAAACTTGCCTTCTCCGCCTCGGTGGCATCTCCCAGTTCTTCGGCATACTGCAACGGGGCGATACGTTTAGCAGCGTCCTGCAAACGCTGGTCACGAACCAGCAGAGCAGCGGAAGCCAAAGCGGCCTTCTGCGCTTCGGTATCAAGAACCCAGTCACCCTCTCTCCATACATAGTATTTGCCAGGCCATTGCTTGGTAGTGAGCCTTTCAGGAGGCTCACCCAGACTGCTCCATTCCTCCTCAGAGCCGTCGTTTATTCGATACATAGGGCCTCGACGATCCGCGACCTGTTGCAGCTCATTATTGACCATCGTCCAGGCAAAGCCCGTGTTCGGCGGGTTCAGCAACTCCGGCAAGCTCACCGCATTGCTGGGCGTTTGCTCGCCCAGCCCAGGGATAACCGGTAATTCGACAGGACCGATAAGGGCCCCGACATCATCTATCAAGTAAGTAGGCATAACGTCCTCAGATCAGTTTGATACGGCCGGGATAGGCCATGTTGCGGCTACGGAAACGAATCCAGTTGTTCATCGGTTGCTGGTCTCTCATTACAGTCGCCACAACGCCGTTGTCCGTTGTTTCTGGCAGATATGCCGAACCGCCAGCCGGGACCAATGCGCCTGGCGGCAACAAGCCACCCGGGCCTGTAGAGTTCAAGCGCCCATCCGCCTGCGCATGACCGCTGCCCAGCAGGTAGGTGCCAGTCTCTACATCAGAGCCGCTCCACTCCTGAGCCACCGTCCTGAGCCAAGTGCCGTCCTGCCAAGAGCCGGCGACACGCGACGCATCGACCCCACGAGACTCATCCAGTACCCGCAGGAACTCGCCCCTACCTTCAGGCCCTCGAAAGGTCAGGGCGCCGTCGCCACTGGTCCATCCACCTTCCTTGCCGGTACGAGCTGCTTCGGTGTAAAGCATCCCGGACTTTTGCGCGTGATCCCAAAGCCACGGCCAGTCGGCGCGATTAAGAAGCCCACCGTTCAACGCTCCATATCCTCCTGGGCTGAACGATGTAGTTGTCTCGAAAACAGGTCGCCCCAATGGGGTGCTGTCATATCGACCTATTGGCCACCAGCTTCCAGCAGCATCGCTGCGCAGGTGCCACCAATCGCCAGCCCCCATCAGAACCAGAAAGGAATAACCAGCAGCATTTAAATGGGTGTGGAACCTGATCTTTTCCCCGGCACTTGCATTCACGGTCAGCCGGTTGCCACTGCTGTCGATCCTGCGAACAATGACGTCCTTTACACCTAGTGCCGCATTTGAAGAGGGCAGTGTGAATGCACGATTGCTGCCAGTAGCATCCAGTAGCAGCAACTCCATCTGGTCTCTTGTAAAAACTGTATCGGTATTGAAAGAGAACACTTTTTGAGAGTCGACCTCCTTTACCTCTGTGATTTTGCCGCGCTTGGTGATGTAGATCGCGTCAGTGTTAAAAACAAGCTCTACCCACTCCGCCGCATTGAGCTTCAAGGTATTGCTGCCGGCACCGAATAGAGAGATGACCTCAGCACCATTGGCCTTGATAGTTGCCGCTGCTGGCGATGCGTTATGAAAGGTTATCGACTTACCTACCACTACGTTCGCCTTGGGAGGCAGGGTCAGCGTGATACCACCGGCATTGATTCTGTGCCAATGCCCCGCCGCTCCGGGCAACAGAGTTTCAGAAGCGGTGTAGCCAAACCCGGCACCTTTGTAGGCCTGCCTGACCTGCGAACCTATCTGCGTGATAGCCGACGCGAGCTGGTCTGTTCTGGTTTCATCAGGCTGCTCACCACCGGCTGCCATCGCATTCAAGATCTCCTGCGTGATCGAGTTACCCCACTGCGCAGGAATAAGCGAACCGGGCATGCCGGTCGCCGGGTTTTCATCTACAAACTTGCCGCTTGCCAAGCCTACGCCCGGCACACTCTTGGGATAATCCACATTGTGTTCCTCAGTTGAAGTTTACGAATTCGACGCTGTGCGCCGGTGCTGCTCGACGGATCAAACATTCGATGGCGAGCCCGGGATTCACCCCGAACCGCTCTCCCCAGTAGCTGGCCCCGAAGCGTCGGCCCAGGCGCTGGCGCCCGCCGGTGTTCAGGGTCCACATGAATTGCGCGCTCCAGGTGCCGAAATGCGCCCGACCAAAACGCGAACGCCCCATACGGGGCGCTCGGTGTTCGGTCACAGTGGCATCGGGGTAGCCCTGGCTGATGGCAATGTCGATGTAGAACGCCGCGTTCTGCCCTCCTGTCGCCACAAGCCGCTGGCGCACCGACAGGCGCCGGTCTGCAAACAACGGTTTGAGCCCCAGGCACGGGTCAGGCAGGTTCATCACCCGCTCCCAGTCCGGGACCAGCTCACTGACGGTGGCGGGGTCCATCTCGTTGAGCAGGTCGAACGCGCGGCCATCGATGCGTGCGAACTCGCGGGACAGGCCGGTAATCACCTGCTGCAATTCCGGCACCCGCTCCGGATCCCATGCGGGACCGGGTGGCAACAGCGCCTGCAGTTGTCCGGCGTAGTGTTCGGCAGTTCTTATGACGACCATTGAATACCCCCGAACGTGAGCAACTGGTTGGCCGCGGCAGTAACGTTGGCCACGGGTGAAACCAGCACATGATCGGTTTCGCCTGTCGCGCGGCTGATGGCCTCGGCGATGTGCGTGAGCAACAGGGTTTCGCCCAGTCCGCCCTCACGGTTGTGCAGGTCCAGCAGCTGCGCCTCGACCGCCGCCCGCACGGCGGAGGTATCCGGTGTGAGCCGGATGGTGTAGACCACCGGTTTCTGCACCGGCGCCAGCACGTATACGTCTGCAGTGACCGGACGCAGCGGCTCGATATACGCAGCGACCGCGGCGAGCTGCTCGGCGTCGGGAATGGGATCGGCCTGGTCGTCACGCATGAAGAACACCGCCACAGTCCCTGGCCCCATGAACCGGCGCACACACCAGGCGCGCGTCACGCCCGGCACTTCCAGCGCCCAGGTCACGTAATCATCCTGATTGCCGCCATGCGGGATGACCCGGTAGGAGCGCACGACACGCGCACGCAACGACTCGATACTTTCCTGCGAGATGCCGCCGGACAGTCCGTCGGCAATGACGGTGAAGGTGCTGTCGATGCCTTCGACCGGTTGCACGGCAGTCATCACCAGACCGGCATCCGCATTACCCAGAACACCGGCATCCACCGCTTCGACCGTGGTCGTGTTATTGCCCGCAACCGTGGTGACGCCTTTGGTCACGCGGTAGAAGCGTCCATCACTGAACTGCAGCACCGTGTCCGCATCCAGCACCGCGCCGGCTGCAGCGGTAAAGCGCACCGTGCCGGTGGCGGCCTGTGCCACCTTGCGCGGCTGCCTCAGGCGCAG
Organism: Pseudomonas congelans; assembly: GCF_900103225.1. GTDB lineage: Bacteria > Pseudomonadota > Gammaproteobacteria > Pseudomonadales > Pseudomonadaceae > Aquipseudomonas > Aquipseudomonas congelans. The sequence goes on along the minus strand of NZ_FNJH01000007.1, from coordinate 243,207 downwards.
GATGGCTTGCCGCTCGAGGGTTTCCTCGTCGGCGGTGTCCGGCAGAATCTGGTCGGCGATCCAGTCCTGATAGCCGTACAGCCCGTAGGCCGCGCCACTGTGCGCGCGGGACAATACCCGAGCATCGGACTGACGCAGCGCTTCGTCGGCGAGGTCGACCTGGGTTCGGTTGATCAGCGCCGGTAACGTAGGTGTTTCAAACGGCATAAATCACCTGCCACTGTTCAGAAGGGTTGAAACGCACGAGCTGACCGTCCGAGACGACCAGCTCGACGCCCAGGTTCAGGCGGTTGCTCTGAACCTGTTCGGTAAGGATGTTGATGTGCTTGACCTGGCCATCTTCGATCAGCCAGTCGAGCGCTTCCCGGGCATAGAACTCGGCATCGCGCTGGGTCTGGGCAGTCAGCCTGACCCGGCGCAGCAGCCACAGCCTGGAACCGATGCGGTCATTGGCCTGTGCCGGGTAGGTGTCGCCCCACCAGCCATAGCGCTCGGCATCGTCGAACGGGTCGCCCGCTTCGGCACGCCGCCAAGTGAACAGGCTGATGACCACCGAGCGCAGCAAGGACGCCTGCAGAGAGCCTTCGATGATCATCCGGCACCTCCAACGGGCGGCCCGCTCTGGCCATTCCCGCCCTGCACGTTGCCGTGCAGATGGCTGATCTGGCTGATGCCAGCGGCAAGCTGGTCGCCCTGAGACACGATCTTTCCGGTCTGGGTGATCTGCGGTGTGTCGAAGTTCACGGCCACCGCCGCCTTGATGTTCAGGGTGTCGGTTTCAATGTCGATGACCTTGCCGCGCTTGAGGTGAATCTTGTCGCCCTCGTCGGTATAGATCGCCACTTCGCCGGACTCCAGACCCTTGAGGCGATAGCGCCGGTCGGCCACCACCAGCAGCAGACCGTGTGAACGATCGCCACCAATGAACGCGGCGATACCTTCAGCGCCGGCCAGTGGATTGCTGGTGAAACCGTAGGGTTCGAAGTGCTCCATGTCGTCCTTGACCTCTCCGGCGGTGAGGCGCATTTGCAGCGTCTGCATTTTGCTGCTGGCCCTGGCGAGCACCACCGTGCCGCGCACCAGCATGCGATTGAGTAAGCTCATGAGGTTGTTTCCTCGTCGATGGGCAGCAGCCAGGAGTAAGCGTCCTGATTGACCTGCACCTTGCTGCGCTTGTTGGGGTCACCTGGCTCGGCCTGGAAACCTTCAGGCGGACCGACCACCAGTGTGGTGATCGTGCCTTGGTCGCTCAGCGAGTAGGTCACGGCTGAAATCAGCATGTTGCGGCTCGTGAAACCGATGACCGGATCGATCACCCGGACCATGGTGTTGTGCCGCCAGAGCGCCCCGTTGGACTGCCGCCAGCCCTGGACCTTGTAGGTGGTGAGCAGCGCCTTGCCGGCCCGCTGACCACGCTCCCAATTGGCGCGACTCAGGGCGAGCTTGGGTGTGATCGGCGCATCCTCATGAACGACCAGTACGCGAAGACGCTTTTTATGCGCGGGATCGTCATGCCGGTCATCCGTGACTTCTGCCGAGACCTCCGACGACTCCTTGCCAAACGTCTGGTCATTACCAGTCTGTTGACCGATGACCCGGTACTCGGAAAAAAGCCCGGAAAAGTCCCTCGCGATGACGGCGCTCAACACATTCTTGCCGAGTTCGAGCGCGTCTGCGCTCTGCCCGCGACTACCCGGCCTGGCCAGCACCACATTGCCGTATTCGTCATCGGTGGAAAAAATCCGGAACAGGGTCAGCAGCCGGTCAATGGACTTGAACACGGTTTCGGCAGGCTCGATGGTGTGATCGGCCATCTTCGAGGTTTCCGGTATTTCGCTGATCACCGACAAACCATAAGGAGCAGCAAGCGCTTCAACGATCTTCAGCACCCCCACCTCCTTCCACTGACTCGGTTTGTTGATGGCCGAGCAGTCGATGAGGTCGGCGGTTTTCGAGCGTCCGGAAATCTTTAGCGTGACTTGCTTGCCGTCATAGCTGATCGGCGCGGCAAATACCCAGCCGGTCAGAATCAACTCGCCGCCGATACGCACCTCGCACGCTGCGCCGGGCGTGATCGGATGCGAAATCTCAGTGCCCGGCCACTGCCAGGTAATGCTCACGTCAAAGCTGCGCGCCTGACGCTCGATCCCGGCAGAGATTTCCACCGACTTCCAGCCGGCATAGTCGTGCTCGTCAACCGTCAGGGTGACAACGTTAGGGTCGATCATGGGTCACTCCTGAGCGATCTTCAGCGTGCCGGGCGGCACGAAGCCCGGATGGGCCAGTCGATTGCGCTGCACCATTTCCAGCGCCCGGCTGGCGTCACCGAATCGGCGATAGGCCAGCACCAGCGCGGGCAAAGGCTCGGAGACCTTCATGTCCACCAGACGTACACCGGAGGCCGCCACCGCGTTGAGATGCCTGATCAACGCCTGACGCAACGTATTGAGCGCCAGGTAATGTTCGGGGTCGGCTTTCAACGACGCTTCCCAGATCGCCGAACTCAGCGTGTCACGCAGTTCGATGACGTCATCGGCAACCGGCACATCGACGCGTTGCAACGCTTGCGTCACTTGCTGATCCAGCGACGGCACTACCGTGAGCGGCGTGACGGTCGTCGCAACCGGCATGCTCGCGACGATTTTCGCCACCTTGACCAACAAGGCATCCTGAACCAGATTGGCCGCGGCCTGAGCCGTCACGCCGGTATCCAGCCCGCTGCTCTGGCTGACCAGATTGATGCCGGACACCGCTTCCGCCTGTTGCGTGGCCTCGGAAATCACCGAGCGGTAATCGACCGTTTCAACAGAGGACACGCCGCCATTGCTGCCGGACCTTGCTGCCGCGCTGCTCGCAGCGGTGCCGTTACTGCCACTCGCGGAACCGCTGCCTGAGCCGCCCCCTGTCGAGTTGCCGGAACCTGACCCGGTACTTGTCCCGGTACTTGTCCCGGTACTCGCCCCGCCAATACTGCTGGTGCCGTTCGCTCTTCTGGCTCGACGACTGTCCCCGTCGAAACTGGCGAAGAACGTGGTAAACAGCGTGCTGACCGTCAACGGCGCATTGACCAGCGAATGCACCAGCGCAGTGACATCCGAATAGATCGTCATGAACGGTGTGAACTGCCGCTGAATAGTCGCGAATACACCCGACAGGGCGCTGCGCAGCGCCTGAATATTGATACGCACCGCGTCCACCGTGGCCATCACCGAGCGGTAGCGCCTGAGCGCCGAGTCCAGCAGGCTCTCGGACGCGCCCAGCAACTGCCGTCGCGTATTGAGGGTCGACACGGGAAACTTGAGCGGGTTGGCCGGATAGAATTTCAGGTCCAGCCGGACGAGCCCGCCTTCGCTCAGGTTGTGTGTGACGCCACATTCGCCGACCTGGACCTGCACGCGACCCAACCACGGATGCACCAGCTCGCCGGCACCTTCCTGCTCCAGTGCCTGTAGCAGTCTGTCTCGCTGTTCGAAACAGTCGGGACCGACAATGAACCCCGTCAGCGTATGCACTTTCGACTGTTTGCCCAGCGACTCGAAATAAGGCTCGTCGCGTTGTGGAAACTCATGCAACTGCCCCTTGCGGCCTGCCGGGACGACGGCTTTTTCAATGAAAAAACCGACGCCCCGGAAAGACGCTGGCAGCAGGCTGTCACGCCATGTACTCATGATCCGGCTCCTGCGCCGAGGGTTCGATAACCGACGTTTGGCGATATCGTCAAACCCGGCTGGTTGGTTTGCAATTGCCCGGCACGCATGCCCGGTGGCGCGTTTTCAAAGCGAATGTTGAGCTCGCCTTCAAGTCGCGGGCCGGCCCCGGCTGCGCCCTGTTGCAACAACAGGCTGCCGGGCGCCAACGGCGTGGGTACGCCAAGCAATTGGCTGGTCGAGGGCACGCCAGTGGCCTGATTGAGCAACTGCTGATTCGTGCGAACGTTCTCGACGGCACCGGCCGCCAGAAACGCACCGGTCCCGCCGCCTGGCCCTGCGTTGCGTATCCGCTGTTCTTCCGCGAACTGATTGGCCTTCTCGGTCGCCCGCTGCAGGACGGTCTTATTCGTGTCGCCACCAAACCAGCTCATGATCGGCTCGATGAATGGCTTGATGTCCGCCCACAGACCTGCGAACCAGGTTTTGATCGGCTGCCAATTCTCGATGACCATGCCCAGCGGCGAAAAACTGAACAGCGTTGCCAGCACATCGGTAAACGGCTGCGCCTCGGCCTTGATGGTTTCCCACAAGCCGGCCAGGTACTCGGACAACGGCTGCCAGTTGGCCACGACCATGCCCAGCGGCGACCACGCAAACAGCGTTTGCAGAAAATCGAAAACCGGCGTGGCCAGCGCCTTGATCACGTCCCACAGCGCAGCAAAGAATTCGGTCAGTGGCTGCCAGTTGGCTGCGATCATGCCCAGCGGCGTCCAGGCGAAGACCGCCTTGAGCACGTCCCACAGCGCCATCACCGGTCCGCGAATCGCCTCCCAGACCGCCTGAAAATAAGGTGCGACCGTCGACCAGTTGGCGATCAGAAAACCTGCCGCCAGCGCGAGGCCGCGCACGATCAGGCCCAACGGTGACATGCCCATGACCGCAGCCAGCAGCCCGGCGGCACTCGTCGCAGCGAGAACGGCGACTTGTAATACGCCGAAAGCAATCGCGGCGCCCACGACGCCCTTGATCACCTCTGGGTGTTCGGCCGCCAGCGCGGCGACCTGAGAAATCATCGGCCCGATCACGGCCATTGCTTCGTTCATCGCCGGCAGAAACATACTGCCGATATTGATGCCCAGACGATCGACACGGTTGGTCATCTCTTTGATGGCAGTGGCCGTGGTCTGGGAGTTGTCTGCGAACTCCTTCTCGATGGAACCGCTGTTTTGCACACCCTCCCCGACCTTGGCCAGGTTGGACCTGAGCACATCGAGGTGGGCCAGCAGCGGCGTGATCGCGCCCAGCGATTCGGCACCGAACAGCTGCGTGATGACGTCCGACTGTTTGCCGGGATCAACACTGGAAACCGCCGTCAGAACCTTTTCAATGGTCCCGGACGGGTCACTCTGCATGCCTTGGGTCAACTGATTGACGTCGAGCTGCAACGCCTCGAACGCCCCGGCTTTCGCCGCGCCCCCTTCAGTCAACGACTGCATGAACCGCTTCATGCCGCTGGCGGCCACATCGGCCGGCACATCGACGCTGGCCAGGGTCGCGCCCATGGCCGCCAGTTGCCCGGAGGCCATCCCCGCAACCGGCCCGAGCGGGCCCATTGCAGTCACCATGGTGGCGATTTTCTTTTCCAGATTGTTGCCGCCGAGCACGTTGATCTTCTCGGACAACGCCGCGACCTGCGGCTGAGTCATCTGAAACGATGACCGCCACGAGGCCATCATGTCGCCCGACTCGGCCGCTGTCTGATCGAATGCGACGCCCATTTTCACGGCGTCGCTGGCAAACCCGGTCAGTTCTTCGCGCGGTACATTGGCCTTGGCACCCGCGGCGACAATCGCCGCGATACCGTTGGCGCTTTCCGGCAGTCGTTCACTGAGGTCCAGAATGTCGGAACTCATCTGCTGGAACTGTTGCGGTGTTTCAAAGGTGACCGATCGTTTCACGCCGGCCATGCTGGTCTCAAAACCGATCGCTGCCTTTACCCCGGCAATCAAGGGCTCTGTCAAAGCATTGCCCTTGATCATCTCGCCCACTTCGACGTTCCCAAGACCAGAGCCTTCAAGCCTGGTCTCGAAGCCTTCAACGTTGTTGCGGATGGTTGCCAGCGTTGGAGACAGCTTGTCGACGCCGGTAATCAGCGTCTTGATAGTGTCTGCCATCACTCCCCCTGCAGGATCTGGTTGATGCGTTGCGCCTGCAAGATCGACTCGGTGATGATGTCCAGCTCCCTGGACATCATCAGTTCGGGATCGGTCTTCCAGAAGTACGCGAGGTCGTAAACGACGGCGATCAGGCCTTCGAGGTCGCTGATGCCGCTGCCATGAAAAAACTCGCAACCTTCCAGCTCAGCGTGTTGATGTCGCACAGGTCCATCTGATTGACCGACGAGGGCGGGATGCCGGCGCAGACGGCGATGTACTTCGCCGCCACGTCCAGATCCAGGGAAACTTCCTCGTTCTTGTCGATCCTGTACGGCAGGGCCTTGATGGCCCGCGCTTCCTGCGCCGTAGGGCGCCGGAATGTCAGTTGCGAAAGGGTTTCGCCGTGCGCTTCGATCGGGCTGGCCAGGTCGATGACTTCACTCATTGCCAGCTCCCCTGATTACCGTCGAATTGCAGCTCGATGGTGCCGTCGTCAGCTTTGCTGCTTGGCGTTTCGACCAGGTAGGCACCGGACAGGACGTAGGTCTTGCCGTTCTTGAATTCACAGGTGATGGTCATGTCCACACCGGTGGTGAGCAGCTTGAGCGGCAGATCTGCGGTATGCACGGCGGTGAACTTCAACCACGCGGCCTTTTCGGTTTCCTTGTAGTAACCAGGCACGACCGTCTCGCGCTTGATGTTCATCAGAGGCGCTTCGCCGCCGCCGCTGATGGTCAATTGGGTGCCATCCACTTTGATGTAGCAGGTACCCGCAACTTTCTGACCCATGTTGTTTATCTCCAGAATGAAAAAACCCGCACGAGGCGGGCTTGAAAGGGTTGGTTAGGCTTATGCCGCTTCGTCGTACTGCAAGCGGAACTGGTTGAGCAGCGCGAACACGCGCAGGCCGTTGATGTAGTCAGGCGGGAACATCACGTTCACGCGGCTTGGGTCATTGCCATCACGCTCGACGATCAGGTGCTGGGCGAACGTTTCGGCGTTCTCCACATGACCTTCTTCTTCAAGACGTGCGTACTGCGCAATCAACTCGCCACGGATGGTGCTCGGCGTGATGATCGGCTGGCCGGCACCGAAACGCGTGCCATCGTTGGCCAGCTTGTGGCGGCCGTACTTGCTGGTGATGATGCCTTGCAGGCGACGGATGATGAACGCCGACTGGTGCATGGTTTCGCTGTCCAGATACGAGTTGTCAGCCTGGCCGTACGCGTTCTTCTGGTAGGTGGTGATCGAACGCTGGATGCGCACGTAACCGCCTTCGTAGTAAGCCGTGGCGATGCCGTAACGCAGCAGCGACTCACGCTCGGTCAGGGTGAAACGCTGGCTGGCCGGAGCAGGATCGATACCGGGCATGGTGCCGCTCTGGGTCGGACGGCTGGCGTCGGCAGAGATGAACACCGCTGTGCGCGCAGCCAGTGCAGCGGCTTGCAGCCAGACAGGTTGCGGAACACCGTTTTCCACACCCTGAAGGGTGATGTGCTGATCGTTGCGCAGTTGACCTGCGGCCACCAGCGTACCGACCGTGCCGCGCTTGGCGCTGTAAACATGACCGTACAACTGACGGGCCCAGCTCCAGCGACCGGTGCTGTCGTCCATTGCCGCTTTCCAGGCATCCAGCGTGGCGGTGTCGGTCCAGGGCATGCAGATGAACTCGAACGGTTCGTCGCCCAGCGCAGCCAGTGCCTTGAGTTGATCAGGCGTACCCACGCCACCGGTCATGGCTGTTACTGCCGCGGTCAGGCCAGCAGGAATGACTTCGCCATTGGTCTTGCCCTGGCGATTGAATTCCAGCTGGATGTCGTTGCCGCTTGCCCCGCTCCATTTGCAGGAAAGGGTCAACACACCCGCTTCGACAGCCGCAGTGATCGGCAGGTCAGGCGTGGCATTGATCTTTACCGACAGTGCGGTAGCCGCCTGGGCAGCGGTTGCGCCGTTAACGACAGTGGCCTGCACTCGCATGCCGCCGACATACAGATTCAGCAGACCGGCTTCGGTCGCCGCGCCGGTGAGGGTGACTGTTGCGCCGGCCTTGGCGCCTTCGGTATTGAGCAACGGCAGGCACCAGACTTCGCCGGTGGGGTCCGCCTTGCGCCAGGTTTCATACATGGCGGCCAGCATGGAGCCCTGACCGCCGATGTTTTTCGCCAGCGCCACGCTCGGCACCAGCACCAGAGAACCCAGTTCGGGGCCGGACACATCGTCGTTGACCTGCGCAACGATCAGTCGACGCATGCTGGCCGACGCGCTGTTGGCGGCCGAGTTGTCCATCTCCGCATAAAACAGCGGCACGCGAACATCGGATGGAATGTTGTTAAAGCTGATAGCCATTGTTTGGCTTCCTCTTGGTTAAGCCGTGAAGGCTTGATGGGTGGTGGTGGATTGCTCGGTTTGAATGGTGATGTCGCCGTCGTTCTGACGACGCTGCCACCAGGCGTTGAAGGTCACCTGCCGGCCTTCGACGGGCAGCAAATCGCCCGCCTCCGGATCCGGCACAGTGCGGCCCTCGGCCGGTACTACAGTGATGCGTTGAGTCATGGGGTTACCTCTGCTGTGAACTTCGCTTCGATACGGCCATCAGGGCCGGGGGATTTCAAATTCGGATCTGCGGGGTCAACGCAGTCCATCTCGAGGGTGGCGCCGGTAAACCCAGGCAAACCATCCAGATACGCTTCGTGCCAGGTCTCGGCAGGCTGATTGGAGGTGTTGCGGCCCAGTTGAAACTGCGCTGCAAACCCGAAGCGATACGTCACCCGGTCGCCGCTGATCTGCACCAGCGCGCCACCGGTGTACTGCATCGCGTCGTAATCCTGATCCGGATTCCAGCCCACCAGTGCACGCCACAGTTCGCCGCGCAGGGCATGCAGTTGGTCACTGGCTTCCTGCCCGCGCTTGTCGCCGCCATCGAGCACCACCACGACATCGATCGTGTCGGTGATGTTCTGGCGAATGACGTTCTGCAAGTCGTTGGCGGTGGACTGATCACCCGTGGCAATCACATACGCCGACGGATGGGCGAGCTGATCGCCGAGGGCGACCGCAGCCCAGTCGATACCGGCACTGATTCGCCCGGCAAAGCTCGGGCAGGTCGCCTGCAAATGGGCAACTATCGGGGTTATCTTCATGAGGGGTTCCGCGTGTGTTGAAGGTTGATTGCGGCGTGGGTAACGCCTACTGGTTCGCCTTGCCCAACGCTTCATCAGCCTTGTCTGCAGCACGGCTGGCCGTGTGAGCGGCCTGATTGGCAATCGATGCGGCACTCTCGACCTTGTCTGCCGCCTGGGTGGTGGTTTCGGCCAGCCTGTCCAGGCGCCGATCGCGCTTGCCAAGCGCTGCGTCGTAGGCATTGCGAACCTCGGCCAGCTGCTGCGTATGCTCGGCATTCGCCGACCACTGCCCGGCCTGAAAACCGAGCATCAGACAGCCAGCGATCAGCAGCACGGAAATCAGCCACACCTCCAGACGCCGCCACCAATGGCGAGCGATGAAATCAATTGCGCATCTGTGCATCGTTTGCACCTCCGAGTTGGGATCGCAGCCGGGCAATTTCGGCGCTTTGCGTGGTGACCTTGTCGGTGAGTTGAACGATGTGGCTGGTGAGCGCCTCGATCTTGCCCTCCATCCGGCCAACCGCAGCGGCAAGCTCGTTGCGCTCCTTGGCAAACTGGTCAGCCCTCGCTTCAGCCTCCTTGCGCGCCTGGCGCTCGGAGTCGAGCAGCTCATTGAGACGCCGAACCGTGCCGATGTCCGCGTTGTCCATCGCCCGGTCTGTTGCATCTCTGGAAAGAAACTTGCGCAGCCATAGAAAGCCGCCAAGCAAAATTGTGCCCGTGCCGCCCAGCCAGGTAGCTGTGCCTGGGCCTAGGTCGGTTGGGTCCATCTTTACCTCTGAATAAAAGACCATAGGAAACGGTCAAAGGAGCGCGGTCATGATTCGAGAGCTATAGGCGATCACGCCGTCTTTCTGGGCAATGGCCGCCATGTGCTGCCCAGCTCGCGATTCGAATTTTTGGTCGAGCAAAAGGATTCTTTGCTCGCATACTTCGTGGCAGTGAGACAAAAAACACCTGCCGCCTACCTTGTATCGAGGAACGCGGCATATGTTGATCAGAGGTTAAAAATCCCAACCGATGCCGCCAAACAGAGGAAATGGACCGGTGCTGTGATCGGGATAGAACACAGCACGTGGAGGCTTGACTGGCTCAGGAGCCCACCCGAAACGCGCCCAGATCGGAACATTCTTCACGATGACGAATGCACCGTTCTCCTGGATCTGAGCGTACGCACCTGGGAACCCGAAAGTGCTCGTATGCCAAACCGCTTTACCAGCACCGTCGTAAATTACAAAATTTCCGTCACTCTGCATTACGGCTCTGGTAGCACCGGTATTTTGGGTTCCCGAGTTCCATGTCGGCGACATATCTTTGTCATACACAACCAGATTACCGTCAGCCTGGAAGATGAGCTTGTACTCACCAGCCGGATAGACTGCAGCCACCACCATGTCCTGATCGGGATTCAAAACGGTTGCAGTTGCGACGCCAGGCGTAAAGGTTGCGCTTGTATCCGTCGACCACAGTGCTTGGATATCGACGATAACAAGGTTTCCATCATTCTGGAGAGACAGAAAATACCGTTCGGATTGAGACTGAGTGGTGCCGTCGCGGGTTAGCCACGTGCGGCCGCGAATCGGGTCGTACAGATACAGGCCGCCCCACATCAAAACATGCAGAGGGAAATCGTTACCTGGACGTGATGCGCTGTACGGCTGATTGGAATCGGCAATCCACACAGCGGCTCCGCTTGTTTGATCGTAGATCGCCAAATTGGCATCCTCTTGCAACAACAGCTTGTATCTTTTGTCCTGAGAAAGCAGGTACTGGCCTGGGACCATGACTTGCGCTGGTGGCATGTAGGACGATCCTACATCGGTGAAATACGCGGGGTGTTTTGGGTAATAACTAGACATTTTTATACCTGTTAAGTCGAATGATCTGTCGCGGAGGATTCCGCTTTAATGTCGCTCAAAGGCGATAACTCGAGGCTCGCGGCCTTCACATGATTCAACGTCCCGCAGCGGGAACATTTGATCTGGAGCTCTGTGTATTCACCCATGCGGGCCAGCAGCTTCTTGCACTGTCCGCATCGATAGTCTTTCAACATTTGCACTAGCCTCCGTGTGTCTGACCCAATAAAAAACCCCGCCAAGGCGGGGTTCGAGGTGGGTCGCGAGTGACCGGTTGTGGCTGTTGATCAGCCTGTTTCGGGCTGCTGCCCTGAGGCGCAAATCGCATATCGTGGGACCTTTTTACCCCCCTCCGGAAAGCCTGGGAAGGGGCAGTTTCGAGGTGGGTCGAGTTTGACCGGAGTTCAACACGAGTTCGGCCACAGCTGTGCAATCGACCCGGATAAACGGCGTGAAACCGTGCCTTCATCTACCCTCGTGCAACCTTGTCGACGGCGGCGTTGTTGCTTCTGGAAGCGCTGCGCTCAGCGAGAATCGCCAGCACCTGCTGATGAAGCTTGTTGATCCAGTTGCGATAGGTGCGGTCTGCGCCTTCATTGATACCCACCAGACGCATCTGCTCGCGCACCGGCAACGACTCGACATAACGCAATGTCGCCAGTTGGGCCAGTTCAGGCCCGCGGCTCTTTGCCGGACTGCGTGACAGCTGCGCAACGGCCGCCTCCACTTCGCTGCTTATATAGTCCAGACCACTGCCATTCCCGACCAGCGCGCGAGAGCCGGGTGTACGACGCGGAATGTACGCGCCCCATTCCATGATCCCGGCCATCGGGCTGCTCAGTCCACCACCCAGGCCGATGCGCATGCGCTGCTCGCCCCAATGCTGCATCACGGCTTCTACTTTCTCGATCATCGTGTCTCTCCTGTAGGACCTTTCCGAAACGCTGCGCAGCGTCTTTCGCTACACAGAACCAAGGCCTTACAATACATTTTGTATTTTTATGACACAACGAAGCATTACATTATGTATATTGCTCAACACCCTACAGCCTGTATGATTCGACGCATGAACAGAAAATGGTATGAAGTCGCAAGACAGGTCATGGAAACTCAGGAAGTCAGCCAGGAAGAAATGGCTGAGCGGATGGGCGTGACGCCCGGCGCGGTAGGGCACTGGCTGAACGGCAAGCGTGAGCCGAAGATCGAGGTCATCAATCGATTGTTGACCGAGCTGGGCCTGCCGATCCTCACCACCTCCCTCGCGGCCAGCGAACCCGGCATGCACAACGTGGAGCCCACGGTGCAGCCTTCACGTTTCTATCGCTATCCGGTCATCAGCTGGGTGGAGGCCGGTGGCTGGAATGAAGCCGTCGAGCCTTACCCTGTCGGTTATTCGGACACCTTCGAGATCAGCGACTATAAAGCCAAGGGCAGGGCCTTCTGGCTGGTAGTGCGTGGCGACTCGATGACCGCGCCCGCAGGCCAGAGCATTCCCGAAGGCATGTTGATTCTGGTCGACACCGGAATCGAGCCCACTGCCGGCAAGCTGGTCATCGCCAAACTGCCGGAAAGCAACGAGGCCACGTTCAAGAAACTTGTCGAAGACGCCGGACGCTACTTTCTCAAGCCGCTTAACCCCGCCTACCCGACACTTCCGGTAACCGAGGAGTGCAAGCTGATCGGCGTCATCAGGCAGATGACGATGCGTCTCTGACCACCCGCCATGCTCCGCCCAAGCCCCGATAATCGGGGCTTTTTCATGCGCACTGTTTCCTGCACGGGCATGTGTCCGTGTAGGAAACATTTGTAGCTTGCGTGAGAAACACCCCTCAATTACTGTATGCACATACAGTAAAAAGGAGTTCATTCATGCTCAATCAGTCCCCCGACACCCTGCAACACGACGCTTACCTGGCGTTGGCACAGCGGATTCAGGACGCTATCAACAGTGACAAGGCCCAGATCGAGCATCAGGTCCTGCTGACTCGAGAACCTGGAGAGTCGGTGGCGCACTGGGAGCGCATCATGGATCAGATCAGCGAAGCCGAAGGCATCACAGTGACGCGTAACCCTGAAAACGGCACTGCCCACGTATGCTGGTACATCGACTCCCTATGAGCGATACGATACAAATCGTATTTAAAAATACAAACTGTATTGTCACAGGACGCTACATATCGTATTGTTTGCCTGCACCCCATTTCGGGAGTACTCACATGCAAACCACAGGGAGTCATGGAATGAACGAAATACTGGATCAACTTCGCAAAGAATTCGCCACGCCGTGCCCTTCACTGAGCGCCGTCAGAGAGCGTTATTTTTCGCACCTGTCGAACGACAGGAATCTGCTGCGCAAGATCAACGCAGGACGCATCGACTTGAAGGTCAGCCGTACAGGCGGCAGTCGTCAGGGCCACCCCTTCGTTTACCTGCACGACCTGGCCAACTATCTGAGCGCCATCGTGACCAACAGGGCTGCCTGAGGTCAAAAAAGCACCGCCGCAGCGCGAGAATGTTCATCGAACTTTGCAGTCATGAAAAATCTTGCTACGTTTCCGGTACAAAACAAAAACAATCGGGATCCTTTCATGACCAAGACATCGAGGCGCTGGCCCTTCGCGGCTTGCCTGTTATCGCTTGCCTGCGGCACCGCTGCTGCAGCGCCCTACTCCACCATGGTGGTGTTCGGTGACAGTCTGGCCGATGCCGGGCAGTTTCCGGACACCGCCGGGCCAAGGGGCTCTACGCTCAGGTTCACCAATCGTGTCGGCCCAACCTATCAGGACGGCAGCGGTGAAGCGTTCAACCTGAACTCGTCGACGCTGATAGGCAGGATGCTCGGTGTTCCGGCAGGAGATCTGGCGGCGTCCACTTCGCCGGTCAATGCTGCGCTGGGCGCACCCGATGGCAATAACTGGGCAGTCGGCGGCTATCGGACCGACCAGATTCTTGACTCGATCAACTCGCAATCCACCGTCGTCGACCCGAAGACCGGCACCTTGCTGCGCAGCCGGACCGGTTATCTGCCCGCCAACGGTTTTCGCGCCGACCCCAACGCTCTTTATTACCTGACCGGGGGCGGCAACGACTTCCTGCAAGGTCGTGTGCTGAGCGCCAGCAGCGCCGCGCAAGCTGCCAATCAGTTGGCTGACAGCGCGCAAGCCCTGCAACAGGCCGGTGCGCGCTACATCATGGTCTGGTTGCTGCCGGACATCGGTAAAACGCCAGCCTTGAGCGGTTCACCATTGGCCTCGGCGTCCTCTGCACTCAGCGCGGGCTTCAATCAGCAACTGGTCAGCCGACTGGCGCAGATCAATGCCCAGATCATTCCGCTGAATGTTCCGTTGCTGATCAATGAAATCCTCGCTGAGCCGGCACGCTTCGGGTTCGACCCCAACGAGAATCTGGTCAGTACCTGTTTCAGCGGCGACAGCTGCCGGGAAAGCACCACCAACGGCAGAACCAGTGCTACGCCGAATCCGAGCCGACTGTTCTTCAACGATCGCGTCCACCCTACCGAAGCCGGACAACGACTGCTGGCCGACTATGCGTACTCGCTGCTCTCGGCGCCATGGGAGATAAGCCTGCTGCCGGAAATGGCCAATGGCACGCTGCGCATGCATCAGGACGAGATTCGCGCACAGTGGCTCAGCGACTGGGGTAACTGGCAAGGCGTCGGGCAGTGGCAGAGCATGCTTTCGGCGGGCGGTCAGAAAATGGACTTCGACGCGCAGGACAGCTCGGCTGATGCTGACGGAAGAGGCTATAACCTGACCATTGGCGGCAGCTACCGGTTTGCCGAAAACTGGCGCACCGGGGTTGTTGCCGGAGCGTATCGCCAGGATCTTGAAGCGGGCCCCAGAGACTCGGACTACAAACTCAACAGCTACATCGCCACTGCGTTCCTGCAGTATCAAGCCAACCACTGGTGGGGTGATCTGGCGGTGTCGGGCGGCAAGCTGGATTACGAAAATGCCGAGCGTAAGTTCGCGCTGGGCGTCAGCGAAGGCCAGGAAAAAGGCGATACCGACGGTGAAATGTGGGCTGTCAGCGGGCGAGTCGGTTTCGACATCGCGGGGCCGGCCAGTCGCTGGCATTTGTCGCCTTTCGTCAGCGCCGATTACGCGCACATCGATGTCGACGGCTACTCGGAAAAAGGCGACCGTTCAACGGCTCTGACCTTCAGTGACCAGACGCGCAAATCGCGGCGAGCAGGCGTTGGTGTGCAGGGCAAATTCCAGGTGACACCGAGCACACAGGTGTGGGGCGAAGTTGCCCATGAAAGGGAGTTCGAGACCGATCAACAAGACGTGACCATGGCGCTCAACAGCGTACAGTCAGTCGGTTTCACGCTGGAAGGCTACACGCCGCAACGCGACCTGAATCGGGCTACGCTGGGCGTCAGCCAGAAGCTGACCCAGGACCTGACACTGCGCGGCAATTACAACTGGCGCAAGAACGACGACGTGACCCAGCAAGGGGTGAATGTTGCGTTGAGTCTGAGTTTTTAGACTGCCCGCAGGGAGGGAGCGTAAGGAACGATAATCTGACTATCGTGCCCATGCTCCGCATGGGCATGCCGTTCTGGACGCTCCGCGTCCTATCCTGAGAACTGCGGCGCGGCGCAGATCTGTGACGCGGAGCGTCACCCACGGCATTCCCACGCTGGAGCGTGAGGAACGATAATCTCAACTATCGTGCGATGCTCTGCGTCCGCTTTGAGACGCAGAGCAGCCAAGCCTGCTCAGTCCTCGGCAGTCTGCGAGGCCAGGGCTACGGCGCGGAACATGGCGCGGCGTTTGTTCAGGGTTTCTTCCCATTCCAGTACTGGAACCGAGTCGGCGACAATGCCGCCACCGGCCTGTACATGCAGTTCACCGTCCTTGATCACCGCAGTCCGAATCGCAATCGCGGTGTCCATGTTGCCGTTCCAGGCCATATAACCTACTGCCCCACCATAGACGCCGCGCTTGACCGGTTCCAGCTCGTCGATGATTTCCATGGCGCGGATCTTGGGCGCCCCGGACAGGGTGCCGGCCGGCAGAATCGCGCGCAGAGCGTCCATCGCGCTCAGCCCGCTTTTCAACTGGCCTGTGACGTTGGACACAATGTGCATCACGTTGGAATAACGCTCGATGACCATTTTCTCGGTCAGTTTGACCGTGCCGATCTCGGACACCCGACCGGTATCGTTGCGGCCAAGATCAATGAGCATCAGGTGTTCGGCGATTTCCTTGTGATCGGAGAGCAGGTCTTCTTCCAGCGCGCGGTCCGCCTCTTCGGTGGCGCCGCGAGGACGAGTACCGGCGATAGGACGCACGGTGATCAGATTGTCCTCGACCCGCACCAGCACTTCCGGCGAACTGCCGACGACATGGAAGTCGCCGAAGTTGAAGAAATACATGTAAGGCGTCGGGTTGAAGCAGCGCAGCGCCCGATACAGATCGATGGGCGCGGCGCTGAAATCGATGGACATGCGCTGTGACGGGACAACCTGCATCACGTCACCGGCGAGGATGTACTGCTTGATCGTGTCGACCGCCGCCTCGTAATCGTCCTGGGTAAAGCTGGAGCGAAACACCGGGTCGGCAGCAGGAGGCCGGTCCAGATCAAGACCGCGGCGCGGCGTGATCGGCTGACGCAGCTTGTGCATCAGTTCATCGAGCTGCGCAACGCCCCTTGCGTAGGCATCCTGTTGCGCCGGATCGATCAGCACGATGGCGTGCATCTTGCCCGCCAGATTGTCGAACACCACGACCGCGTCAGACACCATCAACAGGATATCCGGCACACCCAGCGGGTCAGGGTTCGGGCAGTTGGCCAGACGCTTCTCGACATAACGTACACAGTCGTAGCCAAAGTAGCCCACCAGCCCGCCGTTGAAACGTGGCAGTCCGGCAATCGTCGGTACGTTATAGCGCGCTTTGAAGGTCTCGACGAAGTCCAGCGGGTCCTCGACATCCAGGCTTTCGATCTCGACGCCATCATGGGTCACGCTGACGTGATGACCATGCACGCGCATCACGGTACGGCATGGCAGGCCGATGATCGAATAACGACCCCACTTCTCGCCGCCCTGAACCGACTCCAGCAAGTAGGAGTTGGGCTGATCGGCAAGCTTGAGGTAGATCGACAGCGGTGTATCGAAGTCGGCCAGGGTTTCGCGGGCAAGCGGGATGCGGTTGTAGCCTTCAGCGGCCAAACGCAGGAATTCTTCACGGTTCATAAGCAACCTCGTGGTTTGAGGACAAAACGGTCAGGTAGGCAAACGTGCCGGCAGGCCGGCCAGGATCAGGTCAGGCGCGCCAACGCCAGCGGGCCAGGGCCTTGATGACTTTCATCCAGAGTTTGCGAGTGACCACCACGATGGATTCTCTTGAGGAGGGACGTTTGATGTCGGGCAACAGTATCTCAGCGTCCATGTCCAGGCAACCGGGAATCAGCTTGCGCAGATCATCGATAACCATCGCCGGGTTTTCCTCGGCAATCGGCCGCCCATGGTTGTAGCCATAGCTCAGCGCGACGCAGGCGACACCGGCAGCCTTGGCCGCCTGCACGTCAGTGCGCGAATCGCCGACGAACAGTGATTGCGAGGCAGGTGCGCCGGCCATTTTCATCACGAAAAACAGCGCGGCAGGATCGGGCTTTTTCTGCGGCATGGTGTCACCGCCGATGATCCAGCGAAAGAAACGCCCCAGCTTCATCTCGTCAAGCAGCGGCGCGACGAAGCGCTCCGGCTTGTTGGTGATGAGGGCCATTTCGACCCCCATTTTCTGCAGCCATTTGAGGGTTTCACGCACGCCGGGGTAGACCACGGTGAGCTCATGCTTTTGCGCATAGGCGCGCATGAAGATTTCCAGGCCCTGCTCGGCCAGTGCGTCGTCGACCTGACTGTGGTCGAGGTCGTTGGCCAGCGCACGGCGTACCAGCACCGGCGCACCGTTGCCCACCCAGGCCCGCACCGATTCCAGCCCGGCGATCGGACGCCCCAGCTCGGAGAGCATCGTGTCCACCGCCACGGCCAGATCGGGAACCGAGTCCACCAGGGTGCCGTCCAGGTCGAACATGATCAGCTTGGGAAGCTTGCCTGCAAACAGCTGCTCGAAGCCGCTCATGCGCGGGATGACGCCAGTTCTGTACGCATCTTTTCGATCACTTCGCGGTAGTCCGGCGCATTGAAAATGGCTGAACCTGCGACGAAGGTATCCGCACCTGCCGCGGCGATTTCACGGATATTGTTGACATTCACGCCGCCGTCGATTTCCAGGCGGATGTCGCGTCCGGAAGCATCGATCAACGCGCGCGCTTCACGCAGCTTGTTGAGCGTGCCGGGGATGAACTTCTGCCCGCCAAAACCGGGGTTGACGCTCATGAGCAGGATCATGTCGACCTTGTCCATGACGTATTCGAGCAGGTTCAACGGCGTGGCCGGGTTGAACACCAGGCCCGCCTTGCAGCCACCCTCGCGGATCAGTTGCAGCGAACGGTCGATGTGCTGGGTTGCTTCCGGGTGAAAGGTGATGTAGGTGGCACCGGCCTCGATGAAGTCGCCGATGATGCGATCCACAGGGCTGACCATCAGGTGCACGTCAATCGGTGCAGTGACGCCATGTTTGCGCAGAGCGCTGCACACCATCGGACCAATGGTCAGGTTCGGGACGTAGTGATTGTCCATCACATCGAAGTGGACAAAGTCGGCGCCGCTGGACAGCACGTTGTCGACTTCCTCACCCAGACGGGCGAAGTCAGCGGAAAGAATCGATGGGGCAATAACGAAGGGCTGCATGACGCACCTGTTTGAGCAGAATCACGGTGCGCGGATTGTACGCCAAGCTTCGCCCGGAGCGGTAAGCCTCAAGCTGCACGCCAATGGATTCGCCCTGGCTGGCAGCTTGAACCTTGCCGCGCCTGGTTACTGAGCCGTACGGAGTTTTTCACTGCGCCCGCGTAACCACTCAAGCACCAGCAGCAAGACCACCGAAAAGCCGATCAGCAGGGTCGCAGCGGCGGCGATGGTCGGACTGAGGTTTTCACGGATGCCGCTGAACATCTGCCGAGGCAAGGTCGCCTGTTCCGGCCCCGCAAGGAACAGCGTGACCACCACCTCGTCGAACGAAGTCGCGAAGGCGAACAGCGCGCCGGAAATCACCCCCGGCGCAATCAGTGGCAGGGTCACGCGCCGGAAAGCGGTCAGAGGCGATGCACCAAGGCTGGCAGCAGCTCGCACCAGGTTGTGATTGAAGCCCTGCAGGGTCGCCGACACCGTGATGATCACGAACGGCACACCCAGCACCGCGTGCACCAGAATCAGCGAGGTGTAGCTGTTGCCCAATCCCAGTGGCGCAAAAAACAGGTAGCTGGCGACACCGACGATCACCACCGGCACCACCATCGGCGAGATCACCAGGGCCATGACCAGCGCCTTGCCGGGGAAGTTGCCGCGAGTCAGGCCGATCGCCGCCAACGTGCCGAAGCCCATCGCCAGCAGGGTCGCGGCCGGGGCGACGATCATGCTGTTCTTCAGCGCGCGCATCCACTCCGCAGAGTTGAAGAAGTCCTGATACCACTGCAACGAGAAGCCTTGCAGCGGATAGACCAGAAAGCTGCCGGAGTTGAATGACAGCGGCACGATGACCAGTACCGGCAGCACGAGAAACAGCAGCACCAGGGTGCAGATGATGCGCAAGGCGTAATACCAGAGGCGCTCGATCGGCGATGTGTAAGGGTTCAGCATGGTGACACTCCTCAGCTCAGACGCAGACGGCTGGCGCCGACCAGCCAGCTATAAATCAGGTACAGCACGATGGTCGCCAACAGCAGCAGCCCGCCGAGCGCGGTGGCCATGCCCCAGTTGATGCTGGTGTTGGTGTAGAACGCGACGAAGTAGCTGACCATCTGATCGTTCGGGCTGCCCAGCAACGCCGGGGTGATGTAGTAGCCGATCGACAGAATGAACACCAGCAGACAGCCAGCACCGATCCCGGCGTAGGTCTGCGGGAAGTACACGCGCCAGAAGCTCGCAAACGGGTGGCAGCCCAGCGAGATGGCAGCGCGCATGTAGGTCGGGGAAATGTTCTTCATCACGCTGTAGATCGGCAGGATCATGAACGGCAGCATGATGTGCACCATCGAGATGTACACGCCGACGCGGTTGAAGACCAGTTCCAGCGGCTTGTCGATGATGCCCATCGCCAGCAACGCACTGTTGATCAGACCGCTGGACTGCAACAACACGATCCAGGCGGCCACGCGCACCAGAATCGAGGTCCAGAACGGCAGCAACACCAGAATCATCAGCAGGTTACTCTGCCGGGCAGGCAGGCTGGCCAGCAGATAGGCCAGCGGATAAGCCAGCACCAGACAGATCGCAGTGATCACCAGACCCATCCAGAACGTGCGGGCAAAGATGTCCAGATAGATTGCCTGGTCCGGGGTCGCCGGGGCCACTTCGCCGAGATCGTCGATGCGATGGTCGACTGCCGCCAGCAGGTAATAAGGGGTGATGCTACTGGTATTGCGACGCACCGCCTGCCAATAGGCAGGGTCGCCCCACCGCTCGTCCAGCGCTTCGAGCGCTTCTTTATAAGAGGCCGGCTCAGTCTTGAACGGCAACGCGCGGGCGGTTTTGCTCAGCAGGCTGCGGTATCCGGCCAGCTCGATGTTCAGACGCTTGGACAGATCGCCCAGCGTGGAATTCTTGCGCGTTTCGGCCAGGTCCAGGCTCATTGCCTTGTAGACCGACTCGGGCGGCAGCCCTTTACCATCCCACTTTTGCACTTCGACCACGGTGGTCGGCAGCGCAGTCACGACTTCGGGGTTGCCGACGCTCTTGTAAAGCAGCGCAGCAATCGGCACCAGAAACACCAACAACAGGAAAATCACCAGCGGAGCGATCAATGCCTGAGCCTTCCAGCGGTTGACCCGCTCGGCGCGAGCGAGACGTTGCTTCAAGTTGGGGCTGGCGCCTTCAGTCAAGGGCACGGCGATGGCCATAGCGAACTCCGGAATCTTTCAACGAGAGGGAGCTCCCCGTTTCAGGGAGCGCCCGGTTCTGACTCAACGCAAACGGATTACTTGGCAGCCCAGGCAGTGAAACGCTGCTCGAGGGATTCGCCGTTGTCGGTCCAGAAGGCCACGTCCATCTGCACCTGATCCTTGATGTTCTCAGGCGTGGTCGGCATGTTCTGCAGGGTTTCCTTGTCCAGCAGCTTGACCGCCTGGGTGTTGGCCGGGCCGTAGGCGATGTTCTGCGAGTAGGTCTTCTGCTGCTCGGGGCTCAGCATGTAGGCGATGAACTTCTTCGCGGCATCGGCGTTTTTCGAACCCTTCGGGATCGCCCAGGCGTCGAAGTCATACACGCCACCGGTCCATACCACCTTGAGGTTGCTTTCCTTCTGCACTGCGGCGATACGGCCGTTGTAGGCCGAACTCATCACCACGTCACCGGAAGCGAGGTACTGCGGCGGCTGTGCGCCGGCTTCCCACCACTGAATGTTTGGCTTGAGCTCATCCAGCTTCTTGAACGCGCGGTCCTGGCCATCTTTGCTGGCCAGTACCTTGTAGACGTCTTTCGGCGCAACGCCGTCGGCCATCAGGGCGAATTCCAGGGTGTACTTGGCGCCTTTGCGCAGGCCGCGCTTGCCCGGGAATTTCTTGGTGTCCCAGAAATCGGCCCAACCGCTGGGTGCAGTGCTGACCTTGTCAGCGTTGTACGCCAGCACGGTGGACCAGACGAAGAAGCCGGCACCGCAAGTGGTGATGGCGCCAGGCACGAAGTCAGCGGCATTGCCCAGCTGTTTCGGGTCCAGCTCTTCGAACATGTCTTCGTCGCAACCACGCGCCAGTTCCGGCGATTCGACTTCTACCAGGTCCCAGGAAACGCTCTTGGTGTCGACCATGGTTTTGACCTTGGCCATTTCCCCGTTGTACTCACCGGCGATGATCTTGCCGTTGCCGGCCTTTTCCCACGGCGCATAGAACGCTTTTTCCTGAGCGGCCTTGTTGGCACCGCCAAAGGAGATGACGGTCAGGTCGGTGGCTGCCATGGCTTGCGCCGCGCACATCATGCCCAACGTGATGGCGGTGAACTTCAAAGATTTCAACATGTGTTCTTTCTCCACGAGCAGTGTTGGTAAGCGATTGGGATGGGCGATCAGGTCGCCTCTGTTATTGCTTTTGTCGGTAGATCAATGCACTTGCTGCAATGGATCGAGCGCACGGACGTGCTCGACTTGCCAGCCGATGGGCACCACATCGCCCACACTCAGGCCGGGGTCCAGTTCGGCAATCGGCTGTTTGACGAAGAAGTCGTTCTTGCCTGCCACTTCCAGACGCACACGAACGTGGTCGCCCAGATAAATGAACTCGGCCACACGACCGGAAAAACGGTTGGCGCAGCTCTCGCTGCGGCCATTGAGGTTGATGCGCTCGGGGCGAATCGACAGGGTCACCGGCCCG
This sequence comes from Pseudomonas congelans, assembly GCF_900103225.1. Lineage (GTDB taxonomy): Bacteria > Pseudomonadota > Gammaproteobacteria > Pseudomonadales > Pseudomonadaceae > Aquipseudomonas > Aquipseudomonas congelans. Next base: position 220,963 of record NZ_FNJH01000007.1, on the reverse strand, counting down.
CCAGGCTGGCCGACGTTGATCGCCAGCGCGTGGACTTTCTCGCCACGCTCCAGCTCGACCACACAGCGGTCACCGGCCTGACTGACCAGACGCCCATTGAGGCGGTTGTTCTCGCCAATGAAGTTGGCCACGAAGGTGTTCTTCGGTTCTTCGTACAAGCTGCGTGGCGGTGCGATCTGCTGAATCTCGCCTTGGTGAAAGACCGCAACCCGGTCCGACATGGTCAGGGCTTCACCCTGGTCGTGAGTCACATAGACCACGGTCACGCCCAGGCGCTGGTGCAGGTGCTTGATCTCCATCTGCATGTGTTCGCGCAACTGCTTGTCGAGTGCGCCGAGCGGTTCATCCATCAGCACCAGCTGGGGCTCGAACACCAGCGCACGCGCCAGCGCAACGCGCTGCTGCTGCCCGCCGGACAACTGTGCCGGGTAGCGATGCGCAAAGGTATCGAGCTGGACCATGCCCAGTGCCTTTTTGACCTTCTCACCGACGTCGGTTTTGCTCGTGCCACGCACCGACAGCGGGAACGCCAGGTTCTCGGCCACGGTCATGTGCGGAAACAAGGCGTAGTTCTGAAACACCATGCCGATGTCGCGCTTGTGCGGCGGCACGTTGTTGATGGCACGGCCACCGAGGAGGATTTCACCGGCCGTCGGGGTCTCGAAACCGGCCAGCATCATCAGGCTGGTGGTCTTGCCAGAGCCGGAAGGACCGAGCAGGGTCAGGAACTCGCCCTTGAGAATGTCCAGGTTGAGGTCTTTGACGATCAGTGCTTCGCCGTCGTAGCTCTTCTGCACACCACGAAAGCTGACCAGAACATCATTTGCTCCAGCGCTTGTATCGACGTCGCTCATTACCCACACCTTTGTTTTGTCTGCGTGGGCTCCAGCCTAGAGCAGCCCGAAGCCCCCGCAAATCGGGGGCCGGGAGAGAATCGCCTAGGCCGACTGGAAGGCCAGGGGTAGGGATTGCCCTACAGAGATGGCGCGATTGGATATGTCGGCTCAGGCCCCTTCTCGACGCTCCGCATCGCAAGAGGACGCAGAGCGTCCTGAACGGCATGCCCACGCGGAGCATGGGCACGATAGCGTTCTCAAGGACGCCTCTCGTTCCGTACGGAGCATGGGCACGACAGTGTTCTCACGGACACCTATCGTTCCGCACGCTCCAGCGTGGGAATGCAGGTCTCGACGCTCTGCGTCGCAAAGGGGCGCGGGGCATAGGGGCTGTCTGTCGGATGTCGTTTTCAGACTCAGAGCAGCTTGTGCTCCATCGCGTACTTGACCAGATCGGCCAGCGAGTTGAGTTTCATTTTCTGCATCAGCCGTGCCTTGTGGGTACTGATGGTCTTGCTGCTCAAGGCCAGTTGCTGAGCAATGTCGTTGACGTTGGCGCCCTGGGCGAGGCGCTCGAATACCGAAAACTCGCGCTCCGACAGCAGCGAGTGCAGAGGCCGGCTGTCGGTGAGGCCCACTTCAAAGACCATGCGGTCGGCCAGATCCGGATCGATATAACGCCCGCCAGCCGCCACCCGGCGAATGGCCGTGAGCAGCAGCGCCGGGTCGCTGTCCTTGGTGGCATAACCTGCCGCGCCGACCTTCAGCGCACGCGCAGCCATCTGCGCCTCGTTGTGCATCGACAGCACCAGAATCGCCGGCGGATTGGTCAATGCGAGAATCCTCGGTATCGCCTCAAGGCCGTTGACACCGGGCATGGAGATATCCAGCAGCACCACTTCGCAGGCCACATGCCGCAGGGTTTCGAGCAACTGTTCGCCATTGCTGGCCTCGCCCACCACTTGCAGATCACGGGCCAGGCCAATCAATTGCTTGATCCCTTCGCGCACGATGGTGTGGTCTTCGGCTACCAAAACACGAATCACTGTCTTCGCTCCTGTGCGATGGGGTCCAGCGGGATATAGGCGCGCAAGGTTGTGCCCTCACCCTCCTCGCTGTCCAGCTCCAGTCTGCCGCCGAGCATCAGCACACGCTCGCGCATCCCGACCAGACCGAACGAAACCGCTCTGCCCGGCTCGATGACAAACCCCTGCCCGTCATCGGCGATGCTCATGCACATCATGTCGTCCTGCAATGTCAGACTGATCTCCACCGTGTGTGCCCGGGCATGGCGCATCACGTTGGTCAGGGCTTCCTGAAGGATCCGGAACATGCCTGTGGCTCTGGCATCGCTGAGCGCCGGGAGATTGTCCGGCACCTGCACCAGACACGGAATCTGCGTGCGCGCCTCGAAACGGCGTGCCTGCCATTCAATGGCCGAAGCGATACCGGCGTCTAAAATCGGTGGCCGCAAGGCCGTGGCAACATCACGCACCAGTTGAAACAACTGAGCGATCAGACGCTTCATGCTCTCCAGCCGCTCGCTCAGGCCGGGGTCGAGGTCGGCATAGGCCAGCTCGCACATCGACGTCTCGAGCTTCAATACCGTCAGCATCTGACCCAGCTCGTCATGAACCTCGCGGGCAATACGCGCTTTCTCCTCCTCACGCACGCTTTCCAGATGCGCTGACAAATCACGTAACTGGTCATGCGCGCGGCGTCGTTCGCTGACGTCAGTGAGGAACACCACCAGGTATTCGGCCTCACGAAAGCGCAGGAAGCTCAACGAGACATCGGCAGGCAGCAGGCTGCCATCGGCGCGCAGGCAATGGGTCTCGAACACCTGCGGGCTGTCTTCGCTGGAGCGCGCGTTCTTCCACAGGTTGAGCCAGCGATCCATATGCAGACCGGGCTCGAAATCGATCAGCGGACGCTCCACCACTTGTCCCGGCGCATAGCCCAGCATGGATTCCGCCGCCCGATTGGCGTAACGCACCCGACTGTCCCAGTTGACCCACAGAATGCCGACGGTGCTCTGATCAATGGAGAACTGCGCCAGGCGCAGCGCTTCCTCGCCTTCGACACGTCGGGCGAGTTCTTCACGCGCCGCCAGCAGCTCCTGCTCCAGCGCCTGCTGCTGGCGACGCTGCCAGACCACGATGGCGAAACACGCCAGCAACATCACCAGCAGCAGAATGCACAGGTTCGTCCAGAGTTTGGTCGACTCGATGAAATGTGACGGGGTCAGCGGCATCCAGCGCGCATGCAGCTGCTCCAGCTGCTTGGCAGGGATCGCCCGCAACGCTTCGCTGACAATGGCTGCCAGTTCCGGCATATCGCGACGTGAAGCCACACGCAACAATTGCGGCAGCCCGATATCCCCCACTACCGCCAGCCCGGCGAACTCCGGCTCGCGAAGCAGACGGCTGAGTTGCGCTTCGTCCACCACGGCATAACGCGCTTGCTGGCTGAGCAACAATTGCATGGCCTGGCGCTCCAGCGGTACCCCTTGCAGGTTGAGATGCGCAAAGTTGCTGCGCAGGTAGTCGGCCGTAGTGCTGGGCATGCGTACCGCGACGCGCGAAAGGCTGTCGAGTTTCTCCAGGTCAACGGCAGTGCTGCCATCACGTTCGCCGATCAACAACTGCGAAACACGCAGATACGGGTCGGAAAACAACCACAGACGCAGACCTGCGGGGGTTTGCATCAAGCCGGGCGCAACGTCGATTTCACCCTTGGCCAGCGCTTTCTCCAGCGCGCTCTGGTCAGGAAAGTTTCGCCACAGCAACTCGACCGGCAGCGTCGCCGCCAGCGCATTCATCAGGTCGACATTGGCACCGGACAACTGTTGCAAGCGTTGATCGAACTGTGCGTAAGGTGCTCGCAATACCAGCCCTACACGCAACGGGCCGTGCTCGTCGAGCCAGTTGCGTTGCGCTGCGCTCAACTGCGCAATGGCAGGTGTTTGAGCTTCGTCAGCCAGCGTAATCGCCATCTGAGCCATCAAGAGCAAGGCCAGGCAGCCGATAAAACCGGTGCGCAGAAGACGAATCATCACTAGGTCGCTCTCGTGTGTGCGTATCACGGCCGTGTGCCGCGCAGGCTCAGGCCTGACAAAAGCCGATCAACCCATTAGGCTGCCGGGATAGTTTCTGGCTTGGAATATCCGATGTCCTACACCTTTCGCGCAACGTTTCCTGCATTGTTTCTGTCATTGCTACTGCCTTGCGCCTTGCCTGCCCTCGCCGCCGACCCGGCCCCTGCGCCGGAAAAGGACGCTGCTGCGCAAGCGCCCGTCGAAAGAGCCCCGCTGCTCAGCCGCTCCCAGGAAGACGCAATAGCGCTGGAACGCCAATTGCCGCGCGAAGATCAGCAGCAACTTCAGGCCGGAGACGACAGCTTTCTCGCACTCTGGAAACCCGCCAACACTGACGCACCTGAAGGCGCGGTCATCATTGTGCCTGGCGACGCCGAGTCACCGGACTGGCCCGACGCCGTCGGCCCGCTACGACGCAAGTTTCCGGATGTCGGCTGGTCGAGCCTGAGCATCACCATGCCGGATCCGCTCGACAACACACCGGGTGCACGCGAGCCCGATGCTGCTCCAGCAGATGCAAACGCAACCAAAGCCGCTGAAGCACCGAAGGAGACCCCCAAGGACGCCACCGCGACAGCAAAAGACCCGGCCGCAGAAGCCGAGGCGCTGGCTGCGGCTGAAACAGCCAAGGCTGCTGCCGACGAAGAGCTCAACAAGGCCCAGGCAGAGCGCATCTTCGCGCGGATCGAAAGCGCCATCAGCTTTGCGCAGCAGAACAAGGCACGCAGTATCGTGTTGATCGGCCACAGCAGCGGCGCATACTGGGCGACCAGGTTCCTCAATGAACGGACATCGCCTGTGGTGCAGAAACTGGTGATGCTGGCGGCGCGTGAACCCCTGAATGCCAAGCCTTCGCTGCTGGACATGGTGCCTCAGCTGAAAGTAAAGGCCGTCGACTTCATCTACAAAAACTCGCCCGACGAGGCTGCAAAGGCCCGCCTGCAGGCCAGTAAACGCACCAAGGGGCCGGGCTTTACCCAGATTGGCCTGATCAACATCGCCGGCAGCGGAGATACCGAACAAGAGCAGCTATTCCGCCGCGTTCGCGGCTGGATAGATGCCAAGGAGGAAAAATAAGCGTCAGGCGTACCAGCAGGTTCAGTTGAACCCGCGTCGGGCTTTGACCACCCGATAGGCATTGTGCAACTCGCTGGTCTTCTCGGTCGCCACCCGCACTTGCTGTGGATTGGCGCCCGAGCCGGCAATCTTGTCAGGGTGATGCCGGCTGAGCAGACGCCGGTAGGCACGCTTGATGCTCAAAGGATCCGTGTCCGACCTTATCCCCAGTAGCGTCATCGCACTTTTGTAGTCGTCGCCGCTGCTGACAGGTGCGCGTTTCATGGGGTCGTGGTCAGCAGCCAGCGCCTCGACTTGCGGCCCTGTCCAGCCAAGCCACATGCCCCATACCCCGATCAGCTCGCGCTCGACCCGGGAAGCCTTGCCATCCGCCCAGGCCATCCGCCAGCAGGCGCGCAACATATCTTCGGCAATGTCCGGCTGCCGTTGCAGCCCACGCAGATAACTGCGCAGGCCATCGGTGCCATCGCGGCCGCGCTTGAAGGCGTTGATGGCGCGCAACTGATCCGTCTCGTTCAGATTCAAACGGCGCATCTCGATACGTGCCTGGTGGATATGGCTGGCCAGAACCCGTCCGTCACTTTTGGCCAGACGGCCCAGCAGCACAAACAGCAGCTCATCCTGGGGGATCGTTGCGCGTCCACCCATACGCTCACGCAGATGCGCCCAGCTCTGCAGTTTCAGGCGCCGGTCCAGCGCCTGCCCCAATAGAGCACCGAGCATTGCGCCTGGAATACTGGCAATTGCATAACCAGCTCCAGCGCCGATCAGTGTGCCGGGCCAGAGCATTCAGCGAGTCTCCGCTAGCATCTGCTCGACTTCAGCCAGGCGCTCGTGGGTACCGACATCGACCCAGCGCCCTCTGTAGTGCTCGCCGGTGACCAGCCCCTTATGCATCGCCTCGCGCAACAGCGGCGCGAGTTTGAACGCGCCGGGCTCGCAATCGGCAAACAGCTGTGGATGGAGGATGGCGATACCGCTGTAGGTCAGCCGCTGACCCGCCGAATCGTCGTCGCGTACCCGACCGTCGACCAACGAGAAATCACCCGTCGGATGATGCGCGGGGTTATCGACCAATACCAGGTGCGCGAGGCCTTCAAGCGGCACGCGTAATGCGCCGAAGTCGTAATCAGTCCAGATATCCCCGTTGATCACCACGAACGGCTCAAGGCCCAGCAATGGCAATGCGCGCTGAATGCCACCACCGGTTTCCAGCGGCAGGCCTTCGGGCGAGTAACGGATGCTCAGGTCGAAACGCTGGCCGTCACCCAGGTAATCCTCGATCTGCTGGCCCAGCCACGCATGGTTGATGACCAGTTGGTGAAACCCGGCATCGCGCAACGCGTTCAGGTGGTATTCGATCAACGGCACATCCCCGACACGTATCAAGGGTTTTGGCGTGTGCAGGGTCAACGGGCGCATTCGCTCACCTTTACCGGCGGCGAGAATCATCGCTTTCATGCAATCCTCTTCGACACAATCAAGATCTTTTCCAAAGTGGCCATCATTCAAAGTGGCCATGTTTAAAACCGGCCCTTTCTTACGCTGGCCGTCTCTGTCATTTCAGACAGCGGTGTCTACCGGCTGCAGACTGGTAAGCAACTGCCCGAGTTGCGCCAGCTCGGGGCGACGTGACAAAACCGCCTCTATATAAGCGAAAAAGCGCGGAACGTCTTCCAGATAACGCGGTTTTCCATCGCGGTGGCAAATGCGGGCAAAAATGCCGATCACCTTCAAGTGTCGCTGTACGCCCATCAGATCACTGGCGCGCTCGAATGCTGCAAAATCTTCCTGTACCGGGATACCGATGGTACGCGCCTGATCCCAGTAACTGCGCAACCAGTCACTCACGCGCTCCTGCGGCCAGCTCAGGAAAGCGTCCTTGAACAGGCATGTCACGTCATAGGTGACCGGGCCATAGACCGCATCCTGAAAATCCAGCACGCCAGGATTGGGCTCGCTGATCATAAGATTTCGCGGCATATAGTCGCGATGCACCAGCACTTTGGGCTGTGTCAGGGCGCTGTTGATCAGCAACTCGCTGACCTGCTGCCAGTCGCTCAGCTGCGCCTCGTCCATTTCGATACCCAGGTGCCGTTTCACGTACCACTCGGGAAACAACTCCAGCTCACGGCGCAGCAACGCTACGTCATAGCTGGGCAACGGCGCGTCCATAGGCAGTTGCTGGTAGGCCAGCAACGCCTGGATAGCATCAGCGAACAAGGTATCGGCATTATCAGCGTCAATGACATCCAGATAAGTCTGACGACCCAGATCGTTGAGCAGCAAAAAGCCTTGTGTCAGGTCTTCGGCATAAATTTTTGGAACATTAATGCCCGACTTTTCCAATAAATGAGCGATATCCACGAACGGTTTGCAGTTTTCCTGTGGTGGAGGGGCGTCCATGACAATAAAAGTTCGGCCCGCCCCCTCCCAGCGAAAATAACGGCGAAAACTTGCGTCACTACTGGCCGCAGTCAATGTAGCCGGGGGCACAGCGCCCCAATCGTGCGCCGAAAACAGCGCCGGCAACTGCTCATCGAGCCAAACTTTCAGGGATTGCAGGCGTATATCTTGATCTGACATTACAAGGGTCTCCGACGGCGCTAGCCGTCAAGCGGGTCATGCTTTATTATCCGGAATCTTTTTCAGCCCATCGAGAGGCGTGCGGCCCCCCCGCGGGCAGATGGCGCGCAGGAAGCCCGGACTAATAAGATGGCATTGAAATCCCCCGCGTTTCGTAAAAAATTTCCGTTGCTCGTAACCGGCAGTCTGCTGGCGATGCAACCTCTGGCCACTCAGTTCGTGGTCGCCGCGGAACAGTATGACTGCTCAGTCTCTGCTTCGGGTGCCTGGAACTGTGCGCCGAAATCCAATGCTGCTGCAGTGGATCTGCCTCCGCGCCCCGTGCATGACACGACGTCGGTCAGTTCCAACGGCACGGTCACCTCACAAGGCACCTCTTCGGGTGAGCAGTCTGCGGGTACGCAACTGGTCACTGAAGCCAAGGGCAAAGGTCTGAAGTCGCGTAGTGCTGACTACAGCCACCTCGATTGGGTTCCTCGCGAAAAGCTTACCGCAGCGCAACTGGCCGAAACCGGCCCGTATTGCTCGGGTGCCTACGTCGAGCCGATCCGTCCTGGCATGGACGACAAGACGCCGATGAAAGACGCGCCGATGTTCGTGGGAGCCAAGGCTTCGCGTTACGAACAGGAAGCGCAGGTCGCGACGCTGGCGGGTGATGTCGTGATGCGCCAGGGCAGCATGCAGGTGCAGGCCCAGGAGGCTTCACTGCATCAGGCCGAGAACCGTGGCGAGCTGAACGGCGATGTCCGTCTGCGCGACAACGGTGCGCTGATCGTCGGTGACAAGGCCGAACTGCAACTCGATACCGGCGAAGCTCGTGTCGACAACGCCGAGTACGTCCTGCACAAGTCGAACATTCGCGGTAACGCCCTGTACGCCAAGCGTGCAGAGAACGCGATCATCCGGCTCAAGGACGGTACCTATACGACGTGCGAGCCGAACAGCAACGCCTGGACGCTCAAGGGCAACAACATCACGCTGAACCCGGCCACCGGCTTCGGTACAGCGACCAACGTTACCCTGCGGGTCAAGGACATACCGGTTCTTTACACGCCGTATATCTACTTCCCGATCGACGATCGTCGCCAGTCCGGTTTCCTGCCGCCTACCATTGCAGCAGGCGGCGACAACGGCTTCACGCTGGTCACCCCGTACTACTTCAACCTGGCGCCGAATTACGACGCCACTTTGTACCCGCGTTACATGGCTGATCGTGGCTTGCTGATGGAAGGCGAGTTCCGCTACCTGACCAAGGGCAGCGAAGGTCAGTTCGGCGGCGCGTATCTGAACGACGAGAATGACGACCGCAAACTGCAGTCGGACTACGACAAGACCCGCTGGATGATCAACTGGCAGCACAAGGGCGGGCTTGATACGCGCTGGCTGACGCAGGTCGATTACACCGACATCAGCGATCCGTACTATTTCCAAGACCTGGAAACCGATCAGATCGGCGTGAAAAGAACTGACTTCCTCAACCAGCAAGGCTCCCTGACCTACCGTGGCGACAGCTACTCGGCAGTGCTCAACGCCCAGGCCTACAAGCTGGCGACGGTTGCCAACGTTACGCCGTACAACCGCCTGCCTCAGCTGACGCTCAACGGTACGCTGCCCTACAACCCCGGCGGTCTGAAGTTCGATTATCAGACTGAAGCGGTGCGCTTCGAACGTGACCTGCGCAGCGGCGCGTTCATCGATGAAGACGGCAACTCCGAGACACGCCTGGACAACAACATCTCCGGCCTGGCTCGCGCCAACGGCGATCGCCTGAACCTGGCTCCGTCCGTCAGCCTGCCGATGAACTGGACCTATGGCTTCCTGACGCCGAAGCTGAAGTATGTCTACACGCAATACGATCTGGATCTGGACAGTCAGGGCAAACGTACGCTTTTGGCTGACGAAGAATACAGCAGCAGCCAAAGCCGCAGCGTGCCGATCTTCAGCGTCGACAGCGGCCTGTACTTCGACCGCAATACCAACTGGTTCGGCAAGGATTACCGCCAGACCCTGGAGCCACGCCTGTTCTATCTCTATGTACCCGAGAAAGACCAGACCGACATCCCGGTATTCGACACCAGCGAAAGCACCTTCAACTTCTCCTCGCTGTTCCGTGACAATCGCTTCACCGGTACCGACCGCATCGGCGACGAGAACAAGCTGTCGCTGGGCGTTACCAACCGCTGGATCGAAGACAACGGCTTCGAACGTCAACGCTTCAGCATCGGTCAGGCGCTGTATTTCGAAGACCGCAAGGTGCAGTTGCCGGGTGTCGCATTCGCCGATCGTGACGATGCGCGCTCCAATGTTTCGCCTTATGCACTGGAATACGAATACCGCTTCAACCGTGACTGGCGCTTCAACTCCGATTTCAACTGGGATCCGGACAGCAAGAGCACCCGTTCGGGCAGTGCGATGTTCCACTACCAGCCTGAAGACAACCCGAATAAGGTCGTCAACGTCGGCTATCGCTATCGCAACGACCAGATTCGTTACGACGAAAGCACCGGTCGCTGGGTCGTGGGCGGCGGTGACTACGGCACACCGGGTCAGCCTAACTACGTGAAGGACTACTACAAGATTCAGCAGCACGATTTCTCGGTCATCTGGCCGATTGTGCCGCAGTGGAGCCTGATCAGCCGTTGGCAGTATGACTACAACCGTGAACGCACCATCGAAGCTTTCGGCGGGTTCGAGTACGACAACTGCTGCTGGAAAATGCGTCTGGTCAATCGCTACTGGATCGACTACGACGAGTTCAGCCAGGCAGCACCTCAGAACGAGAAAGGCGACCGCGGCATATTCCTACAAATCGTGTTGAAGGGGCTCGGCGGTGTAACTGGCGCCAAGGTAGACAGCTTCCTCGACAAAGGCATCCAAGGTTATCGTGAACGTGAAGACCAAGCTTTCTGATTGTCTGCGCCCGCTGATGCTGGGCGCGTTACTCCTGAGCGGAGCAGTGCATGCTGCGGTTCAACCTCTGGACAGTGTCGTGGCCATCGTCGACAACGACGTGATCATGAAAAGCCAGATGGACCAGCGGGTACGTGAGGTACAGCAGACCATTGCCAAGCGCGGCTCTGGCGTACCGCCTGCAGAAGCCCTGCAACCACAGGTTCTAGATCGTCTGATCCTGGAAAACCTGCAGTTGCAGATGGGCGAACGCTCTGGCATTCGTGTCTCCGACGACGAACTGAACCAGGCCATTGGCACCATTGCCCAGCGCAACAACATGAGCGTGGAGCAGTTCCGTGCCGCGTTGGCGCATGACGGCCTGTCCTATAACGATGCGCGCGAACAGGTGCGCCGGGAAATGATCATCAGCCGTGTGCGTCAGCGCCGGGTGGCCGAACGTATCCAGGTGTCCCAGCAGGAAGTGAAGAACTTCCTCGCCTCCGATATGGGTAAGGCTCAGCTGTCTGAAGAGTTTCACTTGGCCAACATTCTGATCGCCACACCTGACAGCGCCTCTTCGGACGCTATCCAGGCTGCAGCGGCCAAGGCCAAGGGGATCTACGATCAACTGAAGAAAGGTGCTGACTTCACCCGGCTCGCAGCCACCTCCTCGTCCAGCGAAAACGCACTGGAAGGCGGCGATATGGGCTGGCGCAAGGCTGCACAATTGCCTCCGCCCTTCGGTGACATGCTCAGCTCGATGCCTGTCGGTGACGTGACGCCTCCTGCGCGTACGCCGGGCGGTTTCATCATCCTCAAGCTGCTGGAAAAGCGTGGTGGCCAGGGTCAGGCGCAAATGCGTGATGAAGTGCATGTGCGTCATATCCTGATCAAGCCAAGCGAAATTCGGAATGAGGCAGAGACCAAGCGTCTTGCGCAGAAGATCTACGACCGCATCGAAAACGGTGAAGATTTCGCCGAGCTGGCAAAAAGCTTCTCGGAAGATCCGGGTTCTGCACTCAATGGCGGCGATCTGAACTGGGTTGATCCCAACTCTCTGGTTCCGGAATTCCGTCAGGTGATGAGCGAAACGCCACAAGGCGAATTGTCCAAACCGTTCCAGACCCAGTATGGCTGGCATGTTCTTGAAGTACTCGGTCGTCGCTCCACGGACGCTACCGATCAGGCTCGTGAACAGCAGGCGCTGAACGTATTGCGCAACCGCAAGTACGACGAAGAGCTGCAAACCTGGCTGCGTCAGATCCGCGACGAAGCCTACGTAGAAATCAAACTCCCTGGCGCGACCCAGGCTGCACAGTGAAACCCAAGCGTTTCGCACTGACACCCGGCGAGCCGGCCGGCATAGGTCCTGACCTCTGCCTGCTGCTCGCCACGCAGCCTCAGCCACATCCCCTGATTGCCATCACCAGCCGTGACCTTCTCCTTGAGCGGGCCACGCAACTGAGTGTGGCGGTCAGTCTGATCGAAGTCACGCCCGACGCGTTTCCCGACCTGCCCGCGCCTGCCGGCAGTCTGTACGTCTGGGATACGCCACTGGCCGCTCCGGTGCAAACCGGCGTGCTGAACAAGGCCAACGCGGCGTTCGTCCTGCACACTCTGACTCGCGCGGGTCAGGGCTGCCTGGACGGTCTGTTCAGCGGCATGATTACCGCCCCGGTGCACAAAGGCGTCATCAACGACGGTGGTATCGCGTTTTCCGGACACACCGAATTTCTCGCTGAACTGACTCACACCGAACAGGTGGTGATGATGCTGGCAACCGGCGACCTGCGCGTAGCACTGGTGACCACTCACCTGCCGTTGCGCGATGTGGCCGACGCCATCACGGCGGATCGCCTGGAGCGCGTGACACGCATCCTGCACGCCGATCTGGTCAACAAGTTCGGCATTGCCCACCCACGCATTCTGGTATGCGGCCTCAACCCTCATGCCGGCGAAAGCGGGCATCTGGGTCGTGAGGAAATCGACATCATCGAACCTGCTCTGGAGCGCCTGCGCAGCGAAGGCCTGGACTTGCGCGGCCCGCTGCCTGCAGACACTCTGTTTACCCCCAAATATCTGGAGCACTGCGATGCAGTGCTGGCGATGTACCACGATCAGGGCCTGCCTGTGCTGAAATACAAAGGTTTCGGCGCAGCGGTCAATGTGACGCTCGGCCTGCCAATCATCCGCACCTCTGTCGATCACGGCACGGCGCTGGACCTGGCCGGCACCGCGAACGTTGACACCGGCAGCCTGCACGTCGCACTGCAAACCGCCTACCAGATGGCCGAGACCCATTCATGACCGAGCAATACCAACACCGGGCGCGCAAGCGTTTCGGGCAGAACTTCCTGCACGATGCAGGCGTTATCGACAAGATCCTGCGTGCCATCCGTGCCAAACCTGAAGACCGGCTGCTGGAAATCGGGCCGGGCCAGGGTGCACTGACCGAAGGGCTGCTCGACAGTGGCGCTCAGCTGGACGTGGTCGAGCTGGACAAGGACCTGATCCCGATCCTGAACAGTCAGTTCGCCGGCAAACCTAACTTCAACCTGCATCAGGGCGATGCGCTGAAGTTCGACTTCAACACCCTCGGCGCCGAACCGCGCAGCCTGCGAGTGGTGGGCAACCTGCCGTACAACATTTCGACACCGCTGATTTTTCACCTCCTGCAGAACGCCATCCTGATCCGCGACATGCACTTCATGCTGCAAAAGGAGGTGGTCGAGCGCATGGCTGCCGGACCCGGCGGAGGTGACTGGGGGCGTCTGTCGATCATGGTCCAGTACCATTGCCGCGTGGAACACCTGTTCAACGTCGGACCGGGCGCGTTCAACCCGCCGCCGAAAGTGGACTCGGCCATTGTGCGCCTCGTCCCTTACGAAACACTGCCTCATCCTGCCAAGGACCACCGCGTGCTGGAGCGCATCGTGCGTGAGGCGTTCAACCAGCGCCGCAAGACCCTGCGCAACACGCTCAAGCTGCTGTTGAGCAGCGATGAGATCACCGCATCCGGAGTAGACGGCAGCTTGCGTCCCGAGCAGCTCGATCTGGCTGCATTCGTTCGTCTGGCAGACACTCTCAGCGAAAAAGTTGTGACAGAGTGAACCCTGGGGACAAGTAAACGGCAGGCTCAGTCTTCGTTTGCCGCTTACTTGTCCTAGACTGATCTACCTGCCGCACACACCCTTTTTTCGCAGCTATGGATTTCAAGGCCTATTGCATGCCCGATTCTCGTTACAAGGTCGACGTCAGCGTCGTCACACGCTTCCTCTCGGAGCAATCGCAACCCGAGCAGAACCGCTTCGCTTTCGCCTACACCATCACCGTGCATAACAACGGCGAACTCCCCGCCCAACTGCTGTCGCGGCACTGGATCATCACTGACGGTGATGGCAATGTCGAGGAAGTGCGTGGCGAAGGCGTGGTGGGCCAGCAGCCACTGATCAAGGTCGGCCAAAGCCATACCTACAGCAGTGGTACGGTCATGACGACCAAAGTCGGCAATATGCAGGGCACTTATCAGATGCTGGCCGAAGACGGCAAACGCTTCGATGCGGTTATCAAGCCTTTCCGTCTGGCTGTTCCGGGCTCGCTGCACTGATGGCGGCGTACGCCGTTGGTGACCTGCAGGGCTGCCTTGAACCTCTGCAATGCCTGCTCGAGCACGTGCACTTCAACCCGGAGCAGGATCGCCTCTGGCTGGTGGGTGACCTCGTCAATCGTGGCCCGCAATCGCTGGAAACGCTTCGCTACCTGTACAGCATCCGCGAATCGCTGGTGTGCGTACTCGGCAATCATGACCTGCACCTGCTGGCAGTGGCCCGTAAAAAAGAGCTGCTGAAAAAAGGCGACACGCTGCTTGAAATCCTTGAAGCGCCTGACCGTGACGAGCTGCTCGGCTGGGTGCGTCGGCAAAAGCTCATGCATTACGATGCAGAACGCAATGTCGCCATGGTGCATGCCGGTATCGCGCCACAGTGGACACTGAAAAAGGCTTTGAAGCACGCTGCCGAAGTCGAGCACGCGCTGCAGGACGACCAGCTGTACGACGCCTTCCTCGACGGCATGTACGGCAATGAACCGGCCAAGTGGGACAATGACCTGCAAGGTGTGACGCGTCTGCGAGTCATCACCAACTACTTCACTCGCATGCGCTTCTGCACCAGCGACGGCAAGCTCGATCTGAAGAGCAAGGAAGGGGTCGGCACCGCGACACCTGGCTACGCGCCCTGGTTCAGCCACCAGAGCCGCAAGACCCGAGACGTGAAAATCATTTTCGGTCACTGGGCTGCGCTGGAAGGTCGCTGCGACGAACCGGGCGTCTTTGCCCTCGACAGCGGGTGTGTCTGGGGTGGCTCGATGACGCTGCTCAATGTCGATACGCTTGAACGTCATCAGTGCAATTGCGATGCTATCGGCAATGCCGCCGACGGGCTTGTTACCCGAGCGCAAGCCGGCGCTACTCCCCTTCCGTAACCTCAGGCTCAGGAGCCCAGGCAATGACTGAATTCAAACGTATTCCACCTGAACAGGCCCAGGCTCTGCGCGAGCAAGGCGCCGTGCTGGTCGATGTTCGGGATCCACAGGCTTTCCAGAGCAATCACATCCCCGATTCCGTGCATCTGGACAACCACTCGATCGCCGACTTCATCCGCGAGGCCGACCTGGACAAGCCGCTGGTGGTCGTCTGTTACCACGGCAACTCCAGCCAGAGCGCTGCAGCCTACCTGGTCGGCCAGGGTTTCTCGGATGTGTACAGCGTGGACGGCGGTTTCGAGCTGTGGCGCGCCACTTACCCGCAAGAAACCGTGCAAGGCTGATACAAAATATTTTTATGACAGCTGATCCCGCGTTCTACGCGGGCTCGCGAGCCATCTGACGAACGGTCAGCCCCTCTTCTCGCGCATCCCTTCTTTATCTTTCCGAATCCGAACTATCCTTAGCCCTAGGCCATCCGTATTCAGGGGAGAGCCGGTACACCGGCGCGTGGGTCATCGGTAGTTACTTTTAGGGTGTTCTGGGGGGAAACAGTGGCTGCTAAGCGGTTGCTGCCAGCATCGACTGACGATCCGCCGCCGGCTCCACGTATCGAGCGAGGTGACGTCATGAGTATATTCAGCCACTTCCAACAACGCTTCGAAAGCACGCGGCAAGAAGAGCTCTCGTTACAGGAGTATCTTGAGCTCTGCAAACAGGATCGCAGCGCCTACGCCTCTGCCGCAGAACGTCTTCTGCTGGCCATTGGCGAACCCGAACTGGTGGATACCTCCACCAACTCCAGGCTGTCGCGGATCTTCTCCAACAAAGTCATACGCCGCTATCCGGCCTTTGCCGACTTCCACGGAATGGAAGAATGCATCGACCAGATCGTTTCGTATTTCCGCCATGCCGCCCAAGGCCTGGAAGAGAAGAAACAAATCCTGTATCTGCTCGGCCCGGTGGGCGGTGGTAAGTCGTCCCTGGCGGAAAAACTCAAGCAACTGATCGAAAAAGTCCCGTTCTATGCCATCAAGGGCTCACCAGTATTCGAGTCGCCCCTGGGCCTGTTCAACGCCACCGAAGACGGCGCGATTCTCGAGGAAGACTTCGGGATTCCGCGACGCTACCTGAGCACCATCATGTCGCCCTGGGCGACCAAACGCCTGGCCGAGTTTGGCGGTGACATCAGCCAGTTCAAGGTGGTGAAGCTATACCCTTCGATTCTCAATCAGATTGCCGTGGCGAAAACCGAGCCCGGCGACGAAAACAACCAGGACATCTCTGCGCTGGTCGGCAAGGTGGATATTCGCAAGCTGGAAGAATTCCCGCAGAACGACGCAGACGCCTACAGCTACTCGGGCGCGCTGTGCCGGGCCAACCAGGGCCTGATGGAATTCGTCGAGATGTTCAAGGCACCGATCAAGGTCCTTCATCCGCTGCTCACCGCAACCCAGGAAGGCAACTACAACAGTACCGAAGGGCTGGGAGCGATCCCGTTCACCGGTATCCTGCTGGCGCACTCCAACGAATCGGAATGGCACAGCTTCCGCAACAACAAGAACAACGAAGCCTTCATCGACCGTATCTACATCGTGAAGGTGCCGTACTGCCTGCGTGTCAGCGACGAGATCAAGATCTACGACAAGCTGCTGTTCAACAGTTCGCTGTCCAAGGCGCACTGCGCGCCGGACACCCTGAAAATGCTCGCGCAGTTCACCACGCTGTCGCGCCTCAAAGAGCCGGACAACTCCAACATCTACTCCAAGATGCGCGTGTATGACGGCGAGAACCTCAAAGACACTGACCCGAAAGCCAAGTCGATTCAGGAATACCGCGACAGCGCGGGCGTCGACGAGGGCATGAATGGTCTGTCCACCCGCTTCGCATTCAAGATTCTGTCCAAGGTCTTCAACTTCGATCCGCATGAAATCGCGGCCAACCCGGTGCATCTGCTTTACGTACTGGAACAGCAGATCGAACAGGAGCAATTCCCTGCCGAAACGCGCGAACGCTATCTGCGCTTTATCAAGGAATACCTGGCACCCCGCTATATCGAGTTCATCGGCAAGGAAATCCAGACGGCATATCTGGAATCCTACAGCGAGTACGGTCAGAACATTTTCGACCGTTACGTGCTGTATGCGGACTTCTGGATTCAGGATCAGGAATATCGCGATCCGGAAACCGGCGAGATCCTCAACCGCGTCGCCTTGAACGAGGAACTGGAAAAGATCGAAAAACCGGCAGGCATCAGCAACCCGAAAGATTTCCGCAACGAAATCGTCAATTTCGTGCTGCGTGCCCGCGCCAACAACAACGGCAAGAACCCGACTTGGCTCAGCTACGAGAAGCTGCGGGTGGTGATCGAGAAGAAAATGTTCTCCAACACCGAGGATCTCCTGCCCGTCATCAGCTTCAATGCCAAGGCCAGCAAAGAGGATCAGCAGAAGCACAACGACTTCGTGACACGAATGGTCGAGAGGGGCTACACGGACAAGCAGGTACGCCTGCTTTCCGAATGGTATCTGCGCGTGCGGAAATCGCAGTAACGCAGCTGCAAGCTTCAAGCTATCAGCTGCAGGCGAAAAGCGATCAAGACCCGGGCTCGGGACTGATCGCGTGCTCGCCTGCAGCTTGAGGCTTACAACTTGAAGCTCCCCGGAGGAGCCTATGAGCTATGTGATCGACCGACGTCTCAACGGCAAGAACAAAAGCACGGTAAACCGGCAGCGGTTTCTGCGGCGTTACCGTGACCACATCAAGAAAGCAGTGGAGGAAGCGGTCAGCCGGCGCTCCATCACTGACATGGAACACGGCGAGCAGATCAGTATTCCCGGGCGCGACATCGACGAACCGGTCCTGCACCACGGTCGCGGGGGCAAGCAGACTGTTGTTCATCCTGGCAACAAGGAGTTCACCACAGGCGAGCACATCGCCCGCCCTCAAGGCGGTGGTGGTGGCAAGGGCCCCGGCAAGGCGGGCAACTCCGGCGAAGGGATGGATGAGTTCTCGTTCCAGATTACTCAGGAAGAGTTTCTTGAGTTCATGTTCGAAGACCTGGAGCTGCCGAACCTGGTCAAGCGCAACCTGACCGGCACCGACACCTTCAAGACCGTGCGCGCGGGTATCAGCAACGAAGGCAACCCGTCGCGTATCAACATCATCCGCACCCTGCGCTCGGCGCATGCACGCCGCATCGCGCTGTCCGGCAGCAGTCGCGCGAAACTCAGGGAAGCCACCGCCGAGCTTGAGCGCATGAAGCGCGAAGAGCCGGATAACTTCGGCGACATTCAGGAACTGGAAGTAGAGATCGACCGACTGAAGGCACGCATTCGTCGTGTGCCCTACCTCGACACCTTCGACCTCAAGTACAACCTGCTGGTCAAGCAACCCAACCCCAGCTCCAAGGCGGTCATGTTTTGCCTGATGGACGTCTCCGGCTCCATGACCCAGGCGACCAAGGACATCGCCAAGCGCTTTTTCATCCTGCTGTACCTGTTCCTCAAACGTAACTACGACAAAATCGATGTGGTCTTCATTCGTCACCACACCAGCGCCCGCGAAGTGGACGAGGAAGAGTTTTTCTATTCCCGGGAAACCGGCGGTACCATCGTTTCCAGCGCATTGAAACTGATGCAGGAAATCATGGCCGCACGCTACCCGAGCAGTGACTGGAATATTTACGCGGCACAGGCGTCGGATGGCGACAACTGGAACGATGATTCGCCCATCTGCCGGGAAATCCTCACCAAACAGATCATGCCCTTCGTGCAGTACTACACGTACGTGGAAATCACCCCGCGTGAGCATCAGGCCTTGTGGTATGAATACGAACGCATCGGTGAAGATTTTGCCGACACGTTTGCCCAGCAACAGCTGGTCTCTGCCGGTGATATCTATCCGGTATTCCGCGAACTCTTCCAGCGAAGGTTAGTGTCATGACCGCCAGAGAGCAGAAGCGCCAACCCCTTTCCACGGGGTCAGAGTGGACATTCGAACTGATCCGCGCCTACGACCGCGAAATTGGCAGGATTGCCGAGCGGTATGCGCTGGACACCTATCCCAACCAGATCGAAGTGATCACTGCCGAGCAGATGATGGATGCTTATGCGTCGGTAGGCATGCCGTTGGGCTATCACCATTGGTCCTACGGCAAACACTTCCTCAGTACGGAAAAGTCCTATTCACGCGGCCAGATGGGCCTGGCCTACGAGATCGTCATAAACTCCGACCCGTGCATTGCCTACCTGATGGAGGAAAACACCATCTGCATGCAGGCGCTGGTCGTCGCCCATGCGTGCTATGGCCACAACAGCTTCTTCAAGGGCAACTACCTGTTTCGCACCTGGACCGACGCCAGCTCGATCATTGATTACCTGGTGTTTGCCAAGCAGTACATCATGCAATGCGAGGAGCGCCATGGCATCGATGCCGTGGAGGACTTGCTGGACTCCTGCCATGCGCTGATGAACTACGGTGTGGACCGCTACAAGCGGCCCTACCCGATTTCCGCCGAAGAGGAGCGGCGTCGGCAGAAGGACCGGGAGGAGCACCTTCAGCGGCAGATCAACGATCTTTGGCGCACCATCCCGAAAAGTGCCGACAAGGGCAGCAAGGAAGACAATGCACGCTTCCCGGCTGAGCCGCAGGAAAACATTCTCTACTTCATCGAGAAGCACGCTCCGCTGCTTGAACCCTGGCAGCGCGAAGTGGTGCGCATCGTGCGCAAGATCGCGCAGTATTTCTATCCTCAGCGCCAGACACAGGTGATGAACGAAGGCTGGGCGACGTTCTGGCACTACACGCTGATGAATGACCTGTACGACGAAGGCCTGGTCACCGACGGCTTCATGATGGAGTTCCTGCAGTCGCACACCAGCGTGATTTTTCAGCCTGGTTTCGACAGCCCTTACTACAGTGGCATCAACCCCTATGCGCTGGGCTTTGCCATGTATCAGGACATCCGCCGGATGTGCGAAAACCCTACCGATGAGGACCGGCAGTGGTTTCCGGAGATTGCCGGCAGCGACTGGCTGACGGCGATCAAGTTTGCGATGAGCAGTTTCAAGGACGAGAGCTTCATCCTCCAGTACCTGTCGCCCAAGGTGATTCGCGACCTCAAGCTGTTCAGCATCATGGACGACGACCAGCAGGAAGACCTCCTGGTACCCGCCATTCATGATGAAAACGGGTATCGGACCATCCGCGAAATACTCGCTGCGCAGTACAACCTGGGCAACCGGGAACCCAATGTGCAGATCTACAGCATAGACCGCCGAGGCGATCGCTCGCTGACCCTGCGCCATCAACAGCACAATCGCAAACCGCTCGGTGACTCGACAGACGAGGTGCTCAAACACCTGCACCGGCTGTGGGGCTTTGACATCCACCTGGAAACCTTGCAGGGCGATCAGGTGGTCAAGACTCATCACGTCCCCCCGAAAGGCGAGCATGCCGACAGTGAATATCCCCGGCTTGATATGGCGGTCGTCCACCTTTAAGCGCCAGGCCAATAGTGCTTAAAACGCTTGGTCATGCAGCTTTAGCCTCCGCAAGCACGACACAAGGTTTATCCTGTCGCGCTTACGGAGGCTTTTTATGCAGATTTATAAAGTAGGCGGTGCTGTACGCGACCGTCTTCTGGGTCAACCTGTCACGGACATCGACTGGGTCGTGGTCGGCGCAAGTACCGAGGACATGCTGATCAAGGGCTACCGCCCGGTCGGTACAGATTTCCCGGTGTTTCTGCATCCGCTGACCAATGAGGAATACGCATTGGCGCGCACCGAGCGCAAAAGCGGCGTGGGCTATGGAGGCTTTGTTTTCCACGCCAGCCCCGAGGTGACGCTTGAGCAGGATTTGATTCGGCGTGACCTGACGATCAACGCCATGGCGGAAGACAAGGACGGCAATCTCACCGATCCCTATAACGGCCAGAAAGATTTAGAAGCGCGGATATTACGTCACGTTTCCCCCGCATTCGCCGAAGATCCGCTCAGGGTCTTGCGTGTAGCCCGATTCGCCGCCCGCTACGCCGGCTACGGTTTCACCATCGCACCCGAGACCCTGGGGCTGATGCGCCAGCTCAGTGAATCGGGTGAACTCAAGGCGCTAACTGCCGAGCGAAGCTGGAAGGAAATCTCGCGCGCGCTCATGGAAGAACAGCCTCAGGTGTTCATTCAGGTGCTGCACGACTGCGCCGCGCTCAACGAGCTGATGCCCGAGGTCGAAGCGTTGTTTGGTGTACCGCAGCCAGCGGCGCATCACCCGGAAATAGACACCGGCGTACACGTGCTCAGTGTCCTCGAGCAATCCGCACGCCATAAACATCCGCTGACGGTGCGCTGGGCCTGCTTGCTGCACGACCTCGGGAAAGGGCTGACCCCGGAAGCCGAATGGCCACGGCACATCGCCCATGAACACACCGGCCTGCGCCTGATAAAGGCGGTCAACGAGCGCTTTCGTGTACCAAGGGACTGCCAGGAACTGGCGCTGCTGGTCGGCCAGTACCATACCCACGGCCACCGTGCGCTGGAGCTGAAGCCCTCGACCCTGCTGGAGCTGCTGCAAAGCTTCGACGTCTACCGCCGCCCGCAGCGCTTTGAAGAATTCATTGCGGCTTGCGAAATGGACGCCCGAGGACGCCACGGCTTCGAACAACGCAGTTACCCACAGGCCGATTACCTGCGCGGCGCTGCCGAGGCCGCACGTGCGGTTTCCGTAAAGCCGTTGCTGGAACAGGGTCTGAAGGGCAAGGAATTGGGTGATGCGCTGAAGAACGAGCGCTTGAAGGCGCTGAAAACCTACAAGGCCGAGCATTCGGCCTGACCCTTGTACAGGGTGGCGTATTATCGTTCCCACGCTCCGCGTGGTAATGCATTTCGTGACGCTCTGCGTCACATTGCAGCCACGCTGCATCATTCAATCCGGTTGAATATGCAGGCAGCACCAAAGCCTGCGACTTCTTTGCGCTTGATACCGCGCCAGGCTGCAGATTTGTGACGCGGAGCGTCACCCAATGCGTGCCAACGCGGAGCATTGGCACGATAGTCAGTTGGATTTGTGTATAACGCCGAACGCTCGGCGTAGTAGCGCAGCCTTGGGCGC
Organism: Pseudomonas congelans; assembly: GCF_900103225.1. Taxonomy (GTDB): domain Bacteria; phylum Pseudomonadota; class Gammaproteobacteria; order Pseudomonadales; family Pseudomonadaceae; genus Aquipseudomonas; species Aquipseudomonas congelans. Next base: position 198,883 of record NZ_FNJH01000007.1, on the reverse strand, counting down.
GCTGCGTACGATCTTCAGCCCGTGACGCCAGAGGCATTCGAACTGGAAGGCGCGGACACCCTCAGTTACGCAGTAAATCCTCAGGCGTCAGACCCAGCCCGCGCCACTCGAAAGCCACAGGCCAGAGCTGCTGATCAATCTGCGCATCAGCCCAGAGTTTGCTGAAGGCAATTCCCACGCCCGGATGCAGACGTTCAGGGGCAATCAACGCCAATGGGCGCAGCACGAAGGCATTCTTCAGGATTTCCGCCCTCGGCAGAATCAGCCCGTCGAAATTACCCACCTGCTCGCCATACAGCAGCACATCGATATCCAGGGGCAACCCTTTGCGATCCGGAGCATAGCGGCCATTGTCCGCTTCGATGAATTTCAGGCGACGATCCAGCTCCATCAAGGGCAGATCGGTCAGCGCCGACACCACCAGATTGAAGAACGGCCCGCTCTTGATACCGACCGCATGGCTTTCAAAAACCGGCGAGCAGCTCAGGTCAGTCAGAAAGCCATCCAGCGCATCAAGCCCCGCAACCAAGTGGCGCTCACGCTCGATATTGCTCCCCAGGCCGAGGAAAATCCGCGTCAGCGACATCCGCGCTCGATCTCCACGCCCACACCGGCGGCGGCCGCCACAGCACCGGGCTTGGTCAGTTTCAGGCGCAGCCAGGGAATATTGAATTCACCCATCAGCACTTCGGCCAGTCGCTCGGCGAAGGTCTCCACCAACTGGAACTGTGCCTGCTCGGCGAACGCCTGGATACGTGTCGAGACGCTGGCGTAGTCGAGGGCCTTGCTCAGATCATCCCCTGCGGCGGCGGGGCGATTGTCCCAGGCAAAGCTGAGGTCCAGACGCAGGCACTGACGAATGCCGCGCTCCCAGTCATAGGCGCCAATGACCGTATCGACCTCAAGGCCCTCGATGAAAACTCTGTCCAAGCACTACTCTCCACTGCACGACAAGGGCGCGATGCGCCGTTAGAATCAGGGCATCCTCGCCCGGAATGGTTCGCATGTTTTGGTTACTGGCCACCTTCGCCTACCTGCTTGGCTCGCTGTCCTTCGCCATCCTGCTCAGCCGACTGAGCGGCAGACCTGACCCGCGCGCCAGTGGCTCCGGCAATGCCGGTGCGACCAACATGCTGCGTCTGGCCGGGAAAAAACTCGCCATCCTGACCCTGCTCGGCGATCTCTGCAAAGGCCTGATGCCGATCCTGATGGCCAGCGCCTGGAACATGGACACTGCACAGCAGGGCTGGATCGGTGTCTGCGCGGTGCTGGGCCATCTGTTCCCGTTGTACTTTCGCTTCCGCGGTGGCAAAGGCGTAGCGACCGCCGCCGGTGTGCTGCTGGGCCTGTATCCGCCCGCCGCCGCCCTGGCGATAGTCGCCTGGCTGCTGACGCTCTACCTGACCCGCACCAGCTCCCTTGCCGCCCTGATCGCCACTCCCCTGACCCTGCCATTGCTGGCATGGCAGGAGCCTCATGCGCTGCTGCCGATGAGCGTGTTGACCCTGCTCATCGTCTGGCGCCATCGCGGCAATCTACGCGACCTGCTCGCCGGGCGCGAACGACATTTCTGAGGCGCAACACGCCTCGTCGCCGTCACAACCCCGACAACTGCTCCATGGGCCAGCGCGCCTGCACGCTGATGCTCAAATCTTCCTTCTGCCCGGCCTGCAAACGCTGACACCCGGCAAAGGCAATCATGGCGCCATTATCGGTACAAAACTCGGGCCGCGCGTAATAGACATGGCCGCGCAAGTCGCCAAGCATGCTTTCCAGCGAAGCCCGCAGTGCCTTGTTGGCGCTGACACCACCGGCAATCACCAGGCTCTTGAGGCCAGTCTGCTTGAGCGCGCGCTTGCACTTGATGGTCAAAGTCTCCACTACCGCCTGCTGGAAGGCCAGCGCGATGTCGCAGCGGGTTTGCTCACTGTCGTCTCCAGCGTTCCGGCATTGCTGCCAGGTATTGAGCGCAGAGGTTTTCAGACCGCTGAAGCTGAATTCCAGCCCGGGACGATCAGTCATCGGCCGAGGGAAGACAAAACGCCCTGCCACGCCCTGCATCGCCGCCTTTGAAATCTCCGGGCCGCCTGGGTACTGCATGCCCATCATCTTCGCGGTCTTGTCGAACGCCTCGCCTGCAGCATCATCCAGGGTCTCGCCCAGCAGCTCGTACTGACCGATACCGTCGACGCGTACCAGTTGCGTATGGCCGCCGGACACCAGCAAGGCGACGAACGGGAACTGTGGCGGGTTTTCTTCCAGCATCGGCGCCAGCAGATGACCTTCCATGTGATGCACGCCCAGCGCCGGGATGTCCCAGGCGAATGCCAGCGCCTGAGCGCACGAAGCGCCGACCAGCAAGGCGCCCACCAGTCCAGGGCCGGCCGTGTAGGCAATGGCGTCGATATCAGTGGCCACACAGTCTGCCTCGGCCAGCGTCTGGCGAATCAGGGGCAGCATGCGCTTGACGTGATCACGCGAAGCCAGCTCCGGCACCACACCGCCATAGGCACGATGCAGGTCGATCTGGCTGAATAATGCGTCCGCAAGCAAACCGCGTTCGCTGTCATATAATGCGACGCCGGTTTCGTCGCAGGAGGTTTCTAATCCCAGTACTAGCATGGGGTTGCGCCTTGTAGGGGGCAGATTTGAAGGCGCGCATAATAGTCGTCGACCGAGGTGCCGACCAGCGGTTTTCGATCAGAGGCTTTGCATTCCTCTCAATGAGGGGTTAACATCCGCAACCCTTAAAAACCGACGTACTTTTGTGCAGTGTTTGCACTGAGCGTTGACCCCGGTAATGAATGAAGGTAGCTCTGGATGCCAGCCGTCAAAGTTAAAGAGAACGAACCCTTCGACGTAGCTCTGCGTCGTTTCAAGCGCTCCTGCGAAAAAGCCGGTGTTCTGGCTGAAGTTCGTAGCCGCGAATTTTACGAGAAGCCGACTTCGGAGCGTAAGCGCAAGGCAGCAGCTGCTGTCAAACGCCACGCCAAGAAAGTCCAGCGCGAACAGCGCCGCGCCGTTCGTCTGTATTAATTTACAGACCTTCGTCGCAAGCTTCTGCCTTGCCCGGCCAACCAGCCGGGCTGTCGGCAGTTACAGCTTCGCTGTTTTGCGTTTGCTTTATTGATTGACCCTGTCCAGGCCGCCGATGCGACTCGGATATTCAGTCAAGCACGTCCAGCCTGTTCACAGGCTACATCGGTCATGCCCACTCGGGCAGCACATCGACCGATGACAAGACGAGTATGCCTTGATGACTTCGCAAGAAGCTCAGCCAAGGCAGCGTCTTCCGTGTCCCGGGCTCTGACCACTCATGTGGGCAACGAAGCTTGTGGCCTTTTTGATCCACTCGCGGGATCAAGCCTTATTCCTTCCAGGCCAACACCGTCCTTCGGATGCAAAGACGTGCCCGTTTATTGCCGACGTCTTCAAAAAGACGGCTGACAGGCTGACGGAACGCTCGTAGAGTCATCCGATACTTTTGCACCACGCTTGAATGATGAGAACGCCATGGCCGGGCTGATTCCCCAGAGCTTTATCGACGACCTTCTGAACCGCACCGATATTGTCGATGTTGTCAGTTCGCGCGTGCAGCTCAAGAAAGCCGGGAAGAATTACACCGCGTGCTGCCCGTTCCACAAAGAGAAAACCCCCTCTTTCAGCGTCAGCCCGGACAAGCAGTTCTATTACTGCTTCGGGTGCGGCGCAGGTGGCAACGCGCTCGGCTTCATCATGGACCACGACAACCTGGACTTCCCCCAGGCGGTCGAGGACCTGGCCAAGGCCGCCGGCATGGAAGTGCCTCGCGAACAGAGCGTAAAAGGCCAGAAGCCCCGGCAACCGACCGATTCCCCGCTCTACCCGCTGTTGACCGCCGCTGCCGAGTTCTACCGCCAGGCCCTGAAAAGCCACCCGTCACGCAAGGCTGCGGTGGATTACCTCAAGGGCCGCGGACTGTCCGGCGAAATCGCCAGGGACTTCGGCCTGGGCTTCGCCCCTCCCGGCTGGGACAACCTGTACAAACACCTGAGCAGCGACTCATTGCAGCAAAAGGTGATGATCGATGCCGGCCTGCTGATCGAGAACGCCGAAACCGGCAAACGCTACGACCGCTTCCGCGACCGGGTGATGTTTCCGATCCGTGATTCACGTGGGCGCGTCATTGCCTTTGGCGGCCGCGTACTGGGCGATGACAAACCCAAGTACCTGAACTCCCCGGAAACACCGGTTTTCCACAAGGGTCAGGAGCTGTACGGCCTGTTCGAGGCGCGCAAATTCAATCGCAACCTCGATGAAATCATTGTTGTTGAAGGCTACATGGACGTCATCGCCCTCGCCCAGCAAGGCTTGCGCAATGCCGTGGCCACGCTGGGTACAGCGACCAGCGAAGAGCACTTGAAGCGCCTGTTCAGGGTCGTGCCTAACGTGTTGTTCTGCTTCGACGGCGATCAGGCCGGGCGCAACGCTGCATGGCGTGCACTGGAAGCGACCCTGTCGAGCCTGCAGGACGGACGGCGGGCGCGCTTTCTGTTTCTTCCCGAAGGCGAAGACCCGGACACGCTGGTGCGCTCAGAAGGCACCGACGCGTTCAAGGCACGCATCAATCAGCACGCGCAGCCGCTGGCCGATTATTTTTTCGAGCAACTGACCAAAGAGTCTGACCCGCGCTCGCTGGAAGGCAAGGCGCACATGGCCACCCTGGCAGCGCCACTGATCGACAAGGTGCCCGGCGCGAACCTGCGTATTCTGATGCGTCAGCGCCTGACCGAAATTACCGGGCTGTCCGGCGAAGCCGTTAGTCAGCTGGTGCAGAGCGCGCCGGCAGAGGCGCCACCGAGTTACGACCCGTATGTCGACTACGATGCCATGCCTGATTTTGCCGATTACCAGCCACAAGGCGGTTATGAGCCTCAGCAGGAATGGACGCAGAAGAAAACCGGCGGTCAGAATCAAAAAAAATGGGACAACAAATCCTGGGGCAAAAAAGGCAAGCGCCAGGACTTTGAGCCTCGAACGCCGCGTGTGCCTACCGCCGTCGAACCGCCCATGCAGGCTGCGCTGAGAACCTTGCTGCATCACCCTGAATTGGCGGAAAAGGTCGAAAATGCCAGCCATTTCGCTGCAGAAGACCAATCAAACGCACAACTGCTGGTCGCTCTTATCGAGGCCCGGCAAAAGAATCCGAACCTTCGGTCGTTACAGTTGATAGCGCGATGGCACGGCACTGAACAGGGCCGTTTGCTGCGCGCTCTGGCAGAAAAGGAATGGCTGATTGAGGCCGATAACCTTGAACAACAGTTTTTCGACACTATAACTAGCTTATCCGCTCGCCAGCGCGAGCGCAGTCTGGAACATCTGATCAGCAAGGCTCGGCAGACCGAGTTGAGCGCAGAAGAGAAAATTCAGCTTAGGGAACTGCTAAATCGCAATGTTCCCGCACAAACCCCGACCTCAACTGGCGCGTGAGGTCATAGCTCGGGTATAATCCTCGGCTTGTTTTTTGCCCGCCAAGACCTTCAGTGGATAGGGTGTTATGTCCGGAAAAGCGCAACAGCAATCTCGTATCAAAGAGTTGATCACCCTGGGTCGTGAGCAGAAGTATCTGACTTACGCAGAGGTCAACGACCACTTGCCCGAGGATATTTCAGATCCCGAGCAGGTGGAAGACATCATCCGCATGATCAACGACATGGGGATCCCGGTACACGAGAGTGCTCCGGATGCGGACGCCTTGATGCTGGCCGACGCCGATACCGATGAGGCAGCCGCAGAAGAAGCGGCTGCAGCGTTGGCAGCGGTCGAGACCGACATCGGTCGTACCACCGATCCTGTTCGTATGTACATGCGGGAAATGGGCACCGTTGAACTTCTGACCCGTGAAGGCGAAATCGAAATCGCCAAACGTATCGAAGAAGGCATCCGTGAAGTGATGGGCGCAATTGCGCACTTCCCAGGCACGGTTGACCACATTCTCTCCGAATACACACGCGTCACCAGTGAAGGCGGTCGCCTCTCCGATGTCCTGAGCGGCTATATCGACCCGGACGACGGCATCGCGCCGCCTGCCGAAGTCCCGCCGCCTGTCGACCCTAAAGCCGTCAAGGCCGAAGGTGCCGATGACGAAGAGGAAGAGTCGGCGGACGCCAGCGACGAAGAAGACGAAGTCGAGAGCGGTCCTGATCCGGTCATCGCCCAACAGCGCTTCGGTGCGGTTTCCGATCAAATGGAAATCACCCGCAAGGCCCTGAAGAAATTTGGTCGCGACGACAAGCACGCCATTGCCGAAATGGTTGCTCTGGCCGAACTGTTCATGCCGATCAAACTGGTTCCAAAGCAGTTTGAAGGTCTGGTAGAGCGTGTACGCGGTGCGCTTGAGCGTCTTCGTGCACAGGAACGCGCCATTATGCAGTTGTGTGTACGTGATGCACGTATGCCGCGCGCCGACTTCCTGCGCCAGTTCCCGGGCAACGAAGTTGACGAAAGCTGGACTGACGCACTGGCCAAGGGCAAGAGCAAATACGCCGAAGCCATCGGTCGCCTGCAGCCTGACATCCAGCGTTGCCAGCAGAAGCTGTCCGCCCTGGAAGAAGAGACCGGCCTGAAAATCGCCGAGATCAAGGACATCAACCGTCGCATGTCGATCGGTGAGGCCAAGGCCCGCCGTGCGAAGAAAGAGATGGTCGAAGCGAACTTGCGTCTGGTGATCTCCATCGCCAAGAAGTACACCAACCGTGGCTTACAATTCCTCGATCTGATCCAGGAAGGCAACATCGGCTTGATGAAGGCTGTGGACAAGTTCGAATACCGTCGTGGCTACAAGTTCTCGACCTATGCCACCTGGTGGATCCGTCAGGCGATCACTCGCTCGATTGCCGACCAGGCACGCACCATTCGTATTCCGGTGCACATGATCGAGACGATCAACAAGCTCAACCGCATTTCCCGGCAGATGCTGCAGGAAATGGGTCGCGAACCGACCCCGGAAGAGCTGGGCGAACGTATGGAGATGCCTGAGGATAAAATCCGCAAGGTATTGAAGATCGCAAAAGAGCCGATCTCCATGGAAACCCCGATCGGTGACGACGAAGATTCGCATCTGGGTGACTTCATCGAAGACTCGACCATGCAGTCGCCAATCGATGTCGCCACTGTTGAAAGCCTGAAAGAAGCGACACGCGAAGTGCTGTCGGGCCTTACCGCCCGTGAAGCAAAGGTTCTGCGCATGCGTTTCGGCATCGACATGAATACCGACCACACCCTTGAAGAGGTTGGTAAGCAGTTTGACGTAACCCGCGAGCGGATCCGTCAGATAGAAGCCAAGGCACTGCGCAAGCTGCGCCACCCGACGAGAAGCGAGCACCTGCGCTCGTTCCTCGACGAGTAATCACACCAGCGAGTCAACAAAACCCCCGGCATGCCGGGGGTTTTGCGTTTCCGGGCAGAAAAAAATTCAAAACTTGCAGGCCCAGTCGTCAATTGATCAAAACAAGAAGAGGTCAGACATCAATCCATTTGCAGGTACTGATGAATTGACCTACAACTACGTATCACGCTGGAAACAAGCGCTCTTCGAGTAAAACCTTGGATCAATGAAGTACAAGGTTACGCCACACCATCATCAGCGATAGTCAAGCACGGACGTAAACCGCATATGAGTGGAGTAATCGACAACAGTGATCGGGAGGCGTCGTGCCTGTCCGAAGGAAGATTCGCCTCGGTCTTCGCCCAATGCCCGGATGCAATGATCATCGCCAGCCTTGCCGACGGGCAGATCATGGATGCCAACCCGGCGTTCGTGGAGCGAACCGGGCTAGCCCTTGACGAAGTGCTTGGAAAGACACCTACAGAACTGAATCTGTGGGCAGTGCCAGGCATCGGCCCAAAAGTCCTGCAGCAATTGCAGACGGGCGATATCCATAATCTGGAGATGCCCTTCCGGAGCAAAAACGGCGAAATCTTTTCCGGCCTCATGTCCGCCCAACCGTTCGAGCAAAGCTCGACGCCCGCTGTGCTGGTGACAGTGCGAGATATCACCCAGCTCAAACAGGCCCGGCGACAGTTACAGCTTTCCGAAGAGAAATTCGCCAAAGCCTTTCATGCCTCGCCCGACGGACTGGCGATTACCCGGCAACAGGACGGCATGCTTCTGGAGGTCAACGAAGGATTCTGCCGTATCACCGGATACAGCGAAAAGTACTGCCTTGACCACTCAACGTTCGACCTGGGCATCTGGGTTGACTTGAGTGAGCGCTCAAGGCTCGTCGAGCGTATGAAGAAGCATGGTTTCGTCAGAGACCTGCGCGTCCGGCTGCGTAATGCCAACGGCGATATACGACTGTGCGAACTGTCCTCTCAACCCCTCATTATCGCGGGCGATGACTGCCTGCTGACAATTGCACGGGATGTAACCGAAGGCAGCCAGATGCAGGAAAAGCTGCACCTGGCCGCAACGGTATTCGAAAGCACCGCCGAAGGTGTGCTCATCACCGATACCGACCAGCGCATCAGTGCCGTCAATCGGGCATTCACGGAAATCACTGGCTACAGCGAGGATGAAGCCATTGGCCAGACCCCTCGCCTGCTTGCCTCCGGCCAGCATGACAGTGCGTTCTATGCCTCGATGTGGCACCAACTGGCAGCCGAGGGTCATTGGCAGGGCGAAATCAGCAATCGCCGCAAGAACGGCGAGCTTTACCCGAGCTGGCTGACCATCAGTGCCGTGCGCAACAAAGACAACTTCCTGACCCACTTCGTCGCCGTCTTCGCCGACATATCCAGCCTCAAACACGCACAGGCGCGCCTCGACTATCAAGCTCATCATGATCCGCTCACCGGCCTGCCCAACCGGATATTGTTCGAGAACCGGCTTCAGGCCGCCCTGCTACACAGCGAAGAGTCCGGCAGCCTCGGCGCAGTGTTGTTTCTCGACCTGGATCGCTTCAAGCACATCAATGACAGCCTCGGCCACCCGGTCGGCGATCTGCTGCTGAAAGGCATCGCACACCGGCTCAAGGAAACCCTGCGCGACATCGATACCGTCGCACGCCTGGGCGGTGACGAGTTCATCGTTCTGTTGCCAGGCCTGCTGCAAGCCAGCGACGCGCAGGCTATCGCGAATAAATTACTGGCCTGCTTCAACACGCCCTTTCAAGCTGGCGAACATGAGCTCTACATCAGCCCCAGCATCGGTAGCTGCGTGTTTCCTACCGACGGCAATGACGTGGCCACGCTGGTCAAAAATGCCGACGCTGCGATGTACCGTTCCAAGGCAAAAGGTCGCAACCGGGTCGAAAGCTATACCTGCGACCTCAGTGACCAGGCCAGCGAGCGCATCGCCCTCGAGCAGGAACTGAGACGCGCTCTGGAGCGCAATCAACTGACGTTGGCCTACCAGCCCAAAATCAACCTGATAACCCACACAATGGCAGGCGCAGAAGCACTGATCCGCTGGAACCACCCGACATTTGGCGAAGTGCCGCCCGAGCACTTCATTCCCATGGCGGAAGAAAACGGCATGATCCTGCAGATCGGCGACTGGGTGCTGGAGCAGGCCTGCCGCCAGATGGGCGTATGGCGCAAGACCTGTCAGCCGTTCGGCCCGCTATCGGTGAACCTGGCAGGCGCTCAACTGCGCCAGACCAACCTGCTGGAACGCATCGAAAAGCTGCTCACGGACAACGGCCTGGAACCCGGCTGCCTGCAACTGGAAATCACCGAAAACTTCATCATGAGCCAGACCCAGGAAGCGCTGGCAGTGCTGCACCAGTTGAAGACACTCGGCGTGCAACTGGCGATCGACGACTTCGGCACTGGCTACTCCTCACTGAGCTACCTCAAACGCCTGCCACTGGACATCCTCAAGATCGACCAGTCCTTCGTCCGCGGCCTGCCGGAAGACACCCACGACGCCGCCATCGTCCGCGCCATCATCGCCCTTGGACGCAGCCTGCAACTGACCGTGATCGCCGAGGGCGTGGAGAACAGCGAACAGCAGCAATTTCTGACCAGCGAAGGCTGCGAACAGATCCAGGGCTACATCGTCAGCCTGCCCCTCGACGCCGAAGAATTCTGCGCAAGATTTCTTCTTATGAATCTTTCGGACTTTTCGGATAGCACAGCCGCGAAACCGCCGTTATAATCCGCGACCTACTGAGGGCCCATAGCTCAGTTGGTTAGAGCAGAGGACTCATAATCCTTTGGTCCACGGTTCGAGTCCGTGTGGGCCCACCATACTCAGAGCCGCGCATTGCGCGGCTTTTTGCTGCCTGCGACAAAAACAGCTGGACCAGTCCTATGGTCCACAGGTACAAAATCAGTACAGTGCCAAAACAACGGTACGTTTTTGGAGCAGAAATAACATGGCCACCATCGTCAAAACAGACGCTGGCACCTGGAAAGCCCTGGTGCGGAAAACCGGCTGGCCCGCCAACGCGAAGACCTTTCGTACAAAGCGTGATGCCGAAGACTGGGCCCGTCGCACAGAAGATGAAATGGTCAGAGGCGTTTACATCCAGCGGAGCGGTTCAGAGCGCATGACGTTGGCCATGGCTTTGAAGCGATATCTGGCCGAGATCAGCCCAACGAAGAAACCGACGACTCAGCGCGCCGAAGCAACCAAAGCTCAGCAGTTGATGAGCCATCTAGGCAAGTACTCGATGGCTGCACTCTCCGCAGAAATCATTGCCAATTACCGGGATACGCGTCTGGCATCAATCACCAGTCGTGGCAAACCAACAAGCAACAACACCGTGCGTCTGGAACTGGCCCTTCTGAGCCACCTGTACACGGTCGCAATTCAGGAGTGGGGGCTGGGGCTAAGTTTCAACCCGGTGCTGAACATTCGCAAACCGAGCCCTGGTGAAGGCAGAGATCGACGCCTAGGTGCCGAAGAGGAACGTCGGTTGCTGGCTGCAGTGAATGCTCACAGTAATCCCATGCTTGGTTGGATTGTTCGAATCGCCTTGGAGACCGGCATGCGCTCATCGGAGATAACATCGTTGCGCCGGCATCAGGTTGACCTGAAAAAGCGCGTGGTACGCCTTTCTGATACCAAAAACGATAGCGCTCGCACCGTGCCGTTAACCCGGTTAGCCACTGACGCCTTCCAACTGGCGATGAGCAACCCTATTCGTCCAATCGATTGCGACCTGGTGTTTTTTGGGGAACCTGGCAAAGAGGGTAAGCGCAGCGCTTATGCCTTCACCAAGACTTGGGGCAAGCTGAAGACTAAGCTAGGAATGCCTGATCTACGCTTTCATGACCTTCGTCATGAAGCAGTCAGCCGCTTGGTAGAGGGCGGCCTTTCTGATCAGGAGGTTTCCGCCATCAGCGGGCATAAGTCGATGCAGATGCTTAAGCGCTACACTCATCTGCGAGCTGAGGATCTGGTAGGCAAATTGGATAAGCTGGAGGCGAGAAATTCTCTAAATGAGTAATTGCATGGACTCGACCATCTGTTTGCATTCGACGTGACCAGTCATTTGCATTGAATTTGAGCAGCTCGTTCTGAGGCCATGACCGTGCCGCGCTACTCTCCGCGACACTGCATGTATGCGGAGCGCGCCACTATTTGCATTTGGTACGCAGGAGACTCATGGTCTGCCTGGGATCGACTGCAGCCCTTCGTGAAAGGCAGAGAACGGACAGGAGCAGGCACTCAGCGTCTACAAAACCAGAAGCGATTCAGTCCTCCGTATTCATGGACTCGGCACCGAGCAAGATGGTGTCGATGCGGATTATCACAACAGTTCTATAGCATATCAGTGGATGCCGATTTGACTAGAGAAGGCTCGGAGCTGGGCATCACCGAAATCGACTGCATGGCCTATTCGGACCAGATCCTCTGAGGATTTCCACGATCATTCATTATCATTCCCATGATGAAAACCGTCAGTTGGCCACAGGCATCCTTCAGGACTAATTTAGGCCCCCCTAAATTGGTGCCTATGCAGATGCCCCTTAAGAAACCGTACGACGCTTTTTGATGTAATTTTCAATAATGATCACAAATTCTTTATTTCTGGCCAACTCGTGTCGCCTCCCCATCCGCTGTAAAAAGATCTGCATAGCAATGACTGCCAGGAAAACGAACGGAAAATAAAATAGATACGTAACGTAATTTGCAAGCAATAGAAATAGAGACCCCATAAACACAAAGGTAGCGGTGAGAGTAGTAGAGTTATCAATCTGAGATGACAGCCTTTCATTGTGGATTTTTAAAAAATGAACAACCTCCTCCCATTGATCCACACTGATTTCCTTATTTCTCAATCGCGGTATGTCATCAAGCTCCGCCTCAAAAACCCTGTAAAAAGCCATCTCTTCATCAAAGTACTCTTCAGCTCTCGGCGACTCCGAGACTGAAATAATCTCACGCCATTTTGGCTTTTTCGGCCAGGTCTTAGCAATAAACTCTGCACGCTTTGTTCCATAGCGAGTAATAAGATCTTCAAATATAGTTTTCATTACTACTTACACCTGATCGCTGAAGGCGGCTGTAGCATACATGTTATCGCTGATCCAGAATTGACCCTACTGCCGACTTCGCGTCGCTGCCTACCCGAGCAGCGATGGCCGCAAGTTGGGCAGTAAACTCAAAAATCTCTGCAGTAACGTATTTCAAATGATGACTGGTATCGTATGCGATCCAGTTTGTCGGATTACCTATCACTTTACCCACGCTACATTGCTTAATCATGGCATCACCCCAACTAAAATTAGGGTGTTTATAATGAACAGACTGCACTACATCGAGTGCGAGCTTTTGACTTTGAGCAAAGCCGCCATCCCCCTGCACTGAATGGCCGCGCACCACATAAAATCCGTTGTTTATAGTGTGCCGAATCTTGCCGTTCATATGAGGTGCGATATTGTCTGAGGACCTGGGATTTCGTACCCCGTAATCACCGAAGTATAATGATGCAGTTGGATTAGCCGATAAAAATCCTTTCCAAACAATCATCTCTTTACGGTGAATTATTCCACTTGAATCGCGTTCCCTTACCGCTTTTTCAATGGAGTCTGGGATCGAGCTTGCACTCATTATAACGGTGCTAAAACCAAGACTTTTCATGTGAACATATGCAGTTTCAACAGTCTCCATGAGCTCTTGCATCGGAATCTTTGTCACATCTCCAATGTCGATAAGTACAGGCGTCTGCTCCTCGCTAATCCCTGTCGTTAGAATCATATCTTCGACAATTTCGTCAAGATGATCGAGATCACCTAAATCTTCAATTGCCAAACTATCTAAACGGATGCAAAAAACTGCGGTTTCAGCAAGTACGATTGATCTTATAGTCTCTCGATACTCCGCTGCTTCCCATCGGTCATAACCGATCAGGGGACAGACGATTACCCCCAGATCTTTGAGGCTTTGGCACACATAGGTGAGAATCTGCTCTCCGCCTTCAGTCGTAAAGCCGGTTGGCCATTGGGAGACATCCAGGAAAACACGCTTACCTCTGAATATTTCAGCGATTTTATGAGCACGCGCGTCGAGATACTCTTCGTAAGGGGTGGAGCTATTTTTCTTAGCTACTTCTAACGATTTGCCTTCAAGCTTTGCAATCTCAAATATTGGAGTGCATCGGGACAACGAAGCCTTGTCTAGTTTTTTGAAAAACATCAGCGCTTCAAGCTCGCCGCCTTTTGCTCGAACAATAGGATAATACTGAGTGTTCATTTTTTCACCTCATGGATTTAGAAGCTGAGAACGGACCATGCCTTGGCCGATAAGGTCAGTAAACTGATTATAGTTACCAGCCTCTTTCCTGAGGCGCCCTGCTACAATAGCTGGGTGAATCTTCAACTCTCTAGCGAGCGCAATAATTGTCTCTCTGCTTGGCTTCAGGTACGCATCGGTGCGCTTCCACATAGACCTAGGGATGAATGAGTCTCTTGCTATTCTATTAGCCTCAGATTCTCGCTTGTCGGTGCTGGGGTGCTCGAGGTCATCAAGAATAGCTTCATTGGTGTCATCGATATGCTTCCACACATGAACTAGCTCATGCACTAAGGTAAACCAAAAGTTATCGATCCTGTCATACCTGAGCGTCAAAGCTATTATAGGTGTTCCATCTAATTCTTTCAGCGCCGCACCGTCAAGCATGGTACCTTTTAGTTGAGGTTCGATCACAACGGCAATACCATGATTTTTAAGCAAGTCTATTGCCATTCGAGGACCGTCCTCAAATCGGCTAAGCTGAACAAGCTGCTTGATCAATGAATCTCCGATTTTTTGCTGATCATATTCCGGAAGTTGATCTTTAATTTCTCGGCTCTTTTGTATAACCCTCGCAAGCCACGCATATAACGCATATGCAGTCGTAGGTGTGGCTGAATCGCCGGAAAGCGTACGACGGAATGCAACTCCACTCTCCTGCAAGCCCATATCACTAATAAAGCCTTGAACCATTTCCTCAACGGTCCTCTTTGCTTTACTCGTAATATTGTCAATCCAGCCCCTAGCTACCATTTCTTTGATAGGAAATTTGGCCCAGTCTACCTTCGCTTTAGATTGGCCATTTTCAACCTCGTCTAGTCCGACTAAGGTATCAGCCGATATACCTAGGCCTATCGCTAACGACCTTATCATTGGAACCGTTAGCGGCCGCTTCCTTGCTAAGACTTCGGATACCCTGCTACGAGTTCCAAAATAAGGAACCAAGTCTGCTTGCTTCAAACCTTTTTCAGCCATCCGAAAAAGAATAGCGTCAATGGGGTCCGGTGCCTCTACTGGGTATTTTTGCTTTTCGTAATCCTCAATCAACACTGAAAGCAATTCTAGCCGATCACTTTCTTCCGAGCCGAGAGTTGGAGTGGAAATAATTAGTGAGTGCACTTCATTGAAATATTCGAGGTATTGATCCTCAGTTTTAATGATTTTTAGATTAAGCATGTTCATAGTTTCTTCACTATCGCAGTGATGATTGCAATACCTTGAGCAAACGCGACCTTTAGTTCTAGGAGCATGCTAGATTCGCAGATAGAGAATAGAAAGGTATCTTCGGCAATGGCAAAGGCAGTCGGATACTGTTCCAGTATCTCAGCTGGAACCTTCCACCGAGCATGGCTAACCTCGCTTACCCAAACGCTCAGCCACCTCCTGATTTGCTCGCTTTCCTCTTGAAGAGGAGGCAGCTTTTCTCTACCAAGCAGTCTCATGATCGTGCCATGTTCCCAATTTGGTAACAAACTATCCCATCGTCTGCATGCGGTCAACAGAATGTTCCCAAATCGTGAACACGCTGATGCGGGCGCGTGACACGGTGTGTTCGGACAATGCATTTCACTTAAGGTATGACCTTGAGCGACCGGCCAGGAAAGGAAGTCTTGGACGATGGCACCAATCGCGTAAGCGTAAGCGACGGGGGGCAAGCTCGTAAAAGTGCAAAGTGGGATGAGTTTCAGCTTCTGGCAGGTCTGCCAGTCGTCAATACGCCGTCCGCTTGTCAGATAGGACGCAAATGAGTGGTCAAATGCAATTACGCGCCTTGACCCGACGCCATGGTCACACCAATCAAAGCCTCAGCCGCTTTTGCCCCGGCTGAAAATCCGCCGGGACAAAAACGGCTAGCACTATTATTTTGCATGCTTAGAGCTCCCGCATCAGACGTACCAGCCCGTCGACTGTAGCCTTGCTAAGCCCCACTTCCTTAGCGATTGCCGTGATCGATTGCCCTTTCGCTGCAGCATCCATTATCGCCTTTCTAGTTGCATCTGGAACCTGCGCCTCGCCGGTTTGAGGGTTGATGTAGCTACCGGCATGGTGCGTATTCATCAACGATTCAAGGCTTTTCTTAGCCTTTGATATCGCCTGACGCGATATGCCCAACCGCCTCGCCATCTCTGATTGGCTGATTCCCTCTACGTGCATGAGCCAAACTTTCTCGCGCAGACCAATTGAGGAGGCTTTAGGCGAAGTCACCACATGCAAACCTGAGTGCACCTGGTCGTAGGCAACCTTTCTTATCTCCTGGGTATCAGCAGCACTGGGTAGCCGAAAATTGAATGCAAACTCAGACCTTCCAGATCTGTTGAGTGCGGACAAATGGCGTTGAAACGCAGCTTTGTAGCGTAAGTCAGCATGGTAGTTAGCCGACCCGGGCTTGTGTATGGCGCAGTACCGGTCGCTTAGATTTCCAGCCACGATTCTCTCGATGCGAAACCGCTCGAATACAAGGCGCAGCTTTGCAGCGTCTGCTTTCGATATCAAAGTACAGGATGGAGAAAGCTGAAGACTGCTTTCCAGCCTCCAGGCCTGCGACAGCCTGGCGTACTGTTCCTCCGCGGAGAGCTGGCACTGACCTGAGCGTACAATCTCGCCAACCGCTTGCCGCTGCTGCACTGCGAGCTCCTGCAGTCTGCTAGACCGAACGCTTACACGCCAACAAAGCTCACAGTAACCGCCATCCTGTGGACGGGTCCGGTCATCTATAGCGGCATCAAAGTCTCTCAATGCCTTTGTACGCAGGGGTCTGAAGTGGCGCATCAATCGAAACAAGTCACGTACAGATTCCAAAGCCCCGCAAAGCGATTCCGCATCCTCGAACGGCGCACCGTTCGGGCTGAGCAAACTACGAATGGCGAACTCAATATTTGAGTCCCAGCGATCCAAGTTCTGGAGCTGCCAGTCGATCTCCGGCATATTTTCTGGTCTATCGGGTATAACACCGCGAGCCAGAATATCAGCCATAAGACCGCCTCCACCTGCCTCAGCACTCGCAATGTAAGGTGCTGCATAAAATGGAGGTGGGGTATGGGCCATTTCCGACAGCCGAGCACCAGTCAGCAAACTCTTGGCCCACTCGCCCTCGTAACCAGCTAGGCATTGATCAAACGGCGCATCCAAATTCGTCCTCACCAGAGGCCAGATGGGATACCGCCTGGAGGTTAGGCTTGAGGATGCGTTAAGCCGGCCTAACACCGCTCTGTAGCCAGCAGCAAACTGGACTGAACAACGAGGATCGTGATCGTAGACATTGAGCAAATTTGTCAGATAATCAAGGCGCGCCATGTCAACCTAGAAGTTAAAAACATTCGCCTCATTTTAGACGTAATTACTCGTAATGTTCTACCTACATTACTCACTGTAGGTAAAGAAACATGACAACCGAAGAGCTAATTCTCACCAGCAACGGGGGCTCTCCCCTACTGTCACTATCGCAGGTCGCAGAGATCCTTCATCGCAGCCCTGAGGGGTTGCGCATAACGTTATCCGGGGATAACGAAATCGCCCGAAACTTGAAACCCTCCAGGATAAAAATTGGTCGACGCGTCTATTTCCGCGTAGCTGGCATAGCTCGTTTTATCGACGAAGCGTAAGACTAGCCTGTGTCCGCAGTGACCAAACTATCGCGACTAGTGGAACGGGCTTCCAGGCTCCCACCTACTCCGACGGTGGTATCACTAGAACCGGTCCGGTCTGAAAAGGTGCTGACAAGCTGGCCAGACGAAGTGAGAGGCGTACCCAATGTCACTCTCCGGTCTGCGCTTTTCGGGTCCAGTCGCTCCGCTAGCAACGCCTTCCTACAGCGCGCTGAAATTTACACTCAGAGGCCTACGCAAATGAGATATACGGGACCACGGTTGGACCAGGGCGATTTAGATGTCTGGATCACGTTGTTGCATATCGCTCGCCAAAAGCAGATGGGGAAATCGTTTAAAACCAGCGCATACGAGCTTCTGAAACTACAAGGGAAGACGGATGCCGGGAGTAATAGGAAAACTCTCTACAAGCGTTTGTTCCGCCTGGCAGCAGGCACGCTCGAGATAAGTGCAAAGTGTCATTCCTACACGGGAGGTCTGATTGACTCGATCCATAGAAATGATCAGGAGCAGAAGCTGGTTATCACGCTGAACCTTGAGCTCTCTAACCTATTCGGGCCAAATGACTTCACCCACATCGATTGGTCCGTCCGCAGGGCTTTGAACTCTAAACCGCTAGCACAGTGGCTACATGGGTATTTCTCCACCCATGCTGAGCCCTACCCTGTATCAATTGGCACACTGATGATGATGGCAAGCAGCATCAATAGCTCTGCCTCCAGCCGTGAACAGAATCTTCGAAGAGCATTGGACGCGCTTAAGGACGCGAGCAATCTGCACGGACAGACGTTTAGCTACGAAATCAGCAGTGGCAACGTGTATGTCACAAAAACCCCAACCAGTAGCCAAGCCAGGCATATTGCGAGGAAAGCCAGCGGCTATGAGAGCAAAAAATAGTACCGTAGCGTTGAATAGATGTACCGTAGCATTGGCTAGAAAATACCGTAGCGTCGGCTAGCAAATACCGTAGCACTGGATAAGTTACCCACAGGCCTAAATGGCTACAAGCCGTGTCCCTTGAGGGCTGCGCAGATAATGCCCCCCCCTTAATCCTTTTTAATCATCCTAATACAGCTTGGAGGCCACAATGATTGAGGTCGAAGCAGGTCGCGGCTACGTATACACTGATCTTAGCGACCCAGAAGCGGAGGAAATGCTGGTCAAAGCACAAACGGTGTCCTCAATAATCAGACTCATAGAGGAAAAAGGATTGTCACTTGGTGACGCAGCACGACTGGCGTGCGTTCCACAGGTGCAGTTAAGCAAGCTTCTGATCGGTCGCTTTCAAACTAACGCCCTTATCGACTTAGAAGATATGCGCAAAAAAATCAGGGATGGCAAGAACACATGACGAACGTATCTATCGAGCAGTCCAGCTACTGGCGCGAATATTTCATTACCATGGACAAAAACCCACTCTGCCTTGCCGTTTGGCGAGGAATTTTCGACGATTCGGAGCTTTGCGAGCTCAGCACGCTACCAAAAGAATCCCTCGAAGATGCTCTTCAGAGACACCGTCGCAAGTTGAAAGCCATGCTGCAGGCCCTTGAGGAAATCAATCTTCCTGAATTGGAGTGGCTACCGCCCAAGGTACGGCAACAGCTAGAGATGTGATAGCCAAACCCCGTCAGCGTTCGATGTCCGCCTCATTGGAATTCTGCTCTTTCGCAAGACGACGTGTCTCGGCGTCGGACCTAATCTGCTCAAGCGTAGTAGAAGCGCGAGGACGGTCATGGTCGGGCTTTAGCGCCTGATCTTTAAAGTGACCTCGCTCCATTGCCCTGGTTCGCATTTGCTCAATGCTTGAAACGTTCTGACCATGTACATGGTCGCGACCAGGTGCCTTTCCACTCCCGGCCCCCTGGGCCACCTGGGCCTCCATCTTCTCAATCGCGCCAGGTACGCACGCACTTCCCTCCTCCCTCTCCCGCTGCAGTTGGTTAATCAAGCGATCTCCTTCGTCGCTTCGCGATTGCTCCATCCTACGGACCTGATCGCGGATGCTTTTCTCTTGGTCTGATCGTTCTTTTTGATCTCGCAGCTCTTGAGCTGACTTTTCCGACTGCGGAATCTTTTCGATGTGTCGCATGGTTTCAAGGTTCTCGCGGCGCTCATTTTCTTGGGAGAGCGCTGTAGCAATTCGTCCAGCCTCTTCTCTACTCATTCGCTCAGATCTTTTTTTATCAGTAGAACTACCGTTGGAATTAGTTGACACGTCGCTTTGCCTCTCGACCGAACCGGTCGTAATGATGGTCTGTTGGGGGCTACCGCCCGAGTTTTTTTGCACGTGGGTTCGCCGCTCACGCTCTTTCTCAAGGCTAATAATCTCAGCTGCAGCGCTCGGAACTTCGCTCCGTAAATCATCACGAGATCGGGAAAGCTCTGCTCGGGCCTGTCGAAAGTCGATCACCTTTGCGCGTAGCAACGGATCTCTCCACTCGCTCGGCAAATATTTCCGTTCTGGCTTTAACCCAGTATTCCTTTCGGCATGGCTGCGCATATCGATCCTCTCTGCAAACCCCGCTCGCTCCAGATGCGTATTGCAACTTGTCTCCCAGCGATAGCGCAACTGACGTAACTCCGCCTTGCGCTCCGTCGTACTCAGTGTGAGTCCAGCGCTTGGGCCATAGCCTTTACGAGCGCCACCATTAGCCGGATTTTTAGAGTTGTAGCGTTTGAAGTACTGCTCAGGATCACGTGCATAGCCATCACACTGCCTTTCACTGAACATCAAATGCAAATGGGGCTGCTCGTCGCCGTCTGCTGCTTTCGGCGAATGAATTGCCCACTGATACGCGTGGCGCGTTCCTATTTCCTGGCGTACAAAGTCATGTACCAGATCAGTGCGCTGCTGTGGTGAAAGCTCACGAGGCAACGCTATTTCCATCTCGCGATACGTAGTGCCATTTTTGCGCTCATTCGCGTCAGCGGCATTCCAAAACTCTTGAGGACAATGCTGAGCCCAAGCCGGCATGTTCCCGGACTCAGTCGCCTCCAGTTTTTCGTTTCTATCTAGCCGCGCGGCATACTTACCTTCACGGGCGATATAGGCCGCATGTGGCCCAGCCTTCCCGATCTTTCCCACCTTCATGCTTAAACGACCAATAGCCATCTGCGGATTACCTCACGCGTCTGAATTTTCGCGCCCGCGAAAATATGCCTTGGCACTACGCTTTTTTTTCGCGCCCGCGAAAATTCTGCTTTTGATTTTCGCTTCTGCCCCCGGCAGGGCGCGCTGTTTCTGAGGAACGAAGAAACAACTAAGCGCGCCTTCCAATACTGGAAGGATAAAGCAGTTCGTGCGCACATCAAACATATAATAGTTATAATTAGAACCCTAAAATCAAACTTAGCGTAATTAAGCGAAATGAAAGAAAAATGGCTTAGCGACAGGATTCTTCACATAAAAAATCTGAAATCACCAAATGATCAACAGCGATTACTCCTGATGCTTTCAGAAAAAACCTCTCGAACAAATGACGAGGAGCGAAAGCTCAGTTTTCTCATCAAGGCCGAGTGGGCAGAAGCCAAGGCACAGAAGGCCAGAAGCGATGTAGCTCGCATTGTTAATGCAGAAAAAGAATCTGCACGTAAAGCCAGGGACCGTGAGCTTTATCAAGCAGCCGGACTGCTCATACTGGCAGGCTTGGTTGATACAAAGACAGGAAGTCCTCTTTTGGATCGTGGTGAGCTCTTGGGCGCCCTTGTGGCAATTGAAGAAACGGCCGTAACCGATGCAGTGCGAGTCGACTGGAAAAGAACAGGAGATGCACTTATGGCAAGTCGGGAACGACCCAGAAAAAGCTGAGTAGCGCCCCGTCCACACGTCAATAAACCTAGCAGGCAGTAGACATGAGCTTTTTAGCGAAAAGTAAATTTTTTGATGATCCTGTATCGAAGGTAAGGCACTGGCTTTTACATCGAGAGCAAAAAATGATGCGAGCAGTCATTGGTCGAAAATATGAGGATGTCCTAGACCCGCAGGTATATTGGATTGTAGGTACTGATAATGAGCATGACGGCTTATCAGATGACGAAATCGAAAGAATGGCGCAGCGGCTCTCGCTGTCGCAAATAGGTGTGTTTCTCGCTCAACGTATCTGGGCAAAGCGAACCTGGCTAGTCGTCCCAATGCTGATGATGGCTGGGCTGCTAATTACCTACATGCTGGTGAATGCAGCTGGCACTACAACAAGCGACAAGCTCATTCCCTTGGTGCTGACAGGCACCGTCTGGCTCAGCTTTTTTCTGTGTTGTTCCGCAACAATATTCGGTCCACTGATTGCCCAGTTATTCCTGCCAAAAATGCCAGTGCGTCAGGATGAAATCGACTCAGTGAAAAGCGTAATCAGTCGCTGCGTCATTCGTGATTTAGAGCCAGAAACTCCGCTCGATCTGAAAGACCGTGCCCGACTATTGGTAACTGATTCCGACGGCCAATCTGTAGCGGGGCAAGTACTAGCTACTGACCTAGAGTTTTCAGCCGTTCGCGCAGAGTGGATGATCACTAAGGCTGTGCTCGTGCTGATGGGCTTAGTCATGCTATCTCCAGTCCTTGCGACCTCATCGCCCATGCTTGCGGTCTTGGATTATTTCTCCCTTTTGGTCTGGCAAAAAATGGCGTTCTGGATTCCCCGCGATCACGAGCAATCCAAATCTGGGCAGCAGGAAAAAGATTCGTCCGTACTCTTCTTCGCACTGAAGGTCGTGATCATCCCACTGCTAATAATTTTTGGGCTATCTGCGTCCTATCGAGAACACCTGGATGCTTTTGTTCGGCTGGACGCACAAGTGATTAACTGGGTCTACGTTATCGGGATGTGGGCTTTCGCGATCTATCTCACCTTCACGGCCAAATCTCCACTTAAGGTTCGCGCAATGCTGCTCGATCAAGCAGTGCGTGAAAGTGGTACGGAGCTATTAGTCGACAAGGTCGGACGGGCGTACTTCCAGCATCTTGAGGAGGCACGTACTGAGCAGATCCGAAACGCCAAAAAGGATGGCTCTCCGTTTATCCACCTTGGAACCAGTACTGGTCTTCTAGCGCAACGACGTGACCCACTATCGCCTACTGAGGCCGGCATCCCGTTCGGCCTGTCCGTAACGGACTTGGCTACCCACGTCGGCGTATTAGGAGCTAGCGGCACAGGTAAAACCTCAGGCGTCATTCGCCCCCTTACCAAACAATGGATTGATGGCGATCTAGGGGGGCTTCTAGTACTCGATGGCAAAGGAGCATTGCCTCTCGAATTTGACGGAACAGAAGGATACACACTCATCAGCCCGGATCACGGCCCGTTCAATCCAATTTCTGGTATGACGCCAGATGCATTGGCTGATGTGCTCCCCGACGTATGCGACGACGGAAAAGGGGATACCTTCTGGCGTGACTCTGCACGCCTCATGCTGCGCATGGCGGCGATCTTGGTAGAAGCCCATCCCAACCTGCCATACACGCTGACGCAGATCCAACAGTTCTGCTTAGCCAGCCACCAAGAACGCGCGGACTGGCTCGACCCTATTTCTAGCGAAATTGACGGTAGTGGCCGCCTGCTTGCCGCAGCTCATTACTGGCTGCTGGAGTACCCCGATTTTCCGGAGAAGACTGCCGGCTGTATCAGCAACATGCTTCGAACCTGGCTGGGCAACATCCTGCTCCAAGAGAAGCTTGGTCCGTGGGTCAACACAACTGACACTGAGTTCAGAGTTGAAAATGTGATGACCGGTCAGAAAATTGGGCTTCTGCTACCAGAATCGGAATATGGCATTGGCGGGGTGGCCATCTCAGCTATATGCATGCGCAGAGTCTACGATGCGGTAAAAAAACGCGGCGACAGTTGGCAGGGCTTGGAAGGCCATAGGCCTGTTCTGCTCGCCGCTGACGAGGTTCAGAACCTGTTGACCAAAGCGGATCTGGAAACTGTTCCGGTCGCACGCAGCCTTGGCCTGTATCTGATGTTTGCGACACAAAACGTCGACGGTTTGTATAAGCGCCTGGAGCGCGACGGCGCGGTACAGATGCTCGGCAACCTTGCCAGCATCATAGCTTTAGCCCCCCGTACAGATGACTCAAACAGCTACGTTTCCAAGCGGGTCGGTAATGTATGGAAGGCTTCGACACAAAGCTTTCAGGGGCTACCTGACGCCGCTAGCGATTTTGGTCTGTACGCTAACTCTGGTACTGGTCAAGCAATGCAGTCGACCACGCTGCATCGCCAGAATCGCTTCGGCGCGCCACGGCTATCTTATGCGATAGGACTCTGGCATCGTCAGTGGACTCCCAAAGCTATGAACTGGCTGGATGGAATGGTGGTGCCTGATGATCCAAATCAGGCACCACCGCGACCAGCACTCCAGCTAGAGCTATCCCCACTCATCTCGCCCGATGAGATCGACACCCTCTTGGCCATACCAGGTACCGCTATCGCAGTCATCAACCGCGGACGAATCCAACGCCGTGATGTGATCCGCCTGTATCCGAAACAAGCGGGGGATGCAGCATGAAAACTACCGAAATCTATATGCCGTTGATGCGTGAAGCGGAGGGCCATTGGTATTGGCCAGGGTCAACTTCCCCAGCGACCTTGCTAGCCTTGGCTCTGCTATTGGCCGCATTCGTTTATGGTTACCGGTACCCTGCGATGAAAGCGGACGAAGCGATTCAACGCATTGAAGCCGTGAACCAGTTGATCGACCAATCGGCGCAACACACACAGACAGCACTCTCACGCCTCCAGGGCTTGATGGCAGACCAACCTGAATGGCTGCGACAAGTGGCGACCGCACAAACGACTGAACTTCAAGCCCAGCTGTCCTTGGTCAAGCCCTTGAGTAAGGAGCAGATACTTCAGAAAGCGGTAGTGCAGCAAGAACAATACGATCAGGCTCAACAAGTGATCGCAGCTTCGCCATTTAAAGGGTTAACGAAACTGCAGATACCGCTGAGCGCTGAAGGGAAAAGGTATCTCGATGCTCTTGAGGTTAAACGCCCCTCACGATTTGAGTACCAAAGGCTTTCAGACGGATTGCTTGATGCGCTGCCTGTACTGCAGGAAGTATTCAAGCTCCAAGCCCAGACAGAGAACATGGTTCATCGACTGGATGTGCAACTGAACGGCGACAAGGCAGGCGTGCCTGGGCCAGCAGCAGAGCAGGCTTCCGATTATGAGAGTGGAGAACAGTTATACGAGCGGCAGCAGCCCGAGCCTAAAGCTCCCATTGACGAGCTCAGTAGCGCAATCCGTAAAGCAGAGCGAAGCGCAGAACAGCAGAAGCAACAGGCAAAGCTGGAAGCTCAGAATCAGGCAAGTCAGGCAGAGAGAGACGCCCGACAAGCAGAGCTACAGGCGGAACGTGAGCAACATAAAGCACAGCGTCTATCTATCCAACGCCAACGGGACATTGAGCGTCAGGCCAGCGTAGCTGCCGAGGCTACACGCCGAGCAGAGCAAGATTCCGAGCGCCGGCTAGCTGCGGCAAAACGTCAATCGGAAGCTGCAGCCGAGGCGAAGCAAAGAGAATGTACGGCCAGCATCATGGCAAGAGCCCGATGCGCGGCCCAAGGTTACAACCCGCTAACGGGAGCTAGAAATTGATAGCCTGCACAGAACGACGAGCTGTACCTACTTTCGAAAGATCTCCTCATTTTCGCGCGCGCGAAAATCACAGCGGGTTCAAAACCTAATCTTCGTGATGTAAGCGAACGGCAAACACGCATACCGGCACAGGTCATCGACAAAGGCATCCCGACTGCCGGGCTGATGGCCCAGGTGATGATCGCGAAATACGCCGATCATTTACCGCTGTACCGCCAGGAGCAAATCTTCGGTCGGGCCGGTCTTGCGATACCTAGCTCAACGCTCGCCAGTTGGGTCGGCGTTTGCGGTGTGCAATTGCAGCCGCTAGTCGACGCAGCGGGCAAATGGAATCGGGGAGTTGTTGCCGCATCGGTGACAACCCGCTTAGTTGCGTAAGAAGGGATGGCCGGAAGCTTATTCGAATTCGAGAGGTACGATCACTGCACAAGTGATGGCCTTTAGCTAGAATACCCCCACCCAGAACAGGGCAGGCGACTAAGTGACATACGTTGCTACCCCGAATACAAGGAAGACTCTGTGCCCATGATCGCCAATGACCCCACTACCCAGCTTGCATTCTCTGTATATGAGAACAAGGGAGTGTACGCGTTACTCCTAGGCTCAGGAGTATCCCGCACCGCCGGTATTCCAACCGGCTGGGAGATCACCATGGAGCTAGTCAAACGTGCCGGTATTGCCTCAGGTGTCGGCGAGCAAGAGGATTGGTATGCTTGGTATCTAGGTCAGACAGGAGAGCAGCCTAACTATTCGACGCTGCTGGAGACCTTAGCAGGCACGCAGAGCGAACGCAGAGCCATTGTGCAGAGCTTCCTTGAGCCTACAGCCCAAGAGCTGGAGGACGGTTTAAAAGTACCCACCAGGGCTCATCGAGCTATCGCAGAAATGGTGCGTGCTGGGCACGTGCGGGTCATTGTGACCACCAACTTCGACAGGCTGATGGAAAACGCACTGCGTGATGCCGGCATCGAGCCCACGATCGTGAGTTCGGTCGACACCCTGGCAGGAGCAGAACCGCTCGCCCATTCCCAGTGCTTCATCCTCAAAATCCATGGCGATTACAAGGACGCCCGGATTCTAAATACGGATGTTGAACTGGGCGACTACCCCACTGAATTCAACACTCTGCTCGACCGCATAATCGATGAGTTCGGGTTGATCGTCGCCGGCTGGTCAGGAGAATGGGATCACGCCCTGAGGGCTGCGTTTCTACGCGCCCCTTCCCGACGCTACCCAACCTACTGGCTCGCCCGAGGAGGTGTGTCTGAGCGCGCCCAAGAGTTGGTCGCACGACGCCGCGCTTCGGTGGTTAGTGGGACTGATGCGGATACGTTCTTCGATGCCCTTAACCTGAAGCTTGAGACCATTCAAAAATCCCGCCAGCCCAATCCGGCGAGCATCGAGCTGATGATCGCCATGGCAAAACGCTTCATGGACCGGCCTGAACACAGAATCCAGCTCGACGACCTAGTCACGGCTCAAACTCGACAGAGTATTGCTGATTTTGCACCTCTATTTGCAGGACAGGGTGATGTGAGAACCCAGGCGTTCAGTGATTGGGTCCCAGAGTACGAGGCTATTGCAGAACCAATCGCACGCCTCGCTTCAGTGCTAGGTCGATGGGGCACAGGTGATGAGCTGAGTCTCGTACTGGATGCCGTTAAAGGACTATATGCAGAAGCTCATAGGGAGCAGGCTGGCTATACCCACTGGCTCGCCCTGAAGAACTACCCAGCTGCGTTGGTCGTTCTTGGCTATTCACTGGGCCTAACCCGTGCAAATCGCCTTGACGTTCTATATAGCCTGCTCAATTCAACCGTCATTAACCGCCGTGAGCAACCAGGATTGATTGGTTACGAGTTGTCACCGTTCTATTTAGAGGCCGGTAACGGGCTGCTGGCGCATTGGAAAACCTTAGAGGATCAGAGCAACGCCCGTACACCGCTATCCAATCGCCTGGCCAGCCTCATTACCTGTAAATGGGCACCCTCGTTCGCCGGAGTGCAGGATCCCGAGCTGCTGTACGAGCGTTTCGAGTTTCTGAACCTGCTGTTCTTCGCTCAAACGAACGGCGTCAATGAAGAAGAGCTCAATAATCGAATCCAGCAGAGTCAATTTCGAAACATCGCGATGGGTCGTCTATCGTGGCACTCGGAGACAATCTCGCGCTTTGCTCAGGAATACTCTACGCCGGAGTTCAACGCGCCCTTGCTTGCTGCCGGCTTTGCCTATGGCAGTGAGAGCTACCTACAGCGATTCTTAGAAGGATTAGGCCGATTGAGCAGGTGGTAAAGGCGCTCCAAAGCTTCCCTAAATTCAGATCATGGATCACTGCTCATAGCGACCCGCAACCGTCAGGGTAAGCGTCCGCCGAACACATCTTGCGTGATTACGCGGATGCCCACCTAAGCGTGAGGTAGGCGTGTGCACCGTTCGTTTACTTCGCGGTGAACAAATAAGTGCACACAGCTCGTTTGGAAGCTCAACAAGATGCTTCCAAATGAGCTGGTGAGAGCCAGGGTGACTTGTCGCGCTGGATATCACCAGCAGCCAAGGATTTTCGCGCGCGCGAAAATACGGGAGTTGGGAGTTCTTCATCACGGCGAGATCTTGATTCATCTGAACGACCCCATGGACCAGAGCAATGAAGGCTGGCCGTTTCTGACAGCCCGATCTAGCTGGTTCCAGCTCAAAGCTGATCTGAGAAAGACCACGTAGCGTGCTGCAGGCCTTACCTAGCTTGGAGAGCAGATCACTTAGGATCGCGGGCCTCCACTTAGTTTCTCACAAATGCATACTGATACTCGTTCAGCTCATTTGAATTACGAGCGATTAATTTCAACTCAGAGCAGCTACCAATTGCCTCTGCGAAACCAGACCCAACCGCCATAGGCAGGTAAAAATAGTCACCATACATCTGCGGAGGATTACCCCATATCATCGCTCCAAGATACTTCCCATACTCCTTATCGGGAAAAATCCTAGCCAGTGAGCTAGGTAAACTGACATCAATTATTTGACCGCTTTCAACTGTCAGCCAAACGTGCAGATTAATCCCCTGCCTGCCTTGAGAAGAAATATCTGCAAGTGAAATTCCTCTCTTACACCAACGTCTCAAATCTCCCCAAGATGGATCGAATGCCGCCTTATCTCCGTTCCAAAGCTGTCCGATGGTGATGTAGACTTTTCTACCGAGAGAGGCCTCAATGTGGGGTGCAAGAAAATGGCTCCATTTAAGGCACTGAAAAGCTGATTTTGAGGCGTCGCTCACACCTGCGGTCAGTAGCGCACGCTCCAGAAAATCATCGCTTTCGCTAATTGGGGAGGACAGCCAATTTGGCTTTGCGACCTTAAAGCCTTGAGCATTTGTGAATTTCACCGCGTGTAAAAACCAGGCTCTGTAGTCTGAAAAATCCTCTGAGCGAGTGGGAAGCGGCGGCGGCGTGTAAAAAAATTTCTTAAAGCACCACATATTAACCCCGACTTAGAATCTACGAAATCTTCTTTGAGTGATAGTTGTATTTGGCATTACAGCGACCCCACTCGGTGATAGCGTTATCCAAGTACACCTTTACATTTAATCCCGCTCATCAACGCGCACTCGCACAGATTCAAAAATGGGCATATTGACTGATGCGCATCGACCATAACCTTCCACCCTCTAATATATCGTATTAGAAGCCATCATTTCCCAAAGAGCCTTTCGATCTAACTCCTCGCCTTTATAAATCACTTTTCCAAACGTATCATCAACAATACGCCTTCCGCCCATACCTTTCTCATAAACATGAACATGAATACCTTTTTCTTGAGGTCTATCTGCCGTCCATAAGACAGCAGGGGTCGATGACCACAATTCAAAATGAAGATCGCGGTAGTCATCCATATCCAAAACTCGATCCGGTATTATGTATTCATTGCTATTATTGAATTGATCATGGAGTGGTTTAAGAGGGGTAGAGACAATTTTACCATCACTCCAGACACTGTCATTCCCACAATTACCACAAAAGTGTTTTTTATGAGGAGCGTTGGCAAAACTTCCGAGATCTAAATGGGGATAACCACACTTTTTGCACGTAACACAGTCCATATCCCGGTTATCCTCAAGCGATTTAACGAACTCGAATGCAGCAGGGGGAGTAATCTGAATTTGAGTGATATCACTGCTTTTGAATAACCCAAGATCCTGACTGTAGGAGCATACAATTGCGTCGTAATCACGATCTATCCTTTTTCTTTCCTCCCCCGTAAAACGTTTATGAACATGAATGTGTGGCGCACGAGGAACGATATCCTCGCTAGACATTGCTGGAGGCAGTGAGCACCATACAGCAATTTCTTCGAACTCATTGAAGTCTACTACTAATGGATTTACAACGTAGCTCATGCCCATCAAATGGTTGCTACAAGTCACCTCCCCGCTAGCAGGAACCGCAGCAATATCAGCTTTAACCCCCCAATGAATTTGATGAGTTTTACAATACCAACGGTCAGCACCGTTCCTGAATTTTCCACAGGGAATTATATTACAGGGCAGTACTGCATGATCGCCTTTCACAGCAGTAAAACTCCCAAACACGCCTTCAGAGCTTACAGCTATATTACCTATAGTTCTTCCTGGCGCCCAACAAATAGCTTGAGATGTCGAGTACTGATCGGGGTTATCTTCTTGCTCACCCTCAATACAATATTTCCTGATGAAGTTCTTCTTGGCCATTCCCGTTCCAGGGTCTGACCACTCACATTCCCAGACTTCAACCTGCTGAGTATCCTTGTTCAGCTTTCTTGAGTAAAACATACACCGCCTCTTTAAAATTTTACTTTGATGTAACCAATGCCATACAAGTATTACGCACCGAGCACACCTTATAAAACTACATTTTTCAAAATAACCGCACTATTTATAAATAACTATACATCAATGCACCGCTCTCCACACATAGAATTCCGCTCTCAGAGCGAGGATAGGGCCTACATAAAATCTCCGGTTAACCCGGCTGATTGACGCAGTCCTCACTGACCGCGTTGGGTCGACTTCTGCCGGTCAGGGCGCACCCAGTGCGCTGGTCAAATCCGGTGCAAGCATCTGGGCAAGTCGAATGCAATTCTCCAGACAAACTTTTACCGGCTCGATTAGTACCGATGAGCCATTGGGTGCAGTATTGCTCCAATGAAAGTAAGCGTCCGGCGAGATCACCCTCCGAACTCCATCGTCCTTATGGTTGGGATCGGAGGGAGAATTCGCCGGACGGTTACAAACGTTCACCTACACAATCCAAAAAGCGTTAGCACCACACGGCTACGATAAGGTCTGACAGGGATCTCCGTAAAGATTCATCGCCAAAGCTCGAGAAGGATCACCACTAATCTCCTTGTTGGCATCATGGCAGGCCTGAATGGCGGTTTTGCCTGACTTCCAGTGCTTTAGGAACTTTGGCGCCCAGCTCGCTGCGACCATTGCTTCGACCGGCCAAGGTGAGGCAATGACCGTTGAACATCCATTAGAAAGAAGCTGCTTAGCCAGGCCACTCGTAGTGTTAGCATCCGGCACCTTGTCCGAGCGGCCACCGCTACAGACAAACAGCACCGCCACACGTGAGTCGCGAACAGCTGTTGCGACCACATCAGCAGGGACCTTCAGCGACCCCTCGTCATTCAAGGTATGGAAATAGTTGCCCTCAGGGGAGACCTGTCCATGGGCGGCTATAAACACCAGGTCCGAGCTTGCAAGAGTTGCGGGCGGCTGGTTGCTGGTATCCAGTACCACTCCGTATTCCTCGAACTCCCCTTGCAGATAACCAAGTAATACGTTGAGGGTCTGTGTCTGCTCGCCTGCGTTGGATATCCAGGCGCACAGTCGCGGCACGGAAGCAGGACGGCGGTTGAACGACTCCGCGAGCCATGCCATTGACGGTGCGGCACCAACGGGTTGAGAGGCTCCAAAGAAGCCATTGTCGGTCCAGAGCAGATTGCTCGGCATCGAACGCAGCTCTGACTCCATCACGACCAGGGTTGCGCTCGACGGGAGTGTCTGCCATTTGCACTCAGCTAGGGACTGCTGCATTGCGTGCTCCTTTTCCCAACTCTGCGTTCCCACGTCCCTGCAGTAGTCATATGGGTACAACCTAGACCATCTCTTGAAGCTGTCGTAGATGAACTCTTGCTCTTCCAAAAGAGTGAACTGGCCTTCCTCATATCTGAGGGAAACTAGCTGGCCGAGGTTGTCGAATGCGGCCAGCACCAAGGCGATCCCGTGCTCGCGCAGATGTTCGGCCACCTCCAAAATCTTCGAAGGGGACCCAAACGTGTAGGGGGGTCTTGGGTGCCGCGTCCATCCCGGAGCTGCGACGCCACTGTCGGCTAGAAGCTCAAACGGCAGCAATAGCTCATCAGGCTTTACGCTATTGCGTTTAAGGGTCAGCACCACCCTGGCGGCGTCCGTCAGCGGCATTGAGTCATATGCGGCATCGTTGGCGAACTTTGCGGGTTCTACAGATGTGTAATGCGTCCAAAGGGCGCCAATAGGATCCTCGCTATCCATTAGCGTTTGGACGAACGGTTTTGATAAAAAGGTATTGCCAGCGAGTACCTTAATCGTCTGAGCTGCGCTATCCGGGATCTCAACGTTGAATCTCTTGGAAAGCCGGATGAGCTGATCAAGCAGAGCCATCGTTTGGACGCCGTCCTCACCACTACCAAGCGCCTCCTGACCAGCTTCGGCGGTACGCAGGAGCAGATTAGGGATCTCGTCAGCTCTTGCTGGAAGATCGCGAACAACCCTTTCAAGCTCGATAGTCAATCTGACATGAAGCTGTTGGTGTCGATGCTTTTCATAGGTTCCGCAGGCCTGCAAGGCCTTGTCAGATATCTCCAATGCGTCCAAAGCATAGTCAAACAGTCCAGACTCCCTAAGCAGCCGTACCCAAAGGTTGATCTCATTGAAGCTAGTAAACGGTGTCTGCCCAATATTGGGGCCCGCAATAGCACAAGCAAAGGCAACCAAGCTGGTGCGACGGTCCTGAAGACGGCTGTAGAGATCGGCCATGCTGAACCATGCGGCTTGGGCCCGAGATCGTGAATCACCGCATTGAGAAAGCTGCTCTTCGCAAAGGTCTCTGGCCTGCTGCGCGTACCCAGCGTTACCTAACCGCATCATCGCTACCCGGAACAAGACCGTAGTAAAATCAGGGGCAGATGTATGGGGCGCAACACCGCATCCAAGAAGAAGCCAGTTCTTCAAGGCGTCTACGTCCTTGCGTGATTCAACTGCAATGGCCACCGAACTCATCATCGTACAAATGGTTGCCATACAGACGTCTGGATTGATCGAGATCAACTCGCGTGGAAGTTTGGTCTTGCCAGGAATGCATGGCTGGCGATCCACGAACCATTGCATGCAGATTTCTGGGATTTTGCTCTTGATTAGCGCCTCCTCAGAACTAGACGCCGGATACATGTCAGGTCCGAGGATGAGTCCTCCTTCATCAATAAGATCTGAGACAACCTTCAAGATGAGTGGAACACCGATGTCGGCACTACGCTCAACCGAAAGCAGCTCTATCAGGCGCTGTCGAACGTAGCCCCGCTCCGGGCGGATAGCCAAGTAGCCAACGATCTCCTTGATGATGTCTACAACCTTGCTCTCAATCAACAAGAAGTCAATTGAGCCCCTTCTCACCAGAAATGCGTCGAGAACGGCCAGCAGTTCTCTGACTTCTTCATCTTTCTCCAATCCCACGAGTAAGATTGCAACATTGATCGCAGCCACTACCTCATGTCTTGCAAGCAGGTATCGAAGAATAGCCAAGGGCACCAAATTGCCAGATGACCGTTCAGCTAGTGTCACCATTGCTTCAGTATCAAGCGAATCAGAATCTGCCAGCAGCTGCAGATGGTAAAGATGCTCGCGCGAACTCATTAAATCGGGGTGAAGCACAATTGCTGCCTCGGCGAATCGTTCGTCGCCTAATGCCCGCTGCAAGACCAAGTTCCGGACACCGCTATAGGAGGGGTGCTCATTGATCATGCGTGTCTCGAAATGTCCCTGAAGATTCGCATCGCCAATTCGTTCGGCGACGCGGGAAGCTATGTAGAGAGAGTCCAATGAGAATGCATCATCGACGACTCTGTTTAGGAAGCTTTTAGAGTCAGCGTCAGCTCCAGCGTCCGCACACACATGGGCCAACCGTAACAGTGCCTCTGGTTCGGGATCAGCAGGAAGTATCAGGCGCTTGACCTCTCTATACGCTTGCTCCGGCAAACCAGCACGGTGAAGCATTTGAATGGCTACCACCCTGGTATCCGCCTCGCCTCCAAGCTCCAGGCCACGGAGATGCGCGAGGGCTGCCCCTACCTCTCCATTTGCCAACATCTGATCGCACAGAGCAAGACCCTGCTGGACCCTCGACTCCCAATTGGAGTATCCGCTTTCCTGACTCATAGTTACTCTCCAGAACCTTCATCCCTGCTGCGTAATCGTACGGGGAATACGCCTGGCGTGTAATCGAACTTCGCTAGGTCTTCGCCGATGTGCTGAAGCTGAGTAAGCGTCCGCCCAACTCAGCTTGCCTAAGTCAGGTCGGCATCCACTGATGCGGTAGCATTTGCTCTATCTCACTGGCCCGCTGCGTCGTCGGCAGCGTCAGCACATCATTTAGGTAGGCATACGGATCATGACCACTCATACGTGTCGGCTGGATCAGACTCATGATTGTCGCCGCCCGTTTACCGCTGCGCAGCGACCGACAAACAGCCAGTTTGAGCGGCTGAGTGCTCATGGCCGTATCCGGTTCTCCACCTAATTGTTGTCGATGGGCACAGCCACATTATCCAGGTAGCGTGCCAGCGTCACCCAGCGTTTCAGACTGCAGTCGAGAGCTTGGGCATGGCTGAGCTGTTCCTGAACGACCTGGGCTTTGCACGGTTTAGGATAAGAGCTCGTTGGCGCATGGAAAACCTGACGATTAGGGGTGATAGCGTCCGCTTAAAAATACGCGGACACCATCGCCCTTAATGCTGGAGTTCGGAGGGTGAGCTCGCCGGACGCTTACCATTGTGGTTCAGTACGAGCTTTGAACCTGGGGACATTAAGTATTCATCAGCCAGAAAAGCCTCGTCAGGGAGGGTTACGAATCTCAACCTGCGCAGCAGTCCGAAATAAAACCTGGCGGCCGCTGGGCTTGGTTTTGGCTAACAGCTCGCTCATTGCTGAGCGTATTCGCTATTTGAGCTGTCGACACGGTGCGTGTTCTCATAAGGATTAATACCTTCTCCAGGTCCAGTAGGCGATGCCATACCCTCCAAAAAGCAGCACTGCGGAACCTCCCCATTGCATGTATGTGCTAGCCCACCACTCCACGTCTAGACGCTCGATGGACAACCCGGGGAAGTACAAGCCTTTGACACCCCAATACTGCATGGCAGGCCAGAATCCGCTCCACAAAGTCGATAGCGCTAGAGGCAAAAGCGCCCTGCAACCTAATAAACCGTCCGTGAGCTCATTCCATATTGCGTAACCTACTAAACTCAGACACAGGACGATGCTGAAAAGGAGTCTGCCTCCAGCGGAAATATCTACGCCTATCTGATCTGAAAATCCTTTAGCTACAACGTATCCGAGCAGCGCGATACCGGCGGCAAATGCAACTCTCTCAGCGACACGATTTTGGCTAGACCTCATTGAACCTCTCCGTTTCGTAAAATTGCTCACGTCATGTTAGCCAGTGGACACGCCCAGGACCAGCCAAAACAGACGTTCAAAATCATAGGCGATTATGCGCAGGATGGAATTGAAAGAGGTTTGGAGGACATACGGCAGAATTGACTGAACACCCGTGTATGGAAACCTCATGAGCGTGATTCTGGTTCAACGATTCGGTACACACCAGGTACAGTCATAAGCTCTCGCTACTTTCTCAAAACTACGCCAAACCCGCTGTTTAGAATGCTTTCAGCTTTGTGTGCCTACGTTAACCTATGAACAGTTTTACTAGGCTCACAGCGTTTCTAGGCAACTCATAATCCTTTGGTCCACGGTTCGAGTCCGTGTGGGCCCACCATACTCAAAGCCGCGCATTGCGCGGCTTTTGTGTTTCTGGTGAGGCCCTCTCAGATACAGTCCTGTAGTGGTCTAGTGATTCCGGACACTCATTCAGGCGAGAATATCGCCAGATAGAAGTGTCTGATACCACTACAGTTGCCTGCATGACAGGGACAGGTCAGCTTTTGCGCTCTCCCCTATCGCAGCCTTTCCCGGTGCGATTCAGGTTCAAGCCCGCTTGGGCAACTTCCAGTTCGGCCGGATGAAGTGGCAGGTATAACCGTTCGGTATCCGCTCCAGATAATCCTGATGCTCCGGCTCCGCCTCCCAGAACTCCCTGGCGGGCTCGATTTGCGTGACCACACGTCCCGGCCACAGCTTGGAGGCGTCCACGTCAGCCGCGGTATCTTCGGCAATATCCCTTTGCTGTTCGCTCAGGTAGTAAATCGCCGAACGATAGCTTGGCCCAAGATCATTACCCTGCCGGTTAGGCGTGCTCGGGTCATGGATCTGGAAAAAGAACTCAAGAATCTGCCGGTAGCTGATCACCGCCGGGTCAAACACGATCTCAATCGCTTCGGCATGGTTGCCGTGGTTGCGGTAGGTGGCGTTCGGTACGTCACCACCGGTGTAGCCGACTCGCGTATGCAGTACGCCGGGGTAGCGTCGCAACAAATCTTGCATGCCCCAGAAGCAGCCGCCGGCAAGGATGGCGGTTTCGGTTGGGTTGGTCATGGTCTGTCCTTGCGGTTTATGGAGACAGGGATAGTTATGGGGTGATGCCGGGCAATACCAAGCCGGATGAAGTAAAAAACAGGATCGTGTTGCGGAACGAGTAAACGTCCTACAGAAGCCTTGGCGCCTTGCTCCGTTGCCTGCAGTTGCGTCAGTCCGCTGGCTTGAGCGCTTGAGTCAGCGTTTCTAAGGTGGCTCGGTCGCTGACAACTCAGTGCTCGGGTTTAGTCGACCCACTACAAACCTGCCAACCAAACAACTATAAGCCCACCTCCGCGCAAACCTCCCCACTCATCGACCATCTCAATCACCCGATCAAAACATCCGATTAGCCATCTTCCGAAACATTCCGTAACGTTGTTTACCGGTGCGACAGATGCGCGCACCGCCTGAGTTTCTACTCCCCACGCTCAGCCCACGACCACGCACGAGCCCACCATGTCTTTGAACACCCCGCAGCAAATCGCTGAAATTGCCGTCGAAAGCGGCGTCAAGAAGGCCCACATGGGCCTGTCGTCGTTGATGATCCTGGGCTTTCTGGCAGGGGCTTTCATCGCCCTCGGGTTTCTCCTCGACATTCATGTCAGCACCATGATCCCTCACGAGTGGGCGTCGCTGGGCAATCTGCTTGGCGCTGTGGTGTTTCCGGTCGGGCTAATTCTGGTGGTGCTGGCTGGCGGCGAGTTGCTGACTGGCAACATGATGAGCCTGCCCATGGCGTTGTTCGCCGGGCGTATCGGTCTGGGTCAATTGGTGCGCAACTGGTTGCTGGTGACGCTGGCCAACCTGATCGGCGCGCTGTTCGTCGCCTATTGTTTCGGCCATGTGGTGGGTCTGACTGAAGGCGCATTCATGGCCAAGACCGTGGCCATCGCCAATGCAAAAGTGGGGGCCAGCTTCGAACAGGCCTTCATCTCCGGCATTGGCTGCAATTGGCTGGTGTGCCTGGCGGTGTGGCTCAGCTACGCGAGCAAGGATGTGATCGGTAAAGTGGTCGGCATGTGGTTTCCGGTGATGGCATTTGTAGCAATCGGCTTTCAGCACATCGTCGCCAACATGTTCGTCATTCCTGCAGCGATCTTTGCCGGCGCTTTGAGCTGGGCGCAGTTCGGCGACAATTTCGTTCCGGTATTTTTAGGTAACGCGGTGGGCGGCGCGGTGTTCGTCGGCCTGGCCTATCATTTGGCCTTTTCCAATGCGGCAACCCGGCCCGCTGAACTGTCCAGGACCAGTGGCGCGCAAACGCCGGAATAATCCGGCGACGCCCATCAAACACGCACAAAGCCCCTATCCAGGGAACCTTGCATGCCGTATTGACCACTCAGCCTTCAAGCTTCAGTTAAAGGTTCGCGTCATGTTCCCGATCCGAGGATTCGATCCCTCCCGTATTACTCACCCTGCAGGGGGTCCGCCTGCCTCCGATGCACATGCCCCGGGGCCAGCTCGTTCGAGTGGCCCAAGTGCTCCGCAGAGTCATACTCACGAAGTCCCTTCGCAGATTTCTCCGCGAGGCCGACCGCCGATAAGGGTGGGCAGCTTCAAACTGCCGAAAGGGATTGGTAAACATCGGCTCGCCGCATGGTTGAAACCGACCGGGGAGATGACCGATCTGGACGCTGACGACGCCGGAGGATCTTCAGGAGAGGGCAGCCGGCACTACAGCTACCGTGCGCAGGATTTCTCGGACGAGAGCGATAAGCCGGATCGGGACATTGAAGTCAGGATTCATGTCGACAGCAGTGGTCAGCTGAAGCAACTGCATGCGCTATCACCTCCGGGTTCAGGTCTGGAAGATAAGCACCCAGGCTTTGTCGAGGTGGATTTTCAACCCTCCCAGCCCTCACATCATCCGCTGGGAGGGATGGAACAAAAGCTCCGGAAACCCGCAGCGCCTAAACCGACAGCCGCCGAGAAGAACGTAAAAAAGGCAGAAGAAAAGCTCGCTGAGCACATCGAGGCGGTTAAACAGAAAGTTGAAGAGCAAAACTCGCGTAACAAAGAAAAGGTTGAGTTGCTCGACCAGATCAGATTTTGAAATGATTGGCAGCAGCGCATCGATCAGGGATTTCTGACAGTCCCAGTTCAGGATCCGTACGCCGCTCAGCAAGATTCAGGTATTCCATCAAACCCTGACTCAACGCCACCACACCCACCATCCCCTCCCCCAATTCAACCTCAACCTCAACGCCCTGCAACCCTCCCACTGCTGCCCATTCCTCAAGCGCCAACCCACGCAACTTCAAAAATGCTTCGCGCCTGCACCATGCCTTGGCGAACGCGATCGGGCGAATCGACTCGGGCATGCCTGACAGGCCGGTAGCAACCTCAGCCCCCAGATAATCCAGCGCGACAGCATGCCAGTCCGGCACCGCCTGAAACTGCATCAAGTCCACGCCCACTGCGCCTTGGAGATTGACGGCAGCCAGAGAGAATCCAGCTTCATGGCTGATGGAAAACCCGGGCTCCGGCAGCCCGTCGATAAGCAATCGCGGCGCGAGACCTGGGGCGCGGATGAACGTGATCGCTCCGGGTGGCAGCTCAAGCCACTGTTCCACGGCGGTACGCACGCAAGCCCGAATGCGGTTTCTGGCTTCATCTCTTGCACAGCCCGGTCTGGTGACGCAGCTGACCAGCAATACATTCTGCCGAGGGAAAGGCTTTGGCGGGGCAAGCCGGCCATCTTCATCGAATGCCCAGCTCGCCCCGTGCTTCATGCCCTGTCAGGTGACGCCGGGCAGCCGGCCCATCGGCTGCCTGCAGGAATGTGTTCGCCCTTCATCACCAGAGTCAGTGCGCCAAGGTGCGCATCGTTGCCGACGACGGCGCTATACAGCACAGCACTGCGTGGCCCCATGTACACGCGTTCGCCGATGCTGACGTGGTCGATCTTCATGATTCGGTCTTCGAACAGATGGGTCTGCGGGCAGGCGCCGGCGTTCAGCTCGCTGTCTGCGCCGATGCTGACACAGTCGAATTCGGTGATGTCGGTAGTGTCCATGTAAACCCCGCGACCAATCCTGCAGCCGAGCAAATTGAACGCCAGCGGCAACCACGGAGTACCGCGCAGGTAGCGCATGAAGTTTGGTGCGGCCATGCCTTCATACAGACTGGTGATGCCTTCCGAAAGCCATACGAAGGGCGTCCACATGGGGTCAGCGCGTTTGCGATAGCGGCCCATCACCAGCCATTTCAAGGCCGCGATCAGCAGAAAATTACCCACGCTGTAGGCCATGCCGATGACGGCGAGGTAGGCCAGTACGGCACCCCAGCGTTCATCGTAGGCGAGTGGCATCAGATCAAGCATCACCGTGTAGCCAACCGCGATCACCACCGCATGAGGGGTAACGATGCGCACGCCTTCGACAAGGCCTCGGGCCAGGCGGCGCAGCGGTGAGGGCTTGAACGTCAGCGACTCGGGAGCGCCACTCACTTGCTCGCGAGCAGGCAGGTGGATCGGTGGTGAGCCCAGCCAAGTGTCGCCGTCGACTATTTTGCTGTTGGGCGGCGCGCAGGAATGGACGCCGATCAGGACGTTTTCCGGCAGTACCGTGCCGTCCGCAATATATCCGCCATTGCCGACAAAGCTGCGATGCGACACGACCGTGGGTTGCATGGTCATCCAGCCGCCGTCGATACGCTCATCGCCGAGCATCACCGCATCGGCGATAAAGGTTTCATCGCCCAGGGTCAGCATGTCCGGGATAACGCCCTGTGCGCTGGAAATCTCGGCGTCGCGCCCTACTTTCGCGCCCAGCAACCGATACCAGAAGGGCGAATACACCGTGGCGTAAATGCCGGACAGCACGTTGAGGCTGGCTTCCTGAATCTGGCTGATCAGCCATTTGGCGCAGTAGGTATTGCTGTGTACCTCATAACGGCCCGGTTTGAGGCGTGGGAAGACCACCCAGCGCAATGCCGCAGACGCCAGGACGGTCGCGACAATCAGCACTGCACTGACCGGGAACGCGAGCAGGAAATAGCGCGCCAGTTGTCCCAGTGGCCCGCTGCCCTCGAACCATGGCAAGACATGCTGCGTGTCGAACCAGTCGATCAGGAAAAAGGTCGGGAAGACCGGGATGAAGAACAGCGTCGCGACCAGCAGAACGCCGACGACGAAGAACAGTTTTTCGGCGCGCAAACGCGCAGGGCTGGTTACGGGGCGCGCAGGTTGACTGAGCGTATCGAACGCGCCGACGTCACGCGCTGGCGAGCCTTGCCAGATGCGCCCGGCCGGAACCTCCCGACCGTCGGCCATGGCCGATTGGGCTTCCAGATGTCCCCACGGGCCTACGGCCGTATTGCCTTCCATGATCACGTACGAGCCGACACAGGCATTGTCCTGCAAAGCGATACGTCCCAGATGCAGCTGGCCCCGCTCGACGCGTGCGTTTTCAAAACTGACACCGTTGCCGACGCTGACCCCGTCGCCGATTTCCAGCAGGTCATGAGCCCGTACTGTCGCCCCGCCGATAATCACGTCCTGCCCGATCTTCGCCCCCAGTGCACGCATCCACAGGGGGTAAAGCGAAGAGCCGCTCAGCAGATAAGTCGGCGCCGACTCGACCATGCGGTCTGCGGCCCACCAGCGAAAGTAAGTAACGCCCCACAACGGATAGATCCCAGGCTTCAGGCGGCCGACGATCAGCCACTTGGCCGCCAGCGCGATGAAAAACTGCAGAACGGTGGCAATCAGGAATACCGAGATCGACGCCAAAGTCGCCAAGGTGACAGAGTCTTCGGGCGATCCGGTGAGCAGGTGATAGGTGAAGAACGGTGCGAGCCACTGGCTCATGCGCAGGCTGACCATGACCGGTAATGCCAGCGCCTGAGCCACGCCACAGCGCCAGCGGCGCCAGGCTGACGGAGGTGTCCAGTCCACCGGAGCGTCCATCTCTTGGGGTGCCTGATCCAGCACTTGGGCAATCGCACCGATACGCCGATGCTGGTAAATGTCACGCACCGTGACTTGAGCGAAACGCGGGTTGGCCCGCAGGGCCGAGGCCAGACGCGCGGCAAAGAAGGAATGCCCACCCAGATCGGTAAAAAAGTCCGCATCGCGGCGGATCGGCATGCCGGGGAACAGTGTGCTCAGCGCGGCAAACAGCGCAATCTCACCTTCTGTTTCCGCCACATCGGACTCCGCACTGGCGGCCTCGGCATCGACCGTCAACGGACGGGCCTTGAGCGTTTTACGGTCGATTTTGCCGGACGTCAGGCGTGGCATGCTGTCGAGCAGTTCGAAGTGTCCCGGCACCATGTAAGGCGGCAACTGCGCCTGCAGGGTTTTGCGCAACTGACTGGTGAATGCGGAAGGCGTCGAGGTGTCGCTCACCAGATAAGCAATCAGCTGATCCACGCCCTCCTCGTTACGCAACAGGACGGCAACGGTGCCCACGCCAGGCTGCTGCGCCAACAGCGATTCAATCTCGCCCAGCTCGACGCGAAAGCCCCGAATTTTTACCTGATCGTCGGCACGCCCGAGGCACTGCACCTGCCCTTCATCGTCGATCCGGGCAAGGTCGCCGGTTCGATACAGGCGCGCATCGTGATAGCCGGTGGACCATGGGTTCGGCAGGAATTTTTCTTCGGTCAGGTCCGGCCGGCCAAGATATCCCTCAGCCAGGCCAGGGCCGATGATGCACAGCTCGCCGACTTCACCACGCGGCAGCAGGCTGGGCGCCAGGTTGCTCCCGACCGCCGGGTCATTGGCGATGACCAACAGTCCGTAATTGGGTAGCGGTGTGCCAATCGAAACCGGGCGACCACGCGACAGACGCGCCAGGCTGGCCGATACAGTGGCTTCGGTAGGGCCGTAGGTGTTGAACATCTGCCGGTTCGGCGTTGCCCAGCGCTCGACCAGCGATTCCGGACACATCTCGCCGCCCAGATTGATCAGGCGCAAGCCGGGAACGTCTTCGCTGAACAGCGCCAGCAAAGTCGGCACCGCATGCAACACGCTGATGCGCTGCTCATTCAACAAGCGCGGCAGGGTTTCGGGGTCACCGCTGGTTTCCTTAGGACCTATCCACAGCGTCGCGCCCACCAGATAGGCAATCCAGATTTCTTCGAAGGACATGTCGAAGGCCACGGAAAAGCCTTGGTAAACCCGGTCGCTGGCCCGAATGCCGAGTATCGCGTTTTCACTGCGCAGAAAATGGCAGATGCTGCGCTGGGAAATCAGAATGCCCTTGGGCTTGCCCGTGGAG
Source organism: Pseudomonas congelans (assembly GCF_900103225.1). Taxonomy (GTDB): domain Bacteria; phylum Pseudomonadota; class Gammaproteobacteria; order Pseudomonadales; family Pseudomonadaceae; genus Aquipseudomonas; species Aquipseudomonas congelans. Next base: position 156,974 of record NZ_FNJH01000007.1, on the reverse strand, counting down.
CCGGAGGTGTAGATCACATAGGCAGGATGGTCGGGAAGCACCCCACTGCGGCGCATCAACGCTGTGTCGGTCGGCGTCAGCAGTTGTTCGGCAGTCCACACCTTCAGACCGGTGTCGGCCAACCCCGGCATCATCGCATCGCAGGACACCAGCCCGACTGCGCTGGCGTCGTCCAGGCAAATCTGCAAACGCTCAACCGGCGTGTCCTGATCCAAAGGCAACCAGGCGGCGCCAGCCTTGGCGATACCGGCCTGCATGACCAGCAGCTCGATGCCACGCGGCAGCCACAGACCGACAATGTGACCCGGCCGAACACCCGCAATGATCAGCGCAGAAGCCACCTGATCTGCCTGCCGGTCCAGTTCGCCATAGCTGATCTGGCGCTCGCCGAAGATCAATGCCACGTGCTGCGGATTGCGCCGGACACTGGCTTCCAGCAAATCGGCCAGCACTTCCTCACGTAGCAGCTCAGGTTGAATCGGACCGTAAATCACGTCCAGCGATTGTTCATTCTGGCCTAGCGTCGACAGGTTCAGGTTATTCATGGCAGCAGGTATTAGCTCGTCTGAAGGAGGTGCCTGAGATTTTCTGGTTATGAGCCGGTCCGTCAGCGATTGGCGCGAATTCTGTGGTCGTTGCGTGTCCGGAATATGTCCGTTTTGATACATTTTGGCTGGAGCGCTGCAGCTCTCACCGGGGCAAGAGAACAGGCTGGCAAGGCGAATATGGCAAAGGCTGGCTGTACGAATCTTGAACAACAAAACGAAGGTGGCGGATTGCCCGCGTTGCTGCGCGGGTTACAGCAGACGCCACAAGGTCTCGCGCGTCGCAGGGTTGAAAGACTGCGCCTGACGCTCCATGACACTTCTCAGCCCATCGCCAATACGCTCCGCTGGCATCGGCTGGAAACCATTTCGCCGAAACCATGGACCGTTCCAGCGCGGCTCGCGAAATGTCGTCACACTTATCGCGTGAAGTTGACAGACATGCGCATACGCCTCGACGGACGCCAGCAGTCTTTTTCCAACACCCTTGCCGGATGCATCAGGCTCGACCGAGATGTTGTCCAGGTACAGGTCATCATCCAGCAGGCGCATGGCTGCAAAACCGATGATGTCACCGCTGTGCCTGTCGACTGCGACCACTACCCGGCAGGCTTCAAACCTGTCTGCGCCCAGCGGAAGGCTTTCGGCGACATGCGCCAGAGAAGGAATGCTTTTGTAACGGTGACGCGCCCGCACTGACAGGCGCTGTAACGAATCCAGGTCGCTGTGTTGCGACACACGCAGATCAAATTCCACCCGCTTTTCCTCCGTGACTACCTGACATCGAAACCAGACGCCGATGGCACATCTGGACGGTGAGCCGAATAATCACCACAATCGGCTCACTCCATGAGCCGATTAACTTTACCTGCTTGCCAAAAACTGCCTGGTCCGCCTTCCCGGTGGAGGCCGCAGCACTCGCTACCAGATCAATCGGACCTTGCCGTAGAACGCTACGAAGCAGAAGGAACTGCTAGCGCTTCAGACGTGCGCCACTGGTCGCATCGACCGCAGCATCCAGTTCCGCACCGGATAGGAGCTGGCTGTAGTAATCACGCAGTTCGGCTTCCCAACCGGCCACCTCGTCCAGCGTCGCCTCGGCTTGCTCCTTGCTCAAGGCAAAGTGAGTGTGCTGACTGAGCAGATTGCCTCGGTTGAGCCGCACCCCTTCGATGCCGACTGACATGGCAAGTGCCTGAGCAGGCCCTTCGTCCAGAATGGGCAGTACGTCGTACATCGGCGATAACCTCCAGCCACCCTCTTTCCAGATGACTGCGTGGTTACGGGGATGGTCATCGGCATTGCCGACCAGCACGTTGTAGGCCATGCGCCGATACAGCTCCTGCCGATCACGGTCAGGCGCACCACGACGATACAGCTCATCTGCGAGCGCCGCATATTGCCAGTCGGGGTGCGTACGGGCCTTCCACTCGGCGTCCAGCAAGGTCAAGCCGCTGAGCATCGGCAGGCGGCGGAAGCGATGGGTCTGCTCATCAAAAGCGCGGTCGAAACGCTCGACCAACAGTGTATTGATCCGCTCGCCGCGATACAGAGAAGTGTTGGACGTCTGCAGCCCTTTAAGCCCGGCGAAGGTCATGCAGGCGTGCTCAACGGAGGGCAGGTCATAGTGATCGAATTTGTCGCGAGGCTTGGCCAGAATCAGTTTTCTGTCGCCCAGATAAGTTCGCTTGGGACGAGCGCCGCCAGCGGAAGATCGCTGATCCCTTACCTTCAGAGCCTCCAGTTGCTCGGCGCTGAGCTGGCTGTCATAGATCGCTTCACAGGCATCGATGAAATGATCGAGCCCTTTGGCACGAAAGGCCTTGGGAGGCGTCTGGCCCAGACCGTCCTGCGCTACACGAGACAGGCCGGCCATGATATTGCCCGCTCTGTCGCTGTTGGGAGACTTGAGCAGCAGCTGTATCGAGTCCAACGCGCCTTTTTCAATCCGATGCAGCAACCGCTCTCCCCAACCATCGGGCATGGCATCATCGATAAAACCCGGGACGCCACCATTTTTAGTCACGGTGTAGGACCGCGTGGACAGTGGATACCTGAAAGGATCCGGCACCCAGATGCTTTCCTGCACCGCATCCGGTGCATATTGGAACGTTCCGACGCCCGCCTGAATCGTCAGCTTGCCCAGCGTCAGTGTCTCCCCGCTTACAGGGCACTCCATGTAGATATAAGCCTGTGCCATCAGAAGTCCTCCGGCTTGTTTCGAGGCAGGCGGACACGCTTTCGGTCGGCTGCTTCAAGCTGCTCGACACTGAACGACTGGTCATCCCGAAGCCCTTGAAACAATCGCTCCGACACCCCCAGCCCCCAGACCACCAACATGAAGTCACGCAGCGATACGCCTTCGGCATTGCCTGCCTCGATACGTCGAAACGTACGAAGCGAGATGCCCAGCCTTTCGGCAAGATCGACCTGACGGATGCCTTGCTGCAACCTGGTCTGCTTTACCAGCAGCGCAATGCGCAAAAGCGTGTCGGTGCACTGAACGGGGAAAAAAGCCTTCATGAGCGGTTACCAGTGGACGTGCATAGGTGTTCTAGAAAAAACAAAGTAACACGTATAGCTACGTGGCCCCGAAAATAATAGCTCACGAAAGAACACATTAACTCTAATAAAGTATCACCAAGTGCCATCTTAATTAATCATAAAAATCGTGATTACTGCCTTCAGCGCGTCATTCCTACACCTTGAATGCGCAATGCCACGTCACTGATCACCGACATACCCCACCCATCCCCCATCAAAATGTGGCTTACTGAGGCCTGCCATCATCCAATCAGGGAATCTCTTCCCTACCCTCGCGGTCTCTTAACGCATGACGAATTCGCGCTCTGCTTTCATACCCTCCTGGCTTCGCCCTGTTTTGCGTCCTTTGCTGGACCCGTATCGCCGTTATCGGCATGCGCGGCTGATCCACGCGGCGCGGATTGCGGTGGGCTTGCTGGTGACTATTCTGCTGACCACCGGCCTCAACCTGCCTCATGGCGAGTGGGCGTCGGTGACCATGCTGATCGTGATCGGCGGTTTGCAGCATCACGGCAATATCGGCAAGAAGTCGGTCGAACGGGCCTACGGAACGTTGATCGGTGCCGGCCTCGGTCTGATCGTGGTGGTCCAGCAGGGCTATCTGGAAATGCCGTTGCTGACCTACGCAATGATGTCGGTGATGTGCGGCTTCTTCGCCTATCACGCCATTGGCAAAGGGGGTTACACCGCGCTGCTGTCGGCGATCACGCTGTTCATCGTGGCCGGTCATGGTTACAACCCGATCAGTGACGGGCTGTGGCGGACCGTCGATATTCTGATCGGTATCGCGCTGGCCCTGGCGTTCTCCTTCGCCCTGCCGCTGTATGCGGTGTTTTCCTGGCGCTACAACCTGGCCAGTGGTCTGCGTGACTGCGCCAAGGTGTACGGGCGCATCGTGCAGGGCCAGCCGGTTACCGCTGACGAGCATTTGAAACTGACCGCCAGGCTAAACGGCACGATGCTGCAACTGCGCTCGCTACTGCCGTCGGTGTCCAAGGAAGTGAAGATGTCCATGGTCGAGCTGGACGCCATTCAAGGCCACTTCCGCATGTGCCTGAGCACCCTGGAGATTCTCGCCAATATTCGCCCGGCGAATCTGAATCAGCTTGCCGACGAGACGCTCAAGGCATCGCTGGAAGCTGACTACCGCCAGATTCGTCGACAGCTGATCGGCATGGCCCGCGCCCTGCAAACCGGTGCCACCGAGCGCCTGGCGCGCACGACCGAAACACCGGAGACACCCGGAACACCTGTAGTGAAAGCCGTCATTCCTACCGAGCTGAAGGGCTACCACTTGATGACCCAGCAGTTGGCGCTCAACCTCGACGGCCTGCAGGCGCGTCTGGCCAAGACCGCCAAACGCTGGAAGTTTTAAGGAACCGCCCGTGCCCGATACCCGCCCGCCAGTGCTGGATGAAATCGATCGCCAACTGATTGCCGCGCTGCAAATCAACGCGCGCGAAAGCGTTGCCATGCTCGCCCGGCAATTGGGCATCGCCCGCACCACCGTCACCTCGCGGCTGGCACGCCTGGAAAGCAGCAAAGTGATTACCGGTTACGGCGTGCGCCTTGGCCAGCGCGTGGTCAGTGGCGGGTTGCAGGCGTATGTCGGCATCACCGTGCAACCCCGCTCGGGCAAGGAAGTGGTGCGGCGGCTCAGTGCCATGGCGCAGGTTCAGCAACTCTGTGCGGTGAGCGGCGAGTTCGATTATGTCGCCTGGCTGCGCACGGATTCTCCCGAGCAACTGGACCAGCTACTGGACCTGATCGGCAGCGTGGATGGTGTGGAGAAGACCACGACCTCGATCATTCTCAGCAGCAAGATCGACCGCGGCCAGCCGGTGTAACTGACTACTCGATCAAGCAACTCATACAAAGTGACCGCCAGCTTCGTCACTTAGCCAAAACAAACAGCATATCGACGGCACTTTGCGTCTTATTAACGTGCCCGCCCTTCTCTAGACTGTTGTTTTTCGCCGTTGCCCACCAAGGTCCGTCATGAAGAACAACCGTCACCCCGCCAACGGCAAAAAGCCGATCACCATGTTCGGCCCCGACTTCCCCTTCGCGTTCGATGACTGGATTGAGCACCCGAAAGGTCTGGGCAGCATTCCTGTGGAGAACCACGGCGCCGAAGTGGCAATTATCGGTGCAGGGATAGCCGGTCTGGTGGCGGCCTACGAATTGATGAAGATGGGTCTCAAGCCGGTGGTGTACGAAGCCTCGAAAATGGGTGGCCGCCTGCGCTCGCAGGAGTTCGAAGGCGCCAAAGGTATCGTTGCCGAACTGGGCGGCATGCGCTTTCCGGTGTCCTCGACGGCGTTCTTTCATTACGTCGACAAGCTGGGCCTTGAATCCAGGCCGTTCCCCAACCCGCTGACCGCGGCGTCCGGCAGCACCGTTATCGACCTGGAAGGCACCACCTACTACGCACAGATGCTCTCGGACCTGCCAGCACTGTTTCAGGAAGTCGCCGACGCCTGGGCCGACGCACTGGAAAGCGGCTCGCAATTCGGTGATATCCAGCAGGCCATCCGCGACCGTGACGTGCCGCGTCTCAAAGAGCTGTGGAACAAGCTGGTGCCGTTATGGGACGACCGCACGTTCTATGACTTTGTTGCGACCTCAAAAGCCTTCGCCAAGCTGTCTTTCTTTCACCGCGAAGTATTCGGCCAGGTGGGCTTCGGCACGGGCGGCTGGGACTCGGACTTCCCCAACTCGATGCTGGAAATCTTCCGCGTAGTCATGACCAACTGCGATGAACACCAGCACCTGATCGTCGGCGGCGTGCAGCAAGTGCCGGTCGGCTTGTGGAGCCACGTGCCCGAGCATTGCGCGCACTGGCCCAAGGGCACCAGCCTGTCTTCGCTGCACCGCGGCGCACCACGTCCCGGCGTGAAGCGCATTGCACGCGCCGAGGATGGCAGTTTTGCGGTGACCGACAACTGGGGCGACACCCGGCAGTACGCTGCCGTGCTGACCACCTGCCAGAGCTGGCTGCTGACCACGCAGATCGAGTGCGAAGAGTCGCTGTTCTCGCAGAAAATGTGGATGGCCCTGGACCGCACCCGTTACATGCAGTCCTCGAAGACCTTCGTAATGGTCGACCGCCCGTTCTGGAAGGACAAGGACCCGGAAACCGGCCGCGACCTGATGAGCATGACCCTCACCGACCGGCTGACCCGTGGCACTTACCTGTTCGATAACGGCGACGACAAGCCGGGCGTGATCTGTCTGTCCTACTCGTGGATGAGCGATGCACTGAAGATGCTCCCGCAGCCCATCGAGAAGCGTGTGAAGCTGGCGCTGGATGCCTTGAAGAAGATCTACCCGAAAGTGGACATCGCAGCGCGGATCATCGGTGATCCGATTACCGTGTCATGGGAAGCCGATCCGCACTTCCTGGGCGCGTTCAAGGGTGCGCTGCCGGGCCATTACCGCTATAACCAGCGTATGTATGCGCACTTCATGCAACAGGACATGCCCAGCGAACAGCGCGGCATGTTCATCGCCGGCGACGATGTGTCCTGGACACCGGCGTGGGTCGAAGGCGCAGTGCAGACCTCACTGAACGCCGTGTGGGGCATCATGAATCACTTCGGCGGCAAGACTCACGCCGAGAACCCCGGCCCCGGTGATGTGTTCCGCGAAATCGGCCCGATTGCACTGGGCGACTGACAGAAGGAAAACCTCATGCGCGTTGCGCTGTATCAATGCCCTCCATTGCCGCTGGATGTCAGCGGCAACCTGACTCGCCTGGAACAGCAGGCTCAGGCCGCCGCCGAGCAAGGGGCACAGGTGCTGATCTGCCCGGAAATGTTCCTGAATGGCTACAACATCGGCGCTCAGGCTGTCGCTGAGCTGGCGCAGGCGCAGGACGGTCCGGCAGCAACGCGCATTGCCGCCATCGCACAGGCCAGCGGCATTGCGATCCTCTACGGCTATGCGGAGCGCGCTACCGATCGGCAGATTTACAACGCCGTGCAGTTGATCGACAGCCAGGGCACACGCCTGTGCAATTACCGCAAGACGCACCTGTTCAGCGAGCTGGACAAGTCGATGTTCGCCGCAGGCGACGATCATTACCCGGTGGTCGAATTGAATGGCTGGCGCCTGGGCCTGCTGATCTGCTACGACGTGGAGTTCCCCGAAAACACCCGTCGGCTGGCCTTGGCCGGGGCCGAGTTGATTCTGGTCCCGACCGCCAACATGCTGCCTTACGATTTCGTCTGCGACGTGACCGTCCGCGCGCGGGCTTTCGAGAATCACTGCTACGTGGTGTACGCCAACTACTGCGGCAGCGAAGGCGAGATTCGTTACTGCGGGCTCAGCAGCATCTGCGCACCGGACGGCAGCCGCCCGGTGCTGGCAGGTCAGGACGAAGCACTGCTGGTCGGTACGCTGGACAAGTCACTGCTGGCCCAGGCCAGAACCGCGAACGACTATTTCTTGGATCGCCGTCCGGCGCTTTATGCGTCGCTGACTTGATCCTGAACAGGCCGGTACAGCCTCTGGAAATAGCGCGTTTGCTTATCGTAATTCTCGTTGCTTATCGTGCCAATGCTCCGCGTTGGCATGCCGTTCTGGACGCTCTGCGTCCTCTATTTCGGAGGCTTGAGCAGCAGGCTCGCGAACAGGTCAGCTAATCCGCTAGCATGACGCTTCGCCTTGCACAGCTTTCCGGACGCCCCTCATGCTTGCCGCACACTCCGCTGACACTCAACGCCTCACGCTGGCCAACGGCCTGAATGTGGTGCTGTGTCACGAGCCACGGCTCAAGCGCTGTGCGGCCTCAGTGCGTGTGGCGGCGGGCAGTCATGATGCACCGCAGGCGTGGCCGGGGCTGGCGCATTTTCTCGAGCACCTGTTTTTCCTCGGCACCGAGCGCTTCCCGGCCGGGGACAACCTGATGACCTTCGTGCAGCGTCATGGCGGGCAGGTCAATGCCAGCACCCGCGAGCGCACCACCGACTTCTTCTTCGAACTTCCGCAGGCGGCCTTCGCCCCAGGGCTGGAGCGCCTGTGCGACATGCTTGCCCGGCCGCGAATGGACATCGCAGATCAATTGCGCGAACGCGAAGTGCTGCACGCCGAATTCATCGCCTGGCTCGGCGATAGCGCGTCCCGCGATCAGGCGCGCCTGCTGACAGCGATCAACCCACAGCATCCGCTACGCGGCTTTCACGCCGGCAATCGCTACAGCCTGTCAGTGCCCAACCCGGCTTTTCAGCAAGCATTGCACGACTTTTATCAAGGCTTCTATCAGGCCGGGCAGATGACCCTGTGCCTGAGTGGCCCGCTGCCAATGGCTGAACTGCAGGCGCTGGCGATAAACCACGGCGCAGTTTTCGTCAGCGGGATGAAGGTCAGACAGCGCCCGCCTCCAGCATTGATGGCCAGACCCCGACAGGCTGGCGAGCAAAACCATCTGCTGTTTGCCTTCGAGGACTTGCCGGCCAAGGCTGACGAAGCGGTGGCCTTTTTCTGTCACTGGCTGAATGCCGCGCAGCCTGGCGGACTGGTTGCCGAGCTGGTCCGCAGGGGCCTTTGCACATCATTGAACGCCGCGCCGCTGTACCAGTTCGGCGGGCAGCTTTTGCTGGATATCGAGTTTAAAGGCGACCCGGCAAACGCGACCGCTATCAACAGCCTGTTTTTCAGCTGGATCAGTTTTTTCAAGGCTCACTGGCCAACGCAAATCGAGGAATACCACCGTCTCGAACAGCGCCGTCTGCAGATGTGCGGTGCATTGGCTCTGGCAAACCATCACTGCCGCGAAACGCCCGCGCAGTTGAGCGAGCAAGGCCAAAAAGCCTTAAGCACATTACTGGCGAAGCTCACCGCTGATGCACTGGTCAGTTTTGCTGCTGTGGATAACCTCGATCTCGAGCCGGTCGCTTGGCGCCTGCCAGCGCCGAATCCGTTTCTCGATACGGCAGCGGACGACCCCGCTGAAGCCGCGCTGTACCTGCGCTGGCAACTGCCGTCCCCGCAGCCCGCTTTTTGGCGGATGCTCGATGCCGCACTCAAGCCACTGGCCGAAGACGCGCGTCAGGCTGGCGTAACCCTGACATTCAGCGCTTACGGCCCTTACTGGCAGCTTCAATTGAACGGCTTGCGCCAACCGATGCTGGCAGTCCTGCAACAGAGCCTGCAGCGCTTGCAGCATCCCGACGCCCACGCGTTGGAACACGACGAGCCGGTGTTGATCCCGATTCGTCAATTGCTCAAACAGCTTGCCGATCATTACCTGCGCAGCGACCCGGAACTGACCATAAGCGACCTGCCAGGCTTATGGGCAGCTTCGCGCTGGATCAGTTTCAGCAGCGGTTTCGGCCCGGCCAGCCAGTCAACGCTGGATGCGATATTGAATGCAGCACCCGGCGTTCGGCAAACCTCCCCACCCGATGCGCCAACCATTCGCTCCGGCAAGCACTGGACGGCGCAAGCATCGTCCTCCTCGGAAGACGCCGTGCTGGTGTTCTGCCCGGCGCCCACCACTTCCATCAAGGATGAAGCGGCCTGGCGCCTGCTCGCGCACCTGGCCCAAGCGCCGTTCTATCAGCGGCTGCGGGTCGAGCTGCAATTGGGTTACGCGGTGTTCAGCGGCCTCAGGCAAATCGACGGAAGGAACGGCTTGCTGTTCGGCGTGCAATCACCCACCTGCAATGCCCAACAGCTGTTTGCGCACATCGAGGCCTTTATCGGCAAATTGCCACAACTGGTCCGCGACGCAAATTTGCCTGAGCAGACAAACGCCCTTGCAGCGCAGTTCGAGCCGTCGAGTCTGCCGGAGCAACAGCGTGCGGGCCTGCAGTGGCAGGCACACCTTGCCGGGCATCGGGGTGACCATGCGCATGCCTTGCAGCGGGCTCTGTCAAATCTGGATACACACTCCTTGCTGGCCTCTGCAGATCAACTGATCAGCGCCACTGGTGGCTGGCTGATCGTGTCCAATCGCCCTGCCAGCACGGCCGCCCCACTATCCTTACCTGAACGGTAACGGTCTTTTCTGCAGATTCCGAACCTGTCCAATTGTGAAATTGAGTAACATAGCTCCCTAAGCATCTGAACGTATGCCTCCGGCGATGCACTAAGATGTAGTCACCAATCGCTGCACTTATCCGAGGAGATTTTTATGTCGTGGACTAAACCTGCTTACACTGATCTGCGTATCGGTTTTGAAGTTACCATGTACTTCGCAAGCCGTTGATTTCAGTGCGCTGTGAAGCCTCGGTTCGCCGGGGCTTTTTTTATGGTTGTGGCTGTTTTTTATTTCAGAGCGTGTCCCAGGAGCTGTCATGTACATCCAGATTCTAGGTTCTGCTGCTGGCGGTGGATTCCCCCAGTGGAACTGCAACTGCCTGAATTGCGCGGGCTTTCGCGACGGCAGCCTGCGTGCTCACGCGCGGACCCAGTCGTCCATTGCGCTGTCCGATGACGGTATCAACTGGGTGCTGTGCAACGCCTCACCAGACATTCGCGCGCAATTGCAGGACTTTGCGCCGATGCAGCCCGGGCGCGCATTGCGCGACACCGGCATCAGCGCGATCGTGTTGATGGACAGCCAGATCGACCACACCACCGGCCTGCTCAGCCTGCGCGAAGGCTGCCCGCATCAGGTGTGGTGTACCGACATGGTCCATGAGGACCTGAGCACCGGTTTCCCGCTGTTCGAAATGCTCAAGCACTGGAACGGTGGCTTGAGCTGGAACCGCATCGAGTTGCAGGGCAGCTTCGTGATTCCGGCCTGCCCGAACCTGCGCTTTACGCCATTCCCGCTGCGCAGCGCCGCCCCGCCCTACTCGCCACACCGTTTCGACCCGCATCCGGGCGACAACATCGGCCTGCTGGTCGAAGACACCCGCACCGGCGGCAAGCTGTTCTATGCTCCGGGCCTGGGCAAGGTCGATGAAGCGCTGGCCGAGAAGATGCGCGACGCCGACTGCCTGCTGGTCGACGGCACAATGTGGGACGACGACGAAATGCAGCGTCGTGGCGTGGGCACGCGTACCGGCCGGGAGATGGGCCATCTGGCACAGAACGGCCCCGGCGGCATGCTGGAAGTCCTCGAAGGCTTCCCCGAGCAGCGCAAGGTGCTTATCCACATCAACAACACCAACCCGATTCTCGACGAAGACTCCCCGGAACGCGCGGAGCTGGTTCGTCGCAACGTCGAAGTGGCCTTCGATGGCATGAGCATCGAGCTTTAGGAGCTGACATGAGCGAAGCGACTGCGCTGTCCCCCGCCGAATTCGAACAGGCCTTGCGCGCCAAGGGTGCCTATTACCACATCTATCACCCGTTCCATGTGGCGATGTACGAGGGCCGTGCGACCCGCGAGCAGATTCAGGGCTGGGTCGCCAACCGTTTTTACTATCAGGTGAACATCCCGCTCAAGGACGCAGCCATTCTGGCCAACTGCCCGGATCGCGAGATCCGTCGCGAATGGATTCAGCGCCTGCTCGATCATGACGGTGCGCCCGGTGAAGACGGCGGCATCGAAGCCTGGCTGCGCCTCGGCCAGGCCGTGGGGCTCGACCCGGACCAGCTGCGCTCTCAGGAACTGGTACTGCCAGGCGTGCGTTTTGCCGTCGACGCCTACGTGAACTTCGCCCGCCGCGCCAACTGGCAGGAAGCCGCCAGCAGCTCGCTGACCGAACTGTTCGCACCGCAGATCCACCAGTCGCGTCTGGACAGCTGGCCACAGCACTACCCGTGGATCGACCCGGCAGGCTACGAGTATTTCCGCACTCGCCTGGGTCAGGCCCGACGCGATGTAGAGCACGGTCTCGCAATCACGTTACAGCACTACACTACGTACGAAGGTCAGCAGCGTATGCTGGAAATCCTGCAGTTCAAACTCGATATCCTGTGGAGCATGCTCGATGCGATGTCCATGGCCTATGAATTGAACCGCCCGCCATATCACAGCGTCACAGACCAACGCGTCTGGCATAAGGGGATCAGGCTATGAAGCACGATTTGAAACAGGATTTGAAGCTCCGTGCGTTAATACCCAAATGGCATCAGGGCTATCGCTTTCAATATGAGCCTGCGCAAAAGGCTCATGTGGTGCTTTACCCTGAGGGCATGATCAAGCTGAATGAAAGCGCGGCCCTGATTGGCGGGCTGATCGATGGAAAGCGCACCATCGCCACCATCATTCATGCGCTTCACCAGCAGTTCCCCAATGTTCCCGAACTGGGCATGGACGTCGACGAGTTCATGGAAGGCGCCAAGAAAAAAAACTGGATCGATCTTGTCTGACATAGCACCCGTCACCAACATCCCTTACATACCGCCCACTCCCGAGGTCGGGCTGCCACTGTGGCTGCTCGCCGAGCTGACCTATCGCTGCCCGTTGCAATGCCCGTATTGCTCCAACCCTCTGGACTTCGCCAAACAGGGCCAGGAGCTGAGCACCGAGCAGTGGTTCAAGGTCATGCAGGAAGCGCGGGAAATGGGCGCGGCGCAGATCGGTTTTTCCGGCGGCGAGCCGCTGGTGCGCCAGGACCTGGCCGAACTGATCGCCGAGGCGCGGCGTCTGGGCTTCTACACCAACCTGATCACCTCGGGCATCGGCCTTACCGAAGAGAAGATCATCGCCTTCAAGGAAGCAGGCCTGGACCACATCCAGATCAGCTTTCAGGCCAGCGACGAGCAGGTCAACAACATGCTCGCCGGCTCGAAAAAAGCCTTCGCGCAGAAGCTGGAAATGGCCCGCGCGGTGAAAAGGCATGGCTACCCGATGGTGCTGAACTTCGTGACCCACCGGCACAATATCGACCGCATCGACAAGATCATCGAGTTGTGTCTCGCGCTGGAGGCGGATTTCGTCGAACTGGCGACCTGTCAGTTCTATGGCTGGGCACACCTGAATCGCGTCGGCCTGCTGCCGACCAAAGATCAACTGGTCCGCGCTGAAGCCGTCACCAATGAATACCGCGAACGGCTGGAGGCAGAGAGTCACCCATGCAAGCTGATCTTCGTCACCCCTGACTATTACGAAGAGCGTCCCAAAGCGTGCATGAACGGCTGGGGTAACATCTTCCTGACCGTGACACCGGATGGCACGGCGCTGCCCTGCCACGGCGCGCGCCAGATGCCCATTCAGTTCCCCAACGTACGCGATCACAGCATGCAGCACATCTGGTACGACTCGTTCGGCTTCAATCGCTTTCGCGGTTATGACTGGATGCCCGAGCCGTGCCGCTCGTGTGACGAGAAGGAAAAGGACTTCGGCGGCTGCCGCTGCCAAGCCTTCATGCTCACCGGCGACGCCGCCAATGCCGACCCGGTGTGCAGCAAATCCTATCACCACGGGATCATCACTCAGGCTCGTGACGAGTCCGAAACCGCTACTCAAACCATTGAAGAGCTGGCCTTTCGCAATGACCGAAACTCACGACTCATCGCAAAATCCTCCTGAACGCCTGAGCGCCGCACAAGCGGTCGCTGCAGGCGTCGACTTCGCCGAACTGGATGTCAGCTCGGCGGGCCTGTTCTGGAACGAATACCGTCCCGAAGACGGCGCCAGCCGCATCTGGCACTGGTACGCCAACAGCAAGCGCTGCCTGACGCCACAAGGCTTCAGCGTGCGCAGTCGGGTGTATGAATACGGCGGCGGTTCGTTCTGCCTCGCCGATGACGCCGTAGTGTTCGTCAACGAGCGCGACCAGCAACTGTATCGACAGGCGCTGGACGCCAGCGAACCGGTGGCGCTGACCGCGGGCGACAAGCGCTACGGTGGCGTGTTTTTCAGCGGTGGCCGGATTCTGGCCGTTGAAGAGGAGCGCAATACGCATCGACTGGTCGCTATCGATCTGGCCGACGGACAGCGCCAGTCGCTGGCCGAAGGCGCTGATTTCTACTCATCGCCGATTGTCAGTGCCGACGGCAGACGCCTGGCCTGGATCGAATGGCAACGTCCGCATCAGCCGTGGACCTGCACCCGCTTGATGTGTGCAACGAAGCAGGACGACGGCAGCTGGGCTGCTGCACAGTGCATCGCAGGCGAGGGTGCGCAAGAGTCACTGCAACAACCACGCTTTGACGCCCATGGCCGCTTGTACTGCCTGACTGATCGCGCGGGCTTCTGGCAGCCGTGGGGCGAATCGCCTTCCGGGTTTGCGCCGCTTCCCGCCCGCGCGGCGGATCATGCTTCCGCGCCGTGGCAAATGGGCAGCTGCACCTGGCTGCCGATCAACGATGGTTATCTGGCGAGCTGGTTCGAAGACGGTTCAAGTGTTCTGGGGCTTAGTCAGGCTGACGGCCGTGTCGAGGATTTCAGCGCAGGTTACAGCCGCTTTCGTAGCCTCGCCATTGACGAAGAGTTCGTCTATTGCATTGCGGCCTCAGCCATAAGCACCTCGGCGGTACTGGCCATTTCTCGCCTCGACGCCAGTGTTCAGGTGCTTGCCGGAGGCGGGTCGCCATTGCCGGCCGACCAGATCAGCTGCCCTCAAACGCTGCGTTACCCCAGTGGCGGGGCCGAGGCCCATGGCTACTTCTATCCGGCCATGACCGGCGCGGAAAAACCGCCGCTGGTGGTGTTCATCCATGGCGGCCCGACCTCTGCCTGCTACCCGGTGCTGGACCCGCGCATTCAGTACTGGACACACCGCGGCTTCGCCGTGGCAGACCTCAATTATCGTGGCAGCAGCGGCTACGGTCGCGTGTACCGGCAAGGCCTGCACCTGGCCTGGGGCGTGGCGGACGTCGAAGACGCTTGTGCAGTCGTGAAACATCTGGCCGAGCGCGGCTTGATTGACGAACGACAGGCCTTTATCCGTGGCGGCAGTGCGGGTGGGTACACCACGCTCTGCGCCTTGGCCTTCCACGACGTATTCCGCGCAGGTGCCAGTCTTTACGGCGTCAGCGACCCGGTGGCACTGGCCAGGGCGACGCATAAATTCGAAGGTGATTATCTGGACTGGCTGATCGGTGACCCCGACAAGGACATCGAGCGCTATCAGGCTCGCACACCCTTGTTGCATGCAGACAGCATCAACGTGCCGGTCATTTTCTTTCAGGGCGAACTGGATGCCGTGGTGGTTCCGCAACAGACCCGCTCCATGCTCAAGGCCTTGCAGGAGAACGGTATCAAGACCGAAGCGCACTTCTATGCGGACGAGCATCATGGGTTCCGCAAGGCAAACAACCTGGCAGATGCGCTGGAGAAGGAATGGCGTTTCTATCGGGATGTGCTGGATGCCTGATCAGGCCGTGTGATCGTTCCCGCATCAGGGAACGATCAGCAAGTGCAACGAGGTGTTACTTACGCGAAACGATGATGTAGATCGCGTGGATGATGCCCGGAATGTAACCCAGCAGGGTCAGCAGGATATTCAGCCAAAAAGCACCAGCAAAGCCTACTTGCATGAACACGCCTACCGGAGGCAGCAGAATGGCGAAAATGATACGAATGATGTCCATGGAAAGCTCCTGATTGATTGGCTCTGATTGGCCATACAGCTAATCGACCCTGGCCGGAGGTGAGGGTTCAACCGGCTCTGGCAGCGCGCCAGTATTCTTTAGCGGGAGGGGCTCAGGACAAGCGTTGCAATGCGGGCACAGCAGCGTGTGCTGCGAGCGGAAAGGAAACAGAATCGTCAAAACGCAAACAAAGAAAACCCCGCCGAAGCGGGGCTTTCCAGACTGTTTCCCTGATTTCCCTTTCACCCCGCCATCCTGGCAGGCTTCCCTACGTGTCCCTGTTATGTCTTGTTGCGCTTCCTGCGCTACGTCCATGAACAAAGATTAACTTTGGATCCCTTTCTTGGGAAGAGGCCAATTGGCGTCACGTAGTGTAAGCAAATGCTTACAAGACTTTTCCAGGTCAGAATTGTGACGCCTTCAACAGGTACAGCGACTCGCAGCCCGCGCGCACCGAGGCATCCAGCGAGTGAATACGCGGCAGCAGACGTGCGAAATAGAAGCGTGCGGTACCCAGTTTGCTTGCGTAGAACTCCTCCTGCTGCTCTTTACCCAGTGCTGCCTTGGCCATCATGCCCCACATGTAGGCATACGCCGTGTAACCGAACAGATGCAGATACTCCACAGAAGCTGCGCCGATTTCATTGGGGTTGTTACGCGAGCGATCCAGCACCCAGCCGGTGAGCTCATCCAGCATGTTCAAGGCTTTGCTCAGCGGCTGAGTGAACTCGCCGAGCGCGTTGTCCGAGCCGTTGATGAACTGGCGGACTTCGTCGGAAAACAACTGATAGAACGCGCCATTTGAACCGACGATCTTGCGCCCGACCAGGTCCAGCGCCTGAATGCCGTTGGTGCCTTCGTAGATCTGCGTGATACGCACGTCACGCACCAGTTGTTCCTGGCCCCACTCGCGGATGTAACCGTGGCCGCCGAATACCTGCTGACCATGAACAGTGGTTTCCAGACCGATATCACTCAGGAACGCCTTGGCAACCGGTGTCAGCAGCGCTACCAGATCATCGGCACGCTTGCGCGCGGTATCGTCTTCGCTGAACTTGGCGATATCCAGTTGCAGGGCAACGTAGCTGGAAAACGCCCGACCGCCTTCGTTGAAGGCTTTCATGGTCAACAGCATGCGACGCACGTCGGGGTGGACGATGATCGGGTCAGCGGCCTTGTCCTTGTTCTGCGCACCGGTCGGGGCACGGCTCTGCAGACGGTCCAGCGCATATTCAACGGCGCTCTGATAAGAACGCACCCCGGACGCCAGCCCCTGGATGCCGACGCCTAGGCGCTCGTAGTTCATCATCGTGAACATTGCCGCCAGGCCCTTATTCGGCTCGCCGATCAGGTAACCGGTGGCGGCGTCGAAGTTCATCACGCACGTCGCAGACGCCTGGATGCCCATCTTGTGCTCGATCGAACCACAACTGACCGTGTTGCGCTCGCCGATGCTGCCGTCGTCACCGACCATGAACTTGGGTACCAAAAACAGCGATATGCCTCTCGGACCGGGCGGTGCATCCGGCAACTTGGCCAGCACCAGATGAATGATGTTTTCGGTCAGGTCGTGTTCGCCACCGGTAATGAAAATCTTGCTGCCGGTGATCTGGTAGGCACCGTCCGCCTGTGGTTCGGCGCGGGTGCGAATGATGCCCAGATCAGTACCGGCATGGGCTTCGGTCAGGCACATCGACCCGGCCCAGACGCCTGAATACATATTGGGCAGAAATTTGGTCTTGAGCTCTTCGCTGGCGTGGGTGTCTATCGATACACAGGCGCCGGAGGTGAGCATCGCGTACAGACCGAACGCCAGGCTGGCAGAGTTGAGCATCTCTTCGACCTGAGCCGAAACCACCTTGGGCATGCCCATGCCGCCAAACTCGGGATTACCGCCTACACCGACCCAGCCACCTTCGGCGTAGATCCTGTAGGCCTCGGGGAAACCTGCAGGCGTGGTGACGACGGTGTCCTTCCAGTGGCAGCCCTCCTCGTCACCGTTGCGGCTCAGTGGCGCAATGGTCTTGCTGGTGACTTTACCGGCTTCCTCGAGAATGGCCTCGACCGTTTCAGCATCGACTGTTTCGGCCAGCTCGGGCAGTTGAGCCCAGAGCTTTGAAACCTCGAAGACTTCATTGAGGACGAAGCGCATATCGCGCAGTGGCGCTTTATAGTCAGCCATGGCAAACCTCGTGAACACGGATCGAAATGCTTTGGGAAGCCGATCGATGCATCCAGCGACGCAGATCAGCAGTCGAGTTTCACGAGTCTAACCGAACAACATTTCAGAGACATAGGGTCGTGTCATGACTGAATAGTCATAACAGGTCATGGGAAGTATCAGGGTTTACTCAGGTTGCCGCTTCAGTTGTGCGGACAGCGCCGCGTCGGTTCAACTGCCCGTACGCCACCACACAATTGCGCCCGGCGCCTTTGGCTGCATACAGCGCCTGGTCGGCGCTCTTGAGCACTTCCTCGGGCGTCCGATGCTCCGGCTGGCGTTCGGCAACGCCGATACTCACCGTCACCGACACGCTGCCAGCCTGCGCGCCGCTGCGACGCTGCCGGCCTTGCTGATCGTCCTGAGGACGATTGTCCTTGTTGCGCAGCTGAATCTCGTAATTGGCGATGGTCTCGCGGATGGCTTCCAGGTGCGGCATGCACTCATCGATGCTCTTGGCAGCGAACACGATGGCGAACTCCTCACCACCATAGCGATAAGCCTTGCCGCCACCATTGGTGATTTTCGACAGCTTGCTGGCCACCAGACGCAGCACCTGATCCCCCACATCGTGACCATGGGTGTCGTTGAATTTCTTGAAGTGATCCACGTCGCTCATCGCCAGCACATAATTGCGACCCAGACGCTGCATGCGCTCATTGAGCGCCCGACGCCCAGGCAACCCGGTGAGCTCGTCGCGGAAGGCCATCTGATAAGCCTCGTGAGCGACCGCAGCGGCAATCATCAGCATCACCTGGCTGCAGAGTATGTTCAGCGTGAACGGCAGGATGAAAGTCTTGGGCAATGCCCAGAACAAACCCAGCAGGCCGACAATCTGTGCCGCATGCAGCGGTCGCGGCTTTTCCAGGTATTGCCAGATCAGCACCCCGAATGACACCAGAAACATCGCGTACGACAACTGAATCAGACTCATCCATGCGCCATGCAGGGCAGGCCAGCGGATGTCGGCCAGCCAGATTTGCAGCTCGACCGGATAACTTTGCTCAAGCCCCACCGCTACGCCGCCCAAAGCCACCAGCACCGCAAGCCGCGCGACCATGTCCTGGAACAGGTGCGTCCGCTCTTCCCATGCCGCATATAACCCGAACAGCACCGGCAGCAGCAGACAGACCAGATGAAAGATCACCGCCGCATCCTCACGAACCTTGCCGTTGTCACGGTAGTAATCGGTCTGAGTATCGAGCAGGTAGTAGGCGATATACACCGTGAGCATCAGAAACAGCTCGCGCTGACGTCGGTAAACACAGCAGTACGCACCGCCCAGCAGCAGAACCAGGGTCGGAAGCACGTTGAACAGCGAAGTGAAGAAGACGTTCAGGTCTTTTACATATGCAGCCGCGAGCCCCGCCACCAGCAAGCCCAGTGACGGCAGAAAATGACTCAATCGTGCAGCTGATGGACGCAACAAAAGGGTTATCTCCTACCCGGCATCTGAAAGACTGGCTGACCTGATGGCATTGTGCCCTCCGCCAGCGAACAATGCATCGGCAGGATCAATAAACACGCTACTTTCTGTAACGGCAGGAGGCGGGAAATGTTTATTGCGTGATTGCTCATGCGCCGCGCCGGCACGCATTGGGTGACGCTCCACGTCGTGCTGCAGCGCAACGTCATGCTTTGCCTGTCATCACTGCACATAAAAAGCGCTTTTTTATCGAGATGGCACTGACGACGCAGAGTGCGACGTTAGTGACGGCTGAGTCCTGACGCGGAGCGTGAGGAACGAGAGGTGTTCTGGAGAACACTTCTCGTGGCTATGCACGGGGCCGGGGTTCCTTTTCAGGTCTGGTCAGGGGTTCGAGTACAGCAATGCGCTAAAACGAAGCCATAAAAAAACCGCCTGATCAGCGATCAGGCGGCTTTCATGACGGCAGCGAGGCTTAGTAAGCCAGGCCGAAGTCTTCTTCTTTCATGTCCATCAGGTTGGCAGCGCCCGACAGAATGGCCGCCACGTGGGTGCGGGTGCGCGGCAGGATGCGCTGGAAGTAGAAGCGCGCGGTCTGGATCTTGGCGCGATAGAACGCCTCGTCCGAAGCACCGGCCGCCAGCTTCTCGGCCGCCAAACGCGCCATGTCGGCCCAGAAGTACGCCAGGCAGGCATAGCCGGAGAACATGACGTAGTCCACCGATGCAGCACCCACTTCTTCGCGATCCTTCATCGCCGCCATGCCTACTTTCAGGGTCAGGTCGCCCCACTCCTTGTTCAGCGCAGCCAGTGGCGTTACAAATTCCTGCACGGCTTCGTTGCCTTCATTGCTCTGGCAGAACTTGTGAACGATCTTGGTGAAGCCCTTGAGCGCTTCGCCCTGGGTCATCAGCACTTTGCGGCCCAACAGGTCGAGCGCCTGGATGCCGGTGGTGCCTTCGTACAGCATCGAAATCCGGCTGTCGCGAACGTTCTGCTCCATGCCCCACTCGGCAATGAAGCCGTGGCCGCCGTAAATCTGCACGCCGTGGTTGGCAGCTTCGAAGCCCACTTCCGTCATGAACGCCTTGGCGATCGGGGTCATGAACGCCAGCAATGCGTCAGCGGCTTTCTTTTGTTCCGGGTCTTCGCTGTACTTGACGATATCGACCTGTTTGGCCGTGAAGTACACCATGGCACGCGTGCCTTCGGCGAATGCCTTCATGGTCAGCAGCATGCGACGCACATCAGGGTGAACGATGATCGGGTCTGCAGCTTTTTCCGGCGCCTTGGGACCGGTCAGCGAACGCATTTGCAGACGATCACGGGCGTATTGCAGACCACCCTGGAAGGCGACTTCGGCGTGCGCCAGACCTTGCAGTGCAGTGCCCAGGCGCGCGGTGTTCATGAACGTGAACATGCAGTTCAGGCCCTTGTTCGCCGGGCCGATCAGGTAGCCGGTAGCGCCGTCGAAGTTCATCACACAGGTGGCGTTGCCGTGGATACCCATCTTGTGCTCGATGGAGCCACAGTTCACTGCGTTGCGCTCTCCGATGCTGCCATCGGCAGCCGAAAGGAACTTGGGCACGATGAACAGCGAAATGCCTTTGGTGCCAGCCGGTGCGTCGGGCAGGCGGGCCAGCACGATGTGGACGATGTTATCGGCCATGTCGTGTTCGCCGGCGGAAATGAAGATCTTGGTGCCGGTGACCTTGTAGGTCCCGTCAGCCTGAGGCTCTGCCCTGGTGCGCAGCATGCCCAGGTCGGTGCCGCAATGCGACTCGGTCAGGCACATGGTGCCGGTCCATTCGCCGGACACCAGCTTGGTCAGATACGCGTCCTGCTGCTCGGGCGTACCGTGCTCGGAGATCGTATTCATTGCGCCATGCGACAGGCCCGGGTACATGCCCCACGACCAGTTCGCCTCGCCAACCATTTCGCTGACCGCCAGGCCCAGCGACTCGGGCAGGCCCTGACCGCCATGCGCAACGTCATGCGCCAGACTCGGCCAGCCACCTTCGACGAACTGCTTATAAGCCTGTTTGAAGCCGGTCGGAGTCTTCACGCCGGACTCGCTCCAGGTGCAGCCCTCGGTATCGCCCACACGGTTCAGCGGTGCCAGCACCTGCTCACAGAACTTGGCGCCCTCTTCCAGAATGGCATCGACCATGTCCGGAGTGGCGTCATGACAGGCTGGCAGACTCTGATAGTGCGCTTCATAGCCGAGCAGTTCATCACGAACAAAACGAATATCACGCAAGGGGGCCTTGTAGTCAGGCATAGCGATAACCTCTGCTGATGAATCCTGGAACGAATGACCGGGCGGTCGCTGGGGAGATACCCTCAAGCGCCAGACAATCTCGTATGCCTCGCGGTCAAACAGGTGTTTGAAACATACGTTTACGCCCAAACCTTGTCAATAGCGAAGCACGCACCATTCGTCCACGGCCCATGCATAAACCACGCAGACGCACGTCGTACGAGGGGCGAGAGAAGCGTAAGCAAAAGTCTAGTGGAGGGCGGAATCAGGTGCAGGCGTGATAAAGGACAATGATGCGGAGAAATTCAGGGGGGGGACAACGCCGTGCGCTGATGGCACGGCGGGAGGTGCAGCGAAATCAGGCGTAGGTGTCGATCAGCGTGCCAAGCATCTCGTCGCTGGCTTTTTGCGCAGCCAGTCCGGCCTCGAACTGGCCCTTACCGGCTTCGAGCTCGACGATATTGGACGGCAGATCGGAACGCTGGCTGCGATCAACCGAGCGCAGGTTCTCAAGTTGGAAGTCAGAAGACTGGCTTCTGCCCGACACTTCGATATTGGAGCTGGCGATCTGGGTGGCCGCCTGATCCACACGACCTTGCCCGACCTGCATTGCGCTAAGGCCCGGGTAGAGGGTGTTGTTCATGGTGATTTGCATAAGCCGATCCTCAGTTCAAAAAAACGAACACGTTCCATTGAACCAGCATTTGCCTGGAAATACTCGACAAATAGACTAATGGCACTAGGCCGCACGATAGCCTGAGTCTTGAAAATCCAAAACTGTCTTGCCTGTCAGCTACATAGCGGCGCTGTCAGCTCAACAACTTCAAATCAAGATACTGCGCCACATTTTCGGCGTTTGGCTCGTTCAAGCGCGGCACCCGCCCCAGACAAGGGGCAGGCAGACGCTCGACCAGCGTGGCGAGATTTTCTTCAAGCCGCGAGGTGTCTGCATCGACGATGTTGGCCACCCAGCCGATCAGGCATAGCCCGTCACGGGCGATTGCTTCGGCAGTCAGCACCGCATGATTGATACAGCCCAGACGCACGCCTACCACCAGAATCACCGGTAGATCCAGGGCAATGGCCAGATCGGACAGCGTGCTCTGCCCGGACAATGGTACGCGCCAGCCGCCTGCCCCTTCGATCAGGGTGAAATCGGCCTGTTTGGCGAGGATATGCCGCATGGGTTGCAGCACCGAGTCGACCGTCAACGCGACGCCGGCTTCGCGTGCTGCCAGGTGCGGAGCAATGGCCGGTTCGAAGGCCTGCGGATTGACCTCAGCGTAATCCAGCTCGACAGAACACTCGGCCAGCAACGCCAGGGCATCCGGGTTGCGTAGCCCCTGTGGCGTGACAAAACAACCGGATGCAGCAGGCTTGCCGGCTGCCGTGCTCAGGCCGGACGACCGGGCTGCATGCAGCAAACCGGCAGCCACCGTGGTCTTGCCAGCGTCGGTATCGGTCCCGGTGATGAAGTAGGCGGCAGTCATTTCAGCACTCTTTCCTGTCAATCCGTCAGTTTTTTTCAAGAACCGCGTACAGCACTTGATAGGTGGCGGGCAGTCCGGCGTCCTCGCGGAAGCCTTCATAGGCCTGAACCATGCCCATGATCCGCTCGCGCCCGGTCAGACCATTGGGCCGCCCGGGGTTGAGATTGTGCGCACCGAGCGCCTTCAACTCGTGCGTCAGGCTGCGCACGTCCGGGTAATGCAGGACCTGCGGACGAACGTCGAGGCTGCGCACTCGCAGGCCGCTGGCCGCACACAGCTTGCGGTAGTCATCCTCGTGACGAAAACGGTTCACATGCACCTGCCCGTCCACGGCCTGCCAACTGTCGCGCAGTTCGTACAGGGTGCCGACACACAGGCTGGCAAAGGCGAATACGCCGCCTGGCTGCAATACGCGGTGAGCTTCACTGAGCACCGCAGCGAAATCGGCGCACCACTGCACCGCGAGGCTGGAAAAAATCAGCCCGCAACTCTGGTCATGCAGCGGCAAGTGTTCGGCATCACCCGCAATAAAGTGCTGTGCGCCACCCAGGGGTCGGGCATGACGCAACATGCCTTCGGCGATATCCAGTGCAATGCCTTCGCTGCGACCGAACGCCTGCGCCAGTGCACGGCTGAAGTAGCCAGTGCCGCTGCCAAGATCAAGCCAGCGGGACGGATTGCATTGCGCAGGCAGACGCGCGAGCAGCTCATTACCGACACTGCGCTGCAGCTCGGCAACGCTGTCATAACTGCCTGCCGCGCGGGAAAAGGATGCGGCCACCTGTCGTTTGTCAGGCAAGACAGAAGGTGGTTTGGGGGTCGAAAGATCAGTCATCGTCCAGCTCGTGCAGAAAGGCGTGGATCGCGGCCGCCACCCCGTGAGGGTTTTCCACAAGGAATGCATGACTGGCCTGCTCGATCAGGCCCACTTCGACATCAGGCAACAAGGCCAGCAGATCACTTGCCGCCTCGGCGGGCACGAAGGCATCCAGCCCGGCGAACAGGTGCAGTTGCGGGCCACGATAGGTTTGCAGTGCGCTGCGGGTGTCGAGTTGCCGGAGTATTTTCAGGCCATCGATCAACGCCGTTTTCGACAAGTGCGGCGCGCCGGCCTTGAGCAGCCGTGCCAGACCGCGCGGGTCTTCTGCGCCTTGCGTGCATAACAGGCTGAAACGCTTGAGGGTCAGCTCCGAATCAACGGCACAGCCCGCCAGAAACGCCTCGAAATCGTGCACGGGCATCGCGTTCGGCCAGGCCCCTTGGGTGACGAAACAGGCATTACTGGCCAACGTCAGCAACCCGCAGCAACGATAGCCGCGCCGCGCCGCCAGTTCAGCCGCGAGCATGCCACCCAATGACCAGCCGCCCAGCCAGGCATCGTCTGGCAGGTTGGTGTCCAGTTCGTCGAGCCAGTCT
Source organism: Pseudomonas congelans (assembly GCF_900103225.1). GTDB lineage: Bacteria > Pseudomonadota > Gammaproteobacteria > Pseudomonadales > Pseudomonadaceae > Aquipseudomonas > Aquipseudomonas congelans. The sequence continues at coordinate 132,634 of NZ_FNJH01000007.1, read as the reverse complement.
GGCAAATCGCAACTGTCGATATCCGGCAACGGCTCGATCTCAACCCGCAGGTGCTCATCCAGCCCGCGCAACGCAGCGGCAAGCGGCTCCAGCGGCGAAACGCCAAGGCCCCAGCCTGGCAACAGAATCAGACGATCACGCATGAACAGGCTCCGAGGATTGGTGGGCATCCAGCAGCGGGTAGCACTGCTCCAGAGTGTTCAATAATAGCTGCACGTCGGCTTCGCTGTGCGCGGCAGACAACGTCACACGAAGCCGCGCACTGCCCGCAGGCACGGTGGGCGGGCGAATGGCGGTGACCAGCAGGCCACGCTCGCGGAGCAACTGCGAGAGGCGCAACGCCCGGCCAGCATCACCGATCATGATCGGCTGGATCGGGGTAAAGCTGTCCATCAGTTGCAGCCCGATCTGCTCGGCACCACGACGAAACTGCTCGATCAGACGCGTCAGATGCTCGCGACGCCAATGCTCGGTGCGCAACAGCTGCAGGCTTTTCAAGGTGGCGCAGGCCAGCGCGGGCGGCTGGCTGGTCGTGTAAATGTAAGGCCGGGCAAACTGGATCAGGGTTTCGATCAGTTCTTCACTGCCTGCCACGAACGCTCCGGAAGTGCCGAACGACTTGCCCAGGGTGCCGACCAGCACGGGCACGTCATCCATAGTCAGGCCGAAATGTTCGACGATACCGGCACCGTTGGCGCCCAAGGGGCCGAAGCCATGGGCGTCGTCCACCATCAGCCAGGCCCCTTTGGCCCTCGCCGCTCGGGCCAGCGCCGGCAGATCAGCGATATCGCCATCCATGCTGAACACCCCATCGGTCACCACCAGGGTATCGCCCACGGATTTTTTCAGGCGGGCTTCCAGGCTGCTCACATCGTTGTGCAGATAACGCGAGAATCGTGCACCGCTGAGCAGACCGGCATCCAGCAGCGAGGCGTGGTTGAGACGGTCTTCCAGCACCGTATCGCCCTGCCCGACCAACGCGGTCACCGCGCCGAGGTTGGCCATGTAGCCATTGGAAAACAACAGCGCGCGCGGACGACCGGTCAGCTCGGCCAGCGCTTCTTCCAGTTCGTGGTGCGGCGCGCTGTGGCCGATCACCAGATGCGAAGCCCCGCCTCCCACGCCCCAGCGCTCGGCGCCCGCCTGCCAGGCAGCGATCACCTCGGGATGATTGGCCAGCCCCATGTAATCGTTGCTGCAGAACGCCAGCAATGGCTGGCCGTCGACGATGACCTGCGGCCCCTGCGGACTTTGCAGCAGCGGGCGCTGGCGATAGAGGTGTGCGGCGCGACGGGCATCGAGGCGCGTGCGGAGATCAAAAGACATGCAGGCCCCGGTCCGGAGGATGACAATTCAAAAAGGGCCGGAACAGTCCGGCCCATTCAACGGATCAGGCAGAGGCGGCGTCGTAGAACATCGAGCTGCTTTGCTGCTCGACCAGCGCCTGTTCGATGGCGGCCTGGTGCACTTCGTCGGCATGCCCTTCGCCCGCTTCGGGTTTGATGCCCAGACGCGAGAACAGCAGCATGTCCTTGTCGGCCTGCGGATTGGCGGTAGTCAGCAGCTTGTCGCCGTAGAAAATCGAGTTGGCCCCGGCGAAGAACGCCAGTGCCTGCATTTGCTCGTTCATCGCTTCACGACCGGCGGACAGACGCACATGGGATTGCGGCATGAGAATCCGTGCCACGGCGAGCATGCGAATGAAATCGAACGGGTCGACATCTTCGGCGTTTTCCAGCGGCGTACCGGCGACCTTGACCAGCATGTTGATCGGCACCGACTCCGGATGCTCTGGCAGGTTGGCCAGCTGAATCAGCAGCCCGGCGCGGTCATCCAGGGACTCGCCCATGCCCAGAATGCCACCGGAGCAGATCTTCATTCCCGCATCACGCACGTAGGCCAGGGTTTGCAGGCGTTCGGCGTAGGTACGGGTGGTGATGATGCTGCCGTAGAACTCCGGCGAGGTATCGAGGTTGTGGTTGTAGTAATCCAGGCCGGCGGTGGCCAGCGCTTCGGTCTGTTCCTGATCGAGGCGGCCCAGGGTCATGCAGGTTTCCATGCCCATGGCTTTCACGCCTTTGACCATCTCCAGCACGTAAGGCATGTCCTTGGCGGAGGGGTGCTTCCACGCCGCGCCCATGCAGAAGCGGGTCGAACCAATGGCCTTGGCGCGCGCGGCTTCTTCAAGAACCTTCTGCACTTCCAGCAGCTTTTCTTTCTCAAGACCGGTGTTGTAGTGGCCGGACTGCGGACAGTACTTGCAGTCTTCCGGGCAGGCACCGGTCTTGATCGACAGCAGCGTGGAGACTTGCACGCGGTTGGCGTCGAAATGAGCGCGGTGCACCGTTTGCGCCTGAAACAGCAGGTCATTGAATGGCTGTACGAACAGCGCCCTGACCTCGGCTAAAGTCCAGTCGTGACGCAAAGTGGCGGTGGTGCTGGCGCTCATCGGGCGGCTCCTTGGTGTTTCTGGGCAATGCGCGAGGGCGGGAAAGACCCCAGGCGCTACACGGATGTCGGGCATATTTAAGGAAGAGTCATGCACTGTCAACCCAACCATACTCACGAGGTTTACATCTGGTTAAAAAACAAACAATCCTGTTTGTTATGCGATGAACGCAGTGAGGTGCCCGCGCCCATCTGCGTGCCGTGCGAAGCAGAGCTGCCGTGGCTGGGCAACGCCTGCGTGTGCTGTGCGCTGCCGTTACCCCGCTCAGGCATGAGCTGCGCACAATGTTGCAAGCGGCCGCCGGGCTTTACTCAGGTCATCGCGCCCTGGCTGTACGATTTCCCGGTCGACGGCTTGATCACCCGCTTCAAACACAACGGCAAATGGCCCATGGGACGGCTGCTGGCGGAGCTGTGTGCACAGTATCTGCAGCACCGTTTCGAGGAAGACCTGCCGCGTCCCGACTGCCTCATTCCAGTACCACTGGCCAACAAGCGCTTGCGCCAGCGCGGCTACAATCAAGCGGCGATGCTGGCCGGCTGGCTGGGTAAACAGCTGCAACTGCCGGTCGACGAAGAGCATGTGTTGCGCAGCCGGGAGACAACCGCACAACAGGGCCTGGACGCCAAAGCCCGCAAACGCAACCTGCGCGGCGCCTTCACCCTGGTTGATCCCGATTGGGTACAAGGCAGGCATCTGGCGCTGATCGACGATGTTGTGACAACCGGTTCGACGGCAGAGGTGATTGCACGATTGCTGAACAAGGCCGGCGCGCGAAGAGTGGACGTGTATTGCCTGGCGCGGACGCCCAAACCGGGCGATTGATCTGGTTCTATGTTCATGAACCTCAAGACTCTCATCGCTCCCACGCTCCGCGTCAGATCTTGAGCGTGCGGTGCGGCGCAGAATTGTGACGCAGAGCGTCACGAAAGGCATGCGGACCACGCTCCGCGTCCGGTTTTCGACGCCGCGCACAAGAGCGATCATACTGCCCTCTCCTACTCGACCGCCCGGATTTCCATGTCCCTACCCACCTTGCTGACGCAACACATGGTCCGCCGCCCGCAACGCATTGCGCTGTTGCAGCATATTGCCGAACAGGGCTCGATCACCCGTGCGGCGAAAAGCGCAGGGCTGAGCTACAAGGCGGCCTGGGACGCCATCGACGAGTTGAACAATCTGGCGCAAAAACCGCTGGTAGAGCGCAGTGTCGGAGGGCGCGGCGGTGGCGGCGCGAAGTTGTCGGTCGAGGGCGAGCGAGTGCTGCGTCTCTATCAGCGCGTCCAAGCATTGCAGGCCCAGGTGCTGGAAGCAGCCGAACACAGCAGCGATCTGGACCTGCTCAATCGCCTGACCCTGCGTACCAGCGCACGCAACCAGTTGCTGGGGCGAATCGTCAGCATCACCCGACAGGGACACAACGATCAGGTTCGCCTGCAATTGGCTGACGAGGTGTTTATCGAAGCACAGGTCACCCATGACAGCACCCTGCGTCTGGAGCTGGAGAACGGCACGGAAGTGGTTGCACTGATCAAGGCCGGCTGGCTGCAACTGCACCCAGACGACACCCAAGAAACAAATGGAAACAATTGCCTGATCGGTCGAATCGACAGCATGGCCGAGGCTGAAGATGGTCCAAGTGAAGTACGCATCACACTCCCCGGCGGCCAGACGCTGTGCGCCCTGGCGACGCCTGAGCACCTGCATGCACAGCAGCTGAAACCCGGCGCCACGGTGCAGGCAAGATTTTCAGCTTCACTGGTGTTGCTTGGTATACCGCTTTAGGCGCTGGCAAGTCATCACCACGACACAATTTCGTCATATGCGCGCACTAAGGTGGCTGCCATATTCGAGGGAGCCGTGATGATGAAACTATTAGAAGAAAATCAAACCACCGATCTGGAAAACATGGTCGGCGCAGACAAGGTCGGCCTCACCCGCCGCGGTTTCATCAGCGCGGGTGCCCTGTGTGGCGCGGCGATGTTCCTGGGTGGCAACCTGCTCAGCCGCACTGTCCTGGCGGACAGCGTCAGTGCGGCCTCTGGCACCTTGCTCGGCTTCCAGAGCATTCCTGCTGCCACCGCCGACAGCATCAGCCTGCCGGCAGGCTACACCTCTTCGGTACTGATCAGCTGGGGCCAGCCGTTGCAGGCAGGCGGCCCGGCGTTCGACCCGAGCGGCAAAGGCACCGCCAAGGCTCAGGAAGTGCAGTTCGGCGACAACAACGACGGCATGTGCCTGTTCCCGATGCCAGGTCACAAAGACCGCGCGTTGATGGCGATCAACAACGAGTACACCAACTACCGCTACCTCTTCGATCACGGCAAGGAGCCGCAATCGGCTGAAGAAGTGCAAAAGGCTCTGGCGGCCGAAGGCGTGTCGGTCATCGAGGTCCAGCAGAAAAACGGCAAGTGGCAGTTTGTTCAGGACTCGCCTTACAACCGGCGCGTGCATGGCAACACGCCGATCAACCTGAGTGGCCCGGCAGCCGGTCACGACTGGCTCAAGACCGAGGCCGACAAGACCGGCACGCATGCGCTCGGGACCTTCCAGAACTGCTCCAGCGGGCAAACACCGTGGGGCACGTACCTGACGTGCGAAGAGAACTTCACTGATTGCTTCGGCAGCAGCAATGCGGAGCAGAAGTTCGATGCAGGCATGAAGCGCTACGGCGTTGTCGCTGCCAGCAAGGAGATCAACTGGCACCCGCACGACCCGCGCTTCGACGTGGCGAAGAACCCCAACGAGATCAACCGGCATGGCTGGGTGGTCGAGATCGATCCATTCGATCCCAAATCGACGCCGGTCAAGCGCACCGCGCTCGGCCGCTTCAAGCACGAGAATGCGGCGTTCACCCAAACCAAGGGCGGTCGCGCCGTGGTGTACATGGGCGACGACGAACGTGGCGAATTCATCTACAAGTTCATCAGCCGCGACAAGATCGACCACCAGAACCCGAAAGCCAATCGCGACCTGCTCGATCACGGCACGCTGTACGTGGCGCAATTCGACGCTGGCGACAGCAACCCCGATCATCCGAAAGGCAAAGGCCAGTGGATCGAGCTGACCCATGGCAAGAACGGCCTGGATGCCGCTGCCGGTTTCAATAATCAGGCCGAAGTGTTGATTCATGCGCGCCTGGCGGCCAGCGTGGTCAAGGCCACGCGCATGGACCGCCCGGAGTGGATTGTGGTCAGCCCCAAGGATGGCCAGGTGTATTGCACCCTGACCAACAACATCAAGCGCGGCGATGAAGGTCAGCCGGTTGGCGGACCGAACCCTCGTGCCAAGAATCAGTACGGTCAGATCCTGCGCTGGCGTGAAGAAGGCAGTAACCCTTCGGCGATGGAGTTCGAATGGGATCTGTTTGTGGTCGCAGGGAATCCGACTGTATATGCCGGCACCCCGCAAGCCGGGTCGAGCAATATCAACGCGCAGAACATGTTCAACAGCCCGGACGGCCTGAGCTTCGACCAGGCCGGTCGCCTGTGGATTCAGACCGATGGCGATTCCAGCAACAAGGGCGACTTTGCTGGCATGGGCAACAACCAGATGCTCTGTGCCGACCCTGCCAGCGGCGAGATCCGTCGCTTTCTGGTCGGGCCGATCGGTTGCGAGATCACCGGTATCAGCTTTGCGCCTGACTACAAAACCCTGTTCATCGGTATCCAGCATCCCGGCGAAAACGGCGGCTCTACCTTCCCCGAGCATTTGCCCAACGGCAAACCGCGTTCATCGGTGATGGTCATCACCCGTGAAGATGGCGGCGTTATCGGCGCCTGATAGTGGGGGTGGTGATCGTGCCCATGCTACGCGTGGGCATGCAGTTCTTGACGCTCTGCGTCACTTCAGTAAGAGGACGCAGAGCGTCCGGAACAGCGCTCCCACGCAGAGCGTGGGAGCGATGATTAATCAATCAACCCGTTCACATCATAGAAAGGGTACGGCCCTTCATAGTCGCCGAACACGGCGTTATGACTGACAAACCCCTGTTCCGACTGCCAGCGGTGCAGCACGTAGCCTGCCGGCTCCAGGTTGAAATGCGCTGGCGCGGCTTCGTCGAGGTCGAGCACGATCTGGTGTGAGGTGCCCGGGCAGATGCTCGCCACGCTGCCTCCGAAACGTCGCTGCATCGGTCGATGCAGATGTCCGCACAGCAAACGCTCCACTTGCGGATGCTGGGCGATCACACGCTCCAGCGCCGATGCGTTGCCGAAGGGTTCGCGGTCCATGTGCCCTATGCCGGTAATGAACGGCGGATGGTGCATGACGATCACGGTCGGCACATAAGGACGACGTGACAGCTGCGCGTGCAACCAGTCCAGCTGACAGTAATCCAGTTGCCCGCCATGCTCGCCGGGAATGGTCGTGTCCATGCCTATCAGGCGCACCGGATATTTCTCCACCACCCAATCCAGAGGCCCGCTGGCCGACAACGGCAGGTACACCTGCTCGGCAAACGCCGCCAGCAGGTTGTGTCGATCGTCATGATTGCCGGGCACCAGATAAAACGGTATCTGCAGACGTTCCAGCTCTGGCTTGAGTACCGCGTATTCGTCCTCACGACCGAAGTCCACCAGGTCACCGCTGATCACCACGATGTCGGGGCGCTGCTTGCTGGCATTGATGTGCGCGACAGCGCGGCGCAACGCACCCAGGGTGTCGACCACGCCATAGGTCAGGCGCCCGTCGGCTTTGAGGTGCAGGTCACTGATCTGAGCAATAAGAAACGGACGATTCAAAATAATCTCTCTACGAAAAACGATTTCACGAATGCAGGGTAAACAGCACTTGCGGGTCGACACTCAAGGCAATGACTGCGTTTGCGGCGTAAATCACGTTGTCGGTGCTGTCCACCAGCAACGGCTGCGGGCCACCGACATCGACCAGCAAGCGACTTTGCGCGCCCTGAAAAAACTGCCCGACCAGACGCCCATGAAGATGGCCGCTTCCTGACATCAAACGCAGGTGCTCGGGGCGGCAGTAGACCGTGCCCGGTACCTCAGCACCCTGCCACGGCAACTCGCCACCGCTCACCTTGAGGCCTGACGCGGTGCGCTCGACCACACTGAACGCGTTCAGATTGCCGACAAACCCGGCGACAAACGCATTGGCAGGCTGTTGATAGATTTCCCTCGGTGTCGCCAATTGCGAGACGCAGCCTTTTTCCATGACCAGAATCCGGTCGCCCAGGGCCATTGCCTCGCCCTGATCGTGGGTGACGAACACCGAGGTAATGCCCAGCCCACGCAGCAACTGGTCCAGCTCACTGCGCAAGCGCTCGCGCAACTGCGCATCCAGTGCCGCCAGCGGTTCGTCGAGCAACAGCACCCGGGGACGCGGCGCCAGTGCCCGGGCCAGCGCAACCCGTTGGCGCTGCCCGCCAGACAGCTCGTTGACGCGGCGATTGCCGTGGCCGGTCAAACCGACCAGTTCCAGCAACTCATCGCAACGCTTGTTGCGCTCGGCAGCCGACAGACCACGAATCTTCAGGCCGTAAACGATATTCCCGGCCACATCGAGGTTGGGAAACAACGCGTAGTTCTGAAACACCATGCCCACGTCGCGCCGCTCGATGGGCAGGCGTGTAACGTCCTGATCATCGAACAACACCTGGCCGACATCCGGACGTTCAAGCCCGGCAATCAGCCGCAAGGTGGTGGTTTTGCCGCAACCGGACGGACCGAGAATCGCCAGCGTTTCGCCGGGCTCGATGGTCAGGTGCAGATCCTTTACAGCAACGGTGCCATCGGCAAATGCCTTGCGGCAGCCTTTCAGGCGAATGGTGGTTCCGCTCATCGGCTCTCTCCACGGGCAAGACGCGCGCTGATGGCCTGCAACGCAATCAGCAGCGGCACAATCAGCAACAGAAAAAGAAGGGTGTAGGCGCTGGCGACTTCCAGTCGGGCCGAGGCGTAGCTGTCGGCCAGACCGACCGGCAGGGTTTTGGTCATCGGTGTGTGCAGCATCCAGGTCAGGTTGAATTCGCCCAGCGACAGGGTCACGACCATCAGCACGCCAGCGAGAATCCCGGCCCGGCAGTTAGGCACCACCACGCTGAAGAACCGCTTGATCGGCCCGGCGCCCAGACTGGCGGCAGCCTCTTCGAGCACCGGCAGTTGCTGACGCTGCATCACCGCCATGACCGGGCGCACCAGGAACGGCAGTGTGAACAACACGTGGCCGACCAGAATGAACAACCAACTGCTGCGAAAGCCGCCGAACTGGCCGTAGGTCAGCAGTAACGCGAGGGCGCTGGCCAGACCGGGCATGGCGACGGGCAAGACCATCAACTCCTCGAAGGCCCGGCTGAAGCGGTTGTTCATGCGCACCAGTGCATACGCTGCCGGCACACCCACCAGGCAAACGCAGATTGCGCACGCCACGGCCAGTTGTAACGACAGCCAGACGGTCGGTGAATAGGCCTGCCAGACCTGCACCAGCCAGTCGAAGGTCAGCCCGCTCGACAGGCCCAGAAAATAATTGCGCGTCAGGCCGGCAAGCAGCGACAGCACCACCGGCACCAGCATGAACGCACAGACCAACAGGGTGAACGCAAGTTGCGCCACGAACAGCGGTGAACGTTTCACAGGACAACTCCCGATTTACCGACCATGCGACGGGCCAGCAACAGCACTGCCCACGTCACCAGACCGAGGATTACCGACAGCGCGGCGGCCACCGTGAAGTTGGCGTAATTGGTGAACACGTTGTAGATCGCTACCGGCGTGACGTTCAGACGCGTGCCCAGGGTAAAGGCGGTGCCGAAGGCGCCCATCGACGTGGCGAAGCAGATCGCGCCGCAGGACACCAGCGCGGGCGCCAGTCCCGGAATGATCACATCGCACACCACGCGCCAATGACCGGCACCCAGCGAATGAGCCGCCTCTTCAAGGCTGCGGTCCAGGCTTTCGCAGGCCGCCATGACTGTCAGAATCACTCGCGGAATCGAGAAATACAGATAGCCGATGAACAGCCCGGTCAGCGAGTAGGCGAACACCCAGCGCTCGCCCGCCAGGTGCAGCCCGAGCGCAGCGAAGATGCCCTGGCGACCGGCGAGCAGAATCACCAGAAAGCCGACCACCACGCCGGGAAACGCCAGCGGGAAGGTCAGCAGGGCCACCAGCGCAGAGCGTCCGAAAAAGTGGTTGCGGGCCAGAAACACACCGCTGATGCCGCCGACCAGCAACGCCGCAAGCGTCACCACCAGCGCCAGCAGGCAGGTTTGCACCAGACTGCCCAGATACTGCGCACTGCTCAGGACCTGCCAGTAGCCGCTGCCATTGCCATCAGAACCTTGCGCACCGAGCACAATCAGGTGGGTCAGCGGCAGCAGCCAGAAGGCCAGCAATACCGCCATCGCCGGAGCCAGCGCCACCGCAGCGGTCGGGCGCAACCGCAGCCTGAAAAATCCGCCCTTGCGCAGAGCCAGCGCTTGTTCCGGCGAGGCTGACATTACTTCACCTCACGCAGATAACGGGCGGCGAAGGCTTCCTGCACGGCAGCCATGTGCTGGTAGTCCACCACACCGGCGCGGGCGTAATCGCTGTCCGGCAGGAACTGTGCAGCCACTTCGGCAGGCATTTTCGAGCGCACTGGACGCAGATAGGCCTTGGCCCACAGCGCCTGCCCTTCGTCGGACAATACGAAGTCCAGCACCTTCTCGGCGTTGGCACGATGCGGCGCCTTGGCCACCAGGCTCATCACATACGGAACGCCGATGGTGCCTTCCTTGGGAATCACGAAGGCGACGTTGGCCTTGTCCTTGTAGCGAGCGCGATAGGCGTTGAAGTCATAGTCGACCAGAATCGGCAGCTCGCCGGACAGCACGCGTGCATAGGCCGTTTGCTTGGGCACGATGGGCGAGTTCTTCGCCAGTTTCTGGAAGTAGTCGATGGCCGGACCGAAGTTGTCCAGCGTGCCGCCCATGGCCTGGTTGATCGCCACGGCGGACACGTAACCGACGAACGCGCTGGACGGGTCGAGGTAACCGACCATGCCCTTGTACTCGGGCTTGAGTAGATCCGCCCAGCTTTGCGGCACCGGCAGACCGCCCAGTGCGTCGACGTTGACCATGATGCCGAGTGTCCCGGAGTGAATCGCGAACCAGTGCCCTTCAGGGTCTTTCAGACCTGCCGGAATCTCGTCCCAGTGCTTGGGTTTGTAGGTGTCGACCACACCGGCTTTTTGCGCCTGCAGGCCGAACGTCACGCCGTAATAGACCACGTCAGCGACCGGCGCGGCTTGCTCGGCAACGATCTGCGCCAGCGCCTGGCCAGAGTTCTTGTTGTCCAGCGGCACCTGCACACCGGTGCTGTCGGCAATCGCCTTGAGCTGCGTTCCCCAGTCGGCCCATTCGGGCGGGCAGTTGTAGCAGATGGCGGTTTCGGCGGCCTGGGCGAGGCTGGCCGCACCGCATAACAGCAGTGCCGCGAGGGTTTTACTGAGGCTGAGCATGAAGCATCTCCTGGTAGGGCTGGGTGCTTTCGCCGGGCCGGATGTGGCACGGCAGACAATGAGAAACAGGTACTGCGCCAGCAATCCGTGCCAGTAATTGGTCGATGACGATGTGCGCCAGCTCGGCGATGGGCTGAACCACGCTGCACAAGGTCGGGTGCATCTGCGTGCCGAGAGCGATGCCGTCAAAGCCGATCACCGACAGGCGCTCGGGAACGCCCCAGCCGTTGCGGCGCAATTCGGCAATCAGGCTGATGGCCAGCAAATCGTTGGAACAGACCAGCGCGCTGGGCGCATCCGGACCACGTAACAGCGGTTCCAGTGCAGCGAAATCAGCGCGGGTATGAGCAGGCATTTCAATCACCGGTCGGACCTCAAGGCCACACTCGGCCATGGCGTCGCGATAGCCTTCATAACGCAGTCGGGCGCGGTCGGACTGCATCGCCGGGCCTGCGACCATGGCGACTCGCTGATGGCCCGCATCGATCAGGTAGCGGGTGGCCAGCGCCATGCCCGCACGGTTATCCACAGATACCGCGCTGTACTCCGGATTACCGGTCTGGTGATAGGCCAGCACGAACGGGGTGTCTTCATTGATCAGGCTTTGCAGCACCCGGTTGTGCTCGGCGTCGGTCACCGTCAGCACCAGCCCGTCGACCCGCTGACGCAACAACTCCTCAACCACAGCGCTTTCACGTTCTGCGGCGTAATCGGTGGTTGCCAGCAGCAGGTTATAGCCCCGCGCCCGCGCCGCCCGCTCCATGGCCTGAAACTGCTCGGCAAATACCGGGTTGAGCAGGTTGGGCACCACCACGCCAATCAGATTGGTGGTTTGCAGACGCAACTGGCGGCCCAGCCGGTTGGGACGAAACCCCAAGGCGCGGGCAGCGGCGAATACCCGCTCGCGGGTCTCCGAGCGCACCACGTCGGGGCTTGCGAAGGCACGTGCCGCCGTGGCTCGGGAAACCCCGGCCAGATGCGCTACCTCTTTCAGATCAGTCATTGTCGCTCGCTTGAGATCGATCTCATTGACGGCGACTCTAAGCGGCAAACATGGCTATACCGCGACTGGGTGATGACCGTTTGGTGACAGTCCACCCCTTGAGCACTTTAATGGGATGGGTTTGGCGAAGCGGGACCGGTCTGCGTTACCATCAGCGGTCCGACGCGGCAACCTGCTGCGCGCAGGAGTAGTCATGGCTCACCCGTTTGCAACACTTACTCCCGATCTGGTCCTGGATGCTGTCGAAAGCATCGGCTTTCTCAGCGATGCCCGCATCCTGGCGCTGAACAGCTACGAAAACCGCGTGTACCAGGTCGGTATCGAAGACGGCCAACCGCTGATCGCCAAGTTCTATCGCCCACAGCGCTGGAGCAACGAAGCCATCCTTGAAGAGCACAGCTTCACCGCTGAACTGGTCGAGGTCGAAGTGCCCGTGGTCGCGCCCATGGTGCACAACGGCGCAACCCTGTTCGAGCACGCTGGTTTCCGTTTCACGCTGTTCCCGCGTCGCGGTGGACGAGCGCCGGAGCCGGGCAATCTTGATCAGCTGTATCGCCTCGGTCAGCTACTGGGGCGTCTGCATGCCGTCGGCTCGACCAAGCCGTTCGAGCACCGTGAAGCACTGGGCGTGAAGAACTTCGGCCATGATTCGGTCAATTTTCTACTGAAAAACGACTGCATCCCGCGCAGCCTGCTGCCGGCTTACGAGTCGGTGGCCCGCGATCTGCTCAAACGTGTCGAAGACGTTTACGCGGCCACACCGCACACCAACATCCGCATGCACGGCGACTGCCACCCCGGCAACATGATGTGCCGCGACGAGATGTTCCACATCGTCGATCTGGACGATTGCCGCCTTGGCCCTGCCGTTCAGGATATCTGGATGATGCTGGCCGGCGACCGCCAGGAGCGTCTGGGTCAACTGTCGGAGCTGATGGACGGCTACAACGAATTTCATGATTTCGACCCTCGCGAACTGGCCCTGATCGAACCGCTGCGCGCCCTGCGTCTGATGCACTACAGCGCCTGGCTGGCACGGCGCTGGGATGACCCGGCGTTTCCGCACAGCTTTCCGTGGTTCGGTACCGAGCGCTACTGGGGCGACCATATCCTGGCCCTGCGCGAGCAGATGGCTGCACTGAATGAAGAACCGCTGAAGTTGTTTTGATGCTGGCTGCACGCACTTGCGTGGAGTACCCAGAGCACGCCGTTCTGGACACTCTCAAGCCCTTGGTGAAGCGAGAACCGGTGACGCAGAGCGTCACAAAGGGCATTCCCACGCTGGAGCGTGAGGAACGATAGGTGTTCGGGAGAAACCATCGTGCCCATGCTCCGCGTGGGCCTGCCGTTCTGGACGCTCTGCGTCCGCCCTTGAGCAGCTCCACTTGGCGTGAATCAGTCGAATATGTGTATAACAATCAGCGCACCTGCGTGAACAGGAGTCAAACGATCCATCGCATCACCGCATAATAAAACCGGAAATTTCTGTATTAAAGGGACGCTCCATGCAAGCTGCCAATCCACGTCGCGGGTACATTCTGGGCCTGAGTGCTTACGTCATCTGGGGGCTGTTCCCCATCTACTTCAAAGCCATCGCCGCCGTTCCGGCCATCGAGATCATCATCCACCGCGCGCTCTGGTCAGCGCTCTTCGGCTCGATAGTGCTGATGTTCTGGAAACACCCCGGCTGGTGGCGCGACCTGCGCAACAACCCGCAACGGCTGGCCGTGCTGGCGCTGAGCGGCACGCTGATCGCCAGCAACTGGATCATCTACGTCTGGGCAGTGAACAACGGACGCATGCTGGAGGCCAGCCTCGGGTATTACATCAACCCACTGGTCAACGTGCTGCTCGCCATGTTGCTGCTGGGCGAACGCCTCAGACGCCTGCAAATGCTGGCGGTCGCCTTCGCCGCGATGGGTGTCGCACAGCAGGTCTGGCACGTTGGCAGCCTGCCGTGGGTGTCGCTGGCACTGCCGTTGACCTTCGCGTTCTACGGGCTGATCCGTAAAAAAGCACCGGTCGCCGCCCTGCCCGGCCTGGTGGTGGAAACCTGGATGCTCGTGCCGCTGGCGCTGATCTGGCTCGCGTTGAACCCGATGGCCGTAAGCGCGCAACCGGAATTCTGGACCACCACGCAAGCCATCTGGCTCGCCGCCGCCGGCCCGGTCACGCTGGTACCGCTGGTGTGCTTCAACGCCGCCGCTCGCCATTTGCCTTTCACCACCCTGGGCTTCCTGCAATACATCGCGCCTACACTGGTTCTGCTACTGGCTGTGCTGCTGTATGGCGAACACCTGACCACCAGCACCATCATCACCTTCGCTTTCATCTGGACGGGGCTGGCCATCTACAGTGTGGATATCTGGCTGAAATCCCGCGGCCGTAGCTGATCAAAAAACACACAGATCCTCGCAGGCCACGTCGACCGTGGCCTGCAAGAGGTTCTCCAAGGGTTATCCACAGGCAGACTCACCTTATCTGTGCACAAGCCCTTGAAACTGCTGGTTTTTTGATCAGATCCCGCGAAGCCGCAGCTGATATGGCGCGCAAGGCTATTCCCCCAGGTTATCCACAGGCAGGTGCACGATTAACTTGGATAACCCGGGATACCTTTCCAAGCATTGAATTATGCACATTTTTTGGTACACTCCAAATATGAGTAATCTCCCACCCACTTTGACCGTCAAGTTTTTCCGGACCGAATCAGGCAATGAACCTGTACGTGAATGGCTGATCGATCTGCCACGCGACGATCGTAAGGCAGTCGGCACTGACATCAAGACGGTCCAGTTCGGATGGCCAATAGGTATGCCTGTGGTCCGTAAAATGGAGCCAGACCTTTGGGAAGTCAGAATTGATTTGAAGGAAAAGATTGCACGAGTACTGTTTACCGTCGAAGCCCGCACAATGGTTTTGCTTCATGGCTTCATCAAGAAAAGTGAAAAAACTCCCGCGTCTGATCTGGAAACTGCCAGACAGCGCAAGGCAGCACTGAAGAGGAAAAGGTAATGAGCGAGCACATAGGCTCCGATTTCGATGATTTCCTTGCCGAGCAAGGTTTTGCCGAGGAGGTTTCTGCCGCAGCTCTGAAGCGAGTCATCTCTTGGCAGATCGCCGAAGTCATGAAACAGCAAAAGGTGACCAAGAAGGCCCTTGCCGAGCGTATGCACACAAGCCGGACGGCAGTGGACAGGGCTCTGGATCAAAACGATCCAGGAATGACTCTTGCGACGCTGGCCAGCGCAGCAAGAGCGCTGGGGCAACGTGTAGAAGTCAGGCTGGTACCAGAGCGAGAAGCAGTCCACAACTGAATAAAACCAGTCGTCGGACTTACTCCTTGGCTCCCAGCACCAACTCCACCATCAAATCATCCGCCAGGGTCTCCAGCGCCATCTGCAGGTCATCCAGTGACAAGTCCTGCGGGACGCCCAACACTGCTTCGGCATGGAACAGCAGTTCGCTGCTCATGGGCGCAGGGGCTACGTCGGTGATCAGGTGTTCGACGTTGACGCCCTGCCCGGCCAGCAAGCGGGTGATGTCGCGCACGATGCCGGGGCGGTCGTTGCCGACCAGTTCCATGCTGATCAAGCGGGTAGTATCGGACGTCTCGACCACGCTCTCAGCCAATAACATGCGGATGCCATGAGCTGACAGGCCGTTCAGGGCATTGATCAGATCGTCATACTTTTCTGCCTCGACGCCTACCTTGAGAATCCCGGCAAATTGCCCGGCCATGCGCGACATGCGGCTTTCCAGCCAGTTGCCGCCATGCTCGGCAATGCACTGCGAGATGCGTTCGACCTGACCCGGTTTGTCGGGAGCAACCAGCGTTACGACGAGATGATCCACGGTCAATTCCTCTTTCTGCACAGGTGATTTGGAGACAGCGTCGGTCTTACCAGTATAGGCATGCCCGAGGGGCAGCTCGCTCGCGGTAAATCGTGTACCGTTTGCCACGCTTTATGGAACAATCCTGAGCGCTTTTGGGAACACGGTGAATATCATCGTGACCCGATATGAATATCCGGTCGTTTAGTGACATATTCAGCGACGTTTTCACGCGAAGGCAGCTCATGTAGTATCCCGAATCGCGCACTACATGGCACCAAGATCAATAACAGAGCGCTCCCCGAGTGTGCTCGACCCTGCTGAGCAGAGTGAGGCAAGTGCAATGACTGAGTACGTTCAAGTCGGTGACCTGCAAGTCGCCAGAGTCCTGTTCGACTTCGTGCAGAACGAAGCCACCCCCGGAACCGGCGTCGATGCCACTGCGTTCTGGACCGGTGCGGACAAACTGATCCACGACCTTGCGCCAAAGAACAAGGCACTGCTCGCCAGACGTGACGAGTTACAGGCGAAAATCGACGCCTGGCACCAGTCGCATGCCGGACAGGCTCACGACGCCTCGGCCTACAAAGCCTTCCTTCAGGAGATCGGCTACCTGCTGCCAGAAGCAGCGGACTTCCAGATCACCACGCAAAACGTCGATGAAGAAATCGCCACCATGGCCGGCCCGCAACTGGTTGTGCCGGTGATGAACGCCCGGTTCGCACTCAATGCGTCGAACGCCCGCTGGGGTTCGCTGTATGACGCGCTCTACGGTACTGACGCCATCAGCGAAGCAGGCGGCGCGGAAAAAGGT
Source organism: Pseudomonas congelans (assembly GCF_900103225.1). Taxonomy (GTDB): domain Bacteria; phylum Pseudomonadota; class Gammaproteobacteria; order Pseudomonadales; family Pseudomonadaceae; genus Aquipseudomonas; species Aquipseudomonas congelans. The sequence goes on along the minus strand of NZ_FNJH01000007.1, from coordinate 116,080 downwards.
AAAGGCTATAACAAGGTGCGTGGCGACAAGGTGATCGCTTTCGCTCGCGCCTTTCTCGATCAGGCTGCGCCTCTGGCAGCAGGTTCACATGCAGACTCGACGGCTTACAAGCTGATCGACGGCAAGCTGGTCGTCAGTCTCAAGGGTGGCAGCAATACCGGCCTGCACGATGACGCCCAACTGGTCGGCTTTCAAGGTGATGCCCTGGCACCGTTTGCCTTGCTGCTCAAGCACAACGGCCTGCACTTCGAACTGCAGATCGACGCCGCCAGCCCGGTCGGGCAGACCGATCCGGCAGGCGTGAAAGACATTCTCATGGAGGCCGCGCTGACCACCATCATGGACTGCGAAGACTCCATCGCCGCCGTCGATGCCGACGACAAAGTGGTTGTCTACCGCAACTGGCTGGGCCTGATGAAGGGAGATCTGGCCGAATCGGTGTCCAAGGGCGGAGAGACCTTTACCCGCACCATGAACCCGGACCGCGTCTACACCACGCCAGAGGGCGGCGAAGTCACCCTGCACGGGCGCTCGCTGTTGTTCATTCGCAACGTGGGCCACCTGATGACCATCGATGCGATCCTCGACAAGCATGGCAATGAAGTGCCGGAAGGCATTCTCGATGGCCTGCTGACCAGCCTCGCCGCGATCCACAACCTCAAGGGCAACACCTCGCGCAGCAACAGCCGCAGCGGCTCGATGTACATCGTCAAACCGAAGATGCACGGCCCGGAGGAAGCTGCATTCACCAACGAACTTTTCGAGCGTATCGAGCAGGTACTGGGCTTGCCGCGTAACACTTTGAAGGTCGGGATCATGGACGAGGAGCGCCGCACCACGGTCAACCTCAAAGCCTGCATTCAGGCCGCCAGCGAGCGTGTGGTGTTCATCAACACCGGTTTCCTCGACCGCACCGGTGACGAAATCCATACCTCCATGGAAGCGGGTCCGGTGGTGCGCAAGGCACAGATGAAAGCCGAGAAGTGGATCACTGCCTACGAGAACTCCAACGTCGACATCGGCCTGAAATGCGGCCTGCAAGGTCGCGCACAGATCGGCAAAGGCATGTGGGCCATGCCGGACCTGATGGCGGCGATGCTGGAGCAGAAAATCGCTCATCCACTGGCGGGTGCAAACACGGCCTGGGTCCCCTCACCTACGGCCGCTGCGTTGCACGCCCTGCATTATCACAAGGTCGACGTGTTCGCCCGGCAGGCCGAACTGGCACAGCGCGAGCAAGCCTCGGTGGATGACATTCTGACCATTCCGCTTGCGCCAAACACTGACTGGACGCCGGAAGAAATCCAGAACGAACTGGACAACAACGCGCAGGGCATTCTTGGCTATGTAGTGCGCTGGATCGATCAGGGGGTGGGGTGTTCGAAAGTGCCGGACATCAACGACATCGGCCTGATGGAAGACCGCGCCACGCTGCGTATCTCCAGCCAGCACATGGCCAACTGGCTGCGTCATGGTGTCGTCAGCGAAACTCAGGTGCTTGAGAGTCTCAAGCGCATGGCTCCGGTGGTGGATCGCCAGAACGCCAACGACCCGCTGTATCGCCCGCTGGCACCGGACTTCGACAGCAACATCGCCTTCCAGGCGGCGGTCGAACTGGTCATCGAAGGCATCCGACAGCCTAATGGCTATACCGAGCCGGTACTGCACCGTCGCCGTCGAGAGTTCAAGGCCATCAACGGCCTGTAACGCGTCGCACACCCTCCTTGCAGGTTCTGGTCCTTGAAGGACCAGAACCTGCAACGGCTCACCGCCTCAGTTCATCCCCAACTCCCGCTTGACCAGCTTCACCAACTGCCTGGTATTGAGCGGTTTGAGAAGGAAGTCCACCACGTTCAGGTGCATGGCATCGATGGCATCGCGCACATTGGCGTCGCCGGAAACGATGATGATCGGCAGTTCGGCGCGGTCCGACTCACGAACCTTGCGAATCAGATCCAGCCCGTCAAAAGGAGCCATCCGCAAGTCGGTGATCAGCAGTCCAATGGACTGACGCGAGTGGATCATCTGCAGCGCAGTATCGCCACCGGGCGCGGTCATGCAGCTGATGTCATTGAGGCTCAGAATTTCGGCCAACAGTTCGCGCGCGTCGCTGTCGTCATCGACGATCAGGACCCGTTGCGGGGCGCTGCGGTCGGGCGTGAGCATGACCTCATGGAGGGCATCGCGCTCATCGTCGCTCAGAATATCGTGGTCAATCATTGCAGTCTCATCATTCCCTGAACTAATCCGACAGCAGATACGGGTCAATCTGCGATGCATTTCGTCGGCATCCTGGCCAATCTTCGCTCGCAATCCATTGCGCTCGTCAAATCAGTTATGCCGCAACCGGCACGGCGGTGTCACCGGGTTCAAGGTAAGACTTACGTCCAATGGGCACCTGGCTGCAAGCGGCCGACCATGAGCACCAATAACAAGAACGCGGAACAGGCCATGAGCAAGGCAGATGCTTTCACCCAGGCAGGCAAGACAGCCGTGCTGCAGAACATACACGGCACCATGCAGTTTCTGCAAAAATTCCCGCCATTCAATCAGATGGAAAACGCTCATCTGGCGTATCTGGTCGAGCAGTGTCAGCTGCGGTTTTACGCAGGCGGTGAAAGCATCATCAAGCCTGGCGACGGACCGGTGGAGCACTTTTACATCGTCAAGCAAGGGCGCATCGTCGGCGAGCGTCCGCATTCTGCCAAAGGCGTTACGGAAACGACATTTGAAATAACCACGGGCGAGTGTTTTCCGCTCGCCGCACTGTTGGGCGAGCGTGCCACTCGCACCGAGCATCTGGCTGCCGAGGACACCTTCTGCCTGCAGTTGAACAAGCAGGCATTCATCAAACTGTTCGCACTCTCCACAACCTTTCGCGACTTTGCCCTGCGCGGTGTCAGCAGCCTGCTCGATCAAGTCAATCAACAGGTCCAGCAGCGCGCCGTCGAAACCCTCGGCACGCAGTACTCTCTGAACACCCGGCTGGGTGAACTTGCCATGCGCCATCCGGTGATGTGCAGCCCGGAAACGCCGATGCGCGACGCCGTGAAGCTGATGCATGAGCAGCAAGTCGGCAGCATCGTGATTGTCGACGAGCGGCAGGCGCCGCTGGGTATTTTTACCCTGCGCGACCTGCGTGAGGCGGTTGCCGATGTGAATGCCGACTTCAGCGCACCGGTCAGTCACACCATGAGCCTGTCACCGTTCCACCTGAGCCCCGACGCCAGTGCGTTCGACGCAGCCATCGCCATGACCGGTCGTCATATCGCCCACGTGTGCCTGGTTCGGGACGGACGCTTGTGCGGCGTGGTGTCGGAGCGGGACCTGTTTTCCCTGCAACGGGTCGACCTGGTGCACCTGGCGCGGACCATTCGCAACGCGCCACGCATCGAAGCGCTCGCCGGCTTGCGGGGCGATATAGTCCAGTTGGTTGATCGCATGCTCGCCCATGGCGCGTCTTCGACCCAGATAACCCAGATCATCACCCTGCTCAACGACCACACCGTATGCCGGGTAATAGAGCTGACGCTTGCAGAGAAAGGCGATCCCGGCATCGCATTCAGCTGGCTGTGCTTTGGCAGCGAAGGCCGTCGCGAGCAGACGCTGCATACCGATCAGGACAACGGCATTCTGTTCGAAGCGCGTGATGCAGCCGAGGCGGAGCAGATTCGCAAAGTATTGCTGCCGATTGCCGAACGCATCAATCAGAGCCTGGCGCAGTGCGGTTTTACCCTGTGCAAGGGCAACATCATGGCCGGCAATCCCGACCTGTGCCTGTCCCGACTCGAATGGTCACAGCGCTTCTCGACGTTTATTCGCGAGGCGACGCCGGAGAACCTGCTGGCCTCGAGTATCTATTTCGATCTGCGCGTGGTCTGGGGGGATGAAAGCGGCTGCGAGCAACTGCGCCGCGGCATTCTTGATCAGGTCGCAGACAATCGGCTGTTCCAGCGCATGATGGCCGACAACGCATTGCGCCAGCGTCCGCCAGTGGGTCGCTTCAAGGATTTCGTGCTGGCCCGCAAAGGCAGTGAAAAGGATACGCTGGACCTCAAGGTCGAAGGCCTGACGCCCTTCGTCGACGGTGCGCGCCTGCTGGCGCTGGCCAACGGTATTGACGTCAACAACACGCAGGAACGTCTGCGCCAGTTAGTCGAGCGTGAGGTTATCGACCCGCTGGATGGCGCCGCGTATGAGGAGGCCTATCACTTCATTCAGCAGACCCGCATGCAGCAGCACCAACTGCAGAGTCGCCAGAATCTGGCTTATTCCAACCGCATCGCCCCCGACACACTCAACCATCTGGACCGGCGCATTCTGCGCGAATCGTTTCGCCAGGCGCAGCGATTGCAAACCAGCCTGACCCTGCGTTATCAACTATGAATCTGTTCGAATGGCTCAAACCACGGCCGAAAAAAACACCTTTGCACGCGCATCAACTGGATCGTCTCGAACGACTGCCGGTTTGCGCGAAGCTCAGCGCCACGTCACTGCGTGAACAGCGCTGGGTAGTGCTGGACCTGGAAACCAGCGGCCTGAACATGAACCGTGATCAGGTGCTGTCCATTGGTGCGGTGGTGATTGAAGACGGCGCCATCGATCTGGGCCAGCAGTTCGAGCGCACACTGTTGCGCGTCGACCACAAGGTCAGTCCGGCCGTTCTGATTCACGGGCTGGCGCCCAGTGCGATTGCCGCGGGCAGTGAGCCGGTCGAAGCCTTGCTGGACTTCATGGAGTTCGTCGGTGACAGCCCGATTCTCGGCTTTCATGCGCCATTCGATCAGCACATGCTGTCACGCGCCTTGAAAGAAAGCCTGGGCTATCGCTTGCAGCATGCGTTTTTCGACGCCGCCGAAATAGCCCCGATGCTATGCGAACACGCCAACCTGCGTCATGCAGGGCTGGATGACTGGACCCGTTTCTTTGGCCTGCATGCCGAAGAGCGTCACCACGCCAGCGCCGATGCGCTGGTCACCGCAGAACTGGCGCTGATCCTGTTCAGCCACGCCCGTCGTCAGCAGATCGACAGCCCCTTGCGGCTGGAGGAAGCACTCGGGCAATGGCGCAGGCGCAGACAGTCGCACTCGTTCTGATTGCGACTGCGTCAGCGCCTCACGTTCAGTTCGGGGCGATGGTCTTGGCGATCACATCCACCGTCGCTTCGACCTGCTCCCGGTAGCGCTTGAGTTCGACCTTGTGCAGTTGCTCCAGCTCGATCTGCTGCGAACAAAGGTTCAGCGCGGCGAGGACCAGTAGACGATCACCGATCAACGTCGGGTATTTACGCTTGGTGTCGGCCAGCGATGCATTGAGCATCGCCGCGGCCTTCATGAGGGTCAGGTCTTCGCCAGCCGGCGCCTTGACCGAGTACTCATTACCCAGAATGGTGAGAACGGTTACCCCGCTGCCATCGACGTTCATGCGCCGACAGCACTTGCGCTGGTCGCGCGATCAACCAGTGCCTGGATGCGTGCGGCAGTACTGCCATGCTTCTCTTCCTGCTCCATCAGACTCAGTTGCAAGTTCTCGTTCTCGTCCTTGGCTTTTGCCAGCTCGGCACCGAGCTGTGCATTTGTTTCCTGAAGGGCCTGGTTCTGCTGTACCAGATCGCCGACAAGTTGTTCCAATTGGCTAAGGGAGGCTTCCAACATTTTGATTTCTCGAGCAAATTTCAACGGGCGCGTACGATAAAGAAAAGTCGTTGCGCATACCAGCGCTCACCGCTCTGTCATCACATCGACACATCGATAACGTAGACGCGTAGGGGGCTTGTGACTCCTTATTCGGTATCCGGTTCCTGCTGTTCGTCAGACCGTCTGAAACTGCGACAAATGCGCGCAGCCATTGGGCGGACTGCCATCGCGAAAAAAGCCCCCACCCCGTCTTTTCAATGGGTTGCGCCAGATCCGCGAAAGAAATGAAGAAATCGTCATGATTAAGGCACATGCGATACGTGCCTATCGGCTCAAGACTTCAGTCGCACGTCCGATAGGCACCCCACTTACGGCTTTATCCCCGTCTCTAAATCGCATGGAACGCGTCAATGACCCTGGAAGCTTTCTATGTCCTTGCGAAATATGAACATCGCGCCCCGAGCGTTTCTTGGATTTGCCATGATCGGCACCCTCATGCTGATTCTGGGCGTCTTTGCACTGTCACAGATGAGCAAGATCCGCAGCGCAACCGAAGTGCTGGCCGACAACAATGTGCCCAGCATCAAGAGCCTCGATCGCTTCGCTGAAGTCAGTATTCGCCTGCGGGTGCTGTCCTACCGATTGCTGGTCAACCGCGATCCGGAAACCCAGCAGAAAACCATCGAGCTGATGGCGATGCGCAACAAGCAGATCACCGACGCTCAGGCCATTTACGAGAAGCTGATCAGCACTTCCGACGAGCGCGATCTCTATAGCCAGTACGTGCAGTTGCTGGGCCAGTATCGCCAGCTTGAAGACCGCCTGAAAACGCTGACCCGCGCGAACAACATCGACGAATTGCAGGGCTTGCTCAATAACGAAATGGTCAGCAACTCCGACCAGATGAACGTTGTGCTGCGCAAGCTGGTGGATATCAATACGGCGCAGTTGAATGCGGTCAAAGAACAGGCCTCCATCGAGTATGACTCGGCATTCAACATGGTGATCGGACTGCTGATCGCAGCCACCCTGCTGACCCTGGTGTTTGCCTGGATGCTGATCAAAAGTATTACCACGCCGATCGCCACCGCGCTGCTTGCGGCGGAGACCATCGCGCAAGGCAACCTGACCCGGCCGATCAGTATCGACGGTACCGATGAAGCCGGTCGTCTGCTGCTGGCCATGAAGACCATGCAGGACAAGCTGCGCGATACCTTGCAGGGTATTTCCGGCTCGGCCACGCAACTGGCCTCGGCAGCCGAAGAGCTGAATGCCGTTACTGACGAAAGCGCACGCGGGCTGGTGCAGCAGAACGATGAAATAGAACAGGCAGCCACCGCGGTCAACCAGATGACCAGCGCCGTGGAAGAAGTGGCGCGCAACGCCACCAGCACCTCGCAGGCATCGCGCAGCGCGGCGACCTCTGCAGGCGATGGCCGCGACCTGGTGCAGGAAACCGTCAGCGCCATCGAGCGCATGAGTGGCGACGTGCAAGGCACTGCCGAGCTGATCATCAGCCTGGCCAATGAGTCGCGTGATATCGGCAAGGTGCTCGACGTGATTCGCGGCCTGGCCGACCAGACCAACCTGCTGGCATTGAACGCCGCCATCGAAGCTGCACGCGCCGGTGAAGCAGGACGTGGCTTTGCCGTCGTCGCCGACGAAGTCCGTGCCCTGGCCCACCGAACCCAGCAATCGACCAGCGAAATCGAACGCATGATCAGCAGCATTCAGACCGGCACGGAACAGGCCGTCAGCTCGATGCGCAACAGCACCGAACGCGCCGAATCGACGCTGAACATCGCCAAGGGCGCGGGCCAGGCGCTGAACACCATCAACAGCGCCGTCGAAGAGATCAACGAACGCAACATGGTCATCGCCAGCGCCGCCGAAGAGCAGGCACAGGTCGCCCGTGAAGTGGACCGCAACCTGGTCAACATCCGCGACCTGTCGGCACAATCCACCAACGGCGCCAACCAGACCAGCGCAGCCAGCACCGAGCTGTCACGCCTGGCAATCGACCTCAACGGCATGGTTTCGCGCTTCGCGCTTTGATTACAGACAGGTACCTGACTCTCATGCCAATGCTCCGCGTTGGCATGCAGTTCTGGACGCTGTGCGTCCTCTTGGCGACGCAGTGCGTCGCGAAATGCATTCCCACGCTGGGGCGTGCGGAACGATGATCGCAACTATCGTGCGACGCTTGCGGCACATGCCTTTCCAGACGCTCCGCGTCCTCTTGCGACGCAGAGCGTCGAGAACTGCATTCCCACGCTGGAGCGTGCGGAACGATGATCGCAACTATCGTGAGACGCTCTGCGTCGCATGCCTTTCTGGACGCTCCGCGTCCTCTTGCGACGCAGAGCGTCGAGACCTGCATTCCCACGCTGGAGCGTGCGGAATGATGATCGCAACTATCGTGCGACGCTCTGCGTCGCATGCCTTTCTGGACGCTCCGCGTCCTCTTGACGATGCTGGGCGGCTACAGCCTCACACTCGCAAACGTCGACTCATTACGCGCCTGACTCAAGGCCGACATTGGCCCTGACAACGGGGCAAGCACCAGGGCCTGCGGGATTGGCATCATGGCGACCTGCTGTGCGGTGTTGGACCCTACGCGCTCATCACGTGGCGGGATGCCAAAGTATTCGCGATAGCATTTGGAGAAGTGTGGCGTCGATACGAAGCCGCACACCGAGGCCACTTCGATGATCGACATTGGTGTCTGCTTGAGCAGTTGTCGGGCGCGAATCAGGCGCAGTTTCAGGTAATAGCGCGATGGCGAACAGTGCAGGTATTTCTGGAACAGCCGCTCCAGCTGCCTGCGCGAAACGGCGACATACACAGCCAGCTCGTCAAGATCGATCGGCTCTTCAAGATTGGCTTCCATCAGCGCCACGATTTCCTGCAGCTTCGGCTGATTGGTACCCAGCATGTGCTTGAGCGGCACGCGCTGGTGGTCCTGTTCGTTGCGAATGCGCTCGTAGACGAACATCTCGGAAATGGCTGCCGACAACTCGCGCCCATGATCACGACTGATCAGGTGCAGCATCATGTCCAGTGGTGCGGTGCCGCCTGAACTGGTGAAACGGTTGCGGTCCAGCGTGAACAGCCGGGTGCTCATGGACACTCGCGGAAAGGCTTCCTGCATCGACGCCAGACATTCCCAATGCACACTGCACTCGAAACCGTCCAGCAAACCCGCGCACGCCAGCGCCCAACTGCCGGTGCACACGGCGCCCAGACGACGCGACTGACGTGCCTGGCTCTGGAGCCAGCTGACATGTTCACGCGTGACGGAGCGCTGGATACCGACACCGCCACAGACGATGACCGTGTCGAGCAAAGGCGCCTTGTGCATCGCCGCATCCGGCGTGATCTGCAGACCATCGCTGGCCCACACCTGGCCGCCGTCGAGACTCAGCGTGGTCCAGCGATACAGCTCGCGGCCCGACAACTGGTTGGCCATGCGAAGGGGCTCTACCGCCGATGCGAGGGAGATCAGGGTGAAATTATCCAGCAGCAGAAAGCCGATGGACTGTGGCGCGCGGTTCTGGGGTTGAGTCCCTTGATTGAACGATGTCATCACACTATCTCCTCTCATATGGCAATGGTTGGCCCCAGAACAGGCTCTTCTTGTAGCCCCCGTTACTGCAGAGCTTTGTAATGACATCGCAAATCCCATGCCGGAATTTGATCGCTCATTCAAGAACATCTGAAAACGACGTCGCGAAGCGTCTAACCGGCTGCGACCCACGTACCTGTTTGCGACAGCCAAGCCTCCGCATGCGCAGTTCGATGAGCAGTTCGGTAGCACTTGACGGAAACGACCAAGGGGTCTTCGCACGCCAAGTGATACTCAATGCACATCCCGGGAAAAGCCTGCAAAGGACAGGCGTTCGCGCTAAAAAGTGGCGGCCTGCAGGGCGCGTGATCGAAAAGCGCGCAGCCACCAAAAATGGCACCCGACATGGCGTGACCACTGCCGGATCCGACCCGATAATGAACTTGTCGGCGTTACTCCCCTCCAAAACACCGCGTTCGCGCAGGCTCCGACCTGCCAACCGACCGCTGCCGACCTGCGCAGCGACTGTGTAACGTACTGGCCGTTTTTTCGCAGTTCCGACACTGCAACCGGGCGTGCGTACGATGCAACGAATCTGTAAGCGACCTTGCGCGCACTGGATACGACGCCTCCTGCACTGGATACGACGCCCCCTGTAGGCGTTTGATTTTCCCTGTTACATGATCGGTTCCGACTCGATCGCCAGGCGCAGTGATGGAGCTTCGCGAAAAGCCTCGCCAACCCATAAGCCGCGTCAGCGTTCACCTGCTGATGACTAGAAGAAACTCACAGGAGTCCACCCCATGAAAGGTTCCAAATCGTTGCTGTTGGCCGCCACGCTCTGTATGCCGGTGCTAGCCCAGGCAGCCGAGCCAGAGGCCTGTCATACGGTCAACTTCTCCGACGTAGGCTGGACTGACATTACCGTCACCACTGCGGTAACCAGCGCCGTACTCGAGTCACTGGGTTACAAGACCAAGACCACCATGATCTCCGTACCGGTGACCTACAAGTCGCTGGCTGACGGCAAGAACATGGACGTGTTCCTCGGCAACTGGATGCCGACCATGGAGAACGACATCAAGCCCTATCGCGAAGCAGGGACCGTCGAAACCGTGCGTGCCAATCTGGAGAACGCCAAGTACACCCTCGCAGTGCCGGAAGCGCTCTACGACAAAGGCCTGCATGACTTCGCCGACATCGCCAAATTCAAGAAGGAACTGGGCGGCAAGATCTACGGGATCGAGCCTGGCAACGACGGCAATCGCCTGATCCAGAGCATGATCGACAAGAACGCCTTCGGCCTCAAAGACGCAGGCTTCAAGGTCGTTGAATCCAGTGAAGCCGCAATGCTTTCGCAGGTCGACCGCGCCGTGAAACGCAAGAACGATGTGGTGTTCCTCGGTTGGGAACCGCACCCGATGAACACCCGCTTCAAGATGAAATATCTGACTGGCGGCGATGACTTCTTCGGCCCCAACTATGGCCAGGCGACGATCTACACCAACACCCGTAAAGGCTACAGTCAGGAGTGCAGCAACGTAGGTCAGTTGCTCAAGAACCTGTCCTTCACGCTGAACATGGAAAGCACCCTGATGGGTAACGTACTGGACGACAAAATGAAGCCTGATGCCGCCGCCAAGGCGTGGATCAAGAAAAACCCGCAAGTACTCGACACCTGGCTCGCAGGCGTGACCACCGTCGATGGCAAACCAGGCCTGGAGGCAGCCAAAGCCAAGTTGACCCAGTAAGCCGACAGCAGGCGGGGCTGACCCGCCTGCTGCCCTCTTCACCTTCCGCAAGCGGACACCCGAAATCATGCTGACTGACCATAAAATCCCTCTGGGCGAGTACATCGCCGCATTTGTCGATTGGTTGACGGCCAATGGCGCCGACTACTTCGACGCAATAGCCTCGACACTGGAAATGATGATCCACGGGTTCACTTTCGCGCTGACCTGGTTCAATCCATTCGTACTGATCGGCCTTATCGCCGCCCTCGCGCACTTCATCCAGCGCAAGTGGGGCCTGACGGTTTTCGTCATCCTTTCGTTTCTGCTGATCCTCAACCTGCATTATTGGCAGGAGACCATGGAAACCCTGGCGCAAGTGCTCTTCGCCACGCTGGTCTGTGTCGTCATCGGCGTGCCGCTGGGCATCATTGCCGCGCACAAGCCGCTGTTCTACACCATCATCAGGCCGTTACTCGACCTGATGCAGACCGTGCCCACCTTCGTCTATCTGATTCCGACACTCACGCTGTTCGGTCTGGGCGTGGTACCCGGCCTGATATCGACGGTGGTTTTCGCCATTGCCGCGCCGATTCGCCTGACCTACCTGGGTATCCGCGATGTGCCTCAGGAGCTGCTGGATGCCGGCAAGGCGTTCGGCTCGTCACGCCGCCAGTTGCTGACGCGCATTGAACTGCCTTACGCGATGCCCAGCATTGCCGCCGGGATTACCCAGTGCATCATGCTGTCATTATCGATGGTGGTCATCGCGGCCCTGGTGGGCGCCGACGGCTTGGGCAAACCTGTGGTCAACGCACTGAACACGGCCGACATCGCGCTCGGTTTCGAAGCCGGTCTGGCAATCGTATTGCTGGCCATCATGCTCGACCGTATCTGCAAACAACCCGAAGCCAAGGTAGGGTCCGACGCATGAGTATCATCAAATTCGACAAGGTAGACGTCATCTTCTCCAAGGACCCGCGTGAAGCCCTCAAGCTGCTCGACGAAGGCCTCACGCGTGATCAGATCCTCAAGAAAACCGGACAGATCGTCGGCGTCGAAAGCGCCAGTCTGGATATCGAAAAAGGCGAAATCTGCGTCCTGATGGGCCTGTCGGGCTCCGGCAAATCCAGCCTGTTGCGCTGTATCAACGGTCTCAATACCGTCAGCCGCGGCTCACTGTTCGTCGAGCATGAAGGCTCGCAGATCAACATCGCCAACTGCAGCGCAGCCGAACTGAAAATGATGCGCACCAAGCGCATTGCCATGGTCTTCCAGAAATTCGCCCTGATGCCCTGGCTGACGGTGCGCGAGAACATCAGCTTCGGCCTGGAGATGCAGGGTCGCCCCGAAAAGGAACGGCGCAAGCTGGTGGATGAAAAGCTCGAGCTGGTTGGCCTGACCCAATGGCGCAACAAGAAGCCCGACGAACTGTCTGGCGGCATGCAGCAACGAGTGGGCCTGGCACGGGCACTGGCGATGGACGCCGACATCCTGCTGATGGACGAACCGTTCTCGGCGCTCGACCCCCTGATCCGCCAGGATTTGCAGGACGAACTGCTCGCCCTGCAAACCAAGTTGAGCAAGACCATTGTGTTCGTCAGCCACGATCTGGATGAAGCACTGAAGCTCGGCAGCCGGATCGCCATCATGAAAGACGGCCGTATCGTGCAATACAGCGTGCCGGAGCAGATCGTGCTCAATCCGGCAGATGAATACGTGCGCACCTTCGTTGCACACACCAACCCGCTCAACGTGCTGTGCGGGCGCAGTCTGATGCGCACCGTCGACGAGTGCACCCACGTCGACGGTTCGGTGTGCCTGGACCCGAGCGGCGACTCATGGCTCGATCTGGCCGAAGGCAATGTGATCAAAGGCGCGCGGCAAGGTGCCACGGCCCTTGACCTGCAGAACTGGACCCCCGGTCAGGACGTCGCCACTCTGGATAGACGCCCTACGCTTGTGCATTCCAACATCGGCATGCGCGACGCGCTGCAGATCCGCTACCAGACCGGCAACAAACTGGTCCTGCAGGACGGCAATAAAGTGGTCGGCATTCTGGGTGATACCGAGCTGTATCACGCATTGCTGGGCAAAAACCACGGCTGACAAGGCCTGCAACCGACAAGCCCGCTCCACCGCGCTGGACTCATCCAGCCGGGAGCGGGCTTTTTTTCGTCCGCAGCCTTGTCACCCGGGCAACTCCCCTTCGGCTATTTCTGCTCCCTCAGCTGCCATGTCGTAAACGCACCTTTGTGTGGCGTCCATAGGCATTTGGCGTCTTCGGTCCAGCCATACCATCGCTCTCAGAGGGCTCTGTTCCGCCCGAACGACAAGTCAGGCGCCGCGCCGCCGCTGGGAGATCCGCGATGTTCAGCAAGCAAGACCAGATCCAGGGTTATGACGATGCACTGTTGTCGGCGATGAACGCCGAGGAGCAGCGTCAGGAAGACCATATCGAGCTGATCGCCTCGGAGAACTACACCAGCAAACGCGTGATGCAGGCGCAGGGCAGCGGCTTGACCAACAAGTACGCAGAGGGCTATCCCGGCAAGCGTTACTACGGCGGTTGCGAGCATGTCGACAAGGTCGAGCAACTGGCCATCGAGCGCGCCAAACAGCTGTTTGGCGCCGACTACGCCAACGTCCAGCCGCACTCCGGCAGTCAGGCCAACGCAGCGGTCTACCTCGCGCTGCTCCAGGCCGGCGATACCGTATTGGGCATGAGCCTGGCGCACGGCGGCCACCTGACCCACGGTGCCAAGGTCAGCTTCTCGGGCAAACTCTATAACGCCGTGCAGTACGGTATCGACACCGCGACCGGGCTGATCGATTACGACGAAGTCGAGCGCATTGCCGTCGAATGCCAGCCAAAAATGATCATTGCCGGGTTTTCTGCCTACTCCAAGACCCTCGACTTCCCGCGCTTCCGTGAAATCGCCGACAAGGTAGGCGCCTATCTGTTCGTCGACATGGCGCACGTTGCCGGTCTGGTTGCCGCCGGCCTTTACCCGAATCCGCTGCCCTACGCAGACGTAGTCACTACCACGACCCACAAGACCCTGCGCGGTCCACGTGGTGGCCTGATCCTGGCCAAGGCCAACGAAGAGCTGGAGAAGAAATTCAATTCCGCCGTCTTCCCCGGTGGTCAGGGCGGCCCGCTGATGCACGTCATCGCCGCCAAGGCCGTGTGTTTCAAGGAAGCCATGGAGCCCGCCTTCAAAGTCTATCAACAGCAGGTCATCGACAATGCGCAAGCGATGGCGCAGGTGTTCATCGACAGGGGCTTCGACGTGGTCTCCGGCGGCACCGACAACCATCTGTTTCTGGTCAGCCTGATCCGTCAGGGCCTGACCGGCAAAGACGCCGACGCGGCGCTGGGCCGCGCGCACATCACCGTCAACAAGAACTCGGTGCCCAATGACCCGCAGTCGCCATTCGTGACGTCCGGCCTGCGCATCGGCACACCGGCCGTGACCACTCGCGGCTTCATGGTGACCCAGTGCGTCGAGCTGGCAGGCTGGATCTGCGACATCCTCGACAACCTCGGGGATGCCGATGTCGAGGCCGACGTTGCCAGCCAGGTCGCCGCCCTGTGCGCCGATTTCCCGGTTTATCGCTGAGTCAGGAGTAGCCTCACATGCAGCATTACTCAGGCTTCGGCCTTCTCAAGCATTCCCTCAGCCACCATGAAAACTGGCAGCGCATGTGGCGCACGCCCACCCCGAAAAAGGTCTATGACGTGGTCATCGTCGGCGGCGGCGGGCACGGCCTGGCGACGGCCTATTATCTGGCCAAGGAGCACGGCATTACCAATGTGGCCGTGGTCGAAAAAGGCTGGCTGGGCGGCGGCAATACCGCGCGTAACACCACCATCGTGCGCTCCAACTACCTGTGGGACGAATCGGCCCACCTTTATGAACACGCGATGAAACTGTGGGAAGGCCTGTCCCAGGACCTGAACTACAACGTCATGTTCTCCCAGCGCGGCGTATACAACCTGTGCCACACCCTGCAGGACATGCGCGACTCCGAGCGCCGCGTCAGCGCCAACCGGCTTAACGGCGTGGACGGAGAATTGCTCAACGGCCAGCAGGTCGCCGAGGAAATCCCGTACCTGGACTGCTCGAAAAACACCCGTTACCCGATCATCGGCGCGACAGTTCAGCGCCGTGGTGGTGTCGCTCGTCACGATGCGGTGGCCTGGGGTTTCGCCCGTGCGGCAGACGCACTGGGCGTTGACCTGATTCAGCAGACTGAAGTCATCGGCTTTCGCAAGGAAAACGGCGTGTGCATCGGCGTGGAAACCAACAAGGGTTTCATCGGTGCAAAACGTGTCGGCGTGGTAACCGCCGGCAACTCCGGGCACATGGCCAAACTGGCAGGCTTCCGTCTGCCCATCGAATCACACCCGTTGCAGGCACTGGTCTCCGAGCCGATCAAACCGATTATCGACAGCGTCATCATGTCCAACGCGGTACATGGCTACATCAGCCAGTCCGACAAGGGCGACCTGGTGATCGGTGCCGGTATCGACAGTTGGGTCGGCTACGGCCAGCGCGGCTCGTACCCGGTGATCGAACACACCGTCCAGGCCATCGTCGAGATGTTCCCGGTGCTGTCCCGCGTGCGCATGAACCGTCAATGGGGCGGTATCGTCGACACCACCCCGGACGCCTGCCCGATCATTTCCAAGACCCCGGTGCCGAATATGTTCTTCAACTGCGGCTGGGGCACAGGCGGCTTCAAGGCCACGCCGGGCTCGGGCAACGTATTTGCCGCCAGCCTGGCCAAAGGCGAGATGCACCCGCTGGCAAAGCCGTTCTCAATCGACCGTTTCCACAACGGCGCACTCATCGACGAACACGGCGCTGCAGCCGTAGCCCACTAACAGGAGAACACGACCATGCTGCATATCTTCTGTCCTCACTGTGGCGAACTGCGCTCCGAAGAGGAATTCCACCCGTCCGGTCAGGCGCACATCCCGCGCCCGCTGGACCCCGGTGCCTGCACCGATGAGCAATGGGGCGACTACATGTTCTTTCGCGATAACCCGCGCGGCCTGCATCACGAACTGTGGATACACGCCGCCGGTTGCCGCCAGTATTTCAACATGACGCGCAACACCGTGACCTACGAGATTCTCGAGACCTATCCGATCGGTACCAGGCCGCAGTTCACGGATCAGGGAGACAAGGTATGAGCCAGACCCATCGCCTGCCCAACGGCGGCCGTATCAATCGCAGCAAGGTGCTCAACTTTACCTTCAACGGCCAGACCTACCAGGGCTTTGAAGGTGATTCGCTGGCCTCTGCCCTGCTGGCCAACGGCGTCGATATCATCGGCCGCAGCTTCAAATACTCCCGCCCGCGCGGCATCTTCGCAGCGGGTTCGGAAGAGCCCAATGCGGTGCTGCAGATCGGCGCGACCGAGGCGACGCAGATCCCCAACGTGCGTGCCACGCAACAGGCGCTTTATTCAGGGCTGGTCGCGACCAGCACCAACGGCTGGCCGAGCGTGAATACCGATGTCATGGGCATTCTGGGCAAGGTCGGCGGCAAGCTGATGCCGCCGGGTTTCTACTACAAAACCTTCATGTACCCGCAATCGTTCTGGATGACTTACGAGAAGTACATCCGCAAGGCTGCAGGCCTCGGTCGCTCGCCGACCGAGAACGACCCGGACAGCTACGACGCAATGAACCAGCACTGCGACGTGCTGATCGTCGGTGCGGGCCCGGCCGGTCTGGCTGCCGCACTGGCAGCAGGTCGCTCCGGTGCCCGGGTGATCATTGCCGACGAACAGGAAGAGTTCGGCGGCAGTCTGCTTGACAGCCGGGAAAGCCTGGACGGCAAACCCGCCGCTGAATGGGTATCGACGGTCGTTGCCGAGCTGAAAAGCCTGCACAACGTCACCCTGCTGCCGCGTGCAACGGTCAATGGTTACCACGATCACAATTTCCTGACCATCCACGAGCGCCTCACCGACCACTTGGGTGATCGCGCGCCGATCGGCATGGTTCGCCAGCGCATGCACCGGGTACGTGCCAAACGTGTGGTGCTGGCCGCCGGTACTCACGAGCGTCCGCTGGTCTATGGCAACAACGATGTGCCCGGCAACATGCTGGCCGGTGCCGTATCGACTTACGTTCGTCGTTATGGCGTGACACCGGGCAAGAAACTGGTGCTTTCCACCAACAACGATCACGCTTATCGCGTCGCTCTGGACTGGCTCGACGCCAGTCTGCACGTGGTCGCCATTGCCGATGCACGGCATAACCCGCGCGGCCCGCTGGTTGAGGAAGCGCGGGCCAAAGGCATTCGCATCCTGACCGGCAGCGCGGTCATCGAGGCCCGCGGCAGCAAGCGCGTGACGGCCGCCCGCGTGGCCGCCATCGACGTCAAGACGCACAGCGTGACCAGCCCCGGCGAATGGCTTGAATGCGACGTGGTTGCCAGCTCCGGCGGCTACAGCCCGATCGTGCATCTGGCCTCGCACTTGGGCGGTAAGCCGGTGTGGCGCGAGGACATCCTCGGCTTCGTGCCGGGCGAAGCACCGCAGAAACGTATCTGCGTAGGCGGCGTCAACGGCGTCTACAGCCTGGCTGACAGCCTGGCCGATGGCTTCGAAGGCGGCGTGCGCGCTGCCAGTGAAGCGGGCTTCAAGGTTGTCGAAGGTGTGATGCCCAAAGCCCTCAGCCGTGCTGAAGAGCCGACGCTGGCGCTGTTCCAGGTGCCGCACGAAAAAGGCACCGCACGCGCCCCCAAGCAGTTCGTTGACTTTCAGAACGACGTCACCGCCGCCGCCATCGAACTGGCAACACGCGAGGGTTTCGAGTCGGTCGAGCACGTCAAGCGCTACACCGCGCTGGGTTTCGGCACCGATCAGGGCAAGCTGGGCAACGTCAACGGTCTGGCCATCGCTGCCCGTTCGCTGAACGTGTCGATCCCGGAAATGGGCACCACCATGTTCCGCCCCAACTACACGCCGGTGACCTTCGGCGCGATAGCCGGGCGTCATTGCAAGCACATCTTCGAACCCGTGCGCTTCACTGCGCTGCATGCCTGGCATGTCAAAAACGGTGCCGAATTCGAGGACGTCGGCCAGTGGAAACGGCCGTGGTACTTCCCGAAGAACGGCGAGGACCTGCCGGCAGCCGTCGCTCGCGAATGCAAGGCGGTGCGCGACAGCGTCGGCCTGCTGGACGCTTCGACGCTGGGCAAGATCGATATTCAAGGCCCGGATGCACGCGAGTTCCTCAATCGCATCTACACCAACGCCTGGACCAAACTGGACGTCGGCAAGGCCCGCTACGGCCTGATGTGCAAGGAAGACGGCATGGTCTTCGATGACGGGGTAACCGCCTGTCTCGCTGACAACCACTTCCTGATGACCACCACCACGGGCGGCGCGGCGCGCGTCCTGCAATGGCTGGAAATCTATCAACAGACTGAATGGCCGGACCTGAAAGTGTATTTCACTTCAGTGACCGATCACTGGGCGACCCTGACGCTGTCCGGCCCCAACAGCCGCAAACTGCTCAGCGAAGTCACCGATATCGATCTGGGCCGTGAAGCCTTCCCGTTCATGACCTGGAAAGAAGGTCTGGTCGCCGGAGTGCCGGCCCGTGTATTCCGCATCTCGTTTACCGGCGAGCTGTCCTACGAGGTCAACATTCAGGCCGACTACGCCATGGGCGTCCTGGAAAAGATCGCCGCGGCGGGCAAGCAGTACAACCTGACGCCTTACGGTACCGAGACCATGCACGTTCTGCGCGCAGAGAAGGGTTTCATTATCGTCGGTCAGGACACCGATGGCTCAATGACGCCTGACGACCTGAACATGGGCTGGTGTGTCGGCCGTACCAAGCCGTTCTCCTGGATCGGCTGGCGCGGCATGAATCGCGAAGACTGCGTACGCGAACAGCGCAAGCAACTGGTCGGCCTCAAGCCGGTGGACCCTGCCAAATGGCTGCCGGAAGGCGCGCAACTGGTCTTCGACACCAAACAGACGATCCCGATGAGCATGGTGGGCCACGTGACCTCCAGTTACGCGCACAACTCGCTGGGCTATTCGTTCGCGATGGGCGTGGTCAAAGGCGGCCTGGCGCGTATGGGCGAGCGGGTATTCGCGCCTCTGGCCGATGGCAGCGTGATCGAAGCCGAGATCGTTTCTTCGGTGTTCTTCGATCCGAAGGGCGAGCAGCAGAACGTCGAGTAGTCCGCGGTGAGCCGATCATCCGCAGCACACAGAATTCAAGCAGGTGAATCATGAGCACAGCCAACGTTTACCAGCAGCGCCCGACCACCGACGTCAAAGCCGAGTCGCCGCTGTTCCATGCAAACCTCGACAGCCTGATTGGCAAGGGGCGCGCCAGCCCGGGGGTTTTCCTGCGCGAGAAAAAGCTGCTGGGGCATCTGACGATTCGTGGCAATGCCCACGATCCGGCTTTCGCCGCTGGCGTACACAAGGCGCTGGGCATGGAGTTGCCCGCCGCGCTGATGCTGGTCATCAGCGGCGAAAGCTCGCTGCAGTGGCTTGGCCCGGATGAGTGGCTGCTGATCGTGCCAAGCGGCGAAGAGTTCGCTGCAGAACAGCGGCTGCGGGCCGAACTGAGCGGACAACACATCGCTATCGTCAATGTCAGCGGCGGGCAATCGATCCTTGAACTGAGCGGGCCGAAGGTGCGCCAGGTACTGATGAAGTCCACCAGCTACGACGTGCACCCGGACAACTTCCCGGTGGGCAAGGCAGTCGGCACCGTGTTCGCCAAGTCGCAACTGGTAATCCGCCGGACCGGTGAAGAAACCTGGGAGCTGCTGGTCCGCCGCAGCTTCTCGGATTACTGGTGGTTGTGGTTGCAGGATGCGAGTGCCGAGTACGGGCTGAGCGTTCAAGCGTGAAGCGCCGGGGACCGGGGCTGAAACCGCAGCGGCAGTCTCAATGAAGACTCCTGCGGGAGCATTGGCACGATAGCCGAAACGGTGACTATCGTCCCCACGCTCCGCGTGGGAATGCAGTTCCGGACGCTCTGCGTCCTGCTTGAGCAAGCTGGCTGACACTGTCAGTCAGATTTGCGGATAACGAATACTCTGGAGCATTCATTTAATGAGCCGCGCGCCCGACACATGGATTTTGACCGCCGACTGCCCCAGCATGCTCGGCACGGTAGACGCAGTGACGCGCTTTCTGTTCGAGCAGGGTTGCTACGTCACAGAGCACCACTCCTTCGATGACCGTCTCTCGGGACGCTTCTTCATCCGTGTGGAATTTCGTCAGCCCGAGGCTTTCGACGAACACGCGTTCAGGGCCGGTCTGAGTGAGCGCAGTGAAACGTTCGGCATGATCTTCGAACTCACGGCGCCCAACTACCGACCAAAAGTAGTGATCATGGTCTCGAAAGCCGATCACTGCCTCAATGACCTGCTCTATCGCCAGCGTATCAATCAACTGTCCATGGACGTGGTCGCGGTGGTGTCCAATCACCCTGATCTTGAGCCACTGGCTGGCTGGCACGGCATTCCGTACTACCATTTCCCCCTGGACCCCAACGACAAGCCCGCGCAGGAAGCCAAAGTCTGGCAGGTCATCGAAGAGTCTGGTGCAGAACTGGTGATTCTTGCCCGCTACATGCAGGTCCTGTCCCCGGACCTGTGTCGCAAGCTGGATGGCAAGGCGATCAATATCCACCACTCGTTGCTGCCCGGCTTCAAAGGCGCCAAGCCTTACCATCAGGCTTACAACAAGGGGGTGAAACTGGTCGGTGCCACGGCGCATTACATCAACAACGATCTGGACGAAGGTCCGATCATTGCCCAAGGCGTGGAAGTGGTCGATCACAGTCACTATCCCGAAGACCTGATCGCCAAGGGTCGAGACATCGAAGGCCTGACACTGGCCCGCGCGGTGGGTTATCACATCGAACGGCGGGTGTTCCTCAACGCCAACAGGACGGTGGTTTTATAGCTGCAACTGCTTCTCTCTGCTCCACCACAATAAAAGCGAGGTGACATGTATGTCTGGTAATCGCGGTGTAGTGTATCTCGGCGCTGGCAAGGTCGAAGTGCAATCAATTCCTTTCCCGAAAATGGAAGACCCACGCGGCAAGCGCATCGAACACGGCGTTATCCTGCGCGTGGTCTCCACCAATATCTGCGGCTCCGACCAGCACATGGTACGTGGCCGCACCACGGCGCAGACCGGGCTGGTGCTCGGTCATGAAATCACCGGCGAGGTGCTGGAAGCCGGTCGTGACGTGGAACATCTGAAAGTCGGTGATCTGGTTTCCGTACCATTCAACGTGGCGTGCGGTCGCTGCCGCAGCTGCAAGGAACAGAACACCGGCGTCTGCCTGACGGTCAATCCGGCGCGTCCCGGTGGTGCCTATGGTTATGTGGACATGGGCGATTGGGTTGGTGGCCAGGCTGAATACGTGCTGGTGCCTTACGCGGACTTCAACCTGCTAAAACTCCCGGACCGCGACGCGGCGATGGAAAAAATTCGCGACCTGACCTGCCTGTCCGACATCCTGCCCACCGGTTATCACGGTGCAGTGACTGCAGGGGTTGGGCCTGGTAGCACGGTTTATGTAGCCGGCGCGGGCCCGGTCGGCCTGGCTGCCGCGGCGTCAGCACGCTTGCTGGGTGCAGCGGTGGTAATCGTCGGCGACGTCAACCCGACACGCCTGGTTCACGCCAAGGCCCAGGGCTTCGAAATTGCCGACTTGTCCCAGGACACACCCTTGCACGAACAGATCGCTGCCCTGCTCGGCGAACCTGAAGTGGATTGCGCCATCGATGCCGTAGGCTTCGAGGCACGCGGTCACGGCCATGCTGGCGCTCAGGCCGAAGCACCTGCGACCGTTCTCAACTCGTTGATGGGCGTAGTGCGCGTCGCAGGCAAGATCGGCATACCCGGCCTGTACGTCACCGAAGACCCGGGAGCCGTGGACGCCGCTGCAAAAATGGGCAGCCTGAGCATTCGCTTCGGCCTGGGCTGGGCCAAATCCCACAGCTTCCATACCGGCCAGACCCCAGTCATGAAATACAACCGCCAGTTGATGCAGGCGATCATGTGGGACCGTATCAAGATCGCCGACATAGTGGGTGTCGAGGTGATCAGTCTGGATGATGCTCCGCGGGGGTATGGCGAGTTTGATTCGGGCGTACCGAAGAAGTTTGTGATTGATCCGCATAGGTTGTTTAGTGCATCTTGACCACCCGCAGAATGGGTAGCTCATAGTTACCCATTCCACATCCAACTCCAGCAACACTCAACTAAAACCCACATTCAAACTGCTTACTTTAAAGCTCAGTAAGCTGATGGACTACAGGCTTATAGCTGAATTCTTTAAACTTGAAAGAGCCAGGCGCATGAACATTCTTCTTAACAATATTCAGCCCCTTGTCATATTGGTTTTTACCGCCATCCAGCCAGCGAATAGAGTCAGACTTATTAGTAATCATTGATGCTATCTTCTCTGGCCCACGATCGACGAACACTTTCGAAATATAGCTTTTAACAGGCTTTTGTGTAATTTCCGAAAAAAGGGCTGCAAAAGAGCCACTCCCTTCTGAACCTGAATTGCACATGACCAATCTTATTTTCTGATACTTATCAAAGTCAATACCAGACGTCGCCGCTAAGTGATTTAGCTGATCGGGACTAAAGTTTCTGTCTGCTGTTATAATTGGATGATACCCATGCTCTTTTACCCTATTGCCGTGCCCAAAGAAATTAATTCTTTTTGCCCCGTTTGCGGTGTCTTCAAAAACCACTATATCTTCTGAGATAACTTTCAGGTTTTTGATCGGCTTAGGTTTAAAAAAACGCATAACTTTCAACAGTGGCCTGAGAAGCGAGGGCACATGCCCGTTCGCGTCCATCCGATTAACCGGATCCCCCCCACAGTACCCATACGCATTCAACCCACCCTCGCCAAACGGACTCAAACTGTCCGGACTGTTGAACCTCATCAACACCGGATTGAATGCTCTGTATCCGTTCCCCAGCAAATAGTGTCCCGTCACCGGATCAACCCGCTGGCCTGTAAAACCCGGCAGGTTCATTGGCCCTGCTGCCGGGTGATGATCGCCGTAAGGCATATAGGCAAACGCCAGGCCCTGGGCGGCGATCACGGTTTGCTGCTGATCGGTCGCCAGCAAGGCGCAATCGCTCTGATTGTTTTCCATACGCCATTGCGCCAGCAGATACTCATCCGTGCGCAGAAGTGTGTACTGGATCTGCCCCTGAATTTGCGTAGCCAGGCGACTCTTCTGATAAAAAAGCCGATTGTCGCCCTGCCCGGCAGGCGCGCAATCGGCCAGGCGATCCAATCCGTCGTAGCGGTAGACACAAAGTACTGATTGCCCAGACGAAGCCATGATGTCACTCCTTTGAGGTAACCCTATGGCAGCAAGTCTGGGCTGACTCCCTGCTTTCGCCCAGCTAGCAGAACTACTAGGCTGTTTCGCCTGCGGGACCAAAAAGCGCCGGGGCACAAGCCTCCAGCGCCCCGGATAACGCCTTACTCCCGCACAGGCCTCACCAATACCGAGTAGTAATGCTCCTGCACATAGGCGTTGCTGTCAGGCTCCGGTGTCCCGCGCATGCTGTCGATTGACGGGAAAAGCCCAAGATTCCAGTTACGTCTGGCGGGCAATTGCGGCGTGACTCCGTTTTGATCGGGTTCACGTGCGGGCTCGGACAAATCCGAGGCCAGCACGCCTATAATCTGCCCGTTCTGATCCAGTACTTTCCCGGCCACGAACATGAAATGAAACGGGTAGTCCGATGACGGACTGCCCTCCAGCTCACCTCGCTCGATGAAGCCAATACCCTCACCCACTTCGGGAAATGACCGCTCGCCGACAAAGTAGTCAGAGTGGCCGCGTGCATTTATCCAGGTATCGAGCGCTGTCGTCGTGATATTCAGGCTCACCGGCTGGCCATCCTGCAGGGCGACGACTTCGACATTGGGCACCACTGGGGCCGGATCGCCCAGACGCTCGCCCTTGTAATCGAACGGTACTTGCCCGCCGGCATATTTCGATACCAGAAACTCGGTACTGGAAATGCAGCTTTCAGGCACCGCTGCCTTGGCTTCGAGCCTCACATAACCGTCACGATCTGCTGCGATGGAGTGGAACAGCTTCGATGGCACATTAAGCTTGCCGGGTACCGGAACACCGTCGTTCATGATGTGCAGGTCTTCATGGTGAACCTGAAGCGTTCCGCTTGTTGTGTCATGAGCAGAATGGGACTCGTGGGTTGCCAGGCTACCGGCCAGCCGCCGGGTGCGAATGCTACAGATCATCTGATCGATGACATGGCCGCCCTTGAGCGCTGGCCGGTTGATCAGCGTGAACTCATGCCCGCCGATGTGACGCACCCAGGGCAGTGCCAGAGGCTCGGCTCGCGACCGCCCCTGCGGCGGTACCAGCAGAAACACCCCGTTGCGCTCATCCCAGTCTGCCCGGTAGATTCTGCCGTTATCCAGCTTGATGTAGTCACGCCCCTCGATCGAATAACTGCCGCGCTTTGGCCCACTGCTGACCGCTTCGGCGGCGGACAGATCGACAACCGCGCTGGCGATCCCCACGCCTCGGGTTCGCTCGGGATAAATGGCATCGTCGATGTGCAACTGCAGCTGCGCGCCGCTCAGGTATGCATGCTCGACCGGCTGCTCGAGGCTGGTCACCGACTCATAGGTGTAGCCGCGCTGGGAGGAGAGAAAAATGCGTCGGGCATCGGTTTCGCAGACATCGTCGAGGGACAGCACGGCGATACTTTCAATTCTCGACGGGTCGGTAAAACAGGCTTCGACATGATCGATGACAGACCCCGAATGACTCAGGTAAAACTCGTCGTGCAGATGCCCAGCCAGCATGCCGAGATGCCTGGCAGGCGAATGGGCGAACCAGGCTTTCTCTCCTGACTTCAGGCTGACCTCTGCCATCATCAGGTTGTTCCGGGCCAGCTTCTCCTGAAGCTGAGTGACGAAGGCGCTCCGCTCGCTGGCGAGCGGCGGAATGTTTTCCTGTGCAGCCAGAAGCGGCTCGTTCAGACGAAGCTGTCTGAGGATATTTCCCCCCAGGCTCAACTCCCGGGATCTCGATGCCGCGCCCCATTCAATGGTATTGCCCAGTAAGGTATTGGCCAGCGCCGCCTGATTACGCGCAGCAAATAGAATGGCCAGTTCCTCGGGGGTATCGAGTACATAAAAGGGATTTTCCACCGTGGTAATGGACGAGGGCAGCCGCGATTTGATTTTGGCCACAGCGTCGATGTTCCTGGCAACCCACTGAGGGTTGCGTGCATAGGCTTCGTTCGCTGCCTTCGAGCCGTAGAACAGCTCCAGCGCAAAGTCATCATGGGCAATCCCGTTGCGATAATCCGACTGGTCGCGCCACAGGTGGGGCAACGCCCGTTTGGGATCGGCTTGCGGGCTGATTTTCTGCAGGGTCAGGGCAATGGGTTGCTGATCATGCAACGTATCGCCCGGTGCCAGCGCCAGGAAGCTATCAATGGGCACCGTGCCGCGATAGTGAACGCCGCGATCCGCCTCGATCACCAGCTCCTGCCCACGGCCATCACTGAGCGTCGCCAAAACACCCGCCACGGTCTTTCTGCCGGCCAGACCTTGCAACGTGTCGCTTATCCGAACGGTCACGAACATGCCCTGAGCCGCGACAATCTGTGCCTGAATTTCAGGCTTGTAGCTCGGGATGGCAGGCAACACCCTGGCGACTTCCATGCGACTGCCGTCAGCGCGAATGAAGGCGGTAGTCTCCACTTCGGTGCCTGCATGTTCGAGCACCTCGACGTGGCCATTACGCTCGGTGACATATTTGTGCTCGATCACGCCAAGCGCCATAGTCTGCCGGCTTGCCCCGCTATCCAGGTCAATGACCCGGACGGGGGCTGCTTCAAGCGTCGCCACGCAGTTGTCATACCAACTGACCGTGTTGGCGGGAGCCAGAAAACGCTCCGGACGGCCGCTGAAGCCAACCGGAAAATCTTCGGTGTGGGCAAACCGTGAAAGTTGCGGGGCGTCGACCGTTGACTGCGGATGCCTGCGCCATTGCCCTGCTTCCAGGTCCAGCGCATACAGCGGTCGCAATTCCGCACCCGCCATTGCGCTGAGCGCCCGGCAGGCATGGCCGTTCAGCATGTAGATCTTCTCGCTTATTCCACCCAGCAGCACCGCCCGAGCGCCACCCTCGACCATCGCGTTGCCGTTCCAGTCGATGCGCATGATTTTCCTGCCCGTCGGCCGCTCGGATATCTGCCCATCCTCGGCAACCCGCCAGAGTGAGCTGCTTGTGGATGGCCGACGCCTCGCCAAGTATTCGCCCCCAGCTTCGCGCTCAATGGCATCGCCGTGCTCGTTGCGTCGAACCGTTTCGGTCAAATCAGACCTGTCAGACACAGCGTGCTCGCTGACAGTCTGTTGGTAATGCCGTATCGCGGACCGGAGCCCTTTCACTGCCGATATACCGCAGTGCAGCGCCGAACGCAGGCCGACCAGCATAAAGCCGAAGTTCTTCACAGACTCCTCGTAGTCGTTGGACTTGATCGACTCGCCGAGGGCCTGGACCTGCTGGCTCATCGTCCAGATATTGGTGCCTTGCAGCATCAGCACACCCAGCACCCTGGGAGGGACCGTGCGCATTTTGCACAGCACCAGCTCGGCAATGATGTTGAGTGCATCCATCGAAATGCCTTCGTCGTTACCGTCGTAAATATCGAATCCCAGGTTGATGAAGTTGCCCAGCACAGGAATCAGTCCGCCGACCTGATGCACCAGTTGCAGCACATGCTGCGCGCTGGTCGACATGTTCTGAATATCATCGTCGTTGGCTCGGGCGCTCAACATCTGCCGGAACGCCAGAGCACTGGCTTCAAGCCGGACCTTCTCGTCGGCGCTCAATAACTCGATGCAATGAACCGGTCTGTCACTGTCCGACAGCACGGCGCCTTCCAGAGTCTGCAGGCGCTCGGCGGCAGTGCCGGAGACCAGCACCAGCCGCTCGGCCTCCAGCGCCCGGTAGGTTTCGGTGGCCTGGATGGCGTAGTTCTCGGCCTCGAGCCTGAACGCTGCCTGGGGTGTGGTCATTTGAGCAGGCAGATGAGCGTTGTTGACGAAGGCAATGTTCGCGTCGAATAAACCGGTCAGCTTCGCTTGCAGCACGTCCAGGCTTGCGGTGTAGCGGGTTTTATCGGCGAGCGCCTGAGCCAGCTGCCCGAGCCGCTCATCACGATTGTCGGCAAGCGCCAGCTCGCGGCGCAGGTCTTCGTCATACACCACACTCAGCAGTGTTCGATAACCGGCCGACTCTTCATGCTTGAAAAACGTGCCGGTATTGATCCAGCCGGCCTGGTAACTGATATCGAACGAAGACCGCGCAACTACCGGCCAACAGGATTCGTTCAGCCCCAGATAACGGCACAGTTCACGCGCCACGAACTCCGGCTGGGTAGGCTGCAGAACGACTTGCAGTCGCTGTTGATCCTCGAGGTTCTCTGC
Source organism: Pseudomonas congelans (assembly GCF_900103225.1). Taxonomy (GTDB): domain Bacteria; phylum Pseudomonadota; class Gammaproteobacteria; order Pseudomonadales; family Pseudomonadaceae; genus Aquipseudomonas; species Aquipseudomonas congelans. The sequence continues at coordinate 88,621 of NZ_FNJH01000007.1, read as the reverse complement.
AATCACTCTGTAGTAGGTGTTGACTGCATCATTCAAGCGCTGGGTGTAGGCCGTCTGACGCTGTGCTTCCGGCAAAGCCGGCAGGTCCTCCTGGTAATGTGTCAGCAGATAACTGACCGCGCGCTGCAATGTCGCAGACTGGCCGACGTCCCACTGCGCCTCGCGCAACTCCTCGGTCAGCTCCATAAAGCGTGACCTGATCACGTCATAAGTCCCCAGTGCAAAAGGATCCACGAACAGAAACGGAGGTTCTTTGCTGCGGATATCGAAGGCTTCGATGTCGATATCGGTCAGCGGATGGCAACGCTGGACAGGATTGGGCACGATCACTTCCACAATCAGCCGCTCGATATTGATCGCCCCCTCGGCCTCGCCATAGCGAATAGTGTTGATCATGTAAGACGACAGTTCCTGGCGCGCCGCGTCGAAGTATCCGGGAAGATCCTTCTCGCGCCAGGGGTTGACGGTGTGCTGCTCGCGGTAGACATCGTGGTGGCCGTCGCTGTCGTAAACGACCAGTTTCAGAGTGATGCCACCGGCTTGCTGGAGCATTGCCAGCAGCGCGTTTTCGTTGTCTTGCAGCGACGCACCGAAATGTCGGTAGCTGTTCAGCAAGGTGCGGCATCGACCAAGATGCCACTGCATCTCCTTCTCCAGCTCAAGGTCGATGACAGCATAATCGTCCGTGCCGTGCGCCTGGACCTTATGCTGCCGAAAGGTGTAGACCTGCGATGTATCGAGCAGGAAACGCTGGTGTTCTGCGAGGGTAAAAGGCAACGCGGGCGTCATCACTGCGGGGTGGACTTCGCTCTCCCCGGGCAAAAGCGCAGTGATCGCCTGCAGCAGATCGTCTCGGGTGGCTGCCAGAGGAATCTCGACACCGTAGTAATGGAGCAGGCCATGCAGTGACATGCTTTGATCGTCGCGAATGGCCAGAATGCACCTGGCATCGGCCGACTCCAGATGCGGCGTCATCCGGGCCAGGCTGTCCGTGAGCCGGATGACCCGCAGGTGCAGATCTGACAGCGTGGCATACACAGGGTGCCGGCTCCCGGAAACGCCCTGCAGTCTCAACGAGTAAACCGGCCTGCCTGCATTCATCCTGACATGCAACACACAGGTGAAGGGCTGCCTGAAGTCGAAGCGGGTCGTATTGACCAGATCAAGAACGTAGCGCAGGTCTTTGCGGCGTACTCTGGGCAATAGATCTTCATCGGCATCGCCAGCCGAATGCACACCGGCGATAACCCGGAGCAACGCCTTGAACTGTTGCAATATCGAACCGCCAAAAGCGACCCCTGCAGACAGCGGCGAGTCGTCGGCAACGGCCACGAACACTCTGTCAGTCGCACAGTTGCCGGTCTTCACGTCCCGCAGGCGTGCGCGCAGCGTATTCAGCAACCTGGGGTAATCGCCCCGGGTGCGATCAATATGCCCGGTTCGAACACCTGGCGAATGTGACTCGCGCTGATGACTCTGCGCAATATCGAACGCCGCTTTGGCCAGTTCGTGCTCGGGGCCGGCCTCCGATGTTGACGAACCGACGGAACGGGTAACGCGTTCTGCGCTGTCGCCAAGCGCGTTCAGCTCATCGTCGAACAACATTGATTTCAGGCTACTCAAGAGTTCGAGGTCGTCTGCCCATCGTCCGAACGCGCTGGCGGCCCCGAGTACCTGGATCTCGTCCAGTAGCGTGAAACCTTCAGGCCGGGGCCGTTGCAGAATGGCGGCCAGTTGCTCGTTACCCTCAACCGCCAATACGTGCTGAAGACTTTCCCGTACGACAGTTGGCCTGGAAGGAAATGATGCAGTGTAGGTGTCGGTCATTGCTGATGCTCCGTGCATTCCAAATGACCGACACCATGCTGTTTCGCGGAAAAAGCCGGGTAATACATAGATGTTCTATCACTACGCCGGGCACCCAATGCGCAGGCTCGACGGTGCAGATCGGAAAGTCGCCGTTGTTGCTGCCCCGCGCCGGGAACAAGCTCCTGTTCCTCCAGTCAAAGCCTCTGCTTCATCGCCCACTCACGGGCGGTCCCGTTTCGATAAAGGTGACGCAATGAAAACTGCACGCGTAATGGCTTTGGCAACGTTGATGGCCGTGGCTGCAAGCCCTGCATTCGCCTTCAATCTGAATGACGCAGCGAATGCGGTCTCCAACGCCACCAATGGCAATCAGAAAGCCACGGCGGCACCCGAAGTCGCGGGGCTGCTCAATACCCTCGGTACGCAGCTCAATGTCACCCCGGAACAGGCGGTTGGCGGGACAGGCGCTCTGCTCGGGCTGGCGAAGAACAAACTGACCAGCACCGATTATTCGCAGTTGGCCAAATCCGTGCCGGGACTGGAGCAAATGTCCGGTACGTCCGCGCTGGACAGCCTGGGCGGCGCCAACGGGCTGGGCAGTCTGCTGGGTGGCAAGTCGGGCAATAGCTCGATGCTCAACAGCGCACTGGGCAACGTGCAGAGCATGGGTGATGTGAATAACGCCTTCAAGGCGTTGGGCATGGACAGCACAATGGTCAGCCAGTTTGCCCCGCTGATTCTGCAATACCTGGGACAGCAAGGCGCCAGTGGTTCGGCGTTGCAGAGTTTGAGTGGGTTATGGGGTGCCGGCAGTTAATCTGATATCCAGGGCTTTGCGTCTGGCGCTCCCGGTTAATGCCGATCCGGTTTTATAGAGTCTGTGATCATTCACGCCCTCGCCAAACGCACCTCCCAGATTGAAAGTGGTGCCGACGATACCGTCCGAGCGGGTGCGTGGATCAAGAATTTGTGGCATCCATTTCTCGGCTGCCGCCACATGGGCGCCGGTATTGCTCAGTTCTCCAGCATGCACTTTACGAGCTATTCCCAAGTAGTAGTCGGCATGTGATTGCGAAAGAGCGTCATTGAGATGGCTGGCAAGGTTGTCATTAACGGAATCAAGTTTATTGATAAACGCATTGTGCTTATCAAGTTCACCAAGGTTCTGCCCAAGATATTTTCTGACGCCCGTCACTTCTCCTGAAAAATCAGCATTTCTCGTCATGGCCTGACGAGATATCTCCATCACTTCGTCCACGTTTACTGTCAATGTCGCGGGTACACGAAAATTTCTAGCGCGCGTAAATGCCATTGCCAGCATCCTCAGAGGCCAATGCCCAGTCGGATCACTGTAGTTCACAGGATCTCCAACACAGTAGGCGTAGCTGTTCAGTCCACCCGCACCAAATGGGCTGAGCGTATCCGGACAGTTGAAGCGCATCAGCTTCGGGTTGTATGCCCGAATGCCATTTCCCAGGCCGTAATGCCCCGTTAGCGGGTCAAGCATCTGCCCGGTAAAACCAGGAGTACCCTGTGACGCCGTTTGCGAAGGTCTAAAACCGTAGGGGCTGTAGGCGAATGCCGTGTCTTGCGTGGCCTCGATGCTGCACAGCACTGAGTGCTGTTGATCAGTGGCAAGCACATCGAACAGAACCTGACCGGAGTCAACGCGGCGCAACGCCAGTAAGAGGTCTTCTGTCTGAACAACAGAATGGTGAGAGGCGCCCTGTATGGAGGTAGTCAGACGGCTCTCCCGATAGAATCGGCTGATAGACGCCTGTCCAGCAGGCGCTATGTAAGACAGCCGGTCCAGCGCGTCGTAGCGGTAGGTGCCAAGTGGAGAAGAGTTGAGCGTCAACATGGAAGTGGCCTCTCGCAGAACTGAAGGCCAGTTTCATCCGCCGTTTGAGTCTCGTCTACCTGTCAGAAATGTCAGTGCCCCGCCAGATCCAGCCGCAATGCCGCAATACGCGCATCTTTCTCGACCCAGAGCTGATTGACCCAACCCTGCACTTTCTCGCGAAACACAGGGTCGTTCTCGTAGTCGCCCTGCCACAGTGCGGGGTCCAGCTCGCGGGTCCTGATGTCGACGATCACTCTGGAGACCCGACCGCACAACATGTCCCAGAAACCGGGAATGCCTGAGCCGGGATACACAACCGTGACATCCAGAATGGCATCCAGTTGCTCGCCCATCGCCGCCAGCACGAAGGCAACGCCGCCGGCCTTGGGCTTGAGCAGATAGGTATGAGGCGAGCCCTGAGCGGCATGTTTGGCCGGAGTGAAGCGCGTGCCTTCCAGGTAGTTGACGATAGTCACTGGCTGGCGTTTGAACAGCTCGCAGGCGGCCTTGGTAATTTCCAGGTCCTTGCCCTTGAGTTCAGGGTGCCTTTCCAGAAAAGCCTTGCTGTAGCGCTTCATGAACGGGTAGTCCAGCCCCCACCACGCAAGCCCCAACAGCGGCACCCAGATCAGTTCTTTTTTCAGGAAGAACTTGAAGAACGGCGTGCGCCGGTTGAGTGCCTGGACCAGCGCGGGAATATCCACCCACGACTGATGATTGCTGATGACCAGGTAGGAAGTGTCACCACGCAGCCCTTCATCGCCACGAATGTCCCACTGCGTGGGTGTGCAGATGGCAAAGATGACCTTGTCGACCTCGGCCCAGGTTTCAGCGATCCACATCACTGCAGCTGAACAGCGATCGCGCATCCGGCCTCTGAACAGCAGCTTGAGCAACGCAAAAATCAATAGCGGGCCAATAAGCACCAGCGTATTGATCAGTAACAGCAAGGCAACAAAATAGCCGGTGAGCAGACGGCGCATGACGGACTCTTGAAGGTTCAGGGGCGGCAATAATAAAGACCCACGCGTTTTACGCCAATTACACAGGTGCTTACAAATGTTTCACGTCGCGACCTTTATGCTTACGTCACATTTATCACGACGAACCTACTGCAGGTTCGCTGTCTAAACCCGGGCGCCAATCGGGCGCTGACTATTGCGAGGAACCTCCCACGTGAAACCGATCCTGGCGCTATTGTCTTTGCTGGCCCTGCCGGTCATGGCTGCTGAACCGACGTTGTATGGTCGCTACGAGAACATCAAGGTTGCGGAAATAGGCCAGACCTTCAAAGCCAAGATGGACACCGGCGCACTGACCGCCTCGCTGTCGGCAAAGGACATTGAATTGTTCAAACGCGATGGCGATGACTGGGTACGTTTCCGCCTGGCAACCAAGGGTGCGGACAATAAGGTGTACGAGCACAAGGTCTCGCGAATCAGCAAGATCAAGGGACGCGCCGAAGGTGACGACGATGAAGACGAAGGCATCAACCCTGCCAAGCGCCCGGTCGTTGACCTGGAACTGTGCCTGGGCGACAAGAAGCGCACGGTCGAGGTCAACCTGGTGGACCGCAGCCACTTCAACTTCCCGCTGTTGATCGGTGCCAAGGCACTGCGCGAGTTCGACGCCGCGGTCAATCCGGCCCGTCGTTATACCGCTGACGAGCCGGATTGCTGAGGAACGATAAGCGCCCGCAAGAACACTATCGTGCCCATGCTCCGCGTGGGTATGCATTTCTGGACGCTCTGCGTCCTGTCTTGACTGTGCGGTGTGGCGCAGATCT
>NZ_FNJH01000007.1:0-82777 GCF_900103225.1 Pseudomonas congelans | reverse complement strand
TCTGGACGCTCTGCGTCCTGTCTTGACTGTGCGGCGCGGCGCAGATTGACTCAGACCGGCGGCTGGGTCGCGATCATCGATGGCCGTTGACTGACGTCCAGGTACCAGGCGGCCAGGCGCGGATAGGTGCTGCGCCAGTTGAGATCCGGCTGGCGGAAATCCAGATAGCCGAGTGCAGCAGCGACGCTGATCGATGCGACATCGAAGGAACTGCTGAGCTCGGTGATCGCGTTGCTTTCGAAGTACTGCAGCGAGCGTTCAATCTTCTGCTGCTGATTGTCCAGCCACTGGTCCCAGTGTTTTTCCTGCGGACGCAAGGCGGTTTCGTAGCGGATCAGCACCGCAGCATCCAGCACCGCATCGGCCAGCGAAGCCAGGGTCAGGCGCCTCCAGCGTGCCGAACCTTCCCGGGGGATCAGAGGCAGCCCGACGTGCTGATGGTCGAGATAATCAAGAATCACCCGGCTGTCATGAATGACATTGCCGTCGGCCAGCCTTAACGCGGGGAGCTTGCCGGCCGGGTTGTCTTCATTGAGCTCGGCAGACGGGCTGACCGGCGTCAGCACTGTGCTCTGCAACTCGACACGATCGAGCTGAGCGGTTTCATGCAGCATCACCATCACCTTGCGGGCGAAAGGTGAAGCCGCGTTGAAGTACAACGTCATCGTGGGCGCTGACATGGGTATTCCTCGAGTGAGACAGGATCCTAGACTAGTCAGCCTTTGGCGCGTCTGCAATCAGCGTTTCAATCAGCCGCGCCGTATCAGCAAGCCCCTGATACTCAACAGGGCAGCCGCCCCCATCCCCAGCCACGCCAGCGTATCCCACCAGCCGTCACCCAGCAGCGCCGCGAAGAGCCCTATGCCGATAAGCAGCGCTATGACGGCGGGTATCGCAAAGGTCTTCCAGAATCGCGATGGCCTGGAGCTCATCGCGCCACCTGAGCCTGAACAACGCTCACCGAGCGCGCGGCGCGACGCCTGACCCACCACAGATAAACGCCGCTGCCGAGTACGATGATGGTCAGCACATCCAGCACTGCCCAGAGAATCTTCATCGGCATGCCGCCGTAATCGCCGAAATGCAGAGGTTGCGACATGCCCAGTGCATCCATGTACCAGGGACGTTCGACCACGGCAGTGACTTGCAGGCTCTGCGCGTCGATCAGCACCGGCGTGGCGAGGTGCGCAGTCAGGTGCGTATTGCCCTTGAGGAACACCGCGTAATGATGCTCGCTGGAGAAGCGCGTGCCGGGAAAGGCGATGAAATCGGCCTGCATGCCGGGCGCAGCGGATTCGGCAATCTCCAGCAAGCGAGTTGCCGGAGCCCGCTGGGTCAACGGTGGCGCATCCTTGTAAGGGGCGATCATGGTGGCCAGCGCGTCATTGCGCCAGGAAGCGATAAGCAGGTCGGCACAGGCGCTGATCACCCCGGTCACGCCGACCACCAGCGCCCAGGTCAATGTCACTACGCCGATCAGGTTGTGCAGGTCCAGCCAGCGCGTGCGCGTGGATTTATTGACCCGCACCTGACCGAACTCCAGCTTGCGCATGAACGGCGCATACAACACGGTCCCGGAAACGATCGCCACCACAAACAGCAGGCCCATGAACGCCAGCAACAGCTTGCCGGGCAGATTGGCGTACATGTCTACATGCAGGCGCAGCATGACCATCATGAAGCCACCGTTGGCAGAAGGCATCTCCAGTGCCTCACCGGTGCGCGCATCAAGGGCGAAGGTGTGCGAGGAGTTGGGCTCGGTGCCGGCGGTTGCAGCGGTGATTGCCATTACACCATTGGGGTCTTCGTCGTCCCAGCCGAAATACTGCATCACCTCGCCGGGGCGATGCGCTTCGGCAGCCCTGGCCAATTGCTCCAGGTCCAGGCGTGGCGTGTCGGCAGGCATCTCCTTGTAATGCGGAGCGTCGCCCAGCAGATGATCGATTTCATGATGAAAGATCAGCGGCAGGCCGGTGACCGCCAGCATCAACAGGAACAGGGTGCAAATCAGGCTGCTCCAGGTATGCACGATGGACCAGCGGCGCACGGTTTGGCTTTTCATGGTTTATCCACAGACGAAGAGACGCAGCGCTGAGCGCGTCCCCGAAATGACTTGTAAGACTAAGCCGCTCGAAACCGAAAAAGTGTCAGGGCGATCCGCTGTCTGCATGAACGGGTATGTTTCAGAGTTTTGCCGGATTACCGGGCTGTTGATCCCTGGGCAGCACGGACACCCACCACGCGGTGTGCTGCTCTATCTGCACGGGCAAGGTCGGCAGCAGCGCCTTGAGCGCCAGGTCGGTGTCTTTCAACGGGAAGGTGCCGGTCACCCGCAAATCAGCCACCTTCGGGTCGACGCCCAGGTGTCCTGTCCGGTAACGCCCCAGTTCAGCGAGCATGTCTGCCAGTCGCGCGTTGTCCACCACCAGCATGCCGCGCGTCCAGGCGTCGACGCCGGAAGGCAGGCCAAGCAAAGGGCCAAGTCCGTTGCGGGTCAGCAGAACCTGTTGGCCCTCGCGCAAAACCTGTTCACCAGAGGCGTTGCGCGGGTCGGCGACAACCGCCGATTGCAACACGCTAAGCAGTGTTCCATCGGACTCGCGTCGGACCAGAAAACGCGTACCCAGGGCGCGCATCTTTCCATCCGCTGTCTCGACGATGAAGGGCCGCGGGTCGTCATGATCGCCGGTCTGCACCAGTATTTCACCGTCCTGCAGAATGACCCGACGTTGCTGCGCATCGAAGCGCACATCGATTGCGCTGTGGGTGTTTAGGCGAATCAGCGTGTTGTCCGCCAGACGCACGTCGCGCTGTTCACCGGTGGCGGTGCGCTGGTCGGCAAGCCAGTAATCTATCGGCAGATAGCGGTCGCCGACGAACAATGCCAGGCCCAAGGCCATGAACACTCCGGCCAGACCGCCACCGAGCTTGCGCAAACTGTGTCGCAGGGCACCCGGTGACTGTTGCAATGCCTTGCGTGCCGGACCTGCGGGCAAAGCAAAGCGCTGATTGACCATGCCCAACTGGCTCCAGGCCCGGGCATGCTCTTCGTCGGCGGCCAGCCAGCGCGCTAGCTCGACGTCATTGCCGCCGTTGCTGTCCATGTTCAGTTGCCACTCGATGGCCGCATCGAGCACTCGGGCAGAGACCGGTCTGGTGTTCACGTTGGCTCACCGTAAAGCGCCACGTAGCACTGACGCATGGCCTGAGCCAGGTATTGCCTGACACGCGAGACCGAAACGCCCAGTCGCTCGGCAATTTCAGCGTGCCCCATCGCGTCGAGGCGACTGTACAGAAAGGCTGCCCGCGCCTTGCTGGACAGGGTACCGAGCATGCGGTCGATGGCCTTGAGGTCTTCCAGAATCAGCATCTGCTCTTCCGGAGAGGGCTGCTCGGCCTCGGGCACCTGCATCAATTCCCCGAGGTAGGCCTGCTCCAGCGCAGCACGTCGGAAGTGGTCGAACATCAACCCTTTGGCGACGGTTGCCAGGAACGCACGCGGTTCTCTGGGCGCAAGCAATTCATGGCGCCCCAGCAAGCGCACGAACGTGTCCTGACTCAAATCCTGAGCACGTTGCGGGCAGGCGACATTGCGTCTGAGCCAGGCCAGCAGCCAGCCGCGATGATCGCGATACAGCGCACCAACGATCTCGCTATGAGTGCTTGGGACTGACGACACGAATGGCCTCGATGAGAAAGTTCTAACTAAAGAGAATCATTCGCGATTGTGGCAGAGCGGAGGGGTAGTGGCAATTCGCGTCTGTCGGGAGAAGGGTCTGAGTCGAGTGGGCGCTCGTACCCATGCTCCGCATCCATTGCGGCGCGGAGCGTCGGGAAATGCATTCCCACACTGGAGCGTGAGGAACGAGAATCTTGTAACTACCGTGCCAGTGCTCCAGTGCGAAATGCATTCCACACTGGAGCATGCACAACGAAAGGCGTCCCGGGAGGACGCCTGGTCGGCAGATCAGGCCTGGTGGCTGATCTCGCGCAGCGGCTTGCCGCGCGCTGGCTTGTCGCCTGCGACGAAGTAGTCGGCAGTGCTGCGTGGCAGCGGCTGGCGACCGCGGATCTTGTCGGCGATTTTCTCGGCGATCATGATCGTCGGTGCATTCAGGTTACCGGTGGTGATGATCGGCATGATCGAGGCATCGACCACGCGCAGGCTTTGCAGGCCATGCACACGACCCTGGCCATCGACAACCGCCATTTCGTCGGTGCCCATCTTGCACGAGCAGGACGGGTGATAAGCCGTTTCGGCATGCTCACGCACGAACTGGTCCAGCGCCTCATCGGACTGCACGTCGATGCCGGGGCTGATTTCGCGGCCACGGTATGGGTCCAGTGCCGGTTGCTGCATGATCTCGCGAGTCAGGCGGATGCCATCGCGAAACTCCTGCCAATCCTGCTCGCTGGCCATGTAGTTGAACAGGATGCTCGGGTACTCGCGCGGGTCTTTGGATTTGACCTGCACACGACCACGGCTCGGAGAACGCATGGAGCCGACGTGAGCCTGGAAACCATGCTCCTGAACGCCCTTGGTGCCGTTGTAGTTAATCGCAACCGGCAGGAAGTGGTACTGAATGTTCGGCCATTCGAACGCTTCACTGGAGCGAATGAAACCACCGGCTTCAAACTGGTTGCTCGCACCGATACCTGTACCGAGGAACATCCACTCGGCACCGATGGCAGGCTGGTTCCACCACTTCAGCGAAGGATACAGCGACACCGGCTGGGTGCAGGCGTACTGCAGGTACATCTCCAGGTGATCCTGAAGGTTCTGGCCAACGCCCGGCAGGTCATGAACCACCGGAATATCCAGTTTGTTCAGCACCTCGGCCGGGCCGACGCCGGAACGCTGGAGAATCTGTGGCGAAGCGATCGCGCCGCCACATAGCAGCACTTCCTTGCGGGCACGGGCCTGGATGCGGGTGTCGCTGTCGCCCACCAGGTACGCCACGCCAACGGCGCGCTTGTCTTCGAACAGGATGCGGTCGGTCAGTGCGTGAGTGACGATGGTCAGGGTCGGGCGCTTCTTGGCCTCGTCCAGATAACCACGGGCGGTACTGGCGCGACGACCGTTAGGCGTCACGGTGCGGTCCATCGGACCGAAACCTTCCTGCTGATAACCGTTGAGGTCGTCAGTGCGCGGGAAACCGGCTTGCACGCCCGCCTCGACCATCGCGTGAAACAGCGGATTGTTGCCCGCCTTTGGCGTTGCAACGCTGACCGGACCTTCACCACCGTGGTAATCATTCGGGCCGATGTCGCGGGTTTCGGCCTTGCGGAAGTACGGCAGGCAGTCGAGGTAGCTCCAGTCTTCGAGACCCGGCTCCTTGGCCCAGCCGTCATAGTCCATCGCGTTGCCGCGGATATAGCACATGCCGTTGATCAGCGATGAGCCGCCCAGACCTTTACCGCGACCGCATTCCATCCGGCGGTTGTTCATGTGCGGCTCTGGCTCGGTCTCGTAGGCCCAGTTGTAGCGACGGCCCTGCAGCGGGAATGCCAGGGCGGCAGGCATCTGGGTACGGAAATCCAGACGGTAGTCCGGGCCACCGGCTTCGAGCAGCAGAACGGTGACGCCTGCGTCTTCGGTGAGGCGGGCTGCCAAGGTGTTACCGGCCGAGCCGGCACCAATGATGATGTAGTCGTATTCGGATTGAGTCGTCATAGAGGCTCCCTCATAGAGCTGCGAGTTTCAAGCCTTGGCCGCAAGCAGAAGCAGCCAGGCGATACTCGTGAAAATGGGGTGCGGCAGGCGTCTTTTGAGTGCGTCTGCTTGAGGCCTGCCGCGTGCCACTGAAACCGTGTTTAGAAAACCGAGGCGTAATCGCCCAGTTCGATCTGTACCGACTTGATGCGCGTGTACTGGGCCAGCGAACTGATGCCGTTCTCACGACCGACGCCCGACTGCTTGTAACCGCCGACCGGCATTTGTGCCGCCGACTCGCCCCAGGCGTTGATCCAGCAGATACCGGCTTCCAGCAGATGAATCACGCGGTGGGCACGGTTCAGGTCGCGGGTCACGATGCCTGCAGCCAGACCGAAGTCGGTATCGTTGGCGCGGCGCACCACTTCATCTTCGCTGTCGTAACCGAGGATGCTCATCACCGGGCCGAAGATTTCTTCACGCACGATGGTCATCTCGTCGGTGCAGTCGGTGAACACGGTCGGCGCAACGAACGCGCCCTTGTCGAACACACCGCCAGTCAAGCGATCGCCGCCGCACAACAGACGTGCGCCCTGCTCTTTGCCCTTGGCGATATAGCCCAGCACGCTTTCCATGTGCTCGAAGCTGACCAGCGGGCCGAAATTGATGTTCTCGTCTTCAGGGTTGCCGGCGCGAATGCGCTTCACACGCTCGAGGATCTTCGCTTCGAACTCGGCCTTCAGGCCGTTCGGCACGAACACGCGGGTGCCGTTGGTGCAGACCTGACCGGAGCTGTAGAAGTTGGCCATCATCGCGATGTCGGCGGCACGGTCCAGATCGGCGTCGTCAAACACGATCAGCGGTGACTTGCCGCCCAGTTCCATGGTCACTTCCTTGAGCGACGAGCTCGAGGCGCTGGCCATGACTTTCTTGCCGGTGTCGGTACCGCCTGTGAAGGAGACTTTCTCGATGCGCGGGTGCTCTGTGATCCAGGTGCCAACTTCACGGCCGCTGCCGGTCAGCACGTTGAATACGCCGTTCGGTACGCCCGCCTCGGTGTAGATTTCTGCCAGCTTCAGAGTGGTCAGCGAAGTGACTTCACTCGGCTTGAAGATCATCGCATTACCCGCCGCCAGCGCCGGGGCGGATTTCCACAGTGCGATCTGGATCGGGTAGTTCCAAGCGCCAATACCGGCTACCACACCCAGCGGTTCGCGGCGGGTGTACACAAATGAAGAGTCGCGCAACGGGATCTGCTCGCCTTCGATGGCCGGCACCAGACCTGCGTAGTACTCCAGCACATCGGCGCCGGTCACGATATCCACGTAGCGGGTTTCGGAGATGGCCTTGCCGGTGTCCAGTGTTTCCAGAGCGGCCAGTTCATCGTTGCGCTCACGCAGGATGTCGACGGCACGGCGCAGAATGCGCGAACGCTCGACCGCAGTCATGGCGGCCCAGATTTTCTGGCCCTTTTCGGCAGCGACAACGGCACGCTCGACATCGTCCTTGCCAGCGCGCTGGATCTGCGCCAGGACTTCGCCGTTCGCCGGGTTGATGGCATCGAAGGTTTCAGGGTTGCTGGCATCGACATAACCGCCATCGATGTAAAGTTTCTGCAGTTCAAAACGGGCCATAAAGTCCTCGCAAATTCAGTGGGGGGCGATGACTGATTTCAGTGTGCCGGGTTTGTCCGGCAACAGGCTCATACAGTCGTTCGGTGAGGGCTTCGAAAGCCTCAGCTCGCCGATTTCGCCAATTGAAAATCCATGTACTCGTAAGCGATCCGTTGCGCTTGCTCGGTGTCGAATGCATCGCCTGACAGCGCGCCTCTCAGCCACAACCCGTCTATCAGGGCTGCCAGCCCGCGGGCGGCGCTGCGTGCCTGTTCCAGTGGCAAGGTGCGGCGGAACTGACAGCACAGGTTCGAATACAAACGGTGGTCGTTGATACGCTGCAATCGGTGCAGCGAGGGGTGATGCATGCTGGTCGCCCAGAAGGCCAGCCAGGTTTTCATGGCCGGGCCGCTGACCTGACTGGCGTCGAAGTTGCCTTCGATGATCACTTGCAGGTGAGCCCTGGGGCTGTCTTCGGTCAGCGCCTGACGGCGTTCGCGGACGTTCTGGATCAAGGCGTTCATCAGGTGCCGCATCGTGGCAGCGATCAGGCCGTTCTTGTCCTGAAAATAGTGACTGATGATGCCGTTGGACACGCCTGCCAGTCGCGCAATGAGGGCAATGCTGGCATCGCCCATACCGACCTGGTCGACCGCAGTCAGCGTGGCCTGGATCAACTGTTGGCGGCGGATGGGTTGCATTCCGACCTTGGGCATTGGCGCGATTCTCCCGGGTGTCTGCAGTGATCGTTGTAACGAAAAGACGAGACCAGTCTAAAGATTTTTTATTGAACGATCAATCAATAAAAAATCAGCAGCGAGTTTTCAGTGGCAAACGGTACGTTTAAAAGCGTTTGATGGCGGGGCTGATCGGGGTTCGGTGCGGCGCAGATTTTGTGACGCGGAGCGTCACGCAAGGCATTCCCACACTGGAGCGTGCGGAACGATGGGTTCTGTAACTATCGTGCCGACGCTCTGCGTCGGTATGCCGTTCTGGACGCTCTGCGTCCGATCTTGAGCGTGCGGTGCGGCGCAGATTTGTGACGCGGAGCGTCACGACAGGCATTCCCACGCTGGAGCGTGAGGAACGATAACCTCAACTATCGTGCGACGCTCTGCGTCGGTATGCCGTTCTGGACGCTCTGCGTCCGATCTTGAGCGTCGACAACGCTCAATCCTGCAACACCACGTCAGCCAGTTCATCGATTGCTTCCTGCCTCTCGCCCTGATTCGGTCTGGGCTGCGGGTTGAGCGTCGACCACTGCGGGTGGGCGCGGGCGCGTGACAGCGGCTCGGGGATTTTGCCTTTGCGCCAGGTCTTGTCCTGCGGTGTGGTCAGTTCGATGCTGTGCAGGGCAGCGTGGCCTCTGACACCCAGCGCCAGCAGCAAATGGCGCTGACGCAGTGCGAGCAGGCGCAGTACCGCATCGTCGACGGTCAATTCTCTGCGCCCCTTGAACTTGCCAAGCAACCGGCCTCCGTAGCTGCGCGCTGTGGATAACGCACCACCGGCAATCGCCCCGACCAGCGAAGCAGCACCCAGCGTTACGCCACCGACCATCAGGTCGACCCCTGCCCCGGCCGCCGCGCCAGCCGCCACACCGCCGCCAACGCGCACGCCCATCAACTTCAGGGTTTCCGGGTTGAACAGGTCATCGCCCCAACGACCGTCCATCAACGGCAAATCACTGCTGGATACATCATCCTTGCGAAACGCATACAGCTTGAGCAGCGCCTCAACACACTGCTGTTCGCGCTGCCGAACCGCCTTGCGCAGCGCTTCCACAGCCTGCTGCTCCTGGTCGGCGGTGGTTTCGACACTGCGCCGGCACGCTGCGCAATCAATCAGCAGTTCGGCGATCAGGCGAGCAGCGCTGTGGCGTTTGGCTGTGCGCTGTTTTTCCTGATCATCAATCAGCCGTTCGAGCCGCGGCCGCGCGCTTTCCAGCAACAGCGCCAGGCTTTCATACAGCCGACGGCCGCCGTCTTCCGGTGGCGCCACGCTGTCGAAACGCACCAGCGCATGCAGGCCCAAACGTGAAAGCGCTTCGCGCCACTCCGGCTCGCGGTGCTGCTGCGCGCTAACGAAATTCAGAACCGGCAGCAGTGGTTTGCCACAGCTCGCCAATACCGCCAGCTCGTCACGGTATTTGGCCAGCACCGGCTCACGCGCATCGATGATATACAGCCCCGCGTCCGAGTCGAGCAACTGGCGCATGACCTTGGCCTCTTGCTCAAAACGCTGGCGTGCCTCGCTGCCCTCCAGAAAACGCGCCAGTCGTGCAGGCCCGTCCAGACGCTCACCGGGACGGTCCAGGCGCTCCAAGTAATCGAGCAGCGCGATAGCGTCTTCCAGGCCAGGCGTGTCGTACAGCTCGACCAGTGCCTCACCGTCCACAGAAAGACGTGCGCCCTCGACATGGCGAGTCGTACTGGGACGATGGGACACTTCGCCGAAACTTACGTCGCCCGTCAGGGTACGCAGCAGCGAGGTCTTGCCGACATTGGTGTGACCGACCACCGCCAGCTTGATCGCACGACTGCTGTCTGCTTCATTCATGGCCTGTCTCCAGCCAGTTCAAGGGCGCACTGTCGGCGTGCGGCAACTGCAATTGATCCAGCGCCAGGTGCCAGTCGCCGAGGCGCTCCGGGTCAAGCCTCTGCCCGGCAGGCGCGGGCAGCAGCCAGATGCGCGCTGCACCGGCGCAGCGCGCCAGTTCGGCGATCAACGCCAGACTGCCACGGTCAGGCGAGCGGCGCGGGTCGCAGGCGATCACCATGCGCGCAGGCGGATACTGGGTCAGTTGCTCCAATAGCTTGTGGCGCGACTCACGGCTGTCGAGAACGCCTGCATCGGCAACACCAGACGGTAACGCTGGCGGCCAGACCTGCTGATCATCCAGCTCGATGGCCACCAGCAGCGCGCCGTCGCTTTCGGTCATCCCTGCGCTGGACTGCACCTGATGCAGCGCAGCAGGTTCAGCATCGTTGACACCCAGGCGCTCGCTGCTGGGCATCAGGCGCTCACGCAATTCAAGGTACTCAGGCAAATCCAGATCGAGGCGCAGCGCTGCCCGCCCCTGCTTCCAGCGCCACAGGCAGAACCCGGCCAGCAGCAGACGCGGCACGATGCCGTACACCAGCAGCACACCGACCAGCCAGGCCGCCCAGGCCTGACGCGCATTCTCGATACTCAGCGCACCATTGCCGCTGGCACGGATCATGGTTTCGTCCGGCACGCTGAACCCCAGCCAGGCCGGGATCGTACCGAGTGTCTGGGTAAGGCTGACGAACGTATCGCTGCTCAGAATGGTGGTTTCCCAGACAAACCCGTAGCGTCGGGTCGCCATCAGCATCAACAGCAGCACCAGCGCACTGAGTAACGCCAGCAGCCACAGGCTGTGCACCACCAGCCCGAGCGCCCAGCGATTCAGGCGCTGGCGTTGCAACAGCAAAACCAGTGCGGGAGCGAGCTGCGCGGCCTGGGCGTCACGCGCGAGTTTCTCACTCAGCCACAGCCACACCCGGCCCAGCCCGGTGTTACTGCGCCCGGCGAAGATCAGGCCCAGCGTCCAGGTCAGCAACAGCACAAGGTTCAGCCCCAGCAGACTGCCCAGCGCCCAGAACACATTGACCGGTGCCTGCCCGTCGCCCATTGCGGCGAACGCCAGCCCTGCCCCGCTGATGACGGCCAGCACGGCCATCGCCATCAACGCCAGACGCGCGCCCTGCTTCCAGCGATGCAGCGCCGCAAGCATGCCGTCGCGTTCCGCCAGTCCAAGGGCGCGGTGTGTAATGCGCGCAGTCAAGTCGCCGCCGGCAGCGCGGGCACGGCGATTGGCTTCCTGATCATCCAGCACGCCGGCCTGTTGTTCACGCAGGCGCACGGCTTCGGTCAGCCAGAGGGTATCGAGGGGGGTCAGTGCAGTCACACAGTGTCTCTTGATTGAATTCAGCGGTGAGCATAACCGCAGTCATGGGACTGAGCACGGCGCATGTCAGTTCATTCGCCTGCCCGGCGACCTCTGATATCCTCGCGGCATGAAAACTCATCTCCCCCTCAGCCTGATTGCCGCCCTTGGTGAAAACCGAGTGATTGGCGTCGACAATTCCATGCCCTGGCATTTGCCGGGGGATTTCAAATACTTCAAGGCAACGACGCTCGGCAAGCCGATCATCATGGGTCGCAAGACCTGGGATTCGTTGGGCCGCCCGCTGCCCGGCCGCCTCAACCTGGTGGTCAGCCGTCAGACTGACCTGCAGCTTGAAGGCGCGGAAGTCTTCGCTTCGCTGGACGCCGCCGTCGTGCGTGCCGAGCAGTGGGCGCAGGAACAGGGTGTCGACGAGGTGATGCTGATCGGCGGCGCACAGCTTTACGCCCAGGGCCTCCCTCAGGCCGATCGCCTGTACCTGACTCGCGTGGCACTGAGCCCTGATGGCGACGCATGGTTTCCGGAATTCGATACGGCGCAGTGGGCGCTGGTATCCAACAGCGAAAACGCCGCCGTCGATGACAAGCCGGCTTACAACTTCGAAGTCTGGGAACGCGTCTGATCAACAACTTTTGGCGCAATTGCGGCCGTTGACGAAAAACTGCAATAAAAGTGTCGTTTTTGGTTTCACTGTCGCAAATAAAGGGGCAAACGGCGTCATTTGGCTTTTTTCGGGTCGCTGACGTACTTTTGCCTTCACAATAATTTGTTACGGTCTGCCCCTTCGTTTTTTCGACAAGGGGAAATTGCCTATGAAACTCGTGCCAAAACTGTTGGCCGCTGCCGTCTGCTTCGGGCTCGCCAGCCAGGCTATCGCAGCCACCGAATTGAAGCATTGGCCCGAGCCTGCCGCCAAGGCGCTCGACGCAATGATTGCGGCGAACGCCAACAAGGGCAATTACGCAGTCTTCGACATGGACAACACCAGTTACCGCTTCGACCTCGAAGAGTCGCTGCTGCCTTACATGGAAAACAAAGGCCTGATCACCCGGGAAACACTCGATCCGTCGCTGAAGCTGATCCCCTTCAAAGACACCGCCGAGCACAAGGAAAGCCTGTTCAGCTACTACTATCGCCTTTGCGAAATAGACGACATGGTCTGCTACCCGTGGGTCGCGCAGGTGTTTTCCGGCTTTACGCTTCAGGAGCTCAAGGGCTACGTCGATGAGCTGATGGCCCTGAAAAAGCCGATCCCTGCGACCTACTACGACGGCGACACCGTCAAGCAGCTCAATGTCGAGCCGCCGCGGGTCTTCACCGGGCAGACCGAGCTGTACAACAAGCTGATGGAAAACGGCATCGAGGTGTATGTGATGACCGCGGCGTCCGAAGAGCTGGTACGCATGGTCGCTGCAGATCCGAAGTACGGCTACAACGTCAAACCGCAGAACGTGATAGGCGTTTCGACCCTGTTGAAAGACCGCAAGACAGGCGAGCTGACCACCGCACGCAAGCAGATCACGGCGGGCAAATACGATCCGAAAAGCAACATGGGCCTGGAGCTGACGCCGTATCTGTGGACCCCGGCAACCTGGATGGCGGGCAAGCAGGCGGCTATTCTGACTTACATCGATCAGTGGAAGAACCCGGTCCTGGTCGGCGGCGATACCCCGACCAGCGACGGCTACATGCTGTTTCACAGCGTCGATGTAAGCAAGGGCGGCGTGCACTTGTGGATCAACCGCAAGGACAAATACATGACCCAGCTTAACGGCATGATCAAGGACAACGCCGACGCTCAGGCCAGGGAGAAGCTGCCGGTCACGGCAGACAAGAACTGGGTGATCGTCAAGCCGGACGAGATTCAGTAAGCGACACGGCATTGCGGGTTGTCAGCAACCCGCAAGCCCGGTCAGTCGACTTTCTCGAACTTCAGATCCCAGACGCCGTGTCCGAGCTTCTCGCCACGGCGCTCGAACTTGGTGATCGGCCTTTCCGCAGGGCGCGGGACGTACTGGTTGTCTTCAGCCTGGTTGCGATAACCGGGCGCCACGCTCATCACTTCCAGCATGTATTCCGCGTAAGGCCCCCAATCGGTGGCCATGTGGAACACGCCGCCGGCCTTCAGTTTGCTGCGCACCAGCGCGGCGAATTCCGGCTGCACGATGCGGCGCTTGTGGTGACGGCTCTTGTGCCACGGGTCCGGGAAGAACAGCATCAGGCGATCCAGGCTGTTGTCCGCAACGCAGCGGTTCAGCACTTCAATAGCGTCGCAATCGTAGACGCGCACATTGGTCAGTCCCTGGGTCAGTACGCCATTGAGCAGCGCGCCCACGCCTGGAGAATGCACCTCAACACCGATGAAGTCGTGCTCGGGGGCCGCAGCCGCCATTTCCAGCAGCGAGTGACCCATGCCAAAGCCGATTTCCAGCGTACGCGGCGCAACGCGACCGAATACCTGATCGAAATCCACCGGCGTGTCGGTCAGCGACAGGCCATACAGCGGGAGGCCTTGATCGAGGCCGCGCTGCTGACCTTCGGTCATGCGGCCGGCACGCATCACGAAACTCTTGATGCGGCGGTGCGGGCGCTCTTCGCCTTCTTCGACAGCAGGCGACTCTGGGTGCGGAACGTGCGAATCAGTCATCAACGGGCTCTTACTTGATCAGGCCATCCAGCGGCGAAGACGCGCTGGCATAGAGTTTTCGTGGCATACGCCCGGCGAGGTACGCCAGACGACCGGCAATTACGGCGTGCTTCATGGCTTCGGCCATCATCACCGGCTGCCGGGCATGGGCGATGGCCGAGTTCATCAGTACCGCTTCACAGCCCAGTTCCATCGCGATGGTGGCATCGGAGGCGGTACCGACACCGGCATCGACCAGCACCGGCACTTTGGTTTCTTCAAGAATGATCTGCAGGTTGTACGGGTTGCAGATACCCAGACCGCTGCCGATCAGGCCAGCCAGCGGCATGATCGCGATGCAGCCGATTTCGGCCAGCTGGCGGGCGATGATCGGGTCATCACTGGTGTAGACCATCACGTCGAATCCGTCCTTGACCAGAATCTCGGCGGCCTTGAGGGTTTCGATCACATTCGGGAACAGGGTTTTCTGGTCAGCCAGCACTTCGAGCTTGACCAGATTGCGGCCGTCGAGCAATTCCCGGGACAGGCGGCAGGTACGCACGGCCTCGGTCGCATCGAAGCAGCCGGCGGTATTCGGCAAAATGGTGTAACGATCAGGCGGCAGCACGTCCAGCAGGTTCGGCTCGCCAGGGTTCTGGCCCAGGTTGGTGCGGCGCACTGCAACGGTGACGATCTCGGCACCCGACGCTTCGATGGCCAGACGGGTCTGTTCCATATCGATGTACTTGCCGGTGCCTACCAGCAGGCGCGACTCGAAAGTCCGGCCGGCCAGGACGAAGGGCTTGTCGCTGCGAACATTGCTCATCGGAAATCCTCATAACGTGCAGATTGGGTTGGGCGCAGTGCGGATTGCGAACTAGCCACCGCCAATGGCATGAACCACTTCGACCTGATCGCCTTCACTCAGGACAGTTGCTACATGCTGACTGCGCGGCACGATATCCAGGTTCAGTTCCACCGCGACCCGGCGCCCGGCAAGGTCCAGACGGGTCAGTAATGCCGCGACGGTTTCGCCATCGGGCAATTCAAAGGGTTCGCCGTTCAACTGAATGTGCATGCGGGAGCAGCCATCATTTTTGGGGGGCCAGCATTCTAGCCCGATCAGCCGGTATGACCAAGGCAAAGCCACGCCATTCGTCTCAAGCGCGGCCTGCTTCGCGCAGAGCAAATGCTCAAGGAGGCGAACCCAGCCTCCAGGCCGCCAGCCCCAGCATCGACCAGCCGAACAGAAATGCCAGACCACCGAACGGCGTGATGATGCCCAGCTTGCTGAACCCGGTGAGGGTCAAGGCGTAGAGGCTGCCGGAAAACAGCAGAATACCGACCGCGAAGGAGAATCCGGCCCAGGTGATCAGGCGTCCGGGGATGTGCGTTGCCAGTATCGCCACGCCGAGCAGGGCCAGCGCGTGAATCAGTTGATAAAGCACACCCGTGTGGAACACTGCCAGGTACTCGGCGCTCAGGCGTTCCTTGAGACCGTGGGCGGCAAATGCGCCCAGGGCCACACCGGTGAAGCCGAAGAAGGCGGCCAGCATCAAAAAGCTACGAAGCATCAGGAACTCCAGTGAAAAATCGTCGGAAGGCGCACGGTCTGTATAATGGCCCGCTCAACGGGTTCGGCCAAGCCATCTCTATGCTGCAGTCTATTCTTCGTCGCCTCTTCAAAGCCCTGCTGTGGTTCGCCGCAGGCAGTGTTCTCGTGGTTCTGGTTCTGCGCTGGGTGCCGCCACCGGGCACCGCGCTGATGGTCGAGCGCAAGATCGAATCCTGGGTCGACGGCGAGCCTATCGACCTGCAACGCGACTGGGAGCCGTGGGATAAAATCTCCGAAAATCTGAAAATCGCGGTTATTGCCGGCGAAGACCAGAAATTCGCCGAACACTGGGGTTTCGACGTCGACGCGATTCAAGCGGCCATCCTGCACAACGAGCGCGGCGGCTCGATACGCGGGGCCAGCACGCTCAGCCAGCAGGTATCGAAAAACCTGTTCCTGTGGTCCGGCCGCAGCTATCTGCGCAAGGGGCTTGAAGCCTGGTTCACCATGCTTATCGAGCTGCTCTGGTCCAAGGAGCGCATCCTCGAGGTGTACCTCAACAGTGTCGAGTGGGACGAAGGTGTATTCGGCGCCCAGGCTGCGGCGCAACACCACTTCCGCACCAACGCCAGCGCGCTGTCGGCGCAACAGGCCAGCTACCTCGCCGCCGTTCTGCCCAACCCGCGCCAGTGGAGCGCCAGTCACCCGAGCAGCTACGTCTCTCGCCGCGCAGGCTGGATTCGTCAGCAGATGCGTCAGCTGGGTGGGGATGAGTACCTGCAGGGGCTGAACAGCAGCCGTCGCTGGTGAGGTTTGCGCTCTGTTTCAACGGCCTTTCGTTCCCCACGCTCGTGCCCGGGAGGCTTTTGTAGGAGCGAACTTGTTCGCGAAGGCATTATTTTGAACGCCAAATCTCCTGCGACTGTAAGGGCCCTTTCGCGAACAAGTTCGCTCCTACGTTCGAGCATGGGAACGTCCACGCGGAGCATGGGCACGGTAGGCAATCCCCGCAAACAAAAACGCCCCGATCATCTCGGGGCGTTTTTCGTTGCCGTTCAGCCTTACGCGGCGATCGACGTCTTGAGCTTGTTCATCGCGCTTTTTTCCAGCTGACGAATACGCTCGGCAGAGACGTTGTACTTCTGTGCCAGGTCGTGCAGCGTGGCTTTTTCTTCTGCCAGCCAGCGCTGGTAGAGAATGTCACGGCTGCGTTCGTCCAGCACGTCCAGCGCCTGATGCAGATTGGCGGTGGAGTTGTCGGTCCAGTCGGAGTCTTCCAGTTGACGCGCCGGGTCGTAACGGTGGTCTTCCAGATAGTTGGCCGGCGACTGAAAGGCGCTGTCGTCATCCGCTTCGGCTGCCGGGTCGAACGCCATATCGTGGCCCGTGAGACGGCTTTCCATCTCACGCACTTCACGCGGCTCGACGCCAAGGCTTTCTGCAACACGATGGACTTCATCGTTGTTCAGCCAGGCCAGACGCTTCTTCTGGCTGCGCAGGTTGAAGAACAGCTTGCGCTGCGCCTTGGTCGTGGCGACCTTGACGATGCGCCAGTTGCGCAGGATGAACTCGTGAATTTCGGCCTTGATCCAGTGCACGGCGAAAGACACCAGACGCACGCCCATTTCCGGGTTGAAACGTTTCACGGCCTTCATCAGACCGACGTTACCTTCCTGGATCAGGTCGGCCTGCGCCAGACCATAACCCGAATAACTGCGCGCGATGTGCACGACGAATCGCAGGTGGGCGAGGACCATTTGACGGGCCGCGTCCAGATCCTGCTCATAGTAGAGACTCTCAGCCAGTTCACGCTCCTGCTCGGGCGTCAGCAAGGGAATGCTGTTGACCGTGTGCACATAGGCCTCGAGGTTCGCACCCGGGACTAGAGCATAAGCAGGTTGCAAAGAAGTGGTCATACGAAAAAACCTCCAGCGCACAGGTAATGTGCAGTTCAGCATTAGCCAGATTGACCCGGAACCGCTAACCAAGTTCCTTGATTTTCAGAGGCCAGTCTGGTGAATCAATAATGTGGCTCTACCGGGGCGCCAGTTCACGAAGATGTCGGGCCACCGCAATCCAGGCACCGATATACCCTAACAGAACCGCTCCAAGCAAGAGGGAAAGACCATCACCCATTGGCACGCCGGCCAGCGCAAAGTCACTTCCGTAGAGACCTGCCAGCCCGACCACTGCGCCGTTCAGCCAGTTCAGGCCATAAGCCAGAACGCCCCAGGACAGGATGCCAGCCCCGAAGCCGTAAAGCGCGCCCATATAAAGGAAAGGCCTGCGCACGTAGCTGTCGGTACCGCCCACCAGTTTGATGACTTCGATTTCGATGCGGCGGTTTTCAATGTGTAGACGAATTGTGTTACCAATTACTAACAGCAAAGCCGAGACCAGCAAAACCGTCAAGCCGAAAACGAAGCGATCACCCAGTTTGAGGATCGCGGCCAGTCTTTCGACCCAGACCAGGTCCAGCTGCGCCTGCTCTACCTTGGGCAATTCGGCCAGCCGCGTGCGCAAGGCCTCAAGCGCAGGTTTGTCCACCTCGTCCGGCGTCACCAGCACCACGCCCGGAAGCGGGTTCTCCGGCAATTCCTTGAGCGCCTCGCCCAACCCGGACTGCTGCTTGAACTCACCCAACGCCTGTTCGCTGCTGATGTACTCAGCATCTGCCACGCCGGGCATCGCCTTGATTTCATCGCGCAGGCGAGTGCCATCGGCGGTGCTGGCATCCAGGTTCAGGTAGATCGAAATCTGCGCCGCGCGCTGCCATGAACCGCCCAGACGCTCGACATTGCTCAACAGCAACGACAAGCCCATCGGCAGGCTCAGGGCAATCGCCATCACCAGACACGTAAAGAAGCTGCCAATCGGTTGTTTGCCCAGACGTCGCAGGCTGTCCAGCAGACTGGAACGGTGACTTTCCAGCCAGGCGGACAATAGCGCACTGAAATCAGGGCCGTCGTCATCGTGGTCGTGGCGCTGCTTTTTCTGTTTCGGCGGCACCGGATCGGCGGCTTTTGGCGCGACGCGCTCTGAAACCTTGGGGCTGCGTGTGGCACTCATACTCCGGCCTCCCCGTCACCGATCAGACGACCGCGCTGCAGGGTAAGCATGCGATGGCGCATGCGGGCGATCAATGCCAGGTCGTGACTGGCAATCAGCACGCTGGTCCCCAGTCGGTTGATATCTTCAAACACACCCATGATCTCCGCCGCCAGGCGCGGGTCGAGGTTACCGGTCGGTTCATCGGCAAGCAGCAGGGCCGGACGGTGAACGATGGCGCGGGCAATGCCGACACGCTGCTGTTGACCGGTAGAAAGGTCACCCGGATACAGCTCGGCCTTGTCGGACAACGCCACTCGCTCAAGCGCCGAGTCGACGCGCTTGGCGATCTCGGGCTTGGAGAGACCAAGGATCTGCAGCGGCAACGCGATGTTGTTGAACACCGTGCGATCGAACAGCAACTGGTGATTCTGGAACACCACGCCGATCTGACGACGCAGAAACGGGATTTGCGCGTTGCTGATTTGCCCAAGGTCCTGACCGGCCAGCATCAGTTTGCCGGTGGTCGGACGCTCCATGGCCAGCAACAGGCGCAGCAGCGTGCTTTTGCCGGCACCGGAATGACCGGTGACAAACAAAAACTCGCCGCGACGTACTCGAAAGCTCAGTTCATGCAACCCGACATGTCCATTCGGGTAGCGCTTACCGACCTGCTCGAATCGAATCATGAACGCTCCCGCTCCGCAAACAGTGCCTGAACAAAGGGTTCGGCCTCGAAAGTACGAAGATCATCGATACCTTCACCGACGCCGATATAGCGAATCGGCAAGCCGAACTGCTTGGCCAGGGCGAAAATCACGCCGCCCTTGGCGGTGCCATCCAGCTTGGTCAGCGCCAGCCCGGTCAGCGTGACGGTCTGGTTGAACTGCTTGGCCTGATTGATAGCGTTCTGCCCGGTGCCCGCATCGAGGACCAGCAGAACTTCGTGGGGAGCGTCTGCGTCCAGCTTGCCGATCACGCGGCGAACCTTCTTCAACTCCTCCATCAGGTTGTCCTTGGTGTGCAGACGACCGGCGGTGTCAGCGATCAGCACGTCGATACCGCGAGCCTTGGCGGCCTGCACTGCATCGAAGATGACAGAAGCCGAGTCGGCACCGGTGTGCTGGGCGATGACCGGTATGTGATTACGCTCACCCCAGACCTGCAATTGCTCGACGGCTGCAGCGCGGAACGTGTCGCCCGCCGCCAGCATGACCTTCTTGCCTTCCAGTTGCAGCTTCTTGGCCAGCTTGCCGATGGTCGTGGTCTTGCCTGCGCCATTGACGCCGACCACCAGAATCACGAACGGCTTGTGTTCGGACTTGATCACCAGCGGTTGCTCGACAGGCTTGAGCATCGCGGCCAGCTCGCCCTGCAAAGAGGTGTACAGCGCCTGAGCGTCGGTCAACTGCTTGCGCGCGACCTTCTGGGTCAGGCTCTTGATGATGACCGAGGTGGCTTCAACGCCGACATCGGCGGTCAGCAGTCGGGTTTCGATTTCTTCGAGCAGGTCGTCATCGATGGCCTTCTTGCCCAGAAACAAACTGGCCATGCCTTCGCCAATGCTGGCACTGGTCTTCGACAGCCCCTGCTTGAGGCGTGCAAAGAAACCGACCTTACCGGTTTCCGGCTCGGGTATAGCAGGCCCCGGCACTGCAAGCTCTTGCGCAGCAGGCTGAACAGGTTGCGGCACTGCCTGCGCGACGGCTGGCTCTGGCTCTGCAACAGGCTGAACCAGCACCGGCTCAGGCATCGCGAGCGGCACGATATCCGCTACCGGCTCCGCTGCAACGGGTTCAGGCTCCAGCGGTTGGGGCGCAACAAGGGCATGGCTTTGTTCAGGGATGGCCGGCGTGACATGCGGCTCGCGCTCGTCACTCAATGCCACCGGCTCTTCGGTCACCGGCAAGGTCAGCCAGGGCTGAGGCGACGGCGCGCCGGGCTCGACATGGCCTTGCGATGCAGGCGCTGCTGCTTCGGCAGTGACTTCGGGCACCGATTGCGAGGCAACATGGGGCTCAGCCTGCGGCGTCGCTGCAACCGGATCGGCGATCGGGTCGGGTTGCGTCGGGGATGATTCTGCTGGCTTCGGCTCGGTCTGCTGCGGCTTCTTGCGCAGCCATCCGAACAGGCCTTTCTTCTCTCCAGCCTCGGCTGGGGTCTTCTTGTCGTCGTTGGAACCAAACATGGATGACGGCTATCTCAAGGTTGCGGGGCGCCAGAGGGCGACCCGGAAAAATTCTGACATGCAAAACAGACTGCGTTTAGGACTTCTTGTTCACTCAACGGCCGCTTGTGCAGCTACCTTTACCTGCGTTTCAGACAGGTTTCACTCGCAATCGGCCAGTGAAGGGTGTCTCTGAAGCAAACGGATCAGTATCCTAACACCCCCGCGCCCGCCGACGCTAAGTTCAAGCGGGCCGTCCTACAGGTTCAAACTACGAATGAATGCTCTAGCCCGCCGCGCCGCAGGCCTGCTGCTCAGCACAATTTGTCTGCCTTTGACAGCATTGGCTGCTGATCCGCAACCGACTCACGAATTCACCCTCGACAATGGCCTGAAGGTTGTTGTCCGCGAAGACCACCGCGCTCCGGTGGTGGTTTCGCAGATCTGGTACAAGGTTGGCTCCAGCTACGAAACGCCGGGCCAGACCGGTCTGTCCCACGCGCTTGAACACATGATGTTCAAAGGCAGCAGCAAAACCGGACCGGGTGAATCTTCGCTGATTCTGCGCGATCTGGGCGCTGAAGAGAATGCGTTCACCAGCGACGACTACACCGCCTATTACCAGGTGCTGGCGCGTGACCGTCTGAGCGTCGCGCTGGAGCTGGAAGCCGATCGCATGGCGACCCTGAAATTGCCCGCCGACGAGTTTAGCCGCGAGATAGAGGTCATCAAGGAAGAGCGCCGCCTGCGTACCGACGACCAGCCGATGGGCAAGGCGTTCGAGCGCTTCAAGGCGATGGCCTACCCTGCCAGCGGCTATCACACGCCGACCATCGGCTGGATGGCGGACCTGGAACGCATGAAGGTCGAAGAACTGCGCCACTGGTACGAATCCTGGTATGCGCCGAACAACGCCACGCTGGTGGTGGTCGGTGATGTGCAGCCGGACGAAGTCAAAGCCCTGGCAGAACGCTTTTTCGGGTCGATCCCGCGCCGCGACGTACCGCCGTCGAAAAAACCACTGGAACTGGCCGAGCCGGGCGAGCGCAAGATCACCCTGCACGTCAAGACCCAGCTGCCGAGCCTTATCTACGGTTTCAACGTACCGAGTGTCGCGACCGCTGAAGATCCTCGCTCGGCGAACGCCCTGCGTCTGATCGCAGCGCTGCTCGACGGTGGTTACAGCGCACGCATTTCCTCGCGCCTGGAACGCGGCGAAGAGCTGGTCTCCGGTGCCTCTTCGCGCTACGACGCGTTCGCTCGCGGCGACAGCCTGTTCATGATCAGCGCCACCCCCAACCTGCAAAAGAAGAAGACCCTGGCCGATGTGGAAGCCGGGATCTGGCGCCTGCTCGATGAGCTGAAAACCAAGGCGCCGTCCGCCGAGGAGCTGGAGCGTGTCCGCGCCCAGGTGATTGCCGGCGTGGTCTACGAGCGCGACTCGATCACCAGCCAGGCAACCATGATCGGAGAGCTGGAAACCGTCGGTCTGTCCTGGAAGCTGATGGACAATGAACTGGAGGCGCTGCAGAGCGTGACACCGCAAGACATCCAGAAAGCTGCCAACACCTATTTCACCCGTGAGCGCCTCAGCGTTGCACACGTTCTGCCTGAGGAGAAAGCCAAATGATCACGCGCAATGCTCCACGTCATGCGCTGCTTGGCCTGATCCTGGCCGGTTCGCTCGGTGCCTTTGTCGCACTGCCAGCCCTGGCCGACGACGCCCCTGCCGAGCAGGGCCAGGCCGCTCCCGCGCTGGGCAGCAACCTGCAGACCCTCAAGGAACTGGACGGCAAGGCTCCGGCCCGCCGCGCCCTGAATATCCAGACCTGGAATACCGCCGAGGGCGCCCGTGTGCTGTTCGTGGAATCCCGCGAATTGCCGATGTTCGACATGCGCCTGACGTTCGCTGCGGGCAGCAGCCAGGACCAGAAATCGCCCGGCATTGCCCTGCTGACCAACGCCATGCTCAACGAGGGCATCAAAGGCAAGGACGTCAACGCGATCGCCCAGGGCTTCGAAGGCCTGGGCGCCGACTTCAGCAACGGATCCTACCGCGACATGGCGGTGACCTCGTTGCGCAGCCTGAGTGCTGCGGACAAGCGCGAGCCGGCCCTGAAGCTGTTCAGTGAAGTCGTGGGCAAGCCCACCTTCCCTGCCGATTCTCTGGCCCGCATCAAGAACCAGTTGATCGCCAGCTTCGAGACTCAGAAACAGAACCCCGGCGCTATCGCCAGCAAGGAACTGTTCAATCGTCTGTACGGTGATCACCCCTACGCCCACCCGAGCGAAGGCGACGCCAAGAGCGTCAATGCCATTACCCTGGCTCAGCTCAAGGCTTTCCACGCCAAGGGCTATGCGGCGGGCAATGCAGTGATTGCTCTGGTCGGCGACCTGTCGCGAGACGAAGCACAGGACATCGCGGCTCAGGTATCTGCCTCGCTGCCCAAAGGCCCGGCGCTGGCCAAAGTGGCTGACCCGGTCGAGCCCAAGGCAGGCACCACACACATCGAATTTGCCTCCAACCAGACGCACCTGATGCTCGCGCAGCTGGGTGTTGACCGCAACGATCCGGACTACGCGGCACTCACCGTGGGTAACTCGGTATTGGGCGGCGGCGGCTTCGGCAGCCGGCTGATGACCGAAGTGCGGGAAAAACGCGGCCTGACCTACGGTGTGTCTTCCGGCTTCACCGCCATGCAGGTGGCGGGACCGTTCATGGTCGGCCTGCAGACGCGTGCGGAAATGAGCGAAAACACCCTCAAGCTGGTGCAGGACATCGTGCGCGACTTCCTCGCCAATGGTCCGACCCAGAAAGAAGTCGACGATGTGAAGCGCGAACTGACCGGCAGCTTCCCGCTGACCGCAGCCAGCAATTCGGCCATCGTGGGTCAGTTGGGTGCCATCGGCTTCTACAACCTGCCGTTGACCTACCTTGAGGACTACATGGCCGCCGCGCAGAACGTGACCGTCGAGCAGGTGAAAGCAGCTATGAGCAAGCATCTGAGCGCCGACAAGATGGTCATCGTCACCGTGGGTCCTACCGTCGAGCAAAAACCATTGCCGGCGCCGACCGACAAACCCGCCCGCCAACCTGCAGGGGTCCCGGAACACTGATGGCCAATCCACGTCCGAAGGGCCACAACGGCCTGGGTCAGCTTCGTATCATCGGCGGAGAATGGGGCAGCCGCCGCCTGACCTTCCCCGACGCCCCAGGCTTGCGCCCGACACCTGATCGCGTGCGCGAAACCCTGTTCAACTGGCTGGCACCCTACATCGCAGGTGCCAGGGTGCTGGACGTTTTCACGGGCAGCGGCGCGCTGTATTTCGAAGCCTTGTCGCGTGGCGCCAGCATGGGCCTGGCCCTGGACAGCAACGCGGCAGCCATCGCCAGCCTGCGCCAGAACCTCAATGCACTGAACTGCACCAGCGGCCAGGTCTCTCAGACCGACGCCCTGCGCCATCTGGAAACCGCCACAGCGTCGCCCTTCGACGTCGTGTTCCTCGACCCGCCCTTCCATCAGGGCCTGCTGGCTTCAGCCTGCAACCTGCTGGAAAGCCACGGCTGGCTGGCCGACACCGCCTGGATCTACACCGAAAGCGAAACACCGCCATCGACCACCGGCTTGCCGGGCAGCTGGCGGTTGCACCGCGAGAAAAAGGCCGGCCAGGTCTATTACGCGTTGTGGCAGCGGGGCCAGGGCTGACAGCTCACGTACCAGTGCTCCGCGTTTGGCATGCAGGTCTTGAGGACGCAGAGCGTCATGAACGGCGTTCCCACGCTGGAGCGTGCGGAACGAGAGTTTTATAACTATCGTGCCAATGCTCCGCGTTAGCATGCCGTTCTGGACGCTCTGCGTCCTCTTGGCGATGCAGAGCGTCGCGAACGGCATTCCCACGCTGGAGCGTGCGGGACGAGACTCTTGTAACTATCGTGCCGATGCTCTGCGTCGGCATGCAGTTCTGGACGCTCAGCGTCCTCTTTTCCATGCAGAGTGTCATGAACACATTCTTCCGGCTCGCGTAACGACGTAACGATCAGTCCCCCTTACATCCCGGACTGCTTAGTGGCAACGTATAGCCCGTCACCCCAGACCTGATCGTTGAGCAAGCACGTGTCCAAACGTCCTACCTTTCTGTCCCATGCCAATCCATTCGTCCCGGCCGTCGGCATGGGCAATCCGCATTTGCAGACGCTTTGGGGGCCGCTGCTGCGCAAGCCGACGTTGCTGGCGCGTACGCGCGAGCGATTGTGGTTGCAGGACGGGGACTTTCTGGACATGGACTGGCATGGTCCGGATGAGTCCGATAAACCCTTGGTGCTGGTGCTGCACGGTCTGACCGGGTCGTCCAACTCGCCCTATGTTGCCGGCCTGCAAAAGGCCATGGCGGCGCAGGGCTGGCCCAGTGTGGCGTTGAACTGGCGCGGCTGCTCGGGAGAACCCAACCTGCTGTCGCGCAGTTATCATTCCGGGGCGAGCGAGGACCTGGCCGAGGTGATAGCTCATTTGCGTTCGCTGCGGCCATCGGCTCCGATTTATGCAGTGGGGTATTCGCTGGGCGGCAATGTGTTGCTTAAGTACCTGGGTGAATCCGGCGCCAGCAGTGATTTGCGGGGGGCGGTGGCGGTGTCCGTGCCGTTTCGTCTGGACGAATGCGCCAACCGTATCGGTCAAGGCTTCTCGCGGGTTTATCAACGGCACTTCATGCGCGCAATGCTGGCTTATATCCGTGACAAGCAGCATCGGTTTCAGCATGAAGGCATCAGCGAGGGGCTGGCCGAGCTTGCCGCGCTGGGCTCATTGGAGAACATGCGCACTTTCTGGGACTTCGATGGCCGGGTGACTGCGCCGCTGCACGGCTTTACCGATGCCACGGATTATTACCGCAGGGCGTCCAGCCGCTATTACCTAGGCCAGATTCAGACGCCGACGCTGATCATCCAGTCCAGCGACGACCCGTTCGTGTTCCCTCACAGCCTGCCCGAACCCAGCGAGCTATCGTCCTGCACCGAATTCGAACTGCACACCAAAGGCGGGCATGTCGGCTTCGTCGAAGGCTCGCTTCGTAATCCGCGTTACTACCTCGAACGTCGCATACCGCTGTGGCTATGCGCCGCCCAGGAGCGCGACGGCCCGCCCACCGGTTGATAACGAATCAATCGGCGCCCGTGGCGATTGCGCGCTCAGGATCGGTGATCCACTCGCTCCACGATCCCGCATATAACGTTGCCAGCGGATAACCTGCCAGGCACAGGGCGAACAGGTTATGGCAGGCGGTGACGCCTGAACCGCAATAGGACACCAGACTCTCCGGCGGGCGGTCCTGCAGCTTTTCAGCGAAACGCTGCCTGAGCTGCTCGGGCGGCAAAAAGCGTCCATCCGCGCCAAGGTTGTCAGTGCAGGCCGCACACTGCGCACCGGGGATATGCCCGGCCACCGGATCCAGAGGCTCTACGTCGCCTCGAAAGCGCGCTTCGGCACGGGCGTCGATCAGGGTCATTTCCGGGCGTCCCAGACGACCCTGCAAGCGACTGCCGCTGAGCACCATGGACATATCCGGCTCACCGCTGAAATGACCGGGTTCACGATTCGGCGCGTCAAGGCTCAACGGCAGCCCCGCAGCGTGCCAGGCCTTCAGGCCGCCATCGAGCAGGTAGACGCCTTCGCGCTTGCCCATCCAGGCCAGCAACCACCAGGCCCGCGCGGCATACATTCCCGGACCATCGTCGTACAGCACCACATCGCTGTCAGGGTTGATGCCCCACGCCTGAAAGCATTGCAGCAAGGCGGCGGGATCGGGCAGTGGATGACGTCCGGTCCTGCCCTTGATCACAGGCCCGCTGAGGTCGCGCTTCAGATCGGCAAAAGACGCGCCCTCGATATGCCCCTGGGCGTAACTGCGTTGACCGTAGTCGGAATCCTCGAGCGCGTAACGGCAATCGAGAATCACCAGGCCTGGAGTTTTCTGGCGTTCAGCCAGTTGCTCGGGGTTGATCAGTTGCGCAATGGACATGACACACTCCTGTGGCAGAGAACCGCCAAGCTGGCTGCTCGTCGGTCCCGGAATTCACATCAGAACCTCGGGCAGCGATGCATGAAACGTTTTGCACAGTGCATCGAACGCTTCGCGAGCCTGAGGCGCGACAAAAACAGATTCGAGCATAAGTACCTGATAGACGCCACGTCGAATAGCCGATTGGTTGATCTCCGTGGCGTTTTCCCGATTGGTGCACAGAAAACGCACCCACGACGTCAGGACGATCCAGGTGTTGAGACTGGTCCATTCGATCTGCGACTCATCCATCTTCAGGATGCCCGCCTTGATGAACCCCCGGTAGATGGTCATCGCCTGCATCAGACAGCGGTAAGAAAAACGCCGATAACGCCTCGCCAGTTCCTCATCCGACGTCAGCAGGTGCTCAAGGTCACGGTGCAGAAAACGGTAGCGCCACATGGCGTCGATAATCGCCAGGAAGTAATCGCGCTTGTCCTCGATGGTGGGTACACGGTCGGCTGGCAGGGTCAGGAAACTGCCGATCAGCACCTCATACTCGGAGAACAGCTCAGCGATGATCGCCTGCTTATTGGCGAAGTGGTAATAAAGATTGCCGGGCGAGATTTCCATGTGCGCAGCGATGTGATTGGTGGTCACGCAACGCTCGCCCTGCTGATTGAACAGTTCCAGACTGGTTTGCACGATTCGTTCACGGGTTTTGGTACGCGGTGCCATGCTGGGCCAGGCCACTCTTTGCTGATCAGGTGATGGCAATCTTAGCGCAGGCTGATACTGCGATGGTGGCAGAATCGTTGCGATGACAGAGTCATGTCGACGCAGGGAGACGGCACAGGACAGATACCCGCACTGATCGAAAATCCGCATGGCGTTCCGCTCATCAATCAATGTCAGTCATACAAAATTTTCATGCACCGACCAGCCAATGTGGCTGCGGTAAATAGCCCCAAAATCAGGGATCTCAGTGCAAACATGGCCGATAATCGGCGCAATACGACGTTTGATAGCTGCCACACAGCTTGGCCCATCGGGAAGGCTGCGATACCATCCGAGTCCCACAACGGACTCCGACCAGGACGACGCGATGAACCGAGTGTTGTACCCAGGCACCTTCGACCCGATTACCAAGGGCCATGGAGATTTGGTCGAGCGCGCATCGCGCCTGTTCGACCAAGTGGTCATTGCGGTTGCTGCCAGCCCGAAGAAAAACCCGCTGTTCCCCCTGGAGCAACGCGTCGAGCTGGCCCGCGAAGTCACCAAGCACTTGCCCAATGTGGAAGTGGTCGGCTTTTCGACCCTGCTGGCGCATTTTGCCAAGGAGCAGAATGCCAACGTCTTTCTGCGCGGACTTCGTGCCGTGTCGGACTTCGAGTACGAGTTTCAGTTGGCCAACATGAATCGCCAGTTGGCACCGGACGTCGAAAGCCTGTTCCTTACGCCCTCGGAGCGCTATTCGTTCATTTCCTCGACGTTAGTGCGTGAAATCGCCGCGTTGGGCGGTGATATCACCAAATTCGTTCACCCGGCCGTTGCCCAGGCGCTGACCGAGCGCTTCAAGCGCTAGACTCGCTGCATGTGAAGGTGCATCCCGAAGACTAATGCGGCACAATTCGCCGCATTGGTTTTAATGTGCCCCGGCGTCGGCTGCGGCAGGAGCAATTCATGTCCCTTATCATCACTGACGATTGCATCAACTGCGACGTCTGCGAACCCGAGTGCCCAAACGAGGCGATTTCACAAGGCGAGGAGATCTATGTGATCAATCCGAACCTGTGCACCGAATGCGTCGGTCACTACGACGAGCCTCAATGTCAGCAGGTTTGCCCGGTCGACTGCATCCCTCTGGATGAAAATCACGTCGAGAGCAAAGAGCAACTGATGGACAAGTACCGGATCATCACCAGCAAGGCCTGATAGCGCCCTTACTGCTGCTTGCCGTACCCGTCACCCGTGCAGCCCAGGCAACGCACGAAGGCTGCCTTGCCTGGATCCACCACCAGCGCCTTGCCCGTTGCCCCAAGGTTGCCGCCTGCCGCCGCAAAAGGCGCAGCGATCACGAACAGTCCCGTACCGATAACAGTGGCCGCTATCAACAAGGGTCGGGCAATCAGCAAGTCACCGATCATGGCAAACGCCGGCGGGTTCTGGATGGTGTAGACCGGATCGCCGCTGCCTGTGGTGACATCGGCGGCAACCGCCGGCAGTGCCTGCAGGCCGATGAACAACGCCAGCGTGGCAGCGAAAATACGAAACGGGCTCATGGCTTGATCCTTCAGGCGTAGCAAATAATTAAGGTGCCATCACTATAAACAGGGCTGCGGGTTAAGCAAATGGCCTACGGCCCCTGTCATGCGTATTTCAGCGCTGACATTTCGGGCAGTAAACGCTGGCGCGCTGGCCCAGCTTGACTTCACGCAGCGTCGTACCGCACACCTTGCATGGCTGACCGCCACGCCCATACGCAAACAATTCCTGCTGGAAATACCCTGGCTTGCCGTCACCGCCGATGAAGTCACGCAGGGTGGTACCGCCACGTTCTATAGCGTAGGCCAGAATGCGCTTGATCTCGATGGCCAGCTTCAGATAGCGCGCCCGGGACACACTTCCCGCTTCGCGGCGCGGGTCGATGCCGGCTGCAAACAGTGCTTCGGTCGCATAGATATTGCCCACGCCGACCACTACAGCATTGTCCATGACGAACGGTTTGACCGCGATCGACTTGCCACGCGAGCGCTCGTAGAGACGCTCGCCATTGAACAGATCGGTCAGCGGCTCCGGCCCCAGGCGAATCAACAGTTCGTGGTTATGCGGATCAAGGCTCCAGAGCATCGCGCCGAAACGACGCGGGTCGGTGTAACGCAAGGCCAGCCCGGACTCCAGTTCGATATCGACATGCTCGTGTTTGAGCGCCGGAAGCCCGGCTTCGACCAGACGCAGATTCCCGGACATGCCCAAGTGGCTGATCAGGGTGCCCACCTCGGCCTGGATCAACAGGTACTTGGCGCGTCGATCAACCTGCACGATGCGCTGACCGGACAGGCGAATGTCCAGATCCTCGGGAATGGGCCAGCGCAAGCGGCTGTCGCGCACGATCACGCGGCTGACGCGCTGACCTTCAAGATGCGGCGCAATGCCACGGCGGGTGGTTTCGACTTCAGGTAATTCAGGCATGGACAACTCGGTCGTGCAGAAAGGACAGGCCGGGACGGCGCCGGATCAGCGCGCGCCCAGCTCGCGAATGCTTTCCCTCAGGTATTCAAAGTCATATTCGGACAGACCCACGTAGTCCAGCACCAGCGCACCGATGCATTCCCACTCGTGATCCTCGTCCTGACTGCCCAGCACCCGATAGGACTGGCAAATATGCTCAGCCATTTTCAGGGGGGCCAGGAGGTTCTTGAGCGTGGCATTGCGACTGGTATCGTCCTGAAAAATCGCCAATGCGTTGTGATGATTGGCAATCGCGTCGGTAACGTGTGCAGGCAGACGCCAGGATTTGGCCGTGTAGTAGCCGACGACCGAATGGTTGGTGTGGAAGGCGCTGTTTTCGGTATCGACGATGCGGCAATCGGGCCCCGCGTTGGCGTAGGCCTCTTCCAGCACCGGCATGTAATTGGGGAAACGCTTGAGCATCAACGGAATGCCGCAGTCATGGAACAGGCCCAGGGCGTAGGATTCGTCCACCGCCTGCGAGCCGATGCGCTTGGCCAGGGTCAGGCTGGTCATTGCGACATCCTGCGCGGTATCCCAGAAGCGGTTGAGCGCGACGATGGTTTCATCGGTCATCTCGCCCCTGATCGACTGTGCGTTGATCAGGTTGATCACCGTGCGACTGCCCAGCAGAGTCACCGCCTTGTCGATGGAGGCAATCTTGCTGCACAGCCCGTAGTGGGCGGAGTTGACGATCTTCAACAGCGCCCCGGACAACCCGGGATCCTGCGCGATCAATCGCGCAATCGCCCCAAGGTCCGGATCGGGCATGTACTGCTCCATCTGCAGGTCCACCATGATTTGCGGCTGCGGAGGCACACTGATGCCCTGCAACGCTTGCTGGATCTGTTCTGGGCTTAGCTCTTCGGACATAGGATTTTACTCACGGTGATGAGTGGATTCTGACCCCTTGCGGAGAAACGGTCCATCATCCGAGATGAAGATATTCTCGGAACTTTGCCTGGTACGAAGCTTCGGACTTTGTGTTACCGGCGTGAACGGCGGCCTCAAAACGGCCTGTCAGACGCTACCCCTGAAGCCCGACACTGGAGGATCCCATGTCTAAAGCATTGACTGGCAAACGCATAGCAATTCTTGTAACCGACGGTTTCGAACAGGTTGAATTGACCGGTCCGAAAGAAGCGCTGGAGCAAGCTGGAGCCACCGTGGAAATTCTTTCCGCTGAAGAGGGCAAGGTCAAAGGCTGGAATCACGACAAACCTGCCGATGACTTCAAGATTGATGGCACGTTCAAGGCTGCCAACGCCAGTGACTACCATGGCGTGGTGCTGCCGGGCGGCGTACAGAACTCCGACACCATCCGCATAGACAGCGATGCGCAGAAGATCGTCAAGGACATCGAGGCCTCGGGCAAGCCCGTGGCGGTCATTTGCCATGGCAGCTGGCTGCTGATCTCGGCGGGCCTGGTAAAAGGCAAAACCCTGACCAGCTTCAAAACGCTGAAGGATGATCTGGTCAACGCCGGCGCAAAATGGGTCGATCAGGAAGTCGTCACCGACGGCAAGCTAATCAGCAGCCGCCAGCCCGACGACATCCCTGCCTTCAACAGCAAACTGATCGAAGCACTGTCTGCCTGACAGATTCCGTCGGTTAATTGCAGTCGTCCCGGCCCAGCGCCGGGATGACGCGCTATAATCCCGCTCTTTTTTCAGGAGCGACGTCATGTCCCTGCCTAGCTTGCGCCTCAAAGCCAACGCCGACCGCCGCCTGCGCGCCGGTCATCTATGGGTCTACAGCAACGAGATCGATGTAGCCGCCACCCCACTGCACGGTTTTGCAGCCGGTGATCAGGCCATCCTCGAAGCTGCGGGCGGCAAGCCGCTGGGCATCGTCGCCATGAGCCCCAACAACCTGATCTGCGCACGCCTGCTGTCACGCGACATCAAGCTGCCGCTCGACAAGTCTCTGCTCGTCCATCGCCTCAACGTCGCGCTGTCGCTGCGTGAACGTCTGTTCGACAAGCCCTTCTACCGTCTGGTCTACGGTGACTCCGACCTGATGCCGGGTCTGGTGGTCGATCGTTTCGGTGACATTCTGGTCGTTCAACTGGCCTCGGCCACGATGGAAAACCACAAGGAAGACATCATCGCGGCGCTGGTTCAGGTCATCAAGCCAAGCGGCATCCTGTTCAAGAACGATTCGGCAGCTCGCGATGCGGAAGGCCTGAATCGTTATGTCGAAACCGTTTTCGGTCTGGTACCGGAATGGGTCGCGCTGGAAGAGAACGGCGTGAAGTTCGAAGCACCGGTCATGGCCGGGCAAAAAACCGGCTGGTTCTATGATCACCGCATGAACCGCGCGCGCATCGCCCCTTACGTCAAAGGCAAGCGTGTGCTCGACCTGTACAGCTACATCGGTGGCTGGGGGATTCAGGCAGCAGCTTTCGGCGCCAGCGACGTCACCTGCGTCGATGCATCGTCCTTCGCCCTTGATGGCGTGGAACGCAACGCAGCCCTGAACGGTTTTGCGGAAAAGATGACCTGCATCGAAGGCGATGTCTTCGAGGCGCTCAAGGAATTGAAAGCCGCAGAAGAGCGTTTCGACGTGATCGTCGCCGACCCGCCTGCGTTCATCAAACGCAAGAAAGACATGAAAAACGGTGAAGGCGCCTACCGCCGCCTGAACGAGCAAGCCATGCGTCTGCTCAGCAAGGACGGCATTCTGGTCAGCGCATCGTGCTCGATGCACCTGCCGGAAGATGACTTGCAGAACATCCTCCTGACCAGCGCCCGCCATCTGGACCGCAACATCCAGCTGCTGGAACGCGGCGGCCAGGGCCCGGACCATCCGGTACACCCGGCGATTGCCGAGACGCGCTACATCAAGAGCATCACCTGCCGGTTACTGCCCAACAGCTGATATCGAAGCGCCCGGCCTCGTCGCGCCTACAAGAGCTCGCCTGTCCTGACTATCGTGCCAATGCGCTGCGTTGGCATGCCCTTCTGAGCGCCCTGCGTGCTCTTGCGACGCGGAGCGTCGCGAA
Organism: Pseudomonas congelans; assembly: GCF_900103225.1. Taxonomy (GTDB): domain Bacteria; phylum Pseudomonadota; class Gammaproteobacteria; order Pseudomonadales; family Pseudomonadaceae; genus Aquipseudomonas; species Aquipseudomonas congelans. The sequence goes on along the minus strand of NZ_FNJH01000007.1, from coordinate 49,955 downwards.
ATGCATTCCCACGCGGAGCGTGAGGAACGAGACTCTTGTAACTATCGTGCCAATGCTCTGCGTTGGCATGCCGTTCCGGACGCTCTGCGTCCTCCCCGTTCAAACCCTGCTCAACACCCCCCGCAGCCCCAGCAACAGCAGAAAGTGCAGCGGATAGATCGCATAGGCCCAGCGCCGCATCGGGATCACGGCGAACCCGGGCCTTGCCCGCAGCAGCGCGATGCCCAGTACAGGCGCCAATACGCAGGCGACTATCGAACCTATGGAAATCGGATCGCCCCAGCTCGCACCGGCGAACATCTGCGACCAGGCGTTGCCCGCCAGACAAAAGACCGCCGGAAACACCGAATACCAGAGCCGCTTTTCCAGCACCAGCACAAAGACCAGCGGCAGCAGCACACCGGCAAAGCCGAACATCAGGTATTTCTGGAAGATCGCCGTCAGCAGAAGTGCGACAAGGGCCATCACTCGGGTTGTCGTATTGCGATGCTGCCAGCCATGAGCGATCACCAGCCCCAGCAGCAGGGTCGGCATCACATTCAGCACGCTCGCGTCAGCCATGAACAGCCGATACGGGATCTCCGACAGCCCGGCAAACACCAGCAGCCAGCCCAGATAACGCCATTGCACCTGCGGGGCCACAATGGCTGCGCTGCGCCGGGAAAGATTCACGGCAATTGCCAGGCAGAACCAGGGAAAGGCAAAACGCCCCGGCACGTAAAGAAAATCGACCGACCAGCCCACATAGCGAAGGTGGTCAAGCACCATACTCAACATCGCCAGCCACTTGAGCAGGTCCAGCGCCTTGTTGCGTCCGGGCAGAAAAGGCGGGTTGGAAAGATCCATAGTGCTCCTGAACGGGGAATTGCGTCATGCAGCCAACACATGACCGAACCTTATATTGTCGCTACAGTGCGCACCATAATCGCCCATAAGGAATCGGCCATGACAGACCAAAGCCAACAGTTCGCCAGCGACAACTATTCCGGTATCTGCCCTGAAGCCTGGGCGGCCATGGAACAGGCGAACAAGGGCCATCAACGCGCTTATGGTGACGATCAATGGACTGCACGCGCGTCGGATGATTTCCGCCGACTGTTCGAAACCGACTGCGAAGTATTTTTCGCCTTCAACGGCACGGCGGCCAACTCGCTGGCGCTGTCATCGCTGTGCCAGAGTTACCACAGTGTCATCTGTTCGGAAACGGCTCACGTCGAAACCGATGAATGCGGTGCGCCGGAGTTTTTCTCCAACGGCTCCAAACTGCTGACCGCACGCAGCGCGGGCGGCAAGCTGACCCCGGAGTCGATTCGTGAAGTGGCGCTCAAGCGTCAGGACATTCACTACCCCAAGCCGCGCGTCGTGACGCTGACTCAGGCCACCGAGGTGGGCGGTGTCTATCAGCCGGAAGAGCTCAAGGCGATCAGCGCGACCTGCAAGGAACTGGGCCTGCATCTGCACATGGACGGTGCCCGCTTCTCCAATGCCTGCGCCTTTCTGGAGGCCTCCCCGGCTGAACTGACCTGGAAGTCCGGCGTTGACGTGTTGTGCTTCGGCGGCACCAAAAACGGCATGGCCGTGGGCGAAGCCATTCTGTTTTTCGACCATGACCTGGCTGAAGACTTCGACTATCGCTGCAAGCAGGCCGGGCAACTGGCGTCGAAAATGCGCTTTCTCTCTGCGCCATGGGTCGGCCTGCTGGAAAACGACGCCTGGCTCAAACACGCCCGTCACGCTAACCGCTGTGCGCAACTGCTGGCCGAACTGGTCAAGGACATTCCTGGCGTGGAGCTGATGTTCCCGGTGCAGGCCAACGGCGTGTTCCTGCAACTGTCGGAGCCGGCCATTGCCGCATTGACCGCCCGGGGCTGGCGCTTCTACACCTTCATCGGCAACGGCGGTGCACGGTTCATGTGCTCGTGGGACACCGAAGAAGAACGCGTGCTTGAACTGGCCGCTGATATCAAGCTGGTGATGCAGGGCTGAGGCGTCTGGATCAAGCTTGCAGGTGCAGCCTGACGAGCGACGGGGTAATCTCCTTCTCAACGGCAACCGGTCCACAAGGCCATCTGGACTTTACCGACCGCCCTCAAGAAGGAGCTTGTCTGCATGTTCGATTTCTCCGCCCGGCTCAAGCAGCATTTCGCTGCCCTGCAGAGTGAAGCGCAATTCTTTTCCGTACGCTACGTGCACCGCACCGGCCAACGCCTGTGCGTGCGCAAGAATGTGGCCGAGCCGCCGTCACTGATCAGCGACGAGGGCGCCATGCTGACCGTGCGCCTGAACGGCGTCGAAGCGTACGCCGCCACCAACGACATCTCCCTGAAGGGTTTGCAGGCTGCCTTGCAGCAAGCCGAAACGCTGGCGCGTCGTCTGGCGCCGCATGCGTTGCTGGACCTGAGCGATCAAGCTGTCTCGAGCGCCAGGGCTGACTACCTGTCGCCGCACATGCACGACGCCTTTCCACCGCTCAGCGACTGCATCGGCCTGTTGATGGCCGAGTCCAGCGCGGTGCCGACAGACGAACGCCTGGTCAACTGGCAGGCCATACTGGACCTGGAAACCGTTGAGCAAATCTACCTGAACAGTGCGGGCGCGGAATTGCGTCAGGCGCAGCGGTTTGTGTTTCCCGGCATGAGCGTGACGGCCTACGACGGTCGCGACAGCCAGACGCGCACGCTGGGCGGGCATAACTTCGGCCAACAGGGTGGCATCGAAGTGCTGAGCAGCTGCGGTCTGATCGGCTCTGCCGCCAATGTCGCCGACGAAGCCTTGCAGTTGATCCTCGCCCCCAACACACCATCAGGCCCACGCGACCTGCTGCTGATGCCCGATCAGATGGTCCTGCAGATTCACGAGTCGATCGGCCATCCTCTGGAGCTGGACCGGATTCTCGGTGACGAGCGCAATTACGCAGGCACCAGTTTCGTCAAGACGACTGACTTCGGCACCCTGCAATACGGTTCGAGCCTGCTGAACGTGACCTTCAACCCGGAGATTCCCGAGCAACTGGCCAGCTACGCGTACGATGACGATGGTACGTCAGCCAGCAAACAGTTCCTGATTCGTGACGGCTTGCTGCAGCGCCCGCTCGGTGGTGCGCTGTCGCAGTACCGCAGCGGCCTGGAGGGCGTCGCCAACAGCCGCGCGTGCAGCTGGAACCGTGCGCCCATCGACCGTATGGCCAACCTGAACATCGAACCGGGCGACCAGTCGCTGGACAGTCTGATCGGCAACATCGAGCACGGCATCCTGATGTCGAGCAATCGTTCCTGGTCCATCGACGACGCACGCAACAAATTCCAGTTCGGCTGCGAATGGGGCCAGCTGATCGAGAACGGTGAGTTCAAGGGCGTGGTGAAGAACCCCAATTACCGGGCGATCTCCGCGCAATTCTGGAAAAACCTCAGCGCCGTGGGTGATGCCAGTACCTTCAAGGTCCTGGGCACGCCGAACTGCGGCAAGGGTGAGCCCAACCAGGCTATCCGTGTAGGTCATGCCTCTCCGGCGTGCGTATTTGCCAATGTCGATGTGTTTGGAGGAGATGCCTGATGTCGCACCAACAGCAGTTCGAGGCGCTGGTCGCCGTGCTCAAGGCTGCCATCAGCCCAGCGGAACACTTCACTCTGGCCTACGACGCCGAGGCGTCTGACTTCATTCGGTTCAACCACGGCAAGGTTCGACAGGCCGGGAGCGTCCAGCAGGTCATTGCGACGTTCAAACTGATCGATGACGGACGGCATGCCAATCTGGAGCTGACCTTGTCCGGCGAAGCCGGGACCGACCAGCAGCGCCTTGTCGACGCCCTGCAACAATTGCGCAAAACACTGCCGTCGCTGGCCAGGGATCCCTATCTGTTGCCGAACACCAATGCCTGGCAAAGCAGCAACGTTCAAGACCTGCCACTGCCGGACAGCGCTCAGATCGTCGAGCAGATCAGCGAGCTGGCAGGCGATCTGGACCTGGTAGGTTTTTATGCTGCAGGCCCGCTTTACCGGGGCTTCGCCAGTTCATGGGGTGCGCTGGGCTGGCATCAGGCCAACAGCTTCAATTTCGACTGGAGCCTGTTTCACGAAAACGGCCAGGCAGTCAAAGCCAACTACGCGGGTCACGACTGGAGCAACGAAGCCTTCGTGCAGCGTTTTCAGCAGGCCCGCGAACAGCTGGAATTTCTCGGCCGCCCGCTGCATGCGCTCAAGCCCGGTCAATACCGCGCGTACCTGGCGCCAGCGGCTCTGGACGAAGTCATCGGCATGCTGACCTGGGGTGGATTTTCCGCGCAGGCACTGGCCAGTAAACGCAGCCCGCTGCAAAGGCTGTATGACGGCGAGACGCCTTTCAGCCCATTGGTCAACTTCGACGAGCAGGTCAGCGGTTCACTCTCGCCGGCGTTTTCACGCGAAGGCTATCCCCGCAAGGACCTGAAACTGATCGTCGACGGGCAAGCCCGCGATCGACTGGTGGATTCGAGCAGCGCAGCCGAATACGACCTGCCTGCCAACGGCGCGGATGATGGCGAAGGCCCGAGCGCGTTGAGCATTGCCGGCGGCTCGCTGGCGCTGGATCAGATCCTCGCCAGGCTCGGCACCGGTCTTTACATCAGCAACCTGTGGTACCTGAACTTCTCCGACCGCGCTGCTGCGCGTCTTACCGGAATGACACGTTTCGCAACGTTCTGGGTCGAAGAGGGCAAGATCGTCGCGCCGGTGAGCACCATGCGCTTCGATGACAGCGCCTACAGCCTGCTGGGCAGCGCACTGGAGGACCTGACCAAAGAGAGGGAACTGATTCTCCAATCGAGCACCTACAGCCAGCGCCAGACCGGTTCAATCCAGTTGCCTGGCGCATTGATCAGCCGACTCACCCTCACGTTATAGCAGGAGCCTATGCAGAACTCAGCAGCGCCGATCATGGACGAAAAGACCCTGCGCTGGATGCCCTGGGTCATCGCCATCGCATTCTTCATGCAAAGCCTGGACGGCACGATTCTCAATACCGCCCTGCCGTCCATGGCCCGCTCACTGGCAGAAGACCCTCTGCGGATGCAGTCGGTGGTCATCGCCTACATGCTGACCATTGCGCTGCTGATCCCGGCTTCGGGCTGGATTGCCGACCGGTTCGGAATCAAGCGCATCTTCTTCAGCGCCATCCTGCTGTTCAGCTTCGGGTCATTGCTGTGCGCGCTGTCCTGGTCACTGAACGTGCTGGTGGCCGCGCGGGTGATTCAAGGGCTGGGGGGCGCGCTGATGCTGCCCATCGGGCGCCTGATCGTATTGCGCGCCTATCCGCGATCGGAGCTGGTGCGGATCATGGGTTTTATCACCGTGCCGGGCCTTTTGGGTCCGTTGCTGGGCCCGACGCTTGGCGGCTGGATGGTCGAGTACCTGAGCTGGCACTGGATTTTCCTGATCAACATTCCGGTCGGCATCCTCGGTTGCTACGCCGTCAAACACTTCATCCCTGATCTTCCGGGAGGCGGCCGAACGCGGTTTGACGGCGTCGGCTTCATCCTGTTCGGCGCGGCGATGGTACTGATCACCATTGCCCTGGAGGGCCTGGGCGAACTGCACTTGCCGCACATGCGCGTGGTGCTACTGCTGTTTGCCGGCATGGGCTGCCTGGCGGCGTACTGGCTGCGTGCCGGGCATATCGAATCGCCGTTGTTTGCGCCTTCACTGTTCCGTACCCGGACGTTTGCCGTCGGCATTATGGGCAACCTGTTCGCGCGCCTGGGCAGTGGTGCACTGCCGTTCCTGGTGCCGTTGCTGCTGCAAGTGGCGCTGGGGTATTCGCCGTCTCAGGCAGGCATGAGCATGCTGCCGCTGGCAGCCGCTGGCATGTTCGCCAAGACTGTCGCCCGCTGGCTGATCGAGCGGCTGGGCTATCGTATGATCCTGACCGGCAACACGCTGCTGTTGGGCATCCTGCTGGCCAGCCTGGCGCTGGTGGATGTGCAAACCCCATACTGGGTGTTGCTGGTGCATCTGGGACTGCTCGGTGCCGTCAATTCCTTGCAGTTCACCGCCATGAATACGGTCACACTGATCGATCTGGACGACGCCAGCGCAGCGAGTGGCAACAGCCTGCTCTCGGTGGTGGCGCAACTGTCGCTGAGTCTGGGCGTGGCAAGCGCAGCAGCCTTGCTGGGTGGTTTCAGCGAAGAAGTTGCCACCGGCGAGGTCAGCAGCATGCTCGGGGCATTCCAGCTGACGTTCCTGAGTGTCGGGGTGCTGGCCATGTTTGCAGCAGGTATTTTCCTGCAATTGCCAGCAAAGGAGCCCAGGATGGCCAAAGCCTGATTGACAACGGACCGTGACTGGAGCAAATCTGCAAAGCGAATTCCCCTGGAAAACGGGGGTTTTGCCCGAAAAATCAACGAATTTGACTATCCGACCAGATACATTGAAGAACCTGGACAATCGGCCGACACTTTTATAGCACTAAGCCACTGTGGTCTCTTGTAAGCACGGGCCGCATGATGCAACCTTGCCATACGCGAAAGTGGGTTTTATCCCTGTCGCGACTAGTATTCCGGAAGCGAGTTTGTTCATGAAAAGCCAAACCGATGCTGCCGGTAGATCCGCAGCCGAGGTAGTGACGCAATTGCCAGTGCCTTCGCGCTTGGGGATGCTGCGTTTCGAGCGGCTGAATGAAGCCAATTGGGCGCTATTGTTTCTCGATCCGAACTGCGAAAAACAGCTCGGTCTGCCCGCCGTTGACCTTTGCGCCTTGATTGGATCCCCTTATGCCAGCCTCATGGAGCCGGAAGCACGTTATCAACTGCATGATGACATCCAGCAGCAACTGGCCTCTTCCCCGAATTACCTGATCCGCTACACCCTTCACAGCCCCAAAGGCCCCCTTGGCCTGCTGGAAATCGGCGAAGCCTACAAACAGCACAACCGCCATCTGTTACGTGGTTATTTTCTGATCGTCGAAGGCCTTGTCACGAGCGGCGAACCGGTCACGGACTCCGATCTGGAAACCCGCAACCTGCGACTGCAGATCGCCCTGGAACTCAACCAGCGCGCCCAGCGCGACCAGTTTGCCCACCTGGAGCGCGTGCGCGCCCAGCAGGATCTGATCCTGCGCCTGACCCGACATCGCTACACCACGGCCAATACCCTGCTTGAAGCGGCAGAGCTGATCACCAAAAGCGCCTGTGATATCTACGATGTCGATCATGTCAGTATCTGGAACCTCAACGACAAGCGCCTGGAGCCAATCACCGACTACAGCCGTGAAACCGGCGATTATCAGTCACGCACGCCGGTGGATATCAGCCCCTACCCCACCTACCTGCAAGCGCTGAATACCAGCAGGGCGATTGACGCCAGCAATATCCAGACCGACCCGCGCACCTGCGAAATGGCCAAAAGCCTGAACCCTGGAGAAACCAAGGCGGTTCTCGATGCCAGTATCCGTATCGATGGGCAGGTAATCGGTGTGTTGTGTCTGGAAGAGTCGGGCTCGACGCGCGAATGGCAGTCCGACGAGATCGCCTTCGCTGGCGAGCTGGCCGATCAGTTTGCCCAGGTCATCAACAACCATAATCGGCGGGCTGCGACCAACGCGCTGCACCTGTTCCAGCGCGCGGTCGAACAGAGCGCCAACGCGTTTCTGCTGGTCAACTGCAACGGCGTGGTCGAGTACGTTAACCCGAGTTTCACGGCAATCACCCAGTACAGCTCGGAGGAAGTCTCCGGGCACAAACTGTCGGAATTGCCCGCGCTGGAAAACCTCAACCAGTTGCTGCTGGAAGCCAACTCCAGCCTGACCAACAGCAACAGTTGGCAGGGCGAGTTCAAAAGCCGCCGCAAGAACCTCGAACCCTACTGGGGCCAGCTGTCGATTTCCAAGGTGTATGGCGATAATCGCGAACTCACGCACTATATCGGCATCTACGAAGACATCACCCAGAGCAAGCTGGCCCAGCAGCGCATCGAGCGCCTGGCGTACACCGACAACCTGACCAACCTGGGCAACCGTCCGGCCTTTATCCGCAATCTGGACGAACGCTTTGCCCGCGACACCGATACGCCGATGAGCCTGTTGCTGGTCGACATCGATAATTTCAAGCGCATCAACGACAGCCTCGGCCACCAGACCGGTGACAAGCTGCTGATCAGTCTGGCGCGCCGTCTGCGCAACACGCTGAGCCCGTCCGACGTACTGGCGCGCTTTGCCAGTAACGAATTTGCCGTGCTGATCGACAACACCGACCAGGAAGCCGGACAGGCCACCGCCACCCAGGTGCTGGCCACGCTGGACAAGCCGATGTTCGTCGACAATCAGCTGATCAGCGTCACCGGCTCGGTCGGTCTCGCCTGCGCGCCGCTGCACGGTCGTGACCCGCAGACCCTGATGAAAAACGCCGGTCTGGCCCTGCACAAGGCCAAAGCCAACGGCAAACATCAGGTTCAGGTGTTCACCGAAGCATTGAATGCCGAGGCCAGTTACAAGCTGTTCGTGGAAAACAACCTGCGCCGCGCGCTGACCCAGAACGAGCTGGAGGTGTTCTATCAGCCCAAGCTGTGCCTGCTGACCGGCCGCCTGCTGGGCATGGAGGCGCTGCTGCGCTGGAACCATCCTGAAAAAGGCATGATCCGACCGGACCAGTTCATCAGCGTGGCCGAAGAGACCGGCCTGATCATCCCCATCGGTAAATGGGTCGCACGTCAGTCCTGCCGCATGAGCAAGGACCTGACCGCCGCCGGGTTCGGCAACTTGCAGGTGGCCATCAACGTCTCGCCCAAGCAGTTCTCCGACCCGGAACTGGTGTCGTCGATTGCCGCTATCCTCAAAGAGGAAGAGCTTGACCCCTCGCTGCTGGAACTGGAGCTGACCGAAGGCCTGCTGCTGGAAGCGACAGAAGACACCCGCCAGCAACTCGACTCGTTGAAGAAACTCGGTCTGTCGCTGGCCATGGATGACTTCGGTACCGGTTACTCGTCATTCAGTTACCTGAAGAAATTCCCCATCGATGTAATCAAGATCGATCGCAGCTTCATCCGCGATATTCCGGATGACGAAGACGACATGGAAATCACTTCTGCGGTTATCGCGATGGCTCACAACCTCAAGCTCAAAGTAGTGGCCGAAGGCATTGAAACCGCAGCTCAGCTGACCTTCCTGCGGCGCCATCGCTGCGATGTCGGCCAGGGCTATCTGTTCGACAGGCCTATCCCCGGTGAAGAACTGATCGAGAAACTGAAGCGCTACCCTCGTCGCCCATCCGCCTGACAACCTTCCCTGCACCCCGCTCTCTCGGGCACACTGTAAGTCTGTATTACACGGCAGCTCTTGTTTAGGCGTGTAACGGGACCCATGTATTCGTATTGATCATCCGTCCTGGCCCCCGCTGCCGTCTCCACACGAGAGGATATGGTTCATGACTTTGCGCTCGGAAATTCTAGTGAATAAAAACGTACTGCCTACCGCCGAACAAGCACTGCCAGGTCGTGAAACACCTATGCCGCTTCCGGAAACCCACTTCGTCAACGGCAATCCGCTATTGGGGCCGTTTTCGAGCAACGTCGAATTCGCCATCTTCGGCATGGGTTGCTTCTGGGGCGCAGAACGCCGTCTGTGGCAACAGGAAGGTGTGGTGAGCACTGTCGCCGGCTACGCAGGCGGATTTACCCCGAACCCGACCTACGAAGAGGTCTGCTCCGGGCTGACCGGCCACACCGAAGTGGTGCTGGTGGTCTACGAGCCGGCAAAAATCAGCTATGAAGCGCTGCTCAAGGTGTTCTGGGAAGTGCACAACCCGACTCAAGGCATGCGTCAGGGCAATGACATCGGCACTCAGTATCGCTCGGTGATCTACTGCACCACTCCCGAACAGCTCGACGCCGCCAAAGCCAGTGCCGAAACGTTCCAGGCGGAACTGAACAAGGCCGGTAAGGGCAGCATCACTACTGAAATCGAGGAGGCACCGACGGTTTACTTTGCCGAAGCCTACCACCAGCAATACCTGGCCAAGAACCCACAGGGCTACTGCGGGCTGGGCGGCACGGGTGTGTGCATGCCGGCTTGATTCGCGCCTAGCGGCCCGAAAACAGCGTTTTTCAGGCTTCTGCCCGCAAGGCGTAGGAGCGAACTTGTTCGCGAAGATAGTAGTTCAGGTAACGCATTTTCGCCGAATATACTGGCCCCTTCGCGAACAAGTTCGCTCCTACGACCTACGGTCAGAATCAAAAGCGGGCTTATGTATAACGCTGAGCTCCGCGTGGGAATGCAGTTCTGGACGCTCTGCGTCCGCTAGGCAGCGCAACCCGGCCTGGCTGTGAACACGCTTACTCGGCAATCAACCAGTCCATCTTCCAGCCGCCCTGGGTCTGGCCCAGTTTCTGGGCAAGGTATGGCATCAGCTCGCGCAGTTCTTCTTCCAGACCCCATGGCGGGTTGGCGATCGCCAGGCCTGAACCGTTGAGGCTGGCCGGGGTGTCCAGCGGGTGGACGAACAGCTCGACGCGCAGCAGCTTGGGCGCACCGGTTTCCGCCAGGTCCTGATAGAAGCGGCGCAGCAGGCGCGTATCCTTGATCGGGTACCAGATCGCCGCCACTGTCTGACGCATGCGCCCGATGGCTTCCTTGAGCGCAACCGCGCAACGCTTCATTTCATCGAGTTGCTCGAATGGCGGGTCGATGAGCATCACGGCACGCTTCTCAGCCACGGGCAGCAAGGCACGCGGGACATGCCAGCCTTCCCCAAGATGCACCGCCACGCGGCGGTCGCCCTTCATGTTTTCCTTGAGCAGACGCCCGTCTTCGGGGTGCTTCTCGTTGAGCAGCACACGCTCGCGCTCGCGGGTCAGGCGGCGAGCCAGTTCCGGCGAGCCAGGGTAATAGCGCAGCTCGCCATCCGGGTTCATGTCGTGCAGCACTTGCAGATAGTCGGACGCCAGCGCAGGCAGGTCGGTGGCGTTCCACAGGCGGCCGATACCTTCCAGCCATTCTCCGGTGCGTGTGGCCTGATCACCTTTCAGGTCGTACAGGCCGAGCCCGGCGTGGGTGTCGAGATAGGCGAACGGCTGCTCCTTGCGCGCCATGAGGGCGATCAGGCGAGTCAGGGTGAGGTGTTTGAACACGTCGGCGTGGTTGCCGGCATGGTAGGCGTGACGGTAATTCATGGCAGCTCCTGGCAAGCTGCGCAGTTTAGCAAACCTGAGCAATGAACAAGAATTTGTAACGAATTTGCGGGACTCGTCCCTTTCGCTTGAAGGAAATTTCCGAGAAACTCCCGGCCCCTTGTGCCTGCCTGTTTCGATCTCTACTCTGCGCCCGTCGCTGCATATTCAGCGGTGAGGATTAGTAGCCCTCGATGTGATTAGGCGCAATGCGCCACCTTGTGCAAGGCGCTTGTTTACGGCCTGCATCTTTATGGTGGCCGTGCGTGGGGCGTCTTCGGATGCACCGGTTCCTAATCACCGGGCTACTACCTGCGTGCGGCCGCCACCTTCGATTAGTAGCCGAAGTGACGACCTTCCAGTAATTGATTAGGAGTCTCACATGCTAAAAATCGTCCCCGATCCGCCCCTCTTCACCGCCAACCCCAATGTCAGTCATGAAGACGCCCTGATGCATGCCAGCGACCTGCTACGCTGCGCCGCCACCAGCGCCTGTGAATTCAGCGACAGCATGACCGGCACCCAGCGCGACATGACGCTGTCGATCATGCATCTGGTGGAAATGGCCAAGGTCATGGTCGACAGAACGATAGACAACCTGCAAACCGAATGACCGCATGAACTGAAAACGACGCACTTGTAGCCAATCCTGCCACTCACGGCGTGCAGGGGTTGCCCACAGGCGGTTGTCCTTACAGAATCGGAAAAAGCCCGATCAAAGGAACAGACGTCATGATGCACGCGGATTTGATTGACCAGGAAGACCTGCTCGGCCAGCTCAGAGCCCTGGGCTTCGAAGCCCCCGGTGGCGCAACCGCTGAACAGGCCTGCGCAAATGCCGTCTGCGGCCTCAACACCGAACGCGCGACCGCCTTGCGACGTCTGGTAGAACAACTCCTGACCGGCAGCGCCACCCTCCTCCCCGCCGTACGCCAGGCCATCGACCAGCAACTACTGCCCGCATTGGCGGCTTATAAGCAGAGTCATAGCGGATCATGACCGATAGGTGCCCGAAAGAACGCCTATGGTGCCCATTCTCCGCATGGGTATGCCGTTCCGGGGGCTCTGCGTCATGCCTTGAACCTGCGGCGCGGCGCAGATCTGTGACGCAGAGCGTCACGCAATGCATTCCCACGCTGGAGCGTGAGGAACGATAGTCGTCAGGTAGATCACTATCGTGCCCATGCTCCGCGTGGGTATGCCGTTCCGGGTACTCCGCGTCATGCCTTGAGCCTGCGGCGGGGCGCAGATCTGTGACGCGGAGCGTCACGCAATGCATTCCCACGCTGAAGCGTGAGGAACGATAGTCGTCAGGTAGATCACTATCGTGCCCATGCTCCGCGTGGGTACGCCGTTCCGGACGCTCCGCGTCCTGCCTTGAACCTGCGGCGCGGCGCAGATCTGTGACGCAGAGCGTCACGCAATGCATTCCCACGCTGGAGCGTGAGGAACGATAAGGCTCTAACTATCGTACCCATGCTCCGCGTGGAGACGCCTTTCCGGACACCGTGCGTCATATGGTTTCAAGCGTGCTCAATACTCAATCCGCACATCCCCCTTCGGCACGCTGCAGCAGGACAGAATGTACCCCTCTGCAACATCCTCGTCGGTAATGCCACCGTTGTGCTCCATCTCGACTTCGCCGCTCAGCTTCATGACCTTGCAGGTCCCGCAGATGCCCATGCCGCAGGCTTTGGGGATCATCAGACCGAGTTTGGCGGCAGCGGCATGCACGGTTTCGCCCGGTCCCACGCGGATGCTCTTGCCGGTATCGGTGAACTCCACCTGATGCAGGTCGGCGATATCGACGTCGGGCGCGTCGGCAGCGATTTCGGCCTGCTCGACGGCATCGGCCCTGGCCTCGGGCGGTGTCGCGCCGAACGACTCTTCATGGTATTGCGCCATGTTGAAGCCGTTTTCCTGCAACAGACGCTTGACCGCTGTCATGTACGGCGTCGGCCCGCAGCAGAACACCTCGCGGTCCATGAAGTCCGGCGCCATCAGCTCAAGCATTTTCTGGTTCAGGTAGCCGCGATAACCGGCCCACGGCTCGCCCAGTCCGTGTTTTTCACAGACCAGATGCAGGCTGAAGTTTTCGATCCGCGAGGCCATGTGCTCCAGCTCGCGGTGATAGATGATGTCTTTCGGTGAACGCGCGCTGTGTACGAAAACCATGTCGACGTTGGCGTTGGTGTCGTAGAACCAGCGCGCCATGGACATCACCGGCGTGATACCGACACCGCCGCTGAGGTAGAGAATCTTCGGGTTCGGGAAGTCGATGGCGTTGAACAGCCCGACCGGACCGTGTACCGCCAGCTCCTGCCCTTCAATCAGCGTGTCATGCAGGTAATTGGAAACCTTGCCGCCCGGCACACGCTTGACGGTGATCGAAAAACTGTACGGCACCGATGGCGAACTGGAGATGGTGTAGGAGCGCATGACCGGCAGGCCGTCGATCTCCAGCTCCAGGGTCACGAACTGGCCGGGCTTGAAGAAGAACATGATCGGCTGGTCGGCCATGAAGCAGAACGTGCGCACGTCCCAGGTTTCCTGGATGACTTTGACGACACGTACCAGGTGACGCCCGTTGGCCCATGTCTGGGTCGTGACCGGGCTCAGGAAACTTTGGGACATACTCGATCTCCACGGCCGACTGTCGGCCTCTCATGTTGCGGATTCTGCGTAACGTCCGAGGCGGCCATTTATCTATCAACGACATTCACGTACTTACCGCGACCAGCCCCGTCCAACAAGGCCTGTCGCGTCGGGAACGGATGCGGCCATGTCGCCCATGGATAAGGTTCACGGCGCGCCCGGCTCCACACTCGCCACCAAGGGTCATAAGCATGAGCGACTGATCTATCGTCATGCTTGAAACGCGATCACATCCGTATCAGCCACATTCGCAGGCCGCCCATGCCGCGGTCATGAGGGATTTAATCGATGGACGTCACCGCAACCTTGAGCCTGGGCGATCCGCTGGAACCTGCACGCAAGGCCACTGCCGAGATGCTGCAGAATCGCGAGCGCACGTACTCGCTGCCGCAGCCTTTCTACAGTGATGAGCGACTGTTTGAAATCGACATGCAGGAAATCTTTCACAAGGAGTGGCTGATTGCCGGGATGACGTGCGAAATCCCGACCAAGGGCAACTACCTGACGCTGCAGATCGGCAAGAACCCGATTCTGGTCGTGCGCGGCCCGGACGGTGTCGTCAACGCGTTCCACAATGTTTGCCGCCATCGCGGCTCGCGCCTGTGCACTGCCGAAAAAGGCAAAGTCGCCAAACTGGTTTGCCACTACCACCAGTGGACGTATGAACTGGACGGTCGCCTGCTGTATGCCGGTACCGAGATGGGCGACGACTTCGACATGAAGCAGTTCGGCCTCAAGCCGGTCCACGTCAAGACCGCAGGCGGCTACATTTTCATCAGCCTTGCAGAGAACCCGCCTGCCATCGACGAGTTCCTGTCGACGCTGCGGCACTACATGGAACCCTATGACATGGAGAACACCAAGGTGGCGGTGCAAACCACCTTGATGGAAAAGGCCAACTGGAAGCTGGTGCTGGAAAACAACCGCGAGTGTTACCACTGCAGTGGCTCGCACCCGGAATTGCTCAAGACCCTGCTGGAATGGGACGACGTCACCGATCCCCGGGCCGATCAGACCTTCAAGGACCATGTGGCCGCGTCTGCAGCCGCCTGGGACGCAGAGAAAATTCCGTACGCCCACGCCAGTTTCGGCCTGCGTAACCGTATCGTGCGCATGCCGCTGCTCAAAGGCACAGTGTCGATGACCATGGACGGCAAGGTCGGCTGCAAGAAACTGATGGGCCGCATCCAGAACCCCGACCTGGGTTCGATGCGCATTCTGCATTTGCCGCACTCCTGGAACCACTGCATGGGCGATCACATCATCGTCTTCACGGTGTGGCCGATCAGTGCACAGGAAACCATGGTTTCCACCAAATGGATTGTGCACAAGGATGCGGTCGAAGGCGTGGATTACGACGTCGAGCGCATGCGCCAGGTCTGGGACGCCACCAACGATCAGGACCGTCGTCTTGCCGAAGAAAACCAGCGCGGTATCAACTCCAGCGCCTATCAACCCGGCCCTTACTCGAAAACCTATGAGTTCGGCGTGGTCAACTTCGTCGACTGGTACAGCTCGCGCATGCTGGAAAACCTCGGTGCAGAACCTGCGCCGTACTTGAAGGGCGTGGCGGTCAATCACGAGTAAAGATCGCCGCCGACGTGATGCTCCCTTGCGAACTCACCTCGTTCACAAAGTGAGTCCGACTCGGCCCGCCTGCTCCAGCTCATAAAAAGACGGTGGCCGTAATAACTGAACGACTTATCCACAGAGCCACGAAGGGGGTTTATGGATAAGTCGTTTTTTCATGGAGCCGGAAATATCCGGGACAACAATGGCTTACCTGGAAAAGCCCAACCACAAAGCCTGTATGTTTTTTAACCAACTGTCTATAGAGCTTGATTTACCTGGGCTGCAGACGAGCACGAACACCTTATCCACAGAAGCGCCAACAGACTTTGGGTACAACTCTGCGTACGGCCCTTTTTTGCTGTGGAAAACCGTAAGAACGTGCGTCTCGCAACGCTATCGAAAGGATAACCAGTGTGTGCGACCAACGATTGGTTGTTTTTCGTACAAAACCCTACAGACCTTTACATGTAAGGCTTACAGACGATCACGAACAACTTGTCCACAGAGCAACCAACAGAGAATGTGGGCAAACCCGAAAACACACGGACGCCTGTGAACTGTTTGTCCACAGCAAAAGTCCTGTAAAAACCGTCGGTTACCTGATCATTTTTTAAACACAACTCTACAGGCACCGCACTACAAGGGCTTCAGCCAGCAGCGAACATGTTATCCACAGACGGGCACACAGACTTTGTGCGTAAGTTGCCTCGGGCCTGGACGATTCGAATCATCTGACCACCCCTTCCTCAATGAGCAACTTGAGGATTGCCTCAGCCCCCTCTTCCGGGCTCAAGCCTTTGAGGATTTTTCCGCCACCGCCGCTCGCCTTGGCGGTCGCAGCCTTCATGCGGTCTGCGCCACTTTTGGCCTTGATGACTTTCAGACGTTTCGGGCGGACCCTGGCCGATTGCAGCGCCCCCTCGGCAAGCACCTCATCCACCTGCATCTCAACATCGTCAATGCTTAGCGTGCCACGCTGTGCGGGCCCGAACGCGCTCTGCCGGGGTTTGGGAGCCGCGTTATCCACCGTGGCGAGAAACGGCAGACGAACCTTCAGACGACGACGCTGGCCGCGGGGCAGAGCCTGCAGGACCAGTGCGGTACCGTTGTTCAGCGACTCGACTTCAGCCAGACCGGTCACCAGTGGCCAGCCCAGCCTTTCAGCCAGCAGAAAGGGCAGCATGCCCGACCCTTCACCGGTTTCAGCCTGGCTGCCGGCCAACACCACCTGTGCGGCAGAATCCCGGAGGTAGTCGGTCAGAGCGACCAGCGCATCGGCGCCTTCGGGTTGCTCCAGCACATGCAGCTCGCTGAGCCCCATGCCAAGGTAAGCGCGCAGCGCGGGTTCTTCGGCATTGCCGGCGTGCAGTACCTGCAAGTTATCCCCAGCCAGCTGCAAGCCAAGCTCGACGGCCCGCGCATCCTGTTCGGCGCGGCGCGCACGGCCTGATGTCGGGTGCGCCCCGATGGACACCAGACTGATGATATGTACCGCATGCTTACCCACAGACACGTCAGGCTGCATCGCGTTTACCTCCGCTACGCCAGGTTTGCACTGCGGCGATCAGCGCCGTGAGCACTTCGGCGCTCTCGCCGATGACCGATAGATCAGCGCGCTTGACCATGTCGCAGCCCGCGTCCTGATTGATCGCAATGACCTTGTCGCAGGCACCGATGCCCTGCAGGTGCTGGATGGCCCCGGAAATACCGACGGCAACATACACCCTTGCGGTAACCCAGGTGCCACTCGCGCCTACCTGCCGCTCGCGGCCCATGAAACCGTCGTCCACTGCGACCCGCGACGCCCCCTCGGTGGCCCCGAGTGCCGAAGCGGCCTGATGAAACAGGTCCCAGTCTTTGACACCATTGCCGCCAGACAGAATGAATTCGGCTTCAGCCATGGGGATAACTGCGGGATCGACGGCTACCGCCCCCAGATCCTCGATACGCGGCAGGCTGCGCGCCACGCCTGTGGACAACTCGACCGGCAATACCTCGTGACGGGTTTCGCTAACCGGTTCGGCGCACTCCGCAGCGGCCAGAATCAAGCGCGCCAGAGGCCGAACCAGGTCTTCGCGGCCGGCTCCTGCCCGACTTATGCACAATAGGTCCTTGACCTGCCAGACCCGCGTTGCGGGTCGCTCGCCGATGCTGGCGGCAAAACGTCTTCCCAGTTCGCCACCGCCGCTGCGGCTGTCCGGCAACAGCCAATGGCGCGGGTTGAACTGGTTATCCACAGCTCGCAAACCCTGCACGCGTTGTTCCGGTGAATAACCATCGAACCCGGCACCGTCGATAAGCAACAGCCGATCAACGCCAGCGGTGTCGAATGCAGCTTCCTTGTGTTCGCCGAACACCACCGCCAGCACAGCACCTTCGGCCCCGGCCAACTGACGCGCCAGGCCCAGCAAGTCACGGTCATGGCTGCTCAGGCGGCCGCCGACCATATCGGGCACCACGATGATATAGAACGCTGGCTCGGCCACGGTATGCAGCGGCAGCTGCACGTCGGCAGTGGCCGAACGCTTGACCGCGCCGCCCTGCTGCGCGCCGCTGCGGTCGATACGCTTGATACCGTTGGGACCCATGAAGCCCACACCGTGCACATTCTTGCGCATCAGGCCATTCGGCCCCATCCAGCTGCTCTGCGCAGGCTGCATGGCCGCATGCAGTGGGTGCAGTCGATTGCGGGCAATCCACTCGGCGCGTGGATCACGACGGATAATGTCACTCATCAGAGCACCTCCGCGGGTTCACGTTTGGCAGGCGCTGGCGTGCTGGGGATAACTTCCTCAATCAGTGCATCGGCCACCAGTTCGGCAATGTCTTTGATCAGCGGCCGCGGTTCGACAACGCCTTCGAGCATGGCTGTGCACTGTGGACAACCTACCGCGACCAGCTCGGCAGCCGTTTCACGGATGTCGTCCATGCGCATGTCGGGAATCCGCTGTCTGCCGGGAATGTCAGTGATCGGCGCGCCACCGCCGCCACCGCAGCAGCGGGAACGGAAGCCCGAGCGCTGCATTTCTCTGATCTCGATCCCCAGCGCACGCAGCACTTCACGCGGCGCCTCATATTCGCCGTTGTAACGGCCCAGGTAACACGGGTCGTGATAGGTCACGCTGGCGCCTTTGTGCTTGCCCAGATTCAGGGCCCCGTTACGTACCAGCTCGGCCATGAATGTGCTGTGGTGCTGCACCTGATAGTCGCCGCCAAATGCGCCATATTCGTTTTTCAGCACATGAAAGCTGTGCGGGTCGCAGGTCACGATGCGTTGGAAACTGTACTGGGACAGGGTCTGAATGTTGCGGCGGGCGAGCGTCTGGAAGGTCGCTTCATCACCCAGCCGCCGGGCCACATCACCGCTGTCGCGTTCTTCGAGGCCCAGCACGGCGAAATCCACCCCGGCCGCCTTGAGGACTTTGACGAACGCGCGCAAGGTACGTTGATTGCGCATATCGAACGCGCCATCTCCGACCCAGAACAGCACATCCACCGTTTTTTTCTCGCTGAGCAGCGTCAGGTTCAGATCGGCCGCCCAGTTCATTCGCCCGCCCGGCGCAAACCCGCCGGGGTTATCGGTGGCGATCAGGTTGTCCAGCACTTCGGCGCCCTTGTTCGGGGTAGCGCCCTTTTCGAGAGTCAGGTGACGGCGCATGTCGACAATGGCATCGACGTGTTCGATCATCATCGGGCACTCTTCGACGCAGGCCCGGCAGGTGGTGCAGGACCACAGCGTCTCGGCGTCCACCAGCCCGTTGACGATGGGCTGATGCGGATTGCCGCCATGCTCGCCCAGCGGCTTGCCTTTACCGTCCAGCGATGGATACGGACTGCCCGCAAATTTTGCATCGGTGCCACCGGCAAGGCCGACCACCATGTCCTGAATCAGCTTTTTGGGGTTGAGTGGCTGGCCTGCCGCAAACGCCGGGCAGGCAGCCTCGCACTTGCCGCACTGCACGCAAGCGTCGAAGCCCAGCAGTTGATTCCAGGTGAAGTCCTGGGGTTTCTCCACACCCAGCGGCGCGGATCGATCGTTCAGGTCCAACGGCTTCAGCCCCGTGGAGCGCCCGCCACCAAAACGCTCGGCCCGGCGATGCCAGGCCAGGTGCAGCGCCCCGGCGAAGGCATGCTTCATCGGCCCGCCCCAGGTCATGCCGAAAAACAGCTCGCTCACGCCCCACAGCACACCCAACCCAAGAACGACCACCAGCACCCAGCCGCCGAAGTGCTCGGGAAGAATGCCGGCAACCGGCAACGTGACCAGAAAAAAGCTCGCGGAAAACGCCATGAGGCTTTTCGGCAGACGCATCCACGGCCCTTTCGACAGACGCGCAGGCGGATTGAGCCGACGACGATAGACAAACACTGCGCCGATAAACATCACCGCCGTCATCAACAGCAGCGCATAGCCAAGCAGGCGATTGTGCAGGCCGAAACCGTGCACCAGAATCGCCAGCACAATCGAGGCCACCGCGCCGCCCGCTGTGGCCACATGGGTGTTGGCGATGTATTTGTCACGCGCGACCACATGATGCAGATCGACCATGTAACGCTTGGGCATGGCCAGCAGCCCACCCAGCAAATCGACTTTCGAGGACCGACCGTTGCGCCACAGGGTCACCCGCCGCCAGGCGCCCAGCGCCGCAAGGGCCAGGGCGCTGAACAGCAGGATCGGAAGAAGGGTGTCTAGCATCTGAAGCTCCAGGTACCAAGCGGTCTTGCAGTCCGGGTGACGCTTCGCTGGTTCGCAAAAACTGTGGATCAGACAACCTGTATGTCGACTGATCTATCGCATTCGCGAACGAGTTCGCTCCCACGGCCTGCGGCCAGAATCAAAGACAGGCGAGCCTTAAAAGTCCTTGCACAGCCGCAAGCCGTCATAGATCGCCGCGTGGGTATTACGCTGCGCCACGCAATCGCCGATACGAAACAGCAGGTAACCGTCACCCGGCTGGCTCAATGAAGGCTGCGGCTGAATGGCGAACAGCGCGTCGATATCAATCTGGCCCTTGTTGCGCGAGCCTTCCTTGAGCGCGTAGTAGATCGCTTCGTCAGGACGCACGCCGTTTTCCACCACCACCTGATCGACGACCCGCTCTTCCTTGGCGCCGGTGTATTCGTTCTCCAGCACCGCCACCAGCTTGTCGCCCTCGCGATAGACCTTTTCCAGCATCATGTCGCCGGTCATGATCACTTCCTTGGGGTACATGCTGCGGTAGTAGGTCGGGAACGAGGTTCCGCCAATCGCCACGCCCGGCTTGATGTCATCGGTGACGATTTCGACCTGGCAGCCCTTGTCGGCCAGGAAGTCGGCCACCGACATGCCGGTGAACTCGCAGATGGTGTCGTAGACCAGCACGTTCTTGCCCGGCGCAACCTTGCCATCCAGCACATCCCAACTGCTGACCACCAGGCCTTCCGCCGCGCCCCAGTGTTCGTTCTGCTCCAGAAACGGATGACCGCCGACCGCCAGCACCACGATGTCCGGGCGCAGGTCGAGGATGGTTGCCGCGTCCGCCGCGGTCCCCAGACGCAAATCGACTTTCAGGCGCGCCAGCTCCAGCTGGAACCAGCGGGTAATGCCGGCAATCTGGTCGCGCTGCGGTGCCTTCGATGCGGTGGTGATCTGCCCGCCGATGAAGTCCTTCTTCTCGAACAGGGTCACGTCATGCCCACGCTCTGCAGAGACCCGCGCGGCCTCCATCCCGGCAGGACCGGCACCGACCACCACGACCTTGCGCCTTGGCCCGGTCGACTTCTCGATGATGTGCGGCACGCCCATGTATTCGCGGGACGTGGCGGCATTCTGGATGCACAGCACATCCAGGCCCTGATACTGGCGATCGATGCAGTAGTTGGCACCGACGCACTGCTTGATCTGATCGATCTGGCCCATCTTGATCTTGGCGATCAGGTGCGGATCGGCAATGTGCGCGCGGGTCATGCCGACCATGTCGACATAACCGCCTTCCAGAATTCGCGTTGCCTGGTTCGGGTCCTTGATGTTCTGCGCGTGCAGCACCGGGGCCTTGACCACTTCCTTGATGCCGGCCGCCAGGTGCAGGAACGGCTCCGGTGGATAACTCATGTTCGGAATGACGTTGGCCAGGGTGTTGTGGGTGTCACACCCCGAGCCCACCACGCCGATGAAATCGATCATGCCGGTGTCGTCGTAATACTTGGCGATCTGTTTCATGTCTTCGTGGCTGAGGCCATCGGGATGAAACTCGTCGCCACAGATGCGCAGCCCCACACAGAAGTCGGGGCCGACTTCCTTGCGCACCGCCTTGATCACTTCCAGACCGAAGCGCATGCGGTTCTCGAAACTGCCGCCCCATTCATCGGTACGCTTGTTGACGCGCGGGCTCCAGAACTGGTCAATCATGTGCTGATGCACCGCCGACAACTCGACGCCATCCAGGCCACCGGCCTTGGCACGCGCCGCAGCGCTGGCGTAGTTGCCGATCACCCGCCAGATTTCTTCCGGCTCGATGGTTTTGCAGGTTGCCCGGTGTACCGGCTCGCGAATGCCAGACGGCGACAGCAGGGTCGGCCAGTGATCGCCGTCCCAGCGCGAGCGACGGCCCATGTGGGTAATCTGGATCATGATCTTGGCGCCATGCTTGTGCATGGCGTCGGCGAGGTTCTGGAAGTGCGGGATGATTCTGTCGGTCGCCAGGTTGACTGACTTCCACCAGCTTTGCGGGCTGTCGATGGCCACGCTTGAAGAGCCGCCACAAATGGCCAGACCGATGCCGCCCTTGGCTTTCTCCTCGTAGTACTTCACGTAACGATCCGTGGTCATGCCGCCGTCGGTGGCGTAGACCTCGGCGTGCGCAGTGCTCAGCACGCGATTGCGGATGGTGAGCTTGCCGATCTGGATCGGCTGGAACATCGCTTCGAAAGCCATAACCCGATCCTCGATTTACAGCGGCTTGACGACAAACAGGCCGTCGTCATGACCTTCTTCGGAACCACCGTAAACCTGCTCGGCAACCGTACGCACGGAGCTGCCGCAGGCTGCGAGGATCTGGTCCATGGCCCCGGCGAACCAGCCGGTGAACATGTAATCGACCTTGCGCCCGACCTTGCCGTAGACGTACACGAAACAGGAGTGCTCCAGTTTCACGCTGGCAGTGCCTTTCTCGATGTCGATATCCTGGATCTTGAACAGGCCCCAGCCACGCTGCGACAGGCGCTTCATGTAGTGCTCGAACACCGCAACGCCCTCCAGGCCATGGCATTGGGCTTCCTTCTCGCACCAGTGCCAGGCGGATTTGTAACCCGCCTTGTAGAGGATGTCGGCGTAGGCGTCGGCACCCAGCACTTCCTCGATGCCCATGTGGTTATTGACGAAAAAGTGCCGGGGCACGTAGAGCATCGGCAATGCATCGGAGGTCCAGACGCCGGTTTCGCTGTCGACTTCGATGGGCAGTTGCGGGGCGATTTTAGCCATGGCGGTCAAACTCCAGATGATTCGGGCTGCACCCACCGCCTGAAGGGCCGTGGGGTTCAATTCGATGAGGTATGGCGGGCGGTTTACTCGCCCCAGACGTCGGCCAGAACGTTGACCCAGTTCTCGCCCATGATCTTGCGCACCACGCGTTCGGAGTGACCGCGCTTGAGCAGCGTTTCAGTCAGATTGGGAAACTCCCCGACGGTGCGGATGCCCAGCGGGTTGATGATCTTGCCGAAGTTGGTCAGACGGCGGGCGTAACCCTTGTCGTGGGTCAGGTACTCGAAAAACTCCTGGCCGTGGCCCTGGGTGAAGTCAGTACCAATGCCGATGGCGTCTTCGCCGACGATGTTCATTACGTACTCGATGGCTTCGGCGTAATCGTCGATGGTCGACTCGATGCCCTTGGCCAGGAACGGCGCGAACATGGTTACACCGACAAACCCGCCATGGTCGGCGATGAACTTCAGCTCGGCGTCGGACTTGTTGCGCGGGTGCTCCTTGAGGCCGGACGGCAGGCAGTGGGAATAGCAGACCGGCTTTTTCGACTCGAGAATGACTTCTTCCGAGGTTTTCGAGCCGACGTGGGACAGGTCGCACATCACCCCGACACGGTTCATTTCAGCGACGATCTCACGACCAAAACCCGACAGCCCGCCGTCGCGCTCGTAGCAGCCGGTGCCCACCAGATTCTGGGTGTTGTAGCACATCTGCACGATGCCGACGCCGAGCTTCTTGAAGATCTCGACATAACCGATCTGGTCTTCATAGGCATGCGCGTTCTGGAAGCCGAACAGGATGCCGGTCTTGCCCAGTTCCTTGGCCTTGCGGATGTCGGCAGTGGTATGCACGGGCATGACCAGGTCGCTGTTTTCACGCATCAGTTTCTGGCTGGTGCAGATGCTGTTGATGGTCGCCTGAAAGCCCTCCCACACCGACACGGTGCAGTTGGCCATGGTCAGGCCGCCCTTGCGCATGTCCTCAAACAGCTCGCGGTTCCACTTGGCGATGATCAGCCCGTCAATAACGATGCTGTCGGCGTGTAATTCGGCTGGGCTCATCAGGCTGTCCCCTTTTTTGATTCCGGTGCACCGAATCGGCTGTCGGCGCTAATGGGGTCAGCATATGCCGGAGGGTCAGGGGAGCCGGGTGCAAAAACGACAGGGGGTTTGCCGAAAGCGTCAAGATGCGACAAAGGGGGACGGCGGGTCGTCGTGCGATGTCGTAAACCTGTTCAATGTCTCGCGCTTGAGACAGAATCGAGCCTATCAATGGATCGGAGCGACTCGATGAAAACGTTTTTGCTGACCCTGGCCCTTATGACAACGGCTGTGACAGCGGTACATGCCGCTCAGAACCCGGACGCGTCACCCTGCGACGGTGTCGAGGACGACAAGCAGACCCTGGAATGCTCGACTTACAGCCGCACCACTGCCGAACAGCTGCTCAAGGAGAACTTCGACAACCTGCTCAAGCGCGTTCAGTCCCAGTTCGTCGCCAACAAGACCCAGTTCAATGACTTTACCAGCAAACTCAAGACCGCCCAGCAAGCCTGGGAGAAACTGCGTGACGCCGACTGCGCGGTTGAAGTCTTCCCTTCTGCAGCAGGCAGCAAGGCCTTCACCATCAGTGAAAACGACTGCATTGCGCGCATGAGTGACGAGCGCTCGGAGTATCTGGAGTCGATAGCTCAGGAATAACGTCTACGATGAGATAACCTGCCTCTTTATATGAACGAGCTCATCAGGTTTTCTCATGATTATTTGCGGTGTAGAAATCAAAGGAAGCGAAGCCATCTTCGCCCTCGCCACACGGCAGAGCAGCGGCCTTGCCCACCTGCCGCTGGCCACGAAAAAGATTGCGCTGGAGGACGATGAAGAGCCTGCCAACGTCAAGGCTTTCGCTACGCAACTCGCCGGCTTCGTGCGCGAAAACGGCGTCAGCCATATCGCCATCAAGAAACGCAGCAAGAAAGGCGAATTCGCTGGCGGCCCGACCACCTTCAAGATCGAAACCATCTTTCAACTGATGTCCGATTGCAACGTGGTACTGATCTCGCCGCAAACCATCAACGCGCAGAACAAGAAGCACACCTTCGCCCTGCCCGACACCCTGAACAAGTACCAGCACGAAGCATACAAGGCGGCGTGTGCGGGGCTGATGAAGAGCGTCTAAGCGCTTCAAGAGCGGACGCAGAGCGTCCAGAACGGCATGCGACGCAGAGCGTCGCACGATAATTGGGATTGTCGTTCCGCACGCCCCAGCGCTCAGCGTCACATTCATCTGCCACACAAACACTTTTGACCAGACATAAAAAAACCCGCATTTCTGCGGGTTTCTTCAATGCTCAGTCAACTCAGTTGACCTTGGCATCCAGTTCGCCACGCGCGTAGCGTTCGAACATGGCGTCCAGGGAGATCGGTTTGATCTTCGAGGCGTTGCCAGCGGTGCCGAACGCTTCATAACGGGCGATACATACGTCGCGCATGGCCACGACAGTCTTGGCCAGGTATTTGCGCGGGTCGAACTCGCTCGGGTTTTTCGCCATGAATTCGCGGATGGCACCGGTCGAAGCCAGGCGCAGGTCGGTGTCGATGTTGACCTTGCGCACGCCGTGCTTGATGCCTTCAACGATTTCTTCGACCGGCACGCCGTAGGTTTCTTTGATGTCGCCGCCGAACTCGTTGATGATCTTCAGCCACTCCTGTGGAACGGACGAAGAGCCGTGCATCACCAGGTGAGTGTTCGGGATGCGCTTGTGGATCTCTTTGATACGCTCGATCGCCAGGATGTCGCCGGTAGGCGGCTTGGTGAACTTGTAAGCGCCGTGGCTGGTGCCGATGGCGATGGCCAGGGCATCGACCTGAGTGCGCTTGACGAAGTCAGCGGCTTCTTCCGGGTCGGTCAGCATCTGGCTGTGATCCAGAACGCCTTCCGCACCCACGCCGTCTTCTTCACCGGCCATGCCGGTTTCCAGCGAACCCAGCACGCCCAGCTCGCCTTCCACGGAAACGCCACAGGCGTGAGCGAAGGACACAACACGACGGGTAACGTCGACGTTGTAGTCGTAATCGGCTGGGGACTTGCCGTCTTCACGCAGCGAGCCGTCCATCATGACCGAGCTGAAGCCCAGCTGGATCGAGCGCTGGCAGATATCAGGGCTGGTGCCGTGGTCCTGGTGCATGACCACCGGGATATGTGGAAACTCTTCAATCGCTGCAAGGATCAAGTGACGCAGAAACGGCGCACCGGCGTATTTGCGGGCACCGGCAGAGGCCTGAACGATCACCGGGGAGTCGGTCTTGTCGGCCGCTTCCATAATGGCGCGCATCTGTTCCAGGTTATTTACGTTGAAGGCTGGAACGCCGTAGCCGAATTCGGCCGCGTGGTCCAACATCTGGCGCATGCTGATAAGTGCCATTGTCTGTTTCTCTCCCGGTAGGGTCGTTAGTCGAGCAAGCCTGCCGTAGTGGCGGCTGCCATTCAAGTTATAAGCTCAGCCGCTAGGCTGCGCGTGTGTGCCCGAGATCCGACTTATCTGGCCTTGCAGCCGCGACCGATCAGATCGTTGGTAGCGTCCCAGTAGATCAGGCCCTCGCTACCCTTATTGACGAATGCCAACACATTGTTGCTGTACAACGTACCGCTGGCAGCGCCGGGTTCAGCCTTGAGCCTGAACACCTGATCGCTCTGATTCAGACGAACATCGACTTCCTTTTTGGCCGAGTCGATGTAGCGCCAGTTAACCTCTGCCTTGCTGTCGCATACCCAGCGAGTCCAGGGGTCATTCTGCTGCGATGAACCCATGCTCGAACAACCGCCAAGCACTGCCAAAACCCCGAGGGCAATCACGCCTTTCATTACGTCTCCTGGCTGCCCTGCGAAACGCGGCATGTGCCGTTCGTTTCAACTGTCAGGGGCAGTTCTGTTCCTGTTTTCGGTCATCGGCCGGCTCACCGGTGACATGTGCCTCGACCCGTTGACTGTTTTCAGTCGTCGGCACATTCACGTCGGCCGGGCTGAATATCTGACAGGTCTTGGCACGCGAGCCAGAACCGGTACAACCAGCCAGTACAATGCAGCTCATCAGAGCCAGGGCAGCGATCTTCATGGCGAAACTCCTTTCCCGGAAAAATATCCACCCTTTAAAGACCGCTGAAGCCCGTCAATGTTGCCAACGGGTTTCCGACCTGGCTCACAGACACCCTACATTGCCTGTCCGTGGCATGAATTCGTAACGATCCCACACCTCCGGACCGCCGCGCTTGTAGATCACCGGCACCGTCTCTGCCTGCCAGCCCGCCTGATAGCAGCTTAACTGGAGCGGTTGGGTCGGGGAGTCGCTCTCCACCTCTTCAGCCGCAGGCTTGCCTGCGCAACCGGCCAGCAAACCTGCGATGAGAAACCACGGTAACGCCCTGACCATTGACCACTCCTTGTCCAAGGCTTTCACTCAAGCCTTGGCGCGTTGTTCGAGCACTTCCACCGCTGGCAGAACCTTGCCTTCCACGAACTCGAGGAACGCACCGCCACCGGTCGAAATGTAGGAAATCTGTTGCGCAACACCATACTTGTCGATGGCCGCCAGCGTGTCACCACCGCCCGCGATGGAGAACGCATGGCTTTCAGCGATGGCCTTGGCCAGCGTTTTGGTGCCTTCACCGAACTGATCGAACTCAAACACGCCGACCGGACCGTTCCACAGGATAGTCCCGGAAGATTTCAATAATTCGGCGAAATGCGCAGCAGTTTGCGGGCCAATATCGAGAATCATGTCGTCATCGGCGACGTCAGCGATCAGCTTGACGGTGGCGGCAGCGCTCTCGGCGAACTCCTTGGCAACCACCACGTCCGTCGGCAATGGCACGCTGACCTTGGCGGCGATGGCGCGCGCGGTGTCGAGCAGATCAGGTTCGTACAGCGATTTGCCGACCTTGTGACCGGCTGCAGCCAGGAAGGTGTTGGCAATGCCGCCGCCGACGATCAACTGATTGCAGATGCCGCTCAGGCTGTTGAGTACGTCCAGCTTGGTGGAGACCTTGGAGCCGGCAACAATGGCAGTCATCGGCTGAGCCGGGGCGCCCAGGGCCTTGCCCAGTGCTTCGAGCTCGGCAGCCAGCAACGGACCTGCTGCGGCCACCTTGGCGAATTTGGCTACGCCGTGAGTGGAGCCCTCGGCACGGTGAGCGGTGCCAAAGGCATCCATCACGAACACGTCGCACAGCGCTGCATATTTCTGTGCCAGCTCGTCGGCGTTCTTTTTCTCGCCCTTGTTGAAGCGAACGTTCTCGAACAGGACGACATCACCCGCCTTCACGTCAACGCCTTCCAGGTAATCGGCAACCAGCGGAACGTCACGACCCAGCGCCTTGCTCAGGTAGTCGGCAACCGGCTTGAGGCTGTTCTCGGCAGAAAACTCACCCTCTGTCGGGCGGCCAAGGTGCGAGCAGACCATGACGGCCGCGCCCTTTTCCAACGCCAGCCTGATGGTCGGCAGCGAGGCAAGGATACGTGCATCACTGCTGACCACGCCGTCCTTTACCGGAACGTTGAGGTCTTCGCGGATCAGTACACGTTTACCTTGCAGATCGAGGTCGGTCATCTTCAAGACGGTCATGAGCATTCCTGTTTTTTTACTGTTATTGGTCAGCGACGCGCAGAAAGTGATCGGCGACGTCGAGCATTCGATTGGCAAAGCCCCACTCGTTGTCGAACCAGGCCAGCAGATTGACCAGCCGGGGTCCGGAAACGCGGGTCTGACTCGCATCGACAATGGCCGAATGCGGGTCATGGTTGAAATCGCAACTGGCGTGCGGCAATTCAGTGTAGGCCAGCAGCCCCTTGAGCGGGCCGCTGGTGGCGGCCTCACGCAGGATACGGTTGATCTCCACGGCATCGGTGTCTCTCGACATCTGCAACGTAATGTCCAGACACGACACATTCACGGTCGGCACGCGAACAGCTTTGGCCTGAATTCGGCCGGCAAGTTCCGGAAGCAGCCGTTCGATTCCTCGCGCCAGACCGGTGGACACCGGAATGATCGACTGGAACGCCGAGCGGGTACGGCGCAGATCCTCGTGGTGATAAGCGTCGATCACCGGTTGATCATTCATCGCCGAGTGGATGGTGGTAATGGTCATGTATTCCAGGCCGATGGCCTGATCCAGCAAGCGCAGCAGCGGCACACTGCAGTTGGTGGTACACGACGCGGCGGAGACCAGCAATTCGCGGCCGGTCAGCTTGTGCTGGTTGATGCCGAACACCACGGTGGCATCGACATCGCGCTCACTGGCCATCGGCTGGGAAAACAGGACCCGCGGCGCACCGGCGTCCAGAAAGCGCTGGCCGTCTTCGCGAGTGTTGTAGACACCGGAGCACTCAAGCACCAGATCGACTTCCAGACCGGCCCAGTCGATGCCTTCCGGCGTGGCACTGCGCAGCACCTTGATCCGGTGGTCATTGATGTGCAGGTATTGCCCTTCGACCCGCACTTCGCCGGGGAACCGGCCGTGTGTGGAGTCAAAGCGCGTGAGGTATTCGAGACTGGCCATGTCGGCCAGATCATTGATGGCAACCACTTCAAACCCGGCCTTGGCCCCCCGCTCGCACAGTGCGCGAACGACGCAACGACCAATACGGCCGTAGCCGTTCAGAGCAACTTTGTAAGGGCGGGGCTGGGGCATGAAATTTTCGCCAGGGGATGGATCTGATTGCGTAAACGATAAAACCTGTGGGAGCGAGCAAGGCGGATCGCCGCCCCGGTCGCTCCCACAAAATCAACTACCAACCATTAAGCTGATCAGTCTTCCAGCAGCTCTTCAGCAGTGCTCAGGACGTTTTCCAGCGTGAACCCGAACTCTTCGAACAGCGCCGGCGCAGGGGCCGACTCGCCGAAGGTGGTCATGCCGATCACGCGCCCTTCCAGGCCGACGTATTTGTACCAGTAGTCGGCGTGAGCCGCTTCGATGGCAATACGCGCACTGACTTGCAACGGCAGCACCGCCTGCTTGTACGCAGCATCCTGAGCTTCAAAGATGCTGGTGCATGGCATGGACACCACGCGCACGTTGCGGCCCTGCTCGGTCAGCTTGTCGTATGCTTGCACAGCCAGACCGACTTCCGAACCGGTCGCGATCAGGATCAGCTCAGGCTCGGCCGCGCAATCACGCAGTACGTAGCCGCCACGCGCGATGTAGGACAGTTGCTTCTCGTCACGCGCCTGATGAGTCAGGTTCTGACGGGAGAAGATCAGTGCCGACGGACCATCATCACGCTCGATAGCGTGTTTCCAGGCCACGGCCGACTCCACCGCATCTGCAGGACGCCAGGTATCCAGGTTTGGCGTGGTACGCAGGCTGGTCAACTGCTCGATAGGCTGGTGAGTCGGGCCGTCTTCGCCCAGACCGATGGAGTCGTGGGTGAATACGTAGATCACGCGCTTCTTCATCAACGAGGCCATACGCACCGCATTGCGAGCGTATTCCATGAAGATCAGAAAGGTTGCGCCGTAAGGCACGAAACCGCCGTGCAGGGCGATGCCATTCATCATGGCGCCCATGCCGAACTCGCGAACACCGTAATGCAGGTAGTTGCCGTTAGGGTCTTCGCCGGTGATGCTCTTGCAGCCTTTCCAGATGGTCAGGTTGGACCCGGCAAGGTCAGCCGAACCACCCAGAATTTCAGGCAGCAACGGGCCCAATGCACCCAGCGCGTTCTGGCTGGCCTTGCGGCTGGCGATGGTTTCGCCCTTGGCGTTGACTTCGGCGACATAAGCCGCTGATTTCTCGGCGAAATCAGCAGGCAGTTGCCCGCTCATGCGACGAATGAAGTCATTGGCCAGCTCCGGGAAAGCGGCGGAGTAGGCAGCAAAGCGCTGGTCCCACTCGGCTTCGGCAGCCAGGCCTTTTTCCTTCGCGTTCCACTCGGCATAGATATCAGCGGGAATTTCGAAAGGACCGTGGTTCCAGTTCAGCGCAGCACGGGTCAGGGCGATTTCGTCAGCACCCAGCGGCGCACCGTGGGACTCCTCCTTGCCCTGCTTGTTCGGCGAACCGAAGCCGATGGTGGTCTTGCAGCAGATCAGCGTCGGCTGATCGCTCTTGCGAGCGGTCTCGATAGCCGTCTTGATTTCTTCAGGGTCATGACCGTCGACATTGCGGATCACCAACCAGCCGTAGGACTCGAAACGCTTCGGCGTATCGTCGGTAAACCAGCCTTCCACTTCGCCATCGATGGAGATGCCGTTGTCATCGTAGAACGCGATCAGCTTGTTCAGCTGCAACGTACCGGCCAGCGAGGCCGCCTCGTGGGAAATACCTTCCATCATGCAGCCATCACCCATAAATACGTAGGTATGGTGATCGACGATGGAATGGCCTGGACGGTTGAACTGCGCGGCGAGCGTCTTCTCGGCAGCAGCGAAACCGACGGCGTTGGCAAAGCCCTGACCCAGCGGACCGGTGGTGGTCTCGACGCCAGGCGTGTAACCGTATTCAGGGTGACCCGGTGTACGGCTGTGCAATTGACGGAAGTTCTTCAGGTCGTCGATGGACAGGTCGTAGCCGGTCAGGTGCAGCAACGAATAGACCAGCATCGAGCCGTGGCCGTTGGACATGATGAAACGGTCACGGTCGGCGAACGAAGGGTTTGCCGGGTTGTGTTTCAGATAATCGCGCCAAAGAACCTCGGCGATATCCGCCATGCCCATGGGGGCACCCGGATGGCCGCTGTTGGCTTTTTGCACGGCATCCATGCTGAGGGCACGAATAGCGTTGGCACGCTCACGACGGCTTGGCATCGCTGATCTCCTGGGAATTAAGAAATAGGATTGAGAAAAAGAAGACCATTTTCCCTC
This sequence comes from Pseudomonas congelans, assembly GCF_900103225.1. GTDB lineage: Bacteria > Pseudomonadota > Gammaproteobacteria > Pseudomonadales > Pseudomonadaceae > Aquipseudomonas > Aquipseudomonas congelans. Next base: position 18,283 of record NZ_FNJH01000007.1, on the reverse strand, counting down.
ACGGACAGGCCGGGGGCAATCACAGATAGACGACCATAGGCTTTTTTCCGGGGTTGCGGACATTATTTGCCACGCAAAGACTGGATCATCCGTCTGCACGACAAGTTCACAACCCCTGACCGGCGCCATCCATCCAGCAATATCAAAACTTTTTGATATTGCCCTTGCGACACTCCGGATCGCTCTCTAGACTGCGCAGCTATGAACCTGCGTGTACCTGCCATTCGCCACGATGCATGCGACGACCTCTCTGCATTGTGCAAGGCCGGCGGCGATCCCTTGCGGCTGAACGTGCTGCGTGTGCTGACCAACGACTCGTTCGGCGTACTGGAACTGGCGCAGATTTTCGCCATCGGCCAGTCCGGCATGAGCCATCACCTCAAGGTGCTGGCGCAGGCTGATCTGGTGGCGACACGGCGTGAAGGCAACGCGATTTTCTACCGACGTGCCCTGCCCCATACCGAATTGCCAGGTGGCAGGCTGCATGCGGCGCTGCTCGATGAAGTGGATACGCTGGACTTGCCGGACGACGTGCAGAGCCGTATCGGCCTGGTGCATCGGCAACGAGCATTGGCCAGTCAAGATTTTTTCGCCCGTACCGCAGAAAAGTTTCGCGCCCAGCAAGACCTGATCGCCGGTTTGGCGCAGTACAGCGAAAGCCTGCTGACATTGCTCGACAAACTGAGCTTCGGTGCGCAGGCAACCGCTCTGGAAGTAGGCCCCGGTGACGGTGGCTTCCTTCCTGAGCTGGCGCGACGCTTCGCTCAGGTCATCGCGATGGACAACAGCCCGGTGATGCTGGACCTGGCGCGCGGCGTCTGCGAGCGCAAGGCGCTGGCTAACGTTGAGCTGAGGCTGGCCGATGCACTGACCGACGCTAAAGTCAGTGCCGAGTGCGTCGTCCTCAACATGGTGCTGCATCATTTCGCAGTACCGGCCGAAGCCTTGAGGCAACTGGCCGAACATGTAAAACCCGGCGGTAGCCTGCTGGTAACAGAATTGTGTAGTCATGACCAGAGTTGGGCCAGGGAGGCCTGTGGCGATCTCTGGTTAGGTTTCGAGCAGGAAGACCTGGCCCGTTGGGCCATCGCTGCGGGGCTAGTTCCCGGGGAAAGCCTCTATGTAGGCTTACGTAATGGTTTCCAGATCCAGGTTCGCCATTTTCAGCGACCGGCTGGCGACACTCACCATCGGTAAAATGAAGGAAACCCGTAGAGATGAGCGAATACTCACTTTTCACCTCCGAGTCCGTGTCCGAAGGGCATCCGGACAAGATCGCCGACCAGATTTCCGACGCGGTTCTGGACGCCATCATCGCTGAAGACAAATACGCCCGTGTAGCGTGCGAAACACTGGTCAAGACCGGTGTGGCGATCATCGCTGGCGAAGTGTCGACTTCGGCCTGGGTCGATCTGGAAGACATCGTGCGTAACGTCATCCTCGACATCGGCTACAACAGCTCCGACGTCGGTTTCGACGGCGCGACCTGCGGCGTGATGAATATCATCGGCAAGCAGTCGGTAGATATCGCCCAGGGCGTTGACCGCAGCAAGCCTGAAGATCAGGGCGCTGGCGACCAGGGCCTGATGTTCGGCTATGCCAGCAACGAGACCGACGTGCTGATGCCTGCGCCGATCACCTTCTCCCACCAGCTGGTGCAGCGTCAGGCCGAAGCGCGTAAATCCGGCCTGCTGCCGTGGTTGCGCCCGGATGCAAAATCCCAGGTCACCTGCCGTTACGAAAACGGCAAGGTCGTCGGCGTCGACGCCATCGTACTGTCGACCCAGCACAACCCGGATGTGTCGTACAAGGACCTGCGCGAAGGCGTGATGGAGCTGATCGTCAAGCACGTCATCCCGGCGCACCTGCTGCACAAGGACACCCAGTTCCACATCAACCCGACCGGCAACTTCATCATCGGTGGCCCGGTAGGCGACTGCGGTCTGACCGGCCGCAAGATCATTGTCGACACCTACGGCGGCATGGCCCGTCACGGTGGCGGTGCTTTCTCCGGTAAGGACCCATCGAAGGTTGACCGTTCGGCCGCCTACGCCGGTCGTTACGTTGCCAAGAACATCGTCGCTGCCGGCCTGGCCGAGCGTTGCGAAATCCAGGTGTCCTACGCCATCGGCGTCGCTCAACCGACTTCGATCTCGCTGAACACGTTCGGCACCGGCAAGCTGTCCGATGACAAGATCATCAAGCTGGTCCGCGACAACTTCGACCTGCGTCCTTACGCAATCACCACCATGCTCGACCTGCTGCACCCGATGTACCAGGCCACTGCGGCCTATGGCCACTTCGGTCGTATCCCGGTCGAAATGACCGTTGGCGATGACACCTTCACCGCCTTCACCTGGGAAAAAACCGACCGCGCCGACGCCCTGCGCGCCGCTGCCGGCCTGTAAAAACCCAGAAAAAAGCCCCGGACGACATGGTCGTTTCGGGGCTTTTTTTCGTCTGGAGATATGGACGCTCCGAGCCGATCAAGAAAATGCGGCGCGCCGCAGGCTTGTGACGCAGAGCGTCACCCAAGGCATTCCCACGCTGGAGCGTGAGGAACGAGAGCCAGGCGGGAGAACACTATCGTGCCCAGGCTCCGCGCTCATTTTTATACACAACTCTTGCTCACGAAGGGGCAGGTGCAGTCGCGACTATCGTGCGGCGCTCTGCGTCGTATGCCTTTCTGGACGCTTCGCGTCCTCTTGACGACGCAGAGCGTCGAGAACTGCGTTCCCACGCTGGAGCGTGAGGAACGATAACCTCAACTATCGTGCCCGATGCTCTGCGCTTCTGCCCGAAGGGCGTGTGAGCTTGCTCACGAAGGGGCAGGTGCAGTCGCGACTATCGTGCGGCGCTCTGCGTCGTATGCCTTTCTGGACGCTCCGCGTCCTCTTGACGACGCAGAGCATCGAGAACTGCGTTCCCACGCTGGAGCGTGAGGAACGATAACCTCAACTATCGTGCCCGATGCTCTGCGCTTCTGCCCGAAGGGCGTGTGTGCTTGCTCACGAAGAAGCCGGTGCAGCCACTGAGCACTCTGCGTGGACATGCCGACCTGCGCAATCGCAAAATCCGGTAACCAAGCCCTACCCCTTCACCACACGACAACGACTAGCCTCATCGGGCCCATTCCTAAAGCAAGGATGCTTCGATGCTGCCCACCGTTCGCCTGATGACGTGTGCTCTTGTGTTTCTTCTACCCACCCCCGGCCATGCCAGCCAATGCCCTGACTGGCCTGCAGCCAAGGCGCGCAGCGAGGTCACCACCTTGCAACAGCAGATTGCCGCGTGGGATGACAGCTACCACGGGCAGGGCATTTCGCAAATCCCGGACGAGCTCTACGATCAGGCGCGGCAGAAGCTGAGCCTGTGGCGCTCGTGCTTTGCCGTTTCCACCCCCGAATCCAATCCGCTAAAGACAGCAGTTGGCCCGCTGCCTCATCCCGTTCCGCACACCGGCGTCAACAAGCTGGCCGACGAAGGCAGCGTCAAGGACTGGCTCAAGGGCCGCAACGATCTGTGGATACAACCCAAGGTCGATGGCGTAGCCGTCACGCTGATCTATGAAAAAGGCCAGCTTGTGCAGGCGATCAGTCGTGGTGACGGGCGCAACGGCCAGGACTGGACGTCTCAGGCGCGACTGATCAAGGCCATTCCTCAACAACTGCCCCAGAGTGAATCCCCCATACTGCAAGGCGAGCTGTACTGGCGGCTGGACGACCACATTCAGGCCGCATCCGGCAGCGTCAACGCGCGCAGCAAGGTCGCGGGGTTGCTGGCGCGGCAGACGATCAGCCCGCAACAGGCCGACGCCATCGGGGTGTTCGTCTGGGACTGGCCGAACGGGCCGGCCGATATGACGCAACGACTCGCAGGCCTGCAAGCCATTGGCTTTGAAGACAGCACGGCCTATACGCATTCACTGGAAAACTATGCCCAGGCCGCACGATGGCGCGAGCACTGGTATCGCAATCCTCTGCCGTTCGCCACAGATGGCGTGATCATGCGCCAGGGTCAACGTCCGCCTGCGCAGCGCTGGCAGGCCAGTGCGCCTTACTGGATCGTCGCCTGGAAACATCCCTACGCCCAGGCGCTCGCAGAAGTGCGCAAGGTCAACTTCAAGATCGGCCGCAGTGGCAGGATTACGCCGGTGCTGGAGCTGACCCCGGTACGCCTTGACGACCGTACCGTCAGCCGCATCAGCACGGGATCGCTGCAGCGCTGGCAGACACTGGATATCAGGCCTGGCGATCAGATCGCCGTGAGCCTGGCCGGGCTGACGATTCCACGACTCGATGGCGTGGTGTCCCGTGCTGCCGAACGAGCTGACATGATCATTCCACGAGCCGCCGACTTTCACGAGCTGAGCTGCTGGCAAGCCACACCGGGCTGTGAAAGCCAGTTCCGCGCCAGACTGGCATGGCTCAGTGGCAAGAAGGGCCTGGCACTGCCCGGCATTGGTCCGGGGACCTGGAACACGCTTATCGAGAACGGCCAAATCATGGGCTTACTCGATTGGATGACCCTGAATCATGCTGAGCTTGTTAACATTCCCGGCTTCGCTGAACGCAGTAGCGCTAAACTGCTCGACAGCCTGCACTCCGCACGCGAACGGCCGTTTCAGACATGGCTCAAGGCCATCGGACTGCCGCCTACGGGAGACGCCAGACTGCCCGACAACTGGCACGAGCTGGCTGACCGCAGCGTTGAGCAATGGCAAGCAGAGCCAGGCATCGGTCCTGGTCGTGCAGCCAGGCTCAGGGCTTTTTTTCAGGACCCACAGGTACAGGCACTGAGCCAGCAATTGCAGGCACAGGGCATTTCAGGTTTTAAGTAGCGGACGTTCATTTTTCTGTCCGTATTCAAACGGAGTTCATATGCAGTTTTTATCGCCACTGATCCTTTTCACCAGCTGCACGCTGCTCGCCACCACCGTATTCGCAGACGAACAGGCCCCAATGCCGTCCGAATGCCAGATCAAGAGTCAGGAAATCAGCAGCAAGATTCAGGATGCCAAGACCGAGGGTAACAAGGCGGAACAGGCTGACCTTGAAAAGGCACTGGCCGAGGTCAATGCCAACTGCACCGAGACGTCATTGATCAAACAGCGCAAGCAGAAGGTGCTTGATGCCAAGCAGGAAGTCAGCCGCCGTCAGACCGACCTGAACAAGGCCATGGAAAAGGGCGATCCGGAGAAGATCAACAAGCGCAAGGACAAGCTCGCCGATTCGCGCAAGGAATTGCAGGAAGCCCAGACCGAACTCGAGAAGGTCCAGCCAGACGATTGATCGGGTCGCGGCGCTGCCCATGCTCGGCAGCGTCGCAAAGCGGCTGTCAGGACGCGGCTGGGAAAGCCGATACCCCGAACAACGCGATGATCAGGCCCATACCCACCAGCCAGACAAGCGAGCGCAGTGCGGCCAGATCGGCCAGGTAGAAGATGATGTAGAGCAGGCGACTGGTGATAAACAACACCGCCAGCACATCAATGGTCACCAACTGCGCGTTACCGGCAATGTGCGCAATGATCACCGCCGCAGCAAACGCCGGGGTCACTTCAAAGCTGTTCATCTGGGCAGCATGCGCGCGGCGCGGGAACCCCTCCAGCTTGTCGAGAAAGGCACGCGGGTCATGATTATGCCCACTGCCAAATTTGCCGCTGCCGAACTTGGCGATACCGGCACACATAATCGGCAGCAAGATCGCGATCAGCACGCACCAGAAAGCAACTGTCATACGTCCATCCTTATAGGTTCAGCTTCATCGGAAGCATCCGGGCAATACCCGCTCACAAGCTATGAGCCGGGGGTCAGCGAAAGGTTCTTGAAGAACGACCACCAACCTGACGCATTACACCAGTTTAGGAAAGATCAGACTGAATGTGGTGAATTGGCCTGGCTCGCTCTGCACCGTGACCTGCCCTTCATGCAGGCTCATGATGGAACGCACAATCGCCAGCCCTAGCCCGGTCCCGCCCTGCTGTCGCGCGCGGCTCACATGCACCCGATAGAAACGATCGAACAGGCGCGGCAGATGTTCGGCATCAATGCCATCCCCCGCATTGCGCACCGCCAGTGACACTTCATCCTCATGCGTAGCAAGCGTAAGGGTAATGACGCTGCCGGACAGACCATGACGAATGGCATTGGACAGCAGATTGGAAATAGCTCGCTGAATCATCAGCCGGTCACCGGTCGCCACGGCGTGCCCCTGAACCTGCAGGGTGATGTCGCGATCCTCAGCCGAGGAGGAAAACAGTTCGGCGACCTTGTCTGCCTCCTCACGCAGATCGATGATCTCGACCGGCAGCGGCGCTGCGGGCTGGCTGACGCTGGCCAGAAACAGCATCTGACTGATCATGCGCGACATGCGCTCCAGCTCTTCGGTACAGGACTCCAGCGCCTGCTTGTACTCCTCCGGCGGGCGCGGTCTGGACAGCGTGACCTGCGCCCTGCCCATCAGGTTGTTCATCGGCGAGCGCAACTCATGCGCGAGGTCGTCCGAGAACTGCGCCAGTTGCTGCACATCACCGTCCAGCCTGTGCAGCATGAAGTTGACGGCATGTGCCAGGTCGCGCAACTCGTCAGGCAGGCCCTTCACTTTCATGCGATGAGACAGGTCGCGGGCCGAGATCAGCGCGGTGACTTTTCTGAACGCCCCCAGCGGCCTGAGCCCGCGACGCACCACCCACCAGACACCAAAGCCGACCAGCAGCAGAATCACCGGCAAGGCCAGGCAGGTCGATCTGACGTAAGCGTGCAGCAGAACGGTGTCGCTTTCCCTGTCCATGGACAGTCTGACCAGCACGTCCTGACCGGTCTTGAGGCGCACGGTCCTGTAACCCAGCAGAATCTTGTGACCCTGGGCGGATCTCAGTTCCTGAAAGCCTTGCGGCAGCGCTTCGGTATCGGGAACCGGCAGACTTCGTCCCTCTTGGTTACCGACGCTCATCAACTCTTGCCGAGGGTTGCCCACGTCGAGAATGGTCAGCGAGAAGCTGTCATGCCCGACAATCTGGTCACGCAGCGTGTGGGGGTACTGGACGATGTCGGCGACGCCCAGAAACCCCTCGCTCATGCTGTGTTCGATCTGCCTGAACTTCTCGCTCAACGCGTCTTCGGCACGTATATCGAGCTGACGGGAAATCGCTGCATAGGCGAGCATTTCCATCAACAGCACCAGACACCCGATGAGCGCCGCGACCGTCAATCCGAGACGGGTCGAGAGACGGGTCAGCTTCATTCACGCACTTCCAGTACGTAACCGACGCCACGCAGGGTGTGAATCAGCTTGGTCTCGAACGGATCGTCGATCTTCGCGCGCAGACGGCGGATCGACACCTCCACCACATTGGTGTCGCAATCGAAGTTCATGTCCCAGACCAGAGAGATGATCTGGGTGCGCGACATGACTTCGCCGCTGTGCCGCATCAACAGGTGCAGCAGCGCGAACTCCTTGGTCGTCAGGTCGATGCGCTGACTGCCACGGAAGGCTCTGTGGCGACCCTGATCCAGCTCCAGATCGCCGACCTGCAAGACCTTGGAAGTGCTGGTCTGCTCGCTGCGGCGCATCAGCGTGCGGACCCGTGCCAGCAGCTCGGGAAACTCGAACGGCTTGACCAGATAGTCATCGGCGCCCATTTCCAGGCCCTTGACCTTCTCTTCGAGACGCCCTCGTGCAGTGACCATCATGATGCGCGTACTGACGGTCTTCCTCAGGCGACTCAACACCTCCCAGCCGTCCATCTCCGGCAGGTTCACGTCCAGTATCACCACATCGTAAGCCTGATGCTGCGCGAGATAGAGCCCATCGAGACCGGTTGCAGCGATATCGACGATATAGCCGCTTTCGGTCAGACCCTGATGCATGTATTCGGCAGTTTTCGGCTCGTCCTCGACGACAAGGATTCGCATAACCAGGCTTCCTGTTTGATGAACGGTGGATGACGATGCCGTGCAGTGTACTGAAAAGAAACGCCCATCCCGCTGGATAACAAAATCGTAATTTTGCAGCAATCCCTCTGATAACTCCGGTTGCATACAGTCCCCCCAGCCAACTTCAGCGCCCTGGTGCCTGTTTGTTTTTTGCTTTCGATGGGGTGAGTCATGCGACTGGAGAATAACGTGCGCGCTCAGCGTACAGATCGATCGGCAGGGAGTGTGCTATGAGAGTCGCCGCACTTTGCCTGGTGTTGTTACCGTTTGTTGCCCCTGGCATTGCCGCAGCCCAGGGCATCAGCCTGGCTCAGGCACTGGAGGCAGCCTTCGCCCGTAACCCGGAACTTGCCGCAGCACAGTGGGAGATCGGCGTCGCCGAGGGTGATCGACAGCAGGCCGGGCTGATTCCCAACCCGACAGTGTCATGGGAAGTGGAAGACACCCGCCGCGACACCAGCACCACCACCGTGATGCTCAGCCAGGCACTGGAACTGGGCGGCAAGCGCGGTGCGCGTATCGAGGCCGCCAGCAAGGGGCAGGACGCTGCGCGTCTGGAGCTGGAGCGTCGCGGCAACGAGCTGCGTGCCGAGGTGGTTCAGGCGTTCTACGCAGCGGCGCGGGCACAGGCTGGCCTGGAGCTGGCGCGCCAATCCAGAACACTGGCCGAGCGCGGTCTTGAGGTTGCCGAAGGGCGAGTCCGGGCGGGTAAGGTATCGCCGGTGGAAGCCACACGCGCCCAGGTGCAGCTGGCCGAAACCGACCTGCTGGTACGCCGCGCCGAGACCCTGAAAATCAACAGCAACCGCGAGCTGGCGCGCACTACCGGTTCGCCGCTCGCCTCTTTCGAGCGTCTGGACTACAGCGACCTGTCGCCGGGCAAGCTGCCACCGAGCGCAAAGTTACTGACCGCCCTCAATCAGTCCGCCGAGCTGCGCCTGGCCCAAACCCAGATCGAACAGCGCGAAGCCGCGCTGGGGTCGGAGCGCGCCAAGCGCGTCCCTGACCTGACCGTCAGCGTCGGCAGCCAGTACAGCCGCGAAGAGCGCGAGCGGGTCAACGTCGTGGGCCTGTCGATGCCACTCCCGTTGTTTGATCGAAACCAGGGCAACGTGCTCGCGGCCTCACGCCGTGCGGACCAGTCGCGCGACCTGCGCAACGCCGTCGAACTGAAGCTGCGTACCCAGACGCAGTCCGCCCTCGATCAATGGAACACCGCCGCACAGGAAGTCGAGTCCTTCGACCGCGTGATCCTGCCTGCCGCGCAACGTGCCGTCGACACGGCAACGCGCGGTTTCGAGATGGGCAAGTTCGGTTTTCTGGAAGTGCTGGACGCGCAACGAACGCTGATTTCGGCGCGCAGCCAGTACCTCGAATCGCTGGCCACCGCCACCGACGCCAGAGTCGCCATCGAGCGAATCCACGGTGATCTCAACCGCTTCAGCCTCAACCCCTGACGTTTCTTTTCCGCCTGTATCGAGCGTATCGAAAGGTGCTGCACGCACCTGATCGCCGGGAGCCTTCATGAACAACAAACGAAGCATTGCCATCGCGCTGGCGGTGGTGGTCATCATTGGTCTGGGCAGTCTGACCCTGAACCCGCAGATGTTGCCGTTCGCAGCCGGACCCGAGCCGTCAGCCGATGAGCACGCGCATGAATCCGAGCAGGGCCATGCCGAGGGGCCAGATCACGCCGACGAGCAGGGTCATGGCAACGAGGCGAAAAAAACGGACGCTGCAGCCTCCGAGTCTTCCCATGAAGAAGAGGAAGAAGGACACATCGAGCTGACTGCCGAGCAGATCAAGGCAGCAGGCATTGAACTGGCCAGCGCCGAACCCCGGCAGATGAGCACAACAGTGACCTTCCCTGGTGAAATCCGCTTCGATGAAGACCGCACTGCGCATGTCGTGCCGCGGGTCAGCGGCGTGGTCGAAGCGGTGAAGGTCGATCTGGGTCAGTCGGTGAAAAAGGGCCAGGTGCTGGCAGTGATTGCCAGCCAGCAGATTTCCGATCAACGCAGCGAATTGAACGCCGCACAACGACGTCAGGAACTGGCGCGCCTGACCTTGCAACGCGAAAAGAAACTCTGGGAAGACAGGATCTCGGCCGAGCAGGATTACTTGCAGGCGCGTCAGGACTTTCAGGAGGCCGACATCAACCTGGCCAACGCCCGGCAGAAGATCAGCGCCATTGGTGCCAGCACCAATCCTTCGGCGGGAAGCCGCTACGAGCTGATCGCGCCGTTTGATGCCGTGGTCGTGGAGAAGCACCTGGGCATCGGCGAGATGGTCAACGAGGCGAGCAACGCCTTCACGCTGTCCGACCTGTCGCGTGTCTGGGCCACCTTCGGTGTAGCGCCCAGGGATCTGGACAAGGTGGTGGTCGGTCGTCCGGTCATCGTCAGTGCGCCCGACCTGAATGCCCGGGTCGAAGGGCGAGTCGGCTATGTCGGCAGCCTGCTGGGCGAGCAGACCCGCGCTGCGGCCGTGCGCGTGACACTGGCCAACCCGCAGGGTGCGTGGCGGCCCGGCCTGTTCGTGTCGGTGGAAGTCGCCGCCGAGCAGTCCAGTGTTGCGGTCAGTCTTCCTGAATCGGCGATCCAGTCGGTTGAGGACAAGCCCTCGGTTTTCGTGCGCAACGCCGAAGGGTTTCAACTGACTCCAGTGACACTTGGCCGCCGCGATGGTGGTCACGTGGAAATCGTCAAGGGCCTGGCGGCCGGCACACAAGTGGCCACCGCCGGCAGTTTCATCCTCAAGTCGGAGCTGGGCAAAGGCTCCGCCGAGCACGCCCATTGATCTGCGCCCCACGAGTACACCCACATGTTTGAACGGTTGATTCAATTCGCGATTGAACAGCGCATCGTCGTGATGCTTGCTGTGCTGCTCATGGCTGGGCTGGGCATCGCCAGCTACCAGAAACTGCCCATCGATGCGGTCCCTGACATCACCAACGTACAGGTGCAGATCAACACGTCTGCGCCCGGCTTCTCGCCGCTGGAAACCGAGCAGCGCATCACCTTCGCCATCGAGACCAACATGGCAGGGCTGCCAGGCCTGCAACAGACGCGCTCGCTGTCGCGCTCGGGCCTGTCCCAGGTCACGGTGATTTTCGAGGACGGCACTGACCTGTTCTTCGCCCGCCAACTGGTAAACGAGCGCCTGCAGATCGCCAAGGACCAGTTGCCGGAAGGCGTTGATGCGATGATGGGGCCAATCTCCACCGGCCTCGGCGAGATCTTCCTGTGGACAGTCGAGGCCCGCGAGGGCGCGCTGAAGGAGGACGGCACGCCATACACGCCGACCGACCTGCGGGTGATTCAGGACTGGATCATCAAGCCGCAACTGCGCAACGTGCCAGGCGTGGCCGAGATCAACACCATCGGCGGTTTCGCCAGGCAGTATCAGATTGCGCCTGACCCGAAGAAGCTGGCGGCCTACAAGCTGACGCTGAACGATCTGGTGGCAGCGCTGGAGCGCAACAACGCCAACGTCGGCGCAGGCTATATAGAACGCGGCGGCGAGCAGTTACTGATTCGCGCACCGGGTCAGTTGGGCACCGTAGACGACATCGCCAACATCGTCATTGCCAATGTGCAGGGCACGCCGATCAGGATCAGCAGCGTGGCCGAGGTCGGCATCGGCAAGGAAATGCGCTCCGGCGCAGCCACCGAAAACGGTCGTGAAGTGGTGCTCGGAACAGTTTTCATGCTGATCGGTGAAAACAGCCGGACGGTCTCGCAGGCGGTGGCTGCCAAACTCGCCGAGATCAACCGCACATTGCCGCAGGGCGTGGAAGCCGTAACGGTTTATGACCGCACCACGCTGGTGGAAAAAGCCATCGCGACGGTCAAGAAGAACCTGATCGAAGGCGCGATTCTGGTCATCGTGATTCTGTTTCTGTTCCTCGGCAATATTCGTGCTGCGCTGATCACCGCCATGGTGATTCCGCTGGCCATGCTGTTCACCTTCACCGGCATGTTCACCAACAAGGTCAGCGCCAACCTGATGAGCCTGGGTGCGCTGGACTTCGGCATCATTGTCGATGGTGCGGTGGTGATCGTCGAAAACGCGATCCGCAGGCTGGCGCATGCCCAGCAAAAGCATGGCCGCATGCTGACCCGCAGCGAGCGTTTCCACGAGGTCTTCGCCGCCGCCAGAGAAGCGCGTCGGCCGCTGATCTTTGGTCAGTTGATCATCATGGTCGTGTACCTGCCGATCTTCGCCCTCACCGGTGTGGAAGGCAAAATGTTCCACCCCATGGCCTTCACCGTGGTCATCGCTCTGCTCGGCGCCATGATTCTTTCGGTGACCTTCGTACCTGCCGCCATCGCCATGTTCGTGACCGGCAAGGTCAAGGAAGAAGAAGGCTTGGTGATGCGCACCGCCCGCCAGCGCTACGCGCCGATCCTGAGCTGGGTACTGGGGCATCGCTCGATAGCGTTCGGCATGGCCTTCTTACTGATCGTGCTGTCCGGCTTCACCGCCAGCCGCATGGGCAGCGAGTTCATCCCGAGCCTGAGCGAAGGCGACTTCGCCCTGCAGGCGCTGCGAGTGCCCGGGACCAGCCTGACCCAGTCGGTGGACATGCAGCAGCGTCTGGAAAAAGCCATCATCGACAAGGTCCCGGAAGTGCAGCGCGTGTTCGCCCGCACAGGCACCGCCGAGATCGCCGCCGACCCGATGCCGCCCAACATCTCCGACAGCTACGTAATGCTCAAGCCGCAAAGCGAATGGCCTGACCCGGACAAGTCCCGTGAAACGCTGATCGCCGACCTGCAAAAGGCCGCCGCCAGTGTGCCAGGCAGCAACTACGAACTGTCCCAGCCGATCCAGTTGCGCTTCAACGAACTGGTTTCCGGAGTGCGCAGCGACGTCGCGGTAAAGGTCTTCGGCGACGACATGAACGTGCTGAACCAGACCGCCGCAAAAATCGCCGCCACGCTTCAGAAGGTACCGGGCGCATCAGAAGTCAAAGTCGAGCAGACAACCGGCCTGCCGGTGCTGACCATCAACATCGATCGCGACAAGGCCGCGCGCTATGGCCTCAACGTAGCCGACGTGCAGGACGCCATCGCCATTGCGCTGGGCGGTCGTCAGGCGGGCACGCTGTATGAGGGCGACCGCCGATTCGACATGGTGGTGCGCCTCTCCGAGCAACTGCGAACCGATGTGGACGGGCTTTCCAGCCTGCTCATTCCGGTGCCTGCAAGCGCTGGCAACCAGCAGATCAGCTTCATCGCCCTGTCCCAGGTCGCCAGCCTCGACCTGGTGCTGGGCCCGAACCAGATCAGTCGCGAGAACGGCAAGCGTGTGGTCATCGTCAGCGCCAACGTGCGCGGCCGCGACCTCGGCTCGTTTGTCGAAGAAGCGGGCACCACCATCGACAACGGCGTGCAGATCCCGGCCGGCTACTGGACCAGTTGGGGCGGGCAATTCGAACAACTGCAATCGGCCGCCAAACGTCTGCAGATCGTCGTGCCGGTGGCGCTGCTGCTGGTACTGGCGCTGCTGTTCATGATGTTCAACAACCTCAAGGACGGCCTGCTGGTCTTCACCGGCATCCCGTTCGCCCTGACCGGCGGCGTCATGGCCCTGTGGCTGCGCGACATTCCGCTGTCGATCTCCGCAGGCGTGGGCTTCATCGCCCTGTCGGGTGTAGCGGTGCTGAACGGTCTGGTGATGATCGCCTTCATCCGCAGCCTGCGCGAACAAGGCCACTCGCTGCACGACGCCATCAACGAAGGCGCCCTCACCCGCCTGCGCCCGGTGCTGATGACTGCACTGGTCGCATCGCTGGGCTTCATCCCCATGGCCCTCGCCACCGGCACCGGCGCCGAAGTGCAGCGACCGCTGGCGACCGTGGTGATTGGCGGGATTCTGTCGTCGACAGCACTGACGTTGCTGGTGTTGCCGGCGTTGTATCAGTGGGCGCATCGGCGGGAGGATGAGGAGGCGGTTGAGGCGTTGAAATAGGCTTCAAAGCAACCGCTCAAGCTCCAGAAAGCCCGGCACGGGGCCTTCTGGAGCTTTGCCCTGCCCACACTGAACTTTCATTTGGGAAAAGGTCAAACGATTCAGCCTTCGACAGTAGACTGTGTCCGTAGCCTTCTTCACACAGGGCTTTCAGACATTTCCAGGCGAGCGGGTAACCGCAGGACATATAAAACCCCCGCGCAAGTGCTTATCGTCAACTTGCAAATGGCAGCCACTGGGGCCGCCCTGCATAAGGACATGTAGATGTTGACGAACAAGGTTCCGGCCATATGACGCGCACCAGTCTCTACGACCGCATCTCCGAGCGCCGAATGGCTGACGAAGCCCTGGCGCGTGAGGCAGCCGAACGTGCTGCCGCGCAGCAGGCACTTGAACGTGTCCAAGCGCTCATCCCTATTCCAAAGCCGTTGCTCGACGCGCCCTGCAGTTTCAATTTCGGCGGGTTCCACTTCGGCTTTCCGGAAGGTTTCCAGTGCAACGCGATCGAAGCCACCGTTCAAGTGGGCGGAGAGCCTGTCGTCGTCTCCATTCAGCGTCGCGATATGCCTGAAAAGGCAACGCTCGCAGAAGCATTCGCCGAAGCCGTCAAGGCGCTGCAGCCACTGCATGGCGAAGTCCAGATCATTCGCCACTATGAAACGCTGTTGGCGGGTAATGCAGCGCTCGCGCTGGATTTTCATTTTCGCGTAGGCCTCGAAGAACGGCATGGACGCCTTATCGGTGCCATCGTGCCGTGTGCTGATCACAACGAACGCCAATGGTTGAGCGTGGGCTGCGTGATTGATTCCGAAAAGCCCGCGCTGAAAACCTGGTTGCTGGATTTCGACAGCATGCTTGAAGGCCTGACCGCCCCCTGAACTCTATTTCATCGCTGACAGGACACGCTTTAATGGACTATCCGTTGCAGAACATCAGCGTCACTCCAGGTGATCGCACCTCAATTACTCGCAGCCCGCAGGAGTAACGGCGATGTTCGAGGCAGCGCGGTTACTGGATGAGATCGAACACACCGGAGCGATGGCAGGCTTTGTGCTCGGGGCGATCGTGGGCATCGCGGCAGTGGCGTATGTCTCGCTCACCGTCGCCACGTGCGGGTTCGGCGGTTTTTTACTGGCCATGGCTGTCGGCCTGGCCGGTAATGCCATTGCCAGTATCGGGGAGAGTATCGGCAGCGCCTTCAGCTCTCCGGCGGGGCAGATCGAATCTGCCTCGCCCAACGTGTTCATCAATGGCCGCCCCGCTGCCTTTGCCATCGAAAGCACCGCCGTGTGTGACAAGCACTCGCCGATCGTCAAGGTGGCCGAAGGCTCCAGCAACGTCTTCATCAACGGTCAGCCCGCCGCGCGCAAGGGCGACAAGCTGACCTGCGGAGCGAAGATCGGCACCGGCTCGCCCAACGTCTTCATCGGCGGCGGTACCCAACGCTACCTGCCGGTGGATGACGAGGTGTCGGCGATGGCCCGCTACACCGTGGACATTCTGTTGGTCGTGGCCGGCGGCGCCAAGGCCGTGCTCAGCATTGCCAAGCTGGGCATGCAGGCTGGCCTGAAAGCGGCAGGCCCTTGCGCGCTGCAGTTCATGGGCGGTGTCTTTCTCGGGGACGCCATTTTTCGCTTCGGCGTCGCCCCCGTGGCCGAAAAAGTGCTGGGCGGCCTGCACGGCAACCCGGTCGACACCACCACCGGACGCAAACTACTGATCGACGAGTCCGATTTCAGCCTGCCCGGCCTGATGCCGATCGAGTGGACACGCTTCTACGCCAGCGACCTTGATGTCGACAGCGCGCTGGGCAAGGGCTGGGTGTTGCCTTGGGAGCAAAGCCTGAGGCGCAAGGGCAGCTTTCTGTACCTCAGCGACAATCAGGGCCGCAGCGTGCCGTTCGTGACACTGGACTACAACCAGCGCATCTACAACGCACAGGAACAGCTGTATCTGGTGCGTACCGAAGGCGGTCATTACCTGCTGCAAACGCTGGATAATGTCTTTTACTACTTTGGTGAAGTCCCCGACGACAACCAGCCTGTTCCCCTGCAACGCGTCGAAAACGCCCTCGGTCATTTTCTGCATTTCGTACGCAGCGAAGACGGTGTTCTGACCGACATCTGCTCCACCGGCGGGCATCGTGTGCACCTGCACTACGACGAGGTGACCAACCGCCTGAGCACCGTCAAGCGTATCGTCGGCGACAAGGCCGTCGAGACGCTGGTGCGCTATGGCTACGACAACAATGGCCAGTTGAACAGTGTGTACAACCGCAATGGCGACTCGGTGCGTAACTTCAGCTACACCGATGGCCTGATGACCCGCCACGCCAATGCGCTGGGGCTCAGTTGCGAATACCGCTGGGAGGTTCTTGACGGCAAGCCGCGCGTGGTCGAACACTGGACCAGCGACGGCGAGCAGTTTCATTTCGATTATGATTTCGAGGCGCGCCAGACGCGCGTAACCGATGTGTTGGGGCGTCGTGCCGAGGTGACCTACAACAAGGACCGTCGCGTCATCGCCAGCACTGATTTCGGCGGTGAGCAGTACCGTATCGCGCTGGACAACACCGGCAATATCACCGGCCTGACGCTGCCCGATGGCAACCAGCTGGGCTTCGAGTACGACGACCTGTCACGCCTGACCGCAGAAACCGACCCGCTGGGCCGAACCACGCGCTATCAGCATCACTACAAGACCACACTGGTCAAACAGATCACTTACCCTGACGGCGCCGTCTGGACGGCCCGCTACGATTCGAAAGGCAATCTGGTTGCCGAGATCGATGCGCTGGGTCAAAAGACCGAATACCTCAACAGCGAAGATGGCCTGCCGCACACCATCATCGATGCGACCTACAAATCCAAATACCTGTGGTGGAACAACCTGGCGCAGGTCGAGCGCTTCCAGGACTGCTCGGGCAAGAGCACCTGGTACCGTTACGACGAACGCGATCAACTGGTCGCCGTCACTGATGCCCTGAACAACACCACCACACTGGAACGCAAACCCGGTGGCGAAGTGCTGAGCATCAACCATCCGGACGGCACCCGCGAGAGCTTCACCTACAACGCCCACGGCCAGGTGCTCACGCACACCAACGGCAAAGACCAGACCACCCATCTGGCACGCAACGCCCGTGGCCTGCCGATCAGACGCCAAGACCCCAAGGGTTTTATCGTGGGCTACCAGTACGACAAGGCCCTGCGCCTTGCCGCGCTAATCAATGAAAACGACGCCACCTACACGTTCGCCTACGACGACTCCGACCGGCTGATCGAAGAAAAGCGCATCGACCAACTGACCCGCCGTTTCAGCTACAACCTCGGCGGACATCTGACTCAGGTCGAGGAAATCGGCTACAGCGAGAAAGGTGAGCGACCACAGCGCAGCACGCATTTCGAGCGCGACCCGATCGGCCGCTTGCTGGCCAGACTCAACGACGACGCCCGTCAGGATTTCACCTACGACGACAGCGACCGCCTGCTGTCCATTCAGCGCACACCCACTGACGGCGGCAGAAAACTCGGTGTCACGGCTGAAAAACTGGAATTCGCCTACGATATTCTGGGCCGACTGACCCAAGAGACTTCGCCCCAGGGCGCCCTGACCTACGACTACGATCCACTCAGCAACCTGACCACGCTGACCCTTCCCACCGGTCAGCACCTGAACCACCTGTATTACGGCAGCGGTCACCTGCACCAGTTGAACCTGGATGGCCAACTGATCAGCGACATGGAGCGCGATGACCTGCACCGCGAGATCTATCGCACGCAGGGCAAACTCACCAGTTGCTTCGGCTATGACGCACTGGGGCGCAAGACCTGGCAGTACGCAACCACCCTGCCCGCGGAAAAACTGTCACAGATCCAGAACCCGCTCATAAAGCCAGAGCGCTACGTCGAGCACGCCTACAACCCGCTCCACCGCCGCTACGAATACGACCCGGCCGGCGAACTGAGCCGCACCCTCGACAAACTGCGTGGCGAAGTCACCTACGAATACGAAGCCAACGGCCGCCTGCTTGAACACAACCCCGAAAAACGCTTCGACGGTGAAGAGTTCCGCTACGACGCTGCCGGCAACCGCCTGAACTTCAACACCAGCTGCTTCGACCGCGTCAAAGACAACCGCCTCAAAAAGTGGAGCAACCACGAATACAAGTACGACGCGTGGGGCAACCTGGTCGAGAAAATCGTCGGCATCGTGCGTTGGCAAACCTTCACCTACGACTGCGAAAACCGCCTGGTCAAAACCGAGACCATGGCCAACAGTCAGGTGGAAAGCACCAGCAGCTACCAGTACGACAGCCTGGGCAGGCGCGTTGGCAAACAGTGGGACATAAAGGGCCAGACCGACCAGAA
>NZ_FNJH01000014.1 GCF_900103225.1 Pseudomonas congelans | reverse complement strand
TCAGACACCCATTGTTCCGCACGCTCAGTGCAGGGCGACTTACGCAGGAAACCGCTAATGGACAAATTCGACCGGGCAATTCTCGACATCCTGCAAACCGACTGCACCCGCTCGGTGGCAGACATCGCCGAGCGTATCGGCCTGGGCAGCACCGCGTGCTGGCGGCGTATCCAGAAGCTGGAAGAAGCCGGCATCATTGATCGCCGGGTTGCGCTGCTCAATCCGCAGCGGCTGAACGTGTCAGTCAGCGTCTTCGCCGCCATTCGCACCAACCAGCACAATGCCGCCTGGCTCGAACAGTTTCACGCTGCTGTCGGCGAACTGCCTGAAGTGGTCGAGTGCTACCGCATGGCAGGCGACACCGACTACATGCTACGCATCGTCGTGGCCGACATCGCAGGGTACGACGCGGTGTACAAGCAACTGATCAGCATCCCCGGTATCAGCGACGTGAGCTCCAGCTTCGCCATGGAACAGATCAAATTCACCACCGGCCTGCCCTTGCAATACGCCTCGTTTGGCGGTTGAACGCAGCCACGCTCATCGATTGAATCGAACCCTCGGCCCGATGCCACGTCCACATTCTTTGGCAAACGAAAAAGGTGGCTGACATGACAACCGATCACATACTCACAGACAGCGTACCCAAAGAAGACCCCGCCAGCCCGCAACTCGGCCAGTACGACCGAGAAGCCGACCCGGTCCTGGCCATGAATGCGAACAGACCCGGTGTCGGCCCGAAAAAAGGCGATGAGGTGAAGAAGCGTACGGAACACGACGAGACTTACGATGAAGGCGAGCCTGAAGTGGACGAGGCCGATAGCGTGTCGGATGAGGGCGGCGGTACGTTGCCGGGCTGAAGCAGCACAGCCCTCGTATGGAGGGGCTGCAACAGCTCAAACGTGTTCCTCCTGCAGGGACGTTGAGCTGCTCACATGGATGCAATGATGAATCCGCCGACTCAAGGGCGGGAAGCAATCTCGTCCAGATGATTCAGCAGATCCAGCGGGTCTTCGTACACCCTCAACGCGCCAGCACGCTCAAGCTCGCCGATGTCATAGCCGCCCGACAACAGGCCGACGCCGGTTGCCTTACAGCGACGGGCCGCCAGCATGTCCCAGATTGCATCACCGATCACCAGACACTCGTCGATAGGTGCGTTTATCTTCTTTGCAGCTGCCAGAAACAGGTCGGGGTCAGGCTTACCGTAGCTCACGTCATCGCGCGTAACGATGTTGATCTTATTGATGTCCAGTTTCAGCGCTTTCAGGTTGATCGTCGCCGTATCGATCCCGCCGCTGGTGGCGATGCACCACTTGAGGTTTTCCTTGTCGAGCGTCTCCAGCAACTCGACAGCGCCGGGCAGTGCGATGATCTGTCCTTGCAGACGCTCGTAAGCCTGAGCATGTTTCTCGCTAAGCTGTTCAGCTTGTTCTTCGTTGATGTTCAAGCCGGTTTCACGCGACAGTGATTTCAACATCAGTCCGCCGCTCATGCCGATCTTGCGGTGAATACGCCACATCGCGAGCGGGATATTTTCTGCATCCAGCGCTTCTTTCCAGGCGGCGACGTTTTGATAAACGCTGTCGGTCAGCGTGCCGTCCAGGTCGAAGATGAAGGAAGTCTGGGGTCTCATAGCGTTACTCTTTTTGAATTCGGATTGACCATCTGGCGAGGTCCGGAGCGTTGTGGTCGACACCTGTTCGGCGGTATCGGAATGCGGCGATCATCAATGACGCGAGGGCCGTACCGGGGCTTCAAATACGGCATTGCCAGATGGAGGGAAAGACTGGTTTTTGAGGTCACACACTTTCGAGTACGTGATGGGATGGCGGTTCGATCTTTCGCACTCTCCAGCCGTGCTAACGCTGTAAGTAACCCTCCACCAGCGCCTGAACCCGCTCCGCGTCATCGGCGCTGACCGGGTTATAAACAATCATCGACAGATCCGGCCGACCATCCACGGCGAAACCCGAATACTCCAGCTCGATCAGCCCATGAACCGGATGCCGCAGGCGCTTGGTGCCTTCGCCCTGTAAACGCACATCGTTGTCACGCCACAACGCAGCGAAATCCGCGCTGAGCGTGCACAGTTCGTCAGCGAGTTCGCGGAGTTCCGAGGCGGCACCGGCACGGGTGGCGTCGGCTCTGAATGCGGCGACGATAAAGCGCGCGACGGCCTGCCAGTCGTCCTGCTTTGCCCGCGTGCCGGCGTTGCAAAACATCAGGCGCAGAATGTTGCGCTGCTCTAGGGGCAGCAGGCTGTAGTCAGTAAATACGGCCGCCGCCGCGTTGTTCCAGGCCAGAACATCCCAAGTGGCGGTCTTGATAAAGGCAGGGCTGAACGCGAGGGTATCCAGAATGCGTTGCAAGCGCGGCGATACGCCTTCGGGCGCGCTGTAGACCACTTCGGGCAGATGACCAAAAGCGAGCATGAACAAGTGTTCCCGCTCGGGCTCGGTCATCAAGAGACTTTGCGCGATCCGGTCCAGAACCTGGGCGGAGGGCGCGCCACCGCGCCCTTGTTCCAGCCACGTGTACCACGTCGCGCTGATATTGGCGCGCTGGGCAACTTCTTCCCGACGCAAGCCCGGCGTGCGCCGACGCGTGGTGGAAAGCCCCAGACTCGCAGGGTCCAGACGAGCCCGACAGTCTTTCAAATACGTTCCCAGCGGGTTGGCCATGATGATCCTGTTGGTGTTTATACCCTGATAACGTCACGTCTTTTACGGGATAAACGTTACGCGCACTCTGCCGTCTTCAGCAAAGAGAGATTTGAATATGCGCGTCTTTATAACCGGCTCCACAGGCTTTATTGGTACTCGGGTGGCCTGGGAACTGATCAACGCAGGCCATCAGGTAGTAGGGCTGACACGCTCTGAAGAGGGGGCCCGAGCTCTGCTTGCCATGGGCGCCGAACCCTATCGCGGCGATATCGAAGACCTGTCCGGCCTTCAGCGTGGCGTGGACAAATGCGACGCGGTGATTCACACGGCGTTTGATCACAACTTCGCGCACTTCGTCGCCAATTGCCAGAAGGACGCTCGTGTTATCGACGCGCTGGGTTCTGCACTGGCAGGCTCCGAGCGCCCGCTGGTTATCACCTCCAGCACGGCGATGGGCTCTTCAGCACCCGGGCAGGCCGCAGACGAAGATCATTTCGACCCGGCGCACCCCAACCCTCGAGTCGCCTCGGAACTCGCCGGGCAGGCGCTGTTGCAACGCGGCGTCAGCGTAGTCGTCATGCGCCTCTCGCAAATTCACAACCCGGTCAAACAGGGCCTGGTCAGCGAAGTCATCAAACAGGCGCAGGCAAAAGGCTGCTCGGCCTATATCGACCAAGGCCTCAATCAGTGGTCCGCAGCGCACCTTGAAGACACGGCGCGCCTGTATCGCCTGGCGCTGGAGAAACATCAGCCGGGGGCTCGTTATCATGCGACTGCCGAATCAGGCATTACTTTTCGCCTGATTGCCGAAGCCATCGGAGAACACCTCGGCCTGCCCACGTTGGCCGTACCCGCCCATGAAGCTGCCGCACACTTTGGCTGGCTGTCGACATTTGTGGCCAAGGACATGAGCAGCCTGAATGACAAGACACGCGAACGCTTGGGATGGCAGCCACGGGGGCCAGGTTTGATTGAGGATTTGGGAGGTTGTTCGAAGGGGTGAGTGTGGCGCCCGGGCTCAGGTTGAGTTCTGGCCTGACTGCCCGGGGACTTGCGAAAAAGTGCGCGCAGGCACACTGCTTTTTTTACAATTTGTTTAATTACGTTACCGGACAGGCTGCTTAAAATCGTGCGTTTGCCAAGCAAGGAAAGCAAACGATGAGCATCCATCAGTTGCGTAAGGATGTAGAAGAACACTTTGAGCGATTTGAGCGTGCGCCTTTCAAAGAGGCCTGGCGTCGGCGTGATGCTCGTATCTGTCTGATCTGGATGGCGGCATTGATATTGGCATTTTCAGGGGCGCTTATGTTTCTACCTGCGCCTACCCTGACTGACTACATTCCCGCTTTGCTGCCCGTCCTGCTGATTTCCCTGATATGCACCGTGCATCTTGCAGAGGTATATGCACGAATCAGAGCAGAACAAATGGGGGCCGCTTCGATTACCACGCCCTCCGAACGGTTAAAGCTGAAACAGGACTGGCTATGTGCACGCTATCACTGCGAGCCGGACGATCTTGTCGATAAGGCGAGGGCGCTGAGACAGCTGTGGGAGGAGCGTCAGGAGCTCAAGCAACTGGCCAGCCACGACACGATGGGGCCACGTATTGCTGCGTTATTCCGGCTACCTGACCCTGGCAGATTCATCGCGGCACTCTTCACCATCGCCGCGATCTTTACAACGATGGTGACCTTGGGCAGCAGCATCGATGCCATCTTCGATGCCTTACAAGACTGGCGAACGATAGGTGCCAATATCGTAATCGTCACTTTCCTGTGCACCGAAATCATATTGCTCTGGATCATGGTCACCGGCATGGCCCGCGAGATCGGCCCTTCGGTACTTGAGCAGATCGGGTTGCTGCCTATGAGTAGCCGTCGGGTTTATCGATATCTGCTTGCCGTCCATGATGCGAGTGAGCCTGTTACGCCGGTTCGCAGGAATGTGCCTGGATTGTTGAGGTTGATTTCGGTGTGTTTTATGCCGATTGGCGAGGTGTGGGCGAAAGTGCGGGCACGTTTTTTAGCGCGCTCAGCGGTCGGGGCTTGAATGGGAGGTGGAGATAACTATCGTGCCAATGCTCTACATTGGCATGCAGTGCGTGACGCTCTGCGTCACACATCTACCGTCCGGCAAAACAGCCCAGAGCCTGGGGAGTCGCGGGTAATCAGAATGATTTACTGGTGAGTGTCCGCATTCTCTGCCGGATAAAACTCGCCCTGGCTCCCCATTCTTTCCAACCTATTGCGAACGAGCGCCTCGACGCTGGCTACTGCAGCCTTATCGTCAGGGTTGACCAGCTGCAGGCACAGGCGCCGGGCGTTCTGATCATGGGTGCCCTCGCTGAGCATGTCGTGGGTAGGGACTTGTTCACCACGCCATAGGCACAGCTGGGTATGGGTACCGCCGAGCCATATTTCGTTGACTGATCTGAGGTCAGTGGTCGCCAGTTGGTCCACGGTGATCGTCTTGTCCATTGCGCTGTACCTTTTCAGTGAGTCGATACGGGTCAGACGAACAGCCGCCGCGGATCGTTCCCGGCGTCAGCTGTTCAACAGCGCCAACGGTGACAAGCCGGCGCCCTTGATCAATCGACAGGCAAGGCTTTATTTCTTCAGCCAACCCTCAACCACATCGGAACCATGCTCCGCCTTCCACTCCTTCAGAATCTTGTGATTCCCGCCCTTGGTCTCGATCACTTCACCGGTTTTCGGATTTTTATAAACCTTGAGTTCGCGCGGTTTGCGCTTGCCCGCAGGCTTGTCAGCGATCTGGCCACGGGACGAGGCCTGTGGGTCCAGCAGATTGATGATGTGCTTCAGGCTGAAGCCATAGTGCTCAAGCAGCTTGCGCAGCTTGGTTTCGAACTCGATTTCCTTCTTGAGACCCTGGTCGCCTTTCATCGACTCCAGTGCCTGAAGTTGCTCGGCAAGGTGTTTTTCCAGCTGGCGGTATTCTGCGAGTTTGGACATGGTATTTTCCTTATAAACAAGTGTGCGTAGTAAGTGAGAGGGATCTCATCCGTTACAAGTTCAGCCTAATTTTTCCGCAGAGGCGCGATGGCTTCCAATGCGCTGTAGTAACGCGATAAGCCGGATTATCCGGGCTTCCGGTTATTAAATGCGAATTCCCTGGTACAGAGTCAGCAGCTTTCGGCCAGAGCGATCATTGAGGTCGCTTGAGCGATTTACCTTATCTCAGGCATTGGTATTAGGAAGATAGCGTAGGTGTCCAGCAATATTCGGCCCGCTTCCAGCACTTTTATCCTTCGGATGAGTTCGCCCTTCGTTGACTGGAACCTCCTCAAAATCAAATGGACTGACGCCTTCAAGGCAGGCCACATTAACACCGTATTGAGCCGGGTCGGAGCGTCGTTGGTGATGTGTATATATCCCGCATTGTGAGCAAAAATAATGCTTCGCCTGCAGGGTGTTGAACTGATAGAGCTTGAGCATCGCCTCGCCAGAAGTGATTTCTATATCCTCCAGGGCTGCTGACACCGCGATCGCACCGCGCATGCGGCAATAGGAGCAGTTGCAGCGCCGGACGGCCTTGAATCCGTCAGTAAGCCGAACTTGAAATCGTACAGCGCCGCAATGGCATGTGCCTTGTAACGTTCCGTCAGAGGTGTCCATATAAACCGGTGACTCCGTCTATTGGCTGCGCGGCAGCGAAAAGCCTGTGAAGATGTGGCCAGACGACCACATCTTCACACCGTCTTTATTTAGGACTTGGCCCAAATCGGTTAGGTCCTGGATGGCCTTCCTGAATCAGGAAGACGAGGTTGGCAATCGGTACCAGCAGCCACCAGCCGCTGCGGTCCGTGTCGTGCAACCTGCGAACACCCACCGCGACACCTGGGACCAACACGGCCAGGGAATAAAGGTTAGCGATAATGCCGCCATCACCTATCAGCCCGCCGATAAAGCCGAGGACAATCGAGATCAAGATGTTGAACAGAAAGAACATCCAGTATTCTTTTCTGCGTGCCCTGCCCGTGAATACTGCATATTTTTTCAGAACGTCTGAATACCAGCTCCACGCAGGCGGGTTATCGGTGTTCGCACCGGCTGGCGAAACAACCAGTTGCGGAGCCCCGCAGTGCGGACACGTACCAGCGTCATCACTGATTTCCTTTGCACAACCACGACAAAATGCCATCTCATTCTTCCCTAAATCAGTTAGCTATTAATCCAAAAAATATCAGCAGCGATACCGCTGACAAGACAGTGCCTGCTATCGCTATTCCGTTTCCAGGCAACTTTTTGTTGATGCTGATGACGCCCAGAACCAGTCCGGCTATCGAGCACATGCCGAGCCCCACGACGGTATCCAGATCCCATTCACCATCGTCGAACAGCGCCAGCGAGCATAGGATGCCCAGCACCAGAGAGACGATAGCCATCCACGGAGAGCCCGTTTGTTGTAGCTGTTTCACAGGAGTTGCGGAGACCTGACTGGCGCCACATTGCGGGCAGTTGAGTGCCGTTTCATGTATTTCCTTTGCGCAGCCACGACAGAAGACCATCGCCATTTTATTTCCTTATATCGAGTAGCTTTCAGACCACCAGCCAGCGCTTTAATGCCTGCAAATTCTGGGTTAAAAGGTTTGTATTGCCAAGAATTAGTTAGTTTTATTTATAATTTTGGCGACTGCACGACGTTTTGAGGTGTTTTGCAGTCAGTTGTTTACGTTGGTTTGATCGCTAGCTAGCTAGCTAGCTAGCGTGGCGATGGGCAAGGGGCAAGGGGCAAGGGGCAAGGGGCAAGGGGCTAAACGAGCTTGCGCCTCCTCCACGTGCTGCAATCGAATCGACAATGTAAGCCTTCGGAGTCATTAGCAAGCCTGGGCTCGCGCCGTATTCGCCCCTGATAGCCATCGTATTTTTCTGTTTACCACACCAAAATTGGAAATATATCGCGCCGCGTATTCACCACATACGACTCCAATCCATTCCTCTCAGGAAAGAGTTTCAAGACTGTCTGCGTACTGAAGGTGATGGTTAATACCCCAAAACTATCAATTGAAACAGCCTCCACAATCGAGGTTCAAAAAATCAAACAGCAAAAGACTTGTGGCAGCGTCTTCACCATGTCCCCACTTGCATACCCTATCGATATCAGTGACGAATGGGCACTGAATTACTACGCTAGCTGTATCACCAAAAAGCAGGATCTGCGAACCGATCCCGACAGTGACGCCCGTTAGCGCGGAAGGAAGCATTTCCGCCAAATCTGCATCACTTATCATCATGCCGAGCTCTGTTCGTACCAGTGGATATCGAAAATATCATAGGCCTAATAGGTTCTAAATTTTCAAAAGTGAAATAAGTCACCAGGCAATAGGCTTATCGTCCCAATCCCAAAAGGTCCCGCTGTCGGCCGGTCCATGTGCGCCTACCACCTCAATGATGCGATCCGCCGAGAACGCCGGTTCGAACAGTTGGCCTTCAGGTACGTTCGCCTGGAAGGGCTGAGACAGCTCTGTGTCAGTTGTGCCTGGGTGTATTGCCAGGACAGTAGAGGCCGGGTTGAGGCGTTTCAATTCGATACTGGCCGTGTGCAGCAACTGGTTGAGCGCCGCTTTGCTGGCTCTGTAGCTGTACCAGCCACCCAATCGGTTATCGCCTATAGAGCCAACCCGCGCGGAGAGCGCCGCGAAGGTAGAAGGTTGTTTGCGCAATAACGGGAGCAGGTGTTTGAGCAGCAGGATCGGTGCGAAGGTGTTGGTCGCGAAGCTCGCTTGCAAGCTCTCAAGCGTCAGTTGCGCCAAGCCCTTTTCTGCTTTTGCACCGTCCTGATGAAGAATGCCTAACGTACTGATGACGAGGTGCAGATGATCGCATCCTTCAAGCGTCTCGCTCGCGAGTGCTTCGAGGGATTGTTCATTGCGCGCGTCGCAGTCGACGCGTTTGATGCGTTGGCCATATTGCTCTGCAAGCGTTGCCAGCTCTGTGGAAGTGCTGGCTTCGCGCGCGACCGCCCATACCTGAGCCACATCATCGCGAGCAAGCAACGCCGCGCACAGCGCCAGGCCGATACCTCGGCTGGCTCCGCATATCAGCACGTTAGCCTCGCTGTTCAGTTCGGGTATCAAACTCATAAGGCACCTTGAGGAGCATGGCTGAAGTGTTTTTGACTTCGGGGCCAGACATTACGTTCAGGCGGACGGTTGCTTACCAATCGGGAGCTCAACGAAAGGGGGCTTATGCTGATGTATCGGCCAAGCGCCACAGTAGGAAATTCAAGAGCTGTATTCATGCGATATATGCTCAATGCTTCATGGTAGAGAAATCATGAGAAAAGGGGAGGTCGTTATCGCAGAATCCTCCCAGCACGATCGCTATCCGGCCGAGTTCTGCTACGGGATAATCCACTCATCAACCAACTCAGGTTCCACGCAGCCGGAGACGACTGGATCTGGCAGGAGATGGAAATTGCGATGAATGGACTTGCAGGGAGAACGTCATGATAGGGGGGTATTTGCTGTACGCGGTCTTGGGTATTTACGCGTTGCCTGTTGGCTTTACCATGCTCTATGCCTGGTTGATGAGCAGCAAAACCGGCGTGCGATTCGAATTAAGCTTTGCCGAGGTGTCCAAGAACTTCCGGCACGTGATCCTGTTCGGCACACTCTTCGGGGTTTTGCTTTGCCCTGTCGATTATTTTCTTCCAGCAACGCCAGCTTTCAACCTCTATGTGTGCGCGCAGTTGGTGCTGCTCATCGTATTCACTCTACGGATGAGTTGCTCGGCGGTGGTCTTGCCTTCGGGAGCACATTCGACAGTTGCCAGGCTTGCCTACGGCACGATGCTCGCGACAGTCATCCTGATCTGCCAGCCCGCC
The DNA here is from genome assembly GCF_900103225.1 of Pseudomonas congelans. GTDB lineage: Bacteria > Pseudomonadota > Gammaproteobacteria > Pseudomonadales > Pseudomonadaceae > Aquipseudomonas > Aquipseudomonas congelans. Next base: position 27,048 of record NZ_FNJH01000014.1, on the reverse strand, counting down.
CTCTACATTGCGTGGGCAATCTTGCGAGTCGGTTGAGTGCTCGTTTACACAGATTGCTGCCTGTCGCGAGGGGCCGCAAACGGCCAAGAGCGGACGCCTACGACCGATCTCCCCGTGCGCTGCTTGTGTTACCAGGCATTGAAGCTCAATGCGAATCATCAACCCGCAAAATCTTGCTGGGCATCGTGAAAGTAAACCGACCGTCAAACATTCATCTAATGTTATGCGAGGTTGGCGAAGCAGCCGGATTCACGCCGTGCTCATCATTTTCCAGGAAGGGCTTTGATGCGAAAACGTTATTTGATCGTGATTTTTGTGATATTTGCCATTGAGTGCCTGGTCGTGGTCGATAAGCTGATTTCGTCTACGTGGCCCGAACAGTTGGAGGTGGCTGTCGGGACGTTTTCCGTCAAAACAGGTGGGCGAGACGAGTACTTGTCAATCTCCAATGAGCAGGGGGCTGTTGTTCTCAGTTGCTCTCTGGGTATGAGTGGCTCGACGCGATGTTTTTCGCAAGAGCAGCTTCAAGCTTTGACCGGTAGGCGCGTAACAGCTCATTGGTATCGTCAGTCAGTTTATGGCGGGATTAGGAGGAACAAGCTGGTTGCACTTGATGACGGCGAAAAAATCATACGTGATCCAGAAAGAACCAAATCTTTGGATCGATCTAAAATAAAAAATTCGGCCATTGTTGGCGGTGTGGTTGTAGGTGTTATGTTTATCGTGTGGGGCGTATTTGTACTACGAGTGCGAAGTCGGCATGACGTCGCCCATAGCTGAGGATGTAGTGACTGGCGCGTCCGCTTTTGGCCGACAGGCGCCTGTCATTCGCGGGCGCAGAACTACACATCGTTCAGCGGAGCAACTATAAACCCTACCGCCTCGCCAACAACCGCGCCAGCCCAGCCGTCACCACGACCGCCAGCAAAACGGCAGCCGCGATAGACAGCAGCGCGCCCCATTGCAATATGGAATACCTGAGGGTCAGGTAGAAACTCACCACACCGACGGCGCCAATCGCATTGCCCCTGATTATCGCCGCCAGTTCATAACGCCCGCCTTGAACATGGACGAACACTGCAAGCGGCCAGGCGATCACCGGGATTGGCGCCAGCAGCCCACTAACCACCGGCCCGAGCCAGGTGGCGCTTGCGGTAATCGCCAGCAGCAGAAGGGTGGCCGTCAGCATTCGCATCGGAATGACCCAGCGCGGCAGTGCCACGTATGACGCTACGTCCGGCGGTGTCTGTTTCGAGGTGGTAACGATGATCAGTGCAATCATCAGCAGCGTGAAAATGATCGACAGCGCCAGTAAGCCTGACAGGTTCATCAGAAAGGCCATTGCGCCGTACACCGCGAGCGCGAGGACACATCCCGTCAGCGCTGAAACGCGTCGAGTGATCAGGAAATAAAACAGGTAAGTCGCCTGAATCGCGGCCAGTCCGGCCAGTGCGCCGGGCACCGCCATCGAGGCGAATTCGGTGCCTTGCTCTAGGCTGAGAAACAACATGACCAGCGCCGAAGTCATCGGCAGTCCGGAAAGTAGCCCCGCCACGCCGGTGCCCCAGCGCCGGGCCGCCAATGAAATGGCCAGCATGAGCGCGGGGGTGATGAGTAACTTGAGGTAGAAGGCCGTCATGCAGAAAACTTCACATCCGAAGGTGGGCTGAATGCTAAACCTTTTGGCGGTGGGTAACGATGCATGTCAGCGCTTACTCCATCGCCCGACAGCGCATCCGATAGCCAGAAACAGAAAAGCCCGGCGAACCGGGCTTTCCGAAAACGGACGCCGCTTATTTAGCGGTTTTCAGCTTGATCACATCACCAGAAACGGTGGTGGTATAGCCGTTCAGAACCCAGGCCCAGAACCACTTTTCCTGCACCTGGGTATTGATCAGCGCATCGCCACCCTTGGCCTGGATGGCGCTGTTCTGCGCGCGAACAAAACGATCGTTCTGACGAATCGGGATCAGACCGAACAGCATCAGGCCGGTGGCGCTTGCTTCACTGTGACCTACGACGGTGTATTGGCTGCTGTCGTATTGCGGGGTTTTCATAGGGGTGCCGGTGCAACCTGCCAGAACCAGACCACATACTGCTGCGGCGACAACTTTACTCACTGACTTCACGATAAAACTCCATGGAAAACGCCCGGATCCAAATCTCGGGCGGCGGTACTTTACTCGCTGGCCTGGTGCTTGAGGCATTTTTCTACGATTGCCTCACAGCACTCTCCCAATAGCGCGTCCGCCAACTCCGAGAGCGGCTGTTTCCGGTTGCAGCGAAGCGCTCCACATCCGAGATATTCAGCACGCCTGCAAAAGTATCAACGCAGCAGGCGGAAGGTCTCACGCACATGCTCGGTGAGCGTTGCCGGGTTTTCCATGGCCGCGAAGTGACCGCCGTGCTCGGCTTCCGCGAAGAACCGTAGATCGTCGAAACGCGCCTGTGCCCAGCGCCGTGACAGGCGCAGCAGCTCGCCCGGGAACATGCTCACGCCGGCAGGGATTGGCATCGCGGGGGCAGGGCCGTGCTGTTGCATTTCGCGCATCCCTTCCCAATAGAAGCGGACCGAGCTGGGCCCAGCATTGGGCAGCCAGTACAGCATGATGTCGTCGATCAGTGCATCGAGCTCGATTACCCGCTCAGGCTCACCGCCGCTGTCGGAGGCATCCTGAAACAGCGCATACACCCACGCCGCCAGGCCAACGGGCGAATCCGACAGGGCGAAGCCGACTGACTGCGGCCGGGTGCTGTGCACTTTCATGTAGCCGGAAAGCTCTCGGTCGTAGCGTTGCGCGTCGGCCAACATGCGCTGCTCTTCAGGCGTGGCCTGCGCTATTTCCGCCTCGGTGGCTTGGTACATCACCATGTTCAGGTGAATGCCGATCAGGCCAGGCGGGCGCATGTGCCCAAGAGCGGTGGTCACGGCCGCGCCCCAATCCCCACCCTGAGCGGCCCAGCGCTGGCCATAGCCCAAACGGTCCATCAACTGCGCCCAGGCCGCCGCCGTTTTGCCCACGCCCCAGCCTGTAGAGCGCGGCTTATCACTGAAACCAAAGCCCGGTAGCGCCGGGATCACCAAATGGAACGCATCGCTAGCTTGGCCACCGTGGGCGACAGGGTCGGTAAGTGGCCCGATCATCGCCCGGAACTCAAGAATCGAGCCCGGCCAACCGTGGGTCATCAGCAAGGGCAAGGCGCCAGGGTGAGGCGAGCGGATGTGCAGAAAGTGAATACCAAGGCCGTCGATCTCGACCCGGCTGCTGTTCCACTGGTTGAGTTGTGCTTCGGTGGCCCGCCAGTCATAGCCATTACGCCAGCGCTCGACCAGCGCGCGCAGACGCTCAAGCCGTGGCCCCTGGCTGTTGTCGGACACGGTTTCGGGGTCAGGCCAGCGGGTTTGCGCCAGGCGCTGAGCCAGATCGTCGAGTTGCGCCTGGGGAACTTGAAGAAGAAAGGGTTCGATAAGGTCGGTCATTGTTTACTCCCTTGCACATGGGTACGGGCCAGCGTGTCACGAACGGACGCCCATTCACGTTGGCCATAGCGGTCGTTATCCAGATTGAGCAGCTTGCCGCGCCCACTCATCATGTCGCGCAGGTATTGCATGCCCTGCCAGGCCGGGAACGGCTTGTCACTGGCAGGCGTGAGCGCGCGCACCACACCGATAAGGGTGGACAGCGTGCCGATATTGCCGGGGCGCAGCGTGCGGTAGAGATGCCCGGTCAGTTCGGTGAGGACGCTGGCGATCTGCGCAGGCGACAGGCTGTTACCGGCAATGCGCAGAAAACGCGGCGTGTGGGGATCCAGCGCGGCATCGGCGGTGAAGGCGGCTACGTCGTCCTTGGCAGTGAAGTCCAGCGGCTGTTGTGCATCACCGAAATGCAGCACCCGGCGCCCAGGCAGCACGATCGGCGCGTCGCCTTCGAGCAGCTCCAGAAAGCCACCGTTGAGGATCGAGGTCACGCTGATGTCGGCCGCATCGAGCTGGGTGACGAAGCGTCGGCGAAGGTCCAGGTTGCGGTTATCGCCAGGTCGGGTACGGGTGTAGTCGAGCGAGTAATCCGAGGGAATAAACCTGGGCACGCCAGCTGCCACCGCAGCCTCCAACAGCCTGCCCTGCTGCCCGATGATCACCTCTTCCAGGCCGTTGAGCGTAGACACCACACAACCCGAACCGGCAATGGCACGGCGCAGGCCCTGAGCGTCATCCAGTGAAACAGGCGTGATCGTCGTGCTGCTGTTGCGCAGGCCATTCAGCCGGGCTGACTCAGTGCCCGGACGAACCAGCGCTATGACATGGGCACCGCGCTCTGCCAAGGCCCGCACGACGCGTTGGCCCAAATCTCCCGTAGCGCCAGCAACCACTATGGGTAAAGCAGTCGCGTCATTCACAAAGCGCTTCCTTGATCGTTATGAATAGGTAGAAACGGCGTTTACCTGCTTCCATTTAACTGAACGTTACCGTTTAGTTGACGAACAAACAAGCGGGCTGTAAGTTGCCGGCCATGACAGCGATCAAGACCAAATCCAAAGGCGGCAGGCCCAGGCAAGACCAGGCGGGCGAGGCCGAGCGTCGATTGCTGGATGCCGCGCTGCAGCGCTTTCTGGCCTGCGGTTTCGAAGGCACCTCATGCGAAGACATCGCCCGCGCGGCCGGTGCCAGCAAAGCCACGCTCTATGCGCGTTACGCCAACAAAGAAGCGCTGTTCGAAGCCGTTGTACGACGCCACGTAGCCACCTTGCTGGCGCCCGCCGAAACGACTCCCGCGCTCCCCCTCGAAGGCCGCCTGCAGCACGTGGGCCACGGCATCCTCGAACACGCACTGCAAGCCGATACCCTGGCCATGATGCGCCTGGTAATCGCCACCTCCAACCGCACCCCGCTGCTGGCGGCTGAGGTCAACCGAATCGGGTGGGAAGGCGGTTTCACCAGAGTACGTTCGGCGATATTGGCGGGCCCGGACCAGCCCACCGACCCTGACGCACTGGCCCGTCAATTCATTGATCTGGTGTTCGCTCCCCATCAGCTTAGAGCGCTGCTGGGGGAGGATCGGGGTGTGTTGATTCAGGGTATTGCTGAGCGGGTGGAGTGGGGGGTGAGGATGGTTGGGAGTGCTGGGTTGTTGGGGTGAGGAGGTTGGGTTTTAGGTGTTTTGAAGTAATTGGGCTGGACGGTAAAGCCCTCCCGGGGCTTTGGCTCAAGAGGCCTGCCATTGCTCATTACTGATAGCTGAGCCGCGATTCCTGATAGGTGCACCATCACGCTTGTAGGTGGCAATGCATGGTCGGGGCCAGGACGGTTTGCTGTGCAGAGGCAAGGTCACCCCTTTGCTTGTCTTCTCTGCCAAAAGCGCGGCTGCATTGGTTAAGATGCGCTCCTTAGCTTGCAATCCCTCGGGCCGCTGTCGCTTGAAGAAATCGAGCGCATCCGTGGCCAGAATCGTCCGCAGGATTGGAGTGCGGGCATTTGTCCCGGCGCAAGTCTGGCTGATTTGAGTACGGAGGCCATCGCCTTGGCTCGCCGCGAATTTGCCACCAAGCATCCCAAGATGGCTGCCGAACTGCCGGCCTGGAGCGATGAAGCCTTTCTCAACAAATCCAAGCTGACCATTCAGGGGCAGATCACGCGTACCGCCATCCTGCTGCTGGGTAAGCCTGAGGCAGCGCACTGGCTCAATCCGGCCTCGCCCACCATTAGCTGGATTCTCAAGGATCGTGACGGCTCAGAGCGTGACTACCAGCATTTTTCTTGCCCGCTGCTGGCTAGTGCCGACGAGGTGTACCGCAAGATCCGAAACCTGAAATACCGCTATATGTCGGATAGCTCGCTGTTCCCCGAAGAGGTCGATCAGTACGACCCCTTTATCATCCGTGAGGCGCTCAACAACGCCATCGCCCATCAGGACTACCAGTTGGGCGGCAAGGTCTCGGTGGTGGAGTTCGAGGACGGACAGCTGTGCTTCAGCAACCCCGGCGCTTTTATTCCCGGATCGGTCGAGCAGGTGATCCAGGCCGACGCGCCGGAAAGCCGCTATCGCAACCGCTTCCTCACCGATGCCATGGTCAACCTGAACATGATCGACACCATCGGCAGCGGCATCCGCAAAATGTTCCTGATCCAGAAGAATCGCTTCTTCCCCCTGCCGGAATACCAGCTGGAGCAAAACCGCGTGCAGGTGACCATCACCGGGCGCGTGCTGGACATCAGCTATGCGCGCAAGCTCGCCGAGCTGCCCAACCTGGCGTTGGACGACATCATCCTGCTGGATAGGGTGCAGAAGCACAAATCACTGAGTGATGCACAGGTTCGCCATCTCAAGGCGCAGAGGCTGATCGAGGGGCGCAAGCCCAATTTCCATATCTCCGCTCAAGTGGCGCGGCACAGCGACGATCTAGCTCAGTACATTCTTAACCGTGGCATTGATGACACGCATTACAAGCGTCTGATCTGCGAATTAATCCAACAGTCCGGATCGGCCAGACGGTCCGCCATCGACAAGCTACTCGTAGACAAACTGCCGGACGTTTTAGACATTCAACAGAAGGCCCACAAGATTAAGAACTTGCTGAAATCCTTGAAAAAACAAGGGGTTATCGAGCCAAAGGGTAAGCTGTGGCAAATGTCTAAAGGCTAATTTCTAGACATTTTTAGACATTCAGGAAATGGTCTGGCGATGACAAAAGATGCTTGGAGGCATTGCCCGAACTCATTTGACTGGAGCGGCCATTGCAAGCGGGCAGGCCAAGGAAAGGCGCGGTTTTAGCCGCTCCCACTTGCACTGCTCAATTTGCCGGCCATTTGACTGATGCGGCCAACGCCTCCAGGCAGCACCCTAAAACTTTGTAGATTAGGGCCTTGGAAAAAATGCTCATTTGGCTGCATGAGCGCTTTAGACGAATTAGCCGGGGTGTTAGACATTTTGCAGATTGTCAACCGAGCCTGCTCCAGCTTTTAACCCTATATAAATCAATGAATTAGTAGAAATAAAGGTAAGTAGCGACGAATATCTAAACCCCGTTGGCTGGATATTTTTAGACATTCGCGCGCCACGCTGGGCGAGCCTGGCCCCAATAAGCGAACAAGGGATAACGAAGCTGGAATGGTAAGCAAAACCAACGAGCAGGCGCTGGAAGCGAGTATCGAAAAGTACCTGACCGGCACCTGCCTGGAAGAGCAGAATGTGATCCGCGACCGCGCGGCAGAATTGCCCTTCAGCACCCATCACGCTTACCAACTGGGCCGCGCCCAGGACTTTAATGCCCGCTATGCCGTAGATGCTCGCTGTTTATGGCAGTTCCTTGAAGGCCAGCCAGAGCGATGAGCTGGAACGCCTCAAGCAGCGCTACGAGGACTGGGACCTGCGCATTCTGGAGCGCTTCGACCGGATGGCGAAAAAATACGGAGTGCTGCACCTACTAAAGCGCGGCCTGGCCATCGACGATGTGCACCTCAACCTCATGTACCCCGCGCCGTTGGCGAGCAGCTCGGAGCGGAACAAACGCCAGTTCGCGGCGAATCTCTTTAGTAGCACCCGCCAGGTGCGTTACTCCCTGAGCAATACCTTAGAAGAGATCGACCTGGTGCTTTTCATCAACGGGCTGCCCTTCGCCACGCTGGAGCTGAAGAACCCCTGGACCGGCCAGACCGCCCGTTATCACGGGCAGAAGCAGTACAAGCAGGATCGCGACAGTAGCCATTCGAGAAGATCTTCGAGGAAGTGATGCTGATACGCCGCGGTCAGGACCTAGAGCTTTATCGCCTTGTAGCCGGTGATACGGCGCTCAAGTCTTCGTTGCAGCAGAGCATGAGGGGCATGCTGGGCTGAGATATGTGCGAGCTAGGTGCGTTTCAGCATGTCCGGTCCATATGGCTAGTACTCAAAAGTTCTTCGTAGACTGTCCAAAACACATCTAGATTTCAACAGAGTGCCCAGGCATGAATCACGCAAATAAAGCCAAGCCGCCGCAGAGTGCGTGTGCAGTCTGCGGCGGCTCTTTCCTGCAAAGCTTGGGGCTCTGAATCAGCTTTGCCCTTGCTTCGGATCCTCAGCGTGAGCCCAACGATAATCCAGACGCGGCGCGAACACTTTGATCCGACGCTTGATCTTGATCAGAATCGGGTCATGCACCGGCTCCGGATCTTTCAGGAATACGGTCAGCACAGCACTCAGTGCGTACAACCCGGAGAACGCCCAGACCACGCCTTCAATGCCATAACTTTCATTGAAGATCGCAACAACAGCCGGGCCAACCCACGTCGACGCGCCTGCACCCAGGCTCAACACCGACAAGGCAGCCGCTTTGTTGTTCGGTGCCAAAGCAGGTGCAAGCGCCGACAGCGGCACGAAGCACGCCAGGGTCAGGCCGTAGAAGGCGCCGAAGATCGAGGCGATCAGGAAGTCGTTCGGAAACGCCTGTGGCATGAAGAAGAACAGCGGCGTACTGATCGTGCTGCCCACTGCGCCAAACCAGAGGATCGTGTTGCGATAACCGATCTTGGTGCTGATGACGCTGGAGCCCAGGTTGCCGATGATGTTGAACACAAACACGATGGTCAGCAGGCGCAGCCACTCTTCCAGGGTGAAGCCAACGGTTTGCATGAAGAACCCTGGCATGACCACCAGAAAGCCAAACATCGACGAGGTGTTGATGACGCGGACGATACCGGCCAACGACACTTTAGGACGTGTCCACATGATGGTGATGTTCTTAGCCATCGACACCAGCGGGCGCTCGCCTTCCGGCGCCAGTCGCCGCATGCCATGAGCTTCGCGCATCCCGACCAGACCAATCACACCACCGATGACCACCAGGGCGAAAGACAACCAGAAGGTCAGCAACGCGCCAATCAGCGGAATAGCGATGCTCGCCACCAGAGAGCCCAGCATTGGCAGGCCCGCGGCGTAAGCCACCCAGAACCAGCCCACGGCCATGCCCATCTTGCGGGACGGCGTGGAAGCCGCGATCCAGACCAGAAAACCGTAGGCGAAGAGCGGATAACCGAAACCGCGCAAACCATAGGTCAGCAGAATCATGGAATAGCTCAATTCCTGCAGGCCGTAGACCAGGAAGAGCACTTCGAACACGCTCCAGATGATCAACCCCATGAACATCACCCGTTTCGGGCCCCAGATATTGGAGAGCGCGCCGGCGAGCCACGATGAAATACCGACCGTGACGCCATAGATGGTGAAGATCATGGCGACTTCATCGCCGGGCATGCCGCGTTCACTGAGGAAGGGCGAGAGGTATCCGAGTTCTACGCCATCGCCGATCATGAAGATCAACAGGCCGACAAAACCCCAGAACATGGGATAGGGAATACCAACTTTGTCGCAGAATCTAACGAGTGGAGTGTTCGGAGTTGATTGATCGCTCAATTTTCCGGTCCTTTTTGTTGCACGACGTTTGGGCGCGCCGTAGGAATGGCCTCGATGAGGTTGAAAGACAGATTGGATAGCACAGGCATCCGCTTCGGGCAGCGAGCAAAACTGGCTTGATTATTTGACGCGTGGGGTCTGACATTGGAGCAGCTATCGTCGACCCATTAATCTATGTTTTCCTAGATTTTCGAGCCCGAAGCCGACCTTTTATGCCAGATGAAACGATTCATCACAACCGCAAGCCATTTTTTGGGGTGCGACAATATGTCCGGTTGTATTGTCTGAGGGGTTCGGATTTAGGGGGATGAGGTGTTTCGAATTGTGTATGAAAATAAATACATCTTTTTCCTGGGGTTGTGAGAAAGGCGGTGAGCGGTGTGCCAGTGCTGCCGCATCTTGGAAACCGCTCAGGGCGTCGAACATACCGAGGCCTTTGCTGGCATCGGTTGGGGGGGCGAGCATGCGTACCTCGATGCCCGCTTTCAGTTCCTTGTTCGCTTGGGCCATTTGCTGGGCCAACATCTTCTCGCCGATGAAGTGCGGAGCGCACATGACGACCTCATCCAGCACCAAAAGCCAGAAACAACAAAGCCCGCTCAAGGCGGGCTTTCGGAGTTCTTTGTAGACTGTCCACTATCCAAGACACATCTAGATTTCAATATGGTGCCCAGGCGTCGTTTGAACCGGTTAGTAAGAGCCCCGTATTTAAAGGGTTTGTTTGGTGGTGACTCGGTTAGGCATACACGTGGGCATACACGGCGCTACCTTCTGCCGCCAGTGAGGCGAGAGCAAGGGTGATGAATCTGCATCCATCCAGGGTATCCAGTGCTACTCAAATGTTCTGTGCCACTTCTGTAGACCCTCTGTGTTCAACCCAGATTGACAGCTCCTCGATAGCTGCCCCACCTTTGGAAGGTCACGCCTCTGTAACGGAGGGGCAGGTAGTGTCATGATTCGACTGAAATAAACTCCGCAGCCGGGCAAATTTATGACCGATACGCCGCATCATCAGCTTCTTCCTGGGCTGCCAGGTGATGGCCCTCTTCCTCTCCAGTTCAGTGCAACCGGCCAAGGGCAGCATAGTGAGGGGATCGTTATCAGGTTCTTGCCTGAAGGGATGCCTTCTTGGGTGGGAAACTTCCAACCCGGGTTTTGCCGCTTCAACTGCGTGTTGGAAGTGGAATCAACTTTTCATGTGATCGTAGTTGCCGGTGGTCAGGGTTACATCGTGGACGTTCGTAACGGACTGCTCGTAAAGCACTTCGGTGGCGATATTGAGAATTTGATCAGCATCCCAGAGCTGGGTAGCACCCTCGTTTCAAATGGGTTGTGGCTTAGGCTTTTCAAAGGAGAGGCTGAGGTCTGGTGCACTGAGCGTTTGTCTTTAGATGGAATTAGGGATATCCAAGTCTCCCTCGCGGATGGATTCATCACGGGGGAGGGATGGTACTTGGAGGACTCTTGGTACCCGTTCAAAGTTTGTATTTCCTCCGGAGAGGCTACAGGAGGAGCTTTCGAGTCACTTGACGTCAGCTAGTCAGCCTCGCCATTCCCAGAGGATTAACGCCGGGGACCCTGGCGGCATTCGAGGAACACGGGGCATGAAACCCGCGTGGATTTGGTAGCTGCTGATCGGTTGACGTTGGTTGACAGTTGACAGGTTGACGGCAGCAGATCAGTAGCTGAAGGAATGAACATTCGGGTTCACCACCTGATTGGGTGAGTTCACCGGGTTCACCAGTTCACTAAGCTGTGAAAACGTCGGCTACTCAAGATGCGCGGGTTCCCTGCCCCGTATGCAACGGAAGCCCTCAGGGTCCCCCGGCGTATGCCGGATTCCATTCGCTGATGGGGCTCACCTCATAGGGGGGCGGGGGCCAGACCCTTCAAACGCGGTGTAACTGGTGTTTCAGGTGTAACGTTAATTCTTAAGTGTATGAAAAATAAGGATAAAATAGCTATAACACTTCGTCGGGAGTTTCTGTGTATGTGATGTAACAATACGGAACTGTGTAACGCTGCCGTTGCCTCTGTGCCGTACGGGCAACTGTGTACGGTGGCCGCTAACGGCCAAAAGAAACCGCTCGGATGCGTCAACGACATTAGGGCCGATTCAGCTGGAGGGTGGTCACGCTAAGCAATCTGCAGACTCAATCTTCATCTAGGATCTGCTTCAGCGCATACTCTATAGAGCCTCTACTGTTGGCAGATACTAGATCAATCTCTGAAGACAGGGAGCGAAGAAATTTGTATCCGCCTGGTTCATATGCAAGTGTTTCAAAGATCCTTTTAGTGTCAGCTGATCGTGCTGCAGTAGTCGCAATATCAGTGATCCTCCAGTCTGACCTAATAAATGCGGCAATCAAAGCCTGGCGGGCTGTTTTGCATTTATCCCAATCACCGAAGCGGAAAATGCGCGAAATGAGAGACGATGGAATATCGCGCGCTAGCTCAAGGTAGATGACAGGGAATGTGGCCGCTATTAATGGGGATGCGGCTGGAGATTGTTGTTTAAAAAGATATGGTAGTAATTGCGCAGAAGCTTTTTCAAGAGACTGGTAGTGTTTTTGACTTGACTCCCAAAGTAGATCTGCAATCGTCTCGGTTGCCTCTAGAGGCAAGTCTAGAGGGAGTCGCTTTACCAACTGCTCCGCGAGTTCGTTGACTGATCCCAGCAGCCGCTTTCGAGCATCGCCTTTGCAGTGCTTGGTCGCCTCAATATTGCGCTCCACAATCTTTGACGAAACATTTTTGTCCAGGCCAATAGCGAAGAAGCGCGCACCTGATAGCTCAGAAGCTGCCTCATTGAGAAAACTGGCTAGTTTTTTTGCACTGACACTGCTTACGTTTAGTTTCAGCGAGATATCTATTATCCTAAGGGCCCAATCCTGCGCATCTTTCCCGCTGAGATGAGGTCTCAAAGTTAGGATTAACTTGTAAGTCTCATTGGCAGGAAGCTCGATATCTTTAAGAGTCGAACTAAGCAGATTTACATATGCAGCTGAGCTGCAACCCAATATCTTGAAGACCTCCTTTACTAAGGCAGTAGAAGAAAGCATATTATTAAGCTCACTGCGTGAGGCCGAAGAGAGCATCGAATAGAGAAACGCCTGGCGGCGTTCGTCAGAGAGCGTGTCGCCAATTAGCACCCATTCAAGGTCGCTAGGCTTGTGTCCAATAAGCTCCGCAAGAGTTGTATCGACGTACTTGCTAGGCTGGAACGCTGCAACCATATCGCGAACATTCTCTGCTATTCCAAGTCTGCGCGTGTAATCCAAAAGAACTGCGAGAATCTTAGTGTGACGGAACTCATTGGCATCATAAGTGCGTACAATCTGAGATTTGAGTTCGGCCGGCGTGATATCTTCGAAGAGTATTGTTGCAAGAGCTGCATGCGAGTCGGATACAAGCAAAGGTCTCAGACTTTTACACATCTCTCGGGAGAGTTCACGACGGGTGCTTGAAATTGCATGAGCCAACCTAATAGACAGCGAACTGCCTTCCTGCACCATTTTCTTCAGAAGCGAAGGGTTAAAAAGAGAAAGGGAGATGAAGTCCATATCGTTCAGATCAGAAAACTTTGCAGCAATATTTCGATCAAAGAGCGATTCTAAAGTAACGCATATGCTGTGAATCAGCGGATCGAAAACTCCTGAGCCTATGAACGATGTAGCGAACTGGATAGCCAGATCGGGCGAAGCACGTGTAAGTATCTGGGTTGATTCGGAAATTTCATTCCTCACTCCGGATGATATCGGCTCGTTACTGAGCTTTGATGTGAGCGCCTTGAGGTACCGCCATGCGTCCTCTGTAGGAAGCTGAGCGACTGCCATATGTACTGACTTAACCAAGACAGGTTCTAGAGATCGAATAATTTCTGGATTACGCGAGGAACGAGTACTCGCGATATCGAGCAATCCAAGTGCTGCATTCGGCGTGGTGCTGGATTTTTTCTTGAGATCCTCCCACAGTAGGGAGACACGCAGAGCAGACTCCGATCCTCTACCGTCAGAAGATAACTCGCCTATAGAGTCCAACATCTTCAAAGATGGATAAGGCGTAACTAATACACTTTCAACTATAGATTTTGACCACTGATGGCGAGTTGCATCTTTCTTTCGGCCATCAATTCGCCTCCCGATCCAATCCCCGAAACGGGAACGCGCGTCCTTGGGAGCAAAAACCAGATCGAAACTTTGCCGCCCGATTGATCTGGGTGAACGGCAGAATGTAGAGGCTGAAAAATTTCTTCGGAAGCTCGGCCAGAGTGCTGTAACTACTCTGAGCGTAAGTATTTCCGCGTATTCTGAGTCGAAGACAACAATTGGGGCGCGGTCCTCAAGAAATAGTGCTTCGACAAGTTCAATACCCTGTCGTGGGTCAATCTCAGCTAAGGGAGAAGGTGTAGCGTTAATTAATGTGCGCTTCTTTGCGGCATCAAAAGCCCCGGCTTTAGAAACGAGATCAACAACACCGGCAACGTTCTCTAGCTCAATCCATGCAGGCATTGGTACAAAAATGCTTCGCGTCCGCACGCAGCCGGCACGAGGGGCGTCCAGGTCCTGCCATGTTTTAGCAACTACATATTGCGATCCACTCGGGAGTGGATAAAGAGTAATGTAAGGAGCGAAACGCTCATTGGGCCCTAAAGAGCCTGCGATGTCAGAAAGGCGATCAATAAGATCCTGGTCGTCTTTGGGGAGGCGAACGGTGCTGGAGAGCAGTTGATGTCCCTGCCGATACCCATGAAGTTGTTCGTCTAGAGATTCCAAACTTAAACCCCTATAGCCCAAGCGATTGGCAGGGTTATATCGTTTGCTGTCTGGGTCTGATCCGGCTCTTGCACCACTACATATCCATGATCTGTGATAGGTCTGTCGAAGTATGTTGCTTTGAACTCGGTATCATCATTCAGATCTCCACCGACGATCGATGTTCCGAAAATCTTAATGTCCAAACGGTCCTCGCAAGTCAGCCTGCCAGCAAACAGAGGGAACTGGCGCTCCAAATACTTTCTAGGTCCTTCAGCTCTGAGGTCTGGATCGACCCTGTCCCAAGCAGCGATAACAACGGATACCTTCGGAGCACTGCCGTCAGCCTTATTGGAGAGGTACGTACTTAGATATCTCAGCAGTTCACACAATAATACCTGTGTCGGAATAACTTGCTCTTGATTATTGGTAGGCAGTTCAGTTTGCTCATCCGGGTCCTTGTCTGGAGCGGCTTCTTCGTCCTGCTCATCTTCTGAAAATAAGTCGAGGACAGATCGGGCCGTTACCCAGTCTAGAGGCTGTATTGTTTGATCTGAAGCGTGACGAACGAAGAGAACAGCGCCTTCCGACTCTTGCAAGAGTTTCAGCCACTCTGCGGAAATCTCAGATGTAGCGACAGCTTTTGTCCAAAGCTCGCCTGATATGTCAGGAATCATTAGCTTTCGAAGGTCACCGTTTCCAAAACCTGCCCTTACATCAATGGAGAAATCAGCGCGACCTACCTCCAGATTTCTATCTGATCGAGGAGCAAACTCGCCCTTCATTAGATGCTCAAGGGCACTATCTACGTAACGAATATCGTTCGGGGTTTTGTCGGCCCGCAACTCGTCCCTTCTGAGCTGAAATGAAGGCCAGAGACGAGCCAAATAGTTCGTCTTCCCAGAGTCTGGGCCGCCTATTAGAATAATCGACTTTGATTTCACTATAGGCTCCTGAAGCCAGATAATTTTCGTAGCTTGCATCTTTGGTCGTCAGGCCAGAAAGCTGGGCACTCGCGCGCGTGGCTTAATGTGATGTCAAACAAATCAGCGACACCCTCGCCGGGCTTAACTAAGTTATTTCCCGAGAAAGAGGCAATCGGTGAAAGGATCAAGCGGAAGCCTAGAGATGTTGCTTCGGCCTCAATCTGATCAAAAGCAGTTTGCGGAAACTCGCCGATGTCTCTCCAGCTAGGTACGAGTATCAATCTAATGTGAGAGGGTGTGCCGACTTCGGCTAAGCGCGTAATAAGCAGCCTTGTTCGGTGGATAGCATAGTTTCGTGATTTGGCATCTACAAACTCCCGCCCATCTACCATTATCCACATTGCGGTGGCCGATTTTATAAACTCAAACCTTTTTGAGTCGGCCTTATCTATCAGAGACGTTGACCATTCACCAGGTAGGTCAGGCAACAAGATGTTTAACAGGCGCCCATCTGTTGCTCGACGTAGTTTGAAATGAAGAAACCCTGCTTGCCGATCATCTGCGAGTTCAGTCCGCACGGTTAGTTGACGTTGGGATTCAGTGGATGCCCATTGTCGACTACCACGCGAAATTTGCTCAAACGCCATCAGACTACGACTGTCGCCATAGTCGTAACCTCGAAGTGAGCCACGTGATAGTAGCAAGTAAGCGCTTACCAAGCATGCAGTTTTGCCCGAACCTGGTAGCCCGACGATCCCCACCATCGTGGTGGCCTCACTGCACATGAGCTCCTGAGCTTCTTCACGACCAAGAGTCATACTGGAGGGGAGGCGCGGAATCTCCTCTGTAGGCCGTAGAACCGCATCACCAGCCACGCTCCCTTCCTGTGGTCGCTGCCAATCGCCCTCAACTAGTTCTTCGGTTAAGGATGTGGAGTCTTCGAAATCATGTGTTTCCTGGAGATGCGGGCATTCAGACTCCGGGGTTCCTCGGATGCAGCGCCCGGTGATGCTGTACGTGCAGCTATCAAAAGAGCATTTGCGCATACTCAGGCCCCTTTCCGCCTATTTAACTGCAGCACACTCGCCTCCAACAACGCCCGCCCGCCCCAGTCCCTGGTGCTTCTAGCTATCGCTGATCCGAATGCCTTAAGGTCGCCACTCAAAATCGACTTTAAAAGTGGATAGACCTCTCCCGCAGCGATGACGTCGTCCGAGCTTATGGCTGCTTTCAGTTTTTCATTGTCGACCTCGAGCTCACCAACTAGCTCTGCAAGGGTAAAAGATTTCTCATTGGAGATGCCTTGCAAGGCGACATTACGGTGTCCACTTGAAGGGGCGCGTCGTAGCATTAAGCCGCATTCCAACCCTGCATAAACGGCACGATTGGCATCAGAGAGCGACGAGAGAGGCTTCTCTAAGACAGCGCTCCAATCAGAGAGCCGCCACCAGAGGAAATCGATTTCCTCACGGTCGAGCTCAGCATTCTCTCGGAGAGATTTTACAAGTGGCTCAACAGCTGTTTTGAACGCGGTTTTGGCACGAGCATTTGTCGGGGTGGAATCTGGGATCTGCAGAAGTCCAACTTCTGGAACTGCCGCACGAACTCGAGACTCTTCAGCCACCTTGATAACCCGCGCTCGAGATGTGGAAAGGAGCTCATCACGGAGTACCTCGAGTCCTTCCTTCTGTACAGTGCTCTGGAACGAAAGGGCTGACCAGCAAGCGGCGGCGAAGGCGTCGACGGCCCCCCAGCCATCGTCGGCCATTTCATCTTCCCGAACTAGATCCAGGACTGCGACCACCGCAACGACTGTAATCTGAAGGTCGTTTCCTTCACGTACAAACGCATCGCTGCCGGTCTTAACTATCGCTTTTTCGACCGCTTCGGCGAGTTCTTCATCGACCGAACCAGACTCAAACGCTCTAGCAAGAGCAGCAGCGAACTCAATGGCGCGGGAAGCCGGGCTTAATGTTCGAATCCATACCTGAAACTCTGCCACCGCTAGGTTCAACCGCCGTACTTGTTCGTCCTGAGGATCAGGCCAAAAAATGCGTGAGTGTTTAGCCATCAAGCTCATTGGTGCTCCTCAGGGGTCGTTAGTACATCTTCGATAGCATTGGCCAACTCATCGCCAAGGCCTTTTTTTAGAATCCGTGCGAAAAATGCTCGTTCTAGTCCATGGTCCAGCTTGTGTATGTCGTCGGGGAGGTTGGCCATATCGACTAAAATCTTCATACGCTGGGCATCATTTAGATCTCGGAAAAACTTCAAGCGCAGCGTACGGTCTCTCGCGGCAATATCTATTTCCGCTTTGCCGGCCCCCGAAACTGGGTTGACGATTGCATTCACCTTCGATGCAGCGCTAGTGTCAGGCTGATAGTCATCCAAAACGGGAAGAGCAGATTTTCTAAAGTTTGGCGCAGCCAAAATATGAGGTCCCTCATTCCCTTGCAGAAACTCTTCGTCCTTTGAGAATCTTTTGCGGTACCCATCCCATGTTCTTGGATTAATTGTGACTGCTAAACTATCTGTTTTTTGGTCCCAATCAAACTCTAGAATGTTGTATTTGTATGTATATTTTCCGCCTACGTCATCCGGTGCAGTTGCGCCTGCTGCAAGCAGCATTAAGTCACTACCAACTTCTACGGGCATAACTGTCAGCGATGGATAATGCTCATGGCCAGAGATCACCACCCGCGCTCGGTTTTCAATGTATTGTCTGGCTTCGGTTGTATCCATAAACCAATGCAAGGGGTGGTGCATAAGAACCACAACCTCCTCGCCCTCGACTTCTGGAATGATCCGCTGTCGAGCACCTAGTATTAGCTCACCTTTATTATCTTTTCGAGAGCATATTAGTGCAGAGTTCAGGCGAACGAATCTAAGCGTTCTTCCTGGCACTAATTCTACAGCGTAATCTGCAGAGTACTCTCCTCGAGTATCAAGATCACAGCCGTAACCTTCAGCAAAATTACGATATGCCTCAAAGCGAGAGAATAAGGCTTCCCGGTCTTGTTCATCGTCTAAAAAGGCATCTAGCAGAAGGTCGCCCTTTTCACGTATGAGTTGCAGTTTCCAGCCAAGGGCGTGAGTAATCGCATCACGATTAATGTCGTGATTGCCAGGGACTAACTGAATGCTCTCATCATCACAGCCTACGCATTCAGCAAGCTTATCCAGCCAAGCTCCTGCTTCTGCGTACTGTTCTTCCTGTGCGGAGTAGGCAATATCACCAGTGACGATAATGCCTGACGCTTTTGCCCCCCTTGCTTTTAACTCGGCGTGTGCGTCCTTTATAAGCTGGTCTTTTGCATCTGTATTGGTGGCTAGCGCACCACCATCTTTCTCTTGTCCGAAGTGGATATCTGACAGATGAATGAAAATAGCCGACACAAACGTTCCTCCGCTGAACATCTAAATCGCATACAGCAGTAAATAGCGTAAACCAACGACTGCACTGAGGTGAACAGTATCATGAAAGGGACATAGTGCCACTATTCGCGTGTGCAACCACCTCCACGGTACCGGCTGGCCTTTCACTTTCTGTGGTTGCGGGCGGAAACAAAGCCGGCGAGTCACCCGCGGCCTTGATCATCGACCGCCCAAATCAGGGCGAGGTGAGCAACACCTTGACCTTGTCGGTTATAGCGGCCTTGTCGACCTAGCCAATGATATCAGCCCTGGCGGCAACCCTGGCCACCATGTCGGCATCGCCGGCCACGCTCCGCAGCGGCTGGCCCTTGGCGCTGAACATCAGGCCGAACCGGGTTCTACCCCATTTGAACGTCTGCTCTTGGCCGAGAGCAGACTGTGACTAATAGGTAGAGAGCCGCGCATCCTATGGAACATTATCTTGATGCGATGGGCTAGAAATACTGTGTATTTCCAGTAAAGCGCCTACACCAAAAAGGGCCCGTCTGGGCCCTTTTTCAGGTGAAGCGGCTTTATTTCTTCAGCCATACCCCGACGACATCAGCGCCGTGTTGTTCACTGCTTTCATCCGTTAGTTCCTCCAGTTGGCTCACGAGTGCAGACTGTTGAGGTGTCTAGATATTGTTGAGCTGAAGCAGATCCTGCGCGCCGTAGTTGCGCGCTCGGCCGGATAGTTCATGCCACGTCCAGTTCCCGACGGTTTCGCCTTCCTGCGGAACCGCCAGTTTCAACAGGCTCACTTGATCAAGGCCGAGCAGGTTGTAATTTGCCCACAGCCTTCCGCCCACATCGAAGAGTGCCCTAGCGGCCTCGTTCCATTTCTCTTCCAGCACTGTTTGAGAAAGCCACAGGGCGTCGCGCTCTATCCCCTTATGCTTTTCCTGAGCTTCGGCGATGTATCGATCCACGGTGAGCAGCTCCTGCTCCAGCGCGGATATGATCAGGCCTTGTCGGCGATCATGTTCGGCAGCGGTTGCCAGGTTTTTTGCGGCTTTTTGCGCATCGGCGTTGGCGGTCTTTTCGCCTTCGGTGTCGCCCCATGCGACGGCCTGTGCATACGCAGTCGCGGCGTTCGTTTCGGCCTGCCGGGCTTTGGCCATGTCCTCTACTGCCTGTTGTTTGATCTGTTCAAGACGGGTGCTGAGGCTCTGACGTTTTTCATTCAGCTCCTGCTCATCGGCTTTCCAGGTGTTCATGGCCTCGATGTAACCCGCCATCAGGGAATGGCTGTTGATAAGGGGCTCGCGGCGATTGATCTTCTTATCTAACAGGTCCGCATTGTGCCTGCGCGAGTCGACGATGCGCGGATCGCACATGCTGATCTCACCAACCATTAGGAGGCTGTCGGAATGCTCACGGATGATGGATGCCGACATATCTTGAGAATTGCTAAAGCCAAAAACAAAAAAGCCCGCACAAGGCGGGCTTTCGGAGTTCTTCGTAGACTGTCCAAAACTCAAGACATATCCAGACTGCAAAATATGGTGCACCAGGCGGGATTCGAACCCACGACCCCTGCCTTCGGAGGGCAGTACTCTATCCAGCTGAGCTACTGGTGCGACGCGGGCGCCATGATACTCACATGGGTACGGGGCGTCCAGTTGCGGGCGGTGTGCGACACAAATCACCCGGCGACAGCCTTTCATCACCCCACACCATCTGTCGTCCATAAAGGAACAGACCTACGCTACCGGCACAACGGCCTGGTGGTGCATGATGCTCCCCATACCACTCCGTCAGTTCGTGCTCACCGAGGGCCTCTTATCAATCAGTTCAAGAGCATCGAGCGCAGCCCGTGCCGCGTTCTTATTACCGGGGCCAGTATCGCGGGTTGTGCCGCGGCCTGGTGGCTGACGCAGCGTGATTGCGATGTCACGGTTGTCGAGCAGGCACCTGCCTTTCGTGATGGCGGGCAGAATGTGGATGTGCGGGGCGCGGCCCGGGAGGTCTTGCGCCTGATGGGGCTTGAGCAGGCGGTGAAGGAGCTCAACACCGGCGAGACGGGGCTTGCGTGGGTCGATGAGGATAACCGCACGGCGGCGCGCATCGATCTGGCTGGTCTGGACGGGGACGGCCCGACGGCTGAGCTTGAGGTGTTGCGCGGTGATCTTGCGCGTCTGCTGTATGAGGCGTCGTCTGCTGATGCGTTCTATCGCTTTGCTGATCGTATCGTCTCGGTCGAGCACGATGCGGAGGGCGTGTCGGTCACGTTCGAGGGCGGTGGCGAGGAGCGTTTTGATCTGTTGATCATTGCCGAAGGTGTCGGCTCGCGCACGCGGGAGCTGGTGTTCCCCGGCGAGAACCAGCCACGTCGGATGGACCTGGCCAGCGCCTTCTTTACGGTGCCTCGTGCGCCGACCGATAGCCAGACGGCGCGCTGGTATAACGCGGTGGGCGGGCGCAGTGCGGGCGTTCGTCCGGACAATCGCGGTACGACGCGTGCGTTCTTTAATGTGCACGGCCGAAGCCACCTGACGGTTGGCAACAGTGTTGCCGAGCAGAAGGCGTTTCTTCGGGCGTCGTTTGCAGGCGCCGGTTGGGAGGTGCCTCGTCTGCTGGCGGGGATGGAGGCTGCGGAGGATTTCTGGTTCGATGACTTGCGTCAGGTGAAGATCGATCGCTGGTCGAATGGCCCGGTGGTACTGCTCGGCGATGCGGCGTGGTGTGTCACGCCGCTGGGTGGGGTCGGTGCTTCGTTGTCGCTGATTGGCGCGTATGTGCTGGCGGGCGAACTCACCAAGACCGATACGATTGCAGAGGCGCTTGCCTCGTACGAATATGTCCTGCGCCCTGTGGTGAAAAAGTCGCAGAGCGTGCCGAAACTTGTCCCGCGTCTGGTCCATCCTCGCAGTCAGACCGGGGTGAAGATCCTGCGCGCCGTGCAGCGGTTGGTGGCAACGCCCTTTATCAGCAAGCGTGCTGCCAGGGCGCTGACTCCGGCGGTGCAGTCTTTCACGCTTCCGGATTATCGATAGCGCTACAGACGTGGGTTAATGCCTGCGCCACAGGGAGAATAAAAAATGGAATCGCTACAACAGTGGCTCAGCTTCGCGATGATCGCTTTGTTCGTCACCCTCACACCGGGGCCAGCGGTGATCATGGCGCTGTCGAACTCAATCACCCACGGCCCGGCGAGGGCGATGGTCGGTTCGCTCGGCAACGCCTTGGGCTTGATCGTGGTTGCCACGGCGGTGACGGCCGGGCTGGGCGCGGTTCTGGTAGCGTCCGCCAGCGCCTTTCTGGTGCTGAAAATCGCAGGCGCGGGGTATCTGGTTTATCTGGGGATCAAGCAGTGGCGTAGCGCGCGCAGTGCATTTGATGCGCTGGCCAACGTGCCCAAGGCGGTGTCCACAGGCAGCCTGTTTATCAAAGGCATCTCGGTGGCGCTGACCAACCCCAAGGCGATCCTGTTTTTCATCGCGTTTCTGCCGCAGTTCATCCAGCCCGGCACCTTTCAGGTGGAGCAGACGGGGGTGTTGATCGTGACCTTCGCCGGCTGCTCTGTGGTTGCTCACGTCTTTTATGTGCTGCTGGCACAGACGCTCAAGCGCCACCTCAATTCAGCCCGCAGGCGCCAGAACGTCAATCGGGTGTTTGGCGTGTCGTTCATTGGTCTGGGGTTGAGCCTGTTTACCTTGAAGGGCAGGGCAGCCTGACTCTACTGCAGCGGGAAAATCCCTCCGCAGCTGAGCTCGACGCTGATCGAAAAACCACACACCTGCCTGCGCCCGTTCTTTTTTTCGAACGGGCTATTGTCCTTTCCCCCCGCAATGCCTAGGATTCGTTTGAGATTTCAAACGCTCTTGTTCGGTCTTCCTGCCTTCATGCGTTGCGCAGCGCTGGAACCCGATGGAATGTTTTCCTGACGATGGCTTCCAACTGGGGTGCATCGATATCAATTGTTCGCGTCGCCTGTCGGGCGATGCTGTTTAGGAGGCCGACATGCAGCTCAAAGATTCCACACTGTTCCGCCAGCAAGCCTACATCAACGGCCAATGGCTGGACGCGGACGGTGGTCAGTCGATCAAGGTCAACAACCCTGCCAACAACGAGATCCTCGGCACGGTGCCAAAAATGGGCGCAGCCGAGACGCGTCGGGCGATTGAGGCGGCTGACAAGGCGCTGCCGGCCTGGCGTGCGCTGACCGCCAAGGAGCGTGGCAACAAGCTGCGCCGCTGGTTCGAGCTGATGATCGAGAACCAGGACGACCTGGGTCTGCTGATGACGCTGGAACAGGGCAAGCCGTTGGCCGAAGCCAAGGGCGAGATCACCTACGCCGCGTCGTTCATCGAGTGGTTCGCCGAAGAAGCCAAGCGCGTCTATGGCGATGTGATTCCTGGTCACCAGCCGGACAAGCGCCTGATCGTGCTCAAGCAGCCGATTGGTGTGACGGCGGCGATCACCCCGTGGAACTTCCCGGCAGCGATGATCACCCGCAAGGCCGGTCCTGCACTGGCGGCGGGCTGCACCATGGTGCTCAAGCCTGCGTCGCAAACGCCGTTCTCGGCACTGGCTCTGGCTGAACTGGCCGAGCGTGCGGGTATCCCGGCGGGCGTGTTCAGTGTGGTGACCGGCAGCGCAGGCGATATCGGTGCCGAGCTGACCGGCAACCCGATCGTGCGCAAACTGTCCTTCACCGGCTCGACCGATATTGGTCGTCAGCTGATGGCTGAGTGCGCCAAGGACATCAAGAAGGTGTCGCTGGAGCTGGGCGGTAACGCGCCTTTCATCGTGTTCGACGATGCCGACCTCGACAAGGCGGTCGAAGGCGCGATGATCTCCAAGTACCGCAACAACGGCCAGACCTGCGTGTGCGCCAACCGCATCTACGTGCAGGACGCGGTGTATGACGCGTTCGCCGAGAAGCTCAAGGCCGCAGTCGGCAAGCTGAAGATCGGTAACGGCCTGGAAGAAGGCGTCACCACCGGTCCGTTGATTGACGACAAGGCGGTGGCCAAGGTCAAGGAACACATTGCCGACGCCGTCAGCAAGGGTGCAACCGTGCTGACCGGTGGCAACAGCCTGGAAGGCTCGTTCTTCGAGCCGACCATTCTGGTCAACGTGTCGAAAGACGCCGCCGTGGCCCGGGAAGAAACTTTTGGTCCGCTGGCCCCGCTGTTCCGCTTCAAGGACGAGGCCGAAGTGATCGCAATGGCCAACGACACCGAGTTCGGTCTGGCGTCGTACTTCTACGCGCAGAACATGAGCCGCGTGTTCCGTGTCGCCGAGGCGCTGGAATATGGCATGGTGGGTATCAACACCGGCCTGATCTCCAACGAGCTGGCACCGTTCGGCGGTATCAAGTCGTCCGGCCTGGGCCGTGAAGGCTCCAAGTACGGCATCGAAGATTATCTGGAAATCAAATACCTCTGCCTGTCGGTCTGACCGACACTTGGGTATTGCAGCCGATGGCGCGCGAGAGCGACGTGTCATCGGCTTTTGTTGCACCGCAGTTTCCTGGTGGCCTGAAGGCTGCAGCAGTCGATCATCGTATGCTGCCGCAGTTGATCCGGTCCGCTTGATCCTTGACCCACGCCGACCGATGAGCGGCGAATGAGGAATACATGAGCAAGACTAACGAATCCCTGATGCAACGCCGCCATGCAGCCGTCCCGCGTGGCGTTGGTCAGATCCACCCGATCTTCGCTGCTTCGGCGAAGAACGCGACCGTTACCGACGTGGAAGGTCGTGAATTCATCGACTTCGCGGGCGGTATTGCCGTTCTCAACACCGGTCACCTGCACCCGAAGATCATCGCTGCCGTGCAAGAACAGCTGACCAAGCTGAGCCACACCTGCTTCCAGGTACTGGCCTACGAGCCTTACGTCGAGCTGTGCGAAAAAATCAACGCCAAAGTGCCAGGCGATTTCGACAAGAAAACCCTGCTGGTGACCACTGGTTCCGAAGCAGTAGAAAACGCCGTGAAGATCGCCCGTGCTGCGACGGGCCGTGCGGGCGTTATCGCCTTCACCGGCGCCTACCACGGCCGCACCATGATGACCCTGGGCCTGACCGGCAAGGTTGTGCCGTACTCGGCCGGCATGGGTTTGATGCCGGGCGGAATCTTCCGCGCGCTGTACCCGTGCGAACTGCATGGCGTGAGCGTTGACGATTCCATCGCCAGCATCGAGCGCATCTTCAAGAATGACGCCGAGCCCAAGGACATCGCCGCAATCATCATCGAACCCGTGCAGGGCGAGGGTGGTTTCTACGTGGCACCGAAGGCCTTCATGCTGCGTCTGCGCGAGCTGTGCGACAAGCACGGCATTCTGCTGATCGCTGACGAAGTACAGACCGGCGCTGGCCGTACCGGCACGTTCTTCGCGATGGAGCAGATGGGCGTTGCGGCCGACCTGACCACCTTCGCCAAGTCCATCGCAGGCGGCTTCCCGCTGGCGGGCGTGTGCGGCAAGGCTGAATACATGGACGCCATCGCACCCGGCGGTCTGGGCGGCACGTATGCCGGTAGCCCGGTGGCCTGCGCGGCGGCGCTGGCGGTGCTGGACATCTTCGAAGAAGAGCACCTGCTGGAGCGCTGCAAGGCAGTTGGCGAGCGTCTGGTGACCTCGCTCAAGGCGATGCAGGCCAAGTACCCGGTTATCGGTGAAGTGCGTGCGTTGGGTGCGATGATCGCTGTCGAGCTGTTCGAAGACGGCGATTCGCACAAGCCTAACGCCGCTGCAGTGGCTCAGGTGGTTGCCAAGGCGCGTGACAAGGGTCTGATTCTGCTGTCCTGCGGTACTTACGGCAACGTGTTGCGCGTGCTGGTGCCGTTGACCGCCGAAGACGAATTGCTGAATCGCGGCCTGGCCATTCTCGACGAATGCTTTGCTGAAATCGCGTGAAAAGTGTGAAGTCATGAATTGATTAATTTATGACCAAACAGACAAAAAAAGCCCGTTTCGACGGGTTTTTTTTGCTTTGGAGCAGGGTATTTCGCTGTTTTGGGTATATCCGGACGTTTGCATTGGCTAAGGTGATCGCATTGACATCGGAGAGTCATGATGACCGCTGTAGTTTTGCCCACCGTTCCTCGCGTACTGATAGCCGAGTCTGATCCGTGGGTTCGCGAGACGCTCAGCGACCTGGTGCTGGGCGTGCGTGCGGATATCGAGCTGGAGATGTGCACCGATGGCAAACAGGCCGTCGAGTGGATGAAAAAACACCTGCCGGACCTGATCATCGCCGCCCGCGAGCTGCCGGGGATCGACGGCCTGAGCCTGCTGCGGGGCGTGCGCAATCTGCGTCGTCAGCCCGGCATCCCGTTCATTCTGATCAGCAATCGCAATGACAGCGCCAGCGTACGCGAGGTCGTGCCGCTGGCTCCGACTGCCTACCTGACCAAACCACTGAACACCGAAGGACTGCGCCAGCGCCTTGAAGGCCTGTTGCTGGAACACAGTGCCCCGGTTGCAGGTGCGGTGCCCGCGCTGACGCCGGGTCTGACCCTGACCAAGTTTCTCGACAAACGCCGTGACATAGCCGATGGCGCGCCGCTGTTCGTGGATGTCGCCACGGCGGTGAAGCTCAGCCAGACCGCCAGTGGCATCGACGTCACCTTGCTGGAGCAGGAGCTGCGCAACGACCCGCACATCACCGCTGTTTTGATCGCAGCCGCCAACACGGCGGCGCAACACCTGGGCAAGCCGATCCAGACCATGGGCGGGGCGCTGGCCATTCTCGGGCCGGTGCAGGGCGCCAATATCGCGTCTGGCCTGGCCAAAAAGCGTATGGCGGTGCTGACCAACGACGCGTTGCTGGCCAAGGCCCATGAACTCTGGACCCTGTCGCAACGCACGGCTGATTACGCACGCATTCTGGGCAGCATGCTGGAGCTGGATGCGGAGCGCTGTTTCTGTGCCGGACTGTTGCAGTCGCTGGGCGACCTGGCGGTATTGGGTTGCCTGCAGGAGTGGCTGCTGGCTGGCGGCCAGCTGGATGAGCAGGTGATCGGGCAGTTTCTGGAACAGTATTCCGCGGCCTTCGGTTCTGCTCTGCGCACCCGCTGGCGTTTGCCGCTGGAACTGCGTGAGCTGATCGCTGCGGTGTATCAGTACAACACCGGCATCTACACACGCGAAGTGCTGGCAATGAATCTGGCGGGGCAGATGGCGCGCCTGGGCGAGGAAGAAAGTGTCACCACGCTGATCAAGACCAAATCGGCCAAGCTGTTGAAGCTGAGCGTGGGTGACTTGCAGCGCCTGCGCAAGAAGCTGACCGGGGTGACGGATCCGAGTTTGCTGAGGCCGCTGCCTACCGAGCCTGAAGCTGCTGTTCAGGCGGCAGAAGAGGAAGACGAGCCCGACTTGCTCGACCTGGCACCTGAGGCACCTGCTGAAGAGCCTGCTGCGATAGAGGATTCGGACGGCGCTGTTCAGGGTTCGCCCGAAAAGTAAAAGCCCACCGACGCCTTCGCGAGCAAGCTCGCTCCCACAAGGTACCGCATACTCCTGTAGGAGCGAACTTGTTCGCGAAGGCTATCTTCCAAACGCAGCCAATGCATTGAATGTACCGCCCTCTTCGCGGACAAGTCCGCTCCTACAGGGC
>NZ_FNJH01000011.1 GCF_900103225.1 Pseudomonas congelans | reverse complement strand
TGTTGACTTCAGTCTGACACCACAAGCACCCACACGAATTGCTTGATTCATTTGTTAAAGAGCGGTGGGTTAAGATCTTTCGTCTCAACCGAGGCGCGCATTCTACAGCGTCCTCTGTATCTGTCAAGCGGTTATTTTAAGAAGTTTTCAAAGTTTCCTTTGCAACTTCAACCACTTGCGCTGCGATCAACTCTGGAGTTGCTCATCAGCGGGAGGCGAATTCTACAGCGTTACAACCGCGTGTCAAACTCTTTTTTCTCACCGCTGTCGATCAATCCAGACCCGACCTCCTTCCTCGCTGACTCTTCACTCCAAAACCTTGCAACCTATTGATCTACAAGGTTTTTTCGTTTCCGTCTGCGCCGGAAGTGGGGCGAATTATAGACACCTCACAGAGGGCGTCAACCGTTATTTTGAACTTTTACCGATCTGGCCTTGGCAGCGCCGCCCAGACGCGGGATTCGCCGAGCAAACACGGGAATCCGTAGCAATAAAAGGAATGCACCTATCCCCGCATACAGCGCCCACTCTTTAAGGTCGGCCCGGACAATCCAGAACATATGTAGCAAACCCAGCCCCAGAATCGCATAGATGATCCGATGCAGCTTTTTCCAGCGTGCTCCGAGGCGACGCTGACTATACCGGTTGGAGGTCACCGCCAGCACAAGCAGCCCCAGCAACGCCAGCGCACCGACGATGATATAGGGACGCTTGACCAGCTCGACACCCAGCTGCCCCCAATCCAGCCCAAGAATGAACAGCGCATACATGGTCAGGTGGAGCAACGCATAGGCAAAACACCACAGGCCCAGCTGGCGACGTACCACAATCCAACCGGACCAACCGGTAAGGCGCTGCAACGGCGTCATGGAGAGCGTGATCAGCAGCATGACCAACGTCGCCACTCCGAAGTTCTCCACAAGGACTTTGCCGGGATCAGGCCCGAGCGCAAAAATCCACGCCTGATACAACCACCACACAGGTGCAATGCAAGCGGCAAGAAATACAGCCAGACGCACGAACGGATATCGCATCAATAGTCCTTCCGCAAATCCATGCCGGCGTACAAGGAACCGACCTCTTCCTCATAGCCATTGAACATTTTCGTGTCGCGCAGATTCGGGCTGAACAGACCGCTCGGCAAGCGACGCTCACGGGCCTGCGTCCAGCGCGGGTGATCGACCGTCGGGTTGACGTTGGCATAGAAGCCATACTCGTTCGCCGCAATGCTCTGCCAGGTGGTCTTCGGCTGCTCACTGACCAGGCTGATGCGCACGATGGACTTCACACTCTTGAAACCATATTTCCATGGCACCACCAGGCGTAACGGTGCGCCATTCTGGTTAGGCAGCTCCCGCCCGTACATGCCCACCGCCAGAATCGCAAGAGGGTTCATCGCCTCATCCAGACGCAGCCCTTCTACATAAGGCCAGTCGATCAGAGCGAAGTCCGAACGCTGACCCGGCATGGACTTGGAGTCCTCCAGCGTTTCGAAACGGATGTACTTGGCTTTGGAGGTCGGCTCTACCTGCTTGAGCAACGCGGCGATCGGAAAACCAATCCACGGAATGACCATCGACCAGGCTTCGACGCAACGCAACCGGTAGATCCGTTCTTCCAATTGGTAAGGCTTCATGAAGTCTTCGAGCGCATAGCGGCCGGGCTTGCCGACCTCACCGTCGATCACGACACTCCAGGGCTCGGTCTGCAGGGACCCGGCATTCTTCGCAGGGTCGCCCTTGTCAGTACCGAACTCATAGAAGTTGTTGTAATGAGTCGCGTCCTTGAACGGCGTGATCGCCTCGTCCTTGACGTTGACCGCCTGCCATTTCGTGGAAGGCAATTTGTCCGCGAACCAGCCCGGTGCTTTACCTGGCTCGACATCGGCATACCGAGAAGCATCGGCGGCACCGGCCCAGCGCGGCATTGCGGTGACGGCAAGACCTGCAAGCGAGCTCGAGAGCAATGTGCGTCGTGAGAGATAAATGGATTCGGGCGTGACGTCCGACTCTTTGGAGTCGG
This sequence comes from Pseudomonas congelans, assembly GCF_900103225.1. Taxonomy (GTDB): domain Bacteria; phylum Pseudomonadota; class Gammaproteobacteria; order Pseudomonadales; family Pseudomonadaceae; genus Aquipseudomonas; species Aquipseudomonas congelans. Next base: position 160,234 of record NZ_FNJH01000011.1, on the reverse strand, counting down.
ACGCAGAAGGAAGTTTGATTAACATGATGACTCCGCAGGCCAGGGAACTGATGCACCAATAGACTACGGAGTATGGTGGAAATTAGATCCTTGACTAGGCCTTGCGGCGACGAAGTAGATACTGAATCGGCCCGGACAACGCGTAGGCGAGGAATATCAGCAGCAAAATGCGCGGCGGGTCGCTGAATACGACAGCAAACACCAAGACCACTGCCAGAATCGCAACGAAAGGCACGCGCCCCTTCAAGTCCAGCTCCTTGAAGCTGTTGTACTTGATGTTACTGACCATCAGCATACCGGCGGCGGCGACCAGCAACGCAACGAGAAACGACAGTTTGGAGCCCTGAATCCCGAAATCGCTGAATGCCCAGACCGTGCCGGCCACCACACCTGCCGCAGCCGGACTGGCCAGGCCGATGAAGTAGCGCTTGTCAGCCTTGCCGACCTGAGTATTGAAGCGCGCCAGACGCAATGCAGCGCCGGCTACATAGATGAAGGCAACCATCCAGCCCACCTTGCCCATGTCACCCAGTGCCCAGCCGAATGCCAGTAACGCCGGGGCTACACCGAAGGCGACCATGTCGGACAAAGAATCATACTCGGCGCCAAACGCGCTTTGCGTATTGGTCATGCGCGCAACACGACCATCCAGGCCGTCGAGCACCATGGCCACGAAGATAGCGATCGCAGCGAATGCGAAATACTTGCTTGCCCCGGCAAAATCACCTGCACTCATGGCGCTTTGCGCACTCATGGAACTGATGATGGAGTAGAAACCCGCGAACAAATTCGCCGTGGTAAACAGATTGGGAAGCAGATAAATACCCCGATGCCGGACCTGCCGGCCGTCGGCGTCATGGCCCTCTTCCACATGTTCATCGATAGGTAGCAGACTTTCAGCGTCAGAGGCCTTGATGGGCTCTTCAGGACGTTCGCTCATGGAGATTACCTTGCAGCGGTATGAAAAGGTTCGACACAGGTCTGCGGCGAGGGTTCGCCTGCAAACGATGCAGCTTTATACCAGAGCCTGACCCATAACGAAAAAGCGCGACCGGTTGGTCGCGCTTTTTCCTGTAAACCAGCTGTAGTCCGGCAGTGAACCAGAAAAGCTTAGTTCTTGTCCTTGTCGACGATTTTGTTCGCCGCGATCCAAGGCATCATCGAGCGCAGTTTTTCACCGATGATTTCGATACCGTGCGCAGCGTTGTTACGACGCTTGGCAGTCATCGATGGGTAGCCGGTGGCGCCTTCGCTGATGAACATCTTCGCGTATTCGCCGTCCTGGATGCGCTTCAGAGCGTTGCGCATGGCCTGACGGGATTCAGCGTTGATGACTTCAGGGCCGGTGACGTATTCGCCGTATTCGGCGTTGTTGGAGATCGAGTAGTTCATGTTGGCGATACCGCCTTCGTACATGAGGTCAACGATCAGCTTCAGTTCGTGCAGGCACTCGAAGTAAGCCATTTCCGGCGCGTAGCCAGCTTCGACCAGTGTTTCGAAACCAGCCTTGACCAGCTCGACAGTACCGCCGCACAGAACAGCCTGCTCGCCGAACAGGTCGGTTTCAGTCTCGTCCTTGAAGGTAGTTTCGATGATGCCGGTACGGCCGCCGCCAACGCCCGAAGCGTAGGACAGGGCAACGTTCTTGGCGTTGCCGGAAGCATCCTGATAAACAGCGATCAGGTCAGGGATACCGCCACCCTTGACGAACTCGGTACGCACGGTGTGACCTGGAGCCTTCGGCGCGATCATGATCACGTCGAGGTCAGCGCGCGGTACGACCTGGTTGTAGTGAATCGCGAAGCCGTGGGAGAACGCCAGTGTTGCGCCCTTCTTCAGGTTCGGCTCGACTTCGTTCTTGTACAGCTGGGACTGGAACTCGTCCGGGGTCAGGATCATGACCAGGTCGGCAGCAGCAACGGCAGAAGCGACGTCAGTCACTTTCAGGCCATGAGCCTCGGCCTTGGCGACAGTGGCCGAACCTTTACGCAGGCCGACAGTGACATCAACGCCGGAGTCTTTCAGGTTGCACGCCTGAGCGTGGCCTTGCGAACCGTAACCGATGATGGCGACTTTCTTGCCCTGGATGATCGAAAGGTCACAGTCTTTGTCGTAGAAAACTTTCATGGAAATCCCCTGTTATCTTGGCCACGCAGGCCATTTGCTTAATTGATTTAAATGCTCAGCACTTTGTCGCCACGGGCAATGCCCGTTACGCCACTGCGTACTGTTTCCAGGATAGCGGCGGTGCCGATGGCCTGAATGAAGCTGTCCAGTTTGTCGCTCGTGCCGCTCAGCTGCACGGTGTAGACGCTGGCGGTCACGTCGACGATCTGCCCGCGGAAGATATCCGTGGTGCGCTTGATCTCCGCACGCTGCGCGCCGGTGGCCTTGACCTTGACCAGCATCAGTTCGCGCTCGATATGAGCGCTTTCCGACAGGTCGACCAGCTTGACCACTTCGATGAGCTTGTTGAGGTTCTTGGTGATCTGCTCGATCACCTCATCATGACCTACGGTGGTGAGCGTCAGACGCGACAGGGTCGGGTCTTCGGTCGGCGCAACCGTCAGGCTTTCGATGTTGTAGTTACGCTGGGAGAACAGACCGACAACGCGCGACAATGCACCCGGTTCGTTTTCCAGCAGCAGGGAAATGATATGGCGCATGATTATGTCCGCTCCGTCTTGCTCAACCACATATCGCGCATGGAGCCGTCCTTGATTTGCATCGGATAGACGTGCTCGGTCACATCGACCTGAATATCCATGAACACCAGCCGGTCAGTCATGGCAAAGGCTTCTTCCATCTTCGGCTTCAGATCCTTCAGGTCCGTGACACGCATGCCGACGTGGCCATAGGCCTCGACCAGTTTGACGAAATCAGGCAGCGACTCCATGTAGGAGTGCGAGTGACGCGCGCCGTAGCTCATGTCCTGCCACTGGCGGACCATGCCCAGCACACCGTTGTTGAGCAGGATGATCTTCACCGGCAGGCCGTACTGCAGGCAGGTCGACAGCTCCTGGATGTTCATCTGGATGCTGCCTTCACCGGTCACACACGCGACATGCGCATCCGGAAAGTTCAGCTTGACGCCCATAGCAGCCGGGAAGCCGAAGCCCATCGTGCCCAGACCGCCCGAGTTGATCCAGCGGTTCGGCTTGTTGAAGCGGTAGTACTGCGCAGCGAACATCTGATGCTGACCGACGTCCGAGGTGACATAAGCGTCGCCCTTGGTGACTTCGCACAGCGTTTCGATAACGGCCTGCGGCTTGATGACCGTGCCATCGCCACGGTTGTACGGGAACAGATCACCCGTGCCGCGCCACTCGTCAATCTGCTTCCACCACGCGGCAACGGATGCCTTGTCGGGCGTCTCGCCGATCTCTTTCAAGGTGGCGACCATTTCGGTCAGCACGCTTTCGACAGGACCGACGATAGGCACGTCGGCCTTGATGGTCTTGGAGATCGAAGCCGGGTCGATATCGATGTGGATAATCTTGGCGTTCGGGCAGAACTTGCTGGCACCGTTGATGACACGGTCATCGAAGCGCGCGCCGACTGCCAGGATCACATCGGTGTGGTGCATCGCGAGGTTGGCGGTGTAGCTGCCGTGCATCCCGAGCATACCGACGAACTGACGATCAGTGCCCGGATAGCAACCAAGCCCCATCAGGGTGTTGGTTACCGGAGCATCGAGCAGTTGCGCCAGTTCGGTCAGTTGCGCCGAAGCATTGCCCATGATCACCCCGCCACCGGCGTAGACGATCGGACGCTTGGCAGCCAGCAGCATCTCGACGGCCTTGCGGATCTGACCGGAGTGGCCACGAACCGCAGGGCTGTAGGAGCGCAGCTTGGCTTTTTTCGGGAAGACGTATTCGAATTTTTCGGCCGGGTTGGTCATGTCCTTCGGAATATCGACGACCACCGGGCCCGGACGACCGGACTGTGCCAGGTAGAAAGCCTTCTTCAGGACTTCAGGGATTTCCGACGGGTGCTTGATCATGAAGCTGTGCTTCACGATCGGCCGGGAGATACCGATCATGTCGGTCTCCTGGAACGCGTCGGTGCCCACCAGCGTACTGGCTACCTGGCCGGACAGGACCACCATCGGAATGGAGTCCATGTACGCCGTGGCGATACCGGTAATGGCATTGGTTGCACCCGGACCCGAGGTCACCAGCACCACGCCCGCCTTGCCGGTAGCCCGCGCATAGCCGTCAGCCATGTGCGTGGCAGCCTGCTCGTGGCGAACAAGGATGTGGCTCACCGCCGGTTCTTTGAACAGGGCATCGTAGACATGCAGGAGGGCACCACCCGGGTACCCATAGATATGCTCAACGCCTTCGTCACGCAAAAAGCGGACGACCATTTCAGCGCCAGATAAAAGCTCCACGTTGTTCACCTCTAAAACGCCAGAATACCGTCCACTCCGGGACGGGTCTTAATAGGTTTACTGCCAGCAGAGCATGAGCGACGGTGGTCGCCGACTACGTCAGCACTGACTGAGCAAGTATTGGGAGGTCCCTGAGTGTTGCGGAACATTCCCACCCAGCGCGAGGTAACGCGTTGCGGGTGTTACAGGTCGGCGCGGGTGTGCGCCTCATGATCTACCGAGAGGGTCTGCTTCTGGCAGTCCTTCTACAGCGAACTTTGGATTGTTGTGATTCCCCCCCTTCAAGTCAAGCGATCCGTGCGCTTTCTTGACACCCGACAAGTGAAATCGCACCGTTTCGGACTGAAATGCACTGTTATGGTAGCTTTCTGCATGCACAGACTTTCAAGGACCCGACATGCATTGGATGATTCTCGCCGCCGCGCTGGCCATCAGCGCAACCAGTCAGGCCGCTTCGATCTACAAGTGGGTGGATGCTCAGGGTGTGACGCACTTTGATGCCCAGCCCCCCACTGGCCAGCCAGTGCAGGAAATCAATGTGCAGACGCCGCCACCTGCCGCCCCACCCGGCATCCCCGCAGACGACGGAGCTGCGCAACAGCGCGAGATTGACCAGAAAGTCAAAAGCCAGGTGAAGGTTCAGGAAGCAAAGCGCGTGGAAAATTGCGAAAACTTGCGCACCAATCTCGCGCAACTGCAAAACAATCCGCGAGTGCGCGAGCAGGTGGGAGGGGTATCAAGGCGCCTTACGGATGAGAACCGCAAGACGCGTATCGAAGAGACCAACAGGGCTATCGACGACTACTGCCGCTAGGAGCGTGCCGATCAGCGCGCCGCTGTAATCAACTGGTCGAACCGCGCCAGATGCGCCTGCAGCTGCCGTGTTTCACTCATGCACCCGGCATAGACCATCTCGGCCATTTCCAGAATGCCGGAAGCATTCGGCAATGGCAGGTCGCGCTCAAGGATGACCTTCATCCGCGGCAGGAAAATCCATTGCAGCCACTGGGCGAACTCCAGGGTATCGACGCTGAACGGTTCCTGACTGGCGAGCGCCTGCTCGCTGGGCGGTGTCGCATCCCACCAGCCCAGCAGGCGCAACTCGCGCTCTATCAACAGCAACTGCTCGGCAACCTCAGGCAAACGTCCGTCCATCAGCGAGCCTTTTGGCGAGCCAGGGCAGCACCGGCCGCATCACCCTGCTTTTCGCGTGACTGAGCGATCAATCCCCACAGACTGGCCTGAAGGCTGGTACGTCCATTGGCGTAAGTCAGAGCGCGACGGGCGAGTTGCTCGGCTTGGGCGGCATCGCCTTGAGCCAGACGCACCTGAGCCAGACGATAGAGCACTTGCGGCTCGCGCGGTGCAACCCGCTGCGCACGCTCGAGACTGGATGACGCGCCGTTGAGATCGCCACTGGTCTGCTGTTGCTGTGCGGTGGTCAGCAATGCCAGTACGGGCCCGTCAAGCTGCTCGTCCTCTGACAGACCGCCACCGCTGGACGGGATTCCGGTCGGGGCAGAGGCAGCCGGCATGCTGTAACTGTTGTTCGCAGGAGCCTGACTGACCGGGGCCTGATTGACCGGAGCGGCATCGACTGGCGGAGTATTGACACTGAACGGTGCCTGACTGGCGGGTGCAGAGTAACTCTGCCCGGCATCGGCACCACCCGCGCCCGGCACCATCACCACAACGCCAGAGTCCTGCGGTACGGCTTGCGGCTGCTGTTGCACCGGAGCCGTGTTGGTGCGGTAAGTACCGTTACGCGACGCTGCCGCACGTTCACCGTTGGACACCTTGGAGCTCGAATCCACGACTGGAATCGAGCCGCGTTCCACACTGGCGCAGCCGTTCAGCAAGGCCAGTGCCGTTAAAGCTGGAATCCACCATTTATTCACTTCAAAACCTCGATTGCCTAGTTCAACCAACCCTTGACCCAGTCCATCACCTCAGTGGCAGGTGCCGGAGCGCCGCCGCATGTCGCGCCGGGCTGGGGCTCACTGCCGCGAATATACGGCATCTGCACGGCATTCGGGCAGCTTGCATCCGAACCCTGACCGGTCTGCGCATCGACCCACGCCTGAACGACGTTGTCCGGCATCGCCATGTCCAGGGGTAGCGGACCGGCCTTGCGCATGAAACTGGTCCAGACCTGCAGGGCACCGGTGGCACCGGTAAACGGTGTCTTGCCGTTGTCGTCGCGGCCCATCCACACCACGGCCAGCAGATCCTGACTGAACCCGGCAAACCAGCTGTCGCGCGAGTCATTACTGGTGCCGGTCTTGCCTGCCAGATTCAACGATCTCGGCAACACGTTGTAAACAGATTTGCCCGTACCTTCACGCATGACCCGCTGCATCGCATTCTGCACCAGGTAAATCGCACCCGGATCGAAGCGCTGTTCGATCTGGAACGGATAACGTTTGAGCGGCTCGCCTTCAGCGGTGAGCACGCTGCGAATACCCCGCATCGGCGTATTGAACCCGCCGCTGGCGATGGTCTGATACATGGTGGCCACTTCCATCGGACTCAAGCCCCCCGCACCCAGCAGCATCGACGGGTAGGCAGGCCATTCGCGCGTCACACCCAGCCTGGCCAGGGTTTTGAACACGTTTGGAATGCCCAGTTCAAGACCCAGCTTGGCGGTCGACAGGTTGTACGAATGCGCCAGCCCCTGATACAGGAAGATATTGCCGTGTGACTTGTGATCGTAGTTCTGCGGTTTCCAGATCTGGCCATCGGCGCCTTTGACCTGGAACAATTCGTCGGCGATCCAGCTGGTCAACGTGTACTGGCTTGGTCGTTCGAGAGCCGTCAGGTAGATAGCAGGCTTGACCAGCGAGCCGATCGGCCGCACCGCGTCGATCGCCCGGTTGAAACCCGAAAAACCGGCCTCACGCCCACCGATCAATGCCTGCACTTCGCCGGTTTCAGGGTTAGTGACGACCATGGCCGACTCAACTTCATCAGAACCCTTGCGCCCGGCGAGCTTCTTGAACGTATCGTCCATGGCAGCCTGGGACTTCATCTGCAAAATTGGATCGAAGCTGGTAAAGATCCGCAGTCCTTCTTCGGTCAAGTCTTCGTCGCGATAGTCTTCGCGCAGCTGACGCTTGACCAGATCGAGGAACGCCGGGAACGAGCTGTCGGCGAGGGTCCCGGTCTTGGTCACACCCAGTGGCATTTTCTTCGCAGCGGCAACCACTTCCGGTGTGGCCACGCCCTGCTGCTCGAACAGATCGAGCACCAGGTTGCGACGTTCCATAGCACGCTCCGGATTACGACGCGGGTTATAGAAAGACGGCCCTTTGACCAGACCGACCAGCATCGCCACCTGATGGATCTTCAGTTCGGAGAGCGGCTGGCTGAAGAAATACTGACTGGCCAGACCAAAACCGTGAACGGCACGCTGGCCGTCCTGCCCGACGAACACTTCGTTGAGATAGGCCTCGAGGATTTCCTGCTTGCTGTAATGAATCTCCAGCAGGATCGCCATCATGGCCTCGGTCAGCTTGCGGGTCAGGCTGCGCTCGTTGGTCAGGTAGAAGTTCTTGACCAACTGCTGGGTCAGCGTACTACCGCCCTGCCGCATCTGCCCCTTAGAGCTGTTGACCCAGATCGCCCGGGCGATGGATTTGGGTGACACACCGAAGTGGTGATAGAAATCCCGGTCCTCGACCGCCACCAGCCCGTCGAGCAGATAGGGCGGCGCCTGGTCCAGCTTGATCAGGATCCGGTCCTCCAGATTCTTCGGGTACAGGCCGCCGATCAGCAAGGGCTCAAGCCGTGCCACCGCAAGCTTGGCACCATTGCCCGAAGACAGGTCGGCTACGTAATCACCGGAAAAGCGCACGCGAACCTGCTGCGCTGCGTCGGTGCCTTCATAGAACTGAAAGCCACGCGTATTGAGGTCGACCGTGTTGCCGTTCACCGCTGCGGCACCGGGCCCGTTCGCCACGCTTTCGCGGCGATAGCCCAAGGCGTCCAGCTCGATGAGAAAGTCATCGCGGCTCAGCTTCTGTCCGACGAACAGCTCCAGCGGTCGTGCATAGACCTTGGCCGGAATGGTCCAGCGCTTGCCGGAGAATTTCTCCTGAACGATTGCATCGAGGTAAATGGCCAGGCCGCCCAGCAGAACCAGGCCGACAATACCGAGCTTCAACGCCCAGCCCAGCCACTTGTTGAGGCTGCGGGGGGGGTGTTTTTTTGCAGAACGAGAGGTGCGGGATCGAGTCATGGGCGCGGATTATACGCACTTTGCCAAGGATCGACAGACGCCCGAGTCAGCGGTTTGCAGCCTCGCGCCAAGCGGCCATAATGGCGGCATCGTGTACTTACATCTTGAACACATTCCTGAAGGATCGACCGTGAGCCAGTCTTTGATTGCTGCCCTGCAGAACCCTGCCCTCTTCCCCCATCCGGTGGAGAGTTTCCAGGTCATCGAAACGCACATTTCCTGGGTGCTGCTGACGGGTCCGTATGCCTACAAATTCAAAAAACCGATGAACTTCGGCTTTCTGGATTTCACCACCCTGGCCCTGCGCAAGCATTTCTGCGAGGAAGAGTTGCGCCTGAATCAGCGCCTGACCGACGACCTCTACCTCGAGGTACTGCCGATCACCGGTACAGCGGACGCGCCGCAACTGGGTGGCGACGGCGAAGCCATCGAATACGCGCTCAAGATGAAGCAATTCTCGCAGGATGGCCTGCTGAGCACACTGCAGGCCAACGGTGAGTTGACGACTGGGCACATCGACGAGCTGGCACACCAGATTGCCGGTTTTCACCTCACCTCACCGCAAGTCGGAGCCGAAAGCGAACTCGGCTCGCCTGAAAGCGTGATGGCCCCGGTGGTACAGAATTTCGAGCAGATTCGCCCACTGATCAGCGAAAAAGCCGACCTGGCACAGCTTGATGCACTGCAGGCGTGGGCAGAGTCGAGCTTTGCGCGTCTCAAGCCGTTGCTGGCTCGCCGCAAGGCCGACGGGTTCATCCGAGAGTGCCATGGCGACATCCATCTGGGCAACGCGACGGTGATTGATGGCAAGGTCGTGCTGTTCGACTGCATCGAGTTCAACGAGCCGTTCCGCAAGACCGACGTCTATGCCGACATCGGTTTCCTGGCAATGGACCTTGAAGACCGTGGACTGAAATCGCTGTCACGACGTTTGATCAGCCAGTACCTGGAAGTCACCGGCGACTACGCAGGCCTGGAGCTGCTGAATTTCTACAAGGCCTACCGTGCAATGGTCCGCGCCAAGGTGGCACTGTTCAGCCAGCCGGCCGATGCCGACGGTGTGCAGCGCGCAGCGACACTTCGTCAATACCGCAACTATGCCAATCTGGCCGAGAGCTACAGCGCCATCCCTTCACCGTTCCTGACGATTACCCACGGTGTATCTGCCGTCGGCAAAAGCCACGTTGCGATGCGCCTGGTGGAATCGCTGGGCGCCATCCGCCTGCGCTCGGACGTAGAGCGCAAGCGCTTGTTTGCCGGCAAGGATCAGGACCTGTACGACGCGCAAGCCAGCAGCGCAACCTATGCACGCTTGCATGAGCTTGCCACTGCAACCCTGCGCGCGGGCTTCTCGGTGGTGATCGATGCCACCTACCTGAAGCGCGAGCAACGCGATGCGGCGGCGAAGATTGCCGAAAACACCGGTGTCCCGTTCCTGATTCTGGATTGCGAAGCGCCGCAGGCAGTGATCGCGGGCTGGCTTGCGCAGCGCCAGGCACAGAGCAACGACCCATCTGACGCGACACTGGAAGTCATCGAAGCTCAGCAGGCCAGTCGCGAGCCGCTCGGCGCCGAGGAAATCCTGCGCAGCAAGAAGGTTGCAACCAACGTCAGCAGCGAACTGGACAGCCTTATTGATAACCTGCGTCAGCGCCTGCCGGGCCTGTGAAAAGACACATGGCCGTTGAGCGGTTAACGCTTCACGGCCTCAAGATGATGGCGATATACTGGCGCCATAATTCCAACGCAATGACATGTCCGAGGCCATCATGAGCCATCCCAAACAGATCGACTCACCGCTTTATATGCTGCTGCGCAAAGATGATGTCGAAGGTTTCAATCAGGAGAAACCGCGAACCGGCACCATCGATATGGCCGGGGGCGACTTCAGAGGGTTGGACCTGCGCGAGCTGGACACCGCCGGTATCGACTTCACCGACGCCTACTTTCGCTCTGCCGACCTTCGTGGCCTGGACCTGCGCAACACGCCGATGGAAGGTGCGAGCATCGCTCACGCACAGATTTCAGGGGTGTTCTTCCCGGCCGAACTCTCGGCTGACGAGATTCTGATGTCAGTGAACTTCGGCACGCGCCTGCGCTACCGTACCCGCTGATACCGCAAAAACGTTGCAGCCTGCATGCGCTACGCACAGCAGGCTGGCGATGTATTGTCCTGTTTTCAACTCCCCTCCTCGCTTGCATGCGCAACCCGGTCGCCGCTGAGGCTACGCTGTGCCCGCCACTTTTAATCCCTTGATGTTTGTTCTGAATCAGGTGCAAGCGCCGGCATGCGTACGGTCAAAAGAAAAGTTTGACTTACAAATGAGAATCGTTATGATTATCACATCCGGTCGCGAGACTGGACGGTAGCCTGAAAGACCTTGGTTCGGACTTTCAGATTATCTCCTCATCAGGCTAATCACGGTTTTTGACCCGGCTCTTTGCCGGGTCTTTTTTTGCCCGGCGCAAAGCTACCGATCATTCAAAAGCCATCGCCGCCGCCATGCGATTCGAGCAGGCCGAGCCTTGCCAGCAAGTCGTCCAGCAAGCTCGATCCCCCCAGCCGTAGGCGCCCGGCGTTGATCCATTGCAGACCAAATCGCGCGCGGACCAATGCCATGTAAATACGTGCCTCGTCGAACGTACGGATCCCGCCTGCAACCTTCAGTCCCACTTGCCCGCCTACGTCCGCAATGGACTCCAGCATGACCCGCGCAGCCTGCGGCGTGACATGAGTGGCGGCCTTCCCCGTGCTGGTCTTGATGAAGTCGGCGCCCGAAACAATCGCATCGCGACAAGCGTCGAGGATCATCTGCGAGTCACGCAAGTCACCGGTTTCAAGTGTCGCTGTAAGCCTGACATGCCCCGCGCACAAGGCAGAGCACGCCGAGATCATCGCAAGACCGGACTGCCGATCTCCGCCAAGCAGCGCGCGAAAGGGATAGACGACGTCGATCTCGTCCGCGCCGGACATCAGCGCAGCGCGTACCTGCGCGATGACTGACTGAACATTGCTGCTGCCATGAGGGAAATTGACCACGGCGACGACCTTGATGTGACGAGCCTGTATGCGATCCAGCGTGGTGCGCGCCAGACACACGAAACGTTGCTGGACGCTGACCGCTGCAACCGGCCCCACAGGCGTGCATGCACGCCGACAGATGCCGACAATGCGCCGCTCCGTGTCGTCTGTATTGAGGGCGAACAGCTCAAGCAGCCCGATGACCTGACGTGCCAGCCGCTCATCATCTGCTGTCATATCTTTCATAGTGTTTCCGCTCTGCAAAACATCAGCGGACGATATACGGCTGCACGGCTTGCAGCCGCGAGTAGTGTGCTTAGAGACGAAGGCTACAAAAAGACAGGAAAGAACCGACGCAGCCTGTAATAACTTCAACGTAACTCAGCGCATCAATCCGAAGAAGATGCCAGACTTGTCCGATCAGGCATCGACCCGAAAACGGGTTCACGAAGAATGGCCCAAGGAGGCTTTTTGATATTTCTTTGCTCGTCAAGCCAAGTGCCCGAAGCCCACAGCAAAGGCTTCGAGCTGGGCGAACACGCACTGTTCGCCGTGCGCCGCCAGGGCGAGGTGTTCGTCTACAAAAACCGCTGCCCGCATCGCGGCGTTCCCTTGGAATGGCAACCCGATCAATTTCTGGACAGCAGTGCAAGCCTGATCCAGTGCGCTACGCATGGCGCGTTGTTCCTGATCGAGAACGGCGAATGCGTGGCCGGGCCTTGCGAAGGCCAGTCCTTGACCGTCATCAAAAGCCGTGAAGACGCCGAGGGCATCTGGGTGTCGCTGCATCGGGATGCAGACGGAGTCTGAACCGCCGCCTGTAGCCAGATACCTCAATCCAGTCCGTGCACTTGCAGGCGCCGGTCGATAAAAATCTCTTCCGACGTCAGTTGCGCACCGTAGGCGAGAATTTGCACACCGGCAGCAATGGCTTCACGCAACGCCGCTGCGTAGGCAGGATCGATCTCCTGCGCAGGCCGCACAGCGTCGATACCGCTGAGATTGACGCAATACAACAGCACGGCGCGCACACCCTCGCGTGCCAGCGTCGCCAGTTCGCGCAAGTGCCGCGCGCCACGCTGGGTAACGGCATCGGGGAATGCCGCCACGCTGGAGCCATCGAATCCCAGCGTGACACTTTTCACTTCCAGGTACAGGTAGCCATCCGGATACTCCAGACGAAAGTCCACACGGCTTTTTTCCTGTCCATAGGCCACCTCGCGCTTGAGCGCCGTGAACCCCGTCAGTTCGCTGATGACACCGGCACGCAGGGCCTCTTCAACCAGCGTATTGGCCCGTCCGGTATTGATGCAGGCCAGGCGCCCCTGCGGGGTTTCGCTAATCTCCCAGGTCCCCGGCAGTTTGCGCTTGGGGTCATTCGAGCGACTGAACCACACGCGCCCGCCGGGCATCATGCAGTTGAGCATCGAGCCGGTGTTAGGACAGTGAATGGTCAGCAACTCACCGCTATCGGTTTCGATATCAGCTAGAAAGCGCTTGTAACGTACCAGCAGACGACCCTGTTCAAGCTGCGGAGAAAAACGCATCAGACGCCCCAGCTACGCAGACCGCGAGCGATTCGTTCGACCGCCTGTTCAAGGCGCGGCAGGCTTTGCGTGTAGGCAAAGCGCACGTGGTGCCCGGCCTGAAAACGGCCAAAGTCCAGCCCCGGTGTAAAGGCGACGTGCTCGGTTTCCAGAAAGTGTTGGCAAAAGGCAAAGGCATCGCCGCCAAACGCGGAGATATCGGCATACAGATAAAAGGCCCCTTCCGGCTCGACGGCGATACCGAACCCCAGTTCGCGCAGCGCTGGCAGCAGAAAGTCCCGGCGGCGGCCGAACTCGGCGCGCCGTTGCTCGAGTATGGCCAGTGTCTGCGGCTCAAAGCAGGCGAGCGCGGCGTATTGCGCCATGCTCGGCGCGCTGATGTACAGGTTCTGGGCCAGCTTTTCCAGATCGGCCACCGCATCCTGTGGCGCGACCAGCCAACCAAGACGCCACCCGGTCATGCCGAAATACTTTGAAAAACTGTTAAGGACGAAAGCGTCGTTGTCCACTTCCAGCACACTGCTGGCGTCCACGCCGTAGGTCAGGCCGTGATAGATCTCGTCCACCACCAGATGGCCATTGCGGACTTTCAGTGTCTGAGACAAGGCTGCCAGTTCTTCACGACTCAATAGAGTGCCGGTCGGGTTGGCGGGGGATGCCACCAGAGCGCCGACACTGTTCTGGTTCCAGTGCGTGGCCACCAGTTCGGGGGTCAACTGATAGCGCTGTTGCGGACCGACCGGCACCAGTTGCGCCTCACCTTCTATCAGACGCAAAAAGTGTCGATTGCACGGATAGCCAGGGTCGGCCAGCAACCAGTGCTTGCCCGGATCGACCAGCAGACTGCTGGTCAGCAACAAGGCACCCGAACCACCCGGCGTGACCAGAATTCGCTGAGGATCAATGTTGACGCCGTAGCGCTGAGCGTAAAACCCGGAAATGGCCTCGCGAAGCTGCGGCAGACCGCGCGCAGCGGTGTAACGCGTCTTGCCGTCTGCCAGTGCCGCCTGGCCAGCCTTAATGATGGGCTCTGCAGTCGTGAAATCGGGCTCGCCGATTTCGAGGTGAATCACATCATGACCCGCCGCCTGCAATTCATTGGCACGCGCCAGCAGCGCCATGACGTGAAAAGGTTCTATGGCGCGACTGCGCGCACTGTAAGGCTGGCTCATGGATATTCCTTTATGAGGGCGGGCGTTAAAACATGATTGTCATCACGGCACGCCATGATTCTACCCAAGCACCCGCCCGACGGTGCGTTTGCGGACTGAAAAACCTGGCCCCCAAACGCTGAATAAAAGAAAGCTACGACGGTGCGCAGCGACTAGAGTTCATTTAGATGCAGGGCAGATGCGAAATGGCCATCTCCATAGGAAGACGGCGTCGTCATGCTCGACAACCGGGAGTAGCGCACTCCGATTTGATCTGGTAAGTTCGCCCGCTTGCAGCTGCAGGGCCGACGGGTGTCGGTGATGGAACAATCCTGCGCAATAGATTAGAAGAGTGAGAGGCGGTCCAGACATGCCCACCCCAGAAAAGCAACAGAACCATCTAATCAGCGGCTTTGAGCCCTACGTGCAAACGAAGGGTGAAGAGTACATGGGCGAGCCGATGCGCGCGCACTTCACCAAGATCCTGAACAAGTGGAAGCAGGACTTGATGCAAGAGGTCGACCGAACGGTAGACCATATGAAGGATGAAGCTGCCAACTTCCCTGATCCGGCCGACCGTGCCAGTCAGGAAGAAGAGTTCAGCCTCGAACTTCGTGCCCGCGATCGCGAACGCAAGCTGATCAAGAAGATCGACAAGACGCTGCAATTGATCAAGGACGAAGAATATGGCTGGTGCGAATCCTGCGGCGTAGAGATCGGCATCCGCCGTCTTGAAGCACGCCCGACTGCAGACCAGTGCGTCGACTGCAAGACCCTTGCAGAAATCAAGGAAAAACAGGTCGGTAAATGACCTGGGGCCGCCTTTGACTGAAAAGACGCTTCGGCGTCTTTTTTTGTGCCTGTTGAAAGCACTCTGGAGCGCATGCCAAGGGAAATGTCTCTTCGGACACCTCTCATTCTTCACACTCTGCGCTCATCGTTATACACAAATCTGCTCTTGATTCTGGCCGAAGGCCGTTGGAGTGAGCCGGGCGACGCTTCGCTTGCTCGCGAAGAGGCCAGTAAAGCACCTGAAAATGGGGCGTCTGGACCATTGTATTCGTGAACCATGCGATTCACCGCAACCTGCATCGTCAGTGCCATCGCGGTTTAAAAGCACCGCGCTGGCAGCTGCTGCGGATGAGGCATGAGATTGTTTTGACTATCGTTCCAACGCTCCGCGTGGGAATGCAGTTCGTGACGCTTCGCGTCACATAGCGGTTCTGCGATGTCAGGTAGATTGAGGTCCGACTCAGGTCACCTTTTCGCCCCTCGGCGACTTACTTTGATGGGGCCAAAGTAAGCAAACCCCCAAGCTCCGTTTCCGGCCCGACTTCGTCGGGTTCCTTCGTCTTGACACTGATCCGGGGGTCGCCGCAACGGGCCATCCATGGCCCGGTGCGGCTAACTCGGCATCCTTGCCGAGTTACCCCCGGATCAGCGCCAGGACTCAGCCGTCACTTACGTCGCACTCTGCGTCGTCAGTGCCATTGTGGTCGAAAAGCGCTTCGCTGGCAGCGGCTGCGAGTAAGGCATGAGATTGTTTTGACTATCGTTCCAACGCTCCGCGTGGGAATGCCGTTCGTGACGCTCCGCGTCACATAGCGGTTCTGCGATGTCAGGTGAATTTGGGTTCGGCTCAGGTCACCTTTTCTATCCTCTGCGTTCCACTTGCCCGCCCAAGCCCGTCACCCGTAACATCCCGCCCATGAAAAAACCGGCCTATATCGGGCGCTTTGCGCCGACTCCCAGTGGTTACCTGCATTTTGGCTCGCTGATCGCAGCCCTCGCCTCGTATCTCGATGCGCGCGCGGCAGACGGTCAGTGGCTGTTGCGCATGGAGGATCTCGACCCGCCGCGTGAAGTGGCCGGCGCGCAGGCGGCGATTCTCGAGACGCTTGAGCGCTACGGTTTTGAATGGGACGGCCAGATGGTGCGACAAAGCGAGCGCCATGACGCCTACGCCGAGATCCTCCAGCGCTGGTTCAATCATGGCCTGGCCTACGCCTGCACCTGCTCGCGCAAACAGCTTGAAGACTTTCAGGGTGTCTATCCGGGTTTCTGCCGCAATGCAGGACATTCGCCGGACAACGCCGCGATCCGCATTCGCGTACCGGAGCTGGAATATCGCTTCGAAGACCGGGTTCAGGGCACCTTCAAAATGCACCTGGGGCGCGAAAGCGGTGACTTTGTGATCCGCAGGCGCGACGGGCTATATGCCTATCAACTGGCCGTGGTCATTGACGACGCCTGGCAAGGCATCACCGATATCGTCCGCGGTGCCGACCTGCTCGACTCGACCCCCCGCCAGCTGTACCTGCAGGAACTGCTGGGCCTGCCCCAACCGCGCTACCTGCATGTACCGTTGATCACCCAGCCGGATGGCCACAAGCTGGGCAAGTCCTATCGCTCGCCACCGCTGCCGGCCGATCAGGCGACGCCACTGCTGCTGCGGGCCTTGCGAGCATTGGGCCAACCGCTCGATGCACACATGACCGATGGCACTGCGCAGGAAGTGCTTGCCTGGGGCATCCGTCACTGGAACGCTGACCTGATACCTCGACTGCGCAATATTGAGGAAGCCCGGATAGACTGATCCAGAGCGGTCGCCGCAAACTGCGACGCAAGGATACTTGCAGGTTATCCGGCATCCGTTAACATGCCGCTCCTCATCTACCAGCGCAGGGAGACCAGATGTACATATACCGGTTGGTTTTGCTTCTGGTGGTCGGCATTTATCTGTTCTCTCCAGCCATCATGGACTGGTGGATCGATGCCACCGGTGCCTGGTATCGGCCTTACATGTTGTGGCTGATCCTGATTGTGGTGACGTTCATTCTGCAGAGCCAGCGAGATGCCGATGAGCTTTAGTCTGACGCAGATGTTGCTGGTCAGTGCCGCCTACCTGCTGGTGCTGTTCGGTGTAGCCTGGGTCAGCGAACATGGTCTGATTCCGCGCTGGATCATTCGTCATCCGCTGACCTACACCCTGTCACTGGGCGTCTACGCCAGCGCCTGGGCGTTCTATGGCACGGTCGGCCTGGCCTATCAGTATGGCTATGGCTTTCTGTCCAGTTATTTGGGGGTGTCCGGAGCCTTCCTCCTCGCGCCGGTGCTGCTTTACCCGATCCTCAGAATTACCCGTACCTACCAGCTGTCATCACTGGCCGATCTGTTCGCCTTTCGTTTTCGCAGCACCTGGGCCGGCGCGCTGACCACCGTATTCATGCTGATCGGCGTGCTGCCACTATTGGCCTTGCAGATTCAGGCGGTCGCCGACTCCATCGGCATTCTGACCCGCGAGCCGGTGCAGGATCGGGTCGCAGTGGCGTTCTGCGCATTGATCACGCTGTTCACGATTTTCTTTGGTTCACGGCACATCGCGACCCGCGAGAAACACGAAGGGCTGGTATTTGCCATCGCCTTTGAATCGCTGATCAAGCTGATCGCTCTGGGCGGCGTCGGGCTGTACGCCTTGTACGGGGTGTTCGACGGCCCGCAACAATTGGAACTGTGGCTGCTGCAGAATCAGACCGCTCTCGCCTCGCTGCACACACCTTTGCAGGAAGGCCCGTGGCGCACGCTGCTGCTGGTGTTCTTCGCCTCGGCCATCGTCATGCCGCACATGTATCACATGACCTTCACGGAAAACCTCAACCCGCGCTCGCTGGTCAGCGCGAGCTGGGGTCTGCCGCTGTTTCTGCTGTTGATCAGCCTGGCAGTGCCGCTGATCCTCTGGGCAGGGCTAAAGCTGGGGGCCACCACCAGTCCGGAATATTTCACGCTCGGCATCGGTATCGCCGCCAACAGCAAGTCCCTGGCCCTGCTCGCCTACATCGGCGGGCTATCGGCGGCCAGCGGTCTGATTATCGTCACCACGCTGGCGTTGTCCGGCATGGCCCTCAATCACCTGGTGCTGCCGCTTTATCAGCCACCCGCCGAGGGCAATATCTATCGCTGGCTGAAGTGGACGCGACGCGGACTGATCGTGGCGATCATCGCGCTGGGTTACGGCTTCTACCTCATGCTCGGCGCTCAGCAGGACCTGGCCAATCTGGGTATCGTCGCCTTCGTTGCGACCCTGCAATTCCTGCCGGGCGTGCTGTCGGTGCTGTACTGGCCGACCGCCAACCGGCGCGGCTTCATTGCCGGGCTGCTGGCCGGCATTTCGGTCTGGGCGGTCAGCATGCTGTTGCCGCTGATCGGCAACCTGCAGGGCTTCTATATTCCCTGGCTGAACATGATCTATGTGCTGGACGACACCAGTTGGCACATGGCAGCCATCGCCTCGCTCGCCGCCAACGTATTGCTGTTCACCCTGATATCGCTGTTCACCAATGCCAGCCCTGAAGAAGCCGGGGCCGCCGAGGCCTGCGCGGTCGATAATGTGCGCCGCCCGCAACGCCGAGAACTGCACGCCGTGTCGCCGCAGGAGTTCGCCACCCAACTGGCCAAGCCGCTGGGCGCGAAAGCCGCGCAGAAGGAGGTCGAGCAAGCGCTGCGCGATCTCTACCTGCCGTTCGACGAGCGCCGTCCTTATGCCCTGCGCCGCCTGCGCGACCGCATCGAGGCCAACCTGTCCGGGCTGATGGGCCCGAGCGTTGCGCAGGACATGGTGGAAACCTTCCTGCCGTACAAATCGGGCAGCGAAAAATACGTCACCGAAGACATACATTTCATTGAAAGCCGGCTTGAGGATTACCACTCGCGCCTCACCGGCCTTGCCGCGGAACTCGATGCCCTGCGCCGCTACCACCGCCAGACCCTTCAGGAACTGCCGATGGGGGTGTGCTCGCTGGCCGAAGATCAGGAGATCCTGATGTGGAACAGGGCCATGGAAGAATTGACCGGAATCGTCGCCCAGCGCGTGGTCGGTTCACGGCTGGAAACCATTGCCGAGCCGTGGAAGGGCCTGCTGACCGGTTTTACCAGCCTGCCCGATGAGCATTTGCACAAGCAGAAACTCGGTCTGGACGGTCAGACACGCTGGCTCAATCTGCACAAGGCGGCTATCAACGAGCCCCTGGCGCCGGGCAACAGCGGCCTGGTGGTGCTGGTCGAAGACCTGACCGACACGCAGATGCTCGAAGACAAGCTGGTGCATTCGGAACGCCTGGCCAGTATCGGCCGACTGGCCGCCGGGGTGGCGCATGAGATCGGCAATCCGATCACCGGCATTGCCTGCCTCGCCCAGAACCTGCGCGAAGAACGTGAAGAAGACGGCGAGCTCAAGGAAATCAGCAGCCAGATCCTCGAACAGACCAAACGCGTATCGCGCATCGTCCAGTCATTGATGAGCTTTGCCCACGCAGGCGCCCATCAGCATAGCGACGAAGCCGTCTGTCTGGCCGTGGTGGCTCAGGATGCTATTGGTCTGCTGGCGCTGAACCGGCGCAATTTCGAAGTACACTTCTACAACCTGTGCAACCCCGAGCACTGGGCTGTCGGCGATCCGCAGCGGCTGGCGCAGGTATTGATCAATCTGCTCTCCAACGCCCGCGATGCCTCCCCGGCAGGCAGCGCAGTCAGGGTCAGAAGCGAAGTATCCGAGCACACTGTGGACTTGATCGTCGAAGACGAAGGCAGTGGGATTTCAAAGGCAATCATGGACCGATTGTTCGAGCCGTTCTTCACCACCAAGGATCCTGGCGAGGGAACCGGACTTGGCCTGGCGCTGGTCTATTCCATCGTTGAAGAGCATTATGGACAAATCACCATCGACAGCCCGGCCGATCCCGAGCAGCAGCGTGGAACCCGAATCAGGGTGACCTTGCCACGCCATGTCGACGCGACGTCCACCGCGAACTGAGACCGTCGAGAGAACTGAATCAATGCCGCATATTTTGATCGTCGAAGACGAAACGATTATCCGCTCAGCCCTGCGTCGCCTGCTTGAACGCAACCAGTATGAAGTCAGTGAAGCAGGCTCCGTTCAAGAGGCTCAGGAACGCTTCAGCATCCCGTCGTTCGATCTGATCGTCAGCGACCTGCGCCTGCCCGGCGCACCCGGCACCGAGCTGATCAAGCTTGGCGAAGGCAAACCGGTGCTGATCATGACCAGTTACGCGAGCCTGCGTTCGGCAGTCGATTCGATGAAGATGGGCGCGGTGGATTACATCGCCAAACCCTTCGATCACGATGAAATGCTGCAGGCAGTCTCGCGGATCCTGCGTGATCGGCAAACGGTCAAGCACCTTCAGGACGAACGCAGCACCACTGCCAAAACCAGCAGCGCTGAAAAAGGCCCGTCTCAGAACCATAACGGCGAGATCGGCATCATCGGCTCATGCCCACCCATGCTGGATCTCTACAGCAAGATCCGCAAAGTCGCCCCGACTGATTCAAACGTCCTGATTCAAGGGGAATCGGGCACCGGCAAGGAACTGGTCGCCCGCGCCCTGCACAACCTCTCACGCCGTGCCAAGGCGCCGATGATTTCCGTCAACTGTGCGGCCATTCCCGAATCGCTGATCGAGTCCGAACTGTTCGGTCACGAGAAAGGCGCGTTCACCGGGGCCAGCGCAGGCCGCGCAGGGCTGGTCGAGGCCGCTGACGGTGGCACGCTGTTTCTCGATGAAATCGGTGAACTGCCGCTGGAAGCCCAGGCTCGACTGCTGCGCGTATTGCAGGAAGGCGAGATTCGTCGCGTCGGTTCGGTGCAATCGCAAAAGGTCGATGTGCGCCTGATTGCCGCGACCCACCGCGACCTGAAAACGCTGGCCAAAAATGGCGAGTTTCGTGAAGACCTGTTCTATCGCCTGCACGTCATCGCCCTGAAACTCCCCGCGCTGCGGGAACGGGGCAGCGACATCCTGGAAATCGCCCGTGCGTTTCTGGTCCGCCAGAGCAGCAAGGTCGGGCGCGACGACCTCACATTTGCACACGACGCCGAACAGGCGATCCGTCATTACAGCTGGCCGGGTAACGTACGCGAGCTGGAAAACGCTGTGGAGCGCTCGGTGATTCTGTGCGAGAACCCGGAAATCACCGCTGACCTGTTGGGTATCGACATCGAACTCGACGGTCTGGATGACGATGAGTACATGGGCATGGCGCCGTTGCCGGGCTCTTCCGGCTCGTCGGGCAACGAGCCTGCCGAAGACCTGTCCCTCGAAGACTATTTTCAGCACTTCGTTCTGGAACATCAGGACCACATGACTGAAACCGAGCTGGCGCGCAAACTGGGCGTCAGTCGCAAATGTCTGTGGGAACGCCGTCAGCGTCTGGGCATCCCGCGACGCAAGGGCGTCGCCAGCGAGACATAAAACCAGCCCAAGGCTCTGGCACGCGGTGCGCAGGGCGGGGACAAACTGTTACCTCAAGCGCTTCACGTAACAAAAGCCGGGTCTTACGGTAACGCAGGCCCGGCTTTTTTGTGTGAGCAAAAACCGTCTGATGCCCGCAAAGGCCCGGTTTACGGGGCTTGGTAAAAGTTGGCACAGCTTCTGCTATATCCTTAGTACAAGAAGAACAACAAGCAGTACGACACCTACAATAAAAACAATACGAATCGACTCACGCATAACAAGAACAACACGGCGGAGGCGCAGCTAACTGATTCTTTTGGAGAGGAGTTGTATTTGGGGCTTGCCCCGCAACCAGGCCGAGAACAACAAAAACTACCCTTAGGTAGCGCCTGAACTGGTTGGATCGAATGATCATTGCAACGCAGCGACCAAAGCAATCCGTTTGCTCTTGACTCCCGACTGGGAGGTTTCACAGACGCGAGTCTCGTGAATGGGCACTCAACAAAAACAAGAAGCCCAGGCAGAAAACAATAATAAAGAGCACACACTTTGGGGGAGCTTCGGCTCCCCCAGTAGCTTCCCCGCCTTTATCCGCGTCATCGTTTGTCCTTCAGCGACAGCTTCCTACACCATCACTCGACTAAATGCTAGAATCCCCGCCCATCATGCGGTCATTCCACGTTTTTGGCCGAATATTCCTTCAAACAGTGCATCCCATGCTGAAGAAGTTGTTCCAGTCATTTCGTTCCCCACTGCGCAAACCGCAGCAACATACGCGCACCACGCCTGAAGTGCTCAACAGCAGCCAACACTCGCTGCAACGCAGTCAGTTCAGCCGCTATGCCGTGAATATCGTCGAGCGCCTGCAGAATGCCGGCTACCAGGCCTATCTGGTCGGTGGCTGCGTACGCGACATGATGCTCAACATCACGCCCAAGGACTTCGACGTCGCCACCAGCGCCACGCCCGAACAGGTGCGTGCCGAATTCCGCAACGCGCGGATCATCGGCCGCCGGTTCAAGCTGGTGCACATCCATTTCGGTCGCGAAATCATCGAAGTGGCGACGTTCCGCGCCAATCATCCCCAGGATGATGAGGAAGAGGACAGCAACCAGTCCTCGCGCAATGAAAGCGGACGCATCCTGCGTGACAACGTATACGGCACGCTTGAAGAAGACGCCCAGCGTCGCGACTTCACGATCAACGCGCTTTACTACGACCCGGTCAGCGAGCGCGTTCTGGATTACGCCAACGGCGTGCATGACATCCGCAATCGCCTGATCCGCCTGATCGGCGAT
Organism: Pseudomonas congelans; assembly: GCF_900103225.1. GTDB lineage: Bacteria > Pseudomonadota > Gammaproteobacteria > Pseudomonadales > Pseudomonadaceae > Aquipseudomonas > Aquipseudomonas congelans. The sequence continues at coordinate 137,339 of NZ_FNJH01000011.1, read as the reverse complement.
CCGGAACAGCGTTATAAAGAAGACCCGGTACGCATGCTGCGTGCCGTGCGTTTCGCGGCCAAGCTGGACTTCGGTATCGAGAAGCACAGCGCTCAACCGATCCGCGCACTGGCGCCGATGCTGCGTGACATTCCGTCGGCACGCCTGTTCGAGGAAGTGCTCAAACTGTTCCTTTCCGGACATGCCGCCCCCACCTTTGAAATGCTGGTGGATCTGGAACTGTTCGAACCGTTGTTCCCGGCCAGCTCCAAGGCCCTGGAATACAACCCGACCTACACCCACACGCTGATCAGCAATGCGCTGATCAATACAGACCTGCGCATCAAGCAGAACAAACCGGTCACGCCGGCGTTCCTGTTCGCTGCCCTGCTCTGGCCTGCGCTGCCCGCCAAAGTGCTGCGTGCCCAGGAACGTGGCATGCCGCCGATCGCAGCCATGCAGGAAGCCGCTCACGAACTGATCATCGAACAATGCCAGCGCATCGCGATCCCCAAGCGCTTCACGCTGCCGATCCGCGAGATCTGGGACATGCAGGAGCGCCTGCCGCGCCGTTCGGGCAAACGCGCCGACCTGCTGCTTGACAACTCGCGGTTCCGCGCAGGCTACGACTTCCTGCTGTTGCGTGAAACGGCGGGCGAACAGACCGATGGTCTGGGCCAGTGGTGGACCGATTACCAGGACTGCAACGACAGCGAGCGCCGCGACATGATTCGCGACCTGAGCAACAAGCCGGAGGCGGCGGGCGCTGCCCCGCGCAAGCGTCGTCGTAACAGCGGTGCCAAACGCAAGCGCGCCACGGGCGAGGCGCAAAGCGGTGAATGAACCGCTGTTGGCCACTGAACGCGTATACATCGGTCTGGGCAGCAACCTGGCTGACCCGGCCGAGCAATTGCGCAGCGCCCTCAAGGCCATTGCGCAGTTGCCCGATTGTCAGTTGAGCGGCGTGTCGTCCTTCTATATCAGCGACTCGCTACTGCCCGGCCAACCGCGCTTCACCAATGCCGTCGCCGCAATCGACACCGCTCTGCCGCCCCTGACACTGCTTGATGCGCTACAGGCCATTGAACTGGATCAGGGCCGCGAACGCCACGAACGCTGGGGGCCGCGCACGCTGGACCTCGATATCCTGTTGTTCGGCGACCGTCTGATCGACGAGCCACGCCTCAAAGTGCCGCATTACCACATGCAGGCCAGGCCATTCGTGCTGTACCCGCTGGCAGAGCTGGCTCCGGGTCTGACACTGGCTGACGGGCGCCCACTAAATCGTTTGCTCGATGAATGCCCGTTCACAGGTCTCGAGCGTCTGCCCGCCGAGGCATGAAGCCTGTCTGTCACCGCACCGGTGTAACCGGTCCGACGCACAGGTAACACCTTCAATTGACTTCACGCCCCCTCCTCACGAAGATAGGCCTCCCGCCGCCACACCACAGGCGAACGGGCGCGAAACAGGCCTTTGCAAAACACCGCGACACGACGGTGTGCCTGCTTTTCCAGGATGACTCTCACGCGCTGAGCACCCGTCTTCACAGCGCCTGATGGAGGACTTTACATGCCGAACATAACCGTTACGTCGCTGCTGGCCATGAAGCAGAAGGGTGAGAAAATCACCATGCTCACCTGCTACGACGCAACCTTCGCCCACACGGCCTCCCAGGCGGGTGTCGAAGTGCTGCTGATAGGCGACTCGCTGGGCATGGTCCTGCAGGGTCACGACAGCACCCTGCCTGTTACCACCGCTGAAACGGCGTACCACGTTGCGTGTGTGAAACGCGGCAACCAGGGCGCAATGATTCTCGCCGACCTGCCGTTCATGGCCAACGCCACACTGGAGCAGACCCTGATCAACAGCGCGACGCTGATGCAGGCGGGCGCACACATGATCAAGGTCGAAGGCGCCGCCTGGCTGGGCGAGTCGATCCGTTTGCTGGCCGAACGCGGCATTCCGGTGTGCGCGCACATGGGCCTTACGCCGCAGGCGGTCAACGTGCTGGGCGGTTACAAGGTTCAGGGTCGGCTGGAGGCACAGGCGCGGCAGATGCGCGCCGATGCAATCGCTCTGGAACAGGCGGGCGCAGCAATGATCCTGCTGGAGTGCGTGCCCAGCGAACTGGCCGAGGAAATCACCCACGCGGTGAAGATCCCGGTCATCGGCATTGGCGCAGGCAGCGCCACCGACGGCCAGGTCCTGGTGCTGCATGACATGCTCGGCCTGTCCATCACCGGGCGCGTGCCCAAGTTCGTGAAAAACTTCATGACCGGTCAGCCCGATATCCAGTCGGCTATCCAGGCCTACGTGGCCGCCGTCAAAGACGTCAGCTTTCCGGCCACTGAACACGGATTCTCGGCATGAACACAGTAAAAACCGTACAGGACCTGCGCGCCGCTGTTGCGCGGGCACGCAGCGAAGGCAAGCGGATTGCGCTGACCCCGACGATGGGCAACCTGCACAGCGGCCACGCCGCGCTGGTCACCAAGGCGGCGCAGCGTGCCGACTTCGTGGTCGCCACCATTTTCGTCAATCCGCTGCAGTTCGGCCCCAACGAAGACCTGGCCACCTACCCTCGCACGCTGGCTGCCGATCAGGAAAAGCTCCTGCAGGCCGGTTGCAACCTGCTATTCACCCCAGGCGTCGAAGAAATGTACCCGCACGGCATGGCCGACCAGACGCTGGTCAGCGTGCCGCACCTGTCGCAAGGCCTGTGTGGCGCCAGCCGTCCCGGCCATTTCGAAGGTGTCGCGACCGTGGTCAGCAAGCTGTTCAACATGGTGCAGCCTGACTTGGCCATCTTCGGGGAAAAAGACTTCCAGCAACTGGCCGTGATCCGGGCCATGGTCCGTGATCTGAACATGCCGATCCAGATCATCGGCGAACCGACGGTACGTGCCGACGACGGGCTGGCGCTGTCCTCGCGCAACGGCTATCTGAGCGACGATCAGCGCGCCGCAGCACCCGCGTTGTATCAGGCGATCCGCCAGACCGCCGACGCAATAAGTGCCGGCGAGCAGGATTTCGACACGCTGCTGGCAAGCAAGAAACGGCAACTGGAGAACGCTGGTTTTCGCATCGATTATCTGGAGATACGCGACGCCACCAGCCTGCGCCCGACGAATGCCGAAAATCGCGACCTGGTCATCCTCGCCGCGGCATTTCTGGGCACAACCCGCTTGATCGACAACCTGCACCTGACCAGAAGCTGACAGGATGTGCGCAGGCAATGAACTAAGACACACCGGTAATGCCATAACGGTACAGGTTGCCTGAACCGCAACCGGCAGTATTCGAGACAAAGCCCCGGTTGCCTGTGTGCGAAAAAGTACCGGGGTCATGTAAGGCGAGGCGCAGACAAACAGGTACGCGAAGGGTAGTCTGCGATGTGTAGCCCGTGAGAAAGCTTGCGACCTCGCTCCAAGAATATCCAAAGACAGAACCAGTTAAAGGAAACCCGCAGCGATGGCGTACTACCGCACTCCTTCCGATGTGACCGCTCTGCCCGCCTGGCAAGCGTTGAGCAAACACCGCCAGGCCATGCAGAACTTCAGCATGCGCGAAGCGTTCAATACCGATCCGCAGCGCTTCAGCCAATTTACCCTCAGCAGCGCCGGTCTGTTTCTCGACTACTCCAAAAACCTGATCACCACCGAAACCCGCGACCTGCTGGTCAGCCTGGCTGGCGAAGTGGGCCTCAAGGACGCGATCAAGGCTCAGTATGACGGCGAGCTGGTCAACTCATCCGAAGGCCGCCCTGCCCTGCACACCGCTCTGCGCCGCCCGGTCGGCGACAAGTTGAAAGTCAACGGCGTCGATGTGATGCCGGACGTACACCGCGTACTCAATCAGATGACCGAACTGGTCGGCCGCATCCATGACGGCCTGTGGCGCGGTTACACCGAAAAGCCGATCACCGACGTGGTGAACATCGGTATCGGTGGCTCTTTCCTCGGCCCGGAGCTGGTTTCCGAAGCGCTGGTGGCCTATGCGCACAAAGGTGTTCGCTGCCATTACCTGGCCAACATCGACGGCAGCGAGTTCCATGAGCTGTCGATGAAGATTCGTGCCGAGACCACGCTGTTCATCGTTTCGTCGAAATCCTTCAACACACTGGAAACCCTGAAAAACGCACAGGCTGCACGTGCGTGGTATCTGGCGCAGGGCGGCTCGGAAGTCGAACTGCATCGCCACTTCATCGCTGTGTCGAGCAACAACGCGGCGGCCGTGGCATTCGGCATTCGTGAAGAAAACATCTTCCCGATGTGGGACTGGGTCGGCGGTCGCTATTCGCTGTGGTCGGCCATCGGTCTGCCTATCGCGCTGGCCATCGGCATGTCCAACTTCAAGGAACTGCTGTCCGGTGCCTACACCATGGACCAGCATTTCCAGAGCGCGCCTTTCGAACAGAACATGCCGGTATTACTGGGCTTGCTGGGCGTCTGGTACGGCAATTTCTGGAACGCACAAAGCCACGCGATCCTGCCGTACGACCACTACCTGCGAAACATCACCAAGCACTTGCAACAACTGGACATGGAATCCAACGGCAAGAGCGTCCGTCAGGACGGTACGCCGACCTCGACCGATACCGGACCGGTGATCTGGGGCGGCGTGGGTGCCAATGGTCAGCACGCCTACCACCAGTTGCTGCACCAGGGCACGCAGATGATTCCGGCCGACTTCATTGTGCCGATCGTCAGCTTCAACCCGGTTTCCGACCATCACCAGTGGCTGTACGCCAACTGCCTGTCGCAGAGCCAGGCGCTGATGATGGGCAAGACCCGCGCAGAAGCCGAAGCCGAACTGCGCGAGAAGGGTATGGACGAGAAAGAGGTGCAGAAGCTGGCACCGCACAAGGTCATCCCCGGCAACCGTCCTAGCAACACGCTGGTGGTCGAGCGCATCAGCCCGCGTCGTCTTGGCGCGCTGGTGGCCATGTATGAACACAAGGTGTTCGTGCAGAGCGTGATCTGGGGCACCAACGCCTTTGACCAATGGGGTGTGGAGCTGGGCAAGGAAATGGGCAAGGCGGTATACCAACGTCTGACGGGCGGCACCGAAGAGCCGGCTGACGATGCTTCGACTCAAGGCCTGATCAACTACTTCCGCGGCCGTCACCGCGGCTGATTGTTTCCCTCTCGTTCCCACGCTCTGCGCTCAGCGTTACGCAGAAGTCTTGATGAGTAGGGGAAACGGGGCTTTTGTAGGAGCGACCGGGGCGGCGATCCGCCTTGTTCGCGAAGTCGTTATGTCAGGCACAGAAACTTCTGCGGCTGCACAGGCCCTTTCGCGAACAAGTTCGCTCCCACGCCCTGCGGGCAGAAGCCCTGTAAATCTTCAGCGGATGTACGCTCTCCTTGTTCGCGAAAGCTTTATTTCGGGTGATACATCTTTAGCGGATGTACCGGCCCTTTCGCAAGCAAGCGAAGGGTCGCCCGGTCGGTTACCACAAAAGCCTCTTTGCCGTACTTCCCTCCCCGATGCACGAGCACGACATGGAATTCATCCGTACCCGCATCGAAAACCAGGTCATCAGCCTTACCGGCCTGGCGCTGGGTCAGCTGGATCTGGCAAGCCCCAAGGGCGACCCTGGCCTGTTTGGTCCCCAGGCGGTGTGCTGGAAGGTGCATGGCGACTTCACCAGCATGCTGGTCGGCGGTATCAGCGCATTGATGCTCCAGGCGTTGCACCCGTTGGCACTGGCGGGCATCTGGGATCACTCCAACTTTCGTCAGGACATGCTTGGCCGCCTGCGGCGTACCGGGCAGTTTCTGTCCGGTACCACCTACGGCTCCACGCGAGATGCCAACTGGCTGATCGACAAGGTTCGCAACATTCACCTGAACATCGTCGGCACTGCGCCCGATGGCCGGCCATACTCCGCCAGCGATCCGGATTTGCTGACCTGGGTGCATGTAGCCGAAGTCAGCAGCTTTCTCGCAGCGCATATGCGCTACCTCAACCCGGACATGCCGCTCGCCGATCAGGACGCGTACTACGCTGAAACAGCGCTGGTTGCCGAGCGACTCGGCGCCCGCAACGTGCCGCGCTCCCGTCAGGCCATTGCTGACTATCTGGCAGACATTCGTGGTCAACTGGTCTGTGACCAGCGCAGCCGCGAAGTAATGCGCCTGCTGCTCGATGCGCCGGCACCCAACTGGCTGGCCAAGCCGTTTGGCGTGCTGATGATGCGCGCCGGTATCGATCTGCTGCCGGACTGGGCCAGCGAAATGCTCGACGTCACGCAAAGCTCCGTCACGCGTCGAATAATCCGTCTGGGCGTCAACAGCACCGCGCCCATTCTGCGCTGGGCGGTGCGCGACGGATCGGCGCAACGCGCCAGACGCCGCATGGACGTTTGAACGAGACATGAAGGTTTTCGGCAAACCGTGACCGAGCGGTTCACGGTTGGAACCTGCCCGCCTATCTGTGCCACCATGAGCGCTCAATAACAATGAGGATCAGCACCATGCACGACGTCGTTATCGTCGCCGCCACCCGTACCGCCGTGGGCAGTTTTCAGGGCTCACTGGCCACTGTATCCGCAGTCGACCTCGGCGCAGCGGTCATTCGTCAACTGCTTGCCCGCACCGGCATAGACGGCGCGCAGGTCGATGAAGTCATCATGGGTCAGGTGCTGACCGCAGGCGCTGGTCAGAACCCCGCGCGGCAGGCAGCCATCAAGGCCGGCCTGCCCTTCTCGGTACCGGCCATGACCCTCAACAAGGTCTGCGGCTCTGGCCTCAAGGCCCTGCACCTGGCGACCCAGGCGATCCGCTGCGGCGACGCCGAGATCATCATCGCCGGTGGCCAGGAAAACATGAGTCTGTCCAACTATGTGCTGCCGGGCGCACGCACCGGATTGCGCATGGGCCACGCCAGCATGGTGGATACGATGATCACCGACGGTCTGTGGGATGCGTTCAACGATTACCACATGGGCATCACCGCCGAGAACCTCGCGCAGCAGTACGACATCAGCCGTGAGGCCCAGGATCAGTTCGCCGCGTTGTCTCAGCAAAAGGCGCTGGCTGCGATTGAAGCCGGACGTTTCGTCGATGAGATCACCCCGATCCTGATCCCGCAGCGCAAGGGTGATCCGCTGTCGTTTGCAACAGACGAGCAGCCCCGCGCCGGCACCACCGCCGAGACCCTGGCCAAGCTCAAGCCCGCCTTCAAAAAGGACGGCACGGTCACCGCCGGCAATGCTTCGTCGCTGAACGACGGGGCTGCCGCCGTGATGCTGATGAGCGCCGCCAAGGCCGAGCAACTGGGCTTGCCGGTGCTGGCGCGCATTGCCGCTTATGCCAACGCCGGTGTCGACCCGGCGATCATGGGCATCGGACCGGTCAGTGCCACACGTCGCTGCCTGGACAAGGCTGGCTGGTCGCTGGCCGAACTGGACCTGATCGAAGCCAACGAAGCCTTTGCCGCACAGTCCCTGTCGGTCGGCAAGGAGCTGGGGCTGGATCCGCAAAAGCTCAACGTGAATGGTGGCGCTATCGCCCTTGGCCACCCGATTGGCGCGTCGGGCTGCCGCGTGCTGGTGACACTGCTGCACGAGATGATCAGGCGCGATGTGAAGAAGGGCCTGGCCACGCTGTGCATCGGTGGTGGTCAGGGGGTTGCCCTGGCGCTGGAGCGCTAGGGCAGGCAGAAGGCGCGGGTCAGCCCGCGCCTTGCATCATCAGGCGGCTGCGGGAGCCACTTCCATGTCAGCAGGCTCCGGACGCTTGATCAGCGCGTAGATCACGCCGGTCAGCACACTGCCGGCGATGATCGCCACCAGATAAAGCAGCGCATGGTTGATCGCGTTGGGAATCAGCATCACGAACAAGCCGCCATGCGGTGCCATCAGCTTGCAGCCGAAGTACATCGACAGCGCACCGGTCAGCGCCCCCCCCACGACACTGGCCGGAATCACCCGCAACGGGTCCTTGGCAGCGAAGGGAATGGCACCTTCCGAGATGAAGCACAGCCCCAGCACGAACGCCGCCTTGCCTGCTTCACGCTCACTTTGGGCGAACTTGCGGCGAGCCAGAATCGTGGCGATGCCCATACCGATGGGTGGCACCATGCCGGCAGCCATGGCGGTGGCCATCGGCGCATAGCTCTGAGACGCCAGCAAACCGACCGAGAACGCATAGGAGGCCTTGTTGATCGGCCCACCGAGGTCGACGCACATCATCGCGCCCAGCACCACGCCCAACAGGATCGCGTTGGTGGTGCCCATGCTGTCGAGGAAGTGCGTCAACGCTTCGAGCATCCCGGCAACCGGCTTGCCGACCACGTAGATCATCACCAGACCGGTGAACAGGCTCGACAGCAGCGGGATGATCAGAATCGGCTTGAGCGCTTCGACGCTCGCAGGCAGACGCGCGTAGCGGTTGATCGCGGCAGCACTGTAACCGGCCAGAAAGCCTGCAACGATACCGCCAATGAACCCTGCACCCAGCGTACTCGCCAGCAGACCACCGATCATGCCGGGTGCCAGCCCCGGACGGTCGGCAATCGAGTAGGCGATGTAACCGGCCAGCAACGGCACCATCAGTTTGAACGCCGCTTCCCCACCGATCTGCATCAGCGCTGCGGCCAGCGTGCCAGGCTCCTTGAACGCGGTGATACCGAACACGAAGGAAAGAGCGATCAACAGCCCGCCCGCCACGACCATCGGCAGCATGAACGACACGCCGGTCAGCAAGTGTTTATAGACGCCCGCTTTCTCCTGTCTGGCAGGTGACTTGGCGGCGGCCTCATCGGATTCCACCTGCCCTTCCGCGAGGGCTTTTTTCAGAGTTGCCTCGGACTGCTTGAGCGCGATCCCGGTGCCGCAACGGTAGATCTTCTTGCCGGCAAAGCGGTCGGTGTTGACTTCGATATCCGCCGCCAGCAGCACCACGTCGGCATCGGCGATAGCCTTGGCGCTGAGCGGGTTGCGCGCCCCTACCGAGCCCTGGGTTTCGACTTGCAGGTCGTAGTTCAGACGCTTGGCAGCCTGCTGGATCGCTTCGGCAGCCATGAACGTGTGCGCGACACCGGTCGGACAAGCGGTGATCGCAACGATGCGCGGTTGCGCGCCCGTGCTACCGCTAACCTGAGGCGCCGCTGCTTCGGACGCTGCATGAACCTGCGCGTCTCGCTCGGCGCGCTGCAGAAAACTGTCGACATCCTGCAAGGCATGCGCAGGCGAATCCTGAAACAGGCGTTTGCCGACAAAGCGGCTCAAGTCCACAGGACCGGTATTGACCACCAGAACAAGATCGGCGGCTTCGATGTCCTGGGCGGACAATTGTTGATCGGCCTTGTTGGGGTCGATGATTTCGACGCTGGTTTCCCAGCCCTGGCGCAGGGCCGCCGCTTCGAGCAATCGTGCGCTGAGTACGCTGCTGACCTTGCCGTTCGGGCAGGCCGTAACTATGGCTAACTTCATGACGATCCTCTCTTATTGTTCTGAAAGGCTGCGTACAGTGACGCCGCCTTCAAGCCGTTTGAGTTGCGCGGCATCGGTGATACCGAAACCGATCTGGGTCACCGCCATGGCGGCGATCGCTGTGGCAGTGCGCAAGGTCTTGTGCGGCTCTTGACCACTGATCAAGCCATGCACCATGCCTGCCAGCAGCGAGTCGCCAGCACCTACCGTACTGGCCACCGTGACCTTGGGCGGCAGTGAGTGCAGCGCCACGCTCGGGCTGAACCAGTGCACGCCTTCGGAGCCTTGCGAGATCACCACGTGCTCGATGCCCTGCGCCTGCAGACGCGCAGCCGCCTCGGCTTGCGCAGCGATAGAGATGATCGGTGCGTCAAGGGCATCAGCCAGCTCTTCGGTATTGGGTTTAATCAGCCAGGGCCCGGCCTTCAGACCGGCACGCAAGGCCAGACCACTGCTGTCCAGCGCCACTTTCAGACCGAGGTCCTTGAGCATCAGCAGCAGTTTTTGCAGCCACTCCGGGGTGACGCCGCGCGGCAGACTGCCCGCCACGACCACCACGTCGAAACCCTGGGCGATCTGTTCGACGCGGGTGAACAGCGCTTGCTGCGCCTCTTCACTGACCTGTGGCCCGGGGCCGTTCAGGTCGGTGATACGCCCACTGCCTTCGGCCAGCTTGATATTGCTGCGCGTTTCGCCCGGCACCCGGACAAACTCGTCGACGAACTGACGACGCTCGAACAATGCTTCGAACGCTTGCGGATTGTCGACACCGAGAAAGCCGGCAACGGTCAGGTCATGGCCCAGGTCAGCCAGCACCTGCGCCACATTCAGGCCCTTGCCCGCGGCGTGAGTGAGCATCGCCGTGCTGCGGTTGACCTGGCCCAGCTCCAACTGCCCCAACTGCACAGTCAGGTCCAGCGCCGGGTTCATGGTCAGGGTAAGAATCTTCGCCATTACACAGCCTCCACAAGCGCGCGGACTTCGGCGGCGCTGCCCGCCGTCAGCGCATTCTGCGCCAGTTCCCGAGCGCTGCTCAGGGTCAGTTCACGCACGCAGGCCTTGACCTCGCCAATGCTGCGCGCCGAGACACTCAATTCATCCACGCCCAGACCGACCAGAATCGGCACTGCCAGCGGGTCTGCAGCCAGTTCGCCGCACACGCCCACCCATTTGCCGTTGGCATGCGCAGCACGTACGGTCATGTCGATCAGTTGCAGCACCGACGGGTGCAGCCCGTCAGCCTGGGCCGACAGTGTCGGGTGGCCGCGGTCGATGGCCATGGTGTATTGCGTCAGGTCATTGGTGCCGATACTGAAGAAGTCCACTTCCTTCGCCAGCACCGGGGCGATCAGCGCAGCCGATGGCACCTCAATCATGATCCCCAGTTGCAGGTCGCTGACCGGAATTTCCTCGCGCAGGCGCTGGGTCATGTCCCGCGCCTGACGCCACTCTTCAAGCGTGCCGATCATCGGGAACATGATGCGCAGCGGGCCACTGTCTGCCGAACGCAACAGGGCACGAAGCTGGCTTTCCATGACGTCCGGTCGCTGCAGGGTAAGACGGATACCGCGGACGCCGAGGAACGGGTTTTCCTCTTTGGCGATCGGCCAGTAAGGCAGCGGCTTGTCGCCACCGACATCCAGCGTGCGCACCACCAGCGGACGCCCGCCCAGATCGGTCAGCACGCGGCGGTATTCAGCTTCCTGCGTGGCTTCATCCGGCGCCTGGGAATGCGCCATGAACAACAGCTCGGTGCGCAGCAGGCCGACGCCTTCCGCGCCCTGCTCGACGGCGGCCGGTGTGCCGGTGCTGTCGCCGATATTGGCGAAGACTTCGACGGCATGACCATCACGCGTCACAGCAGGCTCCATGCGCGCTTCGGCGGCCGCCTTGAGACGTTGCTCACGCGCGTCACGGTCCTGAACGGCACGCTGCAAGGTCGCTTCGTCAGGCGCGACGGTCAGCCGTCCGCGCTGGCTGTCGAGCAGCAGTACGGTGCCAGGCTTGAGCAGCAGCACTTCGTCGCCGGCACCTACCAGCGCAGGAATGCCCAGTGCACGCGCCACGATGGCACTGTGCGCCGTGGCACCGCCACGCGCGGTAAGAATGCCGGCGACCTGTGCCGGGTCGAGACGGGCAACGTCGGACGGGCCAACTTCATCCATCACCAGAATGTAGGGTTCGTCCGGGGCCGCAACGGTTTCGACGCCACAGATCTGCGCCAGCACGCGGCGCCCGACATCACGCAGGTCCGCGGCGCGCTCGGCCAGCAGTGCGTCCTGCAGTTGCTCCTGCTGAACGGCAGCGGTCTCGATAACCGTGGCCCAGGCCGCAGCCGCGCTTTCATCGTTGTTGAGGCGCGCTTCGACTTCGCTGGTCAGTTCCGGGTCTTCGAGCATCTCCTGGTGGGTGATGAAGATTTCCCGGATGGCCTTGGACTTGCTGCGCTGAATGAGGTTTTCGATATCGCTGCGCACCTCGCCGATCGCCTTGTGCAGGCGCTCGCGCTCGGCAGCCACCGACTCGCCACGCTGGGGATAATCGAAGCTTTGCAGCACTTGAACGTGGGCCGGCCCCATGGCAATGCCCGGTGAAGCAGGCACGGCCTGCAACACGCTACCGGCTGGCGGAGCGCTGAGCGGTTTGGCCGCAGCCGGGGCCGGCGTTGGCGCAGCCTCGGTCGGCGAGACGGCGGGCAAGGGTTCGACTTCCTCGCCCAGACCTTGCTCCACGGCCGCGATCAGCGCTGGCAGCGCGTCGTCGGCGATGCTCGGCTCGGCAATGAATTCCAGCGTCTGACCACGGCGGGCGCCGAGGCTGAGCAGCTTGCTCAGGCTCTTGGCCGACACGGCAGCTTCGCCGGTTTCCAGCACGCGCATGCGGATCTCGCCGTCAAACTCCTTGGCCAACTGCGCCAGTATCTTCGCCGGGCGGGCGTGCAGGCCATGGGCGTTGGCCAATTGAATCTGCCGGGTCGGCCACTCGGCTGGCAGTTCGCCGCCCAGCGCTTCGAGCACGGCGCGACTGTTGGTGGCGTGACCCAACTCGTGGCCACGGCCTTCGATCAGCAACAGGCAGAGACGCTCGAGCAGCGCCTGATGCGCCTCACCGAGGCTGGCCAGGCAGAACAGACCGGTCAGCGGCTGGCCCAGATAGCGCATCGGTTTGTCGGGGGTGACGAACGCCAGACCGGGACGCTTGACGGTTTGCTCGCTGTGCAGCCACCAGAGGCCATCACCCAGCGACAACGCTTCCACTTGCTGGAGCACGGCGGCAAATCCGTTACTCACGCAGTCGGCCTTGCGCAACAGGCGTGCGCCGCGCCAGACCAGTTCTTCAAAATCGTCGGCTGATACGCCGAGGCTGATCATCTGTGCGTCGAGCGCCAGTTCCTGCGGAGCGCCCTGCAATAGCTTGAGCAGGTCTTCCGGGGTCTTCGCTTCGCGCAGCGCCTGGCCAAGATCCTCTTCGCCCAGTGCGCGAGTCAGCAGTTGCAGCAGGCGCAAGTGCTCGTCGGATTTGGCAGCAATACCAATCGCCAGGTAAACCATTTGTCCGTCGCCCCAGTCCACCCCTTCGGGGAACTGCATCAGACGTACGCCGGTGGTAAACACCAGGTCGCGGGTCTCGGGTGTACCGTGTGGGATGGCGATGCCCTGACCGAGGAAGGTCGAGCCTTGCTGCTCACGGTTCATCAGCCCGGTGAGGTAGCCCTCGGCAACCAGACCATCAGCGACCAGGTGGTCGGCAATCAGCTTAAGTGCGGCAGTTTTATCCACAGCCGACTGGGCCATGGATATTTGCTCCAGAGTGAGTTCGAGCATTGCCTTGACTCCTGTGCAGCGCCAAGGCGCCACCTGATTCTTGTTTTAATGGCGATCATGTGATCGACAGCTTAGGGGGGATGAAGGTGATATCTGTCCGAGCATCGTATCGGACATCACTTTCATCTCGATTGCAGCAGACAACAGGCGTGCTGAATCGTTTAATCTAGAATTGCCCGGCACGTTACTCGATTCTGGGGTTTCATTGAAGCCCGGTCGGTCCGATCACTGTGGGACACTTCCCAAAATACTTGAAGTACTTGGGAATTTCCTACGGTCTGGTGTAAAGATCAGCGCCATGAAAAAAATAACTCGATTGTCCTGAGCCGCGTACCTAATAAAAGGAAATTCCGGGGTGAAACTTAGCGATATCGCACGTCTGGCAGGTGTTTCTGTCACTACGGCCAGTTACGTGATCAATGGCAAGGCCGAAAAACAGCGCATCAGCCCGGCAACGGTCGAACGTGTCAAAGCCGTGGTCGAGCAGCACGACTTCCGACCCAACCCGCAAGCGGCGGGCCTGCGCAGCCGCCATAGCAAAACACTGGGCTTTATCCTGCCCGACCTGGAAAACCCCAGCTATGCGCGCATCGCCAAATTGCTCGAGCAAGGCGCGCGCAGCCTCGGTTATCAACTGCTGATCGCCAGCTCCGATGACGACCCTGCCAGCGAGCTGCAGCTATTGCAGCTGTTCAAGGCACGCCGTTGCGATGCGCTGCTGGTCGCCAGTTGCCTGCCGACCAGTGACGACAGCTATCGGGAATTACAGCTCAAGGGCACGCCGATCATCGCCATTGACCGGGAAATGAATCCCGAGTTTTTCTGCTCGGTGGTCAGCGACGACCATGACGCCTGCCTGCAACTGACCCACAGCCTCCTGCAAACCCGACCGCGCCACATTGCCCTGATCGGTGCACGTCCTGAGCTGAGCATCAGCTGCGCGCGCGCCGCAGGCTTCAAACACGCACTCGACGGGTTTGCCGGAACCACCATCATCGAGCACGGCGAAGCGTTCAGCCGCCAGTGTGGTCAGCGTTTGATGACCGAGATGCTACAGCGCCAAGGGCATTTTCCGGACGCGTTGATCACCACGTCCTACGTGCTGCTGCAAGGCGTATTCGATGTGCTGCAAAGTCAGGCATTGCAATCGACCCCACTGCATCTGGGCACCTTCGGCGATACGCAATTGCTCGATTTTCTGCCGCTGCCCGTCAATGCCATGGCCCAGCAACACCAGTTGATCGCCGACAAGGCCCTGCAGCTGGTCATGGCCGCTATCGAGAAGGACGATTACCAGCCCGGCGTGCACGCTATTGTCAGGGCCTTCAAACAACGTATACACGAGGCGTGAATGTGACGCTGATCGATACCCACACCCACCTGGATTTTCCGGATTTCGATGCAGACCGTGCCCAAGTGCTGGACACCTGTCTGACGCTTGGCGTGCAGCGCATGGTGGTGCTCGGGGTGTATCAGCGTAACTGGCAGCGGCTGTGGGCGTTGACCGAAGCCAACTCCTGCCTGTACGCAGCGTTTGGCATGCATCCGGTGTACAACGATGAGCACCGCACTGAACACCTGACAGAGCTGGGCGACTGGCTGACACGCCTGCAAGGCCATCCGCAGCTGTGTGCGGTGGGTGAGATCGGTCTGGACTATTACGTCGAGCAGCCGGACAAGGCGCGTCAGCAAGCGCTCTTTGACGCGCAATTGCAATTGGCGGCGGACTTCAACCTGCCCGCCTTGCTGCACGTGCGTCGCAGTCATGCCGATGTGATCGCGACTCTCAAGCGCCACAAGCCAAAGCGCAGCGGCATCATCCACGCTTTTGCCGGCAGCCGCGAAGAGGCACGTGAATACATCAGGCTGGGGTTCAAACTGGGTCTGGGCGGAGCGGCGACCTGGCCGCAGGCGCTGCGCATGCATCGGGTCATCGCCGAACTGCCGCTGGACAGCGTGGTGTTGGAAACCGACTCACCGGACATGGCCCCCGCAATGCATCCCTATCAGCGCAACAGCCCGCAGCACTTGCCCGACATTTGCGCGGCCCTCGCGGGGCTGATGAACATCAGCCCCGCGCGCCTGGCCCAGGCGAGCACGGACAATGCCTGCGAACTGTTCGACTGGCCTCGCCTGTCACATGCCTGAGCCTGCGCGGCCGGGATCGGATCAGAGCAGCAGGGTCCACAGGGCGAACCCTGCGTACCAGACCACCGCGGCACGTACCAGCAGCTCCCAGAGCATGTCGAGGCCGGTAACACCTTGCGCGCCCATCATCGGAGGCGGGACCTCGCTGGCGGCACAGCCCACGCGCGTAATCAGTTGTGCGGCACTGATGTTCCAGTTCAGCAACTCGTGCAGCATCACCCGGGTGACCGCCACAAAATTGCCGACCAACGCGAAGCTGGCGGCGAGCAACCTGACCGGCGCCCAGTCAAAGGCGTGGCGTAACTGCCCTGCACGCTCGACCAGTGCGGGTGTCTTGCCATGTTCGACGGCAAGCGCCAACAGCCTGTAGGCCAGCGCAGCCACCGGGCCGAGTACGAAATACCAGAAAATCACGGCGAAGAAGCTCTGAAACGCCTGCCAGAGCAGGTAGCCCTGCACGCCCTGCAGCAATTGCTCGCTATTGTCCGCTTGCACGCCCATGTCGCGCTCGGCCACATGCACCGCAGCCTGTGCATCTCCACGTCGGCAGGCATCGCGAAACGGCCCGAGCACCGCAATCAGGTCAACCCGGCCAAGGCTGTAGATCAACACCAGCAGATGAACGGGCAGAACCAGCCAGCCATAGGCCACCGAACCGATGATGGTCAACGCCAGGTGCAGGACCAGCACGGGAACAAGCACCAGCAACGCCAGCATTACCCAGGGGCGTGTCGACGTCCGCGGGCTGGCCTCGAGTTTTGCCAGCTCTTTCAGCCACGGCCCATCACGCTGAACGCGCTGACGCAGAGCAGAAAACTTTTCGATAAGAACGGCCAGCAGTAGCACCAGAAAACTCATTGTTCGTCCCTCACATCAATCCAGCAAAGCCGCTCGAAACCTGGCCCAGTCAAAACAGGGCCCAGGATCAGTCTTGCGTCCCGGCGCCACGTCACTGTGACCACAGATACGCTCGGGGGTGATTGCCTCGAACGCCTGTCGCAACTGTCGCGTCAGGTCGATGAGCGCGTCGTATTGCGCATCGGTGAAAGGCTGGTCATCCGTCCCCTCCAATTCAATGCCGACAGAAAAGTCATTGCACCCTTCACGGCCCTGAAAACTGGAAACACCGGCGTGCCACGCACGATCAAGACAAGAGACGAACTGAACGACCTCGCCATCACGTTCGATCAGAAAATGCGCTGAAACGCGCAGATCGGCAATCCCCACAAAGTAGGGATGCTCGTCGATGTCGAGCTGGTTCTGAAAGAAAGCCTGCACCTTGCCAGTCTTGAATTGCGCTGGCGGCAGGCTGATGTTGTGGATCACCAGCAGCGAGATTTCGCCTTCGGGTCGCGCATTGAAGTTGGGCGAGGGGCAATGCTGCACGCCGTCGCACCAGCCACTTGCGGAGTCCAGTTGCATGAATGCTCCTTGAACGGGGGAAAAAGTAGCGCTGATTATGCCCGTGACAGGAGCCGATGTGGGGGCTTGGCTACAGGCCTGCAGCGTCGAACGCCAGAGATCCGCGGCGACGCGTGTCGAACTGCGTGCCGACGCGGGGCGTCGGCAGCATGGTCAACCGCGTGTCTGGCGACCGGCACCGCAGGGGAACGCCAGCTTGAAATCCGCCAGTCAGGCGCCCTTGAGCTTGCGCAGGTTGCTGATGACGGATTCCAGGGCACGGTCGAAGAGCAGCGCATCGTCGAGAATACGTACTGCGCCGCGACGAAATTCGACGGCAAGACCGGTACGGGTCTTTTCCAGAACCTTCATGCCCGTGCGATTGACGAACACATAACGCCCGGTCGGCTCGACAATCGCAGTCAATTTGCAACGCAGCTTGTGCTCCTCATCTTCCTGAATCTCGACCCAGCAACCGACCCGCAGCTTGTCGACCATCTGCAGCCCTGCGTCGTCGTCAGGTAACTGAACAACAGGCTCATTGAGCATCCGTTCTTCAGGGGTGATCAGAACGATTTCCTCGACCACCGCCATCATCGGCGGGCCTTCGATGGCCTGACCGCCTGCCTGCGCCGTATCACCTTGCGCGGTGCCGCCCTCGCCTTCCTGCAAACGCGAGAAGTGCTGAAACGCCTGGACATGCAGCGACTCCAGCTGACTGAAGAATTCACTGGTGGCGAACGGGTCGAAGGCGGCGCTGGTCAAGCCGTCACGCAGCGATTTGAGCAGTCCAGGAACCAGCTCCAGCAGGCGCTGCAGGGCCTGCGGGTCGTCGTGCAGCTCGACGCTCCAGATCAACTCGTCCATGGTCTCCAGCCCGGCCTGCCACTCGCTGGACTCCTCGCCATGCTTGAGGCAGGTCAGCAGCAGGACCTTGCTCCAGGCCTCCTGCAACAGACGCACCACTACCTCCGGCAAGGTTCTGCCCAGCAAGCGCTGATTGAGCTCGTGCTGCACCTGCTGTCGAGCCAGTTCGGCACGCGCGCGGCCCTCTTCGGCATCGCGGGTGCGCTGCTCGAGCAACTCGCTGCGGCGACGCTCGTCACTGGTGAAGGCCAGAAAATCCGCCAGCAATTCGGAGAAAATTGCCGGGTCATCGACAAAATCATTGAGCAGGCGCTGCACGATCTGCTCGACGCGCTGATACAGCGAGTCGCGCTGATAGTCGTCACGACCACCCCAGCCCAGTGCGGCAGTGGCTATTTCGTTGAGCAGGCGGCGGGCGGGATGACTGCCGCGGCTGAAGAAGCTTTTGTCGATGACCGCCACCTTGAGCATCGGAATCTGCAGGCGTCCAATCAGCGCACGCAATGAAGGTGTCAGGTTGCGGTCATCGAGAATGAATTCAAACAGCATGGCAATCAGGTTGATGACGTCTTCGTCACCGACACCGACAATTCTGGATTTACCGGTCTTGACGTTGACTCGGGTCAGCAGCTGTTCCAGCTGGTTGCGCAGGTCGAAATCGTCTGAAGTGTCCTGGGACGGCACATATTGCTGCAGGTGAGACAGCAGGCGCAGCAGGTCACGGCTGGAAATCGGACGCACTTCTGCGTTGGGTTCATGACGCGGCGCGAGGCTGCCGCGAACGTGCAGCAGCAGTTCCTGCAAGGCCGAGAAAACCTCCTGCACACTCTTGTCGAGCTTGTCGGCGGCTTCACTAAAGGCAGGGTCGGACATCTCGGAGACGCGACTTCTGGGCGCCGCCCGGTCGGAAGAGCGCCGGGCCGGCAAGGCTTTCATGTCCGGCAATACACCTGTGGCAATCAGCAACTGATTGGCTTCGCTGTACAGATCGTCCGTATTGGCCAGGACGTACTTCTCGAACAGTTTGAGAATGATCAGTTTGACCTTGATCTCGACGCCAAGGCTGCGCCCGGCCTCCA
The DNA here is from genome assembly GCF_900103225.1 of Pseudomonas congelans. GTDB lineage: Bacteria > Pseudomonadota > Gammaproteobacteria > Pseudomonadales > Pseudomonadaceae > Aquipseudomonas > Aquipseudomonas congelans. The sequence goes on along the minus strand of NZ_FNJH01000011.1, from coordinate 118,601 downwards.
GAAAAAACCTGCAGAGCATCGCCGGCCCCAGAGGATTGGAGTCTTCGGCAATCGCTTGAGGAATGAGGACGTTCAGGCGTGCAGTGAGCTGGCCCAGAGCGAGAGCATCACGGCTCATGACCTTGCTGACCATGGCATCCACGGCCACAGTTTTCTCGAGATCATCGTTGTGCACCAGCGACAGCTTGTCGAAGGACACAGCGGCCGGAAGCACGGGCTCCTGAATCTGATACTGACCCAGGACCAGGAAAGACTCGTAGAACTTGTCGAGGAAGCCACGTTCTATGCTTTTGCGCTTGAGGCGCAGGTCACGCATGGCTTCAAAAAAGATGTTCTGCTCAGTGTTGCTGCGGGCGCGGTCAGCCATTTCGAACAGCGTATCGTCGGCGTTATCGAACAACGCCTGCAATGCATCCTTGAGCTGCTGGGCCGCCTTGTCGCGAACCTGCAGCAACACAACAGGTAATCGGGCCAAAGGAGTACCCGCCCCCTGCAGAGGGAACGATTTGCTCAACGGCACTACTTTTTCGTCGTTCGGCATTACACCCCCTGACAGGAAACAACCTGAACCCCATCACAAACGTGGCTTGTTACCCTCGCACTGTGAAGCGACCCCCTTGGTCTTGCGCAACGTCAAACTCATGGCGTCAATTACAAGTCGGATTATCTTTCAAAACTTGTCATTAACGCCAGCGGGACTTTTCTTTCACTCTCGCGAAGGAAGCGGCAAGACATTCATGTGCAGCGATAGACCGCGATATTCGCTTTCCATCGCAAACGAATTTGCCAAACCGACCAACTGCATGTTCCCGGAGGTAACACCCTGCATTGGCGCAGGTGGGTAAGCGGCATGCGGTGCCTTATACTCGAACGACTTTGCTACTGGAGCCCGCTATGCCGAATTTACGAATTGCCGACCTGACCGCCGAGATCGAGGCCAATGTGCGTCGCGCATTGCTGGAGGATGTCGGCAGCGGCGATATCACCGCCCAACTGATTCCGGCAGAACGGCTGGCCAAGGCCACCATCATTTCCCGCGATGCAGCGGTGATCGCGGGCACTGCCTGGGTCGATGCGGTATTCCGGCAACTGGACCCGCGCGTGGCGGTGCACTGGCAAGTGACAGACGGCGACCGCGTCAGCCCGAATCAGGCGCTGTTTCACCTTGAAGGCCCGGCACGCTCTCTGCTGACCGGCGAACGTAGCGCACTCAACTTTCTGCAGATGCTCTCGGGAGTGGCCACGCGGGCGCAGTACTTCGCGGACATGGTCGCGGGCACTCAAGTCAGACTGCTGGATACCCGCAAGACCCTGCCGGGCCTGCGCCTGGCGCAAAAGTACGCGGTCACCTGCGGCGGCTGCCACAATCACCGCATCGGGCTATACGACGCGTTTCTGATCAAGGAAAACCACATCGCAGCCTGTGGCGGCATCGCTCAGGCAGTAGAAGCGGCGCACCGGATTGCACCGGGCAAGCCTGTCGAAGTCGAGGTGGAGAGCCTCGGTGAACTCAAGCAGGCGCTGGACGCAGGCGCCGACATCATCATGCTTGATGAGTTGAGCCTTGATGACATGCGCGAAGCCGTGCGCCTCACCGCAAGCCGTGCCAGTCTGGAAGCCAGCGGCGGCATCAACGACGATACCCTTCGGGTTATTGCTGAAACGGGTGTGGATTACATTTCCATCGGTGCGATGACCAAGGATTTGAAAGCCGTGGACCTGTCCATGCGCCTGAGCCTCTGACGTATCGCGCACAGCCAACTCACTATTCGCTCGGGAGTAGACGCTTTGGAACAATGGTTTGTGATGAACGCGGGCAAGCAACTCGGCCCGATGGACGCGGATGCTGCGCGGCTGATTGCCCGTGAGTCACCCGGTGCGTGGTGCTGGAAGCAAGGCATGCCTGACTGGCAGCCGATCTATCAGGTGCCGCAGGTACGCGCCATGAAGAAGGACGGTGTGACGCCTTTTCCTGATCCGACCCCGGACATGATCCAGCCCAAACCGTCCGCGCTGCCGGCGCAGGCAGCCCCGACACCCGCGCCTGCCTCTGTGCCCGCCAGACGCCCTTCGTTTACGCCCGACCCGAACGCCTCGGGCGGCTATGGCCTGGCGCAGACCACCGACGGGGTGGACTTCAAGCTGTACGGTACGGAAACCCAGTTCATCGAACTGGAGCTTGACCCTGGCGAAAGCGCCGTCGCCGAAGCCGGGGCGATGATGTACAAGACCTGCGATGTGCAGATGGAAACCATCTTCGGCGACGGCAGCAATCAATCGTCTGGGCTGCTGGGTTCGCTGTTCGGCGCAGGCAAGCGCATGCTGACCGGCGAAAGCCTGTTCACTACGGTGTTTTCGCAACAGGGCTCGGGCAAGGGCCGCGTGGCATTTGCAGCGCCCTACCCGGGCACGATCCTGCCGCTCAACCTGCGCGATTTCGGCGGCAAGCTGATCTGCCAGAAAGACAGTTTTCTGGCCGGCGCCAAAGGCGTCTCCATCGGTATCCAGTTCCAGAAGAAAATCCTTACCGGCCTGTTCGGGGGCGAAGGTTTCATCCTGCAAAAGCTGGAAGGCGACGGCTGGGTGTTCGTGCACATGGGCGGCACGGTGCGCAAGATCGAGCTGGCGGCAGGCGAGGCTCTGGATGTCGACACCGGGTGCCTGGCAGCCATGACCCAGACGGTCGATTACGATATCCGCACGGTCGGTGGCGGCATCAAGTCAATGCTGTTCGGCGGCGAAGGGGTGTTTTTCGCCAGACTGACCGGGCCTGGCACAGTATGGCTGCAAAGCCTGCCCTTTTCTCGACTGGCAGGGCGCATGCTGGCCGCGGGGCCTTCGGGTGTGGGCAGAAGCGAACGCTAACTTCAGCACTCCGTTATTAGACCGGAGAAATCCCGACTATCGTGCCAATGCTCCGCGTTGGCATGCCGTTCCGGACGCTCCGCGTCCTCTTGCCGACGCAGAGCGTCGTGAACTGCATTCACACGCTGGAGCGTGAGGAACGATAGCTGTAATCAGCACCCAATAAAAAACCCCCACCATCGCTGGCGAGGGTTTTTAGTGGGCGCTGCTCGGGTTTAGCCGATTGCCACGCCGTGAGCTTCTGCCAATGGCTTCAGACCGCCGGCAAAGCCCTGGCCAATGGCCTTGAACTTGAACTCTTCGCCATTGCGATACAGCTCGCCGAAGATCATCGCGGTTTCAGTGGATGCATCTTCCGACAGGTCGTAACGAGCGATTTCCTTGCCATCGGCCTTGTTCACAACGCGGATGTAAGCGTTGGAAACCTGGCCAAAGCTTTGCTTGCGCTCGTCGGCGGAATGGATGGTGACCGCGAAAACCAGCTTCTTCACTGCTGCTGCCAGGCCAGTGAGCTTGACCGTTACCGACTCGTCATCACCTTCGCCGGCACCGGAGCGGTTATCGCCCAGGTGCTCGACCGAACCATCGGTCGACTTCTTGTTGTTGTAGAAAATGAAGCTGTTGTCATCCAACACCTTGCCATTTTCGCCAACGATGAAGATCGAAGCATCCAGGTCGAACTCGGTGCCATCGGTAACACGCGGATCCCAGCCCAGGCCCACGGTGATTTCTGTCAGGCCCGGAGCCTCTTTGGACAGGGAAACGTTACCGCCTTTACTCAGACTTACTGCCATGTTCTTGATCCTTTCCAGAAAAGTGGTGGGGCGTGAATCAGAAATTCATGCCGAAAGAGTTGGCGACGGCTTTCAATCCACCGGCAAAACCGCTACCCACGGCGCGGAACTTCCACTCGCCATTGTTGCGGTACAGCTCGGCGAAGATCATCGCGGTTTCAGTGGAAGCGTCTTCTGCCAGGTCGTAGCGAACGACTTCAGAACCTGACTGTTCATTCAATACGCGAATGAACGAGCCACCCACCTGACCGAAGTTCTGCTTGCGGCTGTCTGCATCGTGAATGGTCACGACGAAAACAACTTTCTCCACATCGGCAGGAACACGGGCCAGGTCGACCTTGAGGACTTCGTCATCGCCGTCGCCGGCACCGGTACGGTTGTCACCGGTGTGCTCGACAGAACCGTCGGCGCTCTTGAGCTGGTTGTAGAAAATGAAGTCAGCTTCACTGCGGACCTTGCCATTGGCGGCCAACAGGAATGCGCTGGCGTCCAGGTCGAAATCCTGTCCGTCAGTGGCTCGCGGATCCCAGCCCAGACCGATCAATACTTTGGTCAGGGTAGGGTCGGTTTTCGACAGCGAAAGGTTGCCACCTTTTTGCAGAGTCAAAGCCATGATTCGTTTATCTCCTTTATCCAGTGTTTACGCTTTTTCTTCCGCGGATTCGTCTTTGCCCGGGAAGAGCAGGCTTGCAACGATACCGATGATCAACACGACGACCACAACCAGCAGGCTGGTGTTGGCGCTGATCTCGTAACCGTGATGGAACAGGTGGTTGGTCGCATTCAGGCCCAGTTTGACGGCGATGAAGAACAGCAAGGCGATAACCGCTTTCTCCAGGTGCACCAGGTAACGCTTGAGGGCTTCCAGAACAAAGTACAGGGTACGCAGACCGAGGATCGCGAACAGCATGGCCGAGAATACGATCAGCGGCTCGCGGCTCACGGCGATGATTGCCGGCACGGAGTCGAACGCGAACAGTACGTCGGAGATTTCCGCCACAACCAGACACAGGAACAGCGGGGTCGCGAACAGAGCGCCTTTGGCCGCCAGGGTGATACCGGCGTTTTCAGGCTTTTTGACTTCCTGTTCCAGAACCGAGCGGCTGACAAAGAAGTTGCTGCCGTGCAGCTTTGGCCACACCGGGAACAGCTTCTTGGCAAAGCGATAAGCCATGTGTTGCGAGTAGTCGACTTCTTCGTCGTCGTCATCACCCGCCCTGAGCATCATGATGGCTGTCCAGGCAACGATGACTGCAAACACCACTTCGACCCATGGACCAAGCGCCAGCAGGCCGGTACCAATGGCGACGAAGATGCCGCGGAAGACGATGGCGCCGATGATGCCCCAGTACAGAACGCGGTGGCGCAGGCCATCCGGAATCTTGAACCAGGAGAACAACGCCATGAACACGAACAGGTTGTCGACGCTCAACACTTTTTCCAGCGCATAACCGGTCACGAACAGCGTTGCGACTTCAGAGCCGTGCTGGACATACAGGAAACCGGCAAAAGCCAGCGAAATGGCGACCCAGAAAATCGACCACGCCGAGGCTTGCGCGAGGGTGATTGGCTTGTTTCCCCGGTGGGAAAACATGTCGATAGCCATGGCCGTAATGGCCAGGCCGACGAAAACCGCCATCGTGAGTGGAGGGAAGCCAAGAGAGGTGCTTTCCATTTAACTGCGTTCCTTAGGGTAAAAAATTACAGGTCGAAATCGGACGGGTTGAGGCCAAGCTCTCGACAGATCGTGCGGCAGACTTCCCGCTCTTTCTCATCGAAGCTGCCATCGGCGCCACCGATAGCACAGCAGACGCGCACCAGCAAACGGGCTGCATCTTCTTTCTTTTTGATCTTGCCAATGGTTTTCAAGGCCTCGGCGCGACCAATTTCAAAATCGAACTCGAACTTCGAGCAGGCTTCCTGGAAGCCCTGGATGACCTCCTTCATGTCGAAAACTTTCAGTTCCTGAGAGTTCTGAATGAAGCCCGCCATCTTCTGCTTTTCACTGGAGCTGATATCACCGTCTGCGGCCGATACCAGGGCACAGCCGGAGACCACAGCCTCCATGAATTCGCGATTCTTGAACTTCGAGACTTCCGAAGCCAGCTTGTCGCGAGCAGCTGTTGCGTTTGTTTTCAACCAGTCCAGCATGTCTATCTCCCATGAGGCGGCACAGCCAGCCCAGAAATACCACGGTATTGTTTACTTGGAACCGGCAGCCCAGCGCATGCCCCATCCGTAGGCCTTGTCCATGTTGCTGTGGCCGTTGTGGAAATCCACACGACGCGTCACCTTGACCGCACCGTTGTCATTTTCCAGCAGCGCAATGGCACACATGCCCTGACGACCGCCCTCTTCATTGAGGCGAACCTCGATGGGTGGCTGACCCGGAGCATGAATGGTGACAACCCCATCGGTTTCCTTCCAGTTCGGCGCACCTTCATAGATGAACGCGTAAACCAGAATGCGACGGATCTTGCTCCAGTGCGCACCATTGATATGCAGCCACTCACCGTCGCTGATCGAGCCGGTACGGTCATCGCCCATCAACTTGATGAAAGGCTCGGTGTTGAGCGAACCGAACGAGTTGCCCAGCGCCTGAACAGCGCCTTTGAGACCGTCCTGCATTTCGAAGAGGCAGCCTACATCAAGGTCGATGGCATTGCTCTTCTTCATCGAGAAGAAGCCGCCGCCCTTGCTGTCGCTGCGACGGTTCCAGTTCAGGTTGACCCGGATCTCACCGAAACCGGCACTGGATTTTTCCAGACTGATCGAAGCACGGGTCTTGTCGAGCGTGATCTTGCTCAGACTGACGGTCGACTTGGGCGCCGGTGCTGGAACAGGTGCAGGTGCAGGTGCAGGTGCAGGTGCAGGTGCAGGTGCAGGCTGATCCTGTGGCGTGGCGACTTCAACGCCAAAGTTTTTCGCCAACGGTTCAAGGCCGCCGGCAAACCCCTGGGCCACGCAACGGAATTTCCATGCCCCCTGACGCAGGTAGAACTCGCCCAGAATCAGCGCGGTTTCTTTCATGCCGCTGGTAGGGATATCGGCTTCGATACCGCCGGTGATGCTCAGCGCCAAGCGTGACACGCTGCCAAAACTGGCCTTGTTCTCATAGATGGTCGCCGTCAGGGCAACCTTCTCGATGACCGGGTCGAGACGGCTCGGGTCAAGACTGAACACCGCACGTCCCGCTGACGCTTCCGTCTGCTGCAGCGCTCCGCTGTTCACACTTTTCTGGCCGTAGAAACACATGTCCTGATCGCCACGGACCTTGCCGGTATCGGTCAGCAGAAAAGCAGAGACATCGATGTCCGCATCCGCCAGCGGGGAATAGCTGATTTCGACCGTCAACGGCCCGGTGGTGACTGGTGCGTTGGCACCCGGGACAAGTTGGGTCATACGCGTACAGCCCCGATCGCCAGCTCGACCAGATCATCGGCAGTACGCCCGTTGGTGACCTGGCCTACTGCGGTGAAGTCCCAGCCCGATGGCGTGCGTGCCAGATAGGACATCACCACGCCGGTGTGCTGGCCTTTCTCGGACAGATCAAAGCGGCCCAGCTCGTTACGGCTGCCCAGATCGACAATACGGCAGTAGGCATTGGCGACTTTTTCGAAATTCTGACCGGTGAACGAATTGACGGTGAACACCAGGTATTTGACGGTGGCTGGCAGTTTTTCCAGATCGACGCTGATGGTTTCATCGTCGCCCGCGCCTTCACCGGTACGGTTGTCACCCGAATGCTGAATGGCACCGTCACGCGATTGCAGCTGGCGGAACCAGACCAGGTCGAGGGGCTTTTTGTCGGCGTCGAGCATGATGCACGAGGCATCCAGGTCGATATCGCCGCCGCCACCACCGAGCAATTTACCGAAGAAACCGCTGGCTTTTTCAGGGTCCCATCCAAGTCCCATGCTGACTTTCTTGAGGCCTGTACCAGCAGTTTTCTCGAGTGAGATCGTCTGGTTCTTTGCCAAAGTGAGTGCCATTTTTCGCTCCATGTGACGTTGGATTTCGGATAAAAGTGTTACAGCCTTACTGTGTTGGCCCGTCTTTGCCATCAGGATTGTGTAACTTGGCGTTAACGGGGCCTTTATAACGGCCTCGACGCCACGTCGGATGGAACAGACGCCAGTGCGCATCCTGAGCAGCGGCAAGCAATTCGTGGTCACCTCGGGTGTCGCCCCAGGCGCGAACCCGGAACTGGGTCAATGGCCCGTAGACACTCTCCAGGCGTGCAACTTTCGAGTCGCAACGGCAGTTGCTGCCTTCGATCAAGCCGGTCAGCTTGCCGTCGATTACTTCCAGGTTGGTGCCGATCAGTTCTACTTTCAAGCGATCAGCGAAAGGTTGCAGGACCATAGCAGGCGATGCTGAACAAAGCGTGACAATGGCGCCCTTCTCGATTTCAGCGGCAATGGATTCCAGCGCTGCGGGGCGCATCAGGCGTTTCCAGTGCGACTGGCAGAACGCTTCAGCCTTCTGCTGCAGCCACTGCACTTCGACGCCGCTGAGGAAGGCCTTGATCAGGCGCCCCTTGAGTTCATCGCGGGTCAGGCGCTTGGCCAGGTAGCCGATGCTGGGCAGCACCAGCCGCGCCATGCGCACCGAAAAGGCACGTTGCCCGAAGGCGAATTTAAGAAACGGGACAAAACTGTCGTGGCGGGTAATAGTCCCGTCGAAATCGAAGACCGCCAGCAGGCGCTGTTCCACTTCGATTTCAAGGTCGGGCCCTACAGGCTCAAGATCAGGTCCTACGGTTTCAAGGTCAGGTTCTATCATCTAGCTAACTGCCTCAGCGAGTCGAATGCTGGCATCCATGATCGAAGCGGGTGCGGATAACACTCCATGCCATTTGGCGCGCTCCATGATGTGGGTTGCCCATTTGTAGTGGGTAGCCGGTTCACACATCGCATCGTTGTACTTGAACACTGCGGGGGCCACAGAGTTCAAAATCATCCGGGCGGAGTTCATGTCCTCCAGACTGACGCGTAACGCATTCTGAATGATATTGACCTGCGAGGGGTGAATTGCCGTTTTACCGACCAACCCATTGGTAATATCCAGCGCCAGCTCATGTTGAAGAATGTCAGGGGTTGCCAGTTGCTCGAACACCGGTGCGGTGAGCGCAAAGCCCTGCGAACCCATGACACCGGCCAGCATGGGGATGACATACCCCATCGGCGTAGAATACAGGGTCATGGCCGGATTACGACGCAGTCCCAGGCAGCCCATCAGGTCATTGCCCCCGATGCGCAGCGCAATGATCCGCTCGTAGAGACTGGCCTTCAAGGCCTCCCCCAGCTCGACCATCGCCGCCGGATTGAACACCTCAGGGGTTTCCAGTGTAGGCATCAACGCCAGCGCCGGGTTGGTGACGGCCTGCTCCCAGCTCGTCAGACTTTTCAGCGAAAGTTTGGGAACAACAAAACCGTCGACGTGCGCCATCAGCGGCCAGTCGTTGAGAATTCGCGCCATCGCCGCGTCTCTCGGACGCACGAACAGCAGCGGACCATGGGCAGGACGACCGCCACGATCACGGATACGGGAGAGTACCTGACGGAGATTGAGCAACGCCGTGTCGACGTCGGTCAGCGCTACGGCGTCCTCCAGACAGACAACCAACGAGCGCAGCTCGGGAATCTTTTCACCGAACACCACATCGACGATGTCGTCCCGGGTCGCGGGCATGTACAGCGTTGCGCCCAGCGCGTAAGGCGAGAATAAGGCCATTAGCTCAGACTCCGAATGATGGTCACGGCCCGATAGGGCCCCAGGAGATCGCCAACTTCTTCGACGGGAATCCCCGCTTTTTCGGTCAGGTGCAACAGCAATTGCACGTCGCTGTCAGCCAGGTTGCGCACCAGTACGTGATCCGGCACGCGGCGCATGACCGCTCTGGTGGCTTCGGCAATGCCCGGCTTGATGCGATTGAGGTTATTGATCCTGAAGCGCTCGGCCAGACGGTCGACCACCAGTGATGCGGCGGCCTTGAGTTCAGTCCGCTGTGGCAGCGTCCAGGGTGTCAGCGTGAGCGTAGAACTGTTTTGACGACGCTGGCTGTCGATCTGTTCAATAAAAGACTGCGTGACGTCGTGGTCCAGCAACTGCTCGTACACCACGCAACCGTGCAGCCCGCCGTCTGTCGGCCAGATCGAGCGCGACACCAGGCCGGACACCGTGGCACCGAGAATGCCGGACGGAATCACCCAGTCTTCTGCCGACGCTGCCAGCCAGGCGCTGCCGCACGGATCGGCCAGCACCACCAGCCGTGGCTGATCAGGGAAGCGTGTGTCGCCCGCCAGACTGCGACGGATCTCACCCGATATCGCGCCCTTGCCGGTCCAGCCGTCGACGAACACGATGTTCTGCGCGCCGTGGGCCTGAATGATGGCTTCAAGCGCCACCGTATCAATACCGCGATCACGCACGATACTGATGCCGTAGTGATGTGCTTCGCGGCCCAGATCAATCAGCGCCCGCCGCAACAACACACCCAGCGGCAGACCGGCGCGCACGAACGACACCAGAATGATCTCAGCGCCCGTGCACTCGCGGACGAGCGCCAGGGCAAGGGCTTGCACGTCTTCGGCCATGCGCGCGCCGTTCTGATCGAGCGCACGCTCATACAGCGCCTTGTGAGCAGCGCTGGGGGCCGACTCTTCACTGATCATTTCCGAATAATGCTTCTGTCGCGTCTGGATCAGGCGCTCCTTCTCCTCGACGCTGGTGGTCTGCATTGCCACGCCGCGCAGCAGAAAGTGCACGTCATCGTGCAGGTAGCTGCCGCTGCCGACCGTATCGAGCCCGTGAACGGGATCACTCATGCGCTGCTCCGACAAACATTTTCGCCAACTGACTGCGGGCAGGTGTCGCCCACCAGTGGCACTCGTCCATGAAACCCAGATCGGTAATGCTGTCGCCAAAACCGAGCACCGGGCGTTCGCCATTGATCGCCTTGTCGCGCCGCAGCCACTCCTGGACCGCGTAACGCTTGGCCAAACCCTCGGGCAGGAAGGCCAGATTGTTGCCGTTGCCGTGGATATGCATGCCGTCGAGCAATCCCCGGGCCTGCACTTCGGCCAGCACTTTGCCGAGGATGCTGTCATCGCTCTCGTTGTGCTTGGTCACCACGTAATGGAACAGCTGCGCCTCTTCGACCACCCAGCCGCGCAGTGAAAACCCCAGCTCCTGACCGATCGCCAGTGTCGTGGCCGACAGCTCATGCAGGCGCGACTGGTAGCTGGACAGGGTCTTTTTCATCTGCTCGTTCCAGTCATGATCGAGCCGCCCCATGACATCGAGCATCACGCCACCATGGGAGCAGATCGCGCCTGCGGTGAACGGCAATTTGACCCGGCTGTAGGCCTCGACACTGCGCGCCGTCACCGGCACCACATCGGAATGCGCCAGCAACCAGTGCGCGAACGACTTCTGCACGTTGGTCATGTAGCCGTTGGCATTGCCAGTGATGTCCAGCGTTGCGACATGCTTTTCAATGTCAGCCGGGGTTTTGCGGGCGGTCTGGAACAGCGTGTCGTCCAGATCGACGAAGATCAGCGGGCGGTCGTTACTCATCGCAGATGACCTCGGCGTTCAGTGCTTCGATCAGCTCGGCAGGCACGGCCTGCCTTGGGGTTTCGGTACAGATCAGCACCCGGTCGAACTGACCTGGCCGCACGTTGTAGAGGAAGTTGGGGATGCCCAGGCCGTAGTTGTCGGAGAACGACAACGCATGGTCGATGGCATGACCGAGTGCAATCGGTGAACGGCTGGTGGAACTGAAGTGTACGTCGGCTCCGGCTTTTTCCAGACGCTCGGCGAGCAGGAACGGACGCCAGACGAATTCACTGGTGCCAACCACCAGAATGCGTTCACCCTTTTTGACAGTAATACCGAGTGCCAGCGTATCGGCCACCGACAGCACGCCCATGCGCCCCCAATCATTGGCAGTGACCAGCGGCCAGTCGCCCATGGCGACGGTGCCGACTTCCGGCATCTCCGGCAGCGGCGCGCTTACGTCTTCATCAAAGGAGTACGAGCCTTGCAGCAGCGAAACCTGCTCCGCCACTGCGCCCATCGATGTACTGACTGCGCCGGCCGACCAGTCGGTGAGCACGCAGGTCACCACTCGCTCGAGCTTGCTCAAGCCGGCGTCGACCAGCGCCTGATGCAGGTTGATGAAAGTCTTGCCCGTCGACGCCTCGTCATCGACCAGCACCAGCGAACGGGCGCCAAGCATCATCTCGCGTAACGCAGGGTCAACGGGCAGGTGAATCAGGTGAGCGCTGGCGTGGCTGTGCTCTTCTTCAAAGCGGGCGAACAGTGCGCTGCCGGTCGGATGGCGCGTGCTGACCATGTACAAGGCGTCCGGGCGTGTTGCGCTATAGGCACGGTGTACGCCGGCGCCGAGGCCCACGGCCGTTTCGGCCATGCCGATGACCAGCACCGGGCCGGGCAGTTCTGTAGGGATCTTGTGCGCCAGATCCTGAAAACTTTTCAGCATCACGCTTGGGCGCGCAGGGATGTGGCGGCCGAGCACTCGGGACACGAAGAGAAACGCGCGCTTGGGGTTGCGCCGCTCGGCGAAGCCGAACAGTGAATCCGGAGCAATGGTCGACGAATCGACGCTGACATTGAGGCGACCACGAAGCAAATCAGCACGAAGCTTTGTAGGGTTGGAAAAAGCTGCGCTGCTGTCCATCGATAAATTCCTGATTAGCGGGGCCGCAGCCCCTGACGCCTGCGGATCGGGCAGGCAACACCGGCTTCATTGGCGAGAGGCTTCAACGAGCCATAACGATGACTGAGCGGTGCGTGAGATTTCTGTGGTGGTGTACGACCTTTCCGGGCGGGCATGCGCAGCGTCGATGCGGCACGCCTGCAGAAAGGCAAGCAGCAGTGCGGATTTCACGGCGAAGTTCATGTTCTGCCCGTCCGGTACGGTGGACGTCACCATGCCAATCACCGCACCCCCGTTGTCGAATAACGGGCTGCCACTGGACCCCGGCTGTATGGGTGCCGTGAACTGAAACAGGCTGGCATCGTTGTGCAGGCCGAACAGACCGGAGATCCCGCCCTGAGTCACCTGCAACCCGCCACCTGAAATGGACGCCAATGGATAGCCCAAAACCGCTACGGTATCACCCGGCTCACAGCCCTGCCCGTCCCGGAATGTAACCGGAGACAACGGCGGTGCGCCTTGCACGCGCAGCAACGCGATGTCGTTACGGCGGTCGATGACCACCGGCTCGGCCTTGTAACGACCTTCCAGTGAAGTGATATAGAACACGCCCATGTCTTCGATGACATGCGCACAGGTCATGACGTGCGCAGGGCCGACCACGAATGCCGTGCCGGTCGCCGACTCATGCCGGGGCCCGCCACCCGAGGGCACGCCAGACGGACGGCGCGGATGACGATCGTCCACGTCCAGACCGATCTTGCGCCCGAACGCCGACAGCCCATACGCCGAGCCTTCGCTCAGCGCGCGGAATTTCCATTGCTCATTGCGCTTGTAGAACTCGCCGATGATGATCGCTGCTTCGCCGTTATCACGCAGGTCCAGGCGGTGCTCGATATCGCCATCCACCTTCAGGTGCAGGCTGCCGATATCACGAACCGGGCCCATGGCCGCGTAGACGTAGACCATCAGCAGCACGCGATCACTGCCCGTCGGCAACCTGTCCAGCCGGAGCGTGCAACCAACGTCCTGAGGGCCGCCGCTCCACTCCATCCAGCCTTGTTCCTGATGCAGCAGCGCTGGATCGCCCATCGGCTGGCGCTTGTCGTTGACCGCCAGCAAGGCGACCGCTGCGTACTCACCAAAAACCGAAGACTTGCCGCTCTCCAGGTTCCAGGTGCAGTGGGCGTCAGCTAAAGCAGTATTTGCACCTGGCGCAAGAAGCTTCATGCCCGATCCTCCCTGATAAGAGCGATTAGTGATAGCAAAAATCTATTATCACGATCAAACCGAGGCCCGTACAGCGACCGTGATGGCCTTCACGCGGATATCTTCCAGCCAATGTGTTTCCGGTTCTTTCAAGCCGAGACGCCGTGCCGCGAAAATACCCGGCAGGTTGACGCCGGTTTCACGGGTGTAGCCAATGCCGCCTGAGTAACGCGGGTTGATCTCCAGCAAGCGCGGCTTGCCATCCGCGTCGTCACGGGTCTGTACATTGATCAGCCCGTCGCAGGCAAAATGCTCCGCTGCGCGGACCGCCAGCTGTACCGCCTCGCTGTCACGCTCGAAGGTCTGATTGAGCCCCACCTTGCGCCGCCCGACGAAGGCAACCGCCTTGCCGTGCTCGCAGACCATGTCCACCGAACACTCACTGCCCGGCATGTACGGCATGAGCAGCATCGCCGGGACGTCATCGGCCTGACGATAAGCATTAAGGTACGCCTGAAAGGTCGTCTCACGCGCATCGGGGTTGGCGAAACAACGAAAATCGTCAACGTCGGTCTTGAAGCGCCAAAAGCCGCGCCCGTAAATCCCGACCACCGGCTTGATACACACCTCGCCAGACACCGCCAACGCATCATAGGCCGCCTGCAACTCCTCGGCATTGCAGACGGCAATCCCCGGAATACACGCCAGCCCCGCCGCCTCGGCCGCCGCAGTGAAACGACTCTTGTCATCGACATCCATGAAGGTCTGCAGGGACGTTCCGCCCGTAACGAGGTCCAACCCTTGAGCGACAAAACGTGCACGCTGCGTTTCGTAAAAACTGCCTATCCGCCCGGCGACAATAATCTTGACGCCCAGCGAGCGAGCGATCTGCAGCACCCAGTCGATACGCTCGTCGTTATCGACCGGCTCTTGCAGCGCCACATCGGCCTGCCCGGTAATTTCGGAACGCTGCTGGCGATGCGAAGCGATAATCTGCACCGACGCAGGCAGCGCATCGCGTGCGCCCATGATCACTTCACGCTGGCTGGATTGCCCTTCAAGGAACCAAATCATGTCAATCTCCGGGAGACAACGCCGTCAGCAACGGCCTTGTCGAATTTTGTAATAACTGTTTTGCTTCGAAATGTTCGGTTTAGGGCAAAGTCACGCAATTTTAAACAGAGGACGCTGGTATGAAGTGGCTGAGAAGGTCGATTTGGCTTGTGGTATTCGTTGCACTCGGGATCGGCGCATTAAGCCTCTACTACGTCCTGCCGCGCCATGATGTCGTGATGATCACCGGCGTGGAAGTCAAAAGAATGGACGCCGACGGCGTCATCAACGCCGAAAACCCGGCAGACGGCCCGACACGCGACGTGTACTTCATCAACACCGAAGATCCGGACAGCAAGAAAGTCGTGGTCTACCGCAACGAAGACACCGGCTGGAGCTTCCCGTGGTACTTCAAATTCGACTCCGCCGACATCCAGGCCAAAGCCCAGGGCTACTCGCGCGATTCCCAGCAACTGGCGTTGATTCGTTACTACGGCTGGAGGATAACGATCCTGTCGATGTTTCCCAACGTGACCGAAGTTGAAGCGGTGACGAGTCGTGATCAGCCGTTTCCAGTTTTTAACACGATCTTTTTTGTAGTGGTGGGGTTGCTGGTGGTGATGGTTGTGGTTGGGGTGAGGAGGAGGTTTCGTAGGCAGCCGCGGGTTGATGGGGTGGCTAGGTAACTTTCAGCAGTGATCACATGAACACGCCCAGGCAGAGTCAATCTGCCGGGGCGTTTTCGTTTCAACAGATTGAATCTGGACTTTGGCCTAAGTGACTCAGCCCTTGTTGAACAGTTCGGGCAAACCTTCCGCTTTCAGTACGGCCTTGACGGATGGACGTGCTTCGACTCGGGCCATGAACGCTTGCAAAGCAGGTTGCGCTTCCAGCGAAATGCCAAAATTGACAGACCAGCGTGTTACCGCGAACAGGTAGGTGTCAGCAACGCTGAAATCGTTACCCAGCAGGTAATCACGACCATCCGCCAGCAGGCCATTCAAGTAGGTTTGTCTGGCGATGACCGGACGCTGAGCGTCGGTGGCATCAGCCCCCTTCGCCAAATAGAAAAGCGGCGTCCAGGACTTATGATATTCAGCAGCCAGATAATTGAGTATCTCTTGCAGCCTTGCACGCTCCAGCGTGCCGTTGGCTGGCACCAGCGCTGGTACGAAGTGGTCACCGAGATACTGCAAAACGGCAACGCCTTCAGTCAGAACAGCACCGTCATTTAACTCAAGCGCAGGCACAGCACCCTTGGGGTTGATCGCATAGTAGTCCTCGCCAGATTCAAGCGTGTGCTGCCGCAGATTGACCTTGACCAACTCGTGAGCGACAGCCGCTTCGTGCAACACGATATGAGCGGCAAGCGAACAGGATCCGGGTGAGTAGTAGAGCTTCATAGGGTGATTTTTCCGGTGGTTGAGAATGACCAGATCCTAGCACCCTGATAACTTTCATATAGCTGGTAACTTAAGGTTACTCTCATTCGCCGGTAACCATTCTGTAGCCTGGTTACGCGCTGGAAACTCGCGTCTCGACAAAGGAACACCCCTGCCATATCCCTGAAAATGCGCAAAAGCAAAGTCAACCATCCCGTCCCAGAATGCGCGGTGGCCGCATGCATGTGGTTGCTGGGCGGCGTGTGGACTTCAAATTTGCTGTGGAGTTTGAGCGGCGGTCCTCGATGGCTCGGCGAACTGCGCGTCGACATTCCCGGCATTTCGGCAAAGATGCTGTCGGTACGGCTCAAGGAGATGGAGGAGAAAGGCGTGGTTGTTCGGACGGTGCTGGCGACTTCGCCGCCTTCGGCTGAGTACAGTCTTTCGCCGTTGGGGCTGGAGTTGCTGCCTGCGATTGAGGCGATTGCGAAGATTGGATACTGGTTGAATATGCAGCAGGGGGATGGGCGGAAATGAGTTGGATTAAGACAACGCTGGCACCACCTAGATTGGGCAATGTGTACAAAGCAGGCCTAATCAAGGATCCGATCAGGCCTACTTGGAGTCAAAAAAACTAGCTGATGGGCTAAGCGGGGCCGCCTGCAAAATTACCGTATCTCTACAGGCTAACCCATCTAAGATCATTTACTCTTATGCCGATAAGACTAAATTCTGCTTACGCACCGGGACAACCTTTTGGCGCGAACTCATTAGCGACTGTAGTCGCACACGACCAAGCACCAGCAGCGGTACGCGATAGAGTGATAGTTTTAGTAGCAACACCAGGGTTACCGGCTATAGTGCAAGCGATTGAAGCAACACCTGAACCAGCAACCGAAACAGTTAGTGTTGGGCAGCGCGTAGACACAGTAAGCCCCACATCTGATGCGGCAGTCAGGGCAGTAGCACCAATACCATCATTAATTTTAGTTTCCGCCAGAGTTCTGCCAGGTTCAATCTCGGCCAGTGCAGATGTTACCTGAGCCTTGGTCACGTAATTTTGATATGCGGGAATTGCTACCGCAGCTAAAATTCCGATGATGGCGACAACGATCATCAATTCAATCAACGTAAAACCTTTTTGGTTTTGCATAGTTACTACTCCGAGCGTCAAGAAGGTGGTGCTGAACTCACATGAAGCACAGTACGTGCCAATTACCCTAAAAGTAGACATCCACTGGAAATAACGACACCCATAAAAGCACCAAGCCTTCAGAAATCAGCAGAAACTGACAATTTTCGTCACATCCCTCACTGCTATTTGGCAGCAAAGCCCGACTGCGCTATAAACCTCACACTGTCCGTGTCTGGTGGTTTTATGACTGATGCTGTCCTCACTGGCTTGGCCAAGCAATTGGTCCTCGCCGAGCTCCTTACTGAACCTGTTGCGCAGCAAGCGTATCAACAGGCGCGTCGTGACAAGATTTCGTTGGTCAGCTATCTGGTTCAGAACAAACTGGTCAAAAGCCTGACGCTGGCAGAAATGGCTTCCGATCAGTTTGGCGTGCCATTCATGGACCTCGCCAGCCTGGACAAGGAAAGTCAGCCTAAAGGGCTGGTCAGTGAAAAGCTGGTTCGACAGCATCACGCTCTCCCCCTCTGGCGACGCGGCAACAAGCTGTTCATCGCCATATCAGACCCGACTAACCATCAGGCAGTGACTGATATTCAGTTCAGCACCGGCCTGAATACTGAAGCGATTTTGGTCGAAGACGACAAGCTGACCACGGCAATCGATCGCTTATTTGACAATGATAGCGGTCTTAGCAATCTGGAAGATGTCGATCTGGGTCTTGATATCGAGCCTTCCAGCGACAAGGAAACCTCGCTAGCTACACAAAATGACGCAGATGATGCTCCGGTGGTGCGATTCGTCAACAAGATGCTAATGGACGCTATCCGTTTAGGATCATCCGATCTGCACTTCGAACCCTACGAAAAAATTTTCCGCGTGCGCTTGCGTACTGACGGCATCCTGCATGAAGTCGCCAGACCTCCCATTCACCTGGCCAATCGTATTGCCGCGCGTTTGAAAGTGATGGCCAGTCTGGATATCTCGGAACGGCGCAAGCCGCAGGACGGACGCGTGAAGTTACGAGTGTCCAAAACAAAAGCCATCGATTTTCGTATGAATACCTTACCCACGTTGTGGGGCGAGAAGATCGTAATGCGGATCCTCGACCCAACCAGTGCGCAGATGGGTATCGATGCGCTTGGCTATGAGCCAGATCAAAAGGCACTGTACCTAGAGGCGCTTAAATTGCCGCAAGGGATGATTCTTGTGACTGGCCCTACAGGCTCAGGCAAGACTGTCTCTCTCTATACTGGCCTGAACATTCTCAACACGGTGGATATCAACATTTCCACGGCCGAAGACCCGGTGGAGATCAACCTGGAAGGGATAAATCAGGTCAATGTAAATCCGCGTCAGGGCTTGGACTTCTCTCAAGCATTACGTGCCTTCTTGCGCCAAGATCCTGATGTAATCATGGTTGGCGAGATTCGCGATCTGGAGACTGCCGAGATTGCAATCAAGGCTTCGCAGACCGGTCATATGGTGTTATCAACGCTGCATACAAACAGTGCGGCAGAAACCCTGACGCGTCTCCATCATATGGGTGTCGCAGCATTCAATATCGCTACCGCGATCAACCTGATCATCGCTCAGCGCTTGGCGCGCAAGCTGTGCGGCCACTGCAAGAAGGAAATTGATATCCCTCGCGAAACACTGATTCGAGAAGGATTTCCAGAGTCGGCCATTGGCACCTTCAAGATTTATGGACCCGTAGGCTGCGAACACTGCAATGGTGGATATAGAGGCCGTATCGGTATTTACGAAGTTGTCAAAAAGACGCCTGATCTCGAACGCATCATCATGGAGGAAGGTAACTCGCTGGAGATTTCCAGACAAATGCGCAAGGACGGCTTCAATGATTTACGCACCTCAGGGCTACTGAAAGCTATGCAAGGGGTTACCAGTCTCGAAGAAGTCAACCGCGTGACCAAGGATTAAGCATGGCCAGCAAGGCAGTCAAAGTCACCGTCTACACATGGGAAGGTGTTGACAAAAAAGGCATTAAAACCAGTGGTGAACTCAGTGGACATAACGTCGCGCTCGTAAAAGCCCAACTGCGCAAACAAGGCATCAATCCGATCAAGGTGCGTAAGAAATCCGTATCGATCTTCGGAAAGGGGAAGAAGATCAAGCCGCTGGACATCGCGTTTTTTTCCCGGCAGATGGCGACCATGATGAAAGCTGGAGTGCCGCTTTTGCAATCGTTCGACATCATCAGCGAGGGCGCGGAAAACCCTAACATGCGTGCGCTTGTAGGCTCATTGAAGCAAGAAGTTTCGGCAGGTAACAGCTTCGCGACCGCATTACGGCAAAAACCAGAGTACTTTGATGAGTTATTTTGTAACCTTGTGGACGCTGGCGAGCAGGCAGGTGCACTTGAAAGCCTGCTTGACAGGGTCGCAAGCTATAAGGAAAAGACGGAAAAACTAAAAGCCAAGATCAAAAAAGCAATGACCTACCCTGCCGCTGTTTTAGTGGTAGCGGTATTCGTATCAGGCATTCTGCTCATAAAAGTTGTGCCGCAATTTCAGACAGTATTCGAAGGCTTTGGCGCGGAATTGCCAGCGTTTACGCTGATGGTAATAGGCTTATCGGAAATTGTTCAGACGTGGTGGTGGGCAATCGTTGGTCTGTGTTTTGGATCATTCCTCCTGTTCCGGCGCGCTTATAAAAAATCTCAGAGCGTTCGCGACAGCGTCGACCGATTCCTGCTGAAAGTACCAATAATTGGCCCCCTCATTTTTAAATCAGCAGTTGCGCGATATGCGCGCACGCTTGCAACGACCTTTGCAGCAGGGGTTCCGCTGGTAGAGGCTTTAGACTCCGTGGCAGGAGCCACGGGCAATGTGGTTTTCAGGAACGCAGTCAACAAAGTCAAGCAAGATGTCTCTACCGGTATGCAACTGAATTTCTCTATGCGCTCGACCGGTGTTTTCCCGAGTCTGGCGATTCAGATGACCGCTATTGGCGAGGAATCTGGAGCACTGGACAACATGCTCGATAAAGTCGCGACCTATTACGAAGAAGAAGTCGACAACATGGTCGATAGCCTGACAAGCCTGATGGAACCCATGATCATGGCTGTGTTGGGTGTCATCGTCGGCGGCCTTGTCATTGCGATGTACCTCCCCATTTTCAAACTCGGAAACGTCGTCTGACATGCCCCTCCTCGATTTCCTGGCCAGCTCCCCCCTGGCCTTCGTCACTACCTGCTGCATTCTCGGCCTGATCATCGGAAGTTTCCTCAACGTGGTCGTCTACCGCCTCCCGATAATGATGGAGCGCGACTGGAAAGCCCAATCCCGAGAACTGCTCGGCCTGCCCGCCGAACCCGATCAACCCGTGTTCAACCTGAACCGCCCCCGCTCCAGTTGCCCGCATTGCGCACACAAAATCCGCCCGTGGGAGAACCTGCCGGTCATCAGCTATCTGCTGCTGCGCGGTAAATGTTCGCAGTGCAAAGCGCCGATCAGCAAACGCTACCCGCTGGTCGAGCTGACCTGCGCAGTGTTGTCGGCCTACGTGGCGTGGCATTTCGGTTTCGGCTGGCAGGCGGCGGCGATGCTGGTACTGAGCTGGGGGCTGCTGGCGATGAGTCTGATCGATGCTGATCACCAACTGTTACCTGATTCTCTGGTGCTGCCACTGCTGTGGCTAGGCCTGATCGTCAACGCTTTCGGGCTGTTCACCTCGCTGAACGATGCGCTATGGGGAGCGGTGGCCGGTTATCTGGCGCTGTGGTCGGTGTTCTGGCTGTTCAAGCTGGTGACCGGCAAGGAAGGCATGGGCCATGGCGATTTCAAGTTGCTGGCCATGCTTGGCGCGTGGGGCGGCTGGCAGATTTTGCCGCTGACCATCCTCTTGTCGTCGCTGGTGGGCGCGGTATTGGGAGTGATCATGATGCGTGTGCGCCGGCTTGAGAGCGGCACGCCGATCCCCTTTGGTCCTTATCTGGCCATTGCGGGGTGGATCGCTTTGCTCTGGGGTGGTCAAATAACCGACTCTTACATGCAGTTTGCCGGTTTCAGATGACTCACCCTGATGAAAAACCCTGGATTCTTGGCCTCACTGGCGGCATCGGTAGCGGTAAAAGTGCAGCGGCGAAGTGCTTTAGCGACCTTGGCATCGACACTGTGGATGCCGACCATGCCGCCCGCTGGGTAGTCGAGCCCGGGCGTCCGGCGCTGGAGCAGATAGCGGCGCACTTCGGCAAAGGCGTGTTGCAGGCCAGCGGCGAGCTGGATCGTGGCGCGCTGCGCAAGCTGATCTTCGAAAACCCCGAGCAGCGACGCTGGCTGGAAGCGCTGCTGCATCCGCTGATCAATCAGGAAATCGTCAGCCATCTGGCCAAGGCCAAATCGCCGTATGCCATTCTGGTGTCGCCACTGCTGGTCGAGTCAGGGCAATACCGCATGGTTCAGCGGCTGCTGGTGATCGATGCTCCGGCGCACCTGCAGATAGAACGCACCATGCTGCGCGACAGCTCCAGCCAGGAGCAGGTCGAAGCCATTCTCAAGGTGCAGATCCAGCGCGAAGACCGCCTGCGCCATGCCGACGATGTGCTGGTCAACGACCGCGATCACGCCTGGCTGAACAGCGAAGTCGCGCGACTGCACCATTTTTACCTTACTTTGCGTGGAGGCCAATCATGAGCCAACCAATGACCGTTCAATGCCCAACCTGCGACGCCCCGGTGGAATGGAGCGCAGCCAGTCCGAGCCGCCCGTTCTGCTCCGAGCGCTGCAAACTGATCGACCTGGGGGCCTGGGCTTCTGAAGAACATGCGATTCCGGTGAGCCCGGATGCTGAGGATGAGATGTTTTCGGGTGATTTAGAGGCTCCGCACCGGGGGCATTGATACATTCCGGGACGCATGCACACGCTCTACGCTCATCGTTCTACTCAATTACAACTGACTCCCGTGCCAATGCTCCGCGTTGGCATGCATTTCGGGACGCTCCGCGTCACAACTCTGCGCCGCGCCGCACATTCCAACGTTGGACGCAGAGCGTCCAGAAATGCATTCCCACGCGGAGCGCGGGAACGAGAATGGTCGAGATCAGAGCCCCGTTTTTCGGGCTCATTCCAACGCTTAAAAACGTCACGCACCACGGGCTTAACAGTTTTTACTGAGTCTTTCCGCTAGTGCGAATGGAGTCCCACTCGGTGACAAAAGCAACCTTCGATTTGCTATTGAAAAGGCAAAGTTCAGTACCCTGACGACCTTTCATATGCTTCTGCGGATACTGGCCTTGCATGAGGATAGCTGTATAGCCAACGCGGTCATCAAATTGAGCTGGAGTACCGACAGGTTTGGCATCTTTCAAACCACTGGATCTGATACAGCTTTCCAAGGCGACTTTATCGTAAGCCGCCCAAGCATCAGCGCTGGAAGCTTGAGCTTGAGTGGCAAGGGCAGTGAGGCAGAGAAAGGCAAGCGAGGCGGCTTTCATAGGGAGGGATTCTTTATCGTAGGAATGAGCAGGGTCGGAGTACTTCCCACAGAGTGTTCCAGCTCAGCGTAATAAAGCAAAGCTTTAGCCTGCTGAAAGGTTTTTTCACTCACTCTGGAGCTTTAGTCGAAAAACTCCCGAAATCATCTCAGTCTTTGTTTTTCACCTTCACGTTTGAGCGGTAAGCTACAGCCCCATGGATGACTCAGACTACCTGCGCCTGTTGACGATCCAGGCCGAACAAGCCAACGCCTTTCTGTCCAATGCGCGGAAGTGGGAGCGCGAGCGCTGGGTTTGTCAGCGCCTGTTGCAGGGGCTGAACATTGCGCATCGCAATGAGGACTTCACGCCTGCCAGTCAGGAACCACCGGATGTGCTGTTTCGTGACGGGCGCTTCGAGGTGTTTTTTGTGCTGGACGAGGGGCGGCGTCTCAATGACGAGTGGCGCGAGGAGCTGGCGCGACGACGAAGCGCGTTCTCGTTGAGCCAACTGGTACGTCGGGAAGCCAAGCCCAAGCGGATTCCTGCTTCTGAACTGCTGCACCGACTCGCCCCTACCCTGCGCAAGAAATCCACCAACTATCGCGAACGCGGGATTGACCTGGGCGGGCTGGATATCATCGCCTTCGCCAGTCTCAAGCGCGAGGTGCTGGACCTCAACAGTCACTTTCCACCACCGACCGAGTACCTGCGTCAGGGCTGGCGCTCGTTGTCGCTGGTGGGGCCGACCTTCGCTCGGGTATTGTTCGCGCATCCCGGCGCTCCGGATTTTCTGCGTACCAATCTGGGCCGCAGTGTCGTTTTCGATGTTGGAATCAGCTTATGAGCCCCTTGCAGGAACTGCTGGCCGATGTGCCTCAACAAGGTCGCGTGCGCTGGATAGGCGTGCGCCCGCAATCGCGGGTCGAGATGATCGAGCTGGATGCCGTCGAAGCGCGTCGCGAAGCGGGTCTGACCGGCGATCACTCGCGGCCCGGCCCGCGCAATGCGCGGCAGGTGACGTTGATCCAGTGGGAGCATCTGGCGGTGGTCGGCTCGTTACTGAACCGCGCAGCGGATAACCCTATCGTGCCGCAGGATTTGCGGCGCAATCTGGTGATCAGTGGCATCAACCTGTTCAGCCTGAAGAATCGCCGCTTCCGGATCGGTCAGGCGATTTTCGAAACCACCGGCTGGTGCCAGCCTTGTGCACGGCTTGAGCAGCGCCTCGGTCACGGGACGTTCCAGGCGGTGCGCGGGCATGGTGGAATTACCGCGCGGGTGTTACAAAGCGGAATCATCCGCCTGGACGACACGCTGCAGGTCGAGCCGCTGGAAATCACCGATCCTTGGCCCCCTGCCCGACAGCACGGCTGAGACAACGGAGAAATTGAGCAGACACCTGAACCCGGAACCGCAAAGGTGTGTCGAAGAGTACCTTCAGGCACACCGGTATCCAGTCGAGCGCAGGCCGCTCCTGGCCCGGGCAGTGTCGTGATGAACCCTTTATTGAGCCTTCTGACGCTATGAGCTGCCTTGCGCTCGCGAAGATCGAGCTCCCCCCGAATTCCTTAAACCTTCCGAGTAATCCTTATGACGCATCGTATTGTTATCGTTGGCGGAGGCGCTGGCGGTCTGGAGCTGGCTACCAGTCTGGGCAAGACCCTGGGCAAGAAAGGCAAAGCCAGTGTCACGCTGGTTGATGCCAACCTGACGCATATCTGGAAACCGCTGTTGCACGAAGTGGCTGCCGGTTCGCTCAACTCGTATGAGGACGAGCTGAACTACGTGGCTCAGGCCAAGTGGAACAACTTTCAGTTTCAGCTCGGGCGCATGACCGGCCTGGACCGCGCCAGCCGCCAGATTCATCTGGCCGAGACGCTGGATGAAAACGGCGCAGAACTGGTTCCGGCACGCAGCCTGGGCTACGACTCGCTGGTCATCGCGGTGGGCAGCACTACCAACGACTTCGGCACCAAGGGCGCGGCAGAGCACTGCCTGTTTCTCGACAGCCGCAAACAGGCCGAGCGCTTTCACCAGCAACTGCTCAACCACTACCTGCGCGCCCACGCCGGTCAGGCCGACAGCGCGCAGGAAATCACCGTGGCCATCGTGGGTGCCGGTGCAACCGGTGTCGAGCTGGCGGCAGAGCTGCACAACGCGGCGCATGAGCTGGCGGCTTACGGGCTGGGTCAGATCAAGCCGGAAAACCTGCGCATCACGGTGATCGAAGCCGGGCCACGGGTGTTGCCCGCGCTGCCAGAACGCATCGGCGCGCCGGTGCACAAGACGCTGGAAAAACTCGGCGTGACGGTGCTGACCAATGCAGCAGTCAGTGAGGTGACGGCTGATGGCTTGATCACTGCTACCGGGCAGGTCATCCCGGCCAGCTTGAAAGTCTGGGCGGCAGGTATTCGTGCTCCAGCCTTCCTGCATGAACTGGATGGGCTGGAAAGCAACCGGATCAATCAGTTGCAAGTGCTGCCGACGCTGCAAACCACTCGTGACGAAAATATCTTCGCCTTCGGCGACTGCGCAGCCTGTCCGCAAAAAGGCACCGACCGCAACGTCCCGCCCCGCGCTCAGGCAGCCCATCAGCAGGCATCCTTGTTGGTCAAGTCACTGCGCCTGCGCATCGAAGGCAAGACGTTGCCGGAGTACACCTACAAGGACTACGGCTCACTGATCTCGCTGTCGAGCTTCTCGGCAGTCGGCAATCTGATGGGTAACCTGATGGGCAGCGTGATGCTTGAAGGCTGGCTGGCGCGGATGTTTTACGTGTCGCTGTACCGCATGCACCAGATGGCGCTGTACGGCACCTTCCGCACCCTGATGCTGATGCTGGGCAGCAAGATCGGCAAAGGCACCGAGCCGCGGATGAAGCTGCACTAAGCCACGCCAGACGAGAGGCGTACGGGAGACCCCCATCGTGCCCATGCTCCGCGTGGGCATGCCGTTCTGGACGCTCTACGTCCGCTCTTGAATTCGCCTGTGCAGCGCAGAACTTGCGACGCAGAGCGTCGTGAACTGCATTCCCACGCTGGAGCGTGAGGAACGATAACCTCGACTATCGTGCGGCGCTCTGCGTCGCATGCCGTTCCGGACGCTCCGCGTCCTCTTGCGACGCGCAGCGTCGTGAAATGCATTCCCACGCTGGAGCGTGAGGAACGAGAACCTCGACCATCGTGCGGCGCTCTGCGTCGCATGCCGTTCTGGACGCTCCGCGTCCTCTTGCGACGCGGAGCGTCGTGAAGCGCATTCCCACGCTGGAGCGTGAGAAACGATAACCTCGACTATCGTGCGGCGCTCTGCGTCGCATGCCGTTCCGGACGCTCCGCGTCCTCTTGCGACGCGGAGCGTCGTGAAGCGCATTCCCACGCTGGAGCGTGAGGAACGAGAAGTGCACGGGAGAACACTCTCGTTTCTGAACGCTCTGCGTCCTCTCCTGAGTGAGTCCGGCTGTTCTGCCAGCGCGTTTACTGCGCCGACTTGCGGTGCCCCGAATACCCGCTATTTTTAACAGGATAGGGTTGTGCGCCAGGCGATCAGACGGAAGGCTCTCGTACTGGTATCAAGTTTGTCTGCGGCGCGCAGATAACCATTGAGTCGTGTACAACGCTGCACTGTTCAGGGATCGAACCCATGATGTCGAATCAATACAGCAGTACTCCTGCAGAAAATCATCCGCGTTTCATCTGGTTCTCACTCATTCCCGTCATACCCGCCATTGCCTGGATCCTCACGCAGTTCGGCACGGGTATGGCCAATCTGGTGGCTTGCGCTGCACTGCTGGCGATCGGTCTCGGCGCTTGTGCCTGGGCTGCGCGTTCACAGCAGAACGAAGTCCGCCGCGCCGTGGCTCAGACGCTGGATCACCACCAGGCGCATAGCGCTCAAAGCAGCGCCATGGCGTCCAACGCCCAGTTCAATGAAATCCTCCTTGGTGCCATGCCGATCTGGGCCAAGCAGGTCGAGAGCTCGCGCCAGCAAACCGAAACCGCGATTGTCGAGCTGAGCACGCGTTTCATGGGCATTTCCGAGCGTCTGCAGGAAACCGTGCAGGCGTCGCAACACGCTGCCGGTGAGCTGGACGGTCAGAGCGCCGATGGTGCTCTGAAAGTCTTGTCGCAGAGTGACAGCGAGCTGAGCCAGGTGATCGACTCGCTCAAATCCACTCAGGCCAGCCGCGACCAGACGCTTTCTCAGGTCCGCAGCCTCACCGCCTATACCGGCGAATTGCGCACAATGGCCGCCGACGTCGCTGCGATTGCCGCACAGACCAACCTGCTGGCGCTCAACGCGGCCATCGAGGCGGCGCGCGCCGGTGAAGCGGGTCGCGGCTTTGCCGTGGTCGCCGACGCGGTGCGCAGCCTGTCGAGCAAGTCCAGCGAAACCGGTCAGCAGATGTCCGCCAAGGTCGACATCATCAACAACGCCATCACCCAGCTGGTACAGGCCGCATCGAGCGGTGCCGATCAGGACAGCCATTCGGTGGCTGCTTCCGAACAAAGCATTCAGAACGTACTGGAGCGTTTCCAGAGCATCACTGGCCGCCTGGCCGAGTCCGCCGACCTGCTCAAGCAAGAGAGCTACGGGATTCGCGACGAAATGACCGAGGTCCTGGTGAACCTGCAGTTTCAGGACCGGGTCAGCCAGATTCTCGCCCACGTACGCGACAACATCGACTCGTTGCACGCACACCTTCTGCAAGCCAGCCAGTCCCCCGATGAGGCCATCGCCATCGACGCCCGGCAATGGCTGGCGCGCATGGAGTCCACCTACGCGACCGACGAGCAACGTCGCACTCACCGAGGTGAATCGGCAGCACAGCAGGATTCGCAGGAAATCACGTTTTTCTAGGAGTAAATCATGGCTAAGAGTGTATTGGTGGTCGACGATTCAAGCAGCGTCCGGCAAGTCGTCGGTATCGCGCTGAAGAGTGCCGGATACGACGTTATCGAAGCCTGTGACGGGAAAGATGCACTGGGCAAGCTCACCGGACAGAAAGTGCACCTGATCATCAGCGACGTGAACATGCCGAACATGGACGGCATCACCTTCGTCAAGGAAGTGAAGAAGCTGGCCAGCTACAAATTCACGCCGATCATCATGCTGACTACCGAATCCCAAGAATCGAAAAAGGCCGAAGGTCAGGCCGCAGGCGCCAAGGCGTGGGTCGTCAAACCGTTTCAGCCGGCACAAATGCTTGCAGCGGTTTCCAAGCTGATCCTGCCCTGAGACCCAGGCCCATGGAGGCCAGCATGCCCACGCCAGACGAGAACGCCACCGACACTGCACGCGTGCAGATAGACGGCGAGTTGACGATCTACACCGTGACCGAACTGGCCGCCAGGTTACTGCCACAGATCGGCGCAGCTGCACGCCTGGAGGTTGACCTCTCACAGGTCACCGAGATGGACGGCGCCGGCCTGCAACTGCTGGCAGTTATCCAGCGCGAAGCCGGCAAGACCGGGACTTCGCTGCACCTGACCGGGCAAAGCAAAGCGGTCAGCGAAACCTTCGAGTTATGTAATCCGGGTGTCGTGCTGTAGCGCGTCCATTTGCAGTACTGCCCAGTGATCGATCAAGGAAGTCATCGTGAGTATTAATCTCGATCAGGCACAGCAGACGTTCATCGTCGAAGCGCGTGAGCTTTTGCAGGCCATGGAGGAATCCCTCCTGCAACTCGAAAGCGAGCCCGGCGACCTGGACGCGATCGGCGCGGTTTTTCGCGCAGCGCACACCATCAAAGGCTCGGCCGGACTGTTCGGGCTGACGCCTATCGTCAGTTTTACTCACATAGTCGAAGACGTGCTGGATCGTCTGCGTGAAGGCAGTGTTTCGGTAGACGCCGAGCTGATCGCAGTGCTGCTCAAATCCGGCGATCACATGCTTGAGTTGATCGACGTGGTCGCCAGCCGTGGCGAGCAGTTGCAGCAGCCTGCTCTGGAGCGCGAGGCGGCGCTGCGTCAGGCACTGCAGGTGTTCCAGGCACCGGCCAGCGCCGGGGCAACTGACAGCGCGAGTGCGCCGGTGGTCAGCGATGATGAACAGTCAGCCGATATGCTCTGGCATATCTCGCTACGTTTTGGCGTGGATGTGTTTCGCAACGGCATGGATCCGCTGTCGTTCCTGCGCTACCTCAATACCCTGGGGCAGATGGTCCAGGTCACGACGATAACCGACAGCATTCCAGCAGTTGAGGCGTGGGACCCGGAATCCTGCCACTTGGGTTTCGAGATCGATTTCCGCTCTGCTGCCGGACACGCAGCAATCAATGAAGTCTTCGATTTCGTGCGTGAAGACTGCGCGGTAGAAATCACCCCAGTGAACCAGACGCCAGACCACGTCGAGCCTACTGGCACAGAACTGGTCTCGCAGCCCGAGCACAGCCCTATGGTGGCCAGCGGCGAACTGCTGGGCGATCAGCGCGCAGTGCCTCGTACGCCCGCAACGGCAACGGCAACGGCTGTAGAGCGCCCTTCTTCGGCCAGCGAGCAGAAAAACAAGGATGGCCGCTATGTGCGCGTCAACGCCGACAAGCTCGACGAACTGATCAATCTGGTCGGCGAGCTGGTCATTGCCAGCGCTGGCGCCAGCCTGCTGGCCAAGTCGTGCGACAACGACCCGCTTCAGGAAGCCAGCTCGACGGTATCGGGGCTGGTCGAGCAGATTCTGGATGGTGCGCTGCACCTGCGCATGATCCCCATCGGCGACACCTTCAATCGCTTCCGCCGTGTAGTGCGCGATGTCAGCCAGGAACTGGGCAAGGATATCGACCTGATTATCAATGGCGCGGAGACCGAACTTGACAAGACCGTCGTCGAAAAGATCGGCGACCCGCTCATGCACCTGCTGCGCAACTCCATGGATCACGGCATCGAGAGCGCCGAAGCGCGTCGCGCGGCGGGCAAGCCGGCCAAAGGTCATTTGAGCCTGAATGCGTACCACGACTCGGGCAGCATCGTCATCGAAATCGCCGACGACGGCGCCGGACTCAACCGCGAGCGCATCCTCGACAAGGCCCAGCAACGCGGTCTGGTGGCGGCCGGCGCAAGCCTCACCGATCAGGAAATCTACAACCTGATTTTCGAGCCCGGCTTCTCCACCGCCGAAGCCGTCACCAACCTCTCGGGGCGCGGTGTCGGCATGGACGTGGTCAAGCGCAACATCACGTTGCTGCGCGGCACGGTGGATCTGGACAGCCAGCCCGGTCAGGGCACCATCGTGCGCATTCGCCTGCCTCTGACGCTGGCGATCATCAACGGCTTTCTGGTCGGTATCGATCAGTCGACTTACGTGATCCCGCTGGACATGGTGCAGGAATGCATCGAACTGGACGAACACAACCGGCAGTTGACCCGTGACAGCGGCTACCTGGACCTGCGTGGCGAAGTGCTGCCGCTGGTCTACCTGCGCGACCACTTCAATCATGAAGGCCCGGCCGCGCGCCGCCAGAACGTGGTGGTGGTGCGTTACGCCGAGCACAAGGCCGGGCTGGTGGTCGATGACCTGCTTGGCGAGTTCCAAACCGTTATCAAACCTCTGGGCAAGCTGTTCGGCGCGCTGCGCGGCATCAGCGGCTCGACGATCCTGGGCAGTGGTGCGGTGGCGTTGATTCTCGACATTCCCGCCCTGCTCAATCAGATCGTACAAATGGAGGCCCGCTCGACCCAGGCGCCTCAACCTCTGCTGCCCACTTCTCGCTGACGGATTCGCAATTCCCAAGGAGTTACTTCAATGAAATGGTTCTACGATCTGAAGATTTCCACCAAGCTGATTACCTCGTTTCTGGTGGTTCTGGCGTTGACCGCGGCCATGGGAGTCTTTGCCATCATCCAGCTCGGCCAGGTTAACCAGGCCGCTCAGGACATCAAGGAAAACTGGATGCCGTCCATGCGTGCGGCTTCGGGCATGCGCTTCTTCGCCGCCAACTATCGCTTGAAGGAAAACCGCCACATTGCAGCTGACACCACCCAGGAAAAGGCGCAGATGGAGCTGGAAGCAGCGGACGCTCGCAAACAGTTCGAAACCCGCCTGGCCACCTACGACAAGCTGGTGGTCAGTGATGAGGATCGCCAGTTGTTCAATAGCGCTACCGCGACATGGACTGCGTACCTCAAGAGCAGCGGCGAGCTGTTCGACATGTCGCGTCAGGGCCTCGAAGCCCAGGCACGAGCACTGCTGAGGGGCGATTCCAAAATGCACTTCGACGAATTGACCAGCCAATTACAAAAAATGGTCGAGCTCAACGACGCCGGCGCGACTGTCGCGGGTGACAAGGGTACGAAGCTGTATGAAAACGCACGCATCTCGATCGTCGTCGTACTGGTTGCAGCCTTGTTGATAGGCCTGGGTCTGGCGCTGTTCATCGCCCGGATCATTTCCCGCCCGCTGAAAGAGGCTGCAACTGCCGCCGAGCAGCTGGCAGAAGGCAATCTCAACGCCCACATCGGCCACGGCTCCAAGGACGAGACCGGCATGGTGCTCAACGCTATGCGCAACATGGTCGGCAAGCTGTCGCACATCATCGGCGAAGTGCGTAATGCCGCCGACAACCTGGCCAGCGCCTCGGAAGAAGTCAGCGCCACTGCACAGTCGATGAGCCAGGCCACCAGCGAGCAGGCCGCCAGCGTCGAAGAGACCAGCGCGTCGGTCGAGCAGATGAGCGCCAGCATCAATCAGAACACCGAGAACGCCAAGGTCACCGATGGCATGGCCAGCAAGGCCGCCAAGGAAGCTACCGATGGCGGCGAATCGGTGCAGCAGACCGTCGTGGCGATGAAGAAAATCGCCCAGCGCATCAGCATCATCGACGACATCGCTTACCAGACCAACCTGCTCGCCCTCAACGCTGCCATCGAAGCCGCGCGTGCCGGCGAACATGGCAAGGGCTTCGCGGTTGTGGCCGCCGAGGTGCGCAAGCTGGCCGAACGCAGCCAGGTGGCCGCGCAGGAAATCGGCGAGTTGTCGTCGAGCAGCGTGGACATGGCCGAGAAGGCCGGCAAGCTGCTGGACGAGATGGTGCCGTCGATCAACAAGACCTCCGACCTTGTGCAGGAAATCAGTGCAGCGTCAGAAGAGCAGGCTGCCGGTGTGGCGCAGATCAACACCGCCATGACCCAACTCAACCAGGTCACCCAGCAAAACGCATCGAGCAGCGAAGAACTGGCGGCCACCGCTGAAGAAATGAGCAGCCAGGCCGAACAACTGCAACAGGCCATGAGTTTCTTCACCCTCGACGCATCGCCAAGGGCAGTCGCACAGAGCGGTAATCTCGACAGCCGCAACAGCCCGAGCCGTCAGCCTCCGCGCCCGCCGCAACAGGTTCAGCGCAAGGCATTTGCGCAAAGCATGGCGGGCGCCCCGGACGAATCGGAATTCACCCGTTTCTGATTGCCGGCTTCGATAGAGACTCCAGGGGAGAACGACATGGGCTCATTGGTCACGACTCGACAGACCGCAGCGACGGTCGAAGAAGAGGCGCAGTACCTGACTTTCATGCTCGGTGGCGAGATGTTCGCCATCGGCATTCTGGGCATCAAGGAAATCATCGAGTACGGCAGCCTGACGGTGGTGCCGATGATGCCCGCCTTCGTGCGCGGAGTGATCAACCTGCGCGGCGCTGTGGTGCCGGTGGTCGATCTGTCGGCGCGCTTCGGGCGACAGAACTCGGACATCACCCGGCGCTCGTGCGTGATCATCATCGAGGCCAACAGCGAGGACGGCCAGCCGCAGGACATCGGTCTGCTGGTCGACAATGTCTCGGCGGTGCTGGAGATTCCGGCGTCGCAGATCGAGCCGCCGCCGAACTTCGGCGCGCGAATTCGCGCCGACTTTATCAGCGGCATGGCCAAGGTCGACGGCAAGTTCGTGATCGTTCTTGAGGTCGACCGCGTGCTGTCCATCGATGAAATGTCCAGCCTCGCCGAGGCAAGCCAGTCGCTGCCGCCCGACGTCGACGCGACGTGAGGTCTGCACATGCCTGATACAGCGTCGCTCACCGATCGCGAATTCGGCCAGTTCCAGAACTGGCTGTACAACGCTGCGGGCATCAAACTCACGCTGGCCAAGAAAGCGCTGGTCGCCGGCCGCCTGTTCAAGCGTCTCAAGCATTACGAGCTGGACAACTATGGCGAGTATTTCAAGCTGATCATGAACGATCAGCGCAACGGCGAGCTGCAAGTGGCGCTGGACCTGCTGACCACCAACGAAACGTATTTCTTCCGCGAGCCCAAGCACTTCGATTTTCTGCGTCAGCAGGTGCTGACCAAGGTGACACCCGGCAAGGTATTCCGCATCTGGAGCGCCGCCAGTTCGTCCGGCGAAGAGCCCTACAGCCTGGCCATGACCCTGGCCGAGCAACTGGGCAGCACACCTTGGGAAGTGGTCGGTTCGGACATCAGCACCCGCGTGCTGAGCAAGGCGCGCAGCGGGCATTACCCGATGGAGCGCACCGAAACGTTGCCGCAACCTTTGCTGTTCAAATATTGTCTGAAAGGCATAGGTCGCCAGGAAGGGACCTTTCTGATCGACAAGTCGTTGCGCAGCCGGGTCAGCTTTGTGCAGGTCAATCTCAATGACACCCTGCCGGATCTGGGCGAGTTCGACGTCATTTTCCTGCGCAACGTGATGATTTATTTCGATCAGGAAACCAAAAGCAAAGTGGTGGCGCGGTTGATCCCGCGTCTCAAGCCAGGAGGCTATTTCATCATCAGCCACTCAGAAAGCCTGAACGGTGTAAATGACATGTTGAAAATGGTCTCCCCTTCGATCTACCGCAAACCATGAACACGCCCGTCGGTGTAGCCGAAATAGTGCTGGGGCCTGGCGAAGTGGTCTTTCAGACCCGCCCGACTCGCCTGCGCACGTTGCTGGGTTCATGCGTGGCAATTACCTTCTGGCACCCGTGGCGGCGTATTGGCGGCATGTGCCACTTCATGCTGCCCGGGCGCATACGCAGGCATCAGCCACTGGACGGCAAGTACGCTGACGAAGCGATGGAAATACTCATTCGCCACGCACTGGCCAACGGCACCCTGCCAGAGGAATATCAGGTCAAGCTATTCGGCGGCGGCGAAATGTTTCCTGCTCATCGCCATGATCCGCACATGCGAAACGTCGCTGACAGCAACGTCCACGCGGCGCTTGCGCTGGCCGAACAGAACCGCCTGAAACTGATGGCTCAGGACCTGGGCAGCACCGGCCATCGCAGCATCATCTTCGACCTGTGGGACGGAAACGTATGGGTCAGGCACCAACCAATGGAAGCACTTGAAAAAGATGCCAAACAAAAAAATCAGCGTACTGCTGGTCGATGATTCGGCCGTGGTGCGCCAGGTACTCGTGGCCATCCTCAACGACACCCCCGACATTCACGTGATAGGCGCGGCGTCGGACCCGATATTCGCCATGGGCAAGCTCGCTCAGGAATGGCCGGACGTCATTGTGCTGGACGTGGAAATGCCGCGCATGGACGGCATCACTTTTCTCAAGAAGATCATGAGCGAGCGGCCGACTCCGGTGGTGATCTGCTCGTCGCTAACCCAGAAAGGCGCGGAAACGTCATTGCAGGCGCTGTCTGCCGGGGCAGTGGAAATCATCACCAAACCCACCACTGGCCTGAAAAACTTCCTCATCGATTCGGCCGCCGAGCTGGTTGCAGCGGTACGCGCAGCCGCCAACTCCAACGTCAGAAACCTCGGCAAGCGCACCGCCGCCCCGGTGCTGACCCCGGCCAGCAAACTGACCGCCGATGCCATTCTGCCCGCTGCCGGCGGCCATGCCATGGCGCAGACCACTGAGCGCATCGTCGCCATCGGCACCTCGACAGGTGGCACCCAGGCACTCGAAGCCGTGCTGACTGCCCTGCCCCGCGTCTGCCCCGGCATGGTCATCGTTCAGCACATGCCGGAAAAATTTACCGCATCGTTCGCTGAACGCCTCAATAGCCTGAGCCAGATCGAGGTGCGCGAGGCCAGAAACAACGACCGCATCCTGCCCGGCCTCGCGCTGATAGCCCCCGGTGGCAAACACATGATGGTCACGCGCAGCGGCGCCTACTATCACGTCCAGGTCATCGACGGGCCGCTGGTCAACCGCCATCGTCCTTCGGTGGACGTGCTGTTCCGTTCGGTGGCCAAATTCGCCGGCAAGAACGCCACCGGCATCATCATGACCGGCATGGGCGACGACGGCGCGCGCGGGCTCAAGGAAATGCTCGACGCCGGCAGCGCTACAGTGGCTCAGGACGAGGCCAGCTGCGTGGTGTTCGGCATGCCCAAGGAAGCAATCAAACTGAATGCGGCGCAACGGATCATTCCGTTGCAGGAGATTCATCAGGTGATATTGCACAGGTGAGGTTGAGCCCAAGACTGTGCAGTCAGGGTTTCTGTCGACTCACCGTCGATGGGCAGATAAAGTCACCACGCCCGCCCCTCCAACCCGGTCGCTACTCTTCAACGCTCACCCGCCATGGCAAAGCTTGCAGCCAGCCTGGGCAGCGGGCTGAACGGGGCGTATAGGCCCCTACAAAATTTCACTAACGGAAAGCACGTTAATGGCACTAAGCGGTGATGAGGCGCACGACCATGAGTTCCGCAGCCGGTCATATCCCGTCGAGGAAGATATGGCGCAACAGCGTCGAGTCTGGCGCTTTGAGCGCATCGGTTGGGCAGGCCTGATTGTCTTGATAGTGCTGACCCTTGCCGGTTTGTTTTCCAAAGGGCCATTGAGCCAGGTGGAGCCTCGAACGGCAGACGGCAAATTGCAGGTGAGCTACGAGCGCTTCAGCCGCAACGGCAGTCAGGACGATATGATTGTCACGTCCAAAGGCGCCCCCTCCGAAATGCGTTATCTGGTCGTCGGCAGTGGGCTGCTCGAAGGTGTGTCGATCGAGAAACTTAATCCCCAGCCTGCGCCTCTTCACAGCGAAGGCCGTGATCTGGTCATTCCGATGCAGGCCGACAAGGACGGTTTAGCCACCTTGTACCTGACTGTTCGCAGTAACGGGGTGGGACTGTACCGAGGGCAAATGCATATGCTGGGTGGCGAAACGCTGCCGATGCCCAGGTTCATCTACCCGTAGAGAGAAAGCGATTTATGGATGCAGTGCTCAGAGCAGCAGCGATTTATTTTGTCTTGATGGTCTTGTTTCGTATTGCCGGACGCCGCTCCCTTACCGACCTCACCACCTTCGATTTCGTCTTGTTGCTGATCATTGGCGAGGCCACTCAGCAAGCGCTGCTGGGCGATGATTTTTCGGTCACCAACGCAATACTGATCATCTCCACCCTTATCGCTATAGACGTCGGCTTTTCCCTGGCCAAGCGCCGATCGAAGCGGCTGGCAAAGTTTCTGGATGGCGGCCCTACTGTGATCGTGGAGGATGGCAAGCCACTGACCAAACGAATGAGAGAGGCGCGTATCAGTGAATCAGATGTGATGGAGGCAGCGCGAACCACGCAAGGGATCGTGGAGATGAAGGACATCAGGTACGCGATCATTGAGAGGAACGGCGAGATATCGATCATTCCCTTCAAATGAACGTCTGCAAGTGATCAGGGACCGCTGGAAGCCGACTCGCGAATCAGCGCTAAAACGGACCTGCGCAGAGTTTCATGGCGACATCCTGAACATCTTTACCGATTAAATCGGGCTGGGTGCCGATCGGGTTGAGCACCTTTCCCGGACGCTCGACAAACGCGGTGCGACATCCGACCTGGGCAGCCCCGGCGATGTCCCAGGCGTGCGCAGCGACCATGATCATCTGATCCGGCGCGATGCCCAGGCGCTGTGCGACCATTTGATAGGTTGCCACGGCGGGCTTGAATTGACCGATTTCGCTGCCGGCCATGATGTGCTCGAAGCAGTCGGTCAATCCTGCAAATTCGAGCTGTTGCCGCAGCGCCTCCAGCGCGCCATTGCTCAGGGCAATGAGCACAAATCCTTTGTCGTTCAATAACTGCAGTGCCTGATGAACGTCGTTATGCGCAGGAAGAGATTTGATGCCTGCGGCCAGGGCCTGGCACTGATCATCGCCCACTTCAACCTGGTGCCGTGCGGCAACCATTCTCAACGCGCCCTGCGCCAGATCACCAAACGCCTGGTACTGGCCGGTTATGGTGTTGGTCATCCAGCACTCTTGCAGCGTCAGGAACCATTCGGTGCGCAAGCGGCTGTCGCCGAACAGTCCCTCGAAGAAACCATCGAGCGCAGCCAGATCCAGCAGCGTCTCGTTTACGTCAAAAATGATGTGTTTGAGCATGCTATAGGCCTCTGTTACCTGCCTGAATTAATGAGCTCGAAGGCGGCCCCCAGCGGATGCTGACATCAGTCAGCACCGCCAAAAGTCACGATCAGGTCACTGGCTTACGCCTGCTCTTCCTGCTCGTCATCATCGTGCTTGAGTGCTGGCTTCATACCAGGCTGAGGCGCGTGCTCGGCATTCGGCGCGATTTCTTCGCCGTGGTTCTTTTTCTCTTGCTGGACTTTTTTGTCGTGGGCGACGTTACGTGGATCGGTCATGGGAATTCCTTGATTGGCAGAGGATTCGAACACCCATCGACGTGATGCATTGGTTTGAGCGCCGGGGCAAGATTTGGAGTCAGGCCGTAGCAAGGCGTTCAGTGCATTTGAACCGGCACGCGAATAGCGGGTTGAGGTCCAAGTGACGGCGTCATGACTCCGCGGACGACAGCGTGAACGCCGGCGACTGAACCAGCTCCATGATCACTTCGCGCAAGGACTGCGCACACGGAGACAGCTCGCGATACGCCAGCGCCAGCACATAGGCAACAGGTGTACCCGGGCCCGTCAGCTCGCGACAGGCCAACCGCCCAGGCTGACGTCGGGCATAGCGCTGCGGCATCAGCGCCACGCCCATTCCGCCAGCCACCAGCGCAGCCGTGGTCTGCATCTGGCGAGGCTGTTGCACGACCCGCGGGGTGAAACCTGCACTGGCGCAGGCCATAAGAATATGCGAGTGCATGCCCGGACCATGATGCGGGGCGAACAGAATCCAGGGTTGATCTGCCAACGCCGCAAGACCGATGGACGTCTGCTCTGCCAAGGGATGATCCTGCGGCAGCACCGCGATCATGCGGTCCTCGAACAGCGGCTCGATATAGATATTGCCCGGCTCTATAACCGGCAGCACCAGAATGCCGACGTCCAGCCGGTCGTTGCGCAGGCCTTCAAGCTGCTCGGGAGGGGTGGCCTCCTGCAGTTGAATATCGACGTTCGGGTTCGCAGCCTGATAGCGACGCAGAAGCGCCGGCAGCAAACCATCGACAACGCTATCGACAAAGCCCAGGCGAATCGTGCCGAGCATGCCTGCCGCAGAGCGACGTGCCATTTCACAGGCCCGTTCGGCCTGCAACAGTGTCTGCCGAGCCTCGGCCAGAAACACGACGCCTGCAGCGGTCAGTTGCGTGGAGCGCGTACTGCGCTGCAACAGCTGCACGCCCAGGCATTCTTCCAGACGACGAATCGCAACGCTCAGTGGCGGCTGTGACATGTTCAAGCGCTGCGCGGCCTTGCGAAAATTCAAGGTTTCAGCGACCACCACGTACTGGCGCATCAATTTCAAATCAATCATCTGATATTTTTTTAGTATCAATGAGCTATCAAATTAGTATGTTACAAATAAATGAGCGTTGCACATACTTCATGGCTCAACGGCTAGGGCGAGATCGCTCACAGCCTGGTCTATCGAAGAAGGGGCATCGATTTGAACACGCGAGCGTATGGTGTCGCCGCACTGGCCGGCTTTGTTGGGGGCAATGTTTCCAGTTTCATCAAATGGGGCACAGAAATACCCTTCCCGCCTCGCACGCCGGATCGCCCGGTCCCCCCTGTGGAAATGCTTGATTCGCTGGGCATCAACGCTCAGCAGCTGACCTACGTGTATTCAGAGCATGTTGTGAATTACGGCAGTGCCCTGGTCCACCATGGCTTTTCCATCTTCTTCGCCATGTTCTATTGCCTGCTTGTACTCAGGTATCCGCGCACCGCCCTGTGGCAGGGTCTGGGTTTCGGCCTGTTGGTGACTCTGGGTTTTCACGGCGTCATCCTGCCGACGTTCCATTGGGCACCGCCGCTGTGGGAGCTGCCTGCCTCGGAGTTGTTATCTGAAACCTTCGGGCACTTGCTGTGGATGTGGGTGATCGAAGTCATACGGCGGGATTTGCAGCAGCGCTGGCTGCCTCACACCCGACCGGCCTGAGCAGCGCGCTGTCTTGCGAAAGACACATGGAATTTCCCTGTAAACGGAGTGACCCGATGAAGTCTCTATACACCCTGGCCCTGGCCTGCGCCGCCTGCGCGGGCATGGCGAGTGCCAATGCCGACGTGCAATCGGTGCCGAAAGAGTCTACGCAAATGACTCACAGCAACGGTCAACTGCAACCGCCTGTGTCATATGCCACGCTGTGGGCTGACGAAAAAGGTGCCACGCATGTGGGCCACTGCCGCCTGGAAGGCCTGGAGTTCAAAAGCTATGCCCCGCCAGCCGCGCCGCAATGGGTCGGCGTCTCCCCTGACGATATTGAAAGCATCGCTTACGCGGTGCTGCCGGTGGGCTATGTCGGCAACTGGCACCACGCGCCGGGGCCACAATGGGTCATCACCCTGCAGGGGCAATGGTCAGTGGAAACCACCGACGGCAGCGTGCTGGTGCAAGGACCGGGAGAGATGCAGTTCAATGCCGACACCCGGTCCCGGCCGCGTGCGGATGACGAGCGTGTAGGCCACCTGACGCGCACAGTGGGTGATCAACCCAATGTTCAGCTGATCATCAAACTTAAACCAGATGCGGCTGACAAACGTACCAACGGCAGCTGTGCCTACTGATTGCATACGGACCTGAACACATGAAACCAACCTGTAAAAAACGCTTCCTGCGCCCCTCCTCATGGTTATTGGGCGGTGCGCTCCTGGCCGCAGGTTCAGCAGGCGCAACCGACGCCGTCGTCCCTGTTCGGCAAGTGGTTATCGATCCAGCCTTTAGTCAACTGGTCGCCCCCCAGGCCCGCGTCGAGCTGCTCACCGATCAGGCGAAATGGGCAGAAGGCCCGCTGTGCCTGGCCGATGGCCGTTTGATCTGGAGTGACATCAAGGCCAACAAGGTCGACAGCTGGCAGGCAAAGGGTGGCGTGTCCACCTGGCTGGAAAAGGCCGACTTTCAAAACGGGCATACGCTCGACGGCCAGGGCCGTGTGGTGGCGGCCTCGCATGGCAAGCGTGGCATCGTGCGGCAGGAGCCCAATGGTGAGTGGCGTACATTGGTCGACACCTACCAGGGCAAACGACTGAACAGCCCGAACGATGTCGTGGCGGATAAAAGCGGCACTCTCTGGTTTTCCGATCCCACCTTCGGCGTGCTGAGCAAAAGCGAGGGCTATGGCGGCAAGCCCGAACAAGGCGGCGAGTTCATCTATCGCTACGTACCCGACACCGGGGAAATCACCCGCCTCGACACACCCGAAGTCCACTCGCCCAACGGCCTGGCCTTCTCGCCGGATCAACAACTGCTGTATGTGGCCGACTCACAGATGGCCCACGACTTCACCAACAAGAAGCTGGCACATCGCATCATGGTCTATCAGGTACGCGACGGTCGTTTGATCAACGGCAAGGTGTTCGCTGACATCGAGCCCGGCATCCCGGACGGGATCAAAGTCGACGCGCTCGGCAACTTGTGGAGCAGCAGCAAGGAAGGTATTCAGGTGTTCTCCCCAGCAGGCAAGCCACTGGGCAAACTGCTGGTCGCGGCTGCCGACACCAGCAACCTGACGTTCTGCTCCAGTGAGCAGGCCAGTTGGGCGTACATTACCGCTGCCAACAAGGTGCTCAGGGTGGAGGTGATGGAGGGCGTAGCTGGTCAGTAGGATTGTCTTGTTGCTCATTGGGTAGCAGTAGACCGATTCAAAGCCCGGCACACGGCGCCGGGCTTTACCTACAGAGCTTAGAACCAGGTCTCCATCTGAATGCCGAATTGCCATACACCACCGGCGTTGAAGTCGCTTTTGCCGAAGTTGCCGGTCGTGCTGTAGCGGTCCAGGTCCGAAGACCAGTTCATGAGGCTTGCGAACACTCGCAGTTCGGGACGCGTGAGCAGGTCCCCCATGTCCGGCTTGAAGGTCGGTGCAACCGTAAACTTCCAGAAGTTACCGTCGACGGCATTGCGTTGCAGGTAGCCTTTGGGGTCGAGGTCCATGGTTTGCCAACTCAGCTCGTAGGCCATCTCGAAGTTGCTGTTGATCTCGTTGGCCAGGCGCATGTTCAGCGTGAGCCAACGGTAATCGTCGCCTTTGACATAGCGGTCTTTGCTCTGCTCGGCCAGCAGGCTCGGGCCGATGCGCCATCCCGGCGCGATAGGCGTTTCGCCATACATGGCCAGACGCAACGCGCGGGCGTCGTCGAGCAGTTCGCCATCCGCGCCAATGTCCTTGACCTGTGCACCCAGGCCCTGCCCATAGAGCAACGCCGTCTTGAAGAAGCCTTCCCGACCGAAAAAGTCTTTTTGGTGATTGGCCAACATGGTGTGCAGGCCTGAGTCTGCGGGTGCAAAACCGGCTTGATTGGTGCGCGTACCGACGTCGTTTTTCTTTGCGCCAATGGCGTTGAACATCCACTGCCACTGACCGTTGTCGAAGAACTGGTTGGAGGTCAGGATGTAGCTTTCCACATCGGCATCGACGCCGCCCTCACTGAAATCTCCGTAGTTACGTCCGATCAGGGAATAGTTCGAGCGCCAGTCCTTGGTCATCTGCACATCGTAGATACCGCCACCGGTACCGGCCAGAAAGACCACATCCGAGTCCAGCCAGTGGATATCGAAATTATCCCTGTCGAAGCGCTTGCCGGCCCACAGCGTGGCGTTCTCGAACACCGAATTACCCTTGAACGCGGCGATGTGGTCGAGTTCGGTAAATACCTGACGCACGTTCAGGTTGCTTTCGGTGGCCGTCCAGTCGTTATAGCTTTCAACGCCATCGGCGATGGAGACGGTGAACTTGGAACGCGTGCCGTTCTGCGCATAGATTTCTTTCGACAGATCGAAGCGCATGTAGGTGTCGTCTTCGTTACCCAGGCGCCCGACTGCCCCACCGACTGAACCCGCGGGGGTTGTGTAAGGCCCG
Organism: Pseudomonas congelans; assembly: GCF_900103225.1. Classification (GTDB taxonomy): domain Bacteria; phylum Pseudomonadota; class Gammaproteobacteria; order Pseudomonadales; family Pseudomonadaceae; genus Aquipseudomonas; species Aquipseudomonas congelans. The sequence goes on along the minus strand of NZ_FNJH01000011.1, from coordinate 76,903 downwards.
CCGCGACCGCCGCCCAGCCCGTCGTTGATCAATAGACCTGAGCGGGCATAGCCCTTGAAGCTGAACCCATCGGTGAGTTGTCCGGCACCGCTGGGCTTCTCCATGCTTTGCTGGCGTGCCTCGAGTTTTGCCACGCGATCATCCAGAGCGGGCTGTGGACTGGTCGCCACAGTCGGCGCTGGAGCGGGTGCGGCAGGCTGCGCAGCGGGGGTGGCGAGTTTGAGTTGCTGAAGCTCCCTGGCGAGCGCCTGGGTTTGCTGTTCGGCTGCGGCTGCACGTTTTTCCGCAGCGCTGGCACGGGCTTCGAATGCGGCCATCCGCTCTTCCAGCGTCGCGGCCTGAGAGACGGTTGTCGAGGTGCCGAGTACCCCTGCGAGTAGCCATCTTGATGCGTTCTGCATGTGGACTTCCTGTTTTGTTTTTATTGTTTTTGTGACGTTGGCCGGGCCTTTTTCATTCAGCGCAAAATTGTGCAAATCGAAGAAAAAAGGGTGCCACATCGAAAATACGCTGCTACATTGACGATGTTAACGTTAACTTTTATAAAAACAAAAATAAAGAGGGCTCTATGAAACAGCTGAAATCTCTTCTTCCCGCCGCGCTGCTCACCCTGTCTGCCGGTTTTTCTGCGCTGTCGAACGCAGCCGATCTGACGATCTCGTGCGGAGCCGTCGGAGCTGAATTGCAACTGTGCAAGGAGGCAGTCGATAGCTGGTCGAAACAGACCGGCAACAACGTCCAGGTGGTTTCCACGCCTAACTCTGCAACCGAGCGCCTGTCGTTCTACCAGCAGATCCTCAGTGCCCAGTCCACCGACATCGACATTATTCAAATCGACATGGTGTGGCCGGGGATGCTCGCCAAACACCTGACGGACCTGCGCGAACTGCTTCCCGCGAATGCGACACAAGGCTATTTCCAGGCCCAGGTGGACAACGCCACCGTCGACGGCCGGCTGGTGTCGATGCCCTGGTTTACCGATTCGGGGCTGCTGTACTACCGCAAGGATCTGCTCGACAAGTACCAACAGCCGGTCCCGCAGACCTGGGAGGACATGACCGCTACTGCCAAAAAAGTGCAAAAAGCCGAGCGCGATGCCGGCAACGCCAATATGTGGGGTTATGTGTTCCAGGGGCGCGCCTACGAAGGCCTGACGTGCAACGCCCTGGAATGGATCAGCAGCCAGCCGGACGGCGGACTGGTCAACCCGCGCGGAGACATCGTGGTGAACAGCCAGGCCTCAAGAGTCGCGCTGACCCTGGCGAAAAGCTGGATAGGCGATATCTCCCCGCCCGGCGTACTCAATTACACCGAGGAAGAAGGCCGTGGCGTATTCCAGTCGGGAAATGCGCTGTTCATGCGCAACTGGCCCTACGTCTGGGCCTTGGTGCAAAGCAAGGACAGCGCGATAAAAGACAAGGTCGGCGTCGCGCCCCTGCCCAGTGGCGGCGCGAACGGCACCCACGCCTCAACGCTCGGAGGCTGGGGCCTGGCGGTTTCGCGCTACAGCCGCAACCCCGGGCTGGCGGCAGAACTGGTTGCCTACCTGACCAGCGCCCAACAGCAAAAACAGCGTGCCCTGGCGGGTGCCTACAACCCGGTCATCGAGTCCCTGTATGCCGACCCCGAGTTGCTCGCGGCGATGCCTTACTACCCACAGCTGCACAGCATTCTCAGCAATGGGGTCATGCGCCCCGCCGCCATCACGGCCAACGGCTACCCACGCGTCTCCAACGCGTTCTTCGATCGGGTGCACAGCGTGCTGGCGGGCGATATACCGGTCGATCAGGCACTGGTCGAACTGGAACGCGAACTGACCCGCATCAAACGCCGGAACTGGTAAGCCACACGTAAGGAAACCAACATGCCTGTCTCTTCTACCGACTTCCCCGGTGATGATGAACTCGTCACTCGGGAAACGCCTGTACAACGTCGCAGGCTACGCGCCGCCTGGCTGTTTCTGACGCCAATGCTGTTGTGCCTGATCCTGGTGGCGGCCTGGCCTTTGCTGCGCACCTTCTGGTTCAGCCTGACCGACGCCGACCTGTCGGATACCGGCAGTGGCTCATTCGTGGGCCTGAGCAATTATCTGCTCTACGACGGCGTCATCTGGTCTGGCGTTCTGGTCGATCCGCAATGGTGGAACGCGGTACGCAACACCCTGCATTTCACCGTGGTGTCGGTCGGGCTGGAAATGGTCCTGGGGCTGATGGTGGCGTTGCTGTTGAACGTCAAGTTCACCGGCCGCGCGCTGGTCCGTGCTTTGATTCTGATCCCGTGGGCGATTCCGACCATCGTCTCGGCGAAGATCTGGTCGTGGATGCTCAATGACCAGTTCGGCATCATCAACCACATGATGCTGAGCCTGGGCCTGATCGACGCGCCGCTGGCCTGGACCGCAGATGCGGACCTGTCGATGTGGGCAGTGATCATCGTCGACGTCTGGAAGACCGTGCCCTTTGTCACCCTGCTGATGCTCGCGGCACTGCAGATGCTGCCAAGCGATTGCTACGAAGCCGCCAGGGTCGACGACATTCATCCGGTGCGAGTGTTCTGGCGTGTCACTTTGCCGTTGCTGATGCCCGCCCTGCTGGTCGCAGCGATCTTTCGCATCCTCGATTCGTTGCGGGTATTCGACGTCATCTACGTCCTGACCTCCAACTCTTCGAGCACCATGAGCATGTCGGTCTATGCCCGCCAGCATCTGGTGGAATTCCAGGACGTCGGCTACGGCAGCGCCGCCTCCACCCTGCTGTTTCTGGTCGTGGCCGTGATTGCCATGCTTTACCTGTACCTCGGACGTCGCCAGCTGGAGGTGCGCTCATGAGCCTGCGCCAACTGAAAAAAGCGCTGCTGCGCCTGGCCTTCTGGGGCCTTGTCGGGATCGTGCTGCTGTACGCAATCTTCCCTTTTTATTACGCCATCCTGACCTCGCTGAAACCGTCCAGCGCCTTGTTTGAAGTGAGCTACTGGATCACCGAAGCTGACTTCTCCAATTACGCAACGGTCCTCAGCCAAGCGTCATTCCTGCAGGCCATCGCCAACTCGCTGGTGGTTGCGCTGAGTGTGGTGGTACTGGCGCTGTTCCTGGGCCTGACGGCGTCCTATGCCTTGGGCAGGGTCAAGTTCCGAGGGCGCGGCACGGTCCTGATGATAGTGCTCGGCGTCTCCATGTTTCCTCAGGTCGCGGTGCTGTCGGGGCTGTTTGAAGTGATCCGCGCATTGGGTCTGTACAACACCTCATGGGCGCTGATCCTGAGCTACACGATTTTCACCCTGCCCTTCACCGTCTGGGTGCTGACCACGTTCATGGGGCAACTGCCGCATGAACTGGAAGAAGCGGCAATCATGGATGGCGCATCGCCCTGGGTCACGCTGACCCGCGTGCTGTTGCCGCTGCTGTGGCCCGCACTGGTCACGACCGGCCTGCTGGCTTTTATTGCCGCGTGGAACGAGTTCCTGTTTGCCCTGACCTTCACCCTGACAGACGCCCAGCGAACAGTCCCGGTCGCCATCGCCCTGATTTCGGGTGGCAGCTCCCACGAATTGCCCTGGGGTCTGTTGATGGCGGCGTCGGTGCTGGTCACCGTCCCACTTGTGATTCTGGTGCTGATCTTCCAGCGCCGCATCGTTTCCGGCCTCACTGCCGGCGCGTTGAAAGGTTGATGCACACAACTGACAAGGAACAGCATCGTGATGAAATTGAAGCTAGCCAACATCAACAAGCAATTGGGCGGCACGCGTATTCTGCGCGACGTCAGCCTGGAGATCGCTGCAGGTGAGTTCGTTGTGTTCGTTGGCCCTTCGGGCTGCGGAAAGTCGACACTGCTGCGCCTGATCGCCGGGCTGGATTCGATCTGTGCTGGCGACCTGCTGATCGACGGACGACGGGTCAATGACCTGGAACCGCGCGAGCGTGGTGTCGGTATGGTCTTTCAGTCCTACGCCCTGTACCCGCACATGAGCGTCTACGACAACATCAGTTTCGGCCTCAAGCTGGCCAAAACAGAAAAAAGCAGCCTGCGCGAACGCGTGCTGAAAACAGCGCAGATCCTGCAACTGGACAAACTGCTGCAGCGCAAGCCCAGGGAACTGTCCGGCGGCCAGCGTCAGCGCGTGGCCATGGGCAGAGCAATGGCGCGGGAACCGGACATCCTGTTGTTCGATGAACCGCTTTCCAACCTCGACGCCTCGCTGCGGGTTCAGATGCGCAACGAAATCGCCCGGCTCCACAAGCGCCTGGGCTCGACGATGATCTACGTTACCCACGATCAGGTAGAGGCGATGACCCTGGCGGACAAGATTGTCGTGCTCAACGGCGGTCAGGTCGAACAGGTCGGCTCGCCACGCGAACTCTACGAGCGCCCTGCCAGCCTCTTCGTCGCCGGTTTTCTGGGCTCGCCGAGAATGAATTTTATGCATGTGCCCTTGCAGGCACCGGGTCGCAACAGCCTGATCGATATCCCGGCACTGGGCATGAAATCCCTGCCCTTCGACAGCTCGAATCTGACCGAGGGTGCGCAACTGACCCTGGGGATTCGCCCGGAGCACATCACCCTCAATCCTGCGCACAACGGCGTTGGCGTCACAGTGACCGGTATCGAATACCTGGGCAGCGAGGTCTACGTGCACCTGGCTACCGGCGAAAGCGAACCCTTGATTTGTCGCTGCGATGCCAAGACCGATTGGCGGGTCGGCGACCAGGTCGCGCTGCAATTCGACGACAGCAACCTGCACCTGTTCGACGCCGATGGCCTGGCACTGAAGCGCCATGCAGACGCCAGTCAGCACCTGACACCCGGCACCACACCGCACCTCGTACAAGCAGGCACCCTATGAGTTTTTCCGTGAATGCCATGAGCAACCCGATGTCTCCCGCCCTCGAGCGCGCGCGCTATGCGCTGGAAGAGGGGCTGTCGCAGCTCATCCACGATTATCGGCCCGGTTATCATCTGGCCCCGCCGGCAGGCTGGATGAATGACCCTAACGGGGTGGTGTTCTTTCGTGGCGAATATCACGTGTTCTATCAGCACCACCCGTTCGACGCGAAATGGGGCCCGATGTACTGGGGCCATGCAAAGAGTGCCGATCTGGTCCATTGGCAGCACCTGCCCATTGCCCTGGCACCTGGTGATGACGTCGACCGGGACGGTTGTTTTTCCGGCAGTGCGGTGGTGTGTGGCGACACACTGGCACTGATCTACACCGGGCACACGTGGTTGGGTGAAGTGGGCGATGAGCGTTTTATCCGCCAGGTGCAGTGCCTGGCCACCAGTACCGACGGCATCAGCTTCATCAAACACGGCGCCGTCATCGATACCCCGCCGCAAGACGAGATGATTCATTTCCGTGACCCGAAAGTCTGGCGGCAGGATGGCCACTGGTACCTGATTGCCGGCGCACGCCTGGGTGACAAACCGCTGCTGCCGCTCTATCGATCCATGGACCTGCACGCCTGGGAATTCGTCAGCTATGTGTCCACAGGCGAAGAAGGCGACGGCTATATGTGGGAATGCCCGGACCTGTTTGGCCTCAATGGACGCGACGTACTGCTTTACTCACCTCAAGGCATGCCCGCACAGCGCTACGAGCGACTGAACCGGTTCCACACCGGCTATCGGGTGGGCCAGGTCGACAGTCAATGGCAGTTCACCGGCGGGCCTTTTATCGAGTTGGACAGCGGCCACGATTTCTATGCAGCGCAGACGTTGGTGGCCGCCGACGGCAGACGTTTGCTGTGGGCGTGGGTCGACATGTGGGAAAGCCCGACCCCCACCGAGGCGCATCACTGGCGCGGCATGCTCGGCCTGCCACGAGAACTTGAAGTGCGCGCCGATCGCCTGTGCGTGCAGCCTGCACGCGAACTGACAGCGTTGCGCGACGCAACATTGCCAGGCTCTCCCTGGTGGAGTGAAGCGGGTAGCCAATGGCTGAACGACATACACGGTGACATGCTCGAAATTCACGTGCACCTGGACCTGCTCGACTGTATAGAAGGTCACTTGGGCGTGGCATTGCGTTGCAGTGCGGATGGCAAGGAGCAGGCTCTGCTCTACTACGATGCGTCGCTAAAACGTTTGGTCCTGGACCGCGATCAGTCGGGCACCCACGTCAGCGGTCAGCGCAGCGTAGCGATAAATCCACAACAGCACCGGCTTGAACTGCGCATCTTCCTTGATCGCTCGTCCATTGAGGTGTTCGAGCAAAACGGCAGCTTCAGCTTCAGCAGCCGCCTTTATCCACAGACCGACAGCCTGGGGGTGAAGCTTGTTGCCAACGGAACCGGAGGCCGAGTCTGCATTGCCGACGCATGGCAACTCTCCTCGGGATACCTGCAGGCAAATCATTGAAGTCGCGAAAAAAATCAGGTCTCTGTAGCATGATAATCATCAGTCAACCCGACAGGCCCCGCCTCGCATGACTTCAGTTAAAGACGTTGCAAAACTGGCCGGTGTGTCGCTGATGACGGTGTCTCGGGCGCTCAATGATCCGGGAAAACTGAGCCCCGAGACTTATCAGCGAGTGCGCAACGCGATTGATGAGCTTCAATTCGTACCCAGCCTGTCGGCTCGCCGGATTCGCGGCGACAACCTGCAGACCCGAACCATCGGCGTATTTGCCCTGGACACCGCGACGACACCGTTTGCGGTCGAGCTGCTGCTGTCAATCGAACAGACCGCGCAGCAGGCAGGCTGGAACGTCTTTATCCTCAACCTGCTAAGCAACCCGCCCACCGACCAGAACATCGACCTGATGCTGTCGCACCGTCCCGACGGGTTGATCTTCAGCGCCATGGGGCTACGCAAAGTGAGTATTCCCCAGCGCTTGAAGAGCAAACCGCTGGTGCTCGCCAACTGCGTAGCCGATGACAGCAGCCTTGTCAGTTATGTGCCCGACGACGAGACAGGTCAGTACCGCGCCTTGCACCACGCGTTCAGCAAGGGCTATCGACGCCCGCTGTTCATCAACCTGCCTAAACAGAGCCTGGCCTGGGAAATCCGCCAAGCGGGTATGCAACGTGCCTGCGAGGCATTCGGCCTGGCTCGCGACGAACTGTTGCAATACAACCTGTCCGAGCATGACGCCTATTGGGAAACTGCCGCCATCCTTGCCCGGCACATGGTGGATGGCCGTCCGCAGTTCGACATTCTGATCTGCGGCAATGACCGCATTGCCTTTTGTGCCTATCAATTGCTGCTGGGCCAAGGCCTGAAAATCCCCGGCGATGTCGCCGTACTGGGTTATGACAACATGATCGGCATCGCCGAGCTGTTCATCCCTGCGCTGACCACGGTGCAACTGCCGTATTACGAGATCGGTCGCAACGCTGCCCGGCACTTGATCGACAGCCTTGACGTATCGGGCTCCCAGCCGGTGGATTGCCCGCTGGTGGTCAGAGAATCGTTATGAAGCCTTGTGTGGGATAGCTCATGCACCGAGTCGTCACGCAGAACGAAAACGACTGATCTTGAGCCCTGATTTTCTACCCTGAAAGTCTGCCTGTATCGAATGGCTGCGATTGAGAGCGGTGGGCGCGGCTGGGCGTTCGGTGCCCCTCCACGTGTAGGTTTTCACTTCTGTTTCAATCACCTGCTGATAATAGCTTCAACTAATCAAGCTTTATTCGCCGCTCACTTAGATGAATTTTCGCCCCAAAACAGCGCACTAAAAACTCAAGAACATAAAACAGGGCGCAACTAATATGGCGACTAATCCTGCAGCCTCAAGTTATAGGCTTAGTCGCCGATAGTTCTAAAACCGTAAAAATCAATTCTACAAGGAGGTCAGTGGCAATGAGAAACCTGAAAGTATCTGCGCGTGCAGCACTCAGCTTTATGTTTATTGCGCTCCTATTGGTCGCCTTGGGGGGGATTTCAGTATGGAAAATGGGAGAAATTCGCGAAACGGCCAGAGACCTTGAGAACGACGCCTTGGCCAGCGTGGTAGTCGCAGACCGAATCAACGCAACGATGCTGCGCCTGCGCCTGGAAGTCCGCAGAATGCTGTCCCAGACCAATCCGAAAGACATGGCCACCACGACCGGCATGATCGCTTCGCTGAGCGAGGAATTGAAAAAGCAGATAGCCCTTTACGCCCCTTTTGTCGCCAGCGATAAAGAAGGGCAACTGTTCAAGGCCGTGTCTGAAAACACCGATAAGGCACTGGTTGCATTCGATCAGGTGACTGCACTTATCCGTAAAAACGCAACCACTGAAGCGTTGGCCTACCTAAGCTCCAACGTCACCCCTGTTACCCGTCTTCTTGACGACGCTGTAAACGGACTGGTTCAAATGAACATTGACGAGGCCGCAAACTCAGGAAAAGAATCCGAGGATTCGTATCAAAGCGGCCTAATGTTTGTGCTTTTTATTATTGCAGCCGCGACGCTGGCGACGATTGTGCTGGCCGTGCTGTTCACCAAAAGTATCGTCACGCCGTTGCGCGACATGTTGCGTGTCAACGACACCATCGCCAAGGGTGATCTGCGCAGCGTGATTATCGTCACGGGCAAAGACGAGTTTTCCGATCTGATGCGCTCTACCCAAGTGATGCAAAACAATCTGCGCGATACGATCAGGCTGATTGGCGATTCATCCACTCAACTGGCGTCCGCCGCCGAGGAAATGAACGCGGTCACCGAGGAGTCGAGCAGAGGTTTGCTGCGCCAGAACAACGAAATCGATCAGGCAGCCACCGCGGTCAACCAGATGACCGCTGCGGTAGATGAAGTGGCGCGTAATGCTGCCGCCGCATCGGATGCAGCCAAAGCCTCTGATCAGTCAACCCGCACCGGCGCAGCGCGGGTCACCAGCACGGTCGACGCTATCGAGAAACTGAGCAAGACCGTGCAGAGCACCAGTGCCGATGTAGAGCGTCTGGCCGTGCAGTCCAAGGACATCAGCAAGGTACTGGAAGTCATTCGTACGATTGCGGAACAAACCAACCTCCTGGCCCTGAACGCGGCAATCGAAGCGGCACGGGCAGGTGAGCAGGGACGCGGTTTCGCGGTGGTAGCTGATGAAGTCAGAGCGCTGGCACATCGCACCCAGACCTCGACTCAGGAAATCGAGAAAATGATTGGCGACATCCTCACGGGCACTGCACAGGCCACCAAGGCCATGAGCGAAAGTTGCGATCAGGCCGATGGCACACTCACCATCGCTCATGAAGCCGGCGCAGCGCTGACCCTGATCGCGAAAGCAATCAATGAAATCAACGAAATGAACCTGATGATTGCGACCGCATCGGAGCAGCAGGCACAGGTCGCACGTTCGGTCGACGGCAACCTGATGAGTATTCGCGATCTTTCCATCCAGAGCGCAACGGGGGCCAATCAGACGGCGGCGGCAAGCTCCGAGCTTTCAGTGCTTGCTGCAGACATGAACAAGCTGGTGGCGAGGTTTTCGCTATAAGGGTTTTTACTGCTTCAGGTTGGGCTCTGGGCATGCTGTGGATAGTGATTCCACAGCATTCAGGGCAACTAACAGCATACGTCTGGACAAGTGTATGACGGGTCAGAGGAGCGCATAACCGCCCCTCTGAGCCAGAAGTTTAATACGTGTCAGTCAGCACTGCCGGTCAGCAGTGTTTTTGTCGCCGCAGTAACATCCTCTTTGCGCATCAGACTTTCGCCGACCAGAAAGGTAGTGATGCCGGCTTTTTTGAGTCGCAGGCAATCATTATGGTTGCCGATTCCACTTTCGCCGACCAGGAGTTTGCCTGCCGGCACCATCGATGCCAGTCGCTCGCTCACGCCGAGGTCTACTTCGAAGGTATGCAGGTTGCGATTATTGACGCCGAGCAGCGGGGAAGCCAGTTTGAGCGCACGCTCCATTTCATGTTCGTCATGCACTTCCACCAGCACGTCCATGCCCAGCGTCATGGCCGCACTTTCAAGTTCGGCAGCCAGGTCATCACTCAATGACGCCATGATCAGCAATATGCAGTCCGCGCCCCAGGCACGTGCCTCATACACCTGATAAGTATCAAACATGAAGTCTTTTCGCAACACCGGGAGGGCGCAAGCGTTTCGCGCGTCAATGAGAAACTGCGGAGAACCCTGGAAGCTTGGCGTATCGGTAAGAACGGATAAACAGGCGGCCCCGCCGGTTTCATAAGCCTTCGCCAGCTCGGGCGGATTGAAGTCTTCGCGAATCAGACCTTTTGATGGACTCGCTTTTTTTATTTCTGCAATTAACCCCATCAGACCCTGCTGCTCTTTATCTTTCAGTGCCTTATAAAAACCGCGGGGGCTGGACTGTTCAAGGGCAATCTGCTTGATGCGGTTCAACGGCAAATTCGCTTTCGCCGCCTCTATTTCCTGAAGTTTGTAATGTTTTATTTTGTTTAGAATATCACTCATGACAGTCACTCATAGTAGCGGGCAGTGTATTACGTTAAGCCCTGTGGCGGTTCGACACGAGAATGCTCGCTCTCGCGCTCTGGCAACATTTAAATCAGAGTACATTCGCCGACCGACGAATAACAATTAAATTTAATTTATCAAGCTTTAAATATCATAAAAAATTAATATACCATAACAGCTTATGATGTAAATCCGGGGAATACGCTGTTCGGCAAAGCCCCACTTCACTGAAGCCAGGCGATCAAGATGGCAAAACAACATCAACTTCCCGATCAGCCCGAGATATAGCGTGCTGTCTAAAACATAAATTCTCTGTAACAGAATCTGTGCTTGCTCGTTGATTACAGCACTGGCGGTGAAGACAATGAGCGCCCGGAAACAGGATAAGCGAGCCCGCGCGGCCATGACCATGCAGGTATCAGAGAGGCTGATTTTGAGACAACGCACAGGGCGCGTTCGAGGCGATCTTGCGTTCGCTACGGCGGCTACCAAAGGGCAAACGTTTCCAACTGACGATGCGAGGTGACAGGTGTCTCAAGAACATTTCATACAGATGCTCGATGAAAGCTACCGACATTGGACCGGCCACGGACTGCCGTCTCCTCGACAACTGGACTCGCAACAACGCCTCACCTGGCTGCACGACCAGGCGCCCTACAGCCTGTTGGCCCACGATGGCGCCGCTGACCCACGTTTTACCTACGTGAACGAATGCGCGCTGCAATGCTTCAAGTACCCACGCGACCGTTTCATCGGCATGCCCTCACGTTTCAGCGCCTCGGAGCTCGATCGCGCTGAGCGCCAAGTACTGCTGGAGCAGGTCACCGCAAATGGCATCGCCGAGGGCTACAGCGGCTGGCGAGTGGATGCGGATAACAAACCGTTCATGATCTACGCAGGTGTGGTGTGGACCTTACTGGACTCGCAGGGCCAAGCGTGCGGGCAGGCCGCGTTGTTCTGGCCGGATGAGCAGCGTATCGGTGTACTGGATTAAGGGTTTCTGGAACATTTGGCATCGCCTTCTGCCTGCACAGACATCCACTGAATCCGTATACGCGTCTGGATCAACGCCGCCGACACGTCATGCAGCACTCGTCTCGACGCGCCAATCGTATTGAACAGCAATTGGCACATTATCAGCCGAGACTGATATCCGTTGCGCTCGTCGGCGTCTCGATCAACTTCTGTTGCACCAAAAAATCTACGATCGTCAAAGCCAGTAACGAGGGCGAGCCTTTACTTCCATCAAGGATCAAGTCGGGCTCTACAGGCGGTTCGTAGGTGTCTGAAACGCCGGTGAAAGAGCGGAGTGTTCCGGCCCTTGCTTTTGCATAAAGCCCCTTTACATCTCGAGCTTCACAGACACTGAGCGGGGTGTTGACATAGACTTCAAAAAAACACCCATTTTCCATAATTTTATTGCGCATTGTGCTGCGGCTATCAGCATAAGGAGCGATAACCGCGCACAACGCTATCCCCTTATGCTTAACAACTTCAGATGCAACATAAGCGATACGAGCAATATTCGATGCACGCCCCGCTCTGGAGAAATCCAGATCTGCGCAAAGATGGGTTCGCACGGCATCCCCATCCAGTAACGTGACAGGCCTCTTGATCTGTAACTGTAAATAGTCCGCCAGCGCCTGGGCAATGCTTGATTTGCCAGCGCCCGATAGCCCTGTAAATAATATTGCGAAGCCCCCAGGAGACCGGGCGCTTATGTCAAATGGCGAGCTTCTGGAGGAAGCGTTGTCGAGGGTGCTCATATCAGTCTGGATTCAGGGAAGGTGAATTAGGCGGGTTGCCGGTCAGGTACATTGAGCTTCTCCAATAACGTTGTATACGCGGCATCAAGGACTGACGTTTTCGCATTTATTCATTCTGCCAAGGTCAGATCCAGAGGATCCGTGCAATCCCCTTCTCATTCCCTTCGGGTTCCATGTCTAAAAGGATAATGTCATGGCGTCAATCAATAGCAAGGCCACCATCAATTACACCGTGCGAACCGGCCCGGGGACAGTGCAGGTCGACCCGTCCACAGGTGGCGATTCAAACTGGAGCATCAACCTTCAGCCGGACGGCAAAATCCTTGTCGGTGGCGAAAGCTTCCAGACTGCTATTGGTTACCCAGGCTCGCCGGGCGATGAAAGCTATGGCACGCGCGGCAGCTACACGGCGGTGCGCCTCAACGCTGACGGCAGCCTGGACAACAGCTTCGGCCAGGACGGAATTGCCCTCGTGCCCGGCAATCTGGATCCGGAAGATTATGCTTACTACGTAATGGCGGTGCAGGCCGACGGTAAAGTGCTATCAGCACAGCCAGGGCTCGGCGGTCTGAAGGTAGAACGCTTCAACGTGGATGGCACCCTGGACAGCACTTTCGGCAATGGCGGCGCCGCGGGCCTTGATGTGCCCTTCGGATCCGATGGGATGGCTATTTACGCCACAGCAGACGGCTCGGTGTACGTCAGCCTTCGCGGCACTTCGCAAGCAATAGTGTTCAAGCTGGACAGCAGCGGTACTCCGGTCGAGGATTTCGGTGCCAACGGCGCACTTGTCCTCAACCCGACCGGATACTACGGCACCGGTAATATCGCCACCGTTGTACAGCCCGACGGCAGCGTACTGCTCGGCAGTTGGCTGTACGTGGGCGCCAACGGACCCCACGACCCGGGCGATCCGGTTTATGCCGTTCAGCGACTTGCAGCCGACGGCAACCTGGATACCGCGTTTGGCGTGGACGGCGTGGTGTACTTCGATACCGCGCTGGGGCTGGACTACCGCGCTGCGATGACCGTGCAAGCCGATGGAAAGCTCATCATTGCCGGCGAGAGTAATGACAATACCGCCTTCAACGTACTGCGGCTGAATGCGGGCGGTTCCTTCGATACCTCCTTTAGCGGTGATGGCAAGCTCACTATCCAGGTGCCCCAAGGCGAGTCCGCCTATGCCCACTCGGCAATCGTTCAGCCCGATGGCAAAATCCTGATCGCCGGGGACGTGATCACCCGACTGAACGCGGATGGCAGCCTGGACACTACCTTTGGCAGCCAGGACGGTAAATATCATGTGGATGGCTCCAGCGATGCCAATCACTTGCTGGGTAACGACACAGCCGAAATTATCCGTGGTCTGGACGGAGACGATGTGCTGCAAGGCGCGGGTGGCCGTGACGTGCTGACAGGCGGGACCGGCGCAGATATTTTCCGCTTCACCCAGACCAGCGACAGCTACCGGACCGCTACCGAAACCGGCAGTGACCGGATTCTGGACTTCGACGCCTCTCAGGACCGTGTCGATCTGATTGCGTTGGGCTTTACCGGCATTGGCGATGGCCACAATGGCACGCTGGCCATCCAGGCCAACGCCGAGGGCACTCGCACATACCTGAAAAGCTTCGATGCCGATTCCAACGGGCAGCGCTTCGAACTGGCATTCGAAGGCAATCTGGTCGGGCAATTGAACAGCACCAACCTGGTGTTCACGACCCCCGCCGTCGAAGGAACGGCAGGCAAAGATGTGATCACAGGAAGCGCAATGTCGGAAGTCATCTATGGCCTCGCCGGCAACGACCGTATCGACGGCGGCAGAGGCTCGGATGTGATCATCGGAGGCGCAGGTGCCGATCTGCTGATCGGCGGCGACGACCCGAACATTTCGATTTATGCCCGTAACGGCAACGACGCTGATGTGTTCCGCTACACGGCGGCGACTGACAGCTACCGCACGGACAGCCAGAGTTTTGTGGACCTGCTCGTACGGTTCGCCGACAACAACGACAAGATCGACGTGTCGGCGCTGGGTTACACAGGGTTCGGTGACGGTACCGGTACTACGCTGAAGATGGCATATAACGCAGATCTGGACCGCACCTACCTAAAGGATGTAGAACCTGACGCCCAGGGCCATCGGTTTGAGATTGCCCTCACCGGCGACTGGACCCAGGATCTGGGCAACAACGATATGGTCTTTGCGCCAACGGCGGAGGTGTCTTTGGTAGGTGTGGCTAGCGCGGCCGCCCAAGCAACAGACATGGTGTAAACCAGGCATAGCTCCTGCGGGATAGTGAGACGCCGGGGATCGCCTTGAGACGTTTGTGCGTAGCAGGACCACAGGAAAGTTTCGCTGCACTCACCAGCCCGCACATGCGGGCCAACCCATAAGCGAGAGACCATCATCGCCTCCCGGAATCATTCAGGAAAACAAAACAGCTGTGTGCTGTCGAGAACTTATCCAGATCGGAATCGATCCACTTATATGATTCAGTGTTGTGTTATCGGGCTGGCCTGCCGCAGAAACCCAGGTATCCGGAAAGCGTCTACGCCGGATTATTTGATATATATATGGGGCCCGTGTCAGCAGAACGTGAATCACGCCTCGAAGCCAACAAAGAATCACTTATTACCGACACTCGCAGCAACGCTGAACGAACAGTCGCTTTTGAATTGCGTGGAGAACTTCAAAGACACCCTCAGAACATTCGTCACTGCGCATTACTGCTTAGCTATTGGGTCGTTCCTGAGTGAGCAGAGCCAGGCCCAACACAATAAAAGTGGTCCCGCTTATTCGATTGATGATTCGCTGCGCCTTCATGGACATAAGACCTCCTGTAATCGCACCGAGCCGATGTACACCCAGCATCAAAGCGATATCCCATGTGACCTGTAGAGCGACGAAGGTAGCCCCAAGAATCAGCAGTTGAGCTTCCATGTGACCGAGCTCAGGATCAGCGAACTGAGGCACGAGCGAAACGTAAAACAATATAGCCTTGGGGTTCGCGGTTTCGACGATGAACCCTTGTAAAAGCGGTGTTGCTGACGTTTCTATTGTGCAGGCGTGTTTGGCCTCGGGGCGGGTAAGAAACGTGCGAACCCCAAGTGCGACAAGGTATGCGCACCCGATAAACTTCAGAGCCACGAATGCGGCCGGATAGGCTGCAAAGAGTTGGGCTACTCCGAACGCGAGCGCCATGGTGATGGTCAGCCCGCCGAGCGCCATGCCAAGTGCGTTGCGGCAAATCACTTGTCGAGAGCTGCGCATCCCAACGGCGATTGCATAAGCAAAACTGGGCCCTGGAACGACAAGGACGATAAGGCTAGTGAGGATAAAAGAAAGATACAGATGTACATTCATTGAGTAAGTTTTCAATACATCGAGGGTTCAGCCCGCAGGATGCGGGCCATATTTGATTTTTATTCAGACATCGGCGTAGCGTTCGATGCCCTGGCGAAGCAGCTCAAGGGCATTGTGAGTGATCGATTCCGGGTAGCCGGTCGGGATACGGATATGCGCACCTTGGGCGCCTGAATAGTTGCTCGCAGTAGCCAGCACCAGGCCGTACTCGCCCAACATTTGATCGGCGAAACCCTCGATGTCATGGACTGGCAGGTTGACGAACACCTGGGTGCCCGCAGGTGGCAGCGATGCGTACCTCGACAGGTGGCGGCCGAGGAACTCTCGAACGATGGCCCGGCTGCTGACCACTTGTTGATGCAGCGGTGCATTTCCCATCGAGATCAAGGACGCGGCCTTGGTTTGCGCAGGCGAGCAGACGGCGACACACTCAATCTCCAGCATCCCCGCCATCGCCTCGACATTGTCCGAAGAGGAGGCTACCCAACCGATCCGCAAACCAGGCGAGCCATAGTTCTTCGACACTGAATTAACGGTGTAGAGCAACGAAAGATCGTTTGTGCAAGCGAAGGGTGAGCGTATCTTCTGGTCGTCGAAGATGAAGGAGTCGTACACCATATCCAGCACCAGCGAGATGCCGCGCTCGGCCAGACTCGGCACCAGCTGCTCTATAAAGGCGTCTGAGTAAATCCCACCCAATGGATTATGTGGAAAGTTGAGGTACACCAGACGGGTATCTGCGCGGCATACCGCCAGGATCTCTTCGACGGTAGGGAAGGCAGCACTCATCTGATAGTAGATCAGATCGTAGCCCGTTGCTTCCAGCAGGGCGGGGACGGCACCGAATACCGGCGCCAGGCACACCGCTGAGCCAGCCTCGGCGCTACGGCGCTTGATCTGGCGAAACACAAGCGACAAGCCGTGCATTCCGCCATTGGTGACGAGGAAATTCTCGTCTGACAAATCCAGCCCGTACAGCGCGTTGTCGCGGGCGCAGATGGTATTGATCAATGGTGGGGCACCATTGCAGTCGGCGTATTGAAAGATATCGGTGCTGGCGGCAAACGGAGTCGGTGCTGCCGCACCTGGCCATACCGGAACATTCTCCACGAAGTAGCAAGCCGACTCCTGCAGCTCCGAACGAGCGTATTTCAGGCGCTGCTGAAGCACGCTCAGGCAGCTATCTGGCCGGACGATCTGGTGGCGTTTGTTGTAAGCCAAGGTCATGCCCTCCGCAGCAGATAGCCGATTTCCAGACCGGTCGAGTCAACCTGGTCAGACGTCGTCTCGCGGGTGACCAGGGACAAGCCAGCCTCGGCAAAAATATCCAGCCAATCCGCGTCCTGCACCAACAATTGATTGGTGAAGCAATGCAACAGATAGTAAGGGTTGTAGTAAGCGAGCGCTAAGCCGTGGCGCATTGCGCCGGCATTGTCGAATTGGTTGTCGACTTCGATAATGATCAGGTTGATGGCAGGGAAACGGTGGACAATCTTTTTCAGGAAGTTAACCACTGCCGGTCGGCCGGCCTGGCCAAGGATCTCATGCAGCACAAAACCAAGCACGATGAAATCGGGCTCGAAATCGAAATCCGAATCCAGGAATTCGACTGCCCCGCTGTGGCTGATGTGAACTCGATGCGACAGACCTTCTTTCTCGATCAGGTCTACAGCCTCCTCAAAGCCTCCGCGGTCCGGTTCGGCGCCCCAGGCCTGGATCTGCGGAAGCGCCTTGCAGAATTCGGCGAGGTATCGACCGTTTCCGCAACCCAGGTCCAGCAGTTTTGTGCATGTACCGGGAGCTTGGGCCATCAAAGACCTGGTCAAGGGGATAGCGTCAAAGTGGCTGATACCACAACTACCTACACCGACCTTGGTTGCGTCGCGGGTGGCCCAACCGGCGCCCTCTTGAAGGCGTTCGCCCATTTGTAGGAAGGTTGTGGCATAGCCACCGACCAGCATCACATACCAGCCCTCGAAAGGTGCCAGCGCGTGCCCTTCTTTCGATAACGAGAAACCGTCTATTGTTTCCAGAAGAATCCCTTCGTTCTTCAGGTACCTGAATAAGCCCAGTAACTTCTCTTTCTCCATTCCGAGTTCATTACAGGCCACCTCCGGCGAGGCGACCTCGTGTTTAATCAGCAAGGAAAATAATTTTGTATCGAAGAGATGATAAATCGAGATAGCCAGAACAAACTGTCGAATCGGTTCAATACCCTTAATAAGGGTTGTCTCAAAGCCAGTATTTTCGCTTTTTATAGAGTCAAGCAGATTCATTGTATGCAATGTCCATTTGTTTATTGATTAATCCGTTAATGTTTATATTTTTACACAAAATACAAAAAGGGTGTCAATTATTTTCTCGCAAAAATTCAGACTCTCCCATTCTGACGTTGATAATAGGCCGTCTCAAAATTAACATCCCTTGTACCTGCGCGCCTATGGCTGCGGGGGCTCGCTGTATAGTATTCAGGTATATTCTGCTGTAGTGCCGCCATTCCCTGATCACCAAAGAGGACGACCCAATCACCGTCTTCAGTGCCATTCTCAGCGACGTTTGCGAAGCGCATCACTCACAGGTCAATACGCCGCTCATGCACTGTTCCAAGTGTTTTTTTGCCGACCTGAACTTGCTGAACGGGAATCAAACTTGTTGAGTGCGTCTTCCACCGTCCACATTCCGCACAGCACGCACTGAAGGAATCCCCGTTCATGGGAGCCTACAGAATTCGGAAGAAATCATACGCCAAGGTTTACGAATCTGTGGCCCCCTTAGACGTTAGCACTACCGGAGGCCGATCGAGCATTTCTGAGTCTGAACTGCTGAGAGGATCAGAAAGCCTGGTGACTCATCCGCTGGTGCAGCCTGAGCCACTCCGCCGAAGACATGGGGTTGCGGGTTTTCAGACGTATGAAAAAAGTTGCATCCTGTTTTGTCAATGTCGTCACGCACCCACCCGTACCAGCCGTTTGCACGTTCTTCGGAACCCTCCAGGCTCTCCTAACCACTCATTACATCCGCTTTCGCTCTATCGATTAATACATCATCAGTAGGTACCGCCAGCTATGAACCCTATTCGCCAAGCGTTCCTCCCACAGCAGACAGCCGTGCGGGTCAATGCCGGTCAGCAGCCCAGGTCTTCGGGTCCACAGGCCCAGACTCGTCACGCCCAAAAGCTGTCGCTGGTTAAGATAAGCAATAACTCGCTGAGGGCGCTTGATGACCACCAACATGAGCCTCCGGTAAAGCGAGCAATTGAATCGATCAATGATTCTGACTTGGACTTTAAATCAGAGCACCAAGCAGACGCTCACTATGCAACGCCAGATGGCAGTTTGACGGTCCACGCACGACTGAACGAACAGTTACGCTACGACATCATCAGCATCAGTCCTCCAAACGCGAACCCTGTCTATCTTCAAGTTCCGCCGCCTGTCACCACGCACTACGATGCGTCCGCCTCCATGGCAGCTCAGACGTCACCACGTGCCTATCCGGCCCACCCCTCACGCAGTAACCTGACGCAAACGTTGATAGAGCAGCACAATCCTGGAGAAGCCACCAACACCACGGGCGCTGACCTTATTAAAACCGCACAAAATTTAATGCAGCACGGAACATTATCCCTTTCCGGTACCGAGATTGGCCAGCGGTATGGTAATTTAATGTATAAAGCTACATATCAACCTCATTCACCTATAAACATTGAAAATTCAAGCTATGCCGATTTTCTGCCTGGTCAATCTGACCTTGTAGGGGAGCACTTGGAGTTTTACAAGGATGAATTCAGGCGTGGCCTCAGTGGAAGGCAAGAGCCTATTATCGCCGCACCTACAGAGCACGGACCACTTGTTATCGTTGAAGGGCATCACAGGTTTGCGGCAGCTTTAGCTACAGGCATGCCTATAAAAGTAATGATTAATACTGATAAAGAGTCAGCAGCAGATCAGAATTGGTCGAATGTTTCCAAAATAAACAAAGGGGATGATGGATATGAGACAGATGTTCCATCATATAAGCAACGCGGGATGTAACCTTTGGTAGCCGCCCTTGTTCGGCAGCGCCCAGGCGCTGCCGAACAAGGACATTGATCCGCTACTGCCTGCTTCAGCCTATGTAGCAGGATATGGCATCGACACCACCGAAAGAAGATATTGAAGTGTTAAAAATCGCACAGACATCATTCTTGGGGAAGCCCGATCGACAGCCGATCAGGCGGGGCTCCTGCCTGTACAAAGTCATGTTCGGCAGATGGATTAATTTGTTGCTCTGGACTAGCTAACATACAAATCAATATCTAATGAAGCACCTATACATCCGGGCCAATGAGGCTTGTCAGCAAGCCAGCCGTAGATCAGCCCAGAGCTCTTCTACTGCCTCAGGGTATCGAACACATCCCCACGTCCAACGCCCCAATGTTTAACCTGCTCCAGGATCAGGCGATCATTCAGCCCAATGGAGAGGAGAAGGCCATCTGGAAGGCCAGCATCGACAATGGTCGCGGGTGGAAGAACACGTTCACGGTTCTGAAAATAGCGCCGGCACTGATCCGGCCAAACACAACTGATAGACCTGAGACGTATACCGGCACGCTGACCGTGGAATCTGCACCAATGGCAGATGACAACGAGCCAGTTCCTGCTGGAGGCGACGCTGCGCGCTGATAGACACCGATCAATCTCTGCTCCAGTTAAGGACTTGACTCCGTCGACTACGACTCGCGAAACCACTGCAGAAGCCGAAAGCTTAGATGGCCAATCCTCGCGCACTGCCTACACCGATCTCGACCATGAGCCCATCAACTGCTCCAGATACCAAGACAGTGAACCGCGACGAGACGCCCTCACCCGTTAGTGGCCGCGACACCACTGTCAGCCAGCTCACATTGCCGGCGTAGGAGCTGGTACTGAACAGTGATCGAGGAAAGACCTGTCCCAAGCCAGGATGCTGGGCATCTACGTCCTGAAACGCTGGAATTGTCCGGATGGATCGGTAGGTCAGGCTGATCACCTGCGTTGGATATTTGTAAAAATACTCAATCTGCCATTATCAGCGGATATCTCGCGCTGCCGATTATTCAGTTATCAGGCCTGCTTCAGATAGGCTGATACACGAGCAGCACAGTACTTTTGCCAAAAAGCGCCCCGTACACAAACTTCCGCTAGGTACGGGAGCGCTCCAATTTCCCATCACAGCTTGCTGGTGGCCTGTTTCGCGTCAGGCTGCGGCTTAAAGCGGTCTCAACCGAAAATGCACCCCAAAACAAAAAAGGCGTCCCGAAGGACGCCTTTTTTGTTGGACTCAAAACAACTGTTCTTGAGTCCTGATCTTCAACCCTGATACAGCTGGGCGAAAATGGTCGGGGTAAGGGGATTCGAACTCCTGACATCCTGCTCCCAAAGCAGGCGCGCTACCGGACTGCGCTATACCCCGATGATGCTAAAAAACACCTCCGAAGAGGCGTTTTCTATTTGGGTGACGCTTGTGGCGTCACTCCCTAAGATCCAGCCAGATACAAACTGACCAAAAATGGTGGGTCGTGTGGGATTCGAACCTACGACCAATTGGTTAAAAGCCAACTGCTCTACCAACTGAGCTAACGACCCAAATATGGTCGGGGTAAGGGGATTCGAACTCCTGACATCCTGCTCCCAAAGCAGGCGCGCTACCGGACTGCGCTATACCCCGACTGAAACTGCATTGAACCTTGCGAAATCTGGCTCCACGACCTGGACTCGAACCAGGGACCCAGTGATTAACAGTCACTTGCTCTACCAACTGAGCTATCGCGGAACTATCGATTTCAGATTCAACTTTACAACATGTTGCCTTGAAACCAGCTTGCTGTTAACTCGTTGATTTCAATCTCATCGACCTTTGCGCTTCGTTTGTATCGTTGCGTTCACGTCTCTGAGGCGCGCTATTCTACAATTTTAAAAACACCTGTCAACCCTATAAATTGCTTTTTAAGACAATGATTTGCGATTTTTTTTCAGATCGCCTCTCGGGCCCGATTCTACTGCCGACCGCGCCTCAAAAAAAGGCCCTCGGTCCGAGGGCCCTTCTATAGAGCGTTGACGAGCGCGGTCAGACAAACGTGATCTCGTCGTCGACCACCTTGCCTGTGATAGTCGTGCCGGGCATGAAACTGCCCGAGAGGATCATCTGCGCCAGCGGGTTCTCGATCCAGCGCTGAATCGCGCGCTTCAGCGGCCGTGCGCCATAGACCGGGTCGTAACCAACGGCGATCAGCTTGTCCAGCGCCTCGGGGCTCAGGGTCATCGACAGCTCGCGCTCGGCCAGACGTTTGCGCAGGCGGCCCAGCTGGATGTCGGTGATACCAGCGATCTGGTCACGTGCCAGTGGTTCGAAGATCACCACTTCGTCGATACGGTTAACGAACTCCGGACGGAAGTGCGTACCGACTGCATCCATCACCGCAGCACGCTGCGCCTCACGATCACCGACCAGTTCCTGGATCTGCGCCGAGCCCAGGTTGGAGGTCATGACGATCACGGTATTGCGGAAGTCCACCGTACGCCCGTGGCTGTCAGTCAGGCGTCCGTCTTCAAGCACCTGCAAGAGGATGTTGAACACATCGGAATGCGCCTTCTCGACCTCGTCGAGCAGAATCAGCGAGTACGGTTTGCGACGCACGGCTTCGGTCAGATAACCGCCCTCTTCGTAACCGACATAGCCTGGCGGTGCACCGATCAGGCGAGCCACGGAATGTTTCTCCATGAACTCGGACATGTCGATGCGCACCATCGCCTCTTCGGTGTCGAACAGGAACTCGGCCAGCGCCTTGCACAGTTCGGTCTTGCCCACGCCGGTCGGGCCGAGGAACATGAACGAGCCGCTCGGACGATTAGGGTCGGACAGCCCGGCCCGCGAACGACGCACCGCATTGGAGACCGCGACCACCGCTTCTTCCTGGCCGATCACCCGATTGTGCAGCAGGGTTTCCATGCGCAACAGCTTCTCGCGCTCGCCTTCGAGCATCTTCGACACCGGGATACCAGTCCACTTCGACACGACTTCGGCAATTTCTTCCTCGGTCACCTTGCTGCGCAGCAACTGGTTTTCGGGCTTGCCGTGCTGGTCGACCATTTGCAGACTGCGTTCCAGGTCCGGAATGATCCCGTACTGCAACTCGGCCATACGGTTCAGATCGCCCCGGCGGCGTGCGGCTTCCAGTTCCTGACGGGACTGTTCGATTTTCTGCTGGATCTGTGCCGAGCCGGTGACCTCGGCTTTTTCCGAGGTCCAGATTTCTTCAAGATCCGCGTACTCAAGCTCAAGACGCTCGATTTCGCCCTGAAGTTTTTCCAGGCGCTTGATCGCCGCCTCGTCCTTTTCCTTCTTGAGGGCCTGAGCTTCTACCTTCAGCTGGATCAGACGACGCTCAAGGCGGTCGAGCACTTCAGGCTTGGAGTCGATCTCCATGCGAATACGGCTGGCCGCTTCGTCGATCAGGTCGATGGCCTTGTCCGGCAACTGGCGGTCGGTGATGTAGCGATGGCTCAGCTTGGCTGCGGCGATGATCGCACCGTCGGTGATGGCGACCTTGTGGTGCACTTCGTAGCGCTCTTTCAGGCCACGCAGGATCGCGATGGTGTCTTCCTCGCTTGGCTCGTCGACCAGGACTTTCTGGAATCGACGCTCAAGCGCAGCATCCTTCTCTATATATTGGCGGTACTCGTTGAGCGTGGTAGCGCCGACACAATGCAGCTCACCACGCGCCAGCGCAGGTTTGAGCATGTTGCCAGCATCCATCGAGCCTTCGCCCTTGCCGGCGCCGACCATGGTGTGCAGCTCGTCGATGAACAGGATGATCTGGCCTTCCTGCTTGGACAGTTCGTTGAGCAGCGACTTCAGGCGTTCTTCGAACTCGCCACGGTACTTGGCACCGGCAATCAGCGAGCCCATATCCAGCGACAGCAAGCGCTTGCCGCGCAGGCCATCGGGTACTTCGCCATTGATGATGCGCTGCGCCAGGCCCTCGGCAATGGCGGTCTTGCCCACGCCAGGCTCGCCGATCAGCACCGGGTTGTTCTTGGTGCGGCGCTGCAGGACCTGAATGGTGCGACGAATCTCGTCGTCACGACCGATCACCGGGTCGAGCTTGCCCTCTTCGGCACGTTTGGTCAGGTCGACGGTGTACTTGTCCAGCGCCTGACGCGACTCTTCGACGTTCGGGTCATTCACGGCACCTTCGCCGCGCAGGTTGTTGATTGCATTTTCCAGGGCCTTTTTGCTGACGCCCTGCCCCAGCAACAATTTGCCGAGCTTGCTGTTCTCGTCCATTGCCGCGAGCAGCACCAGCTCGCTGGAAATGAACTGGTCGCCTTTCTGCTGCGCCAGACGGTCGGCCTGGTTGAGCAGGCGCGCCAGATCCTGCGACATGTTGACGTCGCCGGTCGGGTTCTGGATTTTTGGCAGCCGGTCCAGCTCTGCGCTCAGTTCCTTGCGCAGGCTGTTGATATCGAAGCCTACCTGCAACAGCAGAGGCTTGATGGAACCGCCCTGCTGCTCAAGCAGCGCCTGCATCAAGTGCGCAGGTTCGATGGCGGGATGGTCGAGGCCGACGGCCAGCGACTGGGAATCGGATAACGCTAACTGTAATTTACTGGTCAATCTGTCGATACGCATTTGTCACCTTCCTTTAATGCAGGCCGGAGCAATGAACACACCTATAAAGAAAACCTGCTTGATAGCCAGTTAGATGCGGACGATTCTGCGCGTTTCAAGCAGGCCGGGGTTGATACAGATCAGGCAAGCCTAGCTGGCTTGTGCAAAACAGCCCGGTAATCAGGCGTGTTCGATCCAGATCAGCGAAGCGAAGCGGCCAGTGCGCGCGGCACGCCGGTAGGAAAAGAAGCGCGGATCGGTGAAGGTATCCAGCCCGCCGCCATACACGGCGCAGATACCCTGGGCGGCCAGTCGTAACCGGGCGAGCGCGTAGATGTCGGCCATGAAACGATCAGGGTTCGAACTGGCGACAAACGCAGTGGCTGTCTGCGGGTGGCTGGCCATAAAGGCATCACGCACCTCGGGACCGACTTCGAACGACGGCTGGCCGATGGCCGGTCCCAGCCAGACCATGATCTCTTCGGGAGCACTCTGCAGGCTGTCGGCAGTGGCCTCCAGCACGCCGGCCGCCAGTCCGCGCCAGCCGGCGTGCGCTGCAGCTACCCGCGTGCCGTCACGACGACAGAACAGCGCGGGCAGGCAATCGGCCGTCATGATGGTGCACGCCACGCCAGGCGTGCTGGTCCAGCTGGCATCGGCCTCGACGACGCGGGAGGGATCGGCAGGTACGACGTCGACGCCATGCACCTGCCTCAACCAGGCGGGCCGAGCATTGAGACTGGAGGTCAGGCGCTGGCGATTGATCGCCACGGCCTGCGGGCTGTCATCGACATGATCGCCCAGATTGAAGCTGTCGAATGGGGCCAGGCTGACCCCACCCGAGCGAGTGGTAACACAGGACTTGATCTGTGCTGGCGCAGGCCAGTCAGGTATCAGCCAGTCATTCACCCGATGAACGCCTCGCGATCCTGCTTGAGCAAGGACAGCAACCAGACGAAATCGTCCGGCAACGGCGATTCCCAGCTCATGCGCTTACCGGTGGTCGGATGATCCAGCTCCAGGAAGCGGGCATGCAACGCTTGCCGCGGGAAGGTCTTGAGCGAATCGACCATGGTCAGGCTGGCCGCTGGCGGAATACGGAAGCGACCGCCATAGGCCGGGTCGCCGACCAACGGGTAGTTGATGTGCGCCATGTGTACGCGAATCTGGTGAGTACGGCCGGTTTCCAGCTTGACCCGCACATGGGTATGCGAACGGAAGCGCTCCAGCACGCGGTAATGACTGACCGCCTGCTTGCCGCCCTCCATCACTGCCATGCGCTGACGCTGCTGGCCGTGACGGCCGATCGGTGCGTCGATCTTGCCACCTGCGGTCACCACGCCGATCACGATGCACTCGTAGATACGGCTGACACTGCGACTCTGCAACTGCGTAACCAGTTGTGTCTGTGCCTGAATGGTCTTGGCGACCACCATCAGACCGGTGGTGTCCTTGTCCAGACGGTGCACAATGCCGGCGCGCGGAACATTGATGATGTCCGGCACATGGTGCAGCAGGGCGTTGAGCAGCGTGCCATCGGCGTGACCGGCAGCCGGATGCACCACTAGCCCGGCAGGCTTGTTGATGACGAGGATCTGGTCGTCTTCATAGATGATGTCGAGCTCGATGTCCTGAGCGACCCATTCACCCTGGGCCTCCTGCTCGGCAACCAGCTCGAGAACAGCGCCACCATGCACGATGTCGCGAGGGCGCAGAACGCCTCCGTCCACAGTCAGGCGGCCGTCCTTGATCCAGGCGGAAAGGCGCGAGCGCGAGTGCTCAGCGAATAATTGTGCGGCGACTTGATCGAGGCGTTGACCGCCCAATTCGGACGGCACCTCTGCGCGGAGTTCTATATTTTCGGACATGACCAGACTAGGTGGCGGCTAGCCTTTGGTTTCGGCAGCGCGCTTGTGGTTAAATACGGCGTCTTTTGTCCCGCCGGTATCGCGGGGCGCTCATCATAACAGGACGGCCCCGCCCAAGACAGCAGGCCGTTATAGGGACGCAAGCCGCCATGCAAGTGAAACACCTGCTGCTGATCGCCATCCTCGCATTGACTGCGGCCTGTTCGTCGAAGGAAGTCATCGACGAAAACCTCAGCGAAGTCGAGCTGTACCAGCAGGCGCAGGCCGACCTGGGAAATAACAGCTATAACAGTGCCACTGAGAAGCTCAAGGCGCTGGAATCTCGCTATCCGTTCGGTCGCTACGCCGATCAGGCCCAGCTCGAGTTGATCTACTCGAACTACAAGAACGGTGAACCCGAAGCAGCCAAATCCGCTGCCGAGCGTTTCATCCGCCTGCATCCACAGCACCCGAACGTCGACTACGCGTATTACATGAAGGGCCTGACCTCCTTCGACCAGGACGTGGGCCTTCTGGCGCGCTTCCTGCCGCTGGACCAGACCAAGCGTGACCCGGGAGCTGCCCGCGACTCGTTCAACGAGTTCGCCCAGCTGACCAGCCGCTTTCCGAACAGTCGCTACTCGCCTGACGCCAAGCAGCGCATGATCTACCTGCGCAACCTGCTGGCTTCCTACGAAATCCACGTAGCCGACTACTACCTGACCCGTCAGGCCTACGTCGCCGCCGCCAACCGCGGCCGCTATGTAGTGGAAAACTTCCAGGAGACGCCTTCGGTAGGCGACGGCCTGGCGGTGATGGTCGAGTCTTATCAGCGTCTGCACCTTGACGACCTGGCTGCCACTAGCCTGGAAGTGCTGAAGACCAACTACCCGAACCACCCGCAACTGGCGGACGGCAAGTTCACCCCGCGTGAAGCCGAAGCCGATAACCGCTCATGGCTGTCGAAAGCGACCCTGGGCCTGATCGACGGTAGCGCGCCGCTGCCACCGGGCCAGACCCGCGCCGATCAGGACATGAAGAAGCAGTATCAGGACGCCAAGGACTCCATTCCGAAAGAGCTGCTGCCGGAGAATCAGGCAGAGCTGGACGAACAGGCCGAGAAAGAAGCCGAAGAGAAAGGCACCAAGAGCCGTTCGTGGTTCAGCTACATGACGCTGGGTCTGTTCGACTGATCCTGAGCGCATGAAAAAAAAGAGGCCTTCGGGCCTCTTTTTTTGTGCATCAATTTTGCCACTGTGCGCCCGCTCGCGGCTTGGCTACACTGCGCCATCGTCAATCACTAAGCTGGTAGTCATGATTCGCTTACTTATGTGGGTCGCGTTGATCGCGGCGGTGGTCTGGTTCGTCAAGCGTCTGATCAATCCCCCCAAGCCGAAACCCCGCGCAGAGCAGCCTGAACTGGCGTCTACCCCCATGGTGCGTTGCGCGCAGTGCGGCGTTCATCTGCCACAGGATCGTGCGCTGAGCCAGGCACAGCAATGGTATTGCAGCGAGGCACACCGGCTGCAGGGCCCCGCGGCACGTGACCGCTGACTCACCATCCCTTGTCAGCCCGCAGGCGCAGCGGATTCTGCGGCTGTACCATCTCTATCGACTGACCATCGGCATCGTACTGGTCCTGTTGATTTCCAGCAGCCTGGAAACCGAACTGCTGCAACTGGCCAACCAGAACCTGTTCCGCTCGGGCTGCTGGTTGTATCTGGTGTTCAACATCCTGGTCGTCGTGCTGCTGGAGCGCCCCAGCCGTCAGGCACAGTTTTTCGGCCTGGCGATGACTGACGCTATCATGCTGTCCGCGCTGTTCTACGCAGCGGGCGGCCCTTCCAGCGGTATCGGCAACCTGTTGATTGCCTCGGTGGCGATCAGCAACGTGTTGCTGCGCGGCCGTATCGGTCTGCTGATCGCTGCGGTTTCGGCCATCGGCATCATCTACCTGACGTTCTACATCAGCTTCGGTACACCCTCGGTTTCCAACGACTACGTGCAGGCTGGCTCGCTGGGCGCCTTATGCTTCGCCGCTGCCCTGCTGGTGCAGGCGCTGACAGCGCGCATGCAGGTCAGCGAGGTACTGGCCGAACAGCGCGCGGCGGATGTCGACAGCCTTGAAACGCTCAACGCGCTGATCCTGCAACGCATGCGTACCGGCATTCTGGTGCTGGATGCCAACCATCAGGTGCTGCTGGCCAATCAGGGGGCCTTGAACCTGCTAGGCCAAGAACGACTGGTCGGCCAGATCATCGACACCTGCTCGCCACAACTGGTCGAACGCCTGCGCCAGTGGCTCGTCAACCCGATCATGGTGTCGCGCAGCATCACCACCACCCCTGTCGGGCTGGTACTGCAACCGAGCTTTGCCACGCTCAACCGTGGCGATCAGCGTCAGACGCTGATTTTTCTCGAAGACCTGTCGCAGATCGCCCACCAGGCGCAGCAGCTCAAGCTCGCCGCACTGGGACGCCTGACCGCCGGGATTGCCCATGAGATACGCAACCCGCTGGGCGCCGTCAGCCATGCGGCGCAGTTGCTTAATGAATCGGAAGAGCTCAGCGCGGCGGATCGACGCCTGGGGCAGATCATTCATGAGCAGTCGGGACGCATTGACCGGGTCATTGAAAATGTCCTGCAGTTGTCGCGCAGACGCGAAGCGCAACCCGAACTGCTCGATCTGAAAACCTGGCTGGAACACTTTGTCGCTGAATTTCGCAGTTCCGCTGCGCCCAATCAGGCGATTCATGTCGACATCAGTCCCGGCACACTGACAACTCGCATGGATTCCGGACAGCTGACGCAGATCATGACCAACCTGCTGCAGAACGGCCTGCGCTACAGCGGCAAAAATCATCCGTCAGCGCAGGTCTGGCTGAAACTGCACAATGACCAGAGGAGCGATTTGCCTACGCTGGAGGTTCTGGACGACGGGCCGGGGGTCAGCGAGCAACACCTGAGCAAGATGTTCGAACCGTTTTTCACCACAGAAAGCAAAGGCACCGGCCTTGGTCTATATCTGTCACGTGAACTGTGCGAAAGCAATCAGGCGCATCTGGAATATGCGCCCCGCCCCACGGGTGGCAGTTGCCTGCGCATTACCTTCGCCCACCCGTTCAAGACGAGCTGAGCATGAGCCAACGGCAAAAAATCCTGATAGTCGATGACGAGCCGGATATTCGCGAACTCCTGGAGATCACGCTGGGGCGCATGAAACTCGACACCCGCAGTGCCCGTAACGTTGCCGAAGCACACGACTGGCTGGCCCGCGAACCGTTCGACATGTGCCTGACCGACATGCGTCTGCCTGACGGTAATGGCCTTGAGCTGGTGCAACACATACAGCACGGCTACCCCCACGTACCGGTGGCGATGATCACTGCACACGGCAATGTGGATACCGCGATCAACGCGCTGAAGGCCGGGGCTTTCGATTTTGTGACCAAGCCGGTCGACCTCGGCAGGTTGCGCGAACTGGTCAATAGCGCGCTGAGCCTGCCCGGCGCACCACCCACTCGGAGCATCGACAACCGCCTGTTGGGCGACTCGCTGGCGATGCGTACCTTGCGCAATCAGATCGGCAAGCTGGCACGCAGCCAGGCGCCGATCTACATCAGCGGTGAGTCGGGCAGCGGCAAGGAGCTTGTAGCGAGGCTGATCCACGAGCAGGGTCCGCGCATCGACAAACCCTTCATACCGGTGAATTGCGGTGCCATTCCTTCCGAACTCATGGAAAGCGAATTCTTCGGCCATCGCAAAGGCAGTTTCAGCGGTGCCCACGAAGACAAGCCCGGTCTGTTTCAGGCGGCGCACACCGGCACGCTGTTTCTCGATGAGGTCGCCGACATGCCGCTGGCCATGCAGGTCAAACTGTTGCGCGCCATCCAGGAAAAATCCATCCGCAGCGTCGGCGGCCAGCAAGAGCAGATCGTCGACGTGCGCATTCTGTGCGCCACCCACAAGAACCTGAATACAGAGGTCGCGGCCGGTCGGTTTCGTCAGGATCTGTATTACCGATTGAACGTGATCGAAGTACGCGTGCCACCGTTACGCGAGCGGCGTGAGGATATCGACCAACTGGCAGCCAGTGTTCTCAAGCGCCTTGCCGGGAACGGCGCGCAACCCGTCGCGCGCATGAACGCGCAGGCGCTGGAAACGCTGAAGAGCTATCGATTCCCCGGTAACGTGCGCGAACTGGAAAACATGCTGGAGCGCGCCTACACGCTGTGTGAGAACGACGAAATCCACGCCAGCGACCTGCGCCTGACCGAGTCCGCCAGCCCTCAGGAGAGCGACGGCCCGAGCCTGGCCGACATCGACAACCTTGAAGACTATCTGGAAAGCATCGAACGCCAGCTCATCCTGCAGGCACTGGAAGAAACCCGCTGGAACCGCACCGCTGCAGCAGAAAGGCTCAGCTTGTCGTTCAGGTCACTGCGCTACCGACTGAAGAAACTGGGTCTGGATTGACTGCGTGCGCGGCAAAGACTGTGTGACGCAGAGCGTCACGAAAGGCATTCCCACGCTGGAGTGTGCGGAACGATAGGTGCGCGCGCGGACACCCTCGCGCCCCACGCTCCGCGTGACCGGGAGGATGGCTAGCCTGCCAGGCGCCCCGCAGGCGCATAGGGTGCCGGGTCGATGATCGGCTCGCGCTCCAGCAGCAGATCAGTGATCAACTGGCAGGAAGCCGGGGCCAGCACCAGACCGTTGCGGTAATGCCCGCAGTTGAGCCACAGGCCGTCAAAACCTTCCAGCGGGCCAATGAACGGGATGCCCTCGGGTGAGCCAGGGCGCAGGCCTGCCCATTGGGCGACCGGCTCGGCATGGGCCAATGGTGGAAGCAATTCGACGGCCGACGCCTTCAAACTTTCCAACGCAGCCTGCGTGGTGGTTTTATCGAAACCTTCATGCTCCAGGGTGCTGCCGATCAGGATATGCCCGTCACGACGCGGGATCGCATAGCGCCCTTTCGCCAGCACCATGCTCGACAGAAAATCCGATGCACATTTGTAGAGAATCATCTGGCCTTTGACCGGCTCGACCGGCAGGTCCAGCCCCAGGGTCTTGAGCAACTCGCCACTCCACGCGCCCGCCGCCAGAATCACCCGATCGCCGGTGATATCCCCTGCAGGTGTCTGCACACCCGAAATCCTGCTGCCTTCACGGGTAAAGCCGCTGACTTCACACTGCTCGCGAATCTCGACATTGGGCATTGCCAGCAAGGCGGCATTGAGCGATTTGACCAGACGGGGATTGCGCACGTTGGCCACATCGGCCATGTAGATCGCCCGCGAATAACCCTCACCCAGCCCCGGCACGGCATCATTCACCGCCAAGATATCCACACGGCTCAACGAACGTTTTTCGCGGACAGCCCATTCAAGCGCAGACTGCTCGTCATCAAGATCGAGCCAGTACAGGCCGGTCTTGTGCACTTCAGGGTCGATATCGGTCTGTGCTAGCAAACGCTCGGCGAGGTGCGGGTAGAAGTCCTGCGACCAGTGCGCCAGCGCGGTGACCGCAGGGCTGTAGCGCCACGGGTAAAGCGGCGAAACAATTCCGCCGCCCGCCCAGGAAGACTCCTGACCAACACCCGAACGATCCAGCAGCACGACCCTGACCTGCTCGGACGCCAGATTGAAGGCGGTCAACAGCCCTATGACGCCACCGCCGACAATGACTATTTTTTGCTTGGACATCTTGGTCTCGTGAAGAGAAAACGGTTTAGCGGCCCCAACAGTCTTTTGGGGTGACACCAGCGGTTGCGCCGGGGTTGGTACGCGCCCCGGTGTTGGTGATCACGAAACTGCCGCATTTGTCGCCAGCCATTAGCGTGCCTGGGATGGGAGTGGCTGTCAGGGTGAAGTCGGTGGCGGTGGGAGCGAAAACTATCGTGTAATAGGTATTGGCGGCAACCACTGTCGCCCCGACATAGGTGGGCTGAGTGGCTCGTGAATAAAAGCGTTCAACTGCCTGCGTTTGCTCCGATAGCAGACTGGCAATCGCCGAACGCTGGGTACGCTTCACGTACTCGGTATAACTGGGATACGCGATGGCGGCCAGAATACCGACAATCGCCACGACGATCATGAGTTCGATCAACGTAAAGCCCCTGGATGTCGCTCGCATGATTCGTTTCCCTATTGGATTTGTCGCCACATGATGCGTTGATAAGTGCCGATACCTCCTAAACGCTCGCCAAGTCCACCAATATTTCCGCTACTGTCCGTAACATAGGTCACTGCGCGGGCGGAAGACTCAACATAAGAGGCCAGATTTGGAATACCCGCACCGAAGCTGATGCCGGAAACCAGCGCGTCCTTGTCTGTAATGTCACCGTCTCCGTCAGTATCGAGAAAACGATAAGTGAGCATGCCTCCGGTTGCCGGGTCCAGCTCAAAAAGGCGTCCTGTTCCTTTGCTTTCGCAAGGGTCGGTGGAGTTCACTGCCGCCGTTGTGAAAGCAATTCGTCCCCGGATGGCCTGTGCGGGGAAGATAATTCGTTCGCCCACAAACGGAGCGACGGTCGAAAGCGGCATATACCAGCCTTTCTTGCTCGTCCAGTCCACTTTGTCGGCAGTCGAATTGTAATAGGTTGAGCCACTGCCAGTAACACTCGTGCCGATCTGCTGAACCTGAAGATTGCTCTCTTTAATGCCACCGACTCCGCTGTCTGCGTCCCAGATAGCGTAAAAATCCTGCTGCGCATTCGTCTGTTTATCTGCGGCTTCAAGAAACTTCCCGGTGCCGAAATAGATAATCTTGCCGTTCAGCGGATGATCCAGAATAAACGGCTGCACAGTAATCGGTTGGCCGGCACCCAGTGGCGCGGTAAAGAGTGGTGTGCCGTTGAAGGCCACCTTCCAGCCGCTGGCAGCCGTGGAGCTGAGGTCAAACTTCCACATGCGCCCTTTCAGGTCGCCGGCGTAGGCTGCCTGAACAACGTTCTGTGAGTCCACACGCAACTTTACCGATGAGAGCCCGTTATCTGTTTCGCTACCGGTGACCGGTGTCGGAATTTCAGCAATCAGGGCTCCAGTCGACGCGTTGAGCACGAAAAGCGACGCCCTGCCTGTAAAGCTGCCATATCCGTTGCCGACCACGACTATCCCGGTGCCGTCGTTCATTCGGGCGGCTTCGGGTCTTGAGTAGCTGTACCCCAGGTTATTGAATTTGTTGTTGGCGTCAGAAGCGTCCGGCGCCTTCACTTCCCACAGCGCGCCTACGTTGTTGGTCGTACCCTCAAACAACCTGACAGCGAAGAACGCCTTGCCGCCAGCGCCCAGACCGCTCGCGGCGACTGTACGCCAAGTCGCGTTCTTGCCATTTTGAGTATCGAATACGCTCATCTGCCCATCGACCGTAAATTTATGTACGCCCGCCCCATAGTTACTTGCTGCAATCGTGGCCAGTGAATTCAGCGCCGTCGATGGCATGTAGGCATAGGTGCGCAGACCCGTGCCAGGAGTGATCACGTTGAAGAATCCGTCGTTGGCATTTACAAGCAGGCTTGAACTCATATTGCCAGCCTTGGCGGTCAGGTAATCAGAGTACGAAGTGGTAGTGCCGTAATCGGTGGACGTCTTGTCCGACGGGTTGGCCACCAGCAGATTGGTATTGATCAGGTCGCCCAGTACCCGTGTGCGGGTTCGAAGCGCTGAGTTTGCGGTGCCTTTGGCCCAGGCAATCATTTGCGCACCGTTCACACCGGTCGGTAACGTGGCGGTAAATGCAGTCTGCTGTGCAGAAGACAGTGCGTTGAAGTCCAGTGCAATTCTCGCGAGCGATGACGTGTTCCAGGTTTCATAGGTTGGCGCGGGGGCCGTATTGGCCAATATGGTCGTGTCCGATGTCCAGGCAAGAGCACCTGGATCCCCCGTGGTAGCGTTGAGGTTGTAGGCGTTTACCGTGCCGTGCCAGTCAGCCGGGTCATACAACGTCTGGAAGAAAAGCGTGCCTGACGCAAGGGATGATGAGTTCGATGAGGCTCCGCCACCGGACCCCGCCCTGGCGTAAATGTCAGTGAGCGCAAGGTTCAATGCACTGTTCAAACCGGCGCTGTCATTGGTCTGGAAGTACTTGCCGTGCCCGTGATCATTATTGGCGGCATCTATCAGCATCTGGTTGGCGGCCGTGAAACCGATGGTGTAAGTAATCATGTTCTGCTGCGAGAAGCCGTCGGTGTCCCAACTTTTCTTGGCCAGGTCAGTGGCAGGTGTACTGGTCGCTCTTCGCATGTCGATGTCGTAGGCGAACTTGGCAACGTCATCCAGATAAAGCGTATCGCCCTCGCCATCACCGTTAAGGTTGGCCCCGTCATTGGCCGCATTCAAATCCCAATTGGGCAATGAGCGAGAGGTATTGAGTACATCCTCCGGGTCGTTGGTCGGGAACGTTCGATCGTAAGTCGGCAAACCATCGGTCACTACGACGCCGTAGTTTTTCTGGCAACGGTATTGAATCGGACTCACATAGTTCGAACCGTTCTGATAATACGGTGACATGCCGCGAAAATACCGCGTGATCTCATAATAGGTTTCAGCCAGCGGGGTGTTGGCCGTCGGCTGCAGGTTGGCAATGGCCTGCTTGAGGGCAGCAATATTGTCATTAGCCTGCGTCTGAGTGACGCCATTGGTAGTGCCTGCCACCGGGGCTAGATCGGTGATGACTCTTGCAATCTTGCCACCGGGTCCGAGGTCAAAATTATTCGGATCGTTAAACGTAGCGAGCCCGATTCTAAGCGACGTATTGTTGGTCACCAGATTAGTCGCTACGGTTCTTGCAACGTTCATCCGGTAGTCGTTGGGGATGACACCATTCGTGTAATCGCGAACTCCCGTAAAAAACGCGGGCCGGACCAGGTCGATCAAATAGGAAAGATAATCAGCGGTATAGCGTGTCAACCCGTTTCCTGCCGGATCTGGCAGATTGAGGCAGTACTGAGTGTTATTGCGAAAAACCGCTCGGCCGCCGAACGGGCACATCAATGACAAGTCAAAAATGCTGAGCGCATTGATATCCCCCACCGACAGCGTGTCATCTCCCGATATCGTACTCATGAAGGGGCAGACAACGGTAATCACGCCACTTATGCACTGAGTGGAGTAGTAGCCGATATCTGGACGGTTGACCGATGCGTCAAACCCTGACGCCCAGATGATGTTGTACATACTCCCGGAGTTATCCACCAAAAGCATCAGGTTGGGGGGCACTGCCGACGCACTGAGCAATGGCACCTGCGCGGGTGTAAACGCATAGACCGGCGACGCCAGGTACAACGCCAACAGTGCACCGTAGACGTACTTCAATGCCCCCCGCAACCCTTTAACAGTTGGCATAAATGCTCTCCAACACCGTACGCGGAACGGTCTGACTGGAGACCGGAGCAACGGCTGTTACCCGATAAAGCGTCACGGCACTTGAAGTTTTACACTTTACCGGCGTCATCGTAGTGCCCAAATTCTGAATGGCGTACACGCCGCCGCCCGCCGCTTCAACCCATGTCACACCGGCGCTACCTGCACCTTTGCCTTGCACCGTATTGAAGTCGGTAGGTGGTGCACAATTGGTCGGGGGGGTACAGATGCTCATGGAAAAATCAGCCTTTTTGATCGCGGATTCACCGATGCGCAAAGCCGACTCAGCCATTTGAAAGGACTGGTTGCGGGCCGTGACACTGCCCGCCATCTTCTCCTGTAACGTGGCGTTCTGCATCGATGAAATACCCAGCAACGTCAGCAGTAACAGAAATACCAGGCTGACCAGCAACACCATGCCGCGCTGTTTTGCCGGAAAGGCATGTGTTGTATTGAAGCACCCAGTCTTGTTCATGTTCGGCCCGCTCAAAATCGGTTACGCAAGTAGGCGACGACACTGTACTCCTGGTCCTTGACCCGCCCGTCCGGATCCCGCAGCGTCAAGAGGATGCGTACGCTGCGTATATCGCCAGAGTTGGCTGCGGTAATGGCCTGTGTGTAAGTCATCGGATTGCCCGTCATGCCGAATAGAAAATCCAGCCTGGCCACGTTTTGCAGCAGCGGCTCTGACTTCCCTGTGGTAGTGGCCTGGATATTCAAGTTTGTGCCATTCAGTGTGTAAACCAGTTGCCGCAAGGGAAACGCGGTTTCTCCGACAGCTGGGGTACGCGCACCGGCGTATAGCTGGAGCGTTGATCTGCAATTGGAAATAATCGTCCAGGTGGGCGAGCTTCCAGTGGTGCCGATATCGGCGGTTATCAGTGTCAGTTTATTGTTCGCGCTATCCCACAGGATCGGGTTATCCAGTGCTATGGGATAGGTGATCGCTGGCGAAACGGGTATGTAATTCCTGAAACTCAGGCAGCCATACATACCGCTCATCCTGATTTCCTGTACCAGTTTGCTCAATATGAAACGGGCATCTTCCTGCATCCGCGCGGCAGCGTTCTGGCTTTGAAACGTGCCTCTGGAGGCGGTGAATATCTGGATGATGCCCAGGCTCACTACCAGCCCGAGCACCAGAGCGACCATGATTTCGACCAGCCCGAAGCCTCTGGAAATCTTTCTCATGGGGTGACCCCGATGCGCGAGACCAGCTTGAAGCTTTGAGGCGGCGGCGTGACGGTCGCACTGCCTGTTGCCTGATTGCTCGCAGCGGCAGCCCGCGTATCGTTCCAGCCAATGATAATGGTCACTTCCGGAGCCTTGCTGACATCAACACTGCCCGTGCCACTCGCGCCTGCAAAATTAATGATATTGGCCTTGAAGTCGTATAAATCCTGATCCCGAACTTTATTCGGGTTGGCTACCTGGGATGCAGTAAGGTCCGCCAACGCATACGTCGCCAACACATTGGTCGCACCATTGGCACTCGCATTGCCATCAACATTGGCGCGAATACGATCCATCATGTCGTAGGCAATAAAGCTGGCCTGGCTGCTCATGGTCGCGCTGTCAGTGTATTTGAGCGCGTTGAGCTGAATAGCCGCGGCACCCAGCAGCCCGATAGCCAGGATCAGTACCGAAACCAGTACCTCGATCAAGGTCATGCCGGTCTGGCGATGTCGGGTTTCATTGGGCATTGCAGCTTCCATTGTTTGCACTGAGAACTATTCGGCCAGTCAGGCAGATACTCATGATTTTAGTCGTACTGCCTCGGGTGTAGGTCATGTTCACCGCCGTAGCCGGAGCACTGAGGCCGCCCAGATTATTGAAATCAATTGCCGCCACATTAACGTCCGGTACCAGCGTCCCCCCACTGCTCATTGCGGCCACGTTACGAAGCGCAGTAGGCGGCGTCTTGGTGTCGGAAGCCAGATACACCTGCAAATCGCCTGTCCACGCCGTCCCGCTGGTCGGCGCTATACGCACCGTCACTCCCCTGTTTATCGCCTCGAGCCGCGCATAGTTGAGCGCCCGCTGCAAATCGCTGAGCTCGGTATCGGCCTTGTTGCTCTGAATGGAGCTGGTGAAGTTCGGGATAGCGATAGCCGCCAGGATGCCCACCAGGGACACAGTGACTAACAATTCGATGAGGCTGAATCCCTTGGCTATATAACGCATTGAGTGTCTCCTAGACGTTACGACTATAAGGCAGCAACGCCGCTGGAAAATCCATAGCGGGACGTACGGTTGTTTTGCGACGACGAACGCCCGCAGGGTGCTGAAACGGCGGTTTCCAGGGAGGAAAGCTTATGAAGCATGCAGGATTCACACTGATCGAATTATTGATCGTCCTTGCACTGATGGCCATCCTGGCCAACGTCGCAACCCCCTCTTTCAAGGCACTCGTCGATTCCAGCCGTGGCCTTGCGACCGCCCGGGAGCTGGCCAGCGGCATTCGCTCGGCGAGAGCGGCCGCAATCACACGCAACCAGATCGTTACGCTTCATGCCATCGAGAAAGACTGGAGCAACGGCTGGCGGATCATACTCGACGCGGATGGCAAAGGTCCCGACGAAAACGATACGGTGCTGATAGAACGCGCCAATGACGGTACGGCCCGAGTGGTGGATAACCGCAAGCGCGCAGAGGAGATCAGTTTCAGCGGTCTGGGTACGTTGCGACGCAGAACCGCCAGGACGTTGCACGTATGTGCCGCAGACCAGCCGGTGAGCAACTATCGAGTGATAGTCGCACCGGCCGGGCGCGTGAGGGTCGAGGACACGAAAATCGATGCTGCGCTGTGTGAATGAATAGCCTCAGAGCAGCGACTTGACGCGCAATTCCTTGGGCATGGAGAAGGTGATGTTCTCCTCGCGGCCGGCAAGCTCATCGGCACCGGTCGCGCCCCAGGCCTGCAGTTGCTGGATCACGCCGCGCACCAGCACTTCCGGGGCCGAAGCGCCCGCAGTGATGCCGATACGCTCTACCCCGTCGAACCAGCCCTGTTGCATGTCTTCGGCACCGTCGATGAGGTACGCCGGAGTCGCCATGCGTTCGGCCAGCTCGCGCAGGCGATTGGAATTGGAGCTGTTCGGGCTGCCCACCACCAACACCACATCGCATTCATCGGCCAATTGCTTGACTGCGTCCTGACGGTTTTGCGTGGCGTAGCAGATGTCGTCCTTGCGCGGCCCGCCAATGGCCGGGAAACGCTTGCGCAAGGCATCGATCACCCGGCTGGTGTCATCCATGGACAAGGTGGTCTGGGTCACGAAGGCCAGGGCTTCAGGGTTGCGCACCTGCAGGCTGGCAACATCCTCTTCGTCCTCGACCAGATAGATCGCACCACCATTGGCGGCGTCGTACTGGCCCATGGTGCCTTCGACCTCCGGGTGACCGGCGTGGCCGATCAGGATGCACTCGCGGCCGTCACGGCTGTAACGGGCGACCTCGATATGCACCTTGGTCACCAGCGGGCAGGTAGCATCGAAGACCTTCAGACCACGGCCTGCCGCCTCGGTACGCACCGCCTGGGAAACACCGTGGGCGCTGAAGATAACGATGACGTCATCCGGCACCTGATCCAGCTCTTCGACGAAGATCGCACCCCGAGAGCGCAGGTCTTCGACGACAAATTTGTTGTGAACGACTTCATGGCGCACATAAATCGGCGGACCAAACACTTCCAGAGCGCGATTGACGATTTCGATCGCGCGGTCCACTCCGGCACAAAAGCCGCGGGGGTTGGCGAGTTTGATTTGCATGCTGTGCCTCATGGTTGGTACGGGCAGCCCGGCCTGGGCCGGGCTTGACGGCGAAGGTCAGGAAGCCAGAATCGCCTTCACTTCGAAGATTTCCACTTCAAAGCTCAGAGTCTTGCCTGCCAGCGGGTGGTTGAAGTCGATGGTGACCTGATCATCATCGAAAGCTTTCACCACGCCGGGCAATTCGGTATTGGCGGCGTCATTGAAGATCACCAGCAACCCTTCGGACAGCTCCATGCCCACGAACTGCGAGCGTGGCATGATCTGCACGTTTTGTGGGTTGGGCTGACCAAAGGCGTTTTCCGGCAGAATCTCAACGGTCTTTTTATCGCCCGCCTTGAAACCGAAAATCGCCATTTCGAAGCCGGGCAGCAGGTTGCCGTCGCCGACCTTGAACGTGGCCGGAGCCTTTTCGAAAGTGCTGTCGACGGTATCGCCGTTTTCCAGACGCAGGGCGAAGTGCAGAGTGACCTGCGTATTCTGACCGATACGCAGCTCGTCAGACGAGCCTTGAGTCGAAGATTGCTCAGTCATTGACGGTCTCTCCGGTTTTCTTGCTCTTGAACATGTCCAGCGCCAGCATGATTGCGCCGACGGTGATGGCACTGTCCGCGACGTTGAACGCCGGGAAGTACCAGCGGTTCTGCCAGTGAACCAGAATGAAGTCGATCACGTGGCCCAGCACGATACGGTCGTAGAGGTTGCCCAATGCTCCGCCCAGTACCAGCGCCAGTGCCACGGCCAGCCATGTGTCGTCACGCCCCAGGCGCCTGAGCCAGACGACCAGCACGGCGCTGACCACGACTGCGATCAGGGCAAACAACCAGCGCTGCCAGCCGGCACCGTCGGCCAGAAAACTGAAGGCGGCACCGGTGTTGTAGGCCAGGGTCCAGCTGAACAGGTCCGGAATCACGATGATCTGCTGATACAGGCTCAACGCGTTCTCGAAGTAATACTTGCTGGCCTGGTCAATGACCAGAACCAGCACGCTCAACCACAGCCAGGCCAGGCGGCCAAACGAGGCGTTAGGCATAGTGACGGACCTCGCCTGCGCCGCTGATGTTGTCTACGCAACGACCGCAGATTTCCGGATGCTCGGGGTTGCCCCCTACATCCTCGCGGTGATGCCAGCAACGGGCGCATTTGGCATGACTGGACTTGAGCACTTTCAGTTTCAGACCGGCGACTTCGGTGACCACGGCATCGGCTGGCGCGGATGCGAGCGGCGCCACACTGGCTGTCGAGGTGATCAGCACGAAGCGCAGCTCGTTGCTCAGCTTCGACAGGTCAGCCACCAGCGACTCCTCGGCGTACAGGGTCACTTCAGCCTGCAGGTTGCCGCCAATCGCCTTGGCAGCGCGCAGGTTTTCCATTTCCTTGTTGACCGAGGTCTTCACCGCCATGATCCGCTCCCAGTAGGCGCGGTCCATGTCGAAGTGGGCAGGCATTTCGGTCAGGCCTTCGTACCAGGTGTTGAGCATCACCGATTCGTTGCGCTCGCCGGGCAGGAACTGCCACAGCTCGTCGGCGGTGAACGC
Organism: Pseudomonas congelans; assembly: GCF_900103225.1. GTDB lineage: Bacteria > Pseudomonadota > Gammaproteobacteria > Pseudomonadales > Pseudomonadaceae > Aquipseudomonas > Aquipseudomonas congelans. Next base: position 36,253 of record NZ_FNJH01000011.1, on the reverse strand, counting down.
CAGGATCGGCGCGATCCAGCGCACCAACGCTTCGGAGATATGGAACAGTGCCGTCTGGCAGGAGCGACGCGCGGTGCTGTTGGCCGCCGTGGTGTACTGACGATCCTTGATGATGTCGAGGTAGAAACCACCCAGCTCCTGCACGCAGAAGTTGTGGATCTTCGAGTACACGTTCCAGAAGCGGTATTCGCCGTAATGCTCTTGCAGCTCGCGTTGCAGCAGCAGGGTGCGATCCACGGCCCAACGGTCCAGCGCAAGCATTCCCTCGGCGGGCAGGATGTCGGTCGCCGGATTGAAGCCCGTCAGGTTGGAGAGCAGGAAGCGTGCAGTGTTGCGGATACGGCGATAGGCGTCGGCGCTGCGCTGCAGGATCTGGTCGGAAACCGCCATCTCGCCGGAATAATCGGTCGCCGATACCCACAGGCGCATGATGTCGGCACCCAGCGAATCGTTGACCTTCTGTGGCGCTACCACGTTGTTCAGCGATTTGGACATCTTGCGGCCGTTCTCGTCGACCACGAACCCGTGGGTCAGCAGTTCGCGATACGGTGCGTGATCGTCCAGCATGCAGCCGGTCAGCAGTGAGGAGTGGAACCAGCCGCGATGCTGGTCCGAGCCTTCCAGGTACAGATCGGCACGCGGACCGCTTTCATGGCCCATCGGGTGCGAACCGCGCAGCACATGCCAGTGCGTGGTGCCCGAGTCGAACCAGACGTCCAGGGTGTCGGAGATCTTGTCGTACTTGCCGGCCTCTTCACCGAGCAACTCGCTGGCGTCCAGCTTGAACCAGGCCTCGATGCCCTCTTTCTCGACACGCTGCGCCACTTCTTCCATCAGCTCGACGGTACGTGGGTGCAGGTCGCCGCTTTCCTTGTGCAGGAAGAACGGAATCGGCACGCCCCAGTTGCGCTGACGCGAGATGCACCAGTCAGGACGGTTGGCGATCATCGAGTGCAGGCGCGCCTGCCCCCATGCCGGAACGAACTGAGTGTCTTCGATGGCCTTGACCGCACGCTTGCGCAGGGTCTCGCCGCTTTCAGGCTGCTTGTCCATGCCCACGAACCACTGCGCGGTGGCGCGGTAGATCAAGGGCGACTTGTGGCGCCAGCAGTGCATGTAGCTGTGGCTGATGGTTTCGGTATCCATCAGGCTGCCGACTTCGACCAGCTTGTCGATGATGTTCTGGTTGGCCTTGAAGACGAACTGGCCACCGAAGAACTCCAGCGACTCGACGTACACACCGTTGCTCTGCACCGGGCTGATGATGTCGTCGTTGGTCAGGCCATATTGTTTGCAGATATTGAAGTCGTCTACGCCATAGGCAGGCGAGCAGTGAACGATACCCGTGCCCGCACTTAGCTCGACGTAGTCAGCCAGGTAGACTGGCGACAGGCGGTCGTAGAACGGATGGCGGAAGTTGATCAGTTCCAGCGCCTGACCGGTGCTGGTCGCGATGACGGAGCCTTCCAGCTTGTAACGGGCCAGACAGCTTTCGACCAGTTCGGCAGCCAGTACCAGCAGTTTGTCACCGACATCGACCAGCGCGTATTCGAATTCCGGGTGAACGTTCAGCGCCTGGTTGGCGGGGATCGTCCACGGTGTGGTGGTCCAGATCACGATGGACGCAGGCTTGCCCAGCGACGGCACGCCGAACGCGGCTGCCAGCTTTGCTTCGTCGGCAATCGGAAACGCCACGTCGATGGTCGAGGACTTCTTGTCCTGATACTCGACTTCGGCTTCAGCCAGTGCCGAGCCGCAATCGAAACACCAGTTGACCGGCTTGAGGCCCTTGAAGACGAAACCGCCCTTGACCATCTCGGCCAGCGCGCGGATTTCTCCGGCTTCGTTGGCGAAGTTCATGGTCAGGTACGGATTGCTCCAGTCGCCCAGCACGCCCAGACGGATGAATTCGGACTTCTGGCCTTCGATCTGCTCGGACGCATAGGCGCGGCACAGCTCGCGCGTACGGTCTGCGGAGAGGTTCTTGCCGTGGGTCACTTCGACCTTGTGTTCGATCGGCAGGCCGTGACAGTCCCAACCCGGCACATACGGGGCATCGAAGCCCGCCAGGGTCTTGGAACGCAGGATCATGTCCTTGAGAATCTTGTTGACCGCATGACCGATGTGAATATTGCCGTTGGCGTACGGAGGACCGTCGTGCAGGACGAACTTGGGACGATCCTTGCCAATCTCGCGCAGCTTCTGGTACAGGCCAATGCTGTCCCAGCGCTGCAGAGTTTGCGGCTCGCGCTGGGGCAGGCCGGCCTTCATAGGGAAGGCGGTGTCCGGAAGGTTTAGCGTGGCTTTATAGTCAGTCATTTCAGGCTCTTGTTTAGCGGTTAGCCATGCCAATGGGCACGGGCGGCGGCGACGTCCGCATTGATCGCCGTCTTGAGCGCCTCCAGTGAGGCGAAACGCTGCTCATCACGCAGCTTGTGGTGGAAAGCCACCGTCAAACGCCGGTCATAAAGATCGCCGGCAAAATCCAGAAGATGCACTTCAAGGTGGGCACTGCCATCACCCGTTACCGTCGGGCGCACGCCGATGTTGGCGACCCCCGGCCAGGCTTTGCCATCGATCTCCGTGCTGACCAGATAGACCCCGCTCAGCGGTACACGACGCCGCTTGAGTTGCACGTTGGCGGTGGGCGTACCCAACTGACGCGCCAGCTTCTGGCCGTGCAATACCCGCCCGGCTATCTGAAACGGACGACCGAGCATGCGCTCGGCCAGGGCAAAGTCCGACGCAGCCAGCGCCTTGCGCACCTTGGTACTGCTGACCCGGATGCCATCTATTTCAACGGTCTGCGCCGCTTCTACGGTAAAACCATACGTCGTGCCGGCCTGTTGCAGGAAGTCGAAGTCACCGACCCGGTCGAAGCCGAAACGAAAATCGTCGCCCACTTCGAGGTGCTGAACACCGAGACCGTCGATCAGCACGGTTTCGACGAAACTCGCCGCGCTGAGCTTGCACAGACGCTGATTGAAGGACAGGCACAGTACCCGGTCAACGCCTTCGGCACTCAGCAGCTCGAGCTTGTCACGCAGACGGGCCAGACGTGCTGGCGCCGTCTCGGGTGCAAAGAACTCACGCGGCTGCGGTTCGAAGATCACCACACAACTGGGCACACCCAATTCGACTGCACGCTCGCGCAGACGCGCCAGAATAGCCTGGTGGCCGCGATGAACGCCGTCGAAATTGCCAATCGTGGCGACGCAGCCCCGATGTTCGGGGCGCAGGTTGTGAAGGCCTCTAACCAGCTGCATAACGCACTTCTTGCTCATAAAGTGGCCGATTATAACCACACACGGCCGTGGACGACAGGCAACACACCAAGACCGGATGAAGGTTCTCGCCGTGCGGCCACAAAAACCGCAGGTCCACCCCTGCGACGTGCCCTACATAATGGCTTTGCGGGCGAAATCCCTGAGGCGGAAGCCTAATAAAAGAAGCATGGCGAAATAGGTCACGACGCCGGCAGCAACCAGCGCACCCAGACGCAGAAAACGCTCCAGCATGTGACCTTCGTCCCACGCCGGCATGACATGCATGAGGCCCAGCAGCACCGCCGACATCACCGCGACGGCAATCACCAGCTTGAACAGGAACTTCGTCCAGCCGGGCTGCGGCTGAAACAGATCCTGCTTGCGTAGCTGCCAGAACAGCAAACCGGCATTGATGCACGCGCCAACACTGATCGCCAGCGCCAGGCCGGCATGCTGCAGGGGCACGATAAAGGCCAGGTTGAGCAATTGAGTCACTATGAGGGTGAAGATCGCGATTTTCACCGGGGTGCGGATATTTTGTTGAGCATAAAAACCGGGGGCCAGCACCTTGATCAGGATAATCCCCAGCAAACCGATGGAATAGGCGACCAAGGCGCGCTGGGTCATGGCTGAATCGAGTGCATCGAATTTACCGTACTGAAACAACGAAACGGTCAACGGCTCGGCGAGCAAGCCCAGCGCCAGAGTGCAAGGCAGCACCAGCACGAAACACAGGCGCAGGCCCCAGTCGAGAATCCGCGAGTATTCCTGGCGATCCCGTTGCGCGTAGGTTTTGGACAGTATCGGCAGCAGAATCGTACCCAGCGCCACACCCAGTACGCCGGAAGGCAGCTCCATCAGGCGGTCGGCGTAGTACATCCATGACACCGAGCCGGCGACGAGGAACGAGGCAAAGATCGTATTGATGATCAGAGAAATCTGACTGACAGACACGCCAAGGATGGCGGGCAGCATCTGCTTCATCACACGCCAGACCCCGGTGTCGCGCAGATTCAGGCGTGGCAGCACCAGCATGCCGATCTTTTTCAGGTGCGGCAGTTGGTAAAGCAGTTGCAGCAGGCCGCCCACCAGCACCGCCCAGCCCAGCGCCATGACCGGCGGGTCGAAGTACGGCGTCAGGAACAGCGCGAAAAATATCATGCTGACGTTGAGCAGCGTGGGCACGAACGCCGGCACCGAGAAGCGGTTCCAGGTATTGAGAATCGCACCGGCCATCGATGACAGGGAAATCAGCAATATATAAGGAAAGGTCACCCGCAGCAGGTCCGAGGTGAGCGCGAACTTCTCCGGGGTGTCGGCAAAGCCGGGCGCGGTAGCCCAGATCACCCAGGGCGCAAAGATCACCCCGAGCAGCGTCACCAGCGCCAGCGCCAGGGTCAGCAACCCGGTGACATAAGAAATGAATGTGCGCGTCGCCTCCTCCCCCTGCTGGCTCTTGTATTCGGCCAGGATCGGCACGAATGCCTGGGAAAAGGCACCCTCGGCGAAAATACGGCGCAGCAGATTGGGCAGTTTGAAGGCGATGAAGAACGCGTCCGTGGCCATTCCGGCACCGAAAGTACGCGCGATGATGGTGTCGCGAACAAAGCCCAGAACCCTGGAAACCATGGTGATAGAGCTGACGGCGGCGAGTGACTTGAGTAGATTCATTGAAAGAGTTGTGCGCCTTGGCAAAGGATGGGCGATTAAGCCAGCCATTTATGCGATACTTCGCGCCGCAAAAACGTCCGAAGCAAAGGCCGCGAGTTTACAGGTCACAGGCCGGAAATAAATCCTCCAGTCAAATGTAGCAACCACTCAGCGGAACACCTTAACTGCCCTTGACAAGACTTCAACTCATCGGCATGATTCGCGGCCTATTTTGTTTGCTATTTCACAAAGTCTTTCGAGGAGCTCGACGGTGGCCAACACACCTTCCGCCAAAAAACGTGCAAAACAGGCTGAGAAGCGTCGCAGCCACAACGCCAGCCTGCGTTCCATGGTTCGTACCTACATCAAGAATGTAGTTAAAGCCATCGACGCAAAAGACGCAGAAAAAGCGCAAGCCGCTTATGTTCTGGCTGTTCCTGTTATCGACCGTATGGCCGATAAGGGCATCATCCACAAGAACAAGGCTGCTCGCCATAAAGGTCGTCTGAACGGTCACATCAAGGCTCTGAGCCTTGCTGCTGCAGCCTAAGCGACCCGCTTGTTAAAAAACCGACCTCAGGGTCGGTTTTTTATTGCCTGCGGGAAAGTAGCGGAAAACATAAATGTGCGGAGCGGCGCAGATTTGTGACGCGGAGCGTCACGAAAGGCATTCCCACGCTGGAGCGTGAGGAACGATAGCCTTGTAACTGTCGTGCCTCCGCAATGTGGTGTAGATCTGTGACGCAGAGCGTCACGAAGGGCGCTCCCACGCTGGAGCGTGAGGAACGATAGCCTTGTAACTATCGTGTCCATGCTCCGCGTGGGCATGCCGCCTTTGACGCTCTGCGTCCTATCCTTCTACAGGCTCAAGGCGCAGGCGCGGTTGTCCATGGCAGGATCGGAATTGCGGTCACGGCATTTTGCGGGCTGCCTTCGATGACCCGGTCGCTGTAGACCAGGTACACCAGCGCATTACGCTTCTTGTCGAAGAAGCGCACTACCTGCATGGTCTTGAAGACCAGCGAAGTACGCTCCTTGAACACCTCATCACCATCCTTGAGGGTTTCCTTGAAGCGGATCGGCCCGACCTGACGACAGGCGATGGACGCCTCGGCACGATCCTCGGCCAATCCCAGACCACCCCTCACGCCGCCCGTCTTGGCGCGTGACAGGTAGCACGTCACTCCGTCCACCTTGGGATCGTCAAACGCCTCGACCACAATTCGATCGTTGGGCCCGACCATCTTGAACACGGTCGACACCTGACCGATCTCTTCAGCCGAGACCAGCACCGGCATCAGCAACGCGGCCGCCAGTAAACCTTTCATGAAGTGCATCAAATAGTCCTTTTTTGCAGCCTTGAGTCAGACGAGGATCAGGTTATCCCGATGAATCAGCTCAGGCTCGGCCATATAGCCCAGCTCGCGCACGATGGATTCGGAAGAGTGACCAATGATTTTCTGGGCTTCGATGGCACTGTAGTTACTCAGCCCACGAGCGATCTCGCGACCGTCCGGGGCGACGCACACCACCATCTCACCACGCCGGAAGCTGCCCTGGACCAGCTTGACGCCCACCGGCAGCAGGCTTTTCTGGTCCTTGGCCAGCGCGGCAACCGCACCATCATCCAGCACCAGCGTACCGCGGGTCTGCAGATGCCCCGCCAGCCACTGCTTGCGTGCTGCGAGCATGCCACGCTCGGGGGACAGCAGCGTACCCAACCGCTCACCCCCCTTGAGCCGCGCCAGAACGCGCTCGATGCGTCCGCCGACGATGACAGTATGCGCACCGGAACGCGCCGCCAGACGCGCGGCACGCAACTTGGTCTGCATGCCGCCACGCCCCAGCGCACCGCCCGTGCCGCCAGCCACCGCATCCAGCGCCGGATCATCGGCACGCGCTTCGTAGATCAGCTGCGCCTCCGGGTTGTTGCGCGGATCGGCGTCGAACATGCCGTCACGATCGGTCAGGATGACCAGCAGATCAGCCTCGACCAGATTGGCAACCAGCGCCGCCAGCGTGTCGTTATCGCCAAAACGGATTTCGTCGGTAACCACTGTGTCGTTTTCGTTGATGACCGGCACAACCCCAAGCTCGACCAGCGTGCGCAGGGTGCTGCGAGCATTCAGGTAGCGCTTGCGGTCCGACAGGTCGTCGTGAGTCAGAAGAATCTGCGCGGTATGCCTGCCGTGCTCGGCAAAACTCGACTCCCACGCCTGCACCAAGCCCATCTGACCAATGGCCGCAGCAGCCTGAAGCTCATGCATGGCACTGGGTCGGGCCGTCCAGCCAAGACGGCTCATGCCGGCAGCCACCGCCCCGGAAGACACCAGTACCAGCTCGACACCCGCCTCGTGCAGCGCCACCATCTGCTCCACCCAAACACCCATGGCGTTGCGATCCAGGCCCTTGCCATCAGCCGTCAGCAAGGCACTGCCGATCTTCACAACCCAGCGCTGGGCGCCCGTCACTTTGCTGCGCATCTTCTTCCAACCCTAGCCAGAGATTTTCAAATTCGGGATACAAAAACGCCGCTAACAATCGTAGCGGCGTTCAAGTTTACTTCAAGCGATCAGTCACGGACGTAAATGATTTCCGGACCGTCTTCATCGTCCACGTCTTCTTCATCCCAGTCATCGTCACCGATGTCATGCACGCTCTTCACGCCGCTGCGACGCAGGGCACGCTGATCGTCCAGTGCCTGCAACTGGGCACGGGCTTCGTCTTCGATGCGCTGATCAAGCTCAGCCAGCTCTTCGGCGTAACCAGGCTCTTCGGCGATACGCTGGCTGCGCTCTTCGAGGTAACGCATAATGTCGCGGGTCAGCTGCTCGGTGCCTTCTTTGGCAATTGCAGAGATCACGTAAACAGGGCCAGTCCACTCCAGACGATCGACGATCTCCTGCTTGCGCGCCTCCTGCTCCTCTTCGAGAATCTGATCGCACTTGTTCAGCACCAGCCAGCGATCACGCTCAGCCAGTGAAGGGCTGAATTTCTCCAGCTCGTTGACGATCACTTCGGCAGCATCCGGAGCACTGCTTTCGTCCAGCGGCGCCATGTCGACGAGGTGCAGCAACAGACGGGTACGCGCCAAGTGCTTGAGGAAGCGAATCCCCAGGCCAGCGCCGTCGGATGCACCCTCGATCAGACCCGGAATGTCGGCAACCACAAAGCTTTTCCAGCGATCGACGCTGACCACGCCCAGGTTCGGCACCAGCGTGGTGAACGGATAGTCGGCAACCTTTGGCTTGGCCGCGGACACCGAGCGGATGAAGGTGCTCTTGCCCGCATTCGGCAAGCCCAGCAGACCGACGTCAGCCAACACTTTCAGCTCGAGCTTGAGATCACGCTGATCACCCGGCTTGCCCGGCGTGGTCTGGCGCGGAGCGCGGTTGGTACTGGACTTGAATCGGGTATTACCCAGACCGTGCCAGCCGCCCTGGGCAACCATCAGGCGCTGACCGTCTTTGGTCAGGTCACCGATGATTTCCTGGGTGGTGGCGTCGATGATGGTGGTCCCTACCGGCACACGCAGCACCAGCTCTTCACCCTTGCGACCGGTGCAGTCGGCGCTGCCACCGTTGGAGCCACGCTCGGCATCGAAGTGGCGGGTGTAACGGTAGTCAACCAGCGTGTTCAGGTTGACGTCGGCGACCATGAAGATCGAGCCGCCATCACCACCATCACCGCCGTTGGGACCACCGTTTTCAATGAATTTTTCGCGACGGAAGCTCATGCAACCGTTGCCGCCGTCACCGGCTTTTACTCGAATGGATACTTCATCTACAAATTTCATAACGCACGCCTCCCGCCACAGGGACGAGCAGAACCACATAAATTACATAAGACTCTTGCAAAAATGAGCGTTGCGATACCGATCAGAAACCAGCGACCCCACGGGTCAACATCACAACAGCCCGCACAAACAGTTTTGCAAGAGACTCACCTGCCTCTCTACCTCTACAAACAAAAAAGCCCCGTCGCAAGACAGGGCTCTTAAGCTACTGCGTGATTACGCTGCGGAGACTTCAGTCTTCGGAACGATGCTCACGTAGCGGCGACCGAAGGCGCCCTTGACTTGAAACTTGATCACGCCTTCCACTTTCGCGAACAGGGTGTGATCTTTACCCATACCAACGCCGTAACCAGCGTGGAATTGGGTGCCGCGCTGACGAACGATGATGTTGCCAGGGATGATAGCCTGGCCGCCATACATCTTCACGCCAAGGCGTTTGGCTTCTGAGTCGCGCCCGTTACGGGTACTACCACCAGCTTTTTTGTGAGCCATGAGTCAATTCTCCAGTTGAGGATTAGGCTGAATTAAGCCTGAATACCTGTAATTTTGATCTCGGTGTACCACTGGCGGTGGCCCATACGCTTCATGTGGTGCTTACGACGACGGAACTTGATGATACGAACCTTATCGTGACGACCTTGCGAAACCACTTCAGCCACAACGGTAGCGCCAGCAACAACCGGAGCACCGATATTGACGTCGTCGCCATTGCCAACCAGCAGAACGCGGTCAAACGTGACGGATTCGCCAGTAGCGATTTCCAGTTTTTCAATTTTCAGGTATTCACCTGGGGCGACTTTGTACTGCTTGCCACCGGTAACAATTACTGCGTACATGGTATTTCTCCGAAAATCCTGCTCACCCAGCTCTTTATAAGAAGAGTATCGGCTGGCATGGCTGCATGGGGCTGGAACGGCCCGTTTGCATTGCGTAAGGCAGGTGCTGCCCAGGAAAGTTAGGGTGCGCGATTGTACGCAAGGCATTCGAGTGTTGCAAGAGGCGGGTCGTCATACCTTGACACGCTCTACCCCGCGACCTAGCATGCGGCGCAACCTATCCGGAGCACCTGTCGCTGATGCAACCCCAAGCCTTCTACCGCGCGGTGGCGGACGACTTTAGTGCCGTTGACCTTATCATCAAAAAGCAACTGACGTCGCGCGTACCGCTGGTCTCGAAAATCGGTGATTACATCACGTCGGCAGGTGGCAAGCGCCTGCGCCCGTTGCTGGTGCTGCTGTGTGGCAAGGCGCTGGGTCGCGAAGGCGATGACGTTCGCCTGCTGGCCGCCACCATCGAATTCCTGCACACCGCGACCCTGCTGCATGACGACGTCGTCGACATGTCCGGCATGCGTCGCGGTCGTTCCACCGCCAACGCACTCTGGGGCAATGCGCCGAGCGTGCTGGTGGGTGACTTCCTTTATTCGCGCTCGTTCGAAATGATGGTCGAACTGGGCTCGATGGACGTCATGAAGATTCTGTCCAAGGCCACTCGCATCATCGCCGAAGGCGAAGTGCTGCAGCTCTCGAAGATTCGTGACGCCAGCACCACCGAAGAAACCTATATGGAAGTGATTCGCGGCAAGACAGCCATGCTGTTCGAAGCCTCGACCCACAGCGCCGCGGCCCTGTGCAACGCCTCCGAGGCACAGAGCGAAGCACTGCGCACGTTCGGCGATCACCTGGGTGTGGCCTTCCAGCTGGTGGATGACCTGCTGGACTACCGCGGCGATGCCGAGACGCTGGGCAAGAACGTCGGTGACGATCTCGCAGAAGGCAAGCCGACCCTGCCGCTGATCTACACCATGCGTGAAGGCAGCCCGGAACAGGCCGCGCTGGTTCGCCAGGCGATCCAGAAAGGTGGCCTGGAAGATCTGGAAAGCATCCGCAATGCCGTGGAAAGCGCCGGTGCCCTCGATTACACCGCACAGCTGGCCCGCGACTACGCGGCCCGCGCCATTGCCTGCCTGGACGCGCTGCCGCCCAGCGAGTACCGCGACGCACTGGTCGAACTGAGCGAGTTTGCAGTCGCCCGCACGCACTGACAGCCACTCGGTAAAAAGCCCGTCCAGCGTGACGGGCTTTTTATTGCCTGCGTGAAAGACAATTAACTGCCGAGCGCGCACTCCAGGCCTCAGCGTGCGTAGCCCTCAAGCTTCTCCTGCATGAAGTCCAGAAAACACTGAATCCTCAATGCCAGTCGAGAGTTGCGGTAATACACCGCGTGGATCGGCTGGCGGTAGCCGCTGTTGGCTTCCTTCAACAGACAGACCATCCGCCCCTCGCGCAGGTCATCACAGGTCATGAAATCGGACAGGCAGGCGATACCCACGCCTTCCAGCACCAAGTGACGCAAGGTGTCGCCGCTGGATGCAGATATGGAGGGCTTGATCGGCAGGCGGTCGCCCCCGCCATGACGTAACGGCCACTGGTTGAGGACCTCCACATGAGTGAACCCCAACAGCACGTGCTGTGCCAGATCCTCTGCAGTTTTGGGCCTGCCGTGGCGCTGCAGGTAAGCCGGGCTGGCCACGATATTCAGCAGGCAACTGCCCAGCGAGCGGGCATGCAGGGTCGAGTCGGACAACGCACCGATACGGATCGCGACATCGGTGCTCTGTTCAAGCAGGTCGATGAACCAGTCATCGCTGTTGAGCTCCAGCTCGATATCCGGATAACGCTGACGAAACTCCGCCACATGCGGCACGATGGAGTGCAACATGAACGGTGACGCGGCATTGATACGCAAGCGCCCGGCGGTTGTCTGTCTGGATGAGGAGAGCCGTTCTTCGAGGCTTTCCATCTGCTCCAGAATGTGACGGGCACGCTCCAGAAAGAACTTGCCCTCCTCGGTCAGGTCCATGCGCCGCGTGGTGCGGTTGATCAGCGTGGTTTCCAGCTTGGCTTCCAGACGCGACAGGGTGCGGCTGACACCTGAGGGCGTCTGGCCCATTTTCTCGGCTGCGGCGGAGATCGAACCGCTTTCGATGACCGAGACAAACACCTGCAATTCATCGGACCGGGCTTTCATTTTTGTCCCCTGCTCAACGCTCAGGGGATATTAGCGCTGTTCAGTGCAAAGTTCGTGTTCACTGCACACCAAACACCTTGGCCAGATGAGCCTGGTAACGCTGCACGTCAGCTTCGATATCGGGCATTTTCATCACGTCCACCGCCAGAAACGTCGGCAGGGCTGTCATGCCCAGAAACTCGTTGGCCTTGTGAAACGGAAAGTAGACCGCGTCGACACCTTTGGCTTCGAAGAAATCGGACGGGTCATCGAAGGCTTTCTGCGGCGCATTCCAGGTTGCCGAAATCATGTACTGCCTGCCATGCAGCAAGCCGCCGCTGCCATATGTCTGCGATGCATCCGAACGGGTACGGCCGTCGTTGGCATACAGGCTGCCGTGGCCCTCGGTGAACACTTCATCGATGTATTTCTTGACGGTCCAGGGCGCACCCATCCACCAGCCAGGCATCTGCCAGACGATGACATCGGCCCAGAGAAACTTCTGCACTTCCTCGACCACGTCGTAGCCGCCGTCAATGAAGGTTTGCTTCACATCGAAACCGGCGCGGTCCATGAACGCTACGCCCGCCTCATGCAGGGTCGCGTTATAGCGGCCTTCCGAGTGCGCAAACTGTTTACCGCCGTTGAGGAACACTACTTTTTTCATGGCTGAACTCTCGCAACCCGACCCCGCCCTTCTTGAGGCTGAGGTGGAGGTGATTAATGGATGAGCCGAGAGTAAAGAGATGCGCGCCCATGAGTAAGACAGCGAAGGGCAAAATACTCTTGCTGCCCAGTCACGAATGGCGTGAAGACTATTGAGCGAAATGCGTGAACAGAAGAGGACAGGTTTATCCCGTCAGGCTCAACCCTTTATCAGCAGGTGCAGCCCCAACAGGCCCATGCCGATGAAGAACACACGCTTGAACAGCACCGCGCTGATTCGCTGGCGCAGCCATTGCCCCAGCAGCATGCCCAACAAGGCCGGAATCAGCGCCAGCGTGGATGCGCCCAGCTCTGCGCCGCCCAGCGCGCCGTTCCACGACAAACCCGCCGCCAGCGCCAGCGTCGAGACAGTGAAAGACAACCCCAGCGCCTGGACCAGTTGGTCGCGCTCAAGCCCCAACGCCTGCAAATAAGGCACTACAGGAATCACGAACACCCCGGTTGCCGAAGCGATCACCCCGGTGATCAGGCCGCACAGCGGACCCAGCCAGCGCTCGGCAGCGGCGGCAACCTTGAAGGTCGGCAGGAACAGCCCGCTCAGCGCGTAAAGAAACAACGCGCCACCCAACGCGCGGGTCATTGAATGACCGCCACTCATGCCCAGCCAGAACGCCCCGACCAGCGTGCCGATGAAAATCATGCTCAGCATCGGCCATAGCCGCTTCAGCAAAGGCCGTAGATTGCGACCCGTCGCCAGCTGCCAGACGTTAGTGAACGTCGACGGGATGATCAGCAACGCCGCAGCCTGCGCAGGCAGCATGGCCAGCCCCAGCAACCCCATTGCTACCGTGGGCAAGCCCAGGCCGATCACACCCTTGACCGTTCCGGCCAGCAGAAAGGTGCCGATCACCAGGGCCGAAAGGCCCCAGCCCAGCGTTTGATAGAAGTCGAGAATCGAGTGCATGGCATCCCTTGCCAGATGGATAGAGGTAGAGACTTAACGTTGCTCGGAGCGCTCGCGCAGGTAGGCCAGCACTTCCACTTGATGCCCTGCAAATTCGATACGCGCCGCTTTGTGTTCGCGCTGGTAAGCGTACATCGGGTCGTAATATTCGCCGAGCAGGCCTTCGATCCAGCCGCGGTGCAGGTCAACCGCACCGTTGCGCTGCTGTTCCTCCAGCGCCGCCTGCATAATGCCCGACAGGCGCTGGTGACGCTCGCCGCCCAGGCGTTTGTGAATGTTGTTCAGGCTTTGCAACAGACGCTCGGCAAACAGGCCAAAGCCCTGCTCTTCGCCCTTGACGGTGATGAACTCTGCGCAGAGGTTGATCACGTAGTCATCGAGAATGCGCTCGACGCGATTCTCGAAGCTGTCTTCCAGCCAGACCATCGCGCAGCCCTGCATGGCCTGGTGCAGTTCCAGGGGCACGTTGCAACTGCCGACCAGACGGCTTTCATCTTCCAAGACGAATTGTTCGATACCGGCTGCGCGCTTCTTGAGCAGGTCGATGGCCAAGCGGTTCTCGAAGTCGATCTGTGCCGGCTGCCCGGTGGCACGCTTGCCGAAGCTGGAGCCGCGGTGATTGGCGATGCCTTCCAGGTCCACGCTATTGCGCAGTTGCGTCAATACTTCGGTCTTGCCCGTGCCGGTCATCCCGCCGAGCACGACGATATCGCACTCGGTCACCGCCTCGTGCAGGGTATCCAGCAGGAAAGTGCGCATCGCCTTGTAGCCGCCAAGAACGCGCGGGTAGTCGACCCCGGCCTCCTTCAGCCAGCGCTGCACGGTCTGCGAGCGCAGCCCACCGCGAAAGCAGTACAGATAGCCCTGCGGATTCGCTCTGGCGAACTCGATCCATGCATTGACGCGTTCATCCTTGACCTGACCGCAGACCAGTTGATGCCCGAGCTGGATAGCGGCGTCCTGGCCGCGCTGCTTGTAGCAGGTGCCGACCTTTTGCCGCTCGAGGTCATTCATCAGCGGCAGGTTGATCACACCAGGGAAAGCCCCCTTGGAAAACTCTACCGGAGCGCGAGCGTCCATCATCGGCACGTCGTTGAGAAACAGTGCGCGGTAGTCGCTGCTGTTGTCGGCCATCAGAACACCTCGACGGCGTGGGTCTGTCGCTCGCGCAGGGTGCCGATAGGGTTGAGCAGCAACCCCAGCTCGGCGGCCACGATCAGAAACTCGGCTTCACCTTCAGGGCTGACCGCGACCAGCAGACCACCGCTGGTCTGCGGATCACACAACAGGTCACGCTGGGCATCGCTCAGCGCGCCGATCCTGTCGCCGTAACTTTCAAAATTGCGCAATGTGCCGCCCGGCACACAGCCCTCGGCAATGTAATGCTCGACGCCGGGCAGACGCGGCACAGCAGCGTAGTCCAGACGCGCGGTCAGACCTGCGCCGTCCGCCATCTCAACCAGATGCCCGAGCAGACCGAAGCCGGTGACATCGGTCATTGCCTGCACCCCGTCGAGCTTGCCGAAACGGCTGCCCGGCTTGTTCAGGGTGCACATGCAGTCACGCGCCAGACCGATGTCTTCATCGCGCAGCTTTGATTTTTTCTCGGCCGTGGTGAGGATGCCGATGCCCAGGGGCTTGGTCAGGTACAGGGTGCTCCCCGCCAGGGCCGTGTCGTTGCGCTTCATGTGCTTTTTCTGCACCACGCCGGTCACCGCCAGACCAAAGATCGGCTCCGGCGCATCGATGGAATGCCCGCCTGCCAGCGGGATACCGGCAGCGTCGCAGACGGCACGGCCACCGCGAATGACTTCACGCGCCACTTCGGGTGGCAGGATATTGACCGGCCAGCCGAGAATGGCGATGGCCATCAGCGGGTCGCCGCCCATCGCATAGATGTCGCTGATGGCATTGGTCGCGGCGATACGGCCGAAGTCGAACGGATCATCGACGATGGGCATGAAGAAGTCCGTGGTCGAGACCACGCCGCGTTCGTCATCCAGCGCATAGACTGCCGCGTCATCACGCGAGGCATTGCCAACCCAGAGTCTGGGGTCAAGGTTCTGAGCGCCGCTGCCAGCGAGGATCACGTCCAGCACCTTGGGGGAAATCTTGCAGCCACACCCTGCTCCGTGACTGTACTGGGTCAGGCGGATTGGCTCATTCATCGCGACACTCTCGGTTACCGGGAAACAGGCTGTGGAGTCTAGGGGCTGTTCCCTTATCAGCGCAAACCGCGTCGTGTGCCGGTTGTGCATTCGTAAGGTGAATCTGCCGAACTGGCCTTTCTCGCCATGCCTCTTATAATCCCCGCGCATCAGCACCGAATCCTGTGAAGCCCCGCCTGCTCGTGCACGCGGGCTTCACGCTATCCTTTTTCCGCTATTGAACCGGAGAACCTCCATGCTCAAGCGTACCCTGGCGCTCGCAGCCGGCCTTGCCCTGTCCTTCTCCGCCCTGACCAGCCACGCTGCAGATACCCTGCGCGTCTCGGCCATTCCCGACGAAGCGCCCACCGAACTGCTGCGCAAGTTCAAGCCGCTGGGTGCCTATCTGGAGCAACGGCTGGGCATGAAGGTCGAGTTCGTCCCGGTCGCGGATTACCCGGCAGTGGTCGAAGCGCTGGCCACTGACCGGCTCGACATGGCATGGCTGGGCGGCTTTACCTTCGTGCAGGTCAACCTCAAGACCGGTAATGCAGTGCCACTGGTACAGCGTGAGCAGGACGCCAAGTTCACCAGCAAATTCATCACCTCCGATCCGAACGTGACAACCCTGGCGGACCTCAAGGGCAAGACGTTTGCCTTCGGCTCGGTGTCGTCGACATCCGGCAGCCTGATGCCGCGTTATTTCATGCTCAAGGAAAATATCAAGCCGGAAACGTTCTTCAGCCGCGTCGCCTATTCCGGCGCGCATGACGCAACCGCCGCATGGGTTCAGGCGGGCAAGGTCGATGCAGGCGTGCTCAACGCCAGTGTCTGGGACAAGCTGGTCGCCAGCGGCAAGGTCGACACCAACAAGGTTCATGTATTCCAGACCACGCCTACTTACTTCGACTACAACTGGACCGTGCGCGGCAGCCTCGACCCGGCACTGGCAGCGAAGATCAAACAGGCTTTCCTCGACCTCGACCCGGCCAACCCGGAGCAGAAGGCGATCCTCGATCTTCAGGCCGCCAGCCGCTTCATCGAGACCAAACCAGAGAACTACAAGGGCATCGAAGAAGCCGCACGCGCTGCCGACCTGCTGAAATGACCCTGTGTCTGTCCGGCATCGAGCTGCGCCACAGCGACGGCACACTGGCGTTGCGTGGCCTGGACCTGAGCATCGATAGCGGCGAGCGAGTGGCGATCATCGGGCCGTCCGGTGCAGGCAAGACCACGCTGCTCAATCTGCTGGCCAGCGCTCTGCCGCCCAGTGCCGGACAACTGCAGGTGCTGGGGACTGATCCCTGGCAGCTCTCCAGTAAACGACGCCAGCGCCTGCGCAGCCGCATTGCGCTGATTCATCAGGCACCGCCGTTGCCGGCGCGCCAGCGGGTGGTGACTGCGGTGTCGGCGGGCAGGCTTGGTCAGTGGGGGCTGGGCAAAAGCCTGCTGAACCTGCTGCATCCACTCGACATCAGCGGCGCCCGCGAGGTGCTGGCACGTCTGGACCTGGCGGACAAATTGTTCGAGCGTTGCCAGCAGTTGTCCGGCGGACAGCTGCAACGTGTCGGCATTGCCCGTGCCCTGTATCAGCAACCCGAACTGCTGCTGGCCGACGAGCCGGTTTCGGCGATGGACCCGCGCCTCGCCGATCACACCCTGGCGCTGCTGTGTCAGCACGCCATCGAGCACAACGTGACGCTGGTCGCCAGCCTGCATGCGGTGGAACTGGCGCTGGCGCATTTTCCGCGCGTCATCGGGGTGCGCGACGGGCGAATTCACTTCGACCTCGCCGCCAGCGAGGTCGGCCGGGAGCATCTCGACACGCTGTATGCCAACGAACAACTCAGCCCTCAGCCGGTTTCGGATGCGACTGAGACACGCTGGACACCGCGATGCTGAGTCGGGATCAGCGCGACCCGGCGGCAACGCCACGCTTGTTGCTGACACTGCTGGCGGTGGCCCTGCTCTGGCCGGGCATTCGCCTGGCCGAACTGAATCCGCTGGTGCTGTTGCAAGCCGATAATGCGCGGACGATGGGCAGCTTTCTCGCCGAGTTCTGGCCAGTGGCGCACTCTGCGGAATTCCTCGGGTTGCTGCTGGATGCGACGCTGCAAACCCTGGCGATTGCCACCGCCGGCATTGCCCTTGCCTTGCTGCTGGCCGTACCGGCAAGCCTGCTCGCCAGCCAGGCATTGTCGCTGTCGGCCGCCTCACGTGGCGGCCGCCCCGGCTGGCTCGGCCAATGCCTGCGCTGGCCGGTACGCGGGGTGCTGATCTTCCTGCGCAGCGTGCCGGAAATAGTCTGGGCGCTGTTGTTCGTGCGCGCGGTCGGCCTGGGCCCGACGGCGGGCGTGCTGGCCATCGCCATCACCTATGCAGGCATGCTCGGCAAGGTGTACGCCGAGATTTTCGAATCGGTGGACCAGCGCCCGGCCCACGCGCTGCTGCAGGCAGGCAGCGGTCGCTTGGCCGCACTGGCTTACGGCATCCTGCCCAATGCTGCAGCCGAACTGACTTCCTACACTGTGTACCGCTGGGAGTGCGCCGTGCGCGCCTCGGTGGTCATGGGCTTCGTCGGCGCAGGCGGGCTAGGTCAGCAGATCGACCTGTCGATGCGCATGTTCGCCGGTGACGAAGTGGCGAGCATGCTGCTGACCTTCCTGCTGCTGGTGCTGCTCGCCGACCAGCTCAGCCGTTTGCTGCGCAGGCAGTTCACATGAAGCGCGCAGGCAACCTGCTGGTCGTGCTGACGATGATTGCGTCCGTGGTCGCATCGTTTGTGTACCTCGGCCTCGACCTGTTCACCCTGGGCAGTCACGACAACCTGACGCAGATGGGCCGTTACGCGTTGCGCTTCATGAGCCCGGACCTGAGCAGCACTCATCTGCAGGCAATCGGCCAGGGCGCTCTGGAAACCCTGGCCATGTCTGCGCTCGGCACATTGTTGGCCGCCATTGCAGGTTTGCTCCTGGCATTGCCCGCTGCCGGGCGCTTCGGCTGGCTGCTGCGCAGCCTGAGTCGCCTGCTGCTCAATGCGCTGCGCGCCATTCCGGAACTGGTGTGGGCCGTGTTGATGGTGCTGGCTGCCGGGCTCGGCCCCAATGCTGGCACGCTGGCACTGGCACTGCACACCACGGGCGTTCTGGGCCGTCTGTTTGCCGAGGCACTGGAAAATACCGCGCCGCAACCCGCTGCAGCGATTCGTCTGCAGGGCGGCAGCGCCTGGCAGGCGTTCAGCTACGGCACCCTGCCCAACCTCTGGCCACAGCTGCTGGCGTATACGCTGTATCGCTGGGAAAACAACATTCGTATGGCCAGCGTGCTGGGTTTTGTCGGCGCGGGCGGTCTGGGGCAGATGCTGTACGTCAGCCTCAGTCTGTTTCAGGAAGCGCAGGCCAGCACCGTGATTGTGGCGATGCTGGTACTGGTGTTCGCCGTCGACGCATTGAGCGGCTGGAGCCGGCAGCGCTGGGTGCGCAACTGAGCAGACGCTGGAAAGCAAAACGCCACGACCCTGAAGCTCAGGGCCGTGGCGTGATCAGTAGCGTGACTCAGTAGCCCAGCGACAACCCGGTGTTGCGACGCGGGTCGTTGGCGCCGTAGAAGCGGTTGTTACCGACCGGCTTGCCACCCAGCGAAGGCGCGCCCACCAGAATTGCCGCCACATGATTGAGCGGCTGCGGACCTGCGAACTTTTGCCCCCAGCTCTCGAGAATCTTCAGCGTGTCAGGGCTGACCGCGAAGGTATCGATGTTGGTTTCCTCAGGCTGCCATTGCTGGTGGAAACGCGGCGCGTCCACCGCTTCCTGAATGTTCATGCCGTAGTCGATGACATTGAGCATGGTCAGCAGCGTGGCGGTAATTATGCGACTGCCGCCCGGCGTGCCGACGACCATAACTGCCTTGCCGTCCTTGGTGACAATGGTCGGGCTCATCGACGACAGCGGCGTCTTGCCCGGTGCGATGGCGTTGGCTTCGCCCTGCACCAGTCCGTACATGTTGGGCACGCCGACCTTGACGGTAAAGTCATCCATTTCGTCGTTGAGGATCACGCCGGTCTTGCTGGCCATGACGCCCGCGCCAAACCAGTTGTTCAGGGTGTAGGTCACCGACACCGCATTGCCCCATTTGTCGACAATCGAGTAATGGGTGGTGTTGCTGCCTTCGTGGGGGGCGACGCCCGGTTTGATCTTGTTCGAGTCACCGGCCTTCTGCGGCTCGATGGCAGCGCGCAGCTTGGCGGCGTACTTGACGTCCAGCAGGTGCTCGACCGGATTCTTGACGAAGTCCGGGTCGCCCAGGTAGCTGTTGCGGTCCGCGTAGGCGTGCCGCATGGCCTCGATCTGATAATGCATACCCTGCGCCGAGCGGAAGCCCAGCTCTTTCATCGGGTAACCTTCGAGGATGTTCAGAATCTCGCAGATGACCACACCGCCGGAGCTAGGAGGCGGTGCCGAGACCACGTGGTAGCCGCGGTAGTCACATTCGATCGGTACCAGCTCGCGGGTCTTGTAATGGTCGAGGTCCGCCTGGGTGATGATGCCCTTGCCAGCCTGACTGGAATCGACCAGTGCCTTGGCAACCCAGCCCTTGTAGAAACCGTCGCTGCCCTTCTCGGACACTTCCTTGAGGGTCTTGGCCAGGTCTTTCTGCACCAGCTTCTGACCGACCTGCATCGGCTCGCCCTTGTCGAGGAAGATCGAACCGGAATCGGCCATGTCCGCCTTGAACACATCGGTGGCGCTCGACAGCATGTCGACATCGCCCTGCCCCAGCACAAAACCTTCCTCGGCGAGTTTGATCGCCGGAGCGATGACTTCTTCACGCTTGCGAGTGCCGTACTTGCTCAGCGCCATTTCCATACCGGACACGGTGCCAGGCACGCCGACGGCCAGATGGCCCTTGGCACTCAGATCAGGGATGACCTTGCCGTCCTTGTCCAGGTACATGTCGGCAGTGGCCGCCAACGGTGCCTTTTCACGGAAGTCGAGGAAGGTCTTGCGCCCGTCGGCCAGCTGGATGGTCATGAAGCCGCCACCACCGAGGTTGCCGGCAGCGGGATAGACCACTGCCAGCGCGTAGCCAACCGCTACGGCCGCATCGACCGCATTACCGCCAGCCTTGAGTACATCGACACCCACGTGGGTAGCCAGGTGCTGAGCCGTCACGACCATGCCGTTTTCGGCAGCGACCGGGGCTTGTGACGCGGCGAATGTGGGGGAATACGCGACAATCAGTGCCGTCGCGATCAACGATCTGGCGAGGGGTTCGAACTTCATGATCGATCTCTTCTTTTTCTGGGTCAGGGACGTTTGATGTGAAGCGCCAGCCTCCGGGCGAGGATGCGGCGCTTCTCGTCGAAGCGTACCGAGCATCCCTGCGCGGGTATGACGAGTTCCAAAGTAGCCGGTTCTGCTGCGTTTTCCTAATGTAAAAACCGGATACATATCAACGCCCCGCTGCTCCCCGAGACAGGTCACGCCTACACTTTCGGGCGATACCCCTCAATGATCGCCGAGAAATCCTTGCCGCCGTCGCCACGCAGGCTCATGGCTTGATACAGCTGTTGCGCCACTGCGCCGAGGATGACCGGTTGATGCGCCGAACGCGCGGCCTCGGTTGCCAGGCCCAGATCCTTGAGCATCAGCTCGGCACCGAAGCCGCCGCTGTAACCGCGTGACGCAGGAGCGGTTTCGACGATGCCGGGCCACGGGTTGTAGGCCTCGGAACTCCAGCAACGACCGGTCGAGGTATTGATGATGCCGGCCAGCACTTGGGTATCGATACCCAGTGCATTGCCCAGCGCCATGGACTCGGCGACGCCGATCATGGAAATCGCCAGCAGCATGTTATTGCAGATCTTGGCGATCTGGCCGGTGCCCACATCACCACAATGCACGATGTTGCGGCCCATCTGGTCCAGCACCGGTTTGAGCACAGCAAAGTGCCCGGCAGAACCTCCGACCATGAAGGTCAGCGTCCCGGCCTGCGCACCACCGGTGCCGCCCGACACCGGCGCATCGCCCAACACCACGCCTTGCTGCGCAGCGAGCGCGGCGATGTCGCGAATGGTTTGCGGGTCGATGGTGCTGCAATCAACCGCCGGAACTCCGGGCGAGATCCCCTTCAAAACGCCGTCGTCGTTCAGGTATACGCTGCGCACGTGCGCCGCAGCGGGCAGCATGGTGATGACCAGTTCACTGCCCTGGGCCGCCTGTGCCGGTGAGTCGCCGATCTGTGCGCCCAACTCGGCGAATTCGGCCAGTACTGTCTTGTTCAGGTCGAACACCTGCAAGGCGTGGCCGGCTCTGATCAGGTTGCGGGCCATGGGCGCGCCCATGTTGCCCAGACCGATAAATGCGATGTTCATGGTTGTTCTCCCAAGCGAATTGACCGCCAGCGCTCAGCGCAGATTGATCGTGGTGTTCACACCATCATTGACGCTGTCGTCATCGAACCAGCGGCTGGTGACGGTCTTGGTCTGAGTGTAGAACTGCACCACCTGTTTGCCGTACGGGCCCAGATCGCCCAGTTTGGAACCCCGCGAGCCGGTGAAGCTGAAAAACGGCACTGGCACGGGAATCGGAATATTGATCCCGACCTGTCCGATATCGATCTCGCTTTGAAACTTGCGTGCCGCCGCGCCGCTCTGGGTAAACAGCCCGGTGCCGTTGCCGAACGGGTTGGCGTTGACCAGCGCGATAGCCTCATCAAGGGTATCGACCTCCAGCACCACCAGCACCGGCCCGAAAATTTCCTGAGTGTAGATCTGCATGTCGGTGGTGACGCCCGAGAACAGTGTCGGCCCTACGAAGTTGCCGCCCTCGTAACCCGGTACCGAAACCTCCCGACCATCCAGTTCCAGCGTCGCACCTTCACGCACACCGCTCTCGATCAGGTCCAGAATGCGCTGTCTGGCGCGCCGTGAAATCACCGGCCCGATGTCGGTGCCCGGTTCCTGACCGGCATTGACCTTGAGTGTCTGCGCCCGCGCCTTGAGGTCCGGCAGCCATTGTTTCGAAGCGCCGACCAGCACCACCACGGAGGTCGCCATGCAACGCTGGCCCGCCGCACCGAAACCTGCGCCCACCAGCGCGTCCAGGGTTTGCTCACGGTTGGCATCGGGTAGCACGACGGCATGATTTTTCGCCCCCATCATCGCCTGCACACGCTTGCCATGCCGACCGGCAAGATCGTAGACATGCGTGCCGACCGCCGTCGAACCGACGAAGGAAACAGCCTTGATGTCCTTGTGCGTGCAGATCGCGTCCACCACCTCCTTGCCGCCATGCACCACGTTGAGCACACCGGGCGGCACCCCCGCCTCGATCGCCAGCTCGACCAGTAGCAGGGTCGACAGCGGATCCTGCTCAGAAGGCTTGAGCACGAATGTATTGCCGCAGGCGATCGCCATCGGAAACATCCACAGCGGAATCATCGCCGGGAAGTTGAACGGTGTGATCCCGGCGCACACGCCGATCGGCTGACGCAGCGTGTAGGTGTCGACGCCGCTGGCGACGTTCTCGGCAAACTCGCCCATTTGCAGCGTGCCGATCGAACAGGCGTGCTCGACCACTTCCAGGCCCCGAAAGATATCGCCCTCGGCATCGGCCAGCGTCTTGCCCTGCTCGGCACTGAGTACCGCCGCGATACGTTTGGAGTGCTCGCGGATCAGCGCCTGCAACTTGAGCATGATGCGCATACGCACACCGATCGGTGTTTCGCGCCAGGTTCGATAGGCCGCATGGGCTGCTGCGACGGCGGCGTCTACTTCACTGGCCGTGGCGAATGGCACCTGGGCGAGGATTTCCTGGGTGGCCGGGTTGACGATGTCTTGCCATTCGCTGCTTAGCGAGTCGGTCCACTCGCCGTTGATCAGCAGTTTCACGCGGGCAATCGAGGTCGTCGTGTGGTTCAGTGAGGCATTCATTTCAGCGATTCTCCCTTCAGCAAACCACGCATCCACAGCCTGTACAGAAGGATGATCGTGGCCTCCCGGCAGTCTTGTTTTTGAATTGGTCAGGGGGCGTGCTTTGGAGTATAGATGTGCAAACTTCTAACAAGAATGCAGATAAAAGCAGGGTCAACATGCAAAAAAACATCACCTCCCTGGGGTTGTTGAACTGGGATGACCTGAAGTTTTTCCTCGAGGTGGCACGCACTCGAAAAGTCAGCAGCGCGGCCCGGCGCCTGGGCGTTGACTACACCACCGTGTCGCGGCGTATCAACTCGCTGGAAACCTCGCTGGGCACACTGCTGTTCGAGAAATCGCGCAACAACGGCTTCATCATGACCGCCGAAGGTCAGCGCCTGCTGGGCTATGCCGAGTCCATCGAAAGCACACTGCACATGGCCTGCGAGCAGGTATCCGGGTCCAGCGTCGCGTTGTCCGGGCATGTCCGCATGGGCTGCACCGAAGGCTTCGGCAGCTTCTTCATCACCCCGCAACTGAGCCACTTTCTCGACAGCTACCCGAGCATTTCGCTGGACATCCTGCCGCTGCCGCACTTCATCAGCCTGTCGAAGCGCGAGGCGGATATCGTTATCGCCCTGGAGCGCCCCGAACACGGCCCCTACGTGTGTTGCAAACTCTGCGATTACAGCCTGCGTCTGTACGCGACCCAGGCCTACCTCGACAACCACCCGCTCATCGAACACAAGACGGACCTAAGCGAGCACGTCTTCATCAGCTACGTCGACGACCTGGCGTTCAGCTCCGAGCTGCTGTACATGAGCAATCTGCTGCCCAACGCCCAGGCACAACTGCGCAGCACCAGCGTCATCGCCCAATACACCGCCGCCCTGCAGGGCCGCGCACTGGCCATCCTGCCATGTTTCCTCGCCGCTCAAGACCCACGGCTGCTGCCGGTGCTGACGGAAGAAGTGAACATCACTCGTCAATTCTGGATGTACTGCAGGGAGGACCTGCGCAAGCTGAAACGGATCACGTTGCTGTGGGATTACATTCGGGAGGTGACGGAGTTGAATAAGGGGTTTTTGTTGGGGGAAAACCGCGCTATTCGCTTCCTTCAGTGACAGATTTTCAAGGGACCAGGTAACCGTATAGTAGCGGGGTAGACAGCTTGTGACACGGATGCGAGTTCGCTCTCATTGAGGTCACACCGACTTTTCGATCAGATTCTCAAGGTACTGCGCAAAATTGAGACTTGCCCTACATACCGTCTTTTACGCTTCCGGTAGCCTCCCACGCGTCAACTAAACGCTGGTTGTTGTCTACGGATCAAAGACGCAAGGACGGCATGCAATGATTTCTTCAGCTCGATTGGGCGACAGGCACGCCTGCCCATTACCGGGTCACGGTACACTGTCTGTCGCTTCTGCATCCGGTGACGTCAACATCAACGGCATGGGCACGGCACGTGTGGGTGATACCTGCGGGTGCGGGGCGGTCATCACTTCAGGTTTTCCTTCCATTCTGGTGAATGGCCGTCCTATGGCCCACTTGGGAAGCCCCACCAGTCACGGCGGGACAATCACCACGGGCTCAGGCAATGTTGGTGGCGGCTTCGTCATGGGCGACGCTGGCGGCGCGAGCATTATTGACTTCATGGCGCTGGGGGCTTTCCGGCCAGACGGTTCCGTGGACGACGAGAAGATGGCGACCTTGTTGTCTGACCCGAAGCTCACGGAGAAAGCCTTGGCGGCGAATGCCTTGGTAGATCCCAAGGCAGCCGGTAAGAAGTCAGATGCGCAGCCTGAGTCAAAAGCGGAACCTGTTGTTTGCAAACACCCTGACAGGATGGAAGAGCTGGCGACTTATATTGCTGGAGAGATGAACGCCAACATCAATAGTCCCACAGTTCGACAGATGAGAGACCTCAATAGCTTCGATGCGGCGGTAAAGATGAAGGAGTATGAGGCGCTTCCATTTTACTTGCGCCTTGGTCCCGGCCCGGACTTTTACAGCATGGCGTCCGGTATGCAAGCAAAGGCCTTTGCCATCTGGGCAGAACGTGTTGGTCAGAATCGCCCGTGGGATCACAAGCCGATCATCCGTCGAACAATTGGTGGTGTTTGGCACAAACAAGGCAAGTACGAGTATTTTTATGACATCTGGTCCAACGTCCATTACGGATATGTAGGCATGGCTGGGGGTCTCTCCGAAAGCGCTCTATTGGATGGCGCCGGAGCCGAGCAGATAATTTCAGACGCTGGACGGAAGGTTGATGAGGTGTTTACAAAGCCTAAGGCTCAATGGGAACTACCCGGTCCGAACCGCTCCGGTGATGTCGATGGCCTGAGGGCTTGGGATGATGCTCCCGACCGAATATCTATTAGCATTGGGGTGAAGCTCTATCAACAACATCCCAACGGAGGCATCACGGCCAAGATGATCATGGACGAAGTGCTTGCAGTACCGCCCCAGGCATGGGGTAAAGGAGTCCAAATACATGCCTGTCCATAAACCCAAGATCCGATATGGCCGTTGGATGCTTCTTCTACTCGTCATCCTTCCTGTGGCTTTTTGGTATTTTGCCTCTCCGGTCGTAGCGGTCAATTTTTCTCCGAATAGCAAGGAGGAGTTTCGATACGTGTGGAACACTCAGGACAGAATCCACAGGGGCGATATCAGGCAAGGCGGCTCAGCCGTTGAGTTCAGCTACATATTCCCTGATGGGGACTTCTTCATGAGGTTCGACTGGTGGACCGACAAGGGATTTCAGAGGTGTTTCTACGTAACGCCGAAATGGGGGCGGATGATAGACATCTATCTTGATGATATCGGCAGGATCGACACAGCCAAGACGGCGCCTGACGTCATTGCTCGTCTGAAACAGTGTCCGGGGCGACCAGACCCCTTCCAGCCCTGAGGCGTGCTACCAGCGCCACGTCAAACTCGGCACAGCCAATGAGTAAACACAAAGACACTCCCATGACTGCGTTGGTAGATGGAGCTAATAGCTGCCTCCTCCATTAACTCCCGCACAGCAGCCGCGCCACTTGACTCGTCTGGTTCCACACTGCCCTTGACCAATTGCAGGCCCGCCAACGGATGCTCAAATGCCAGAATTTCCAGCACTCCCCGGTTCCGCAGAACCACAGCACACGCTTTATCCGCCGCCATGCAGTTACACCTTGGCCTTTTCAGTTGCCCCTTAACCCGGTTGAAGAGCATAGGGGTTATGACGCTAGACGTCGTATCTGTGCTGCCCGGTAGAGAATCGCCGGACAGCCCGGACATGATCAAAGCCCCAGCATCAGCCCACTCAGGCGTTTGACCTTGCGGCGCAGGGCTTCTTCGAATATGCCCTGGCGCGGTTCGATCAGGCTGAACCAGTGCTTGGCGCGGGTGATGCCGGTGTAGATGAGCTCCTTGGTCAGTACCGGGTTGAGCGCTTCGGGCAGGATCAGGGCGGTATGGGCGAATTCCGAGCCCTGGGATTTGTGTACGGTCATGGCGTACACGGTTTCTACCTCGTTGAGGCGGCTGGGCAGGACGAAGCGTACGCCTTCGCTGCCGTCGTTGCGGGGGAAGGCGACGCGCAATACCTGTTTGCCATCGCCGTCGCGCTCGGGCAGGCGCAAGGTGATGCCGATGTCGCCGTTCATAAGGCCGAGGCCATAGTCGTTGCGGGTCATCAGCACCGGGCGACCTTCGTACCATTGCTGCTCGCTTTCGATCAGCTTCGCGCTGAACAGCGCGTGAGTGATGCGCTGGTTCAAACCCTCCACGCCCCACGGGCCTTTGCGTACGGCACAAAGCAATTGAAAGGCGTCGAAGGCGCTGAGTACCGAGCGCGCCCAACGCGTCCAGCACGCGTCGTCCAGTGCCGAATCATCGGCGGGACGCTCGGCAGCGAGTATGTTCAGGTAATGCCGGTAACCCTGCGGGCCTTGCTCGCCCCTGCCCAGACCGTCGAGAACCAGGCGTTCAAACTTGAGGTCCTGCTCGCCCTTGAGGGCCAGGGCGAACAGGTCGTCATGACTGCCTGCCGACAGCAGCGCGCGGGCCTGTTGGTCCTGTTGCTGGTTGACCAGTCGGGCCAACTGGCCGATGCCGCTGCCCTGGCCAAAGCGACGCGAGTGGCGCAGCATCACCACTTGCTGGGCCAACGGATGCTGCTGCGCATCGCCCTGGCGCAAACCGCCCTTGCCGAGGTCTTCGCCGCTGACGGCTTCAAGCCAGGCCTGGGTATCGGGGCTGTAGAAACCTTCTTCGGCGTCGCGGCACAAATCCCCCAGTACCGCCCCCGCCTCAACGGACGCCAGCTGGTCCTTGTCACCCAGCAGAACCATGCGTGCATGCGGCGGCAGTGCGTCGAGCAGATTGGCCATCATTTCCAGGTCGATCATGGATGCTTCATCAACCACCAGCACGTCCAGCGGCAGTAAATTGCCCGCATGGTGGCGGAAGTGCCGGGTACCGGGGCGACTGCCCAGCAAGCGGTGGACGGTAGTTACTTCGCTGGGGATTTTCTGCCGTACGTTGTCACTGACATCCAGGCTCTGCACCTGTTGGCTGATGGATTCGGTCAGACGTGCCGCCGCCTTGCCGGTAGGTGCCGCGAGACGGATGCGCAGCGGCTGGCCACTCTGTACCGCCGGGGCCTGCAACAAAGCCAGCAGGCGCACCACCGTGGTGGTTTTGCCGGTGCCGGGGCCGCCGGTGATGATGCTGAAGCCCTTGCGGGTGGCCAGCGCGCAGGCAAGTTTCTGCCAGTCGATGACGGCTTGTGGCGAGGGATCGGCCGGACCGAACAACGCGTCGAGCTGCTGCGCCAAATCCTCCGGCGGCGTTTCACGCTGGGCCAGGCGCTGACGCAAGGCTGCAGCGATACGCCGTTCGTAAGTCCAGTAGCGACGTAGGTACAGACGCCGCTCGGCCAGCACCAATGGTTTTTGTCGCGCTTCGGCACTTGAATCGCCGACCTCGGCGACCAGCATGCTGTCTGCCAGCGCCTGACACCAGGCAGCGCCATCCAGTGCTGCCAGCAGTTGTGAGGGCAGCAGCATCGGCGCGCTCTGCTGATCGCCTTCGGGTGGCAGTGACAGGGCGAAGTCCGGTTCTTTGAGGGTCTCGTACAGATCAAGGCAGACGTGACCGTGGCCGAGCTGATGGCTGGTAAGCGCCGCAGCCACCAGCACCAACGGATCGGCCTGCGGATCGAGATCACTGAGGAACGCGACGAACGCTTTGTCCAGAGCACGCAACCAGCCGCGCTCGACCCAACGTTCGAGCAGGATCAGCAGATCGCTGACACGCGTCAGCGGGCTCAACTCCGCGAGGCTGATATCGTCCAGCGCGGTAGGCAACAGATCATCGAACGAGCGGCTCATGCCAATGCTCCCGGCAGGTCATGCGCTATCGGTTTGCCCTGAAACAACAGGTCCAGACTTTCGATCAGCTCACGTGGCGGACGGGTGAAATACGCTCCCTGAGAGGCCGAGCGACTGCCCCGCAGGAACAGGTACAACGCGCCGCCCATGTGCTGGTCGTAATCGTAATCGGCCATTCGCGCCTTGAGCTGACGGTGCAGGGCCAGCAGGTAGAGGACGTATTGCAGGTCGTAGCGGTTGTCGAGAATGGCGGTTTCCATCGCCAACTGGGTGTACGCATTGTCGTCGCTGCCCAGCCAGTTCGACTTGTAGTCCGCCACGTAATACCGGCCCTCGTGTTCGAACGTCAGGTCGATAAAGCCCTTGAACATGCCGTTGAGCGAGACCGTCTCGGTCGCAGCACGCGGTGCGTTGTCGTGGGTGAAGCGACGCACCAAGGCATCCATCTGCGCGACGTTGACGTTATTGCTGGCGAACCAGAATTCCATTTCCACACGGTACTGATTGGGCTGATCCAGCTCGCTCAGGGCCACCGGTGCAGCATCCGGTGACAGGCGCATCGGCATGTTCAGCATGTGTTGCAGCCAATCGCTCAGGGTATTGATCCAGCCTGCCCAACCGCGCCGATTGCAGCGCCGGGCGACGGCGTCCTGCAGTTTCTCCGGCGCGTGTGCCGTCATCGCAAAACCTTCGTTGCCAGCCCACTCAAGCAGCCCGTGCAGAAAGGTGCCGGGATTGGGGCCACGCGGAAAACGATGGATATCGCCGCCGCTGGTCAGGATGTCGCGCGGGGCTTCGGGGTCCAGGCGCTCATCGTCGAACAGTTTCTGTGCCTGCGGGCTGTCAGGTGATTCATCGGCACCGGCCGTTACCGTGTCGCCGATACGCAGGGCACTGTAGGACGCGATCCACCAGTTCTCGGCAGCGCGGCGTTTGGGCACCAGCAGCTTGACCAGCGCCGCTGCGTTGCGCGGCGCACTGAAGTGCTCGTCGGTGGGTTCAGGAACGGGCTGCAAGGCAATCGCCTCACACCCCTGGGCCAGATCACGCAGCCAGACGCTCAACTCCGTCGACTCGGCCAGCGCTGCGCCACCGCCCAGCAGGTAACCCAGTGCCGAACGATGCAGCATCGAGGTGTTGGCATTGCCACGCTTGAGGTCGGCGACGCCCAGCCAGCAGGCATGTTCCGATCGGGTGAGGGCAACGTAAAGCAAGCGCAGGTCTTCGGCCAGACGTTCGTCATCGGCTTGTTGAATCAGCGCCTCGGTAGGCTGCAGGCTGATCTGGGACTTGCCGTCGGCGTCATGAAACTGCAACGGCAGGCGACTGCCGTCCACAGGCTTCGACGAGCAAATGAACGGCAGGAACACCAGCGGGTACTGCAGCCCCTTGGACTTGTGGATAGTGACCACCTTGACCAGTTGCTCGTCGCTTTCCAGACGCAGGATCTGCTCCTCTCCGGCCTGACCGGAGAGTGCCAGGTGGTCGCCCAGATGACGGATCAGCGCCTGTTCGCCATCCAGCTCGGCGGCAGCCTGCTGCAACAATTCAGACAGGTGCAGCAGGTTGGTGAGTACTCGCTCGCCGTCGTTGCGGGTCATCAAGGTCTGTGGCAGGGCAAAGTCGTGCAGCAGACGGCGCAGCATCGGCAGCACACCCTGGCTGCGCCATATGGCGCGATAGCCACGAAACTGCATAACGCGCCGCTCCCACGCCAGTTCGTCCTGATTCAGGCGTTCCAGCTCGGCCAGCGGCAGGTCCAGCGTGATACACGCCAGCGCGGCACGCAGCGTGCGTTCGGAGTCCGGCTCGGCACAGGCCTTGAGCCAGGACAGCAGGTCGTGGGCTTCCTGAGCGGCGAACACCGAATCCTTGTCGGACAGGTACACGCTGCGCACACCACGCGTGGTCAGTTGCTGACGCACCGCCTGCGCTTCCTTGCCGTCGCGGACCAGAATCGCAATGTCGGCCGGACGCAGCCCGCGCAGTGCGTTGTCGGGCGTGACGAAACCGGCACGGTCCTGCTGACCGGCATTGAGCAGACGCACGATCTCGCTGGCGCAACTGGCTGCCAACTGTTGACGATAAACCACGCCGGACACCGGCTGGTCGCTCTGCAGATGCCAGACCGTCAGCGCCGTCAGGGGTGCACCGTCGACGTGCAGTGTCTCTTTGCGGCCTTGCGCCAGCGCATCGGAGAACGGTACCTGATTGCCTTGCTCGTCACGAAACAGGAACGCACCGCGACCTTGTTCACGTTGCTCTGCGCGCGTGAAGACATGGTTGACCGAGTCGACCATCGCATGACTGGAGCGGTAGTTGGTGTCCAGGGTATGCCAACGGCCATCGGTGGCCTGGCGGGCACGCAGGTAGGTGTAGATATCGGCGCCGCGAAAGGCATAGATCGCCTGCTTCGGGTCGCCAATCAGGAACAGCCCGGTCTGCTCATCGTTGGCCTCGAGACGATAGATGCTGTCGAAGATCCGGTACTGGACCGGGTCGGTGTCCTGGAATTCGTCGATCAACGCCACCGGAAACTGTTCGCGAATCAGGGTGGCCAGACGCTCGCCGCCAGCGCCATGCAGGGCGGCGTCGAGCCTGAGCAGCATGTCATCAAAGCCCATCTCGGCACGGCGACGCTTCTCTTCTTCAAAGCGCGCGCTGACCCACTGCGCCGCATGCTGCAACACGGCAGCATCCGGTTTGGGCAAGCCGTCGAGCGCCGCCTTCAGCTGTGCCATCGCCTCGAAGGCCGGGTGCGCAGGTGGATCGCTCTTCCAGGCTTCAGCAATACCTTCAGGGGTCAGACGAGTGAAACCAGTGCCCAGGTCCAGCGCTTCCTGCGTGTCGTCAGCAGCCCAGGCGGCAAGCTTTTCAAACCAGGGTTTGAAGTAGCGTTCCTGCATCTTGCGGCCATCGACAGCCTTGCGGGCGACGGCGTCCTGACAGAGCGCATACAGCTCGTCAGCCCACACGGCCCAAGGCGCTTTCAGCGCGGCAAGCGCTGCCCGGCGCTCTTGCAATGATGCCGCGATCAGTTCGGCCGGTTCCTGCGTGAGAGGACTGCGCTCACGCCCGAACAGACCTCGTACACGCGGCAATAACGCTGCCGGGCCGCTGAGGTTTTCCCGCACCCAGAGCAATGCGTCGCCGCTCATGGGGTAGCAGAAGCGTCGCCAGTAATCGCGCAGGACTTCGCCGAGCAAATCGCTGTGGTCGGTTTCCAGCGTCTGGGTGAACAGGCTGCCGCTGTCGAATGCGTGCTCGCGCAACATGCGCTGGCACCAACTGTGGATGGTCGAGACCGCGGCCTCGTCCATCCACTGTGCGGCAATGTCCAGACGGCTGGCGCAGGCTGGCCATAGCGACGCGTCGAACTGCTCACGCAGCTCGGCAATCAGGCCATCGGGGGCGGCGATCTCGTCACGAAAGAACCGCGCAGCCTCCGCCAACCGGGTACGAATTCTGTCTCGCAACTCTTTGGTCGCGGCGTCGGTGAAGGTCACCACAAGGATCTGCGGCGGCAGCAGTTCACGACCAAAGCCGGACTGCTCGGTGCCGTGGCCGAGTACCAGACGCAAGTACAGAGCGGAGATGGTGAAAGTCTTGCCGGTGCCGGCGCTGGCCTCGATCAACTGGCTGCCGCGCAGTGGAAAGCGCAGCGCGAGTGGAAGGGATTGCTCGCTCATGCGCTGCCTTCTCCGCCGGACAACGACTGCCAGGGCGCGTCGTAAATCGGTTTGTAAAGCGTCTCGCACCAGCCTGCAAATTCTTCACTGTCCATCAGTGCGTCAAAGTCCGGGAACTGCCGAGCCAGTGCCGTGCTTTCGCGACGCTCGCCATCGGTGGTCTGTCCGTCACCTTCGTAGGCTTTGCGGGCGGCCGCTTCGGCTTTGTCGGCGGGCTGGCCCAACCAGGCAAAGGCGGTTTTGACAGCGATCGGAAGAGGTTCCTGCATGCCGCGCAGCCAGGCCGTCAGCAAGTGATTGAGGGTAGTCACGGCGGCTGCCTTGTCCAGCGGCTCAAGCATCAGGGTTTCATCACTGGCGACCAGCGCCGTGCTCAACGGCAGACCACAGGCGCACGCCACCAGGTGATTGACCCACGGCCGAATCAGCCGGTGCCACTTGCGGGTCTTTTTCGAACCGATGCTGTTGGGAATGGCGGTGACCAGCAACAGCTCGCTGCGGGCGTTACGGTGCAGCCCGCCCAGCCAGCCGTCGATGCTGACACCCGCATGGCTGAAACCGATCGGTAAAGCGCTGCTCAGGGTCTCGGGCCAGAGGGTCAACAGATCGTGGTAGCGCCTGAGTACGTCCGGCAGCGGCTCGATCAGTTCGCTCTGCATCAAGGTGCCGAAACCTGCGAGCGGCAGCAGACCACTGGCTTGCAGTTTCAGCGCCTGAGTCTGCAGAGCAGCATCCATGTCGTCCGGCGAGGACATGCCAGCGCCAAGCAGGCTTTCACTCAGGCCGTAGCGCTCAAGGGCGTCGAGCACGAACGGTTCCTCATCGGCGAGCGGCGCTTCAGCGACTTCGAAATAGATCTTCAGGCGCTGGCTGAAGAAGTGCTTTACCGGATTTCTCAGGAAATCCTGCAACTGCGCAATGGACAGCGGTTCTTCCTGTTCATGAGCGGGCAGCGCTTGGGGCACGGGCAGCTGAAGGTCGGTTTCATGCAGCAGGCGCCACTCGCGTGCGAAGCTGAAGTACCCCGTGCCGGCGTGGAAGTAATTGGCGCTGAAGGGTTGCAATGGGTGATTCACCGTCAGGGCTTTCAGCAAGCGCTCATCATCCTGTTTAACGTCCGGATCGGTCTCGCCAGCCAGCTTCCAGCCGCTGGCGAGGTGATCGCGCAGCTGACCGATCAGCACCGAAGCAGGACGCTCACTGTTGTCACGAATGCTGTGGCCAACCCAGCTGATATACAACTGGTCTCTGGCCGAGAGCAGCGCTTCCAGCAACAGGTAGCGATCGTCTTCACGTCGGGAACGGTCGCCGGGGCGGTAATCACTGCCCATCAGGTCGAAATCCAGCGGCGGTTGCGCGCGCGGGTAATCGCCGTCGTTCATACCGAGCAGACAGACCACTTTGAACGGGATGGCACGCATGGGCATCAGCGTGCAGAAGTTGACCGAGCCCGCCAGAAAACGCTGGGACAGGCGCCCTTGGTCGAGCCCGGCCAGCCACGCCTCACGCACAACGGTCAGCGGCAGTTCATCGGTCAGCCTTACCGTTGCACAGGTTTCCAGCCAGTTCTCGCGCAGTGTTTCCAGCTGGGCAAGCAGGTAGTCGTCATGCTCGCTGTCGGCGAGGAAGAACAACTGCAGCAAGGATTGCAGGCGGGCACCCCACGCTTCAGGAGTCGTGGGTGTCGACAACTCCGTATGAGCGACCTGGAGAGCGTCAATCAGCGCGACCAGCGGACCGATCAACGCCGCATCAAGCCCGCCGATCTCATCGTAAGGC
This sequence comes from Pseudomonas congelans, assembly GCF_900103225.1. Lineage (GTDB taxonomy): Bacteria > Pseudomonadota > Gammaproteobacteria > Pseudomonadales > Pseudomonadaceae > Aquipseudomonas > Aquipseudomonas congelans. The sequence goes on along the minus strand of NZ_FNJH01000011.1, from coordinate 1,985 downwards.
TCGATACCGTCGTAAGCTGCACCGGCCCCTACGGCGTAACCCAGCAACATTCGGCGCAGGCCGAAATGCCAGCTGTTCTGCTCAAGGGCATCAGGCAGTCCCAGACCTGCACGCTGTTGAGCATTAAGGCCCCAACGAATGCCTGCGCCTTCTATCCAGCGATGCAGCGTTGGCAGGTCACGCTCCTGAATCCTGAAGCGTGCTCGCAAGGCTGGAACGTCCAGAAGGTCAAGAATTTCGCTGACCGGAAAACGGCTGTCCGGGAGTTTGAGCAGATGCTCGACAGCAATCAGCAACGGCTCGCGGCCGCGCTGGCCCTGGTCAGCCAGCGTGAAGGGTATGAAGCGACGATCTTCGCGTTCGATCTGCCCGAATACCGCTCGTATGTGCGGGGCATAGCTGTCGATGTCCGGGACCATGACAATCACGTCACGCGGGCGCAGGCCGGGGTCTTTGCTGAATCTCGCCAATAGCTGGTCATGCAGCACCTCCACTTCGCGCTGTGCGCTGTGCGCCACATGGAAGCGGATCGAGCGATCCTCAAGAGGATCGACTGCCGGCCAGAGCTCACGGGTCTCATCCAGCGGACGCAGCTCGAGAATATCGTCCTGCAACTGGTTCAGCAGGGTGGTGGGCTCCGTGTCACTGAACAGGTCAATGCGCTCGTCCTTGAACGAGGAGCGGTAGCTGCGTGGGTCGTCATGGCTGTCGAGCAGGTTGATGTAATCACGTCCCTGCTTGCCCCAGGCCGCGAGCAAGGGGTGAGCATGCTGATGCAGCGCTTGCGGGTCGAGGACCATCGGCATCCCGCTCTTGCGCGCCTGGCGCTTGTACTGGTGACGCAGCAGGTCCTTGTCAGCAACGATATCGGTCCAGTGGTGACGGCACGGATTGTGGACACAGAGCAGAACCTGACTGAATCTGGCCAGCCCTGCCAACGCCTCGAGTGCTTGTGCCGGCAGTGACGAAATGCCGAAAACGATGACCCGTGCCGGCAAGCCCGGCGGCGCTTCGGTCATGTTGCCGATGCGCTCGATGAAGCGTTGATGCACGCCTGCGCGGCTCTGCGACATCCCTTCAGCACCGACATCATCCAGCAGCGCGCGCCACAGTTCGGCTTGCCAGCAATTGGCGGCTGACAGTGGTCTGGACTGGCCTAGTACGTCGCGCAATTGATGGCGACCAGCGGCCCAGTCTTCCAGCCAGTCAGCGCGGTAAACCTGATATTGGTCGAACAGATCGGACAGGCGTTCGGACAATTGATAGCGCTTGCGCAGGTCAGTGTCGTCGGTCAGAAAGCGCTGCAGAGGCTCGAAGTGTGGCTGATTGATCAGCGAGGGCAACAAGCGCATCAAGCGCCAAGTCAAAGGGGTCTTGTCGAGCAACGAAGTCTGGGGAATCTCATCCCCTCCCAGCACCATGCGATACAGCGTCCACATGAAACTGCCGGGCAACTGGACGTCTATGGCGGCAGCGATACCACAGCCACCGTTATCTTCATCCTGAGCATCTTCGGCCAAGGCCAGCTTCAGCCATTGCGCAATGCCGTTGCTCTGCACCAGAGCAATCTCGTTTTCCAGGGGCGCCAATGGATATCGCCGCATCCAGGACACAACCAGACTGCGCAGTTCATCCGGGCGGTTGCCTTGAACCACCATGAAGCCTGCACTCAGAGAGGTTGTAACGGACATGCTTGCTTCCTTGACGGGTGCGTGGAACCTGATGCCGAACCATAAGGGCAAGCGCGCCGGATTGCCATAAGCACGTGGGTCTGGATGACTGCCGGAGAGATGGAGTTATGAGTTCAGGAGAGTGCAGAGGTTTCTCAAACCCCAGACAAACAAAAACCCTCGACGCGTAAGCGAAGAGGGTTTCTGGAATTCAATCTTGACGATGACCTACTCTCACATGGGGAAACCCCACACTACCATCGGCGATACATCGTTTCACTACTGAGTTCGGGATGGGATCAGGTGGTTCCAATG
>NZ_FNJH01000001.1:1083532-1636184 GCF_900103225.1 Pseudomonas congelans | reverse complement strand
CCGTGAGGCTTGACCATATAACACCCAAGCAATTTGCGTCGAATGACCAGATTGCGGTGACTGTGAAGATGACACGAACCGAAAGTTTGCGTCACGAACGACACCTGAAACAGCTTGCTATCACATACCCGATTTGCTGAAGCGCGCCGCACGGCACGATTCGGTACCCGAATTTCTTGACGACCATAGAGCATTGGAACCACCTGATCCCATCCCGAACTCAGTAGTGAAACGATGTATCGCCGATGGTAGTGTGGGGTTTCCCCATGTGAGAGTAGGTCATCGTCAAGATTGAATTCCAGAAACCCTCTTCGCTTACGCGTCGAGGGTTTTTGTTTTTTCGGTTGGCAGAAATTCAGAATGTTGATTGCCTTGTTCAACACGTGCTGCCGATCGACAGGCACAAAAAAACCACCGTTAAGGTGGTTTTTTATTGTCAGGGCAGTCAATCCCCGCGGTATTCACATCCGCTGGTGCACGTTTCGTGAATACGAACGGCCGACAGCTCCGGCAGCAGAGGCTTCAACTCATTCCAGATCCATTTCGCCAGGTTTTCGCTGGTTGGATTCTCAAGGCCCGGGATGTCATTCAAGTAGTTATGATCGAGGCGTTCATACAACGGTTTAAAGATCGCCTTGATTTCCGAAAAGTCCCGGATCCAGCCGGTATGGGGATCAACCTTTCCGGCCAGATGAATGCCGACACGAAACGAATGCCCATGCAGACGTCCACACTTGTGTCCCTCTGGAACGTGAGGGAGGCGGTGTGCTGACTCGAAGGTAAACTCTTTGAAAATTTCCACTGTGTATTGGCCCCGGAAAAATGGCGATCGCTGACGCGATAAATGCAATCGACGAGTTTAACAGCAATGGCCTGAAACTCCATGCAAGGGTTAGCCGCGATGACCCCACCAGTAACGTTTGATGGCACTCGGCCAGATCTATTCAGTTTGAGTTAAGTTGTCCCGGTTAAGGTGGTCATCATAGAAGCACTGACCGCTATGGATACCCCTATGAAAACGCTGACTACCCTGCTGGCGGCCCTTACACTTGTTTTTACGTCCTGTTTCATTCAGGCGCGCGGCGTCGACCCGCAGGAAGTGCTGCGCCTCAGTGATGCAGGTACGCTTCAGTCGGCTGAAAAGCTCGATGCCAAAGCGCTGAGCAAACATCCCGATGCCAGTATCATCGGCACGCAGTTCAAGAACATATACGGCAGGTACGTTTACAATGTCGAGCTGCGTGACAAACAGGGTATTGAGTGGGTTCTCGAAATAGACGCCGCTACAGGCCAGGTCTACAGGAATCATCAGGATAACTAATGAATGTCGACAAGCGTCTCTGTGTCATCCTTGGTTTGAGCCTGACCTGCTCTTTTGTGTATGCCAGAGATCTGAATCAGGATGAAGCGCTCAGTTTGCGGCAGCGCGGGGTCATTCTGCCGCTCGAACAGTTCATCGAGCGTGCGATGAGCCTTCATCCGGGCTCTCGCCTGCTGGAGGCCGAGCTTGAGGAGAAGAATAATGTGTACGTATATGAATTTGAATTGCTCACCCCTGAGGGCGTTGTCCGCGAGCTCAAGTTCGATGCGCGTGATAACCGATTGTTGAAAGACGAGGATGATGACTGATGCGCCTGCTACTGGTTGAAGACCATGTTCCCCTTGCCGATGAGCTGCTTGCTGCACTGGGGCGTCAAGGTTATGCGGTCGACTGGCTGGCTGACGGGCGCGATGCGGTTCATCAAGGGGCAAGCGAGCCGTATGACTTGATTGTTCTGGATCTGGGGCTGCCCGGCATGCCAGGGCTCGAGGTTCTCCAGCAATGGCGTAGCAAAGGTTTGGCGACCCCCGTGTTGATTCTGACAGCGCGGGGCTCCTGGTCTGAGCGTATAGAAGGCTTGAAGGCAGGTGCCGATGATTACCTGACCAAGCCTTTTCATCCTGAAGAGCTGCAGTTGCGTATTCAGGCGCTGTTGCGACGTTCGCACGGGCTGGCCAACCAGCCCACGCTGGAATCCGCCGGCCTTAATCTGGATGAAAGTCGTCAATGCGTCAGCCGGGATGGCGTTGATATCCAGCTAACTTCTGCAGAGTTTCGTCTGCTGCGTTATTTCATGCTTCATCCGGGACAGATTCTCTCTAAAAGCCATCTGTCAGAGCATTTGTACGATGGCGAAAACGAGCGTGACTCCAATGTCATCGAAGTCCATGTCAATCACCTGAGGCGCAAGCTGGGCCGTGCAGTCGTCGAGACACGCCGTGGCCAGGGTTATCTGTACGGCGGAGCCGGCGGTTGAAATCCATACAGCGACGTCTGAGTCTGGGTCTGATCGCCGTCATGGTCGTTGTCGGTCTGGTGATGGCGCAGACCAGTCTCTGGCTGTTCGAAGTGGGCTTGCAGCGCTACCTGGAGTCAGGTCTGCGCAACGAGAGTGAAAACCTGCTGGTAGCCCTGGTGCGAGGTCCTGCCGGGCTACAGCTGGATGACCATCGCCTGTCAGGTGCCTACCAGCGCCCGTTGTCTGGCCATTATTTCCGCATGGACTTGCCGCAGGGGCACTGGCGCTCCCGCTCCTTGTGGGATTTCGAGCTGCCTCAGCCTGGGGTAGGCTTGCATGCCAATCTTGAACTCGGCAAAACCGGGCAATCGCTGTTGATGCTGACCAGCGAATACCGCAAGTTCGGCAAGCAGGTATCAATCACCGTCGCGCAGGATTACACACCGGTCCGGGCGAGTTTTCGCCTCATGCAGCAGATCGGCCTCGGGCTCGGGCTTGCGGCGCTGATCCTGGTGCTGGTGTTGCAACGCATCACCGTGCGCAGAGCGCTTCGCCCGCTAGAAACCGTGCGCGAGCAGATTTTTCAGCTCCAGCAGGGCCAGCGTTCACAACTGGACAATCAGGTTCCCCTCGAACTCGAGCCGCTGGTGGCGCAGATCAACCACTTGCTCGCGCATACCGAAGACAGTCTGAAACGCTCACGCAATGCACTGGGTAATCTGGGACATGCCTTGAAGACACCGCTTGCGGTCTTGCTCAGCCTGGCCCTCAGCGGACAACTGGACGCCAACCCGGCATTGCGCAGGACCCTGCAGGAGCAACTGGAAAATATCCGTCTGCGGCTGGAGCGCGAGCTCAATCGCGCACGCCTCTCCGGCGACGCTCTACCGGGAGCCCGCTTCGACTGTGACGCCGAACTGCCCGGGCTTTTCTCCACGCTGGGCATGATCCACGGTGCCCATCTGCAGTTGATCAACGATGTGGAGGCGGTTATGTATCTGCCGTGGGATCGAGAGGACATTCTCGAACTGCTCGGCAACCTGCTGGACAATGCCTGTAAGTGGGCCGACAGCGAAGTGCGTCTGAACATCCTGAGTCAGGCTCAGGGCTTCTGCCTGTTGGTGGATGACGATGGACCTGGTATTCCCGAGGCGCAACGCGCGGAAGTATTCAGTCGTGGCGCTCGTCTCGATGAGCAGATTACCGGTCATGGGCTGGGGCTGGGTATCGTGCGTGACATCGTCGAGGCGTGGGGCGGTCAACTGCAACTGCAGGAGAGCCCGGCAGGTGGATTGCGGGTACGCATCGATCTGCCAGAGCGGACTGCCCCTTAGGAAATCAGCCGGCATCTCTCAGAGCATCGGTACAAAAAGGCAGGACAGGTCTTAATGTCCATCGGAGGGTGCCGATAACCTAATCGGGCACCTCTGACTTATAAAAATAACCATAAGGCCAATCCTATGCGTCTCAGTCTGAAAGCCAAGGTTCTGTCGCTGGCAGTCTTGCCGGTTCTGATATTTGCGCTGGTGATCAGCGCCACGACCGTATTCATGCTGCACCGGCAGGCCGAGCGAGAAGTCAGCGACACGCGAGAGCGCTTGCTCAACGAAGCCAAGGCCACGCTGCAAAATTACGTCGCGATCGCCATGACCGCCATCAAGCCACTCTACGATGCTGCCGCGCCCGGCGACGACGCTGCACGTGCCAACGCTATAAAGCTGCTTTCCTCGGTCAGTTACGGCAAGGATGGGTACATCTTTGGCTACGACTCTCAGGTGATCCGGATTTTCAGGAGCAACAGCCCTGACGGTGTGGGCAAGAGCTTCACTGACGCCCGTGATGCGAACGGCGTGTATATCAATCGCGAGCTGGTGGCGGTCGGCAAGGCGGGTACTCACTATGTGATGTACTCGTCAGCCCTGCCTGGCAAGACCGAACCTGTCCCCAAGATCGGCTATACGGATTATCTGCCGAAATGGGATCTGGTCATCGGCTCTGCCGTCAATATCGATGGCATCGATGCTCAGGTTGCCGTGGTCAGGCAAAACGTCGAGGCACGCTTGAAGGAGATGCTCTACAGCATTCTCGGCATTACCGTTCTGGTATTGCTCGTTATCGGCATCATCGGAATAGTGCTGACTGGCACGTTGCTGCGCCCGCTCGGCCTGATGAAAAACAATCTGGATGACATCGCTGCAGGTGGAGGCGACCTGACTCGGCGTCTGGTCATTACCAGCAATGACGAGCTCGGTGATCTGGCGGGTTCGTTCAACCGGTTTGTCGACAAGATTCATGGCATGGTTCGTCAGGTCAGTGAAATGACCGGACAGCTCAATGGCCTGGTCGGTGAAGTGAGCTCGCAGGCACAGCGCTCGGAGACGGCGATGGACCGTCAGCGCCACGAAACCGATCAGGTGGCTACTGCAATCAATCAGATGTCGGCTGCCGCTCAAGAGGTCGCCAAGAGCGCACAGGGTGCTTCCGTGGCTGCTCGGCAGACCGATGAACAAGGACGCGCCGCCAAGCGCGTGGTGGATGGCAGTATCCGGCAGATTCACACGCTGGTGGATGACATCCGCAAAAGTGGCTCGTCACTGGACGTCTTGCAGAAGGATGTTTCTTCGATCGTCAGCGTACTGGGCGTCATTCGCTCGATCGCCGAACAGACCAACCTGCTGGCACTCAATGCCGCCATCGAGGCCGCCAGGGCAGGGGAGGCAGGGCGCGGTTTTGCCGTGGTCGCCGACGAAGTCCGGGCACTGGCCAGCCGTACACAGCAGAGCACGCAGGAAATCCAGGGCATGATCGACCGCTTGCAGCAGGGCACTCAGGAGGCGGTGACAGCCATGCGCCGTTCCAGCGAAGCAGGCGACGGCACCTCGGCGCAGGCCAACGAAGCGGGTACATCGCTGGAGAGCATCGGCGAACTGATCGCGACCATCAATTCGATGAACGCGCAGATCGCCAGTGCCGCTGAAGAGCAGACGGCAGTTGCCGAAGAAATCAATCGCAGCGTTCATCAGATCGCGGGTGCAGTCGAGAGCGTCGCCGATGAAACCCGGCAAAGCGCCCAGACCTCACGCAGCCTGGCCGAACTGGGCGCGCGCCTGGACAGTCTGGTCGGTCAGTTTCGGGTCTGATGCCGCTCTGGCAGGGGCTTGAACCCCTGCCATCACCCGCGACTGGTGTCGCCGTCATATTGCCTTCATGGAGATGGCACTCGTGCGCTCGTGTGCTGACTAAGCTCTAGACCGGGCGCGATGCGCGGTCTAATGACATGGACAGGACATGAACGAAACCACGCTGCAATACAAAACCCTCATTCTGCTACTGGTACTGGTGACCATTGCCTTCATATGGATTCTGCTGCCGTTCTATGGCGCAGTGTTCTGGGCGGTCATCCTCGGAATCATCTTCGCGCCTGTGCAGCGCAAGTTGCAGATCAAGTTCAACTGGTCACGCAATCTCACCTCCCTGTGCACCCTGATGATCTGTCTGTTTATCGCGATTCTGCCGGTGATCGTGATCAGCGCCTTGCTGGTTCAGGAGGGGACCATGCTGTACAAGAACGTCGAGACCGGGCAACTGGATATCGCCGGCTACCTGGCCGAGTTCAAGGACCTGCTGCCGCACTCCGTGCAGGCGCTGCTCGATCGTCTGGGCATGGGAGACCTGGAAGGGTTGCGCGATAAGATCGCCAAGGGGGCGATGCAGGGCAGTCAGTACCTGGCGACGCAGGCATTCAGCTTTGGACAGGGCACGTTCGACTTTGTCGTGAGCGTCTTCATCATGCTCTACCTGCTGTACTTTTTCCTGCGCGACGGACAGGAACTGGTGCGCAAGATCCGCACAGCCTTCCCGTTGGGCGAACAGCAGAAGCGCCGTCTGCAGCTCAAGTTCACCCGTGTGGTACGTGCCACGGTCAAAGGCAACGTGGTGGTCGCGGTGACGCAAGGTGCGCTGGGCGGCTTCATCTTCTGGGTGCTGGATATCCCGAGTGCGCTGCTTTGGGCGGTGATCATGGCGTTCCTGTCGCTGTTGCCTGCGGTGGGAGCCGGGATTGTCTGGGCGCCGGTGGCCGTCTACTTCCTGCTCAGCGGCATGATCTGGCAAGGTGTGGTGCTGGGCTTGTTTGGCGTCTTCGTGATCGGTCTGGTGGATAACGTACTGCGCCCGATCCTGGTGGGCAAGGACACCAAGATGCCGGACTACCTGATCCTTATTTCCACGCTGGGCGGCATGTCGGTCTTTGGTCTGAACGGCTTTGTGATCGGGCCTCTGGTGGCGGCGCTGTTCATGTCCAGTTGGGGATTGTTCAGCGGCGCCAAGAAGCCCGTGAGGCTGCCAGGCTGACATTGCCAGGACGCTTAGCCGACACAGACCCGCGCATGCTCTCTGCCATTTATCAGGCAGAGGGCATGCGCCGGTTGTTCATCAGGACAAGATGTCTGGAGCAGGGCTCATTCTGAGCCCTTTGCCGCGATGGCCGCGATAGCCGCGGAGTCCATGAAGGCTGCCAGATCAGTATTGAAGCGCGATGCTTCTTCCAGAAATGGCGCGTGGCCTGAATTCTCGTACACCTTCGATTGAATCCGCGCATTGAGTTGCCGGGCGCGTGCGATGCTGGGCTGAACGTTGACCAGATCATCCTTGCTGCCATACAGCATCAATACCGGCACCTTTGCCTTGGGCAAGCCTTCGGCAACATCGACAGTCATTGCAGGCGTAGCGCGGGTCATCGTCCACGATGCCATCGCGGCACTCGACAACAGTCGCTCGAAGGTCGGTGCATCCGGCTTTATCTGGAAGCACAGTCCGAGAAAAGTACGTAGTGCATCAAGGTGGGTCTTCAGGTCATCTGAGCTCAGGCCGGCATACACATGAGGATGGGCTGTAATCAGCGCTGCGTTAAGCTCGATCACAGCATCGACATACACAATCCCGCTGATCTTCGCGTCACCATAGGCGGCGAGGTAGTTGGAGATGACCACGCCTCCCAATGACCAGCCGACCAGCACTGGACGCTTGCCTGCCGTGGCCTCAAGTACAGTCGCCAGATCGTCCGCGTAACGACGTCCGTTGCGGTACGCCTCGATATTCTCAGGCTTGTCGGAAAGACCATGGCCGCGCAGGTCATAGGTAATCATCCGGTAGCGCTGCAGTTGAGGACTATCGATCTGCTTTTCCCAGTTCATACGGCTGCCCAGCAGGCCGTGGATGAAAATTACCGCCTGGCCGGTCGGATCTCCTGATTCCTGCACAGCGAGTCTGACGCCGTCAGGGGCGGTGACGGTATAGCTTTTTTCTACTGCCAAAGCCATCGACGACAAGGTCAACAGCGCGACAAGCCAAGTATTACGCAGTCGGCGAACAAAGCGAGTGTGATTCATGAGGCTATTTCCATGCGGAAGACGTGATGGGCGAACTGTAGGTCGACGGCGCAGGACGGTATATGACGTAAAATCCTGATAAATTGATTAATCGTCCTGAATTCGCGGTGGCCTCTCTCCATGCAATCCTCAAACGACCCCATCAGCGAACTTCTGCTCGGTATGCGTCTTTTCGGCGTCCAATTCCGCAGGCTGGAAGTCGCCCCGCCCCTTGGTGTTGGCTTCAGTAACGCAATCGGACGAGCACAATTTCATTTCGTCGGACGTGGGCCAGTGTGGCTACGCAGCGCCGAGAACGTTCTATACAAGCTGGATACCGGGGATGCGGTTCTGATTCCGCGCGGTGGGCACCACGCCATTTTGACGGCCGAAGACACGGCTGCAAGCGATGTACAGCTGTTTGACCCGTCTACCGGCATCATCGCTGGCGTTCACAATCCTGCAGGCGACGAGGAGGGCGGAGCTGTTGATCACGCGATCATCTTCAGCTGTTGCATGGCGTTGGAACTGGGCGGCATGCAGCCGCTTGTTGCCGCCATGCCGGATGTCATGCAGGTCAGTACTCTGCTGGAGACATGTCCCGAGCTGCGGCCCATGCTCGTGGCGATGGAGCGTGAAGCCTTGATGCAGCAGGCTGGGCACGCAGGGATTCTGGCACGTCTTGCTGAAGTCGTTGCCGCGCTGCTGGTGCGCGGCTGGGTCGCGGGCGGCTGTGGAAATGCCACGGGCTGGCTTGGCGCTTTGCAAGACCCTCGGCTGAGCCGCGCTATCGTCATGATGCACCAGCATCCAGGCAGAAACTGGACGGTGGCCACGCTTGCTCATGAGGCCCGGCATTCCCGCTCTGTGTTCGCACAGCGCTTTCTTGCAGCAACGGGTATTCCGCCATTGCAGTACCTGACTGAGTTGAGAATGCGCCTGGCAGTGCACAGCCTGAGCCGCAACCACTGTTCTCTGGAGGCCGTCGCCAGTCAACTGGGTTATGGTTCATTGGCTGCCTTCAGCCGCGCATTCAAAAGATCGACGGGCGTATCCCCAGGCGCTGTGCGGGCCGCGAAAAGCGTAGCCGGGTAGCCTTAGACCGTTTCGGAGACAAAAAAAACCCTGCTCGAGAGCAGGGCTTTTTGTTTGCGCAGGATCAGCCTGCTACGTGCAGACCTGCGTTGACCACCAGATCGAGCAGCGGTTGTGGGTATACACCCAGCACGAAGGTCAGGATCGCAACGGCCAGCAGCATCACGCCGCCCGTGCGCTGTGCCCAGTTGATGGCTGCGTCGTGGCGAGGGAGCTTGTTGTCGACCAGATACATAGTGACCATCACGCGCAGGTAATAGAACACGCCGATGGCGCTACCGATGACCAAGGCCCCGATCAGCCACCACAACTGCGATTCGACACCGGTGGCGATGATATAGAACTTGCCGATGAAACCTGCGGTGAGCGGGATACCTGCCAGCGACAGCATCATCAGAGTCATGACTGCCGTCAGGTAAGGGCGACGCCAGAACAGACCACGGTATTCGAACATCGCGTCGGCATCACGTCCGCTGTAAGGCGAAGACATCATGGTGATCACACCGAAGCTGCCCAGCGAGGTCAGGACGTAAGTCGCCAGGTAGACGCCAATCGCCTCGACCGCCATGCCTTTGCTGGCCACCAGCGCAATCATCAGGTAACCGAAGTGCGCGATGGAGGAGTAGCCCAGCAGACGCTTGAGGTTGGTCTGAGTCAGCGCCAGCAGGTTGCCGACGAGGATCGACGCGACGGCGATGACTGCCAGTACGTCATGCAGGACACCGCTGCTGGCGGCCGGTGAAATCTGGAACAGACGCACCAGTACCGCAAACACCGCCACCTTGCTGGCAGTTGCCAGGAAAGCCGCGACCGGCGCAGGGGCGCCTTCGTAAACGTCCGGGGTCCACAGGTGGAAAGGCACCAGTGACAGTTTGAAGGCCAGGCCGACGACCATCATGCCCAGACCCAGGCTGGCAATCGGGCTCGGCATGCCGGTCGCCGCGATCGCCTTGCCGATACCGTCGAAGCTCAGCGAGCCTGCCTCTGCGTACAGCAGCGCCATACCGAACAGCAGGAACGCCGAACCTGCGGCGGACAGGACCATGTACTTGATGCCGCCTTCCAGCGAGCGCTTGTTGAAGAAAGCATAAGCCACCAGTCCGTAGACCGGCACCGAGAGCAGTTCCAGACCGATGAACAGGCCTGCCAGATGCTGGGCACTGACCAGAACCAGCCCGCCGGCAGCTGCCAGCAGGATCAGCAGGTAAAGCTCTTCGCGATTGCCCGGATAACCGGCCTTGCCGTCACCCAGATAGGCGTGCGCCATGGTCACGCACGCGAGGGTAGAGGCAAGGATGATCGCCATGTACAGGCAGGCAAAGTTGTCGATATGCAGCAGTGGCGTCACGACCAGAGGGGCAACTTGCAATGCCGGATAGATCGACAGCAGGGCCAGGTTGAGGCCTGCTACCGAAAGCAGGAACGTTTGCGAGTGATTGCGGCGCCATGCTATCGCCAGCATCACCACGACAATGGTGAGGCTGGTAATCAGCAGTGGCGCAAGCGCAATAAAGTGTTGAATCGTCAGGTCCATAGCGCTCTTACCGGGCCGAAGCGAGTTGAGTGAAGGCAGTGCCTAGCCATTGCTGCACGCCGTGCATGGTCGCCGCCGATGTGTCGAGGAACGGCTGCGGGAACACCCCGAGCACGACCAGCAACACGGCAAGGCCCAGCACCATGATCATTTCCCGTCCGTCCATGCCCTTCAGAACCTCGTCGGACTTCGACGGGCCGAAGTAGGCGCGGTGGATCATGATCAGCGAGTAGACAGAACCGAATACCAGACCGGAGGTGGCGATCGCCGTGATCCAGGGTGAGCTGGCGAAGCTGCCCAGCAGAATCAGGAACTCGCCGACAAAGTTGCCGGTGCCCGGCAGACCCAGAGAGGCGGCGGCAAAGAACAGGCTGATGGCCGGGATGTAGGCGATGCGTGACCACAGACCGCCCATCTCACGCATGTCGCGAGTGTGCAGGCGCTCGTACAACTGGCCACTGAGAATGAACAGTGCCGCAGCCGACAGGCCGTGGGCGATCATCTGGATCAGTACGCCTTGCAGCGCTTGCTGACTGCCCGAGTAGATACCGATCAGTACGAAGCCCATGTGCGAAACGCTGGAGAACGCGATCAGGCGCTTGATGTCAGTCTGGGCAAATGCCAGGAATGCGCCGTAGAAGATACCGACCAGGCCCAGCGTCATTGCAATCGGTGCGAACTCGGCCGATGCGTTGGGGAACAGCGGCAGGGCAAAGCGCAGCAGGCCGTAAGCCGCAGTCTTCAGCAGGATACCCGCCAGGTCGACGGAGCCTGCAGTCGGTGCCTGGGCGTGCGCATCCGGCAGCCAGGAGTGCAACGGCACCACCGGCAGCTTGACGGCGAAGGCAATGAAGAAGCCCAGCATCAGGATGTACTCGGTGCCCGGTGCCAGTTTGGTCTTCAGCAGGTCGGCGTAGGCAAAGGTGATCACGCCGGTCTGATTGAAGTGCACCAGAACCAGGCCCAGGATCGCCACCAGCATGATCAGGCCGCTGGCCTGAGTGAAGATGAAAAACTTGGTGGCCGCATAGATACGGGTTTTCTTGCCGTCCGAAGAGCTGTGACCCCAGAGCGCGATGAGGAAATACATCGGCACCAGCATCATTTCCCAGAAGAAGAAGAACATGAACAGGTCGATGGCCAGGAACACGCCGACGACACCGCCCAGGATCCACATCAGGTTAAGGTGGAAGAAACCGACCTTGCGCTGGATTTCCTTCCACGAGCACAGCACCGACAGCACACCCAGCAGGCCGGTCAGCAGGATCATCAGCAGCGACAGGCCATCGAGTGCCAGATGCACGTCGATGCCGAAGCGGGTGATCCACGGGTGGTGGAATTCCAGGGTCCAGGTTGGATCGGCACCCGGCACCGGCGCGTAGCCGAAGTTGCCGGTAGCCCACAGCCAGAGGCCGAGAACCAGTTCCAGGGTCATTGTCAGCAACGCAATCCAGCGCGGCAGGGTAGAGCCGAAGCGCTCACCCAGCCAGCACAGCAGGCCGCCGATGAAGGGGATCAGGATTAGCCAGGGCAGAATCATGACGGGCTCAATTCCTTTCGCAAATTCGCAAGGTTCATATCAGATCGCAACCAGAACGACGGCACCGAGTACCAGAACGGCACCCACGGCGATCGAGGCAGCATACCAACGCAACTGGCCGGTCTCGGTGCGGCTCATGGTGTCATGACCGCCTTTGACCAGACGTGGGATCAAGCCGATAGTGCGGTCGAACGGATCACTACGCAGTACATGGCTGATTGCCAGGTACGGCTTGACGAACAGCTTGTCGTAGATCCAGTCGAAGCCCCAGGCCGCGAACCACCAGGCCGAAAGGAAACGGCCCGGAGCGCTGTTGGCGATAGCCGTCGCCAGGCGGCGCTTGCCGAGGAACAGCAGCGCTGCCAGCAGGATACCGGCCAGCGCGATGGCGCCGGAAGCGATCTCCAGACTGTGCTTGGCTTCGCCACCGGCATGGCCGACGCTCTGCGGTAGAACACCGGCCAGGGGCGGAGTGATCAGCGCGCCGATGAATGTCGACAGCACGATCAGCACCGACAGTGGCAGCCAGTGAGCGATACCGTGACCTGCGTGTGCTTCGGTCTTGGCTTCACCGTGGAACGCGATGAAGATCAGACGGAAGGTGTACAGCGACGTCATGAACGCGCCCACCAGACCGGCATACAGCAAGCCGTTGTTACCGCTGGCAAATGCTTCCCAGAGAATTTCGTCCTTGGAGTAGAAGCCCGCCGTCAGCAGCGGCAGGGCGGAAAGAGCAGCGCCACCGACGATGAAGCTGGCGTAGGCCAATGGCAGTTTCTTCCACAGGCCGCCCATCTTGAAGATGTTCTGCTCGTGGTGGCAGGCAACGATCACCGCACCGGAAGCAAGGAACAGCAGCGCCTTGAAGAAGGCGTGGGTCATCAGGTGGAAGATCGCGCCTTCCCAGGCGCCAACCCCCAGTGCCAGGAACATGTAGCCGATCTGGCTCATGGTCGAGTAGGCGAGGATACGCTTGATGTCGGTCTGTACCAGAGCGGCGAAACCCGCCAGAACCAGCGTGACGCCGCCGACAATGCCGACCAGATGCAGGATGTCAGGTGCCAGTGCGAACAGGCCGTGAGTCCGCGCAATCAGGTAGACGCCCGCCGTGACCATGGTCGCTGCGTGGATCAGCGCCGAAACCGGAGTAGGACCGGCCATCGCGTCAGCCAGCCAGGTTTGCAGTGGCAACTGGGCGGATTTACCGACCGCACCGCCCAGCAGCATCAACGTCGCCAGCACGATCCAGAAATCGCCGACCTTGAAGTGTTCCGGCGCCCTGACCAGCAGTTCCTGCACATTGAGCGTGCCCAATTGCTGGAACAGGATGAACAGACCGATAGCCATGAACACGTCACCGATACGGGTGACGATGAACGCTTTTAGCGCTGCGTTGCCGTTGTTGCGGTTGCTGTAATAGAAACCGATCAACAGGTAACTGCACAGGCCCACACCTTCCCAACCAAAGTAGATGAACAGCAGATTGTCGCCCAGGATCAGGAACAGCATGCTGGCGATGAACAGGTTGGTGTAGGAGAAGAAGCGCGAGTAGCCCGCCTCACCGCGCATGTACCAGGACGCGAACAGATGGATCAGGAAGCCGACGCCAACCACTACGCCCAGCATCGTGACGGACAGCCCGTCCAGATACAGTGCGAAGTTGGGCTGGAAGCCATCGACGTCCATCCAGCGCCACAGCACCTGGGTGTAGTGACCGCCTTCGGGTGGTGCGACGTTGAACTGCCAGATGACCCAGGCCGTGACAATGGCTGAGAGGCCGATAGAGCCGACGCCGATCAGCGCAGCGAGGTTTTCCGAGATGCGTCCACGGGAGAACGACAGCAGCAGAAAGCCGATGAGGGGGAATACGAAAGTCAGAAAGAGAAGATTCATCCGCGCATCTCGCTGGCAGCATCGATATCGAGAGTGTGGAAGCGGCGATACAGTTGCATCAGGATCGCCAGGCCGATACTGGCCTCGGCTGCCGCAAGGCTGATCACTAGGATGAACATCACCTGCCCGTCCGGTTGCCCCCAACGGCTGCCGGCAACGACGAATGCCAGTGCAGCGGCATTCATCATGATTTCCAGGCTCATCAACACGAAGAGAATGTTACGGCGCACCATCAGGCCGACCAGACCCAGACAGAACAGAACCCCGGCGACCGCCAGGCCGTGCTCAAGAGGGATAGCATTCATTGGCTTGGCTCCTTGGCCTCGTTGCGGCCCAGATGGAAGGCCGTGATGGCTGCTGCAAGCAACAGCATCGAGGCGAGTTCCACCACCAGCAGATAGGGCCCGAACAGGCTGATGCCGACTGCCTTGGCGTCGACCGTGGTGTGACCGACACCAGCGCCGGTCGGATTGGCGAACAGCACGTACAGCAACTCGGCCAGCAACAGCGCGCCGAGGATGACCGGACCGATCCAGATGCCGGGTTTGAGCCAGGCACGTTCCTGCTGAACCGAGGCCGGGCCGAGGTTCAGCATCATCACCACAAACACGAACAGGACCATGATCGCGCCCGCATAGGCAATGACTTCCAGCACACCGGCGAACGGCGCGCCGAGGCTGAAGAACGTCATTGCTACAGCGATCAGCGAGATGATCAGGTAGAGCAGGGCGTGCACCGGATTCGTGTTGGTGATCACCCGCAGGGTGGACACAACAGCGATACCGGATGCGAAGTAGAAAGCGAATTCCATCTTTACTTCCTTAAGGCAGCAAGCTCTTGACGTTGATCGGCTCGGCTTCGTTCTGTGCGGAGCCCTTGGGCTTGCCGCCGATGGCCATGCCGGCAACGCGATAGAAATTGTAGTCAGGGTTCTTGCCGGGTCCGGAGATCAGCAGGTCTTCCTTCTCGTACACCAGATCCTGACGCTTGAAGTCGGCCATCTCGAAGTCCGGCGTAAGCTGGATCGCGGTCGTCGGGCAGGCTTCTTCGCACAGGCCGCAGAAGATGCAGCGCGAAAAGTTGATGCGGAAGAAGTCGGGATACCAGCGTCCGTCCTCTGTCTCGGCCTTCTGCAGAGAAATGCAACCGACCGGGCAGGCTACTGCACAAAGGTTGCACGCCACGCAGCGCTCTTCGCCATCGGGGTCGCGGGTCAGAACGATGCGGCCACGGTAGCGGGGCGGAAGATAAACCTGCTCTTCAGGGTATTGCAGTGTGTCGCGCTTGCGGAAGCCGTGGCCGAAGACCATGACCAGGCTGCGCAACTGGGTACCCGTACCCTTAACGATGTCACCAATATATTTGAACATGGGTCAAATCCTCACTGAACCGAGCCTGCCGGTGTGTTCAACAACACAATCGCAGCAGTCACCAGCAAATTGATCAGGGTCAGCGGCAGACAGAACTTCCAGCTGAAATCCATGACCTGGTCATAACGCGGGCGCGGAATGGAGGCGCGCAGCAGAATGAACAGCATGATGAAAAACGCGGTTTTCAAGGCGAACCAGAAGAATGCCAGCGATGGCAGAATGTCGAACGGGCCGTGCCAGCCACCGAAGAACAGCGTCACCAGCAGCGCCGAGATCAAAATGATCCCGATGTACTCGCCCACGAAGAACATGCCCCATTTCATGCCGGCATATTCAATGTGGTAGCCGTCAGCCAGTTCCTGCTCGGCTTCCGGTTGGTCGAACGGGTGGCGGTGAGTCACCGCGACGCCTGCAATGAAGAACGTACAGAAGCCGAAGAACTGCGGAATGATGAACCACAGGTTCTGCGCCTGATATTCAACGATGTCGCGCATGTTGAACGAGCCGACCTGAACCACGATGCCCATCAGCGCAAGGCCCATGAACACTTCGTAGGACACGGTCTGCGCCGAAGCACGCAGGCTGCCCAGCAGAGCGAACTTGTTGTTGCTCGACCAGCCGGCGAACAGCACCGCATACACGGATAGCCCCGCCATGGCGAAGAAGAACAACAGACCGATGTTCAGATCCGCGACGCCCCACGTCGGGGTGATCGGGATGACCGCAAAGGCGATCAGCAAGGCGCTCATGGCAACCACAGGTGCCAGGGTGAAGATCACCTTGTCGGCGAACGGCGGTGTCCAGTCTTCCTTGAAGAACATCTTCAACATGTCGGCTGCGATCTGGAACATGCCGAACGGTCCGACGCGGTTAGGACCATAACGGTCCTGCCACCAGCCCAGCAGACGACGCTCGATGAAGCTCAGCAGGGCACCACAAACCACGACCGCCAGCAACACCACAATGGCTTTGACCACTGCAATGATTGCGTCGATCACATCAGGGGTAAACCAGGTCATTGCGCTGCCTCCTGCAGACCGTCGACGGATTTGCCGAAGATTGCCGGCGGAATGCCAGGCAGTCCTGCCGGCAATGCCACAAGACCCGCGCCCAGTTCTTCGCTGATGCGCAACGGCAAGGTCAGCGATTCACCGCCGATGCTCAAGGAGAGCAGGGCGCCTTCGTTGACGCCAAGGCGATCGGCTTCGGATTTGGCCAGGGCGACGTAGGCCTGCGGGATGCGTTCCTGAACCGGCGCGGCCAGAGACGAGGTTTCATCGCTGCCGAACAGGTGAAAGAACGGCACGATCTGCCAGGTGCCGCGCTCTGGAGAGAACGCACGTGGCACGCTGGAGAACCATGACAGACCATCGCCCTGGCTTTCGATCAGGCGAGTGCCCGGGTCGCCAGCACGCAAGTGACCACCGACTTCGTCCTGAAACTTGTTCCAGGCCTGCGGCGAGTTCCAGCCCGGCGACCAGGCGAATGGCACTTGCTGACGAGGCTCGGCCGAGCCCGAGTAGCCTTCCATGGAGAAGGAGAAGGCTGTGTCGATGTCTTGCGAAGTGCGTGGCTCATGCACGCTGATGTTGGCTCGCATCGCGGTACGGCCGCTGTAACGCAGCGGTTCGCGAGCCAGTTTCAGGCCCTTGATGCGGAACGACGCAGAAGGTGCAGCGTTGACGATACCCGCCAGTTGCGGCGTGCTGCCGGCGCAGGCTTCGGTGACGTGGTCGAGTTGCGTCCAGTCAACCGGCTTGTTCAGCAAGGTAGCGCGCAGGGCGTGCAACCAGCGCCAGCCTTCGTGGACCAGAATGCTGGCATCCAGATAGGTCGGATCGAAGACCTGGAAGAAGCGCTGGGCGCGGCCTTCCTGGCTGACCAGTGTGCCGTCGCCTTCGGCGAAGCTGGCAGCTGGCAGGATCAGATGGGCACGGTCGCTGGTCGGGGTTTTCTGATGGTCAGCAACGATCACGACTTTCGCAGCGCTCAGCGCGGCGTCGACGATTTTAGCGTCCGCACGACGATACAAATCGTTTTCCAGCACCACGATGGCGTCGGCCTTGCCGGAGATCACGGCTTGTAGCGCGGCATCGACGGAGTCGCCGCCGAACATCGCCAGGCCCATGCTGTTGGCTTCGGGGACGATCAGGCTGATGGAGCCCTGCTTGTCGCGCAGCTTCAAGGCCTTGGCGATGTTCGCAGCAGCTTCGATCAGTGCTGTCGAACCCAGCGAACTGCCGGAAATGATCAGCGGTCGTTTGGCGGCCAGCAGTGCGTCGGCAATACGTTGCGCCAGCTCCAGCGCCTCGCTGTCCAGACCTTCGACGGCCGGTGCGCTGGTATCCAGGGCATGGGCCACGGCAAAACCGATACGCGCCAGGTCGTCAGGCGCTGCATGTACGCATTCTTCTGCAACGTCGTCGAGACGGGTCTCGGCGAGGCTGGCGATGAACAGCGGATTCAGTTCGTGCTGACCGATGTTCTTCACGGCTGCGTCGAGCCACGGCTGGACTTTCATCGCCGCGGCCATGTCCTCAGCCTTGCCTTTGACGGCCTGGCGCAAGCCCAGGGCCATACGTGCCGCTGTCTGGGTCAGGTCTTCACCGAGGACGAAGATGGCATCGTGATCTTCGATGTCACGCAGGGTCGGGATCGGCAGCGGGCTGTCGTTAAGGACCTTGAGAATAAGCCTGACACGCTCCAGTTCACCGGCTTCGATACCGCTGTAGAAATGCTCGGCACCCACCAGCTCACGCAACGCGTAGTTGCTTTCGAGGCTGGCGCGAGGAGAGCCGATACCGACGATGTTACGGCCACGCAGCAGGTCTGCCGCCTTGTCCAGCGCCTCGTCCAGGCTCAGTTTGATCTGACCGTCGACGAGCAGTGGCTGACGCGGGCGATCCTTGCGATTGACGTAACCGTAGCCGAAACGTCCGCGGTCGCAGAGGAAGTACTGGTTGACCGAGCCGTTGTAACGGTTTTCGATGCGGCGCAATTCACCGTAGCGTTCGCCCGGGCTGATGTTGCAGCCGCTGGAGCAGCCGTGGCAGATGCTCGGAGAGAACTGCATGTCCCATTTGCGGTTGTAGCGCTCGGAGTGGGTCTTGTCCGTGAACACACCGGTCGGGCAAACCTCGGTGAGGTTGCCGGAGAACTCGCTTTCCAGCGTACCGTCTTCAACGCGACCGAAGTACACGTTGTCATGGGCGCCGTAGACGCCCAGGTCGGTGCCGCCCGCATAGTCTTTATAGAAGCGCACACAGCGATAACAGGCGATGCAGCGGTTCATCTCGTGCGCGATGAAGGGCCCTAGCTCCTGATTCTGGTGAGTACGCTTGGTGAAGCGATAACGGCGCTCGTTGTGACCGGTCATTACGGTCATGTCCTGCAGGTGACAGTGACCGCCTTCCTCGCAGACCGGGCAGTCATGCGGGTGGTTGGTCATCAGCCATTCGACGACACTGGCCCGGAAGGCCTTGGATTCATCGTCTTCGATGGAGATCCAGGTGTTGTCGGTGGCTGGTGTCATGCAGGACATGACGATACGACCGCGAGTGTCGTTCTCGTCCGTGTACTGCTTGACCGCGCACTGGCGACAGGCGCCAACGCTGCCAAGGGCGGGGTGCCAGCAGAAATAAGGGATGTCGAGGCCCAGCGACAGACATGCCTGTAACAGGTTGTCTGCACCATCGACTTCGAGCGCTTTGCCGTCTACGTGAATAGTAGCCATGGTTCAAAGGTCTTCGTTGGCCCGTTGTCAGCGGGCGTGGCTAATGGAATCTCGGTAGTACCCGTATCGTTCAGCCCGGAGGCGTCAGCAGGTACGAGGACGGCAGCCCGAACAGCCGCCGACCGTTGTGTCTTGTTATGCGCCGACCACTGTCGGACTTTTGCCCGGAACGAGCGTGGTTGCGCTGGCTGGCGCGATACCGGCTTCGAACTCGGAACGGAAATACTTGATCGCACTGCCCAATGGTTCAACGGCGCCCGGTGCATGGGCACAGAAGGTCTTGCCTGGGCCGAGGAAATTGACCAGACCCAGCAGGGTGTCGATATCCCCCGGCTGACCCTGACCGTTCTCGATGGCGCGAAGCATTTTCACGCTCCATGGCAGACCGTCGCGACATGGCGTACAGAAGCCGCAGGACTCCTGAGCGAAAAACTCTTCCATGTTGCGCAGCAGCGAGACCATGTTGACCGAATCGTCGACCGCCATTGCCAGGCCTGTACCCATCCGCGTGCCGACCTTGGCGATACCGCCTGCATACATCTGGGCATCCAGATGCTCTGGCAGCAGGAAGCCCGTGCCGGCGCCTCCGGGTTGCCAGCACTTGAGCTTGAAGCCATCGCGCATGCCGCCGGCGTAGTCTTCGAACAGTTCGCGAGCCTGCACACCGAAGGGCAGTTCCCACAAACCTGGGTTTTTGACCTTGCCGGAGAAACCCATCAGCTTGGTGCCGTGGTCTTCACTGCCTTCGCGAGCCAGCGACTTGTACCAGTCGTTGCCGTTGTTGACGATGGCGGGCACGTTGCACAGGGTCTCGACGTTGTTCACACAGGTCGGCTTGCCCCACACGCCCACCGCAGCAGGGAAGGGCGGCTTGGAGCGCGGGTTGGCGCGGCGGCCCTCCAGCGAGTTGATCAGTGCGGTTTCTTCACCGCAGATGTAGCGACCGGCACCCGTATGTACGAACAGTTCGAAATCGAAGCCGGTGCCGAGAATGTTCTTGCCCAGCAAGCCGGCGGCCTTGGCTTCCGCCACTGCGCGATTGAGGTGCTTGGCCGCGGTGACGTATTCGCCGCGCAGGAAGATATAGCCGCGATAGGCTTTCAGCGCGCGGGCACTGATCAGCATGCCCTCGACCAGCAAATGGGGCAGTTGCTCCATCAGCATGCGGTCTTTCCAGGTGTTCGGCTCCATCTCGTCCGCGTTGCACAGCAGGTAGCGGATGTTCATGGATTCGTCTTTGGGCATCAGGCCCCACTTCACACCCGTGGGGAAGCCTGCGCCACCGCGGCCCTTGAGGCCGGAATCCTTGACCGACTGGACGATATCGTCGGGCGCCTGCTGCGTCAGAGCCTTGCGCGCTGCGGCGTAGCCGTCCTTGGTCTGGTACTCGTCGAGCCAGACCGGTTCGCCGTCGTCGCGCAGACGCCAGGTCAGCGGATGGGTTTCTGCCTTGCGCGCAATGCGGTTGGCAGGGCCGAAGGAAGTGATGGTCATAGGTAACCCTCCAGCATCTTGGCAACGCCAGCAGGCTGTACATCGCCGAAAGTGTCGTCGTCGACCATCACGGCCGGCGCCTTGTCACAGTTGCCGAGGCAGCAGACCGGCAGCAGTGTGAAACGACCGTCGGCGGTGGTCTGACCCAGGCCGATGCCCAGTGAGCTCTTTATCTCGTCGACCACGTTTTCGTGGCCGCCGATGAAGCACACCATGCTGTTGCAGACGCGAATGATGTGACGCCCGACCGGCTGGCGAAAGATCTGGCTGTAGAAGGTGGCAACGCCTTCGACGTCGCTGGCGGGGATGCCCAGCAGGTCGCCGATCGCGTAAATGGCGCCGTCGGGCACCCAGCCGCGTTCCTTCTGAACAATTTTCAGGGCTTCGATGGACGCCGCGCGCGGGTCCTCGTAGTGATGCATCTCATGCTCGATGGCCGAGCGCTCGGTTTCGCTCAGGGCGAAACGGTCTGTCTGGATTAGCGGGCTATTCATGCTTAGCGGTCCACGTCGGCCATAACGAAATCGATACTACCCAGGTACGCGATCAAGTCCGCGACCATGCTGCCTTTGATCACCGAAGGGATCTGCTGCAGGTGCGGGTAACTCGGGGTGCGGATCCGGGTACGGTAGCTCATGGTGCCGCCGTCGCTCGTCAGGTAATAGCTGTTGATACCCTTGGTCGCTTCGATCATCTGGAAGGATTCGTTGGCCGGCATGACCGGGCCCCACGAAACCTGCAGGAAGTGCGTGATCAGGGTTTCGATGTGCTGCAGGGTGCGCTCTTTCGGCGGCGGCGTGGTCAGAGGGTGATCCGCCTTGTACGGGCCTTCCGGCATGTTGCGCATGCACTGGTCGATGATCTTGATGCTCTGGCGCATCTCTTCGACGCGAACCATGCAGCGGTCATAGGCATCGCCATTGGCGGCCAGCGGCACTTCGAATTCGAAGTTCTCGTAGCCCGAGTAAGGGCGAGCCTTGCGCAGGTCGAAGTCGCAACCGGTGGAGCGCAGGCCTGCACCGGTGACGCCCCATTCGAGAGCTTCCTTGGTGTTGTAGGCGGCGACGCCGACGGTACGACCCTTGAGGATACTGTTCTGCAGGGCTGCCTTGGTGTATTCGTCGAGGCGCTTGGGCAGCCAGTCGACGAAGTCCTTGACCAGTTTTTCCCAGCCGCGCGGCAGGTCGTGAGCGACCCCGCCGATGCGGTACCAGGCCGGGTGCAGACGGAAGCCGGTAATCGCTTCGATCACGGTGTAGGCTTTCTGGCGGTCGGTGAACGTGAAGAACACCGGCGTCATGGCGCCCACGTCCTGAATGTAGGTACCCAGGAACAGCAGGTGACTGGTGATACGGAAGAACTCGGCCATCATGATGCGGATGACGTCGACCTTTTCCGGCACCTTGATGCCTGCCAGCTTCTCGACCGAGAGCACGTAAGGCAGGTTGTTCATCACCCCGCCCAGGTAGTCGATACGGTCGGTGTAGGGGATGAAGCTGTGCCAGGACTGGCGCTCGGCCATTTTCTCGGCACCACGGTGGTGGTAGCCGATGTCCGGAACGCAGTCGACGATTTCTTCGCCGTCCAGCTGCAGAATGATACGGAACGCACCGTGAGCAGAAGGGTGGTTCGGCCCCAGATTGAGGAACATGTAGTCCTCATTGGTGCCAGAACGTTTCATGCCCCAGTCTTCCGGACGGAAGCGGGCGGCTTCCTCTTCCAGTTGCTGTTTGGCGAGGGTCAGGCTGTACGGGTCGAATTCCGTTGCGCGGGCAGGGAAGTCCTTGCGCAACGGGTGGCCTTCCCAGGTCGGCGGCATCATGATGCGGCTCAGGTGCGGGTGCCCTGGGAAGTCGATGCCGAACATGTCCCAGACTTCGCGCTCGTACCAGTTGGCATTGGGCCAGATGCTGGTAATGGTTGGTACGCTCAGGTCGCTTTCGGAAAGCGCGACCTTGATCATCACATCGCTGTTTCGCTCGATCGACAGCAGGTGATAGAACACGGTGAAGTCTGCGCCGGGCAGACCACGACGGTTTGTGCGCAGACGCTCGTCCACACCATGCAGGTCATAGAGCATGGAGTAGGGCTTGGGCACATTGCGCAGGAACGTCAGAATTTCGAACAGTCTGGCGCGCTCGATCCACAGCACGGGCATGCCGGTGCGGGTTGGCTGGGCAGTGAAAGCCTCGGCACCAAAACGGTTATTCAGTTCAACGACGACATCTTGGTCGTCAGCCTTGTAAGGCGGGATGTACAGAGCGTTGTCTGCAGTCATAGGTCTCAATCACTTCGGTCAACGTACAGAATCAACCCCGGTTCTTGTCTTTTTTATAAGAAGAACGGGCTGGATCAGACTTCGTCGGGGCTGCGCAGGTTGGTCACCTGAATACGCTGTTCGCGGCGCTGTTCCTTTTGCGATGGCATCTCGGCGCGATACACGCCTTGATCGCCAACGACCCAGGAAAGAGGGCGACGCTCCTTGCCGATGGATTCCTGCAGCAGCATCAAGCCTTGCAGAAACGCCTCGGGGCGGGGCGGGCAGCCGGGCACGTAGACATCCACGGGAAGGAATTTGTCCACCCCCTGGACCACTGAGTAGATGTCGTACATGCCACCGGAGTTGGCACACGAACCCATGGAGATAACCCACTTGGGCTCGAGCATTTGCTCGTAGAGACGCTGAATGATCGGCGCCATCTTGATGAAGCAGGTACCGGCAATAACCATGAAATCCGCCTGCCGTGGCGACGCCCGTATGACTTCAGCGCCAAAGCGCGCGATGTCGTGGGGTGCCGTGAAGGCGGTGGTCATTTCCACATAGCAGCACGACAGGCCGAAGTTGTAGGGCCACAGGGAGTTTTTACGTCCCCAGTTGACCGCACCATTCAGCACGTCTTCCAGCTTGCCCATGTAGATGTTTTTGTGGACTTGATCTTCTAACGGATCGGAAACGGTTTCCCGTTTGCCGATGGGGTACTGCTCGTTAGGAGCATCCGGGTCGATCCTGGTGAGATTATATTGCATCGCCAAAGCCTCATTGTTTCAGCTTCGCTTGCCGATTACGGCGACCTTCAGGAGCCCAGTCAAGAGCGCCAACCCGCCATAGGTAGACAAGACCTGCCAACAGAATTGCTATGAAAACGAGAGCTTCGACGAATCCGGTCCAGCCGCTTTCGCGGACGGACACAGACCAGGCAAAGAGAAAAAGGGCTTCAATGTCAAAGATCACGAAAAGCATCGCGACCAGATAGAATTTTGCGGAGAGGCGCAGGCGCGCACTGCCGGTAGGCAGCATGCCGGATTCGAAAGGTTCGTTCTTGCTGCGGCCCCATGCCTTGCTTCCGAGCAGGCTGGAAAGACCGAGCATGAAGGCGCAAAGGCCGACAACACCCAAAAGGAAAATGGCGAAGCCCCAGTTATGGGCAATCAGACCTGTCGATTCGGGCATGCTGTCAGTCCTTGTTAGAGAGCAAAGGTCTCTGTGCTTGATAAAGAGTCGAGGCAGTGACGAAATGTCGCAGTGCGGTCAACGAATTGATTTTATGTGCAAACAGTTGGCAAGTAAATTTTCTACATCAAATTTATTTACGGAATTAATTGCCCAAGGCCTTTCAGGAGGGCTGAGGTGCCTGCCAGGCGGGCATCAGAGGGTATTTCGTTAATTATGTTTCTTGACTGAGAAAAGTAAGAAAAGGCAATTTGAATGATAATTAATATCATTTGAGGGGGCGTTGATAGTTCAGAGTACGGTAGTCGGCGCATAGTGGGTAACGGTAGGGCTTATAAAGTGCGCTTTTTGTAGCATTCGCACGGCAATTACCTATTGTCCGAGATCAATACCGGCATCCTCTGACACAAAAGACAGACCGCCCTTATGGACGGCCTGTCTTTTCAACGTGTTGCGCTGGGTATCAGTGGAATTGCTCTTCTTCGGTCGAGCCGGTCAGTGCGGTTACCGACGATACGCCGCCCTGGATCACGGTCGTCATGTCATCGAAATAGCCGGTGCCCACTTCCTGCTGGTGGGCCACGAAGGTGTAGCCCTTGGCGGCGTCGGCGAACTCCTGTTCCTGCAGCTTCACGTAGGCGGTCATGTCATTGCGGGCGTAGTCGTGCGCCAGATTGAACATGCTGTGCCACATGTTGTGAATGCCTGCCAGGGTGATGAACTGGTGCTTGTAACCCATGGCCGACAGCTCGCGCTGAAATCTGGCGATGGTTGCGTCGTCGAGGTTTTTCTTCCAGTTGAAGGACGGCGAGCAGTTGTAGGACAGCAACTGATCCGGGTATTCCTTTTTGATCGCTTCGGCGAAGCGGCGTGCCTCGTCCAGATCCGGTCTGGCTGTTTCGCACCAGATCAGATCGGCGTAGGGCGCGTACGCCAGGCCACGCGAGATCGCCTGATCGAGACCGGCGCGAACCTTGTAGAACCCCTCGTGGGTCCGTTCGCCAGTTACGAATGGCTTGTCGTACGGATCGCAATCTGATGTCAGCAAGTCGGCAGCGTTGGCGTCAGTCCGCGCCAGAATGATGGTCGGTACACCGGCCACATCGGCCGCCAGGCGTGCGGCGACCAGTTTCTGTATGGCTTCCTGAGTCGGGACCAGCACCTTGCCGCCCATGTGGCCACATTTCTTCACCGAAGCCAGTTGATCTTCGAAGTGCACCCCGGCGGCGCCGGCTTCGATCATGCTTTTCATCAGCTCATAAGCATTGAGCACACCGCCGAATCCGGCTTCCGCGTCTGCCACGATCGGTGCGAAATAGTCGATGTAGCCTTCGTCACCCGGTGCCTTGCCTGCTTTCCACTGGATCTGGTCGGCGCGGCGGAACGAGT
Organism: Pseudomonas congelans; assembly: GCF_900103225.1. GTDB lineage: Bacteria > Pseudomonadota > Gammaproteobacteria > Pseudomonadales > Pseudomonadaceae > Aquipseudomonas > Aquipseudomonas congelans. The sequence continues at coordinate 1,611,037 of NZ_FNJH01000001.1, read as the reverse complement.
TGTTGATGCGCTTGACCACGGTCGGCACCGAGTCGACCGGGTACAGCGACTGATCCGGGTACATGGACTCGGCAGAGTTGTTGTCGGCAGCGACCTGCCAGCCGGACAGGTAGATGGCCTGAATACCAGCCTTGACCTGCTGCACGGCCTGGCCGCCGGTGAGGGCGCCCATGCAATTGACGAAATCCTTGTCTGGCCGGAAGGACGGTTTGGCACCCTGGGTTACCAGATTCCACAGCTTGTCTGCACCCAGTCGTGCAAAGGTGTGTTCGGGTTGAACCGAGCCGCGCAGGCGGACCACATCTGCGGCGGAGTAAGTACGGGTCACGTTTTTCCAGCGCGGATTTTCAGCCCAGTCTTTCTCGAGAGCCGCTATTTGTTGTTCGCGTGTCAGTGCCATGGTGATAAACCTCTAGAAGTAGGTCTCGTTGGAAAGTCCTGCTCCGCCAAAACGCCTCGTTTATCGAAGGCACGGTAGATGGCTGCTCGCTGATCCGGGGTTTTGCTTGAAGCCGCACGTTACGTGGGTCGCGACGGGTGAACGATGTGTTCGAGGGGAGAGCGGGCGTCCGGACATGAGGCTGTCAGGTGGACAGTCGGGCCTGCAGTGGCGTTGTGCATCACCGTCGGCCTTGCCGGGTTACCGTTTACGCTTCCGTCCCTCGGGACAACTTCGTTCCAGTCGCAACCTCGTCAAACTGCCTTGTGGGCGGTGCGGACACGAATCGGCTCTGCGGGTGTGTGAGAGCGGCGACTCGAAGGCTTTTTGCAAAGCCTCTGATTAGCGGGAGCGAGGCAATCATGCCTCGCACTTCCAGGGGGCGTCAAACGTTTTGTAGTGCTTTTTTTAAATCACTACATATTTGTGAGAAGTCGACCGGCCAGTCATCAAAAGGCCCGCAAGTATTGGGTTTTCAGCCCTTGCAGGCTATTCGAGGGTTTCGACCTTTACGCGCAAAATCATATCGTCACGACCCTGGGTGGAATAGCGTTGCGCCAGGCCACTCTGATCCGCGACGGATTCGTTGCTATTGCTCGCCAGCGTGATCCATTCTCCCAGCCTGCCACTCACCTGGCTGTCGGTACTCTGCACCTTGACGGCATCAGGGCGCTCCTGGCTCATGCGGTCATGATTGGTGCTAATGCTCAGGTGTACCGTGTCGCCGGTCACGCTGGCCGTGACGTAAAACCCCTGGGTTACATTGCGGTACTCGGTGTCGCTTCGGGAGTATCCGTATGCATCTGTGGATGAGGAGGTCAACGGCACGCTCTGACCAACCTGGATGAGCGCAGGGGTCCCTTCGCTGGTCTGTACTTGTTGCACGCCGCCTTCGCGGCTGGCAGTACCGTACTCGATCACTCGAGAGCCGCCGCTGCTGCGCGTTGCGCTATCGCTGGTGTCGACGCTGATCAGCAAGCGTTTCGGTGCGGTGTCGAGTTGCGAGATCAAGGTGCGAAGTTCTTCGATCTTGCGTGACTCTGCATTCACGATCAGTTGATTGCCGTAGGCGCTGACAGTGCCTTCATTGCCCAGAAATGATTTGGCGACCGGCAGCAGATCGGCACTGGTGCGGTAGTTGAGCGGGACGACTTCAGTCGCCGCAATGGTCTGAGCGCTGAAGATGATCAGCATCGAGGTGAGCGCTGCATTGAGCAAGTTGCGTACTGACATGTTCATTCTCCGCGTTAAGCGCGTAAAGCATGATTGTGCCACTGTGTCGGCCGCAGGCAATCAAGCTGAATGGTCGGGCATAAAAATGCCCCGCCGATTTTCGGGTCGACCTTGAGTGTGTCGAGCGAAAAAGGGCAGGGCGATCATTATGTAGTGCCGCGGTGAGCGCCTACATAATGGTGTTGATTACGCTTCGCGGAGCATATCCACGTGTGGGAGACCGGCTTCGAGAAACTCGTCGCTGATAACCGAAAAACCGAAGCGCTGGTAAAACTCGACGGCCTGCACCTGAGCGCTCAGCTTGAGCGGCTTGAGCCCACGCTGTTCGGCTTCATGGATCACTGCACCCAGCAGAGCCTCCCCGACCTTCAGGCCACGCCAGTCCCTCAGGACTGACAGTCGACCGATCTCGCCATCGGGCAGCAGTCGGGCAGTGCCCACCGCATATTCACCTTCGTACGCGAGAAAGTGCACGGCACCTGCATCTTCGGCATCCCACTCCAGTTCCGGCGGCACCGATTGTTCGGCAATGAATACCGAGTCGCGTATGCGCCGGATATCGGCGTTGTTCTTCTGCCATTGGGCGACAGCTACAGTGACTTTATTCATCGGCAAATCCCAGGCTTCCTTGTTTTACGAGTTCGCAAAGCAAATTGCGTCCCTCGTCATCGGCCAACCATTGGCCAAGGTTTTCGCTGTGCAATGCATCGGCGGCACAGATCAGTTTGAGCAGGTCACGCAGGCTGCCCGGCAGCAGGCGGCTCTGGCCACTGGCAAACAGTAGCAGATCGTCGTCGACTTCAGACCAGGCCAGCCGTGCGCTCGGGTTGCGAATCAGCACTGCACCCTGCTCAAGGCTGTCGAGCAGATCCTGTTCGTCCAGCTCGGGGCCGGTCACCAGTTCCGGGTAGCGCGGTTCGGTCATGAACTGGCCGAACCAGGTCAGCAGCAGGCGTTCGTCACTCATGTGTTCGGCCAGCAGCGTTTTAAGGCGATCAAGCGCGTCATGCTGGATCTGATGAGGATCGCTGACCGGCTGGGCGTCAGCATCGGTATAGCGCTCTTCGTCCGGGATGAACTGGCTGAGGAAGTCGGTGAAGTGGGTCAGGACTTCGGCAGCGCTCGGCGCACGGAAACCGACCGAGTAGGTCAGGCAGTCGTCGACGGCAACGCCGCAGTGCGCCAGGCGCGGCGGCAGGTAAAGCATGTCGCCCGGTTCCAGAGTCCACTCTTCGGTTTTCTCGAATTCGGCAAGGATGCGCAGGTCGGCATGCTGCAGCAGCGGGCTTTCCGCATCGCACATCTGGCCGATCTGCCAGTGGCGTTTGCCATGCCCCTGAAGCAGGAAAACATCATAGTTGTCGAAATGCGGACCGACGCTGCCGCCAGGCGCAGCGTAGCTGATCATCACATCGTCAATCCGCCAGCTGGGCAGAAAACGGAAGTTTTCCAGCAGCTCACTGACCTCCGGAACGAACTGGTCAACGGCCTGGACCAGCAGCGTCCAGTCGCGCTCGGGCAGTTTGCTGAACTCGTCTTCAGCGAACGGGCCACGACGCAGCTCCCACGGACGCTCGCCGTTTTCGATGACCAGGCGCGACTCCACTTCTTCTTCCAGGGCGAGGCCGGCAAGCTCGTCCGCGTCAATCGGGCTTTGAAAGTCCGGCAGAGCCTGGCGGATCAGCAGCGGTTTTTTCTGCCAGTAGTCACGCAGGAAAACGCGAGCACTGATGCCGCCCAGAAGTTGTAGAGGAATATCAGGATTCATGTGTAAGCCCTTGAAATAAAAACGCCCGGCACAGCCGGGCGTGTGCAATTTTTTTGCGTGTCAGATGCGCTTGGCCTGAGCGGCTGCGTTACCGATGTAATTGGCAGGCGTGAGCTTCTTGAGCTCGGCCCTGGCTTCGGCAGGCATGTCCAGACCGTCGATGAAAGTCTGCAACGCTTCAGGACCGATGCCCTTGCCGCGTGTCAGTTCTTTCAGTTTTTCGTACGGGTTTTCGATGTTGTAACGACGCATGACCGTCTGAATCGGCTCTGCCAGAACTTCCCAGCATGCATCCAGATCGGCGGCAATGCGCTGCTCATTCAGTTCCAGTTTGCTGATGCCCTTGAGGCTGGCTTCGTAGGCAATGACGCTGTGGGCAAAGCCGACGCCCAGGTTGCGTAGCACGGTGGAGTCGGTCAGGTCACGCTGCCAGCGAGAGACAGGCAGCTTGCTCGCCAGATGCTGGAACAGTGCATTGGCAATGCCCAGGTTGCCTTCGGAGTTTTCGAAGTCGATCGGGTTGACCTTGTGCGGCATGGTCGAGGAGCCGATTTCGCCAGCAATGGTGCGCTGCTTGAAATAGCCCAGCGAGATGTAGCCCCAGATGTCGCGGTCGAAGTCGATCAGGATCGTGTTGAAGCGGGCAATGGCATCGAACAGCTCGGCAATATAGTCGTGCGGTTCGATCTGCGTGGTGTAGGGGTTGAAGCCCAGGCCCAGCTCGTCTTCGATGAAGGCGCGCGCGTTGGCTTCCCAGTCGATGTCTGCGTAGGCAGAGAGGTGGGCGTTGTAGTTGCCGACTGCGCCGTTGATCTTGCCGAGCAACGGGACTGCCGCAATCTGGCTGATCTGGCGCTCAAGGCGGTAGACGACGTTGGCCAGTTCCTTGCCCAGTGTGGTCGGGGAGGCTGGCTGGCCGTGGGTGCGGGACAGCATCGGCACGTCTGCAAAGCGAATCGCCAGCTCGCGGATGGCGTCGGCGATCTGGCGCATCAGCGGCAGCACGACCGTGTCGCGGCCTTCGCGCAGCATCAATGCGTGCGACAGATTGTTGATGTCTTCGCTGGTGCAGGCGAAGTGGATGAACTCGCTGACCTTTTCCAGCTCTGGCAATTTGGCAGCCTGCTCCTTGAGCAGATACTCCACAGCCTTCACGTCATGATTGGTGGTGCGCTCGATTTCCTTGACGCGCTCGGCATGCTCCACGGAGAAGTCTTCAGCCAGAGCATCCAGGATGGCGTTGGCTTGCGCGGAGAAGGCCGGGACTTCGGTGATCTGCGGGTGAGCCGCGAGACGCTGGAGCCAGCGAACTTCAACCATCACGCGGAAACGGATCAGGCCGTATTCGCTGAAAATAGGGCGCAAGGCCTGGGTTTTGCCGGCGTAGCGGCCATCAACAGGGGAAACCGCAGTGAGCGAAGAAAGCTGCATGGGATGCTCTCGGACAGTCGGGCGACGAAAAGGGCGCATATCATACATGAAAAGTCAGTCGGACCGGAGCCCGCTGACCAGCGTAGACAGCGTCGTGCCTGGGGTGGTGAAGGTCATTGGCGCGCGGCGCGTCAGCCGTGCAGCAATGGGTAGAGTTCTTTCAACAGCTTGCGACGGCTGAACACCAGCTGCCAGCGATGACCGCCAACTTGCCGCCACAGGCGGGCACAGCGAATACCGGCCAGCAGAATGCCGCGAATCTTCGAGGCATTGTTCGGCTGCTGCAGGTTGCGCATGTCGCCTTGTACCTGAATCCGTTGGCGCAAGGTGCTCAGGGTGTCCTGATAGAGCGCGCCGGTCGCGGCAATCACGTTCTCGTGGGCGATGCCAAAATGCTCGACCTGAGACTGAATCACCGGAATGCGTTTGCCGATCACTTCAAGCAGGTCATCGCGCTTGGCCAGCTGGCGCTCGAGGCCAAGCATCGACAGGGCATAGCGCAACGGTTCGCGCTGCAACGTTGCCGGGTCACGCTCCAGAGCGCTGGCCATGGCGCGATAGCCTTCGTGCAGGTTGAGGTCGTCGCCGCCGAAGACGTCCAGCGTATCCTTGGGGTCGACCACCAGCAGGCTGCCGAGCATGCAGCTCAGGGCCGCTTCGCTGATCTGACCGGTCTTGGCGATCCGGTCGACCAGCACGGCGGCCTGGAATACACCACCCAGAGCGATCAGTTGTTCCTGAGTCGGGCTCATCAACGCTTGTCCTTGCTGGTCCAGGGTTCGGCAATTTCGATCACGCCGCCGCCCAGACAGATTTCGCCGTCGTAGAACACCACGGACTGGCCGGGAGTGACAGCGCGTTGCGGGTCGTCGAATGTGGCGCGGTAACCGTCAGCGGTCTTTTCCAGCGTGCATGGCTGGTCGCCCTGACGGTAACGGACCTTCGCGGTGAGGCTGCGCGGGGTGCTAAGGTCGATCGGGTTGATCCAATAGATTTCCGAAGAGACCAGCGCACGGGAAAACAGCCAGGGGTGATCGTTGCCCTGACCGACGATCAGTTCATTGTTGTCCAAGTCCTTGACCAGCACGTACCACGGATCATCGCTTGCGTCCTTGAGGCCGCCGATGCCCAGCCCCTGGCGCTGGCCGATGGTGTGATACATCAAGCCGCTGTGACGACCGATGACTTCACCTTCGGTGGTCTTGATTTCGCCGGGCTGGGCGGGCAGGTACTGGCGCAGAAAATCAGTGAAGCGGCGCTCGCCAATAAAGCAGATTCCGGTGGAATCCTTCTTTTTGGCAGTGGCCAGGCCATGTTTTTCGGCAATGGCACGCACTTCCGGCTTTTCCAGCTCGCCAACCGGGAACAGCGTCCGGGCAATCTGCTCGCCGCCAACGGCGTGCAGGAAGTAGCTCTGGTCCTTGTTCGGGTCCAGGCCCTTGAGCAGCTCGGTACGTCCATCGATATCGCGGCGGCGTACGTAATGGCCTGTCGCAATAAGGTCGGCGCCCAGCATCAGTGCGTAGTCGAGAAACGCCTTGAACTTGATTTCCCGGTTACACAGGATGTCCGGGTTCGGGGTGCGCCCGGCCTTGTACTCTTCGAGGAAGTGCTCGAAGACGTTGTCCCAGTACTCGGCCGCGAAGTTCGCTGTGTGCAGTTTGATGCCGATCTTGTCGCACACGGCCTGGGCATCTGCCAGGTCTTCGCGGGCGGTGCAGTATTCCGTTCCGTCGTCTTCTTCCCAGTTCTTCATGAACAAGCCTTCCACCTGATAACCCTGCTCCATGAGCAGTACGGCGGAAACGGAAGAGTCCACGCCGCCGGACATGCCGACTATGACGCGCTTCATTTCTGAGTTCGAGGGGGCTGGATCACGCATGGGGATTCAACGGCTGACCTGTAAAAGGACGCGATTCTATCAGGCTGAGGGCGTCGAGTCTCACGCCTTGTCGCGCAGCAGGTCGAGACTGAAATGTTCGCCATCGAGGTAGTCGTCCAGGCAACGCAATACCAGCTCGCTGCGCCAGCGCTCCTGCTGGGCCAGCAATTCATCGCGGGTCAGCCAGACTGCGCCGACGATGCCTTCGTCGAGTTGATACTCGGGGTGGTGGCGCAAAGCCCTGGCGGCAAAGCAGATTCGCTGGTAGGTCACGCCATTGCTCGGCGCGGTGTATAGATAGATGCCCACCACGCTGGTCAATTCGACGTCCCAGCCGGTTTCTTCCAGGGTTTCACGCACGGCGGCGCGTTGCAGGCTCTCATTCGGGTCGAGGTGCCCGGCGGGTTGGTTGAGTACGGCGCGTCCGCCTTTGATTTCTTCGACGAACAGAAAGCGGCCTTGATCTTCGACGATGGTGGCGACGGTAACGTGGGCTTGCCAGGTCATGATAATGGTCTCTTTGCAGGGGATTGAGTCAGCCGTAACCGCTTATTGTTGCTCGAACTGCAGATCATGCCTCAGGGCGCTGACGCAGAAGTCCACAAAGGCTCGCACTTTGGATGAGCGACGACGGCCCTCCAGGTAAACAACGTGAACCGGTTCCGGCATTATTTCGAACCTGTCCAGAACACATTTGAGCCTGCCTTCCTGCAGGTGCTCGCGTATCTGATAGTACGGCACCTGGGTCAGCCCCCAGCCCTGTAACGCAGCGCTGATCGCCGCCTGATAAGACGTCAGGCTGAGTCTCGAACCGACGTCTACTGAATAATTATTGTCATCGATCCGGAAAAGCCAGTGAGGCGAGCGTTCCGCGGTGCTGGTCGAGACTGTCGAATGCTGTCGCAAATCGTCGGGATGCTGCGGTGTTCCATGCTGTTCGAGATAGGCAGGAGATGCGCAAACCATGCGCCGCACGCTACCTGTCGGGATTGCGGTAAGGGACGAGTCGGGCAGGGTACCGATCCTGACGGCCACGTCGACGCCCTCATCGAGCATGGACACGACCCGGTCGACCAGAATGGCACGGATGTCCACTGCCGGAAACCGCTCGAGAAAGCTCGTCATTACGGGCACGACATGCAGCGCGCCGAACATCTGAGGTGCGGTGACCGTCAATAGGCCGCCTGGCAGCGCATGCAAGCCGCCTGCCGCGCTTTCTGCCTCATCAAGGTCGGCAAGCAGTCGGCGGCAATCAGCGGCGAAGCGCTGGCCCGCCTCGGTGAGCCGCATGTTGCGAGTCGTGCGCACCACCAGCAGGATGCCCAGGCGACTTTCCAGACTCGCTATAGCCCGGGTTACCGTAGCGGTCGACAGGCCAAAGTGGCGGGCTACCCCGGCAAAACTGGTTTGCTCGGCAAGTCCGGCGAAAAGCGTCATTTCCTGAATACGGTCCATAGGCCGCCTGCTTGCCATGAGAGATGCGAAATCGTATCAGCATTTCAGATATTGAAATGGTGAATTGATTTTTGCGGTGATTCTGCAGTTCAGACGCAATGATTAGGATGGCCACACATTCATCCAGCCCGGTCAGACTCTTCTATGAAAAATTTCGGTTCAGTCGACGCTGAAAATGCCGCATCCGGTGTCAGTCGGCGCAAGGTTTTACAAGCGTCAGCATTAGGCGCTGCTTCTGCTCTCGGGGCTTCGTTGGTGAGCGCTGCTTCTGCAAGCAATAAACCTCTATCCAGGGAAAATGCAATGAACATTGATGATGCCTTCCGCGTGACGTTTCACACTCAGCAGGTAGGGGACGTGAATGTGTTCTATCGCGAAGTTGGTCCCAAGGACGCCCCGGTGCTGCTGTTGCTTCATGGTTTTCCGAGTTCCAGCCACATGTTTCGTGACCTGATGCCATTGTTGGCGAGTCGGTACCGCCTGATCGCTCCCGATCTGCCCGGATTCGGTAATACCAAAGCACCACCGCGCGGGCAGTTCGATTACACATTCGCAAACCTTTACACGGTGATCGAGGGCTTTACCGAAGCGTTGGGCCTGAAGAAGTACGCGTTATACATATTCGACTATGGCGCACCGACAGGTTTGCGGCTCGCAGCGGCGAACCCGGAGAAGGTTACTGCAATCATCAGTCAGAATGGCAACGCCTATCTGGAAGGATTCAGCGATCAATGGGGACCGTGGCAAGCCTACTGGCGCGAGCCTTCAGCAGCCAATCGCGAAGCCTGCCGCGCCTCGTTGTCACCTGAAGTCATCCGTGACTGGCAATACGGTACGGGAGCCACTCCTGAAAAGCTTTCTCCCGATGGCTACAACCTCGACATTCTGTATATGGCGCGGCCGGGCGCAGAAGAGATCCAGCTTGACCTGATTCTCGACTACCGCAGCAACGTAGCGGCTTACCCCTCGTTTCAGGAATACCTGCGCAAATATCAGCCTCCCTTGCTGGCGGTCTGGGGCAAGCACGATCCTGCGTTCATACCGCCTGGCGCACATGCTTATCGCAAGGACGTCCCGGCTGCTGAAGTGCATCTGCTGGATGCCGGTCACTTTGCATTGGAAACGCACGCGCCGGAGATCGCCGAATACATTCGCGACTTTCTCTCGCGCACGCTGAAAAGCTGAAGGGGGCGATCATGTTCTTGAGCCGGGATCTCCCGGACGCTCGGGACTACACAGCTAACTGAAATTTTCATGGATAAAAAAAATCCCCGGCAACAGGCCGGGGATTTTTTGCGATGCGGTGCATTTTTTATGCACCGCTCCGGATTGCCTCTTACAGCGCAGCGATAGCCGCGTTGAGCGTGGCGCTCGGGCGCATGGCCTTGCTGGTGACTTCCGGGTTAGGGAAGTAGTAGCCGCCAATGTCCACTGGCTTGCCCTGAACAGCGTTCAGCTCGGCAACGATTTTTTCTTCGTTGTCGGTCAGTGTCTTGGCCAGCGGCGCGAACTGCGCCTTGAGGTCTGCGTCGTCGTTCTGAGCAGCCAGTGCCTGTGCCCAGAACAGGGTCAGGTAGAAGTGGCTGCCGCGGTTATCGATACCACCGACCTTGCGCGAAGGCGACTTGTTGCGGTCCAGGAACTCGCCAGTGGCCTGATCGAGGGTCTTGGACAGCACCAGCGCTTTCGGATTGTTGTAGGCATGGCCCAGATGCTCGAGGGATGCCGCCAGAGCCAGGAACTCGCCCAGCGAATCCCAGCGCAGGAAGTTTTCCTCGACGAACTGCTGCACATGCTTCGGAGCCGAACCGCCAGCGCCGGTTTCAAACAGACCACCGCCGTTCATCAGCGGAACGATCGACAGCATTTTCGCGCTGGTGCCCAGTTCCATGATCGGGAACAGGTCGGTCAGGTAGTCGCGCAGCACGTTACCGGTCACCGAGATGGTGTCCTTGCCAGCGCGCGTGCGTTCCAGGGTCAGCTTCATCGCGTCGACAGGCGACAGGATCTGGATGTCCAGGCCCGAGGTGTCGTGATCGGCCAGGTACTTGCGTACTTTCTCGATCATTACGCTGTCATGGGCGCGGGACGAGTCCAGCCAGAAGATGGCCGGGGTGTCGCTGGCGCGAGCACGGTTGACGGCCAGTTTCACCCAGTCCTGGATCGGTGCGTCCTTGGCCTGGCACATACGCCAGATATCGCCGGCTTCGACGTTCTGTTCCATCAGCAGGTTGCCCTGGCTGTCGGTTACGCGAACCACGCCGTTGGTCTGAATGTGGAACGTCTTGTCGTGGGAGCCATACTCTTCGGCCTTCTGAGCCATCAGGCCGACGTTCGGTACGCTGCCCATGGTAGTCGGGTCGAATGCGCCATTTTTCTTGCAGTCTTCGATGACCGCCTGATAGATGGTGGCGTAGCAGCGATCCGGAATGACGGCCTTGGCATCGTGCAGCTGACCGTCCGTGCCCCACATCTTGCCGGAGTCACGAATCATTGCCGGCATCGAGGCGTCGACGATGACGTCGCTCGGCACGTGCAGGTTGGTGATGCCCTTGTCGGAATTGACCATCGCCAGCTGTGGACGAACGGCGTAGACCGCTTCGATGTCAGCCTTGATTTCTGCCTGCTTGTCAGCGGGCAGGGCAGTGATGCGCTCGTACAGGTCGCCAATGCCGTTGTTCAGGCTGAAGCCAATCTGCTTGAGCGTATCGGCGTGCTTGGTCAGCGCATCCTTGTAGAACTCGTCGACGATCTGGCCGAACATGATCGGGTCGGAGATCTTCATCATGGTGGCTTTCAAGTGCACCGAAAACAGCACGCCCTGCTTGCGGGCGTCTTCGATTTCGGCAGCAATGAAGCTGCGCAGGGCCTTGGCGCTCATGACCGAGCAGTCGACGACTTCGCCAGCCTTGACGGAGGTTTTTTCCTTCAGGACGGTGGTGGTGCTGTCCTGGGCGACGAGCTCGATCTTGACGGTGTTGTCGGCTGCGATCTCGGCGGCTTTTTCGCTACCGTAGAAGTCGCCGTTGCTCATGTGCGCAACGTGAGCCTTGGAGTCAGCTGACCAGGCGCCCATCTTGTGCGGGTGCTTGCGCGCGTAGTTCTTGACCGACAGCGGGGCGCGGCGATCGGAGTTGCCTTCGCGCAGAACCGGGTTCACGGCGCTGCCCTTGGTTTTGTCGTAGCGGGCGCGGGTTTCTTTTTCCGCGTCAGTGGCAGGATTTTCAGGGTAGTCAGGAATGTTGTACCCCTGATTCTGAAGCTCCTTGATGGTCGCCTTCAATTGCGGGACCGAGGCGCTGATGTTAGGCAGCTTGATGATGTTGGCCTCTGGCGTGGTGGCCAGTTTGCCCAGCTCGGCGAGATGATCCGGCACTTTTTTGTCGGCAAGCAATTCCGGGAAGCTGGAAAGAACACGGCCCGCCAGAGAGATATCGCGTGTCTCCACGTCGATATCGGAGGTTGCCGTGAAGGCTTCGATAATAGGCAGCAGGGAGTAGGTGGCGAGGGCCGGAGCTTCGTCGGTGAAGGTGTAGATGATCTTCGAGCGGTTGGACATTCGTATTAACTCTCTTTTGCTGAGCATGCACAAATCTCGATACGCGCATTCTAAGCGCGCTTGCCCACGGTTCGGCCATGAGCCAGGTCGAGGTTTATTCGCGGTGATGTTGGGTGCATCAGTCGAGCGTCAAGCTGTCGGGTCAGGTAGCAGCCCGACGCATAAGGAAGGCCGAGGGTCAGAATTCGGACGGGTCGGCCTTGATGACTCTGCGGTCACGGCGCGAGTATATCAAACCATTGGCACCAAGCATGAATGCTATGCGAGCTATCGAAAAATGAATATCCGCCGTTGGTCGAACGTACGATCTTCCAGACAGGCGTCTGGTGGTTGGCATGTCGGGCCCGGGAGGTCTGGAGGCGGGGATCAGATGGGGAGGAGTGGACTTTCTTTGTGCAGGATGGTTTGGCGTAAACGAGCTGAATGTCTCGGAGTCTGGGCATCCGCGGTGCAATAACCGCTAATTCGATACCCTGTGGAGCGCGACGGATATAAAACAGACCAATGTCTATGTCTCTTTATGTGTCCGGCAAGGCTCATTGCACGCTGCTGGAAATTCGGCGGGCTCTGATGGCTGCCGTTATACCTCAACTGACTTTTTCAACACGAGCATCAGGCGTCCGCTTGAGCGTGGTCCTGCTGAAGTTGCGGCTGCGTGTCCTTTGCCGGATCCTGCTTTGGTACGTCCGAGCTACTGATTTTTATCGCCTGCAGCCCCTTTGGACCGTGAGCGACTTCAAATCTGACTGTCTGGCCAGCCTTGAGGGTTTTGTAACCGTCCATTTCGATAGCCGAGAAATGAACGAACAGATCCTCGTTACTCTTGCCTTCAGCGTTTATGAATCCAAACCCTTTTGCATTGTTGAACCACTTGACTTTTCCTTCAATCATCACCATCTCCCTCTGCAAAGGACTCCGTCAGGAGTATCATCCACTTTCATCCGCTGCCCACCCCAAAAATTTTGGTTGACTGCGCGGACCCTTTTTACCCAATGTGGGCTCTATTGTTTGTAACACCGTTTAGCTGATAGTCAAGGTCATGTGGCAGCCCTTTTAAAAACCGTCCAGACTGCGACTAAATCGCTCAATCCGCCCTCAAACGAACATTTCTTTCCATGCATGCATTCAGCAAGATTCGACTAACATTCAATCAGGATGATCCGCAGTCGCACGAGGACGACTCGGCGGGCATTGCGGTGCAGGACGCCAAGCCGACCCTGCAGGCGCCACCGATGTACAAGGTGGTTTTATTCAACGATGACTACACCCCGATGGATTTCGTCGTAGAAGTGCTCGAGGTGTTTTTTAACCTGAATCGTGAGCTGGCCACCAAAGTCATGCTGGCCGTCCATACAGAGGGACGGGCAGTCTGCGGATTGTTTACCCGCGACATCGCCGAGACCAAGGCAATGCAGGTCAATCAATACGCCAGGGAGAGCCAGCATCCGCTACTCTGTGAGATCGAGAAGGACGGTTAAACGCCGACCACTTGGGTATGAGGTGAAGCTATGTTAAACCGTGAGCTCGAAGTCACCCTCAATCTTGCCTTCAAGGAGGCACGTTCGAAGCGTCATGAGTTCATGACGGTCGAGCATCTCCTGCTGGCTCTATTGGATAATGAGGCTGCAGCCACTGTCCTGCGTGCCTGCGGCGCAAACCTCGATAAACTCAAGCATGATCTGCAGGAGTTCATCGACTCCACCACTCCGCTGATCCCCGTCCATGACGAGGACCGCGAGACACAACCGACGCTCGGGTTCCAGCGCGTGCTGCAACGGGCAGTCTTCCACGTGCAGAGCTCAGGCAAACGCGAAGTGACCGGCGCCAACGTGCTGGTTGCGATTTTCAGTGAGCAGGAAAGCCAGGCCGTATTTCTGCTCAAACAGCAGAGCGTGGCCCGGATCGATGTCGTCAACTACATCGCCCACGGTATCTCCAAGGTTCCAGGGCATGGCGAACACTCTTCTGAAGGTGAACAGGATATGCAGGACGACGAGGGCGGTGAAGCATCTTCCTCAGGCAATCCTCTGGATGCCTATGCCAGCAATCTGAACGAGTTGGCACGTCAGGGGCGTATCGATCCACTGGTCGGCCGCGAAAGCGAAGTCGAGCGGGTGGCACAGATTCTGGCTCGTCGTCGCAAGAACAATCCTTTGCTGGTCGGTGAAGCGGGGGTCGGTAAAACGGCCATCGCCGAAGGTCTGGCCAAGCGCATCGTCGACAATCAGGTGCCTGACCTGCTTGCCAACAGCGTCGTCTACTCGCTCGACCTGGGTGCGTTGCTGGCCGGGACGAAATACCGCGGCGATTTCGAGAAGCGCTTCAAGGCGTTGCTCAACGAGCTGCGCAAGCGTCCTCAGGCGATCCTGTTCATCGACGAGATCCACACGATCATCGGTGCCGGCGCAGCTTCCGGCGGGGTAATGGATGCTTCCAACCTGCTCAAGCCGCTGCTGTCTTCCGGCGAGATCCGTTGCATCGGCTCGACCACCTTTCAGGAGTTTCGCGGGATTTTCGAGAAGGATCGTGCCTTGGCGCGTCGCTTCCAGAAAGTTGATGTGTCCGAGCCTTCGGTCGAGGACACCATCGGTATCCTGCGTGGCCTGAAAAGCCGTTTCGAGCAGCATCACAGCATCGAATACAGCGATGAAGCCCTGCGCGCCGCCGCCGAGCTTGCATCGCGCTACATCAATGACCGTCATATGCCTGACAAGGCCATTGACGTGATCGATGAGGCCGGTGCCTATCAGCGTCTGCAGCCTGTCGAGCAACGCGTCAAGCGTATCGACGTGCCTCAGGTCGAAGACATCGTCGCCAAGATCGCGCGCATTCCGCCAAAACACGTCAACAGCTCCGACAAGGAACTGCTGCGTAATCTGGAGCGTGATCTCAAGCTCACTGTGTTCGGACAGGATGCGGCCATCGACTCGTTGTCGACTGCGATCAAACTGTCTCGTGCCGGTCTCAAGTCGCCTGACAAGCCGGTCGGTTCGTTCCTGTTCGCCGGTCCTACGGGCGTCGGCAAGACCGAGGCGGCTCGTCAGCTGGCCAAGGCACTGGGCGTCGAGTTGATCCGTTTCGACATGTCCGAGTACATGGAGCGGCATACCGTTTCCCGTCTGATCGGCGCGCCTCCGGGCTATGTCGGTTTCGATCAGGGCGGTCTGCTGACCGAGGCCATTACCCGTCAGCCGCATTGCGTGCTGTTGCTCGATGAAATCGAAAAGGCTCACCCGGAAGTCTTCAATCTGCTTCTGCAGGTGATGGACCACGGTACGCTGACCGACAACAACGGGCGCAAGGCGGACTTCCGCAATGTGATCGTGATCATGACCACCAACGCCGGGGCCGAGTCTGCTGCGCGTGCTTCGATCGGTTTCACGCATCAGGACCACTCGTCTGACGCGATGGAAGTGATCAAGAAGAGCTTCACGCCGGAGTTCCGCAACCGTCTGGATACCATCATTCAGTTCGGTCGCCTCAGTCACGAAGTCATCAAGAGCGTGGTCGACAAGTTCCTCACCGAGCTTCAGGCCCAGCTGGAAGACAAGCGCGTACTGCTCGAAGTGTCCGAGGCGGCGAGAAGCTGGCTGGCGCAGGGTGGTTACGATGCCGCAATGGGTGCCAGACCGATGGCTCGCTTGATTCAGGACAAGATCAAACGGCCACTCGCCGAAGAGATCCTGTTCGGCGAACTGTCGGAACATGGCGGCGTGGTTCACATCGACATCAAGGATGGCGAGATCACCTTCGATTTCGAAACCACGGCAGAAATGGCCTGATAACCGACGCCTCGCCTCGCATCATTATGATGCGAGGCAGGTCGAGGACATCGACTGTAAAAAACAGGCATACAAAAACGCCCGGCTTATGCCGGGCGTTTTCGTTAATGCCTGTTTAGCGAGCGCGGTAGGTGATGCGCCCTTTGCTCAGGTCGTAGGGCGTCAGCTCTACACGCACTTTGTCACCGGTCAGAATACGGATGTAATTCTTGCGCATCTTGCCGGAGATATGCGCGGTTACGACGTGCCCATTTTCCAACTCCACGCGAAACATGGTGTTGGGCAGGGTGTCGACGACAGTGCCTTCCATTTCGAAGCTGTCTTCTTTCGACATGCAGTAAAGCCCTCGGTATACAAATGAGTGGCCCGGTGCAAGTGGCGCCAGGCAAAAGCGGCGTGCATTGTGCCCGAAAAAACCAGTTTAAGCCAAGGGGTTCAATACAGAGTGACCCATCTTTGATTGGTGAGCAGCTCGATGGGGCGATATTGGGTCTTGTAATTCATCTTTTTACAGTTCTTGATCCAGTAGCCGAGGTACACCGCCTGCAGTTGCAGTCTGGCCGCTTCGGCGATCTGCCACAAAATGGCGTAACGGCCCAGACTGCGGCGTTCTTCATCGGGTTCGTAGAACGTATAGACCGCCGAAAGCCCATTGGGCAGCAGGTCGGTGACGGCAACTGCCAGCAGGCGTTGATCGACACGAAATTCGTAAAAGCGCGAAAAGGGCAGGTCGCGAACCAGAAAGGTCGAAAATTGCTCGCGGCTCGGCGGGAACATGTCGCCGTCAGCATGCCGTTGTTCAATATAACGCTGATAAAGATCGAAATATTCCTGAGTGAATACCGGTTTGGCGCTTTGTACCTGAATGTCGGCATTGCGTTTCAAAATGCGTTTTTGCTGACGATCGGGGACGAAGAGATTCACCGGAATGCGCGCGGGTACACACGCACTGCAGTTCTGGCAGTGAGGGCGGTAGAGGTGATCACCGCTGCGGCGAAAACCCATGTCCGACAGGTCGGCATAGACCTGTGCATCCATCGGCTGGCTGGGGTCCAGAAACAGGGTAGTCGCCTGCTCTTCGGGCAGGTAACTGCAAGTGTGCGGTTGAGTGGCATAAAACTTCAGCCTCGCCAGCTCTGTCATGGTCGTCGCCTAATGGTGAATCCTTAACCCTGAGTGTATGCCAGCCTGTCAAACTCGCCTAGCTGACCAGTCGGCGTCGGTCGGCTGATCCAGATGGCGGGACAGGTAATCGGCGAAAGTCTGTCGAGGAATGGAGCGTGCGCCGAAGCTGTGCAGATGTTGAGTGGGCATCTGACAGTCGATCAGCACAAATCCCCAGTCAGTCAGATGCTTTACCAAGGTGGCAAAGCCGACTTTCGAGGCGTTGTCTGCCCGGCTGAACATCGACTCGCCGAAAAACAGTTGGCCCATTGCCAGGCCATACAGCCCGCCGACCAGCTCATCCTGATCCCAGACCTCGACGCTGTGTGCGTGGCCGCGGCGGTGCAGTTCGACGTAGGCCTCCTGCATCGAGCCGGTTATCCAGGTTTCATTGGCGTAGCTGCGAGGCGCAGCGCAGGCCTGGATCACGCTGACAAAATCCTCATCAAAGGTCACCCGATAGCGCGACTGGCGCAGAACCTTGCCAAGGCTGCGCGAAACGTGCAGTTCTTCGGGAAACAGCACGGTGCGCGGGTCGGGAGACCACCAGAGAATCGGCTGGCCATCCTGAAACCAGGGAAAGCAGCCGTGTCGATAAGCGCTGATCAGACGATCGGCCGACAAGTCTCCGCCTGCGGCAAGCAAACCGTTGGGTTCACGGAGGGCTTTTTCCAGTGGGGGAAAATCGAGGCTGTTGCGGTTCAACCAGGTCAGCATGGCATCACAACTTTGCGGAAGGGGAGGGCGCACCTGTCTGTGAGTGCAACTCTGTGCGACAGGCGTGGTCACAAGCGGTTGTCATTATGGCGCGTAGCTTGTGCATGCGGTAGGCCGCGAGCGGCGCAGCGGTCATGTGGTCGTTCAAGTTGCGGGCTGTTGATAGAAACACGCCATAAGCCTTTGTCACAAAACGTAATGCATGCTCAAATTGAACATCGTCAGTGAAGTTGAAAGCATGTTCCGTCCTGCGGAACCGTCTGAAGTGGATCTGGTGTGTTTTCGTACAGACTCAAGTGGCTGTAAAACCGTACAATGCCTGTTTTGGGCGTTATCATTCAAGCGTCTGTCGACAGGCTTTCCCGCTGTCTGCCCTCCCTGTCCACGCGGGAGCAGTCAGTGCCGTACGACAGCCGTTTCTGGTCAATCAACGAGATGTTCGCGCTACCGCGCAGGAAATAAAGCGTTTTGAAGAAATCCACCCCAGCACCCAGCGCTGTCCCGCTTTGGCGACAGCAATTGCACTACCGGCTCAAGGAAGGGGCCCTGATCGCCTTTGGCGCACTGTGCCTGTATCTGATGATGGCCTTGTTGACCTACGATCAGAGTGATCCCGGCTGGAGCCACACCAGCAGCAATGCGGCGCAGGTCCAGAATGCCGCAGGGCGTGCAGGTGCGTTCTGTGCCGATATTCTGTTCATGGTTCTGGGCTATTTCGCCTACATCTTCCCGCTGTTGCTGGCGATCAAGGCCTGGCAGGTCTTTCGTCATCGTCATGAGCCATGGCAGTGGAGCGGCTGGCTGTTTTCCTGGCGCCTCATCGGGTTGGTGTTTCTGATCCTGGCGGGCGCTGCGCTGGCTCACATCCACTTCCATTTCTCGGCGGGCTTTCCGGGCTCGGCAGGCGGTGTGCTGGGTGAAGTGCTGGGTGATCTCGCCAAAAAAGCGTTGAATATTCAAGGCAGCACACTGCTGTTCATTGCCCTGTTCCTGTTCGGCCTGACCGTGTTTACCGACCTGTCATGGTTCAAGGTGATGGATGTCACTGGCAAGATCACTCTCGACCTGTTCGAGCTGTTTCAAAGCGCTGCGAACCGCTGGTGGACCGCTCGTGCCGAACGCAAGCAGATGGTTGCACAGTTGCGTGAGGTGGACATGCGTGTCAACGATGTGGTGGCGCCTGTGGCTCCCGATCGTCGCGAGCAGGCCAAGGCCAGAGAACGACTGGTGGAGCGTGAAGCGTCGTTGAGCAAACACATGACCGAGCGCGAAAAGCACGTGCCTGCGGTGATTGCGCCAGCGCCTTCAAAGCCTGTAGAGCCCAGCAAGCGCGTCATGAAGGAAAAGCAGGCCCCGCTGTTCGTGGACAGCGCAGTGGAAGGTACGCTGCCGCCGATTTCGATCCTCGACCCGGCAGAGAAGAAGCAGCTCAACTATTCGCCGGAGTCTCTGGCGGCCGTCGGTCACTTGCTGGAAATCAAGCTCAAGGAATTCGGTGTGGAGGTGTCGGTAGACTCCATCCATCCCGGTCCGGTCATCACCCGCTACGAGATCCAGCCGGCCGCCGGCGTCAAGGTCAGCCGCATTTCCAACCTTGCCAAGGACCTTGCGCGCTCGCTCGCCGTGACCAGTGTTCGTGTGGTCGAAGTGATTCCGGGCAAGACCACCGTCGGTATCGAAATCCCCAACGAAGACCGCCAGATCGTGCGCTTCTCCGAGGTGTTGTCGACTCCCGAATACGATAACGCCAAGTCGCCTGTCACCCTGGCGCTGGGTCACGACATCGGCGG
Organism: Pseudomonas congelans; assembly: GCF_900103225.1. Taxonomy (GTDB): domain Bacteria; phylum Pseudomonadota; class Gammaproteobacteria; order Pseudomonadales; family Pseudomonadaceae; genus Aquipseudomonas; species Aquipseudomonas congelans. The sequence goes on along the minus strand of NZ_FNJH01000001.1, from coordinate 1,591,817 downwards.
CAAGCCGGTGATTACCGATCTGGCCAAGATGCCCCACCTGCTGGTAGCCGGTACGACCGGTTCCGGTAAGTCGGTGGGTGTGAACGCCATGATCTTGTCGATCCTGTTCAAGTCCGGCCCCGAAGACGCCAAACTGATCATGATCGACCCGAAGATGCTTGAGCTGTCCATCTACGAAGGTATTCCGCATCTGTTGTGTCCGGTGGTCACCGACATGAAGGACGCCGCCAACGCATTGCGTTGGAGCGTTGCCGAGATGGAGCGGCGCTACAAGCTGATGGCGAAGATGGGTGTACGTAACCTGTCCGGCTTCAATCAGAAGGTCAAGGAAGCCCAGGATGCTGGCGAGCCGCTTGCCGATCCGCTGTACAAGCGCGAAAGCATTCATGACGAAGCACCGCTGCTGAGCAAACTGCCGACCATCGTTGTGGTGGTGGACGAGTTCGCCGACATGATGATGATCGTCGGCAAGAAGGTCGAAGAGCTGATCGCGCGTATTGCCCAGAAAGCGCGTGCTGCGGGTATCCACCTGATCCTCGCGACTCAGCGTCCGTCGGTGGATGTGATCACCGGTCTGATCAAGGCCAACATTCCGACGCGTATGGCGTTCCAGGTGTCGAGCAAGATCGATTCGCGGACCATTATCGACCAGGGTGGCGCCGAACAACTGTTGGGCCACGGCGACATGCTGTACATGCCGCCAGGCACCAGCCTGCCGATTCGTGTGCATGGTGCGTTCGTTTCCGACGAAGAAGTGCATCGTGTGGTAGAAGCCTGGAAGCTGCGAGGTTCCCCGGATTACAACGACGATATTCTCGCTGGCGTCGAAGAGCCCGGCAGCGGCTTTGATGGCGGTGGCGGCGAAGGCAGTGAAGACAGCGAAAGCGACGCGCTTTACGATGAGGCCGTCAAGTTCGTGCTGGAAAGCCGTCGCGCGTCGATTTCTGCTGTACAGCGCAAGTTGAAGATCGGCTATAACCGCGCAGCGCGCATGATTGAAGCTATGGAAATGGCAGGTGTCGTAACCTCCATGAATACCAACGGTTCACGTGAAGTCCTGGCCCCCGGGCCGGTGCGCGACTGATTCTAATCACCCCGTATTGCGGCGACGGCGTGCACGCCACGCTGTCGCATCATCATCGACTTCAAAGAGGAATCCAATGCGCCTTATCCGCATGCTGTTGGCCACCGCACTGACCTTCTCCATGATCCCCGCCCATGCCGACAGCAAGGATGTGGCGCGCCTGACTCAGTTGCTGGAAAAATCCCAGACCCTGACCGCCCGCTTCTCGCAGTTGACGCTGGACGGTGGCGGCACCCAGTTGCAGGAAACCACCGGCGAAATGGCCCTGCAGCGCCCAGGCCTGTTCAACTGGCACACCGATGCGCCGCAGGAGCAGTTGATGGTCTCGGACGGCAAGAAAGTTTCGCTGTGGGACCCTGATCTGGAGCAGGTCACGATCAAGAAGCTCGATCAGCGCCTGACCCAGACCCCAGCCTTGCTGCTCTCCGGCGACGTATCGAAGATCAGCGAAAGCTTCGACATCACCGCGAAAGAAGCGGGTGGCGTGATCGATTTCGTGCTCAAGCCCAAGACCAAGGACACGCTGTTCGACAGCCTGCGCCTGTCGTTTCGCAACGGCATCATCAACGACATGCAGTTGATCGACAGTGTGGGTCAGCGCACCAACATCCTGTTCACCGGGGTCAAGGCCAACGAGTCGATCGCAGCCAGTAAGTTTCAGTTCCAGATTCCCAAGGGCGCTGATGTCATTCAAGAGTAAAAGGGCCAATTTCTGATCATGGACCTGTTCAGCCGCGAACCGATAGCTCAGCCTCTGGCTGCACGTTTGCGTGCTACCAACCTGGATGAGTATGTCGGTCAGGAACACGTGCTTGCCCATGGCAAGCCGCTGCGTGAGGCGCTGGAGCAAGGCGCACTGCACTCGATGATTTTCTGGGGCCCGCCTGGGGTGGGCAAGACCACCCTGGCGAAGCTGCTGGCCAAAGTGTCGGACGCGCACTTCGAGACGGTTTCGGCGGTGCTCGCCGGGGTCAAGGAAATCCGTCAGGCCGTCGAAGTCGCCAGGCAGCAGGCCGGACAGTACGGCAAGCGCACCATCCTGTTCGTCGACGAAGTGCACCGCTTCAACAAGTCGCAACAGGATGCCTTCCTGCCTTACGTCGAGGACGGCACGCTGATCTTTATCGGCGCGACTACCGAAAACCCGTCGTTCGAACTCAATAACGCCTTGTTGTCCCGGGCGCGTGTCTACGTGCTCAAAAGCCTCGACGAGGCAGCGCTGCGCAAGCTGGTCAATCGTGCCCTGACCGAAGAGCGCGGATTGGGCACGCGGCAACTGACCCTCAGCGATGAGGGCTTCGCGATGCTGATGGCCGCTGCCGATGGCGACGGCCGGCGCATGCTTAATCTGCTGGAGAACGCCTCCGATCTGGCCGAAGACGGCAGCGAAATCGATATCGGGTTGCTGCAGAGCCTGTTGGGTGACAGCCGACGCCGCTTCGACAAGGGCGGCGAGGCGTTCTACGACCAGATATCGGCGTTGCACAAGTCGATTCGCGGTTCCAATCCCGACGCCGCCCTGTACTGGTTTGCGCGGATGATCGACGGTGGCTGTGACCCACTGTATCTGGCGCGCCGCGTAGTGCGCATGGCCAGTGAGGATATCGGCAATGCCGATCCTCGTGCGCTGCCGTTGTGCATGTCCGCCTGGGATGTACAGGAACGCCTTGGCAGTCCCGAGGGCGAATTGGCGGTTGCACAAGCCATCGTCTATCTCGCCTGCGCGCCGAAAAGCAACGCGGTCTACATGGCGTTCAAGGCGGCTATGCGTGAAGCGGGCGAGCATGGTTCGCTGGAGGTTCCGCTGCACTTGCGCAATGCGCCTACCAAGCTGATGAAGCAGCTCGGTTATGGTGAAGAATATCGCTATGCCCATGATGAGCCCGATGCTTATGCGGCTGGCGAAGACTACTTTCCGGACGACCTGGAGCCACGGCAGTATTACCAGCCTGTGCCTCGCGGTCTGGAGCTCAAGATCGGTGAAAAGCTCAGGCATCTGAACGCATTGGACGATGCCAGCCCTCGCAAGCGGAGAAAGTGATGATTCAGACTATTCTTGCGGTGTCGATTGCCGGTATCGCTGGTACATTATTGCGCTTTGCGACGGGTACCTGGGTCAGCGCCAACTGGCCACGTTATTTTTACGCGGCGACGCTGGCGGTCAACATCGTCGGATGCCTGATCATCGGTGTACTGTACGGACTGTTCCTGCTGCGCCCGGAAGTGCCCATCGAAATTCGTGCCGGCTTGCTTGTCGGTTTTGTAGGCGGTCTGACGACCTTTTCATCCTTTTCACTGGATACGCTGCGCCTGCTGGAAAGCGGGCAAGTACCGCTGGCCCTCGGCTATGCCGGTATCAGCGTATTCGGCGGGCTGCTCGCAACCTGGGTTGGCCTGTCCCTGACCAGACTTTGATAGACGAGAGAACGATATGCTCGATTCCAAACTGTTACGTACTCAACTTCAGGACGTAGCGGATCGCCTGGCTTCCCGTGGTTTCACACTGGATGTGGCGCGCATTGAATCGCTGGAAGCCCAGCGCAAGGTAGTGCAGACCCGCACCGAACAGCTGCAGGCAGAGCGTAATGCACGTTCCAAATCCATTGGTCAGGCCAAGCAGCGCGGCGAAGACATTGCGCCGTTGATGGCTGATGTCGAGCGCATGGGCAACGAACTGAGCGAAGGCAAGGTCGAGCTGGATGCCATTCAGGCCGAACTGGATGCTCTGGTGCTGAGCATTCCGAACCTGCCTCACGAGTCCGTGCCGATCGGTGCCGACGAAGAAGGCAACGTTGAAGTACGTCGCTGGGGTACGCCGGCGCAATTCGATTTCGAGGTCAAGGATCACGTCGCGCTGGGCGAGAAGTTCGGCTGGCTGGATTTCGAAACTGCCGCCAAGCTGTCCGGCGCACGCTTTGCGCTTTTGCGTGGCCCGATAGCGCGTCTGCACCGTGCCTTGGCACAGTTCATGATCAATCTGCACATCAACGAGCACGGCTACGAAGAGACCTACACGCCTTATCTGGTGCAGGCTCCAGCGTTGCAGGGCACAGGTCAGTTGCCCAAGTTCGAGGAAGACCTGTTCAAGATCTCCCGCGAAGGCGAAGCCGACCTGTACCTGATCCCGACTGCTGAAGTGTCGCTGACCAATATCGTGTCGGGTGAAATTCTCGATGCCAAACAGCTGCCTCTCAAGTTTGTCGCCCATACCCCTTGCTTCCGCAGTGAAGCGGGCGCGTCCGGGCGTGATACCCGCGGCATGATTCGCCAGCACCAGTTCGACAAGGTCGAAATGGTCCAGATCGTTGCGCCTGACGACTCCATGGCTGCGCTCGAGTCGCTGACTGGCAACGCCGAACGCGTGCTGCAATTGCTTGAACTGCCTTACCGCACGCTGGCGCTGTGCACCGGCGACATGGGTTTCAGCGCGGTGAAGACCTACGACCTGGAAGTCTGGATTCCGAGCCAGGACAAATATCGCGAAATCTCTTCCTGCTCCAACTGCGGTGATTTCCAGGCGCGTCGCATGCAGGCGCGCTGGCGCAACCCGGAAACCGGCAAGCCGGAGCTGGTCCACACCCTCAACGGGTCGGGCCTGGCGGTAGGCCGCACACTGGTGGCGGTGCTGGAAAACTATCAGCAGGCGGACGGTTCGATTCGTGTGCCTGAGGTGCTCAAGCCGTATATGGGCGGCCTTGAGGTCATCGGTTAAATGGAATTTCTGCCGCTGTTCCATAACCTGCGTGGCAGCCGGGTGCTGGTGGTTGGCGGCGGTGAAATTGCCCTGCGCAAGTCACGCCTGATTGCCGACGCCGGGGCAGTGCTGCGCGTGGTTGCGCCGGAAATCGAGGCGCAACTGAGCGAGCTGGTTGTCCAGAGCGGCGGTGAGATGATCCTGCGCGGCTACAGTGAATGCGACCTAGATGGTTGCGTGCTGATTATTGCTGCGACGGATGACGAGCCGCTCAACGCTCAGGTTTCCCGCGATGCCCGCTTGCGTTGCGTTCCGGTCAACGTGGTCGACGCCCCGGCGTTGTGTACGGTGATCTTTCCGGCCATCGTCGACCGCTCGCCTCTGGTGATCGCAGTGTCCAGTGGCGGCGATGCGCCGGTGCTCGCGCGTCTGATTCGCGCCAAGCTGGAAACCTGGATTCCCTCCACCTACGGGCAGCTCGCCGGACTGGCTGCGCGCTTTCGCAATCAGGTCAAAGGCCTGTTTCCGAACGTGCAGCAGCGCCGGGCGTTCTGGGAGGATGTTTTTCAGGGCGCCATTGCCGACCGCCAGCTGGCCGGGCAGGGTGCCGAGGCTGAACGTATGCTCATCGCCAAGATTGCCGGCGAGCCGCCTCCGGAGACCGGTGAGGTCTATCTGGTCGGTGCGGGTCCCGGTGATCCGGATTTGCTGACGTTTCGGGCCTTGCGCCTGATGCAACAGGCCGATGTGGTGCTGTATGACCGCCTCGTCGCCCCAACGATCCTTGACCTGTGCCGTCGTGATGCCGAGCGTGTGTACGTTGGCAAGCGCCGTGCGGAGCATGCTGTTCCGCAGGAGCAGATCAACCAGCAACTGGTTGCGTTGGCAAAACAGGGCAAGCGGGTGGTGCGTCTGAAGGGCGGTGATCCGTTCATCTTCGGCCGTGGCGGCGAGGAAATCGAAGAGTTGGCGGCGCATGGCATTCCGTTTCAGGTGGTGCCTGGCATCACTGCTGCCAGCGGTTGCGCGGCCTATGCGGGTATACCGTTGACGCACCGTGATCATGCGCAATCGGTGCGTTTCATCACCGGGCACTTGAAAAACGGCACGACGGATCTGCCCTGGTCGGACCTGGTAGCGCCTGCGCAAACACTGGTGTTTTACATGGGGCTGATCGGTTTGCCGGTCATCTGTGAGCAGTTGATCCGGCACGGTCGCTCTGCTGACACGCCTGCTGCACTGGTCGAGCAGGGCACCACCGTCAATCAGCGTGTGTTCACGGGTACCCTGGCAAACCTGCCGCAACTGGTCGCCGAGCATGATGTTCATGCGCCGACGCTGGTGATCATCGGTGAGGTGGTCAAGTTGCGTGAAAAGCTGGCCTGGTTCGAGGGCGCTCAGGCGACTCTCTGATGCCAATGGTGGGTAGCCCGTCCAGGCTATCCACCACTCCTTCCCATACCTCAGTTGTTCCAGACACCTTCACCGGACAGTCGCTCACGGTCGTGATCTGCGTGCAGATCAAGCGCTGGCCCCTTCGGTATGATTCCGGTCGGGTTGATGGTGCGATGGCTGCCGTAATAATGCCCTTTGATGTGCTCGAAACTCACCGTCTCTGCGATACCCGGCCACTGGTACAGCTCGCGTAGCCAGTTGCTGAGATTGGGGTAGTCCGCGATGCGGCGCAGGTTGCATTTGAAGTGACTGTAATACACCGCATCGAAGCGCACGATGCTGGTGAACAGGCGTATATCGGCTTCGGTGAGGTGCGTACCTGTCAGGTAGCGCTTTTCGCCGAGCAGGTTTTCCAGCACATCCAGTTCAGCGAACACATCATCGAACGCCTCCTCGTACGCGCCCTGCGAGGTTGCGAAACCAGCCCGATACACGCCGTTGTTGACGTTCGGATAGATCTGCTCGTTAAGCTCGTCAATGCTCGCGCGTAACGCTTGCGGGTAAAAATCCAGCGTATTACCGGTCAACTCGTCGAATGCGGAATTGAACATGCGGATGATCTCCGCAGATTCATTACTGACGATGCATTGCTGCTGTTTGTCCCACAGCACCGGAACGGTGACGCGGCCGGTGTATCGAGGGTCGTCGGCGGTATAGCGCTGGTGAAGAAACTGCAGGTCATCCAGAGCATCGCCGCTGGAGCCTTTCTGCTGATCGAAGGTCCAGCCGTTCTCCAGCATCAGCCAACTGACCACCGAGACATCGATCAGGTTTTCCAGGCCCTTGAGCTTGCGCAAAATCAGGGTGCGGTGTGCCCACGGGCAAGCCAGAGACACGTACAGGTGATAGCGGCCTGCCTGCGCGGCAAACCCGCCTTCACCGGACGGTCCCGGTTGTCCATCGGGCGTGACCCAACTGCGTCGCTGAGCATTTTCGCGCTGAAATGCGCCATCTTTGCTGCTTTCGTACCACTGGTCTTGCCAGTGTCCCTCGACCAGAAGGCCCATGTCTGACTCCCATTTCCAGGTTATAGGGCTTGGAGGTCAGCGCAGGCATATCGGTTCGACTGGATTACGGCCTTTCATTGTCGAAAGGCCGTCGCGTCACAGATTGATGTCGCGGCGATCCCAGAATACCTGCGCCCGGGCGAAGGCCTCGTCACGATCGACGCCCAGGCCGCGCAGGGCGAGCGCCATGGTCGATATCAATGCCAGTTGCGGGTAACTGTCTTCGATCTCTCCTCGCCACAAGGCCAGCAGTTGTTGCGGGTCAAGCGTCGCCGGTTTTACATGGCGGCGTGGTGACAGCGCTGGCCATTCTTCATCCCACGGCTGGCCGCCGGTGGTGCCGTACAGGTGGCTGATGGTGTCGGGGTTGATCTCGATTTCGCCGCCATCACCTTTGACCACGATGGCGTTGTCGCCGAGCAGGCTGCTGGCATCGCGATGCACACTCTGGTAGCCCGGGTGAAAAATGCTTTGCAGGCCGCAACGCGCCTGCAGCGGATTGAGGATGCGTGCCAGCGAATGAATGGGCGAGCGTAGCCCCAGCGTGTTGCGCAGATCGATCATGCGCTGCAACTGCGGTGCCCAGTCGGCGAGCGGAATGAACGCCAGACGGTCTTGCTCGAGCGAGGTTTTGACCGCTGACCAGTTGCGGCATAGAGGTATCTTCAGCAGGTCCAGCAGTTGTTCGGTGTACAGACGCCCTGCGGTATGCGCGCCGCCGCCGTGCAGGAGGATCCTGACGCCGTTTTGTGCCAGGCATTTGGCTGCCAGCAAATACCACGGCAGGTGACGCTTTTTCCCGGCGTAGGTCGGCCAGTCGATATCGACCTGCATGGCAGGCGCGTTGAGACGTTCACGCACCGCTTCGGTAAACCCTGCGAGCTCCTCGGGACTTTCTTCCTTGTGGCGCAGCAGCATCAGAAACGCCCCGAGTTGGGTGTCCTCGACTTTTTCATCGAGCAACATGCCCATGGCTTCCCGTGCTTCCTCGCGAGTCAGGTTGCGCGCGCCACGTTTCCCTTTGCCCAGTATGCGAACGAAGGTCGCAAAGGGATGCTCTTCAGGTGTTTCAGTGACAAGCGCAGGGTAATCATTCATATGCAATTGGTCGGTTTGGGCAGGCCCGCCAGCTTGGCGGCGAGTTTGGCGGGAGTGCCATTGAACAGGCGGTTGAGGTGCATGCTGTTGCCTTTTTCTGCACCCAGCTTCAATGCGGTGTATTTGATCAGCGGCCGTGTGGCGGGCGAAAGCTGGAACTCGGCGTAAAAACCTCGCAGCAGTTCGAGGATTTCAAGGTGCTCGGCGCTCAGCTCGATGCCTTCCTCGGCGGACAGGGCGTGAGCGACGTCCAGCGACCAGTCGCTGAGGTTTTGCAGAAAACCATCCTTGTCCAGTTCGATGCTGCGCCCGTCAATGTTCAACTGTTTCATAGCCAGGTATTGACCTTGTCGAAGCGCAGCGACAGTTCCACGAAGGCCGGGTAGTCGATGCGGTTGACTCCGGCAGGGAGGGTCAGATTGCGTGCCCTGATGTCTTCGTCGAGGGCGAACAGGTGCGACGAGTCGATCAGAGGCTGAAGGGCTTCCAACTGCGCACTGGACGGCATCAACGCATAGGCGGCATCGCCGCAGAGCAGCAAGCCATCAGCACTGCCAAGCAAGCGCAGGCAACTGTCCAGCCGGGTGTCGGCAAACGGCGAGTGAGAGAGAACGTGCAAAGTAGCCATCAGATGGTAATCACCTCGTCGTACCGGTCAAAAAGTGCTGACAATTCCGCGCGCGTGGTCAACTGGGTCATCTCTTCGCTCAATGCGCCAGGGGAGATGCCACGCTCGGTCAGGCTCTGCCCGCAGACGTAAAGGTCTTCGACGCCGAACATCGGCAAGGCTTTCAGATTCGCGGTCAGGTCTTTCTGTTGCAGTGCGTCGGGCGACTGCTGTGGCGACAACTGAAACACCCCGTCGTCCAGAAACAGCAGGCCTATCGACAGGTCGAATGCCCCGCCCGCCAGCACGATATCCAGCGCTTCCCGGGCGCCGGGACCGGACCACGGCGACTGACGGCTGACAACCAATAGTGATCTGGGCATCTCATGGCCCTCCGAAGCAGATCAGGCGATCAGCCGATTGCACGGCATCGTGCAACTGGCCCAGCCCGGACAATTCCCACGGCTCGCGCAGGTTTGCCGCCGGCCGCTGGTAACGCTCGGCCTCTTGCGTGTCGAGCACACCGCGCCGCAACGCGGCGGCAATGCACACCACGCCGTCCAGATCGTGCTCGACGATGAAGTCACGCCATTGCAACGCCATATCCTGTTCATCCTGAGGCGTCACGACGTTGGCCGACGCGCTGTGTACGCCGTCCTGATAGAAGAACAAACGGACGATTTCATGCCCGCCTGCCAGTACCGCCCTGGCGAACTGCAAGGCTCGCCGAGAGGAGGGCGCATGAGCGGCGGAAAAAAGGGAGATGGCGAATTTCATGATCGGCTCTGCCAACAAAACGTGCGCAATGATAAAGAATTCAAGGGCAGGCGTGTGAGTTTGGCGCGTGTTGACCGGCAAGCGACGGGGCAGAACACGGCTGCATGGGCTTCTATTGATGTTCATTAGACATCAATCGATGAAAACATAGCACTTATCGTTTCAAAGTGTGTCCGGCAGACTCCTCCGCAACAAGCGCTTACAACACTCTAATAAGATCGCTGGAGAACATTGATGCACGGCTCATCCTCATTACGAAAAGAATCCTCCCGGTCGAAGGCAGGCGCGGTATTTCGCGTGACCTCCGGTAATTTCCTCGAGCAATTCGACTTCTTCCTGTTCGGCTTTTACGCCACCCAGATCGCCTCCGCCTTTTTCCCGGCCAGCAGTGAGTTTGCTTCGCTGATGATGACCTTCGCGGTCTTCGGTGCGGGCTTCCTGATGCGTCCGTTGGGTGCCGTGATTCTGGGTGCCTACATTGATGACGTGGGGCGGCGCAAGGGCTTGATCGTGACCCTGTCGATCATGGCCAGTGGCACGTTGCTGATTGTCCTGGTGCCCGGTTACGCGAGCATCGGCTTGTGGGCACCTGCATTGGTATTGGTCGGCCGCTTGCTGCAAGGTTTCTCTGCCGGCGCGGAATTGGGTGGGGTGTCAGTGTATCTGGCAGAGATGGCGACACCCGGCCGCAAGGGCTTTTACACCAGTTGGCAGTCAGGTAGTCAGCAGGTGGCAATCGTCGTCGCCGCTGCACTGGGTTATGGCTTGAACCAATGGATGGCCCCTGCTGCTGTCGCCGACTGGGGCTGGAGAATTCCGTTCGCCATCGGTTGCCTGATTATCCCGTTCATTTTCCTGTTGCGCCGCAGCCTCCAGGAAACCGAAGAGTTCGCTACTCGCTCTCACCGCCCGACCATGCGACAGGTGTTCGCAACGCTGCTGCAAAACTGGCGCGTAGTGATTGCCGGAATGCTTATGGTGGCGATGACCACTACCACGTTTTATCTGATCACCATCTATGCACCGACGTTCGGCAAAACCGTACTCAACCTGAGTACCGCCGATGCGCTTCTGGTGACACTGCTGGTCGGTGTCTCCAACTTTATCTGGCTGCCGGTCGGCGGCATGCTGAGCGACCGCTTCGGGCGCAAACCACTGTTGGTCGCGATGACGCTGCTGACCATCATCAGTGCTTACCCGGCGCTGTCGTTCCTCGCCTTGGCGCCCAGCTTCGGCCATATGCTGGAAGTGCTGTTGTGGTTCTCGTTCCTCTACGGCTTGTATAACGGCGCGATGATCCCGGCGCTGACGGAAATCATGCCGGTAGAGGTTCGCGTTGCCGGTTTCTCGCTGGCCTACAGCCTGGCGACGGCGGTTTTCGGTGGTTTCACTCCGGCGATCTCGACCTGGTTGATCCACCTGACCGGCGACAAGGCGGCGCCTGCTTACTGGATGACGTTCGCTGCAGCCTGTGCGCTGGGCGCCACACTGGTGCTCTACCGGCACATCTCGACCCGCCCGCAACTGGCTGTTTAATCAAGGAAAATAACTATGAAATCGTTATGCAAAACTCAATTGGCCGCGCTTTTTCTCGGCTGTATCGCGGTCAGTGCGGCGGCGCAGGCTGAACAGCTCAAAGTCATGACCTCCGGCGGCTTTACGGCTGCGTACAAACTGCTCGGACCGCAATACGCGGCGTCTTCCGGGGATTCGCTGGACACCATTCTCGGCCCTTCTATGGGCAAGGCGCCCGAGGCCATTCCGAATCGTCTGGCCCGTGGCGAGCACGCCGATGTGGTGATTATGGTTGGCTATGCGCTGGATGATCTGATCAAGCAAGGCAAGGTAGACCCTGCATCGCGGGTCGAACTGGCTGACTCGCGGATCGGGATGGTGGTGAAGGAGGGGGCGGCCAAGCCGGCGATCGGCACCGACAGTGAGCTCAAGGCTACCTTGCTCAAGGCCAAGTCGGTTGCTTACTCCGACAGCGCCAGTGGCGTGTACATCGAAAAAGAGCTTTTCAAAAAGCTCGGTATCGAGAAGGAGCTCGCGCCGAAGGGCAAGATGATCGAGCGCATCCCGGTTGCTTCGGTGGTTGCCAAGGGCGACTACGAAGTGGGCTTTCAACAGGTTGCCGAGCTGCTGCCGATTCCCGGCGTGACGTTCGTGGCGAAGATTCCTGAAGACGTGCAGTCGGTTACCCGTTATGCCGCTGGAATCCCGGTCAATGCCGAGCACCCGAAAGAGGCGAAGGCCTTGCTGGATTACCTGGCATCGCCGAAAGCCCAGGCCACGGTGCAGTCTACCGGGCTGGATTCAGTGCCCCGCTGAGGGTGACGGCATTTTCCTGACCAGTTGTTCCAGCTCGAGGGCTGCCGGTGTCAAGGTCCTGCCACGACGCTTGATCAGCCCTACGTTGCGAATCACCTCGGGCGCAACCAATGGCACGCTCACCAGAAACGGGTGAGCGGTCATCGGCATGGCGATCGAAGGCACCGCAGCCACACCAAGCCCGGCCTCCACCAGGCCGATCATGGTCGTGACATGGCGGGTTTCGCAGATGCTTTCCTTGTGCGGGCGCGACGGCGCCAGCGCCTGATCCAGCACCAGACGGTTACCCGAGGTGATATCCAGCGCGATGTAGTCGTGGCGGTACATCTCCTCCCAACTGACGCTGTCGCACGTGGCCAGCGGGTGATCCCGCCTGCAGGCCATCACGTAGCGTTCCTGCAGAAGCAGTTCGAAGTCCACTTCCGGCGCCAGATTACCGCTGAAACTCACCCCGAAATCGGCTTCGCCCAGGGCAACCGCGCTGTTGACCTCATTGGCGCTGGCGTCCATGACCCGAATTCTGATTTTCGGAAACAGCCGGTGGAAGGCGCTGATGACCTGAGGCATGAAGTAATAGGCGGCTGAAGGCACGCAGGCAATCGTCACGCTGCCCATTCGCGTTGAGCCGACACCTTCGATGGTCATCAATGCGCTGTCCAGATCGTCCAGAATGCGCTCGACCTGAGGCAGAAATGCGCGGCCGACCGTGGTCAGGCTGACTCTGCGGGTGGTCCGCTCGAAGAGCTTAACGTTCAGCGCAGATTCGAGCTTTTCTATTCGCCGACTGAGCGCAGGCTGGGTGATCTGCACTGTTTCAGCGGCCTTGCGGAAGCTGCCATTCTCGACCACGGCACGAAATGCCTGGAGGTCGTTGAGGTCGAAATTGATGGGCATTGCGTGACCAGGATGATTGATTCGGTATGAGCATCAATATATCAGGTTGCGCACGGCAGCTCGCAGGGCGGGGAGGACGCAGGGTTTCGTGGGGGCCAGAAACGACAAAGCCCTGAATAATCAGGGCTTTGCGCTGCCAAATATGGCGGAGGCATAGAGATTCGAACTCTAGGACCTGTTACAGTCGGCAGTTTTCAAGACTGCTGCCTTAAACCACTCGGCCATACCTCCACTTCGTTGCGGGCGCCATAATACCGGAATGAAACAAGCTGTCAAACTCTGTGACTAGCCAGTTGCAGCGCCTCTGTTATGATCTTTGCAACTCAACATTTCAACAGCAAGGAGTTTCGCCATGCGCGAACAGGATTACAGCCTTAAAACCGGCATGCAGGCCGACCAGCTCGAGGTTAGTCGTGTCCTGCGCAATACTTACGGTCTTCTCGCCCTGACACTGGCTTTCAGCGGTGTCATGGCATTCGTCGCTCAGCAGATGCGTGTCGGCTACCCGAACATTTTCGTGGTGCTGATCGGCTTCTATGGTCTGTTCTTTCTGACCAACAAGCTGCGTGATTCGGTCTGGGGTCTGGTGTCGACCTTCGCCCTGACAGGTTTCATGGGTTTCCTGCTGGGCCCGATCCTCAACCGTTACCTGGGCATGGCCGGTGGTGCTGAAGTAGTCAGCTCTGCCTTCGCGATGACGGCTCTGGTATTCGGCGGCCTTTCAGCCTATGTACTGATTACCCGCAAGGACATGAGCTTCCTGGGTGGTTTCATCACCGCAGGCTTCTTCGTCCTGCTGGGTGCGGTAGTGGCCAGCATGTTCTTCCAGATCAGCGGTCTGCAGCTGGCTATCAGCGCGGGCTTCGTGCTGTTCTCGTCGGTCTGCATTCTGTTCCAGACCAGCGCGATCATTCAGGGTGGTGAGCGTAACTACATCATGGCGACGGTCAGCCTGTATGTATCGATCTACAACCTGTTCATCAGCCTGCTGCAGATCTTCGGCATCATGAGCCGCGACGACTGATCGACCAGGCCTGAATATTCAGGCCGCTGCACTTCAAGAAAAGCCCCGACTCGTCGGGGCTTTTTGCGTTTCTGCGACGAGGAAAAAGGTCGGCGTCGGCCCCTCGCACTGCTGGCGGTGTGCCGTTCCTGGTAGCTGAGTAGGCCGGTTCATTACTCAGGGCATTCGTGGTCTGTCGAACCCTTAAAATTCCTGACCTATCAGTCATATTTATCAAGCTTGTTGCAGCCTGTTCAAGCGCTTATCGGCTATCTCGTCATCACAAAAAATAATATCAGGCGATTCTCCAAGGCCTGTAGGCGCTTTCCCGTTTTGGGCCATTTGGCATCATCGAACAGTGCTGGACACAAGATTTCAAGATGTGTCAGTTTTGTTACGCAACACGATTTTACGCTTCACAAAGCGAGTGACCGGACTCTCTCGCTACAGGGGAGAGTCCTGTCGTACCTAACCTGTCAATCAGCAAACAAGGAAGTGTCATGACGAAAGTCAAAGAAAATGCTGCAATTCAACTCTCCGCTGCTACCAGCACCTCTTTCGACCAGATCAATGCGTTCGCCCACCAGTATGATCGTGGCGGCAATCTCACGATCAATGGCAAGCCCTCGTATTCAGTCGATCAGGCCGCTGATTATATTCTTCGCGATGACGCCGCCTGGACGGATCGCGATGGCAACGGCACCATCAACCTCACTTACACGTTCCTGACGGCCAAGCCTGCCGGGTTCGACAATTCGCTGGGGACTTTCAGTGCGTTCAACGCGCAGCAGAAAGCTCAGGCGGTGTTGTCGATGCAATCCTGGGCAGACGTCGCCAAGGTCAGCTTTACCCAGGCGGCTTCCGGGGGCGACGGGCATATGACCTTCGGCAACTACAGCAACGGCAGTGCGGGCGGGGCAGCTTTTGCCTACCTGCCCAGCGGCAACAGCCGTACTGACGGCCAGTCCTGGTACCTTGTCGACAACAGCTACAAGGTCAACACCACCCCGGACAATGGCAACTACGGCCGTCAGACCCTGACCCATGAAATCGGCCATACCCTGGGCCTGTCTCACCCGGGTGACTACAACGCGGGCGAGGGCAATCCGAGCTACAAGGACGCCACCTACGCAGAAGACACCCGTGGCTATAGCGTCATGAGTTACTGGAGTGAGTCCAACACTGACCAGAACTTCGTCAAGGGCGGTGCTCCGTCGTACTCGTCGGCACCGTTGCTGGATGATATCGCCGCCGTTCAGCAGCTCTATGGCGCGAACATGAGCACCCGTGCCGGTGACACGGTCTATGGGTTCAACTCCACCGCCGGGCGCGATTTCTACAGCGCCACGTCCGCCTCTTCCAAGGTGGTGTTCTCGGTGTGGGATGGCGGGGGTAAGGATACTCTCGACTTTTCCGGCTTCACCCAGAATCAGAAGATCAACCTCAATGCCGCCTCGTTCTCGGATGTCGGTGGCATGGTCGGCAACGTTTCGATCGCCAAGGGTGTGGTGGTTGAAAACGCGGTGGGCGGTTCGGGCAATGACCTGTTGATCGGCAATGCTGCCGCCAACGACCTCAAGGGTGGTGCCGGCAACGACATCATCTACGGCGGTGGCGGTGCCGACAGCCTGACCGGTGGTGCGGGTGCCGACATCTTCGTGTTTGGCGCCAGCTCCGACTCCAATCGCGCGGGCCAGGATACGATTCGTGATTTCGTCAGCGGTCAGGACAAGATCGACGTATCGGCGATTTCCACGCTGAGCGCGCTGCAGTTCGTCAACGCATTCAGCGGCCACGCCGGCGAGGCGATCCTCAACTATAACCAGAGCAGCAATCTGGGCAGTCTGGCGATCGACTTCACAGGTCAGGGTTTGGGGGACTTCCTCGTGGGGACCGTTGGTCAAGCGTTGGCCACTGATATCGTGGTTTAATCTGTAACAATTTTGGACGACCCTGCGGTCGTCCATAATCTGGAAAGTACCCCCGTAATGAAGATCAATCACGTTGTTCGAATCGTGCCAGCTGCCTTTGCGTTGCTGGTGGGTATTTCTGGAGCGAGCATGGCCATGAGTTTGAAACTGCCCGATCCTGCTGAACTCAGTGGCAAGTGGCGACTTTCTGTTCAGGGAAAGACGAATGAAGCCTGTGAACTGCACCTTAATACCGATGTACCGCAACTGACGGGCGATCTCGCCTGCGCAGTAAAGTGGTTGCACGAAGCACCCACTGGCTGGTTTCCGACACCGGATGGCCTGGCGTTCACCGACAAGGAAGGCAATCGCCTGATTCACCTCAATAATATGGGGGAGCAGGTCTATGAGGCGCGTCTGCCCGGCGGTGAAGTGCTGGTCCTTGGGCGTCTCGCCGATTAAGCGTTTCACGGACCTGCGCGAGTTGTTTGTCAAAACCCAGGGATGTCACTCCGTCATAAGCAAGACCATCAAGGAACAACCATGAGTGCGTTGCCCCAAAGCGCCCGGCCGCCGCTTTATAAAGCGCTGGCTGACTACAAGAGCGCGTTGATTGGTGTCGGTTGTTTTACCGCGCTGATCAACGTGCTGATGCTCGCCCCATCGATTTACATGCTGCAAGTCTATGACCGCGTACTGACGTCGCAGAACCAGACCACTCTGGCCATGCTGACGCTGATGGTGGTCGGGTTCTTTGCGTTCATCGGCTTGCTGGAGATGGTCCGCAGCTTTGTGGTGATCCGCATCGGTAGCGAGCTGGAAAAGCGTTTCAATCTGCGCGTCTATCAGGCTGCGTTCGAGAGCAACCTGCACGCCGGACAGCGTCAGGCTGGGCAAGCGCTGGGTGATCTGACCTTCATCCGCCAGTTTCTCACCGGACCGGCGTTGTTCGCGTTCTTCGACGCCCCCTGGTTCCCCATCTACCTGGCGGTGATCTTCCTTTTCGACCCCTGGCTAGGCGTGCTCGCCAGCGTGGGGACGGTGTTGCTGGTCGGACTGGCCTGCCTCAACGAATGGCTGACCCGCAAACCGCTGGCCGAAGCCAGCGGCTACTCGCAGCAGTCTGCGCAATTGGCGACCCGACACCTGCAACAGGCCGAGGCGATCCAGGCAATGGGCATGCTCGAGGTGCTGCGGCGTCGCTGGTTTCATGTGCACGGGCGCTTTCTGGCCCTGCAAAACCGTGCCAGTGATACTGGAGCGGTGATCAGTTCGATCAGCAAGGCCCTGCGCCTGTGCCTGCAGTCGCTCGTGCTTGGCCTGGGCGCACTGCTGGTGATAAATGGAGACATGACCGCAGGCATGATGATCGCCGGCTCGATCCTTATGGGGCGGGTCCTCAGCCCCATCGACCAACTGATCGCAGTCTGGAAGCAATGGAGCTCTGCACGCCTGGCTTACGGGCGCCTGGACCAGCTACTCAAGACCTATGCCGAGCCCGCGCCGCGCATGCCACTGCCGGCACCGCGCGGTCAGATCAGTGCGGAACAGGTCAGCGCTGCGCCTCCCGGCAAAACGTCGCCCACGATTCAGCAAGTGAGCTTTCAACTGCAAGCCGGTGAAGTACTCGGCGTACTGGGTGCATCCGGTTCCGGCAAGTCGACCCTGGCACGCGTGCTGGTCGGTGTCTGGCCAGCGCTGGGCGGAACGGTACGTCTGGACGGGGCCGACATGCATCGCTGGGACCGAGAGGCGCTGGGACCCTATATTGGTTATCTGCCGCAAGACATCGAGCTGTTCGGTGGCACCGTGGCAGAAAATATCGCGCGCTTTCGCGAGGGCGACGCGAGCGCTGTGGTCGCTGCCGCGCAACTGGCGGGCGTACACGAATTGATTCTGCGCCTGCCGCAAGGCTACGACACGCGGCTGGGTGATGATGGCGCTGGCTTGTCCGGCGGTCAGAAACAGCGCGTCGCGTTGGCCCGTGCGCTGTACGGCGACCCGCGACTGGTGGTGCTCGATGAGCCCAACTCCAATCTGGATGCTGCGGGTGAGGCGGCCCTGACTCAGGCGATTGCCGAACTCAAGAGCCGCGGCTGCACCGTTGTGCTCGTCACCCACCGTACGCAGTCGCTGAACCAGACCGATCGCCTGCTGGTGCTGAGCGAAGGTCGCATGCAGGCATTTGGCGCTACGGCTCAGGTGCTGCAGGCCTTGTCCGGACAGCCATCGTCGGCGCAGGCAGCGCAAGCGCACCCTCAATCGCAATCTCGCCCGGCAGCCGGGCTTTCCATGAGCCGTCAATACGGCACGCAGAACAGGCAGTCCGACGTATGAACAGCCCTATCGACACTCATTACGCCGTGCCGGGCAAGGAGCGTGGCGTGCAGTTCTTCGTTCGCGCGGGCTGGATTCTCATGCTGGCGGGGGCGGGCAGTTTTTTTCTGTGGGCCAGTCTTGCCCCTCTGGATCAGGGCATTGCCGTGCAGGGGACGGTGGTGGTCTCTGGCAAACGCAAGGCCGTGCAATCGCTGGATGGCGGCGTGGTCAGCAAAATTCTGGTCAGTGAAGGTCAACTGGTCAAAGAGGGCGAACCGCTGTTTCGCCTTGATCAGACTCAGGTCGAAGCCGACGTGCAATCGTTGCGAGCCCAGTATCGAATGGCCTGGGCCAGCCTGGCGCGCTGGCAAAGCGAGCGCGACAACCTGGACGAGGTGCGTTTTCCCGCAGAACTGATTGCGGCCGGACAGGGGCAAGACCCCGACCCACGGCTGGCGCTGGTGCTTGAAGGGCAGCGGCAGTTGTTCAGCAGCCGACGCCAGGCCCTGGCGCGCGAGCAGTCCGGCCTGCAGGCGAGCATCGAGGGTGCCGGGCTGCAGCTCGCCGGCATGCGCCGTGCCCGTTCGGACCTGCTGGCTCAGGCCGACTCGTTACGCAAGCAACTGAGTAACCTGGAGCCCTTGGCGCAGAACGGATTCATTCCTGGCAATCGCCTGCTGGAGTTCCAGCGCCAGCTTTCTCAGGTGCAACAGAGCCTGGCGCAAAATGCGGGCGAAACCGGACGTATAGAGCAAGGTATCGTCGAATCGCGTTTGCGCCTTCAACAGCAGCGTGAGGAGTACCAGAAAGAGGTGCGCAGCCAATGGGCCGATGCCCAGGTCAAGGCGCTTACCCTTGAGCAGCAGCTGGCCTCGGCCGGTTTCAGTCTGCAACACAGCGCAATTCTTGCGCCTGCCGATGGCATCGCCGTCAATCTGGGCGTGCACACCGAAGGTGCGGTAGTGCGTGCCGGTGAAATGCTGCTGGAAATCGTTCCGCAAGGTACGCGGCTGGAAGTCGAAGGGCGGCTGCCGGTGCAACTGATCGACAAGGTCGCCAGCCATCTGCCGGTCGACATTCTCTTCACCGCGTTCAATCAAAGCCGCACGCCGCGGGTTTCCGGTGAGGTGAGCCTGATTTCCGCCGACCAGATGCAGGATGAAAAAACCGGCCAGCCGTATTACGTGCTGCGTACCTCGGTGGGCGACGCGGCGCTTGAAAAACTCAACGGGCTGGTGATCAAACCCGGCATGCCCGCTGAAATGTTCGTGCGCACGGGTGAACGCTCGCTGCTCAATTATCTGTTCAAACCTTTGCTGGACCGTGCCGGCTCCGCGTTGACGGAGGAATAGGATGTTTCGTCATCCCCTTAAAGCCGCTTTGCTGACGGCCATCCTGCTGGGCGTTGCGCCTTTGAGTCAGGCTATGGGCCCGTTTGAGGTCTATGAACTGGCGCTGCGCAATGACCCCGTTTATCTGGGCGCACTCAAGGAGCGCGACGCGGGCCTGGAAAACCGGGTGATCGGTCGTGCCGGCTTGTTGCCTCGTGTGTCGTACAGCTACAACAAAGGACGCAACGATTCCAAGGCGACCCTCAAGGGCAGCGCTCAAGACAGCACTGACCACCGCCACTACAACAGCTTCGGTTCAAGCCTGACGGTTCAGCAGCCATTGATCGATTACGAAGCGTACGCCAATTACCGCAAGGGGCTGGCTCAGGCGCTGTTTGCCGACGAGACCTTTCGCAGCAAGAGCCAGGAATTACTGGTGCGGGTGTTGACCCTGTACACCCAGGCACTCTTCGCTCAGGACCAGATCAATATCGCCCGTGCCAAGCAGCAGGCGTTCGAGCGCCAGTTCGCGCAGAACCGGCAGATGTTCGAGCGGGGAGAGGGCACACGCACCGATATTCTCGAAGCGGAGTCGCGCAACGAACTGGCGATTGCCGAGCAGATCGAAGCCAGCGATGAGCAGGACGCGTCGTTGCGCGAGCTGGCCGCATTGCTGGGCACGCCGAGTATCGATATTGCGCAGCTGGAGCCGTTGAGGGACAGCTTTCAGGCGTTGGTCCTGGCACCCTCCAGCTTTACCGAGTGGCATGCGCTGGCCATGGCCAACAGCCCGATCCTGGCCTCGCAACGTCAGTCCCTGGAAGTGGCGCGATACGAGGTGGAGCGCAACCGCGCAGGGCATCTGCCGACGGTGAATGCCTATGCAAGTATCCGCCAGAATGAATCGGACAGCGGCAACACCTACAATCAGCGTTACGACACCAATACGATAGGCATCGAACTCAGCCTTCCGCTGTACGCCGGCGGTGGCACCAGCGCCTCGGTGCGCCAGGCCAACAGCAAGCGCGAGCAGGCTGAATACGAGCTGGACGGCAAGACCCGCGAAACCCTGATCGAGCTGCGTCGCCAGTTCAACGCCTGCGCGTCAGGGGTGAGCAAGTTGCGCGCCTATCAGAAAGCGCTGATCTCGGCGCAGGCACTGGTCGAATCGACCCGCCAGAGCATTCTGGGTGGTGAGCGCATCAGCCTGGATGCCCTCAATGCCGAGCAGCAGCTTTACAGTACTCGTCGCGATCTGGCGAAAGCCCGTTACGACTATCTGATGGCCTGGATCAAACTGCATTACTACGCGGGCACCCTGCGCGACACCGATCTGGCGCGCATCGACGAGGCTTTCGTGGTGGCGCGCTGATCAGCCCTGCCTGGCGAAACGTTGCAGTGAAAAGGCCGAGAGATCCACCTCGCTCTCGCCGTCAATACAGCGTTGCGCCAGCGCCAGTCCGAGCCCGGCCGAATGCTTGAAACCGTGGCCGGAACAGGCCGAGACCACCGTCACGTTTTTCAGGTGCGGGTGTTCATCGATGATGAAGTGGCTGTCCGGCGTGACGGTGTAGGCGCAGACCGAAGACTTGATCACCTTCGGCGTCAGTCCCGCAATCCTGCCCTGCACCTGGGTCCGGAACATTTCCTGCTTTTCCCTCGCGGTAATGGTGCGGTCCAGTTGCTCAGCCGCTGACGTCTCGGTGTATTGCTCGGTGGCGACCTTCATGCTGTTTTCGCCGGGCAGCGGCGGGAAGCCGTAATTGACATCGGCCTCGCCGGGCCCGTGACTCAGGATGAAGCTTGGCGAAGGCGCAGCAAAGGCAGCCTCGCGCTGCAACTCGAACCAGAACAGCTTTTGCCGGCACACCCGCAGCAGGTCGCTGAACGGTGCGCCGAGCAACCCGGACGACCACATGCCCGCGCTGACCACGACCTTGTCGGCGATGATCGAGCCCTTGTCGGTGGTGATTCGTACCTGATCGCCATGCGCCTGTAGCTGCGTGACTGTTTCATGGGTCAGCAAACGCGCGCCGTGTTGCCTTGCCAGCTTGAGCTGTACGGCGATGCAGCGCTCGGGCCGAACGAATCCGCCCTCTGGTTCGAAATAGCCGATGGCGCTATCCAGCACAGGAGCGAACTGAGGAAAGCGCTCGCGAATCGCTACGGCTGCCAATACCTCGTGCTTCACCTCATAAGTGCGGGCCAGCGCAATGGTCTGATGGGTGAAGTCGTTAACGTCTGCTGGGTCGTAGGACGGGCTTGAGGTCATCACCAGCACACCGCACTGCTCGAACAGCGACTCGCCGCTCAATGCTTCAAGTTCGCGCCAGATGCGCTGCGAGCTGCGTACCAGTGGCAGGTATTGCGGACCTTCACCGGCCGACAGCCGCGTGATGCGTGTATCGCCGTGGCTGGAGCCTTGTGTGTGCGGAGGGTCGTAGCGGTCGATACCAATCACATCGACTCCGGCCTTTGCCAACTGATAGGCAGTGGCCGCACCCATGGCACCCAGGCCGAGTACGGCCACTTTACAACGCTGTTGCATGATTGGCGCCTCGATAAATCGTCTATTTCACGCTGCATAGTCTGACGAATCAACCGCCAGATGTGCATAAGGTTATGTCAGGCTGCCTCGTGGGCCATTACAGCTGCCATCACTCCGGGATTCCAGGCGCCCGTCAAAAATTTACGCTTGCACTGCTCAGGGTTTTTAAGGTCCGAAATCGATGAAAAGTTGTCCACGGAAATCGTGGGTATGTCTGTGGGTAACTTTTTGAAACCCTTGTTACACGTGGCTTACAGCTGTGTGGTTATTTTATGAACAGCCCATGTTTTGCACTTCTATGGTGCTGTCATCCGAGTAGAAAACCGGTCCGCTATAAGCGACTTCGGGCACAAAAAAGAAATATTTTCCAAAAAAAAGCGCGACCCTCATCAGGTCGCGCTGCTGTGTTGCGGTTCCGGCCGATGGCGATTACGCGACAGGCTGGTCGCTCCATTCACCATTGACCAGACGACGCAGACCCAACGGGTTGGCGTTCTGCAACGCAGGTGGCAACTGACTGTCCGCCAGGTTTTGATAGCACACAGGGCGCAGGAAACGATCGATGGCGAGGGTGCCCACCGAGGTACCGCGTGCGTCCGAGGTTGCCGGGTATGGGCCGCCGTGAACCATGGCCTCGCAGACCTCGACACCGGTCGGGTAGCCGTTGAACAGAATGCGTCCGACCTTCTCTTCGAGAATCGGCTGCAGCCAGCTGTACTGGCTCAAGTCCGCAGGCTCGCCGATCACGGTCGCAGTCAGCTGACCACGCAAGGCTTGCAGCGCGTCTTTCAACTGCGCATCGTCAGCGACTTCGATCAGCAGCGTGGTCGGGCCGAAGACTTCCTCTTGCAGCAACTGATCACCGTTCAGCAGCAGGCTCACGTCAGCCTTGAACAACTGCGCCTGAGCCTGCTTGCCTTCCTGTGGCTTGCCGGCTAGATGCGTCACGCCAGGATGCGAGAGCAGGTGTTCCACACCCTTGCTGTAACTGCGCAGGCCACCTGCGTTAAGCATGGTCTGTGGAGCCTGACTGCCCATCTGTTCGGTCAGTTGCTCGATGAAAGCCGAGAACGCCGGAGAGCGCAGGCCGATGACTACGCCGGGATTGGTACAGAACTGACCGGCACCCATGACCACCGAGCCGGCAAGCTCCTTGGCCACGGTTTCACCACGTGCCTGCAAGGCGCCTGGCAGCAGCACGACCGGGTTGATACTGGACATCTCGGCAAAGACCGGAATGGGTTGTGGACGTTCTGCAGCCATTTTGCACAGCGCATTTCCGCCGTTCAGCGAACCGGTGAAACCGACCGCCTGGATAGCCGGGTGCTTGACCAGACCTTCACCGACGCCGTTGCCGAAGATCATGTTGAACACGCCTTTGGGCATCTGCGTGCGCTCGGCAGCGCGAATGATTGCGCTGGCCACCAGATCGGCAGTCGCCATGTGGCCGCTGTGCGCCTTGAACACTACCGGGCAACCGGCGGCCAGTGCTGCTGCGGTATCACCGCCCGCAGTGGAAAACGCCAGCGGGAAATTGCTCGCTCCGAACACGGCAACCGGGCCCACCCCGATGCGGTACTGACGCAGGTCGACGCGTGGCAGCGGCTTGCGATCCGGCAGCGCCAGGTCGATACGTGCACCGACGAAATCACCGCGACGCAGAACCTTGGAAAACAGACGCATCTGGCCACTGGTACGACCGCGCTCGCCCTGAATACGTGCTTGGGGCAGGGCGGTTTCCTGGCAGACGATGGCGACAAAATCATCGCCCAGTCCGTCGAGCTCATCAGCAATGGCGTCGAGGAAATCGGCGCGACGGGCCGGGCTCAGTTGACGAAATTCCGGGAATGCGGCTTTGGCAGCCAGTGCTGCGGCGTCGATTTCGCCATCGGTGGCCTGATGAAAGCTGTAAGGCAGCTCTTCACCGGTGGTGGCATCCAGGCTTTTTTGCAGGCTCTGGCCCAAAGCGCTGCGGCCGCCAGCGATGAAGTTCTGGCCGAGAATGTTAGGCATCGGTATCTCCTGTTGTTTTGAGGTTGGAGGTCGGCAGGGAGGGTATCCAGACCGGCGCTCCTTATGGGTTGCCGAGTTGCTTTACAGATTGTCAGTGATGGGGCGTCTAAAAGCAGGCCGGCCATCATTTTTCGGTTATCAGTGGGCAGTCATCGTACAACCTGATTCGCTGCCTGTGCAACTGTCGACCTGATTTGCCATGCCGAGTGCCGTTGCTCTTTATAGTGCATGGGCACAGTCGAGCCTCTAGGGTGGCGCGCCTTCATGACCTTTTGAGGTCTTGCAGCGCATCCAGCACCTGACGCAGGGCCTTGCTGACTGGTTTGTCCTGGCGCAAGGCAATTCCCAATGTGCGACTCAGCGCTGTTGCCAGCGGCAGCATTTGCAAGCCGCGGCGATGGTGGAGCGCAGCGACGGCCATTCGCGGCACGATACTGTAGCCCAGGTCTGCAGCGACCATTTCCTTGATTGCCTCGATGCTGCCCAGCTCCATGACCGGTTTGACGCGGATCCCTGCCCGCAGGAACCATTCATCGATCAGCAGACGCGTGCTGCTGCCAGCTTCAAATACCACCAGCGGCTGTCCGCTGAGGCGCTCCGGGGTCATGTGGGCCGGCATCGGTCGCTGGCTGCTGGCGAAAATCGCGACGAACTCATCCTCAATCAGTGGCGTGATGTGCAGGCTTCGACCGGAAGCGGGCAGGGTGACCAGTGCCAGATCCAGAAGATTTTCTTCCACCGCCTTGAGGATGCCGTCGGTGTTGCCGGTACTGACGCGCACATCCAGTTCGGGGAAGCGCCGCCGCAGCGCCTGCAACATGGGCGGCAGCAGGTGGATACAGGCTGTCGCGCCGGTGCCGATTGCGATTTTTCCGGCAATGCCGCTGGCATGGCTGGACAGCTCCTGAAGGGCGTCTTCGACCACCGCATCGATGCGCGCGATATGTTCCAGCAGTACATTGCCAGCCGAGGTAGGTTTGAGGCGCTTGCCGACCCGTTCGATCAGTTGCAGCTTCAGTTGATCTTCCAGCTGTCGCACCTGCAGGCTGACCGCTGGCTGGGTCAGGTGCAGACGCTCTGCCGCCGCAGAAAAACTGCCATGGGCAATGACCAGCGCAAACGTGTGCAGGTGATTGAGGTTCAACCGGCGCATGACAAAGTATTTCTTATGCTGAGGATGACAAATCATAGCTTTTTTAATGGCGTGGTGAGCGGCATGATTGCGGCCATTCACAGACATTCGTACAGAGCCTGGACATGACTTCAACCTTTGACCTGCGTGACGCCCGCGACGATGACATGCCCGCTGTACAGGCGATTTACGCTGACCACGTGCTGCACGGTATTTCCAGTTTCGAGCTGGAGCCGCCCGATCTTGCCGAATTGCTGCAGCGTCGCTGCACGGTCCTCGCCAAAGGCTTGCCGTATCTGGTCGCCGAGCGCGCCGGAGAAATTCTCGGCTATGGCTATGTCACGCCGTACAGGCCACGTCCAGGCTACCGCTTCACGGTGGAGGATTCTGTGTATGTGCGCGATGGGCTTGGTGGTCAGGGGATCGGCCATGCGCTGTTGAATGCCCTGGTGAAGCACTGCGAAGCGGGTGGCTGGCGGCAGATGATTGCGGTTATCGGCAATAGCCAGAACATCGCTTCGTTGCGCCTGCATGAGCGTCTTGGCTTTCGCCGGGTCGGGGTGTTTGAATCGGTCGGCTTCAAGCATGGCCGTTGGGTAGATACGGTACTGATGCAGCGCATGCTCGGCGAAGGCTGGGGCAGTGTTCCGGTGGAACGCACCTGAGCCTGTCACGGCGCTGCTGTACAAGATGAAATTGTCGAACAATCCGGCTCAACAGCGTTGCCAGCGCTTGCCTGAATCGTTAGGGTACGCGGCTGTTCAAGAAGGAGCCTGATATGACTCGGCATGACCCCACGGAAACGGGCACGGCAGTCACCCGACAGCGGCGCGCGCCAAAGGGCGAAAAGCGCCGCGAAGAACTGCTCAATGCGGCCCTGCAAGTGTTTTCCCTTGAAGGCTATACCGGCGCTTCAGTGGCCAAAGTGGCGGCCATCGTCGGTATTTCCGTCGCCGGATTGCTGCACCATTTTCCGAGCAAGATCTCGCTGCTGATGGGCGTACTTGAGCGACGCGATGAGGTCAACGGCCGAATTGCTGCCGAAGTCCGTACCGATAACACCTTGACCGGTCTGCTCGGCGGCTTGCGTGCGATCAACCGCTCCAACGCCACGGCACCTGGCGTAGTGCGTGCGTTTTCGATCCTCAATGCTGAAAGCCTGTTGGAAAACCAGCCTGCCTATGAATGGTTCCAGACGCGCTACGAGCGTATTCACGCGCACTTGCTGGGACAGTTTTCGGCCTTGGTGGAGCGCGGGGAGGTACGTGCGGATGTGGATCTGGACAATATCGTCCGGCAGCTTCTGGCGATGATGGATGGTTTGCAGATTCAGTGGTTACGCTTTCCCGATCAGGTGGACCTGGTCGAGTGTTTCGATACCTACATTGCGCAGGTCGATGCAGCGGTAAGGGCTCGTCCCTGAGCCTTTATTTGTCCGTTTACCCTTCAGTCAGCTAACGCTTACTCAACGGTCTGCTTGAATACACCGCCGGTCTTGACCGGTGGTTTCTCGACCAGAACCGAGTTCAGAGCGGAGCGTGGCAGCGGGTTGCTGGTGGTGGTCGACAGTTCCTGACGGAACGAGTTGACCAGCTTGGCGTTCAGGCGGATGTCCTGCGACGACGAACCGAGCGAGATGTTGAAGGTGTCGGCATCGACCACCCACTGCTTGCTCTTCTCGTCGAAGTAGGCCAGCGAGCGATCATTCAGCTCGATGGTCACACGCTTGCTTTCACCCGGCTTGAGGAACACCTTCTTGTAGCCTTTGAGTTCCTTGATCGGACGCTCGACTTTCGGGTTCTGCTGGCCCACGTACAGCTGAGCGACTTCCGAACCACCGACCTTGCCAGTGTTGCTCAGGTCGAAGGACACCTTGATCGGCGTATTGCCGACCGCGACGCCCGGCGTGACCTTGATGTTGCTGTAGCCGAACGTGGTGTACGACATACCGTAACCGAACGGGTAGAGCGGCTTGATGCCTTTCTTCTCGTATCCGCGATAACCCAGCAGCAGGTCATCCTTGTAATCCATGTCAGTCAGAGTGTTCTGATTGTCGAATTTCGGGAAGGAAGCGTAAGCCGGGTTGTCTTCGATGTTGCGTTCGATACTGATCGGCAGCTTGCCCGACGGGTTGACCTTGCCGAACAGGATTTCGGCGAGGGCCTGACCACCGTTCTGACCTGGGTAGAAAGCATGCAGCGCTGCTGGAACCTGTTCGATCCAGTCGCTCATCTTCAGACCTGTACCGCCGTACATGGTCACCACGGTGTTCGGGTTGACCTTGGCGATGTTCTGGATCAGCTCGTTCTGGAACTCGGGCAGATCGAAGCTGTGGTCGAAACCTTCACCTTCGTATTCGTTGCTGTTACCCACGGCAACCACGACGGCGTCATAGCCGGACAGGTCCTGAGGAGCGTTCAGTGAGGCGGAGCTCAACTGCACACCTACCAGGCCGCCCATGGTCGACAGGTAGCCGGCACGACGCGAGTACTCGAGCTTCACGTCGTAAGACTGGCCCGCTTCCAGATTGATCTTGGCGAACTCTGGAATGGTTGGCGGAATGCTGTTGCCCGGAAGCGGCTTGCCGTCACCGTTGTCGATGATTTTCTTGCCGTTGACCCACAGACGCACGGCGCCGTCGGCACGCACCTTGAACACCTGCTCGCCGCTCTGGGTCGGGGTGACCTTACCGGTGTAGCGAATCGAAGTAGACGACGTATCGCCATTCAACTGGCCAGCGGTCGAACCTTTGGTGGCGTACGGATCGGACGTCGAAGTGTTGCTTTCGAACGGCAGATTCTTGTCGTTGGCCCAGTCCAGGTCAACATGCTTCTCGGTACGGGTGACAGCTGCATCACCGGACCAGTTGGTGTTGCTGAAGTACTCGACCTTCATGCCCTGGACTTCATTGCCAGTTGCGTCGGTGGTGGTCCAGGCACTGGTGCTTGGGTCCAGCGACAGGCCTTCAATGAAGTCGACCTTGGCGTTAGGCGCGATTTGCTGCAGGCCGCTCAATTCGCTGACGTAATGGCTGGCCATGACGTTGGCGCTGCCGAAACCGGTCGGTGGCGAGTACTTGGCCAGGGTGCCGACAACGGCGATTTTCTTGACTTTCTGCTTGTCCAGCGGCAGCAGATTGTCCTGGTTTTTCAGCAGTACGATACCTTCACGCGCAGCGTTCAGAGCGACCTTGTTGCTGGTCGAGCTGTTCATGTTGTGCGTGGTCAGCGGCGTCTTGCTGTCGAACTTGTACAGGTAGATCTGCTTGAGAATACGACGGACCTTGTCGTCGATGGTCGCAGCGCTCAGGTCGCCGGCGTCCAGATGCGGCTTCAGCACGGAGCTGTTCATCTGGTAGCCCATCATGTCCAGGTCGGTACCGGCGCGGGCAGCGTTGAAACCGTGAACGACAGCGTTGTAGTCGCTCTGTACGAAGCCTTTGAAGCCCCATTCCTTCTTCAGGATCTGAGCGATCAGGTGCTCGCTTTCGCAGGCGAATTCACCGTTCACTTTCTGGAAGGCACACATCATCATCGCCACGTTGCCGTTTTTCGACGACGACTCGAACGCAGGCAGCGACATTTCGCGCAGTACGCGCTCGCTCATCTTCTGGTCGAGGTTGAAGCGGTTGCTTTCCTGATCGTTGGCCGCGTAGTGCTTGGCGTTGGCCCATACACCACGAGACTGGATACCGTTGATGACGCCTGGTGCCAGGCTGGCGCCGAGGAACGGGTCTTCACCGGAGAGGTATTCGAACGCACGGCCGCCGAACGGCATGCGATACAGGTTGACGCCGGGGCCAGTGATGAACTGGTAGCCGCCGACGGCAGTGTCATAACCCAGCGCGCGACCGAGGTCGATGGCACGACGAGGGTTGAAGGTCGCGGCCAGGTTAGGGCCGGACGGGTAGACAACACCCTGATCGTTGCCTTCGCTGGTGTAACGCACGCCCACACCACCGTCAGCGCCGTGGATCTGCGGGATGCCGTAGTTGTTCAGCGGCTTGACGTCCCAGCCGCCGGTGCCGCCAATGTAGGCCAGCTTTTCTTCCATGGTCATCTTGGCCAGGGTTTTCTGTGCGGCTTTTTCGGCGCGATCTTCACGCCCTTGTTGCACGGTAGGGTCAGCGGCGTGCACCTGGGATACTGCCAATGCCAGCAAGGCCAGCGCCGAGTGCGCGCCTATCATCTTTCGCTTGTTCATATTGCTCTCCAACTGCGTTTCAAATAACTGTCTGCCTGCGCACGTGCACAGGATAAATGCGTTCTTATTTACTGCTTTCGGCCAACTTTTCTGTGGGCAACAGTTTCCCGTCGTCGCGTTTATTCCCTGTTGTAAGGGCGCGAGGTAGGACTCCTTAGTTACCGTATTAGTTTTGTTTGGCGGTTATTTTTTTACTTGCCGCGTGCCATCATATCGACATCGCATGATGGCTTTTTGAATCTACAAAACGATACAATTAAGTATAAAACAAGGCATAAATGTCAAATAAAAGCGTATTTTTCTTCGATTTCGTATTTTTTCTTTACAATTGAGGAACTCTTGTTAAACCTACTGGTCGATGGGTTTAAGATTTTTCAGGACGAAGAAAGACAGCTCGCAAGTTGCGAAGTATGCTGTGCGCTAATTCTTGGCCGGTTTCTATAACTGCCCCGCTTTTTTGCGGAGCTCTTTTTGTTTTTCGAGGAGTTAATACGATGAAGTTTTCCATGATGAGTGCCGGTGTGGTTTTAGGTCTTGCCCTGAGTGGTGCAGTCTTTGCTGACGACGCTACCGACGCAGACGCAACTTCCGGCGCCAGCGACGAGACCGTGATGACCCAGACCCAGGACACCAAGGCGGCGCAGAAGGCGCAAAACCAGAAGACCGAAACAAAAGGTGGTCGCCCGCAGAACGCAACCCCTCAAAAGCAGTCAAACTGATCGTTTGAAGCCTTTGAGCGCAGCACTCTCCAGGCGGAGAGTGCTGTAATATGTCCCTCCGAAGTAGCAAAATGCCCTCATTCATGCCGTCAGCTCCCGTCGATGTTTCCCGTCTGCTCATTCCGGATGCCCAGCAGGTCTGTGCCTGGCTGATAGAAAATGCCGGACTGAAAACGGCCGATCTGGAGCGCGCGCAGCGTTTGCAGCAGGAGTCTGAAGGCACTGAGTTGCTCGGGCTGCTGACGCGTCTGGGCCTGGTTTCCGAATTCGAGCTGGCCCGCGCATGGGCAGCATTGCTGCAGGCACCGTTATTGCTCGCCGACGCCGTGCCACCGCTGCTGGATCCTTTGCCGCCGCTGACCGAACGCTTCATGCGCCACTATCAAGTCGTGCCGGTAGGCTGGAGCGATCATGGCCTGCAAGTGCTCAGCGCCAACCCCGGCACGCTGTACCCGTTTCAGGCTATTGCCTATGCCTGCGAGGTGCCGGTGCGACTGTCCATCGGCCCGCGCAATGAGGTCGAGACCCTTATCGAACGCTACTACGGCCAGGGCCGTTCGGCGATGGGCACCCTGATCGAGAACCTGGATGAGGAGGGCGGCTCGCTGGAAGACATCGAGCACCTCAAGGACCTGGCCTCCGAAGCGCCGGTCATTCGTCTGGTCAACCTGATCCTGCAGCGCGCGGTCGAGCAGCGTGCGTCAGACATTCATATCGAGCCCTTCGAGAGCCAGTTGAAGGTGCGCTATCGCATCGACGGTGTCTTGCACGAAGCCGAGGCACCGCCGTCCAGCTCCTCGGCGGCGGTGATTTCCAGGGTGAAGATCATGGCGCGGCTGGACATCGCCGAGCGTCGTCTGCCGCAGGACGGCCGGATCATGCTGCGCATCCAGGGCAAGGAGCTGGACCTGCGGGTATCGACAGTGCCCACCAGCTTTGGCGAATCGGTGGTCATGCGTCTGCTGGACCGACAGACCATCAACTTCGATTTCCCGAGCCTGGGTTTCGATGGCGAACGGCTGGACGAATTTCTCGACGTGCTGGAGCGTCCGCACGGCATTCTGCTGGTCACCGGGCCGACCGGTTCCGGCAAGACCACCACGCTGTATACCGCGCTGTCACGGCTCAATACTGCCGAGCGCAAGATCATTACCGTTGAAGACCCGGTCGAGTATCAGCTCGAAGGCATCAACCAGATTCAGGTCAAGCCTTCCATCGGCCTGGATTTCGCCGGGGCGCTACGCTCCATCGTGCGTCAGGACCCGGATGTCATCATGATCGGTGAGATGCGCGACCTGGAAACCTGCCGTATTGCCATCCAGTCCTCGTTGACCGGTCACCTGGTGCTCTCGACGCTGCACACCAACAGCGCAGCGGCGAGTATTACCCGCTTGCTGGACATGGGCGTCGAAAGCTACCTGATCGCTTCGACGGTCAACGGAATTCTGGCTCAGCGCCTGGTCCGTCGCCTCGATCCGGCGACCCGTGAAGCCTTCGATGCGCCGCCTGAGCTGATCGCCGAACACGGGCTGGAGCGTTTCACTGACGAGCGGCCCATCCGTCTGTATCGCCCGCGTGCCGATGCGCCCGGCGGCGGCTATCGCGGGCGCAGTGCAATCACCGAACTGCTGGTGATGAACGAAGAACTGCGCAGTCTTTTGATGCGCCACGCCGACGCCTCGACGCTGGAAGAGGCGGCCCGACGTGGCGGCTTGCGCACGCTGCATGAAGAGGGCCTGCGTCAGGCCGTGGCCGGGGTGACTTCGCTGGAAGAAGTGCTGCGCGTCACCCGTGGTGAAGGCACATGAGTCTGTTCAAGTACCGCGCGCTGGATGCTCAGGGCGCGCCGCAGAATGGCACGCTGGAGGCCCGCGATCAGGATGCCGCCATTGCCGCATTGCAGAAGCGTGGCCTGATGGTCCTGCAGGTCGATGCTGCCGGTCTGGGCGGTTTGCGCCGTGCGCTGGGCAGCGGCCTGCTCAATGGCGCGGCGCTGGTCAGCTTTACCCAGCAGCTCGCAACGTTGCTCGGTGCGGGGCAACCGTTGGAACGATCGCTTGGAATTCTGCTCAAACAGCCTGGACAACCGCAGACCAAAGCGTTGATCGAGCGCATTCGTGAGCAGGTCAAGGCTGGCAAGCCGCTGTCCGTGGCGCTCGAAGAAGAGGGCAGCCAGTTCTCGCCCCTCTATATAAGCATGGTCCGCGCCGGTGAAGCCGGTGGCGCACTGGAAAGCACGCTGCGCCAGCTCAGCGATTACCTGGAGCGCAGCCAGTTGCTGCGTGGCGAGGTGATCAACGCGCTGATCTATCCGGCCTTTCTGGTAGTGGGCGTGTTGGGCTCTCTGGCCCTGTTGCTGGCCTATGTCGTGCCGCAATTCGTACCGATCTTCAAGGATCTGGGCGTGCCGATTCCGTTGATCACCGAGGTCATTCTCAACCTCGGAGAGTTTTTGAGCGACTACGGGCTGGCGGTGCTGGCGGGCCTGATCGCGTTGTTTTGGGGCATGGCCATTCGCATGCGCGACCCGCAGCGTCGCGAGCGCCGTGACCGCCGTTTGCTGGGCATTCGGGTGATCGGTCCTTTACTGCAGCGCATCGAGGCAGCACGCCTGACGCGAACCCTCGGTACGCTTTTGACCAATGGAGTGGCGTTGTTGCAGGCGCTGGTGATCGCTCGCCAGGTCTGCACCAATCGTGCCCTGCAGGCGCAGGTCGAGCAGGCGGCCGAGTCAGTCAAGGGCGGCGGTACGCTGGCCAGCGCGTTCGGCGCGCAGCCGTTATTGCCGGATCTGGCGCTGCAAATGATCGAGGTCGGCGAACAGGCTGGCGAACTGGACACCATGCTGATGAAGGTCGCCGATGTGTTCGACGTCGAGGCCAAGCGCGGTATCGACCGCATGCTGGCGGCACTCGTACCGGCGCTGACAGTGGTGATGGCGGGCATGGTCGCGGTGATCATGCTGGCCATCATGCTGCCGCTGATGAGCCTGACCAGCAATATCTGAATTCATGAAATAGGAAACCATTCCGATGACTTTTAGCCGTACACGTTTCAAACCCGCACGTCGACAGGGCGGTTTCACTTTGCTGGAAATGCTCGCCGTTATCGTATTGCTGGGCATCGTTGCGACCATCGTCGTGCGTCAGGTGGGCGGCAACGTCGACAAGGGCAAATACGGCGCAGGCAAGGCTCAGTTGGCCAGCCTGGGCATGAAGATCGAAAGCTACGCGCTGGACGTCGGTTCGCCACCCAAGACCTTGCAGCAATTGACCGAGAAACCGGGCAATGCGTCTAACTGGAACGGCCCTTATGCGAAGCCTTCGGACCTCAAAGACCCGTTCGGCCATGCATTCGGCTACCGCTTCCCGGGCCAGCACGGCAGCTTCGACCTGATCTTCTACGGCCAGGATGGTCAGCCGGGCGGCGAAGGGTACAGCGCCGACCTGGGCAACTGGGAGTAACGCTCGGCATGAGAACGCCTGTCGCAAGCCGGGGTTTTACCCTCATGGAAATGCTGGTGGTGCTGGTGTTGATGAGCATCGCCGTCGGTCTGGTGGGTTTCGGTCTGCAACAGGGTTTGAGTACCGCCAGTGAACGGCGCGCGGTCGGCGACATGGTCGAAGCGCTACGGGCAACCAGAGTGCGCGCGATTGTCACCGGTCAGCCGGCGCGCACCGAGTTCAATCTGCGCAAGGCGACCTTCAAGGCGCCCGGCAAGCGCGAGATGCACTGGCCGGAAAGTCTGCGCGTGACCATGCAGACTTCGTCCGATCTTGGCTCCGCTGTGGAGTTCTACCCGGACGGCGGCTCCAGTGGTGGCAACGTGGTGGTCGCTGACGGCGACCGACGCTGGCGTATTGATATTGGCTGGCTGACCGGCAGCGTCCAGGTCCGGACGCTTTAATGAAAACATCGCAGTCGGGGTTCACCCTGCTGGAAATGCTTGCTGCATTAACCGTCATGGCGGTGTGCAGCGGTGTTCTGCTGGTGGCGTTCGGGCAAAGTGCGCGCTCCTTGCAGCAGGTGTCGCGCAGTGACCGGCTGAGCCATGCGGCACGCACGATAATGGATCAGGAAAGCGCCGGTGCGCTGGAAAACGGCACGCGGCGGGGAAAACTTGCGGGCATCGAATGGACACTGGATATCCGTCAATTGCCGGGTGCCAATGGTCAGGCGAGGATGTTTCGCCTCGATCTGCTGCTCAGTGAGCATCAGCGCAAGGCGCAGTTCAGCACGTTTAAATTGCGCGGCGCTGTCAGCGGGGCGGGTTCATGAGGCGCACCCAGCGTGGCTTCACGCTGCTGGAAGTGTTGCTGGTGATCAGCCTGCTCGGCGTGCTGCTGGTGCTGGTTGCCGGGGCGTTGCTGGGTGCCAATCGTGCGGTGCTCAAGGCTGAGCGCTACACCGTTAACCTGGATGAAATCCGCGCCGCGCAAGCGTTCCTGCGCAGCTCGATCGCTCAGGCGCTGCCGCTGGACACGTCTGGCGAAGATGACGTCAACAGCGGTTTTTTCGAAGGCTCGGCGCAGCAGTTGCGGTTTGTCGCAACGCTGCCGGGCGAGCTGGGCGGCGGTATCCAGGTTCACAGCCTGGAGCTCAAGGGACCGCAAGACCATCGGTCTTTGCAAGTCTCGTTCGCTCAGGTTCAGTCCAGTGCGAATGGCATTGCCCTGAAACCCTGGGGTGAGCCTCAGGTATTGCTGCAAAACGTCGAGTCGCTGACGTTCAGTTATCGCGGGCTGACGCCCAAAGGCAAGCCGACTGGCTGGATGGCCGAATGGCCCTGGCCGAATCGTTTGCCGGGTGCGGTGCGCATCGATATGCAGACCCATGGCGCGGTGAAATGGGTCTCTGAAGTGGTGGCCTTGCGTCTGGACCTGTCCGGCGGGGCGGGCGGCGAATGAACGTGACCGGCCAATCGCAGCGCGGGGTTGCGCTGCTGGTGGTGCTCTGGGTGCTGGCACTGCTGAGCCTGCTGCTTGGCGGTCTGGCCGGATGGGTGCAACTGGAGAGCCGGCAATCGCTCTGGTTACGGCAAAATACCCAGGCGCTGCTGGCGGCCGAAGCTGGCATGAATATGGCTGTACAGGGCTTGCTCGATCCTGAGCAGCGCAAACGCTGGATTGCCGACGGGCGTGTGGTCTCATTGCGGATGGATGATACGCAACTGCTGGTCAGCATCAGAAGCGAGCGCGGCAAGCTGGACCTCAACAGCGCGCCGGTTGCGGATATATCGCGTCTGCTGCAGGCCTGCGGCGCGGCTAAAAATCAGGCCAGCGGTATCGCCCAGGTGCTGGAGTCGCAGCGCAACGGCGGTCAGTCACCGCTGCGGGTGGTAGAGGAAGTTCGCCAGCTGGCGGGCATGAACCAGGCGCTGTATGCCCGGTTGCTGCCGGAAATAACATTGTGGAGCGGCCTGGATCGGCCCGACCCGGCGTTCGCTTCGGCGTTGCTGCGTCGGGCCTTGAACCTGCCGAACCAGAGCGCGGTTGGAGCCGACCCCGGTGAGGTGCTGGCCATCGACACGCGCGCAGAACGACCGGGCGGCGTGACCGCCCTGTTACAGACCACTGTTCTATTGAGCCCATCGGAGGGAGGCGCACAGCCCTACAGGGTGTTGCGTTGGCAAGAATGAATTCATCAGTTTCTGCACGTCTGGCGCCTGTTTACGCGTTACGCGAACAGGTCGCCCGGCAGTGGCGTGGCAGTCCGGCGCAACACGCCTGGCAATGGTGGGTGGCGGAGCTTCGCGCCTGCCTGCCGCCGCGTGTGCGTCGATGGC
Source organism: Pseudomonas congelans (assembly GCF_900103225.1). Taxonomy (GTDB): domain Bacteria; phylum Pseudomonadota; class Gammaproteobacteria; order Pseudomonadales; family Pseudomonadaceae; genus Aquipseudomonas; species Aquipseudomonas congelans. Next base: position 1,555,907 of record NZ_FNJH01000001.1, on the reverse strand, counting down.
TGGGCCGCGAGACCGTGGAGCAGGCGCTTGTCTGGCCGTTGGTCGAGCCGCTGCCCGATGCATCGCCTCAGGTGCGGCGCGTTCTGCTGCTGCCGCCGTCGGCTGTGCTGTTGCAGACCTTGCAGCTTCCTGCGGCTGCGGCACGCAATCTGTCGACCGTGGTCGGCTACGAGCTTGACCGTTTCACGCCATTTGACGCTGGCCAGTTGTACTTCGTGGCGCGACAGGACAGTCGCAGTGCCAGCTTTGTGCAGGTCACGCTGGTGGCAATCCTGCGCGAGCGGCTGGACGCGATACTCAGTGAGTGCGCCGAGCGTGGCTTGCGTCCCGATGCTGTCGATGTGGGCACTGACGTGGGGGCTGACAACCTGGCTGCAGGGCAGCGCATGAATATCGATCTGCTGCCGATGCCACTGCGCCCGCAACAGTCGCGCTCCGGCCATCGCTTGCAGCGCGGGCTGATCTGGCTGTGTGCCGGTCTGTTGCTGAGCGCCATGTTGCTGTGGCTGAACGACCGCCAGAGCCTGCTCGATGATATGCAGGCCAGCGTCAAGGCGCAGAAGGCTCAGGTAGGCGAGGTCCAGCAACTGCGCCAGCAATTGACCAACACCTTGGGCGCCGCCAACTACCTGTTGCGCCGCAAGGCTGCGCAGCCGCCGCTCTCGGCGCTGCTCAGCGAGCTGACCGCCTGCCTGCCTTCGGACACCTGGATCGAGCATCTGGAAATCAGCGACAGTGCCGAGGTGGCATTTTCCGGACAGAGCGCCAAGGCCAGTGCCTTGATCGGCCGCGTCAAGGACTGCCGAAGTCTGGATAATGCGCAGTTTCAGGGGGTGATCCAGCCCGACACCAAAACCGGCAAGGATCAGTATTCCCTGCGCGCGCATTTGCACCAGAACCAGCAGCAGGAGAACGCCGATGCGCCGTCCACTGACAAGCCGTGAGCGGCGGGGCGCTGCCCTGATGATTCTGGCCCTGGTGCTGTGTCTGGCTTACTGGTTGTTGATCGACAGCTGGTTCGCCGGACCCTTGCGCGATATCAACGAGCAGACCGACCAGTTGCGCGAACAGCAGCAGCGCTACGCTGGCCTTCTGCAGCAGGGTGATTCGTTGCGCGAGCAACTGGAGCAGGCCCGCCGTGATCCGGCCAGCAGCACCAGCCTGCTGCCGGGCGAAGATCCCAGTGCCGTGGCCGCTGATCTGATGCAGCGCATTGCCGACCTGATCAGCAGCCAGGCCAGCACTGGCGGTGGCTGCGAGTTGACCCAGCGCATGCCGATCACCCCGGAGCAGGACAGTGCCGAGCCGTATCGCCAGGTCAAGGTCAGCCTGACCCTGAACTGCGCCATCGAACCATTGACTGCGATCCTGCATGCGCTGGAGTATCAGCGCCCGTTTCTGTTCATTGACGAGATGAGTATGCGTCGCGACGCCAACGCTCCGGCCAGCGGTGCTGCCGGCAAACTGGTGGTGCACCTGCTGGTGCGCGGCTACCTGCAACCGGCCAGCGCCGGGGAGGGTGAGCAATGATCGGTTCACTACGTCCGCTGGAGTGGGCACTGCTGGCTTTCGCCGCCGTGCTCGCGGCCTTGATCGCACTGGTCTTCAGTGGCGCTGCGCACTCACCGGACTGGCTGCCCGAGCAGGCACCGCGCAACCCGGTCGATCAGAGGGCGCAGGTCCACAGCGCGCCGTCGGCGACACTCGACAGCCTCGCCAATACCTGGAAAATCCCACTGTTCAGCCCTGATCGCAGCCCCGATGTGGCGGTTCGCAAAGCCGATGCGCAAGCCACCAATCTGGCTGGCCTTACCCTGACCGGGGTGATCATGGACGGCTCGCTGCGGGTGGCATTGCTCAAGCAGGCCAGTGGTCCGGCATTGAAAGTCCGTCAGGGTGATCGCTTGCCCAACGGCTGGACGCTGGACCGTCTGGAGCCCACCCAGGCCACGTTCAAACTCGATGACCGCACGCAAGTCCTGCGCCTGCCCGCGCTGCGTCTGCCGCCGCCGTCGAATACACCGCCGATTACCTTAACCAACGATTCCACCCTGTGATGGGTACCTTTTCTGGAGTTCCTGCCATCGCTACCTTGCGCACACCCTTGCTTTGCCTGGCCACCGCCGTCGCCCTTGGCGGCTGCGCGTCACAGTCAGACACACTCGATCCCGACAATGGCATGCTGCAGGAAGCGCTCCAGGGAACCGGTTCACAACGCCCGCCGGTAGACCCGCGCAGCGAAAGACCGCCCGTCGAGCCACCTTCCCAGCAGACGACGAGCTCGCCGCAGCGGCAGATCATTAAAGGCAACCAGCGTTTCATCCGTCAGCCTGCCGCCGCTCCCGCAGCGCGCCAGGGCGAGACCGGTGACATCGTCTTCAACTTCACCAATCAGCCGATTCAGGCGGTGATCAACAGCATCATGGGCGATCTGCTGCACGAGAATTACAGCATTGCCCAGGGTGTGAAGGGCGATGTGAGCTTCTCGACGTCCAAGCCGGTCAACAAGCAGCAGGCGCTGTCGATTCTGGAGACGCTGCTGTCCTGGACCGACAACGCCATGATCAAGCAGGGCAACCGCTATGTGATCCTGCCGTCGAACCAGGCGGTGGCGGGCAAGCTGGTTCCGGAAATGCGTGTGGCGCAACCTTCGGCAGGCATGTCGGCGCGGCTGTTTCCCTTGCGCTATATCTCGGCGACCGAGATGCAGAAGCTGCTCAAGCCGTTCGCCCGCGAAAATGCCTTCCTGCTGGTCGACCCGGCGCGCAACGTGCTCAGCCTGGCGGGTACGCCCGAAGAGCTGGCCAACTATCAGGACACCATCGACACCTTCGATGTGGACTGGCTCAAAGGCATGTCGGTCGGGGTTTTCGGCCTGCAACGTGCCTCGGTCGGCGAGCTGATGCCCGAGCTGCAGAAAATGTTCGGCCCGGAAAGCGGCATGCCGCTGGCGGGCATGGTGCGTTTCCTGCCGATCGAGCGGACCAATTCGGTGGTGGCGATTTCCTCGCAGCCCGAGTACCTGCACGAAGTCGGCGAGTGGATTCACACCATCGACGAAGGCGGCGGCAATGAACCGCAGATGTACGTGTATGACGTGCGCAACATGAAGGCCACCGATCTGGCCAAATACCTGCGGCAGATCTACGGTAACGGTGCCATCAAGGAAGACGCTGCCGCCAAGGTTGCACCAGGCCTGCGCACCACCACCTTGTCGTCGCTCAACTCCAGCGGCGGCAGCGGTGTCGGCGGCATGAGCAGCTCCAACGGGCTGGGCGGTACCGGCAGCGGCCTGAGCAATGGTGGGGGTTTTGGCAACAGTCAGGGCATGAATAACAGCCAGAACAACGGCGACAGCGAATCGGAAGGCGACGATCAGAGTGGCGGCGATTCGGATTCGGCCAGCCAGGAAGGCAGCGACTCTGGCGGCAACAACAAGTCTCTGGACGCCAGCACGCGCATCACTGCGCAGAAGAGCAGCAACCAATTGCTGGTGCGTACCCGTCCAGCGCAGTGGAAGGAGATCGAGTCGGCCATCAAACGCCTCGATAATCCGCCGCTGCAAGTGCAGATCGAGACGCGCATCCTGGAAGTCCAGCTCACGGGCGAACTGGACATGGGCGTGCAGTGGTACCTGGGGCGTCTGGCGGGCAACTCGGGTACAACCGGCAACGTTACCAACACTGCGGGCAGCCAGGGTGCGATTGGTACTGGCGGGGCCGCGCTGGCCTCTACTGACGCATTCTTCTACTCCTTCGTCAGCAACAACCTGCAGGTCGCCTTGCGGGCGCTGGAAACCAACGGCCGCACCCAGGTCCTGTCGGCGCCGTCGCTGGTGGTGATGAACAACCAGCAGGCGCAGATTCAGGTCGGCGACAATATCCCGATCAGCCAGACCTCGATCAACACCAACACCAATGCTGGCACCACATTGAGCAGCGTCGAGTATGTGCAGACTGGTGTGATTCTCGACGTCGTACCGCGCATCAATCCGGGCGGGCTGGTGTACATGGACATTCAGCAGCAGGTCAGCAGTGCCGACACCACTAGCGGCACCAACGACGCCAACGGCAATCCGCGTATCTCCACCCGCTCGGTCGCCACGCAGGTGGCCGCGCAGAGCGGTCAGACCGTGCTGCTGGGCGGTTTGATCAAGCAGGATAACGCCGAGACGGTCAGCGCCGTACCTTACCTGGGACGCATCCCGGGCCTGAGATGGCTGTTCGGCAATACCAGCAAATCCAAGGGTCGTACCGAACTGATCGTGCTGATTACGCCGCGGGTCATTACCAGCAGCAGCCAGGCGCGTCAGGTGACGGATGATTACCGTCAGCAGATGCAGCTGATCAAGCCGGAGGTTTCGCGGACCAGCATGCAGAACTGAGGCTGTGTTAGTTTCTGCCACCACGCCCACTCACGACGCTGCCTTTGGGCGGCGTCAAACAGAGGTCATGAACATGCTGAAATTCTTCGCTGTCTTGCTGTTTGCCTTCGTCGGAATGGCACAGGCGCAGGACACCTTGCACACCGATCTGCCACTCGATTATCTGGCGCAGACCAATGTCGACAAGCCTGACCAGCCGCTGGTGATTTTCATCCACGGTTACGGCAGCAATGCGGCCGACCTGTTCGGGCTCAAGGAACATCTTCCGGCCGAGTACAACTACGTCTCGGTGCAGGCTCCTGTGGCGCTGCGCGCCGACAGCTTCAAATGGTTCACCCAGAAGCCCGGCGTCGCGGATTACGACGGTGTGACCGAGGACCTGAAAAGCAGCGGTACCCAGCTGGCTGCGTTCATTGGCAAAGCCACTGAGAAGTTTCACACGCAGCCAGGCAAGGTCTTCCTGATCGGGTTCAGCCAGGGCGCAATGATGAGTTACGAAGTCGCCCTGCGACAGCCCAAACTGGTTGGCGGCTTCGCGGCATTGAGCGGACGGCTGCTGCCGGTCGTGAAGTCCGAGGTCAAGGCCTCTGACGATATAAAGGCCCTGAGCGTATTCATAGGTCACGGCACACAGGATCGCCAAGTGGCCTATGCCAGCGCCCCGCAAGCCGAAGCGACCTTGAAATCGCTCGGCCTGACGCCGCAGTCCCATGCGTATGAAGGCATGGGACACAGCATCAACGAGGCTGAAGTGATGGATCTGGCGGATTGGTTGAAGCAGTCGACCCGTTAAGGGTCGATTAGCCTTCGCCTTGCTTGGAGCGATCCCTGAGAAACGCCAGCAGCGCAATCAGCGGCAGCGTGGTGCCGGCGATCAGCACCCAGCTCCAGCCGCCGTGATCAAACAGAGGGCTGGCGATGGCCGAGCCAATGGCGCCACCGATAAAAATACTGGTCATGTACAGCGCGTTGAGCCGGCTGCGGCTGGCGGCATCCAGCGCGTAGACCGTGCGCTGGCCCAGCACCATGCTGGTCTGCACGCAGAAATCCAGCACTACGCCCGTTATGGCCAGGCCAATCACACTATAGGCAGGGTGAACCAGGCCCGGAAGAAAACTCAGTGCGCCGAACAGCAGCGCGCCCAGTGACGCGATGCGGGTGTAGCCAGCGTCTGCCAGGCGACCGCTGATGGGCGCCGCAATGGCACCAATCGCGCCGATCAGGGCGAAGATCGCGATCTGGGTTTGCGACAGCCCGTGATTGCGTGACAGCTCCAGCGGGACGGCAGTCCAGAACAGACTGAAGGTCGCGAACATGCAGGCCTGATAAAAGGCACGCTGGCGTAGCACCGGCTGAGTACGCAAGAGAGTCCATAGCGAGAACAGCAACTGGCCGTAGGACGCACGATGATCCGGGAGGCGTTTTGGCATGGTGGTCGCCAGCACCACGCTGATGCCGATCATCACCACGGCCGCCGAGCCGAACACCGCCCGCCAGCCGAAGTGGTCAGCCACCAGACTGGCAATCGGCCGCGCCAGCAGAATCCCCAAAAGCAGCCCGCCCATGATCCCGCCAACAACCCGCCCACGCGACTCCTCCGGGGCCAGATGCGCCGCCAGCGGAATGAGCATCTGCACTGACACCGAACTGAAGCCGACCAGCAGCGAGACCAGCAAAAACACATTCGGCTGCTCGGCGAAGGCGGCGCCCAGCAGACTGAGCACCGCAACCGCCGTTGTGATCAGCATCAGCCTGCGGTTCTCCAGCAAATCACCCAGTGGCACCAGAAAGAACAGCCCCAGCGCGTAACCGATCTGCGTCAACGAAACGATCAGACTCGCCGCCGTACTCGACAGCCCGATGTCCGGTGCAATCAGCTCGATGATCGGCTGGGCGTAGTAGATGTTGGCGACAATCGCGCCGCAGCAGAATGCAAACAGCATGACCATGGCCGGGGTCATGGTCGCAGTGTTATGTGAGGATTGGGACGAGTGGGGCATGAAAGTCTCGCTTGAGCATGGACTGTCAGACGCTAATGCGTGTCTGTCAGACGGTTTTTGATCGATGCAGCGCAGGCTAACGGGTTTGTCGGCCATTAAGTAGGTGCGGCGAGTTGATACAGGATATTTCCGGGAATGATGATCAGCGCCCGTGGAGCAAGTTGAAGGTATAGTCGCGCGCGTTCGCGACCTATTGACGTTCGCCTGCCACGGATGAATACTCTTTTTAAAAATTCATATAGATGACTGGATGAATAAAATAATGAACAAGCTTTCCAGCGACGAACGTCTACCGCTTTATCAGCGTCTGCGCGACAGCCTGGCGGAGCAGATTGCCAACAATCGCTGGCGTCCGGGCGAGGCGATTCCTACCGAGGCGGCTTTGTCCGCGGAGTATTGCCTGTCTACCGGCACAGTGCGCAAGGCCATTGATCTGTTGGTCAGCGATAACATTCTGGAGCGTCAGCAGGGGCGTGGCACGTTCATTCGGCGTGCGCAGTTTCAGTCATCGCTGTTTCGTTTTTTCCGTTTTCAAACCGAAGCGGGTGAGCGCCGGGTGCCGGAAAGCCGGATTTTGTCCGTCGAACCTGTGGCTGCGCCTTCCTCGGTCGCTCAGGCGTTGGGGCTTGGCGCCGGTGCGCCGGTGATTCGCATGGTCCGCTTGCGGTTGCTGGATGGCGAGCCGGTGCTGGCTGAAGAAATCTGGTTGCCACGGGTGCGGTTTCAGGCATTGCTGGAGTTGGACCTCGATACGCAGGGGCCATTGCTTTATCCGATCTACGAAGACGTCTGCGGTCAAGTGGTCGCCTACGCGCAAGAAAGCCTGACGGCCGAGACGGTCAACGACGTGTACGGCCGCTTGCTGCAGATTCCGGTTGGCAGTGCGGTAGTGGTCATCGAACGTGTGGCTCGCGATTACGCCGGTGAGCCACTGGAGTGGCGTCGTTCGCGAGGGCACGCCAGCCATTTCCGCTACAGCGTGGAAATTCGCTGACAGCGCTGCAGTCTGCCAGAGCCGCTCAACGCCCATTAAGGATAAAAAGCCATGTTCAACTGGTATCGCGACGTCACTCCCAAGGAACGCAAGACCTTCTGGGCCTGTTTTGGCGGCTGGTCGCTGGACGCTCTGGAGGTGCAGATGTTCGGTCTGGCCATTCCGGCCCTGATTGCTGCCTTTGCCCTGACCAAGGGCGATGCCGGGCTGATCAGCGCGGTAACGCTGGTGACATCTGCGTTGGGTGGTTGGTTGGGCGGGACGCTGTCGGACCGCTATGGTCGGGTGCGCACGCTGCAGTGGATGATCCTGTGGTTTTCCTTCTTTACCTTTTTGTCTGCGTTCGTGACCGGTTTCAACCAGTTGCTGATCGTCAAGGCACTGCAGGGCTTTGGCATCGGTGGTGAGTGGGCGGCAGGCGCGGTGCTGATGGCCGAGACGATCCAGTCCCGTTACCGCGGCAAGGTCATGGCCACCGTGCAAAGTGCGTGGGCCGTCGGCTGGGGCTTGGCGGTGGTGCTGTTCACCCTGATTTATTCGTTTGTGCCGGAGGATATCGCCTGGCGGGTGATGTTCTTTGTCGGCCTGCTGCCCGCCCTGATGATCATCTGGGTGCGACGCAATGTCGAAGAGCCGGACAGCTTCCTGCGCATGCAGAAAAGCGCCGCGCCGAAGGTCAACTTCTTCAAGTCGATGGCCGGGATTTTTCGCCCCGAGCTGCTGCGCGTTACCTTGCTCGGTGGCTTGCTGGGGCTTGGTGCGCATGGCGGTTATCACGCGGTCATGACCTGGTTGCCGACCTTTCTCAAAACCGAGCGCAACCTGTCAGTGCTCAGCTCCGGCGGCTATCTGGCGGTCATTATCGTCGCGTTCTGGTGTGGCTGCGTGTGCAGCGGTCTGTTGATCGATCGCATTGGTCGACGCAGGAACATCATGCTGTTCGCCTTGTGTTGCGTGGTTACCGTGCAGTGCTACCTGATGCTGCCGTTGAGCAACACACAGATGCTGTTTCTCGGTTTTCCGCTGGGCTTTTTCGCAGCAGGCATTCCGGCCAGCCTCGGCTCGTTTTTCAATGAGCTGTACCCGGCAGAGGTACGTGGTGCCGGGGTGGGCTTCTGCTACAACTTCGGGCGCGTGCTGTCGGCGGTGTTTCCGTTTCTGGTAGGGCATATGAGCCAGTCAATGTCGCTTGGCAGCGCCATCGGCATCGACGCCGGCATTGCCTACGGCGTGGCAATGATTGCCGCTTTCTGCCTGCCGGAAACCCGTGGACGCAACCTCGAAGCCACGCTGCCGGTTGCCGAGCCACTGGACAAGGGCGCAGCGCAGCAAGCTTGAAAATCCTTTCATCCGCGGTGTTGCGGCACCGCGTCGACTTCTTATAGACGAACCCATGACTGATTCCTGTACCACGCCAATGCTGGGCATCGATGCCCACGCACATGTCTTCAGCAAGGATTTGAGCCTGGCGTCAGGGCGACGTTACAGCCCTGACTACGACGCAACGGTGCAGGCCTATCTGGCCAACCTGAGTGAACATGGCCTGAGCCACGGCGTACTGGTCCAGCCCAGTTTTCTGGGGACCGATAACCGGTTTCTGCTCAACGCTCTGGCGCAGGCTCCGGACCGGTTGCGCGGCGTGGCAGTGGTCGACACGGACATCAGTCGCGGTGCGTTGCAGCATATGGCCAGGCTGGGCATTGTCGGCATCCGCCTGAACCTGATCGGCAAGCCGCTGCCGGACTTCGCCGCACCGGAATGGAAGACGCTGTTCAAACACATCTGGACGCTCGGCTGGCATGTCGAACTGCACCGCGAGATAGCTGACCTGCCGGGGCTGGTCCGGCAGTTGCTGCCGTTTGGTTGCAAGCTGGTGATTGACCATTTCGGGCGGCCCGATGCGCGTCTTGGTGTTGATGATCCGGCGTTCCAGGCCCTGCTGGAATTGGGGCTGAGCGGGCAGCTATGGATGAAGGTTTCGGCAATCTACCGTCTGCGCGGCAGTGTCGAGCAGAACGCGGCGTTTGCTCGCGCGGCATTGCCATTGCTGCTGCAGAGCTTTGGTCCACGCCGACTGGTATGGGGCAGCGACTGGCCGCACACCCAGCATGAGCACGTGGTCAGCTACCCCCGTGTGGTCGAGCAGTTCCGCGCGCTTGAATGCCCGGATCCGCTCAAGCGCATTATGTTGGTCGAGGCACCGCAGGCGCTGTTCGATTTTCTGCCTGTCGAAATCTGACCTGCTAAACAGCAGGTGGCTTGATCCGATAGCTGACCATATACAGTGCCGGCAGGAAAAACAGGGTCAGCAGGGTGGCGATGGCGATGCCGCCGATCATCGCGATGGCCATCGGTCCCCAGAACACCTCGCGGGCAATCGGGATCATGCCCAGGCTCGCGGCCGCTACGGTGAGCGTAATCGGTCGGCAGCGATGTTCGGTGGCCTTGACCACCGATGTCCAGGCGCTTTCCCCGGCGGCAATGAATTCATCGATCTGCGTCACCAGAATCACCGAGTTGCGGATGATGATGCCGATCAGCGCCAGCACGCCAGGAATCGCCACGAACCCCAGCGGATACCCGGAAATCAACAAGGCCGCGACCACGCCGATCAGACCCAGGGGCACCACACTGACCACCAGCAGAAGTTTTTTCACAGCCGCACGAACGCAGGAGCGTTGCAAAGGGAAAAGTCATCAACGAATAGCACTGCCCGATCAACGAAACCAACACCCATCCATCACAGCGTCACGCCGGAAAAGCACCAAGGCTTTCCGGGCGCAGGCGAGCGAGCTTCAGGCCATCGCGGTGACGCTGGGCCAAATCTCCTGGGTGGCTTCAGTACCCAGGAATGTCAGTGCGGTTCTTTGCGAGTGGTGCCACGCCGCCTTGCTTTCCAGGTCCAGAAAGTGCCCGGTGTCCGGAACTACATTGAAAGTGCTTTTGGTGATGTAGTTGGAAAACATGCGCGCATCTTCAACGGTGGTGTATTCATCTTTTTCACCGTTGATGAACAGCACCGGAATGTTGATCGAGGAGAAACGCTCGACGTAGTTACTGGCGCTTAGTTGGCGAATCTGGCTGATATGAAAGTCGATCTGGCGATATTCGTGCTCGGCCAGACTGATCAGGTGCTTGTAGTTATAGAGTTTGAACAGGCGTGGCAGGTACTTGCCCACGGTGTCGTTGAGCAGTGAGCCGATCTTGCGTTTCTCGCGTGCGGCGAGATAGACCTGAGCGTTGTCGATGTAGTCGAGCATGGCCTCGTTGAGGACCGGCGAGAACGAGCTGATGATTGCCTTCTCCACGGATGGAGGGCACTCGGAAAGGGCCAGCAGGGCCGACACACCGCCCCAGGAGACCGACAGTAGGTGGTTCACCTGATAAAGATCAATCAGTTGCAGAAGAATGTTTACTTCATCTTCCTTGCTGACAATCATGTCGTCCGGGTTGTGCGCTCGGGATTGCCCCGAAAACGGCAGATCGAACAGCACCAGATTGTAGTGCGGTTGCAAGTATTTGACTGTCTGCCCGAAAGAGCCAGTGGTCGACAGTGCGCCGTTGACCAGCAGAATGGTCTTGGCGTCGCTGCCTTTCCAGTAAGTCTCGGCGTAAACCTTGTACTTACCGATCGTTAGAATCTTCGATTGTGCGCCCATAACAGCCTCCCAGCTAAATTTTATCCAGCAATTAGTGCAGCGTTCTCTGCTTCGGCAGCCATGCCAAAGCCTCGCCTGGTAAGTGGCGAAATCCGGTGAGTTATTATTCTGGGTGCAGCGGAAACGTTACCGCAGGAACTGTGTTTGCCTGGACATAGATAACGCAGTGCCAGCATGGCGACAAGTCACTGACGTCACAAAAATGTCTATTCGCTCACATTGTGCTTTGGCGTTTAGCCATCATCTTTCGAGCGACAGGTGGATTTAATCGGGGAAAAACGCCGTATCGAGCCTGAAAAGCGTATTTATTGAGAGGAAACTGTGCGTGCTGAAACGGTCAACCCAGGCGCACATATGAAACATATAGTTACACATGAGCACTTGGCAGAACGCGCCAGATTAATATCGAAATAGCTGAAACCACCGGGCCAGACGCTTTAATCTCGTCAAAAAGCAGGCACGGTCATGCAGTCATGGGCTTGAAGGTGCCTGAGTTTCAGGCCAGCGTATTCACTGTGCGGCATTCCAGCAGCAAACTTGCGCCGCCGTATTCGCTGGTGCCTATCTGCAGCGTAAAACCGTGCAGATTGACGATTGCGGCTACTACCGAGAGACCGAGACCGAAGCCGCTTTGCTCGGTGCCGGCCTCACTGCGATAAAAGCGCTGGAACACAGCGGCGCGCTCGGCGACGGGGATGCCAGGCCCGGAATCCTGTACTTCGATGCACGGCGTGGTGCCGCCAGGGGCAGGGTAGGCACTGATTTTGACGATTCCACCGCCAGGGGTGAACTTGATGGCATTGCCCAGCAGGTTGGTCAGTGCTTCGAACAGCAGGGCGCGGTCGCCTACCAGAGTAGGTAACGTTTCATGCAGGTCGAGTATCAGGGTGATCTGGTCTTCTTCAGCCAGCGGCAGATAGAAATCATGCAGCTCCTGCAGCAATGGGCGCAGTTCCAGTTCAACGAATGCCGAGCGTCGCTGGCGGTCTTCCAGTTCGGAAATGCGCAGCAGCCCGCGGAAGCGTGCCATCAGCGTGTCAGCTTCGCTGATGACCTGGGCTATCTGGGTGGCATGGCTCGAATCGTGCGCTGACTGCTGCTGAATACGGTAAAGCTGCGCACGCAGGCGGGTCAGCGGTGTGCGCAGGTCATGGGCGATGTTGTCGCAGACGCCCTTGACCTCGTTCATGAGCTTTTCGATACGGTCGAGCATGGCGTTGACGATCACCGCCAGCATGTCCAGCTCATCTCGCCTGTTGGAAACCGGCAGACGGCCGGCCATGTCGCCGGCGATGATTGATTCGGCGCTGGCCTGGATCGCGCGGATACGCCGCAACGGCCGACGGCGCAGCAAATGCCAGCCGGCAACTCCGGGAATAATGGTCAGCGAGATGCCCCACAGCAAGGCATGCAGGATCAGCGTGCTCACGGCGAACAGCGAACCGTTCTCGCGAACCAGAACCAGCCAGCGGCCGTCCGGCGTACGATTGACGATCGCATCGCAGCTGCCTTGCGGCATGCCTGGATCGTCCGATTCGATGCAGTCGTTCAGTACGTGAATCTGGCCGTCGATGGGCAGGTTTTTCGGGATGCTGGTGATGGGCCCGGCAACCGGGCGGAAGTTCTCGTCGAACAGACCGTAGGCATCCACCGAGCGGGTATCGAAGGTCATGCTGGTGGCCAGAGCGTCCATCAGTCCCTGCCCCTCGAAGCGCGAAAACAGTTGCTGGCGATGGGTCAGCGACTGGCGCGCGAGGGTGTCCAGATAGGACGTCACCTCCCAATACAGCACGCCTAGCAGAATCACGCTCCAGGCTACGAACAGCGAGCTGTACAGTGCCAGTAATCGACTTGTGGATGATCGCCAGCCGTTAGACGGGTTCGGCAATGACATAGCCGGATCCTCGCACGGTCTGAATGAGCTGTGCGGTACCGGGTTGGTCGATCTTCTTGCGCAAACGGCCGATGTGAACGTCGATCAGGTTGGTGCCCGGATCGAAGTGGTAGCCCCAGACTTCCTGAAAAATCATCATTCGGGTGATGATCTGTCCGCTGTTGCGCATCAGGAACTCGAGCAGCTTGAATTCGGTGGGCAGCAGGGTCAGCGGCTCGCCGCCGCGACAGGCTTCCCGGGTAATCAGGTTCAGTTCCAGGTCGGCAACCTGCAATACCGTCTTGGCGGCACTGACCGGGTTGCTGCGCCGTAACAGCACCTCGACGCGCGCGGCCATCTCATCCGACGCGAAGGGCTTTGGCAGATAGTCATCCCCACCGGCACGCAGACCCCGAACGCGTTCGTCCACGTCGGAGAGGGCGCTGATCATCAGGATCGGCGTGGAAATGCCCTGGGCACGCAAGTGGGTGACGATGGTCAGACCATCCATCTCCGGCAACATGCGGTCCAGGGTAATAAGGTCATAATCGCCACTCACTGCACGCGCCAGGCCGTCACGGCCATTGTCGACCCAGTCCACTTCCAGTCCGTGGCTACTGAGTTCGGTCACGATTTCCTTTGCAGTGATGGCATCATCTTCGATTGCCAGAATTCGGGTCATGGTCCCTGCCTGAATAAGTGCGTTCAAAGATTCATTCTGCCTTTAAAACCCGCCGCGTTTCCTGAAAGAAAGTTTAATGATAGGGATCATATTTCCTGCTTTGCTGCGGAATCCGCTTCCTTGAGCTTTTGCGCTTTATCCAGGCGACGTTTTTCTTCCTTGTTTTTGCGATCACGCTCCATTTTCTCTGTGGTGTCTTTTTCACTGCGGATCTGCGCATGGCTGATCAAAGCGAAAATAAAGCTGCCACCGATAATGTTGCCCGCCAGGGTGGGCCCTGCGAAAGCGAACCAGAAATCTTTCCAGCCCAGCTCACCTGCGAATACAAGATAGGATACTTCGGCCGAACCCACCACGATGTGCGTGAAGTCGCCGAGCGCCATCAGGTAAGTGATAAGCACAATGATCGCTATCTTGGCGTTTTCCATCGACGCTATCATCCAGACCATGGTCGCAATCATCCAGCCCGAGACGATGCCCTTGGAAAACATCTGGGCCATGTCGTTTTCCATGACCTTGTGGCCGATTTCCAGAAACGCCTTGTCAGTGCTGGCGTCGAAAATCGGCAGGTTGAGCATGACGTAGGCGACCAGCAGTGTGCCGACCAGATTGCCGGTCAGAACCACACCCCACAAGCGCAACAGCCGCCAGATGTTGGCCAGGTTCAGCTTGCTCATGACCGGCAGCACAGCCGTGATGGTGTTTTCCGTGAACAGTTGCTGGCGCGCCAGGATCACCGCCAGAAACCCTGCCGAATAGCCAAGGCTGCTGATCACATGGCTGCCGGGGATGCCTTCGAGGCGCGAGTTCAACAAACCCATCGCCATCAGCGACAGGCCCATGGTCAGCCCTGCGGCCAATGCCGACCACCACAGCGCGGCAACGCTGCGCTCCAGTTCGTGGTCGCCCTGCATGCGAATGGTTTCGTGCAACACCGCCGCGCGGGGTGGCTGATTCTCATCAATCTCGCGCTCTTCCTCGGCTGACAGGCCGGGGGTCTTGCCATCTACTTCGTGATCCATACAACGTCCTCAGCGCCAGTGATGAAATGGAACGACCTGGGCAATGCCGGTCCGATGCTTCAGACAGGCGCCGCGCGCCGTCGTTCGCCAGCCGCAGGGCGTATCGAGAATTGTTTGAGCCAGTGCGCAGATGTGTCGGTCTAGCCCAGCAGATCGGCACTCTGCACGCGTTCGATACCCATGCCCAGCATGGTCTTCCAGGCGTTCTCCAGCGAGCCGTTCATGTCGATGGCGCGACAGGCGTCTTCGATCACAAAGGTGTTGAAACCGGCACCGCGTGCATCCTGAGCCGACCAGGCGACACAGAAGTCCAGCGCCAGGCCCACCACGAATACCGTATCGATGCCACGCTCCGTCAGGTAGCCGGCCAGCCCTGTGCGGGTCGTGCGGTCTGCCTCCAGAAATGCCGAGTAACTGTCGATTTGCGCGTTGCAGCCCTTGCGCAGGATCAGTTGCGCGTGAGGCAGATCAAGGTCGGCATGCAACTGCGCACCGTGGCTGCCTTGTACGCAATGATCCGGCCACAGCGTCTGCGGACCGTAGGGCAGGGTGATGCTCTCGAACGGCAGGCGTTGGGCGTGGCTTGAAGCAAAGGAAATGTGCCCGGCAGGATGCCAGTCCTGAGTGATGACCACCTGGGAAAAGCGCGCCCCGAGACGGTTGATCAGTGGCAGCAGCGCATCGCCGTCAGCCACCGCCAGTTGCCCGCCGGGCATGAAATCGTACTGCATGTCGATCACCAGCAAGGCGCAATGAGGATCGGCAGGCTTGTGGGAAAGAGGCATCGGGGGTTCTCTCGTGAGGCGCAATAAGCGCAGTTTGCCTGTTTATCGCCACATTGGCTAAGCGACATAAAGACACTGGCCAAGAACATTTTTGGGAATTTGTATCAGGCGTTAATACGAATCTGTACTATTCGCAAAAAAATCCTGCCAGGTCCCAAGAGGTCTGGCTTTCTTGCCAAGGGCTGCACGTCGATGCGTCGTACTCTCGTTTCACTTTGCGTTATCCAGGCTATCTCTCAAGCGGCCTGGGCTGATCAGGTGGCTGGTTTCCAACCTGCCATGGAATTGCAGAATATCGATATCCAGGGCGCCGCCAATGCCGAAACGGCACAAGGGCCGGTCGATGGTTATCGGGCCACACGCTCTGCCAGTGCCACGCGTACCGATACCTCGTTGCACGAAACCCCGCAATCGGTCAGCGTCGTAACCCGCGAAGCGGTCGAGGATATCGGTTCCACACGTTTGCAGGATGCTCTCGACTACGCGGGCGGCGTCGGGCGGGCCAACAACTTCGGTGGTCAAGGGCTGACCACGTTTACGGTGCGCGGCTTCACCACCGGCGAGTTCTACCGCAATGGCTTCCCGATCAATCGCGGTTATCCGAACATGCCGGACGCCAATACCATCGAGCGTCTTGAGGTGCTGCGCGGTCCGGCCACCACACTTTATGGCCGCGGCGATCCGGGCGGCACCTTCAACGTGGTTTCCAAACAGCCGTTGGCCGAGCCTTCCGTGACGCTGGGCAGTCAGCTCAATGATCAGGGCATGAAGCGCGGAACGCTGGATGCCTCGGGGCCACTGGATGACCAAGGCCGTTTTGCCTATCGCCTGAATGTGGTGGGTGAGGGCGGTGATACGTTCCGTGACCACGTCGAAACCGAGCGCTATGGTGTGGCGCCGGTATTGAGCTGGCAGGTCGACGACGCCACGCGGATCACCTTCGAAGGTGACTTCATGCGCAACAACGCGCCGCTGGATCGTGGCCTGACGCGGTATGCCAACCAGGTGGGCACTGCTTCCCGCGACACGTTCTTCGGCGAGAAGAGTGTGGGCAAGCTGCATAACGACAACAACATGGCACAACTGCGCTTCGAGCATGACCTCAACGCGGACTGGACGCTGGGCGGCGGCGTGCAGATCCTTGATGGCTCCCTGCAAGGCGATGCCATCGAGGCCAACGGGCTGGCAGCGGACGGTCGCACGCTCGGGCGCAACTTCAACTATCGCAAGCTGGAGTGGACCGATCGCGATGTGCAACTGAACCTGACCGGGCATTTTTCGGCTGGCGGTTTCGAGCACACGCTGCTGACCGGTGTCGAGTATGAAGATTACGACTACAAGTCGATCATTCGACGCTCAAGCGGTGCAGCGGGTGCCTACCCGATCGACATCTTCGATCCGGTCTACGGCCAGGCTCGTCCGGCACTGACTCGAACGACCACCCACGACAAGGAAAACCTCAAGACCTGGGCTGCCTTCGTGCAGGACCAGGTGGCCCTGACCGAGCGCCTGAAGCTGCTGGGCGGTGTGCGTCTGGAGCGTTTCGAACACGATTACGATTCTTTCCTGCCCGGTACCAGCAGCTGGACTGCCAGCGATAACGCCGTCACACCGCGCCTCGGCCTGAGCTACGACCTGACCGACGATCTTGCCGTCTATGCCACGACCGCTCGCTCGTTCAAGCCCAACAGCGGTGCCAGCCGACTGGGTGGCGGGTTCAAGCCGGAGGAGGGCAAATCCTATGAGATCGGAACCAAGTGGGAGGCGCTGGACGGGCAACTGAGTGTCGACACGGCGATCTATCAGATCGAGAAGCGTAACGTGCTGACCACCGACCCGGTCGATTCAACGTTCAGTGTGGCGGCCGGCGAGGTGCGCAGTCGCGGCCTGGACCTGAACGTGGTCGGCAACCTGACGCCCGAGTGGCGGGTGATGGGCAGCTACGCCTACGTAGACGCCGAGGTCACCAAGGACAACACGCTGCGGTCCGGTACACGGCTGATGAACATTCCCGAGCAAACGTTCAGCCTGCTCAATGTCTACGAGTTTCAGGACGGCGCCCTGCGTGGTCTGGGTCTGGGCGGCGGCGGTCGCTATGTCGACCAGCGCGCCGGGCGTACGGCCAACACCTCTTTCTCGATGGACAGCTATACGGTGTTCGACTTGCTGGCCTATTACAAGGTCAATCCGCACGTGAAGCTCAATCTGGACCTGAAGAATGTGTTCAACACCGAGTATGAAGAAGGCTCGTTCGGCAACGTCTACGCCTATCCGGGCGCTCCGCGAACGGTGCAGGTGGGGATTGCTTATACGTTGTAATGCTGCAGGTATCGGGTTCTGACAGAGAAAGCCTGAGCCTTCAGGGGCAGCTTCAGCCGCGTGTGTCATGGGCTCCGGCCCTTGTTCACACGCAGCATGGCCTCATCAGTACTGATCGGCCTTTGAAAAACCGGTATGGCGGCGAAGTTTGCCATCCTGAAACTGGTCCTTGCCGGGTAAAATGTCCGCGCCGGCGGCTTTGAGCGCGCTCATATTGTCCTGCAGGGCTTTAGTGGCGGCGTCCTTTTGCTGGAAGGTATTGCCTGCCGTCAGGTTGGCATTACCCACTTCACCAATCTGGAATTTATAGCCGGCCTCTTTCAATGCCTTGATCTGGTTGGCAAGTCGCGAAGAGGCTTCGCTTTCCCTGGCATACACATGAAAACTTCCAATCAGGGCTGGGTTGTCTTCGCCATTGGCGGCCTTTAATTGATCGGCAAACTTGACCAGGCCGCTTTGCGGACCTGCAGTCAGTCCGCCCCCCCAGTTGCTATCCTCGACAACAATACTTCCTTTATAACCGGCATTGCGCGCAGATTTAATTAACGTGGTCTGCATGTCAGCCCATTCCTGATTTGCGCTTTTACCACCCTGATGGAAAGTATCCAGCACAAAACCGGGAAGACTGCCAAACCTTTTGAGCACGCCACTGATATCAGCCGAGGCCTGCTTCAATTTGTCTCCCGTCAGCACGTTTCCGCTACCCTGATTCGCGTTGTCGCGAAACGTGAACTGAACTTTGACACCCTGTTTGCCCCCTTCACTCAGCAATGCCCTGAGCTTATCCAACTGCCTGCCATCCTGAATCTGGTCGTGCGTCATCTGAAAGCGCAAGGTTCCGCCTCCAATCGCTTTGAGGTCCTGAATCATCTTCGTGGCCGCGGCAGGTGTGGCGATATCATCAGGATTGACGTTGGCTCCCCCGCGCAAGACAGGCTCGGCAGTTTTGACGAGCTCTGCAGAGGACACCTTGTCTTTGTCTTTGACTTTATTATCTGGCTCGGCAGGGGGCGTGTTGTCTTTGACAGTGGCCACGTCATTGAGCACGGCCTTGGTATCGTCCTGACTGGCAAGCGCTTTTTGACTGGCAAGTAACGCCGTGTCCGACGGGGATGCTCCGTTCTCCAGCGCTTGAGCACTTCGTTTGAACATTGCTCTTGTATAGACCGGAGAGGTTTCCGCTGCTTCAGCGGAGCGCCTGTCGGAGGGGGTGTAGGTATCGAGTTTCGCCTGCGTATCCGAAGTTGCACCCGTCGCACCAGCGCTCGCCGGCTGTGGGGTCCTGTCTGCCATGACAGGTTTCTCGTTAGCGGCCATGAGGCTGTCATGTGGCCTGGCGGAGCGGATATTCATCGGATGTCTCAATGGTCTGTGCGAAAAGTGACTGCGCCTGTTAAAGCAGGAGAATGAATCTCGAGTCAGGCGATGACTTATTGAATGTCAGTATTCATATAAAAAAGTCGGAAACTTGATATGACGAGTGTGCGACTATTTTTCTTTTGTCTGTTGTTTATTGATAACCGGGCTCAGGGCGCAATTCTATTCCGGACATTGTCCATCGGACGAGAAGTTTCGTATGGAACTGATTTCCATTGCAGCAAACGTCTGCACGGTTAATTCGGTTCTGGTCTTTTTTGCCCGAAGCGCCGGTCGTTTACTGGCCTGGAAGCGGGGGCCGGCAGCGAGCCCCCTGGTCAGGCTTTACGGGTGCTCATACACAATGCCCGGACGTAGCGTCGCATCCATAGGTGACAGTCTGATGTTGCAGGACTCGTCAGCCAAACACCCGAATCGGCGACCCCACATGCCACGCCTGGATGTCTTCGATCATCTGCCCGTAGAAAGTCCGGTAGTTGTTCTCGGTGACGTAACCGATGTGCGGGGTCGCCAGCACGTTGTCCAGTGTGCGGAACGGGTGGTCGGCCGGCAGCGGTTCGATGTCGAAGACGTCCAGCGCAGCGCCGGCGATTCTGCGCTGGCGCAATGTTTCGATCAGCGCGGCCTGATCGATGATCGGGCCGCGTGACGAGTTGATCAGATAAGCGTCGGGCTTCATCCAGCTCAGTGCTTCTGCGTCCACCAGGCCACGGCTGCGATCGCTGAGCACCAGGTGCACCGACAGCACATCGGCCTGTTCGAACAGTTGCTGTTTGCTGACATGGACGACGCCTGACTCGGCAGCAGCTTCTGGTGTCAGGTTCTGGCTCCAGGCAATGACTTTCATGCCGAAGGCCTGCCCGTAGCGGGCGATCCACTTACCGATACTGCCCAGGCCGAGAATACCCAGGGTTTTGCCATGCAGGTCGCTGCCCAGTCCGACCTGCCAGTTGCCGGCGCGCAACGAGTTGGCCTCGGCCACCAGGTTACGGGTGATGCCCATGATCAGCGCCCAGGTCAGCTCCGGTGCCGCATGCTTATAACTTTCAGTTCCGCACACCACAACGCCCTGACGCTTCGCCGCAGCAGTATCGATCGCTGCATTGCGCATGCCACCGGTGACCAGCAGTTTCAGCGCCGGCAACTGGCTGAGCAGCGCCGCATCGAACAGGGTTCGCTCGCGCATCACGCAAATGATGTCGAAATCTCGCAAGCGCTGCGCCATGGTCGATGTATCAGCAGGGTAGTCATGCAGAAAACTGACCTTGCCCACTGAGCCGAGCACTGACCAGTCCACCACATCGCTGGCTACGTTTTGCCAGTCGTCGAGTACCGCGATTTTCAATGGGGTCATTGTCTGAAGGCCTCTTGATGGGATTGTTTTCAAGGCAAACGCTAATTGAACAGGCTGGCGGCGATGTTGATCGAAAAGCCCAGAATCGCGGTGTTGAACACAAAGCAGATCAACGACTGGCCGAGCACGACCTTTCGCATTTCGCGCGTCGCTACGCCAACGTCGGAGGTTTGCACTGCGACGCTGAGGGTGAACGAAAAGTACAGAAAGTCCCAGTAATCGGGGTTCTTTTCGCCACCCACAAACGCCAGTGCGGGCTCCTTGCCTTTCCAGGTGTAGAACATGCGTGCGTAATGCAGGCTGAAGATCACGCCGATCATCAGCCAGGAACCGATGACCGTCAGTCCTGTGAAGGCGTGGTGAAGCATCTTGGCGTCGTTGGAAAGGCCTTTGCTGCTGGCGATTTCAAAAATGATTGCGGCCAGACTGGCCAGCGCCGCAACGCAGACCGTGACCAGAATGACCCCCGCGTTTTCGTCTTCTCTCATCGCGACGCGCCGCACATCGTCGGCATCGCTGCGCAACGTGCGGATGAAAATCATGATCAGATAAAGCCATACTCCCGTGTCCCAGCCAGTCAGCAGGCTCTGGGTCAGTGTCGATTGAGGGATGAGCCAGGACCAGGCGATGCCTGCGGTCAGGCCGACCAGGGCGGCAAGGGTGAGGCGAGGGCGTGTGCGGGCGAGATGGCGCATGCGGTCTAATCGTTACTGGACATTACCAGACAGTAGCATGCCGCTTCGGCAAGCCGAATTCGATTAAAAAAACGGCGCGCAAGGGGGTTGCGCGCCGTGTGCCAGCCGGAGAATGAACAGGCGGCGAGTCAACTGCGAATTTCGGACCGATTCAACGCACCAGACAAGGCTGCTTGTTGTTGAATTTCCAGTCCGGGATCAGAAACTGCATGGCCACCGCGTCATTCCGAGCGCCCAGGCCCATGCCTTTGTACAGTTCATGAGCCTTGGCCAACTGGTCCATGTCCAGCTCGACACCGAGCCCCGGTTTCTTCGGGACCTCGACCTTGCCACCGACGATTTGCAGCGGCGCCTTGGTCAGACGCTGACCGTCCTGCCAGATCCAGTGCGTATCGATGGCGGTGATATTGCCCGGCGCTGCAGCCGCTACGTGGGTGAACATCGCCAGGGAAATATCGAAATGGTTGTTGGAGTGCGAGCCCCAGGTCAGGCCCCACTCGTTGCACATCTGCGCTACCCGTACCGAGCCCTGCATGGTCCAGAAGTGCGGGTCGGCCAGTGGAATGTCCACTGACTGCAGCTGAATGGCGTGACCCATTTCCCGCCAGTCGGTGGCGATCATGTTGGTGGCCGTCCTGAGGCCGGTAGCGCGGCGGAATTCGGCCATCACTTCACGACCGGAATAACCGTTTTCCGCGCCGCACGGGTCTTCGGCGTAGGCCAGCACGTGATGCTGATCGCGGCACAGGCGGATCGCTTCCTTGAGCGACCAGGCACCGTTCGGGTCCAGCGTAATGCGCGCATCGGGAAAGCGTTCGGCGAGCGCAGTCACCGCTTCGATTTCCTGGTCGCCGCTCAACACGCCGCCCTTGAGCTTGAAGTCCTGAAAACCGTAACGCTGATGCGCGGCTTCGGCCAGGCGCACCACGGCCTCCGGGGTCAGTGCTTCTTCGTGACGGATACGGAACCAGTCATTATCGGCCTCGGGTTCGCTGCGGTACGCCAGATCGGTCTTGCGCTGGTCGCCGACATAAAACAGGTAACCCAGCATCTCGACCTGATCGCGTTGCTGACCTTCGCCCAGCAGTGCCGCAACCGGCACCTCCAGATGCTGGCCGAGCAGGTCGAGGAGCGCCGCCTCCAGCGCGGTGACCGCATGAATGGCAATGCGCAGGTCGAACGTCTGCAAGCCACGGCCACCGGAGTCCCGATCGGCAAACGCCTTGCGTGCCTCGTTGAGGATCTTCTGATAAGTGCCGATGCTGCTGCCGACTACCAGCGATCGCGCGTCTTCCAGCGTCTGGCGAATCAGCTCGCCGCCAGGCACTTCGCCCACGCCGACATGCCCGGCGTTGTCCTTGAGAATGACCACGTTGCGGGTGAAGTAGGGGCCATGTGCACCGCTCAGGTTGAGCAGCATGTCGTCATGGCCAGCCACGGGCACTACCTGCATTTCAGTAATGACGGGGGCCTTGCTGGTGATATTGGATTGCTGAATGTTCATGACGGGTCCTTTAAACGTAAGGCCTTGAAAATATGACCGATGAAAAAGCGGCTGCGCACGTGCATCAGTGGGTCGCCGGCGTCTGAATGGCGGCGACCGGCGTCGCGCCAGGCTTGGGGGTATTGCGCGCGGCGAAAACAATGATCGCGGCGATGATCGAGGTGGCTGTCAGACCGTACAGTCCGCCCTGGATCGAGCCGGTGTGTTCTTCCAGCAGGCCGAATGTGGTGGGTGCCACGAAGCCGCCGAGGTTGCCCACCGAATTGATCAGTGCGATGACCGCAGCGGCGATCCGCGCGTCCAGATAGGCCTGCGGGATCGGCCAGAACAACGAAGAAGCCGATTTGAAGCCCAGTGCTGCGAAGCAGATGGCAACGAAGGCGAAGATCGGGCTGCCAGTGGTCGACATGAACATCCCGGCAGCGGCAATCAGCAACGCAATGGCTACCCAGGCTTGCTGGCGTTTCCACTTGGCGGACAGCGTGGCGAACGCGTACATGCCGATGATCGACAGCAGCCACGGAATGGAGTTGAACATGCCGACTTCGAAGTCAGTCAGGTCGCCCATTTTGCGGATGATGCTCGGCAGCCAGAACGTCGCTGCATAAATCGTCAGCTGGATGAAGAAGTAGATCAGGCAGAACAGAATGATCTGACCGTCCTTGAGCAGTTTGCCGATGGAGGCTTTGACTGGCGTCGCGGCTTCACGGGCAGCCTGTTCGGCATCGATGGCGTTGACCAGTGCATCCTGTTCCTCGCGGGTCAGCCACTTGGCATCGTGTGGTTTGGAGTCCAGCCAGAACCAGACGAAGAAGCACAGGCCGACCGAGAACATGCCTTCGATGAAGTACATCCACTGCCAGCCTTTCAGGCCGAAACCGGTGATTTGCAGCAGCAGGCCGGACAGCGGGCCCGAGATCAGCGAGGCAATGGCCGAGCCGCTGAGGAAGATGGCAATCGCCTTGCCACGCTCGACACCGGGCAGCCAACGGGTGAAGTAGTAGATCACGCCTGGAAAGAAACCGGCTTCGGCCACGCCGAGCAGAAAGCGCAGGATGTAGAAGTGGGTTTCGTTCTGAATGAAGGCCATGCAGGCCGCAACGATGCCCCAGGTCAGCATGATTCGCGTCAGCCAGATACGCGCGCCGACTTTCTGCAGGAGGATGTTGGAAGGGACTTCGAAGAGGGCATAGCCGATGAAGAACAGTCCGGCACCCAGCCCATAGGCTGCAGCGCCGATACCCAGGTCATGCTCCATGTGCGAACGCACGAAGCCGATGTTGACCCGGTCGATGTAGTTGACGATGAACATGATGACGAAAAGCGGCAGGACGTGACGTTTGACCTTCGATACGGCTGAATTCAGAACCGAACCTGTGCCGTCGGCCATCCCGGAATTGGATGTGCTCACAGTTGAATCTCCCACTCGTTGTTTTTATGCGGGTATGTGCGAAGTGTGTCCTTCGCATTGTCGGTCATCATACAAGTAAAAAGTGGTTGTGCAATCCCCCGACGGTGACGATCTGCAAGATTTTTAGCGCCTTGTAATCTGCCCCTGTGCAGGCGTATTGGGTCTGTATGACGGTAATAATTTAAAATTTATACCCAGTAAATGCTGGGGTTTTACATTGTGTGCATCAGCTGAGTATGGCCGTTGACAGCAACGCGATGGCTGATGGGAGGTAGGGTGGATTGAAACGGGAGCTTTGACAGCCTGGAATGAGTTGTAATACAAGTAAGACAACTGTGCAGGGCTTTCAAACCCGGCATTCGAACGTACCCAGCTCCTTATTTGCGCCTCCATGGCCGTCATAAGGCAGCGTAAACAGACAAGTCAGGATTCATTCAGTATGCAAGAGCCTGCCAGCACCGCGCCAAAACGCCGTCAGCACAGCCTGGCCACCGATCTGGTGACCGAACTGAGCCAGCGCATTCTGCTTGGCAAGATCGCGCCTGGTCAGAAGCTGCCGTCCGAGAACCAGATCGTCCGCGAGCATGGCGTCAGCCGCACCGTGGTGCGTGAAGCGATTTCCAAGCTGCAGGCGTCCGGGCTGGTGGTGACCCATCACGGCATCGGCACCTTCGTGCTCGAGCGCAGTGACCAGACCGGGCTGCGCCTCAAGGTCGAGACCGTTTCCAGGGTGCGCGATATCATCGAACTGCGTATCGGCCTGGAAACCCAGGCCGTGGCGCTGGCAGCTGTGCGCCGTACCGACGAGCAACTGGCGGCCATGCGTCAGGCGCTGGACGATTATCAGGACCTGCTGGCCAACGACGACAGCTGCGTCGAGGCTGACAAACGCTTCCACATGCTGATCGCCGAAGCCACCGGCAACCCGTATTTTCTGGAGATCATGCAACACCTGGGCAGTGCGATCATCCCGCGCAGCCGCATTGCATCGAGCGAGCGGGCAGGCAACAACCTCGCGCATCAGGGCTATCTGGCCAACCTGGAACACGAGGCATTGCTCAGTGCCATTCGCCGCAAGGACCCGGATGCAGCGCGCGCGGCGATGTGGACGCACCTGAGCAACAGCCGTGAGCGGCTGGTTCCGCTGGAGTAGGCGCGGGCCCGTACAGCCGCAGAAGATCTGGCATTAAAGCAATGTAAACGGCCGGGGAACCGTTTTAGCGCAAGTTGCCACTCATGCGCATACGGTTCACTGAGAGCAGCTACGATGCCTGTCAATCTTAACGCCAACAATTTCTCCACCGCAGCCTGTCACGCAGCTAATCAGCAAGCAGCTCCGTACACTGCGCAAAATACCGGTGCTGTTAACACTGCCGTGGGTTCATTCAAGACCGCTCGCTCAAATCAAAGACTACAGAGAAGCCGGTGGCACTGAATCGTGGTCACTCTCAATCGTATAGAGGTTCGACTTCAAGACCCGGTGCGGAATTTGATTAATCATTTATCCAGCGTACCGAAGTTCTCCTCGGTTCCCTTGCTCAGAGGTTCCGTCGGGCGTGAGGATCCTATGCATTCCATTGAGGGTGCACTCCATTCAATGCTGGAGGGAGACTCTCTTTATTTCAATGGATTCCTCAGTACAACGTCCAGTTTTGAAGCGGCTATGGATTTCACAGGGAAGTTGTCGAGCATCGGCTTTGGCAATCCTCGTTACACCATCGATTTAACCAGTAATGAACCTCGCAATGAACTTCTTCGGCGGGATGCGATACTCGCTTTAGAAAGGGGAGAGTGCCACAAGTCTTCAAAGTCGGTTTTGTATCTAATGAAGACGTCTAACGTCGCTGCAATCGGTGTCAATGCTACCGAGCGCGCTGCCAATCCAAATAGCGATCGTGGGCATGCTATGAGTAAAGAAGATGAGATTCTGCTAGCGCCAGGTCATGTTCACCCAGAGTTGCTCATAAGGCACGATGACGGTTTGCAGTCATCGGCGTTGTTCAAGCCTCCACTTCAACTTGACTGAAAGCTCGAGCGCCGTCTAAAAGCCAGCCTATACATTTTCTTTTTGAATTAACCCGATACTCATTGAGGTCTGAAATGCCCTATCCGATTAACAATGCTAACCACTTTAATCCTTACATTAATGCCCATCCTCTGGCCTCGCAACAAGCACCCCAGGCAGTCGCTCCTCGCCCGGTCATGCGACCTGGCGCCGGTATGGGCATTGTCAAGGGGCAGCAAGTAAGCATGACGCCGTTGTGTCGGTCGGGCTTTACCTCGGCATTTCCAACGCAAAGAACTTCCATGATGGCGGACCGAGGGCGCTTGGCTGTCTCTTCACGCAAGACTCAACAGATCCTGGCTAACGATGCTCACCTGTCGCAAAAGGCCGAAAGGGATATGCATGCCATATCGACGCTTGATCTTCGTAGTTTAGACGCCACCTATGAGGTCATCTCCAGGCTGAGTCAGCATCATATCCAACGCTTTTCTCGCCAGGACATAGACACTATTATTGAAGCGCTGGACGATTATCAGGGCCCCCACGGTGATAACCTTCTAATGAATATAAGCGCTATGGGCTATCCGTCGCTCGAGCATTATCTTCACCACACGGGGGTCAGTGGCCCGCAGGCGGTAGAGCAATTCATCCGCGATTTTACTAACAGACATGACGATGCATCAGACTTGAGCGAAGACGACATTGACGAGATCAGGACGCGCCTGGCTGAGCGCTTGGCAGAACCGACCCGAATCCTGTTAGAGTTCATACATAGCAGTCCGCGCCTGTCAGACATTCCCCTTTTAAAGGGCGCCAGTGGTGGTGATAATCCAGTCACGACACAAGTTAATGGCGTCAACACGCTTTTGTCGGCGCTTGATGGTAATGCCATACATTTCAATGGTTTCCTCAGCACGACCTCGAACTATGACGTGGCACTTGAGTTTTCAGATATCCAAAATCACGAGGATTTGGGAAGGCCTATGTACACGGTAGACCTCAACAATAACTCTGAAGAGTCTGAAATTCTACGGCGTGATGCGCTTCGGGCTGTGCAGAGCAATGAGTGCGGAACTGACTCTATTCTCTATTATTTTAAAAGCAGCAATGTCGCCGGTATCAGTGTTAACGCGACAAAGGCTAGCGCCTACCCCAACGTTGCTCCTGATCATCTCGCTACTGAGGACGAGATCTTACTGAATCCAGGGCACTTTTTTCAGCCCGAGCAGGTTGTGCTCTACTCGGAAGGCGTAGCGATGATCGGAAGCCTCCAATACGGGAAAAACTAAGAAGTGGCCAGATTGTTTGAGTCGTGGTGTCCTGACGACTACTTCTTATCGCCGCCATTTGCCGTAGTATTCCCGGCGAGCATAAATCCTTGCCGCCATGCCGACTGTGGGTAAGCGTCTGCCCACTTCACCTTGTATAAACTAGAGGGGCATCACGAAGAGCTTCATGTAGCGCGGTGCCCATCGCGAACAGGTTCGCTCCCGCAGATGCCTCGCTCCCCGGTTTCGACGATACAAGGTCCGCGGTTGCGTACTACGGTGTTGCGTTCAGCACGCCGAGCAGCACTTGGCTCTGCCACTCGAAATACGGGTTGAAGGTCAGTCGCGCGTGGATCTTGCCCGGCTCGGTGTAGCCCCAGTCCGAATACCACACCGGCTCGCCTGCCATGCATTTGGCGGTGTCCACCTTGCTCTGGCCGTTCCAGCAGATACGCTGGCTGCCGGATACGCCGTAAAGTGGATTGTCCGCTGAAAAAAGCAGGCCCATGTGTGAAAAGCGGCTGATGCGGTATTCCGGCAGGTAGTCCTTGCGCACCTCGACGCGCGGCGTATCGGCAGCCCGGGCGGGCAGGTCGCCGTACCAGATCAGGCGACTGGCGGGATTGCTGAAGCGCTGGCTGAAATTATCCAGCACGTAATCAGTATCAAGGACCGAGTCATGCTCGGCGATGGCGATGAACACCGGCTTGTCATAGCGACGCTGATGCAGGCGGTCCTGGGCCAGCGCGCTGCTGCGATAGAACTGGGCAAAACCATTGGTGGGCATGTTCATGTAGCGAACCGGTGTCTGCATTGGGCGCAGGCCTTCGTTCGGCGCGGCAAGCCAGGGTCGCGCCCAGCCGATCCACGGTGTCAGCCAGGCATAGCCGCTGTTGGAGCGAAATGCCGGCGAAAACAGGAGCAGCCCGGCGATTTCGTCATGACCATAGGCGTAATCGAGTACCAGATTGGCACCGGTCGAAAAGCCGCCCAGATAGACATTCGGCACTTCGCGACCGAGCTGCTGCGCCTGTTCGCGCACCACCTGCTGCCACTGTTCGAGGCGCACGTCGAGCATGTCTTCTGGTTTGGTGCCATGCCCCGGCAACAACACGGTTCGGACCAGATAGCCCTGCGCGGCGAGCATCTGTGCCACGTCGTGAAACGACCACGCCGAATCACCCAGACCGTGCACCAGCAGCACGCCGCCTTTGGGCGTACCGCTCGGGGTCCACTGGCGCGGCGCGTTCCAGCCCAGCTCTGCTTGGTGGTCGGCGGTCTGGAAGTTACGCTGGCTGCGGATCAGCTCGAGGGTCTGCTGACGGTAGTCTTCAAAGCGCTGTTTCGGCTCTTCGCTTTCCGCCATTGACGTGCAGGCTTGCAGGGTCAGCAGCGACAGCAGGCTGGCGAGTCGGAATTTGATCACAAGGGGGCCTGTACACGCATATTCGAGGGTTCAAAAGGTCGACGCGGGCACTCTGCCATGTACGTCGCGCCCGTGACTACTTTCAGGCACACTCGGGCGTTCTATAACTTCAACAAAATGTATCCATATGCCCAATCATTGCAAGCCTCGCCATGTGCCTGGAGTCGTTCATGTTCGCCCTTGATCGGGCGCTGGCCCAGGACATTGTCGACCGGGCCATGGCCATCCTGCCCTACAACGTCAATGTCATGGACTATCTGGGCATCATCATCGGCAGCGGTGATGCCGAGCGATTATGTACCCGTCATGAGGGCGCGCAGCAGGTGCTGGCCAACCGGCAGGTGGTGGAAATCGATTCTCTGGCAGCGTTGCAGCTCGGCGGTGTCAAGCCGGGTGTCAACCTGCCGCTGATGCTCGACCATCAACTGGTGGGCGTGCTCGGCATCACCGGCGAGCCGGACGAGGTCCGCGTGTATGGCGAGCTGGTGAAGATGACTGCCGAGATGCTCATGGAGCAGCGCCGTCAGCAGGCTGACCTTCAGTGGCGGGCGCAGCGCAGTGAAGACCTGCTGGCCCGCCTGCTGTTGCCGGACTGTCCCGACAGCCTGGTGGATGAAGCACGACAACTGGGTTTGCAGCCGCACATGGCGCGTCAGGTGGTATTGCTTCAGTTTGGTGATGAGGAGCTGGCTGGCAGCCAAGCTGCCAAATGGCTTGGCACACGCTACGCCGACAGCTGGTGCGTGCTGCGTGAGCCCACCTTGCTGTACTGGTGCCGCGCGACGGGCAAGGAGCGTGATGATGCGCTGCTGCTCAAGCAGTTCGATGAGCAGCATTGGCCAGTGCTGCGTATGGCCACCGTGGCGCAATCGGCGGACCTGCCCACCCTGCGTCAGGCCTGTGCGGCAGCGTGGGATCTGCTCGACTACGCCAGTCAGGCAAGGCCGGCGCAGCGCCTGCTGCGGCTTGAAGCCTATCGGTTGCCGGTGCTGTTCTGGCGTTATCGTCATGACTGGCTGGCCGAAAACGTCACCGAGCCGATGGAGCGTCTGCACACGCATGCGCAACTGTTCGACACCTTATGCAAATGGTTCGAGTACAGCGGCGAAAGTCAGGCCTGCGCCGATGCACTGGGTATCCATCGCAACAGCCTGCGCTACCGGCTGGAGAAGGTTGGCGAGCTGACGGGCTGCGATCCCTACAAGACCGATGACCTGCTGCGGTTGTACGTGGGCGCGCAGATGATCACTCGCCACAACTAAAGCCGGGTTTTGTTCAAACGCCCCATAACGACGGCAGATCATTGTGCGATCGGCAGGCGGAAACCCCGGTGTTGAATGAGAGCATGCGAGTACCGGATCTGGAGAACAACAATGAAAATAGTCATCGCCCCCGACTCGTTCAAGGACAGCCTCAGCGCCCAGGCAGTTGCCGACGCGATCGCCAGCGGTCTGGCCGAGGTCTGGCCGCACGCCGAGCTGATCAAATGCCCGATGGCAGACGGCGGGGAGGGCACCATCGAGGCGCTGCTGGCTGCCTGCAATGGCGAACTGATGAGCGCCAGCGTCAGCGGCCCGCTTGGCGCCCCGGTCAACGCCCATTGGGGCTGGCTGGCGGAGAGCAGGACCGCAATCATCGAAATGGCCATGGCCAGCGGTTTGCAACTGCTGACGCTGGCACAGCGCGACGCCTGTGTGACCAGTACTGAGGGCACCGGCCAGTTGATCTCGGCGGCACTGGATGCAGGAGCCCGTCGGGTGATCCTCGCCATCGGCGGCAGCGCAACCAATGACGGCGGCAGCGGCATGCTTTCAGCCTTGGGCGCGCGCTTTCTGGACGCCGACGATCAGCCGCTGGCGCCGGGTGGGCTTGCGCTTGCCGACCTGGCGCGTATCGATCTGAGCGGTTTCGATCCACGCTTGTCTGACGTGCGCGTCGAGATCGCCGCCGACGTCGATAATCCACTCTGCGGGCCGAATGGCGCCTCAGCTATCTTCGGCCCGCAAAAAGGCGCATCGCCGGAGCAGGTCATGGCGCTGGACGCCGCACTTGGCTGTTTTGCCGGGCATACCGCGCAGGCGCTCGGCCAGGATTTGCGCAACAGCCCTGGCAGCGGAGCAGCGGGGGGCATGGGCTTTGCCGCCAAGGCCTATATGAAGGCTTCGTTTCGTGCCGGCGTGGAGGTGGTGGCCGAGCTGACCGGGCTGGAGCAGGCGCTGATCGGTGCCGATCTGGTCATCACCGGTGAAGGCCGTTTCGACGCGCAAACCCTGCGCGGCAAGACGCCGCTTGGCGTTGCACGAGTCGCCCAGCGTCGGCAAGTGCCGGTGGTTGTGCTGGCTGGAACCCTGGGCGAAGGCTACGAGCAGCTGTATGCGCACGGCATCGGCGCAGCCTTTGCTTTGGTCAGCGGACCGATGAGCCTTGAGCAGGCCTGCCGCGATACGCCCCGCCTGTTGCACGAGCGCGCGCGCGATGTGGCTCGGCTCTGGCAGATGGCTTCGGGCGGTTGATGACTGCGCTGTGAGCAACGACAGCAGCCTGGCAACAACCGTTATTTTTCATTAACTCTATGAATCATCGCTGGCTGTCCTAAAGAATTGCCTGATCAGGGCGATACGCTGTCGGTTGTCTGACAACTTCGCGTCGGACACTGCCCTCCAAAAAATATAAAGAGCCCTGGTCATGAATCTACGCAAACTCTCTATCGCTCGTCGCGCCGGTCTGGGTTTTACCCTCATTTCCCTGTTGGTGGCTTTGCTGGGGTGGTTTGCGCTGGCGCAGATGTCGACCATTCGCCAGAGTGAAGTGGCGGTGGAGACCAACTGGCTACCCAGCATGCGAGTGGTCAACGATATCCGCGAAATCATGCTGCGCATTCGCACCATTTCCTTGCGCATGGCGCTGGATACCGATCCTGCGAGCATTCCGACCTACCGCGGCCAGCTGGACGTACGTCTGGGTGATCTGGACAAGAAGCTGGCTGTGCTCAAGACCTTTGTCGACACCCCGGAAGAGAAGTCCCTGACCGACCAGTTCATGGTGACCATGGGCCAATACCGCAGTGCGCTGGACCGCTCCTTTGTACTGGCTGGCCAAAGCGATAGCGTCGGGTTGAACAAACTGCTGCTGGTCGACATGAAGCAGATCGTCGACGGCTCCGGCAAGCAACTCGGTGACCTGGCGGATTTTTATGTCACCAAGGTCGATGCGGAAGGCAAGTCGGCCGAGGCCCAGTACGACAAGTCGCGCGACATCGTGATTATCTTCGTGGTGATTGCCGCGCTGTGCACCATCGGCCTGGCACTCTGGCTGACCCGCAGCATCGTCGGCCCGCTGCAGCGTGCGGTAACCGCTGCCGAGCAGGTTGCCAACGGCGACCTGACCCACAGTATCGAAGTCGATGGTGAAGATGAAGTCACCCGACTGTTGCGTGCCCTGGCGATGATGCAGGTCAATCTGCGTGAAGCCATGCGCCACATCGGTAGCTCAGCCACTCAATTGGCGTCGGCCGCCACTGAACTCAACTCGGTCACCGAAGACAGCTACCGTGGCTTGAACCAACAGAATGCGGAGATCGATCAGGCCGCCACGGCGATCAACGAAATGACCTCGGCAGTAGAAGAAGTTGCGCGTAACGCCGTTTCTACTTCGGACGCCTCCAACCAGTCCAGCACTTCGGCGCTGGCGGGCCAGACGCGGGTGAACGAGACGGTGCAGTCGATCCAGACGCTGACCGACAACGTACAGGCCACCTCGACGCTGGTGCAAAACCTTGCCAATCAGTCGCAGGACATCGGCAAAGTGCTGGACGTGATCCGCTCGATTGCCGAGCAGACCAACCTGCTGGCACTCAACGCAGCCATCGAAGCGGCACGCGCAGGCGAGTCGGGTCGTGGTTTCGCGGTGGTGGCGGACGAAGTCCGGGCATTGGCGCATCGCACCCAGCAGTCGACCCTGGAAATCGATTCGATGGTCAGTGCCATGCGCAGTGGTTCGGCGCAGGCGCTTGACTCGATGAACACTAGCCGCGATCGGGCCGACTCGACGTTGGCACTGGCCAAGGGCGCAGGCGAGTCCTTGAGCGAAATCACCTCGTCGATCAACCAGATCTCCGAGCGCAATCTGGTGATTGCCAGCGCGGCGGAAGAGCAGGCGCAAGTGTCGCGTGAAGTCGACCGCAATATCGTCAACATTCGCGATCTGTCCATGCAGTCGACTCAGGGCGCCAACCAGATCAGTGCGTCTAGCCATGAATTGTCGCGCCTGGCGGCCGATCTGAATCAGGTGGTCTCACGCTTCAAGGTGTAAACCCCTGCATTGAGACAGGTTGTGCCTGCTTGCCGACGATCGACCGGACGCGCATTATGCCCTCGGTCGAAATGACCTCCGGTACAGTCTGTGCACAACCTTATCGAAGGGGGCGGCATCGCTTCATGAATAACAACAATCAAACCTTCAGCAGTTGGCTGCGCTCGCCAGCCCATCACCAGTGGCTGGCACTGGAAGGCAATCGTCTGTTGACCTTCGCCAAGGCCTCCAGACTGGACAACGGCTTTGGCAGTCTTGATGACTACGGTCGCCTGATGGTCGGGGCCACTGCAGAAACCATGAACACGGCGCGCATGACCCACTGCTTTGCCATGGCCCATGCGCAGGGCATTCCCGGTTGTGCTGCGCTGGTCGATCATGGTGTCGCCGCATTGCGCGGGCCGTTGCACGATGCCGAACACGGCGGCTGGTTCAGCGCTGCGCTCGAAGACCGCGGCAAGACTGACAAACAGGCTTATCTGCACGCGTTCGTTGCACTGGCGGCCAGTTCCGCCGTGGTGGCGGGGCGGCCTGGCGCGCAGGCGCTGCTGTCGGACGCCATCCAGGTTATCCAGACTCATTTCTGGAGCGAACAGGAAGGCGCCATGCGTGAGTCGTTCGCGCGCGACTGGAGCAATGAGGAATCGTATCGCGGTGCCAACAGCAACATGCACAGCACCGAAGCCTTTCTCGCGCTCGCCGATGTGACCGGCGACGCGCAGTGGCTAGACCGGGCGCTGAGCATCGTCGAGCGGGTTATCCACGAGCATGCCGGTGCCAACGACTTTCAGGTCATCGAGCACTTCACCCAGGACTGGCAGCCGCTGCCTGATTACAACCGGGAAAACCCGGCAGATGGCTTCCGGCCATTCGGCACCACGCCGGGACATGCCTTCGAATGGGCGCGGCTGGTGTTGCATCTGGAGGCAGCGCGCCGTCAGGCCGGACGCGCCAACCCCGAATGGTTGCTGCACGACGCCCGCCAACTGTTTGCCAATGCCTGCCAGTACGGCTGGGATGTCGACGGTGCCCCGGGGATCGTCTACACCCTCGACTGGCAGAACCAGCCGGTGGTCCATCATCGCCTGCACTGGACTCACTGCGAAGCGGCCGCTGCCGCCGCCGCGTTGCTGCAACGTACCGGCGAGCAGCAGTATGAGGACTGGTATCGCTGTTTCTGGGAGTTCAACGAGACCCTGTTCATCGATCACGAGCATGGCAGCTGGCGCCATGAACTGAACCAGAGCAACGAACCCAGCGCAGACATATGGCCCGGCAAGCCGGACCTTTATCACGCTTATCAGGCCACGCTACTGCCGGTGTTGCCCCTGGCGCCAAGCCTGGCCAGCGCCCTGGCGGGGCTGGAGTGAACGGCTAGCGTCGGTCGGGCCTGATATCGGCAACTCAAAGCGCAGGGATGCGTTTGTCGGTCAGGCGGATAATCTGCCGGGCCAGGAAGCTGCCAGTCAGGATCACGCCGAACAGGCGCAGGGTCTGCATGGCCAGTACGAAACCGACGTCGGCATGCGTATCGATGGCAATGATGGCCATGGTGTCGAGGCCGCCCGGGCTGGTCGCCAGATACACCGAGAGATAATCCTTGCCCAGCATCACGGCAATCAGCCAGGCCGACACGGCGCACAGCACGATCAACAGCAATGAGGCCAGAATCATCATCGGCAGCCGACGCCAGACGTACTGCACCGTCGGCCGATCGAAGCGCAGCCCGACGTAGCAGCCTATCGCACCGTACGCGATGGGCAGCAACCAGGCCGGAACGGTGATCTGCATCACGCCACTCAACTGCAGCGCACCGCCCAGCATCAGCGGCACCAGCAGGGCACCTGCCGGGAGACGCGAGCCGAGTGTCACGCCTGCGGCAATGACTGCCAGGCTCAGCGCAAGATCGACAAGGTTCAGGGCGGGCAATGCCGTTGTAGTGCTGTGCAGGGTCGCACCGGAATCCGGTGCGCCGATGAAATGGCTGACCAGCGCGCCGATGGTGACTACACAGACCACACGCACATATTGCATGGTGGCGACGATGCGCGAGTCGGCACCGTAATCCTCGGACATCGCAACCATTGCCGAGGCCGCACCCGGCGACGTGCCCCAGGCTGCGGTGTTGCTCGGGATACCGGCGAAGCGCACCAGCACCAGCCCAACCGCCGCGCTCAACACAACCGTGAGGATCGTCGCCAGCAGCATGACGTGCCATGAATGAAGGGCGGTGAGCAGCACGCTGACCGACATGGCATGCGCGATCAGCACGCCAACCGTGCCCTGACCAAGTTGAAAGGCCCGCTTGGGCATGCGAATGCTGGCACCTGAAACGCCAAAGCCGATAGCGACCAGCATGGGGCCGAGGAACATCGCAGCAGGCATGTCGAACAGTTTGAGCAGTTGACCGGCAATGCCGGCCATCAGGATCAGACCCGCCCATTGAGTCAGCGGGGAAAGAGAGGAAAGCGAAAAGCGTGAAGCGTTTGACAAGGACGTTCTCCTTGAGAGGGGTAAATCACATACACACAGTATCGACTTCGCAACTCATCAAGTCTATTTTCTAATAATCATGAATTGATAACTTTGGTTGATAGATATGGACCTGCGTGATCTCACTTATTTCGAAACCATTGTCGAGCTCGGGCACCTTGGACGAGCTGCGGAGAAGCTCAATCGCAGCCAGCCAGCGCTGACCAAAAGCATTCAGCGCCTCGAAGAATCATTCGGAACGCGACTGTTTCAACGTGACGGCCGACGCATCAAACTGACGCCCGTGGGCGAGCTGCTGCAGGCGCGCGGCAAGGAGTTGCAGCAAAGCATCGCCCAGACCCAGCGCGAGATCCGGGATTTCGCCAGTGGCATGGTGGGCAATATTCGGGTCGGCTGCGCCGCGACGATGGCGGAGTACCTGATGCCGAAACTGACTTCGGCCTTGTTGCAGCGCACCCCTGACGTCACCTTGAAGCTGGTGATCGGCCAGGATGACTTGCTGCGCGAATCGTTGCGCTCCGGTCAGCTGGACATGATCATTTGCGCGCTGGCGCCCGACAGTGAAGACGTCACCAGCTTCGCCATACTGCAGGACGAGGCTGTGGTGGTGGCCAGCAAGAATCATCCGATCTTCAAGCAATCGTTGAAAATGAGTGACCTGTGCGCGTATCGCTGGGTACTGCCGCCCGTCAGCGTTTCGTCACGCAAATGGCTGGACGCGACCTTCGCCGCTCATGGCCTGCCACTGCCGACGGTGCAAATCGAAGCAAACTCGATCTCCCTGTTGCCGGGGCTGATTTCCCGCAGCAACCTGTTGAGCTTCATTGCCCGCGAGTCGCTGGAGTTCGGCAAGACCATGCAGCACCTGCGTGAGGTGCCGCTCGAGCAGACCACCCTCAAACGCACCATCGGCGTGACGCTGCGCAAGGGCGGTTACCTGTCACCCGCGGCAGAAGGCATGTTGCAGATGCTGCGCGACAACGGCGGGGACTTTCTGGGTTGGGCGTGACGGTGTGCGTTCAGCCGCTCGCCGGCAGGACCTGAAAGCCACTCAGGTGCTTTGCCAGCGCTTCTGCACCCAGCTCCACGGTCGAGCTGGTACCCGCCCAACTGCAGGCGAGCATCAGGTTGCGCGGCAAGTCGAAGTCTTCAACCATAAAACCGTTGGTGTCGAGACCGTTTTCATCGTGGGGAACCAGCTCGCGTAGCGATGCCACCGGTTCAAAGTACGCCCACACCGGCTTGTTCAGTGCGACTGCCATACCGACTTCGAATGCCGTGCCCGAATCCGGCTCCAGGCCGCGGAACACGTTCAAGTTGACCAGCATGGCAGAGCAGCGGTGGATCATCGCGACATTCATCGAGTAAATCTGCTGCGCGGTTTCATGCGCTGTCCGTCCGTGTGTGACCTCATTGTCAAACGGGTACAAACCCTCAAGCCCGTGTGCCGCGCACAATGCCTTGAGATAGCGTCCATGTTCCACGGCGTCGGTCCTGAACACGTCGAAGCCTGCGAGATAAACCAGTGGCGCGTGCATATTCGTCTCTCGGGTGCAGATATTATCCCGCCGATTCTAAGGCTGACCGCGTGCCTGCGATACATGCCATTGATCGGCCGAAACACGATCAGCAGGCGTTTACGCTGGAATCTGTACGGATAACCAGTATCCTTAGTCGGTCTGCTCATTTGTCATGTGAACGCTGGCCTTGAATACTTCGCCCCTCGACAATCCGTTTTACTACCTGGAAAACTTCCGTCAGGTCCTTGACTGGATTGCCCGGCGCTACGATGACCTGCTCGATGCAACCGAGCGCCGCTTCATCAGCGAGTTTGCCGAGCTGCCGGTGCCCGCACAGGGTTTGCTGGTGCGCATGGTGATGCGCAAGGGTGTGTTGTTCCGGGCCAGCAAACTCGGTTATGTCGAGATTGGCGACCCTCATGACGCCGTGTTGCCGCTGCTGGCGCGGGAGTGGGTCGATACCGCTCCGCCATTGGGCTTGAGCGAGCTGTTCCAGTTGCTGCGTCGGGATGAGTTGAGCCATTGCTTCAAAGACCACGCGGTCAAGGGGCCCGAGCGCAAGCAGGATTGGTTCGAGCGCCTGCAGCCGATGTACCCTGCGCCGCAGTCCCTGGAACAGTGGCACCCGACGTTGTCCGACGCCGTGTTCGGCTTGAAGATCATGCCGCTGTGTGACCGCCTGCGTTTGTTGTACTTCGGCAATCTGTACCAGGAATGGTCTGAATTCGTGCTGGCCGACCTGGGTATCTACCGCTACGAAAAAGTCGAATTCTCGCTGGAGTCGCGCGGCATCAACGAGCGTGCCGACATCGACGTGTGCCTGCAATTACATGCCTGTCGGGAAGCACTGGAAGCCTGCCTGGAGCTGCACACGCTGGCCGAGCGTGTCATTGCCATCGAGTGCGGCAATCCGTGGTTGCTCATGCGTCGCGGCAAACTGCTGTTTCGTATCGGGCAACAGGCCGAGCGCGTACAGGACTGGCCTCTGGCGATGGCGGTGTATCGTCAGTCCAGTTACCCCGGTGCGCGTTCAAGGCAAATCCGCGTGCTGGAGCGTAACGCCGAATACGCAGCGGCGCTGACGCTGGCGGAACAGGCCCGTCTTGCACCGGAAAGTGATGCAGAGGTCCAGCATCTTTCACGCGTCATGCCACGACTGCAACGCAAGCTCGGCCTGACGGCCGCGCGCAAGCGTACTGTGCGGGCCATTGCGCGGCTGGACGTACAGGTCACGCCGGTGTCGGGGATGAGTGTCGAGCGTCTGATACGCCTGCACCTTGAAGAACAGCAAGGCGGGGAGGTGCATTACGTCGAGAATGCGCTGATCAATTCACTGTTCGGGCTGCTGTGCTGGCGGGCCATTTTCGCTCCATTGCCGGGCGCATTCTTTCACCCGTTTCACAGTGCGCCGAGTGACCTGTACAGCCCTGACTTCTATCAGCGCAGAGCATCGTTGTTCGATGCCTGCCTTATGCAACTGGAGTCGGCTGAATACCTGGCGACCATTCGCGAGCATTTTGAAAGCAAGTACGGCCTGCAATCACCGTTTGTATTCTGGGGGGCGCTGACGCCGGAGCTACTGGAGCAGGCACTCTACTGCCTGCCGGCCGAGCACTTGCTTAGCTGGTTTCGTCGGCTGTTGCAGGACATAAAAGCCAACCGGACCGGAATGCCCGACCTGATCCAGTTCTTTCCGGAGCAGCGTCGTTATCGAATGATCGAGGTCAAGGGGCCGGGTGACCGCCTCCAGGACAACCAACTGCGCTGGCTGGATTTCTGCGCCGAGCATGGCATGCCGGTGGAGGTGTGTTACGTACAGTGGGCGACTGACGACAGTGTCTGCGTCAGTAGCGACCTGTCAGATCATCAAGGGGCCTTGTGCCCGTCCTGACTGCCCTTGTGGTCTGCATTATGGGGCTGTTTCGAATCATGAGACTTGTCATCCGCACTGCCGTTCTTTCCAGGCAACGGATCCATGCCTTTGGTGCCGGGGCTTGTGCCTGGCGCGCCGGGGCTGGTGCCGTCGACGTTCTTTTCCGTACCGGTGCCGGGCACTTTTGGGCTGTCGCTGACCGGGTTGGTCGGGCCGGTCGAACCGGCAAACGCGCTGGTGCCCGACAGCACCAAAAATGCCGCGAGGCTTATTGCCCCCAATCTATTCCTGATCATGATGCAAACTCCGTAAGTACAGTGACTGAGACGGTGCCGCGAAAAGGGTGGACCCGCGGGCAGGGCTTGGCCCTGCCCACGTAAGACGCCTGATTACTGAGTCTTGGTCTTTTCAGTAGTGGTGCTCTTGTCGTGTGTGCCGTGTGTAGTCTTGTCGTGCTTCATCGAGCGTTCTGCTGCCGCTTCCTTGCTTTCATCCTGCGCGCCTGGAGTCTCGGACGAGGTGCGGTCCGTCGGCTGGGTGTTGGTGCCCGGCAGCTTGGTCGCATTCTTGTTGATCGGGGTTTCAGGGCTAGTGGTCGATTCGGCAAAGGCAGCGCCTGAAGCTACAGCCATCAGGCCAGCAAGAGTCAGGGCAGTCAGTTTGGTTTTGATCATGGTGCTTACTCCGTTGTTTTAAAGTACTCACGTTGGTCATTGGCCAGTGGCCATAGGTGCCGTCGAACCCGACGAACGGTAGATATCTTCGATGCATCAAGGCTTACGCCGTTGCTATCCACCTTGAGGGTGATCGCGCGCGCTTTTCGGTCATTCATGCACCCCTGAGCACCGTCGGGAGCGAAGTTTTAAGTTGATTTAGCTATAACGTGACCGCTCGGTCATTTACAACGATTCTTAAAATCACACTTTCTTACATTTTTATAACGCGGCTGGCATTCCGCTATCTGATGAGTGGTGGCAGAACGCTATTTGGTCTGGCGCGACGCGAATACCCCGTAAACATTGGGTTTTAAAGGGGTTTTCATTGTCAGCGACGTAGGAAATCACTTACAAAAAAGTTCCTCTCCCGACACGATTCGCTGGATTGTCATTAAACAGCAACATTTGAGGTTTTAAATCCGCCTCGGGCCTCCTTAAGTGGACCACCACACAATCTCCTGGACTGAGGTATTACCGTGATTCTGCTGACTAAAAAACGCTTGTCGCTTCTGATCGCATCGCTGTGCCTTAGCGGTGTGGCTCACGCGACTGATGTAACAGGCGCTGGTTCGAGTTTCGTCTACCCGGTTATTTCGGCGTGGTCCCAGGACTACAGCAAGAGCAAGGATAACCGTATCAACTATCAGTCCATCGGTTCGGGTGGTGGTATTGCCCAGATCAAGGCGGCGACCGTTGACTTCGGTGCATCCGACGCCCCGATGTCCGCAGAAGATCTGCAGGCCGGCGGCCTGGGTCAGTTCCCGAGCGTGATTGGCGGTATCGTGCCGATCGTCAACGTCGAAGGCGTTGAAAGCGGCGCACTGAAGCTGGACGGTCCAACCATCGCCAAGATCTTCATGGGCGACATCAAGAAGTGGAACGACCCTGCAATCGTCGCGCTGAACCCTGACTTGAAAGATCACCTGAAAGATGTGGCGATCACCGTCGTTCACCGTTCGGACGGCTCGGGTACCACCTACAACTTCACCAACTACCTGAGCAAAGTCAGCCCGGAGTGGAACGAGAAGCTGAAGTTCGGTTCGACCGTGCAGTGGCCAGCAGGCGTGGGCGGCAAGGGTAACGAAGGTGTTTCGGCCTACGTGAAGCAGATCAAGGGTTCGATCGGCTACGTCGAGTACTCCTACGCAACGACCAACAAACTGTCCTACACCCAGCTGAAAAACGCTGCCGGCAAATTCATCAAGCCTGATGCCAAGGCATTTGCTGCTGCCGCTGACACTGCCGACTGGGCAAGCGCCAAAGACTTCAACCTGATCATGACCAACGCGCCGGGTGAAACTGCATGGCCGATCACCGCGACCACCTGGATCATCATGTACAAGAAAGCCAAGAACGAAGAGAAAAGCACGGCTGCTTTCGACTTCTTCAAATGGTCCCTGGAAAACGGCCAGAAGCAGGCCGAGAAGCTGGAATACGTAGCATTGCCGAAATCGCTGGTTGATCGCGTGGAAAGCTACTGGAAAACGGAATTCACCAAGTAAGTGATTCAACCCGTACCACCCCTGTCATCAGCCGCGATATCGGCTCGGTGACAGGGGCTTTTCCTTGCGAGTGGCCTCAACATGACTGAAAACACCCAATACCTGTCCGCTAACGTCTCCGCTGGTGAGTCCGAGGGCGAGAAGCGCGCCAAGCGGGATCATCG
Organism: Pseudomonas congelans; assembly: GCF_900103225.1. Classification (GTDB taxonomy): domain Bacteria; phylum Pseudomonadota; class Gammaproteobacteria; order Pseudomonadales; family Pseudomonadaceae; genus Aquipseudomonas; species Aquipseudomonas congelans. The sequence continues at coordinate 1,514,570 of NZ_FNJH01000001.1, read as the reverse complement.
TCATGACCTGTGGTTCAAGCGTTCATTGCAGGCTGCAGCGATGCTGGTGCTTGCTTTGCTGGGTTGTATTGCCTTGTCGACCCTGTGGGGCGGCAGTCTGGCATTCCAGACTTTCGGGTTTGGCTTTCTGACCAGCACCGAGTGGGACGTGAACGCCGGCAAGTTCGGTGCTCTGGTTCCGATCTACGGCACTCTGGTTACCTCTTTTCTGGCTTTGCTGATCGCCGTACCGGTGAGTTTCGGCATTGCAATCTTTCTGACCGAAGTAGCGCCGCCCTGGTTGCGCATGCCGATCGCCTCGGCCATCGAGCTGTTGGCTGGTATTCCTTCGATCATCTACGGCATGTGGGGGCTGTTTGTCTTCGGCCCGTTCATGGCTGAACACCTGTCGCCGTGGATCACCGAAAACCTTGGCGCGCTGCCGCTGATCGGTCCGATGTTTCAGGGGCCGCCGCTGGGTATCGGCATGCTGACCGCCGGTATCGTGCTGGCGATCATGATCACGCCATTCATTACCTCGGTGATGCAGGAAGTCTTCCGTACCGTGCCCGTGGCCCTCAAGGAGTCGGCCTACGCACTGGGCGGCACCACCTGGGAAGTGGTCTGGGACATCGTGCTGCCTTACACCCGTTCGGCCGTGGTTGGCGGTGTGTTTCTGGGGCTGGGACGCGCACTCGGCGAAACCATGGCGGTGACCTTCGTTCTGGGCAACGCTCACCAATTCTCTGCGTCGCTGATGATGCCAAGCAGCTCGATTGCCTCGGTGATCGCCAACGAGTTCAACGAGGCTTACACCGACTTGCACCGTTCCGCACTGATCGCCCTTGGCTTCCTGTTGTTCGTCGTCACCTTCATCGTGCTGGCCCTTGCACGCATGATGCTGTCGCGCCTTTCGCGTAAGGAGGGGTTATGAGTAAGGATGTGACCGGCAGCGAGCACCTGTATCGGGTTCGCAGCATCAAGAACAAGATTGCGATGGTGCTCAGCTGTGGTGCCACTGCCTTTGGCCTGCTGTGGCTGGTGTGGATTCTGCTGACCACCATCATCAAGGGTATCGACGCGCTCAACCTGCAGTTGTTCACCGGCATGACGCCGCCGCCCGGTACCGAGGGTGGCCTGGCCAACGCGTTCTACGGCAGCGTGCTGATGTCCGGCATCGGCCTGCTGATCGGCACGCCGATCGGTCTTATGGCGGGCATCTGGCTGGCCGAGTTTGCCCGCTATACCAAACTGGGCAACACGGTTCGATTCATCAACGACATCCTGCTGTCGGCACCTTCCATCGTGCTCGGTCTGTTTGTTTACACCGTCGTGGTACTGCCACTCAACGCGGTGACAGGCCATCAGGTGGGCTTTTCGGCCATCGCCGGTGCGCTGGCTCTGGCCTTGCTGGTGATCCCGGTGGTGGTGCGTACCACTGACGAAATGATGCAACTGCAACCCTCGACCATGCGTGAAGCTGCGCTGGCGCTGGGTGTTCCGCAATGGAAGCTGACCCTGCAAATCGTCCTTCGCGCAGCCAAGGCTGGTGTGGTAACTGGCGTATTGCTCGCATTGGCACGCATCACCGGCGAAACCGCGCCGCTGCTGTTCACCGCTTTCGGCAATCAGTTCTGGAGCAGCGATCTGCTCAAACCAATCGCCAGTGTTCCGGTGGTGGTTTTCCAGTACGCCATGAGCCCGTTCGATGACTGGCACTCCCTGGCATGGGCCGGTGCACTGGTCATGACCTTGTTCGTACTGATACTGAGTCTGCTGTCTCGCTTAATTCTTCTGCGCAATAGGGCGTCCTGATGAACAACCTTTCCCTGGCCAACGAAAAAACCAAGATCCAAGTACGCGGTCTGGAGTTTTTCTACAACAACCAGAAGTCGTTGAAGTCCATCGACATGACCATCCCCGAGAAGCGCATCACTGCGATCATCGGCCCGTCGGGTTGCGGTAAATCGACCCTGCTGCGCGTCTTCAACCGCATCTACGCGATGTACCCGAAGCAGGAAGCGCGCGGCGAAGTTCTGCTCAATGGCGAGAACATCCTGGCGCCAGGCTATTCGATGAACCGCCTGCGCAGTCATGTGGGCATGGTGTTTCAGAAGCCTGTGCCGTTCCCGATGTCGATCTACGACAACATTTCCTATGCCATCAAGCACCACGAAAAACTCTCGCGTCGCGAAATGGAAGATCGCGTCGAGCAGGCGCTGCGCGGTGCAGCGTTGTGGGATGAGGTCAAGGACAAGCTCAAGCAGAGCGCGACCGGTCTGTCCGGTGGTCAGCAGCAGCGTCTGTGCATCGCCCGTACCATCGCGTTGCGTCCTCAGGTATTGCTGCTCGACGAGCCGACTTCGGCTCTCGACCCGATTTCCACAGGACGTATCGAACAGCTGATCACCGAGCTTAAAGAGCAGTTCACCGTGATCATCGTGACCCACAACATGCAGCAGGCGGCGCGTTGCTCCGACTACACGGCCTTCATGTTCATGGGTGAGCTGATCGAGCACGGCGACACCGACACCATCTTCACCAAGCCCTCCAAGACCCAGACCGAAGATTACATCACCGGTCGTTTCGGCTGATCATCCGGCCAGGGCGGGCGCTTCCTGGCGCTCGCCCATGAATGCTTCGATCCTGCTGCGCAGCCAACGCTCGGCAGGGTCGCTGTCCATCACGCTCAGCCACGTCATCGACAGGTCCAGCCCCGGTGTGGGGAAGGGCAGTGGCTCGTCATACAGCAAACCCAATGCACTCATGGCCTTTGCCGCGTAGTCGGACAGCCCCGAAATCATGTCGGTGCCGGCCATCAATGCGGGCAGGGTGGCGAACTGCGGCACCGACAACACTACCTGACGCTTGCGCCCCAGCGCGGTCAGCCACTCATCGGCGAAACTGCTGACACTCGCGACGTGCGACACCACCACGTGCGGGCGCGAGCAGTATTCGTCCAGGCTCATGGGGGTGGCAGGCTTGTCGGCGCGCACCAGCCTCGGCTGCACATTACGCAGCGTCTTGCGCTTGGCGTTGGCCGGCAATTCACGGGTCAGGCAGACGCCGACGGTAATGTCGCCGGACATCAGTACCTCGGAAATATTCAGGTAGTCGACGTGCTTGACCACAATCACCACGCCGGGCGCCTCCTCGCGGATAGCCTTGAGCATTGCCGGCAGCAGGCCGAATTCGACGTCATCGGTCAGGCCGATGCGAAAGGTCATTTTGCTGACCGACGGGTCGAAGTCGGTGGTCAGGCTGAGGGCTGTGGACATGGCGTCCAGCGCGGGCGTCAGGTGCTTGAGAATCTCGTGGGCGCGAGCGGTGGGCTCCATGCGATGGCCGACGCGGATGAACAGCGGGTCGTTGAGCAGACTGCGCAGGCGATTCAGGGCGGCGCTTATCGTGGGCTGGCCGAGAAACAGTTTTTCCGCTGCGCGGGTGACGTTACGCTCCTGCATCAATGTTTCGAAGACCACCATCAGGTTGATGTCGGCCTTGCGCAGTTCATTTCGATTCATTGCTGTTCCTTGGCATCAGACCCGGCTGGCCACGACGGCCGGTAGCGGATGGCCAAGTCTAGGCAGGCACTGCAGGAGGCGTCCAGCATTTTGCCGTTGCCCGAATACTGCATGACGAAACGTCTGCTAACGGTTCTGTTGGCAGGAAAAGTGCGAATCTGTTGTGGGAACAGGGTCTACTTGCAGGTCGGCCGCTTACGGTTAAGGCGGTTGAAGAATTTGATTCCATTTACAGGAGGTGCCCCTATGCGGGCTGCAAAGATTGCCGGTGTGTTGATGTCTTTGGCGCTATCAGGCACGGCTCTGGCTGAAACACCCGGCTATGGTCAGCAACTGGAAGGTTTCGCTTATCCTCACCCGCTGCTGAAATTTCCGTTCGATTCGCAGGGCCAATCCCTGGAAATGGGCTATATGGATGTCAAACCCACGGGCAAGGCCAATGGCCGCACCGCAGTGCTGCTGCATGGCAAGAATTTTTGCGCTGCGACCTGGGAAGACACCATCAAGGGCCTGAGTGCTGCGGGCTATCGCGTTGTCGCACCTGATCAGATCGGTTTCTGTACTTCGACCAAGCCGGAGCACTACCAGTACAGCTTCCAGCAGTTGTCGATGAATACTCATGCGCTGCTTGAAAAGCTGGGTATCGACAAGGTGTCGGTGGTCGGCCACTCCACTGGTGGCATGCTGGCCACGCGTTATGCGTTGATGTACCCGAAGCAGACCGAGAAGCTGGTGATGGTCAACCCGATCGGTCTGGAAGACTGGAAAGCCCTGGGCGTGCCTTACCGCAGCGTCGATCAGTGGTATGAGCGCGAGCTGAAGACCACCGCCGAAGGCATTCACGCCTACGAGCAGAAGACCTACTACGATGGCCGCTGGAAGCCTGAATATGACAAGTGGGTCGACATGCTGGCCGGCCTGAACAAAGGGCCGGGTCACAAGATCGTGGCCTGGAACTCGGCACTGATCTACGACATGATTTTCACCCAGCCGGTGTTCTACGAGTTTCCCAGACTGCAGGTGCCGACGGTACTGATGATTGGCGATGCCGATACCACTGCCATCGGCAGCGACATCGCACCGCCTGAGGTCAAGGCGAAGATCGGCAATTACAAGGTGCTGGGCAAGCAGGTGGCGCAGATGATCCCAGGCGCCAGGCTGGTTGAGTTCAAGGGCAAGGGCCACGCCCCGCAGATGGAAGACCCGCAGGGTTTCAATAAGGCGCTGGTCTCCGAGCTTCAATAAGCTGCAAGTCATGCCACGCCGCAACCTGGTCTGCCCGCGACCAGGTTGCCTGCTCCCGGCATCGCCGATTAAACGGCAATTTCTACGTGATCACCTTTGAACCTTACCGGCCAGACGTCGAGTCGCTGTTCCGGGTATTCGATGCAGCTGCCATCGTGCAGGCGAAAGTGCTGTTTGTACAAAGGCGAGGCGATGACCAGCTCGCCAGCGATCTGACCGATCAGACCACGCCCGATCACGTTGGCCCCCGATTTTGGATCGCGGTTGTCGATGGCAAAGAGCTGTTCGCCCCCTGCGGTTTCGGGCAGATAGAACAGCGCGACCTGTGCGCCGTCCAGCCACGCCACGACGCCTGAATTGGCGACCAGATCTTCGCGTCCGCACAGCGGCAGCCAGTGCAGGTGCGGTGCCTCGGGAGCATTGTTGCCGGCGAGTATTGTCTGAGACGCGTTCATCACACCACCTCCTTGAACAATGGCATAAGGGCCAGCTCTTCGGGTTTCGCCGGACGACGCTGGGCGCGTTCCTTGACGAACTGCACGTCGGGGTCAGCCCGCCCGTCGTTGACGAAGGTGCGGAAACGCTTGAGTTTTTCCGGGTCCTTGAGGGCGTTGGCCCATTCGCATTCGTAGCGGTCGACCACCAGTTGCATCTGCGACTCCAGCTCGGTGGCCAGGCCCAGGCTGTCGTCGATGATGACCGCCTTGAGATAGTCGAGGCCGCTTTCCAGCGATTCACGCCAGACCGAGGTGCGCTGCAGTTTGTCGGCGGTGCGGATGTAGAGCATCAGGAAACGGTCGATGTAACGAATCAGGGTTTCGTCATCCAGGTCGGTGGCGAACAGCTCGGCGTGACGCGGACGCATGCCGCCGTTGCCGCACAGGTAAAGGTTCCAGCCGTTCTCGGTGGCAATCACACCGACGTCCTTGCTCTGCGCTTCGGCGCATTCGCGGGTGCAGCCGGATACGGCGAACTTGAGCTTGTGCGGCGAGCGCAGGCCCTTGTAACGGTCCTCGATGCGTAGCGCCATGGCGACGCTGTCCTGCACGCCGTAGCGGCACCAGGTGCTGCCGACGCAGGATTTAACCGTACGGGTCGACTTGCCGTAGGCATGGCCGGTCTCGAAGCCTGCCTCGATCAGCTCGCTCCAGATATCCGGCAACTCGTGCAGTTGTGCGCCGAAAAGGTCGATGCGCTGGCCGCCGGTGATCTTGGTGTACAAGTCGTATTTTTTCGCCACCGCGCCGATCGCAATCAGGCCGTCCGGGGTGATTTCACCACCCGGAATACGTGGCACCACCGAGTAGGTGCCGTTTTTCTGCATGTTCGCCATGAAGGTGTCGTTGGTGTCCTGCAGTGGCACCAGCGAAGGTTCGGTGATGGGACGGTTCCAGCACGACGCGAGGATTGAGCCGACTGCGGGCTTGCAGATGTCGCAGCCATGCGCGCCTTTGCCATGGCGAGTCAGGAGTTCGTCAAAGGTCTCGATGCCTTCCACGCGGACCATCGAGTACAACTCCTGACGGGTGTAGGCGAAGTGTTCGCACAGGCTTTTGTCGACCGCCACACCGCGGGCCGTCAACTCATGTTCGAAAACCTGTTTGAGCAGCGCGGTGCAGCCGCCACAGCCGGTGGCTGCCTTGGTGCAGGACTTGATTCCGGCCAGATCGGTGCACCCATTGTCGATGGCCGAGCAGACGGCGCCTTTGCTGACGTTATGGCAGGAGCAGATGGTCGCTGTGGCGGGCAGGGCGTCGGCGCCCAGCGTCGGTGCGCCTCCGCCACGCGGCAGAATCAGGCTCGATGGGTCGGCCGGCAGGGGGATGCCGTTCTGCGCATATTGCAGCAGCGTGTCGTAATAGCTGTTATCGCCGACCAGTACAGCGCCGAGCACCTGTTTGCCATCGGCCGACACCACCAGGCGACGGTAGCTGGCGGTGGCTTCGTCAATGAAGCGATAACTGACGGCGCCGGCCAGCGCACCGTGCGCATCACCGATGGAGCCGACATCCACGCCCAGCAGCTTGAGCTTGGTCGACATGTCGGCGCCGAAGAAGGCGTCAGTATCCTGTTCGCACAACTGCGCTGCCACGCCACGGGCCATTTGATAACCGGGCGCGACCAGGCCGAACACGCTGCCGTTCCAGGCTGCGCATTCGCCGATTGCATAGATATCGGCGTCGCTGGTACGGCAGTGCTCGTCGATGGCGATGCCACCGCGCGGGCCAAGCGCCAGTTCACACTGACGGGCCAGGGCGTCTTGCGGGCGAATACCGGCGGAGAACACGATCAGGTCGGTTTCCAGAAACTCGTCATTGGCGAAGTTCATGCGATAGCGGTACTGCTTGCCGTCGCTGATCGACTGCGTGGCACGGGATAAATGCACGCCGACACCCAGCGCTTCGATACGCGCCTTCAATGCAGCGCCACCGTGGTCGTCCAGTTGCACCGGCATGAGACGCGGCGCGAACTCGACGACATGGGCTTCCAGCCCCAGCGATTTAAGCGCATTGGCCGCTTCCAGCCCCAGCAGACCACCGCCGACTACTACGCCACGGCGGGCTTTCGACGCGGCATAGCGAATGGCGTCCAGGTCCTCCAGCGTGCGATAGACCAGCCGGGAATTGCCTCGCGCGCCTTCGATAGGCGGTACGAACGGGTATGAGCCGGTGGCCAGAATCAGCTTGTCGTAACCGAAGCAACCTTCGGCGGTAATGATCTCGTGACGATCACGATCAATCTCCAGCACTGGTACGCCGAGGTGCAGCGTCAGGCCGCGTTGCTCGTAGACGGACATCTCACTCATGGCCAGCGATTCGGCGTCGCGACCGGTGAAGTATTCGGACAAGTGCACGCGGTCGTAGGCGCGCTGTGTTTCCTCGCCGAAGACATGGATGCGATAACGCTCGAGTGCGCCGCCTGCGATCAACTGCTCGACGCAATGATGCCCGACCATGCCATTACCGACGACGATCAGGGTTTTTACATCGTTGAGGGGGAAGACTGTGGTGTTCATAGCGAGTCCCGGCCGAGGCCAATCAGGTTTTTCAAAGCAAAAAAAAAGCGCCCGGAACCGTTCGGTTCCAGGCGCCTTTGCCTGTTGTCTTATTGGGTGTTCGGGGGTGCCATCGAGCCACGTTGCCGGAAGCACCCGAGTAGCCCTCTGATCTCTGCGAGACTGGCGATCCACGTCGATCAGCCGGGGCAGCCCGACCACATTCATGGTGGGGTTGTCGAGGAATATGCAGGGGCTGTGCCAGCTTGCGCCGACAGCGGTACAAACGCGCATTGGCAATGCCCGCGCGGCCGAGCAGCGTTTACAGCCGCATCCGGCGCAGGATTTTTCCTGCCTTGCATTGGTGCGCATTGAAGGGTTTGCGCTGTAAAGCTGTGCGCGGCATTACCTGCTCGCTCCCACATAGAAGGCGATAGCCTGAACGTATCGTTCCTCACGCTCTGCGTGGGAATGCCTGTCGTGACGCTCCGCGTCACAAATCTGCGTCGCACCGCTTGCTCTATAGCCAAGCAGTGCGTCCAAAAGCCCAAGTCTGGCGTAACATTTGTATCACCCTGCAATTCCCCATAAAGTCAGTGCTCATGAACATCACCATCACTGAAGTACACCCCTCCGAGATCCCGCACACCGTCGATTTCGTCATGCGTGCGCGCGCCGGGATTTTCCCCCTGCTCGATACTGTCACCGTTCCGCCCGATCTGGCCTGCTTCGAGCAGGTGTATCTGGACGGTGAGGACGGCAAGTTTCTGATTGCCCGCTGTGAAGGGCAGATCATCGCGGCTGTGGGCTATCTGCCTTACGATCATCGTTTCCCGCAGTTCGATTACCGCGGGCGCAGAACCGTCGAGATCGTGCGTCTGTTCGTTACGCCGCAGTTTCGCGGCGACGGGCTGGCCAGCCGCTTGTGTCAGGCGCTCTGGGCGCATGCCGAGGCGGGTGGTATAGAGGTTTTGTACCTGCACACCCATCCGTTTCTGCCCGGCGCGATCCGTTTCTGGGAGAAACAGGGCTTTGCCGTGACCGATGTGGAAAGCGATCCGGTGTGGAACACCACCCATATGGAGCGTGTTTTTTAAGAGGACTTTGTCAGAAGACGGAAGGGGGCCGGCAGGACGCCAACCCCTTGTACCGATCAGTGCGGAGAACGCTGACGCACAGTCTTGAGCAGGTCTTCCGGCGTGATGTGCCCGACCACCGATTTGGCCGCCGCGCTGCCGGGTAGCGGCAAGTCGAGAATGTGACCTTTCATCTTGCCGATCACGTGCATTTCGCAAGGCTTGCAATCGAACTTGAGGGTCAGCACTTCATCGCCGTGCACCAGTTGCATCGGCGCGACCTTGGTGCGTACGCCCGTCACGCCTTTGGCCTGTTTCGGGCATAGGTTGAACGAGAAGCGCAGGCAATGCTTGGTGATCATCACCGGCACTTCGCCGGTTTCTTCGTGGGCCTCATAGGCCGCGTCGATCAGCTGTACGCCGTGGCGATGATAGAAGTCGCGAGCCTTCTGGTTGTAGACGTTGGCCAGAAAAGACAAATGCGACTCCGGGTACACCGGTGGCGGAGTCGTCTCGGCCTTGCGACCACCACGCGGATGAGCCTTGATGCGCGCTTCGGTCAGTGCCTCGATGGCGTCGCGGCGCAGGGTTTTGAGCTGCGAGTTGGGCACGAAGAACGCCTGTGGCGCGTCAAGCCTGACGTCCTGGGCATGATAGATCGTGGTGCCCAGTTGAGTGAGCAGGTCGCGCAACTGATCCAGCGCCTGCTCGGGTTTGTTGGCCGTGCCGAACGGTCCATCAAGACCGACGGTGACGCTTACGCCTTCTTCGCTGGTGGCTTTCAGGCTCAAGCGATCTTCGCGCAGCGTGACCTGCCATTGAACACCGATACGACGTTCGGCCGAGGTTTTGAGCAGTGCCTGTTGCCAATTGTGGTCCAGGTTGCGGTTCAGCGGATGATTGGGGCGCAGGCCGGAAAGGGCCGCGGGCATCTCGTTGGGCTCTACGCGATAGCGCCAGCGCTTCTGGCCGTCCTCTTCGAACTCACCCTTGAGCTCGGCGATGTTGGCACGGAAGCCGATCACTTCACGCTTGATCTGCACATTGAGGCCATCGCCGTTGGACAGCGGCTCATGGGTCACGGCGATCAGGTCGCGCTTGCCGAGCTTTTCAACGGTGCCCACCGCCAGACCGGTGAAGGTCGGCGTATCGAACGCGCCGATGTCGATCTTGCGGTCGCTGACGAAATAATCGGTGCTGCCGCGATGAAAGGTCTTTTCCGGGTCCGGCACGAAAAAGTGCGCGGTACGGCCGCTGGAAGCACGTGCAAGGTCAGGGCGGTCTTCAAGAATCTCGTCCAGACGCTGGCGATAATAAGCGGTGATGTTTTTTACGTAGCCCGCATCCTTGTAGCGCCCTTCGATCTTGAACGAGCGCACGCCGGCGTCCACCAGAGCACGCAGGTTGGCGCTCTGGTTGTTGTCTTTCATCGACAACAGATGCTTTTCAAAAGCCACGACGCGACCCTGATCATCCTTGAGGGTGTACGGCAGGCGGCAGGCCTGCGAGCAGTCGCCACGGTTGGCGCTGCGGCCGTTTTGCGCGTGGGAAATATTGCACTGCCCGGAGAACGCCACACACAACGCGCCGTGGATGAAGAATTCGATGGCCGCATCGGTTTCGTCGGCGATTGCACGGATTTCCTGCAGATTCAGCTCCCGGGCCAGCACCAGTTGCGAGAAACCGGCCTGATCGAGAAACTTCGCCCGGCTCAGGGTGCGGATATCGGTTTGCGTACTGGCGTGCAGTTCGATGGGCGGAATGTCCATCTCCATCACCCCAAGGTCCTGCACGATCAACGCGTCCACGCCGGCGTCGTAAAGCTGGTGAATCAGCTTGCGCGCGGGCTCCAGCTCGTCGTCATGGAGGATGGTGTTGATCGTGGTGAAGATTCGCGCGTGATAGCGGTGCGCGAATTTGACCAGATCGGCAATGTCACTGACCTCGTTGCAGGCGTTGTGCCGCGCACCAAAGCTCGGCCCGCCGATATACACCGCATCGGCACCATGCAGGATGGCTTCACGGGCGATGGTCACATCCCGTGCAGGGCTGAGCAATTCCAGGTGGTGCTTGGGTAACGACATGGCAACGGGATCCGGCTGCGGGCAAAGCGCGCATTGTAGTGCCACAGACCGCGCGGTGCACCTGTTGCAGATTGCGGCAGGTGCCGGACTGACCATCGGCGTGGTTTCAGCGCGAGCGCAGGCGCAGAATCTTCGCCCCGTCACTGGGGTCGGTCAGCCAGTGCGCCACGACGCCGAAGGTGCTCAGCAAGCGTTCCGGGGTCAGCACCTCAAGCGGCGCTCCCAGCGCGACCAGCCGACCCTTTTCCATGACGGCCACACGGTCGCAGTCCAGCGCCTGATTCAGATCGTGCAGGGCAATCACGGTGGTCACCGGCAAGGCTCTGACCAGGCCGAGGATGGTCAGTTGGTGCTGGATGTCCAGATGATTGGTCGGTTCGTCCAGCAGAAGGATCTGCGGCCGTTGCGCCAGCGCCCTGGCGATGTGAACGCGCTGCCGCTCGCCACCGGACAAGGTGTGCCAGGCGCGTTTTTGCATGTGCAACATGTCCACGTCCTGCAACGCCTGGCGAACGATTGCATCGTCCTCGGCACTCCACGGCTCGAGTGCCGACAGCCAGGGCGTGCGGCCCAGTTCGACGGCGTCCAGTACGGTCACGGCGTCGCTGGTTTCAGCCTGCTGTTCGACCACCGCCAGCAGGCGCGCCACGTCCCTGCGACTCAACGCCTCAAGCGCTTGCCCGCCCAGGCTGACCGCGCCGCTGACCGGCTTCTGAATACCGGCCAGTAGTTTGAGCAGGGTGGATTTGCCCGAACCGTTGGGGCCGACCACGGCCAGGGTTTCACCCATGGCGATGCTCAGGTCGACATCGCGCAGCAGCGCCGCGCCACGTACCGAATAGCCCAGACCGGAACATCCGAGTACCGGTGCGCTGAGCTGATGGCGTAAGGCGTTCATCGCGTGCTGTTGCCCCGGATAAGAATCAAAGCGAAGACCGGTGCGCCGATCAGTGCGGTAATCACGCCGATCGGCAGCGCCTGCCCCTTGATCAGCGTGCGCGAGAGGATGTCGGCAGCGATCAGAAAAAGTGCGCCGCTCAAGGCACTCAGCGGCACCAGCCGGGCATGGCGGACACCGACCAGCATACGCACCGCGTGGGGGATCACCAGCCCGACAAAACCGATGGAGCCGACAATCGAGACCATCACTGCGGTGACCAGCGCAGCACTGGCGATCAGGATGATCTGCACGCGCCGTACCGCGATTCCCAGTGACGCCGCCGAGTCGCTGCCGAAGGTGAATGCGTCCAGCGCACGCCGGTGCCAGAGGCACACCAGCAGACCGACCAGCACCGTCGGCACTGCCAGCCAGACCGAGTGCCAGCGCACGCCGCTGAGGTTGCCCAGCAGCCAGAACATGATGCCGCGTGCCTGCTCGGAGCTCGCGGATTTGGTGATCAGAAAAGAGGTCAGGGCATTGAACAGTTGCGACCCGGCGATCCCGGCCAGAATGATCTGCCCGGCTGCCGTGGTGCCGCGTGAAGAGTGCGCCAGCAGGGCAACCAGCGAAAACGCTGCCACGGCCCCGGCAAAGGCGCCCGCCGACATCGAGATCGCGCCTGCACCGAAGCCCAGAATCGCGACCAGTACCGCGCCGGTCGAGGCCCCTGCGGAAATCCCCAGCAGATACGGGTCTGCCAGCGGATTGCGCAATAACGATTGCAACACCACACCACAGATCGCCAGCCCGGCCCCGCAGGCGGCTGCGACAATGGCGCGGGTCAACCGGTAGTTCCAGACGATGCCTTCATCTATAGGGTCGAGCACATAGCCGGCGGCCCAGATTTTATTGGCCAGCACCTGAAAGACCACGCTCAGGCTGATCGAGGTTTCGCCGATCGCTGCGCCGATCATGATCGCCAGCAACAGCACTGCCGAGACCCACAGCACATGAATCAATGCTATCGGCAATCTCATTTGGCAGCGTTGAAACGGTTGGCGGCGTCAGCCAGTTCCTCGAACCCGGTGAACAGACGCAGGCCAGCCTGCATGCCCTCGGCGTCGATGATCACAATGCGGTCATGCTTGACCGCATCCATGTTGCGGGTCACCGGGTCGGACTTGAGGAATTCGATTTTTTTCAGGTAGTCGTCGGCCGGAAAGCGGCGGCGATCCATGCGGGCGATGACCAGAATGCTCGGGTTGGCCTTGGCAATGGTTTCCCAGCCCACGGTTGGCCACTCTTCGTCGGACTTAACGATATTGCGCATGCCCAGGCTGTTGAGCATGAAGTCCGGGATGCCTTTGCGGCCTGCCACGAAAGGGTCGCTGGCGAGGTCGGAACTGGAAAACCAGAACAGCGCCGAGACGTCGTTCGCCTTGTTCTGCCTGACGTTGGCAATCGCCGCGCTCAGGCGGGCCTTGAGGTCTGTGACCAGCGCGTCGCCGCGATCCTGCACATCGAAAATCTGCGCCAGTTGTTCGATGCTCTTGTAGATGGTCTCGATGCGGAACGGCTCCAGGCGTGTGCCATCGGCACCGACCAGATTGTCCTTGCCTTCGCAATCGGAAGGCAGGATGTAAGTAGGTATCTTCAGGTCATGGAACTGCTCGCGGGTGCCGACCACGCCCTGTTTACCGACCATCCATTCCAGTTGCACGGCCACCAGTTCCGGTCGCTTGCCAATCACCGCTTCGAAACTGGGGTCGTTGTCGGCCAGGCGTTCGACCTTGTCGTTCTGCGCCTTGAAGCGTGGCAACACGTTGTTGAACCACAGCGAGGTGCCGACCAGCCTGTCGCCCAGGCCCAGTTCATAAAGCATTTCGGTGCCGGCCTGGCCAATGGTCACAGCCCTGGCTGGCGCATGCGTGAAGGTCAGGGGCGTGCCACAGTTTTCGATGGTCAGCGGATACTGGGTGGGTGCGGCGAGGGCCAGGGTGGACAACGTAAGGCTGACAGCGAGTGCGGCGAGGCGGGGCAGCGACATGGAATGCGGTCTCCGTTGGAGCAGGTGCCAGGGCGCAATGCATATCAGGAAACACATCCCCGGATAATGTCCGGGCACGACAGGTAATGCCGACGCGTGCGGATGTCCTTCCCGGACACCCCGCCGGTTAGTTGGTTGAATCGGGTCGGCAGGTCTCCTGACTGGCATGTCATCGCCTTGCTCCGGCCTTCCCGGATCACGATCCAGTGGCAGTCATGGAGCAGGCTCGGTGCCTACAGTTAGGGGGGCAGTTTCGTTTTCGCCTGGTGGAAGAAGGCGTGCGAATTCCCTGTTAGTTCCTCTCGGAAACCGACGCGCGGCATGGTAAACGATAAGCGTTTTAGTGGCTAATCCTTTGCGCGCCGCAGCTGCAGCAGACGCGTAGGTCAGGCCCAGACCGTCCCGATGGGCACGGTGCTTTCGGGGAAAACGCTTAAATTATCTTCATGTTCGCGTCCGGAAAATCGCAAACCCCCATTCCAGAGCCCTCGCGCGAAAAACATGGCGCTCGGCCACAACACGTTTTTCACATCTTCTTCACTGAGTCGGGACGATGCTGAACCTATCTTGCCTGCATGGGAGCGGCGAAGGCCTCGGGCACCGCCCGTGTCAACGCCACACATAGGTTCATGGCAGGAGTGGTCCCTTGACCGACACGATAATCAACAAGAATGTGCTTCCCGGTTCGAGCATTCGCCAGCGCTACAAATTGCATCGGAACATCGTATCGATGTCCGTTGCCGTCGTGCTGACGGCTATCTGCGCTTGGTTCTACTCGGCGTTCTCGGGCGTGCATGTGGTGGACCTGGGGGTCGGCAGCAACCTGAGCGTTTCCGGTCTTCGCGAGCACTGGCGACAAGGCAACGTGGTCGTGATGATTCGCCATGCCGAACGCTGTGATCGTTCAAGCAACCCGTGCATGAGCGACGCCGACGGCATCACCTTCAACGGCCGCGATGCCGCGCTGGCGGTAGGTGCCGGGCTGCAGAAAATGGGCATGGACCACGTGCGCATGATCGCCAGCCCCAAGACCCGCACGCAACAGACTGCGCAACTGCTGGCAGGGCACGCGGTGGCCGGCCAGGACTGGATCAACGACTGTGACAGCGGCTTCATGAAGGCTGTGCAGGCCCACAAGGTCAGTGGCGAGAACATGGTGCTGGTGACGCACAGTGGCTGCATCGACCAGTTCGAACGCAAGGTCGGCGTACCTGGCGGCGAGCGCTCCAGTGAGTACGCCCAGGCGTTTTTCGTGCAAATAGACGGCACCCACCAGCCGAAAATTCTCGGCGCCCTGAATGCCGGGCAATGGGCAAACCTCAACAGCGAGCAATTCAATTGACGACATCTTCCAGCGCCAGGCTGCGGTTTTACGGCATAAACCTGGGTGTGCCTGTGTTTTTCGCTCTACTGGTCTTCGTCACCTTCGACCTGACCACGATCGACCGGCAACTGAGTAACCTGTTTTTTGATTCGACGGCCGGGGTGTTTCCCATCGGCCAGAGCCATCTGTTCGAAAACATCACGCACAGATGGGCGCGAATCATCCCGAACTGGACCGGTGAGCTGGCAATCATTGGTGCGATGCTGTCCTTTGTCTGGCCATTGCTGGAAAAACATGATGATTCGCGCCTCGCGAGGCGGCTGACGGGCTCTCGGTTGGGCACCTTTCTGCGCTTTGCACGCAGGCACCGGCTGGATTTCTTCTTTGTCGTCGTTGCCTTTGCGCTGAGCACCGGCATGATCCATTACCTGAAAAGTCATACCAGCGTTTACTGCCCCGTCGAGACCACCTTGTACGGTGGCAGCCAGGCGCACATCGAGTGGTTCAGGAACTTCAACCTGCTGCACGAGGCAGGCGCCGGGCGATGCTGGCCGGGCGGTCATGCGTCAAGCGCATTCAGTTTGCTGGCCCTGTACTTCGTAGCTCGTCGTTACTGCTGGCGGCATTCGAACATTCTGCTGGCGGCCATTCTCCTGCTCGGGATGATTTACGGCACCACGCGGGTGCTGCAAGGCTGGCACTTCATGTCGCACACCTTCTGGGCGGGTATTGTGGTGTGGCTGAGCACGCTGCTGGTTGCCTTGTGCTTCTACGGTCGATCCAGGTTGCAACAGCCGATTCGCCAGGCAGTGTCCGTCGACAGGCAGGACGCATTCGTCACTGGGCCTGCAGACGCATTGGCAACAGGGTCCCGATCGGCCGGGTAGAAAAATGACAAGGCGCGCAATGAACATTCTGGTTATTGAAGACCACCGTGATATCCACGATAACCTTCTGGAATTCTTCGAGCTCAGGGGGCATGCGGTAGAAGGGGCGCTGGATGGCCTGAGCGGGCTGCATCTGGCCGCCTCGAAACGCTTCGATGCGATCATTCTCGACATCATGCTGCCAGGCATCGACGGCAATCAGATCTGTCACAGCCTGCGCCAGTACTCGAAGTCAGACGTCGCGATTGTGATGCTCAGCGCGCGCGATGAACTGGATGATCGGCTCACCGGTTTCAAGGTAGGGGCCGACGACTACATCACCAAGCCGTTTGCAATGTCCGAAGTGCTCGCCAGGGTAGACGCGATAGTCAGCCGGCGGCAGCGCAAGGACAACCGGATGATGGTGGTTGCCGACCTGCAGTTCGATCTGGACACCCTTGAGGTCACACGCAAAGGCGTGCCTTTGAAGCTCAACCCGACCAACATGAAACTGCTGGAACTGCTGATGCGCAGAAGCCCGCATATCGTCAAGCGAGGCGAGCTGGAAGAGGCGCTGTGGGGCCGTGACACCCCGAACAGCAGCAGCTTGCGCAGCAACATTCATGTCCTCAGGCGGGTACTCGACGGTGGGCAAGATACGCCGTTGCTGCATACGGCCCATGGCCTGGGCTACAAGCTGTGCGTGCAGCGCTGAGTCATGCTCATTCGAAGTTGAACAGGCGCTGGATCAGGGTAGGCGTACTGCCGGTCCAGCGTTTGAACGAACGGCGGAAATTGGCCGGATCGCTGAAGTTCAGGTAGTCCGCCACGGCTTCGTTACTCATGCCTTTGATCTGATACAGGTACAGCGCGACGTGCTTGCGCGCCAAATCGTGCTGCGCCTGAAAATGGGTACCGTGCTTGTGCAACTTGCGCTTCAGCGTGGCCGGGCTCATGGCAAAGGCGTGAGCGACCTGTTCCAGGCTGGTGGCCTGCCGCACATGGTCACGCAGGTGCTGGTGCAAGCGATCCAGCAGGCTGAACGACATGCCCAGCACTGCGAGTTGCCCGTCGGCTTCCTGTTGCGCAACCTGCACGGCGGTAGGGGAGGCGCCCGGCCAGGCATGGGTGAGGTAATGCCTGGGCAGGCGCATCATGTCCAGCGGGCGGCCAAATGCCGTATTTTCGCCCAGATGAACCCAGTACTGTTCGATGTAGCGTGGTTCTTCGTGACAGAAACTGCACTCCCACGGCAGACGCTCACCGCTCAGCAACTGACTCATCGCGACCAGTGCGGTCATGCCGGCTTCGAGCAGGAAGCGTTGCTGTTCACCTGCGCCACAACTGTCCAGCCAGTAGAGATAGGCGAACTGTTCGTCCAGCTCAAGACGCGGTATCAGCAGCGGGCTGAGCAGCGCTTGTTGGCGGATCAGTATCTCCAGCGCCTGATGCAGGTTTTGCGCATGACGCAGCGCGTGACTGGACGCGCCGTAGTGGCCGGGAAACAGTCGCTGGCCGAACAGGAAGCTGGTGTCGTCGGCTTCCATCTGACGTTGCGCGTTACCGATCAGGACGAAGAATTGCTGCGGACTGAGACGCGTCTTGCCCGCAACGATGTCCTCGTAGAACAGGCCGGTGCCTTTGAGCAGGCGATGGCTGTCAATGCCACGCGACAAGGCCAGGTCAATCAGCGTAGCCGGCTGGTAGTGGCCGGGGATGAAGCGGCTGTCGACTTCGTACCAGTCACTTTTAAGCGTCATGGCCGGCGCTCAGGCAGTGCAGGTCAGAGGGCGTCGGGCGCGGGCCAACGACAGATTGAGGCGGCGTAGCAGATTGTCCGGCGTTTCATTGAGTGCCATGACGACTGCCACACTGGCCGACAGATGAATGCGTTCGCCCTGTTGCCGGGTCTTGTGCGCCAGACTGGCAACCGCCTGCTGCAACTCCAGCGCCAGCAGCTTCGCCTGGCTTTCTCCGGTGTTGGGTAACAACACCACGAAGCGGTCGCCGGCCAGACGGCAGAGCAGGTCCTGGCGGCGCAGATTGAGCACCAGCAAGTGGCTGAGCGCTGATAGCACCTCATCGCCCTCGGCATGCCCGAAGGCATTGTTGATTGCGCTGAAACCATCTACGTCCAGTGCCAGCAGCGACAGCGGCTGCTGTTGGCAGACGCTCTGTTCCAGGCTGATCACCAGTTGGCGCTTCAGGTAGTCGGCGCTGCCCAGCGGGGTGAGTTTGTCGTACAGCCGATGCTCGCGGAAGCCGCGCTCGCGCTTTTCCATTTGTGCACTGATTGCCAGTTGCTCGCGATGCCAGTGGTAGATGCCCAGGGTCAACAGGATCAGACCGACCGGCATCGGGCCGGATTCCAGCCAGTGATCCCATTCGATCTCGGCGGGCAGGCGGATGAACTCGTCGAGCGCGTCGATCCACCACGAGAAGAATACGCAGCTCAGGCCGATCGACAGGTAATTGGTCACCCGGCCGGCCGGTCTGCTCTTGAACACCAGAAACAGCCAGACCAGCGACAGCAGGGCAGAGCCACCTTCACCGACGATGTCCAGCCACTGCCATTCGCTGACATGTTTGACGGTGCCGAATGCCAGAAACGCCAGCAGGCCGAGATTGGAGGCGACCATCAGCACGGCGAGTTTCCAGCGATGAGGTTGGATGATCCTGAACATGAGCAGACGGCTTCCGAGGTGCTGATTATCGGCCAGCAGAACAGATGCACATGACACTTCGGTGACGGGTAACGCGAACCGCGAAAGGTCGAATCAGCTCACGTGTGTTGCAGGTTTTTTCTACGCGACTGGCTTGTACGCCACCCCCGGATCAGTGACAGGGCGAAGGAATCCGACGAAGTCGGGCCGGAAACAGGAGCGGGGACTTTGCTCACTTTGGTCCTTCAAAGTGAGCCGCCGAGGGGCGAAAAGGTGACCTGAGTCGAACCCGAATCCACCTTATGTCGCAGAGCCGCTGTGTGACGCGGAGCGTCACGAACTGCATTCCCACGCGGAGCGTGGGGACGAGATTCACATACGCATACCTAGACGTCGGCTTTTCATACGCCGCCTGAAAGTCAAATCAGCTCATTTATCTGCCCGTTACCCCCTGAACCCGCTGTTTTCAGCTCCTGCGCCCGTTACCTGTCACAGAACCGTCACTGCACGACTCTAGCTTGCGCCTCCAGTTGCCGGGCCATTTGCCTGGCCTGTCGGGATTATGGGGGAGGACTTACATGCACAGGCGTCGCAGCAGGGCCCAACTGGTCGGTTTCACACTCAGCGCGCTGGCGTTTGCCATCAGCAGCGAACGCTTGCAGGCCGCCGAAGCCGATACCACCGAGCACGTGCAAGTGGTCGGGCAGGCCGCGAGCATCGACAACGCGCTCAAGGAGCAACGCAGCTCCGACAGCATCAAGAGCGTGGTGCATGCCGACGGTGTTGCGCAGTTACCGGACCAGAACGTCGCCGAAGCGGTGCAGCGCCTGCCGGGTGTCAGCGTCGAGCGCGATCAGGGCGAGGGGCGCTTTGTCACCGTTCGTGGCCTGGCCCCCGACCTGAACAGCGTGACCATCAACGGCACGATGGTACCCGCCCCGGAAAGTGATCGACGCGCCGTGGCACTGGATGTGCTGCCCGCCGAACTGGTGCAATCGCTGTCAGTGATCAAGACCCTGACCCCGGACATGGACGCCAATTCATTGGGGGGCACCATCGATGTCGAGAGCCTCTCGGCCTTCGACCACAAGGGCCTGTTCTACACCGGCAGCAGCGAAGCCAGCTACGACAAGAACACCCGTCAGACCAGCCCCAAGTTTTCCGGCGCGGCGAGCAACCGTTTCAGCCTCGGCGACGGCATCGACAACTTCGGTGTGGCGGCAGCGCTGAGCTGGCAGAAGCGTGACTTCGGCTCCGACAACGTCGAAACCGGCGGTGACTGGGATGGCGCGCGGCTGCAATCATTCGAACAGCGCGACTACGACATCAGCCGCGAGCGCGCCGGTGGCGGCCTGAACTTCGATTACCGGCCCGATGACGTCAGCAAGTATTACCTGCGCACCCTGTACAGCCGCTTCAAGGACAACGAAGTCCGTACCACCAACGGTTTCGAGTTTGCCGATGCGCAGAGCGCAGGGCAGACCGGCGATGCCGAGGGCACGCGCAAGCTCAAGGCGCGTACTGAAACCCAGGAAATCCAGTCCTACGTGTTCGGTGGCGAGCGCATGGTCGGCCTGTGGACCCTCAGCGGCCAGGCCGGTTACAGCCAATCCAGCGAAGACAGTCCAAGCCACATCGCAGGCGCCACGTTCGTCGGCAACGATGATTTTGCCGACAGCGGTTTCTATGACCGCGACAAGCCGCGGCCGATTGTCGGCTCCGCGTTCTACGACAACTCGAACTTCACCCTGGACAAGGTCGACCGGGAAAAGCAGTACACCCAGGACACCGAGAAGAACCTGCGCCTCGACCTGGCCCGCGATTACGATTTCAAGGGCTATGCCTCGCAGTTCAAGTTTGGCGGCAAGGTCAGCCGCCGCGACAAGAGCAACGACCTGGACGTCTGGAAATACGAGGATTTCGATGACCTGGGTTTCAGCGACCAGCAACTGAACCTGACGCAGTTCCAGAAAGGCAACATCGATTACCGGCTGGGCAATTTCGGCAGCGGCATCAGCCCCGGTGCGATCAAGGGGCTGATCGGTGGCCTCAACGCTGCTGACGCCTACGACGAGGCCGAAAGCCGCGCCAATGACTTCAAGATCAACGAAGACATCAACGCCGGTTACTTCATGAATACCCTGGATGTCGACAAGTGGCGCTTCATTGCCGGCCTGCGCTACGAAGGCACGGAAATGGACGCCAAGGGCACCGGTGTGCGTGATGGCGCGTTCGAGTCCAATACTACCAACCGTCGCTATCACCACTGGTTGCCGGGCCTGCATGCCCGTTATCAGATCGACAAGAGTACCCAACTGCGCGCTGCGTGGACCAAAACCGTGGTACGTCCCACGTTCGGGCAACTGGCACCGGGTTTTGTGATCGACGATGACGAAGCGTCTTTCGGTAACCCGAATCTCAAGCCGCTGGAGTCGAGCAACCTCGACCTGGGCATCGAACACTTCATGGGTCGCGCCGGCACGGTGTCGGCGTTCGTGTTCTACAAGGACATCCAGAATTTCGTCTACAACACTGACCTGGCGGGCACCGGGCAGTGGGCGAACTTCTCCGAAGCAAACACCTTTGCCAATGGCGACAAGGCCAAGCTGTATGGCCTGGAGCTGGCCTACTCGCAGAAGCTCGACTGGCTGCCTTCACCGTGGAACGGTTTGCTGCTGGGCGCCAACGCCACGCTGAGCCGCTCCGACGCGAGCATCAACGGTTTCGACCAGAGCACCGGCACCAATCGCACGCGCGATATCGACCTGCCCAGCCAGTCGAAAACCGTCGGCAACGTCATGCTCGGCTGGGAGAACGACAAGCTCAGTCTGCGTCTGTCCGCCAACTACAAGTCGGCCTACCTCTACGAGCTGGCGGCGATCGGCGACAAGGATCATGACCAGTACGTGGACGCGCAGACCTTCGTGGATTTCAGCGCGCGCTATTCACTGACGAAGAACCTCAAGGTCAGCTTCGAGGCGCAGAACCTCACCGATCAGCCGTATTTCGTCTACAGCGGCCATCGTGCCTACAACGGCCAGTACGAAGAGTACGGCCCGACTTACAAGGTCGGCCTGACCTTCACCCATTTCTGATCGAACTGAAGCGCTCATTCAAAGGATTCAACCGTTCATGATGATTTCGTTATCACCCAAGCCAGTGTGCCTGGCGCTGTTGCTGTGCCTGGCGGCCGGGGCTGCGCAGGCTTCGTCGCCGATGGACCTGAACCTGACGCGCTGGGCCGAAAATGCCTCGTTCAAGGCTCAGTCCGTCGCCTTCGTGCCGGGCAGCGACGGCAGTCGGCGTCTGGCCGCGAGCGTCAAGACAGGGCTGTTGCTGCTGGATGAACAGGGCCGCGAACTGGCAAAAATGCCGGGTTCATTTCAAGGGCTCGACAGCCGCTCAACGGGCGACAGCGTTCTGGTCGCGACGCTGGACAACGCGCGTCAACAGGCACTGCTGACCCAGCTCGATCCGGCGACGAGGCAGTGGTCGAAGCCGGTCTACCTGCCAGCACGCGACTACTCAGTGGCCGGTCTGTGTCTGTACCGCGATGACGCCAGCAACCTGTTTGTGTTCCTGGTGGGCGAAGAGGGCAAGGGCGAGCAATGGCTGATTGGTGCGAACAACCGGCTCAATGGCGAGCCGCGTCTGGTGCGCAATCTGCCGCTGCCTCCCAACGCCGAGTTTTGTCAGGTCGATGATGCCGCGCACAGGTTGTTCGTCAATGAAGCGAACATTGGCTGGTGGGCCTACCCGGCGCATCCCGAGGCCGACGTCGCCCGGCAGCCGGTGGCATTGCGCGAGCCGTTCGGCGAGCTGAAACAGGCCGCCGGAGCAATGGCCGTTGTGCCTGGCGGTCTGCTGGCGCTGGACCCGAAAGGCAAGGCATTGCATCTCTATCAACAGCAGGGCCAGGAACAGCAGGCAGCCTGGACGCCGGTGGCCGATCTGTCATTGATGAACCTGAAAAAGCCCGAAGGTCTCTCGGTGCATGAGGACAAGGGCGGTCTGCAGGTGCTGGTCAATGACAAGGACGGCGAGCGCCTGTATCTGGGGGCGCTGAACTGGACGCCCAAACCGGTCGCCGTTGCTGCGCCGCTGCCGAGTGTCATGCCCGCCAGCCAGAGCCAGCCGGTCGGGCGTCAGGGTGACGCTGCCGACGACCCGGCGATCTGGGTCAACCCGAAAAACCCGGCACTCAGCCGGGTGCTGGGCACCAACAAGAAGCAGGGTCTGCTGGCTTACGACCTGAGCGGCAAGCAGTTGCAGGAGCTGCCGGTCGGGCGTTTGAACAATGTCGATGTGCGCCCCGGTTTCATGCTGGGCAACAAGAACGTCGACCTGGCGGTGGCGAGTAATCGCGATCGCAACAGCCTCAGTCTGTTCAGCATCGACCGGGCCAGCGGCACGCTTCGTGAGGCGGGGGAAATTGCCACGCCTTTGGCGGAAATCTACGGCGTCTGCCTGTTCAAGCCCGCCAGTGGCGAGCTGTATGCCTTCGCCAACGGCAAGGACGGCAGCTTTCTCCAGTACCGGCTCAGCGCGCCGGACGGCAAGGCGAAAGGCGAGCTGGTACGCCGCTTCAAGGTCGAAACCCAGCCGGAAGGCTGCGTGGCCGATGATCAGCGTCAGCGCCTGTTTCTCGGTGAAGAAGACGTTGGCGTCTGGGAAGTCGATGCGCGGGCGGATCAGCCTGCGACGCTGTCCAGCGTGATCAAGGTGGGTGAAGTGGTGCACGCCGATGTCGAGGGGCTGGCGCTGTACCAGAGTGATGGCCACGACTATCTGCTGATCTCCAGTCAGGGCAACGACAGCTATGTGGTGGTGGATGCCGAGCCGCCCTATGCACTGCGCGGTGCTTTTCGGGTCGGCCTCAATGAGAAGGCGGGGATCGACGGCACCTCGGAAACCGACGGCATCGAAGTGACCGCCATGAACCTCGGCGGCCCCTGGAGCAAAGGCATGCTGGTGGTTCAGGACGGACGCAAGCGCATGCCCGAACAGGCACAGAATTTCAAGTTCGTGCCGTGGGCCGAGGTGATGAAGACCTTGAAGCTGCCGTAAGTCGTTTGTCATCAAGCGGTGCTAATCATTCGTTCCATTACAGAGGACTACCCCGATGCACGCCACTCTCGAACACATGACCATCTGGGGTCTGATCAGCGATGCCAGCCTGCTGGTCAAGGCCGTGATGCTGATTTTGCTGCTTGCCTCGCTGGTCAGCTGGTTCCTGATCATCCAGCGCAGTCTCGCCCTGCGTCACTACGAGCGCTCAATGGATGCCTTTCAGCAACGCTTTCGCAGCGCCGCCGAGCTGGCGCCGCTGCAGGCCCAGGCATCCTCTGAGCAGCGCGACGCTGGCGGAATCGGAGAGGTCTTCGCGGCGGGTTACGCCGAGTACCTGCAGCTCAAGCAGCGGCCGGGCATCGAGCCTGACGTGGTGCTTTCCGGCGTCGAACGCTCGCTGCAGGTCGCCATCAGTGAGCAAGAGCTGCAATTGGAAAAAGGCCTGCAGTTTCTCGCCACGGTAGGCTCGGTCAGTCCGTATATCGGCTTGTTCGGCACCGTCTGGGGGATCATGAACTCTTTCATCGGCCTGTCGCAGGTGCAGCAGGCCACGCTGTCGACGGTCGCGCCGGGGATTGCCGAAGCGCTGATCGCCACCGCCATCGGCCTGTTCGCGGCCATTCCGGCAGTAATCGCCTACAACCGCTTTGCCGCGCGTGGCCAGACCCTCACGGCGCGTTACTACAGCTTTGGCAACGAACTGCAGGTGCGCCTGAATCGCACCCTGCAGGGCCTGACACGCAACATGGCCGCTGCGGCCTGAGGACTTGTCATGCTGGTCAAACCGCAACGCAAACATGGCCCGAAGGCCGAAATGAATGTCGTGCCTTACATCGACGTGATGCTGGTGCTGCTGGTGATTTTCATGGTGACGGCGCCGATGCTCACCCAGGGCGTGAAAATCGAGTTGCCGAAAGTCGCCAGCGAAGCGCTCGTCACCGACACCCGGCAACGCATAGTGACCCTGTCCGTCAAGGCGCAGGGCGGCTACTACTGGAACCTGGGCGATACCGTCGACACTCAGGCGCAGACCGATCAGGCCGCGAGCCTGGAAGACATGCAGGCGCGCATTGCCCGACTGGTGGCCGAGCGCAACGACACGCAAGTGTTCATCCGCGCGGATGACAAGGCCGATTATGGTCGGGTGGTCGCGGCCATGGCGGCGCTGCAACGCGGTGGTGTGACGCAATTGGGGCTGGTGACCGAGGCGCCGCAATGAACACCCTGACCCTCGACTATGACCCGCCGCGCCGCGAATGGATGAACGTGCCCTGGCTGCGCAGCAATGGCCTCGCGGCAGCGGTCGCGCTGGCTTTGCATGGCGCGCTGTTGAGCGGTCTGATGCTTGGCTGGAGCGCCAGTGAAAAGCCGCCCGAACAGATCAGAACCCTGACCACCCAATTACTGATCCTGCCGCCAGCACCAGCACCCGCGCCTGAGCCGGTTCCAGTAGCGGCGGCACCGGTAACCGAGCCTGTTCAGATGCCGTCACCGCCACCTGCACAGGCATCGTTGCCGGTCAGCAAACCGGTCGAAGTCGCGCAACCGCAGGCAGCGCCGCAGCGTCAACCCGAACAGGCTGCATTGGCCCGCAAGCGCGTCGAAGAACAAAAGCGTGAGCGCGAGCAACTGCAGAATGCCCAACGCCTGCGCGAGGCCGAGCAGCGCAAGCAACAGGAACAGCAATTGGCCGAACAGCAACGTCAGCAGATCGAGCAGCAGCGTCAGGCTGAACAGGCGCGCCAGTCCGCCGAGCGTGCCCGCCTTGCGCAACAGTCAGCACAGCAACAGGCTGCCGCCGCCGACAGCAGCCAGTATCAGCCTTTAAGCAAGGAGGCCCCGGACTATCCCGAACGGGCACTGGACAAGGGCATCGAGGGTGATTGCACGGTGGTCTACGATGTGTCGCCGCAAGGCACAGTGGTCAACCCGCAAGTGCAGGGCGCCTGCCACCCGTTGTTCATGCGCCCGTCACTGGCCGCAGCGCAGACCTTTCGTTATCAGCCAAGGATTGTCGAGGGCAGGGCAGTGACAGTGTCCGGGGTGAAGAACACCTTTCACTACCGGATCAAGTAGGCAACCTTGTGTTGCAGGCAGTCTTCCGAACTGTGCCCTGCCTGGCCGGAAATGGTATACGGATGAACGAGCAGGATTTTTTTTCGCTCTGCTTGACTTCCTTTTCCGAATCAGTAACATAGCGCTCATTCCGCGATAGCTCAGTTGGTAGAGCAAGTGACTGTTAATCACTGGGTCCCTGGTTCGAGTCCAGGTCGTGGAGCCAGACGATACTTCAAAGGCGATGTGCAAGGCCTTTGAACAAGAAAAAACCCGCCTTATGGCGGGTTTTTTCGTTTTGGCGCTAAGGCGACGCGGGTTCAGCCTTCCTGGCTTGCGGCGCTTCAATACGGCGAAATAGTCCCCAGCAAGCCGACCGCGATTGCCAGCAATAAAAAACCTATCAAAGAAAGTCCGAGCTTGCCCATGAGCGTCTCCTGCTGATCGATCTGTCTGTAACGAGCCGCAGGCTTCGCTTCTGGCGGGTGACCTGCGCGTTTGAATACGCCGCCATTATCGTGTTCGAACGGATTCTGGTACAGATTCAGAAACAGCTTAAAAATACGGATCAGTTGTTGTTGTGCGGGGCATTAAAACGCTCAGAACGACGCGAGGATACGCCCCAGCATCGCCATGGCCTGCTCACTGCGTTCATCCCAGGGCGTGCCGTAGTTCAGGCGCGCGCAATTCTTGAAGCGTCGCGACGCGGAAAAGATCGGGCCGGGTGCCAGGCTGATGCCCTGTGCGAGCGCGAGTTGAAAGAGCTGCAGCGAATCAACCTGCTCAGGGAATTCGAACCACAGAAAGTAGCCGCCGACGGGGCGGGTGACGCGCGTCGCTGCCGGGAAATAACGGGCGGCAGCGGCGAGCATCGCGCCTTGTTGCAGTTCGAGGGTGTCGCGCAGTTTACGCAGATGGCGGTCATAGCCGCCGTGTTTCAGGTAGTCGGCGAGCGCCGCCTGGGCAGGGACCGAAGGGGAGAGGGTGGTCATGAGCTTGAGGCGGTCAATCTGCTCGGTGTAACGCCCGCCTGCCACCCAGCCGACCCGATAGCCGGGCGCGAGGGTCTTGGAAAACGAGCTGCAGTGCATCACCAGCCCGCTGCGGTCCAGGCTTTTCACCGGATGAGGCGCCTTGGCACCGTAATACAGTTCGGCGTACACATCGTCCTCGATCAGCGGGATTTGATGCTGTTCCAGCAGGTCGTAGAGCCTGGTCCTGTTCTCCTGAGTCATGCTCGCGCCCAGTGGGTTCTGGAAGCTGCTCATGAACCAGCAAGCCTTGATCGGCAGGCGCGTCAGGCTGTCCTGCAGCGAATCCAGATCCACCCCGTCACGCGGATGCACGGGAATTTCGACGGCTTTGAGCTTCAGGCGCTCCAGCACCTGAAGGCAGGCATAGAACGCCGGCGCTTCGATGGCGACCAGGTCGCCGGGCTCGGTGACGCACTGCAGGCACAGGTTCAGGGCTTCCATCGCGCCATTGGTAATGACCAGTTCGTCAGCCGGCAAGCGCACGCCACTGATCATGTAGCGCAGGGCGATCTGTCGGCGCAGTTCGGGGTTTCCGGTGGTCATGTCGCTGACGATGCCCGCAGGCGTCAGCGCACGCACAGCTGAAGCCATCGACTTCGCCAGGCTCGCCAGCGGATACAGATGCGGGCTGGGAAACGCCGAGCCAAACGGCACAGTGTCCGGATCCTTGAGCGAGCCGAGCACTGAAAAGATCAAGTCGCTGACGCCCAGTTCGGTGCCTTCGCTGCTGTGTCTGATCAGTTCCGGTTCGGTCAGTGCATTGGCGGCATGCTCGCGCACGTAATACCCGGAGCGTGCACGGGCCTGAATCAGCCCCTTGTCTTCCAGCAGGTAATAGGCCTTGAAGACCGTCGCAGGGCTGACTGACCAGGTGCGACTCGCGACCCTTACGGACGGGACTTTTTCCCCGGCGGGCAGGACGCCGCTGCGAATCATTTCCGAGATGTCGGCGGCGAATTTTTCGTAGCGTTTCATAAGCGGCATCGAATGAACAAGGCCTGCATCATGAGCGAAATCAGTGATGACGAACAGAAAAAAGACATCTGTAAAAAACAGTATCAGATGCTTTTTCAGATGTTTTGGAGTGTTGCGCCATCCGTCACTCAGGCCGTTCGGGGCGATGGCGTGCGCTTGAATCACTCAAACGGATAGGTCTATGATGCCAGCGCCTTGCGACCCATCGAAGGAAACAGACGTGTCCCGTTCCAACTGGCTGCCTACGCCGCCTTAGCGCTACGCCCCCCTCGCAACACCTGACTGCCATCTTGCTGCAGTCGCCCGTTGCTGCGCCCGTTTTTTGGTCGCCGCCACTCCCACTCTGACTCATTAATCGAAAACCGATGCTCCTGCTCGTCCGGCAATCGCTGCCGTGCGTCTTGCTGCGTCTGTCACAGGTATTCCCATGCTCGAAAAAATCAAAGCTACGTGGTTTTCCAACGTCCGTGCCGATGTACTGGCCGGGCTGGTTGTTGCATTGGCCCTTATTCCAGAGGCCATCGCGTTCTCCATCATCACCGGTGTAGACCCGAAAGTCGGGCTTTACGCGTCGTTCTGTATCTGCGTGGTCATCGCTTTCGTGGGCGGACGCCCGGCGATGATTTCTGCGGCTACGGGTGCGATGGCCCTGCTGATGGTGAATCTGGTCAAAGAGCACGGACTTCAGTATCTGCTGGCTGCCACCTTGCTCTGCGGCGTGTTGCAGATCATCGCCGGCTATCTGCGCCTGGGTGAGTTGATGCGCTTCGTTTCACGCTCGGTGGTCACCGGATTCGTGAACGCACTGGCAATTCTGATCTTCATGGCCCAGTTGCCGGAATTGACCCATGTGACCTGGCCGGTGTACGCCATGACCGCCGCGGGCCTGGCAATCATCTACCTGTTCCCGCGCGTGCCGGTGCTGGGCAAGCTGCTGCCGTCGCCGCTGGTGTGCATTCTGGTGCTCACCGCAATTTCCATTTACATGGGGCTTGATGTACGAACCGTGGGTGACATGGGCGCAATGCCCGACAGCCTGCCGACCTTCATGTGGCCGGACGTCGCGCTCAACCTCGACACGCTGTTGATCATTCTGCCGTATTCCGCCGCACTGGCCGTGGTGGGCCTACTGGAGTCGATGATGACCGCCACCATCGTCGATGACCTGACCGATACCTCCAGTGACAGAAACCGTGAGTGCAAAGGGCAGGGCATTGCCAATATCGCCACGGGGCTGATCGGTGGCATGGCCGGTTGCGCCATGATCGGCCAGTCGATGATCAACGTGAAGTCTGGCGGCAGAACACGCCTCTCAACCCTCAGCGCGGGTTTGCTGCTGTTGATAATGATGCTGTTTCTGGGCGAATGGCTGGCGCGTATCCCCATGGCGGCGCTGGTGGCGGTGATGATCATGGTGTCGATCAGCACCTTCAGTTGGGGATCGATCCGCAACCTCAAGGAATACCCGCTCTCTACCAACATCGTGATGGTGGTCACCGTGGTGGTGGTCGTGGCTACCCACAACCTTGCCTATGGTGTGCTGGTCGGTTCTCTGCTGGCCTCGATGTTCTTTGCCAGCAAGATCGCTCACTTCCTTGACGTCACGTCGCATCGTGATCCCTTCCACAGCCATCGCACCTACTACGTGACCGGCCAGGTATTCTTCGCCTCCGCTGACCGTTTCATGGGCTCATTCGACCTGCGCGAAAGCCTCGAGACACTGGTCATCGATCTGCGCGAGGCGCATTTCTGGGACATCACCGCTGTTGCCGCACTGGACAAGGTGGTGTTGAAACTGAGAAAGGCGGGCATCAGCGTGGACGTTATCGGTATGAACCGGGCCACCGCCACACTGGTGGACCGGTTTGGTGTGCATGACAAGCCGGACGGCATCGATTCGTTGATGGGGCACTGATCTGCCGGGCCGGGCAGGCAGGCTCAGCCCGGAATCTCCAGGCGGATGACGGATCCTCCGCCTGGCCTGTTGCGTACCTCGATAGTGCCGTCATGCTCGAGGCAAATGGCTCTGGCGATGGACAGGCCCAGGCCGCTGCCTCCCGAATAGCGCGCCCGCGAACGTTCGGCACGCCAGAAACGGTCGAACACCTGTTCGAGGTTCTCCGGGCCGAAGCCGGGCCCGCGGTCCGAGACGGTCAGTTCCATGCGCCCTGCGCTGGCCCTGCCGACTATCAGCAGCTCACCACCCGTTGCCGAATAACGCAGTGCGTTATCGACGAGAATATTCACCACCTGGCCGATCCGGTCACGGTCGGCGTTGACGGTCAGTTTCCGCGGGATATCGATCGTCACGACGACACCGGCCTCATCGAGCGGCGTGGCAAACCAGCCCAGACGTTCGACCACCAGCTTCTCAAGGGAAAACTCCGTCTTGTCCAGGGTCAACTGACCTGCGCTGGCGAGCGAGAGCAGATGCAGATCACTTACCAGTTTGTTCAACTGGCCGAGCTGACGGTGGACCATTTCCAGTTGTGCCAGATCACGCGGGAACACTTCGTCGATCATGCCCTGTATGCGTCCCATCGCGGCGTTCAGTGGCGTGCGCAGCTCATGAGCGATCATTGCGCTGGATTCGCTGACTTCCAGTTCGTAGCGGCCGAGCTGGGTGGTCATGGTGTTGAAGTCGCTGACCAGCGCCTGTAATTCGTCCGGGTCTTTGGCGCTCATCGGCAGGCGCGTCTTGAAGTCACCCTGGGCGACCTGACGTGCGCCTCTGGCAATCGAGGAGAACTGGCTGGAAAGCGGACGGGAAAACAGAAAGCCGAAGAATATGATGATCGGGATCGCGATCAACACCAGCGCTGCCAGCACCCACCATTCCTTGTTGGCAATGCCCGGCAGCAGGTTTTCGATCGGGTAATACGCGAAGAACAGTTCGCGCAGCTTGACCATGTCCAGGCTGGGTTCGGCCTGCAGTCGCAGGAACTCCATGCGCACCTCGGCCGGCATTGCCTGCAGGGTGAGCCAGTCAGATACCGTGACGTGCAGCCACATGCAAAACGCGATGACGATGACCGCACCGACGGCCAGCATGCTCATGCGCATGCCGACCCAGTGCCACAACGGTTTTTGTCTGTGCCTGAAAATATGTCGCATGGGGATCACCTGAATCGATAGCCGACCGAACGCACGGTGACCAGCACGTTTTCCACGCCATGGATCTCCAGTTTGCGTCGCAGGTTATGCACATGCGCATCGACAACCCTGGCCAGCGCCTCGCTGTCGGGAAGGCAGATTTCCAGGAGCTCTTCGCGAGTGAAAGCCTTGGACGGCGTTTTCAGCAGCGTTGAAAGGATCTTGAACTCGGTAGGTGTCAGGTCGAGCACGGTCTCTGCGTCATCCTGACCTTCAATGATCGCGGTGACCGCATCCAGATCCACCAGCAGGTTCTGGTAGCGCAGATGGCGCTCGTTGGTGCCGTTCTGCTGCGAGCGCCGCAGAACCGCATGCACGCGGGCCACTACTTCCCGCGGGTTGTAGGGCTTGACCACATAGTCATCGGCCCCATAGCGCAAGGCACCGAGTTTTTCCGGTTCGTCGCCCATGGCGGTGACCATGATCACCGGCGTGTCGCTGCAGCGCCGGACTGCCGAGAGCACGTCCGTGCCGCTGACAAGCGGCAGCATGACGTCCAGCAGAATCAGGTCGGGTTTCCATTGGCGGTGCATATCGATACCGCGCTGACCGTTTTCGGCCAGACCGACATTGAAACCGTCACGACGCAGGTAAGCCTCAAGAATGCTGGCACTGTCGGCATCGTCTTCAACGATAAGAATGCGTTTTCCTGACACGAGAGCGCCTCTTGATCAAATCTTGATAATTCACGAACGGTTTGTTGAAAGTCGACGTTCAGGATGGTGTCCAGAGCCCACTGTCGCGGACAGATCCTATGCCGATGAGTACACCGCTGTCCAAGCGTATCCGCAACCGCCGCTGGCGTTGCCTGGCCATGCTGGCCAGCCTGATTGTTTCGGGCTGCTCGTTGATACCGGCCTATCAGCGTCCGGTGTTGCCGGTTCCGGTCGATCAGGCGTCCGCTGTGGTCCCCGCCTCGAATACCTCCACCGCCCTGGTGCTCAGCGCCGACGAAGAAGCGCTGGCCGGCGAGTTGTCGCCAAAGGGCGAGCTGCGCCGGTTGCTGCAATCGGCCCTGGCGTTCAATCGCGACTTTCGTGTGGCGGTGCTGCGTGTGGAGGAGGCCAGGGCAATGCGCGGCATCACCCGTGCCGATCGCTTTCCGACCCTTGCTGCAGGTGTCGAGCGCGACCGTCAGCACTTCGATAATGCGGCGGCCGACGAGCGTTATGGTCAGGACATTTCCATAGCGTCGGTGGGTGTCTCTGACTTTGAACTGGATTTCTTCGGACGCGTGCGCAGCCTGTCAGAAGCAGCGCGGCACGATTATCTGGCCAGCACCTTTGGCCAGCAGGCGGCACGCAGTGCGCTGATTGCCGAAGTCGCCCGCGCCTGGCTGGCCGAGCGTCTGGCCGCTGCCGTGCAGCAGGACGCGCAGGCAGTTCAAGAGGCCCGGCTGATGCTGGTCAAGGCGGCCGAAGAGCAGCAGCGTCAAGGTGCAATTTCGCAGGACGATCTGCTGGTTCAGCGCCTGGACACCCTGACTGCGCAACAGCAGGTACAGGATGCGGTAAGCGATCACGCCAACGCGTCGCAGGCCTTGTTGTTGCTCACCGGCTATTCGACAGCATTGCCCGCTACTACGCCAGAAGCTGCTACGCAGGACATGCCTGTGCTGACCGCCGCGCTGGTCGAGACGCCGGCCTGGCTGTCGAATCTGCCGTCTCAGCGTCTGCTAGAACGCTTTGACATCCGGCAGCGCGAAGAAGCCCTCAAGGCCAGTAATGCCAACATCGGTGCTGCCCGTGCGGCGTTCTTTCCGTCGATAAAACTCAGTACCGGCGTTGGCTTGCAGAGCGACAGCCTGCGCACTTTGTTCAGCAACGGCAGCGGTGCCTGGCTGTTCACCCCGCAATTGAATCTACCGCTGTTCGACGGCGGGCGTAATCAGGCCAACCTGGATCTTGCCAAGGTGCGCCAGCAGATCGCGGTCGCCGAGTATGAAAAGGCTGTGCAGAACGCCTTCCGTGAAATGTCCGCTGTGCTGACCCGCCGTCAGCAGGCCCTGAACCATGTGCGCAACGAGGTCGAGCGGGTTGCGCTGGTCCAGGAAAAAGTGCGGCGCCTGTCCTTTGAGCTTGATGCGGGCGCCGCCGAGCGCACTGCACTGCTGGTTTCCACTGTCCGTATCGCCGAAGCCGACGCAGCCGCTCGCAAGTCTCTCGATGCGCTGCAGCAAAACCGCATCGATCTGTTTCGAGTACTGCGCGGATCAGAACCGACAACCCCACCCCAATCCTGAATGAAACCGGAGTATTCCCATGAGCCCTGCAATCTCTCGTACTCACCTGCGGTCTGCGCTGCTTAAACCTGTGCTGACCGTATTGATCACCTCTGCGGCCATGACCCTGGTCGGTCAGGCCTTTGCCCAGGACAGCACTGCTGCAAGCCAGTCGGTTCTGGGTGACAGGTTCAACGTCAATTTCGGGCTCGGCATGGCCGTGCTGCCGCGCTACATGGGGGCCGATGAATACCGCAGCCAGGTGGTGCCCATGCTGACGGTCCAGCGGGGCATCTTTTTCGCCGACACTACGCGCGGTCTGGGGCTGCAATGGCAGTCGGATTCCGGGTTCGGTGCCAGCGCCGCACTCAATTACGATTTCGGCCGCACCGAGAAAAACAGCACGAATCGGCCTGGGTCCAATGAGCTGAGAGGGATGGGGATGGTCAAGGGCGCGACCGTTGGCGACTTCATGGTTTCTCAGCAGCTCATGCCGTGGCTGTCCGTCAGTGCCGAGGCCGAACTGCGGGTGGCTGGCGAACAACGTGGCAATCGCTACCGGTTGGGTTTCGAGGGCATCGCCTACCACAGCCAGACCGATACGGTGACCCTCGACGTCGATGCGCACGCAGGTGACGGTCGTTACAACCAGACCTATTTCGGCGTCAGCCCGATCCAGAGTCAGCGCACCGGCTTTTCCAGGTTCACCGCAGACAGCGGCATTTACGCGTACTCGGCGGCACTCGCCTGGCAGCATACCTTCGACGCCCACTGGTCGACCGTCGCAAGCGTCGGGGTGACGCACTACACCGACCAGACCCGTGGCAGCCCGCTGGTCGAGACCGATGCCGAAGGCAGTGGCCTAATTGCCTTGAATTACGCTTTCTGAAGGGTTGAAGCCTGCCATGCGATTGAATCCTGATGCTTTTCCTGCTCTACGGCGTTGTGTGTCACGCGCTTGCAGCGTCGTGCTGATCACTCTGATGATCGGTGGCTGCGGCGAAAAACAGACAGTCAGTGTTTCGCCTGTCCGGGCGGTCAAGGTTGAGGCGGTACGGGCAGGAGAGGGCGCTGCGTTGCGCTTCATCGGCACTGTTCGAGAGCAGGAGCGCGCCAGTCTGGCGTTTGAATCGGCAGGCACCCTCACAGAGCTGCGGGTCGACATTGGCGATAGCATCAAGCAGGGCCAGGTGCTCGCCCGTCTTGATCCGCAGCCTGCCCAATTGCGCCTGCAGGAGGCGCAGGCCGCTTTGCGTCTGGCCCGGGCTCAGGCGCTGGAGCGCCAGCGTAACGTCCAGCGTCAGCAAAACCTGCTCGCCGCGGGCAGTGTCGCCCAGAGCGTGGTCGAGTCGGCCCAGTCGTCCAGTGAACAAGCCAGCGCCGAGATGATCCGCACGCAAGCCGAGCTGGACCTTGCCCGTCGCGAACTGGATCGCACCCGGTTGATCGCCCCCTTTGCCGGGCGCGTGGTGGCGCGCCATGCGCAACCGCAGAGCCTGTTGCCTGCCGGGCAGATGGTGCTGGATGTCGAATCCGCTGCAGAGCAACAAGTGGTGGCAGCTATTCCGCTGGCACTTGCCGAGTCGCTTCAGCCTGGCGACCTCGCCAGAGCCTCGAATACCGCAGACGGAACGGCAGGGTTTGATCTCGTGCTGGAGGGCATTTCGCCCCGAGCCGATGACGGGCTGGTCAGAACGGCTGTGTTTCGAGTGCTGCGGCCTGTCGGCAGGCTGCCCAGTGGCGTCACGCTGCTTGTCCAGATGCGTCCAGAGGCCGACGCACAGTCGCTATCGGTTCCGGTTCAAGCACTATGGATGGGGACCAGCAGTCACGTTGCCGACGTCTTCGTTTACCAGCCGGGAGGAACAGTCGCCGTCCGCTCCGTCACGCTGGGTCCGCTCAGAGAGGGCCGGGCACTGGTCGTCAGCGGGCTGGTCGCCGGTGAGCAGGTCGTCACTGCCGGCGCCGCCTTTCTGCAGGACGGTCAGCCCGTCAAATTGTTCCATTCAGATACTCGCCTGACCGGTGGCGCGCAATGAGCCTTACCTCCCGCGCCATGGGCGCAAGCCGTTTGACCCTGTTTGCCGCCTTGCTGATTTTGCTGGCCGGTGTCGCGACCTTTCTGAGCTTTCCTTCTCAGGAAGAGCCGTCGGTGACCGTTCGCGACGCACTGGTCAGTGTGTCTCTGGACGGGCTGTCCGCAGAGCGCACCGAGGAGCTGCTGGCCAGGCCGCTCGAAGAGCGTATCCGTGAACTGGCCGAGATCAAGAACGTGCTCACCACGGTCCAGCCTGGCCGAGTGATCGTGCAGGTCACGGCGTATGACAACGTCAAGGATCTTGGGCTGCTGTGGCAACGGCTCCGCGCGAAGGTGAACGAAACGAGCGGTGGTTTTCCGCCCGGCACCCAAGGGCCTTTTGTCGATGATGATTTCGGTCGTGTGGCCGTGGCTTCGGTCGCGCTGACCGCACCGGGGTTCACCATGGGCGAGATGCGCGGGCCGATCAAGCGCTTGCGCAATCAGCTCTATGCGCTCAAAGGGGTCGATCAGGTCCAGTTGTATGGCCTGCAGGATGAACGCATCTACCTTGACTTCGAGCACCAGATGCTGGCCGCAGCCGGGCTTTCCCCGCAACAGCTGCTTCAGCAACTGCAAGCCCGCAACCTGATCGCGACGGGGGGCAATCCGGTCATCGGACAGCAGAGCACTACGCTTTCGATCAGTGGCGAGGTGCTTTCGCTGGAGCAGCTTCGTCAGTTCCCGGTGCAGTTGCCCGGTGGTCGGAAGGTCGCGCTGCAGGACCTGGCCAGGGTATCGGTGAGCCCTGCCGACCCTCCGCAAACCGAAGCGATCTACCAGGGACAGGATGCTGTGGTACTGGCCGTTTCGATGCAGCCAGGCCTCAATGTGCAAACCTTCGGTGCCGCCCTGCGCAAACGGCTCGGCGAGCTGGAGCAGCAACTTCCCACCGGCTTTACCTTGCATGTCGTGACCTTCCAGTCCAGCGTGGTCGAGCACGAGATGAGCAAGATGTATCACGTCATGGCCGAGACGGTGGTGATCGTGATGTGCGTGGTCATGCTGTTTCTGGGCTGGCGCACCGGCCTGGTGGTCGGTGTGATTGTGCCCTTGACCATCCTCAGTACGCTGCTGGTCATGCGCGCGCTGGGAATCGAGCTGCAGACGGTATCGATTGCCGCGATCATCCTCGCCCTGGGGTTACTGGTGGACAACGGCATTGTCATCGCCGAAGACATCGAGCGCCGCCTGCATGCCGGGGAGGATCGGCGGCGCGCCTGTGAGGAGGCAGGGCGCACCTTGATGATCCCGCTGCTGACCTCTTCACTGGTCATCGTGCTGGCGTTTTCGCCCTTCTTTCTGGGGCAGACCAGCACCAACGAATACCTGCGTTCGCTGGCGGTTGTGCTCGCCACCACGCTGATCAGCTCCTGGCTGCTCAGCGTCACGGTGACGCCGCTGTTGTGCTTCTACTTCGCCAGGGTGCCGGCCGTTACAGCGTCAGCGAATGATGCCGATGAGTATGCCTCGGTGTTCTACCGTGGCTACCGCAAGGTCATCGAGGGGTTGCTGAATCATTCGCTGATCTTCATTGCCTGCATGATGGGGTTGCTGGCGTTGGCGGTCGTGGTGCTGACCCGGGTGCCGTACGATTTTCTGCCGAAGTCGGACCGCATGCAGTTCCAGATCCCGCTGGTGCTGGAGCCCGGCAGCAGCTCGCGTGACACGTCGCGGGCGGTGCGCGATATCAGCCAGTGGCTGAGCAGCGATCAGGATGTGGAACACAGCATTGGTTATGTCGCCAGTGGCGGGCCGAGAATCGTGCTTGGCCTCAATCCGCCGTTGCCCGCGCCGAATATCGCGTACTTCACTGTCAGTGTCCGCGAAGGCGCGAATCTCGATGCGGTGATTGAGCGCGCACGGCAGTTTATTCTTACGCAGCACCCCGAAATCGAAGCGCAGCCCAAACGATTCTCGATGGGCACCACTGAGGCGGGAATTGCGGTCTACCGGGTCATCGGTCCCGACGAGAACGTGCTGCGCGGTATTGCCCGGCAGATCGAGCAGGCTTTGTCGGCGTTGCCCGGAACCCTGGATGTCCACGATGACTGGCGCACCCGATTGCTGCGTTACGACGTTGTTGTCGATCCTTACAAGGCCCTGCAGGCCGGTGTTGCCACTCAGGACATTGCCCAGGCTCTGCAACTGCGAAACAGCGGGTTATCCGTGTCGTCGCTGCAGGATGGCGATACTGCTGTCGCGATTGTGGCTCGCGAGCAGAGTACGCTGAGCAAGCCGGGCAGTGATCTGGACAGCACTTTGATTTACCCGGCCTCCGGGGGCGCGCCGTTGATGTTGTCGGCCATTGCCACTGTCGAACCCAGGGCCGAGGCATCGACGCTGCAGCGGCGTAATCTGCAACGTGCGATTACGGTGGTTGGACACAATCCGTCAATGACGGCGACCTCGATCGTCGAGCAGTTGGCGCCGCAGATAGCGGCAATCAGCCTGCCGGCGGGTTACCACATCGAACCGGGTGGCGAAATAGAAGACTCGGCCGAAGCCAATCAGGCGCTGCTGCAATACATGCCGCACGCACTGGTCGCGATGCTGTTGCTGTTCGTCTGGCAGTTCAATTCGTTCCGCAAGCTGCTGATCGTCGTCTCCAGCGTGCCCTTCGTGCTGATCGGCGTGGCGCTGGCATTGGTGCTGACGGGCTATCCGTTCGGCTTCATGGCCACCTTCGGGCTGCTGTCGCTGGCCGGCATCATCGTCAACAATGCCGTGCTGCTGCTCGAACGTATCGAGGTTGAACGCGAGCAAGGCCTGGCGGTGCGTGACGCCGTCGTCAATGCCGCGATCAAGCGCTTGCGGCCGATCGTGATGACCAAGCTGACCTGCATCATCGGGCTGGTGCCGCTGATGCTG
The DNA here is from genome assembly GCF_900103225.1 of Pseudomonas congelans. Classification (GTDB taxonomy): domain Bacteria; phylum Pseudomonadota; class Gammaproteobacteria; order Pseudomonadales; family Pseudomonadaceae; genus Aquipseudomonas; species Aquipseudomonas congelans. The sequence goes on along the minus strand of NZ_FNJH01000001.1, from coordinate 1,476,431 downwards.
TTTGCCGGTCCGCTCTGGGAGGGCATGGCGATCACCATCATGGGTGGCCTTGCGTTGGGTACGCTGGTGACCCTGGGCCTGATTCCGATCCTCTACGCGCTGCTGTTCGACCGCTTCGAGCGCTGGCGCAAGGCGAGCTGAGCCATGACGGCCGGTACGTGTGTAAGGTATGGTCCTGAAAAACCTCGATGATCGAACACAAGGATGAAACACATGCGCTCATTTACCCGCTCGCCACTGGCTGCTCGTCTCGCCCTGGCGCTTGCGTTGACAGCCCTGGCTCCAGTGGCCATGGCCGAACCGCATAAGGCTATCCAGGCGGATGCCGAGCAATACAAGGACGACGCCTTGAAGCTGCTGGAGCGTCTGGTGAATATCGACTCGGGTTCCGGGTATGTCCCGGGCCTGACCAAGGTCAGCGACATCGCGATTGAAGAACTGAAAAAGCTCGGCGCCACCATCGAGCTCGTTCCGAATACGCCAGAAGCCAGCAACCACGTCGTCGCCACCCTGAAAGGCACCGGCAAGGCGAAGATTCTGCTGATGGCGCACATGGACACCGTATTCAAGGAAGGCTCTGCGGCCGAGCGTCCGTTTCACATCAAGGACGGGCGTGCCTATGGCCCAGGCGTTATGGATGACAAGGGCGGCATCGTCGCAGCTATCTATGCGCTGAAGGTTTTGCACAACCTGAAGTTCACCGACTACGCGCAGATCACGGTATTGCTCGACGCCAGCGAGGAGACCGGCTCAGGCGTTGCTACCGAGCTGATCAAGAAAACCGCGAAGGAGCATGACGTCACGCTCAACCTGGAGCCGGGGCGTCCGGCCGACGGTCTGGTGGTATGGCGCAAAGGCTCGGCAACCGCGCTGGTCGAAGTCAAGGGCAAGGCCTCGCACGCAGGCGTTGCGCCTGAACTGGGACGTAACGCCGCTACCGAAGTTGCCCATCAGATTCTGCAACTCGGCAAGCTGGGTGACGAGGAGAAGAAAACCACCATCAACTTCACTGTGCTCAAGGCGGGGGATCGCACCAACGTGATTCCTGATCAGGCCAGTGCCAAGGCCGATGTGCGTGCTGCTGTACCGGAGGAGTTCGACCGCGTCGAGCAGGACTTGGCCAGGGTGTCGGCCAACAAGCTGGTGCCTGATACCGAGGTCAAGACCCGTCTGGTCCGTGGCCTGCCACCGATGCCGCAAACCGCGCAGTCCGATGCACTGGTCGCGATGGCGCAAGGCATCTACGGTGAACTGGGCCGCACCCTGACCATCGAGGGCAGTGGCGGGGCGGCTGATTCAAGCCTGTCTGCCAGTGTGGGCACACCGACGCTGGACGGCTTCGGGATTGTCGGCGGCAACATCCACACGCCCGAAGAGTATGCCGAAGTGGGCAGTGTGGCTCCGCGGATCTACTTGTTGTCGCGAATGATCATGAAGTTGTCCGGACAGCAGTAATTCGCCAAGCCTCCCGCGTAGAGTAACGAGAAGCGTTCTCCCTGAAGCTTCTCGTTCCTCACGCGGAGCATTGGCGCGATAAGCCAATAGCGGTTAATTGTCGGGGTACTACCGGCAATTAGTTGTTATCACCCCTGAATGGGGTGGTATCCAGGCACCAAAGGGCCTGGCAGGTTGAATCGATATCGCGTGATCTGACTGATAATCTGCCGCCTCTTTTTTACCCCTTCCGAGTACCGAGAGACGAGCGGGCAAGCGCCACCGTCGCGGCCCTTGCGAGCCCCTGGCCAAAGGGCCTGCCGGATTCTTGAGCCTTGCAGAAATGACCGTCGTTGCAGCTCCAGAACCTGACGTGCCAGCGCAGGCCTTCGCTTATTTCCTTTAAATCACAGTCATTTTATTAGTGTGTCCGCAGCCTTGATGCGAGTCCGTTTTCACGTACTGGCCGACTGGTGTTTCTGCATATATTTAATGACGACCTTAATACAATGTCGCAAAGGTCGGCGACCCCCTATCAATACTAAGCACATGATCCTTTGGTGCGGGCTAAAGGTCAGCGCTTGCACATTTAACTCCAAAAAAAGTTCAACAAATCGGATACAAGGTCGATACAAATAATTGACGCCGCCATGATGGCGTTCTAGTATCGCCCACCTTTTTGATATCAATATGCTACCGCAAGGACGCGCCGTGTATCTCCGTGCTCACAAACTGGCTTTGCTGCTCCTGCTCGCCATCGCGCCAGCTACTTCGCTTGCAGCCACTGCTCCCGCCAGCTTGCCAGGTGACCAGGATCTTATTCGTGACCGTCAGGATCGCCTGCTCGAAGAGCAGCGCCGCCGTCTTGAGGAGCTCAAGGACCTGCCGGGCAAACAAGCCGCACCTGCTGCCCCGAGTTCCCCGGCCGATACGCGCTGTTTCAACATCAATCGCATTGAACTCAAAGGCGCCGACTCGCTGTCGTCCGCCGAGCGCGATGCGCTGATCAAACCCTATATTGGCCAGTGTCTTGGTGTCGCCCAGCTCAATGAGCTGCTCAAAGTCATCACCGATCACTACCTCGAAAAAGGCCTGGTGACGACTCGCGCCTACCTGCCGCAACAGGACCTGTCCACCGGCGACCTGCAAGTGCTGGTCATCGAAGGCAAGCTGGAGCATCTGCGTGGCGATGCTGCCAGCGGTCTGTCGGCACGTGAGCTGGCCATGACGTTTCCCGGCAGGGAAGGCCAGATGGTCAACCTGCGCGAAATCGAGCAGATGGTCGATCAGCTCAATCGTCTGCCATCCAATCAGGCACAGATGGAACTGACCCCCGGCCAGGTCGTCGGCGGCAGTGATGTAGTGGTCAAGAACACCCCGCAGAAACCATGGCGAGCCAACCTGTCACGTACCAACGAAGGTCAGCGCAGCACCGGTGAGCAACAATGGAACGCCGGCCTCGAGTGGGATAATCCGTTGGGGCTGGCCGACCAGTTCAGCCTGCGCGGCGGCCACGATGCGATCAGCGACCGGCAGAAGGCCTCCCGCAATGCCTCGCTTGCCTACAGCCTGCCGTGGGGCTGGTGGACGTTCAGCTATCTGTACAACACCAGCGAATACCGTTCGGTGGCGCAGGCCTCGAACATCAACTTCAAGCAGGACGGCGACAGCCAGAACCACCAGTTCAGGGCCGAGCGGGTGGTGTATCGCGACGCGCTGAGCAAGACCTCGCTCAATGCCGGTCTGTCCTACCTGCGCACCAACAACTACGTCGAAGACAGCAGGCTGGCGGTCAGCAGCAATCGTATCACCGAGGCGCAGTTCGGTATCAACCACGGGCGGCGAGTCGGCTCGGCGTTCGTCAACATCGATCTGGGCATGCAGCAAGGCATCGGTGCACTGGACGCGCAGGGCAACCACGATCCTCGCCCGGGTGAGGCCGATGCGCGGTATCGCAAATACACCGGCACCCTCAGCTACCTGCACCCCTTTCAACTGTGGGGCGAAAACCTGAGCTTCACCAGTCTGGCCACCGGGCAGCGCAGTGAGGATGTGTTGTTCAGTTCGCAACGCACCAGCCTGGGCGGATCGGCATCGGTGCGTGGTTACAAGGATGAGTTTCTGTCCGGCGACAGTGGCGGCTACTGGCGTAACGAGTTGCGCCTGACCCGTCCGGTGACGCTGGACTGGCTGCGCCCGGTGTTCGCCGAGTATGGCGCGGCTGCCGGTTACGACCAGGGTGTTATCCGCAACGATCGTTACAACGGCGATCAGCATGGGCGTTTGTCCAGTAACTCGTTCGAGTTGTTTACCCGAGGCCAGCACGTTGCTGCCTCAGTGACCTTCGCTCATTCCCTGGAACGTCCCGATGTGATCGAGCGCGAAGCGCCGATCTATTTCCGTATGGACTTTTTCCTCTAATCACACCGTATTCAACCTACCTGTTTCGAGGTCACTCACATGGACGTTCACCAACTGGCTCTGCTCGCTCGTCAGCCTTCTGCTGTGCTGGTCGAGCGCCGGTCTTTCTGGGGAATGTCCAAGCGCGGCCTTGCGCTGATTCTCGCCAATGCGATGTTCTGGCAGCCGCTGCTGGTTCAAGCCGAAGGCATCGTGGTCAGCGGCACGAATACCAGCCTGAACCAGGCCGGCAATGGCGTGCCTATCGTCAATATTGCCGCGCCCAATGCCAGCGGCCTGTCACACAACCAGTATCAGCAGTTCAACGTCGACAGCCAGGGCGTCATCCTCAACAACTCCACCAACCAGACCCAGAGCACCCAGCTGGGCGGCATCATCGTCGGCAACTCCAACCTGCGCGGCACAGCGGCCAGCACCATCCTCAACGAAGTGGTCGGGGCCAACGCCAGTCAGCTCAGGGGCTACACGGAAGTGGCCGGGCAGGCGGCGCGTGTCATCGTCGCCAACCCCTACGGCATCAGTTGTAACGGCTGCGGTTTCATCAATACCCCGCAGGTCACCCTGACCACCGGCAAACCCGTGCTGGATGCCAATGGTCAATTGCAGCGTTTCAATGTGCAGGGCGGCAGCATATCCATCGACGGCGTGGGGCTGAACGCAGGTAACGTCGACCAGTTCGACATCATCACTCGCAGCGCGAAGATCAATGCCGAGCTGCACGCCAGACGCCTCAACATCATTGCAGGTCGCAACGATGTCGACGCGCAGACGCTGAATCCCACGGCCCTGCCTGACGACGGCAGTGCCAAACCGGAACTGGCCGTCGACAGCTCGGCGCTGGGCGGCATGTATGCCGGCGCGATCCGCCTGGTGGGCACCGAGGCGGGTGTCGGCGTCAGGCTGGCCGGCGATCTGGCGGCCAGTGGTGGTGACATTCAGATTGATGCCAACGGCCACTTGAGCATGATGCAGACCGCCGCCAGTGGTGCTGTGGCGGTCAAGGCCAACAGTGCCGAGGTCAACGGGCCGGTTTATGCAGGGTCGTCACTGAATATGACCACGGCAGGTGATCTCATCACTCGGCAGAACGTTGCCGCACGCGATGCACTGAGCCTTGCCGCTGGCGGTCAGCTCAATAACACGGCGGTGATCGAGGCGGGCGTCAATGCCGACAACAGCCGCAATGCCTCGGGCGATGTGACGCTGTCTGCCAGCGGGCTGAACAACAGCGGCAGCATCACCGCCAGTCGCGCCCTGCAGGCCACCATCACCCAGACCCTGAATAATCAGGGGGCTACATTGAATGGGCAGTCCAGCACCCGCATCGTGGCCACTACGGTCGACAATCGCCAGTCAGGCCGGATTCTGAGCCAGGGCGGCACTGTCGATATCAATGCTTCTCAGGTACTCAACAGCCAGAGCGGGCTGATCAGCAGCAGCGGTAACCTGACCATCACTGCGGGTTCTCTGGACAACAGCCAGCAAGGCAAGCTGTCCAGCAGCAGCGGTTTATCGGCGCGTATTTCCGGGCAGTTGCTCAACCATCTGGGGCTTGTCAGCGCCAACGGCGATCTGCTGCTCAACGCGGCAAGCGTGGACAACCGCAGCGCGGAAATCTCCAGTCTCGGCAGCCTGACCTCGACCGTCAGCCAGTTCGACAACCGCGAAAAAGGCCGTCTGCTGGCCAGCGGCGCGCTGCAACTGAACGCTGACCACCTGAACAACCAGAACGGCTCGGTCGCCGGGCAGCAGGCTGTACAGCTGAACCTGGGGCAACTGACCAATATCGGCAACGGCAGTGTCTACGGCAAAAACGCGCTTGACCTGACCCTGAGCGGCACGCTGAACAACGATCAGGGCGTGCTGCGCAGCGACGGCACACTGGCCGTGCGTGCGGCCTCTCTGAGCAACAATACCGGCAGTGTGACCAGTGCCGGTACGGCAACGGTCAGCACAGCGGGCGCAGTCGTCAACCGGGGCGGGCAGATCATCAGCGATGCGGGTCTGACGCTTTCCAGCGCCAGCCTGGACAACAGCCAGAGCGGTCGCATTGCGGGCAATGGCGTGGTGCTCACCACCGGCGCCTTCGACAACCATCAGGATGGCCGCCTGACCAGTACCGGCGCGCTTCAACTGAACGCCGGGCAGGTCAACAACAGCGACGCCGGTCGTATCGCCAGCGCCATGGCCCTCAGCGCAGTAGTCACCGGACTGAATCAGACCAACGATGGCCGGCTGTACAGCAACAGCGATCTCAGCCTGGACCTCAGCAACGGCGTGCTGACCAACCAGGGCGGCCTGATCAATGCACCTGGCCAGTTGCTGCTGAAAAACCTGAACGTCGTCAACAACCAGAGCGGCGAAATCTCCAGTGCCAATGGCTTCTCGCTGGCGGCCAACTCGCTGGATAACACTGACGGTTCGCTGCTCAGCGATAAAGCGCTTGTTGTGCGTATCAATCAGTTGCTGAACAACTTGCGCGGCAAGATTTCCGCCAATGGCCTCAATCTGAATGCTGCAACGCTGGACAACCGCAGTGCGGAAGTTTCCAGCCTGAGCACCCTGACTGCCACCATCGGCCAGTTCGACAACAGCACGAAAGGACGTCTACTGGCCAACGGCACGATGCTGCTGACCGCCGATAACCTGAATAACCAGAACGGCGTGGTCTCCGGACAGCAGGGCGTCCAGTTGAATCTGGGACAACTGAACAACTCCGGCGCTGGCAGCGTTTATGCAAAAAACACACTGGGTCTGACGCTGACCGGTGCCTTGAATAACAATCAAGGCGTACTGCGCAGTGACGGCACGCTGGACCTGAAAGCCGCTTCTCTGGCCAACACCGGCGGGCGGGCCACCAGTGCTGGTGCTGCCACGCTGAAAGTCGATGCTGCGGTCGTCAACCAGGGTGGGCAGATCATCAGCGATGCGGGCCTGACGCTTTCCAGCGCCAGCCTGGACAACAGCCAGAGCGGTCGCATTGCGGGCAATGGCGTGGTGCTCACCACCGGCGCCTTCGACAACCATCAGGACGGCCGTCTGACCAGTACCGGCGCACTCGCGCTGAATGCCGGGCTGGTCAACAACAGCGACGCCGGTCGTATCGCCAGCGCCATGGCCCTCAGCGCAGTCGTCACCGGTCTGAATCAGACCAATGATGGTCGCCTGTACAGCAACAGCGATGTCAGCCTGGACCTGAGCAACGGCGTGCTGACCAACCAGGGCGGCCTGATCAATGCACCTGGCCAGTTGCTGCTGAAAAACCTCACGGCGGTCAACAACCAGAACGGCGAAATCTCCAGTGCCAACGGTTTCTCGCTGGTGGCCAACTCGCTGGACAACACCGACGGTTCGATCATCAGCGACAAGGCCTTGATCGTGCGCATCGACCGGTTGCTGACCAACCTGCGCGGTCTGATTTCCGCGACCGGTATCCAGTTGAGTGCCGCGACCCTGGACAACCGTAATGCGGAACTCTCCAGCCTTGGAGAGCTGACCGCAACCGTCGGCCAGTTCGATAACAGTGGCAAGGGTCGTTTGCTGGCCAATGGTGCGTTGCTGCTCAACGCCGACAGCCTGAACAACCAAAGCGCAGGTGCCGTCTCCGGCCAGCAGAGTGTGCAGTTGAACGTCGGCCAACTGGTCAACACCGGCAGTGGCAGCGTCTACGCCAAAAACAGTCTGGATCTGAAAGTAACGGGCGTTCTGAACAACGATCAAGGGACCTTGCGCAGCGATGGCACGCTGGCGTTGAGCGCTGCTTCTCTGGGCAATACTGCCGGTAGCGTCACCAGCTCCGGCGCCTCGTCCCTGACGGCCGATGGCTCGGTCGTGAACCACGGCGGGCAGATTCTCGGCGATTCAACCTTGATGCTCACCAGCGGCAGTCTCGACAACAGTCAGAACGGTCGTATTGCCGGCAAAGGGGTGAAGCTCGTCACGGGCACCTTTGACAACCAGCAAGGCGGTCGCCTGACCAGTACCGCAACCCTCCAGCTCGATGCCGCGCTGGTGAACAACAGTGACGCCGGCCGTATCGCCAGCGCCATGGCCCTGACCGCAGTGGTCACCGGTCTTAATCAGACCAACGATGGCCGTCTGTACAGCAACAGCGATGTCAGCCTGGACCTGAGCAACGGTCGCCTGAACAACGACGGCGGTCTGATTACCGCGCCCGGTCAGTTGCTGCTGAAAAATCTCAATGCAGTCAGCAACCGCAACGGTGAAATTTCCAGCAGCAACGGCTTCACGCTGGCCGCTGCATCGCTGGACAACACCGGCGGCTCGGTACTCAGCGATAAAGCGCTGATCGTGCGTGTCGAGCAGTTGCTGACCAACCTGCGTGGCCTGGTCTCCGGCAACGGTATCGATCTGGCGGCTGGCGAACTGAATAACAACAGCGGCAGCCTGAGCAGCGATGCCGACCTGCTGGTAAACGTCTCTGGCCAGCTTTCGAGCCGCAGCGGCGAGCTGACCAGCGCGGGTAACACGACCCTCAATGCGCTGAGTCTCGATAATGCCGCTGGCCAGGTCATGGCCGATCAGTTTCTGAAACTGGTGATCACCGAATCCATCGACAATCAGGCGGGAACCCTGGGTGCAGGGCAGGGCATCGACCTTCGTGCTGCGAGTCTGGACAACCGCCAGGCGGGTTCGCTGGTCACGGATGGCCAGCTGACTCTGAAGCTGAGCGGCGCGCTGGACAATCGCACCGCTGGCAGTCTGCAGGCCAAGGGCGTGATGGACGTGTCGAGCCTGACGCTGGATAACCGTGGCGGCCGTATTGCGGCACAGAATCTGCTGATCGTTCATAGCGACAGCGTGGACAACCGTGGCGGTTCGATTCGTGCCGAGAAAGGCCTGCAGCTGTTCGTCGATGCCCTCGACAATAGCCAGACAGGCCTGAGCGCCACGCAAAAAGGCCTGATCAACAGCAATGCCGATCTTGAACTGGTTGGCAAGCGTCTGGACAACCAGAACGGTCTGCTCAACGCCGCTGGCCTGATGCAGTTGCAGGTCGACAGTGTTCTCAACGGCAACGGCCGTATCGCCAGTCAGGCTGACATGGTTGCCAACATCGGCAGTCTGACCCAGCAGGGCGGCGAGCTGGTTGCGCAGGGGAATCTGACCCTGACCGGCAAAACCCTCGACAATCAGGCGGGCGGCCTGGTGGGCTCCACAAAAGCGCTGAAAATCGAGGTTGCCGACATCGACAACAAGGCCGGTGAACTGTCCAGCCAGGTCGGCGTGGACATCATTGGTCAGACGCTCGACAACAGCAACGGCGGCAAGGTCCTGGCCGGTACGGCGCTGGGGTTGAAAGTGGCGCGCGTGATCAACCTCAACAAGGGCCTGTTGTTCGGCAACACCCTGCGGCTCGACGGTACACGCCTGGATAACGCCGGCGGCACGCTGGCCAGCCAGCAGGACATGAACATTGATGTGTCCGGTGCGCTGGACAACAGCGCTGGTCAGCTCAGCAGTGAGGCGGCCTTGACGGTCAATGCCGCCTCGCTGCAAAACGCAGCAGGCAGCCTGTCCAGTGCCGAAGCCTTGAACGTCACCACCACGGGCGCTGTTGAGAACCAGGGTGGCTCCGTGACTACCGACGCCACGCTGACGCTGATCAGTGCCAGCCTGGACAACAGCAAGGCTGGCAAGCTGGCTGGCAAGGGTGCCACGCAGGTCAACACCGGCACCTTCGACAACAGTCAGGGCGGTCGCCTGACCAGCAGCGACACCCTGCAGCTGACGGCCGGCAAAGTCATCAACCAGAACGCCGGACGCATTGCCAGTGCGCTGGCGCTGACGGCCAGCGTCACCAGCCTCGACCAGCAGGCTGGTGAGCTGTTCAGCAACACTTCGCTGAGCCTTGATCTCAATAACGGCCAATTGAACAACCAGGGTGGTCTGATCAACGCTCCCGGCGTGTTGCTGCTGAAGAATCTCAACGGCGTGGCCAACCAGAACGGCGAAATCTCCAGCGCACAGGCGTTTACCCTGAACGTCGACAGCCTCGATAACAGTGGCGGCAAACTGCTCAGCAGTCAGGCCCTGACGCTGATCGTCAACAAGGCCCTGAGCAACATCAAAGGTACGATTTCCGCTGCCGCGCTGAACACCCGCAGCGACAGCCTGGACAACACCGATGGTTTGATCAGCAGCCGCGCAGCTCTGGACCTGACGGTCAATACCGCCCTGACCAACGTCAAGGGCACGTTGATCGGCGACGCTGACATGACGCTGAACGCCGCGACCTTGGACAACCGCCTCGGCCAGATCGCCAGCAAACAGAACCTCAACGCACGGATCGGCAGCCTTCAGCAGCAGGGCGGTCAGATGCTCGCCCAGGGTGGATTGACCTTGCGCGGCGACGCGCTGGACAACGGCCAGAGCGGCTTCATCGGCGCTACCAAAGCCCTGGATATCAATGTCACCAGCATCGATAACCGTGGTGGCGAGCTGTCCAGTCAGGATGAGATGACCCTGACCGGCCAGCAACTGAACAACAGCGACAACGGTCAGGTTCTGGCACAGAAAGCCCTGGCGCTGAACGTTGCACAGATCATCAACCGAGCGAACGGCCTGCTCTCCAGTCAAGGCGGCTTGACCCTGGTCGGTAGCACCCTGGACAACACCGGTGGTGCGCTCAGCGCTCTCAAAGCCCTGGGTATCGACCTGTCTGCGACGCTCGACAACACACAGGGCCTGATCAGCAGCGAAGATGTCCTGACGGTGAAGACCAGCAGTCTGACCAATACCGCAGGCAGCATTTCCAGTGCCGCAACCCTGACCCTCGACAGCACCGGTGCAATCGGCAACCGCGGCGGCAAGCTGGTGACTGACGGCGCACTGGACCTGAAAAGTGCCAGCCTTGATAACAGCCAGAAAGGCACCATCAGCGGTAAAGGGCTGCTGACCCTGAGGACCGGGGATTTCGACAACAGCCAGAACGGTCGCGTCAGCAGCAGCAATCGCCTGGACCTGACGACCGCACGACTGACCAACAGCACTGGTGGCAGCATCGGCAGCAGCCAGGCGCTGACCGCCAGCGTCAGCCGTCTGGATCAGCAGGGCGGCAGCCTGTTCAGCAATACCTCCTTGAGCCTGGACCTGAACAACGGCCAGTTGAACAACCAGAATGGCCTGATCAACGCACCGGGCGCATTGCTGCTGAAAAACGTCAACGAGGTACTGAACCAGAACGGTGAAATCTCCAGCGCTCAGGCATTTACCCTCAACGCCCAGCAACTGGATAACAGCGGCGGCAAACTGCTCAGCAATCAACTGCTGACCCTGCGTATTGCTCGTGCGCTGACCAACGTCAAAGGCATGATCGCCGCAGCCGGTATCGACGCCACTGCCAATACCCTCGACAACAGCGGCGGCACGCTGACCAGCCGCAACAACCTTGACCTCACCGTCACCGGTGCGCTGACCAACCGCGACAAAGGCCTGATCAATGCTGCTCAGGCGCTCAAGGTGGGCGCGGCCAGCGTCGATAACCAGGGCGGTCAGCTGTTGGGCGGCACCAGCCTGAACCTCAATACAACATCGATCAACAACACCGCAAAGGGTCTGATCAACAGCACAGGCACCCTGAACCTGACTGCCGGGAATCTTGATTCCGGCAACGGCGGCGAAGTGTCGGCTGCCCGCGACATGACCTTGGTCCTCAGCGCACTGTCGCTCAACGGCGGACGCGTGATGAGTGACGCCGGGCTGTCCATCGACATGCAAGGCAATGACCTTAACAACGTCGGCGGCCTGATTACCGCTGATGGGGCTTTGACCCTTAATCGTCTGCGCGACCTGAATAACCAGTCTGGCGAGGTCTCCAGCGCACAGAGTTTCAGAGTCGACGGCCGCACCCTCGACAACAGCAGCGGCAAGCTGATCAGCAGCAACGTACTGACCGTCAGTGCGACCAGCCTGCTCAATCAGAACGGCCTGATCTCCGGCTGGCAGGGCCTGAACGTCTCCGGTAACCGTCTCGACAACCGCAACAACGGCACCTTGTCCAGCCGCAGCGGCAACCTCGTCGCAACCCTGAGCGGTGAATTGCTTAACGGCGGCAACGGTGCGTTGGTCAGCCAGAACACACTGAACGTGACCGCTGACAGTCTCGACAACAGCGGCGGCATCCTCTCCAGCGGAACGGGCCATACCCTGACCGTAGCCGGCCTGCTGAACAACAGCCAGAACGGTCTGATCGACAGCGGTGCTGGCTTGACCATCAAAGCCAATGCCTTGAGCAATGCCGCCGGTAACCTGACGGCCCAGCAGGATTTCAGCTTCGAAGGCCGCAGCCTGGACAACAGCGCCGGCAGCCTGAGCAGCAAGGGCACAATGACGCTTGATCTGCTGGACAGCCTGACCAACACCAGCGGCAAGCTGGCCAGCGGCGGTAACTTGCTGTTGCGGCGCAGCACGGCGATCAACAACCAGGCCGGGCAACTGATCAGCCAGAGCCTGATGACCCTCAACACGTCCGGCCAACTGGATAACCGCAATCGCGGCACAATCGCCGCCAACAACACGCTGACAGTCACCGCCAGCGGCAGTGTTCTCAATGACGCCGATGGCCTGATCTACAGCCAGAACGCCAATGCACAGGTACAGGCAGCGAGCCTGTCCAACGTGCGCGGCACGGTACAGAGCGCAGGCGCATTGCGCGTCGATGTCGCGGGTACCGTGGATAACCAGAACGGGCGGATCATCGCTCAGAACGGCGACCTGAACCTCAGCGCCGCCAACCTCTACAGTCAGGGCGGGGTGCTGTCCAGCCTGCAGGGTCTGTTCACCGCGAACGTGAGCGGCGTGCTGAAGAACGGCTATGACGCCAACCGCCAGGGCGGCGTCATCCAGGCGCAACGCCTCAACCTGACCGCGCTGGGCGGCTTCGACAACTACGGCGGGCGAGTCTCGGCGCGCGGCGGCGAAGCACTGATCAACACCCCGAACTTCGACAACCGCAACGGCGGCCTGTACGCCAAAGGACTGGTACGGGTCACCGGCGGCAACTTCGACAACAGTGGCGACAACGATGGCCAGATCGCTGGCGGCCAGGTCGAACTGAACCTGAGCGGCGCGCTGAACAACCGCTTCGGCATCATCGAAAGTGACAGCACCCTGGCCGTGACCGCTACCAGTCTGGACAACCAGACCGGGCAACTGCGTGCACTGGGCGGTGGCGGCGCGACAAACTTCCAGATCGGCAACCTGTTCGACAACCGCAACGGCACCCTGGAAAGCGCCAACAGCGACCTGATCCTCAATGCTGGCAGCTTTCTCAATGGCGGCGGTTCGCTGTTGCATACGGGTAATGGCACGTTTGATATTTCTACGGCCAATCTGACCAACGCTGGCGGCAGCATCGTCACCCGTGGTGGTTTGACACTGAGTGCTGATAGCTGGACCAACAGCAGCGTGATTCAGGCCGGGCGGCTGACAGTGAATGTCGGAACCTTGAATCAGACGGCGGGCGGGCAATTGCTGGCGTCGAATTCGTTTAGTGGGAGTGGCGGGAACTGGACGAATGATGGGTTGATTGCGAGTGATGGAGCGGTAGACATACGTATTGGCGGGACGTTTGCCGGTAGTGGTCGGGTCAGCAGTGTCGGTGCATTGAATCTGGCCGCTAATCAGCTGACTTTGAATGGTGGCGGAAGTATTGCTGGTGGCTCGCGCGCAGATATTAGTATTGCAGGGAGCGCTAACAACTACAGTCGTATTACATCGGCTGGTGATCTGGTGCTCAGTGCGGGTGCTATTAATAATTATGGTACTTTAGGGGCGGCTCAAACTCTCATATTGAATACGCCATCATTATTGAATAGTCAGGCATTAATCTTCAGTGGCGCCGATTTGCAGGTTAATGCGAGTAGTTTCACTAACCAGAAAGGTGACCTGTATAGCTTGCGTAATTTGATTTTTAAAGGCTACGGAGCCGATAGCGCCCAGAGGGTATCAAACATCTCAGGCTCTATTGAAAGCGGACGGGACTTCTCTGTAACTGCTTCCTCATTTGAAAATCGTACGGAGGGTTCGGGTGACGCTCAAGGTTTTGCGGTAGGTAGATCTCTGATTAAAGGATTACTCACACTTCAGTGTCTAGACTGCGGCGGCAGAACCCTGTCTGTGAACTTCGTCTTAAAAGAATATTTTGAGGGTGGACAGGATAATGATCTGAGTGCGTCTGCTATAGCCGTGTCAGGCGGTAATTTTGTTTTTAATGGTGAGGATTTTTTTAACAGTAAGAGCACCATAAGTGCTAGGGGTAATATTGTTGTAAATGCTAGTCAGGTGAGAAATATTGGCGCTGTTAGTGGTTCTGTTGAGAGGACTCGTACCTATTATTCTGGCAGGCTTAATTATGAAGGTTTGGATAAGACTGCGTCTTGGGTTTTGGAATATAATAAACATAATAATCCAGACTCGCCCAAGTTTAACTATTTTGATGATGCTGGAAATCTTAAGTTGGGTATCATTACTCAGGAGTTTTTGACTTCGGACGAGAGTGGTGCGCAATATCCAATGTTTCAATTAAGAGATCCTGTTACTTATGCGGAAATAAAGAGTTTTCCGTATTTTTATTTTGACCAAGCTCTTGTGTATGATCAGCCTTTGCCTGCATCAGAGTATGATAGGAAAAAGCTTGTAGAGCTGCCTTCGCAACTTGCAAACTACAGTTTGGTAAGCGACGTTGAAGTCGCTCAAGACGGCGTCAGTGGTAACGGCGGACGCAGTGCAGTCATTCAAGCAGGCGGGAACGTTTCCATTACCGCCAAGCAAGACTTACAAAACAGTGTCATTCACCAAGACTACGCTGGCAGCGCGGGCACCAGCAAGGTTCAGGACACGCGTACCTCCGGCACCGGTGCCACCGTCATCAGGATCAATGCCCAGCTCCCCCCCGACCTAGCCCAACAACAAGTCAACCCGTTAAGCCTGCCAGGCTTCAGCCTGCCCACCGGCCAGAACGGGCTGTTCCGTCTGAGCGGCCAGACCGGCACCGCAGCCGCTGTCGCCCAACCCGTCGGCCTGCCACAAAGCTGGACCATGGGCGGCGCGGCCGTATCCGTCGCGCAGCGCGAGCAAACCGTTTCCGATGCGCAGGCAAGCATCATCCAGATCGGCTCGGTAGGCCAGATATCCAACGCTACTCGCCAGCTTGGCCTGACAACACGGCAAAGCGCAGGCGTTAGTGCCAATGCATCCTCCTTCGACGCCAGCGCACCAGGTGCCGCGCCCATAGGCGGATTTGTACTACCCGGTCATACCTCTGATTCCGCAGGTGTAACCAGCGTCGACAGTGTCACCGGTATCGCGACGGGCAATCAGGGAAGTGGTGCTTTGCTGCCTGTGCAAAATGCAGGTTCGACAGGCCTGCCGGTTATCACCGCCACAGGATCCGGCAGTTCGGCGGTCCAGAATGCCGGGATGGTGCAGGGCACGCGGATCAACAGTGCCGGCCAGGTTGTAACCGACGCTCAGGGCCGTCCGGTAACTACAACGGTTAGTAGCCCGGTCGCTGCTGCAGCAGCACAAACCGTTACCCGGGTGCAGGGCCTGCCTAGCAGCTCATTCGTTTCCAAGCCGCAAAAATACCTGATCGAAACCAATCCCGTGCTCACTGAACTCAAGCAGTTCATGAGTTCGGATTACCTGCTCGCAGGCCTGGGCTACGACCCGGAAGTCAGCGCCAAGCGTCTGGGCGACGGTCTGTATGAGCAACGCCTCGTTCAGCAGGCAGTAGTGGCCAGAACCGGTCAGGCGTTCATCGACGGGCAGACCTCCAACGAGGCCCAGTTCAAGTACCTGATGAACAACGCCATCGCCAGCAAAGATAAACTGAACCTGGCTGTGGGCGTGTCCCTGAGTTCACAACAAGTCGCAGCGCTGACCCACGACATCGTCTGGCTCGAAGAGCACGAAGTGAATGGCGAGAAAGTGCTGGTGCCGGTGCTTTACCTGGCACAGGCGGACAATCGCCTTGGCCCGACCGGGGCATTGATTGCGGGTAACGACGTCTCGCTGATCGCCGGCCAGAACCTCGACAACGTCGGTACCTTGCACGCAGCTAACAACCTCTCGGCAGTCGCAGGCAACAACCTGATCAACACCGGCCTGATAGAAGCCGGCAACCGGCTAGATCTGCTGGCGGGCAATGATCTGATCAACACCGCTGGCGGCATCATCAAAGGTCGCGATGTGTCTCTGACTTCCATCAATGGCGATGTGATCAACGAACGCAGCATCACCTCGATGGACAACAGTGTGCTCGGTCAGCGCCACAACGAGTTCGCCGACAGTGCCGCGCGCATCGAAGCCGCCAACGACATGAGCATCTCGGCCGGTCGCGACTTCATCAACAAGGGCAGCGTGCTGGAAAGCGGTCGTGACATGAGCATCCAGGCCGGACGCGATGTCACCATCGCCCCGACCGAAGTCACCAACAGCCTGTTCTTGGACAGCAAACACAACAGCAGCGACATCACCCAACTGGGCTCCACCGCCAGTGCCGGGCGCGACCTGACCGTTCAGGCCGGACGCGACATCTCCGTCATCGCCAGCAAGATCGACGCCAAACGCGACATCGCCATGGCCGCGACCGAAAACCTCACCATCAGCTCTGCGGCGGACGAAGAACACTCCCTGTCCAAAAGCAAAAAGCTGACCCGCCAGGAAGACCACGTCAGCCAGGTTTCTTCTGATCTTGATGCCGGTGGGAGTGTTGCCTTGCAGGCCGGGCAGAACCTCGCCGTGATCTCCAGCCGCATTACAGCTGGTAAAGAGGCGTACCTGGTTGCGGGTGAGAACCTCGACATTCTCGCTGCGCAGGACAGTGATTATTCGCTGTATGACAAAAAGAAGAAGGGGAGTTTTGGGGCGAAGAAAACCAAGCGAGACGAAATTACTGATGTGAAAAACATCGGCAGTGAAATCACCACGGGTGGTGATTTGTTGCTGGCGAGTGGGGGAGATCAGAAGTACCAAGCTGCGAAGCTGGAGAGTGGCAAGGACCTGACTATTCAAAGTGGTGGTGCGGTTACGTTTGAGGGCGTGAAGGACCTGCACGACGAAAGTCATACTAAAAGTAATAATGACGCTTTCTGGACCTCTTCGAAGGGCAAAGGCAATACAGACGAAACACTTCGTCAGACGCAAATGTCTGCTGAAGGAAGCATTGCGATTAAGGCTGTTAATGGGCTGACAATCGACGTCAAGCAGATAGACCAACAGACGGTTAGCCAATCTATTGATGCGATGGTCAAAGCCGATCCACAAATGGCCTGGTTAAAACAGGCTGAGGCGAGAGGCGATGTGGATTGGCGACTCGTGAAGGAGGTTCATGAGTCATTTAAGTATCAAAACTCTGGATTAGGCCCCGCTTCGCAATTGATCATTGCAATTGCCTTGGCAGCTGTAATGGGGCCAATGATGGCCGGTATGAACTCGATGTTACAGGCTGGCGCTATCAGTGTCGCGACAAAGGCCACCGTCAGTACGGTTGACAATAGAGGCAACCTTGGAAAAGTTCTGAAAGACGTCACATCAAAGGACAGCATCAAAGGTTATGCGGTGGCAGTTGCGACGGCGGGCGTGGCCGATGGTCTTGGATACAATCCAAGTGAGTTAGGACTCGATTCTGCAAGCGCAAAAACCATTGCCGTAAAGATAACGGCTGACGCAGTAATCAAAACAGCCGTCTACGGCGGGAGCTTTGCGGACAACCTGGCCAGTTCGGCAGTGGCCACCGCGGCCAGCATCGGTGGCGCCAAGGGGGCGGTGGCGATAGGAGATATTGGGTTAACTGACGGAAGCATTACCAAGATTCTCTTGCACGCAGGCCTCGGTGGCCTTCTAGCTGAAGCCATGGGCGGTGATTTCCGCGCCGGAGCTATTGCCGGTGGTGCAAACGAAGTGTTGGTTGGATTGCTGGGCGATAAGCTACTTCCGTCAAACCTCGTTAAGGGGACGCCCGAGTATGAGCAGGCGGAGGCCAATCTTCTTGCTTTGTCGCAAATCGTCGGCGTACTAGGCGCTGCCGCTGGGAATTCAGATGTCAGCGCCGCTGCTGCCGTGGCCGCTAATGCTACCCAGTACAATTGGCTGTCACACTCTCAGATCAGGGATGCTGATAAGGCCCGGGCTGCCTGTGAGACGGCTGGAGGTAACGTTGCTGCTTGCCAGTTAAATGTCACTCGTGCAACGGATGAGCTGGACAGGGCACAAGATTACGAACTGAAAGAACGTAAACGTGCAATTCAGCTCCAATCCTTTAAAGATGGTGGCTGGACTCTGGGCGAATACAACAAGGCCCTGTTCGACGATTATTTTGCCAGCAAGGGTTTAGATAAGAGTCAGGTCACATTTGATGGATACGCCCCTGCGAAAACGTTGGGTTATATGCTTTCCGAGCGGGGCCTTGGCAGTGTCAATCAGGCCTTGGAATGGCCTACTAAGGCTGCTGCCGGCGCCGTAAATTTTGCCAGCCACCCGTACGACACGGTGGTAGGGATTGGCCAAAATATCTGGTCCGCAGCAGGCTCTGGGGTAGATTGGGCGACCAGCCCTATACCGGCTCAAGGACTTGAGCGTGCAGGGGATAAATTACTGGCGCAATCCGACCAGCAGGCGGGTGGGTTGATATTTGACGTCGCCAGTGGTTTGATCACCGCAGAGATTGGTGGGTTTGCGGTCAAGTGGGTTGGAGGAAAGTGGGTTCAGGCTGAGGGTATTGCAGCTGCACCTAAAGGCACCGGTGCTTTTCTTGAGGGGAGTTCGGGGGGCAGCGGTGCAAAAGGCGCAAGTGCTGATGCAGCAGCAGGCCAAGCGGCGCCGGGTGCAGCCAATTTTATGGGCGAATCCGATCAATTTTTTAAAAATGTATCTAAAAGATCTGATATAGATTCGAACGGTTATTTTGACGTTATCGCTCATGGGAGTACACAAAAAATTGAAGTTGTTACTCCCGGTGGAACTATTATGGCGGATCAGCGTGTAGTCTCTCGACTTATCGAAAACAACCCTGCTTATAGTGGGCAGCCAATTCGTTTGTTATCTTGTGATACTGGAGCTTGTGATGCCGGGTTTGCTCAGAGTCTTGCGAATAAAATGGGTGTTTCGGTGAAGGCTCCAACTAACTTGGTATGGGCCTACGGCGATGGAAGAATGGTAGTCGCTCCGAGATCTCCTTCGAATCCAAATTTTCCGGACTTATCGAATCAAGGTGAGTTCAAGATTTTTAATCCAGGTAAACCATAGTGGCTATTTCATTAGCTGTGTGCGAGCTATGTGGCGGTAGCTTGGTAAATTTTGAGGAAAATAGCGCTCAAGGGGTAAGGTGCTCCGTTTGTGGCTGGTCGTTAGTTACTACAAATATGTCTGGTATTAAGATTGATGAAGAGGTATATGAGGTATTTTGTGCTGGTGATTATAAAAATAAAACACATATAATGGCTGTGTCCGAGGTGTTTGGGTCTAATTTTTTAGAGTCTAGAAAATTACTTCAGCAGGGCCTGTTTAGGATTTTTTCTGGACAGGCTGTAGACGTATTAAGAGTTCGAAAAATTCTTGCTGGAGTTGGAGTTGAGTACATGATTAAACCCGATTTTTTCTGGGTTTGATGGCATAGGTGCAAAAGGTATTTCTCCGGTTGTCACCGCAGAGGGAAAAATTGGAGATGCGGCATTTACTGATGTAAACCAAACAGCTCGTCCAGTAGCTCAGGCAAATCCAGATGAGCCAACTCTGATAGCTGATCGAGTAACGGCCAAAACTGAAGCAACAGGAAAATCTTTGCCGAATGGAAATATGGCTGACGCTCATGCAGAAATTGGCGTCATACAGCAGGCATATAATGCTGGCAAGACTCAAGGTGCTGATATGGCTATGAGCGTTGCAGGTAAAGATGTATGTGGATTTTGCAAAGGTGATATAGCGGCCGCTGCGGAAAAATCCGGATTGAGTTCTTTGACTATTCAAGCGATAGACGACGTAACTGGATTACCAAAAAAATATAATTGGGTGCCGGGAATGCGGTCGATTAAGGAGGTGCCATGAGTATGGTTTTTGGCGGCTATATTGTTGACGCTGATGGATATCGCCATCAGTTAGAAGCTATCATGGATCCCGAAGAATTGGATGTTCGAGGGGTATTGACTTCCATTGGTAAAGGCTCCGGCGTTATCAAGATGCGGTGCGAGTCTGAATCTGAAGGTCGCCCCTATGAATTGGCGCTTTATGTTGAAAGTGAAAGTTTTTTACTGATGCTTAGCGAGTATGATAAAGATGGTGAGCATGTCGTCAGAGCTATGACTGATCTCAACTCAAAAAACGAACTCGTCAGCATTTTAGGGGAGATGTATCCTGCTAGAGCGGTCACACATGATGTGGAAATTGTTTGTTCTATTTTTATCGAGTTTGCTCGTTCAGGAAATGTGTCTGTGGATATCATGGCGTAAGTTTCACTAAATATCGTCTGACTAGTTGGTGCAAAAGAGGTAGCAAGCCCAGATGCGACGGGCGGGAAGAAAGTTGGTCCAGAGACCGACCTAGCCCCCGAAGTAAATCTGCATTCAGATGGAAGCTATCGAACCCCTGACGGAAAATTTGCTAGCCCGAAGGGTCTAGCTCCTCCGGGAACAGTTAAGGCAGATGAGTTTGCTAAGCATTTAGAAGCAAATGGAATGGAAGTTGTAGGCACTGAGATGGTCGTTAAAGGGCCTCTCGGTGATCGTAGGTATGACATTGTAGTCCGTGACGCAAATGGTAAATTACACGGTCTTGAGGTGAAAAGCGGAACTGCTAGTAAGACCAGCTATCAAGAATTCACCGATTATTTTGTCAATCAGTTTGGGGCGCAAGGGAAGGGACGGCTAAAAGGCGAAGTCATCGAAAGCGCTACAACAGTTTATGTGCCGTGAAGGTGAGGAATATGAAGCTCGAAGCCGAAAATAGTCCCGTATTAATTGACGTTAACCAGGCGCAGCTTGTAAAAGTGTTAAAAAAATTAAAAAGCTACGGTCCAAGCTCATACGCATGCATAACTGACGACGACGGTAATTATGTGCAAGTGGCAGGAGGCAGATTCACTTGCTTTATTGAAAGATATGACGCAAAAAGTAAAGCTCTGTTTAGAGGGTATCATTCAAATTCCAGCACGAACTTTGAAGATGGGAGCTTGCTGTCGTTTGGTGCAGGGCGTGTTCAATTAAAGAAAGATGAGTGGTTTAATATTGACGATGTGATCGAAGTTTTCTCCCGATTCAATCAGAATCAGCCTTTACCAGAAAATATTTACTGGCGCGAGGTAAAGATTTTGAATCAGAGCGACAGTTGATGAGTTGGTGCAAAAGCGACAGGCGAAGCTGCTACTCAGATCCCAGGCCGAGTACAGTCGCGTGTAAACATTGCCAATGGCCGCATGGAAACGACCCCTCTTCGTGATAACGGCAATCCCGTATCTGCGGGTTTCGATCATGTTATAGATGGGCATTTCAATAGAGAAATCTCCAACTCGCGCTCCGTGTTTACCATTGCTCTGGATGGCTTAAAGGCATCACGGCCAAAGACAAGGTTGACATCCGCACCGAGAACCACACCCAGCTCGACGGCGCATTGATCGCTTCCGACAGCGGTAATCTCAAGCTGGATACCAACACGCTGGGCTACAGCGACATCGCGGGCAAGGACAAGGAGCACGGTTACTACCTGAACGTCGGGGGTTCGTACGGCACTGGCAGCAGCACTACGCAGGACTCAAGTCAGGTAGGCAAGGGCGACAACCAGAAAAACGGCTGGAGCGTCGAGGGCTGGAACTACAACAAGGATCGTGAGCAGATCGTCCGGGGAACGGTCGGTGCGGGCGATGTAGTGGTGCGCAGTGATACGGGTGGCAAGGACTCTGCCGCTGGATTGAATCGTGATGTCGACAAGGCTTACGAGATAACGCGTGATGACGAGCACCGGACTGATTTGTATGTGACGAAGAGTTCGTTGGAGGCAGTTGCCAGTCCGAAAGAAACACTCGATCAGTGGCAAAAGAGCGCTGCGCTTTACGGTGAAAACAGCCGTAACACACTGGATAAACTGGCCGACATGCTTGTGGTAACGGCGCTGTTGCCGTTAGGGGCTGCTATCGGCGCGGGGACAGAGCTCGCGCGATTTCAAGTCGCGCGTACCGAGTTGTTGCAGCAGCTCAACAGCCAGGATGAAAGCAAAAGATCGGCACGCGTCAGGGCGGTTTTAAGTGGAGTCGCCAAAAAAGACTTGGGCTCAGATGCGGAAGCGCTTGTTACACGCATCACTGAGCTGGGGGCAGATCATCCAGACCAGGCGCTACAAGCGATGGTTTTATTGACCACGCTGAATAAGCCGACTGATGCGTCGAGTTTTGTTCCGGTAGTGGCGAT
Source organism: Pseudomonas congelans (assembly GCF_900103225.1). Classification (GTDB taxonomy): domain Bacteria; phylum Pseudomonadota; class Gammaproteobacteria; order Pseudomonadales; family Pseudomonadaceae; genus Aquipseudomonas; species Aquipseudomonas congelans. The sequence goes on along the minus strand of NZ_FNJH01000001.1, from coordinate 1,454,157 downwards.
GGGCGCTGGCGCAGTCATTGCGCTAAGCGCAGCACTGTCCACGACAGCTGCGACGCCGGAAGGTCAGGATAGACTGAGAGAGGCGGCCAATGCCGTCGCACGTTCTGTTGCCCAATCGGGTCAATCAGCCGAGCAGCAGGTCAGCACCTCCATAGAAATATGGAAATTCCTGTTCAGTACGACGTTCCCTGTGCATCTGCTGGACGGCGAAAACTCCAGGCTGGTGAACCCTATCGTTCAGGCTCAGGGTGCGAATCCGTCCAGTGACGGGTATGCTGCTGGAGCAACGCCTGCCGGGATAGGTTCGACGGGTGGTAGTCAGATTGCTGATCAGACGCCTGTTGATTACTCGAGGCCTGTGGTTGAGCTTCCTGCGCCGGGGGTGATGAATCAGGGGGTGGAGGATGGTCCAAAAGGTGCCTTGCCAGGAGGCCAAACTGTCGCTCAGTTTGAGAAAAGTTTATCTAGCTTGCCCCCGGGAGAACGAGTGGCTGAGATCAAGAGCGCAGCTGCTAGTGTGATGGTAGCTAATGGGCTAGTGAAGAACAATAAGCTATCTAAACTAAATGGACGTGATGTATATGATTCAAATGATGGGAATTTATATGCTATGGATACCCAGCACGGGCGTTTTGAGATTATCAATCCTAAAAATGGCAAGCACCTAGGGGAGGTCAATTTTGAGTTCAAACAAACAAAACCAGCCGATAAGACTGGCGGCCATGATCTGAAGATAAAATGACAGGAGATCAAAGTGAGATTAGTTGACTACAAGAATTGTTCTTTTGCTCGTGGGAATATATTTAGAGCTCGTGGGGAATACCCATATGAAGAGTCTGTTGACTTTATGATTTTCGAGAGCCAAATCGAAGAGAGGCCATATGGGTTAATTGTCACCTCCGGCTACAAAGCTGGATTGATACTGATTAATTTGCCTAGAGAAAGCTCTTCCGTGGATGGTGGTCTCGATAAGGAATGGGTAGTGTCTAACTGGGAGAAATGGATCTATCCTGATTGTGATGTTTCGGACGTTTATTTTATTGATAGGTATGAGTCTGTACGGTGGTAAGCCAGGCAGTGGTGGACATATGTGGCCGGGACAGGAAGGGGAGACAGTTTTTCCTGAACGTTGGTCAGGAGATAAGATTGTTGACGCGGTCGGCGATATCACGACATCTCCGAGTACTAAGTGGTACGCGCAAAGTGGAATCGGCGGGGCTTATATAGCTAAAGGAGATGCTGCTAAATGGGTCGCTTATGAAACTCGTGATGGCGTACGAATGCGAGTTGTATATCAGCCGGCTACAGGAAAGGTTATTACTGCATTTCCTGATGATGCTCCAATTCCACCTTACAAACCAATCAAGTAGGATTTATGTTTGCGGATCGTATCATTAGATTTGGGAGAAAGTTTGAAGGTCGATTAAATTCTGATCTTCTCCAAGGTGCCTTGTATTATGTCGCGTATAGCGAAGAGAACCTAGCCTTTGAGATATTGTGCGATCATATTTGCGAATATGATAGTTCTATAACGGACGAAGAATATAGAGAGGCTGTTCTGCTGGTTCTAGATATGGGGCTTGATTTAGATGAAGGGCCATTTAAGCACCTGCTGGGGTTGAAGCAGTAAAGGGCTAGAAGTTAGTTGGTGCAAAAGAAGTAGCAGGTACAGCTGCGACGAGCGGGACGAAAGTTGCTGCAACGGAAGGAACGTTTCCAGACGAGGTATTTACCGGGAAGAAACCGCACCAGACGACTCATGGAATAGGGAGTGTGACACAGGAGAGGTACAACCCTGCGACTGGAAAACTGGAAGAATCTGTGATCGAGTACGACCAGTATGGCCGGCAGGTTAAAAGAACGGATTATACTAATCACGGATATGGAAACCAAGAAAAGCCTGCGGAATATCATTCCGACCCCCACACGCATAACTATGAATATGGTCCAGACTATGGCTCCAATGGGAAAGAGACGAGGATCAATAATGATTAGTCTTCCAGAATTGAATGAATTGCTTGTTGCTCACAACTGCCTGCATGCGATTAGTATTCAGCTGAATGTTGACGGGATGGCTTATGATTTATCCTTATCGATCTCGGCCTCTGCCTCTGAAAAGGTAGGAGCTGATGTGGTGAGTATCAGGTTCATTGATATTAGCCAATTTACGTCCCGTGATTTTGGCGGCGGATTAACTCAGCTGATGCACATGAACGTTAATAAGCTGGATTCTGGCTTCGATAGGATGCGTTATCAACTGAGTGATCTTGAGGATAAAAAGTTGTCGTTTTACTTCTCATCATTCTCGCTTGATTAGCTGGTGCAAAAGTAACTCCACCAACGCCCCATGCATCAATCGGCGCTACTGCAGATAATGAAGTCGGGGGGTTTTCTTACTACAATCAGTTTAAGAAAACTGATGGTAGTTGGGGGGGCGGAAAACTGGGGTTTCTCTGGCGATCCTATTAATAATACATTACCAGTGGGTACTAAGTTGGACCGTTATGGTGGACCTCAAGGATCAAGAGTGCGAGGCCTCATGGTTTTTATACGAAGACATTGGGGTTAGGGCCTTTTTCGACTATGGGACTTATATGGAAAGTCTAGGACTGAAACCACTATGGAGTGAGTTGAAAATTATTCCTGAGTAGGTGCAATAGGGCCAGGCCAGATCGTTGTGCGCTGCGATAACGATTTCAGTGCAACAGTCAACGGAAACGGCAAACCCACGTTTGTAAAAAGCGTTGCAGGTATGGATAGAAAAAATGGTAGCGTACTGATTACCCGGTTGGAATAAAAATGGAAAAAAAGCACTCAGAAAAAGCTAAGATTCGACTGGATCATATTAGATGCCATTTGAATGAAGGATATGATGTTGATCAGATAGTTGGTTTAATAAAATCTGGTTCAGGTGATGTTCGCGCGTGCGTAAATAGTTTGTCATCACACACTTTTGCAAGTGCAATGTGGTCATGGTTCGAAAATCGTGATATACAGAATTTTAAAAAATGGCTTTCCATTTCAGGGCAACTCAGAAAATATTCATATGGCATTAAGACTGATTCTTCGGGAGCGCTTGGTAAACAAGTACAGTTAATGGCGCCTCTGTTGTCCGATGACTACAGCTTGGTAAAGTGGTTTTCTGAGGAGGATGATAGCGCTTTTAATCTTAGTAGGGCCGAAAGTCCGAAGCATATAGACTTTTTTGCCTATCAAGTGATTTTAGCGATCAGAGGTGAGTGGGATAAATTAAAAGAAAGATGTGAAATTTTTTTGAGCTCTCCGCCCGTTTCATTAAGAAAGTATGTGCCTGATTTGGAATTTTACTCTGCCCTTGCATCAGGGGAGACAGATAAAATGTCAAAGGCAATTGAGGTAATAGTTTCTCCTAAGTTTCTCTCCTTACGAGCTGGTAGCGAGAACGGTTACACAGACGGTCTGATTTCAACGTTTGCAGTCATTTATTCTAAAATCGCTTGGATGCATGGTTTTCAAGTAAATATCAAGTCGGCTTATGTTTCCGAGGAATGGCTGCCAGTTATTCCTTTGGAGAGCTATGACTTATATTATTATTTTTTAAATGAATAAATTTTCTATGAGTTTTTAAGTGTTTGTACAGTGATCTCAAAAGCTAAGTGCGAAAAATAGAGTGCTCTTCGGAATGATGCTGAAGATGCTATAGCCCTCCTGAGTGGCGCGGCAGCGATGCTGGGTTTGGAGCACGCGACTGTTTCACGCCGTATCGCTTCGCTGGAAAAGTCTCTGAATGTAAAGCTAATCGACCGTCGCAAGCGTCTCCACAACTCACTGATGATGCGCGGAATCTGGCGGCGATCTCGCGACAGATCTAGGCGCAGACTCAGGCTGTTGGCCGGCTTGCGGTGGCGGCTCGGGTGGTGCAGGGTGTGAAGGTAACCATCAGAGCGCCGTGTCGGTAGCGGTCGAGAAGTTGGTGCCGTAATTAGGGCATTTCGGGCGATGCATCCCGGCATTGTGATGTTGCGCGGGCCGGTTGGGAATTACCTGCCTTCCGGACTTTATGATTTCATCGGCCATTCGCAACGGCGAGCTGATAGCTGTGCTAACTGATTACACGGTGCATACCGAAACGTTCAGATTGCTCTGCCGTCCAGCAAGCACCTTTCACTGCGTTTGCGAGTCTTTATTGATTTCATGCACGCCCATCTGTTTGCGCCTCCGTCTGTTTGAATGCACGGGGCGAGTCTGAAGCAACTGGCAAGGAGCACCGGTATGTACACGCTTTTCGGCACGGAAGGTTCGGGTTCAGCGGCTATCGAGATCGCGCTTCAGCGCTGCTCTGTGCCGTTTACGCTGTGCGGAGCCAGCAGTTGGGAGGAGGGGCCTGGAAAGGAGGCGTTGAGGCGGGTTAACCCGTTGATGCAAGTCCCCACGCTGGTGCTGGCCGATGGCACTGTCCTCACTGAAAGTGCTGCAATCCTGATTCATCTGGGCCTGGAGCACCCCGAGTCCGGGCTGCTGCCTGATAAGTCCGCCCCGCGTGCTCAAGCGCTTCGTGCGCTGGTTTATATCGCCGCCAACTGCTACGCCGCCATCGGGATCATTGATTACCCGCAGCGCTGGCTGGCGAGTGCCGACGATGGTCTGGAGAGGCTGCTCGAAGCAGGTGCCCGGACGCGTTTGCATGAAAACTGGGAGACATTTGCCGACCTGTTTGGTGGTGCCGGGAGTTGGCGTTGCGATGCCCCCGGCGCAGTGGAGATTCTGGCTTCTGTGGTGACGCGATGGAGTGGCACGCGGGAGCACCTGCGTAGTACCCGGCCGGATTTTCATGCGCGGTTGTTGGAGGTTGACGCTGAGCCAGTGGTCAACGCGGTCATAAGACGCCATTGGCCTTGAGACACCCGGCTGCAGGATGACGCAGGCCATAAAATAAAAGGGCCGAACATAACGTGTTCGGCCCTTTTAATTTGAGGGCTGCCTGAAGCCACCACGCCTCGGCGGTGAGGCGCTGTTGTTAGTGTTCGGTTATGTGGGCTTGCGCATTCGTTGCACTGATCGGCCCCAATATTCTCAAGTAGAGGTGCACGGTAGTGCCACTTCCCGGTGCTGTTTCGACGCGTGCGCCTCCGCCGGCGTTTACCGCAAACTCCTGCACCTGAACAAGGCCAAGCCCGGCACCCGGGTCGGAACTTCTGGTCGTGAAGAACGGTTCGAAGATCTGCTCCTTGAGCTCGGCAGTCATGCCAGGGCCGTCATCCTTCACGCTGAGTACCAGATAATCGCCTTCCGGCAATTTCGGATCTTCCTTGACGGACTCCAGCCGGGTCGAGATATGTACCTTGCCGGGGCCTGCAATTGCATCACGCGCATTGCTCAGGAGATTCAACAAGGTGGTATGCAATTGTGCTTCGGCGCACAACACGCCCCAGCCTCGAGCGGATAGGTCGAATGACAGTTCCAGCGTGTCGCCCGCCGAACGCAACAGAAGATCACGTGCGGCAGCGATCCGTTCGCTGACATCGATGCAGATCAGTTCGGGACCGTCCTGGCGAACGCTGTGGAGCAGGCGAGTCACCAGTTGACGACCGTGATCCACGGCTCGCAGTCCGGTATCGCTGAGCGTCTCGACGTCGGTCGGGCGGCGTGAGCGCATGCGGATCAGTTGCAGGCTGGCGCTCAGTGCCTGAAGCAGGTTGTTGAAGTCATGAGCGATGCTTGCCGTGAGCATGCCCAGCGACGACACCCGTTGTGACTGGCGCAAATTGCGCTCCAGCGCCATGCTTTGACTCTGTGCACTCTCGAGCCCCAGCGCCAGCTCGGCGGCGTGTTGATCACGTTGTTCCGAAACCAGGCGATATTGCATCAGGGCTGCGGTTTGCCGCGCCAGTGCCAGCAGGGCACGACGTTGCTGTTCGCTAAGTACCCGCGGCCATATATCGATCACGCAGACGGTGCCCAGCGCATGACCGGACTCGGTACGAATTGGCGCACCTGCATAAAAGCGGATGTAAGGAGGCCCGAGCACCAGCGGGCTCTCTCTGAAGCGAGGATCGGTGGTCGCGTCTTCAACCACCAGCACATCTGAAGGCTCCAGGATGGCATGGGCGCAGAAGGCCAGATCGCGATGCGTTTCCTGCACGTCCAAGCCGATACAGGCCTTGAACCACTGGCGCTCTCGGTCGACCAGCGAGACCAGCGCGATGGGTGCGTCGCACAATGTGGTGGCGAGCAGCACAATGTCGTCGAAGTCTTGCTCGGGAGCACTGTCCAGTATCTTGAGATGCTCAAGGGACAGGACTCGTTCTTCCTCGCTGGCAGGGAGTGGCGCAGGGTGGTGGGTCATGGGGCGCACCGCGATCGGATGAAATTGGGTCTTATGATGCCTATGATCCATAGAGCGCAGCAAGGTATAAGCCGCATAAATCAGCTCGGCGTGCGTAGGTTTGCGCAATGTCCCCCTTACTCGGGCTACCCGCTCTACACGCAGCGAAGCAATCGTGCGCAGTTCTCAGGGCGTCATGACTGGGTTCGGACACCTCCGGGCTCATCACTCCAATATCGTCACCGGCTCTTGGAGATCTATATAAGACGCACTATTAAATTAAGTTTGTCATATTAATTGAAGTTCGATCGTCATAAGAAGTTGATAGGTGTCGAGAGTAATGGAGTGTCCTTTCTGGAAACTATATTTGTAACTTATTGTGTCCATATTATGCGTGCCGTGTAATAAACTGTCTTTCGCTTTTTGCCTTGGCAAAGATCGTAAGCCAATTAATAACGTCCGTATTCTTCAGGAGCAACGCCGATGCCCGGCCCAAATGAATCAAGCCCTGCCGAACTTCTGCCCGACGGGGCTACCGACGACCGAGTCACGAGTCTGTTATGGGGACCATTCTGGCTTGGGGATTCGTCCGGCACCCATCTGACTTACAGCTTCCATAGGTCCGACTCCGTCTACGCCACCGATTACAGTCGCTCTCAGGAGCCCGGCGATGCCTATTCGCTGACCGACGCCCAGGCGGCAGCCGCAAAAAGCGCACTGGATGCCTGGAGTGCGGTGGCGGATATCAAGTTTACCGAGGTTCAGGACACCGCCGATAACGTCGGAGACATACGTTTCGGCGGCTTCAAGGGGCTGCAAGGCACCGAGTTTGGCCAGGCTTATGCACCGGGTACGCTGGGCCGCTCCGGCGACGTCTGGATCGGGCCGAAAGTCAACGCGGCCGATCCTGCCAAAGGCACGGATGATTACCTGACGTTCATGCATGAAACCGGTCATGCACTGGGCTTGAAGCATTCGTTCGAAGCCTCGCAGTACAACGACGTGCTGCTCGATGCCAAATTCGAAGATGCGCGCTACACGATCATGAGCTACACCAACAATTACAGCTTCAAGCCGACCACGCCGATGCTGCTGGATGTCGCGGCCATGCAGTTCATATACGGTGCCAACACCCACTATCACACCGGCGACGATGTCTATAAATGGGCACCTGGGCAGTCGGTATTCGAGACCATCTGGGACGCTGGCGGCAAAGACACCATCGACGCCAGCAATCAGCTGGAATCGGTGAAAATCAACCTCAACGAGGGTGAGTTCAGCACCATCGGCAAGGCGTTTCTCGATTACAACGCCAACCCTGACGCCCCCACGCTGATGAATTCCGGGTTGGCGATCGCTTACGGCGCGCACATCGAAAACGCCATAGGTTCTGCCTTCAATGACACACTGATCGGCAATGACCTGGATAACGTGCTCAATGGTCGCGGCGGTGTGGATACCATGATCGGCGGGCTGGGCAACGACACCTACGTCATCGATCAGGCAGGCGAACTGGATCTGGTTCAGGAAAAGGCCGATCAGGGCACCGATACGCTGAAGATCACCTACGACAATACCTCGCCTATCGCACAGGTCATCAACCTCAATGCCGGGACGTTGGTGAACTTCGAGAATGTCCATCTCAAGGGCGAGGGCGCGTTCACCTTGCTGGGCAATGATCGCAACAACACCTTGACCGGCAATGATGCAGACAATGTTCTGTTCGGCGGTGCCGGCAATGACAAACTGGTGGGCGGTCAGGGCGCCGATATCATGACTGGCGGTAGCGGCGCTGACCGTTTCGTGTTCAACGATCTGTCGGAAATGGGTAAAGGTCACAACAGCGACGTGATCACCGACTTCAATAGTCAGCAAGGCGACAAACTGAGCTTCCTGAAGATGGACGCCAACGTCGACACCAAGGCCCTTGATGCTTTCAGCTTCATCGGCAGCGGCGAGTTCACAGGCGCTGGTCAGTTGCGTTTCGCCGATCATGTGCTGTCCGGCAACGTCAACGGCGACCTGCACGCGGACTTTGAAATCCAGCTGGTTGGCGTCAACCAGTTCAATGCCCACGATCTGGCGGTCTGATCACTGATGTGAAAGACCGGTCTCAATGCCAGGACTGCGCCGCTGAAAGGCGCAGTCTTGTCTGACCGACTCTCTTCCCCCTTCTTTACTCTTTTCTGGTTTTAAGCGCGCACCGCAATTGGGCGAGGCGGCTTTTTGCGCGTTTTTTGGCACCGTGACGGTGCTGTTACAAAATTTAAAACCACAAATTCAATATATCCAACAAAACCCACTTGACTCATCAGGGCCTGCTGAATGTAATGCCCCGACAGCCGTTGGTGCCGTGCATTGCGCACAAGTGTCCAAGAGGAATCAGCTTTGATTGAGTCCAAGCCATCTTCCATGCCTACCGTGATTGAAGCTGCCACGCTTGTCCGTGAAGGGGAGCTGACGCCGATACACTTGACCGAATTGTGCCTGGCAGCGATCGAAACCCACAATTCCACACTCAATGCATTCGGTGATGTGTATGCCGAGGCCGCGCTTGAACAGGCCGCAGGCATGACCGCAGAACTGCAGCGCGGTCAGGTACGCGGGCCGCTGCACGGCATCCCCTTTGGCATCAAGGATCTTTTTTCCACCGCAGGGTTGCGCACCACGCGAGGGTCGTTGACCGCCCTGGAGTCGGTGCCAGTCCAGGATGCGCCCATCATTCGTCGCCTGAAGAACGCTGGCGCGATTATTCTCGGCAAGACAGCGACGACCGAGTTCGGCTGGACGGGCGCCAGTACGTCACGGGTGTTCGGCAATGGGCGCAACCCCTGGGACCCGAGCCTCACCAGCGGCGGCTCCAGCTCCGGTTCGGCAATTGCCGTGGCGGCGCGTATGGTCCCTGCGGCACTGGGTTCCGATGGCGGTGGCTCGGTACGCATTCCGGGCTCGTTCTGTGGCGCATTTGCCCTCAAGGGCACGCTGGGGCGTATTCCCACCTGGCCCTGGTCGGCCACCGAAATGCTCAGCCACGCCGGGCCTATCACCCGAACCGTACGCGACAGCGCGTTGTTGTTCGATATTCTGTCGGGCCCCGATCCACTGGATCATCAGGCGCTGCCAGCCCCTGACGAGTCCTTTCTGGCCCGTTGCGACCAGCCGCTGAAACCCTTGCGCATCGGTTTCTGCCCGACGCTGTTCGACACGCCGGTCGATCCGCAAGTTGCCGCAGCGGTTGATGCCGCCGTGGGCAATATCGCCAGATCGCTGCCTGTCACGGTCAGCACACTCAAGCCGGATTGGCAGGACCCGCTGGCCACCTTCGAAACCCTGTGGGTCGCCGGGCGCGGTATTGCCTATGGCAAGGCGCTTGCGCAGAAGCTGGACCAGCTCGATCCGGGCTTTGCCGAGCTGATCAAGCGGTCTGCCCAATACAGCCTGAGTGATTATCTGCAGGCTCTGCAACAGCGTGCGGCGTTCGCCAATCAGGTGCACGCACTGTTTGATGATTACGATCTGTTGCTCATGCCCACGCTGCCAATCCTGCCGTTTGCCGCAGACGATGTCGCCCCCGTGGGCTATGCCGGGCAGGACGGCGCTGTGCCGTGGGCACGCTGGACGCCGTTCACTTACCCTTTCAACATCACCGGCAACCCGGCCGCCAACCTGCCCTGCGGGCGGAGCAGCGCAGGACTGCCGATCGGTCTGCAGGTCGTCGGTCCGCGCTTCGCCGACGCCCAGGTGCTGCAGTTCTGTGCTGCGGTAGAGGCCATTGCGCCCTGGGATCAGTACTTGCCACCAGCTTCGGGGCAATAGACATGTCGCTCACGCACGAGGATAAGCGGCCCAAGGGCCCGGATACTGGAGCCATCACTTTGCAACGGAATGTCACCCCCATGCTCAATCAGCCGCGTCTGGACGAAATCATGCGCCTGCTCGCTCAACAGCAGCGGGTCAAGGCGTCGGACCTTGCACAATTACTGTTCGTTTCCGAAGAGACCATCCGCCGTGACTTCAAGCATCTGGAGGAAGAGGGCAGGTTAAGGCGAATTCACGGTGGCGCCATTCTGCCCAGGTCCAGCGAAGAATTGCCGCTGCAGGAGCGCAGCAGGCTCAAGCCTCGCGCCAAGGCCGGAATCGCTGTGCGCGCTGCGCAACTGGTCAGCGAAGGCATGGCGATCTTCCTCGACACCGGCACCTCGACGCTGGCGCTGGCCCAGCAACTGACCCGGTTCAGTCAGTTGAAGATCATCACCAATTCGCTGGACATTGCCCAGTTGATATCGCACCAGAGCGACAATCAGGTTCTGGTTGCGCCCGGCGATGTGCGGCGCACCGACAACGCCTTGATCGGCCCCCATACGCTGGAGTTCGCCCGGCAGTTCCACTACGACATTGCTTTCATGGGCATCGGCGGCATTGATCCGGACTTCGGCCTGATGGACTACCAGGAGCCTGAAGCCATGTTGCGCAGGACGCTGGTCAGGCACTGCACGCGCAGCGTTGTGCTGGCCGACGATGGCAAGTTCGGTCATCGCACCTTCATCAACACCCTGCCATTTGCCGCGATCACCACCCTGGTCACCAATCGCGCGCTATCCGACGAGTTTGCGACACGCCTGGAGAAAGATAATGTCGATACCCTCTACTCCTGAACTGATAGAGCCGAGCGCAACGGATCTGGCAGCGTTCGAAGCATTGTTTCGGCAAAGCTCGGCCATCGGTGCAACACCGGCCGGTGGCCTGCACCGGTTGGCGGCATCGGCTGAAGACGGTCAGGTACGCGACCTGTTTCGCGACTGGCTCGAAGCGCACGGCTTCGAAGTCCGCATCGATGCAGTGGGCAACCTGTTCGGCCTCATGACTTTTGATCCCGACGCGCCTTATCTGCTCTGCGGCTCACACCTGGACAGCCAGCCGAGTGCCGGGCGTTTCGATGGCGTGTACGGCGTGCTTGCCGGTGCCGTGGCGGTGTCCAGCCTGGTGCGGCAATTGCTTGAGCGTGGCGAAGTTCCGCGCTGCAATCTGGCGGTCGTCAACTGGACCAACGAGGAGGGCGCGCGCTTTCAGCCGAGCCTGATCGGCAGTGGCGTGTTCACCGGTGCCCTGACGCTGGACAGCGCCTGGGAAAGCCGCGATGGCGACGGTATCCGTCTGAAGGACGCCCTGCAGGCCATCGGTTATCTGGGCAACGATCACGTTGATTTGAACATTGCCGGGTATGTCGAAATTCATGTCGAGCAGGGCGCTGGGCTGGAAAGCAGCCAGACAGCCATCGGCGTAGTGCGCGAGACCTGGGCCGCCCTGAAAAGACGGGTGCGTTTCGATGGCGAGCAGAACCATACCGGCCCCACGCCCATGGCTGCCCGGCGGGATGCGTTGCTGGCCGCTGCGCACACCATCACTGCGGTGCATGACGAAGCCTTGCTGCACGGCGTGCAGATGCACAGTTCGGTAGGGCGTATCGAGGTCTACCCCAATTCGCCCAACGTGGTGCCTTCGCGGGTGTCGCTGCTGATCGAGTACCGCTCTCGCGACGTCGATCTGCTGAGCGCTGCCTCGGAACGCCTCGATGCAACACTGCACGCGATCGCCGACAAGACCATGACATCGTTTGAAGTGGAAAGCAGTGTGTTGCGCTCACCTGCCAGGCTGCATGACGGGTTCGCTGCACTGGCGCACGGCGTAGGCGCCGAGCTGGGTTTGTCGACCACCGACAGCATGACCGTTGCCGGTCACGATGCGATCAGTCTGAACAGGCACTACCCCGTGTGTCTGCTGTTCATCCCCAGCAGCAACGGCGTTTCTCATAACGAGGCCGAGTACACCAGCGATCAGGACATGCACAACGGTCTGCGCATGCTGACCGGTCTGTTGCATCGGGCTTGTACCTCGTCCGCGTCACTTGGTTGAGGGGCTGACCATGCCATATGCCGACGATTTGATCACACGCCTGCGCAGCGCATTGGCACCTTGCGGGTGCGCTGCAGACGCCGGGATCGAGAGCGTTACGCAGGGCGTGGCCTCGCCCTCGAGACTGTCGACCGAATGGGCCGGCTTTCGGGTCAGCAGTGCGCAGGGCGGTTGCTACGCCAAGGTTCTGCATGCCGACATGGCGCAACTGATCGACTTCGACAAGGTAGCCCAGGCCAGCGAATGTGCCGGCCGTAGCGCGGCGGCACCGCGTCTGCTTGGCGCAGACCCGGCCAATGGCGTGCTGATCTTCGAGGACCTCGGTGTGGACTGGCGAGCGGCGCGGCTCGACGATCTGCTTGCACCCGGTCGGCTTGCGACGCTGTGGGCACTCAAACGGCAGGTGCATGCCGGACCTGTGCCTGATGCCGTGCGCTCACCGATGGCGGACATCGAGCGCCTTCGCACAGTGTGTAACCGCGATAACGTTGCGCTGCCTGCCGAGCATCAATGGATCGACCGTTGCGTCGACATGGCCTGGCAGGCTCTACAGAGCCGCGCCGTGCAGGCGGTTCCGCTGCACGGCGACGGTGTGTCCAGCAACGTCATGGTGTCCAGCGAAGGCCAGTTGCGTCTGGTGGATTTTGACTACGGTGGCTGCATGGACCCGTGGTACGACGTGGCGATTACCCTCAATGAGCTTTATTCGTTCGAGCGCCAGTGGCGCGAAGGGATCAGCGCATGGGCCGGACAATGCCTGGAAGTCGACTACGCCGTGTGCCGTCTGTATGCGCTGATCAACGACTGGTACTGGACGTTGTGGGGGTTTTGGGCCGGTACCACGTCCGCGCGGCCACTGGAGTTTTCCAAGGTCGGGCAATGGACGCTGCTGCGCTGTCGGCAGTGCGTTCAGGACCCGCGGCTGGAAGGCTGGATGCGTCAGGTTCAGGAGGGTAAGGCATGAAAACGTTAGGGCAGTCGGTCAGTACCCAGGAACGACAACTGGAAGCCGCCGTGCGCAGCATCGACAGCTGGCAGGGGCGCCGCATTGACTACGAGCCTGTCAGTGGCGGTATCTCCAACACCAACTGGCGGGTCGAAGTCGAGGGCGCCGACACGGCGTACTTCTTCAAGGTGCCAGGCGTCGGTACAGAGATGTTCATCGACCGTCACACTGCCCACGAGGCCAGTGTGAAGGCGGCGCAAACCGGTTATGGCGCACCGGTTTTCGCTTTCCTCGAAGCCTTCGGTGTCGAGGTGTTCGAGTTCATGGAGGGCTGGCGGGCGTCGTCCAACCATGACTTCCTGCAACGCGACATACGCCACAGTGCCCTGCACGGGCTCAAGGCGTTCAACGATCAGCCGCTGCTGCAACAGACCAAGACCGTGTTCGACATGATCGCCGAGCACCAGAGCCAGGTGGCCGAACTCAAGGGCGTCAAGCCTCAGGATGACGACTGGCTGTGCCTGCAATACCAGCGCGCAAAAGCTGCGCTGCAAGCTTCCGGGATCGATCTGGCTCCGTGCATGAACGACACGCTGGCAGGCAACTTCATGCTCAACGCGGGTCGCCAGATTCGTCTGGTGGATTTCGAGTACGCCTCCAACAACGACCGCCATTACGAATTGGCGCTGTGGTTCGGCGAGATGTTTTTCAGCGACGACATGGAGCTGGCGCTGATCGAGGACTACTTCGGCCAGGTCAGCGCGCAAACCGTCGCGCGGATCAAGCTCAACAAGGCCTTGGCCGACATCAAATGGTCGACCTGGGCGATGGTGCAGCACGCGGTGTCGCAACTGGACTTCGACTTCTACAAGTACGGCACCTGGAAGCACATGCGGGCGCGCAGCATCATCAATGATTCGCAATGGGAAACCTGGCTGCGGCAGGTCTGAGTCGACCTCGTCCGGCGAGCCTTTGAACACGTAAGACAAGTACTTCAATAATAAAAAAGTAGCGGGCAACCGCGTGTTTCTTTCACTGCTTGAGTTTTATCCGATCACTTATCCATAGCCAGATCCTGAAATTCAAGGAGCACTCCATGAGTAACGTTCCGTCCCTTTCTACCCCCGGCCGCCTGAAGAATCTGGTGTTTGGCCTGTACTTCTTCGCGCTGTTGATGATGGCGCTGTTTCCGCCGTTTTACCTCAAGGTCAGCGGCAGTACCTTGCTGGTGCTGGGTATTCCGCTGCCGATCTTCTACTGGATTCTGATCGCGGTGCTCATGGGGCTGGGCCTGTGGATGCTCTACGTGGTCGAGTCGCTGCTGGGTGAAATTCCACAAGAGGGGGACGGGCAATGATCAGTACGACTACGGTTGCGGATCTTTACATCACCTTCGGCCTGATCGGTGTATTTCTGGCGGGCATGATTGCGGTGCTGTACGCGACGAACCGCAAGAGCGAGAGTTTTTCCGATTACGCGGTGGGCGGTCGCTCCTACGGGCCGTGGTTCATCGCCATGTGTTACACCAACTCCTGGTGGCCGGGCGCGACGTTCACGGCGTTTTTCGCCTTGTCGGTCGGTGGCGCGCTGGGCTTTTACGGCATGGTCTACGCCACGCTGGGCGTGACCGCCATGTACCTGATGGCCAATCGTGCCTGGACCTGGGGCAAGCGCTTCAACCTGACCACCCAGCCGGATTTGCTGGGCATGCGCTTCAACAGTCCTGTGGTCAAACGCATTGCTTCGATCATCGGCATCATTTCGGTGTTCCCCTGGGTGGTGATGGGAATTCAGGCCCTCGCGACGCTTTTCCAGTTCGCCAGCTTCGGTCGTTGGGGTGTGACAACCTGCCTGTTGGTGGGCGTCGTGGTGATCCTGATTCGTCAGTACTGGACGGTGAGCATGGGCATGCGCGGCCTGATCATGACCGACATGTATCAGGGCCTGATTGCCTATGTGCTGTGCGCCGCGCTGTGCATCTTCCTGCTGTTCGGCGCGCAGGCCTCGTTCAGCAACCTGTCGCAGTTGCCCGCCAGCATGCTGGTGATTCCTGGCGGAGCTGGCAGTACCTACGGGCCGATGTACATGTTCAGCCTGATCTTTACCGGCGTGATCGGCTCGATGTGCTGGCCGATGAGCTTTCAGCGCATTTACACCGCCAGCGGCGTGCGCTCGGTGAAGAAGGGCACACTGCTGACCATCCTGCTGGTCGGCGGCTTCTACGGCATTCTGATGCTCTTTGCCGCAGCAATCAGCCAGGACCCGAACGTCGCGGCTCATCCGCAACATGGCTGGTTCCTGTCGTTGTTCGACATCGGCGGGCCTTGGCTGCTCGGCGTGGCAATCATGATCGTGCTGGCGGCCAGCATTGGCCATGTCGACGGCTGCGTGCAGGTGTGCGGTACGCAGTTCGCCAATGACCTGGCGACCTGGAGCAAACCGCGCAGCGATCGCGAGAAGACCATTCTCGCCAAGGTCGGCATGGTGGTATTCATTGCGGCGGCCTCATTGCTGGCTTACCTGACCTTCGACTATGCCCGCCTGCAATTGCTGGCGCAGATTTCCTATCAGGGCATTATCCAGTTGGCCGTGCCGCTGTTTTTCGGCGTGTTCAGTCGTCATGGCAACAAGCAGGGCGCGATTGCCGGCATGCTGGTGGGGATTGTGATCGCCATCGTGCTGACCACGATCTACCCGGATGACATTCCGGCACTGGGTTCGTTGACCAGCGGCATCGTCGGTCTGATCTTCAATGCGGGGATCTTTGTTGCCTGCGCCGTTGCCATCAAACCGAGTGCGGATGAAATCAGACGCGTCGATGAGTTGTTCGCCATGGCGGCGCCAGCGCGTCGTGGCGTGGGTCCGGTTGTGGCGATGAGCTGATGCCGCCTGTGTTCTGATGTGGCTCAGCGTGCATTGATAAAGTCGATGAAAGCCCTCAGCGGTGAGGGCAGGTAGCGGCGCCCCGGGTAGTACAGATACGGCCCGGTGAAGCGCTGCCACCAGGGTTCGAGTATCGGTTCCAGTGCGCCGCTGTCCAGGTGAGGGCGTAGCCAGTCCTCGAACAGATGAACAACGCCCAGCCCGTCGATGGCGGCCTGCACAGTCAGATCGAACGCACCGCCTATCCTGACGGTGAGAGGGCCTGTCGGGTCAAGCTTGACGGTTTCGCCGTCTCGCTCGTATTCCCACAGCGGTATGACCCCGCTGGGGAATTTTCCTCGCAGACAGGCATGCGCGAGCAGATCTCGCGGGTGCTCGGGGCGCCCTCTGGCCTGCAGATAGGCCGGTGACGCAGCCGTTGCAAAACGCTGGAACCTCGGGCCGATGGGCACCGCGATCATGTCCTGCTCGAGGCGCTCGTCGTAGCGAATGCCGGCATCACACCCGGCGGCAAGCATGTCGACAAAGCTTTCTTCGGTAACCACCTCCAGACGGATGTCGGGGTAGGTCTGCAGGAACGGCGTGATGATCGACGGCAGCACCAGCCGGGCGGCGCTGACCGGAACGTTCAGCCTGAGAGTGCCCGAGGGGCGATCGCGAAAGTCATTGACCACATCCAGGGCAGCCTCCACTTCGCCCAGCGCAGGCACGATACGCTCCATAAGCTTGGCGCCAGCCTCTGTCGGAGCCACGCTGCGCGTGGTGCGGTTCAGCAGCCGTACCCCAAGTCGCGATTCCATACGGCGAATGGCGTCGCTGAGGCTGGAGGCGGATTTGCCGCTGAGCCGCGCGGCCTCGCGAAAGCCTCTGGCGTTGACCACGGCGACGAAGGCCAGCAGGTCTTGAATATCGGTAGTCATTGTCGTGGCCCCATTGCTCTGCTCAGTGTTCGATCAGGCGTACAGGTTGTGCCGATTACGCCTGATTATCAATACAGTGCTCAATGCCTATAGTGAGGAACACACATCGGATCAAGGGGCACGAAATGAGTCATGCAAACAAGGCGGGTACATTCCTGTTGGGCAGCCATCGCGTCAACCGCATGGGCTATGGCGCGATGCAGCTGGCCGGGCCTGGGGTGTTCGGTCCTGCTAAAGATCCGCAGGGTGCCCTGGCCGTGTTGCGCGAAGCCCTCGCGCTGGGGGTCAACCATATCGATACCGCAGACTTTTACGGCCCGCATGTCACTAATGCGCTGATTCGCGAAGCGCTGCACCCTTACGCGGATGACCTGCTGATCGTCACCAAGGTCGGCGCAGTGCGCGGCGCGGATGCTTCATGGAATCCAGCATCCAGCCCGGCACAGTTGATCGCGGCGGTTCACGACAATCTGAAGAACCTCGGGCTGGAGATGCTCGATGTGGTCAACTTCCGGGCATGGGGCGAGCAGCATTCGCCCGCAGAAGGTTCCATCGAGGAGCCGTTGACGGTGCTGGCCGAGTTGCAGCGCCAGGGTTTGATCCGCCATCTCGGGGTCAGTAACGTCACGGCCCGGCAAGTCAGGCAGGCGCAGGGAATTGCCGAGATTGTCTGCGTGCAGAATCATTACAACCTTTCGCACCGCCACGACGAGCCGTTGATTGCAGAGCTGGGCGAGCAGGGCATTGCGTATGTCCCGTTCTTCCCCATGGGCGGATTTTCACCCCTGCAATCGGAAACCCTGACTCGAGTGGCCGCCGGCCTGAATGCCTCGCCGCTGTGTGTCGCCCTGGCCTGGCTACTGCAACGTGCGCCCAATATTCTGCTGATTCCGGGCACGTCCTCCATCGCTCATTTGCGTGAAAACCTTGCCGCCAGCGAGCTGGTGATTGCACCGGAGCTGCTGGCCGAGCTTGATAGTGTTGCTTAGGGGAATATCTGTTGAGCAACCCACCTGATGTTTTCGGGTGGGTTTGTTTACAGGCTGCTGGTCAATCAGAGCCTGCCTTCCTCGCGCAACAGTGCGCCAATGCGTTCTATCTCCAGCTCACCCTGAATGAGTGCGGCTTTGCTGGTGTGTACCGAGTAGTAACCTGTGACCAGGTCGTGCGGATGCTTGACTGCCGATCCCAGCACGAAGTGGGTATCACCCTTGGCGACGATGTCGATGGGGCGATCCGAGTCCTCGAAAATCACAAGCTCACCCGCATCGACCGGACCGCCTGCGTCGAGCTGTCCAGTGTTGACTGCCAGCCAGCCCACGGTGTGACCAGCGGGCGGCGTGTAGCGCCAGTGCTCGCCATCTTTGAGCTGTACGGCCAGATAATTCATGCCTTCCGGCGCCGGCAGGCTGCTTTGTGAGTTGCCGTAGCGTCCCAGTAGCACTTTTGCCGGGCCTTGTTGCGCAACCTGCGCTGCCGACAGGTAAACGCTTTGCGCAGGGCCGTTCTCCTGCGCAGCGGGCAGCGCGACCCATAGCTGAAAGCCCCTGACAGCCGAACCGCTTATTGGCTGGGCATCATGCCAGACGCCATTGCCGGCGCTCATCCATTCCACACCGCCGCTGGGCAGTATTCCGGATTTGCCGGTGGTGTCTTCATAGGCGAGTTCGCCTTCGATCATGTAGGTCAGCGTAGCGATACCCGAATGCGGGTGCATGCCGAATCCCGTTTTCCCCGGCTCGGACGTGAAGCCGATTCGATCGAGAAACACGAAAGGCTTCAGTAATTGACCCAGATCGCCCGGGCTCACCAGTCGGGTGATCGGCCCGCGGGTTCTGCCGGTCGTGCGATGGACGATGGCGCGTGGCCGAATGCTGACGATGCTGTTCATGGCGTTCTCCTCTGGGCCTTGATGCCTGAGCGCAAAGAATAAGCGTCAATCGATTGCTTGATTAGCCGGTATAGTTGGCTTGGACTGATCCATAAATACGAGGAATACGGGCGTGACCTTCGATCTCAACGATGTTGCGCTGTTCGTGCAGGTAGTGCGCAGCGGCAGTTTTGCCCAGGCAGCAAGGCACTTGGGCATGCCGTCCAATACGGTCAGCCGCAGGGTTCAGCAACTGGAAATGCAACTGGACACTCGCTTGTTGCAGCGCTCAACGCGCAAGCTGGTGCTCACTCAGGCCGGAGAGGATTTCTACGGCCGCTGCGTGGGTGCCGTCGACGGGGTGATGGAAGCCGCAGAACAGCTTGCTTCAGGGCGTGATGAGCCGGGCGGCCTGGTGCGTATCGCTGCGATGGCAGATTTCTTCGACTTTTTCTCGATGGACTGGGTAGCCGGTTTTCTCGCCCTTTACCCGCGTGTTCAACTGGAGTTCGTGCTCAGTGATGATCACGCTGACCTGATCGCTGACCGGCTGGACATCGCCTTTCGGGGTGGCCCTTTGCAGGACTCTGGGTACGTAGGGCGGCAACTGATTGATGAAGGCCATGACACGATGGTCGCCAGTCCGGCTTATATTGCCGCTTATGGCATGCCTGATTCCTTGCAGAGCCTGCACAGTCATTACTGTGTCAGCGCCGCGCATCGCGGTGGCGTCACTGCCTGGCGGCTGCTCGGGCCGGACGCGAAGATGCATGAGGTGCACATTGCCAGCCGGTTCAATGCCAACACCGCGCAGGCGTTGCGCAAAGCGACCCTTGCCGGGCTCGGTATCGCGTTGTTGCCCGCGACGCTGATCCGCTCGGATCTGCAGGATGGCCGACTGGTACCGGTACTGACGCAGTACCAGCGCACCAGCCATGGTCTGCATGTGCTTTACCCCAGCCGACAGCATCTGCCGCCCGCGGTGTCGGCATTCATTGCGCTGGTGATGGACAAACTCAGGGACAAGGCGTTTCCGGCGTAATGAGCCGCCTTGGCGGCACGCGATACGTGCGAGTTACTTGATTCGCGACGTCATGTAGATCAGCCGGACGGTGGCGACGGTGATCGCTTCGGCGTCGTTCTTGATGTTTTCCAGCTGATTGCTGTCCACTTGGCCAGCGCCTGCGTTCGATTCGATCAGGCGGGTGAAGTGGTACAGGTTCTGGGTCACATCGTGCAGGTTGCCGTGCAAGCGTTCGACGACGCGGTTGAGCGGGGCGCTGCGCTGACTGTCCGTTGTTATGACAGCGGGGACAATGCGCGTAGCACTGAGGCCGGTGACCACATAGGCAACATCCACTCCGGCATCGAAAATGCTGGACAGATAATCCGCACGGGGAGAGCGGACGCCATTTTCGTAGTTGCCCTGAGCGTTGGTTTCCACGCCACCTATCGCGCCCAGCGCACTTTGCGAAAGTTTGAGGCGCAAACGTTCCTTTTTAAGCCGCGGTCCGATCCCTGTCATCCGTTTGTCCTCGATAAACTGTGCACCGCTACAGTCGGGGTTAACAAGCGTCTCTGGCGTCGACTGATCAGACATCCCGACGAAGGCGAGAGGTTGCGTGTTCAGTTCGATCAGGTACTAACGTGCCAGACAGATGGCAGAGTGTACGTAGGAATCCGGCAGGGTGATACACTTTGTACCGAATTGAACGCTTTGAGCAACGACGTCCAAGTGGCTGGCACAACGGTTTCAGGCTGAAGGCGTTGAAAACGGGAGGTCTTTTGCGCAGACCTCCCGACAGGCTTATAGGCAGCGCGAGGAGCGCTGTGCGGTCCAGCTCGAGGCCGTGGCGGCGATCTTGTCGGCTAACTGGGCCACCGCTTTCTGATGGGCAATGATGAGATTTTCCATGCCTTCACCGGCCTGCTCGCGGATCACGCTGCTGCAGGTCAGGCTCTGCCGCTTGCTACCCGCCGTGGCACCGGCATCGCGAAGCCCGAGTGTCCATACCACATCAATGAGCGCGTAGTTGCCGGGCATCGACTCGAAGCGCCTTACGTCCGTACGGATCGACAGCGTTGGCTGATCGCTGTTCTTTGGCAAACCGGCCATGTCGCGGCTGCCGAAGCGGCGCTCCAGCTGCGGGGTCAGCGCATCGTGGAACTCGTCGCCCAGGGGGGAACCCCAGCGTTCGGTGTCCAGAATCGCCAGGCTGCCGTTGCCCTGGCGAACCACCAGCGGTGGCTGGTCGACCTGCACCGGCATGATCACCGGCAGCATTTCGAACTGGAACGGCATGGGTTTGCTGGCGGCAGTGCTGGTCGCGCCCATCGGCGCGATCAGCGTGTAGTAGTGGGTCTGCGTCGATGTGCAGGCACCCAGGCCCAGTGCTGCGGCAAGTACCATCAGTTTCAGGCGCAAGGTCATTGTTTTGGCTCCGGATCAATGGCTCGGGACGAGGACGGGGCGTTGAACGAACGTGGCGCTGCGTCGCCCGTGCGGCCGCGAATCAGCGATTCCGGGTGGCGGCTGAGGAAGTCGGTCAGGACCCGTACCGAACGTGCGGTACGTTGCACTTCATCCATGGCCTGGCCCAGTTGCTGACGCGCGGGTGAATCTTCGGCGAACGAGTCGTTTGCAGTCCCCAGGGTTTTCTCGGCCTGCTGCAAGGTGCCACGCATCTGCGGCAACACGCTGCTGTTGACTTGCTTGAGGGTTTTCTGCAACTCGCTGAGGGTGCCGTTGAGGTTGCCCGCCAGCTGGTCGATCGGCAGGTTGCTGAGTTTCTCGACGAAGGCCTGCAATTGCTCCTGCAGCTTGTCGAAGCTGCCCGGCACCGTCGGAATTTCCAGCGGTCGGGCCTTGGCGTTGAACGCTACCTTCGGTGCCTTTGGATCGAACTCCATGGCAATGTACAACTGACCGGTCAGCAGGTTGCCGTTACGCACCTGGGCACGAAGACCATTGGCCACGAAGGCGCCCAATACCCGGGCAGACTGTTCTTCTTCATCACCCGAGCCGCCGAGTTCCTTGAGCTTGGACTCGGCCGCGCCCAGGCGCTTGGGATAGATCACTGCGCCAACGATACCGGGGAAAGTCTTGGTGGCTGGGTCGTAATCCAGGTCGACCGATACCACTTTGCCGATGTTGACGCCGAGGAAGTCTACCGCCGCATTGACCGTCAGACCGCGAAGCGATTGATTGAAACGCATGCGGATGTAGCGTGGCTCGCCGTCGGGAGGTGCCATCGCCGTGGTCTGGTCATCGAATATCTTGAATTCTGCGTTCTCGTCCGCCGGCTTCGAGTCCGGGCTCCAGTTCGGCTCGCGAAAGGCGATACCACCGGAAATGATCGAGGTCAGGGACTGCGTATTGACCTTGACCCCTGAGGCGCCGACGGTGATGTCGACACCGCTGGCGTTCCAGAAGCGTGTGTCAGTGGTGATGTACTGATCGTTCGGAGCATTGATGAAAATCTGGATGTCGACGCCGCGGCCGTCCTTGGACAGGTCATAGGCCACTACCTGACCGACCTGAATGCGGCGGAAGTAGATCGGTGAGCCGATGTCCAGCGAGCCCAGATCGTCAGTGTGCAGCGTGAAGCGCTTGCCTTTTTCGCCGAAGGTCACCGGCGGCGGCGTTTCCAGGCCGGTGAAGCTGGTCTTGGTTTCCTCGGAACTGCCCGCATCGGCGCCGATGAAGGCACCCGAAAGCAGCGTATCCACACCCGATACCCCATGTGCGCCGATGCGTGGGCGCACCACCCAGAACTGGCTGTCGACCCGCGTAAACGGTGCGGCACTGGTGTTCAGCTCGATGTTGGCCAGCACATGCGTGCGGTCGTCACTGAGGCTGATATCCGTGACCATGCCGATGACCACGTTCTTGTATTTGACCTGGGTCTTGTTGGCTTCCAGACCCTCGGCTGTCAGGAAGCTGACAGTGATTCTGGGGCCGATGTTCATCCAGTCATGCAAGGCCATGGATATGCCAATGATCGCGGCAACGATCGGCACCAGCCAGATCAGCGAGACACGCAGGCGACGACGTTTGACTTCAGGGCGTGGCACTGAAGCAGGCGGGGGGAGGGTACTGTCAGACATCTTCAACCTCTGCGTCCCAGATAAGCCGGGGATCGAAACTCATGGCGGCGAACATCGTCATCACCACTACCAAGCCAAAAAACAGAATACCGATTCGCGGCTCGATGGTGCTGAGCTCACGAAACTGAACAAGAGACGCCACAAGGGCCACAACCAGCACATCGAGCATCGACCAGTAACCGATCAGTTCGATGAAGCGGTACAGGCGCGCGCGCTCGCGCATGGCCCAGGTGCTACGACGCTGGCAGGTGATCAGCAGCATGCCCAGCACCAGAAACTTGATGCATGGCACCAGAACACTGGCGACGAAAATCAGGATGGCGATGTCCCAGGAGCCGCTTTCGAAAAACTCGATGACGCCGCTCATGATCGTGCTTTCGCTGCGGTTGCCCAGCAGGTTGGTGTACATCACCGGCAGTACGTTGGCCGGGATATAGAAAATCAGCGCGGCAATCAGATAGGCCCAGGTGCGACTGATGCTGTTGGGCTTGCGCCTGTGTACCGGAGAGTCACAGCGCGGACAACGCGTAGCGTCCTCCTGGCAGGCGTAACCGCAGGTGTGGCACAGGCACAGCTTGTGTTCATGGGCGAAGGGGATGCCGTTCATTGCGGCTGCACTCCCAGTTCATCCCACAGCCGGCGGATATCCTTGTTGGCGATCAGCAGGATCAGCACCATCAGCATGGCCATGGCCCAGAGTCCGACGCCGGGGTGTACGTCGAGCATCCCGGACAGTTTGATGATCGCTACCAGAATGCCGAGCATGCACACTTCGAGCATGCTCCATGGGCGCAAGTGCTCGAGGGCGCGCATGCAGGTTCTGAAGCCGGGTGCGACGATGCCCTTGTGCGCATGTACCAGCACCCAGAACAGCAGGACGATCTGCAACAGCGGGGCAAAAATGATCGACAGGCCGGCCACCAGGGCAATGATCGTGATCCGCCCTTGAGCGAGGGCTTCGACCGACTGCCAGAGTGTGACCTCGTTGGACAGGCCCTTCATATTGATGCTGATGACCGGGAACAGATTGGCGAATACGAAAAGCATGGCTGCGGCGATGGTCAACGCGAGCAGCTGTTCTATCGTGACTCGATGGCCACGACCGAGCAGTGCCTCGCAGCGAAGGCAGAATGCTGCCTCGCCGGGCTGCAGAGGATGGGCTTCGTAGAGCGAGTCGCAGTGCTCACAGATGATCAGGCCTGAAGAGTGTTCGATAGGATGCACAGTGCTCATCGACGCCATTGATGCAGAGGTAAGGAGGTAAGAACGCGCGGCACGAAAAGATACCTCGTTAATGGCAGCGTGAAGCGTTTTTTTTGTACGGTCAGCGCTAGCGGATCGGTACAAATCATTGACCGCCAGGGTTCCGGGTGGTTCACATGTCACTGCGCCATTATTCCATGCGCGGAGGATGGTGGCGAATCCGGTAGCAGCGATACCCTCCATCTGTCGACGAAAGGGCATCGCTGCTGCCAGAGTCCTTTGGCAAAAGCCTGTCTCAGAGCTTGCCGGGTTTGACGCGTTGCTTGAGAAAGCCGAGCAACTGGCGGGCAGATGCAGGCACGTTGTGTTCGTCGAACGTCAGGCAGATTTCCCTGGCGTCATCCTCGATGGTGATTTCGTACTGATTCAGGTCCCGCGCTTCATCATTGAAAGCACTGCTGGACTGGTTCAGGCCGCTATCGCTCACCAGCCTCTGCAACTGCTCGGCTTCGGGCTGTTCAAGGGTGGCTGTATCGACTTCACAGCGTTTGACTGCACCTGCAAAACCGCCGGATTGCACTAGACAGACCTTCATTTCAAGCACCTTTGTGGTGGTTATGCGACGGTTATGCCTCGCCTATACCTTTACACCGACCTCTTTCCAGGCCGCCTGCACGGCTTTCTTGGCTTTGGGGCCGAAGCGCGGGTCCGAGGCTATTTTTATGCTGGCCTTGGCACAATCGACGAATTGACTGTCGGAGGCCAGCGCCAGCATCGTTTCATACCAGATTCTGCCCGCCACTTCCCAGGCATTTCCGCCCAGCGCCTTGGCCACCAGCACGAATGCCCGGTTGGGAATGCCCGAGTTGATGTGGACACCGCCGCGATCCTTGGCACCGGTATACAGGTCGGCCATCGTCGCAGGTTGCGGATCATCACCCAGATCCGGATCGTTGGAATACGCAGTGCCGGGTTTTTCCATATCGCGAATGCCTCGTCGCGTCGGGGCAGGCACCAGTAACTCCTTGCCCACCACCCAGTCCGACTCGGCGGCGCTGGTGCCTTGTTTCCACTGGCGCACCAGCATGCCGAATACATCGGCGAAGTGCTCGTTCAAGGCCCCGGACTGCCCGCGGTAGTCCAGGTTCGAGGTGAAACTCTGCGCGCCGTGGGTCAGCTCATGGCCGATCACTTCAAGGCTGCCGGTAAAGCGCTTGAAGACCAGATCATCACCATCGCCGTAAGCCATCTGGCTGCCATTCCAATAGGCATTGCTCAGCGGTACATGCTCGCCGTTGAAATCCACTTCGGCGACGTGCACGGTCGAGACCAGCGACATGCCACTGTCGTCCAGCGAATTGCGTTCGAACAGCTGCGCATAGAAATCATAGACGTCGCCCGAGCCATCGTAGGCTTCATCGGTTGCCTTGTCGCCCGTCGCTGCCTGGCCTTCCTTGCGCACCACCACGCCGGGGAGATCGTCAGTGCCCTTGGCGTCATGAATCACGCGGTGCTTTCGCCCGTCAGGCGATTTGATCGCGTGCATCGACGGCATGGTTCGGGCGGTCAGGCGAGAGGCGAGAAACGCCGAGCTGCTCGTCAGGTTGGCAATCGCCCTGGCGCTGACCAGAGACTTGGGGGACTGCGCCATACGCTCGAGCATGTAAGGCGGAATGAAACAATGCAGGGGATTTCGGTCGTCGCACATGATGAACTCCTGTACTAATGCACCGATGGCGGCAAGCCACCGATCAACATGGTCGCAGTCGTGTGACACTTCATGTCGCGTTTATATGCAACGAAATATCTGATTACATGATCGGCGGTTGCTGCCAAGCCCGACTGATGTGGCGATAGCCCGGTATTGCCGGTACTTCACGTCATTCCAGGGGGCGTGCGACACCTCGACACAGGTGATCAACGGGCCGCGCCGCGATGTTAGACTCGCGCCACTTCAGACGAGGAGCAGACCTACGTGCGCAAGACGGTAATGATGATAGCGGTACTGGCTCTGGCCGGATGCGATGCAGGCGGTTCGCGTGCGCCCGCCAGGGAGAAAGTCCAGGAGGCTGCAACGACTGCTCCGGTCTCTACGCCGCAGTGGTTCATTCAGATGAACTCGCGCGAGGCGGTCAGCGATACCAGTGCCTGGTTGCTCGAGCGCAGTTATGCCCCGGTCATCGTGGACGTGGACGGTAAACAGCAGGTATTGATAGGGCCTTATGAAAGCCAGGCCAAGGCCGAGGAAGAGCGCGTGGCGTTACAGGCGAAGGTGACCAAGTCGCACCGTTTTGCCGAGCCTTCGGTGATACAGCACACCCGATAAGGGCGCTCGCCGGATTTACACCTTATTCATCACGCTTTACTGCATCGGCATCGCGGGCCGGCAACCTGGCCCGCGATGCCGTTCATCAGTCGATCAACGACGACCCAGCAGCAGGCCGACTACCAGGCCAAAGCCGGCAGAAATAGCCACGGTCTGCCATGGGTGACCACCGATGTAGGTTTCGGTCGCTTCAACAACCGGCTTGGTGCGGTCGCGAACGCTGGCCATCGAGTCCAGTGCCTGCTTGAGCTTGACGCTCAACTGCGCGCGCAATGTCTCTGCTTCTTCACCAACCAGAGCAGCACTTTCCTTGAGCAGTTTGTCGGATTCTTCGATCAGTGCCTGCAGGTCACTGAATGCCTGATCCTTGATTTGATCGGCAGCTTGCTGAGCAGGGGTCTTACGAGCCATGGGTGTATTCCTTTCAAGTGGTGGCAACAGTGTTCAATGGAGTCTCGCGCATCCTGAAAAGTTGCAATTGCTTGAATGACCCGACGCAAGACTCTGCAAGCAATGCCCCTTACGGGTGTAAGATGCAGCCGTTTTTAGCCGTAGGTGACTGTGATGAGTTTCAATCTGGCCAATCGGCCGCTCCCCGAACGTACCGCTCTGGAAGACGAAAAATCCCGACTGTTCGAACTGTGGCAGAGCAATCTGGGCAAGGCCAAGGGCGAGGCGGCACGCTTGATGGGCGAGCGCGCCAAGCGCAAGGGCAAGTGGTCTGAGTGGGTTCGGTCCGAGCTGGACACCATGAGTCCGCCGGAATACGCCAACATGGTTCGCAGTGAAGTGAATCGCTTGATGGCGGCGAGCAGGTAGCAGCACCGGCCGACAGCGACCCGACAATCCGGCGCTGATCGTTCTTCACGTTTTAGCGTGAGGGTATCTTGGTAAGGGAGTCTTGCCTTCCTGGCCCGTCAGGCCTTTTGAGAATATTGATGGCCGAAGCCAGTGCAAGATTTACCCAGGGCAGCGTAGCGCGCCATATCGTCGTCACCGCCAGTGCCAGTGCATTGAGTCTGTTCGCCGTCTTTCTGGTCGACATTCTCACGCTGGTCTACGTATCGATGCTGCATGACCCCGTGCTTCTGGCGGCAGTCGGCATTGCCAAGGTCCTGATGTTTTTCAACGGCGCGCTGGCAACCGGCCTGATCATCGCCGCAGCCTCGGTGCTTTCCGCGCGCGTCGGCCATCGGGCGGCCAGATCGATACCCAGGCTCGCCGGCAGCCTGATGCTCATGGTAATCATGGTCAGCGGTCTGGCAGCCGCCGCGCAGTTGACGTTTATCGTGCCTATCACGCGATGGCTGGGTGCCGAGGCGGCCACTTACGAGGCAGCGCGCAGGTTTATCTGGCTGACCCTGCCTTTTACGGCATTGCAGGCAGTGATGCAGATGTCGGCGCAGATGCTCAGAACCATTGGTGACAACCGTCGGGCGATGGGCGTCGTGCTGTCCGCTGCCGCCACGCTGGCAGTGGCAGACCCGTTTTTCATCTTTGGGCTCGGTCTGGGGCTCGACGGTGCAGGCATCGCGTTCGCCGTATCGGCGGCCGTTTCCGCGTCCATCGGGCTGTATTGGGTGCGCAGCCGGATAGGCATGGTGTTCACGCGCCATCTGAAACTGTTGCGCCTGCATGCACGGCATACCTTCAGGCTGGCGCTCCCGGCGATGGCGGCAAATCTGGCGACACCCGTCGGTTTGGCTTATCTTGTCGCCTCGCTGTCGGCATTCGGCACCCCGGCCCTGGCCGCGATGACGGTGCTGGATCGGGTCATACAGTTTTCGTACTGCGCTTTTTTTGCCCTGCCTGGGGCGCTTGCTCCGGTGCTGGGTCAGAACATTGGTGCGAGCCGGGATGATCGTGTGCGTTCTGCGGTCATTTTCACCCGGCGGCTGGTGGTCTGTTACGGGCTGGCTGTGTGGCTGGTGCTGGTGCTCTGTGGTGGCATGATTGCCGACCTCTACCAACTGGGGGACGAAGCCCGCGCCGTGTTCATGACCTTTTGCCTGTGGGGCGGCGGTCTTTGGGTTCTGATTGGTCTGGATTTCGTCGCCATCGCCGTGTTCCTGACCATGAACAGGTCGTGGTGGGTCGCGGTATTTGCCTGGCTCAGGGCAACGGCGGGTACAGTGCCGTTCGTCTTCGCCGGAACTCACTGGTTCGGCAGCAGTGGTGCCTTGCCCGGCATGTTTACCGGCAATGCGATCATTGCGCTGGTCTCCATCACCACGGCGTCGCTGACGGCGAAACGGTTTTTTACCAGCAGGGCCCCGGTCATGAGCATCGGGGCACATTGAATCAAGGCGTTATCAGGTTTTTATGGTTATCGAAGAATCAGGGAATGAATCCGCAGAAACGCCCCCACCCAAGCGTCGCCGCGCACCCAAGGGAGACATGCGCAGAAAGGCCTTGCTGGACGCCGCTACCGTTGTTTTTGCCAGAGACGGCTATTCGAGTGCGTCGATGCGCGAGGTTGCACTGCTTGCCGGTATTACCACGGTCGGGCTGCTGCACCACTTCCCCAACAAGGAAGCATTGCTCGCGGCCTTGCTGGAACGCAGGGACCAGCGTGTCACGTCGCGCTTTCAGGATCTGGTCACCGAGCCGACGCTTGAAGGGTTTCTGAAGTTTCTCAAACTGAGCATGAGTTTCAGTATCGAAAATGCCGAGGAGTGTCAGGCAGCGCTGCTGATGAATACCGAGAGCCTGTCGAAGGCGCACCCGGCATGGGCCTGGCACCTTGAACGATTCCAGCTGACCCACGAACACGCGCGCGGTCATTTGCAGGCGTTGATCGAGGCGGGGGAAGTGCGCGGCGATATCAATGTCAAAGCCTTGGCCCAGGAGATCTTCTCGGTCATGGACGGCTTGCAGATTCAGTGGCTGCGAAGCCCCCAGGACGTGGATGTCATGGCGGTTTTCGATATCTACGTGCAGCGATTGGGAAGGGATATCAAGGCTCATCCATGAGCCTTGACGGGGTGCATCAGTAGGTCTGTGCCGCGCTGACCTGGACTGCCTTGCGCAGTGGCAAGGGCAGCGGGTTGCTGTCACGAGTGGTCAGTTTTTCCGGGTACAGGGTAATCAGCGTCCTGTTGAGCGTGAGGTTCTCCGAATCCGCGCCGACGAGAATCTTGAACTTGCCGGCATCGACGTCCCAGCTTGCCGTCTTGTCGACGTAGTAAGCCAGGGAGCGCGAGTCTATCGGTACGCTGACGGTCTTGCTCTCGCCCGGCTGCAGGTACACCTTGGTGAAGCCCTTGAGCTCTTTCTCCGGACGGTCCACAGCAGGTTTGACCGGCTGCACATACAGCTGCGCCACCTCGAAGCCTGCCTTGTCGCCGGTGTTGGTCACCGTGAATTTCACGTCGATCGTCGAGCCTGGCGTCAGCACGTTGGTCGACAGTTTCAGGTCGCTGTAGCTGAACGTGGTGTAGGACAGGCCGTAACCGAACGGATAAAGCGGCTTGGCGTGTTTCTTGTCATACCCGCGATAACCCATGTACAGGCCTTCGCTGTAGGTCATTTCGGTCAGCGGGTTGCTGCCGCGATAGGCCGCTGGATCCGGATAGGAGGCATAGCTCGGGTTATCCTCGATCTTCTTGTCGATCGTGACCGGCAACTTGCCGGACGGGTTGACCTTGCCGTAGAGAATCTCGGCCAGTGCCTGACCGCCTTGCTGGCCCGGGAACCAGGCTTGCAGCGTGGCGCCGACCTTGTTCGCCCATGGCTGCATGTTGGCCACGCCGCCGCCGTGCATGACGACGATGGTGTTGGGATTGGCCTTGGCGACGAAGCTGATCAGTTCAGCCTGTTGGTCTGGCAGGTCGAAGCCGTGGTCGGAACCTTCGCCTTCGTTTTCAGACGTGGTACCGGTCGCCACCACCACCGCATCGTATTTCGACAGGTCCTTTGGCGGACGCAACGCAGCCCAGCTCATCTGTACGCCTGTCAGGCCGCCCAATGCAGGGATGAAATTGCCTTGTACGCGCTGGTATTCCAGTTTCACGGTATAGGTCTTACCGGCCGACAACGCCGCAGTTTTCCCCGACGTGGTCAGCGCATTCACCACATCGCCCGAGTAAGGCACGCCGTCGCTCTGCACGATGAGTTCATCGTTGACCCAGAGTTTGTAAGGGCCATCCGCACGCACCTTGAATGCCTGAGCGCCCGAGATGGTGGGCTTGATGGTGGTAGTAAAGCGCGCCGAGAAAGCCCCGGCTGTCGGGCTGAAGCCAGACACCGCCGTGCTGCCTGCGTTGGTCACGTTGCTGCCGGTGGTCCAGTTCAGGTTCACACCGGGCTCGACACGCGTCAGCACCGGGTCACCGGAAAAGCTGGTGTTGGAGAAGTATTCGGCTTTTACCCCGGCATTGCTGATCCCGTTGTCACCGGTTGCTGGCTGATACCACACCGAGCTCGCGGGGTTCAGGCTCATCTCTGACAGATAAGTGACATCGCTGCTGCTGGATGCCAGTTGCTGCAAACCGCTCAGCTCGGTCACGTAGCTGTTGGGTGGTGAGTTAGCGGTGCCGAAAGGCGATGCCGGTACGTCGTGCGCCCAGTTGCCGATCACGGCGATTTTCGCTGAACGCTCCAGCGGCAGCAGCGGTTTGCCGGCAGCGGTGTTCTCGTTGCGCAGCAACACGATGGATTCGCGCGCGGTATTCAGTGCGGCGCGCATGCCGTATTCCGGATGCTCCAGGGTCTTGGCAGTGTTGAGGTTGTCCTGGAAGTCATAGCTGACGATGCCGCGAAGGTTGCGTTTGACCTTGTCGTCAATCACGTTCTGGGTCAGTTGCCCGCTCCACAGGTAGGGCAGGAGATTGGCTTCGGTAAATTGCAGGCCGGAGGGCATGTCGATGTCCGTACCGGCCCACGCGCCCTTGAAGGCATCATGAATGGCGTTGAAGTCACTGATGACCATGCCCTGATAGCCCCATTCGCCCTTGAGCACTTCAGTGATCAGGTGGTGGTTTTCACAGGCGTAGTCGCCGTTGACCTTGTTGAAGCCGCACATGATCGAGGCGACATTGGCGTTCTTCACCATCGACTCGAAGCCTGGCAGATAAAGCTCGCGTAGGGTGCGCTCGTCGACCTTGACGTCGACCGCCTGACGATTGGCTTCCTGCTCGTTGGCCAGGTAGTGCTTGCCGCTGGCCTGGATACCCTGAGCCTGGATGCCGTTGACGATAGCCGGTGCCAGCACGGCGCCGAGGAACGGGTCTTCACCACTGACGTATTCTGCCGAACGGCCGTTGTAGGGCGTCCGGTAAAGGTTCACGCCTGGCGAGAGCATCTGCTGACCGCCGGAAATTCGTGTCTCATAAGCGATGGCCAGGCCGAATTCCTTGGCCCGGTTGATGCTCCAGGTCGCTGCCAGCGCAGACTGCGAAGGGTATTGAGCGCCGAACGTGGCGTTGTTGACGTGCACGCCCATGGACGAGTCATACGCCACGGTGCCCTTGATGCCCCACTTGAGCAGCGACGGGATCATGTGACCGTCGTTGACGCGGGTGAAGTTGATCTTTTCCGACTGGTTCATGTTGTCGAGAATCGAGCTGACGCGCGCTTCGACTTCGTTGCCGGTCGCCGGGGTTACGGCGGCGAGTGCAAGGTTGGCCTGCATGACGCTGAACGTCAGCAGACTCAGGCCCAGCGTCTGTTTGAAGGCTGACAAGGCAAGTGTCCTTCCGGTCGATATGATCGGTTGATTGAGGTTGTTCATGGTCGTTGTGCCTGGGCAGGGGCGTCGTTGGTGTCCACCGGGGCATCGAGCAGGGACGACGAACTCTGTTGTCGGGCCGGGTTGATCTTGTCGGCGCCTGACAGCTGGTCGCGTTTGGCTTCCACCTGGGTCCTGATCTGTTGATCGGACCCAGTGGTATTTGTGCTGGAAGTTGAGTCTGCGGCGAACGTTAAGGCACTTTGCGCGCACAGAAGTACTGCACTGAAAACAGACAGCATTGATCTAGTCATCGATTGAATCTCGATTGATGGTTTGCAGGATAAAAACGGACGGCTGTTGCAATGGCGCAGGGCTCGGCTGAACACTCAGTCCAGCGCGACAGTAAACAGTTCACAGGTCGCTAAAGTATGGGGAATGGAGATTTTAATAAATGATGACATATGGCCATCATATGGTTTTTCCAGATGAGGTCGGAGGATTTAGGCATTATTTAAAGAATAAAATCGGTAAATTTTCCGTTTCTAAGACATTAAAAGCCAAAAAACTCAATTTTCTTAGGTTTTTATTGTTTTTTAATAAACCTAATTGTCGTTAGGTTTAGTGAGCTGGTAAGCTTCGCATCCTCGTGGTTCGTGCGCGTTTTAAAGGCTGGCTCTTTAAGAGAAAGTATCGGGATTTCCACATGAATTAATGAACGCTTAAAGGGGTTTTCACCGCTTGGAGTGAACATTAATCAACGACGCCCTTAATATGTATTCCATTAAAACTGGACGTGAAATTGTGCATTACCGATCAACCTTTGCCATGTACAGATGGCACAAGGGCGATAGGAATAATCAGCCTATGGTGCGTCATTTTTATTTCGTTAAAGGCAATAGTGGTGAGTGACGGGAAACAGCGGGTGGACCTCGCGGTGTTGAGCATCGTCGGTCGCCTGTGCTTCAGCAAACCGCAAAAACTGACATTCGGTCAGATCTACAGGGAGCTGGTGCGCGCTTATTCAAGCGCCCCGGCAATCCACGCCTGTGTGGAAACCGTCGACACGCTGGTCAGGGAAGGGCTGTTGATCTCGACAAGAGTCCTGGAGCCCGATCAGTCATTTCCCTACACCCAGCACATCATCAGCGGTCTGACCGAGATCGGCGCAGCCTCGCTAAGAGGCTGCGAAGAGCCGCGAGTGGTTACTCGCTGTATGGCAGCGACAGGTAATACTGGCCCAGTTCAGTCAGCTTGCCCTCAGCGTCCAGCAAGCTGGAAAAGTGCGGGTCGGGGTTCATCCGGCCCGTGAACCAGGCGTATCTGAATACGTCCTGGCGCTGCTCGAGGGTGGCGACCATTTCCGCCATCTGCCGCTTCTGCTTGTCGACTGAATCAATCTGCGCTCCGTCATCCAGGGCATGCCAATTGGCGAACTCGGTGACCCAGAAGGGTTTTCCGTACTTCGACAGTCGGTCGAGCATCCCTGGCAAGCCATAGTCGTACCAGTGAAAAGCCAGGTAATCGATCCGCGGGTCGCGGTTCTGATTCATGGACCTATAGGCCGCGTAAAAGGCATCGAGCCACACGACCGGGTCGCCGTAGCCCGGCATGGTTCCCCAGTTCATGCCTGGCCCCACCAGTTTTACGCCGGTCTGAGCGGCGATCTGTTCCAGCCTGGGCCAGAAGCTGGCCACCGCTTCGGGCGTCATATTGGCCTGGTCGAGCAGATTGGGCTCATTGATCACCAGCAAATAGCGGATGGCTGAGTGAGCCAGCAGGTATTGCTTCAACTGCCCGTCGTCGACATTGCCGTTCCACACCATCGGGATGAAATCCATGCCGTACATCGAGGCATAATCGTACGACGCCAGACGGTCATGGGGCCTGGGGCTCCAGTTGTACCACCAGCTCACGCCCGAAGATAACGCACTCAGGTCGGCGGGCAGGGCGATGTCATAGGCGATGCCGCGCTTGGCGCTTTTTTCTGCAGACCATGCCGGTGCTATGCACAGGCTGAGCATCAGCGTCACAAGGGCCAGAAAGGTCGGGAAAAAACGTGCTGACGGGTTCTGTGGGGTCATTGGCAAATCTTCCTTGAGAGTGAGAAGGCGCAGAGCATGCGCTGCAGTCAGCCAGCAGAAAGCATGCCACCTGTATCGCCCTGTTTACCCTGCCAGACCCGGACAGACATCACCACCCGCCATGCGTGTTACCAGGGGTCTCCTTCTGCCTGGCGCAAATCCAGCGTGCCGCTGTCACTGAAGCGCAGCGTACCAAACAGACCGCCGGCCAGTTTGCCGCGAAGCGTATAGGGCAGGTTGTCCAGGCGCTGGCTCTGACTCAGCCCCAGTGCCTGGCGCAAGGCAGCGAATGCCGACACGCTGACCGGCACCACCAGCACCGCCTCGGAGAAGCGTCCTACAGTGCCTTTCTGATTGCTTACCCCGGAGGCCAGCAGCCTGTCGTTCACGTCCAGGTCCAGCGCGACGCCGTTGTAGTTGATCTCGGTTTCGTTTGGATTCTGCACCCGCAACGTGACCGCCATGCGCAGTTCCAGGCCCTGACCGGGGATGGGTTCGATACCCACGACGCTGATCGCCAGCGGGTCTCGATGGGGAATCAGCGCACAGGCGCTCAAGCCGAGGATGAGCAGCCCCGAGAGCAGGGCGCGGATCAGGCGTAGCGACATTCGTGTGCTCCAGCGTCAGGTTCAGTGATCTTCAGACCTCGCCGGTGGTGAGAGATTCGTCGCGTCGGGCACGATGCCGGGATAGCGGCTAATCTGCCTGCCTCAACCATTGCGTCAGCAAGGCAGCAGGTTGATGATTCCACCGTACCTATAAAAACAAGACTGGAGATAGCCATGTCCATCGAAAGGACACCCCCTCATCAAGACCCCGTGGTCATTGTCAGTGCCGTGCGCACGCCCATGGGCGGTTTTCAGGGCGACCTGCAGAGCCTCAGCGCCACCGCCCTGGGTTCGATCGCCATCCGCGCCGCTGTCGAGCGCGCAGGCATCGAGCCTGCAGATGTGGAGCACGTGCTGTTTGGTTGTGTTCTGCCGGCAGGTCTTGGTCAGGCACCTGCTCGACAGGCGGCACTGGGTGCCGGGCTGAGCCATGCGACGCTGTGCAGCACGGTCAACAAAATGTGCGGTTCCGGCATGCAGACCGCAATCATGGCCCATGACCTGTTGCTGGCAGACAGCACTGCAGTGGTGGTGGCTGGCGGCATGGAGAGCATGTCCAATGCGCCTTACCTGCTGGACCGCGCGCGCAGCGGTTATCGCATGGGGCACGGCAAGGTGCTCGATCACATGTTTCTCGACGGACTGGAGGATGCTTATGAGCCGGGCCGGCTGATGGGCACCTTTGCCGAGGACTGCGCCGAGCTAAACGGTTTCAGTCGCGAGGCGCAGGATGCGTTTGCCCTGGCCTCACTGGCTCGTGCGCAACGGGCCATTGCCGGAGGTCATTTCGACGCCGAGATCGTGCCGGTGCAAGTCACCGTGGGCAAAGAGTCGAGGCAAATCACCCACGATGAGCAGCCGCCCAAGGCGCGTCCGGACAAGATTCCCACGCTCAAACCCGCTTTTCGCGAGGGCGGTACGGTCACCGCAGCCAACTCCAGTTCTATCTCCGACGGCGCAGCCGCGCTGCTGTTGATGCGTCAGTCCGAGGCTCGGCGGCGCGGCTTGCGGCCTCTGGCGGTGTTTCATGCGCATGCTGCGTTTGCCGACCAGCCGGGGCTGTTTCCAACGGCGCCGATAGGCGCCATTCAACGCCTTTTAGGCAAGACAGGCTGGAGCCTGGATGACGTCGATCTGTTCGAGATCAATGAGGCGTTTGCCGTGGTGCCGCTGGTGGCGATGAAAGAGTTGGGGCTTGAGCACGAGAAGGTCAATGTCAACGGCGGTGCCTGCGCGCTCGGCCATCCGATCGGCGCCTCGGGGGCGCGGATCATCGTGACGCTGCTGGCAGCGTTGCAGCATCGACAGCTCAAGCGTGGCATGGCAGCGATCTGCATAGGCGGCGGCGAGGCTACTGCAATAGCGGTTGAAATTCTAGATTAGTCTTATTATTCAGCTGCTTATACTGATAAATGAATGTTGATTATGAGAAAAGCCACTGAATTTTCTATTTAAATAAAAAGGATATTTATCAATGCTTTACGAGATACTTCTCATTGAAGTTATAGATAGCGTGGGCCTGATCAGGCTCAACCGGCCCAAGGCTTTGAACGCTTTGAATGCGCGTCTGATCAACGAATTGAACCATGCGCTCGACCAGTTCGAGGCGGACAGCGCGATCGGCTGCATCGTGCTGACCGGCTCGGAAAAAGCCTTCGCCGCCGGTGCGGACATCAAGGAAATGGTCGACCTGTCCTACCCGCAGATCTACCTCGATGACCTGTTTCGTGAAAGCGACCGGGTCGCCGCCCGGCGCAAACCCCTGGTAGCTGCTGTGGCCGGTTTTGCCTTGGGTGGCGGCTGCGAACTGGCATTGATGTGCGATTTCATTCTAGCTGCCGAAAACGCCAGGTTTGGCCAGCCCGAGATCAATCTTGGCGTGTTGCCGGGCATGGGCGGCACGCAGCGTCTGACCCGTGCGGTGGGCAAAGCCAAAGCCATGGAAATGTGCCTGACCGGCCGGTTGATCGATGCTCACGAGGCCGAGCGCGCTGGTCTGGTGGCCCGCGTGCTGCCGCTTGATCAGTTGCTGCCGGAAGCGCTGGCAGTGGCAGCGGTGATCGCCAGTAAATCCCTGCCAGTGGCGATGATGGTCAAGGAGAGCGTCAACCGTGCATTCGAGGTCAGCCTGGCCGAAGGCATCCGCTTCGAACGCCGGGTCTTTCACGCTGCCTTCGCCAGTCAGGATCAGAAGGAGGGCATGCGCGCGTTTATCGACAAGCGCCAGCCCGATTTCAAGGACTGCTGATCTCCATGGCCCACGATCAGAATACGCTGCGCGTCGACGTGCAGCGCCGCGGCTTGCCCGCGCACAAGCAATCCGTCGTGGGCGCTGATGTGCAGATGCTGACCGCTCGCCAGTCGAATACCGTTGACCGGGTGTGCAGTCATGCCGTCCAGCTCATGACTCGGTGACAGTACTGCGCAAATCACAGGCCGTTCGGGATGATTGTCGAGAAAGCGGACCAGTACACGTGTGCCTGGCGGTAGCCGATGAATCTCCGGGCAGGCAACCTCGGCCACCGGCCAACGTTGTGCGGGATCGTCTTCCAGACCTTGCACGTGCCAGTCGAAGCGGATGGAACGGTATCCAGGTGGGTCCGGGCGGATGTCGTTGCGCTGCAAGGTGGCGTAATGCTCACCGGTGACCGGGGGGCGAGGATGGTTGATCGAAGGGCGAAACGGCGTCGCCCACGGTATTACCCTGAAGCTGTTGCAGTAACCGTTGCCTTGCAGCTGTTCAGCCTCGGGTGACGAACGTTGCGCTTCGACGAGGATGCGCAGAATTGCCAGAGCATCATGCGCGGCAGCGCCTCTCAGCACCTGTAGCTGTCTGCCCGCGTGCATGACTTCGGTCAGCAGCCACTGATCGTTAAGCAATGGCTCCGGGTGATCGAGCACCTGGATGACTTCACCACACTGCAAGGCAGTGTCGGTGCCTTGTCCTCTGACATCGCGCCGTTCGCAACGCAGGCGCTCCAGCCTGCGACTGCCACGCTGCCGACTCAGCGCCTCCTGATGACTGATTGCTCCACGAAAGCCAGGCGGTTGAAATGCATGATTGGCCGCTATCGTCAGAGGATGCTCATCGTGTAACGACGAGGCTGCGTGCGCTTGCGGGTGCTCGACGGGCAGTCTTGAAACGTACGGAAACGCCAGTCGTTCGGCCAGGTGCAACAGCGTCTCTCGCGATGCGCCTGATGCTTCCGGGCGCTTGAAGCGGACCGGCAATGGCTGCGCCGGAAAGCTCGCAGGGTCGTCCGAGAACACCAGCCGGTGGCCGCTCTGGCGATGCTCGAAACGGAAATGCATGCCTTCTTCCTCGCACAAGCGCTGCAACAGGTGAAGATCGCTTTCGTCGTACTGGATATGCAGCGGTCTGGCAGGATAGAGACCGTTCACGTGCTCGAATCGGTAAGCGTTCGCTCCTATGCCGTGCGCTTCAAGCAACTGCACGATCAGTTGAGGAATCGCAAGGTCCTGATAGGTGCGGTGTCGTTGATGCTGCGCCAGCCGTTGCAGATCGGGCACCAGGGTCAGATGGTAAAGGCTTAGGCGAGCCCCGCTGTGGAGCCGGACCGCATGCTCGATACGGCCATGCCGGCCGCTGCCAGCTTCGCCGAAGCTTAAAAACGCTTCGCGATGCAGCAGGCTGCCGACATCCAGATGCGGATTGCTGCCGATCATCCAGATGTCGAAGCTATACGTTTCATTGAGGGCTTCATGGCCAGCGAAGCTGATGACATGCAGATCCGGCTGGCAGTCGGTGATCGCCAGCATGATGGGCACTTGCAGGTCCTTGCGCATCTGCGGGGCTCTCCAGCTTCAAAAACGGGGCCGCGCAGGTTACGGAATAAGGGGGCACAAAAGCATTGCTGCAAGATTTTTCGGAAAGAGCCTACAAGCGTTGACGGAAAGACGATGATTGCCGTTGGCCGGATTGGCAGTCATCTTGGCGAGTTCGTCAGGCCAATCTGTCTATCGGGGGTTTCATCTGCCGTGATCGCGTATAAAATGCGCCGCGCCGGACAGGGTATTTGCCGGTGACCCTTTTTCAGCGCCTTGCCAGCGCCGCGTTCTGTCAGTCATGCAGGCGCAGGCGGCGAGGTGCCTAGCGAATCAAGAGAGCAGACATGGGCGCACAGTGGAAGGTCAAGCATAAAGAAGCGGCAGCCAATGCCAAGGGACGTACGTTTGGCAAGCTGTCCAAGGAGATCATGATCGCGGCTCGCGCTGGTGCAGACCCGGACATGAACTCGCGTCTGCGGCTGGTGGTCGAGCAGGCCAAGAAGGCCTCGATGCCGCGCGAGACCCTGGAGCGTGCCATCAAGAAAGGCGCAGGCCTGCTGGGTGAGAGCGTCAACTTCGAGCGTCTGACCTACGAAGGTTTTGCGCCGCACCGCGTGGCGGTGATCGTCGAGTGCCTGACCGACAACATCAACCGGACGGTCTCGGAAATTCGCGTGCTGTTCCGCAAGGGCCAGCTGGGCGCTGCGGGCTCCGTATCTTGGGACTTTTTGTATCAGGGCATGATCGAGGCTGTTCCTGCATCACCGGATGCCGATCCGGAGCTGGCGGCAATCGAGGCCGGCGCCCAGGATTTCGAGCCAGGTGAAGAGGGCGCGACGCTGTTCCTCACCGAATCCACAGACATGGACGCGGTCTGCAAGGCGCTCCCGGAATTCGGTTTCACCGTCCAGTCCGCGCAACTGGGCTATCGCCCGAAAAGCACCGTGGACGGGCTGACCGATGAGCAGATGGCCGAAGTCGAAGCGTTTCTCGAAGCCATCGACAACCACGATGACGTGCAGAACGTGTACGTGGGCCTGGCAGGCTGATCACTGTGCAATGGAGCGCTTTACGCGCTCCATGCTTTTATCTGTAGAAGAATCTCTGCCAGCGACGGTCGTTGCTGGCAATCAGGCTGCACGCAGCTCGCCTGCAGGGCCTGTAGACCCGCCATGACGTTCTGATCGTGCGGATCTGCCTCGCAACGCTCCAGCAATTCCCCCAGCAAGATACCGAATGCGCGTGTTTCGATGCGCTCCAGCGCCTTCCCCTGCACGGCTGACGGGTGAAAGGACGCCGCACCGAAGTCGCTCAGCAGGCAATGACCATCCTCCTGGACAAGAATGTTGTGGCCATAGAGGTCGCCATGCGTGATCCCGCGTGCGTGCAGATGCGCGGTGACCGATGCGATGCCTTCAGCGAGGCGCAGCAGCACCGGCAGAGAAAAGCGCGTGTCGCTGGCATAGACATCGCGGCTACAGGACTCCAGGCTCGGCGGGCCGGCAAGATTGCCGAAAGCGGGGGCGATCAGCGCCATGACCAGGCCGCGTTGCTGCTCGGGATGCCCGCTGATCTGTCCTAGAACCTCGATCAGCTGTGCGTGCCGGCCTGCGGCGATGCAGGCGGCCATTTCATTGAGGGGCGAGCCATCGCTGGTGACTGTGCCCTTGTACAGCTTGACCGCTGCCATGCGCTCAGCGCCGGCGTCATGCCAGACCGCCTGCTGAATGATCCCCGACGCACCCTCGCCCAGGCGTTGATGAAGGCTGATGTGTTGCCAGGGGATTTCCCGGATCGGCACAGAGGGGCGTTCGGCGCACAACGGATTGTCGGCGAAGGCGAGCCATGCCAGGGCGGGCAGGCTCAGCAGCCAGTCCGGCAACTCGGTCAGGCAATTGGCTGCAATGCGGATCAGCTCCAGCTTGTGACACTGCGCAAGGGTCGTGGGCAGGGTGCGTAAGCGGTTGCCGGCGAGCA
This sequence comes from Pseudomonas congelans, assembly GCF_900103225.1. Lineage (GTDB taxonomy): Bacteria > Pseudomonadota > Gammaproteobacteria > Pseudomonadales > Pseudomonadaceae > Aquipseudomonas > Aquipseudomonas congelans. Next base: position 1,413,559 of record NZ_FNJH01000001.1, on the reverse strand, counting down.
TCAGTTTTTGCAGGTCCGGGCGGCGGCCCAGTTCGTCGGGCAGCGACTCAATATGGTTATCGGTGAGGATCAGCCAGCGCAGGCGAGGTGGCAGTGCAGCGGCGCTGACCTGTTCTATGCGGTTGGCCTTGAGGCCGACAATCTGCAACTGCTGGCATTGGCCAATGCTTTCCGGCAGGTGCGTAAAGGCGTTGTCTGATGCGAAGAGCACGCGCAGGCGGGTCAGGCGACACAGGTCGTCAGGCAGCGAGGTCAGCCTGTTGCCGCTGAGATTCAAGACTTCAAGCGTGTCGGCCAGGTCGAAGATTTCGACCGGAAATTCGCTCAGGCCACAGGAGAGGTCAAGGCGTTTGATGCCTGCCAGCTTGCCGGCGCGTAGATCTGCGAGGGTGTGCATGAATAGGTTCGGTCATTGATGTCGGACAAGGCGCGCATGATAACGGGAGTTGCGGCTGCTGACTCCCTACAAAGCGGCTCAGCTCAGGCAGCGGTCGACCCATTGACGCACGCGTTCGGGCGTAGGTGCCGATTCGGCATACAGAATCCGGTAAATCATCGGCGCAACGACGGCATCGATCATATCGTCGGCACTGGGGGAAACTTCCCCGCGGGCGATGGCGCGATCGATCATGACCTGCAACTGCTCGCGAACCATTGCCGCGCACTTGCCGACACAACCGGACGTGCTGGCGGCGACATCGCGCATCAATGCCCGGCCAGGTGCCGAGGACATTTCGTCCAGATACATTTCACTCCAGGTCAGCAGATCCTGATGCAGGCTGCCCTGATCGATCGGCGCGTCGGGGCGCAGACGCTCCAGGGCAGCGTCCGCCAGCAGTGTGGTCAGATCACCCCAGCGGCGATAAATGGTCGACGGCGTAACGCCTGCCCGGGTCGCGATCATCGGCACGCTGAGTGCTGACCGATCGTGTTCCAGCAACAAATCGCGCACGGCGCGGTGAATGGATTCCTGCACGCGGGCGCTGCGGCCTCCGGTACGAACTGCTTCTTTGATAGCCATGCGGCGGACCTTAACACAAAGTATTTGCTTTAAGCGCTATCACGTCGCACACTCCGCAAAAGCTAATTTATGGCTTTAACGGGTTGCATTGGCGGAGAGCGTATCCATGTCCCTTTCTTCAAACGATTCGACGTCGCCAGACGTGAAGGCTGACGGCCGGGCACGAAACCATCTCGGGTTTCTGGCGTTTACCACGTTATGCTTTTTTGCCGCGTCCAGCACGCCCACGCCGCTATATCACCTGTACCAGGAAGCATGGGGATTCTCTGCGGGTGTGCTTACGCTGATTTTTGCAGTGTATGCGTTCAGCCTGCTGGCCGCCTTGCTGATGGGCGGGTCGTTGTCTGACTATCTGGGACGGCGTCCGGTGATTTTTGGCGCCTTGCTGCTGCAAAGCGCCTCGATGCTGCTGTTCATTCTGGCCAGTGATGTCAGCTGGCTGGTGGCCGCGCGCCTGCTGCAGGGTTTTGCAACGGGGCTGGCGGCCAGCGCGCTGGGCGCAGCCTTGCTGGACAATGATTCGGTCAAAGGGCCGTTGATCAATAGTATTTCGCCGATGCTCGGCATGGCCGTTGGTGCATTGGGGACGGCACTGCTGGCGGAGTTCGCACCGTTTCCGCTGATGCTGGGCTACGGCTTGCTGCTGGCCGCATTCATGAGCCAGGCGCTGTACCTGGGACGCGTCGCGGAAACCGTCAGCCGCCAGCCTGGTGTCTGGCAATCCCTCAAGCCATCGTTGCATGTACCGCTGCAGGCACGGCGCATGCTTTTGCTGGTCTTGCCGGTGGACATCGCCGCGTGGGCACTGGGTGGCTTCTTTCTGTCGTTGAGCCCGTCCTTGCTGGTGGCGGCGACCGGCTCCACCTCACCGCTCAATGGCGGCCTGGCGGTTGCGGCGCTGACCCTTAGTGGCGCAGCGGCGATTCTGACTTTGCGTCAGCGCGAGCCGGTGCTTGGCTTGTGGGTAGGCGCGAGCTTTCTGTCGCTGGGTGTTGCGGTGATACTGCTTTCGATCAACCTGGGTTTGCTATGGCTGTTTTTTGTCGGCGCAGTGGTCGCAGGTATCGGTTTCGGATCGAGCTTTCTCGGCGCGCTGCGCATGCTCATGCCCCTGGCGCATGCCCACGAGCGGGGCGGGCTGATGTCGGCTTTTCTGGTGCTCAGTTATCTGGCCTTCTGCATACCGGCACTGGTCGCCGGATTCTTTGCCCGCTCGGCGGGGCTGGTGATGACCAGCAATGTCTACGGGGCAGTGGTGATCACGCTGGCGCTGATCGCGCTGGCCAGTCTGATCGTGCGCCGTGCCGCCAGCGCAAACAAAAATGCCCACGCGTAGGTGGGCATTCCGGTTTGCGTGAAGTCAGGAGAGCCCTCAGCGCAGCTCTTTTACCATCTCGGACAGCACGGTCAGTACATCGCCGGCCAGTTGCGCGGAGCGCTTGCCTGACCAGCCGGTGACCGGGTCCGGCGCGTTGTCGTGATCCTTGAATGGCATTTCCAGGGTCAGTGACAGGCACTTGTAGCGCTCGCCCACGGCATTTGCGGCCAGGTTCATGTTGGCCTGACCGGGCGCGCTGCGTGGGTAGCCATGAGCCGTCTGGAAGGTGTCGCTGACCTCGCACAGGCGGCTGCGAAAGCGCTCTTCAAGCTGGCGTTGCTGTGCGGTATATCCCGGATTGCCTTCGCAGGCGGCGGTGAATACGTAGGGAATTTCCTCGTCACCGTGCACGTCGAGGAACATGTCCACGCCGTATTGTTCCATCTGCTGCCTGATGAAGGACACCTCCGGGCTTAGCGCTTCGGTACTGTCCTGCCACGCACGATTAAGGTCCTTGCCGTTGGCGTTGGTGCGCAAGTGGCCATGGAAGGCCCCGTCCGGGTTGACGTTCGGCACCAGGTACAGGTCCGACTCGGTCAGCAATTGCTGCAGCACGGCGTCATCTTTTCGCTGGAGACGTTCGATTACGCCTTCCATGAACCATTCGGCCATGTGTTCGCCAGGGTGCTGCTGGGCAATCATCCAGATCTTGCGTTTACCCTCGGCACCGTCACCCTTGCGCAGCAGTTGAATATCCCGGCCCTCGACGCTTTTGCCGACAGCCAGCAACTTTGCACCGGCTTTTTCCTGCGCTTGCTCGATCAGCCAGTCATGGCGTTCACGGCTGTAGGGTTCGAAATACGCAAACCAGACCTGCGGCTGGTCCGCGGCCAGGCTGAAATTCAGTGCCTTGCCGTCAAAATCCGACGGTACCCGAAACCAGTTCTGATGGTCGTAGGACGCCACGGCGTTGTAGCCGGACCAGGCACTGTTGAAGGTGGATTCGCTGGCATTAGTGAGGCTGAAGCCATACGTCTGACCGACGTTCAGGCCGTCTGCCTTGAAATGAAACCACTGGAAATGCGCGCTTTGCGTGTCCGGCCGGATCGCCAGCCTGATATGTGCCGGGTCGCCTGCGTCGAGAACCTGAATGTTGCCGCTGTCGAAATCTGAACCGATAGTGAGAGTCAAGATAGGTGCCTGCTTGCGTAGATGCCTTTTCAGGCCACTACTGTACACCGATCGACATCGCGCCCTGCGACGTAAAATTCACTGCAACGGTCATCTGCGCGTCAGGACATGGCCTCGGCGGTGACCATCAGGCTGCAGATGAAGGCAGTCAGCAGGCACCAGGCCAGGTACACACGGCGCTTGCGTCGATGCCAGCCGGACGCGCCGAGCAACGAAGCAGGTGCCTGCAACTGACGCCACAGGCGCTCGCTGTTCTGGAAGGCCGAAAGGTGCGCGGCATCGGCGTCCAGCCAGTGGCGAAACTCGATGCGTTCACTGGCGGTTGCTGCAGGGCTCTGCAAGTGCACATACCAGCGGCTGGCGGTGGCCTGAATGGCAGCGCTTGTGGTGTCTGCGGCACCAGGCTCATGGGCCTTGCCCAACGCGCGAAGCATCGCACGTTCTACCCGGCCGATGTCGACGTTCATGAAGCTTGCGATGTCGGCATAAGCCAGGCCGTCGAGTCGGCTGAGCAGGAATATCTGCCGGGTCCGGCGCGAGAGCTTGCCCAGTCGGTGACCGAGTTCGATGGCCTGCAGCGTGGGTTGCGGCTCGGGCAGGCGGGCGGGGAGGTGCAGTAGAGACGAGAGCTGATTACTCATGATGTATCGCTCGCTGATCGTCCATGGGGGTCTTCCTTGCGGTGTCGGGTAGCGTCCGTGACAAGCGTAGACTAGTGAATACGAGAATCATTCTCAAGTGAAAAGTCGCAGCATTTACTTTTTATCTGCCGCATCCAGGCGTTTTTGCCTTAAAAGCATGGCCTTGTTCGAAGAGCCTTTGCTATGATCCGCGCCATTGCAACACACCGCGCAACACCCAGACTTCATTAGCCTGAAGCAGCGAAACCATAAAGAAAGAACCAAAAAAAGACCCGGCAAAAAGCCGGGTCAAAAACCGTGATTAGCCTGATGAGGAGATAATCAGGAAGCCGACCTAAGACTTCCGGGTTATCCAGCGAGTCTCGCGACCCGCTGATGCAATAATAATCATTATCATTTGCAAGTCAAATGTTTTTATTGCCCTCATTGATACCGATAATCCGCCGGCGCTCGCCTGGCGGATTCTCTTCCCGCGCTTTCCCCCCAACTCTTCTAGTCCAGCGGCAGTTCCGTGGTGCGCTTGACCGTGCTCATGGCGATGTTCGAATGCGCCTCGTGTACGTGGGGCAATTGCAGCAAATGATCGCGCAGAAAGCGTTCGTAGCTGGCAATGTCCTGAGCGACCACCTTGAGCATGAAATCCATCCCCCCGGCCATCGTGTAGCACTCCAGCACCTCCGGGTGACCGATGATCGCCTCCTCGAACTCGGCCAGATAGCGCCGGCCATGACCTGACAGCTTGACCTCGACGAATACCGTCATGCTCAGCCCCAGCTTCTGGGCACTGAGCAGGGCGACCGTGCGTTCGATCACCCCGTCTTCCTGAAGCCGGTGAATGCGCCTCCAGCAGGGCGACTGCGACAGCTCGACCCGTTCGGCGATTTCCGCTGCCGACAGGTTGGCGTCATGTTGCAGCAGACGAAGAATCTTGCGATCGATGGGGCTCAATTTTGGCTGCATGAATTGACCTTGTTTTTTGTTCTGGTCGAAAAAAGCATGCTCAATATCAGCAGATTTGCGCGCATTTAGAAAGAAAAAGCCTCTTTGCTGCTGGCAGTCTAATTGCAAGGCTGCCGGGCAGGACCGTCCCGGCGTACAAGACCTGACCTTATAAGAACAAGAGAGGTATTCGCATGTCCCTGGCTGATATTCGTCTGGATGATAAATACCGGCTTGCCACCGGCAATCTGTACCTGACCGGCACACAGGCCCTGACCCGCCTGCCGATGCTGCAAAAGCAGCGTGACGAGGCGCAGGGCCTGAACACCGCCGGTTTCATTTCCGGTTACCGCGGTTCGCCGCTGGGCAATCTGGACAAGAGCCTTTGGGACGCCAAGGACTACCTGCAGCAAAACGCCATCCATTTTCAGCCCGGGATCAACGAAGAACTGGCCGCCACCGCCGTCTGGGGCAGTCAACAGGTCAACCTGTTCCCGCATGGCAAGTACGATGGGGTGTTCGCCCTCTGGTATGGCAAGGGGCCGGGTGTAGACCGTTGCGGCGATGTCTTCAAGCATGGCAACTCAGCCGGTGTTGCGGCCAATGGCGGTGTGCTGATCCTGGCGGGCGACGATCACGGCTGCAAATCATCGACCATCGCCCATCAGAGCGAGCACGCGTTTATCGCTTCGATGATTCCGGTGCTCAACCCCAGCAACGTCCAGGAGATTCTCGACTACGGCATCATCGGCTGGGAACTGTCGCGCTACAGCGGTTGCTGGGTGGCGATGAAGACCATTGCCGAGAACGTCGACTCGTCTGCAGTAGTCGAGGTCGATCCGTTGCGGATCAAAACCCGTATTCCCGACGATTTCGACATACCCGAAGGCGGTTTGCACATCCGCTGGCCGGACCCGCCGCTGGCCCAGGAGGCGCGCCTCAATACCTACAAGATCTACGCAGCCAGGGCCTTTGCCCGCGCCAACCAGCTCAACAAGGTGGTGATCGATTCTGCGCAACCCCGGCTGGGCATCATCACCACCGGCAAGTCCTATCTGGACGTGCGCCAGGCCCTCGAAGAGCTGGGCATCGACCAGGAACTGTGCGAGAGGGTCGGCATTCGTGTGCTCAAGGTTGGCATGAGCTGGCCGCTGGAACCGGTGTCGGTGCACGACTTTGCCGAAGGGCTGGACGAGATTCTGGTGGTCGAGGAAAAGCGCAGTGTCATTGAAGACCAGTTGACCGGTCAGCTCTACAACTGGCCTGTGGACCGTCGGCCGGTAGTGGTCGGCGAGTTCGACGAGCAGGGCCGCTCACTGCTGCCGAACCTCAGCGAGCTGACCCCGGCGATGATTGCCAGAGTGATCGCCAAACGCCTCGCACCGTTCTACAGCAGCCCGCAGATCGAAGCGCGCCTGCAGTTTCTCAGCGACAAGGAGCAAGCGCTGCAGGCGCCGCTGTTCACCACTCAGCGCACCCCGCATTTCTGCTCAGGCTGCCCGCATAACACTTCGACACGGGTGCCAGAGGGCAGTCGCGCCCTGGCCGGAATCGGCTGCCATTACATGACCATCTGGATGGACCGCGAAACCGATACGTTTACCCAGATGGGCGGCGAGGGCGTGACCTGGATCGGTCAGGCACCGTTTACCGAAACCCCGCACGTTTTCCAGAACCTGGGCGACGGCACCTATTTTCACTCGGGGCACCTGGCGCTGCGTGCGGCGGTGGCCTCGAAGGTCAACATTACTTACAAGATTCTCTACAACGACGCGGTGGCCATGACCGGTGGCCAGCCGATCGACGGCGTGCTGCGCGTCGATCAACTGAGCCGTCAGGTGTTCAACGAGGGCGTGCAGCGCATCGCGCTGGTTTCGGACGAGCCGGACAAGTACCCGAGTCGCGAGGACTTCGCGCCGATTACCAGCTTTCATCATCGGCGCGATCTGGACAGCGTGCAGCGCGAGTTACGCGAGTTCAAAGGGGTATCGGTCATCATCTACGACCAGACCTGCGCCACTGAAAAGCGCCGCCGTCGCAAACGCGGCACGATGCCCGATCTGGAAAAGCGTGCGTTGATCAACCCGGCGGTGTGCGAAGGGTGCGGCGATTGCGGGGTCAAGTCCGGGTGCCTGTCTGTGCTGCCCAAGGAAACCGCGCAGGGGCGCAAGCGCGAAATCGATCAGAGCGCGTGCAACAAGGATTTCAGTTGCGTCGAGGGTTTCTGCCCAAGCTTCGTCACGGTGCACGGCGGCAAGCTGCGCAAGCCTGCGTTGCCCAAGCAGGTCGAAGCGTTCGCACGTCTGCCGGAACCGGAGCTGCCGTCGCTCGACAGGCCGTTCAATATTCTCCTGCCGGGTGTCGGCGGGACCGGGGTGACCACCGTCGGCGCGATGCTGGGCTATGCGGCGAATCTGGAAGGCAAGGGCTGCAGCGTGCTCGATCAGGCCGGTCTGGCACAGAAATTCGGCCCGGTGGTCAGCCATATCCGCATTGCTGCGCGTCAAGAGGATCTGTTCGCTGTGCGTATCGCCGCCGGTGAAGCACACCTGCTGCTCGGCTGTGACTTGCTGGTGGCTGCCGGTCCGGATGCGATCGCCAAGCTCGACAGCAAGATTTCCCATGCCGTGGTCAACAGCCAGCAAACACCAACCGCCGAGTTCACGCGCAATCCGGATGCCGTGTTTCCGGCCGAGGCCATGAAGCAGACCATCATCGAGGCGGTCGGCGCGGCGAAGACCCACTTTGTCGAAGCCACATCGCTGGCCACCCGACTGATGGGTGACAGCATTGCCAGCAACCTGTTCATGCTCGGCTATGCCTTCCAGCTGGGCCTGATTCCGTTGACCTCGGCAGCCATCGAGAAGGCCATCGAACTCAACGGCGTTGCGGTCAACCTGAATCAGCAGGCGTTTCTCTGGGGACGTCGTACTGCACACGATCCTGTCGCCGTGGAGGCCTTCGTCAACCCGCAAAACAAGGTTAGCGAGCCGCAGCCAATGGACCTTGATCAGCGCATCCAGAGCAATGTCGATACCTTGAAGCAGTATCAGAACGCCGCCTACGCCAAGCGCTATCTGGCATTGGTGCAACGCGTACGCGACAGCGAATCGCGCGCGTTCCCTGGCCAGCAGCCGACGCTGACCGAGGCGGTGGCGTTCAACTACTTCAAATTGCTGGCCTACAAGGACGAATACGAAGTGGCGCGGCTGTACAGCAACGGCGAGTTTACCCGCCAGTTGCAAGCGCAGTTCGAGGGTGACTATCGGCTGGAGTTTCACCTGGCGCCGTCGTGGCTGGCCAAGCGCGACCCGCACAATGGCTTGCCGCGCAAACGCAGCTTTGGGCCATGGATGTTGCGTGCTTTCGATGTGCTGGCGACATTCAAATTCCTCCGCGGCACTGCGCTCGACCCGTTCGGTCGCAGCCTTGAACGTCAGCAGGAGAGGGCGTTGATTGACCGCTATGTCAGCGATGTCGAACTGATCTTGCAGCACCTTCAGGCGCAGAATCGCCACACAGCCTTGAGCCTGGCACGTCTGCCGGAACGCATTCGCGGCTATGGCTACATCAAGGAAAGCGCCATGAAAGCGGCTGCCGTGCAGGCCGATATCCTGCGCAAGAGCCTGGAAAGCGGCGAAGTGGCTGCGCCGAAGCTGTATGAGGCGGCTGCCTGAGGAGGGCACTATCGATCAGCGTGCCAACCCGGCGTTGGCACGCTTTTCATCACGCCACGCGTCACTGCTTGGCACCGCGATCATCGTGCGGCGTGGAGGGAATGACTACTGCGGCCTGAACAAATGAGCATGCCCGGCGCGGTACAACGAGGACTCGCTGAAGGTGTCGTCGGCAAGCACACGTCCGACCAGAATCAGTGCCGTACGGCGAAAGCCCTTGGCCTGCACCTTTTCCTGAATATCCGCCAGCGTGCCAATGGCCCAGTCCTGATCCGGCCAGCTGGCGCGGTGCACCACGGCAATCGGGCAGTCGGTGCCGTAATGTGGCACGAGCTCTTCAACGATCCGCTGCAGGTTGTTAACCCCCAGATGAATCGCCATGGTTGCCCGATGGCTGGCCAGGCTGGCCAGTTCCTCGCCGCTGGGCATTGAGGTCTTGTCGGCATAGCGGGTCAGAATCACGCTCTGCGAAACGTCCGGCAGGGTCAGCTCGACGCCCAGCAGTGCAGCGCAGGCAGCGGTTGCGGTCACCCCCGGAATGATTTCGAACGGAATGTCCAGTTCGCGCAGATGGCGGATCTGCTCGCCGATAGCGCCATACAGGCTCGGGTCTCCGGAATGCACGCGCGCCACATCCTGGCCGTGTGCGTGGGCGTCCTTGATCAGATCGATGATCTGCTCCAGATGCAGCTCGGCGCTGTTGGTTACCTGCACGGCCTGATGACCTTCCAGCACGGCGCGGGGCACCAGCGAGCCTGCGTAGATAATGATCGGGCAGCTGCGGATCAGGCGTTGGCCCTTGACGGTGATCAGCTCGGGATCGCCAGGGCCGGCGCCGATGAAATAGACAGTCAATGAATTCTCCGGAGTGAATGAGCGCGGGGGAGATTATCCGCTGTGCGCAGGGCTGATTGCCAAGGCAAATGTAGCCTGCGCGCTTTTCTGCCGTTCGATCAGCAGGGTGGCCGTACCGTCTCCGAGTTGCGCCGCCAGTGCCAGCGCCGAACCCTCGGCGACGCCGTGACAGCCAGTACTCTGGAAGACCTGCGCAGAACGGTGGGTGAGGTGCAGTTCCCACGCTACCAGTTGCGCGGCGTTAAAGCATACCAGTGGCACTGCCAGTTGCCCGGCCAGCTCAAGCAGGCCGGGCTCGGTTTCTTTCAGGTCGATGGACGCGAGTGCGGTCACCTGGCCAATTTCCAGACCAAGTGCCTGCAGGCTCTGCTCGAGCAGGTCGCGCAACAGCGCAGCCGAACAGCCGCGCCGACAGCCCAGCCCGGCCACCAGTGCTGCGCCGGGTTGACGCGTCGCTGGATCAGGCCTGATGCAGGTCGACATTGTCGTTGTGCACATCGTTTCTGCGGAACAGCCAGGCACTGATCAATCCCAGCGCGACCCAGAACAGCGCGTTGGTGAGCAGCGAGGCAATCATGAACTGCGCTTCCAGCGCCTCGGGGGCCAGGCTTTCGTGGACCAGCGGCTGTGGCGCGCCGAGCACATGCGGGACGAGCAGAATGGCCACACCCAGTGCTTTGAGCAGCCAGTTCTGACCGAACACCAGCAAGGCCAGCCCGGCGGCAGTCGATGCGGCGGCGCCGAGCCACCACAACTGACGCTGACTCAGCTCGGCGGCGGCTGTGCCCGGGAGTTCGGGTGGCAGGCCAAAGGTCGGGGCCAGTACAAATACCGCAAAACCGGCCAGTCCCCACCATGCGCCGTGCACGGTGCGACCCGGCGCGCGCAGCGTGTAGAGCCCGGCAAGCATCAGGGCGAAGCCCACCGCGACCACCAGGTTACCGCCGGTGGTGGACAGCACACGCTGCCAGCCGTTTTCAGGTTCCCAGGCCGCTTCGTCATGGGCGTGACTGTGTTCGGCCATCGCGCCGTCAGCGTGCTGATGCAGTTGCTCGGCAGGTGCGTTTTCGTAGGTCTCGGCCTGCTGGATCAGCGGCACCACCCACAGGCTTTGCAGCAGGGTCAGCAGCAGGGCGGCGAGCAGGCCGGTGAAACCTGCGGTGTAAGCGATTCGCTTGAACATTGTGTCGCCCTCAATGGCAAGGAAAGGCAGCGCTGTGACGGGTGTCGTGTGCCGCATTGTGCACGGCCGCGATGTGCGAGAAACCGGCGAAGTACACCAGGCAGGCGCCGAGAAGCGCAGCGCTGATGGCGGCTGTCAGGCGTTGAGTGCGTGTGGAGCTGTGCGCGGCGGCGTGGCTGCTGATGGTCGACATGGCGTTCCCTCTTGATGATTGGCAAGTGGGCCACGCGCAAAAGAACCTGCCGGCAGACGCCGGAGGTTTCAACTGCGCCCGCCCACCGCGGGTTTGTCATTGCAAGCATATCGGGCCGGTCTCCGGGCTCGCGAGGGGCTGCGACGTCAGTGCGTCAAAGCCTGCAAGGTCACCTTCCCATGCCAGCGGCACAGTGGATCAGACCTACTCTCGCTTACCGTTGCGGGGGCAGCACCGGACTTGCTCGACAACGCGAGCGCACCGGTTTCCCGTTTCACCCCGTGAGGGGCACCCGAAACAAGGCGCACAGGAGAGCATGGGCGGCGGGGCAGCGTCAATCTGAACGATTGACCTGCCTGCAGTCACTGCGTAGCCTTGCCGGTTCGAGGTTCTCCCTGTGTAAAACATCACCCAGTGGAGCTAAGACGGGAATGCGGTACATGCCGCAGCTGCCCCCGCAACTGTAAACGGTCATGTTCATTGCACAGCCACTGCTGCGGCGGGAAGGCGCAATGAATGCGTGTCGGCACATTATTCATTGCCTGCCGCACGCCGCCGTGAGCCAGGAGACCTGCCTCGAACGGGCCACGCATGCCGCGGCCTCCGAGAATTCTCACTACAACCGGGCGGGGTGATCCGGTGGCGATCCGATCTGCGTGTCATGCATGCGGTTCTCGTCCTGTTTGCCCGCCGCATTGCCAAAGGGCACCTGATGAAAACACTGGCCAAGCTTCCCGTCACCATCGTTACCGGCTTCCTCGGCTCGGGCAAGACCACCCTGTTGCGGCACATGCTCGACAACGCCGAAGGGCGGCGCATCGCGGTCATCGTCAATGAGTTCGGCGAGCTGGGCATCGATGGAGAAATCCTCAAGCAGTGCACGATCGGCTGCACTGAAGAAGAAGCCAACGGCCGGGTGTACGAGTTGGCCAACGGCTGCCTGTGCTGCACCGTGCAGGAAGAGTTCTTTCCAGTCATGCGCGAACTGGTCGCGCGCCGTGGTGACCTGGACCATATCCTGATCGAAACCTCGGGTCTGGCATTGCCCAAGCCGCTGGTCCAGGCTTTTCAGTGGCCGGAAATCCGCAACGCCTGCACGGTCGATGCGGTGATCACGGTGGTCGACAGCCCGGCGGTGCTGGCCGGTACCTTTGCCGCCTTCCCGGATCAGGTCGATGCGCAGCGCAAGCTCGATCCCAACCTGGATCACGAGTCGCCGCTGCACGAACTGTTTGCCGATCAACTGGCCAGCGCCGATCTGGTGATCCTCAACAAGGCCGACATGATCGACGCCGAAGGTCTGGCGACAGTGCGTGCCGAAGTTGCCGAAGAGTTGCCGCCTGCGGTCAAGGTGATCGAGGCCAGCAGTGGTCGCCTGCCGATCAGCGTGCTGCTGGGTGTCGGTGCCGAGTCCGAGCTGCATATCGATGCTCGCAAGACTCATCATGATCATCACGACGATGACGATCATGATGACCACGATCACGACGCGTTCGATTCGATTTCCCTGAAACTGCCGCAAGCCGACGAAAAAGTCCTGCTCGATGCACTGAATCAACTGGTGGTGCAGCACGGCATTCTGCGTGTAAAGGGCTTCGCGGCTATTCCCGGCAAGCCGATGCGCCTGCTGATTCAAGGTGTCGGGACTCGTTTCGACAAGCACTTCGACCGCGCCTGGCGTGCCGATGAAGAGCGTGCCACGCACCTGGTGCTGATCGGTCAGGAGCTGGATGCCGTGGCCCTGCAAGCGCAACTCAATGCTGCGATTGTCGGCTAACCCATGCATTTACTGAGAACCCAGCCCGGCGGTTTCGTACCTGACGACAATATTGCCGATCTGGGCCAGACCCCGGCCGAGCTGGTGATTCTCTGCAGTGGCGACTCCAGCCTGGCACTGCTGGCCGAAGCTGCCCGGCAGCTCCCCGAAGACTACCCGAGCCTGCGTCTGGCCAACCCGATGCAGGTCCAGAATCACGCCTCTGTCGACCTCTACGTTGATGAAGTGCTGCGTCACGCAAAGGTCATTCTGATTTCTCTGCACGGCGGTATTGGCTACTGGCGCTACGGCGTCGAGCGGCTCATGGAACTCGCGGCACGCGGCGTTCAGGTCATTCTGGTGCCCGGTGATGACCGTCCTGATCCGGAACTGAGTGATCTGAGCACCGTGCCTGCCGTCGAGCGCGACCGACTCTGGCAGTTTCTGCGTCAGGGCGGCCTGCAAAACGCGCTGCAACTTTACAACTGCATGGCCAGCCGCTGGCTGAACCGCGATTATTCCTGGGCCGAGCCCGCGCCATTGCCGCGCACAGCGATCTACCATCCTCGCCTGGCAAGTGCGCAGCTTGCCGATTGGCGGGCAGACTGGCTTGCCGAGCAACCGGTGGTGGCGCTGCTGTTCTATCGCTCGCACCTGCAGGCCGCCAATACCGGTTTCATCGACGAGTTCTGTGTGCGCTTGCAGGCGCAAGGCATCAACCCGCTGCCCATCGCCGTGGCCAGCCTCAAGGAGCCAGGCTGTTTCACTCAGGTGGAGGACTGGCTGGATGAGGCTGAAACCGAGCTGATCCTCAATACCACCGGCTTTGCCCAGTCGAGCCCGGAAGCGCCGCATCTGCGTCCGTTTCGACGCAACGTTCCGGTCATTCAGGCCATCTGCGCGCAGGACAACGAGCCAGCCTGGCAGGCCAGCGAACAGGGGCTTGGCGCTCGTGATCTGGCGATGCACATTGCCTTGCCGGAGCTCGACGGACGCATCATCAGTCGGCCGATCAGCTTCAAGGACCTGGCCTGGCGCAGCGAGCGCAGTCAGTCGGACGTGGTCTGCTACCGCGCCCAGCCGGACCGGATGGATTTCGTCGCGCAACTGGCGCGGCGCTGGATCGAGCTTGCGCGCCTGCCCAATGGCGAAAAGCGCGTGGCGCTGATCCTCGCCAACTACCCGACTCGCGATGGGCGGATCGGTAACGGTGTGGGGCTCGATACGCCTGCTGCGGCGCTGAATATCCTGCGCGCCATGCAGGCCGAGGGCTATCCGCTGGCACCTTTGCCGGACAGCGGCACCGAACTGATCCAGCAATTGCTGGGCGGCGTGACCAATGATCTGAACAGTATCGACCAGCGCCCGTGTCAGCAAAGCATGGCGCTGGAGGAGTACCTGGCGGCGTTCAATGAGCTGCCGCAGGAAAATCGCGATGCAGTGAATGCCCGCTGGGGCACGCCGGACACCGATCCGATGTTTCGCAGTGGCCGGATGATGATCGCCGGACTGCGCTTTGGCCTTACGTTCATCGGCATTCAACCGGCGCGGGGTTATCAGGTCGATCCGAGCGCGGTGTATCACGACCCGGATCTGGTTCCACCCCATGGCTATCTGGCGTTCTACTTCTGGCTGCGCAAGGCTTACGGCGCGCATGCGGTGGTGCATGTCGGCAAGCACGGCAACCTCGAATGGCTGCCGGGCAAGGGCGTGGGCTTGTCGCGAACCTGCTGGCCGGATGCGGTGCTGGGCGCCATGCCGAACATCTATCCGTTCATCGTCAACGATCCGGGCGAGGGCGCACAGGCCAAGCGGCGTACCCAGGCGGTGATCATCGATCACCTGATGCCGCCGCTGACCCGCGCGGAGACCTACGGCCCGTTGCGTAATCTGGAACTGCTCGCCGACGAATTCTACGAAGCGCAATTGCTCGATCCGCGCCGCGCGCGCGAGCTGCAGCGTGACATTCTCGAACTGGTCCGTGAAACCCATATCGATCGCGAGCTGGCGCTGGGCGAGAACCTCGACAGCGACGCCGACGCGGCGCTCTGGCTGCCACGTCTGGATACCTACCTGTGTGATCTGAAGGAATCGCAGATTCGCGATGGCCTGCATATCTTCGGTCAGTCGCCGCAAGGGCGCCTGCGCATCGACACCTTGCTGGCCTTGTTGCGTATTCCGCGCGGTGACGGGCGTGGCGCGCAATCCAGTCTGTTGCGTGCCTTGAGCAAGGCGTTCGAGCTGGACTTCGACCCGTTGAACTGCGAGCTGGCCGAACCCTGGACCGGCCCGCGCCCCGCTGTGTTGCACGACCTGAGCAGCGACCCCTGGCGCAGTGCGGGCGATGCTCGTGAGCGGCTGGAGCTTTACGCCGCTACCCTCATCGAACGTGTCACGCAGGGCGAAGCGTTGACCGACTTGCCGGCTCACGATGATCTGGCCCAGATCCTCGACAGCCTGCGTGACGTCGTCGCGCCGCGTCTGGACGCCTGCGGCCCCAGTGAAATGCAGGGCATGCTTGACGCCCTGAGTGGCCGTTTCGTACCGGCAGGCCCCAGCGGTGCACCGAGCCGGGGGCGCCTCGATGTGCTGCCTACCGGCCGCAACTTCTTTACCGTGGATGTGCGCAACCTGCCGACTACCACGGCCTGGCGAATCGGCTTCCAGTCCGCCAGCCTGTTGCTGGAACGACACCTCCAGGACCATGGCGATCATCTGCGCCAGCTGGGCTTGTCGGTGTGGGGCACAGCGACCATGCGCACCGGCGGTGACGACATCGCCCAGGCCATGGCGCTGATGGGCGTGCGTCCGGTGTGGGCGACGGGTAGTCAGCGGGTCGATGACTTCGAGATTCTGCCGATCAGCCTGCTGGACCGCCCACGGGTGGACGTGACGCTGCGGGTTTCCGGCTTCTTCCGCGACGCCTTCGCCAACCTCATCAAACTGTTCGACGCCGCGGTGCAGGCCGTCGCAGCGCTTGACGAGCCCGACGACATGAACCCTCTGGCGGCCAGGGTCCGTGAAGAACGGCAAGGCTTCATCGCAGAAGGCCTGAATGAAGACGAGGCGGCGCGTCAGGCCGGCTGGCGGATCTTTGGTGCCAAACCCGGTGCCTATGGCGCTGGCGTGCAGGGTGCTATCGATGGCCGCCTGTGGCAGAGCCGCGACGACCTTGCCGAGGTTTACCTGAACTGGGGCGGCTACGCCTATGGAGCTGCGGACGAGGGCACGCCTGCCCGCCAGCGTTTTGCCCAGCGGCTTTCTCAGGTGCAGGCGGTACTGCAGAATCAGGACAATCGCGAGCACGATCTGCTCGACTCAAATGACTACTACCAGTTTCAGGGCGGCATGCTCGCCGCTTCTGAAAGCCTCAGCGGGCAGAAGACTGCCAGTTACCATGGCGATCACAGCCAGCCAGACCTGCCGAAAATCCGCACCCTCAAGGAAGAACTGAACCGGGTGATACGCTCGCGCGCAGCGAATCCGAAGTGGATCGAGGGCGCCAAGCGCCATGGTTACAAGGGTGCATTCGAGATGGCCGCGACCGTGGATTTCCTGTTCGCGTTCGATGCGACCACCGAGCTGATCGATGACCACCAGTACGCGCTGCTCGCCGACGCCTATCTGCTGGACCCGGCGACTCGCGATTTCATCGCCCAGCACAACCCCGATGCCTTGCGCGACATGACCGAGCGCATGCTCGAAGCCCAGCAGCGTGGCCTCTGGCAGGAGCCTGGCGAGTATCAGCAGGCGCTGGAAGACCTGCTCCTGGACATAGAAGAGAACTGATGACCGTGTCTGATTCAACGATGAGCGAAACTCCGCATTTTCCACTGGCCGCTGTGGTCGGTGCCGACGACCTGAAACTGGCGTTGTGCCTGACTGCCATCGATCCGCGCATCGGCGGCGTGTTGATCGAAGGGCCGCGGGGCATGGCCAAATCGACACTGGCCCGCGGGCTGGCCGATGTGCTGGCCAGCGGTCAGTTCGTCACCTTGCCGCTGGGTGCCACCGAAGAGCGTCTGGTCGGCACGCTGGATCTTGACGCCGTGCTGAGCGAGGGCCGTGCGCGCTTCTCTCCGGGTGTGCTGGCCAAGGCCGACGGTGGCGTGCTGTATGTCGATGAGGTCAACCTGCTTGCCGACCATCTGGTCGACCTGCTGCTGGACGTCGCGGCCAGCGGCGTTAACCTGGTCGAGCGCGACGGCATCTCCCATCGTCACGCTGCGCGTTTCGTGCTGATCGGCACCATGAACCCCGAAGAAGGTGAATTGCGCCCGCAGTTGCTGGACCGCTTTGGCCTCAATGTGGCGCTGAGCGGCCATACGCTGCCCGCCGAGCGCAGTCAGATCATCCGTCGCCGTCTGGATTTCGACACCGATCCACAGGGCTTCTGCCAGCAATGGCAAGCGCAGCAGGATGCCTTGAAGCTGCGTTGTGAACAGGCACGTCAGTTGTTGTCAGGCATCGAGCTGGATGACCAGTCCCTGGCAATGATCACCGAGCGCTGCTTTGCCGCAGGTGTCGACGGCATGCGCGCCGATCTGGTCTGGCTGCGGGCTGCGCGCGCTCATGCAGCGTGGCGGGGTGCCGGGCACATTGAAGAGCAGGACATTGAGGCGGTTGCCGAATTTGCCTTGCGTCACCGGCGCCGCGAGCCCTCACCGCCGCCGCAAAATTCCGAGACACCGCCACCGCCACCAGGATCGTCCAGCAAACAGACCGAGCCTGATAGCGGGCAGGGCAGTTGGGGTGAGTTGCCCGCCCAGGCAGTCACGACCGGATCACGCCGCGAAGTGCCGAGCTGGCCAAAAAAGCCCTAGGCATCCGTCCCTGCGCTATACAGGGGGCGGATGCCATTCCCCGTCCCGGTCGACTGGCCTGTGGCAGGCAGGGCGCTGTGCGTGTCGGAGCTGATGGCCCGGTGCAATGGTTGCCGACCTTTCTGCGCGGTCAGCCGAAGAGCCGCAAGGATCTGGTCCGTCAGCCGCGCAGCAGCCGACCCAGCGAATTATTGCTGGTGATTGTCGATGCGTCGGCGTCTACCCGCCGCCATCAGGCATTGAGTCAGGCCAAGGGCCTGCTGTCGCAGATGTTCGACGATGCTTATCGACGCCGGGCGCGGCTGGCCTTGCTGACCGCCAGCGGTACTGCGCCGCGCTGGCAACATCAGGGTCTGAAAGCCTCATCGGCGTTGACGCCCTGGCTGGATGCATTGGGGGCTGGCGGTGGTACGCCGCTACCGGAAGCGCTGCAACAGGCGGCTGAATGGCTGGCGCAACGGCAAAAACGCTATCCGGCCGAACAGCAGCGGGTTCTGGTGCTGACCGATGGCCGGATCAAGTCGTTACCGGCACTGCCTGCATTCGACTGCGCCAGTTTGCTGATCGATATCGAGAAAGGCCCGATCCGCCTGGGAAGGGCGCGGGAACTGGCATCGAGTCTGGGGGCTGATTACCGGCACATCGATGAGTTGCAGCTGGTCTGAGGAGAAAACCCCGCCAGGCCCGGCTCTCTTGCCGATGCTCTGCGGGGTTGGCATGCGCAGAGCATGGCACTGAGAACAAATCCCTGCAGGCGCTGCTAGGGTGGCGATCCCACAGGGTTTTCCATTACGCCAAGCGGGAAGCCCGCTCAGTCAGCCATCAAGCCGGCATGGTCCACGGTTCGAGGTCGTAGCCTTCGTTGCTGATTTCTGCACGGGCCTGCTCCAGAGCGCTGGCCAGCTGGCGCTTGTCGGAATAGGTGCTGCTCGGGATCTGCTTGCGACCGATACGGTTGCTGGTGCGGTCGATCACCGTCAGGCTCAGTTCGCCATTACCGTCCTGCGGTGCCCAGGCAACACACTGGAAGGGTTCAAAAGCGTGTCCAGCGATCAGAAGTGCATCGTTGAAGCGCAGTGGGGCGTTCATGGTCGTTTCCTCAAGTGCCCGTATCAATTCAGTCACGGCGGCGGGCTGACCGTCCGGCTGGTTACTTGTGTTGATGAACGACAAGGGGGCATGAGTCACACCGTTCAGTGAAAATATTTGCGAATTATTTTCGTTGGCGTGCGTGCAGGGCTGACTCTGGCCGGAGGGTTGGACAGTTGGCGCGTTAATGACGGCAGGTTATGAGCGTTAGATCCAAACGGTACAACGCCGCGTCAAATATTTGCTAGGGTGATGGTTGGGCTCGCCAACAGACTGTTTATAAAAAGCTTTTAAAAATCCCTCCATACGCCGGGCGCCAAGGAATCTTCATGCATGGATCGGCCCCAACACGACGTCTGTTAATGCTCGACGGCGGTGACGACTGTCATCCATTGGTCCCTGTTCTGATAGAAGCCGGTTGGACGGTGCAGGAAAGCCCATCGGCTTCGGCAATCATTTCTGATTGTGATGTAGGCCTGATTCACCTGACGTCCGATCATTTTGAACACTTGCCCAGGCTCCAGGCGCTTTTCGTCAACAGCCCCGTACGCTGGATTGCAGTGCTGTCGGCCAGTGATCTGCGGCGCGAGAAAATCGGCGATTTCGTCTGCCGCTGGTTTTTCGATTTTCACACGTTGCCTTTCGATGCCGGCCGGCTGTACGCCTCGCTGGACAGGGCGTTTACGGCCGGGCACCCGCAAGAGCAGGGCGCGTCGTCGCAATTCAACGCGGAACCCGAGCTGCTCGGCGACAGTCGGCCTGTCCGTGAACTGCGCCGGCTGCTGAGCAAACTGGCGCCCACCGATTCGCCGGTATTGATCAGGGGCGAGCGGGGCACAGGCAAGGAACTGATCGCCCGCAGTCTGCATGCTCAGTCCTTGCGACGCGACAAACCCTTTATCGTGGTTGATTGCGCAGCGCCTGACGGGCAGTCGATCCACACCGTGCTGTTCGGTCATGAGGACGGCGGGTTTAATGATGCTCAAGAGCGCAGGGGCGGGTTGCTTGAAGCCGCAGACGGCGGCACGTTGTTGCTCGACGAGGTCGGTGAGCTGCCTCTGGATACCCAGGCGAGCCTGCTGCGCTTTCTCGAAGACCGGCAGATCGAGCGCGCGGACGGCGGCGAACCGATTGCAGTGGATGTGCGGGTGCTGGCCGCTACCCGCGAGGATCTTGAAACGGCTGTACGCAAAAAGCGCTTTCGCGAGGACCTGTATTACCAGCTCAATGTGCTGCAGGTCGGTGTAGCGCCGCTGCGCGAGCGTCATGGCGATCTGGCGTTGCTGGCTAACCATTTCGCTCATTTGTACAGTCAGGAAACGGGTAGGCGGGCGCGCAGTTTCAGTCAGGATGCGCTGGTGGCGCTGGGCAAGCACGATTGGCCGGGCAATGTCCGCGAGCTGGCCGGTCGCGTTCGGCGCGGGCTGGTGCTGGCCGAAGGCAGGCAGATAGAAGCGGCAAATCTGGGCCTGCTGGGTGAGGAGGACAGTGTCGGCAGCATGGGGACGCTGGAGGATTACAAGTCCCGCGCCGAGCGTCAGGCGTTGTGCGATGTGTTGACGCGCCACAGTGACAATCTGAGTGTGGCGGCCAGAGTGCTGGGTATTTCGCGACCGACGTTTTATCGGCTGTTACACAAGCACCAGATCCGTTGAATCACCCAACAGCTGCGATACAGCAGTCAGCGCCTGTTCGCGGCGCTGCTCCCAGTTTCCGCCCAGTACCCGATAAGCCTGCCGGTGATGTTCCAGCCATTCCCGGCTGGCGTCGAAAAAGGCTTGGCGTTCACCCAACTGCGGCTGGCAACGCTGGCCGTCGCTGATCCAGTCGACGCCTTCGGGCGACAGCAGCAGGTGCAGGTCATAGTTGCGGCTCAGCAGTTGCTGTTCGATCCACGCAGGGCAGTCGCCGAACAGGGTGCGGCTCCAGAGCATGTTGCTCAACAGGTGCGTGTCGAGTATCAGCAGGTCAGGCTCGGCACCGCGTGCGGCGTCTTCCCAGGTCAGTTGGCCCTGGGCAATGGCCGGAATATCGGCGTAATCGGTATCACGGCCTTGCTGATCGATGAAATGCCGGACATATTCGCCGACCAGCAGGCCGCCGAAGCGATGCTGTATTTCCGCCGACAGCCAGCTTTTGCCGCTGGACTCGGGGCCGGTGAGCACCAGGACCTTCATCGCGCCAGCGCCAGATCGTTGCGCCACTCGCGCCAGCCCTGCACCGCCAGCAGGGTGAACAAGCCATACAGCGCAGCCGTCAGGTACAGCGCTTTGTAGATGAACAGGCCGACGAAAATCACATCGAGCAGGATCCACAGCGGCCAGCACTGCACGCGTTTTTGCGCCATCCAGACCTGCGCCACCAGACTGAACCCGGTCAGCGCGGCGTCCAGCCAGGGCTGTGCCGCATCGGTGAAATGCGCCATGCCGGCACCCAGTGCGATGCTGATGAGGGCGCCGACCGCCAGCCCCTTGAGCACCGAACTGTTCTGCAACGTGCTCACGGCTTTGACGGGCAGACCGTCACCGTGCCGGGTCCATTGCAGCCAGCCATAGACCTGCAGGGCTGCGTAGATGACCTGCAGGAGCATGTCCGAATACAACTTCACGTCGAAGAATATCCAGATGTAAATCACCACCATGACCAGGCCAATTGGCCAGCACCAGGGATTCTGCTTCACTGTCAGCCAGACTGCGATAACGCCGATGGCGGCAGCGAAGAGTTCAAGCCCGGACATGGCGGCTCCTTGGTGAGGGTAGTGGGAGGCGGGGCCGGCGATTGTATGCGCTTCTGCGCGCGGCGTGCAGCCTGTGTTGCGCCAGAGCTTACGTCAGCAGGCTTTGTGCGTGCAGGTCTGCTAGCATTCCGCGCCTTGCATTTGCGCGAGTTTCTTCAAGCTTCGTTCAGGCATGTGGCGGCATAGTGGCAAGCATTTTTTACACGACAACATTAAACAGCGAGCCTGCGGCATCGCTTCATGGGGGAATGATGGATCTTTGGACCGCTGCTCAGGCGTTGATATTGGGTGTTGTAGAAGGGCTGACGGAGTTCTTGCCGATCTCCAGTACCGGGCATCAGATCATCGTCGCCGACCTGATCGATTTCGGCGGCGAGCGTGCCATGGCTTTCAACATCATCATTCAGTTGGGAGCGATTCTGGCGGTGGTCTGGGAGTTTCGGCGCAAGATCCTCGACGTGGTCGTGGGGTTGCCCAGACAGCAACAAGCGCAGCGTTTCACCCTCAACCTGCTGATCGCCTTCATGCCAGCCGTAGTGCTGGGGGTGATTTTCGCCGATGCCATCCACCACTACCTGTTCAACGCCATTACTGTGGCCACGGCGCTGGTCGTTGGCGGTGTGATCATGCTTTGGGCCGAGCGCCGCGAGCACACCGTGCGCACCGAAACCGTCGATGACATGAGCTGGAGCGATGCGCTCAAAGTAGGGCTGGTACAGTGCCTGGCGATGATCCCCGGCACCTCGCGTTCCGGTTCGACGATTATTGGCGGCCTGCTGTTCGGCCTGTCCCGCAAGGCGGCTACCGAATTCTCGTTCTTCCTGGCCATGCCGACCATGGTCGGTGCCGCCGTTTATTCGGGCTACAAGTACCGTGACATGTTTCGCCCGGACGACTTCGCGGTGTTTGCCATCGGCTTCGTCACTTCGTTCATCTTCGCGATGATTGCAGTGCGCGGTTTGCTCAAGTTCATCGCCACTCACAGCTATGCGGTGTTCGCCTGGTATCGCATCGCCTTCGGTCTGCTGATTCTGGCGACCTGGCAGTTTGGCTGGATCGACTGGGCATCGGCCAAGGCATGACAGCGAGCCGAGAGTCGTCACGACCAGCCAGCCGTGGCAGGCCGCCGGTCCGGCAATTGCGCTTGAAGATCCTGGTGTTGTTGCTGTTGTGTGCGTTGCCGGTCTATGGCTCGGCATCGCTGTGGCTGAGGCAGGTCACGCCGATTCCTGCGCTGGTCCTGATCGTCATGAGCCTGCTGGCGTTCGTGCTTTACCGGCATGACAAGCGACAGGCCGGCAACGCGGGCCAGCGCACGCCGGAAAACGTCCTGCATTGCGTCGAGCTGCTCGGCGGCTGGCCCGGCGCGCTATTGGCGCAGCAGGTGTTCCGGCACAAGACCCGCAAGGTGTCTTTTCAGATTGTGTTCTGGCTGATCGTGGTGGTGCATCAGGCGTTGTGGATTGACTGGCTGTTTTTGGGCAAGCGGCTCGGGCAGCTGTTGCCGTTATAGCTTCAGGCCGATCTGTTGCCGTTTCGGCAGCCTGCCGACCACCAACTGGTGCGAGCGGGTCAGCAGGTCGCGCAATTCATCGGCACTCAGCGTCTGCAGGTCTGTCACGCTGATCCAGTGCGCACGCGCCAGGTAGGGCGCAGGTCGTATGCCGGGGCGATCCACGTAACCCAGAAACAATTCCGCGTGGACCTTGAAGGCAAGGTCCTCGCCGACCAGATCCATGACCGCGAACATTTTCTTTTCGGCGACGGAAAAAACCCGCACGCCGCCCCATTTGTAGTCCTCACGCGCGCCTGGCAGTTCGAGGCAGAAGCTGGCGATGTCTTCCCTGTGCAGGGTCTTTTGCGGGCTCTTTGGCATGTGGGCTCCCTGGGTTCTGGCGGCGCACGGTAAGCTGTTCGATAGCCGCACGGATCTTCGATCAGCGGATTGTATGCTGCTGCGACACTCATTAGTGTGCAGCTTTGTCTTTCTCCGGAGTCTCGAATGTCTGCCGTGCAACTCGCTGATGGTCAACTGAACTACTTGCTCGAAGGCCCGGCGGGCGCGCCGGTGCTGGTGTTGTCCAATTCCCTGGGCACTGATCTGCACATGTGGGACAACCAGGTGCCTGCATTCACTCGCCACTTTCAGGTATTGCGTTACGACACGCGCGGCCATGGCAAATCGCTGGTCAGCGAGGGCAGTTACAGCATCGAGCAAAACGGCCGCGATGTGCTGGCGCTGCTTGATGCGCTGGACATCGACAAGGCTTTTTTCTGCGGCCTGTCCATGGGTGGCCTGATCGGTCAATGGCTGGCAATCAATGCGCCGCAGCGCCTGCACAAGGTCGTGCTGTGCAACACAGCGGCCAAAATCGGCAACCCCGATGTCTGGAATCCTCGCATCGAAACCGTTCTGCGTGACGGCCACTCAGCCATGGTCGCGTTGCGCGATGCCTCGATCGCACGCTGGTTCACGCCTTCCTTCGCCGACGCCGAGCCCGCTGCGGTCGACACGGTTGTCGGCATGCTGGCACGCACCTCGCCACAGGGTTACGCGGCCAATTGCGCGGCTGTGCGCGATGCGGATTTCCGTGAGCAGATCGCGTCCATCAAGCTGCCGGTGCTGGTGGTCTGTGGCACGCAGGACGCGGTAACGACCCCGGCGGACGGGCGTTTCATGGTCGAACGGATTCAGGGTTCGCAGCTCATCGAGCTGCACGCGGCTCACCTGTCCAGCGTCGAGGCGGGTGAGGCATTCACTGTGCCGGTGCTGGCATTTCTGACTGCGGAATAACCCTGCGCGTTCCTCAGCCCCGGTCTTGAGGCACGGGTCACGGCGCTGCATACTCCCGGCTCTGAAAACGAGGTGGCCGGGTGTTTGATCTCAACGATCTGTTTTATTTCGTCCAGGTGGTCGAGTGCCTTGGCTTCGCGCCGGCAAGTCGCAAGCTGGGGATCCCCAAGTCCAAGCTTAGCCGCCGTATTGCCGGGCTCGAGGAGCGCTTGGGTGTGCGCCTGATTCACCGCTCGACCCGCACTTTCGCGGTGACCGAAAGCGGGCGTGACTATTACGCTCATTGCGTGGCCATGCTGGTCGAGGCCGAAGCTGCCGAAGAGGCCATCCTGCGTTCCAAATCCGAACCGCAGGGCAGGGTGGTGATCAGCTGTCCTCCGGCTTTGGCAGCGATGGGCTTCAACGAGACCATCGCCCGTTTCGCGGCCGAGCACCCCAAGGTTCAGATCCAGGTCGAAAGTACCAACCGACGCGTCGATCCGCTGACCGAGAACATCGACATTGCGCTGCGTGTGCGCTTTCCGCCTCTGGAAGACGACGGGCTGGTGGTCAAGAAGCTCGGGCACAGCGCCCAGCGTCTGGTGGCACGCGCGGATCTGGCGGCGCGGCTGTCGGCAACGCCTTCTCTCGACGCGCTGTCGACACTGCCCAGCCTGGACATGCCCTCTTCGAATCACGAGCACCGCTGGTTGCTGGAGACGCAGCCCGGCCACTATGCCGAAATACGCCACACGCCCCGGCTCATCAGCTCGGACCTGGACATGATGCTGCAGGCCGCCTTGCAGGGTGTCGGTGTGGCACAGCTGCCCGAGCTGATTGCCAGGGAAGCCTTGCAGGACGGACGCCTGGTAGAGCTGTTCAGCGAGCACCGACCCAAGTGCGGCATCGTGCATGCCGTGTTCGCCTCGCGCCGTGGCCTGCTTCCGGCCGTCAGGGGCCTGCTGGATGTGTTCGAGACTTCGTTCAAAGAATTGAGCCTCAGTCCTGACTCGCTTTATTGTTCTCTTAATAGAACGAACAGTCGCATTCAAGACCACTAATCATCTATTGCGATCAAGGATAGGATGCTCGCCACTTCATCGCCCAGTGGCGATTTTCTTATGGGAGCTACGTTTATGAATCTATTGCACCTCGACTCCAGCATCCTCGGCGATCATTCTGCTTCGCGTCAGCTGACCCATGAGGTTGTCCAGGCCTACCTGAATGCGCACGCCGACAGCCAGGTCACCTACCGCGATCTGGCCAGCGACGCGCTTGGGCATTTTTCTGCCGCCAGCCTCGCCGCAGCGGGCACGCCGGTAGAAGTCCGTGACGCCGCCCAGCAGCAGGAAGTGGCAGGCAATGAAGCCACCTTGCAGCAGTTTCTCGATTCGGATGTGCTGGTCATCGGCGCACCCATGTACAACTTCACCATTCCGACCCAGTTGAAAGCCTGGTTTGACCGGATTCTCATTGCAGGCCGTACGTTCCGTTATTCCGAAGCGGGCCCTGAAGGCCTGTGTGGCGGCAAGCAAGTCATTATCGTTTCCACCTCGGGTGGTCTGCACGCCGGGCAACCTACTGGCACCGGTCACGAAGAGCTGCTCAAGACGCTGTTCGCCTTCATCGGTATCACCGACCTGCAGTTCGTCCGTGCCCACGGCCTGGCGTATGGCGAAGAGCCGCGTGCCAACGCCATGAGCGCTGCTCAGCACTACATTCAGAACGAGCTGTTCGCGGCCTGATCAACAGCGGTCTGCACGAAACTCTACAACCTGCGCGGGGGGGCCTGCCGGGTTGTGGAGTTTTTTTGTTTCTGCTGCATGGCGACAGGTTGCAGTGAACTGCTCGTTGACGGGAGACAACCTTGACAGCTTTCTTACAGGTAGCGGGGCGGTTCCGGGATTAGACTAGGGTTTTCGCGCACTGCCTTGTCAGGATGGCGGAAACATTCGCCCTCGCGAAAAAACAACGGGCAGTTTATGGCCCGGCTTGTGCACTATTTCTGTTTTCAACACTCATATCTGGGTGGGAACGGCGCGCTGGAGCATGAGGCTCGACACAAGCGCTTGATGGATTGTCCGGACGAGGTTCCGGATTTGCAAAGGTTGGGCCTTGCCATGGTACGTCTTTGTGCAGTGATGCTGGTTTTCCTGCTCGATAGCCTTGTTTCGGTGCACGCTCAGGCGGATGAGTCCTGGAGCGCGGGCTATCATCAGTTGAGTTTCCCTGACCCGCTGGATTCCCAGCCGGTCGAGGCCATCGCCTTTTACCCGTCGACCGCCGCCGAGCAGGTGAGCACCCTTCATGGCTACCGCGTCGAGGCCGGTGAAGAGGCACCTATCGCAATGGGCCGGTTCCCGTTGCTGTTGCTGTCGCACGGCAACACCGGTACTCCGCTGGCGCTGCATGACCTGGCCACTTCGCTGGCGCGTCAGGGGTTTGTGGTGGTTGCCGTGGTTCATCCTGGCGACAATGATCGCGATCACAGCCGCCTCGGCAGCCTGAGTAACCTGTATGGCCGCCCGCTGCAGATTTCCGAGGCGATCAGCACGGCCTTGCTCGACCCCTTGCTGGCTCCTTATCTCAATGCCCGGCAGGTGGGTGTGATCGGTTATTCGGCCGGTGGCGAAACCGCGCTGATTCTTGCCGGCGCACAACCTGATCTGCAGCGTCTGCGTCAGTACTGCGTCGAACGCCCGACAGACCGCGACGCCTGCAAGACGCAGGGTGAACTGGTCGCAGACCGTGATGACCTTCACGCTCAGGCTGATCCGCGGGTTGGCGCACTGATGTTGATGGCCCCGTTGAGCCTGATGTTCGGCCGTCACACGCTGGGTGATGTGCATGTGCCGGTGCTGATGTACGCGGGGGACGATGATCAGTTGCTGGCCATCGACAGAAACGCAGAAGCACTGGCGCGCAAGCTGCCGCAGCCGCCCGACTACAAGTTACTGGCCGGGGCAGGGCATTTCGTATTCATGGCACCGTGCAGTGATGAACAACGCGCGAGTGCGCCGTTGCTGTGTAACGACCCTGACGGAGTCGACCGTGAGGATATTCACCGCAACCTGAGCGCCGAAGCGGTGCGGTTCTTCAGTGCAGCACTCAATTCGGCCGACGATGACCGTTCAGGCATGCAGACAGCGCATCATCAGTAGACACGCCGTTCAGGCATTCAGCGAACTCAGAAAATCACCAAACCCGCCCCTGGCTTTAGAGTCGAGGCGGGTGCTGGTCGTGACCCTGGGGCGGCAGCTCCAGGCGATCCGTGCACCGATCAATTCCAGTTGCCGAACCAGGTGCACGTCTTCGTGGCAGGACAGTGCCGGAAATCCACCGGCGCTGATGTAAGCAATCGAGCTGACGCCCAGATTGGCACCATGAATATGGCGGTGACCGTCACGGTGCTGGTAATGCTGCAGGTAAGCAGCCTGCGCGGCAGCCGAAATGTCCTTGCTCCAGTCGCCGGGCGTAACTGTTCCGCACACGGCGTCGGCATCCAGCGCCAACTGCTCGGCAAGCCAGTCGCTGGCCACGGTACTGTCGCCATCGGTACACGCCAGCCAGCGTGCACCCCGGTCGAGAAGAAACTCCGCGCCCTGTGCTCGAGCCTGGCCCACATTGCGCGCTGATACTTCGAGAACCATCACGCCATGGGCCCGGGCGATCTCCGCCGAGCGATCAGTGCAGCTGTCGAGAACCACCAGCACTTCCACGCATTCGCCCTTGAGGTCGGGGTGTGCAGCCGCCTGCTTTATCGTTTCGAGACACAAGTCGAGTAACTGCTCTTCATTGTGCACCGGGATCAGTATGCCGATCATCGGAGAATTCCTGTTCTGCTACGGAGGTTCCATCACGACTCCACAGGTCCAGCAGGAAATCCTGTTCGTGATGACTGAAAAGTCGGTGCATGGACAAGCGTGCGGCGAGGATGTCGTGGACCGCCTGGGCGTTCAGCGGGCAGCCTTCGATATCCGGCCGCCAGTGACAGGCGAGCAACTGGCCGTCCGGTGAAAGGGCCGACAGCGCGCGGTCGATCAGGCCGTGCAGGTCGTCGGCGTCCAGGTAATAACCCATCTCGCTGAAGACGATCAGATCGAATTCGCCCTGCGGCCATTGCTGCGGCAACCGCGCCTGCAACACTCGGGCATGGGGCAGGTCGGCCAGACGCTTGCGTGCCAGGTCCACAGCCAGGCTCGAAGTGTCACAGCACACCAGTGCGTCGCAACGCCCGGCAAGATCGGCACTGAGTTCGCCGTTGGCGCAGCCGGGCTCGAATATCGAGCGGTAGCGTTCGCGGGGCAGGGCAGCCAGCGTCAGGGCGCGCTTGCGCCGTTCGTACCAGCGTTGCTTGAATGCCCACGGGTCGTCACTGTTGAGAAACAGTTCATTGAAATAGCTGTCCTCGACGCTCATGTGAACACCACTTCAAAGGGCTGCAGCAGTCTTTCCAGCACGGCGTCCGGCAAAACCGGGGAAAGACCGATTGCCGGATCACCCTGCAACTGGCTGGTGAACGCCTGAGCGGCATTGCGTTTATGCGCAAGCGTCACCGGATCGAGCAGCAGCTTGCGTGCTCTGTCCCATGGCAAACGTTGGTCTTCAGGATCAGCCCAGTGCCAGGCCCAGACCGGTACTTCGTGAAGCTGTGCCCCAGTCGTCGCGCAGGCTCTGGCACTGGCCCGGCCAACCGCTTCATGGTCGCTATGGCCATCTTCTGCCCACGTGGCGAACACCACGTCGGCAGGGCCCAGATGCTGTTCGAGAAAGGCCGCCAACTGATCTTCCGCTTCGGCCACTGCGCCGTCCTGAAAGCCGCAACGCAACCACTCCAGGCGCTCGACAGGTATGCCGAGGCGATTCAAGGCTTCGGCGCTTTCCTCAGGCCGGGCTTTGCACAGACGATCGACAGGCCAGAGCGTGGAGCCCGGATGGCTGGCCGTACCATCGGTCACCGAGATCAGTAACAGGTTACGTTCCAGCTGTGCCAGCTGGCTCATCAGGCCGCCACAGGCCAGGACTTCATCATCCGGGTGCGGGGCGATGATCACGGCTCGGCAATTGGTCGGCACCAGCAAGTCGGCGGTGATCGCAGGCAGGCCGCGCAGCTTGTTCGAAGCATTCCAGGCGGCGAGGGAAGTACCCTGGCCGGACTCGTCATCACTCACCACGAACCCTTCACTCATGCTCTATACGCTCTCATAGTGACCACGTCCGTGCCGCAGGCAATGCCTTGCCAGCCAATTGACCCAATGCCGCCAGGTCCTGCTCGGCGTGGCTCTGACGCAGGAAAACCGGCAGGTCGGTGATCAGCCGGGCAAAGTGCGGGTCCTTGCAATAAGGACCCGCGCCGACGGCACGGCCCACATGCTGAATCACCAGATCGGCGGCTTGTTCGACATAAGCACGGCAACGTCTGGCAAGTATTTCGGCGTTGTCGGTCGGGGCCTGATCCAGGTGCACGGCAGCTGCGCGCAATACATCGATTGCAGCATGCAGCGCTACGTCCGCGGCGCCAAGGTGCGCGAGGGCGTGCGGCTCTTCGCGCTTGCCGACGTGGGCCAGCAGGCGCTGCGCGATGGCGCGTGATGCGCCGTACCAGCAGGCCGCTATGCCGATGCCGCCCTGCCAGAAGCCAGGCCTGTCGAGGTAGCCGCCCGGCGCACCGATCGCTTGACCGATGGCGTTGTCGAAAACCACATCGATGCTGCCGGTAGCGCCCATGCCCACCGCGCGCCAACCGTCACTGGTCATGTGCACGCCAGGCTGGTCAAGGCGCACTGCAACCAGTTGCTGACGATGTTCGGCGTCCCATGCAGTGATCAACGCATGGCTCAGCGCCGCAGCGCCCGAGCACCATGCCTTGCGGCCGTGCAGGCGAAGTGCATCGCCTGCGCCGCTGATATTCACCCGTGCCTGCGGCGGCTCTGCCGCCCACATGCCCCAGGTGCTGAATTGTTCGGGGGGCGGGGCACCCAGTTCCGCCATGATCGCCAAGGCGTCTGTGTGCCCCTCGTACAACTTGCACAACCCCAGGTCGTGGCCTGCAACGCAGGCCAGCGCCCGCCAGCGCTCAAGTGTCTGACCGCGGGCAGGCAGGGGAAGCTGATCCAGACCTTCGTTGACCAATGCCTGCAAGCACTCGCCCAGCGCACGCGTATCGGCATAACCGTGCTTGCGCCAGTCGAGAAACTCACTCAAGGCATCAATCATTGCTGGTCTTCACGCTTCAGTTCGAACAGCAGCAGCGAACGCGGCGTCACGGTGTATTGCGAACCGAACGCAAAGTGCTCCTTGCTGCGTGCATCATCCTGATTGGTGTCGATCAGACACTCGTAATGGGTACCTTCAGGCACTTCCGGCAAGGTGAAGTTGACGCCGTCGTGATGCGCGTTGACCACCAGCAACAGCGTGGCGTCGGCACCCGCGCGACGGATACCGGTTTCCTGTGCGCGACCATCCATCAGCATGCCCAGGCAACGGCCATTGGCATCGTGCCATTGCTCGACGCTCATCTCGTTGCCATCCGGAGCGAGCCAGGTCACGTCCTTGACGCCGATCTCTTCGTTGTAATCGCCTACCAGGAAGCGGCTGCGACGCAGGATCGGGTAGGTCTGACGCAGCTTGATCACGCGGGTGACGAACTTGAGCAGTGCTTCGCCATCTTCGTCCAGATCCCAATTGATCCAGCCAATCTCGCTGTCCTGGCAGTAGGCATTGTTGTTGCCGTGCTGAGTACGCGCGAATTCATCGCCTGCAACAATCATCGGCGTGCCTTGTGCCAGCAGCAGGGTGGCGAATAAGTTGCGCATCTGGCGCAGACGCAGGGTATTGATTTCCGGATCTTCGGTCGGACCTTCGACGCCATGGTTCCAGGACAGGTTGTTGTTGCTGCCGTCCTGATTGTTTTCGTCGTTGGCTTCGTTGTGCTTGTCGTTGTACGACACCAGGTCATGCAGCGTGAAACCATCGTGCGCGGTGATGAAGTTCACGGACGCCTGAGGGCGACGACCGCGCTGGTTGAACATGTTGCCGGACGCGGTCATGCGCGCAGCGAAGTCGGCCAACTGAGCTTCGTCGCCTTTCCAGAAGGCACGAACGGTGTCGCGGAACTTGTCGTTCCATTCCATCCAGCCTGGTGGGAAACCGCCCACCTGGTAGCCGCCCGGACCGCAGTCCCATGGCTCGGCGACCAGTTTGACCTGACGCAGCACCGGATCCTGACGGCAGGCGACCAGGAAGCTGTGGCGTTCGTCGAAACCGTCATGGTAGCGGCCCAGAATGGTCGCCAGGTCGAAGCGGAAGCCGTCGACGTGCATTTCCGAAGCCCAGTAACGCAGGGAGTCGGTGACCATTTGCAATACGCAAGGGTGGCTCAGGTCGAGGGTGTTGCCGGTGCCCGAGTCGTTGATGTAGTAGCGCTTGTCGTCCGGCATCAACCGGTAGTACGAGGCGTTGTCGATACCGCGCATCGACAGGGTAGGGCCCAACTCGTTGCCTTCGGCGGTGTGGTTGTAGACCACATCGAGGATGACCTCAAGACCGGCATGGTGCAGGTGCGCAACCATTTCCTTGAACTCGGCGATCTTGCCGCTTGCCAGATAACGCGGGTCCGGGGCGAAGAACGCGATGCTGTTGTAGCCCCAGTAGTTGGTCATGCCCTTCTGCAGCAAATGCTGGTCGTTGACGAAGGCATGGATTGGCAGCAGCTCGACGGAGGTCACACCCAGCTTGCGAATATGCTCGACGACCGGGGCTGATCCCAGACCGGCAAACGTACCGCGCAGCTCTTCGGCCACCTCAGGGTGACGCATGGTGATGCCGCGCACGTGGGTTTCGTAGAAAATCGTCTTGTCCCAAGGCGTACCGACGCGCTGATCACGGCCCCAGGTATAGGCTTCGTCGATCACCTTGCTTTTCGGTACGAAAGGGGCGCTGTCGCGTTCGTCGAAGCTCAGGTCGCCGTCAGGATGGCCGATGGTGTAACCGAACAGCGCTTCCGACCACTTCAGTTCGCCAACCAATTGTTTGGCGTACGGGTCGATCAGCAGCTTGTTATGGTTGAAACGATGGCCATTCTTCGGATCGTACGGACCGTACACACGATAGCCGTAGATCTGGCCCGGGTGCGCGTCCGGCAGGTAGCCGTGGTAAATCTCGTCGGTGTATTCCGGAAGTTCGATGCGTTCCAGTTCGATTTCGCCGGTGGAGTCGAACAGGCACAGCTCTACCTTGGTGGCGTTTGCCGAGAACAGGGCGAAGTTGACGCCCAGGCCATCCCAGCTTGCACCGAGAGGAAAGGGAAGTCCTTCACGAATGCGAGACGGGGTACTGCCAGGGTTGTCTAGCGGGGCCGAATTATCTTCTGCCGGTGTAGTGGACTTCGTATTCATGATGACTTCCTGACGTCGAATGATTTTCTGAGCGGCCAAGACCGCTATCGGAGCCGCAGGCTCCGATACTGACGATAATGCAAGGGGGTGTAGCAGGCCTCATCTCTGGTCAGAGCGAGACCTGCATTAATTGACCGGTGCGCGGCCAGAAGAGTTTCAAGAATTCGACGGCTTGCGCGGCTTCTTGGGAGCGGGTTTGGCAGGGGCATCGGTTGTAGCGGCTGCAGCGGGCTTGGCCTTGGGTGCAGGTTTGGCGGCCGCCTTGGGAGCAGGCTTGGGCTTGGCTTCACCAGCAGGCTTTGGCGCAGGCGCCGATTTTGCTGCGGGCTTGGCTGCACCCTTGGCCGGCGCCTTGGCGCTGTCTACTTCAGGTAGCTTGGGCTTGGTCGATTTGCGCACACTGGACTTGTTCGGCGCCAGTGCTTCTGCTTCGGCCAGCTTGCGCGCCATTTCCCAATGACGTTCGTCATGACCGGACGGTTTGCCCTCCGATTCCCAGATTTGGTAAGCAAAGTCGCGAATTCTTTTTTCGTCGGCACTCATCTTGAGACTCCCAGCTATTACATAGTTTGAATAAGCAAATTGACGGAAAATCTTTCAAGCGCTGCACTGAGCGGTACTTCCCGATCACTCGTCACGACAACGTCAGAAAAGAGTCCCTTCCAGTCAGAACCGGAGTCGGCAAACGGCAACATGATCCGCGTGTCGCCCCAATTGGCAGCATTAATCAATGGAGTTTGCGCAGTACCCAATAGTTCACTGCATGTGCGTGGTACTACGATGATAGCGCGCACTCCTTGCGTCTCCCGGGCAAAAGCCATCACCTGCTCGGCGTGGCTGCCCTTTATTTCCAGAGGTTGATAACTGCCCTCGCTGAACAGTCCCGGATGTTCGGCCCGCAGGTTCAAGACCTTCGCGATCAGAGCCTGCTTGATGCGTCCGTCCTTCCAGTCAGTCAGCAGGTCGGCAACGCTTGTCTCTTCCGCCAGGGCCTGTTTACGTGCAGCGTAGTCGACCGGGCGGCGGTTATCCGGATCCACCAGGCTGAAATCCCAGAACTCGGTACCCTGATACAAATCGGGAACGCCGGGTACGCTCAAGCGTAGCAAGGTTTGCGCCAGACTGTTGAGCGCGCCGGCGGTGGCAATACGGTTGGCTGTCGCACTGAGGGATTGGCGCAACGCCAGTGCTTCCGGAGCCAGCAGCAAACGCTCCAGAAATTCGCGGCAAGCGGTTTCGTAGGGCTGATTCGGTGCACTCCAGCTGCTTTGCAGCTTGGCTTCGCGCAGGGCTTTCTCTTGCCACTGGACCATGCGCTTCGCGTATTCCTGGTGAGCTTCTTCGCCCTCCAGGCTCAGCGGCCAGCTGCCAAGCAGGGCTTGGTAAAGCATCAGTTCGTCGCCGGCGCTGATAGTCGGCTCGTCACCCTTGAGCGGTATCGCCAGCTGTCTCCAGCGTTCTACCTGTTCGGCGTACCACGGGGCGCATTCACTCAGGACCGCAAGACGTGTGCGCGTATCTTCGCCACGCTTGTGGTCGTGCGTTGCGGTGGTCAGCAGATTGGCTGGAAACTTCTCCAGACGCTGTAGGCAGACCTGATGGAAGTCTTCTACCGGCGCACTGAAGTGCTGCGGATGGAAACCCACATCATTGCGCGAGAGCAACACGGCAGAGCGATAGAACGAGGTGTCTTCGACCGACTTGGCGGCAACCGGGGAGGTCAGTTGCTGGAAGCGTACGCAGGCATTCTTGTAGAGCTTGCGCAGCCTGCCGCGTGGCAGTTTGCGCCAGGGTTCGCCGCCCAGCCAGCGTGCCAGGTAATCCAGCACCGGCCAGTCACCTTCGTTCAACGTCTCGCGCGCGCCTTCCATTGCCTGCTGGAAGTACTTGTCGTCTTGCGCCGAGCGGCCGCACACCGAGATATAGGTGCGATAAATCGGGAAATTAACGATCAGCGCGAGCAGTGCGCGGCGAATCGCACCCAGGGTCAGGTCGCGACTCATCAGGTCGCTGCGTGCAACCTGCAGCAACGACTGGGCAACGTTCTCGAAATCACCCGCCAGTGTGCCGTGCAGGACCAGATCCCGGGCTACCAGTACTTCCTGATCGAAGTCGGCGGTACGTTCTGTCAGGCGGCTCCACAGCTCGCCCAGAGGCTCTTCGCCCTTGGGGTCGTGTTGCAGCAGTGACACCTGGTTCATGAACTCGTAACCCGTTGTGCCGTCAACGCTCCAGTCTTCACGCAACGGCTCGTCGGGGCCGAGGATTTTCTCGACGAAGATCGGCAGATGATCGATCTGTGCGTGCTCGGGGCGCAGCTTGAGCAGGCCCTTGACCCGACGATGCAGCTTGCGACCGTAGCCGCGCGGGTCGGCCAGCCCATCGATATGATCGATACGCAGCCCGTCGACCAGGCCCTCGGCGATCAGCTGGAATATCTTCCCGTGGGTGGCCTCGAACACCTGTGGCCGCTCGACACGCAGGCCGCCCAGCTCGTTGATGTCGAAGAAGCGCCGCCAGTTGATGTCATCGCCGGCGGTGCGCCAGCTGGCCAGGCGGTAGTGCTGACGCTCCAGCAACTGGTGCAGACGCTGAAAGCCTTCCGGCTTGCTGGAATCGAAATGCGCGAGAACCTGCTCGATACCCTTGAGCACCTGCGGGTCCTTGGCCAGTTCGGCCAACTCGGCTCTGGCCTGGCGTGCGCGCTCATAAGCTTGCGGGAACTGCGCCAGTGCAGTGAAGCGCTGGGCCATTTCCTTCAGTTGCGGGTGGTCCACGGCCTGCAACAGCGAGTCGTAGGTCAACGGGCAGACCGGAAAGTGATGCTGATAGTGCTCGATGTAGAACGAGCCCTGCTCGGCATTGAAGCGCAACGGGATTTCGCCGGCCTGCAATACCGTGCCGTAGTCGCTGCTCAGGAATGGCAGCAACAGCTGACCTTCCAGCAGCGGGTCCGGCGAATTCCACTGAATGTCGAAGAACTCTGCATAAGGGCTGCGACGGCCCCATTCCAGCAGGTCCAGCCACCACGGGTTGTCGGCACCACCGACCGCCATGTGGTTGGACACGATGTCGAGAATCAGCCCCATGCCGTGTTCGCGCAAGGTCTCGACCAGGCGCAGCAGGGCAGGTTCGCCGCCCAGTTCCGGGTTAATGACCGTCGGGTCGACCACGTCATAGCCGTGCATCGAGCCGGCACGGGCCTTGAGCAGCGGCGACGCGTAGAGGTGGCTGATACCCAGACTGGCAAAGTAGGGCACCAGTGGTACGGCGTCGTCGAGGGTGAAGTCCTTGTGAAATTGCAGGCGCTGGGTGGCGCGCAAAGGCTGTAATGGACGGGTCATTGATCACGCTCCGTAGCCTGCAGCCGGGATCGGGAAAGCAATTCCAGTCGTCGAGCAGCATTCGGGTTATCAAGCAGAGAGGCCGCATCGCCGGGAAGACGTCTGCGCCAGTTGGGGTGGCTGTCAATGGTGCCGGGCAGGTTGGCCTGCTCCTCGACACCCAGCGCGTCTTCTATCGGCAGCAGTACCAGTGGCGCACGTGTATGACCCAGGTAGCTGATGCTCGCGTCGATAATCTGCGCCGGGTCTTCAGTATCGGACGGCAGACTGTCGATGTTCTGGCTCAAGGCACGCCGCAGGCTTTCATATTCCCGGGTGCGCTCTTCGCGCCATTGCGATTCATGCTGCTCGTCGATGTGCCCGAGGCGCGCATTCCATTCGATATCCAGTTCGCTGAGCCAGCCCGCGAGGGTAGGCAGGTCGTGGGTACTGGTGGTTGCCAGTGCCTGATCCGACCAATCGAGAATCGGCTTGAACTGACCATTGTTCTGTTCGAACAGCAGGACGCGCATGCCGAGAATCGCCCGGGCACTGAGTTTTTCGCTCAGGCCTTCGGGCACTGTACCGAGGTCTTCACCCAGCACGATCGCCTTGTGCCGCGAGGATTCCAGACTCAGCAGGCGGAGCATGTCGTCCAGCGGGAAATTCAGGTACGCGCCTTCGCTGGGAGGCGCTCCCTGCGGGATGACCCATAGCCGCTGCAGGCCCATGACATGGTCGATACGCAGACCGCCTGCATGAGCAAAGTTGGCCCGCAGCATCTCGATGAACGCACGAAAGCCGTTACGCTTGAGGCCGTCCGGTGAAAACGCGGAAATACCCCAGCTCTGGCCAGCGCGGTTGAGGATGTCGGGTGGTGCGCCAACGGTCAGGGCCGACAGCAGCTCGTCCTGACGGCTCCAGGCCTGGCTTCCGGCGCCATCGGCACCCACTGCCAGATCGGCAATCAGGCCGACGCGCATGCCGCTGCTGCGTGCTGCAACCTGCGCGCGCTCCAGGCCACGGGCTATGAGCCATTGGGCGAACGCATGAAAGCTGATCTGCTCGCTATGGCTTTTGGCGAATTCTGCTACTGCGTCACCGCGAGGGTCTTTGAACTGCTCCGGCCATTCATGCCAATTGCTGCCAATGTTCAGCGTTTCGGACTCGGCACACAGCGCCTCGAAGCGGCAGTGATTTTCCAGCGCTTCACCACCGCTGTGGCGGAAGCTGTTGAAGTCTTCATGCAGTGGGTGATCACCTGCACTGAAGCCTTCATAGAGCGCGTGAAGCGCTTTCCATTTGGCGTTGGCAGCGGCTGGCCAGTCGATCAGCGTCTGTGTTTCAAGGCGCTTCATCTCGTCGCCGACACGCGCGTCTTCGATTGCCTGACGCCACGCACTTTCACCGAGAATCGCACCAGGCGACGCATACAGGCTGTTGAGGAACAGCCTGCTGGAAGGTGAATAAGGGCTGTAACGGTGAGGGTCGTTGGCAAACATGGCGTGGATCGGGCTGATGCCCAGTGCGTCGGCACCTCGCTCGCCAGCAGAGCGCAAGACTTTCTCCAGTGCCTCGGTGTCACCAAAACCGCCATCACCTTCGCGGCGCAAGCTGTAAAGCTGAGCGGTCAACCCCCAGCCGTGCGGCTTTGAAGTGTCGGTGGCCATTGCCATGCTGAAGCAGGTTTTCGGCGCGACCGCGATGGTCAGGTGCTGGCCGGCAATTTCCAGCTGCTGGTAGCCTGGCGGGGCCAATGCCGGAAGCTCTGCATTCGAGGTTAGCCTGGCATCCAGTGAGGAGCCGTCTTCGAGGTGTAGCGTGAACGGCGTTTGTGGAGCAAACCACTGGGACAGGTCCAGATTGCTTTCCACATCGACCGTCAGCAGTGGCGGGGCACTGGTGCCGTGACTGGCTTTTTGCAGGCGCAGCAGGCTGGCATCGATAGCCTCGCCGTTTTCAGCAGGATAGCCCAGCGCTTCCAGAACCTTGCGCAGCACATCAGGGCTGACGGTCTGCGGCCGAGCGTTGGCATCGACCCAGTGCACCGACAATCCTGCCTCGGTCGCAAGCCTCTCCAATTGCTCATTGTTCATCCTGTTCCTCCAGAACATCACTTGCTTTCAGGCTGACAATGGCCGTGTAAGCATTGAGGATGCCGCGTGGGGAAAGTTCGGACGATTTTTCGGCGCTGGAGAATATCTCGCGGGCCCCGGTTTGTTGCGGCGCGTCCACCGCGTGCTCACTGAGATTGAGGTCAATACGCAGTTCGCTGCCATCGCCGAGCGTCCAGCGTGCACTGACCGCTTTGTCGCCAAGAATATCGGTACTCAGAAAGCGTGCGCCCTGCAGGCGCGGCATGATTTCCTTGTGCCGCAAGGCCAGCAACTGCGTGTAGAACTCCAGCCAGCTGCGGTGATCGAGGCCTATGTCGGTGTCGAGATCGACCGCTGAAAATGCCGGGCGTGAGGCTTCGAACGTCTTGATGTCGTTGGGATCAGGAATGTGCTCGCGCTTTTCCGGGTCGGCGAACGCGGCGAAATCAGCGAATTCCTTGCGACGTCCCTCGCGTACCGCATCGGCCAGTTCGCCATGGTGGCTGGTGAAGAACAGAAACGGTTCGCTGGCCGCCCACTCATCGCCCATGAACATCAGCGGAATCATCGGTGAAAGCAGCAGCAGGGCAGTGGCGGCTTTCAATGCAGCCGGCGAGCAGAGTTGCGGCAAGCGTTCACCGAGTGCGCGGTTGCCGATCTGATCGTGGTTCTGCAGGAACAGCACAAAGGCTGATGGCGGCAGGTGCGCGCTGGGCTCACCGCGCGTGTGCCCGTGACGCGTTGGTTCGCCTTGGTAGACAAACCCCTCGCTGAGCAGCCGCGCGAGCTTTTGCGTAGGCTCTTTGGCGAAGTCGGAATAGTAGGCGTCCGTTTCACCGGTCAGCAGCACATGGAGGGTGTTGTGCCCGTCGTCGTCCCACTGTGCATCGAAGCCTTTTTCCAGAAGACTGGCCTGGTTGAACTCGTTCTCGAGGTTCAGCCACACGTGTCTGCCCGGTTCAATGCGGCCACGTACCCGCTCGGCGAATTCCGGTAGGAAGGTCTTGTCGCGAATGGCGTGCACAGCGTCCATGCGCAGGCCGTCGAAGCGATACTCGAGCAGCCACATCAGGGCGTTGTCGACGAAAAAGTCGCGCACCTGCGGGCGTCTGAAATCGATCGCATCGCCCCATGGGGTGTGCAGGTCGCTGCGGAAAAACTCCTTGGCGTAACTGCCCAGGTAGTTGCCGTCCGGGCCGAAGTGGTTGTAGACCACGTCCAGAATCACCATCAGGCCAAGACCGTGAGCGGTGTCGATCAGGTGCTTGAGCTGCTCGGGCGTGCCGTAGGAGGATTGCGGGGCGTAATGCAGAACGCCGTCGTAGCCCCAGTTGCGGTCACCGGGGAACTGTGCAATCGGCATCAGTTCGATTGCGGTAACGCCCAGTTTGGCAAGTCGCGGCAGGTGCTTTTCCACGCCAGCGTAGCCACCCATGGCGCCCACGTGCAGCTCATAGATCACCGCTTCATGCCACGGACGACCGTTCCATGCGCTGTTTTGCCATGAGTAAGCATGAGGGTCGACGACGAGGCTTTCGGAATGAACGTCATCGACCTGCGCGCGTGATGCGGGGTCAGGAACGTCCAGTTCATGGTCGATCCTGAAGCGGTAGCGAGTACCCGCCTTGCAGCGGGCCTCAAGGACGAACCAGCCGTCGGACTGAGGCAGCATGGCCAGTGACTGGCCATCCTGCAGTTCGACATTTACGAAGGAGGCATCCGGTGCCCAGAGGGCAAACCGGGTGTGTTCAGGGTCCAACAAAACGGCGCCGTGGCGCCAGTTATCGTCTGTACGCAGGGGCATCCATTAAATCCTTAACCTAGTAGTTGCTGGAAATGCTCACGTTTTTCTTCAACAGGTCGCGATAGAGATCTGCGTAGGGCTCTACTGCCTGATGCCAGTTGAAGGGAGCCGCCATGGCGCGGCAGCGCATGGCGTTGAGCAGCTCAGGATGGGCGAAGACCTGGAAGGTGCGATTCAGGGCCTCGGTATAGCTTTCAACTGTCGATTCGTTGAACAGGAAGCCGGTGACGCCGTCTTCGATCGTATCTGCCAGGCCACCAGTGTTGCGTGCGACAGGCAGAGAGCCAAAGCGTTGCGCGTACATCTGGCTCAGACCGCATGGTTCATAGCGGGACGGCATCAACAGGAAATCACTGCCGGCGAACATGCGTCGTGCGTCGGTTTCGTTGAAGCCGATGCGCACGCCGATACGTCCGGGGAAGCGTTCCGCCAACTCGCGCATGGCCTGCTCTTCCTCGGGCTCGCCGCGGCCGATGATTGCGATCTGTCCGCCGTTGTTGACGATGTGTTCGGCGACGCCGATCGTCAGGTCCAGGCCTTTCTGATACACAAGGCGCGATACCACTGCGAACAGCGGCCCGGTCGATGCATCCAGCTCGAACAGCTCACGTACGTAATCAGCGTTGATTTCCTTGCGCGTCCACTCGTTGGGTGCAAAGTGGCAGATCAGGTGTTCGTCGGTGGCCGCGTCCCAGCTTTCGTCGATACCGTTGGGGATGCCGCTGAGCTGACCCTTGTTGGCCTTGCTTTGCAGGAAGCCTTCCAGGCCGCAACCGAACTCCGGGGTCGTGATTTCCCGGGCGTAGGTGGCGCTCACGGTGGTGATGTGGCTGGCAAAGGCCATGCCCGCCTTGATGAACGACAGCTGACCGTAGAACTCCATGCCTTCGGGGGTAATGGCGGAGTCCGGGATGCCCAGCTCACGGCTCGAGGCAGTGCTTACCGTGCCTTGATAGGCGAGGTTGTGAACAGTGAAGATGCTTGGCGTGGACTGCCCGCGCCAGCGCATGTACGCAGGCGCCAGGCCGGCCGGCCAGTCGTGGGCATGAACCAGCTCGGGGCACCACTGGCTCTTGACTTCGCCAGCGGCGAACTCGGCAGCTGCCAGGCCCAGACGGGCGAAGCGAATATGGTTATCGGACCAGTCGCGACCGGTGCTGTCGGCGTAAGGGGTGCCTTCGCGCTCGTAAAGCTCCGGGCAGATCAGTACGTAGATCACCAGACCGTCTTTCATGTCCATGCGACCCACCTTGCAAGGCGGCAACGCTGCATAGCCACCCAGCTGGCTGATGATATGGATCGGATTACCGCTATTGATGACCTGCGGATAACCTGGAATCAGTACTCGAACGTCATGCAGGTGGCGCATGGCTCGCGGCAGTGCGGCAGACACATCGCCCAGCCCACCGGTTTTCACCAGATCGGCCAGCTCGGAGGTCACGAACAACACTTTGCGTCTGTTGACCTGGGACATGGTCGGCTGAGGCTGAACAGTCGACGTAGGCATTTGCAACACAGGAACGCTCTTGGTAGAGAACACCGGAAGATGAGTCAGCTCGCCGACAGGCTGGTTAAAACTCTCTCCCTTCTGGGTTTTCACAGCGGCGCTAATCATCAGTTTTTCCCCTTAAAACAGTCTTGGTGCATCACTTGATTTTTATTGGCCATTTCCTATGGCCGGGTACACATACGTGCACTACGCAAGATCGATACCCGTTTGGACCATGCATAGTGACAAAGCGGTGTGATGTCGCCATTACCGGATGTCAGCCAATAGCATAGATGCTCTAATCACCTGACCCGGTCGTTTTGGAGAAGTTTCGACTTTTTTATTTGCGAA
Organism: Pseudomonas congelans; assembly: GCF_900103225.1. Taxonomy (GTDB): domain Bacteria; phylum Pseudomonadota; class Gammaproteobacteria; order Pseudomonadales; family Pseudomonadaceae; genus Aquipseudomonas; species Aquipseudomonas congelans. Next base: position 1,371,904 of record NZ_FNJH01000001.1, on the reverse strand, counting down.
TGTCTGGGACAGGCTTCAACGCCGCAGGTGGTGGCACGCTGCAGGTGGCAGCCCGGCGGTCGCTGCGCTTTTTTACCGGTGTTTTTTGCGCCCGTAAGGGCCATTACCGGTCGTCGGATCGTTGGACAATTCGGTCCAGACGCTTGGTTTGCATCACTAAATAGCATTCGCAGCAGGTCGTGACGAGCAGCAACGGTGCACAACGCCTTTTCCGAGTGCGTACAGCGGTCAATCTTCGGGCGCGACGAGAAAATCCTTACATCTACGCTGGAACATTTTGCAGCAGGGCAGGATAGAATCGGGCCACAAGCCCCGGCCTTGACGCTGGCCTGAGGCATTACCCTTTGACTGATTTCACTGAATCACTCTGATTGAATTGACGAGGATGGAAATGGAAGCCCCCGAGGTACTGGTACTGCAAGCGAGTTACACAAATCCTGTGCACGCGGATGCGATCGGGTTCGTTCTGAACGAGTATTCGATGGATGCCATGGGCACAGGGCGGCCTCTGTCGAGCGATACCCGTCAGCAGTTGGCAATTGAGCTCGCCAAGCGTCCTTACGCGTTCAGCGTGCTGGCATTCATCTCGGGAGAGCCGGTAGGGCTGGTCAACTGTTTCGAGGGGTTTTCAACTTTTGCCTGTCGTCCGTTGGTGAACATTCATGACGTAGCGGTCATCTCGCAATACCGTGGCATGGGTATCAGTCAGAAAATGTTGCTCAAGGTCGAAGAGATTGCGCGCCAGCGTGGCTGCTGCAAGCTGACGCTTGAAGTTCTGGAGGGCAACGAGGTTGCACAGGGGGCCTACAGGAAGCTCGGTTTTGATAATTATCAATTGAGCCCTGAAATGGGGCGCGCCATGTTCTGGCAGAAGGCACTTTAGGAAGGTTTTTCAGAGGCCTGTTCGCCTGGCTCGGTTTTTGGTCGTGCAGGTGCATGCCACGCTGAGCGGCAGACTAAACATATGGCGGGGGAAGCAGGATGGCAGGTCAGGTGGGCAAGCCGGATTATCGGGCTTGCCCTGGGGCGTTTTGAAGAATGATACAGTTGCGGTCAGGCCTGAAGCATCTTGCCGGGGGCGGATAACTGCGATTGCTGCAGCATCGAGCTCAAATGAGCCACTTTTTTCTGCAACTGCTCGCGCTCTTCTTTTAATGTGCGCAGTTCGTCACGACGGATAGTGACATACAGGGTTTGTGGTGCAAGTGCTGGTAGTACAGTGCCCATTGCTCACCTCGCAAATGGCGGATTCAACCTCAGAGAGGTCCGTGGCAATGACTTTCAATCCCTGACCGCCGCTGCTTACCCTCTCTATCGGCACCGATTTTGATTTCTTTTGCATGATTTTGGAACTTTTTTATTTTTAATTGTCGCGAATGTTTATTAATCGCGACAAAATGCACCACAGGAGGGCGCTCGCGTCTTCATCTTCTCGCAAGGGAACCGACGTTCCGCCTCGCTTGACTAATCAGCATGCTCGCAATCTGTCGATGCGCTGGACGGCAAGCGAGGCACCTTTTTACGATTTAAGGAGCACCTTCATGCAACTTGGGATTATTGGACTGGGCCGCATGGGCGGCAATATCGCACGCCGTCTGATGCTGAATGGTCACACGACTGTGGTGTACGACCGTGATGAAGCATCGCGCAACGCCCTGGCCAATGACGGTTCGACTGCGGTCGCAGATCTGAAGGAACTGGTCGGTGCGCTCGCCAAGCCCCGTGCCGTCTGGGTAATGCTCCCGGCAGGCGCACCAACCGAAGACACCATTCAGACCCTCAGCGAGTTGCTTGATGCCGATGACGTGATCATCGACGGCGGTAATACCTTCTACAAGGACGATATCCGACGCGCTCAGGAACTGATTGAGAAGGGTCTGCATTACGTCGATGTCGGCACATCAGGTGGCGTCTGGGGGCTGGAGCGCGGCTACTGCATGATGATCGGCGGCGAGTCGGCCATTGTCGAACGCCTTGATCCACTTTTCGCTACGCTGGCGCCGGGCCTTGGCTCGATCGAGCGCACTCGTGACCGCACCTCGACCGATGATCGTGCCGAGCGCGGTTATATCCACTCAGGCCCTGCGGGTTCCGGGCATTTCGTGAAGATGATCCACAACGGCATCGAGTACGGAATGATGCAGGCCTTCGCTGAAGGCTTCGATCTTCTCAAGCAGAAAAACTCCGAACACCTGCCGCCCGAGCAGCGTTTCGACCTGAACACCGCCGACATTGCCGAAGTCTGGCGTCGTGGCAGCGTGGTGTCGTCCTGGCTGCTGGACCTGACCGCCGATGCGCTGGCCACCGACCCGCACCTGGAAGCATTCTCCGGTTCGGTTGCCGACAGCGGCGAAGGTCGCTGGACCATCGAGGCGGCCATCGAGCAGGCGGTTCCGGTCCCTGTGCTGTCCAGTGCTCTGTTTGCGCGTTTCCGTTCCCGCCAGACAAGCTCGTACGCAGACAAGATGCTGTCCGCCATGCGCTTTGGATTTGGTGGCCATAAGGAACCCAAGTAATGGGCCTGTCGCGTGGCAGTGCCGAGCAAAAGACCGAGGTAGCCCCACCCACGACCCTGTTTCTGTTCGGTGCCCATGGAGACCTGGTCAAGCGCCTGTTGATGCCGGCGCTTTACAACCTGTCGCGCGACGGTCTGGTGGATGAAGGGCTGCATATCGTCGGCGTCGATCACAATGCGATCAGCGATGCCGACTTTGCGAAAAAGCTCGAGAACTTCATTCGCGATGAAGCCGCCGGCAAGGTTGCCGGGGATGGCAAGGATCCGCTCGATCCTGCGCTGTGGAGCAAGCTGGCCGAACGCATCAGTTATGTGCAGGGCGACTTCCTCGACGATTCCACCTACCAGGACATCGCCAGCAAGATCGAGAGCACCGGCACCGCCAACGCGGTGTTCTATCTGGCCACCGCGCCGCGGTTTTTCAGTGAGGTCGCCCAGCGCCTGGGCTCCTCAGGTCTGCTGCAGGAAGCCGAAGGCGGGTTTCGTCGTGTCGTGATCGAAAAGCCCTTCGGCTCCGATCTGGCCAGTGCGGTCGAGCTCAATGGCTGTCTGCTCAAGGTCATGAGCGAGAAGCAGATTTACCGGATCGATCACTACCTGGGCAAGGAGACGGTGCAGAACATTCTGGTCAGCCGTTTCTCCAACGGCCTGTTCGAGTCGTTCTGGAACAATCACTACATCGATCACGTACAGATCACGGCGGCGGAAACTGTAGGCGTGGAAACCCGTGGCAGCTTTTACGAGCATACCGGTGCCTTGCGCGACATGGTCCCCAACCACCTGTTCCAGTTGCTGGCGATGGTTGCGATGGAGCCACCTGCCGCTTTCGGTGCCGATGCCGTTCGCGGTGAGAAAGCCAAGGTGGTCGGCGCGATCCGGCCCTGGAGCCAAGAAGAAGCCCTGGCCAATTCGGTGCGTGGCCAGTACGCGAAGGGCGTGATGGGCGACAAGGAAGTCGTCGGTTATCGTCAGGAAGATCGTGTGGAGCCCGACAGCAGCACCGAAACCTACGTTGCGCTGAAGGTCATGGTCGACAACTGGCGCTGGGTGGGTGTGCCTTTCTACCTGCGCACCGGCAAGCGCATGAGTGCTCGCAGCACGGAAATCGCCATCTGCTTCAAGCCTGCTCCTTATGCGCAGTTCCGCGATACCGAAGTCGACCGGCTCAAGCCCAACTACCTGCGGATCCAGATTCAGCCCAATGAAGGCATGTGGTTCGACCTGTTTGCCAAGCGTCCGGGCCCGGAACTGAAAATGGAAGATATCGCGTTGGGCTTCGCCTACAAGGACTTCTTCGAGATGCAGCCCTCCACCGGGTACGAAACCCTTATCTATGACTGCCTGACCGGTGACCAGACGCTCTTCCAGCGGGCCGACAACATCGAGAACGGCTGGCGTGCAGTGCAGCCGTTCCTCGACGCCTGGGCCGCGCAGCCGGAAGTACAGCTTTATGAAGCTGGCAAGGATGGCCCGCAAGCGGGTGAAGAGTTGCTGAGTCGTGATGGTCGGGAATGGAGAGAATTGAATGTCTGAACTGCCTGTACAGTTCCTGTTGTCCGACATCGACGGCACGTTACTGCGCCGTGATCACAGCCTGAGCCAAGCCAATATCGACGCCATCAAGCGCCTGCGTAATGCCGGCGTTCACTTCACGCTGGCCAGCAGTCGGCCGCCTAGGGCCATGCGCCAGGTGATTGAAGCGCTGGATGTGGACCTGCCCACCGTGGCATTCAATGGCGGCACCATCACTCATCCCGATGGCAGCCTGCTTGTGGCTCATCGCATTGATCCGCGCGCGGTCCGCATCTGTCTGGAGTTGTTTGCCGGGCAGGACGTTGCCATCTGGGTCTTTGCCGATGATCAATGGCTGCTGCTCGATCCCGACGCCGATTATGTCGATCATGAGCTCGATGCACTGGGCTATGGCTATGTTCAGGTCGAGAGTTTCGAGCCGTATCTGGATCGCGTCGACAAGATCGTCGCGGCCAGCGCCGATTTCGAGTTGCTCAAAACGCTTGAGGCGAAGCTCAACCCGCAGATCGAAGGGCTTGCGCTGGCGGCCCGTTCGCAAAAATACTACCTGGATGTTACTGCGCTGGAGGCCAACAAGGGTTCTGCTCTGGTCGCGCTGGCGGACTATCTGGGTGTTGACCTGTCGCGTACGGCGGCCATCGGCGACGGCGGTAACGACGTGGCGATGTTCCACAAGGCAGGCTTGTCGATTGCCATGGGGCAGGGCGAGCAGACAGTCAAGGGACAGGCTGATCATGTTACTGATAGTAATGAGCAGGACGGAGTGGCCAACGCCATCGAGCGTTACATTCTGAGCGCCTGATCAGCTGTATACCCACGTTAACGAATCATCACGACGGGCATTTTCTGAATGGCTGCACTGATCGAAGACTACGCATTGCTGGGCAACTGCGAGACGGCGGCGCTGGTCGCCCGTGATGGTTCGCTGGACTGGTTGTGTTTCCCCCGCTTCGACTCGACGGCCTGCTTCGCCGCGCTGCTGGGCAGTGAAGAGCATGGCCGCTGGAAGATCGCGCCGACTGCCGAGGTCATTGCCGTCGAGCGGCGTTATCGCGATGGCACCCTGATTCTCGAAACCGTTTTCGAAACCGGTGACGGTCGCGCCATGCTGATCGATTTCATGCCCATGAACACCTCCGGCCACGTGGTGCGCATGGTGGTCGGGCTGTCCGGCCGGGTCGAGTTCGCTGTGGATCTCGCCATCCGTTTCGATTACGGCAGCAGCGTGCCCTGGGTCGAGCGGAAGGATGCTCATACACTGACGGCAGTGGCTGGACCCGAAATGCTGGTGCTGCGCAGCCCTGTGGCCCTGCATCCGCAGGATCATCACACCGCCAGCCGTTTTCACGTCGATGAAGGCCAGCGCAAGGTCTTCACGCTGGCCTATCAGGCGTCCTTTGCACCCGTGCTCGATCAGATCGAAGCCGACCAGGCACTGGAGACCACCGCTGCCTATTGGCGCGAGTTCTCTGATCGCTGCCCTGACGTCGGACCGTGGACGGCGCAGGTAAAGCGCTCGCTGATTACGCTGAAAGCCATGACCTATGCGCCCACCGGCGGCATCGTTGCCGCAGTGACCACCTCATTGCCCGAGCAGTTGGGTGGCGAACGCAACTGGGATTACCGCTATTGCTGGCTGCGCGACGCCACCATGACCCTGCTGGCCTTCATGAACCTGGGCTATTTCGAGGAGGCCCAGGCCTGGCGGGACTGGCTGTTGCGCTCGGTTGCCGGTAATCCTGAGCAGATCCAGATCATGTACGGCGTAGGTGGCGAGCGTCGTTTGCAGGAATACGAGCTGCCCTGGCTGGGTGGCTATGAGAACTCGCTGCCGGTGCGTGTCGGCAATGGTGCGGCGACGCAGGTCCAGCTGGACGTCTACGGTGAAGTCGCCGATGCGATGATCCAGGCGCTGCGAGGCGGTATGGCGCAGCATCCTCGCAGCGTGGCGATTTCCAAGGTGGTCATGCCTTATCTTGAGAAAATCTGGCACCTGCCGGATGCGGGCATCTGGGAGATACGTTCCGAGCCGCGCCACTTTACACATTCGAAAGTCATGGCCTGGGTGGCCTTTGACCGTAATGCCACGCAGATCGCCCAGGCTGCCGAGAACGATGAGGATCGTGAGCTGGCAAAGCATTACCGGAAAGTGGCAGACGAAATCCATGCCGATGTCTGTCGCCACGGGTTCGATGCCGAGCTTGGCAGCTTCGTGCAGACCTATGGTTCGAAAGAGGTGGATGCCAGTCTGCTGCAGATTGTGCTGACCGGTTTTCTTGCGCCGGAAGATCCTCGTGTTATCGGTACCGTTGCGCAGATCGAGCGCACGCTGATGCAGGATGGTCTGCTGCTGCGCTATGACAACGAGCGCAGTGTCGATGGCGTTGCCGGTCGTGAAGGGACGTTTCTGGTCTGTTCGTTCTGGCTGGCCGATGCCTATGTATTGCTGGGCCGGGCTGATGATGCCGCGCGGCTGTTCGAGCGGTTGGTTGGTCTGTGCAATGATGTTGGCCTGCTGGCCGAGCAGTACGATCCAAAGGGCGGGCGCATGCTGGGCAATTTCCCTCAGGCGTTCAGTCACATCGGCATCATCAATACTGCACTGAACCTGCACCGGGCAGTATGTCCGGCGCTGGCGCGGACTTCCGGCGTGCTTGAAGAAGCGTGATCAGCTGTCGCGGCCAGCCTTGCGAAAGGTCAGGTTGATCCGTTGTTCACCCAGTTGCGGATGTTCTGCCTGTTTGATTGGCAGAATGCCGTGGAAGCGCAATCTGTCATCGCCGCCCCAGACCACTACGTCGCCATGAAACAGGGAGATGCGTTGAGTCTTGTCGCTGCGCAGCAGGCCGCCGAACTGAAAGATGGCCGGTATGCCCAGTGATACCGATACCACTGGCCAGCGATGGTCGTACTCGTTCCGGTCCTGATGCAGGGACATCTTGGCGCCCGGTATGTAGCGATTGATCAGGCAGGCGTCAGGCACGAACCCGGCATAACCGGCTGCGAGCGCGGCGTCCTGCGCCAGCTGCATGAAGGCGTCCGGCATTGCTGGCCAGGCCTGTCCGGTTTGCGGGTCGGTTGCGGTATACCGGTAACCGTGCCGGTCGGTTATCCAGCCCAGTTGCCCGCAACTGCTCAGCGCTGCAGACATGCTCAGGCCGCTGGGGGTCTGCATGTGCCGGAACGGGGAGAGGCCCAGTGTCTGTTCAAGGGCGGACAGCAGTTGCGGCATGGCGGTCAGCGCAAATCCTCTGAACAGCCATGACCCGGGCCCGATACGCTCATTGCTTCCAGGTTGGGCCGTCTGGTCTGCGAACAGGTCCAGCGTGGCGGGCGTGTCACCTTTGCGTTGCATGATCGGATCGAGCTCCGGTGAGTATCAGAGAGCCTTGCTGACCTTGACGTCGGTAATAAGGTCGTCGCTCTCGCCGTGCATTTTCTTCAAGGCGGCCTCGGCTTCCTTGGTGGATGCCGATTGCAATTGGGCGAATTCGAAGCGGCGTTCGCCATTGAGCTTGTAGCTGACAGCAAATTTGGTCGTGCGCGGGGCTGGATTGTTCACGGTGACTCCTTGCATCATCCCAGGCGAGAGGTCGAGCGCCGGACGATCTTGATCTTGTGAGTGAAAGGCAGTTTGCGTCCGGCGTTGGTATCTGCCTTACGGCCTGCGGTATCGATGGTGATGTTCCAGAAACCGGTGCTTGGCGCGGCGATCTTGGCCGGAAACCTGTCAAACGCACCGCCATGATAGGTGTGCCGACCACCATTTTTGAAGCTGCGAAAATTCGCATCGTTCATCAGGCGAATATTGCAGGTCTGAGAGCATTCGATGACGACAAGGTCGTCCTCGTTGAGATGCTCACGCTGGTGTACGAATTTCATGACGGGCTCCGAAATGGCGGTTTTTCTGAAAAATCAAAACGATAGCATGCGACGCCCGCAATTTGACGTCGGTGGGCATTAATTTGCCGTGTTTCCGGGAAAAAATGCCTCGGCCGGGATTTAATTGCGCCTGGGCTTGTCGTAGGACCTTTATTTGGAGGCTTTGTATGAAACTGGCTGTAGTAGTCCTGGCTCTGGCAATGACTGGCTGTGCCACAGTAAACGACATTGAGCATACACCCCCCACCATGAATGTGATGTCGGGCAAGAATCCTCAGGAATACGCCGAGTGCTTCGCAGGCAAGATCAGCAGCAGTCGCAAGCCGCCTTTGATCGAACCTCGCCATGACGGTCTGCGGGTCATTGTTGCGCAGAAACTCAGCAAGTCACCGGCGGCACTGGTCGACATCGAGAGCCGCTCGGGCGGCAGTACAATCAAGGTCTACGAACGACTTTCCAATGTGCCCATTCGTTTCAGGGACGTTCAGAACGCTGCCGAAGCATGCATTTCAGGCTGATCGGTCAGGCTGGGTCAGCTGGCCCTGTCCGCAATGGACAGGGCGGCAGACCTGATTATTTGCAGACCACCAATACGCTTCGACTTTTGTAGTTGCCAACGTCCACGCCCAGCGTCTTGTCGCTTTCGGCGGGCTGCGGGGTGCCATCTGTGCCGACGATTTCATACCCTGTGCCTGCGCAGGACGCATCCGCTTTTTCGTAGCAGCTTGCCCAGGACATTGCCTCGCCGGAGCAATCGATGCTCAAGCCCTGTTTGCCGTTTTTCAGGTAGGTATTGGAGGCGGTTGCGCAGCCGGTGAGGCCCAGCACAGCAATAATGGACAAAATTCTGATCATGTTTTTCGCTTCGAGATAAGGCCAGTGAATTAACAAATGCGAACGTTGGACTGGTAATAAGTGCCATCGTTCCGCCATGTTTTTCATCATAAACTGCCTGCTTCCTACTTGTCGCCGCCTTGCCGTTCGCGAAATGTCATGTCACTGCTGCAGCCGTCTGGAAATGGTATTCCGGGCCGCTGTTGCTGGCCCCGATGGTGGTTTGAGGGTGTTCTGCGCTGCATTTTCGTACAGGCAATATCCAGAAACTGCGGAACTATCTGTACGAGTATTCCTCTATCATGGCATCAGACGGCCAAAAGGCGGGGCATTGTAAGGTGACCGCCGCCTGATTAGACTGCGCCGTTAACACCAACAGCCCTTACCAAGGACTTTTATGATCAAGAAATGCTTGTTCCCAGCAGCCGGTTACGGTACTCGCTTCCTGCCAGCGACCAAGGCCATGCCCAAGGAAATGCTGCCGGTGGTCAACAAGCCACTGATCCAATACGGTGTTGAGGAAGCCCTCGCTGCAGGCCTGACCGAAATTTCCATCGTGACCGGTCGTGGCAAGCGCGCTCTTGAAGACCATTTCGACATCAGCTACGAGCTTGAGCACCAGATCAAGGGCACTGACAAGGAAAAATACCTGGTCGGTATCCGCAAGCTGATCGACGAGTGCAGCTTCTCGTACACCCGTCAGACCGAAATGAAGGGTCTGGGCCACGCTATCCTCAGCGGTCGCCCGCTGATCGGCAACGAAGCCTTCGCCGTGGTTCTGGCGGATGACTTGTGCGTCAATCCCGAGGGTGATGGCGTGCTGGCGCAGATGGTCAAGCTGCACAAGCATTATGGCTGCTCGATCATCGCCATTCAGGAAGTCGATCCGCAGGAAACCAACAAGTACGGCGTGATCGCGGGTGAAGAGATCAAGCCTGGCCTGTTCCGCGTGACCAACATGGTTGAAAAGCCAAAGCCAGAAGATGCGCCGTCGAACCTGGCGATCATCGGCCGCTACATCCTGACCCCGGACATTTTCGAGAAAATCGAACAGACCGAGCCGGGCAAGGGCGGTGAGATTCAGATCACCGACGCCTTGATGAAGCAGGCTGCCGAAGGCAACGTACTCGCCTACAAATTCAAGGGCGAGCGTTTTGACTGCGGTGGTGCGGAAGGTTACATCCAGGCCACCAACTTCTGCTTCGAGCATTTCTACAAAACCGGCAAAGCGCATTGATTTCTGATTGATGACGCTCGGGACAAAGCCACCTTCGGGTGGCTTTGTCATTTCTGACTGGCCGCCAAGCGGCTATGCTGTGCCTCTGCCAAGGAGATATCGATGGCCTTTGATTTTGATCTGTTTGTAATTGGCGCCGGCTCGGGCGGCGTCAGGGCGGCGCGTTTTGCTGCCGGTTTCGGCGCAAAGGTCGCTGTGGCCGAGAGCCGCTATCTGGGTGGGACCTGCGTCAACGTGGGCTGCGTGCCCAAAAAACTGTTGGTGTACGGGGCGCATTTCTCCGAGGATTTCGACCATGCCAAAGGCTTTGGCTGGTCATTGGGCGAGGCCAGTTTTGACTGGTCCACGCTGATTGCCAACAAGGACAGTGAGATCAGCCGCCTCAACGGTATCTATCGCAAATTGCTGGTCGACAGCGGCGTTACCTTGCTCGAGGGCCACGCGAAGATCGTCGGGCCGCAGCAGGTCGAAATCAACGGTCAGACCTACAGTGCCGAGCGCATTTTGATCGCCACCGGTGGCTGGCCGCAGGTGCCTGATGTGCCGGGACGCGAGCACGCGATCACCTCCAATGAGGCGTTCTACCTCAAAACGTTGCCCAAGCGTGTCGTCGTTGTGGGTGGCGGCTACATCGCGGTGGAGTTCGCATCGATTTTCAACGGACTGGGTGCCGATACCACGCTGGTTTATCGTCGCGAGCTGTTCTTGCGTGGCTTTGATGGCGGTGTTCGTACCCATCTTCACGAAGAGCTGCTCAAGCGCCACATGACGATTCGCTTCAACAGCGATATCGAGCGCATCGACAAGCAGGCCGACGGCAGTCTGCTGCTGTCCATGAAAGGCGGTGGCACAATCGAGACCGATTGCGTGTTCTACGCAACAGGGCGTCGGCCTATGCTCGACAACCTCGGTCTGGACAGTGTCGACGTCAAGCTGGACGAGCACGGTTACATCAAGGTCGATGAGCATTACCAGAGCAGCGAGCCTTCCATCCTGGCCATCGGCGATGTCATCGGGGGTGTGCAACTGACCCCGGTTGCGCTGGCTGAAGGCATGGCCGTCGCGCGTCGGCTGTTCAAGCCCGAGCAGTATCGCCCGGTGGACTACAATCACATCCCGACTGCGGTTTTCAGTCTGCCGAACATCGGTACGGTAGGTTTGACCGAAGAAGATGCGATCAAGGCCGGTCACGATGTGCAGATTTTCGAGAGTCGTTTCAGGCCGATGAAGCTGACCCTGACGGACGATCAGGAGCGCACATTGATGAAGCTGGTCGTCGACGCGAAGACCGACCGCGTGCTGGGCTGCCACATGGTGGGACCGGATGCTGGCGAAATCGTCCAGAGCCTGGCCATTGCCATCAAGGCTGGCGCGACCAAGCAGGTATTCGACGATACTATTGGGGTGCACCCGACCGCGGCAGAAGAGTTCGTCACCATGCGTACGCCTGTCAAACGTTAAGTCACGCAGCGCCCGGAGTTCAGGAAGAGCTCCGGGGTAAAGGCTTGAAGAGGATGGATCCCGACGTGAATAGAGAAAAACCACCGGCCAGAATGCCATTGCATTCGTCTGAGCAGGATCGCGAAGTCGCGCTGTACATCGATGCCTTGCGTGAAAGCGAGCGTCAGTTCAGGACATTGGCTGACAACATGAGTCAACTGGCCTGGACTGCCAGCCCCCGAGGGCAGGTCCACTGGTACAACGAGCGTTGGTATGCGTACACCGGTGCCTCGCTCGAGGCCATGACTGCGCTGGGTTGGCGCTCGGTTCTGCACCCCGAGCATCGCGAGCGCGTTATGGCGCGTTTGCAATACTGCTTTTCCACCGGCTCGATCTGGGAAGATACATTCCCGATACGCGGCAAGGGCGGCGCTTTCAACTGGTTCCTGTCGCGCGCGCTGCCCCTGCGCGACGCTCGGGGCCACATCACCCACTGGCTGGGTACTCACACCGATATCACCGCTCAGGTCAATGCAGAAGAGGCATTGCGCGAACTCAACGAGAGTCTTGAGTTACGCGTCGCCGAGCGCACGCGCGAGCTGGAAACCACCAATAAGTTATTGCAGGCCGAAATCGCCGAGCGGGCGATGGCTGAGGAAGTCTTGCGCCATGCGCAAAAGATGGATGCGATCGGTCAGTTGACCGGCGGCATCGCCCATGACTTCAACAACGTACTTTCCGGCGTGATCGGCGCACTGGACATGATCAGGCTACGTGTGGCGGCCGGGCGGATCAGTGAAGTCGATCGCTATCTGGATGCTGCGGCGAGCTCGGCAAACCGTGCTGCTGCGCTGACCCGCAGGCTGCTGACATTTGCTCGCCGGCAGTCGCTCAACGTCACCGTGGTGGATGTCAATTGCATGGTCCGTTCGATGGAGGAGCTGTTGCGAGGTACGGTCGGTGTTCATGCGCATCTGGAGTTCGAGCTGGAGGAGGGGCTGAGCGCGGTGCGCACCGATGAGCACCAGTTGGAAAATGCCTTGTTGAATCTGGTTATCAATGCTCGCGATGCTGTACCTGTTGGGGGGAGGCTGTGCGTGCGCAGTCGCTCGTTAACGCTGGTGATGCAAAAAGAGGGGCTGCTGCCTGGCGACTACGTACAACTCAGTGTCGAAGATAACGGCTGTGGCATTGCTCAGGATGTTATCGACCAGGTGTTCGATCCGTTCTTCACCACCAAACCGGTAGGCCAGGGAACCGGACTGGGTTTGTCGATGGTCTACGGCTTTACCCGACAGACTGGCGGGCACGTGCAGATAGACAGCACTGAAGGTCAGGGGACCCGGGTTCATCTGCATCTGCCATGCGGCGAGGCTGTGGTTGCCTGAAGCTTCTGGTCACGTCTTGTCTGATGGCTTCTTTCGAGTGACTTTGGGCTTGTCCGGCTGATCGAGTCTGCTCTGCAGGTTCTCCAGTGCCGCTTCCTTCTTGGTCAGCAACAGTTCCAGCATGCGATTCTGTTGCTGCGCGTCGGTCATGCCTTGTTTGAGCGCGGTGCTTTCGTCCTGCACGCTGCGTAATCTTTCTTCAAGCAGTGCGCATTGTGTGCGGGCGTGATGCTGTTGCTCTGCAAGGGCGGCACTCTGTGTGTTGGCCTGCTTCAGCAGGTCGGTCTGGCTGTGCAGTTCGCGCAGGGTGTTGCGATTTTCAGCCAACAATCTTTCGTTGTCTCGATTGAGCTGTGTGATGTTTTCCTGGTGCATGGCAAGGCCTTGCTGTGCCTGTCGCAATTCCATTTGCAGTTGCTGAACCTGACTTTCGTGACGTCGCTGCTCCTGCTCGCGTTGTTCTCTGATCGAGTTGCGATAGTGCTCCAGCGCCTCGCGGGCATGCTGGTGCTTTTCTTCCAGAGAGTGGATCTGCCCGTCCTTGTCGTGCAGACGGGCCTCCAGGTCCTGATTGGCCTGAAGCAGTCGAGCGTGTTCTGTCTGTACAGCCTGCAGTGTGCGTTGCGTGTGGAGCAGGGCGGCAGTCTGCTGCTCCAGTGCCTCATCACGCTGCTGTGCGTGCTTTTCCAGCTGGCTGATTTGTTCCTGAGTGGCCGCAAGTTGCTGCTGGAGGGTGTCGCGCTCGGTCTGGTATTGATCGTGCGCCTGATCGATACGCTCCTGTGCCTGTTCCTGAAGCCTCTGGGCGAGATGAGCCACCAGGTCACTCAGCTCCTCATTGATATCCGGCACTGGGGCCTGAGTGGATTCAAGCTCCTTCAGATAACGGTGGATGGTGGTTTTCGAGCCCGTATTACCCATTTCGATACGTACCGCATCGATGCTGGGGTTTTCGCCTCTGGACAGCAGGGACGCCCTTGCTTTCTGCACTAAAGCCTTGTTTACACCGCCGCGAGCCATGCTGTCTCCTACGATTTCGTACTGTGGTATGTACTATGTAATTACATACTATATGTTTTGAAATAATTAGCTATTTTTTGAATTAATTAACACGGGATATTGGCGTATTATCCCGTGTCAGGCGCTGTCAGCTACCTTTGCGGCGCGTTTACCGGTACACCGAGCAGGTTTGAGCCATGAATGACGTTGATCGCTATATCGAGGCGGCGACCCGCGACAACACGCGCCGCAGCTATCGGGCTGCCATCGAGCATTTCGAGGTGACATGGGGCGGGTTTCTGCCGGCGACCAGCGAAAGCGTGGCGCGCTACCTGGCCAGTCATGCCGGGACGCTGTCGGTGAATACCCTGAAGCTGCGCTTGTCAGCGCTGGCCCAGTGGCATATCAGCCAGGGCTTTGTCGATCCCACCAAGGCACCTATGGTGCGCAAGGTCATCAAGGGCATTCGTGCGCTGCACCCGGCGCAAGAAAAACAGGCTGAGCCTCTGCAGTTGAAGGATCTGGAGAAAGTCATCGCCTGGCTGGAGATCGAGATAAGCGAGGCGAGCGCGCAGCACGATCAGCCGCGTCTGTTGCGCAGCCGGCGTGATTCGGCGCTGATCCTGCTGGGGTTCTGGCGCGGGTTTCGCAGCGACGAGCTTTGCCGTCTGCAAGTACAGGACGTCAAGGCCATCGCCAACTCGGGAATCAGCCTTTATCTGCCGCGCAGCAAAGGCGATCGCGACAATCTTGGCAGGACCTATCAGACCCCCGCCTTGCAGCGGCTGTGCCCGGTGCAGGCCTATATAGAGTGGATCAACTGTGCAGCGCTGGTACGCGGTCCGGTGTTTCGGGCAGTGGACCGCTGGGGTAACCTTAAAGAGGGGGGGCTGCACGCCAACAGCGTCATTCCGTTGCTGCGTCAGGCGCTCCAGGGTGCAGGCATCGCTGCCGAGCACTACACCAGCCACTCGCTGCGCCGTGGCTTCGCCAGTTGGGCGCATGGCAACGGCTGGGACCTCAAGTCACTGATGTCCTATGTAGGCTGGAGGGACATCAAGTCGGCGATGCGCTACATTGATGCCGCTCCGTTCCTGAGCAATCCGGAGGAGGGCAGCGGCCCGAAGGTTTCTTCTATCGATAAGCTGCCTTCATAGTGAAAAGCAATCAGTGACATCAGGTTTGCCAATGAGCGATTGTCATCGATCATGCGTAAGCTTCACTCCATCGAATTCACAACCCATCTAACCCATCAGGAGATATACCGATGCCTATCATCAACAGCCAAGTAAAACCGTTCAAGGCTACAGCATTCAAGAACGGCGCTTTCGTTGACGTCTCGGACGCTGACTTCAAAGGCAAGTGGTCTGTCGTATTCTTCTACCCGGCGGACTTCACCTTCGTATGCCCGACCGAGTTGGAAGACCTGGCTGACAACTACGAAGAGTTCAAGAAGCTGGGCGTTGAAATCTACAGTGTTTCGACTGACACCCACTTCGCTCACGCTGCATGGCACAACACTTCGCCAGCGATCGGCAAGATCCAGTACACCATGATCGGTGACCCGACCCTGACCATCTCCCGCAACTTCGACGTACTGATCGAAGAAGCCGGTCTGGCGGATCGCGGTACTTTCGTGATCAACCCTGAAGGTCAGATCAAAATCGTCGAGCTGAACGACGGCGGCGTTGGCCGTGACGCTTCCGAGCTGCTGCGCAAGATCAAGGCCGCTCAGTACGTTGCCGCTCACCCGGGCGAAGTCTGCCCAGCCAAGTGGAAAGAAGGCGAAGCTACTCTGGCTCCGTCGCTGGACCTGGTTGGCAAGATCTGAGTCGCATGAATCGGCTGGGGGCGTTGAGCTCTTGAGCAAGTAAACCGCATCGCCCCAAAAAACGCCCGGGCGGTAATCGCCTGGGCGTTGTTATTTCTACCCTTTGTAAACAGGAAGCCGCCACATGTTGGACGCCAATCTTAAAGCCCAGTTGAAATCCTATCTGGAGCGGGTTACTCGCCCCATCGAGATCGTCGCGTCCCTTGATGACGGCGCGAAGTCCCAGGAAATGCTCGCACTGCTCAATGATGTGATCAGCGTTTCCAAGGATGTCACCCTGAATGACAGCGGCACCGACGCACGTACTCCGTCGTTCTCGCTGAGCAGCCCTGGCCACGATATCAGCCTGCGTTTTGCCGGTATCCCCATGGGTCACGAATTCACCTCGCTGGTCCTGGCGCTGCTGCAAGTCGGCGGCTACCCACCCAAGGTCAGTGCGGAAACTATCGAACAGGTTCGCGCACTTCAGGGCGAATTCCATTTCGAAACCTATTTCTCGCAGTCCTGCCAGAACTGCCCGGACGTTGTCCAGGCCCTTAATCTGATGGCAGTGTTGAACCCTGGTATCAAGCACGTCGCTATCGACGGTGCGCTGTTCCAGGACGAAGTCACCGATCGCAAGATCATGTCGGTGCCGAGCATCTATCTGAACGGTGAGTTGTTCGGTCAGGGCCGCATGGGGCTGGAAGAGATTCTGGCCAAGATCGACACCGGCGCCGGTGCGCGTCAGGCGGAAAAACTCAACTCGAAGCAGGCTTTCGATGTGCTCGTCGTGGGCGGTGGCCCCGCTGGCTCTGCGGCAGCCGTCTACGCTGCCCGCAAAGGCATTCGCACCGGTGTTGCAGCCGAACGTTTCGGCGGTCAGGTGCTCGACACCATGGCTATCGAGAACTTCATCTCGGTACAGCATACCGAGGGGCCGAAGCTGGCCGTCGCGCTTGAAGAGCACGTCAAGCAGTACGAAGTCGACATCATGAACCTGCAACGCGCCGACAAGCTGATTCCTGGCGCAGCCGGCGAGTTGCACGAAGTGAAGTTTGCCAGCGGTGCGAGCCTCAAGGCCAAGACGCTGATCCTTGCCACCGGCGCACGCTGGAGGGAAATGAATGTGCCGGGTGAACAGCAGTACCGTAACAAAGGTGTCGCTTATTGCCCGCACTGCGACGGTCCGTTGTTCAAAGGCAAGCGCGTCGCTGTCATCGGTGGCGGTAACTCGGGTGTCGAGGCTGCAATCGACCTGGCAGGTATCGTGTCTCACGTGACACTGCTCGAGTTCGACGTGCAATTGCGTGCCGACGCGGTGCTGCAGCGCAAGCTGCACAGCCTGCCGAACGTGACCGTGATCACCAGTGCGCAGACCACTGAAGTGACAGGTGATGAGCAGAAGGTCAACGGCCTGCGCTACAAGAACCGCACCACAGGCGAAGAGATCACTGTGCCGCTCGAAGGTATCTTCGTGCAGATCGGTCTGCTGCCTAACAGCGAATGGCTGAAAGGCGCTATCGAGCTGTCGCCGCGTGGCGAGATCGTGGTCGATTCTCGTGGAGAAACTTCGGTGCCGGGTATCTTTGCTGCCGGTGACGTGACGGTTGCGCCGTACAAACAGATCATCATCGCCCTGGGCGAAGGTGCCAAGGCCTCCCTGAGCGCCTTTGACCACCTGATCCGTACCTCCGCACCGGCCTGATCGGACAGCGGTAAACAAAAAGCCCCGTGAGCGATCACGGGGCTTTTTGCTTTCTACGTTGATCGTTCCTTGCCAGAGCGATCACCGCAGTTTCAGAGCGGCGTTGGCTGGATGATTTCTACCCAGTAGCCATCCGGGTCCTTGATAAAGGCCAGGCTGTTCATGCGGCCATCGGACAAGCGCTTCTGAAAGTCGACGCCCAGGCTTTCAAATCGCTCGCAGGCGACTTTCACGTCAGGCACCGATACGCAGATATGACCAAAGCCGCGCGGGTCGCTGTTACCGTTGTGGTACGACGCTGTGGCATCGCTTTCGGTACCGTGGTTATGCGTCAGCTCCAGAATGCCGGGGATCGACTTCATCCATTCGTTGCGGGCGGCGTCGTCTTCCGGGATCTGTGCCTTGTCGACCAGCGCCAGGAAGTACAGGCTGAATTCGGCTTCCGGGAAATCACGTTTCTCGACCAGGCTGAAGCCCAGCACGCGGGTGTAGAAATCCAGCGACTTGGTGATGTCCTTGACGCGCAGCATGGTGTGGTTGAACACAAACTGCCGGGTGGCCGCTTCAGGATTGGCTGTGACGCCCGGTAGTGTGTTGAGTTCGTGCAAGCTCATCAATGTGTCTCCAACAGAATGTACAAATAATGCCAAATGATACGGGGCAGGGCGCGCGGTGCCAAACCCGGCTCGGATAACGTCGCGTCGGCCTTGCTCGATGCCGGCAACAGGCTCAGAATTTCCGGTCAACCGTTCTGGCGACCCGATCATGATCCTTTCGCACTACCGACGCTCCTTGCCAAGCCTGTGCCTGTTCCTGCTGCTGGGCGCTGCACAGGTCCATGCCACCGATGCAATGATCGTCTGGCCCGCAGGCTGGGAGGTCGAGTCGTTACCGACCGAGTCGGGCGAGCCCGTTCAACCTTCCGTGCAGGTCAGACAGCGCGCGGTGAAAAACGATCAAAGTGGAAATCCGCTGATGGTCATGGAGCTCACTCAGACGCGCCTTGCACCAGGGCATGAAGTCAATGTCCAGGGCGTTCTGCTGGAAATGCGCAAGTCGGTTCAGGTCAATTTTGCCCGCAGTGGATTGCAGAGCGTCTGCACGCATGTCCGTGAAAGTCGGCTCAGCGTGGTGCCCGCGCTCGAAACCACCTGCACCATTACCCAGAATGGTGTGCACGTGCTGACCCAGACACTGGTCGCGGCGGCCAACAAGCAGCTGGCCTGGTCTTTGTCCTACGCGGGATCGGCAGACGGCTATGCGAGCAACAAGGATGAGGCACTGCGTATTCGCGAGAGTCTGCGTCTGGACGTTACGCAGTGACATCTGCCTTTTCGCAGACAAAAAGAAGCCCGCCGAGGCGGGCATGGGGCGCTATTCCTTTAGCGGTCTTCATCATCCGAGAGTGCATGTGAAAAAAGTGTGAAGCTCCGCTGTGCTGGGCATTCGGTGCTTTTCAGCGCGCCGAATCATTGGGAAACAAATAGTGATGCATCTCATCTCACTGTCAAACTGAATAATTACTCTACACACTTCAGCAACTGTTCAGGTTTGTAACTGTGTGCTGAATCGCTTATCCGGATTTATTGGCGTCATTATTCTCGCGGCATTTACACTGTGCATTGAAGTATACGAACCGGGCAGTCCACGTAATCATGTATATGAATTCCTGCTGCGGATCGACAGGCAATGTGTGATGACGCCTGAGCACGGTGCTGCAGTACGCAGGTGACGATCTGCAGCGACGAAGATAAAAAAGCCCTGCAAGTGCAGGGCTTCAAGTGACAACTTTCAATCAGGCACGCAGCCATGAATCAACCGTGTCTACACCGTATTGCTCTTTCCATGCCTTGAGGCCGCGATGGTTGCCGCCCTTGGTTTCAATCAGCTCGCCGGTATGTGGGTTCTGGTAAACCTTGACCACGCGTGCACGGCGACGCTTTGGCCCCGCGGGTGCGACCAGCGAGGCAGCACTTGAAGGGTCAAGGATTGCGATGATGTCACGCAGGCTTTTGCCGTAGGTGCCCATCAGGTCCTGGAGCTTTTGCTCGAATTCGATCTCCTTCTTCAATCCGGCGTCATTCTTCAACGATTCCAGCTGTGCAAGCTGTTCCTGAAGGGCTTTCTCTGCTGCTCGAAACTCGGCAAGTCTGGACAATTAATATACTCCAACAATGTAATGGCTGTTGTCAGCCCTATAAAGCGATGAGACAAAACTGATGGGCCGATTCGCTCAATCGAGGGTGCCCGATACCTGCGGTTTCTATGCTGAAACTTGGCCTTCGCGGCGTGTCGTTGCGCAGATAGAGCGTATTTATAACTCAGTCGCCAGCAAATGATGCACTTTTTTTTTCAGTTAGAAAATAGCCCTTCTCAAATTCGTTAAATGGCGTGGGGAGGCGATGTTGGATATAGGGGATGATGTCCGTGTTGTAGGCCGAGGGGCGTTGTAAGTTATTTCCGATATTAGCCATGGATGGAAAACGTGCCATGAGAGAGTGGATGGCTTAGAAAAAGAAATATCCGACAGGCAAAAGGAATGTCAGGTGAGGAAATGGCAGAAATGTCTGAAGGCCACGTGTTGCAAGGCGCGTGGACCCTTCAAAGATGGCCTTTGGCCTGTCGCTAAGTTGCGTTTGTGACCCTACAGTCCCTGTTGCAGCACAGGGTCATCCGGGTTCTGCTGCTCGAGCTCGGCCAGAAGAATCTGCACGTTCTGCAACTGACCGTTCTCTTTCCAGTACTGGATCAGCACGACTCTGGCCTTGCGATTGGCGGGCTGATTCTGAACGATCTGGGTCAACTGCCGCTGTGCCGCTTCGAGCTCGTTCAAAGAGTGCAGGGCGACCGCCAGGTCATAGCGATAGTCGTTGTTGTCAGGTGACAGTTCCGTAGCCTTGGCCAGGCTGAGCACGGCGAATTCCGCCTGGCCGTGGTTCAGCAGCCACATGCCCAGCGCGTGCTGGAGCATGGACGAGTCAGGGTTGTGCTCCAGCAACTGCGCGAAGAGGCTGCGCGCCTGCTCGGCCTGACCCTTGCGGTCGAGCAATTCAATGTGCGCCAGCGCCGCTTCTATATTGCCCGGGTCCAGCGCGGTAGCCCGCTGTAGCGCCGCGAGCGCGGGTTCCAGGTCGCCGGTCTGCAGATACAGCCTGGCCAGTTGCAGCTGGTTTTGTGCGCTTTGCGGCTGGCTTTTGAGTGATTCCTGAAACGCCTCGGCACTTTGCTGCAGAACGGCGAAGTACAGGCCCAGCTCATCAGGTGACAGGCCGAGCAGGGCGCTGGTGGCGCGAAACCTGACGGATTGTTCGGCATCATCCAGCAGGGGGCCGAGCAGCAGGCTGCGCTGGCTGTTGGAGACCAGCCTGACGCTGACATCGATGGCCGCTTCGCGCACTTGAGCGGACGGGTTGCTCAAGGCAGCGTCGAGCAACTTGAGGGCCTGGGGGCTGGGGTAGTTGCTCAGTTCGGCAAGCAGGCTGATGCGTTGTGCATCAGACAGGTCAGTGCGTGCCAGTTGTTGATACAGCACGCGCGCGGCACCCGGTTTGCCGTCATGCGCCTGTTCCAGCGCTTGGGCATAGGTATGACTGAGCTTGGCCGGCGCGGTCTGGACGGGCATGCGCCACCACCAGAAAACCAGCGAAAGCGCCAGCAGCACTGCAGCCGCTACGCCGATCAGCCAGCGACGTCGAGAAGTGGTTTGAGGCGATAACCCCGTGGTAGAAAGTCTGGGCATATCGATTTCCAATGCTTGACGGGTTGCAGCTTCGGGGAGTGGCTGGCAGCTGTCAAACGGCAATCATGAAGCAGCCGGATTTCAGCCAAAAAAAGCCCCGCGACCTGATCGGGCGCGGGGCGGATTTACCGGCTTTAAGGTTCAGGCCTGAGGCTGCCAGCCGCCACCCAGTGCCTTGTAGATGGCCACAATGCCATGGTACAGCTCGATTTCTGCCTGCGCCTGCGCGTCCTCGGCTGCCAGACGCTCGCGCTCGGCATCCAACAGGACCAGGAAGTCCGCCGTGCCTTCGCGATACTGCACCGAGGCCAGCCTGGCCGCCGAGCGACTCGCATCGCTCTGGCGCATCAGCGAGACCAGCCGCTGCTGGCGTTTGTCGTAATCGCTGAACGCGTTTTCCGACTCTTCCAGCGCGAGCAGCACCTGCTGCTCATAGTTGGCCAGTGCGCCCTCGGCGTTGGCGTCGGCACTGCGAATCTGCGCCCGGACACTGCCCAGATCGAAAGCTGCCCAGGTGATGCTTGGGCCTAACGACCAGGCTCTGGCCGCTGACGACCCGATCTGCGATCCGCGTCCGGCGGTAAAGCCCAGAAAACCGCTCAGGCTGACCCTTGGGAACAGGTCGGCAGTCGCGACGCCGATACGTGCAGTCGAGGCGGCGAGTTGTCGCTCTGCTGCACGGATGTCGGGCCGATTGCGCAATACTTGCGTCGGGTCGCCAATCGGCAAGGCCTTGGCAATCGCCGGCAGTTTGCTCGGGCTCAAGTCGACGCTGAGGTTTTCCGGACGCTCACCCAGTAACGTGGCGATACGGTTGCGCTGGCGAGCCTGCTCGGCCTGCAACTGCGGAACGGTCGCCTCGACGGCGGCCAGTCGTGCCTCGGCACGCACCACGTCCAACTCGTTGCCCACACCCGCATCGCGTAACTGAGTGGTCACGTCCTGAGAACTCTGCTGGTTTTTCAGGTTGTCGCGGGCAATGGCTTCACGCAGTTGTGCGCCACGCAGTTGACCGTAGGCGTCGACCACCTCGGCAATCAGCGTGACCTGAAGCTGATAGAGGTTGGCCTCTGCAGCTTCCTGATCGGCATCGCTGGCCTCCAGTTGGCGCTGGATACGTCCGAACAGGTCCACTTCCCACGCCATGTCCAGGCCCAGGTCGTAGCGCTCGCTATTGACCCGGCGCTCGGTGATGCCGGGTTGCTGACCCTTGCCGATGTCGCTGCTGGCACGGCTGGTCACTACCGGCATTACATCGTTGGCGACGTCATCGCGAATGGCTCGCGCCGACTTGAGCCTGGCGAAGGCGACGCGCAGGTCGCGGTTGCCGTCCAGTGAGCGGGCTACCAGCTTATTGAGGGTCGGGTCCTCGAACTGCTGCCACCACACCCGATCCACTTTGCTGCGGTCATAGTTGCCCTGTGCGGCGGACGCCAGTTTCGCTGGCGCCGTGACCGGTGCCTGGTAGTCCGGGCCCACGGCGCAGGCCGCCAATGCCATGACCAGCAGGCTCGGGATGAAGACTTTGTACGCGCTCATCAATGCATCTCCGCAGGCAGGTTTTGCTGGCTGTTTATCCTGGCGGCCTTGCGGGCCTCCTGGCGTTCGACGTAATTACGGATAAGTACGTAGAACACCGGCGTCAGCAGCAGGCCGAAGAAGGTGACGCCCAGCATCCCGGAGAACACGGCGACACCCATCGCATGGCGCATCTCGGCACCCGCGCCGCTGGACAGCACCAGGGGCACGACCCCCATGATGAAGGCGAACGAGGTCATCAGGATCGGCCGCAGACGCAGGCGGCATGCTTCCAGTACCGCATCCAGCGGGCTCATCCCTTCCGCCTGTTTGTCCTTGGCGAACTCGACGATCAGAATCGCGTTCTTGCACGCCAGGCCGACCAGTACGATCAGGCCTATCTGAGTGAAGATGTTGTTGTCGCTGCCGGCGATCATCACCCCGGCAATCGCCGAGAGCAGGGTCATCGGTACGATCAGGATCACCGCCAGCGGCAGGCTCCAGCTTTCGTATTGCGCCGCCAGCACCAGGAACGCCAGCAATACACAGAGCGGGAACACGAACAGTGCGGTATTGCCCGAAAGGATCTGCTGATAGGTCAGGTCAGTCCATTCGTAGATCATGCCGGTGGGCAGTTCCTCACGAAGCAATTTCTCGACCGCCGCCTGAGCCTGGCCAGAGCTGTAGCCCGGTGCTGCCGCGCCATTGATTTCAGCAGTGATAAAGCCGTTGTAGTGCATGACGCGGTCGGGGCCTGCGGTGTCGCTGACCTTGACGAAGGTCGCCAGCGGGATCATCTCGCCCAGGTTATTGCGCACCTTGAGCTGACCGATCTGGTCGGCATCCTGACGGAACTGTTGCTCAGCCTGGACATTGACCTGATAGGTGCGGCCGAACCGGTTGAAGTCGTTGGCATACAGCGAACCCAGATACACCTGCAGGGTGTCGAAAATATCGCTGACTGCCACGCCGTGGGTCTTGGCCTTCTCGCGGTCAATCGCGGCATCGACCTGCGGTACGTTCACCGTGTAGCTGGTAAACAGCCCGGCCAGTTCCGGCACGCTGCGGCTTTTGGCGATGATGTTCTGGGTTTCCTTGTACAGCTCGTCATAGCCGAGGTTGCCACGGTCCTCGATCTGCAGACGGAAGCCGCCGATGGTGCCCAGGCCTTGTACCGGTGGTGGCGGGAAGATCGCCATGTAGGCTTCCTGAATCGAGGCGAACTGACCGTTCAGCGCGCCGGCAATCGCGTTGGCCGAGAGGCTCGGGTCCTTGCGCTCGTCGAACGGTTTGAGGGTCACGAACACCACACCGTTATTCGGGCTGTTGGTGAAGCCGTTGATCGACAGACCCGGGAAGGCAATGGCGTCCTGCACGCCCGGTTGCTTGAGGGCCAGCTCCGACATGCGCTTGATGACATCTTCGGTGCGGTCCAGGCTCGCGGCGTCCGGCAGTTGGGCAAATGCAACCAGGTATTGCTTGTCCTGGCTCGGGACGAAACCGGTCGGTGTGCTGGCAAAACCCATCCAGGTCAAAACCATCAGGCCCGCGTAGACCAGCAAGGCAATGCCGCTGCTGCGAATGACCCTGGCGACCGTGCCGACATAGCCGTGGCTGGCTTTCTCGAAGAAGCGGTTGAACGGGCGGAACAGCCAGCTGCCGAGCATTTTGTCGAGGAAGCGCGAGAAGCGATCCTTGGGCGCGTCATGCCCTTTGAGCAATACCGCCGCCAGTGCAGGCGACAGGGTCAGCGAGTTGAAAGCAGAAATGACCGTCGAAATGGCGATGGTCAGCGCGAACTGCTTATAGAACTGCCCGCTGAGCCCGGAGATGAATGCTGCAGGCACGAATACGGCGCACAGCACCAGCGCCGTCGCGATGATCGGCCCCGTCACTTCGGCCATGGCCTTGTGCGTGGCGGCGACCGGTTCCAGGCCCAGCTCGATGTTCCGTTCGACGTTCTCCACCACCACGATGGCATCGTCGACCACGATACCGATTGCCAGTACCAGGCCGAACAAGGACAGCGCGTTCAGCGAGAAACCGAACATATGCATGACCGCAAAGGTGCCGATCAACGAGACCGGTACGGCCACCAACGGGATGATCGATGCGCGCCAGGTCTGCAGGAACAGGATCACCACCAGCACCACCAGAATCAGTGCTTCGAACAGAGTGTGAATCACCGCCTCGATGGAGCCCCGGACGAAGATCGTCGGGTCATAGACGATGCTGTAGTCCATGCCTTCCGGGAAGCTTTGCTTGAGCTCGGCCATCCGTGCCCGTACATCGTTGGAGATGTCGATGGCGTTGGAGCCGGGGCGCTGGAAGATCGGGATCGCTACCGCGGGCTGATTATTGAGCAACGAGCGCAGCGCGTACTGGCTGGAGCCCAGTTCGATGCGGGCAATGTCCTTGAGGCGAGTGATTTCACCGTCGGCGCCAGCTCGCACCACTACGTTTTCGAACTCTTCCTCACTGACCAGACGGCCCTGAGTGTTGATCGACATCTGAAAACTGGTGTCATTCGGGGAGGGCGGTGAGCCCAGCTGGCCTGCCGCTACCTGACGGTTCTGCTCGCGAATCGCATTGACCACATCAGTGGCGGTCAGGTTGCGTGAGGCGGTCTTGTTCGGATCGAGCCAGACCCGCAGCGAATAGTCGCCCATGCCGAACAGTTGCACGTCACCGACGCCGCCCAGTCGCGCCAGCTCATCCTTGATGTTGAGCACGGCGTAGTTGGACAGATACAGCATGTCGTAGCGTTTGTCCGGTGAGGTCAAGTGCACAACCATGGTCAGGTCGGGGGAGGCCTTGTCCACGGTGATACCGATGCGTGTCACCTCTTCAGGCAGCTTCGGCTCGCTGCGGGTCACGCGGTTCTGCACCTGCACCTGTGCGTTGTCCAGGTCGGTACCCAGTGCGAAGGTGATGGTGAGGGTCAGCTTGCCATCGGCGGTGGCCTGCGAGGACATGTAGAGCATGCCTTCGACACCGGTAATCGCCTGTTCCAGTGGCGAGGCCACGGTTTCGCCGATCACCTTGGGGTTGGCGCCGGGGAAGTTGGCGCGTACCACCACGGTTGGCGGCACGACTTCCGGGTATTCACTGATCGGTAGCTGGAACAGCGAGATGGCACCGGCGATCAGGATCAGCAGCGACAGCACTGCGGCAAAGATCGGCCGTGAAATAAAGAATTTGGAGAAGTTCATCGGACGAGTCCCTTAGCCGCGCGGCGCGGCAGCGCTGGCGATTTTGACGGCCGCTTTGGGCGCCACTTGTGGCAGGTTGCTGGCTTCGAGGGCCTGGCGTTGTTTGAGCAGTGCGGCGAGCGTGTCAGCGCTGGCCATCGGGGTGACTTCAGGGTCCACAGGCTGGCCGGGACGGACGCGCTGCAAGCCTTTGACGACGATGGTGTCATCCTTGGCCAGGCCAGTGCGCACAATGCGCAGGCCTTCGATTTTCGGCCCCAGCTCGACAGCGCGGTAGGCGGGCTTGTTGTCCTTGTCCATGACCAGCACAAACTTCTTGCCCAGGTCGGTGCCCACCGCTTCGTCATTGATCAGCACGGCCGAGTAAGTGCCGCTGCCCACCAGTTTCAGGCGTGCATACAGGCCGGGGGTAAACTCACCGTCGGCGTTATCGAACACGGCGCGGCCACGAATGGTGCCGGTCCTCGGGTTGACCTGGTTGTCGACAAAGTTCATCTGGCCCAGGTGCGGGTTGCCGGGTTCGTTGGACAGTCCCAGATAGACCGGCGTGGTCTGACCGCGCTGGCCTTTGCGGGCCAGCTCGGTGTACTTGAGGAACACGCGCTCGTCTGCGTCGAAGTAGGCGTAGACCTTGTCGGTGGAGACCACGCTGGTCAGCGCGGTGACATCGGCAGTGACAATGTTGCCAGCGGTGATTTCGGCGCGGCTCGCGCGGCCTGAAATCGGTGCGGTGACACGGGTGAAGCTGAGATTCAGTCGAGCCAGGTCCAGTTGCGCCTGAATGGCCGCGACACCGGCCTTGGCTTCCTGTGCCGAAGTGGTACGCGATTCGGCCAGCTCGGCGGAAATCGCATTGTTGCTGCGCAGACGCTCACCGCGCTGCGCTTCGCTGTCACTGCGCGACGCGACTGCGCGGGCCTGTTGCAACTGCGCTTCGAGGCGGCGGACTTCCGACTGGAAAGGGCGAGGGTCGATCTGGAAAAGCAGGTCGCCTTTCTTGACCAGCGAGCCGTCGGTGAAGGCTACCTGATCGATCTGACCGGAGACCCTTGGGCGCACTTCGACCGTTTCAGGTGCTTCGAGACGACCGGTGAATTCATCCCACTCGTTGACTGGTTGCTCCAGTACCTTGGCCACACTGACCTTGGCTGCGCCAGGCGCACTGGTGGCTTCCGGCGCACGGCCGCAGGCACTGATGACGATCAAGGCGAGGGCGGTGAGGGGGTAGCGCAGGTGGCTGATTGTCTGGTGCATGGGAAGTTCCGCCAATAGTGAAGAATGGGGCGGATTCTGTTGTGCACGGGGTGTTATTAACGAATCGAATAAACCGAAGGTTACTATCACCGGCAATGATGGGTGCCTATAGGTCGGTCAAAACCCCTGGTCGGATGATTCGGAAGGTAGACGACGCCCAGGTATTCAGGACTGAAAGTGCTGCCCTGACGGAGCGCCAAAAAAGCTCATGTCATATTGCTATCTCTGCGATCAATCTTTGCAATCGCTGCGTCCATAAAGTTGTCCAGCGAACAGTCGATCCTTGGGTATCACGATAAATACCGAGGAAAGATTTGATGAAGTCGACATGGCTGGACAATTTGAAGGTCAGCAAAAAGCTGAGTATAGGCTTCGGTCTGATACTGCTGGGCGTGCTCACGGTCACCGCGATCGGTTACCTCAGCACCAACCTGCTTATCGAGCGGCTGGGCAAGGCAGCCAAGGTTTCTGAGGTAAAGGCCGATGCGCTGAGCCTGAGGATCGCTGCACAGACCTATACCGCCAAGCCTGACGCGAGCAATTCGCAGGGCTACACGTCTGCTCTCGACAACCTGGGCAAGACCATCGAGGACGGCCTGAAGATTCTGACCGTTCCGGTCAATGCCGATATCCTCAGA
The DNA here is from genome assembly GCF_900103225.1 of Pseudomonas congelans. Classification (GTDB taxonomy): domain Bacteria; phylum Pseudomonadota; class Gammaproteobacteria; order Pseudomonadales; family Pseudomonadaceae; genus Aquipseudomonas; species Aquipseudomonas congelans. The sequence goes on along the minus strand of NZ_FNJH01000001.1, from coordinate 1,344,197 downwards.
GGTATTCGCGACCAGGCGGGTGGCTTGAAGCAAACGTTCAGCCAATTGGTCGATAACAATCGGCAAATTGATCAGGCCATGCAGCCGCTGATTACCATCTCCGAACAGGTCAGTGGAAGCTTCGAGACACTCCTGCAGAAGACCTTCGATGACGTTTCCCGCTCGCTGGACCAGAGCGGTATCGATCAGGTGAAGATTGCCGGCGACCTGCGCAATGGCATGACTAACTTTCGCCTGGTGTTTCGCCGTTATATCAGCATCCCGACTGCTGAAAACAGGCAGATTACCTTCGACGCTGCCGATTCGCTGATCGCTCAGGTGGGTAGCGCACGCAATCAACTGCCGAACAAGGCGGGTCCGGCGGTGGATGAGGCGCTTGCTGCGCTACAACAGTACAAGTCGTTGATGGTCTCCATCTCGCAACTGATGCAACAGAACGATCAGATTCGCGACAGCCTTCGCCAGCAGTCAATGGACATCGTCACCAGTGCTGAAAAGCTGATGGCGGGTCAGGTGGTCAGTGCCAACAAGGAAAAAGACAGCGCGGTAACCCAGTTGCTCACCGTGGCGGTGATCGTATTGCTGCTGGGCATCTTCGCGGCGATCCTGATTACCCGTCAGATCACCCGTCCGCTCGATTCGACTGTGATCGCGGCGCGTCGGATTGCCGACGGCGATCTGACCAACGACCTCAGCACCACTCGCCAGGATGAGCTGGGCCTGCTGCAGAACACCATGCAACACATGACCGTATCGCTGCGGACCCTGATCGGCGGTATCAGCAATGGCGTGACACAAATTGCCACGGCGGCCGAGGAGCTTTCAGCCGTCAGCGAGCAGACCAGCGCGGGTGTCACTCAGCAGAAGCTGGAAGTCGACCAGGTGGCAACAGCCATGAACCAGATGGCGTCCACCGTTCAGGAAGTGGCGCAGAACACTGAAGATGCATCGCAGGCCGCCAGACAGGCCAGTGATCGTGCAGCCCATGGCAGCAGCGTGGTGCAACACGCCACGCGTGAAATCAGCCAGCTCGCCGGTGAAGTGGGGCAGCTGGGCGAGGCCATGCAGCGCCTGATTCAGGACAGTGACAAGATTGGCGGTGTCATCGATGTGATCAAGGCGGTGGCAGAACAAACCAACCTGTTGGCCCTAAATGCGGCGATCGAAGCTGCACGTGCAGGTGAGCAGGGCCGTGGCTTTGCTGTGGTGGCCGATGAGGTGCGCTCGCTGGCGCAGCGGACACAGTCATCCACGACTGAAATCGAGGCGTTGATAAAGTCCTTGCAGGATGGCACCGGCGCGGCATCGGAGCTGATGAATGCCAGCCGTCAACGCACTGAAGGCACCGTGGCCCTGGCGCGGCAGGCCGAAGAATCGCTGCTTGAAATCACTCATTCGATCGTGACCATCGAACAGATGAGCCAACAGATTTCTGCTGCCGCTGAAGAGCAGAGCGCCGTGACCGACGAAATCAATCGCAGTGTCATCAGCGTACGCGACATCGCTGACCAGTCGGCCACGGCCACCGAGCAGAGCGCGGCTTCTACCGTGGAGCTGGCGCGCCTGGGCAGCAACCTGCAGGACATGGTTGCGCGCTTCCGGATCTGATGGCCGCCCCTTTCAAAAAGTCGCAAATTTCAAAAGTCTTACCCTGCAAAAAGAGCGGCGCTGGCAATCAGCGCTGCTCCACCATTTGCAGAAACCTTCGGGTTCGCTCGTTTTGCGGATTCAGCAGCATTTCGCTCGGGGTGCCGTCCGCCACTATGCGGCCTCCCTCCATGAACAGCACCCGGTCGGCGATGTCCTGAGCGAATTTCATCTCGTGGGTCACCAATAGCATGGTCATCTGAAATTCGTGGGCAATCGAACGAATCACCGCCAGTACCTCGCCGACCAGCTCGGGGTCGAGCGCCGACGTGACCTCATCGAACAACATGACCTGCGGACGCATGGCCAGCGCTCTGGCAATCGCGACGCGTTGTTGCTGACCACCGGAAAGCTGGCTCGGATAGGCATCGGCCTTGTGGGCAAGCCCGACCAGCCCGAGGTATTGATGCGCGCGCCCAAGGGCCTCTTCGCGAGTCAGCCTGAGTACCCGTAGCGGCGCTTCGGTGACATTTTCCTGCACGGTGAGGTGCGGAAACAGGTTGAATTGCTGGAACACCATGCCTACCCGATGCTGCGCCGGAGCCTTGCGTGCGCCAGGCCAGCGCCATCCGGATTTGCGCGCGGGCACTGATTCGCCTGCGACTTCTATGCTGCCTTGCTGGTAGTTTTCCAGGCCCTTGATAAGGCGCAATACCGTTGATTTGCCCGAGCCACTGGGGCCGATAAGGGCGACTTTCTGACCTTGAGGAATGCTCAGGTCCAGATGGTCGATGATCCGGTTGCGGCCGAAGTCCTTGACCACGTGTTTCAGCTGTATCTGCGCAGTGGTGACGGGTGGGATTGCGGTGTGTGCAAGATCAGACATGGCTGCGCCTTTCCAGGTATTTGAACAGCAACGAGGTCGGCACACTGATTGCCAGGAACATCAGCGCCATCACCGTGTACGGTTCGTTATAACGATAGGTCATGCCGGCGATCTGCTTGGCTGCCTGAAACAGTTCAGGGATGGTGATCACCGCCAGGAGCGGCGTTTCCTTGAACATGCCGATCAGGTAATTGCCGAGCACCGGCAGCATGGGTTTCAACGCCTGCGGCAGGATGATGCGCCGCCAGGTGTCGCGACGATTGAAGTCCAGTGCACGTGCGGCTTCCCATTGTCCGGCCGGGATGTCGTCAATGGCTCCGCGATACGCTTCGGCAATGTAGGCCGCGTAATAGCAGCCAAGGCCGATCACGCCGGTGGTGATCGCCGGGAAAGTGATGCCCGCCAGCGGGAGCGCGAAGAACAGCACATACAACTGGACCATCAGCGGCGTATTGCGGAAAAAGCTCAGGTAGCCTTTGCTCAGGCGATGTACGACGGCTATCTGCGAGCGCAGTGTCAGGGCCAGGATCAGGCCAAGCAAAACCGCGAGCAGGAATCCCAGCACCACGACCTGCATGGTCACCAGCAAGCCCTGAAAAAGCTCTGGCAGAATCGACCAGGCGAATGCGATATCAAACTCCATCATTCATCCCCTGGCCGTGCGCCACGCGGTGGCGTGCTGCTCATAACGCCTGACCAGCCAGCTCAGTGGCCATGCCATCACGAAATAGCACACCAGCACGATGCTCCAGATCAGCGTTTGCTGGCCCAGCGTGGTGATCAATTGACTGCCGGTAAAGGTCAGGTCGGTCAGGGTGATCAGCGAAACCAGCGACGTGGTTTTCAGCAGCTCGACCAATTGGTTGCCCATCGGCGGGATCATGAACGGCAGGGCCTGCGGCAGAATGATTCGCCGAAACGCGCTTATCGGCCCGAAGTCCAGCGCACGCACCGCATCACGTTGCCCCTGGCTGACGTTGATCAATGCCGAGCGAATGATTTCCGCGCCATATGCCGAAAACGTCAGGCCCAACCCCAGCACGCCCGTGGTCATGGGTGACAGGCGAATGCCGAACAGCGGCAGGATGAAGAACAGGTAAAACAGCAGCACCAATGCCGAGATGCCACGCAGCACCTCGACATACACGGTGGCAAACCAGCGTAATGCCCTTAACGGCGACAGGCGCATCAGAGCGATTACAAACGAGAGCACCAGCACCAGCAGTTCGGCCAGCACGGTGATCTGCAGGGTGATCCAGGCGCCGTGGGCCAGTTGTCTGGCAATGAAACCTGCGGTTTCCAGTGTTGCAGCATCAACAGGCATGGCCGTACTCGTGTGGGTCAGGGCCGTTTACTGCGCGCCCTTGCGGGGCGGGGCAGGTCATGGGTTGCAGCGTTGGGCGGCGGTGATGGCCGGGTCAGCCAGTTCGTTTTCGGTGTAGCCGTACTTCTGCAGAATTTTCAGCAGCTCGCCCGATGCGCGGAGTTTGGCCAGTTGTTCGTTGAAAGCCTGTTCAAAAGCCGGATCGTTTTTTGGCAGGCCGTAGGCGTGGTAATTCCAGCCCGGTTTGCCACTGGCGTCAGGGATCTGTTCGAAAGGCAAGGCTCGCTCGATGTCCGGACTATTGGCTTTCTTGATCAGACTGATGACTTCGGCGTCCGGGAAATACACCACGTCCACGCGACCCGCCTGCAAGGCAGCCAATGCCTCGGTGTCCTTGTCGAACAACACCACATTGCTGTTGGCGATACCGCTGTCTTTGGCTTCCTGAACCTGATTGCTGCCAGGTTGCGTGGCCAGGCGCACCTTGGCGTTGCTGGCGACGTCCTTGAGGCTGTGCAGGTTCAGCGGGTTGCCGGTTTTGACAATGAACGCGCCGCCGGAGCGTGTCACCGGGTTGGAGAACGCAATGACTTTGCAGCGATTAGGGTTGATGAACAGGCCTGCACCGATCAAGTCGAAACGACCTGCTGCAAGGCCGGGCACCAGCGAACCGAAGTCAGTGATAGGCGTCTCGATCTGCTTGATGCCCAGCGGTTCGAGGATCGCCCGCAGTATCTCGACGTTGGCCCCGGTGGCTTTGCCATCGGTGCCGATGTAGGCATAGGGCTGTTCATTGGCGATGCCGGCGGTCAGGCCGTCAGTGCGACCCTTTTCCAGCAGTCCGGCCAGGGCAGGGAATGACAGGGCGGCGTTCAACAGTAACGCCGAACCGAACAGGGCTGAAAGCGACAGGGGTTTGCTACGTATCATTGCGTGCGCTCGAAGTAGAGGGAAAGGGGCGTTTTGCTGAGGAGGCCAGATCATGTCGATCAGGTGCTCACGCGCGCTTCGTCTTGCCTGCTTCCTGCGTGGGCAATGCGTTTTTGAATAGGGTGCGACTCTATAGCTATTAAAAAATAAATTTAAATATCAATAAGGAATATGCATATGCACGGGTGCTTTTCCGGGGCTTTCAAGTCATATGCCTTGAGCGGGTAACAGCTATTTTCTATTGTCAGGCTGATACTTGACGTTCAAGACGACGGCCAGGAATCGCAGCAATCAGTTCCTGGGTGTAAGCAGCTTCAGGCCGCTCGAAAACGTCGCTGGCCGGGCCTTGTTCAAGGGTTTTGCCATGCTTGAGCACCAGCACCTGATGAGCAACGCTGGCGACCACTGCAAGGTCGTGGGACACCAGCACGTAGGCGATGCCCGATTCGGCTTGCAGTTCGACCAGCAGGTCGAGGATCTGCGCCTGTACTGATACATCCAATGCCGAGACCGGCTCATCGAGCAGCAGCAGGTCGGGCTGCAGGGCCAGCGCTCTGGCGATGGCAACCCGCTGACGCTGGCCACCGGAAAGCTCGCGGGGCAGGCGATCCAGATAGGCCACTGGCAAGTTAACCCGTTCGATCAACTGGCGCGCAGCCTGTTCCAGTTCGCGACCCTTGAGCAGGCCGAACGATACCAGGGGTTCGACGATGCTTTCGAACAGCGTGAAACGCGGGTCAAGGGCTGCGAACGGATTCTGCTGCACCAGCTGGATACGCCGTCGCAGCGGTCTGAATTCGCGCCAGCCCAGGTCGGTGACATCCTGATCGTCCAGTAAGACTCGTCCGCGAGTGGGCTTTTCCAGACCCAGCGCGATGCGCAGCGCAGTACTTTTACCCGAGCCGGACTCGCCGACGATGGCCAGGGTCTGGCCGGCATACACCTTGAAGTTGATGTCCTGTAGCGCCTGAAAGTCTGCGTCTTCGCCTTTTACGTAGGGCAGTCGATAAGTCTTGCCGATGTTGCTCAAGGTCAGCAGTGGCCTGGCATCGCTCGATATCGGGCGCGGTGTTGCCGGGCTCCTGCGTTGCCCGAATGCCGGAGCTGCTGCGATCAGCGCGCGCGTATAGGCATGGCGAGGCGCGATGAGTATCTGTTGCGGAGGGCCTTGTTCGACCAGCTCGCCCTTGTTCATCACCAGCACTCGATCGGCACGGTCGGCGGCCACGCCCAGGTCATGGGTGATGATCAGCAGGGAAATACCACGCTCGGCCACCAGACGTTGCAGATGATCGAGGATCTTGCGTTGTACCGTCACGTCCAGAGCGCTGGTGGGTTCGTCGGCGATGATCAGGCGAGGATTGCCGGCCAGGGCGATGGCGGTCAACACGCGCTGGCGCATGCCGCCGGACAGTTCGTGCGGGTACTGACGAGCGCGCAACACCGGCTTGTCCAGGCCGACCTGCTGCAGTAATTCCAGCACGTCGGCATCCACTGCCGGGTAACGCCGGCCGTGGGCCTGAATCAGTGCTTCGGCGATTTGGCGGCCGATGCGCAGGGTAGGGTTGAGGCTGACCATCGGGTCCTGCGGCACCAGGCCAATGATGGTGCCGCGAATTCGCCGTTTCTCGCGTTCGCCGGCATGCCCAAGATCGTGTCCATCGACGTACAGCTCGCCGCCGGTGATGGCGGCATTGTCCGGCAACAGGCCGAGTATGGCGTTGGCCATCGTCGACTTGCCGGACCCGGATTCGCCGACAATCGCCACGGTTTCACCTCTGGCGACCTGAAAGGATACGTCGCGCACGGCGTGGTTGATCTGGCCGTCGAAGCGATAGGTGACACTCAGATGACGAATGTCGATCAGTTGAGCGATGTCGGTCATCGTTGAGTCTCCTCCAGCGTGCGGGCGATATGGTTGAAGCTGAACACCACGCCGACCACGAACAGCCCCGGCAACAGCGACACCCAGGGTGCAGTCATCAGAAAATGACGACCGTTGGCAATCAGCGTGCCCCACTCGGCAGCCGGTGGTTCGGCACCGAAACCAAGGAAACTCAGCCCGGCAGTCGCCAGAATCGCCGCGCCAAAGTCCAGCGTGGCCAGTACTGCCACCGGCCCCCAGGCGTTTGGCAGGATGTGGCGCAGCAGGGTTCGCGTCCAGCTTGCACCGCCCAGACGTGCGGCTTCGACGTAAGGCAGGGTCTTGACGCGCAACACTTCGGCGCGGGTGGTGCGCGCGAAGCCGGGGATGATCCCCACACCGACCGCAATGGCCACCGGAAGCGTGCCGAAACCGATAGCGGTGACAATCGCCAGGGCCAGTAAAAGGCCGGGCAGAGCCAGCAATACATCAATCAGGCGCATGATCACCGCATCGATGCGCCCGCCTGCGAAACCGGAAATCACCCCCAGGCTCAGGCCGCCGGCCATGGCGATGCCGACAGCCAGCAGTGCGGCCTGTACCGAGAGGCTGGAGCCATGCACCACGCGGGTATAGAGATCACGGCCCAGCTCGTCGGTGCCGAACCAGTGCGCGGCATTGGGGGCGGTGAGCTTGACGTCAGGCGAGGTGGCATAAGGTGCGTAGCTGCTCAGCAGGTTCGGTGCCAGCGCGGCCAGCAGCGCAAAGGCGACCATGGCCACGGCCAGCAGGAAACCCGGACGCCGCAACAACGGCGCGGCGGCCTGCATGGCCCGACTCAGGCTGCTGCGTCGTCTCCACAGCGCTGCAGGTGCGGGGTTACCGGGATTGGTTTCACTGGAAGCAACCAGGCGAGCCAGGCGCGCAAGGCGGTTGTCAAAGATAGTCATGGCTTCAGGAGACCTTTGGCGTATGGGCGATGCGCGGATCCAGCGCGGGGTACAGCAGGTCAACGATGAGATTGACCAAGACGAATGCAGCTGCCGAGACCGCAACGATGGCCAGTACCACCGGGATGTCCTGGCGCAGTACGGCTTCCTGGGCAAGTCGACCGACCCCGGAGCGGGCGAAAATGGTTTCCACCAGCACCGCGCCGGACACCGTGTTGCCCACCTGCAGGCCGATCAGGGTCAACAGCGGCAACGCTGCGTTCTTGAACGCATGGCGGGCCTGAACCTGCGCGCGGGTCAGGCCCTTGGCGTAGGCGGTGATGATGTAGGGCTCTTTCCAGACCCCCTGGAAGCCACGTTGCAAGACCTGGGCGTACACCGCAGCGCTGGGGATTGCCAGCGTGACGGCGGGCAATATCAGGCTGGAAAACCCCTGATTGCCGGTCGCCGGGAACCAGCCAAGAGTGAACGCGAACAGCTGAATGAACAGCAGGCCCATCCAAAAGACCGGCACCGAGAAACCCAGCGACGGCAACCGTGACAGGGCGACTTTCAAGGGTTGCCAGCGCACGTAGGCAGTGAGATACGCCAGACCGACCCCGCCGATCAGTGACAGAACAATGGCCAGCCCCGCAAGGCTCAGGGTTTGTGGCAGACGTTCGATCAGCAGCTCCGACACCGGGCGATTGAGCGTCAGCGAGTTGCCGAAATCACCGTGTAGCGCTCCCCACAGCAAATCGATGTATTGCTCGAAGAGGCCGCGGTCCAGCCCGTAATAAAGCTTGGCCTGAGCGAGGTCCTGCGCGGACAGTGAGTCGATTTCGACACCCGAGGCGCTGAGCATGATCGACAGGGTGTCACCGGGCAGCAGGTAAAGAATGAAATAGGTGACGCTGTAGGCACCCCAAAGTACCAGCAGCGCTTGCGCGATCCGACTGAGGATATAGCGGCTCATGGCGTTGCCAGCTCAATGTCGCTGAACAGCGCAAAGCCTTCCGCCGTCCAGTGGAAATTACGTACGTTTTTCGCCGTGGCGGCTTGCCAGACCCGCTCGTAGACGGGGAATGCCGAGCCTTCGTCGACCAGCAGGTCCTGCAACTCGCCATAGGCTCTGGCGCGCTGTTCGCTTTGCGTGGCGGTCAGTCCGGCGTCGAACAACTCAAGGGCTTTGGGCAGGGTTTGCGGCGCGTAAAGGTTGGTCGCCAGTGTCGAGCTGTTGGCGCTGCGCGGATCGATGATGGTCTGCAGAATGATCGGGTCGGCGCGGGTCATGTAGGTGGACGTCAGGTCATAGTTGCCTGCCGCATTGGCCGCAGCCCATTCGGCAGTGGTCACCACGTTGAGCTTGAGTTCAATGCCCACTTTGCGCAGTTGATCCTGAATCAGCACATCGCCAGCGGATTCGGCGGGTGAAAGGTTGTAGGCCAGCTTCAGCCTTTTGCCATTCTTGTAGCGATAGCCGTCGGCATTTTTCTGCCAGCCAGCCTCGTCGAGCAGGCGCTCGGCACCTTGTGGGTCATAGGCCAGCTTGTCTGCCTGGCTTTTGTAATACGGTGTAGTCACGTCGTAGAGGCCGGAGACCACCGGGAACTGCGGGTTATAAACGGTCGCAGCATAAGTCTTGCGGTCGATTGCCTTTTGCAAGGCCAGACGCACGTTTCGATCGGCCAGAATGCGATTGCCACGTGTATTGGGGTACATGTTCAAGGCCGGCCCTGGCAGCGAACGGCTCTGGATGGTCGCGCCTCTGGACTTGAACAGATTGAGATCCACCTCGGAGAACGGATTGCGCGGCCAGAGGATATCGACCTGGCCCTGAACGAACTGGCCATTACGCACGCTTTCTTCCGGCACGTAGCTGACCTCGACTGCGTCCAGATACGCCTCGCCCTTGTTCTGCGCGTTGGCTGATGGCCACGCATAACCCTTGCGTTTGGTCAGGCGCAAACCGCTTTCAGGGGTGTAGTGCTCCAGCACGAATGGCCCGGTGCCGATGATCGCTCCCAGGGAGCGCTGCTTGACGCTGAGCGCGTAGGACTCTGGAGCCAGGATGGCGAGATTGGTGGTGGAGGTGGCTTGCAGAAAGCCCGCATTGGGTCGGGCCAGCACCAGTTTGATGGTGAAGTCGTCCAGTACTTCTGCGTGGTCGTAACCTTTGAGGTAAGTGGCGCCGAAGGTCGCCGGCAATTGCGCGGCAAACGACTTGTCGGCGTCGTAGGCCGTCTTCACCGCCTGTGCGTCAAAGCGCGTGCCGTTGCTGAAGGTCACGTCCTTGCGCAAGTGAAAGGTGTATTCCAGCGCGTTGTCGCTGACTTCCCAGCGTTCCGCCAGCCAGGGAATGATCTTGCCGGTCTGCGGGTCCTGATCGGTCAGGGATTCGGCAATATTGCGCAGCACCACCCGATGTTCCAGCCAGTACACCTGAAACGGGTCAAGGCTGACCAGCGTGGTGTTGTCTCTGAAGAACGTCACTTTAAGGGTTTTGGCTGCCTGGCTGTCCTGGCCGGAAGGTGAGCAGCCGAGCAGGGTAATGGCTGTGACGGCGGCGAACAGCAGGCGCGAGAGGAAAGGGCGCCCAGTCATCGCATTGTGCTCCGGGTCACGAATCCATCTGAGAAAGTCGAAGCTGGTGTACGGCGCATGGAAGGTCCTCTTCAAGTCGAGCACAGCGCTTCAGCACTGATTTCTTAAGACCATATTCTTATGACCATGCGCTGTAAAAGTCTTTTTTCTTCTAAGCTAATATAGGTTTTTATGATTAATTTGCGATTTTATTATGTCCTATTTGTATTTCCGATAAAGCTTTATGTCCCTGGCGCAGAGTGCTTTGTCAAAAAACCGAAAAGCTTTGCTCTGACACCTTGCTTCAAACCGCATTCTTCTTGAGCTCTGCTTCAAGGCGGTCAACGAACAGGCGTACCCGGTTGGGTACGCGCTGGCGGGTTGGTAATACGGCCGTGACAGACAGTTGCTCGGGGATGACGTCCCCGAAGTGTATCTGCAGGAGGCTGCCTTCACGGATTTCCTGCTGAACGTCCCAATAGGTCAGCATGGCCAGCCCCAGGCCCTGCTTGCACGCCGTGCGCACCGCTTCGACGCTGTTGGCCGAGAACGCTCCCTGAGCGCGAATGGCCACCGGCTCGCCGTCTCTGATGAACGGCCAGTAAGGCATTGCATGCAAGGTTATGCACGGGTGTTGACGGAGTTCGTCCAGCAACGATGGCTGGCCGCGCCGCGCCAGGTAGTCGGGGCTTGCACACACAACCCGGGGGTTGGGCGCCAGCGATCTGGCCACCAGGGCGGAGTCACGTATCGTGGCGATCCGAATGGCGACATCGATGCCCAGCCCGGCGATGTCCACGATGCTGTCCGACAGCGTCAGGTCGATACTCAGTGCCGGGTTTTCCTGCATCAAGGCAGGCAGCAGCGGCATGATGACGGTCTGCCCAAACACGCTGGGCGCTGTGACCCGCAATACGCCACTGGCCGTACCGGCATCGGCTTTCAGCGTTGCGCGCGCGGTTTCGCTGACGTGCAGCATGGTTTTGGCGTGCGGCAGAAAAACTTCACCCTCCGGCGTCAGTGATACCGAGCGGGTTGTGCGGTGAACCAGCCTGACGCCCAGGTCGTTTTCCAGCGCAGCCAGACGTCTGGAGATTGCCATCGGCGACAACCCGAGTCGACGCGCCGCTTCCGACAGGCTCCGGCTGGAGGCAATGGCGGCGAACACCTCTATATCAGACAATTGCACGGATTCTATCCATTTTCGTTAAAGCGCCTTATCTGCACGGCCGGGTTCCAATGGGCTGCACCAGCCCTTACCGTTGCTGCAGGTTCTGTCAATGACTGCGAGCCATTCGCAGCCGGTCTGCACAGCGAGGATTTGAAGTATGAGCGAGACAAACAAGCACGTTACAGCCCCGTTCGACATTGGTCATCTGAAACTGAAGAACAGGTTGGCGGTGGCGCCCATGACACGCGTGAGCGCAGACGAGCAGGGCAGTGCAACGCAGGCCATGACGCGCTATTACGAGCGGTTCGCCAAGGGTGGTTTCGGCCTGATCATCACCGAGGGCAACTACACCGATCGCAGTTTTTCCCAGGGCTACCGCTTCCAGCCGGGGCTCACCGATGAAGAGCAGGCCCAGGCCTGGCGTGCCACGACCGATGCTGTGCACCGCCATGGCAGTGTCATGATTGCGCAGATCATGCACGCAGGCGCACTCAGCCAGGCCAATCGCTTCATCAGCGAGTCGGCGGGTCCTTCGGCCATTCGTCCCAAGGGCGAACAGATGGCGTTCTATTACGGCGCGGGCAGCTACCGGATTCCGCGGGCGATGAGTGACAAGGACATTGCCGAGGCCATTGAAGGGTTCGCCCACGCTGCGCAACTGGCTATCGGCACTGCAGGCTTTGACGGTGTCGAGATACATGGTGCGAACGGCTACCTGCTGGATCAGTTCCTGACCGACTACAGCAATCAGCGCACCGATCAATGGGGCGGTGAGGTCGGACAGCGTCTGCGACTGACGCTCGAGGTCATCGCCGCAGTGAAAAAGGTCGCCGGGCAGGCACCGGTTGGCGTGCGTCTTTCACAAGGCAAGGTCAACGACTTTCAGCACAAATGGGCGGGGGGCGAGCGCGATGCCGAAATCATTTTCGCTGCGCTGGCTGATGCCGGAGTCGATTACATCCATGTGACCGAACACGAAGCATGGCAGCCAGCTTTTGCCCAGAGTAAAGCCACCCTGGTCGAACTGGCCCGTCGCTACGCGCCGGATATTGCGCTGATCGCCAATGGCGGCCTGCACGACCCGGAAAAAGCCGACCAGGTGCTTCGCCAAGGTGCGGACATCATCGCGGTCGGCAAGGGCGCGCTGGCCAATCCGGACCTGCCAGAGTTGCTGCGTCAGGGCGCGGCACCCCGCGACTTCGATCCAGCCATTCTCGGGCCGATTGCCAATATCAAGGACAGCGAGCTGGTCTAGTCGTTGCTGACGAGTATCAGCGCCGGCTGAGCGTGCGTAACGCCACGTCGACAGGCGTTGCGCCCTGAGTCAGTTCGATGATCTGTCGGGATATCCCGGTTCGATCGACCAGTGCAGCCAGGACAGCGGCTACGTCATCGCGCGGTATTTCGCCATATGCGATAGCCGGACCTGCGCTGATCTCACCGGTGCCCGCGCGGTCGACCAGGGTGCCCGGCCTGAGAATCACCCAGTCCAGTCCGGAAGAAGCCAGATACACATCGGCCTGTTTTTTCACCCGCATGTAATTCTCGAATCCAGCGGAGGTTTCTGTACCGCGTGCAGCTTCAGGAAATGCCGACACCAGCAGGAAGCGACTGACCCCGGCAAGCACGGCGGCCGCAACGGCGGCCTCCAGGCCCTTGCCATCAATGGCGTTGGTCAGCTCAATGCCTGCGCCGCCAGCCCCGGCGGTGAAAACCACGACATCGCTGCCTGTCATCGCAGCGGCCAATCCAGAAGCATCCAGCTCGGTGAGGTTGCCGAACAATGGTATGGCGCCAGTCGCTTTGATTGCCGCCGACTGTTCTTCTTTTCGGTGCAGTGCGATCACTTCATGAGCGCCGCCGCCAAGGTTTTTCAGAAGGCGCTGGCCGACCTTTCCGGCTGCGCCGATGACAAAAACTTTTGACATGAAATCTTCCTCTGCTTGGTCGTGCGCCGACGCTCAGCAATATCGACGCATTCAGCCGCGTTAACCTTCGAATTGATGGTAGACCTTGGCAATCACTTTCCAGCTGTCGTCGATTTTGATCAGCGTCAGGTAGTCGTTGTAGTCCGCACCAATAGCATCCTTTTCCATATCGACCCGGACCACTGCCGTGGTGGGCGTAATGGCAAGGACATCCAGACGCGTTGTGATGTCTGGAGCGGTACCATGGGTTTCGACGAAGGTGTACAGGTTACTGATCGGTCCACCCAGCAGTTGACCATTGGTGAAACCATACATCACCGCATCTTTGTGGAACGCTTCCTCGATAGTGGCAACGCTGCCTGTACGCAAGCCTTCCACGTACCGGCTGGCCGTTGCGATAACTGCGTTGTAGTCGTTGGTCGGGACGGCTTTGATGTTCTTGCTCATGGGGTGTTACTCCTGGATTAGGAACTGTTTGCCTTGCGGGTGAATCAGGATTTTCTCTCCGGTTACCAGTCCTGACGGGTTGGCGAAATGATCAGATCGTTCACGGTTACGTTGGCTGGCTGATTGAGGGCGTAGATCACGGCGCGGCTGATATCCTCAGGCGCAATGGCGATCTCATTAAGCGCTTTGGCTGCCTTGCGGCTTTCGGGATCAGTGACCTTGTCGGCCCAGCCGGTGTTGATTACCCCGGGGCTGACAGTACTGACGCGGATACCGTGCTGCACGCCCAGTTCCTTGCGCATCGATTCGGTCATCGCCTGGACAAAGAACTTGGTAGCGCTGTAAACGCCCGCTGCCGAACCGACCTGATGACCTGCGACCGAATCCATGTTCAGGATCTGACCTGCCTTCTGTTCGATCATGAACGGCAGGACTGCCGCTATGGCGTTCAGGTAGCCCTTGATATTGACGTCGACCATCGCGTGCCAGTCCCGGGTCGCGAGATCGACCCAGTTGGAGAACAGCATCAGGCCTGCGTTGTTGACCAGAATGTCCACAGAGCCGTAGGTGTCATTGGCGAACTGTGCCATCCGTTGTGTTTCGTCAGCGCTGGTTACGTCAGTTACGCAGCTCACTGCCTTGTAACCGGAACTCTGTAGTTCACTGACCAGAACGACCAGACCTTCTTCGTCGCGTGCGGCAGCCACGACATTGGCACCATATGCCGCTAGCGCTCTGGCTGTTGCTGCGCCGATCCCCGATGAGGCGCCGGTGACGATTACTGTTTTCTTGTCGAGATAATTCATGTCGTGTTTTTCCGTTGTCGCGGTATTTCCGGCATCGTGGGAATTGCCGAAGGGGAGGAGCCGGCTCTGGCTTAGTAGTTACCCATTGGCCAGTCGATATAGCCTTTGGCCCCACCGCCGTAGTACGACTCACGCGGTGCAATGGTCAGCTCGGCACCATGACGCAGGCGCGCAACCAGGTCGGGGTTGGAGATAAACAGGCGGCCGAAAGCCACCGCGTCGATCTTGCCCTGCGCCCGACGCTCGATCGCCATCTCCAGGTCATAGTTGTTATTGCCAATGAACGGACCGTTGAACCGGGCGCTCAGTGCATCCATGTCGACACCTTCCGGCACCTCGCGGGAGGTGGCAGTGGCGCCTTCGACAAAGTGCAGATAGGCCAGATTGAATGTGTTCAATTGCTGGATCAGGTAGCCATGAAGGCCCATGACGTTGCTGTCGGGCGGGGTATTACCGGCATCGGGCGTTACCGGAGACAAGCGAATACCCACTCGGTCGCTGCCCCAGATATCCACGATGGCCTGGGTGACTTCCAGCGTCAGGCGAGCGCGGTTTTCTATCGAGCCGCCATACTGGTCGGTGCGCTCATTGGTGGAGTCGCGCAGAAACTGGTCCAGCAGGTAGCTGTTGGCCGAATGAACTTCAACGCCATCAAACCCGGCCCTTTTGGCGTTCTCTGCAGCGTGTTTGTATTGCTCGATAATGCCGGGAATTTCGCGGGTTTCCAGTGCGCGGGGCATGGAGACAGGTACAAAACCGTCGGCGGTGTAGGTATTGCCTTCAGCCTTGATGGCGGAGGGGGCTACCGGTGCCTCGCCGTTAGGTTGCAGGTCGACACTGGAAAATCGCCCCACGTGCCATAGCTGGCTGACAATCTTGCCTCCTGCTGCATGCACAGCGTCGGTCACTGACCGCCAGCCTGCGACTTGTTGGTCACTCCAGATTCCCGGGGTCGCGGCATAGCCTCGACCCTGCGCGGAAATGTTTGTCGCCTCGGCGACGATCAGCCCTGCCGTAGCGCGTTGCGCGTAGTAAGTGGCGTGCAGTTCATTGGGAACACCATCCTCGCCATAGCGGCTGCGTGTTACCGGTGCCATCACAATACGGTTCGCCAGCGCCATGGAGCCCATGGTGACGGGTGAGAACAGGTCGGTGGTTTTGCGAGTGTCATTCATCAAATACTCCAGATAGTAGACCAGTCGTCTACTTTAGAGGCCAAAAAAAAGACACCTGCTACCGCAGCAGGCGCTTGGTCATGGTCAGTGCTTTATCAAAAGATTCGGTGGACTTGTTAACCTTTGCCAGAAGGGAGGCACCAAGCCAGAGCTGATAGAGGGACTCTGCGAATCCTTCATGATCGCCCTCGGGATGAATACTGCCATCGGCGACGCCCATGTCTACACAGGCAGTCAGGCGCTTAATGATTTTTGCTGTGCCGACCTCGAGCACGCCACGCATGTCTTCAGACAGATCGCAGACTTCCGCCCCCAGCTTGACGACCAGACACTTGCCTTCGGGAAGGTCGGTACATTGGGTTTCTATCCAATAGTTGAAGTAGGCCAGTAACCGCTCTGCGCCGCTTCCGGGGCGCGCCATGAGGGCGTCGACTCGGCCCAGGTACTCGGAAAAATACTCTTCCAGCAGAGCCTGACCGAATTCTTCCTTCGATTTGAAGTAGTAATAGAACGAACCTTTGGGTACGCCAGCCGTGCTTAACACTTCTGCGAGGCCAACAGCTGTATAGCCTTTGTTCGTCATGAGCGACCGGGCCACATCAATGATGTGCTGTCGCATGTCCTGGGCTGGTTTCTTCATAATGCCGAGCATCCTAAACGTAAACCGACCAGTCGTCTAGTAAGTTCTATCGGGATTTGCTCACACAAAAACAGCCTCCGCAGATGTCTCGTTCAAAACCGGTTGACCGAGAAAAGCTCAAGTCAGTCAGGCATTTTCCCGGCGAAGCACTGCGTAACCAGTTCGCCGGTCGCGCCGTCCTGATTATCTGTGTCGGGACGAATGTAGGGATCAACGGCTGGATCGTTCTGCCTTCGTGAGATGGCCGGGTGTTTGAGATTGGCAGCTATCACAAAAATAATTTGTGTATCTTGAAAATATATATTGATTTTTATTGGTATCGCCCGGCTTTAGCATGAGTGGACCTTGAAGAAGTCGCCGGGCAGTGATCACACCGCTTGGCTCCATACGCCACCAAGAGCCGCAATCGGAGTCCTGATGAGTCTTTCTCCTTTCCACCTTGCAATCCCGGTTTATGACCTGGCCGCGACACGTGCCTTCTACGGTGAGGTATTCGGTCTTTCCGAAGGGCGTTCCAGTGACCAGTGGGTCGATTTCGATTTCTACGGGCACCAGTTGGTGATCCATGAACACCCGAAAACCGCCTCTCAAGAGAGTGTGCACAGCAACCCGGTAGACGGTCACGACGTGCCGGTTCCGCACTTCGGGATCATTCTGGAATGGGCCCAATGGGAGGCCCTGGCCGAGCGCCTGAAATCCTTCGGCACCGAGTTCGTCATCGAACCCTACATCCGCTTCAAGGGGCAGGTGGGTGAACAGGCCACCATGTTCCTTTTCGATCCCTGTGGTAATGCGCTTGAGTTCAAGGCCTTCAAGGACATGAGTCAGCTGTTCGCAAAATAGTAAAAAGCCTGGCGCACGTCATGGTGCGCCAGGCTAACGTGTCAGCGCGTGTTCGTTGATCAGTTGCACCAGCGCGCTCACCGGTTCGGTCAGGCTGCGGCGAGCGCGATGTACCAGTCCGATATCGCGATGGAACGTATGCGCTTTCAAGTCGATCGAGCGCACACCGGCGTGCCATGTCTGCAGGGTTGCAGTTTCCGGAACCAGTGCGACGCCGACGCCGTTGGCGACCAGTTTGATGATCGCATCCAGTTCATCGAGCTCGCAGACTTCGCGCAGCGAGACATGGGTCTGGCGCAGGAACCGGTCAACCTGTCGACCCCCAAACGACGATCGATCGTAACGAATGAACGGCTGAGCCGAAACCAGCTCGGCCCAGTCATCTCCCGGCATGCCGGCAGGCACGATAAGGCGATAGGGCTCACGGACCAGCGTCGTCCAGCGCAAGTCGCTTTGCAGTGAGAAGGGCGGGCGGATGATCGCCGCCATGTCGATCTCGCCAGCGTCCACCTGATTGACCAGGTCCATGGAAAGACCGGGAATGACGCGTGTCCTGCACGCGGAGAATTGCTGATGAAACCGGGCGAGCGCTTCCGGCAGAAAGGAGCGTTGCACGGAGGCGATGGCGCCGATGGTCACCAGCACGCTGGCGGGTAACCCCACCGTAGTAGTGCCCAGGCTGCTGAACTGGCGCACCAGATCCTGACCTTGCAGCAACACCTGCTGGCCCATGCGGTTGAGCTGCGCTGAGCGTCCTTTTCGGTCGAACAGCTCGACGCCCAGTTCGGCTTCAAGGCGCTGCATCTGCGCACTGACAGCGGCCTGGGTGAGCCCGATCTTGCTGCCCGCCGCAGCGAACGTGCCTTCTCTCGCCACGGCAATAAACGTTTTCAGTTCTTTGATCATGGGCAAAGAATAATTGTATTTTTACTGAAAATGCATTTGTTTATTTTGTTGTTGCTAGGCTGTCGCGTCGGTGGGCGACGACGCGGCAGCATTATGTCGAGTGACGAAATGTCGCATTTCAGGCGTTAACTGCCTATTGAAACTCCCGACACTGTGACGAGCCAATTTTTAACGCCCGCATGCCTATCCCATATCCTCGGCCACACCCTGGTCCTCACCGAGAAACCCTCCGCTCTGGTGCTGCCACAGCCGCGCATAGGTACCGTTTTTGCCGAGCAGTTCGGCGTGTGTGCCTTGCTCGATGATGCGGCCGTCATCCATGACAATCAGCCGGTCCATGGCGGCAATCGTGGACAGGCGGTGGGCGATGGCAATCACCGTCTTGCCCTGCATCATTTCATCGAGGCTTTCCTGGATCGCCACTTCGACTTCCGAGTCCAGCGCGCTGGTGGCTTCGTCGAGCAGCAGGATCGGGGCGTTCTTGAGCATCACCCGGGCGATGGCGACGCGTTGGCGCTGGCCGCCCGACAGCTTGATACCGCGCTCACCCACCAATGTGTCGTAGCCACTGTGGCCTTGCTTGTCACTCAGTTGGCTGATGAAGCCATCGGCCTGCGCACTGGCTGCGGCGCTGCGGATTTGTTCATCGGTCGCGTCGGGGCGACCGTAGGCTATGTTGTCGCGAATGGAGCGGTGCAGCAGCGAGGTGTCCTGCGTGACCATGCCGATGGCACTGCGCAAGCTGTCTTGAGTGACGTGCGCAATGTCTTGCCCATCAATGCTGATCGACCCTTTGTCCACGTCATAGAAGCGCAGCAACAGGTTGATGAGCGTGGATTTGCCAGCACCGGAGCGACCCACCAGGCCGATTTTTTCACCAGGGCGAATGCTCAGGCTCAGGGCATCGAGCACTTGGCGTTCGCCGTTGTAATTGAAGCTCACGTTATCGAAGGTGACCGCGCCGCCTTTGGTGACCAACGCCTTCGCGTCCGGTGCATCCTCAACCTTAGGACCGCGGGTCAAGGTTTCCATGCCGTCCTGAACGGTGCCGATGTTCTCGAATAACGAGGTCATCTGCCACATGATCCAGTGCGACATGCCATTGATGCGCAACGCCATGGCGGTGATCGCCGCGACCGCACCGGTGCCGACCTGGCCCTGGTGCCACAGCCACAGGGCGTAACCGCCTGCACCCATGATCAGCGCGACCACCAGTGCCTGATTGACGATCTCGAACTGGCTGACCAGACGCATCTGGGCCAGGCCGGTGAGCTTGAAGTCCTCCATCGCCGCGCGCGCGAAATGCGCTTCACGCTTGGAGTGGGAGAACAGCTTTACCGTGGTGATATTGGTGTACGCGTCCGAGACACGTCCGGTCATCGATGAGCGCGCGTTGGCCTGCTCCTGGCCGACCTTGCCCAGGCGTGGCACGAAGTACAGCATGGCCAGGCCGAACAGCATCAGCCAGCCAAGGAAAGGCAGCATCAGTTTCAGATCGAAGCCGCCGGCCAGGGCAATGATCGCGATGAAGTAGACGCCGATGCCGAGGACGATTTCGACGATGGTGAACAGCACCTCGCGCACCGACAGCGCTGTCTGCATCACCTTCGTGGTGACGCGGCCGGAGAACTCATCAGAGAAGAAAGACAGGCTTTGCCGCAACATCAAGCGATGGAAGTCCCAACGCAGCCGCAGGGGCAGGTTGATCGCCAATACCTGGTGCTGCACCATCGTGCGCAATGCCACCAGCACGATGCTGCTCAGCAATACCAGGCCAATGCCCCACAGCACGCTACTTTCCTGCGCGGCCGTATCGCCGCCAGCCTTCCAGGTGGACAGCAGGTCCACGACCTGCCCGAGGAAGGAAAACAGCCAGGCTTCGTAAATCGACACACCGGCACACAGCAGCGCAAACGCGAGGATGTAACCGCGTGCCCCTCGTGTGCAGGCCCAGAGAAACCGTGCCAGACCGTCAGGTGGCGGCGGCACTTCGTCAGGCGGGAAGGGGTCAAGCCATTTTTCAAACGCGCGAAGCATGGTGTTCTCCAAAAAAAATCAGTGCAAAAAGTCTGGCGTCCTCGACGCCTCCCGAACCTCTTCCAGATTGAGCTTCAGGGTCAATTTTTGTCGGCAACATCGCCCAGGCTGTCCCACAGCCTCATCACCTGGGTCACTGCGGCGTCCAGTGTGGCATGTGGGACACCATCGCGCGCCAGTGTAGACAAGCCCAGAAGAAAACTGTCAAACACGGCCCCGAGCGTTTCCGGTACTACCGTTGCAGGCAACTCACCTGCCGCAACGGCGCGCTGGATACAGGCTACGATACCTGTACGGTTCAGATCCCTCGCCCGCGCAAGAGGTGCGGAAATGGTCTTGCTCTCGTCCGAGCAGGCGCTCATCAGCCCTAGCGCCACCAGACACCCTGTGGGATGCCCAGGCTCGCATTGCATTTTTGCTGAGCGGCGAAGGGTGAGTTCAATCGCGTCTCGGGGCGGCAGGGTCGTATCGAACAGGCTGTCGGTGACCCGTCCGTAAGTGTCGAGATAGCGCTCCATCACTTCATTGAACAGGGCCTGTTTCGAGCCAAACGCTGCATAGAAGCTCGGCGCCGTGATGCCACCACCTATGTTCGCCTTGAGCTGGCTGAGGGAGGTTGCATCGTAGCCGTGCTCCCAAAACAGATGCAGCGCCTGAGTGATCGCTACATCACGGTCAAATGTACGCGGACGCCCCAGCTGTGCCATGTCGAGTCTCCTGCCGAATTATTTAAATACTAATCGATACATAAGTCGTTGACCACCTGCCTTCATGTGCCTATATTTGTACCGATCAGTATATTAGTGGGAGCATTTCAATGACTACAGAAGATAGGCAGGGCGATACACTCCCGCTTGGGGCCTTGTTGGCGCTGGCAATGACGGGGTTCATCTGCATCGTCACCGAAACCTTGCCGGCGGGTTTGTTGCCGCAGATCGCCGACGGGTTGGAAGTGTCCGCATCGTTTGCAGGGCAGATGGTGACGGTTTATGCATTGGGTTCATTGCTGGCCGCCATTCCGCTGACAATCGCCACGCAAAGCTGGCGGCGCAGAACGGTATTGCTGGTGACGATTATCGGCTTTCTGGTTTTCAACAGCGTCACTGCGCTTTCTTCCAGTTACGGACTGACCCTGATCGCAAGGTTTTTCGCAGGCGTCTCGGCGGGTCTGGCCTGGAGCCTTATTGCCGGTTACGCGCGGCGCATGGTGGTCCCGCAACTGCAGGGCCGTGCACTGGCAGTGGCGATGGTCGGCACGCCCATCGCCTTATCGCTGGGGGTGCCTCTGGGAACCTGGCTTGGCGGGTTCATGGGCTGGCGCATGGCGTTTGGCTTGATGTCCGGGATGACCGTGCTGTTGATCATCTGGGTGCTGGTCAAGGTGCCGGACTACCCCGGCAAGTCCTCCTCACAGCGCATGGCGTTGCGTCAGGTCTTTTTCACGCCCGGCGTACGCTCGGTGCTTGGTGTGGTCTTCACCTGGATGCTGGCTCACAACCTGCTTTACACCTACGTCGCTCCCTTCGTTTCCGCGGCGGGGTTGGCGAATGATGTTGACCTGGTATTGCTGGCATTCGGGGTCGCTGCACTGGCAGGCATCTGGGTAACGGGACGGCTGGTTGATCGCCATCTGCGTAAGACAGTGCTTGCCAGCCTGGCAACCTTCGCAGCGGTGTCTGTGTTCTTCGGCGTGTTTTCCGGCTCTGCAACGGCCATTTATGTCGGCGCTTTTATCTGGGGACTGACCTTCGGTGGTGCCGCCACGCTGCTGCAAACCGCGCTCGCCGATTCGGCAGGCGAGGGCGCAGATGTGGCGCTTTCAATGAACGTCGTGGTCTGGAACAGCGCTATCGCAGGCGGTGGGTTGCTGGGTGGCGTGTTGCTTGGCCAATGGGGGGCGGGCTCCTTTCCCTGGGTCTTGTTGATGCTGTTGCTGCTGAGTCTGATGATCGCATTGCGCGCAGGTGCTCATGGTTTTGCACGGGGCAGCCGGCTGGACCGGGAGTGTGGTCTGGCAGGGTGAGCACAGCGAGCTCAAGCCAGATTAGACATCGGCCCCTACCAGCGCATCTACTTCCTCACGGCCAGGCGCCGTCGCCGGCCCCCGGCGTGTGACCGCAATCGCTGCTGCCGCATTGGCGCGCAGGGCCGCACGGTCGACACTGCTGCCCCTGGCCAATTCGGCCAGCAGCACACCTGCATGAGCGTCGCCGGCACCATTGGTGTCGAGTGCCGTGACGGCAAAGCCGGGTATCTGCCGCGTCTGGCCAGCATGGTGCAGCCAGCAACCTGCGGGGCCGTCACGAATCACTATGAGAGCATCTTCGCGCAGAATGGAGGCCAGGCTGTGGAGCGCGTCGGCGGGCGTCTGGGTTTGTGTGAAACGCAGCGCCTCTTCGCGATTGCTGGACCACAAGCTGATCAGGGGAAGTACGGCGCGTATCTCGACGCCATGAAGCGCATCAACCAACGGGCCAGGGTCGAATACCACGGCAGTGCCGCTGGGCAATTCGCCCAGCCAGGCGAGCAGGGCTGTGACCTTGTTCTTGTGGGCCAGGCTATAGCCGCTGACAAATACGTAATCTTCGGCGCTGACCCGCACTCCATGCAGGTCATCGGCAGACAAACCACCTTCAGCGCCCACATAGGAGATGAACGAGCGCTCGGCTGAAGCTTCTACCAAGGCAACAGCCAGGCCGGTGTCCTCACCGGGAACGGGCATGGTGGAGATCTCCACACCTTCGTAGCGCATGGCCTGCCGAGCAATGTCGCCGAAGCGGCCCTGGCCATGGCGACCCAGATAAACGGTGCGCAAGCCATTGCGGCAGGCAGCGGCCATGACATTGAAACCGCCTCCGGCCTCGAACGTGGCGCTGGTGGCCAGCACATCCCCGCCCGACGGCGGCAGGCGGTCGATGGCCATGACCAGGTCAACCACGACCTGGCCGGTGTAGAACAATTTAGCGGGCATGGGCAGCCTCTCTGGTAACGACACGGCGATCACGCGCCCCGCCGAGCAGCGCATACAGGCCACCGGCGACAATGAAGGTCACGATCCAGCCCAGGCCGTTATGACCCAGCCAGGAATCGGCAAGGAAGCCCTTGAACAGCACATGCTCCGGGGTGGTGGCCACGGTGGTGAAGCTGAAGCCGAGCACGATAGCCAATGCCCACGAGCCCAACGCACGCCATTCGACGCCGCCGCGATACCAGTAAGCGCTGTTTGGGGTCTGGTCCAGCAGGTCTTGTGGGGAGTAGATGTGGCGGTGCAGCAGGTCAACGACAAAGATGCCGACCCACGCGGTAATAGGCACTGCCAACATCGAGATGAACGTAATGAAGGGGCCGTAGAAGCTGTCGGCGATCAGCATGAAATAGATCGAGCCAGCAAAGATCGCGATGATGTCGACGATGACTGCGTGTACTCGCTTGACCTTCAGGCCGAGGGTCAATGTAGTCAGGCCGGCCGAGTAGACCGACAGGTTGTTGGATAACAGCAGGCCGCCGAACGCAGTGATCAGATAGGGTACCGCCATCCAGGTGGGCAACATTTCGCGAATGGCGATGATCGGGTCGGTGGCCGAGGCCAGGTGATCGTTGCCCACCGACAGCAGACCGCCGAGGGTGATCAGCAAAACCAGGGGGATCCCTGCGCCAAACGCCGCCGAGGCCACCAGTCGAGTAGCCTTCACGCTGGCGTGCTGATAGCGCGACATGTCGGCGCCCGCGTTGGCCCAGCCGATACCGGTGCCTGCGGCCATGGTGCCGACACCTATGATCATGGCACTCAGGGGCGCTGCCGGCGCGTCGAACACCAGGCTCCAGTCGATGTGGGTGAGTAGAAAGCCACCGACCACCAGGTTCAGAGCGCCAAACAGATAAGTCGCCCATTTCTGGATGACCAGCAAGGTGGCATGGCCCAGGCCCGAGACGGTCAGGGTCAGCAGTACGAACAAGGCGATGAACACCAGGGTCAGGCCAGGTGAGTTCTTCGCTTCCACGGGGGTGCCGAAAAGGATCGCGAACAGTGACAGCAGGACGAACGCGGCAGTGGTGGTGTTGACCGTTTCCCAGCCCAGCCGCGACATCAGCGAAACCAGCGTCGGCCCGATATTGCCTCGCACCCCGAAGATGGCCCGGGACAGCGTCAGGCTCGGTGCCCGCCCACGGCGCCCGGCAATGGAGATAACGCCCACCACGGCGAACGAGCCGGCTGCGCCGAGGATGGCGACGATAATTGCCTGCCAGATGGCCAGCCCCTGGAACGCAACCAGGGTGGCACCAAGTGGCAAGCCCAGGATGCTGATATTGGCCGCGAACCAGACCCAGAACAATTGCAGCGGATGGCCGTTGCACTCGTTTTCAGGAACCGGCTCGATGCCGCGGGTTTCCAGCTGACCCGCACCTTGAGAGGGGGACGATGTAGTCATTTGCGTTGCTCCTATTGCCTTTATTGTGGTTGTGGCAGTACGTCAGCAGGTGCAATCCAGTGCAAATTGGCTTTTCCAAACCGGGTAAGCCTGATCGCCGCTCGGAAGGCTGAGGGCGAGGGTGATCTC
Source organism: Pseudomonas congelans (assembly GCF_900103225.1). Taxonomy (GTDB): domain Bacteria; phylum Pseudomonadota; class Gammaproteobacteria; order Pseudomonadales; family Pseudomonadaceae; genus Aquipseudomonas; species Aquipseudomonas congelans. The sequence continues at coordinate 1,319,582 of NZ_FNJH01000001.1, read as the reverse complement.
GTTTACAGTGGGCGAGCAGAGCCCGGCCCATCAACCGGTGCGCAGGACCAGCAGTTGTTCGACCAAAGGCTCCAGGTCGAGCGCGTTAACCTCATCAATTTGTTCGATCAACGCAGCCGGCCAGGCTTGCATGCCGTTGCAGGCACCCAGCATGGCGCCGAGAATGGCGGCAATCGTGTCGGTGTCGCCGCCCAGACTGGCCGCCATGCACACCGCATCGAACGGACTGAGCTGGCTGCTCGCCACGCGGTGGGCGAGGGTGAAGGCAGCGACCACTGATTCCTGTGAGGCGACCGAGGTGCCAATCACATCGTGCACCCGGTCGGCCAGCTGTTCATCTGTGCAGTCGGCGCACAGTGCCTTGGCCCAGTGGATGCGCGCGGCGATACGCCCACCCGCAACCCAATGGCCATGATGCTCGGCACTCAGGGCCACCTCGGCACCTATCTCCAGAGCCTCGGCCAAGGGCGCGCCATTGATCCCGGCGGACACCACGGCCGCGACCGCCGCCGCGCTGGAGATGCCCAGCGTGGTGTTATGGGTGACCTGACAGGCTTGCACCACCAGCGCCATGAAGGCCTCGCGGTTGCTCACGTCGGCCGCGATGCCTACCGGGGTGATACGCATTGCTGCGCCATTGGTGGTGCCGAAGCGGCCGGCCTCTTCAGGGCTGTGGCCGTCAAGGATCATTTCAATCGCGCGCTTGGTCGAAGGCCCCAGCAGGTCGTAGGAGCCCTTGGCTTTCATGGCCGCTTCCCACTCGATCAGAGTGTGGGCCAAGGCTGTCGGGTCGATGCTGCCGCCGCCGGCCACCAGTAACTGTGCCACCAGGATGGCCTGCTCGGTGTCATCGGTGATGGCGCCGGCCGGCATATCGGGTGCGATCGGCTGGTCGGCATCGGCGCCGATCAGCGTATTGATACGGCCATAGCGTTGCAGGATCAACGCACGCGGCAGCGATTGCGTCGGCATGCCCAAGGCGTCACCCAGGGCCAGGCCATAAAAGGCGCCCAGGCCTCGGTCTTGCAGAAATGTTGCACTCATGTGGACGATCCGAAGGCGAGATGAAGACGAAAATGCACGGGGTCCAACAGGCTCTCTACGTGCTCCATAAAACGTTCACGGCGGTCAAAGGTGGTGCGCACTGCCTTGAGAAACACCGTGCCGGGCGCGCGTGCCAGCAGCGCGGCGTCATCACGGTTCAAAGGCCCTGCGCCGATCCACTGGTCACCCTTGTCGCCAATGAAGCCGTGCGCAGCCATGGTCACCGTCAGTGACCCTTCCAGCAGACCGTTTTGCGGCAGGTTTTCCAAACCATCGACCGCGGGGATCAAGGCGCGCTCCAGGGAAACGATACTGCCATCGGCGGCGATACGCCGGCGGTCCAGCGCCACCAGGCTGGAAGTGCCCAGGCGCACCTCCATGTCGGGCCGTTCCACCGCTACAAGACGCAGGATTTCCGTACGCACGCCAGCACCCGTGTCGGCCAGTGCCTGAGCCCAGCCTGCACGCTGGTCCAGGCTGAAGCCGTCATAGGTGACGATCGAGCCCACGCCGGTCTGGGTGGCAATGAAGTTACGCCGCTTCAGCTCGGACAATGCCTCGCGCAGCGTGCCGCGGCTGACGTTGAATTCCTGGGCCAGAAGATTTTCCCCGGGAAGCAGGGCGCCTGAGCTCATCTGGCCGCTTTCGATGCGGCGGATCAGCTCATTGATCACCTGGGTTTTCTTGTCGAATCGAACCTGTCTAGTCATGTACATTTTATATGGTCAAGTTGGATCGGAATGCAAGTTGTTTTTGCGTGGCAAAAGGAGTTTTACCCATAGCCACCGTGACCCCGGAACTGTTCGAGATAGAACTCCGCCGCATTACCTGCGCAGGGGGGCACCGCGTTCATTGAGCTGATGTATGGCATAACCAACAAGAAATTGGTGCACGTGATCGGGGAAATGGAGCAGCAGCCCGAACGCCCCCCTCAGCACGCTGGCCCTGGCCGAAGCGATCAAAGTCACCCTGCGCCAGCTAGAACGCTTGTTTCGTCTACACCTGAACGACACTCGGAGCAACTTCTATCTGGGCCTGCGCCTGGAGAAAGCCCGGCAACTGTTGCGGCAAAGTGGTCTGAGTGTGCTGGAAGTGAGCGTTCGAATCGCCGTCGTATTTCACCCGCAGCTATCGAGAGCGGTTTGCGAAGTGCCTGAGGGAGGATCGGCGGCGGGAGGTGATTTGAGTGTTGTTTTCATGGTGGGGGATTGGGCTTTGCGTAGGCGGTTTTTGGTGTTGGTTGTATCTGAAATCTTCTGCGAACCTTGGGAGCAATCGAAAATACGGTTTCTGACGTAGCCCCAATGGGCTGCAGTGTGGCTTCGGCACTGGTGTATCACACTGTCTGATAGAGGCGAGCAGCGCCACTCATCGTCAGATGCGCGGCGACAGCATTTCGACGATTTTATTGTCCTTTACTTCAGAACTAGGAGTCTCTTCCGATAACGCTTCTTACCTGCCCTGCTTGTGATCAGGATGAGCAATAGTGCGCAAAGCGGTTGAGTAAATGCTAGGCGCCAATGGGGTGATATTTAATAGAGGAGAGGGATGATGTTCGAGTTTCGGAAGTTGGAAGCTAAATTAAAAGCCATGAGTTGGTCGGGGCGTTTTTATAGTTTTTCTATCGTCGTTGTAGTGCTCGGAATGTTGTTGTCAGTGCTAATGGGTTTCGCAATATTGAATATTGCTATTTTACTTGCTTCCCTGGGGTTTGTTGTTGGTTTCATGTTTGCATGCTTGCGTATCTATCGCTGGTTTATCTCTGTGTGGGACAAGCCGTTTGGTAAAACCCCTGTTATCCTACTGCATTTGTTGGTGTTGCTGATTTCGACAGTAATTTCAAGACAAGTTGTAGCTGAAGCCTTGGGGCTGCCACCCCAATCATTTGATATTACTGTTGGATTTCTGGTGCTTGTCTTTTATATTCCTGCATGGCTGCTTTTGGGATCTATCGTGTTTACCTTGCTTGGTTTCTTACTTTTAATTGGTGTCATGCTGGGGTCATTGCTTTTAATGCCTCTATCTTTTATTGCAAGCCTGTTGAATGTTTTCAGTCTTCGGTCGTACTTGCGCAGAGCATGGAGCAAAGTAGTGCCGGCCGGGCTCAGCTTTACCAAAGTACAGGGGCATTCGGTAGGCGCACTGCTGAGCGGAGTCATTCTGATTAATCTATACGGAGCGCTCGTTTCTGATACTCGGCCTTGGGTTTACTCCTCCGTCAGACTGATAGCTGTCCTCAGTGATTTTCAGCCTGCCGCTAACTATCCCGGCGTGCAAGCGGGTGAATATGCCCATCCGTTAGATAACGGTTTTGTTGCTATAGCCAAGGAATTGGCTGATAAGAGTATTGAAATCGAAGTGAAAAAACAGATTGAAGACTTTGAGCATCCACAAAGCCGCCTGGCCATCACTCGAATCCCTTCGATGAAACAGCTGACAGACCCCCTTATCCAGGAGGTGGATGAATATTTAAATACGTTGCCCAGGCCCGGACGGCCCGGCTGACCGTTAGACGGCATTTCAAGCCGGCAAGGATTTTCTCTGCCGGCACCGTCAACGGGCCGGCGTCAGACGGCGTTACGGAGTCGATCAACTGCGGGGTGGATAAGCTGAAATTCAAAATATGGCTTTGGTACTTGCAAACACCGAGTGGGTTGAAAGAGCAACGACTTTGGCCTGTCAGGGTCCGGTGCATCAAGTTTGCAAAAGATTCTGCTGGAAATCTTGGAAGTTCTTGAGACGGTTTTAGAGTGAACGTTTGCCACTTCTTGGCTTTAGTGTTTTCTTGAGCGGGTTCTTGAGTATAGGTCTGGAGCATTCTTTTTAAACCATCCAAAGCATGCCCCCAGATGTGCCCCCCACTGTAGCAATCCACTGAAAGTAAATGGAACTCCATGATTTGTTGAAAGGCAGAAATGATCAGCCGAACAGCCTGCCAGACGAAACCTAAAGACTATCCGGATCCCCAAAAAACATCTGAATCCGCGACCTCAACCAACGCTCCCCCGGATCATTATCCTGCGCGCCGCGCCAGGCCATGTGCAGTTCGAACGTTCGGGTTTCAATCGGCAGGTCTTCAGAGCGAACGCCACCCGCAGCGGTCAGGACCTGCGCCGCATAATCGGGCACGGTGGCGATGATGTCGGTGCCGGTGAGCAGGGTGGCCAAGCCGTTGAACTGTGGTACGGCGAGGACGACGTGGCGTTTGCGGTCGAGTTTCTCAAGGTGTTCGTCGATGAAGCCGCTCAGGTCGCCGGCGAAGGAGACCAGTGCGTGGGGGCGGGCGCAGAAGTCGTCGAGGCTCAACGGGCCGGGGATCGAGTCGGCGCGCAACAACTGCGGCTTGCTCCTGCGCAAGACCTTGCGCTTGGCGTTGGCGGGAAGGTCCTGGGTGTAGCTGACGCCGACCGAAATCTCTCCGGAGGCGAGCAGGGGCGGCATTAGGATGTAATTGACTCGCCTGACCACCAGCACAATGCCCGGCGCTTCGGAGCGCAGGCGCTTGAGCAGAGTGGGCAGCAGCGCGAACTCGACGTCATCGGACAGGCCGATGCGGAAGACCGAGGTGCTGGTCGCCGGGTCGAACTCCGAGGCACGGCTGACCGCTGTAGAGATGGAGTCGAGCGCCGGGGAGAGCAGGGCGAATATCTCCGTAGCTCGGGCGGTGGGCTCCATGCTGCGCCCGGTGCGTACGAACAGCGGGTCATCGAACAGGCCACGCAGCCGCGACAGCGCGGCGCTGATTGCCGGCTGACCGAGAAACAGCTTTTCCGCCGCACGCGTGACACTGCGCTCATGCATCAGGGTCTCGAAAACGATGAGCAGATTGAGGTCGACGCGACGCAGGTCGTTGCGATTCATGCGGAATATCTCGGGCCATTTGTCGGTTGAGGACGTGAGCAGGGTGCGATAGTACGAGCAAATGCGGGTCGGGGGCAGCGAAAATTACTGGCAGGGTTACGGAATGTCCACACGGCTTGCAATGTTTCGTCGACATGCGAACAATGGCGGCCATTACGCGCATCGACGCCCAGACGCTGTCTGGCTGCGCCGTGTAGCGCACAGGACACAATCGATGACAGGCATGTCGACTATTAATAGCCACCGATGGTGTTGCCGGCAATGCCCGGATAAAGTTTGTGGCATCAAGGTTCACCAGGCGAGGTTCTAAATGTCCCGCACGATCCGTTTTCACCAGTTTGGCCCGGCCGAGGTGCTCAAAGTCGAAGAGCATCCTGTCGCGTCGCCTGTCACCGGCGAGGTGCAGGTGCGTGTTCAGGCCATCGGTGTCAGCTGGTACGACGTTCTTTGGCGGCAAAATCTCGCGTCTACCCATGCCCGGCTGCCTGCCGGTCTGGGTTATGAGATGGCTGGCGTGGTTACCGCGCTGGGCGACGGTGTGGATGATCTGCAAGTGGGCGACAAGGTCGCCAGTTTTCCTGCGGCCGATGCCAATCAGCACCCGGTCTACGGCGAATCCATCGTCATGCCGCGCCGCGCATTGACCCGCTACCCCGACGTACTGACGCCGGTTGAAGCCAGTGTGCATTACACGCCTTATCTGGTGGCGTACTTCGCCTATGTCGATCTGGCGCGTATCAAGTCCGGGCAGACCGTGCTGGTCACCGATGCCAGCCACTGCTCCGGCCCTGCATTCGTGCAGTTGGGCAAGGCGCTTGGGGCTCGGGTCATCGCCGCGACCAAGACCGAAGACGCCCGTGAGTACCTGCTGTCACTGGGGGCCGACAAGGTGGTGGTCACCGAAGAACAGGACTTGTTGATGGCGATCAACAAGTACACCGACAACCGTGGTGTCGATGCCGTCTTTGATGGCCTTGGCGGTCCGCAGATGTCGATCATGGGCGATGTGCTTGCGCCACGTGGCAGTCTGGTGCTGTATGGCCTGCAAGGCGGTAATCAGACGCCGTTCCCGGCCTGTGCCGCGTTCCAGAAGAACATCCAGTTCTACGTGCATTGCCTGGGCAATTTCACCGGCAAGCCCGAGTTGGGCATTACTCAGGATCAAGAAGCGTTGCAGCGTGCCTTGCAGGACATCAACCAGATGACTCGCGACAAGGTACTGATGCCATTGCAGACGCGCAGCTTTCCGTTCGAGCAGGTGGTGCAGGCGCACCGTTACATGGATGTCTGCCCGATTGGCGGGCGTGCGGTGCTGGAAGTCGAGGCGCTCTGATTCATCACCCCCTGGTCAGCGCTCGTTATTGAAAAGCCTTCCGAACGGAAGGCTTTTTGCATTCCATATTGCAAAAGAGACGTCAGGCATTAAACGACTTCGAATAACGCACACTGCCAGTGTGCCGAGAAGTGCATAACCTTGAATGGAGGGTAAAAATAAAATCGACACCAGGGTCGGCAGGCTTGTTTATTTGAGTGTATGAGTTCTGTCAGTGAAGGCGACATGATAAATATCATTTCCTACGCGTCAGAATGAAATATTAACAGCAGTGGGTGCCCGGCAGCTTGTGGTAACGCCTGAGCGGCCTGGCTGCTGGGGTTGCAGGCTGTGAAGTTCAAAGGAAATCGCTTGTCGCCTGCGTTCAGTGGCACCATTAAACAGTGTGTTTAATCAGTTGAAAGTGCGCGCGGGACTGCACTGTTTTCCAACGCAAACTGTCTATTGTAATTGTTTCAGAGATACTGATAATGCGTCGGTAATTACCACTCAGGGAATGAGTCATGCTCGACTATAAATTGGGTTGTCAGCTTGATGTTCAATGTTCTGTCTGCACCGTGCCGTGTCTTGAGCGACAGGCAGGTGACACACAATGAGTTCCATTCACGAACAGGCAATGAATTATGTCTACCAGCAAGTATTGCAACGCTTGTTGGGGTATTTCTCGCGTGCAGAACGCACCGCGCTGCAATTGTTGATTCAGCGCCTGATTGTTGCGGCTGGCGGCATTGAGCGGATTTCCGGCTTCAAGGTGCTGGTGGCTTTCGGCGGTGGCAAGGACAGTGCCTACACGCTGGCCTTTCTGCGCGCTGCCCAATTGAGTATCGCCTGCCGCTCGCCCGCCACGTTCAACCTGCGGGTTGCCAATCGGCGCCACGCGGGCATGACCCCTGCGGTGATGGATAACATCAACCGCACCTATTCAGCGTTGTTTCTGTACGACGACCCGCGTGTCGAGATGCTGGTGATCGACAATCAGTACACCCAGGCCTTCGAGCCGGACCTGCCTTTTTCCAGTGCAGGGCGTGAGCAGAATCGGCTGGACATGCTGCTGGGTGGACACCTGTCCGCAGGCGACGCCCGCACCACGTTTTGCAACACCTGTTACCTCGGGCTGGCGGAGTTTCTGGGGCGCGCCCTGAGCTGGGGCAACGGCGTCGATGCGGTGGTCAGCGGCGACTCGCGCAGAGAGCAGCGTCAGTACGCGACCTGGATCATGCGCCTGGCTCAGCGTACCGGGCAATACTCGGGCAGTTGGGGCAAGCAGACGCTGGCCAGCGTGCTCAAGGTCATCGATACGATTGGCCAGGCCTACTATCAGGAGCTGTACGGGGAGGGCAATGACAGCGCGCCGGCAAGCCGAGCCACGGCGCTGCTTGAAAAAAGCCCCTCGCCCGCGTTCATCACCATTGCCGATCTGGTCAGTTGCAAGGCGGACGAGCACTGGAACCTGCTGACCGAATTCCTCGATTTCCGTTTCGATGATCTATCGTTCGGCTTCAGTGAGTCCGATTGCGCCAACCCTTTGTTGATGGCCCACATGCGTGGCCTCACGGCGCAGTATCTGCAAGCGCGCACTTATGCCGACGGAATAGCCGAATACCTTGAACTGGCAACGACACTGATGCGCAGAAAGCAGATGCCGCCGCAATTGATCGATCAGACGCTCAGCGCCTACGCCGGTCGAGCGCGCATCGAGGCGCGTCGCGAGCTGGCATCAAGCTTCGCCCAGGAAGGCTTCGGCCTGAACGAGACTCAACTGGTCTGCATGCTGTTTTCGCCGTTCGTTGATCATGGCTATGGCCTGGAGTCGTTTCTGCGCAGTTGCCACCCCGGGATGCTGGTGGCGTTGCCGGATCTGCACAAGGCGCTGTCGGGTTCGACGGCGCCGGATCAAGTCATGCAGTGGCTGATGGATATCAGCGGTTTGAGCCTCAAGTCATTGCACAGTCTCTACGGCAAGCAGCGGGTGAACTTCGACGACCCGCAGTCAATCATCGCCAGAATCCGCGCTGCCGATCCCGACAAGCGCCGGATCATGACCGTCGACCCGGTGACGGGGCAGGCAGTGGCCGAGATGCTCTCGGGACGCTGATCCGGTTGTGAAGCATGGCGGCTGCCATGTAGCGATGTTCTGAAGCCTGTTCTGGTTGAGCGGCGGGTACCTGCATGAAAAACAACACGGATTTCGCCTATCAGGCGGTCTACCGCTATCTGGTGCGACTGGTTGACCAGGAGCAGGGCGAGCTGGCGCTGAAAATGCCGTCACTGCGTCAGTTGGCCCGGCGACTGAACGTATCGATATCCACGGTGCAAAGCGCCTATTCGTTGCTGGAAAAGGAAGGGCGCGTCTGTTCGCAGCCCAAATCGGGTTATTACTCGGTACCGCGCAGCCTGAGCGAGCAGGGCCAGCTATTGCCGGACGCAAACGGCGATCTTTTGCAGGCCCTGTACGACAACGCCCGTCGCCCCGGCATGGCGTTGCTGGGGTGCGATGAACCGGCGCTTCTGCACGCTCACGACAGTCCGCTGCCGGCAATGGAGCGCGAGCTGGGCAGGCATTACCCGCAGCAGCGGGACCCGGTTTTTCAGCCGTTCGGCGAGCCGGAGCTTCGCACGGCGCTGGCTGCCCGTTACACCCGCGATGCAGCGCATTGCTGGCACGCGGACAATGTCTATGTCACTGCGGACCTTCAAGGCGCATTCAAGGCGGTGCTCGGCACACTGGGGTTGCGTGGTGGCACGGTACTGGTGGAATCGCCCTGTGCCTGGTCGTTGCTGCGCCTGCTGCAGTCGTTCGACATCCAGGTTATCGAGCTGCCGCTGGACGATACCGGCTGCCTTGATGCGACCCGGCTCGACGGCCTGTTGCGCGGCCATGACATCGGCCTTGCCGTGTTGCCCTCGCTGCTGAACCCGGTGCGAGGCAGCGTGCGTCCGCAGGACAACAGCCAGGCTGTCGCCGAAGTGCTCAATCGTCATCAGGTCTGGGTGCTGGAAAACGACAGTCACGCCGGGCTGCAGTTTGTTGCCGGGCAGGCCCCGTTGCGCGACTGGATCGACCCACAACGGCTGGTAATCGTGGGCGGATTCGAGAAGAGCCTCGGGCCTGAAGCGCCCTACGCTTACCTGCTGTGCAAGAGCCTGGATGCGCGTTGGCAGCAGTATTTCTGTCTGCGAGCATTCGAACTTCCGCCGATTCGTCAAAGGGCCATCGCCAGGTTATGCAGCAGCGGGCGTCTGGACAGGCAACTGATGGCGTTGCGAGAGACGCTGGGCACGCGCATGCAATCGATGACCCAGCAATTGGATGAACAGACCGGCGGGATGCTGCGTTATCAGCTGCCCGAGGGCGGCTGCGGCATGTGGGTCGAGAGTGCATACCCAGTGGACATGCGCCAAGTCTTCGTTGCGTTGCTGGGTCAGTCGATTGTCGTCAGCCCTGGCGAGCTGTTCACATTGCAGAACCGCTACTCGCAACATCTGTGGGTCAGTTATGCCAGTGACTGGACGCGTGAACCCGCCAGGCTGCTGGGCGCGCTGGGAGAGGCGTTGAGCCAGGCGCGTCTGCCATAGGCGTCGACATGCCAGGCCGTCGATCCATTTGTGTTTGCCAGACGTGTTTCAAGGTTGTTAACTGGACGCCTGTCCAGTATTCACAACCAACGGCTCCCCAGCGCAGTGACCCCGAACGCCCCCATAAAAACCGATACCGAGCCTGTCCTCGCCAGCGAGCTGCCTGCGCGTTATGTCGTGGCCGTGAGAGCGTTGTGTGAGTTTACCGCCAAGGTGGGCGACCTCGACCTGCGCTTCACACCGTCGCCCACGGCTCAGGAAGGCATTGCCGGGCATCGAACGGTCGCCACGCGGCGCGGTGCCGATTACCAGGCCGAGCTGTCGTTGAGTGGCGATTATCGCGAGCTGACGGTAAGGGGCAGGGCGGACGGCTATGACGCCAGTCGCAATCAACTGGAAGAAGTGAAGACCTACCGCGGTGAACTCGACGCGATGCCGGCCAACCACCGTCAGTTGCATTGGGCGCAGGTGAAGGTCTATGGCTGGCTGCTTTGCCAGCGCCTGCAGCTTGAGAGCGTGACGCTGGCACTGGTGTATTTCAACATTGTCAGCGAGCAGGAAACCCTGATTCGCGAGCAGTTCAGTGCGGCCACGCTGCAAGCGTTTTTCGAGCGACAGTGCACGATATTCCTCGGCTGGGCGCAGCAGGAACTGGCGCATACGCAAGCGCTGCACACGACGCTTGGCAGCCTGAAATTCCCCCACGCGTCCTTTCGTACCGGGCAGCGGGTGCTGGCTGAGTCGGTCTACAAGGCCGTCAGCACCGGCTGTTGCCTGATGGCTCAGGCGCCGACCGGTATCGGCAAGACGGTGGGTACGCTGTTTCCCTTGCTCAAGGCCGCACCCGGCCAGAAGCTCGATAAGATTTTCTTTCTCACCGCCAAGACACCAGGGCGTCGACTGGCACTGGATGCACTGGAAGTCATCAATCACAGCGCGCCGGAGCTGAAACTGCGGGTCCTTGAGCTGGTGGCACGCGACAAGGCCTGTGAGCATCCGGATAAGGCCTGCAACGGTGATTCCTGTCCGCTGGCCAGCGGCTTTTATGATCGCCTGCCAGCAGCACGCTCGGCGGCGCTGACCTCGCCGTGGCTGAATCAGGCGGGCGTACGCGATGTCGCCTTGCAGCATCAGGTCTGCCCGTATTATCTGAGCCAGGAACTGGCGCGTTGGGCTGACGTAGTGATCGCGGACTACAACTATTACTTTGACCTGAGCGCGCTGCTATTCGGCCTCGGTCAGCTCAATCAGTGGCGCGTTGCGGTGCTGGTCGATGAAGCCCACAACATGGTCGAGCGAGCACGCCAGATGTACAGCGCCAGTCTTGACCAGAGCCAGCTGAAAGCCTTGATTCAGACCGCGCCGGAACCTGTGAAAAAAGCCTTGCAGCGCCTGGATCGACAATGGAATGCGCTGCACAAGGTACAGCCCGGTGCCTATCAGGCGTACTCGGTGGCACCAGAAAAATTCATCGGCAGCCTGAACCAGTGCATCTCGACCATCGGCGATCATTTCAATGAGCACCCGCAGGCAGTGGATGGCACGTTGCAGGGGTTCTACCTGGAAGCCATCGGCTTTGCGCGCATCGCCGAGCTGTTCGATGAACATTTCATTTTCGACATCACCCGGCGCGAGGCGGGCGGCAAGCGCATTCTGTCGCGCCTCAGCCTGCGCAACGTCGTTCCCGCGCGTTTCATCCGCCCGCGGCTGACCGCTGCGCGCAGCACTGTACTGTTTTCCGCGACGCTCAACCCGCGCCACTATTACGCGGACCTGCTGGGGTTGCCGGCCAACACGGCATGGATCGATGTGGAATCGCCGTTTCACCACGATCAGCTCGACGTGCGGATCGTCAGTCGCATTTCCACCCGCTTTACCCATCGTCAGGCTTCGCTGGCGCCGATTGTCGAGCTGATGGCCGGGCAGTTCGACACGCGGCCGGGCAATTACCTGGCGTTCTTCAGCAGTTTCGATTACCTGCAACAGGTCGCCGAGCTGATGGCGCGCACTCACCCGCACATCAGCCTCTGGCAACAGGCACGGGGGATGGGCGAGAGTGAGCGCCACGCATTTCTCGACAGGTTCACCCTGAGCAGTCAGGGCATCGGTTTTGCCGTGCTGGGCGGTGCATTCGGTGAAGGCATCGACTTGCCGGGCGCACGCCTGATCGGCGCGTTCATCGCCACCCTGGGTCTGCCTCAGCTCAATCCGGTCAACGAGCAGTTCAAGCAGCGCATGGCGGCGCTGTTCGGTGCCGGTTACGACTATACCTATCTGTATCCTGGCGTGCAGAAGGTGGTGCAGGCCGCAGGACGGGTAATCCGCAGCCAGAGCGACAGCGGTGTGGTGATGCTCATCGATGACCGTTTTGCCGAGCACAAGGTGAAGCAGTTGTTTCCTGCGTGGTGGCGGCCCGAAACGTCAATGGCCTGAGGGCGGTTGCCGTTTTGGCAATAGAGCTGAAACAGAGGCAGATGCTGGGGATCAATACTCAAGCGGCGCTGTCGAACTGCCAGTAAACTGCGGCATCGCCAGCTTGGTAGCTGAAGCAAGTCTTTATTTTTTCTCCGTATTTCATTTCTTCGTGGAGGTTGTATGAGTCTCAGTCCTTTCGCCGGCAAGCTGGCACCTGCGCAGTTACTGGTCGATATTCCGAGACTGGTCACGGCTTACTACACCGGCCAGCCCGATGCATCGGTGCCCACGCAACGTGTTGCGTTCGGCACTTCCGGGCACCGTGGCACATCGTTTGAGCTGGGTTTCAACGAATGGCACGTGCTGGCTATCAGTCAGGCGATCTGCCTGTACCGTAAGGCCAACGGCATCGACGGCCCCTTGTTTCTGGGTGCCGATACCCACGCGCTATCCACCCCGGCTGCCGCCACCGCGCTTGAAGTGCTGGCCGCCAATGGCGTGCAGGTAATGATTTCGCAAGGTGACGAATACACCCCGACGCCTGCGGTTTCCCACGCGATCATCTGCTACAACCGCGGTCGTACTTCGGGGCTGGCGGACGGTATCGTCATTACGCCTTCGCACAACCCGCCGCAAAGCGGTGGCTTCAAATACAACCCGCCCAATGGCGGTCCGGCCGACAGTGATGTCACCAAGTGGATCGAGAACAAGGCCAACGAACTGCTGGCCGAGAAAGTCACTGGCGTTTCACGCATCAGCCATGAAAAAGCGCTGCGTGCCGATACCACGCACCGCCATGATTACCTCAATACCTACGTGGCCGATCTGAAGAACGTGATCGACATGGACGCCATCCGCAACTCGGGTCTGCGTCTTGGTGTCGATCCGCTGGGCGGGGCCGGGGTGAGCTACTGGTCGGCGATTGGCGAGCATTACGGCCTGAATCTGGATGTGGTCAATAAATTTGTCGACCCTACGTTCCGTTTCATGACCGTCGACTGGGATGGCCAGATTCGCATGGACCCGTCTTCCAGCCACGCCATGCAAAGCCTGATCGGTCTCAAGGACCGTTATCAGGTCGCCTTTGCCTGCGACCCGGATCACGACCGCCACGGCATTGTGACCCCGACCGGCGGACTGATGACGCCCAACAGCTACCTTGCCGTGTCCATCGACTATCTGTTTCAGAACCGTCCTGAATGGCGTGCCGATGCAGCGGTCGGCAAGACCGTGGTCAGCAGCGGCATGATCGATCGTGTGGCCAAGCGCCTGGGCCGTCGCCTGTATGAAGTGCCAGTCGGCTTCAAATACTTCGCTCAGGGTCTGTTCGAGGGCTCGCTGGGTTTTGGCGGCGAAGAAAGTGCCGGCGCCTCGTTCCTGCGTCGCGACGGTACGGTCTGGACCACTGACAAGGACGGTCTGATTCCGGCCTTGCTGGCTGCGGAAATGACCGCGCGCACCGGTCGCGATCCAAGCCAGATCTACAAGACCATGACTGAAGAACTGGGCGAGCCGTTCTCGACCCGCGTCGACGCCAAGGCCAATCCGCAGCAGAAGGCACTGCTGAGCAAGCTGTCGCCGGAGCAGGTGACTTCCACTGAGCTGGCGGGTGAGCCTATTCAGCAGGTTCTGAGCAATGCACCGGGCAACGATCAGGCATTCGGTGGCGTCAAGGTGATGACCGAAAATGGCTGGTTTGCAGCGCGCCCTTCGGGCACTGAGGACATCTACAAGATCTACGCCGAGAGTTTTGTCAGCGAAGATCACCTCAAGCGCCTGGTGGCAGAAGCTCAAGTGCTGGTAGACGGCGCCATTTCGCCGAACTGATCACCGCGCTGGTCAATGCCCGAAAAACCTCGAACCGCGCTCGGCTCGGGGTTTTTCAGCTTTTGACCTGTGCTTCAGTCGCGATAGAACACCTGCACCAGGTGATAACCGAACTTGCTTTTGATCGGCCCGTGCACGACGCGTAGCGGCTTCTTGAAGATCACCTGATCGATGGCGCCGACCATTTGCCCAGGCCTGACTTCGCCCAGATCGCCGCCACGTTTGCCGGACGGGCAGCTAGAATGCTTTTTAGCCAGCACGTCAAACGCCTCGCCCTTGGCAATGCGCAGCTTGAGCTGTTCGGCCTCTTCGGCGGTCTTCACCAGAATATGGCGGGCTTGGGCTTTCATGTCGCAATATCACCTGCTGCAAAAGGCTGCCATTATGCCTGCTCTTGCTGAGCGACGCCCGCGGGTCACGCGTGCCGTCCTGACGGCCGTGGTCTTTTTACTTCATTTTGTACGGTATTGATTATGGATTTTCCGGCGCTGTTGAAGATTCTGGCCAGTCAGGACGGATCGGACCTGTACCTCTCCACCGGAGCGCCGCCGTGCGCCAAGTTCAACGGTGTACTCAAGCCTCTGGGCAGCGAAACCTTCAAGCCGGGGGAGGTCGCAGTCATTGCCCAGGGTCTGATGGACGAGGAGCAGAAGCTCGAGTTTCAGCGCGAGCTGGAGATGAACCTCGCCGTTTCGATGGCGGGCATCGGCCGGTTCCGGATCAATATCTTCATGCAGCGCAACGAGGTGTCCATCGTCGCGCGAAATATCAAGCTGGACATCCCGCGTTTCGAAGACCTGTTCCTGCCGCCCGTACTGCTCGACGTGATCATGGAAAAGCGCGGTCTGGTGCTGTTTGTCGGGGCCACAGGTTCCGGCAAATCGACCTCGTTGGCGGCATTGATCGACTACCGTAACCGTAATGCCAGCGGCCATATCATCACCATTGAAGACCCGGTGGAGTTCATCCATCGCCACAAGAAGTCGATCGTCAACCAGCGCGAAGTGGGGGTCGATACCCGCAGCTTTCACGCAGCACTGAAAAACACCCTGCGTCAGGCACCTGATGTGATTCTGATCGGCGAGATTCGTGATCGCGAAACCATGGAGCATGCGCTGGCGTTTGCCGATACCGGCCATCTGGCAATTTCGACCCTGCATGCCAACAACGCCAATCAGGCGCTGGACCGGATCATCAATTTCTTCCCGGAAGAGCGTCGTGGGCAGTTGCTGCATGACCTGGGCAACAACCTCAAGGCATTCGTTTCTCAGCGACTGGTCAGAACCCCGGATGGCAAGCGTCGCGCAGCGGTGGAAGTGATGATGGGCACGCCGACCATTCGCGACCTGATCCAGCGCAATGAACTGACCGAGCTCAAGGGCATCATGGAGAAGTCCGGCAGCCTCGGTATGCAGACGTTCGACTCGGCGCTGTTCAATCTGGCCGTCGAAGGTGCGATCAGCGAAGAGGAGGCCCTCAAGAATGCCGACTCGCAAAACAACGTGCGCCTGCGCCTCAAACTGCACAGTGAAGGCGGCGCCGGGACTCTGACTACACCGCCGCCGGCTCCGACCGGCAGCAGCACGGCAAGCACCGCCGAGTGGGGGCTGGTCGATGATGACGCGCCGGGTCCGCAGGCTTAACTCGGTGACGCTCCGCCCGTCCGCTAACTGTCGGGAAACGCCAGCACAGCCGAGGCACGCGGTACATCAGGTAAAACCGATGTCGCAGACTTTAGGGCCGCTTCGCAGCCCATCGCGGCCGTCGTAACCTCCTGAAGCTCCTACGCCCTCCGGGCAGAAGCTTCGTTGTGGGCCAGATCATTGCGGATGCGCCGCCGCCAGCAATTCCTGGGTGTAGGGATGTTGTGGCGCATCGAAGACATCATGGCTGGCGCCGCGCTCGACGACTTTGCCATCCTTGACCACTATCACGTCGTGGGCGAGGGCTTTTACCACTGCCAGGTCATGGCTGATGAACAGGTACGTCAGGCCATGTTTTTCCTGAAGTTCGCGCAACAGCGCAACCACCTGTTTCTGCACGGTACGGTCCAGCGCCGATGTCGGCTCATCGAGCAGAATCAGTGCCGGTTTCAGCACCAGCGCCCGGGCAATGGCGATGCGCTGACGCTGGCCACCGGAAAACTCATGGGGGTAGCGATGCCGGCTCTGCGGATCAATGCCGACTTCTTCCAGCGCCCGAATGACCTCTGCGTCGCATTTCGCAGGGTTGTACTGGCTGTGTACCTCCAGTCCTTCGCTGATGATCTGCGCCACTGACATACGCGGGCTGAGGCTGCCGTAAGGGTCCTGAAAGACCACTTGCATCTCTTTACGCCACGGGCGCATCTGTTTCTGACTCAGGCCGTCCAGCGCCTGTCCGCGAAAGCGGATACTGCCGCGAGACTCCAGCAGGCGCAGGATCGCCTGGCCCAGTGTCGACTTGCCGGAGCCCGACTCACCGACGATACCGAGGGTCTTGCCGCGCTCGATGCTCAGGCTGATGTCATCCACCGCCTTGAGGTATTCCTTGTGCCGCCGCAGGATGCCGCCGGTCAGGGAAAACCAGACCTTCAGGTTGTCGACTTGCAGCACCGTTTCCCGGGTGTCGCGTGGCAGCGGCTCGCCGGCAGGTTCGGCGTCCAGCAGCAGGCGGCTGTAAGGATGCTGAGGTGATTTGAACAGCGACTTGCAATCGGACTGCTCGACGACTTCGCCAGCGCGCATCACGCAGACGCGCTGAGCAACGCTGTGCACCAAGTTCAAGTCATGGCTGATCAACAGCAGCGACATGTTCAGGCGCTGCTGCAGCTCCTTGAGCAGCAGGAGGATCTTGCGTTGCACCGTGACGTCCAGCGCAGTGGTCGGTTCGTCGGCAATCAGCAGCTCCGGTTCGCAAGCCAGTGCCATGGCAATCATCACCCGCTGGCGCTGGCCTCCGGAGAGTTCGTGCGGATAAGCTTTCAGGCGTTTTTCCGGCTGCTGAATGCCCACCAGCTCCAGCAGCTCGACAATGCGCTTCTGCGCTTCACGGCCACTGATGCCGCGATGCAGCAGCAACGTTTCGCCGATCTGTTTGGCCACGCTGTGCAGCGGATTCAGCGAGGTCATCGGTTCCTGAAAAATCATCGCAATCCGGTTGCCACGCAGCTCGCGAAGGGTGCGGTCGTCGGCTCCTACCAGCTGTTGACCCCGGTAGGTGATGCTGCCTGTGGTCAGCGTGCCGCTGCGGGGCAGCAATTGCAGGATCGAATGCGCAGTAACGGACTTGCCGGAACCGGATTCGCCGACCAGTGCCAGGCACTCGCCACGGCGCACATCCAGGCTCAGGTTGCTGACCACTTTCTGCCCGTTGAAGGCGACGCTCAGGTCACGGATTTCGATCAGGTTTTCCGACATGTCAGGACCTCGGGTCGAAGGCATCACGCAGCGCCTCGCCTATGAATACCAGCAGCGTCAGGATCAACGCGAGGGCAAAGAACGCCGTCAGCCCCAGCCAGGGCGCTTGCAGGTTCTGCTTGCCTTGGGCGATCAGTTCGCCCAGCGACGCGCTGCCGGCAGGCATGCCGAAGCCCAGAAAGTCCAGCGCGGTGAGGGTCGATATGGCGCCGGTAAGAATGAACGGCAGGTAGCTCAATGTCGCATTCATCGCGTTGGGCAGGATGTGGCGCATGATCACTTTTCGATCCCCCAGACCGAGCGCCCGAGCGGCCTTGACGTACTCAAGGTTGCGGCCGCGCAGAAACTCGGCGCGCACCACGTCGACCAGGGTCAGCCAGGAAAACAACGCCATGATGCCCAGCAGCCACCAGAAATCGGGTTCGACGAAGCCTGACAGGATGATCAGCAGGTACAGCACCGGCAGGCCCGACCAGACCTCCAGCAAACGCTGCCCGAACAAGTCGACCCAGCCGCCGTAATAGCCCTGCAACGCCCCGGCGCTGATGCCGATCAACGCGCTGATGAAGGTCAGTGCCAGCGCGAACAGGACCGACACCCGGGCGCCGAAGATCACCCGCGCCATGACGTCGCGCGCCTGGTCGTCGGTGCCGAGCCAGTTTTCTGCAGACGGCGGGCTGGGCGCCGGGGTGGTCAGATCATAGTTGGGCGTGTCGTCACTGAACGGGATGGGCGGGAACAGCATCCAGCCGTCCCCTTTGCTGATCAGCGTGCGCACGTAGTCACTGCGGTAATCGGGCTGGAAGGGCAGCTCGCCGCCGAATTGCTGCTCGGTATAACGCCTGAACACCGGAAAATACAGTGAGTGCTGATAGCTGACCAACAGTGGTTTGTCATTGGCGATCAGTTCGCCACCCAGTGTCAGGGCAAACAGTCCGCAGAACAGCCATAGCGACCACCAGCCGCGGCGATTGCTGCGAAAGCGCTCCAGACGACGGCGGGCCAGCGGCGAAAGGCTGCGCATCATGCATTCCTCGCGCTGAAGTCGATTCTGGGGTCGACCAGCGTGTAGCAGATATCGCCGATCAGCTTTATCAGCAGGCCGAACACGGTAAAGATGAACAGCGAACCGAACACCACCGGATAGTCTCGCGACACGGCGGCTTCATAGCTCATGCGGCCCAGGCCATCCAGCGAGAAGATCACCTCGATCAGCAGCGAACCGGCAAAGAACACGCTGATGAACGCCTGCGGAATGCCCGACACCACCAGCAACATGGCATTGCGGAACACATGGCCATACAGCACACGTCGCTCGCTCATGCCCTTGGCGCGTGCCGTGGTCACGTACTGGCGGGTGATTTCGTTGAGAAAGGAGTGTTTGGTCAGCAGGGTCAGCGTGGCAAAACCCCCGATCACCAGCGCCGAAACCGGCAGCGCCAGGTGCCAGAAATAGTCAGCGATCTTGCCGACCGTGGTCAGTTGCTCGAAGTTGTCCGAGACCAGTCCGCGCACCGGAAACCAGTTCAGCGACGTGCCGCCACAGAACACCACCACCAGCAGCATGGCGAACAGGAAGGCTGGCATGGCGTAACCGATGATGATGGCGGTGCTGCTCCAGATATCGAACTGGCTGCCGTGTTTGACTGCTTTGCGAATCCCCAGCGGGATCGACACCAGGTACGTCAGCAATGTCGCCCAGAGCCCCAGCGATATCGACACCGGCATTTTCTGCAGAATGAGGTCGGTCACCGTTGCGCCGCGGAAGAAGCTGCTGCCGAAATCCAGTCGTGCGTAATTCTTCAGCATCAGCCAGAGACGTTCGTGCATTGGTTTGTCGAAACCGTATTGGTGTTCGATCTGCTTGATCAGTGCCGGGTCCAGCCCCCGGGAGGCCTTGGAGTGACCGGCCCCGGCGGACTCGCTGGCACCTGCGCCCACAGTCGCACCGCCAATCCCTTGCAGACGTGCAATGGCCTGTTCCACAGGTCCACCCGGTGCGGCCTGCACGATGAAAAAGTTGACCAGCAGAATGCACAGCAGGGTAGGGATGATCAGCAGCAGGCGACGCAGAATATAACCGAGCATTCACTGCATCTCCGAAACGATGGCTGAAGCGCCGCGTTTTTCAGCGAATTGCTCGTTGGTCAGCGGTGTCGGGCTGATTTCCCACCATGTTTCGATGGCTTCATTATTACTGGCCTGAATTTTCGGGATGCCGAAACGGTTCCACCAGACGGTTGAAGAGCCTGGCGGATAATAGTTGGGAATCCAGTAGTAGTTCCATTGCAGGACCCGGTCCAGGCAGTGTGCATAGTCGGTCATGGTCTGCTTGTTGTCGGCCTTGAGCAGGCCGGCAATCAGCGTGTCGACGGCGGGGTCTTGAAGCGCCATGTAATTGCTCGAGCCAGGATCCATCGCCACCTTTGAGCCAAAACTGCTGTACAGCTCGGCGCCGGGAGAGGTCGAGACCGGGTAGCCGGTGACGATCATGTCGTAGTCGCGGGCCATGACGCGGTTGAGGTATTGCGCGGCATCGATGCGGCGAATGTCGAAGTGGATGCCGATCTGCGCCAGGGTGCGCTTGTAGGGCAGCAGCATTCGCTCGAAACCGTTCTGTGCATTGAGAAAGGTAAAGCTGAAGGGGTCGCCCTGGGCATTCACCAGCTCATCGCCCTTTGGCGTCCAGCCTGCTTCCTTCATGAGCGCCAGCGCTTGCAGTTGCTTGTCGCGAATCAAGCCGGTGCCATCGGTTTTAGGTGTCTCGAACACGCTGTCGAACACCTCATCGGGAACCTTGCCACGCAGTGGCTCGAGGATTTTCAGTTCGGCAGGATTGGGCAGTTCGCTGGCGGCCAGCTCCGAGTTGGAGAAGAAGCTGTTCTGGCGAATGTACATGTTGCGCATCATCTGCCGGTTGGTCCATTCAAAATCCCAGAGCAGCGACAGCGCCTGGCGCACGCGGCGGTTCTGGAACATGGGGCGGCTCAGGTTGAAGACGAAACCCTGCGAGCTTTGCACCGCGCCTCTGGCCAGTTGGGCTTTCTGCAGGCGCCCGTCGCTGAGTGCCGGGCCGTCATAACGGATTGAATAGCCAGTGGCCGAAAACTCGCGGTTGTAATCATAGGCGCCGCCTTTGAGTACCGTACGTGCGACATCGATGTCGCCGAAGTACTCGATGCTGAACCTGTCGAAGTTATACAGGCCTTTGCTGACCGGCAGGTCCTTGCCCCACCAGTCCGGATCGCGCTCGAAGGTGACGGTGCGGCCCGGGTCTACATGGCTGATCCGGTAGGGCCCGCTACCTGGTGGAATTTCAAAGCCGGCACCGCTGGCAAAGTCACGGGTTTTCCACCAGTGCTCGGGGAATACCGGCAGCGAAGCCAGGTCGAGGGGCAGGGTGCGGTTATCGCTGTGCTTGAAGTCGAAGCGGATCTGCGAAGGGGATTCGACCTCCACGCCCTTGACCGCTTCAAACTGGGTCCGGTATTGCAGGTTGCCCTGCGTCATCAGCAGCTCGTAGGTGTACTTCACGTCACTGGCGGTAATCGGCGTGCCGTCTGCGAAACGTGCTTTCGGGTTCAGGTAAAAGCGCAGGGAGAGGCCATCTGCGCCACGCTCCATTTTCTCGGCGACAAGCCCGTAGACAGTGTACGGCTCATCCATCGAGCGCGTGGCCAGGGGGGCGTAGAGCATGCCGTTGATCTGCGAAACGCCCATGCCCTTGTCGGTGAAGGGCATCAGGTGGTCGAACTGACCGATCTCGATGGCCGAGCGTCGCATGCTGCCGCCCTTGGGCGCGTCCGGGTTCACGTAATCGAAGTGCTTGAAATCGGCGGTATAGCGCGCAGCTTCGCCGTAAACGGTCAGGGCGTGTTGCGGGGCTGCGGACAGCGACTGGGCAGCGCCAACGAAGGTCAGCGTCAAGGCGAGCAACGATGAAAAAACAAAACGCATGACTCGAATCCTGACTGACGTTCGCAAGCGAATGCCAGGGTTAAAGGCGACTGGCTGTGCAGCGGTGACAAAAATCATCACAGAGCTCATGACTCTGCATGGCGCTATCTTCTACAGACAAATGGCTGCGTCGCCAAGCCACTGCGCGCATGCCGGGTCACTGTGTCGTTGAAAACAGTACATACAAAAACGGCCCATCCGAAGATGAGCCGTCTGGCACCCGGCGCGGCAGGATCAGTCCTGACGGCTGGTCACTTCCAGCAGGTGATAGCCGAACTGGGTCTTTACCGGACCCTGAACGGTGTTCACCGGAGCGCTGAATACGACAGTGTCGAATTCCTTGACCATCTGGCCTGGACCGAACGAACCCAGGTCACCGCCTTGACGGCTCGACGGGCAGCTGGAATTGGCCTTGGCGATTTCTGCGAAATCAGCGCCGCCTTCGATCTGAGCCTTGAGTTCGTTGCATTTTTCTTCGCTCGAAACAAGGATGTGGCGGGCAGTGGCTTTAGCCATGGGGAATAATCTCCTGTGAAAAAAAAGAAACAGCCTACCGGATTCAGTGCGGTATTTCCCGACAAAGTTCCGTCGCTCTGTTTATCTGTAACGCAGACGGTCAACCGCGCGACGCAGCAGTTGTTCGGTGCCTTCCCAGCCAAGGCAGCCGTCGGTGACCGAAACGCCGTACTGCAGCGTTTCCCCCAATGCCTGGCAGCCGTCGAACAGGTGGCTCTCGATCATCATGCCGATCAGCGAGGTATTGCCTGACAAGCGCTGTTCCAGCACATCCTCGAACACACCTGGCTGACGCAGCGGATCCTTGCCACTGTTGGCGTGGCTGCAATCAACCATGATTCGCGATGCGACATTGTTCTTGCTCAGGCTCGCCTGCACCTTGGCCACATTCTGGCGATCGTAATTGGGGCCGCCGTGACCGCCGCGCAGCACAATGTGCGTATCCGGATTGCCTTGTGTCTCGATAATCGCCGGGTGGCCATGACGGTCCATGCCGAAATGGCGATGCGGATGTGCAGCCGAACGCATCGCGTCGCTGGCCACCGTCACGCCACCGTCAGTACCGTTCTTGAAGCCGACGGCCATGGGCAGGCCGCTGGCCATTTCCCGATGGATCTGCGATTCGGTGGTCCGAGCGCCAATCGCGACCCAACTGAGCAGGTCGTCGAAGTAGCCGGCTGCCATCGGTTGCAGTATCTCGGTGGCGATCGGCAGACCCAGGCCCAGCATGTCCAGCATCAATTGCCGCGACAGCGTCAGGCCCTCGGCCATGTCGTCACTGCCGTCAAGGCGCGGATCGTAAGCCAGACCTTTCCAGCCCACCGTCGTGCGCGGTTTTTCGACGTAGGCGCGCATCACCAGCAGCATCTGATCACTGACTTGCGCGGCGAGGCCGGCCAGTCGTTCAGCGTATTCAAGCGCAGATCGAGGGTCGTGGATCGAGCAGGGGCCGACGATGACCAGCAGTCGTGAGTCTTCGCCTTCAAGGATGGCGCGTACAGCGCGGCGATGGGCGGCAACCTGTTCGGCGAGCGCTGCGTCGAGGGGCAGACGCATCTTCAATTCCAGAGTACCTGGCAGGCGTTTCGAGGCGTGGCTGTTGTCTGCCAGCTTGACGGCGTGGCTGGACAGGTCGGACGGGTTTACGGCAACGGACGAATTCATGTGCTGGCTTCCTGGGCTGGCGGGATGCTCCCGCGCAGACCCTACTGGGGTGTTCGACAAAGGGCTTTTAGAGCCGGGGGGATGTGGTTGCCACCTGGAAGTGACCGAACGGAGGCGGCAGGCTGTCCCGAACGGAGGTGGCTAAATCGCCAGGCAAAATCGATGTCGTTGCGGTAATAAGTGGCGTAGTTCATGTCGTGATCCTCGATGCGATGCAGGTTGATTGTTTACGGCTGTTCTTGAACAGACCGTTGAAAATGCGTGGCCCTGAAAAAACAAAACCCCCGGTCGGGAAGCCGACCGGGGGGTTAGAGAATTCTCTGGTTGGCGTCCCCTTGATGTGGGCGCCGGATGGGTATCAGGCGCGCCAGTGGCTAAACCAATACCCATAATAGGAGTCAACGGATGCGCTCACCGAGGCAGTCTGCACAGCCACGGCACGTGCACGGCAAGCAATGCCGGTAGCAGCGTCGAGTAGCAGTGAAGTGGATTGCAGCATGGTGGGTCTCCGTGGATTGAGCGCAAGCTTACTTCAGGAAAGGAGGCGCCTTCAATTGGAAAATTCAATCAGCGGGATTATCGATTTCTGCGGATTCAGGCAGGTGGATTTTCTGTGGCGACAGCGAACCGCTCAACGGTTGATGGCATGCGGTATCCGGGCGGGCTATTTTGCCCGCAACCCTGTATACCTGAAGTCAGGCAACGGCTTTGGCGTTTTGTCCGGGATGCGTTGTCACCATGTATTAAGTCGCCAGGTAATAACCGGCTACTCTTCACGTGCTTCTTCATGCCGGGTGTCCGTGTTCGGGATCGTCCCGATCTTCATGCCCAGCAATACAGCTACCTTATGCGCTTCACCGCGCCTTCCTTTCTTGCGTCCTGCCAGTACCTGGTAAGTGGTCGCTGGATCAATGCTGTTTTCACGAGCGAACTCCTGAACAGATTTGCCCTGTTGATCCAGCCAGGCCTTGGCTTGTGCGGCGGTGCGTATTCCGGGCATAGTTCAAAACCGTTCAAATCTATTCAATTCCGTGGGATTCTAACATTCGTTAGGATGGCTTCAAAAGGATCATAGGTTCAAATGAGTGGAATCGGTTGCCGGCTGAGAAAAGAAAGAGAGCGCCTGAGGATGTCTCAGCGTACCTTCGGTGAAATAGGGGGGGTCGAGGCTAACGCCCAGGGCAAGTACGAAAACGGTGATCGCGCGCCGAAAGCCGACTACCTGGCGGCGGTTGCGGCCAAAGGCGTCGACGTGCTTTATGTGTTGACGGGGACGCGAACGCCGATGCCGATCGACAATCTCAGTCTCATCGAAGAAAAGATCCTGGGCAGTTATCGGGTGCTGGGCAAGGAAGATCAGGACGCTATCAGGCGCCTGACAACTACCATTGCAGAGCTCTCCGCGCCATCATCGGGGACCGCAAAGCTTCCTTCGGGCAACTGATACAAGACCGGGACGCACACAGCTCTGCCGTTCTATCGGGAATTTGACAGCCCTCCCTGATGCGCTTGCCATCATATTGATGTGAGACGGTGCTCGCAGTGCTAGGTCTG
This sequence comes from Pseudomonas congelans, assembly GCF_900103225.1. Classification (GTDB taxonomy): domain Bacteria; phylum Pseudomonadota; class Gammaproteobacteria; order Pseudomonadales; family Pseudomonadaceae; genus Aquipseudomonas; species Aquipseudomonas congelans. The sequence goes on along the minus strand of NZ_FNJH01000001.1, from coordinate 1,294,937 downwards.
CCTCGTTGTTTTTGTTATGGTGATTGGCATTCGTTATGACCGTTGCGCGAGGTGTCTGCTTGATTAAGGTGCTAGTTGTCGATGACCATGATCTTGTCCGGACAGGCATCACACGCATGCTGGCCGACATTGATGGTCTGCAGGTTGTCGGGCAGGCCGATTCCGGCGAGGAATCCCTGAAAAAAGCGCGCGAGCTCAAGCCCGACGTCGTACTGATGGACGTCAAGATGCCGGGCATCGGCGGGCTGGAAGCGACGCGCAAGATGCTGCGCAGCCACCCTGATATCAAGGTCGTCGCTGTCACCGTCTGTGAAGAAGATCCTTTCCCGACCCGTTTGCTGCAGGCTGGCGCTGCCGGCTACATGACCAAAGGTGCCGGGCTTGCTGAAATGGTCCAGGCCATTCGCCTGGTGTTTGCCGGTCAGCGTTACATCAGCCCGCAGATTGCCCAGCAACTGGCATTGAAGTCGTTTCAGCCGCAGGTCAACAATTCGCCGTTCGACCTGCTGTCCGAGCGCGAGATCCAGATTGCCCTGATGATTGTCGGCTGCCAGAAAGTCCAGACCATCTCGGACAAGCTGTGCCTTTCACCGAAAACTGTTAATACCTACCGATACCGTATCTTTGAAAAGCTCTCGATCAGCAGTGATGTTGAACTGGCTTTGCTCGCTGTACGTCACGGCATGGTTGATGCCAGCGCCTGAACATGACCCAGACATTTGATCCAAGTGCATTTCTCGCGACCTGTAGCGGTCGCCCCGGCGTCTACCGTATGTTCGACGCCGAAGCCACACTGCTTTACGTCGGCAAGGCCAAGAACCTCAAGAAGCGGCTGGCCAGCTACTTCCGCAAGACCGGACACGCGCCCAAGACCGGAGCGCTGGTGTCGCGTATCGCCCAGATTGAAACCACCATCACGGGCAACGAAACCGAAGCGCTGTTACTGGAGCAGACCCTCATCAAGGAGTGGCGGCCCCCGTACAACATTCTCTTGCGTGACGATAAGTCCTATCCCTACGTATTTCTGTCCGATAACGCGTTTCCGCGGCTGAGCATTCATCGTGGCACCAAGAAGGCCAAGGGTCGCTATTTCGGGCCTTACCCGAGTGCGGGCGCGATTCGCGAGAGCCTCAGCCTGCTGCAGAAGACTTTCCAGGTGCGGCAGTGCGAGGACAGCTATTTCAAGAACCGCACGCGTCCTTGCCTGCAATATCAGATCAAACGCTGCAAGGGGCCGTGTGTCGGACTGGTCGAGCCTGAGGTGTATGCCGAAGACGTGCGTCACTCGGTGATGTTCCTCGAAGGGCGCAGCAATGCCCTGAGCGACGAGCTGAACGCCTCTATGGAAAAAGCCGCGATGGCGCTCGATTTCGAACGCGCAGCCGAGTTACGTGACCAGGTCGCCTTGTTGCGTCGCGTCCAGGATCAGCAAAGCATGGACGGCGGCACCGGCGATGTGGATGTGGTCGCCGCGTTCGTCAACCCCGGCGGTGCCTGTGTGCATCTGATCAGCGTGCGCGGCGGGCGAGTTCTGGGCAGCAAGAACTTCTTCCCGCAGGTGGGCATAGAAGAGGAGGTCGGCGAAGTGATGTCGGCATTCCTGGCACAGTATTTCCTCGGCGGCATCGACCGTGAGCTGCCCGGCGAAGTCATCGTCAATGTCATCAACGACGATTTCCCTGCGTTCGTCGACGCCATCGAAGAGCTGCGCGGCGTCGAGATGGTCATCAGTCATCGCGTGCGCGGCACTCGGGCGCGCTGGCAGCAAATGGCGGTCACCAATGCCGAGCAGGCACTGACCGCGCGGCTGGCCAACCGTCAGCATGTTGCGTCGCGGTTCGAGGCGCTGGCCAAAGTGCTGGGTCTCGAAGACCCGCCGATGCGCCTGGAATGCTATGACATCAGCCACTCCAGTGGTGAGGCGACCGTCGCGTCCTGCGTGGTGTTCGGCCCCGAGGGCCCGATCAAGTCCGATTACCGGCGTTTCAATATCGAAGGTGTGACTGCGGGCGACGACTATGCCGCCATGCACCAGGCGTTGACCCGGCGTTACAGCCGCATCAAGGCCGGGGAGGGCAAGTTGCCGGATGTGCTGCTGGTGGACGGCGGCAAGGGGCAGATGTCCATGGCGCGCGACGTGCTCAATGAATTACAGGTGCCTGACCTCATCCTGCTCGGTGTTGCCAAGGGCACCACGCGCAAGGCTGGTTTCGAGACCTTGTACCTGAACGACTCAGCACATGAATTCACGCTGCCCGGCGACTCGCCGGCCCTGCACCTTATCCAGCAGATTCGCGACGAGGCGCACCGTTTCGCAATCACCGGCCACCGTGCCCGCCGGGGCAAGACCCGGCGCACATCGACCCTTGAGGGCGTGGCGGGTGTCGGGCCGACCCGGCGTCGTGACCTGCTCAAACATTTCGGCGGATTACAGGAATTGTCCCGTGCCAGCATCGATGAAATAGCAAAAGCACCCGGAATCAGTAAAAAGCTGGCAGAGTCGATTTATGCAAACCTGCACAGCGAGTAGAATGCCCGCTCACCTCGTAGCCAGTTGTGCCGATGAATATCCCTAATCTGATCACCGTACTACGCGTTTTACTGATTCCGATCTTCATTTTGTTGTTCTACATGCCTTATCACTGGAGCTACATGGCGGCCAGTGCAGTCTTTGCGTTCGCTGCGGCGACCGACTGGCTCGACGGGTATCTGGCCCGCCGTCTTGAACAGAGCACGCCCTTTGGCGCCTTTCTCGATCCGGTAGCAGACAAACTGATGGTGGCCGTGGCATTGGTGCTGCTGGTTCAGGCGCATGCCAATCTATGGCTGACGCTGCCCGCAGCAGTGATCATCGGCCGTGAAATCGTAATCTCTGCGCTCCGCGAATGGATGGCGGAAATCGGCGCGCGTGCGCAGGTTGCCGTTTCCAACATGGGTAAATGGAAGACGGCGGCGCAGATGCTCGCGCTGGTCATTCTGCTCGGCAACCCGCCGGCCATCACCGTTTGGGTCATTCTTGGCTACGCGCTGCTGCTTATCGCTGCGGGGCTGACACTCTGGTCCATGGTGCAATACCTGAGGGCCGCATGGCCGCACCTCAGGACGACTGCAGAAAAAAAATAAGTTTTTGAATCAAAGGCTTGACGCCGCTATTTGAACCGCTAGAATAGCGCCCGTCATCAAGACAATGCGGGAATAGCTCAGTTGGTAGAGCACGACCTTGCCAAGGTCGGGGTCGCGAGTTCGAGTCTCGTTTCCCGCTCCAGATATTGATTCACTGAACCCTCGAGGCTCACTGAATCAGCAAAAAAAGACGCCTAGGCGTCTTTTTTCGTTTCTGCGGTATGCATTCCCTGTTTACTTTTCTGTAGTGGAAGTCCGCTTGTCCGACGCAGGTTTTGCGTCCGGGACCGCACAGCTGTCGCCACTGCAACGGCGGCTGCCGTCAGGGTGGGGGAGCCAGGCAAGGTAAGGCCGCGAGCGGCAAAAAAGCCGGTAGCCCAAGTTGAACACTGGCCTCATGAATCGCCATGACAAAGGCGCGACCCACGCACCCAGGCCGGCCGCTCGCCAACTCCAGAGTGTCGCGTCCAGGCCCTTGACCCACGTGCCATCGCTGAATCTGGCGTGCAGTAGCGACTCCATATCCTCAAGTGTGAATCCAAGAGAAGTGGCGTCAAAGGCGTCGTCACGGATATCCACGAACAAAAGCCGCTCAGGCGTCGCATGCGCGCGCAGAGTTCTGACTTCTCGAGCGCAGAGCGGGCAGTCACCGTCAAAGTAAAGCGTCAGCGGCCATTCAACTTTCTTGTACATCGTTAATAGTCTTGTATAGGTTTTTTACACCTTATGCTCAAAAGGCCGTGCTGACAATGGGCGTCGGTATTCGTCCGGGCTCTGGTTTTCGAGTAATGCTGATCCGTTCCACGATCACCGCCGCCCAGCACGCGTACTCACGTCCACCCACACGGCCAATACCAGAATCCCGCCCTTGACGATCATCTGCCAGTAACTGTCGACGTCGAGCATCGACATGCCGTTGTCGAGACTGGTGATGACCAGCGCGCCAAGCAGGGCACCGTAGACAGTCCCCGAACCACCGCGCATGGACGTGCCGCCGATGAAGCATGCGGCGATGGCGTCGAGTTCGCCCATGTTGCCTGCCGAGGGTGAACCAGCGGCCAGGCGTGCGGTGTTGACCAGCCCGGCGAACGCGCACATCACGCCCATGATGCCGAAGATCCATAGCTTCACGGCCTGTACATTGATGCCGGACAGGCGCGTGGCCTCCATGTTGCTGCCGACGGCGTAGACGCGGCGTCCGAATACCGTCTGGCTGGTGACGTAACTGAACACGCCGAGCAGGACCAGCAACAGCAACACCGGAACGGGGATTCCGTCGTAGCTGTTGAGCACATAGACAAAGCCGCCCAGCACTGCACCGATCAACAACACACGCAACCCATCACGAATCAGCGAATGTGCCGCCAGCCCGTGCAGGGCTCGGTTGCGTCGTTGTTTCCAGGTCAGGAACAGCGTCAGCGCCAGCAGCAGAATGCCGAGCCCGGTGCCGACCGCGTGCGGCAGGTAACCCTGGCCGATATAGACCAGCGACGGCGACACCGGAGCGATTGTCGTGCCGCCGGTGATCCCCAGTAGAACGCCGCGAAACGCCAGCATGCCACCCAGCCCGACGATGAACGAGGGGATCCGCAGGTAGGCGGTCATGTAGCCGTTGGCCAGGCCGATCATCAGGCCGCATAGTGCCACCACACTCAGGTTTGCCAGTAGCGGGACGTGGTAAACCACATCCAGAATCGCCGCCAGGCCACCGAGCAGACCGAGCAATGAGCCTACCGACAGGTCAATCTCGCCGCTGATGATCACCAGCACCATGCCGCAGGCCAGAATCCCGGTAATGGACATCTGTCGCAGCAGGTTGGACAAATTGCGCGGGGTGAGGAAGCCGCCCTCGGTCTGCCAACTGAAGAACAGCCAGATAACGGCGATGGCAATCACCAGCGCGAGCATTTTATAGCGGGTGAAGAACTGTTTGACCTGGTTCATCTACGCGGTCTTCCGGGCATTATTGTGAGGGGCATCGGGTTGGCTGAGTGCAGCGGCGAGCACTTGTTCCTGAGTCAGGTCATGGTTGATGAAGTCGCCGCGCAACTGGCCGTCGCCAATCACCAGTACACGGTCGGACACGCCCAGCACTTCGGCCAGTTCCGAAGACACCATGATGATCGACACGCCCTCGGCTGCCAGCGCGCCCATCAGCTTGTAGATCTCGTACTTGGCACCGACATCGACGCCGCGAGTGGGCTCGTCGAGAATCAGAACGCGTGGGCGGGTGAGCAGCATCTTCGCCAGCACGGCTTTCTGCTGATTGCCGCCGGACAGGCTGGTGATCGGCAAGAACGGGCTGGCCGTCTTGAGGTGCATGCGCGAGATTTCCCGGTCAATACTGCCCAACTCGGCTTCAGCGTCGATGCGGGTCATGTTCGAGTAGCTGTCGAGAACCGCGAGGGTGATGTTCTGGCCGACGCCCAGGTCCGGAATGATGCCCTGGCGCTTGCGGTCTTCAGGGACCATGCACAAGCCGGCGCGGATCGATTTGAGCGGCGTGCGCGTGTCGATCATCTGGCCATCGAGCCACACTTCACCGGTGTATCGACCGGGGTAGGCGCCGAACAGGGCGGATACCAGCTCGGTACGGCCCGCGCCCACCAGCCCGGCGATGCCGAGGATTTCCCCGCGTCTGAGGACGAACGATACGTCGTCGACCCGCTTGCGCCTGGGGTTATCGACGTCGTAGCAGGTGATATGCCGCGCTTCGAAAAGCACCTCGCCGACGTCATGCGGCTCGGTGGGGTAGAGGTTGCTCATTTCGCGCCCGACCATCTGGGTGATGATCTGCGGAATGTCCATGTCCGCCATTGCGGTGGTTGCGATATGTTTGCCGTCGCGGATGACTGAAATGGTGTCGCACACGGCGGCCACTTCATCGAGCTTGTGCGAGATGTACACGCACGCGACCCCCTTGGCCTTCAGGCCACGAATGATGTCCAGCAGCACCTCGATTTCGGAACGGGTCAGGGCCGAGGAGGGCTCGTCGAGAATCAACAGGCGCGCCTTTTTGTTCAATGCCTTGGCGATTTCCACCAGTTGCTGGTAGCCGCCGCCATACTGGGAAACCGGCAGCGCCACGTTCATGTCAGGCACCTTGAGTTCACGCATCAGCGACTCGGCGCGGTGGATCATGGCCGGATAATTCATGCGCCCGCCGGGGAGCGTCAGCTCGTGGCCCATGAAGATGTTTTCGGCCACCGACAGGTCAGGGACCAGCGTCAGTTCCTGATGGATGATGACGATCCCGGCCGCTTCCGTTTCGCTGATCGATTGTGCCTTGAGCGGTTGGCCGTCCCACAGGATCTCGCCATCCCAGGTGCCGTAGGGATAGACCGCCGACAGGACCTTCATCAATGTGGACTTGCCCGCGCCGTTCTCGCCGCACAGGCCGACGCATTCACCGGGCCTCACCGTGATATCGATGCCGTTGAGCGCTTTCACACCGCCAAAGGATTTGACGATGCCGTTCATTTGCAACAGGTAGTCAGACATGGCGCAGGGCTCTACGAAGGTGTGATGGCTTGGCCTGAGCGGCGACCCTGCTTGACCGCAGGATCGTGCTCTGGCTTTTAGCGACGTATCAACGATCGAGGCTCATTGCCCGTCAATCTGTGTCTTGGTATAGAACCCGTCTTTTTCCAGCAGGTCGATGTTGTCCTTGGTCAACGCTGTAGGCGTCAGCAGGATGGTGTCGACTTTCTTGCTGCCATTGTCGTATTGCGAGCTGAAATCGGGTTTCTGGTTGCGTGCCAGTTGCACAGAGAGCTTGGCGGCTTCCGTGGCAATCAGTTTCAGCGGCTTGTAGACCGTCATGGTCTGAGTGCCATCAATGACCCGCTTGACCGCCGCGAGGTCCGCATCCTGACCCGAGATAGGGACTTTACCGGCCAGTTTCTGTGCGGCGAGGGCCTGAATCGCGCCCCCGGCAGTGGCGTCGTTGGAGGCGACGATGCCATCAATCTTGTTGCTATTACGGGTCAGGGCGTTTTCGACAATGCTCAGCGCTTCGGTAGGGTTCCACTCCTTTACCCACTGCTGGCCGACAATCTTGATATCACCTCTGTCGATAGCCGGTTGCAGCGCCTTCATCTGGCCTTCGCGCAGAATCTTGGCGTTGTTGTCGGTGGGCGCGCCGCCCAGCAGGAAGTAATTGCCCTTGGGCGCTGCTTTCAGCACGCCGTTGGCCTGCATCTCGCCGACTTTTTCATTATCGAAGGAAATGTACGCATCGATATCGGCATTGAGGATCAGCCTGTCATAAGACACCACCTTGATCCCGGCCTTCTTGGCTTCGGCAACAGCGTTGGTCAGCACGGTGGCGTTGAACGGCACGATGACGATTACATCGACGCCGCGCGAGATAAGGTTTTCTATCTGCGAGATCTGTTTCTGCTCATTGGCATCCGCCGATTGCACGAAGACCTTGGCGTCGAGCTTTTCCGCCGCCGCAACGAAGTAATCACGGTCGCGTGACCAGCGTTCCAGACGCAGGTCATCAATGGAAAAACCTATTTTCGGATGCGCAGAGTCAGCCATCACCGGCAGGGACAGCAAGGCCAGCGCGCTGGCGAGCAGCGTACGTTTCAGGGTGTTCATAGGGTGCGTCCTTTTATTGTTGTTTGAGACACTTCTTGACTGAGGGTGATACCGATAGAACTGTAGAGCGTTGCCGGACGTCGCGTATGAAGATTTGTCGCCTGAATGTCACGGCGACGTCCAGCCAAGCCTGTCAGGCGTAGATAAAGCGGTTGACCACGCCTTCGAGCAGTTCCTGGCGACCACTGACAGCCTGCGGGTTCAGTTCGTTGGCGAAGGCGTGTTCGGCGAGCGACGCAAGGCTGAATTCGCCTGCCAGTACCGATTGCCCGAAAGGCTGCTGCCAGCCGGCGTAGCGCTGATCCTTGAAGTGCTGGAGTTTATCGTTCTGCACCATGGCGGCGGCACGTTCCAGCGCCAGGGCGAGGACGTCCATCGCGGCGACGTGGCCGTGGAACAGATCGATATCGTCGAGGCTCTGGCGACGCACTTTCGAGTCGAAATTGAAACCGCCATTGGTGAAGCCGCCAGCCTTGAGGATCTCGTAGGTGGCGAGCGTCATCTCCTCGACGCTGTTGGGGAACTGGTCCGTGTCCCAGCCATTCTGTGGGTCGCCACGGTTGGCGTCGATGCTGCCGAAAATCCCCAGCGAGACCGCCGTGGCGATTTCGTGGTGGAAGCTGTGCCCGGCCAGTGTGGCGTGGTTGGCCTCGATATTGACCTTGATCTCGTTTTCCAGGCCGTACTGCTGCAGAAAACCGAACACCGTGGCGCTGTCGTAATCGTACTGATGCTTGGTCGGCTCCTGTGGCTTGGGCTCGATCAACAGATCGCCCTTGAAACCGATCTTGTGCTTGTGTTCGACCACCATGCGCATGAAGCGCCCGAGCTGTTCGCGTTCACGCCTGAGGTCCGTATTGAGCAGGGTTTCGTAGCCTTCACGACCGCCCCACAACACGTAGTTGGAGCCTTTGAGACGCTGGGTGGCATTCATCGCGCTGAACACCTGGGTAGCGGCGTAGGCAAAGACTTCCGGGTCCGGGTTGCTGGCAGCGCCTGCGGCGAAGCGTGGGTTGCTGAAGCAGTTGGCCGTACCCCACAGCAGCTTTATGCCGCTCTGTTCCTGATGGCGCTCCAGATGATCGACCATGTGCGCGAAGTTGTGGCGATATTCTTTCAGTGAGGCGCCTTCCGGTGCCACATCGGTGTCGTGGAAGCTGTAGTAATCGATGCCGAGCTTGGAGAAGAACTCGAACGCCGCTTCGGCCTTGCCGATGGCCAGTTCCATGGGGTCACCGGAACCTTGCCAGGGGCGCTTGAAGGTGCCGACACCGAACATGTCGGCGCCCGGCCATACGAAGGTGTGCCAATAGCAGGCCGCCATGCGCAAGTGCTCACGCATGGGTTTGCCGAGGACCAGCTTGTCGGCGTCATAGTGGCGAAAGGCGAGGGGCGAGTCGCTGTCAGGGCCTTCATAGCGAACCCTGTCGACGTCGGGGAAGTACAGCATGGGCGTTTTCCTTATTGTTCTTGGCGGTGTCTGGATACTAGCAACGGCCCTGCGTGCGCTGATTATGAAAATCGTCAACGCACAGTGCGATTTTGAGTGTTGAGATTCGCCGGTCAGCGGCCTAGTCTGTGGCCCACGGCGTCGTGCTTATCGAATCGGCATAAAAACAATGAAGACCGTACCTCCCGTTCACCGTATCGCGCTGTTGTTCAACGGCAGCAAGATCTATGACCGCGGCATCATCAGCGGCATCGGCAACTATCTCAGCAGCACCCGGGTGTCCTGGGACCTGTTCCTGGAGGAGGATTTCCTCTGTCGCCTGAAAGGCATCGAGCGCTGGCAGGGGGACGGGATCATTGCCGATTTCGATGACCCGCTGATCGGCGAGGCATTGGCCGGGATCAAACTGCCGGTGGTGGCAGTCGGTGGCTCCTATCAGGATGAGCGTGCCTACCCGAAGGGCATTCCTTATGTGGCGACTGACAATCACGCCTTGATCAAGGCAGCCTACGAGCACCTGATCGAGGCCGGGCTGACGCGCTTTGCCTGCTTCAGCCTGCCTGAAGCACAGGCCAATCGCTGGGCGCAGGAGCGCGAGCAGGCCTTTCGCCGCTTGCTGCAACGCGATGGCCTGCACGCCGAGGTCTATCGTGGCCTGGGCACCAGCGCACCGCTCTGGGACAGCGCCGTAGAACAGCAGATCGCCTGGCTGCAAAGCCTGCCCAAACCGATCGGCATCATCGCCGTGACCGACGCCCGCGCTCGTCAGCTACTGCAGGCCTGCCTGACCGCCGGAATTGCTGTTCCCGAACAGGTGGCACTGATCGGTATCGACAATGATCCGTTGACCAAGACCCTCACTCGCGTGCCGCTCAGTTCGGTCGTTCAAGGCACCGACACAATGGGCCGCACCGCCGCACGGCTGCTGCACCAGATGCTGCACGGCATGCCGTCTTCGGGTACACACATTCTGATACCGCCGGACACTGTCAACGTGCAGGCTTCGAGCCTGCATCAGCCCTTGGGTGACCCTTATGTGATGCAGGCGCTGCTGTTTATCCGGCAGTACGCGTGTCAGGGCATCAAGACTGCACAGGTAGCCGCCTATGTGGGCGTTTCGCGCTCATCACTGGAATCGCATTTTCGCCGCGTAAGGGGCTGCAGCGTGCACGACGAGATCCTGCGCTTCAAACTGGCCGCCGCTGCAAACGGACTGGAAAACACCGGGCTGGCCATTGCCGAGATCGCCCGCGATTGCGGTTTTCGGTCTGCGCAATACCTGCACACCGTGTTTCGTCGCGAGTTCGGCTGCACGCCGCGGGAGTACCAGCAGGATGTCAATGCGGCAGTGCAATACCCAAGTGCCTGACAAGGTCAGGCAGCCAAGACCCTTATCGTCCAGAAGTCGTTGGACAGATTTTCATCCAGCAGATAACTGTAGGGCAGGGTGAAGTAGCCTTCCATGCCCCAACTGGCGCCCCATGAGTTGCGCAAGATGAAATGCTGATGGGCATCGTTGTAGCCCACTGCCAATACGCAGTGCCCTCCCAGCATTTTTTCATGAGGACCCGGCACCGGGGCATGCCCGGTCTGAGCAACTTTCTTGCTTTCAAAGCTCTCGTAGACGGAAAAACCAATGACAAACGGATAACCTGCCGCTAGGCAGCCTTTCATCTGATTGAGGTTTTGCGCAACTTTCTGGTAAGACACTGCCTTGTATTTTCTTGCGTCCTTGTAGCAGGCAGCCGGAGGTTTGACAGTGAACTTCTCAATATCATAAGGCCACTCTTTTTCAGGGCAATCACCTTGCTTCGCAACACTTTTAATGCCGTGCCGGATCATGGCGCCGCTGTCAGAATCGACGGTATGCTCGATAACCCGTTCGTTGTAATAGATAAACAACCGCGAGGGTTCGAACGCGGGCGTCAACTTTTGCTTCATGCGATCAAACTGAATCGCTCCGGCAATACCGTTTGCGGTACAACTACCCAGTTGGCCCTGATCGTACACAGGCGGGCAATGGGGGCGCAGATCAACCTTGTGTGGAAGCGCCGCCAGTGTGGTGGGCGGGGCCGCATACAGATGATCGCGATGATCAGGCAGATCGCGAATCCATCCATACTGTTTGACGGTATAGGTCATTTCGTATCTCCTTGTAAGGAACGGTCAGAAAATTGATGTCGCTCATGTAAACAGGTTTTCGATAGGCGCGGATTAAACTTTGTTTAGTACATAGTGTGCTATGAGTTGACCAGGCAGGCTCATTTGGCTGGTAGTGTTAGTTGAGTAATAGCCGTGTGAGTCACTTTGTTACATAGCCTTATGGGAATGGACTTACACTTCTTATTACATATGCCAGGCCGGCGACATACAGGTTATATGAAAGCTCCGTCATTATTGGGCCTAAGCTATTACATCGCGCAAAGTACGCTTGTTGAAATGCTTGCCACAATGGGCAGCGGGTTTGGACGTGGTACCCAACGGGTCATTGATATCAAGGTACCAAGGAGTTGCATGCCTGAGTCTGAATGGTCGACCTATGATGCCGTGGGGAAATTTAAGGCGCGGGGCGGTGAAGAACTGATTGCCCAGATTCGTCCCGATCATTTTGTCGAAGTCGCCAGTTCACGCGGATTTGAAGTGCTCGAAATGTTGTCTCCCGACAAGCAGTTCGAGCGTTACTTTCAAGGGCGTGAGGATGGTCTGTCGCCCACGCCGGATATCCATCTGGTGCATTTGGTTACGATGTGACCCTTACTAGCTGGTAAAAAAACTCAATCCTTTGCCGACCGCACAGTCATAACTCACCGGACTGCCCACCTGCTGATAACCAGGAACATTCAGCGTGGTCATGCTGAATGTGGCGGTGCCGTTCGAGCGTATCTGATAGCGAATGAATTGCTCGATAGGTTTGTTATCGCGATCAAGGCTGAAGTGGGTGTCCGAAAACGCCAGCGTGCCGTCGGGGGTGATGCGGTAGGCATCGATGCGTTTGCCGCCTTTGGTTTTGGACGGCTCGGCCCCTGCGATCGAGGATTTGCATTGTCCCAGGTCGATCACCACGGCGACCGACTCTCCGGTGTTCAATGCCTGGGTGATGGCGGAGTAGGTGGGTAGCGCGTCGCCTGCGTGAGCGAGGCCAGGCAGTGAAAAAGCAAGTAATGCAGCGGCGTAGCAAGGTTTCATGGCAGCTCCAGGAAGTCAGTCTGAAGGGGGAAAAGACCCGTCCATCTCGCGATTATCGAGCGTCGCGAAACCTACCATAAGCTTCGATTCAGGTGGGCCCACGATAGCAGTGGCACCTCTCTAGAGCATCTTCATACTTTTTCCCGTTCTGCCGATAGGAATGACGGAGATAATTTTATTTACCGGTCACGGGAAGGGGATTGAAGATGCTGAGACAGCTGAAAATAGCCGCGCGGACCTCCGCCTGCTTTGCGTTGATGGTGGTGCTGGTGTTCGGGCTTGGTATTTTCAGCATTCAGCAATTGCACGGTATTCGTGAGCAATCGCTTGAAATCGAAAACGATGCCCTTCCCGGGATTGCGCTGGGTGACGATATTTCCCTGGCGGTCGAGAAAACCCGCACTACCGTGGCCAAAATGCTAGCCACGCATGACCTTGCGCAAGTGGCTATGGCTCACACCGAGCTCCTTGAAAAGAAGGCCGGGTTCCAAAAGGCCGTAGAGGCCTATGACCCGCTCATCACCGAGGATGAAGAGCGCGCACTCGTCGAGGGTCTGAAGAGCACTTATAAGGGCTACATCGACCGTGCCGAGAAGGTCTATACGCTGATCAACGAAAATCAGGCGGAGGCCGGAAGGGCGATCGTCTGGGGCGAGATGAAGGCCATGGCGGAAAGTATCGAAGCAGCCCTAGGCAAGCTGGAAAAGATCAATGATGACTCCGAAGCCGAATCCAGCGCTGCAGCGACCTCGGTGTATGAAAACGCCGTGGTCGTCACTCAGGCGGTGATGTTTCTGACGGTGTTGCTGACCGTATTGCTTGCCTGGCGTCTGACGAAAAGTCTGGCAGTACCGATCAGTCAGGCGCTGCACAGCTCGGAAACCATTGCCGCAGGCGACCTGCGTCCCAGCGCAATCAACCGTGAGGGCACTGATGAAGCGGCCCTGTTGCTGCAATCGATGGAGCGCATGCGCGGCAATTTGAGCCAGACCCTGAGTCAGGTGGGCGATGCCGCTCACCAGTTGGCGTCGGCCACGGAAGAAATGAGCGCCTTGATGGTCAACAGCAACGCCGATCTGGTGGTGCAGAACAGCGAAATCGAAATGGCGGCAACTGCGGTCACCGAGATGAGCCAGGCGGTCGATGAAGTGGCGCGTAATGCGGTGGCCACCTCGGTAGAATCCAAAGCCTCTTCGGTGTCGGCCCGCGAAGGTCAGGAAGAGCTCAATCAAACCGTCCAATCGATCCTTGAGCTGACCCGAAATGTTGGCACGGCATCGGTCGAGGCGCAGGCGCTGGCCACCCGCACGCTGGATATCACCAAGGTTCTGGATGTTATTCGCGCGGTGTCCGAGCAAACCAACCTGCTGGCCCTCAACGCTGCCATCGAAGCGGCACGCGCGGGCGAAGCCGGACGGGGGTTTGCCGTGGTCGCCGACGAGGTGCGCGCGCTGGCCCACCGCACCAGCGAATCGACTCGCGAGATCGAAACCATGGTCGGGCACATCCAGCAGGGCACCAAAAGTACCCTGGTCGCGCTTGAAGTCAGTACCGACCAGGCGCAGCGCACCAAACAACAGGCCGAGTCGGCCAACGCTGTGCTGGCCAGCATCGCCAGCTCGGTCATGGTTATCGATGAGCGCAATACGGTGATCGCCAGCGCCTCCGAAGAACAAGCGCTGGTTGCGCGGGAAGTGGACCGCAACCTGGTGCGCATCCGTGATTTGTCGGCACAATCGGCGGTGCGCACCAGCCAGACCGGCAGTGCCAGCCAGTCACTGGCCGAGCTGGCGAGTGACCTGACGACCACCCTGGGGCAGTTCAAGCTCAGATAACACGGGCCGATAGCAGGCCCGTTACCGCATCGATTCGCTGTTGTACGGGCAACAGTGAATCGACAAAGTGTCCGGCGTTTTAGCCGGCAAAGCCAGGTTACTGCGCACAACCGCCATCTGGCTCAACAGCTTGAAACCGCCTGCCGCCGGGCGTCGGGCTATCGCCAGGCGCACTACAAGGCTTTGGGCATGACCTGTGCACTGCTGATCAGGATTGTTTTCCTGAGCCAGCGGAGCCACCCGAATGCCTGATGCCGTCCCGACCCCCAAGACCAACCGCCTGCATGCAATAGGGCGCACTCTGGTGCTGACCCTGTTGGCCACCAGCCTCGTCGCAACCGCGTATGCCGAGGACAGCGATGTGCCTTCGCTGGCCGGTAAACGCATTGCGATCAGCATGACTGGCACCAGTCACTACTTCGATATCAAGGGCTTCCAGGCGCAGGTGGATGAGGTCAAGCGCCTGGGCGGCACACCCATCACGCTCGATGCCGGTCGCAACGACAAGAACCTGGTCAATCAATTGCAGACCGTGGTCACGCAAAAGCCGGATGCGGTGATCCAGACCCTCGGCACCCTCAGCGTTATCGACCCTTGGCTCAAGCGCATCAGCAACGCGGGGATTCCACTGTTCACCATCGACGCGCCCTCGCAATACAGCCTCAACAACACCACGTCCGACAACGTTGCTACTGGCAAGGCACTGGCCGGGCAACTGATCAAGGACGCAGGTGGCCAGGGTAACGTGCTGGTGTTCAACGGATTTTATGGCGTACCGGTCTGCGCCATTCGTTACGACCAGCTCAAGTTGGCGCTCAAGGATCATCCAGAGCTGAAAATCATCGAGCCAGAGTTGCGCGATGTCATTCCCAATACGGTCCAGGACGCCTACTCGCAAGTCTCGGCGTTGCTCAACAAGTACCCCAAAGGCAGTGTTTCGGCGATCTGGGCCGCCTGGGACATCCCGCAGCTGGGCGCCAGCAAGGCGCTGATCGATGCCGGCAGAACCGAAATCAAGACCTACGGCGTCGACGGTACGCCGGAAGTGCTCGAGCTGATGCGCCGCGAAGATTCGCCGGTGGGTGCCGTGGTTGCCCAGCAACCTGCATTGATCGGCAAGACCGCGGTGCAGAACGTCGCCCGCTATCTGGCCGGACAGCACGATCTGCCGAAGGAGACCCAGGTGCCCACCTTACTGACGACGGCCGCCAACCTGCCGGACGTGCAGAAGCTCAGAGGCGATAATTGACGCGGGAGATCGATCATGGGATCAGCGATTGCAGACGTTGCAGCGGTACCACCGGCCTTGCACTTGAGAGGCATCAGCAAGCGCTTTGGGGCTACCCAGGCGCTGGACGGCGTCAACCTGCGGGTCGAGGCCGGAACGATTCACGGGCTGGTGGGTGAAAACGGGGCGGGCAAGTCGACCCTGATCAAGGTCCTCGCCGGTATTCATCGTGCCGACGCCGGCCGTTTGAGTATTCATGGCCAGCCGTTCGACAGTTTCACGCCGCGCCAAGTCGAAGCCGCAGGCGTGCATTTCATTCATCAGGAGCGACTGCTGCCGGGCAGCTTCAGCGTCGGCGAGGCACTGTTTTTCGGGCAGGAAATCAAGCGTGGCCCTTTCGTCGATCGTCGCGCCCAGGAGCGCGAAGCGGCAAGGCTTCTGAACGATTACTTTGCCATGCGCCTGCCCGCTGGGGCCCTGGTACGCGATCTGGACAGCGCCCAGCGGCAGATCTTGCAGATAACTCGCGCGCTGCTGGCCAGGCCGAAGGTGCTAGTGTTCGACGAGCCGAGTGTGTCACTGGTCAAACAGGAAGTGGACCGCTTGCTGGACATCGTCCGCCGCCTGCGCGATGAAGGGCTGACCATTGTCTACATTTCCCACTACTTGCAGGAAATCGAGTCGCTGTGTGATCAGGTCACCGTGCTGCGTAACGGGCGCGATGTGGCGGTGGTCGATCCGGCGCTCACCAGCACCGCGCAGATCGCCCGGCTGATGGTCAATCGGGAGGTAGGCGAGCAATATTTCCGGGCGCAGACGCAACCCGGCACGCCCGTGCTTAAACTGCGCGGGCTGGGGGCAGGGCGTTTCTACGACGGCGTTGACCTGAGCGTGCGGCGTGGCGAAGTGCTGGGCCTGACCGGGCTGGTCGGCTCGGGTGCCAAGGAGCTGCTCAAGAGCCTGTTCGGGCTGCTCAAGCCGGATCGCGGCGAATTGCTCTTGAACGGTCAGCCGTTGCACCTGAAATCACCGCGTGATGCGGTACGCCATGGCATCGCGCTGGTCCCCGAGGAGCGCCGCACGCATGGCGTGGCACCGGCGCTTTCGGTGCTGGAGAACATCACGCTGGCCAGCCTGGAGCGCTTCAGTCGCTGGGGATTGCTCGACGCTGCGGCGCAGGCCGGGGAAAGCCAACACCTGATCGATGAACTTGCAATCAAGACCTCAGACCATGATTCGCCGGTGCACGCGCTTAGCGGTGGCAACCAGCAGAAGGTTGTGCTGGGCAAATGGCTGAGCCGCCATTCGACGTTATACCTGCTGGACGAACCCAGCGTGGGCGTCGACATCGGCGCCAAGTTGGAGATCTACCGGTTGATTGCCCGGCTTGCCGAGGGCGGCGCGGCGGTGCTGGTGCTGTCGTCGGACTTGCCGGAGCTGATCGGCATCACCCAACGCATTGTGGTCCTGCACAGAGGGCGCGTTGCAGGCGAATTCGACTCACTGAGCACCAACAGCGACCAACTGCTGGCCTGCGCCACGGGCGCCAGTGAAAGCGACCATGACAGCCAATCATTCCCTCCGGAGGCCCATTATGTCCGAGCTTGATCTATCCGTCGCGCAGGCTGGCGACCCGGCGCAACGCTGGCTCGTGCAACTGGCGCAGCGCGGTTCGTTGCTGGTGTTTCTGGCGATTCTGCTCGGCTTTGCCGTCAGTGCGCCGAACTTTCTCAGCATCGGCAACATCAGCAACGTGTTCGCCCAGTCAGCAACGCTCGGCATACTCGCGCTGGGCCTGACCTGCGTGGTCATCGGTGGTGGTTCCAACGTAGTCAGCGGCGGCCTGGACCTGTCGCTGGCGGCCAATCTCGGTCTGTGTGCGGCCGTCTACAGCAGCCTGAACAATGCCGGGTTCGATGCCTGGCAAGCGATTGGCCTGACGTTCGGCTGCGGCCTGCTGGTCGGCGCGTTGAATGGCCTGGCGGTGGTGTTTTTACGCCTGCCGCCGTTACTGGCGACGCTGGCGAGCATGAACCTGATTGCCGGGCTGGAGCTCGTACTGACCCAGAACACTGTGCTGGCGACCGACTCTGCATTGCTGGACAGCCTGGTGTCCGGCGTCTGGCTGGGTGTTCCGGCGCTGGCCTGGGTGCTGCTGGGTGTCGCGGCGGTGTTATGGCTATTGATTCAGCGCAGCGCGTTCGGCCTGCGTCTGTACGCCATCGGCGAATACCCGCAAGCCGCCGAGGCTGCCGGGCTGAATCTGCGGCGCTATGTGTTTGCCAGTTACCTGATTGCCGGAGGCTGCGCTGCGACAGCTGCGTTCTGCTCCGCAGCGTTTTTCAGCGGCAGCACGACCGGTTCCGGCGACATGTTGCTGTCAGTGGTGGCCATCGCCTTTCTCGGCGTGGTGTTCTCGCGGCGTCTGACCGCCAACATCCCCGGCACCCTGTTGGCGACACTGCTGCTGGGCTTCCTGATCAACGGCTTTCAATTACTGAACATTTCCAGCTTCTGGGTCAACGGCGTGCAAGGCGTGTTGATTCTGTTGGTGGTGGCATTTTCCGGGGCATTCGGCCGTCGGGAGGGTGAACAATGAGTACGCTGACCGTGAATACCTCTTCGACGCTGGTAAAGGTTCTGCCGCGCCTTTTGCCAGCGGTCCTGCCACTGTTGGTGCTGATTATTCTGCTGTTTTTCGCGATCAGTGCGCCGGGCTTTCTGAGTTGGGGCAATCTGTCGAGCCTGGTGCTGAACAACTTCGTATTGCTGGCCATCGTGGCAATCGGCATGACCTGGGCTGTTGCTGCTGGTGGTATTGATCTGTCGGTGGGAACGGCACTGGACTTTGCCAGCCTCGGTTTCGTAGTTACGCTGAATGGTGGTCATGGTCTGGGCGCAGCCATTGCGGTGGCCTTGCTGGCAGGCGGCATCGCCGGGGCGTTCAATGCAATGCTGATCGCCGGGCTGCGTATTTCGCCGTTCCTGGCGACGCTGGGTACGCTGTTTATCGGCACCAGCGTGCAACAGTTGTTATCCGACGGTGGCCAGCCGATCTATATCGCTCAGGGCATGTTGCCGGGGATCAGCGGCGTGTTGATCCTGGGCGTGCCTTTGCCGCTGCTGGTGGTCGGGTTGCTGGCAGGACTTTACGGGCTGGTCCTGGCACGCGGACGTCTGGGCCGCGAAATCCTTGCGCTGGGCACGCAGCCGCAACTGGCGTATTACTCGGGCCTGCCCACGCGACGCATTGCCGTGCAGGTGTTTTTCGCCAGTGCACTGGCCTGTGCGGTGGCGGGTATCCTGCTCAGTTCGACGGTCAACGCCTACGTGCCGATGTCAGGCAACGCTTACCTGATCAATGCCATCGGTGCCGTGTTCATCGGTACGACGCTCAGCCGTCAAGGGCGCCCGAATATTCCGGGTACGCTGCTGGGTGTGCTGTTCATCAACGTGATCGCCAATGGCCTGTTGCTGATCGGCTGGAACTTCTATTGGCAGCAGGTCGCGACCGGGGCGCTGATCTTTTTGGTGCTGGCGTTCAGTTTCACCAGCCGCCACCTGCTGCGTAACGCGGCGTAAGTGCTCCTCAAGCGTTGCCTTTACCGCTGCCGATCTGCCAGACAAATGGCGGCTCGGTGCCGTTGATGCGCCAGTCACCGACAATGCGCGCCTTGTAGATCAGCGGATTATGCGATGCCGCGGTGCGGGCATTACGCCAGTGGCGGTCCAGCGCCTTGTTGACGCTGACACCTGAAGCGCCCAGTGCGTTAAACAGCTCAGTTGCAGCGCGCAATACCAGTTCCGAGACGATCACCTGGGCCTTGGCCGTCTCGATTTCGGCGGCGATATTGGCGTCTTTTTCCCGCTGTGGGTCATTGCCGAAACGTGCCACGTACGCACGCTGCAACGGCTCGGCGGAGCGCAGCGTTGCGGCCTCTGCGGCGTAGACCTGAGCGGCGATCTGACCGACCACTTGCTGCACTTGTGAGTCCTGGCTGACGCTCCCGGCGTTGCCATGGCTGAAGACGCGTTTGCGATCGCGCACTTCCTGAGCGATGTCGCGTTCGACTGCTCGACCAATACCGGCCAGCACCGCCAGCAGTACCAGTTGATAAAACGCGGTCTGGTATTTGAAGCGTTGCTCGAACGGTATGACGTGTGTGGCCGGCAGCGGCACGTTGTCGTAGACCGAGGTGCCGCTGCCGGTGGTGCGCTGGCCGAATCCGTCCCAATTGTCACTGTGACGCACGCCGGCATGCCTGGCTTCGACGACCGCGATCACATCGGCGCCGGTATCGGAGCGCTGGGCATAGACGTCGATCCAGTCGGCAAAAATACTGCCGGTACTGTAGAACTTGGTGCCGTTGAGCACGAAGCCATCGCCTTGCGGGCTGACCTTGGTAATCACGTCGCCGATTTTCACCGCGCCAACTTCGGTCCAGCCATTGCCGACCAGATCCCCGGCCACAAAGCGCGCAAACCATTGGTCACGGTCCGCGCCGGGTGGTGCATTCAGACGGTCCTCGACGAAAGCGAAATGCGCGCGCAGGGCTTGCGGAATATTCGAGTCGGCTTCGGCCAGTTCGATCAGCAGTTGAAACAGCTGGCTGATCGAAGCACCTGCGCCGCCATATTCGATGGGCACCCGCACAGCGCCGAAACCGGCTTTCTTCAGCCAGGCAATCGGTTCGTAGGGCAGGGCGCGGGCTTTTTCGCGTTCGACGCTGCCAGCGCTGATCTCACGGAAGATCGGGCGAAATCGGTTGGCCAGGGTTTCGTAATCGGTCCCCAGCGAGAGCGGGTTTGAGCCGGTTATTTGAGTCATGCAGTACTCCTGAGCGCGAAGAGATCGGCACACGGGCCGGTGGAAGGTTCGCCAGACTCTCTGCATGCTTTGTGCCTGAATGTAACTTGCTGATTTTAATGATTTATTTTTAGGGCGATGGTTTTCTTGTTGATCCGCCAACAGCGGCATGACCGCTGGCTGGCAAATCCCACCGCGTTGTCAGCCATGCCGGCAGCTCATGAGCCCTGGAATACCTGTGCCTGCGCGGGATGCGCTGTGAGTGCGCCGCTGTTCGGCCAGCAACAGCGATCGAACATTTTGCTCTGCAGGATGCCGCCAGTCAGGCGTGGCTGTGTGCAACCTACTGCTTTTAAAGGGAAATGTTTTCCGGCACGGGCTGTGCAATGTTCAGGGTCAAGCGTGTTGAGTGTTTTCAACCTGTCGCCAACGAGCAGGAGCCTGTCCATGAGTTTTCCTTCCTCCTTTCCAGCTGCCGCACCTCCCGCACCTCCCGCAGCGCACGTCATTAGCTCGGACGCCGAGGCCATCGAAGTGGCCAGGGTTCTGGCCGGTCGCTTCGCTGAAGATGCTTCCGTGCGTGATCGCGAACGGCGTCTGCCAGTCGCCGAGCTGGATGAATTTTCCGCCAGCGGACTGTGGGCCATTACCGTACCCAAGGCCTACGGGGGTGCGGGCGTTTCCTATGTCACCGTCGCGGAAGTGATCAAGCTCATTTCTGCCGCCGACCCTTCACTCGGGCAAATTCCGCAGAACCATCTGGGCGTGCTCGATATTCTCTTGCAGACCGGCACCGAGGAGCAGAAACGCCACTACTTCGGCAAGGCGCTGGCCGGCTACCGCTTCGGCAATGCGTTCTCCGAGTCAAAAAGCAAGAACGCCAGCGCCTTTCAGACCCGGATTCGCTTCGATGGCGAGCACGCGGTACTGGACGGTGAAAAGTTCTACTGCACGGGTGCGCTGTTCGCGCACATCGTGCCGGTTTCAGGCGTCAACGAGCAGAATCAGGCGTTCATCGCTTTCGTCGAGCGCGACAATCCGGGCCTGACCATCATCGATAACTGGGACGGTTTCGGGCAGCGCACCACGGCCAGCGGCGGGGCCGTGTTGAAGGCGGTCCGCGTCCCCTCGAGTGCGGTGATCCCGGCGCATCGCGCTTTCGACGAACCGACGGCCAATGGGCCGATTTCGCAGATCATTCAGGCGGCGGTGGACACCGGCATTGCTCACGGCGCGTTCGAGGAAACCCTGAAGCACGCTCGACTGGCGCGGCCATGGATCGACAGCAAGCAGGATTTCGGCTGGCAGGACCCGTTCAGCATTGCTGCCATCGGCGACTTGCAGTGGCGGCTGCACGGCACCGACGCGATCCTCGCCAAAGCCGGGCAGGCCATCGACCATGCCCTGGCTGAACCCAGTGAAGCCAGCGTCGCGCAGGCCTCGGTGATCGTCGCCCAGGCCAAGGTGTTATCGGCGCAGATTGCCTTGCTCGCCAGCAGCCAGCTGTTCGAACTGGCCGGCACCCGCTCGGTAGTCGGCAAACTCAATCTTGACCGCTACTGGCGCAACGCGCGGACCCACACGCTGCATGATCCGGCGCGCTGGAAATACCACCTGATCGGCAATCAGGTGCTCAACGGTATTGCACCGCCACGTCACGCCTGGAACTGATCACGGAGTACGCCCATGACGCATCCCGCCATTACCGCGCAACTGGCAGTCGCCACCGAAGACCTTGATCAGGCGCGCCAGAGCCTGCAGCACACCCTTGATTATCTGCGTGAGCACGGTCGGCCGTGGTCGCTCAGTGGTTTGCAACGCATCGTCGATGACCCCTATGTGATCAGCAAGGTCGGGGATCTGCAGATTCGTCTGGACGTCGCCGCTGCGCTGCTGGAGCGCGCCCGGCGGCTGGATAGTTCGACCGAGCAGGGTTTGATCGCCAGCAGTGAAGCGGTCATTGCCAGCGCCGATGCTTTGCAGGCGGTGGGCAATATTCAGTACGAATTGACCGGGCAGCGCCCGTCATTGCCAGCCCCGGCCGGCCGTGAGCCGCTGCGCTGGCACTATCAGGTTATCGGCAATCAACGCCTCAATGGCGTGGTTCCGCCGCAGCTTCAGGAGTAAGTGTATGTCCCGCCAAATCCGCCTCAACGCGTTTGACATGAACTGCGTCGGCCATCAATCGCCGGGCCTCTGGGCGCATCCCCGTGACCGCTCCTGGCAGTACAAGGACCTCGAATACTGGACCGATCTGGCGAAAATTCTCGAGCGAGGCAAGTTCGATGGTTTGTTCGTTGCCGATGTGCTGGGCATTTACGACGTTTATCGCGGCAACGGTGAAGCGGCGATTCGCCAGGCCACTCAGGTGCCGGTCAATGACCCGTTGCAGCTCATCCCGCCCATGGCGCTGGTGACCGAACACCTGGGCTTCGGCCTGACCGCATCGCTGTCGTTCGAGCATCCCTATCCGTTTGCCCGTCGCTTGTCGACGCTGGATCACCTGACCAAGGGGCGCGCAGGCTGGAATATCGTCACCTCGTACCTGAAAAGCGGCGCGAAGAATCTCGGCCAGAAAACACTCACCGAACACGACGCGCGCTACGACTACGCGGAGGAGTATCTGGAGGTTTGTTACAAACTCTGGGAAGGCAGCTGGGAAGACGGCGCGATTCTGCGTGACCGGGAGCGTCGCGTATTCAGTGATCCGACCAAAATCCATGAGATCCGCCATGTCGGCAAACACTTCCAGGTGCCTGGCATACACTTGTGCGAGCCTTCGCCGCAACGCACGCCTGTTCTCTATCAGGCCGGCGCTTCAAGCCGCGGCAAGCAGTTCGCTGCCGAGCACGCCGAATGCGTTTTCGTTGCAGCGCCATCGAAAGTCCTGCTGAAAAAGACCGTGGCCGATATCCGCCGGCGCACCGCAGAGGCTGGCCGCGATCCGTCAAAGGTGCTGATTTTCAATTTGCAGACGGTGATCCTCGGCGAGACGGATGCCAAGGCCAGGGCCAAATTCGAGGAATACAAAAGCTGGGTCAGTTATGAGGGTGCGATGGCCTTGATTT
Source organism: Pseudomonas congelans (assembly GCF_900103225.1). Taxonomy (GTDB): domain Bacteria; phylum Pseudomonadota; class Gammaproteobacteria; order Pseudomonadales; family Pseudomonadaceae; genus Aquipseudomonas; species Aquipseudomonas congelans. The sequence continues at coordinate 1,271,635 of NZ_FNJH01000001.1, read as the reverse complement.
CCGGCTGGACGGGCATCGACTTCAGCCAGTTCAAGCCTGACGAACCCCTTCGCCACGTTCACACCAATGCCATTCAGTCGGCCGTCGAGACCTTTTCCACGGCAGACCCGAACACGATATGGACACCGCAGGCACTGGCCGATTGGGTCGGAATCGGTGGCTTCGGCCCGCTGTTTGTCGGCAGTCCGGTAACCGTGGCCGATCTGCTGCAGGAGTGGGTTGAAGAAACCGACGTCGACGGGTTCAACCTGGCTTACGCGCTGACCCATGAAACCTTCATCGATGCGGTCGAGCTGTTGGTGCCGGAGCTTCAGAAGCGCGGCGTCTACAAGACCGAATACGCCAAGGGCACGTTGCGCGAAAAGCTGTTTGGCGACGGGCCGCGCCTGGAAGCAGGGCATCCGGGGGCCGGATTCCGCGACCTGGCTGCGCTGCATCGCAACCGGCAAACGGAAAGTGCCTGAAATGTGATGACTGTCGTTGCGCAGGCGGCGCGGCGCAGATTTGTGACGCGGAGCGTCACGATAGGCATTCCCACGCTGGAGCGTGAGGAACGAGATTCTCCAGACCACTATCGTGCCCATGCTCCGCGTGGGCATGCCTTTCTGGACGCTCCACGTCCGCTTTTGGGGGCGGCGGCGCGGCGCAGATTTGTGACGCGGAGCGTCACGACAGGCATTCCCACGCTGGAGCGTGAGGAACGATAGTCCTGTAACTATCGTGCCCATGCTCCGCGTGGGCATGCCGCTCTGGACGCTCCGCGTCCGATGTTGGGTGCGGCGGCGCGGCGCGGATTTGTGACGCGGAGCGTCACGACAGGCATTCCCACGCTGGAGCGTGAGGAACGATAGTCCTGTAAATATCGTGCCCATGCTCCGCGTGGGCATGCCGTTCTGGACGCTCCGCGTCCGATGTTGGGGGCGGCGGCGCGGTGCGGATTTGTGACGCGGAGCGTCACGATAGGCATTCCCACGCTGGAGCGTGAGGAACGAGATTCTCCAGACCACTATCGTGCCCATGCTCCGCGTGGGCATGCCGTTCTGGACGCTCCGCGTCCGATGTTGAGCGCTCGGAACGGTATGGATGCATGATGTGCGCTCAGCACAGTGCCGGTCACAACTCCAGTTTGTAGCCCACCCCGTACAGCGACTGGATCGGGTCCTGACCGGGGCAGGCCTGTTCCAGTTTGCGGCGCAGGTTGCGGATGTGGCTGTCCACGGTGCGGTCGGTCACTACTCGGTGATCCGAGTAGAGCCTGTCCAGCAGATGGTCGCGGGAGAAGACTCGGCCCGGAGAGCGGGCGAAGGTGGCCAGCAGACGCAGTTCCACCGGGGTCAGGTCCAGGGTGACACCGTTGAACGAGGCCTGGTAGTGCGCTTCGTCCACCAGCAAACCCTTGGGCGTGTGCGGCTCGCTGGAAGAGCTCCGACGCAAGATGGCTTTGACGCGAGCGACCATCTCACGGGGGCTGAACGGTTTGCAGATGTAGTCGTCGGCACCGAGGTCCAGGCCGAGCAAACGGTCGATTTCCTCGACGCGTGCAGTGATCATGACAATAGGCACGTCGCTGAAGCTGCGCAGTTCCTTGCAGATGTCCATACCGTTGCGGCCAGGCAGCATGATGTCGAGCAGGATCAGTTGGGGCGCGTTCGCTCTGACGGCGGGCACAACGTCCAGCCCGTTACTCAGGCAGTGGGTCGAATACCCGGCCGCGATCAGGTAGTCGCGCATCAGCGACGCCAGCTTGGGCTCGTCTTCGACAATAAGAATCGGCGTTTCGATGCTTGTAGCGGTCATGGGCGCAGGTGTCCGGGCAGGCACAGGGTCAGCCAGAGGCCGCCCGTTGGCGAATGGTCGGCGCTCAGGGTGCCGCCGTGGGCGAGGGCGATGCTGTGACAGATTGCCAGCCCCAGACCCGCACCGCCGCTGGCGCGGTTACGCGAGGCTTCACCGCGATAGAAGCGTTCGAACAGCCTGGGCAATTGCTGCGGGTCGACGCCAGGGCCGGAATCCATCACATCGACGCGCACCTCATCGCCCTGCAGGGCGGCACGCACCTGCACAGTGCCGCCAGCATCGGTGTAGCGCACCGAGTTTTCCAGAAGGTTGCTGATCAATTGCTGCAGGCGTCCGGGGTCTGCGTGCACCGGCAGAGAGGCGACAGCAAGCTCCAGTCGCAACTGCAACTGACGGGCAGCACAACGTTCCTCGAACATGTCCGTGATGTTCGTCAGCAGCTCCGCCAGGTCACAGTCGACCTTGCGGTAGGTCAGGGCACCCACGTCCGCCAGGGACAACTCATACAGGTCATCCACCAGCTTGCTGAGCATGCCGACCTCGCCCTGCAGTGACTTCATCGACGCCTGATCCAGTGTGCGCACGCCATCCTCGATGGCTTCCAGTTCGCCCCGCAAGACCGACAGCGGAGTGCGCAGCTCGTGAGACACGTCGGCCATGAATTCGCGGCGCATCTTTTCATTGCGTTCCAGGGTGTACGCCAGCTGGTTGAAGTCGCGTGCCAGTTGACCGACCTCATCGTTCGAGGAAACCGCCACGCGGCTGGCGTATTCCCCTGCGGCAAGGCGATGGGTTGCTGCGGCCACACGTTTGACCGGATCGAGCAGGGTGCGCGCGATCCACCAGGCAATCAGCACGGCCAGCAGCAGCGACAGCACACCCATCGCCAGGCTGGCGCGCAACTGGTACTGCTGAAAGCGCTCGCCACCGGCCTCGCTGACACTTTGAAAGGGCGTGACCGCCATCCAGCCAACGATTTTGCCGTTCACTTCCACCGGGCGCATGAACTCATCGTCATGGACCCCCGGAAACCCCATCACCAGATTCTTCTGCGCATCCAGCAGCGCGATCCGGAACACTGCGCCGGTCAGGTCTGAGGTGGGCGGTGTGGCCAGCCCGGGGATGGCGAAATCCTGCGCCGGCTCCGGGCGCATCACTTCGAACCAGCGATCCTTGTTGTCACGCATGAATTCCCAACTGCCTTCGCGCGCATAGGCAGCGGCCAGCCGCGGCAGAACCGGCGACATGCGTTGCATGGCCTGTTCGTTGAGGTAGCCCAGAAAGCCACGGGCAAAACTCCAGTTCGCGGTCAGGCCCATGATCAGGATCACTGACAGCACGCTGGCCAGTACCGCGACAAACAGTTTGGTGGAGATGCTCGATTTCATGAAGGCTCGGGTTTTGCCTGAAGACGGCGTCCATTTAGGCCTTCGTGACAGCAAGTTTCAAGTCAACGCGGCAATCTTCAATTTTCCTGCACATTTGCCTCGCAGTCTGACGTCAGGCTTTCGCCACAACGTCCTGAGGCAATCATGTCGAGCAAGATTTTCGCTAAATACCTGATGACTTTGACCTTCGTCATCTACGCAGCCCTTATCGGTCTTCTGAGCGGTTGTTCAGACGGTAATTCGCCGCCTGCTGCGCAGAAACCGACCGTGTCGGTGGTCACTGTCAAACCGCGTAGCCAGTCGCTGACCACCGAACTGGCGGGGCGCACCAAAGCGTTCATGGTTGCCGAGATACGGCCCCAGGTCAGTGGCATCGTGCAGCAGCGACTGTTCGTCGAAGGTGCCGAAATCAAGGCAGGTCAGCCGTTGTACCAGCTCGACAGCGCGACCTATCAGGCGGCACTGGCTGAATCGCAGGCCACACTCGCCAAGTCCCGTGCCACGCTCAAGTCCGCACAGGCCACCGCCAAACGCGATGTGCAACTGGCCAGGATCGATGCCATCAGCCAGCAGGATAAAGAAGACGCCGAGGCCAGCCTGCTGACTGCTGCCGCCGAGGTGAAAGTGGCGGAGGCCGATGTGCAGACTGCACGCATCAATCTGGCTTACACACGGATTACCGCACCCATCAGTGGGCGTATCGAGACCTCGACCGTGACCCCCGGTGCATTGGTGGTGGCCCAGCAGGACACCGCACTGACCACGGTTCAGCAACTGGACCCGATTTACGTCGATGTCACCCAGTCCACCACCGAGTTGCTGCGGCTCAAGCGCGACCTGGCCAGTGGCAAGCTGCAAACCAACAGCGACGGGGAAGCTCGAATCACCCTCAAGCTGGATGACGGCAGCACCTACAACCAGGACGGCCGCCTGCAATTCAGCGGCGTCAGCGTCAATGAAGGCACTGGCACCGTGACCCTGCGTGCCAGCTTTGCCAACCCGGAGCGGCTGTTGCTGCCCGGCATGTACGTGGTGGCGGTGTTGGAGCAGGCGCAGGATCAGAACGCGATCCTGATTCCGCAAAAGGCCGTCACCCGCAGTGCCAGTGGCCAGACCACGGTGTTGCTGGTGGTTGACGGCAAGATCGAGCAGCGGGTGATCAGCGTCGACCGCACGGTGGGCAACCAGTGGTGGGTGAGCAGCGGGCTCAAGGCCAATGATCAGGTCGTGGTCGAAGGCGGGCAGAAAACCCTGGTCGGCACCGAGGTTCGCGTGCAGAGCGCCGACAATGCCGATTCGCCAGCGCCGGGTGCTTCGGCCACTGCCGCTACTGTGAAGGAGGGCTGAACATGGCTCGTTTCTTCATTGATCGGCCCATCTTCGCCTGGGTCATTGCCATCTGCATCATGTTCGCCGGTGGGCTATCCATCAGCCAGCTGCCACTTGAGCAATACCCCAATATCGCGCCGCCGACGGTAAAAATCTCTGCCACTTACACTGGCGCATCGGCCAAGACCGTCGAAGACTCCGTCACGCAGGTCATTGAGCAGCAGATGAAGGGGCTGGACCGTCTGACCTATATGTCCGCCTCCAGCAGCTCTGCGGGCAGTGCGAGCATCAGCCTGACCTTCGCCGCAGGCACCGACCCTGATGTGGCGCAGATGCAGGTGCAGAACAAGCTGCAGCAGGCCGAATCGCGTCTGCCGCAAAGCGTGCAGAGTGAAGGTCTGACGGTGACCAAGGGCAGTTCCGACTTTCTCATGCTGGTCGCCCTGGCCTCCGATAACGAAAGCGTCACCGGCACGCAGATCGGTGATTACATTTCCAGCACGCTGCTCGATCAACTCAGCCGTGTGGATGGCGTCGGTGACGTGCAGACCCTGGGTTCGGGGTATGCGATGCGTATCTGGCTGGACCCGGCCAGGCTGGAAAAGTACGCATTGATGCCCTCCGACATCAGCTCGGCCCTGGAGGCGCAGAACACTGAGGTCTCGGCAGGCCAGTTGGGAGCTTTGCCTGCGGTGGAAGGTCAGCAACTGAATGCGACCATCAGTGCCCGCAGCAAGCTGCAGACACCCGAGCAGTTCGAGAACGTGGTCGTCAAATCTTCCAGTGACGGTGCCGTTGTGCTCTTGCGCGATGTGGCGCGGGTGGAGCTGGGCAGCGAGAGCTATGACATCAACTCGGCGCTCAATGGCAGGCCTGCGGCGGCGATGGGTATCCAGCTGGCGTCAGGCGCAAACGCGCTGAGCGTTGGCGAAGCGATCAAGGCCAGACTCAAGGAGCTGGAACCGTTCTACCCCGCGCAAATGCAACTGAAGACAGTGATTGCCTATGACACCACGCCATTCGTGAGCCTGTCGATCAAGGAGGTGGTGAAATCGCTGGGGGAGGCGATCGTGCTGGTGGTGCTGATCATGTTTCTGTTCATGCAGAACCTGCGCGCCACGCTGATTCCGGCGATTACCGTGCCAGTGGTGCTGCTGGGCACGTTCGGCGTGCTGGCGCTGTTCGGCTACTCGATCAATACCCTGACCATGTTCGCGATGGTCCTGGCCATCGGCCTGCTGGTCGACGATGCCATTGTGGTGGTGGAAAACGTCGAGCGGGTGATGGGCGAAGAGCACCTGAGCCCGCTGGAAGCGACCCGCAAATCAATGGATGAAATTACCAGCGCGCTGATCGGTATCGCGCTGGTGCTGAGCGCCGTGTTCATTCCGATGGCCTTTTTCAGCGGTTCCACCGGGATTATCTACCGGCAGTTTTCGGTGACCATTGTTTCGGCCATGCTGCTCTCGGTGCTGGTTGCAATGACCCTGACGCCAGCGTTGTGCGCAACGATGCTCAAATCGTCGGATGCGCAACTGCACGCACAACGGGGTGGCTTTTTCGGCTGGTTCAACCGCACGTTCGAGCGCAGTGCCGACCGCTATCAGCGAGGCGTGAGCGGAGTCATCGAACATCGCGGACGGGGTCTGCTGGTGTATGCGCTGGTGCTGGTGGTCATGGCGCTGGGTTACGTCAGCCTGCCCACGTCGTTCCTGCCGGATGAAGACCAGGGCGCGCTGATGGCGCAGATCCAGCTGCCGGTGGGCGCTGCCGACAGCCGTACACAGGCGGTAATGAGGCAGTTCGAGGCTTACATGCTCAAGCAGCCGGAAGTCGAGGCATTGATCAGCATTTCCGGGCTGGGGATGGGCGGTAACAGTCAGAACACCGCCAGGGCATTCATCAAACTCAAGGACTGGAGCGAGCGCTCCGGCAAGGAGCAGGGCGCAGCGCAGGTGGCACAGCGCGCGACGCTGGCCCTGGCGAGCATCGGCGACGCCAGTGTGTTTGTCATGCAGCCCCCTGCGGTACGTGGCCTGGGGCAGAGTTCGGGGTTCGATGTGCAACTCAAGGACCTCGGTGGTGTGGGGCATGAGGCACTGGTGGCGGCACGCGAGCAGTTTATCGAACTGGCGAGAAAGGACTCGAGCATGCTGGGCGTGCGCAGCAACGGCCTGGACGACACTCCGCAGTTGAAAGTGACCATCGACGACCGCAAGGCCGGTGCATTGAGCCTGTCCACCAGTGACATCAACTCGACCCTGTCCACTGCGCTGGGCGGCAGCTACATCAATGACTTCCTCAATCAGGGGCGAGTGAAAAAAGTCTACGTGCAGGGCGAGGCTGCTTCGCGCATGCAATCAGCTGATCTGGACCATTGGTTCGTGCGCAACAGCAATGACGAAATGGTCCCGTTCTCATCGTTCGCCAGCAGTCGTTGGAGCTACGGCTCGCCGTTGCTGGAGCGTTACAACGGCAGCTCGTCACTTGAAGTGGTGGGCGATCCTGCGCCGGGCGTCAGCTCGGGTACAGCGATGGATGCCGTTGAAGCCATCATCAAGCAACTTCCCGAGGGCATCGGTTACGAGTGGACGGGGCAGTCCTACCAACTGCGCTTGTCCGGGTCCCAGGCGCCGATGCTCTACGCCATTTCAGTGCTGTTCGTATTCCTCTGCCTGGCAGCCTTGTACGAGAGCTGGTCGGTGCCGTTCTCGGTCATGCTCGTGGTGCCGCTGGGTGTGGTCGGCGCGGTACTGGCGACCCGCATCAGTGGCTTGAGCAATGACGTGTATTTTCAGGTGGGCTTGCTGACCACGGTGGGCCTGGCGGCGAAAAACGCGATCCTGATCGTCGAGTTCGCCAAACATCTTCAGGAACAGGGCAAAAGCCTGCATGAGGCGACCCTTCTTGCCGCCCGGCAACGCCTGCGTCCGATTCTGATGACTTCGCTGGCATTCATGTTCGGTGTGCTGCCGCTGGCCCTCAGCAGCGGTGCAGGCTCGGCCGGGCGCAATGCGATCGGCACGGGCGTTCTGGGCGGCATGTTCAGCGCCACTGTGCTGGGTATTTTCCTGGTGCCGCTGTTCTTCGTCGAAGTGCGTCGCCGCTTCAGTCGTTCGTCAGGCAATGCTCCGGCGGCTCAACCCACATCTACAGGTGAAGCATGATGCGTCTTTTCTGGCCTTCGCTGGCTGTCACGGCGCTGCTTGCGGGCTGCGTCAACCTTGCCCCGGACTATCAGCGCCCTGAAGCGCCGGTTTCAAACCAATGGCTGCCAGCGACAGCGGACCAGCCGGTTGCGTCGGCCAGCGTGCCCACGGACATCGAATGGCAGAATTTTTTCATCGATAACCGCCTGGTGCGCCTGCAGACCCTGGCGCTGGTGAATAACCGCGACCTGCGCCTGGCCAGCCTCAACGTCGAGAAAGCGCAGGCGCAATATCGCATCGAACGGGCGGCGAGCCTGCCGACCATTGATGCCAGTGGCAGCGGAACGCATACACGCACGCCGTCATCGACCTCCATGACCGGAGGCTCGTCGATCAGCCATGAGTACAGCGCGCAGCTTGGCTTGAGCAGCTATGAACTGGACGTATTCGGGCGTATCCAGAACCTTCAGGACGAAGCGCTCGAGGATTATCTGGCGTTGACCGAAACCCGGCGCAGCACGCAGATCAGCCTGATCGCCGAAGTGGCGACCGGCTGGCTGACCCTGGCCGCCGACAACCAGCTTCTGAAACTTGCCGAAGACACGCTGGCCAGCCAGCAGAAAAGCTACGACCTGACCCGAAGCAGTCATGCGCTGGGCGGTTCTTCCGGGCTGGAAGTGGCCCAGGCGCAGACAACGGTCGAATCGGCGAGGGGCGATGTGGCGCAATATAAAAGCCAGATTCTTCAGGACCGTAACGCCCTGTGTCTGCTGGTGGGCAGCGATCTGCCGGAGGAGCTGCTGCCCAATGCCGACATGCAGTCGGTGGCGCAATTGGTGCAGGTGCCGGATGGCCTGCCTTCCAGCCTCCTGCAACGTCGCCCGGACGTGCTGAGTGCCGAGCACACGCTGAAAGCCGCGAACATTGATATCGGTGCAGCGCGTGCGGCGTTCTTCCCCAGCATCACCCTGACCGCCAGTGCAGGCTCTTCCAGCTCCAGCCTGTCGGGTCTGTTCAAGTCCGGAACCGGCGCGTGGAGCTTTGCGCCAAGCATCAGCGTGCCGATTTTCGATGGCGGCGCCAATCGTGCCACGCTGGACTCGGCCAAGGTCGAGAACCAGATCCAGATTCAGACCTATCAGCAGACGATCCAGACTGCATTCAAGGAAGTGGCCGATGCTCTGGCGGTGCGCAGCACGCTGGATGAGCGGCTTGCCGCACAGCAGGCCTATACCGATGCCAGCCGCGGAAGCTACGAATTGGCCGACGCTCTGTACCGTGGCGGATCGCAGAGTTACCTGGAGGCGCTCGAGTCGCAACGCTCGCTGTACAGTGCCGAGCAGGACCTGATTTCCCTGCGCCTGACAGAGCAGAGCAACCGGGTCACGCTCTACAAGGTCATGGGCGGCGGATGGAATCGGTGACGGTTTTTTCTACTAGCCTTTGAATTATCGCCGGGGTTAAACGTTTTACCCCTACGCACAGTGCGGCCATTTGCAGGTTCGCACTGTGATTTTGATCCTTCATGAACAGGAGTTCTCATGAAACCCTCCCAGCCGAAGTACGCCCACGCCTTGTTGCTGCTGGTCACTTCACTCAGCCTTCAGACGCCGGCTCAGGCCCGCATGGCATCTTCTGCAACCGTCGACAATACGGCCCGGCTTGCAGTGGTCAAACCGGTCAGCAGCTGTGCTGCACTGAGCAGCGTGGAAATCAGTGATATCGGCGGGCAGGGCAGTCGTGTGCTGGCGGCCAGTGAATCGACCCGTGATGGTGTCGCGGTGTGTGCCGTGGAAGGTCAACTGGCACCGGAGATCAATTTCAGGCTTGAGCTGCCAACCCGCACCTGGGAGCAGCGCTACCTGCAAGTCGGCTGCGGTGGATTGTGTGGCAACGTCAACTCGACCGTGCGCGCCGCTGATGGCTGCACGTCCCTGAGTGCTGGCGCATTCGCGGTGGCCTCCACCGACATGGGACATCGGGCGGCAGACGAGCATTTTGGCGATGACCCGCAAAAGCGCGCCGATTTCGCCCATCGTGGTGTGCACCTCACTGCACTGGCCTCGAAGAAACTGATCGCTGCGTTCTATGGTCGCAAAGCGCAATACGCCTACTTCAGTGGCTGCTCGGACGGCGGCCGAGAGGCGTTGATCGAAGCGCAGCGCTACCCGGACGATTTCGACGGCATCATTGCCGGAGCCCCGGCGCTCAATTTTCAAGTGCAGAAAACCCTGTATCACAGCTGGATGGCGCGCTCCAATCGCGGCGCAGACGGCAAGCCGATCCTTCTCGCTTCACGATTGCCGTTGCTGCACAAGGCCGTACTCGACCAATGCGATCTGCTGGACGGGCAGATCGACGGCCTCATAGCGGATCCGCGTATCTGCCACTTCGACCCCGCCGCGTTGCAATGCAAGGCGTCTGCCGATCCCGCCACGTGCCTGAGCGCGGATGAGGTAGCCACGGTCAGACGCTTTTACGATGGCCCGAAAGACGCAGCCAGTGGCGAGCGGCTGACCCTGGGCGGCCCGCAGCCGGGTTCGGAACTGGCATGGGCTGGCGTGTTTGTGCCGGTCAGCGCCGATCAGACTGTGTACAGCGAAAAAGCCGCGCTGGAGGCCATTCGCAACGTTGTGTTCGAGAAGAACCCGTCCGCAGGTTTCGATTTGAATACGCTGGAGTTCGACAAGAAAACCTTTGACCAACTGCGCCCGCTGCATGCGCTGTACGACGCTACCAACCCTGATCTTTCACCATTCGCCAGCCGTGGCGGCAAGCTGATCCTCTGGCACGGCTGGGCCGACCCGAACATCTCACCGCTCAACACCCTGGCGTATCACGAGGCGCTTGAAGCGCAGATGGGCAGGACCCGCACCGAGGCATTCTCGAGGCTGTACATGTTGCCCGGCGTCTATCACTGCGGCGGCGGGGAAGGGCCAAGCCTGGTCGATCTGCTGACACCGGTCATGGCCTGGGTCGAAAAAAGCCGGGCCCCGGATGCCATCGTTGTCCGACAGGCAGGCCCGGAGAAGGCCGGCAACAGGCAGCGGCCGCTGGCACAGTCGCTGCCGGCGTCGATGGTCAAGGAAAACGTGGGCAATCGCGGACGCACCCGCAAGGTCTTCCCGTACCCGTTCATGGCCGAGTACGACCACAAGGGCTACGCGAAAAACGCAAACAGCTACCAGCGCGCCCAGCCGCTGACCACGGAAAAAACACCGCAATGGATGGGCAGCGGGTTCTTCAAACCGTATACGCCCCTGGAACGTCAGGCGCAGTAGCGATTGCACCGGCATAACGCGGGCGAATTATTTTCTCCTCGTTCTTGACATGGCATGCGAACCAGTACAGAATTGCGTCCATTCCTGAGCGAGGAATTGAAAAAAACCCTTTAGATTCAATGGGTTGGAAGCCAAAGAAATACAGGTTTCCCGCGAAATCAAAACACGTTTGATGTTCAAGTGAAGCATCTTTCGTTTGAGGCCGAGTAGCAAAATGGTTATGCAGCGGATTGCAAATCCGCCTACGCCGGTTCGATTCCGACCTCGGCCTCCACTATTCAAAGCCCCGCAGATTAACGTCTGCGGGGTTTTTTATTGGGCGCTGGAAAGTGAGGAGTTCCGAAACTTTCTCACTTTGAGGGCTGCGCGACGGCCAACCTTGAAGATGTGTTGTTGCGACTGCCTACGCCTCGGGCGAGTGACATTACAGAGCTGCTGCCACACCGCTGGACGCCTGCCCGACAGCAGGCACAGGTTTACAGGCACCAATAGTGAGAGTTGAGATAATTCCTCCGGACTATAAATCAATGACTATTACCTACCGACTGAACATGATGCGTACCTTGATGACCGCCTTGGGTGGGCCATAAGATGATGCGCGCGTAGGTATTAGTGCTTCGATATCCGCTTTATGAATGCTGAAAATTTTTATCAGCGCGGTGGCTTCACCGCAAGCGCCCAAGCTATTTACAACTGGTCCTCCGGGCTTCAAGGTGACGTCGCTGAACGCTTGCGATCGGATACCCTTCCGAGATGACGAAGGCTGTGGTCTCAGAAGCAACCGAGCTTTTCCAATCGATTTCAAGGCTCAAATGCGCCGCGTAGCCGGGCCCGCGACACCAAAAAACCAGAGAGGCGCACTTGGACTACCTAGCAGCACTGACCGCCTTCGTAGAGTCTGCCAACGGGAACAGCTTCTCCAAAGCCGCAGGGCGTTTGGGGATCAAAGCTTCTACGGTTTCGCGTTACATCAAAGATCTAGAGCACGATCTCGGCATTGCTCTTTTCAATCGATCAACACGAAAACTCGCATTGACCGAGGGTGGGCAAACGTTCTTGTACCATGCCCAAAAAGTCCTCTTTGAATTGTCAGAAGCCAAGGCGGCAACGTCCGCCCTCAATCAAAATCCCCGAGGGAGGTTGAAGGTCAGTCTGCCTCCTGCTTTTGCACGTCATCACATACTCCCTCTGGTAGGCGAGTTTATCGAGCGTTATCCAGACATCACACTAGATCTCAGTCTTGAGGAGTCACATGTCGATCTGATCGCCACTGGAATCGATCTTGCGATTCGAATTGGCAGATTGGCGAACTCCAATCTCAAGGCGAGAAAGCTGGCTGAGGTAAAGACTTTCCTGTGTGTGAGCCCAGAGTTTGCCACTCGTTATCCTCAACCGGATTGCCCCGCTCAACTGCCTGTCGACCTGATGATCATCGGGCGTGAGTACCCCGAGGGGTTGATATGGGCCAACGACAACGAGCAGGTTTCGTTGCCCGTGGGTGCTGTACTTTGGGTAAATGACCTTGAGGCTCAGCTAATTGCGGTGAGCAACGGGTTGGGAATGGCATTGCTCCCAGATTGGCTTGCCAGTGCCAGTTTGCGCGATGGTCGACTGGTGCGCTTGCTGCCTGATTGGGAGGTCAAGGGCTCACAGGAGTCTGGCGCCATCTGGTTTGTATATCCTCCGAAGCGAATCGTTTCTTCGAAGGTGCGATGCTTTATCGATTTCATTGCTGAACGCGTGGTTGACCCGCCCGTGTGGCAGCGATGATTCCCGGTATGAGCCAGCCATACCGGGATTCCATTTAGCTGAACCGAATATCCAGTGATCGCAGGTATGTCTGTAGACCTGCATCCTGAATCGGGATCAGAAATGCTTCGCGATCCGACTCGTTGAAGTGGGCATGCCAATAGCCAGGTGGCGTGACGAACGCAAGCCCTGGCGTCCAATCTACGCGTTTTGGATTGCGAATCTGGCCATTCTCGTCAAGTTCAGTACCGACAAGCGAATAGCACCCGGTTGGGCAGTCAATGATGAAGTCAAGGGCGATGGATTGGTGCCGGTGGGGTTTTTGGATCGAGCCAGCCGGGAGGATGCCGTACATAGCCCACAGTACATGTGTCACTGTGCGTGTCTGAGGAAAGTTGCTGTTACCCAGCAGAATACTGATGCGGCTGCGATCCTGTGCACGTGGATCATCAGCGGCTTCACGAAGCTTTGCCGATGCGACAGCCGCAGGGTACAGAGTCGGGGTGAAGCGGTCTTCACTTCTGCTCACGCCTAAGTAGCGAAGCAGAGGCTCATCATGTACCCAGTAGAATCGTGCGTCCGCCGACGCCTTGAGGATTGTGCTGTTCATCCCTGGCAGGGCGATAAAACAACCTTTTGTCCATTCAAACGCCTTTTCACCGTACGAAAGGCTGCCGCTACCATCAATTACATACAGAACCTGTGAGGTCGCGTTGGGCGCTAAAGTGACATCATCGCCGGCGTTCAGTCGAATGAAACTGGCACAAAGACCTGGGCCGGTTGCTGGGCCTTCACACTCAAGTTTTTCGCTCAAATCGAGAGCCACTGTTCGAGATGGGCCCGAATCATAGAGCGAAGCAGGGAAGCTCTGGTACGGGATGCGGGTGATCAAATTTGCGCTGATCGGGTTTGCCGCTTTGCTGTACTCGAAGTATTCCGCATCGATCTCATGTGGAGATGCTTCCAGGTTTGAATGCGGTTGAATTGCACTGTTCATAATGAATCCTCGCTCTGTGTCTCATGATCAGCACGCTGCGGGAGCCAGCACGCCACGGTGGGTTCAATATACGAGTCTGGTACGGCGCTATGAATAACCGCACCGGCACATCACTTGTGTGGAAAGGGGTGTTGATTCCCTCCCGATCCTGGCGTTGAAAGGTTGGGGTAAGTGTGAGGCAGAATCTGCTGGAACTGGCTCGATAGGTGATTGAAAGGTGGCGTGAGTCGCCTGGGTGGTCTATTAATTTGGAGTGTGTCTTAACGAGGGCTCAGCCTTGGTCGGTAGAATTTCTGATTCCGAACTTCATGAAATGCGTATTCGCAAGTTGCAGAACGACATCGCCGATTCAGAGCGTCTCGGGATGCCGGTGAAATTCATGCATCTGTCCGCGCTGACGCCAACCAGTCGAGAGCAACATGTCGAGCGACATGGCGAGCTGTTCACGGGACAGCAGATGCTTGATTGGTGGGCAGAAGGGGATAACCGTGTGCGCTGTCGATGCGCATGCACACCGGTACTGCTGGACAGGCAGGGCAGGCCAATGACGCCTGACCTGATAGCCAATGCAAAGATTGAGTTGAAGAACTTCAAGCTTTCCTGAGCTTTCGCTCGATGCTTTTTGCGGAATTGAATGGAGGGTGACTGTGTATATCGGCAGCGATAAGCAGCGGTTTCGGGTCCAGCGTTTTATCTCGCTCGTTCTGTTGACTGTTTCGGTTTTCCTGCTGATAACAAACGGCTACTCCTATCTGCTGTGCGGTGGCGCTGGCTATCCGGTATTCAAGGCCGTGACATGTCTTTGCGTGGGTTCCGTCATGTTCTATTTCTCGAAGCGTTGGTGATCGCCGTCGCACCGGCAGCACGATTATTGCTTGGCAAGACTACCCAGCCTGTCAGGCTTTAATCGAGGTGAGACCCATGAGCAAACCCCTTGTCCGGTGGCCGATCGATCCGCGCAGAGCGGCGGTTATCGTTGTAGACATGCAAAAGGTCTTTTGCGAGCCCACTGGGGCGTTGTACGTAAAAAGTACGGTGGATATCGTCCAGCCTATCCAGAAGCTGCTGCAAGCTGCGCGGGCTGCTCGTGTGACGGTGGTTTATCTTCGCCACATTGTGCGCGGCGATGGTTCTGATACCGGGCGTATGCGTGATCTTTACCCGAATGTTGACCAGATACTGGCACGGCATGATCCGGGCATTGAGGTCATCGAAGCACTCGCGCCTCAGTCAGGTGATGTGATTGTCGACAAGCTGTTTTACAGCGGCTTTCATAATACTGACCTGGACACCGTGCTGCGTGCGCGGGATGTCGACACGATCATCGTCTGCGGCACGGTCACCAATGTGTGCTGTGAAACCACGATCAGGGATGGCGTGCATCGTGAGTACAAAGTCATCGCCCTGAGCGACGCCAATGCCGCGATGGACTACCCGGACGTCGGCTTCGGCGCGGTCTCTGCAGAAGAAGTTCAGCGAATATCGCTGACGACGATTGCCTATGAGTTCGGTGAAGTAACGACGACCGCCGACGTTATCGAACGTATGGAAAGCGCCTGAAAACAGCGGGTCGAATGTGCGCAGTTCTGGCCCGTTTTTTCATATCTGTGCATTCAAACCATGCGTTCCGTTTCAGACCGGTTGATCCGGCTTTAGCGGTTGAAACAGCTAACTGCTTGTATGAACGATGAATTCCTCCAGTGGCATGCTTTCTGCTCTTGCCTCGCTGATCTTTACCCTTATGGATGAGCCTTCCCGGTAGCGTGTCAGCGAGAGGAAACAGCCGTATGACTCTGCAATATGTGCCCATTATCAACCTGGCCCCCTATTTTTCCGAAGACCCGGACGGCAAGGCCGCCGTAGCCAGAGCAGTCAATCAGGCGTGCAGGGACATCGGGTTTCTGGTCATCACCGAGCACCAGATTCCCGGAGCGCTTATCGACAGGGTCTCGCGTTTGACCCGGCAATTCTTTGATTTGCCGCTGGCGGAAAAGCGCAGGGTAGACCGGCCCAGTCCGGAGATGGTGCGCGGCTATAGCGCGGTGGCCGAGGAGAGCCTTTCCTATTCCCTGGAGGAAAGCGCGCCGGGGGATCTCAAGGAGTCTTTCTCCATCGGGCCGAGTAATGTTCCGGACGAAGATTATTATCACAATGCCCAGGCGGGCTCGCACTTCGCACCGAATGTCTGGCCTGCGCAAGACCTGCTGCCCGGATTCAAGGAGGCTTACCAGGCCTATTTCGACGCCATGAGCGAATTGGCTCAATCGTTGATGCGCTTGTTTGCCTTGGCATTGGAACTGGATGAGTGTTTTTTCGATGACAAGATCGACCGGCATATCAGCATGTTCCGCAGCCTGAGTTACCCGGACATCAAGACCGAGGTCGAGGCTGGTCAATTACGCGCGAGTGCGCATACCGACTACGGCAGCCTGACCATCGTGCGCCCCGATAACGCGCTGGGCGGCTTGCAAGTGCGTAATCGTCAGGGCGAGTGGGTCGATGTGCCGTATGTCGAGAATGGTTTTGTGGTCAACATTGGCGATCTGATGATGCAGTGGACCAACGACCAGTGGATTTCCACGCTGCACCGAGTGGTCAACCCGCCGATGACCAGCGATCAGGACAACCGCCGACAGTCTCTGGTGTTCTTCCACCAGCCCAACTACGACACCTTGATTCAATGCCTGCCAGGTTGCCTGCCGCCTGGCGCTACGCCTCGGCATGCGCCGGTTACATCAGGCGATCACTTGCTGTCCAAGTTCGTCAAACAGACGACCTTTGGCGGCAGCAAGGTGGCCTGATATGAACTCCCTGTCTTACGTCAACGTGTTCGCGCGGGACATTGTCCGTCTCAGCACCTTCTATTCGGACCTGTTCGGTTTTCGCGAAATCGAGTCCATCAGGTCACCGATCTTCCGCGGACTGGACACAGGCAAGTCCTGCATCGGTTTCAACGCGCTTGATGCATACGAGCTGCTTGGCCTGGAAGCGTTTGCAGGCAGCACCGGGTGCAGGTTCTTGCTCAACATCGACGTGTCCGAACAAGCCGAGGTAGACCGACTGGTGCCGCTGGCGGTGGAGCAGGGCGCAAGACTGATCAAGGAACCGTATTTGACGTATTACAACTGGTATCAGGCCGTGCTGCTGGACCCCGAGCAGAACGTCTTTCGCATTAACGTGATGCTCTGAAACTCCCGGCGAGCGGCGTTTTTTTGAGGATCATTGGAGGGAGGCCCCGGCAGGGTGAAAAGGCTAAACTGACTCACACTTTTATGTGGAGTTTCAAGTGTGAGCTGGATTTTAGAGCGGTTACTTGCCCTTGTTTTATTTATGCCGCTGATGTTTGCAGGTGCGTGGCTGGGGTTCGAGATACCTGGAATAGATCACGGCACACGGACAGTGTTTTTCGTCTGCTGGATGATCGTGATGGCATGTGTTGTCGGTCGAATCTGCAAAAGAATATTCAGGGAAAAGTAGCAGGCCTTGAGCGACGAGAGCTCAAAGTCCGCAAGCCTTGGCTAATCACTGATTCGAGAGCTCTTTCCGGATGATTTCTGCGCCTGCACTTAATGCGCGCAGCTTGCCGCTGGCGACATGACGAGGAAGGGGGGCCATGCCGCAGTTGGTGCACGGATAGAGTTTGTCGGCATCGACGAATTGAAGCGCCTTTCTCAACGTGTTGGCGACTTCCTCAGGCGTTTCAATGGTGTGGCTTGCCACATCAATGGCCCCTACCATCACTTTCTTGCCTCGAATGAGCTCAATCAGATCCATAGGGACGCGAGAGTTGTGACATTCCAACGAGATGATGTCGATACTGGAATTTTGCAGTTTGGGAAAGGCTTCTTCGTACTGTCGCCATTCTGACCCCAGAGTTTTTTTCCAGTCGGTATTCGCTTTGATGCCGTAGCCATAGCAAATATGCACGGCCGTTTCACATTTAAGCCCTTCAACTGCCCTTTCCAGGGTGGCGACGCCCCAGTCATTCACCTCATCAAAAAACACATTAAATGCAGGTTCATCAAACTGAATAATATCAACCCCGGCAGCCTCCAGTTCTTTGGCCTCCTGGTTGAGGATTTTGGCAAACTCCCAAGCCAGTTTTTCACGATTTTTATAATGAGCATCGTAGAGAGTATCAATCATCGTCATTGGCCCTGGCAGGGCCCACTTGATAGGCTGCCTGGTCTGCTGACGCAGAAATTTTGCGTCTTCAACAAAAACCGGCTTTCGGCGAGCGACAGCACCCACGACGGTTGGCACGCTCGCATCATAGCGGTCACGAATTCTGACAGTCTCGCGCTTTTCAAAATCGACGCCGTCGAGATGCTCAATAAACGTAGTTACAAAATGCTGGCGCGTTTGTTCACCGTCACTGACGATATCAATATTGGCCAGCTGTTGTTCTTGCAGTGACAAACGTAACGCATCCTGCTTGCCTTCAAGCAATTCTTCGCCTTGCAATTTCCACGGTGACCAGAGCGTCTCAGGTTGTGCAAGCCAGGAAGGTTTAGGCAAGCTGCCAGCAGTGGAGGTGGGCAAAAGTTTTTTCATGAAAAATCAGCCTTGGTTTTTAAACGATCAAAGAGTGCAGCTTGCGGACCACTGATCCAGAAGGGGCTGGTAGGGTTTGATAAAGTGCTCTTCAAAAAATTTCCCTTGCTTTATAGCCAGCTGACTTCGCTCCTCGCGGTCGTACACAATGCGAGTCAACGAGTAATCTTTATTTTTCAAGCTAGGCTGATAGATTTTTCCTGCCGTTGAATTTGCGTTATAGATCTCAGGGCGATAAATTTTCTGAAAGGTATCCATCGTGCTGATGGTGCTAATAAGCTCCAGATTGGTGTAGTCCCCCAGCAAATCGCCCGAAAAATAAAAAGCCAGAGGCGCAACGCTGTTGGGGGGCATGAAATAGCGAACCTTTAAGCCCATTTTCCTGAAGTACTCATCCGTCAACGAGTATTCGTCCTGCTGGTATTCATATCCTAAAACAGGATGCTGATTCTCGGTCCGCTGGTAGGTCCTGGCGCTCGATACACTCAGGCAGATGACGGGCAGCTTATCGAAGTGAGCTTTGTAGCTATCTGAATTGATAAAGCATTTGAATAGCTTTCCGTGTAAATCCCCAAAGTCTTCCGGGGTGCTGAGCCCGGACAGACTCCTATTGTGCTCCAGTAATCGTACACTGAAGTCATAGTCTCGAACGTAAGAAGAAAAGTTATTTCCGACAATCCCGTTAATACGCGCATCAGTTTTTCTATCAATGATCGTCGTTTTCAAAACCTCAATCAACGGGATGGTCTGATGATTGCCTTCAGCGTCAATATTCATTTCCGCAGAAACAATATCCAGCTCGACCGTATAACGATCTCCTTTAGGGTTGTCCCAGTGCGCCAAGGCATTGAAGCGGTTGTCAATCATCGTCAAGGTGTTACGCAAATTCTCCTGGCGACTTTCTCCCCTGGCCAGGTTCGCAAAATTAGTCGTGACTCGCGTGGTGTCTGGAGGTGAGTAATCCTCATTAAAGCAAGTGCACTTGATAGAAAATGTGAATTCTTTCTTCATCTTGGCTTGGCGCCCTTATTTGTGAGGCAGAACCTGAGTGGGCTTTGCCCCTTTTAGCTTTGACCGACGTCCGTTTCTTCAATCAGCCACCGTAATTCTGCGGAGGGTGAAGAGCTGCAAGGATTTTAGGCCGGTTACCTACATGAACAAAAACGAATTGATTTCAATGAAAGCATTAGTCACGTTCATGATGGGTCCAGGGTTAGAACTAACGTCTCTGTCTCTGGAGGAGGCGCGGCGGCCAGTCTTCGGCGTAGTCGCTGTTGCGGGCGGAGTAGGCGTAGCAGCCATCCATCTCGCTATACGGCTGAAATTGAGTTATTTGCTATAGCTTCGATGAGAAAGACACGGTGTCTAGAGCATTGGGGAGTCAAGCTGAGTTTGTGGCACCCAGTACGATGAAATTTTATTCACCTTTAGCGCGATGCAGCTGTTGTCATAAAGTAGGTACAGTATTTGTATGGCAGTTTATCTGCCATGCAACATATGAAGCAGAGGCTCTTAGATCGAGCTTTTAACAACCCAGAGGAAATACCATGAACAGCATTACAAAAATATCCGTGCTGAAAGGGTTTGTCGTGACAACTGTCGCAGTGATTGGGCTGCAAGGCATGGCATTCGCTGCGGCTTCCAAGCCATCCGCTCCTGCAGTCGATGGGAAATATGCGCTTGTTCAGGGCGCAGGCAATGCCTCCAAGGATTCGAAAGCAGCCCCTATACAGTTAGCGATGCGTATTCCACAGCACACGAATTTCGATGATCCATGCCGTTTTACCCCAAAAGATTGCGGCTAAAGCTGCCGCAATTAACGCAGCTGCCGCAAAATGAGATTTGCGGCAGTACTGCATCAGCATTATGTTCTCCAGGCTAAGAACGCGTGGCGTTCTTCTTGCCCGCCCACTTCAAACCGATCCAGGGCAGATTGCGGATCTCGCGTTTGCATGACTGCCCGCCAGCAGCCTGGTTATTGTGGGCTCAACAAGCCACTCGGTCACTTCCCGCTCGATCGTCAACGTTCTGAGCCAGGCGGGCGATAGAGCTTGCTGCCACCGGTTCTTTGATTGCGCTCTGATCGAAGAAATACTACCGCGACCTGCTAAGCAGGAACAGCTATGCATATTCGCCTCCAAGGCGCATGGCGTAGGTGAGACCTCCTTGGACCTCAGATTACCAAGCTCGGCAAAAACGTCATTCGCGCCTATTTTAGCTACGCGGTAGTCGGCCGGGTGTCTTTAAATGATAATGGCACTTTGATATTGCTCGGGTGTGTGGTAATAAAGCCTTTCCGAGGTTTGGAAGGGATATTCACATGGAACGCGATTCGCTTAGGATTAAGCATTTACTGAGTCTGCTTCCGGCTTACGCTGTTTCTAGCGGGATTCATCTTGATGATCTTCTTGAAAAGTGGAGATCATCCAGTGGAAACGTCAGCAGACCTCTAGAGGAAGCGGAATTCTTCTATCTGGCAAACCGCTGTGTTGATTCAGGCCTCCTTTTGGTTTCTAAGGATTGGGTTATCCAGATAACTCGATCCGGTCAGGATTATCTCGATCCCAAGACGCAAAAATCTGGCAGGGTTTAACTGAGCGATTTTCTTTTGACAAGGCTCGCCATACTGATGCGTCTTTTTTATTTCAGGGGTGGAGAGGGATCCAAGCGACCTTGGTCCAGGCAAAGCTACTTGGCTGACCGGGCGGTACAGGTCCAATCCTGCTGGGTGACTTCTTGTGGTTGAGGAAAGTCCTCTCCAAGGATGCGACCGATCGCGACATGGACATGCCGATATCGACACCGTCCGCAGGCTTAACGAACTGATCGACTCCGAAGTGGTGATCCGCAAAGATGCCGAGGCTCGGGCTGACGAGTTCGCCAAAGAGCGCAACAAGCGGGCTGCCGCTGTTGGCGTGCCTGGGAGTGTGGGGGATTGCCTCGCTGCTGGGCAGCCAGCAGGAGTTGGTGCAGAACCAAGGACAGGTCATGGAATGCACCACAATGGCGGATGAGGTTTACGGCCCGCGCAGTGCCAAGCTCAGCGGGCGGCGGACGGCAATGTCTGGTCAGGCACCATGATGATTTTCAGAATCATCGATGACCGGGTCTGCTCAATGCGCGAGCAGTACCTCGGCAGGCTCAGGTAGGCATGGCAATGACTGACAGGGGAGAGCTGATTTTTATTGTGAGATAGGTGGCAATCGCCGTCAGCTACCCGCCAATAAGGGCCGAAGCGGCAGATCACTTTGAGGTTGCATACTTGCAAACGTCGCTATTTTGGGTTGGCAGGGTGATTTTTTATCGTTGTAACCGCGATTGTCGCCGCTGTTTTGCGTTTGGAGGCTGAAAGGGGAATAGGCCCAAAAACTCGTCTTGGATCGACCACGAATTGTTCCTCAAGTAAATCCTGTTGATGTCCAACGTTTTACCGCCGGTCAGTTCAATGAGACTGATCGATGAATTCACGTGTCAGCTTCTTTAGGTGGGTCATAGGCCGGTGTTTTTCTGGTCAGGTCATCTACAAGGATCTTCAAAATGCCACTCCAAGACCATTTCCGATTCAAGGCTCATGAACTTTTGGTGGAACTGGATGCATCTATAACTAAAATGATGATGATGGTTTCCGCGAAGGAAATTGAAGGGGCTTTTTGGGAGGAGGCAACTGACCGTCATTATCACGCCTTTTTAGCCTGGCATGACTTCATAGCGGCAACCGATGACGCTTCGAACGATATGCCCGGCATTCATTAAGCCTTTCCGCCGAGCCTCAACAGCGCCTGGGTGCGTTCAGACGCGTCATTTCTGACCAGTCCCGTTATAGCTGGCTCACGGCATAAAGCGTTTGAGCTCGACGACCCAGACCCATGGGTTGCTGTGCCATGCGGCGAGATACCAGTGCGATAATTGGGCGATACGTCGTCACTCGCCAGTTCTGGCGGCATTCCAATCCTTCCGCCCTGATGTCGCTGCGGGAAATGGCTTGCAGGCGCTCGACCCGATGGCTACTTGGGCGCGCTCAACAGAAAGCTGACAAGGATTCGAAATCAGCGCCCATACCGGTAGCGATGCGTATTCCACAGCACTCGAAGCCCAATGATCCGTGCCGTAACATCCCAGACTGTGATTAACGCTGCCGCTATTAAAACAGCTGCCGCAAAACAAGATCTGCGGCAGCGCAGCTGATTTTCACGACATGTGGGGGCGATGGGATTTCAGGCCAGGCTAGCGGCGTGCCGTTCTCGCGCCTCAAGTGAGGCGGAAGATCTTTGCGCAAGCACATAGGCATCTGAACGCGCTATTGCCAGATGCCTACTGTATACAAGCGCGTTCTGATCAACTTTTTCAGGTCTTGAACTTATTGACCAATACTCCAAATGAGGCGGCAAGTCGAGAAAGCTCTGCGCTCGAGGCATTGGTTTGGTGTGCGCCAGTCGCAGTCTGAGTGGAGATATCTTGAATATTAATCAGGTTTCGATCCACCTCTCGAGCTACGTGAGCCTGCTCTTCGGCGGCACTCGCGATCACGAGATTTTTCTCATTAATCATTGAGACACCTTCGGTGATTCTGTCTAGCGCGTGACCTGCCTGAATCGCTTGATCACGGGTTTCTCCTGCAAGGCTCCTACTGTTATTCATAGAGATCACTGCTTCATCCGCACCTGCACGAATTTGGGCCATCATAGCCTCAATGTCCGCGGTCGATGCCTGCGTTCGGTGTGCAAGGGCGCGCACTTCATCGGCGACTACCGCAAAGCCGCGACCCTGCTCGCCAGCCCTGGCTGCCTCAATTGCGGCATTCAATGCCAAAAGGTTGGTTTGCTGGGCTATGGACTGGATGACTGCGAGAACGCCTGTGATCTCATTGACTCTCGTGGCGAGTACCGTGACCTTTTCAGTCGATTGAGAAATCTGCTCTGCCATAGTATTAACCGATCCAACGGCATTCTTTACTTGATCACGTCCTTCAATAGCACTGCGGCTAGTTTCTTCAGAGGACTCAGACGCGCCTGAGGCATTGCGCGCCACTTCCTCTACCGCTGCTGTCATCTCGTTCACCGCCGTAGCGGCTTGCTGGATTTCATCGTTCTGGCGTATCAGCGCTTTGGAGCTTTCCTCCGTAACTGCATTCAACTCTTCGGACGCAGATGCCAATTGATCTGCCGCATTAGCAATTTCGCTAATGGTATTTCTTAGATTAACTTGCATCGTGCTGAGTGCTGATTGCAGTGTGCTGATCTCGTCATTTCCGGTTACATCAATTTGTTGGGAAAGGTCGCCGTCGGCCACTTGTTTTGCGGTCCGTAGAGCACCCAAAAGCGGTCGAGTGATCGAGCGTGTGACCAATAAGCCCAGAATAATTGCAGCAACAAACGCGATAACTACGCCTATGCCCAATGAACCATATGCGGCGCTCGAAGTCTTTGCGGCTTCTACTGCGACGTCATCACTCTGGCGCTTGTTGGACGCTACTATTGCTTTTAACTCATCGTTTACTTTCTTGTATGCAGGATCCACCTCTTGTCCGAATATCTTGCTCGCGCTTTCGAGGTCACCTTTCGCCGCTAATTCGATCACGCGAGAGGATGCGTTAATGTACGCGGGCCAGTCTTTTTCAAACTGATCACCTGCCGCTCTTTCATCGTCTTCCAGAGGCGTTTGCCGATATGCATTGAAAAGTTGCTCTACTTCTTTTTGGTTGTCTGCTAAGGACTTCAAAGCCTCGTTATACCGGGCTTGGTCTGCCTTTGCAAATTTATACAGCAGTGCGCGGTGCAAGTCGCGATAGTGCGCTATAGCATTTGAGCGTGCGTTACTCGTGTTGTACACCGATACGAGGTTGTTACTGACGATCCCATCTACGCTGTTTTTGAGGCCAGTGATACCGGTGTATCCGACAAGGCCGACACCTAGCGTGACAACTGCGCATACTACAAACGCAGATATTAGGCGTGTTGATAACATAGTGCCGCGTAAGAGATTCATCGTAGTGTAGCCTTCCTTGATTTCCCTATCCGAACTAGAAGGGTAATTCGTATCGGCCAGCTACTGCCGTTCCTGCAGTAGCTGGCGACAAGCGGTTCAGCCATGAACCAGTTGTTCAAGGCAACTGTCGTTAAAACGCTGTCAAGCCACGCACCTCATCAGCACCGCTGGCTGTAAGCGTTGCCGCTCGCTCAACCGATCCGGACAAGCCGTGCCCGCCGAATGCTGGTATGCCGCCGAACATGCTCACCGCTGGCCCCTCATCACCCTCGCAGTTCGGGCACCCGTAATGGCCTAACTCTTCGCTGAACACATGTCCGCATCCGCACTGGAGTGCAGGGCCGAAAGGAGCTGTTCCGGTAACGTCTTGCCCCTCGCCTCGGCGCGGCGCATTATCCCGGCGCACGCCTTCGCGCTCAAAAAGTACCGCGGTGGGATCGAAGTCTGCTCGAGCACTTGCGACAAGGAACACACGGCGGCGTCGTTGGGCCAGTCCGAAATATTGGGCGTCCAATATCCGCCACGCAATTGTTCTTTTGGGTCCATACATACAATCAGCGTCCTGCCACCGTTTCCCTGGAGGCTGCAGTTCGCAGTATTCCCCAGCAAGCGCGCCAAGAAAGCATCCGAAGGCGTTGCCTTTGTCGGAAAGGACACCGGGGACGTTCTCCCAGACGATGATGCTTTCGGGTTGGTTTCGACTGGTTCGAACATGGTCAACTGCATCTGCAAGCTCTACATATTTGATGGTTAGGGCACCGCGCGGGTCGAGCATGCCCTGTCTCATGCCGGCGACACTGAACGCTTGGCACGGCGTTCCGCCGACGAGAACGTCCGGGGCTACTATCTTGCCGGCCAGCACTAGGGCCCCGAGCGTGGTCATGTCGCCAAAGTTCGGCGTGCGAGGGTAGTGGTGAGCCAGTACGGCGCTGGGGAAGGGTTCAATATCGGCGAACCACACCGGTTCCATGCCCTGCGGGTGCCAGGCTGCGGTCGCGGCCTCAATGCCGCTGCACACGCTTCCGTATTTCAGGGGCGGGTATTGCTGGTGAGCGGACATAGTTCATCCTCGCCGGGGTGGCGTGAGTCGTTGAGTAGGAAGGGTTTAAACTAATTTTCCGCAGAACCAAAATGAGAAAATGGAGTATTCATATTGGTTTGCAGCCATTAATTAAAACGGACAAAAAATCATGAGCTTAATTGACTGCCCTGAATGCAATGCAAAGATCTCCGATAAAGCCTTTTCCTGCCCCCATCGCGGTAATCCTTTTCGGGAGCCACCCTCTGGCCGCTATTTCAGCGAGAAAAACATTGGTCAGATTGCTGGGGTTACCGGCGTTTGGCTAACAGCTCCCTGGCCCGCACGGATGGTATTTGGAGTCGTTGCTGTGATTGCGATAGCGGCAGTTTTTATATTCCGTTGAGGCTGGCATTGAAAATTGCGTCAGCCATCGTCTATACGCGCATGAAGCTCTCTCGAACACGACGGGCAGGGCATCGCTATGACTTTGAAAAGTGATACAGAAGCGCTTGAGGCAATCGCGGAAGAAGCCGAGATACCGAATCTGCTTCTGGAAAACTTCGAAGGCCCAAGCCATGCCGAGCTGATCGCCGTCGTTCGGCAGATCATCGCAATAGCGCGCTACCGTGATGCGCTGGTCAGCGTTGGGGGTGTTCAGCGCAATAAGTGAGGGTGGGGGTTAGGGGTGGTTGTCCGCACCGCAATTTTGGCGATCGGACAAGTAGCATTCACTGACTGCAATGAAGCGTCCGCAGCCCTGACAGTTGAATACCTGTTTGCGGATGCGTCGCGGCTTCGGTGGCGTGATGCCGGTGCCGCGCAGAGCTTGTTTCAGGTCCACATCTTGCCGATGCACCAAACGCCTGGCGCGAGTGACGATGTAATCCAGCGGCCAGATGATCAGCTCATCGTCGCCGATAGCGGTGGCCGCTTCGAGGGTCAGCCTGTCCGCGCGCTCAAGTCGGTCAGTGCCGCCGATGGGCCACTTGGCAAAGAAAATGTCGTTGCCGTTCCATTGCTGCTGGATCTGCAAAACGCACTGGCATCCCTCAGTCGGCTGTGCTGCTGAGTCGGTCTTGCTGATGTACTGATGATCGACGCCCACATGCGCGCGCTCGTCGATATAGGATTTTGGCCACGAGATGTCTGTGTCCCTTTTCGCTGTGGCCTGCTCCAGGGTAAACAGCTCGGCCTTATCGAGGCTGGTCGTGTAACCGCCGCCCAGCGCCCAGAAAGTCAGGCCGTCGCCAACGTAGCTTCGGCTGTCCTGCAGGTAAAACTGGCTCATGGCGTTTCTCCATGCATGCGCCGCCCTCCGTGTCCGGTGGTGGCAAATTGGTTTGGGGTGAGCTATAGATGATGGCCGGTACGGAGCCGGATCAAAGGAGCTGCAAATGAAACGTCGCGAATATTTTCTTGAGGCAAACAGGCTTTCAAATATCTTCGGTGAAAAAATGGATGCTGCAAAAGCGTTTTTGGAAAACGATCCAGAGCTGGAGGCTCCGAGCGCGCTAGAGAAGTACTGGGAGCTGGAGAGCGCAGCAAGCGCTGCAGCTGGCAAGTGGACGAATTTCTGCGCCGAGCAGCGACCTCTCATTCGGGGATGATTAACCAATCACTCGGATCTTGCTGAATGATCAGCATGCTCATGCGGTGAGACTCCAGCGCCACAATATTCGGCGCTGCGATTTCGTGGCGCGGATCCTGCAACGCGCACAATTTTTTCTTGGAAAATAAATGACTACTGAAACAGGGATTTTAGTTACTGAGTTCGCTTCGAGTCGCAGTGCTTACGAGGCGCTCTCTAGATCTGTTGCCGGATTGATTGAACGTTTGCTATCGGTGAATGGTATCGCAGTTCATTCAATAACTCAGAGATGTAAAACGGTAGAAAGTTTCTCTAATAAGGTGGAGAAAAAGAGTTCTTACGAGACGCTTGGGGAAATAACCGACTTAGCCGGTGTTAGAATTATTACTCTTTTTTTGGAAGATGTAGATGTAGTCGCTAAGCTGATCGAGCGCGAGTTTAAGATTGACAGATCCAACTCTATAGATAAGCGCGCGTCGCTAGATCCTGATAGGTTTGGATACCTATCACTCCATTATGTAGCATCACTCAATAAGTCTCGCAGTTCTCTTCAAGAGTATTCGGGGTTTGGAGAGCTAAAAGTAGAAATTCAAATTCGATCTATACTTCAGCATACATGGGCGGAAATAGAGCATGATATTGGCTATAAAAGCGCGGTGTAGGTTCCTAGAACCATAAGGCGACGCTTCTCTCGATTAGCAGGTCTATTGGAATTGGCGGATCAAGAGTTTATCGGTATACGGAAAGATTTGGATACGTATGACTCTAGTGTTAAAGATCGGATGAAGAAAGGAGATGCTGAAATTTTATTAGATAAAATATCCTTATCTAATTTTATTGCATCTAATGCAGTGTGTCTCGATATCGATCAAGCTATTGCTAAGATAAGGGGTATACCGCTTTACTCTAGCGAAGTGGTCCCTAGGGTGATGGAGGGTCTTCAGCAATTGGGAGTTCTAACTATTTCAGAACTTGAATCTAAACTCAACGAATTTCGTCATGCGATAATTGTGCGAATCGAAGATGTAGCGAGTCAAGTTTCACTCGGCCCTAAGAAAATACCATTCGGCTCTTGTATTTTCTTCCTTGTACAGGTAATGGTGGCGAGCACTAAAGATGAAAAGTTTATCACTGAGTATGTCGCGTTGAATCACTGGCCGAGTTCATTTGTCAAATATTTGATGAGTTTCGATCCATCGGAGCATTAGGCCCGGAGCATTCATGTTTTGTAACGAGAAGGAGGGTTGTATTCGCTTCATTTCGGGCTTGGTCTTTTCAGGGGGTAATCGATGTTATATTCACGGATTAGCCGATTGATCATTGTGTTACTCAGGCCAAGTTCGACCACAGCGGCCTTGCGCGATATACCGCGGTCGCGGGCGGCTTTGATCTGTAATACGTTCAGAGCGTCAGCTACCGGATCGGTCTGATACGGGATGAGGTTCGAAGCCGGAACGAACGCCGTGTATTCGAAGCCATGCACGCGTGCCATTTTCCGAAGCCGGTAGATGCTCAGGCCGGTTTCGCGCATGACGTCGGTGATCGTCATCGTCTCGGCAAGCTTGCGGACGACTTCCGCCTGCTCGGCACGGCGTTGCAGCGGTCTTGGATAACGTCTTGGGGAGCTGCGGCCCGTATTGCTTCTTAGTCCGCCGACGTGGGACAGGCTGGCGCGCTTCCGGCGCACTCATCCGGCCGTATTCCTTCGGCTTGGGCTTTAACGGAAAGCCTTTTTTGGTTTCGATCACGCCGCCACTTTTTATGAAAGCGGCCACCTTCGCCTCGAGGACGGCGGACCGCTCTTTGTTGCGCTGAATCATGCTCAGCTCTGGACTGATCATCAGCTGGCACCGTACAGCGCGAACAGCGCCAGGCCGGTAGCGATGGCAGCAGTCCAGCGCAGCATGCGAGTGGCGAACGACCGCTGACGTACAGGCTGGGCTTCCAGTTGAGCAGCGGCCTTGCAAGCGGCGCTGTGGCCGCGATGCACGCCGCATACATTACCTGTCGAGCGCTCGACGATGCCGAACTCGTTATTGCCGTTCGGCACGACCGTGAAGCGCGGCAGAGCTGCCGGGTTCTTGCGTCCGACCTTGTCGTAAAACTCGGCAGTGGAAAGGTTGCAGCGCTGGCGCAGGCCTTCGAGGATTGCACGACGCTGGCTGATTGTCTGATGCATATGAGGCTCCTTGACCGCATTGGCCAGATGCCAGGCACGGGTGACCAAACCAAGCCGTGAGACTGGCCTAGCACCTGCCGATGCGGTCGTTTTGATTAGGGGAGAGGGGACTTATGATGGTCCACGACAATGGCGGTTGCCATTGATGGTGTCGAAATAGTTATGGTTAATAGCGCTGATTGCACAGCGGGTGCGCAAGGCATAAGAAAGCCCGCGGGAGGCGGGCTTCAGGTGCTGGCTTTTATAGACAGTCGGACTTTTCTATCTGAAATTCGCTGATAGGTGAATCGCTTGAGTCATTGAATTTGTAATTTATGATGAGCCCTGACCTCACAAAGGGGCCTAAGCCTTTTTCATTGCAGGACGGCCCTATGGTCCGGACTCTTGCTTGCTTCGTAAACTCTTCAGAGTCGATTTCACTTTTCGCCTGTTTTGTAAGCGTGTAAGAGATCCGCATCGTTCCGTCTTTGTATTTTACTGAGTCTAGGCGGACTGAGTCGTCGAGCATTTTGGGAGTACCTATATCGAAGTACTTGGCCATACCTGTTAGCTTCCGTTCGCGCTCCTGCTTTGATTCTTCCGGAGCTACGCGCGCATGCCAGACCTGGAGCAAAGCAAAGACCGAGACCACTGTTATGAAAAAAACGATCAACCCGCGGTACTGCTTCAACAGATATCTCCATGGCAAAAGGCTATGTGCTATTTAATCATTCCGCTACGGTCGTCTCAAGTTAGAAGGCTCCGCTCCGTCCTCTGACACACCCACTTGCGGGCATTCAGATCACTCTCCGATGCCGTCTGGCGCTATGACAGAGGGCGGGCAGTTTTCGTCAGGCGGGGAAGGCAGCAACGGCCGCATCGATTGAGGCAGACCGTTCTCGGTTTTGCTGAGCTGTGCTCATGTTTTTGCGGACCAAAAAAAGGCCTACCAAGCGAGACGCCCGGTAAGCCCTTTATATATGTGGTGCCCCGAGCCGGGGTCGAACCGGCACGTCCAAAGGACGAGGGATTTTAAGTCCCTTGCGTCTACCAATTTCGCCATCGGGGCGGTAGCGCCAAGAGCAGGGAATATATACACCCGGCCCCCATGAAGCAAGCTTGAAAGCGTCTCGAAGGGTGCAAGACCCTGCTTTTTTATCCGTCAGAAATGCGTGGCAAATCATGAGGCTACGAAATTTTATTGGAGCAAAGGCTGACGTGCCTTGATCAGGCGGCTCAGGCTTTGCTGTCTTTCACCACCGCATCGTTAACCACGGCCTCGACCTTGTCAGCCAGTATTCGCAGGTAGCTCGCCAGGGCGACTTCTTCCAGGCGCAGGCCTTTGCGTTGTCGGGAGCGGGGGAGTTTGGCCAGGTTGCCGAGCAGGAAGCCTTCCAGAACCGCCGGGTGGATGTAGCATTTTCGGCAGATGGCGGGGGTGTTGCCCAGTTGTTTCGAGACGGCCTTGACCATGTCGACGATGTGCCGTTTGGCGTCGGCCTCTGGCTCCCAGTGCAGTTTTTGCAGCGTTGCCAGCGCCAGCGCACTGGCTGCCCAGGTCCGGTAGTCCTTGGCGGTGAAGTCCGAGCCGGTGAGGCTTTGCAGGTAGGCATTGATGTCGGATGAGGTTACTGCGTGGCGCACGCCGTCTTCGTCCAGGTACTGGAAGAGGTTTTGTCCTGGCAGCTCCATGCAGCGTTTGATCACGTTGGCCAGACGTCGATCCTTGACGCTGACCTTGTGCTCGACGCCGCTCTTGCCACGGAATTCGAAGAGGATCTGACCGCCTTTGACTTCAACGTGTTTGTTGCGCAGGGTGGTCAGGCCGTACGACCGGTTTTCCTTGGCGTACTGGCTGTTGCCGATGCGGATCAGGGTCGCGTCCAGCAATGAAATAACCGTCGCCATGACCTTTTCCCGGCCCATGCCTGGCTGAGCGAGCTGTGCTTCGATCTGCTTGCGCACTTTGGGCAGTGCATGGCCGAACTCTATCAGTCTCGAGTATTTGTCCTGATCACGTATTTCCCGCCAGCGCGGATGGTAGCGGTACTGCTTGCGCCCACGAGCGTCGCGGCCGGTGGCCTGCAGGTGACCCAGCGGGTCGGCACAGATCCACACCTCGGTGTAGGCGGGCGGGACTGCCAGTGCGTTGATGCGCTTGATCTCCGACTCGTCCTTGATGCGCTGACCCTTTGTGTCGAAGTACGCGAATTTGCCGCGCAGTACCTTGCGCGTAAGGCCCGGTTGAGTGTCGTCTACGTAATGCAGTTCACTGGCGGGCTGGCTGATGGCAGTCGAGTCAGGCATGGCTAAGTTCCAAAGGCAGTTAAAAACACTGACCTCGGCCTTTTCCGGTGGTGCCGTTTATTTGCTGCGTGGCTGTTTTTTTCCAAACGTCAGGCCAGCACTGCGACTGCCTTGATCTGTGCCCAGAGCGACTGGCCTCTGTGCAGGTTCAACTGGTCACTGGAATAGCGAGTGATGCGCGCGAGCAGCGGCGTACCGCTGGCGTCCAGCTTGACCAGGACGTGTGCCGAATTGTCGGCCAGCGCTTCCTCGACCACCGTGACCGGCAAGCGGTTGAGGATGCTGCTCTGATAATCGGGTTGCAGGTTGAGGCTGACATCCCGGGCCTGGACCTTGATGCGCAGAAGGGTGCCGACCTGCATCTGCGCGTGGGCGACGCGCATGCTCAGTTTGCTGTCGGGCAGCGTCACGGTGAGCAACTGGTAATGCTGATCATAAGCGCTGACCGTGCCCTCGATGACCACGCCCGCATCACTGCCCATCGCCAGCGGCAGGTCCAGCCGCGCCAGGGTTTCGTGGATTGGACCGCTGGCCAGTACGTTGCCTGCGTCGAGCAGCACCAGGTGGTCCGCCAGGCGTGCGACTTCATCCTGAGCGTGGCTGACGTACAGCATGGGGATGTCCAGTTCCCGGTGCAGGCGCTCCAGATACGGCAGGATTTCACTTTTGCGCCGGCTATCCAGCGCCGCCAGCGGCTCATCGAGCAGCATCAGCCGCGGGCTGGTCAGCAGGGCGCGTGCGATGCCCACGCGCTGGCGCTCTCCACCGGACAGCTTGTCAGGGCTGCGCTGCAGCAGGTGATCGATGCCGAGCAGTTCGGCGGCCTGGGGCAGTTGAATGCGGCGCTGCTGGCGCGGGATACGTTTCATCCCGAACTCCAGATTGTCCTGCACCGACAGGTGCGCGAACAGACTGGCCTCCTGAAACACGTAGCCGATCGCCCGCTTGTGCGGAGCCAGGAAAATACCTTTTTCGGTGTCCTGCCAGACCTCATCGTGAACGCGGATGAAGCCCTGATCGGCTTTTTCAAGACCGGCGATGCAACGCAGGCAGGTCGTCTTGCCCGAGCCGGAAGGCCCGAACAGCGCGGTGATGCCCGACCCGGGCAGGCTCAGGTCGGTACGGACGGTGAAATCAGGGTAGGCCATCTGCAGGCAGACTTCTATCGGCGACGCCATGACTCAGCTCCATGCCGTTTTGGCTTTGCCGCTGGAATACAGCGCCAACAGCACCAGAAAGGAAAAGACCAGCATCGCGCCAGCCAGCCAGTGCGCTTGCAGGTACTCCATGGATTCGACGTGATCGAAGATTTGCACTGACACCACACGGGTTTTCTCAGGAATGTTGCCGCCGATCATCAGCACCACACCGAACTCGCCGACCGTGTGCGCGAACCCCAGGATGGCAGCAGTAATAAACCCCGGCTTGGCCAGTGGCAGAATCACGTGGAAAAAGGTGTCCAAAGGCCCGGCCCGCAAGGTGGCTGCGACCTCTAGAGGGCGGGTGCCGATCGCTGCAAACGCGTTCTGCAGCGGCTGCACGACGAAAGGCATCGAATACAGAACCGAGCCGATCACCAGACCTGCAAAGCTGAAAGTCAGTGTGCCCAGACCCAGGCTTTGCGTGAGCTGACCCACCGCACCGTTGGGCCCGAGCAGCAGCAATAGGTAAAAACCGATAACGGTTGGTGGCAGCACCAGGGGCAGGGCGACGACTGCGCCAATCGGTCCCTTGAGCCATGAGTCAGTACGCGCCAGCCATAGGGCGATGGGCGTGCCGATGATCAGCAGGATAACGGTGGTCAGCGACGCCAGTTTCAGCGTCAGCCAGATCGCCGCGATGTCGGCACTCCCCAGCGGCATTTACAGCTGGTATCCGAAGGACTTGATGATCGCGGCGGCTTTCGGGCCCTTGAGGTACTCGACCAGCGCCTTGGCAGCAGCGCTGTCCTTGCCTTTGTTGAGGATGACCGCGTCCTGTTTGATCGGGTCATGCAGGTCATCCGGTACGATCCACGCCGAGCCGCTGGTCAGCTTGCCATCCTTGTAAACCTGCGACAGGGCTACGAAACCCAGCTCGGCATTGCCGGTGGAGACGAACTGGTAGGCCTGGGTAATGCTCTGACCTTCGACGATCTTGGCTTTGGTGGCGTCGGTAAGGCCCATTTTGCTCAGTACCTGGGTCGCCGCCAGGCCGTAGGGGGCCGTTTTGGGGTTGGCAATGGACAAGTGTTGATACTGATTGGCCTTGAGCACCTGGCCCTTGCTGTCGACATAACCGTCCTTGGCCGACCACAACGCCAGCGTTCCGACTGCATAGGTGAAGCGCGAGCCCTTGACGGTGTCGCCTTCCTGCTCGAGTTTTGCGGGTGTGGTGTCGTCAGCCGAGAGGAATACCTCGAACGGCGCGCCATTCTTGATCTGCGTGTAGATCTGACCGGTAGCGCCAAACGCGGCAACGAGCTTGTGGCCGGTGTCCTTCTCGAAGTCAGTGGCTATTGCCTGGATCGGCGCGGTGAAATTGGCCGCGACAGCGACCTGCACTTCATCGGCAGACGCGCTGGCTGCGGCAGAGGCGGCAAAGGCCAGCACTGAAAGCTTGAGAATGGTGCGCAGCGTGGTCGTTCGCATGAAACAGTTCCTTGATGATGAAAACATACGCCATCGGGATAAGGGCGCTTCGCTATATAGATAAATATATAGCGACAGCCTGTTGTTCTGAAAGCACTGTTTTACCGGGGAGACAGAATTTTCAACGCATTTTCAGCCAGTTGCCGCGTCAGCTCGGTGGCACCCAGCTGATGTTTGATACCGACTGCCTGGCCCGCCCAGAGGTTCACGAAGTCACTGCTGCCCAGTTTTTCCGCCTGCGCGCGCAGCGGCATCAAGGCCCCGCCCGCCAGCGGAAACGCCGGGGCGAGTGGGCTGATGGGGCCGGCCTCACGCATGATCCGGTTGACGATGCCTCGCGCCGGACGCCCGGTGAAGAGGTTGGTCAGCGCGGTCTGGCTGCTCGTGGCATCGTGCAGGGCTTGGCGATGCAGGGCGCTGACGCTGGCTTCCGGGCAGAACAGATACGCGGTTCCGACCTGTACTGCAGAGGCCCCCAGGACAAATGCCGCAGCGACACCGCGACCGTCTGCAATACCGCCTGCGGCGATGACCGGAATGCTTGTCGCGTCAGCGATTTGCGGGACCAGCGCAAAGGTGCCGACCTGGGTGTGCAGTTGATCGCTGAGGAACAGTCCCCGATGACCGCCTGCTTCGTAGCCCATGGCAATCACTGCATCGCAGCCATGTTGCTCCAGCCAGATCGCTTCCTCGACCGTGGTGGCTGACGAGATGATCTTTGCACCCGTGGCCCTGACCCGATCCAGTAACGATGGCTGAGGAAGGCCGAAATGGAAACTCACCACTTCCGGCCTCAAGCGCTCGATCAGCGTGCAGCTGTCGCTGTCGAAAGGTGCGCGGTTGGAGACTGGTGTTGGTGCATCGAAATCGGCCCCCAGTTCCTCGTAATAGGGCCTGAGCGACTGCTTCCAGCGTTCGGCCCGCTCGGCATCGTAGGCCGGAGGCTGATGGCAGAAGAAGTTCAGATTCAGCGGGGCGTTGCCGGTGTGCTCTCGGAAAGTGGCTACTTCCTGGCCGATTTTTTCAGGGGTGAGCATGGCGCAGGGCAGCGCCCCCAAGCCGCCAGCCCTGGCCACAGCAATAGCCATCTGCGATCCGCTGGCGCCGGCCATGGGGGCTTGCAGCAAGGGCAGTTCTACGGCGAACAGTTCTGTGATGCGGCTATCTGGCCATTGGCTCATGTGTTTCTCCGGCAGGCATTCGGGAAGCGCTCATTGAGCGCGAGAATGGTGTGAATGGCAAACGCCACGTCGAGCGTCGACACGCCGGGAAGTCCGCTCGGTTGACATAAAAAACGATCGGTCTACTATTCGAGCATGACCCAACCAACCATCCCGCTACCGACTCCCTCACTCGCCAGGCCCCGGCGTCCCGGCCGGCCGCCGAAAGTGGACCGCGATAACCTCGAGACCCGCGAGGCGCTGCTGCGTCGCGGTCTGGAAGTGCTCACCGAGCAGAGTTTTTCGGCCACAGGGCTGGATTACATCCTCAAGGAAGTCGGTATTCCCAAAGGCTCGTTCTATCACTACTTCCCCAGCAAGGAAGCCTTCGGCCGGGCGGTACTGGATGAGTACGCGCGCTATTTTGCGCAGCGCCTGGACCACTGGCTGCTGGATGAAGCGCTTTCGCCACTGGAGCGACTGGTCAGCTTTGTGCAGAGCGCCAAGAGCGGTATGGCGCGACACGACTATCGACGCGGTTGCCTGGTCGGCAATCTTGGCCAGGAAATCAGTCTGTTGCCGGACGGATTTCGCGACGTACTGGAACAGACACTGCTGGACTGGCATTCGAAGCTGGCGGGGTGCCTGAGGGCTGCGCAGTCAATGGGCGAATTGGCCGCAGATGCTGACTGCGATGAGCTGGCCGCGTTTTTCTGGATCGGCTGGGAAGGTGCAGTACTGCGTGCCCGGCTGGTCAAAAGTGCTACACCACTGAACACATTCATTGCCGGCTACCTTCGCGGTCTGCCGCAATGATTTCTCTTCAGATCTATTTAAAGACGATCAGTCTAAATTGGAGGCGCATATGTTCAAGGGCATCTTGATCGACAAGGACGAGGCGGGCTACCACGTCAATCTGAGTGATATCGACGAAGCGCGGTTGCCCCCGGGCGACGTGACGATAAACGTGTCGCACAGTACGCTCAACTACAAGGATGCGCTGGCGATCACCGGTCAGAGCCCGATCGTGCGCAGCTTCCCGATGGTGCCGGGCGTCGATCTGGCCGGTACGGTCGAAGCCAGCGATACCCCTGAGTTCAAGACCGGGGACAAGGTTCTGCTCAATGGCTGGGGTGTCGGCGAAGGGCATTGGGGCGGCCTGGCGCAAAAGGCCCGGCTCAAGAGCGAATGGCTCATTCCGCTGCCACAGGCCTTCACGCCGGCGCAGGCGATGGCCATCGGCACGGCGGGCTACACCGCGATGCTCAGCGTCCTGGCACTGGAGAAGCACGGTTTGACGCCTGACCACGGCGATGTGCTGGTCACCGGCGCGAATGGCGGGGTCGGCAGCTTTGCCATCGCCATCCTGGCCAGGCTCGGCTACCGGGTCATCGCCTCTACCGGGCGGGCCTCGGAAAGTGACTACCTGAAGCAACTCGGCGCGGCGCAGATCATTGACCGGCAAACCCTTTCGCAGCCGGGGCGGCCTCTGGCCAAGGAGCAATGGGCGGCGGCAGTCGATTCTGTCGGCAGCCACACCCTGGCCAATGTGTGCGCCGGTATTCGTTATCGCGGTGTGGTGGCGGCCTGTGGTCTGGCGCAGGGCATGGAGTTTCCCGGGTCGGTTGCGCCGTTCATTCTGCGCGGTGTCACGCTGGCGGGTATCGACAGCGTGACTCGCCCGCGCGCAGACCGGCTGGAAGCCTGGTCGAGGCTGGCGAGCGACCTGGACATGTCGTTGCTGCCGTTGATCAGCCGTGAAGTCGGCTTGAGCGAGGTGATCGACCTCGCGCCGCAATTGATTGCAGGCCAGGTCCGTGGCCGGATCGTGGTGGATACCGCACGCTGAGTGAATCAGAGTGCGTCGGCACGGGCACACTCGAGTGCGCCCAGTGCGCGATGCACCTGCGCTGTGCCGAGCCCGGTTTCGCATAATTGCAACGGCGTGCGACCGCCGAGTGAGGTGTTACGGGCAACCAGCCACTGGCCGGCACGTTCGGGCGTTGCAAACACCTGCAGCGTGTGGCTGGCAATCATCGCCACACGGTCCAGGCGTTCGGAGGCCACCAGGTCCAATGACTTTTGCTGGCGCTGACGGCGTTCGAGGGTTGAAATCGATGCGTTGAAGAGCGCTTCCATTTGCGTGGGGCCGAGGGCCAGCGCGTCCCGAACTGCGCGGATCCAGCGAGGTGCAAAGCCCGCCTGAATGTTGGTCAGGCGTTCGGCTTCGCTGCGCTGACTGAGCTGGTGGGTCAGCAACCAGAAACTGGCCGCTGCCTCACGACGGCCACGTGTTTTGCTGGCAGAGGACGGAATCAAGGTGTGTGCGGGCCTTCGATGGCGGAAAGGACGGCCAAGGCTATCTCAGGGGAGGCGTCGTTCAAGCAGCAGGATGTTACCGGGGATTGCCTGACGGGAAAGGTGGTCCGCTGCAGCGCAGGTGTAGCGCCAGAGCCCTCGTGCTAAAGTCGGTCGCCTGAATACGAATGAAAAGCGCCGTGGCTGTTGGCACGCGCTTGCACCAGAAAAGGCGTCGCTCCCTATGCCGCACGACCCTCACACCGACCAGGACGCACGCATTGTCAGCCAGCCTTCGCTGCCCGACGTCAACAAGCCGCTGCGCCTCTACCTCGATCGCCTGGCGCCTTCTAGCCGCCTGACCATGACCTACGTTCTGCAGGATGCGGCGGACCGGCTGGGCATGGCTGACGTCGATATTCATGATATTCCCTGGCACACCCTGCAACCCGGCCACGTGACCGCGCTGGTCGCAACGCTGCGCCAGGATGACTACGCGCCCAATACCACCTCGCTGTATGTGAATGCCATTCGCGGCGTGATGAACGAAGCCTGGCGGCACGACCTGATCAGTCACGATCAACTGTTGAAAATCCGCTCGATAAAACCGGTCAGCGGTACGCGACTGGTCAAGGGCCGCAACATCCGTCGCACGCTGATTCGTGAGCTGATGGAAGCCTGTGCTGCCGACCCCAGGCCGCAAGGGCGTCGCGATGCGGCGATCATTGCAATTCTGTATGGCTCGGGGATGCGCAAGTCCGAGTCGGTCAACCTCGACCTTTCGCAGATCGATTTCGCCGAGCGCAGCCTTCGGGTGCTGGGCAAAGGCAACAAGCAACTGATCAAGTACGCCCCCGAATGGGCCTTCAAGGCGCTGAACGACTGGCTGGAACTGCGCCGGTCGTGCCTCCAGCCGGGGCAGGGCGATGACCCGTTCCTGTTCAACCGGATCCGCCGTGGCAGCCATATCACCCGCGACAGAATCACCAAGCACGCCATCTACTTCATCGCCAAGCAGCGCGGGCGCCAAGTGGGCGTGAACATCATGCCCCACGATTTTCGACGTTCGTTCATCACCCGGGTGATCGAAGAGTTCGATCTGTCGATTGCCCAGAAGCTCGCGCATCACACGCACATCTCGACCACCGCCAGTTACGACATGCGCAGTGACAACGAGC
Source organism: Pseudomonas congelans (assembly GCF_900103225.1). Taxonomy (GTDB): domain Bacteria; phylum Pseudomonadota; class Gammaproteobacteria; order Pseudomonadales; family Pseudomonadaceae; genus Aquipseudomonas; species Aquipseudomonas congelans. The sequence continues at coordinate 1,233,066 of NZ_FNJH01000001.1, read as the reverse complement.
GGCGCAACGTTGTGGACGGGTTTGATCTTTGAGCAAAAAAAAGCCACCTCGCGTAAACGGGGTGGCTTAAAAGATCTAACCAAAGGAGTGATGAAGCAGAGCAGAGATTCATCGGCATCGCGACGCGGATTCGCGAGTCCGGGAGAAATGTTCGTTCATCGCCGGCAACGTTAACACCGCCGCTGCCGATTCAGTTATCAGCGTTATCGATAGCCGTCATCGTCAAAAAAAATAGGACGGTGCACCGGTCTGCGCATCGCCATCCAAAAACCGGATAGTTCGACCCTGAGCTATCCGGCAATCGGATAGCCAATAACTGGCAACAATTTCATGCTTTGCCGCACTTGAAACGTACGGGACTGAGCATGGAAAAGTTCGATATACACCGTAAAACCCGATTCGACTCGCTGGTACACGAGTACGGGCTGGATGGCAGCCGCCTGCTGCCGTGGGAAGGCTACCCGATGCCGTTCGCCGGTGGCTGGTGCGTGGTCCGTCCGGGCACCTGCAGCGAAGCACACACCCAGATCGATCAGGAAATCTTCATTGCCATCAAGGGCAGTGCGCGTCTGGTTGTCGGTGACAGGCAGATGGATTTCACCGTTGGCGATATCGCCGCCATTCCGAAACACACCAACCATTACGTCATCAACGATTCCGCCGAGGACTTCCACTTCTATGTGGTCTGGTGGGACATGAACTACGTGAACGCGTTCGTGGCGCAGCACAGCGAGACCACGGGGTGCATGGATGAGTAAGTTCATCGTCACCATCACGCCGCCGACCCCCAACGGCGATTTGCACATAGGCCATATCGCCGGGCCGTTTCTGGCCGCTGATGTCTTTACCCGCGTGCAGCGCCAGCGTGGTCACGAGTGTGTGCTGGTGTCCTACTCCGACGATTACCAGTCCTACATGCTGCGCAAAGGGCTGGAGCAGGGCGTCGACCCGGTCGAGCTGGCCAGGCGCAACTCCGACCGTATTGAAGCCTCGCTGGCGGCGATCAACATACAGCCCGACAACTGGATGCGCCCGCACGACAACCCGTGGTTCGCCGAAGCGGTTGGCGAGGTGTTCGGTGCGCTGCGTGATGCTGGCGCGATCGAATGTCGGGATTCCAGCGAGCCGTATTGCCCTGATTGCGATGTCTGGGGCTACGAAGCCTTTGCCCGGGGCAACTGCAATCATTGCGGTGCCGAGTCCGACGCCAGCCAGTGCGAGAACTGTGCCCAGGCCCCTGATGCCGAGTTGATGACGGACTTGCGCTGCAAGCTCTGCAGCCAGCCCTCGCAATGGAAAAACGCCCATCGCGCGTTTCTGAAACTGGCCGGGTTCAAGCCGCAGTTGCGTGACCGCCTGCTGGGCCAGTCATGGCGCAAGCCGCTCGACAGCTGGTTGCGAGACAGCCTGGAGCATCTGCACGACTGGGGCGTCACGCGTCCGGGCGACGCCGGGCTCGACCTGCAGGCTGACGGCTCGTGCCGGGTGCACACCTGGTTCATGGGGCTGGCGGGCTATATGGCGGCATTTCGCGAGTATGCCGACCGCGTCGGGCGTCCGGAGCTGTTTCGCCAGTACTGGCAGTCGGGGCAGGGCACGCTGGTGCATTTTCTCGGTTTTGACTGTGTGTTCAGCCACGCCATCGTCTATCCGGCGCAACTGTCGGCGCTGCGCGACATCAAGGTCCGCCAGCGCTTCATGCCCAATCAGTTTCTCAAGCTGGACGGCCTGAACCTGTCGACCAGCCGCAACCACGCGATCTGGGTCGGTGACCTGGCCCGCGAAGCCTGCGCCGACAGTGCGCGCCTGTATCTGGCGAGCATTGCACCCGAGGAAAGCGAAGGTGATTTCCGCCTGGCGCAGTTCCTTGCATGGCGGACAGAGGTGTTCAACGAGTTTTTCCCGGCCTTGCTGGACGCCGGAAGCAACCGCGACGACAGCTGGTGGAGCGGCCTCTGCGGGGCAGACGCCGGACTCCTCGAAGCGTTGCGCGTGCAATGGAGCAAAGCCTCGGAGCCTGCGCAGTTTTCGATGAAACGCATGGCTCAGGTGCTGCTGGATGCGATCGCCATTACTCGCACGCGTCTGGCCGAAGGTCGCCCGGTCAGCCATCTGGCGGCATTCATCGCGGTGTCCGGCAAGGCGCTGATTCCGGACATGTCAGGGCAGATCATCAGCGCGTTCGGACTCCCCGAGGCCCGCGTCAGCGCCACGCTCATGAACGGCGCGGCCGCTGAATACTCCATCTGAACGGATTCACGACAATGCTTATCGATTATGAGATAGCGGTCATTGGCGCTGGGATCACCGGCGCCAGTATCGCGGCGAAGCTGTGCAGCGCCGGTGTGTCGGTCGCGCTGATTGACAAGGGTGCAGCCGGCAGCCTGGGTGCAACTGGTTATTCCGGCGGACTGGTTCGCCTGTATGACAGCGATCCGCTGCTGATGGAGCTGGCGGCCTATTCCATCAGTCTGATAAACGATGGTGTTTTTGCGACCACTTACGCCACTGCGTTACGGCGTACCGGGGTGATTTACCGGGCTGCCACGGACCAGCTGGATAACCTGCACCGCGCCATCGACCAGTACGGCAGCGAACGCTACCCGATGCGCCTGCTGTCAGGTCATGAGCTTGATGGCAGGCGCTACCCGCATTGCCCGGCGCTGGACCGGCTCAACCTGTTCGAACCGCGTGCCTGCGTCGGCAATGTGCGCCAGGCCGTCGCCGCGCTGTGTCAGTCGGTACGCCAGCAGGGCTTAGTGCTCGAGCATCGCGAGATCAAGTCCATCGACTGCCGTGCGCCCGACCTCGTGCACATCGACCTGGGCAGCGCCACGCTGCGTTGCCGGGCCGTGGTGGTCGCTGCCGGTGCCTGGAGCCAGCACCTGGTGCCGCACTCGGGACTGGAAGCACGCTCGATTCCGCTTGCCCGGGTGCTGACCGAAAGCGACTGGTCAATGCCGGTGATCGATGCGGTGACCCAGAGCTACGGCATACCGCTGACTCGGCATATCGTGCAGACCGGCTGTGGCGCGCGCGATAGCGGCCTGTGGCCCGAGCACCTTGCGCAGCCTGACGCACGGCATGCCGAGGACGCCTGCAAGCGCATCGCCCAGTTGTGCGCCTCGGCAGGCAAGCCGCATGTGCTCGATGTGTTGCCCGGTTTCGACAGCTACAGCGCCGACGGTCGACCGATGCTGGGGTTCTGCGCCGAGCGCAGCCCGGTGTATCTGGCTGCAGGCATGTCCGGGCTGGGCTTCAAGTTCGCGCCCGGCTTGGCGCAGATTGCTGCCGAGCAACTGCGCAGGCATCTGGCCGGAACGGATCGCGCTTGTTCTGGCTGGTCGGCATTGTCGCCAGGCAGATCGATGCCGGGCTTTTCGGCACAAGGCGTCGAACCGACGAGCGTGCAGTCGTGATGTCTTCGGTCGATTCGCGCCTGCCGGGCTTGCGGGTCGGGGTCAGCGCTCTGTTCGACCCTGATGAAACGCCGCATGCACGGACCTTCATGAGGGCGCTGGCAGTGGCGCGCAATTGCATAGCGGGACTTGAGCGAGTGCAGTGGCGCTTTCTCGACGACGCTGCCGATGCCGTTCGCGGGGCCGATGTGGCCCGGCACATGATCGACTGGAAGGCCGATCTGGTCATCGGGCATTTCTCTTCGGATGCAGCCGTAGGTGCCGCGCCGCTGTATCGGCACGCCGGCATTGCCCTGCTGACCCCCGCAGCGACGATTGATTGCCTGACCCTTGAGCACCACAACGTGTTTCGTTTCTGCCCCTCGGACCGGCAGCTGGCGGCGGATCTGGTGCGCTGGCTGGCGACTCGTCAGTGGCCGCGCGTGCATGTTCAGGCCGACGACAGCGCTCACGGTCGGGCCCTGGGCGTTGCCATCAGTGCGGCGCTGGCAAGCGCCGGGTTGCAGCGTGTCGACGAGCCTGGCCAGGCCGATGTCGAGGTGTTTGCCGGACGCCTCAAACCCAGTCGCGAGCATTGGCAGGCGCGACGACAAGCCGGCAGTACCCGACCGCTGGTGCTGACCGACGACGCTGCCTCGCCGTATCTGGGGCGCGCCGCTGCGCACGACAGCAACACCTTCGTGATCGGCTTCGGAGCCCCTGACAGCGCCGGAAACCGCTGTCAGGCCCAGGTACTTCACCGCTCGCTGTTCGCTGCCGAGCCACAGACCTACTTTCGCGAAAGCCTGCTGATGCTTTACGTGCTGGCCGAGGTGGCCCGCGGCGGTCTTCGCGCCGCGCAACTGCCGGACGCGTTTCGGCACAGCACCTTCAACACACCGCTGGGCGCGGTCAGCTTCGATCAGGGCGAGCTGCGCAGCGCGACGACCTGTGTCTGGACACCAGGCCCCACGGGGCTGAGCCGCATCACCCGATAGCCCCAAAACACCGCTTCACACCAACTCTAAGGACAGGAACTTCATGGGTAACTCGACACCACACACCTTGCATTCGGACGCCGTCTGTATCGGCTTCGGTCCGGCCGGTATCGCGCTGGCCTGCGCGTTCGCCGATGCGCGAGAGGCCAACGACCCGCTGGGCGCGCTGTCCGTTCGCTATCTGGAAGCTGCGCAGGACAGCCAATGGCATCGCGAACTGCTGCTGGCCGGAACCGACATCAACCATCACGTATTTCGCGATCTGGTGACCCCGCGCAACCCGCGCAGCCGCTTCTCGTTCGCCATGTACCTCAAGGAACAGGGGCGAATGTTCGATTTCGGCCTGCTGGGCCGCCCCGCCAGTCGGCATGAATGGTCGGATTATCTGACCTGGGTCTCCGCGCAGGTGGACAGCCAGACCTGCTTCAACACGCCGGTCACCGGGATCGACCCGGTGCTGCGTCATGGGCGCCTGCATGAAGTACGCGTGTGCACGCCGGGTACCTGCTTCACGACGCGCAATGTCGTGCTGTCCAGCGGCAGTGCTCCGCGTATTCCGCACGCGTTCGAGGCGCTGGTCGGTCCGACGCTGTTTCACACGTCGCAGTTTCTGAGCCGCCTGCAAGCCTTTGGCGAGCACCTGCCCAAGCGCTGGCTGGTACTCGGTTCGGGGCAGAGCGCCAGTGAGTCGGTGCTGGAGCTGGTCAGCCGCGACCCCGGCATCGAAGTGCATTCAGTGCATCGCTCGGCCGGTTTCAAACTCACCCAGCTGGGCCAGTTCCCCAACCGGGTATTTGCCCCCGATCACGTCGATTATTTCCATAGCCTGGACCCCGCGGCGCGGCAGCGTTTTCTCGACTGGAGCCGCTCGACCAATTACGCAGGGATCGACCCTGACGAAAGCCAGAAGCTGTTTTCGCTGATCTACGAAGACTCCATCGCCGATCGCAAGCGCCTGCAGACCTACGCCTACAGCGTGATCAGCGCCATCGAGCCCGTCGCCGAGGGCTACCGGGTCGAGCTGACCGACACCTTCAGCCAGCGCACCCAGGTGCTGGAGGTCGACGCCGTGGTGCTTGGCACCGGGTATCAGCAGTACCTGATACCGCCGTTGTTGAGTGGTTTGCAGCCATGGCTGCAGGCCGATGTCGACGGTGGCCTGCTGATCGATAGGGATTATCAAATCGCCACCCAGGGCGAGTGCGACGTGAATATCTGGGTCAACGGTCTTTCCGAACGCAGCCACGGAATCAGTGACAGTCAGTCGTTTTCACTGATGGCGTTGCGTGCCGAGCGTATCGCCACGGCCCTTCAGCGGGCTGTAGCACCGGCAGCCGAACCTTTGCTGGCACAGTGGAAGTGAAACTCATGTACAACTCTCTTTGCGAAATCGTTCACGATCAGGCCTTCCTCAAGGTGACTGGCCTGGGGGCCGATTTTTTCCTGAAAATGGAATCACTCAACCCGGCAGGCTCGATCAAGCTCAAGACCGCCGTGGGGCTGATCAATGACCTTCAGACTCGGGGGCTACTGGGCCCGGACACGATTCTGATCGAGTCCTCGTCGGGCAATCTCGGGGTGGCACTGGCGATGATCTGTGCAGAGCGGGCCATCCCGTTTACCTGCGTGGTCGACCCGAACAGCTCCAGCCACAACATCCGCATGATGCGCAGTTACGGCGCCGAGGTCATCCAGGTCGAAATCCCTGACGCCAACGGCGGGTTCCTCGGGACGCGCATCGAGCTGATTAGCGAAAAAGTGGCCAGCGACCCGCGCTACGTCTGGCTCAATCAATACGAGAATGCGGCCAACCCGCGTGCCCATGCGCGAACCACGGCGCGTTCGATCAGCCAGCATTTCGGCCATGTGGATTATGTGTTCGTCGGTGCCGGGACCACTGGCACCTTGATGGGTTGCATTCAGCATTTTCAGCGCCATCATCCGACCACCCGAATCATTGCTGTGGACAGTGTCGGCTCGGTGACCTTCGACACCCCGGCCAGCCGGCGCTTCATACCCGGATTGGGCACCAGCCAGCGCCCGCCGATCTTCAACGCTGATGGCATCCATGCGCTGGAAATGGTCCCGGAATCACACACCGTCGCCATGTGTCGCATCCTCGCGCGCAGCAAGGGTCTGCTGGTCGGCGGGTCCACCGCAACGGTGATTGCCGCGGTGCATGCCTGGCGTGAGCGCATCGAGCCCGGTTCGGTGGTCGTGGCGTTGTCGCCGGACTGGGGCGAGCGCTACCTGGACACTCTTTACGATGACCACTGGGTCGAACAGCGTTTTGGCCGTGAAGTGCTGAGCATGACGCTGGCGGACCTTCGCGCATCAGGGGCCGAGACCTGTCCGGAGAGCATGGAAGCGCCTGCGCGTTCCCCGCATTCAAGCTGGACGGTGTGGCTGGCCGCCGAGCGGCTTAAGCGGGCAGCTTTCCATGTGGTCGACGGTGCGGTGGTTGCGCGCTTGCTGGCGGCAGACCCGCTGGCCTGTATCGATGATGTGCAGGCGGCGTATCTGGCCCATGAGGCTGGCCACACGATCAATCCCGACAGTTACTTTCTGCGCTTTGCGCAGGCGCCGGCCAATCGCATCATTGCCTTGCCCGCCAGCCTGTCGGGCGAGCAGCCGGTCAGTGGCATCAAATGGATTTCCAGCTTTCCGGGCAATATCGACAAGGGCCTGCAACGCGCCTCGGCGGTGCTGATCCTCAACGATCCACTGACCGGCTATGCCTTTGCCTGTCTGGAAGCCTCGCGCATCAGCGCCATGCGCACGGCGGCCTCGGCGGTGCTCGGCGCGCGCTGGATGAGTCGTCAACAGCGTCACGTGGGGCGAATGTCGTTCATCGGCGCCGGTTTCATTGCCCGCACCATCCTCGACATGTTTGTCAGCGATGGCTGGACGATGGAGGCGGTCAGCGTCTTCGATCAGCACCAGGACTCGGCGCTGGCGCTGGTCGGGCATGCCGCCAGTCGCCACGGACTGAACAGCGAGCCGAGCGACCTGGCGACGTGCCTGCAAGCCGATGTGGTGGTGTTCGCCACTACCGCGCCGAGCCCTTATGTATTGGAGCCGGTGTTTCAGCCGGGGCAACGGGTGCTGAACATCTCGTTGCGCGATCTGGGGCCGGAGGTCATTGCCCAGGCCAACAACATCCTCGATGACGTCGAACACTGCCTCAAGGCTCAGACCTCGCCTGACCTCGCCGTGCAGCAGTATCAGCATCGCTCGTTCATTACCGGGACGCTGGCACAGCTGATGACCGGGCAAGTGGAGCTGAGTCCGGACAAGGCCTCGATCTTTTCGCCGTTCGGGCTCGGCGTGCTGGACCTCGCGGTGGGGCAACGGGTGTATCGCCAGGCGGTGGCCGAGGGCAGCGCTTTGCCGGTGCCGCAGTTCTTCTTTGAATCGGCGCGCTGGTGATGGCCATGCAGACGCATACCGTCGCCATTATCGGCATGGGCTCACGCGGGTTGAGCATTCTGGAGCAGGTGATCGGCATGAGCCGCCACGCCGTGCGGCAAACGTTGTGTATCGAGGTGTTCGATCCACAGCCGCCGGGCAGCGGGCTGCACCTTGCGCAGCAACCGGATTACCTGATGCTCAACACCATGGCCGGTCAGTTGTCAGCGTTTTCCTCGGCATTTCCGGCGTGTGAACCGCCAGGCCCGACCTTTTTGCAATGGTGCAGCCGTGAGGGTATACGCCTGGATGCGCGCGGCCATGTCAGCCCGGATGGGCAGGGCAGAGCGGTGGCATTTGGCGACTTCGTGCCGCGTGCATTGCTCGGGCGCTATTTGCAGGACAGTTACCGCTTTCTGCTGCAACGCTGCCCGGCGCACGTGACGGTGCGCCACCACGCCGAGCAGGTGCTGAGCTGTCATCCCAGGTCGCAAACGCCGGGTTTCCGGCTGCGTACCGGCAATCTGGCAATGCACGTCGACGGTGTGTTCCTCACCAGTGGACACACACCCTCAACCGCCGCGCAGCAGGACATCGGTGAATGTGTGGTCATCCAGGGCCTGGGACTCACGGCCATGGACACGCTGGCCCATCTGACTGAGGGGCGCGGCGGACGCTACGTGCGCAATGGCGGCTTCGCCGGCTGGCGTTATCTGCCGTCCGGACGCGAGCCCAGGGTGGTGATGTATTCGCGTAGCGGATTGCCGTTTCATGCCCGGCCGCAATGGCACGCCTGCCGTCACGCACCGTTGCCGAGGCTATTTTTCACGGCTGAGGCCATAGCTCGTTTGCGCGAACAAAGGGAAGGCGGGCGGCTCGACTTTCGCGCCGATGTGCTGCCCCTGATCAAGGATGAAATGCGCGCCGTGTTTTATCAGGCCAAGGTGCGGATGGAGGGGCCAGACCGGTTGCCCTCTGTGCAGCGCCTACTGCGCGAGTCAATCGCCAGGCCGGCAGTGTTTGCCCGCCTGGCGGAGCAATGGGGTGCATTCGATCCCGAGCACTGGCTGGTCACCCAGCCCTGGTCTGGCGCCGAAGGCACGTACGAGCAGTGGTTCGTCGACTGGATCAAACGTGACCTGGCCCTGAGTCGGCTGGGCACCGCGCACAGCCCGATCTGTAAGGCATTTGAGGTCTGGCGCGATTATCGCGACCTGTTGCGTCTGGTCGCCGATCGCAACGGCCTGACCGAGTCCTCGACGCTGGAGTTCTACGGCACTTGGGCAGGACTGAGTAACCGTCTGGTCGGCGGTCCGCAGAAGGAGCGCCATGAGGACCTGCTGGCGTTGATCGAAGCCGGGGTCGTGACAGTCTTGCCGCCGATGAGTGGCGTGCAGGAGCCGCGCAACCGCCTGCCTGCCCGGGTCGCCCACAGCGGTGTGTCGGGCAGTCGTCAGGGGGTGATCAACGATCTGCGCGAGCACGGGCTGATTCGCGCCGCCCATGCCTGGCCTGCCGATGGCATCGACACCGACGCAGCGGGCCGCGCAATCGGTCGCGACGGTGAGGTGCAGCAGCGGCTCTGGGTTCTCGGGCCTGCCGTGGAAGGTTGCACGTTCTACAACCACTACGTACCGACACCTGATCTCACCTGTCGCGCTCTGATCGAGGCGCGTCGGGCGGTCGAGTCGTGCCTGGAGACGCTGATAAACACAACTTCAAGTGGTATCACAATTCGGTTGAATAAAGTCGCTCAAGCTATTAATTAAAAAGGAATTATTACTATGTACGAAATCACTTTGCTGACCGCCCTCGCTGGCGCGTTCATCGTGCTGATCATCAGCCCCGGTCCAAACTTTCTGGTGATCACCCAACTCTCGTTCAGCCAGTCACGGCAGCAGGGCATCTGTGCAGGGCTGGGCGTTGCCTCGGGCAGCATTCTCTGGGCCTTGCTGGCCGCCACCGGTTTGGGGCTGGTATTTCAGCAGTTGCCATGGCTGCAACCGACGCTGCAATTGCTGGGCGGTGCCTATCTGACCTGGCTTGGCAGCAAAAGCCTGCGCAGTGCCGGCAGCCAGCCCAAACCCAGGGATATCGCTGCGCTAGGTATTGGCAGTCTGAGCCGCGCCTATCGGTTCGGCCTGCTGACCAACCTGACCAATCCCAAGGCGCTGGCGTTCTACACCAGCGTGTTCACCACCGTGACCACGCCGGGCATGCCGATGTGGGTGCGTACTGCGGGTGTATCGATCATCGCGGTACTGGCGATTTCCTGGTTCGTGCTGCTTGCCACGCTGTTTTCGATACCTGCGGTACAGACGCGCTATCAGCGCATGAAAAAGGCCATCGACATCGTCACCGGCCTGTTCATGATCGCGTTCGGTCTGCGCCTGCTGATCGGTTTGCTGCCTGCTGGCTTCATTCACTGAAATCATCTGTAAAGGAATACCTGAATGCATCGCAACGACTGGCACTACCCGACTTCCATCCGCGCAGGCGCAGGACGCGTCAACGAACTGGCCGATGCCTGCAGGGTGACCGGCATAAAACGTCCGCTGCTGATCACCGACAGCTTTCTCGGCAGCACCGACATGATCGCCAGCGCCGTGGAGCACTGCCGCAGTCAGTTGGGCCACTGCGGCCTGTTTGACCGGGTCAAGGGCAACCCGACCGGCACCAACGTCGCCGAGGGGCTGCACGCTTACAGAACCGGTGGCTACGACGGTGTGATTGCGTTTGGCGGCGGCTCGGCGCTGGACGCTGCCAAGGCGGTAGCGCTGATGTCGGGCCAGACCCGCCCGTTATGGGATTTCGAAGACATCAATGACAACCACCTGCGCGCCGATCCGGATGGCATTGCGCCGGTGATCGCGCTGCCGACTACGGCCGGGACCGGCTCTGAAGTAGGGCGTGCGTCGGTGATTACCGATGAGCAGGCGCAGGTCAAACGTACCATCCTGCACATTCGCATGATGCCGCGCATCGCGATTCTGGATGCCACGCTGACACTCGACCTGCCCAGGCACTTGACCGCCGCCACCGGGGCCGATGCCTTGACCCACTGCATGGAGTCCTGGTGTTCGCCGGCCTGGCACCCGATGGCCGAGGCGGTTTCGATCAAGGGCATGCAGATGATCAAGGCGTTTTTACCGCGCGTCGTCGTCGACGGGCAGGACCTCGAGGCGCGACAGCAGATGCTGGTGGCCTCCAGCCTTGGCGCCGCTGCATTTCAGCGCGGTCTGGGCGGCGTACACGCGATCGCGCAGAGCCTTGGGGCGCTCTACGATCAGCATCATGGCTTGCTGAACGCGATCCTGCTGCCCTATGTGCTGGAGGCCAATCGCTCGGTGCTGCAGACGCAAATGGACGATCTGGCGGTTTACCTGCGGTTGCCGTCGCCCGGTTTCTCCGGGGTGATGGACTGGCTGCTGACGCTGCGCGAGCAGATTGGCATTGCGCATACGCTGGGCGAGATCGGCATCAATGATCGCGAAGCCGAGCGGGTCGGGCGGATGGCCTTCGCCGATGGCTGCTCGCAGACCAACCCGATTCGCCATTCGGCGGAGGTCTACGCGCAGATCTTCAGCCGTGCAGTGAGGGGCAATTGAACCATGGCTGCCCTGAACGAGGCGGGTACAGAGCGTCTTGACCAGGTCTGGCGGAGTTTCGTCGAGCAGGGCCGGATCGTCGGCGGCGTGCTGTTGCTGGCTCGGCAGGGCCGTCTGGAATACGCCAGTGCGCGCGGGTGGGCCGATCGCGAGCAGCAGATTCCGGTCTCCCGCCGCACGCGTTTTCGCCTGGCCTCATTGACCAAGCTGTTGACCTCGGTCGCAGTATTGCGGCTGTGCGAACGGGGTGTGCTGGATCTACAGGCTTCGGTGACTCGCTGGCTGCCAGCCTTTCGGCCGCGTCTGGCCAGTGGCCGCGAGCCGCTCATCACGCTGCAGCACCTGTTGTCGCACACGTCGGGCTTGAGCTATGGCTTTGAGCAAGCGCCTGATAATGCCTATCAGCGGGCCGGGGTGTCGGACGGGCTGGACCGGGTACCGTTCGGCCTGCAGGAAAACCTGACGCGTTTGGCGAGTGTGCCCTTGCTGTTCGAGCCCGGCAGCGCCTGGGGATATTCGCTGGCCACTGATGTGCTGGGTGCCGTGATCGAACAGGCCACTGGGCTGGCGTTGTCAGAAGCCATCGGCAAATGGGTCACCGTGCCGTTGCGCATGCACGCGACCTCATTCAGGCACCTGCCGGAACGTCCGCTGGCCAGCGCCTACAAGGACGGTGTCAACGGACCGCAGCGTATCGGCGACGACGACGGGCTGTCGCTCGACAGCGGCCAGGCGCGGCTGTCGGCAGCTCGCGCCTTTGACAGCGGCGCGTATGAGTCGGGCGGGGCGGGAATGCTGGGCACGGCTGATGACTATCTGCGGTTGCTCGAATGCCTGCGCCTTGGCGGCGCGCCGCTATTGAGTGAAGCCAGTACCGCATGCTTGCTGGGCAATGCGATCGGCCAGACGAGCATCGCCAGCCGCGGGCCTGGCTGTGGGGGCGGGCTGGGGCCGATGATCCTCACCGATCCAGTGCTCGCCGGGCAGCGGCAGGGCGCAGGAACCTGGTCATGGTGTGGGCTGTATGGCAGCCATTACTGGGTCGATCCGCGTGCTGCGCTGAGCATGGTGGTCCTGACCAACACGGCGGTTGCCGGCGCATGGGGGGAATTTGCCGACGCGATCGTCGATGCGCTTTACCCGGAGCCTGTGGTCAGGCCCGGGCAAATTGCTTGCGGTAACTGCTCGGGCTGATGCCCACCAGATTGCGGAAGTGCCGGCGAAAAGACTCTTCGGAGCCGAAGCCGGCGCGGTCCACCACTTCATTCAGGCGCAACTTCGACGACTCCAGCAGTTCCTTGGCGTAGGCAATGCGCTCACCGAGCAGCCAGTCGTAAGGCGTCAGACCGGTGCTTTCCATGAAGCTGCGGTGCAAGGTGCGGGTACTGAGCGCCGCGCGTGAGGCCATCTCCTTGATGGTATGGGGGCGCTGCAAGTCGCTGCGAATCCAGTCCATCAGGTTGGAAATCGGCCCGTCGCTGGCCGAGACCAACTGCCGGGATGCATATTGCGATTGTCCGCCTTCGCGATGAGGCGGAATGACCATACGCTGCGCGACCATGTTGGCGACGCGCGAGCCGTGATCGTTGCGCACCAGGTGCAGCATCATGTCCAGCCCGGCGGCCGAGCCTGCTGCGGTGACGATACTGCCCTGATCCACATACAGTTCGTTGGGCTGAATGGTCAGGCCCGGGTACATGGTGGCCAGCAGGTCGGTATAGCGCCAGTGGGTCGTCACCTTGTGCCCGTCGAGCAGACCGGCTGCCGCCAGCACGAAGGCCCCGGTACAGATCGAGCAGATTCGCGCGCCGCGTGCATGAGCCGCCTGCAGCTGTTCGATGAGCCGTTGCGGCACCTCGGATTCCACCCCGCGCCAGCCCGGCACGATGATGGTGTCGGCGTTTTCCAGCAGCACCTCGCCGGGTGTCGGCACGATGGTGATGCCCCCGGCAGCGGTGATCGGGCCGTCGTCGACCGGGAAGGTCGCGAACTCGTACCAGCTCACGCCCAGCTCGGGTCTTTTCAGCGCAAAGACTTCAACAGTGCAGCCAAATTCGAAGGTGCACAGCTGGTTGTAGATGAGGGCGACAACGAGATGATTTTTCATGGCGCGATGTTACCGGATATTGGCATTTCAGCCAGTAGTTTGGCGTGATGCTACTGAGTAATCTGCTCTGTGTCACCGCTGAAACCTGCTTAACCCTCACTATGATGCAAGTGGTCTGCCCTGCAGGCCCTGGAGCCAACTCGTGCCACTCAATATCGGTATCTACGTTTATGACGACGTCGAGGTTCTCGACTTCGCTGGCCCCTATGAAGTGTTCACCACCGCAACACGCATGCACGCCCGCAACAGCCGTGATGACCGGCAGTTGTTCAACGTGTTCACCATTGGCCGCAGCACTGCGCCGGTGCGTGCCCGCGCCGGGCTCAAGGTCGACCCGGATTTTTCGATTAACGACCATCCGCCCGTCGACTGCCTGATCGTCCCGGGTGGCGTCGTGACCGCCGAGCTGGAAAAACCCGACGTGATTCACTGGATCAGCGATCAGTCGGAGCCTGGCCGCGTGGTCGCTGCCGTGTGCACCGGCGCCTTCCTGCTGGCCAGGACCGGCAAGCTGGCCGGCAAGCAAGTGACCACGCACTGGGAAGACATCGACGACCTCAAGGAAATGTTCCCGTCGGTGGACGTGCTCAGCACGCTGCGCTGGGTCGATGAGGGCTCGTTCGTGACCTCGGCAGGCATTTCTGCCGGCATCGACATGAGCCTGCACCTGGTCGAGCGCCTGCACAGCCGTGAACTGGCTGAACGCACGGCGCTGCAAATGGATTTCGACTGGACCGAGAACGACTGAGTCATCCAGTCGCGCTGCGGATACCCCTGAAGAGGCTATGTGCCCGAAATGTGCATAGCCAGCGCTTCAACGCGATAGCCAGCGTCCGCCTTACCCCCGCTTGAGACATTCATTCGAACAGCCGATAACCCGGCCAGCTCGGTGTTTCGGCGGGGGTTTCCTGTATTCCCGAGCCTTTGGCTCAGCGGCAGGGCCGCACCCACCTTTGCAAAACCAGAGTGCAGGACACATGAAAACCCACTTCTTCAAAGTCGTTCAAACCGTTGCACAGCACGGTTCGTTCTCCGAGGCTGCCGCAATTCTGGGCTGCAGCCAGTCGAACATCAGTTATGCCATCAAGGAAGTCGAAGATTTTTTCGAAAAACGCCTGTTCATTCGCAGCCGCACAGGCTGCACGCTCACCCCTGAAGGCAAGGTCATCAGCCAGACCCTGGGGAATATCATGGCCACGCTCGAACAACTAAAAAAAATGGGGTCAGTGGCAGCGTAACCATTCATTACCACTCGCATATCCGCGAGACCGGCCTGAGCGCCTCGCTGGATTTTCTCGCCCATCACTACCCCGATATCCATCTGAACGTGCTGCACCGCAGCGAACAGCACCCGTCGCTGGACGCATTGATAAAGGGCGTAGCCGATATCCTCGTCCTGCCGGGTATTGTGCTGGACGAGCATTACCTCGAACACCATTGCTGGTCGGATCATTACGTACTGGTGGCAGCGCGAAGCAAGCAGGGCAAGGCACAGTGTTTCGCCGAGCTTGCGCAGGTATCGCGTTACGTGGCCTGGCGGCATCCGGGCGTGGAGCGCCTGCATCAGCAACTGGCATCGGCGCAGGTACGGCTCAGCCAACGCGGTGAACTCAGTTGCCTGGACACGCTTCTGGACCTGGTCGCCAAGCGCCATTGCATCACGATTGTGCCCGCCGCGTTGCTGAACGGGCGGTTTCGCGAGCTGGAATCGATCCCGTTGCCGCTGACCGTGATGCGCCGGATCAGTGTTGTGGCGCGGCCTGCTTCATTGTTGTCCAACGCCGCCAATGCCGTGGTTCAGGCCCTGAAAAAACCACCGGCCCAGGCCACTCAATCTGATTGACTGAGGTGTCGCAAAACGCTGTTACGGTACCCTCAACGCGCTTTTGACCGCGATATGAATGCAACGAATCGGGCCGGCAAGGCTCATATCCGTAAGCAATACATTCAGGACGCTCCGCACGCGGGGCGTCTCAGGTCGCCGATTCGAGAGGAAGACTGAACGCTATGACGATACCGGACAAGCAGTACGTGGACTGGCTGGTCGAGCAATCGATGCTTAACGCCGCAAGACAGCGCGCCAAGACCTATTCGGGGCAGGGCAGGCTCTGGCAGCGTCCTTTCGCCCTCGCACGTCCCAGAGACGCCTCCGCTATCGCCTCGGTCTGGTTTACCGCCTACCCGGCCTCCATCGTCACCCGCGAAGGCGGCTCGGTGCTCGAGGCGCTGGGTGACGAAACCCTTTGGCATGCACTGTCGGAAATCGGCATTCAGGGCATTCACAACGGGCCGCTGAAGCTTTCCGGCGGACTGCAGGGGCGCGAGCGCACACCGAGTATCGATGGCAACTTCGACCGTATCAGTTTCGGCATCGACCCGGACCTGGGCACCGAAGCACAGCTGTTGAGCCTGTCGCGCATTGCCGCAGCGCATAACGCGGTGATCATCGACGACATCATCCCGTCACACACCGGCAAGGGCGCAGACTTCCGCCTGGCCGAGATGGCGTACGAGGATTACCCCGGTCTGTTCCACATGGTCGAGATCCGTGAGGAAGACTGGCAGCTGTTGCCTGAAGTACCTGCAGGTCGTGACGCTGTGAACCTGATGCCCGATGTGGTGGATCAGTTGCGCGACAAGCATTACATCGTCGGCCAGTTGCAGCGGGTGATTTTCTTCGAGCCCGGGGTCAAGGAAACCGACTGGAGCGCCACTGACGTGGTGCAGGGCGTCGACGGCAAGGCCCGCCGCTGGGTTTACCTGCATTACTTCAAGGACGGTCAGCCCTCCCTGAACTGGCTGGACCCGAGTTTTGCCGCGCAGCAGATGATCATCGGTGACGCGTTGCATGCCATCGATGTCATGGGCGCCCGCGTATTGCGCCTGGACGCCAACGGCTTCCTTGGCGTCGAACGTCGCGCCGAGGGCACCGCCTGGTCGGAAAGCCATCCACTGTCGATCACCGGCAACCAGCTTCTGGCCGGCGCGATCCGCAAGGCGGGCGGCTTCAGCTTCCAGGAACTGAACCTGACCATCGATGACATTGCCTCCATGGGGCAGGGTGGCGCAGATCTGTCCTACGACTTCATTACCCGGCCGGCCTATCAGCATGCGCTGCTCACCGGTACCACCGAGTTCCTGCGCCTGATGCTGCGTCAGGTGCATGCCTATGGCATCGATCCGGCGTCGTTGATCCATGCCTTGCAGAACCACGATGAGCTGACCCTGGAACTGGTGCATTTCTGGACGCTGCACGCCCACGACACCTTCCATTACCAGGGCCAGACGTTCCCGGGTAATATCCTGCGCGAGCACATCCGTGAGGAGATGTACGAGAAGCTGTCCGGCGAACACGCGCCGTACAACCTCAAGTTCGTCACCAACGGCGTCTCCTGCACCACGGCGAGCATCATCACCGCAGCGCTGGGCATTCGTGACCTGAGCACCATTACCGATGCCGACATTCAGCAGATCCAGCACATTCACCTGCTGCTGGTGATGTACAACGCCATGCAGCCGGGGGTGTTTGCCCTGTCGGGCTGGGACCTTGTCGGTGCCTTGACGCTGCCGGCCGAGCAGGTCGACCACCTGATGCAGGATGGTGACACGCGCTGGGTTCACCGCGGTGCCTACGACCTGGTGGATCTGGACCCTGAAGCCGAATTCTCTGCCGGTGACATGCCGCGTCCCAAGACGCTGTACGGCAGTCTGGTCACTCAGCTCCAGCGTCCTGATTCGTTTGCCTCGCAGCTCAAGAAGATTCTCGCTGTGCGTCGCGCCTATGACATCGCGGCAAGCCGTCAGATTCTGATTCCGGATGTCGAGCATCCGGGGCTGCTGGTCATGGTCCACGAATTGCCGGCCGGCAAGGGCACGCAGATCACTGCGCTCAATTTCAGCGCGGAGACGATCGTCGAAACGCTGCAGCTGCCTGGCATTGCGCCGGGTCCGGTGGTCGACATTATCAACGAGCGTGTCGAAGGCGATCTGACCGAGCAGGGCGAGTTCACCATCACCCTGGATGCCTACGAAGGGCTGGCTCTGCGTGTGGTTAGCGCCTTGCCACTCTGAGGTGTCACGCGCAGCCGTACTGGCTGCGTGTTACCGGCTAATCGCGGTGTTCAGGGCTGATGCTTTTTCAGGCGATAGGCAAACTGGGCGCGGCTCAGGCCCAGCAAGCGCGAGGCGGCCGCCAGGTTGCCTTCGCTCCTCTCCAGCGCTTCGTGAATCAGGCGCTGTTCGAGGTCGTCGATGGAGAACGTCTGATCCGGCTGATTAAGGGAATCCAGCAGCGCGGCCGCAGGTGCCTGCTGTGCGTTCGCAACCGATGCCTGACGCAGCGCGCCGTGGTGATTCAGCGAGTAGGTATCCGGCGGTAGCGACTCGTTGCGGAAAATATGCACCAGATCGATGGCCTGGCCTTCATCACTGGCAATCAGGCCGCGCTCGATCAGGTTCTGCAATTCACGCACATTCCCGGCAAAGTCATAACCCAGCAGGGTTTTCAACGCGCGCATGGTCAATCCGGCCGGCGTCCTGCCGTACTCCAGACAGAACCGCTTGAGAAAGAAATTGATCAGCAGCGGAATGTCATCGCGGCGCTCGCGCAACGGCGGCAAGGCGATCGGGTAGACATTAAGGCGATAGAACAGGTCTTCACGGAAGTCGCCATCGGCCACCGCCTTACGCAGGTCGACGTTGGTCGCCGCCACCACTCGAACGTTGACCTTGATGCCGTGCACACCCCCAACGCGCTCGATCTCCCGTTCCTGCAAGGCGCGCAGCAGCTTGCTTTGCCCGGCAAGGCTCAGGGAGGTGATCTCGTCCAGGAACAGCGTGCCGTCGTTGGCGCGCTCGAAACGCCCCGGTCTGGAGTGTGTCGCGCCGGTATAAGCCCCTCGCTCCACACCGAACAGCTCGGCCTCGACAAGGTTGTCGGGGATGGCTGCGCAGTTGAGTGCCACGAACGGGCCTTCGCGGTTGCGGCTGAGCTGGTGCAACTGGCGGGCGAACATTTCCTTGCCGACTCCGGACTCGCCACTGATCAATACGGTTGCCGGGGTCATCGCCACCCGCTGTAACGCCTGAGTGGCAGCATTGAAGGCCGCGCTTGCGCCGACCAGCGGCTGGTCGGTGCCGGCCGCTGGGCTTGCCTCATGGGTCGCCGCTGGCGCCGGCGCTGTTTGCACTGGAACAGGTGAGTTGACCGCTCTCAGGTAGCTCAGGTCGCGCTCGACATCGCCCCATTGTTCCGAGGTCTTGCCGACCACACGGCAGCTCGCATGCCCCATGCCCCGACATTCCACTTCACGAAAGATCACCATCTGCCCGAACAGGCCGCTGACAAAACCGATGGCGTAGCCGATTTCGGTCCAGCACACCGGATCCTGGCCGACACCATAGGCCGCGACATGCTCGTCGGCTTCGCAGGAGTGATGCCAGAGAAACTCCCCCTCATAGAACCCTGACTCGGCGTCGAATTTGAAGTGCAGCGGCTCGACCTTGGTCATGCCTTCCAGAGTATGCAAGTGCGTACCGGCACGAAACGCCGAGGAGGCGTCAGCCTGTGGCCAGCGTTCGCGAATCAATCGGGCGTCACGCGCGCCAGACAGATACCCGGCACGGGTGAACATCCCGCGCGCCTGTTCCTGGCCCAGCCGTTCGATGATTTCGCGGCGCAGGGTGCCGAACGATGAGGTGTGCAGCAGCAACATCCGCTGGTCATTGAGCCAGATGCGCCCGTCGTCAGGCGAGAAGAACAGGCAACCGGTCAATTCCTCGGCGGTTGGCGAATCGCCTGCGTGTGTCTGACTGCTGTCGCCGCGAGGC
The DNA here is from genome assembly GCF_900103225.1 of Pseudomonas congelans. Taxonomy (GTDB): domain Bacteria; phylum Pseudomonadota; class Gammaproteobacteria; order Pseudomonadales; family Pseudomonadaceae; genus Aquipseudomonas; species Aquipseudomonas congelans. The sequence goes on along the minus strand of NZ_FNJH01000001.1, from coordinate 1,213,718 downwards.
GAAAAATGCTCGGTGGGGACGCTGTGATCGGGCAACTCGCAGTGAGGGTTATTCATTGTTGGACCTCGGCCGGGCAATGGTCGAAATGATCAAGTCGAAGCTTGATTAATAAACATAACTTCATCAAATGAACAAGCGTGTCCGCGTAGAGTTTCCCCATGAGGGTACCCGACGTTTCAGCGACGTCGTCGCAAACCCTTGTCCCAAAGCGGTTGAGTGATGACATGATGGCCGGATTACAATCCCGGCACAGCCTTTGCTCTGACGTACGTACGGCGCATGCTTCCCATGACAAATGGGACACGCGATTACAACCATAAAAGCCGGAGTCTCAATATGTCAGCGTCTGATGGCACCCCTCTGTTGCAACGCGCGATTGAAGCCGAATGCGTTTTCAATGGCGACTGGATTCCTTCCTCGTCTCCTTCATTGCCCGTCATCGAGCCTGCGACCGGCGAGCTGTTGATGAACACCGCCATGGCCGATGCTGCAGACATCGCCGTTGCCTGCCGTGAAGCCGCGCTGGCTCAACCTGCCTGGGCGGCGCTGGGGCCGCGCGAAAAGGCCGACATATTTCTTCTGGCCGCCGATCATGCGGTCTGTGCGTTCGATGAACTGGCCCTGTACGTCGCCCGCGAGACCGGCGGCAGCCTGCACAAGGGTCAGCACGAAGTAAACGAGACCATCGTGTTGTTGCGTCAGGCTGCGGGCATGCTGTCGCAGGCTCATGGTCATGGCCTGATACTGCCGAGTCAGGCCGGGCGTCTGTCCTATGCGCGGCGTGTCGCGCACGGCGTGGTGGGGGTGATTTCGCCATTCAATTTTCCCTTGGTGCTTTCTCTGCGCTCGGTCGCTCCGGCCCTTGCTGCCGGCAATGCCGTAGTGCTCAAGCCCGATCCACAAACGCCGATCAGCGGCGGTTTCCTGATCGCCCGGCTGTTCGAAGAGGCCGGCCTGCCCAAAGGGCTGTTGCACGTCCTGCCGGGTTCGGCCGATGCCGGCGAAGCGCTGTGCCGCGACACCAACGTGCAGATGATCACCTTCACCGGCTCGACCGGGGCCGGGCGCAAGGTTGCCGAGGCTGCGGGTCGCAACCTGAAGAAAGTGTCGCTGGAGCTGGGCGGCAAGAATCCGCTGGTGATTCTCGAGGACGCCGACCTTGATCTGGCCGCCAGCAACGCGGCGTTTGGTGCCTGGCTGCACCAGGGGCAGATCTGCATGGCCACCGGGCTGATCCTGGTGCACGAATCCATTGCCGCCGAGCTGACCCGCAAGCTGGCGGACAAGGCGCGGGCGCTGACGGTGGGTAACGCGGCACGCGGTGAGGCTGCTCTGGGGCCGCTGATCAACAAACGGCAGTTGCAGCATGTCCATCAGGTGGTCAGTGACAGCCTGCAGGCCGGCGCGCGACTGGAAACCGGTGGCGAGTATGAAGGCCTGTTCTATCGACCGACTGTGCTCAGCGGCGTTAAACCCGGCATGCGTGCATTCGACGAAGAGATTTTTGGCCCGGTGGCCGTGGTGGTCAGTTTTTCCACGGATGAAGAAGCCATCGAACTGGCCAATCGTTCCGAGTATGGCTTGGCGGCTGCAGTGATTTCCCCGGACATCGGCCGCGCAACGGCGCTTGGCGACCGACTCAGGTGCGGCATGTTGCACATCAACGATCAGACGGTGGCCGATGAGTGTGTCAACTCGTTCGGCGGGCGTGGTGCGTCGGGCAACGGTAGCAGCGCTGGCAGCCCGTCGGACTGGGATGAGTACAGCCAATGGCAGTGGGTGACGGTGAAGAACCAGGCGCCGGCCTATCCATTCTGAGTCGGACTGATATTCCACGCTTCATCGCAACAAGTGATTTGATTCAACAGCAAAACGTGATCCAACAACAATAAGAGCGCGTGACTATGAACCTGAATAACAAAACACTGATCGTCACTGGCGTGTCATCCGGCATCGGCGCTGAGCTGGCACGTGTGGCACGCTTCCAGGGTGCCCGAGTGATCGGCATCGATCGTCACGAACCGCAACTGACCGTGGACAGTTTCTTCCAGGTGGACCTTGCCGATCCAGTCAGTATCGATGCGTTGATCGAGCGCTTGCCCAAGCAGATCGACGGCCTGTGCAACATCGCCGGTGTGCCCGGCACAGCGCCCGTTCAGGCGGTCGCCCAGGTCAATTACCTCGGGCTGCGCCACCTGACCCAGCGCCTGCTGCCGCGCATCGCGCCGGGCGGCAGCATCGTCAATGTGGCGTCGATACTCGGTTCGCAGTGGCCGGAAAGGCTGGAGTTGCACAAGGCGCTGGCCGCCACTGAAAGCTACGGCGAAGGGCAGGAGTGGCTGGTGGCCAATCCGGTCGCCCATGAAACCTGCTACCAGTATTTCAAGGAGGCGCTGATCGTCTGGAGCTTCAAGCAGTCGCAGGAATGGTTTCGCGATCATTCGGTACGCGTCAACTGCGTCGCACCGGGACCGGTGTTCACGCCGATTCTGGGAGACTTTGTCAGCATGGTTGGCCAGGAGCGGGTTGCTCGTGATGGCCTGCATATGAAGCGTCCTGCGCTGGCCGATGAGGTGGCCGAGGTGATTGCGTTTCTGTGTTCCGACGCCTCGCGCTGGATCAACGGTGTCAACTTGCCGGTGGATGGAGGGTTGGCCGCCTCCTACGTGTAATGGCTGCACGTGTTGCAACCCCGGCGACGCGTTCGTGGCGTCGGGGCTCTTGAAAACAACAACAATAAGTACAGGAATCACAAGATGCCCAAGTCAGTCTTGCGTACCGTTGCGACCGTATCATTCATCGCCTTGTCATCGACTGCATACGCCTATGACTTGCCCGGCCTCAATCTGGGCAACACCAGCTTCTACGATGGATCCCCGGCGCCTGCAGGCCCGGGCTGGTATCTGGAGGAGTATCTGAACTATGCCAAGGCCAATCGCTTCAATGATGTGAATGGCGACAAACTGCAACTTCCCAAACAGGATGTGGATGTCCTGGCGGTGACCACGCAGATCATCTACGTCGGTCAGCCATTGGCCAACGGTGCCATGCCGGGTATTACCGCGATCAACACGTCGCTGGCGCATGTCGACGTGGATGACGGTCTGGACAACACCGCCCTGAGTTCGCGCGCCGGTTTCGGCGATCTGGTCATCGGCCCGTTTCTGCAATTGCCGACAATCACCCGTGCCGATGGCAGCCCGTTGCTGACCCAGCGTATCGAGGCGGACATTGCGATTCCGGTCGGCGCCTACGATCGCAATCGTTCGATCAATCCCGGCAGCAATTTCTGGTCGTTCAACCCGTACTACGCCGCGACTTACTGGTTCTCGCCGAAATGGTCGGCCAGCGGGCGTTTCATGTATTTGTGGAACGGCAAGAATGATGACCCGCAAGCCGGGTTCGGCAATGTTTCCGATACGCAGGCAGGGCAGGCCCTGCACGCCAACCTGACGTTGCAGTACGCGGTTAACGAGCAACTCTCGCTGGGGCTCAACGGTTACTGGCTCAAGCAGTTCACGGACACCCAGGTGGACGGTCATGATGTCAGTGGTCGCAAGGAAAAGGTCTGGGCTATCGGCCCGGGCCTGCTGTATGCCTTCAACAAGGAGAACGTGCTGACGGTCAATAGTTACTTCGAACAGGGCGCGGAAAACCGCACCGAAGGTAACAAGCTGGTGCTGAATTTTCTGCACAAGCTGTAAGGCATGAGACTGTTTTGACTATCGTTCCAACGCTCCGCGTTGGAACGCAGTTCGTGACGCTTTGCGTCACACCTCTCAGATGCGGCGCAACAGCATGACTTGCCGTTAGCCGCTGCCATAGAAGGGCTTTTCGATCGCGATGGCACTGACGACGCAGAGTGCGACGTAAGTGACGGCTGAGTCCTGGCGCTGATCCGGGGGTAGCCTGGCAGGACGCCAGGCTAGCCGCACCGGGCCATGGAGGGCCCGTTGCGGCGACCCCCGGATCAGTGACAGGGCGAAGGAACCCGACGAAGTCGGGCCGGAAACGGAGCCAGGGGGGGGGTTGGTTACTTTGCCCCATCAAAGTAACTCGCCGAGGGGCGAAAAGGTAACCTGAGCCGAACCCCAATCCATCTGACAACGAAAAACCGCTGTGTGACGCGGAGCGTCACAAACTGCATTCCCACGCGCAGCGCTCACTGCGATCCGCATAGCTCACAAAGACGTTAGTCCAAACGCTCTATTTCTGGAGGCTGTACCGACCTCTTCGCGAGCAAGCTCGCTCCCACACGACGTGTGCATGACTGTGGGTGCAGAGCGTGGGGACGATGGCATAGCGATCTGATCAGCTCGACTCTGCAGCCTTTAGCTCACGCTTTTCGAGAACGACCGACCTGGACAGCACCGTGATCGCCGCCAGTGCGGCAATCACCAGGCCTGGCGAGGTGGCCAGCAGCACGCCGGCTGTTCCTGCGCCAGCGCCCAGCAGTTGTCCGGCCGCCAAAGGACCGGCGACCGAACCAAGACGGCCGATGGCCACTGCAGCACCCACGCCGGTGGCGCGTACCGAGGTCGGGTAGGAGGGCGGGGCCAGCGCATACAGCACCAACTGTGCAGCGATGACAAACACCCCGGCTGCAAACCCGGCAATGCCCATCGTTACGATACCGACCGACAGACCCACGCCTGCCAGCGCCGCGAGCAAGCCGGCATAGACGAACAGCACAACCTTGATGCCATTGCAGCGATCGAGCAACAGCCCGCCCAGCAGCGAGCCCAGTGCACCGCCGATGTTGAACAGCATCTGCACCATGCCCGCCTGCGGTTTGCTGAAACCCTGACCGATCAGCAGTGAAGGCAGCCAGTTGAGCAGCATGTACATCACGGTCAGGGTGAAGAAATAGCCGAGCCACAAGGCCAGCGTTGTGCGAGCCCGGCCTTCGCCGAACAACGCAGTGGCGCTTGAGTGCCGAACGCTGCCGGCGCTGGTCTGCTGTTTGAAGGCGCTGGACTCGGGCAGCAACAGGATCATCAGCGGAGCCACCAGCAGCGGCACCAGACCGCCGATGATGAACGTGGTTTGCCAGTGCTCGCTGGTGAACATGGCCACCGCCGCCGCCAGGGCACCGCCCAACGGAACGCCTGCGTACATGACGCTGATGGCCAAGCCGCGGTGACGTTCGCTTGCGGCTTCGGCGCACAGGGCAATCAGGTTGGGCAGCGCTGCCCCCAGGCCCAGGCCGGTCATGAAGCGCACCAGCAACAGGCCGGAAAAGCTCTCGACATACGCAGTGCACAGCGAAAAGACCCCGAACAACAGCACTGCGCTCACCAGAATCTTCTTGCGCCCGATGCGATCGGCAATCCACCCGCCAAAGAACGCTCCAGGCAGCAGCCCGATGATTCCGGCGCTGAATACCCAGCCCATCATTTTCGGATCAAGGGCGAAGGTCTGACGCAATCCGGCGGCCGCCGTTCCGGCAGCCTGCAGGTCGAAGCCTTCGATGAGCGCAACGATAAAACACAAGACAATGGTCAACGTCGATCGACGTAACGGAGTGTTCATGGGGCAAGCCTCATTGTTGTTTTTGTTGTGACGAAGAGCCTGTTCCCGAGCGCCAGACGAGGCGTTGTGACAGGTGTTCATCAAGGTAACAAAAATAACTAAAAAGTGAATGTGGCCTAAATAATCGTGAAATACCGCACTTAGTCTTTTGAAAACATTGAGTTAGCGGCGGAATATTGAGGGCTTGATAAAGTGGTTAATAATATTAATGTTCGATTATCGATCACTCTGGATTGACGCAGCTGCGGAATCTTTCAATTCTCTGCTCACGGACCTGCAGTCATGCGCCGGGCCGACTCCAAAAACAACAACAATAAGTGGACATCGAACATGCCAAAGCTCGCTCATGATGCAGCAAGCGCTGTGTCAGCTCCCTTTTTTTGTGGAAAACGTTACGGCCTCGCGCTGGGCCTGCTGGGTATCAGTGCCATCCCCGATCCTGCACAGGCGCAGGGTTTTCTGGATGACAGCCATGGCACCCTGACGCTGCGCAACTATTACATGGACCGCGATTACAAGGATGAGGGCGCCAAGACTGCGACTCGGGAGTGGGCGCAGGGCTTCATCATGAATGCGGAGTCCGGCTTTACCCAGGGGCCGGTGGGTTTCGGCCTCGATGCGCGAGCGCTGGTCGGCGTGAAACTGGATTCTTCGCCAGACCGCAGCGGCACCGAGTTGTTACCGGTATCCGCCAGTGATGGCCGTGCGGCTGACGAGTATTCGCGACTGGCCCTGACCGGCAAGCTGAAATTCCACGAAACCACGGTCAAGACCGGCGATGTGTCGATTTTCCTGCCGTTCGCTTTCGCCAGTCCCTCACGACTGCTGCCGCAGACCTTTCGTGGCACCACGCTGACTTCCAAGGACATCGATGACCTGACCCTCAATGCGGGCTATATCGACCGGGTCAACAAGCGTGACTCCAGCAACTACCAGCCCATCAGCATTGCCTCACCGAACCGCCGTTTCAATGGGGCGGCAACGTCGTCGCACATGGCCTATGTCGGTGGCGATTATCAGGTCGACAAGGACCTGAGCCTGCGCGTGTATCACGCCGAAGTGGACGATCTCTACACCCAGAACACCCTGGCCCTGTTGCACAAGCTGGCGCTCGGCGACGGCGTGCTGAGCACCGATCTGCGCAGCTTTTTCAGCCGTGATACCGGCAGCGCGAAAGCCGGTGAAGTAGACAACCAGAACCTGTCCGCGCTGTTCGGCTACAGGTGGGGAGGGCACAGCGTCAGCCTCGGCTACATGCATTCCAGTGGCGACACGGCGACGCCTTATGTCTCGGGAACCGAATTGATGGGGTTGAGCGAGATGACCATGAGCTCGGACTTCCTCAACGCCAAAGAGCGCACCTGGCAAGCCATCTACGACTATGACTTCACCGCCGTCGGGCTGGTCGGGTTGCGCACTCGCCTGCGTTATGTGCGTGGCGACAATATCGAACTGGCCGCTTTCAATGCCGATGATCGCAAGGAACGCGAGTTTCAGATGGAACTGGGCTATGTCGTGCAAAGCGGTCCGCTGAAGAACGTCGGGCTGCTGGCGCGCAAGTCGATCTATCGCAACGACTTCCCGGCAGGTGCAGCCTTTCGTGACGAGAACCAGACACGCTTTATTGTGCAATACAGCTTGCCGCTCTGGTAATCGTCCCCTTATCAACGGCAGGGAAGCCGTCGATGGCCGCTTTTACGATTGATACACCTTTTTCAGCAACCTGAGCAGGTCCTGGCGCTCCTGTTGATCGAGCGCGGAGGTGGAATCGAGGTCACTGTCCACGGCGATCTGTTTCAGTTCGCGCAGCAGTGTTTCGCCGCTTTTGCTGAGAAAGATGCCATACGAGCGTTTGTCCGGCTTGCAACGCACGCGGACCGCCAGCGCGCGCTCTTCGAGCTTGTTCAGTAACGGAACGACCTGAGGCGGTTCGATCGCCAGCGCCCTGGCCAGGTCTGCCTGCATGAGACCCGGGTTCTGCTCGATGATCGCCAGTGCCGAGAACTGCGCCGGGCGCAGGTCGTGTGCGGAAAGACGTCCGATCAGGTTCTGGAACAGCTTGAGCTGTGCGCGGCGCATGGCATAACCGATCAGATCATCCAGCGCAGAATCCGTTGGCAAACGCGCCTCGGCAGCCTGTACGGGAGCCTGGCAAACGTCGGCGATGTCAGATGGCTTGGCCATTGAAAATGCTGTCCTTTTGTTTTGATGGGGCAATCAGCCGATCAGTTTGCCGAGGTTGGCGCACGATAGCTATGGGGTTAAGTCACTGTGACCCGCCTGTTCGGACGGAGTGCCGAGATTTTGATTAATTCAAATAACAGTTAATTGACATAACTATTTTTGCGGTTTAGCTTTGAGTCATCTTCAAGCCAAGAACAAGAGAGCATCGTCATGAGCAAATATGAAGGCCGCTGGTCAACCATCAAGGTCGAGATCGAGCAAGGTATTGCCTGGGTTATCCTCAATCGGCCAGAAAAACGCAACGCCATGAGCCCGACCCTGAACCGCGAAATGATCGATGTGCTGGAAACCCTCGAGCAGGATCCCGATGCCGGCGTGCTGGTGCTGACCGGTGCTGGCGAGGCGTGGACCGCCGGCATGGACCTCAAGGAATACTTCCGCGAGGTGGATGCCGGACCGGAAATTCTTCAGGAAAAAATCCGTCGCGAAGCCTCCCACTGGCAGTGGAAGATGTTGCGCATGTACGCCAAGCCAACCATCGCAATGGTCAACGGCTGGTGCTTCGGCGGTGGCTTCAGCCCGCTGGTGGCGTGTGATCTGGCGATCTGCGCGGATGAAGCTACCTTCGGCCTGTCGGAAATCAACTGGGGCATTCCGCCCGGCAACCTGGTGAGCAAGGCCATGGCCGACACCGTGGGCCACCGCCAGTCGCTGTACTACATCATGACCGGCAAGACCTTCAACGGTCAGAAGGCCGCTGAAATGGGCCTCGTCAATGAAAGCGTACCGCTGGCGCAACTGCGTCAGGTGACCATCGACCTGGCCAACAATCTGCTGGAAAAGAATCCGGTGGTATTGCGCGCCGCCAAGCACGGCTTCAAACGCTGCCGAGAACTGACCTGGGAGCAGAACGAAGACTACCTGTACGCCAAACTCGACCAGTCACGCCTGCTGGACAAGGAAGGTGGCCGAGAGCAGGGCATGAAACAGTTCCTCGATGACAAGAGCATCAAGCCTGGTCTGGAAGCGTACAAGCGCTAGTCTGGCATCCAGCTGTTTTAAAACCGAGTCTGTAGTTCCTGATAAAGATAATAAAGAGGAATCACCATGCTGGACGTGCCCCTGCTGATCGGCGGCCAGTCATGCCCCGCGCGTGACGGACGTACATTTGAACGCTGCAACCCGGTGACTGGCGAGGTGGTTTCGCGGGTGGCGGCGGCGACTCTGGAAGATGCCGATGCGGCGGTCGCAGCCGCTCAGGCTGCATTCCCCGGCTGGGCGGCGATGCTGCCCGGCGAGCGTCGTGCGCGTCTGCTTGAGGCTGCCGCGCAGTTGCAGGCCCGCAGCGGCGAATTCATCGCTGCTGCAGGCGAAACCGGAGCAATGGCCAACTGGTACGGCTTCAACGTACAGCTGGCCGCCGACATGCTGCGCGAAGCGGCATCCATGACGACGCAGATCACCGGCGATGTCATTCCCTCCAATGTTCCCGGCAATTTTGCCATGGCGCTACGCCAGCCCTGTGGTGTGGTCCTGGGTATCGCGCCGTGGAATGCGCCGGTGATTCTTGCCACGCGTGCCATCGCCATGCCACTCGCCTGCGGCAACACCGTGGTGCTCAAGGCCTCGGAGCTCAGCCCCGCCGTGCATCGACTGATCGGCCAGGTGCTGCAGGATGCCGGGCTGGGTGACGGTGTGGTGAACGTGATCAGCAACGCGCCTGCCGATGCGCCGGCGATTGTCGAGCGCCTGATTGCCAATCCGGCAGTACGACGGGTCAATTTCACTGGCTCCACTCATGTCGGGCGCATCGTCGGTGAGCTGTCGGCGCGGTATCTGAAACCGGCACTGCTGGAATTGGGTGGCAAGGCACCGTTTCTGGTGCTCGACGACGCGGATCTCGACGCGGCAGTAGAGGCTGCAGCCTTTGGCGCCTATTTCAATCAAGGCCAGATCTGCATGTCCACCGAACGGCTGATCGTGGACCACAAGGTCGCCGATGCCTTCGTTGCCAAGCTGACAGCCAAGATCAAAACGTTGCGCGCGGGTAATCCGGATGACAGTGAATCGGTCCTCGGGTCGCTGGTTGATGTGGGTGCGGGAACGCGCATCAAGGGCTTGATCGACGACGCCGTGACGCTTGGCGCAACGCTGGTGACTGGCGGGCAACTGCAGGGCAGCATTCTGCAACCGACGCTGCTCGACGGTGTGACAGATGCCATGCGTCTGTACCGCGAAGAGTCCTTCGGCCCGGTGGCCGTGGTGCTGCGCGGCGACGGTGACGAAGCGCTGTTGCGACTGGCCAACGATTCGGATTTCGGCCTCTCGGCGGCGATTTTCAGTCGTGACACCAGCCGGGCCCTGGCGCTGGCGCAACGAGTCGAGTCCGGGATCTGCCATATCAATGGACCCACCGTGCACGACGAGGCGCAAATGCCCTTCGGCGGGGTGAAGTCCAGCGGGTATGGCAGTTTCGGCGGCAAGGCCTCGATCGAGCAATTTACCCAGTTGCACTGGGTGACGTTGCAAAACGGGCCACGGCACTATCCCATTTGAACCACCCGATCTGAAACCTTCCAGGCCGGCGGCAACGCTCTTTTACACAAGACCGTGTCGCCGGTGACTCAGGCACAACAATAACAAGGCTGCAGCCTGGTGCTGCAACGCTCGGCCCGAACCGCTGTATGACGTTTGGCGCCTGCGTACCTTGATGGAGATAACGCACGTGAGTTCCGATATCAGATCATCAACGCTGCAAAGTGAAGATAATGCACCGCGCTACCGTCATGTCTCCATCGGCCACCCGCCCATCGAGGTGCGGGAAGAGCAGGGCGTTCTGCATATGCGTTCCCTGGAGCCCCTGGCACGATTGCCCGACCGGCTGCTTGACCGGCTGGTGTACTGGGCTCGGTTGCGTCCGCAACAGACCTTTATTGCCGCCCGCGACAGCCGCGGCGGCTGGCGCAAGGTCAGTTATGCCGAGATGCTGACTGATGTGCGCGCTATCGCGCAGAGCCTGCTGGCGTACGGCCTTTCCGCCGATCGGCCGCTGGCGTTGCTGTCAGGTAACGACATCGAGCACTTGCAGCTTGCTCTGGGCGCCATGTACGCCGGCATTCCTTACAGCCCGGTATCACCGGCGTATTCGGTCATGTCCCAGGATTTCGCCAAGTTACGACACGTCTGTGACGTGTTGCGGCCAGGGCTGGTATTTGTCAGTGATGCCGCGCCGTTTCAGCGTGCCATTGATGCCGTCATTCCGGCGGAAACGCCGGTCATCACTGTACGCGGACAACTCAACGGCAGACATCAACTGAGCTTCTCCAGCCTGCTCGAAGAGCCGGGCGGCAGCGAGGCCGAGGCAGCTTTTCTGGCCAGCGGCCCCAACACCATCGCCAAGTTTCTGTTCACCTCGGGCTCGACCAAACTGCCCAAGGCGGTGGTGACTACCCAGCGCATGCTGTGTGCCAATCAACAGATGCTGTTGCAGACGTTCCCGGTGTTCGGCGAAGAGCCGCCCGTGCTGGTCGACTGGCTGCCCTGGAACCACACCTTCGGCGGCAGTCACAACATCGGTATCGTGCTGTACAACGGCGGCACGTTCTATCTGGACAACGGCAAGCCGACCGCACAAGGCTTCGCCGAGACCTTGCGCAACCTCAAGGAAATTTCGCCGACCGCTTACCTGACTGTGCCCAAGGGCTGGGAGGAGCTGGTCAACGCACTGGAGCAGGATGCCGAGCTGCGCGAGCGATTCTTCTCGCGCATCAAGCTGTTCTTTTTCGCCGCTGCCGGGTTGTCGCAAAGCATCTGGGATCGCCTTGACCGGGTGGCCGAGCAGCATTGCGGCGAGCGGATTCGCATGATGGCCGGGCTGGGCATGACCGAAGCCGCGCCTTCCTGCACTTTCACCACCGGGCCATTGTCGATGGCCGGGTATATCGGCCTGCCCGCACCAGGATGCGAAGTGTGTCTGGTGCCGGTGGATGGCAAGCTCGAAGGGCGTTTTCGTGGTCCGCACATCATGCCGGGCTATTGGCGCTCGCCGCAGCAGACTGCCGAAGTGTTCGACGAGAACGGCTTCTACTGCTCCGGCGATGCGATCAAGCTTGCCGATCCGGCGGCACCCGAACTGGGCCTGATGTTCGACGGGCGTCTGGCCGAAGACTTCAAGCTGTCTTCGGGTGTGTTCGTCAGTGTCGGCCCGATGCGCAACCGCGCGGTACTGGAAGGCTCGCCGTACGTGCAGGATGTGGTCATCACCGCGCCTGACCGCGAATGCCTCGGGGCGCTGGTGTTTCCCAGAGTGCACGAGTGTCGGCAACTGGCCGGGCTGGATGCACAGGCCACTGATGCGCAGGTATTGGCCAGTGCGCCGGTACGCGAGTGGTTTGCCGGCTGGCTGGCGCGCCTGAACCAGGGCGCGAACGGCAACGCCAGCCGTCTGGAGTGGATCGCGCTGCTTGATCAGCCCGCGTCCATTGATCGCGGCGAAATCACCGACAAGGGATCGATCAATCAGCGCGCCGTCCTGCAGTGGCGCGCAGACAAGGTCGAAGCGCTGTACCGTGATCAGGACCCGGACAAGCTCAATGCCGAGCCCAAGGCATGAGCGGCGGCGGGCAGTATTCGGCATTCCGTGACGTCGCCATCGTCGAGGCCGTGCGCACGCCCTGGGTGGATCTGGGTGGCGCTCTGGCGCCTGTCTCGCCCATCGATCTGGGTATAAAGGTCGGCCGCGAGGTGCTGGCGCGTGCCGCCATTGAGCCAGGTCAGGTAGACAGCGTGCTGGCCGGCTCGATGGCGCAAGCCAGTTTCGATGCGTACCTGCTGCCCCGGCATATCGGTCTGTACAGCGGCGTCGCGCAGAGCGTTCCGGCCTTGGGTGTGCAGCGCATCTGCGCCACCGGCTTCGAGCTGTTGCGCCAGGCCGCCTTGCACGTGGGCGAAGGCGGGCAGATGGCGCTGTGCGTCGCCGCCGAGTCCATGTCGCGCAACCCGATCGCGGCCTATACCCACCGTAATGGCTTCTCGCTCGGTGCCGCCGTGCAGTTCAAGGATTTTCTCTGGGAAGCGCTGTATGACCCGGCACCGGCGATGGACATGATCGCCACGGCAGACAACCTCGCCAGGCGTCATGGGCTGAGCCGTGAGGCGGTGGACAGCTATGCCTTGCTCAGTCATGAGCGCGCGCTGCAATCGCAAATTTCCGGCAAATGGACCGAGGAAATTGTCCCGGTCGGCAGCGAGCGCTTTGAGTTGGACGGCTATCAGCCACGTGGCATCGAGTTGCCCCGGGGGATTGAAGCGGTCACGCAGGACAGCCATCCGCGTACGACCCATCTGGCAGCGCTATCGCGTTTGCGCGCCATTCACGCTAATGGGGTGCAGACCGCAGGCAACAGCTGTGCGGTAGTCGATGGCGCAGCGGCAGCCTTGGTGGGCCGCGCTTCGCAATCGACGCGACCGGTGCTGGCGCGTCTGCTGGCCAGCGCGGTAACGGGTGTTGCGCCAGAGTTCATGGGCATCGGCCCAGCACCGGCGATCCGCCTGCTGTTGCAGCGCAGCGGGCTGACGCTGAGCGATATCGGTCGGCTGGAAATCAATGAAGCGCAGGCTGCTCAGGTTCTGGCGGTGGCACAAACGCTGGAACTGGACCACGAGCGGCTCAACTGCCTGGGTGGATCACTGGGCCTGGGACACCCATTGGCAGCCACCGGGCTGCGGTTGGTCATGACCCTGGCCCGGCAACTGCGCGAGGCGGGCCTGCGCTATGGGGTCGCTGCAGCCTGCGTCGGCGGCGGGCAGGGCATGGCGCTGCTGATCGAGAATCCCCGCTATGCCTCCAGCGGCGTATAGCCAGGAAAATACCCGCAGATGCGACATTTTTCCTGCTTTAAACGCTACGCCCCACGCACATCATCCTTTAGCGCTTGACCGAAGCGAAGCGAACAGTGAATCTCGCACCTCTCGATCCCACGGAGCCCCGTCTATGCGCGCCCTCGCTGAGCTTTCTTTCGATTTCGTCTGGCATTTGATGTTCACGGATGACAAACAGCTCGACCAGGATCTGGCAGTGCGCTCGCTGGAAAATCTTTCCGATTGTTTTTCGCTGATGTCCGACGAAGAGAAAAGGGCGTTCATCGCGGTGGCTCACGAACGCAAGGCGCGCCTTTTCGCAGTGCCCGATGCCGACGGCTACTCGCCGATACGTCTGGCCACCGAAGAGCAGGCGCAGTTTCTCGAACATGTGGTGTCCGGGCAGTTCTTCCAGCATTTCGAAGAGCCCCAGGCTGCGGATGCAAGCGAGCGCGTGGTGCCGATTCGCCGCTGAGCAGACGCAGGCCGCCGGGTTAGTGCCCGGTGGCTTCCGGCAACCTGGCGATGACCTTGATCTCGAAATCGAAGCCATATAGCCAGGTCACACCGATGCCCGTAAGCGTCGGGTGCGGCGCGTCGCCCCAGAATTCTGGAATCACTTTCCATATCCGCTCGAACCTTGCCTCGGGATCGACAATGAACACCGTCACGTCGACTACATTGTCGAACGTGCAGCCGGCCGCCAGCAGGATGGCGTTCAGGTTGCTGAACGCAAGGCGCACCTGTTTTTCCAGATCCGGCTCGGGTGAGCCGTCTTCGCGGCTGCCGACTTGTCCGGAAACGAACAGAAAACCATTGGCGCGTATGGCGGGCGAATAGCGATTGCGCTCGTAAAGCGCCTGGCGGCCAGCCGGGAAAACGACGTCACGTTGGGTCATGTGGGGCTCCATCAAAACGTGGGTATGAAAGCTGAAGTCAGCGTTGAAGCCACAGTAGGGACTTGCGCCCGTGCGATAAACGAGCAACCGTGCTCAGCACTGTTTGGGAAAACCAAACAATCGACAGGCCGATGGGACAAGACAGCGGGGGCGAGGATGGACCGTTTCGACGCAATGCAAGCGTTTGCCCGCGTGGTGGAAACCGGCAGTTTCACCAAGGCCGCCGCCACGCTGCACATGAGCAAGACCAGCGTGACGCAACTGGTACAGCAACTGGAGGCCCGTCTGCGGGTCAGGCTGCTCAACCGCACCACGCGGCGGGTCAACGTGACTGCCGACGGTGCAGTGTTTTACGAGCGCGTGGTCAGGCTGCTGGCCGACATGGATGATGCCGAGACCAGTCTGTCCAGTGCAACGTCGCTGCCCAGAGGACGATTGCGCGTGGACGTGCCCAGCCCGCTGGCCAGCCTGCTGCTGATGCCCGCCTTGCCAGGCTTTCATGCGCGTTATCCGGACATTCAGATCGATATGGGCGTCAGCGACCGTATGGTCGATCTGATCGGCGAGAACGTCGACTGCGTAGTGCGCGGTGGCGAAATAGCCGATCAGTCGCTGATGGCGCGGCAGGTGGGCGACCTGCAACTGGGTGTTTATGCCGCGCCGGACTATCTACAGCGAATGGGCACGCCTGTTCATCCGCAAGAGCTTGAAGACTCGGCTCATCGCATCGTCGGCTATCTCTGGGCGCGCACCGGCAAGGCGCTGCCCTACGCCATGCACCGCGCCGGGGAAAAGGTCCATGTGCAGGGGCGCTATACGCTGGCGGTGGATGATGGCAATGCCTACATTGCGGCAGGGCTGGCCGGAATGGGCATTCTCTGGCTGCCGGACTACATGGCCAGGGCGCACCGGGAGTGCGGCGCCCTGGTCCCTTTGTTCGAAGACTGGCAACTGGACAGCATGCCGATGTACGTGGCATTCCCGCCGAACCGGCACATCAGCATCAAGGTGCGCGTGTTTATCGACTGGATCACCGAGCTGATGGCCGAGCATGCGCCTGTCACTCGGCCACCGGCACACGCTGCGCAATAGTGCGCCGCGGGTTCAACGCCGTGCCGACAGTTGCTGCGGGGCCAGAAATGCGTCATGAAAATAGTTGCGGAAGGCCTGCATGGCCGGGCTCAACTCACGTTCGCGGTGCCAGGCCAGGCCGACGCTCATGGGCGTCACCGTGTCGGTGACGGTGATCGTTTCGATACGCTTGCCTTCCAGCGACCAGGGGCGATGCACCAGATCGGAGAGGATCGCCACGCCGCTGCCGTTGGCGACCATGCTGCGCACCGCTTCCACCGAGCTGGTGCGGATTCTGACGTTGGGCTGCTGCCCGGCCAGTTCCCAATAGCGCATGGCGCTTTGTTCGGCTTCGTCGACGGTCAACAGGATATAGGGCTCCTGCGCGACGTCGGCGAGGCTGACAGAGGCGCGTTGGCACAGCGGGTGATGGCTGGACAGCCACAGGCGGCGCTCGGAGTTGAACAGCGTTTCCGAGATGATATCCGGGTGAGTGATATTTGCCGTCAGCACCACCGCCATGTCGAAGCGACCTTGCAGCAGGCCTTGTTCGATGGCTTGTCGTTCCTGTTCATGCACCTCGATGGCGACGTCCGGGTGCCAGTGTTCCAGGCGCTGCAAATGATGCGGCAGGAAGTAGCCGATGACCGTGTAGCTGGCGGCCAGGCGCAATACGCCGCTGGCGCGAATATCGGGCAGCGGGCTGTTCAGCGCATCATCGACGCTGCGCAGGATGACGTAAGCCCGGTTGAGAAAGTGACGGCCTGCTTCAGTCAGGCTCATGCCCTGTGCCGAGCGCTGAAACAGCAGGGTACCGAGCATGCTCTCCAGTTCCTTGATCGCCGTGGTGACCGCCGATTGGGAAATGTTCAGGTGAATGGCCGCCTGCGAGATCTGCCCGATCTCGGCAGTTGCCACGAAATAACGGACCTGGCGCAAGGTCAGGGACATAAGCACTCCAGACAGAGGTTGCACTGGGCGGGGTATCTGTTTTTCAGAAGATGGCGTATCTGTTAATAGATCTACCCAAGGGGTGCGACTGAATTTAACGTGCTTTGCATGAAGCCGGATAGCCCTTTGTCCGGACAGCCCCCAGGAGCAATAGCCATGCAGGTGGATTTCAACTCGGACATGGGTGAAAGCTTTGGCGCGTGGACCATTGGTGACGGCGTCGACATTGAATTGATGACGTTTATCAGCTCCGCCAATATTGCGACCGGGTTTCACGCGGGTGACCCCGGCACCATGCGCCGCACGATCGAGCAGGCGAAGCGCCTGGGCGTTGCCATCGGCGCACACCCGGGGTTCCGCGACCTGGTCGGCTTTGGCCGCCGGCATATCAACTCGACGCCCCAGGAACTCGTCGACGACATGCTCTACCAACTGGGAGCCCTGCGCGAGCTGGCGCGGGTTCACGGCGTGGCCTTGCAGCATTTCAAACCCCATGGTGCCTTGTACATGCACCTGGCCAGGGACGAAGCCGCAGCCCGACTGCTGGTGGAAAACCTGCAGCGCCTGGAGCCTGATTTGCTGCTTTACTGCATGCCCGGTTCGGTTATCTGCAAGATCGCCGAGGAGCTGGGCCAGCCGGTGATCCGCGAGTTCTATGCTGATCGCGATTACGACCTCAGCGGCTCCATCGTTTTCACCCGTCACGTACGCGCGCTGGACCCGACCGAAGTCGCAGCCCGCGTGGTGCGTGCGTGCCTGCAAGGTCTGGTGCGTACCGTCGAGGGTGAGGATCTGAGTATCGAATTCGATTCGATCTGCCTGCACAGCGATACGCCCGGCGCGCTGGACCTTGCGGAAGCGACACGCCTGGCGCTCGACGCTGCGGGCATCAAGGTGCGTGCACCGCGTTGAGTCCAAGGTATCGTGTGCGCAGACGCACGAGCCGTGTTACTGATTTTTGCCTGCCGTTCTACAACGATTTCAAGAAAGGAACAGACATGGCTGATCCGATACGCTACAGCTTTGGCGCTGATGAACATCTGTTCGCCGAGGTCAGTGACAGTATGTCGCTGGAAGCATTTTTCAAGGGGCTGGCAGTGACCCGTGCGGTCGAGCGTCTGGCGCTGGATGGTGTGCTGGACGTGTGCCTGGCCAACGCGTCATTCCAGATTCGTTTTGACCCGGACCGCATCGCACCACATGTGTTACTTGAAGCGGTAAGGGCGGCCGAGGCCGGTGCGGTCGCCGAACGTACCCTGCAGACCCGGATCATCGAGATCCCGGTGCTGTACAACGATCCGTGGACCCACGAAACCCTGATGCGTTTTCGTGACCGCCATCAGGACCCCGGTTCCACCGATCTGGAATACGCTGCACGCATCAATAATCTGGCGGATGTCGATGCCTTCATCGCCGCCCACAGCGGCGCGCCGTGGTTCGTTTCGATGGTCGGTTTTGTCGCCGGTCTGCCGTTCATGTTCCAGATGGTGGAGCGCGAGCGTCAGCTGCAAGTGCCCAAATACCTGCGTCCGCGCACCGATACCCCCAAGCACACACTCGGCCACGGCGGCTGCTTCGGCTGCATCTATTCGGTACGCGGAGCGGGCGGTTATCAGATGTTTGGCGTCACTCCCGCGCCGATCTATGACCCGCAGCAGAAGCTGGCCTACCTGAAAGAGCACATGGTGTTCTTCCGGCCGGGCGATATCGTCCAGTTCAAACCGCTTGACCGGCAAGCCTATGACGAGGCTGTCGCAGAGGTGGAAGCGGGGCGCTTCGACCTGCGTATCCGCCCGGTCGAGTTTTCACTGGATGCCTTTCTGGCCGATCCGGTTGGCTATCCCAAGTCGTTGCAGGAGGTGCTGGCATGATCAAGGTGCTCAAACCCGGTCTGGCCACCTCGGTTCAGGACCTCGGCCGCGAGGGCTATTATCACCTGGGCATCCCGCCCTCAGGTGCGCTCGACCAGTACGCCCTCAGCGCCGCCAATCAGCTGGTTGGCAACCCACCCGGTGCTGCGGGGCTTGAATGCACATTGCTGGGTCCGGAACTGGAGTTCCAGTGCGATACGCTGGCTGCGGTCTGCGGCGCGCACATGGCGGCGCGCCTCGACGGCGTGGAAATGCACCACGACACTGCCTTTGCGGTGAAGGCCGGGCAAGTGCTGCGTTTCGACTTTCCCAAGGACGGTGCGCGCACCTATCTGGCCGTCGCGGGCGGTATTGATGTGCCACTGGTGCTGGGCAGCCGTTCGACTTACACGCTGGGGGCGCTTGGCGGTTTTCAGGGCCGTCGACTGGCCGCTGATGATGAGCTTCCGATAGGCACACCCAGCGGCAAGGGCCGTGCCGGGGCCAGCCTGCCGATGGCTTTGCGCCAATCGCTGGGTGGTGAAGTGTATCTGCGGGTAGTGCCGGGCCTGTATTACGAGCGCCTGACCGAATTTGCCGCCACCAGTTTTTTCTCCGAGCCGTGGAGCGTCGGGTCGGAAGCCGACCGCATCGGTTATCGCTTCAAGGGGGGCAGGGCGCTGACCTTCCAGCCTAGGGAACAGCCATTCGGGGCGGGTTCCGATCCATCCAATATCGTCGACAGCTGCTACCCGATCGGCTCGATTCAGGTGCCTGCCGGGCTGGAACCGATTGTGTTGCACCGTGACGCGGTGTCGGGCGGAGGCTACGCGATGATCGGCACGGTGATCAGCGCGGACCTGGATCTGATCGGTCAGATGCAACCCAACCAGACCGCCCGATTCGTGGCCGTAACGCTGGAGGAAGCGCTGGTGGCGCGCAAGTCATACAAGAAGAAGCTGGCGTGCCTGAGCAAACTGTTTCCTTCCTGAGACTGTCAGTCGGTCTGCCCGGACTCCAGTTGTGCCCGCATCCTGGCTCGGCACACCTCGAGTATTTCGTCCGCCAGCGGCGAATCATTCGGGCAGCTGCGTGACAACAGCAGGGCCCCCAGCGCATGGGCAAAGCGGTCGATGGTGTTTGCCCGCGCCTGTTTCCATTCTTCGTCGCCGGGTGATGCCTGTGCGGGAGCAAGCGCTGCAAGCAGGCTCTCGATGCCGTCGGCGAAGGTTGTTTTGACCTCGTCCGGCTGGCGCGCTGCATCGCCGCTCAGCGCGGCCAGGGGGCAGCCCGTGCCGAGGTTGTCGCGGTGCTCTCGGGACAGGTAGTAATCGATGAATTGCGCTGGATCGATGCCGGTCGAGTTCGTCACGGTCTGCGAGATGGCACAGGCCGCCGACTCGGCCATCAAGTCGGATTTGGAACCGAAATGCTTGTAGAACCCGCCGTGGGTAAAGCCCGCCGCAGCCATCAGGTCGGCCACCCCGACACCGTCATAGCCATGTTCGCGGAACTGGACGGATGCCGTCTCGACGATGTGCGCCCGGTTGGCCTGGGCCTGCGCCTTGGTAACTCTCATGCAGGTTGCCTCTTTGCCTGTCTGGTTATGCCTGTCTGGGCCTGGAAGAGCGTGAATATAGCATTGATGCTGACCGTCATCAAAACCGCTGATCGCAGGCTGTTGAAGGCAGCAGATGGCTGACGGGCGATACGGATCTTCGCCTCCGCGTTGAAAGTGTTAGCGTAATCCCCGCGTTTTTCTTTGTAACAAGAAAGATCAGACTAAGCGCCAACCTGTTTATCGCTTACCTTGCGCGGCAGATGTGATGAGCGTCATTACCCCTCGCGCGCAAAAAGCCCCCAATGCTGATGGGCAACTGGCCCTTCAGGAGAGAGCACCATGCATCGAACGAAAATTTCCGCAGCACTTGCCATCATTTCCGCAGCCACACTCGCCACTTCGCTGGCTTACGGCGCGACCGCCATTCCACTGCCTGCCAGTGCGCCTGCCGACAAACCCATCGGCAAGCTCGAGCAGGTCCATGCCTTTTATGACGCGATGCCCACCGGCGTGACCGTGACTGAAACCGGACGGATCTTCGTCAACTTCCCTCGTTGGGGCGACAAGGTGCCGTTTACCGTGGGCGAGATTCGTGACGGCAAAGTGGTTGCCTACCCCGATCTGGCGGTCAACAAGGAGAACCCCAAAGACCCCGGCGACGGGCTGATCAGCGTGCAGAGCGTGGTCGCCGACGGCAAGGGGCGTGTCTGGCTTCTGGACACGGCCGCACCGGGTTTTGCGTCTCCGCGTCGAGGCGGCGCCAAGCTGGTTGCGGTGGACCTGGCCACCAACCGGATCGTCAAGCGCTTGGTGTTTCCGGATAACGTCATCTTGCCCGGCACCTATGTCAACGACATGCGCTTTGATTTTCGCAAGGGATCGGAGGGGACGGTCTATGTAACGGACTCATCCTTGAGCGGGCCGGGCGCGATCATTGTCATGGACATTGCCAGCGGCCACGCCGTGCGACGTTTGAACGGGGCGCAGGCAACGTCTGTCGATCCGGCTTTTGTCCCTGTCGTCGAGGGCGTGGCCGTGCTGGGCGATGGCCCGAACGGAACGCGCAAACCGGTCGGCGTCGCCTCGGACGGCATTGCGTTGTCGGCAGACGGCAAGACACTGTATTTCTCGCCGTTGTCCAGCCGCCATCTGTATGCCGTGGCCACCGAGCTGCTGAACGACAGTAAGGTCAGTGAGCAGCAGTTGGCAGCGGCGGTGCAGGATCTCGGTGAAAAAGGCGCTTCGGATGGCCTGGAGGCTGATGCCAAAGGCGCGGTATACGCAGGCGACTACGAGCATAACTCGATTCGCAAACGCCTGCCGGATGGCACCTGGCAAACCGTGGCACACGATCCGCGCATGCTGTGGCCTGACACCTTGTCGATCGGCCCGGACGGCTACCTGTACTTCATCGTCAACCAGCTGCACCGCCAAGCCAACTTCAACGCCGGCCATGACAAGCGGGAAAAACCCTACAGCCTGCTGCGTTTGAAAATAGACGCTGCGCCCGCACCTACCCATTGATCGAATCGACTACCGGAGCATCGATAATGAACGCACCTGCAAAGCCATTGGCCTTGATGGCAGTCCTGAAAGCCAGTGCCGGCAAGGAGTCGGCCCTGAAACACGCATTATCGGCACTCGTGGAACCGACCCGGGCGGAGCCGGGCAATATCGAGTACACACTGTTCGAAGCGCGTGATGAGCGCGGCACGTTCTATATGCGTGAGTGTTTCAAGGACCAGGCCGCACTGGATGCCCATGTCGCCACACCGCACTACCAGCAGTTCGCGGCGGTCAGCGGCGAGCTGCTGGCAGAGCCGCCGCGACTGATATTTCTTGATCAGGTATCGAGCTGAGTGTCCGAAAGGGCCCGGTCAGTCCGGGCCCTTTCGCAGTGAGTTGATCAGTTCTGCAACAGGAGTACTAGCGCACCGGCCAGCGCAACCACCCATTGCACAGCCAGTAAGATCACCAATCCCTTCGGCGCCCGCCGAATGAACCAGTACACCGTATTGAGCACCGCCGATATCAGATTGGTAAACCACAGTGCGGCAGCTGCAAGCACTCGATTTATTTGAGGCCAGTCGCCGTCCAGATTCAGAAAAAAGATAGCGACACAAACGCCGACAGCCACAACCGCAACTGAGGCGAAGGCAATGTACCTGCTCAGGTAAAGCGAGCTGAAGGGCATGCCAGTCTGGTTTTCCATTCCAGGGTAGGGTGCTGCAGGCATATCGCTAAAGGCAGGGTGAATGGCCTTGTGAGGTGTCGCCTGGACGCCTGCTTGAGGCGCGGACGGTCCCGACTCCAGATGACCGTTTTCAGGCTCTACTGACGGTGGCGGACGGGCGGGATCAGTTGCGTCATCCGGATGTGTGCTGTTCATGGTGTTCGCTTCCTTTGCATATTGCAGAGGTTATAACGAATGATTGGCCAATACGAGTTCGGGTGACTGATGCCGGTTCGCACAGCAGACACGTCCTGCATCTGCTGTCCCGTTGCCTTAGAAAATATTGATCGGGTAACTGACGATCACCCGGTGCTCGTCCGAGTCACGCTGGCTGGCGAATTCGGTGCGCAGTTGCGCGTGGCGTAGCGCGACGCTGAGGTTTTTTGCCGGGCCGGACTGCACTACATAACTCAGGGTCACGTTGCGTTCCCATTCCTTCTTGTCGCCGTCGGACGTCTGGATGTTCGAGCCGCTTTCATACATTGCCAGGAAGTTGAGACCCGGTACGCCCAGTCTGGCGAAATCGTAGCCATAGCGGACCTGCCAGGTACGCTCTCCGGCACGCTGGAATTTACCGATCATGGACTCGGTCA
The DNA here is from genome assembly GCF_900103225.1 of Pseudomonas congelans. Classification (GTDB taxonomy): domain Bacteria; phylum Pseudomonadota; class Gammaproteobacteria; order Pseudomonadales; family Pseudomonadaceae; genus Aquipseudomonas; species Aquipseudomonas congelans. The sequence goes on along the minus strand of NZ_FNJH01000001.1, from coordinate 1,190,985 downwards.
TGAAGTAAGCGGTCGAACCGTCACCCTGATTCAGCCAGACCGCGTCGCTGTCGCCTGTCACGGCCTGGTAACCCGCGGCGAAAGTGTGGCCATTGATCAGGTAGGTGAACTGCGCGCTGGACAGGCGGCTGTCGACTTCACCCTTGGTGACGCCGTTGCCGTAATAACCCACTGTGTAGAACGCCGGGTCATGACCGTTGGCACCGTCCGAGCGGTTGTCGAAATGGCGCAGGTCGGTGCGCAGGGTGCCCGGGCCCAGTTGCATGTCGTATTTCAGGCCCAGAAAGTTCTGCTTGTAGAAGTTTTCCAGGTTGCCGTAGTAGTACTGCAAGGTCAGGTCTTTGGTCGGTTTGTAATCGACGCCTGCATAGTAGAACTTGTTGACGAACTCGCCGGTCAGCGGGTTGTTTGCACCCGGAATGGACATGCCCATCTGATTGGTCGAACCACGGCCCATGACATGTTCCAGCTGGCCTGCGGTGAAGGTGAAGTCCTTCAGGTCGCCAGACTGAATCTGCCCGCCACGAAAAGTCTGTTGCAACATGCGGTCGGTGGACATCACCACCGGCAGCATGGGCACCAGCGTGCCGTATTTCAGTTCGGTCTTGGAGACGCGTGCCTTGAGCGTCGCCCCCAGGCTGCTGAACTCGTCGACCGCACGACCGTCGCTGTCCGTGGGAAAGATATTGCCATTGAACGCCGTGCTTTGCGGGTTGTAGTGGCGGCCTTTGCCCGAGTCCAGACGAATGCCCAACTGGCCGAGTGCATCGACACCGAAGCCCACTGTGCCCGGCGTATAGCCCGACTGGTAGTTGAGCATGAAGCCCTGGCCCCACTCCTGTGTGTAGTTCGGGTCGGCAGCGCCGCTGCGATTGTCTGCGTTACTGAAGAAATTGCGCGCAAGAATGCTGGCCTTGCTGTCCTCCAGAAAACCTTCGGCGTAGCTCTGCTGAGCGATCAGCAGACCACAAAAGCCCGCAACGAAAGGGGTGGCGCGATTGATACGCTCCATCGGGTTCATCCTCATGCTGTAATTAAGTGTTTTATGAGAGGCAGAGTCAGGCGGCAGTCAGGTTTCTTGTTGTTTTTCAGGCGCAGGTGTTGCAGATGAGTTCGTTGCAGACGTTGCTGCACGGGGCACCTGATGAAGCGTGATGCGAGGCAGTCGGTGCAGAACCAGCAACGCGAGCACGCCGAGTCCCGCGCATGTCAGCAGCCCTGTGCCAACGGCCTGGGCGAGGGCAGTGCGGGCTATCAGCAAAGCCGCATCGACATTCGCCGAGGGCGCGTGCTGCAGCAGAACCTGAGGGTCTGCCAGGCGCGGCAAGGCCGACGCCTCACCTGCTGCGCTCAGCGCACGTTGCAGGTTGGCGACATACAGCACTTTGACCAGCACACCCATGGCCGCCGTGCCCAGCAAACCGCCGACCAGTCGCAAGGATTGGGTCAGCGCCGTGGCAATGCCGAGAAATTGTCGTTCGGCGAGCGTCTGGGTGAACACGGTCAGGTTGAGCAGAATGAAACCCAGCCCCAGCCCCGCCAGAAGAATGAGCCCCAGCAAGGTGCTGAACCCGGCATGCAGCCCGATCAGAGCCAGGGCAATGCAGGCGACTGACAAGGCCGCGAACCCTGCGATTGGCAGCCGGTTGGGGTTGTCCATGCGCGTCACGATCCGACTGTTGACGATGGCGCCCAGTGTGATGCTCAGCGCCAATGGGGTAAGCAGTAACCCTGCGTCTTTGGGTGAGTAGCCGTAGCTGCCCTGCAAGAGCAGCGGCAGGTAAAAAAGAAGCGTGAACATGATGGCGCCAGCCAGCAGCGACATGACGAACAGCAGGCGGATGCTGCGGTTGGCGAACAGCCCGGCGGGCAGCAAGGCAAAGGCACAGCGGCGCTCCTGGAACCACAGGCCGGCCATGGCCGCAAGGGTCACGGCGCCACAGGTCAGACTGATCGACAGAGAACGCTGGCCCAGCCATTCGACGAACAATTGCAGGCTGCCCAGAGCGAGTACGATCAATAAAGCCCCGAGCCAGTCGAGCCTGATCGCACCGGCAGAATGGGGTCGATACCCTTGCGGGCGATACCACGGCAGAAAGCGCCAGGCAAAAAACAAGGCAACCACGCCCAGTGGCAGGTTCAACCAAAACACCGAACGCCAGCCAAACTCGCCGGACAGATAACCCCCCAGCCCTGGACCGATGGCATTGACTACGCTGAACATGGCGCTCAACAACACCTGCCAGCGCAACCGCTGGCGGGTGTCGGGAAACAGCTCGGGCACGCAGGCAAAGGCGGTACCGATCAACATGCCGCCGCCCACACCTTGCAAGGCTCGCCCGATCACCAGTACCAACATGCTGTCTGCCAGTGCGCAGAGCAGCGAGGCCAGCGTGAAGATGACTGTTGCAGCCAGCACGAATGGTTTGCGCCCGTAAAAATCGCCCAGCCGGCCAAAGATCGGGATGGTCACGATAGACGCCAGCAGGTAGCCGGTGGCGACCCAGGCGTACAACTCGAAACCGTTGAGTTCGGCGACGATGCTTGGCAGTGCGTTGCCGATGACCGTCTGATCCAGCGCGGAAAGGCCCAGCACCAGTGATATGCCAAGCATCGCCAACAAAGCCTGTTTGAAGGTCAGGGCTGGATGGCTCGGCGTCGTCATGTCGAGGTGCTCAGCGCAACGCTGCGACAGCAGCCGCCATGCGCGTGCAGCCGTTTTCAAGGGTTTCCAGTGCTGTAGCCGTAGACATCCGGAAGAACGGTGCCAGGCCATAGGCGGTGCCTGCGACAACGGCCACGCCCTGGCTTTCCAGCAGATACAGAACCACGTCCGTATCGGCTTCCAGTACCGAGCCTGACGGTGTGGTTTTGCCGATCAGTGCCCCGCAATTGACGTAGAGATAGAACGCGCCCTCGGGCTTGATGCAGCTCAGGCCGTCAATGGCGTTGATCAGCTCAAGGCAACGATCACGGCGCTGTTTGTAGACCTTGACGCTGTCGCTGACAAAAGACTGGTCGCCGTTGAAGGCGGCTACTGCGGCGGCCTGGCTTACCGAGCAGGCGTTGCTGGTGGACTGCGATTGCAGGGTCGCCATCGCCTTGATGATATCGTCGGGGCCTGCGGCGTAGCCGATGCGCCAGCCGGTCATGGCGTAGGTTTTCGACACGCCGTTGATGATCAGCACACGTTCGCGCAGCGCTGGCTCGACAGTGAGCAAGTGGCTGAGCGGAGCGTCGTCGTAGCGGATGTGCTCGTAGATGTCATCGGTCATGACCAGCACGTGCGGGTAATCGAGCAGTACGTCGGCCAGCGCGCGCCATTCGGATGCGCTGTAGGTAGCACCGGTCGGGTTGCTCGGCGAATTGAGCAACAGCCAGCGGGTGCGCGGGGTGATCGCATTGCGCAGTTGCGCGGCAGTCAGCTTGAACTGGTTTTCTTCCGGACATGCCAGGGTCACCGGGCGTCCGTCGCAGGCCAGGACCATGTCCGGGTAGGACACCCAGTAAGGTGCAGGGATCAGCACTTCATCGTCGACACCCAATGTCGCCGCGAATGCATTGAAGATCGCGGCCTTGGCACCACTGGTGACCACGATCTGGCCAGGCGTATAAGCAAGGCCGTTTTCACGCTGCAGCTTGGCGGCGATGGCCTCGCGCAACGCCGTGGTGCCAGCGTTGAGCGTGTAGCGCGTTTCACCGTTCTCGATGGCGGCACAGGCGGCCTGACGAATGTGCGCTGGCGTGTCGAAGTCCGGCTCGCCAACCACCAGATTGATGATCGATTTGCCTGCGCGCCGCAGTTCATTGGCCCGATCGGCAGCAGCGCTGCTTGGCGACGGTTTGATACGGAGCACGCGGGCAGCGATGCGAGATGCGGTCACGTTGGCATTCCTCGTTGATGGCCTTGACGGGGAATACGTTACGAGCCGGTGAGGTGCTCGCCATAAGACGAGTTCGTTCTGGGTTGATAGGCAGCGCTTATGACCGCAGATGAACCAGCGTCGCACCAAAAGCGGGCGGGCAATGGTTGCAGGGGGATCAGCGCCTGGAGAACCCGATCAGCTGGGACTGACATAGCAATTGCTTATGTCTGGTTTTTCCGGAGCTGGCCTGGGTCTTGCTGAAGTCTGTGTGTCGTGACTCTGGAGTGCAGCACCTTGAACCTTCGCCGTTTGAAGTATTTCGTGAAAATTGTCGATATCGGCAGCCTGACCCAGGCCGCCGATGTGCTGCACATTGCGCAACCTGCGCTGAGCCAGCAGTTGGTGACGCTGGAGGCCGAGTTGCAGCAACAGTTATTGATCCGCACCAAGCGCGGCGTCACCCCGACCGAGGCGGGCAAGGTTCTGTATGGGCATGCTCAGGTGATCCTGCGCCAGTGCGAGCAGGCGCAGAGTGACGTCAATGCCAGCGGCCTCGCGTTATCGGGGCCGGTGTCGGTAGGGCTGGCGCCCGGCACTGCCGCTTCGACCCTGTCGCTGCCGTTGCTCAAGCGGGTACGCGAGCGTCATCCGGGCATTCTGCTGTACCTCAATGAGAACTTTGGCACCACCCTCAGCGAGCTGATCATGACCGGGCGCATGGACATGGCCGTTCTCTATGGCGGGCGAGAGGTACATGGCCTGAGTTTCGTGCCGTTGATACGTGAGCAGCTGTACCTGGTGAGTGCCGAAGAGACGCTCCAGGGCTGCGAGGAAATTGCGCTCAGCGAACTGGCCGATATCGACCTGCTGTTGCCGCGCACCTACAACACTGTCCGGCGTCTGGTGGACGAGGCATTTGTGCGTATCGATCGCAGTGCCCGTGTGGTGGCAGAAGTCGAATCGTCGACGACGCTGGCCGCAGCAGTGGCCGATCGATTCGGCTCGACCATTCTTCCCGAGTCTGCTGCACGGGTGCTGGCAGACACGCATGCGGTCAACCTGAGCCGCATTGTCGAACCCGAAATCGAAGCACCTCTCGCGCTGTGCCTATCCGGGCACTTGCCGCTGTCGGTTCCGGCCCAGGCGGTCAAGGCGATCCTTCTGGAGCTGGTCGCAGAGATGCGCGGCAACCGCCGTACGCAATGACCCCGACGTCATAAGGGGCGCTTATCACCCCACAGTCAAACCGTCTTGGCGGTCAAAAACCTGCCTCGTTACATTGCCCTCAGCCACATTTCATTTGCCAGGCAAGGGCTGTTGCATGAAACCGGAACGTATCAAAGCACTTATCGACCTGATGGCCGAATCGGACCTGAGCGAACTGAGCCTGTGTGAAGGCGACGCGCAGCTGCGTTTGCTGCGCGAGCCCGCTCAGGTCGCCAATCGCGCCAATCCGGCTGTTTCGACAGCGCAGACGACGCCTGCAGCGCGCACGGTTTCTCCGGCTCAGGCAAGTACGACAGCCGCTGTGCAGCAGACACAGGCCTGCGCTTCGCTGTATGGGGTGTTGCATCTGACCCCGGCACCCGACCAGCCGCCTTTCGTCGAGATAGGCACGTCCGTCGAGGTGGGGCAGACCCTGGCAGTGGTCGAGGCCATGAAGATGTTTCATCCGGTGAAGGCTGAAGCGGCAGGGGTCGTGACTGCCATTCTGGTTGCCAATGGCGAAGAGGTTCAGGCCGGTCAAGCGCTGTTCAGCATTGCTTGATGGTCTTGAGTTGCCTTGCGGACCGTTTTGCGGGTTCACCGATCAGGGGTTTTTGATGTTCGATAAAGTGTTGATCGCCAATCGCGGCGAAATCGCCCTGCGCATACAGCGCGCCTGCAGGGGCCTGGGCCTGCGTACGGTAGCGGTCTATTCCGAAGCGGATCGCGACGCCGGTTATGTACAGCAGGCCGACGAAGCGCTGTGCATCGGTCCTGCCGCAGCGGGGCAGAGTTATCTGAATCAGGCGGCCGTGCTCTATGCAGCGCAGCTGACCGGTGCTCAGGCGATCCATCCCGGCTACGGGTTTCTGTCTGAAAATGCTGCGTTCGCCGAGCGCATCGAGCAGGCTGGCCTGACCTTCATCGGCCCCAGCGCTGCGTGCATTCGGGTGATGGGTGACAAGGTCGCTGCCAAGCGGGCGATGCGCGAGGCCGGCGTGCCGTGCGTACCCGGTCCGGACACCAGCATGCCCGCCGATCCGCAAAGCATCCTGCAAATCGCCCGCGACATCGGCTACCCGGTCATCGTCAAGGCCGCAGGCGGCGGCGGAGGGCGGGGCATGCGCGTGGTTCAGGAAGAGTCTCAGCTGCTCGATGCGATTGCGCTGACCCGCGAAGAAGCCCGACACGCCTTCGGCAATCCCGAGTTGTATATCGAGAAGTTTCTGGGTCAGCCGCGCCATGTCGAGATTCAGGTGTTATGCGATGCCTACGGCAATGCCGTCTGGCTCGGCTCGCGGGATTGCTCGATGCAGCGCCGCCACCAGAAGGTCCTTGAGGAGGCACCTGCGCCCGGCATCGACGCGGCATTGATGGCCAGGGTGGGCGAGCGTTGCGCACAGGCTTGCCGCCAGATCGGCTATCAGGGCGTCGGCACGTTCGAATTCCTGTTTGAAAAGGATGAGTTCTATTTCATCGAGATGAACACCCGTCTGCAGGTCGAGCATCCGGTAACGGAAATGACTTCCGGCATCGACATTGTCCAGCAGCAGATTCGCATGGCGATGGGCGAGCGTCTGAGTTTCAGTCAGGCAGACGTTAGCGTGTCGGGCCACTCGCTGGAGTGCCGGATCAACGCCGAGGATCCGTGCAGCTTCATGCCGACGCCGGGGTTGGTCACCCGCTGGCTGATCCCCGGTGGTATTGGCGTGCGGGTCGATTCGCATGTCAGCCACGGCTACCGCGTCCCGCCTTACTACGATTCGATGGTGGCGAAGGTCATCACCCACGGCGCCAGTCGCGACGAGGCGTTGGCACGCATGCGCCTGGCCCTGAGCGAAATGCATGTCGAGGGTATCTCGACCAACATCGCGCTGCATCGCGACATTCTGCAGGACCCGGTGTTCTGCAAGGGTGGCATGGATATTCATCATCTGGAGCGCTGGCTGCAGACAAGGAGCCAGCCATGACCCTTGTGCAGGCGCCGAATGCGCCAAGAATCACCTTGTTGGGAACCACTGCGTTGCTGTTCGAAGCACCCGGTGAGCTCGACCTGGCACCGCAGCAACGGATATGGGCGCTGGCCCGTCTGAGCAAGGACTGGCCGCAGGTACGCGAAGCGGTCCCCGGGATGAACAACCTGATGTTGACCTTCGCGGCGCCGCCGCGCGATCTGGCCGGTCTGAAAACCCGTTTGCTGGAGGCCTGGGAACAGTGCCAGCCGCTGCCGTTGCAGGGCCGGATCATTGAATTGCCGGTGGTGTACGGCGGTGATGGCGGCCCGCACATGGCTGATGTCATCGCCCATACCGGGCTGGATATCGAAGCCGTTGCCAATCTGCACTGTGAGCCGCTGTACCCGGTATACGCCTTGGGCAGCCATCCGGGTTATTGCTACCTGGGCGGCATGGATCAGCGTCTGGCAACGCCGAGGCGCAAGGTGCCGGTACTCGATATCGGTGCCGGGTCGGTCTCTATCGGTGGCGTTCAGACGGGTATTTCCGCGTCGGCCGGCCCCAGCGGCTGGAACACCATAGGACGCACGGAGATGGTGTTTTTCGATGCGGGTCAGCACCCTCCGGCGCTGTTGCAACCAGGTGATCAACTGCGCCTGCGTATCGAGAGGATCATCCGATGATCGAAGTTATCAGCGCTACCGCACTGGCGACCGTCCAGGATCTGGGGCGGCATGGCAGCCTTGGCTATGGCGTCGGCACGTCCGGAGCGATGGACACGCTTTCACTGCGGCTCGGCAATCTGTTGCTGGGCAACGATGAAGACGCGGCGGGCATTGAAATTCCGCTGTTCCCGTTCGAAGTGCGGTTTGTCGATGACTGTACCTTCGCGATCACCGGAGCCGCCTGCGGTGCGTCGCTCGATGGGCAGCGGCTGCCGGGCAACTGGGTCGCTCAGGCGCGCAAGAATCAGGTGTTGCGGCTCAATTACCCGACGATGGGCAGCCGCGCTTATCTGTGCCTGGCCGGTGGCGTCGATGTGCCGGTGGTGCTGGGCTCGCGCAGTACGCAATTGCGTGGGGCTTTTGGTGGCTGGCAGGGCCGTGCGTTGCAGCAGGGTGATGTGATTCCTGCGGGCGCTGCCAACCAACTGCGTGCCAGTGATTTCGGTGTGCAATCGTCCGTGGCGGCCTTGCCGTTGATGCTCGACGGGTTGCCCGCCATCCGGGTTCTGCCGGCGGCCGAGTTCGATTGTTTCAGTGCCGAGGCGCAAGACGCGTTTTTTGCCGGCGAATGGAAAATCACCACGCAGAGCAACCGTTACGGCTACCGCATGGAGGGCACGCCCTTGCTTGCGCGCGAGGCGCTGGAAATTCGCTCTCACGGCATCGTGCCTGGCGTGATTCAGGTGCCCCACGGCGGTCAGCCGATCGTACAGATGCGTGATGCCCAGCCCAGTGGCGGTTATCCCAAGTTTGCCACGGTCATTGAAGCCGACCTGTGGCGCCTTGGTCAGGCCCCGATCGGCAGCAAGGTGCGTTTTGTGCAGTGCAGTTACGACGAGGCGGTCGAGGCGCTGGACACCAATCACGCTTTCATCGAAGACGCCCGGCGCATGCTCGCGCTGCGCAGCCTGCAAGGACATCGCTGATGAACATCAAAGAGATTCGCCAGCTGGCAGCATGGATTCGGGACGCCGGGCTTACTGCGCTGGAACTGAAACGCCCGGGGTTCGAGCTGGTGATTCGCCGAGGCGAGCCTGTGCGGGCCTTTGCTGCGCCTTCAGCGACACAGGTTGCCGCTGAGCCGTCTGCGCTGACTGCCCATGTGGTAACCGCCGATAACCCCGGCGTATTTGTGTCGAGCCATCCTGATGAACGCAGCCGCTACGTAAAACCCGGCGATGCAGTAGCTGCGGGGCAGTTGCTGGGGTTGTTACGCATCGGCCTGCTGTATCTGCCGGTGCGCAGTAACCAGGCAGGACGCGTGGTGCGCTTCCTGGCCGCCGAGAACGAACGCGTCGGTTATGGCCAGCCGCTGATCGAACTGGAGGAACATGAGCATGCGCATTGATCTGAATGCTGATCTGGGCGAGGGCTTCGGGCCCTGGACCATGGGCGAGGACGAGGCGTTGATGCCATTGATCTCCTCGGCCAACGTCGCCTGCGGCTTTCATGCCGGAGACCCGTTGATCATGGACAGCACGGTGCGCCGCGCCAAGGCGCTGGGCATCGATCTCGGTGCGCATGTCGGCTTCCCTGATCTGCAGGGGTTCGGCCGTCGCAGGATGAACATCGAACTCAAGGAGTTGTGCGCCATTTTGGTGTATCAACTCGGCGCTCTGGCGGGTATTGCAGCCGCTGCCGGTTACCGCGTCACGCACATGAGTTTTCACGGTGCGCTGGGCAATATGGCCGCGGCCGATGCCGAACTGGCCGGGCCTCTGGTAAGGGCGGTCGCAGCTTTTGACCCGCAGTTGATCATCAGTTCATCCAGCAGCGCGGCCATCGAGAGTGCCGCCGAGGCGTGCAATCTGAGGGTGGCGACGACCTTTCTGGCTGACCGCGCCTATGACGAAAACTGTCTGCTGGTACCGCGAGGCATTGCCGGCGCGGTGGTCAGGGACCCGGAGCAGGTCCGGGCCAGGGTTGCGCAACTGCTGCAGGACGGCACCGTCACCACCCTGAGCGGCAAGCGTGTGGCGGTCAATGCGCAGTCGATTCTGCTGCATGGCGACACGCCGGGGGCGGTGGAGCTGGCGCGCAGCATTCGCCAAAGCATCGAAGAGCAGGGCGGGGTCATCACCCCGGTTTCACAGTTGCTCGGGTCATAAGCGCAGCTTATTGCCACACAACCATTGTGTCTTGGTCGCTGCCCGTGACGCTCGTTAAAGTCCGGTACAAGGCGATCAGCATTACTAGCCAAGCGGCTGATCGACGCTTATTCAAGGAAACCCCGACATGCCTTTTTCCGATTACAAAACCGCGCTGGTCACCGGCGCTTCTTCCGGCATTGGCGAAGCCGTCGTCGAGCGGCTGTGTGCCGAAGGTCTGCAGGTCCATGCGCTGGCGCGCAGTGCAGACAAGCTGGCGGCACTGGCGCAGCGCACCGGTTGCATCGCACACGCCATCGACGTGACCGATCTGGCTGGCCTGACGGGCTTGTTTCAGGCCCATCATTTCGATGTGGTGGTCAACAATGCCGGAGTCGACCGGCCTGGCTCGCTGCTCAAGGCGGACGCCGAAGGCATTGATCTGCTGGTTGATGTGAACCTGCGCGCGGTATTGCAGATCGCCAGGCTCTCGTTGCCAGGGATGGTCGAGCGTGATTGCGGGCACATCATCAACATCAGCTCGATCGCTGCGGCCTACAACTTCGGTGGCAACTCGACGTACCACGCGACCAAGGCGGCGGTAAGCATGCTGTCCCGGCAGTTGCGCATTGATGCCTTCGGCAAGCGCGTGCGGGTCACCGAAATCTGTCCGGGGCGCGTGGCGACGGATATCTTTGCCCACGTGCACGGCGACTCCGAGGAAGTGCGCAAGCGTTTCATCGAGGGCTATGAGCTGCCGGTGGCCAAGGACATTGCCGATGCGATCGCCTATGTGATTGCCGCGCCCATCGCGGTCAACATCGGGCATATGGAAATTACCCCGACGCTGCAGGTCCCCGGCGGACTGTCGACTGCGCGCCCGCAGGACTACGAAGGCTGAAGCTGCGTCTTCAAGGGCTGTACCCCATCACGAGAGCGGCTCCAGCCGCCATGCCATACCCGCGCCAGAACCGCTGGCGCCTTGCTTCTGCCCTGGCTGAATGTCTATGGGAACAACCATGACGAGTAAATTCGATCTTTCAGCGATCCTGCAGGGCGAGTACGCCGAGCTGATCGTCAAGGGCATAGAAACGACCCTGCAACTGGCCTTCGTTGCCTGGTGCCTGGCGATGGTGGTTGCTCTGCTGCTGGTGTCGATTCGCCTGACCGGCAACAAGTACGCCGAGCGCCTGGTGGCGGGCTATGTGTCCTACCACCGCAATGTGCCGACGCTGGTGCAACTGATGCTCTGGTATTTCGGTATTCCCACGTTGCTGTCCGAAAACACGCAGATCTGGCTGGCCAACTACAGCACCGAATACCTGTTCTCGGTCATCGCACTGGGCCTTTGCCAGGCGGCTTACTTCAGTGAAGACATCCGCAGCGGGTTACGCGCGATTCCGGCCGGGCAAGTCGAGGCGTCGCGCGCCCTGGGCCTGGGCTATGTACGCTCGATGCGTTACGTGATCCTGCCGCAAGGGGTTCGCAACTGCTTGCCGTCGCTGATCAATCACACAGTCCTGCTGTTCAAGAACACCAGTCTGGTCATGGCCATCGGCGTGGTGGAGCTGACTTATGCCACCCGCGAGGTAGAGAACTACACCTTCCGCACCTTCGAAGCGTATCTGGTGGCAACCGTGGTCTACCTGGCCATTTCATTGATGCTGATGGGCCTGGGTGCGTTGCTGGCCCTGCAGTTCAGCAAAGCCATGGCGAGGTAGGCGGCGATGTTCGATGTATTCACGATTGTTCGCGATAACTGGACTTTGCTGCTGATCGGTCAATACCCACACGGCCCGATGGGCGGCCTGATATCGACGCTGATGCTGGCGGCGCTGGCCCTGTTGCTGGCCTTTCCGCTGGGGCTGCTGCTATCGCTGGCGCGGGTTTCGCCGTGGCGCTGGCTGCGCTACCCGGCGACGTTCTGGGTCTATGTGATGCGCGGCATCCCGCTGCTGATGGTGATTTTCTGGACCTACTTTCTGGTCCCCTTGCTGATCGGCCATAACATCACCGGCTTCACCACCATGCTCTGCACGCTGGTGGTCTATCAGAGCGCCTATCTGTGCGAAATCATCCGTGGCGCTATCCAGGCGCTGCCGACCGGTCAGTACGAAGCCGCCCGCGCACTGGGCATGGGCTACCTGCGCACCACGGTCTGGGTGATCCTGCCGCAGGCGCTGTACAACGCCTTGCCGAGCCTGATCAGCCAGTTCATTTCAATCATCAAGGAAACGTCGCTGGGCTACGTGATCAACGTTCAGGAAGTGACCTTCGCCGCGAATCAGATCAATAACCAGCTGCTGACCAAGCCGTTCCAGGTGTTCTTCATCCTGGCGATCACTTACTACGTGCTGTGCTACGGCCTGACCCGTCTCGCCGCCGTGGTGGAGCAGCGTATTGCCCGCAAGCGCGAAGGCGATGTATCGCCTGTACCCGTTTCCCGGCCTTTGACTACCGATAACTGAGGGTTGCCCAATGCATCCGATGATCATGTTTTCCAGGATCAACAAATGGTATGGCGAGTATCAGGCCCTGACCGACATCACCGCCGAAGTGCAGCGCGGCGAAGTGGTGGTGCTGTGCGGGCCTTCAGGCTCGGGCAAGTCGACGCTGATCAGAACCGTCAATCGTCTTGAGGATGTGCAGCAAGGCCAGATCCTGTTTGATGGCCGTGACGTGAATGGCACCGACGCCAACGTCAACCGGCTGCGCAGCCGAGTGGGTTTCGTGTTCCAGAGCTTCAATCTGTTTCCGCATTTGTCGGTGCTCGACAACATCATCCTGACCCCGACCAAGGTGCGCGGCCTGAAGAGCAGCGAAGCACGCGCCCGCGCCATGGAATTGCTGGATCGGGTAGGGCTGGCACACAAGGCCGGTGCCTATCCCGCGCAGTTGTCCGGTGGCCAGCAGCAGCGTGTGGCGATTGCCCGCGCGCTGGCCATGGAGCCGCCCGTCATGCTGTTTGACGAGCCCACCAGCGCACTCGACCCGGAGATGGTCGGCGAGGTGCTCGGCGTCATGAAGGGCCTGGCCAAAGAAGGCATGACCATGATGTGCGTCACCCACGAGATGAATTTTGCCCGGGAAGTGGCCGACACCATCTGGTTCATGGACGCGGGGCAGATCCTCGAAAAATCCAGCCCTGAGGTGTTCTTTCAGCAACCGAGCCATCCGCGTGCCCAGCGCTTCATTGCCGACCTGCGCAGCCATTGAGCGCAGGCACTGATTTCAGCGAATCACTTATTCATTTCAGGAGTCTCACCATGCGTATCAAGTCTGTACTGGCTGCCCTGGCGTTGTCGCCGTTGGCTGTTTCGGTGGTCCATGCCGATCAGCTCAGCGATGTGATGAGCAAGAAAAGCCTCAGCTGTGGCGTGTATGCCGACGTTCCGCCGTTCTCGGCACCGGACCCTGAAACCCGCGAACTGGTGGGCATGGACGTCGACCTGTGCAAAGCCCTCGCCAAACACATGGGCGTGGCGCTGGAACTCAAGCCGCTGTCGGTCGAAGCACGTATCCCGGAAGTCAAAATGGGCCGCGTGGACGTGATTTTCGCCAACCTGGCTTACACCAAGAGCCGTGCCGACCAGATCCAGTTCAGCGACCCTTACTACATCGCCAAGGAAACACTGGTGGTTCGTGCGGCGAATGCCGATCAACCGAAATCGTTCTTCAAGGGTAAACGCATCAGTTCGACCAAAGGCTCTACCTCCGAGCAGTCGATCCGCCTCGCTGACGCAACGCCAGTGACCTTCCAGGACACCGGCTCTGCCTACATGGCGCTGCAACAGAACAAGGTGGTGGGCCTGGTGACCAATACCATGACTGCGATCAAGCTGGTCGGGCAAGCCAAGGCCGGCGGCGTGGAATTGGCAATCGCCAAAGAACCGATGGCGCTTGAACCCATTGGTGCCGGCATGCGCCAGGGCGAACCGGCTTTTCTGGCGAAGGTCAATGAATCGCTGCGCGCAATGGAAGCCGCAGGCGAGATCGACGCAATCTGGGCACACTGGATAGGCCCGAACACCGAATACAAGATGGTTCGCGAAGACAAGGTGCAAAGCCTCAGCGAATTGAAGTTCGACCCATTGCCTTGATCAAGGAATAAAGTTTCTCAAGCTGGACGGACTCTGTGCCTGTCCAGCCCATTTCTCGCTGGCAGACGCTCAATACCTCGGTTTGACCGCCTTCCATTCCGGCTTGTACTTCTGCATCTGCTTCACATCATCGCGTTGCCGAATGCCACAACTGTGGTACTGATCGTTGAGCTTGCCGAGCTGGTCGTAGTCCAGTTCCAGCCCTAGGCCTGGGGCGCGGGTGATGCTGACGCAGCCATCGACAATCGGCAGTTTGCCACCCTTGATGACTTCCTCGTCCGGTTCCTGCCACGGGTAGTGCGTGTCGCAGGCGTAGTCCAGATTGGGCACCGCCGCTGCGACGTGGGCCATGGCCATGAGGCTGATACCCAGATGCGAGTTGGAGTGCATCGACACGCCCAGGCCGAAGGTGTCGCACATCTTCGCCAGCGCCTGCGTGTCACGCAGGCCACCCCAGTAATGGTGGTCAGCGAGCACGATCTGCACGCTGTCGAGGGCCACGCTGCGGCGGAACTCGTCGAAATCGGTCACCACCATGTTGGTCGCCAGCGGCAGGCCGGTGCGTTTATGCAATTCGGACATGCCGTCCAGGCCCGGCGTCGGGTCTTCGTAATATTGCAGATCATCGCCCAGCAGTTCGGCCATGCGAATCGAGGTCTCGAGTGACCAGTTGCCGTTGGGGTCGATGCGCAGAGGATAACCGGGGAAGGCTTTTTTCAGTGCCTTTATGCACGACACCTCGTGTTCCGGCTGCAGCGCACCGGCCTTGAGCTTGATGCTTTTGAAGCCATAGGCGTCGATCATGCGCCGGGCCTGGGCGACGATCTGCTCTTCGCTGAGCGCTTCACCCCAGCTGTCGGGCGCGTAGGGCGCATCGGCATGCTGCGCGTATTTGAAGAACAGGTAGGCGCTGAAGGGTATCTGGTCACGAATGGCACCGCCGAGCAGGTCCACCAGTGGCAGGTTCATGGAACGCGCCTGCAGGTCCAGAAACGCCACTTCGAACGCAGAATAAGCATTGCTTACCGCCTTGCTGGCGTGTGAGCCCGGCGCCAGTTCGGCACCGGCCAGGCTGACTGGTTTATGCGCTGCCACGGTCGCCTGAACGATGCTGCGCAGCTGATTGAGGTTGAACGGGTCGAGCCCGATCAGCTGGTTCTGTACCTGTTGCTGAATCGCCAGTGCCGGGGCATCACCGTAGCTTTCACCGAGGCCGATATAACCGTTGTCGCTTTCCACCTCGATGATCGAGCGCAGGGCAAAAGGTTCGTGAATACCACTGGCGTTGAGCAGTGGCGGGTCGCGAAAGGCGATAGGGGTTACGGTCACACGTATGATTTTCAAAAGGCGGTCTCCCGGAAGTCAGGGTTTGAGGCTGGAAGGGGTGCTGTTGACGGTAGGGCTGAGCGCTGTGGGCTGTTCAGCCCTGGACGGGCGGCCGCGGTCACCGCGTGGTGTGGTGCGGGCAAAGAAGATCACCACGGCAGCCAGCAGCGAGGTGCCGGCCAGTCCATACAGGCCGCCTTGAATCGAACCGGTGGTCTGCTCCAGAAAGCCGAATGTGGTGGGCGCGACGAAACCGCCCAGGTTGCCGATGGAGTTGATCAGCGCAATGACAGCAGCGGCAATGCGGGCGTCCAGATAGCCCTGAGGGATCGGCCAGAACAGCGCAGACGCGGCTTTGAAACCGATTGCCGCAAAGCAGATGGCGACAAAGGCGAACACCGGACCGCCCACGGTCGACATGAACATGCCGGCGGCGGCGATGACCAGCGTGACGGCCACCCAGGCCTGCTGGTGCTTGAAGCGTGCGGCCAGTGCTGCGAAGCCGTACATGGCCACGATGGAGATGATCCACGGGATCGAATTGAACAGCCCGACCTCGAAATCGCTGAAGCTGCCCATCTTGCGGATCATGCTCGGCAACCAGAAGGTGGCGCCGTAGATGGTCAGGGCCACGGAAAAGTAGATGAAGCAGAACAGCAGGATCTGCCGGTCCGCCAACAGGCGCAACACCGATGGCCTGACGGTTTGTGAAGCTTCGCGCAGCCGTTGCTCTTCGGCGATGGCTGTGCTGAGCGCGTTTTTTTCCTCTTCACTGAGCCAGCGGGCTTCGTGAGGATGTGATTGCAGCCAGAACCAGACAAAACCGCAGAGCACGATCGACGCGAAGCCTTCGATCAGGAACATCCATTGCCAGCCATGCAGGTTCAGGCCCTCGATGCCGAGCAGGGCGCCGGACACCGGTCCGGAAATCACCGACGCTATCGCCGAGCCGCTGAGAAACAGCGCCATGGCCTTGCCACGGTCACTGGAGGGCAGCCACTGGGTGAAGTAATAGATGATACCGGGGAAGAAGCCGGCTTCGGCGGCACCCAGAATGAAGCGCAGCACGTAGAAGCTGGTTTCCCCCTGAACGAACGCCATCGCCATGGCGGCCGCGCCCCAGGTGAACATGATGCGGGTCAGCCAGGCGCGGGCGCCGTAGCGCTGCAACAGCATGTTGGAGGGGACTTCGAACAGCGCGTAACCGACAAAGAACAATCCGGCACCCAGCCCGTAGGCCGCTGCGCCGATGCCCAGATCGGTTTCCAGATGGCTGCGTACAAAACCGATGTTGACCCGGTCGATGTAATTGACGATGAACATCACCACGAACAGCGGCAGCACGTGGCGTTTCACCTTGGCGGCCGCACGGGCAAGCACCGTGGCGTCCGTAGTACCAGGGACGGTATTCAAGAGGCGACTCCCATTCATTGTTTTTTTGGGGATCAGTCGATCATGGGGGCGTGTATTATTCCCGTCCAATCCAGTTAGTGACTTGATTGATACCGGGAGTGGATCAATGTTCGAGCTTTCCCAACTGCGTTGTTTCACCACGGTGGCCACGGAGCTGAATTTTCGCCGTGCCGCCGAACGGCTCAACATGACGCAGCCGCCGTTGAGTCGGCAGATTCAGATACTGGAGCACAATCTGGGCGTCGAGCTGTTCACCCGCAGTACCCGCAGTGTGGCCCTGACTGCGGCGGGCAGGGCTTTTTTCATCGAGGCGCAGACCTTGCTGGAGCGCGCGCAGCAGGCAGCCATTTCGGCGCGGCGCTTTGCCGAAGGTGATATCGGCTCGGTGACCATCAGTTTTGTCGGCAGCGCGGTGTATGAGTTTCTGCCCAGGGTGATCGCCGAGGCGCGCCTCAAGCAGCCGCAGGTGAAGATTTCCCTCACGGAAATGAACACTTATCAGCAGCACGAAGCACTCAGGGCGCGGCGCATTGACCTGGGCATCGTGCGGGCGCCGCTGTTTCAGCCGGGTTACGAGAGCGAATGCCTGGTACGCGAGCCTTTCGTGCTGGCCGTGCCGAGCAATCATCGGTTGGCACATGCCGATTCGGTCGCGGTGGCCGATCTGGATGGCGCACCGTTCCTGATGTATTCGCATTCGGCGTATCCACCGTTCAACGAACTGCTGACCGGTATGTTTCGTTCCGCACGAGTTGCGCCGGAGTATGTCCAATGGCTTGGATCGTCACTGACTATCCTGGCGCTGGTCAACGCCGGGATGGGGCTGGCATTGGTACCGCGTTGTGCGACCAATGTGGTGTTCAAGGACGTGGTGTTTCGTGACATTGATCTGGGCGAGGGCGTGCAGAGCGAGTTGCACCTGGTCTGGCGCACCGACAATGACAACCCGGCGTGCCGGATGCTGCTCGAGGCCATTCGTGCGGCCGTCAGAGCGGATGAATATTGAAGCGAAAAACCTTGCAACCTTGTGGCATCAACTATCATTCATTCAGTCGATAGTCATCATCAAGCAAGGCAAGTTCTGTTTTTCCGGCAAAGGAGGAGGATGGCGTCATAGCCACCTGCTCCAAAGGGAGACGACGCGATGAGAATGTTCAATCTGTTGACGTTTGCTGCCGTGTTCAGCACCAGCATTGTGTTCACTGCCCCCGTCAATGCTGCCATCGCTCCGGTCTCCGAACAATCCTGTCATTTCATGCCCGTCGTCGACAGTGCCGCCAGCCTGCAACACACGCAGTCGGTGGGCGTGCTGTACAGCGAAGACACGCTCAGCAACCTTCAGTATTTGAACAACTACCATTCGGTTGCGCTCAGAAGCGGCCGGAATGGCGCGCTCGATGCGCGTATCCGCAACGCATTCATCAACAGCTCGGACCCTGCACTGGCGACCGACTGGCTGGTGGGCTCCTTAAAGAAAGAGTTCGCCTCGGTGACCGTTTACGACAATCTCGATGCGCTGATGCAGGCGCGGCCGGACGTGGTGGTCATGCTCGACACTTACAATCGTCTGGTGAGCAAGCGCAACAGTCAGGTCGAGGCGCGTTTCATGGCGCGCTTCTATGACAACGACCTGCAATACATCGGCAAGGCCGAAGGTGAAGTGGTTCGGGAAATGACCTCGGTCTGGGTGCAAGGCAAGGCCGCTCCTGAGATCGCCGCACAGATCGATCAGCAGCGTGACCTGCAAGTGAATGCCTTGAAACAATTCGACGCCTCGCTCAAGGCCCTGGTCATCCAGGCCGACCGGGCGCAGGTGGCGGCGAACTGATGAAGACTGCGCCAGGCGGAGAGGGCGCGGCGCAGCACTTCACACCGGCCTTAGCTGTTGATCACCTGGGCGAAGTTTTTGCTGAACGCGAACTGCGAGACACCCAGCACCGAAGCGATCACTCTTGAACCGCTGCGTTGCACCTGTATCTGACCACAGTGGTTGTCCGTAGGCGTCAGGTCGGTGTTGACCGACAGAAACTGCTCATCGAGTTTCGTCGCTTCAATACCGCCGGCCATCAGCATGGTCGCCAGCGGATCGAAGATCGGCACGGGAAGCCCTTCGGCATGTGTTCCGGATTTGTGTTCGAGCACCTGCCTGACCAGGGTGGCGACAGGGTCGGTGGCGGTGATCAACTGCGAGTAGCTGGCGTCGAGGATGATCTGGTTGCAGACGTCCAGCGGCACCAGGGTCAATGGCAGGCTTGACTGGAAAACGTTGTTGGCGGCGACAGGGTCCACGAACACATTCCATTCTGCATAGTGGTTGCTGCTGTAGGCCTCTCCCTGATCCCATGCTTTTTGCGCGTTGTTCAACGCGGCGACGTTGCCGTCGACGTAGACAGCGCCGGCCATGGCGACAATCTGCTCGAGCATTTTGAAGTCGGCCGGCTGGCTGCTCAACGCAAGCATCTGCGCGATGTTGGTAAAGCCTCCCAGTGACAGCACCGTGATGGGGTCCTGGCTGTTTTTCACCGTCTGGTACATGAACTCCCAGGCGGGCAGGCTCGACAGTTCCGGCAGCGCGGCAGGGTTCAGTGTCCCGAGCAGCCCCATGATGTCGTTCATATCGTTTTTGAAGGGTTGCGGGAAGCGGTTGTCGTACTCAAGTGGCTGATCGGTGCCCTTTGCCACGACGGTGCCGAGTCGGTTGCCGATGCCCAGCAGATGCTGGGCGATGATGACACCCCAACCGAGGTCCGTTTCGCCGCATCCGGTTACGGTAATGCCGAGGATGTCGATGTCCGGTCGTTTCATCAGGTAGGCGATCGACAGGACGTCATCCCAGCCCATGTCCGTATCGATAATGACTTTCCTGTTCATGTAATGCTTCCTGCTCATTGGGGACGTTTAAGAAGAGGGGTCTGCAAGCATCGCTGTTTTACCCGAGTGTGCGCTTGAAAAGGCTATCACCGTGTTATTTCAATTAAACCGATGCACGGCCTGGTTTTACCGTAAAGAATTAATCACATCTGCCGAGAGCCTGACAAGCGAGCCGAAATTAGCAGTCCGGTTCGCATGGTGAGCAGCAAGCCACGTGTGCTTTGACTGTGGTAACAGAGAAGCCTTGCGATGCTGAAAAAATTATCGGGTGCCTTGCGTGCCCTGATGTCTGTGCCTGCTGATAACCCCAGGTTGTTGCAGGCCCAATACGTTGCGTTGTCCCGACAACTGCCGTTGATGTACTTCGTGCTGCTGGTCAATACCTGGGCATTGGCGTTCACCCATTGGCTAATCGCTCCAGTGTGGCTGACGCTGCTGGTCCCTGCGCTGCTCACGGTTATCTGTGGCGTCCGGGCACGCAAATGGTTGCGCACGGTAAACCGGCCGCCACCCGCTCCGGCGATCATTCTGGCCACGCTGCGCGGTACGCATGGCCTGGCGGGCGTGATAGCGGCCGGGTTTGCCGCCTGGTCGCTGTCGCTTTATCCCTATGGCGATGCTTATTCCCAGGCGCATGTCGCGTTTTTCATGGGTATTACGGTGATTGTCTGCATCTTCTGCATGATGCACTTGCGGCCTGCAGCGCTGACCACCGCGCTGGTCGTCAACACCGCCTTTGTTATTTTCTTCGCTTCCACTTACAACATTACCTTTATCGCCACAGCGGTGAATATCGTACTGGTGTCGATTGGCATGCTGATCATTCTTCATTACCAGTACCGCGATTTCACCAGCCTGGTGAATGTGCAGGTAAAGACCGAGCAACTGAGTAACGAGAACCTGCTGCTGGCCAATCAGGACAGCCTGACGGGCCTGCCCAATCGTCGGCAGTTCTTTCAGACGCTGGATGCCGCGATGATTGAGGCAATGGCGCAGCGCAGCGGGCTGGCAGTGGGCGTGTTGGACCTGGACGGATTCAAGCCGGTCAATGACCTTTATGGGCACCGTATCGGCGACCGTCTGCTGATGCTGGTTGCCGAACGCCTGACCAGCGCCTCGAGCGACAAGGTGCATGTGTCGCGACTGGGCGGCGACGAGTTCGCGCTAGTGATCAAGGGTGACATGGACAGCGACGCGTTGCTGGCGTTTGGCAAGCACCTGTGTGACCTCATGCACGAAAGTTTCGAGCTGTCGGACATGCCGATCCAGATTGGCGCAACACTGGGCCTGGCGACGTACCCGGCCACGGCGGATAACGCGACCCAGTTGTTCGAGTTCGCCGACTACGCGCTGTATCAGGGCAAGAACCATAACCCCGGCACGACCTGCCTGTTCTCCGCCACCCACCGTGAGCAATTGCATGCCGACGGTGTTACCGAACAGGCCTTGCGACGCGCCGATCTGGAAACCGAGTTCCACGTGTTGTTTCAACCGATCATTGAAAGCTGCACGCGCGAAACGGTGGCTTTCGAGGCACTGGCGCGCTGGAACAGCCCGGAACTGGGGGCTGTTTCGCCGGCGCATTTCATTCCGATCGCCGAGCGCATCGGCATGATCAACAAGCTCACCGTGCCCTTGTTGGCCCAGGCGCTAAGCATGGCCCTGTCATGGCCTGCGCCTATCAGGCTGTCGTTCAATCTGTCCGCTCATGACTGTGCGTCCTGCGAAAGTGTCAGCAGAATTGTCGAGATCATCAAACACAGCGGTTTCGATGCGTCGCGGCTCGATCTGGAAATCACCGAAACGGCGGTCATGCAGGATATCGCCCAGGTGCAGCAGGCCATTACCCAGTTCCGTAAGCTGGGCTGCGGTATCTCGCTGGATGACTTTGGGACCGGTTTCTCCAGCCTCAGTCAATTGCACGCGCTGGCGCTGACCAAGCTGAAGATCGACCGCAGCTTTGTCACCGGTGTGCACCACAACCCGGCCAGTTACAAGATCGTCAAATCGCTGGTTGCCTTGAGCCTGGACATGTCCCTGGGTTGCGTGATCGAAGGCGTCGAAACACAGGATGAGTTGAATGCACTGACCACCCTGGGTTGTACGATGGTGCAGGGCTACTTCTACAGCCCGCCGATCAGTTTTGCAGAGACGCTGGCGTGGATTGAAATACCCGATGAAGAGCGCACTTTCGGTTACGCCACCTCGTGCCCCCTCTGATCGATTTCATGTGAGCGATTCACTCGGGCGTGCGTGGGGTAAGATGCTTGCCTTGATCCCCACGGAAGCCTTTTGATGAGCAAACCCGGGCAGACCGTCCTTGTTTCGTTGCGCAAGATGATTGCATCAGGCGAGCTGCCTGCAGGCGAGCGCCTGATGGAAGTGCCGACCGCCGAGCTGTTCGGCGTTTCCCGCATGCCGGTGCGCATGGCGTTTCGAACGCTGGAGCAGGAGGGGCTGCTGGTACCCTTTGGCGGGCGCGGGTTTCAGGTGCGTTCGATCAGCCCGATGGAAATCGCCGGCGCGGTGGATGTGCGCGGTGTCCTGGAGGGGCTTGCCGCGCGGCAGATGGCCGAGCGCGGCCTGACCCAGGAGGCGCGCGACGAGCTTGAGGCCTGTCTGGTGCAGGGGGACGCGCTGTTCGAGAAAGGCCATGTCACTGAAGACGACCTTGAGGTCTATCACGACATGAACATGCGTCTGCATCGCGTGATCGTCGAGGGCAGCGGCAATCGTGCCATCGCCGACGCACTGTCGCGCAACGACCATCTGCCTTTTGCGTCGGTGAACGCGCTGGCCGTGGATCGCGACAACCTGATTCGCGAATACCGACGGTTCAATTTCGCGCATATGCAGCATCACGCTGTGGTGGATGCGCTGGTCAACGGGCAGGGCGCCCGCGCCGAGGCCATCATGCGCGAGCATGCCAACGCGACCTTGCGCTACGCCGAAATCTTCGGCGCAGGGCAGAACGAGCGCATGAAGGTCATTCAGCGCCCGGACTGATCAGATGTCGAGCACCAGCACGGGCGTCTTCGAGCGTGAGCAGCAGGGCGTGAACTGATCGTTGAGCGCCTGCTCGTCTTCGGTCAGAAACAGATCACGATGATCCGGAATGCCTTTCAGCACCCGTGTCAGGCAGGTGCCACACACACCTTGTTCGCACGACAGCGGAATATCGATGCCGTGGCTTTCTAGCACCTGAGCGACGGTCTTGTTGGCCGGAATGGCAATGACCTGGCCGGTACTGGCGATCTCGATTGAAAAACTGCCGTCGTTGCTGGTGTCTACCGGCTCTGCGGAGAAGTACTCCCGGTGCAGATTGTCCTCGGACCAGCCAGCGGCACGTGCGCTGTCGAGGATGTACTGCATGAAACCGCCTGGCCCGCACACGTACAGATGGGTATCGGGCTGGGGATGGGCGAGCACTTTGGCAGCCTCCAGCGCGGTATCCGGCTGCTCATCGAAGTGCAGCGTGATGCGTTCGGCAAATGCAGAATGCTTCAGGCGTTCGATAAAGGCGCCGCGCTCGGCGGAACGCACGCAATAGTGCAGCTCGAAATCGGCAGCCTCCAGTGCAAGCTGTTCGGCCATGCAGAGGATGGGCGTAATGCCGATACCGCCGGCGAACAGCAGCGTGCGCCGGCTGTTTTCAGCCAGTGGGAACAGGTTGCGCGGCTCGCTGATACGCAACTGCGCGCCAGGCTGAATCTGCTGATGCAGGCTGCGTGAACCACCACGCGAGGCCGGGTCGTTGAGGACGCCAATCAGGTAGCGATGACGCTCGTTCGGGGCATTGCACAGCGAGTACTGGCGGATCAGCCCGTCAGGCAGGTGCACGTCAATGTGCGCGCCTGCGGTGAACGGCGGCAACAGCTCTCCGTCTGCGCGCACCAGTTCAAAGCTGCAGATATCCAGCGCTTCATCGTTACGTGATAACACCGTCACGTCGATCATGGTAGGTCCTCGGGTGACCGCGGCGCGGGTCACTTCTGATTGTTTTCTTCGTGTTTCGACGGGCAATGGCCGCTCATTTCGTCGCCATCACCGGAATCTGTTCGCCGGGACCGGCCTGCTCGGCAGCGATCAGGCGTTCCAGAATCTTGCGTGACTGCACGCCGCCGGCGTCGATATTCAGCTTGAGCAGGTTGCGATGCGGGTGCTTGAGCAGGTTCTGTTGCTGGCGTTCAAGCATTTCCAGGTCTTCGGTGAAGATCTTGCCCTGGCCTTCGCGGATGCTGGCGGTCAGCTCTTCGTCAGCGGGATTGAAGTTGCGCGCCATGCCCCAGAAGTACCAGATGGAAGTGTCGGTCTCGGGGGTGATGAAGTCGACGACGATGCTTGACGCCTTGAACTCTTTAGGCGCGTCATAGCCGCCTTTGCCCGCATGGGCTACGCCGACTTCGATCAGCACATGGCTGGGCGGCGTGAAGCGGCAGATCTGCCAGCGATCGACCGGCACGTCATCGGCCAGGTTGTTGCCGCGCAGTGCCATCTGCCAGAACGGCGGCGGCATGATGTTTTCCATGTGCCGAGCGGTGACCACTTCCTCGCCTTCGACCGTTGTGACGGGCGCTGCCTCGTCGATTTCCTTCTGGCCGATGCTGGACGCATGCACGTAGGTTTCGTGGGTGAGGTCCATCAGGTTGTCGATCATCAGGCGGTAATCGCACTGGATATGAAACAGCCCGCCGCCGTAGGCCCATTCGTCGCTGACCGCCCATTCAAGATGGTGGATAAGTGCCGGGTCTGCCTTTTCCCGATCACCTGGCCATACCCAGATGAAGCCATAGCGCTCGACCGCCGCGAAGGTCTTGTTGCAAGGAAAGCCGCGAACACGCTGGCCGGGCATTGAAACAGTCTTGCCGTCGCCACCCATGACCAGGCCGTGGTAACCACACACCAGTTGACCGTTCTCGACATAGCCTAGCGAGAGTGGGGCGCCGCGATGCGGGCAGAAGTCTTCAACGGCAACGACCTGCTGGTCCTGGTCGCGATAAAACACCATCTTTTCGTTGCAGATCTGCCGACCCAGGGGCTTCTCGGCAACTTCATCCGCTGTGCAGGCGACGTACCACGCATTTTTCGGGTGCATGATGGTTCTCCACGGTTCGATTATTGATCTTATGGATCCACAGAATGAATCATGTTGTTTCCTCGTGATTATTAATGCCACAGGATCGAGATTAATCCAATGATTAATTTTGTTAACTATTATTTAATGGATCCATAGAGGCTGATCAGTCGAGGCTGGATACCTGCAACGCAGCTCGCAGGCGCGGTGCGAGTGCTTCCAGCAGGGTCTGCACAGAACGCAGTGCGCGGCAGTCGGGGCGTGTCAGCAACCACAGGTCGGTGCGGCATCCTTCCAGCGGACCACTCAGACGCTCGACCGCCCCAAGGCCCTCGACCGTAAAACCGGTCAGCGCCGCCACGCCCAGGCCGGCAGCGACCAACTGCGAGACCGCTGACATATTGCTGCAGCGGTAGCTCGGCAAGACCCCCGGAAACGCCTGTTTGCGCCACATCACCGAGGTGTGGTCGGGCATTGAGTCGTCCGGGCTGATCCAGGGGATCGAGGCAGGGTTTTGCGTCAAGGACTCGCGGTATTCGGGGCGACCGCAGACAAAGTAGTCGGCACTGCCCAGGCAGCGCCCGATCAGGTGCTCGGGCGGCGTATTGGTCAGACGCAGGGCGATGTCGGCATCGCGACGGCTGAGGTTGGCAAAGGCGTTGGAGGTGGCCAGCTCCAGCGTAAGGGCAGGGTACTGCGGCATGAAGTCCGCCAGCGCTGGCAACAGCAGGCTGTGCAGTACCGCATCGGTACAGGTCAGGCGTACCGTACCGCTGACGACCTGTTCGCCCTGTTGCAAGGCGATACGCGCCGCGGCAAGTGCCTGTTCAGCGCGCTCTGCCTGCTCGGCCATGGCTTGTGCGGTATCGGTCGGTATGTACCCACGCCGGTTCTTCTCGAACAGCGCTGCACCAAGGGCTGCTTCGAGGCGGCGGATCGAGCGGAATACGGTCGATACATCAACCTGCAACAGGTCGGCGGCACGGGCCAGCGTGCGGCCACGAACCAGCGCGAGCACCAATGAAAGGTCGGCGTGGGTGATTTCATATTGCATTGGTGCATTGTTCCTTTGCCTGAATGCCTATGTTTGTTGCGCAGATGACTATCCTAGACTGGTTTCATTCCCCCTGGATAGCGTCCAATAATCGGCGTTGACCACTCAGATTTCACACAGGATTCAACCTATGTCGCGACCTCCATTGATTGGTGTCACCGCCTGCCGTCAGCAGTTGGGCAAGTACTCTTCTCACACTGCAGGCGACAAATACGTCGAGGCCGCAGTCTTTGCGGGTATGCCGGTGATTCTGCCTGCACTTGAGGTGCCTTCCGAGCCAGCGCAACTGCTCGCGTCGCTGGATGGCCTGCTGTTTACCGGCTCGCCGTCGAACGTCGAGCCGCGTCACTACAATGGACCGGCGAGCGTGGAGGGCACCGCTCATGATGTATTCCGGGATCGCACCACACTGCCGCTGCTCAGGGCTGCCATCGCTCAGGGCGTGCCGGTGTTGTGCATTTGCCGCGGTTTTCAGGAGTTGAATGTTGCGCTGGGTGGCAGCCTGCATCAGCGGGTCCAGGAGCTGCCTGGTTATCTGGATCATCGAGAGCCGCAAAGCGAGGTGCTGGCGGTGCAATACGCGCCAAAGCATGCCGTGCAGGTGCAGCCAGGCGGTTTGCTCGACTCGCTCGGGCTGGCACCGGGGTTCGAGGTCAACAGCCTGCACAGCCAGGGTATCGATCGCCTGGCCTCGGACCTGCGCGCAGAAGCACTGGCCCCCGACGGTCTGGTCGAGGCGGTGTCCATGCCCGGCGCGCCAGGTTTTGTCCTGGGCGTGCAGTGGCACCCGGAATGGGAGTTCATGGACAACCCTGTGTCGCTCAGCCTGTTCAAGGCATTTCGCGAAGCCTGCCAGAGGTATGCGCGCAGCCGCTGCTAGAGCGATGAGCTGCTGAGTGTTGTCGGCAAACGTGATTTAATATCCGGCTTGACGGCCTCGGGTAATGGACGATCCATTGCGCCGGGGCGCAGCTTCATTCACCGGATATCTTGCACATAAGGCCACTATGGATACGGGAGCACGACTCAAACTGGTGCGTGAAAGCTACAAGCTGTCACAGCGTGAGCTCGCCAGACGCAGTGGTGTGACCAATGCCACGATTTCCCTCATCGAACAAAATCGTGTCAGTCCTTCCATCAGCTCGCTGAAAAAGCTGCTGGAGGGGATTCCCATGACACTGGCGGATTTCTTCACGTTCGATCAGCCTCCGGGGCAGGATCAGTACGTGTTCCGAGCCGGTGATCAACCCGATCTGGGGCGCAACGGTGCCCGTCTGTTGCTGGTGGGCGCGACCTTACCGAGCCGGCAGATGCGTTTTCTGCGTGAGCAATACGCACCGGGTGCCGACTCGGGTGATGAACCCATCGTCCACAGCGAGGGCGAGGAGTGCGGTCTGGTGACGCGTGGCACCGTGGAGCTGACCATCGATGGGCAGGTCAACATCCTCGGTCCGGGGGACGGCTATTACTTCCCGACCACATTACCGCATCGCTTCCGCAATATCGGCCAGGACGAAGCCGAGATCATCAGCGCCAACACGCCGGCCAACTTCTAGCATGCGCTTGCTGACGTGCCGTCACGATAGCGTGGGGACCGTTGGCACGTCTGGCAGGCGTCTGGATGACATTCAAATGACCAGCGCTGTCGGCATATAGCCCTGCGGATTCATGCACTGCCAGCGCCAGGCGTCGGTGAGCATCGAATCAAGGTTGAACCTGGCTCGCCAATCCAGCTCACGCGATGCCTTTCCCGGATCGGACCAGCATGCTGCAATGTCTCCTGGCCGGCGTGGCTCAAAGATCAACGGCACAGCTTTGCCGGAGATACGTTCGAAAGCCTGCACCACCTCGAGCACTGAATAACCCTGTCCTGTCCCCAGATTCCAGATGGATACGCCACGTTCGTCATGAATTCTGTCCAGCGCCTTCAAGTGTCCCTCGGCCAGATCCATCACATGAAGGTAATCACGCACACCTGTTCCGTCCGGCGTGGGGTAGTCACTGCCGAAAATGTGCAGGGCAGGGCGTAGTCGATTGGCAACCTGCAGCAGGAAGGGCAGCAGGTTGTTCGGCGTGTTGCAGGGCGACTCGCCCAGTAGGCCGGACGGATGCGCGCCAATGGGGTTGAAGTAGCGCAGCAGCCCGATGGACCAGCGTGGATCCGAGCGGGCGACGCTTTGCATCACATGCTCGGCCATCAGTTTGGAGTGCCCGTAAGGATTGGTCGGTAAACCCGTTGGGCTGTTCTCATCCAGCGGCATCCGCTCACACTCGCCGTAAACCGTCGCGGATGAGCTGAATAACAGGTCGAATACACCTGCTTCTGCCATTGCCTGACACAAGTTGACGCTGCCGCTCACGTTGGTCTCGAAATAGCGCAGCGGCTCTCGAACGCTTTCGCCCACCGCCTTGAGTCCGGCGCAATGCACCACCGCCTTGACAGGGTGCCGAGCGAACAAGCGGTGCAACGTCGCCTTGCTGCGCACGTCGCCGTGAATGAACGCAACCTGTCGCCCGCAGAGTTCCTCTACCCGTCTTAACGGCTCTCGCGAACTGTTGCACAAATTATCAAGCACTACGACGTCGCGGCCATCTTCGAGCAATTCGAGCGCGATGTGAGCGCCAATGTATCCCGCACCACCGGTAACCAGAATCATGATTGTCCTCCCTGGATTTTCGCCGCTTCGACAAGAAGCGAGCTGACGGCTCGGCGTCGTGACCTTTATCAACAGGACGACAGAGGAGCCTTGCTTGCGAAAATCAGGACCAGACCACCGCGTGGGGAAAACGTACTGCAGGTACAAAAAAACATTCGCTCAAGACTAGGGGCGCATTCTCTGCGACGAGTTCAATGCTTCATTCCCGACGGCGCATACCCTTTATCGGAATCAATGAACACAGGTGCGCCGGCGTGCTCGAAATTCATGAGCGTCTGCGGGGGCGTTCAATGCGTGTTGTTTCATGCCTGTGGTTGTTCCATGCAGGCGACAGCCGCCAATGTCTATCCTCATCATGAATGCCGTCGAAGTTCAGCCCTTTTTCAGAGCCCTTCAGTTTCATCCAGGACTTTTAATAGAAGGGAAACTCTATGAACGGTGTTCAAACAATTCAATCCGAGACGTCGGCCCTAACCACAGTCGAGTCTGCCGTAAGGCCTTTTCTGCTGTGCCTGTCCCACCTGCGATGGGCGTT
Source organism: Pseudomonas congelans (assembly GCF_900103225.1). GTDB lineage: Bacteria > Pseudomonadota > Gammaproteobacteria > Pseudomonadales > Pseudomonadaceae > Aquipseudomonas > Aquipseudomonas congelans. Next base: position 1,162,116 of record NZ_FNJH01000001.1, on the reverse strand, counting down.
TGTATATCAGCGTCCCCAGCACATCATGTCGCGCATGGCGCAGGATTATCAGGTGTTGTTTCTTGAGGAGCCTGTTCTGTCGGACTCCCCTGATATCCGGCTTGAACAGCTGCCGCAAGCGTGCGGTGTTACCGTACTGGTGCCGCACCTGCCCTGGAAAATGCAGCCAGATGAGGTGATCACTGCGCAGCGGACGTTGCTGGATGGTTTTATGGGGGCGCAACAATTTGGGGAACTGCTGCTGTGGTATTTCACCCCGATGAGTCTGGCGTTTACCGATCACCTCAGCGCGCAGGTGACGATCTTCGATTGCATGGACGAATTGTCTGCGTTCAAAGGTGCTCCGCCAGAGCTTATCGAACAGGAAAAAGCGTTGATGAAGCGCGCAGATGTTGTGTTTACTGGCGGCTTCAGCCTATGGGAGACCAAGCGTCTGCAGCATGCAAACGCGCACGCCATGCCCAGCAGTGTCGATGTCGGGCATTTTGCAGCCGCTCGCAGCGTACAGCCGGACCCTGAGGATCAACAGTACATTCCCTATCCGAGACTTGGCTTTTTCGGCGTCATTGACGAACGTTTTGATATCGGGCTGATTCAACAGCTGGCCGAGTTGCAGCCGCACTGGCAAATCGTGTTGATCGGCCCCGTGGTGAAGATTGATCCGGCAAGCCTGCCGCATTTGGCCAACGTCCATTATCTAGGCAGCAAGTCCTATGAGGACTTGCCAGCTTATCTGTCTGGCTGGGACGTTGCGTTGATGCCATTTGCGCTGAACGACTCCACACGCTTTATCAGCCCGACCAAGACGCCGGAATACCTGGCCGGTGGCTGCCCGGTGGTATCAACCAGAATTGCCGATGTTGTCAGAACGTATGGCGAGTCGGGTGTTGTCGCCATTGCCGATGATGCCGACGCGTTTGCACGCGCGATTCAAGAGGCACTGGCGTACAAAGGTAGTACCGATTTCCTTCGCAAGGTTGACGCATTGCTGGCCGGCGAGTCCTGGGACAAGACGTGCGCGGCCATGAAGGCGCAAATCCGACTGGTGGCCATCGGGGAGCACAGCGAATGCCTCGGATAAATCTTGAATCAGCCGCGCGTGAAAAGACGCCCTATGACTTTCTGATCGTCGGTGCAGGTTTTGCAGGCAGTGTGTTGGCGGAACGGCTGGCGGCGGGATCAAGTAAGCGCGTTTTGCTGATCGACCGACGTCCACATATCGCGGGTAACGCTTACGATCACCTGGACAGCGCCGGGGTGTTGGTTCATCAATACGGGCCACATATCTTCCACACCAACGCTCAGCGGATTGTGGAATACCTTTCACGATTTACCGAATGGCGCGATTACGAACACCGTGTGCTTGCCAGCGTAGACGACCAACTGCTGCCTGTTCCGATCAACCTCGACACGCTCAACAGCCTGTACGGCTTGCAGATGAATGAACGAGAAGCCGAGACGTTTCTTGCCAGCCGTGCCGAGCCCGTCGAGACGATAAGAACCTCCGAAGACGTTGTAATCAATCAGATTGGTCGGGAGCTGTACGAGAAGTTTTTCCGAGGCTACACCCGCAAGCAATGGGGGCTGGACCCCTCGCAACTGGACCGTTCGGTCACCGCTCGAGTGCCTACCCGCACCAACTCGGACAGTCGTTACTTCACGGATACTTTTCAGAAAATGCCGCTGCATGGCTACACGCACATGTTTGAACGGATACTCGACCACCCGCTGATTGATATCGTTCTGGGGGTCGATTTTGCCGATGTTCGCAAGGCGGTGAAGTATTCGCATGTGATCTATTGCGGGCCGATCGACGAATACTTCGGTTATTGCTACGGCCGTCTTCCGTATCGGTCGCTGCGTTTCGAGCACAAGACCGTTGACCAAGCGCAGTTTCAATCGGTGGCGGTGATCAACTACCCGGATGAGGCGGTCCCCCATACGCGTATTACCGAATACAAGCACCTTACCGGTCAACTGCACGCCAGAACCAGTCTCAGCTATGAGTTTCCAAGTGCCGAGGGCGACCCTTATTACCCCATTCCCCGACCCGAAAATGCCGAGCTGTACAAGCGTTACAAAGCATTGGCCGATCAGTCGGATGAGGTCACGTTCCTTGGGCGGCTTGGCACTTACAAGTATTACAACATGGACCAGGTCGTGGGTCAGGCATTGGCGTTGTACCAGCGGCTGGCTGGCGAGTTTCCTGAGCAGCTTCCGGAACCGATCGAACAGCCTGCGCGAGGTTGAGCATGGGCGGTCTGTTCGACAGTTTTTTCATCGGCGGATTCGAGTGTGCCAGCCACCGACGAGGTGACGGTGTGCGACTTGACCTGCTTCACTCTACCGGGCACGACCGCTGGACGCAGGAAGATTTTGCCGCAGTGGCTGAGTGCGGAATGCGTACGGTACGCGACGGTTTACGCTGGCATCTGATTGAAGCTCGTCCAGACTGTTACGACTGGAGCAGTTTTCTGCCCATGCTGCGAGCCGCGCGGCATCAGGGCACCCAGGTGATCTGGGACTTGTGCCATTACGGTTACCCTGATCATCTGGATGTCTGGCGGCCGCAGTTTGTCGAACGCTTTGCGCGTTTTGCCGCTGCGGTGGCTCAGGTCGTAAAAGACGAAGGGGAGACCGCCCCTTTCTATTCACCGATCAATGAGATTTCGTTCTGGAGTTGGGCCGGAGGCGATGTCGCTTATTTCAACCCCGGTAGCCAGCAGCGCGGCATGGAGCTCAAGCATCAACTGGTACGGGCCAGTATCGCGGCAATAGACGCGATACGCACTGTAGAGCCCAACGCGCGTTTTATTCAGGCCGAGCCATTGATTCATGTGGTATCGGCCACGCGAAGCAGCAGAGATATCGCGGCAGCAGAGCGTTACCGGCTGGCGCAGTTCGAAGCCTGGGATCTTTTATCCGGACGGCAATGGCCTGGTTTGGGCGGCCGCCCGGAGTATCTGGATATACTGGGCGTCAACTTTTATCCGCATAATCAATGGCAGCTCAATGGCCATAAACTTAAGCACGACGATCCGCAGTACAGGCCTTTTCAAGGCATGTTGGGCGAGCTGCACGGGCGATACGCCAGACCCCTATTGATTTCTGAAACCGGCGCTGAAGACGTTCAGCGTCTGCCCTGGTTCAATTACGTTTGTCTCGAGGTCAGCAAGGCCGTGAGGGCAGGCGTACCTGTGCAAGGCATCTGCTGGTATCCCGTTCTCGATTATCCGGGCTGGGATGACGCCCGCTACTGTCCGGTGGGGCTGCTGGGTTATGCGGACGGGCAGGGCACGCGGGCGATCTTTCACCCTTTGCAAATGGCGTTGCGCGAAAGCACGCTTGCATTTGCGGCTCTCATTCGAGAAAAGAATGGAAAATTTGCCGTTTGAGTAAGCGCTTCGGGAGTGCGCGACCCTTCAAATGAATATAATTCGATTTTTGTCAGATACTTTAGAACCCTTTTGAGGCTTCGCCAGTCCTAGCCATTAGACAGCATGCGCAATAGCCCAATAAACAGTCGTGGAGTTTCTGGAGTGTCGGAAAATAAAGCCCGGGTCGACAATGCGGCGACGGGAGATATCAAGCATCAGGGAAAGGATATCTTTTTCGCAGCGGTAGAAACGACTCGGATGCCGATGGTCGTGACGGACCCCAATCGCCCGGACAATCCCATCATTTTTGCCAACCGGGCATTTCTGGAAATGACCGGCTATTCGTCCGAGGAAATCATCGGTATCAACTGCCGGTTTCTTCAAGGGCCGGACACTGACCGGGCGGCGGTGCAGTCGATTCGCGATGCAATCGAAGAGCGCGTCGATATCTCCACTGAAATTCTCAACTACCGCAAGGACGGTTCCTCGTTCTGGAATGCCCTGTTTATTTCTCCGGTCTATAACGACGCGGGCGAGCTTATTTATTTCTTTGCCTCCCAACTGGACATCAGTCGCCGTCGAGATGCTGAAGAGGCATTGCGTCAGGCACAGAAGATGGAGGCTCTGGGGCAGCTTACCGGTGGCATCGCGCACGACTTCAACAACCTGTTGCAAGTGATGGGCGGTTATATCGATCTGATCGGCAGTGCGGCAGAAAAGCCCACCATCGACGTGCAGCGTGTCCAGCGCAGTGTTCATCACGCCAAGTCTGCCGTCGAGCGCGCCAGCACATTGACCAAGCAACTGCTGGCGTTTGCCCGCAAACAGAAACTGCAGGGGCGAGTACTCAACCTCAATGGTCTGGTTTCCACGACAGAGCCGTTGATCGAGCGTACGTTCGGCCCGGAAGTGATGATCGAAACCGATCTGGATCCGGCACTGAAGAACTGCCGTATTGATCCGACCCAGGCAGAAGTTGCCTTGCTGAACATTTTCATCAACGCGCGCGATGCGCTGATTGGCCGGCTCAACCCCAAGATATTCATCGAAACCCGCAATCTGGTCGTCGATGAGCTGGCCAATATGTCCTATGACGGTCTGTTGCCAGGGCGTTATGTTTCCATTGCAGTGACGGACAACGGCATTGGCATGCCTGCGAGTATCCGTGATCGGGTAATGGACCCGTTTTTTACCACCAAGGAAGAAGGCAAGGGTTCCGGGCTCGGTCTTTCGATGGTCTATGGCTTTGCCAAACAGTCGGGTGGCGCGGCGCGTATTTATACCGAAGAAGGTGTCGGCACCACGCTGCGCATGTATTTCCCGGTAGACGAGGCTGTGCTGAGCAAAAACGATCCGCCCAAAGCCTCGGAAAGGCGCATTGGCAGTGCCGAGCGGATTCTGATTGTGGAAGACCGCCCTGACGTGGCCGAGCTGGCCAAGATGGTGCTGGATGATTACGGCTATGTATCGGAAATCGTTCTCAATGCCCGAGAGGCACTTAAGCGCTTCGAGGCCGGCAGTACGTATGACTTGCTGTTCACTGACCTGATCATGCCGGGCGGCATGAACGGGGTGATGCTCGCGCGGGAAGTGAGGCGCAGGTACCCGAAGGTCAAGGTGCTGCTGACCACTGGCTACGCTGAAAGCTCGATCGAGCGAACCGACATTGGCGGTTCCGAGTTTGAGGTGGTGTCCAAGCCTTGCATGCCGCAGGACCTCGCCAGGAAGGTCAGGCAGGTACTCGACGGGCCAAACGGTATCGCTTGACGGCACTGGCAATGAACACATGAAGGCCTGACTGTTTCAGTCGGGCCTTCATGCTGTCTGGCGCACAGTGTATGGCGCTGTCTTCAGGCTCACACCCGGGTGACTGCAGACTTTTATTATGATTCCTCCGTACACCCTATACGGTTGCGTATATCCAGTGAGTAGGGGAATTCAAAAAAGACAGCAGCCGGTTAATTCCCGTCTGTTATTAACGGACATCAGACAACTCCCAATAGTTAGAGCAAACAGCCTAATAAAACGGCGGGTTTGTAAATTGCTTGGAGTATTGGGCAAAGGTTACGTTCCATTGATGTGCGTCACTATCGATACAGTTCTATTGTGCTTTTTCCAGGCTGAAAAAAGTCTATAAAAATTTTAAACTTCTTGAGTGTTGTCCGGGTCATTGATTTGTACGCCACACATGTGTGCGTTTACTGCCAATGACTCAAAGGACTATGACTATGATTCGCGACGACCGTATCGCCCCAGGTGCCCCTGTGTACCACGAAACTCATGCAGCGGGTCCGCTGCTTAAACGAATCTCCTGGAGTGCGATTCTGGCCGGTGTTGTTCTGGCCATGGTTGTTTCGCTGTTGTTGAACCTGTTGGGTACGGCAATCGGAAGTGCCAGTATCGATCCGATGCAGGAAGCCAATCCATTGTCCGGCATTGGTACGGGCGCAGGTATCTGGGTCGTTGTCAGCTCGGTAATCTCGCTGTTCGTCGGTGGCTGGGCCGCTGGACGTCTGGCGCAGCGCGAAGGTGCGTTTCACGGCCTGCTGGTATGGGCAAGCGTCTCGCTGATCACTGTTTATCTGGTCTCCAGCGCAGTGACCGGCGTCGTGCGCGGCGGCCTTAACCTGGCGGGCAGCGGCATGTCGGCACTGGGCAGCGGTATCGCTCAGGTGGCTCCGGCCGTTGGCGGCAAGATTCAGGATCAATTGCGCGCTCAGGGCATTGATTTCAATCTGGACGACATCCAGGGCGAGATCGAAACAGCCATGCGTCAGACCGGCAAGCCCGAGCTGAACCCGGACAATGTCAAGCAGGAAGCCCAGGCGACTCAGCAGGACGCGCAGAACACTGCCAAGCAGAGCGCACAGAATCCTCAGCAAGCCGACGAGCAATTGAGCGGCCTGATGGATCGCATCAAAGCCAAAGGCGACCAGGCATGGGATGCCGCTGACCGTCAGGCGCTGGTCAACCTGATCAAGGCGCGTGGCAACAAGACTGATGCCGAAGCCAACCAGATCGTCGATCAGGCCCAGGCCAGCTACAGTCAGGCTTATGCCAAGTATCAGGAACTGAAAGCTCAGGCTGAACAGAAAGCCCGTGAAGCGGCTGAAGTGACCGCCAAGCGTGTTTCCCAAGGTGCATGGATTCTGCTGATCACTCTGGTGATCTCGGGTCTGGTCGCTGCGGGGGCAGGTGTACTGGGTCGTCGTACTCAGCCGCCAGCCAAGGTTGTTGCTGCGGTCTGATTCACTGCAAAAAAGCGTGAACTGATGTATCGAACGGGGGGCGATTATCGCTCCCCGTTTTTTTTGTTTTCATATACCCGTGATGAAGTCTGAACAGTGCCTGAACTGTTCAACATGACGGCAGGAATTTCACCCTGAAGGTTTCATGGGGTAACGCATTTTCAACAATAAGCGCCTTATACTTTACCGGTTCGTTTACCTGCCTTTCCCTTCCACGTCGCTGCGGTAATTCCCTTGATAACTTCTCGCGTGCTGGCGCCATTGCTTTTGCTGTTGGGCGCGTTGCTGTTTTTTCTCGCGCTGGGCAATCACCAATTACAAAACTCGACAGAACCCCGCGTGGCGGGCATTGCCATGGAAATGCACCTGAGTGGTAATTGGGTGACTCCGAAACTGAACAATCAACCCTTCCTGGAAAAGCCGCCGTTGAGTGTCTGGCTCGACGCTGCGTCTATCGGGATATTCGGTGCGACTCCCTGGGCGGTCAGGCTTGCGTCCGCCTTCGCGGGACTCTTCAGCGTGTTGCTGCTTTACAGTATGCTGCGTCGTCTCGGGCGACCTGCATCTGTAGCGTGGGTGGCTGCATTCATGCTCGCGACCCAGGCCAGCTTCTGGAGCAATTCGCGGCAGGTGGGTGAGGATGCGTTGCTGGCGCTGGGCGTGAGCATGGCGTTGCTGGGGTTCTTTCAGGCCAGTGAGCGTTTGCGCCGCGACGGATCTTGCGCAGGGTTCTGGTTGCTGTTCGTATCGGGCATCGCAGTGTCGACCCTGAGCAAAGGGGTACTGGGGCTGGCCATGCCTGGCGTAGTGATTTTCGCGTGGCTTGTCTGTGAGTCAGTGCAGCGCAGACGCGTGGTCATTGCCGACTGGCTGCGTCCGGCGATATTCACTGTTGTGGCGCTGATACCGCTGTTTGTCTGGCTTTATCTGCTGTACGGGCAGGGCGGTACGCAGTCGTTGAAGGACGTGCTCTGGACCAATAGCGTCGGACGTTTCAGTGGCTCGTTCGAAGAGGCGGGGCATTACGAGCCTTTCCATTACTACCTGACGAAATTGCCCGAGGCGTTTTTGCCATGGAATGTGCTCGTCTACCTAGGGCTGTGGCATTTCCGCAAACAGCTGCTGGCCAATCGTTATCTGCTGTTTTTCAGCTTGTGGCTGATCACGCAGTTCCTGCTGTTGTCGCTGGCCTCGAGTAAACGCATGGTTTATCTGATGTCACTGGCCCCGGCGGCGGCAGTTATTGCGGCGGAGTACGCCTTTGTGCTGGGTGAGCAAATCAAGGCCCGCTCGCAAGGCTCTTCTTCTGCGGCGTTCATGGTACGGAACGCAAAGGTGATGACTGTTGCCGGTGCCGTCGTGATCGTGACTGGGTATCTCGGCGCAGCCCTCTGGCTGGCACCGCGGGCAGACCGGCAGTTGTCGTTTCTGCCGCTGACTGACAAGGTCCACGCTCTGCAGGTCCAGGGACGGCATGTCGCCTTGTTTCAGCCCAGTGAACGGCTGGCAGGGGCCTGTGTGTTCTACAGTCAGAGCCTGCTGGACACGTTTACATCCAGCGCTGAACTGAGCACCTTTCTGACCCGTGCCGACGGCAATGTGGCGCTGATGGAAAGTCTCCAGCCCCCCGAACTACCCTTGCGAGTGGTCGACAGCGTCAAGGTCGGCGAGCGTATCTATTATTTCGTCAGTCAGGCTCCGGTGGCTGTCGGCAACTGACGTCCACCGCTTATGCCAACCGGTACAGCGCCGTTATACAACCTGGCTGCTGACCAGCGGGTTACAGGCCGTCCACTGTTTTTGCGGGATCGGCAGGTCGCACGATTCGCCACGCCCGATGGGGAAGTAGTGAAAACCGCGTTTTGCCAGTCGCTCGGTGTCGTACAGATTGCGTCCGTCGAAGATGACCGGCGCGTTAAGCCGCTGCTGGATCAACTCGAAATCCGGAGCTTTGAACTGTTGCCACTCGGTGCAGATGATCAATGCATCGGCCTCGTTGAGCGCGGACTCCGGCGTGCCCATGAGCATCAGATCCTTGCGATGGCCATAAATGCGCTGGGTTTCCTGCATGGCCTCGGGGTCGAACGCGCGCACGCTGGCTTCCGCGTCCCATAACGCTTCCATGAGTACGCGGCTCGGGGCATCGCGCATGTCGTCGGTGTTGGGTTTGAACGCCAGCCCCCACAGGGCAAAGGTCTTGCCGCGCAGGTCGCCCTGGTAGAACGCGTTTACCCGCTCGAACAATTTGTTCTTCTGCCGTTCGTTGATGGCCTCGACCACCGACAACAGATCGTTGGAGCAGTTGGCCTCCCGGGCGCTGTGTATCAACGCGCGTATGTCCTTGCCAAAGCACGAGCCGCCGTAACCGCAACCGGGGTAGATGAAGTCATAACCGATGCGTGAGTCGGCGCCGATGCCCAGCCGCACCGACTCGACATCTGCGCCCAGATGCTCGGCCAGTTCGGCGATCTGGTTGATGAAGCTGATCTTGGTTGCCAGCATGCAGTTGGCGGCGTACTTGGTCAGCTCGGCGCTGCGCAGGTCCATGAACATGATCCGTTCGTGATTGCGGTTGAACGGCGCATACAGCTCGCGCATGACGTTGCGCACCGCTTCATTTTCACTGCCGATAACGATACGGTCCGGGCGCCGGCAGTCTTTGACCGCCGAGCCTTCCTTGAGAAACTCCGGATTGGAGACGATATCGAACTGCAACAGCCGGCCCGCCTGACGCAGTGCCTTGTCGATATGGCTGCGCAAGGCGTCGCCACTGCCGACCGGCACGGTGGATTTCTCGACGATGATCAGCGGTTCGCGTCGGTGCCGGGCGATGGCTTCGCCCACCGCGAAAAAGCCGCTCAGGTCGGCCGAACCATCGGCACGGGAGGGCGTGCCGACCGCGATGAACAGGACCTCGGCATGTTCCACTGCCATCTGTTCGTCGGTGGTGAAACACAGACGCCTCTGGTCCAGATTTTCACGCACCAGATTGGCCAGTCCTGGCTCGTAGATATGCACCTGGCCCTGACACAACTGATCGATCTTGGCCTGGTCAATGTCCATGCAGACCACATCGTGGCCGACTTCGGCGAGCACGGTCGCTTGTACCAGGCCAACATATCCGCTACCGAAAACGCTGATTTTCATGGGAAAGATCCTGAGGTGATGGGCCGGAAATGCGCCGGAGGTTGATGGTCAAGACACCTGCCACGATCAGGGTGACACCCACAGTTTTCGATACCGTGAATGTCTCGTGGAAAAATGGCAGCGCTGCAGCGAGCGTATAAACCAGGGCGTAGCTGATACTGAGCAGCGAATAGGCACGGCTCAGGGGCAAAACCCGAAGGGCCAGCAGCCAGAAAAGCACGGAGAGCGCATAAGCGGTGATCGAGACGCAAACGACTATTAACGCACTGAGATCAAGCTGCGCATGATCCGGCAGGTGCAGCCATTGAACGGGCGAGGGCAGGCGGCTCATGCTCCAGCGCATGCCCAGTTGCGCCGCGCTGACCAGCGCCACACTGGCCATGGCGCAAAGGGTTGCCCGGCAGCGGGTCACGCCTGGTGCCCCAACTGAACGACACCGATAAGGATCAGCGCAATGCCCAGCCAGTGCTGTGCGTCAACCGGTTCGTTGAACACATAGCGACCTGCCAGCGTGATCAGCACGACGTTAACACCCAGCATTGGATAGGCGATGCCGACGTCCAGGCGTTGCAACACCAGCAGCCATACCAGCAGGCCGGACCCCAGGCAGGCCACCGCCAGCCACAGCCATATCGAGCACAGTGCTGCAAATGCACCGGGAAATGCGCCACGCCAGTCTTGTACCGCGTACTTCTGCGCGATCTGACCCAGGCACGTCAGCAGGCATGCACACGCCAGCATCAGCCAGATCACGATGCCGACTTCTCGTAAATGAGGATCGCCAGGTTGCCTTCGTCATAGCGTTGGCCATCCTTGGGAAGACTTTCGAGCTCTTGCAGTTCTTCATCGCTCTTGCCACGCATGATGACGCCGACGCGGCCTTCACTGCGGGCGTTCTTCATCCAGGCATCAATGTCGTGTAGGCGGACTTCACGACCCTGCACATCCGGATAGCCCAGGCCGTATTCCAGCTCGCCCCAGGTGTTGAACAGCGCAACATCAGGCCGTTTCAGGCGCCACGCCAAAGCCGAGGCTGCCCCCAGATCGTTGCTCAGCAGATGCGCACAGTCCGCCAGTTCGGCCTGATGCCTGACGACGAACGGGTCGGGAGTCTTGTTGTTGACCACCTCGTTCGGCAGTGCAGCGGGCAGCAAGGCGATCAGCAGCCAGCTGCCCAGCGCCGGCATGGCCCAGAAGGTCAGCGGGCGCAAGCCTTGCAGGCCGTTGGCGAGTGTCCATCCGAGAAGCAGGATGACCGCCAGTGACAAATGCATGGGCTCGTTTTCGTACACCGGCTGCTTGAGTTGCAGGTACATCAACGCCAGAAGCACGACAAAAGTGACGGTCGCGTTCAGTATTCCGTTCGCGCGCAACGCTGTGCTGTGACCCTGATCGAGGCGTTCGACCAGCGTGTTGGCCATCAGCAGCGCCAACGGCAGCAGACACGGGAGTATGTAGGTCGGCAATTTGCCTCTGCTCAGACTCAGAAACGCCAACGGCAGCAGCAGCCACAGCAGCAGAAAGGTACTGTCAGGGCGGCTTTTTTGTTGCCATGCCTGTTTCAGGGTGACCGGCAGCAGCAGTGCCCACGGCACACAGGCCGCCACCAGCAGCGGCAGATAGAACCACCAGGGTTGGGCATGTTGCGCGTTGTCCCCGGCAAAGCGGCGAATATGCTCGTGCCAGAAGAAGTAACGCCAGTAGTCGGGCTCTTGCTGGTGGATCGCCAGCGCCCACGGCAGGCACAGGGCGATTGCAATCACTACCGCGAGCGGGCCGAATCTGAACAGTTCGGCCAGGCGTCTCTGCCACAGCATGTAGGGCAGGGCGATGACGACGGGCAGTGCCCAGGCGAGAAAGCCCTTGGTCATGAACCCCATCCCGCAGGCCACGCCGACTACCGTCCATGCCGCCAGACGTGCGCGGCCGACGCTGTGCACGGCGTACCAGAAAGCGACCAGTGTCAGGTTGGTCCAGAGGGTGAATTGCGGATCAAGATTGGCGTAACCGGCCTGGCCCGCGACGAACCCGAAGCTCATGAGCAGCAAGGCGCTGGCGAACTGCTTGCGCGGGTCGTTCCAGATCTTGCCGGCTAGCAGATAGGCCAGCAGCACGCTCAAGCCGCTAGCCAGTGCCGAAACAACGCGCACGCCGAACAGGTTCTCGCCAAAGACCTGCTGCCCGAGTGCAATCAGCCAGTAACCGGCAGCCGGTTTTTCGAAGTAACGCAGCCCCATGAAGTGCGGCGCGATCCAGTTGCCGCTGTGGAGCATTTCCTGGCTGATCTGCGCATAGCGGGTTTCATCGGGAATCCACAGACCGTGAAACCCCAGCGGCAGCAGATAAGCCAGCACGAACGCCAATAACAGCAGCGCAAGATGACTTTGCCTGACCTGCATCACTGCTGCACCCCTAGCCAGCCATCGCGGCCGGGCAGGTGGCCGCGAACGATATGCCCGGAAGGCAACCGTTCGATGGCATCCGGTAGCAGATGACCCAACGGCGCAAAGTGGATTCCTTGGGTATTGGCCCGCTTTAACAGTTGCCTGAAACCGTCGGCCATGATGATCCCTTCCACTTCGGCGTGAATGGTGTAGACATTGAGCCGTCGTGCGGAAAAGCGGCCGAGAATGTGGTCGTTGAACGCATCCGCCTGCAGGTGCGGGCCGATTACTTCATCGAAGGTCGGCAGGTCCACAGGAATCTGAGCGGTGCCGAGGCTGCCGTCGGCCAGCAACGGGCGAAACAGGCTGGCGCCACGGCAGTCACTGTTGTAACGAAAGCCAAACGCTTCTTTGGCCTGCACGACTCGCTGGTCGGCGCGCCAGCCTGCCGCTGCGGAGCAGACCACCGGATGGCCGAGAATGTCGCTCAGGCAATCGACTCCACGGTGTATCTGGGCGGTCAACTGCCTGTCGCTCCAGTGTCCGGCATTGGCTTGCCAGCCATGATGATCCCAGGCATGCAGGCCGATTTCGTGACCTGCATCTAGCGCGCGACGCATCAGCGGGCCGAGGTCGCGGCCGATCGGTTTGCCCGGCCATGCGGTGCCGGCCAGTAGAATATCCCAGCCATACAGGCTTGCTGCCCTGGAACGCAGCATCTTCCAGAAGAACGTCGGCCTTACCAGGCGCCACAGATGGCGCCCCATGTTGTCGGGGCCGACACTGAAAAAGAAGGTCGCCTTGACCTGCGCTTCGTCGAGTATGTCCAGCAGCCTTGGCACGCCCTCACGCGTGCCCCGGTAAGTGTCGACATCGATTCTCAAGCCTGCCTGCATCAGCACTGATCCGCTTTTTCAGCCATGGCTTCGCGCAGGAAGAAATCCAGGGTTTTGCCGATGGTTTCGCTCAGCTCGATACCCGGCGTCCAGCCAATCAGCTTTCTGGCGTTGTCGATGCTTGGCTTGCGGTGACTGACATCCTGATAGCCCTTGCCATAGAAGGACTGGCTTTCGACTTCACGAAAGCCGGCGAAGGGCGGGAAATGGCCGCGTAACGGATGGGCTTCGAACTGGCGAAGCAGCTCTTCACCCAATTGACGGATGCTGGCTTCATTGTCGGGGTTGCCGATGTTGATGATCTGGCCGTTACAACGCCCATCGCGGTTTTCGATGATCCGTGCCAGCGCCTCGATGCCGTCGGCGACATCGGTGAAACAGCGCTTCTGGGCGCCGCCGTCCACCAGGCGAATGGGCGTGCCTTCGACCAGGTGCAGGATCAGTTGGGTGATGGCCCGCGAACTGCCGATGCGCGCCGAATCCAGGCGGTCCAGACGCGGTCCCATCCAGTTGAATGGGCGAAACAGGGTGAATTGCAGGCCTTTCTGGCCATAGGCCCAGATGACCCGGTCCAGCAGTTGCTTGGACACCGAGTAGATCCAGCGCTGCTTGTTGATCGGGCCAACGATCAGGTTCGAGGTGTCCTCGTTGAAGTTGGCGTCCTGGCACATACCATAGACTTCGGACGTGGACGGGAAAATCACGCGCTTGTTGTACTTCACACAGTAGCGGACGATCTTCAGGTTCTCTTCGAAGTCCAGCTCGAAAACCCGCAGTGGATTGCGCGTGTATTCAATCGGCGTGGCGATGGCCACCAGCGGCAGCACAACGTCGCATTTCTTGATCTGGTATTCGATCCACTCGGTATGGATGCTGATGTCACCTTCGATGAAATGAAAGTTCGGCTTGGCACGCAGGCGCTCGATAGCGTCCGAGCCGATATCCATGCCGTAGATTTCGTAACGATCATCCTGCAACAGACGCTCTGACAGGTGATTGCCGATGAAACCGTTGACGCCGAGGATCAACACACGGGTACGACGGACCGACCGGCGCTTTGCCTTATCGAGCAGTTGCGAGCCTGCGACCAGCCCGAACTCGCGCGCCAGTTGCGCGCCACTGAGGTACAAGCCGTTGTCACCGCGCTGCCCTGCGGTGATGACCAGCGAACCCTCGCCGCAGGCAATACGCAATGGCTCGTGGCTGATGACCGTACCGGGTGCTTCTCCATTGCTGCTCGTGTCCACGCTGGCAGCCCAGACGATCAGCTTGTTGTCGCCAACCGGGCAAAACGCGCCAGGGTAGGGCTGTGTTACCGCGCGGATCAGGTTGTAGAGCTGGCTGGCCGGCAACGACCAGTCAATCAAACCGTCGGCCGGGGTGCGTCGACCGAAATACGTCGCACGGGATTCATCCTGGGGCGTACCTGGCAGTTGCCCTTGCGCTGCCAGCAGGGGCAGTGTTTCGCAAAGCAGGTCAGCGGCGGCGTCACGCAATTTGCCGTGCAGCGTCAAGGCGGTATCGGTGTCACTGATCGCAACCCGCTGCTGGGCGACTATCGGCCCGGCATCGGCGCGTTTGACCATTTGATGCAGGGTGACGCCGGTTTCGCTTTCGCCGTTGACCAGCACCCAGTTGGCCGGCGCGCGTCCGCGATAACGCGGTAGCAGCGAGCCATGCAGGTTGAGCGCAGCTTTTTTCGCGCAGGCCAGCAACGAATCGCCGAGTAGCTGGCGATAGTAGAAGGAGAAAATGAAGTCCGGGGCCAGTTTGCCGATTCGCTCCACCCACAGCGGGTGATTCGGGTCCTCGGGGGCATGCACCGCAATGCCGTGCCGGGCGCACATCTGGGCCACAGAGCCAAAAAAGGTTTTTTCCCCGGGGTCGTCGGCATGGGTGAACACTGCCGCAATCTCATAGCCTGCATCCAGCAACGCTTGCAGGCCGACACAGCCAATATCGTGATACGCGAAAACGACAGCTTTAGTGCTCATGGCGCGACCTTGTTCATATAGGGAGTTACAGAAGAATCAATGCTCTCGGTGGCACCCCGGGACGAGCTGCACACGATCTTTTCGATAAAGAAGCGCGGACGCGCACGCACATCGCTGTACATCCGGCCCAGGTACTCACCCAGCAGCCCCATGCCGATGAACTGGCCTCCGGTGAACACGAACAGCACGGCAAACAGTACGAAAGTGCCGTCCCCGGCCCATGAAGCGCCGAAGATCAGGCGCAGCACGATCAGCAGCGCCGCGAACGAGACACCGAGCAATGCCATGCTGAAACCGATAATGCTGAGCAGGCGCAGGGGCGTGGTGGTCATGCAGGTGATCAGGTCGAACATGAGGTTGATCAGGCGCATCGGGCTGTATTTGGAGTCGCCGTGCTCGCGTTCGGCGTGCTCGACCAGCACCTCGGTGGTGTGTCGCGCAAAGCTGTTCGCCAGAATCGGAATGAACGTGCTGCGCTCCCGGCAGGCGAGCATGGCGTCGACAATCGTGCGTCGGTACGCGCGCAACATGCAGCCGTAATCGTTCATGGCCACGCCGGTGGAGCGCTGCACGGCCAGGTTGATGAGTTTCGATGGCCAGCGTCGCCAGGCGGAGTCCTGACGATTGCTGCGCACTGTGCCGACCACGTCGTATCCCTGTTCAGCGAGCTTTACCAGGCGAGGGATTTCCTCGGGTGGATTCTGCAGGTCGGCATCAAGGGTAATGACCACGTCGCCCTGGCACTGCTCGAATCCGGCCATAATGGCGGCGTGCTGACCGTAGTTTCGATTCAGGATCACCGCGACGAAAGGGCTGTCGTCGCGCTCTGCAGCCCGCTGGAGAATGTCTGCCGAGTCGTCGCGGCTGCCATCGTCGACCAGCACGATTTCAAAGCGGTGGTCGAGCTGTTCGCAGGCCGCTTCAGTGCGACGCAACAACTCTGGCAGGCTTTGTCGTTCGTTGTAGACAGGGATGACGATCGACACGAACTTGATCGGATACGGTTTCAATGGCTGGATTCCACGGTCGATTCAATGGCACCGACAACCCGCTCGACATCATCGAGGGTCATGTCGGGGAACAGGGGGATGGAGCACAGCCTTGATGAATTCCATTCCGTGTCGGGCAGGCAGACGTCGGGGAAACGCTTGCGGTAATAGCTGTGCAGGTGAGTCGCGATGAAGTGGATGCCGGTGCCTATGTTTCGCGCTTGCAAGGCCTTCATGAAGGCGTCGCGATCCAGCCCGCAGCGCTCGGGATCGATGCGCAGAATGAACAGGTGCCAGGCGTGTTGCTGGGCATGGCGAGGCAGGGCGAGAGGCAGAACGGGGCTATTGGCCAGTCGTTCGAGGTAATGGCTGGCGAGTGCCTGGCGCTGCGCATTGATGGCGTCAAGGCGCTGCAACTGTACCCGCGCAATGCTCGCGTTGATGTCGGGCAGGTTGTATTTGAAGCCAGGCTCCATGACCTCGGCCTGGGGCTTGCGGCCCAGGGTCAGGCGGTCGTAGGCATCGACACCCAGGCCATGGAATTTAAGCTGACGCACCAGGTCAGCCAGCCTTGCATTGTCGGTGACCAGCATCGCGCCTTCGGCACAGGTCATGTTCTTGATTGCGTGAAACGAAAAAATCGCAGTGCCCTGCTGGCCGACCAGGCGTCCCTGGTAACCGGTGCCGGCGGCATGCGCAGCGTCTTCGATCACGGTGATGCCGTGCCGGTTGGCCAGCGCATACAGCGGGTCGAGATCGAATGCAGCGCCTGCGTAATGCACAGGAACTATGGCCTTGGTCCGCGGAGTAATGGCTTGCTCAATCAGCGCGGCGCTGGTCATCAGGGTGTCGCGGTCGACATCGACAAACACCGGAGTGGCCCCCAGCAGGCAGATCATGTTGGCCGTCGACACCCAGGTTTGCGACGGCGTAATCACTTCATCGCCAGGCCCGATACCCAGCGCCAGCAGTGCAACGTGCATTGCCCCCGTGGCCGAGGAAAGTGCAACCGCATGCTGCGCGCCGACCCGCGCGGCGAACTCCTCCTCCAGCTTCTGACATTCCGGTCCGGTGGTGATCCATCCGGAGCGCAGCACGCGCGTCACCGCAGCAATTTCTTCATCGCCAATGGACGGCCGAGAAAAAGCAAGAAAAGTTTGACTCATCTACAGAGACTCTCCGATTGACGCAGCAGGGCCGAACATAAAACAGTCACACGACGAGTGTGCAAACATGGGGTGAAAGTGAGTGCCGTGAACTTAGGCGTTCAAATATGAAAATAATGTCTGCACGCCGTTGCTTTTTTGTATCGTCTGGCAGGCTTTCGAATCATAGAGTAGGGTCAAATCCAAACGGACGACAATGCCGTTATGCGTCCATGTAGAATTATTAATCTGACGTTCAGGTTTCATCAAATGCGTCATGAGTAGACAGCTTTAGTTCAGCTTGCTCATGATAATCATGGAAAGTTAAAGCGGATGAAGCGTGTTGCAGTTGCAGGATTTTTTAATGAAGTTTTTATGACCGAAAAATAGGCTTCGCCTGTTGGTTAAGGTCCAGCCTGGCGCTGTCAGGTTACTTGTAGCCTGGTTTTATTTGCGTAGCTGCACTTCTCTCGGTTCTTTGAGGAACAGGTTGCGTGTGCGCTTAAACTTTCGCTCGGGAGGAAATGACTACGCGAGTGCTATCAAGTGATATATATAACCAAGCGATACGATCAGCAGTGGGGGCGGAAAGCAAGTTTGCCGATAAGGGCCAGCCTGGTGCAGGCCATCATCACTGTATGGGTGTGGGAGTTATAAAGTCGAGGCCGTTCAGTGCAGGCGTGCTGGTTGTTATGAGGTGTTCAAGGTTTACTGTATGTAATTTTATTTCCATTGGCTTGTTCCTGTAGGGAGCGGGTGCAGGCGAAAATATGTAACGGGAGGTTTAAAAATCGCTGTCTGCTCGGCTGCAATTGCCAGGTTCATTTGCTGCAGCAACGCCGGGAGCCATGCGCTGTGCGCTTGGCTTTTGCGAACACATGGCGGGTTCGGATCACCCATGTCACCCCGGTTATCGACCCTGCGAAGGCTGCCGACCTGCGCACCCCGTTCTGTCTAGTTCCGGCCAGAGATGTTAAATTAGCCGCCATGAACTTTTCCCGAACCCATTGCTCGCCCATTGCCTGGATACTGTACGCAGTTGTCCTGTTCAATGGCCTTGCGTGCAGCATCGGTCACGGCCAGATGATGGCCGCTTTTGCCGGTACTGCAGTGGCTTCGGTTTCCCATGCCGGCCATGGGATGTCAGACATGCATGCCGGTCATCACACGATGCACATGGCCATGCACGACTCGTCCAAAAAGATGGACATGTCAGGCAGCATGAAGGCGCAGTCGGGAGACTGTTCGTTTGCCGGAACACTGACGCTGGCGATGATTTTCTTCGTGGCGCTAGGCTGGCTGATCCGTATACGTCGCACTCGTTTTGTGTTGCCCGATCTCTGGCTCGGCAACCTGCCAAGATACTCCCTCCCGGGACTCAATCCACAGGCTCCCTAGGACCCCTCGTGGACGTGTGAGTATTACTCCCACGAACAACCGATATTGCCTTTACAGCCTGCCGGAAGGTCATTCCGGCGGGGCGCGTTCATACGTTGGTGAGTCCCTATGTCTGCATCATTTTCAAGCCCGGAGCCACGGCCGCCCGGGGCATTTGTCGCCTTTCTGAAAAGGCTCCATTTTTACATCGGCGTATTCGTCGGTCCGTTCATGCTGGTCGCGGCCTTGAGTGGCGTCGTCTACGCACTGACCCCGCAGATCGAAGATTCGCTCTATGCGCACGCGTTGCACACAGACAGCCGTGGCCCTGCCATGAGCTTGCAGGCTCAGATCCAGCGCGCGCAGGCATCGGCAGGTCCGGGCCTGAGCGTTGCCGCAGTGCGCCCGGCACCCCGGGAAGGGGATACCACTCGGGTGATGTTCAGCGATCCGGGCTTTGGCCCGTCGGAGCATCGAGCGCTGTTCGTGGACCCGGTGAGTGGTGAAATTCGCGGAGACATGAAGGTGTACGGCACCAGCGGCGTATTACCGCTGCGCACTTGGATCGATCAGTTTCACCGGGGCCTTCTGCTGGGCGATGTCGGCAGGATCTACAGCGAGTTGGCAGCTTCATGGCTGTGGGTGGCTGCACTCGGCGGTCTGGTGCTGTGGGCAGTTCGCCGTCGTCGGCAGAGTCGTGAACGCGGCAATGTGCGCCGCTGGCATGCAACTACCGGCGTATGGCTGTTGCTGGGGCTGCTGTTCTTCTCGGCCACCGGTTTGACGTGGTCACAGTACGCTGGCGATAACATCGGCGTATTGCGTGCCTACTACGGCTGGTCAACACCCAGTGTGGCCACCTCACTGGGCCAGTCGGCGGCGATGCCAATGTCTATGCCCATGGACGAGCACGCCGAGCATCATATGCACATGGCGCCTACGACACAGGCGTCGGAGCTGGACCCTGCCTTGTTCGACAGTGTTCTGGCCAAAGCGCGCGCCGAACATATCGATGCTGCCAAGGTTGAAATCAGACCGTCCGCGAGCAATGACAAGGCCTGGGTAGTCAGCGAGATAGATCGCAGTTGGCCGACGCAAGTAGATGCCGTATCGATCAACCCGCAAACACTGGACGTGGTCGATCGCGTCAGGTTTTCAGACTATTCGCTGCCCGCCAAGCTCACCCGCTGGGGCATTGATGCGCACATGGGCGTGTTGTTTGGTCTGGCCAATCAATTGGTGCTAGTGGTCTTCGCCAGTGGCCTGGCGGCCATGGTCGTCATGGGTTATGTGATGTGGTGGCGACGTCGTCCAACGCTTTCTCAACCGCGCAATCAGCAGGCAACGCTGTCGAGTCTCTGGCGCTCGTTGAATCCGGGCGCGAAATGGACGTTGATCCTGGCTGCCCTGTTGACTGGCTTTGCGCTGCCTGTACTGGGCGTGAGTCTGCTGGGCTTTATCGTTCTGGATGCGTTATTGGGCTATCGTCGAGCCGCGAGACCTTTGGTCGAAGGCAAGGTGTAACCCCAGGGTGCGCGGGTGATGCGTCACAGGTACCAGGTCGGAGCATGGCTGAGTCTGTTCGCCATGCTGATGATCTTCGCCGGTTCCCTGATCAGTCATGGGATCAGTCAGGGGATCAACCTTGTCCACGGCAAAGCCAGCCGATGCAAATGGCTGGCATGGACTACCGGTAGTTAATACCGGGATGCCCGGTACTGATGCGCGTACCCGCGAGCCCCTGGACGATCGCTTCAATATCGGCAAGTGACCCGATAGCCGCGACTTTTCCAGTATGGCGGGCGAATTCGCAGGCAGCCTGAACCTTGGGTCCCATGGAGCCTGCGGCAAACCCCAATTTTTCCATTTCGTCAGGGTGTGCCTGACCGATTGCTTTCTGGGTCGATTTGCCGAAATCAACGTAGGCCGCATCGACGTCAGTGGCAATCAGCAGCAAATCACTTTCGAGTTCTTCAGCCAGCATTGCCGAACATAGATCCTTGTCGATGACTGCTTCGACACCCGCCAGTTTGCCTGGCGCGGTATAAATGGTCGGGATGCCACCACCGCCAGCGCAGATCACGATGCAGCCTTTCTCGAGCAGCCATTTGACAGGGCGAATTTCAAAGATGCGTTTAGGTCGTGGACTGGCCACTACGCGTCGGTATTTATCACCATCCGGAGCGATGGCCCAGCCCTTTTCGGCAGCCAGTCGTTCAGCTTCGGCCCGGGTGTATACAGGGCCGACAGGTTTGCTTGGTTTTTTGAAGGCCGGATCCGCCGGATCTACTTCAACCTGCGTGAGCAAGGTAGCGAAGGGCACCTCGAAGTCCAGCAGGTTGCCCAGTTCCTGTTCGATCATATAGCCGATCATGCCCTCCGTTTCGGCACCCAGTACGTCGAGCGGATACGGCGAAACAGGTGTGTAGGCTGCCGCTTGCAGAGACAGCAAACCTACCTGCGGTCCGTTGCCGTGTGCGATGACCAGTTGATTACCCGGATATATCCTGGCGATTTGTTCAGCAGCGACTCGGATATTGGTACGCTGGTTGTCAGCCGTCATGGGTTGGCCACGGCGAAGCAGGGCGTTGCCGCCCAGGGCTACGACAATACGCATAGTACAGTCCTGTAGGAGTTCGAAAGCCACTGCAGCACCGGCATCAAACGTGCGCTGCAGTTAGGCAGTCTGGTTGCAGAAAGAAGGCTGGCGCTTAAATATCGGCCAGTGCCGAGACCAGAATGGCCTTGATGGTATGCATGCGGTTTTCTGCCTGCTCGAACGCGAATTACCGGCAGTTCCGAGCAGGTTACGGACCTCAGCCAGTCGCTGTCGGACGGTGCAGCAAACTCTGCATCCTCGATCACTGAGATCAGCGCGGTCATGACGCAAATGGCCGCTCAAACGTCGGACAACGCGGTCAACGCCAAAAAAGCCGATGAACAATCGCAGGCTTCACGAGCTGACGCCGGAGAAAGCGACAAGCTGATGACTGAGCTTATTTCCGCGATGACGGAAATCGATAACTCAGGTAAAGACATCACCGCGATAATCACCACCATCGACAATATTGCAGCACAGACCAACCTTCTGGCGCTGAACGCGGCGATAGAAGCGGCGAGAGCAGGGGAGCTTGGGCGTGGTTTTGCAGTGGTGGCTGACGAGGTACGCTCTCTGGCGGCACGCAGCGCGGAGGCAGCCAAGCAGACAGCAACACTGATTGCCGACTCATCTACCAAAACGCAGCGCGGGATGATCATTGCCGGCAGAACGGCCGAATCACTGAAAAATATCGTGAGTGGAACCAGTGCAGTCTCAAGCCTGGTCTCTCTGATCTATCAGGCATCCAGTGAGCAGGCTTCTGGCCTGCAGCAGGCCAGCCTCGGGCTTGAACAGATTGATGAAGTGACGCAACAAAATCAGTCCGATTCCCGAGACTGTGCAGCTTCCGCAAAAGACCTGTCGGTGAGGGCGTCTCTCATGCAGCGTGAGTTGAGTCGCTTTAAAGTAAAAAAGACACCTCTACTGTGAGCGGATTCACTCACTGTGCACGATCGGTCGCCGCCTGATAAGCGTTAGAGGTCTCGCTCAATAAGCAGCGACCGTTCCGTCCTTCCTCGGATCGGTCCCGCCCACGTATCCATGTGCCGTGCGCTGAATAATCTGCGCACCGCCGAAGGCAAACACGCCGCTCGGCTCTTCGACATCAATGTCGTGACCCTTGGCGCGTAGTGCTTTCACCACTTCGGGGTCAAATGCACGCTCCACGGCTACTTTCAGGCCGGATTCGATCCTCCAGCGCGGTGCGTCGGCAGCGGCTTGCGGGTTCTGTTTGTAGCGCAGGATGCGCATCATCATCTGTAAATGACCCTGCGCCTGCATCGGGCCACCCATCAAACCGAAGGACATCAGCGGCGTGCCGTCGGCATTCATGACAAAACCGGGGATGATGGTGTGGAACGGGCGCTTGCGCGGCGCGACGTAATTGACGTGCTGCGGATCCAGCGAGAAGCCCGCGCCACGGTTCTGCATGCTGATGCCCGTGCCAGGGACAACCACACCCGAACCGAAGCCCATGTAGTTGGACTGGATGAACGAGATCATCATGCCGCTTTCATCCGCTGCCGACAGGTACACCGTGCCGCCCGGTTTTGGCGAGCCGTGCCCGGGATTGGCGGCCTGATCGGTGATCAGCCCTGCGCGCTCCGTCAGGTAGGCCTGGCCCAGCAAGTCGGCTGAGGGCACGCGCATGTGCTCGCTGTCCGCAACATGTTCGTCGAGGTCGGCCAGGGCCAGTTTCATTGCTTCCAGCACCGGATGAACCGTCTCAAGGCTGTCCACCGGGTGTTCGCCGACGCCCAGCGCTTCGAGCATGGTCAGGCCGGCGAGGGTGGCAATGCCCTGGCCATTTGGCGGGAGTTCATGCACCACGGCGCCTGCGTATGGCACCGACAGGGTGTCGATCCAGTCCACGGTGTGCGACGCCAGGTCGTCGAGACTCATCACGCTGCCATTGGCGTTGGCATGGGCGATGATTGTTTGCGCCAGTTCGCCGCGATAGAACGCTTCGCCTTTGGTCTGCGCGATCAGTTCCAGCGTGCGGGCGTGATCCTTGAGCCGGATTTTTTCTCCGGCCATAGGGGCCTTGCCGTTCGGCATGAAGCACTCAGCGAAGCCCGGTTGGTCCTTGAGCAGATGCGCGCCGCGTTTCCACAACTCGGCGATTATCGGCGTGACCTGATAGCCGTCGCGGGCGTAGCCGATCGCCGGTTCGGCCAGGGTCGCGAAGGGCAGTTTGCCGTAGCGCGCTGACAGCTCCACCCAGGCCGACACCGCACCCGGCACGCTGACTGCAGGCCAGCCGCGCTGCGGCATCTGGCTCTGGCCTTCGAAGTGTTCCGGTGTCCAGGCTTGTGGCGCGCGGCCGGAAGCGTTCAAGCCTTGCAGCTTGCTACCGTCCCAGACAATGGCAAAGGCATCGCTGCCGATTCCGCAGCCGGTGGGCTCGACCACGGTCAGCACCATGGCCGCGGCGATGGCGGCGTCGACCGCATTGCCGCCACGGCGCAGCATGTCCAGCCCGGCCTGAGCGGCCAATGGCTGGGAGCAGGCGACCATGTTGTTGCCCATCACCGGCGAGCGGGCCGACGCGTACGGTTGGTTGTAATCAAGATCATCGAACATAAGCGTTTCTCTTTGACAGAAGGCGAAAGGTTTAGCCCTTGGGGTCCAGCGCATCGCGCAGGCCGTCACCCAGCAGGTTGAAACACAGGACCGTGATGTAGATCGCCACGCCAGGCGCAATCGACATCCACGGAGCCTGCTCCATGAAATTCTTCGCCGTATTGAGCATCGAGCCCCAGGACGGCGACGGTGGTTGCTGGCCCAGGCCGAGGAACGACAGGCTGGCTTCAGCCAGAATCGCCGAGGCGATGGTCAGCGTTGCCTGCACCACTAGCGGCGACATCACGTTGGGCAGCACGTAACGCAGGATGATCCAGCGATCCGGCAGACCGATGGCGCGGGCACCTTCAAGGTAATCCTCGTGCTTGATCGACAGCACCTGGCCGCGTGTCAGTCGGGCAAAGATCGGCATCGCGGACAAACCGATGGCGATCATCGCGTTGGTCAGGCTGGGGCCGAGAAAGGCCCCCAAAGCGATGGCCAGCACCAGAAACGGGCAGGACAGCAGCGCTTCCATGACCTGCGAAATGATCATGTCCAGCTTGCCACCGAAGTACCCGGCCAGCAGGCCCAGCGGCACGCCGATGAACATGGCGATGGCCACCGAAACACCACCGGCCAGCAGCGAGCTGCGGGCGCCATACAGCAAGCGCGAGAACAGATCGCGGCCCAGTTCGTCGGTGCCCATCCAATAGATCAATGAGGGGGCCTTGCGTACGGCGAGGAAGTTGGCTTTGAGCGGATCATGAGGCGCAATCCAGGGCGCCAGAACGGCCGCCAGGACAAACAGCAACAACACCGCCGCGCCAAGCACCGCGCCTTTGTTGGCAAGGAATTTCTTCAGAAAAGGCGAGCGACTGCGGGGCAGGACCGCGCTGTGCGAGAGGCTGGCAATAGCGGTCATCAGGCAGTCCTCAGACGTGGGTTGATCAGGCGATAGAGCACGTCGGCCAGCAGGTTCAACATCAGGAAGCCAATTGCGACGCACAACACCACGCCTTGCACCACGGCGTAGTCACGGTTGAACACGGCGTCGACGATCATCTTGCCGAACCCCGGAATGCTGAACACTTGCTCGGTCAACACCGCACCGCCGAGCAACTCGCCGAACAGCAATGTTGTGAGGGTGATGATCGGCATCAACGCGTTGCGCAATGCGTGCTTGAGAATCACCGTGCGGGGGAACAATCCCTTGGCCCGGGCTGTGCGGACATAGTCAGCGCGCAGCACTTCCAGCATGGCGCTGCGGGTGTGGCGCATGAGAATTCCCGAAAGCCCTGCACCCAATACGAAGGCCGGCAGGATCAGGGTCTTCAGGTTTTGCCCGAAGTCCTCACCCATCGGCACAAAGCCGGAGGCGGGCAGCCACTGCAGTTTCACCGCAAAGACCATGATCAGCAGAATGCCCAGCCAGAAGTGCGGAATGGAAATCCCCGACAGCGCCACCACGTTGGCCCCGTAATCCACCGCAGTGCCTTTGCGCACCGCCGAAATGATCCCGGTGGGTATGCCGATCAACAGCGCAATCAGTAGGGCCAGTATGGCCAGCTCAATGGTCACCGGCAGTTTCGACGCCAGCAGCGTGGTCACCGGTTGTTCGGTGCGCAGCGATGTGCCCAGGTCGCCGGTCAGCACGTTGCCGACCCAGTTCAGGTACTGCAGCGGGATCGGGTCATCGAGCCGGTACTTGTCGCGCAGGTATTCCATGACCGCCGGATCGCGTTCTTCCCCGGCCATGGCCAGCACCGGGTCACCCGGCAGCAGCTTCTGCAGGGTGAAGACGAACAGCGAAACCAGAATCAGCGTCGGGATCGAGCTGAGCAGGCGTCGCAGGATGAACATCAGCATACCGGAACCTCGCAGGTGCGCCCGTCAGTCATGGCTTGAACGCGACATTGTTCAGACGAATCAGACCGTCCGGGTTAGGGACGAAACCGGTCACGTTGTTACGCATGGCAATGATTCGCGGGTCGAAATACAGGTAGGCGGTCGGTACTTCATCGGCCAGCAAGCGCAGCGCGTCGTTGTACAGTGCCTGGCGTTGTGCAACGTCGTTCACGGTGCGCGCCTTGTTGAGCAGTTCGTCGAGCCTGGCGTTGCAGTACTTGCCGTCGTTCTGGCCGCCTTTGCAGGTTACGAACTGATGGATATCGCCATCCGGATCAGGACGGCCCGACCAGGCGCTCATGCCGATCTGGAAGTTTCCGCTCGCCTGTTCGCTGAGCATCGTCGCGTATTCAGTGGCAATCAGGTTGACCTTGAAGCCCGCTTCTTCAGCCATGGCCTGAATGATCTGCCCGACCTGTTGCGCGATGGGGTTGTTAGCCACTTTCAGGTCCACCGCCAACGGTAGTTTCACACCGGCCTGAGCCAGCAGCGCCTTACTTTTCTCGATATCGCGAGCCGGGATCGGCAGGTCCTTGTCGTAATACGGGCTGTTTTTCGGGAACGGCTGAGCGCTTGGCGCGTACAGGCCCTCGAACACCACCTGATTGATGGCGTCGCGGTCGATGGATAGCTCAAAGGCTTTGCGTACGCGCTTGTCCTTGCCCATCGGCGAGTTGGCTTTTTCCCCGTTGCCGATGTTGAACATCAGCTGCATGTAGCCCAGCCCGGGAGTGTTGTAGATCGCCAGCTTGCTGTCGCCCTTGACGGTTTTCACATCGGTTGGCGCAACACGCTCGATGATGTCCAGGTCGCCGGAGCGCAGGTTGGCCAGGCGCACCGAAGTGTCTGGAATCGGCAGGAATACGACTTTGTCGAAGTGATACGCCTGTTTATTCCAGTAATTGCCAAAACGCTCCAGCACGATTCGATCCTGCTGTACGCGCTGGACAAATTTGTAAGGGCCGGAGCAGACCGGGTTGGAGGCGAACTCGCCCTGCGCAGCTTTTGGCGCGAGCATCATCCCGGCGCGGTCCGACAGTTGCGAAACCAGCGTGGCGTCGGCTTGCTTGAGCTTGATGGCGACGGTTTTTGCGTCGATCACCTCGACGCTATCCACCGAGGCCAGCTCGCTTTTGCGCAGCGAGTCGGGGAGGGTGCGGGCGCGGTCGAGGTTGAACTTCACCGAGGCAGCATCAAAAGGTTCGCCATCGTGGTACGTCACGCCTTCGCGCAACGTCATGGTCAGGGTTTTACCGTCTTCGCTCCAGTTCCAGGCGGTGGCCAGTTGCGGCGAGTAGGTCAGATCCGGATTCACGTCCACCAGTTTGTCGCACAGCGCGGTGTACACCAGGCGACCGGAGTAGGTGCGCGAACGATGCGGATCCAGCACATCGGGATCGTCCTGAATGCCGATGCGCAACGTCGATTCGGCAAAGGCAGCGTTGGCGGCCAGCAATAACAAGGCTCCTGTCACGACGCGTGCGATTTTCATTGCTGGCTCTCCACTGCAAGGGATTGATGGTGCTTGAACAGATTCAGGCGCTGCGTGTAGGCAGCGCTGGGTGTCGGAAGGATCAGCGTGGCGCTGCCTGCGTTGGCGATTTCACGCCAGAAGTGGCAGGCGACCTGGCGTTCGGCCTCGACTGTTTCCATGACCGGCGCAGCGTCCTTGCACAGCGCACGGGCGTGTGGGCAACGGGTATGAAAGCGGCAGCCCGAAGGCGGGCGGCTGGGGCTGGGCATGTCGCCGCCGAGTAGTGGGCGCGGCTGGCGCAGGTCAGGGTGGCTGACCGGTACGGCGGCCATCAGCGCCTGGGTATAAGGGTGCAAAGGGTTTTCGAACAGCGCGTCGACCGGCGCCAGTTCGACGATTTCACCCAGGTACATCACCGCCACGCGGTCGCTCATGTGGCGAATCACGGCCAGACCATGGGCAACAATCACCAGGGTCAGGCCGAATTGATGCTTGAGGTCTTCGAGCAGGTTGACCACTTGCGCCTGCACCGAAACGTCCAGCGCCGAGACCGGCTCATCACCGAGGATCAAGCGTGGCTCGGAAGCCAGTGCACGGGCAATGCCGATGCGCTGGCGCTGACCGCCGGAGAACTCATGGGGATGCCGACCGCCGTGCTCCGGAGCCAGACCTACCGTGCGCAGCAACTCGGCTACCCTGGCCTGACGATCGCTGCGGCTGGCTTTGCTGTGCAGCCAGATCGGTTCGCCAACGATGGATTCCACGGTCATGCGTGGATTCAGCGAGGCGAACGGGTCCTGAAAGATGATCTGCAAATCACGGCGAACCTGACGCAGTTTTTCCGGCGTCAGGTTGGCCAGGTTGCGGCCTTCGTAAATCACGTCGCCCGCAGTCGGTTGCAGCAGGTTGAGCAGCAGGCGGCCAAGGGTGGATTTACCCGAGCCGGACTCGCCTACCAATGCCAGCGTCTCGCCCTTGCGGACTGACAGGTTGACCTCATTGACGGCCTGTACCGGCGGCTTCTTCGGCTGTAAAAGACCGCTTTCCACGGCGAAGTGCTTGCTCAGGCCAATGCCTTCCAGAATGGGTTTCTGCGCGTTGCTATCGGGGCTGACGCGCCCGGTGGTGTCTGGTTTGGAAAGATTCACGCACTGACTCCCACATGCTGTTCCAAAGGCGCACGGATGCACGCGGCGAAGTGTCCGGGAGACAACTCAAGCAGCGGCGGGCGTTCGTCTCTGCATTGCTGGATCACAAACGGGCAGCGCCCGGCGAAACGGCAACCGCCGGGCATTTCCGCCGGCGTCGGTACCCGGCCGTTAATCGTTGCCAGGCGGCCTTCACGAGGACCGATCGAGGGCATCGAGCCCATCAGGCCGATGGTGTATGGATGCTGCGGATCGTCGAACAGGGTTTTCACCGGGCCGCTTTCCACGACGCGTCCGGCGTACATGACCATGACGTCATCGGCGACTTCGGCGACTACGCCCAGATCGTGGGTGATCAGAATCATCGCTGTGCCGGTCTCGGTCTGCAGGTTGGCGATCAGCGAGAGAATTTGCGCCTGAATGGTGACGTCCAGCGCCGTAGTCGGTTCGTCCGCGATGATCAGCGCCGGGTCATTGGCCAGTGCCATGGCAATCATGGCCCGTTGACGCATGCCACCGGAGAGTTCATGCGGGTAGGCGTCCAGCCGCTGGCGAGCGTCCGGCACCCGGACCTTTTCCAGCATGTCCAGAGCCCGCTGGCGGGCAGCCTTGTCGGAAAGGCCCTGATGACGCATCACACTTTCAGCGATCTGCTCGCCGATGGTGAAGACCGGATTGAGAGAGGTCATCGGCTCCTGAAAGATCATCGCCATGCGGTTACCGCGCACATCCAGCAGGCGCTCTTCGGACATGCCCAGCAAGGCTTCATCGATCAGCAGCGAATCGCTCGCGCCGACCCTGGCCGTTGACGGCAACAGGCCCATCAGGCCCATTGAGGTCACGCTCTTGCCACAACCGGACTCGCCGACGATGGCCAGGGTCTTGCCGCGTTTGACGGAAAACGACACGCCGTCGACAACATTGGCGGGCGCACCGGCAAAGCGCACGGTCAGGTCGCTGATGCTGAGCACCGTGCCGTCGCCGTTTTCTGTGAGGTGGGCATTGGCGCTCATAGGCTGGCCTCCAGGTCTTGGTTGATGACGGTGTTCAGGGCCTGTTGCAGTGCACGCAAATGGCCGCGCATGGCCGTGGCGGCCTTGATCGGATCGCGGCTTTCAATGGCGCTGACGATGTCGTCGTGATCGTGGCTGTACGTGTCGAGGCGGTCGGCATTGCGCGCCCGATGACGCAAATCGCGCCAGGCGGGGTCGAGGCGGATCGCGTCGAGCATTTCGAAGATGTCCAGCATCAGCCGATTGCCCGCTGCTTCGGCAATGGCGCGGTGCAGGGCGCTGTCCCACAGCTCGATGCCCTCGGCATCGCTCTGCTCGGCGACCTGCTGGCGAGTGGTGCGCTCGGCAAGGCGGCGCAGAATCGCCATCTGCTCACCATTGGCCCGTACCGCTGCCAGTGAGGCAAGCGCTGGCTCCAGGTGCAGACGCGCCTCCATGACCTCGGTGAAATTGGTCCGGCCGGAGAGCCGCGCGAAGCTCATGGCGGCACTAGGGGGCGTAGGTCCGACAAAGGTCCCTTTACCTTGCCGGCGCCAGACCTGGCCTTCGGCTTCCAGCACCGACAGGGCGCGACGAACTGCGCGTCGGCTAACTCCGAAATCGGCCGCCAGATCCCGCTCGGTAGGCAGTGCCCGCTGGGGGAAGGCAGCATGCTGGGCAACGATCTGGCGCAACGCATCCAGCGCCAGTTTCGAAGCGTTGTCGATGGGAATGTCAGGGTCGAACCTTTGCATCGTGGTACTCGCACCAGACCGAAAAAAGAGGCCCTGAGCTGCCCGCAGGCAGAGGTTCAAGGCAAGAGGGCTGGTGCAAGAGCGATGCCAATGAAAATTGGTTCGCTCAATTTTGTCCGGCAAGATGGCCAGCGGCTGCCGCGGATCAAGACCGGCGGGCCAATGTTCAAAGGTCCGTCTGGTTGGTCCGCGACACGGAGAGGGGATTGGTTCGCCGGTGGGTGAACCAATTTTTCAGCGGGTATGGATTTGTTGCATCAATGCGTGCAGGGTGCGCCAAAGTGCGTCGCTAGATTGCCGACCGGAGTGTCGAATCG
Source organism: Pseudomonas congelans (assembly GCF_900103225.1). GTDB lineage: Bacteria > Pseudomonadota > Gammaproteobacteria > Pseudomonadales > Pseudomonadaceae > Aquipseudomonas > Aquipseudomonas congelans. The sequence goes on along the minus strand of NZ_FNJH01000001.1, from coordinate 1,131,804 downwards.
GGTGAAGCGGCTCGCCATTCCAGGTCCAGATCGAGCAGGGCGGCCCCCAGAGCCTTGCCGTGGGCATCGAGCGCCAGTGACCGCGTGACTCCGCCATGCAGAATGCCGGGCAGGACGAAGTTGAGCGCGCCTACACGTGGCAGTTCGTAGCGTCGTACCGGTGGTCCGTTCAGGTCCAGCAGTTCGGCGAAGTGTTCAGTGACCCGTTCCACCGTTAGCAGCTTAGCCAGACGTGGATAATCGTCGATGTGAAAGGCAACGATGGAGATATTCGAGACGTCACCCTTATCGCCGGTACGCGTGTGAGCGATGTCCCGCAGTTTGGTGGTGTTCATGCCAGATCCTCCAGGTGGACGTGCAGGTTGACTTGGTCTCTGGGCACAAACAGTGATGCCACCGCGACGACCTGGCGGACGGACTTGCTCGCACCGCCGCCTCCGTACGGGCCGTTGGTGTAGAGGGTTTCCACTTCATTGCCGACGCGTACCGCATCGTTTTTGTCCAAGCAACGCGCGGCGACCCGAAGACGTACCTCCCAGGGCTCGCCTTCGGCGCGCGCGCCCAGTTGACTTCCATGCAAGGCGTTAACGCCGATCAGTTCGGCTCGAATGTCCTCGCATGCCACGCCGGTCAGGGCCAGGCGTTTGAGCACGATGTCCTTCGCCAACTGTCCGCGAGCCAGCGCGCCGGGGCCGCCGTAGGACATTTGTCCTTCGCCGATCCAGCCATCGAGAAAACCTACTGACACCTTCAACGTCTCGGGACGTGCATGTCCGTCCGCCCCCTGAACGCGTACTTCGTCTCTCGCGATGGATTCGAAGGCAGCATGGGTGAAATCCGCGCTGACATCGGGCGTCAGGTAGGCGGCAGGGTCGTGCACTTCGTACAGCATTTGCTCGGTGCAGGTGGCGGTATCAATGCGCCCGCCGGAGCCCGCCACTTTGCTGATGACGGCGTTGCCTGCCGCATCTATCTCGGCCAGCGGGAAGCCCAGGCGGTCTAGGTCCGGGACGTCTTTAAAACCGGGGTCCGCGAAATAGCCGCCGCTGACCTGGCCGGCGCATTCGAGCAAATGCCCGACCAACGTTCCGCGGCCCAGCAATGCCCAGTCGTCCTCGGCCCAGCCGAACTCGAACATTTGCGGTGCGAGAAACAGTGAAGGATCAGCGACCCTTCCGGTAACGATCACGTCAGCATCGGCGCGTAAAGCCTGGATGATTCCTTCCGCGCCCAGGTAGGCATTGGCCGAGATGAGTCTGTCGCCGAGGGATCGCAGAGACCTGCCGTTGTCGAGGATTTGATCGGGCTGCTGCAGCAGGGCTGAGAGCACGTCATCGCCTGTCAGCGCTGCGACTTTCAAGCCGGTCAGGCCAAGCTCTGCCGCTATCCGGCGTATTTCGCTCGCGGCGCCAAGCGGGTTTGCAGCGCCCATGTTGGTGATGATTCGCAAGCGGCGTCGCGTGCCGTCAGCGCCTTTGCCTACAAAGGGCAAGACCCGGCGCATGCGCTCGCTCAGCAATGGATCGTAGCCTGCTGATGGGTCTACCAGTCGCGACTGCTGTGCCAGCGCAATGGTTCGTTCCGCGAGGCATTCGAATACCAGGTAATCCAGTTGCCCATGCTCGGCCAGCTCGATCGCCGGCTCGATGCGGTCGCCGGAATAACCGGCCCCTGAACCAATCCGTATTGTTTTCATTCAGAAAACTCCTATGACCATAGCGGTCAGGGTCATGATGACCGAGGCCGCAAACAGGAAAGGGATAGTGAAGCGCTGGTGGTCGGCCAGCTCGATCTTGCACAGGCCGACCAGCAGAAAGGTCGCTGGCGTCAACGGGCTGACCGGGAATCCGGTGGTATGCACGCCAAGCAGCGACGCCTGCGCGACCTGCATCGGATCAACGCCGAGCGCTTTGCCGACCTCGGCGACCACGGGCATGATGCCGAAGTAGAAGGAGTCCGGATCGAAAAGCAGGCTCAAGGGCATGGATAGAAAGCCTACGACGACCGGGATCAGCTTGCCGTGCCCGGCCGGAATCTGGCCCACGGCCACTTCGGCCATGGCCTTCAGCATCCCGGTGCCTTGCATGATTCCCGTAAACACCCCGGCAGCCAGCAGAATACTGGCCATGGTCAGCGCGGTTTTCGCGTGAGCGTCGATACGCGCCCGTTGTGCGTCCACGGCAGGGTAGTTGATGCACAAGGCAATCACGGTGCCGAGCATGAACATCACCACCGGGTCTACAACCCCCGCGATCATCACGCCCATCACCACCAGCGTCAGCAGCAGGTTGACCCAGAACAACCGAGGCTTGCGCAGTTCAAGTTCGGCATCGCTGAGCACGCGCTGGTGGGGTTTTACATCAAGGTTGTCGGGGCCCAGACCCAGGCGTCGCTCTTCGCGCCGTCCCAGGAAAAACGCGCAAGTGAAGACGAAGATCAGTCCGACGATCTGCACCGGAATGAGCGGCTGAAACAGATCCGAAACCGGTACGTGAAGGGCGGCGGAGGAGCGCAGCACCGGGCCTGTCCAGGGCAGGAAGTTGACACCCGCAGCCATCGCCGTAACGCACGCCAGTATGCGTTTATCCATGCCAAGCCGCGTGTACAGGGGCAGCATTGCGGGAATGGTCACGAGAAAGGTCACCGCGCCGGAGCCGTCCAGATGCACCAACAGCGCCAGCAGTGCGGTGCCCATGACGATGCGGGTTGGCCGTGTACCGACCCGTTTGAGGATGCGGTCGATGATCGGATCGAGCATGCCGGCATCCGTCATGATGCCGAAGAACAGAATGGCAAAGACAAACATCCCGACTACGGGCGCAACATTCTTGATGCCTGTAATGATGAAGCCACTGGTTTGCAGACCAAAACCAGCGAGGAGGGCGGCGATGATCGGAAGGGCGATCAATGCAACCAGGGGAGATATGCGTTTGCTCATAATGCTGACGAGCATGGCAAGGATGGTTATCACACCAACTGTGGCGAGCATAGGCTGATCCTCTTTGGTATCCCTGTGCGCGACAGCGACGAGACACCCTATTGTTGTTTTGCAAGAGTAATAGCAACGACGCTATGCTCTGTGAATTGAAATATTCAGTGGGTCTTGTTCGGAAAAACAAAATGAAGAATTCGATCCAGCACATCCGCGCCTTTCTGTCAGTGGCTCAGACCGGCAATTTTTCCAAGGCTGCAGCCGCCCTCAACTTGTCGCCGTCTGCACTGACCGTACAAATCCAGCAACTGGAGGATTGGCTCGGCGTTGCCTTGCTGGAACGAAGCCCACGCCATGTCTGCTTGACCGGCGCCGGCCAAAATGCGCTGTTGCCCATGGAGAAACTGCTGCTGGATCTGGACAACATCGTTAACGCTGCGCGGGACAGTGCGGCCTCACGACGCGGCTTGATCACCATCGCCGCCTTGCCGTCACTGTGTTCCGGCGTACTGCCTGCAGTGTTGAAAACGTTTCGCGAGCGGTTTCCCGGTGTCGAGGTCAGGCTGCGGGATGTCGTCGCGCAAAGAATCGATACGCTTGTCATGGAGCGCGAAGTGGATTTCGGGTTAGGCGTACAGGTTCGGCCCACCCATGGGCTGGAGTTCAACGCCATCCTGGAAGACCGTTTGTGCCTGTTCGCTCCAAAAGACCATCCACTGGCGAAGCGTCCCGCAGTGAGACTGAGCGAGATAGCGGGTTTCCCGATCGTTCTTACCGGCAGGGAAAGCAGCGTTCGCGATCTGGTCGAGCGAGTGTTTGCTGACGAGCAACTGCCTTTATCTGCGGGGCTGGAAGCCAATTACATGTCTACCGTCCTGGCCTTGGTCAGGCAGGGGCAGGGCGTTACGCTTCTTCCAGAGTCAGCGGACGATGGGCGGGGAGACCTGAGTAAAGTGCCAGTGGATCATCCGGGTGTCGTACGCCAGATCGGGCTGATCACTCGTACGGAGCAAACAATGGCTCCAGCTGTTGTCGAATTTGTTCGGTTGCTGGAGGATCTGCGCACGCTCGGCAATCACAGCCGTTGATTTCCTGTTATACGAATGGCATAGGATTGGATGGAAGAAAGGCGGGTGCCTCGGTATTGCGTCTCAGGTTCTGACTCAAGGTATACAACGATGAAAGTGTTGTTCATGTGCACCCACAATAGCTGTTGCAGCATCCTGTCCGAGGCGCTTTTTAACCATCTGGCGCATCCAGGCCTGGATGCGGTCAGCTCCGGAAGTTTTCCCAGTGGCCAGGTGAATCACCGCGCTTTGCGAACCCTGGAGACAGCGGGCATTCCCACCAAAGGCTTGAGCAGCAAGGCTTCGGACGCTTTTGAAGGCTCACCTCCAGACATCGTGATCACCGTCTGTGACAGGGCTGCGGGTGAGACCTGCCCAATCTTCTTCGGGCCCGCTGTGAAGGCGCACTGGGGCCTGGCTGATCCGTCCGAAGTCTCTGGAGCGGAAGCCGAGATCACCGCAGCGTTTGAAAGCACACTCACCAAAATTCGCGAGCGTGTGGCGGCGTTTCTTGCGTTGCCGCTGGAGACCATCAGCACCGACCAGCTCAAGGCCGAACTCGACCGCATCGGTTCGCTTTGAAGAGCGATAAAGGTTGCGCCGGCCAGGCAGACAACTGATTTGTACTCTCCAGCTCACTTGAAATGAAGATCCCATGCAACTCATTACCGAAATCATTCATCCCGAACTGAAGTCCACGCAGGGCAGGATATTCCGACGTCATGCGGCACGCGGCATTGTACTGAGAGATGAACAAATCCTATTACTGTTCACTGAACGCTATAACGACTTCAGTTTTCCCGGAGGCGGCCTTGATGCAGACGAGGACGTTGTTACAGGGCTGAAGCGTGAACTTGAAGAAGAGACGGGCGCTCGCGAAATTCAGGTGCTCCAGCATTATGGTTACATCGAAGAGTATCGGCCTTATCGGAAGCCCGAGTATGACCTGATGCACATGACCTCGCATTTTTATCTGTGCGAAGTCGCGCACCAGTTAGCGCCCGTGAGAATGGAAAGCCATGAAATAGCCAATGGAATGCGACCCGTGTGGATCAGCGTAACTGAAGCCATCGCCCATAATGAGGCTGTTATGGAGCGCCAGGAGTCCTCGATGGGTCAGTCCATACAGCGCGAGACCTTTATGCTGAGAAAAGTCGCCTCAGAGTTGATCGTCAACGGTTGAGCGCGTTATATCTGGGTAAAGTGTGGGTGGGGCGCTTCCTGGTGTTGATGGATAACTCAACTAAATGACTGTTTAGTTGAGTTATTAATTAGAAGGGAGGTTAAGGCTGGGCGAGGGTGGTTGTTCTGGAGGTATATAACAGTGAACAGCTTGTTATTGTTGGACGACGGTAGATTGAATTGGGCGGTGAGTCACCGTATCTACACGCAAATTAATCAGACAAGGATTATATTCATCTCCTGTTCGCTGGCGCAGGGTTTGGGTATTTAAAGCCAGTCAATTGGATCACCGAGGGGTTCTTTGATCCACCGTTGATATAAGCGTCGAAGGCGCGCCGTCCACCTGGTAAAACCTTGTCTGATTTGTGCAGGCGGCTCGATATTCCGGCCGGCTCAACGATGGCAGGCATCGGTACGCTGGTATTCAGCGTTCACAACACCGAGGCAGCACCGCATAGTTTTGCAAGGAACCTGGCGCTGATTTGGAGAGATACGGGCATTCGCGTAAGCGTACTTTCACCAAGACCGATCCGAACAACCTGCCTGGACTTGGTGTCGCTTAAGCGGATCAGACCGACGCCATCGTCGACGGAATGATTGAGCGTTTATCACGGAGCTGCGATCTGCAAGCTGGGAAAACTCATCACGACGACGTTGCTCCTGGCGTAAGAAGAAAGCAGCTTCGTGACTGGGGTTGGAGTTTTGCAGGTGGCGGTTTCGCTCAGATTTAACTCGAGGTTGGTTGGCATGTGCCGGCAGAAGCCTTTTCCTGCTGAAATGCGCTGGGCACTGCCTAGATTACGTAACATCTAGTTACGCATAATGTATATTATGTTAAATTGTGTATATTCTTAGGTTGGAAATCTCTGAGCAACTCGTATATGCGACTCGTCATGACCAGGCGTAGCTTTGTTTCGGTTCGGACGGTGGATCTCATCGTCATCGGGATGTTCACGCAGAACCGCTGCAACCTAGGTGTGATGCTCCAACTGATCGAGTTCTGCTTTGAGCCGTTGTTCAGACCATTCGTTCTCCCCCCTCCAGCTTCTAACGCAGCCACCGTTGCACGTGGCGAGGTACCCAGGCGCAACAGCGGCTTTCGGGATGAAAAACCAAGTGCTGCCGGGTCTCGACCCACACCCATCAGGCCACTCTTGACAATTTCTCATCGTCCGACAAATACTTCACCTTGATTCATATAAATGACTATATAACAAGGTGAATCACTCAATGAATGCTGTGTACAACGATAGCTGTATGCCCCTTTATCAGCGCCTTGATGACTCCTTGGCTCAGCAGATTGCAAACATTCGGGGGCGCTCCGGCGGAGCTATTCCCACGGAGACGCCGCGTTCAGCTGAATACCTGCTAACGACCTGCACCGTACCCAAGGCGGTAGATGCGCGGGTCAACGCAGGTTTGCTGGGGCGTCAACAAGGGCGCCGTACATTCGTCCGCCGACCTCTTCGCTTGCCAGACATCAGAGGCCTCAACCTTGGTGCTGCACCTGCCCGCGCCCCTATTCGCTTCACACCTAAATTACCTGACAGCATCGGCATAGCAGCAGGATACGACGTGTTCGCCTTCCTTAACGCGACCGTTGCACGCGGATGCTCCCAAGCTTGATTTTTAGCGTGCTTCGGCAGCGTTACGACTTTTTCCAAGGCTGAGTACAGCCTCAGCGCTCCCATTACTGAGACCTCTTCATGACTACCCTAGATATACAACTTCTAATGACAGCGCTTGTCAGCGTCTTGGTGCTGGTGGCACTGATCGTGTCGCGACTCAAAATGCACCCGCTTTTGGCCCTGTTGATCGTTTCCGTTGGAGTGGGCTTTGCCACCCAAATGCAGCCCGAAAGTATCGTCGCTCATTTGATCGCCGGTGCCGGAAAGACATTGGGGGCAGTCGGGATCGTAATTGCGCTTGGCGCGATGCTTGGCAAAATCCTGGCTGATGCTGGCGTCACGGAGCAAATAGCTGATGTCATCCTTAAGCGCACCTCGGATCGCATGATCCCTTGGGCAATGATGATGGTTGCGTTTGTAATTGGCATACCCATGTTCTTCGAGGTGGGTCTGGTGATCATGCTACCGCTGATATTCAGTGTGGCGCGAAAGCTGGAAAGCCAGGCTCGTTTCAAAGGCTCGGCGTATGTTTATGTCGGTGTTCCTGTGATTTCGGCGCTCGCCGCTATGCATGGCATGGTGCCTCCCCACCCTGGCCCATTGACGGCCATCGCCGCGCTTAAAGCCTCAGTAGGTCCGACAATGCTCTACGGCTTTATCGCGGCTATTCCAGCCATGATTCTGGGCGGACCACTTTACGGTGCGTTTATTTCGAAGCGCATGAGCACCAGGCCTGACCAAGCATTACTTGATCAGTTTACTCTGGCTGAAAAAGCCGATAATAAACACCGCCCCGGCGTTTGGCTCGGCGCACTGGCAGCCCTGCTACCGGCGATCCTGATGCTGATAAATGCCGTCGCCGAGATGCTGCTACCCAAGGGTAATGCGATCCTGCAGATGGCCAGTTTCGTGGGCAACCCTCTGATATCCATGCTCTTAGGCGTGCTTTTCGCCGGCGCAAGCCTGGTACTGGCGCGCGGTGGCAACGCTGAAAAGCTGCGCGATTCGCTGGGTAAAAGCCTCAAACCTATTGCCTCCATCATCATGATCATCGCAGGAGGCGGTGCATTTCAGGAGCTGCTGACGAGTGCCAAGGTAGGTGATGCCATTGTGCATTTGACCCAGCAGTCTGCCTTCCCTCCGTTGATCCTGGGGTGGCTGATTGCGATGTTGCTCTCGGTTTCTACAGGTTCCGCAACTGTGGGTATCGTAGGCGCTGCAGGCTTGCTGGCGCCGCTTGCGGGTGCCGATCCCAGCCTTAACCTGCCCTTGCTGGCATTGTCCATCGGCTGTGGTTCGCTGTTTTTCAATTATGCAAATCATGCAGGCTTCTGGATGGTAAAGGAGTCTTTTGGCATGACAATGGGAGAAGCGACGAAGACGATTTCGGTGGTTCAATCCATTGTGGCTGTGGTCGGTTTGATTGTGGTGTTGATCCTGAATGCGGCTATTACAGTTTAATCGCCCCGCCCATGCGGCTGCGCCTTCAAGCGCATGGGTGACCGGTGATGTATCGGTTGCATGCTTCGATAGTCGCCCAGCGTGATGTTGTGCCCGAAGGTTCGGCTATCAGCAGATAGAACTCCTTAAGGAAAGCGATATGATCCGGATAGCCGAAGCAAGTGACGAGTCCGATATTAAAAATTGCGCTGAACAAGCCTACGCTCGCTATGTGCCGGTGATCGGGCGCAAGCCAGCGCCGATGATCGCCGATTTCATCACGCAGATAGCCACAGGGGTAGTCTATGTCGCGACAGACGACCAGACCCGGTTTCAGGGCTTTATTGTGTTCTATGACAAGGATGGGTATTTCTTATTGGAAAACGTGGCAGTCCTCCCGAGCGCTGCCGGACGTGGGGTCGGAAAGGCGCTGATTAGCTTTTGTGAAAATGCCGCACGACAGCGTGGTATGAACGCCGTTCATCTGTATACCAATGCAAAGATGGCAGACAATCTCTCGATATATCCCAAGCTTGGTTATGTGAAAGTGGCAGAGCGCACGGAGGATGGATTCAATCGCGTTTACTTCGAAAAAAAACTTACATAACCGCATGCTGAAAAGGTGATCGAGCGCCTGAAAATCACTCCTTGCTCGATGTGGGTATCGCAATACGGCTACTGGTCTTGACCTCGCGTAATGCCAGGCTGGACTGGAATCATTAGACCACTACAGCTCTCTGATTTTGAGAGGCTTCATAAATGAAGCACCTCAACTACCGCAGTAAGCAGCAAGCAGACGCTAGCCACGACGGTAAGCCGTAATCGCATCGGAAGGTACCAGGCGGGCAAGCTGATAACCCGCGAGAGCTGCCTGTCCTGCCAGAGGTGGGCAACAAAGCCGATGACCAACAGCAAGCAACCCAATGGCATTGGCAGTAACGTGGCAATCCAGGCAATAAGTGCAGGAATCACACTCCAGATGAACCGGCCGCTGCGCTGCTCGGTTTTCATGTCTTGCGCGGTCATGGCGAAGCCCCAGTGCAAGGCGCCGACGAAGCTCAGGATGACGGCTCCATAGTTAACAAGCGCAATCGCAAGCAGCGGCCGATAGTCGCTAGAGAACGGGATCAGCAGCGCCAGAGAAATAAACGGCAAAAGACCGCCATAACCCAACAGGCTGACGTGCTTTGGCAGAGAGGTTGAAGGCAACGTGTTCATTTGTATTCCTTGCAGTGAGCGACACTCAAGACTGTAGGCCCAAAAGCCCCGCTTGAGCGAGACGTTGATGGCAGGTGGGCTCCGCCTTACTACCCGGCCCTAAGAGTAACCCCATATCGTGATTGAGCCGAGAGCAGTGACCAGCTGGGCAAATTGAACGAGATCCCGCATCGGCCCCCCTGCCCGGCCTATCCTAATCAAACCCAGCATCCCTAATACCCTAGGCCCATCTTTATCGCACTTCAACGAATCGCCCAGCATCGCGATCTGTGCAGTCTGATGCAATTTCATTGAGCAAGAACGTGGATGATCGCCGCGGTTCTTTTGTCGCGGCGTTTGATGACGCAAGCACAGTTCCATGATCGCCATGGCTCCTGAATAGAATGAGTGACATCCACTATGAGCGCTCTGGTGGATGCACTATCCCTGACTCGTTAGCTCTTCGGTGCCCCCTGCTCTACTAGCGCGCGCCAAGTCTGGACGCTTGGGCGCTCCTGCATTTTCGCGTGCCAGGCTTTGAGAACGACGCATTCCTCTGGCACCGCAAGCTTCACCAGTGATGCGAAGATCATCCCTCCCAAGACCGCAATATCGGCCATGGAAAATGTATCGCCAGCTATGAACGGCCGGGATTTTAGAAGGTTGTCGAAATAGCGCATACCGCGTATGGCCTTCTCGCCCATTTTCGCGCCCCACTCAGCGTTTTGATAAAGCTCGACCTTCGGCCCCAAACCAGGTGTGGCGTGGTGGAAGTAAACGCTCACTGCATCAAGAAACTCGATCTCGGCGCGCTTGGTCATCATGTGGATAAGACCCTTCTCCAACGGCGTTTGTCCGGTGAGTGAAGGATTGCCATCCAGAGTATCCAGATACTGCGTAATCGCTGTGCACTCTGCAATCAGTGTCCCGTCCTGGAGTTCGAGTACAGGAAGAGTCCCGGAGTAGTTGATCGCCAGAAATTCAGGTTCTTTATGTTCGCCTGTCCAAAGATTGACTGACACAAAATCAATCTTGGGGAGCAGCTCTTTTTCGGCAAGTGCGATGCGTACCCGCGCCGGATAGGGACCGTCGAACCAGTCGTAGATTTTCATCTGAGGGATGGATGAAACGCCAGTTTGTTGAGATGCGATAGTCATATTCAGTTACCTGCCTGTCAATTGGTAGGTAGATGCTGCGCCTAGGAATCCTCCTTGTCAACACTCTACCTGTCAATTGGCAGGTAGAGCCTACGGGAGTAGGATGGGCCTATGCCCACAGGTGAGAAACCAGAGAGAGGTTGTAAGGTGAGCGAAAATGCGCGAGAAGCCATCCTGGCAGCGGCAAAATCCGCTGCGCAGCTGCATGGCTATAGTGGGATCAATTTCAGAAGCATCGCTGATGAAGTCGGCATCAAGAATGCGAGTATCTATTACCACTTCCCTAGCAAAGCGGCCTTGGGCTCTGCGGTTGCCCGCCGCTACTGGGAAGACACATCGACTGCGCTGGCGCAAATCCGGACGACTAATTCTGATCCATGGAAATGCTTGCAGCTGTTTCCTTCAATCTTCAGGACGTCACTTGAGAATGCTAACCGACTTTGCCTTTCCAGCTTCATGGCAGCCGAATACGAAGATCTGCCTGAAGAGGTTGCGGCTGAAGTCAGGGCATTTGCAGACATAAACGTGGCGTGGTTGATCCAAGTGTTGGAAGACGCTGGTTGGGGGGATGCGCAATCCCGCGAGCGACGGTCCCGGGCTATCTATACGGCTGTTGCCGGTGCGCAACTTATTGCACGAACGCGCGCGGACATTCACCAATTCGATGACCTGATAGCGAGCTATGAGGAATCAGGACTGATCCCATGCCCCTCTTGATCATGCGGTTGGGCCGAGGCCAGTGGCCGCAGTGAATAATACCTTCTGCATAGCTTGGCGAAGTTTTCCGAAAGCGTGCAGCCGGTGTCGGACTTGATGGTCCGCTGTCTCCATTACAAACAGCGACACAGCCGCGCACGATGTTAAATAATGGTATATAAAAATTAACTTAACACTATCTGATCGTTAGAGGATTATCCCTCCAATCCCCATTACGCCCTGACACAAATACAAAACAGGACGGGAACGAAGATCCCCGTATCGACACCCGGCGACGTTGCGCTCTGGTTGCCTCGCCCTGAGGATTAGCCAAGTGATCACTCCTGCAGGCTTGGAGCGCAGGACCTCCTAAAACAAAAACAACAGGACATAACCCATGCGTAGACTCATTTCACATCCCGCGATCGGGCTGTTGTTTTCTCTGGCTTTACTCGGCTCTGCCGTCAGTGCCGCGCCGTCACCCGCAGCGACCGAGGGCGACTGGGTTGCACCGCAGTTCACCTTCCATACCGGTGAGAAACTCGCCAACCTCAAACTGCACTACATCACCCTTGGCAATCCCAAGAACCCCGCCATCCTCTTCCTGCACGGCACCTACCGGCCAGGCAGCGATATGCTGAGCAAGGATTTTGGCGGGGAGTTGTTCGGCCCCGGTCAACCGCTGGATGCCAGCAAGTATTACATCATTTCCACCGATGGCATCGGCGTGGGCCAGTCCAGCAAACCATCGGACGGCTTGCGCACCCGGTTTCCGGCGTACAACTACGACGACATGGTTCAAGCCCAGTATCGGCTGGTTACCGAAGGTCTGGGTATCAAGCACCTGAGGCTGATCATCGGCAACTCCATGGGCGGCATGCAAACCTGGATGTGGGGTCAGACCTGGCCGCAGATGATGGACGCACTGGTGCCCATGGCGTCCCAACCCACCGAAATGTCATCCCGCAACTGGATGATGCGCCGCTTGCTGGTGGAGTCGATCAAGCAAGACCCGGCCTGGAACAACGGTAACTACAGCACGCAACCACCCTCCCTGCGCTTGGCAAACGCGATGTTCAGCGTCGCTACCAGTGGCGGCACCCTGGCGTATCAGGCGGCTGCCCCGACCCGCGCCCAGGCCGACAAGCTGGTGGATGAACGTCTCAGCGCTGCACAAACCGGTGACGCCAATGACTTTATCTATCAATGGCAATCTTCCGCCGACTTCAACGCAGCCCCCGGCCTGAAAAAAATTCAAGCGCCGGTGCTGGTCATCATTTCGGCGGACGATGAGCGCAACCCTCCGGAAACAGGCCTGATGGAGGCGTCGATGAAAGAGCTCAAGCACGCACGGCTATTACTTATCCCCGCCAGCAACGACACCCGTGGTCACGGCACCACGAGCATGGCGAAGTTCTATAGCACGGAGCTCGCACAGTTCATGCGCGAGACTGAAAAAGCGAAATAGATCCAGCCGCTGATCTGTCACTCACTGCAGCGAATCAAGGTCTGGATATTGGGAAAGTACTGCCACCTGCGATGTGCAGTGGCTTAGCCCGTAGTTCATGGCTGGCCATGTCAAGAAAGCTCCTGAATGGCTTGGATTCTTATCGAGCCAGGCAAGCAACTGCCTCCCGACGTTTAAAAAAGAGCAAGCCACGTAAGCGCTGCGAGCTCTCTCAACGGCCGATCACACCCAAGTGGGTGAAAGTGAAACCTTGTGGCAGCTTCAGACCGTAGCCAAGCATGCGGTCAAAGCCTGAGTGAGCGAGCCATAGGGCACCTACCGCGGCGAGATCAGGGATCTGCCATATCGCCCCAGCCGCAAGCAAAACGGCACCAGACGCATACAAATGAAGGGCGTTATAACAATAAGCTCCAACCTTGGGCCCTAATGCATAGCCCAGAATGCTCAAGTCGGGCATGAGAAAAATTGCCACCACCTCCCACCATGAAAAGTCATAGCCAGTTCGCAAAAAAAGTAGAAGACAGCTGGTAAATAGAAGTCCCCCCTCTACACGTTGCCACATAACGGTATGCGGTGCTGATGGCGCTAAATTGGACATGAACGCTCTCCAAGGATTGAGCGGTCTATTCTGTACGATACGCCTGTAAATATAATCGTATAAGCTTGCATGCTCACCATACAAAAATGGATAGCATTGTGATTCAACATGAGCCGAGCTGGGAATGGTATCGAACTTTTCTTGCCGTGCTGGAAACCGGCTCCTTGTCGGCTGCGGGGCGTGCCATAGGCATCAGTCAACCCACAGCTGGACGTCACATTGACGGCCTTGAATCTGCTTTGGCCCTTAAACTTTTTACCCGTTCATCAGATGGATTTAGTCCCACCAGCGCTGCTTATGAAATCGCGCCTTACGCCGTCAATCTGGCGGCAATGTCGGCGGCATTGTTGCGCAAGGCAAGTGAAGGCAGCACCCATATCGGTGGGACGGTGCGTCTGACCGTCAGCGAAGTGATCGGCGTTGAAGTATTGCCGCCGATTCTGTCGGCATTGCGCAATCAACACCCTGAGCTCGTTGTGGAGATGATTCTCTCTAACCAGGTTGATGACCTGCTGCGTCGGGACGCAGACATCGCTATCCGGATGTACAGGCCGACGCAAAATGCGCTAATCGCAAGACAGGTGGGTGGTATAGAGGTCGGGCTCTATGCTCATCGCAGTTATCTGGCTACTCACGGCAGTCCCGATTCTCTTGAAGACCTGGCCAGCCATACCCTTATTGGCTTCGACCGAGAGACCGCCTTTATTCGTGGATTCCTGAAACAGTTCCCGACATTTGCGCGCCCGGGCCTGGCGTTTCGTGCCGACAGTGAACTTGCGCAATTGGCAGTCATGCGAGCCGGTTTCGGAATTGGCGTGTGCCAGTCAACAGTTGCAGCCCGCGATTCAGCGTTGATCAGGGTGCTTCCATCAGCATTTTCGGTGCATATGGACACATGGGTCGCTATGCATGAAGACCTCCGTAACAGCGCTCGCTGCCAGGTGGTATTCAATGCCTTGGCGGAAGGGCTACGCATGCACTCACAAAACTGTCAGGTACCCATGCCAAATGTTTGCTGAAACGGACGCGTACATCCGCGACATCCGCCAACATCAACGTCCTTATGCTCTATACACGGGCGGTGCATTGCGGTTCCCCCTGCCCCGTTACCAATAAAGCCCCAGCAGTGTTTCGTAGATGTGGCCTCCCAAATGAGCCCTGAGCGTGCTTACCGACTATGACCTGATAAAGAACCTCACCGGCTGGCTTTTAGCGTTTCAAGCATCGCCTCGGCGGCAAGCATGTGAACTTTGCGGGTCGGGTGCCATTCATCCCAGTAGTAATGGGTATCTGGATTTTCACATGCGGGCTTGACGTCCGGATAGGTGGGTTGGCACGGGGTATCCAGATCCTTCAACCCTGCAACATCGGGTGCCGCGCGAAGCTTGTTGCTGAAGGCCAGGTGGTCAAAGTAACTAACACTGACCTGATGGGCTTTAGCCAGTGTTGTCAGCACGGCTGGCAGTTTTTGTTCGAGTATCTGCTGGTACTCTTTTGCATTCTCGACTTGATTGCCCTGCACCACAGCCGGCACACGACTCACATCCGTAGTCCCCACGACCATCACGTGCTTCGCGCCTGCTGCAATCAGCGCCTCGGTGGTCTTCTGTATGTTCGCCACGCTGTTCTGGCTTAGCACATCAATCGATTCCGGGTGCGAGAAGTCGGCCCATTCAAAAAAGTCGTTGGCTGAGACGAAAATAAAATAGAGCGCATTCGGATCCGCTTTGTGTGTTTCAGCGGCTTTCAGATGATCGGCGATTTGGCCGAAAACCCCAGTGTCGCGAGATGGCTCCATCCAGGCATAGTAGTTGCCGTTGCCGCTCTTGGCGCCGCCGATCGCGTAGTCGGTCAAAGGGATTTTCAAGGCGTGAGCCAGGTTCTCGACGGCGGTGGGGCCATTGCTCCAGCGCCCCTTCCAATACAGCGCACCGGGTAGCTCCTGTGCATCTTTGACCTTTTGCGCGACCAATGTTCTGGTGAAGGCTTCACCCGCACCAGCATCAGAGTAGCTGTCACCGAAAGCATAGAGATGATCGTAATTGGGGGCGCCAAAGGCAGTTGATGCCGTCAGTGTCAATAGAGCGGCCAAGCAAGCGCGTCGAGTCATTGAAAGTCTCCCAGGTTGTCGCCTCAGACTACCGGCGCTGACGTTTTGCCTTGCCACGGCTGCAACCCATATCCAGTTAGTCCAGCAATGGCAGGCGCAGTCTCGGGTTCTGCACGAAAAATCCGAGTGAGTATAAACGAGGTTAGAGTGGGCATGGTCGCGACAGCTCTGGAAAACCGCTGTTGCGTATGAAATGCGCCTTCAGCGACAGACTGTCGCTGAAGGTTTACTGGCCAGAGAGCAGAATTCAGCCTGCAATAAAAAGAGCGCCGTCGATGGGTTGTTCATTTCGCGCAGGTGCTGGTTCGAACTGACAATTGAAGCGCGAAGGCGCGCTCTAAAGACTTTTCCAACAAAAACGGCCTCAGCTCAAAAATCCGCCACCTTGCCCCAGGCGGACGTTTGAAAACGGTCCGGGTGATAAGGACGCGGATCAACAATGGGGCTCACACCACTGACAATATCGGCGATAAGGTGGCCCGCGCCCGGACCAATGCCAAAACCATGCCCGCTGAACCCGGCCGCAATCACCAACCCCGGCAGGCTGGCCATTTCGCCGATACCGGGAACGCCGTCCGGCGTGCTGTCCACGTAACCGGCCCAGGACGCCTGGATTGACGTACCCTGCAGTGCCGGCACCAATTCCACCGCGCGCTTGTACGTCAGCGCAACTGCGGAGGCGTCAGCGCTTGGGTCGAGAATGCGCATTCTCTCCATCGGTGTGGGCTGGTCCAGGCGCCAGCGCTTCAAGCTTTCGTGGCCTGCGTGCCAGCCTTCCAGCCCCCCAGGGGCAAGGTTGCGCCAGCGGCGCTGAAACATTGGCAAGAATTGTGTAGAGAACCTCAGCAACTGCGGAGTGATATCGACTCGACCCCGGCCACTGATGGCCAGCGTGTAACTGCCATCAAAGCGGCGGGTCATGGACGCGCCGGTGGTATGCAGTGCGCTTGGAATTTCCTGGCTCGGGGCGCTAACCGAAAGTACGGTCTGACGAATCGTCGCTTGCGGGAAGCGAATACCATACTGGCGGCAGAATGAGGACGCCCAGGCGCCTGCGGCAAGCACTGCGAGCCGAGTACGGATGGTGCCTTTTTCGGTGACCACTGCCGATAATCGACCGCCTTCGGTCTCGACGCCCCGCACGGCGCAATCCTGATGCACGCTACTGCCCAGGGCCATGATCGCGCGCGCGACTGCGGGGGCTGCGCGGGAAGGGTCGGCAATGCCATCGGTGGGCGCAAACACCCCACCCTTCCAAGGTTTGCCAGTCGCCCTGCCCCGTTCGGCGGCCTGCTCGGCATTGAGCATGTGGGTCTGCACGTTGACGGTCCGCGCAAACTCGCCCCAGCGCGCCCATCCTTCCAGCTCCTGCTCGTTGTTGCTCAGGTAGAGTAAGCCGCACCGCGTAAAACCGGTCTGTTCGCCGGATTGCGCGGCGAATTGCTCCCACAGTTCCAGGCTTTTGGTGGCCATCGGTAATTCACGCGCATCGCGATTCTGCTGACGGCACCAGCCCCAGTTACGGCTTGACTGCTCGGCGCCTATACGGCCCTTTTCGACCAGCGCGACCTTCATGCCGCGCTTGGCAAGGTAATAGGCTGTAAACGCGCCGATGATACCGCCGCCGATCACAACCACATCGACCTCCGCCGGCAGATCTGCAGAGGTATGCACGGGAGTTAAAGGTGCTGGCATATTCTGTTTATCCACATGAGTTCAGAAGAATGACGTGTTGCTAGAGCCCGACCAGCCCGGCCAGCCCGCCGATGTCCGCGATCTGGTGGTAGCCGAAGGCAGCATTGGCCGGCTGTTCATGGCCCCGGGCCACGAAGGCCTTGTGCTTGATCTTCATGTCGTGGGCCGACATCAGGTCATAGCGAAAGCTCGAAGAAACGTGCAGCACATCCTCCGGCCCGCAGCCCAGGTTATCGAGCATGAATTCGAACGCCGCCAGACGTGGCTTGTAGGCCTGGGCCTGCTGGGCGGTGAAGACCTTGTGAAAGGGGGCGCCGAGCTTGTCGACGTTGGACATGATCTGTTCGTCCATGGCGTTGGAAAAAATCACCAGGGGAATCTTGCCAGCGATTTTCGCCAAACCCGCCGGCACATCAGGATGTGGCCCCCAGGTTGGCACAGCGTCGTAATACACCTGGCCTTCGTCGCGGTATTCGATACCCCAACGCTTGCACGTGCGCGCCAGGGCTATCTTGAGAATCTGGTCATAAGGCAGCCAGTCGCCCATGACCTGGTCCAGGCGATAGGCTGCGTAGTCCTTGATGAATTGTTCCATCCGCTCTGCTGGTACTCGATCGGCAAACAGATCGCGCGTCAGGGCTGCGGTTTTGAAGTTGGTCAATGTGCCGTAGCAGTCGAAGGTAATGTATTTGGGGCGAAGAACGCTCATGAATGCGGTCCTTAATCAGTGATGAGATCATTACGGCACAAACCGCTGTGGTGTGCCGAGCATCTGGCCCTCATGGGGTTATTACACCATCATGAGGCCGTAAATAAGCGGTTAAATGCAGGGCTACTCGGTACAAACCACCGTTTAAAAGGCACGCCTCGGCAGACTTTATCGAGGCGCCCGGGTGGGCTTTACAACTCGTCAAAGGCGCTTTCCAAGGCGTCAAGCAGCCGACCCGCCTCCCTGGCTGTCCAGATCAATGGCGGACGAATTTTCAGAATGCTCGCATCGGGTCCGGTGGCGGAAATGAGCACCCGTTTTTCCCGCAGATGGTTGACCAGGCGCAGAGCGGTCTGCATGTCGGGCGTTTTGCTGGCCCTGTCCTTAACCAGCTCGACGGCGAAGTACATGCCGGTGCCTCGTACGTCGCCAATGTGCTCATACCGCGCAGCCAGGTCCTTGAGGCCCGCCATGATCAGGCTGCCCACACGGTTGGCGTTGGCCATCAGCTGCTCTTCGGTAATCACATCCAGCGTCGCCTGAGCGGCTGCAATCGCAACACTGTTGCCGCCAAAGGTATTGAAATAGCGCATGTCGCGGCCGAAGCTTGCGACCACCTCCGGACGCACCATCAACCCTGCCACCGGGTAGCCGTTACCCATGGGTTTGCCCATGGTGATGATGTCCGGCTCCACCGCGTGGCGTTGATGCCCCCAGAAATGTGTGCCGCTGCGACCAAACCCCGACTGGACCTCATCGGCGATGAACAGGCCTCCTGCCTTGCGCACCACCTCGGCGATCGGTCCGAATACGTCGACCGGATCACAGAAAACGCCATCCGACGAGAACAGGCAGTCGGCAATGAATGCTGCGACGCCGCCGCCATGGCGTTGGATATCGCGGATCTGCGCCGCAACCTGGTCGGCCATGTAGCGACCCAGTGCTTCACGTGGAATGCGATAGGAGTCCGGAGCAGGCACCCGGCGCACGAACGGGTCGAGCTTGGCATTGATGCCCAGCGAAGGCGAAAAGGCTGCCACGGTCGCCGAATTGCCGTGGTAGGCCTCGGCGGTGACGATGACTCCCGTATTGCCGGTGTGATGCCGTGCAATGCGAATGGCAAGATCGTTGGCTTCCGAACCACTGCACGTGAACATCAAGTGCCCCTCGGCGCCCATCTCTCCGTCGGCCGTAGCGCGCAGCTGTTCGGCGTAGTCAAGAATGCCGTCCTGCATGTAACGAGTGTGGCTGCACAGTTTATTCATCTGTTCAGTGATCGCGGCGATAACGCGCGGATGGCAATGCCCCACCGACACCACGTTGTTATAGGCATCCAGGTACTCGTTGCCGTCCTTATCGTACAGATAAGCCCCTTTGCCACGCACGACACCCACCGGCTCGTTATAGAACAACCGATAGGCAGGCCCCAGCAAATCGATCCGACGCTGAATATGTTCACGTGCAGCAGGGTCGAGGCGATCGACGTTGGCAGGGTTGAAGCCGTTTGGCATGTCACCACGGACAGCCTGGATGTTTGAGTTGCTCATTTAAAACCCCCTAAGCAGTGGATGAATCAGTGGGCGAAGCGCATCAAAAGCGCTGACATCTGTGACGGTGACCGGCTAAGCATCCAGTCCAACTGCCCCCATCCCGGCGCGGCGTTCCTCAGGATGTAGGCACTGTTCTGTGGGAAAAGCTGCGAGCGCCAAGTGGTAATCAACGCTCTGGCAACCAGCCGCGCCATGGCCAGGTGCGGGATAAGGGCCAGTTCCTCAGGCGTGAGGTCGGCAACTTGCAGGTACCCTTTGAGCAGGTCCTTGGCGGGGGCAAAAATATCGAGGTCTTGACCGGGGTGCGCCGCGAGCAACTGGTTCATCATGGCCGTGGACACATCGATGGCAATGGCGGTCTTGACCGTGTCGCCGAAATCGATGATCGCCCCGACACACTGCGGGCGATGCGCATCGATGACGATGTTCGAAGTATTGAAGTCGTTATGCAGTACTTGTTGTCGGCACCCGGCGATCAAACCCTCCACCTCGCCAAAGCGCTCAAGCGCCCGCTCCAGCGAGTGCCGGCGCGCGGGCTCGACGACGCCGTTGAGCAGGGGCTCAAGTATCCGCAGGTGCTGCACATCCCAGCACACCTTGCGGGACTCTGCCGGGTGGGCAAAGTCGGCAGTGGCCAGCCTGAGGTGGGCAAGCAATTGGCCGATCTGCTCGCGCCCCTGGGCGTTGAGGGTGGTTTTATCCAATGGCGTACCTGGCAGAAAGCTCAGAAGCCTCACCTGCCTTGACTCACCGCTTTCGGTTATGACTGTGGTCAGGTGCCCGCCGTCCAGCGCGGGGTAGACCCTGGGAATCGGCAACTGGGGTGCCCTGCGCCCGATGTGCTGCATGACTTCGATTTGCAGCGAGAGCTCAATGGGCGACTCCTGCGGGTTGGCGATCTTCAGCACATAGGACTGACCGCTTGAACAATCGCAGCGAAACGTATCGTCTTTTTCCGTGGCGAATCGTGTCAACTGCGCGCTGATACCAAATTGCTCCAGCACGATACGCCGCCCTTCCTCCAGCGACACTGGCGTGAAAGGCGCCGCCAAATCGCCTTGTAAAGCGACAAGGCTTTCGCTGAACCCATCTTTCCCAATCACTTGCATCGCTGGACTCCTGGACGTGGCAAGCCATGCATGGCACGACATCGATGCGGAGATATTGTGCTACAATTATTTTTATTGGAAGCAGATATTTCGGTTGAAAAGCTAATTGACAGGCAGGACTTTTTGAAAAATTCACAATAATCATAGACTTAATAGAGTGTAAAAATAATTCAGATAGCCGTTGAAAATATTATTGTTGTACAACTCAAAAGAATTCCCGCTGCGTCTCTGGTGCGCGCCCACCCATGCGTACTAGAATCACGCGCTCTACCGAGTCCCAACCCTCGTGGTCAACATGATTTTTTCCAGCGCGAACATTGAAACATCCCCGGTCAGGCTCTCGGCGGTCGAAGCACTGGCTGCGAAGCTCAAGGCCAGGATCCTGAACGGTGACTTCGAGCCAGGCGAATTCCTGCGCGACGTCAAGATGGCTGAGGAGTACGAAGTGGCGCGCAACACGTTCCGCAGTGCGGCACAGCTGCTGGTGTCATTCGGCTTGTTGCTGAAAGTGCCTAATCGCGGATTCTGCATACCCGAGTTCGGCCCGGACGACATCGTCGACATTGCCCGGCTGCGTGGCGTGCTGGAGACTGAAGCGGTGCGCATGATTATCCTCAATGGCACGGTCCCGACTGATGCGCTGGACGCCGTAGAAAGACTGCGCAATACCGCACCCGATACCCCACGCTCAGACATTGTGACTGCTGATGGTGACTTCCATCGGGCGATCATCCGCGCCAGTGGCAGCGCACGCCTGCAGCGCAGCTACGCGATGCTGGAGAGCGAGATTGAGCTGCTGCTGGTACTGCAACAGCCCTGTTATGAGGACCCCAAGCAGATCGTCAAGGACCATGAGCACTTGATAGCCTGCCTTCGCAGTCGCGACTTCGAAACAGCCCGCATAGCGTTTGTCGAGCATTGGGAGGATTTGAGCGCCAAGCTTTTACGCGCACAGTTCGAACGACGACAATCGCTGTGATCAGCGCAACATCATTCGTCATTCAACGCTGGGAAATTGCACCCCTGCGCCCTGCCCCTCACATCAAAAAAACGGATCTTTTCAACGCAAATGCGTCCAACCTGGGTATCGCTACCACCGATCAGCCCCATAAGCCCTCGACCCAGGACACCCCATGACCTTCTTCATTTTCCTTCTAGCCTGCTGCGCCGCCGGAGCAACCGGCATCATTTTCAAGCCGGGAGCATGGTACGAATCTCTTGAAAAACCGAGCTTCACCCCGCCCGACTGGGCTTTTCCGGTGGCATGGACGACGATTTATCTGCTTCTCGCCTGGGCAGGCTATCGCCTGACGCTGATCCCCGGCAGCGAGATCGTGCTGGCCCTGTGGGCGGCTCAAATTGCGCTGAATACGTTGTGGACGCCGGTGTTTTTTGGCGCGAACCGGCTGGTTGCTGCGATGGTGATTCTGGTTCTGCTGTGGATCGTGGTTGCCGCGATGATCGTAATGGCCTTGCAACTGGACATCATCACAGGGCTAATCCTGTTCCCTTACCTGGTCTGGCTCTCGGTAGCAGCGGCGCTGAACTTCTCCATTCTGCGCCACAACCGATAAGTGTCTGGCGCTCATCGCCTTATGCTTCCCCGAAGAGTTAAGCGGAATTTGATTAGCTGAATCATGTACGCCAGGAACGGCCAACATAAGCCACTAATCTGTTCCGCTCATTTCGGCATTCATAAGGTGCTAAAGCGCGTAACGCCGACAATGCTCAAGATAGCCTTGCTCGTGACTCCCGACCAGTTGAACGACGCTCGACCATAACCAGGAGGGGGCGTCCAGGGTATCGGACCGATTGGCTTGCAGATCCCTGATCCACGCCGCACGTGTGGCCAGGTCCATCTGTCTGGCGTGGGCGTTACCGACCACTTTTGCGAGATACGCTGCGGCCTGCATGGCCTCTTGCTCAGTGAGCTCATCAAGTTCCAGCTTCATGTCCTGAGGAAGCAGCTCACGTATGAAGAACGAATGATCCAGCATCCGCACGGCAACCATTCGGCTACCCAGGCCGGGCGACAGGTTGCGGGCGCCCTCCACTACCCGTTTTCCATTGTCTCTGGGCATGCGAGCCCTCGCCGTCCGCGGGGCCGCTGCTGCGACGGCTTCCTTGACGTCGAGCAGGCAGAACTCTTCATCCTCTTCATCGCCAACACCCATCAGCACTGCGTAACGAAGCAGCCCCAGAGAGCTGCATCCTTTTACCCAATAGGCGGAGTCGAGTAAGCGCACACGGTCATCCTGGGATCTGCCTTTGAGCGATGTCACCAGCGCATGAATCTCCGGCGTCTCACAAAGCTCCTTGATTGCATCGCGTTCCGCACGTGACAGTTGCCAGAAATGCTTGCCAAGCGGAATGGTCGGTTGCGTACCTTCGAAACGCTCCTTGGCAAGGTGCTTCCAGGTGCGTTGTACCGCGCTACGCATGCCGGCTTTCACTTGCGCAGGACGATCGGGCTCCTCATCGTCGTCGCCCATGAAAGCCTCTTCGTAGCCCTGCATCATCTCTTCCAGCATTCTTGCCGTGGTCACTCCAGGCAGATCCGAACCACGAGCAGCCGTCGCCAACGACAACCCCAGCCTCACCAGGTCGTGTGCGGGATTGCCGATGACGGCTTGATCGAGGTCGCGGATATGCATGTCGATGCGCCCTCTCGAATCCCCCGTGGGCCCCAGGTTGCCGGCGTGACAATCCCCACAGATCCAGACCGGCGGACCGCTGGGCAGACGTCTGCCCGATTGACTGTGAAGCCACTCATAGAACTGGGCGGTATTGCCTCGAACGAATGCGTGCGCAGACCGCGCCATCTTTAAATTGCGCAGGTTGATGAGGGATTTGAGACGTGTGTCGGGGCGAGGCGTTTTCATCGGAAAACCTTGAAGAGGGTTATTCCATTGACTCGTGATATGACACGAATGTTTCAAGATATTTCAAATCTGACCATTGTCTTGTCTTAACGCCGAAGCCAGACTCAAATCAGCCTCAAGCGAGCCGCCCCGCAAACCTGCGAGGTCGACCCGTAAACAAGAGAAGAACAAGGAAAAGAAGTGTGTATTCCCGTTCAAAGCGGTCCAGACGAACGGACCGGAAATACACCTGCACACGTGACGTTACAGCTTGAACTGCGCAACCATGGTGTTGAACGAAGTCGCCAGCCGTGACAGTTCCTGACTGGACGCGCTCGTCTGGTTGGCGCCTGCTGCCGACTGTGCGCTCAGTTCCTGAATATTGACCAGGTTGCGATCCACTTCGCGTGCCACCTGGGCCTGCTCTTCGGACGCCGAGGCAATCACCATGTTGCGCTCGTTGATCATTCCTACGCCGCTGGTGATTTTTTCCAGTGCGCTGCCTGCGCGCAGGGCAAGTTCCTGGGTGTTGGTGGCCGTCGCCAGGCTTTTGCTCATGGCCGCTACCGCACCGTCGGCACCGGACTGCACGGTGCCGATCATGCCTTCGATTTCCACCGTTGAAGCCTGGGTGCGATGCGCAAGGGCGCGCACTTCGTCGGCTACCACGGCAAACCCTCTGCCTTGCTCACCGGCGCGTGCAGCCTCGATGGCAGCGTTCAGAGCGAGCAGGTTGGTCTGTTCCGCGATGCTGCGGATGACCTCAAGCACTTTGCTGATATCCCGGACATGGCCGGCGAGCGTTGTGACCGACCCCGTCGACTCGGTGATCTCGCTGACCATCGTGCCGATGCCCTTGACGGTGTTATCCACCTGGCCCCGACCGTTAGCGGCGTCGGTTGCCAGTGATTTCGACTCTTCCGACGTAGACACAGCATTGCGGGCTACCTCTTCAACAGCCGCGGTCATTTCGTTCACTGCCGTTGCCGCCTGTTGAATCTCGTCATTTTGCCGAGTAAGACCGCGGGTGCTTTCTTCAGTGACCGCGCCAAGCTCTTCGGCAGCGGACGCGAGCTGATCGGACGCGCTGGAAATCTCCTGAATCGTCCGTTTCAAATTGCCCTGCATCGTGCCGATCGCATTGAGCAGGTGCCCTGCTTCATCGCCTCGGGTGCTGGAGACGCTCTGAGTCAAATCACCCGATGCAATACGTTGTGCCACTTCGATAGCGCTTCTCAGCGGTCCGGTAATCATGCGAGTGATCAGAACACCCAACATTATCGCCACCACAAACGCGATGACAATACCCGCGGTCAGCATGAATACCGAGGTGCTCTGCAATCTGCCAGCGGCCTCTGCACCCTCTTTGATCTGACGTTTGTTGGAGTCGATCATGACCTGTAGATGGCCGCGAGCCTTGTTGAACTCTCCGTCCGCCAGTGCGTTGAGACGATTGCGCGCTTCTTCCAGTTTGCCGGCCTGCTGCAGATCAAAGATGTTCTGGGAGGCTGATATGTAAGCTGGCATCAAAGTGTCGTACTGGTCACCCGCTGCGCGTTCGTCGTCCTCCAGCGGAGTGGCACGGTAGATGGCATAGACTTTCTGCGCACGCTCCAGCTCACCATTGATGCTTTGGCGCATTTTCTCCGCCGTGGCCTTGTCCCTGGCATCGAGCAAACGGTAAAGCCCGCGGTTATGAGTGGTCAGGGCGGTCATCGTCTCGTTGGTGTTGGCCACGGAAACCAGATTATTCGAGAACGTCAGTTCGAGGGCATCGGAAAGCCGGTTGATACCGAGCATGCCCAAACCACCCACAGCCAACGTGATCATGGCGCAAACGATGAACGCGGCCATGAGTTTTTTAGCGAAACTGGTGCGATTTATCAGGTTCATTGATTATCCATCATCGTTAAGTAAGGGATCACTTTTGTCCGGAAGCCCTACTGCACTTGAGGCAAGTAGTGACGCGTGGATTTGGCGCACTTTTGCTCTAAGCGGTTCGTCGGACTGCAGAAAGGGTCATCCAATTTCTGTGCCAGAGCAGCACCTGCTTCTAATAACAAACTAACCGTGGCGTAGTAGGTATCTGCCGCTAGACCTTGAGTTTTACAGGCCGCGAAGGGGGAAAGTGCTGTTCACTGCACTCCAACTTTTCGCGCTCTCTGTCTTTATCGGCATGGGCCGGATTTTATGAATAGGCGCGGGGACGTTACTGACTAAAAAGTTGGCGACTGGATTAAAAGGGGGCACTGGCGCGCTGCGTGCACTCAGTGGAACCCCAGGAGGGAATATGTCGGAATGCAAAATAATCTCTGGTACTTATCCCTGTCAGGGAGCCTGCTCCGACGCAGCATTACACTGTTTATCGAGGCAGGCGAAACCACTTTTTAAGTGTCTCATGGCCATCATCCACATAAGTAAAGATAACGGGCACCACCAACAGGCTTAGTACAGTAGAGGCCAATAGTCCGCCGATGACAACCACCGCCATTGGCTGGCGGAAACCTGATTCGCCACCCCATCCCAGTGCGGTCGGCAACATGCCGGCACCCATTGCGATGGTGGTCATCAGGATCGGTCGGGCGCGTTTGTGACAAGCGTCGATCAACGCTTCATAGCGGCTCACGGTCGGTGCACGGCGAGCCATGATTGCGTACTCCACCAGCAGGATCGAGTTCTTGGTCACGATACCCATCAGCATCAGCAAACCGATGACCGAGGCCATGGAAAAACTCATCCCGCCGATCAACAGTGCCAGCAGTGCGCCGCCGAGCGATAGCGGCAGCGCCGAAAGGATTGTCAGCGGCTGCATGAAGTCATGGAACAGCAGCACCAGCACCGCGTATATACAGAACACGCCGACGGCCATTGCCAGGCTGAAGTTGCCAAACAACTCGCTCATCAGTTGCAACTCGCCCTGCTCCACCAGTTTTACTTGTGCTGGCAGGTTCTGCATCACGGGCAACTGCCTGGCCTGCTCCATCACTTCGCCCAGATTGCTGCCATTGAGTTCGATGGACAGGGTGATATTGCGCAAACGATCGATACGATCAATCTGCGCAGGGCCGCTGCCCATGCTGAGTTCTCCCAGTGACGCCAGCGCGATCTGGCCATCACGCCCGGTGACCCGTAACTGAGCGAGGCTTTGCAGGTCGGTGCGTACTTGCGGCTGCATGCGCACCCGCACATTGACCTGGCGCTGGGACAGATTGATCTTGCCCAGGGAGGAGCTATATTCGCCATAGGTGGCCATGCGCAAGGCGTCAGCGATGTCCTGGCTACTGATGCCCTGCTCTGCCGCCCGGAAAACATCCGGGCGCATCTGGATCTCCGGCCGTTGCACCGCAGCACTTGAGGTGACATTGCCGATGCCTTTTATCTGGCGCAACTGCGGTTCAAGAGCGGCGGCGGTACGCTCCAGCAGATCACCATCATCGCTGGCGAGGACGATGTCCAAACGTTCTCCGCTGGCATCACCACCGACAGTTACCCGCACCCCAGGCAAACTGCGCAGGCTTTCACGCATGCTCGCTTCCACCTGCGACTGTTTCAGTGTGCGTTGGTCACGCGGCAGCAGATCGACGGTCAGTTTCGCGTCGCGATCACCTGCGCCGCCCGCATCGCCGCTGCCTGCCGCGATGAAGACGTGGGCCACTTCAGGAATCGCGCGTAAACGCTTTTCAGCCTGCAGGGCAATCTCACCAGTCTGGGCCAGACTGCTGCCGGGCGGCAATTCCAGGCTGACGGTGCTGCTGGCAATATCCTGAGCAGGCAGAAAGCTGGTCGGCAGCAACGGGATCAGCGCCAGCGAGCCAATAAACAAAGCCCCCACAATGGCCATGGTGGTCTTGCGACGGCTCAGGCTGGTGTGAATCCAGCCCAGGTAACGTCTCATCAAACCGCTGTCATGCCCGCCGTGCGGCCGTGCCTTGAGAAAATGTGCCGCCATCATCGGCGTCAGAAGACGTGCGACCAGCAGCGAAAACATCAATGCAGCGCTGGCAGTCACGCCGAATTGGCGAAACAGTTTGCCGGAAACCCCGCCCATGAAAGCGGTCGGCAGGAACACCGCGACCAGGGTCACGGTGGTCGCCAATACCGCGAGGCCAATCTCGTCGGACGCTTCGATTGCCGCCTGCCGCGGGGTTTTACCCATGCGCAGGTGTCGCGCAATATTTTCGACCTCAACAATTGCATCGTCGACCAGAATGCCGATCACCAGCGCCAGCGCCAGCAGCGAAACGGTATTGAGGCTAAAGCCGGCAAAATACATCACACCAAAGGTCGGGATGATCGACAAAGGCAGTGCCGTGGCCACGATCAAGGTCGCCCGCCAGTCACGCAGGAACCACCAGACCACCAGTACCGCCAGCAACATGCCTTCGTAGAGCAGCGCCATGGAACCGCGATAGTTTTCCATCACCGGCTCGACGGCATTACTCGCCTCTTCTATATGCACATCAGGGTGTTGCCTGGCGAACTCACTGACGGCCTGACGCAAATCCCTGGTCACGCCGACGTCGGAAAAGCCCAGGGAGCGGATGACCTGAAAACCAATCACCGGTTTGCCGTCGCGGTAGGCCAGAGTGGTGCGCTCGGCATGGGTATCACGCACGGTGGCCAACTGCTGCACGGCGAGCATCCGTCCATCGCTGACGGGAATGCGTATAGCGCCCAGTGCCGCCGGATCGTCAATGCCGCCGAGGACACGCAGTGCCTGTTGACCGCTGCCCAGATCGCCCTGGCCCCCGGAGTTGTCTTTTTGCATTGCCCGCAAACGATCCGCGATGTCCGTCACGCTCAGACCCAGACCGGCCATCAGCGTGGGATCAAGGTCAACCTGGACTTCGCGCTCCACACCGCCCACGCGGCTGATCTTGGCGACACCACGCACGGTCAGAAGCTGTTTGCTCAACTCATTGTCGACAAACCATGACAACGCCTCTTCATCCATGCGTGGCGCATCGACCACATAGGTCAGCAACGGCGTGGTATTGGTGGTCAGACGCGTTACCGAAGGCGTGTCGAGGCTGGCTGGCAACTCGGCGGCAGCGCTGTCCACCGCATTGCGCACTTCGTTGAGGGCTTCGTTGCCATCCTTGTCGATGTCGAAGATCACATTGATGATCACGCTGCCTTCGGCAATTTGCGTGGTGACATGCTTGAGCAGGCGCAGCGAGGTCAGCTTGTCTTCGAGCTTGCGCGCGACTTCGGTTTCCAGTTGCTCGGGGGCGGCGCCTTCCAGCGAGGCACTGATGACCACTGCGGGCAGATCGGTGTCGGGAAAGTCCTGAATACCGAGACGCTCGAATCCGAGGACGCCAAACAGCGTCAGCATTAAAAACAGCATGACCGCCGGAACCGGGTAACGGATCGACAACGCGGAGATATTCATTGCGTGCGGGCCTCGGCGTTGACCAGTGTCACGCTGGCCCCGTCATTGAGAAAGGCCCCGCCGCTACGGACGATCTGTGTCTGCTCTGCCAGGCCGCCGAGGATTTCCAGCGCCGATCCACGACGCCGTCCGACCTCTACCACCTGCTGGCTGACGCGCATGTCCTTGCCCAGTACAAACACATAAGAGCGGCCATCGCGCAGAATCACGCTGGTGTCCGGAACCGTCAGCGCCGGGCTGGACGGCAGCTCGATGCGGCCGCTGGCGTACATGCCGGCGCGCGCCATCGACCCCACCGGCAGGGAGACATAGACCAGCGCCCTGCTGGTCTTGCCGTCGAGCATCGGCGAGACCAGCCGCACGCGTCCTTCGACCTCGATGCCGCCCGGCAACATCACGCGGGCCAGTTGGCCGGCCTTAACGCCCGGTAACTGTTGTGCATCCAGTTCCGCCTGCCACTCGATGCGGCCATCCCGGATCATCCTGAACATTTCGCTGCCCGCCGACACCACATCGCCAAGCAAGGCCTTGCGCCCGGAAATGATCCCGTCATCCACCGCGACGATGCGCGTCTGCGCGAGCTTGATCCGGATGCTGCGCAGATCGGCGTTGGCCGAGGCCAGGTTGGCTTCGGCGGTCTGCACCTTGACCCGGTAATCTTCCAGTTGCTGCTCGGACAGCGCCCCGCTTTGTCCGACCAATGCCGCACGTCGCGCATTGGAACGGGCTTCCTGCAATTGCGCTGTGGCTTGGGCGGCTGCCGACTTCTGCTTGTTTTCCTCGGCCAGCACGCTGTCATCGGCCAGCGTCGCCAAGACCTGGCCCTTCTTCACCTGATCGCCGATATCAGCCTTCAGGCTGGCGATACGCAAGCTTCCCGTCTCGGCACTGATCACGGCTTCCTGCCACGGCGCGAGCGCACCGCTGGCCACCCTTTCCTGCGGCCAGTCTTCGCGACGTGGTTGAACCGCCTCGACCGTCAGGCTGGTGGCCGGCGCTGCAACGGCGGCCGGGGTCGGTTCTGCACGGCCAAACAACAGCCATCCCGAGATACCCAAGGCAGCCAGCGTCAGCAGACCATAAACACGTATCTTCCTCATACGCCGCCCCGCTTCGGTGTCTCACCGGCCAAACCGTCGCGACTGCCCTGCCATCCACCGCCCAGGGCCTTGTACAGGGCAATCCAGTAGCGCACCTGATTTTGCTGCACGGTGATCAATTCGATTTGCGCCGAGAGCGCCGAGCGCCGTGCCACTTCGCGGTCCAGCAGGCTGGCATTGCCGGCCTGCCAGTTGCGGTCTGTGGCCTCGAACGACGCTTCATAACCGTCGCTGGCCCGCTGCGTACTGGCTTGCGAGCGCCGTGCCGCGTCCAGACGTACCAGTGACTGCTCGACCTCCATGACCGCGGTGCGCAAGGTCTGCCGATAGGTCGCCAGCGCCGTGTCGTACTCCGCCCGCGCCGAGTCCACTGCCGCCCGGCGCTTGCCTGCGTCGAACAGCGGAACAGTCAGTTGCGGGCCAAGGCTCCAGTTGCGGCTGAAGATTCCGGTGGTGGTCCCCACCTCGAACGCGCCGACCAGACTCAGGCTGGGCAGACGATCAGCCTGGGCCGCGCCGATCTGCGCATTCGCGGCGGCCAGTTCGCGCTCGCTGGATGCCAGGTCCGGGCGCTGGCGCACGAGGTCGGCGGGTATTTCCCGTACATCCAGCAACGCGGGCTGCGGCAGTCGCGCGGGGGTATGGCCAAGCACTTCGCGCACCTTTTCCTCGTCGCTGCCGGTCAGGGCCACCAGGCTTTTGAGCAGCACGTCGCACTCGCTTTGTTGTTTGATCAGCGTCGCATTGCTGGCCGCCGCACTGGCATCGCTCAACGATGAATCGGAGGCTGCGGTAAACCCGGCCTGAAACGACACGCGAGTCAGACGTGCGGTCTGCTCCTGGGATTGCGCCTGATCACGGTAAGCGTTCACCAGCATCTGGCAGCCGCGGTATTGCACAAAGTCATCGCCGACTTCGGCGGCCAGCGATACGCGAGCGTCATGCCAGTCATTGACACGTGCTTCGAGCAGATTGCGCGAAGCCTCGTCGGTGCGTCGCAGTTTGCCGAACAGGTCCAGTTCCCAGGACGCATCGAGGGTTGCGCCGGAGGTCGTACCGCTCTGTTTTAATCCGCTCTGAGTGATGCCGGCGCGTGACTTGCTCACGCCGCCGCTCACTTGCGGCAGCCTGTCGGCAAAGCTGCCGTCCAGCGTCGCGCGTGCCTGGGCAATGCGCGCCAGGGCCTTGTCGAGGGACGGGCTGTCTGCCTGTGCCAGACGCAGCAGGGTTGCCAGTGCCGGGTCATTGAACTGTTGCCACCAATCCTCCAGCCCGACCGTCGACGCGCCATGAGGCAGCGGCGCATGCCACTGGCGGGCGACCTCCACCGCAGGCAACTGGTAGTCCGGGCCTAGCGTGCAGCCACTCAGCAATGAAACCAGAAACATCGAAGACAGGACGTGGCCAGCAGGTTTGCCAATAGACATAAAGCTCTCGAAGATTCCGGAACAGTGGTGTCTTGAGAAAGGAGGCAACGGGGCAAGAATCCGGACGATCAGGAACATTGTCGCGAGGTTTCTTACAGCACCACAAATCCCTTTCGTAGCATGCATTTAACGCCTGAGGCCGCGAGATGTCTGTCGTGGAATACGGGGACAGTCCGGCGGCGATAAGTTGGCGATCACCCTGAGGTTCTTACAGAATCGGGCTCTGCTCGAAGCGAGTAGCAATGAATCCGTACCTGTGCCAACAAGGGATCGACTATGGAAGAGTTAAGCAACCTCAAGAAACTGGAGTCGAATGCGCGCACCTACGCAGCGACCTTCCAGCAGCTGTTTGTCAGCGGTAAAGGCATGCGAGTCAAGGACGCCAACGGCCAGGAATACCTCGACTGCCTGTCGAACGCTGGCACGCTTGCATTGGGTCATAACCCACCGGTGGTCCGCGATGCGGTGATCGAATTTCTGCACAGCGATCATCTGCAGCAGGCTCTCGACCTGGCCACACCGGCCAAGCACGCCTTCGTCGAAGAGCTGTTCGCGACGTTGCCCGCCGGCATGCGTGACAACAGCAAAATCCTGTTCTGCGGCCCCAGCGGTTCAGACGCAGTGGAAGCCGCCATCAAACTGGCCCGCCACTACACCCAGCGCTCGCCGTTGATGTCCTTCCACGGCGGTTACCACGGCATGACCGCTGGCGCGTTGTCGGCTATGGGAAACCTCAACCCCAAGGCCGGCCTGCTGGCCCAGGGCACCCACTTCCTGCCCTACCCCTATCGCTTCCGCTGCCCGTTCGGCACCGATGGCGAACACACTGACCGCCTGTCCACCGAGTACATCCGCACGGTACTCAGCGACCCGGAAAGCGGCGTGTCCAAGCCGGCGGCGGTGGTCGTCGAGGTGATCCAGGGCGAAGGCGGCTGCATTGCTGCATCGGCCGAGTGGCTGCGCGCCGTGCGGGATATCACCCGCGAGTTGGGTATCTTGCTGATTATCGATGAGGTGCAGACCGGGCTCGGACGTACCGGCAACCTGTTTGCCATCGAACATTCCGGGATAACGCCGGATATTCTGGTGTTGTCCAAGGCCATCGGTGGCGGCTACCCGATATCAGTGATCGTCTATGCCGAGCACCTGGATACGTGGGGCCCAGGCATGCACGCAGGTACGTTCCGTGGCAACCAGATGGCGATGGTGGCCGGGGCAGCGACCATGCGTCATATCAAGGAACACGACCTTGCAGGCAATGCCTCGCGCCGGGGTGAGCAGTTGCAAAGCGGACTGGAGGATATCGCCCGGCAGTTCCCGTTTATCGGCGATGTGCGTGGCCGTGGGCTGATGCTTGGAGTGGAGATCGTCAAACCGGCTAGCGGATCGCGTCCGGGGGTTGGCGACGGCACACGTGCGCGGGCGATCAAGCTGGAGTGCTTCGACAACGGCATGATCATCGAGACGGGTGGACGTAACAGCGCAGTCCTGCGCTTCCTGCCACCGTTGAACATTACCGAGTCGGAAGTGGGCATGGTTCTCGACCGCTTCGAACAGTCCCTCAAGAGCAGCAGCGCGGCACGGGTCTCCAGCGTCAGTGCGGTAGGCTGATCCCTCGCAAAGCTTGCTCGAGAGGCTGATGCAGCCGACAGATAGCCGTCGGCTGTATGAGCCCCTCACGAACCCGATCCCTGTCCTGAAGCCTCCTGCGTCGAGGTGTCATACGCCGATCTTTTTCACTCCGGCCGCAGGCGTCGTTCAGTGCGCGGTCACGCACAGGGGTTACTCTCCGTTGGGCAGGACATCCTTGTCCTGCAACCCCCCTGTCAATCGCGTGCCAGTGCCTCGATCGGATCGAGCTGTGCCGCGTTACGTGCCGGTACGAAGCCGAAGACGATGCCGATCAATGTCGAGCAGATGAACGCAGTGACAATCGAACCCACGGAGAACACCATCTGCCATTCCTTGACCAGCAGTGAAAATACATAGCCGATCACGAATGACAGGCCGATGCCGATCACCCCACCTATCAGGCAGACCATTACCGCTTCCACCAGAAACTGCTGACGGATATCCGACTGGCGTGCCCCGACTGCCATGCGAATGCCGATCTCGCGCGTGCGTTCCGTGACTGACACCAGCATGATGTTCATCACCCCGATACCGCCGACCGCCAGCGAGATGACCGCGATCAACGACAGCAACAGGGCCAGCGACTGGCTGGTCTTCTGCACCGTTTGCATCACGCTGTCGAGGTTGTAGGTAAAGAAGTCCTTGGTCCCGTGCCGCTTTTGCAGCAGCTTGTTGACGTTGTCCTCGACCACCTTGCTCGGCTGCCCGTCCTTGACCCGCACGGTGATGCTGTCCAGGTAGCTCTGACCCAGCAGGCGGCCAGAAGCGGTTTCGTAGGGCATCCAGATATTCAGATTCTTGCTGGTGTCGAAGATGTTCTTTTTGTTCTCAGTCACGCCGATCACCGTACAGGGCAGGTTACCCACCAGGATCACCTGGCCCAGCGGGTCGGCCTTGGGGCCGAACAGGCGAATCCGCGTGTTGTAATCGATCACCACCACTTGCGCCTGCCGCCTGGCGTCATCCTTGTTGAACCCCACCCCGGAGCCCATCCTGGTGCCACGCACCTGGAAGTAGCTCGGGCTGACCCCGCTCACCGTCGCCGATACGTCGATGTTACGGTAGCGCACCAGCAGGTTGCGGCCGATATTCGGCGTGGCGCTGTCGATGTAGTACTGGCTGCTCAACGCCGTCACATCGGACAGCGCCAGGGTCTGTATATCCATTGACTTGGTGTCGCCAAAGTCACTGCCCGGGAACACCTCGATGGTGTTGCTGCCGATAGCCTCGATGTCCTTGAGCACATAACGCTTGGCCCCTTCGCCGATCGCAACGATCGACACCACCGAGGTGATGCCGATGATGATCCCGAGCATGGTCAGCAGCGTGCGCATGCGATGCGAGATCAGCGCCACCCACGCCATGACGAAGGCCTCCTGGAACAGGCCGATGTTGGCCATCAGCCGGTTGCCCTGCCTGGGTTTGCTCGGCAGGCGCTCGGTGGTTTTTTCGTTGATGATCGGGCGAGCGGTGTTGACCCGGTCGGCGATGATCTCGCCGTCACGCATTTCGATGATGCGCTCGGCGTGCGCTGCAACCTTCTCGTCGTGGGTCACCAGGATCACCGTGTGCCCGGCGCTGTTGAGCTCGAGAAGGATGTTCATCACCTCCTTGCCGCTCACGCTGTCGAGGGCCCCGGTGGGTTCGTCGGCCAGAATGATCTCGCCGCCGTTCATCAGCGCCCGGGCGATGCTCACCCGCTGCTGCTGGCCGCCTGACAACTGGCTCGGCCGATGCTCCAGATGCCCGGAAAGGCCCAGACGCTCGAGCAGCTTCTGCGCGCGCTCCACGCGCATGCTCTTGCCGGTGCCTGCGTAGATGGCCGGCATTTCGACGTTCTGGATCGCCGCCAGGTGCGGTAACAGGTGATAACGCTGAAAAATGAAACCGAAGTGATCGCGGCGCAGCTCTGCCAGCTCATCCTCGGTCAGCGTACCGGTTTCACGTCCGTCGACCTTGTAACTGCCGCTGGCGGCGTGGTCCAGACAACCCAGCACGTTCATCAGCGTTGACTTGCCGGAACCCGAGGCTCCGGTAATGGCAATCAGTTCGCCGGCATTGATCGTGAGGTTGATGTCATTCAGCGCGATGAAGTCCTTCTCGCCGGCAACGAAACGACGGGTGACACCCTTGAGTTCCAGGAGAGCTCGACTCATGGTCAGGCCCCCGTTGCCGCTGGTGTGGCCGACGGTTCACCGATCACCACCTGGTCACCCTCGGCAAGGCCATTCTTGATTTCGACCCGCACGTTGTTGTTGATGCCGGTCTGCACATTGCGGCTTTGAGCCTGGCCCTGCTCGTCCATCACGCGCACCGGGAAGGTGCCGTCGCCGTTCTTGTCGCCCAAGGCTGCAACAGGCACAGTCAGTACGTCCTTGGCCTTTTCACGCACGATATGTACTTGGGCGGTCATAGAAATACGCAGGCGGTGATCCGGGTTGGGGACGTCGAACAATGCGTTGTAAAACACTGCACTGTTCGGCTTGCTGGCGTTGCCGGACTGCGCGTCAAGGAAGTTCTGCGGCGCCGGTTCCGTGCCTTTCAGCTTGGCGTAATAGCGTTTTTCGGCATCGCCGAGGATGGTGAAATAGACCTCTTGCCCTGGGGTGATATGAATCACGTCAGCCTCTGAGACCTGCGCCTTGACGGTCATGGTATCCAGATCCGCCAGTTTGAGAATCACCGGCGTCAGTTGGCTGGCGATCACGGTCTGCCCTTCCTGCGTCACGATACCCACTACATCACCGCTGATCGGTGCGACGATGCGGGTGTAGCCCAGGTTGATCCTGGCGGTCTCGATCTGGATTCTTGCGTCGCGCACTTGTGCCTCCAGCGAGCGCAGGTTGGCACTGCGGACCTCGAAGTCCGATTGCGCCGTATCGAAGTCCTTTTGCGAGATCGCGTCATCCGCACGCAGTTGCTTGTAGCGTTGGTAAATGGCTTTGGCGTCCTTGAGCTGTGCAACAGCCGCGTCCTTCTGGGCGATCAGGTTCTGTTCGTTGACCTGCGACTGGCGCAGGGTGTTCTGCAGCACCACGGGATCGATTTCCGCCAGCCACTGACCTTGTTTGACCTTGTCACCCAGATTGACCTTCAGTGACTTGAGCTGGCCCGAGACCTGCGCGCCGACGTCAACCTGCTTTATGCCCTGCAGCACCCCGCTGGCCAGCACGGAGTTTTCGATATCGGTGCGTTCGACCTTGGCAGTCAGATACTCCGGTGGCTTTTCCGGGGACTGGATGCTGTAGGCAATACCCGCTGCCAGAACCAACAGCACAACAACAATGAGCACTTTGCGAAACTTCAACTTTTTCATAGAAAGCCACGAATGTGTTGAGGATTGACCCGGCGATCAGCCGCCGGGCTTGAAGAAACGACGCTATTCATGGGGTAGCCACCAGTTCGCCAGATGCTGTACATGCTGCGCCTTTAGGATGGTGAAATGGTTGCCCGGGCCACGCCAGACAGTGAGGTCCGGGGCACACCGGCGCCAGCCGCTGACCATCGCCTGCTGTTCGCGCTGATTGCCCGCCGCATCCAGCACCGGGTCATCAGCCAGCACCAGACGCACCGGTCCGGTGTAGATTTGCGACGGCTGATAACGAGTGCGCAACGCCGTACCGAAGGCTCGCGCAGGCCCACGCATCGCGTCCGGCGACGAACGCTGCGGCAACATCCCTGCCCGCACCATTCCGGCATGCAACAAACGCATCTGGCCGATATCGCCCTGGGTCCGGAAGGCCGTGCGATCGATGCCCAGCGACTTGCCCGCAGCCAGCTCCATGGTTTCGATCAAACGTTCCAATACGCCTATCGCGGTGTAAGGTTTGCCCACCACGCTGTTACCGCCCGGCGACTCACTGTCGATCAGTGTCAGCGAAGCCACTTCGCGGCCACGTGCCGTCAGGCGCTGGGCCATTTCAAAGGCCACCCAGCCGCCGAACGAATGACCGAGCAGATGCACCGGCCCTTCGGGATGAGTGCTGTCGAGTGCTTGCAGGTAAGCCTCGGCGGCGGTTTCCACCAGGCTGTAAGGCACCGTGCGCCCATCCAGCCCGCGTGGTTGCAGCCCGTGGATCGGCCAGTGCGGCCCCAGGGCATTGGCCAGGCCGATGAAGCCGGTCACACTGTCCCCTGCCCCCGGTACGCAGAAAATTGGCGCGTGATCGCGACGTCCGCCCTGAATCGTCAGCAACGGCCGATGGGCGTTGTCAGCCCCCCGTGGCCGATCGGGCAGTTCAGCCAACGCCTGGCTGATCGCCTGACCCAGGCCCTCGATATGTGGCGGCTTCATCATGCTCAAGTGATCGCCCGCGACCTTGATGCTGCGCAACTGACTGACGGGCAGTACGTCGTCCCAGCCCAGGTAGCCGCTGTGTCGTTGTGAGTCGGGTTGCCACTCCATGGCCGTGAACAGGTGCAGCGGCACGCTGTTGGGGTAAACCGTGTAATTGGCCTGCGCATGACCGTGGGCAACCTCTCGGTCGAGGTACTGGCAAAGACCCTCGTTCGTGTAGATTTCCAGCTCCGGCGGCAGCACACCCTGTTCACGGCAGTGCTGCAGGAGCCCGACGAAATCAAAGGCCTGCCGGTCTGCACGCACTCGCTCAAGGGCCTGCAGGGCCTGCGTACATTCGCCTCTGGCTCTCCAGAACTGCTCGCAGTGTTCCAGCAAGTGCTGGCGGTGGGCCGTCTGCAGGTCCCAGCGCTCGCGACCCTGATCCACCAGACGCGGCATGTAGGTGTCGAGCATGCCGATAAACTCGACCTCCTCGTCCATGCCCTCCAGCTGGATGGCGATTTCGTAGGCCAGAAGCCCACCGAACGACCAACCCGCCAGACGATAAGGCCCGTGCGGTTGAACAGTGCGCATCGCACCCAGCAAGCGCGTTGCCAGGCATTCCATGGTCCGCAACTGTTCCTGACCGAGCGGGATGCCGCTCAACCCGTAGACCGGAATATCGCTGTCGATGTGTACCGCCAGCGCCGCGAAGTGCGCATCCTGACCGGTGAACTCGTGGACCAGGAACAGCGGACGCTGGTTGCCGGTGGTGCGCACCGGCACCAGTTGCTCATGCAGCTGCGCTGCAACCTCTTCGCTGCGGCTGCCCAGCAAGCTGGCCAGGGCCGCGACGCTGGCGTGCTGGAAAACGTCGGCCAGGGATACCGACAAGCCGCTCTGCACCAGTTGGTTGACCAGGCGCACCGCCATCAGCGAATGACCGCCGAGACTGAAGAAGCTGTCATGACGTCCCACCTGCTGCACCTCGAGTACCTCCGCCCAGGCTTGCGCCAGACGAATCTCCAACTCCCCTGCCGGGGCTTCAAACGCACTGCTCGCGAACTGATCCGCTGTCGGTGCTGGCAGTGCCTGGACATCCACTTTGCCATTGAGCGTCAGCGGCAAGTCTGGCAGGCAGATGAATACGCTCGGAACCATGTATTCCGGCAAGCCGGCGCTCAGGTGGGCACGCAGTTCCTCCGCTTCGGGTGCCTCAACGTCCGCATGCACGGTGTAGTAAGCCACCAGACGCGTGTCGCCCGGGCTGTCTTCGCGTGCCACCACCACGGAGTTGCGCACGCCATTGCACCCATGCAGGCTGCTTTCGACCTCACCCAGTTCGACGCGGAAGCCGCGGACCTTCACCTGGCCATCGTTACGCGCCAGGTAGTCGAGGTTGCCATCCGGCAACCAGCGCGCCAGGTCGCCGGTGCGATAGAGCCGCGCGCCCGCCTGCTGGCTGAACGGGTCGTCGCTGAAGCGTTCAGCGGTCAGTTCCGGGCGGTTCAGGTAACCCAGCGCGACCCCGACACCGCCGATGCAGATTTCGCCGACGCTGCCCATCGGCACCGGCTCGCCGCACGCGTCGAGCAGATAGATGCGCACGTTGGCGTTGGGTTTGCCGATCGGCAGGCTCAGGGTACCCGGCTGCACATCGAACACTTCGTAACGCGTAGCGCACGTCGTGCCCTCGGTCGGGCCGTAGCCGTTGAACAGGCGTACTTGAGACGAGTGCTCACGTACTCGGCGGAACGACGCCGGATCCGCCCGTTCGCCGCCGCACTCCAGCATGCGCAAGCCAGCCAGGGCCTCGGGAATCAAGCCGGCATACAGGTTGAACAAGGCGGTCGAGCTGAACATCACCGTGACTGCATGG
This sequence comes from Pseudomonas congelans, assembly GCF_900103225.1. Classification (GTDB taxonomy): domain Bacteria; phylum Pseudomonadota; class Gammaproteobacteria; order Pseudomonadales; family Pseudomonadaceae; genus Aquipseudomonas; species Aquipseudomonas congelans. The sequence goes on along the minus strand of NZ_FNJH01000001.1, from coordinate 1,092,693 downwards.
CGTTTGAGCAAGGCGGCAAAGGCTGCCGGCTCAAGCACCACAGAGGGCTCGACAATTATCGACTGGCCGCCATTGAGCAACGCGCCCCATATCTCCGGGCTGCTGGCGTCGAACGCCGGGTTGGAAGAAAACGCCACGCGGTCATCCGCACGGAAGTCATAGTTGTCCCGCACCAGCCGCACAATGCCGTTGTGGGTCACGATCACGCCCTTGGGCAGGCCGGTGGAGCCGGAGGTGTAGATGATGCACGCCGGGGTCTCGCCTGCGCCTTCATCTGCAAGCGCGACCGGCCCCTGGTTAATCGCTGACAGATCCAGGGTATCCAGATCGAGTCGCGGCGTCGTTTCAGGTGCCGTCAGCTCGCTGCGGGTCAGCAACAGGGTTGCATCGCTGTCCTCGAGCATGAAGCGCACACGCTCTTCGGGAGCCAGGCGATCCAGCGCCAGATAAGCCGCGCCGCACTTGAGCGTGGCCAGCATGCTGGTCAGCAGCTCCACCGAACGATCCAGCAGAATTGCCACTCGGGTTCCCGCTTGCACGCCGCGTTGGCGCAGGTACTGAGCCAGGGCGTTGGCGTGGCTGTCGAGTTCGGCGTAGGTCAGCGTCTGCTCGCCCTGACGGGCCGCAAGCGCCTGAGGTCGGGACGCTGCCTGCGCCTCGAAAAGGCGGTGCATCAACTGACCCTGAGGGTAAGCACGGTCGGTTGCATTAAGACCGGTCAACAGGTGCTGACGCTCAACTGCATCCACCAATGGCACGTTTTCCAGTATGCGGTGCTCATTGGCGACCATGGCTTCCAGCACGCGCTGGAAATAGCCCAGGTAACGGACCATGGTGCTTTCGTCGAACAGCGCGGTGGCGTATTCCAGCGTGCCGACCAATTGATCGCCGACTTCGGTCATGTCCAGCACCAGATCGAACTTGGCCGTGTGGTCATTTACCGCCACGCCTTGCAGGTTCATGTTGCCCAGCGCCAGGTCGGACGTTTCGTTGTTCTGCCAGGACAACATGGCCTGGAAGATCGGGCTATGGGACAGGCTGCGTTGCGGGCGAACCACCTCGACCACCTGCTCGAACGGCAGGTCCTGATGGCTCTGCGCTGCCAGCGTCTGACGCTTGACCTGCTGCATCAACGCTTCGACGCTGGGTGCGCCGGAGAGATCGATGCGTATTGCCAGGGTGTTGACGAAGAACCCGATCAGGTCCTCCACTTCGGCACGCAGGCGGTTGGCCACCGGTGTACCGATCACCACATCGTCCTGACCGGCCAGACGCCCCAGCAGCGAGGCCCATGCGACCATCACGGTCATGAACAGGGTGCTGCCATGCCGCTGGCTCAGCGCCTTGAGGCCACGGGTCAGCTCTGCATCGAGCACCAGGCCGCGAATGTTGCCGCTGTAGTCCTGTTGTGCCGGGCGTGGCCGGTCGGTCGGCAAGGTCAGCAAGGCTGGTGCACCGCCCAGGGTCTGCTGCCAGTACTGGCGCTGTTGCTGCAGAACGTCGCCGCTCAGCCAGTTGCGCTGCCATACGGCATAGTCGGCATATTGCACCGGCAAGGCGGGCAACGGATCGTCGGCACCGGCACTGAACGCGGCATAGAGCATACCCAGCTCACGGGTCAGCACATCCGCGGACCAGCCGTCGGAGACGATATGGTGCATCGTCACCAGCAACACATGATCGTCCTCGGCCATGCGCACCAGGCGTCCGCGTACCAGCGGGCCGTTGAGCAGATCGAAGCCTTCGTTGGCCTCTTCAGTGGTGATGGCGAGCAGTTGCTCTTCAGCATCCGCCTGCCCGTTCAGCACCTGCAGTTGCAGGCTGAAACCGATATCGGCCGCAGCGATGTGCTGCACCGGATCCTGGTCCTGCTCTTGCACAAAGGTCGTACGCAGCACTTCGTGGCGGGCGACGATACGATCCAGCGCCCTCTCCAGCGCAGGCTTGTCCAGAGTGCCGCTTAGACGCAGTCCTGCCGGGATATGGTAAGCCGCGCTACCGCCTTCAAGCTGTGCAAGGAACCACAGACGCTGCTGGGAAAACGACAACGGCAAGGCCTGATCACGGGACACCGGTACGATCGGTGGCTGAACGCTGCCTTTGGCTTCGGCGAGTATCCGTGCCATGGCGGCGAGTTCCGGCTGAGCGAAGATATCCGCCAGGCCCAGCTCGACACCCAGGTGCTGGCGCACCTGGGAAATCAGACGCATCGCCAGCAGCGAATGCCCGCCCAGTTCGAAGAACTGGTCATGACGACCCACCTGTTCCAGATCGAGCAGGTTTTGCCAGATCTGCGCCAGCGCCATCTCGGTGTCACCTTGCGGTTGCACGTGTTCGCGGCTGGCAAATGCCTCGGCTTGCGGCGCCGGCAAGGCGTTGCGATCAAGCTTGCGGTTCGGCGTCAACGGCAAGGCGTCGAGGATCACGAATGCGCTCGGCAGCATGTATTCAGCCAGTTGCGGCGCCAGTTCGGTACGCAGGCTGGCGGCCGTCAGGTGCATATCCGGCTGCGCGACTACGTAGGCCACCAGACGTTTGTCTCCAGGATTATCTTCCCGAGCAATCACCACGGCTTCCTTGACCCCGGCGCAATTGCCCAGGCGTGCTTCGATTTCGCCCAGTTCGATGCGGAAACCGCGCACCTTGACCTGGAAGTCGTTACGGCCCAGGTACTCGATCCGGCCGTCGACCATGTAGCGCGCCAGGTCACCGGTTTTGTACATTCTGGCGTCAGGGTCGTTGCTGAACGGATCCGCGAGGAAGCGTTCGGCGTTGACCTCGGCAAGGTTCAGGTAACCGCGCGCCACGCCGTCGCCACCGATGAAAATCTCGCCGGCCACGCCATACGGCACCGGCTGCTGGTGAGCGTCTAGCAGGTAGATGCGGGTGTTGGCCATTGGCTTGCCTATGGTTGCGTTGCCGCTGCCTTCGCTGCCGGTCACGGCGTCATGACTGACGTAGGCTGCGGTGCAGGACACCGTGGCTTCGGTTGGCCCGTAAGTGTTGATCAGGCGGGTATGCGCCGGGCGCACCTCGTCCCAGAGCTTGAGTTTCTGCGCGGACAATGCGTCACCCGTGACATTGATCAGACGCACCTCGGCCAGACGCTGCATGGCAGCCTGCGGCTGGTTGTGCCATTCGGCCACCAACGTATGCCAGTGCGCAGCGGTCAAGTGCAGTACGCTGGGTTGAATGCCCTGAGTTTCAGTCCCTTCGCTGCCGAAGATCTCGCGACTTGGCGCCAGGGTGGCGCCGGCCAGTAGCGCCGGGAAGATTTCCTCCACCGAGAGGTCGAAGTTCAAGGTGTTCTGTTGCAGCACGGTGTCGCTCTGGGACAGGGCAAACAGACGTGCTGCATCGATGCTGTAGTTGACCAGACCGCGATGTTCGATCATCACGCCCTTCGGATTGCCAGTCGAGCCCGAGGTATAGATCACATACGCCAGGTTGCGCACGCCGAGGGCTTCCACCACCGGGTTGTCGTTACGTTCGGTAAAGGTGTTGCGCTGGTCGTCGTCGAGCAGCACCAGCGGCAAAGCAAGGGTCGGCAAGCGTTTCTGCAGATCACGCTGGGTCAGCAATGCCGTTGGCTGGCTGTCGTTGATCATGTAGGCCAGGCGCTCGGCCGGATACGCCGGGTCCAGCGGCACATAAGCCGCCCCTGCCTTGAGCACACCGAGTAGGCCGATCATCATTTCCACGCCGCGCTCGACGCAGATCGCCACCCGATAGTCCGGGCCGATGCCCAGGCCGATCAGGTGATGGGCCAGACGGTTGGCCTGACGGTTCAATTCGGCATAGCTCAGGCGCTGCGCCTCGAAGACCACGGCGATGGCGTCGGGCTGTGTCTGAACCTTTTCTTCGAACAGTTGATGAATCGTGCAGTCCTGCGGGTAAGGCACATCGGTAGCGTTAAGCCCGACCAGCAGATGCTGGCGCTCCACCGCATCGAGCAACGGCACCTGTTCCAGCAACTGGCGGTCGTCGGCGACCATCGCTTCCAGCAAACGCTGGAAATAGCCCATGTAGCGCTGCAGAGTGCTTTCGTCGAACAGTGCCGTGGCGTATTCCAGCGTGCCGATCAATTGATCGCCGACCTCGGTCATGTCCAGCGTCAGGTCGAACTTGGCCGTATGGCCTGCCACCGCGACGCCCTGCAGAGTCATGTCGCCCAGCGCCAGATCGGACGCTTCGTTGTTCTGCCACGACAACATGGCCTGGAAGATAGGGCTGTGGGACAGGCTGCGTTGTGGGCGAACCACCTCAACCACCTGTTCGAACGGTAGATCCTGATTCGCCTGGGCGGCCAGGGTTTGCTGTTTGACCTGCTGCAACAGGCTTTGCACGCTCGGTCTGCCCGAGAGGTCGACGCGTACGGCCAGGGTGTTGACGAAGAACCCGATCAGGTCCTCCACCTCGGCACGCATGCGGTTGGCCACCGGCGTACCGATGACCACGTCGTCCTGACCGGCCAGACGTCCCAGCAGCGCAGCCCATGCGGCCATGACCGTCATGAACAGGCTGCTGCCATGCCGCTGGCTCAGCGCCTTGAGGCCACGGGTCAGGTCGGCGTCGAGCACCAGCCCGAGCAACTGACCACTGTAGTCCTGTTGCGCCGGGCGTGGCCGGTCGCTCGGCAAGGTCAACAAGGCTGGCGCACCTGCCAGAGTCTGCTGCCAGTACTGGCGCTGTTGCTGCAGCACGTCACCGCTCAGCCAGTTGCGCTGCCACAGCGCGTAATCGGCGTATTGCACCGGCAACGCTGGCAACGGATCCTCGGCGCCCTCGCTGAACGCTGCGTAGAGCAGGCCCAGTTCACGGGTCAATACACCTGCGGACCAGCCGTCGGAGACGATGTGGTGCATGGTCACCAGCAACACATGGTCGTCATCGGCCAGGCATACCAGGCGTCCGCGCACCAGCGGGCCATTGAGCAAATCAAAGCCCTGCTCGGCCTCTTCTGCGGCGATGGCGAGCAATTGTTGTTCCGCATCGGCCTGCCCGGTCAGCACCTGCAGTTGCAGGCTGAAACCGATATCGGCCGGGGCGATGCGCTGCAGCGGATCCTGGTCCTGCTCCTGGATAAAGGTCGTGCGCAATGCTTCATGGCGCGCAACGATACGGTCCAGCGCGCGTTTCAGTGCGTCCTGATCGAGGCTGCCGCGCAGACGCAGACCGGCTGGAATGTGATAAGCCGCACTGCCGCCATCCAGCTGTGCGAGGAACCAAAGGCGTTGCTGGGCAAACGACAGCGGCAAGGACTGATCGCGAGACACCGGCACGATGGGCTGCTGGCTGCTTCCGGCAGCGTGCGCCACTACCTGGGCCAGCGCCGCCAGCTCCGGCTGGGCGAAGATGTCCGCCAGGCTCAGCTCGACGCCCATGCGCTGACGCACCTGGGAAATCAGACGCATCGCCAGCAGCGAGTGCCCGCCCAGCTCGAAGAAGTGGTCATGACGCCCTAAGGCTTCCAGGTTGAGCAGATTTTTCCAGATCTGCGCCAGGGCTTTTTCGCTGGTGCCTTGCGGAGCGACGTGCTCGCGACTGGCAAAGGCGTTGTCCGCCGGCGCCGGCAAGGCTTTGCGATCGAGTTTGCGATTCGGTGTCAGCGGCAGTGCATCAAGCAGCACGAAAGCACTCGGCAGCATGTACTCGGCCAGTTGCGGTGCCAGTTCGGCGCGCAGTCTGGCGACGTCCACGTTCGCTTGTGGCTGGGCGATCACGTAGGCCACGAGACGTTTTTCACCAGGATTGTCCTCCCGGGCGATCACCACGGCTTCCTTGACCCCTTTGCAACTGCCGAGACGCGCTTCGATTTCGCCCAGCTCGATACGGAAACCGCGCACCTTGACCTGGAAGTCGTTACGTCCCAGGTACTCGATACGACCGTCAGCCATGTAGCGCGCCAGGTCACCGGTTTTGTACATCCGGGCATCACGGCTGTTGCTGAACGGATCCGCGAGGAAGCGCTCGGCATTGACCTCGGCAAGGTTCAGGTAACCGCGTGCCACGCCGTCGCCACCGATGAAAATCTCACCGGCCACGCCGTATGGCACTGGCTGCTGGTGTTCGTCGAGCAGGTAGATGCGGGTATTGGCCATCGGTTTGCCGATGGTCGCGTTACCGCTGCCTTCGCTGCCGGCCAAAGCGTCGTGACTGACGTAAGCCGCCGTGCAGGACACTGTCGCTTCGGTCGGCCCGTAGGTATTGATCAGGCGGGTATGCGCCGGGCGCACCTCATCCCAGAGCTTGAGTTTCTGTGCCGACAAGGCGTCACCTGTGACGTTGATCAGGCGCACCTCGGCCAGGCGTTGTTCAGCAGCCTGAGGCTGGTTGTGCCATTCGGCCACCAGCGTATGCCAGTGGGCGGCGGTCAAGTGCAGAACGGTCGGGTAAATGCCGTGATTTTCAGTGCCCTCACTGCCGAAGATCTCGCGGCTCGGCGCCAGGGTGGCACCGGCCAGGAGTGCAGGGAAGATCTCCTCCACCGACAGGTCGAAGTTAAGGGTGTTTTGTTGCAGCACGGTGTCGCTCTGGGACAGGCCAAACAGGCGTGCAGCATCGACGCTGTAGTTGACCAGACCACGGTGCTCGATCATCACCCCCTTGGGATTGCCGGTGGAACCCGAGGTGTAGATCACATAGGCCAGGTTGCGCACGCCGAGAGTCGCTACGACCGGGTTGTCATCACACTCGGTGAAGCCCTGGCAATGATCGTCGTCGAGCAATACCAGCGGCATGCACAGTGCGGGCAAGCGCTCCTGCAAGCCGCGCTGGGTGAGCAACGCCGCTGGCTGGCTGTCGTCGATCATGTAGGCCAGGCGCTCGGCCGGGTACGCCGGGTCCAGCGGTACGTAGGCGGCACCGGCTTTGAGCACACCGAGCAGCCCGACTATCATTTTCACCCCACGCTCGACGCAGATCGCCACCCGATCATCCGGACCGATGCCCAGACCGATGAGGTGGTGAGCCAGACGGTTGGCCTGGCGATTCAGTTCGGCATAGCTCAAGCGCTGCGCCTGGAAGGCCACGGCGATGGCGTCGGGCTGTGCCTGGACCTTTTCTTCGAACAGCTGATGAATCGTGGAGTCTTGCGGGTAAGGCACGTCGGTAGCGTTAAGGTCGACCAGCAGATGCTTGCGTTCCACTGTATCGAGCAGTGGCACATGCTCCAGTACCTGGCGGTCGTCGGCGACCATGGCATGCAGCAAACGCTGCAGGTAGCCCAGATAACGGGCGATGGTGCTTTCATCGAACAACGCAGTGGCATATTCCAGCGAACCGAACAGCTGGCCCTGGGCTTCGCCGATGTCCAGCGAGAGATCGAACTTGGACAGCGTATGGCCCGCGCTCAGGCTTTCCAGTTGCAGATCACCGAGGGCCAAATCCCCACCGCCCATGTCCTGCCAGCTGAGCATGGCCTGGAACACCGGGCTGTGCGACAGGCTGCGCACCGGCTTGATCACTTCCACCACTTGTTCGAACGGCAGGTCCTGATGGTCCTGCGCGCCTAACGTGTTGGTCCTGACCCGCGCCAGCAGCGTCTCTGCCGTGGGCTTGTCACTGAGGTCGACGCGGATCGCCAGGGTATTGACGAACAGGCCCACCAATCCTTCGGTCTCACTGCGTGTGCGGTTGGCCACTGGCGTGCCGATGACCACATCGTCCTGACCGGACAGACGTCCCAACAGTGCAGCCCAGGCGGCCATGACGGTCATGAACAGGGTGCTGCCGTGACGCTGGCTCAATGCCTTGAGGCCGCGAGTCAGGTCTTCGTCGAAAACCACAGGCAGCATCGCGCCGGCATAGTCCTGCTGCGCCGGACGTACCCGGTCGGTGGGCAACATCAGCAGCGCCGGAGCGTCTGCCAGGGTTTGCTGCCAGTAGTCGCTTTGTTGCTGCAACAGATCGCCGCTCAACCAGCGACGCTGCCACACCGCGTAGTCCAGGTAGTGCAGCGCCAGCGGAGCCAGTGGGTCGTCCTGGCCCTGACTGAATGCCGCATAGAGGGCGGCCAGTTCACGGGTCAGCACGCCAATCGACCAGCCATCGGAAACGATATGGTGCATGGTCAGCAACAGGACGTGATGGTCCTCGGCCATACGAATCAGGCGGCCACGAATCAACGGACCCTGTTCCAGATCGAAGCCTTGCAGCGACTCTTCGCTGGCCAGTGCCTGAAGCTTCTCTCTGGCATCCACCAGCCCTTGCAGATCATGCAGTTGCAGGTTGAAGCCGGCATCCGCAGGGCTGATGCGTTGCAATGGCTGTTCGTCATCGCCCTTCATGAAGGTGGTGCGCAAGCCTTCATGGCGCGCCACGATACGCTCCAGCGCCCGTTGCATTGCCGCACGATCCAGTTCGCCACGCAGGCTCAGGCCGACAGGCATGTGGTAGGCCGCGCTGGCGCCTTCCATCTGCGCGAGGAACCACAGACGTTGCTGACCGAACGACAACGGCCAGACCTGGTCGCGTGCCACTGGCACGATATCCGGCAGGATGCTGCGTCCGGCCCGGGCGATGGCCAGTGCCAGGGCGCTCAGTTCGGGGTGGGCAAACAGCGCCGCGAGGCTCAGTTCGACACCCAGTTGCTGGCGAATCTGCGAAATCAGGCGCATTGCCAGCAGGGAGTGGCCGCCCAGCTCGAAGAACTGGTCGTGACGGCTGATGCGTTCAACCGAGAGCAAGTCGCTCCAGATTCCCGCCAGCAGGGTTTCGGTTTCGCCTTGCGGGGCTTCATAACCACGGCGGATCAGTGCATCGGCGTCCGGCGCAGGCAAGGCCTTGCGGTCCAGCTTGCCGTTCGGCGTCAGCGGCAGTGCATCGAGCAACACATAGGCTACCGGGATCATATGCGCCGGCAGTTGCTCCTGCAGCCAGCCGCGCAGGCTGTCGATGTCTACCGAGGCATGCCCTGCGCTCAGGGTGTAATAAGCCACCAGACGCTTGTCACCCGGAACATCTTCGCGGGCGTTGACCACCGCTTCGTGAACGGCCGGGTGTTTGGCCAGGCGTGCATCGATCTCGCCCAGCTCGATACGGAAGCCGCGGATCTTCACCTGATCATCGTTACGGCCCAGGTATTCGATATTGCCGTCTGGCAGATAGCGACCCAGGTCGCCAGTGCGGTACATACGTGCCGCAGGCTGCTGGCTGAACGG
>NZ_FNJH01000001.1:556979-1083377 GCF_900103225.1 Pseudomonas congelans | reverse complement strand
AGGTAAAACTGCGTGTTGCCGACCGGTTTGCCGATGTGCGCGGCGAAACCCTCTTCGCGATCCATCGCCACCCAGCTTGAGTAGGTGGTGGTTTCCGAAGGGCCATAGAGGTTGCACAGGCGCTGCACGCCGGTGTTCTCGAACAGCGACTCGACCAGGCTGCGCTTGAGCGCTTCACCGGCCACGTTCACTGTGTGGACCGATTCCGGCAGGCCGTTAACTTCCAGCAGCGCTTTCAGTGCCGAAGGCACGGTGTTGATCAGACCGATATCGTGCTCGCCGTGTTGCAGTTGCAGAACATCTTTCACCACATTGATGCTGCCACCCGACGTCAGCGGCGCGAAGCACTCGTAGACCGCAAGGTCGAAGTTCAGCGAAGTGGAGAACAGCGTTTTTTCCAGTACAGAGCCGTCGAAAGCCTTATGCGCCCAGGTCAGGAAGTTCACGGTGTTGCGGTGTTCGATCATCACGCCCTTCGGCAGGCCGGTAGAACCCGAGGTGTAAATCAGGTAAGCCAGATGTGCAGAAGTCAGCCCCGCCACTTGCGGATTCTGGACGGATTCGTCCTGCCAGTTGCCTAGGTCAAGATTGATCACAGTCACCGAAACATCGGCCAGCAAGCCCTCAGTAGCGGTTTGAACCAGCACTGCGGCCGGTGCGCTGTCCTGCAACATGTAGGCAATGCGTTCTGCCGGATACGCCGGATCCAGCGGCACATAGCCGCCGCCCGCCTTGAGGATCGCCAGCAAGCCGACGACCATCTCCGTACCGCGTTCTACACAGATCCCGACCCGCGAATCCGGCTGCACGCCCTGCTTGCGCAAGGCATGGGCCAGGCGGTTGGCCTGCTCGTTGAGCTCGCCATAAGTCAGGCGCTGCTCGCCGTGCACCACTGCTAAAGCATCCGGCGTGCGCTCGACCTGTGCTTCGAACATCCCGTGGATGGTCTGCTGCTGCGAGTAATCCAGCGCGGTAGCGTTCAGGCCATGCACCAGATGCTCACGCTCCGCCGCCGACAGAACCGACAAGCCTGCCAGCGGCACCTCGCCGGACTGCTCCAGTGCGCTGACCACATTCTCCAGAGTGGTCTGCACATACGCGCAGACGCGTTGCGCGTCGATGCAGGCGCTGGCTTGAATCGTTAAACTGAAGCCCGTTCCCTCATCGTTTACTGAAAGGGTCAGCGGATAATTGGTGCGCTCTTCGCCACGCAGGCTTTCGATGCCTTGCCAGGCGTCCAGTGTCTGCTGGCTGGCCTCACCGGCGACATGTCGGTAGTTGAGCAAGGCGCTGAACAGTGGTGTCGAAGCGGACACGCCACTGCAACGCTGTGCCAGTACCAACGAAGCGTGTTCATGGGCAAGCAGGCCGCTGAGTCGTGCGTGGGTAGCCTTCAGACCGTTGCGCACGCCCTGCTCGCCCAGCGTGACCCGCAGCGGCAAGGTGTTGATGAACATCCCCAGCGCCCTGTCAGACCCGGCACCACCCTGCAGGCGGCCGAGCAATACCGTGCCGAACACCACGTCATCCTTGCCTGACAAAGCGCCCAGAACACGGGCCCAGGCCAGGTGATACAGACTGGCGGAGCTGACCCCGAACTGACGGGCCTGCAAGCGCAGGCGGCGGCTCAGGTCCATGTCGACCGTCTGGTGCGCTTCCTCGATACCGCGACCGTCACCCTGTACGTCCAGCAGGCCGAACGGCAGCGTCGGCTCATCGATGTCACCGAGCATGTCGCGGAAAAACGCTTCGTGCTCCTCGCGGCTCACGCCGAGCATGGCTTGCGCCACGTAATTGCGGTAAGGCACGGACGGTGGCAGCGAGGCTTGCTGCCCCAGCATATAGGCCTCGATTTCGCCGCTTAGAGTGCGCAGCGAAGTTGCGTCGTCCACCAGGTGATGGAATAGCAGCATGCCCAGCCAGCGATTGTTCACCTCGTCATGTGCATAACCGATGCGCAACATCGGCGCCTGACGAATGTCCAGGCGCGTGTGGCGAGGGGCCAGGCGTTCGAGCAGTTGTTCGGCGATGTCGCCATCGGCCGAGTCCAGCACCTGTTCATCCAGGCCCAGGGTCGCTTCACGCCAGACCACCTGCACCGGAGCGTCGAGACGCTCCCAAAGCACGGCGGTGCGCAGGATATCGTGCCGGGCGATTACGCCTTGCATAGCCTGGGCGAAACCGTGCAAACGCTCGAGGCTGTCAAAGCCAAACAGTGCGTATTGCAGGTACGGGTCTCCCTCGGTCGCGGCAAGGTGGTGATACAAAATCCCTTCCTGCAGCGGCGCCAGTGCATAGATGTCCTGCACGTTGGCCAGACCGCCGGGCACGCTTGCGACCACGCGGTCGATATCATCCTGGCTCAGCGCTGCCAGAGGCAGCATGTCCGGGGTGATGCGCTCGCAGCCAGCGGTAATAAGATTGGCGGGTACTTCCACTGCACCTTTGCCGCCCACCGCTGCCGCCAGTGCAGACAGGGTCGGCTGACTGAACAGCACGCGGACGTCGGCAACCAGATCAATCTGACGCATGCGTTCGATCAGTTTCACTGCCAGCAGCGAGTGGCCGCCCAGTTCGAAGAAGTTGTCATGACGACCGACCTGCTCCAGTTGCAGCAGGTCTTGCCAGATCCGCGCGATGGCCATCTCGGTATCGTTTTCAGGTGCTGCGTAGCCACGACTGGCCAGCGCCGAGCGGTCAGGCACCGGCAACGCCTTGCGGTCGAGCTTGCCGTTGGCCGTCAGGGGCAACTCATCGAGTTGCACGTATGCTGCAGGCACCATGTGCTCCGGCAATGCGTCCTGCAGATGCTCGCGCAGGCTTTCGATGTCCAGCAGGATTTCCGTCTGCTGCGCCGTGACATAGGCCACCAGACGCTTGTCGCCGGGCACATCCTCACGGCACATCACAACGGCATCGCGGACGTCAGGATATTCGGCCAGACGCGCTTCGATCTCGCCCAGTTCGATGCGGAAGCCGCGAATCTTGACCTGTTCGTCGTTGCGGCCCAGGTATTCCAGGCTGCCATCGGCCAGCCAGCGGCCCAGGTCGCCGGTACGGTACAGCCGCGCAGCCGGTGCTGTACTGAACGGGTTATCGAGGAAACGCTCGGCCGTCAGTGCTTCACGGTTCAGGTAGCCACGAGCAACACCGGCACCGCCCACGTACAGCTCGCCGATCACGCCTGCCGGTACTGGTTCGCCTTGGGCGTCGAGCAGATAAAGCTGCAGGTCCGGGATGCGTTTGCCGATCGGGCTGGCACCGACGCGCTGGGCGTCTTCAGGCTGCAACGGGTAATAGGTCACGTGCACGGTGGTTTCGGTGATGCCGTACATGTTTACCAGTTGCGTGTCGGCATTCACGTTGCGGGCGTACCACGGCTTGAGCATCGCTGTTTCCAGCGCCTCACCACCGAAAATCACCTGGCGCAGCGAATGTGCCTGGGTGTTTTCAGCCTGGGCAGCAATCAGTTGACGGAACGCACTTGGCGTTTGGTTGAGCACCGTAACCCTGGCACTGCACAGCAGGTTATAGAAGTCTTCGGGCGAGCGGCTGACCAGTTGCGGGACGATCAACAGACGGCCGCCGTGCAGCAACGCGCCCCAGATTTCCCAGACCGAGAAGTCGAAGGCGAACGAATGGAACAGCGCCCAGACATCCTGTTCATTGAAGCCGAACCAGTCTTCGGTGGCGGAAAACAGCCGTGCAACGTTGCGATGCTCGACCATCACGCCCTTGGGCAGACCGGTGGAGCCGGAGGTGTAGATCACATAAGCCAGGTGGGTAGGCTTTACCGGCACCTGCGGATTGCAGACGGATTCGTCCTGCAAATCGGCATAGTCAAGACTGATCACCGGCACTTCGGATACCGGCAGGGCTTGCTGCACTGACTGCTGGCTCAACAACGCCACCGGGTCGCTGTCGCCGAGGGTATACGCCAGGCGCTCAAGCGGGTAAGCCGGATCCAGCGGCACATAACCGGCCCCGGACTTGAGGATCCCCAGCAAGCCGATAATCATCGCCGGGCCGCGTTCGACGCAGATCGCCACCCGATCATCCGGACGAACGCCTTGTGCCAGCAGGCGGTGCGCGACCTGGTTGGCACGCGCGTTGAGTTCGCCGTAGCTCAGGGTCTGCTCTTCGAACACCAGCGCCACGGCGTCTGGCTGTTGTGCAGCGCGGGCTTCGAATTGCAGATGAATCGGTGTCTCGCTTGGGTAGGTATTGCCGGGCTGCTCGCACTGTTCAAGCAACTGCTCGCGCGCGCTGTCCGGCAGTATCGAAATGGCGTGCAACGGAGTCTGCGGTGCCTGCTCCAGCGCGTTGACCAGATTGCTCAAGGTTTGCTGCATGTAGGCGCAGATCCGAGCGGCGTCGATCAGCGGTACAGTCTGCACAGTCAACAGGAAGTCTTCGCCCCGGTCATCGACGTTGAGGGTCAGTGGATAGTTGGTGCGTTCTTCATCGCCCAGCGGCAGCGCATGTATGCCATTCCAGGCGGTCAGCGTCTCATCGGTCACGGCAACGCTGGTGTGGCGATAGTTGAGCAGCGCGCTGAACAACGGCGCTGGTGCGACCACGCCACTGCAACGCTGGGCCAGCGCCAGAGACGCGTGTTCATGCCCGAGTAATGCGGTCAACCGCCGGTGCGTGGCCTTGACCCCGTCACGCACGCCTTGGTCGCCCAGGCCCACACGCAGCGGCAAGGTGTTGATAAACACACCCAGCGCTCGGTCCGAGCCTTCGCCACCGTGCATCCGGCCCAGCAGCACGGTGCCGAACACTACGTCGTCACGCCCCGAGGTCTTGCTCAACAGCTGCGCCCAGGCCAGGTGGACAAGGCTTGCGGCACTGACTCCCAGTTGACGGGCCTGGGCCCGCAAACGACGGCTGAGCTCCAGATCCACCGCCAGACAGTCTTCTTCGATGCCATGACCGTCACCTTGCACTTCCTGCAAACCGAACGGCAGCGTCGCCTCGTCAACGTCGCTCAACATGTCGCGGAAGAACACCTCATGTTCCTCCTGGCTCATGCCCAGGCGGACCTGAGCGACATAATTGCGATATGGCGCCGCCAAGCCCAGTTGAGCCCCCTGCCCCAGCAGGTAGGCCTGCATCTCATAGCGCACTACGTCCAGCGTGGTATGGTCCATGACCAGATGATGGAACTGCAGCCAACCCAGCCAGCGCTGGTTGGGCTCATCCCAGGCGTGTACAAGACGCATCATCGGCGCCCGACGAATATCCAGACGCTGGTGGCGGGAGTCGAAACGCTGGTGCAACTGTGCCGCGACGTCGCCGCCTTGCGGATCTGGGTCAAAGCTTTCACGCAGCAGCAACGCCTGACGCCAGACTACTTGCATCGGTTCGTCGAGTCCCTCCCAGACCAGAGCCGTGCGCAGAATGTCATGGCGCTGGATCACGAACTGCAAGGCGCGGGCAAAGTCGTCGACATGCTTCTGGCTGTCGAAGGCGAACAGCGATTGCAGCAGATACGGATCCCCGCGCTCAGCGCTGAGATGGTGATAGAGGATGCCTTCCTGCAACGGCGCCAGCGGGTAGATGTCCTGCACATTCGCTACGCCGCCCGGCACGCTGGCGACCACCTGGTCGATCTGCGCCTGGGTCAGGTCGGCCAGCGGCAACAGGTCCGGGGTGATGTGTTCGCAGTGCTCGGAAATCAGGTTGGCGGGCACCACGACTTCCGTGCCGCCGCCGACCGCCGCTGCGAGTGCAGCCAGCGTCGGCTGGCCGAACAGCACGCGCACGTCCGAGCTCAAGCCCGACTGACGCATACGCCCGATCAGGCTGACCGCCAGCAGCGAATGACCGCCCAGCTCGAAGAAGTTGTCGTGTCGACCGACCTGGGCAACGCCCAGCAGGTCTTGCCAGATAGCCGCGATCTGCGCTTCGGTTTCGCCTTGTGGGGCTTCATAGCCACGGCTGACCAGTGCATCAATTTCGGGTGCTGGCAGGGCCTTGCGGTCCAGTTTGCCGTTCGGGGTCAGCGGCAGTGCATCCAGCAGCACATAAGCCACCGGGATCATGTAGGCCGGCAATTGTTCCTGCAGCCAGCCGCGCAGGCTGTCGATGTCTACCGGAGCATGTCCTGCGATCAGGGTGTAATAAGCCACCAGACGCTTGTCGCCCGGCACATCTTCGCGAGCTGTCACTACGGCTTCGTGGACGGCCGGGTGTTTGGCCAGGCGTGCATCGATCTCACCGAGCTCGATACGGAAGCCACGGATTTTCACCTGATCGTCGTTACGGCCGAGGTATTCGATATTGCCGTCCGGCAGGTAAAGACCCAGGTCGCCGGTGCGGTACATGCGTGCCGCTGGCTGTTGGCTGAACGGGTCTTCGAGGAAGCGTTCGGCGGTCAGGTCGTCACGGTTCAGGTAGCCCCGCGCCACGCCGGCACCGCCGATGTAGATTTCACCCGCGACACCCATTGGTACAGGCTGCTGCTGTTCGTCCAGCAGGTAAAACTGCGTGTTGCCAACCGGCTTGCCGATGTGCGCTGCGAAGCCCTCTTCGCGGTCCATGGCCACCCAGCTTGAATAGGTGGTGGTTTCCGAAGGGCCATAGAGGTTGCACAGGCGCTGCACGCCGGTGTTCTCGAACAGGTTTTCCACCAGACTGCGTTTGAGCGCTTCACCGGCGACGTTTACGGTGTGAACCGATTCTGGCAGCCCATCTACGTCCAGCAGTGCTTTCAACGCCGACGGTACGGTGTTGATCAGGCCGATGTCGTGCTCGCCATGTTGCAGTTCCAGCACGTTCTTGACGACTTCGATGCTGCCGCCCGAGGTGAGTGGCGCAAAGCACTCATAGACTGCGAGGTCGAAGTTCAGTGAAGTGGAGAACAGGGTTTTTTCCAGTGCAGAGCCGTCGAAGGCCGTGTGCGCCCAGCTCAGGAAGTTCACGGTGTTGCGGTGTTCGATCATCACGCCTTTCGGCAGACCGGTGGAGCCCGAGGTATAGATCAGGTACGCCAGATGCGCCGAAGTCAGCCCCGGCACCTGCGGATTCTGGACGGATTCGTCCTGCCAGTTGCCCAGGTCAAGATTGATGACGGGCACCGAAACGTCGGCCAGCAAACCCTGGGTAGCGGTTTGAGCCAGCACGGCCGCCGGCGCGCTGTCCTGCAACATATAAGCGATGCGTTCTACCGGATACGCCGGATCCAGCGGCACATACCCGCCGCCCGCCTTGAGAATCGCCAGCAGGCCGACGACCATCTCCACGCCGCGTTCTACACAGATCCCGACCCGCGAATCCGGCTGCACGCCCTGTTTACGCAGGGCATGGGCCAGCCGGTTGGCCTGCTCGTTAAGCTCGCGATAGGTCAGGCGTTGTTCGCCATGGACGACTGCCACCCCTTCCGGCGTGCGCTCTACCTGCGCTTCGAACATCCCGTGAATGGTCTGTTCGTTGTCGTAATCCAGCGCGGTGTTGTTGAACGCCACCAGCAACTGCTCGCGCTCGGTCGCCGGCAGGATCGCCAAACCTTGCAACGATGTTTCTGGCGTCTGCTCCAGCGCCGTCAACAGGTTTTCCAGTGCCGTGTGCATATAGCCGCATACACGTTGGGCACCGATTGACGAAACCACCAAAGCCGTCAGGCTGAACCCGTCAGCCAGATCATCGACGTTCAAGGTCAGTGGATAGTTGGTGCGTTCTTCGCCGCTGAGGACCGCGATACCCTGCCAGGCCTGCATGGCCTGGTCGGATGCACTGCCTACCCCACTGTGACGATAGTTGAGCAGCGCGCTGAACAGCGGCGCGGGTGCAGCTACACCGCTGCAACGCTGGGCCAACGCCAGCGAGGCATGTTCGTGACCGAGCAAGGCCGTCAGGCGCTTGTGAGTGGCCTTGACCTCGTCGCGTACGCCCTGCTCGCCCACCGACACCCGCAGTGGCAAAGTGTTGATGAACATCCCCAGTGCCCGCTCGGCACCTTCGCCACTCTGCATCCGGCCCATCAGGACGGTGCCGAACACCACGTCCTGCTTGTTTGATACCTTGCCCAACACCTGAGCCCAGGCCAGGTGCACCAGGCTGGCGGCACTCACCCCCTGTTGCCGGGCCTGAGCACGCAGGCGCAAGTTGAGTTGAGGGTCCAGCGCCAGGCTGGCTTCCTCGATGTCGCGACCTTCACCCTGCACATCCAGCAGGCCGAACGGCAGCGTCGGCTCATCGATATCGCCGAGCATGTCGCGGAAAAATGCTTCGTGATCGGCCTGGCTGACACCCAGGCGTGCCTGGGCCACATAGTTGCGATACGGCACGGGCACCGACGCTGCCAGGCTGTCTGCCTCGCCCGCCAGCCAGGCCTGCATTTCATGCTTCACCACTTCCAGCGCCACGTGGTCCAGCGCCATGTGGTGGAACAACAGCAGCGCGCAGATGCGCTGATTGAGCGGGTCTTCGGCATAGGCCACACGCATCAGCGGTGCCTGGCCGACGTTCAGACGGTAATGGCGCGGATCGAAGCGGCTGTGCAGTTGCGCACCGATATCGCCGTCTGCCGGATCAAGCTCAAGCGCGTCAAGGTGCAACCGGGCCTGACGCCAGACCACTTGCACCGGTGAGTCCAGACCGTCCCATACCACGCTGGTGCGCAGAATGTCGTGGCGGTCGATGACCATCTGCAAGGCCTGAACGAAGGCGTTCAGGCGCTCGCTGTCAGCGAAGGCGAACTGCGTCTGCAGCACATAGGGGTCACCGACTTCGGCGGCCAGATGGTGATAAAGGATGCCTGCCTGCAACGGTGCCAGTGCGTAGATGTCCTGCACATTGGCTATGCCGCCCGGCACAGTTGCTACGACTTGATCGATCTGCGCCTGAGTCAGGTCGGCCAGTGGCAGCAGGTCAGGCGTAATGCGCTGGCAATCCCCGGTGATCAGGTTGGCTGGCACCACAATCTCGGTGCCGCCGCCCACGGCTGCGGCCAGTGCGGCCAGTGCGGCCAGGGTGGGCTGGCTGAACAGCACGCGCACATCGGCACTCAGGCCCAACTGGCGCATACGCCCGGTGAGGCTGACGGCCAGCAGCGAGTGACCGCCGAGTTCGAAGAAGTTGTCGTGACGCCCGACCTGCTCGACGCCCAGCAGGTCTTGCCAGATAACCGCGATCTGCTCTTCGGTTTCGCCTTGCGGTGCTTCGTAGCCACGGCTGATCAGCGCGTCACTGTCCGGTGCTGGCAGCGCCTTGCGATCCAGCTTGCCGTTCGGCGTCAGTGGCATGGCCTCAAGCAGCACATAAATGGCCGGAACCATGTACTCCGGCAACTGTTGCTGCAGGTGACTGCGCAGGGTTTCGATATCGACAGCAGTCTGCTCGGCAGACTGTGTGTAGTAAGCCACAAGGCGTTTGTCACCGGGGATGTCTTCGCGAGCGGTGACCACCGCTTCGTGAACCGCCGGGTGTTTGGCCAACGCGGCCTCGACTTCACCGATTTCGATGCGCAGGCCGCGAATCTTCACCTGGAAGTCATTGCGGCCCAGGTACTCCAGCGCGCCATTGGCCAGCCAGCGACCCACGTCGCCGGTTTTGTAAAGACGTGCCTGCGGATCGCTGGAAAACGGGTCGGCGATGAAACGCTCGGAGCTCAACTCCGGCTGGTTCAGGTAACCTCGTGCCACGCCGATACCGCCAATGTGCAGCTCACCGGCCACGCCCAGCGGTTGCAGCTGGCCTTGGGCATTCAGCACGTGCATCTGAATGTTGGCAATCGGGCGACCGATGGGCACGCTGTCGCCAGGATCTGTCGGGCGGCATTCCCACGCAGTCACGTCGATGGCCGCTTCGGTCGGGCCATACAGGTTGTGCAGTTCAACACCCTTGAGGTGTTGCTCGAAGCGGCGCTGCAACGCACGAGGCAAGGCCTCGCCGCTGCACAGCACGCGGCGCAGTTGCGGGAAGTCGCGATTCGAACGGTGTTCCAGGAATACATCGAGCATTGAAGGCACGAAGTGCAGCAGGGTAATGCCCGCGTCACTCATTACCTGCGCCAGGTAATCCGGCTCCTGATGGCCACCGGGACGTGCCATGACCAGTTCGGCACCGGCCAGCAATGGCAGGAAAAACTCCCAGACTGACACGTCGAAGCCGAACGGGGTCTTTTGCAGCACGCGATCCTGACTGTTCACTTGATAGGCGTCGCGAGCCCAGAGCAGGCGGTTGGCCACGCCCAGGTGTTCGTTCATCACGCCTTTGGGCTGCCCGGTGGAACCCGAGGTGTAGAGCACGTAGGCCAGATGATTCGGCTGCAGACCCAGGGCCCTGGCATCCGGGTTGCTGACTGGCTGTGCGGCAAGCTGGGCGCGGTCGTCACGACCGTCGAGCACCAGCACCGGAATGCTAAGGGCTGGCAGATCTGCCAGCAGATCCTGACTGGTCAGCACCGCATGGGGGGCGCTGTTTTCAAGCATGTAGGCCCGGCGAGCGCTGGGCAGATCCGGGTCGATCGGCACGTAGGCGCCACCGGCCTTGAGGATACCCAACAGCGCCACGACCATTTCCGGGCCGCGACGCAGGCTGACCGCGACACGCGCATCAGGCTCCACGCCCAGTTCGATCAGACGATGGGCGAGCTGGTTGGCCTGTTGGTTGAGCTTGGCGTAAGTGAGCAACGCACCGCTGTCGCCGCTTACGGCGCAGGCATCCGGACGCTGAGCAGCCTGTTGTTCGATCAGTTGGTGGATCAGAACATCGCGCGGATAAGGATGGGCGGTGTCATTGAAGCCCGCCAGCAACAGCTCGCGCTCATCGTCCGGCAGTATCGCCAGGCTGTTCAGCGCTGCTTGCGGCGTGTGTTCCAGCGCTTCTACCAGGCTGCGCAGTGCAACCTGCATGTACTCGCCGATGCGCGTGGCACTGATTTGCTTGACGGCCTGAATGGTGAGCGTGAAGTCATCGCCCAGGTCATCGACGTTCAGGCACAGCGGATAGTTGGTCCGTTCCTCCATGCTCAGGGTCTGAATGCCCTGCCAGGCCGACAATGTGTCGGTCGAGGCCGCACCGCCGTTGCTGTGGCGGTAGTTGAGCAAGGTACTGAACAGCGGCAGCGAGCTCGGCACGCCGCTGCAGCGCTGGGCCAGCGACAGCGAGGCATGCTCATGCCCCAGCAGGGCCGACAGACGCTGGTGAGTGACCTTGACCGCCGCCAGAGCGCTCTGGCTGCCGACGCTGATGCGCAGCGGTAAGGTGTTGATGAACATTCCCAGCGCCCGGTCGGCACCGCTGCCGCCCTGCATGCGGCCCATCAGTACGGTGCCGAACACCACTTCTTCACGGCCCGAGACCCGACCTGCCACCTGAGCCCATGCCAGGTGCGCCAGGCTTGCAGCGCTAACCCCCAACTGCCGCGCAATGCTGCGTATACGGCTGCTCAGCTGGCTGTCGAGCACCTGATGCACTTCCTCGATACCGCTGCCATCACCCTGCACGTCCTGTAGGCCGTAAGCGAGGGTCGGTTCATCGATGTCGCCGAGCATGTCGCGGAAAAACGCTTCGTGCTCGGCCTGGCTGATCCCCAGACGCGCCTGTGCCACATGGTTGCGATAAGGCACCGGCGCCGGCAATTGTTCGATCTGCCCCTGCAGGCTGGCCTGCATTTCCTCCACCACTACTTCCAGTGAGGTGTGATCCAGCGCCAGATGGTGGAATAGCAACATGCCGACCAGACGCTGGTGGGTGTTGTCCTCGGCATAGGCGATGCGCATCAGCGGCGCCTGGCCGATGTCCAGGCGATAGTGACGCGGGTCAAAACGCTCGCGTAGTCGTGTCAGCACGTCACCGTCGAGCGGATCGATGGCCACCTCTTCCAGGCTCAGTTTCGCGTTGCGCCAGACCACCTGTACCGGCTGCTCAAGCCCTTCCCAGACCACGCCGGTGCGCAGAATGTCGTGGCGTTCGACCACGCTCTGCAAGGCCGCTGCGAATCCGGCCAGGCACTCGCGATCATCGAACGCGAGGAGCATCTGCAAGACATAGGGGTCACCTTCATCCGTCGCCAGATGGTGATACAGAATGCCTTCCTGCAAGGGGGCCAGGGCGTAGATGTCCTGGATGTTGGCCAGGCCGCCCGGCACGCTGGCGACGACCCGATCAATCGCTGCCTGATCCAGATCAGCCAGCGGCAGCATGTCAGGGGTAATGCGCTCGCAGCCCGGCACAATCAGGTTATCCGGCACCTGCACGTCGGTGTACCCGCCCACTGCCGCAGCGAGCGCGGCAAGGGTCGGCTGGCTGAACAGCACCCGCACATCGGCCGACAGGTCGATCTGACGCATGCGCTCGATCAGTTTGACGGCCAGCAACGAATGCCCGCCCAGCTCGAAGAAATGATCGTGGCGGCCAACCTGTGGCACTTGCAGCAGAGACTGCCAGATCTGCGCGATGGCGATCTCGACATCGCCCTCGGGCGGCGCGTACTCACGCATTGCCAGTGCCTGCGCATCCGGTGCGGGCAACGCCTTTTGGTCGAGCTTACCGTTGGCGGTCAGCGGGAAACTGTCCATTGCCACAAAAGCACTGGGCACCATGTAGTCGGCCAGAGACAGCAGCAATCGTGCGCGCAAGTCAGCCGCGACGATCTCCTGGCCCGGCGCGGCGATCACATAGGCTACCAGGCGCTTGTCGCCCGGTTGATCCTCGCGGACCAGCACCAGCGCTTCGCGGACCGTGTCGCAAGCGGCCAGCGCAGCCTGGATTTCTCCCAGTTCGATACGGAAACCACGGATTTTGACTTGATCGTCGTTGCGGCCCAGGTAATCGAGACTGCCATCGTCCATCCAGCGACCCAGGTCGCCGGTTCGGTACAGGCGCGCCTGAGGATCCTTGCTGAACGGATTCGCCATGAAACGCTCGGCCGTCAACGCTTCACGATTCAAGTAGCCCCGCGCGACACCGGCGCCGCCGACATACAGCTCGCCGACCACACCCACCGGCACCGGCTCGCGGCGCGCGTCGAGCACATACAACTGCAAATCGGGAATGCGCACACCAATAGGGCTCACGCCCGCACGCTGCGCATCTGCCGCCACCAGGGGGTGATAGGTCACATGCACCGTGGTTTCGGTGATGCCATACATGTTCACCAACTGCGTACCGGCGTTGATCACCCTGGCGTACCACGGCTTGAGGATCCCGGTGTCCAGCGCTTCGCCACCAAAAATCAGCTGGCGCAAGGAGTGCCGCTGATCGCTCTCGCCCTGGGCACTGAGCAACTGGCGGAACGCGCTCGGGGTCTGGTTGAGCACCGTCACTTCGGCGCTGCACAACAGCGCGTAGCAGTCTTGCGGAGAGCGGCTGACCAACTGCGGCACGATCAGCAAACGCCCGCCGTGCAACAGCGCACCCCAGATTTCCCAGACCGAGAAGTCGAACGCGAATGAATGGAACAACGCCCAGACATCCTGCTCATTGAAGCCAAACCAGCTCTGGGTGGCCGAGAACAGCCGGGCCACGTTGCGGTGCTCGACCATTACGCCCTTGGGCAGGCCGGTCGAGCCGGAGGTGTAGATGACATACGCCAGGTGGCGCGAGCTGAGCCCGGTCAGCTGTGGATTGTTACCCGGTTGGGCCTGCAATGCCGGACTGTGTAAATCCACGCGTGGGCCGTCGA
The DNA here is from genome assembly GCF_900103225.1 of Pseudomonas congelans. Classification (GTDB taxonomy): domain Bacteria; phylum Pseudomonadota; class Gammaproteobacteria; order Pseudomonadales; family Pseudomonadaceae; genus Aquipseudomonas; species Aquipseudomonas congelans. The sequence continues at coordinate 1,069,744 of NZ_FNJH01000001.1, read as the reverse complement.
ACGTGCCCAGCAGCGCCAGCCCCGCAGCATCGGCCAGCACCGCCACCGGGGCGCTGTCCTGCAACTGATAGGCAATACGCTCGGCCGGATAGGCCGGGTCAATCGGTACGTAGCCCGCACCGGACTTGAGCACTCCGAGCAGGCCGACAATCATTTCCAGGCTGCGCTCGACACAGATCGCCACCCGGTCATCCGGCTGCACGCCCAGGCCGATCAGACAATGGGCTACCTGATTGGCGCGGGTGTTCAGCTCGGCGTAGGTCAGTGTGCGGTCTTCATAATGCAGGGCCACGGCATTCGGCTGCGCCACCACCCAGGCTTCGAAGGTACGGTGGATCAGGGCGTCGTCGGCCTGCAGGGCATGCGGGGTGTTCCAGCTTTCCAGCAGCTGCTGGCGCTCGATCGCGGGCAGGATATTCAGCGCTCCCAGCGCAGCGTCCGGGGTCTGTTCCAGTGCTTGCACCAGGTTTTCCAGCACACAGTGCATGTAGGTACACACACGTTTGGCACCGATCTGCCCTTCGGCCATGATGGTCAGGGCGAAACCTTCGCCCAGATCATCCACGCACAGGGTCAGCGGGTAGTTGGTGCGTTCTTCGCCGTGCAGCGCCTGAATGCCTTCCCACGCGACCAGCGCCTGGTCGCTTGCACCGACATCACCGGTGTGGCGGAAGTTGAGCAGCGAGCTGAACAGTGGCGTCGAAGCGGGTACACCACTGCAACGTTGGGCCAGTACCAGCGAGGCATGTTCATGGGCCAGCAGGCCGCTGAGTCGTGCGTGGGTGGCTTTCAGGCCGCTGCGTACGCCCTGCTCGCCCAGCGTGACCCGCAGCGGCAAGGTGTTGATGAACATTCCCAGCGCCCGGTCAGACCCGGCACCACCCTGCAGGCGGCCGAGCAACACGGTGCCGAACACCACGTCATCCTTGCCTGACACTGCGCCCAGAACACGGGCCCATGCCAGGTGATACAGACTGGCGGAGCTGACCCCCAGCTGGCGAGCCTGTACGCGCAGGCGGCGACTCAGATCCACGTCGACCAGCTGGCGCACTTCCTCGATACCGCTTCCGTCGCCCTGCACGTCCTGCAGGCCGAACGGCAGCGTCGGTTCATCGATGTCACCGAGCATGTCGCGGAAAAACGTCTCGTGCTCTTCACGGCTGACGCCGAGCATGGCTTGCGCCACGTAGTTGCGATAAGGCACGGACGGCGGCAGCGAGGCTTGCTGACCCAGCATATAGGCCTCGATTTCGCTGCTCAGAATACGCAGCGAGGTGGCATCGTCCACCAGGTGATGGAACAGCAGCATGCCCAGCCAGCGGTGGTTCACTTCGTCCTGCGCATAGCCAATACGCAGCATCGGTGCCTGACGGATGTCCAGGCGCGTGTGACGAGGGTCCAGGCGCTTGATCAGTTGTTCGGTGATATCGCCATCGGCCGGGTCCAGCAGCTGCTCATCCAGGCCCAGGGTCGCTTCACGCCAGACCACCTGGACGGGGGCGTCGAGACGCTCCCAAAGCACGGCGGTGCGCAGGATATCGTGCCGGGCGATCACGCCTTGCAGGGCCTGGGCAAAACTGTGCAGACGCTCGAGGCTGTCAAAGGCAAACAGGGCGTACTGCAGATAGGGGTCACCCTCGGCTGCGGCAAGGTGGTGATACAAAATCCCCTCCTGCAACGGCGCCAGGGCATAGATGTCCTGCACGTTGGCCAGACCGCCGGGCACATTTTCTACCACTCGGTCGATATCATCCTGGCTGAGCGACACCAGCGGCAGCATGTCCGGGGTGATGCGCTCACAGCCGGCGGGAATAAGGTTGGCGGGTACTTCCACTGCACCCTTGCCGCCCACCGCTGCCGCCAGTGCAGACAAGGTCGGCTGGCTGAACAGCACACGCACGTCGGCAACCAGATCGATCTGACGCATGCGTTCGATCAGTTTCACGGCCAGTAGCGAGTGGCCGCCCAGTTCGAAGAAGTGGTCATGACGACCGACCTGCTCCAGTTGCAGCAGGTCTTGCCAGATCCGCGCAATAGCCATCTCGGTGTCGCCTTCGGGCGCTTCATAGCCGCGACTGGCCACCGCCGAGCTGTCGGGCGCTGGCAACGCCTTGCGGTCGAGCTTGCCGTTGGCCGTCAACGGGAAACTTTCCAGGCTGACAAAGGCACTTGGCAGCATGTACTCGGCCAGCGACAGGCGCAGTTGCTCGCGCAATCGGCTAGCGTCCAGTTCGACGCCCGCCGTACCAATGACATAGGCCACCAGACGCTTGTCGCCCGGTTCGTCTTCGCGGACCAGCATCAGCGCATCCTGCACACCCTCACACGCGGCGAGTTGCGCTTCGATCTCGCCCAGTTCGATGCGGAAGCCGCGAATCTTGACCTGTTCGTCGTTGCGGCCCAGGTATTCCAGGCTGCCGTCGGCCAGCCAGCGTCCCAGGTCGCCGGTGCGGTACAGCCGCGCACCCGGCGCCGTACTGAACGGGTTATCGATGAAACGCTCGGCCGTCAGTGCTTCTCGGTTCAGGTAGCCACGTGCCACACCGGCACCGCCCACGTACAGCTCGCCGATCACACCTACCGGCACCGGTTCGCCATGGGCGTCGAGCAGATAAAGCTGCAGGTCCGGGATGCGTTTGCCGATCGGGCTGGCACCAACGCGCTGGGCGTCTTCGGGCTGCAATGGGTAATAGGTGACGTGCACGGTGGTTTCGGTAATGCCGTACATGTTTACCAGTTGTGTACCGGCATTCACGTTGCGGGCGTACCACGGCTTGAGCATCGCCGTTTCCAGCGCTTCACCACCGAAAATCACCTGGCGCAACGAATGTGCCTGCCCGTCCTCGCCCTGTGCAGCAATCAGTTGGCGGAACGCACTTGGCGTCTGGTTGAGCACCGTCACCCCGGCACTGCATACCAGGTTGTAGAAGTCTTCAGGCGAACGGCTGACCAGTTGCGGGACGATCAACAGACGGCCGCCGTGCAGCAATGCGCCCCAGATTTCCCAGACCGAGAAGTCAAAGGCGAACGAGTGGAACAGCGCCCAGACATCCTGTTCGCCAAACGCGAACCAGTCTGCGGTGGCCGAAAACAGCCGCGCCACGTTGCGATGCTCAACCATCACGCCTTTGGGCAGACCGGTTGAACCGGAGGTGTAGATGACGTAGGCCAGACTCGTAGCCGTCAGCCCCGGTACCTCGGGGTTGCAGACGGATTCGTCCTGCAAGTCGGCATCGTCGAGACTGATGACGGGTAATTCCGTCACCGGCAAGGCTTGCTGCACTGACTGCTGGCTCAACAACGCCACCGGTGCGCTGTCGCCGAGGGTGTAGGCTAGGCGCTCAAGGGGGTACGCCGGGTCCAGCGGCACGTAACCGGCGCCGGATTTGAGAATACCCAGCAGGCCGATAATCATTGCCGGGCCACGCTCGACGCAGATCGCCACCCGATCATCCGGGCGCACACCCAAGGCCAGCAAACGATGGGCGACCTGGTTGGCGCGGGCGTTGAGTTCGCCGTAGCTCAGGGATTGCGCTTCGAACATCAACGCGACGGCGTCTGGTCGTTCCGCTGCACGGGCTTCGAATTGCAGATGGATCGGTATTTCGTCTGTATCGGTCTTGGCGGGCAGGTTCCAGTGTTCGAGCAACTGCGCACGCTCGCTGGGCGGCAGAATCGAAATGGCGTGCAGCGGGGTTTGCGGTGCCTGTTCCAGCGCATCGACCAGCCCCTCTACGGCCAGTTGCAAATAGTCACACACACGCTGTGCGCCGATGCTCGCCGTTACCAGCGAGGTGAACAGAAAACCTTCACTCGTATCGTCGACGTTGACCGTCAATGGGTAGTTGGTGCGTTCTTCATCGGCCAGCCCCAGCGACTGTATGCCACTCCAAGCGGTCAGTGCCTCGTCGGTCACGGCAACGTTGCTGTGGCGATAATTGAGCAAGGCGCTAAACAGCGGCGTCGGTGCGACCACGCCACTGCAGCGCTGGGCCAGTGCCAGCGAGGCGTGTTCATGCCCGAGTAACCCGGTCAAGCGCCGGTGCGTGGCCTTGACCCCGTCACGCACGCCCTGCTCGCCCAGGTCTACCCGTAGCGGCAAGGTATTGATGAACATGCCAAGGGCTCGTTCGGCACCCTGACCGCTCTGCATCCGGCCCATCAGAATGGTGCCGAACACCACCTGTTCACGCCCGCTGAGGCGGCCCAGCATTTGCGCGAACGCCAGGTGGATCAGGCTTGCCGCACTGACCCCGAGTTGCCGCGCCTGAACTCTCAGGCGTTGGTTCAAAGCGCCGTCCAGCTGCAGACGGGCATGATCGAGAGCGCTGCCGTCGCCTTGCACATCGTGCAGGCCGAACGGCAGGGTCGGTTCGTCGATGTCGCCGAGCATGTCCTGGAAGAACTGCTCGTGGTCCTGCTCGTTCAGGCCTAGTCGGGCCTGAGCGACATAATTGCGGTAGGGAACGGAGTCGCCAAGTTGCCCGACCTGACCGAGCAGGCAGACCTGCATTTCATGCTGCACCTGATCCAGGGCGGTGTGATCAAGGATCATGTGGTGGAACATCAAGGTTGCCAGCCAGCGTTCGTTGCCGCTGTCCAGGGCGCATACCAGGCGCATCAAGGGTGCCTGACGGATGTCCAGACGTACCTGGCTCAGATCGAGGTGATCCTGCAACTGACGGGTTATCTCATCGAGGCCAGAGTCGAACTCAACCTCTTCGACGCTGAGCTCGACCTGGCGCCAGACCACCTGCAACGGCTCATCGAGGCTTTCCCAGTGCATGGACGTGCGCAGAATGTCATGGCGGTTGATGACCATTTGCAGCGCTTTGGCGAAGGTGTCCACGTGTGCGCGGCTGTCAAAGGCAAACTGCGCCTGCAGCACATAGGGGTCGCCCCGTTCGGCGCTGATGTGGTGATAGAGAATGCCTTCCTGTAACGGCGCCAACGGATAGATGTCCTGCACGTTCGCTGCGCCGCCGGGCACGCAGGCCACCACCTGGTCGATCTGCTCCTGACTGAGGTCGATCAACGGCAGCATGTCCGGAGTGATTCTCTGGCAATCCGCAGGAATGCCATTGGCCGGAATAACCAGATCGTCGACCGCGCCTGCCGCTGCGGCCAGTGCCGCCAGGGTCGGTTGACTGAACAGCGTACGCACGTTGGCACTCAGACCAGCCTGGCGCATGCGTTCGATCAGGCTCACCGCCAGCAACGAATGCCCGCCGAGTTCAAAGAAATGGTCGTGGCGACCGACACGTTCGAGCTTGAGCAAGTCGCTCCAGATCTTCGCCAGAGCGATTTCCACTGCGCCTTGTGGCTCCTCGTAGCCGCCACGGATCAGTGCATCGCCGTCCGGTGCCGGCAGGGCCTTGCGGTCGAGTTTGCCGTTCGGGGTCAGCGGCATTGCGTCGAGACGCACATAGGCCACAGGGATCATGTAGGCCGGCAGTTGCTCCTGCAGCCAGTCGCGCAGGCTATCGATGTCCGGCTCAGTGTGGGCTGCCTGGACGGTGTAATAAGCCACCAGACGCTTGTCGCCCGGAATGTCCTCGCGCGCGGTGACTACCGCTTCATGGACCGCCGGGTGTTTGGCCAAACGTGCATCGATCTCACCCAGTTCGATACGGAAACCACGGATCTTCACCTGATCGTCGTTACGGCCCAGGTATTCGATATTGCCGTCTGGCAGATAGCGACCCAGGTCGCCAGTGCGGTACATACGTGCCGCAGGCTGCTGGCTGAACGGGTCTTTGAGGAAGCGCTCGGCGGTCAGGTCGTCACGGTTCAGGTAGCCACGGGCCACACCGGCGCCGCCGATGTAGATCTCGCCCACAACGCCCAGTGGAACGGGCTGTTGCTGTTCATTCAACAGGTAAAACTGTGTGTTGCCGACCGGTTTGCCGATGTGCGCAGCGAAGCCTTCTTCGCGATCCATCGCCACCCAGCTCGAATAGGTGGTGGTTTCCGAAGGGCCATAGAGGTTGCACAGGCGCTGCACGCTGGTTTTTTCGAAAAGGCTCTCCACCAGGCTGCGTTTCAGCGCTTCACCGGCCACGTTCACAGTGTGCACCGATGCCGGCAGGCCGTTAGCTTCCAGCAGCGCTTTCAGCGCCGACGGTACGGTGTTGATCAGGCCGATGTCGTGCTCGCCGTGTTGCAGCTCCAGCACGTTCTTGACGACTTCGATGCTGCCGCCCGACGTCAGCGGCGCAAAGCATTCGTAGACCGCGAGGTCGAAGTTCAGCGAGGTGGCGAACAGCGTCTTTTCCAGTGCAGAAGCGTCGAATGCACTGTGTGCCCAGCTCAGGAAGTTCACGGTGTTGCGGTGTTCGATCATCACGCCTTTCGGCAGGCCGGTGGAACCCGAGGTGTAGATCAGGTACGCCAGATGCGCCGAAGTCAGCTCCGCCACCTGCGGATTCCGGACGGATTCGTCCTGCCAATCGCTGAGGTCCAGATTGATCACAGGCACCGAAACATCGGCCAGCAAGCCCTGGGTAGCGGTTTGAGCCAGCACGGCAGCCGGAGCGCTGTCCTGCAACATGTAAGCGATGCGTTCTACCGGATACGCCGGATCCAGCGGCACATACCCGCCGCCCGCCTTGAGGATAGCCAGCAGACCGACGACCATCTCGGCACTGCGCTCGACACAGATCCCGACGCGGGAATCCGGCTGCACGCCCTGCTTGCGCAAGGCATGGGCCAAGCGGTTGGCCTGCTCGTTAAGCTCGCGATAGGTCAGGCGCTGTTCGCCGTGAACCACCGCTACCGCATCCGGAGTTCGCTCGACCTGTGCTTCGAACAAGCCATGAATGGTCTGTTCGGGCGGGTAATCCAGCGCGGTGTCGTTGAACGCCACCAGCAACTGCTCACGCTCGGCAACAGGCAGGATCGGCAGGCTGTCGAGGGCCGAAGACGGTGACTGTTCCAGCGCATCCACCAGATGCTCCAGCACGGTCTGCATGTAACCGCAGACCCGTTTGGCACCCACGGCGCTGCTGACCAGTACGTTCAGGTTGAAGCCTTCACCGGAGTCATCGACGTTCAAGGTCAATGGATAGTTGGTGCGTTCTTCGCTGTTCAGCGTATGAATACCCTGCCAGGCCTGGGTAGCCCGCTCGGATACGCTGCCAGGCGTACCGTGGCGATAATTGAGCAGCGAACTGAACAGTGGCGTCGGTGCGGTAATGCCGCTGCAACGCTGAGCCAGCGCCAGCGAAGCATGCTCATGACCCAGCAAGGCGGTCAGGCTTTCATGAGTGGCCTTGACCCCGTCACGCACACTCTTCCCGCCCACCGAAACCCGCAGCGGCAAGGTGTTGATGAACATCCCCAATGCCCGCTCTGCGCCTTCGCCGGCCTGCATCCGGCCCATCAGCACGGTGCCGAACACCACGTCCTGCCGGTTTGAAACCGTGCTCAACACCTGAGCCCAGGCCAGGTGCACCAGACTGGCAGCGCTCACGCCCTGTTGTCGGGCCTGAGCGCGCAGTCTCAGGTTCAACCGAGGGGCCAGCGCAAGGTTGGCTTCCTCGATATCAAGGCCATCGCCCTGCACATTCATCAGACCGAACGGCAGCGTCGGTTCGTCCACATCACCGAGCATGTCGCGGAAAAACGCTTCGTGCTCGGCCCGGCTGACGCCCAGGCGTGCCTGGGCCACATAATTGCGATACGGCACGGGTGCCGACAGGGTTTGCGCTTCGCCCAACAACCAGGCCTGCATTTCATGCTGCACCACGGCCATCGCCATGTTATCGAGAACCATGTGATGGAATAACAACATCGCGCAGATCCGCTCGCTCAGCGGGTCCTCGGCATAGGCCAGGCGCATCAGCGGTGCCTGAGTGACATCAAGACGATGATGACGCGGGTCGAAGTGACTGTGCAGTTGCGCGCCGATATCGCCGGCTGCCGTGTCGATGTGCAGCCTCTCGAGAGGCAACTGCGCGTGGCGCCAGACGACCTGCACGGGTGAGTCCAGACCTTTCCAGAGCATAGCGGTGCGCAGAATGTCGTGACGCTCGATGACGGCCTGCAAAGCCTGAACGAAGGCGTCCAGACTTGCGCGGTCATCGAAAGCGAAATGGGCCTGCAGTACGTAGGGATCGCCCTGCTCCGCAGCGATATGGTGATAGAGAATGCCTTCCTGCAAGGGGGCCAGCGGGTAGATGTCCTGCACATTCGCCACGCCGCCCGGCACGCTGGCGACCACTTGATCGATCTGTGCCTGGGTCAGGTCGGCCAGTGGCAGCAATTCAGGCGTGATGCGTTGGCAATCCTCGGTGATCAGATTGGCTGGCACCACGATGTCCGTGCTACCGCCGACTGCAGCAGCCAGTGCGGCCAGGGTCGGCTGACTGAACAGTACGCGTATATCGGTGCTCAGGCCCAACTGGCGCATACGCCCGATCAGGCTCACCGCCAGCAGCGAATGGCCGCCGAGTTCGAAGAAGTTGTCGTGACGACCAATCCGGGCAACGCCCAGCAGGTCTTGCCAGACAGCCGCGATCTGCGTTTCGACTTCGCCTTGTGGGGCTTCGTATTCGCGGCTGATCAGTGAGTCACTTTCCGGCGCCGGCAGGGCCTTGCGGTCGAGTTTGCCGTTCGGTGTCAGCGGCATGGCCTCAAGCCGTACATAAATGGCCGGCACCATGTACTCAGGCAGCTTTTCCTGCAAATGCCTGCGCAGGCTGTCGATGTCGACCACGGCTTGCCCGGCCGCCAGGGTGTAATAAGCCACCAGACGCTTGTCGCCCGGCACATCTTCGCGCGCGGTGACCACCGCTTCATGGACCGCCGGGTGTTTGGCAAGACGCGCATCGATCTCGCCGAGTTCGATACGGAAGCCACGGATCTTCACCTGATCATCGTTACGACCGAGGTATTCGATATTGCCATCCGGCAGGTAGCGGCCCAGGTCGCCGGTGCGGTACATGCGTGCCGCTGGGTTTTGGCTGAACGGGTCTTTGAGGAAGCGCTCGGCGGTCAGATCGTCGCGGTTCAGATAACCCCGCGCCACACCGGCACCGCCGATGTAGATCTCACCGGCTACACCCAGTGGCACAGGCTGCTGTTGCTCGTCCAGCAGGTAAAACTGCGTATTGCCGACCGGCTTGCCGATGTGCGCTGCGAAGCCGTCTTCGCGATCCATGGCCACCCAGCTTGAATAGGTGGTGGTTTCCGAAGGGCCATAGAGGTTGCACAGGCGCTGCACACCTGTTTTTTCGAACAGTGACTCAACCAGACTGCGCTTCAGCGCTTCACCGGCCACGTTCACGGTGTGCACCGATGCAGGCAGACCGTCAACGTCCAGCAGTGCCTTAAGCGCCGACGGTACGGTGTTGATCAGGCCGATATCGTGCTCGCCGTGTTGCAGCTCCAGCACGTTCTTGACGACTTCGATACTGCCGCCCGAGGTGAGCGGCGCAAAGCATTCATAGACGGCGAGGTCGAAGTTCAGTGAGGTGGAGAACAGCGTTTTTTCCAGAGCAGAAGCATCGAAAGCACTGTGTGCCCAGCTCAGGAAGTTCACGGTGTTGCGGTGCTCGATCATCACGCCCTTTGGCAGACCGGTCGAGCCCGAGGTGTAGATCAGGTACGCCAGATGCGCGGAAGTCAGCCCCTGCACCTGCGGATTCTGGACGGATTCGTCCTGCCAGTTGCCCAGGTCAAGATTGATGACTGGCACCGAAACGTCGGCCAGTAATGCTTCAGTCGCCGACTGGGCCAGCACGGCTGCCGGAGCGCTGTCCTGCAACATGTAAGCGATGCGTTCTACCGGATACGCCGGATCCAGCGGTACATAACCGCCGCCCGCCTTGAGGATCGCCAGCAAGCCGACGACCATTTCCACGCCGCGCTCTACACAGATTCCGACCCGCGAATCCGGCTGCACACCTTGTTTACGCAGGGCATGGGCCAGACGGTTGGCCTGCTCGTTAAGCTCGCCATAGGTCAGGCGCTGTTCGCCGTGAACCACCGCTACCGCATCCGGCGTGCGCTCGACCTGTGCTTCGAACAAGCCATGGATGGTCTGCTGCTGCGGATAATCCAGCGCGGTGTCGTTGAACGCCACCAGCAACTGCTCACGTTCGACCGCTGGCAGAATCGACAGACTTTGCAACGACGCTTGTGGCATTAACTCAAGAGCATCCACCAGCTGTTCCAGCGCCGTGTGCATGTAGCCACACACGCGCTGCGCACCGACCGTGGTCGCCGCCAGTGCGGTCAGTTTGAAGCCGTCACCCACGTCATCGACGTTCAAGGTCAACGGATAGTTGGTGCGTTCTTCACTGTTCAGGGCTTGCATACCCTGCCAGGCCTGGGCAGTTCGTTCTGCAGCGCTGCCAACCGCACTGTGGCGGTAATTGAGCAGTGCGCTGAACAGTGGCGTCGGTGCGGCTACACCGCTGCAACGCTGGGCCAACGCCAGTGAGGCATGTTCATGAGCGAGCAACGCGGTAAGTTGCGCGTGTGTTGCCTTGACCCCGGCGCGTACCCCTTGCCCGCCTACGGCGACCCGCAGCGGCAAGGTGTTGATGAACATTCCCAGCGCCCTGTCAGCGCCCTCGCCGGCCTGCATACGGCCCAGCAGTACGGTGCCGAACACCACATCGCGACGATCGGAAACCTTGCCCAGCACCTGAGCCCAGGCCAGATGCACCAGACTCGCTGCACTCACGCCCTGTTGTCGGGCCTGAGCGCGCAGGCGCAGGTTCAACTGGCTGTCCACTGCAAGCGCGGCTTCTTCGATATTACGGCCATCGCCCTGCACATCCTGCAGGCCGAAAGGCAGCGTCGGTTCGTCGATATCGCCGAGCATGTCGCGGAAAAACACTTCATGATCGGCCTGGCTGACACCCAGGCGTGCCTGAGCCACGTAATTGCGGTACGGCACAGGTGCCGACAAGGCTTCGGCCTCGCCCAGCAGCCAGGCCTGCATTTCATGCTTCACCACTTCCAGCGCCATATGGTCCAGGGCCATGTGATGGAACAGCAGCATCGCAGTGATTCGCTGGTTGCGCGGGTCCTCGGCATGGACCAGACGCATCAGCGGTGCCTGGCTCATATCGAGGCGATAGTGCCGCGGGTCGAAGCGGCGATGCAGTTGCGCGCCGATCTCACCGTCCGCCGGGTCAAGTTCAAGCCCCTCAAGGTGCAATTTCGCTTGACGCCAGACCACCTGCACGGGGGAGTCCAGACCGTCCCAGACCACACCGGTACGCAGAATATCGTGACGATCGATGACCATCTGCAAGGCCTGAACGAAGGCGTCCAGGCGCTCGCGGTTGTCAAAGGCGAACTGGGTCTGCAGGACATAGGGGTCGCCCTGCTCGGCTGCCATATGGTGATAGAGAATGCCTTCCTGCAACGGTGCCAGCGCGTATATATCCTGCACATTGGTCACGCCGCCGGGTACGGTGGCGACCACCTGGTCGATCTGCACCTGGGTCAGATTCGCCAGTGGCAACAGTTCCGGGGTGATGCGCTCGCAGCCTTTATCTATCAGGTTGGACGGTACCTTGATGTCATGGCCTGCGCCGACAGCCGCGGCCAGTGCGGCCAGCGTAGGCTGGCTGAACAGCACGCGTACATCGGCGCTCAGACCCGCCTGACGCATGCGTTCGATCAGGCTGACGGCCAGCAGCGAATGCCCGCCGAGCTCAAAGAAGTGATCGTGACGGCCGACGCGTTCAACGTTGAGCAATTCGCACCATAAGCGCGCCAGGGTGACTTCCACTTCACCCTCGGGTGCCTCGAATTCACGGCTGGCGTAGGCGTCGGCGTCCGGTACTGGCAGGGCTCGGCGATCAAGCTTGCCGTTGGCGGTCAGCGGGAACGCATCCAGCACGACAAAAGCGCTCGGCACCATGTATTCGGCCAGCGAAGCTGCCAGTTCACGGCGCAGTCCGACTGCGGTCAAGGCGCTGCTGCCATCGCCGACGACATACGCCACCAGACGTTTTTGCCCAGACTCGTCCTGGCGGGCCAGCGCCACGGCCTCTCTGACGCCAGGGCATTCGACCAGACGCGCTTCGATTTCACCCAGTTCGATACGGAAGCCACGGATCTTCACCTGGTCGTCGTTACGGCCCAGATACTCGATGACCCCGTCCCCGTTCCAGCGGCCAAGGTCACCGGTGCGGTACAACAGGGCTCCAGCGTCGTCGCTGAAAGGGTTGGCGACAAACTGCGTAGCGTTCAGCTCCGGGCGGTTCAGGTAACCCTTGGCCACGCCCTGCCCGCCGATGTACAGCTCCCCGACCACGCCCACCGCCACCGGTTGGCGCAGGGCGTCGAGCACATAGACCTGGCTGTTGCCAATCGGGCGGCCGACAGGAATACCGCCGTTGCCGACCGAGGTGATCTCATGGGTGGTGGAAAAGGTCGTTGCTTCGGTCGGGCCGTAGCCATTGAGCAAGTGTCGCGGGGCGCCCTCTTTCAAGACCCGGGCGATCACCACCGGGTCCAGCACATCGCCGCCGACGATCAGGTAGCGCAATCTGGCGAAAGCCTCCATCAGGCCGTCGGCGTATTGATGGAACAGGCCCGCAGTCATCCACAGCACGCTGACCGACTGGGACAGCAGCAGCGCGCGGAACTCGTCCAGAGACAGCAACACCGATTGCGCCACCACGACCACGCAGCCGCCATTGAGCAGTGGCGCCCATACATCCAGGGTGCTGGCGTCGAAAGCCGGGTTTGAGGCGAACGCTACACGATCCTGCGCATTGAAATCAGCGTATCCGTTGTTGAGCACCAGGCGGCTGACAGCACGGTGCGGCACCAATACGCCTTTGGGCATACCGGTGGAGCCGGACGTGTACATGATGTAGGCCACCGACTCGGCGGACGCTGACGGTACCGGGTTGGGCGTATCGCCTGGCAGTTGCAGCAGGTCAAGGTCGATCCGCTGGATGCCTTCAGGGAGGTCATGGCGGACCAACGTCAATACCTGCCGCGCCCCGCAGTCGTGCAGCATGAATGCCTGACGCTCGGCGGGGGCGTTGATGTCCAGCGGCACATAGGCCGCCCCGCATTTGACAATCGCCAACTGACCGACCAGCAGATCAAGGGAGCGCTCCAGCAGCAACGCCACCCGCTCCCCCGGTTGCACGCCGAGGTCGGCCAAGTGACGGGCCAGCGCGTTGGCGCGACTGTTGAGCTCATGGTAGGTCAGTTGCTGGTCATCTTGTACAGCAGCCACTGCATCGGGCTGCGCTGCCACTCGTTGCTCGAACAGTTCTTGCAGACTGCTGTTGCGTGGGTAGTCGCGTGCCGTGTCATTGAAATCGTGCAGCACTTGCTGGCGTTCGGTTGATGAGAGGATGTTCAAACGCTGCAACGGGGTTTGCGGCTGCTGCTCCAGCGCCTCTACCAGCGCGCCGAGTGCCATCAACATATAGTTGCCGATGCGCTGTGCACCGATCTGTGCCAAGGCTTGAATTGTCAGGTTGAAGCCCTGGCCCAAGTCGTCGATCGACAGCGTGATCGGGTAAGTGCTGCGCATCTCGCTGCCCATGCTCTGCAAGCCTTGCCAGGCCTGGAGCGTCTCTGACGAGGCCACCGGTTCGCTGGCACTGTGGCGATAATTGAGCAGCGAATTGAACAACGGTGCCGGTGCGGCTACGCCACTGCAACGCTGGGCCTGGGCCAGGGATGCGTGTTCGTGACCGAGCAAGGCGGTCAGCCGTGCGTGGGTGGTTCTGACCCCTTCGCGCACCGCATGCCCTTCCAGCTTGACTCGTAACGGCAACGTGTTGATGAACATACCCAACGCTCGATCGGCGCCGTCGCCGCCCTGCATCCGGCCCATCAGCACCGTACCGAAAACCACGTCCGACTTGCCTGACAGCGCACCCACCACCCGCGCCCATGCGAGGTGATGCAGGCTCGCGGCACTCACCCCCAGCTGTCGGGCCAGGGTCCGCAGGCGCGCGCTCACCACGTCATCGACTTGCAGGCGCACATCTTCGATCAATGAGTCGCTGCCCGGCGTTCCGACCACGCCGAACGGCAGTGTTGGCTCATCGATATCGGCCAGCATTTCGCGAAAAAAACCTTCATGAGCATCAGCCCCGACACCCAGTCGGGCATGTGCCACGTAATTGCGATACGGCACTGTCTCAGGCAAGGTATGGCCTTCACCGAGCAGGAAGGCCTGCATCTCGTGTTTCACCAGGTCCATCGCCGCGTGGTCAATGGCAATGTGGTGGTACAGCAGGATAGCGACCCAGCGCGCATTGGCGGTATCTTCAACGCAGACCATGCGCATCAGCGGCGCTTTACGCAGGTCCAGACGGAAATGCCGGGTATCAAAATGCTCGCGCAACCGGGTTTCGATGTCACCGTCGGCGGCGTCCAGTGTCAGCTCATCCACTGCCAGCGTCGCCTCACGCAACACCACTTGCACCGGTTCGTCGAGACCTTCCCAGACCATCGCCGTGCGCAGGATGTCATGGCGTTCGATGACCGCCTGCAGTGCCTCGGCGAAGTCATCGAGACGTTCGCGACTCTCGGCCCCGAACAGCGCCTGCAATACATAGGGATCACCCTGCCCGGCCGTCAGGTGATGGTAGAGAATCCCTTCCTGCAACGGCGCCAGCGGGTAGATGTCCTGCACATTACCAGCCCCTCCCGGTACTGCGTCGACGATCCTGTCAATCGCCTCCTGACTCAGATTGGCCAGCGGCAGCATGTCCGTGGTAATGCGAAACGCCGGACTGAGCCAGTCACCGCCCATTCGAGCTACCAGCGTCAGCAGTTCTGCCTTGTGCACGCTCAGGCTTGCGAGCGTGGCACTGTCCAGCCCCTCGTCGTCTCCGAGAATCACCAGATCATCTTCTTCCTGTTGAAGACGGATCGGATGCGTGGAAAGAACTGCCATCAATTCGCTGAAGTGCATCGAATAACCTGCTGTTTATCATTTCGGAGAGGGTTGACGACTCCGGAACCCGGTGTCGCAAACAGTGTTTCGCACGATAAAAACGGAGGGGCTTCGAAACTCGAAGACAGAACGGGATCCGGGCGCAGGTACGATGGGCGCCGCCGCCATAAAGGGCTGCAGTCCTCTGACACATACACACGAAACGTCCCATTTGCCGTGCATCCCACACGTCGCAAAAATTAGAGCATCCATGGGCGACTGTATGTCGTGGGAAGCTGGGACAAGACTTGAGGGTGACGTCGACGCAGCGATGTGCGAGCGCCTGGCTGAGCAGGCTGGGAGGATGTTGCGAAGGCGCTGCCAAGAGCCTCAGGGTGGACAGCAACCGCCCGATCGTTTGCCGATCGGGCGGGCGATTACCGCAGCTTCAGATACGACGTTTGCGATTGAATGTCGGAATTTTAGTCTGCGGCACCTCCAGCCGCTTGACCTTGCCCACCGAGGCAGCCACCTGAATAAGCGTTGGATGACCGAACAGCACTCGCACATCCGCTTCGAGGTCCGCCTGGCGCATGCGCTCGATCAGGCTCACCGCCAGCAATGAATGCCCGCCCAGTTCGAAGAAATGGTCATGACGCCCGACCTTTTCGACATTGAGCAGATCCGCCCAGAGCGCCGCCAGCTTGATCTCGACGTCACCCACCGGGGCCTCGTAAGCACGCGAGACAAGCGCGCTGCTGTCCGGCGCCGGCAGGGCCTTGCGATCCAGCTTGCCGTTCGGCGTCAGCGGCCACGCATCAAGCAGCATATAGGCTGCCGGCAGCATGTAGTCTGGCAGCAGCTCTTGCAGGTGCGTGCGCAGCGCGCTGCTTTCCGGTAACCGTGCAGGATCGGACGCTGTGAAATACGCCACCAGACGGGTTTCGCCGGGTGCGCCCTCGCAGGCGACAACCACTGCTTCCTGTACTTCCGGGTGTCTTGCCAGACACGTATCGATCTCGCCCAGTTCGATACGGAAACCACGTATCTTCACCTGATCGTCGTTACGCCCCAGGTATTCGATGTTGCCATCTGGCAAGTAACGGCCCAGGTCGCCGGTGCGGTACATGCGTGCCGCTGGCTGCTGGCTGAACGGGTCCTTTAGGAAACGCTCGGCGGTGAGGTCATCACGGTTCAGGTAGCCCCGCGCCACACCGGCGCCGCCGATGTAGATTTCACCCGCGACCCCCAGTGGTACAGGCTGCTGTTGCTCGTCCAGCAAGTAAAACTGCGTATTGCCGACCGGTTTGCCGATGTGCGCTGCGAAACCATCTTTGCGGTCCATGGCCACCCAGCTTGAGTAGGTGGTGGTTTCCGAGGGACCGTAGAGGTTGCAAAGGCGCTGCACGCCGGTTTTCTCGAACAGCGATTCCACCAGGGTGCGTTTCAGCGCTTCGCCAGCAACGTTTACGGTGTGCACAGACGTTGGCAGGCCATCGATTTCCAGCAAGGCCTTGAGCGCCGAGGGCACGGTATTGATCAGGCCGATATTGTGATCGCCGTGTTGCAGTTCAAGGACGTTTTTCACCATGTGGATGCTGCCGCCCGACGTCAGCGGCGCGAAGCATTCGTAGACCGCAAGATCGAAGTTCAACGAGGTGGAGAACAGCGTTTTCTCCAGGGCGCAAGCGCCGAAAGCGTTATGCGCCCAGGTCAGGAAGTTCACCGTGTTGCGGTGCTCGATCATTACGCCTTTCGGCAGACCGGTGGAACCCGAGGTGTAGATCAGGTACGCCAGATGCGCAGAGTTCAGCCCCGCCACTTGCGGATTCTGGACGGATTCGACCTGCCAGTTGCTTGTATCAAGATTGATCACCGGCACCGAAACGTCGGCCAGCAAGCCCTGAGTAGCGGTTTGAGCCAGTACGGCAGCAGGTGCGCTGTCCTGCAACATGTAAGCAATACGTTCCGCCGGATAAGCCGGGTCGAGCGGTACGTAACCGCCGCCCGCCTTGAGGATCGCCAGCAAACCGACGACCATCTCCACGCTGCGTTCTACACAGATCCCGACGCGGGAATCCGGCTGCACGCCCTGCTTGCGCAAGGCATGCGCCAGACGGTTGGCCTGCTCGTTAAGCTCGCGATAGGTCAGGCGCTGTTCGCCATGAAGCACTGCCAAAGCGTCCGGTGTGCGCTCGACCTGTGCTTCGAACAAGCCATGAATGGTCTGTTCGTGCGGGTAATCCAGCGCAGTGTCGTTGAACCCCGTCAGCAACTGCTCGCGCTCGTCGGCAGGCAGGATCGGCAGACTGTCGAGGGCAGAGGACGGTGACTGTTCCAGCGCAACGAGCAGGCTTTCCAGCGCGGTCTGCATATACCCGCAGACTCGCCCGGCACCGATCTTGCCGGACACCAGCACCGACAACCTCAAACCGTCGCCCAGGTCATCGACGTTCAAGGTCAATGGATAGTTGGTGCGTTCTTCGCTGTTCAGCGTATGAATGCCCTGCCAGGCCTGGGTAGCCCGCTCGGATATGCTGCCAGGCGCACTGTGCCGGTAATTGAGCAGTGCACTGAACAGTGGCGTCGATGCGGCAACCCCGCTGCAACGCTGAGCCAAGGCCAGCGAAGCATGTTCGTGACCGAGCAGTGCAGTGAGGCGGGCATGGGTCGCCTTCACTCCGTCCCGCACGCCCTGCCCTGCAAGATCAACGCGCAGCGGCAAGGTATTGATGAACATCCCCAGTGCCCAGTTGGCGCCTTCACCGGCCTGCATCCGGCCCATCAGCACGGTGCCGAACACGACATCCTGGCGGTTTGAAACCCTGCCCAGCACCTGAGCCCAGGCCAGATGCACCAGACTGGCTGCGCTGACGCCCTCGCGTCGGGCCTGAGCACGCAGTCGCAGGTTCAACCGGCTGTCCACTACAAGAGCGGCTTCTTCGATATCACGGCCATCGCCCTGCACATCCTGCAGGCCGAAAGGCAGCGTCGGTTCGTCGATGTCGCCGAGCATGTCGCGGAAAAACACTTCGTGATCGGCCTGGCTGACGCCCAGACGCGCCTGAGCCACGTAATTGCGATAGGGCACGGGCGCCGACAAGGCTTCAGCCTCGCTCAGCAGCCAGGCCTGCATTTCATGCTGCACCACTTCCATGGCCATATGATCCAGGGCCATATGATGGAACAGCAGCATCGCAGTGATTCGCTGGTTGCGCGGATCCTCGGCATGGACCAGGTGCATCAGGGGCGCTTGAGTCATATCGAGGCGGTAGTGCCGCGGATCGAAACGGCTATGCAGTTGCGCGCCGATCTCACCGTCCGCCGGGTCAAGTTCAAGCCCCTCAAGGTGCATCTGCGCCTCGCGCCAAACCACCTGCACGGGTGATTCCAGGCCTTTCCAGACCACGCCTGTGCGCAGAATGTCATGACGCACGATGACCGCCTGCAACGCCTCGACGAAAGCGTCCAGACGCGCACGGTCATCGAAGGCGAACTGCACCTGCAGCACATAGGGGTCGCCCTGCTCGGCAGCAATATGGTGATAGAGAATACCTTCCTGCAAGGGGGCCAGCGCGTAGATATCCTGCACATTCGCTACGCCGCCTGGCACGCTGGCGACCACCTTATCGATCTGTTCCTGGTTCAGGTCGGCCAGTGGCAGCAGGTCAGGGGTGATGTGCTCGCAGTGCTCGGAAATCAGATTGGCGGGCACCACGATCTCGGTGCCGCCGCCGACGGCCGCTGCCAGCGCAGCCAGCGTTGGCTGACCAAACAGCACACGCACATCGACGCTCAGGCCCGACTGACGCATACGCCCGATCAGGCTGACGGCCAGCAGCGAATGACCGCCGAGTTCGAAGAAGTTGTCGTGACGACCAATCCGTTCAACGCCCAGCAGGTCTTGCCAGATAGCCGCGATCTGTATTTCGGTTTCGCCTTGTGGGGCTTCGTATTCGCGGTTGATCAGTGCATCACTGTCCGGTGCTGGCAGGGCCTTGCGGTCGAGTTTGCCGTTCGGGGTCAGCGGCAGCGCTTCGAGACGCACGTAAGCCGCAGGGATCATGTAGGCCGGGAGTTGCTCCTGCAGCCAGTCGCGCAGGCTGTCGATGCTCGGTTCAGTGTGGGCTGCCTGGACGGTGTAATAAGCCACCAAGCGTTTGTCGCCCGGGCTGTCCTCGCGGGCGGTGACCACCGCTTCATGGACCGCCGGGTGTTTGGCCAGGCGTGCATCGATCTCACCGAGCTCGATACGGAAGCCGCGGATTTTCACCTGATCATCGTTACGGCCCAGGTATTCGATATTGCCGTCAGGCAGGTAACGACCCAGGTCGCCGGTGCGGTACATGCGTGCCGCTGGTTGCTGGCTGAACGGGTCTTTGAGGAAGCGCTCGGCGGTGAGGTCATCACGGTTCAGGTAACCCCGCGCCACACCGGCGCCGCCGATGTAGATTTCACCGGCAACACCCAGTGGCACAGGCTGTTGCTGTTGGTCCAGCAGGTAAAACTGCGTGTTGCCGACCGGTTTGCCGATGTGCGCGGCGAAACCCTCTTCGCGATCCATCGCCACCCAGCTTGAGTAGGTGGTGGTTTCAGACGGTCCATAGAGGTTGCACAGGCGCTGCACGACGGTGTTCTCGAACAGCGACTCGATCAGGCTGCGCTTGAGCGCTTCACCGGCCACGTTCACTGTGTGGACCGATTCCGGCAGGCCGTTAACTTCCAGCAGCGCTTTCAGCGCCGAAGGTACGGTGTTGATCAGACCGATATCGTGCTCGCCGTGTTGCAGTTCCAGCACGTTCTTGACGACTTCGATACTGCCGCCCGAGGTGATCGGCGCAAAGCACTCATAGACGGCGAGGTCGAAGTTCAGCGAAGTGGAGAACAGGGTTTTTTCCAGTGCAGAGCCGTCGAAGGCCGTGTGCGCCCAGCTCAGGAAGTTCACGGTGTTGCGGTGTTCGATCATTACGCCTTTCGGCAGACCGGTGGAGCCCGAGGTATAGATCAGGTACGCCAGATGCGCCGAAGTCAGCCCTTTGACCTGCGGATTCTGGACGGATTCGTCCTGCCAGTGGCTCAGATCAAGGTTAATCACTGGCACCGAAACGTCGGCCAGTAATGCCTCAGTTGCCGACTGGACCAGCACTGCTACCGGAGCGCTGTCCTGCAACATGTAGGCAATGCGTTCTGCCGGATACGCCGGGTCCAGCGGCACATAACCGCCGCCTGCCTTGAGGATCGCCAGCAAACCGACGACCATCTCGGCACTGCGCTCAACACAGATCCCGACGCGGGAATCCGGCTGCACGCCCTGCTTGCGCAAGGCATGCGCCAGGCGGTTGGCCTGCTCGTTGAGCTCGCCGTAGGTCAGGCGCTGCTCGCCATGAACCACTGCCAAAGCATCCGGCGTGCGCTCGACCTGTGCTGCAAACATCCCGTGAATGGTCTGCTGCTGCGGGTAATCCAGCGCGGTGTCGTTGAAATCCACCAGCAACTGCTCGCACTCGGCCGCCGGCAGAATCGACAAACCGTGCAACGGCGTTTCTGGCGTCTTCTCCAGCGCCGTCAACAGGTTTTCCAGCGCTGTGTGCATATAGCCGCATACACGCTGTGCGCCGATTGACGAGACCACCAAAGCCGTCAGGCTGAACCCGTCGGCCAGATCATCGACGTTCAAGGTCAGCGGGTAGTTGGTGCGTTCCTCGTTGCTCAGGGCATGAATGCCCTGCCAGGCCTGTATGGCCTGTTCGGACACACTACCGACCCCACTGTGGCGATAATTGAGCAGTGCGTTGAACAGTGGTGTCTGTACGGCAATCCCGCTGCAACGCTGGGCCAACGCCAGTGAGGCATATTCGTGACCGAGCAAGGCAGTCAAGCATTTATGAGTGGCCCTGACTCCTTCACGCACGCCCTGCTCGCCCACCGACACCCGCAGCGGCAAGGTGTTGATGAACATTCCCAAAGCCCGATCTGCGCCTTCCCCTGCCTGCATCCGGCCCATCAGCACGGTGCCGAACACTACGTCCTGCCTGTTTGACACCTTGCCCAGCACCTGAGCCCAGGCCAAGTGCACCAGGCTGGCGGCACTCACCCCCTGTTGTCGGGCCTGAGCACGCAGGCGCAGATTGAGTTGAGGATCCAGCATCAGGCTGGCTTCTTCGATATCAAGGTCATCGCCCTGCGCATTCGTCAGGCCGAACGGCAGCGTCGGTTCGTCGATATCGCCGAGCATGTCGCGGAAAAACACTTCGTGATCCGCCTGGCTGACGCCCAGACGTGCCTGGGCCACGTAATTGCGGTACGGCACGGGCGCCGACAAGGCTTCGACTTCGCCCAGCAGCCAGGCCTGCATTTCATGCTGCACCACTTCCATGGCCATATGGTCCAGGACCATGTGGTGGAACAGCAGCATCGCAGTGATTCGCTGGTTGCGCGGGTCCTCGGCATGGACCAGGCGCATCAGGGGCGCTTGAGTCATATCGAGGCGATAGTGACGCGGATCGAAGCGGCTGTGCAGTTGCGCGCCAATCTCACCGTCCGCCGGGTCAAGTTCAAGCCCTTCAATATGCAATTGCGCCTTGCGCCAAACCACCTGCACCGGCGAGTCCAGACCGTCCCATACCACGCTGGTGCGCAGAATGTCGTGACGATCAATAACCCTTTGCAAGGCCTGAACGAAGGCGTCCAGGCGCTGGCGGTTGTCAAAGGCGAACTGGGTCTGCAGCACATAAAGGTCGCCGGTCTCGGCTGCCATGTGGTGATAGAGAATGCCTTCCTGCAACGGTGCCAGCGCGTAGATATCCTGCACATTGGCCACGCCGCCCGGCACGGTGGCTACGACTTGATCGATCTGCGGCTGGGTCAGGTTGGCCAGTGGCAGCAGTTCAGGCGTAATGTGCTGGCAATCCTCGGTGATCAGATTGGCTGGTACCACAATTTCGCTGCCACCCCCGACTGCTGCCGCCAGTGCCGCCAGCGTAGGCTGGCTGAACAGCACGCGTACATCGGCACTCAGGTCTGCCTGACGCATGCGCTCGATCAGGCTGACGGCCAGCAGCGAGTGCCCGCCGAGTTCAAAGAAGTGATCGTGACGGCCGACGCGTTCAACGTTGAGCAATTCGCACCATAAGCGCGCCAGGGCGATTTCCACTTCACCCTCGGGTGCCTCGAATTCACGGCTGGCATAGGCGTCGGCGTCCGGTACCGGCAGGGCTCGGCGATCAAGCTTGCCGTTGGCGGTCAGCGGCAACGCATCCAGCATGACAAAGGCGCTCGGCACCATGTAGTCGGCCAGCGACGCTGCCAGTTCACGGCGCAGTTCGACCGCTGACAAGGCGCTGCTGTCTTCGCCGACGACGTAAGCGACCAAGCGCTTTTGTCCAGGCTCGTCCTGGCGGGCCAGCACTACGGCCTCGCTGACGCCAGGGCATTCGACCAGACGCGCTTCGATTTCACCCGGTTCGATACGGAAACCACGGATTTTCACCTGGTCGTCGTTTCGGCCCAGATACTCGATGACCCCGTCCGCGTTCCAGCGGCCAAGGTCACCGGTGCTGTACAACAGGGCTCCAGCGTCGTCGCTGAAAGGGTTGGCGACAAACTGTGTAGCATTCAGCTCCGGGCGGTTCAAGTAACCCTTGGCCACGCCCTGCCCGCCGATGTAAAGCTCACCGACCACGCCCACCGCCACCGGTTGGCGCAGGGTATCGAGCACATAAACCTGGCTGTTGCCAATCGGGCGGCCGACAGGAATACCGCGGTTGCCGACCGAGGTGATCTCATGGGTCGTGGAAAAGGTCGTCGCTTCGGTCGGGCCGTAGCCGTTGAGCAAGTGTCGCGGGGCGCCTTCTTTCAAGACCCGGCCAATCACCGCCGGGTCCAGCACATCGCCGCCGACGATCAGGTAGCGCAGACGCGAAAAGGCTTCGCCCAGACCTGAAGCGTATTGATGGAACAACCCGGCGGTCATCCATAGCACAGTCACCGATTGTTCCAGCAGCAGGCGCTGGAACTCGCGCGGAGACAACACATCGGTCTGCCCGATCACTACTACGCAGCCGCCGTTGAGCAACGGTGCCCAGACATCCAGCGTGCTGGCGTCAAACGCAGGATTGGAAGCGAACGCTACACGATCCTGTGCATTGAAATCAGCGTAGCCGTTGTTAATCACCAGACGACTGATGGCCCTGTGCGGCACCAGCACACCTTTCGGAACACCTGTCGAGCCAGAGGTATACATGATGTAGGCGACGCTTTCGCTGGACTGCGGCAGTGTCAGATCATCGCCACTCAAGCCATCCAGCGTCAGTTGCTCGAGGTCAACACGCTGCGCAGCGGTTGCCAGCGATAGGTGACTGTGGGTCAGCAATACACGCGCCTGGCTGTCCTCAACCATGAACGCCTGACGTTCGGCCGGTGCATTGACGTCCAGCGGCACATACACCGCCGCGCACTTGAGCACCGCCAACTGGCTGGCGATCAGGTCGAGGCTGCGTTCCAGCAGAAGCGCCACGCTGTCACCCGGCTGTACGCCGAGCCCCAGCAGATGCCGCGCCAGACGATTGGCCCGGGTGTTGAGTTGTGCATAGCTCACGGCAATATCGTCGTGGATTGCCGCGCAAGCCTCGGGGGACGAACGTACCTGAGCTTCAAACAGGCTATGCACAGTCTGCTGTTGCGGGTAGTCCAGTGCGGTGTCGTTGAACGCCACCAGCAACTGCTCACGTTCGGCAGCCGGCAGGATCGGCAGGCTGTCGAGGGCCGACGACGGTGACCGCTCCAGCGCATCCACCAGATG
This sequence comes from Pseudomonas congelans, assembly GCF_900103225.1. Lineage (GTDB taxonomy): Bacteria > Pseudomonadota > Gammaproteobacteria > Pseudomonadales > Pseudomonadaceae > Aquipseudomonas > Aquipseudomonas congelans. The sequence continues at coordinate 1,046,069 of NZ_FNJH01000001.1, read as the reverse complement.
CTCCAGCACGGTCTGCATGTAGCCACAGACCCGTTTGGCGCCGATGGTGCTGCTGACCAGTACCGTCAGGTTGAAACCGTTGCCCACGTCATCGATATTCAGGGTCAGCGGGTAGTTGGTATGGTCTTTGGCGCCGAAAGACTCGATCCCGTCCCAGGCTGTGGCGGTTTCTGCGCAAACATCGCTCACCACACTGTGCCGATAGTTGAGCAACGCACTGAACAGTGGCGCCGGGGCATCCACGCCGCTGCAACGCTGGGCGAGTACCAGTGGCGCGTGTTCGTGGCCCAGCAAGGCCGTCAGTTGCCCGTGGGTCGCTTTCAATCCATCGACCACCGTTGTCGCGCCAATATCGACGCGCAGCGGCAAGGTGTTGATAAACATGCCCAACGAGTGGTCGGCACCCTCGCCGGCCTGCATACGGCCCAGCAGTACCGTGCCGAACACCACCTGTTCACGGGCCGATACACTGCCGAGCACCCGCGCCCAGGCCAGGTGCATCAGGCTCGCGGAGCTGACGCCCGCCTGTCGGGCCTGGGCCCGCAGACGCAGGTTCAGTTCAGCGGGCAGGCTCACGCTCGCCTCTTCGATGTCACCGCCGCCGTCCTGCACATCCTGCAAACCGAACGGCAGCGTCGGCTCGTCGATGTCGCCGAGCATCTCGCGGAAGAACGCTTCGTGCTGGGCCTCGCTGACACCCAGGCGGGCCTGGGCCACGTAGTTGCGATATGGCACGCTCTGACCCAGAGAAGCACCCTGACCTAGCAGGTGCGCCTGCATTTCGTGCAGCACCACGTACAGCGAGGTGGCGTCGTTGACCAGGTGATGGAACAGCAGCATCGCCAGCCAGCGATCGTTGAGCGGATCATGGCTAAAGACAATCTGCATCAAGGGTGCTTGACGCACATCGAGGCGGTAATGCCGGGGATCGAAGCGCTCGTGCAACTGTTCATCAATCGCGCCGTCTGCCGGGTCGAGGCACAACTCGGTGACGCGCATTTCAGCCTGACGCAGCACCACTTGCAGCGGTTCGTCGAGACCTTCCCACAGCACAGCGGTGCGCAGGATATCGTGACGATTGATCACCCCTTGCAAGGCGTGGCTGAAATCGTCCAGTCGTGCGCGGTCGCGCAGACTGAACAGCGCTTTCAGGGTATACGGGTCGCCCTGCTCGGCACTGATGTGGTGATAGAGAATACCTGCCTGCAAAGGCGCCAGCGGGTAAATGTCCTGTACGTTAGTGGCACCGCCGGGCACATGCTTGACCACGCGGTCGATCTGCGCCTGAGTCAGGCTGATCAGCGGCAGCAGGTCCGGGGTGATGTGTTCACAGCGTTCCGGAATCAGATTGGCCGGCACCACGACTTCCGTGCCACCGCCGACCGCTGTCGCCAGTGCCGCCAGCGTAGGCTGGCTGAACAGTACGCGCACATCGGCACTCAGGCCGACCTGACGCATGCGCTCGATCAATTTAACGGCGAGCAGCGAATGGCCGCCCAGTTCGAAGAAGTGGTCATGGCGACCGACCTGTTCGACCTTGAGTATGTCAGCCCAGATCGATGCCAGCAGGGTCTCGACCTCGCCCTGTGGTGCTGCATAGCCACGACTGATCAGCGATTGCGCATCGGGCATTGGCAGGGCCTTGCGGTCGAGCTTGCCGTTGGCGGTCAGCGGCAGCGCATCGAGCTGTACATAAGCTACCGGCACCATGTAGTCCGGCAATGTGCCTTGCAGATGGTTGCGCAGGTGTTCGATGTCGAGCATGGTTTCAGGCTGTTGCGTCGTAACATAGGCCACCAGACGCTTCTCGTCAGGCACATCCTGGCGGCACAGCACCACGGCTTCACGAACCTCGGCGTGTTCGGCCAGGCGCGCTTCGATTTCACCCAGCTCAACGCGTAAGCCGCGGATTTTCACCTGATCATCGTTACGCCCCAGGTAGTCGAGAGTGCCGTCGGCGTTCCAGCGTGCCAGGTCACCGGTACGGTACATCCGGGCATCGGCGTGGAACGGATCACGCAGAAAGCGCTCGGCGGTCATCTCCGGCCGGTTCAGATAGCCCCGCGCCACGCCCGCCCCGGCGACGTACAGCTCGCCTGCCACCCCCAGCGGCACCAGTTGCTGATGCTCGTCGAGCAGGTACACGCGGGTATTGGCAATCGGTGTGCCGATGTCGAGGCTGCCGTCGGGCAGCAAACGCCCCGACGTGGCGACCACCGTGGCCTCGGTCGGGCCATAGTTGTTGATGACGGCGAAGCCCGGATCGCGCTGGAACTGGCGCAGACGGTCGCCACCGATCAACAGCGTGCGCAAGGTGGGGTGAGTCAGGCCGCGGCTGAAGGCGTATTCGGCGACTGGCGTCGGCAGGAAAGCCACCTGCAGCGGCTGGGCGATCCACCAGTCGAGCAGCGCATCGATCTGTTCATTGCTCACGTCCGCAGGCGGCAGGTGCAGGGTCGCCCCGGCACACAGCGCCGGCCAGACTTCCCAGGCCATGGCGTCGAAGCCGAAGCCTGCGACGCTGGCGGTATGGCTGCCAGCCTGCAGATCGAAGGCCTGGCAATGCCAGTCGATCAGGTTACCGAGGGTGCGGTGCTCGACCATCACGCCCTTTGGCTGACCCGTGGAGCCGGAGGTGTAGATCACGTACGCCAGATGCGTGGCGTTGAGCCCGGCCATCTGCGGGTTGTCCAGGCGTTGCGGCCATTCAGGTCGGTCGAGGGCGATAACCGGTACAGCCGTTTCCGGCACGCGGCTCATCAGGGTCTGCTGGGTCAGCAGCACTTTGGGTGCGCTGTCGGCCAGCAGATAGGCAATGCGCTCGTCAGGGTGCGACGGATCGACCGGGACGTAGCCGGCGCCTGCCTTGAGGACGGCGAGCATGGCCACCAGCGTGTCCAGCCCGCGACGGGCCATGACCGCCACGCGATCATCGACACCTACGCCGAGACTGATCAGGTGATGGGCCAGTGCGTTGGCGCGATGGTTCATTTCGCCGTAGTGCAGGCGATGCTCGCCCACCTGAGCTGCGACACTTTCGGGTGCGCTGACTGCCCGGGCTTCAATCATGGCGTGCACGGTCTGCTGCTGCGGGTAGTCCTGCGCGGTGTCGTTGAATGCCAGCAGCAGTTGCTGCCGCTCGGCTTCCGGCACTACCGGCAGGTCGCACACGGCTGAATCCGGGGCGGATTCAAGGGCCTCGACCAGATGACTCAAGGCGGTCTGCATGTAGTCGCAGATGCGCCGCGCATCGATACCCGCCACCGCCTGTGCATTCAGGCTGAAACCGTCGCCAAAGTCATCGACGCTCAAGCTCAGTGGATAATTAGCACGTTCTTCACTGCTCAGAACATGAATACCTTGCCAGGCCTGGACCGCCTGTTCGGAAACGCTGGCAGCTGCACTGTGGCGGTAGTTGAGCAAGGCGCTGAAAAGCGGCGTCGGTGCGGCAACGCCGCTGCAACGCTGGGCCAGGGCAAGGGATGCATGTTCGTGACCGAGTAACGCAGTCACGCGCTTATGGGTCGCCTTGACCTCGTCACGCACGCCCTGCTTACCTGCCGAAACCCGCAGCGGCAAGGTGTTGATGAACATGCCCAAGGCGCGTTCGGCGCCCTCACCGGCCTGCATCCGGCCCATCAACACCGTACCGAACACCACGTCACGCTTGCCCGACACAGTGCCGAGCACCTGGCCCCAGGCCAGATGCACCAGGCTGGCGGCGCTCACGCCTTGCTGCCGGGCCTGAGCCCGCAGGCGCAGATTCAGTTGAGGGTCCAGCGTCAGGCTGGCTTCCTTGACGTGGCGGCCATCGCCCTGCACATCCAGCAGGCCGTACGGCAGGGTCGGCTCGTCGATATCGCCCAGCATGTCGCGGAAGAACGTTTCGTGATCAGCCTGGCTGACACCCTGGCGTGCCTGAACCACATAGTTGCGGTACGGCACGGGCACCGACGCTGCCAGGGCTTCGGCCTCGCCGAGCAAGCCGTTCTGTATTTCGTGCTTCACCACTTCCAGCGCCGTGTGGTCCAGGGCCATGTGGTGAAACAGCAACATCGCGCAAATCCGCTGGTTGCGCGGATCTTCGGCATAGGCCACACGCATCAACGGTGCCTGACCGATGTCCAGACGGTAGTGACGCGGGTCGAAGCGGCTGTGCAGTTGTACGTCGATATCACCGTTCACAGGATCCAGTTCGAGCGCTTCAAGGTGCAATTGCGCCTTACGCCAGACCACCTGCAGCGGGTTCTCAAGGCCTTGCCACACCACACTGGTGCGCAGAATATCGTGACGGTCGATAACCGTTTGCAGCGCTTGAACAAAGGCGTCCATGCGTTCGCGGTTATCAAAGGCGAACTGAGTCTGCAACACATAGGGATCGCCGATTTCGGCGGCCAGGTGGTGATAAAGGATACCTTCCTGCAACGGCGCCAGCGGATAGATGTCCTGCACATTCGCTACGCCACCCGGCACGGTTGCCACGACTTGATCGATCTGCGACTGGGTCAGATCAATCAACGGCAGCAGCTCGGGCGTAATGCGCTTGCAATCCTCGCTGATCAGATTGGCCGGCACCACCACTCCCGTGCCACCACCGACGGTAGCCGCCAGTGCGGCCAGCGTCGGCTGGCCGAACAGCGCACGCACATCGACGCTCAGGCCCAGCTGACGCATATGTCCTATCAGGCTGACGGCCAACAGTGAGTGTCCGCCCAGCTCGAAGAAGTTGTCATGTCTGCCGACCTGCTCAATGCCCAGCAAGTCTTGCCAGAGAGCCGCGATCTTCGTTTCGGTTTCACCTGTCGGGGCTTCGTAGCCACGGCTGATCAGTGAGTCACTTTCCGGCGCTGGCAGCGCCTTGCGGTCGAGCTTGCCGTTCGGAGTCAGCGGCATTGCGTCGAGACGCACGTAGGCCACAGGGATCATGTAGGCCGGGAGTTGTTCCTGCAGCCAGCCGCGCAAGCTGTCGATGCCCGGTTCCGCTTGCGCGGGCTGGACGCTGTAATAAGCCACCAGACGCTTGTCGCCCGGCACATCTTCGCGCGCGGTGACTACCGCTTCATGGACTGCCGGGTGTTTGGCCAGACGTGCATCGATCTCGCCGAGTTCGATACGGAAGCCACGGATCTTCACCTGATCGTCGTTACGACCGAGGTATTCGATATTGCCGTCCGGCAGATAGCGGCCAAGGTCGCCGGTGCGGTACATGCGTGCCGCTGGGTTTTGGCTGAACGGGTCGTTGAGGAAGCGCTCGGCGGTCAGGTCGTCGCGGTTCAGGTAACCACGGGCCACACCGGCACCGCCGATGTAGATCTCACCTGAAACACCCAGTGGCACAGGCTGCTGTTGCTCGTCCAGCAGGTAAAACTGCGTGTTGCCGACCGGTTTGCCGATGTGCGCAGCGAAGCCGTCTTCGCGATCCATGGCCACCCAGCTTGAATAGGTGGTGGTTTCCGAAGGGCCGTAGAGGTTGCACAGGCGCTGCACGCCGGTCTTCTCGAACAGCGACTCGACCAGACTGCGCTTCAGCGCTTCACCGGCCACGTTCACGGTGTGCACCGATGCCGGCAGCCCATCAACATCCAACAGTGCTTTCAGCGCCGACGGTACGGTGTTGATCAGGCCGATATCATGATCGCCGTGTTGCAGCTCCAGCACGTTTTTGACGACTTCGATACTGCCACCCGAGGTGAGCGGCGCAAAGCATTCGTAGACTGCGAGGTCGAAGTTCAGTGAGGTGGAGAACAGCGTTTTTTCCAGTGCCGAGTTGTCTGTGCCGGCCTCGAAAGCCTTATGCGCCCAGATCAGGAAGTTCACGGTGTTGCGGTGCTCGATCATCACGCCTTTCGGCAGACCGGTCGAACCCGAGGTGTAGATCAGGTACGCCAGATGCGCGGAAGTCAGCCCCTGCACCTGCGGATTTCGGGCGGATTCGTCCTGCCAGTTGTTCAAATCAAGGTTGATCACTGGCACCGAAACGTCGGCCAGTAACGCCTCGGTCGCCGATTGCGCCAGCACCGCTGCCGGAGCGCTGTCCTGCAGCATATAAGCGATCCGTTCTGCCGGATAAGCTGGGTCCAGCGGTACATAACCGCCGCCCGCCTTGAGAATCGCCAGCAAGCCGACGACCATCTCCACGCCGCGTTCAACACATATCCCGACCCGCGAATCCGGCTGCACGCCCCGCTTGCGCAGGGCATGGGCCAGACGGTTGGCCTGCTCGTTAAGCTCGCCATACGTCAGGCGCTGCCCGTCATGAACCACGGCCAGCGCCTGAGGCGTGCGCTCGACTTGCGCTTCAAACAGGCCATGAATGGTCTGCTGTTGCGGGTAATCCAGCGCGGTGTCGTTGAAATCCACCAGCAACTGCTCACGCTCGTCGGTCGACAGGATCGGCAGGCTGTTCAACGGTGCCTGCGGCGTCTGCTCCAGTGCCTGGACCAGGCTTTCCAGCGCCGTCTGCACATAGCCGCAAACCCGCCGGGCACCGATACCGGCGACAGCCTGAACAGTCAGGCCGAATCCTTCGCCAAAATCGTCGAGGGATAAAATCAACGGGTAATTGGTGCGTTCTTCGCCGCCCCTCACCTCGATCCCTTCCCAGAGTTGAGCGGCCTGATCGGTCACTTCCTGATCGGTCGCCGCTTCAGCGGAACTGTGCCGGTAGTTGAGCAGTGCGCTGAACAGTGGCGTCGGTGCCGATACACCGCTGCAACGCTGGGCCAACGCCAGCGAGGCGTGTTCGTGGCCGAGCAATGCTGTCAAGCGTGCATGGGTGGCCTTGACCCCGCTGCGCACATCCTGCTCACCTACCGAAACCCGCAGTGGCAACGTATTGATAAACATCCCCAAGGCCCGGCGAACCCCCTCGCCGCCGCGCATACGGCCGATCAGCACCGTGCCGAACACGACATCGTTGCGCCCGCACAGGCGCCCGAGCACCTGTGCCCAGGCAAGGTGATGCAGGCTCGCCGCGCTGACCCCTTGCAGTCGGGCCTGATTTCGCAAGCGCCGACTCAGCGCTACAGGCAGGGTCTGATGCGCTTCTTCGATACCATGGCCGTCGCCGCGCACATCGTGCAGGCCTAACGGCAATGTGGGTTCATCGACGTCGCCGAGCATCTCGCGGAAAAAACCTTCGTGCTGCTTGTTCGTGACGCCGAGCCGGGCCTGGGCCACGTAGTTGCGATAGGGCACCGGCTCGCCCAGGGTGTGGGCCTGACCGCCCAGGTGCGCATGGAGTTCATGATGGATCTGGTCCAGCGCCGCATGGTCGATGGCGATGTGGTGAAACAGCAGCATCGCCACCCAGCACTGGTTGGCGACGTCGTGGGTGAAGGCCAGCCGCAGCAAGGGTGCCTGGCTGATATCGAGGCGGTAATGCCGTGGGTCGAAGCGTTGTTGCAACTGCTCGCTGGCGGTGCCGGCGGCAGGCTCAAGGGTGATTTCGCTGAGCACCAGGTCAGCCTTGCGCCACACGACCTGAGCCGGCTCGTCCAGGCCTTCCCATACCACGCTGGTACGCAGGATGTCGTGGCGGTCGATGATCTGCTGCAAGGCCGTGGTGAACGCGTCGAAGCGTTCCCGGCTGGCAATCGTAAACTGTGCCTGCAGTACGTAAGGATCGCCTTGTTCGGCGGCGATGTGGTGATAAAGAATGCCTTCCTGCAACGGCGCCAGCGGGTAGATGTCCTGCACATTGCGCACGCCGCCAGGGACGCGGGCAACGATGGTCTCGATGGCTGCCTGGTCGAGCTCGATCAACGGCAACATGTCCGGCGTGATGCGCTCGCAGCCCGGCGCAATCGCCTGGGCAGGAACGTCCACTTCATCGGCCTTGCCGCTGTAATACTCGCCGGCATTGATCAACTCGATCAACGCGGCCTTGTTCTCGCGCAACAGCGCCAGCACGGCTGGCTCCGTGAGGGACTGGCGCTTGCCGCTGACGACCAGTTGGTCGCCCTTGACGGCAAGCTGCACATCTTTCTCTTCCAGTAATGCCAACAGCTCGATCATGCTCACAGAACAATCTCCATTCTTTCCGTTGTTGCTGCGTATTCCATGAGGGTGGGGTGTTTGAACAGCGACTTGACCTCGGCCTCCAAACCTTCCTGACGCATGCGTTCCATCAGGCTGACAGCGAGCAGAGAGTGGCCGCCCAGCTCGAAAAAGTGGTCATGCCGTCCAACCTGCGTGACACCCAGCAAGTCTTGCCAGATACCGGCGATCAGTATTTCCCTCTCGCCTTGCGGGGCTTCATAACTACGGCTTGTCAACGCGCCCTCGCCCGGCTCAGGCAGCGCCTTGCGGTCGAGTTTGCCGTTGGGCGTGAGAGGCAATGCGTCGAGACGCACGTACGCCACCGGGACCATGTAGGCCGGCAACTGCCCCAGCAGCCAGCCGCGCAGGCTGTCGATGACCGGCTCCGTTTGCGCGGACTGGACCGTGTAATACGCCACCAGGCGTTTTTCACCGGGGACGTCTTCACGGGCGGTGACTACCGCATCCTGGACGGCAGGATGCCTGGCCAGACACGCGTCGATCTCGCCCAGTTCGATCCGGAAGCCGCGAATCTTCACTTGGTCGTCGTTACGGCCCAGGTATTCGATATTGCCGTCTGGCAGATAGCGGCCAAGGTCGCCGGTGCGGTACATGCGTGCCTGCGGCTGTTGGCTGAACGGATCCGCGAGGAAGCGTTCGGCAGTCAGGTCGTCACGGTTGAGGTAGCCACGGGCTACGCCCGCGCCGCCAATGTAGATCTCCCCCGCAATGCCCAGTGGAACGGGTTGCTGTTGGCTGTCCAGCAGGTAAAATCGGGTGTTGCCGACCGGTTTGCCGATGTGTGCAGCGAAGCCGTGTTCGCGATCCATCGCCACCCAGCTGGAGTAAGTGGTGGTTTCCGACGGGCCGTAGAGGTTGCATAGGCGCTGCACGCCGGTCTTCTCGAACAGGTTTTCCACCAGACTGCGTTTGAGCGCTTCACCGGCGACGTTGACGGTATGCACCGACTCTGGCAACGCGTTGATTTCCAGCAGCGCCTTGAGCGCCGACGGCACGGTGTTGATCAGGCCGATATCGTGCCCGCCGTATTGCAGTTCCAGCACGTTCCTGACCACCTCGATGCTGCCCCCTGAGGTGAGCGGCGCGAAGCACTCGTAGACCGCAAGGTCGAAGTTCAGTGAGGTGGAGAACAGGGTTTTTTCCAGTGCAGAGCCGTCGAATGCCGTATGCGCCCAACTGAGGAAGTTCACTGTGTTGCGGTGCTCGATCATCACGCCTTTCGGCAAGCCGGTGGAGCCCGAGGTGTAGATCAGGTACGCCAGATGCGCGCAAGTAAGCCCGGGCACCTGTGGATTCTGGATGGATTCGTCCTGCCAGTTGCCCAGGTCAAGGTTGATGACCGGCACCGAAACGTTGGCCAGTAACGCTTCAGTTGCCGACTGCGCCAGCACGGCAGCCGGTGCGCTGTCCTGCAACATGTAAGCAATACGTTCCGCTGGATAAGCCGGGTCCAGCGGCACGTAACCGCCACCCGCCTTGAGGATTGCCAGCAAGCCGACGACCATTTCCGCGCCGCGTTCTACACAGATCCCGACCCTGGAATCCGGCTGCACACCCTGCTTGCGCAAGGCATGCGCCAGACGGTTAGCCTGCTCGTTAAGCTCGCGATAGGTCAGGCGCTGTTCGCCGTGGACGACGGCAAGCGCCTGCGGCGTGCGCTCGACCTGCGTTTCGAACAAGCCATGAATGGTCTGCTGCTGCGGGTAATCCATCTCGGTGGCGTTGAACTGCACCAGCAACTGCTCACGCTCGGCAACAGGCAGGATCGGCAGGCTTTCGAGCGCAGCGTCCGGTGACTGCTCCAGCGCAGTAAGCAGATTGTCCAGCGCGCTCTGCATATACCCGCAGACTCGTCCGGCACCGACCTTGCCGGTCACCAGCACTGACAATCTGAAACCGTCGCCCTGATCATCGACGTTCAAGGTCAACGGGTAGTTGGTGCGTTCCTCGCCATTCTGTACGTCGATACCGCGCCAGGCCTCGATCGACTCGTTGGAGGGTTCTGCCACACTGCTGTGGCGGTAGTTGAGCAGCGCGCTGAACAACGGCAACGGTGCCGCCACGCCGCTGCAACGCTGCGCCAGCACCAACGGCGCGTGTTCATGGCCGAGCAATGCGGTGAGTCGGGCATGGGTCGCGCGTACGCCGGCCCGTGCACCCTGCCCGGCCAGATCGACGCGCAGCGGCAAGGTATTGATGAACATGCCCAACGCCCGCTCGGCACCTTCGCCACTCTGCATGCGGCCCATCAACACGGTGCCGAATACCACGGTGTGCCTGCCCGATACCTGACTCAGTACCTGAGCCCACGCCAGGTGCATCAGACTCGCGGCGCCTACCCCCAACTGCCGAGCCTGGGCGCGCAAGCGCCTGTTCAACTGCCGGTCCAGTGTCAGGCTGCTTTCTTCAACGTCGCGGCCATCTCCTTGCACATCCAGCAGGCCGAACGGCAGCGTCGGTTCGTTAATGTCAGCAAGCAATTCGCGGAAAAACGCTTCATGGGCCTCGCGGCTTACACCCAGGCGAGCCTGAGCCACATAGTTGCGATACGGAATGGCGACTTCGAGTTGGTCAGTCTGTCCCAGCAGGTGCGCCTGCATGTCGTGGAGCACAATCTCCATCGCTGTATGGTCGAGGACCATGTGATGGAACAGCAGGATCGCCGCACAACGCTGGTTGTGCCGGTCTTCGGCGAAGATCAGCCGCATAAGGGGTGCCTGGCCCATGTCCAGCCGCGAATGGCGAGGGTCGAAGCGCTGTTGCAGCTGCGCCATGATCGGCCCCTCGAACGGGTCGAGTTCGACCTGTTCCGGCAACAGCCGAGCCTGACGACAGACCACCTGCACCGGTGTTTCCAGGCCTTGCCAAAGCACGGCAGTGCGCAGGATGTCGTGGCGATCAATCACGCTTTGCAAGGCATCGACAAAGGCGTTCAGACGCGTGCGGTCAGTAGTCTCGAATACTGTTTGCAGGACGTACGGGTCGCCTTGTTCGGCAGCCAGGTGGTGGTAGAGAATCCCCTCCTGCAGTGGCGCCAGCGGGTAGATATCCTGAACATTCGCCACGCCGCCGGGCACATTGGCAACAATGAGGTCGATAGCGGCCTGATCGAGATCGGCCAGCGGCAGCAGCTCCGGCGTGATGCGCGTGCAGTCCTCCGGGATGGCATTTTCCGGAACTGTTATTTCATTTACGCCCCCAACGGAAGCAGCCAGCGCGGCCAGCGTCGGCTGTGTGAACAGGGTGCGAATATCGGCATCAAGCCCCTGACGGCGCATTTGCGCGATCAGGTTGACGGCCAGCAGCGAGTGCCCGCCCAGCTCGAAGAAGTGGTCATGACGCCCCACCTGCTCGACATGCAGCAATGAACTCCAGATCTCGGCCACGGCCGTTTCCACTGGCCCCTGGGGTGCCTCGTAGTCCCGATCCGGAAGCGCCTCGCGATCCGGCATGGGCAGGGCCTTGCGGTCAACCTTGCCATTGGCCGTCAGCGGCCAGGCGTCCAGACGCACGAAGGCGCTGGGCACCATGTAGCCCGGCAGCACCGCCAGCAAGGCAGTACGCAATTCGGACACCGGCGTAGACAGCGAAACGTCGCGCTCGATGAAATACGCCGCCAGCCTTGGCTGGCCCGGTTCGTCCTCTCGGGCCAGCACCAGCGCTTCTTCGATACCCGGCAACCGGCTTAGCTGCGCTTCGATCTCGCCCAGTTCGATGCGCGCGCCGCGAATCTTCACCTGATCATCGTTACGCCCAAGGTAGTCGAGAGTGCCGTCGGCGTTCCAGCGTGCCAGGTCGCCGGTGCGGTACATCCGCGCGTCGGCGTGGAACGGATCACGCAGAAAGCGCTCGGCGGTCATCTCCGTCCGATTCAGGTAACCCCGCGCCACGCCTTCTCCGGCGACGTACAGCTCGCCTGCCACGCCCAATGGCACCAGTTGCTGATGCTCGTCGAGCAAGTACACGCGGGTATTGGCAATCGGTGTGCCGATGTCGAGACTACCGTCGGGCAACAAACGCCCCGACGTGGCGACCACCGTGGCCTCGGTCGGGCCATAGTTGTTGATGACGGCGAAGCCCGGATCGCGCTGGAACTGGCGCAGACGGTCGCCACCGATCAACAGCGTGCGCAAGGTGGGGTGAGTCAGGCCGCGGCTGAAGGCGTATTCGGCGACCGGCGTCGGCAGGAAAGCCACCTGCAGCGGCTGGGCGATCCACCAGTCGAGCAGCGCATCGATTTGCTCATTGCTCACGTCCGCAGGCGGCAGGTGCAGGGTCGCCCCGGCACACAGCGCCGGCCAGACTTCCCAGGCCATGGCGTCGAAGCCGAAGCCAGCGACGCTGGCGGTATGGCTGCCAGCCTGCAGATCGAAGGTCTGACAATGCCAGTCGATCAGGTTACCGAGGGTGCGGTGCTCGACCATCACGCCCTTTGGCTGGCCCGTGGAGCCGGAGGTGTAGATCACGTACGCCAGATGCGTGGGGTTGAGCCCTGCCACCTGCGGGTTGTCCAGGCGTTGCGGCCATTCGGGGCGGTCGAAGGCGATGACCGGCACAGCCGTTTCCGGCACACGGCTCATCAGGGCCTGCTGGGTCAGCAGCACTTTGGGTGCGCTGTCGGTCAGCAGATAGGCAATGCGCTCGTCAGGGTGCGACGGATCGACCGGGACGTAGCCTGCACCAGCCTTGAGGACAGCGAGCATGGCCACCAGCGTGTCCAGCCCGCGACAGGCCATGACCGCCACGCGATCATCGACACCTACGCCGAGACTGATCAGGTGATGGGCCAGGGCGTTGGCACGATGGTTCATCTCGCCATAGTGCAGACAATGCTCACCCACCTGTGCTGCGACACTTTCAGGTGCGCTGACTGCCCGGGCTTCGATCATGGCGTGCACGGTCTGCTCGTCATTAACCTGCGCCAGCACCGTCGTATTGAGCGTTTCCAGCAGGTAACGGCGTTCCTCTTCGCCGACCAGCGTGATGCGATCGAGATGCGTCTGCTCATCAGTCGCCAGGGTTTCGAGGATTTGCAGGAAATAGCCGAGATACCGTTGCGCTGTGGTTTCGTCGAACAGCGCTGTGGCGTAGTCCAGCGTACCGACCAGCGTCTCGCCCTGCTCGCTCAGGTTCAGCGAAAGGTCGAATTTGGACACCTGATTGATCTGCTCGACCGGCTCCACTCGCAGGTCGCCAAGCGAATCGTTGGCGTGTTGGCCCGGCATCCAGTTCAGCGTGTTCTGGAACAAAGGCGGATGGGCCAGGCTGCGTGTCGGGCGAACGACTTCTACAACCTGCTCGAACGGCAGGTCCTGATGTTCCTGTGTTTCCAGCACGCGGGCCTTGACCCGGGCCAGCAGCGCCTCGCCGCTCGGATTGCCCGAGGTATCGATGCGCACCGCCAGGGTGTTGACGAACAGGCCGATCAGGTCTTCCAGCTCGGTACGGCCTCGCCCTGCCACCGGGCTGCCAACCACCACTTCGGCCTGACCCGAAAGACGCGTGAGTGTCGTTGCCCAGGCGGCCATCAGCGCCATGTACAGCGTGACGCCCTGACGTTGTGCCAGTTGGCGCAAATCTGCCGCCAGGCGTGGGTTCAGTTGCACTGCAAGGCTGGCACCGGCGAAGTCCTGCTGCGCCGGACGTGGCCGGTCAGTCGGCAGCGTGAGCAGCGTCGGCGCGCCCTCCAGCGCCTGATGCCAGTAGGCCGCCTGATGTTGCAGGCGTTCACCGGAGAGCCAGCGACGTTGCCATACCGCGTAATCGGCGTACTGGAGCGCCAGAGGTGGCAGTGGATCGGGCTGTCCCTGGCAGAACGCCGGGTACAGCGCCAGCAGTTCCTGGCTCAGCACGCCCATCGACCAGCCATCGGCGACGATATGGTGCACAGTCATCAGCAGCACATGACGGTCGTCGGCCACTTGCAGCAAATGAGCGCGAATCAGCGGTCCCTCAGCCAGATCGAACGGTGCGACCGCCTCGGTCCGAATGCACTCTTCCAGGCGATGGGGCGCATGACGAATGTCTTCGACAGACAACCCGACGTCTGCGCAGGAGGGCATGAACAGCACGTGCGCAGCGCCTTCGCGGGTGACGAATCGGCTGCGCAGGGTTTCATGGCGTTCGACGATACGCGCCAGGGCTCGCGTCAGGGCGGTGACGTCGAGCGCACCCCCGAGGCTCAGCGCCATCGGGATGTTATAGGCTTCGTTACCGCCGTCCATCTGTGCCAGGAACCACAACCTTTGCTGGGCGAAGGACAATGGCATCGGCTGATCACGCTTCACCGGCAGGATCGCTGTCAGTTCACTGCGGGCCACGCCATTCAGCGCTGCGGCCACCGCTGCCAGTTCACCGAGCGCAAACAGCTCGCCCAGCGGCAATTCCACGCCCAACTGCTGGCGCACTTGAGACACCATGCGCATGGCCAGCAGGGAATGCCCGCCCAGATCGAAGAAGTTATCGTTGCGGCCAACCCGCTCGACCTGCAGCACTTCAGCCCAGATCCCGGCCAGCGCCGCTTCGACCTCGCCTTGCGGTGCTTCGTAACCACGACTGATCAACGATTGCGCATCAGGCACTGGCAGGGCCTTGCGATCAAGCTTGCCGTTGGCGGTCAGCGGCAGCGCATCGAGCTGCACGTAGGCTGCCGGCACCATGTAGTCCGGCAATGTGCCTTGCAGGTGGCTGCGCAGGTACTCAATGTCGAGCACGGTTTCGGGCTGCTGCGCCGTAAAATAGGCCACCAGACGCTTGTCTCCGGGCACATCCTGACGGCACAGCACCACGGCTTCGCGGACCTCGGTGTGCTCGGCCAGGCGTGCTTCGATCTCACCCAGTTCAACGCGGAAACCACGGATTTTCACCTGATCGTCATTGCGACCCAGATAGTCCAGATTACCGTCGGCACGCCAGCGAACCAGATCGCCGGTGCGGTACAAGCGCGCTTCAGGGTCGCTGTCGAACGGGTCTGCGACGAATTTCTCAAGGGTCAGTTCGTCACGATTCAAATAGCCCCTGGCGACACCCTGCCCGCCGATATACAGCTCGCCGGGCAAGCCCAACGGCACCGGCTGGCCTTGGCTATCGAGCACATACAGGCGGCTGTTGCCCACCGGTTTGCCGATAGGAACCGAGCCATTGCCGGCTGAAGTAATCTCGTAGGTCGCGGAAAAGGTTGTGGCTTCGGTCGGGCCATAGCCGTTGAGCAGATGTTGCGGAGGACTGTTGGCCAACACCCGGCCTATGACGGCAGGGTCCAGCACATCGCCGCCGACAATCAGGTAGCGCAGGCGCGAAAAGGCTTCGCCCAGCCCCGAAGCATATTGATGGAACAACCCGGCGGTCATCCACAAGACAGTCACCGCCTGTTCCAGCAGCAGTTGCTGGAAATTCATCGGCGACAGCAAGTCGCTCTGCCCGATCACCACCACGCAACCGCCATTGAGCAACGGCGCCCAGACATCCAGCGTGCTGGCATCAAATGCCGGGTTGGAAGCGAACGCTACGCGATCCTGAGCATTGAAGTCGGCATAACCGTTGTTGATCACCAGCCGGCTGATGGCCCGATGCGGCACCAATACACCTTTCGGAATGCCCGTCGAGCCAGAGGTGTACATGATGTAGGCGACGCTTTCGCTGGACTGCGGCAATGCCAGATCAGTGTCTTTCAGACCGTCCAGATCCAGCACGTCGAGATCGACACGCTGGGCAGTGGTTGTCAGTGATACGTGGCTATGGGTCAGCAGGACATGCGCCTGGCTGTCCTCGATCATGAACGCCTGACGTTCGACCGGTGCGTTGATGTCCAGCGGAACGTACACTGCCGCGCATTTGAGCACTGCCAGCTGACTGGCGAGCAAGTCATGGCTGCGCTCCAGCAGAATAGCCACGCTGTCGCCCGGCTGTACGCCAAGGCCCAGCAGATGCCGCGCCAGGCGATTGGCCCGGGCGTTGAGTTCGGCGTAACTCACGGCAACGCCGTCGTGAATCGCCGCGCAAGCTTCGGGGCAGGCCCTTACCCGGGCCTCGAACAGGCTGTGTACGGTCTGTTGCCGCGGGTAATCCCGCGCGGTGTCATTGAACGCTACCAGCAGTTGTCGTTGTTCGGTTTCCGGCACCACCGGCAGGTTGCAAACTGCTGAATCCGGTGCGGATTCAAGGGCCTCCACCAGATGGCTCAAGACGGTCTGCATATAAGCGCAGATCCGCTGGCCATCGAAGCCGGCGGCCACCTGCACGCTCAACAGGAAGCCGTCGCCTTGATCGTCCACCGACAGGCTCAAGGGGTAGTTGGTCCGTTCGCGTACGCCGAGCACCTGGGCACCCGCCCAACGATCGCCACCGCTGGCTTCACGTGCCGGGCTGTGGCGATAGTTGAGCAGCGCGCTGAACAGCGGCGACGCTGCGGACACCGCGCTGCAACGTTGAGCCAGCACCAAAGGCGCATGTTCGTGGCCGAGCAATGCGGTCAAACGGGCATGGGTGCGACGTACCGCCTGACGCACGGTGCAGGCACCGACATCGACCCGCAGCGGCAAGGTATTGATGAACATCCCCAGCGCGCGGTCGGCACCCATGCCGCTTTGCATACGCCCCAGCAACACGGTGCCGAAGACCACGTCTTCGCGTCCGCTGGCGCTGCCCAGCACTCGCGCCCAGGCCAGGTGGTGCAGGCTTGCTGCACTCACTCCCAGTTGCCGCGCCTGAGTGCGCAGACGCTGACACAGATCAGGCGCAAGCGCGTGGCGAACCTCCTTGATGCCCTGCCCGTCACCCTGCACCTCAAACAGCCCGAACGGCAGGGTCGGTTCATCGACATCACCGAGCATCTCGCGGAAGAATGCTTCGTGTTGCTCGCCACTCACGCCCAGACGGGCCTGGCCCACGTAATTCCGGTAAGGCATCGCTGCCGGCAGTTGCGCCGCCGTGCCTTGCAAGTGGGCGAGCATTTCTGCGCTCATCACGTCCAGCGCGGTGTGGTCGAGGGCAATATGGTGGAACAGCAGGATCGCCACCCAGCGCTGGTTCTCCGAGTCCTCGGCAAAGGCCAGGTGAATCAGCGGGGCCCGACTGAGGTCGAGACGGCACACGCGCGGATCAAAACGGCTTTGCAACTGAGCGACGATATCGCCGCCGTCCGGGGCCAGGGTGATCTGCTCCATCGACAGTTCCACCCGGCGCAAAGCCACTTGCAGCGGCTGTTCCAGGCCTTCCCAGACCAACGCTGTGCGCAGGATGTCATGGCGATCGATCATCGCCTGCAAGCCTTCGGCAAAGCGTCGTACGTGTGCCGGATCGCGCAGGGCGCAGGTCGCTTGCAGCAGATACGGGTCGCCCTGTTCGGCCGCGATATGGTGATAAAGAATGCCTTCCTGCAACGGCGCCAGCGGGTAGATGTCCTGCACGTTCGCCGCGCCACCGGGTACGCCGGCGACAATGCGCTCGATACTCGCCTGGTCCAGCGTGGTGAGCGTCAGCATGTCCGGGGTGATGTGCTTGCAGCCCTCGGGGATGCCGTTGGCCGGAACCTCGATCTCGATGCCGCCGCCCACCGCCGCCGCCAGTGCGGCAAGGGTGGGCTGGCCGAACAGGACGCGGACATCGGCGCTCAGGCCAACCTGCCGCATGCGCTCGATCAGCTTCACCGCCAGCAGCGAATGACCGCCCAGCTCGAAGAAATGGTCCTGGCGACCGACCCGTTCCACACTCAGCACTTCGCACCAGAGCGCCGCCAGCGTGGTTTCGGTGTCGCCGCGCGGGGCCTGATAGTCGCGGCTGACGAAGGCATCGGTCGATGGTTGCGGCAACGCACGACGATCAAGCTTGCCATTGGGCGACACCGGCATTTTTTCCAGGTGCACGTAGGCTGCCGGGACCATGTAGTCCGGCAGCAGTGCCTGTAAATGCACGCGTATCTGATCAGCCTCGGGCACAACCTGGCCGGCCTGCACGCTGAAATAAGCCACCAGGCGCTTTTCACCGGGAACGTCTTCGCGGGCCAGCACTGCTGTATCGCGCAGCCCCGGATACTGACCGAGGCGTGCCTCGATTTCCCCCAGTTCGATACGAAAGCCACGAATCTTGATCTGATCGTCGTTACGGCCCAGGTAGACGATCCTGCCATCCGCCTGCCAGCAGCCCAGGTCGCCGGTCTTGTACAGACGCGTGTGTGGGTTGCCGACATCGCTGGCGGCAAACGGATCAGCGATAAAGCGTTCGGCGGTCAGGTCATCGCGGTTCAGGTAACCACGGGCGACGGATGCGCCGCCGATGTACAGTTCACCGGCGATACCCACCGGCACCGGGCGCATGTGTTCGTCAAGCAGGTAGATGCGGGTGTTGGCCACCGGCTGGCCGATGCTCGGCAAGGTTGGCCAGAACTGTGGGTCGCCGTCGAGGGTCAGCGCCGTAACCACATGGGATTCGGTCGGGCCATAGTGGTTGTGCAGGCGGGCGTCGCTCAGACGGGCAAAGAACTGCCGCATCCGTTCGGTAATTCGCAGTTGTTCGCCAGCAGTGATCACGTCCTGCAACAGGCACTCAGGCTGTTCGGTCTCGGCCGCCATGGCCTCGGCCAACGCTTGCAGGGCAATGCACGGCATATACAAGCGCTCGATGCGCTGTGCGCAGAGATGCTTGAACAGGCGACGGAAATCCAGACGAATATCGCTGTGGATCAGTGACAGTTCGCCGCCTGCGCACAAGGTGCTGAAGATTTCCTGAAAGGCCACATCAAAACCCAGCGCCGCGAACTGCAAGGTGCGTTGCTTTGGGCGACGCTGCTCGACAGTCTGGGTGATCTGCCAATGCAGCAGGTTGACCAGCGGCGCATGGGGCATGGCCACGCCTTTGGGCTGGCCGGTAGAGCCCGAGGTGTAGATCAGGTACGCCAGGTGCCGGGCACTTAGCCCGGCGAGTTGCGGATTGGTTGCCGGCTCACCGTCGATACCGCTCTCGGCGCGGGCGTCAGCTTCCAGCAGGACGATCGGCATGGAAGCCTGCGCAAAGCGCTCGCGCAAGCCGCGCTGGGTCAACAGCATTTTCGGCGCGCTGTCCTCTAGCATGAAGGCCAGGCGTTCGGCAGGATAGGAAGGGTCAAGCGGCACATAGCCGGCACCGGCCTTGAGAATACCCACCAGGCCGGCGATCATTTCCAGACTGCGCTCCACGCAGATCGCCACACGGTCATCAGCGCCGACGCCTGCAGCGATCAACCGGTGGGCAATCTGGTTGGCCCACTGATTGAGCTCGGCGTAGCTCAGCTGCTGGCCTTCGTAGGTGACCGCCACCGAATCCGGCTGCGCAGCCGCCTGGGCCTCGAACAGTTGGTGCAGCAAAAGGTCTTGCGGGTAGGCGCTATCGAACGCGTTGAAGTCTTCCAGCAATTGGCGACGCTCGTGCGGGGGCAACCAGTCGAGGCTATGCAAGGGCGCATCGGGCCGGCTGTCCAGCGCGTCGGCCAGTTGCTCCAGCACGCTATGCATGTAACCGCAGATGCGCCGGGCATCGATTCCGGCCACCGCCTGAACGGTCAGGCCGAAGGATTCGCCGAGGTCGTCCACCGATATCGACAACGGGTAGTTGGTGCGCTCCTCACCGCCGAGTACCTCGACACCGCCCCAGAGTCTGGTCTGCCCCGTCTCTTGAGGTGTCCGGGCACCGACCGCGACATGGCGGTAGTTCATCAGTGCACTGAATAACGGTGTCGGTGCCGCCACGTCACTGCATCCCTGAGCCAGTGACAGCGGTGCATGCTCATGACTGACCAACGCCGCCAACCGTGCGTGGGTGGTTCGCACTGCAGCCTGAATGCCCTGCTCTCCGGCAGCGACGCGCAATGGCAAGGTATTGATAAACATGCCCAAGGCCCGCTCGGCGCCTTGACCACTGAGCAAGCGGCCCATCAGCACAGTACCGAAGACCACGTCCTGACGACCCGACAGGCGCCCGACCACCTGTGCCCACGCCAGGTGATGCAGGCTGGCATTACTGACGCCCAATCGCCGGGCATGGGCGCGCAGACGTCCGGCCAGCTCCGGTTCGACCGGCAGCAGGGCTTCATCGACTCCGCCACCGTCGCCTTGCAAGTCTTGCAGGCCGAACGGCAGGGTCGGCTCGTTAACATCTGCGAGCATGTCGCGGAAAAACGCTTCGTGCTCCTCGCGGCTCACGCTCAGTCGCGCCTGCGCCACATGATTTCGGTACGGCACCGACGCGGGCAGATGTTCGCCGCGCCCTTGTCTGAAAGCCTCGATCTCTGCGCCGAGCAAAGCCAGCGAGGTGGCGTCGTCGATCAGGTGATGGAACAGCAACACCGCGACCCAGCTCTGGTCGACGGGATCTTCGGCGTAGTGCAGGCGCATCATCGGAGCCTGATGCAGATCCATACGTATCCGCCGTGGATCGAACCGGGCCTGCAACTGGGTCGCGACATCACCCTGGTCCGGGTGCGGTAAAAACGCCTCGACCCGCAGCCGTGCCTCACGCCAGACCACCTGCACCGGCTCGTCGAGTTCTTCCCAGGCCACCGCCGTGCGCAGAATGTCGTGGCGATCGATGACCTGCTGCAAGGCTTCCGTGAAATCCAGCAACTGTTCGAAGCTATTGACCCGCAACAGGCCCCGCAACAGGTACGGATCACCCTCCTCACTCGTCAGATGGTGATAGAGGATGCCTTCCTGCAAAGGCACCAGCCCATAGATATCCTGCACATTGCTTACACCGCCCGGCACGGTGGCGACCACACGGTCGATCTGAGCCTGGGTGAGTCGGGCCAGAGGCAGCATGTCCGGGGTAATGTGCCGACAATCGGCGGAAATCCTGTTGGCGGGTGCTCCAACGTCTGTGGCCTTGCCGCTGGCGGCCGCCAGGGAGGCCAGGGTCGGCTGGCCGAACAGCACGCGGACGTCGGCATTCAGACCGACCTCGCGCATGCGTTCGATCAGTTTCACCGCCAACATCGAATGTCCGCCCAGTTCGAAGAACTGGTCATGACGGCCTACCTGCTCGACGCCCAGTAACTCGGTCCACAACCCGGCCAGCCGGGTTTCCGCCAGGCCTTGCGGTGCCTCGTACTGACGCCGGGCATAGGCCTCGGCAGCAGGCAGCGGCAATGCCTTGCGGTCGAGCTTGCCGTTGGCGGTCAGCGGGAAACGTTCCAGGCTGACAAAAGCGCCTGGCAGCATGTGCTCGGCCAGCGACAGACGCAGCTGTTCACGCAAGTAGGTGGCGTCCAGTTCCTGCCCCGCCGTGCCGATGACATAGGCCACCAGACGCTTGTCGCCCGGTTCGTCTTCACGCACCACGACCACAGCGTCACGCACGCCTTCGCAGGCGCTCAATTGGGCCTCGATCTCGCCCAGCTCGATACGGAAACCGCGAATTTTTACCTGTTCATCATTACGGCCCAGGTATTCCAGGCTGCCGTCCGGCAACCAGCGACCCAGATCGCCGGAGCGGTACATTCGCGCGCCGGGCGCCGAGGCAAATGGATCGTCGAGAAAGCGCGTCGCGTTCAATTCATCGCGATTGAGGTAGCCTCGGGCCACGCCTGCCCCGCCAACGTACAACTCGCCCACTGCACCCGGTGGCAGCGGATGGCCGTAGGCATCGAGAAGGTACAGCTGCAGGTCGGGAATGCGTTTGCCGATCGGGCTGGCACCAAGGCGCTGGGCGTCTTCGGGCTGCAACGGGTAATAGGTCACGTGCACGGTGGTTTCGGTGATGCCGTACATGTTTACCAGTTGTGTGTCGGCATTCACGTTGCGTGCATACCACGGCTTGAGCATCGCCGTTTCCAGCGCTTCACCGCCAAAGATCACCTGACGCAGCGAATGTGCCTGCTCATGCTCGCCCTGGGTCGCAATCAGTTGGCGGAACGCACTTGGCGTCTGGTTGAGCACCGTCACCCCGGCGCTGCATACCAGGTTGTAGAAGTCTTCGGGCGAACGGCTGACCAGTTGCGGGACGATCAACAGACGGCCGCCGTGCAGCAACGCGCCCCAGATTTCCCAGACCGAGAAGTCGAAGGCGAACGAATGGAACAACGCCCAGACATCCTGTTCATTGAAGCCGAACCAGTCTGCGGTGGCGGAAAACAGCCGTGCAACGTTGCGATGCTCGACCATCACGCCTTTGGGCAGACCTGTGGAGCCGGAGGTGTAGATCACATATGCCAGGTTCGCGGCCGTCAGCCCCGGCACCTGCGGATTGCAGGCGGATTCGTCCTGCAGATCGGTATCGTCGAGACTGATCACCGGCACTTCCGACACTGGCAGGGCTTGCCGCACTGACTGCTGGCTCAACAACGCCACCGGTGCGCTGTCGCCAAGGGTGTAGGCCAGACGTTCAAGGGGATACGCGGGATCCAGCGGCACGTAACCGGCGCCGGATTTGAGAATACCCAGCAGGCCGATAATCATTGTCGGGCCACGTTCGACGCAGATCGCCACCCGATCATCCGGACGAACGCCGTGGGCCAGCAGGCGGTGGGCGACCTGGTTGGCGCGGGCGTTGAGTTCGCCGTAGCTCAGGGTCTGCTCTTCGAACACCAGCGCGACGGCGTCCGGTCGCTCTGCGGCGCGGTCTTCGAACTGCTGGTGGATCGTCAGGTTCTCGGTGGAATGTGGCTGAGCGGCATTCCATGCCTGCATCTGGAGGTGGTCGCTCTTGCTGATCAGCGAGAACTCATGCACCGGCCGTTGTTCGTTCGCCAGGCCCTGCGCCATGACATGCTGCAAGCGCTCGGCAAGGGGTGCGATCTCGTCATGCTGAAAAAACGCCTCGTTGTAGATGAAGTGCAGCCACGATTCAGAGTCGCACGTGTTGGTGCGCAGGTGGATGGCCAGCGGTGTCTGTTCGTGATTATTCGAACCCTTCACGACGCGGGCAGTTGCCTGGCCGAAGCGCAGCAGGTGGTTTTGCCGCTCGTAGGAGAATGTCAGGTCGAACAATTGCGTACGCTCGGTACGGCGTAACTCCAGCAGCCGGTTGAGGTCGCTGACCGGAAACCGCTGGTTGCGGTAATCCTGCTTGACCGCCCGACCGATGCCCTGGACCAATTCGGCGAACGGCAGGTCGTGACTGAATTTCAACCGCACCGAACTGAGTTGGGTAAAAAGGCCGAGGGTCTTTTTGTAGCTGGCATTGGAGCGGTTGAGAATCGGCAAGCCTATGACCAGTTCATCACGCTGGTAGGTACGGGTGAAATACACGTACAGCACGGCCAGAAAAACGTGGAAAGATGAGGCGTTCAGGCGCAGGGCCAGGTCTTCCATCTGCTGATCCAGCTCACGTGCCAGACCGTAACGGAGGTGGCCGCTACGGCTCGGTAGCTGATTCTGATCCTCGGCCTGGCGCGGGCGTGGTACCAGCAAGGGCTCGGGGATGTCGCGGTACTTGTCCAGCCAGTAGGCCTGATCGAGGGTAAAACGTCGCGACCCGCGATACTGACAGTCGTCCTCGATGAAATCGATATAGGACGGCGCAGCCAGATCGGGCGTGTGCTGATCGCACAATGCATTGTAAATATCACTGAGGGACTTGGAGACCCCGTCGATGCTCCAGCCGTCGAGCGCAATGTGATGGGCATAAAACACAAAATAAAAGCGCTGTGCTTCCAGCTTGAGAAAATGCATTCGGAACAGGGGCCCCCCCTCCAGCTTGAACGCTTGTTCAAGCTGAGCCTGGACCCAGTGTTCGGCGGCCTGATGCGGGTCGTCCTGCCCTTGCAAGTCCAGCGGTGTCACGGGCATAGGCATGCTCGTGGCAAAGCTTTGCAGCGGCACGCCCTCCTCGTCACGTTGATCGAGCAGGACCATGCGCAGCGCATCGTGCTTCTCGATCAACAGGCCCATGGCTTGCATGAACAAATCGGAGTCGAGGGGGCCATTGATCTCCATATAGCCGCCGATGTTGTATAACGGCGAGTCGCCCTGGGTCATCTGATCCAGCCAGATATTGCGTTGCGCAGCGGTCAGGGCAAATGCCATACATTTCTTCTCGCAAAGGGTCGGCCTGGCCGCACACAAAAGGCAGCGAAAACCGGTAGTCGGATCAAGGCAGGGAGCGATCTGCTTCATGCAGTTTTGTGAAGGATCGTCCCTGGAAAGTTGAACAGCGCTTCAGTTCAGGCGCGCTTGCCCTGGACCTCGCACTTCACGTCGGAGACGATGCAACCGTCGACCAACTTGATGATGCGATCGGCCAGCTGGAAGTACTGGTCATCGTGAGTGATGATCAGTACCGTCTTGCCGCGCCGTTTGAGGTCTGGCAGAAGTTCCTCGTAGAAGAAACGCTTGAATGGCGGGTCCTGGTCGGCGGCCCATTCGTCCAGCAGGTAAATCGGACGGTCTTCCAGATAGGCGCACACCAGGGCCAGGCGTTTCTGCTGGCCGTATGACAAAGCTTTGGTAGTCGAATAACCGTGTCCTTCGATCTTGACCTTGTCTTCCAGGCCCAGAGTCGACAGGTATTTCTGCGCCTGATCGGTGCTGGCCTGTTCTTTCTCGTCAGGACCTATCAGGCGGTTGAACAGGTGGAAGTCGGAGAACACCGCCGAGAACAGATCGCGATAGTTGCTGCGCGAGTCGTCGGTGATTACCGTACCGTCGAGCAGTAGCTGACCTTCTTTCGGGATGTACAGGCCGCAGAGCACCTTGGCCAGGGTACTTTTGCCACAACCGTTGCCGCCGACAATGTAGATCAACTCACCGGAACGGATTGTCAGGTCGATAGGTCCCAGGGCAAAACCGGAGTTGCTCAGTGGGTCCTTGTAGCTCATGTGTATGTTCTTCAGCTGGATACTATCCCAGGGCTTCTTATGGTCGAGGAACAGCACATTGTCGGCGTCGCCGGTTTCCGGTTCCGGATGCGCTTCGTTAATGGAAAAACCGAAGTCCGCCAGGCGCGTGCAGGCAATACGTCCCTGGGCCAGCATGGGCATGGCGCTGACCAGCATCACCAGCGGGCCCATGATGTACAGCACTGCCAGCACACTGGCGCTCATGGTCTTGGCATCGATGACAGCGAACATCGGCGCTGCGAACAGCAGGCAACCGACCAGCAGCGACAGGCTCAGTTGGCCAACGTTGTCGGCGGCAGTGAACCAGAGCCGTTCAATGTAGTTGTACTTCGCGACCCGGGCCGAAGACTCCTGGATCGCCGAGCGGCTGAACCAGCGGCGGCGAATACCGTTGAGTTTCAGTTCCTTGAGTCCGAACACCAGCGCGTGCGTGTGTTCATTGAACGCCGTGAACTCGTCGCGCACCTTGTGGCTGAACTTCATGCCGCCCATGAAAAGCACCAGGTACAGTGCAACCCCCAGCATCATCAGAGCGACGGTGATCGCGAACACCACCCAGGACAGGTAGGCAAGGTAGGCAATACCGAACAGAAACACAGCCGACTCCACCAGGATCGTTGGCATCATCAACAACGTAGCGTTGAGTTGCGGAATATCGCTGGTGAGCATCGTCAGGACATTCGGCGCACCGCGGCGGTCGACTTCCTCAAGCGGCGTGCCGAGGATCTTGCGGCACAGGGCAATACGCAGGCGGGTCATGATGCGCATGCTGGCGTAGGCCGGAAACAGCGCTGCACCGTTGCGGAACAGCAGCGCCACCGCGCTCAGACCAACGAACCAGAACAGCGACTGACGCTGAAAGGTCTCCTCGTGAATCGCCTGGTTGATCACATTGACCACGGCAATGGACGCCACGCCGCTGATGAGCCCGGTAACCAGCGTAAAGAACGTCAGCCAGGGATGGCTGCTCCACAACAGACGCATGATCGAGCCCGGTCTGGTCTTCTTCTCTTGCTTGGTTTTCATTGGTTGCTGTCCTTGGATGCTTGGTCCGTGCGGGCGCTGGTGGTTGAAAGCCCTGACGGTATCAATGGATATCGAACATTCAGGCCGGTTGCCAGACATCGCCCCGAGCGGTCATTTCACCCATGGCCACAACGATCAGCCGCGGCTCTTCATAAGGATCACGGGCATGGGCGACGAGCATGTTGTCAAGCATCACCACATCGCCCTTGCGCCAGTCGAAGCGCACCGCGCAAGCCTCGTAGGCATCACCGATCAAGGCCATCACCGAGTCTTCGATGGCTGAACCGTCGCCATAACTGACCAGCCGTGGCAGGCGCTCGGGGCCGAACATGTCGAGCAGGTCCTCGCGCAGTTCCTCGCCCATGCAATAGGGGTGATGCAACTGCACTTGATTGAAAAAGCAGCGCTCGCCGGTGAACGGGTGGCTGATCACCGCCGGGCAACGGGTGCGCAGCTGCAGCGTGTCGCCGTCAAGCCATTCGAAGTCTGTGCCCTGTTCGCGGCAACGCTGCTCGATGACGCTGCGCTCAGAGGTGCCGAAGAACGATTCCCAGCTTGGCTCGACTCCGGCAGTGAACGTGCGACTGTAAAGCAGGCCTTTGCTTTCAAAGCGCTCGACCACCTCTTTGGGCAGGTAGGCAAGCACCTGGCGGATGTCCGCCAGCGGGGTCGCCCCGCCCACTTGCGATGGCTTCTCGCAGAAGAACCATTGCTTGCGAGGCCAGCTTTCCAGGTGAGAACTCTCATTGTGATACAGGATCATTTCGCGTTCGGGATATGGCGTTGAGCGATAGACATTGCGCCCGCCTTCCTTCTTCGGAAGATCGCCGTAGGTGCCGTGCAGGCCAGGCGACAGCGCCTCGGCAAATGCTTCGAAGGCGGCGACCGAAGGCAGGTCGAACCCGCGAAACAACACCGCGCCGTGACGACACAACAATGCCTCAATCGCTTCGCGTCGCGCGCTGGCCCACTGAACCGGGTCCAGTTCGTCAGCACATGGCTCGACGACCATCGGCAAACTGATGCCGGCAGCCAGCAGGGACAACCGCACCGAGCGGTCAGCGGCCCCGTCGGGCCACGTTGGCGCATCCGCTTGCTGTTGGTCAGCGAAAACGGGCGCAGTGTCAGCTTGAAGACTCATGAACAAACTCCTGGACCTCAGCCCTTCACATCCACGTTGTTTGGCGCCAGACCAACACGCTCCGGCACCGCGCAAGAATAAAAACACTGATGGCCCGGGGGCGTCTGTCACCGCAATCCGGGACAGCGGTCGCGCAGAGCGTCAATACGTACTCATTGCGTTCGGCAGGGCTTTGTCCCCATTTCCCTCGACAGACGCCGGCTGGCAGTCGGTGCTGAAATGCGCCAACTGCGGATCGTGCCGGCCCTTTGAACGGATCCTTCAGGCCGCAGGGATGTCTCGAGTGCAGCGGATCTGAACGCTGCACCTGGTTACTACACAGGAGCCTTGGTCATGCCGATTAAGAACACTGACGAATCGCCTTGCGCCGCGTCAGCCCCTCTCAAGCCCGGTGCTTTCCTGCACGAGATATTCAGTGACAGGGCACGTCAATTTCCTGAGCGCACCGCTGTCAGCGATGCGGCCCGGACGTTGAGCTACGCACAGCTCGACGCGCTCTCGACGAAGCTGGCTGCACGTTTACGCGATGAAGGTGTGACCTATGGCACGCGTGTGGGTATGTACCTGCCGCGCAGCGTCGATCTGGTCACCAGCTTGCTGGGTATTCTCAAGGCCGGTGGCACCTATGTGCCGGTCGACCCGCAATACCCCGGCAAACGCGTCGAGCACATCGTGCGCGACAGTGAGTTGAACCTGATCATCGGCGATGCCGCCAACCTGCCGAACATACCGTCTCTGCGTGTATTGGCACTCGACGAGTTGCTGTCCGCGCCGGCGCTGCAACCGGCCGCTGAAGACACCCGTATCGACCCGAGCAATTCCACTGCCTACATCATCTACACCTCGGGATCCACCGGTGAGCCCAAGGGTGTGCAGGTTTCCCATGGCAACGTCAGTCGCCTGCTGGAAAGCACCCAGCGCGCCTTTGGCTTCAACGCCCAGGACGTCTGGTCGATGTTCCACTCCATCGGTTTTGACTTCTCGGTCTGGGAAATCTGGGGTGCCCTCGCCCACGGCGGCCAGGTGGCCGTTGTCCCGTATGACGTTTCGCGCTCGCCTGCCAGCCTGCGTCAATGGCTCGCCGATCAGCGCATCACCGTGCTCAGTCAGACGCCATCGGCCTTCCGTGGTCTTGATGAAGCCGACCGTGGCAACACTGCTCCTCTGGCGCTGCGCTACGTGGTGTTTGGTGGCGAAGCGTTGCCCGCCACTGTGCTGCGTCCCTGGGTCGAGCGGCATGGCGACCAGAAACCTGCGCTGATCAACATGTACGGCATCACCGAGGCCACCGTTCACACTACTTTCAAGCGAGTGTTGGCGCAGGACCTGGAGTCAGCGGCCATGGTTTCGCTGGGCAAGCCGCTGGACGGCTGGCGCCTGCACCTGCTTGACGCGAGTCAGGCCCCGGTCGCGCAAGGCACCACTGGCGAGCTGTACATCGAAGGTGCCGGTGTGGCTCAGGGCTATCTGAACCGTGAGGCGCTCAATGTCGAGCGATTCGTCGAATTGCCTGGTGCTGTACGCGCTTACCGTACTGGCGACCTGATGACCCTGGAAAGTAATGGCGAATATCGTTACGCCGGTCGCTGCGACGAGCAATTGAAAATCAGCGGGTTCCGCATCGAGCCCGGCGAGATCGAAGCCGCTCTGCAAGCCAGCCCGAATGTGGCTGCCGCGCATGTCGGTGTACATGATTACGGTGATGGCGACCTGCGCCTGGTGGCTTACGTGGTGCCAGGCCAGGGCGTCGATGCCTGGACCGAGCAGACCCGCAGCGAAGTTGCCGCATTGATGGCCGACAGTTTGCCGGAGTACATGCGCCCTTCGGTGTATGTGCCGCTGGCAGAGTTGCCGGTCACCCACCACGGCAAAATCGACAAGACACAACTGCCCTCGCCTGTCGCCGGGACGACGTCCTTGCGCGCAGCAGACGTCAAGGGCCTCAGTGAGCAGGAGCACTTCGTGCTCAAGGTCTGGAGCGAAGACCTGGGCCTGAAAAACATCGGCGTCAACGATGACTTTTTCGACTTCGGCGGCACTTCTTTGGCACTGATCCGTTCGCTGAGCAAGCTCAAGACGCATTACAAAATCAACCTCGACCCGGGAATCCTGGCGGATGGCGCAACGGCCAAAGTCCTGGCCGACCACATCTCTCGTAGCCTTGTTCAAGCCCATTGACCGAAAAGGAAAAGCTCATGAGCAAAAAATTCGCTTTAACTGCGGAACAGCGTGCCTCGTTCGAGAAAAACGGTTTTATCGGTCCGTTTGACGCCTATTCGCCGGAAGAAATGAAGGAAACCTGGAAGCGCACCCGTCTGCGCCTGCTCGATCGTAGCGCCGCGGCCTACCAGGATCTGGACGCCATTTCCGGTGGCACCAACATCGCCAACTACGACCGCCATCTGGATGATGACTTCCTGGCCAGCCACATCTGCCGCCCGGAAATCTGCGACCGTGTCGAAAGCATTCTGGGTCCTAATGTGCTTTGCTGGCGCACCGAGTTCTTTCCCAAATATCCGGGCGATGAAGGCACCGACTGGCATCAGGCCGATACGTTCGCCAACGCCTCCGGCAAGCCGCAGATCATCTGGCCGGAAAACGAAGAGTTTGGCGGCACCATCACCGTCTGGACCGCGTTCACCGACGCGAACATTGCCAATGGTTGCCTGCAGTTCATTCCGGGCACCCAGAACAGCATGAACTACGACGAAACCAAGCGCATGAGCTATGAACCCGACGCCAACAACTCGGTGGTCAAGGATGGCGTGCGTCGCGGTTTCTTCGGTTATGACTATCGCCAGTTGCAGATCGATGAGAACTGGAAGCCCGACGAGGCCTCTGCCGTGCCCATGCAGATGAAAGCCGGGCAGTTCATCATTTTCTGGTCAACGCTGATGCACGCCTCCTATCCGCACAGCGGCGAATCACCGGAAATGCGCATGGGTTTCGCGTCACGCTACGTACCGTCTTTCGTGCACATCTACCCGGACTCGGATCACATCGAAGAGTACGGCGGTCGCATCAGCCTGGAGAAATACGGCGCGGTGCAGGTGATCGGTGACGAAACACCTGAATACAACCGCCTCGTGACCCACACCACACGCGGCAAGAAATTCGAAGCCGTCTGACCCGCCTGCGGCAGACGACAGTAGCCTCGCGCAACGTACCTGAGAAAAGCGCCCAAAAAGAGTACAGATCCATGACTATTTCCTCCGACGCAGCGATGCGTCTGTGCGAGACGGTGAGGATGCTCAGGCACCTTGCCCTCAATTTGCCCGATCCTGTATGCCTGAGCTTTCTCGTCCGGGACAACGGCTCGCTGCCAGAGCCGGCATGCTCCAGCGTTAGAGCCACAGAGCGGGCGATTAATGCCGCGTTTGCGCGCATCGGTGTGCGCACCCTGCAGTACTTGCATGGTGGCGAGGCGCAACTGTCGTCGTTCGAATACTTTATAAGCCGCAAAATCTGTGAAGCGCTCGACTACAGCTACGAGCACTTCGACGATGCTGCAGACGTCACTGCCTTCAATCGACTGCTCAAGCATTTTGAATTCAGCGGTG
The DNA here is from genome assembly GCF_900103225.1 of Pseudomonas congelans. Lineage (GTDB taxonomy): Bacteria > Pseudomonadota > Gammaproteobacteria > Pseudomonadales > Pseudomonadaceae > Aquipseudomonas > Aquipseudomonas congelans. The sequence goes on along the minus strand of NZ_FNJH01000001.1, from coordinate 1,015,477 downwards.
CAGTGCCGCACATCGAGACACTGCACCTGACCACCCGTGACAATGCCCCCTTGCTGGTGCATGCCAGTGCCAACCGCGAGCTGCCTCCCGTGGTTCTGGCACTGCCCTGCGGCATTCCGTTCGATCTCTGTCGCGACTGGTTCAATGCCTTGAGCGAGCGTTTTTTTGTCGTGACCTGGGAAACCCGAGGGCTGTTCGGTGACTGCGAGGCATTCGACCAGATTGCGGTGGACACCGATGCCCAGGTCGCCGACATGATCAGCGTGATGAATCACTTCAGGTTGTCGACCGCCCACCTGATGGGCATTTGCGGCGGCGCGGTGATCGCCCTGAGCGCCGCTGCCGAACATGCCGACCGGGTCAACTCCCTGAGCTTGTGGCATGGTGATTACAACCTGGACGACAACGACCTGCGCACCGCCCATCAGCAAAACTTCGAGTGGCTGATGGAAAGCGCTGCTCAGGATCGTGGTGAGGCTGCTGACCTGCAAGCGATGTTCCTCGACCAGGCGACGCTGGCCACCACTCCTGAATCCATCGCCCATGTGGTGCTTTACCCCTACGTCAATCCCGAGTTGTTCTATCGCTATGCGCGCTTGAATGACGCGCTGAACAAGACCGAGCTGGCACCACGACTGACGCGCATCACCGCGCCAACCCTGGTAGTGGCGGGCGATGCCGATTCGACTACGCACATCGGCGGCTCACGGCATATTGCCGCGTCGATCAAGGACGCCACGCTGCACGTAGAGCGCGATGGCAGCCACCTCGCGTTCTTCGCCTCCACCCTGCAATCGAAACAAACCGCCTTCCGCTTCATCGAGGAAGTTCTTCAGCCCGCCGTCGCCTGACAGTCACTCGATACCTCACTGAATAAAAAATGGGGGCTTAGGCCCCCAACTTCGCTCTGCGCCTCGTTCGACAGGCCAATCGAATCGGTCAAGGCGTCTATACCGGCGCAGCCTTGAATCATTGATCCCCCAGCCCGCAAGGCTACCGCGCGCACTTGTCCCAGCTTCCCATGACAGACATCCCCAGGTGGATGCTCTATTTTTTTTTCAATGTTCTTAATCCTCCCGCCGACTGGCAGTCGTCCTGCGCCATGCCGCGCCGCCCTTCGACCGGAGACGAGCCAATTGATTTCGCAAACAGGTGCTTTGAGATGAATTCGTTGATCGACAATCTGTGCACGCAAGAGCAAGAGCCTCTTCCGTTGGCTTCGGTTCAGCAAGGTATCTGGCTTGATCAGCTCGCCTATCCGCACCTGCCTTATTACAACATCGGCATGACTCTGGAGATCAAGGGCGACATCGATATTGCACTGTTCGAGAACGCCATCCAGAGGGTCATCGACAGCCATGACGCGCTGCGTCTGAGTTTCAGTCACGAGAGCGGGATGGGCGGCCAGCGGGTGCTGTCCGAGGCGCCGTTCAAGCTTGAAGTGACCGACTTGCCTGAGGTCGACGGCAACGTCGAGCATGCCATTGCGCATCTGCGCGAGTCCTTCCGCCAACCCTTTGAGTCAATGACCGGACAACTCTGGGAGTCGCGTCTGGTTCGTTGCGGGCCGCAGCTCTATTACTGGTTCAATCGCTTGCACCACCTGGTTGCCGACGGCATCGGTGCAGTGCTGATCGCGCATGCCGTGGACGATGTCTACTCGGGCTTGCTGGAAGGCAAGGAAGTGCTTGTCGAGGGATCTTCTTACCTCTCGTTCCTTGAGGAAGACAAGGCCTACATGACGTCTTCTCGCTACGAGCGTGATCGACTGTTCTGGGAGCAGGCCTACGCGCAACTGCCGCCGGTTCTGCTGCAACGCAAAGCAGATTTCAAGGCGGGCCTTTCCAGCGTTCCAGCCCCCAGTGACCAGGTTCAAGCCATGTTGCCCCGCGCGCTTTATAACGCGCTGACTCGGTTTGCCAGCGAATGCAACTTGTCCGTGGCTCATGTACTGGTCGGCGTGATCAGCACCTATTTCTGCCGCACTGTAGGCGTCGATGAGATCGTTGTCGGTATGCCGGTGCATAACCGTACCAGTGCTCGTCAGAAGGCCACCATCGGCATGTTTTCTTCGGTCAGCCCGATTCGCGTGGGCTTCGACCCGCATGAAACGCTGGTCGACCTGATGAATAACATCGGCACGCAACTACGTCGCACTTACCGCCACCAGCGTTTCCCGATTGCCGAACTCAACCGTAGCCTGCGGCTGGCGCAAACCGGACGCCACCAGTTGTTCGATGTTTCACTGTCATTCGAAAGCTTCGATGGTGACGTCACGTTCGGCTGCGATGACCCTGCGCGGGTGCTGATGCTGGACAACGGTTACGAGCAGACGCCCATGGCGATCTTCGTACGCGATTACCATCCCTCTGAAGACGTCCACCTGGATTTCAACTTCAACACGGCTTACTTCACCTTCGAGGAAGCGCAACGCGTACAGCAGCGCATCTTCGCCATGCTTGAAGCTGTGCTGAATCAACACGACACGCCCTTGGCGCACTTTCCGCTGATGAGCAGGAACGAGCATCAGCAACTGGCCACTTTCAACGAAACCGCCCTCGCCTATCCCCGCGATGTTCTGATTCACCAATTGATCGAACAACAGGTCGCCCAGCGTCCGGATGCCTGCGCGGTGCGCAGCGACAGCGGTCCGTTGCTCACTTACGCCGAACTCAACCAACAGGCCAACCAGCTTGCCCATCGTCTGATCGAACTGGGCGTAGAGCCGGATACACGGGTCGCAGTGAGCCTGCGTCGCGGCCCGGAAATGGTCGTGGCGCTGCTGGGTATCCTCAAGGCTGGTGGCGCCTACGTGCCGATCGACCCTGACCTGCCCAGCGCCCGCCAGGCCTATATGCTTGAGGACAGCTCGCCGCAGGCGCTGCTGACCACTCAGGATCTGCACGACAACCTGCCGGCCCTGGACCTTCCGGTGCTGGTACTCGATGGTCGCGATGACAACGCGCAACTGACCGAGCAGCCAACCGGCAACCCGGATGCCAAGGCCCTGGGCCTGCAGCCGAATCATTTGGCCTACGTGCTCTACACCTCGGGTTCCACCGGGCAGCCCAAGGGCGTGATGAACGAACACCTGGGCGTGGTCAACCGCCTGCTTTGGGCCCGTGACGCCTATCACGTGGACAGCAATGATCGTGTGCTGCAAAAGACCCCGTTCGGCTTCGACGTGTCAGTCTGGGAGTTTTTCCTGCCATTGCTCGCCGGTGCCGAGCTGGTCATGGCACGTCCCGGTGGCCATCAGGAGCCGGATTACCTGGCGCAGGTAATGAGTGACGCGGGCATTACCCTGCTGCACTTTGTGCCCTCGATGCTTGATGTGTTTCTGGAACACCGTTCGAATCGCGACTTCCCGCAACTGCGCCGCGTATTGTGCAGTGGCGAGGCCTTGCCCCGCGCGTTGCAGCGCCGCTTCGAGCAACACCTGAAGGGCGTTGAACTGCACAACCTGTATGGCCCGACCGAAGCGGCCATCGACGTGACTGCCTGGGAGTGCCGTCCGACGGATCCTGGCGAAAGCGTGCCCATCGGCCGTCCGATTGCCAACATTCAGATGCACGTGCTGGATGCCCTGGGCCAGTTGCAACCGCTGGGCGTGGCCGGTGAGCTGCACATTGGCGGCATCGGCGTGGCGCGGGGTTACCTGAACCAGCCAGAGTTGAGTGCCGAGCGTTTTATCGCCGACCCGTTTTCCAACGATCCGCAGGCACGTCTGTACAAAACCGGCGACGTGGGTCGCTGGCTGGCCAATGGCGCGCTGGAATACCTGGGCCGCAACGACTTTCAGGTGAAGATTCGCGGCTTGCGTATCGAAATCGGCGAAATCGAGGCCGCCCTGGCCTTGTGCGCCGGTGTGCGTGAAGTGGTAGTGGTTGCCCGCGCAGATGACCCTGCACATCCGGACGACAAGCGTCTGGTGGCCTACTTGTGTGGCGAACCGACACCCGCCGAAAACCTGCGTAAAGAGTTGCTTGAACACCTGCCCGACTACATGGTTCCCAGCGCGTTTGTGCAGATGGACAGCCTGCCTTTGACACCAAACGGCAAGCTGGATCGCAAGGCCCTGCCTGCTCCGGATGCGCAATCGCTGATCAGCCGTGGTTACGAAGCGCCGCAAGGCGAAGTGGAAACCCTGCTGGCGTCGATCTGGGCCGACGTGCTCAAGGTCGAGCAGGTCGGTCGTCATGATCACTTCTTCGAACTGGGTGGCCACTCGCTGCTGGCGGTAAAACTGATTCAACGCATGCGCCAGGTCGGTCTGAGTGCCGATGTGCATGTGCTGTTCGGCCAACCAACCGTGGCGGCATTGGCGGCAGCAGCCGGTGGTGACTCGGAAATCGTGGTGCCGGCCAACCTGATTCCCGAACGTTGCGACCGTATCACCCCGCAGATGTTGCCGCTGATCAACCTCTCTCAGGCGCAGATCGACCACGTGGTGCAGGACGTGCCCGGCGGTGCTGCCAACGTGCAGGACATCTACCCGCTGGCACCGTTGCAGGCGGGGATTCTTTACCACCATATCAGTGCCGAACAGGGCGACCCTTACACCCTGAAAGCACTGTTTGCGCTATCTGACCGGGCGCGACTGGACGATTTCAGCAGCGCTTTGCAAGACGTGATAAACCGCCACGATATCCTGCGCACCGCAGTGCTGTGGGAAGACCTCGACGAACCGGTGCAAGTCGTGCTGCGTCAAGCTGAACTGCACGTCACCGAGTTGTGCCTCGACCCTGCAGACGGCCCGGTTGACGAGCAATTACACCAGCGCTTCGACCGTCGGCATTACCGCCTCGATGTGCGTAACGCGCCATTGATGCGCATTGTCGTTAGCCATGACCCGGTCAACGACCGCTGGCTGGCGATGTTGCTGTCCCATCACCTGGTCAGCGACGCCACTTCCCTGACCGTGGTACTGCATGAAATTCAGGCGCACCTGCTCGGTCAGGGTAATGCGTTGGGTGAGACAGTGCCGTATCGCAACTATGTCGCCCAGGCTCGCCTGGGTGTCAGCGAGGCACAGCACGAAGCGTTCTTCCGCGAGATGCTCGGCGACGTCGATGAGCCGACGCTGCCGTTCGGTTTGCAGAATGTGCAGGACGGCGGCCGCGACCTCGAAGAGGCCAGCGTGACCCTGGCGGCCGAACTGAACCTGCGTTTGCGGGCTCAGGCCCGGCAGGCAGGCGTCAGCGTCGCGAGCCTGATGCATTTGGCCTGGGCGCGGGTGCTGGGCAATGTCTCCGACCGTGAACAGGTGGTGTTCGGTACGGTACTGCTGGGCCGTATGCAGGCCGGTGATGGCGCCGACCGTGCGTTGGGCATGTTTATCAACACCTTGCCGCTACGCGTCGATATCGACGCGACGACAGTGGCCGAGGGATTGAAGGCGACCCACCAGCGGCTGACCTCTTTGCTCGGACATGAGCATGCTCCGCTGGTACTCGCCCAGCGTTGCAGCGGTGTGGCCGCACCAACGCCGCTATTCAGTGCATTGCTCAACTACCGGCACAGCGTCGTGAGCGATGTTTCGGCAGAAGCTGCCACCGCCTGGGAAGGGATCGAGTCCTTCGGCACCGAAGACCATACCAACTACCCGTTGACCCTGAACGTCGATGACCTGGGCGATGACTTCACGCTCACCATTCAGGCCGTCCAGCAAATTAATGCCCAGCGCATCGGCGAGTACATGCAGGTTGCACTGCGCAGCATCGTGGAAGCGCTGGAACATACGCCGCAAGCTGCGCTGAACAGCCTGTCGATACTGCCGGACGATGAGCGCGAGCTGTTGCTGGCGGGCCTCAATGACACCGCCCACCCTTATCCGCGCGATGTTCTGATCCACCAACTGATCGAACAACAGGTCGACCAGCGTCCGGATGCCTGCGCCGTAAGCGGCGACAGCGGTCCGCTGCTCACCTACGCCGAACTCAACCAACAGGCCAACCAGCTTGCCCATCGTCTGATCGAGCTGGGCGTTGAGCCGGATACGCGTGTCGCGGTCAGCCTGCGTCGCGGCCCGGAAATGGTCGTGGCGCTGTTGGGTATCCTCAAGGCCGGTGGCGCCTATGTGCCGATCGACCCTGACCTGCCGAGCGCCCGCCAGGCCTATATGCTTGAGGACAGCTCGCCGCAGGCGCTGCTGACCACTCAGGATCTGCAAGACAACCTGCCGGACATTACGCTGCCGATACTGGTCCTGAATGACCATCAGGAGAGCGCCCAGCTTGCCGCACAGTCGTCCGCTAACCCGGATACCAAGGCCCTGGGCCTGCAGCCGAATCATCTGGCCTACGTGCTCTACACCTCGGGCTCAACCGGGCAGCCCAAGGGCGTGATGAATGAACACCTGGGCGTGGTCAACCGCCTGCTCTGGGCCCGTGACGCCTATCACGTGGACAGCAACGATCGTGTGCTGCAAAAGACCCCATTCGGCTTCGACGTTTCGGTCTGGGAGTTTTTCCTGCCGCTGTTGGCCGGTGCCGAGCTGGTCATGGCTCGTCCCGGTGGCCATCAGGACCCTGACTACCTGGCGCAGGTAATGAGTGACGCGGGTATTACCCTGCTGCACTTCGTGCCCTCGATGCTCGATGTGTTTCTGGGACACCGCTCAACCCGCGACTTCCCGCAACTGCGCCGCGTGCTGTGCAGCGGCGAGGCCTTGCCCCGTGCGTTGCAGCGCCGCTTCGAGCAACACCTCAAGGGCGTTGAGCTGCACAACCTGTATGGCCCGACCGAAGCGGCCATCGACGTGACTGCCTGGGAGTGCCGTCCGACAGATCCGGGCGACAGCGTGCCCATCGGCCGTCCGATTGCCAACATTCAGATGCACGTGTTGGATGCCCAAGGCCAGCTGCAACCGCTGGGCGTGGCGGGCGAGCTGCACATTGGCGGCATCGGCGTGGCACGGGGTTACCTGAACCAGCCGGAGCTAAGTGCCGAGCGTTTCATCGCCGACCCGTTTTCCAGCGATCCGCAGGCACGCCTGTACAAAACCGGCGACGTGGGTCGCTGGCTGGCCAATGGCGCGCTGGAATACCTGGGGCGCAATGACTTTCAGGTGAAGATTCGCGGCCTGCGTATCGAGATCGGCGAAATCGAGGCCGCTCTGGCCAAACACCCGGCGGTCCATGAAGCAGTGATCACTGCTCGTGAAGATGTGCCGGGCGATAAACGCCTGGTGGCTTATTACACCCTGGTCGCAGAGCATGCTTCGGTAGACATCGACAGCCTGCGCGCCTGGTTGCAGGAACAACTGCCGGCCTACATGATCCCGACGGCCTATGTGCTGCTCGACTCAATGCCGCTGACGCCGAACGGCAAGCTGGATCGCAAGGCGCTGCCAGCCCCGGACGGTGATGCGCTGATCACCCGTGGCTACGAAGCCCCGCAAGGCGAGACCGAAGAGCAGATCGTGGCTATCTGGCAAGACCTGCTGGGTGTCGAGCAGGTCGGGCGTCACGACCATTTCTTCGAACTCGGTGGCCACTCACTGCTGGCCGTCTCTCTGATCGACCGTCTGCGCAAGCAGGGTCTGAATCTCAACGTAAACACTGTATTCACTGCGCCCAGCGTGCGTGAAATGGCCTTGGCCATCAGCCAGGACAAACAAGCCCTGTTCCAGGCACCGGCCAACCGCATCCCGGCAGACTGCACGCAATTAGCGCCAGACATGTTGCCGCTGGTGAACCTAAGCGTTGATGAGATTGAACTGATCACCTCCGCCGTTCCCGGCGGAGCCGCCAATGTCCAGGACATCTACCCGCTGGTGCCGCTTCAGGAAGGCATCCTGTTCCATTACCTGCTGAATCGTGAACGCGACGCCTATCTGGTGCGCTCGACGATCGAGTTTGACAGCCGTGCGCGTCTTGACGCCTTTCTTGAGGGCCTGCAAACGGTTATCGACCGCCATGATGTTCTGCGCAGTTCGGTGCATTGGGTCGGCCTGCCGCAAGCGGTGCAAGTGGTGCACCGCCAGGCGCAGTTGCCGGTACATACCCTGACCCTGACGCCGGATGAAGACGCACTCAGCCAGGTGGATCGTCTCAGTGATCCAGGCCGTCTGCGTATGGATCTGCAACAGGCACCGCTACTACAGGCCTACATTGCTGGCGACCCGAACTCGGAGCGTTGGCTACTGGCGCTGATTGATCACCACATGATCAGCGACCACACCACCCTGGAACTCATACTCGAAGAAATTCGCCTGCTGATGCGCGGCCAGGGCGCAGACCTGCTGCCACCGCAGCCTTATCGGGAGTTTGTCGCACAGACCCTCGCCAGCCCTGCAAGTGCCCACGAAGCCTACTTCACCCGCCGTCTGGCTGATGTTGATTCACCCACCGTGCCGTTCGAACTGGTGGAAGTTCAGGGCGACGGCAACGACGTCAAAGAAGCCGAGCTGGCATTGAGCAGTGACCTCTGCGCACGTATCCGGACTCAGGCCCGGGAGCGCGGCATGTCCTCGGCGGTTCTGTTCCATGTCGCCTGGGCTCAGGTGCTGGCCCGTTGTACCGGTCGCGATGATGTGGTGTTCGGCACCGTAGTCACCGGCCGCCTGCAAGGCACAATAGGTGCCGAACGGGCCATGGGCATGTTCATGAACACCCTGCCGGTTCGTGTGCAACTGGCCACGCAAGGCGCCCAGGAACTGGTCATGGCCACCCACCGTGATCTCAGCGAGTTACTGAGCCACGAGCAGGCATCATTGGCCCTGGCTCAGCGTTGCAGTGGCATGGCTACGGCGGTGCCGTTGTTCTCCAGCCTGCTCAACTACCGGCACCAGAGCGAGGACAGCCAGTTGCAATGGCCGGGCCTGCGCCTGCTCGACAGCTCCGAGCGCACCAATTATCCGTTGTGCTTGTCGGTCAACGATTACGGCAGTGACCTCGGCCTGTTGATACACAGCGTGCAGCCCGCGGATCCGCAACGCCTGTGCGCCATGATGCAGTGCGCATTGGAGCAACTGACCGACGCGCTGGTGCACACACCGCAGATGGCCGTTACGCAGCTGGATGTACTGCCCACCGCCGAGCGCAACCTGCTGCTGGAGACCTTCAACCAGAACCATCAGGACTACCCGAAAGACCTGTGCATTCAGCACCTGTTTGAAGCACAGGCACGGACGCAACCTGATGCCATCGCCGTGGCTTTCCAGGCGCAGCGCTTGAGCTATGCCGAATTGAACCGTCAGGCCAATCGTCTGGCTCATCATCTGATCGACCTGGGCATCGGCCCGGATGATCGAGTGGCGATCTGCGTCGAGCGCGGCGTGGAAATGATGGTCGGCCTGCTCGGTGTGCTCAAGGCCGGTGCTGCTTATGTGCCACTGGACCCGGCGTATCCGGCCGATCGCCTGACTTACATGATCGAAGACAGTACGCCGTCGGCGGTGCTGACACAGCGTCACTTGCAGGAATGTCTGCCGACCCTGACCTTGCCACTGGTGTTGCTCGACAACGATCAGCGCAACACCTTTACAGAGCGTGACGACAACCCGGTGGTGGAAACCCTCGGCGTGCGCAACCTGGCGTATGTGATCTACACCTCGGGCTCCACTGGCAATCCCAAGGGGGTGATGATCGAGCACCGCGGTCTGGTCAACTACAGCGTCGATGCAGTACGGCTGTTTGCCCTGTCCCCAACCGACACCGTGCTGCAACAGAACACCCTGAACTTCGACCTGTCTGTGGAGGAAATCTTCCCGGCCTTGCTGGCGGGTGCCACGCTGGCGCCGAGCAGCGAGATCTTCGGTAGCGAAGCGACTGAAAATCACGGTATTCATCCGACCGTCCTGCACCTGACCGCTGCGCACTGGCATACGCTGGTGGCCGAATGGCACAAGCAGCCGCAGGTCGTTGAGCAACGTCTGCAGCATGTGCGCTTGATCAACGTCACAGGTGATGCACTGTCGGCGCAGAAACTCAAGCTCTGGGATGAGATTCGACCGACGCACACTCGCCTGATCAATACCTATGGCCCTACCGAGGCCACCGTTTCCTGTACCGCCGCTTACGTCAGCCACGATGCTGTAGCCGGCAGCGAAGGCAGCGGCAACGCGACCATCGGCAAGCCGATGGCCAACACCCGTATCTACCTGCTTGATGGCCACCAGCAGCCGGTGCCGTATGGCGCGGCCGGTGAGATTTTCATCGGTGGCGATGGCGTGGCGCGCGGTTACCTGAACCTTGCCGAGGTCAACGCCGAGCGTTTCCTCGCGGATCCGTTCAGCAACGACCCTGACGCCAGGATGTACAAAACCGGTGACCTGGCGCGCTACATGGCCGACGGTCGGATCGAGTACCTGGGGCGTAACGACTTTCAGGTCAAGGTGCGTGGTTTCCGCATCGAACTGGGCGAAATCGAAGCCCGTCTGGGCAATTGCGCCGGAGTCAAGGAGGCGGTGGTTGTCGCCCGGGAAGATAATCCGGGAGACAAACGCCTGGTAGCTTATGTGGTTGCCCAGCCGCAAAGCCAGGTTACAGCCGCTGAGCTGCGCGCCGAACTGGCACCGCAGCTGGCCGAGTACATGCTGCCAAGCGCGTTCGTACTGCTTGATGAACTCCCGTTGACGCCGAACCGCAAGCTTGATCGCAAGGCCTTGCCAGCCCCGGATGCTGATGCGCTGATCAGCCGTGGCTACGAAGCCCCGCAATGCGAAACCGAAGAGCAGATCGTGGCTATCTGGCAAGACCTGTTGGATGTCGAGCAGGTCGGTCGTCACGATCATTTCTTTGAACTGGGTGGCCACTCACTGTTGGCCGTCTCTCTGATCGAACGTCTGCGCAAGCAGGGCCTGAATCTCAACGTAAAGACTGTATTCACTGCGCCTACCGTGCGTGAAATGGCCTTGGCCATCAGCCAGGACAAACAAGCCCTGTTCCAGGCACCGGCCAACCGCATTCCGGCCAACTGCACTCAATTAACCCCAGACATGTTGCCGCTGGTGGAACTGAGCGCCGCTCATATTGAACTGATCACCTCGACCGTTCCCGGTGGAGCCGCCAATATCCAGGACATCTACCCGCTGGCACCGCTCCAGGAAGGCATCCTGTTCCATTACCTGCTGAATCGTGAACGCGACGCCTACCTGATGCGCTCGATGATCGAGTTCGACTGCCGTGCGCGTCTCGATGCCTTTCTTGAGGGCCTGCAAACGGTTATCGACCGCCATGATGTCCTGCGCAGTTCGGTGCATTGGAACGGCCTGCCGCAAGCGGTGCAAGTGGTGCACCGCCAGGCGCAATTTTCGGTACATACCCTCACCCTGACGCCGGATGAGGACGCACTCAGCCAAGTGGATCGTCTAACTGATCCAAGTCATCTGCGCCTGGACCTGCGACAGGCACCGCTACTGCTGGCCTACGTTGCCGGCGACCCAAACTCGGATCGTTGGCTACTGGCGCTGCTTGATCACCACATGGTCAGCGACCACGTCACCCTGGAGCTCATACTCGAAGAAATTCGCCTGCTGATGCGCGGCCAGGGCGCAGACCTGCTGCCACCGCAGCCTTATCGGGAGTTTGTCGCACAGACCCTCGCCATCCCTTCAAGTGCCCACGAAGCTTACTTTACCCGCCGCCTGGCTGATGTCGACTCACCCACCGTCCCGTTCGACCTGGTGGAAGTTCAGGGTGACGGCAATGACGTCGAAGAGGCCGAACTGACATTGAGCAGTGACCTCTGCGCAGGTATCCGGACTCAGGCCCGGGAACGCGGCATGTCCCCGGCGGTTCTGTTCCATGTCGCCTGGGCTCAGGTGCTGGCCCGTTGCACCGGTCGCGATGATGTGGTGTTCGGCACCGTGGTCACTGGCCGCCTGCAGGGTACGGTCGGCGCCGAGCGGGCCATGGGCATGTTCATGAACACCCTGCCGGTTCGCGTGCAACTGACCGCGCAAGGCGCGCACGAGCTGGTCATGGCCACCCACCGTGATCTCAGCGAGTTACTGAGCCACGAGCAGGCGTCATTGGCCCTGGCCCAGCGTTGCAGTAGCGTGTCCACGGCGGTGCCGTTGTTCTCCAGCCTGCTCAACTACCGGCACCAGGGTCAGGACAGCCAGTTGCAATGGCCGGGCCTGCGCCTGCTCGATAGCTCCGAGCGCACCAACTACCCGTTGTGCTTGTCGGTCAATGATTACGGTCGTGACCTCGATTTGGTGATACACGGCGTGCAGCCTGCGGATCCGCAACGCCTGTGCGCCATGATGCAGTGTGCCTTGGAACAACTGACCGACGCGCTGGCGCACACACCGCAAATGGCCGTTACGCAGCTGGATGTGCTGCCCGCCGCCGAGCGCAACCGGCTACTGGAGACTTTCAACCAGAACCGCCAGGACTACCCGACGGACCTGTGCATTCAACACCTATTTGAAGCACAGGTACGGACGCAACCTGATGCCATCGCCGTGGCTTTCCAAGGGCAGCGCCTGAGCTATGCCGAATTGAACCACCAGGCCAACCGTCTGGCTCACCACCTCATCGGTCTGGGCATTGGCCCTGATGATCGGGTGGCGATCTGCGTCGAGCGCGGCGTGGAAATGATGATCGGCCTGCTTGGTGTGCTTAAAGCGGGCGCGGCTTACGTACCTCTTGACCCGGCCTACCCGGCCGAGCGCCTGGCTTACATGATCGAGGACAGTACGCCATCGGCGTTGCTCACTCAGCGTGATCTGCAGATGCGCTTGCCGACACTGAAATTGCCGCTGGTATTGCTCGACGAAGATCAACGCACCACCTTTACCGAGCGTGACGACGACCCGGTGGTGGAAGCCCTCGGCGTGCGCAACCTGGCGTATGTGATCTACACCTCGGGCTCTACCGGTAATCCCAAAGGGGTGATGATCGAACATCGCGGCCTGGTCAACTACAGCGTCGATGCGGTACGGCTGTTTGCCCTGTCCCAGAGCGACATCGTGCTGCAACAGAACACCTTGAACTTCGATCTGTCTGTGGAGGAGATCTTCCCGGCCTTGCTGGCGGGTGCCACCCTGGCGCCGAGCCGCGAGGTCTTCGGCAGCGAAGGGACTGAAACTCACGGCATTCATCCGACCGTCCTGCACCTGACCGCTGCGCACTGGCACACACTGGTGGCCGAATGGCACAAGCAACCGCAGTTGGCGGCTCAGAGCCTGCAACATGTGCGTCTGATCAACGTCACTGGCGATGCGCTGTCGGCACAGAAGCTCAAGCTCTGGGACGAAGTGCGCCCGGCGCACACTCGTCTGATCAATACTTACGGCCCTACCGAAGCGACGGTGTCCTGCACCGCCGCTTACGTCAGCCACGATGCTGTAGCCGGCAGCGAAGGCAGTGGCAACGCGTCCATCGGCAAGCCGATGGCCAATACCCGCATCTACTTGCTTGATAGCCACCAGCAGCCGGTGCCGTATGGCGCGGCCGGTGAGATTTTCATCGGTGGCGACGGCGTGGCACGCGGTTACCTGAACCTTGCCGAAGTCAACGCCGAGCGTTTTCTCGCGGATCCGTTCAGCAACGACCCTGACGCCAGAATGTACAAAACCGGTGACCTGGCGCGCTACATGGCCGACGGCCGTATCGAGTACCTGGGCCGTAACGACTTCCAGGTCAAGGTGCGTGGTTTCCGTATCGAACTGGGAGAAATCGAAGCCCGTCTGGGCAATTGCGCCGGGGTAAAAGAGGCGGTGGTTATTGCTCGGGAAGACAATCCGGGAGACAAACGCCTGGTGGCTTATGTGGTTGCCCAGCCGCAAAGCCAGCTTACAGCCGCTGAGTTGCGCGCCGAACTGGCACCGCAGCTGGCCGAGTACATGCTGCCAAGCGCGTTCGTAATGCTTGATGAACTGCCGTTGACGCCGAACCGCAAGCTTGATCGCAACGCCTTGCCGGCTCCGCAAGCCAATGCCTATGCCAGCCGCGAACACGTGGAGCCGCAAGGTGAGACCGAGATTGCGCTGGCGCAGATCTGGCAAGACCTGCTCGATCTGGAACAGGTGGGCCGTCATGACCAGTTCTTCGAACTCGGCGGCCACTCCTTGCTGGCGATGCGTTTGATTTCCCAGGTGCGCCATCAATTGGGCGTTGAACTGGGTCTGGCCGCGCTATTCGCCCATCCCGAACTGAGCACCCTGGCCGTGGCCATTACCCAGGCCGGGCGCAGCAACTTGCCGGACATCGTGCCAGTGGCACGCGATCAGGCGTGGCCGTTGTCATTCGGCCAGCAACGTCTGTGGTTTCTTGCCCAGATGGAAGGCGCCAGCGCGGCCTACCACATGCCTGCCGGTCTCAGCCTGCATGGCAAACTGGATCTCGAAGCAATGCAACGGGCGCTGGAGCACCTCGTTGCGCGCCACGAAGGTTTACGCACCACCTTCATGCAGGGCGATGACGGACAGCCTCTGCAACGTATCAGCCCGGCAGATGTCGGCTTCAACCTGCACATCTACGATCTGCAAGGGCTGGCGGATGCCGAGGAAAAACTTCAGGCACTGGCCAGCGAAGAATCGCTGCAAGACTTCGATCTGCAACAGGGCCCGTTGATTCGTGGCCGCCTGATGCGTATGGCCGAGGACCGTCACGTCCTGCTGCTGACCCTGCACCATATCGTTTCCGATGGCTGGTCGATTGGCGTGCTGACCCGCGAATTGTCCGCGCTCTATGCGGCATTCAGTCAGGGCCAGGACGACCCGCTGGCGCCGCTGGATCTGCAATACCTGGACTACGCAGTTTGGCAACGTCGCTGGCTCAGTGGCGATCTGCTGCAACAGCAAAGTCACTACTGGCAGCAAACCCTGGCAGACGCTCCGGCGCTGCTGATGTTGCCCACCGACCGTGCGCGTCCGGCGCTGCAGGACTATGCCGGCGCAGCACTGCCCATCGTTTTCGACAAAGACCTTACCCAAGGTCTCAAGGCATTGAGCCAACGCCGCGGCAGCACCCTGTTCATGACGGTCATGGCCGCGTGGGCCGGGCTGCTGGGACGCCTGGCGGGCCAGGACGAGGTGGTCATCGGTACGCCAGTGGCCAACCGTACTCGCAGCGAAGTCGAAGGGCTGGTGGGCCTGTTCGTCAACACCCTGGCGATCCGCGTCGACCTCAGTGGCAAGCCCACGGCAGAGACGCTGCTGGCGCGGGTCAAGCAGCAGACGCTGGATGCACAGACGCATCAGGACTTGCCGTTCGAACAAGTGGTTGAAGTGATCAAGCCGGTACGCAGTCTGTCCCACAGCCCGGTTTTCCAGGCGATGTTGTCGTGGGAGAACAACGAGGCGTCTGATCTGACGCTCGGCGACATGACTCTGAAAAGCATCGAATTGGCCGCTGATACCGCTCAATTCGACCTGACGCTGGACATGGCCGAGGTGGATGAGCAACTGGTCGGCACGCTGGAGTACGCCACAGCGCTGTTCGATGAGAGCACCATGCGACGTTATCTGGGCTACTTCCAGCGTGTGCTGGAGGCCATGGTCGCCGACGACCAGCAGGTGCTGGAGCACGTCACCTTGCTGGGGGCCAACGAACGCGAGCATCTGCTGGCGGGCCTCAACGCAACAGAGGCGCCCTACCCGCAGGATTGCACGATTCATCAACTGTTCGAAGAAAGGGTTCAGGCGCAGCCCGACGCCATAGCCGTGTCCTTCGAGTCGCAACGCTTGAGCTATGCCGAATTGAACCGTCAGGCCAACCGTCTGGCTCATCATCTCATCAGCCTGGGCATCAGCCCGGATGATCGAGTGGCGATCTGCGTCGAACGTGGCGTGGAAATGATGATCGGCGTGCTCGGTGTGCTCAAGGCCGGTGCCGCCTATGTACCATTGGATCCGGCTTACCCGGCCGAGCGCCTGGCCTACATGATCGAAGACAGTGCGCCGTCGGCACTGCTGACCCAGCGTAATGTGCAGGCGCATTTGCCGACGCTGGACTTGCCGCGGGTGCTGCTCGATGACGATCAACGCGACACCTTCGTCGAACGCGACGACAACCCCGTGGTGGAAACCCTCGGCGCGCACAACCTGGCGTATGTGATCTACACCTCGGGCTCCACCGGCGTGCCGAAAGGCGTGATGGTCGAGCATCGCGGATTGCTCGCAGTCAGCGCGGCATGGGCGCAATTGTACGCACTGCACGCGCCACTCAATCACTTGCAGATGGCCGGGTTTTCCTTCGATGTATTCAGCGCCGACCTGATTCGCTCACTGGGTTTCGGCGGCACACTGGTGCTGTGCCCACGCGAGACCTTGATGGACCCGCCTGCGCTTTACCGTCTGCTGCGCGAGGCGTCGATCGGTTTTGCGGATTTCGTGCCTGCCGTACTCAATTCCTTGCTGGCCTGGGTGGAAGAAACGGGTCACGACCTGTCGTTCATGCGCACCGTGGTCTGTGGCTCGGATATCTGGACTGCGCACAGCGCCCGACAACTGCGCAAGCTTTGTGGCGATCATGTGCAGATCGTTCAGGCCTACGGTGTCACTGAGGCCAGCATCGACAGCACCTGTTTCGAGTTCGAGGCAACCAGCCAGGTCGACGGGGTCTTGCCGATTGGCCGGGCATTGGCCAACACGCGGATTTATCTGCTCGATGAGCTTGGCCAACCGGTTCCGCCGGGTGTTGCGGGCGAGCTGTATATCGGCGGCGCAGGTATTGCACGCGGCTATCTGAATTTGCCGCAACTGACTGCCGAACGCTTCATGGACAGTCCGTTCGTGGCTGGCGAACGGCTGTACCGCAGCGGCGATATGGCGCGTTATCGGGCTGATGGCAATATCGAATTTCTCGGCCGCAACGACTCACAGGCCAAGCTGCGCGGGCTGCGTCTGGAACTGGGCGAAATCGAAGCACGTCTGGCCGAGGTCGCGGGAGTGCGCGAAAGTGTGGTTGTGATTCGCGAGGACAGCAGCGGCACGCCTAAACTGATCGCGTATCTTGTGGAAGATGCCACCCGTGAACCTGCCGGCCCTGCCCTGACCCCACGTGCGCTGCGCCAGCAACTGCAACTCAACCTGCCGGAATACATGATCCCGGCAGCGTTCGTGCGCATGGCTGCCTTGCCGCTGAGCGCCAACGGCAAGCTGGATCGCAGAGCGTTGCCCGAGCCGGATGCCGAAGCCTTCGATCAGCATGATTTCGAAGCAGCCGATGGTCCGCTCGAGACGGCAATCGCCGCAATCTGGGCGGATGTGCTGGGCGTCGCACGCGTCGGCCGTCATGATGACTTTTTCGCGCTCGGCGGTCATTCATTGCTGGTCATGCGCGTGCTGGCTCAGGTCCGTCAGCAGTTGAATATGGAGGTTTCACCGTCAGCGTTTTTTGCAGCACCGGTGCTGCGGCAATTCGCCGAGCGGCTGGCCAATACGCAGGGCAACGCTGGTTTGGCGATCACACCTGTGCAACGTTCGGGTGCGCTGCCGCTGTCGTTTGCCCAGCAGCGCCTGTGGTTTCTCGCGCAACTGGAAGGTGGCAGCGCCGCTTACCATATTCCGGTGGGACTGCGTCTGCGCGGCAGCCTTGATCAGGCGTCGCTGCAACGCGCACTGGACCGTATCGTGGCCCGCCATGAGGCACTGCGCACGACCTTTGTAGAAGAGCAAGGACAGCCTCCGGAGCAGCGTATCTCTGCTCCTGAAACAGGTTTCAGACTGCAGTTGCAGGTACTGGCCGGGCAGACCGATGCCGAAGAACTGTTGCTCGCCATCGCTGCACAAGAGGCCGGCGAGCACTTCGACCTTGTCAATGGACCGCTGGTGCGGGGGCGTCTGGTGCGCATGGCCGATGACGACCATGTGTTGCTGGTGACCATGCACCACATCGTCTCCGATGGCTGGTCAACCGGGATTTTGAACCGCGAGCTGGGCGCTCTCTATGAAGCCTTCCACCAGGGCGCCGAGGACCCATTGCCGGCCTTGCCAGTGCAATACGCCGACTACGCGCTGTGGCAGCGTGACTGGTTGAGTGGCGACGTGCTGCAACAACAGCGTCAGTACTGGCAGCAGGCCCTGGCCGGTGCGCCAGCCCTGCTGACCCTGCCGACCGACCGGCCACGTCCGGCGCAACAGGACTACAGCGGGCAGACGCTGGAACTGGTGCTCGACACACAATTGACCCATGGTCTCAAGGCGTTGAGCCAGCGCCATGGCAGCAGCCTGTTCATGACGGTCATGGCCGCCTGGGCCGCGCTGTTGGCACGTCTGTCCGGTCAGGATGACGTGGTGATCGGTACGCCGGTGGCCAACCGCATGAATGCCGAGGTGGAGAGCCTGATCGGGTTCTTCGTCAACACCCTTGCTGTACGGGTCGACCTCTCGGGCGCGCCGAGCGTCGAAGCGCTGGTGCAGCAAGTCAAACAGCAGACCCTGGCAGCACAGGCAAACCAGGACCTGCCGTTCGAACAAGTGGTTGAAGTGGTTCGCCCGCAACGCAGCCTGTCCCACAGCCCGATTTTTCAGGCGATGCTGTCCTGGCAAAACAACGAGGACACCGCTCTGGTGCTCGGCGACATAACCCTGCAAGGCGTCGCAGTGGCCGGTGATACGGCCAAATTCGACCTGGCGCTGGACATCGGCGAGATGGACGGGCAACTGATCGGCACGCTGGAGTACGCCACGGCGCTGTTCGACGAAAGCACCATGCGTCGTTATATGGGTTACTTCCAGCGTTTGCTGGAAGCGATGGTGGCCGATGATCGGCAGGTGCTGGAGCAGGTGCCGTTGCTCGACACTGCGGAGCGCGAGTATCTGCTGAAGGATATCAATGCCACAGACCGCGCCTACCCTGCCGGTCAGTTGATGCATCGCTTGTTCGAGGCCCATGCCGAAACTGCACCGCAGGCAATTGCAGTCCGCCAGGGTGAGCGGACACTGACCTACGCCGAACTCGACAGCCGCGCCAACGCCCTGGCTCAGCACCTGCGTCAGCACGGTGTGATGCCTGGAACCCGGGTGGCGATTCTGCTGGATCGTTCGGTGGAATTGCTGGCCAGTATGCTGGCGACCCTCAAGTGCGGCGCGGCCTATCTGGCGCTGGATCGCCTGGCGCCTGAAGAGCGTCTGCGCTTCATGCTCGAGGACAGCGAAGCCATCATGCTGCTGACCCGTAGCGAGCTGACTGCACCTGAAATGACGCCGAGACTGGATCTGGACACACTGCAGCTGCCAGCGCTGAGCCAAGGGCCAGTCGTGCTTGCAGATCAAGTCGCAGGCGAGACCCCCGCGTGCATCATCTACACCTCCGGCTCCACCGGTCTGCCCAAGGGCGTGATCGTGACCCACAACGGCATTGTGCGGCTGGTCCAGGACAACGGCTACTACGAATTCTGCGCCGAGGACCGCGTGGCGTTTTCTTCCAACCCGGCGTTCGACGCCAGCACTCCGGAAATCTGGGGCGCGTTGCTCAATGGTGGCCAGTCGGTGATTATCGAGCCGCAGGTGCTGCTTGAGCCGGTGGCCTTCGCCGCTGTGCTCAAGCGCCACGAAGTGACAGCGATGATCAGCTCGACCGCCCTGTTCAACCTGTATGCAGGGTTGATTCCCGAGGCCTTGGCCGGCTTGCGCATGATCATGTGTGGCGGCGAACGCGCTGATCCGGCGTCGTTCCGTCGAGTCCGTGAGCACTCGACCCAGGTGCGCCTGTTCAACGGCTATGGCCCGACCGAGGGCACCACTTGTGCCACCAGCTACGAAATCTTCGATGTACTGCCTGACACCCTGAGTCTGCCGATCGGCAAGCCCAACGCCAACGTGCGTGTCTATGTGCTGGACGCCCGGCGCGAGCCGGTGCCGATGGGTGTGGCCGGCGAGATCTACATCGGTGGCACAGGCGTCGCTCTCGGCTACCTGAACCGCCCGGAACTGACCGCCGAACGCTTCAGTGAAGACCCGTTCAGTCAGCAGCCGGGCGCGAGACTTTATCGCACCGGCGATCTGGCGCGCTGGTTGCCGGACGGCAACCTTGAATATCTGGCGCGTAACGATGGGCAGGTAAAGGTCCGCGGCTTCCGCGTCGAACTTGGCGAAATCGAAAGCGTCCTGCACTTGTGCGACGGCGTTCGCAACTCCGTGGTGGTGGCGCACGAAGCCAGCCCGGGTGACACCCGTCTGGTGGCTTATTACACCGTGCATGCAGATGCTGAAGCGCCTGATCCTGAGGACCTGCGTACACAATTGAGTGCCAACCTGGCGGAGTACATGGTTCCGAGTGTGTTCATGCGCCTGGATGCCTTGCCGCTGACGCTCAATGGCAAGGTTGATCAGAAGGCGCTGCCGGTCCCCGACCTGAATGCCATGTTCGAGCGAAGCTACGTTGCGCCGGAAGGCGCCACCGAACAGGCCCTGGCGGAAATATTCCAGGAACTGCTGGGCCTTGAACGAGTGGGTCGTCATGACGGCTTTTTCGAGCTTGGCGGTCACTCGCTGCTGGCTGCGCAACTGGTTTCCCGTGTGCGTCAGCAACTGAACGGCGACATGGCGCTGCGCCAGCTGTTCAATCACCCGACCGTGGCCGAACTGGCGAAGGTGGTCGACGGCCTGCAAGCGGTCGACACCGTCAGTATCGAACCCGTCGAGCGTAACGCGCCGTTGGCGCTGTCCTTCTCACAGCAACGCCTGTGGTTCCTCGACAGGCTCGACTCGGGTGCCAGCAGCGCCTACCACATGCCGATGTCGCTGCTGCTGCGTGGCGAGCTTGATCACCGCGCGCTCAAGGCTGCGCTCGACCGTCTGGTTGCGCGTCACGAAAGCTTGCGCACCACGTTCGAGTTGCACGGCGAACAGCCGGTGCAGGTCATCGCTGCGGCAGACAGCGGTTTCGCCCTGGCAGAGCAGGACTTGCGCTCGCAGCCTTATGAACAGGCCAGCCTCAGCGCTTCACGCATCGCCGACAGCGAGGTCGCTGCACCGTTTGACTTGCGTCAGGGCCCGCTGATTCGGGGCCGTCTGCTGCGCCTGGCGGATGATGTACACATGCTGCTGATCACTCAGCACCACATCATCTCCGACGGCTGGTCGGTAGGCGTGCTGGTCAAGGAATTTACCGCCCTCTACCAGGCGTTCAGTCAGCATCAGCCGGACCCGCTGCCGGCCCTGTCAATCCAGTATGCCGACTACGCCGCCTGGCAACGCCGCACCTTTACCGGCGAGCGCCTTGCCGAGCAGGCCAACTTCTGGCGTGAGCACCTGGGTGGTGCACCGACGCTGCTGTCGCTGCCCACCGACCGGCCGCGTCCGGCGGTGCAAAGCTACCGCGGCGGCGCTGTGCCAGTGACGATCGATGCAGCGCTTCGTCAGCGTCTGGAGCGCTTCTGCCAGACCCACAACGTCACCCTGTTCATGGGCCTGCTCAGTGCATGGTCGGTGCTTATGGCACGTCTGGGCAACGAGCAGGATGTGGTGATAGGCGTGCCGAGCGCCAACCGTGGCCGCACCGAAACCGAGAACCTGATCGGTTTCTTCGTCAACACCTTGGCCCTGCGCGTCGATCTGGCGCAGAACCCGAGCGTGGCGCAACTGCTGGAACAGGTCCGCCAGACCACGCTGGCGGCCCATGAGCGTCAGGATATTCCGTTCGAGCAAGTGATCGAGGCACTGCAGCCGCCACGCTCGATGAGCCATAGCCCGCTGTGTCAGGTCGCCCTGTCGCTGGATAACACCAGCATCGGTGGCGAGTTGCAGCTGCCGGGCCTTAGCCTGCATCCCGTATTACAAGCCCATGAAACCGCACAGTTCGACCTGATGCTGACCCTGGGTAGCGAAAACGGCGCTCTCACCGGGGTCATCGAGTACGCCAGCGACCTCTTCGACCGCTCCACCGTCGAGCGTTTTGCCCAGCATTTCCATACCCTGCTCGAAGCGATGCTCGAGGATGTCGCGCAACCTGTGCTCGGCCTGCCGTTGCTCAGCGCGGCGCAGCGTCTGGCCTCGCCAGCTCTGCTGCAGCCCAAGGCGGTATTCGCATCGGGCCTGATGGTGCATCAGCGCTTCGAACAGTTTGCGGCCGCCCATCCGCAGGGCATCGCACTGGTCTTTGCCGGGCATGAGGTGAGTTACCGGGCGCTCAACCGCCGTGCCAACCGTCTGGCCCGTGAACTGCTCGCCCAAGGCGTGCGTCCCGATGACCGGGTAGCGATCCTCGCAGAACGGGGCACACAGATGATCTGCGCGGTGCTGGCGGTACTCAAGGCCGGTGCGGCCTACGTCCCCCTTGACCCGGCTTACCCTGCCGAGCGTCTCGGCTACCTGCTGACAGACAGCGCGCCTGTGGCGTTACTGGCACAGTCTGCCTGCCTCGACGTGCTGCCAGCGCACAGCGTGCCGTTGCTGACCCTCGGCACGGACAATGACGATGCTGATTTGGCCGATGAATCGCTGGACTGCAACCCTGAGCCTGACGCTCTGTGTCTGTCCCGCGAGCATTTGGCGTATGTCATTTACACTTCCGGGTCCACAGGCCTGCCCAAAGGTGTCCTGGTGGAGCACGGCAACGTGGCACGCCTGTTCGACGCCACCGCCGGGCAATTCAACTTTGGCCGTGAGGATGTCTGGACGCTGTTCCACTCCTTCGCCTTCGATTTCTCCGTATGGGAAATCTGGGGGGCGCTGTGTTACGGCGGCAAACTGGTCATCGTCCCGAGTGAGGTGGCGCGTTCGCCGGATGACTTCTATGCGCTGGTCTGCGAGCAGCAGGTCACCGTTCTGAACCAGACGCCAAGCGCTTTCCGCCAGTTCATCCAGGCCCGCGAACGCAGCCCGCAAGAGCATGCGCTGCGTGAAGTGGTGTTCGGTGGTGAGGCTTTGGACTTCCGCAGCCTGCGGCCCTGGACCGCACGCACACCGTTGTCACGTACCCGTCTGGTGAACATGTACGGGATCACGGAAATCACCGTGCATGCCACTTACTACCCGATCAGCCAGGCGGAAATCGACACGGCCATGCCAAGTCTGATCGGCCCGGCGCTTGACGATCTGTGCCTGCGCATTCTCGACGACTACCAGCAACCGGTGCCGGTGGGCGTCAATGGCGAGATTTATATCGGCGGTGCCGGGGTCGCCCGGCACTACCTGAACCGCACGGAACTGAATGCCGAACGTTTTATTGCCGACCCTTATGCCGTGCACAGCGGCGCACGCCTTTATCGCACCGGCGACGTTGCGCACTACCGTAGCGACGGCGGCGTGGTCTACGTCGGCCGCAATGACTCGCAAATCAAGATTCGCGGCTTTCGTATCGAGCTGGGTGAGATCGAGGCGCAATTGCTCGCCTGCCCCGACGTCCGTGAAGCAATGGTGATCGTGCGTGAGGATCGCCCCGGCGACAAACGCCTGGTCGCCTACCTGATTGCCGAGAGCGGCACTGCGCCCGAGTCAGCGCTTCTGCGCAGCCAACTGGCCAGCGTACTGGCTGAACACATGCTGCCAAGCGCTTTTGTGACCCTTGAGGCCTGGCCGTTGACCACCAACGGCAAGCTGGACCGTGCGGCCCTGCCTGCGCCGGACCAGTTCGCTACGGTGAGTCGCGAATACGAAGCGCCGCTAGGCAGCCTCGAAATAACCCTGGCCGCTGCCTGGCAGGAAT
Source organism: Pseudomonas congelans (assembly GCF_900103225.1). Lineage (GTDB taxonomy): Bacteria > Pseudomonadota > Gammaproteobacteria > Pseudomonadales > Pseudomonadaceae > Aquipseudomonas > Aquipseudomonas congelans. The sequence goes on along the minus strand of NZ_FNJH01000001.1, from coordinate 991,928 downwards.
TGCTTGGAGTGGAACGTGTCGGTCGCCAGGATCACTTCTTCGAACTTGGCGGTCACTCCTTCCTCGTCATCAGCCTGATAGAGCGCTTGCGTCAGATCGGCTTGCTGCTGGATGTGGGCACGGTGTTCTCGGCGCCGACCCTGCAAGCCATGGCCGCGGTCCTGGCGGGCGGCACTAAGGCGGAACGGGTCGCCCCGGCGAACCTGATTCCCGTCGATTGCACGGTGTTGACCCCGGACATGCTGCCGTTGGTGAAACTGACCCAGCAGGAACTAGAGCATATCGTTGCAGATGTGCCAGGCGGCGTCGCCAATGTTCAGGACATCTACCCACTGTCGTCGTTGCAGGAAGGCATCCTGTTTCACCATCTGTTGCAATCAGAAGGCGACGCCTACCTGATGCGCACCATAGCGACCTTCGACAGCCGTGCCCTGCTCGACAAATTCCTCGGCGCGCTGCAAGTGGTGATCAACCGCCACGACATCATGCGCAGCGCCCTGCGCTGGCAAGGTCTTTCGCAACCGGTGCAGGTGGTCCATCGTCACGCACAGCTGCCAGTCATTCAGCTCGACGCCGCACCCGGTGAAGACGCCTTGCAGATGCTGCGCGAACGCACCGATACCTACCATATGCGTCTGGACCTGCAACAGGCACCGCTGATCGCCGCGTATATCACTTACGATACCCGGCAGGAAAAGTGGCTGATGGCGTTGCTGGACCATCACCTTATCAGCGACAACGTCACCCTGCGCCTGATCATGGGCGAGATCCAGGCAGTGATGGACGGACGCGCCGACACCCTGCCGCCATCCCAGCCTTATCGCAACTTCATCGCCCGGGCCGCGTGTGTTTCCCAGGCCGAACATGAAGCCTACTTCCGGCAACTGCTGGGAGATGTCGATACCACCACTGCGCCCTACGGCGTGCTCGATGTGCGTGGCGGCGACGCGGCAATCCTGCGTTCGGTGCAGGATCTGAGCGACGATCTCAGCGCGCGGATCCACAGCAGCGCACGGGCCCAGGGCGTGCCAACCTCGGTGCTGTTCCACGCGGCATGGGGTTTGGTGGTGGCGGCCACCAGCGGCCGCGACGACGGGATTTTCGGTACCGTGCTTTCGGGACGTTCCCAAGGTACCTCCGGCGCCAACCATGCGCTGGGGATGTTCATCAATACCTTGCCGATGCGTATTCGCCTGCAACAAAACAGCGTGCGCGATATCGTTCAGGACGCCTACCAACAGCTCAGCGGCCTGCTGACCCACGAGCAGGCGCCTCTGGCCCTGGCGCAGCGCTGCAGTGCAGTGGATGCATCGCTGCCGATGTTCACAGTAATCCTCAACTGCCGTCACGGTGATCTGGTGAACACGGCCGGGGAAAACATCGAGGACATGAGCGAGGAGCAGGAAGGTGTTCATTTCCTGGGCTCCGAAACCCGTACCAACTACCCGATCGAAATTGCCGTAGCCAATGAGGCCAATGGCTTTTCGCTGACCGCGCAGTCTATCGATGGCATCGACCCGCACCGGATTGCCGCCTACCTCGGGCAGGCGGTTGCCGAGCTGGTCAACGCTCTCGAGCAGGATCCGCAGCGCCTGGCAAGCAGCCTGGAAGTGATCCCGCAGGCCGAGCGGCAACTGCTGCTCAACGACTTCAATGACACCGCCAGTGAATTCGCTCCGGCAGTGCCGATCCATGCCTTGTTCGAACACCAGGTCCGCTGCAATCCCGAGGCTGTGGCGCTGGTCTACGAAGACCGTCAACTGAGCTATCGCCAGCTCAATCGCCGCGCGAACCACGTGGCCCGGCAGCTGCTGCACCTCGGTGTGCAGCCGGACGAGCGCGTAGCCATCTGCGCCGAACGCAGTCTGGACATGATTGTCGGCCTGCTGGGCGTGCTCAAGTCCGGTGCCGCCTACGTGCCGATCGACCCTGACCACCCGACTGACCGCATGGCCTTCATGCTGCAGGACAGCCAGCCGCGTGCGCTGCTGACCCAGAGCGCACTCAGTCTGCCGGTTGGCGACACCCCGCTGATGCTGCTGGACAGCGCTGAATCGCTGCTGGCGGCGGATGATCAGGCGTTCGACGCCAATCCGGTGGTAGACGGCCTGACGGCGGAAAATCTGGCTTACGTAATCTACACCTCAGGCTCCACTGGCCAGTCGAAAGGTGTGATGGTCGAGCACCGTTCGGTGTTCAACTTCTGGAACGTGCTGACCCGCACGACCCATCAGCATTGCCCGACACCGGCCACCGTGGCGCTGAATGCCGGTTTCTTCTTCGACATGTCGATCAAAGGCATCTCGCAATTGTTCTCTGGCCACAAGCTGGTGATCATTCCGCAACTGCTGCGTGCCAACGGCAGCGAACTGCTGGACTTCCTGGAAGCTCATCAGGTTCATGCCTTCGACTCCACGCCGTCGCAGCTCGACACCCTGCTCTCGGCCGGCCTGCTGGAACGCAGCAGCTATCAGCCGGTCAGCGTGCTGCTGGGCGGTGAGGCGATCAACGCCAGCACCTGGGACAAGCTGCGTAACTGCCCGACCATCCGCTTCTACAACATGTATGGTCCGACCGAGTGCACAGTGGACGCGACCATCGATCTGATCCGCGATCTGGGTGAAAAACCAAGCATCGGCCGACCCATCGCCAACGTTCAGGTGCATGTTCTGGATGCGCGTGGCGAGCCGGCACCTCTGGGCGTCGTCGGTGAAATTCACATTGGCGGTCGTGGTGTGGCCCGTGGTTACCTCAACCGTGACGAGCTGAGTGCCGAACGTTTCATCGTCGACCGGTTCTCCGATGTCGCCAATGCGCGTCTTTACAAAACCGGCGACCTGGGTCGCTGGCTGGCAGACGGCACGCTGGAATACATGGGCCGCAACGACTTCCAGGTGAAGGTGCGTGGTTTCCGCATCGAGCTGGGTGAAATCGAAAACGTTCTGCTGGCCATACCCGGTATCCGCGAGGCGGTAGTGATTGCCCGCAACGATAGCCAGGGCGACTCGGAGAGCCAGCGCCTGGTCGCTTATGTCTGTGGCCAATTGGTGGCAGCCGAACACTTGCGCAGCGAATTGCTCAAGCATCTGCCGGAGTACATGGTGCCCAGCGCTTTCGTCCAGCTGGACACCCTGCCGCTGACCGCCAACGGCAAACTCGACCGCCGTGCGCTGCCCGCCCCCGGTCAGGATGCGTTGGCCAGCAAGGCTTACGAGGCGCCGCAAGGCGAAACCGAAGAGGCCATCGCCGAGATATGGAAAGCCTTGCTGCATCTGGATCAGGTGGGCCGCAACGACGGGTTCCTTGAACTGGGGGGGCATTCGTTGCTCGCTGTGCAGCTGCTGTCGCGACTGCGGCGCAAGCTCGGTACACGAATCACCTTGCGTGAACTGTTCGACGCCCCGACCGTGCGTGGCCTGGCTTCGCTGGTCAACGCCGCTGCGCCAGGTGAAGCACAGTCGATTCCGAGGGCCAATCGCTCGGGTCGCCTGCCTCTGTCCTTTTCCCAGCAGCGCCTGTGGTTCCTCGACCATCTGGATCACGCCGCGGGTGCGGCCTATCACCTGCCGATGGCGTTGCGCCTGACAGGGTCACTTGACACGGCTGCCCTGGAGGCAACGCTGGATCGCCTTGTGGCCCGCCACGAAACCCTGCGCACGCGTTTTGAACTGGTGGACGGTGAACCGGTGCAGAAGATCGCCCCGGCGGATAGCCGCTTTCCGCTGTTGAAACAGGATCTGCGTGACCTTTCCAGTGACGAGCGCACTTCAACCCTGGCCCGTCTGGGTCAGGAAAATGCCACGCAACTGTTCGATCTGACCAAGGGCCCGATGCTGCGCGGGCATTTGCTGCAGGTTGCGGATGCCGAGCATGTGCTGTTGATCACGCTGCATCACATCGTCTCCGACGGCTGGTCCAACAGTGTTCTTGCTCAGGAAGTGAGCGTGCTTTACGCCGCCTTCAGTCAAGGTCAAAAAGATCCGCTGCCCGCGCTGCCACTGCAATACGTGGACTACGCCGCCTGGCAGCGGCAATCCCTCGACGGCCCCGCGCTGCAGGCCCAGATCGATTTCTGGCGCAAGCATCTGGAAGGTGCGCCAAGCGTGTTGAATCTGCCACTGGACCGTCCGCGTCCAGCCATCCAGAGCTATACCGGCGGGATGGTCGAGCATGTGTTCTCGCCGGCATTGAGTGCCGACTTGCGTGCCTTCAGCCAGGCTCAGGGCAGCACGCCGTTCATGGTTCTGCTGGCAGGATGGTCGATGCTCATGAGCCACTTGAGCGGGCAGACCGATGTGGTGGTCGGTACGCCCGTTGCCAACCGCCAGCATCCCGAGCTTGAGCCGATGATCGGCTTCTTTGCCAATACGCTGGCATTGCGTGTGCCGACCGAGCGAGAGACGCGTGTGAACGACATGCTCGACCGGATCAAAGACCTCACGCTGGCTGCCTACAATCACCAGGACTTGCCGTTCGAGCAAGTGGTGAGTGCCTTGCAGCCAACCCGCAGCATGAGCCACAGCCCGTTGTTCCAGGTGATGCTGAGCCTGGATAACACGCCGCCTTCGCTGCTGCAATTGCCCGACCTGGAAGTCGAGTTGCTGGACAGCGAGCATCACACCACGCAGTTCGATCTGTCGTTGTCACTGGTGGACTCCAGCGAAAGCCTGAGCGGCGGCCTGCAATACTCCAGCGACCTGTTCGACAAAACCACCGCACAGGCCATCATGCAGCTGTTTGCCAGGGTTCTGGAAAATATGGTGCGCGACGCTCGGCAGTCGATCGGCCAGGTGCTGGACAACACGCCAGTGCTGCCGCATTCGACGCATACCGCGGCTATCGCCGCGACGGTCGAGGAAGAACAGCCTGAAGCCCTGCCTTACGAAGCGCCCGAAGGTGACACCGAGATCGCCCTCGCCAACCTCTGGAAAGAGTTGCTCAAGCTGGACAAGGTCAGTCGCCATGACGACTTCTTCAAGCTGGGCGGTATTTCCCTGATGGCGGTGCAAATGGCCTCGCGCTTGCGCAAGGTGCTCGGCAAACCGATCGCGGTCCGCGATCTGTTCATCGAGCCGACCATTGCCGGTTTTGCCAGAACCCTGGACGGCCAGGCACGCCCCGGCCAGCACAGCAACCTGGTGCCGGTCCGTCGCACAGGCTTGAAAAGACCGCTGTTTCTGGTCCACCCGCTGGGCGGCGAAGTGCAGTACGTTCGCGATCTGGCTGCGGCGATCGACCCGCAGGTTCCGCTCTATGGCTTGGCCGCCAGTGGTCTGGCGGCTGGAGAAACGCCGCTGTTTGAGGTGCCGGCCATGGCTGCGCGTTACCTGGCGGCGATTCGCCAGGTGCAACCGAAAGGACCTTACCGGATCGGCGGCTGGTCTGCGGGTGGGCTTATCGCTTATGAAATGGCCCGCCAGCTGCAGTCCAGCGGTGAACAGCTGGAGTTCCTCGGCATTATCGACACCTCCGCGCGTCTGGATCAGCAAGCGCCGGAGACACTGAGCGAAGGTCAATTCCTGATGGACTGGCTACCCGAGCAGATAGACCCCGAGGTATTCCGGCAGCTCACCGAGCTGGCCGGCTCGGATGACATCGCTGAAATGCTGGCACTGTGCATGGCGCACCAGCTGCTCCCGGAGGAACTGCCGCAGGACGTCGATGCCACCTTGTTACGCAGCCATCTTGCAGTCGCCCATGCGACCCATGTCGCGATCGGTGCCTATGTCACCCCGCCTGCTCCGCTTACGGTGACGCTGTTTACCGCCAGCGCCGAGGAGCGCGACGATCCGCTGCTGGGCTGGACGGCCCTGCTTGACTCTCCGGTGAGCGTTACCGAGCTTCCCGGCACCCACGAAACGCTGGTCAGGGCACCTCATGTCAGTGCGCTGGGCCAGGCAATCTCCCGGGCACTGAACAAGGAGCACGCCCACGAGACCCGCAGAGAAGAGGTTTCACGTTCGATAACAGCACCAGCTGAGTAGTAACCGCCAGGTTGCGCAGGATGTCCCGGTATCCCGTGACAGACTTTTCCTGCGCAACTCAGCTTAATTGGAGCCTAGAGCTGAATCGTTTTTTGTGAAGACGCTTACGCGTGATACCGGATTCGAGTGATGTTGCAGTGCGAAAGCGCTGAGCATCCGCAAGACGGAATTCACAGTCTGGGCGACAGAATTGCACGCAGCTTCTGTTCTGCAGGAATAGACGTATGAACCGACAAGCGAACGCCAAAGATGAAGTGAAACCGCACATTTATCTGGAACTCGGAAAGCTGGTGTCCAGCGTCGGGGATGACATGTTCCTGAATAATATGCACCAGTTCATCAACACATCGCTGGCTGTCAGCCGAATCGAGCTGAGCGAGTGGACCGTTGACGACAATCAAACGGTGGTGACCGACGTGCGGTTGCTGGGCTATGCAGGCACTGAGTTGAATCCGCAGATGCAAACAGTGTGTCCGACCCGTGCCAGGCACCACAACGACCACCCACTGGTCAGGCGGGTGCTGGAGGTGGAAGACGGCCTGCTGATTCACCTGAACGCACGGATGAAAAACCAGAAGGGCAATGACGTTCTCGGGACTTCCCACCAGTGCAGCATGATTTCGCGCAAGGCCAATCGCCGTTGTGTGATCTCACTGCACCGCCCGCAAGCCGACAAGGATTACTCGCTGCAAGAACTGTCTTTTTTGAAGTACCTCTCGGAGACCCTGTTGCCGTTGTCGGAACGGCATGCCCGCATGCATCGCCAGTCCGGTAGGAAAAGCGCTGGCGGCACGCTGCCGCACGGTTCGGTTCCCATTGAGCACAAGTACCTGCAACGCGAGTTCAACGAACGCTTGCGTGCCTGCGACGTCTCGCTCTCGGCACGGGAAAAGGAGGCCTGTCTGGAATTTCTCGCGGGCGGCACAGTCCCTGAGATCGCAGAAAAACTCTGCGTCAAAAGCAGCTCCATCGAAACCTACCTCAAACGTTCCGCCGCCAAGCTGGGCATCAGCGGTCGACATGGACTGGCCAAATGGATGATAGGCGCAGAATGAACAGATCCATTGGCCCCTGGCTGTTTGCTGCACTGTCCTTGAGCGGCTGCTCATTGATTCCGGACTATCAGCGCCCGGCAGCCCCGGTCGCCGCACACTACCCACAATCTTCAGCCTATGCGCCAGCACTGCCTGGTCCGCTGGCGGCGGACATGGGCTGGCGTGACCTGTTCCGCGACCCGACACTGCAACAGCTTATCGAAAGCGCCCTGCTCAACAATCGTGACCTGCGCGTGGCAGCGCTTAACGTCGAGGCCTATCAAGCGCAATACCGCATTCAGCGCGCCGATCTGTTTCCCGCGATCAGCGCCACGGGCAGCGGTACCCGGCAGCGCCTTCCTGCCAGTATCACGCAGACCGGCGGTCCGGTGACCAGCGGTACTTATTCGGCGACGCTGGGTATCAGCTCCTACGAGCTGGATTTGTTCGGACGCATACGCAGCCTCAGCGATCAGGCCTCGCTCACCTATTTGTCCAGCGAAGAAGCCCGGCGCAGCACCCAGCTAAGTCTGGTGGCGAGTGTCGCCACCGCCTACCTGACCTGGCGTGCCGACCAGGAGCTATTGGCGTTGACCCAGGACACGCTGATGTCCTATGAAAAAAGCCTGAAGCTGACCACTCGCAGCCAGCAACTCGGCGCTTCTTCGTCACTGGACCTGGCCCAGTCGCGCACATCGGTGGAGAGCGCACGGGCAAGTCTGGCGACGTTTCAGCGCCAGGTCGCACAGGACCTCAATAATCTGACTTCACTGGTGGGCACGACGGTCTCTGACAGCGCGCCCGATCGCCCGTTGTCTTCGGACTGGCTCGCCGAAGTGCCGGCGGGACTGCCTTCTGACCTGCTGCAACGACGCCCGGACATTCTTGAAGCCGAATACCAGTTGCAGTCGGCCAACGCCAGCATCGGTGCTGCGCGAGCGGCCTTCTTCCCGAGCATTACCCTGACGGCCAACGCCGGTACATCCAGCACCGAGCTGTCCGGCCTGTTTAAAGGCGGCTCGGGAGGCTGGGTGTTTTCACCGCAGATCAATATCCCGATTTTCAACGCCGGAAGCCTGCGGGCGAGCCTTGATTATTCGAAGATCCAGAAAGATATAAGCGTTTCAAAGTACGAAAAATCGATACAGACCGCCTTTCAGGAGGTCTCCGATGGTCTGGCTGCGCGTCAGACCTACAAGCGTCAGTTGAAGGCGCAGAGCGATCTTGTACAGGCAAACCAGGAGTATTACCGCCTTGCCGAACGCCGCTACCGCATTGGCGTCGACAGCAGCCTGACATTCCTCGATGCGCAACGCTCTTTATTCAGCGCTCAACAAACCCTGATCACCGACCGACTGTCGCAGCTCACCGCCGAAGTCAATCTCTACAAGGCGCTGGGCGGCGGCTGGACGGAGCGTACATCAAAACCCTTGTGAGGAACTGAAGATGGGCACATTCGAATCTGGAGCACATGTACGCCTTCGCTCGGGCGGCAAAATTATGGTGGTCAAGCATGAACCCGCGATCATCCCTCTCCCGGACACTCTGCTGGTGATGTGCGAGTACCGGTCAAAGAATCGCCTGGTGCAGGGCTTTTATTCGCCGCGTGATCTGATCCGTGCGCGCCGCGAGCCAATGCCCAATCATGGCTGAGAGCAACCCGGCTTAGCGGGTCGCGTCGCATCAGGAGCCACTTGCGCGTCGGTATTCAGTTAGGGGATTGCAGCCATGGCTGATACCGGCACTCAATGGCGCTGAGCATGCGACCTGCAGGCAATCCAGTGCAGTAAACGACATCGAGATAGGGGCTTGATCAGTTGCTCCTGCGCAATAAAGTTCTGGCTGTGCAAGCTGCAGAGTCTGTCCCTGGTCTGGCTGGCCACAACAGAACATCAACGCCTTATCCGGGCGCTTCGGATATCCCCTCGCCACCCTCGCTGCATTTCTCTTCGACGTCCGAATCGCTGCGTAGTTTTGCTACGTTTGCCAGGTGTGGCCTTATGTTGTTGGCGGCCCATATGCGCTGGACGCTGGCCGGCGATATACCGACGAATTTCGCCATGCTTCGACAGCTCCAGCGAGCTTGGCCGATACACGGCTGAGTGACTTGATCGAGGGTTTTTTTCAACGCTTCGGCTGGCAGGGATGACTTGCGGCCTCTTCCAGGCAGATCCACCAGGCCTTGCAGACGCAGCTTGCGAAAACGCTTGCACCAGCGGGTGACCGAAACCACCGATAGCCCGGTCAACCTGGCAGTCTCGTTGCGAGAATGCCCTTTTGCAGCGAGCAGAATCACCTGCGCCCGTCGGGCTTCTCTGGGACTTGTCGTGACTGATTTCAGGCGCTGGTTCAACTCGATTTCTTCTTCCTCACTGAGCACGATGTCACGATAGCTCACGTGAAGATTCCAATATTTATTAACCGCATAAGCACAATCAACGTCAGGTACATATTAAAGACAGGGTGTATGAGCGGGGCATTGCCAGGGTCTGTGGGGTCAGGCGAAGATCGCTGTTGCGGCCACGTTATACAACGTCATCACCGCAAACAGTCCGATGACCACTGAAACAAACCGGTTGATTCGATTGCCCGATATTCTCGAGGGTAGTTTTCGGCCGAAAAACGCCCCCAGCGCGGTCCACGCCACTCCGACAGGAATAACGACCAGCGAAAAAATGGCCATGAACGACAAATAACTATCCATGTGTAAAAACGTTCCGGCGGGGGCTATGAGCGTAGCGAAGAACAGTCCTTTGGGATTATTGAGTGTCGCGAAAAACAACGCCGGGATCGAAATCGGAGAGGGCTTTCCATCGGGCTCCTGATGAATCGAAAACCACAGTTTCAGGGAGATGTAGAACAGGAACAGCACAGCCAGCACCTTGATCGCGACCACCACCCAACCGTAATGTTCGATCAATGCATCGATGGACAAACCCCACGCAGTAATCTGAATCAGATAAGCCGCCCATTCGGCAGCGACCAGCTTCAGCGAATATATGCCCAGCCCCCGACTGATCCCGGACTGCAGCAGCAGTGAATTGGTCGGCCCTGGTACCAGCAGCACGGTGAGCATTGCAATTGCAACGTAATACATGGCCATGCCCTCTACTCCCAAACAGATGTGTTTTCCAATTTGCCTGGTTTTCAAATATGAAAACGACTGGCGCATGGGCAAACGCTTATACCTTCAGGAATGCCCTGAAGCTGGCATCGATTGTTAATCTACTGTTGACCTTGTTTCTGAACGTACGCCCACTTCATTTACCATCGCTTGCAACGTGCCCGTTAGCGATCTGACATCGGCTTACAACGGCCCTTGACGTCTTATTGTCCAGCACCTCTTCGCCATACCCTCAGACACCTTCCACACCGCCCCGCTCTCCGATGACAACCCTGTCGCCGGCTTTGAGCCCGGAAAGGACTTCGACCCTGACCTGATTATTGATACCCGGCGCTACGTAAGCTGTCCTGACCACGTTGCCTTCACCCAGAACTCTTACGCTGTAAGTACCGTCCTCCCGCCGATCACCCAGCGCGTCCACGGGAACCGTCAACACGCCCTCCTTCGCCTCAAGCACAATTCTGACGTCAGCGGTCATGTTGATATAGAAGCGATTCTCAAGGTTGGGCACATCGAAAAGAGCGTTGTAGAAGACAGCTTTGCTGTTTTCGCCTGTTGCGCCGGACTGGCTTGCAGCAGCCAGGGGGCCCGGCTCGATCGCCTTGAGGGTGGCGTTATAGCGCGTGTCAGGATCGCCCGGGACGCTGAAGTAAACCGCAAGACCGGGTTTGATCTTGAGCACATCGGCTTCGGAAACCTGCGCCTTCACGGTCATGGTGTCGAGTTGCGCCATCTTCAGAATGACCGGTGCCGTTTGGTCTGCGATGACGGTCTGGCCTTCCTGAGTGACAATGGCGAGCACCTGGCCATCCATTGGCGCGAAGATGCGTGTGTAATCGAGTTTGATGCGTGCGGCTTCTTCCTTCACGTGGGCCGTTTGTAATTGTGCGGTGAGCGAAGCCAGGTTGGCGCGTTGGGACTCCAGCTCGAATCGGGCCTTGTCCTGATCCGCTTTGGAAACCGCTGTCGTGGAGCCCAGTGCCTGGTATCTGCGATCATTCGACTCGGCCAGTTTCAATTTATGCAGCGTCGCGTCCCGCTCGGCCGTGAGTTGTTCGATCTTGACAACGGCCTGTCGCAGAGCATTTCTGGCGGGCAATGGATCGATCTCTGCCAACAGCTGGTTTCTTTTGACCTTGTCACCTGGTTTGACTTTCAGGGACTGCAATTGCCCTGAAACCTGGGCCCCTACGTCCACCTGATTACGACCCTGAAGCACGCCTTGTGCCGTGACGGCGTATTCAATGTCCGCAACTTCCGCTGCAGCGGAGAGAAAAACAGTCTCCTCTTCCCCACTGGCGCCCCTGTAGAAGGCATAGGCAGCCAGCGAGACCATTAGATCGATCAAGACGATCCTCACAAGGACTTTGCGGAAATTCAATTTCCGGAAAAAGCCGACAATGCTCACTGTATTCCCCGCTCAATGGGCGTCACTGATCTCGGATGAATCAAATGCTCGATACTGGAATAAAGGGCGTACATGAGAATCTCTGTTTCGCCACTACAACTGCACTGCGAGGGAGGCGTTCATCCTGCAGCCATGCACTAATGGAAACATCAGGGCCGGTGTGCGTCTGTCCCCGCATTCCGGGACATTGTCGCGGAGACGTTGTCGAGTGCTGTATACGGGGTTCCGGGTATGGCACTGCGGGAGGGGCCGACCACTCGCCGTGCCTGAAACGCAAAAGCGAAATATTTTTTGAGCACACTGCAATGACGCCGGTGGCAATGCATTCGACGCTGTAAAGAACCTTATTTTAGAGGCAACTGGCTCGCGAGATTTTTCGTTATAAAGTCACACCTGGCTAGTTACAGCATGGCCATTTTCCGAAGAAACCGGCCACTAAAAAGATCCTTTATTCTGAGACATGGCACGGAATACCCTTCATGGTGTTCCCGGAAGCTATCAAACACTGTTGGACGTGATGAACTGACGTGTAGCGAGACGTTTGTCCCCCTTTTCCCCGACAGACTGGGAATAGCCCCAATGTGTACATTCCTTAATACGCTAGTAATATTGTCCTACAATCTGACATTATTCTCATTGCTAGCCATTGAGAGGGCTGCCCTGTATGCGAGGTTGCTTTTGGTTCGTCTGGAGACTAACGCCATGGGGGCGAATGTGTAATGGAAGCCAATCTACAAATGTCGGGAAATCAGTCGGCCTATTTTCTGGAGCTGGGAAAGTTAATCGCAAGCGTGGGTGATGCAGGATTCGCTTCGAACATGTACCAGATCATAGCCGCCACTGTCCCCATCGACTTCCTCGACCTGAGTGAATGGACGATCGACGAGAACGAAGGAAGCGTTATCAGCATCCAGCCCCTGGGGCGAGAAAACGCAGATCAGAAACCGATGAGTCTGACGGTCTCGCAGAACCAGGAGACGCTGCTCGCGCGAATGCTCAATGTGGACGACTTTCTGCTCGTTCATCTGAAACCACTCTGCAGTATTGGACAGGCGAGTTCTGGTCCGTCGGGTACGTATCACTGCAATCTCGTGTCGCGCAAGTCGAACAGGCGCTGTGTCATTTCCTTGCACCGCGATCATCACCAGCGTGATTTTTCCCTTCACGAATTATCGTTTTTGAAGAATTTCTCAGAGGCCCTGCTGCCCCTGCTGGAGCGACATGCCCAGACAACCCGCACCTTGTGCTCTGCGCATGCTGACAACGAGGCCGTTACACAGGGCGGCCAGCAGCTTCAACGTGAATTCAACGAAAAGCTGAGCCAATCGGAGGTCCGGTTGTCATCGCGGGAAAAAGAAATATGCCTTGGCATATTGGCTGGCGCTACGGTTCCAGAGCTGGCCGACAAGCTGCACGTCAAGAACAGCTCCATCGAGACCTACCTCAAGCGCGCCGGAGCAAAGCTTGGCGTGAGGGGGCGACACGGCTTGGTCAAGTGGATGACAGGCGTCTCTCAAACAGCCTGAGCCCATACCGCGCCGCTGCGCGTTGTTATCCGTTCGATCGTCTCACCGGGCGGACGGCAGGCGTCAATCTGCACCAGGTGCTCGGCGATGCTGCCTGTGCTGCACCGTCAGCCAACCGGCCATCCATCGGCTAAACCGAGTGAGTCTGTGGTTGTGCAGCGAATAGAATTATAAGATACCTGTAGAGAAGCCATCAGAAAATAGATTAAAAACAAGCGGGCCTGGATGACGGGTGTTGTTATGCACACTTAGTGTGTACTAACGTGCCAGCGAGTACTTATTCACTTGCTATCCAGCCCGATAACCAGTAAGACACAACCGACCGGAGCCTCCTGCGTTTCTCGGCTGCGAAGCATATCCAGTGATACTGCCTGGAACGACAACCCGGCGTTATAGGCCTTGTCATGTGAGCGCTCTCTTTGATTAAACTTTTTTCATTGCAATTCAGGCGTGAAACATGAACTATATGGTTAGTATTCGGTCATAACGGGCAGCTGGACTTTGTTGAGTTCTCTGTGATCTATATGATCACCTTAATATAAACAAACCGGTGCTGAACGACCGTGTCGCCACGCCTCTTGCGTGCGCACTGGCAACAGGGATAGGGATAGGAGTTGATCGTCATGCCAACATTATTGAATGCTTTTACACCGCCGCTGCAGGCTGTGCGGCTGCGCTTTTTAGGGCAACTGTCATACGCCCGTTTGCCCGTTATCCAGAGTGATTCGTATTTCCCCGCGTCGCCCACTGTACGTCAGACTCAATAAAAATCGATAAAAAAGTTGCCACTGTTAAAGAGTGCCTTGCTTATGGTTAGCGGTCTCGCTTCTCGTAACATGATTGACTTTTTATTATTGCAAGCTCTTGGCCGTCGTTACCGCTTAACTTTCAGCTTCCTGTTCAGCCCGCCTGAATGCTGTATGACGGTCTACATATAACCTGTTTGACCGCAGGGTTCGAAGCACTACAAAACAGTTAATTATTCATAGGCTGAATCAAGGCTGCGCCTTGGCGTGTCTCTATATAAACGGAAAAAGGAACCCCGATGAACATGCAACAGCTTTTCCCGCACCTCGGCAAAGTGATCTCCGGTATCGGAAGTCGTCAGTTCGCCCGCTTGCTCCACGAGATGATTACCGCCTCGCTGCCCGTGGACGCTACCCATGTCATTCAGGGGCTCGGTCGATCTACAAGTGAAGTTGCCGGCGCTCATGCTGTTGGTGCATTTGGTGGAAACCTGCACCAGGTGCTCAACCCGGGTATCGATAGCAGACGCCTTGAGCCCGTTATGTTGAGCCCGACAGAGCTGGCAGATACACGTGTCGACAGATCCATCAGGTTTGAGTCCCCCGCGTACAACGCGCAGGAGAAGACAGGTGATCTGCACCCTCATGCATCTCTCCCACAGGTGCACCTCGCCTACCCGGGCAAAGGGCAATATGTACTGTCGGTTTATCGATCACCCTCTGCCAAGGCATTCACCAGTCAGGAGCGCGCCCGGCTCAAGGATCTGTCCTGGGTGGTACTGCCCATCGTAAAGCAGCACATCGCGACCGTGACGCCTACTCTTGTTTCGACAAACCCTTCTCTTGTCGCAAAAAGCCTGAAAAACAAAGATGCCATGGAGGGCCTGCGCCAGCGTTTCCTTGGTCGCCTCGAGGCATCGGCGCTGAGCTTGTCTTCGCGCGAAACCGAAGTGTGCGTCGGGCTACTGGCCGGTCTCACGGTGCCTCAGCTGGCGGAAAGGCTTGATCTGAAAGTCAGCACGGTGGAAAGCTACTTCAAGCGTGCGGCGGTAAAAATGGGCATTGCCGGTCGCAGTGCGTTACTTCGTTGGCTGCATGCCGAGCAGCGCGTTCAGCATCCCATCCCGGTAGAGATGTTCCAGGCGGCTGTCTGAGCAGAGGGTCGTTTTATTGTTGTTACACGTTCAGGGATTTTCTCACCATGCAGCGGTACGGTCTGTAGATCGGTTGATAGCCGTCTCGACCGCGACCGCCGCGCCATTCGGGGCAGGCCGTAGATCATCAACGCATCGGTTGAAAGATCAAATCCTGGGGTAACTGACTATTCTGTTCAGACATGTGCGCATCGCCCCCTTTCTTGCGCCCATAAAAAAACCCGCCGAAGCGGGTCGTTTTTCTATCAATACCATTCCAACATCCTGTCAGCAGCCATCCCGGCAATGGTGATCATCCTTGACCTCCGAAGCGCTTCCTGTGCAACGGTTGATGGGTATAGATTGCTACTTCGCGAACATACCGTACAGGGCTGATCCACCCCGGCACGTGTAAGCCTTTCGCTATACCTTCAATATGCCGCCCGTGCCTCAGCCCTGATCAAACTCGATCAATACCTTGCCGATGTGCTGTGCAGCGGCGAAATACGCGTAGGCTTCGGGGGCGTCGGCGAATTTGAATGTTTTCGCGACTACCGTTTCAATTCCATTGGCCTCGATGGCCCGAACAAGGTCGACAAACATCTCGCGGCTGCCATTGGCAATGCCTCTGATTGTGACGTTTTTGAGGATCAGCGACAGGTAGTCGGGAATCGGCGAGTGCTGACCTGGCGTCACGCCTATCACGGCAATACGTCCGTTGACGGCAGCCGCCGCGATCGATTGACCCAGAGTGTCCTGGCCCCCGGTCTCGATAATGATGTCGGCACCGGCGTTATCACTGAGTGCCATGACTTGCGCGGCCCAATCCGGATGCGTGCGGTAGTTGATCGTGATATCGGCGCCAAGCTGACGCGCGATATCCAGCTTCTCGTCACTTGATGAGGTGATCGCCACACGAGCGCCGTGAAGCCTGGCCAGTTTCAATGCGGCCAGCGCCACTC
This sequence comes from Pseudomonas congelans, assembly GCF_900103225.1. Classification (GTDB taxonomy): domain Bacteria; phylum Pseudomonadota; class Gammaproteobacteria; order Pseudomonadales; family Pseudomonadaceae; genus Aquipseudomonas; species Aquipseudomonas congelans. Next base: position 976,011 of record NZ_FNJH01000001.1, on the reverse strand, counting down.
CGCCGGTTCCCAGGCACAGGACGAGTTCACCTGGCTTGACCTTGCACACCTCCATCAGCGCGTTCCAGGCGGTCAGGCCTGCAGATGCCAGCGCGGCGACGTCCTTGTCAGCCAATGCGTCCGGTACGTGAATCAAGGCAGCAGCGGGCAGTACGACCTTTTCAGCCAGCCAGCCGTCATGGGTAACACCCACATCGTGGGCGAACACGCTGGTGTGAAATTCGCCTTGCAGCCAATTGGGAAAGTGGCCGCAGATGACCCGGTCGCCCGGTTTGACCTGGCTGACGCCCTCACCTACCGCGATGACTTCACCCACGCCTTCGGACATGGGAATACGTTCCGATAACTGTTTGGGGCCGTAGGTGCCACGCAGGATTTGCACATCCCGGCTGATGAGGCTCACCAGGCGCGGCGCGACGATGGCCTGCCCCGGCCCGGCGATCGGCTCGGGCCGCGTGGTCGCGGTCAGAGCGTCCAGGCCTTGTTGAGATCCGATCTGAAAAGCTTTCATGAAAATAATCCTTGTGCCGTCAGCGCGAAGAGGTCGCTGTATCGCGCCTTGAACAATATCGTGTGGCCCTGTTAGAGCCGCGTGTTTTTCAACGTGTCGCCTACACGATACCTGCTCAGCGCTGAGCATCAAGTCCGGCACTCACACCCCGGCCGCCATTTTCAGCTGCCTGGCACGAGCGTGACAACACGGCGCAGCGTTGCGCCACGGCCGTGCTCACGCCAGGGACACCGAGTTTACTGCGGTAGCAGGCACCCTTTTTTCTTCAAGGATTCCAGAACCCAGGAGCGATCGTTTTCTCCTCTGGCGATCTGTTCCAATTGCTTTTGTTCGGCATGGTGCTTGGCTGAGGCGCGATCATAGACGTCGGCGACATGCTCGTAGGGTACGCACAGCAAGCCATCCTCATCGCCTATGACCAGATCACCCGGTTCGATCACCATCCCGTCGATCGCAATGGCCACGTTGATCTCACCCGGTCCGTCCTTGTAGGGGCCCCGGTGGGAAATGCCCGCCGCGAACATCGGGAATGTTCCGGCAGCAATGCTCCCTGCATCCCGAATCGCGCCGTTGATGACGATGCCTGCCACGCCACGCTTCACTGCATAAGCCACCATCATCTCGCCGATGAGCGCGTTGCTCAGATCTCCCCCCGCATCCACCACGATCACATCGCCAGGCTCGGCGATATCAATGGCGTAATGGAGCATGAGGTTGTCACCGGGCCGGGCTTTCACGGTCAGTGCGGGTCCTGCCAGCACACCTTCACGGTGCATCGGCCGCAGGCGAGCGCCGCCTGCAGTCATTCGATTCATCGAATCGCTGACGTTTGCGACGGGGACGTCGCGATAGCGTGACACCCACTCGGCGCTGACTTTACGGGCTGCTTCGAGGACTCGGAATCCAATCGTCATGGGGCATTTCTCTCTTGAAATTATGGGTTGCCGCCGAAAGGCTGGGTTTTCTATTTTCAGAATCACATTTCATTTTAGATCAATCAAGCAGTAAAAAAGAATTAAAGTACCTTTTTAGATCGATAAAAATCTATATAGTGAAATGGCATTTCATTATGGTAGTGTTCGGGCATCGGGTTGAAACTGATGCCCGGCCGCACACCAAACGCGAACGCAAATAAGAACAAGGTACGCATCCATGACCCGCAAGATTTTGCTGACAGGCCCCGCCCTGGCACACGACGTGATGAGCTATGCGAATGATCTGGGCATTCAGATTTTCCCCACCACCCCCTACCTGCCGGCTGAAGAACTCACCGCGCTTATCCGCGACGTGCAGCCCGACGCGATCATCGTCAGGCAAGGCAAGCTGACGCGTGAAATGATCGAAGCGTCCCCAAAACTCAAGGCGGTCGCCAAGCACGGGGTCGGCTACGACACCATCGATATTCAGGCGGCGGCAGAGAAAGGTGTTCCTGTCATTATCGCCCTCGGGGCGAATGCGCAATCGGTAGCCGAACATGCTTTCGCACTCATGTTCAGCGTGGCTCGGCAAATTGCCTGGCTGGATGCACGTACACGCCAGGGACATTGGGACAAGGCCACCGCCAACGGTATCGAGCTGTTTGGCAAGACATTGGGGCTGGTTGGCCTTGGGGCGATCGGCAGCATCCTGATGGATCTGGTTGCGCCTTTGCAGATGAAGGTCAAGGTGTTCGACCCTTACCTCAAAACGCTACCCGAACGTCCACACGTCGAGCGCGAAACCGATTTTGACCGCCTCATCGAATCCAGCGATATCATCAGTCTGCATTGCCCGCTGACCGACGAAAACCGCAACCTGATCGGTACCGCGCAACTGAACCGCATGCGCTCCAACTGCATCCTGATCAATACTGCCCGTGGCGAACTGGTCGATACCCCGGCGCTTGTTCAGGCGCTGCAAACCAACAGAATCGCAGGCGCGGGACTGGACACGTTCAATCCGGAGCCGCCTTCTGCCGACAGTCCGCTGTGGCAACTGCCGAATCTTGTTGCCACCCCGCATACGGGTGCCAATACCACCGAATCCCGTGATCGCGTCGGGCTGCTGGCTGTTCAACAGATCGTCAAAGTGTGGGACGGCGACGCGCTTGACCCCCGCTGCGTCGTGAATCGCCAATTGCTCGATGGCTGATCCAGCTTTTGCCCCGCTACCGACATGGCGGGGCGAACATCTACCGTTTCTCCACAAAAATAAGCACAGGAGAGCACCATGGCCCGCACCCAACCGACTCAACCGGTCACCGAACTCGAACGCACCACCATGCGCCGAGTTGCATGGCGACTGCTTCCCTTCCTTATCCTTTGTTACCTGATCGCGATCATCGACCGTGGCAATATCGGCATGGCGTCGCTGCAGATGAATCATGACCTGGGCCTTAGCCCGGCGATCTTCGGTTTCGCGAGCAGCCTGTTCTTTGTCTCGTACTTTCTGGTCGAGGTGCCGAGCAACCTGGCCCTGCAGAAATTCGGCGCGCGCATCTGGATTGCACGCATCATGATCACCTGGGGGATCATTTCCGCAGGGACGGCTTTTGTGCAGGGCGCCAACTCGCTGTACGTCATGCGCTTTCTGCTGGGTGCTGCCGAGGCGGGTTTCTTCCCGGGCGTGCTGCTTTACATGACTTACTGGCTGCCGTCGGCCTATCGCGCACGCATGGTGGCGATCTTTATGGTCGCTATTCCAGGTGCAAACTTTCTAGGCTCACCGCTTTCGGGCTACCTGCTGACCCTGGACGGCTGGATGGGCATGAGGGGCTGGCACTGGCTGTTCATTCTTGAGGGTATCCCCGCCGTACTGCTGGGAATCGCCTGCCTTTTCATTCTGACCGATCGCCCGGCTCAGGCTCGTTGGCTGGATGATGAACAACGCACCTGGCTGGTCGACAAACTGGATGAAGAGCGCAAGCTCAAGACCAACATCGGCCATATCTCGCTATGGAAGCTGCTCAAGCACAAGGACATATGGGTCATGGCGCTTATCTATTCAGGCGCGTCTGCGGCAGGCAGCACCATGAGCGTGTGGGCACCCCAGCTGTTGAAAAGCTTTGGCCTGAGCAATCTGGAGATCGGCTTCGTCAATGCCATTCCCTACGGCATTGCATCGGTTGCGATGATCATCTGGGGGCGCAGTTCGGACCGCAGCAATGAACGTCGCTGGCACACCTCCGCCACCTTGTTTTTGATCACTGCGGGTCTGCTGCTGGCACTGGTCACGTCCTCTCTGCCCGCAACTGTCGTGATGCTGACCATGGTGCTCATCGGCGCTTACTCGATGAAAGGTCCGTTCTGGGCACTGGTGTCCAACTGGCTTTCGAGCAGTACGGCCGCCGCCGGACTGGCAGCCATCGGCGCCCTGGCGAATCTGATCGGAGGCGGGATCATGGTCAACGCTTATGGCGCCATCCATCAGGCCACGGGAAGTTATGCGATTGCTCTGCTGCCTCTGGCGGCGCTGTGCACGGCCGGTGCAATCGCCGTGCTTGTCATGGGCAGAAGCCGCAAGCGTGAAGCGCTTGAGGACGCCAAATCTGTAGAGGTCAGCTGAGGCGCGGCAATAACGATTTGAAACGCTGCCTGGCGCAGCGCTTCAAATCGGCTGTTTCTGGAAGTGGGCATGTCTGACTCAGACCGCTTCGTCGACCGCCGGGGCCCGGTGTGCGCCCTTCTCCTCGCCGAAACTTTTCCCTCCAAGGCTGCGCGTCAGGTCGTCAGCCACCTCGATGAAGATAGAGCGGATCGCTTTTGCATAGTCAGCGGTCAGCCGCATGGCCGGGCCCGAAAGCACCAACGCTCCGATGTTTTCATGAAGCGGGCCAAAAATGGGCAACGCCATCGAGGCAGCATGCGGATCAGTCGCACCGCTCGAGTAAAAAGGCTCCAGCCCATCCTTTGCACGGGCATACGGGGTACGCAATGCTTCGGCACTCGCCGCACCGTCCATGGGGCGCATGTCCCCGGGCTGCATATGCAATCGCAGCCGGTGAGGAGAATTTACGCGGTACTGGCACAACCGATAGGCGCCGTGTTTCACATAGAAAGAGGCCGTCTCGCCGGTTTCCCCCGTCAGTTTGTGCAGCCTTGGCAACACATGCCGCTCAAGATCCAGGGCATCCTGGTACACCGCATTAAGGCGCATGACCTCGCTCGCGAGCATATAGCGGCCGTCTGCAAGGCGATTGACAAAGCCATAGGTTTCCAGGGAGACCATCAGACGCATGATCGTGCTTTTGATCAGGCCGGTGCGCTCGACCAGTTCCACAAGGCTCAAGGCCGAGTCCCCTATCTGAAACGAAGACAGAACGGTGAGCACCCTATCCGCTGATGCGACTCCATTCACGGCGGGACGTGGACGCGTTTTGACCATCATTAACTCCTGTGCGGCAGATTGCAGCATGAACCTCGAACTCGCCGCATTATCCGTTAGCTGAAAACGGATAGCCATGAAACCCTTGGTATTCGCCGCGTTGCCCAGGACAAAAAACGCGCCACCGGCCCAACGTCAGGTTTACTGCTTCAAACGCCAGACGCCCTCCACCTGGTGCGCCAGACCTCGCTCGCCCAGCGATTCGATGTATTTCTGCATGCCCTTTTCGCCACGTTTTTGCAGCAGGCGGATGGCTCGTGGCAACAGATTGGGGAACAGCATCGCCAGACTGGACGCCCAGGATTCGCTGGGTTTCGGTGTTCGCTCCAGGCAGGGCTTGTCGAGCATCAGCAACACCTGACGTGCGACATCATCCGGCGACTGCGGCGGCGCGATGAACTGCAAGGCATTGCCGCCTTCGATGGCTTCCTTGCGCAACATTTGTGTGTCTGTCGCAGTGGGCAGGATCGAGCCGACCTTGATGCCCTTCTCTGCCAGATCCAGCCCGATCGACAGCATCGCACCACGCAGGCCGAACTTGCTGGCGCAATAGATGGGAGATTCCGGCGTGGGAAATACACCGCCCAGCGAAACCGTGGATATGATCCGGGCGTCGGCCGAGCGCTTTAGCAATGGGATGGCGAGACGCGTGAGAATCAAGGGTGCAACGAGATTGATATTCAGCTCTCGGCTGATGCTGTCCACCGAGCGTGTATCGAACGCCTCGACCACCGCGATGGCGGCATTATTGATCAGCACGTCCAGTCGGCCAAACTCTGCTTCTATATAAGCCATCAACTGAGCGAGGCTTTGCTGATCGGTCAGATCAACCACATAGGGATGAGCGTCTTCGCCGAGTTTTTCTGCCAGCGAACGCAACTGTTTTTCATCGATATCCGCCATGACCAGCTGCATCCCCCGGCGGATCAGTTGGGCGCAGATTGCCTGGCCTATGCCACCGGCCGCACCGGTGATCAGGACAACCGTTTTCATGAGCACGTCTCCTGAAGGGCGGCCGGTTGCGGGTGCAGCGGCGCAGCCACATATCCGGCGCCTTTACGCAGGCTGCTGTAGTAGCCTTCCTCGACCACTGGCCAGCCCAACTCATGAGACAGCTTGCGCAAGTATTTCTTGAGCGCATGAGCCTCCAGGTACACCTCATGACGTTGGGATTTGACGAACTGGATGCCCCCGGAAAGATCCGGGTCGTCAGACGCAATCAACCGATCAAATTGACCAGCCCTGGTTTTCTGCTGCAATTGGTCGCGCAAGTAACAGGCCACTGCGTGGGCCTCGCTGTCGAACAGTTTGTAGGCACTGGAGTTGGTTTCAACGTACCCGATGCCAAACAGGTTGTAGTGCTCGCGACTGAAAATCGACAGGTACAAACGGGGCCGGCCGCCCTTCCACTCGAAATAGTTCGCGGCGTATTTGCAGCTCCATTTATAACCGGTGGCATAAAGCACCAGATCCAGCGCCTCGCGCGTGCCATCCTTGAACACCACGTGCTGCCCCTCATAGTGCGAGACATCCGGTTTGACCTGAATATCACCGTGCTGCAAACAGTGCAGCAACTGGGTATTGAGCAACGGGTGGCTTTCAAACAGCCTGTGGTCAGGTCTGGGCAAGCCAAAACGGCGTGTGTCGCCATTGATCACGCGCAGAATCGCCTGAAAAATCGGACGCGCGAGCCACATGGGAAGTTGTGGCCCCTTTTCACCGAACTCATCAACCGGCATGCCGAACAGATGCTTGGGGATGAAGTGATAGCCGCGGCGCATGCTGATAAAGGCTTTATCCGCATGCCTGGCGGCGTCACAGGCGATATCTGCACCGGAGTTGCCCGCACCGATGACCATCACCCGTTTGCCCTTGAATTCGTCGGCATGCTTGTAGGTTACCGAGTGCCTGATGGTGCCTTCGAACTGACCTTTCACCTCGGGCATGTTCGGGTCCCAGTTGCATCCAGTGGCGCACACTACTGCGCGATAGCGGCGTCGTTCACCGTTGGCCAGTGTCACCAGCCAGCGTCCGTTTTCTTCCTTTTCGACATCCTCGACGGCGGTGTTGAAGCGGATGTTGCCGTACAGGTCGAACGCCCTCGCGAAGGAGCGAACGTACTCGAAAATCTGGCGATTGCTCGGGTAGTCGGGAAAGTGCGCGGGCATGGGGTAGTCGATGAAGCCTGACTGATCGCGCGAGGAGATAAAGTGCGCCGACTGGTACATCGGCGTTCCGGGGTTATTGATATCCCAGACACCACCCACTTCGCTGTGTCGCTCGAACTGCTCGTAATCGAGTCCCTGGCGCTTGAGTGCCCTGGCCATACAAAGCCCGCCAGGCCCGCTTCCGATAATGCATACCGCGTCGGCGCAATCGTGGATCTTGTTGTCGTTGCTCACTTTGTGTTCCTCGGGTTCTACAGCGAGAACCCTAAGTTAGCCAAGGAGTCGTAGCGCAAGCAGGGGATGCATGGACGTTAAAGGGGGTGATAACGGACTTGTTCGACAGGCACTTCAGGCCGGTGAAAAATGAGCGACCCGAGGGATGTTTCAACTGTTTTTTCAGGCATGCTGTGACTCGATAGAACAAAAATACCTGCATGTGAAAGGTCCGGATCAACATGAAACTCATTGCCGACCCACTGTTCTCCGAAGCCTCTGCCCCACCGCAGGTATCACGCATGCTCCTGCAGTACGCGACCGAGCGTGGCGTCAATACCCAGTGGCTGTGCCGTGGCCTGGGTTTCGCCCCCGATGACTTGAAAAAATCAGGCTATTTGCTGTCGCATCGGCAAAGCAACCTGCTGGTGCGGCGGACCATCTCCGAGCTGGGTGATGGTGGCTTGGGCTTGTCGGTCGGCGAGCGCCAGACGGCAGTCTCATGGGGTATTGTCGGGCTGGGCATGCAAGCCAGCCCGACGCTGGGCGATGCGCTCAATCTGGCGATCCGTTATCAGAAACACACCGGCGCCCTGCTCTCCCATCGTATGGAGTTTCACGAGGGACGCTGCCTGACGTATATCGTGCCGCAGTTCTTTGACCCCGATGTAATCGGTTTCTATCTGGAAGAGGCATTCGCCAGCGAGATGGCGATCGTTCGTCACCTGAGTGGTCGTCATGATCTGGTTCCCAGCCGGGTCGAACTCGAATACCCGGAGCCCGAACACGCGCATCGGTACAGGGAAGTGTTCCGCTGTCCGGTAGTGTTCGCCGGTGCGCATAATCTGATCGAGTTCGACGCCCGGTGGCTGGAAACGCCATTAGTCACGCGTGATGATTTCGTCGCAGCCGAAGTGGCCGAGTTGCTGGACAGCGCGAACTGGGAAGACAAAGGCACGTCTGATCTTGTCGAAACCGTGCAACGTGAAATACGCAAGCGGCTCTGCGCGCCGCCGTCGCTCAATGAACTCGCGCAACAACTCAATATAGGCGAGCGCACCTTGAGACGGCGCCTGGGTGAAGCCGGACAGTCTTATCAAGGCGTCATCGATTCACTGCGCAGGGCAAGGGCACTGTCACTCCTGAGTCACCGCGAAACGAAGCTGATCGACGTGGCCAGCGAGACTGGATTCAGCGATATTCGTGACTTTCGCCGGGCATTCAAGCGCTGGACCGGGGTCACGCCGCGAGAGGCCAGGCATGAGATGCAGCAGTTCCGCAAGGATATCCAGCGGCCGTGATAGCTACGTTCAAGCATGGCTCGACAATCGCCGCGCGTTACAAGAAACTTGGCGGCACCGGTCTGCTCTCGAAGGAGTCCTGCATCGGCACGCAGACCTCCAGCACTCCTGCCCCTCAACACGCTGCAACAGGCGGCGTTCAGCAGGACAAGTTCGAACTCATTACTGCCCGTGCCCTTGACGCAGTTATTCACCTCATCAATATGGTCAACGGAGCACGTTAATGTTTCACGTTATGTTCAGCCTGCCCTGCCTATACGTCATCGCCCGTTTTCTATGGCCGATGCCTTGGGCGTTATCAGCGAAAATCGCCGTTGCCGTACTGCTTGTCCTTGCCTCGCAATACCATCTGTATTGCCGGTTTTCTTCCGGCAGCGTGTTCTCGCCGGAATTTCCACGCTACGTCGTGATGCTGTTCAACTGGGCGTTCGGCGCAATCCTGTTGCTCGCGGTACTGCAAATCATCGTCGACATCGGCACATTGCTGACGATGCTGGTACGCCGGCAGACGCTGAGCATTCCGGCCAATCTGCGCTACGTCGTCGGTGTGGCGGCCTTGGTGCTGGCGGCCATAGGCGTCCAGCAGGCCGTGCGCGTGCCGCCTGTGAAAGACATCCAGATCGCGATTAAAAACCTGCCCCCGCAATTCGAGGGCTACAAGGTATTGCAACTGACCGACATGCACATCAGCCGCCTGTTCGACGCGTCCTGGACCCGGGCGGTGGTACAGCAGTCCAATGCGCTGGGAGTGAACCTGATCGTCATCACTGGCGATCTGATTGATGGCTCGCTGAGCAACCGGAAACAGGATATCGAGGCCCTGCGCGATTTGCGTGCGCCGGACGGCGTGTACGTTATCCCCGGCAACCATGAGTACTTTTTCGATAACCAGGCATGGATGCAGCACTTCGTCTCTCTGGGCATGATCCCTCTCGCCAATAGCCACACGATGATTGAGCACGACGGTGCACGCATCGCTCTGGCCGGCGTCACCGATGTCACTGCGCCAAAAACCGGCTTCCCTGCGCCAGACCTGCAGAAAGCCATAGCAGGCATCGCGAAAGACACATCGATCATCCTGCTCGACCATCAACCCAGAAACGCCGAGGAAACAGCGACCCACGGCGTAGCGCTGCAACTCTCCGGGCATACCCATGGCGGCATGATCTTCGGTCTTCACCGGCTGCTGGCACTGGCCAACGGCGGATTTGTGTCGGGGCTTTATGACGTGGGCGGGATGCAACTGTACGTCAACAACGGCACCGCACTCTGGCCGGGGTTTGCCATTCGTCTTGGCAAGCCTTCGGAATTGACCCGGATTACGCTTCGGCGAGCGCCAGATGCGAAGTGACGATAATGAACTATAAAAATATTACGCTGTGTGCAGATGCCTGATGACTGACGTCAAAATTTATAACGGCGATTAAGTATCCGGTCAGTTCCCAGCCGGTTGTAGATAATTAGTCGCGGAGATGGATGCGGGCGCAAACACTGTAGTATCATCGCTATCGCAGAGATTGCTGCGCCAAGTAAAGGATTATAGGTATGTTTTGGTTTATCCTGATTGTTGTTGTTTTCCTAGGCCTACTTTTCGCATGGGTTAAAGAAAAAGCAAAAAGCGAATCTCATAAAAAGTATCAGGCATCTTTAAAAGACCTTGAGGCTGACCCTAGAAATGCAGTTTTGCGTCAGAAGACTCTTGCATTGGGTCGAACATACTCAAATCTAATGCGTGACAATAAAGGAAATACTGTTTTTGACGAAGTAGCGCTTATGAATGACATAAACGCTGCTTGTGCTGGGGCGCCGGACTTCACCATTGAAAAACCTATTGTGAAGGTATCTGATAGCGTAGAAGCACGTCTAGAAAAGCTTCTCTCCCTTAAAGAGCGCAAACTGATTAATGATAGTGAATATATATCACGACGCAAGGAGATTCTTGAATCAATTTGACTCCTATTTTTGGTCTTTAGAAAAAAAGCATGGACTGGCGGCGTGAGAATCAATGTTTTCATGCTGCCGATTGTTCGCTGCTTATCGCGCCTCTAGTAGCTTCTCCATAAGCGCAGCCGTGTTCTTGATTGGTTTTATTTCGCTGGCGATACAGGTGGATTTTTCTGATCTTAAGATTCTCGGTAGTCGCCACGCAATACTCTATACCCTGCTTTTTCAAAACCTCGCCCATCCAGCGGACATCACAGACAGAGGTCTTCCTCGTTCATTGATCGCACTTGTAACTTGGATGTTACCGTATAGAATTGCGTAACAACAAAAGTGGGGAGCTTACACTATCGCTTCGTTATTGAGCTTATTACTATAGAGGTTCATGACTCTATCCTTTCTAATTAAGACGCCCTCTTTAATAGGCAGAGACCTCTAGGTAGCAATCAATAAAAAATATTTTTTCTCGATAGCTTCGGCCGGATATCGGTTGGGCTGTCTTAAGCTTCCGCTTTACGTATTTCCATAAATACATCGCCCAGTACTGGCTCACGCCCTGACCGGCCCCTCAGCCTCCCTCATTGCCAGCAGCTCTCTCACCTGGGCCGACGGCAAGGGCCTTCCGAACAGGTAGCCCTGGGCAAAGTCGCACTCATGGGTGGCCAGCCAGTCTGCCAGTTGTTCGTGCTCAACGCCCTCGGCGGTGATTTTCATGCGCAGGCTTTTACCCAGAGCGAGGATGGCCTTGACCATCTCGTTCTGGTTTTCAAGTTTTGTGTCGAAGAACGATCTGTCGATCTTGATCTTGTCGATGGCAAGCTTGGTCAGGTGATACAGCCCTGAATAGCCGGTACCGAAATCGTCTAGAGCGACGCTCACGCCCATCGCGCGCAGACGTTCGAGGTTCAGGCGGGCACTGTCGACATTGGCGACCAGGGCATTTTCCGTCACTTCTACTTCCAGCCGACTCAGCGGGAATCCTCCTTCGCTGGCCAACTGTTCCAGCCAGTCAGGAAAGTCGGGGCTTTCGATCATCAGCGAGGTGACGTTGATCGCCAGCGTGAAGTCGCTAGGCCAATCGCGTGCCTGATCGAAGGCTTGAAGCAAAAGGGTCGCGGTGAGTGGCTTGATCAGCCCCAACTGTTCTGCAGCGGGTATGAAGTCAAGCGGCAGGATGATTCCACGCTCGGGATGCAGCCATCGCGCAAGCAGTTCGAACCCTGCCAGACGCTGCTCGGGAAGGCTGACGATAGGCTGATAGAACGGTTGAATATCTTTCTCTTCGATAGCCAGGGTGAGTTCCCGCGCGAACTGTTCCTGCAGGCGCTGTTCGCGTTCGAAGCTGACTTCATAGAAATGAAACGTCGCTCGGCCACCGGTTTTACCGCGGTACATGGCGCTGTCCGCACGTTGCAGCAAGATGTCGGGGTCTGAGCCGTCCATTGGAGCAACGGCAACGCCGAGGGTCGCGCTAAAGGCCACACCCGGCAAGCCAACGCTGGATGCTGCGATTTTGGCCAGAATGCTTTCGGCGAGCGGCGCCAGTTCGGCGTGACTGAAGTCGCCGCTGACTGCCAGGCCGAACTCGTCGCCACCCAGTCGAGCCACCGAAGCCTGCCACCCGACGGTGGCGTCGCGCAGGCTTTCAGCAACGGCGCAAATAGCCGCGTCTCCTGCCGCATGCCCGTGGGTATCGTTGATCAACTTGAATTTATCCAGGTCGATCAGGAAGACCGCGGTCTGTATCGCTGGCTGCTGCAGGCGCGCAACCAGTTGCTCGTGAAACACACGGCGATTGAGCAAACCGGACAATGGATCGTGACGGGCCAGAGATTCGCTGAGCGCCTGGGACTCGAGCAAGTCGTTGTAGCTGCGGTGGAGTCGTTGCATCAGGCGTTTCAGAAGAACGAACGGAACGATCATCGACAGCACTGCAAAGCCGGTCGAAGTCAGTACAAAACGCCAACGCTCGGCACTTTCGAAGTCCTGATCATAGGGCAAGCCCATCGCGGCCATGGCGAAGGATTCAAGTTCGAATTCCCACGCGACTGCGAACAGGAAAATAGAGAACACATAAAACCACAACAACGTGTAAAGGTACTTACGAACCATGTGTGGGGTGCGCAGAAAAGGCATAGTAAAGAGGCTCGAAAGGACGGCGAGTGCAACGCTTATAAACAGGGTATCGGTAGCCGGATGTCAGTCTTGAGGCAGTAAGGCCGTGATGACGATAGTGTGTGACTTGCGCGAGTGCTGTCCCATGGATTTAATAAAACACGCTCATTTAAAACGTCTATAAGCCGGTGGACCCTGCGAATATCGCTAAACGCTCTTTCCTGTTCACCTGCGCAATGAGTGACTCAGGGCCGTACACCTTTAGTGTCCCCTGAGTCGACCCGACTGTTTGCCCTTAACTGGAGCGTTGGTCCACAAACCGGCTGACTGCCCGCACTACGGTGTTTGCGCCGTGCTGGATTTCCTGAATCACGCGGTCTGCGTCGTTGGCCAATACCAGCGCCTCGGAAGCCTGTTCGGTGCTACGCACAATTACGCTTACCGCGTCTGAAGCCAGGCTCTGGTTGGTTTTCACGACGTTTACAATTTCCTCCGCCGCTTTTGTCGTGCGCGAGGCCAGTTGGCGAACTTCATCGGCCACTACCGCAAACCCCCTGCCCTGTTCACCGGCCCTGGCGGCTTCAATCGCTGCGTTCAGCGCGAGCAGGTTGGTTTGTTCGGCGATGCCGCTGATGGTTTTAATGATGGTTCCAATCACCTGACTTTGCGAGTCCAGTGCTTCGATGCCTCGTGTGGCCTCTTCCATCGAAATGGTCAGTTGGCCAAGCATTTGCAGCGTGTCCTTGATGACTTTGCGGCCCTGCTGTGCGCTGCTGTCAGTATCGATAGACGTTTGATAAGCCATTTCCGATGCTTCAGCGACCGCTTTCTCGCGCTCGACCTGTTCAGTGATAACTGTTGCGAACTTGGCAATTTTATAGAGTTTGCCGTTGGCATCGGTAATAGGGTTGTAAGACGCCTCCAGCCATACATCACGACCGCCTTTATCAACCCGGCGAAAACGATCGACGATAAATTCACCCCGGCGCAGTCTTTCCCAGAATTGGATATACGCTTCAGAGGTGGACTCTTCAGGCAGACAGAACATCTTGTGATGTTTGCCCTTTATCTGATTCAACTCGTAACCCATTGCCCTCAGAAAGTTTTCATTGGCGCCGATGACAATGCCATCGAGAGTGAAGTCGATAACGGCGGTGGAACGTTGCAGCGCATTGACCAGCGCCTCGTTCTCGCGGGAGGCTTCAATCGTTCGCGTCAGAACACTCGAATACAGGGTGATCTGCTCGACGCCGCCGGTTTCATTTTTATAAGGGACGACAATGGTTCTCAGCCACACCCTCGCCCCGGTTTTGCTGACCAGACGCAACGTACCGCTGAAATGCTTGCCGTCGCGAATCGCGGTCAATGCGCGTTTCTGGTGAACGTCGCCGCTCAGTTCCGGCGGGCTCAGTTCGGACAGACTGCGTCCGACCAGCTCTGCTTGCGCGTAACTCATCTCCGTCTCGAACAACGCGTTGACGGTCTGTACTTTGCCCGTGCCATCCAGCACAACGGCAACTGTCTCCAGATTGAGGATTTGCCCTGCTTGCTCAAGCATGGCGAGGCGGCGCTCCAATGCCTTATTGGTGTTTTTCAAATGCGAATTGAACATTGCGGCTATCCGGGACAGTTTAGGTTTGCAATCTGCATCGGTCATGGAACCGCAATCTTGAGCGGTGCAAGCGAACTTAATACGAAATGAGCCTGCCTGTTGTCTGATTGCGCCTATGGGATCCAAAAGTTATAACTATTGATCCGTTGGCAGTGGTTATATTCATGAATCAAATCGGCGCACTGTTTCAGACTTTATTGTCACTGCTGACTTCTGCTGCCAGGATTTTCCCCATTCAATCTGTCGAGAAACTCTTTCCTTCTTTTTCTGTCCGCACTCTCTTTGCCAAGCAACTCGGGTAACAGTTCGTTCGCCTGTTGCGGACTCAAAATAAATACCCCGTCATCATCCGCGATGGCGATGTCCCCTGGCTTCACCTCCACATCGCTTATATTGATCAGTCCGTTGAGCTCGCCGCTTTCGCCGAGACTGCGTGTCGTCATTGCGCTGACTCCACGGCTGAACACGGGCAGACGATGTTCGCGCAAGGCGGCGACGTCGGTAACTGCACCCGAGATGATGACGCCGGCAAGTCCCTTGATCAGACCGGCCAGGGTGCGCAGTTCGCCCCAGCAGGCACAATGCTCGTCGCCGACACATTCAATCACCAGCACATCGCCGGGCAGGCTGTTCAGCAGTGCATCGCGAAGAATGCTGCCGTCGGGCAGTTGTAGTTTCACCGTGACAACGTTGCCGACCAGTCTGGCACCCTCGAACAGCGGTCTGATCCCGCGCAGGTAACCCACGTCGGTCAGGTGGCCGATGGTTGACGCGGCAATGTCACGGTATTGCTCTATGACGGCGTCGCTGAGCTGTTGCTGGCGGTGTGCGATCTGCTTGTTCATCGACATTTCCTGGGTCTCAGTAACGGACAGGTCGAGCAATACTCGACGGGGTTGCTGGCGTCGTAATAGAAGCAGCAGGTGCGCCGAAAACGGATGCTTTTGCCTTCGGCTTCCAGCACAACCGGTGCGCGGCGGAAGTGTTTGAGCGGGTTGTAGGTCAGGCCGAACAGCGCAGGATCGGCCTGGTGCAGCAGCCAGTCGAAATCGGCTTCACAGCGCTGCCGGATCGCCGGGTCTTCAATCTTGTCCATGCGCTTGTCGTACAACGAATACACACGTACCGCGGTGTTCTCCCAAAGAATGCGTCGGGAAATACCCGTGACACGGTTGAAGGTTTCCCACAATGGCTGAAGCAGGTCGCGGAACAGCGTGCTGACGATCTCATCACGCCATGCATCGCGGCCCCCCGGTTCGTAACTTGCAGGCGTCGTATCGAGCAAGGGCATCGAAGAGGTCCAAAGGCCGTCATCGTGCGCGTATTCGATCACGCTGTTGTCCAGCGACAGGGCCAGGCCCTTGTCGTAGACCGACATCGCGTACAGGCAGGCACCGGTGCTCAGGAAGGAAAAGCGCTTGGCCAGCAATGATGCAGTGATTGCCTGGGTCGGAGAACCGATCACCGGCCCCAACACGCCAAGCAATTGCTCGCAGACTGCGTCGTCCAGCAGTGCGCGTGCCGGGAGTGCGCGGGGATCTTGCTCACCTGCCGGCCTGAGCCGCAGCACCCCGGAGAGCAACGCCCATTCGGACTCGTTGAACGCCTGCGCCAGACTCATTGCGGCAGTTCCCGTCCAAAGGGAATGCACAACGGCGTACCGAAGAACGGATCAGCGATGATCCGGCAGTTGAGGCCAAAGACCTGCTTGACCAACGCCTCGCTGAGGATATCGGCCGGACGCCCCTGGGCGAAGGCGCTGCGTTCGTGGACAGCAACCATGTGATCGGCGTAACGGCAGGCCAGATTCAGGTCATGCAGGACCATCACGATGGTCTTGCCTTCTTGCCGATTCAGATAGCGCAACAGGTCCAGTACTTCGATCTGATGAGCCAGATCGAGAAAGGTCGTCGGTTCGTCCAGCAATACGATGTCGGTATCCTGCGCCAGGGTCATGGCGATCCACGCGCGCTGGCGCTGGCCGCCTGACAGGGCATCGACGGGCCTGTCCGCCAGCTCGTGCATGCCGGTCTGCGCCAGAGCCCTTGCGACCATGGCTTCATCCTCGGCGGACCATTGCTGCATCCAGTTCTGATAGGGATAACGCCCCAGCGCAACCAATTGCCGCACGCTGATGCCTTCCGGTGCGCTGGGCATCTGCGGCAGAATCGCCAGTTCACGCGCAACGGTGGCAGTGGACTTCTGATGGATATCGGCACCGTTGAGTACAACGGTACCCTGCTGGGGTTTGAGCAGGCGCGCCAGGGATTTGAGCAAGGTGCTTTTGCCGCAACCGTTACTGCCGATCAGCACGGTCACCTGGCCTGCGGGTAACTGCAGATCAAGGCTGTCGATGATCACCTGCCGCTGGTAGCTCAGGGTCAGGTCGTGGGTTGCGATTGACGCCATCCGTAATTCCTTAATGCCGCTGGTTGATCAATAGATACAGAAAGAACGGTGTGCCCAGCACCGCAACAAAAATCCCTGCGGGCAGATCCAGCGGCAGGAACAGCGTGCGTCCGGCCAGATCGGCAAGCATCACCAGATTGGCACCGATCAGCGCCGCCATCAGTGCCTGACCGACGAACCCCGGCGGCATCAGCCGTTTGGCTATATGCGGCGCAATCAGCCCGACAAAGGCAATCGCCCCGCCCCAGGCAACCGCCAGCCCGGCCAGCGCGACGCTCACCAGCAGCAAACCGGCGCGCAGCCATTGCACGCGCACGCCGATGCCCTGGGCCAGCGCGTCATCCAGTTGCTGCATGCGCACCTGACGGGCGAACAGCGCCAACAGCGGCAACGTCATCAACAGCCAGCCGGCCAGCGCGCGGGGCTCCGGCCAACTGGCACCATACACGCTCCCGGTCAGCCAGACGTAAGCCGACAAGGTTGTGGTCAGCGGGCTGAACACCAGAATGAACGTGGTGACCGCAGCCAGCAGGGCCGACACCCCTACCCCGATCAACACCATGCGCAAGGGTGAAACGCCCTGATTCCAGGCCAGCAGATAAATGACCAGTGCCGCGAGGCCTGCGCCAGAGATCGCCGCCAGGGGCAGAAACTGCGCGCCCAGTGCAGCCGAGAAGAATGACAGGTACAACACGGCGGCGGCGCTGGCACCGCTGGTGATGCCTAACAGATCCGGTGAGGCCAGCGGGTTGCGAATGATGCTTTGCAGGATCAGCCCGGACACCGCCAGGGCCGCGCCGACCAGTGCGGCCAGAGCCAGCCGTGGCATGCGCAGTTGTTCGACGATGAATACCAGGCTGGCGTCCGCCTGACCGGCAAAAATACTTAGCAGGGTCGCCGGCGACAGATTGATCTTGCCCAATGCCAGCGAGCTCAGCGCAACCAGCAGCGTCAGCGCCAGTCCCGTAAGCAGGCGCGTGAATACCGTCAGGCTGAACTGCCGGGAAAAACGCCGGTAGCGCACGGTGAAATGCTTATCCATAGCGCGCCCCCCGCCGAACCAGTGCAATAAAGAACGGCGCACCGAACAACGCAGTCATCACACCCACCGGGACTTCCTGAGGGACAATCACCACTCGCGCCAGCGTGTCGGCCAGCAATAACAGCGTCGCGCCCAGCACTGCGCAGCCTGGCAGTAGCCAGCGATGATCGATGGACAGCGTCTTGCGCACCATGTGTGGCACCAGCAGGCCGATGAAGCCGATACTGCCCGCCAGCGCCACGGCGCTGCCTGCCAGGGCAATGATCACCACGCTCATCATCAGGCGAATCAGCCCTGTACGCTGGCCCAGAGCCGTCGCGATGGCTTCCCCGGTGTTGAGCACGTTGACCTGCCCCGCCAGCAGAAGAGCGCCGACCAGCCCCATGACCACGCAGACGAGCAACGGCGCGGCGGTGCTCAGTTCGCGCTCCGACAGGGAGCCGGCCAGCCAGAACAGCACGGTGTCCAGACCGTCCTGATTGACCACCAGCAAGGCCTGACTGAATGCGGTAAACAAGGCAGTGATCGCTGCGCCAGCCAATACGATGCGCAATGGATTAAGGCTGCCCTGCCCCCGGTTGCCGATGACCCAGACAATCGTGCCCGCCACCGCAGCCCCGATGAACGCGCACCACAGCCATTGGCTCATGGACGACAGCGTGAGCAGCGACGAACAGGCAATAATGGCAAACGTCGCGCCGGCGTTGATGCCGAACAGGCCAGGCGACGCCAGCGGATTGCGCGTCAGCGCCTGCATCAGGGCACCGGCCACCGCCAGACTCGAACCCACCGCGACGGCCATCAGGGTACGTGTCAACCGTGTGTCGAGCAGCACGTGCTCGATGCCGCTCAGCGCATCGGGCTGCCAGACACCTCGCACGATGTCGGCGGGCGATATCCAGGTGGCCCCGGTTGTCAGACTCAATCCCATGCACGCCACCAGTAGCAACAGCCCCAGGCCCAGTTTTACCGCAACCGTCATGAGGGGCTATCCGCCAGCGTCACGCGAGCGATCTCGTCGAGCATGCGGTTGGCGCCCAAGATCCCGCCGGACAAACTCCAGGCAACGGCATCGACGCGCCATACCTGACCGTCCTGTGCTGCCCGCAACTGTTGCCAGAACGGGTTCTGCACCAGTTTGTCGTAGGTGTGCTGCGCGGCGTTGCTGTCCGCGCGCTGAAAAACAAAGAACAGGTCGGCATCGACCACAGGCAAACTCTCTTTACTGCTGAGTTTAAGGGACACGCCCGTGGCTTCGCGGGCCGCAGGCGTCCAGGCAAAGCCCAGTTCACTGAGCACCGAGCCGGCAAAGCTGGCCGGCAGATAGCTACGGATATGGTCTTCGCGAATGTCGAGCACCGACACGGTGATCGGCCAGCGCCCGGCGAACTTCGCCTGCAACTGGCCGCGCAGCGCCGCCACACGCTGTTGCCATTGTCCGAGCAGGTCGATGGCCAGCTGTTGACGCTGCATGGCCGCGCCCATCATTGCCAGGGTGCGCTTGAACTCGAACACCTCTTCGAGCATCAGCACCGTGCTGATCTGCTCCAGCAGCGGCGCGATGCGTTGATGACGAAAGCGTGAGGCGACGATCAGGTCCGGCTTGAGCAGCACGATATCTTCCAGGCTAGGCTGGGTTTCCAGACCGACATGCGGGACCGCCGCCAGCGCCGGGCGCAGGTAGCGGTACATCGGTTTTTCGCTCCACGAATCCACCACGCCGCAAGGCGTCACCCCCAGGGCCACGGCACTGTCGGACGCCCCCTGAAACAGGGTGACGACTCTTAGCGGCGCTGCCCGGGCAATGCCAGGCAGCGCCAGTAAGCCCAGCGAAAGGCGCAACAGGGTGCGCCGCGAAGGATGCAGGGTTCGGTCAGGTTGCACGGCGCAACCTGTGGAACGGGTTGACCACTTCGCCCTTGCCGAACGGCATGCTGCCCGGACCGCCAGCGCGCTCGATCATGGGCGTCAGCAGAAGTTTCTGCGGCCAGTTGGGGGCTTCGAACAGTTGGTGCCTGATCATGCCACGCGCCTCGTCGTCAAATTCGATGGTTGTGATCAGATTATCCAGAACATCGCGCAGTACGGTCCACAGCGCAGTGACCGGCACGTCGTACACCTGCGCCAGAGTATCCATGATTGCCCGCACGTTTACCTGAATACCCAGTGTCTGCAGCCAGAACAGCAAGTCCTCGGGGCGCTCATGATAAAGCGTATTGGCATGACCTTTCTTGATTCGATACTCCGGGTCGTGCATGCCGTTGCGCTCCAGCCAGGGCACGAAAATACGCAACGAGTCGTGGTCACGCAACAGCAGTCCTTGCGCCTGTCCGGCTTTCCAGACCATGACCGCGTTCTGGCCATGCACTTCGCCGAGCATGCCCAGGCGGAACATGCGCAGGTTGATGTCGAAGAAACTGTGGCTCAGCTCGCGAAACAGTGTCAGCACCGAAGCCTGATTGCGCGGCAGGTCGCGGTAGTCCATCCACTCGTCGAAGAAATGCCGATTGCTGCCCGGCAGTGGTGTACCGAGCGCCGCCATCGGTAGCAGGCGGCACTCCGGATCATCCAGCAAGGCTGCCGGATAGCCGCGCACCATCGCCGAAAGATGCCGAGGCCCTTCGTCGAACAGCGTGGCGTGTGGCGGCATGAACGCCCACCATTTGCGTTCGTCGCACAGGTGCAGCGAACGACTCAGGGTTTCATCCTTGTCGACCACCTGACGCAGCAGTTTTTCGCTCAGCCCGCCGTTGATCATTTTGACCGCTGGCAGGTAGCGCGAAGCGCCGAGCGAATAAATGGCCATGGGCAGCTTCAGGTAGTCAGCGCTGTTGAAGCACGGTGTCATCGAACGCAGCGACGAAGTGGCATGGACCTGCGCCTGATTGAAGTCAAGCCGCTGGCAATCACCCTTGGCGAATGCATCACCCAGCTGGACCTGCAGAACATGCTCGAACTGCCACGGGTGAACCGGCAGCGCAACGTGGCTGGCGGCAATGCCACGCGCCTGCATCTCCTGGTCAAGCTCCGCTTGCAGGTTTTCAGGCAGCAGATAGCGGGCTGGAAAGGATGCGTTCAAGTCTCCCACTCCGTCGCCGCATTGCAGCAAGGTCTTGTCGACAGCCACCCAGTTCAGCGCCACCGGCTGGGCGAACTCGGCCTGGTACTGCAGGTATTCCTGCTCGTTCAAGCCTTGTTTGGCCTTGGCCAGCGGGTGATACGGGCGATCACGCAGCGACGCCCACTGCTCCATGGTTCTGAAGAACGTCGCGCCGTCCTGGGCCATCAGGTTCTGCTCGTCGACCTTGTGGTCCAGCGACAGCGCGGTCTGCCAGACACTGATGCGCAACACCTCCAGAAACAGCGCGATACCCTTTTCGTTGTCCTGACGCTCGCTGTCCTGAAGCAGCGTCGCCTTGCCGGCAAACACCCACTTCATGAAGTCTTCCGGTGACAACTGCGTCCAGCGTTCGTCCTGCCGGCCCAGTACCGGCGTACCAGGCACTTTTTCCCATTGCTGGGTAATACCGGGGCGCAACGCGATGCTGATGAAGCGTTGCTCCGAATCATCGCAGCACCACTCCCAGATTTGCTGCGTACTGCTCTGCTCTACCAGTTGCGGAGCCTGTGGATGGCGCAGCTGCCATTGGCTGCTGTCCTGCAGGCGCAATGGCTCGCGACCAAAGAAATCTTCAGCCAGCAGGCAATCGACCAAATCCTGCATGACCAGGTCGGCGGCGAGTGAAGTGAAGTCCATGGTTTATTTTCCTTCTGCTGAATGTTGAGCCAGGCGGGCCTGAAGCGCGCGAAAGGCAATCCCGCGCTCATCCCCGAGGACAAAGGTGTTGACCCCGCGAGCCTGCCAGCGGGCGGCGTCGCCGGGTTGACGGGGGATCGCGCAATAGGCGACGCCCGCCGCCTGGGTGGCTTGCCAGGTGGCAAGCAGTGCGTTTTGTACGTGCGGTTGATCGATCTTCCAGGGCATGCCAAGCGACTGCGACAGGTCTGCCGCGCCTTCAAGAATCATGTCCAGCCCCGGCACGCTGGCGATCTCGGCGGCACGTCGCACGCCTTCGGCGCTTTCGATCATCGCCACCACCATGATCTGCTGATTGGCGGCCTCCACGTACTGCGCCAGGCTGTGCTTGCCGAACGAGCCGGGACGTCCGGCATTGAGGCTGCGGCGACCCAGCGGGTGGTATTTGCAGGCGGCAATCGCATCCGCCAGTTGCTCGGGGCTCTCGATCATCGGCAAGACAATGCCCTGCGCGCCGCCATCGAGCAGGCGCAGCAGGGTTTTCGGGTTGAGATCGGCGACCCGCACCAGTGGCGTGAGGTTGTAGCTCTCTGCCACGCGGATCATGTTTTCCACGGTTTCCGGGTTGATCAGGACGTGTTCCATGTCGATGATCACGAAGTCGAACCCGGCCTCGGCGATCAACTCGATGGCGGCCGGAGCCGGGATCGAACTGATCACGCCGTGTGCCGGCTGTCCGTCGGCAATTCTGCGTTTGAGCGCATTGGTCCTCAGCATCATTGCGGCCTGTAGGTGTGCAGCGGGTTGGGCACCGAGCGAAAGCGACGCTCGCCATCACCCAGCAGGCGGCGCTTGGTCAGTTCTTCCACTTCATACGACGGTGCAAACACGTCAAACAGCCCGAAGCGGTCGCGATGCTGCGGGTGAGCACGCTGATAGTCGAGAATGACGTCGGCGGTCATCTGCCAGAACAGCGCTTCGTCCAGCTGGTATTGCTGGCGCAGGAAAATCGCCATCTCGGCCAGACAGATGAAGAAGAAGCAGTCACAGGAGAAGTCGCGTACCGCGTTGACGTCATCGGTGACGATGAACGAGTTACGGTTGAGTTTCGCGTGGCTGGCCGGCAGCGGCACCAGCTCCGGGCACAGCTCGGGCCGCCCGAGGTGCGCGGGTGAATAACGCACGCCGTCATGGAAGTCCTTGAGGGCGATACGCTGCGGCCAGCCCTGCTTGACGATCAGCACGATGTTCTGGCCGTGGGACTCCATGCCGATGCCTTCGGCATAGAGCATGTGAATGATCGGCGGCACCGTGACCTGCAGCAGTTGCCGGGTCCACTCCTTGAGCCCGTACTGGCTGACCCACGCGTCTATGAACGGCGTCTGCTGGCCATCACCGTAACGATTTTCCACATGGCTGAGGCCGTTGAATGGCACCGCCTGTTCGTCGTCCCGGAGGTATTGATGCAGGCTTTCCCGCCAGATGGCACCCAGCGTGCCGTAGGTCTGCGCCGAACGCGATTCCGGCAGATGGCTGTAATCGAAACTCACCCCCGCCACTTCACCGAGAATCACGAAATCCAGCGCGCGAGCGGTGCTGTCGGTTGCGATCAACCGGTGCAGCCAATCGGTGATGATCGGGCCGTTCAACACCGTGTGACGCGCCAGAATGCGTGTGCTGGAGGTGTTGGTCATGCTCATCGCCAGCTTGACGTATGGCCGTTGGGGCTGACTGGCGTTGGCCAGTGTGCGAATCGACTGCTGAGCCTTGTAGCTATCGGTCGAGGTGCCCAGGTAAATCAGCTCGCCGCTGGCCAGTTCCGGGTAGAAGGTCGACACCGTGACGTTGTCCCACTGCCACGGATGCACCGGCATCAGTTGATAGTCGTCGATGGACTTGCCCTGCGCGGCCAGGTCTCGAGTTATTTCCTGCCAGCGTTGCGTACCCAGCTCCTGACGAATGAACGCCTGAAAATCCATGCTTCGCGAATGGCCGACCGAGGCGCTTGATTTCGCCACGGCCAGCCAGACCACCGCGAAAGGCGTGGCGAATTCTGGCCCGTAGTGGCGGTTGTCAGCCAGGGAAAAGCCGATCCGCGACTTGTAACATGGGTGATAGCTGTGGGCATCCATGAAGTGCTGCTCCAGCGCATCGACATCCAGCTGATGCGCTGGCCGTATAGGTTGATAGCCCTGATTGCGGGCCTGCAGATCCTTGAGCTGGGTCTGCTCGATTTCCTGGATAAAGCGCGCCAGGTGCGGGCTGTCCTTGAACGGGCTGAGCAGCTCGGTCAACGCCAGATGCAGATCCGGCACGCTGCGTTCGCCGGCATTATCCACCCGTTCAAGCGTGGCGTGATCCAGGCGGATCAGCTCGAAGCTGGTGCTCAGCAGACCCTCGCAGTGGTATTCCACGCCGTCGCTGACGGCCACTGCAAAACGATGCCGATGGTCATCCAGCGGCTCACAGCGGTAAGGCAGTGCCGCCTCGTACAGCAAGGTTTGCAGCAGTTGGCCGATCACGCGACGTTGTACTTGCGCATAGCGCTCGGCACTGACGTCGGCGAGCCAGGCACCAGTCCCGGTCGTTGTCGGCGCGGCGTTGCGTTGCAGCGGTAAAGGGGTAGCCATGTTCATACCTCGAACGAAAAATTATCGGGGTTCGACCGCGTCGGGCTGGGCCTCGGCGCGCTCGTCGTTAAGGGGGAAACGCCAGGCACAGGGCAGTGCCAGCAGGATCAGCAGGCCGGTGGCGATGAACACTTCGCTGATCGCCGAGGGCGTGGCGACCGGTCCCGCGGTGTTGAGGCGGAACTCCAGCCACAGCGACGCGATGACGATGGCCAGCGACGCCACCAGACGGCGGGAAATGTTGTTCATCGCAGCGCCCTGAGTGACCATCGGCTCAGGCAAGGCATTGAGCCCCGCGGTGGTCACCGGCATATAGGAGAGCCCGAGGCCGGCGCCACGAATCATCATCAGGACGAATACCACGCCGATCGCGGCATCGGCCTTGAGCATGCCCAGCGCCAGGGTCGAAACACCGGTCAACAGCAGGCCGACGGCGACGACGGTACGCGGGCCATGGCGGTCCAGCGCCTTGCCGCCCCACTGACCGAACAGGCTCGCGAAGCTGGCAGTACACAGCAGCGCCAGGCCGGTCCAGATCGGGTTGTAACCCAGCACGCTCTGCACCAGCAGCGGCAACAGCACCAGACACTCGAACATGCCGACCGATTGCACCACGGCGATGATCACGCTCAGGCGATAGCCACGCAGGTTGAAAAGGCGCAGATTGAGCAGCGGTGCCTGGCGACTCAACTCGACCCTGACGAACGCCACCAGACAGGCCACTGCGACCAGCACCATGGCCTGATTGACCGGATCGAGCAGCGCCTGAGCATGGTGCATGCGGCTGATGGCGATCATCAGCAAACCGATGCCCGACGCCACCAGCAGGTAGCCGATCAGGTCGAACGGCTTGCGCTCGGCAGGCTCGGAGTCCGGCAGCACGCCGACGCCCAGCAACAGTGCCAGCAGGCCGATGGGCACATTCATCAGGAACAGCGAGCGCCAGCTGAACCACTCCAGCATCAGGCTGCCACACAGCGGACCAAGCGCCGGCGCGAGCATTACTGCTGCGCTCCACAGCCCGGTCACCCTGCCCCGTTCATGCTTTTCATACACCGAGAAGATGATCGCCAGCGACAAGGGGATCATCAGCCCGCTGGCAACGCCCTGCACCACCCGTGCGGTGATCACCAGCGCGATGGAGTCGGCCAGCGCGCCCAGCAGCGAACCGCCGATGAACAGCGCCACACCCCACAGGTACAGGCGTTTGCGTCCGATGCGTTGACTGAGGAAACTGGTCAGCGGCATGGTCATGCCCATGCTGGTCATGAACCCGGCGACGATCCAGGTGGCCAGCAACGGCCCGATCCTGAACGCTTCCATGAAGGTGGGCAGCGCCGGGTTGAGCGAACTGTTGCTCAGGCTGACCGTCAGCGTACCGAGCAGCACGTTGAACACCACCCAGCGGCGTGGGACGTTGAAACTCATTGGCGAACCCGTTCGCCGTTGCGCACAAAGTGCTGTGACGGTCTTGGATGGCAGAGAAAGTCGGCGTGGGAGATGTTGTAGCCATACGCCCCCGCCAGCGGCAGTACCAACAGATCACCAATGTTCACATCTTTGAGTGGCTGGCGACGGCTTAGCACATCCTTTGGCGTGCACAGTTGCCCGACAATGGTGTACGCCTGTTCTGACGAGGCAGCGTTCTGCGGCGTATTCGGCAGGTGGATAACCGGATGGTCATGGCTTTGCGCAACCGGCAGGCGAAACTGATGGGTACCGCCCCGGCAGATCAGAAAATGCTCGCCGTGGCTGGTTTTGCTGTCCAGCACCTCGATGGCGTAGTAGCCGCAATAGGCGCTGATGAAGCGTCCTGGCTCGAAGCGTAGGATCGGCGCGTCGTGCTGCTCGCCCAGGCGCTTTTCCAGATAACGGCACAGCCGCTGCCAGTCGAACTGCTGACTGTTCAGGTAATCGACGCCAATGCCGCCGCCGACGTTGAAATGGGTCAGCTGGCCTGGATCGCGGGCCAGTGCTTTCCATTCCTGCCAGCGCTGCAGGTAGAAATCGAGCAACTGCTCATGACGTTCAACCGACATCTGATGCGACATGGCGTGTACATGGAAGCCCTTGAGCGTCAGATGGCTGGCGTTGTCCACGCGTCTGACCGCCTCGGCCAGCTCGGCTTCGTCAATGCCGAACGGTGTCGCGGTTCCGGCCATCGCCAGCCTGCTCGACTGCGCAGCGGGCAGTTGCGGGTTGATGCGCAGGAACACCGGCTGCACGCGCCCCGCCTGCTCTGCCAGCTGTTGCAGACGCGCGATTTCGTTGAGGCTCTCCAGGTGGATGGCTTCAACCTTGTTCAGTAGCGCCGAGCGCAGATCGGAATCGAGTTTGCCCGGGCCCGAGAACACATAGGGCTTGCGTGTCGGACAGGCCATCACCCGCTCGATCTCGCCCCCGGAGGAAATCTCAAAGCCACTGACCAGGGGCGCCAGGGTTTCCAGCATCAGCGCTTCGCTGTTGGCCTTGATCGCGTAATACAGCTCGACACCTGTAGGCAGCGCCGCCATGACTTCACTGACATGCTGCTGCAACGCGTCCAGGTCGTAAACGAAGGCCGCGAGCGGATCGGTTTCCAGCGCCCGAGCCTCTTTGATAGCCGCCAGTACGGTTTCCGGCACCTTATGCATAACGTGCCTCCGTGGCCCACGGCGACGCAAGACGCACGTAGTTGGCTTCGCGGTCGGCCTTGGCGGCGAGCCGCACCTTGAGGTTGGTCTTGCAGGCAATCGACTGGCCTGCGATCAACGCGTCCAGCTCGGGCGCAGGCAGTACCAGTTCGTCACGGATGCGCTGCAATTGCCGCTCGACGCGCTGCCACATCAGCGGTGCCAGGTGCGGGCGCTCCCAGCTCAAGGCCAGCACGGCCTCGGACAGGTTGTTGATCAGCAGGCAATAGGTAATGCGGTTCCAGCCCTGTTCACGGGTGTAAAGCAAAGACTGGCGAATTCTCGGGTGCAGCCCCACCTGAATCGCCTTGATGCCCAGCTCTTCGGTCAGCTTGACGCCTTCAAAGTCGCGCAACAGCAGCTGTTTCGGGCGTCCGTTGTCGTGAATCAGCACCGCGTTCTGCAAATGCGGCTCCATGACGATGCCATGATTGAAGAACAGTGCCATGACCGGGCTCAGCAGCAAGGCCTGGTACTCATCGAACCAGTTCAGCAGGTGCTGATCCTCGAGCTCCCCGCCATTGAAACGCTGGAGGAAGTCGTGCACCAATGGGCGTGAACGCAGATCACGGGCAAACAGTGTGCCCGCCATCACGCTGCAATCGGCGCCAGAGCGGCGGCAGAAGTTTTCCCGCAGAATGGCGCCGGTCTGCTCGCGAAACCAGTGGCCATCCGTCTCGCTCGCGCCTTTGGGAGCCCAGCTCATCGAACCGGGTTCGGCGACGGTGGACAGCCCGCCGAGGGTTTCCGGGCGGGTTTGCTGCAGGCGCTGGAACAGCTCGTCGATGATCAGCGTGCTTTCCAGTTCATACCACGCGTTTTTCCTCACACAGTTGGTGATGCGCACATTCAGCGAGCCCTTGATGAAGTAGTCGTGCCCCTCGATGTACCAGGTGCGCATCGACGCCGTCGGGCTGGCCAGCAGGCCACTGGCACCCAAGTCCGAGATCTCCCCCAGTTCGAGCAGACGTTGCACGCGACGGTCCTGCATGAACAACTGCGCCTGTACCGGATGCATGCAGATCAGCGCATGCCCGGGGCGGGCCCGCGACTGGTCAGCGAACCCGGACATCACTTCTGCTTCGCTCAAGCCATTGGAGGTGATTCGCAACCCTTCCAGCGGTACTTCGAACAGGTGCAGCGCGGTCTGCGCCTGAAACTCCGGGGCGTAGGTCTCCTGCGCCAGATGCTCGGGCCACAGCCGCGCCTTGGGTGCCGGGTGATTGGGATGGCCGAACCACAAACCCTGCTCACTGGCCAGATAGCCGCTGAGTGGCTCCGGGTGCTGGCCGGTCATGTTGTGCGCAACGATGGCGGCAGTCAGGTGCTGACTTTGCAGGACCTGATCCAGCAATTCGTCGTTGCTGGCACGGGTCATATGCTCACAGGCGGTCAGCAGTTGCCGGGCGAATTCGGCAAATGCCAGGCAGCGCCAGGTGCCCTTGCCCTGACGTGCATAGACATCGGAAAGGTAGCGATGGCTGCCCAGGTGGTCGCGGCGGTCCACCAGGACAAAGAACTGTTGCTGATTGGGCAGGCTGATGGTGAGCGGAATGCCCTTCCATTGCCCGCCGTCCACGAAACTGCCAGGCGCTATCCCCTGCATGCCTTCAGGCCAGGTGTAATGCAGGCATTCTTCCGGCAGTGCGAATTCCTTGATCAGGCAATTGAGTAGCGCGCGAGTGGTAGCCAACTCGCTCACCATGTTTGATAAGACGGTGCGATCGGTATTAGTCATGTCTGCTCCACGGTCGCCTTTGCGCTGACCGTTTAAATGACGTCGCAACAAACGTTGATGTATCGCTTGCGGCACAACCGCCGAGCGGTCAAGGCGTGATAAGTTCGCCCAGCCAGACGTTGTGTGCGAGTGTTGTTTCAATCGTGATGTCAGTGTCACGGATGACTTACTGTTTATGCCCTGCTTATTACAGAACTTTCATTTACGCAGCTGGGACAGTGCCGCCTTGAGGGCCTGTTCAAAACGCTGAATTACCAATTGGCATTGCTCTTCGGTAATGATCAACGGCGGCAATAAGCGAATGACGTTGCCATTGCGACCACCCCGTTCAAGTAACAAACCCTGTTTGAAACAATGCTGTTGAATGGCAACCGCCAGTTCCGGGTCCATCGGCAGGCTGCCGAGGCGGTCCGCCGGTTTGCGCTCATCGACAATCTCGATGCCCAGCATCAGGCCGCGGCCCCGCACATTGCCAATCGCCGCATAGCGTTGCTGCAACAGGCCGAGCTGCTCTTTGAGCCAGTCACCACGTTTTGCCGCCTGGCCAGCAAGGTTCTGGCGTTGCAGCACTTCAAGGGTCGCCAGGCCGGTGGCCATGGCCATCTGGTTGCCACGAAAGGTGCCCGCATGATTACCCGGAGACCAGGCGTCGAACTCGCGTTTGAAGCCCAGCACCGCCAACGGCAGACCGCCGCCGACCGCCTTGGACATGACGATGATGTCGGGTTCGATTCCCGCATGTTCGAAGGCAAACATCTTGCCGGTACGACCAAAGCCAGCCTGCACTTCATCCAGAATCAGCAGAATGCCGTGCTTGCGGGTGACTTCGCGAATCTGTTGCAGCCAGGCCGCAGGCGCCGGATTGACACCGCCCTCGCCCTGCACGGCTTCCAGAATCACCGCCGCCGGGAGCGAGACGCCGCTTTCCACGTCTTCGATGAACTGGGTGAAGTAGTAACTCAGTGCTTCGGTACCGGCCTCGCCGCCAATGCCCAGCGGGCAGCGGTATTCATGGGGATACGGCAGGAACTGCACACCGGGCATCAGATTGGCGACGGCGTTTTTTGGCGCGGTGTTGCCGGTCAGCGCCAAGGCACCGTGGGTCATGCCGTGGTACGCACCGGAAAAGCTGATGATGTTATGGCGACCGGTGGCGGTCTTGGCCAGTTTGATCGCGGCTTCGACGGCATCTGCCCCGGACGGACCGCAGAACTGCAGGCAGTAATCGCGCCCCTGTCCCGGCAGCAGACTCAGCAGCGTCTCGCTGAAGGCGTCCTTGACCGCGGTGGTCAGGTCAAGGGTGTGCATGGGCATACCCGAGGTCAGGAAGCTGTCGAGACTGGCCATGATGGCTTCGTGATTATGACCCAGCGCCAATGTTCCGGCCCCGGCCAGACAGTCCAGGTATGTGGTGCCCTCGACATCCGTGACCCACACGCCATGTGCCTTGGCGATCGCCAATGGCAACTTGCGTGGGTAACTCCTTACATTCGATTCAAACTTGCTCTGCCTGTCCAGATAGTTGGCATTGGTTTTCTGCGACGTAGTAGAGTGCAATAAGCCATTATTCAACATCTGTAAGTCCTCGCTGGATTTCCGGATGCAAATTATTATCATTTACCTGAAAGTGCAACCCATTGTTTCGAAAAAAAGATGAAATTTAAATGAAGGCGATTGCTGGCCCAATAATAAAAAAAGGCACGCAGTTATACCGATAGGATTAATCGGTATAACTCAATGTGCCACCCTTCAACGTGTGCACTTTTATTCTGACGACAGGGCAAAAGAGCCTGTTTAAATAACAGACGGTTGTGTCACCGTATTGAGGTTAATTATTTAATACTGCACACAGGTTATCCCTCGATGAGGACTGCCAGTCGTTCGATATACACGTGAGCCCTTCCATGGGCGTCACGTATCGACTTAGAAACCGATAGTGGCCGACAACAGATAGGTGCGCGGTGTCGACAGGGTCAGCCCCGGCTCGCTGTCATCCGACGCGCCGGCCGAACTCCAGTAATACTTGTTCATCACGTTCTCGACATTCGCCCGCAAGGTGATGTCCTTCTGATCGACCTTGAAGGCATATCGCGCCCCTACGTCGAAACGCTCCGATGAATCGATGCTTTTGCTGTTCGCCTGATCCAGATACTGCGAACCGGTATAGATGCCCCGTCCGGTCAGGGTCAGGCCATTGACGCCCGGGACGTCCCACTCGGCGCCCAGATTGACGTTGTACTTGGGCGTTGCCGGTGCGCGGTTGCCGTCGAACGTGCCGTTGACGGTATTGGTCAGTTCGCTGTCGATGTACATCACCCCGCCGAGCAGACGGAAACCCTTCATCGGCTCACCGAACATGGTCAGCTCGACACCGTCGTTACGGCGCTTGCCGTTGGGGCCGAATACACGCGATGCGGTATTGGTCTCGTAGGCTGGTTGCTTGATACGGAATACGCTGGCGGTGAAAGCGAATGACCCCAGGTCATACTTGGCGCCGACCTCGACCTGACGGCTGACGAACGGCGGGAAGATCTGGTCTTCGTTCACCGAGGTCGACGGCGCGATCTTGCCCTGGCTCAGACCTTCCATGTAGTTGGCGTACACCGACAGGTCGTCGGTGACCTTGTACAGAATGCCGCCTGACGGTGAGACCTTTTCCTCGTCATATGCGGTGTCGCCCTTCACGTTATCGGTCCAGTCATCAACCTTGACACGCTGCCAGCGCGCGCCGAGTGTCAGCAGCAGGCGGTCCTCGAAGAATCCCAGCGTGTCGGTCAGCGCCACACCGCTGAAGCGGTTCTCGGTATAGACCTTGGAGTCGGCCCGCGTGGGGTTCGAGGGTGTCGGCGTGTCGACCGGGTTGTAGAGATTGCTTGGCGCGGCCGCGTAGCGCGCACCACCGTTTTCAAAGTCCATGTAGAAATAGCTGGCAGCCAGATTGACCTCGTGGCTGACCGGTCCGGTGTTGAACCAGCTGCGTGCACCGGCAGTGGCTGTGCGAACATTTTCGTCACGGGTGAAATCGCGCGGCTGAACGCTGAAGTCGCCTGCGTCGTTGGTGACCGATACCGCATGGCGCAGGAAGTCATGGTTACTTTTGCGCGCGCCGACACCGCCGTAGAGCATCACCGAGTCGCTGAGGTCATATTCGGCATTCACTGCACCGAAAGTATCCTTGGTACGCGCCTTGCTCCAGGACTGCGCATAGTTGTCGCGCACATCGTTGGCGTTGGGCACCTTCGCGTTGGCACCGACCTGCACGCGTTCCTGCGGAGCATCGGTGTCGCGTTCGGTGTGCCCGATGTCCGTCGACAGACGCAGACGGTCGCCGCGGAAATCCAGGCCCAGCACAGCCATGTCGCGATCGACGCTCTGGTGATCCCACTCAGTGTCGCCGGACTGCTTCACACCGTTGAAGCGGATCCCGAACTTGTCGTCCTCGCCAAACCGACGGGCGACATCGACTGCGGCACCCACCTGCCCCTTGGAGGCATAGCTGGTAGTGAGCTCGGTGATCGGTTTATCCGTCGCGCGTTTGGGAACCACGTTGATCCCGCCACCGACACTGCCTCGCGGCGAAATGCCGTTGATCAACTGGCTCGGCCCCTTGAGGATGTCCACCCGTTCGGCCATTTCCATGTCGATCGTGTAAGTGGGCAGGATGCCGTACAGGCCGTTGTAGGAAACATCACTGTTGAACAGGCTGAAGCCGCGAATGGTGAACTGCTCGTAACGTCCACCTGCGGGGTTGGTGGCGCGCACCGACGGGTCACTGGCAATCAGATCGCCAAGGGTGCGGGCCTGCTGGTTCTTCACCGCGTCCTTGGTGTAGGTGGTCATGCTGAATGGTGTTTCCATGAAGTCCCGCGAACCCAGCATGCCTTGCGAGCCTTTGCGCGCTACCTGACCGCCCGCGTATTCCTGACCGTCCGTGACCCCGCTGTC
This sequence comes from Pseudomonas congelans, assembly GCF_900103225.1. Lineage (GTDB taxonomy): Bacteria > Pseudomonadota > Gammaproteobacteria > Pseudomonadales > Pseudomonadaceae > Aquipseudomonas > Aquipseudomonas congelans. Next base: position 943,595 of record NZ_FNJH01000001.1, on the reverse strand, counting down.
ACCAACGATCGACGTCGGCGCGAGCTGCAAACCTGCACTGGCACTTTCAGGTGCAGGGATCAGCGTGTAAGCCTGTTCTCCGACGGGCATCAGCTGCAGGCCGGAACCTTGCAGCAGGCGCGCAAAACCTTCTTCGACCGCAAATTCGCCGGACAGCCCCGAACTGTTTCGACCGTTCACCAGCGCAGGGTCTACCGACAGATTGACCCCGGCCTGTCCGGCAAAACGGGTGAGCGCGCCGCTCAGGCTGCCGGCCGGCACCTCATAGGCGCGTCTGCCCGCCGTGTCGGCCCAACTGGTCGAAATGAACAACGGGCTGGAACTCAACGTCAGCAACAGGCTGAAATGCAAAAGCGGACGCAAACGGTAGGAAGACACTGCGGACATAGAGGGAAGCTCTCGTATTTTTTGTGCACTTACCTGGAATGACCAGCGAGACAAAAAAAAGGGACAGCGTTACGCACTATTTTTTGTCGAAATATTTTTTCGAGGCACCAGGGTCACCCAATAGCGGGTGCGCATCTGCACCTCCACCGGCAGACTGGCCGCCAGCAACGACAGCACGCGGTCGGTATTGTCGAGCCTGAAACTGCCGGTCACCCGAAGGTTTTCCAGCGCCGGCTCCCAGCGCAGCAGGCCCGGACGGTAACGACCCAGCTCGCGAAGGAAATCGCCGAGAGACTGGTTCTGTGCGGTCAGTACATCCTCGCGCCAGCCAGGCAGCAAGGCGTCGAAGGCACTGACAGGACTGACGCCGCTCTGCTGCAGAGTGACCTGCTGCTGAGCATTCAAGGCCAGCACCGGCCCACGCAAGGGATAAAGCTGCACCGTGCCGCTGACCACCGAGACCCGGCAGTCGCTGGCGTTGAGACGCACACAGACTTCGCTCCGACCGACCACGATGCGCCCGTAAGGACCGTTGATGGTCAACGGAGCGCTGCCAGGCACCTTGAGGGCTATTTCGCCCCGTACAAGGGTGACTTGCCGCGCGCCCATATCGACGTTCACCGCGCTGTCGGTATTGAGTTGCAAAGTGCTGCCATCGGCCAGCGACAGGCGCTTGTGCTCGCCGACGGCGGTTTGCAGGTCGGCACGCCAGACATCCAGCGGCAACTGACGCCCAAGCAGCCAGACAGCGGGGACCAGTGTCACGGCGCCCAGCGCTCTTTTCAGCGTCGCGCGCCTGGCCTTGTCAGGACGATCCAGCGTTGCCATGGCCAGGTTGGCAGGCAGACCGAAAAAACGCTGGCGCAGCTGTTGGGCCTTTTGCCAGGCGCGCTCATGGCTGGCGGAGCTTTCACGCCAGTGTTGCAGCATGGCGTGATCTTCATCGCTGGCACCGCCGGACTCGAGAAGCGCCAGCCACTGCGCCGCTTTGCGTACTACCTCGCGCTCTTCGTTCGAAGGTGCCGGGCGAATCACCAGTCCACCAGCAGACAGTGTTCGTAGGCTTGCGCCATATAGCGTTTGACGGTGCGTTCGGAAACGCTCAGGCGTTCGGCGATTTCCCGATAGCCCAGCCCCTCGAGCTGACTCCAGAGAAACGCCCGGCGCACCACTGCCGACAAGCCATCGAGCAGCTCGTCCAGCGCCTGCAGGGTTTCCAGCAGCAGCCAGCGCTGCTCCGGGGACGGCACGCTTTCTTCAGGTAACTGCGCCAGGGCTTCCAGGTAAGCCTGTTCAAGGCTGCGGCGTGTGTAGAAGTTACTGAGCAGGCGCTTGCCCACTGTCAGCAGATAGGCACGCGGCTCCTGCATGTCGGCGATCTGCTGGGAGCTGGAGAGCACGCGCAGGAACGTATCCTGACTCAGGTCCGCAGCATCCCAGGCATTGCCCATGCGTCTGCGCAGCCAGCTTTCCAGCCAGCCATGATGATCGCGGTACAGGGAATGCAAGGTCTGCTGTGATAGCGTCGCTGCTTCAGTCATGTCAAAAGCCTTGAGCGATGGGATGCGCCAAATGAGACTGATTCTAATTAGTGTTATATCCCGAGTCCATGCTCTTTTTTTCAAAAAGCCCATCGCCACTGAGTGAAATCGGGGCTGTCAGCCCGCAACGCGTTGATACGCGCTGCATCCGGGTGATTCACCTGGACGACAAATGAGCGCTGAAAAGGCGCCCTGCGTGTCCTGTTTGTACGTTTTCCGAGACAAAGCCTGCCGGATCGGTGAATCGGCGGCTCCCGTTAGTGTTACGTACGCCACCAATCAAACCCCGCCCACAACTCCAACCCTTCTATCAACTGCCCGCCGGTGCAGCAGCGCGATCAGGTACAAGGCCGTTACCGACAGCCAGACGCTGACCAGCAGCACCGGTTGAGCGTTGTCGCCAGATACCCACTGCGACGCCAGCAGAGGTCCGAAGGCGCAGCCCAGCAGTTGCATGCCCGGAATGAGCCCTGCGATGCGTCCCGATGGATCGATTTGCAGCGCGATGCGCACCTGAAACGGCGTGAGCATCAGGTAGATCAGGGCAAACAAAGCGCACAGGCCCAGAAATACGTTAATGCCCTGATCGGCTGTTATGTACATGCCCAATGCAATGCCGGCCAAGAGAAACGCTGCGATGGCCAACATCGAGTAATCAGGCACCCTGCGTACCAGCAGAATGCCCAGGCAGCCGCCCAGCACCTGCATGAACAACATTGCGGACACCAGCAATTGAGCGGCATGAGCGCCCAGCCCCGCGTGGATGCCCAGCGGTTCCAGATACGCCCACAACCCGCCGACGGCCGAGAGCTGCATGAACACCAGCATCAACAGGAGCACTTGCTTCAGATTCCATTTGAACCCCGTTGTCTCCGGCTGCCTGTCAGGCTGCTGCGGCAAGCGTCCGGGTAACCAGGCAACGAACAGCACTGAGCTTGCGGTCAGCATTCCCAGAAACACGAACCCTGCATGGACACTCCGATCAGGCAGTATCAGGTACGCAAGCGCTGCGGCCATCAGTGCCTGAGCCAGGGTCTGGATGACCATGAACACACCTGCCACCCGGTCTGGCGCAGGCCCTTGAACGATAAGGCTGACGGCGCCCCATAACAGCAGGCCCTCGGCCAGCCCCGCCAGCGCACGTGCGGCGGTCAACGGCCCGTCGCCGCTGACAGTGGCCGTGACCAGATCCATTCCGGCCGCGCACAGGATGGCGATGACCGTCAGCAGGCGCAGGTTGAGCATCGATCGCAGCAGGTCGCCCAGCACCACTCCGAGCCCCAGCGCGACAATTTCACCCATCGCGACCAGCCCGACACCTTCCAGCGATACGTGGTTTTGCGCCAGTAACTCGCCAAGAAGCAATGGTTGCAGCCCTACCATCAGCACCGCGATAGAGCCCAGTGCCAAGGCGGCACTCAGGTGCCTGCGGGTAACAGCGGACGACGTTTGCATGGCATGCGCCTCTTCGGAAGTTTCAGTAACCGCGGGTTTCAGGTGGAATCCGGCCTTCGGCAAAACAATGCGCCGCCCGCTTCTCGTCTTTCATCAGCCTTCCGTTGGCCACCAGCACCACCCACCAGGGCAGTAGCGTGAGGTGCGTGCCGCATGCCTTGGCCAGCGTGTAGGCTTTGGCGCATTTCTCGAACAACTCTGCGTTGAGGACCATTCGCGCTCCTGTAGTGCCCATGACCACCGGGGTGCTGTCGATCACCGCAGCGTTGCCTCCGCGCTTCAACAGGCGCGCTAACGGTTGCACAGAACTGGCGGGCGTAGCCATATGGCCTATATGGCGTGCCTGCTCATCAAATAGAATCGGCAGGATTCCGCCAAAATCCACCAGGCTTTTGGCAAAGGCACCGCCGCCGAGCAGGATGGCGCCGACGTCAGCACGGGCGCGGTAGATCGCCGCGTGCGTCTGGCCATCGCCGGCTGCCGCGTGGTTGCAATCAACAATCTGCGGCGTCAGGTCGTCGAGTTTGCCCAGCCACATGCTCTGCTCGCCCGGCAATCGCAACGAAACACTGCTGTGCGAGTCCACCTGACCCATCAGGCGTTCACGCAGATCAAACCACTGCTGTCGAAGTGAATCGCGCATGCTGCTCACCTCACACCAGTTGAAAGACAGTGTCGAAACGTTCGAGCGCATCGTCGATGACGTCGTCGGTATCAGCCAGGCTGGTGTACAAACGGCTGCCGGCCAGCGTGATCAGACCGTGAGCGGTATACGCGGCGCCCATCTCTTCCATCATGTGCTTGCGGGTCTTGGCTTCATTGCGCGCCCTCAGCAGTTTGAGCGGGTTGCCGGTATCGAGCAGCAAGACGCCGGACGTCTGCAGGTGAACAATGGAGCCCATGTTGTAAGCCACATAGGGCAAGCCGCGTCGATTGATGATCTCCTCCAGGCCAGCGCGCATGCGGTCGCCCGCCCTGCCCGCCAGCGCCGGCGCGTTCAGGCGGCGGGCTTCGACCAGCGCGTAATAACCCGCGACGCATGACAACGGATTGGCCGACAGCGTGCCGCCGACGAACGCCCGTCGCGAAGAGGTGCCGATGCCACCGGCAAGCAGTTGCATCACGTCCCGGCGGCCGCCAATGGCACCCGCCATGGGATAGCCCCCGGTCAGGCATTTACCCAGTACCGTGATGTCCGGCATGACATTGAAATACGCCTGCGCGCCGCCAAGACCGGCGCGAAACCCGGTCACCACTTCGTCAAAGATAAGCAGGGCATCGAATTCGTTGCACAGCGCCCGCAACTGCCGGTTGAAGTCCGCGTGCACCGGACGCGTGCCGCTTTCCGGGCCAAAAGGTTCGACCATAATGGCTGCGGTGCCACCACGCAGGCGATTGATTTGCAGCCTGCGGCGCAATGCATCGAGATTGTTGGGCGGGCTCTCCTGAGTGTTCGCGGTGGCACCTCGCGGGATTCCCACCGCTTCCATGCGCCCGGTACCCGGCAAACGCATGCCATAGACAAGCTGGTCGCTCCAGCCGTGATAGGCGCCGCCGATCTTGATCACCCATTTCTTGCGGGTGTAGGCACGGGCCAGGCGAACCGCGGCCATGACCGCCTCGGTGCCCGAGCCCAGCAAGCGCAGCATGTCGACCCCAGGCATCAATTCGCAGACCAGTTCCGCCAGTTTGACCTCGTACTCGTGCAGCAAGCCGGTCACCGGCCCGCATTCATCGAGAATCCTGTCAACCTGTTCGCGAATGGCCGGGTGATTGGAGCCCAGCAACGTCGGGCCGCCTGCCTGTAGGAAGTCGGTGTAGCGATTGCCATCGACATCGGTCAGGTGCGCACCGTGGGCCTGTGCGAAGGCCAGCGGAAACGGATAGTTGAACGCCAGGTTGTGTTGCACACCTCCCGGTATGACCTGTTTGGCAGCCTCGGAAAGTCGCTTCGAGCCCTGGCAGCGCTCGTCGAAATAGCCCATGACCTTGTTCATCGCGTCGCGCTTGATCGGGCGAATCGGCTGTTTCACCAGTTCATCGAAGCGGCGATAGAGTGAATCGACATCAGGCCATTGCGATACGGCCGACGCGGGAATGTCAGGGAGGTTGGCAGGATCGAGAGGTCTGTTCATGATTGAGTCTCTGTAAAAGTCTGAGGGCTGAGGGCGTACGAGCCGGCACTGGTCAACGCGTCGATCAGGCGTGCTATCGCAACGCGTGATTCGGGTTTGCCATGGCTGTTGGCTTTGATCTGGTTGAGAAGATGGTCACGACAGAATGTTTCCAGGTCTTCCAGGCGCTTCAGGGTGGTTTCTATGTCCGTGCCACAGCACAGAACGCCGTGATTGCGCATCAGGTAGGCGTTTTGGTCAGGCCGAATGGCCTTTTCCAGCTTGCCTGCCAGCCAGCCGGAACCGGACGGCGCATAACCCACCAGCTGAATCCGCCGTCCCAGTGATTGCCATAGCGGCGGGTAAGGTACGTCCAGCGATTTGCCGAACAATGTGCAGGCGCTGGCCAATGGTTGATGGGTATGAATGCTGCAATTGACGTCCGGGCGACTGCGCAGGACTTTCGCGTGCAGCTCGCTTTCAACGGAGGGAGAACGTTCACCCGACAGCTGCTTGAGGTCCTTGAGTCGCAATACGCAGACGTCCTCCGGCCGCATGCTGAAGTAGTCGGTGGCCGACGGAGTGACCGCGATGTGCAACGCGTCGATACGCAGCGCAAGGTTGCCGCCGGTTGCGGCAAAGAAGCCGCGGCGTGACAGATGCCGCGACAGGTCGACGATCTGCTGTTGAATATTGCTCATGGTGTCGTCTCCTGCGACGGGTTCAACCTGCGATAGAGCGGTGCCAGGCGTTTGCGGACTTCCTTGAACGTGGCGAAGCGGTCGTCATACAGGTTGCGGGTGGATTCAGAGGGTTCGTAAAGCCGATGCGGCCGCTGCAGGGCCGGCAGATCGTTGAACTGCAGTTTTTCGAGGGCTACTGCGGCAATGAAGGCGGCGCCGCGTGCATTGGTCTGAATCGGGTTATGCGGTTGCTGAATGACCCGCCCGCAGACATCGGCCATGATCTGGCACCACACATCCGATTGCGCTCCGCCGCCCGTGGCGACGATGACTCCGCGCGACTGGCCGATAAACTGCGAGAACGGTTCCAGCATCCAGCGCGTGTTGTGCGCAACGCCTTCCATGAAGGCCCGGATGATGTCTTCCCGCGAATGCTCGAGTTTCAGGTTGATCAGGCCGGCACGCAGGCTCGGATCACCTACCGGAGAGCGCTCGCCACACAACCATGGCGTGTAGATCAGCCCCCGCGACCCCGGTGGCACTCGGGCGGCGATGCGGTCCAGCAAGGCATACACATCCGGTTGCTGCTCATCGCTCAACAGCTCGTCCGGGTGATACAGCACCTTGTCACGCAGAAAAGACAGATTAGCGCCCGCAGCCGATTGCATGGCCATCGCCAGATAGCGGCCCTTGACCGCACTGGGTACCGCAGCGATGTGATGACGGACACTGGATTTCTTGAACGGCACGTGAGCGCCGACCCACGATGAGGTGCCCAGATAAAGATGCGGAGCGAAGTCGCGTACGGTGGCACCAACGGCCACGGCCGAGGTGTCCACGGCACCCGCCACCACAGGTGTGGATCGAAGCAGCCCCAGGGCATCGGCGAGCTCGGGCTTCAAGGTGCCGATGACGTCTGTCGAGCCCACCAGCTCAGGCAGTTTGCCTGCGTCGATACCCAGTGCCCTGATCAGGCTGTCGTCGTAACGGATGTGATGAGGATCGCGATTGTCGGTCACCCATGCGGTCAGCATCGAGTCACCTGTGGCGCAGAAACGCCCCGACAAGCGCATGTTCATATAGTCGAGCACATTCAGAAACTTGTGCGTCTTGTCATACCTTGCCGGGTCGTGGTCAAGGATGTAGGCCATGTGCCCGGCCGAGTCCATGCCGGAGAGTGACGCTACACCGCCGGTCAGTCGCAGCGATTTCCAGAGTTTGAGCGGCCCGTAGCCGCCCAGATGGCACCAGCCTCCGCCCATGCGTTTTTTGATCGAGTCGGCGCCGCGTTTATCCAGCCATAGCAGCGCCCGGCCGATCGCGGTCCCCTCGCGGTCGACACAGACTGTGCCTTCGCTTTGCGTCGAACAACACACGGCCACGACCTGACGACGTCTGAGCGGGTCGGCTGCCAGCAATTCGTGGGCGCCGAGCAGAAACGCGTTCCACCAATCCTCGGGTTCCTGCTCGGCACTCAGACCACTGACGTGCAACGGCACACCGTGAAACGCCCAGGCGCGGATGTCGCCCTCCAAGGAGACCAGTGCGCACTTGCAGCCGGACGTTCCCAGGTCGATCGCGAGGACGAGTTGCTCCAGACCGGTAGCCGCCTCAGGCGTCCGGGAAATGAAAAGCGAAGTCATAAAGGTCTACTCAGAATGTGCGGGAAATCGACGCTACCCAGCGGCTGCCGTCCGTAGTGCGCACATGTCCGTCGTCCTCGGCCATATACAGCTCGCGCGCCCTGGTCCTGGTCGTTACCCAGTCGAGCCCCCAGTCGAAACCCCACCAGTGATGGACCAGACCTGCGCCATAATCGGCAAAGTCGGCCTCGGAGAAGTTTTCGATCTGTTGGTAGCCGGCGTGCAGCTTCAAGTTGGTGTTGATGCCCAGCGCGTATTTGTAGTCGAGGTCATAGAGCATGCTGCCCCGGGAGTTGCGGTCACCCTTGGCATAACAATCGAGGCCTTTGGTCGGGTCATCGCGGAACTGCAGTTGCGCGCCACATACCCCGCCGCTGTTGGCACCCCGATAGTTTTTCGAGAGCACCCGGGCGATTCGCCCTTCGAGCGCGCCGTAACCGATTTCAAGCACGGCGAATTGACTGTTGTAATTTGTCGAGTGCTCTTCACCTGGCGTGAACGTCTCGAAATCGAACCGGTTCGGTGCCTTGAACTGAGCCCCCGGAAACATCTCGGCCGCAAGCCCGACGCCGTAGTGCCAGGCATCCGGATCGCCGAAGCGATAGCCGCCAGCCAGCAGTACACCTGCGCCGTCGCCATCGAGAAACTGCTTCTTGCTGACCGTGGTAAATTCGGCCAGCGCCACCAGGCCTGTTTCATGGGCGACCTGAATGGTCACTTTGGCCCCGGGCCGATTCAGCGAATCGGAAATCCCGCGGGTACGAATGTCCGAGCTGACCTTGGCGGTAACATCCACGGCGTAGCTCGACATTTCATCGGCGATGGCCAGCGTCGGGCCTGCTGCGGAGCACAGGGCTGCAGCCATTACATAACAGGTCGTATAAGTGCGCATGATTCTCTCCCACGCTAAAGGGCCGGATTTACGATTTGCAAACCGGGGCAGGAGGCAGTGTTGCGATTCGCTCGAATTGCTCTGTCTTGCCGAGAACTTCGGTGCCGACAAAAGCCCTTACATTGAGGCGTCCATCCTTGACTCGAACGGCGCCCTTATATTTTTTCTGATCACGGGGGTCGTACACCCAGCCATCGCGCCAGGCGTCCTGGTCGTAGCGGGTCAACTGCAGAATCTGTACGCCGCAGTCACTCGACGTCGAGGCCGCATCCTTGACCCAGACAATCTGCCCGCAGATAGCGCCGGCCTTGTCTGCGCAGTCGTCAAGCCTGACCACTGCATCCTTTTCCGCCGTCAGCCAGAGCCCCTTGGCCTCAAGCGGACCGGCAGCAGCATGAATGCCGGTGGAGCACATCAGAACCGAAGAGAGGAAAAACCACTGCCGTACGTTCATCGCGTCACCTTTTTTATTTTTTTGTTTTGACAGACCGTCACAATAACGACGCTTCAGTTATGATAGTCATCGCTACACGATAGTTATAGCTATCATTTCATCGTGCGGCAACTGTTTTTTTGATCGTCATGCTGGCGCCCCACTCTTCCCGACAGGTACTTATGGCCAGGCTGAAAACCGACATCCACCCCGAGCAGAGCGCCGGGAAAAGCGGTGAACGCAAGAAGCTGCCCGCGCAGCAACGCGCTACCGAAACCTACGAACGCATTCTGGTCGCCACGGCAAACACTTTGTGCGAGGTCGGCATAGAGCGCTTGTCGACCAACCTGGTATGCGAACGGGCCGGCCTTACGCCGCCCGCGCTGTATCGCTATTTCCCCAACAAGTACGCGTTGCTGACGGTGCTGGGTGAACGCCTGCTCGAGAAACAGAACGAGCGGATCGATCACTGGATCACCCCCGAGCTGATTGCAGGCACGCCGCAGGCGCTGGAACAGGCGCTTGCCGAGCTGATCCTGGATACGTACCGGGTCACCGACGCCACACTGGGTGGCATGTGGACGCTCAAGGCGCTGAGGGCGGTTCCCGCTCTGGAACATGTGCGGCTCGACTCGCACCGCAGGGTTTCCCAAGCCCAGGCTGCAATTATTGGCAGTGCTTTTCCGGACGCGGATCCCGAACGCATCGCCATGGTTGCCCGCGTCGCGGTGGAAATGATTCACGCGACCATCGAGTTGTTGTTCGACGAACCGCTGGAGCCAGCGAAAACCTGTGCGATGGTGGCGGCGATGATTGTCAGTCATCTGGATCGTCTGGCGTCCGAGCCCGAGCATGGCGAGCAATGATCGCCATGCAGGTTGACCGTTCTGGCCACTTTAACCGGCCGGATCACCCCTCCATCGGTCGGTCAGAGTGCTATACGGTGACGTGAGCCAGGAAATAGACACACCACTGCTGAAGCGCCTGCTCTTATGGCAGGTTCCATTGCTGTCATGCAGCCACTATAAAAAACAACGCAGCCACAGGAGCAGCGTCATGAATCAACCCGCCAGGGTTCCGCCAGATACGACGTTACACGCTGCCGGGCTAATCGAGCTGTTCGAGGCGCAGCAGGCTGCATTCCGTGCTCAAGGCGCGCCTTCCTACGATCAGCGAATCGCAGACCTCAACGCCGTGCTGCGTATGGTCAGTAATAATCAGGACAGGTTGCTCGAAGCGGTCAGCGCAGACTTCGGCAATCGCTCGTTCGATGAAACCCGGCTCGCTGAATTGATGCCAGTGGTCAACGGCATCAAGCACATCCGCTCGCACCTCAAGGCATGGATGCGCCCCTCCCGGCGCAAGGCGGGTATGGTTTTCAGGCCCGCCACGGCGCGGGTGGTTTATCAGCCGCTGGGCGTCGTCGGCATTCTGGCTCCGTGGAACTATCCGCTGACGCTGACGCTGGTGCCCTTGATAGAGGCGCTGGCTGCGGGTAACCGGGTGATGATCAAACCTTCGGAACTGACACCCCGGACCTCCGGGCTGCTCAAGCAGTTGCTGGGCGAAACGTTCCCCGCCAAGCAGGTTGTCGTGGTCACTGGCGACGCCACGCTGGCGGGCCAGTTCAGTGAGTTGCCTTTCGACCATCTGCTGTTTACCGGTTCAACCCACGTAGGTCGCCAGGTGATGGCGGCGGCCGCACGCAATCTGACACCGGTCACACTGGAGCTGGGCGGCAAGTCGCCAGTGGTAGTGTGCGACGACTTTTCGACCACCAAAGCCGCGCGGATGATCGCTATCGGCAAACTGTTCAACGCCGGTCAGACCTGCGTAGCACCTGACTATGTCCTCGTCCCGCGCGAACAGGTGGACAGCTTTGCCAGCGAGTGGCTGGCTGCGGCCAAAAAGCTCTACCCGACCCTCGATGGCAATCCGGACTACACCTCGATTATCTCCCAACGCCACTATGACAGGCTTATGGCGATGGCCAGTCAGGCCGTCGCGACGGGGGCCAAGGCGTGGCAACACAATGCGCCTGCAACGGTGGGCGAACGCAAGATCGCACCGATGGCATTCACTCAGGTGTCCCTGAAAGCAGATGTCATGTGCGAAGAGATTTTCGGGCCATTGCTGCCGATCCTCGCGTATGACTCTCTGGATGAAGCCATCGCCTTTATCAACGCTCGTCCGGCACCGCTGGCCCTGTATTGCTTTTCCAACGATCAGCCGTCTGTGGACCGGTTGCTGAACCGCACGCAATCCGGCGGCGTGACCATCAATGGCACCATGCTGCATGCGACTCAGGATGACCTGCCCTTCGGTGGCGTCGGCGACAGCGGCACCGGGGCCTATCACGGCTACGAGGGCTTCGTTCGTCTGTCCCACGCCCGCGGTGTTCTCAAACTTGGTCGTTTCAACATGTCCGACAAGGTCTCAGCACCTTACGGACGGCTTACGCGTCTGGTCACCCGGTTCATGATCGGAAAATAGACGCTATCCGAACAGTATTCCCCGCCATGTCGCGACTTTTACAGGCACATGCGCGGGGATCTTGTTCACTCCTACTTCCCGTAACAACATCAGACAGCACCCCATTAACACTGTTAAGCCTGCCCCCTTCTCCAACCTCCTTGCCCGTCGTCCGACCAACGATAATCACTCTTTCTGATAGTGAAGTATTTAGGTAACCTCAGGACGATACTCTTTGCTGTACTCCACTAGAGATGCTCTAGCGGGCATCTAACGCTGCGCTCGCACCGGACACGCCAACGACCAAGTTGATGTGACCGCGCCGTGCTTACAGCGTCTATGACATTGTCAGCAGTTTTAAACTCATGGATGACTAAATGCCTCATACACTACTTCCGCAGATTGGCAGGGCCATAGCCAGCATCGGTAGCGGGAATTTTTCCAGCATGTTCCACAAGCTCATCGACACTCAGCTTGCGGTAGATGCCACGCACCTTTCCTCCCTGCCACAGCCCTGGCAAAGCCCGCCTGCCTCTGCACCAACGGTCTTTAACGAGACCGTGACGTCTTCACGGGGCACGCTGTTGCTCAGTGACTCGATTCATCTTTACCCTGATCGGGCCTCGGAAAGCTTTAGTTGTAAAATAACCGTATTTCGGGCGCTCCCCGCGCATGAATTTTCAGAAAAGGAACGCCGACAGCTAGGCGACATTTCCCCATTACTGTTTTCGATACTTGAAAAACACGTCAACGCCTTGCAATTGTCAATGCCCGGTATCGAGCATAAAAAGCCGGAAAGCATTGAAAAGCGCTTTCAGGAACGGCTGCGCGAAACAGGACTGACGTTGTCCGAACGCGAAACCCAGGTCTGCGTAGGACTGCTCGCCGGGCATACCGCGCTTGAGCAGGCCGAGCGGCTCGCACTCAAGGTCAATACCGTTGGCAGTTACCAGCGCCGTGCGGCGATCAAACTGGGCATCAGCGGTCGGAATTCACTGATGCGCTGGATGTATGGCTCATCGGTGGGCGTTTTTTCAACCTGCTGACCGCCAGTCGATGCAACGGACGGGGCGATGCTAATCGCCCCTCCCGGATATGCCCTCACCGCCTCCTGTGCAAGACCTCCCCCCGCCTGCAATAACGCTTGATCAAGATCCTCCGACTCATTGCGTCTCCCCCACACCCACTGCCAATCCGTCGTACCACCAGGCCGCGAGACTGTAGACGTCTGGAGCTTTCAGGACGCTGAAGTGGTTGCCAGGCCCCTGCCAGAGCGAAAGTTGCGGCAGCAAATGCTGCCACTGACTTGCACACGCGGCATGTTCGAGTTGATTGTCCAGCGCATCCAGTTGCGGGTCATTCACCAGTACCAGACTTGCCCTGCCGCTGTAGCCTCCCGGCTCAGGTCGATAGACCGTGCGCAAGGCGCTGGCAAACGTGCGGACAATCCCTTGCAGGGCCTGTGCCGCAAGACGTGGAGGCAATAACCCGGCGCGCACCATGGCCTGCTGAAGCAGGTGCATTTGCGTGACCGTATCGCTGGCGGCAAACGCCAGCGGATCGAGCTCAAAGCTTTTTCCGCTGGACAACTGCAGCGCCTCGATCAGGCGTTCCAGCACGGCGGTGGCGGTATAAGGCTTACTGCTCAAGCCCTCGCCGCCGGGCGCTTCGCTATCGATCAAGGTTAACGAGACAACCTCGCGGCCACGGGCCTGAAGCCGGACCGCCATGGCGTGCGCCGCCCAGCCCCCGAACGAATGCCCGACCAGATGTAAAGGACCGTGCGGATACAGCGCTTCAATAGCCTGCACATGGCTCTGCGCTGCCGCTTCCACGCGGCTGTGCGGAACACTGCGACCGTCCAGGCCGCGCGGTTGCAGACCGTGGATCGGCCAGTCCGGACCCAGTGCCTCGGCCAGGCCGATGAAGCTGGTGACGCTGTCACCGGCACCCGGTACGCAAAACACTGGCGCATGTCCGTCCCGCCCGCTCTGGATGGCCAGCAGTGACTGATGAGCCGGTGCTGGCGGCGGCGTGGCAGGCACGCTGTGCAACGCCTGAACGATGCTCACACCGAGCACGGCCACGTGCGGTGCCTGCATCATCGTCATGTGGTCACCCGGGACATCGACGCACTGCAGTTGATCTCTGGAGAGAATCTCACCCCAGCCCAGGGTCGAACTGCTTCCGATTGGCGCCATTGGACGCTGTTCGGCGCGGAACAGATGAATCGGCAGGTTAAGCGGTTCCAACTGGTAATGCGCCAGGGCCTGACCATGCGCGACTTCCCGGTCCAGGTAATGGTGCAATTGCTGATCGCTCGCCAGCGCCAGTTCCTCGTACAACAGGCCTTCGTCACGGCACAGTTGCAACAGCGTCGCGAAGTCCTGCAGCGGCGCTTGCTCGCTCAATGAGGTCAGACGGGCCAACCTGGCAGCGCCCTCACCCGCCTGGGCTTGCCAGTGCGCAGTGCAATGCGAGAGCAATTGCCGCTCAAGCAAGTCAGGTCCCTGCCAGCGTGCCTTGCCCTGATCCGTCAGGCGTGGCACATAGCTGTCGATCAGGCCGAGGAATGTCACGGCCTCGTCCATGCCTAGCAGTTGGGTGGCCACCTCATAAGCCAGAACCCCGCCGAACGACCAGCCGGCCAACCGATACGGGCCACGCGGCTGGACCTGCCGAATGCGCTCGATCATCCGCGCAGCCAGGCACTCCATGGTGCGCAATTGCTGCTGCCCAAGGCCAATGCCTGGCAAGCCGTAAATCGGAAAGTCGCCCTGCAGATGTTGCCCTAGCACTGGGAAATAAGCGTCCAGCCCTGTGAAATCGTGAAGCAGAAACAAGGGTGACTCGCTGCCACCGGCGCGCACCGTGATCACCTCGCGAGCCTCGTCCGGCGATCCTGGACGCTGATCGAGCAACCCGGCCAGCGCTGCGACGCTGGGGTGCTGGAACAGCTCGGCCAGCGTCAGTGACACGCCTGCCTTTTGCAGCAGGCTGACCAAACGAATGGCCGACAGCGAATGGCCGCCCAGTTCGAAGAAGCTGTCGTGCCTGCCGATTTTTCCGACCTCGAGAACCTCGGCCCACAAGTCTGCCAAACGCTCTTCCAGCGCCGTTGAAGGCGCCTGGTAGGCGACGAGGTTCGCCAGTGCGGCCAGGTCAGGCGCAGGCAACGCCTTGCGGTCGACCTTGCCATTCTGGGTCAATGGCAGCGCATCAAGGCCTGCAAACACCGCAGGCACCATGTATTCCGGGAGCAGTCCCAACAGGTGCGCACGCAAGGCGGCACTGTCGAGCGACGCATCGCGTCGGGTGAAGTAGCCCACCAGACGCAACGAGCCATCGTCCAGACGCTGGGTGGTCACCACCGCTTCGCCGACACCCGGGCATTGCGCCAGGTGTTGTTCGATCTCGCCCGGCTCGATGCGCACGCCACGGATCTTCACCTGATCATCGTTGCGGCCCAGGTATTCAAGCGTCCCGTCGGACAGCCAGCGCACCAGATCGCCGGAGCGATACATACGGGCACCAGGGCTGTCGCTGAACGGATCGTCAAGGAAACGTTCTGCGGTCAGGTCCGCACGGTTCAGGTAGCCGCGAGCCACGCCTGCGCCGCCGATATACAACTCGCCGGGCACTCCGAGTGGCACGGGCTGACCCCGCGAATCCAGTACATACAGTCGGGCATGGGTAACCGGCTTGCCGATGTGCAGCACCTTGCCTGGCTGCATCCGGCCGGAGCTGGCCACCACCGTGGTCTCTGTCGGGCCGTAGTTGTTGACCACGGCGAAACCCGGATCACGGTTGAAATGGCGCAAGCGATCACCACCAATCAACAGGGTCTGCAGCGTCGGATGGTGCAGTTCACGGCTGAAGGCGTATTCGGCCACCGGGGTCGGCAGGAACGCCACCTGCAGCGGCTGGGCCAGCCACCAGTCGAGCAGCACGTCGAGCTGTTCGTTGCCAATCTCCGCAGGCGGCAGGTGCAACACCGCGCCGGCACACAGCGCAGGCCAGACTTCCCAGGCCATGGCGTCGAAACCAAACCCTGCAACGCTGGCGGTGTGACTGCCGGCACGCAGATTGAACGCTTCACAGTGCCAATCCACCAGATTGTTCAGCGTGCGGTGCTCGACCATCACGCCCTTGGGCAGCCCGGTGGACCCCGAGGTGTAAATCACATAAGCCAGATGCTGCGTGGTCATTTCCGGCACGTTTGGGTTGTCCGCGTGCTGCGGCCAGTCCCGGCGGTCAAGCGCGATCACCGGCACCTGCAGTTCGGGCAGACGTGTCAGCAGGTCGAATTGCGCCAACACCACCACGGGTTCACTGTTCTCCAGCAGGTAGCTGATGCGTTCATCCGGGTGTGCCGGATCGACCGGTACGTAGCTCGCCCCGGCTTTCAGCACTGCCAGCAGGCCAGCCAGCGTTTCCAGCCCGCGTCGCGCGACGACCGCCACCCGGTCGTCCGGACGTACGCCCAGTCCGATCAGGTGATGGGCCAGTGCGTTGGCACGGGCATTCAACTCGCCGTAGCTCAAATGCTGGTCGCCCGCCTGTGCGGCCATGGCGTCCGGTTGCTCAAACGCCTGCTGTTCGATACGCCGATGAACGGGCAGCGGGCACTCTGCGGTGAGGCGATCGGCATTGAAGCTGTCGAGCAGCTCAGTTCGCTCGGCACCGGGCAGAATATTCAGTGCTTGAATCGGTTCCGAAGGTGCCTGCTCAAGGGTGTTGACCAGCCCTTCCACGGCGCAGGAGAGATACGCGCAAATACGTCGGGCATCGATGCCTGTCGAGGTCAGCGCCGTCAGGTCGAATGCCTCGCCCAGATCATCGACGCTGAGCGTCAATGGGTAGCTGCTGCGCTCGCCGCTGTGCAACAGCTCGATGCCCTGCCAGGCTTTCCCGGCAGCCTCGTTTGCTGCACCGGGCGCGGAGCTGTGGCGGTAATTCAGCAGCGCACTGAACAACGGTGCGCCCGCAGGCAAGGCGCTGCAGCGCTGAGCGAGTGCCAGAGAAGCGTGTTCGTGGGCAAGCAATCCTGTCAGGCGCCGGTGGGTCTGGGACAGCGCATCGCGTGCAGTCTGATCGGCCAGGTCGATGCGCAGCGGCAAGGTGTTGATGAACACCCCGAGTGTGCGTTCGGCGCCCTCGCTGCCGTTCAAGCGACCCAGCAGTACGGTGCCGAACACCACGCTGTCTCGTCCGGACAATCGGCCCAGTACCTGAGCCCAGGCCAGGTGCATCAGGCTGGCGGGGCTGACACCCAGCTGCCGCACCTGATGGCGTAACCGCCTGCTCAGGTCTGCGTCCAGACGCAGTCGAGCCTCGCCTGCCACCTCCGGCCCTGGCAACCAGGTCTGGGCGTAGGCCAGGTTCGGCTCATCCAGATCGCCCAACTGCTCGCGGAAGAACGTTTCATGCGCGTCGTCACCCGCACCCAGCAAGGTCTGCGCGATGTAGTTGCGGTAAGGCACTGGCTCAGGCAGTTGCGCTGCCTGATCAAGCAGTATCGCCTGCAATTCCTGGCTCAACAGGTCCAGCGCAACGTGGTCCATGATCAGGTGATGGAACAGCAGGACCGCGACGATCCGCCCGTTTTCCGGGTCATCGGCGTGAACCAGACGCAGCAGCGGTGCACGCACAAGTGCCAGCGGTTCGGGATCATCCAGCGCCGCCAGCGGTACCTCGACCACCGGCAGATCGGCATGCCGCCAGACCACTTGGACCGGCGTTTCCAGGCCTTCCCAGCACAGTGAAGTGCGCAAAACGTCGTTACGGGCGATGACCTGCTGCAGCGCCTGGCTGAAAGCCTCCAGCCGCGAGCGGTCGGCAAAGGCAAAGCGTGCCTGCAAGCGATAGGGATCATCCTCAGCGGCGGACAGGTAGTGATAGAAAATACCTGCCTGCAGAGGCCCCAGTGGGTAGATGTCCTGAATATTGCACACACCGCCGGTAACGCTGGCGACAACGCGATCGATCCCTGCCTGGTCCAGTTTCACCAGCGGCAACAGGTCCGGAGTGATTGAAGTGCAATCCGCACCGATCAGGTTGGCCGGAATCTTCACCTGAGCGCCGCTGCCAATGGAGCGCGCCAGAGCGGCCAGGGTCGGCTGGGCAAACAACACGCGAATATCGGCATCCAGGCCACGGCGACGCATGCGAGCGATCAGGGTAACGGCGAGCAGCGAATGGCCGCCGAGTTCGAAGAAGTGATCGTTGCGCCCTACTTGCTCGACTTGCAGCAAGTCGCTCCAGATGTCGGCAAGGGCCATTTCCAGCTCGCCTTGCGGCGGCTCGTATTCACGTCCTGGCAGGGCGTCGCGATCCGGCACCGGCAACGCACGTCGATCGACCTTGCCATTGGCGGTCAACGGCCAGGCATCAAGGCGCACGAACGCACTCGGCACCATGTAGCCCGGCAGTCGGTCCAGCATGTCGGCACGCAGCCTGGCGATATCAAGCGCCGAGCGCGGGCCTTGTTCAATGAAGTACGCCACCAGACGTGACTGTCCAGGTTCGTCTTCGCGCGCCACAACCAGCGATTCCTCGATACCCGGCAACGAGGTCAGTTGCGCCTCGATTTCGCCCAGTTCGATGCGCATACCGCGGATTTTCACCTGATCGTCGTTACGCCCCAGATAGTCCAGCGTGCCATCGGCATTCCAGCGTGCCAGATCGCCGGTGCGGTACATGCGCGCCTGCGGGTTCTCGCAGAACGGGTCACTGAGGAAGCGTTCGGCAGTGAGTTGCGGCTGGTTCAGATAACCCCGTGCCACGCCTTCACCGCCGATGTACAACTCGCCGGCAACACCGGTCGGCACCAGTTGCTGCTGCTCATCCAGCAGGTACACGCGGGTGTTGGCGATCGGCTTGCCGATGTCGAGGCTGCCGTCAGGCAACAGACGGCCGGAGGTAGCGACCACCGTGGTTTCGGTCGGACCATAGTTGTTGATCACGGCAAAACCCGGCTCGCGGTGGAACTGGCGCAGGCGATCGCCGCCGATCAGCAGCGTCTGCAGCGTCGGGTGATACAGCTCGCGGCTGAATGCATATTCGGCCACCGGTGTCGGCAGAAACGCCACGTGCAGCGGCTGCGTGAGCCACCAGTCGAGCAGCAGGTCGAGCTGTTCGTTACTGATCTCGGCTGGCGGGATGTGCAGCGTCGCCCCTGCACACAGGGCGGGCCAGATTTCCCAGGCCATCGCGTCAAAACCGAAGCCGGCCACAGTGGCAGTATGGCTACCGGCGTGCAGAGCGAACGCTTGGCAATGCCAGTGGACGAGATTGGCCAGCGTGCGGTGTTCGACCATCACGCCTTTCGGTTGGCCGGTCGAGCCGGAGGTGTAAATCACATACGCCAGATCGCCAGGCGTCTGGCCCGACACCAGCGGATTTGCCGGTTGCTCAGGCCATTGAGGTCGATCGAGTGCGAGCAGCGGCACCGTCAGTGCAGGCAGGCGCGCCATGAACGCCTGTTCAGCAAGCACCACCACCGGCGTGCTGTCGGTCAACAGATAGTTTATGCGCTCATCGGGATGCGCCGGATCCACCGGCACATAGCAGGCACCGGACTTGAGCACGGCCAGCAGGCTCACCAGCGTGTCCAGCCCACGACGCGCGACGACCGCGACACGATCATCCGGGCGCACGCCCAGGCTGATCAGATGATGGGCAAGGCTGTTGGCCTGACGGTTCATCTGCGCGTAGCTCAGTGACTGCTCGCCGACCTTGGCGGCGACGGCTTCGGGCATGCCTTCGGCGCGTGCTTCTATCAGCGCATGAATGGTCTGACCTTGCGGCAGGCTCACCGCGCTGGCGTTGAGGCTTTCGAGCAGATACTCGCGCTCCTGCAGGCCCACCAGCGGAATATCCGCGAGCAGCGCCTGCTGGTTATTCACCAGCGCGCGCAGCAACTGTTCGAAATAACCGCAATAGCGCTGCACCGTCGCCTCATCGAACAGCGCAGTGGCGTAATCCAGCGTACCGAACAAGGCATCACCCTGTTCGCCGAGGTTGAGCGACAGATCAAACTTGGAGACCTGACTCTGCTGCTCGACCGTTGCCAGCGACAGACCGTCCATCTCCGGTAACGTAGTTTCCCCGGCCAGCCAGTTGAGCGTCGTCTGGAACAACGGGCCGTGGGCCAGGCTGCGTGTCGGGCGGACGATTTCCACCACCTGCTCGAACGGCAGGTCCTGGTGATCCTGAGCCTCCAGTACCCGAGTCCTGACCTGCGCCAGCAACGCGTCACCGGTAGGTGCCGATGCCGTGTCGATGCGTATGGCCAGCGTATTGACGAACAAACCGATCAGCCCTTCCAGCTCGGCGCGACCACGGCCCGCGATCGGGCTGCCGACCACCACCTCGGCCTGACCGGAAAGACGCGTCAGCAGTGCGCCCCACGCAGTCAGCAAGGTCATGTACAGGGTGACGCCTTGCCGCTGCGCCAGCGCGCGCAGGCCGGCGGTCAGTTGACCATCCAGTCGCACGTTGAGACTTGCACCGGCAAAATCCTGCTGCGCCGGACGCGGCCGGTCGGCAGGCAGTGTCAGCAGTGTCGGTGCGCCTTCCAGCGTCTGCCGCCAATAGGCAGCCTGGTGTTGCAGACGCTCGCCGCTCATCCAGCCCTGCTGCCAGACCGCATAGTCGGCGTATTGAATGCTCAGCGCTGGCAGTGGATCGGCCTCGCCGCTTCGTAGCGCCGGGTACAGCGCAAGCAATTCGCGGGTCAGGACCCCCATCGACCAACCGTCGGAGACGATGTGGTGCACGGTCAGCAACAACACGTGCCGCTCGTTTTCCACCTGCAGCAGGCAGCCGCGGATCAGCGGGCCACGCGTCAGATCGAACGCTGCGGTGGCTTCTGCTGCAACGCGTTCGGCCAGGGTTTGCGGGTTTTGACGCAGGTCTTCGATGTGCAGGAACGACATGGCCGTGGGCGGTGTGAACACGACTTCAGCACCCTCCTCGCGGGCGATGAAGCGGCTGCGCAAGGTTTCATGGCGCTCGACGATCCGCGCTAGCGCGGCTGTCAACGCAGGCACATCCAGCGTTCCTCGCAGACTGAGGGCCAGCGGGATGTTGTAGGCCTGATTGCCGCCCTCCATTTGTGCCAGAAACCACAAGCGCTGCTGGGCGAACGACAGCGGTAACGACTGATCACGCGGCGCAGGCAGGATCAGTGACAGTTCACTGCGTCCAGCACCTGCCAGCGCACTGGCAACGGCTGCCAGCTCGCCCAGTGCAAAGAGTTCGCCCAATGGCAACTCCATGCCCATCTGCTGACGCACCTGCGACACCATGCGCATGGCCAGCAGGGAATGCCCGCCCAGATCGAAAAAGTGATCGTGACGACCGACCCGCTCGAGCTGCAGCACTTCAGCCCAGATCTGCGCCAGAGCGATTTCAATCTCGCCCTGCGGTGGCTCATAGGCCAGCCCCAACAGCGACGAGTGATCCGGTTTGGGCAGCGCACGGCTGTCCAGCTTGCCGTTGGCCGTCAACGGCAAAGCGGTCAGCTCGACAAAGGCCCCAGGCACCATGTATTCCGGCAGGTTGGCCTGCAGGTGAGCACGCATGTGCTCCGGTGCAGGTGCCTCGGCGTCGAGTCGGCTGGTGAAATAGGCGACCAGACGCACATGGCCCGGCTCATCCTCGCGCGCCAGAACCACAGCTTCCCTGATGCCCGGCAACTGGTGCAGGCAATTGACGATCTCGCCCAGTTCGATACGGAAACCGCGTATTTTCACTTGATCGTCGTTGCGGCCCAGACATTCCAGCTGGCCGTCCTCCAGCCAGCGGCCCAGATCACCAGTGCGGTACATCATCGCGCCGGGCTGATCGCTGAACGGGTCGGCAATGAACTTCTCTGCAGTCAGGTCCGGGCGATTCAGATACCCCAGCGCCACACCGTCGCCGCCAATATAAAGCTCGCCAATCGCCCCCAACGGCGTCAGGTGCTGATGAGCATCGAGTACATAGACCGTCGTGTTACCGATAGGTGTGCCGATCGGTACCGACTCGGCGTGATCGGCCAGTGCTCGCGCATCACTGGCCGTGGCGAAGGTGGTCGTTTCAGTAGGGCCATACACGTTCAACAGGTGCAGGCCCGGAGCCTGGGCAAGCAGCGTGCGGAAGCTTGCCGTATCGGCGCGCTCACCGCCGGAAAGCAACAGCCGAAGGCCGCTGAGTGCCTCGGGAATCAGTTGCACGTACTGATTGAACAGCGCGCTGGTCAAAAACAGCACGCTGACATTGCCGTGACGCAGGGCTGCGCTGAAACGCATCGGGTCGATCAGCGTGGTGTGCTCGATCACCAACAACTGCCCGCCGTTGAGCAAGGCACCCCAGACTTCCATGGTGCTTGCATCGAACGCCGGGTTGGAAGCAAAGGCGATGCGGTCCTGCTCGTTGAAGTCGGCATAACCGTTGTTCAACACCAGCCTGGCAATGCCGCGATGGGCAACGCGTACGCCTTTCGGGGCGCCCGTCGAACCGGAGGTATACATGACGTAAGCCGCTGTGTCGGACGCCTGTGGCAGGCCCGGGTCATGCGCAGGCTGGTCATCAAGGTTCAACTGGTCCAGATCGATGCGCTGCACTGTCGAGCCAATCGAGGTGGCGCTCTGTGTCAGCACGCATTTCGCCTGGCAATCATCGAGCATGTAATGCTGGCGTTCGGCAGGCGCGTTGACGTCCAGCGGCACATAGGTCGCTGCACATTTGCCGACCGCCAACTGGCTGATCAGCAGTTCCAGTGAGCGCGGCAGCAGAATCGCCACGTGCTCGTTCGGTCGCACACCTTGTCCCAGCAGGTAGTGAGCCAAGTGGTTGGCGCGTTCGTTCAACTCGCCATACGTGAGTGAGCGACGGCCATGCACGGCCGCCACGGCATGCGGGTGAAGTGCGGCGCGGCGCTCGAACAGCCGGTGCGCGGGCTGCCCGCGTGGGTAGTCACGGCGGGTATCGTTGAACGAGACCAACAGACGCTCGCGTTCTGCCTCCGGCACCACTGACGAGCCAATCAGGGCTGCTGCCGACTGCTGCTCCAGGGCCTGCACCAGATGGACAAGGGCTTGTTGCACGTAGGCGCAAATCCGTTGCGGATCAATACCCGGCGCAGCCTGGGCTGTCAGGCTGAAAGCATCGCCGAAGTCATCGATACTCAAGGTCAGCGGGTAGTTGCTGCGCTCCTCTGCGTGTACAACCTCAATCCCTTGCCATGCGGTGTTGTTCGCTTGGTCATCGACCTCAGGCACAGCGCTGTGGCGGTAATTGAGCAGCGTATTGAACAGTGGCGCGCCAGCCGGCAAGGCACTGCAGCGCTGGGTCAGAGCCAACTGAGCGTGCTCGTGGGCGAGCATCCCGACCAGACGACCATGCAGGTCAAGCACTGCACTGCGCGCGCAATGCCCGACCAGATCCATGCGCAATGGCAAAGTATTGATGAACACACCCAAGGCGCGTTCGCCCCCTTCACCGCCGCGCAACCGTCCAAGCAGCACGGTGCCGAATACCACGCTGTCACGCCCGGACAACTGCCCCAGTACCTTCGCCCAGGCCAGGTGCATCAACGTGGCTGCGCTGACACTCAACTGCCTTGCCTGATCGCGGATCTGTCGGCACAGGTCGCTGTTCAGCGTGAGTCGGGCCTCGCCGGGAATCTGGTCTGCGGATGCCAGTGTCAGGCCGTAAGGCAAAGTCGGCTCATCGATATCGCCCAACTGCTCGCGGAAGAACGCCTCATGGGCGTCGTCGCCAGGCCCCTGCACAACGTGGGCGATGTAGTTTCGGTAAGGCACGGGCGCTGCGAGCTGAGCTTCGTTGTCCAGCAGTATGGCCTGCAACTCATGACTCAATACATCAAGGGCGATGTGATCCATGATCACATGGTGATAGCGCAGCACCGCTGCGATCCTCTTATTGGCCGGATCGTGGGCATAGACCAGCTGCAGCAGCGGCGCCTGAGTCAGGTCCACGCGTGGTGCATTGAACAGGTCCTGCAAGGCGACCTCTTCAACCCGCAGCGGCGCCTGACGCCAGACCACCTGCACCGGCGCTTGCAAACCTTCCCAGAACAACCCGGTGCGCAGAATATCGTTGCGCTCGATCACTCGCTGCAAGGCATGGCAAAAAGCGTCGAGACGCGAGGCGTCGGCGAAGGCGAACTGCGGCTGCAACAGATAAGGATCACTGTCCCCAGCTGTCAGGTGGTGATAAAGAATGCCAGTCTGCAACGGGCCCAGCGGATAGATATCCTGCACATTCGCAGCACCGCCCGGCACCCGCGCCACGATACGGTCAATGGCGGGCTGGTCCAGCGCTACCAGAGGCAACAATTCGGGGGTGATGTGCTGGCAGTGCGCATCGATCAGGTTGGCCGGCACATTGATTTCAGTGTCGCGGCCGACGGCTTCGGCGAGCGCCGCCAGGGTTGGCTGGACAAACAGAACGCGAATGTCCGCACGCATGTCCAGACGACGCATACGCGCAATCAGGGTCACGGCCAGCAACGAGTGGCCGCCCAGTTCAAAGAAATTATCCTGACGACCGACCTGCTCCACATGCAGCAGCTCGGCCCAGAGGCTGGCCAGGGCGATTTCGGTCGCACCTTGCGGCGCTTCATAGGCCCGGCTGGCGATGCTGTCGCGATCCGGTGCCGGCAGGCTTTTGCGGTCCAGTTTGCCGTTCGCCGTCACCGGCAGGCTGGCCAGCCTTACATAGGCCGCAGGCACCATGTATTCGGGCAGCAGTCCCGACAGCCAGGCACGCAACTGTTCGATATCCAGCCCGGGGTTATCTTCCGCCGAGGTGTAGTAACCAACCAGTCGCTTGTCACCCGGCACATCCTCGCGTGCCACAACCACAGCGTCGAGAACATCTGGATGATCATTCAGGCGAGCCGCGATCTCACCCAGTTCGATACGGAAACCGCGAATCTTGACCTGTTCATCGTTACGGCCCATGTATTCCAGACTGCCGTCGGCCATCCAGCGGCCCAGGTCACCGGTACGGTACATCCGCGCATCCGCTGCGTGGCTGAACGGGTTGTCGAGGAACCGTTCGGCCGTCAGTGCTTCACGGTTCAGGTAGCCGCGTGCTACGCCGGCGCCGCCGACATACAGCTCGCCGACCACACCCACCGGCACCGGTTCGCCGCGGGCATCGAGGACATACAGCTGCAAGTCGGGAATGCGCCTGCCGATCGGACTGGCGCCAAGACGCTGGGCATCTTCGGGCTGCAACGGGTAATAGGTCACATGCACCGTGGTTTCAGTGATGCCATACATGTTCACCAATTGTGTGCCGGCATTCACATTGCGGGCATACCACGGCTTGAGTATCACTGTGTCCAGCGCTTCACCGCCGAAAATCACCTTGCGCAACGAATGCGCCTGCCCGTTCTCGCCCTGAGCAGCAATCAGATGACGGAACGCGCTCGGCGTCTGGTTGAGCACCGTCACCCCGGCACTGCATACCAGGTTGTAGAAGTCTTCGGGGGAGCGGCTGACCAGTTGCGGCACGATCACCAAATGCCCGCCATGCAGCAACGCGCCCCAGATTTCCCAGACCGAGAAGTCGAAAGCAAACGAATGGAACAGCGCCCAGACATCCTGCTTGTTGAAACCGAACCATTCTTCGGTGGCCGAGAACAGCCGCGCAACGTTGCGGTGTTCGATCATCACGCCTTTGGGCTTACCGGTGGAACCCGAGGTGTAGATCACATAAGCCAGGTTGCCGGGTTTAACCGGCACCTGCGGATTGCAGACGGATTCGTCCTGCAAGTCGTCGTCGAGACTGATCACCGGCACTTCCGAGACAGGCAAGGTGCCCTGCACTGACCGCTGACTCAACAACGCCACCGGTGCGCTGTCGTCAAGGGTATAAGCCAGACGTTCAAGGGGATAAGCCGGGTCCAACGGCACGTAGGCGGCACCTGCCTTGAGAATCCCCAGCAGGCCGGCGATCATCTGCAGGCCGCGAGGCGTGCAGATGGCGACACGGTCGTCCGCACCGATGCCCATGCCAATCAGGCGATGCGCGATTCTGTTGGCCTGGGCGTTGAGTGTCGCGTAGCTCCATGACTCCTCTTCAAAGCTCACGGCAATCGCATCCGGCGTGCGCTGCGCTTGCGCTTCGAACTGGCTGTGCAGCGTCTGCTCTTGCGGATAAACCGCATCGGGTGCATTGAAACCGTCGGTCAACTGCCGACGCTCGGCCTCCGACAGCAGCGGAATGTGGCTCACCACCGTCTGGCTGTCAGCAACCATGGCACGCAGGATCGCCTTCAGGTAACCCAGATGGCGTTCGATGGTGCTGTGGTCAAACAGCGCTGTGGCATATTCCACGATGCAGCGGAAATGATCGGGGCCATCGCTGACGCTCAGCGCGAGGTCGAATTTTGCGAAAGCGGCCTGTTCATCCAAAGGCTCAAGCTGCATGTCGCCCAGTTGCAATCCCAGCCCCTGGCTGCCGTCCCAGGTCAGTGATGCCTGGAATAAAGGGCTATGCGCAAGGCTGCGCGGCGGCCGCAGGCGCTCCACCACTTGTTCGAAAGGCAGGTCCTGATGGTCCTGCGCTTCCACAACGCGGGCCTTGATGCGCTCCAGCAGCGTCACGACGTCCGGCTCGCCCGACGTATCCACCCGCACGGCCAGGGTATTGACGAACAGCCCGATCAAACCTTCGATTTCAGCACGACGGCGGTTGGCAACCGGCATGCCGACGACCACCTCGTCCTGTCCGGACAACCGCGCCAGCAATACCGCCCATGCGCCCATGAACAGCATGAACGATGTCACCGACTGCGCCTGGCAGAAGGCTCTGATGTCGGTGCTCAGACGCGGATCGAGATCCAGCGCAACGCTGGCCCCGGTGTAGTCCTGATGCGCAGGACGTGGTCGGTCAGTGGGCAAGGTCAGCAATACCGGCGCCCCGGTCAGGGTCTGCTGCCAGTAATCGGCCTGATGGCTCAATCGTTCATCGTCCAGCCAGTTGCGTTGCCACACGGCGTAATCGCCATATTGCAGCGCCAGCGCGGGCAGTGGATCCTCCTGCCCTTGACTGAACGCCTGGTAGAGCGCGGTCAGTTCGCGGGTCAGCACGCCCAGCGACCAGCCGTCGGCAACGATGTGATGCACGGTCAGCAGCAATACGTGACGGTTTTCAGCCAGACACAGCAAACGGCCGCGAATCGGCAGTTCATGCTGCAAGTCGAAGGGCTGCGCCGCCTCTTCCCTGATCACTGCCTGCAGTGCTTGCGGATCCTGATCATGTAAATCCTGCCAGCAGATGCGCGGCACTTCAGTCACAGACGCTGCCTGTACCCAGGCGTTGTCGTCTTCCTGGCTGAAGCGACTGCGCAGGCTGTCGTGGCGGGCCACGATCCGCTCCAGTGCACGGGTCAAGGCACGGCTGTCCAGCGGACCGCTCAGTTTCAGGCCCAACGAGATGTTGTAGGCGCTGTTGGCATCTTCCATTTGCGCCATGAACCAGATGCGCTGCTGAGCGGAAGACAAGGGTACCGGGCCGTTGCGTGGCTGTACGTCGATGGCCGGCAACTGACTGCGCGCCGCAGCGCTCAGGCAGTGTGCGATCGCGATCAGCGAACTGTCGGCGAAAAGGTCGCCAAGAACCAGCTCCAGTGACAGGCGCTGACGCACCTGAGAAACCATGCGCATGGCCAGCAACGAATGACCGCCCAGCTCAAAGAAACGGTCATGACGCCCTACTCGCTCGACCTGCAGCAATTCGCTCCAGATCAGCGCCAGTGCGGTTTCCAGATCGCCTTGCGGTGCCTGGTATTCGCCGGTCGACAGTGCGGTGCGGTCGGGTACCGGCAATGCACGGCGGTCGACCTTGCCATTGGCCGTCAGTGGCCAGCTGTCCAGGCGCACCAATGCGCCGGGCACCATATAACCCGGCAGCCGCGCCAGCAGCGCGGTACGCAATTGCTCCACGCTGCTGGCGGCAGCCCCTGCCCGCTCGGTGAAGTAGCCCACCAGCCGTGGTTGCCCCGGCTCGTCTTCACGAGCCAGTACCAGAGCTTCCTCGATACCCGGCAATTGGCTGAACTGGTTTTCGATTTCTCCCAGCTCGATGCGCACCCCGCGAATTTTCACCTGATCGTCGTTACGACCCAGGTATTCCAGGGTGCCATCGGCATTCCAGCGCGCCAGATCCCCGGTGCGGTACATGCGCGCCTGGGGTTGCGCGGCGAACGGGTCATGCGCAAAGCGCTCTGCCGTCAGTTGCGGCTGA
This sequence comes from Pseudomonas congelans, assembly GCF_900103225.1. Lineage (GTDB taxonomy): Bacteria > Pseudomonadota > Gammaproteobacteria > Pseudomonadales > Pseudomonadaceae > Aquipseudomonas > Aquipseudomonas congelans. The sequence continues at coordinate 915,706 of NZ_FNJH01000001.1, read as the reverse complement.
TTCAGGTAACCGCGGGCCACACTGTCGCCGCCGATATACAGCTCGCCCGGCACCCCGAGCGGAACCAGTTGTTGCCGCTCATCAAGCAGGTAAATCGAGGTGTTGGCGACCGGTTTACCGATGTCCAGGCTGCCATTGGGCAATAAGCGGCCGGAGGTGGCAACCACCGTGGTTTCGGTGGGGCCATAGTTGTTGATCACCGCAAAACCCGGATCGCGATGGAACTGGCGTAGCCGATCACCACCGATCAGCAGTGTGTGCAGTGTTGGATGACGCAGATCGCGGCTAAAGGCGTATTCGGCCACCGGTGTCGGTAGAAAAGCGACCTGCAATGGCTGGGCGATCCACCAGTCGAGCAGCGCATCGAGCTGCTCATTGCCGATCTCGGCCGGTGGCAGGTGCAGCGTCGCCCCGGCGCACAAGGCCGGCCAGACTTCCCAGGCCATGGCGTCGAAACCGAAGCCTGCGACACTGGCGGTATGACTGCCCGCGTGCAGGTCGAAGGCCTCTCGGTGCCAGTCGATCAGATTGTTCAGCGTGCGGTGTTCGACCATCACACCCTTGGGCTGGCCGGTCGAGCCCGAGGTGTAGATCACATAAGCGAGATGGGTCGAATCGAGCGTGTCGAGATGAGGATTGTCTTGCTGCTCCGGCCAGTTGGCCAGATCCAGTTCGATCAGCGGTGTGTTCAAGCCTGGCAAGCCCAACCCTTGCAGGCGTGCGACGAACTCCGGTTGAGTCAACACGGCAACCGGGGCGCTGTCGCCCAGCAGATAGGCAATGCGCTCGTCCGGGTGTGCCGGATCGACCGGTACGTAGCCCGCTCCGGCCTTGAGCACCGCCAGCAAGCCGACCAGCGTCTCCAGGCTGCGTCGTGCCACCACCGCCACGCGGTCATCGGGTTGTACGCCAAGACTGATCAACTTATGGGCGAGCGCGTTGGCGCGCGCGTTCAGCTCACGGTAGCTCAGGTGTTGGGCACCCACCTGCGCGGCAATAGCATCAGGCTGCTGCTCTGCCAAATGCTCGATGCGCTGATGAATCGTCAGCCTGCGTTCGTAGTCGGCACGTTGGTCATTGAAGCCCAGCAACAATTGCGCACGCTCGCTGGCGGGCACGATATCGAGCTGATCGACCGGCATCTGTGGCGCCTGCTCCAGCGCATCGACCACGCTTTCCATGGTCCATTGCATGTAGGCACAAATGCTTTGCGGGTCGATGCCTGCGGCGGTTTGTGCCGTCAAGCCAAAGGCCTCACCCAAATCATCGACGCTCAGCACCAGCGGATAATTGCTGCGCTCCTGAGCCTGCAGCACTTCGATGCCTTGCCACGTCTCACCGGACGCTTGCGCCGGCGCACTGTGGCGGTAGTTGAGCAACGCGTTGAACAACGGCGTCGGCGCTTTTACCCCACTGCAGCGCTGTGCCAGTGCCAGCGGTGCGTGTTCGTGGCGCATCAGCGCGGTCAGACGCTGGTGAGTGGCGCGCACTGCGGCCTGCACGCCCTGCTCGTCCAGATCGAGGCGCAGCGGCAATGTGTTGATGAAGATGCCTAGCGCCCGCTCTGTGGCTTCGGCACCCAGCAAACGCCCCATCAGAACGGTGCCGAATACCACCCGCGATTGCCCGGCAAGGCCTGCCAGCACCCGTGCCCAGCCCAGATGGAACAGGCTGGCGACACTGATACCGAGGGTTCGCGCCTGAGCACGCAGACGCTGACACAGCTGCTGATCAAGCGTGACGCTGTGCTCTTCGATCGCGTCGCCCTCACCGCTCAAATCCTGCAGGCCGTAGGCCAGTGTCGGTTCGTCGAGATCACCCAGCATCTCGCGGAAAAACGCTTCATGCTGAGCTTCGCTGACGCCCAGCAGCGCTTGCCCGACATAGTTGCGAAACGGTACCGGTACGCCCAGCAATTCGGCTTGCCCGGACAGACAGGCCTGTATTTCATGGCGCACGACCTCAAGGGCACTGTGGTCCATGGCAATGTGGTGAAACAGCAGCGTAGCCTCGACCCTCTGACCTGCAACAGGTGCATGGCAGACCAGGCGCATCAGCGGTGCCTGGCCCAGATCCATCGTCAGGTCTGCCGCGAGCGGCGAGCTGTCGACCTTGAGTTCAGCGTGGCGCCAGACCACCTGCACCGGGGTTTCCAGCCCCTTCCAGTGTATTGAGGTGCGCAGAATGTCATGCCGGGTGATGACGGTTTGCAGCGCCTCGGCGAACGCGTTCAGACGCGCCTGATCAGAAAAGGCGAATTGCACCTGCATGACATAGGGGTCGCCGTGGGTGGCGGTGACGTGGTGATAAAGAATGCCTTGTTGCAGCGGGGCCAGCGGGTAGATGTCCTGGACATTCGCGGCGCCTCCCGGTATCGCGTCCATCAACAGGTCGATAGCCACCTGATCAAGGTCCGCCAGCGTCAACATTCCGGGGGTGATTCGCTCGCAACCCTGTTCGATGCCATTGGCTGGCAATACCGGTGCGCCGCGCTGGCCGTTCTCATAATCGCCCTGCTCGATGAGCTCGATCAGCGCCGGCTTATGCTCACGCAGATGCTCCAGCAGGCCGTTATCAGTCAATGCACGGCGATTGCCCTGCACCACCAATTGACCGTCCTTGACCGTCAGGTGGATATTGTGAGCTTTGAGTGTCGCCAAAAGTTCGTTGATGCTCACAGGGTAATCTCCATGTTCTCTGTGATGGCTGCGTAGCCCGCCAGCGTAGGTTGTTCGAAAAGCGCCCGGACATCGGCCTCGATGCCTTCCTGGCGCAGGCGCGCAGTCAGGCTCACCGCCAGCAGCGAATGACCGCCCAGCTCGAAAAAGTTGTCGTGACGGCCTACCTGCCCGACCCCGAGCAGTTCGCTCCAGAGCCTGGCCAGCAGGGCTTCGGTTTCGCCTTGCGGTGCTTCATAAGGACGGGTCAGGAGCGCATCCTGCCCTGGCGCAGGCAGCGCCTTGCGATCCAGCTTGCCGTTGGGGCTCAGGGGCATGGCGTCCAGGTGCACGAACAGTGCAGGCACCATGTAATCCGGCAACTGCGCACGCAGCACCTCACGCAAGGCCTCGACCGATAACTGTGTGCCGGTGTAATAGGCCACCAGCCGCTGCCCGCCAGGTTGCTCGTCGCGCACCAGAACGATTGCCTGTTCGATACCCGGATGGCTGATCAGGCAGGCCTGGATATCGCCCGGTTCGATTCGTAATCCGTGGATCTTCACCTGATCGTCATTGCGGCCAAGAAACTCGAGGTTGCCGTCTGCCCGCTGGCGTACCAGATCGCCGCTGCGGTACAGGCGGTCGCCTGCAACGAAAGGGCTGTCGATAAAACGTTCGGCATCGGTCTTTGGCAGGTTCAGATAGCCACGCGTCACCCCGGCACCGCCGATATGCAGATGACCGATAACACCTTGAGGTACGGGCTGGTCATGGGCATCGAGCACGTAAAGCCGCGTATTGCTGATCGGGCGTCCGATAGGCAAGGCGCTGTCCGGCACGGCTTCGTCGGGGCGCAGTGTCCAGACGCTGCAATCGACTGTGGTTTCGGTCGGGCCATACACGTTGTGCAGGCGCGCCCCTGGCAAACGTTTGCGTAGCTGTGCGGCCATCTCCACGGTCAGCTCACCACCCCCGCAGACAACGTCGGTCAGGCTGCTGCACGCGCTGCTCTGCGGCAGATCGAGGAACTGCTGCAACAGCGCCGGAACGAACTGCACGATGCTGACCTGACGCTCCTGAATCACCTGCGCCAGGTAGGCAGGATCACGCTGGCCATCAGGACGCGCCAGCACCAGCGCAATACCGCTGCTCAGGGGCCAGAAAATCTCCCAGACCGAGGCGTCGAAGCTGATCGGGGCCTTTTGCAGCATGACAGCGCCCGAGGCAGGTGGGCACAACACCGAGCTCCACTGCACCAGGTTGCTGACGTTACGGTGCTCGACCATCACCCCTTTCGGCGTGCCAGTGGAGCCCGAGGTGTAAATCACATACGCCAGATGCTCCGCCGTCAGGCCGGGAACGCGCGGATTCTCATCGCGCTGCGCGTCCCAGGTCACGCTGTCCAGATCGATCCGCAGGGCATGTTCGTCGTCAAGCAGATCGCGGGTGCCTGCCTGTACCAGCAAGGCGACCGGCGTGCTGTCCTTGACCATGTACTGCAAACGCTCGCGCGGGTAGCTCGGATCCAGTGGTACGTAAGCGCCACCGGCCTTGAGGATCGCCAGCAGACCGATCACCATCGACAGGCCGCGCTCGACGCAGATCGCTACCCGTTGATCAGGCCGCACGCCCAGATCGATCAGGTGATGAGCCAGGCAGTTGGCCTGTTCGTTGAGCTGGCGATAGCTCAATTGTGCACGTCCGGCACGCAGGGCAATCGCCTGCGGCGTACGCACCGCCTGGGCTTCGAACAGCCCGTGCAGGGTTTGCTGAAGATCGTGATGGATCGCCGTGGCGTTAAAGTCGACCAGCGAGCGTTGCCGCTCTTCAGCGCTGAGTACCGACAGATGCTGCACCGGCAGATCCGGCTGACCTTCAAGGGCGTCAAGCATGGCCACCAGCGTCTGCTGCACGTAAGCGCAGATACGTTGCGCCCCTACTCTGGGTGGCACGGTAACGCTCAGGCGCAGGCTGTCGCCCAGATCGTCGACGTTGAGGCTCAACGGGTAGTTGGTGTGCTTCTCGCTGGTCAGAATCTCCAGGCCTTGCCATGCATCAAGCTGCGCATCCTGTCGCGCCTGGCCTGCTGCGTGTCGATAGTTGAGGATTGCACTGAACAACGGCAATGGCGCTGCTACCCCGCTCCAGCGCTGTGCCTGAGCCAGGGATGCGTGCTCATGGCCAAGCAGTGCCGCCAGTCGGGCATGCGTGGCGCGTGCGCCGTCGCGCACGCTGATGTTGTCCAGATCGACGCGCAACGGCAGCGTATTGATGAACATGCCCATGCCACGGTCGGCACCCGCACCGCCCTGCAAGCGCCCCAGCAGCACAGTACCGAATACCACACGGTCATTGCCGGTGGCCGCGCCCAGAACCCGTGCCCACGCCAGATGCAACAGGCTGGCGACACTGATCCCCAGTTGCCGCGCCTGACTGCGCAGACGCTGCAGCAAGGCATCGGGCAGCACCTGCTGTGCTTCCTCGATACAACGACCGTCCCCCTGCACATCGCGCAGCTCAAACGGCAACGTCGGCTCGTCCATATCGCCCAGTTGCTCGCGGAAATACGCCTCATGCTCCGCTTCGCTGACACCCAGACGTGCCTGGGCCACATAGTTGCGATACGGCACAGCGGGCTGCGTCGGACCCGGTTCGCCGCGCAGATGGGCGAGCATTTCTTCGCGCATCACTTCGAGCGCGGTGGCGTCCACCACAATGTGATGGAAGCGCAGCGTTGCCGACAGGCCCGGGCCAGTAGGGTCCGGACAGTAGGCCAGACGAATCAGCGGCGCGCAGCTCAAGTCCATGCGTGCCGAGCCCGCCGGGGTGTCGATTTGCGCCAGCGTCACACGTTCGACAACCAGATCCGCCTGACGCCAGACGACCTGTTGCGGTGTTTCCAGCCCTTCCCAGACGATCGCCGTGCGCAGGCTGTCATGCCGGGCAATGACTTTGCGCAAGGCAGCGGCTACCGCCTGCAGACGCTCCGGGCTGTCGACGTTCATGCGCAATTGCAGCAAGTACGGATCGCCCTGCTCGGCAGTCAGGTGGTGATAGAGGATGCCTTCCTGCAGGGGCGCCAGCGGGTAGATTTCCTGAACGTTGGCGGCTCCGCCAGGCACCGTGGCGACAATGCGCTCGATGGTCGGCTGGTCGAGCTTTGACAGGCTCAGCAGGTCCGGCGTGATGTGTGTACAGCCAGCCGGTACGCGATTGAGCGGCGTCGGAATTTCACGCCCCTTGCCCACCGATGCGGCCAGCGCGGCGACAGTCGGCTGGCCGAGCAGGACGCGGACATCGACGCTGAGTCCGGCATTGCGCAGGCGCTCGACCAGACTGACCGCCAGCAGCGAATGCCCGCCCAGTTCAAAGAAGTTGTCGTGACGGCCGACTTTTTCCAGGCCAAGCACGTGCGCCCAGAGATCCGCCATGAGGGTCTCCGTTTCACCCACCGGTGCCTCGTAGGCCTGACTGGTCAGCGCTTCCAGCGCCGGGTCCGGCAAGGCACGGCGGTCAAGCTTGCCATGGCTGGTCAGCGGCAGCGCGTCCAGGCGTGTAAAGACCAGCGGCACCATGTGTGCGGGAAGACGTGCACGCAACGCCTCGCGCAGCGCTTCGGGTTCAACGGGAGCGTTTTCGGTGAACCAGGCCAGCAGACGTTCACCGCGCACCAGCACCACGGCGTCCTGCACCTCGGCCTGACTGGCCAGGGCCGACTCGATTTCGCCCAGCTCGATACGCATGCCGCGAATTTTCACCTGGTCGTCATTGCGCCCCAGGTAGTCCAGGCTGCCATCGGCATTCCAGCGCACCAGATCGCCGCTGCGATACAGGCGCGCCTGCGTCGTGGCGCTGAACGGGTCGGCGATAAAACGCTCTTCGGTCATTTGCGGACGATTCAGATACCCGCGGGCAACCCCCGCGCCACCGATATACAGCTCGCCGACGACACCCACCGGCACTGGCTGCAACTGCTCGTCCAGTACGTACACGCGGGTGTTGGCGATCGGGCCGCCGATATGCAACGGCCCAGATGGCTGCATGGCACCAGAGGTCGCTACCACGGTGGTTTCAGTCGGACCATAGTTGTTGATCACCGCGAAGCCAGGGTCGCTGTCGAACTGACGCAAGCGGTCGCCGCCGATCAGCAGCGTGCGCAGTGTCGGGTGCTGGCGCGAGCGTCTGAAGGCCTGTTCGGCCACCGGGGTCGGCAGGAAACCGACCTGAAGTGGCTGCTCCAGCCACCAGTCGAGCAGCTCATCGACATGCTCGTTGCCAACCTCGACCGGTGGCAGATGCAGTACCGCACCGGCACACAGCGCTGGCCACACTTCCCAGGCCATCGCGTCGAAGCCGAAACCGGCCACGCTCGCCGTATGACTGCCCGCCTGCAGAGCGAACGCCTGACAATGCCAATGCACCAGATTGACCAGCGTGCGGTGTTCAACCATGACGCCTTTGGGCTGGCCGGTGGAGCCGGAGGTGTAGATGACGTACGCCAGTTTTTGCGCATCAAGGCCCGCAACACAGGGGTTATTGCCGGAGGAGCCAAGCCAGTCCGCCTGCTCGATGTTCACCCGGGCAGTATCGGCGGCAAGGTCGTGGGTCGAGTCTTCAGTCAGAACCACACGGGGCGCGCTGTCCTGCAGCAGATAGGCGATACGCTCCGCAGGATAGACCGGGTCTACCGGCACGTAGGCCGCACCGGCCTTGAGCACCGCCAACATGGCAACCAAACGTTCGGGACCACGGTGCAGGCACAGGGCAATGCGTTCATCGGCTTTGACGCCCAGGCCAATCAAATGATGGGCCAGGCGATTGGCGCGCTCGTTGAGCTGAGCATAGGTCAGGACATCGCTACCCTGAATCACCGCAGGGCTGTGCGGCTGGCTGGCGGCCTGCGCTTCGATCAACGCATTGACGGTGCAGTCCTGCGGGAACGGCTGTTCAGTGCGATTGAAATCGAGCAACAGATGATTGCGTTCTGCCGCGTCGAGAATCGGAACGTTTTCCAGCCGCAATGGCAGCGCCTGTTCCAGGGTTTCCAGCAGATGCTCCAGCGTGTTGAGCACCCAGCCAGCGATACGCTCGGCTCCCATACCCTGCTGCGCGAGCACATGCAGGTCGAAGCCTTCGCCCAGATCGTCCACGCAGAGGGTCAGCGGATAGTTGCTGCGTACATCACCGCCGAGCACCCGCACGCCTTGCCAGAGCCCTTCGCCGTCCAGCGGTTTTACCTCGGCACTGTGGCGATAATTGAGCAAGGCACTGAACAGCGGCGACCCCGAAGCCACCGCACTGCAGCCCTGAGCGAGTACCAGAGAAGCCTGCTCGTGAGCGATCAGCGCAGACAGCTTCGCATGGACCGCCTTGACTGCCGGACGAGTCTCCAGCGCCGTATCCACACGCAGCGGCAAGGTATTGATAAATACACCGAGTGCCCGATCAGCACCCTCACCGCCCATGCGTCCCAGCAACACAGTGCCGAACACCACGTCGCGACGATTGGATAGCACGCCCAGAACCCGCGCCCACACAACATGCATCAGGCTTGCAGCGCTCACCCCGAGCTGGCGTGCCTGCTCACGCAGCCGCAGGGCAAGCTCCGGGTCGAGGGCCCGTCGCTCCTCTTCGATACCACTGCCGTCGGCGTGCACGTCTTGTATGCCCAAAGGCAGGGTTGGCTCATCGACGTCACCGAGCATTTCAGTGAAAAACGCTGTGTGGCTTGCGTCGTCATTGGCCAGGCGTACTTGCGCGACGTAGTTGCGATACGGCACCGGCGTCTTCAGGTCATAGCGGTGGCCGAACAGCAACGCTTGCATCTCGCGGCTGACGATCTCCATCGCAGTGTTATCCAACACCAGGTGATGAAACAGCAGAATCGCGACGGTTTCGCCGCTCGACGACTGCTGGGCATGCACCAGACGCATCAAGGGTGCCTGGGTCAGATCCAGTCGATGATGACGGGCGTCGAACTGGTGTTGCAGACGGTCGATGACGGCATATTCTGAGTCTTCGGCCTCGAACTCGATGGCCTGTACCGCCAGCTCGGCAGTGCGCCAGACCACCTGTTGCGGACTTTCGAGACCTTGCCACACCACCGAGGTGCGCAGGATATCGTGGCGGTCGATGACTTCCTGCAAGGCTGCGGCCCAGCTGTACAGACGCTCCGGCGTGTCGAACGCCAGACGCCATTGCAGCAGATAGGGATCGCCCTGTTCTGCGGTCAGGTGGTGGTAGAGAATGCCTTCCTGCAACGGTGCCAGCGGGTAGATCTCCTGCACATTGGCAGCACCGCCCGGCACGCTGGCGACGATACGATCAATGGCTGACTGTTCGAGCGACACCAGACTCAACATGCCCGGAGTGATCTGCTTGCAGCCTGCCGGAATAAGGTTTGCCGGCACCTTGAAGGTGCTGACGCCCGTCTGGCTTGCGGCCAGAGCGGCCAGTGTCGGCTGGCTGAGCAGCACATGCACATCGGCCTTGAGTCCGGCCTTGCGCAGTTGCTCCACCAGACTGACGGCCAGCAGGGAATGGCCGCCCAGTTCGAAAAAGTTGTCATGCCGCCCTACGCGCTCGATACCCAGCACCTGCGCCCAGATGGCCGCCATGGCGATTTCCACTTCGCCCAGTGGTGCTTCATAAGCATTCCCGAGCAGGTACGCCGGGTCCGGATCGGGTAGTGCACGGCGGTCAAGTTTGCCGTTGGCCGTCAACGGCAGTGCCGTCAGTCGGGTAAAGGCACGCGGCACCATGTAGCCCGGCAGGCGTGCGCGCATTGCCGGTCCCAGCGTGTCGATGTGGACCGTCGAGTGCTCAGTGAACCAGGCCAGCAGATGCAGATCGCGAACCAGCACGACTGCGTCTTTCACGCCGTCCAGACTGGACAGCACCGCCTCGATTTCGCCCAGTTCGATGCGCATGCCACGAATTTTCACCTGGTCGTCGTTACGGCCCAGGTAATCCAGAGTCCCGTCGCCATTCCAGCGCACCAGATCACCGCTGCGGTACATGCGTGCCTGCGCGACCTCGCTGAACGGGTCGGCAACAAAGCGCTCCTCGGTCAGTTGCGGCTGATTCAGGTAGCCCCGCGCGACCCCCTCACCGCCAATGTAAAGCTCACCGGGCACACCGACAGGCATCGCTTGCAAGTGCTCATCCAGTACGTAGACACGAGTGTTGGCGATGGGGCCGCCAATGTGCAGCGAGCCGTTGCCCAGCACCTGACCGGAGGTGGCGACAACGGTGGTTTCGGTCGGGCCATAGTTGTTGACCACGGCATAACGGCGGTTATGAGCGAACTGCCGCAGGCGGTCGCCGCCGATCAGCAGCGTACGCAAGGTCGGATGGTCCTGGCTCTGGCTGAACGCGTACTCGGCCACCGGGGTGGGAAGAAAGCTGACGTCCAGCGGTTGGGCGCGCCACCAGTCGAGCATGGCTTCAATGTCCTCGCCACCGTCCTGGACCGGCGCCAGGTGCAGGGTCGCGCCAGCGCACAGGGTCGGCCAGACCTCCCAGGCCATCGCATCGAAACCGAAGCCGGCCAGGCATGAGGCATGACTGCCCGCCTTCACATCGAAAGCCTGGCAGTGCCAGTCAACCAGATTGGCCAGGGTTCGATGCTCCACCATCACGCCTTTGGGCTGGCCGGTGGAGCCGGAGGTGTAAATCACGTAGACCAGATTGTCGCTGCCCAATCCCGCTACCTGCGGATTGTTCTCAGCGCCCTGACCGTCGGTGCAATGGTCCAGTTCGATCAGCGGCACTGCCAGCGGCGGCAGACGCTCGATCAGCGAAGACAGGGTCAGCACCACCACCGGCGCGCTGTCACTGAGCAGATAGTGCAGGCGTTCACGCGGGTGCGACGGATCAATGGGCACATAAGCCGCCCCCGCCTTGAGAATGGCCAGCAGCCCTACCAGGGTTTCCAGACCACGGCGCGAAACGATTGCCACGCGGTCGTCAGGACGTACGCCCTGGTAGATCAGACGCTGCGCCAGGGCGTTGGCCTGACGGTTGAGTTGCGCGTAGGTCAGGTGTTGCCCCTGAAAAATCGCCGCCACGGCATAGGGCCGAGTACGGGCCTGCTGTTCGATGCGTCGATGAATCAGTTGCTCGTCGCCAACAGCCGTCTCAGTTTGATTCCAGGCCTGTAGCTGCAATTGCTCGGCGGGTGCTGACAGGTGGAAGTCCTGTATCCTCAGTGCCGGGTTTTCCAGCCCCTGCTCGAGAATGTGCAGCAAACGCCCGGCAATCGCCGGGGCCTCGGCATCTTCGATCCAGGCACGGTGGTGAACCAGGTGCAGGGAGGCATCGTCGTTGCAACTGTTGCTGCGCAAGTGCACGGCCAGCGGCGTCGCCTCGTAGCCATTGGACACCTTTACCGTCTGCGCCTGTGCATCGGCGTAGCAGTAACCATGGTCTTCCAGCTCGTAGGACACCGACACTTCGAACAGTTGCGCCCTTCCCTCACGTGATAATTCGAGGCTGCGATTGAGCTCGCTCAAGGGGAAGCGCTGATGACGGAAATCACTTTTCAGCGCGTCGCGCACCTCGACTACCAAGGCGGCGAAATCCAGCCCGTCGTCGAAGGCCATGCGCACGGCACTGACCTGAGCGAAGTGGCCAAGCGTCGCCTTGAAGCGCGCGCCACTGCGATTGAGCAGCGGCAGCCCGACAATCCACTCGTTGCGTTGCGCAGTACGCGTGAAATAGACATGCAGAACGGCCAGCAATACATGAAACGCAGATGCGTTGTGGCGCTCGGCAAATTGTTTCATGCGCGCATGCAATGTGCCGGGAAGTGGCTGCACCCATGCGTGGGACGGCGCCGGGTCAGTCGCCCGGCGGTTGTGATAGCGCGACACCAGCAACGGCTCCGGCAAATCGCGGTATTTTTCCAGCCAATAAGCCCTGTCCTGCGAATAGCGTTGCGACGCCTGATACCGGGCGTCGTCTGCAATGAAGTTGCTGTACCCCGGTGCAAGCAGTTCGAGGTCTTTACCTGCCACCAACGCGCTGTAAAGCTCGCCCAGGGACTTGAACAGCTGTCCGAAGCCCCAGCCATCGAGAATCAGATGGTGGGCCTGGCCAGCCAGCCAGTGCTGATCGCCTGCCAGGCGGATGAGGCAGAAGTCGAGCAATGGGCTGCCATCGAGCACGTAGGGGCGGCGCATGTTGTCATTGAGCAGTGCCCGCGCTGCCTGCTCGGGCTCGGGATGAGCGCTGAAGTCATGCAACGGCAAGGACACCGGCAGGCAAGCCGCGTACGACTGAAGCGGCATGCCATCCGCTCCGGCACCGGGAATCAGGACTGTACGCAGCGCTTCATGTGCGCAAACCAGTTGCTCCAGCGCCTTGTGCAGGGTGGCCGGGTCGACCGCTCCGGACAGTTGCAGATAGCCGCCGATGTTATAAAGCGGAGAGTCACCGCGACTGATCTGATCAAGCCAGACGTCGCGCTGAGCAGCGGTCAGTGGGTAGGTTGCGGCGCTGGAGGGGAGCATGGCTCAAGGTCCTTCTTGGCGGGTAGGCAGCGGATTAAGCACTGCCGTCCCAGCTGTGTATGGCCCCTTAAACCCGGACAGTGCCTTACGGCCAAATGCCACTGCAGATCCACTTTCGGCGGATTGCAATCCTGTCCCTGTTTTTTGTTACAGACGCAGGATGAAAGCTTAGGCTGAATACCCGGAGACCAAGTGCCATCATCAGGCTTATCAGTAAGTGCAATCAGTAGTTGCCGCGCAGCAGTCGACATGGTCCGTTTTTGCGCGGTCGGAATCAGGAAAGCTCAAGATGAACACGGCGCAACATTTCGAGTACAACGACGACCCACGCTTCTATCTGCAACTGGCCAAGCTGGTTTCCAGTACGGGTGACGACACCTTTGCCGGGCACATGTTGCAATTGGTGGATTCGCTGGTGCCCATTCACGGGCTTGGCCTCAATGAATGGACGCTGGACCTGCGCGAGAGCAGTATCAGTCGCATCAATCTGCTCGGCGGTGCCGGCCTGCAGCATGATCCTCCCGGCAGCGAGACCACCGACCATCCTCTGCTATCAAGCATTCTGAACATGCAGGACCCGTTGTTGATCCAGCTCAAGACCCCGCTGAGCGCGCAACATCCCCAGCAAAACACCCACCAGTGCAATCTGGTGTCCAGCCACGGCGAACGTCGACTGATCATCTGTTTTTATCGGCTGACCGCGCTGCGGGCGTTCTCCCTGACAGAATTGTCCTTGCTCAAGAGCCTCTCCGACACGTTGCTGCCGCTGGTCGAGCATCACGCGCAGAGCCTTGCTCAGTCCAGCAACAATGCCACGCGGCTCGAGCTTGAGCCGGGCTCGCTGGATCAGGCGTTCAGTGGCAGGCTCGCCCAGGACTCGGTCACACTTTCAGCACGCGAGCAGGAAGTCTGCCTGGGCTTGCTGACCGGTGGCACCGTGGCTGAAATGGCGCAGCGCCTCAAGGTCAAGAACAGCTCGGTGGAAACCTACCTCAAGCGCGCCACCGCCAAACTGGGCGTCAGCGGACGACATGGGCTGGCGCGCTGGATGGCGGGTGATTGAAGTTCGTACGCCCGGCTAAATGAACTGCAGCGATACGCGCCCGGAAAAAAGGGCCCCTAAAGGCCCTCCTCGCACAGACGCTGCTGCCGTCAATCAACCCGGAAGGCAATCACGCTGTCGCCCAATGTCGTACCGAGCGATCCGTGACCGCCGGCAGCGATGACCACGTACTGTTTGCCGTCGTTGCCGGTATACGTCGAAGGAATGGATTGGCCACCCGCGGGCAATTCATGTTCCCAGAGCACCTCGCCGTTATTGACGTCATAGGCACGGAAAAAGTTATCCGCCGTCGCGCCGTGAAAGGCCAATCCGCCTGCCGTCACCATCGGACCGCCATGGGCGACCATGCCCATGGGAAAACCGACCGGAAAACGTTCCTGCATGAAGCTGGTCTTGAGGTTTTTGGTGGTGCCGACACGGCGCATCCATTGGGTCTTGCCGGTCGTCAGATCGACCCCGGCCATGGTTCCCCAAGGTGGCGCCGTGCACGGGATGCCAAGGCTTGAGGCGAATCTGGAAATACGGATGGCATAGTCACCGTCGAAGTTCTCGTTCCAGTAGGGCTTGCCCTCCTGAGTGAACAGGCGTTTTTCCTGGGCCTGCTCGGGTCGTTTGATCAGGTTGTAGACATACGCCAGACGCACCGGCGCGGCGATCAGCAACTGGCGGTCAGGGTCCACGGCCACCGAACCCCAGTTGAACACGCCTATATTGCCGGGGTAGATCAGCGATCCTGACTCGGTCGCCGGTGTCCAGGGATTGCCGTCATAACGAAGTGTGTTGTAAGTGATCCGGCAAGCCATCTGGTCAAAAGGCGTTACGCCCCACATGGACTTCTCGGTCAGCACGGGAGGGATGAAGTTAAGTCGCGAGACCGGCTGGGTGGGTGCAAAGCGCTCGCCTTCGACACCGCCCTCGGTGCGCACACTGATCTGATCGACAGGGATGATGGGCTCCCCGGTCAGACGGTTAAGCACGAAAATGTTGCCGACCTTGGTCGGCAACACCACGGCAGGCTGACGGTTGCCGTCTTTTCCCAGATCCAGCAGTGAGGGCTGCGATGGGTTGTCGCGATCCCAGAGGTCATTGTTCGAAGTCTGGAATTTCCAGCGCAGCGCACCTGTTCTCAGGTCGAGTGCCACCAGTGCATCGCGAAACTTCTCGGTGTTGCTGTCGGGGTTACGCCGGGTGCCGGTTTCGTCGGGCGAAGCATTGCCGAACGGGACGTACACCAGACCATTTTTGACATCGGCGCTCAGGGTTGCCCAAGCGACCGGCGTGTCCTGCGGATAGCTCTGATCAACCGCTATGGGTTGGGTGCTGTCCGGGTTTTGCGGGTCGAAATTCCACACCAGCCTGCCGGTGATGACGTCGTAGGCGCGAATCACCCCGGACGGGTTGCCATCGTTATAACCGTTATCCATGATCGAACTGCCGATCACGATCAATTCGCCCGCAATCAGTGGTGCGGAGGTCTGCATGAGCGCGTGCGGGCGGATGGTGCCCATGTTGACGCCCAAGTCGATCACCCCGCCGCTGCCGAAGTCGCTGCACAGGTTCCCGGTGTCGGCATCCAGCGCTACCAGCCTGGCGTCTGCAGTCGCGGTGACGATGCGTTTCGCGCATTGGGCCGGCCGTTGCGGCTGGCCAGTCGAACTGGAGGCAGAGGAATAATAGCTGACGCCGCGGCAGGTCTGGTGCTGCTGCAGGTACGAGCGCTTTTTCTCGGGGGTGTATTTCCAGGCCAGTTGCCCGTTCTGCGGGTTCAGTGCATGCACTTCGTTATGAGGCGTGCACACATACACCCGGTCGTTGACCTTGAGCGGCGTTGCTTCGAAGGTGTACTCGCCGGCGTCCTTGTCCTCATCACGCAGGTCGCCGGTATGGTATTCCCAGGCCACTGACAGCTTGCCGATGTTGTCCGGGGTGATCTGATCGAGGCTGGAGAAACGCTGGCCGGCGTTGCTTCCGCCATACGCGGCCCAGTCACTGCCCGCCGACTCAGCGCTGCGGGTAGTAGCCACGTTGTCGATCCGCCCCTGCTGCGGGTACGGATCGTGAAACATCAGCGCAATCACGATCAGCAGCATTACGCCAAGCGTACCGCCGAGTAACGGATGAAAACGACGGTTATCGGCACTTGATTGCGCCTGATAAAGCGGGCGTACCACCCAGGGCATGGACAGCCACAGGCCGATCAGGGCAAACAGATCACCGCGAGGGATCCACTGCCATTTGTCGAGGCCGGCTTCATAGATGATCCAGACCAGAATCCCCCACATCATCGCTGCATACAGGGTAAGCGCCGATTTCCTTTTCAGGAATACCAGGGTTGCTGTGGCCAGCAAACCGAGGGCAATCACCGAGTAGGCCGGTGAGCCGCCGGCAGCCACCAGTTGTGCGCCCATGAACAGCAGAATGAGGCTGAGTATCGCGATGACGATACCGGTCACTTTGAGAATCATCTTCCTTGCCCTTTATTGTTATCCAATCTTGCGCCGCGACGCGTTCGACCACGAATTTCGCCCGTAGTGTCAGTTTTTGCGCGTCGCGTCATCCAGGGCAAGGATGGTGTGGGCGTTGGTGACGGTGGTTGCCAGGGTGTTGATCACGCCTGAGCGCAAGGCACCCAGCGTGGCGGCCGCCTTGGTGTTTTCACTGGCGATGGCCACTACGTCCGGGATACGAAACAATTCCTGTACGGTAAGACCGATCACCCGGCCCTGTATGGCATTGACGGCAGGCTGGCCGTGAATGTCGATGAAGTCATAGCCCATCATGTCGCCCACCGTGCCGGACAGCCTGGCCTGGGCGATTTCCTGCGGGGAGAACCAGCCCATGCGCACCATGTTGCTGTTCTCGCTCATGTCACCAATACCGATCAGCGCCATGTCGGCACGCCGCGCACGATCAAGCGTCGAGCGCACGGTGTCGTTGCTGATCAGAATACTGCGCAGTTCAGGGTTGGCGACCAGTGCCGGGGCGTACAGGCTCTCGCTTTCGCCACCGAAGCGCAGCGCCAGACGGCGACAGATGTGGTCGGGGTTCATGTACTCGCCCGCCTTGAGCGAGCCACCGATTGCACAGACAAATGTGCAGTTGCGCGTCACCGGCAGGAACACGTTGTCCGCCACTGCCCCCACATTGCGCCCCATGCCCACGGCGACGATCATGCCGTCACCCAGGGTCTTGTTCAGGTAGTTGGCAACCAGGCTGGCCACCGCCGAGCGCTGAGTATCCGGGTCGCTGTGGTCGACTGCTATCAACGCCCTGTCCAGCTGAAAGCGCTCGACCAGCGCCAGTTCCAGCTCGTTGTTCATCGCCGGGTGCTGCAGCACCCGTACTTCGACAATCCCTTCATCGCGTGCGCGTTTGAGCAGTCGGCTGACTTTTGCGCGCGACAGGTCAAAGCGTTTGGCGATGGCTTCCTGAGTGACGTTCTCAAGGTAATAGAGCATCGCGACTTCAGTCATCAGATCGATGTCGCTGGCCATGCGCTGGGTACTGTCACTCATGTGGACGGGCTTCCGTTTCGGCGTCAAAGGCACATTCTCCCTACTCTCGCCCTGTCCCGTCCACTGACTATTGATGCCCGTCACGCTCTATCGCGTTGATGCGTTCGACCTTGGCACCGGAGCGCGCGGCTTCGAACTCCGACTCCAGAAACGATTTGACGATGCTTTTTGCCAGTTCCGTGCCGATCACCCGTGCACCGACGGAAAGAATTTGCGCATCGTTGCTCTTGCGCGCCCGCTCAGCCGAATAGGTGTCGTGGGCCTGGGCCGCACGAATGCCAAAGACCTTGTTGGCGGAGATGGCCATGCCTATTCCGGTCCCGCAGACCAGCACGCCAAGCCGCTGCTGCCCGGCGTTGATGGCCGTGGCAACGGCCAGCGCGATGTCCGGGTAAAGCACCGGTGCCGTGGAGTGCGTACCGAAATCGGTCACTGGATAACCCAGCGACTCGATATGGCCCTTCAACAATTCCTTGAGTTCATAACCCGCTTCATCACATCCGATAGCCACCGGGAAAGGTGTGTTCATGGCATCAGGCTCCACTGCCGGGGTCTTATTATCTGACCAAATGTTCAATCGGTGAAATTCCGATCAGTCATTTCTGAAACATTCGCCCTCTTCTGTCAAGCAAGTTTTCCAGCGGACACTGAATAAAAGCTCAAGACCGCCGCCGGACTGCCTCTGAGTCGACACGTCAAAACTTTTATATGAAACAGATTGACTGATCAGAATTTCATTTGATACACATATGATCACTGAGCAACGCATCAGCACCTAATAAGAATTCACAGCACGAGGACACGCCAATGGCCACGCCATTACTGCTCCAGGCTGAACACGTCACCAAGGCTTACGCTGGCATCCCCGCCCTGCGTGACGGGCGTCTCTCATTGCGAGCCGGGAGCGTGCACGCCCTGTGTGGCGGCAATGGTGCGGGCAAGTCCACTTTCCTGAGCATTCTGATGGGCATCACCCAGCGCGATGCCGGGACCATCCTGCTCAATGGTGAGCCAGTGCAGTTCAGCCGTCCCGGCGATGCCCTGGCAGCCGGAATTGCGATGATTACCCAAGAGCTGGAACCCATCCCCTTCATGACCGTCGCCGAGAACATCTGGCTGGGCCGCGAGCCACGCCGGGCCGGGTGCATTGTCGACAGCAAGGAACTGAATCGACGCACACGCGCACTGCTGGACGAGCTGGAATTCGATGTTGACGCCACCAGCCCCATGCATTTGCTGAGTGTGGCGCAGATACAACTGGTGGAAATTGCCAAGGCTTTCAGCCATGACTGTTCGGTGATGATCATGGATGAGCCCACCTCGGCCATCGGCGAGCGTGAGGCGCAAACCCTGTTCAAGGCCATCCGCCGGCTTGCCGCCCGGGGTGCTGGCATCATCTACGTCTCCCACCGCCTCAGCGAGCTGGCGCAGATTGCCGACGATTACAGCATTTTTCGCGACGGCGCCTTTGTCGAAAGCGGACGCATGGCTGATATAGACCGGGCACACCTGGTGCGCGGCATTGTCGGCCAGGAGTTGCAGCGTATCGATCACAAGGTCGGCCGCGAATGCGCGGTCGAATGCTGCCTGAATGTCGAGGGCCTGAGCCGTAACGGCGAATTCGAAGACATCAGCCTGCACGTGCGTCATGGTGAAATTCTTGGCATTTACGGGCTGATGGGCTCGGGTCGCAGCGAGTTCCTCAACTGTCTGTACGGCCTGACCATCCCGGACGCCGGCAGCATCACCCTGCAAGGCAAACCGCTGCCGGTCGGTCTGCCCAAGGCCACCATCCGCGCGGGCGTTTCACTGGTCACCGAAGACCGTAAGGACAGCGGCCTGGTACTCAGTGGCAGCATTCTGTCCAACATCGCGCTGTCGGCTTACCGGCAGTTGTCGAACTGGTCGCTGATCGACGCCCGCAAGGAGCACAAGCTGGCCGAAGACATGGTCAAGCGCCTGCAGATCAAGACCACGTCGCTGGATCTGCCCGTCGCATCGATGAGCGGCGGCAACCAGCAGAAGGTCGTCCTCGCCAAATGCCTGTCGACCAAGCCGGTCTGTCTGCTCTGCGACGAACCGACCCGGGGCATCGACGAAGGCGCCAAGCAGGAGATCTATCACCTGCTGGATCAGTTCGTACGCGCTGGCGGTGCCGCCATCGTGGTCTCTTCGGAAGCGCCGGAACTGTTGCGCCTGAGTGACCGAATCGCCGTGTTCAAGGGTGGCAGGCTGGTGACTATCAGCAGCGATGCCGATCTTTCCCAGGAAGTCCTGTTGAGTCTTGCCTCATGAATGCCAAAACCATTATTGCCCCAGCCTCCGCGTCTCCACGCAGCCGCTTGCGCCTGTCTCTCGACCGTTTCGGCCTGCCGCTGGTGTTCATTCTGTTGTGCCTGGTACTGGCTTTTGCCAGCGAATATTTCATGACCTGGCGCAACTGGATGGACATCCTGCGCCAGACCTCGATCAACGGCATTCTCGCGGTCGGCATGACCTACGTGATCCTGACCAAGGGCATCGACCTTTCTGTCGGCTCGATTCTGGCGTTCGCCGGATTGTGCAGCGCACTGGTCGCGACGCAAGGCCATGGCCTGCTGGCGGCGGTCAGCGCGGGCATGTTTGCCGGCGCCATGCTTGGCGTGGTCAATGGCTTCATGGTCGCCAATCTGTCGATTCCGCCGTTTGTCGCCACGCTGGGCATGCTCAGTATCGCCCGCGGCATGACCTTCATCCTCAACGACGGCAGCCCGGTGACCGACCTGCCCGAAGAATACCTGGCGCTGGGCATCGGCCGGGTCGGCCCGATTGGTGTGCCGATCATTATCTTCGCGGTGGTCGCGCTGATTTTCTGGATGGTCCTGCGCTACACCACCTACGGCCGTTACGTGTACGCCGTCGGCGGCAACGAAAAGAGCGCACGCACCTCCGGTATCGGCGTACGCAAGGTGATGTTTTCGGTGTACGTGGTTTCCGGGCTGCTCGCCGGACTGGCAGGCGTCGTGCTGTCCGCCAGAACCACCTCCGCCCTGCCCCAGGCCGGCATGTCCTACGAACTGGATGCCATCGCAGCAGTGGTTATCGGCGGCACCAGTCTGTCGGGAGGCACCGGCAGCATCGTCGGCACGCTGTTTGGCGCGCTGCTGATCGGGGTGATCAACAACGGCCTGAACCTGCTCGGCGTGTCCTCTTATTACCAGCAGGTCGCCAAGGGCCTGATCATCGTGTTCGCAGTGTTGATTGATGTGTGGCGCAAGAAAAAACGCTAAACCGGCATGAACGACTGACTACAACAATAACGAGGTTCTCATCATGAAATTCGGTACATCCCTGGCCGCTGTCGCGGCGTTCTCCCTGCTCGCCAGCAGTATCTCCATGGCCGCCGATGGCAAGACCTACAAGATCGGCGCGGCGGTTTATGGCCTCAAGGGTCAGTTCATGCAGAACTGGGTGCGTGAGCTCAAGGAGCATCCGGCGGTCAAGGACGGCACCGTGAAAATCACCGTGTTCGACGGTAACTACGATGCGTTGACCCAGAACAATCAGATAGAGACCATGATCACCCAGCACTACGATGCGATCATCTTCGTGCCCATCGACACCAAGGCCGGCGTCGGCACTGTGGCAAGGGCGATGGAAAACGACATTCCGGTGATCGCATCGAACACCCGGGTTGCCGGCAACAAGGTGCCTTACGTCGGCAACGACGATGTCGAGGGCGGTCGCCTGCAGGCACAGGCCATGGTCGACAAGCTCAAGGGCAAAGGCAATGTGGTGATCATCCAGGGGCCGATTGGCCAGTCGGCGCAAATCGATCGGGAAAAAGGCGAACTGGAAATCCTGAGCAAGCACCCGGACATCAAGATCATCGAGAAGAAGACCGCCAACTGGTCAAGGGCCGAAGCCCAGACCCTGACCGAAGACTGGCTCAATGCGCATCAGAACGGCGGCATCTCAGGGATCATTTCGCAGAACGACGACATGGCGCTCGGTGCCCTGCAAGCGGTGAAGTCGCGCAACCTGAAGCCTGCCGATGTGCCGATCACCTCCATCGACGGCATGCCTGACGCCATTCAGGCGGCGAAGAAAAACGAAATAACCACCTTCCTGCAGGACGCCCAGGCCCAATCCCAGGGAGCCCTGGATGTCGCCCTTCGCGCCCTGGCCGGTAAGGATTACAAGCCGCAGTCGGTGATCTGGGAGCGCTACGCCAAGGACGTCAAATGGGGCGACGGCACGGACAAAAACTACATCCTGCCCTGGGTGCCGGTCACCGATGCCAACGCCGATGCGCTGTACAAACAGGTCAGCGGCGGCAAGTAACCGGGGATTATCGCTACCGCGCTCATGGTTACACATAAGTTCTGACACTCGCGATTCTGCCCGCAGGGCGTGGGAGCGAACCGGGCGACGCTTCGCTTGTTCGCGAAGACGGTATTTCAGACGACGCATTTTCGGCGATCGTACGGGCCCTTTCGCGAACAAGTTCGCTCCCACGGCCTTCGGCCAGAATCAACGAAAGAATTGTGTACGAGGCAGCGCGCTCCAGCGTGGTAGCGCCGCTCTGGAAGCGCTGCGTGACGAATCATCAATCAACCAGCGCTACAGCTACAGGAGTCATATTCATGTCTGAATTCTGGAACAAGGCGTTCGATCTCAATGGCCGTTGTGCGGTCATCACCGGCGGCGCAGCGGGGATTGGCTTTGCCTGTGCCAGCCTGCTGGTCGCGCGCGGCGCGCGGGTCGCACTGCTGGACCGCGACCAGGCAGTGGCCGAGGTCGCCGCCGGCCTGGGCAGCGGGCACCTCGGTATTGCGGTAGACCTGCGCCGGGTCGATCAGGTCAACAGTGCCATCGATACCGTCTTCGAGCATTTCAAGCGCATCGACTATCTGGTCAACAGTGCCGGGGTCGCCGTGCTGGACAAGGCTGTCGACGTCAGCGAAGAGGCCTGGGACACGACGCTGGAGATCAACCTCAAGGCCAGTTTCTTCGTCGCCCAGGCCTGCGCGCGACACATGCTCGGTCAAGGCAGCGGACGTATCGTCAACCTGGCCTCGCAGGCCGCGGTCATTGGCCTGGACAGGCACGTCGCCTACTGCGCGAGCAAGGCCGCAGTGGTCGGCATGACCAAAGTGCTGGCCATGGAGTGGGCACCGCATATCAACGTCAACGCCATCTCGCCCACCATCGTCGAGACCGCGCTGGGCAAAAAAGCCTGGGCGGGCGAAGTCGGAGAACGGGCCAAAACGCAGATCCCGGCAGGTCGCTTCGCCCAGCCGGAAGAAATAGCCGGGCTGGCCCTGTACCTGCTCAGCGACGCCGCCAGCATGATCACCGGCGAAAACGTAGTGATCGACGGCGGCTACAGCATCCAGTAATTCATTTTCTGTCGTGAGGTTCATCGTCATGTCCACCGTCACCGAACGTACTGCCGAACAACTTTCACCGGTTATACCGAAAACCATGCAGGCGGTGGTCTGCCACGGTCCGGAAGACTACCGGCTGGAAACCGTGGATGTGCCGACCCCCGGCCCCGACGAAATCCTCACCAAGGTCGAGCTGTGTGGCATCTGCATGGGCGACATCAAGACCTATCGCGGCGCGCCCTCATTCTGGGGCGATGCCGAGCAGCCGCGCTACGTCAAACCACCGATGATTCCAGGCCATGAGTTCGTCTGTCGCGTGGTGGCGCTCGGCCCTGGTGCCGAAAAGCGTGGCGTGCAGATCGGCGACCGGGTGATCTCCGAGCAGATCGTGCCGTGCTGGGGCTGCCGCTTCTGCAACCACGGACAGTACTGGATGTGCCAGAAGCACGACCTTTACGGCTTCCAGAACAACGTGCAGGGGGCCATGGCCCAGTACATGATTTTTACCAAGGAAGGCATCATTCACAAGGTGCCCGATTCGATTGCCCCGGACGAAGCCATTCTCATCGAACCACTGGCCTGCTCGCTGCACGCAGCCGAACGGGCCGATGTCGATTTCGACGACATTGTGGTCGTCGCCGGTGCCGGCACACTGGGCCTCGGGATCATTGGCGCGGTGCGCATGCGTAACCCGAAAAAACTCATCGTTCTCGACATGAAGCCCGAGCGCGCCGCCCTCGCCCTGCGCATGGGTGCCGACGAGGTGTGGAACCCGGCCGAGGTGGACGTGCTGACGAAAATCCGCGAAATAACCGACGGCTACGGTTGCGACATCTATATAGAAGCCACCGGACACCACAAGGCTGTCAATCAGGGCCTGGCGATGCTGCGCAAACTCGGACGCTTTGTGGAGTTCAGTGTATTCAACGATGAGGCCACGGTGGACTGGTCGATCATCGGCGACCGCAAGGAGCTGGACGTGCTCGGCTCTCACCTCGGCCCCTACATGTACCCGCGCGCCATTGATTTTATCGGCAACCGCAAGATCGACATGCGCGACGTCGTCACGCACAAATTCCCCCTGGCGGAGTTCAAGGAGGCGTTTGCCGTCATGGAGCGAGGCGATAAATCATTGAAGGTGGTTCTGGAACCCTGATCCGCCCGATCCTTATAAAAAGAACACAGGAAATCGCGTTATGAACCGAGTGATAAACGATCCGGACCAAGTGGTCGAGGACATGCTGCGCGGCATTCTGGTAGCGCATCCCGAACTGGCGCAAAGTGAAGGTAACCCGCGGGTCATCAGTAAAACCCGACCCTCTGATCAAGGGCGCGTCGGGATCGTCACCGGCGGCGGCTCGGGTCACGAACCGGCCTTTCTCGGCTATGTCGGGCCTGGACTGGTGGATGCTGTAGCGGTCGGCGAGATTTTTTCCTCGCCCACGGCCAAGAGCTTTTTCGACGCTTTCCGCGCGGCCGATCACGGTGCAGGCATAGCCTGCCTTTACGGCAACTACGCGGGCGACAACATGAACGTGAAGCTGGCGATGAAAATGGCCGCCAGCAAAGACCTTCAAGTGCGCACCGTGGTGGCCAACGACGATGTGGCGTCGGCACCGAAAGCCGATATCGCCAAGCGGCGCGGAGTGGCCGGGGAAATTTTCATGTGGAAGGTCGGCGGCGCTGCGGCGGCACAGGGTTACGATCTCGACGGCGTGATCCGCGTCGCGCAGAAGGCCGTGGATCACTGTCGATCCATCGGCATCGGCCTGACGCCCTGCACCATCGCGGCGGTCGGCAAGCCCAACTTTCAGATACCCGACGGCAAAATGGAGCTGGGCATCGGCCACCATGGCGAACCGGGTATCGAAGTCATCGACATCGAGTCTGCGGCGGCGATGGCAGAGCGCATGCTGGCGCCGATTCTGGCCGACCGTGATTTCAGCCTCGACGACAGCGTAGTCGTGCTGGTTTCAGGACTCGGTGCGACGCCGGTGATGGAGCTCTATGTGTTCTACGCCGAAGTGGAGCGCCTGCTCAAGACTCGTGGCTTGAAAATTCATCGCTGCTACGTGGGTAATTACTTCACGTCGCTGGAAATGATGGGGGTCACCCTGACGCTGCTGGGCCTGGACGCCGAACTGAAA
This sequence comes from Pseudomonas congelans, assembly GCF_900103225.1. GTDB lineage: Bacteria > Pseudomonadota > Gammaproteobacteria > Pseudomonadales > Pseudomonadaceae > Aquipseudomonas > Aquipseudomonas congelans. The sequence continues at coordinate 891,440 of NZ_FNJH01000001.1, read as the reverse complement.
ACCCTGATCGACCACCCTTGCCGTTCCATCGGCATGACCCAGGCGGAGTGAACCATGAGCGCACATCTTTCTACGCATCTCCCTGCGCAACAGGGCACGCCTATCGTTGCCGACCTGGTGAGCGTGATCGTCTCCAACCGCGAATACCTCAGCGAAGTGGATGGCGCGATCGGTGACGGCGACCATGGCATCAACATGGCCAAGGGCTTCGCCCACTGCGGTCGTACCATTGAAGGCCGCCAACTGAGCCTCGCCGAGGCGCTGGATGAGCTGACCCTCAGCCTGATGGAAGGCATCGGCGGTTCCATGGGCCCACTGTATGGCAGCCTGTTTATCGGCATGGCCGATCAGGTGCGCAACTGCGAGCAGATCGACGCCGCTGCCTTCGCCAGCCTGCTGCGCGGCGGTCTCACCTCGCTGCAGGACATCACCGAAGCCGGAGTCGGCGACAAATGCCTGATGGATACCCTGATTCCGGCCGTCGAAGCCTTCGAGCAGGCCCACGCCCGGGGTGAATCATTCAGCGCAGCCCTCGATGCGATGAAAAGCGCAGCATCACAAGGGCGCGATTCAACCCGTGATCTGGTGGCGAAGATAGGCCGGGCGAGTCGCCTGGGCGAACGTTCGCTCGGCGTACTGGATGCAGGCGCGGTGTCGTGCTGCCTGATACTGACGCAACTGGCGGATTCAGTGCAGCCGAGGCTGAAAGACAGTTGAAGCACTGCGTCATCAAAGCTCGAATCGAATCCGCCGCTCGCGGCGCTGTGCTTCCGGCAGCGCCTCGCCGCGCCGGACCGCAGCAAGCAGTTGCTCGACGCCCACATGGATCGCATCGGCAGGCACATTGCACGGTTTGAAACCAGCCGCGTTGTCGAGCCCTTCGCGATGCGCCCGAATGATTTTGACGTCCTGCTGAATCACGATGTGCGTGTACAGATGGATGAAAGGACGCAATATCCTCAGCACCCAGGCCGGCATCGGAAAACGATAGGCAATGTAGGTGTAGACGCGCGACTGGCGATCATCGACAGGCGTGATCTGACTCACTATCAGGAAGCCTGAGCGTGCCCCCCAGAGGTAGTCACAAAACGTCACATTAGGCGCCAGAAAACGATCCGTATGCACGAGCGGCTCGGCGTCCGGGTTGGTCAACCATTGCATCATTCCGATCTCGTCGACTTCGTCGTGATAGACAACCTCGATGCTCTGCGCCTTGCAGGAGAGCGTCGCTTCCATGGCTCGACCGCTGCTCGAGCGAAAAATACCCTCGTGAACGAATACCGTGTGCGGCACGTCCAGAAAGTTCTGCACCAGACTGCCGACATCGGCATCGAAGGTGTTGATCATGAAATATGATTGCCACGGGCGTTCGCCATAGGCAGGCAGCCGGAAAATAGGTGTTTCGCGAGCATCGCGCATGCCGGTGTAAACCCAGACCAGGCCATCCTGTTCGCAGACGGCGAAATGGCGCTGTCTGTAACGATACTCAGGCGACTTCGCTGCGCCCTGCCTGGCGTCTACGCTGGGAATTTGCACCACCTGACCGTTCGCGTCATAGCGCCAGCCATGATATGGGCATACCAGACAATCATCGGTGATTTTGCCAGCTGACAGTCTCGTGCCACGATGCACACACTGGTCCAGCAGCGCAGCCGGCTGCCCGTTACGCTGACGAAACAGAACGATATTCAGGTTGAGTATCTTGGTCTGGTATGGCTTGCCTTTGCGCAACTGCTTCTGCGTGCATGCCACATACCACTGCTCAAGCGTGCCGTCGTCATGGCTATCGGTTTCACTGATCAAGGTTGCGGGCATTCAGATTCTTCCGTGATTGCAAGGAGCGCTTCAGCCGTGTCCAGACGGCTGATCAATGCACGTGGCTTGACGTCGCCCGCGCGAATGCCGGTCGATTCTGCAGCGCGCTGCAGCATTTCTGCGAGTTTTTGCGCCCCTCCACATACAAAACGCATACGCACCGGGCCCAACTGACCCAGCGTGCGCGCATGTGCATAGTGAAAGGAGTGCTGCAAGGCCATTTCAATATCGTTGGCCAACGCATTGCGGCAAATGCTTGCCAGTGTCGTCGTTGATGTACACAACAGCAGCACATAATGCGGCAGTGTGCTGTTGGCGTCGGGTATGAGGCATGCGCTGTCGGCTACGCCTATGCATTGCGCAAGAGCTCGCTCGACCAGTTGCTCATCGAGCTTCTCGCCCACAAGGTCACAGGCGCCGGCGCAGCGCCCGACAAACTCCACCCGCGGCGTCCCGGCGAGCTTACCGACTACGCGCACCTGATCACCCAGTGCATACCGGTAAAGACCTGCACCGGTGGTCAGCAGCACTTGCGCGGTTTCACCCATGCGAAGGGAGTGAGCTTCTTTTGGCAGCTGGTCTTCACCAATGAACTCCAGATAATGACTGCCTATCGCCAACGGGCAGCCAGGCCCTTCGCCAAACGGGAGGCTGACCACGCCTTCGGTCGCGAACAATCCTTTGGGTAACCAGCGTGCCTGAGGGAAACGCGCAGCCAGTTGCTGGGCGTATACGCGACTCGGCCCGTCCATCCAGCAACTTACCGCCGCCAGACGAGGCCACAACTCGGTGAATACTCCGTGAATACGGGCGTGACGCAAGGCTTTCTGGCGAGTTGCCGGCAACCTTTCTTCGAGCCAGGCAACTATCTGCCGACTTTCAGGCGATTCAGTGTCGAGCAGTGGCTGTAGCAGGCTGGTCAGAAACGTCGGGCTCCACACGCTGATAAAGCTCAACCCGGCATCTGCAATCAGGGCGAGCAGCGTTCGCCTGCGCCAGTGCGCCACGTCGCTGGCCAGTTCAGGAATCAGCAATGTGCCGGCCAGCCCGGCGATTGCACTGCCTTGCAGATATTGCAAATCGCTGACACTGCCGATCGGTATGCCATTGGCCGTCATTGCCGGCTGCTGCAAGGGAGGCGACATGGACCAATACCCGCTGCCATGGCTGATTTCCGGGACCTGTCGGTACATGTCCGCCAGCCACACCGTCAGGGAACCCTGCAATTGGCCAAGAAATTGCTGCGTATAGGGGATGTGTTTCTGCAGTGCACTATTGCCACTGCTGCGCTCGAAGAACAACGGCGGACTGGCGGTCAGTATCGGCCCTTGTTCATGCTGCGCACGCTCGATCCAGGGTTGCAGCTGGGCATAGGTATGTATCGGTATCCGCTGGCGAAACTCTGCGGCATCGCGGATTCCGGCAAAATCATGGGCTTGTCCGAAGGCGCAGTCACGGTTGGCCGACAGCATACGCAGCAGTAAACGCTGCTGAGATTGCTCGGGTTGCTCGAACAGACTCTGCCAGTGATCGAGCGTGGCGTGAGCACTGTCCATGAACGAACGCCACAAGGCCATTTTCACATCATCACCCGCCTGCATCAAAAGTAGGTTTTGTCGAGCTGGGTCAGGTCATCGGGCAGTCGCTGCGGAGGCATGAACACTTGCAGCCAGCCGAACCATAGCGGTCGGGTTTCCTTCGGGTTGGATGCCGCATGCATATGCTGCCAATGCATCTGTGAATGGCGGTGATGAGTCAGGTTGTAATTGAAATTGAGGAATGCCCAGCGGACTACGCGCGGCGCGCGCATGTTGTAGGCACCTTCAACGACATCTATCGGGGTGCGCATGTGATAGACCCATTGCAGCGATGACCAGGAAAAACCGAATGCAATATAAGCAATCAGTACCACTTCCCAGGACCAGCCAAACAGGTAGGCACAAATCAGCCAGACGGCAAGGCCTGTGATGACTTCCTTGCGGATACGCCGAAAGTCGCTGATCGAGAAATCCTTGAATGCCGCTGCGTAAGTGTTGACCTCACCGCTCCGCGACCATCGATCCGCTATACGTGGCGGCAGCAAAGGCAGCAGCAGGCTGCCGACGAACGCCGCCAGCCAGATACCGCCGAGTACCGCAAAGTAGTATTCCAGCCGTTTACGCAGCAGGGACTCACCCGGCATCGCGAAATCGGCAAGCTCGGCACGTGTACGGTTTCGCGAGTGGTGCCCGAGGTGATTGATGTGGATCAGCGTCGCGGACGCCCCGAACAGGGTCGAGGCCCACCACATCATCAGGTAATTGACTGTTTTGTCGCTGTGCGCAAGGCTGTGAAATGCCTCGTGCATCATCGAGAAGACACCCTGCATGACCAGACAGAACGGAATCAGGATCAGCCATTTCCATGGACCTGCGCCGGTCTCGGACAGCCAGGTAAGCGTAGCGCTCCAAAGCAGCGTCTGAAGCGCCAGCACAGCCAGGTTGGCATTGTCGAAACGGCGTGCCGGGTAAATATCCATATATAACTGCGCCTGAATGACCACATTCGAAAGCCCGGAAGTATACCTGCCCGAGCGCCAGTATGGTTATTCGGCAGTTTCAAGACTGCCGGAGTCTGGCACACTATGCACCTTGATATCACGGTAAGCCGAGCACCATGTCGTTCTTCAAACGCATCCTGTCCAGACGCTCGGCGACCATGCTCTCCCCGCAGGCAATCCCGCATCGTTCAATACGCTTTACCTTCGATGACAGTATCCCGCGCTACTGGCATGACGGCCGGACGCACACCACGCGTTTTTTCGATTGCCTGTCGTTCATGTTTCCCCAGGGAGAAAAAATCTTCATCGAGAGTGTGGTGCACTTTCGCCACAAGATCGACAAAGGCAGCGCTCTGGAGAAGGCCGTCGACGATTTCGTCTATCAGGAAGCGTCGCACATCCGCGAGCATCGCGCCTATAACCTGCTTCTGGGCGCACAAGGCGCGCCGGTCGAAAAACTGGAACGCATGTTGTTGCGGCGTAGAAAGGAAAGCGAGCGATTACCGGCCAGCTTTCGTCTGGCACTGACGGCCAGCCTTGAACACATCACCGCAATACTGTCCGAGCAGATTTTGCGAAACCCGGCATTCATGGCGGGCGCCGACCCGACGATGGCTCGCCTGTGGCGCTGGCACGCAATGGAGGAGATCGAACACAAGGCTGTGGCCTATGATGTGCTGTGCAAGGTAGAACGTAACCCGCTAAGGCGTTACCTGCTTCGTTGGGTGGCGATGACGAGCCTTTCGGTGTACTTCACTTTCGACCTTACTTACTTCACCTATCACCTCGTGCGCGGGGACCGGCAACACCGCAACTGGCGAGAATGGCTGCGCCTGCAGTGGTGGCTGTTCGTCAATCCCGGCCTGCTTTCGCGCATCGTGCCTGCCGGGCTGTTCTGGTTCGTCCCAGGCTTCCATCCCGACCGAATCGACACACGCGAGCTGCTAGACAACGCTCGCCAGGCACTTGATGAACAGCGCTGAACGCAGCTTTCGGGGCCGGCTCGCATGAATACCATCTGGACACCTGATGGCTTCGAGCAGTGGCAAAGACATTTCCCGGCTACTGCTTTCGTACGTCACTCTGCAGAGCTGGACTGGACCGATCTGTTCCTGCAGCGCTGGCAAACGCCCTTGCCCGCCCTGCCAAAGGACACGCTGGTCGTGCTGGTTGCAGGCCTTTACTCGGAATTCATCCTCTACTGCAATCGCGCCTGTGCCCGGTCCCTGACCTCCGCGGGCCACGATGTCATGCGCATGCCGGTGCGCTCCTCGCGCGGTGTGATTGCGCAAGGCAGGCACATTGCGACTATGCTCGACAGCCGACTCAAGCCAGGGCAGCGTTTTGTGGTGCTGGCCCATAGCAAGGGTGGCCTGGATACGCTGGCGGCGCTGTCACATAACAAGCACCTGCTCGACGCCTGTGACGGCATCGCTCTGGTACAGCCGCCCGCCGGACCATCGCCGATCATCGATGAGTTGCTGAGCCACGGCGCCGCTAATGCTGGCCAAGGTTATCGAATGGACAGGTTCCGCCAGGCGATGATCAACAGCGCACCGCTGGCCGAGGGCACCCGAGACATCAGCAGCAGCCGCGACCCACAGGTTGCCAAAATGCTCTCCACCCTGCCCGACACCCTGCACTGTCTACATGTCGTCAGTTGGTCCGCTGCGCGGCGCTCACACTTCGATACTCACCATCAGCGCCTGAATGCCTTGCGTCCCGGGCATGCGCATGACGGTCAGTTCTACATGGAACACCTGGCATTGCCAGGCGTCCCGCAGATCTGCCTGCCGGATCTGGATCATGGTCAGCCGATACTGGGCGGCGCCGGCTTTGACCCGGCGAGATTCTGGCGGACACTGCTCGACGTGCTGCACCAGACACGTGCGCCAGAACGCTACACCAGATAGATTTCGAAGCCCGGAATACTCGCCTCACAAGCCTCTGTAAACTCGACTGCGTGGCTGCCGCAGGGTGCGGTGTAAAGATCCATTGGTAAGGAAAAGGCGTGATAACGATGCATTGCCTTCCACAGCGGGTCTTGGTCGTACAGGCATAATTGCATCAGCGAGTAGTCCTTGCGCACCTGCTTCCAGGCAACATCCAGCAGTGCACAAAACACCTCTGGGTCACGATGGCGAACCTGCAGGTGGGTCAGGTAGATATCCCGTAGTGCCTGGCCAGGCGCGGCGATCCCCGGTCGGCCTGCCAAAGGTGCGAACGCATTGTAGCCAAGGCGCACTAACTGCTGCGTAAAGGGCATTTGTTCGACGACGATGCGTTTTATCTTCCCGGCGTCCCAGGGCGCTACGCAGCCGAGCAGGTTGTCGCGGTCATCGACAGCCAGCAGAAAAGAGTCAATGCCGAAATTCGGCCACTGGCTGAGTCTGCGCTCAAATTCCGCCTCGCTGAACACGCAGCCGAACGATTGCCGGGACGATTCGCTGTCGAGAAACGCCCTCAACGCATCCAGATATCGGGGGGATGCCCGTACAATTCTCACCTTGGCGCTCGTGCGGGGAACGCTACTCAAGCCTCGCTGACCGTAAACCGAGACATTACTGTAGCCACGCCAGTGTGCGAATTTCAGCGGGTTTGCTCGTCGTCGCCCCAGCAGAGACTGGGTCGCCAGAGCGTTATTGCGGATGATGCAGCAATAGGCATGCTGTGCGCCTGTTTCACGGGAAAGATCTGCCAGACGTGCCTGCACCTCGGACATCCATGACCGGGACAGCCTGCGATCGGGCGTCAGTCGCAGATCGCCCAGATACGCGACCGGCTCGATACCACCGTGGAGGTAGCCATCACGTACCACCAGACTGGCCGAGCCGCGTAGTTCACCTTCCGGCCCTTCGGCGATCCAGGTTCGCTGATCGCTGGCATGACAGCGATGCAGGGCGAAGTAGTCCGGGCTACGATCAAAACGCAGCGGCATGCTCCCGCGCATCGTGTGCCGCCGTTGAAAGTCGAGAAGTTGCGAATTGTCCGCCGCACCGGCCTGACGAATCAGCACGTCGAATACTGCTCCGTTATAAACAGCCGTCGAGCCAGCGGTCGCAGGTTTTCGGGGGTAAGACGACACAGGCAAACCAGTTCGTCGCCCTCGGCGTAACCAGGGTTCTTTTGCAGGAAGTACTCGACTTCCGGCAGCTTTGCGTGATTTTCCGAGATCAGTGCAAGCTCCGCGCTGAGGCGCCCCTGCGGCGTCTTGAATGACAGCACGCCGGTGGCCGGGTCGTAGGCATCGCCAAAACGCGTATGTGCCAGGTGATCCATCAAGGCCTGGACACGAGGCGCTGTCGAATGACCCGCACGCGGAGCGTAATCCAGTACCATTGCCCGCAGATAGCGATAGGTTCGATGCCCCTTGCAGATCAGAAACCAGTAAAGGGGAACATCGGGAGCCTGACGCCACAGGTCGCCCACCAGTCGTGACCAGGCGAAGGCGAGTTGCTGGCTGCCCCAGTGTTCAGGGGTGATGATAGTGTCACCGGAAAAAATGAATTTGCAGGGCTGGTTGTCCCAGCTCATTTCAAACAGTTTCAGCGTCGTGAAGCCCATGATCGTGTCATGGGTGTCACGCAGAACGACACAATGCGTTTTGTCATCCAGATCCTGCTCGAATCGAACCCGGCAGGTATCCTGATAGCAGGCAGAATAAATCTCGAACATCCGATCGATATCGACTGATCGTAAATCGGGGCGCCCAACGGCGGTCGCGCACAAACTCATGGAGGCCTTCGATGTATGGAAACACAATGACCGGATTCTGAATTGCCGGGCCGCCGAGGGCAATCAGTCTCTCGGCACAATGTCCCGATTCTTCTGCAATCATCGCTGCGCACAGTCTGGCCCGCCCGGGTGTTCGCTTGTGCACGTAACGAATGAACCAGGCTTCGCACCCATGCATCCTCATCAATGCGCCACGTCCAGTACTGATCGTCCCGTCACGTGGCTGTTGGCCTACCTGCTGGTCACCGGCCTGCTGTACTTTCTGGTGACACACGTTCCAATGGGCCCAGCAAGGCTCGTCGAGCCAGGCATCGTAGACGCTCATATACCCTTGCTGCCGTTCACGGTGCCGCTGTATCTCAGCTATACGCTGGTGATGCCGGTGCTTGTGTACATGGGGCGTCAGTCCTCGTGGCTGCTGCCGGTGTTTTTCGCCGGCGCCCTGGCCGCCGGGCTGTGCCTGGTCAGCCACCTGTTCTGGCCGACCATGATCCTGCGTCCTGAAAGCGGTTCCGCGTGGCTCGACTGGCTGTACCGGCTCGATGCGCCACTGGCGGCATCACCCAGCGGGCATGTGGCGTTACCCGTTGCAATCAGCATCGTCATGGGCGGTTTGCGGCTGAGATCGGCCTGGGTATTTGCCCTCTGGAGCGCAGTGCTCATGCTGACGGTGATGACCACCGGGCAGCATGTTTTCACCGACATGGCCTCTGGCGTGTTCATCGGCCTCGCCTGCGGCCTGACGACCTTGGTACTCAGGCGCTGTGCGGTGGACATGCGCACCCTATCGGCTCTGCTGCTCGAATGGCTGTGCATACTGGTCACGATTCGTGTCGCGATTTACCTCGCAGACTGGCGCTTTTATCTGCTGGCCGTGCTCATCGTGGCAGCAAGGCAGCACGCGTTGTTCGTGCTGTATCACGATGCAACCCATTACCACCTGACTCGACAGCGCAGTACTAACGACTTCCTGATCAACCTGGCGATCGGTGTTCCGGGCCTGGTGCCGATCGAATTCTACCGCCCCCTGCACCTGGACCATCACCAGCACGCGGGTACCGAACAGGACCCGGAACGACGCTTCCTCTATTACCGCCAGCCCTGGCAGTTCCGACCGTTAACCGCGAAGCTGCTGGCCAGGCAACTGCTGGGAGACTTGCTGCTGGTCAATACGCTGCGCAACATTGCCGCCTACAAGGGCGCAGGGGGGAAACCGCCAGCGATCACTCACCCACTGATTGCGGCAGCGTTGGTCTGGCTGCTGATTGTCGCCGCACTCATCTGGCAATGCTCGGCGCAAACGCTCGGTTTTGTGGCCATGCTGTGGTTCCTGCCTCTGGTTACGGTCGGCACCCTGCTGCAGAAAATTCGCAGCATGGCCGAGCACAGCGGCGGCCCCGGCGTTACACCTGGCTGGCAAGAATGGACATACGCCTGGCGCGTCGGCTGGCTGGGGCGGTTTTTCATCTGGCCCTACAACATCAACCTGCATTTACAGCATCACCGAACCGCCAGCATACCGTGGCATGCCCTGCCCGCTGCAGTTCGAACCGAGGAGCGACTCATGGCATCCCGCTCGCTCGCCTCGCTGCTTTGGTCGAGGCTCAAGCAGAAATAATGATACCTGTGCGATGCGGTCCCAGAATAGTCATTCGCCATTATTGGCCGCGCGGTGGTCACCGACCCTTGCCGGCTTCCACCTCTACTACCCGAGCAGACACCGCGCAGCTCCGCAACAACCGTTCACTGCGCCTGCGCACGCAACCTGGCGGGCTCGCCGTTCTTCTCGGCGTAATGGCGCGCGCGCCGTAATACATGTTGGGTAGCTCTGCGCGCCTCCTCCTTGTTGAGTTCGACATGTGCTTCCAGCAATTGCTGAGCCTGTCGCGGCCGACGTTGCAGGAGGGCCTTGAGAATGCTGCCGTGCTCTTCGTATGTTGCATCGACTCTGGAGGCGCTGAATTCGAGACGCCGGATGGTTCGGGTCTTCTCGGTGACCTCGTAATGCAGCCTGGCCATTTCCCGGTTACCCACGGCCTCGACCAACGCGCAATGGAACCGTTCGCCCAGCCCGGCGAGGATATCGGTGTCCCTCAATCGCTCGTTTTTCGGCACCAGCCAGGTACTTATGAGTTCGTCGATCAGCGGCTCGACGCTCAGGTCCATCAAGCCCAGCCTGGCGAGCGCCGCCAGCTCGAGCACCACCCGAACGTCATACAGCTCCTCGAAGTGACGAGGGTCGAAGGGCCGTACCTGCCAGCCGCTTCGGTAATAAACCTCAACATACCCTTCCTGCTCCAGCCGGAACAATGCCTGCCTGACCGGTGTACGACTGGCCTGAACGCGTTCGGCCACTTCACCTTCAGTAAATCGCTCGCCGGGTAACAGACGAAATTCGGAAATGTCTTCTTTGATCCGGGCGTAAATCCGCTCGGCTATGTTTTCCGGGCGTTCTTTCGACTTTTTGGCACATGCTGTCTGCATGGATGATTCGTCCTTGTAATCCAGTTACTTAACCTTGGCGCAGTTGATCTGCGGTACTGCCGGATATCCACCAGCGTGGAAAATCTGCAATCCCTTCAATCACCGCATCCACGTTTTGCCGATGGGCCTCGAACAGCCTCGGATCATATTTTCCGGTACGCACCAGCAGGCTGCTGGCACCAACGGCTTTCGCTCCTGCGCAGTCAGTCAGAACGTCATCGCCCACTACCAGAGTGCGGCTCGCGCAGGTATCGAGTTTGCGCAAGGCAGCCTCGAAGAACATCGGCGACGGCTTGCCCATGACCAGGGCCTGCACCTGCGCTGCGGCCTCAAGCCCGACGATGAAGGCGCCGCAATCGAGACGTTCACCATCACGATCAAACCAGAACAGGTTTTTTTGCAATGCGATGAGACGAGCACCGCCTCGCAACATACGGAAGCAGCGATTCAGCGTGGCGTAATCGAAGGCTTCGCCGATATCGCTGATGACGACGACGTCCGGGGTTGTATCGTCTGTAACGATGCTGCTGAACGCTGGCCGTATCGAATCGGGGACCAGCAAATGGCACTTGAGGTGCGGTTGTTGCTGCAGATAGCCCAGACACGCTGTGGTGGCGGTCTGAATTTCCTCGGGGACGACCTCGATTCCGACGTGGCAAAGCTCCTCTGCCAGCGCCTCCGGCATCTTCGCCGTGGTATTGGTCAGCAATTGCAGCTTTAACCCTTGGGAACGCGCGAAACTCAATGCATCGGCGGCGCCAGGCAGAGGCTGCCCCTTGAGCATGAGTGTGCCGTCAATATCGAAAAGCAGGCTGTCAAAGCGCATGGATAAGCTCCCTGTGGCTGAAAAATTATCGAGTCAGGTGTCAGGATGTGGTGGCTGTCAGCCAATGGCGAATCGCGGGCAATGTCACTTCAGCGTCGGCAGGACGTGGCAATGGCGTGCTGCTGGCGTCCAGCAACACGCCACGCAACCACGGGTCAGTGGCACATACCGTGTGGTCGCCACCTTTTCGGCTGAGGCGAACGGCGTGTTCTGAACGGGCGGCCAGCAGTCGGGTGCCGCGTGGGGCCTGCCAGTAGCAGCCGCCTGTCCAGCCTTCGGAAAAGACCTGCCCGTCTGAGCATTCGAACATCGTCCATTCATCGCGAAACGGCTGTGCGAGGCTTTTGCGCCAGGCGTCGGTGACTGAGCCAGGGTCGTGTCCGGACAGCGCAAGTCGCGCCGTGTTGAACAGCACCAGACCGTTGTCGGCCGGATGAAAGAGCGCCGCGCTTTTTTGCATATCCGCTACGCCTGACGCGTCATAGACCAGCCAGCCCTGCTGCTCGAAAAAACTGTTGGGATAAAGATCGTGATGGACAGGTGCCATGCCGTGATCAGAGTGGGCGACGCAACGTACCTCTCCTCCCGCCGCATCGACGCAGCGCAGGATCAGCTCATCGACCCACTCCGATATCTCGTCGAACAGACGTTGCCCAACCTCCTGCATCAATTCGCTGGCCCATTCTGGCGCGAGGTACTTGAGCAAATGATGTGACAGCAGATCCACTACCGGGTAATAACCGATGACGCGCTGTGCATCACCGGCCCTGACTGCGCCGACAATGTCGTCGCAAAAGCTTTCATGCATCTCCCGCATCAGTTCCAGCAGCAGCCATTCCGCAGCGCCCTGCCCGCCCTCATCCAGCCGCTTGCCCAACTGTCCGGTGCGATACAGCACGGTCAGGTCATTGGCCACGTAAGCCTTGCCGGCGTCGCCCTGCAGATCAAGCGCCTGGACCTCGCGGTAACCGAAACTGATCACACAGACGCGTTTTTCGATGTGCACTGCGCGCAGTGCAATCGCCTTGCACACATTGCCCGGGACCTGCTCCGACAACGGTACATGCACCGTGCTGCCCAGCGGCAATCGGCACGGAGCACGGCCCTGATCCTCTGGCCATTCGAGCACTGCACCGCCCTGTTGCACGCTGACCCTGGCAACTACATCCAGAGCCTCGATACACAGGCAGCCATCGTTTTCGATGACCTCGGGACGCAGCGAAAAACCCTGATAGACGCAGCTTTGCCCAAGCAATGCGTCACCCAGCCTGTCGGGCTGGACAAAGGGCACGGCACACAGGCGAAAAGTGATGCCCTGGCGCGCCCATTCATCCCAGACCATATCGATGTGGCGTGGCCAGACCTGAAAGGCATCCGCCACCGCCAGGCAGTCCTGCGGCGTCGGCGCCGGGACGAGATAGCCCGTCAAGCCGTGCTCGCTGACCGGTGCGCCGCTGAAGATCGACAACAGTGAGGGCGGGGTCTGGCAATTGGGCGACAGTGGCAGCAAGGGGTAACATGGCCATCCTGCCGAAGGCCGTCCAGGCTGTCGTGCCCGATAGCGCTTGACCAGCTCCCACGACAACCCGTCGATCAACAGCCATACCAACGGATCAGCGCCCTTCATGAAGCGATCCGGCGTTGAGAATCGTCCATCGCCCACCGGGCCACCACGGCAACACGCTGCTTTAACTGCTCGAGCGAACCGCTGTTGGGCAATACATAATCCGCTTCGATCCGGCGCATCTGCAGATCGAGCGCGCTGTTTTCCACCACACTGATGTCGCCTCGCTGTCCCAGGCGTTTCTGTCTCACGGAAGAATCGGCAAGCACCTTTATCACTTGAAAGCCTTGCGCCTGAAGGTACGGCCAGTCGACGGTGTCGTCGCGCAGGTCGTCATTGATGACCACCTGCGCGCAGGACCGGGTCAATCGTCGGGCGAAGTTTGTGACCAGCGACTGGCTGTCCAGATCCCTCAGCTCGCGTGCGATGCACTCCAGCAAACGCTGATTCTGGCTGCCGCTCGGTACTTGCACCCCGGCCTGCTCATAGAACATGCCTTGTAACTCATACAGGGGCTGGGCGAGCTTGATGACCTCGACCGACAGCCCGGCCACTTCGAAATACTCACGCAGCAACTCGGCGGTTGTACTCTTCCCGGAACCGCTGGGGGCCACCAGCGCCAGACGCAATTGGGGAGCGTGGTTCATAGGATCTCCTTATCAGGCGCTGATCAGCTCGCGCGTCACACCCACACGGCTTTGCCACTGCACACCGAGCAGCCCGCGGACGATCTGCGGCGGTACGCTGTCGGTAAGCGAACCGGCATCCAGCAAGCCGTGCCAGGTTGAGGTAACGAAACGATGCGGCCACTCGAAGAGTGTGGGTGAGTGGATCTGTTCCAGAATCGCATCGCGGCCCAGTGCCTCGACCCGCAATTTGCCCCGCGCTGCCACGTTGGGCAGGATGACGGTCTCCAGCCAGCCACAGCCTTCCGGGCTGGCCTTGAGTGCGGCGCGCATGGCTTCGGGCTTGCACAGGCGTTTTTCGGTATGCGCAATCGACAAGTCATCGGCCACCGCGGCCAGATCGAGGCGCTTTGCCAGTTCTGGATGTGTACGTAATGTGCCTACACCGACATGCGGATAATCCGGCCAGCCGCGGGCGCGAATCCGGCCGTCGACGCTGTCCAGAAGCAGCTTGTCCCCGGAAAAGTACAGGTACTCATCGGACAGCACCAGGTCGAGCATGGTGGTGGTCTTGCCCGCCCCCTTCGCTCCGCCGATAGCAACGATCCCGCCGTCCGGCCCGACCACCGCCGAGGCATGCATGATCACACTGCCTTTGGCTTGTTCGACCAGCAGCCCGTAATAACGCACCAGCTCGATCAAGTGGATGAAGGCATTTTCGTCGCCATGAAAATCAACCGTGTGACGCGCCCGGTCAATCCGGTAACCGACCCGCGTATCGGCATCCCAGGCGTAGTCGAGCCCAGTCTCCGGGTCATGGCCACGCAACACCCGCAGGGTAAAGCCGGGGGCGTAGGTTTCGCGGATGATGTCGGGCGTCACGCAGAGCCCCATCCACTCCGCGTTGAACGCCGCGCTGTCGTGCAGCCGCAGCCTCAGGTCCACGGTGGTCTGACTGTCATCGTTCACTTCGGTAAAGTAAGGCGCGAGGAACACCCGCAGCCGCTGGGCCAGTGCCGAGCCCGAGGTCTGATCGTCCAGTTCAAATCGATAGCGTCCATTGCAAAGATAGCGGCTCATGAGTGCAAGCTCTCCGGGGTGGTGATGAAAGGCGATGGCGAATGCAGAAAGGCAAATCGGTCCGTCAGGGGCCAGCACTCCTGGCGGCGTTCGCTCAGAAATGCCTGCAGGTGCTCCATCAGCCTGCGCAGATCGGATTTGATCGACTGAGGGTCTATCGCCCCGCGGCACTTGAGAAAACGCACTTCACCGCGCGTCGTGCTCCCCGCCTGCGAATCAAGCGGCATGCAGGTCTCGAAGGTGATCGCGAAGAGGTTGCCGCTGTCCACGGATTCGCAAGGGGCGCTGAACGCATAACGTCGATATTCACCAAGCGCCTGCAGCGTGCTGTCAATGTTCATGGCCATGGCCTCCAGCGTCGGGGAGCCCAGCGACAGGTGCCTTACGGTGCCGGACAGCTTGCCCGGCGCGCTGCGAAACAGCTGCACGATGGGTTCATTGACCGCCAGTTTGCGTTTGCGGCTGCAGTGCTCGACCCATACATAACCACCGTCTTCCGCCCTGGCGGCGGTTACCTGATGGTCCCAGACCTGAAATTCGTCACCGCACTGACTGGTGAACGGCGCCATTGCAGGGCTGAAACTGGCGTCGAACCAGGCCTCGCCGAGCATTCGGGCATGGCAGTCAGGCGCCAGTTCGAAGGACTCGACGTAGGTCTGTTCGCTGGTGGCGTAGCGACATTCCCAATTGTTGATCGCCAGATGGTTGCGCTCGAACGCATTACGCAGCGCGATCAACAGGTTTTGCGGGACGGCAGGCTGTTCGATTTCAAGCGGCGGCTGTACGAAAAGCGAACGATGCACATCGATGCGATTGAGCAAGTGGCTGATGTGCACCTGGTCAGACTGCAAGCGGATGATCGCCAACGGGATGGCGGCACCGGACAGGTTGTGACAGCTTTCATCGCCCAGCGCACCGTGCGAATCCTCAAGGAGCATCGCCCCGTCTGAGTCCCAGCGGGCCAGCACACGGTGGCGGCCTCGCAGGTCAGCGACGGCAGTCAGCTCACCCAGCAACGCCGTGTCCGCAGCAATGGCATACAACGTGTGGTCATCACTGCCGAACGGCTCCTGATGACGGATTTTCCAGCTACCAAAGACAATAGCCGTCTGCGTGATCGTCGATTGCGGCATGGTCATCTCCCCGGCAAAGTGAATTCAGAGCCGACTCGCCTCACGGGCAAAGTCGAGTTTCGAATAGAGATCCTGCTGAAACGGCAGGCGTTGCTCGGCCAGAAAATCACGCATCACGTTGGATACGGTTTCAAAGTCCTCCTCCACCTCACGCAGCGTATGCAGGGTCCTGCTGCGGCAATATTCGACTTCGACCTGGGCAAACTCGGCGCTTCCGTCGACCATGCGGCAGACATCGAAGTACGCCCCGAAACCATTACCGGTCCTCAGCGATTCGAAATTGATGTCGATCCGGGTGCGCCTGAACGGCTTGAGCCGACGCAGGTTTGCCGAGGTCATCGAGCGAGCGTGAGTTTCGATATCGGCAAACGCCACCGGCTGATCGGTGTTGAAGTCCTCGCGACGCAATTCCGCGTTCTCAAGAAACCATTTGCGCTTGACCGCCATCAGTCCGTCGGCCTGGGGAATGAACGAGATGTAACCGGTTTCGAGGGGGTCGCCAGTCACTTCGAAGATATGCGATTCATAGTCGTAGGTTTGAAAATCACGGTCGATTTCCAGCACCAGGTCCTCGAAAGCGCCCTCTGCGAACGCCTTGTGCATCGCCGTGGACAACTGCCACATGTCGGGTATCTGAAACGAGGTGAATTTACGTTCCAGTTCCATCTCCGGGCGCCAGCGCACGTACCAGCAGTCATCGCTAAGCATCGGTTGCGAAACGGCCACACGCGCAGCAGCGGATCTGGCCAAACGTTGCCAGGCCCTCCAGGCAGCACGTTCGACCGGTTCGACATCCATCAAATGCAGGAACAAGGCCCCGGCTTCGCCCTCATGGACATAGTGATAGATGCTGCATTTATCGGCGTGATGCATCACCGCCAGGGTGGCCATCAACGCCTGATCGGACGGCCGACGATTGAGCGTCGGATCCAGCATATGCATGCGCGAACGGCTGTCCTGGGTGCGCTTGCGTTGCCCGGCATTGAAGACTTGAAAGTCGAAGTCCTTCATGGGCATCGGCACATGGGTGTGATGGGCATTGGAAAGCCACTGCGCATGCAGCGTGCCGCTGGGGATGAACAGACCGTTGTCCGAGTGACGGGCCCGCGCGGCCTCGGTGTCGACAATGGCGACCAGCGCAGAATCGAGACTGCCATTGAGGGTGTGCGGATCGAAAAACAACAGTGAAATATCCGTAGTCATTGTAGCTCCCGTACTTCGTTGACAGCGTGAGGCAGAGCCTTCGGGCTCTGGCTGAACGTGATCCGTTGGCCGGCAAGCCCCTGCTGATACAGCGCCTCGGACTCCACGGCGGGAATGCCGTGTTCACGCAACAGAATCGAAAGATGGCAAAGCATGGACGCCTGCTCGAAGACAAAACCGCGCGCGAACGGCAGCAATGCCGCCAGGGCTGCGTAAGGACGCGGCGAAACCACAATCGCCTGCCCGTCGTGAACACGCAGTTGCCGCTCAAGCTCTTCCAGTTCGGCACCCAGCGAGCTGGACGAAGGGATCGAATTGATCGACACGGTGGCCGAGATACTCAGTTCTTCCAGCTGTCGACCCGCCGTGACCAGCACCACCGGCCCGTCGGCATAACCTGGAGAAATCAGGCGGATTTCCGTTGAATCCTGCACCTGCACGAACGTCGACAACGGCGAAAAATCGATCAGGTGCAACTGCTGCCCTGCCCTTACCCATTCCAGTTGCACCGAGCCCAGCAGCTCGCCAGCCGCATGCGTGATGCTGTGCAGTTGCTGTGCATCGGCGGGGCCGCCCGGGTCGTTCGTCGCCAGGCGCGCGCGTTGAGTGCCGGCAATGCCGCGATTGATCGCCAGCAAACCTTCCGATGACCACTCACAGGTCGTCGAGCCGTCATCACACGCTTGGGTGATCAGCCCGGTTTCACCTTTCAGAAACTCGCGCAGCACGAAACACACCACCCGCTCATCGCTGAGTTCAAGCAGCCGTTCACGCAGTGCGCCACGCTCGAGGATCTGCTGGCGAACCTGATCGGAAAAGTCCAGTACCACTTGATTGGTCTTGAGCCTGTCCAGCAGAGCCTGGCTCATGGCCGGTTCGAGCAGCCCCTGGCGATTGGCCTTTATCAGCAATGCCTGGCCTGCCGAGACGTCGTGGGTTTGCGCGAACAAGGCCAGCGGACGGCGCTTGCTTCGAAAATACTGCGCAAAGGCAGGCAATGGACGGAAGTCCGTCAGTGCATCGTCACTGGCAAGGTAGAGTTCAGTCCACTCCAGCACCGGCTCCAGGCTGCGCGCCTCGCGCAGGCTGGTGACGGGTCTGGCCTGCAGCAGCCAGAGCTGCCCTTCATCCACCGCCCATTCGATGTCGGCAGGCATCCCCAACGCCGCAGATGCCCTGGAGGCCAGCGCAGCCACCTCCAGCAGCAACGCCGTATGCGGTTCCAGCGCAGGGTCACAGTCCAGCAATTGCTGGTCACCTATCCGCGCCGACATGCCTTTCTGCACACCGGAAACCATCGCTTCACCCAGCGATGCGACCGTTTCGATCAGCGTCACGGCCTCGCCAGTCAGCGGATCATGGCTGAACGCAACGCCTGCGAAGCGAGCCTTGACCATGCGCTGCATGATCACCGTCATCTCGACCGGTGTTTCCAGCATCGACGCTCGCAAGCGTTCCAGGATGGCCTGACGGGAAACCCCGGAGCGCCATACATCCAGAATCGCTGCCTTGAGCGCAGGCAACCCGTTGACCGACAGATGCGTGCTGAAGATTCCGGCGAAACTGTGTTGGTTACCGTCCTCGATATTCGCCGAAGAGCGCACGGCAAGTTCGCTGTCGGCGTCAAAGCCTGCCTGCTCGAGCAACGTCTGAAGATGGCTGTCGGCAGCGTCACTCCATTGGAACTCGGCCAGCCGGGCGATTCTGTCCATGTGCTCGTCAAGGAAGGCACCGGCGGTGATCCGCACGGTTTTCAGCGTGTCCTCGATGGCCTGTTTGCGGCTGGCAAAGTCCTGCCATAACACGCGGTAATCTGCATCTTGCAGCGCGCTCAGGGCGGGCACCGGCAGATCACCGGCAAGCTGTTTCAAAGTCGAGTATTTACTGGACACGACGGCCTCCTGCTATCAGTGGAATATCGGTGGCCATTCGCCCGGACCTGGCCGCCAGCGCATCGGGTGCCGCATCGACCTCTTCCTGGGCTGCTACAACGGGGAATGGCGCGAGGGTGGGCAGCAGCGGCTGCGGACGCGGCGTTTTTTCGAAATCCATGAAGATGCGTGACGCGAAGGCTTCGGTCGCGCCCTGATATTTTCCGGAGTACAGCTCGATATCGCCCTTGACGTTCCAGAACATCATTTGACCGATGTTCATGCCGGGGTAAACCCGAATGCGGTTGAGCGCATACAGCTGCAAGGTCCAGCGCCCGACAAAGCCGATGTCGCCCAGCGGTGCCGACAGATTGATGAACATGCCCAGCCTTGCGATCGAGGACCGAGCCGCATAGGTAGGTACGAAATGGGTGCTGCCCATTGTTTCTATGGTCGAGGCCAGATACAGCTTCATGGGCTGCAATTCATAGCCTTCCGGACCGATTTCGATGGTTCGGGTCGACGCCTCGGCGCGCACATCGATCACATCGTCTTCATAGACCTTCATCTGGTCATGCAGGCGGAAGTTATAGCTGTTGGGATTGACGTTCTCATGGGAAAACGGACTGATGACGATTTCACCCGAACGCACGCGATTTTCGATTTCACTACCGGTCAATATCATGGTCAATCCAGAATGATTTTCGAGGGCACGGTGCTCTTGGAGCCCAAGTAGCGTCCCGCGTAGCAGGTGGTCATGCCGAAGTTCGCCCAGAAGCAGACCTTGGCCACTTTGGTGCCGGCATAAACCCGCACCGGTTGAGTCACAACGATTTCCAGAGTCCAGCTGATGGCCGCGCCGGTATGACCGAGCGGCGCACTGGTCTGGATGAAAACGCCACAGGACGCCGTGGACACATTGGCGTAAAGCTCGCTGGCAAAATCGATACCGCCGATCTGCTCGGCAGTGGCGCCCAGGTAGAAACGGTTGGGGTACAGCACGAAGCCTTCGGGCGGAATATGGTGCTCGACCACCTCCAGCTCACCGTGAGGATCGATGCGGTCGCTGCGGTACTCCAGAAGCAGATCAGCCAGGTGACAGCCATATGAGTTGACCTCGACATGTACGGGGTCGAACGGCTCGATGACGACACTGCCGACCTCGCGCATCTTCACTATTTCAGAACCGGTCAGCATCATGGGTTCAAGCCTCCTGATCCAGAGAGGCCACGGCACGCGCCCGGCCGTTGGCACCATATAACTCGGCGCGCATGCTGCGTTCCCCCAAGAGATAACCCTGGGTGTTGCAGGCGGCTGCCGAGCCAGGCAGGCGTTGCGCCAGACGTCGGGACAAGGTGCCCAGGTGATAGCTGGGTATCTGTTGAAAAAGGTGATGCTCCCAGTGCCGGTTGATATTGCACGGCGCAAACAGCCCTCGTTCCAGCCAGCCCGGACTGACACTGCGTGCATCGCGCTTCACGCTCTGTGTCGAAAGACCTGCGTGCTCCGACAGGCTGCGAATGCGCAGAATCGGCGGCAGGAAGAACACCAGCGGCGCCAGCCAGTACAGCAGCACACCCGGCCAGGCCTGCAAAGCAGTGATGAGCAGCGCGGCGCAGGCATAGAAGGCCATTGCCTGATAACGCTCGATACGGGTCGACGGCGCGGGGTGAGTGAACAGTCCGATCACGCTGAAGCTGTCCATCGTGCGTAGCGATTGCAGGGTCGACAGCCCACTGATGTCGCGCAGCAGAGCCTGCCAGAACAGTCCGGAACTGGCGGGTGCGAAGGCATCGGCGTAGTCCGGATCGTCCAGCGTGTTGAGGTGCTTGTGGTGGGCAATGTGGTGGGCCCGATAGCGTGACGTGCTCAACGTCAGCGGGAACGTCAGGAACACGTTGGAAATCAGATCGTTGCGCCGCCTGTCACGGCTGATCAGCAAATGCGCCGCATCGTGCATGAGTACCAGCAACGCGTGCTGTCGCGTCGCAATGACCAGTGCCGCGATCAGACACACCAGCATCGAGTCGCTGGCTTCAGCCAGCGTGACTGCGGCGGCGATCACCGCCCACTGCACGCCGATCTGCAAGGCCTGCCGCCAGTTGCTGAGTTGCTTGAGATCTGCGGTCAGTGACAGGTTGTCGCGTGCCAGCATGGCGCGCTCGGAGCGTCGGTCGTAAGCGCCACTGTCCATCGTGTCGAGTTCGATTGTGTCTATCATGTTCCATCTCCCGTTCAATCGTTGAAAGGGCCTGCTAACCGTGCATTGCCGCCGATTTGGCGACGAGCTTGTCCAGGCTGATCCGCGCCTCGGGCGCATGAGCCAGCCAGTAATCCACCGCTTTGGGTAAAAACACTTCCGCGCCGGGTGCCGGGCGCCGGACATTCAACGGTGGCCTGACCAGATCGCTTTCGGCGTACACGCCATAGATTTGCAACAGGCGCTCGAAATAGCGGAAATCCCGGGTCGAAATACCTTCGGGGCGCCATGCGACCAGCGATCGCTTGAGGAACGCCCATTGCCGGCTGCGCAGGATCGGTGCCGGGGTCAAGGGCTCAATACCCGCTTGCTGCCGGGCATGATCGACGCGCGACTCGATGATGCGGATTACCTGCTCATAAGGCAGGCGTGCATCCCCCGCCGAGGCGACGACCTCGCGCGCTTCGCCACCGGCCAGGCAATGACTGACCAGGTGGATCAATTCGTCCACCACCCAATCGATAGGCACCAGATCGAACAGCCCCTGGCGATTGCCGACCAGAAACGGCGGTGCAAAGGAATTGATGAAGCGAATCAACGGGTACAGGCCGTGAAAGCGACTGATTGCACCATCGCTGGTAGCGCCGATGACCAGGCTGCAACTGAACACGGAAATCGGCATCTGCGCGCCGAAGGCCTCACGCAAGCCACGCTCTGCCGCTGCCTTGCTTTCCTCGTAACCGTTGCGATAGGTCCAGCCTTCACAACGGGTGAACGCTGTCGACACGTAAATGAAATGAGGCTTGCGCACCAGCTTCTGAACAAAGCCGCAGAACAGCTGCGCACCGTCGACATTCAACTCGTGCATCTCTTCGAAGGTCTTGTCCCAGGCCACATCGGCAGCCAGATGGACTGCCGTGGCGCACTCGATAGCGGGCAGCGTGGCAGCCAGCGTATTCAGTGAGTCGGCGTCTGTAAGGTCGGCAATCCGGCACTCGAGCCGCGAGCGACTGTGCGCAGGCAAATCCTGCAGGCAGCGACTGGCCGCCTGTGAGGATCGGAACAAGGCAATCACATGCGAGTCCGGATGCTGACTGAGCCAGTCGCGCACGAACCAGGAGCCCAGCGCACCACTGGCGCCGGTGATGATCAGTGTCGAGCGCATATCAGCAGCCCCCTGCCGCAACCCGCTGTTGACGGCGAGCGAGCAGCTGATTGCGTATCCCGTCCAGCATCTGGATGTTGTTGGCGCGAATCGCACGTTCACCGATCGGGTGCAGGACTTCGGCCAGCGACGGGATGCCGAGGTCGAAGGTGACATTCAGGTCCACGTGCAAGCCGTCTTCGCGCTGGACCAGCAGCCACTCGCCGTACCAGACCTCAAGGTCGCCATCGATCTGCTTGAACTCGATGCGCTCGTCCGTCACCAGCCAATCCTGCTCGGTCCAGGTCAGCTCGCTGCCATTGATCAATACGCGCCACGTACTGGAAACGTATTCACTCTGCCGGGGGTGAACGATCACCTCCAGCACATCGCTCATGAAGTCGGGGTAGCGCGCGAAGTCCGAGAGAATCGGCCAGACCTCGCCAGGCTCGAAATCACCGAGAAGAACACTGGTTGATACATCAGGCATAGGAACTCTCCGTCATTGAATGGAACGATAAGCCGCATCGACGGCATCACAGAAACTGTTGAGGCCTTGTTCGAGGTGGTCTCGGGAGATGGTCGCGTCGGGATAAACCCGCAGCACCCGGGTTGCGCTAAGGCAGAAAG
Source organism: Pseudomonas congelans (assembly GCF_900103225.1). GTDB lineage: Bacteria > Pseudomonadota > Gammaproteobacteria > Pseudomonadales > Pseudomonadaceae > Aquipseudomonas > Aquipseudomonas congelans. The sequence goes on along the minus strand of NZ_FNJH01000001.1, from coordinate 868,590 downwards.
CCAGCAGCAGGTTGCGCTGCGCGGCTTCGATCAGGGTCTGCGCCACATAGTTGCTGGAGGTGAATTCCACCCCGATCATCAGGCCGCTGCCTCGCACTTCAGCCACGGCGGGACAATCCTTTAAACGCTCACGCAGGATGCTCATGGCCACCTGCCCCAGCTGGTTGACGCGCTGGCAGAATGCGGGATCGCTGACCACGTCGAGCACAGCGTTGACCACGGCTCCCGCCAGCGCGCTGCCGGCATAGGACGAGGCATGTACGACCGGATCACGCGCCGGTGCGCCGAACCGGCTGCTGTCGTAAATGGCTGCGGCTACCGGAAACACACCGCCGCCCAGGGTTTTGCCGAACACTATGATGTCGGCAGGCGCGCCGCAGACCAGCGCTCCGCTACGCCCCAGGCCGGATTGAATCTCATCGTGAATCATGAACGCGCCATGTTCGCGACACAGACCTGCCAGTTCGCTCAGAAAACCCAGGTCGACCGGCCTGATTCCGCCCTCTCCCTGAACCGGCTCGGCGATCACTGCGGCAATATCGCCTTCTGCCAGTGCCTGGCGTGCAGCGGCAAGATCACCGGCGGCAATGAACACGACATCTTCGGCGTGCATCAGCGTGGCGTGCCCGCGATAGCCATAGCTGACCGCCAGCGCGCCACTGGTCCGCCCATGATAGGCGTGGGTCAATGCGATGATTCGCCGCCGGCCGGTCTGCATGCGCACCAGCTTGAGGGCTGCTTCGATGACCTCCGAACCGCTGTTGCCGTAAAGCACACCGTTGCCCGGACGACCGACACACATCACGAGCCGCTCGGCGGCGCTCAGGCTGGATTCGTTGGCCAGTATCCGGCTGGAAAGGCCCAGCGATGTGACCTGCCGCGTCAGCGCAGCCACGACTTCAGGGTGGCGATGGCCCAGCAGGTGCAGCCCGAAGGAGCCGAAGTCCAGCCAGCGGCGGCCGGTGTCATCGGTTATCCACGAACCTTGCGCCGAGTGCTCGGCTGCGGTCAGCCCGGCCATGCGCAACATAAGACCTTGCTCACGGCCAAACACCGCTCCGTAACGTTCGACGAATGAGGATTTGCGCGCTGGTACGCTCGCCGGCGCGGTCAGGACATGACTGTTCATAGAGACCTCATCAAAGGTGCCAGGAAGGCAGCGTCGCCACCTGCCAGACGGCAGGAGCGGTCCCAGTCACGCAGGGTTCGCAGAACCTGACCCTGAGTGCCAGGCAGCAAGGGGTTGAACAATTTCCCGGGAAAGGCGTCCAGCAGCTCCCTGAACACTTCGATCAGCCACTCGGCTTCATTGTCGTGACCTGCAGCGCTGTCAGCGCGAATGTCCAGCCATTCCACGGCGACGGGGCCTGTGTGGGCAATGACATCGGTAAGACCGTACTCGCTGAACAGTGCGAACTGGTGCAGCTCGTTCGGGGTGTCGGCACCGGCGAGTCGGCAGTCGATGTCGACCATCAACTCAGCCAGTTTGATTCTCAACGCATCGACCACCAGGGGCTCGTCCGCCGCGCCGTCCAGGTCTTCCAGATACGCCTCAAGCTCGGTCATGAGCAACCAGGCCACCGATATGAGCTTTTGCGCGTAGGGGCCGGCCGGGTATATGTAGCCGCCACCGAGCCGGGGGAACCATTGGCGAACGGCGTCTTGTGTATTGGCAATCATGCGTGTGCTCCCTGCATCGGATGTGAGTCCTTGAGTGAAAAACTGACCAGCCCGGCGCGTGCCGCACGCAGAAAACACGCAGCCACTTCGCGGGATTGCTCGGCCAGGTCGATCGGGCGGGTGCTGTGCAATTCCGGCACATCCAGCTGCGTCAACAGGGTCGCCTGCTGGTTATCGGTGAGCACGAAGTCGACCCCCGGCAAAAATCTGCTGGCAGATGAGCGCTCGATAACCGGTTTCAACTCGGCGTAGGCGACTTCGCAGGCGAACGTCTGCTCGGCGAGTTGAGTCAGTTCACACAGGTGCATGAGCTCCGCGCCCTGCAATCCACTTCGGCAGGCCGGATAGGCGCATTGCCACAGCTGCCCGATGGCTCGGGCAAGGCCGTCGTCAGTCAGCATGCCGAGCCTGTTCAGCGCCCGGTCCCAACGCAACAGCGTCCACTTGCGATTGGAGTTGACCCAGCCGTGGCTGGCCAGCGTCGCGTTCATCAGGAACAGTGCGGCGTTGCAGGCATAGGCGGCGGCTGCGCGGTATTCGCCACTGCGCCAGGCCAGCGCCGAGAAGCAGGCACTTTGGCGAAAGTCATCGAACGCCGCAGCAGACCAGATCGAGCTCAAGTCCTTCTGACTGTCCAGATAAGGAAGCGACTGATCGGTCGACACCGCGCAGACCAGACGTTCCAGATACTTTCGCGATACCGCTTGCTGTTTGTCCCACTGTTTGAACGCAACGAGTTTCTGTGCAGTGGTTTTGTGTGCGTCCGTCGCCAGTTGGGAGAACGCGTTGTGAACTTCTTCGCGGGCAAATGCCACCACTTCAATATGGTGTTCATTGTGGTAGATCTGCGAGGCCATCGATTGATCGGACTGCCGATCATCGGTCACACATAACAGATCTATATCGCTGGCCGCGTTAGCGATGCCATGTACTGGAGAACTGCTGATCAAGGCCAGTTGCGCATCGGCGTACTGGCGTTTTACAACCTCTTCCAGTTCGAAAAAAGTAAGTTGGCGCGTGGCCAGAAACTGCTGGGCGTTGCCTGAATAAAAAGCACGAAAGTCCATGTATCCTTCCCACTCGATAACGGTGACTTCATCGGGGCTGCTCCTCGGCTTGCCGAGCAACCCCCTGCCTGATCCATGACCATGAATTACTTCGTCGTCGTTAACGCGAGCGCTGACGCAATGGAACAAGTCCCCATTACTTCACGATTCAGTACCCAGCAAGCGGCGTGCCACCGCTCTTGATCATCGCGCATTAGCAAGGTGTCAGATAATCGCCATCACTGGCCAGAAGCGTAACCGAGGTTAGCCAACCCTATAAATTTGCTAACTTTTTCTCGATTAAATTTAATGTATTATTACTTTAATATATGTATCAAATTATTTAAAAGTCACTTTTTAAAATAGCAAAGTGCTATCTATCTTTATAGTTTCAGACCGTACATTCAACTGCACCACACCGATTCGAATGCTTAAAAATCGCACTGTTTTGGCTGACCATCTTGTATACATGTTTATTAAATCGTTCTCGTTAACTTGTTCAGCGCCCCCATAAAGCACTGGCACGAAGTTTGCTCAAACCTGAACACACTTCGAAGCCAGGGAAGTTCAACGTGGACACACTTTTTGCGCAATTAGCCGATGACACCAACGACACCTTCTATACCGTTGACCCGCACTGGATCACCCGGAATGCACAGCAATTCAGTGGCTGTTTTCCAGGTACCGTGTTGTATGCAATGAAGGCCAATCCACTCCCGCAGGTGCTGGAAGCCTTGAGCCAGGGCGGTATCAACCATTTTGACGTGGCGTCGCTTGCCGAGGTGCAGACGGTACACAACACGCTGCCCAACGCAGTTCAATACCTGATGAACCCAGTGAAATCCCGCCACTGCCTGCACGAGGCCTACTACCGATATGGCGTGCGTTCATTTGTGCTCGACAGTGAGGAGGAACTCTTGAAGTTGCGGGACGTATTGCCCGAACGCGACAGCACGATCAGCCTGTTCGTGCGCTACGCGCCCTCCGAGTCGACGGCGGTTTACGATCTCAGAGGCAAATTCGGCGCAAGCCCGGCGTTGGCGACGCAACTGGTGCATCAAGTGGCGTCCAGCACTGACTGGTCACTTGGGCTGTCATTCCATGTCGGCTCACAAGCCATTGAAGAAGGCCCGTGGCTCGCGGCCCTCGATGACGCCGATGCCATTGTGCGCGACACCGCCCAGCACGTCAGGCATCTGGATATCGGCGGCGGGTTTCCGGGTAATTACCTGAACTCCATGGGTAACACCCCGGACCTGGTCGGCAGAGTCTGCGAGCACATTCAGACCAGCCCGACACTGAAGGATCTGAACCTGATCTGCGAAGCGGGTCGTGGCCTGGTGTACGGCGGCATGTCGCTGTTTGCACGGGTGCTTTCAAGACGCGAACACAGCGTTTTCTGCGGTGCCGGTATTTTTGGCGGTTTGCTATCAGCCCAGCAGTGGCTGCAATTTCCCGCACGCGTGTGGCGGGACGCGGCCCCTTACACCGGTGCAGCGGAAAACACTTTCAATATCTTCGGCCCTACATGCGACAGCATGGATCGCCTGGCCTTCCCCTACACGCTCGCCAGCGATATCAGGGAGGGCGACTGGCTGGAGTTTCAATCGACCGGCGCTTACTCGGTGTCCTTGCGCACCCCGTTCAACGGGTTTTATGCCGACCGCATCATCTCTCTCCCTTCCTGAATGCCTGAAAAGCGATCTGCCGTCATGCTTATAAAAGCCTATTTGTTCCTGCTCGCAGGTATCGTCGCTGAAACGGTAGCGACCATTGCACTCAAAGAAAGCAACGGCTTCACCCGCTGGGTTCCGGTGATTGCCTCGATAGCGGGCTATGGCCTTGGCATTGTGTGTCTGGGGTATGCGCAAAGGGACTTGCCCATGTCACTGATCACGTCCATGTGGTCAGGTCTGGGCATTACCCTGATCACCGTCATTGCAGCGTTTCGCTACCAGCAGGTGCCCACATTGATGGCAATTGGCGGCATCAGCCTGATCATCGCGGGCATCATTCTGGTCAATCTGGCCAAGGAGCAGGCGACCTGACAGCCTGCGCTGTCAGGGGCATTCCCGTTCAGGCGAAGTCAAAAGGCCCTTCGAAACGACCTATCGGCACCCAATGGGTAATAAGGCCCGTGTCGGCTTTCCAGTGATGCAGCAGCAATGCCGGCGGTTCGACATAAGAGGCGTCGGCAGCCTCGGCGTGCAGTCGCAAGGCGATGGCCGTCGTCGTGCTCGGCGCCGTACACATCAGCGTGCCGCCGAAGCGCAGCTGCATGAAACGATGAATATGCCCGCAGACGATGCGCTCGATGGCCGGGTATCTGCAGACAACCTCCGCCAGCCGCTCGCCTCTTTCACAGCGATACGCATCGATGTAGGGAATGCCACTTGAAAACGGCGGCTGATGCATCATGATCAGCGTCGGCTTGTGCGGCTCCTGCGCCAGTGTGCGATCCAGCCACTGGGTCGCGGTGTCGGTCATATCGCCGTGATGCTGCTCCGGGACGCTGATATCCAGACCGATGATGCGCAGCGGCGCAGAACCCGAATAGACGAAACTGCAATCCTGGTCATTGATGAAGTAATCGTGCTCGGGAAAGGCGTCGCGCAGGTTCTGCCTATGATCATGGTTGCCCGGTATCATCAGCAGTTTTTGCCGTAGCGGTTGCAGCAACTCCCGGGCCATCGCGTACTCTTCGGGCCGCCCCTCTTCCACCAGATCACCGCTGAACAAAATCAGATCGGGTGCCGGGTCGAGGGCGTTTATCGTGTCGACGGCAGCGGCCAGCATGGCATTGGAGTCCACCACGCCTTGATAGAGTTGCCCTCTGGGCCGTACATGTGTGTCCGAAATGTGTGCTATCAGCATTCCATTACCTCAATCGTGTCCGGGTCGCTTGTTCACTTATGCAGTGAACTTGCAACGACCGGGCCAGACTGCACCTCAAGCACTTGGCCTGGATACTGCCGCGATCACACCTCGGGAAACACCGGCTCCCCCAGGTTGAGCATGAGCCGGTTCGCCCAGGCGAATATCGAGATGGCGTGAATCAGGTCCAGCACCTGAGTCTCGTCCAGCCCCTGCTCGTACAGCGCCTGGATATGCCCGGCGTTGAGCGAAGCCGGTTCAAGCGTCAGGTCGATGGCGAACTGCACGATCGCTTTTTCACGCGCCGTGGTACCTGCCGTTGCGGGGTCGGCAAACACCTGGGCGATGACGTCATTGCGTTTGGCCAGTTGTTCGAAGCGTTGCGCATGCACCGACGCGCAATACACGCAGCGGTTGATACGCGACACCACCGTGCTTGCCAGCTCCCGCTCGGCGCGCGACAGGCCGCCGGGTGCGTACATGATCGCGTTGAACGCCTGAGAGCGCTGGCGAAGAATGTCCGGATGATGGGCCAGCGTCAGGTAGTAATCCGAGGTCTTGGCCTGCGGGTGGCTTTCTTCAAGCACAGCGATCTGCTCGGCGCTCGCGCTGTCGAGGTCAACGGTGGGCAACCAGGCTTTCCAGCCCAGCACCTGATTGGTGAAACCTTCAATTTCCATGAGTTCGCTCATCAGGCTGCTCCGGCAGATTTTAAAGCACCCAGCCCTGCGGCCAGGCGCACCTGGTAGGACAGAAAGGCGATCAGTTGTGCCAGTACCACGATTTCAGCGGTGCTCAGGCCCTGGTGTTGCAGCGCCTGCAATGCGCTTTGATCGCCGTGTACCGGAGACTCGATCAAGGTTCGCGTAAAGCGCAGGATCGCCGCCAGGCGCTGGTCATCCAACAGATCGATTCGGCTGGCGTCCACATCGGCCAGCACGTTTGCCGCGACGCCAGCCGCCTGCAACTGCGCCAGGTAATACCCGCTCAGGGTCGGCTGCGCGCTCAACAGCGTGGCGTAATACGCCACCCAGAGGCGTTCGCTCAATGACAGGTTGTGCGTCAGTGCCGGGTCAAAAAACAAGTCCTGACTGCCCTGGGTTGCCTGGGCCACCTTGTCCCGTGCATGACGAACCGCGTGCAGCGGGCTGCCCGGCGCGATGTCCAGCAGGTTGTCGAGCACGTCAGGTGTCGTTGAATGTTCAGTGGTCGATGTCATGAAAGGTCCTGCGATGCTGTGGTTGCATGCGCGCCGCCGCTTGCAGAAGCGGCGCGTTGATGGAAGAAATCAAGGTTGCTCGGTGACCATGGTCGCTGCAGTGCGGTCGCTGACCAGTGGCTCGACCTTGAGGCCTTTGCGCGCTGCCCAGATGTTCTGGTAATGGAACAGCGGGATGATGCCGACGTCATCGCTGACAATCTGCACCGAGTCCTGGAGAATCTTGCGCCGCTTGGCCTCGTCGAATTCAGCGGTCGAATCAGCCAATGCCTTGTCCACCAGCGGATTGCTGTAATGGCCCCAGTTGGAAGCGCCCTGCCCTTTGTTGCTATCGACAGTGGTCAGAATATTGGTCAGGGCATACGCCGCTTCGCCGGTGCCATTGCCCCAGGCAATCACGCTGATCGCCAGTTCATTCTTGTTGGCCTTGCCCGCGTACACCGCCCACGGCAATACCTCCAGCTGAACCTTGACGCCGATCCGCGTCCAGAACTGCGCCACCGCCTGCATGACCTCCGGTGCCTGCGGATAACGGTCGCCCGGCACATGCACAGTCAGTTGGAAGCCTTCGGGGAAGCCGGCCTGCGCCAGCAGATCCTTGGCCTGCTTGACGTCATAGGGGATGTTCTTGATCTGCGGGTTGTAACCGAACGTATTGGCCGGCATCCATTGATTGGCTTCGGTTACGGTGCCTTGCATGATGCGCTCGTCGATGGCCGGACGATTGATCGCCAGGGACAGCGCCTTGCGCACCCGTACGTCCAGCAGCGGGTTTTCGGCCAGCGGCTTGCCCGCATTGTCGCGAATGAATTCGTTCGGGCCTGCTCGGAAACTTGGCTGAATGATCAGCGCACGCAGTCCCTGATAGGCGAAGACATTGACGTTCGGTGTTTTGCGCAGGCTCGCCACATCGGTAGGCGATACCTTGTCGATCACGTCGACATCGCCCGCCAGCAAGGCCGCAGTACGGTTGGCGGCGTTGGCAATGAAGCGGAAATCAACCTTGTCCCAGGTCGGTCTGCCACCCCAGTAATTGTCATTGCGCGCGAATACCGTGCGATCGCCCGGCACGAACGAGACAAACCGGTAAGGCCCGGTGCCGATCATCGCCTTGCCCGAGTTGTAATCGGCGCTGCTGGCTGCCGCACCGGCATGGCGACTGACGATGTAGATCGAATCGATATCCGGCAGCAGGTTGGCATTGGGCGAACGGGTCTTGATGACCAGCGTGTGATCATCCTTGGCCTTGATCGATTCAACGGTACGCATGGCACCTGCGTAAGAGGCCACGCTGCCGGGTACGTTGCGCGCGCGCTCGAAGGAGAAGACCAGGTCATCAGCGGTCAGCGGCGTGCCATCCTGCCATTTGACGTCATCACGCAGGGCGAACTCCCACGTGGTGTCGTCCACGACCTTCCAGCTCTTGGCCAGACCTGGCAGGGTTTTGTCATCACGGCGGCTGACCAGCGATTCGAAGGCATGCAATGCCACCGAGCGGTCTCCGGCATAGTTATTGAGCTGTGGATCGAGTGACGAGACCGGGTCGGCGTAACCGATGCGCAAGTCCTGTGCCGTGACACTGCCGGCAGCCAGCACGAGGGCCGACGCTAACAACGAACGAACGAGTGGTTTCATGGGTGATTCCTTGTACGCAATGGCAGAGGGTGACGGGCTTGAGGTGCCCGTTCAGCGTTGGTCATTCAGGTGACAGGCGCTCTGGTGATTCGGCGAAACCTCCCGCAGCGCTGGAACTTCCTCGCGACAGCGCGCCATGGCGTGCGGGCAGCGAGGGTGGAAATGACACCCGGCAGGCGGGTTCAGCGGGCTGGGGATTTCCCCTTGGATCGCGTCATAACGGGTACTGCGAATATCGAAGCGCGGGATCTGCGCCAGCAAAGCCTGGGTGTACGGGTGGTTGGCCCGCGCGAACAGGTCATCGACCGATGCTGTCTCGACCACGCGGCCCAGGTACATCACGATGACCCGATCGCAGAGGTGCTCGACGACGCCCAGGTCATGGCTGATAAACAGATAGGTCAGGCCCAGCTCGTCGCGCAGGTCCATGAACAGGTTGAGGATCTGTGCCTGAATCGACACGTCCAGCGCCGCCACCGACTCGTCGCACACCAGCAGTTCCGGTTGCACCGCCAGCGCACGGGCAATGCCGATGCGCTGGCGCTGGCCACCGCTGAACTGATGCGGATAGCGCTGGCGCAATTGCGGGCTGAGCCCGGCACGCTGCAATTGCGCACTGACGTAATCATCTGCGCCCTTGCGGTCGGTCAGGCCGTGCAACAGCGCACCTTCGCCGACGATCCGGTCGACCCGCAGACGCGGGTTGAGGCTTGACGAAGGGTCCTGAAAAATCATCTGCACTTTCAGGCGCAGCGCCTTGCGCTCCTGCGTGGTCAGGCTATCCAGCGGTTTGCCGTCCACCAATGTGGTGCCTGAGGAGACCGGCAGCAGCCCGGCAACCATGCGCCCCAGGGTCGACTTGCCACAGCCCGACTCGCCCACCAGCCCGACCACTTCACCGCGCGCGATGCGCAGATCGACACGATCCACCGCACGGGTCACCGGTTTTGCACGGGTAAGGTGCAGCCGTTGCATAAGCCCCTGAAGGGAGCGCTCATCCACGGGTTTGCCGAAGGTCTTGCTGACCTGATGCAGCTCGATGAGGGGAATCTGATCACTGGGCATCGGCCGCTCCTGGGTGAAAACAGCGAACCATGTGGCCCGGTCGCGCCTCGTGGGGTTGAGGCTCCTGCGCACAGATCTGCGAAGCTCGGGGACAGCGCGCCGCAAAAGCACAACCGACCGGCATCGACAGCAGGTCGGGTGCCATGCCCGGAATCTGCCGCAGGCGCTGGCCGCGCTGGTTGCGACTTGGCAGGCTGTCGATCAGCCCTTGGGTGTAGGGGTGCTGCGGACGATCCAGTACATCGGCGACCGGACCCTGCTCGACGATGCGTCCGGCGTACATCACCGCCACATCGTCAGCCAGCCCCGCGATCACGGAAAGATCATGGGTGATCCAGATCAGCGAAGTGCCCTGCTCGCGCACCAGCTTCTGCACTTCACTGAGAATCTGCGCCTGAATGGTCACGTCCAGCGCCGTGGTCGGCTCATCGGCGATGATCAGGTCCGGTGCATGCAGCAGTGCGATGGCAATCGCCACCCGCTGGCGCATACCGCCGGACAACTGATGCGGATAGGCGCGCAGACGTTCTTCAGGGCTGGCGATGCCCATCAGCGCCAGCGTGCGACTGGCGTGTTCGCGGGCCTCGCGCTTGCTCATCGGGCTGTGTGCCCGCACCGCCTCGATCATTTGTGTATCGACCCGCAGCACCGGGTTGAGGGTCATCATCGGGTCCTGAAAGATCATCGCTACCCGGTTGCCCTGAATGTCACGCAGTTGCGAGGCAGACAGTCTGGTCAGATCGCGGCCCTTGAACAGCACCTCGCCACCGCTGATGCGCCCAGGCTCATCGACAAGGCCGAGGATCGAAAAGCCGGTGACCGACTTGCCCGACCCGGACTCACCGACCAGACCCAGAATGCGTCCCGGCTCTACGCGCAGTGACACGTCGCGCACCGCCGGCAATACGCCGGCGCGGGTATGAAACGAGGTGCACAGGCCGCGCACATCCAGGGTCGGCTGTCGGACGGTAGTGGGCGCCAATGGCGCGTCGGGCAGGCTCATCGCTGCAGCCTCGGGTTGAGAACATCACGCAGCCGGTCACCGACAAGGTTGATGGCCACAATAGTGATCAACAGCGCCAGGCCCGGAAACAGACTGATCCAGTATTCATTGCTGAGCATGTATTGAAAGCCGTTGGCAATCAGCAGCCCCAGCGACGGCTCGGTGACCGGCACGCCCAGGCCCAGGAACGACAGGGTCGCTTCCAGAGTGATGGCGCGGGCGATCTGCAAGGCGCCGATCACGATCAGCGGTGGCAGGCAGTTGGGCAGAATGTGGCCAACTACAATACGCAGCGGACCTACGCCCTGCCCGCGCGCCGCATCGACGTATTCACGGCGGCTTTCGGTCAGCGCCTGCCCGCGTGCGGTACGCGCGTAATAGGCCCATTCGAGCAATATCAGGGTCAGCATCACGTTGCCGACGCCCTTGCCCAGCCAGGCCAGAATCATCAGCGCCATCAGAATCACCGGAAACGACAGCAACAGGTCGACCAGACGCATCAGCAAGGCATCCAGCCAGCCGCCGACATACGCAGATACCAGCCCGAGCAGCGTACCGAGCACTGCCGCAATCAACGCCGAGCCAATGCCGACCCACAGGCTGATGCGCAGACCGTAGATGATCGCCGAGACCAGATCGCGGCCCTGCCCGTCAGTGCCCAGCCAATAGGTGTAACCGCTGTCCATATTGAGGCTGCCAGGCGGCATGCGCGCGTCCATGACGTTGAGCTGCATCAGGTCGTAGGGGTTCTGCACCACAATCCACGGCGCCAGTGCTGCAACCAGGACAATGATCAGCAGGACCGCCAGGCCCGTCACCGCCGTGGGCGAGCTGAAGAACTCGCTCAGCACTCGTCGCCAGGGCGACTGGGCCTGCAGCAGCGTGCTGCCGATCGGGGCTTTTTCAATGACATTCATCGGGATGCCTCGATGCGTACGCGTGGGTCGAGCAGGTAATACAAGCCGTCGACGATCAGGTTGAGCACCACGAAAATCACTACGACCACCATCAGGTAAGCGACCACCACCGGACGGTCGAGCATGTTGATGCTGTCGAGGATCAGCTTGCCGGCACCCGGCCAGGCGAAAATGCTTTCAGTCACTACGGCATAGGCGATGGTCGAGCCCAGTTCCATGGCCAGCACCGTCACCACCGGAATCATGGTGTTGCGCATGACGTGCATACACATCACGCGCATCGGTGACAGACCCTTGGCCCGGGCGAATTTGACGAATTCCTGGGGCAGCACTTCGCGCACACCCGCACGGGTCAGACGCAGCACCAGCGAAATCTTGAACAGCGCCAGGTTCAGCGCTGGCAACAACAGGTGCTGCAAACCGTCCAGCGTCAGCCATGACCATTGCACGCCCAGCCACTCACGGGTTTCGCCGCGGCCGCTGGCCGGCAGCCAGCCCAGGGAGATGGAGAACAGCATGATCATCATCAATGCCACCCAGAACGCAGGCAGCGAAAAGCCGACAATGCTGGCGGCCATCATCAGTCGGGACAGCGGATGCTCGGGGTACATACCGGCAAACATGCCCAGCGGCACACCGATGACCACCGCCAGAAACAGAGCACTGAACGCCAGCTCGAACGTGGCGGGCAAGCGCTGCAGGATCAGGCGCATGGCGTCCTCGTGATACACGAAGCTTTGCCCCAGATTGCCGTGAACCGCACCCTTGAGAAAAATCAGGTACTGCTGCCACAGAGGCTGGTCCAGGCCCAAATGCGCGATGGCCTGCAGACGCTCCGCCTGATTGAGGTCTTCACCGACCAGAATGTCCATCGGGTTGCCGATGGCATTGAGGCCGACGAACACCACCAGCGTCATCAACAGGATGACCAGCAACGATTGAGTCAGCCGACGCAGCGCCCAGCCGATCATTGGCGCAGCTCTGCGGCGCTTGGCTGGCTGACCACCCACTCATCGCCCAGCAGTTCTGGCTCGGCGTAATCGAGCATGGTGTCGAAATGCAGGGCGATGTCCTCGTTGAACAACTGCCCGACCAAGGCATGGGCCAGACGTTTGGAACCTTCGCTGATGGCAGGAATATCCCCGGACACCGCGCCATAGCTCAACGCTGCCGGATAACTGAAGCAGTGAATGTGGTTCAGCCCCGGGCAGGCGCCTGGAATCTTTTCCTGAAATTCAAAGCAGTTGCCCAGATCCGGCAGTACAGCCAGCTCAGCATCGGTTTCGCCGCTCGGTGCTTCAAAGCGATCCTGCCAGACACGGATCTGCGAAGAGAATGGCGCAAATTCCGGGCGCTGCCGGAAGTCGGTGCGAAACCCGGTGGCAAATACCACGAAATCTGCCTCGATACGGGCCTTCGGCGTATTCAGCCAGACGCCTCCAGCAGCGCTCTCTTCGACGGAAAGCACCGGGCTGTCGAGCATGAACCGCGCCTTGCCGGAAGCGGACACTCTGAGCGTACTGCCGCGAGGTGGTGGCACTTGTTGGGTATTGAGGTAGTGGCGAATGCGCCATTTCCAGATGTCCGGCAGGCGCCAGTAGCCATGCACCATGCCAGGATTGCCGACGCCCTTGCCTTTGTTGACGCGCGGCAGCTCGGCGCGCCGGATCAGCAGATCCACCCGCGTCGCGCCAGCCTCCAGCGCCGTGGCGGCGCTGTCCATCGCCGAAGCGCCACCACCAATGACCGCAACGCGCTTGCCGGCGAACCAGCTGTCCTGCAGACCCGCCGCCGAATGCGTCCACAAATGCTCCGGCAGCTGCCGGGCAAAATCCGGCACCCAAGGACCGCCCAGGCCGTCACGGCCCGTGGCGAGTACCACATGGCGGGCCAGCAGGAATCGTGTTGTCTGTACCGGCGTGACAACGTCCAGTTCAATCAGGCCGTCCGCTCTGGGCGCTACCCGGCTTATGCGGTGCTCGTTGCGTACGTCCAGTGCCAGTACCTTGCGATACCAGCGCAGGTACTCGGCCCATTGCAAACGAGGAATCTTGTCCAGCAACGCCCAGCCATCGACGCCGAATTGCGCTTCGTACCAGGCGCGAAACGTCAGCGCCGGCAAGCCAAGCGCCGGCCCGGTCAACTGCTTTGGCGAACGCAGGGTCTGCATCCGCGCAGTGGTGGCCCAAGGGCCTTCGAAACCTGCTGGTGACTGATCGAAAATGACCGCCGCTACGCCGAGATTGCGCAGCTCGGCGGACAGGGCAAGACCGGCCATGCCTCCACCGATAATCGCCACGTCGAGCACGGCCTGCCCTGCGCTGATCCTGGGCTTGACCCATGGCTTGGCGGGCAGATCCAGCCAGGCCAGATCCTGCTGCAAGCGAGCTTCCAGGGCGGCCAGGCCAGCGGGTGCGTTCACATCGGACATTGATCGGTACTCGAAAAAATGATCGGGCCACAAGCCCGAGCCTTGATTCAAAGCACTTCAAGAATCATTCCAATATTGTGCTAAATGAATTCTTAAAGGCTTTGAATGCTTAATTCGAATAGTAAAAGCCGATTTTTATTCTCGCAACGCGCAAAAAAGAATATTTATATTCCCAAATGGAATTTAAGCAAATTTTGAAGGGTGTGAAACGAGGCGTTATCCAGGGTATTCATGGGCGCGCTGCGTCCGATCTTCAGTCTTGCGCGCACGACGACAGGCGTTACCGATGCCTGGGGCTGAATGCTGCCAGCATTGCCCACTCACTCGGCATAAATGCTCTGTAACAGGGCATCATGCGCGCTGGCTTCGTGCATGATCATTTCCGGCAAGAGGATTTTTGCGCTGTCGGCAATTTCATTGATCAGCGCGCTCGCCACGTCCGACAACGGGCTGGCGAAGGCTGAAATCAGTCCGAAGAAAAACGGAATGTTGCAGGCGATTGGCCTGACTATCACGCCCTGCACCGGCACCCCCATCGCCGTGAACGGATCGACCAGTGCAATGCCCAGCCCGACCCTGGCCATCTGCATGGCAATCAGCGACGTATTGGTGTCCAGCATACGCGGCGGCTGACCACCCGCAGCCTGAAACGCCTTGTCGATGCGTCGACGAAAGCGATACGGGTTGGCCATGGTGATCAGCGTGTGCTGACGCAGCAGCTCCATCGACAGCACCTCATGCGCGGCCAGCGCCGAATCGGCGGGCAATACCGCCACACAAGGCGCCTCGCCGATCCAGTGGATTTCCAGACCACGATGCTCCAGCGGCAGGCTGACCGCTCCCAGATCCATGGTTTTCGACAGAACAGCCTGAACCACATTCTCCGGGGACATGCTCTGTAGCTGAATCTGTTGCGGACGCAGATGCTCGGGCAGGCGCGACAAGGCCGCAGGCAACAGACCGGCTGCCAGGGCCGAGATCGCCACCAGCTTGATCTGGTGGTTCTCCTCCTGGGCTATGTGCTGCGCACGCTGGTGAATGTTGCGCACCCCCAGCAGCGCACTTTCCACTTCGCCATACATCATGAACGCCTTGTGGGTAGGCGTGACCTTCGGCCCACTGCGTTCGAACAACGCGAAGCCCAGTTCCTGCTCAAGTTCCTGAATGGCCCGGGTGACCGAGGGCTGAGATCGGCCGAGCATTTTCCCTGCCGCCGTGACACTGCCTGCCGACATGACCGCCGCGAAGGCTTCGAGCTGACGCAAATCCATAAGCATGCCTTGATCGATACACCGCCAATGAGGACGCACGACACAGTGCTCCCCGGTTCAAAGCGCGAAAGTCTACACGCTGGTAGCGTCTGGCGTGAGCAAGCAGCTCATCCGGCGATCATTACCCGGTTTCGGCCCTGCTGTTTGCCCATGTACAGCGACGTGTCGGCACGATTGAGGGCCAGCTGAAACGCCTCGCCGGTGGCGATGGTCGCCACAGCGACTGTGGCGCTGACGGCAATGACGCGCTCATTGATCCGCCCGGCCTCCTCGGCGATACGCCGCCAGATACGTTCGGCCGCGCGCAGCGCATCTTCGGGCGAGGTGTCAGGCATGAGCACCAGAAACTCCTCGCCGCCCCAACGCGCCGCCATATCGCTGCTGCGCACGCTTGAACCGATGATCTCGGCCACACGTTGCAGAACCACATCGCCGGTTTCATGCCCGTGGACATCATTGATCTGTTTGAAATGATCGATGTCGAGCAGGATCAACGAAGCCGACAGCCCCTGCCGCCTGGCTTCCAGCTCGCGTATGCGATGCAGCACTCGTCTGCGCGTGTAGAGATTGGTCAGGCTGTCGCGGTTGGCGATATGAAACAGGCTCAGTTGCATCGACGAGGTGAAACGTACCGACAATGCAGTGGCGTAAATCGACAGTGTGGTTGCTGTGAGTACGTTGACAATACCGAACGCATTGAGCACGTTCTGGCTTAGACCGGATCCCTGCCCCGTGTATCGGCGAAAGGCGAAGCAGCCCACCAGCGACAGCAGGATCGCCACGCTGTAGACAATGCGTCTGACGACGTTCAGTTGAAAGGTGAAGGCGATGATGGGAATCACACAGAATATGTAAAAGCTGAAGTTGCTTTCCCAGCCCAGTTGCCATGTCGCGAGCACGGCATGGCCGATGATCTCCAGGCACATCAGCTGTCCGGCCTGCCGATGCCGACGCCTGCGGATCAGGTGAATGCAACTGACGTAAACCAGTGTGCTGACGATGTTTGCCACCCACATGATCTTCATGCCCAGCCCCAGGAACACTGTCAGCAACACACAGTGAATGCCCAGAGCGACATAGACGATCGGGGTGATGTGGTTCCAGAACTGGATAGCCGTGTCCTTGAACAGCTGGGTGCGGTCTTCCGTCGGAAGGCTCATCATCACGTTATCTCGAAAAGCAGGTGGAATATGACCATCAGCGTAGGGTTGAGATCATGATGTATTGTCGGCGCGAGCCGACGCCGCTTTATGCAGCGACTGGATAATATGCTTGTCTACGGCGCCCGAACACCGTGAATGCCGTAAGGAGTCAAATGGACATCATCGAGCCCGGGTAGTGCAATCCGATGCCTGATTTTTTCCTGTTCCGCTGGCCGTCGGCAGCGACCGACAACGTGCAGTCGTTTGCACCCACTCGCAGTGGATGGCGGTTTTTCGTCGTTTTACAGTAGCGATCCCGATTCGCCGGAAATACTATCGGGGCCGGACATGATGTTGATCACGCATTGCCCGTCAGCCCGCCAAGATGCAGGCAGCCCTGAATGATTCGGAAGGAAGCGTACCGATGGAACGTCTCACCGCAAAAGACTTTGCTCCTGAACTGCTTGAGCTTTATGACTACTACGCACACGGCAGGATCAATCGGCGCGAGTTTCTCGATCGTGCAGCGCTGTTTACCTTTGGCGGCCTTACCGCCAGTGCGCTGCTTGCCTCGCTGAGCCCCAACTACGCGCTCGCCGAACAGGTGGAATTCACAGACCCGGACATTATTGCCGAGTACGTTTCCTACCCATCGCCCAAGGGACATGGTCAGGTTCGAGGCTATCTGGTACGGCCGGCCAAAGCGGCCGGAAAAGTACCGGCAGTGGTTGTCGCACATGAGAATCGCGGCTTGAACCCCTACATCGAAGACGTGGCGCGCCGCGTTGCCAAAGCCGGTTTCATTGCGCTGGCACCTGATGGACTGTCATCGGTCGGCGGCTATCCGGGCAACGATGACAAGGGCCGTGAGCTGCAGCAGACGGTCAACCCGGAAAAGCTCATGAACGACTTCTTTGCCGCCATCGAGTGGCTGATGAAGCATGACGCGACCACCGGCAAGGTCGGCATCACCGGTTTCTGCTACGGCGGCGGTGTGGCCAATGCCGCGGCGGTTGCGTATCCGGAGCTGGGCGCAGCGGTGTCGTTCTACGGGCGTCAGCCCAATGCCGAAGACGTGGTGAAGATCAAGGCGCCAGTGATGATTCACTACGGCGAACTGGATACTCGTATCAACGAAGGCTGGCCAGCCTATGAAAAAGCCTTGAAAGCTGCGGGCAAGACGTACGAAACGTACATTTATCCGGGCGCCAATCATGGTTTTCACAACGACTCCACCCCACGTTACGACGAAGCAGCGGCGAAACTGGCCTGGGACCGCACATTGGGGTGGTTCAACAAGTATCTGGTTTAAGTTCTGACCGAACGGCGCGGCACAGATCGGTGACGCAGAGCGTCACGCAAGGCATTCCCACGCTGGAGCGTGAGGAACGATCATCCACTATCGTGCGACGCTCCGCGTCCTCATGCCGTTCTGGACGCTCCGCGTTCTCCTTGTGATGCGGAGCGTCGCCCACTGCGTCCCCACGCTTGAGCGTGCGGCACGATCAGCCACTATCGTGCGACGCTCCGCGTCGTCATGCCGTTCTGGACGCTCCGCGTCCTCCTTGTGATGCGGAGCGTCGCTCACTGCGTCCCCACGCTTGGGCGTGCGGCACGATAGTCTCAACTATCACAGCGCCCGCGCACCCTCTCCAGCAGCACCTGCAATGGATGCTGCACCACTTTGCCGTCCTGGTGCTTGACCTGGCTGCGGCATGAGTAGCCGTCGGCGACCAGTCGGCCGTCACCGCCATGCCGGGCTACCAGTGGCTGCCAGGACTGACGGTAGATGGTGTCGCTGGTTTTCGCGTTTCGGGTTTCATGCCCATAGGTGCCGGACATCCCGCAGCAACCGCTGGCCAGCACCTCCAGCTTGAGACCGGCGCGGGCGAAGGCTTTCTGCCAGAGGCCGACACTGGCAGGCTCGTTGGTCTTCTCGGTGCAATGCGGCAGGAAGTAGTACGTTTCTGCCGACGCTCCATCACGACCTTCCTCGACCGTAGACGCCAGCCACTCCTGCGGCAGCAGGACCTCGGGCACATTCTCGCTGCCCAGTGTCTTGCTGTACTCCTGGCGATAGACCAGGGTCATGGCCGGGTCCAGACCGATCAACGGGATACCGTACCCGGCCAGCTTGCCAAGCGACTGGCTGTTGAAAGCGGCAGCCTTCTCGAACGCCTGCAGAAAACCCTGCACCTGCAGCGGTTTGCCATTGGGCGCAAACGGCGCGAGGTAGACCTGATAACCGAGACGCGAAATCAGCTCCAGCCAGTCTGCCGCCAGCGGGGTTTCGAAGTATCGGGTGAATGCATCCTGAACCAGCACCACCGTGCGTTTGCGCTCCTCCTCGCTCAGAGCGGCCAGACGCTGCGGCGTGGCAATGCCCACATTCCAGCGGGCGCAGGCCGCGCGGAAGTCGGTCAGGCTCAATAACGGGCTGTCGACCATACCGGCTACATGCTCAAGCAGGTAACGCACTGGCTTTGCGCCCATGATCGCGTTGTACAGCTTCGGAAAGCGCGCCAGGTGCGGGATGCTGAACTCCAGCGAGCCAATCAGGTAATCCTTGATCGGGCGCAGGTAGCGGCTGTGATACAGCTCGAGAAAGCGCGAACGGAACTCGGGCACGTTGACTTTCACCGGGCATTGTCCCGCGCAGGACTTGCAGGCCAGGCAACCGGCCATGGCGTCGTAGACTTCGTGGGAGAAATCCTTCTGCCCCGTCACTCTGGCAACGCTGTTGACGGTTCGCTCGGCAAGACTTTTCAGCACATTGGCACTGCGCGCCCTGGCGCTGGCGGTGAGCACATCGACGTCCTGCTCACCTTGCAGACGCAGCCATTCCCTGACCAGCGAAGCGCGGCCCTTGGGTGAGTGAATGCGGTCACGGGTGGCTTTCCAGGACGGGCACATGGCGTCGTCGGTGTCATAGTTGTAGCAGGCGCCATTGCCATTGCAGTGCAGCGCGCTGTCGTAGCTTTGCCAGACCCGTTCGTCGATCGTGCGATCCAGATCGCCGCGCAACGTCACCTCATCCACCTGCGTCAGGCGCGCTTCCGGCACGCTGGCAGGCGTGGCGATCTTGCCGGGGTTGAGCTGGTTGAACGGGTCGCAGGCGGCCTTGAGGGCCTGCAACGCGGGATACAGCTCGCCGAAATATTCAGGCACGTATTGCGAACGCAGGCCCTTGCCATGCTCGCCCCACAACAGCCCGCCGTAGCGCTTTGTCAGCGCGGCGACGGCGTCGGAGATTGGCCGAATCAGCGCAGCCTGCGCGGGGTCCTTCATGTCCAGAATCGGCCGCACGTGCAGCACGCCGGCATCCACATGACCAAACATGCCGTATTGCAGCCCGTAGCTGTCCAGCAGCGCACGGAACTCCTGAATGTAATCGGCGAGATTTTCCGGTGGCACGGCAGTGTCTTCAACAAACGGCTGCGGTCGCGCTTCACCCTTGACGTTGCCGAGTAAGCCCACCGAGCGCTTGCGCATGGTGTAGACCCGGTTCACTGCCGCGCTGCCAGCCGCCAGCGTGTGGCCGAGGCGCACTACCGACGTGTCGGTCTGCAGGTGCGCAACGAACGCATGAACGCGCTGCTCGACTTCACTTAACTCATCGCCGCTGAATTCGATCAGGTTGATGCCCAGCGTCGGCGTCGCAGGGTCTTGCGGGAAATACTCGGCCACGCCATGCCAGACGATATCCTGCATGGCCAGCATCAGCACCTTGGAGTCCACGGTCTCGATGGACAGCGGTTTGTGCGCCATCAACGCCTTGGCGTCGCGCAATGCGTCCATGAAACCGGCATAGCGAACGTTGACCAGAATCGAATGTTTGGGGATCGGCAGGACGTTGAGCCGGGCCTCGACGATAAACCCCAGCGAACCTTCAGAACCGCAGAGCACGCTGTTGAGGTTGAAACGGCCGTCCTCCTCGCGCAGGTGCGCCAGATCGTAGCCGGTCAGGCAGCGGTTAAGCGGCGGAAAGACCTCCTTGATCAATTGTGCCTGCGTATCGGCAATCTCCTGCGCGCAGCGATAGACGTCGCCGGCGCGGTCGACGCGTGCCTGTTCGCTGGCCAGCTGCCCGGCACTCAATGCATGGCTGTTGACGTACGAACCGCCCAGCAGCACCGTGGACAGCTCAAGGACGTGATCACGGGTCTTGCCGTAGGTGCAACTGCCCTGCCCGCTGGCATCGGTGTTGATCATGCCGCCAATCGTGGCGCGGTTGGAGGTCGACAGTTCCGGCGCGAAAAACAGCCCGTGCGGCTTGAGCGCGGCATTGAGCTGGTCCTTGACCACACCGGTCTGCACGCGCACCCAACGTTCCTCGACGTTGATCTCGAGTATCGCGTTCATGTGCCGCGACAGGTCGACCACCACCCCATCGGTCAGCGATTGCCCGTTGGTCCCGGTGCCGCCGCCACGCGGGGTCAACACTACCTGTTTGTGCTCGGGCCGCGCTGCCAGCCGGGCGACGATTGCGACGTCATGGCTGTCCATCGGGAACACGGCAGCCTGTGGCAGGCGCTGGTAGATGGAGTTGTCAGTGGCCAGCACTGTGCGCGAACCATGGTCACGGGCTATTTCGCCACCAAAGCCGCCCTCCGCCAGGGCATTGAGGAAACGGTCATAGTGACCGACCTGCTCGGAAGTCGGTTTCAACAGCGCAATCATGGTGGTCTTCCTCGCTAGGCGTTTTATATGCAAAGCACGTATGCTTCGAAACGCTCGAGTGCATGGCGTTATCAACGGTTAGCGTGATTCTCCGGCCTGTCATGCTTCAGTGCAAACGTAAAACCTGCCGTTTTTCCATGAGCTTTATGAATGAACACCCGAAGACTGACGCCCTCGATGTCGCTGCTGCTCGCCTTCGAGGCGGCCGCCCGGCATGGCAGCTTTACCAAGGCCGCAGACGAACTGGCCCTGACCCAGAGCGCCGTCAGCCGGCAGGTACAGGCGCTGGAGGCGCAGCTGGAAGTCGAGCTGTTCAAGCGTGACGGCAGGCGCATCGAGCTGACCACCGCAGGCGCGCTGTATCAGCATGAGCTGGCTGCCGCGCTGGGACGTATCCGCAGTGCAACCCTGCAAACCATCGCGCACAAGGCCGAAGGCGGCACTCTGCACCTGGCCGTGCTGCCCACCTTCGGTTCGAAGTGGCTGCTGCCGCGGATGAATGACTTTTACACCCGGCATCCGGGCTATGTGGTGCATATCCATTCACGCATCGTGCATGCCGACCTGACACCCGCCGCCAGCGAAATGAACGCGATCATTTGTGCCGGCAACGGCAACTGGCCCGGTTATATCGCCCATCCGCTGGTCAGTGAAAAACTGGTGGTCATTGCCAGCCCGGCTGCCCTTGCCGGCTACCAGTCGATGACCCCGGCACAGGTGGCCCAGCATTCGTTGCTGAGCGTGGTGTCCCGACCCAATGCCTGGTCGGACTGGTTCGACAGTAATCGCCTGGACCACCACATCATGCGCCCCGGCCCAAGTTTCGAACTGACCTCGCACCTGATCCAGGCCGTCGCGGCCGGCATTGGTATCGCACTGGTGCCACGCATTCTGGTGCAGGACGAAATCCACAGCGGCGAACTGGTCACCCTGTTCGAGCCTCTGGACAGCGGACGCAATTACTACCTGGCCTACGCCACGCGCTTTCAGAACCTGCCATCGCTGTGCGTGTTCAGGGACTGGCTGCTGTCGACGCCGTTTCCCGACCCTTTGTAAAACCTGCCCGCAACAGGAGCCACTGTGCGTATCGAGCCCCTTCCGCCGCTGCAGAACCTGATCGCTTTCGAAGCCGCCGTCCGGCATGGCAGTTTCACCCGTGCCGCCACCGAACTGAACCTGACCCAGAGCGCGATCAGCCGTCAGGTCGCGCAACTGGAGGAGTTTCTCGGCCGCGCGCTGTTTCGTCGTGAACACAAGCGCATTCATCTGACGGTCGCCGGGCAAATTTACGCCGAGCAGATCCAGCGCGTACTGACCCTGTGCGCCGAGGCCACCGCTCAGGTGATCACTCACAGCGGCGATCAGCAACTGACCCTGGCCTGCTCCAGTGGCGTGGCGGCGTTGTGGCTGGGGCCTTTGCTGGGACGTTATCGCGATGCCTTCCCGGCCGTGGATATCCGCCTGCGCGTGGTCGACGGGCTGGATTCGCTGATTCGCGCCGAATTCGATCTGGCGTTGTATTTTCTGCGCGAAGTCTCACCGGCGGGTCTCGACAGCCGTCTGCTGTTCGCCGAATCGGTCAACGCCTACTGCTCGCCCGACTACCTGGACGGGCGTCTGCTGGAGCCCGCGCAACTGCTGGAACATTGCCTGCTGATGCTCGAAGACGGCCAGCGTCAATGGCTGTCGTGGGGTGACTGGTTCGGGCGCCAGGGGGTCGATGCGTCGCTGATCCGCAAGCGCATGACCGTCAACCTGTATCCGGTGCTGGTCGACCTGGCCGTCGCCGGGCACGGCATAGTGCTCGGCTGGCAGCCGATGATTGATCGTCACGTGCGGTCCGGCGCGCTGGTGCCGGCCTGCCGCAAGAGCGTTGGTGCGGTAGGCGGCTATTACTTGCTGACACCCAGCGGCAAGACGCCGCGGCGTGCCGCACGCGCCTTCGAGAAATGGCTGGCAGACGAAATAGCCACACTGGTTCCACCGCTCTGAAACTTGCATGCGCCTGGCGCATGCAAATCTGCGTAATAAGCGTTTTCTTAAAATCGGTCCAGCGCCTACTCTCGACTGAAACGGGCAAAAAGACCTGACTCAGCCGCACTCACACCCACCCTGCCCCTCAATCAATGCAGCCGATGCAGGGGGCTTCCCTGCGTGTATCGCATGCAGGAGCCTATCCAGTGAGCACACCACAATCCTCTGCTTCACGCACCCATGAACAAAAGGCACGCCGCGCGGTGGTCGCCACTGTCATCGGCAATGGCCTTGAATGGTTTGACTTCACGGTCTACAGCTTCTTCTCGGTGATCATCGCCAAGGTGTTCTTCCCCACTGGCAGCGAACTGACTTCTTACCTGCTGGCGCTGGCAACCTTCGGGGTGGGCTTCTTCATGCGCCCGGTGGGCGGCATTGTGCTGGGCATCTACAGCGACAAGCGCGGGCGCAAGGCGGCACTGTCGCTGACCATCCTGCTGATGGCGCTGGGTACGCTGATCATCGGGCTGACGCCCAGCTTTGCGCAGATCGGTTATCTGGCACCGCTGCTGATTGTCCTGGCGCGCCTGCTGCAAGGGTTCTCTGCCGGTGGCGAGATGGGCAGCGCCACGGCGTTTCTCACCGAGCATGCGCCTGAGGGCAAAAAAGCCTTCTACTCCAGCTGGATTCAGGCCAGCATCGGCGTCGCGGTGCTGCTGGGTTCCGCGCTGGGCGCGGTGCTGTCCAGTTACCTGACCCAGGCTCAGCTCGAAAGCTGGGGCTGGAGGGTGCCGTTTCTGATCGGCACGCTGATCGGGCCGGTCGGCTTCTATATTCGCAGCCGGGTTGACGAGACACCTGCCTACAAGGCTGCAAAACCGGTCGAGTCGCCGCTGCGTGAAGTGATCAAGACCTACCCGCGACAGACCCTGATCAGCTTTTCGCTGGTCGTGCTCTGGACCGTCTGCACCTATGCCATCCTGTTTTACATCCCGTCCTACGCCCAGCGCGTGCTCGGCTTGCCGTCATGGATGGGCTTCAGCGCGGGCATGATGGGCGGCGCGGTGCTGATCGTCGCCACGCCGATTGTCGGCGCCCTGGCCGACCGCAGCGGGCATCGCCCCTGGCTGCTGGGCTCGGCCATTGCCATCTTCCTCAGCGCCTACCCGATGTTTCTGTTCATCAATCAGATGCCGGGGCTGTTTTCACTGCTGGTCTTTGAGCTGGTGCTCGGCCTGCTGATTTCCGCTTACATCGGCTCGATCCTCGCAGCCTTCGGTGAATTGCTGCCAACCCACGTGCTGTCCACCGGACTTTCGGTGGCCTACAACTTCGCCGTCACGATCTTCGGCGGTTTCGCCACCTTCACCATCACCTGGCTGATTGCCTCGACCGGCAGCAACCTGGCGCCGGCCTTCTACATCATGTTCGCCGCCATCGTCAGCGGTATTGGCGCACTGCTTTATCACGACCGTGCGCCTGCGGCCCATCAACCTTTGTCTGGAGCTTACCAATGAGTACCACTGAAGCCACACACCTGATCCTGCGCAACGGCCGCCTGCTGGACGTGCAACAAGGACAATTGATTTCGGGCCAGGAAATCGTGATCGAGGGTGAGCGCATTATCGAAGTACGTGCCGAGGGTGAACCGGCCCCGGCTGGCGCTCAGGTCATCGATCTGGGTGGCAGAACACTGATGCCCGGCCTGATCGACTGCCATGTGCACGTGCTGGCTTCCAACGCCAACCTGGGCATGAACGCCCTGCAACCCAACGCAATCATCATGTACCGCGCCTTGCCGATTCTGGCTGCGATGCTCGACCGTGGTTTTACCACCGTGCGCGATGCCGGCGGCGCTGACTGGGCGCTGGCCCGTTCGATTCAGATGGGCCTGATTCCCGGCCCGCGGATCTTCGCGTCGGGCAAGGCGCTGTCGCAGACCGGCGGCCATGGCGACATGCGTGCGCGCGGCGAACTGCTGCTCAACGAGCCCTGCTCCTGCTGCTTCCGTGCCGGGGCCATTGCCCGCGTGGTGGATGGCGTCGACAACGTGCGCCTGGCGGTGCGCGAAGAGCTGCAGCAAGGCGCCAACCAGATCAAGATCATGGCCTCGGGCGGTGTTTCCTCGCCAACCGACCCGATTGCCAATACCCAATACAGCGAAGCTGAAATTCGCGCCATCGTCGACGAGGCCGCCGCCGCGAACACGTACGTCATGGCCCATGCCTACACCGCCCGGGCGATTCGCCGCGCCATCGAATGCGGCGTCAGAACCATCGAACATGGCAACCTGGTCGATGCCGACACCGCGCGGCTGATGGCCGAGAAAGGCGCATTCGCGGTGCCCACCCAGGTCACTTACGAAATGCTCGCCGAATATGGCGAACGCTTCGGTCTGCCTGCAGACTCGGTCGCCAAGATCGAGGATGTGCGTCAGGCCGGGCGCAATGCCCTGCTGCTGTTCGCCGAAGCGGGCGTACCAATGGGCTATGGCTCGGATTTGCTGGGGGAAATGCACGAGTACCAGACTCATGAGTTGAAGATTCGCGCCGAACTGCTGGGTAATCTGGCAGCGTTGCGCAGTGCCACAAGTGTCGCGGCGCAGATCCTTCAGCGTGAAGGCGAACTGGGCTGTATAGCCGTCGGCGCGATGGCCGATCTGCTGGTGGTGGATGGCGACCCGCTGAGCGACATCAGTTGCCTGGTCGGTCAGGGCGAGCGCCTGGCGATGATTATCCAGGGCGGTCAGGTGCGCAAGAACACCCTGGCCTGACGCGTGGTCGTAGTCGTGGTCAGTGAGCGTTGCGGTCCCAGATCCAGTTCCACACACCGGGCAAGCTGACAGGCTCGCCCGCTCCCTTGACCGTTCGGGCCAGTGCCGCGCGCTGCAACTGCGCGCTGTCGTCATAGAACGGCTTGTCGGCGAGCCGCACGCCGGTCTGCGCGGCACTGTCGACCAGAATCTGCAGGTACTCCCGCGCATGCCGCGCGGTGTAGCGGTTCAGGTCATGGAAGGTCACCACCACCGGAATCACGCCATCCACCGCAGGCAGTTCTCCAGCGGCAATGCGCTCGCGCACCTGCGAGAGCTGGCTGACCATGTTGGAGCGGCGACGCAGGCTGAAGTTATAGCCCCAGATCTTGCCGTCATTGGCACTCAGGTCAGTGAGCAGTACCTGCAGATGGTGGCGCTGATAGGCGCTGAACGTGCGCTTGTCATAGTTCCAGAACGGCGGACGCAGCAAGGTGGTCGGCACGCCCGTGATCGAGGCAATGATCGCGCAGCCCTGGGTCAGGGATTGCTCCAGCGCCTCATCACTCAGCGAACGGTGGTTGGTGTGATGCGGCGTGGCGGTGTGAAAGCCCAGCAGGTGGCCTTCTTCATGCTGACGGCGCATGATCGCCCGGCCCTGATCGCTGTTACCCGCACCGGTTGCGCCAGTCTGCACGAAGAACACCGCCTTGATGCCCGGCTGCAGCGGATTGTCGGCCAGGCTGTCGAGCACGGTAATGCTGGGGTTGTAGAACGTCGAGGCGCTCGGCCCATCGTCGAAGGTCAGCAGAAAGCGCACCGGCGGCTGTTGCTGCAACTGCGCGGTGGTTTTCGCGGTCAGGGGGATCGGCGCACTGATGCAGGCCGACAGGCTCGCAGCGATGGCCATTACGCAAAAAGCCTTGAGCACGAACTTGATCACGGTAGGGAATCCTGTGGCCGGTCTGCTGAAGCGCACGCATGATCATCCACAGGCGCGGCAAACACAATCACTGCCGCACGAAGTTTATCGGCACCGAAACAACTCATGCGGTTGAAGTCGGCATGGCTTACCGGCATATGCTGGCAGTCGATGGCCTGCCGATGCAGGCTGTGATCGATATCAGGATCGTGCAGGTAGACAAAATCGCTGTCGCAGTCGGTGACCATCACCCAGTGCGGTGCCTTGGAGCGTGTCAGGCGGTAACTGCTGATCAGCACCAGCGGCTTGCCGCCGTCTGCCAGCAGGCCTGGCAGGTTCAGCGAGCGATTGGGCAGTGTCTGCACACCGGCGGTTTGCAGCGCATCACAGAACTGCTCGTGAACCAGGCGAATCACCTGTTTCTTGTTGTCACTGCGTACGCCGCCGAGAAACAACGGGCCTGAGACCGACACCAGCAGCTTCACCGCAAAGCCCCGTCGAAGAACCGCCAGCGCAAGCCCCTGAGGACTGCAGCCGCCGTGGCCGGAGGTCATGAACACCGTGGTCGCCTCGCGCCAGATCTGCAATTCTTCGGCACGCCCCATCGAGCGCGCAGGTTGCAGGGCTTTCATGGCCATCAACAGACAGGCAGGGCCACACGTGAACTCCAGAGTCTGCTGGTAGTAAGGCACTGAGCGGCTGTCCAGCCGGGCGTGTTCAACGATGCGCTTCTGGTAACGCAATGCCGGGGCATGGTCCTGGTAATAGTCGTCGACCTGAGCGAAACGCCGATAACCGCTGCGCTCGTAAAGCCCGATGGCCGCGCCGTTATCGGGGCGCACCTCGAGGCGCAGGTAAGCGCAGTCGCGACCCACGGCCTGCTGCTCGGCACGTTGCAACAACTGCCTGCCCAGCCCCTTGCCCCGCGCTGCATCGGCAATCGCCAGCGAATACAAGCGACCCAGCGAGGTGCCCCGATGAAACAGCACCAGCGCGTAGCCGGTGAGCTGTCCGGCCTGCTCGGCGACGATCAGGCTGGCATTGGCGCGACGGATCATCCAGTGAAAGCTGCGCGCGGTCAGACGGTCGCCGTCAAAACACTGGTTCTCCAGAAGCAGCAAGTCGTCGACATCGGTTTCAACTGCATCTCGAAATATAAAGTCCATCTCCACCGCCGTAAAAGTTGTGTAACGAAACGGGACATTTCAAAAAGCACATGCTTAATAGAAAGGACTTGTTTCCCATCGGATCGATTACACATGTCAGCGGCACAGGTGAAGATGAACGAAGTATCTGCGCAACTTGCGCTTTCAGCAACAACCAGACGTGCAGACCCCACAACACTCTTTGCAGCGCAGAGGCAACTGGTGATTATTGTCGAACGGCTCGAAGACTGGGCATCTTACTTCCCCAGCGAAGACTTGATCAGCGCCCAGGACTATCTGGAAAAACCGCTGAAAGCCACGGCAGGCAGGCGTGTGCAAGTCATCAACCTGTGCCGCAGCTACAAATACCTGGGCCACGGTTATTACTGTTCCCTGCTGGCCGAAGCGCGCCAACACAATGTCATTCCCTCGGTAAAGACCATCAGCGAGTTGACCCGCAAGTCACTCTACGGCCTGGCCCTCGATGACCTGGACAAGTTGCTGGAGACCGCACTTGAGGATCACCCTTATGACGACACCGAAGGGTTTACCCTGACGCTGTATTTCGGCCAGACCACACTTGAACCGTTGAAGGATCTTGCCCGTCAGTTGTTTGAAGTTTTCCCCTGTCCGATTCTGATGGTGGAGTTTCGCAAGCGCGACAACTGGCACATTGCAGGTATCAAGGCCGGTGCTCTACCGCGCTTGCGTGAGGATCAGCAGGATGAGTTCGCCACGGCGCTGGAAGGCTTCAGCCGCAACGTCTGGCGCCAGCCCAGTTCGCGGCGCATGGCCCGCTACGACCTGGCGATTCTGCATGACCCGCAGGAACAGCTGCCGCCTTCCAACCCTCAGGCGCTGGCCAATTTCATCCGCGTCGGTCAGCGCCTGGGCATTGATGTCGAGCTGATCGAAAAGAAAGACTACGCCCGCCTGGCCGAATACGACGCGCTGCTGATTCGCGAAACCACCAGCGTCGACAACCACACCTACCGGTTTGCCAAGAAAGCCGAAAGCGAGGGGCTGGTGGTCATGGATGACTCCACCTCGATTCTGCGCTGCACCAACAAGGTGTACCTGACCGACCTGCTCAAAAGCCATGACCTGGGCATGCCGCGAACGGAAATTCTCTACAAGGACCGCCCCGAAGAACTGCAGCACGTGGCTACACGCCTGGGCTTCCCGCTGGTATTGAAGATTCCCGACGGCTGCTTTTCCAGAGGTGTAATAAAGGTCAGCACGCCCGAGGAAATGCACACGGCGACGACCCAGCTGTTCGAGCACTCGGTATTGCTGCTGGCTCAGGAGTTTTTCTACACCGAGTACGACTGGCGCATCGGCATTCTCAATCGCAAGCCGATATTCGCCTGCCAGTACTTCATGTCCAAGGGGCATTGGCAGATCTACAACCACAAGGCGATCGGTGCCGAGGTGATTGGCGAATGCCGCACGCTGGCGGTACACGAAGCGCCGCGCGCCGTGGTCGAACTGGCGCTCAAGACCGCCAACCTGATTGGTGACGGCTTGTATGGCGTGGATTTGAAACAGTCAGGCGATCAAGTGGTGGTGATCGAGGTCAACGACAACCCGAACCTGGATGCCGGCATCGAAGACGCTTATCTGCAGGATGATCTGTACAGCCTGGTGCTGGAAGAGTTCGTCCGCCGTCTGGAGCTCAAGCGCCTCGGTCAGGCATGGTGAAACGATGATTCAGGGCCTGAAACTCGACAACAACCAGTTGCTGGCATGTGATCCGCAAAAGGCTCAGGTGCTGTGGTTCAGCAAACCTGATGCCGGAGAACGCAGATTATTGCTTGAGCGATTCCACCTTGATGAGCACGCCGTTGCATCGGCACTAGACCCGGACGAAATTTCGCGCATCGAGTTTCACCCTGATGCGTTGTTCGTCATCTGGAAACGTCCCGAGAACTATTCGGGCAAGGACAGCTTCTCGTTCGACGTTTCATCCTTTGGCGTGCTGCTGAGCCGGGACCAGCTGGTGCTGATCTGTGATGACGAGCAACCTTTGAGCGCGCTGGGGGCTCACCGCCCGTTGAACCAGCCGCTCGATATCCTTCTGGAGCTGCTGTTCAACAACATTCATCACTATCTGGGCCATTTGAAAGTCATCAAGATGGTCGCCCGGGAATTGCAGCAAAAATTCAACTCCTCACTGGAAAATCGCCATTTGCTGCAGATGTTCAACCTCAGCGAAAGTCTGGTGTATTACATCAACGCCATCCACAGCAACGGTGCGGTGCTGACGCGTCTGCGCAATCATGCGCAAGGCAGGCAATACGCAGCCGACAGCCTGGCGCTGATCGACGACATGATCATCGAGAACGATCAGTGCTATAAACAGGCGGAGATCTATTCCACGGTATTCGCCGGTCTGATGGATGCGCGCGGCAATCTGGTCAATAACAGCACCAACACCCTGCTGCGCAAACTGACGTTGATCAATGTGGTGTTTCTGCCGTTGAACCTGATTGCCGGGATCGGCGGCATGTCGGAATTCAGCATGATGACCGCCCCGCTGCACTGGTGGGTGTCTTACCCGGCACTGCTGCTGGCCATGCTCGGGATGGGGGCGGTGATGGTATGGGGGCTGCGCAGGATGGCTCGCGCAGCCTGAGCGGTCATTGCTCTCAATCGGCTTTGGCAATCTGCAGACCATGCAGGCCGTTGTAAGCCGCGCGCTCAGGGGACTGCCAGCCGTCAAGCAGCGACGCGTCAAGACTGTAGATTTCCACGCCCAGTGGTCGGCAGACGCTCAACGGGTCCTGCGCATCTGGCCCCCACATCGGCAGTGACAGGTCGCCACCGGGACAGGTCGACAAGGCACATAGCAGGTCGATTTCTGCGAAGAACTCCAGATAGTCGCCCTTCTGTGCCGGACAGGCTTTCATGAAATACAGGTCGTCATGGTTCAGGCCGGTGCACTGGAAGATGTTCAGTACATCGTGCACATCGAACTCGGTCAGCCCGTGCGGCAACACTGCGCGGGTCAGGTTGGAGTGGCAGTGATGGTGAAAGTCTTCGCCGGTCAGCATCTTGTTGACGTAGGGATCGCAGCGCGTGCCGAGCAGGTCATGCAGGCGGCCGCCATGCTCGTCGGTTCCGTAACTGGCCAGACTGTCATCGGTGATGGTTACCATTGGCCGCAAAAACGGCAGGTTCGACCACAACCGGTCATGGGTGCTGACATGCGCGCCCTGCAACTGCCGCGTGCGCGCAGCCCACAGCCGCTCGCGGGGATCGTTGGCG
Organism: Pseudomonas congelans; assembly: GCF_900103225.1. Taxonomy (GTDB): domain Bacteria; phylum Pseudomonadota; class Gammaproteobacteria; order Pseudomonadales; family Pseudomonadaceae; genus Aquipseudomonas; species Aquipseudomonas congelans. The sequence goes on along the minus strand of NZ_FNJH01000001.1, from coordinate 837,567 downwards.
TTCCAGACATTGAAATCGCCGACTTGCGGGCCAACCGGTGTGGTGACCCGAAACACCTGGCCGGCCTTGACCTTCCAGGCCCGCCCGGCACGAATCGGCACTTCGAACTGTTCGACGAGGGTGCGTTGCTGCGCATTCGTGCGGATGCGCTCATAAAAGGCAGTGTCCACTTGCAGCGCCGCGCCTTTGCTGACCTGGTAAGCGGCTGGATAGTCTTTGTACATACTGGGCTTCTCGATGGCAGGATGTGCCGATTGATACTGCAAATTGCAGGCCCGATTATTGGAAGTCCCGGCTGCGCACATCCAGTCCGGTGAGCAACGGCGTCAGGTCGTACAGGCGCTGGGCAATCAGGTGCCGCACCCCGCTTTTCGATTCCAGTCGCCCGAACACCTGCAGCAATTGCGAACCCACCAGCACCTTGCGCTGACGCTCGGCCAGGTCGCGCCAGACCACCACATTGACCATGCCGAACTCATCTTCAAGGGTGACGAAGGTCACGCCACTCGCAGTGCCCGGTCGTTGACGGCCAATGACCAGCCCCGCCACGCTGAGGGTCCGGTCGTTTTCCAGGTGTAACAAGTCCTGTGAGCTGCGAAAGCGCTTGGCAGCCAGTTGCCTGCGCAGCAAGGCCAGCGGGTGTGGACCCAAGGTAGTACCCAGCGTTGTGTAGTCGGCCACCAGGTCTTCGGCCACGGTCGGCAGCGGCAAGATCACCTGGGGTTCTTCGCTGGGCAGGTCGTCGAACAGCGGTCGCTGGGCCTCAACCCCGGCCACTTCCCAGCGCGCCCGATGCCGATGGCCGATCAGGCCGCGCAAGGCACCGGAATCCGCCAGTGCTTCGGCGGCGCGCGAGTCCAGCTCGGCGCGCACCGTCAGGTCCGTGGCATCGACAAACGGCCGTTTCGCGCGCGCGGCTTCGATGCGCAAGGCATCTTCTTCACGAAAGCTGCGGACCATGCGCAGCCCGAGACGAATCGCCAGATTGCGCGTGCTGTCAGGATGATCGAGCGGCTCCAGCGAACAATCCCAGTCGCTGTAGCGCACATCCACCGGGCGGATTTCGATGTGATGACGGCGCGCGTCCTGCAACAACTGATCCGGGCTATAGAACCCCATCGGCCAGCTGTTGATCAGCGCGCAGGTGAACGCTGCCGGTTCGTGGCATTTGAGCCAGCAACTGGCGTAGGTCAGCAAGGCGAAACTGGCAGCATGCGACTCGGGAAACCCATAACTGCCAAAGCCCTTGATCTGTTCGAAGATCCGGTCGGCAAAGTCCGCTTCGTAACCGTTTTTCAGCATGCCCGTGCGCAGCCGTTCGCGATGCGGCTCCAGCCCGCCGTGACGTTTCCACGCGGCCATTGCGCGACGCAACTCGTCCGCTTCGCCCGGCGTGTAGTCGGCAGCCAGAATGGCCACTTCCATTACCTGCTCCTGAAACAGCGGCACCCCCAGGGTCCGCTTGAACACCGATTCAAGCTTGGGCGGATAGGTGACTGCCTCTTCGCGATTGCGCCGCCGCAGGTACGGATGAACCATATCGCCCTGGATAGGCCCTGGACGGACAATGGCGACCTCGATGACCAGGTCGTAGAATTTTTCCGGCCTGAGGCGCGGCAGCATGGCCATCTGCGCACGGGACTCGATCTGAAACACGCCGATGGTGTCGGCACGGCTGATCATTTCGTAGGTTTTCCGGTCGTCGCCCGGAAGAGTCGCCAGGGTCCATCGTTGGCCACGGTGCAGATGCACCAGATCGAACGTGCGGCGCAAGGCACTGAGCATGCCCAGTGCAAGAATATCGACTTTCAGCAGGCCGACCAGGTCCAGGTCGCCCTTGTCCCACTGGATGATGGTGCGGTCGGCCATTGCGGCGTTCTCGACCGGCACCAGTGTGTCCAGCGGGTGTTCGGAAATCACGAATCCCCCCGGGTGTTGCGACAGGTGCCGGGGAAAACCGATCAATTCGCCGGTCAGCGCCAGCACGCGCTTGAGGATCGGTGTGTCGGCATCGAAGCCGTATTCGCGCAAACGTTCAGGCGACGGCAGTGAATCGCTCCAGCGGCTGAAGGCTTCTGCCAGGGCATTGATCTGATCTGGCGGCAAGCCCAGCACCTTGGCCACGTCACGCATCGCGCCGGAGCCGTGATAAGTGCTGGCTACGGCAGTCAGCGCTGCCCTGCCCCGGCCATAGCGCCGGAAGATGTACTGAATGACTTCTTCGCGGCGGTCATGCTCGAAATCCACGTCGATGTCCGGCGGCTCGTTGCGCTCTCTGGAAATGAAGCGCTCAAACAGCAGGTTGCTCTTTTCCGGGTTCAGTTCGGTGATCCCCAGCGCATAACATACTGCCGAGTTGGCCGCCGAGCCGCGTCCCTGGCAAAGGATGTGCTGGCTGCGGGCAAACTCGACGATGTCATGCACGGTCAGAAAGTAGCTGTCGAACTTCTTTTCCGCGATCAGCGCCAGTTCCTTCTCGACCTGCGCACGGGTGGCCGGTGTCAGGCCGTCCGGCCAGCGCCGGCGAACACCGCGCTCGGTCAGTTCACGTAGCCAGGACGTGGGGGTCTGGCCCTTGGGGACCAGTTCATGCGGGTATTCATATTTCAAATCGCCCAGGTCGAACGTGCAGCGCCGGGCAATAAGCACCGACTCTGCCAGCAACCAGTCTGGATAATGCTCGCTGAGCACATCCAGAGGCCGCAGGTGGCGCTCGCCATTGGCAAACAACAGGTGGCCTGCCTCGGCCACTGTGGTGTGGTGGCGGATAGCAGTCATGGTGTCCTGCAGAGCGCGCCGGCCACGCGCGTGCATGTGCACATCACCGCTGGCCACTGCCGGGATACCCAGCGATTGCGCCAGCGCCAGCAGGTCGGCCAGCCGCTGCTCGTCATCCGGGCCACGGTGCAGCCCGACACCCAGCCACAGGCGCTCGGCAAATCGCTCACGCAACCAGCGTCCGCCTGCCAGACAGGCTTGAGCATCACCGTCGAGGTCCGGCAGCCAGAGTGCCAGCAACCCGTCCGGCGCAGGCTCGAAGTCTTCGCGCAACAAGCGGTATTCGCCTTTTTGGGCCCTGCGGCGCGCGACCGTGATCAATTTGCACAGCGCCTCATAGCCTGTCTGGTTTTCCACCAGCAAGACGACTTTCGGACCGTTTTCGATGTGCATTTCACTGCCGACGATCAAGGGCAGACCGGTGCTTGTGGACGCCTGCCAGGCGCGTACGATGCCGGCCAGGGTGCATTCGTCAGTGATTGCCAGCGCCTTGTAGCCATGACGCAACGCCCGTTCGAACAACTCGCTTGCGCTCGAGGCACCCCGCTGAAAGCTGAAGTTGGACAGGCAATGCAGCTCGGCGTATTCGCTGGTCATGCGAACCAGCCATGCAGCAGCAGTTCACCCTGCTCGCCAACCGCGCGATACGCCCAGGCGCGTTGACCACTGGCGGTTTCGACCAGGTAATAGTCGCGGCGCACATCGCTGCCGTCCCACCACCCGGATTCGATTCGCTCGGGCCCGGCCACGATGCGGGTCGCCTGCACCGGCAGCGGCTGAGGCTCGCGCAGCAGCCAGCCCGGACGCGTAAAGCCTCTGGCCGGCAGGACCGGTTTACTGCTGCTATGCGCTTGCCAGGCACATTCGGGACGATAATCGGCCTGGGCGCGCAAGCCATTGACCGACTCGTCGCCCAGACGCGCCCGCAGGCGCTCGCGCAGTTGCTCCCAGGGCAAGGTCTGCTGCACGCGCTCATCGAACAACTGACGGTGCGCCGGGACGAAATCCGGCAAGTCTCGCGCCAGCAGACGCACAGCACGTACCGGCGACGCTACCAGCACCTGTTCCAGCCTGCCGCGGGCCAGTTCGAAGAGCATCGACGCATCGCGCTCAGCGCTCAGCAGCCCGACTGGCACGACAGTCTCCGGCACGACGGTCTCCAGCCCTGGCACATGCTCGAGGTGCAGGGAAAATCGCTGCACGCCGCTGTCGCGTCCGGCCAGGAACAAGGCCAGATCGGCGATCAGCCGCTTGAGCGGAAACAGCAGGGCCTGATGGGACTCGACATCGAAATTCAGCTCGATGCGTACATCGAAGAAGTCCGGCGGCGTGTAGCACTCCAGCGCCACGGGGCGCTCGCCAAGCAAGGTATCGAGGTGCTGCAGCACGCTGGCCGGAAACCGCCGGGCCAGCGTATCGCGTGGCAGCGCCAGCACCTGCCGCACGCTGCGCAGCCCCATGCGTGTCAGGGCGGTAGCGGTTTCGCGGCTCAGGCCGATGCGTTCCAGCGGCATCTGCTCCAGACAGCGGCGCAATTCATGCGGACAGTCGATGCTCAGTCCGTCATGCATGTTGGCCAGCATCCGTGCGGCTATCGGGTTGGGCGCGACCACGATGCGATGGCGGAAACCCTGCGTGGTCAGCTCTTCACGCAAACGCGCCTCGAACACCGGCCAGGGGCCGAACAGCTTGAGGCTGGATTCGATTTCCATCAGCAGCACCCGCGGGTACTTGAGGCTGACATTGGAACTGAAACCGTAGGCCCAGGCCGCGAGCAGTTGCTGCAAGCGCTCGATATCGGCCGGGTCATGCTCGATCGTGGTGAAATTCGGCACCAGTGCCTGTGCTGCGGTCAGTGACTGCCCGGCTTTCAGACCCAACGCACGCGCAGCCGGATTGACGCTCTGCAACACGCGACGTTGAGCACTGCCGCTGATCAGCGCCAGCGGTTCATCGGGGTCGACGTGACGACGCATGACGCCGTCCAGCGCCAGTTGCGGCAGCAAGACACAGGCCCAGAGCATAAGAACCTCAAGCGTCGGTCGGGAACGGAATGGGAAAAGGCGGCGCAAGTCCGCCCCGGCATTTGAGCACCCGCAACTGTGCGGGACGGGTATCGATCGCTATGCGCAGGGCCGCAGGTGAAGGGTTGGCGGCGGCCTGCTGCGGACGACAGGCAAAGGCAAGGGTCTGCCCGGTTTCGGCAGCCACCTGCAAGCGGCGCAGCGCACGGTCATCGACCATGCCGGGCCAGCACACCACCGCGCCACAACTGCCGGAGCGCAGGCATTGCTCGGCGGCCCACAAGGCATCGCGGGTAGTCGCCTCGATCACCACCAACTGGCGCAGATCGACGCCGGCGGCCAGCCAGGCCTGTGGGTACGGAATATAGGGCGGTGCGACCAGCACAATGCGCTCACCGAGCGCGGAAAGCCGGGCCAGACTCGGCCACAGCAGGCGCAGTTCGCCACTGCCATTGGCCGGGATGAGGATTTCAGTCAGGGCCGCAGCAGGCCAGCCGCCGGAGGGCAAGGCAGCGTCCAGCAGCGCATGGCCACTGGGCTGCTGGCTGATCTGTGGCGCGCTCTGCTGACGCCCTTTCCAGACCCTGCGCTCATCCAGCAAGGCGTCCAGGCTGACCACCGCGCCCATCATTCGCGGCGCACCAGCCCGCAGAACACACCTTCGATGGCGAAGTCCTGATCGGGCGTGACGATGATCGGTTCGTAGGCCGGGTTGCGCGGCAACAGGCGCACCTGGTCGGCGCGGCGTTGCAGGCGTTTGATGGTCACCTCGCCGTCCAGACGGGCAACCACGATCTGCCCGTCACTGGCCTGCGGGTTACGGTGCACGCCAACCAGATCACCATCGAGAATACCGTCCTCGATCATCGAGTCACCCTGCACGCGCAGCAGGTAGTCCGGCACACGGGTAAAGGTGCTGCGGTCCAGGTGCAGCGTGGTGTGTATATCGAGATCAGGCCCGATCGGTGCGCCCGCCGCCACGCGCCCCAGTACCGGAATTTCCAGCAATTCGGGCCGCGGCTCACTGCTCAGCAGGCGAATCCCCCGGGCCTGATGCGGTACCACTTCGATCAGCCCGGCTTCAGTGAGGGCCACAATGTGTTTGCGCGCCACGCTACGTGAAGCAAAACCGAAGGCCTCGGAAATTTCCGCCAGGCTCGGTGATTGCCCCTGCTGCGCGATGCGATCGCGGATGAAGGTAAGGATGGCGCTGCGTCGAGGAGATAATATGTTCATGGAGTACATTTGTACTCCATTCGGTATTGTGTGGCTAGCGCGCTTTGTCGGATTGGAGCGTAGGGATTATGAGCTCAGGGGCAGACGCACAGAGGGCATAACGTTCAAATACAACCATTGCGTCACACAGTGGTTCTGCGAGGTAGCTGGATCGTAAAGGGGTAAGCAAGCGTTGACCAACAGCTTGCAACACCGCTCGATACAGGACTTGTCACACCCGAGGGCGCATCAAAACTCCTCATCCAGAGGCGCACGACAGATACCCACGCAGGCTTGACAAGGAATATTGGTGAACACAGAGCTGATGAGAGTTCGCTCACAGTGGGGTCATTCCGACTTTTCTACCTGATTCTCAGGGCACTTCGCGAAAATTAAGACTCCTCCTACAGACCGTCTTTCACGTTCTCGATAGCCTCCCATGCGTCAACTAAACGCTGGTTATTGTCTACGGATCAAAGACGCAAGGACGGCCTGCAATGATTTCTTCAGCTCGATTGGGCGACAGGCACGCCTGCCCATTGCCGGGTCACGGTACAACGCCTATCGCTTCTGCATCCGGTGATGCCAACATCAACGGCATGGGCGCGGCACGTGTGGGTGATTCCTGCGGGTGCGGGGCGGTCATCACTTCAGGTTTCCCCTCTATTCAAGTGAATGGCCGTCCTATGGCCCATTTAGGAAGCCCAACCAGTCACGGCGGGACAATCATCACGGGCTCAGGCAATGTTGGTGGCGGCTTCGTCATGGGTGATGCTGGTGGCGCGACCATTATTAACTTCATGGCGCTGGGGGCCTTCCGGCCAGACGGTTCCGTGGACGACGAGAAGATGGCGATCTTGTTGTCTGACCCGAAGCTCACAGAGAAAGCCTTGGCGGCGAACGCTTTGGTAGCTCCAAATGCGGCCCGTGAACAGCCTGAAGAGGAAGCTGTACCAAATGATGGACCTGAAGGCTGCACGCATCCGAACATGATGGAGAAGCTGGCGGCCTACATCGCAGACGAGATGAATAATAATATCCACCACTCCTCCGTCTTGAAGATAAAAGAACTGCTCAGCTATGACGTTGCGGAAGAGACTCGTAAAAGAATGGACCTGCCCTGGTACGCCCAAATAGGGAACACCAACCCTCAAGCTATCGGCGCTTCAAATGTGGTGGCAGCCATGGCCCTTTGGACTGAGCGAGTAGGCCAAGGTCGTGACTGGGACCACAAATCGAAGATCCACGCGAAGTTTGGCATGTATCGCCACAGGCAAGGCAAGTACGACTACTACTACGATATCTGGTCCAACATTCATTACGGTTATGTGGGTATGGCCGGAGGACTCAGTGAGAGCGCCCTTTTAGACGGCGCTGGTGTCGAGCAGATTGCTTCAGATCAATTACGCCGGTGGGGAGAGCAGATATTCGAAGCCAAAGAAGATCAGAGGCTCAAAGGGCCTCATGCCACTGAGGGTGTAGAAGGGCTGCGCGCATGGGATGACGTCCCGGATCGGATTTCTATTAGCATTGGCGTGAAACTCTTCCATGAGAATCCAACCGGAGGCGTCACGGCAAGGATGATCATGGACGAAGTACTCGCGGTCACACCGTCAGAATGGGGAGATGGCGCCAGTGTCCATGTCTGTGAAACATATTAAGGCTCGGTATTTTATTGGGGCATGCATAATTCTTCCAGCGCTGTTCTGGTACGTGGCGACTCCTGTCGTTCGTGTCCATTATTCTAAAGAAGCTACAGACGAGCTTCGTGTAATCTGGAACACCCAGCACAACATTCATAAAGAAGGAATGCTTCCGGGTCAGGGCACATACGATACCGGGCATATTTTTCCCAATGAGAAATTCTTTATGAGCTTCGATTGGTGGAATGAAAAGAGTCTGCGCAGGTGTATCGAAATTACGCCAAAATGGGGCGGCGCGATAGACATCTACCTCGATGGCAGAGGCCGCATCGAAACTGCTAAAACTGGCCCTGGCGTTATTGCTCGCTTAAAGCGATGTGAGGGTGACGCTGATCCTTTCCGGCCTTAAGGTGCCCAATCAGCCACCCAGGAATGGGGAGCAGGTGTCATTGAGCACAAATGCAAAGAAAATCAAGCATCGACATCACGCCTGAATGGGGAAGTACGATAGACATCTATCTTGATGATATCGGCAGGATCGACACAACCAAAACGGTGCCTGACGTTATTGCTCGTCTAAAACAGTGTCCGGGGCGATCGGCCCCCTTCAGACCTTAACCGGCACTTCATTAGTCCCCTCTCCGTTTCCGGCCCGACTTCGTCGGGTTCCTTCGCGATCAAAAAGCATATCTAAAGCATTTATGGGGTCCCTCGCCGCGAATACTATTATTCGGAATTTCCCAACAGTGAAATCACAATCACCCGGTTTATTGCGCCAACCAAAGAGCAGAGACTTGACCGCTCTTTAAAACGTCAGGAGAACTCATTGTGATGACGCGCCAACTGGGTAACCACGGTCCGCACGTATCAGCCCTCGGGCTGGGCTGCATGGGAATGTCGGACTTCTACACCACCGGTATCGACGAAAAGGAATCCATCGCCACCTTGCACCGCGCGCTGGAGCTGGGTGTCACCTTTTTCGATACGGCGGACATGTACGGCCCGTACACCAACGAAGCCTTGCTTGGCCGTGCCCTCGAGGGCAAGCGTGAAGGTATCTACCTGGCCAGCAAGTTCGGCATCGTGCGTGGCGACGACCCGCATGCACGTGGCGTCAATGGCAGCCCGGCGTACATTCGCCAGTCCATCGACGCCAGTCTGAAGCGGCTGAACACCGATTACCTTGATCTCTATTATCAGCATCGCGTCGACCCCAAGGTGCCCATCGAGGAGACCATTGGCGCCATGGCCGAACTGGTCAAGGCAGGCAAGGTGCGCCACATAGGTATCTGCGAAGCCAGTGCAGCGACCATCGAAAAGGCCCACGCGGTGCACCCGCTGGCGGCCGTGCAGAGCGAGTACTCACTCTGGTCACGCGATCCGGAACAGGATGGCGTGCTTGCCACCTGCCGTCGCCTGGGTATTGCCTTCGTGGCGTACAGCCCGCTGGGCCGGGGGTTTCTGACCGGTGAATTGCGCACCCCGGACGATTTCGCGGCCGATGACTACCGTCGCTTCACCCCACGGTTTCAGGGCGAAAACTTCAATCGCAATCTGCACTTGGTCGAGAAGGTCAAGGCACTGGCTACGGCCAGGGGCATCAGCGCATCGCAACTGGCGCTGGCCTGGGTGCTTGCCCAGGGAGATGACATCATTCCGATCCCTGGCACCAAACAGCGCAAGTACCTGGAAAGCAACGTGGCAGCGGCTTCATTGACGCTCAGTAGCGATGACCTTGCCCAGCTGGAGACGATTTTTCCGGCTCAGGGGTCGGCATCCGGCGAACGTTATAACGCGGCGTCGATGAAGTCGCTCAACGGCTGAAAGGCCGTTGAGGTTCGACATCAGGTCGCTTCAGGGCAGGTTTGGGTACCGTTGTTGAGGCCCTGCTTTTGATTCTTGTAATCGAGCGTGGCTTTGCCATCGACCCATTTCAAGGTGACGACAATCACCGAGTCGAAATCGTCGTTTGTCCAGTCATCCAGCAGATTGGTGCTCTTGCCGGACGCTTCTTCAGCAACCTTGTTGATCAGCTCCGGCAGATAGCCATGCGACCACGCGGTGTAGATGACTGCGTTGTGGTACTTGTCCTGCATCAGTTCATCGGCCAGGTCTGCGGTGTCGTTGGCACCGAAGTCGAGGTTGACGGGCAGCCCCAGTTTGATTGCGCTGGGCCCTACCGTCATCAGCGGACGAACGTAGCTGTAGGACAGGTCGCCCTCACCCTCTTCCACGTGTCGACTCGGGTTGGCAGCGAAAATGAAATCAGCCTTGCCGAACTCCCTAGGCAGGACTTCCGACAGTTCTATCGCCCGGTTGAGCCCCTGGCAGTTCAGTTGCCCCAACCCCATGGCCGGTTTTTCGGCATGCCGGAGGAACACCAGTGTCTGGGTACCATTCTTGGGTTCTGCATGGACGCCTTTGCCCATGGTGAACAGGACCAGGGCAGAAGCCACCAGCACGGAGGGGAAGAAGCACCACGCGAGACGGCGCTGAAGACGGGTGATGGAAGGCATTTTCGGCATATTCATTATTTTCTGAGTCCGGTGCGCATTTGAAAGGGGACAGCCGTCTGGCTGGTGCGAATACGCAGGCTTGTGCAGCTCGCCCTGGAAATTTCGGCGGATCAGTCAAACAGGGTCACGCGCGAATCTTAGTGCGCACATGTTTCGAAATTAAGAATGTGGACGATTAAGAGTGTCAAAAAACGATTCTGTTGCAGTACCGGCGAAAAAAAGCGTCTGACAGACAGGGAAAATGTCAAAAAATCGTCAAGAGATGAGTTACAAAACCCGACTGTCTGCCTGGCAACAGCCATTCAACAGGCTGCTGTCAGATCAACATCAAGAACGCTGGAAAACCACGTAAAGCCCCGGGATTCCAGCACTCTGGTCTTTGGCATAGAGCGTGCAATATTCCTTTTCTGAATTTCACGCCCTGCGAACTGCCTGTTTTGGAATATACCAACCGGTCGCTGCGGCTCTGTTTTCCTGACCTGGATGCCACTATGCCACAACCCCCCGTTTCTTTTCGGTTGTTGTCTCCCCGCGCGCTGATTCGCTGGATGGCGAGCACCTGCGTATTGGCGTTAAGCCTGAACGGCGCGGTGCAGGCCGCCGAGACCGCGCCTGCCGAAATCCGCCTGGACTACGCCTACTATTCGCCGGTCAGCCTGGCACTCAAGCATTTTGGCTGGCTGGAGAAAGCCCTGCCGGAGGCGAAAGTCACCTGGGTGTTAAGTCAGGGCAGCAACCGCTCGCTGGAGTACCTGAACAGCGGCAGCGTCGACTTCGCTTCGTCGGCCAGCCTGTCTGCGGTGCTGGCCCGGGCCAACGGCAGCCCGATCAAGTCGGTATATGTCTACAGCCGGGCAGAATGGACGGCACTGGTCGTGGGCAAGGATTCGCCGCTGCAATCGGTTACCGAGCTCAAAGGCAAGAAAATAGCCGCCACCAAAGGCACCGACCCTTATCTGTTCACTTTGCGCGCGCTGCAGAAGGCCGGGCTGAACAAGGATGATGTCGAGTTGCTGCACCTGCAGCATCCCGATGGGCGAACAGCCCTCGAAAAAGGTGACGTAGATGCCTGGGCAGGCCTTGACCCGCACATGGCGGCCAGTGAAATCCAGTCCGGCTCGCGCCTGCTTTACCGCAACAAGGACTTCAACAGCTATGGCGTACTGAGCGTCACGGAAACCTACGCCAGAGAACATCCACAGGCGATCAGGACAGTATTGAGCGCTTATGAACAGGCTCGGGAATGGGCAGTGAATAACCCTGATGAGCTGGCCAGACTGCTGGCGACCGAGTCGGGCCTGCCGCTGGAAGTCGCCAGGCTGCAATTGACCCGCACAGACCTGAGCAGCCCGCAACTGAGCGCGAAAGACGTCGAGGCGTCCAAGGCCGCAGCACCGATTCTGGTCGCGGAGGATCTGGTGCGCAAAGGCGTCAATGTCGAACAGGTCATCGATCAACTGATCACACCTGAATTCTCCAAAGCCGTGATCGCCACTCCATGACCAGCCGGGACAAAGCGTTGCCTGCCTCAGCGCAGACAACATTGCCGGACAAGGGGCAACCTACGCTTTGGCTGCGCTACAGAACGCCCCTCAAGGGGCTGGTGGTGCCGGCGGTGATCATCGTCCTGCTGGAAATTATCGTACGCATCGGCTGGCTGCCTGCCTACCAGATGCCAGCGCCCAGCGAGATCGTGCTGACCCTGCGCGACCTGGCGGACGGTGCGTTGTGGAAACACATCAGTGCCAGTCTGTTGCGTGTGCTCAGCGGCTTTGTGATCGGCGCGAGCCTGGCCCTGGTGTTTGCTGCGTGGGTGGGGCTCAGTCGGGAGGCAGAGGCGTATCTGGAGCCGACATTCGCCGGGCTTCGCTCCATTCCGAGTCTGGCGTGGGTGCCGCTTCTGCTGTTGTGGCTGGGCATTGGCGAAACATCGAAAATCGTGCTGATTGCCATTGGTGCGTTCTTTCCGGTCTACCTCAACGGCGTAGCCGCAATTAGAGGCATTGACCGAAAGCTGGTAGAAGTCGGCCAGATGTATGGCTTGAGCCGCTATCGTCTGACCCGGCGCATTCTTCTGCCCGCCGCCCTGCCCGGCCTGTTTACCGGTTTGCGTAGCGGCATGAGCCTGTCGTGGATGTTTCTGGTGGCCGCCGAACTGATCGCGGCCACCAAAGGCCTGGGCTACCTGCTCAGTGACGGACGCGAAACCTCGCGCCCGGACATCGTACTGGCGGCCATCATCGTCCTGGCGACACTGGGCAAACTCAGCGACGGCCTGTTGGCACGCCTGGAAAAGCGCTTCCTGGCCTGGCGGGATACATTCAACGGGCAAAGCCGCGAGGGTTGATACATGTCGCAATCACTGATGGACATACGCGTCGAGCACAAGGAGTTCGCGGGCAATACCGTGCTGCACGGCATCGATTTGTCGCTGCAATCAGGTGAAATCGTCAGCCTGCTGGGCCCCAGCGGCTGTGGCAAAAGCACGCTGCTGAGGATTGTCGCCGGCCTGGAGCAGGACTTTCGTGGTTCGGTGCAGCGTATTCAGGGCGAAGTGGCATTCGTGTTTCAAGAGCCGCGCCTGATGCCTTGGCTGACCGTCGCACAGAATATCGGTTTCAGTGACGATGACCGCTACGACCGCGGCTGGGTCGGTCAATTGATCGAAGAAGTGGGCCTGTCCGGTTTTGCCGACGCCTTGCCCAAAGCGCTGTCAGGGGGCATGGCGCAGCGCGTGGCTATCGCGCGCGGCCTGTACTCGCACCCGGCGGTGTTGCTGCTGGATGAGCCTTTCAGCGCAGTCGATGCGTTTACCCGGATGAAGCTTCAGGACCTGTTGCTGCAACTGGCCGCGCGCCATGCCATCACCCTGTTGCTGGTAACTCATGATGTCGACGAGGCGTTGTACCTGAGCGACCGCGTGCTGGTGATGGGCAGCCGTCCCGGCACAATCACCCACCAATTGCCGGTCGGGCTGCAGACGCCAAGGGATCGTCGCGATCCGCTGCTGGCCCGTTTGAAAGCTCAGGCGCTGACCGAACTGCAGCAGGCCCATGTCATCTGAACAGCGTTACTTGTCGGCCCTGAATGTGTCCCAGAGCTTCTCGCGCAACGTATCGATAGTTTCGGGGACCTGAGACATCACGAACAGGCGGCTCAACATATCGGCGTCCGGGTACACCGTGGTATCGGTCCACAGGCCTGGGCCGATAAGCGCGTCTGCCTTTTCATTGCCATTGGCGTAATGCACGGTATTGGTGATATTGGCGATCACTTCGGGGCGCAGCAGGTAATTCAGGAACGCGTAGGCACCCTTGGTATCGGTGACGTCAGCCGGGATGGCGGCCATATCGAACCACATGGGCGCGTCCTCCTTCGGAACGACGTAATCGATGGTGAAGCCATTGCCTTCTTTCTGCGCCTGCTCCTGAGCCTGGGAAATATCCCCGGAATAGCCCACAGCGACACAAATCCTGCCCTTGGCGAGGTCGGCGATGTAATCGGCAGAACTGAAATTGCGTATGTACGGCCGTACGCTGTCCAGTACCGCCTTTGCCTGGCGGTAGTCGTCAGGCACCTCACTGTGTGGCGGCAAGCCAAGGTAATTGAGGGTGATCGGCAGCAGAGCCGGTGCGCTGTCGAGAAATACGACACCGCATTGGGCGAGCTTTTTCATGTTTTCCGGCTTGAGCACCAGATCCCAGGAATCGAGCGGTGCATCCTTGCCGAGGATGGCCTTGACCTTGACTGAGTCATAGCCGATGCCGGTGCTGCCCCACAGATAAGGAAAACCATGCTGATTACCGGGATCACTGCTCTCAAGGGCCTTGAGCAGGACCGGATTGAGGTTTTTCCAGTTGGGCAACTGTCGCTTGTCGAGGGTTTTAAGCAGTCCGCTCTGGATTTGTCGCCCCATGAAGTGAATGGACGGAAAAACCACGTCGTAGCCGGAGTGGCCCGCCAGCAGCTTTGCGTTCAGCGCCTCATTGGTTTCAAAGGTTTCGTAAGTGGTCTTGAAGCCGGTGGCGACTTCGAAATTCTTCAGGGTGTCCGGCGCTATATAGTCCGTCCAGTTGTAGATATTGACCGTCTCCGCCGCGTGACTGGTCGAGGCCAGCAACATCAGTGCGGCAAGGGAGTTTCTCAGCATGTGCGGTTCCTCGGGTCAATAGCGACAGCTTGCCCCAGACCCGGCACGAAAACCATCTTCGTCACAGCAAATTCATTCCATTGAAAGGACTTGCGGTAGCGGCTCTGCAAATGCCTGGAGCGTGCCCATTAATACCTTCTAATGACAACGCTCATATAATTGATTTTTTTGTGCTGCGTCATAAAAAATTTTTCCAGAACGGCGCTGGCAAGTGCTATTTTCAGTCTTCGTCAGACCGCTCAGCGATCCTGCTGGAAAGCAGCTTGACCGACCGATGATCTTTCCGCTGGTCATCGTCCCGTCATCATGGCTTTACCGGACGCATTCTGGCTGTCTGCCTACCCATTGGAGCAAGGAAGTGCTCGATTGATTCAGGTGGGCCATCGTCATGACTAAAGTCACATTCCCCAATGCATGCCAACTGATGCGCTGGCACTTCCACCCCGTAGGCTTTGAAGCCTCGATGGATGCACCAGGGAGCATGATTGCGCGACTTTTCGACCGTGCCAGCGGTGAAACAGTGGTCGCCATTGCCGGCCTGCCCTGTTCTACCGTGATGAATGCCGCAGATGTGGAGCGCATCATCGAAGCCATCGAGGATGAGCTGGAATTATTCGGCACTCACACGCAACGACAGATCGCCGGTTTTATCTGACATGAACGCCTCAGCCGACACGAACGCTATTGCGCAGGTCTTCGAAGAAAGGCTTGTCCCGGGCAATCCTGTCTGACGCTTTAGGCATCTGAACAGCGTCTGCTGAACTGGCGCTTTCATCGATATACCAATAACAGTGCCGCGCCGAACGAGTGATAGCGACGTAGGCCAGACGCAAGACCTCATCCTTCTGTGCCGTATCGAATGGCTGAAGATCACTCGCATCACCCAGCCCTGCCAACCGGTAAACCTGATTCTTGTAGGGCGAGACGGTCAGATGCTGACAATCGCCCAGCAAAAATACGGCATCCGCCTGCAAGCCCTTGGAACTGTGATAAGTCAGCGTTCTGATGCGGCGATTCTGCACGCCACTTGCCGAATCGGCGTCGATCAATGCCTGCAGACGCGCCGAGAAGCGCGCCTTCTCACTGCCCTTGCGGTACAGCAGCAGGATCGAGTCGCCATCGTGATAGTGCTCGGCGACCCGCTCGGCAAGTTCGTCCTCGTCGCGATCCAGTACCTTGACCGGCAGCAGCTCCTGAAGCAGGCCACTGGCGCGTGCCTTCTTGCCCGGAATGGCCGGGGCCGCCCGCACGATATGCTCGGCGGCGTCGATGATGTGCTGATGACTGCGGAAGTTGTCACTGAGCATGACCCTGGTGGTCGCCGGGGAGGAGAACTCCTTGGCGAATTCCATGAAGTACTTCGGCGAACTGCCTCGCCAGCCGTAGATCGACTGCCAATCGTCACCGACACACAGCAGCGATGAATGCTGAGCGATGCGGCCGGTGTGCAATGCCGGACCACGACGCCTGATTTCGCGCAGGCTGGCGCGTAGCCATGAAACGATCTGCGGCGAGACGTCCTGGAACTCGTCGATCATCAAATGCGCCAAGGGTCTGAGCATTGGATCACTGACGTGCTTGAGGTTCTCCGGTGACGTTTCGCCGAACAAGGCAAACATGCGGTTGTAGGTCATGATCGGTGGCGATTGAGCCAGCAGGTGCGTTTCGAAGGCTTTCCAGAACAGGCTGAGTGCTTCGAAGAAGAAGCGGTCCGGGTCATCGCTGGCAAAACTCATCTCGGACACGGCGCTCGGCACATCCAGCCCGAGGTTCTCGATGAAGCTGGCAGCCGTGACAAAACAGTCCAGCAAGGGTGCCGCACCGAGTTCGCCCTTGACCCGGTAATCGAACCCGGGCCCCGCGACGGCATCGCCTGCCAATGATTGCAAAACCTCGTTGGCAGACTGGTAGTTGTCCATCCATATCAATGGCTTACTGCAGAAAGCTTGAAACAGGGTGCGCTTTATGACGCCTTCCGCCCAGACCGGCAGTTTGGCGCCCGGCCGCTTGAGTTGCTGGTCCTCACTGGCGTCCAGGCCCAGCACGACCCAGGCATCCAGCTCGGCGATATAGCCGTGGAAAGAAAACGGAAAACCATTTATTTCAACAGCTTGGCGCATAGGCTCAATGCCTTTTATAGGCCAGGCTCCGGCGCGGATCCACAAGTCTTCAACGGTGTCACACCACTCTTCATCGCGTTTCGACGACAGCTCGGTCACTGCGACTCGTTTCTGCACATCCGGGTGATCGCGGTCCAGTTCCTTGAGCTGCAGGGCATGGCGATACAGCGGCGCCATGACTTCGCGAAAACGCTCATTGCCGGCGTACAGATCGCGGTAGCAGAGATTGAGTTGCTGGCGCTGCGCGTCGTTGATCCGCAAGTCGAAGGGGTTGCTGTCCGCCTCTTCCAGACCGGAAGACTGGCTGCTAAGGTTCTCGAACGCGCGCAGCTGCTCAAAACCGGGCAGGCTGCGCACCAGCGGCAGAATGCGCGAATGGAAAGTGCGCACCAGCTCACGCGCCTGCTTTTGTTCCAGCGCATGCCCCCACAGGGCCATGACATCGATCAGTTTGCTGATGAAGTCCTTGCGTGACTCTCGGGTGAAGGTCACCACCGTCATGGCGTTCAGTTCGAAGCCCAGGTAGTGATGCAGCAGCAGAATCCGCAGGACCAGCGACGTGGATTTACCCGCGCCCGCCCCGGCAATCACGTAGGTAGACGGTGTATCGCTGAAGATCATCTTCCACTGTGCCGCACTGGGCTGGGCATGTGCGGGGAGTTTTTCAGCGACATCGGCCTTGATGCGCTTTTTCAGCTCAGGCGTAAGCGCCAGCCGCCAGTCATCGAACAGATGATCGTCGACCTTGGGGCCACGATGCCGGGCTGGCCGGGTATCGCTGATGACCAGCACCTGACGGCCTGACTCCTGACCATCCAGATAACCCTCTTCATAGCCTTCACGCACGCCTTCGATGTGGCCATTCAGATAACCGTCGGCATGCCCCTGCGACCATGAAGGCGCGTGCTGCGAGCGCAGTCCGGTAAGACCACGCCCCAACAGCCGCGCCAACAGGCGTCGAAACAACGGCAATTGCCGGGGCGGTAAAAGGTCGACATCCAGGTCATGAGGAAGCGCAGAAGGCAGGTCGTCAGGCACGCAGACTCCGGTGGTGGGCTCGCAGGCGAAAAGGTCGCCTATGGTGGCCGGATTTTCGCGCAGGTTCCAGCGAAATGCTTGCCTGTCAGTGTGTTAGCCGATCAACTGCATGTTCCTTGGCAAGTGCTATCAGACTGGCATGACCGACTTGGGTACCAGCGCGCCTGGGTGCTGGATCACGATACTGGCCAGACGATGCCCTGCTTCCGCCGCCTGCAACGGGTGTTCACCCATGAGCCGGGCCGCGAGATAGCCGGCACTGAAGGAATCACCCGCAGCCGTGGTGTCGACCACACGCTCGACCTTCTGCGCTGCGATTTCGAAACGTTCGCCGCCGGCTTCGACGAGACAACTCTGCGCGCCACGCTTGACGACGATTTCACCGATGCCGCGCCCGCGATAGGCGGCGAGCAGCTGTTCGCTGTCGGCATAGCCATAAAGTGCCTGCTCGTCGTCTTCGGTCAGCAAGGCCAGGTCCACATGCTGCAGACACGCTCGGTAGGCTTCGCGGGCCTGCTCGACACTGGCCCACAGCCGCGGACGATAGTTGTTGTCGAAGGCGACCCTGACACCGCGCTGACGCGCGCACGCCAGTGCCTCCATCAGTTTGACACGCCCCTGCTCGCCAAGCACTGCCAGGGTGATGCCACTGAAATACAGCACGTCATAGCTGGCCAGCGCTGCCAGGATCGGCTCGGCCGCCGGGGTCATGAAGCAGTCCCGCACGGCAGCTTCGTTGCGCCAGTAGAGAAAACGCCGCTCACCATTGGCGTCGGTCTGGATGCAATAGAGCCCCGGCAAGCGTCCTGGCAGGCGCTGCACCTTGCCCAGACCGATGCCCTCGTCCGCCCAGATCCGGCACATCGCATCGCTGAAGCTGTCATCACCCAGTGCCGTGACGTAGTCGACCTTGGCACGCTCACCCAGCAATCGGGAGAGGTAGACCGCCGTATTGAGCGTGTCGCCGCCAAAGCTCTGGCGCAGACTGCCATCGGCATGCTGTTGCAGTTCGATCATGCATTCGCCGATAAGGGCGACCCGTGGAAGGCTCATGTGACGATACTCCTGCAAATACTTATCTAGAAATATGTATTGAAAGGTTCTATCACCCGTAGGTCATTATCCACCAGGCAACCTGAACGCCACTTGTCGAACGTCAGACACGGGTGCGAGGTGCCGAAGGAAATGATATCGCCGACCTTCAGCTCGCATCCGGGCGCGACGCTCATGAATGCGTGCTGATCCATGACGGCCGTCACCTTGCAGGCGCTCACGTCGTCGCCGGCAGCCGATTGCACGCCTGCCTTGTAACGCAGCAGCGGGTTGGGCAACCCGGCATCGTAGGCAACATCGCGCTTGCCCATGGCAATCACTGCAAAGCCCGGTTCCGGCATGGATTGCACATGCGCCCAGACTTCCAGGGCCGGGCGTAGCGCTTCGCTCAATTCGGCACGCCGGTCCAGCACGCAGCACTGCGCGTCCTTGTAGATGCCGTGGTCATGCACCACATAGCTGCCGGGCCGCAGCACGCTGAGGAAGCGCTCGCGGACAGCCTGGGCGTCGAATGCTTCGGCGATCAGGTCATACCAGGCCGAGCCGGATGCAGTGACGATCGGGCGATCCAGAGCGAAGGCGCCCTTGTCCTGCAAGTCGACAGCCAGGCGCACCAGCGACGCGGCAAAGGCCTTGATGCCCTGGATGGCGTGGTCACCGTGGATGACGCCCTCGTACCCTTCGATGCCGGTCAATGCCAGCGCCGGTTGTGCCAGAACAGCGTCGGCCAGCGCCAACACCTGCTCTTCGCTACGGCAGCCGCAACGGCCTCCGGGTACGCCGTATTCGATCATCACGTTCAAACGCAGGCCACGCGCGGCGAAAAACTCGCCCAGCGCAGCGACATTGTCCGGATGGTCGACCATGCAGTGAAACTCGAACATGGGGTCGGCCAGCATGTCGGCGACGATAGCCATGTTCGGCGCACCGACCAACTGGTTGGCCATCAGCACCCGGCGCACGCCATGCGCATACGCGGCCTGCGTCTGGACTGCCGTGGCCAGGGTCATGCCCCATGCACCCGCGTCCAGTTGCCGGCGAAACAGAGCGGGCACCATGCTGGTCTTGCCGTGCGGTGCCAGCTCTGCACCGCTGTCGCTGACAAACTGCTGCATCCAGCGAATATTGTGTTGCAGCGCCTGATTGTGAATCACCAGTGCGGGCAGGCTGACGTCACTGACCAGGCTGTCACCCGGCTGCGCAATACCCTTGTCCATGACGGCGGTGCTCATCGGTAATCTCCTGCTGTTATTCATTGATACGGCGAGCCAGGCCATTGGCGCTGTCGATCAGCACCCGCCGATAGTCGTCGTAGTGGGTCTTGGCGTCGGCACGCGGCGCGACGATGCACAGCGTGGCGATGCACTGACCGTGTTCGTTGTTTACGGGGGCGGCGAAGCAATGGGTGAAGGTGTCAGCCACGCTATTGAAGGAAAAGAAGCCCTCCTCGCCGGCTTTGCGGATTTCCCGAAGAAAGGTCTCCAGCGGCAGACGTTCGCCACCCGGCAGAATGAAGTCGTCGGGGTCGATCAGGTCGATGATCTGCTGATCGCTCAGGTGACTGAGCAACAGACGCCCGGACGCCGTCCATGGAATGGGCGCGTTTTCGCCGATGTCCGAAGAAATCCTGAAATGACGCTCACCCTCCTTCATCAGCGCCACGGTGTATTTGCGACCATTGAGCAGGCACATCTGCGCCGTTTCCCGCGTCTGGCTGACGATCTCGCACAGGCAGGCTTCGGCTTCGCGAGTGAAATCGAAGTGCCGCAAGTGCGCCTGCCCCAGGAAATACAACTGACGGCCAAGGTAGACATGCCCGTCCTTGCCCACTGTCTCCAGAATCCGCCGCTCCAGCAGCGATGCCACCAGCTCGTACACCGTTGATTTGGGGCTGCCGATCCCGCTGGCAATCTCATTGGGGCGCATGGGCCTGGCCTTTTCCTTGAGAAAATCCAGGATATCGAACGCCCGGTCCAGTCCGCGTGCCCGGCGCTTGATAGTGTCTTCGGTCATGAGAGTCGGTCCTTGGGAAAGCAGCAAGCCAAAAGCCTCATGTGATCGGACCTCCGGCTTGCAACGTGTAGCTGCACGCCTGCTACTTGCGCTTGTAGGCGATGCAATCGATTTCGACCTTGCAGTCGACCATCATGCTGGCCTGAACGCAAGCGCGTGCCGGTGCATGCTCGGGGGTGAAGTACTCACCGAACACCTTGTTGAAACTCCAGAAGTCGCGCGGGTCCTCCAGCCACACGCCGACCCGGATCACATCCTTGAGCGCGTAACCGGCCTCTTCAAGAATCGCGATCAGGTTACGCATGGTCTGGTGCGTCTGCTCGACGATGCCGCCGACGATGATCTCGCCATCCTGCGCAGGTACCTGGCCGGAAACGTGTAGCCAGCCGTCGGCCTCGACTGCGCGGGCGAATGGCCGTGGCTGGCCGCCCCCTGCTGTGCTGCCTGCGCCATAACGGGTAATAGTCATGAGTTGTTCCTTGTCTTGAAGCATTGGACGTGGTGAAGGTTTAAAAACGAATGTTCTTGAGAAATTCGCTCAAGCGCGCCGACTTCGGCTGCTCGAACAACGCCTTGGGAGGCCCCTGCTCTTCGATGCGCCCTTGATTCATGAACACGATCTGGTCCGACACTTCGTAGGCAAAACGCATTTCATGCGTCACCAGCAGCATGGTCATGCCCTCCTCGGCCAGGTCCTTGATGACGCTCAGCACTTCGCCCACCAGTTCCGGATCGAGTGCCGAAGTGACTTCGTCAAACAACATCAGACTGGGGTTCATGGCAATGGCGCGGGCAATCGCCACACGCTGTTGCTGACCACCGGACAACTGGCCGGGGAAGTGATTGCGCCGCTCCAGCAGGCCAACCCGGTCCAGCCACTTTTCGGCCAGCGCAACGGCCTGATCCTTGGGCATCTTCTTGACCTTGAGCAAGCCCAGGGTGACGTTCTGCAAGGCGCTGAGGTGCGGAAACAGGTTGAATTGCTGAAAGGCCATGCCGGTCATTGCCCGGTGTTGCGCGATCAGACGCTCCGGATGGCGGGTGCGCTTGCCGTCTACGTTGCTGTAACCGATGTCCTGCCCCTCAAGACGGATATGCCCGCCCTGAAACTCTTCCAGCAGGTTGACGCAGCGCAGCAAGGTGGTCTTGCCCGAACCGCTGGAACCGATCAGGGTCACTACATTGCCTTTCTGCATGCGCAGATCGACACCCTTGAGCACTTCCACCGGGCCGTAGGATTTATGCAGGCCTTCGATGCTGAGCAGCGCCGGGCCGGGGTTATGAGTCTGTGTCATGGCAATGCCACCCGTTTTTCGATTTGCCGCCCAAGAAGCTCGATGGCGTAGTTGATGAGAAAGAACAGGAAACCTGCAAACAGATAGAACTCCAGGGTCATGAACGTGCGCGCAATCACCTGTTGGGTGCTGAGCAGCAGTTCAGCCACGCCGATCACCGAAAGCAGCGTCGACGCCTTGACGATCTCGGTCGAGGAGTTGACCCAGGTCGGCAGGATCTGGCGCATGGCCTGAGGCAGCAACACGTAGCGCAGCGATTGACCGAAGCGCAGACCGATGGCCTTGCCGGCTTCCAGTTGGCCGCGGGGAATGGCCTGCAGGGCGCCGCGTACGATTTCCGAAACGTGAGAGCCGCAGAACAGCGTCAGGCCTATTGCACCGGCCTGAAACGCGCTTATCTGCCAACCCAGTGCCGGCACCATGTAAAAGACCGCCAGCACCAGCACAAACACCGGGGTGCCGCGAATCAGATCTACGTAGAGCCTGATCGGCAAACGGGCGAAAAAGCCGCCGTAGGTCAGCACCAGACCGGCCAGCATGCCGATCAGCGTACCTGCGGCAATCGCCAGCGCCGAGCACTGGATACTGGTCAGAAAGCCGGACCAGAGCACTTCACGCGCATTCCACAATTCCTGCAACCAGCCAGGGGGTTGATACATGACAGCCTCCTAGCGGCGAATCGCCAGACGTTGTTCGAGGGTACGCAAAAGCAGAGCGATCACGTAGCAGGCCACCACATAGAGTGCCGTGGTCACCAGCCAGGTTTCGATCACCCGGTAGCTTTCGACGTTGATCTTGCGCGCGTAATAGGTCAGCTCCGGCACGGCAATGGCGGCCGCCAGGGAGGTGTCCTTGAACAGCGAAATGAAGTTGTTGGAGAGTGCTGGCAATACATTGCGCAACATGACCGGCACGATGATGTAAGCCCGTACCTGCCACTCGCCCAGACCGATCGCCAGCCCCGCTTCGCGCTGCCCCTTGTGGATGCTCAGCAGTCCGGCACGGAACACTTCGGTCAGATAGGCACCGGCGTACAGCGACAACGTGACGATGAATGACGCCAGCTTGTCGAGTCGAATGCCGAGCCCGGGCAACGCGAAGTAGATCAGCAGGATCAACACCAGAATCGGCGTGTTGCGCACCACCGTTACGTAGATCGACGCGACGATGCGCAACGCCTTGTAACGTGACAGCAGTGCAAATGCATTCGCCAGTCCGATCACACAGCCAATCGCGATCGAGATCAGGGCCAGTTCCAGACCAAGGCCCAACCCCGCCAGAAGACTGGGGAAGTCGCGCCACACGGCATCAAAATTCAATTGGTAATTCATGCTTGCCCATACCTGGCAGGGACAGCCCGAAGGCCTGCCCTGCCGCTGAAGGTCAGAGTGGACTTATTTGTATTCCATCGGAAAACCGATCGCAGGCACCGGCAGATCGACACCGAACCATTGCTTGAAAGACGCCGCGTAAGCCGGGAACTCGACACCGGTCATGGCTTCATGCAACGCGGTGTTGACGAAGTTCAGCCAGTCCTGATCGCCACGCTTGACCGCGCAGGCATAGGTTTGCGGGCTCCAGGCAAAGGCAGGCGAACGGTAGCGGCCAGGGTTCTGCACCATCAGGTACTTGACCGAGGACTGATCGGTGGCCGCTGTATCGGCACGCCCGGAGTTGATCGCCTGGTACATCAGGTCGACGCTGTCGTACTGGTCGACCTTGGCTTTTGGCAGTGCCTGATGCACCAGTTCCTCGGCGTACACGTTTTGCAGTACGGCAACGGTCACATCGTCACCCGCCGCCTTCAGGTCGTCGATTTCCTTGTACTTGCTATTGGCAGGTAACAGCAGGGCCACACCCTCGCGGTAATACGGCAGGGTAAATGCCACCTGCTGTGCGCGGCTGGCGGTAACGGTGATGAACTGGCAGCTGATATCGACCTTGTCGGTCAGCAGGTTGGGAATACGCGCATCCGAGGACTGCACGACAAATTCCACCTTGCTCGGGTCATTGAACAGGCCCTTGGCGATGATTCTGCCAATGTCGATATCGAAGCCCTGCAACTTGCCGTCCGCGCCCTGGAAGTGCCACGGGGCATTGGTACTGCCCGTCCCTACCACCAGATTTCCACGTTTCAATACTGCATCCAGCTTACTGCCTTCGGCTGCCTGCACCGTATTGGCCAGCATGAATGAGGCTGAAAGAACAAAGGCACAAGCTTTCACAAAGGAAGGTCCGCGATGCATGACTTAAACTCCGCCGAAGTATTCGTTATTCCGCTATAGCGGATACAGGTATGTAACAACGGAATAGTTAGCAGAAAGTGTGCCACAGAGGACATGCGGAGAACAGCACATGAAAAAACCGAGGCAAATCAACAGACTGGAATTCAGGCTTGAAGAACAGAAGTGAAGAAAAATTACGGGGATAATGCTACTGATCGTCACACTCGAGTGGTCAGGCCCCACTCTTGTGCGCGCGCGCAGTTATTGGGCGTGCCGTATTGACTTGGACAAAGCGGATGGATGGGCGCAAAAAACCAGCAGGCACTTGGACGCAGAGCGTCCGGAACGGCGTTCCCACGCCGGAGCGTGGCAACGAGAAGCGTCCGGGAGCGTGCGCGGCGGGGAACAGACTTAAAGACAGGTCGCGATGGCCGCAGAGCGCAAAGCGGCCTGGGCATCGCCTTGCGGGGCATAGAACTCAACGGCAGTGGTCGGACCTTTGCCGCGCACGTCGGCGAAATAGGTCGATTCGGTGGTAAACACAGTGAAGCCGCCGCCTGACAGGTCATGCAGAAATACGTCAGAAGACGTGCCGAACATGGCTTCGTTCTGCCAGGTCACCTGAATGCACTGGGCCACAGCCGCATCCTGCTTGGCGCTCGACAGGACCTTGTAGGGTCCTGCGGCACGTGCGGAACTGGAAGGCGCTGCACACCCGGTCAATACCGTTGCAGCAATCACCGTCGCGCTCGTCAGAAACAGAAACTTCATGTCATGTCTTCGCTGATAAAAAGTCGATTCTAACACTGCACCGCGCTATCAACCTTCAGCCAATTGCTCTTCGTATTCCTTTACGTATTCGCCAGCAAGGCTCTGTTTCTGCTTTTCGTCGAGCAATTTGCCCGCCATCTGGAAGAACTTCTGCTCTTCTTCCTTCAGGTGGTGGTGCACTTTTTCCGACAGCTTTTTCGCGGTAGCCAGCCAGGCCGGGCTCGACATCTCGGTTTCATCGAGCTCTTCCATCATCTCGTCCATCTCGTGATGCTCGGAAATGGCGTGACGGCTCAGGTCCACGCCGTTGTCGTGGGCCATCAGAGGGATGTAGAAAAACCGTTCCTCGGCCGTTTCGTGGGCCTGCAGTTCTTCCTTGAGCTGTTTGTAGGCCTTCTCGCGTTCAGCGCTGTCGCCACTGGTCTGGATCAGGGCATCAGCGTAGCTGCGTTGACGGTCATGGCTTTCGCGCAGGGCTTCGAAAATATTCAAGGTCATGTCTCCAGGTCGGCTTCCGGGAGCTGGAAGCATCGTGGACTAGACCCCTGGCGAAGATCAGCAGTTCCAACAAATACGGGCAAATGCCTATCGTGCAATGGCCACAGGCTCAAGCCAGCTCGAAAACCACGTCCTGAGCGCCTTCCCAGAGCGTCTTCACGCCCAGTTTGCGCAGGTTTTCCTTACCCTGGGTAATGGTCAGAAAATGGTTGCCCGCCAACTGCCCCATCTTGCTGGCGAAACAGCACGAGCCGTAGGCAAGGATAATCTCGGTTTCGCTGTAACCGCCCGGATAGAAAAGAATGTCGCCCACCGAAGGATGGCTGGTTGCGTTCTCGAAGCCGATCAATGTGTCATCCAGCTTCAGCTGATAATCATCCAGCGGCACCCAGCAGCCCTCTCCGCTCCAGCGCACATGGATGAATTTCTGCCGATAGGGCAGCAGCTTGAGAAACGCCTCCACCGTTTGCGGTGCATCCGAATGGGTTTCGGCGAGAAACTCGTATCCGCCCGCGGTAATTTTGATGCTGGTCACTTCGACGACTCCTTAACAGGCAACAGGACTCACAATGGTGCCCAAGGATAAACGCGAGCCCGACAAGCCGTCACGGAGTTCCGTTGCGCCCGTACAGGAGGTAGCCGGAACGGTGGCTCAGGCGTTCGTAATACGCATTGACGGCGGGCAGATCAGGATGCTCGAGAGGCGTCTCAAACCAGCGATTGACTGAAAGACCGATGGGGATATCAGCCAGGGTAAAACGCTCGCCGCATACATAGGCGCCGGTCTTTTCCAGCTGCCTGTCGAGTATCTGCATATGCCTGGCCCACTGAGCACAGGACGCGGCTATGGCGGCAGGGTCCTGATGTTCGGTCGAGCGCCGCACCAGTGACATGAAGGCATAACTCCATGATCGGTTCAGATCCGAGCCTTGCCAGTCGATCCACTGATCGGTCTGCGCCCTGCCACGTGGATCCAGCGGATAAACGGAGTCGCCAGCATAACGGTTGGCCAGATAGCGAACGATGCTGTTGGACTCCCAAAGTACGAAGTCATCATCGACGATAACCGGCACCATGGCATTCGGGTTGAGCGCGACAAACTCATCCGTGTCCGCAGGTTTGAAGCCTGACCCCCAGTCTTCCTGAGTAAAGGGTATCTTCAGTTCCTCACACGTCCAGAGTACTTTTCGTACGTTGATCGATGAGGTCTTGCCCAGTATGCGCAGCATTCAGCGTCCTTGTTGCACAGCAACGTCGTGTCAGTCAGTAGTCATCAGCGGTTTGGCAAACAGGTGGTTCTCATGTGTCTCGCCCTGAAACAAATAGTGCGGCGTACCTTTCAGCTCATAGCCTTGACGAGGGTAAAACGCCAGCGCGCGCGTGTTGCCAACCCAGACCGTCGCCCATAATAGCGAGGCGTGAGCAATTGTTGCACGCTGTTCGGCGGCTTCAAGTAACAGCCGCCCCGCTCCACGCCCTGTGAAACGCTCCTGCACATAAAGGCGTTGCAACTCGGCAGCGGTCGATACACCGAGCATTGCGTGGTCTGTGCGCAATGCAACCTGAGCAAAACCAATCAAATGCCCTTGCGACTCCGCCACGACGATGAACGTTGTCGGTTCGATGAGCAATTGCGTAAAGTTCACAGGCGAAAAGGCCTCCAGCGCCTCGCGGGCGATGGATTGTCGAATGCCCTGCGTTGCGTAGGTGTCGAGAAAAACCTGCGTGCCGAGCGCCGCGAGGCATAACGCATCAGCAGAGGAAGCATCACGCAGGGTAATGGTCATTGAAGGAGGGGTGATCATCAGGCGGTTGATTCTCGGCATCAGGCAGACAGATGGCCGAATCATACCTGAGACAAGGACCGGCCCGGCACAGGGCCGGGCCGGCACTTCAGGTGCAGCTGCTCGATATCAGCGGCCGGTCATCAGCGATTGCAGTTTGGACTGGGCTTGTTGAGCATTCTTGCCCTGCTCGTTCAGCTCTTGCAGCAGTTTGTTGAGCTCGGTCTGGACCACAGGATCCTTGACGGTGATCGTCGAACCGGAGATATCGATCTGCGATTTGTGCGCGTCCACATAATCGGCAACCTTCAGGCCACTGGAAAAGGTGCCCTTTATCTGCGGCAGCACTTCGCGGAAGGTGTTGGCGGGTACGCTGACAGTCCGGTCGTAGGCCTTGTCGTAAACCACCTTCAAGTCTTCCGGCTGCTTGAGTTTCGCGCGTGCGGCGTCCGCCTTGCCCTGCTCGATGGTCAGCTTCTCGCCCACTTCATCAAGGCCCGTCTGCACGGCAGCCAGGTCGGCGCGGCGTTGAATGACATCGCTTACCGAATGAAAAGAACCTTTCTGCATCAAGCCGGCGAGCGGCTGTACCGCCGAGTCCATACCCGCGCCGAAGTCGGAGATGACCGCATAGTGCGAGGTGTAATCACCAAAGGCTTTCTTCTCATCATCTGTCAGCTTGGGAACATGCACGCCTGGCTTGTCGACAATTCGGGTTTGCAGAAACTGAGTGAACGCAGTGCGCTGCTCGGGCTCCTTGTCTCCGCAGCCAGCCAGGAACAGGGGTAAAGCGACAGCCAGCAACAAAGCTGGACGGAAAAGGGACTTCATGTCAGTAACCTCCGGGATCATGAGAATGCACATTCACAGGCCACGCCTGCTGAACGCGAGCGTGCTTATAGTCTCGTCATGGCGTCATCTAGTTCCGCGACGGCGCTGAAGATACTTTTCGGCCTGCCGTAACCTGGCAACGTCAGCGCTCGATCCGAATGGTTCTGCGGAGCAAAACCGGGGGTCTGCGCGAAACCGTGACGGGATCTGCCCGGCACACCGCTCGCTCTGAAAGCCGCTTCGAGAAAGTTCCTTAACATTTCTTCATGAGGTGAAACGTTTCAGCGGCTAGTCTTCAACGGACCGACACAGTGACAACAGGAGTCAATCACTATGTTTGCACACGAAGGCCTGGGTCTGATCCTTGTCTCCATCGTCTTTCTGCTTGGAGCGATTGCGATGTTCATCCACCCTTTCCATGCATTGGGAAGCTGGTTCAGGAGGAAAAAGCAGGAAAGGAAATCCGACTAACCGTCAACACGCACCAGAAATGGCAGGCCCGGTAATCACCGGGCCTTGCAGAACAAGCCTCCAGTGACTGCCTTCGCCCACCTCGCCCCAAGCAAATGTATCGCCCTGATACCTGTTTCCGAGCTTGCTGCTGCGCATCTGATTTACCGGAGCTTTTGCCGTGAACAGGATCAAATCCGGCTGCCAGCAAACAGTGGCCAATCAATATTATATCAATATCACCTATCTGAGCTTACATCCGAAAACCATCTAGCGAGAAGCACACTCCGGGAAGCAGGCGCCTCACTCTGTAGCTATTTGTGTCCAGTGTGATACTCTTTTTAAACCCTTTGATATTGAATTAATGGCAACTAGCCAATAATATTGCGCGCACAATTCCCCAACTAATTCGCCACTAGTGCTTACAGGGTAGTCATGACTGGTCAATCAATTAATTCGACACGCCATCTACGTAACTCTGTTGACGAGCACACCCCCGCACCGACGCACGTGCTTGATTTCGGAAAATGCAGGGGCACCCGAAAAGGACCGGTCTTCCTGATCGGCTCGGGAAAATCAGCCAGGGATTTCCCGATCAAAGAGTTCTCGCACATCCCCATGATCACCATGAACGGCGCGTTCTCGATGTTCGCAGACACGAACATAAAACCGTTGTTCTACGTGTGCTCCGACAGGGATTTCCCCAACCAGCAGCCTGAGCTATTCGCCGCTGCCATGCGCTCCAGCGAAAATGTAGGCCTCTGGGAAGATCAGTTTCACGGCGACATTCCCAGACCCTCAGGAAGCGCTTATGCATTGAAGAAATCGGCGAGACTGTCGACAGTTGCCGCACTCTGCTCGCGAGAAGATGCACTGGTCAGGAAACTCTCGTTATGGAGTAGCCGAAGCAGGGATATCGGCTTCAGCAAGAATCTGGAACTTGGTTTTTTCGACGCCAGAACTGTCATGTACCTGGCTCTGCAATTGTCCTATCACCTTGGTTTCAGCCAGGTATTTCTGGTCGGCTTCGATATGAATCAGTCCGTGGGCCGATTCTATGAATCATCTAGCGACAAGTGCTCACCCTGTGGTCTGGACCAGCATTACGAATCGAGAATTCTGCCCTCGCTGGAGCTGATGTCGAAACAGGTCGTCGGGAGTGACTTCCAGGTATTCAATGTGTCCGACAGCTCGCGAGTGCCGCACGAGGTCATTCCCAAGTTGAGCCTTGATGAAGTTCGACATAAAGTCAGCGACGCGCTTCAGCGATAGTATTCAAAGGATTGCGCAGCTACACGCTGCGAAGGGCGCTGAAAAACAAGTGCCAGCCCTGCCCCGCCCCGTTAAACTCGGCAATCCTCTGCCGTCCACCATGTCACTGCCGCCCGACCTATGCGACAATGCGCGCCAATGTCTGGCGTGAACCCCCACATTCATATCCCGGCAACGCAGTCGTGGCAGGCTGCAGTTGCTGTAGACGTATGCCCGTTGGTTCAGCTCATGCTCGGACGGAGCGGACTGAACAGCTTCGGTGGGGTTCTGAACACCACACCCGCTGACGCCAGCGCCCCCCCGGTTATTGCCCAAGTTATTGATAGGTAAAGTAATTGATCTCCACAGCTAACATCACGATGCAGTTCGGCCCCAAACCCTTGTTCGAGAATGTCTCGGTCAAGTTTGGCGCTGGTAACCGTTACGGCCTGATTGGCGCGAACGGCTGCGGCAAGTCCACGTTCATGAAAATCCTCGGTGGCGACCTCGAGCCCTCGGGTGGGCAGGTGATGCTGGAACCGAACGTGCGTCTGGGTAAGCTGCGCCAGGATCAATTCGCCTATGAAGAGTTCACGGTGCTCGACACCGTCATCATGGGTCACGAAGAGCTGTGGAAGGTCAAGGCCGAGCGCGATCGCATCTATTCGCTGCCGGAAATGAGTGAAGATGACGGCATGGCCGTTGCCGAACTGGAAACCGAGTTTGCGGAAATGGACGGCTATACCGCCGAATCCCGCGCGGGTGAATTGCTGCTGGGTCTGGGCATCGGCATCGAACAGCACAACGGTCCGATGAGCGAAGTATCGCCGGGCTGGAAGCTGCGCGTTCTGCTGGCGCAGGCACTGTTCTCCGATCCGGAAGTGCTGCTGCTCGACGAACCGACCAACCACCTGGACATCAACACCATTCGCTGGCTGGAAAACATCCTGACACAGCGTAACAGCCTGATGATCATCATCTCCCACGACCGTCACTTCCTGAACAGCGTGTGCACGCACATGGCCGACCTGGATTACGGCGAGTTGCGTCTGTTCCCGGGCAACTATGACGAGTACATGACCGTGGCGACCCAGTCGCGCGAGCAGTTGCTGTCCGACAACGCCAAGAAGAAAGCTCAGATTTCCGAACTGCAATCGTTCGTCAGCCGCTTCTCGGCCAACGCCTCGAAAGCCAAGCAGGCCACTTCCCGAGCCAAGGCGATCGACAAGATCCAGCTGGCCGAGGTCAAGCCATCCAGCCGTGTCAGCCCGTTCATTCGTTTCGAGCAGACCAAGAAGCTGCACCGTCAGGCGGTCATCGTCGATCGCATGGCCAAAGGCTTCGACGGCAAGACCCTGTTCAAGGACTTCAGCTTCCAGGTCGAAGCCGGCGAACGTGTGGCCATCATCGGCCCGAACGGCATCGGCAAGACCACCCTGCTGCGCACCCTGGTCAACGAGTTGCAACCGGATGCAGGCACGGTCAAGTGGACCGATGCAGCGGAAATCGGCTACTACGCTCAGGACCACGCCCACGATTTCGAGGATGACTCCACCCTGTTCGACTGGATGGGTCAGTGGACCCAGGGCGGCGAGCAAATCGTGCGTGGCACCCTGGGCCGCATGCTGTTCTCCAACGACGAGATCCTCAAGTCGGTGAAGGTGATTTCCGGTGGTGAACAGGGCCGTATGCTGTTCGGCAAGCTGATCCTGCAAAAGCCCAACGTGCTGGTGATGGACGAACCGACCAACCACCTGGACATGGAATCCATCGAATCGCTGAACCTGGCGCTGGAAAACTATCCAGGCACACTGATCTTCGTCAGTCACGACCGCGAGTTCGTGTCATCGCTGGCGACCCGCATCATCGAACTCAGCCCAAGCGGTGTGATCGACTTCAGCGGCACTTATGACGATTACCTGCGCAGCCAGGGCGTTTCGTTCTAAGCCTTTCAGCCAGCGATAGCAAAAAGCCCTGTCTTGTGACAGGGCTTTTTATTTTCAGAACGCTTATTCGCTCGGCTGGCTGAGCACTTCAATCCACAACGCACCCTTGCCCGAGGGCGCTTCGCTGACCCGTTGCAAGGCTCCCTTCTCGCCGATGGCGTAACTGCCGACCTTGTCGCTTTTCTCGCCACTTACCAGCAACCAGCGCCCGTTGGGCGACACCGCGATGTTGCGCGGCTGCTTTTCCTGAACGGGGTAATTTTCAACGAACGTCACCTTGCCACTGGCGGGGTCAACCTTGAACACCGACACGCTGCTGGTGGTGCGCTCGCTGATGAACAGCCATTTGCCGTTCGGCGCGATGCGAATATCCGCGGCCCAGATACGCGGCGTCGGATCATCCTTGAGATCGTTGTTGCGCGCATCGCGGGCCTGTCCCGGTGCCAGCTTCAAGCGCTTGGGAATACCGTCTGCCTGACTGATCTGCTTCAACGCACCGGTTTTCTGATTGATCGCGAAGGCCGTGACGGTGCCACTCATTTCACCGACGACATACAGAAACTTGCCGTCGGACGAGAATGCCAGGTGACGCGGACCGGTATTGCCGGGAACGGCGACATAGCCCTCGCCGATGGGGACAAGCTTGCCGTCCTTGGGCTCCAGGCGGTATTGCAGCACACGATCGACTCCCAGGTTGCCGGCGTACACAAACCGGTTGCTCGGATCGGTGCGTACCGAATGCGCGTGCATGCCGGTCTTGTAAGTCTGAATGCTGTCGCTGGGGCGGTGCTGCGCATCGATGGGCTGGACGCTGAGCAAGTCGGCACCATAGGACGCGCCGAACAGGAAGCGTCCGCTGCGATCAGTAGACAGGTAAGCCAGACTCTCGGCCAGCGGTGCTTGGCTCAGCGGTTTGAGGTGTCCTGTTCCAGGCTCGATGCTGAAACTCAGCACTTGATACGGCTTGGCACGCAACGCCGCGAATAGCGCCTTGCCATCCGGCGTGATGGCCATCGGATTGACCTGATCGCCCGCTTTGGTTTGCTCGACCAGGCTGAGCGCTCCGCTTTTTTCATCCAGACGGTATTGGGAGATGAGCCCGTCGGTGGGGCTGGAAATGTAGGCGAAGGTGGCTGCCTGGGCACTCAGGCCGAATGAACAACTGACTGCGGCGGCCAGCAACAGGATATTTTTCATGACGAACCTTTTTATTATTGTGATGTGATCAGTCATCCTATGACCATATCCTCACAACGGCAACTGTCTGATAAGCAGCCCGCATAATACCGTTAGCCTGCTTTCATTTATCCACGACGCACGCCATGATGAGGCACTCCCACCGCCTGCCAGCGAAGAGCCCAATGCCTGCCGCACGTCCCGGTTCCATGACGATTACTCTGCAGATCGTCTCCATCGTCTTTTACACGTTCATTGCCTTCCTGTGCATCGGCCTGCCTATTGCGGTATTGCCCGGCTATGTTCATGACCAGCTGGGTTTCAGCCCGTTGATTGCCGGCCTGACCATCGCCTCGCAGTACCTCGCCACCCTGCTCAGCCGACCTTTCGCCGGCCGTGCGACAGATACACTGGGCAGCAAGCGCTCTATTGTGTTCGGACTGTGGGGCATCGTCATCAGCGGCAGCATGACCTTGCTGGCAACACTGCTGCACGAGTTTGCCACGCTGAGCCTGTCGATTCTCATCGTCGCACGGCTGTTCCTTGGCGTCTCTCAGGGGCTTATCGGGGTCGGCACCATCAGTTGGTGCATCGGCAAGGTCGGCCCGGAACACACTGCCCGCTCAATCTCGTGGAACGGTATTGCGTCCTATGGTGCGATTGCCATCGGTGCACCGCTGGGCGTGGTGGTCATCGACAGCATTGGCTTCAACAGCCTGGGTGTCGCCCTGATGGTAATGGCGGGTCTGGCACTGAGGCTGATTCGCAACAAGCCGTCGGTACCCATCATTGTCGGTGAGCGCCTGCCCTACTGGTCGGTATTCGGCCGGATCGCACCCTATGGTCTGGGACTGACGCTATCGTCGATCGGCTATGGGACGCTGACCACCTTCATCACCCTGTTCTATCTGAATCGTGGCTGGGAAGGCGCAGCCTATTGCCTGAGCATGTTTGGTGTGTGCTTTATCCTCGCCCGTCTGCTGTTCATCGGCGCCATCAATCGGCTGGGCGGCTACAACGCAGCCATTGTGTGCATGGCGGTAGAAATCTGCGGGCTACTGATGCTCTGGCTCTCGCCGAGCAGCGCCGTTGCCCTTGCAGGGGCCGGACTGACCGGCGTTGGGCTGTCGCTGGTCTACCCTGCACTCGGCGTGGAGGCCATAAAGCGCGTGCCTACCCCCAGCCGCGGCGCGGGTCTGAGCGCCTACGCGGTGTTCTTCGATCTGGCACTGGCAATCGCAGGTCCTGTGATGGGCGCAATTGCCCTGGGCCAGGGCTATGACTGGATATTTTTCTACGCTGCCCTGCTGTCGGTTTGCGCGCTGGCCCTGACAATCTGGCTGTCTCGGCGTGCCGCTGCAGCAGAATGAATCGGCCTCGACAGTGACTTTCCTGCATAAGCTTTTCGCTTGTAGTTCCAATAGTTAGTAGATAAAGCTGAAATTACGCCATCGGTCGGTCAACTTCTTGACGCAACCGGCAACGACTTCTTGACTTGATACTGCGAGCCTCGAAACAGGCTTGCGAAGTGATCGACACCCATCTTGGCGTGACGTCGCTTTGCGTAGCAGTCTGGCGCCTCGGTCCCTCTCGATTGCCCCCCTGCTGCCTGGCCGGGAGAGCTGTGATGAAAATCCGTCGTGTTCATCAGTACCAGACCTGCAACGTGCTGCCCGTGGTGATACTGGCAATAATCCCTTCCTGGGCCGAAGGTGCCTGCACACTTTCCTCCCTGGCAGCGGCGGGTGTTCAGGTCTGTGATAGCGGCAGCAGCGGGCCTTTTAGCGCCCTGAGTGGCGACCACGTGCTGATATTTCCGGTGGGCGGGACGGGCACCGTATCCGGCAATATCCTTTTTGGTCCGGGAATGGACAGCGTGGACATGCAGTCGGGGCGCATTCTGGGCAGCGTGACCCAAGGAGCCGGGATCGACCGCTTCACACTTTTTGCGGGTCAGGTCAGCGGCGATCTGAACCAGGGCGATGATCCCGACGATTTTGTCATGAGTGGTGGCACGCTGGGCTCCCTGGCCCAGGGCGATGGGCGGGATACCTTTCTGATGACGGGTGGCACCATCACTCGCGCGTTCGAGGATGGCGACGTGGCGGTGATGACCGCTGGCAGCATCGGTCGCGTGGACATGAAGCTGGACAACAATGTATTCGAGATGTCCGGTGGCACAATCATCAACAACCTGGTCACCGGCTTTGGCAGGGACACGATCACCCTGTCGGGCGGCCTTGTTGGCGGCAATGTCAGTGTCAGTGGCGGCGACGACCGGATCACCCTAAGTGGCGGTGAGATTAGTGGCGAAGTTCGTACCAGCGTTGGCAGTGACAGCTTCAACTGGCTGAACGGCGGTTATGCACGCAGCAACGTGTTGATGGCGGACGGCAACGATACGGCAGTTCTGTACAACCTGAGCGAATACTACCTGAGCGCCAACCCGCTGCTCGACGGCGGCCCGGGCAACGACGTGTTGACCTTCGACAACACCGCATCGTCGCAGCCGGGTCGCTATGCCAACTGGGAAACAGTCAACGTGAGCAATGGCTCGCAGCTGAATCTGGCCGGCACGCTGGTGCTCGGCGACAACGTGAGTGACACCGGCGTTCTGAACATCGATTCCACCAGCACGCTGCTCTCGACCTCGGGCAGTATTGTGCCCTTCAGCGCCGGATCCCTTGCCTCACTGGAGAATGCCGGAACGCTGGACCTGAGCGATGCAGGCCGTTCACTCACTGGCACATTGACGGTGGCCGGCAATTACACCGGCCAGAACGGGCGACTGCTGTTGCTCTCGGCGCTGGGCGACGATGCATCTGCCAGCAACCGACTGGTGGTGACACAAGGACGTATTAGTGGGTCTACGCGCATGTTGGTCAGCAACGCGGGTGGCCTCGGCGCCCTGACCCGTGGCAATGGCATCGAAGTGGTGCAAGCCATCAACGGCGCAACCAGCGACAACACGGCCTTTTCGTTACAAAATCCGCTGTCGGCAGGTGCTTATCAGTACTACCTGTTCAAGGGCGGTGCCACTGCCGGCTCTGAGAACAGCTGGTTTCTGCGCTCTGCGGTGATCGCTCCGCCAACACCAGCGCCGCCCCCTGTCGAGCCCGCCCCCGAACCTGCACAGCCAACTCCACTGCCCACACCTGTTCCTGTCCCCGAACCTACACCTACACCTACACCTACACCTACACCTACACCTACACCTACACCACAGCCTGCGCCTGATCCCGAACCTGAGCCAACGCCGCAGCCTGTCCCTGTCCCGCCCCAAAACCCTGAGCCCGAGCCGACCAACCCCGCCCCTGTCCTGCCAGCAGCCACACTGCCAGTGCCCGCAATCGGAACCCCGCCGCTGCCGGAACCCGTTCGCGGAGCCGCGCCCATCGCGCTGTACCGACCCGAGGTCGCCAATTACTCCGTCGTGGCACCGACTGCTGCGGTCCTGGCCCTGAGTTCACTGGGCGCCTTTCATGAGCGCCAGGGTGATCAAGCCTTGTTGACGCAAAACGGCACGACGCCGGCAGGTTGGGCACGCGTGTTCGGCAGTGACTTCAGGCAACGCTGGTCCGGAGATGTGAGCCCGGGCCTGGACGCTTCATTCAAGGGTTATCAGATAGGCCATGACGTGTATGCCTGGCAACAGGACAACGGGCAGACTCAGCGTGTCGGCCTGTTCGTGGCGCATAACCGTCTGGACGGCAAGTTGAAGGGGTTTGCAGAGGGCTTCAGCGACTACCAGACAGGGCGTCTGAAACTGGAGGGCGAGAGCCTGGGCGCCTACTGGACGCTGACTACACCGAGTGGCGGATACGTCGACGCAGTAGCGATGGGCACACGCCTGGATGGCCGCAGTCGCTCTGTCAGGGGCATCGGTGTCGACACTGAAGGCCATGTGATGAGCCTGTCTGTCGAGGCAGGGTACGCGCTGCCGCTCTCACAGCGCTGGGTTGCAGAGCCTCAGGTACAGATCATCTATCAACGCGTAGACCTGCAGGATCAGGATGACGGCATTGCCCGTCTCGGATTCGACAGTCAGGCTTACACCACAGGGCGCATCGGCATGCGCTTCAAGGGACGCTATCAATTGAGCAGCGTACCGATAGAACCTTATCTGCGCGCCAATCTCTGGCACACCAAAGACGGCCATGACACGCTGACCTTCGATCACGCAGAGCAGATAAGAACCGCGCATCGATCAACGACGGGCAGTATTGGCGCAGGGATGATAGCGACATTGAGCAGCAACGCCAGTCTGTACTGGAGCGCTGATTACCTCAGTGATCTGGACGAGCATGGAACGGAGGGAGTGAACACCAGCCTGGGGTTCAGGCTGGTGTGGTAATGCGACCGTTGGCGCGGGGACGCGCCTTGATCAGTCTTTCTTCGGCTTGAAGATCAGCACCGCGAGTGGTGGCAGATTCAGCACCAGCGAATCCTCCATCCCATGCGCCGGCGCGGCTTCAGTCAGGACCTCGCCACCGTTGCCAAAGTTGGAGCCTGCGTAGGTTTCTGCGTCACTGTTCAACAGCTCCGTCCAGGCACCTCGCATCGGCGCGCCGAGACGGTAGTCCAGGCGCGGCACCGGAGTCATGTTGGCGACCACCAGCAACGGTTCGCCGTCTTTGCTCCAGCGCAGGTACGCAAACACGCTGTTGGCACTGTCATCGCCAACCAGCCACTGGAAGCCGGCAGGGTCTGCATCGCGCTCGTGCAGCGCCTTTTCCTCTCGATAGAGGCGGTTCAGGTCGCCGACCAGGTTCTTCACGCCCACGTGCTCGGCGTATTGCATCAAGTACCAGTCCAGTTCCCTGTCGTGATTCCACTCGCGCCATTGGCCGAATTCGCAGCCCATGAACAGCAGCTTCTTGCCTGGGTGCGTCCACATGAATGACAGATAGGCACGCAGGTTAGCGAATTTCTGCCAGCGGTCACCCGGCATCTTGTCGATCAGCGAATGTTTGCCGTGCACCACTTCGTCGTGGGAAATAGGCAGTACAAAACGCTCGGACCACGCATACACCAGACTGAAGCTCAGCTTGCCATGGTGATGCCCGCGGTTGATCGGGTCCTCTTCCATGTACTGCAGCGAGTCATGCATCCAGCCCATGTTCCACTTGTAGTTGAAGCCAAGCCCGCCCTGCTGGGTCGGCTCGCTGACACCCGGCCACGCGGTCGACTCTTCGGCAATCACCATGGTCCCGGGGGCTTCCAGCGCAACCACGTCGTTCAAGTGACGCAGAAAGTCGATAGCCTCAAGGTTTTCGCGGCCGCCATAGCGATTCGTCACCCATTCGCCGGCATTACGCGAATAGTCGCGGTACAGCATCGACGCCACCGCATCCACGCGCAGACCGTCGATGTGGAAATGCTTGAGCCAGTGCAGTGCCGAGGCCAGCATGAAGCCATGAACCTCGGTGCGTCCCAGGTTGTAGATCAGGGTGTTCCAGTCCTGATGGAAGCCTTCCTTGGGGTCAGCGTACTCATACAGACAAGTACCGTCGAATTGCGCCAGACCATGGGTATCGGTTGGAAAATGCGCCGGAACCCAGTCAAGAATGACGCCGATTTCAGCCCGGTGGCAGGCATCGACGAAGAACGCGAAATCTTCCGGCGAACCGTAACGGGCAGTTGGCGCGAACTGGGCCAGCAACTGATAGCCCCATGAACCACCGAACGGGTGCTCCATGATCGGCATCAACTCGATGTGCGTGAAGCCAAGTTCCTTGACGTAGGGAATCAGGCGGTCAGCCAGTTCACGCCAGTTGTACTGCCGCCATTGATTGTCGTCGACCTGCTCCATTTGCCAGGAGCCTGCGTGCAACTCGTAGATCGACAAGGGCGCGTTGACCTCGTGACGGCCTGCCCTTGATTGCAGCCACTCCTGGTCATTCCACTCGAATTGCAATGGCGCAGCGATCTTCGACGCGGTATCGGGCGGCAATGTGGTGGACAAGGCCATCGGATCGCTTTTCAGGGGCAGAATCCCGTGAGCACCGAGAATTTCGTACTTGTAGACCTCCCCGGGCTGCAGGCGCGGGACAAAAATTTCCCAGACGCCGGTCGGGTGGCGCATGCGCATCGGATGGCGACGGCCATCCCAACTGTTGAAGCTGCCAACCACAGAAACACGACGCGCATTGGGCGCCCAGACCGCAAAACGGACACCGTCCACGCCATCGACGCTGGTGACTTGCGCGCCCAGACAGCTGCTCAGGTCGCGATGATTACCCTCGGCAAACAGGTAGAGGTCCATCTCGCCCAGCAGCGGGCCAAAGCTGTAGGGGTCTTCGGTGATCTGTTCACCGCCGGCCCAGTTGATTTTCAGCAGGTAAGGCTGCGGGTGCTCGAGGTGACCGACGAAAAACCCCGGCACTTCGCTCATTTCCATCTCGCCCAGTTCGCGACCATCATCCCTGGCCAGCAGGCGGACACTCAAGGCAGCGGGCAGATAGGCGCGGACGTACTGCCCGCTGCCGCCATCGCCATGCGGGCCGAGGATAGAGAACGGGTCACGGTGTTCAGCACGGATCAGCGCGTCGAGGTCCACAGCAGCGGGAATCGCGCGGCGGCGCGTGCCGGTTTTGTCAGGCGCATTCATATTGACTCTCCATCAGACGGTTGCAGCAGCCCACGCAAGCCTTGCAAGGGAACGGCCAGCCAGGCTGGACGGTTCTCGGCTTCGTAGATCACTTCATAAGCAGCTTTTTCAAGGGTGAATAGCTCGAGTGCAGCGTCCTCCCCTTTTGCATCTTTCCAGGCATGGGCCATGCCGGTGGTCGCCGAGCGATAACCCTCGATGAAGGTTTCTCGCGCTTGCGCCAGATAGGTATCAGCCACACGTTTGCGCGCGCCGGCTGCCTCGGGAGACGTGTCGACGCTCTGCGCACTGCGTACAGCCATGGCCGCAGCGTAATCGAAGGAGCGCAGAACACCGCTGACATCCTTGAACGGGCTGTGCTTGGCACGGCGCTCTTCAAGTGCGCGGGCCGGCTCACCCTCGAAATCGATCAGGTAGGCATCGCCCTTGACCACCAGTACTTGCCCCAGATGCAGATCGCCGTGCACACGAATGCGCAGGCCACCGGCCGAGCGCTTGGCCAGGCCCTCGATGCGCTGACGGATCTGCTTGCGCTGCGCGAGCAAGTCTTTGACCAGTTGCTGATCGTCCTGCTCCAGCTCGCCCATGCGCTGTTCCAGCAGCTGCAAGGCGCGCTCGAGCTGAGCGTTGACGCTGGCTCCGGAGGCCTTGCTGTCCTGGCTGCTGGTGACTTCAACGGCAAAATCCGCATTGTCGGTGGGCGACGCGAGGATCTGATGCATCTCACCCAGGCGCTGGCCAAGACTGCGCGAAAAGTCCGCGAGTTCGAGCAACGCGTTGTAATGCTGTTCCTGACCGGAAACACCATGGGCCAGCTCGTCACGTACTGCACGCTCGAGATTGTTCTGGGTCCACTCCCACGCATCACCCTGATTGCTCAGATACCCCTGGGCGATCATCAGCAGACTGGACTGGCCGTCCTTGCCGACACGTACCAGTGAGCCCAGCAGCGGAGAAATGTTCTTGAAGCCGGCATGGGTCAGGAATGCCCCCATTTCCAGCTCTGGGTGCGTCCCGGCGCTGACTTTGCGAATCAGCTTGAGCACCAGACTGCTGCCGACCACCACCGAACTGTTCGATTGCTCGGCAGACAGGTAGCGCACTTCCGACTCGGCGGTCAGGCCAAGGGGGGCCAGCTGCGAGCTTTGCTCGAAGCGCAACTCGCCGTCGGCACAGGGGATGACCGTGTCCGACTGCATGCCCTGAATCACTGCACGGATGAAGGTTTCCAGGGTGAATGCGTCAGTGATCAACCCGACATCGCGGCTGCGACGCACTCGGGCCAGTGCCAGCTGCTGCGGCAATGCACTGCTGATGTCGTCTTCGGCCAGCAAGCCGAACGGCAATTGATAGCGATCGGTCTGGCCGCCTGCGGTGACTTCGATTTCGCTGAGCAATACCGGGTGCGCTTCATCGCCGAAGCGCACGGCGTAGGCAATGCTGACCTTCTCGATCGCCTTGTCCTTGCCCGCGAACCAGCGCCGCTTGGGCAGGTAGACCGCCAGCGAGGTGTTTTCCATGGTGCTGCGCAGTGGCTCTTCGAGCAACTCTTCCAGACGCTTCTTGAGCACCAGAGTCGGGAAGTCCGGCATGCTCTGCGCGGGTTCAACGTGCCAACTGGGCATTTGATTCTCCGAAGCCAGTAAAAACCAGTAAAAACCGTACGGCGGCAGTGTCAGCAGGTAGCTTAACTGGCCGATGGGCGGGAAAGCGCTGCCGCCGAGCATTTCCACCGGCACCGTGCCTGCATAGGCAGACAACTCAAGCTCTGCAGCTTGGGCGGCGCTGGAAACGTTGGCGACACACAACACCACTTCACTGTGTCCGTCAGGTGCTGTGTATTCGCGGGTATAGGCAAGAATGCGGCGGTTCGATGGCGAAAGCATTTTCAGCGTGCCACGCCCGAATGCCTTCTGCTGTTTGCGCACGGCGAGCATGCGCCGGTTCCAGTTCAGCAGCGAATGCGGGTCGCGTTCCTGGATTTCGACGTTGACCGACTGAAAGCCATACATCGGGTCCATGATCGGTGGCAACACCAGACTGGCCGGGTCGGCGCGAGAAAAGCCGCCGTTGCGGTCAATCGACCATTGCATGGGCGTGCGCACACCGTCCCGGTCGCCCAGGTAGATGTTATCGCCCATGCCGATCTCGTCGCCGTAATACAGCGTCGGTGTGCCGGGCATCGACAGCAGCATGCTGTTCAGCAGCTCGACCCTGCGACGATCGCGATCCACCAAGGGCGCCAGGCGCCGACGGATGCCCAGGTTGATACGTGCGCGGCGGTCGGCTGCGTAGTAATTCCACAGATAGTCACGCTCACGATCGGTGACCATTTCCAGGGTCAGTTCATCGTGGTTGCGCAGGAAAATCGCCCATTGGCAGTTCTCCGGAATTTCCGGCGTCTGCCGCAAAATATCGGTGATCGGAAAACGATCTTCCTGGGCCAGTGCCATGTACATGCGTGGCATCAACGGAAAGTGAAAAGCCATGTGGCATTCATCGCCATCCGGGCCTTTGCTGTCACCAAAATACAGCTGGGTGTCTTCCGGCCATTGATTGGCCTCGGCCAGCAGCATGCGGTCCGGATAGTTCGCGTCGATCTCGGCACGAATGCGCTTGAGCACCTGATGGGTTTCCGGCAGGTTCTCGTTGTTGGTGCCGTCCCGCTCGATGAGGTACGGAATGGCATCCAGACGCAGACCGTCGATGCCCAGATCCAGCCAGAAGCGCATGACTTCGAGGACCGCATCCAGCACGTGCGGGTTGTCGAAATTCAGGTCCGGCTGGTGAGAGTAGAAACGGTGCCAGAAGTACTGGCCGGCAACCGGGTCCCAGGTCCAGTTGGACGTCTCGGTATCGAGAAAGATGATCCGTGTACCGTCGTACTTCTGATCAGTGTCCGACCACACATAGAAATCCCGCGCCTTGGAACCGGGCTTGGCATTGCGGGCTTTCTGGAACCACGGGTGCTGGTCGGAAGTATGATTGATGACCAGTTCGCTGATCACTCGCAGGCCACGCTTGTGAGCCTGGGCGATGAAACGCTTGGCATCGGCCATGGTGCCGTAGTCGCTGTGCACATCGCGGTATTCGGAAATATCGTAGCCATCGTCCCGGCGCGGCGACGGATAAAACGGCAACAACCAGATGGTGTTGACGCCCAGCGCGGCAATGTAGTCGAGCTTTTCGATCAAGCCCGCAAAATCGCCGATTCCGTCGTTATTGGAATCAAAGAACGATTTCACGTGAACCTGATAAATCACCGCATCCTTGTACCAGAGCGGGTCTTTGATAAATGTCGCGTGACCGGGCTTTTTGGCCATTATTGACTCCTCGGGAGTGTTATTGCGCGGCCTGGATACGCCAGATTCCAAACGGTTGAGCTGGATCGAGACGCGTGTGCTGGTACTTGCCGTACCATGTCCAGCGGTGCCCGGTCATCAGGTCTTCACCCGACGTAGCGGCGTCATCCGGCAGGCCCATTTCCCACAGCGGCAACTCGAAATCCGCTTCCTGTGCGTTGTACGGGTCGAGGTTGACGGCAACCAGAATGAAGTTGCTGCCATCCGCCGAGCGCTTGCCGAAATACAGGATGTTGTCGTTCCACGCGTTGTACAGCTTCAGACCCAGGTGCGTTTGCAGCGCAGGGTTCTGCCGACGAATGCGGTTGAGTTGAGCAATCTCGGCGATGATGTTGCCCGGCGCCGCGTAATCGCGAACCCGAATCTCGTACTTCTCAGAGTCCAGATACTCTTCCTTGCCGGGAATCGGTGCCGCTTCGCAGAGCTCGAACCCCGAATACATACCCCACAGCCCGGACCCCATAGTGGCCAGTGCCGCCCGGATCAGAAAGCCGGGGCGACCGGACTCGTGCAGGAAGCGCGGATTGATGTCAGGCGTGTTGACGAAGAAATTCGGACGATAACAGTCGCGCCAAGGGACTTCATTGAGCTGGGTGAAATACTCGGACAGCTCCGCCTTGGTG
Source organism: Pseudomonas congelans (assembly GCF_900103225.1). Classification (GTDB taxonomy): domain Bacteria; phylum Pseudomonadota; class Gammaproteobacteria; order Pseudomonadales; family Pseudomonadaceae; genus Aquipseudomonas; species Aquipseudomonas congelans. The sequence continues at coordinate 794,195 of NZ_FNJH01000001.1, read as the reverse complement.
TTGCGCCAGGTGAAATAGGTGTAGCTCTGGCTGTACCCGACTTTGCCCAGTCGCGCCATCATTGCCGGCTTGGTGAAGGCTTCGGCCAGGAACATCACCTCAGGGTGCTGACTGCGCACCTCGCCGATCATCCACTGCCAGAACGGAAGCGGCTTGGTGTGCGGGTTGTCGACGCGGAAGATTTTCACGCCCTCGTTGACCCAGCCCAGCACGATGTCGCGCAACTCCGTCCACAGGCCGGGGATGGCGTCTGGCGCGTAGAAGTCGACGTTAACAATGTCCTGATACTTCTTCGGAGGGTTTTCCGCATAACGGATCGTGCCGTCCGGACGCCACGAGAACCAGCCCGGATGCTGCTTGAGCCACGGGTGATCCTGGGAACACTGGATGGCGAAATCCAACGCGATTTCCAGACCATGATCGGCGGCAGCTTTTACCAGATTACGGAAATCTTCACGACTGCCCAGCTGCGGATGGATGGCTTCATGACCCCCATCCTCGCTGCCGATTGCATACGGGCTGCCCGGATCATCAGGGCCTGCGGTCAGAGAGTTGTTCGGCCCCTTGCGGTGGGCACGGCCGATAGGATGAATCGGCGGGAAATACAGCACGTCGAAGCCCATGTCGCGAATAATCGGCAGACGCGAGTGGACATCGTTGAACGTACCGTGGCGTGCCGGATCGTCGGTCATCGAACGGGGAAACAGCTCGTACCAACTGGCGAACTGCGCCAGCTCACGCTCGACATCCAGAGGGAACTCGACGCTGCGGCTGAGGAAGGCCTGATTGTCGGCCAGCTTCATCAGGCTGGCGGTTTCGCTGTGCAACAGCAGCGCGACCTTCTCGTCTTTATCGCCCTGCTCAAGCTGGCCCAGCAGACTTTCGATCTGCTGACGTTGCTCGTTCTGGCTGCGCTCGGCGGCGTGCACCAGATGAATGCGGCCCTCTTCCAGTTCCAGATCGACAGGAACGCCCGCGCCGAACTTCTTCTCCAGCTCATAACGATAGCTGCCGAACTGATCGATCCAGGCTTCGAGGCGAAACACATGACGGCTGACAGAGGTCGGGGTGAATTCACCGACCCAGCTGTCATTGCCCAGCTCGCGCATTGGCGCGCTGTGCCAGTGTTCTTCGTCGGCAGCACGCCAGCGGATATTGACCGCCATCTTGTCGTGCCCATCGGCATAGACCTTGCTGGTCACGGTAACCGGTTGCCCAATGATCGCCTTGGCCGCAAACAAGCCACCGTCAATCACCGGCAACGTGTCTTCAATCACGATGCGGGGTAATTGCAGCGCCTGGGTCAGTGACAGCGGAAGGGTTGCTTGCGGGACATCGGTGGCCAGGGAATCCGGACCGTATGGCTGTTCATTCATCGAGCATCACTCCTCACGCCCCAGGGACGCTCCTGTGCATTCCATGCAATGGAAAAATTGACGGTATGGCAGCGTACGATCGCACTGTGCTGGCGACTCGTCTATTTCCGCTGCCTAGGTTCCGAGCGGTCAACGAGGGTAAAGTTCAAAGGTTTTGAGGATGTTTACGGGTCGTGCCGAGAGATGGAGCAACGAAGGAGCGGGTCAACGGGGCAACTATCGCGGGAGGCAAATCAATTGAATCATCACCCATGCAGGGCGGTCGTAAACAGTGTCGACAAGGAGGCTGCAACCATGACCCTACCCAATCCGGTAGAAGTACCCGATCCAAACATTGATGACCCTGCCCTGCCCGAGCCAGTGCCCGAACAGGATCCGCCGCCATCCACGCCACCACCCAATGAAACGCCAGTCGGCGACCCGCCCGCCAATGCGCCACCGGTCACGGTGTGACGAGTCAGTAAGCGGGGTCTGAAGGCGCCTGCCCGACCATGGACGCCTTCAACGCCCTCCCGCCACATCGATGAACGTTCCTGTGGCGTAAGACGCATTGTCCGACAGCAACCAGAGAATGGCCTCGGCCACTTCTTCGGCGGTACCGCCACGGCCCATTGGCAATGCCCCCTCAAGCTTGCTGACGCGAAACGGATCGCCGCTCAAGGCGTGAAAGTCGGTGAAGATGAAGCCCGGACGTACCGCGTTGACGCGAACGTTTTCCGCTGCGACCTCTTTGGACAGGCCGATGGTGAAGGTGTCCAGCGCACCTTTCGATGCCGCATAGTCGACGTACTCACCTGCCGAGCCCAGGCGTGCCGCGAGTGACGATACGTTGACGATGCTGCCGCCGTGCCCTCCGTGAGCTGGCAACATGCGCAACAAGGCGTGTTTGCTGCACAGCATCGGGCCGACGACGTTGTTCATCATCATCTTCAACATGCGGAATTCCGACATGTCCTCGACTCTGGAAGCCTGCGCCAGGGTGCCCGCATTATTTACCAGATGGGTGACACGACCGAGTTCGGAGTCGACCCTGGCAAACAGCCGCATGATCTCGTCTTCGTTGCTGACGTCGGCCTGCACGGTGATCGCCTTGGCGCCCATCGCCCTCACCTGGCCTGCCGTCTTTTCGGCCGCGGCATGATCCGACAGGTAGTTGATGCAGATCCGATAACCCTGTGAGGCGGCCAGACGCGCTGTGGCAGCGCCGATACCGCGCGAACCACCGGTGATAATGAGGACTTTTTCCATGGAGTGTCTCGTTTTTTCAAAGGCCGACATCAGGATCCAGCCAACCCTCGCAGGTTAACCAGCCGGTTCGGATCGTGACAGCCTTTACCGTCCAGCGCCATCTGCACGCTTCAGAAAGCCGCTTGCCCGGTATCGGACGCATCCACTGCAGCTTTCGTTTCGGCGGCGCGGATTTCTTCGAGAAACTGCTGGGCTGGCAACGGATAACCCAGCAGAAAGCCTTGCAGCGAGTGGCATCCCAAGTGAGTCAGGAAGCGCTGCTGAACGGCGGTTTCGACGCCTTCGGCGACTATCCGCAGATTCAACGCCTGCCCTACCGCGACGATGGCCGAGACGATGGCGGCGTCGTCGGTGTCATGCTCAAGGTCGCGGACGAAGCCCCGATCAATCTTGATTTCATTGGCAGGCAGTCGCTTCAGGTACATCAGGCTGGAGTAACCGGTGCCAAAATCATCGATCGACAGGTCCACGCCCATTTCCGAAAGCCTTCTCAACACCGCCAGGCTGGCATCCGCATCATGCATGGCAGTGGTTTCGGTGATTTCCAGGGTCAGGCAGTTGGCCGGCAACTGGTGCCGGGCCAGTGTGTCGGCTACTGCCGTGACCAACCCGGAATGACAGAACTGCAAGGCCGACAGATTGACTGCAATGCGCCAGTGCGAGTACCCCTGCGTGTACCACTCACGCATTTGTCGACAGGCTTCGTCCAGTACCCACTCGCCGATCTGAATGATCAGGCCGGTTTTCTCCGCCATGGAAATGAACAGGTCGGGCCCCAGGATTCCCTGCTCCGGATGATTCCAGCGCAACAACGCTTCTGCGCCCACCGGCAGCCCGGTCATGGCGTCGAACTTGGGCTGGTAATAGATACAGAACTGCCGGTGCTTGATCGCCTTGTGCAAATCCTGCGACATCTGCAGCTGATTGCGGGCGTTACTGTTCATCGATGCATCGAAAAAGCTGTAGCCGTTCTTGCCGGCAGCCTTGGTGTGGTACATGGCCGCGTCGGCATTGATCAGAAGCTCATGCTGGGTGCTGCCATTGCCCGGGTACATGCAGATGCCGATGCTCAGGGAAATCTGCAACTGATGTTCGCCAATGTTGAACGGGTTGCCGACTTCGCTGACCTGTCGTCTGGCAACGGTCAATGCATCCTCGGGGTTTTGAAGCTCCACCAGCAGAACGAACTCATCGCCGCCGACTCTTGCCAGGGTGTCGCGTCGATGCAGGCTGTTGCGCAGACGCAAGGCGACCTGTCGTAACAGCAGGTCGCCAGTGTGATGGCCGAACGCATCATTGACTGGCTTGAAACCATCGAGGTCCATGAACATCAGCGCAAAGCAACCACCTGACTCAGTGGTCCTCTTCATCGCCTGATCGATGCGCTCCGTCAACAACGCCCGGTTTGGCAAGCCGGTCAGGTTGTCATGCAGGGCCAGGTGGGTCAGTTCCAGATTGGCTTCAGTCAGGGAATCGGCCAACACGGCGGTACGTGTTTCCAGGTGGGAATCGAGAATACAGCTGAACAGCGCAATCCCCAGAATCGACAGGCTGGTGACCAGCACCATCCTGTCCAGCCCGTTACTGCTCAGCCCCTGGGGCAGCGCACCGCAAAAGCTGCCATCGGCAAAATTCGCAGCGGCCATGCCGGTGTAATGCATGCCGATGACAGCCAGCCCCAGCAACAGCGCCGCCGAGGCGCGTAGCAGGTAGACCCTGGGGCGCTGCTGGCGAAGATGGAAGGCTATGCGCAATGCTGCCGCAGACGCAGCGATAGCAATGACCACAGAAAGCACGAACAGCCACGGCGTATATTGAATGCCAGGCTGCATGCGCATTGCAGCCATACCGGTGTAGTGCATGGCGCTGATGCCAAGCCCCAGCAACACCGCACCCAGGCTAAGTTGCAGCGCGGGCAATCGTGGCTGGGTGGTGAGCCACAGGGCGAACCCTGAAAAGCCGATGGAGATCAACAGCGAAAGCAGCACCAGTGGCACGTCGTAGCCCAGGTCGATGGGTAATACGAACGCCAGCATACCGATGAAATGTGTCGACCAGGTGCCAACGCCCATCGCGATAGCGCCGCCCGCAGTCCATAAGTGGACAGCACGGCCCCTGGCCGAAACGATGCGGCCAACCAGATCGAGGGCCGTATACGCGGCAAGAATAGCGACGAGGATCGACATGACGACGAGTGAAGGGATGTAGCTGCCAATCAACATAAACGCACCTGGAAACCAATGAGCGCGTCCATGCCGATCTTGTGCGGGTGATTGTACGCATTAGCGGCCAAATGTCGCGGCAGCCGGTCGAAAAGATGGCGAGTAGCTATTATTTTTTCGATTAATGCGAACATTTCACTGGAAAACTGCTTTTTAAACCCGAAATACTCATTCCTGGAGCGTCAAACCTGTCTCGGCATTCCAGCCTCCGCCCAGTGCGGCGATCAATTGAACGCTGGCAATCAACCTGCTTTGCAGCACGCTGAGCACACTGCGCTCGTTACTCAATGCGGTGGCCTGAACATTGACGACGTCCAGGTAACCAATCAGCCCGGCCTTGTATTGATTGTTGGTCAGGCGCAGCGAATCACGAGCCGAGACCAGCGCCTCCTGGCGCACCGCAGCTTCCTGCTCGTACACCTTGAGCTGAACCAGATAGTTCTCGACCTCCTGAAAACCGTTCAGCACGGTCTGCCGGTACTGGGCGACAGTCTGGTCATACACGGCCTCGGTACGATCAACCTCGGCCGAACGCCTGCCGCCGTCGAACAGGGTCAGCGCCAGCTGCGGGCCCACCGACCAGAAGCGATTGGGCAGGCTGATCCAGTTGGCAAAGGTACTGCTGCTGTAACCGCCGCTCATGCTCAGCGTGAAGTCCGGATAGTAAGCGGCCTTGGCCACGCCGATGTTGGCATTGGCACCCATGACCGAGCGCTCGGCGGCGGCAATGTCAGGGCGGCGTTCGAGTAACTGCGAAGGCAGGCCTGGCGGAATCTGCGGCAACTGCGGAATCGAGGTGGTGGCGGGCAGACTGAAGTCTGCCGGCGCCATCCCGATCAGTACGGCGATGGCATTCTCATACTGCGCACGCTGCCAAGCCAGATCGATCAGGTCGGCCTGGGTACTTTTCAACTGCGTCTGCGCCTGCGCGACAGCGTCACTTCCGGAAATACCGGCGCGGTACTGGTTCTGCGTCAGGGTCAGGGAGCGCTGATAGGCATCCACCGTGGATTCCAGCAGGCGTTTTTGTTCATCGATCACGCGCAGTTGCAGGTAATTCTGCACCAGCTCCGATTGCAGGCTCAGACGCATCGCGGCCAGGTCGGCAAGACTCGCCTGAGCATTGGCGGTGTCGGCCTCCAGCCCGCGACGCAGCTTGCCCCAGACGTCGGCCTCCCAACTTACGCCCAGTTGCGCGTTATAGCTGTTGCGAATTCCCGAGACACTCGTGCCGCTATTCGAGGTGCCAGTGCCCTGCCCCGAGCGGGTCTTGCCGGTCGTCAGGTCGAGGGTCGGCAGAAATGCACCCCGGGAGCTGCGCACCAGTGTTTGTGCCTGTCGATACTGCGCGTCGTATTGGGCGACGGTCTGGTTGGAGGTGTTGAGGCGCTCGACCAAGGCGTTCAGTTGCGGGTCCTTGTACACCTCCCACCATGCACCTTTGGCCATCCCGTCACTTGGCGTGGCCGCACGCCAGCCCTGCGCAGCCTTGAACTGAGCGGGTGCGGCCATGGACGGTTTCTGGTAATCCGGGCCCACAGCGCAGGCGCTGAGCAGCACGACGCAAAGCCCCAGCGCGAATGGACGAATCAACCCTGTCGGGCGGGAGGTGAATGCCAGGCGTTCGGTCATAGCGGAGTTTCCAGAGCAGCATCGGTGCGCACGCCACGCCATTTGTTGTAACGATGGCGCAGACGGTCGAGATAAAGGTAAACCACCGGGGTGGTATAGAGGGTCAGGACCTGGCTGAAGATCAGGCCACCAATGATGGTCAAGCCCAGCGGCTTGCGCATTTCAGCGCCTTCGGCGGTGCTCAGCAGCAGCGGCAAGGCGCCCAGGATGGCGGCCATCGTGGTCATCAGAATGGGCCGCAGGCGCTGCAGGCAGGCGCTGCGGATCGACTCTTGCGGTGTCATTCCCTGCTCGCGCTCCAGATGCAGGGCAAGGTCGATCATCATAATCGCGTTTTTCTTGACCACACCAATCAGCAGGAACAGCCCCAACAATGAAATCAGACTGAATTCGCTGCCCAGCACATAGATCGTCAGCAATGCGCCAACCCCTGCGGAAGGAAGCGTCGAGAGGATGGTCAGCGGATGAATGTAGCTTTCATAGAGGATCCCCAGCACCAGGTACACCGCCAGCAAGGCACCGAGGATCATCCACGGCTGACTTTTCTGCGTAGAGGCGAAGGCATTGGCAGTCCCGGCCATTTTGGAAATGATGTCGGAAGGCAGCCCGATGGCGGCAATCGCCCGCTCTATCGCCACGGTGGCCTTGTCGAGGCTGGCCCCTTCGGCCAGATCGAAGGAGATGTTTTCGGCAGCGAACTGACCGTCATGCGATACCCGGTCATTGGCCAGACTGCGCTCGTAATGGGCGATGCTCGACAGCGGTACGCGCTGCCCGTCTGCAGTAATGACCTGGACCTGCTCCAGCGTCACCGGGTCCTGCGCGTATTTGGGATTGACCTCCATCACCACCTTGTACTGGTTGAGGCTGTCATAGATGGTCGATACCTGGCGCTGGCTGTAGGCGTTGTTGAGCACCGCCGTAACCATGTTCATATCGATACCCAGCCGCTTGGCTGTGTCACGGTTGACCACCAGGGTCACCTGCTGTGCGCCGCGCCCTTCCCGTGCGTCGATGGCGGTCAGCTCGGGGATCGACTTGAGCGCAGCGACGATCTTCGGATACCACAGACGCAGGCTGCCCAGATCAGCGCTCTGCACGATGTATTGATACTGCGAACTGGTCTGCTCGCGACCGCCGCCCAGTTGCAGGTCCTGATCCGGAGCCAGGAACAGCCTGCCGCCCGGCACATGCGGCATGTTCTTGCGCAGGCGCTCGACCACTTTCTCGGCAGACAGCTTGCGCTCGGCAATCGGCTTGAGGCGCACGATCATGAAGGCGTTATTGGTGCCACCGCTGCCACCGATAAAACCGGCCACGCTTTCCACCGCAGGGTCAGCGAGAATCGACAGGCGGAAGGTCTCCATTTTCGGCTGCATGACGGAAAACGAAAGGCCGTCGTCACCGCGCACGAAGCCCATCAGTTGCCCGGTGTCCTGTTGCGGCAGAAAGGTCTTGGGCACCACCACGTACAGCGCGATATTGACCACCACCGTGACCAGCAGACTGAGCAGCGTCAGCCGTCGATGCCGCATCACCCAGCCCAGCGAGCGGTCGTAACCTGCAACCATTCGATCGTTGACTCGCTCGCTCCAGCGCTGAAAGGCGTTTTCCCCATGGGCTTCGCGTGGCTTCAACCAGCGCGCGCACAACATCGGCGTCAGGGTCAGGGATACGATCAGCGAGACGATGATCGACACCGACAAGGTGATGGAAAACTCGCGAAACAGACTTTCGACCAGGCCGCCCATGAACAGGATGGAAATGAACACCGCAACCAGCGAGACGTTCATCGACAGCAAGGTGAACCCCACCTCCTTGGCGCCCAGAAAAGCCGCTTTCATGGGGTCGAGGCCGTTGTGAATATGCCGGGATATGTTTTCCAGCACTACGATGGCATCGTCCACCACCAGACCCGTAGCGAGGATCAACGCCATCAGTGACAGGTTGTTCAGGGAGAAACCGAACAGGTGCATGATCGCAAAGGTGCCGACCAGCGACACCGGAACCGCCAGGGTGGGGATCAGCGAGGCGCGAAAACTGCCAAGAAACAGGAACACCACCATCACCACCAGCACCACGGCAATCAGCAGGGTCATTTCGGCCTCGTGCAGCGTCGCCTTGATCACCGGTGAGCGATCCATCGCGATATTGAGACTTACACTGGCCGGCAGCACCGCGCGCAGCGCCGGCAACTGCGCCTTGATCTGTGCCACGGTTTCAATGATGTTGGCGCCCGCCTGACGGTTGACGACCAGCAGCACGGCACGGTCATTGTTATAGAACCCGCTGTTGTAACGGTCCTCCACGGCGTCGCTGACTTTGGCCACGTCCTTCAGGCGCAAGGTCGCTCCGTCCTTGTAGCGAATGATCAGCGGCGCATAATCCTCGGCGGTTTCCAGCTGGTCGTTGGCCTGCACCTGCCAGTTGTGCTGGTCGTCCTCCACAAAGCCCTTCGGCCGTCTTACGTTGGTGCTGGTGATCGCAGTGCGCACGTCGTCGAGCGATACACCGTACTGGGAGAGCATCTGCGGCTCCAGCTCGATACGCACGGCAGGCAGCGAGCTGCCGCCGATCTGCACTTCGCCGACCCCGGAAACCTGTGACAGGCTCTGCGACAGGATGGTGGAGGCCAGGTCGTACAGCTGGCCCTTTTCCAGAACCGTCGAAGTCATCGACAACACCATGATCGGCGCCTGGGACGGGTTGACCTTCTTGTAGGTCGGCATGCTGCGCATCCCGCTGGGCAGCAGGTTGCGTGAGGCATTGATAGCCGCTTGCACTTCCCGGGCAGCGCCATTGATGTCGCGATTCAGATCGAACTGCAGAATGATCCGTGTCGTGCCCTGGCTTGAATTGCTGGTCATGGTGTTGATGCCGGCAATACTGCCCAGCGAACGCTCCAGCGGCGTTGCCACCGTGGACGCCATCACCTCCGGACTGGCACCGGCGAGACTGGCCGAGACCACAATCACCGGAAAATCCATGTTCGGCAACGGCGCCACCGGCAACAGGCGAAAGCTCACTGCGCCGAGCAGCATGATTGCCAGGCTCAGAAGAACGGTCGCCACGGGGCGGCGGATGAACGGCGCTGAGAGGTTCATGCGTCAGCCCGTTCCAGACGGTCCGGATCGGCAGGTTTGCGACTCCAGCGACGGCCAAGGCGGTCGAAATACAGGTAGATGACCGGGGTGGTGAACAGTGTCAGGACCTGACTGAGCAACAGCCCGCCGACCATCACCAAACCCAGTGGTTGCCGCAATTCGGCGCCGGAACCGCTGGCGAGCATCAGCGGGATGGCACCGAACAACGCTGCCAGGGTGGTCATGAGAATCGGCCGGAAGCGCAACAGCGCCGCGTCGTAGATCGCCTTTTCAGGCGCAACACCGCGATTGCGTTCCGCGTCGAGCGCGAAGTCGATCATCATGATCGCGTTCTTCTTGACGATGCCGATCAGCAGAATGATGCCGATGATCGCGATCATCCCCAGATCGTTGCCGCTGATCAGCAGGGCCAGCAAAGCCCCCACCGCTGCCGACGGCAGGGTCGAAAGGATGGTGATCGGGTGAATGTAGCTCTCGTAGAGGACACCCAGCACGATGTACATGGTGACCACCGCCGCCAGAATCAGCAGCAACGTGCTGGACAGCGAAGCCTGAAACGCTTCGGCAGCGCCCTGAAACTGGGTCTGCACGCCAATCGGCATGCCGATCTCCTGTTCCACCTGTTCGATTACCTTCACCGCATTGCCGAGGGCAATATCGGGCGCCAGGTTGAACGACATCATCACGGCCGGGAACTGCCCAAGGTGCGCAATGGCCAACTGTGCCTGGCGCTGCTCGACACGTGCCAGGCTCGACAGCTTCACCTGTGCGCCATCGGTGGTCTTGACGTGGATCTGCTCGAGCGCCGCCGGGCCGAGCTCACTGCCCGACGCAGCCTGCAGCACCACGCGGTACTGGCTGGCCTGCGTATAGATGGTGGATATCTGGCGCTGACCGAATGCGTCGTACAGTGCATCGGTAATGTTCGCAACGGTGACCCCGACCCGGCTGGCCGCATCACGATCGATGTTCAGGTACACCTGCAAACCTTTGTCTTGCAGGTCGCTGGCCACATCCCTCAGTTCGGGCCGCTTGCCAAGCGCGTCCACCAGCTTTTCGCTCCACAGCGTCAGCAGTTCGGCGTCGGGCGACGACATGCTGAATTGATACTGGGTGCGACTGACCCGATCTTCGATGGTCAGGTCCTGCACCGGCTGCATGAACAGGCGGATATCAGACAGCTTGTCGACCTCGGGCTGCAAGCGCTGGATCACCTCGGACGCGGTCAGGTCCCGCGCTCCGTGGGGCTTGAGGTTGATCAGCAGACGCCCGCTGTTGAGCGTGGCATTGTCACCGTCGACGCCGATGTAGGACGACAGGCTGACCACTGCCGGGTCCTTGAGAATGATGTCGGCGAGTGCTTGCTGACGCTGGCTCATCGCCGCGAACGAGACCGACTGTGGCGCTTCCGAAATACCCTGGATCACCCCGGTGTCCTGCACCGGGAAGAAGCCCTTGGGCACCACGATGTACAGCAGCACCGTCAATGCCAGGGTGGCCAGGGCAACCAGCAGGGTCAGTGGCTGATGCTTGAGCACCCAGCGCAGCCTGCCCGCGTAGATGTCGATCAGCCAGTCGATCCAGGCTCCGCTGGCCCGGTAAAAACGGCTCTGCTCTTCTTCCTTCGGCTCGCGCTTGAGCAAGCGCGCGCACATCATCGGTGTCAGGGTCAGCGATACCACCAGCGATATCAATATCGCGACCGCGAGGGTAATCGCGAACTCGCGGAACAGCCGCCCTACCACATCGGCCATGAACAACAGCGGGATCAATACCGCAATCAGTGACAGGGTCAGGGAAATCAGGGTGAAACCGATCTGCTTCGCGCCCTTGAGTGCCGCTTGCAAGGGCGTCTCGCCCTCTTCGATATGCCGGGAGATGTTTTCCAGCATGACGATGGCGTCATCGACGACGAAACCGGTCGCAATGGTCATGGCCATCAGCGTCAGGTTGTTGACCGAGAAACCCGCCAGGTACATCACGCCGAACGTACCTACCAGCGAGAGAGGAACGGCAATCGAGGGGATGATCGTCGCGCTGAAACGACGCAGAAACAGGAACGTTACCAGCACCACCAGGATGATCGCGATCAGCAGCTCGTGCTGAACATCGGTCACCGAAGCGCGAATCGTCTGCGTGCGGTCCGTCAGGACCACGACATCAAGGCCGGCCGGAAGGTTTTCGGTGATCGACGGCAGCAACGCCTTGATCCGGTCGACCACCTCGATCACGTTGGCGCCCGGCTGGCGCTGAATGTTCAACAGCACTGCCTGGCTCCGATTGGCCCAGGCCGCGAGCCGCTCGTTTTCGGCACCATCGACAATTTCGGCCACATCCTTCAGGCGCAAGGGTGCGCCATCCTTGTAGGCCAGAATCAGGTTGGCGTACTCCTCGGGAGACTTCAGCTGATCGTTGGCATCCAGCATCGAAACCCGGGTCGGCCCGTCGAAGTTGCCCTTCGGCTGGTTGACGTTGGAGGCGCTGATCAGGGTACGCACATCGGACAGGTTGAGGCTGTTGGCGGCCAGCGCCTCCGGGTTGACCTTGATCCGTACCGCCTGACGCTGCCCGCCGGCAATGCTGACCATACCCACGCCGCTGATCTGCGAGATCTTCTGCGCCATGCGCGTATCGACCAGATCATTGAGCTTGGGCAGCAACATGGTTTTCGAGGTGATCGCCAGGGTCAGGACCGGCGTGTCGGCCGGGTTGACCTTGTTGTAGACCGGAGGCGCCGGCAGATCGGTCGGCAGCAGGTTGGTGGCCGCGTTGATCGCCGCCTGCACCTGCTGCTCGGCGACATCCATATTGATGTCGAGGCTGAAGCGCAACGTAATGACCGACGCACCGCCCGAGCTGGTCGAGGCCATCTGGGTCAGGCCGGGCATCTGTCCGAATTGACGTTCCAGAGGCGCGGTCACAGAGCTGGTCATCACCTGCGGGCTGGCGCCCGGGTACAGGGTCATCACCCGAATGGTCGGGTAGTCGACCTGGGGCAACGCCGAAACCGGCAGCAAGGTATAGGCGATCAGACCGGCCAGGACGATTGCCAACATACTCAGTGTGGTGGCAACCGGGCGCAGGATGAACAGGCGCGACATGTTCATACGTTTGGTTTTTCCACCTTGCCGAGCGCCGCCGACTTGTCGGTCTTGCTGTCAGGCTTGCCTTGCAGCTTCTGAGCCGGGCCAGCCGGTACTTCCTTGCTGTCGTTGACGACCTCGACTTCGGCACCGTCGCGCAGGCGGTCGGTGCCTTCTAGCACCACCCGCTCGCCAGCTGCCAGACCTTCGGTAATCACCGTGGATGTCTCGTCGCTCGGCCCGGTCTTCAGCAGCTTGAGTTTGACCTTCTTGTCACCGTCCAGCACATAGACAAAGGTCCCGTCGGTGCCGAACTGCACGGCCGCGGTCGGTACGAGCGTGACGTTTTTCAGCGTGTCGGCCCGCAGCCGCACGTTGACGAACTGATTGGGAAACAGGACCTCGTCGCTGTTATCGAAACGCGCCTTGAACTTCAGTGTGCCGGTGGCCACGTCGATCTGGTTGTCGAGGCTGGCCAGTACGCCGGAGGCCTGCATCTTCGTATCGCCACGGTCCCAGGCTTCAACGGGCAGCTTCTCGCCAGTGCGATAGCGGGAAATGACTTTCGACAGGTCTTTTTCAGGCAGCGTGAACGCCACGGAAATAGGCTGGGTCTGGGTTATCACCACCAGTGCGGTGGTGTCATTGGCGGCAACCAGATTGCCCACATCCAGCTGTTTAAGGCCGACACGCCCGGCAATCGGGGCCCGGATGCGGCTGAAGTCCAGGCTCAGTTTTGCGTCAGCCACGGCAGCCTGATTGGTCTTGATCGTGCCCTTGTATTGATTGACCAGCGACTCGGCAGTGTCGAGGGTCTGCTTGGCGATGCTGTCCTCGGCAAACAACCCGCGGTAACGCTGCACGTCGAGCTGGGCATTTTTGAGCAGCGCCTGATTGGTGGCCAGCGTACCTTCGGCCTGCTGCAACGCCACTTGATAGCTGCGCGGATCGATTTCTGCCAGCAGATCGCCAGCCTTGACCATCTGCCCTTCCTGGAAATAAAGCTTGACCAGCTCCCCCGCCACTCGGCTGCGCACATTGATGGTGTTCATCGCCGTCACGGTGCCAAGCGCCTTGTAGTAAATCGGAAAATCCCCTTCGGTGGCCGGGGCCACACGCACCGGGACAGCCACAGCCGAGCCGCCGAAGCCGGGCCGTGCCATGCCGCTTGCAGCAGGCTTCTTGTTGCTCTCGGCCCCCTTGCCGGAAGTGGACGCAGGCCAGAACCACCAGCACAAGGCAACAATGACCAGCAGGACCAACAAACTGATCAACCAGCGACGGGATTTACGGGAGCCAGACGATTGCATGAATAAATCAACCATTACAGGTGGGGGTTTGTTCAGAAGGCTGAACAATAAGCACAGTTACGTTACAAGCAAAGCGCCTTTACCAAGCGCTTACTTTGGATAAACGTATGAAGCACAAACAAAAAAAACGGCCTGAGCGGATTCAGGCCGTCTATAGCTTGCGGAAAGTTACTTCAGCACAGCCAGTGCAGCGTCGTAGTTGGGCTCGCTACCGATCTCGGCAACCAGTTCGCTGTGCAGCACCTTGTCGTTCTCGTCCAGAACCACCACGGCGCGCGCAGTCAGACCCGCGAGCGGGCCGTCTGCAACGGCAACACCATAGTTCTGAGCAAAGTCGGCGCTGCGGAACGAGGACAGGTTCTGAACATTCTCCAGACCTTCGGAGCCGCAGAACCGGGCCTGGGCAAACGGCAGGTCAGCCGAGATGCACAGAACCACGGCGTTGTTCAGGTCATTGGCCTGGGTGTTGAATTTACGTACCGAGGTGGCACAGGTCGGCGTATCGACACTCGGGAAGATGTTCAATACCTTGCGCTTGCCAGCGAAGGAAGCCAGGGTTTTATCGGCAAGACCTGCGCCGACCAGCGTGAAATCGTGTGCCTTGCTACCGACTTCAGGCAGGTTGCCACTGACCTGGACGGGGCTGCCTTTGAGGGTCACTTGAGCCATGAAACACGTTCCTTTTCAAAATGGATGAAAGAGCCGGAAGTTAAACACGAAAGTGTGCCGCGGCCTATATGGGATAATTCTGAATTTTTTTCAGGAAACCAGTCTGTCCCTGATATCTGTGTGGGCACACAATTCCACCAGCCAATCAACGAATACTCTGACCCGTCGTGACAACTGTCGATGCGGAGGGTAAAGCGCCGTCAGTGGCAGTGGTGGCGGACGATGCAATCGCAGTACCTCTACCAGCACACCGCTGCGCAATTGCGTGGCCACATGGTAGCGAGGCACCTGAATCAGGCCGAAACCCGCTTCGCACGCCGCGACATAGCCATCGGCACTGTTGACCGCGATCGAGCAGGCCGAGGCGTGTTCAACGTCCATGCCATCGGCCATGAACTCCAGGCCATAACGCTTGCCGGTACTGGTCGAAAAATATTCGATTACCTGATGTTGCGCGAGCTCCTGCAGGGTCAATGGCGTGCCGTGTTGCTGCAGGTACTCGCGACTGGCGCAGGTAATCTGGGTCAGACTGCCAAGGGGCCTGGCAACCAGCGTTTCATCGAGTGCCGCTCCGGCACGCAATACGCAGTCCACGCCTTCGCGAATCAGATCGACCGGCCTGTCACTCATGCCGATCTCCAGACGAATCTGCGGGTAGCGCCGGCTGAATTCAGGCAACGCCGGGATGATGATCATACGGCCCAGACTGACCGGCAGATCGACGCGCAACAGCCCCTTGGGCTCGGCCCCCGTCGCAGAGAACGATGCTTCGGCATCCTCCAGATCGGCCAGCAGGCTGACGCAACGCTGGTAATAGGCCTTGCCGTCCGGGGTGGCGCTGACCTGACGCGTCGTACGCTGCAAAAGCTGTACGCCCAGGTGCGCTTCCAGTTGCTTGATCAGGATCGTCACCGAGGCACGGGGCATGTGCAGACTCTCGGCCGCCCTGGCGAAACCGCCCAGCTCGACAATGCGGGTGAACACGCGCATGGCGTTGAATCGATCCATGATGACCGGCAACCTGAAGGTAGATGACGAGTGAAGGGACTTGCAGTTGCAAGCGGGAGATCCTGGAAAAGCCAGGCGGCTGAACCCGGGGCCGGGCCATTACCGCCATTGGCCATCGCTCAGAAGTCCCTTTTATAGAAAATATCCAGCGAGCTGGCAACACCGCTCGCGGCCTCGAGGTAGACCCGCTTGCTGAGCAGATAGCGCAACGCAATGGTATTGGCCGGTTCAAACACGCCTACGCCATAGCGCAGACTGAGCTTGTCGGTGATCTTGCCGCTGGCAACCACATTGGTCTTGTCGCCGGTTCCCGAGGTGTCCAGTTCGAAGTCCTTGATACCCAGATTGTCCGCGAGCTTGCCGGTGGTCGATGAGCTGCCTGCCACCCCCAGCGCCAGCGCAGCCTGAGCGACCATGTTGTTGTCTTCGCCGGAAGTGCTGAGCGGTCTGCCCATGACCAGATAGGACAGCGCCTGCTCCTGGCTCATCGCAGGCTCGGAGAACACTTCGGTAGTGGGCTGCTCGGCACTGCCGGTCAGGCGGATACCGGCAATCACGTCGTCGGTCTGCCGAATCGCCTCGATGTCCAGATAGGGCTGGTCGACCGGGCCGGCAAACAGCAGGCGTGCCTTGCGGATGGTCAGCCGCTGCCCGTAGGCACGATAACGACCATCGTTCAGGTTCAGTTCGCCACGGGTGTCCAGATTGTCACCAATGTGCACATGCCCGACCAGATTAGCGGTGAGCCCAAAGCCGCTGAAGCTGAGCTTTTCCTGGCCGACTTCCACATCGACATCCATCGCCACGGCAAGCGGCGGAGCGCCCTCCTCGGTCTGCTGTCCGACGATCACCGTGTCGCCGGAGAGCTTCACAGTGGAAGGCGGCAACTCGCGTACGGTAATCGCGCCCTTGGGCACCAGCACCTTGCCGGAGATGGCCAGTCGCTCACCCTGCATGGAGATTTTCAGGTCAGGCGCGGCCTCTACCGCCGCATAGGGTTCGACATTGATCGGCAGGCGCGAGCCCTTGAGGCTCACATCGACGTTCAGGCTCTGCCCCCATGCCACCTGACCGCCTATGCTGCCCTGTCCGCTGCTACCACTTTTCCAGCCGCCGTTGAGCTGGACGCTTTCTCCGGCAATCAACGCCTGGACCTTGAGGTCGTGCAGTTCCATGGGCAGTTCTGCACCCGCCACTTCTCCGCCTTCAAGCGTCACATTGCCGTTGACCAGTGGTGCCAGCAACGTGCCTGACAACCGGCCATTGCCATTCAGACGCCCATTGAGTTTCTGCACCATCGGCGCGAAAGGACGTGCCACCGAGATGTCCAGCCCCGAGAGGGTGAAATCGCCTGCCAGAGTCTTGTCCTTGGCCAGCGGGTCGATCTGCGCGTTGAGCAGCAGCCTGCCCAGCTTGCCGCCGTCGAAGTCCAGACGCGTGTCGATGCGTTTGGGCGCCAGCGTGGTGGCCAGTTTCAGCGTCTGATAAGGGAAGTCCAGCCACTGATTGTTGTTGCGCACCCGCAGCGTTCCGCCTCCGGCATCAATCGTGACCTTGCCACTTGGGCCGGCTGCAGGAATGTCGAGCTGCACGTCTGCATTCAGCGCGCCCTTCCAGGCAAAATCCTTGGGCATCCATTGCGCCAGGCTGTCCAGCGGGAAATTCTTGAGTTGATAACGCAGACGTGGCTCCGGCATCAGCCGCTGATCACCGCCACACAGGCTGGCGGCCCCGGACAGCCAGCAATGCGCGCCGAAGTTGAGGCGGCCATCGGCCAGACGCTCGATCTTCGCCGGCTGCTGCAAACGCCAGTTCTGCCCGCCGCTTTGCACAGTACCGCTGGCCAGCCGGCCTCGCCAGTCACCCTTGTCCAGACCACCGTCAAGGCCAATGGCAAGCTTGAGCAGAGGTCCTTGCAGGTCCAGCTTCAGTTGCTGGTTCTTGAGGGTACCCTGACCGTCCAACAGCAAGGTGCCCAGCTGGGTATCGCCAGCCTGAATACCAGCACCTTTGAGATTGATGACTGCGCGCTGCACCTGATCCAGTCTGGCGTTGAGCGTCAGGGTTTGCAGACGATTGTCCTGCAAGGCGAGCTGGCTACCCTGCAAGGCCAATTGCCCCTGGGGCGCCTGCAGCGTTCCGGCCAGGTCCAGCCGGCCTTTGACTTGCCCCTGCAAACGTGGCCAAAGCTGAGCCAGACGCGGCAGATCCAGGTCCAACTGCCCCTTGAGGCGCTCCTGCAGGCTGCCTGTCCCTTGAATACGGTTATCGCCAAGGCGGATGCTCAGGCTACTGACATTCCATTGCTGATCACGGCCGTCGGCCTTGGCTTGCAGCAGCGCAGGCTGACCCCGCAGGCGTCCTTTCAAATCGAGGTCGGCGCTGAGTTCGAGCTTTTCGTTGCGCAACTGGCCTTTGCTGCGCAACGGGCCAGCCAGTGTGCCGGGCAGTTCGGCAACCCAGAATGAAGGGTCCAGCGCACTCAGGTCCAGGGCTGTATCCCAGCCGATGCCGTCAGCAAATTGCAGGTTCAGAAAACCGCTGGCCTTGCCCTGCCCCGCGACCAGTTCCAGTTGCGGCAGATGGATCTCTTGAAGATTGCCGCTGAACGGGCTGACCAGCGTGAACGCACCGGCAGGTCCTTTGAGGCTGGCGTTGAAATTGCCGAGGTAATTGCCATCGGTATAGGAAATATCACCCTTGAAGGCATGCAATGCCACCTGAGGCTCTGACGCCAGTGGATACAGGCGCTGCCAGGGGAAATCCAGCCAGTCGACGCTCGCCTCAGCAGCAAAACCGCTCTGCCAGTTCATCTTGCCGGTGATGGCCAGACGCTGCTGATCATCTGCGGCCAGATCGAGCCCGGCAATGTTTGCCCCGTTGGCATCCACACGTCCTTTCAATGACAACGCAACAGGGCCTTTCTCGGCAGGAAGACTGGCGCTGCCGTCTATCAGGTAGCCCGAGTCAAGATTGCCCTCGGCAGTCAGCAGCAACTGGTCGAGCTGTAAAGTGTCAGGCAATGCAGCGCTGGGTTTGAAGTGTTCGGCAGTCAGCTTGATCCGTGCAGGAAGGTGCTCGGTCAGGGGTTGCAACTCGCCGGTCAGCAATCCCGGCAGATAACCGCTGCTGTCCGCCTTGAGTTGCAGCGTCTTCAACAGGTCGCCCTGGATATCCAGCGCCAGCATCCACGGCTGACCGTCCTGCGGCGGAAGTTGCAGTTGACCTTGCACGTTGAGGGGCCAGTCGCCCTCGGGTTTCAGCAGCCCATTAAGGTCCAGAACCAGCGCATCACGTTGCAGGTGCGCGCTGTCGATCTTCAAGCCTTCAGCGGTCCAGTGCGCTGCCAGCTTGAGATCGCGCAACTGTTCGACGCCATCCAGCTGCAGACCGCCTACCTGTATATCGCCCAGTTGCAGTGCGAGCGGCAACTTGAGCGTCGGTAGCTGGATCGGGCCATCGCTGCTGGGTGTATCTCCAGGGGGGAAATGCATCAGCACCTGCTGCGCATGCAGACGGTCGATGCACAGCGTCATCTTCAACAGGCAGGCAGGCGTCCAGGCAAAATCGACGGATTGGACCTCGACGCGGTCTGCGCCCTGCTGCCACACCAGACGCTCGGCGCTCCACTGGCCGCCCAGTCTTCCCTGAAAGTTTTCCAGCTGTACACCAGGCACCCGAGCCAGGGCCCACTGGCTGCCGGTATGGGTACCCAGCAGCAGCGCGACACTGATGATCATCAGCAGCAGTAATGCGAAAACTCCCAGCCCGACGACCCTGGCGCCGCGGGCCACATTTACCTTGTTCAAAGCTCCGGCCCCATCGAAAAGTGCAGACGGATTCCGCCTTCATCGTCCAGCGCATGGGCCAGATCGAGACGCAACGGGCCTACTGGAGACACCCAGCGCACGCCGAAACCAACACCGGTTTTCAGGTCTGGCTTGTCCAGGCTGTTGAACGAGTTGCCCTGATCGACGAAGGTCGCCAGGCGCCATTTGTCAGCAATGGAATATTGGTATTCGACGCTACCGGCAAACATGTATCGCCCGCCGATGCGGTCGCCGTCGGAATTGGTCGGTGACAGCTTCTGATAGTCATAGCCGCGCACGCTCTGATCACCGCCGGCAAAAAAGCGCAGCGATGGAGGTATCGAGGTGTAACCGTCCGTGAGGTTGCCGCCAAACTGCACACGACCGAGAAAACGGTGATTTTGCGCAACTGTCGTCAACCCTTTGAGCAGCACATTGGCATGCACCAGGTTGGCGTCAGACAACAGGCCCTCCTTGGCCACCTGCGTGTCGAATTGCAGGCGGTAACCCTGGTGCGGATCGATGCGGTTGTCACTGCGCAGGTACGAGTAGCTGATACCGGGCATCAGCAGCGTGCTGAGGCCGGCGTCATCGCCCAGGCGATATTCTTCGCGCTGCCATTTCAGGGATATGACCCGCTCCCAACCGCTGGGCAGCTTGCTGTGCCATTCAGGTCCGGCAGTCAGCAACTTGCTGAGGCTGTCGGTTCCGGCGATCTCTTCGTACTGATACCCGCCGGCGTAACGCAATTTGTCGGTCAGCGGCGGGTCGAGCGGTACGTCGTACCACAGGCCGATATTCTGCCGTGGCGCGGAGATTTCGGATTCGAACCCATAGCTGTGGCCCTGCGGGTTGGCCCAGTGCCGGGTCCAGTTGGCTTTGCCACGCGGGCCTACGTCGGTCGAATAGCCCAGGCCCAGCCCCATGGTGCGAGGTTTGCGGGTTTCGAGCTGGACAGTCACGGGGATAACCTGATTTTCCGCCGCAGTGGGCGCCGCATCGACCCGGACGCCCTCGAAATAGCCGCTGCCCTGCATGGCCTGGGTCAATTCGGCAATCAGTTGGGAGTCATAAGGCGTGTTTTCCTTGAACGGCACCATACGTTTGAGCAGATCGTCATCGAATGGCGCGTCGCCGCTGAACATGACCTTGCCAAGCGTGTAGCGCGGCCCGCTTTCATAGACCATTTCAATATCAGCCACACCGGCGCGCGGATCGATGGCCAGGCGCTGACGGGTGAAGTGACCGCTGAAAAACCCGTAACGCGACGCCTGATTCTGGATCAGACGCTTGGCGTCTTCATAATTGCCGTGATTCAACACTGCGCCGCTTTTCAGCGCGTCGCTACTCGGCACGCGAAAGGCCTTCATTGCCGCCGCCGGCCCTTCGACCCGGATCACCACGTTGCGCAGATGAATGGGTTCGCCCGGCTGGATATTGATCACCAGGCTGGGCTGCTCTCCGTCCTTGATCTCACTGTCGATCTGCGCCTGGTAATAGCCCAACGCCTGAGCGGCCTTTTCCGCCTGTTGCTCGGCCCCCAGACTGAAGCTGCGCAATGCCTGGGCATCACGCTCGCCCAGGTCTCCGATATACCCTTCGACGTTCGCCTTGAGTTGCGGATTGGCAGGCTTGACCCTGACATCGAGGCGGGCCTGGGCAAGCGCCGCCGCACTCATGGTCATCAGGAACACGCTGCTGAATAGTCTGAAAAGCTTCATGGGCGTAGATGCTACCACGATCGACAGGCTGCACTGGAAGCCCACGAATTGTCGGATATTCAGGCCATTACGTCAGGGACCGGCAGTGATACCTGAGGGTTTGGATGGAAAAATACATGCTCTCGGACAGGGCCTACAGCAATTTCTCCGATTTCCTCATAGCCTTGTCGCTTGTAGAACTCCAGATAACGCGGATTGCCCGTATCGACCACGATACCCTGAGAGTGTTCATCCACTGCGCACCAGTCGTGCAGCGCCGCCAGCAGTTGCTCGCTCAGGTCCTGACCCAGCTTCTGCCCCTGGAACTCCGGATCAAGGCCAATCAATGGCAGCACATGCACGGTTTCCGACGGCACGCAGGCAAGTACCGCGTTGTAATACGCCAGATAGCGCTGGGTGCAGCCCAGGCCCGTGTCCATCACCATGCGCAGGCGCCAGGCCCAGCTTTCGGTGACACCCAGGCGGCGCTGTGGCGGCGCGATCAGCGCTACACCGACCAGGCGGTCCTGCAGAAACAGGCCCAGCGCAGGCTGGTTTTGCAGAAAGTGTTGTTTGACCAGTTGGCGAATGGTCGCCAACACGCGTTGCTCATATCCCTCACGCTCGGCGTTGAACAGATAGGCAAATGTCGGATCGTGCCGGTAGGCCCTGAACAGCAAGGAACGGGTTTCGCGGGAATAACCACTGTCGAGTTGGCGAATTTCACCCGTGATGGCAGCAGGTAGGGACATAAAGGGCCTCGTGTTAACGGAACTGCGTCTGGCGCAGCGGTTTTTGCAAGCAGGCTTTCGAGTGATGGCCATTGATAACAGTTCCAATGAATTATCCAGACACGCCTCGGCCTGCGCTTCCGACACGGCACTGGTCCTGAAACCGCAGGTCGGCTAGCATCGCCGTTTGTTTTTGCTCAGGACCGCTGTTTTATGAAAATCGTCTCGTTCAACATCAATGGTCTGCGCGCTCGACCGCATCAGCTGGCGGCGCTGATCGACAAACATCAACCTGACGTGATCGGTCTTCAGGAAACCAAGGTTTCGGACGAGCAATTCCCCCAGGCTGAAGTCGAAGCGCTGGGTTATCACGTGCATTTCCACGGCCAGAAAGGCCATTACGGTGTGGCCCTGCTGTCGCGCAATGCGCCGCTGGCCCTGCACAAGGGTTTCGAAGGGGACGACGAGGACTCCCAGAAGCGTTTCATCTGGGGTACTTACGCCGACAGCAACGGCCAGCCGGTAACCATCATGAATGGCTACTTTCCACAGGGCGAGAGCCGTGATCACCCGACCAAATTCCCGGCCAAACAGCGCTTTTACGAAAATCTGCAAACGCTGCTCGAGAGCCAATTCCGCAACGATCAGCCGCTGATCGTCATGGGCGATGTGAATATTTCTCCGCAGGACTGCGATATCGGCATCGGCGCCGACAACGCCAAGCGCTGGCTGAAAACCGGCAAGTGCAGCTTTCTACCTGAAGAGCGAGAGTGGATGGAGCGCCTGAAAAGCTGGGGCCTGGTGGACACCTTTCGACACCTGTACCCGGAAGTCGTCGACCGCTTCAGCTGGTTCGACTATCGCAGCCGTGGCTTTGAAGACGAGCCCAAACGCGGCCTGCGCATTGACCTGATCATGACCTCTACCGGCTTGCAGCCACGCATCAAGGAAGCCGGCGTGGATTACGATTTGCGCGGAATGGAAAAACCGTCGGACCACGCGCCGATCTGGCTGGAACTGAGCTGACTGAGCGGCTCCTGCGCCCTTCCTGCGCGGTCCTTCCTTAATAAGGTCGGGCCGCGCGGAAATATGTACACATACTGAAGCTGTCATATTCCGGCAATCTCTCTGACTTATTCTCCCGGCACCCTCCCGTGATTCATGGTGACGCCGATGCTGCGCGCTTTGCTTACGGCGCTCATCCTTTCGAGCGCCACCCTGCCCGCTTTCGCGCAGGCCGCACTGCCGTTGCCTGCTGGCGATATACCGGCCTTGCGCATTCAAGGCTCCAATACCATCAATGCCCAACTGGGACCTGCGCTGGTCGAAGGTTTGATGCGCCAGCAAGGTCTGCAATCGGTACAGACCCTTCCCGGCAACACCCTCAATGAACAGCGCGTCGTCGGAACCACAGCTGCAGGACAACCCGTCAGTGTCGAAATCGCCGCGCATGGCTCAGGCACCGGTTTTACCGCACTGAAAGCAGGTAACACGGATATCGCTGCCTCCTCTCGACCGATCAAGGATCAGGAGGCCAAAGATCTGGCCAGCCTGGGTGACCTGAAAAGCGCAGCCAGCGAGCAGACCATTGCCATCGACGGCGTTGCAGTGATCCTGCATCCCGGCAATCCGGTGAGACAGCTGGATACCCTTCAACTGGCGCGTATTTTCAGTGGTGAAGTCAAAAACTGGAGTGAAGTTGGCGGCAATCCAGGCGCCATCCATCTCTATGTGCGCGATGAAAAGTCCGGCACCTACGAGACATTCAAGGACCTTGTACTAACCAAGTACGGCAAGAGCCTGCTTGGCACCGCTGCGCGCTTTGAGTCCAGCGAACAGCTCTCCGACGAAGTCAGCAAGGACATCAATGGCATCGGCTTCATCGGCCTGCCCTCCATACGGCGTGCCAAGGCCGTGGCGATAGCCGACGGCGATTCCAGCCCCATGCTGCCGACCGTCAGCCTGGTTGCCACCGAAGACTACCCGTTGTCGCGCCGCCTGTACTTTTATGTGCCTACGTCAGCCCATCAGCGCTGGGCGCAGGCGCTGATCCGTTTCGCGCAGAGTGCCGAAGGCCAGGAGATTGTCGCGCAAAGCGGTTTTGTCGCACAGACCGTGCAGGTGCTCAAGGTGCAGCCTACAGCGCAGATGCCCGCCGACTATCAGGCGCTGGCACGCAAGGCCGAACGCCTGTCCGTCAACTTCCGCTTTGCCCAGGGCAGCGCGCGTCTGGACAACAAGGCGCAGCAGGACCTCAAGCGGGTCGCGGACTACCTGAAATCCAGCGACAAACTGGATCGGCATGTGACGCTGGTCGGCTTCGGCGACGCCAAGAGCGACCCAGAGCGTGCCGCCCTGCTCTCCAGATTGCGTGCCATGGCCGTGCGCCGGGAACTGCTGAAAAGTGGCGTGACGTTCCGCGATATCGTTGGCATGGGTGACGAAATGCCGGTGGCCACCAATGATATCGACGACGGACGGATCAAGAACCGCCGCGTCGAGGTCTGGGTGCAGTGATCGACCGCTAGCTAGGACCTGCTGCGCGTCGGATTTTCGGGCATATATTTGCCCAGTTCATACTTGCCGATGGCAGCGCGATGCACTTCATCCGGGCCGTCAGCCAGACGCAGCGTACGCTGCATGGCGTACATATAGGCCAGCGGGAAATCACTGGAAACCCCGGCGCCACCGTGCATCTGGATCGCCCGGTCGATGACCTTCAGCGCCACATTGGGCGCTACCACCTTGATCTGCGCGATTTCGCTCCTGGCGACCTTGTTACCGGCGGTGTCCATCATGTAGGCCGCTTTCAGGGTCAGCAGGCGGGCCATGTCGATCTCCATGCGGGAGTCGGCGATCAGGTCGATATTGCCGCCCAGCCTGGCCAACGGCTTGCCGAACGCGACCCGGTCGATGGAACGCCTGCACATCAGTTCCAGCGCCCGTTCCGCCATGCCGATCGAGCGCATGCAGTGATGAATACGCCCTGGCCCGAGCCTTCCCTGAGCGATTTCAAACCCTCGCCCCTCGCCGAGCAGAACGTTCTCGAAAGGGACCCTGACGTTCTCGAACAGCACTTCGGCATGGCCATGGGGCGCATCGTCATAGCCGAACACCGGCAGTGGCCGCACGATCTTTACGCCGGGCGTATCGACCGGTACCAGAATCATCGAGTGCTGCTGGTGGCGCGGCCCTTCAGGATTGGTCAGCCCCATGAATATCAGGATTTTGCAGCGCGGGTCGCAGGCACCGGAGGTCCACCACTTGCGACCGTTGATGACCCACTGGTCACCGTCACGTTCGGCGCGTGCGGCCATATTGGTGGCGTCCGAGGAAGCCACGTCCGGCTCGGTCATCGCAAAGGCAGAGCGAATCTCACCGCGCAGCAGCGGCTCGAGCCAGCGGGCTTTCTGTTCCTCGCTGGCATAGCGGACCAGTACCTCCATGTTGCCGGTGTCGGGCGCCGAGCAATTGAAGGGCTCGGGGCCGAGCAGTGAGCGGCCCATGATTTCCGCCAGCGGTGCGTACTCCAGATTGCTCAGGCCGGCGCCCAGTCCGGAATCCGGCAGGAACAGATTCCACAACCCTTCAGACCTGGCACAGGCCTTGAGCTCTTCCATGATTGCCGTGGGCTGCCAGCGATCCCCTTCGGCCACTTGCCGCTCGAAAACCGGCTCGGCCGGATAAACGTATGCATCCATGAACGCCGTGACGCGTTCACGCAGGGCCTGCACCTTCGGGGAATACGCAAAATCCATGGGGTCGCCACCGTGTCGATCAGGTTGTCGAAGTCATGAACGCGATGCTAGAGAAACGCTGTACATTTATCTAATCTATTCTCAGCGTGTATAAACATTCATAACCGATATATGATCCCTCACCATTGCGGCACTACCACCCTCTAAACAGCCCATCACAATAACAGCACGAGGCGCCCCATCAATGAACCTGAACAAGGTCGATCTCAACCTTTTCATTGTCTTCGACGCCATCTACACCGAAGCCAATCTGACCCGCGCCGGACAGATTGTCGGCATTACCCAGCCTGCGGTCTCCAACGCACTGGCGCGGTTGCGCGAGACCTTCAACGACCCGCTGTTCGTGCGCACGGCACAAGGCATGGTGCCGACACCGATGGCGCAGAACATCATCGGCCCGGTGCGCAACGCGCTTTCATTGCTCAGGGTATCGGTGCAGGAGAGCCGCATCTTCAATCCGTTGCAGGCCAACAAGAACTACCGCATCAGCATGACTGACCTGACCGAGGCAGTCATCCTGCCAGCGCTGTTCCAGCGACTGCGACGCCTGGCACCTGCGGTGACCATCGAAAGCTTTCTGTCCAAACGCCGGGAAACCACCAAGGAACTGGCCGCCGGACGCCTCGACTTCGCCGTGGACGCGCCGCTCAACACTGACCCGCAGGTGCGGCATGTGAAGCTCATGGAGGACCGTTATGTGTGTGGCATGCGCAAGGGGCATCCATTGGCGAACAAGGCTGCGCTGACCCTCGACGATTACCTGAGCCAGGCGCATATCCATATCTCCAGCCGCCGCAGTGGGCTGGGTCATGTGGATCTGGCGCTCGGCAAGATGGGCATCCAGCGCAGAATCGCGTTGCGCTCGCAGCACTACATGATGGCAACCCAGGTGCTGCAGCAGACCGACATGGTCATGACCGTACCCGAGCGCTTTGCCCGTCGTAACGACTTGCACTATGTCTACTTGCCAGTCAGCGACGTACCCTCGGTCGAGACCCACCTGTACTGGCATGAAAGCACCGACCAGGATCCGGCCAACCGCTGGATGCGTGAACAGATCATCGAACTTTCACAGCGTGTGGTGGCCCAGGAACAAAGCCTAGAAAAAGCATGAAATATTAAGTTTAAATTATTGATTTAAAATAATTTAAACCACTTAGTTAATGTAGTTTCTAAGTGCCGGGGCGCGACTTTTCAAACTCTGGCATCGCCTCTGCTGCTTGACGTTTACGTAAAGCAGCCCTTAGTTTTGCGGTTGTATATCTCGTCGAGCCACGCCATGAGCAGTCACACCTACAGCATTTCCGAGCTCGCTCGCGAGCTGGACATCACCACCCGCGCCATACGCTTTTATGAAGAGCAAGGCATGCTCAGCCCTGAACGCAAGGGCCTGGAACGCATTTATACGGCTCGTGACAAGGTCACCCTGAAACTCATTCTGCGTGGCAAACGCATCGGTTTTTCCCTGGCTGAGTGCAAGGAACTGATCTCGTTGTACGACCCTGCCGGCGGCAATCAGAAGCAGCTGCAAACCATGTTGGGCAAGATCGCCGAACGCCGTGATCAGTTGGAGCAGCAGTTGCTGGACATCCACCAGATGCAACTGGAGCTGGACACCGCCGAGGAGCGCTGCCGAGCCGCACTCGATAAAACCGTTGCCGCCCCACTCTGACCCCTTCGCACTGACTACAAAGGCGCTGCCATGTCCCTCCCGCAAAAGGTGAATCTCGTTGAAGTCGGCCCGCGTGACGGCCTGCAGAATGAAGCACAACCCATCAGTGTCGACGACAAGGTGCGACTGGTGGATGACCTGACGGCAGCCGGGCTGGGCCATATCGAGGTCGGCAGCTTTGTTTCGGCCAAATGGGTCCCGCAGATGGCCGGCTCCGCGCAGGTGTTCGAGCGAATCCAGCGCCGTGGAGGTGTCATCTACTCGGCTCTAGCACCGAACCTGCGTGGTTTCGAAGACGCATTGGCTGCCGGGGTCAGAGAAGTCGCGGTGTTCGCGGCGGCGACCGAAGGGTTCTCGCAGCGCAACCTCAACTGCTCGATCAGCGAAAGCCTGGAGCGCTTCGCGCCTGTCATGGAAGCCGCACGGATGCATGGCGTGCGGGTTCGAGGGTATGTGTCGTGCGTGTTGGGCTGCCCTTACGAGGGCACCGTTTCGCCCGAACAGGTCGCGACGGTCGCCAACGAACTGCACGCGATGGGCTGCTATGAAATTTCCCTGGGCGACACCATCGGAACCGGCACGCCGGGCGCCACACGGGCATTGTTGAACGCCGTGGCTGCGCAGATACCGCGCGGCAAGCTGGCCGGTCACTTTCATGACACTTATGGCCAGGCGCTGGTAAATATCTATGCAAGCCTGGAGGAAGGCATCCAGGTCTTCGACAGCTCCGTGGCCGGCCTCGGTGGCTGCCCATATGCCAAGGGTGCCAGCGGCAACGTGGCCACCGAGGACGTGCTGTACATGTTGCAGGGGCTGGGTATCGAAACCGGCGTCGATCTGGATCAGGTCATCGCGGCGGGCCAGCGCATCTGCGATGTACTGCAACGCGGCAATGGCTCTCGCGTGGCAAAAGCCAGGCTGTCTGCATAGCGCGGTCGCTTGTCGGTAACAGGGTGCGACAACTTGCCACAGAGTGTTACTCTGCCCCGCGCCAAGCCGAGACAAACGGGTAACACGGAAACACTCGGTTGCAGAATCAAACGGCCCGATGCCGGAAAAACAAGGTCAGCCCCCGGTATTACGGGGGTTTTGAAAACCTGGCACGGGTCCTGCTATATCCTTTGTACAACAAAAATAAAAACACGCAGCAACCCAATAAAAACAATACGTACCGGCTCTGACATAACAAGAACAACACGGACAGAGACGTAGCTAACAGATTTTTTTGGAGTGGATAGCTTTTCTGAACCGCTTGCCTCGCAAGTCGTTCGCAGCCAGACAAAGAACAATAAAACTGCCTCTAGGCAGCTGACGAACTGGTTGGATCACTACGATGAAAGTGTCATCAGCGCTCAAAAAAATACGTTTGCTCTTGGTCCCGCATGTGGACCGCTCAAAAAAGATGTGAAGGGTAAGGTCGCCAAAAACAACAACAGGCCTCCCGAAAAACAAAAAAGAGCATAGCAACATACCTTGAAGGGGAGCCCAGGCTCCCCTTCGTGCTTTCCGGCGTTCCGCCCCTCCTCCCTCATGACTGAAAAATACAGGCTGATCACTCTTCGTCGGCATCGGCAACGACGTTGACAGCAAAACCCTACAGGTTTACGTTAACGTAAAGGTCATGGCTGGTAGACGCTATGGCCGCATCCAGAAAGACGCGCCATCCCGCACAAGGCGCCACTCAAGAACAAAAAAAGGAACGCCCCATGAGTTACCCCAGCCTGAACTTCGCCCTGGGCGAAACCATCGACATGCTGCGCGATCAGCTGCAATCCTTTGTCGCCGCAGAGCTTGCCCCGCGCGCAGCGCAGATCGACAAGGACAACCTGTTCCCCGCCGATATGTGGCGCAAGTTCGGTGAAATGGGCGTATTGGGGATCACTGTCAGCGAAGAATACGGTGGCGCGGGCCTGGGTTATCTGGCGCACGTCGTGGCGATGGAAGAAATCAGCCGTGGTTCGGCATCCGTTGCGCTGTCCTATGGCGCCCATTCCAATCTGTGCGTTAACCAGATCAACCGCAATGGCAGCCCGGCGCAAAAGGCCCGATACCTGCCGAAGCTGATCAGCGGCGAACACGTTGGCGCGCTGGCCATGAGCGAACCCAATGCAGGCTCGGACGTGGTGTCGATGAAACTGCGCGCCGACAAGCGCGGTGATCGCTATGTGCTCAACGGCAGCAAGACCTGGATCACCAATGGCCCGGATGCCAACACCTATGTGATCTACGCCAAGACCGATCTGGAAAAGGCAGCCCACGGCATCAGTGCGTTTATCGTCGAACGCGACTGGAAAGGCTTCTCGCGCGGCAGCAAGTTCGACAAGCTGGGCATGCGCGGCTCCAACACCTGCGAACTGTTTTTCGATGATGTCGAGGTGCCCGAGGAGAACCTGCTGGGCATGCTTGATGGCGGAGTCAGGGTGCTGATGAGCGGCCTCGATTACGAACGCGTCGTGCTCTCCGGCGGACCGACCGGGATCATGCAGGCGTGCATGGACGTGGTGGTGCCGTACATTCACGACCGCAAACAGTTCGGCCAGAGCATCGGCGAGTTTCAGCTGATTCAGGGCAAGGTCGCAGACATGTACACCCAGCTCAATGCCAGCCGGGCCTATCTGTATGCGGTCGCCCAGGCCTGTGACCGCGGCGAGACCACTCGCAAGGACGCTGCAGGGGTGATCCTGTACAGCGCCGAGCGGGCCACGCAGATGGCGCTGGAGGCCATCCAGATTCTGGGCGGCAATGGCTACATCAACGAGTTTCCGGCGGGCCGACTGTTGCGCGACGCCAAACTCTACGAGATCGGCGCAGGCACCAGTGAAATCCGGCGCATGCTCATCGGTCGCGAACTGTTCAACGAAACCCGTTGATTGCGGAGCCACCATGACCATCCTGCAGACCCGAATCAACACCCGCTCGCCTGAATTCATCCTCAACCGCGATGCCCTGCTCAAGCAGGTCGAAGCGCTGCGCTTGCTGTTGAGCAACGTCCAGCAAGGTGGCGGCCCCAAGGCCCAGGAGCGACACACATCACGCGGCAAGTTGCTGCCGCGCGAGCGTATCAATCGTTTGCTGGACACCGGTTCGCCGTTTCTGGAAATCGGCCAACTGGCTGCACATGAGGTGTACGGCGAAGACGTCCCGGCCGCTGGGGTGATCGCCGGAATCGGCCGGGTCGAGGGCGTCGAATGCATGATCATCGCCAACGATGCCACGGTCAAAGGCGGCTCCTATTACCCGCTGACCGTCAAAAAGCATTTGCGCGCACAGACGATCGCCCAGCAGAACCGCCTGCCGTGCATCTATCTGGTGGATTCCGGCGGCGCCAACCTGCCGCGTCAGGATGAGGTGTTTCCGGATCGCGAACATTTCGGGCGGATCTTCTTCAACCAGGCCAACATGAGCGCTCAGGGGATCGCCCAGATCGCGGTGGTCATGGGCTCCTGTACCGCAGGTGGCGCGTATGTACCGGCCATGGCCGACGAAGCGATCATGGTTCGCCAGCAGGCGACGATCTTCCTGGCCGGCCCGCCACTGGTCAAGGCGGCAACCGGCGAAGTAGTCAGCGCCGAAGAGCTGGGCGGTGCCGATGTGCACTGCCGCACTTCCGGTGTGGCCGACCACTATGCCGACAACGACGATCACGCGCTCGCACTGGCACGACGCAGCATCGCCAATCTGAACTGGCGCAAGCAGGGTCAACTGAACACAGTCGCGCCCATTGCACCGCTGTACGCCAGCGACGACCTCTACGGCATCATCCCCGCCGACACCAAACAGCCATTCGATGTGAGAGAAGTCATCGCACGGCTGGTGGATGGCTCGGTACTCGACGAATTCAAGGCTCTGTTCGGCACTACGCTGGTGTGTGGCTTTGCACGTCTGCATGGCTACCCGATCGCGATCCTCGCCAATAACGGCATCCTCTTCGCAGAAGCGGCACAGAAAGGTGCGCACTTCATTGAGCTGGCCTGCCAGAGAGGGATCCCGCTGCTGTTCCTGCAAAATATCACCGGCTTCATGGTCGGGCAGAAGTATGAAGCGGGCGGCATTGCCAAGCATGGTGCCAAGCTGGTGAACGCCGTGGCCTGTGCCAGGGTGCCGAAATTCACGGTGATCATCGGCGGCAGTTTTGGCGCGGGGAATTACGGCATGTGTGGCCGCGCTTACGATCCGCGCTTTCTATGGATGTGGCCCAACGCGCGGATCGGTGTCATGGGTGGCGAACAGGCTGCCGGCGTACTGGTACAGGTCAAGTGCGAGCAGGCCGAGCGAGCCGGCCAGGCGTTCAGCGCCGAACAGCAGGTCGAGCTTAAACAGCCGATTCTCGATCAGTACGAGCACCAGGGCCATCCTTACTATTCCAGCGCTCGCCTGTGGGACGACGGGGTCATCGACCCGGCGCAAACCCGCGACATTCTCGCGCTT
Source organism: Pseudomonas congelans (assembly GCF_900103225.1). GTDB lineage: Bacteria > Pseudomonadota > Gammaproteobacteria > Pseudomonadales > Pseudomonadaceae > Aquipseudomonas > Aquipseudomonas congelans. The sequence continues at coordinate 762,445 of NZ_FNJH01000001.1, read as the reverse complement.
GCCCTCTCCGCCTCGCTCAACGCGCCCATCGAACCTACCACCTTCGGCCTGTTCCGAATGTGAGCCGGGAAATGATCATGACTTCGACCTCCTTCGCAACCATAGAGCTGATCAACGACCCACGTGGCTTTGCCACGCTGTGGCTGAATCGACCGGACAAGAACAACGCCTTCAACGCGCAGATGATCCGCGAGCTGATTATCGCGCTGGACCAGGTACAAGGCGATGCCAGCCTGCGCTTTCTGCTGTTGCGTGGCCGTGGCCGGCATTTCAGTGCTGGTGCCGACCTGGCATGGATGCAGCAGGCAGCAGATCTGGATTACAACACCAATCTGGACGACGCCCGCGAACTGGCGGAATTGATGTACAACCTCGCCAGGCTGAAAATCCCGACGCTCGCCGTGGTACAGGGTGCAGCATTCGGCGGTGCGCTGGGCCTGATCAGTTGCTGTGACATGGCCATCGCAGCGGCGGATGCGCAGTTCTGCCTGTCCGAAGTGCGCATTGGCCTGGCGCCGGCCGTCATCAGCCCATTCGTGGTACAGGCCATCGGCGAACGCGCCACGCGACGCTACACCCTGACGGCCGAGCGCTTCGATGGCCAGCGGGCGCAGCAGATTGGTCTGGTTGCCGAGTGCTACCCGGCTGCAGAGTTGCAAGACCGAACGCAACACTGGGTCGACAACCTGTTGCTCAACAGCCCGCAGGCCATGCGCGTCAGCAAGGAACTGCTGCGCGAAGTCGGCTGCGGTGAGCTGACCCCTGCGCTACGCCGCTACTGCGAAAGCGCCATCGCGCGCATCCGCACCAGCGCCGAAGGACAGGAAGGCCTGCGCGCTTTCCTGCAAAAACGCACGCCCGGCTGGCAGCCGGTCAGTGATAAGCCGCCTGGCGATCCCGTTGCTGCAACCTCGGCAGCCCGGCACGAACCTCAGAAGGACTCGCAATCATGAGCATGCCCGAGCTGACCACGCTGTTGATTGCCAACCGCGGCGAGATTGCCTGCCGCATCATGCGCACTGCGAAAAACATGGGCCTCACTACGGTCGCCGTGCACAGTGCCATCGACCGTGATGCCCGGCACAGCCGCGAGGCCGATATCTGCGTAGACCTTGGTGGCAGCAAGGCCGCAGAGAGTTATCTGGCAATCGAAAAACTTATCGAAGCAGCCAAAACCAGTGGCGCGCACGCGATCCACCCCGGCTACGGTTTCCTGTCTGAGAATGCCGACTTTGCGCGTGCCATCGAAGACGCCGGCCTGATTTTCCTCGGTCCACCTGCCTCGGCTATCGATGCAATGGGCAGCAAATCCGCCGCCAAGGCCCTGATGGAGCAGGCAGGCGTGCCCTTGGTGCCTGGCTATCACGGCGAAGCACAGGACATCGAGACGTTCCGCACCGCAGCCGAGCGCATCGGCTATCCGGTGCTGTTGAAAGCCACCGCTGGCGGCGGCGGCAAAGGCATGAAAGTGGTCGAGCACACTGGCGAACTGGCCGAAGCGCTGGCTTCCGCGCAACGCGAGGCGCTGTCCTCTTTCGGTGACGCGAGGATGCTGGTAGAGAAATATGTGCTCGCCCCACGCCACGTCGAAATCCAGGTGTTTGCCGACCGGCGTGGCCACTGCCTGTATCTCAATGAGCGCGATTGCTCTATTCAGCGCCGACACCAGAAGGTCGTCGAGGAAGCGCCAGCCCCCGGCCTGACAGGCCCATTGCGCAAAGCCATGGGCGAAGCAGCGGTGAAAGCCGCACAAGCTATCGGCTACGTGGGTGCAGGTACGGTCGAGTTCCTGCTGGACGCACGTGGCGAGTTTTTCTTCATGGAAATGAATACCCGCCTGCAGGTAGAACACCCGGTCACCGAATACATCACCGGGCTGGACCTGGTGGAATGGCAGATCCGTGTCGCCAGAGGCGAATCGCTGCCCATCACCCAGGAGCAGGTGCCCCTGACCGGCCATGCCATTGAAGTCCGTTTGTATGCCGAAGACCCGGCCAACGACTTTCTTCCGGCCACCGGCACGCTGGAACTCTACAGAGAGCCTGCGCCCGGCCCCGGCAGGCGGGTGGACAGCGGCGTTGCCGAGGGCGACAGCATCTCGCCCTTCTACGACCCGATGCTTGGCAAGCTGATTGCCTGGGGCGAAGACCGCGAGCAAGCCCGTCTGCGCCTGCTGTCCATGCTCGACGAATTTGCCGTGGGCGGAGTCAGGACCAACTTGGCCTTTCTGCGCCGGATCATCGCGCATCCAGCGTTCGCCGCCGCGCAGCTTGATACCGGCTTCATTCCCCGCTATCAGGCGCAACTGCTGCCGCAAACCGACGAACCGGACGAGAGATTCTGGCAGGCTGCTGCCGAAGCCTTCAGTCAGAGCGAACCGGCCCGCATCGATCAAGCCGATCCGTATTCGCCCTGGGCCGTCAGCAGCGGCTTTCGCGCCGGCCTGCCCGCCGAGACGGATCTGCAACTGAGCTGCAACGGTCAGACGCGAAATGCCAGCCTGCGCCACAGCAGCCCCTCGTTATTCACACTGAGTGGCGAGCATCTACAGGTCGAGCACAACGGTGTCCGTCAACGGCACATGGCGATACGACGCGGCAACACGCTCTATCTGGAATGGCAAGGCGAGCTGCACACCGTCACCCGGCTGGACGCCATCGCTCAGGCCGGCGTCGGAGAGGGTCAGCACGGAGGCCTGACAGCACCGATGAATGGCAGCATCGTAAGGGTACTGGTTGAAGTGGGTCAGGCTGTCGAGTCTGGCGCGCAACTGGTGGTGCTGGAAGCCATGAAGATGGAGCACAGCATCCGTGCCGCCAGCGCCGGAGTGATTACAGCGCTCTACTGCAACGAGGGAGAGATGGTCAACGAAGGCGCGGTACTGGTGGAGCTGGACTGACGCTCGCCAATCTCCGCACATGAAAACGCCCTGAACAGTCAGGGCGTTTTCGTGCAGCAACTTTCGTGTAGCAAATTCCGTGCAGAAAATAGACGCTTAGTAGTAGGCGTTTTCTTTCTGCGTATGGTCGGTAACATCACGAACGCCCGACAGCTCGGGAATACGCTCAAGCAGTGTGCGCTCGATACCTTCCTTCAGCGTGACATCGGCCTGACCACAGCCCTGGCAACCGCCACCGAATTGCAGCACGGCGATGTTCTTCGCCTCTTCCTCAACCACATCGATCAGCGTGACCTGACCGCCATGGCTGGCCAGGCCCGGGTTGATCTCGGTTTGCAGGTAGTAATTGATGCGCTCGTTGATCGGACTGTCGGCATTGACCATCGGCACTTTGGCGTTCGGTGCCTTGATGGTCAGCTGGCCGCCCATCCGGTCGGTGGCGTAGTCGACCACTGCATCGTCCAGAAAGGCCTCGCTGAAGCCGTCGATCCAGGCCGTGAAGCTCTTCAGGCCGATGGCCTTGTCTTCCGGTTTTTCTTCGCCCGGCTTGCAGTAGGCAATGCAGGTTTCGGCGTACTGGGTGCCGGGCTGGGTGATAAATACGCGGATGCCAATGCCCGGGGTATTCTGCTTTTCCAGCAGATCGGCCAGATAATCGTGGGCGGCATCGGTAATAGTGATAGCGGTCATGAAAATTCCTCGCAGACGTGCTGGCAGTTTACGCCAATCGGCCGCGTCACACAAAGTCCCAGTATTTTTGTCAGGTTAATGCTTGTGCCTGACTGAGCGCCCGGCGTCCATCCAGCCAGCCTTTCATCCGGCGATAGAGGCCCTTCTCGATCCACTCATAACTGACCCAGGCACCGATGGCGATGATCGGTACGCAGAATGCAAAGACCACATAGGGACTGAGGCCGAAGCGCTGGGCCATCAGCAAGCCGCCGTACAGCACCAGAACGTGCAGCAAGTACACCGAATACGAACAGTCACCCAGCACCTTGAGCAGTCGATTGCCCTGAAAATACGGTTCCAGCGAGATGCACGACAGCACAATCAAGGCACTCGGCAGGCCCCAGTTGAGCAGGCGCTGCTCGTTGCTCAAGTTGTTGATTGCATACAGGCCGACCGCAATGCCTGCCAACGGCAGCCATAGCGCCTGTCTGATCCAGCCCCGGCGATAGATGATGCCGATACCGATCCCCAGCAGGAATTCGTAAATGATGTCGTTGCCGTAGAAGCGGCTGATCAGCCCGGCACGGGCCAGAACCTCACTGACCGCAAACAGCGCTGCGGCAATGATCAGCGGCCGGTGGCGCTGTTTGAAGAGGAATACCATCGAAAACAGCAGGTAGAAGAACATCTCATAGTTCAGCGTCCAGCCAACGTTGAGCGTCGGATAAAGACCATAACCACCAGGGTTTTCGGAAGGAATGAACACCAGTGACAAGAGGAAATTCTGCCAGCCGATGACCTGGTGCGGAAGCATCGGCGCTGCAATCAGCAGCAACAACGCCATGGCGGCGGTGTATAGCCAGTAGGCCGGAACGATGCGAATCAGGCGATGCAGAATGAAGCGCCGTGCCGGCATGTCGCTGTTCTGCGTAGACAAAAAGATCACCAGACCGCTGATGACGAAGAAGATATCGACGCCGACCGCGCCCTTTGACACAAAGAACTGCCCTACCGGCCCGCTGGCCTTGAAATCGAAAAAAATCTGCATGAAGTGATGACACACCACGACCCACGCTGCGAACGCCCGTAGGGCCTGAACTGAAATCAACATCACGAAAAACCTCTACTACCTGACTTTCAATCATGGGCCGCTGAATGAACCGGCCTATGACGCGCACCATTTCGGACCACCTTTTTGAAAAAAAGATCGCGCAAGATACATTTCGTTCAGGAAGTAAAGATGGCCGCAGGCCATGTTGCACAAGGGCCTGCGGCGTGAAGCCCCCGTTTTTCAGAGGTTCTCGTAGCGATTCATGTCCAGCACACCCGCTTCGCGTGGTTCAGTTTCCTGAACGTAGCGATTCAGATCGTGGAAGTAGCTCCAGAACAGCGTATGAGTACGTCGGATGCCCCAGCGCTGGACGATCTGCTCGAAGCTCACCTGATCCTTGCTCTGCTGCATGGCCTCGACAAAGGCCGGCACTTGTGCGACCGGAATATTGAAGATGAAATTCGGGTAACTGCTGAGCACGCCCGGGTAGACGGTCAAGGTGTCCAGGCCCGGAATATAGCGGTATGACTCGCCCAGCAGAAACGCGACATTACTGTGCGCGCGATTGCGCAGCATGCTGTAGATAACGCGCTTGCCGTTGCTGCCCTCGATGCGCAGCATGCTCGCTTCCGGCAACTGATCGATAACCTTCAGACCCGCCGCAGGACGCGACGTCAATCGGCTCAGCGCCTGTTCTGCCTGAGCGAAGCTGCTGTCGAGACCAGGCCGCGAGCAATACGCCCCGGTGCAGCGGTTGATCGGATCAGGCGCGGCATTCAGGGTACCGAAGCGCTCGATCAGTCTGGAGGCAAAGTCACGCTGCGCGGCCTTTTCATCGAGCTTGATGCCTGTCGGCGTATCGTCGTCGATCTTCTGGTAATCCAGCCACATCTTGATTTTGCCGCCCTCCTGATAAAGATCACTGAGCATGTCTTCACGCAGATCGGCAGGCATCAGGCGCAGGAAGTTGATCTCGGCGCCGTTGCGGATCAAGTCGAAATACAGCCGCGTGTGGGCCTGATGTGCAACATTGCCATAGACATCGAAGTTCACCGCCAACTGGTAATAGGTGCGCTCCAGCAACGGGTAGTCGAACAGCCACATGGAATGCGGCACGTCGCCAATCAGTCCTTTATTGACCGATGCACTGTCGAAATGGCGGAAAACGGTCAGCAAGGCATTGTCATTGCCTGCCCACAGCGTGCTCCAGCCCGGCGCAGGCATTTTCGTGTAACTGTCGCGGCGCAGGTCTTCGTACTCATTGCGCCGGTCGCGGTAGGACAGCCACAAGCTCAGCACGCTGCCCACGTCATCGTTCTGCCCCGGCATGGCCAGCAATGGGGTGGCCTCCCCGCGATACGTCGCATCGGTGATGTAACGATCGTGGGACGGATCCTGGAACAGCACCCAGAACTGATCGCGAATCACGTCTGTGGCGATCTGCCCGCGACAGACCGGCCCGCGAATGAAGGTTCGGACGAAATACTCGGCGTTGTCGAGCATGAACTGATAGCGCGCCGCCGCCGGGATGGCTTCGAAGGTCAGAAACGGATTGGCACGATGGCCAGGGCCGTAACCCGGCAACGCGCTGACTTTCCAGTCGGCCCCGTAGAACAACTGCCTGACCCGCGCCAACTTCTGCGGGCTCATGGCGTAGGTGATGTGGGTCTTGTGCACGATCACGCCTTGCACGGGAATCAGCCGGTAATAAAAGTCGCTGCCCGGATCGTCGTCGGGACGACGCGTGGCGATTAGGTCTACAGGTTTGCCGCGCGGGGTTCGCGAGCGCACCCACTGGAAGAAGTGCCCTGCTTCACCGCCTTCAAAATAGATGTGCGCCAGAAACAGATGCTCGAACAGCCAGCGACCGACCAGCGCCTGATTCGCGCCAGGTTCGTTTAGCTGCGCCTCCCAGGCATTGATCTGCGCCGCCTCGGTGACACTCTGGGTAATGGCCTGCTGCTCGACCGGCGCACCGGTGGCCAGCCAACGCTGCAGGGTCTGGTATTCGGCATCGGTCAGACCGGCCACCGCGAGCGGCATGCCCTGTTGCGCGTGGGCAGCCGCATAGGCATTGAATTCGCCAGGCAGCGGGCAGACGTTTTCGCGATTGATGCCCAGCGCGATGTCATCCGGAATCTTGCTGTTGGCTGCCAAGGGTGCACTGCGCCCCAGGTCAAGCATGCGCGTCATCAACGCCGCCTGACTGCCCTGGGCCTCCAACACTGAATAGAAACCCTTGCCGCGCCACGCGTCGGTGTCACGCGCATCATAAAACAGACGCGTCGGCGCCACCGCCTCGCTACGTTCGCCCTGATAGACCGGGACTTTGCTCGCGCCACGGCTCACGCCTTCCCCGCTGCCCAGGTTCAACTGGCAGGGAGCGTCATTGCAGGCGTGGCAGGCAACGCACTTCTCGGTGAGGATCGGCTGGATATCCTTCACATAGGAAATCGCCGGGGATGCCGGTGTGGCGCGGGGTGTGGAAGTCTGGGCCTGGGCAGCACAGCAGATAAAAAGCAAGGCGACGCTTGCCAACAAACGGTGCGGCATATCCCGAGGGCTCTGATATTAAAATGACACAATTCTACAAGGGCACCCTCGACTCAAACATGAATGATTTTCATGCAAAAGGCACAACAACACTAAAACCGTTCCGGTTTGCTATCATCCCGTTCTTTAAAGAATCGACCTTCTCAAGGTAGCCCCCATGTCTGACCGCAGCGCCCGCCATCAAGCCTTTCTCACTGCTCTGAAACAGAGGATCCTGATCCTCGATGGCGGCATGGGCACCATGATCCAGAGCTACAGGCTCGAAGAACAGGATTATCGCGGCAAGCGCTTTGCCGACTGGCCCAGCGATGTCAAAGGCAACAACGACCTGTTGATCCTGACCCGTCCTGACGTGATCGGCGCCATTGAGAAGGCTTATCTGGATGCTGGCGCCGACATTCTCGAGACCAACACATTCAACGCCACGCAGGTGTCCCAGGCCGACTACGGCATGGAATCGATCGTCTACGAACTGAACGTCGAAGGTGCACGCCTGGCACGCAAGGTCGCAGACGCCAAGACGCTGGAAACCCCGGACAAGCCGCGCTTCGTTGCGGGCGTTCTGGGCCCTACCAGCCGCACCTGCTCGCTGTCCCCGGACGTCAACAACCCCGGCTATCGCAACGTGACGTTCGACGAACTGGTCGAGAACTACACCGAAGCGACCAAGGGGTTGATCGAAGGCGGTGCCGACCTGATCCTCATCGAGACCATTTTCGACACGCTCAATGCCAAGGCGGCGATCTTTGCTGTACAGGGTGTGTTCGAAGAAGTGGGCTTCGAGCTGCCGATCATGATTTCCGGGACCATCACCGATGCCTCGGGGCGCACCCTGTCCGGCCAGACCACCGAAGCGTTCTGGAACTCGATCAGCCATGCCAAACCGATCTCGGTCGGTTTGAACTGCGCACTGGGCGCCAGCGAACTGCGCCCTTACCTGCAAGAGCTGGCCAATAAAGCCAACACCCATGTCTCCGCGCACCCCAATGCCGGCTTGCCGAATGCATTTGGCGAATACGACGAACTGCCGAGCCAGACGGCGAAGATCATCGAAGAATTCGCCCAAAGCGGTTTCCTGAACATCGTCGGCGGCTGCTGCGGTACTACCCCGGCCCACATCAAGGCGATTGCCGAGGCTGTTTCGGGTTACGCGCCCAGGGAAATTCCGGACATTCCCAAGGCCTGCCGCCTGTCGGGCCTCGAACCGTTCACCATTGATCGCCAGTCGCTGTTCGTCAACGTTGGCGAGCGTACCAACATTACCGGCTCCGCGCGCTTTGCCCGCCTGATCCGTGAAGACAATTACACCGAAGCGCTGGAAGTCGCCCTGCAGCAGGTCGAAGCCGGCGCTCAGGTGATCGATATCAACATGGACGAAGGGATGCTTGACTCGAAGAAGGCCATGGTGACCTTCCTCAACCTGATCGCAGGCGAGCCGGACATCTCCCGCGTACCGATCATGATCGACTCCTCGAAGTGGGAAGTGATCGAGGCCGGCCTCAAGTGCATTCAGGGCAAGGGCATCGTCAACTCCATCAGCATGAAAGAAGGCGTCGAGCAGTTCATTCATCACGCACGGCTGTGCAAGCGATACGGCGCGGCCGTGGTGGTCATGGCCTTCGACGAACAGGGTCAGGCCGATACCGAGGCGCGCAAGAAGGAAATCTGCAAGCGTTCCTACGACATTCTGGTCAACGAAGTGGGCTTCCCGCCGGAAGACATCATTTTCGACCCGAACATCTTCGCCATCGCCACCGGTATCGAAGAACACAACAACTATGCCGTGGACTTCATCAACGCGTGCGCCTACATCCGTGACGAGCTGCCATATGCGCTGACGTCGGGCGGCGTGTCCAACGTGTCGTTCTCGTTCCGCGGCAACAACCCGGTGCGTGAAGCGATCCACTCGGTGTTCCTGCTGCATGCGATCCGCAATGGCCTGAGCATGGGCATCGTCAACGCCGGTCAGCTGGAAATCTACGACCAGATCCCCGCTGAACTGCGCGACTGCGTCGAAGACGTGGTGCTCAACCGCAATCCGGAGGGTACCGACGCGTTGCTGGCGATTGCCGACAAGTTCAAGGGTGATGGCAGCGTCAAGGAAGCCGAAACCGAAGAATGGCGCAGCTGGCCGGTCAATCAGCGTCTGGAACACGCGCTGGTCAAGGGCATCACCACCCACATCGTCCAGGACACCGAAGAGTCGCGCCTGGGGTTCGCGCGGCCCATCGAAGTGATCGAGGGCCCGCTGATGGCGGGCATGAACGTGGTCGGCGACCTGTTTGGCGCAGGCAAGATGTTCCTGCCCCAGGTGGTCAAGTCCGCACGCGTGATGAAGCAGGCGGTGGCGCACCTGATTCCGTTCATCGAGCTGGAAAAGGGCGACAAGCCGGAAGCCAAGGGTAAGATCCTGATGGCGACGGTCAAGGGCGACGTGCACGACATCGGCAAGAACATCGTCGGCGTTGTGCTGGGCTGTAACGGCTACGACATCGTCGACCTGGGCGTGATGGTGCCTGCCGAAAAAATCCTGCAAGTGGCCCGCGACGAGAAATGCGACATTATCGGCCTATCCGGCCTGATCACCCCGTCACTGGACGAAATGGTGCATGTCGCCCGGGAAATGCAGCGCCAGGACTTTCACCTGCCGCTGATGATCGGCGGCGCTACCACGTCCAAGGCGCACACGGCGGTAAAGATCGAGCCCAAATACAGCAATGACGCAGTGATCTACGTCACCGATGCTTCCCGAGCAGTCGGCGTCGCGACCCAGCTGCTGTCGAAAGAGCTGAAGCCGGCCTTCATTGAAAAGACCCGACTCGAATACATCGAAGTGCGTGAGCGCACCTCGGCACGCAGCGCGCGCACTGAACGCCTGAGCTACGGTGCTGCAGTGGCTAAAAAGCCACAGTTCGACTGGGAAAACTACACCCCTGCTCAGCCGACGTTCACCGGTACCCGGGTGCTGGAGGATATCGACCTGAACGTGCTGGCCGAGTACATCGACTGGACGCCGTTCTTCATTTCCTGGGACCTGGCTGGCAAGTACCCGCGCATCCTCAACGACGAAGTGGTCGGTGAAGCAGCCACCGCGCTGTACGCCGACGCCACACAGATGCTGCGCAAGCTGATCGACGAGAAGCTGATCAGCGCCCGCGCGGTCTTCGGCTTCTGGCCGGCCAATCAGGTCAACGACGATGATCTGGAAGTCTATGGCGACGACGGCAAGCCGCTGGCCAGGTTGCATCACCTGCGCCAGCAGACCATCAAGCCTGACGGCAAGCCGAATTTCTCGCTGGCCGACTTCGTTGCGCCAAAGGACAGTGGCCTGACCGACTACATCGGCGGGTTCATCACCACTGCCGGCATTGGCGCCGAGGAAGTTGCCAAGGCGTATCAGGACAAGGGCGACGATTACAACTCGATCATGGTCAAGGCGCTTGCCGACCGTCTCGCCGAAGCCTGCGCCGAATGGCTGCACCAGCAGGTGCGCAAGGAATACTGGGGCTATGCAAAAGACGAAGCACTGGATAACGAGGCGCTGATCAAGGAGCAATACATGGGCATACGCCCGGCGCCCGGTTACCCAGCGTGCCCCGATCACACGGAAAAGGGCACCCTGTTCGCCCTGCTCGATCCACTGCCGGAAGGCAGCGCCGAACACACCGCAGGCAAGAGCGGTGTGTTCCTGACCGAGCACTACGCGATGTTCCCGGCTGCAGCGGTCAGCGGCTGGTACTTCGCCCATCCTCAGGCGCAATACTTCGCCGTGGGCAAGGTCGACAAGGATCAGGTCGAAAGCTACACCGCCCGCAAGGGCCAGGACCTCAGTGTCACCGAGCGCTGGCTGGCCCCGAACCTGGGCTACGACGAGTAACGCCTGACCGGTTATCGCCGCTTGAGTGATCAGGCGGCAACATCCCTTTCAGGGAAAATGGCGACGCTTCGCCAGAAGCTTGCACATTGAATGCCTGAATATCGAGCCGGTAATGCTCGCCCCTGGCTGCATTCAGAAAGCGTTGCGCATCCTGCGGCTCGACGACGTGAACCACATCAATGATGCGTGCGCCGATCTGTTGCCGCGCCTGCCTTTGGGCAGTGTCATAGCGGTGCAAGAGAATGATCGCCCACCCGCCCAGGGTGAAATGCCCTGAAGCCACAACGCTCAGACTGCCATTGAGCTGAGCCTGCAGCGAAAGTGACGTGCCGTTGATAGCACTGAACAATACGTCCTGCCCCGGCTTGCCGCCTCTCTCGCGCAATGCATCCATCGCACCGAACGCCATTTGCTCGTTGGCAGCCCATACCAGGCGTGTCTGTGGGTAACGCTTGAATAGCACGCGAGCCTGCTCGAGCGCGCGATCACGGCGCCAGCCACCCAGCACAATCTGCCGTAGATGCACCTCCGGATGCTCGGCCAGGGCGCGCAGCATGCCTTTTTCACGCAACAGGGAAACGGGCGTGGTGTTGGTCCCGGAAAATGCCAGCATGTCGATGACCTGACCATCCGTGATAGGAGCCGCGAGACTGATAAGCCGTTTTGCTGTCAGATAACCGCCCTCTTCATCGTTACCCACCAGGCTGCCGATGAAACTCGGATAGCGCGATGGCAGGTCACCGAGAATCCGGATCTGGTCAGGGGTCAGCGTATTGTTGACGGCAAACAGCTTGACCCCGCTGCCCACGGACATACGCAGGACTTCAGGGGCGATATTCAGCTCATTGGAAAACAACAGGTAATCCGGGCGCTCGTCCCCCTGCAGCGTCGCTCGCGCCAGATCGAGCAACTTGCGGGTGTCGCGCTCGGTAAAAAGTATTTTCAGCGACATGCCGGTGGTGTCGGCAGCCGTCTGCATGACCCGGGAATAACTTTGCCAATAATTATCGGATGCTGCACCGGGGCTCAGAAATACTACCGAGGCGGCGTGTGTCGTCCCAGCCCACAGACAACTGCACAGCATCAGCCAGCCAGCATATAACGCCTTCATATCAACGAACCTTGAAGCAGCAGGGATTTATCGCTACGAGCGAGTTATCGGCTGCGGCAGCAAGGTTCTGGAGACCTCGGCAGATTCTTTATCAGCCTGTCACTGGCTGCTGGCCCAGAACATCGCGGCGCCTACCGCCAGAATGACAATGAATAAAATGGCCCAGGTATCCACGGATCTGGCTGGCTTGGCTATTTTTGGGTGCTTGCTCATCGCATCGCCTCTTGTCGGTCTTGTGGGTGATTGCACATGAATAGGAGTGTCTCGACACCTGTTCGGCATCGGTCAGAGTTCAGTTAAGTCGAGTCTTGCCCACACGGCAAGCAGGGATATGAACAGTCGCCCTTTTGTTTATCGCTTTTAGTGATTTGCATATATATAAACATCACTTTTATCGATAACTGCAAACTGCTATCGTCGCCTTCGCTCCCCGGGGAGTGCGCGGCCGTGCGCGCAGAATTGACCAGATGAAGCAGGAAACAACGAGCAGCGGGCTTTTTCCAGACTGACGCCACTGCCCTGCTTCATGACGAAGCCTGAGAACAGGACCTATATGTACGTATACGACGATTACGATCAGAAGATCATCGAGGACCGCGTCAAGCAGTTCCGGGATCAGACCCGACGCTACCTGGCCGGGGAACTGAGCGAAGAAGAGTTTCGACCGTTGCGCCTGCAAAACGGTCTTTATGTTCAGCGCTTCGCGCCAATGTTGCGCGTCGCCGTTCCCTACGGTCAGCTGACCTCTCGCCAGGCGCGCATGATGGCGAAAATCGCGCGTGACTACGATAAAGGCTACGCGCACATCAGCACCCGCCAGAATGTACAGTTCAACTGGCCTGCGCTTGAAGATGTTCCCGATATTCTCGCTGAACTGGCGACCGTGCAGATGCACGCTATCCAGACCAGTGGCAACTGCCTGCGCAACGTCACCACCGACCAGTTTGCCGGTGTGGCGGCAGACGAACTGGTAGACCCGCGTCCATGGTGCGAGATCGTCCGTCAGTGGACCACGTTCCACCCTGAATTCGCTTACCTGCCGCGCAAGTTCAAGATCGCGATCAACGGCTCGACCAGCGACCGCGCAGCCATCGAAGTGCATGACATCGGCCTCGAGCCATTGCGTAACGAAGCTGGCGAACTGGGCTTCCGCGTTCTGGTCGGTGGCGGCCTTGGCCGTACGCCTGTCGTCGGTGCCTTCATCAATGAGTTCCTGCCGTGGCAGGACCTGCTGAGCTATCTCGACGCCATCCTGCGGGTTTACAACCGCTATGGCCGTCGCGACAACAAGTACAAGGCGCGAATCAAGATTCTGGTCAAGGCGCTGACCCCTGAAGTGTTCGCCGCCAAGGTCGAGGCTGAAATGGCTCACCTGCGTGGCGGTCAGACCACCCTGACCGAAGCCGAAGTGCAGCGCGTTTCCCGGCACTTCGTTGACCCGCAATACAAGGCTCTCAGCGATCAGCACGCCGAACTGGCAGCGCTGGACGCCCAACACCCAGGTTTCGCTCGCTGGCGTCAACGCAATGTGCTGGCGCACAAGAAGCCTGGCTACATTGCCGTGACCCTGTCGCTCAAGCCAACCGGCGTCGCCCCTGGCGATGTGACCGACAAGCAACTGGACGCCATTGCCGACCTGGCCGATCGCTATAGCTTCGGTCAACTGCGCACCTCTCACGAGCAGAACATCATCCTCGCCGATGTTGAGCAGAGTGAGCTGTTCAGCCTGTGGAACGAGCTGCGCGACAATGGTTTCGCGACGCCGAACATTGGCCTTCTGACCGACATCATCTGCTGCCCGGGCGGTGATTTCTGCTCACTGGCCAATGCCAAGTCGATCCCGATTGCCGAATCCATCCAGCGTCGTTTCGACGATCTGGACTACCTGTTCGATATCGGCGAGCTGGACCTGAACATCTCCGGCTGCATGAACGCCTGCGGCCACCACCATGTCGGCCATATCGGCGTGCTGGGCGTGGACAAGAAAGGTGAAGAGTTCTATCAGGTTTCGCTCGGCGGCAGTGCCAGCCGTGACGCAAGCCTGGGCAAGATTCTCGGCCCTTCCTTTGCCCAGGAGGCGATGCCGGACGTGATCGAGAAGCTGATCGACGTCTACGTTGAAAAACGTACCGAAGACGAGCGTTTCATCGACACCTACCAACGTATTGGCATTGACCCTTTCAAGGAGCGCGTCTATGCAGCGAATCATTAAGAACAACGAAGTCATCGATGAAACCTGGCACCTGCTGCCCAAGGACACTACGTTTGACAGCCTGTCGAACTGCGACGACCTGATCGTGCCGCTGGCGCTATGGCGCGAACACGCGCACGCCCTCAAGGCACGCGATGGTGGTCTGGGTGTGTGGCTGGACAGCGATGAGGAAGCCGAGGAAATCGGCGAGGACGTTGACCAGTTTCAGGTCATCGCCCTGAATTTCCCGGCCTTCACTGATGGTCGCAGCTTCTCGAATGCGCGCCTGTTGCGCGATCGTTATGGCTACAAGGGTGAGTTGCGCGCCATCGGCGACGTGCTGCGCGATCAGTTGTTCTACATGCGCCGCTGTGGCTTCGATGCGTTTGCGGTGCGTGCCGACAAGGATCCGTATGAGGCGCTGGAAGGCTTGAAGGACTTCTCGGTCACCTATCAGGCTGCGACCGACGAGCCGCTGCCGCTGTTCCGGCGCCGCTGATTCAGGCGTCTCGGCGTCTCGTCCCGGTGCTCAATTAAGATAACTATCGTGCCTACGCTTCGCGTAGGCACGCAGTTCGTGACGCTCTGCGTCACACGGCGATTCTGCGATGTCAGGTGGATTGGCGTTCGGCTCAAGTCACCTTTTCGCCCTCGGCGACTCACTTTGAGGGACCAAAGTGAGCAAAGTCCCAAGCTCCGTTTCCGGCCCGACTTCGTCGGGTTCCTTCGCCCTGTCACTGATCCGGGGGTCGCCGCAACGGGCCATCCATGGCCCGGTGCGGCTAGCATGGCGTCCAGCCAGGCTAGCCCTGGATCAGCGCCAGGACTCAGCCGTCACTTACGTCGTACTCTGCGTCGTCAGTGCCATCGCGGTTGAAAAGCACTTTAAAACAGTTTGGTTAAGAGCACGACTCGGGATCTGACGACTATCGTTCCCATGCTCCGCGTGGGAATGCAGTTCGTGACGCTCCGCGTCGCAAAGCGGTTCTGCGCCATCAGGTGACTTGGATTCGACTCAGGTCACCTTTTCACGCACTCCTACCAGAACCGCTGCTGAGTCAAACGTCCCCACCATTTGGTGGCCAATTGATCCGCAGAGGTGGCAGCCGCCATGCCCATGCGCTCCTGCAGGCTCTTGCGTTGCACGTAGTGCAGGTGGAACACGTCTGCGTCCTTGGCTCGCTCAGCCAGGTACTCGTCACTGGTCTTGAGCTCATCGACCAGCAGCTTGTCGACCGCTGCCATGCCCAGCCATACCTCACCCGTTGCCACTTCGTCGATGGACAATTGCGGGCGATAGCTGGCAACGAAGTTCTTGAACAGGTCGTGGGTGATGTCCAGATCCTGCTGGAATTTCTCGCGGCCCTTTTCGGTGTTTTCGCCAAACACGGTCAGGGTGCGCTTGTACTCACCTGCGGTCAGCACTTCGAAATCGATGTCGTGCTTCTTCAACAGGCGATTGACGTTGGGCAGCTGTGCCACAACGCCAATGGACCCGAGGATGGCGAACGGCGCGCTGATGATCTTGTTGCCGATGCACGCCATCATGTAGCCGCCACTGGCCGCGACCTTGTCGATGCACACCGTCAACGGGATGCCCGCCTGACGAATGCGCGCCAGTTGCGACGACGCCAGGCCATAGCTGTGGACCATGCCGCCGCCGCTTTCCAGACGCAGTACCACTTCATCCTTGTCAGTGGCCAGGGTCAGCAGTGCGGTGATTTCATGACGCATGCTTTCAGTGGCCGAGGCCTTGATATCCCCGTCGAAATCCAGCACATAGACACGGGCCTTGGGCTCGGCCTGCTTTTTCTCTTTCTTCAGCGCCTTGCCCTGCTCCTTGCGCAACGTCTTGAGGCGCTCCTTGTCGAGCAATGACTGCTCAAGCCGTTCGCGCAGGCATTTGTAGAAATCATTGAGCCGGGTGACCTGCAATTGTCCGGACGACTTGCGACGGCCCTTGCCACGCATGGACGCAATGGCAGCCAGCACCACAACGATGGCGATCACCAGCGTCACGGTCTTGGCCAGAAAACTTGCGTAATCGACAACGAAATCCACGAATATCCCTCATTAGTGTCAGGCCCTTACCAATCAAGGGCTGTGATGAATGCAGCATACCGACGCCCTGTGCGGCGCACCAGCCAATGACCCGTTACAAACCATTAAAACGATGATTTCAAACGAGCGTATGTTTTTTCATTGACAGTCCCCCGGCATCCCTCATAACCTCGGTGCACCTTCGGCGTACCGAGAAGAAACGGACGTGGGCAGCATCTACCTGATACGACATGGCCAGGCCTCATTTGGTGCAGACAATTACGACGTGCTGTCGCCCGTGGGTATTCGTCAGTCACAGGTGCTGGGTGCCTACCTTGCCGAGCAGGGCCTGAGCTTTAATCGCTGTGTGTCCGGTGAGCTAATGCGCCAGAAAGATACCGCCCGGCATATGCTGGGCCAGTACGCCGAAGCGGGCCTTGATACGCCTGATGTGCAGCTGGACAGCGCGTTCGATGAATTCGATGCCGAAGGCGTGATCAGGGCGTTGATACCGGCGATGCTCGAAGACGAACCGCAAGCGCTGGAGATTCTGCGCGACGCCGCCGCAAATCCTGCTGGATTCCAGCGCCTGTTCAACCTGATTACCGGGCGCTGGCTGAGTGGCAATCACGACACGCCAGGGCTGCAAAGCTGGCAGGCGTTCGTTGCGCGCGTCGAAGCAGGCCTGAAGCGGATTCTCCAGGCTGCCGGCCCGCACGAGCGTATCGCGGTATTCACGTCCGGCGGCACCATTACCGCCCTGCTGCATCTCATTACCGGAATGCCTGCATCAAAGGCACTGGAGCTTCACTGGCACATCGTCAATACGTCGTTGCACCAGCTTAAATTCAAAGGCGACGACGTTACCCTGGCTTCCTTCAACGGTTACACACATTTGCAACTGCTGAAGGCGCCGGAGCTCATCACCTATCGCTGAGCCCGGCCAATCGCGTCTTGTTGGACGCTGGCACTCACTCAAAAGGATCACCACATGACCTCAGTAGCAGACGCCGTACAGACCATGAAAAACAAGTTCAACCCAGCTGCTGCTGCCGGTCTGGACCTGGTCTTCGGTTTCAATATCACCGACGAAGACAAGCAATACGCTCTGATCGTCAAGGACGGCACCTGCGACCTGCAGGAAGGCGAAAACCCGGATGCCAACGTGACTCTGGTCATGGACAGCGAGACCCTCAAGGGCATCGTCAGCGGCGAGACCGATGGCATGCAGGCCTTCATGGGCGGCAAGCTGCGTGCCGAGGGCGACATGATGCTGGCCATGAAGCTCAGCGAGCTGTTCCCGGTATAAACCTGCCGCGCTGCAGGCCGTACTACCTGAAAACCGAAGCCCTGGCGGCTTCGGTTTTTTTGTGCGTGCATCTTTCTATAAAACAGCAATCAGAGCCACTGATTGCTCGGCAACACGCTAGCCTATAAAGCGCTCATGCGCTTGATCGTGAAACGGACGATCATTAGATTAGTCAATAGTTTGCGCTGACCATAATAAACACAAGGGATACGTATGGCACTGACTGACCAGTCCACCGAGATTCGCACAGGCGAAGAACTGGACGCCTCCCTGATCGACGCGTACCTGAAGGCGCACATGCCGGATCTTCACGGCATGCCGACGATCAGTCAGTTTCCGGGCGGCGCATCGAACCTGACCTACCTGCTTCAGTACCCTGAGCGGGAACTGGTGCTGCGTCGTCCACCCTTCGGACACAAGGCGCGTTCGGCGCATGACATGGGTCGCGAGTACCGCATTCTCAATCAGCTCAAGGAAGCCTTTCCCTACTGTCCCGAGGCGTATATGCACTGCACGGACGAGTCGCTGATCGGCTCGGAGTTCTACGTGATGCAGCGCGTCAAGGGGATCATCCTGCGCTCTGACCTGCCGCCGGAACTGGCGCTGGATGCACGACAGACCGAACAGCTGTGCAAAAACTTCATCGACAAACTGGTGGACCTGCATCGCGTCGATTACCAGGCCTGTGGCCTGGGTGACCTCGGCAAGCCGCAGGGCTATGTACAGCGGCAGATTTCCGGCTGGTGCGAGCGCTACGAGAAGGCAATGACCCCGGACGCTCCGGCCTGGGAGCAGGTCCGGCAGTGGCTGGTAGCCAAAATGCCTGCCGACTCACCCACCTCGAGCATCGTGCACAACGACTACCGTTTCGACAATGTGATCCTCGACCCCGCCAACCCGATGCACATCATCGGCGTGCTGGACTGGGAGCTGACCACGCTGGGCGACCCCCTCATGGACCTGGGCAACACCCTCGCCTACTGGATACAGGCTGACGACCCGGCCCCTGTTCAATTGATGCGTCGCCAGCCGAGCAATGCTCCGGGGATGCTGACCCGCCAGGCATTTGTCGACTATTACGCCGAGCGCGCCGGCGTGCGCATAGACAATTTCGATTTCTATTACACCTATGGCCTGTTCCGTCTGGCCGGTATCGTGCAACAGATCTACTACCGCTTTTTTCATGGCCAGACCCAGGACAAACGCTTTGCCCAATTCATTCACATGAACAGGCTGCTGGAGCAGATGAGCCTGAGTGTGATCGAAAAATCCAGCCTCTGACAGCCAGCGCCAAGACAAGGAAATGACATGTCCAGAACCCAGCTTTTCGACCTTGATGGCAAGGTTGCCTTCGTTTCAGGCGCCAGCCGAGGAATCGGTGAAGCCATCGCCAGGCTGCTTGCCCAGCAAGGCGCGCAAGTTATCGCCTCGAGCCGCCGGATCGAGGGTTGCCAGGCAGTGGCGGACGCCATCGTCAGCGAGGGTGGCAAGGCAACAGCCATTGCCTGCCACATTGGTGAGCTGGAACAGATAACCCATGCATTCGCGCAGATCCGTCAGCAGTTCGGGCGTCTGGACGTTCTGGTCAATAACGCCGCCACCAACCCGCAGTTCTGCAATGTGCTGGACACCGATCCAGGAGCATTCCAGAAGACGGTCGACGTCAACATTCGCGGCTACTTTTTCATGTCCGTGGAAGCGGGCAAGCTGATGCGCGAAAACGGCGGCGGCAGCATCATCAACGTGGCGTCCATCAACGCGGTATCGCCGGGCGCCTATCAAGGTGTCTATTCGATGACCAAGGCAGCCGTGGTCAACATGACCAAGGTGTTTGCCAAGGAGTGCGCTGAATTCGGCATCCGTTGCAACGCCCTGCTTCCCGGCCTGACAGATACCAAATTCGCATCGGCACTGGTCAAGAACGACGCGATCCTCAACATGGCGCTGTCGCAGATCCCGCTGAAACGCGTTGCCGCCCCCAGCGAGATGGCCGGAGCAGTGCTTTACCTAGCAAGCGAGGCCTCCAGCTATACCACCGGCGTGGCGTTGAACGTCGATGGAGGCTTTCTATCCTGAGAACCGCCTGACTGGCACAAAGAAAGTGAATTAATTTTCCATGGTTAGAATATATGGAATATATTTTCCGCATAACAACAATCCTTTCTGGAGAATGTCATGCGGGAATCCCTTTCCACATCGCCTGCGCAACTGGGTATCGGACTGATCGGCACAGGCTTCATGGGCCGCGCTCATGCGCTAGCGTTCGGCAATGCCAACGCTGCGCTCGACCTGCCTGCGCGCATACGGCTCAGCGCGCTGGCGGATGCCGACAGTGCTCGCGCCGAGCAGTGCGCAAGTGCCTGGGGGTTCGACCGCAGCCACGCTGACTGGCAGCAGTTGATCGATGATCCGCACGTACAGATCGTGGCAATTACCACCCCTAATCATCTGCACTTCCCGATGGCAATGGCCGCTATCGCCGCAGGCAAGGCGGTATATTGCGAAAAACCGCTGGCCGTGAACCTCACCCAGGCCGATGAGATGCGCCGCAGTGCCAAGGCTGCGGGTGTAGTCACCCAGGTCGGCTACAACTACCAGCACAACCCAATGATCGGGCTCGCCAGGGAAATGCTCGAAGCCGGCGAACTGGGCGAGATCGTCAGCTTTCAGGGCGAGTTCAGCGAGGATTTCATGGGCGATCCGGCGTCACCCTGGTCGTGGCGTTGTGAAGCAGCGCATGCGGGCGGTGCGCTGGCCGACCTGGGCAGCCATTTGCTGGCAATGGCTCGTCATTTGCTGGGCGACATCGAAGCAGTCTGCGCCGACGCCAGCACCGTACACCGTGAACGCCCGGCGAGCATCGGCAGCGACCAGATGCGCGCCATTGCAGTGGACGACCAGACCCACGCGCTACTGCGCTTTGCCAACGGAGCACGCGGAACCTTCAGCAGCAGCTGGCTCAAACACGGCTACAAAAACCACCTGAGTTTCGAGATCAGCGGCACCAAGGGCACGCTTTCGTTCGATCAGGAGCGGCTCAACGAACTGCGCCTGTACCGTACAGGCGCGGCGGGACGCGACGGTTTTCAACGTCTGCTGGCCGGCCCTGCACAACCGGGTTACGCCGCATTCTGCCCGGCTCCCGGCCACCAACTGGGCTACAACGAGCTCAAGGCGCTCGAAGTACAGGCGCTCATCCAGGCCGTATGCGGTCAGCGCAGCCGTGGCCCGGACTTCGAAGAAGCGTGGCAGATCGAGCGCCTGGCAACAGCGATACGTGTGGCTGCAGCCGAACAGCGCTGGGTCGCGCTCACCGACATCTGACTTCCTGCAAGCGTTGCACAAGGGGTAGAATGCGCCACGTTCGGGCAGCCATTCTGCCCCCCTGCCGTCCTCGCCATAAGCCCTCTGCCCCATGCCCTTTGAACTCAGCGTTGACCTGACCACCCTCGCCATTCTTGCCGTGGTTGCTTTCATAGCGGGATTCATAGACGCCATCGCCGGTGGCGGCGGACTGCTCACCACCCCTGCGCTGATGACCGCCGGCCTGCCGCCGCACCTGGTGCTGGGCACCAACAAGCTCAGTTCGACCTTTGGTTCAGCGACTGCCAGCTTCACGTTCTACCGTCGCAAGCTGTTTGATCCGCGCCAATGGCTGCATGCAGTGGCCGGCACTGCAGTCGGTGCTGCGCTTGGCGCGGTGATCGCCCATTACCTGCCAGCCGAATGGCTGAACCAGATGTTGCCGGTGATCGTGTTCGGCTGCGGGCTGTACTTGTTATTTGGCGGCACGCCCAAGGCGCCGCTGGACAGCAACGCACCGATCAAAAGGAAATGGCAGTTGCCGCAAGGACTGGGCCTGGGTTTCTACGACGGTGTTGCCGGACCGGGTACCGGTGCTTTCTGGACAGTCAGCACCCTGCTGCTCTACCCGGTGGACCTGGTCAAGGCCAGCGGCGTGGCACGCAGCATGAACTTCGTCAGTAATGCCGTGGCATTGTCGGTATTCATCTTTTCCGGCCAGGTGGACTACATCATCGGCCTGAGCATGGGCCTTGCGGTGATGCTCGGTGCCTACTTCGGTGCGGGCACCGCGATCAAGGGCGGTGCCAAATTCATCCGCCCGGTGTTCATCACTGTGGTTCTGGGCCTGACCGTGCGCCTAGCCTGGCAGCACTGGTTCGGGGGCGCCTGAGCGCTCGGCCAGATACGCCTCGATAAGGTAACGGGCAATCGACCGATTGGCCGGTAACGGCGGCAGGTCATCGACATGAAACCAGCGTGCGTCTTCGATTTCTTCTGCCTGGGGCACGATTTCGCCGCTTTCATATTCGGCATGAAACCCGAGCATCATCGAGTGCGGGAACGGCCAGCACTGGCTGCCCCGGTACTTCAGGTTCTTGATGCGTACCTGCACTTCCTCCATCACCTCGCGATGTACACAGTCTTCGGCAGACTCACCCGGCTCTACGAACCCGGCCAGTGCGCTGTACATACCGGTGACAAAACGCGGTGAACGGGCCAGCAGGATTTCATCACCCCGGGTAACCAGCACGATCATGCTTGGCGAAATGCGCGGGTAAAGCCGCAGGTTGTCGTGCTCGCAGAACATCGCCCGCTCGCCGCGAATCTGCACCGTCGGACGACCACAGGCGCCGCAGAAACGATGCTCCCTGGCCCATGTGCTGACTTGTGCGGCGTAGCCGAGCATCTGAAAAACAGCAAAATCGCCTTCCAGCATGAACTGACGCAGGCCTTGCCAGGCGCAGCCCTCGACGGCAACCGAGCGCTCAAGCACCAGCAGGTAGACCGGCTCCCCGTCAAAATGGCCGATGCCGTGCTCGCTCTGCACCGGCAAGTCCAGCCCGGCCAACCAGCCTCTGGGAAACATCACCCCGTTGGCATCCAGCAGAAAACCCTGATCACACTGGACCACAGCCAAACCGCCAGGGGCCTCGACATCCAGAACTGCAGTTGTCCAACGCTCCGGGCGCGACATGGGAAACTCCTTCGCTCAAACTCGAGCCTTGTCATTTATCAATTATCGAAAACCGGCTTCTGCTTGCTCATCTGCGCAGCCATCGCCAGCTTCAGGTCAGGTGATTGCAGCATGGCTGCGTTCCAGATGGCAACGTGTTCGAGACCGTCTTCCACTCTGTGATCACGCATGTAGCTGATCATTTGCTTGGTGCCTTCAATGGCAATGGGCGACTTGCCTGCTATTTCCCGAGCCACCGCCAGGACACCCTGCAACAGACCTTCCGCGTCATCGAAGGTGCGATTGACCAGCCCGATCCGTTGCGCCTCTTCCGCACCGACGGTACGCCCGGTGTAGGCCAGTTCGCGCAGCACACCGTCACCGATGATCCTGGGCAGGCGTTGCAATGTGCCGACATCAGCCGCCATGCCCATGTCGATCTCGCGAATGGCGAACTGCGCGTCGGCCGCTGCATAACGCATGTCACACGCGGAAATCAGGTCGATGGCGCCGCCCAGACAGTAGCCCTGAATCGCGGCAAGAACCGGTTTGCGGCAATTGTCCACGGCAGTGAACGAGGCCTGCATGTCGCGGATCTTGCGCCGCAACAGACGGGCATTACGCCCTGCATCCTTGCTCATCTGACTGGCGACCGAGGCCAGCAATGCCAGATCGATGCCTGACGAAAAGTGTTTGCCCGCCCCGCTGAGCACCACGACGCGTATCTCGTCATTACGCTCTATCCAGTCAAAAATGCCGATTATCTCCGTCCAGAACGACTCGTTCATTGCGTTCAGTTTCTCGGGCCGGTTGATTTGTACGTGAGCAATGTTGTCGGCCAGCTCGACCCGGAAACTTTGATAATCAGTCACGGCGTGATCCTCAGACAGGTTGGGGTGTTCAGGCGCAGGACTATAACAACAGCAACAGATACATCGTAACCGGACTGAAGTGACATTTGCCGGACCCGCAAACCACCCGCCCGGCTATATTGGATATCTCTGCCCCCCTCAAATAGGGGGAACGGTCGCATTACCTGAAGGTCCAGTAATAAGTAATGACAAAACCTGTACGGTTATCAGAGGGCGATACTTGAATACGTCAAAAGCGGCAACCGGCATTGAAGGCCTGGATGACATCCTTGCAGGGGGTCTTTCACGCAGTCATGTGTTTCTTCTCGAGGGGGAACCCGGAACCGGCAAGACAACTGTGGCCCTGCAATTCCTGCAGGCCGGAGCGGCAGCGGGCGAAATATCCCTGTACATCACCTTGTCCGAGACTGAAAGCGAGCTTCGCTCGGGTGCAGCCTCGCACGGTTGGGAGCTCGACGAACATATCAATATCTTCGAACTGACGCCGCCTGAAAGCCTGCTCGACGCCGATCACCACCAGAGCCTGCTCTACTCCTCGGACCTGGAGCTGGGTGAGGCAACCCGGCAGATATTCGAGGTGGTCGAGCGCGTCAAACCCACCCTTGTGGTGATCGACAGCCTCTCGGAAATCCGTCTTCTGGCGCAGAGCTCGTTGCGCTACAGGCGCCAGATTCTGGCCATCAAGCATTATTTCACTCGCTACAACGCAACGGTCCTGCTGCTCGATGACCTGACCACCGAGGCACTGGACAAGACCGTGCACAGCGTTGCCCACGGCGTGATTCGTCTGGAGTCACTGACACCTACTTACGGTGCCGAGCGCAGACGCCTGAAAATCGTCAAGTACCGTGGCCAGAAATACCGTGGTGGTTTTCATGACTTCAACATTGCCCAGGACGGCATCCAAGTATTTCCGCGTCTGGTGGCTGCCGAGCATCGTTCCAACTACGCGCGCACTCAATTGAGCAGCGGCATTAAAGAACTGGACGATCTGCTGGGCGGCGGCATCGAAGGCGGCTCCAGCACTCTGATTCTCGGCCCGGCCGGGACCGGGAAATCGCTCATCTCGCTGGTGTTCGCAGCGCAGGCGGTCGCGCGCGGCGAGCGTGTGGGCCTGTTCATATTCGATGAGGAAATGGGCCTGCTGTTCGAGCGCATGCTCAAACTGGGGATCGACCTGCGTGCGCTGCAGGAAACCGGCAATCTGGTGGTCGAACAGATCGACGCGGCAGAGCTGTCCCCAGGCGAATTCGCACACCGGGTACGGCGCGCAGTCGATAAGAAGCAGATAAAGACCGTCGTCATCGACAGTATCAACGGCTACCAGGCTGCAATGCCGGAAGAAAGCGCGCTGGTTCTGCACATGCACGAGCTGCTGCTCTACCTCAACCGCCAGGGCGCCTCGACCTTCATGACCGTTGCGCAGCACGGGCTGGTGGGTGACATGCGCTCGCCGGTGGACATTACCTACCTGGCCGACAGCGTGATTCTGTTGCGCTATTTCGAAGCGCTGGGTCAGGTACGCCGTGCGATATCGATCATCAAGAAACGTACCGGCACTCACGAGTCCACTATCCGTGAGTACCGCATAAGCTCCAGCGGTTTGAGAATCGGCGAACCGCTGGCGGCATTCCAGGGCGTACTGCGCGGTGTGCCGTCGTACATGGGCGACAAGACACCGCTGCTGGAGGATGACGACCTGTGAGTATTCCAGGTCTGTTGTCAGAGCGCGCGATCATTCTCGCCCCACGCGGGCGGGACAGCCAGATCGCCACGCGTATTCTCGATGAAGCGGGCTACCCGGCAACGGTGGCCCGTGACGTGCCCGAGCTGGTCGGAGAGCTGAGCGCAGGTGCCGGCCTGGCGATAATCGCCGACGAGGCACTGCGTAATGCAGACATGACCCCGCTACTGGAACTCCTCAGCCGCCAGCCAGCCTGGTCGGACCTGCCCATCGTCTTGCTGACCCATCACGGCGGACCGGATCACAATCCGTCCGCGCGCATGGGCAATCTGCTGGGCAACGTGACCTTCCTCGAACGCCCTTTCCATCCCGCGACCCTGGTCAGTCTGGTAATGACGGCGGTGCGCGGTCGAAGACGTCAGTACGAAGCCAGGGCGCGCATGGAGGACCTGCACGAAAGTGAAGGCCGCCTGCAGAATGCCTTGAAGGCCGGCAGGCTGGGCTCATGGGTGCTGGACGCGGAATACCTGAAACTGACCTGTTCGGACATCACCAAAAGTCACTATGGTCGCGACGAGCAGAACACTTTCGATTACGACGACTGGCTCGCCGCCGTGTATTTCGAAGACCAGCCCAGAATGCAATCGGCGTTGCAGCGCAGTCTGGACACCGGTGTCGATTTGATCATCGAATACCGTAACGTCTGGCCGGACGGCTCATTGAACTGGGTGGATGTACGCGCCCGCGCCACTCTCAGCAAGAACGGCCTGGTCGGCTCACTGGCCGGCGTGACTTCCGACATCACCGAGCGCAAACAGGCCGAGTCGCAATTGCGCCGCCTCAACGAAACGCTCGAACAACAGGTTGAAGAGCGAACCTCGCAGCTGCGTCACAAAGAAGAGATTCTCCGTCAGTCGCAGAAAATGGAAGCGGTCGGCCAATTGACTGGCGGGATCGCCCATGACTTCAACAACATGCTGACCGGGATCATCGGCAGCCTGGAGTTGATAAGACGCCGTCTGGCGCGTGGTCGCATCGAGGACCTGAACGGCCTGATCGATCTGGGGGTGACGTCGGCAAACCGCGCAGCCGCTCTGACCCATCGCCTGCTGGCATTCTCGAGGCGTCAGTCGCTGGACTCCAAACCAGTCGAAATGAATCATCTGGTCAATGCGATGGACGAACTGCTGCAACGCAGTGTCAACGAAAGCATTCACCTGCAATTGCGTCTGGCACACGATCTGTGGACCGCAGAAGCCGATCCCAATCAGCTGGAGAGCGCTCTGCTCAACCTGGTACTCAACGCCCGCGATGCCATGCCTGATGGCGGTACGCTGGTGGTCGAGACCTCCAATCAGCAACTGGACAGATCCTTCACCAACGCCTACGAGAACCTCCTGCCAGGCGACTATGTCGTACTGAGTGTCAGCGACAACGGCTGCGGCATGCCTGAAACCGTGATCAGTCGAGCGTTCGATCCGTTCTTCACCACCAAACCCATCGGCCAGGGCACCGGCCTCGGTCTCTCGATGATCTACGGCTTCAGCAAGCAATCGCATGGCCACGTCATGATCAAGAGCGAGGTCGGCGTCGGCACCACCGTACAGCTGTTTTTGCCGCGCTTTAAGGGGCTTGCGGATGAGACCGAGCAGAGTTTCCAGAGCAATGCGATTTATGCCGAGAATGGCGAGACCGTGTTGATCGTCGAAGATGATCCTGCCGTACGGGCGCTGGTCAGTGAGGTGCTCGGTGAGCTGGGCTACACCTTCATAGAGGCCGGAGAAGCGTTGGATGCGGTGCCGATACTGGAATCAGGGCAGCGTATCGATCTGTTGATAAGCGATGTCGGGCTGCCAGGCATGAACGGCAGGCAACTGGCGGAAATTGCCAGGCAGCTGCGACCGGAACTCAAGGTACTGTTCATCACCGGGTATGCAGAACATGCAGCGGTGCGCGGAGGTTTTCTGGACACCGGGATGCAGTTGATCACCAAACCCTTTGCGTTCGATCACCTGACCTCGAAAGTACGGGAAATGATAGAAGCCTGAGCAATGCTCAGGCTTCAGGCAGCGCAGTTTCATCCAATCGACCGCTCTCGGGTCAGAGGGGCCGGCGGCTCAGGCCAGCAGCTTCTGAATCTGGGTGTGCAAGGTGTCCATGGTAAAGGGCTTGGCGAGAATCGGTGCCTTCAGCGCGATGGGGCTGCCCGAATCGAGTATCTCCGCCGGGTAACCGCTGATGAAAATCACCTTCAACTCAGGCCGCAGCATGATCGCAGGTTCGGCAATCTGGACGCCAGAGACACCGCCCGGCAGCCGATAATCAGTGATCATCAGGTCGAGATGGGGTTTGGTCGCCAGAATCTCGAAAGCCTGCTCGCCGTTCTCGGCTTTCAGGACACGATAACCCTCACCCGACAGATAATCGGCCAGAAGCATCAGGATCAGGGGCTCGTCTTCGACGATTAGTACGACGTTTTCTGCATCAGCGCTCATTGAACTGCCTTTGATCTTATAAATAGCTGCCATTACGACCACGGCACGCGTGGGAGGTTGCGCCTGCCTGCGATTAAACCTGACTGCCGGTGGCGGCGACCTTACAGAGGCAGACAGATGCGAAACACCGAACCCTTGCCCTCTTCGCTTTCCACCTCGATGCGACCGCCGTGAGCCATGACGATCTGATCGGAAATGAACAGCCCAAGCCCCAGTCCGGCAACAGCGTGATTACTCGACACCCGCTCGAACTGCTGAAAGATGCGCTTCTGGTTTTCGGCCGTAATGCCAATACCTTGATCCCTGACTTCGATGAAAGCCTCGCTGTCCTTGCTGTAAACATGCACTTCAATCGGCTTTCGCGCACCGTAGCGCAGCGCGTTGGTCAGCAGATTGGCAATCACCTGCTCAATGCGGAACTCATCCCAGACGCCGATTACCGGCTGTTCGGCAAACTGGGTGATGCTGGAGCCGGCGGCAGCGATCTGTGCGGCAAAGCTTTCCAGCAGTTGCGTGACCAGTTCGCTCAGGTCGAACGGGCTCGGTCTGATCGACAGCTTGCCGGTGCGGATCCTTGATACGTCGAGCATGTCTTCGATCAGGCGGATAAGGCTCTGAATCTGTCGCTCATCGCGATCGACCATCGCGCGCAGCTTCTCCATGGTAAACGCGGCGGCGTTGTCCTTGGCCAGGTGCAGCTTGCGCAGCTGGGTTTCCAGAATCAGCCCGTTGAGCGGCGTGCGTACCTCGTGGGACACGATGGACATGAAGTCATCACGCATGCGAATCGCGTGTTCCAGTTCACCCTGGGTCGACTGCAGGCGCTGGAGCAAGGCTTCCTGCTCCTGGCGACTGCGCTCAAGCTCCTCGACCTGTATTTTCATGGCCTTGCGCTGTCGGTAGAGATCGACGAACACGTTGACCTTGCTCTTCACCGCGTGAATATCCAGCGGCTTGTGCAGGAAGTCCACGGCGCCGCTTTCATAGCCCTTGAAGGCGTAATTCAGCTCGCGCCCGGCAGCACTGACGAAGACGATGGGAATACTTTTGGTCTTTTCCGTGCTGCGCATCATCTCGGCCAGCTCGAAGCCGTTCATCCCGGGCATCTGAACGTCGAGGATGGCCATGGCGAATTCGTGCTGCAGCAGCAGTGACAGCGCCTCGTCCGCAGACAGCGCCTTGTAGACGATCCGATCACCGCGCTTGATCAGCGCTTCCAGCGCCAGCAGGTTTTCCGGCAAATCATCGACGATGAGCAGTTTTGCCTGAATTTCACTTAACATGCGGTTCGTTCCAGCTCGACCAGCAAGCGGCCAATATCGTTCAGGGAAAGGAGGTAATCGGGCGAGTGCAGCGCCAGGCCGGCTTCAGGCATGGTCGAAGCCTGGGCCTGCGCGGGGTCCTGAATCACCGTGAAACCACCGTACTTCTTGATCTGCAGCAACCCGTTCGCGCCATCGTTATTGGCACCGGTCAACAGCACGCCAGCCAGTCGCGGCCCATAGGCATCAGCAGCGGAACCGAACAGGATGTCGATACTGGGCCTTGAATAAAACACCTTGTCCTCCTGACTTAATGACAAGGAAAAGTCGGACTCCACAGAGACGTGATAGCCCGCTGGCGCAACGTACAACGTGCCGGGCACTATGCTCTCCTTGTCGTCGGCTTCCTTGACCGGAATTGCCAGACGGTTCTGAAACACATTGGCCAACTGGCTATGCCGATCATCAGGCAGATGCAGAACCATCAGGATAGGCAATGAAAAACCCTTGCGCAGGCCGCTGAATATTTTCAGCAGGGCTTCCACGCCGCCCGCCGATGCACCGACCACAATGGCATCCACTACAGGCAGAGAGTGGCTGGGCGCGTCAGCGCCAAACGTGGTTTTCATGATTTGCGGTAAATCCGCTCGGGTTTCACCAGCGCTTCGAAAGCGCCACCATAGGCGGAGAACTCCAGCGTTTCCTTGCTGCCCAGCGCCAGAAAGCCACGATGACACAACGAATCATGGAACAGCCCGAACGCTCGATCCTGAAGCTTTTTGTTGAAGTAAATCAGTACGTTACGGCAAGAAATAAATTGCGTTTCGGAGAATACACTATCTGTGGCCAGACTGTGATCGGCAAACGTGACGTTCTCGCACAGCGTCTTGTCGAAGATCGCGTAGTCATAGGCAGACGTGTAGTACTCGGCAAAATCGCGCTGCCCTCCGGCTTTCCGATAGTTCTCGGCGTAGGTCCGCACATTGTCCATGGAGAAGATGCCCTGCTTGGCCTTTTCCAGCGAGCTGGGGTTGATATCGGTCGCATAGATGATGGTCCGCTCCAACAGCCCCTCCTCGCGCAACAGAATAGCCGTGGAGTAGACCTCTTCGCCCGTGCTGCAACCGGCAATCCATACCTTGAGTGACGGATAGGTGCGCAGTACCGGCACCACTTCGTTGCGGATTGCCAGAAAGTGCGAGGGATCACGAAACATCTCACTGACCGGAATCGTGAGAATCTGCAGCAGTTGCATGAACGCTGCAGGATCGTGAAGCACACGCTCCTGCAAGGCGGAGATGGTCGCACAATCGAACTGACGCAGCGCATGGATCACGCGCCGCTTGACCGACGCACCGGAGTAGTCACGAAAGTCGTAGCTGTACTGAAGGTAAATCGCCTCGATCAGCAGCCGCAGTTCGATATCCATGCTTCGATCAATGGGCATGGTACCGCCCGGGCTTGCCATTGCAGACGCCCCTCCATTGAAGCCTCATTCAGATACGCTCCATCTTTGGCAGCCAGACGCGGATCAGCGAAAACAGGCGATCCAGATCGATGGGTTTGGCCAGGTAATCGTTGGAACCCGCCTGCAGGCAGCGCTCCTGATCGTCCTTCATGGCCTTGGCCGTGACGGCAATGATCGGCAGCTTGCGCCAGCGCGGATCCTTGCGGATCTCGGTGGTCGCTTCAAAACCATCCATTTCAGGCATCATCACGTCCATCAGGACCAGATCGATGTCTTCCACCTCATTGAGCTTCGCAATCGCCTCCAGGCCATTGCGGGCGATTTCCACCACCGCGCCTTTATGTTCGAGGGCGCTGGTCAGGGCGAAGATGTTACGCACATCGTCGTCGACCACGAGGATCTTGCGCGCCTCGAAGACCTTGTCACGGCTACGCGCGGTCTTGAGCATCTTCTGCCGCTCGTTGGACAGCTGCGATTCGACCTTGTGCAGGAACAGCGTCACCTCATCGAGCAGCCGCTCAGGCGAGCGCGCGCCCTTGATGATGATCGAACGCGAATACTTCATCAGCT
Organism: Pseudomonas congelans; assembly: GCF_900103225.1. Classification (GTDB taxonomy): domain Bacteria; phylum Pseudomonadota; class Gammaproteobacteria; order Pseudomonadales; family Pseudomonadaceae; genus Aquipseudomonas; species Aquipseudomonas congelans. Next base: position 731,413 of record NZ_FNJH01000001.1, on the reverse strand, counting down.
CGGCTTCTTCATCGCGGGTCATGTTGCGGCCGGTGTAAACGATCACTGGCGGGAAGGCACAAATGTCTTCCATCGACATGCGCTTGAGCAACTCGTTGCCGAGCATGTCCGGCAGTTTCAGGTCGATGATCATGCAGTCGTAGACGTGATCGCGCAGCAGGTCCAGCGCCTCCTGGGCGAAGCCTACCGCCGTGATTTCAATATCATCGTCACCGATCAGGCGCGCGATGCTGTCACGCTGCAGCGCGTCGTCCTCGACCAGCAGGATACGTTTGACCTTCTGCGTCAGCTTGGCTTCCAGCTTGGCGAACACGTCCTTGAGCTCTTCGCGCGTGGTCGGCTTGACCGCGTAGCCAATGGCGCCCATATGCAAGGCGGCTTCCTGGCGATCCTCGACTGAAATCACGTGCACGGGAATGTGCCGGGTGGGTGCCAGCTCCTTGAGACGCTGCAGCACGGTCAGGCCCGAGTGGTCCGGCAGGCGCATGTCCAGCAGGATCGCATCCGGCGTATAGCGCGACGCCAGATTGAAGCCATCGTCGGCAGCATGCGCTACCAGACAGTCGTAGCCCAGTTCGTGGGCCAGATCGTAGAGAATCTGGGCGAATCGAACTTCATCTTCGATCACCAGAATGCAGCGCCGCTGGAAAGGCGCCTTGTCACGGTCGTCGGCAAATACCGGCACCGGCGTATCCATCGGCGCGGGTACCGGGATCGGCTGCGGCATGACCGCAAGCGTCGGAACAGGCGGCTGTAGCGCAGCAGGCGCCGACACTATCGGCAAATCGCTGCCCGGCTCGCGACCGTCTTGCTCGACGTAATGCTCCGGCAGCACCAGGCTGAAAATACTGCCCTGCCCCGGTGCGCTGGTCACGCTGATCGATCCACCCAGCAATGCCGCCAGATCACGCGAAATCGACAGCCCCAGCCCGGTGCCGCCATAACGCCGGTTGGTGGTGCCATCTGCCTGACGGAACGCTTCGAAAATACCCTGCTGATGCTCCTCGGCAATACCGATGCCCGAGTCACGCACGATGAACGCGATACCCGCGCCCGGCTGACGCGAGACGACCATGCTTACCGAGCCGGCCTCTGTGAACTTGATCGCGTTGGACAGCAAGTTTTTGAGGATCTGCTCAAGACGCTGACGATCCGTGAACAGCATGGTAGGTGCACCGGCCTGGATATCGACGGTAAACGCGAGTTTCTTCTCGGCAGCCAGCGGCTGGAAGAGCGTGCGCAGGCCTTCGACCAGTCGGGGAACACTGCTGTTTTCCGGGCGCACTTCCAGTTTGCCGGCCTCGACCTTGGAAATATCCAGAATGTCGTTGATCAGATTCAGCAGGTCATTACCCGCCGAATAGATCGACTCGGCGAACTTGACCTGTTCGGCAGTGAGGTTTTCACCCGGGTTCTCGGCCAGCAGTTTGGCGAGGATCAGCGAGCTGTTGAGCGGCGTGCGCAGCTCATGGGACATGTTGGCGAGGAACTCGGACTTGTATTTGCTGGCGCGCTGCAGCTCGTCTGCCCGCGCCTGCAACTCGGCCTGGGCAATATTCAGTTCTTCGTTGTTGCGATCCAGCGCATCGCGCTGATCGGCCAACGCCTGACTCTGGTCGGCCAACTGCTCGTTGGTCTGTTCCAGCTCCGCCTGCTGGGTCTCCAGATGGGCCTGGGATTCCTTGAGGATACGCGACTGCTCCTCCAGCTCTTCATTGGCGGTGCGCAGTTCTTCCTGCTGCACCTGCAGCTCTTCATTGAGCTGCTGGGTCTCGGCCAGCACCTCCTGTAGACGCTGGCGATAGCGGGCGGCTTCGATGGACGTGCCGATGTTGTCCGCCACCAGCTCAAGAAACTCGGTATCCCGCTCGGTCAGGGCGCGCAGAAAGCCCAGTTCGATCACGCCATTGACCTGATCGTCATTGCTGGTCGGCACCACCACTACGCTGCGTGGCGAGCCGTCGCCAAGGCCGGAAGCAACCTTGAAGTAATTTTCCGGCAGTTCATCCAGCGTAATGATGCGGTCCTGCTGGGCGGCCTGCCCGACAATGCCTTCATCACTGTGAATGGTCTGATCCTGCTGCTCCTGTTCGCGAGAGAAGCCATACGAGGCGACCCGTGTCAGGCCGCCGTGGTCCTGGCGAATGTAGACAGCCGCCACCGACGCGCCCAGGTACTGGGTCAAAAACTTGAGGATATTGCGGCCCAGCATGTTCAGCGTCAGTTGCCCCAGAACCTGCTCGGCCAGATCGCTCTGGCCATTGCGCAGCCAGGCAACCTTCTGCAGGCGCTCTGCATTGATTTCCTGGAGCCTGAGGTTTTCGCTGTAAGTATTGGACAGCGACAGCAGATCCCTGCGGCCGATATAGGCCAGAATTCCGCTGACGATCACTACGAATATCAGATAAAGAGTGACGGAAAGAATGGTACTGCGGGTGACTTCCGCATTACGGTTCAGGCGCAGTTGCTGCTCCATTTCCACGGCCTGATCATATTCGGTGCGGATCTGGTCGGTGATGCGCTTGCCACGTCCGGCCAGCACCGGCGTCTGATAATCGCCGTTGTTGCGCCGTAACGTGATCATCTCCTGGGCGAACGCATTCCACTCCTGCTGCAGCGTGGACAGACGTCTGAACCGGTCCAGTTGCGTGGGATTGTCGTCTACCAGCTTCTCCAGGCCCTGCAGCTCGGCAAGCAAGAGCGGCTTGGCGACCTCATAGGGGTCGAGAAAATGCTGATCACCCGTCAACAGATAACCGCGCATGCCGGTTTCCATGTCTATCGACAATTTCATTGAGCGGTTGGTGTTATTGATCACCCGATCAGTGTGCTCGACCCACTGTATTGCAGTGAGCAGATAACTGATCAGCAGAATGAAGAAAACTGCGCTCAGTACACCGACACCCAATGGCAAGCCAACGTTACGCCCCAGCAATTTTCGAAAGCGTTGTTCATCGACAACAGACGTCCGATTCATGAAATATCCCTGACGAGTGGATCAAAACCGTAGAGTTTGCCGCAAACCTACGAAAAACACTCTTATTTCCGACATAGAGGATTGAAATTTCACACATAAATGGGCGATAAGCTCACGCCTGTATTCATTAATGACGCAAACCCGTGAACCCTCCTCTCGATTTACGGTATTTGTGCCTCGATTGAACTTCCACCCGGTTTTTATTTACTGATACTGGGACTGTATCAACAGCGGACAGGCCCTCGCTCGGTTACCCTGAGTTGAAGGGAAAGGATTCTCGACATTCCACATTGTCTGCGCCATTGCCATTTTCAGGTTTAAGGAGTCAACCATGCCCGACACAGCCCGCACCATTCTCGTGGTCGAAGACGACGCCATTGTGCGCATGCTGATTGTCGACGTGCTCGAAGAGCTGGAATACAAAGTACTGGAAGCCGAGGACGCTACGTCGGCACTGACCTTTGTTGCAGACGATTCCAATCACATCGACCTGTTGATGACTGACCAGGGGTTGCCTGATATGAAAGGCACCGCACTGGCCAAAAAGGTCATCGAATATCGCCCGCAATTGCCGGTGTTGTTCGCCAGCGGTTATTCCGAAAATATCGACGTGCCGCCAGGCATGCACTCGATCGGCAAGCCTTTCTCCATCGACCAGTTGCGTGACAAGGTAAAAAGCATTCTTGGAAACAGCCTTGACTGACATCGACGCTGCCTTCAACGGCACTGAAAAGCCTCTCAGCACCCGCCTACTGATCATCGGCTACGTGTGGCCCGAACCACGCTCTTCGGCCGCCAGCGGGCACATGATGCAACTGATTCAATGCTTTCTGGAGCAGAACTGGCAGATCACGTTTGCCAGCCCTGCCACCGAAGGCGAACACCGCGCCGATCTGCTCAGCCTGGGCATCCGCGAAGTGCACATCGCGCTCAACGACAGCAGTTTTGACGCGTTCGTCAGCGAATTGCAGCCCGACGTCGTGCTCTTCGATCAGTTCATGATCGAGGAACAGTTCGGCTGGCGCGTCGAGCAGCAATGCCCTGACGCGCTGCGGATTCTGGAGACCTCGGATTTCCAGAGCCTGCGCCATGCCCGTCATCAGTTGTTGAAGGACTCGCTGAACAGCGATTGCGCCGAGGTTGCGGCGGGCAGTTGCGACGTTTCAACGCCGCACCTTTTCCGGCAGATCGCCTCCAGTGACCTGGCGCAGCGCGAAATCGCTTCGTTGTATCGCTGCGACCTCAGCCTGATGACATCCGATGTCGAAATTTCGCTGTTGAGCGGCCCTTTCGGTCTGCCCGCCGCGCTGCTGCACTGGTGCCCGTTGATGATCGACGGCGTTCCCGACAGCTTCCGGCCTTTTGCGCAGCGCGCGCACTTCCTCAGCATCGGCAACTTTCGCCATGCGCCCAACTGGGACGCGGTGCTGTGGATGAAAACAGCTATCTGGCCGCTGATCCGCCAGCAACTGCCTGACGCTCAGTTGCACATCTACGGCGCCTATACGCCACCCAAGGCTGCGGCGCTGCACAATGCCTCGCAGGGTTTTCATGTGAAGCACTGGGCCGAGGATGCCCTGGAGGTCATGTCCAATGCACGGGTGTGCCTGGCGCCATTGCGTTTCGGGGCTGGCATCAAAGGCAAGCTGATGGACGCGATGCTCTGCGGAACGCCGTCAGTCACCACCCCGATGGGTGCGGAAGCCATGAGCGGCGGGCTGCCGTGGCCCGGCATCATTGCCGATAACCCCACCGACATCGCTGACGCTGCGGTCAGGCTTTATCAAGACCAGAACCTCTGGCTTGAAGCGCAACAAGCGGGCCAGGCGTTACTGCAGACGCGCTTTCAGCATCGCCAGCACTGTGCGAGCCTGATCGAGCGCATCGAGACCCTTCGCAATGGACTGGCGGAGCATCGCCTGGCGAACTTCACCGGCGCCATGCTGCGGCATCATCACCACAAGAGCACCAAATACATGGCGCAGTGGATCGAAGCGAAGAACCGCGACAAGGATGAAAAACCGGCTTAAGCAGGTTTGCGCAGCAAATAGGTATCCATGATCCACCCCTTGCGCTCGCGTGCCTCGCTGCGCAGCCGCTTGATCTGCTCGCAGACATCATCAAGCCTGCCCGCCACCAGTATCTCGTCCGGCGTGCCCAGGTACGCGCCCCAATAGATATCCAGCCCCTGCCCGACATAGCGCTCGAATGTGCAGTGTGCGTCGAGCATCACCACGACATTGCCGGGCGGCTCCAGTGGAGCTGTCGCCATACGTCGGCCGGTGGTGATATGAATTGACTCGCCGATACGATTGAGCGGAATACGGTGCCGCGCGACCAGGCTCTGGACGCTGGTGATGCCGGGAATCACCTGATACTCGAAGGCTTCCTTGCCCCGCGCCAGGACCTGGTCGAGGATGCGCATCGTGCTGTCGTAGAGCGACGGATCGCCCCAGACCAGAAACGCGCCGACCTGATCCACGCCAAGTTCATCGGTCAATAACCGCTCGAACAGTACCGCGCGCTGTTCGTGCCACCCTTCGATGCCGCGCTCGTAGGCATGCGGATCATCTTCACGCCGAGGATCCTGGACTTGCACCAGACGGTAGCGTTCATGAGTGATATAGCGCTGACAGAGCTCTTTGCGCAGCCTCAGCAACTGATCGTCGACGTAGCCCTTGTCGAGGATAAAGATCACCGCTACACGGTTCAGTGCCGCAACGGCCTGCAGGGTGATCTGCTCGGGATCACCGGCCCCCATACCGATCAGCAGGATCTGTTTCATCGGTCAACGCCTCCACTGTGCAGAGGCCTGATCGTAAGCGATTTTTGCCAACGACCGGGCATTGAACTGAAAAATCAGGCACATTACTCTTTTGGCAACAGATGAACATGACATCGCCAATGAATAAAACAACAAGAATCGCAGACCCTTCCTACGAATTGATGGACGACCACAACGGTCTGTCGATCATCTATCGCGAACATGGTTTCCCCTGCCCGCTGGTACGCTGGCACTTCCACAAGGAATATGAACTGCACCTTATTGTCGCCAGCTCAGGCAAGGTATTTGTCGGCGACTACATCGGCAATTTCAATCCTGCCAGCCTGTTCCTCACCGGCCCCAACCTGCCGCATAACTGGATCAGCCAGATCGACGACGGCGAAGAGGTGCCCAAGCGCGACATGCTGGTCAACTTTACCGATGAGCTGCTGGAAAGCGGCAATCAGGTGTTTGCCGAACTCAAGACCCTGACGCCGTTATTGGAGCGCGCCCGCTACGGCATCGAGTTTCGCTGCAAACGCACGATTCGTCAGGCCATGAAGCAGATGCAGAAGATCGCCGACTCGCGAGGCATTACTCGTCTGGGCCACTTTTTCATCCTGCTCGAGCTGCTGGCCGCCAGCGACGACTACCAGTTGCTGTCAGGCACGGCGGTTGCGCACACGGCGGACGAGCACAGCGTGGATCGCACCAACCGGGCGGTGGATTATATCTTCGCCCACTATGGCCGCGAGCTGCCGCTGGAGGAAGTCGCCGAGTATCTGGGCATGAAGCCGACCTATTTTTCCCGGGTGTTCAAACAGGCTACGGGGCGCAGCTTCGTGGAGTTCGTCAATCGGCTGCGTATCAGCAAATCGTGCGAACTGCTCGCCGACGGCAAAAAGCCGGTCACCGATGTGTGCTTCGAGTCCGGATTCAACAATATTTCCAACTTCAATCGGCGCTTTCAGCAACTCAAGGGCATGACCCCGTCGCACTACCGCCGCCTCGCCGTTCAGCGTCTGACCGAACAAAACCTGTACTGATTCGCCCTGCTCTCACCCTCATCGTCTACGCTGGAGTTGCGCCGAAGCCGCCCTATGGGCGATTCGGCGCTGTTGCCTTTTGCTACCCGAGTGCAAAAAAGTATCAGTCAGAGTGCGGCGCAGGATTTGTCTTTCAGACCGAACGCCGGTGTAATCAATGCACATCTTCCTCACCTCCGGAAGAGAAAAAAACAATAACCATCCTTCTACAGTCCTCTGGGCGTGGAAGAGGAGTGATCAATGAAGAACTCAGCAAAACTTCTGCTCGCCAGTTCCGTCCTCAGCACCTGTTTCGTGTTCAGTGGCAGTGCCACAGCGGGGACCGTGACCATCGCCACGGTCAACAACAGTGACATGATTCGCATGCAACGCCTCTCCAAGACCTTCGAAGAAAAGCACCCCGACATCAAGCTCAACTGGGTCGTGCTGGAAGAGAACGTCCTGCGTCAACGCCTGACCACCGACATCGCCACCAAGGGTGGCCAGTTCGACGTGCTGACCATCGGCATGTACGAAGCCTCACTCTGGGGTCAGAAAGGCTGGTTGCAGGAAATGAAAGACCTGCCTGCCAGTTACGCGCTGGACGATGTATTCCCTTCCGTGCGTGACGGCCTGTCGGTGGACGGCAAACTGTTCGCCCTGCCGTTCTACGCTGAAGCATCGATCACTTACTATCGCACCGACCTGTTCAAGGCCGCCGGCCTGACTATGCCCGAGCGCCCTACCTGGACCCAGATCGCCGAGTTCGCCGGCAAACTGACCGACAAGTCCAAGGAGCAGTACGGCCTCTGCCTGCGCGGCAAGGCTGGCTGGGGCGAGAACATGGCGCTGATCACTACGCTGGCCAACGCCTATGGCGGACGCTGGTTCGATGAGAAGTGGACGCCACAGTTCGATCAGCCAGAGTGGAAGAATGCGCTGAATTACTACGTCAACACAATGAAGCAGTCCGGCCCGCCGGGCGCCTCCAGCAACGGCTTCAACGAGAACCTTGCGCTGTTCAACAGCGGCAAGTGCGCCATCTGGGTCGACGCCAGCGTTGCCGGTTCGTTCGTGACCGACAAGAAGCAGAGCAAAGTGGCCGACAGCGTCGGCTTCACCTACGCCCCGCACGAAGTGACCGACAAGGGCTCATCGTGGCTGTACTCGTGGTCGCTGGCGATCCCGACCAGCGCCAAGAACACCAAGGACGCTGCCGAGTTCACCCAGTGGGCCACCTCGAAAGAGTACGCCAAACTGGTTGCCGATACCGACGGTGTGTCCAACGTACCGCCTGGCACTCGCGCCTCGACCTACACCGACGAGTACAAAAAGGCAGCACCGTTTGCCAATGTCACGCTTGAGTCGCTGAAGAAGGCCGATCCCAAGTTGCCAACGCTCAAACCCGTGCCTTACGTCGGCATTCAACTGGTCACCATTCCCGAGTTCCAGGCCATCGGCACCAGCGTCGGTCAGCAGTTCTCCGCAGCTCTCATAGGTCAGGCCACTGTGGATCAGGCCTTGCAGAATGCGCAAACCGCTACCACGCGCGACATGAAACGAGCGGGTTACCCGAAAAAGTAACCGTCACGCACCAGGGCGAAAGCCGATGCTTTCGCCCTGCCGCTCAACTGCGCAACAACTCTGGTGCAATCCGGTTCGGAGCTCCCCATGAATACCTCAGCCTCCCCTGAACGCACGGACTTGTCCGGCGAACAGCAACCGCTCAAAAGCCGTCGATTCAAACCGGGCTGGTTTCTGGTCAGTCCTTCGGTGGCGCTTCTGCTGGTGTGGATGATCGTGCCGCTGGGCATGACCATTTACTTCTCGCTGATCCGCTACAACCTGCTGTCCCCTGGCGAAAACGAATTCGTCGGCCTGGAAAACTTCCAGTATTTCGTGACCGACAGCGGCTTTTTGCCGGGTGCCGGCAATACCTTACTGCTGGTCGGCAGTGTGCTGGCGATCAGTGTGATCTTCGGCGTGCTGATTTCGGCGCTGCTGGAAGCCAGCGAGTTTTTCGGTCGCGGCATCGTTCGCGTACTGCTTATCTCGCCGTTCTTCATCATGCCCACGGTCAGCGCGCTGATCTGGAAAAACCTGATCTTTCATCCGGTGTCCGGCGTACTCGCAGCGGTGTGGAAGTTCTTCGGCGCCGAACCGATTGACTGGTTCGCCCATTACCCGATGCTGTCGATCATCATCATTGTGTCGTGGCAGTGGCTGCCCTTCGCGATTCTGATCCTGATGACCGCCATGCAGTCGCTCGACCAGGAGCAGAAAGAAGCGGCGCGGCTGGACGGCGCAGGTCCACTGGCGATCTTCTGGCACCTGACCCTGCCGCATCTGGCGCGTCCGATTGCCGTGGTGGTGATGATCGAAACGATCTTCCTGCTTTCGGTATTCGCTGAAATCTTCACCACGACCAACGGCGGACCGGGCTTTGCCTCGACCAACCTGGCGTACCTGATCTACATACAGGCGCTGCTGCAGTTCGACGTCGGCATGGCCTCGGCGGGCGGGCTGATTGCCGTGGTCATAGCCAACATCGCGGCGATCATCCTGATCCGGATGATCGGCAAAAACCTCACCGACAAGTCATGAGGACCTTGCCATGATGACCCTCAAACAATCACGCCGTCTGCAAAGCCTGCTGCTCGGGGCCCTGTCCTGGATCATCGCTGCGCTGGTGTTCTTTCCGATCTTCTGGATGGTCCTGACCAGCTTCAAGACCGAGATCGATGCGTTCGCGACACCGCCACAGCTGTTCTTCACCCCGACGCTGGAAAACTACCTGCACATTCAGGAGCGCAGCGATTACTTCCACTTTGCCTGGAACTCGGTACTGATTTCCTTCAGCGCCACGGTGCTGGCGATGCTGATTGCGATCCCTGCGGCATATTCCATGGCGTTTTTCGAGACCAAGCGCACCAAAGGCACCCTGTTGTGGATGCTCTCGACCAAGATGCTGCCGCCGGTGGGCGTGCTGATGCCGATCTATCTGCTGGCCAAGACCTTTGGCCTGCTCGATTCGCGACTGGCGCTGATCATCATCTATACGCTGATCAACCTGCCGATCGTGGTCTGGATGATTTACACCTACTTCAAGGATATCCCCGGCGAGATCCTCGAGGCCTCCCGGCTGGACGGGGCCAGCACCCGCCAGGAGATCTTTCGCGTGCTGATGCCGATCTGCAAGGGCGGCCTGGCTTCCACCGCACTGCTGTCGCTGATCCTCTGCTGGAACGAAGCATTCTGGTCGCTGAACCTCACCTCGTCCGCCGCTGCGCCGTTGACTGCCTTGATCGCGTCCTATTCCAGCCCCGAAGGGTTGTTCTGGGCCAAGCTGTCGGCGGTATCGACTCTGGCCTGTGCGCCCATTCTGATTTTCGGCTGGATCAGTCAGAAACAACTGGTTCGCGGCCTGTCGTTCGGCGCTGTCAAATAGCCCGGCCCAAAGAACAAGAAGGAATCCAACATGGCTAACCTGAGCATCCGCAATCTGCAAAAAGGCTTTGACGGTCACCAGATCATCAAGGGTATCGACCTGGATGTGAAAGACCGCGAGTTCGTGGTCTTCGTGGGGCCTTCGGGCTGCGGCAAATCCACCCTGCTGCGGCTGATCGCCGGGCTTGAGGAAGTGACGTCGGGCACTATCGAGCTCGATGGCCGGGACATCACTCAGGTCACTCCGGCCAAGCGCGACCTGGCCATGGTGTTCCAGACCTATGCGCTGTATCCGCACATGACCGTTGGCAAGAACCTGTCGTTTGCGCTGGACCTGGCGGGCGGTGACAAGGCCGAGATCAAGAAGAAGGTCGATGAAGCCGCACGCATTCTGGAGCTCGGACCGCTGCTGGAGCGCAAGCCCAAACAGCTGTCCGGCGGGCAACGCCAGCGTGTCGCCATTGGCCGGGCCATCGTGCGCAACCCGAAGATTTTCCTGTTCGACGAGCCGCTATCCAACCTCGACGCTGCGCTGCGCGTGCAGACCCGCCTGGAATTGTCGCGCCTGCACAAGGAACTGCAGGCCACCATGATCTACGTGACCCACGATCAGGTGGAAGCCATGACCCTGGCCGACAAGGTTGTCGTCCTCAATGGCGGCAAGGTCGAGCAGGTCGGCTCGCCGCTCGAGCTTTATCACCACCCGGCCAACCTGTTCGTTGCCGGCTTTCTCGGCACGCCGAAAATGGGCTTCCTCAAGGGCAGGATCAGCCGGGTGGACAGCACCAGCTGCGAAGTCGAGCTGGATGCCGGAACGCGCATCAGCCTGCCGGTCAATGGTGCAGGACAGAGCGTCGGTGCCGCAGTGACGCTGGGCATCCGCCCGGAGCACCTGAACCTTGCCCAAGGGGACGATTGCCAGCTGCAGGTGATTGCCGACGTCAGCGAACGTCTTGGCAGTGACACATACTGTCACGTGCGCACTCATTCGGGCGAGGCGCTGACCATGCGTATTCGAGGTGACCTGGCCAGCCAGTACGGCGAGACGCTGAACCTGCATCTCGACAGTGCCCAATGCCACCTGTTCGACGCTCAAGGTCTGGTGATTGCCAAAGCCTTGCAGACTGCCGCAGCCTGAGTTCCGGAGAGCCCTTCATGAAACTGAACAAAAACAATCTGTCCCGACTGGGCGCCGACATCGCCCTGCCCGCCTACACCGTCGACAGCACTCGCCAGGGCATTGCCCACATTGGCGTCGGCGGATTCCACCGGGCGCATCAGGCGTTTTACACCGATGCGCTGATGAACAGCGGCGAAGGCTTTGAATGGAGTATCTGCGGCGTGGGCCTGCGCCCCGAAGACAAGGCCGTGCGCGATGCACTGGCACAACAGGACTACCTGTACACGCTCTATGAACTCGGTGACACACCCGACACCCAAACCCGCATCATTGCGTCGATAAGCGGCATGCTCCTGGCCGAAGACAGCCCGCAAGCGCTGATCGACAAACTGGCCAGCCCGGACATCCGCATCGTCTCGCTGACCATTACCGAAGGCGGTTACTGCATCGACGACAGCAACGGTCAGTTCATGGCCCATCTGCCGCAGATCCAGCACGACCTGGCAAACCCGGATCAGCCAAAGACGGTATTCGGCTTCCTCTGCGCCGCGCTGGCCCGGCGCCGTGCGCAAGGCACACCGGCCTTTACCCTGATGTCCTGCGATAACCTGCCACACAACGGCGCAGTCACTCGCAAGGCACTGCTGGCATTTGCCACGTTGCGCGATGCCGACCTGCACGACTGGATCAAGGAAAACGTCAGCTTCCCCAATGCGATGGTGGATCGCATCACGCCGATGACCAGCGCAGCTCACCGACTGCAACTGGCGGACGACAAGCACATCGACGACGCCTGGCCGGTGGTCTGCGAACCGTTCGTGCAGTGGGTGCTGGAAGACAAGTTCGTCAATGGTCGCCCGGCGTGGGAAAAAGTCGGTGTGCAGTTCACCGACGACGTGACCCCTTATGAAGAGATGAAGATCAAACTGCTCAACGGCAGTCATCTTGCGCTGACCTACCTGGGCTTCCTCAAGGGTTATCGTTTTGTGCACGAGACCATGAATGACCCGCAATTTGTGAGCTATATCCGCGCCTACATGGACCTGGACGTCACCCCGCAACTGGCGTCGGTGCCAGGCATCGACCTGGAAGGTTACAAGGACACCCTGATCGAGCGCTTCTCCAATCAGGCGATTGCCGATCAGCTGGAACGGGTCTGCTCGGACGGATCGTCGAAATTTCCCAAGTTCACCATTCCGACGATCAATCGCCTGATCGTCGATCAGGGTAATCTCGCACGCGCCTCACTGGTGGTCGCCGCGTGGGCGTTGTATCTGAAAGGTGTCGACGAAAACGGCACGACTTACACAATTCCTGACCCGCGAGCCGAATTCTGCCAGGCGCTGGTGGCTGATGACGCTCTTATTACAGACCGTTTGTTGGCGGTAGAAGAAATCTTCGGCTCGGCCATTCCGCAATCCGCAGCCTTCGTGGCGGCCTTCAAGCAGAACCTCGATGATCTCCGCACACTGGGTGTGAGTGGCACACTGGAAAAGCTTTTGGCCGCCAGGGCCTGAGGGAATTCCCATGTTTCTTGGAATCGATTGCGGGACCCAGGGCACCAAGGTGCTGGTGCTCGATACCGAAAGCGGCAACGTGCTGGGCGAAGGCTCGGCGCCGCACAGCCTGATCAGCGACCATAACGGCCGCCGTGAACAGGACGTGCAGCAATGGCTGGACGCGCTGCAACAAGCGACGCGCGAGGCATTGGCAGCGTCGGGCGTTTCCGGCCAGCAGATTCAGGGCATCGGAGTCTCGGGCCAGCAACATGGCCTGGTGCTGCTTGATGCTCAGGGCGAGGTACTGCGCCCGGCCAAGCTGTGGTGTGACACCGAGTCGGCACCGGAAAACCAGCGCCTGCTGGACTACCTGGGTGGCGCGCAGGGTTCGCTGCAACGCCTTGGCCTGGTCATCGCCCCTGGCTATACCGTGTCGAAACTGTTGTGGACCAAGGAGCAATACCCGCAGCTGTTCGAGCGGATCGATAAGGTGCTGCTACCCCACGACTACCTCAACTACTGGCTGACCGGTCGCTGTTGCACCGAGTTTGGCGACGCATCGGGCACCGGTTACTTCAACGTGCGCACTCGCGAATGGGACCTGCCATTGCTCGCGCACATTGACCCGGCCGGTCGTCTGGGCAAGGCACTTCCACAGCTGTTGCAAGCGCACGAATCGGTGGGCGCACTGCGTCCCGAGGTCGCTGGACTGCTGGGCCTGAACCCTGACGCGCTGGTCTCCAGTGGCGGCGGCGACAACATGATGGGCGCGATCGGCACAGGCAATATCCAGCCAGGGCTGATTACCATGAGCCTGGGCTCTTCGGGCACGGTGTATGCCTACGCCGATGAGGCGCGGGTCAGCGAGCATGAGTCGGTCGCGACCTTCTGCTCATCCTCCGGCGGCTGGCTGCCGCTGATCTGCACCATGAACCTGACCAACGCGACGACTGCCATTCGCGAGTTGTTTGCCCTCGACATCGCCGGCTTCAACCAGGCAGTCGCCCAGGCTCCGATTGGCGCCGAAGGCGTACTGATGCTGCCCTTTCTGAACGGCGAACGCGTACCCGCCCTGCCCGACGCTACAGGCAGCATCGTCGGGCTGGACAGCACCAATCTGACCCAGGCCAACCTCGCCCGTGCCGTAGTCGAAGGCACGACCTTCGGCCTTCGCTACGGGCTGGACCTGCTGCGCGATAGCGGTATCAAAAGCGAAAAGATCCGTCTGATCGGCGGTGGCTCCAAAAGTGCCGTGTGGCGGCAGATCGTGGCCGACATCATGAACACACCGGTGATCTGCACCGACCACTCTGAAGCCGCTGCACTGGGCGCTGCCATTCAGGCGGCCTGGTGCTGGTCGCGCGCCAACGGCAAGACTGAGGACCTGCAGCAACTCTGCGAACGCTGCGTGAGTCTCGATCAAAGCAGTGAGACCCACTCTGTGGTGCATAATGTGGCCGCCTATCAGCAGGTCTATCAGCGCTATCAGGCGCAATTGCGCAAGGTTTGAAGCGTTTTTTCATGGAGCACTTATGTTTCTGGTTTGTGGCGAAGCACTGTTCGATATTTTCACCCGCGCGGATGACAGCGGTTCCCTGAACAGGTTGGGGTTTGATGCGATTGCCGGCGGCTCTCCGTTCAACGTTGCGATCGGTTTGCGCCGTCTGGGTGTGGAAGCAGGCTTCCTTGCCGGGCTGTCCACCGATTACCTGGGCCGCCGTCTGCGTGCTGTGCTGGAAAAGGAAACGGTCAATACCGATCACCTGATCGAATTCGACGCGCCCACCACACTGGCCATGGTCGCCGTGGGCAGCGATGGTTCGCCGACTTACAGCTTCCGGGGCGAAGGCTGCGCGGACCGTCAGTTGCGCCTGGAGCACCTGCCGGAACTCGGCGGAAAGGTACGCGGCATTCACGTCGGCTCGTTTTCACTGGTGGTGCAGCCGATTGCCGACACACTGTTGGCGCTGGTCGCCCGTGAAAGCAGCGCACGCCTGATCTCGCTGGACCCCAACGTGCGCCTCAACCCGGCACCGGACATTCAGCGCTGGCGCAGCCAGGTCGCAGCGTTCGCCGAGCATGCGCACCTGATCAAGGTCAGCGACGAAGACCTGCACCTGTTGTACCCGGACAGCGACCCACAAAAGATCGCCGAAGGCTGGCTCGGCAAACGTACCCAACTGGTCATCGTCACCCGCGGCACGCAAGGCGCCAGCGTCTTCACCCGCCAGCACGGCACCTGGTCGGTGCCCGCAAAAACCGTGGTCACCGCCGATACCGTCGGAGCCGGGGATACTTTTCAGGCGGCGCTGCTGACTTTCCTCAGCGAACGCCAGCTCGATACGCCACAAGGCCTGTCGACGCTGTCACGGGAAACACTGGACGAAATGCTGAATTTTGCCGTCGGCGCAGCCGCGCTGACCTGCACAAAGGTCGGCCCGGATCTGCCGTATCGGCATCAGTTGGGGCGAGAGGCTTAAACACTACCTCCATACACCCGCATGAACTGCGGTGTATGGACGATAGTCTTCGTGAGCAGGCTCACTCCCACCTATTAGTGGGAGTGAGCCGGGCGACGCTTCGCTTGCTCACGAAAAGGCCATCAAAGTCGTCGAGCAAACATCAGGCCACCATACCGGCCTTGATGCCTCTGATGCGGGTGTTGATGTCATCCGCAACGTCGTTCTGCTTGTCCTTGAGCGCGTCCTGAACCTTCTGGTCAATCGCCAGTTGGTCCTGAGGTGCCATGGCGTCGTAGTCTTTCTGGGTGATGCCAGTCAGCTTTTCGCGCACTTTCTCTTCGGCTGTCTGCTTCAGAGAGTCCATGAATTTCTGTTCTACCGAATCCGTCGATGCCGTGCCAGTGGTGCTGGTGGTGCCAGCCACTGAACCGATGACACCGTTGTCACGGTCAGCCGTCTTTTCCGACAGTGACGAATCACCGGCGGACTTCAGATTGATCATCATCCGTGCAAAGGATTCGTTGTAGCCGCTGTTGTCCTGCTTGCTGTCCTGCGATGTCGAACTGCTGGTCTGCGCGGTAACCGGTGCCGAACCTGATGTCAGGCCAGCGGCAGCGACCGAGCTGAAGGCGTCCTGGGACACCTCATCCACGGTCTTGCGCCCGACAACTGCCCGGGAAACAAGCTGCTCAAGCGCACTCGTGCCAATAATCATCTTTCACCTCCTGATGAACCTGTTGCGCAGGTTCAACAGCAAGTCCGATGCCAACTGTCGTATAAATCAACAACCTTTTGATTTTTAAGGATTAAGTTAAATACAGACAAATCGACCGCGTCAAAGAACGGATACATCCTGCCGTCTGCGGCAAGCGCTGGCCGAGTGTCAGCCTGCCGCACGACCGGTGTTGATATCCAGCAGTTCAATCGGTAGCGGCTCGGAAAAGTAGTAGCCCTGCGCCTGTGTGGCGCCGATCTCGCGCAGCAGCTCAAGCGTTTCACGGTCCTCGACCCCTTCGGCAACCACGGTCAGATCGAGGGATTCGGCCATGCGCACGATGGCACGCACAATAGCGCGGCTGCGCACACTGGAGGCCAGGCCGAAAATAAACGACTTGTCGATTTTCAATCCGCTGAAATGGTACTGGTGCACGTAGCTGAGCGAAGAGAAGCCCGCGCCGAAATCGTCCAGCATGACTGACATGCCGTGCTCGGCCAGGAGTTTCATTGACAGACGTGCCTGTTCGGGGTCGGCCACCATTGCACCTTCGGTGAGCTCCAGACACAGACGTTCAGGCGCAACATTGTGTTCGGCAAGCAGCGCCAGCACTTCCGCAGCAAATGCCGGACGGGTGATGCTGTAGCTCGAACAGTTCACATGCACGGGTGGCCAATGACCGTTCTCGGGTTGCGCTAGAATGGCAACCACACGCTTGAGCATGTAGAAATCCAGGCGGCCAATCAGGCGCAGTCCCTCGAGCGCAGGCAGAAAGCTCTCTGGCCCGACGATCCGTCCATCCGGCATACACCAGCGGATCAGCGCCTCGAACGCCAGCAGCTTTCCGCTATTGACGCAGATCACCGGCTGAAAATAGGGAATCAGCTGATCCGTACGTTTTAGCGCAGTGCGCAACGCACCCTCCTGCTCGACCTGATCCGACACCTCGCGACGCAACGCCTGATTGAACACCGCGAAGCTGTCCCGCCCACCGTTCTTGACCCGGTACATGGCGGTGTCGGCATCACGCAGCAGGTCAGCCGGCTCCTGATGGAAGCGGCTGTCGGCGCCCACCACACCGATACTGCAGGAAGAGAAAACGGTGTGATCATCGATCACGAACGGCTGCTCGAATGCAGTCAGTATGCGTTGGGCGATCTCCGTACCCGTCTGCAGCGGCGTGTCGATGCTCAACACTGCGAACTCGTCACCGCCAAGCCGCGCCAGAAGGTCCCGCTCGCGCATGCAACTGCGCAGGCGCTCGGCGGCCTGTACCAGAAGGATGTCACCGCAGTGATGGCCAAGGCTGTCATTGATCATCTTGAAGCGATCCAGATCGATGAACATGACGATCACTTGCTGGCCATTGCTGCAGAAGTCCTGCCATGCCTGCCGCAGACGATGTTGCAGATGGCTGCGATTGGGCAGCCCGGTCAGTGAGTCATGGGAGTTTTCGTGCTGCAGCCTGGCATTGGCCTGGTCCAGCTCCCGGGTCCGGTCTCGAACCCTGGCTTCAAGCAGAACATTGGCGGTGTGGATTGCCTCCGCCGCGCTGCGCCGGGACAGTGCCGTATCGATGTGGCGAGAAACGAAGGTCAGCAGCTCTTGATCGCGCAAGGTATAGCTGACGTCCCTGGAATAACTCTGCACCACCAGCACGCCGCGAACCTGTCCGCCGTCGAACAGCGGAATGCCCAGCCATGAAGAGCAACGACCGGATTGTCGCTGCACCTCGATCTCGCCAAGGCCTTCCAGCCTGCGGGCTTCCTCGTAATCGATCAGGCACGGTCGCCGCTGGCCTATCACATACTCGGTAAATCCCCGCTGCCCGCGTCGTGAGCGCGGCGGCGCCGGCTTGAACTCGTCAATGTAGTACGGAAAGGTCACTTCGCCCGTCGCACTGTCGTAAAGCGCGATGTAGAAATTGAGCGCCACCAGCAGCTCGCCGACGATCATGTGCAGGCTGCGGAAAAGTTCGTTCATGTCACCGGGCCGACTGGAAAGCTCGGCAATCTGGAACAGGGCATTCTGCAAATGCTCGGCGCGCTCGCGATCCCTGACCTCCTGACGCAACGCGTCGTTGGCTGCAGAAAGCTGTTGCGTGCGCAGGGCCACCACCTGCTCCAGGTCAGTTCGGCGCAGCTGCCGGTCCAGCGCCATCGCCACATGGCGCGACACGACGGCGAACAATGCACGATCCTGGGCACTGTAGACACGAGACACGTCGTAGACCTGCATCGCGACCATGCCGAACACTTGGTCCGATGCATTTTTCAAGGGCGCGCCCATCCAGAACTCGGGCCGACGTCCGACGCAGTAAAACCGGTTTTCGGCTTTGGCCAGTTCGATACAGCCGGCATCGAGAAACAAAGGCTGACCGCTGCTCAAGACATATCCGGTGAGCGACATTCGATCAGCGTCGATAAACTCGAACGCTTCCTGCGCCATTGCTTCGTCATCGAAACGGTCGATGTAATAAGGGTAGGTGATCTTGCCGCTTTGCCGGTCATACAGCGCAACGTAGAAGTTTTCGGCATCGATCAGGGTCCCGAGTTGCTCATGAATGCCTTGCAGAAAAGGACCGCGGTCCAGCGTAGAGCTGGCCAGCAGGCTGATTTCATAGAGCACCCGTTGAGTGTTCTGCGCCCGGATCAACGCCGCAGTCTGCAACAGCGAGCCCAGCCTGACGGCCAGATCCACCAGCAAGGGGTGGTCTTTTTCCGTCATCGGTGCCAACACCCAACCCAGCACGCCCTCGCCCTGCCCCGCGACCCGGCAATGCAGCTGCAGTTGAGCGCAATAAGCCTCGAAATCCTCAGCCGCGATATGTACCGGCCAGACAACGCTGTCGTCGCCTTGCCCGAGCAGGCATTTCTGCTCCCCAGCGGCGTATGCGGCCCAGGCAATGGCTCCTGTCTGCTCTTTTACGGCGTTGATGAGTGCTTCTATGGAGACGTGACAGGAGAATCGGTCGCGATTGGCTGGCAACGCGCTGCCGGGGGTACGCGAGGTGCAGGCTACGCTTGGGCAAAGGCCCTTGGCCAGAAGTGAGACTGTCATGGAAACACCCAGATGCATGAGCCAACGGCGGTCATCCTTACAACCATGACCAAAGATTACAAGCGTGACCGGGCATTGTTGCAAAGTTCATACCTTTTTGGCAGACCCTTCGACTTCCCGATGACGCTTGTGTGACGCAGGGCACTACACGGCGGCCACATGTGTCAGATTCAGGTGCACTGCCAGACAGCAAGGCCAATGAGCGAGGCTCGGCTATGCTGTCGTACGGCGTTACACTTATCCCCATTGAACAGGTGACAGTAATGGTCAAGACATACAGCTACGCAGCGCAATCGGCTCAGGACATTCTCAAGCCGCATGAATTCGAACGCCGCTCGCCCGGGGCTGACGACGTCCAGATCGATATCCTTTACTGCGGTGTGTGCCACTCGGATCTGCATACTGCGCGCAATGAATGGCACAACACTCTCTATCCTTCTGTCCCGGGTCACGAAATCGTCGGTCGGGTGACGGCGGTAGGCTCCGACGTCAAGCAGTTCAAGGTCGGCGACCTGGCTGGCGTCGGCTGCATGGTCGACAGCTGCCAGCAATGTACCTCATGCGCCGAGGGCGACGAGCAATATTGCGAGAGCGGCTTCACCGGAACCTACAATGGCCCGGTATTCGGCGGCGAGAACACATTCGGCGGCTACTCCGACAAGATCGTGGTCAAGGAAAAGTTCGTCTTGCGCATCTCTCATAATGCCAACCTGGCCGCCGTGGCGCCGCTGTTGTGTGCAGGCATCACCACCTATTCCCCCTTGCGCCACTGGAAGGTCGGCCCCGGCAAGAAAGTGGGCATTGTCGGGCTTGGCGGTCTCGGCCACATGGGCGTCAAGATCGCCCACGCCATGGGTGCCCATGTGGTGCTGTTCACCACCTCCCCCAACAAGCGCGAAGACGGCTTGCGTCTGGGCGCCGATGAAGTGGTCGTATCCAGGGACGCGGCACAAATGGCCGCTCAGGCCAACAGCCTGGACTTTATCCTCAATACAGTGGCAGCGCCGCATGATCTGGACGCCTTTCTGTCTCTCCTCAAGCGCGACGGCACCATGACGCTGGTCGGCGCGCCGGCAGAGCCACACCCGTCACCGGCGGTGTTCAACCTGATCTTCAAACGCCGCAGCCTGGCTGGCTCGTTGATCGGAGGCATCCAGGAAACCCAGGAAATGCTGGATTTCTGCGCCGAGCACGGCATCGTTTCCGACATCGAAATGATCAACATGCAGGACATCAACGAGGCTTACGAGCGGATGCTCAAGGGCGACGTCAAGTATCGCTTCGTCATCGACATGGACAGCCTCAAGCAAGAAGCGGCTGCCGACTCGAACGCTGCCTGATGCGCACCCGGCCAAGGATGGCTGCGACGCCCGGATATGCCGTACGTCGCCCCCGGTGAACCGATCGCCATCAATCCCTCACTGATGTCCATACTTCAGTAGCAGGACGCTGGCTGCAGACATCGGCACTGCCACCTGCTGTGCAACTCGCTCAGTCCGTTTCACTCTGCGGTCTGAGCATCGCGCCCTTAAATATGAACTATTTATTACATTTTGGTGACTACTACTGACTGTCCTTGAGTCTCAAGTTCACGCAGTCCTTGCAGATACTCATGTCAACGGACGTTTAACAGGTGAACGGATTATGAAACAACGAGCGACAGTCATCTGCAAACGTGACGGCCAGGTCCTCTACGTGCGCAAACCGAAATCCCGCTGGGCGCTGCCCGGCGGCAAGATAGAAGCAGGCGAAACGCCCTTCCAGGCCGCAGTGCGTGAACTGTGCGAGGAGACAGGGCTTACTGACCTTGATCTTCTGTACCTTGCCGTGTACGAGAAGGATCAGGTTACCCATTATGTTTTCACCGCTCAGGTTCCAGCCTCCAGCGAGCCATCGCCGCAGAACGAAATTGCCGCCTGCAAGTGGCTTGCGCCGCAGAAACTTGACGACCTGAAAGCCAGCAGCGCGACCAAGACCATCGTCAAGTCCTATGCCAGCGAGCCCCAGAACGCTCCCGGCGTCCAGAGCAACGTCACAGGGTAAACGGGACAATCGGGTTGAACGGTATGGCCTGATTCTGTTCTGAGACATCAGACGGTTCATTACTTTCTTCCCCGTCTCAGGAGACCCTTATGACTCAGACCGCCCTGGTTGTTGGCGCAAGTGGCATTGTCGGCAGCGCAATCACGCAGTTGTTGCTGGAAAACGATTGGCAGGTTGCCGCCCTCTCCCGTAGCCCGTCAGCGCGGCCCGGTGTGATCCCGGTAGCTGCAGACTTGCAGAACCCGGAGTCCGTGCGTGCGGCTCTGGCTGATTTGAAGCCCACCCACGTTTTCATCACTACATGGTCGCGTCAGGCCACCGAAGCAGAAAATATCCGCGTCAATGCTGCGATGGTGCGCAATGTGCTGGACGCTGTGCGTCCTGCCGGCAGCGTTCAGCATGTCGCGCTGGTGACTGGCCTCAAACATTACCTTGGCCCGTTTGAAGCGTATGGCAAAGGCACCCTGCCGCAAACGCCGTTCAGGGAATCGCAGGCGCGCCTGGATATCGAGAACTTCTACTACGCCCAGGAAGACGAAGTCTTCGCTGCCGCCGAGAAGGACGGCTTTACCTGGAGCGTCCATCGCCCGCATACCGTGACCGGTGTCGCCGTCGGTAACGCGATGAACATGGCGACGACCCTGGCGGTCTACGCTTCGATCTGTAAAGCCACCGGCCGACCTTTCGTATTCCCGGGCTCACGCGTGCAGTGGGACAGCCTGACCGACATGACCGATGCGCGTCAGTTGGCCCGCCAGCAACTGTGGGCCGCGACCACACCTGCCGCCGCCAATCAGGCGTTCAACATCACCAACGGCGATGTTTTTCGCTGGAGCTGGATGTGGGGACAGATCGCTGAATACTTCGGCTTGCAGCCAGCCGACTTCCCGAGCGAGCCAGCACCGCTGGAAACGCAGATGGCCAACGATCAGGCAATCTGGACTGATATCGTTCGCGAGCATCAGCTCAAGGAAAGTGACATCAACCGTTTGATTTCGCCATGGCACAGCGATGCCGACCTTGGCCGTCCGATCGAGGTGGTCACTGACATGTCGAAAAGTCGCAAACTGGGCTTTACCGCGTTTCAGGCCAGTGACGATGCGTTCTTCGACGTGTTTGAAAAGCTGCGTCGTGACCGCCTGATTCCCTGAGGCAACTTGCCCTCTCGTGCCAATGCTTGCGTTGGCACGAGAGCTGGCACAGGCTACCGGTAAAGCGAGCGCAACAAAAAAGGGTCAACCTCTCGGTTGACCCTTTTTTTACCGCCCAGCAGAGCGGATTTTGTTTGGTAGGCGCGATTGGACTCGAACCAACGACCCCCACCATGTCAAGGTGGTGCTCTAACCAACTGAGCTACGTGCCTGCTGTGGGTCGGCATTCTACGGATATTCGAATGCCTGTCAAATTCTTTTTTGCAGTAACTCTATGAATACGCGAATTTTTTACCCGAAGGTTCGACGCGCAAACAAAAAAGGGCCACCCTCTCGGCTGACCCTTTTCTTACCGCCCAGCAGAGCGGATTTTGTCTGGTAGGCGCGATTGGACTCGAACCAACGACCCCCACCATGTCAAGGTGGTGCTCTAACCAACTGAGCTACGTGCCTGCTGTGGGTCGGCATTCTACGGATATGCGAATACCTGTCAATCTGTTTTTTTGCTAACCCTATGAAATACAGCGTTTTTTGCCAATCGACGGGCAATGACTCTTTGCGCCTGCTGCTGGCAGAGCCTTTATATCTCGGGTACGATTGCCGCCATCGTCAAGAATATTAAACGGAGTCTCAGGATGGCAAACACGCCCTACCCGCAGTCCTATTATGCGGCTTCAGCCAATGCTGCCCCGGACCGTCCGGCGTTGCAGGGTGAAGTCGAAACTGACGTGTGTGTCATCGGAGCCGGTTACACAGGCTTGTCCAGCGCTCTGTTCCTGCTGGAAAACGGATTTCGGGTCACGGTGCTGGAGGCGGCCAAGGTCGGCTTCGGCGCATCGGGCCGTAATGGCGGGCAGATCGTCAACAGCTACAGCCGCGACATTGATGTCATCGAGAGAACCGTGGGACCACGCCAGGCGCAATTGCTCGGGCAGATGGCCTTCGAAGGCGCCTCCATCATTCGCGATCGGGTTTCCCGTTACGGCATTCAGTGCGATCTGAAAGACGGCGGTGTATTTGCTGCGCTGACCAGCAAGCAACTGGCGCATCTCGAGGCCCAGCAGCGGCTCTGGGAGCGCTACGGGCATACCGGCCTCGAGCTGATGGACAAGCGCCGGATCAATGAAGTCGTGGCCTGTGATCAGTACATCGGCGGCTTGCTGGACATGACCGGCGGGCATATTCATCCACTTAACCTCGCACTGGGTGAAGCCGCGGCCGTTGAAACGCTGGGCGGAACCATTTACGAGCAGTCGGCGGCGATTCGCATCGAACGCGGGGCAAATCCTGTGGTGCATACGGCGCAAGGCAGGGTTCGGGCCAAGTTCATTATCGTGGCCGGCAATGCCTATCTGGGCAATCTGGTCCCGGAGCTGGCGGCCAAGTCGATGCCGTGCGGCACTCAGGTCATCACCACCGAGCCGTTGAGCGACGAACTGGCCAAGACACTTCTGCCGCAGGATTACTGTGTCGAAGACTGTAATTACCTGCTGGATTACTACCGTCTCAGCGCCGACAAGCGCCTGATCTTCGGCGGCGGTGTGGTGTACGGCGCCAGAGATCCCGCGAATATCGAAGCCATCATCCGGCCGAAAATGCTCAAGGCGTTTCCGCAGCTCAAGGACGTGAAAATCGACTATGCGTGGACCGGCAACTTCCTGCTGACCCTGTCTCGTCTGCCCCAGGTTGGACGACTGGGCGACAACATCTATTACTCGCAGGGCTGCAGCGGACACGGTGTGACCTACACCCACCTGGCCGGCAAGGTGCTGGCTGAGGCGCTGCGCGGTCAGGCAGAACGTTTCGATGCGTTTGCCGACCTGCCCCACTACCCGTTCCCCGGCGGACAGATGCTGCGCACACCGCTGACTGCGCTGGGCGCGTGGTATTACAGCCTGCGTGACCGACTCGGTTTCTAAGTCGGCTGAACGTAAAACGGCACCATAATCGGTGCCGTTTTTGTTCCTGCCGCGTTGATTTCATTTAACGCCGCGTGCCAGCGTTCTTTTCGCCTCACCCGCCGCCTGCTCCTGCCCTGATGTCGATAACGCTTCGGCCGCCTGCAACCAGCGCTGCGCATCGACGTTGGCCGGCAACTGCCGGGGCGACTGAATCAGTACCGCCCAACTGCCCGCGTCTTTCCAGGCCGACGCGAAGCTGCTGAAACTCATTGAGTAGCGACGATCCATGCCTGCGCTGAGCAGCACGGTCTCTTTGATCCGGTTATAGCCGATCAACACCGCATAACGAGGCCCTTTCCACAGTGCAGAGCCCTGGGCAAAACGCAGCATCACCGGATAGCCCGCCGAGACCTGGGTCAGCAGGTCCTGTAGCTGGCCATCAAGCGGGTACACCATGAAACCGTATTCACGCGCGACCTTCTGCATGTTCTGCTCGAGCCGCTCCTCGGCACCCGGCAGTTGCAACGGCTTGTCGAGCAAACCGGGCGTCGTCTGCACCTGCTGGTTAGCCAGCATGCTTGCCAGAACCATCGGCCCGCTTTGATAGGCATTACCCCGGAAGAACGGCACCGACGTCAGCTCGACCCGGTCCGGAAGGCGTTTGATCTCCGGCGTAACCATCGACGAACAACCGGCAAGGCTCATCAGCAAGGCCACAATCAGCCCTGAACGCAGCGTACCGGGAATACCGGTAAAGAAAGAAACCGACAGCATGTGCACCCACTTCAACTGTTGTCGGGCAACCCGCGACCCGACCTGGACAGCGATGATAGAGCCGACAGGGTTTCGGGTATAGCAGCGCGGCGCCTCGACCAGCGGGATGGCGAAAATAATTCATAGCCCGATGCCACTGGTCAATTAACCGAAACATGCCCCGTACTAAACTGTCAGTTATCAAGACCGCAACAAAAAGCAGGATGTGGAGGCACTTATGAGCCTGGAATTGACAATAGTGATGCTGATCGCTTCGTGGCTCGCCGTCGCCAGCGCGATGCTGTGGGGGGTGATGCGCGTATCCCGTCGCCATCATCAGCCGCGCAGCGTCGAGCCGCGTGCGGCACAACAGGCTGTACTTGCAAAGCACATCAAGCCCCCCGCTGTAGCAGCCAGCTGATTTATAGGGGTATGAGCAGCGTGTAGCTGATCTGCCCTCCTCAGCACATTTGCCAGCACCGTGAATGCAAAAGGTCGACCCTGTTGCCAGGGTCGACCTTTTTTACAACTTCGCCAGTTATCAGTGCGTGGACACCTGGGTAACGGCTTTCTTGCGTCTTGCCCTGCGTACCAGCATGTTCAAGGCTTCAACGGCTGCCGAGAAGGCCATCGCCGCGTAGATGTAGCCCTTGGGCACATGGGCGCCAAAACCTTCGGCGATCAGCGTCATACCGATCATGATCAGGAAGCCCAGTGCCAGCATGACCACCGTCGGGTTGTCGTTGATGAACTTTGCCAACGGGTTGGCTGCGACAAGCATCACCACGACAGCAGAGATTACCGCGATAACCATGATCGGCAGGTGTTCGGTCATACCCACGGCAGTGATGATACTGTCGATGGAGAACACCAGGTCCAGCATCAGGATCTGTACGATCGCCGCACTCATGCTCAACATCACCACCGAACCCAGGGCTTTCTCTTCCTCGGTCTTGATGTCCATGCTGTGGTGAATTTCCGTGGTTGCCTTCCAGACCAGGAACAGGCCACCGGCAATCAGGATCATGTCTTTCCATGAGAACGCCTGACCGAACACCTCGAAAACCGGCTCTGTCAGTTGCACGATGTACGCAACGGTACTGAGCAGACCCAGGCGCATCACCAGCGCCATGCCGATACCCAGCTTGCGAGCCTTCTCGCGCTGATGCTCAGGCAGCTTGTTGGTGAGAATCGAGATGAAAATCAGGTTATCGATGCCCAGTACGACTTCCATCACCACCAGTGTCGCCAGCGCGATCCAGGCTGCCGGACTTGTCGCGAGTTCCAATAGGTATTCCATAGATCACTGCCCTGCCTGCGCCAATAGTTGTAAGTCAGATTTCTTTATCAGACGTGTTTTCGGTTTCAGCCGAGTTTGGTGGTGGTTCCTGCAACGAAAGTTCCTGCCTGGCCTCGTCCAGTGCCTGGGTCGCGGCTTTATGAGTGTCATCGACCACCTGTTTTGAACTGTCAGCGGCGGCGTTCACCACATGCTTGGTGGAAGACTCTAGCTGATCGCATCCCGTGACCACCAGCAGCGAACCGCTCAGTAATACAGCGTAAAGGACTTTGTTCATGGGCTCCTCAATCAGTGAAACCGGGCGGCATGTTCAGCCCGGCGTTGGAGCGGATTCTAGACAGCTTGAAACATAAGGAAAATTCGATTTTATAAGGCATATACTTCGGTTTTACCGAATCGGCAGAAAATATGCTCAATTACCGCCAGCTTCACTACTTCTGGGTCGTGGCCAAGACCGGCAGCATCGTGCGCGCCTGCGAACAGCTGAATCTGACCGCGCAGACCGTCAGCGGGCAGATCAGCCTGCTTGAGGCGTCACTGGGGGTCGATCTGTTCCAGCGCGTCGGTCGGCAACTGGAAATGACCGAAGCAGGTCGCCTCGCCCTGCCCTACGCCGAACAAATGTTCCAGCTCGGCAATGACCTGGAAAACCTGCTGCGCTCACAGCCGGATGAACAGCAATTGCTGTTGCGCATCGGCGTGGCCGACGTAGTGCCCAAATCCATCGTCTACCGCTTGATCGCTCCGACCATGACGCTGGATGAGTCCATTCGCATCACCTGTCGCGAGGACAAACTGGAGCGACTCCTGGCAGACCTGGCAATCCAGCGTCTGGATCTGGTGATTTCCGACAGCCCCATGCCGCCACACCTGGACATCAAGGGCTATAGCCAGAAGCTGGGAGAATGCGGGGTCAGTTTTTTCGCCACGCGTGAAATGGCGGAGCGTATCGGCACGGATTTTCCGCAGTGCATGCACGGCGCACCCTTGCTGATTCCGGGTCAGGAAACCGTGGTTCGCGGCAGACTGATGCGCTGGTTTGCCGAACAGAGCATTCAGCCGCGCATCATTGGCGAATTCGATGACAGCGCGCTGATGAAGGCGTTTGGCAAATCCGGCAGCGGCGTGTTCGTGGCGCCCAGCGTGATCGCCGATGAAGTGGAGGACCAGTATGGCGTACAAGTGATTGGTCATACGGACGCGGTGACCGAATCGTTCTACGCCATTACCGTCGAGCGCAAGGTCAGGCACCCCGGCGTTGTCGCCATTGCCGAAAGTGCCCGGAACCAACTGTTTACCGATGCGGGCTAAGCCGGGAGCGGACCCGGATCACGCTTGATCAACAGCAGTGCCAGCACAATCGCAAGCACGATGATGCCCGCGGCGGCAAAACCGACGTTGCCCAGCCCCAGGTGATCGATGACCCTGCCGCCGATCACCGCGCCGATGCCGATGCCGAGGTTGGCACCGGCTATGTTCAGTGACGCCGCGAACGCTGGCGCTTGCGGCGCGGCCTTGATCAACCGTACATGACTGACCAGGAACAAGGCCGCCTGGGTGATCCCCCAGACCGCCAGCGCGAGAGGCAAGGCCACCACCGAGTTGATGCTCGGCACCACCGCGACCATGCCGACCACCATGAATGCGCAGAACACCAGGCTGGCAATCAACGGATGGCGATCGACCATGCGCCCACCCAGGGAGTTGCCCAGCAAGCCGACAGCGCCAAAGCCCATCAGGCACCAGCCCACTAGTGTGCCGTCGAAACCGGCAAGACGTTCGAGCATGTCCGCCAGGTAGGTATATGCCGTGAACATGCCGCTGAACACCAGCACCGAGAGCAGCACGTGCCCCTGCATCATCCGGCTGCGCAAGATGCCGAACTGTTTGAGAATCGATACCGGGTTCTTCTTGGCAGCCGTCTTCGGCAGATAGACCGTCAGCAACAGCGCCTTGGCGAACGCCAGAACCGCCAGCACCAGAAAGGCCGTGCGCCAGCCGAATGCGTCGGAGATCAGGGTACCGATGGGAATGCCGAACACCGTAGCGCAAACGATGCCGAATCCGATCCTGGCAATCGCCCGGCCCGCAAACTGCGGACCGACAATGTCCACGGCGGTCTCGCTGGCCAGCGCCCAGAATACCGGCAACCCCAACGCGGGAATCAGCCGGGCGATACCCATCACGGCGATATTGGGCGCCAGCGCCGCCAGAACATTCGAAAAGCCGAACAGCACCAGGATGCTGACAAACAGGCGCTTGCGCTCGAAGCGCGAAAAATAGGCGGTCAGAAAAGGACCAAAGGCGGCGACGGTGAACGCAAACAGCGTCACCAGCAGCCCTGCCTGGGAGACCGTGACATTCAGGTCGCGGGCAACGGCTGGCAAAAGACCGACGATAACGAATTCTGTGGTCAGCACGGTAAACCCGGCGGCTGACAGCAGAAGTATGGGCAACAACATGAATACTCCAGAACAACAATACAGCCCGCTGCAACAGCGCGGCCTGCGGGAGGGAAATTAAAGCGGCTTGAAGATGACTGTCATGCCAATGCTGCGCATTGGCATGCATTTCGTGAGGTAAAACCCGAAACCAGGGCTGACACTCCGACAATTCTCGTTCCCACGCTCCGGGTGGTAATGCATTTCGTGACGCTCTGCGTCACCTTGCAGCCATGTTGCATCATTCAATCCGGCCCGAGATACAGGCAGCAGCAAAACCTGAGACTCCTATGCGCTGGATACCGCGCAAGGCTGCAGATTTGTGACGCGTAGCGTCACCCAATGCGTGCAAACGCGGAGCATTGGCGCGATAGGCGCGCTGAGCACTCATCGCTATACATGAGTCTTGTGGGAGCGAGCCTGCTCGCGAAGACGGCGCGTCAGTCGATGCATTTTCCACGACCATACCGACCCTTCGCGAACAAGCGAAGCGTCGCCCGGCTCGCTCCCACGGCCTCCAGGCAGAATCAAAAGCTGACGTGTGTAACGATGAGCACGCAGCATGGGGCGAGACTATCAGCGAGGCTTCAGCCCCACACGTGCTTTAGAACTTGCCCATGAAATCACGCTTGCCGATTTCAACGCCGTTATGGCGCAGCAGATCGTAGGCGGTCGTGACGTGAAAGAAGAACTGCGGCAGGGCGTAGCTGAGCAGATAGGCCTGACCGTTCAGGCGTTTCTCCTTCTCAGTGCCGGGACGCAGGACGATTTCGATGCCTTCCTTGCCGTCGACCTGATCAGGGGTGATGCTGCCGATGAACGCGAGTGTCTTGGCAAGCAGTGCCTGCAACTCGGCAAAGGTGGTTTCGGTGTCATCGTATTGCGGGATCTCGACGCCTGCCAGCCGCGCCGAGGCACCCTTG
Organism: Pseudomonas congelans; assembly: GCF_900103225.1. Lineage (GTDB taxonomy): Bacteria > Pseudomonadota > Gammaproteobacteria > Pseudomonadales > Pseudomonadaceae > Aquipseudomonas > Aquipseudomonas congelans. Next base: position 701,832 of record NZ_FNJH01000001.1, on the reverse strand, counting down.
GCAAAGTCGACAGCGATCTGCACCTGACGGGTAAACGGCAACATGTCCGGGAACAGACGCGCCTGCAGCAAGGCTGGCGGCTGAATTTTCTTCTCGGTCGCGTAGGCTTCGGCTTTGGTCAGAACGTCGCTCAGCGCGTTGAGCATCTGCTGAAAGACAGGAATGGAAGCGGCGTACAGGGAAATAGACATGACATATCCTGATTGAGAAAGGCGCAATTATAGACCCACATGACGCCAAACGCCGTGACACTTTTCAGCGTCTCTGCAGATCCGTGCAGCAGACACTGGCAATAATTTCCGCCACGCCCTACGCTGATCCACCGCCATCACTCAGGGAAGCGTCATGTCCATCGAATCGTCCTCCACCGAATCTTCCCCGAATGCCGAGGCGTTACAACTCAACGGCACCGAAGTGCGCATTCTGGGCTGCCTGATCGAGAAACAGGCAACCAACCCGGAAACCTACCCGCTTACCCTCAATGCACTGGTGACCGCCTGCAACCAGAAGACCAGTCGCGACCCGGTCATGAACCTCACCCAGGGCCAGGTCGGTCAGAGCCTGCGAGCCCTGGAAGGCCGCGGTCTGACACGGCTGGTCATGGGCAGTCGCGCCGATCGCTGGGAGCACAGGGTCGACAAGGGACTCGAGCTGGTCCCGGCGCAGGTGATACTCACTGGCCTGTTGCTGCTGCGCGGGCCGCAGACCGTCAACGAACTGCTGACCCGCAGTAACCGCATGCACGATTTCGAGGACAGCGAGCAGGTCGTCCACCAGCTGGAACGTCTGATCGCCAGAGGCCTGGCGATGCTCGTGCCGCGTCAGCCGGGTCAGCGCGAAGACCGTTACATGCACCTGCTGGGCGACCCGGAATCCCTGCATGAGTTGCTTGCCGCTCGCCAGCAGGCACCGGAGCGACATTCGGCAAGCCCGGCGGCCAGCCAGCGTATCGATGAGCTGGAGGCACGTGTCGCGGCCCTTGAAGAACGTCTGGCCAGGCTGGAGCACACCGAGGAGTAACGTGCCCCGTCCGACCTGCCGGGCTAGCCGGCTCTGGCAAAGGCTGCCGCCTGCTGATACTGCTCGTCGGTCGGGCGCACCCCGGTATAGAGCACAAACTGCTCCAATGCCTGGATCGCCGCCACTTCATCACCACTCACCACGCGCTTGCCCAGGCGACGTGCAGCCTGGATCAGCGGCGTGTCGGCGGGGGTAGCCACCACGTCGAAAATTGTTTCAGCGGCGTCGATGGCTTGCAGATCAAACGACAGCTCGTCAGCTTGTGCACCCTGCATGCCCAACGGCGTGACGTTGACCAGCAAGGGTGGCCGCGCTTCGCCCAGCTCCGCCTGCCAGCGAAAGCCGCACGCCTCTGCCAGACGCCGACCGGCCTGCTCGTTGCGGGCCACGATCAGACCCTCGGTGAAACCCGCATCACGCAGCGCGAACGCAACGGCCTTGGCCATCCCCCCGCTTCCACGCAGGGCAAACGCGCTGCGCGGTACCGCGTGGTTCTCCATCAGTTGAGCGACGGCGATGTAATCGGTGTTGAACGCCTTCAGATGCCCGTCGGTATTGACGATGGTATTGATCGACTGGATAGCGGCAGCCGAGGCGTCCAGCTCGTCGACCAGTTCGATGCAGGCCTCCTTGAAAGGCATCGAAACCGCGCTACCACGAATCCCCAGCGAGCGTATGCCGGCCACTGCGCCGGCAAGGTCATTGGGCGCAAAAGTCTTGTAATAGAAGTTCAAGCCCAACTGCTGGTAAAGATGATTATGGAAGCGCACACCAAAGTTGCCGGGACGGGCGGCCATGGACATGCACAATAATGTCTCCCTGTTAGCAGTGACGGGCATCGGTGTTTCCTCCAGACTGTAATGGCTTGAATCTTCGACAAAAGCGTATGCTACGCACCAGTGAACGCGAGGACATACGCCGCACACCTTACATAAAATTTACTCAGCACTTTCGCAGATTCTTACAATTTCGATGTCATAGTGTTATCCCGTGGCAGTGCTTGAGAATGATGCAGGCGCGCGACAACGGGTTGAGAGCGAGGAACAGTCATGATTCGTCAAATCCCCAAGATCGCCTTGTTTGTAGGTGCCCTGGCCCTTGCTGGCCAGGCGAATGCTGACCGTGGCTGGGGTGGCCCTGCCGTGGTAGGTGCTATCGTTGGCGCTGCCGTTGTCGGGGCGGCGGTGTCTTCAGGTCGCGACAGAACGGTGTACGTCGAGCGCGAGCCGGTGTATGTGCAGCAGCGCCCGGTCTACTACGCGCCGCCACCGGTCTATTACCAGCCGGCCCCGGTCTATCAGGTCGTCGAGCGCTATCCACCGCCTCCACCGCCTGGCTACTACCATCATTATTACGGGCCACCACCAGGCCCTGGCTATTACTACGGTCCGCCACGCGGCCGCTGGTAACAGAACAAAAAACCCGCCTTTTCAGGCGGGTTTTTTGTTGGTGTGCTCACACTATGGGCTGCCAATGCAATGCGCCAGACCCTCGTTGTTATCAATGACCACTATTGAGAGCGTCGATTTCTGCCTTGCCTGCTTGCCCTCTACAGTAGCGCCATGGATTGAGGAGGCACTTATGACCAAGGTACACATCATGTCCGTCGTCGGCAGCGCAGTTCCAGCCCCGCTCAGAGAGCGCGGCCTGTTGGCCTGCTGGTACCTGATTCAGGATGGCGAACCCGTCAGCGGCCCGCTCGCGTCACTGCCTGTTGCAGAGGCCCTGTCGCGGCAAATGCAGTGCCAGCCCCTCAACAGCTGACTTCTTCTGCAAACCTCGTGCGTTGCTCCGCACATCCCTTGCCCGCCTCATTGTAGGCGGGCTTTTTTTGGCGCGGAAGACGCCGGTGACGAGACTCAGCCGCGCTCGGCCATGGCTGCATTGACCTGACAGCGATGGGTCAGTTTCTGCAGACGTTTCTCCAGCGCCATGAACACCACTCGATCGGTACGGCCACTGTCGAGTTCATCGATCAGGTCATTGGCGACCTGACGCAACTCGTAAGCCAGTACCACGCGGTCATCGTTCAGGTCCTGTTTATGCGACTCGAACAGGCGATGCAGGTAATCCTGCAAGGTGTATTTCAGACTATGCCGGTCACTGGCCCGCAGATGGGTCAGGTTGAGGCTGATGCGGCCCTGCAGTTCGCTCAGCTCGCCGCACAGGTACTGCATGCGCCGCGCGTAGCCCACTTCCCGGTCACGTATCTGCTTGTGCGCCAGTTCCGCTTCCTGCTTGCGCTGGATGGCCGGTACTGCCACGGCGGCCATCAGCCCGACAATCAGACCAATCGCCTGCATCCAGCCTGCCCAGTCACTCGGGCGTGAGGTAAAGCCGACACCCAGCAGCAGAATGACAATCAATGACGCGATGATCACCAGTACTGCGTAATCCTTGCTGACAAACCCCTTGAGCATTGCATGACTCCTGAATCAGTGACCTGAATGGCATGGAATGCTAATCGGTGCGGGCCTTGTGCACCACGAATATTCAATTGGCATGCGGTTTTTGGCAGGTTCAAGAGCAGAAAGCGACTTAACAGCAACTTAATGAACCATCGATTGCATGATTTATTGCTCAAACGCCCAGCCCAGCCCATCGACATACAGCAAAGTCTGCTCATAAAATGCAGCGTTTTGACGCGATCCCTTCCATTTACCACCTTTTATCGAGTGAGCCTTGCTCTTGAAAATCCGTCTGTCTCTTTTGGGCCTATTATTTGTACTTACCGGCCCGGTGCTTTCTACCCCTACGCTGGCAAACGAACCTTCGGTTCTGAACCGTGATCCTTCCAACCTGCACCTCGCCTCGGGCAGCGCAATGGTCATCGACCTGCAGACCGACAAGGTGCTGTATTCCAGCAACCCGGATGTGATTGTGCCGATTGCCTCGGTCACCAAGCTGATGACCGCGATGGTCGTGCTGGATGCCAAGCAGCCGATGGACGAAGTCATTCCGGTGAACATTTCCCAGACACCGGAAATGAAAGGCGTGTTCTCCCGAGTCAAACTCGGCAGTGAAATGAACCGCCGCGACATGTTGCTGATCACCCTGATGTCGTCGGAAAACCGCGCGGCGGCAAGCCTGGCGCACAGCTATCCCGGCGGCTATCCGGCGTTCATTCTGGCGATGAACGCCAAGGCCAAGGCGCTGGGCATGAAGCACACGGCTTACGTCGAACCTACCGGTCTGTCGGTGTACAACGTGTCGACTGCGCGTGACCTCACCAAGCTGGTGATGGCAGCGCGCAAATACCCGCTGCTCAGTGAACTGAGCACCACCGAGCAGAAGACCGTGACCTTCCGCAAACCGACCTACACCCTCGGTTTCAGCAACACCGATCATCTGGTGCGCAAGGACAATTGGGACATCAAGCTGACCAAGACCGGCTTTACCAATCAGGCCGGTCACTGCCTGGTGCTGCTGACCAGTATGGCCAACCGCCCGGTTTCAGTGGTGATTCTCGATGCTTTCGGCAAATACACACACTTCGCCGATGCCAGCCGCATACGCAAGTGGATGGAAACCGGCCAGAGTGGCCCGGCCCCGGAAGTGGCTCTGCAGTACAAGAAGGAAAAGAATCTGGTCATGAGACAGACCGGTATTCAAGCCAAAGACTGATTGACGCAGGCAACGAGAAACGGTCGCGATGCTTGCACATCGCGACCGTTTTTATTTACCCGCGCGACACTCAGTTGTATTGAGTGACCAGTTTGGTATTCAGGTAGGCCTCAATGGCCTCGGTGCCGCCTTCGGAGCCGTAACCGGAATCCTTGATACCGCCGAACGGCACTTCCGGCAAGCCGATGCCCTGATGGTTGATCGACAGCATGCCCGCTTCGATATAGGTGCTCAGTGCCTGAGCGGTCTTCATCGACGTGGTGAATGCGTAGGATGCCAGCCCGAACGGCACTCGGTTGGATTCGGCAATCGCCTCCTCTACCGTGTCGAACGGCACCAGCAGCGCGACAGGGCCGAAAGGCTCCTCATTCATGATGCGCATTTGCGGTTTCAGACCGCTCAACACGGTCGGTTCGAAGAAATAGCCCGGCCCTTCGACAGACTTGCCGCCGGCAGCCAGTGTCGCGCCGCCACGCACCGCATCATCGATCAGATCGACCAGCGCCGGAATACGTCGGTCATTGGCCACCGGGCCCATGGTGGTGCCCGCCTCCAGACCGTTGCCGACCTTGATCTCGCGGGTCAGACCGACGAATTTCTCGGTGAACGCATCCAGTACCTTGCGCTGCACCAGAATCCGCGTGGGCGACACGCAGACCTGCCCGGCGTTACGGAACTTGGCGGTGGCCAGTACGCGAGCGGCGAGGTCGATATCCGCATCGTCGAACACCAGCGCCGGTGCATGACCACCCAGCTCCATGGTCGCCCGCTTCATGTGCTTGCCAGCCAGTGCGGCCAGTTGCTTGCCGACCGGGGTGGAGCCGGTGAACGTGACCTTGCGAATGACCGGATGCGGGATCAGGTAACCGGAAATTTCTGCCGGATCACCGTAGACCAGACCAATGACGCCGGCTGGAACACCGGCATCGGCGAAGGCGCGAATCAATTCGGCAGGCGACGCTGGCGTTTCTTCCGGAGCCTTGACGATGATCGAGCAGCCCGCGGCCAGCGCCGAGGACAACTTGCGCACCACCTGGTTGATCGGGAAATTCCACGGTGTGAATGCGGCGACCGGGCCGACCGGCTCCTTGATGACTTTCTGCTCGATGGACACGCCACGCGATGGCACGATACGGCCATAGCTGCGACGCCCTTCCTCAGCCAGCCAGTCGATGATGTCAGCCGCCGACAGGGTTTCCATGCGCGCTTCGGCGAGTGGCTTGCCCTGCTCCTGCGTCATGATTCGAGCGATGCTGTCCGCGCGCTCACGAATCAGGTTCGCCGCTTTCTGCATCAGCTTGTAGCGATCATAAGCCGAGGTCGCGCGCCAGGTGGCAAAGCCACGCTCGGCCGCCGCCAGCGCTTCGTCAAGGTCGGCAATACCGGCATGCGCCACAGTGCCCAGCGCCTCGCCCGTCGCCGGGTTGATGACCGACAGGGTGCGATTGTCGCGGCTCGAGCGCCACTGGCCATCGATATAAAGCTGTACGTCTGGATACATGAAAGTTTTCTCCATAAGTCGCTGAAAGGAACGCTGTGGCCGATGCATCAGACTCGCTGATCAGCGCCAGCCATCGGCAAAGGTGCGTCGAGATCGTGATTGCCGCCCATGGCCTCGTACTTCTTGCGCAAGGCCCTGAGGTCTTTTTGAGTGAAGTCGTCGAGGTTCAGCAACGAGTTCTGCGCATCCTTGGTGACGCGCAATAGCTCGTCGATTTTCAGGTGCAAAACATCGTTGTCGCGGTTCTGCGTATTCTGGATCAGAAAGACCATCAGGAAGGTAATGATGGTCGTCGAGGTATTGATGATCAACTGCCAGGTATCGTTATAGTGAAACCATGGGCCTGTGAAAGCCCAGAGGCAGATCAGTACGACGGCTGATGCAAAGGTGGACGGGCTGCCTGCCCATTTTGAAAGAGACTGTGAAAACCTGGAGAACTTCATTAATGACTGCCTGAACACGGGGTGTGTTACATGGACACCGGCAGCGCCTTGAAATTTCTTGCAACAGTTTGGTCTGTCCAGCCCGACGACAGTTTCAAGGCCATAGCGGTGCACCGGAAAGAGCGTGCAAAACACAAACGGCGCCTGTGAGGGCGCCGTTTCGGCTGCACAAGACTGCGTTTACAGAATCGGCTTGCCGCCGGTCACGGCATAGCGCGAGCCGGAGATGTAACTGGCTTCGTCCGAGGCCAGCAGCACATAGATCGGCGAAACTTCCACAGGCTGCCCTGGGCGCCCCAGCGGTGTCTCGCTGCCGAAGCTTTTCACGTCTTCGTCGGTCATGGTCGCCGGGATCAGCGGCGTCCAGATCGGACCGGGAGCAACGCTGTTGACGCGGATGCCCTTGTCGCCCAACAACTGCGCCAGACCGCCGGTGAAGTTGGCAATCGCACCCTTGGTGGTCGCATACGCCAGCAGCGTCGGCTTGGGCATGTCCGAATTGACCGAACTGGTATTGATGATCGAGCCGCCCCGCGGCATATGTGGAACCGCAGCCTTGCAGATACGAAACATCGCCGTGATGTTGATATCGAAAGTCTTGACCCACTCTTCGTCGGAGATGTCGTCCAGCGTTTCATGGGTCATCTGGAATGCAGCGTTGTTGACCAGCACATCGATGCGACCAAATTCTGCAACGGTCTTGCTCACGATGTCTTCGCATTGCTGCTTCTGCGCCAGGTCGCCCGGCAACAGCAGGCATTTGCGACCCGCCTCCTCGACCCAGCGCTTGGTTTCTTGCGCGTCCTCATGCTCGTTCAAGTATGAGATCGCGACCTGCGCGCCTTCACGTGCGAAGGCGATCGCGACGGCGCGGCCGATGCCGCTGTCAGCGCCGGTGATCAGAGCAATCTTGCCCTGCAGACGTCCAGAGCCCTTGTAGCTTTTTTCACCGCAATCGGGATAGGGATCCATCTTGCCCTGCATGCCTGGAACGTCCTGCGGCTGACTGGCAAATGGCGGCTTTGGGTATTCTTCGTTCATTTGAATAAATCTCGCTGAATAAAATGTTCTGCCTGAAGCGCTTACGCCCTTATCGATCGCCTGTGGCAAATACGACAAGGGCTGTCAGGCAAGGGGCCTGGTCAATTGCGCTGATCACGCACCTGGCTTGAGCACGACCTTGGTCCAGCCTTCATCACGCGCGTCGAAATGCTTGTAGGCGTCAGGGCCTTCTTCAAGCTTCAGACGATGGGAAATGATCTGCGACGGCTTGGCGCGCCCGTGGTGGATCAGTTCGGCGAGGCGACGGTTGTAAGCCTTGACGTTGGCCTGGCCAGTGCGGATCTGCTGGCCCTTGAACCAGAACGAACCGAAGTCGAAGGCCATCTTGCCTTCCTTCGCGAGGTCGCTTTTGGCACCCGGATCCTGTGGCACGAAAACGCCCACGACACCGATGCCGCCAGTCGCCTTGGTCGAAGCAACCAGGTTGTTCATGGTGACGTGGTTGGCCTCGTGACCATGACGGTCGCAGCACTGATAACCGACGCACTCGCAGCCTCGGTCGGTGCCTTTGCCATCGGTCAGGTTGAGGATCTGATCCACTGCGCCCTGCTCGAGCGAGTTGATCGGCGTCGCGCCCATCTTCGCAGCGAGTGCCAGACGATCAGGATGATTGTCGACCACGAACACTTGCGAGGCGCCCTTGATCATCGCCGAGTGGGCAGCCATCAGGCCGACCGGGCCGGCGCCATAGATGGCAACGCTTTCGCCAGGCAGCAGACCGGCCAGCTCGGTGGCATGCCAACCGGTAGGAAAGATGTCCGAGAGCATGACGTAATCTTCTTCACGCTCGGCGGCATCTTCAGGCAACAACAGGCAGTTGAAGTCGGCATACGGCACGCGCAACAGTTCAGCCTGGCCGCCTTCATGATCGCCCATGTCGGCAAAACCGTAGGCCGCGCCCGCGCTGCCAGGGTTGGCGGTCAGGCAATAACCGGTCAGGCCCTTCTCACAGTTTTCGCAGAAACCGCAGCCAATGTTGAACGGCAGGCACACCCAGTCACCCACTTTGATGCGGTCGACGCCTGCACCGACTTCAATCACCTGGCCGAGATTCTCATGACCGAAAATGCGCCCGGTCTCGAAGGACGTGCGGCCTTCGTACATGTGCAGGTCCGAGCCACAGATATTGGTGGAGGTCACTCGGACAAGCGCATCTGTCGGCTTCTGAATCTTCGCATCCGGTACGTTTTTGACACTGACGTCACGCGGACCGCTATAGACGATGGCTTTCATGTTCGGAGTCTCCTCAGTAAAAAATTCGATAGGGCCTTTCAGGGCTCACCGAATATCTGTCACAACCAGAGGACGCCTGTTCAAAGCGATTGCCTTCGCACCTGACGAATGGTCATCAATGAGCGCGAGCCAGAGCTGTGCGTGCGCATCGATCCAGGGAAATAAGGTGAACCCAGGGCGCGATATTCGCCGCAAATAAAGGATTTGCATGCACGATCTTATGGTATACCATCAGACGAAATACAAAAGCACTTGCTCCGGGAGTCGTTCATGAGCTTTGAAATTCGCAAGATCGTCACGTACACCGAAGAAACCTTTATCGAGGGCGGCAAGGCTACCGACAAGCCGGTCACCATGATCGGGCTGGCCGCAGTGATCAAGAACCCCTGGCTGGGCCGTGGTTTCGTCGAGGATCTGAAACCGGAGATTCGTGCCAGCTGCTCCGCACTGGGCGAGCTGATGGTCAAACGCCTTACCGACGCGATTGGCGGCGCGGATAAAATCGAGGCCTACGGCAAGGCTGCCGTGGTCGGGGCGGAAGGCGAAATCGAACACGCTTCGGCAGTCATCCATACCCTGCGCTTTGGCAATCACTACCGTGAGGCAGTCAAGGCCAAGAGCTACCTGAGCTTCACCAACAAACGCGGCGGCCCGGGTACGTCGATCCAGATTCCGATGATGCACAAGGACGATGAAGGGTTGCGCTCGCACTACATCACCTTGGAAATGCACATCGAAGATTCGCCCCGTGCCGACGAAATCATCGTAGTCCTTGGTGCCGCCAATGGTGGACGCCTGCACCCGCGAATCGGCAATCGTTACATCGACCTGGAAGAGCTGGCTGCCGAACAGGCTCAGTAACTTGTGAAGGGCCCGTTGCCCGACCACCTTTGTCATCTGCGCAGGAGCGATCCATGATTCAGCTCACCGCTGAACACACCCCGGCGGGTACCAGCTATCTGGCTACCGGCCAAGGTCACCCCGTGGTGTTGATTCACGGGGTGGGCCTGAACAAGGAAATGTGGGGCGGCCAGATCGTCGGGCTGGCTGCGCATTACCAGGTCATCGCCTACGACATGCTCGGCCACGGTGCCAGCCCCCGCCCCGACCCGGACACGGGACTGCCGGGCTATGCCGAACAGTTGCACGAGTTACTGACGCATCTGCAACTGCCACAGGCGGCGGTCGTCGGTTTCTCGATGGGCGGCCTGGTGGCGCGTGCATTCGCGCTGGAGTTCCCCCAGCAGCTATCGGGGCTGGTAGTGCTTAACAGTGTCTTCAATCGCAGCGCGGAACAGCGTGCAAGCGTGATTGCGCGTACCAGTCAGGCTGCCGAGCATGGCCCGGACGCCAACGCTGGCGAAGCGCTGTCACGCTGGTTCAGCCGTGAGTATCAGGCAGCCAATCCGGCGCAGATTGCGGCCATTCGACACAACCTGGCCAGCAATGATCCGCAGGGTTACCTGACCACGTACAAGCTGTTCGCCACTCAGGATATGTACCGCGCCGACGATCTGGGCGATATTCGCGCACCGACGTTGATCGCCACGGGCGAACTCGATCCAGGATCGACGCCCGGAATGGCCAGGGAACTGGCTGCGCGCATCCCCGGTGCCGATGTCGCGATATTGCTCGATCAACGCCATATGATGCCGGTTGAATCGCCACGTCTGGTCAACCAGATGTTGCTCGGTTTCTTCGAAAAGATCGGCCTCGACAAACCGGCGTCCGGTCACCATTCGATCAAGGGGATTGTTGCATGAGCCTTACCCGCTTTCAGATGTGCATCGACGGCCAGTGGGTCGATGCGCTGTCCGGCAAGACTTTCGACAGCCTCGACCCGGCGCTGGCCGAACCCTGGGCGCAACTGCCGGATTCAGACGAAGCCGATGTCGAACGGGCGGTTCAGGCCGCCCAGAAAGCGTTCGAGGGTCAGGCCTGGCGTGGCCTTACTGCCACGGCACGCGGCAAGCTGCTGCGCAAGCTGGGCGACCTGATTGCCGAAAACAAAGAGCAACTGGCGCAGCTGGAAAGCCGCGACAACGGCAAACTGATTCGCGAGACTCGCGGCCAGGTCGGCTATCTGCCGGAGTTCTTTCATTACACCGCAGGGCTCGCTGACAAACTCGAAGGCGGCACCCTGCCCCTCGACAAGCCGGACCTGTTCGCCTACACCGTGCACGAACCGATGGGCGTGGTGGCCGGGATCATTCCCTGGAACAGCCCGCTGTACCTGACCGCCATCAAGCTGGCCCCGGCACTGGCGGCTGGTAACACCATCGTCCTCAAACCCTCGGAACACGCCTCGGCCACAGTGCTCGAGCTGGCGCGTCTGGCACTTGAAGCCGGTATTCCGCCTGGAGTGGTCAACGTCATCACCGGTTACGGCCCGACCACTGGCGCGGCCCTCACCCGGCACCCGCTGGTGCGCAAGATAGCCTTCACCGGTGGCGCGGCCACTGCGCGGCATGTGGTGCGCAGCAGTGCGGAGAACTTTGCCAAACTGTCGCTGGAACTGGGCGGCAAATCACCGAATATCATCTTCGCCGACGCCGATCTGGACAGCGCCATCAATGGCGCCGTCGCCGGCATCTATGCGGCGTCCGGGCAAAGCTGTGTTTCCGGCTCGCGACTGCTGGTGCAGGATGAAATCTATGACCAGTTCGTCGAACGCCTGGCCGAGCGCGCCAGCCGGATCCGCATAGGCAATCCGCAGGATGAAGACACCGAAATGGGCCCGATGGCCACCGCCCAGCAACTGGCCGTGGTAGAAGGCCTGGTGGCCGACGCGCTGGCCGAAGGTGCACGCCTGCGTCTGGGCGGCAAGCGTCCGGTACTGGACAGCAAAGGCTGGTTCTATGAACCTACGTTGTTCGAGTGCGACCACAATTCGATGAAGATCATGCAGGAAGAAGTGTTCGGCCCGGTCGCATCGGTGATTCGTTTCAAGGACGAAGCCGAGGCGCTGGCCATCGCCAACGACTCCCAGTTCGGTCTCGCCGCCGGAATCTGGACCCGCGACCTTGGCCGCGCGCACCGGCTGGCGCGGGATATTCGCTCAGGTATCATCTGGGTCAATACGTATCGAGCCGTGTCGGCCATGGCGCCTATCGGCGGTTTCAAAAATAGCGGCTACGGTCGCGAGAGCGGGATAGACTCCGTGCTGGCCTACACCGAGCTGAAAACGGTGTGGATCAACCTTTCGCAGGCGCCCATGCCTGATCCATTTGTCATGCGTTAAAGAGGCCGCTGCGATGATAGAACCCGGTATTTACAAAGAAGTCATGGCGTCATTCCCTTCGGGCGTGACGATCGTCACCACCCTGGACCCAGAGGGCAATCTGGTCGGAATCACCGCCAGCGCATTCAGTGCGCTGTCCATCGATCCGGCACTGGTGCTGTTCTGCCCCAACTATGCATCGGACACTTATCCGGTGTTGCGTGACAGCAAAAAGTTCGCGATTCACCTGCTGTCTGCCGATCAGCAGACAGAAGCCTATGCCTTCGCCAGCAAGGGCAAGGACAAGACCAAGGGCATCGAGTGGCAGTTGAGCGAGCTGGGCAACCCGCTGCTGAGCAACGCTACGGCGATCATCGAGTGTGAGCTGTGGCGCGAATACGACGGCGGCGATCACGCGATCATTGTCGGCGAGGTGAAAAACCTGATCCTGCCCGCGACACCGGTCACACCAATGGTCTATCACCGCGGCAAGATGGGCGCGCTGCCGGCCATCGTCTGAGGCTGCACAGGGCGGTTTTGGTGGTTGCAGGCATCGGCGTGATAAACTCGGCCGCGACCCGGGTTCATCCGTCCGGGCCATGCAGCAGCCCGCACAGTTTGCGGGCTGCCGACATGAGCGAGACTTTATTTCCAGTCACGTTTTTACTTTGACAGCCCCATTCCGAGCACACCCGATGAAACGCCTGCCTCTCGACGACACCTTCAAGGTCAACCGCAACCCCGTCACGCTGCGCGAGATCGTGCTGGACAAGCTGCGCAGCGCAATCATGAACTTTCAGCTGCTGCCGGGGGATCGTCTGGTCGAGCGTGATCTGTGTGACCGCCTCGGCGTGAGCCGTACCTCGGTGCGCGAAGCCCTGCGCCATCTGGAATCCGAAGGTCTGGTCGAGTTCGCCGATGCCAAGGGCCCGCGCGTTGCAATCATCACGCTGGCTGACGCGTGTGACATCTACGAACTGCGTTGCGTGCTGGAAGGCCTGATCGTTCAGCTGTTCACCCTGCGGGCCAAACCCAAGGACATTCGCGCACTGGAAAAAGCCCTGGAGGAAAATCGTCAGGCGCTCAAGGAAGGCGAGCTGCAGCAGGTGATCGACTCGGTACAGGGTTTTTACGATGTATTGCTGGAAGGCTCGGGCAACCATGTGGCCGCGACCCAGCTACGCCAGTTGCAGGCGCGCATCAGCTACCTGCGCGCCACCTCGGTATCCCAGGAAAACCGCCGCGGTGCCAGCAACAAGGAAATGGAGCTTATGGTCGAAGCCATCAAGAGCGGCGACCCGCTGGCCGCACACCAGGCATCGGTCGATCACGTACGCAACGCCGCACGCGTGGCGCTGGAATACCTCAAATCCAAACAGGACGAAGACAGCAAAGTCCGCGACATCGTCGCCCCCGTCGCCCTTAAAGAACCTCGCATAGGTCGCTGAAATGACCACGCCGCGCTTCTGCCCACAATGCGGTAGCGCTGATCTGGCTCAGCGTGTCCCGTCGGGCGATACGCACATGCGGCTGGTCTGTGGCGGCTGTCAGTACATTCACTACGTCAACCCGAAGATCATCGCGGGTTGCATCATCGAACAGGAAGGCAGGTACCTGCTCTGCCAGCGCGCCATCCCGCCGCGCCCAGGCACCTGGACACTGCCCGCCGGTTTCATGGAAAGCGGCGAAACCACCGAGCAGGCGGCGCTGCGTGAAGTCTGGGAAGAAACCGGTGTGCGCGCCGAGATCCTTTCGCCCTACTCCATTTTCAGCGTGCCGCGTATCAGCGAAGTCTACATCGTGTTCCGCGCCATCGCGCTGGAGGTCACCGGCCAGTTCGGCCCGGAAACCCTGGACTACAGATTCTTCGCTCCCGAAGACATCCCGTGGGACAGCATCTATTACCCCGCCATCCGCCAGATACTGGAACGCTATATCGAAGAGCGTCAGGCGGGTGTCTACGGCATTTATATCGGTAACGACGACACCGGCAAGGTGCACTTTATCCGCTGAAAGCAGTTAGCGAGCCGCAAACCAAGCAGTCCCAGGCGTGGCGGATTCTGCTTCTGACTCGAGCAACCGAACGCTTAAAACTGCCCCTCGACGATCACGATCTCGGCTTCCGAAGCGCCCTGCCTGTGGCTCATCGCATGCTGATACTCGGTCGACCGATAACAGGCCACCGCCTTTTCGTAGGATTCAAATTCGATAATCACCGTGCGTTGCGGCGTGTCACGCCCTTCCAGCGCCTCGGAACGCCCTCCGCGCGAGAGGAACCTGCCACCGAACAGCTCGAAAGCCGCAGGGGCGCGCTGGGTGTATTCGCTGTACTGCTGGGGGTCGGTCACATCAACGTGTGCAATCCAATAGGCTTTCATCGCGATCTCACTGTTTCATTGATAGGCAATCTGTGAAATATTCTGTCTTATGGTATACCACGATTCATCCACCCATAAAACCGGGAACTGACTATGGCGTTCGATCGCATCGAAGACATCATTGAAGACTACCGCCAGGGCAAGATGGTGTTGCTGGTCGACGATGAAGACCGGGAAAACGAAGGGGACTTGCTGCTGGCCGCCGACTGCTGTTCGTCACAGGCAATCAGCTTCATGGCCCGCGAGGCGCGCGGTCTGATCTGCCTGACGTTGACCGACGAACACTGTCAGCGTCTGGGCCTGGAACAGATGGTGCCCAGTAACGGCAGTGTATTCGCCACCGCGTTCACGGTGTCCATCGAAGCGACCACGGGGGTGACGACGGGCATCAGCGCGGCAGATCGTGCGCGTACCGTTCAGGCCGCCGTCAACCCGCAGGCAGTACCGGAAGATCTGGTGCAGCCGGGCCATATCTTTCCACTGCGCGCCCGTGACGGCGGCGTGCTGACCCGCGCCGGGCATACCGAAGCGGGCTGCGACCTGGCCCGGCTGGCCGGCTTCACGCCAGCGTCGGTCATCGTTGAAGTCATGAATGATGACGGCAGCATGGCCAGAAGACCCGACCTGGAAGTGTTCGCCAAAAAGCACGGCATTCGTATCGGCACCATCGCCGACCTGATCCATTACCGCCTGAGCACCGAACACACCATCGTCAGGATTGGCGAGCGCGAACTGCCGACCGTGCACGGCACCTTCCGTCTGTTCAGCTACGAAGACCGCATCGAAGGTGGCGTGCACATGGCTATGGTGATGGGCGACATCCGTCGCGACGCCCCCACACTGGTGCGCGTGCATGTTGTCGACCCGCTGCGTGACCTGGTGGGTGCCGAATACAACGGCCCTGCCAACTGGACGCTTTGGGCCGCCCTGCAACGTGTCGCGCAGGAAGGTCACGGTGTGGTGGTGGTGCTGGCCAATCACGAATCGTCCCAGGCGCTGCTGGAGCGCATTCCGCAGCTCACCCAGCCGCCCCGCCAATACACCCGCTCGCAATCACGCATTTATTCGGAGGTCGGTACGGGCGCACAGATCTTGCAGGACCTGGGCGTCGGCAAGCTACGCCACCTCGGCCCGCCACTGAAATACGCAGGGCTGACCGGCTACGATCTGGAAGTGATTGAAAGTATTCCGTTTCCCGGCTGACCAGACAAACGCTTGGCGCGCGAGCCTGATAATCCGTTGCCTGCAGCCACAGGCGCTGATCAGAAAACCCACCGTGAAGGCGTTTTGACAGGGCAAAACGCTTGCAGAAAGTTTGGAATACCATAATATGACATTCCATAAATACAAGATCTGGTCAGGCGCGCCCGGCAAGGGAAAGCACCAATAACAGCACCTGACCCGTACAAGGTTTCAAGGCCCATTGGACCTACTGCTCCCGATTACGCGGGCAAGAAAAGCCCGCTCAAAACACAACAAATGAGGGCGTAAAAATGGTGTTGAACAAACGTGCAACAGCAGTCCTGGCGGCCGGCGTGCTGGCTTTTTCGAGTGTCGCCGCCATTGCCGCCGAAAGCGTCAATTTCGTCAGTTGGGGCGGCTCCACGCAAGACTTCCAAAAGGAGGCCTGGGCGGCTCCATTCAGCAAGGCCAGCGGTATCACCGTCGTGCAGGACGGTCCTACCGACTACGGCAAACTCAAGGCCATGGTCGAAAGCGGTAACGTGCAGTGGGACGTTGTCGATGTCGAAGCCGACTTCGCCCTGCGCGCCGCCAGCGAAGGCCTGCTGGAGCCTCTGGACTTCACCACCATCAAACGCGACGAGATCGACAAACGCTTCGTGACTGACCACGGCGCCGGTTCGTTCTTCTTCTCCTTCGTGCTCGGCTACAACGAAAGCAAAGTCGGCGGCAAGGCGCCGGGTGACTGGGCCGCGATGTTCGACACCAAGACCTACCCGGGCAAACGCGCGCTTTACAAGTGGCCAAGCCCAGGCGTGCTGGAGCTGGCCCTGCTGGCCGATGGTGTAGCGCCCGACAAGCTTTACCCGCTGGACCTCGACCGCGCCTTCAAGAAACTCGACACCATCAAGAAGGACATTGTCTGGTGGGGCGGCGGTGCGCAGTCCCAGCAACTGCTGGCTTCCGGCGAAGTATCGATGGGGCAGATGTGGAACGGGCGGGTCTACGCCCTGCAACAGGATGGCGCCCCAGTGGGGGTGAGCTGGAAGCAGAACCTGGTCATGGCTGATTTTCTGGTCGTACCCAAGGGCGCAAAGAACAAGGACGCCGCGATGAAATTCATCGCCAACGCGACCAGCGCCAAAGGCCAGGCAGACTTCTCCAACCTCAGTGCCTATGCCCCGGTCAATACCCAGAGCGTTGCGCGCCTGGACTCTACGCTGGCACCTAATCTGCCGACCGCGCACGTTGCCGATCAAATCACTCTCGACTTCGCATACTGGGCCAAGAACGGCGCTGATATCGCGACACGGTGGAACGAATGGCTGGTCAAGTAAAAATGACAGCGGTTGCTCCTCGTCAATCCATGCCAGCCGGGGGTGCTTCCAGCACCGCTGGCGTGGCCAGCCAGAAGGCGCCGGGCATGCAGCCATCCCCTTCCCTCGCACAGCGCTGGCGCGGCAGCCGCAATCTGCTTCCGGCCCTGATCTTCCTCGGACTGTTCTTCTTCGCCCCGCTGATCGCCCTGCTGCTACGCGGCGTGCTCGAACCGGTGCCGGGCCTTGGCAACTATGAGCAACTGTTTGCCAACTCGGCCTACTCGCGGGTGCTGCTCAATACCTTTTCCGTAGCCGGTCTGGTGACGCTGTTCAGCCTGCTGCTGGGCTTCCCGCTTGCCTGGGTGATCACCCTGGTGCCACGCGGCTGGGGACGCTGGATTCTCAATATCGTGCTGTTGTCGATGTGGACCAGCCTGCTGGCCAGAACCTATTCCTGGCTGGTGCTGTTGCAGGCCTCCGGAGTCGTCAACAAGGCCTTGATGGCCATGGGCATCATCGATCAACCGCTGGAAATGGTGCACAACCTGACCGGTGTGGTGATCGGCATGAGCTACATCATGATTCCGTTCATCGTCCTGCCGTTGCAGGCGACCATGCAGGCCATCGATCCCATGGTGCTGCAGGCGGGTTCGATCTGCGGGGCCAGCCCTTGGAGCAATTTCTTCAGAGTGTTTCTGCCACTGTGCCGCCCGGGACTGTTTTCCGGAGGCCTGATGGTGTTTGTCATGTCGCTCGGTTACTACGTCACCCCGGCCCTGCTCGGTGGCGCGCAGAACATGATGCTGCCCGAATTCATCGTCCAGCAGGTGCAGTCGTTCCTCAACTGGGGGCTGGCCAGTGCCGCCGCTGCGTTGCTGGTGCTGATCACGCTGGTGCTGTTCTACTTCTACCTGAAGCTCCAGCCGGAATCACCGGTCGGCGCCAGTAACGCGAGGTAAACCGCCATGCTCCTGACACCCAATGCCATGAGCCCCGGCTTGCGTACGGGCCTGTACCTGACCACCGCCCTGATCGCGCTGTTCCTGTTGCTGCCGATCCTGTTCATCGTCCTGCTGTCGTTCGGTTCGTCGCAGTGGCTGGTGTTTCCGCCGCCGGGCTGGACGCTGAAGTGGTATCAGCAGTTTTTTTCCAACCCGGACTGGATGGCTGCGGCCATGTCCAGCTTCAAGGTCGCGATCCTGACCACCCTCGCCTCGGTGGCGCTGGGCCTGCCCACTGCGTTCGCACTGGTGCGCGGCCGGTTCCCGGGGCGTGACTTTCTGTATGGCGTATTCACACTGCCGATGATCGTGCCGCTGGTGATCATCGCAGTCGCGGTCTACGCGCTGTTTCTCAAGCTCGGTTACACCGGCACGCTGTTTTCCTTCGTCGTCAGCCATGTGATTGTCGCCTTGCCGTTCACCATCATCTCGATCATCAATTCGCTGAAGCTGTTCGATCAGTCCATCGAGGATGCCGCGGTCATCTGCGGTGCTTCTCGCTTGCAGGCCATCTACAAGGTGACCTTTCCCGGCATCCGCCCGGGCATGATGGCCGGTGCGCTGTTCGCGTTCCTGGTGTCGTGGGACGAAGTGGTGTTGAGCGTGATGATGGCCAGCCCGACCCTGCAAACCCTTCCCGTGAAAATGTGGACCACCCTGCGTCAGGACCTGACGCCGGTCATCGCCGTCGCCTCAACGCTGCTGATCGCCCTGTCGGTGCTGATCATGTTCATCGCCGCGACCCTGCGTCGCCGCAACGAAGCCAGGAGTACTTCATGAGTGCCGTGATCAAAGACCCCGCCCATCAGCAACAGAACACACTGGTCAGCCTGTGTAATCTGAACAAGCACTACGGAAATTTCGCCGCCGTCGACGACATTTCCCTGGACATCAAGGACGGTGAATTCCTGACCTTCCTGGGCTCCAGCGGCTCGGGAAAAAGCACTACGCTGTCGATGCTCGCCGGCTTCGAAACACCCAGCTCGGGCGAGATTCTGGTGGGCGGCAAATCGCTGGTGAATGTGCCGCCGCACAAACGTGACATCGGCATGGTGTTCCAGCGCTACTCGCTGTTCCCGCACCTGTCGGTACGCGACAACATTGCCTTCCCGCTGGCGATCCGCAAATTGCCTGCGGCCGAGCGCGAGAAGAAAGTCGATGCGATGCTCAAGCTGGTTCAGCTGGAAGCCTTCGCTCATCGTCGCCCGTCGCAACTGTCAGGCGGCCAGCAGCAGCGGGTTGCCATCGCCAGGGCACTGGTTTACGAGCCGCGCATCCTGCTGATGGACGAGCCGCTGGGCGCACTGGACAAGAAACTGCGCGAAGACCTGCAGGACGAACTGCGCCAGTTGCATCGCCGACTGGGCATCACCATCGTCTACGTGACCCACGACCAGGAAGAAGCCATGCGCCTGTCACAGCGCATCGCCATCTTCAGCCATGGCAAGATCGTCGGTCTGGGCTCGGGCTATGACCTGTATCAGGACCCGCCGAATGCCTTCGTCGCCTCGTTTCTCGGCAACTCGAACTTCCTCAGGCTCAAGGCCCAGGGCAATGCCGTGGCGACGTTCGAAGGCAGCACACTGGCGATTCGCCTGACCGCAGGGCTGAAGACCGATCAGGACGTGCTGCTGATGGTGCGCCCGGAGAAAGCCCAGGCACTGAGCGTGTCCCAGGCAGCGGCCATGCCGCTCGAAGCAGGCTGGAACGAGGTCAACGCCACGGTCCATGAAGTGCTTTTCCTCGGCGAGAGCCAGACGTGCTCGGTGGTGACTGCAGGAGGCACTGCCATGACCGTCAAAGCGCTTTCCGCGAACGGCATGTCGCTCAAGGCGGGCGACCCGGTGCGCGTGCGCTGGGCCGCTGCCGACGCCTGCATCTACACCGAGTGGACCGACAGCGACCTGAACAAGGCAGCTGGCACCCACTGACGGCGCATTGCGTGCCTCAGTGGTTGACGGGCGAAGGATGCAGGGCAAGGTAGTCGCGCAGAAACTCCACCGTGACGCGGACCTTGGCCGAACTCATCAGCGGTGATGTATGCACCGCCCAGATGTCTGCATCCTGACGGTAATCCGGCAACACCTGAACCAGCCGGCCCTCGGCCAGGTCAGTGCGCACATCCCACAGCGAACGCAGTAACACCCCGCGCCCGTCCAGGCACCACTGGCGGGCGATTTCGCCGTGGTTGGTGGACAGGCTGCCGGTCACCTTGACGGTTTCGGCACCCTGCGGCCCGTTGAGGTGCCAGATGCCGAACGGCCGGTCGCGCTCCTTGATCACCAGGCAATCATGATTGGCCAGCTCGCCAAGATTAAGCGGCGTGCCATGACGGTTGAGGTAGACGGGGCTCGCGCACAGAACACGCCAGTTGCTGGCCAGATGCCTGGCGCGCAGCTGCGGGGCGATTTCGTTGCCGACGCGGATATCCAGATCGACGCCCTCCTCGACCAGATCGACCAGCCGGTCCTGAATGTCCAGACGGATATCCAGCTTCGGATAACGCGCGGCCAGCTCCGACAACGCAGGCGCGACGAAACGCCGGCCAAAGCCCTGGCTGCTGACGACCCGCAACAAGCCACTCGGCTCGCCATGCAGGGCAGCCACTTCGTCGCCCATCTGCTGCACTGAATCAAGCATGCCTCTGGCCCACTCGTAGACGCGCTCGCCATCTTCGGTAATCGACACCTGCCGGGTCGAGCGGTGCAGCAACACCACACCCATGCCCTGCTCCAGCAAACGGATGCGCTTGCTGACATAGGCAGCGGACATGCCCAGCTCGTCCGCAGCCCCGACGAAACTTGAACGCCGGGCCACATGAACGAACACATTCAAATCATCGAGGCTGGGGTATTTATTCACGATTCGTGTTTTCTCAGTCCATTAATCAGCTGATTATCTTTATATCGTGCGCTTATAGCATGGATGGCCTGTGCAACTCATTCATCGCCCATCCGTAATGGATGGATTCATAGAGAGCGCCGCCATGAACAACAAGAAACTGCATATTGCTGCCATCGCTGGTGACGGCATCGGCCTGGAAGTGCTACCTGAAGGTGTACGCGTGGTGCAGGCCGCCGCCGCACGGCACGGGCTGGAACTGGAGTTCGAATACTTCGAATGGGCCAGCTGCGATTACTACCTGAAACACGGCAAGATGATGCCGGACGACTGGTTCGAACAGCTCAAAGGCTTTGACTCGATCTTCTTCGGCGCCGTCGGCTGGCCGGAAAAGGTCCCGGATCACATCTCGCTGTGGGGCTCGCTGCTCAAGTTTCGCCGCGAATTCGACCAGTACGCGAATATCCGTCCGGTGCGGCTGTTTCCCGGCGTCCCCTGCCCGCTGGCCAATCGCGAACCGGGCGACATCGACTTTGTCGTGGTCCGGGAAAACACCGAAGGTGAATACTCGTCGCTGGGCGGGATCATGTTCGAAAACACCGAAAACGAATTCGTGTTGCAGGAATCGGTGTTCACCCGTCGTGGTGTCGACCGCATTCTCAAGTTCGCCTTCGAGATGGCCAGCAAACGCGAGCGCAAGCACGTGACCTCGGCGACCAAATCCAATGGCATGGCCATCAGCATGCCGTACTGGGACAAGCGCACCGAAGCGATGGCCAGCCAGTACCCCGGCATCAGCTGGGACAAGCAACACATCGACATTCTCTGCGCCCGTTTCGTGCTGCAACCCGAACGCTTCGACGTGGTAGTGGCGTCCAATCTGTTCGGCGACATCCTCAGCGACCTCGGCCCGGCCTGCGCAGGCACCATCGGCATTGCGCCGTCAGCCAACCTCAATCCCGAGCGCCACTTCCCGTCGCTGTTCGAACCGGTTCACGGCTCGGCCCCGGACATTTTCGGCAAGAATATCGCCAACCCGATCGCCATGATCTGGTCAGGTGCGCTCATGCTCGAATTCCTCGGCCAGGGCGATCAACGTTTCACCGCGGCCCACGACGAGATCATCACCGCTATCGAGCAAGTGATCGCCAGCGGCGATGTCACGCCGGATCTAGGCGGCACGCTTTCGACTCAGCAAGTCGGTGCGGCGATTGCCGAGCGGGTTTCTGCGGTCCGTTAAGTGTTTTACTCAACGTTCGCTGGCTCGCTGCGCTGCTCCAGCAACTCGACAAAGCGAGTCAGGCTGCGCGACACCGTGCCGCGTCGCCAGATCAGCCAGGTGTGCAGATAGCGAAACTTCTCGGACAGAGGCCAGATACTGACCGTGGCGCAACCGGGCATGCTTTCCAGCATGCTGCGCGGCATCAGCGCCAGCCCGGCACCGGCGCTGACGCAGGCGAGCATGCCGTGGTAGGACTCCATTTCGTGGATCTTGCCCGGCACTGCCGCGTCTTCGGTGAACCAGCGTTCAAAGTGATGGCGGTACGAGCAGTTGGCACGAAACGCATAGATACTCTCTCCGCTGACATCGCGCCCGCGCTTGACCGGTGCATGATTGAGCGGCGCGATGATGACCATTTCTTCTTCGAAGACCGGCACGCCCTCGAGCGATGGATGCTGCACCGGGCCGTCGACGAAGGCAGCGACCAGTCGACCGGCCAGCACGCCGTCGATCATGGTTCCGGACGGGCCGGTGGAAAGGTCCAGCTCGACCTTGGCGTTCTGCTGGTTGTAGGCGGCCAGCAGCGCAGGAATTCTGACCGCAGCCGTGCTTTCCAGCGATCCCAAGGCAAAAGGTCCCTGTGGCTCCTCGCCGGAAACGGCCGAGCGCGCTTCCTGCACCAGATCCAGGATACGTCGCGTGTAGTCGAGAAAATTCCAGCCGGCGGGAGACAGGCGCAAGCGGTGCTTCTCGCGAATGAACAGGTCGACGCCCAGGTCCTGCTCCAGTTGCTTGATGCGCGTGGTCAGGTTCGAGGGCACTCGATGGATGTGCTGAGCGGCGACGCTGATGCTGCCGTGTTCAGCCACCGCCTTGAAGATCTCCAGCTGAACCAGATCCATATCATTCTCCAAAAATGAACGTTACGATCATTATTATTCAGTTTTAGAAAGCATTGCACGCCTATATTCTGGTGCCACTTCCACCTCAACAGGATGGCGCAATGACTACTGTCACCAGCAACACCCATGCAATCTCGATCAACCCTGCCACCGGCGAGCAGATCGGCCACTACGCTTTCGAATCTGCCGCTGCGCTGGATCACAGCCTGTCGCGAGCGGCTGCCGGTTTTGCAGGCTGGAAGCGCACACCGGTTCAGCAACGTGCGCAACTGATCGTCGCCATGGGTCAGGCCCTGCGCGATGACGTCGAAAACATCGCCCGCATGATCAGCCAGGAAATGGGCAAGCCCATTGCCCAGGCCAAAGGCGAAGTCGAGAAATGCGCGCAGTTGTGCGACTGGTACGCGGCGCAAGGCCCGGCGATGCTGGTGGCCGAAGCGACGCAGGTCGAGAATGACAAGGCGCGTATCGAGTACCGTCCGCTGGGCCCCGTTCTCGCGGTAATGCCGTGGAATTTCCCGATCTGGCAAGTGCTGCGCGGCGCGATTCCGACCCTGCTGGCTGGCAATACCTACGTGCTCAAGCACGCGCCCAACGTAATGGGTTGCGCTTACCTGATGCTCGACGCGTTCAAGCGTGCCGGCTTCCCGGAGGGTGTGTTCGAAGTCATCAACGTGACCCCGGAAGGCGTTTCAAACGCCATTGCCGACCCGCGCATCGCAGCGGTCACACTGACCGGCAGCGTGCGTGCCGGCGAGGCCATCGGCGCTCAGGCCGGCGCGGCACTGAAGAAGTGCGTGCTGGAACTGGGCGGCTCCGACCCGTTCATCGTGCTCAATGACGCAGATCTGGATCAGGCTGTGAAGGCAGCGGTGATTGGCCGCTTCCAGAACACCGGGCAGGTCTGTGCAGCGGCCAAGCGGCTGATCATCGAGCAAGGTGTGGTCGAGGAATTCACCCGCCGGTTCGTCGAGCAAACGCGTCAACTGGTGACGGGCGATCCCCTCTCCAGCGAAACCTACATTGGCCCCATGGCGCGCTTCGATCTGCGCGACGAGCTGGATACTCAAGTGCAGGACACGCTCGCCGAAGGCGCCACACTGCTGTTGGGCGGCAAAAAGGCGGAAGGCCAGGGCAATTATTATCAACCGACCGTGCTCGGTGACGTTACCGACCGGATGACCTCGTTCAGGCAGGAGCTGTTCGGGCCGGTTGCGTCGATCATCACCGCACGCGACGCGCAGCACGCCCTGGAGCTGGCGAATGACAGTGACTTCGGCCTGACCGCGACGATTTATACCCGCGACCTGCAACTGGCCGAGCGCATGACCGAGGAACTGGAAACCGGCGGTGTGTTCATCAACGGCTACAGCGCTTCAGACCCGCGCGTGACGTTCGGCGGCGTAAAGAAAAGCGGCTTTGGCCGTGAGTTGTCGCACTTCGGTGTACGCGAGTTCTGCAATGCGCAGACCGTGTGGCGGGATCGTCACTGAGGGTCCAGCAGGTAAACAGCCGTTGCAGGACTGACCAGCGCTGCGATCCGCATTGCTCACGAAGAGGCTGGTGCAGCCGCTGGATATCTGCTGATCAGTCAACCTGCCTTCGCGAGCACGCTCGCTCCCGCGGGAGCCATGTGTATGCAGTGAGTGAGCTTGCTCAGAAGAGATTGGTGCAGCCTCTGGGTATCTGCTGATCAGTCAGTCCGCCTTCGCGAGCAAGCTCGCTCCCACAAGAGCCATGTGTATGGGAGTGAGTGAGCTTGCTCAGAAGAGATTGGTGCAGCCGCTGGGTATTTGCTGGTCAGTCAGTCTGCCTTCGCGAGCAAGCTCGCTCCCACGTGAGCGGTGTGTGGGAGTGAGTGAGCTGGCATCCACGGGAGCCGGTGTGTATCGGGGAGTGGGAGTGAGCTTGCTCACGAAGAGGCCCGTACGGTCGGCGAAGATCGTCAGAGCCAGACATCGCGATTATTCGTCCCCCGTTTCCACCACCGCAGGCTCACCAATCGTGTAGAAATGCCCGCCTGCGACGTAATGCAGGCTGCGCCATTTCGGATCGGCTTTTTCAAATTCCCAGTGCCCGTCTTTGAACACACGGGTATCGGCCCAGGCGCCGACGACCTCGCCGATGAACAGGTCGTAGGTCTGCTGATTGTGCGGCTCGGGAATGACTTTGCAGATCAGCCACGCCGAGCAGCCTGCGACCAGCGGCGAGTCGTGACCGTCGATGCGGAACAGGTCCACGTTGGCCTTGTCCAGCTTGTCCGGGGTGAAGACCTTGCTCTGGGTGCCGACGTCGAAGGTCATCTGTAATTGATCCAGATTGGGCACCTGCAAGGCAAAGTAGCCGCTTTTCTCCACCAGCCCACGGGTCTTGGTCATCTTGTCGATCACCAGCGTCACCTTCGGTGGCGAGAAATCCAGCGCGCAGGCCCAGGCCGCAGCCATGACGTTATGCGTGCCCTCGTGGCTGGATGAGACCAGCACAGTCGGCCCGTGGTTGAGCAAACGGTAGGCTTTTTCCAGCTCGACAGGACGAATATGATTGTCCACTTGAAACCCTCGAAAACATGATTCGTGCCGCTACCGGCAAGGCAGCGAAATAAGGCATTGTGCGTACATCAGCAGAACTGCAGGGTGCGCCAAGCAAGCCGCGCGCGTCCTCTCCTTTCACCCACTCATAAGGTTTCGGATTGAGCAGGATAGACAGCCAGATACCCGAAGTGTTCGCCCTGGTCCTCGCAGCGGGCCGCAGCAGGCGCTTTGCCGGTGACAAACGGCAGGCGCTTCTGCCCTGCGGGCGGACCCTGCTGACGGCAAGCCTGGAAAACGCGCAAAGCGCATTCGGCAAAACGGCGGTGGTATTACGTCCTGATGACCAGGCGGATGCGCTGGGGATTGCCTCGAACGTCACGATCATCCGCAGCGAACACGCCGAACTGGGCATGGGCCATAGCCTGGCCAGCGCGGTTGCGGCAGTGATGGACTCCTCTGCCGATGCGGTCGCCATTGTCCTCGCGGACATGCCCTGGATACAGCCGCAGACCCTGCATGACCTGGCCGGAATGGCCGATCCTCAGCGCATCGCCCTGCCCATGCACGAGGGCCAGCGCGGCCACCCGGTGATCATCGGCCGACACTTCTGGCCAGCGCTGCTGAAGCTGGAAGGCGATCAGGGCGCGAAGGCCCTGATCATCGACAATCCCGAGGTGTGTGACGTACTGCATTGCGATGACCCTGGCATCCTGCGCGACGCAGACACCCCGTCAGCGCTGGCAGAAGCCTGCCGGCAACACCTCACACCTCGGCGCGACTGACACCATTGGCCACCCGCAGGATGTCAGCCATCACCGCAATGGCGATCTCGGAAGGTGTCTTGCTGCCCAGATTCAGGCCGATAGGCGCGTGGATCCGATCCAGTACCTGAGCGTCCAGCCCGCCAATCCGCCCCAGACGCTCCAGGCGTTTGCTGCTGGTGCGCATCGAGCCCATCGCGCCTATGTAGAATGCCTCGGTACGTACCGCCTCGAGCATGCTCAGATCGTCAAGCTTCGGATCGTGCGTCAGTGCCAGCACGGCCGTCGAGCTGTGGCAGCCGCCCTCGGCAATGAACACCGCAGGCAGCACGCCACGCACCTCGACACCCGGCATTGAAAACCCTGAAGTGACCTCGACACGAGGGTCACAGACGATGACCTCATAGCCCATCGCAACGGCAAAACTGGCACAAAACTCCGCCACCGGCGACAGTCCGGCAAGCAGTACGCGATACACCGCGCCCATGCGGATACTGATGCGTTCGCCATCGATCTGCACACGCGACTCGCCCATCGTCGCAGTCCCGATCTCTCTCTGCACACCACCCAGGTGCACCTGCCTGCTGACCAGCTCGCGACCGGCCAGCGCCTGCTCGATGGCCGCCAGATGCGCATCGGCTTCAGGCCCCGGCGCGATGAACTCAATCAACACATCCAGCACACCGCCGCACGGCAAGGCCCGCGTTGGCGCGAAGCCGCCGTCGCCGTAGCGAACCACCTGATTGACTGGCTCGAACTGCCCCGCAGCAACGCGCTCAAGAAAGTCCTCTTCCACGCAACCACCCGACAGAGAGCCGCGATGCTCACCGCTGCCCAGCGCCACCAGCATCGCTCCCGGCCCGCGCGGGGCCGAGCCGAATGTGGAAAGAACCGTGCACAGCCAGACGGGCTTGCCGCTGGCCAGCCAGTCACGTGCCTGTTGTACAACCTGCAAATCAAGCTGTTTCATGACTACAACCCTGCCATCAGTTTTTCCTTGCTGATCGGCAGGCTGCGCACGCGTTTGCCCGTCGCGTGATACACCGCATTGGCCACCGCAGCGGCCAGCCCGGTCACACCTATCTCGCCGATGCCTCGTGCGCCGAATTCACCCAGGTTGTAGTCCGGATAATCGAGCAGCAAGACGTCGATGTCCGGTTGATCGGCATGCACCGGCACCACGTACTCGGCATAGTTGTTATTGACCGGCATGCCGTTGCGCGGATCGTATTCACCGGCCTCGAACAAGGCCATGCCGATGCCCATCACAATCGCGCCTTCCACCTGATTGCGTGCCGCCAGCGGGTTGATCACTTTGCCCACGTCAATGGCGCTGACCACCCGAGAGACGCGCAGGCTGGAAATACCCGGGTCCCAGCGCACCTCGACAAAATGCACACCGAACGAGCGGAATGAGTACTTGCCCGATTCAGGCATGCCGCTCTGGAAGGTGCCCTCGGCACGCGACAGACGTTGACCGTTCAGCACATCGACGAAGCTCGCACGCTGCTCGCCCATGACCAGTTGACCGTTCTCGACCTTGATCGCTTCGGCGTCCTGTCCGGCGAACACTGCATCCTTGCTGACGGCGTACTGGCGCAGCTTCTGCAAAGCTTCGCGGGTGGCGCCGGCAATCGCCGGCATCACGCTGGCGGTGACCCAGGAGCCACCGGACACCGGGCCTGCCGGGAAGGAAGAGCTGCCCAGTTCCACTTCAACGCGCTCCATGGGAATGCCGGTCAACTGGCTGACGGTCTGCGCGACGATGGTGTAGGTGCCGGTGCCGATGTCCTGCAAGCCGCACTGAGCCAGCGCCGTGCCGTCGGAACGCAGAATCACCCGCGCATCGGTGGGCACCTGATAGGCTTCCCAGTTGCACGCGCCCATGCCGTAGCCGATGATTTCATCGCCTTCGCGCATCGAACCGACGTCGGCCTTGCGCGCGTGCCAGCCAAACCGCTCGGCTGCCTTGTCGATGGCTTCGGGCAAGTGATTGCTGGACCACGGCAAGCCTGCGCTCTGATCCTTGTCAGAGAGGTTCAACTTGCGGAATGCCAAAGGGTCCATGCCACTGGCCAAGGCCATTTCATCAATGGCCGACTCCAGTGCAAACAGGCCCGGTGCCGCACCCGGCGCACGCATGGAGGTCGGCGTGCCGCGGTTGATGGGGCTGATCTTGTGGCTGACCAGCACGTTATCGCAGGCATACAGACTCTTGGTCACGCCACCGCAGTTTTCGGTGTAGTCATCGAGCATCGACGTGTTGTTGAACGACTCGTGACGAATCGACACCAGCTTGCCGCTCGCATCGGTGGCCAGACGCAGGCGCTGGCGAGTTTCCGGACGATGACCCACGGTGGTGAACATCTGCGCACGCGGCAGCACCAGTTGCACCGGGCGCCCGGTGACTTTGGCAGCGGCGCAGGCTGCGACCGAATGCGGCCACGGCCACAGCTTGCCGCCAAAGCCCGAGCCAATGAAGGGCGCGCGCACTTCCACACGGTCGGGGGAAAGGTCAAAGACGTTGGCCAACAGGTTGCGGTGGTTGACCACGCCCTGGGTGCTTTCATAGACAAACAGCTTGCCGTCCTGCCACCACGCGGTACTGGCGTGCATTTCCATCGGGTTGTGCACTTCAACCGGTGTGGTGTAGGTCTGATCGACTTTCACTTTTGCGCCGTCGAAGGCGCTGTCCGGGTTGCCTCGATTGTGCCCTGCACCGCCATCGCGGGCGCCATTGACACGCATACCCTCGTCAAGGTCCTTGACCGCCGGACGCTCGTCGTAATCAACCGTCACGCGATAGGCCGCCGCCCTCGCCTGCTCGAAGCTCTCGGCCACCACCAGGGCCACGAACTGGCCTGGGTAGTAGACACGGTCATCCTCGAACGGCAGGCGATGCTCGTCTGCCTTGCTGGCCGAGAGCATCTTGGCAAAGCTCAGCTTGGTGTTCGGAGTACGGTGCAACGAGGGGAAGTTGTCATGATGAAAGATATCGACCACGCCAGGCATCGCCTTGGCCTGCTGATCCTTTATCGCCACTACACGCCCGTTGGCGATAGTGCTGTAGACGCCATAGGCGTAAAGCATCTTGCCCATCGGATGGTCTGCGGCATAGCGCGCCTGACCACTGACTTTCTTGCCGCCGTCGATACGACGCTGCGGCACACCAATGATGTTTTCGCTCATGAGATATTCCTAGGCCGTAAGGTCACGAAGGTTGCGGACGATGACCTGCTGACCCAGCGGGATCTTGAAGGCGTTGTGTTCATAAGCCCGCGAGCCCTTCATCGCCAGCGCTGCGACCTGCGCGAAGGTGTCGAGGTCGGCACGTTGACCGATCAGCGCACGTTCGGCTTCCAAGGCACGCCATGGCTTGGTGCCCACGCCGCCCAGCGCAATGCGCGCATCGGCAATGCGTTTGCCGTCCATCACCAGAATCACGGCACTGGACGCCAGAGCGAACTGGTAAGAAGTACGGTCGCGCAGCTTCAGGTAAGACGAGCGGCTGCCTGATAGCGGCGCGTCGAGGGTCACATGAGTAATGAGCTCATGGGGCGCCAGGGCATGTTCGCGCTCTGGCGTATCGCCGGGCAGCAAATGAAAGTCAGCGAACGGGATATCACGCGAGCCATTGGCGCCCTGGACAGTAACCTGCCCGCCGATGGCCGCCATGCCCACACACATGTCTGACGGATGCGTGGCAATGCAGTGATCGCTGGTGCCCAGCACCGCGTGCACACTGCGGTTCATCCCGCCGATGGCTGCACAACCGGAGCCCGGTTGGCGCTTGTTACAGGCTGAAATACCGTCACGGAAGTACGGGCAGCGCACACGCTGCATGAGATTGCCGGCGGTGGTCGCCTTGTTGCGCAATTGGGTCGAAGCACCGGCAAGAATCGCTTCGGACAGCACCGGGTAGCGCTGCTGCACCAGCGAGTGGCTGGCCAGGTCGGTATTGCTGACCAGCGCACCGATGCGCAGGCGCCCATCAGGCAGCGACTCGACCTGTTTCAACGCCAGATGATTGATGTCCACCAGCTGCTGCGGCTGCATCACGTCGAGCTTGACCAGATCCAGCAGCGTGGTGCCACCGGCGAGGTAGAAGCGTTGCCCGTCACCGGAGGCTGTGCTGAAAGCCTGCGCGGGCGAAGCGGCGCGAGCGTAATCGAAAGTTCGCATCAGGCGGCGCCTCCCATTTTCGAGCGCGCAGACTGCACGGCAGACAGAATGTTCTTGTAGGCACCGCAACGGCAGATATTGCCGCTCATGGCCTCCCTGACGCTGGCGTCGTCGGACGCAATGTTCGGGTCCTTGAGAATTGCGACCGCGCTCATGATCTGTCCTGAGGTGCAATAACCACACTGGTAGGCGTCGTGTTCCCAGAACGCTTCCTGCACCGGGTGCAGCTTGCCGCCCTCGGCCAGCCCTTCGATGGTGGTAATGCTGTCGCCCTGATGCTGAACGGCGATCGACAGACAGGAGTTGATCGCCAGGCCGTTGACCAACAGCGTGCAGGCGCCGCACTGACCATGATCGCAGCCCTTCTTGGTGCCCGTCAGTTGCAGGCGGTCACGCAGCACATCGAGCAGAACCGCATTGGCCGGCACGTTCAGGGTATGAACCTGGCCATTGACCTTCAACTGAATGCGCTGCTCACCCGCTGCAGGTGCGTCACTGTCTTCGACCACGGGGGCCGCAGGTGCCAGAGGCGCCGCCTGCAGCATGCCGTCGGAAGGTATCCAGGTAGACAGCGTGGCCGCTGCGATGCCGGACGCACCGAACTTCAGAAAGTTTCGGCGTGAGGGCTGCACGGCACTGCTGTCGACAGCAGTTTCCTTGTGCTTCTTGGGTTCGGTCATCAGGATCACTCGGTAATAGCCGTCGCTGCTGTAAAGCGACGGGCGTTATGGTGTAGTCAGCGGCGTGGGCGTACTCCTGCTCACTGACGTGCTGCCTGTATTTCAGGGGGGTGATCAAAGCCAAAACGCTATCACCCGTTATAAGTGTTTAACTGGTCTGCGCTTCTAAAGTTCCAACTGTTTGACGGACGCCTGTATCCGAACATTGCAACCACGGGCATGGCGGCCGTATACGGACCCTAACAGGAGGTCGGCGCGCTGATTAGTCAGGCAAATGCACACGTCGTTATGAGCATGGCTCATGAATGCACAAGAGCCGGATGAGCGTGCTATTCGGGGAGATGTCCGGATCGAGCGGCAGCCATATACGACAGGCGGCTAAAGACCCGGAGGAAAATGACGATACAGATAGGCAGTGGAAGGCCGTGAAGTGTCTAAATCAAGCCATTCGTGGCCAATTTGATGATGGCACCTCGCAACGGGGGTGCACATTATGCGAAAATACCGCGTCTTTGCCGGTATGCCACCGAGGGTGTGTCGCAGTACGCGTTGATAAAATTGCGCGTCAAGCGTGCCTCCATGCTCCGACGCGGCGTCTCAGACTCCGTGAACAGGCTGACCAGGTGTGTCTCGCAAGTAGCTCAGGGAGGAAGACTCTCGGGCATCGCAGCACACCAACAGAGCAAATGTCACTCATGACGCTGAATCCAATGATGATAAGAAGTCAGCGCAGCAGGACATAAATTGAGGTCTCGAGCGGTATTATATTGGCCTTGTATGTCCACCTCTAGTCCCCGTGGGTGCGAGTGTTTGTCGCAGGCTTCGCTGCATGTGACAGGCCGTTTCCCCAGGAGTAGTCGGCGGATGGCGTTTATCAGATGGATGACAGAATGTTTAAGAAAGTGAACACGGCCCTCCTGGGTCTGGCCATTTCCATGGGCCTGATGCCCGTGCAGGCGGCTGAAACCAAGAAAGTCGACGTACTCCTCGTCGGCGGCGGCATCATGAGTGCCACCCTCGCCGTCTGGCTCAACGAGCTGGAGCCGAGCTGGTCGATGGAAATGGTCGAGCGCCTCGACGGCGTCGCCGAAGAAAGCTCCAACGGCTGGAACAACGCCGGTACAGGTCACTCGGCGCTCGCCGAACTGAACTACACCCCTGAAGACAAGAACGGCAACGTCGACATCTCCAAGGCCATCGAGATCAACGAAGCGTTCCAGATCTCCCGTCAGTTCTGGTCCTGGCAGGTCAAGACCGGCGTTCTGAAAGACCCGCGTTCGTTCATCAACTCCACGCCGCACATGAGCTTCGTGTGGGGCGACAACAACATCCAGTTCCTGCGCAAGCGTTACGCAGCATTGCAAGCCAGCCCGCTGTTCAGCGGCATGCAGTACTCCGAGGACCACGAGCAGATCAAGAAGTGGGTCCCGCTGATGATGGAAGGTCGTGACCCGGCACAGAAGCTGGCCGTGACCTGGAGCCCGATCGGCACCGACGTCAACTTCGGCGAGATCACCCGTCAGTTCGTCTCCAACCTGAAAGCCAAGCAGAATTTCAATCTGCAGTTGTCGAGCGAAGTCGAAGGCATCAATCACAACGACGACGGCACCTGGCGCGTCAAGTACAAGAACCTGAAAGACGGTACCGTTACCGAGACAGACACCAAGTTCCTGTTCATCGGTGCCGGCGGTGCAGCTCTGCATCTGCTGCAGGAATCCGGTATTCCCGAAGCCAAGGAATACGGCGGCTTCCCGGTCGGCGGTTCGTGGCTTGTCACTGACAACCAGACCCTGGCCATGCAGCACATGGGCAAGGCCTACGGTATCGCGTCCACTGGCGCGCCACCCATGTCGGTTCCGCACCTGGACACCCGTGTTCTGGACGGCAAGCGCGTGATCCTGTTTGGCCCATTCGCGACCTTCTCGACCAAGTTCCTGAAAAACGGTTCCTACTTCGACCTGCTGACCAGCACCACCACGCATAACGTGTGGCCGATGACTCGCGTCGGTATCGAACAGTACCCGCTGATCGAATACCTCGCCGGTCAGGTGATGATGTCTGACGACGATCGCTTCGCTGCTCTGAAAGAATACTTCCCGAACGCCAAGAAAGAAGACTGGCGCCTGATGCAAGCCGGTCAGCGCGTACAGATCATCAAGCGCGACGAAGAGAAAGGCGGCGTTCTGAAGCTGGGTACCGAAATCGTTGCTTCCAAGGACGGCAGCATTGCCGGTCTGCTGGGTGCTTCGCCAGGTGCTTCGACTGCAGCGCCGATCATGCTGGGCGTGCTTGAGAAAGTCTTCAAGGACAAGGTAGCGACTCCGGAATGGCAGGCAAAACTGCACCAGATCGTGCCTAGCTACGGCACCAAGCTGAATAACAATCCGGACCGTGTTGCCGAGGAATGGGCTTACACATCCGAAGTCCTGCAGCTGACTCCGCCACCGCCGGTGAACAAGACAGGTAATGCTCCAACACCTGCACCTGCTGCCCAGCCAGCGAAAAGCAATCCAGCCAGTGACATGGCGCTCTAAGGCTTTCACAGCTTGAGCAAAGCCCCGCCAGACCCTGTCTGGCGGGGCTTTTTTTTGCAAGCCGTTGCACAAGCAAACCTTGCCGACATGAAAACACGTCGAACTCTTCGCTGCGTTCATTCCTCCAATCAGGACGACACACAGAGAGGAACTGCAATGAGCAAGCATACTGACAAGCCTTCCAGCTACACGCCTGAACAGTCCGCGCCAACGACAGACCAGTCCGGCAAGCCGGTTGATGTGGTGCGCAAGGACATTGCGCAGGAAACCCCAGAAACCGAAGGCGTGGACAAGGTCATCACCCCGACGTCCATCAAGGAAAAAGAGCAGGATGCCGAAACGCTTCGCGCTAAAAATCGTGAGCTCGAGCGCAAGTTGAACGGCCAGGGCTGATTGCCCAGCGGGTCCATAGCAACCCACCCTTGCCGATAATTCGCTGAAAACGGCAGGCAGGGCCTTAAAAGCCCATACCTGCCAACTGGCAGGCATTTCCCCTCATAGTCAGTTAAAACCACGCGTCCAACGGGCACCTGTTATGGTGACCCACTTCCTTCTATCTCTGGCTTGTATCAGCAGAGCGCGTCATCCAGGTCTCCACGCCGCACTTTCGCGGCAACCTCGCATTTTCTTGCGCTGTCCATCCGGGCCGCTGGCCGCCCAAATTTCCGTTGCGGCCGACAAAAAATCATCTGAATCGCGTTCAGCGTCGAACGACTGCGCTTCGTCCCAAGCAGCGGCTGGCTGTTCCCGGCTGAAACACCCTGTGGAGTTCACGCAATTGATCAAGGACATGCTGGATGCAACGCCTGACGCAGCGCTTGAAGCTGCGCTTGCCGAATGTGCCCGAGAGCCGATCCGTGTTCCTGGCGCGATTCAGCCGCATGGCGTATTGCTCAGCGTTGCAGGCGATCCCCTTTGCATTGAACAGGTCAGCGCCAATTGCGCGACAGAACTCGGAATGGCCGCTGACGAGTTGCTGGGCAAGCCTTTGTCATGGCTGCTGGCGTCCGAACAGTCGGCCCTCGTCGACCATGCGTACAGCCACCCCGCTGCCCCAAACCTGGACCCGATAAAACTGACGATCGGAACGGCCCACTACAGCGCCTCGCTGCAGCGTACCGACGACGTGCTGATTATCGAGCTGGAGCCTTTCGTGGAAACCGGTCATGGGCAGTCCAGAATCATTACCAGGGTGTTGCGCAACCTGCAGGCCGCCACCACGCTGGAAACGCTGTTCGATATCAGTGTGCACGAGATTCAGGCGCTTACCGGCTATGACCGGGTGATGATTTACCGGTTCGAGCCCGAGGGTCATGGCAAAGTCGTCGCCCAGGCGCTGACCGGGCCACTGCCCAGCTACAGCGGCTTGAACTTCCCCGGTTCGGACATTCCCGCCCAGGCGCGAGAGCTGTATCGGCTGAACTGGATCCGGGTGATTCCGGACGCTACCTACGTCCCCGTGCCCCTGATACCGACCCTGCGCCCGACGACAGGGGAACCGCTCGACCTGGGCTTCTCGACGCTGCGCAGTGTGTCTCCGGTGCATTGCGAATACCTCAAGAACATGGGCGTGCGCTCGTCGATGAGCATATCGCTGCTGGATGGCGGCGAGCTCTGGGGCCTGGTTGCCTGCGGTCACCCCGAACCGTTGTTGGTCTCCAGAGAGCTGCGCGATGCCTGCGCGATGATCGGTCAGTTACTGTCGGTGAAAATTTCTGCCATTGTCGCGACTAATATCCAGCGCGAGCGGGAAGAGAAAGTTGTCCTGCTCGGGCAACTGGCAGACGCCATGAGTCGTGCCAATCACGAAGTGCTCGACGGGCTGGTGAGCCGGCCCGAACTTCTCATGTCGCTGACCCTGGCAGACGGTGCGGCTGTGCTGATTGACGAACAGGTTCACCTGTTCGGCACCTGCCCTTCAATCGAACAAGTGCGTGAGCTGTACACCTGGATACGCGACACCGGCCTGGCGCATCAACGGACCAGACAGCGGGCGACGGGCTTGCAGGGGTTGGGGGTTTTCCACACCAACTCCATGCAGAGGGAGCTTGCCAACAGCGCCGCTTACAGAGACGTCGCGAGCGGCGTCATCGCGTTCACGCTGCCCAAGCCGATTGATAACGCAGTGATGTGGTTTCGTGCCCAACTCACCTCGACGATGAACTGGAGCGGCAACCCGACCCACCATGTCAGCACCAGCCTGGAGAGTTCCGCGAGCCATCGCCTGCACCCAAGGCAGTCTTTCGATATCTGGGAGCAGGAGGTTACCGGCATTGCCAGCCCGTGGTCGCGCGCAGATCTGTATGGCGCTGAAGACATTCGTCGTTCAGCTCTGGAGAGCGACCTGGAACGTCAGGTGCAGCGCGAACAGGAGGCGGTTCGTTTGCGTGATGAGCTGGTCGCCGTGGTCTCCCATGACCTGCGCAACCCGATGTCGATCATCATCATGCAGTGCGGCATGATGCAACGCTGGGCGGTGGGCGACACGCACTTTGAAAATCGCAATATCCGGCGTGCGCTGGGCACCATCGAGAAAGCCACGACCCGCATGAACAGCCTGCTGGAAGACCTGCTCGATACCGCTCAGATCGAAGCCGGCCGTTATCAGCTCTCGCGCCTGCCGCTGAGTGTCACCAGCCTGTTGGAAGAAGCCTGCAGCCTGCTGGTGATGCTGACCACCGAAAAGAACATCGAGCTCAACTGCACCGCCGCGCAAGGCCTGGTGATCAATGCGGACCCGGAGCGAATCTTTCAGGTGCTTTCCAACCTGGTCGGTAACGCCATCAAGTTCACCCCGAAAGGTGGCCGAATCAACATCGACGCGGTCGCCGATCAGAACGAAGTGCTGTTCAGGGTCAGTGATGACGGAATCGGCATCCCGGTCGAACACCTGCCTTTCATTTTCCAGCGCTACTGGTCCGTCAAAGAGGGCAACCCACGCGGCAACGGCCTTGGCTTGTATATATGCCAAGGCATCATCACTGCCCACGGCGGCCGTCTGTGGGCCGACAGCTCAGTAGATTCGGGAAGTGTATTTTCCTTCACCCTGCCCGTGCATCAGGGGCTGGACGGCGTTGGCGAAACGACATTTCTAAAGCAGAGCGGTACGACTCATCGGCTGGCGCAATCGATCTCCAGCAAGCTCGAACGCCAGCAACTGGAAGATCGTCTGACCCGCGCCGGTTTGCTGAACGAACTGAACCACCGGGTGAAAAACACCCTGGCGACCGTCCAGGCCATAGCTTCTCTCACCGTAAATAGCTCTGCGTCGCTGGGCTCCTTTCACAAGAGCTTCGATGCGCGCCTGTTTGCCCTGAGCCAGGCGCACGATGCACTGGCGCGTGCAGAATGGATTTCCACCGAACTGGTCGACCTGATAGAGCAGTTGCAGGAGGTAGACGCGGGGGTACACAGGATCAGTTTCGAAGGCGATCCGGTGACCCTGGAACCGCGTTTTTCACTGACACTTTCCATGGTGCTCCATGAGCTGATGGCCAATGCAGTGCAACACGGTGCACTTTCTTCTGCGGCAGGCCAGGTGACGGTGACCTCTACGCTGACGGCCGAACACACTCCCCCCACGCTGAAGATCGAATGGAGAGAAACAGGCGGCCCGCCAGTCGTCGCAACCACTGTGAAAGGCTTTGGCTTGCGCTTGATACGCCGCAGCATCGAGCGAGAACTCAAAGGCCAGGCCGACATGCAGTTCGCCCGTACTGGGATCATCTGGTCAATGCTGATCCCTTGGCCAGACAAAACGGAAAGTAGCTTATGAGTTCAGAATCAGACGATCAGACCTCGCTCCCCAAAGTGCTGTTGGTGGAAGACGAGACCATGCTCGCGATGTTGATGGAAATGATGCTCGAGGACTTGGGTTTCGCGACCGCCTACCACGCAAGCACGCTGAACGACGGCGTTGAATATGCGCGTCACGGCGAGTACGACCTGGCCATCCTGGATATCAACATTATCGGCGGCAACTCGTTCCCGATAGCCGCCGCCATTGCCGACCGCGGCATACCCTTCATGTTTTGTTCCGGGTACGGGCGGCTGGGGATCCCCGACACGTGGATTGACCGGCGCTGCGTCGCCAAGCCGTTTAGCGCCGAGCAACTGAACGAAGCATTGCATGAGCTGCTTCAGGTCTGAACATCACGGCCGTTGGCGACCGTCACCTGGCCCTAAGGTGAGCGACAATTGACTGCAGCGTTAGCGCATCCCGGACAGCGGCTCCGCTGGCCGTGTTGTCGAAGATGCACCAGGTGTCGATTCCCGCCGCCACAGCAGTCGACATCTGCCCAGCCAGACCGTCCAGACGCTCGACCGAATAGGCGCTGTGATAAATTTTCGGCGCACCGTGCAGGCGCCAATAGTGAGCCCCCTGCCAGCCACCGGGCAGGTGTCCTTCACTGATGACGCCAGGATCGGCAGCCACCTGCGCAATGCGATGCTCGATCAGCAGCGCCTGAGCCTGCCGCCAGGATTCATGGCGCGGTTCCAATACCACCCTCCCGGCGTACTGACTGCGTAATGCTCTGAAAAACTCGTCAGCTATTGGTGGTGCGTATTCCAGTGAGGGCGGAAGCTGGACCAACAGACAGCCCAACTTGTCACCCAGCGCAGTACATTGAGAAAGAAACGTGGTCAGCGCGACCTCGCATCCTCGCAGGCGGTGTTCGTGAGTGATGAGTTTCGGCACCTTGACCGAGAAGCGAAACCCGGCGGGCACCGACTGCGCCCAGCGTGCGTAGGTCTGAGCGCGGTGAGGGCGATAGAACGAGCTGTTGATCTCGACCGCGTTGAAGCGCGAGGCATAGCGCTGCAAGTGGCTGCCTTCGTCAGGGAAGTCGGGCCAGTGCTCACGCGCCAGGCTCCAGCCTGCACAGCCGATATAAAGCCCCGGCATCATCAATACAGCACCTTGCCGGCCTCACGCATGAAGATTTCAACGGTCTTGGGACCGACGCCGGCGAACTCGCAGAGTCGCTTCTCGAAGTGCGCCCGGTCCTCACTCACTTCGCGGATTCGGCCTATCTTGCCCGCGTAATCGTCATTGAGCTTGGCGCACAGCGCAGACAATCGATACGCCGTTGACTCGTCGTAGCGCACGTAATGGGCCTGCCCGAGCATGGCGACCAGCTCTCGGTGAGTGCAGTGAGCAAGCTTGCGCGGGGTGTCGCGCTGGTGTTTTTCGACGATAACGCGGTAGGCCTCGCAGGCTATGTCGGCCTGAATGCGCTTGCCCATCAGGAAGCTGGCGACAAACCACTTGAACAAGGCCTTTTCGAGGTCCTCGCTGAAACAGATATTCAACTCTGCAGCATCAATGGTTCGTTTCATGACGTCTGTTACACCTCGCTGCTGCAGCCACCGGACGCGCCGTTCGAGCACGGTCCTTGTGGTACAACCGACCGCTCCTCATCAGCAGGGGTTTTCAAATAACGTCGAACGGGCGACAGACGGTATTCGGCTTGACTGCCAAGTGAACAAAGTCGCTGCGGTGCTGGCTGCCGGTCAGGGCGCTCCGAACAGCATCGTCCAGTACACGCCGTAGTCAGCGTTGGTAGCTGTCGCATAAGCTGCGCCGACTTCGGTAAACATCGGGTTCATCAGGTTGGCGCAATGCCCCGGGCTGGCCAGCCAGCTCGCCATGGCCTTGCTGGCCGTGCTCTGCCCTGCGGCGATGTTTTCACCGATCTGCCGTCCGCCGTAACCGGCAGCACGCGCGCGATCCGCTGGCGAGTCATTATCAAAACCGCGGTGGGTAAAGTAATTCTCGCTGGCCATCGACTGGCTGTGCCCCTGCGCGGCAGTTTCCAGTGTGGTATTCCAGCTCAACGGCCGAGCCGACGGAAAAGGCCGCTTGCCACACAGGCGTGGCTCGGCACGCGCGGCATTGACCTGCGCCAGCAGCGCCTGTGCAGCCGAGCGCGCATCTTCAAGGCTCTCGTCGATCAACGGCTTGGCCAGCACCACGCGCCAGTCACCACCCTGCCGGGTGATGCCGATGTCAGCGTATTGCGGATCGAGCAACGCGCCGCAATAGCGGCTCCTGAGCATGTCGAAGGCTGCACCGGCGCTTTGCGCGCCGGCCAGTCGCAAGGTCCGCACAGTGACCGCCTGATAGCCGGATGCCTTGAGTGAATCACGTAAATTACCGCTGAAGCCGATCGGCAATGCCACGCTGGAATTGAGCGCCAAGGCTCTGGAGATGTTTGTGGTCCGCGCTTCGCAACGCTGCGGTTGGCCCCGGAAATCGTTGATCGCCTGGACCAGTTGTCGCTCTTCGGCAGCGCTGACAGAGCCCGCGTACAGGGGCAACAACGGGACCAGGTACAAGCAGATGCGCCAGGAACAACGGGGCAATGCGGGCATGAGAACGGACTCGAAGAGGAAAGGCGTGGCATGCATTTCAGGGTCGAGATAAGACCCGGAAAATCGCTTATGGTTCACGCTGCGCGCTTGAGGACGGCACCGCCATGCGCTTACAGCTTGCCAATCTCTCCAGTGGCCTCACCAATGCTGGCAAGCGTTACTTCCATATCATCGATAGCCTGTTCAAGTGCCACGAACGATTGTTGAATGGCCTCCCTGTCGTCCACTGTCTGATGGCCGCGCAGGCTGTCGGCACGCTCGAGTTCACTGAGCTGCAGATCACCCACTTGCTTGCGCAACGATTGCAAGGTTGCGCAGACTGACCTGAACTGCTGCTGGCTGCTATTACTCATGTTCGCCTCTTGGCTGATTCATCAAATGTCTCATTGAGACCCCTCCGCCACGCAATGCTCCATCTTTTTTGCGGACAGTGTTTATTGCAGCTTCAAGCCGCTAACAGCGCCGCTGGTCCAGGCCAGTCCCGATCGTTTTGAATTTACCTGCCGCGCGACGCTCTGCTGTTGATACCTGCACCTGTAGAGAAAGGAATCCTTGACCATGGCCACTGCCGAGACTTCATCGCTGCGCCGGGCCATCACGGCGCCCATGCTGACCCTGTTCATCCTTGGCGACGTGCTGGGGGCCGGCGTTTACGCGTTGGCAGGCACGATCGCCGGACGCGTCGGCGGAGCCATCTGGGCGCCCTTGCTGATCGCCCTGTGCTTTGCATTGCTGACCGCGGCGTCCTACGCCGAACTGGTGACCAAATACCCGCGTGCAGGCGGTGCCGCGGTGTACGCCGAAAAAGCCTTCGGCAAACCGCTGCTATCGTTTCTGGTTGGCTTTTCCATGGTTGCGGCAGGCGTTACCAGCGCCGCCGGGCTGGCCGTGGCGTTTGCCGGCGTTTACTTCCAGGCGCTGCTCGACTGGCCTGCGCAGTGGGTCTGTGTGGCATTTCTGGTCATCGTCGGCCTGCTCAATGCACGCGGTATCAAGGAATCGCTTTCAGCCAATCTGGTCATGACGGTCATCGAGCTGAGCGGCCTGCTGATGGTGATCGCAGCGGCAGTATGGTTCGTCAGCCAGGGGCAAGGCGTGCCACAACGGGTGTTCGAACTGGATACCGCCTCACCTGCTACAGCGATCCTCGGCGCATCGCTGCTGGCCTTCTATTCGTTCGTGGGCTTTGAAACTTCGGCCAATCTTGCCGAAGAGATCAAGGATGTGCGCAGGGTCTATCCACGAGCCCTGTTCGGCGCGCTGCTGGCTGCCGGCGCGGTCTACATGCTGGTCGGCGTGGGGGCAGCGATGGTCTTGCCCGTCGAGCAGTTGAAGGATTCGCAAGCGCCACTGATGGACGTGGTCAGTGCCTCGGGCCTCGGCATACCTGCGCCCTGGTTTGCGGTCATTGCATTGATTGCTGTCGCCAACGGCGCGCTGCTGACCATGATCATGGCCAGCCGCCTGACCTTCGGCATGGCTCGCGAAGGCCTGTTACCTGCGGTGATGGGGTCGGTTCTGCCCAAGCGCCGCACGCCGGGGCTGGCGATTCTGGCGACCACGCTGGTAGCCATTGCCCTGTCCTTCACCAGCACCCTGACCATCCTCGCCGAGACCGTCGTGCTGTTGCTGCTCTTTGTGTTTCTCAGCGTGAACGTCGCCGTGCTGGTACTCAAGCGCGACAAGGTCGAAGCCGGGCACTTTCAGGTCCACTGGGTCATTCCGCTGCTGGGCATTCTTTCGTGCCTGTTGCTGCTCACCCAGCAAGGTCCGGAAACCTGGCTGCGGGCAGGCATCATGCTGGCGGTCGGTGCTGCGCTTTACGGACTGACCCGGCTGGGCAGCTCGGCGCTCGCTTCGCATTCCCGCTGAAACGCGACAGGCACGAATCAAGAGCGCATGCAGGAGAGGTTTGCTATTTCAACTACCACAGTAGTGACACTTTTGGCGGTTGATGAAGCGTAACAAGGGACTGAATCCGGTATGAAACCGCGGCGCTGATTCATTAGAACCAGCGCCCTGTTCAAGTCAGCGACGCTTCATCCGGTCAATGATCACCGCCAGCAGCAAGATCGTGCCGCGAATCACGTACTGGTAGAAGGTGTCGATGTTCTTGAGGTTCATCGCATTCTCGATGATCGCCAGAATCAGTACACCGGCGATCACATGACGGATCATGCCGATACCGCCACTCAGCGAAACACCACCCAACACGCAGGCAGAAATGATCGTCAGCTCGAAGCCCTGCCCGATCATCGGCTGTCCCGAGGTCATGCGTGAGGCCAGCACCACACCCGCCAGCGCACCGACCAGGCCGTGGACGGCGAAAATGATTATCTTGGTGCGGTCTACGTGTACACCCGCCAGCAGCGCGGCTTCCTGATTGCCGCCGATGGCCATGGTGTTGCGCCCGTAAGTGGTGTAATTGAGCAACCAGCCGAAAAATATGAAGCAGGCAATGGTGATCAAAATCGGTACCGGCACGCCGTATACCTGGCCGTTGCCAAAGATGAAGAAATCCTCGTTGGAAACGCCGACGGCCTTGCCGTTGGAGAAAATGTACGCCAGGCCGCGCACGATCTGCATCGTTGCCAGGGTGGTGATCAGGGCGTTGATGCGCAGCTTGGCGATCACGATGCCGTTGATCAGGCCTACTACCAGGCCGAGTGCCAGGGCTGCCGAGACACCCAGAAACACACTGTCGGTGTCGCGGATGACGATACTGGCGATAACCCCGGAACAGGCCAGCACCGAACCGACCGAAAGGTCGAAGTGCCCGGACGCCAGGCAGAAGAGCATGGTGCAGGCAGCGATACCTACAGTGGAAATCGCCAGGCCCAGGCCGCGCATATTCAAAGGCGACATGAAGTTATCGATGAACACGGCACACAGCAGGAAGATCCCCACGGCAGCCAGGAGCATCACCCAGTCATCGGCAAAACGACGCAGGTTCATGCCCTGACGGGGAGCCTGCAGGCTGGATTCGGTAGACATACGCACCTCTTTTTTATTGTTCATGGTCAGGGACCGATTGTCAGCCGCGCGTGCGAGGCAGAGCCAATTGCAGGAGTCGCGACTCGTCAGCCTCGTCGCGATTGAGTTCGCCGGTGATGGCGCCTTCGCTCATCACCAGAATACGGTCAGAAATGCCCATCACTTCCATCAGATCGCTGGAGACCACGATCACCGCAATACCGTCCGCGGCCAGGTTGTGAATGATCTCGTAAATCTCGGACTTGGCCCCGACGTCGATCCCGCGAGTCGGCTCGTCCAGCAGCAGGACTTTCATGGGCATCGACAACCAGCGACCGAGGATCGCCTTCTGTTGATTGCCGCCGGAGAGGTACATGATCTGCTGCTCGGGCGACGGCGTCTTGACGTTCATCGACTTGATCTGGCTGCGCGCGTTGTCACGCTCCCAGCGGCCCTGAATCAGGCAGCCAAGGTTCACGTGCCGGGGGCGCGCACCGATGTTGATGTTCTCCGCAACGCTGGACAGCGGCACGATGCCTTCCTTCTTGCGGTCCTCGGGGCAAAGCAGAATTCCGGCTTCGATGGCATCACGCGGTGACTTTAGTGTCAGCGGTTTGCCGTCCAGTTGCAGGGTGCCTGCAGAGCTGCGGGTAAGCCCCGAGAGCAACCGGAACAGCTCGGTACGCCCGGCGCCGACCAGGCCGAAGAAGCCCAGCACTTCGCCCTTCTGCACGGCAAAGGTGACCGGCTCATGCAAGCCGGGCCCCAGCAGGCCGGTCACGCGCAGGCTTGGCCCCTGATGCTGGCGCGGACGGTAGTTGTAGATGTTCTGGATATCGCGACCGACCATGCAGGTCACCAGTCGGTCATGGTCGAGATCGGCCATTTGCTCGAACGTTTTGACAAAGCGCCCGTCCTTGAACACCGTCACCGCATCGCAGACACGGAAGATTTCTTCCATGCGATGCGACACGTAAAGAATCACTCGGCCCTCGTCGCGCAGGCGTACGATGATTGCCATCAGTCGGTCGATCTCACGCGCCGACAGGCTACTGGTGGGCTCGTCGAAGGCAATGACATGGGCATTGCGCGACATGGCCTTGGCGATTTCGACCAATTGCCGCTGGCCCAGCGAAAGGTCGCCCAGGCGTGTACGCGGGTCAATCTCGTCAGCGAGGCCCTTGAGCAGTTCGCCGGCACGACGGTACATCGCACCGCGATTGATCAGACCGAAACGATTAAGCATGTGCCCGAGCAGCAGGTTCTCGGCAACGGTCATTTCCGGCACCAGATGCAATTCCTGGTGAATCACCGCCACACCCGCCGCAATGCTCTCGGCGGTGGACTTGAACTGATAGCTCTGCTCGCCGAT
The DNA here is from genome assembly GCF_900103225.1 of Pseudomonas congelans. GTDB lineage: Bacteria > Pseudomonadota > Gammaproteobacteria > Pseudomonadales > Pseudomonadaceae > Aquipseudomonas > Aquipseudomonas congelans. The sequence goes on along the minus strand of NZ_FNJH01000001.1, from coordinate 657,476 downwards.
CTGCAAGGTGCCGCTACTGGGCTGATAAGAGCCGCCGAGAACCTTCAGCAGCGTGGATTTACCGGCACCGTTTTCACCCATCAATGCGTGGACGCTGCCAGGACGCGCTTCGAAACTGATATCCGAAAGCGCCTTGACGCCGGGGAAGACCTTGCCGATGCCGTTGAAGCGCAAGGCACCGCCTGTGGCGTGTTGCTCGATAGCCTGTTGCATGAACCAATCTCCTCGCACGTGTGAGGGGCCTGAACATCAGGCCCCTCGTTCAGCTCACTTCCACAGACCGATTTTGGTCAGCACTTCCTGGAAGTTTTCGCGAGTGATCAATGTCACATCATCCATAGCGGTGTACTTGGGCGGCTCGACCCCCTTGGTGACCCAATTGAACACGTATTCGGCCGTGCGGTAGCCTTCCTTGTCAGGGCTAGGCAGCATCGAACCAAAGAAGCCGCTTTCTTTTTTCTTCAATTCATCGATGGCATCGGTGCCATTGATCCCGATCCCTATCACGTTTGTGGCAGCGAAGCCGGCGCCCGAAGTGGCACGTACGCCGCCCAGTACGGTGTTGTCGTTCATGCCACCGATGATGAGGTTCTTGGCTTCGCGTGGCAGCTTCGGCAGCGCCGAGTTGGTAGCGTCCATGCCTCCAGGAACATCAAGTGTCTTTTGCGGAGAAAACAGAATGTGGTCGGCTGGCAAGCCTGCTTTTTTCAACGCATCCACCGAGCCGTCAGTGCGTTTCTTGCCGGTATCGAGTTCGCTGTAGGTGTTGATGATCGCGTAGGTGTTTTTCCAGTCGCCCTCATCCCACTTGCGATTCTTCGCTTCAGTGGCCATGGCGGCGCCCTGTTTCTGGCCAACCTCGAAAGCCGCCATGCCGAGATACGGCACATCCTCCATCGGTTTCCCCTTCGCATCGACGAAGCGGTCGTCCACGGCCATGACCTTCATGCCATTAGCCTTGGCCTTGGCGACGATGGCAGGGCCCAGCGAAACGTCAGGTGGGCAGATCACGAAACCTTTGACGCCGTTGGCAGCCAGGTTGTCGATCGCGGACAGGGTCTTCTCACCGTCGGGAACGGCAATCTTGATGACGGTGAAGCCAAGCTCTTTCCCGGCTTTTTCGGCGAATTGCCACTCGGTCTGGAACCAGGGTTCTTCAGCCTGCTTGACCAGAAAGCCGATTTTGACTTCTTCAGCAGCGGATGTGATGCCACTCATGCCCAGAATGGCAGTAGTGACGGCGGCACAGCACAGGGAACGAATCCCGTGACGACTCAACATAGCTAACTCCTTATTTTTATTGAATAGCTACAGCGACCAGCGAGGTGGCGATTGCAAACGCCGAAGCGTCCAGAACCGATCAAATAGTCATACCATATAACGAGTGACCGCTATGTAACCTAATGTCACCCTTGCCTCAAGCATCATGCTGGCGTCGCAAAAAAGACGCCGGCGCGACATTTTTCTCAACAGCTCATCCGGCGAAACGGCGACACGGCGTGCCCTTGACGCCAACCTGCGCCATCAGCAGCGCGCCGTCAAAGCGACCGTTTGCATCGGCAGGCGCGGCACTGGTGACGTACAGCGTCTGCAGGTCAGGACCACCGAATACGCAACTGGTGGGATGGCTGACCGGCAGCTCGATAACGCGGTCAACGCTGCCATCCGGGGCAAAGCGGATCAGGCAATTGCCTCCCCAGCGCGCATTCCAGACATACCCTTCGGCATCCATCGCCGAGCCGTCGGGTGAGCCTCGATCGTGTTTTGCCGCCCATACCTTGCGTGGCCCCAGAGCACCGTCTGCAAGCACCGGATAGTGATAAATGACGTCGTCCAGGGTATCGGCGCTGTACAGCACGCTACCCTCTTCATTCCATAGCAGGGTGTTGACGATGCCCTGCCCGTCCAGCAAACGGGTCACGCGAGCATCAGGTTCAACGCGGAACAACCCGCCGGAACGACGCACTAAAGGCACGTCGCCGCCCTCGGCATCGATGTTGTTCTGCATGCTGCCAAGCCAGAGATGGCCGCGCGCATCGCACCGGGCTTCGTTGGCGCGATTGCCGGGGGTGGGGTCTGCCAAGCAGAACGGCAGCAAGGATGTCTTGTCGGATTCCAGGTCCAGGCGATAGACGCCGCTGGCCAGTGTCACCAGTGCATCGCCCTGTTCGGTCGGAATAAATGCAGAGACCGGCTCGGGCATGCGCCATTGACGGACTTGACCGGCGATCAGCCGACACACCAGAAATCCGGAAATGTCGACCCAATACAAAGCCTGCTCGTCAGCATCCCAGAAGGCGCCTTCGGCCAGCTTGAAACGGTGCTCGGAAACGGGCAGCCAGTTCATGAAAAATGTCCTTTGTTATTGTTGTAAAGGCACTTTTGGATATTTGTGTCGCGCTCTTGTCCAACCTCTGCCAGCGCCGAGCCGTTGCATGGCGTTCGGGCTGCCTGACAAAAAAACCGGCAGATCGGCTAAGGTGGCTCAGAAGCCTTCAGCGACGATGGCACTACTAAATAGTATTACAATTTATTTTTCAAGCTCCATTTTATAGGCTATACATCCATGCATCGGCTTGAATCCGATCAAATAGTCTTACCAATAACAATAAAAGCAGGCAGATCAGATGAAAAAACATGCGCTCCTCAGCACCCTTGGACTGTCCTTGATGATCAGCACCCTGACCGCACAGGCCGCCGCACTCTCTAGCGAACACAGCACGTTCGGCCAACTGTCCGACGGCTCGGCCGTCGAAAAATACACCCTGCGCAACAGTCACGGCGTGCAGGCCAGCATCATCACCTATGGCGCGACGCTGCAATCGCTGCTGGTACCTGACAAGGCCGGAAAGGTCGAAGACATCGTCCTCGGTTTCGACGATGTTCAGGGCTATCAGAACAACGGTACGGTGTATTTCGGCGCGACCATCGGCCGCTTCGGCAACCGGCTGGCTGGCGGCAAATTCAGCCTGGATGGCAAAACCTATCAGGTCCCGCTCAACGACAAGACCAACGCGCTGCATGGCGGCACGCAGGGTTTTGACAAGCGACTGTGGAAGGCAGAAGAAACCAAGACTGGTGATTCGGTCGGCGTGAAACTGACCTATCTGTCGCCGGACGGCGAGATGGGTTTTCCAGGAGCCCTGCTGACCGAAGTGACCTACAGTCTGAACGAAAAAAACGAGCTGAAGATCGACTACCGCGCCACCACCGACAAACCGACGGTGCTGAACCTGACCAACCACAGTTATTTCAACCTGGCCGGCGCTGGCAGTGGTGATGTGCTCAAACAGGTCGCCACCCTGCACGCCTCGCACTATACCCCGGTCAACGACAAGCTGATCCCGACCGGCGAACTGCCTGCTGTGGCTGGCACGCCCATGGACTTCCTCAAGCCCACCGCGTTTGGCAAACACATCAAGGATGACCATCAACAGCTGAAATACGCCGAACCCAAGCAAGGCGGGTTTGATTTCAACTGGGTGCTCGACACCAGGGGTGACGTGAAGAAACTGGCCGCCGAGGTCAGCGATCCGCAATCAGGCCGCAGACTGCAACTGTTCACCACAGAGCCCGGCGTGCAGCTGTACACCGGTAACTTCCTGGATGGCAGCATTCACGGCAAGGCAGGCAAGGTCTACCCGCACTGGGGTGCCTTTACCCTGGAAACGCAGCACTACCCCGATGCACCCAACCAACCGAAATTCCCCAGCACCCGACTGGATCCTGGCAAGGCCTACACCCAGACCACTGTGTTTAAATTCCTCAACGACTAAAGCGTTGAGCTGCCCGGCGCCCGCAATCAGGGCACCGGGCAGCTTCAGGCTTACTGATTGCGCTTCATTGCCGCAGTCAGGGTATCGACGTTGTAACGGAACATCTTCGCGTAGGTTGGCGCCGGGCCGTCGGCTGGCGACAAGGACTCCACGTACAGTTCACCCCCTGGTTGAGCGCCACTGGCTTCGGCTATCTGCTTGACCAGACGCGGGTCGCTGGAGTTTTCAAAGAAGTAGGCACTGACATGTTCGGTCTTGATCTGACGAATCAGTTTCGACACATCGGCGGCCGACGCTTCCGATTCGGTAGACAAGCCCAGCGGCGACAGGAAGGTCACCCCGTAGGCATCGCCGAAGTAGCCGAACGCATCATGAGAGGTAAGGATCTTGCGTCTGGCAGCCGGAATCGAACGGATCTGATCGCGAGCGTAGGTATCCAGTTGCTGCAGCTCGGCCATGTAGCGATCACCATTGGCCTGATACACGCTGGCCCCTTCCGGATCGGCTTTCTTCAGCGCTGCGATAATGTTGCGCACATAAATCACGCCATTGGCCGCGCTGTTCCAGGCATGCGGGTCGACAATGCGCTTGCCGTCCTCATCCATGCTGCGGGTCTTGATGCCTTCGGACAGCACCACCGGCTGCCCCTTGTAGCCTGAAGCCTTGATGAGACGATCCATCCAGCCCTCCAGATGCAGGCCGCTGACAAACGCAAGATCGGCGTTTTTCAACGCTTGGGCGTCACTGGGTGTCGGCTCGTAGACGTGTGGATCGCCATTCGGACCGATCAGCGATCGAACGTGCACACGATCACCGCCTACCGTACTGACCATGTCGGCAATGACCGTAAACGAGGCAACGGCTTCCAGCGGTTTGGCCTGGGCCAGGCTGGCGAATGCCGACAGCGCCAGTGCAGCCAGGGAACTCAACATCATCAATCGTTTCATGACGTACCTTTTCAGTGAGCCAGGTGAGGTTTGGGAAACAGCCGACGCACGATGCCCGTGCGCCCGAACAACAGGGAGGTGCCGTAGAACGCACTGGCCGTGAGCACGATGGCCGGCCCCGAGGCGACGCCAAGATGGTAGGAAACGATCAGCCCGATCAGCCCGGACAAGGTCGCCAGCAGCGTTGAAATGACCATCAGACCGCTCAGCGAATTGGTCCAGAAACGAGCGGCGGTTGCCGGGAGCATCATCATGCCCACCGCCATCAGCGTGCCTAGCGCCTGAAAGCCTGCGACCAGGTTGAGCACCACCAGCAGCAGAAACAGAACGTGGTACAGCGAACCACGCCCGCCGACTGCACGCAGAAAGCCCGGATCAAAGCACTCCAGCACCAGCGGGCGATAAATGATCGCCAGCAGAATCAGGGTGAAGGAGGCAATGCTGCCGACCATGTAGATCGCCGTGTCATCAATGGCCAGAATGGTACCGAACAGCACGTGCAGCAGATCGACGCTGGAACCGTGCAGCGAGACGATCAGCACCCCGGCGGCCAATGAGGTCAGATAGAAGCTGGCAAAGCTGGCGTCTTCACGCAGCGACGTCAGTCGACTCACCAGACCGGACAGCAAAGCCACCGCCAGCCCGGCGATCAGGCCACCGAAACCCATTGCCGGCAACGACAGCCCGGCGACCATGAAACCCACCGCCGCGCCCGGCAGCACCGCATGGCTCATGGCATCGCCCACCAGGCTCATGCGCCGCAACATCAACAGCACGCCGACCGGCCCCGAGCCGATGCCCAGCGCCAGACACGCCACCAGCGCGCGACGCATGAAACCGAATTCGATAAACGGCTCGACCACCAGGCTATAGAGCATCATGCGTCCTCGTCCTCGGCATCACACAACAAGGCATCCGGGCTCCAGTACTCGGCCATGTTGCGCGCCTTGCGCAGGTTGGCAACGCTGAGCACCTGCGAAGTCTCGCCCCAGGCGATGGCTTCGCGAGCCATCAGCAAGGTTTGCGGAAAGTGCTGACGGACCTGTTCGATATCGTGCAGTACCGCAATCACCGTGCGCCCCTGCCCGTGCCAGGCACGCACCAGTTGCAGCAGATCACGCGTGGTGCGCGCGTCGATGGCAGTGAACGGCTCATCCAGGAGGATCACCGAGGCGTCCTGCAACAGCAGCCGGGCGAACAATACTCGCTGAAACTGACCCGACGACAGCGAGCCCACGCTACGCCCTTCAAAACCCTCAAGGCCGACGGTCATCAGCGCCTCGCCGGTCAGACGCGCATGATTGCGAGTGAGACTGCGAAACGGGCCGATGCTGTGCCAGGCGCCCATCGACACCGTATCGGCAACACTCAGTGGAAAGCTGCGATCGATTTCTGCGGCCTGCGGCAGATAGCCAATCGTGCGGGTTGCCAGACGCCCCCGGTCAACGCGCCCCTGAGCGGGCTTCATGGTTCCGGCGATGGCCTTGATCAGCGTCGATTTTCCCGCACCGTTGGGCCCGACGATAGCGGTCAGGCTACCTGCCTCGAAGCGCCCGCTGATGTGGTGCACTGCAGGACGGCGCTCGTACGCCACCGTGAGGTTTTCCAGAGCGATGGCTGCACTCATGGAATTGCCACCGACCAGCCAATGGCCAGCCAGAGCAATATCAGTATCGCCAGGGAAAACAGGACCCGCTTCCAGGCCGACTGGGCCAGCACAGAGCCCGCTATCGAAGCGCTTGCTGTCGAAGCGTCAGAAGAATTTTTCAAGTAAAAGTAACCTGCAACTATTTGTTACAGTATTACATACCGATCTCGCAAGTGTTATTAAATAACATTCATGCTGGCACCTTGCTTTCCAGTCATGCCGATAAACACCTGCGCGAATCCGGTTCGGCATCGCTACGCAGAACTCCGCCGTGCGGTACTTGTGACAGTGCACGTGCCTCTATACTGTATATACAAACAGTCAAGGGGCACTTCATGCAGCTTATCGACAAGCTCAGCATTCTGGCAGACGCCGCCAAATACGATGCGTCCTGCGCCAGCAGTGGAGCACCCAAGCGCAGCTCGCAGGACAAGTCCGGGCTCGGCTCTACCAATGGCATGGGCATCTGCCACAGCTACACGCCGGATGGGCGTTGCGTGTCGTTGCTGAAAATCCTGCTGACCAACTTCTGTCTTTACGACTGCCAGTACTGCGTCAACCGTCGCTCCAGCGATGTGCCCCGTGCGCGCTTCACGCCCGAAGAAGTGGTCACCCTGACCCTGGACTTCTATCGCCGCAATTGCGTGAGCGGGCTGTTCTTGAGTTCCGGGATCATCCGCTCTGCGGACTACACCATGGAGCAACTGGTCGAAGTCGCCCGCCTATTGCGCGAAGTACATGAGTTTCGTGGCTACATCCACCTCAAAACCATCCCTGACGCCGATCCTGCGCTGATCGAAAAGGCTGGCCGCTACGCCGACCGCCTCAGCGTCAATATCGAACTGCCGACCGACCTGAGCCTGCAGACCCTCGCCCCGGAAAAAGACGTCGCGTCGATCAAGCAGGCCATGCAGACGATTTACACCGGCGAGCAGACGGTCCGCAACGAGCCTCGCTCGCCGCGCTTTGCGCCTGCCGGGCAGAGCACACAAATGATTGTCGGTGCCGATGCCACCGACGACAGCACCATCCTGCACAGCGCGCAGTCGCTGTACAGCAACTTCAAGCTGCGCCGAGTTTACTATTCTGCGTTCAGCCCGATCCCCAACAGCCCCAACAGCGTCCCCTTGGCGGCACCGCCCCTGATGCGCGAGCATCGCCTGTATCAGGCTGACTTTCTGCTGCGCGGCTATGGTTTCACCGCGGGTGAACTGCTCGACGGCCCCGGTGACCTGGCGCTGGACATCGACCCCAAGCTGGCCTGGGCGCTGGGCAACCGGCAGGTATTCCCGCTGGACCTGAACCAGGCCGACCCGGCGCTGATCGCCAGAGTGCCGGGCATTGGCATCCGCACCACACAGCGGCTGGTCGAGCTGCGCAGACAGCGGCGCATCCGCTACGAAGACCTCACCCGCATGCGCTGCATACTGGCCAAGGCCAAGCCGTTCATCATTACCAGTGATTACCACCCGCCGCATGCGGAAACTACCAGCGAGTTCCTGCATCATCAGTTGCGCGACCGGCCTCAGCCTCAGCAGATGGGGCTGTGGGGATGATCTGCCTAGACTGCGACGACCTGTTCGACACCTGGCGGCAACAGGCTCGCTGGCTGTTGAGCCATGAAATCGACCCCAGCCAGGTCAGTTGGAAATCACCGGATGCCGCCGACCTGTTTGGCAGTGAAGAAGAGTACCCCAAGGAAGCCGGGCCATTTCAGGCAAGGGTTCCGCTGGAGCTGGTGCAGTTGCTGGAAAGCGCCTCGCGTTACCGGGGCGATCAGCGCTGGAGCCTGCTGTACGAAGTGTTGTGGCGTGTGACCCACGGTGATCGCACGGCCATGATGGCCGGCGACAAGCTCGGCAGCGAATTGCATCGCCGCTTGAAATCGGTGAGGCGTGAGGCCCACCACCTGCATGCGTTCCTGCGGTTTGTCGCGCTGCCGTCTGTGGCTGACGACGAAGCGCTGATGCGCCCGCAGTACGTGGCGTGGCACGAACCGGTCCACGATATTCTGCGCAGTGCCAGCGAGCACTTCATCGGCCGCATGGGTCAGCACCGCTGGATGATCGCCACACCTCAGGACGGTGTGTATTACGACGGCCAGCAACTGATTCATGAGCGACGCTGCCCGCACGCCTGGCAAACCATGGCGAAGCAGGTGGAAGACCCGCATGGCGAATTGTGGCTGACCTACTACAGCCACATCTTCAATCCTGCACGCTTGAACCCGAAGGTCATGGAAGGCCACTTCCCTTCGCGCTTCTGGAAAAACCTGCCAGAAGGCCCGCTGATCCCGGCCCTCATCACCCAGGCCCGCACCGGCAAGCAGCGTGACGGCCAGGCCAGCGACATCGCCGCCAGACGCGGCAAGAAGATTGCGCTGAAGGATTGAGAACGAGGGACGGAAGCCCGATGGTGTTCATACGGGACTTCCAGCCCGATCTTCTAAAGCGTAACCCGCCCGTCAATGCAGGTCACGGTCGAGCCGCCTACCCAGATATCCTCACCTGCACGCTGAACGGACACCCGCCCCTTGCGTCCGAGCGCCGTGCCCTGACTGACGACGTAGCGTTCCGGTGCCAGGCCTTCTTCCAGAAACCAGCGAGCGATGCCGGCATTGAGACTGCCGGTCACCGGGTCTTCAGCCATACCGTCGCCGGGAACAAATGCGCGCACCTCGAACTGAGCTTCAGTGCCATCCACATCAGCGTCCCACGCCCCGATAACGCCGATTTTCAAGCCATCCAGTTGAACGTAGTCAGGCTGCAGAGCAAGAACGGTCGCACGGTCTTTCAGGTGCAGTGCGACCCAACCCGGGCCGTTATCCACCCAACGGGCGTCCACAATGCTCTCGGAAGCCAGCTTCAGACCGAGGCGAATCCGCTCGACAAACGCGGCATCCACGGCACCTGAGCGCAACAGCGGCGGCGCGGTAAACGCCAGCCCGGCATCATCCTTGCGGATGCGCACCAGGCCGATGCCGCATTCCTGAATGATTTCCTCACCACGAGGTACGCCACCGCTTTCCAGCCAGGCGTGGCAACTGCCCAGAGTGGGATGGCCGGCGAACGGCAGCTCTTCAAGGGTGGTGAAAATGCGCACGCGATAGTCGGCACGCGGGTCTGTCGGTTCGAGCAGAAACGTGGTTTCGCTCAGGTTGGTCCAGCGGGCAAAGGCGGCCATCTGCTCGTCACTGAGCCCGTCAGCGCCCAGCACCACGGCCAGTGGATTGCCGAGCAGAGGCTGATCAGTGAAGACATCCAGTTGTTTGAAATCGAACGAGCGCATCAGGCTTCCTTTCCGGTATAAAAAAATCAGATTGCCACGTCCGCCGCCGGTTGAACAACGGGATATTGAACCCACCTCAGCCAAAGCGGCTCACAGCTGTAGCAGCCGCCACGCTACCTGCACGCCAGATGATAATGTGTCCAGTCACAAGAGGCAGGCAACCCGAGGTTCAAACATGCTCGACAGCGCAACCCGAGATCTGCTCGACACGCTATGCCAGGCGATGGCCGACAAACCGTTTCTGGTGGTGACCGGCGCGGGCATCAGCACCGCATCCGGCATTCCGGACTACCGCGACAAGGACGGCGTGCGGCGCGGCAAACAGCCGATGATGTATCAGGAATTCCTCGGCAACCCGGTAGCGCGCCAGCGCTACTGGGCACGCGCCATGCTCGGCTGGCCGCGTATCCGCGCGGCACGGGCCAATGCCGCGCATCAGGCCCTGGCTGCGCTGCAGGCAGAAAACGCCATTACCGGACTGATCACCCAGAACGTCGATACGCTCCACACGCAGGCTGGAAGCCGGGACGTCATCGAACTGCACGGCAGTCTGCACCGGGTGCTGTGCCTGGATTGCCAGCAGCGCAGCGACCGGGCAGCCATTCAAGAGCAGCTGCTGGAGCACAACCCTTATCTGATCGGCGTCCACGCGACACAGGCCCCGGACGGCGACACCCTGCTCGACCCGGCTTTCGAAGCCAGCTTCAAGGTGCCCCGCTGCCTGCACTGTGAAGGCGACAGGCTCAAGCCGGACGTGGTGTTCTTCGGTGAAAACGTTGCCGCGCAGACCGCTGCCAGGGCTACACAGAGTGTCGAGGAGGCCGAAGGTCTGCTGGTGGTCGGCACGTCACTGATGGCCTGGTCGGCGTTCCGCCTGTGCAAGGCCATGGCCGAACAGGGCAAGCCGGTCATCGCCATCAACCATGGCAAGACCCGGGCGGACGAACTGCTTGCAATGAAGATCGAAGCGTCCTGCGAGCAGGTATTGCCGTGGCTGGCCGAGCAGCTGGTTTCGCGTTAGAACAGCCCCAATTGCCCGCCGATCAGGGTGCTGAAATCGTCGTCCACGAACGGCAGGATCGCGTCAGCCAGCGGTTGCAACTGACGAGTCACGTAGTGATCGTAGTCGATCGGGGCGTGACGAATTTCCAGCGGCTCCGGCCCGGCGGTAGTCATCACGTAGCTGATCCAGCCGCCACTCTGATACTGACGCGGTCGCCCCTGCTGGTCGTTGTATTCGTCGGCCAGCCGCGCGGCGCGCACATGGGGCGGCACATTGCGCTGGTAGTCATCGAGCTTGCGACGCAGGCGCTTGCGGTAGATCAACAGGTCATCCAGCTCGCCTGACAGGGTGCGCTGCACGTAGTCACGCACGTAATCCTGATACGGCTGGCGCTTGAATATCCGCAAGTACAGCTCCTGCTGAAACTGCTGAGCCAGTGGCGACCAGTCGGTGCGCACGGTTTCAAGGCCCTTGTAGACCATCTCCTCGGACCCGTCAGCACGGGTCACCAGACCGGCATAACGCTTCTTGCTGCCCTCCTCCGCACCGCGCACGGTAGGCATCAGGAAGCGTCGAAAATGCGTTTCGTATTGCAGCTCAAGAGCGCTGTGCAAACCGTACTCGGCGTGCAGGTGCTCGCGCCACCACTGGTTGACCTGCTGCACCAGCGCCTTGCCGATGCCTGCCGCCTCTTCCTGCCCGTGAGGACGGCCCAGCCAGACGAATGTCGAGTCGGTATCGCCATAGATCACGGTGTAGCCCTGCGCCTGAATGAGGTCGCGGGTCTTGAGCATGATTTCATGCCCGCGCAGGGTGATCGATGAGGCCAGGCGCGGATCGAAAAAGCGGCAGCCGCTCGAACCCAGCACACCGTAAAAGGCATTCATGATGATTTTCAGCGCCTGGGACAACGGGGCGTTCTGCTCGCGCTTGGCGGCTTCCCGCCCCTGCCACACACGCTCGACAATGGCTGGCAGGCTGTGACGGGTGCGCGAAAAGCGCGCGCCGCGAAAGCCTGGCACCGACTCGCTGTCCGCCGGGTGCCGAAGGCCTTCGATCAAGCCCACCGGATCAATCAGAAAGGTGCGAATGATCGACGGATATAGGCTCTTGTAGTCCAGCACCAGCACCGACTCATACAACCCTGGCTGGGAATCCATGACAAAACCGCCGGGGCTGGCCTCCGGCAGGCGCTCGCCCAGGTTGGGCGCAACGAAACCCTGGCGATGCATCAGCGGGATATACAGATGGCAGAACGCAGCAACCGAACCACCGCTGCGATCGGCAGGCAGACCGGTGACTGTGGCGCGCTCGAGCAGAAAGGTCAACAGTTGCGTCTTGGCAAAGATGCGCGTCACCAATTCGCAGTCCTTGATGTTGTAACGCGCCAGCGCCGGCTTGTCCTCAGCGAACATGCGGTTGATTTCGTCCATGCGCTGATAAGGTGTGTCGATGGCCTTGCCTTCGCCCAGCAGGGTCTGCGCGACGTATTCGAGGCTGAACGATGGAAAACTCCAGGTCGCCGAGCGCAATGCCTCGATCCCGTCGATGATCAGCCGCCCGCTCACTTCGGCAAAAAAGTGGTTGTTGCGACTGCCGTGCTCACGCCAGCCCATTGCTTCACCGCCACGCCCAAGTTTTAGCGGCACTTGCAGGCGCTGGGCATGCTCATGCAGAACGCGTAAATCGAACTGGATAACGTTCCAGCCGATAATCGCGTCAGGGTCATGCAGGGAGAGCCAGTCGTTCAGACGCTCGAGCAATTGTGCGCGGGTATCGCAATAGTCGAGTTGAAAATCCAGCGCCTCGTCGCCACCATTGGCCGGCCCCAGCATGTAGACCTGGCGCTGACCACAGCCCTCCAGAGCAATCGAATACAGCTCGCCACGTGCGGTGGTTTCAATATCCAGCGAGACCAGTTTCAGGTTGGGACGGTAATCGGGCGATGGCTTGATCTGCGCATCGCAGAGCACGCCATCGGCATCCGGCGTGCCGCCAAACTGCACCGGCGCGGTGATGAAGCGCTCCATCAGGTAGCGTTCGGGCGGGCGAATGTCCGCTTCGTAGACGTCAACATTGCCTCTGCGCAGCAGCTTTTCGATGTTCATCAACTGGCGGTGCTGCTGGCAATACACACCCAGCACCGGGCGGTGACGGAAATCACAGAGTTCCAGCGGACGCAGCTCGACGCCACGCTCGGTGCGCAACAACGATCGGGCTCGCTCACCCTGCTCGGCGGGAATAAAGGCGACCGAGGGCTGGCAAGGCAGGCGGATATGGCGCGGGCCCTGATCGGTGGCCAGCCAGAAGTCGACCTCGGTCCCGGCGGGCGTATCTTTCCAGTGCCGACTCAGGATGAAGCCCTGCTGAACATCCAACGCTGTTACCTCGTCCGCCCGGTGAAACAGATGATTCTACTTGGCTATGAGGCTAAAGGCGCGCCCGGCAGGCGAATTAGCGGCACATTGAGGGCGCGGATAATTGATTCCTCCTATTCCCGTGATCCTTATTTACTGCTTGCTCGATTCTGCCCGCTGGATGATTCTGTAGTGGTTCTGGCAGTGCACTACAGCCATTCAGGTCCGATCACGGAGAGCCCCATGAAAACCGTCGCCCAGTTACTGAAATTGAAAGACCTGCAGAACCAGCAAGTGCATACCATCGGGCCTGATCAGATGGTGCTCGACGCACTGAAGTTAATGGCTGAAAAGAACATCGGTGCGCTGCCGGTGGTCGAGGGCAGCGTGGTGGTCGGGGTCATCAGCGAACGCGACTATGCGCGCAAGGTGGTCCTCAAGGGACGCTCGTCAGTGGGCACACCGGTGAGGGACATCATGAGCAGCAAGGTGATTACGGTCGACTCGCAACGCAGCGTCGATGCGTGCATGGGCATCATGACCGACAGCCATTTGCGCCACCTGCCGGTGGTGGAAGGCGGAAAGTTGCTGGGCCTGCTGTCCATCGGTGACCTGGTGAAGGAAGCCATTGCAGAACAGGCGAGTCTTATTCAACAGCTCGAGCAATACATTCGCGGCGAATGAACTGAGCAGCGCATCAGACGCAGCGCGCGATTGCCGCGCGCCACGCCGTTCACTCAGTCGTCCAGCGTCTTGCCGGGCGCTCCGCCCTTGACCGGCTTGGCCGGTTTCTCGGCAGGCGCGGGTTTGGCCGGCGGCTCGGGAGCAGGCGCTGCGGCTTCCTGCTCGCGCATCGGCATCTGATCGATGGTGGCGAAGATCTCCTTGGGATCTATCGATTCCGACTTTTCGACAGTCTTATCAATCTTTTTCTCGCCGTCCTTGCCCACCAGAATGACCTTGGTCCCCACGCCTGCCCCCAGCTTCAGCTCGCGGATCAATGCCATGGTCGACTGCGGGTCCATGCTTTTGCCGTCGCGTTCCCCCATGGTGTTGACCACCGTGAACAGCACCATATTGCGCTGCGCAAAGGCCTCACGGTTGGCAGGCTCGTCCAGTGACTTCCTGAGCTTGACCAGTACCGGATCGATGGTGCTTGGGGCGATGATGATCAAGGGACGCGACTTGCCGCGCTCCTGTGCCAGAGGGCCGTCGCTGTCAGCTGCAAGCGCTGTACCGGCAGCGACAAGCAGGGTGGCGAGGGTCAGGGACCGGATTAACATGGTGGGCTCCTTTCAAATCCATTGGGTAGCCATCGCGTACAGACCGACGCGATGCCGGTCTGTTCTACCGCATATGGGTCATCCCGGTACAGCCCGATGTAGTCCTTTTCAGTAATCCGTTATGTCAGGCGGAGCGTGCAAACGACCGATAACAAGCGCTCTCGATGCTTGCAGTCAGGCCCTGGACAATCTGCGCCACGTCAGCGGTGTCCAGCACCAAGGGTGGCAACAGGCGGATGATTTTGCCGCGGGTGACATTGATCAACAGGCCATGTTCTTCGGCGGCAATCCGTGTCAGTTCAGGTATCGCCTGGCGCAATTCGACCCCTATCATCAGCCCCTGGCCACGCACTTCCAGCACGTGCGGGTGAGTACCCAGCGCATTGCGCAACCCGTCCAGCAGCTGCCGGCCTTGCAGCACGGCGTTTTCCACCAGTGCCTGCTGTTCGATGATGTCGATCACCGTGCAGCCGACCCGGCAGGCCAGCGGATTACCGCCGAAGGTACTGCCGTGGCTACCAGGCGTAAACAGGTGCGCCGCCCTGCCCCGCGCCAGGCAGGCACCAATCGGTATACCGTTGCCCAGCCCTTTGGCCAGGGTCATGACGTCCGGGACGATGCCTTCATGCTGAAAGGCAAACCACTTGCCGGTCCGGCCCATCCCGGTCTGGATTTCGTCGAGCATCAACAGCCAGTCGCGCCGCGTGCAACGCTCTCTCAAAGCCTTGAGGTACCCGGCCGGGGCCATCTGCGCGCCGCCCTCGCCCTGAATCGGCTCGACCAGCACTGCGCAGATCCGGTGCCCATAGGTCGTGCAAACCTGGTCGAACGCCGCCAGATCGCCAAATGGCACCTTGATGTAATCGCCCGGCAAGGTACTGAAACCCAGGCGGACGGCCGGCCCGTCGCTGGCCGACAGCGTGCCCAGCGTGCGACCGTGAAAGGCGTTTTCCATGACTACGACCAGAGGCCGTTCGATGTACTTGTGCCAGCCATGCAGGCGCGCCAGCTTGAGCGCAGTCTCGTTGGCCTCGGCACCGGAATTGTTGAAAAACACCGCGTCTAGCCCCGACAAGGCCGTCAGTTTCTGCGCCAGGCACTGCTGCCAGTCGACGGTGTACAGATTGGAGGTGTGCAACAGCAGACCCGCCTGATCACGAATTGCCTCGACCAGCAGTGGGTGCGAGTGCCCCACGTTGGTCACTGCCACGCCTGCCACGGCGTCGAGGTACTCGCGCCCGCTCTGGTCCCACAGACGTGTGCCCAGGCCATGAGTGAAACTCAGGGCCAGAGGTTGGTAAGTGCTCATCAGGCAGGTGGCGGTCATGAGGTGAAGCTCCTTGGGTATGTTTCGGTTTTTGCAGTATCGTTAACAAGCCCAGATGGATAAACAGCGAAATACTTCAATCATTTTAAAGCCAGGATTGATAATGGATTTGTTTCAGGCAATGCGGGTGTACGTGAAAGTGGTCGAAGCAGGCAGCCTCACGGCAGCAGCGCAAGCGTGTTCGATTTCCACCACGATGGTGAGCAATCACTTGCGCGCACTGGAAGAGCGCCTGGGCGTCAGCCTGTTGCAGCGCACCACACGCCGCCAGCGACTGACGGAATTCGGTACCGCGTATTACGAGCGTTGCCTCGAGGTACTGGGGTTGGTGGCCGAGTCCGAACAGCTGGCCGAGCAGGCTCAGGGCGATCCCACAGGCACGCTGCGCATCACCGCGCCACTGACCTTCGGTTCGGAAGTGCTGGCGCCAGCGCTCGTCGAATTCTCTCGGCGCTTTCCTGAGGTCAGGCTCGACCTGGTACTGACTAACCAGCGTCTCGATATGATCGACAATGGTTTTGACGTCGCCATTCGCCTGGGCAACATCCCAGAATCCTCGCCGCTGATTGCGCGCCCCCTGCAGGATTACACCTTGACCATCTGCGCAGCGCCGGACTATCTGGCCCGCCACGGTACGCCGACCCATCCAGATGATCTTCGCGCGCATAACTGCCTGGCGTTTGCCTACCCGGCGGGAGACGAATGGCGCACTGCCGGTACGCAGTGGCGTATGACCGGCGCCGAAGGCGAAGTGCTGGTGGAGGTGAGCGGTTCGATGGTTGCCAACACTTCCGCCGGTCTTTATCAGGCGGCCCGGGCTGGCCTGGGGATCGTGATGCTTCCGGATGCGCTGGTACAGCGAGACCTGCAGGACGGCCGGCTGGTTGCACTGTTCCCCGACTACCATTTGCCCAGACGACCGACGCACCTGCTGTACGTGCAGGACCGTTATCGATTGCCCAAGCTGAGAAGTTTTGTGGAGTACGCGACGGGGCTTTGGGGGCGGTAAGAACTTAACGCCGGAGGGGCACCGGTTCGACTCCGGCGCGCAGTCTTTGCAGCGCGCGCCGGAGTTTACCGGGAATGAACGTCAGACCCGGAATCGACTGACCAGGCTCTGCAGATGCACGCCCAGACGAGCGAGCTCTACGCTCGACGCTGCCGTCTCTTCACTGGCAGAAGCCGTCTGTTCGGAGATGTCTCGCACATTCAGGACACTGCGATTGATCTCTTCGGCAACGGCGCTCTGTTCTTCGGCGGCAGCGGCGATCTGGTGGTTCATCGTCTCGATCGTCGAGATCGCCTGAGTCATGTTATTGATGGAAACACCCGCATTGCGCGTCAGTTCGACGCTGTTAGCCGTCAGTGCCTGACTGTTATCGAGGATCGTTGCCACCTGCGCAGTGCGGGTATGCAGACCGCTGATCAACGCCGCGATCTCTTCGGTCGATGTCTGAGTGCGCTGGGCCAGGCTTCTCACTTCGTCAGCCACCACCGCAAAGCCTCGACCGGCTTCGCCCGCACGCGCCGCTTCGATTGCAGCATTGAGCGCCAGCAGATTGGTCTGCTCGGCAACGGCTTTGATGACATCGAGCACGCCGCCAATCTTGTTGCTTTCGTTCTTGAGCTCGTCCATCGCGGACTTGGAGTGGGTGACTTCAGTCGCGAGCTTCTCGATCTGGGCAACGGCCTTGGAAACCACACCGTCTCCTTCGCGAGCTTCTTTCGATGCGTTGACCGCGGCATGTGAAGCCTGCTCTGCGTTGCGTGCGACTTCCTGGACAGTCGCAGACATTTCGTGCATCGCAGTGGCGACCTGATCGGTTTCGTTCTTCTGGCTGTTGACGCCGGCGCTGGTCTGCTCGGTGACGGCCGACAACTGTTCGGCGGCGCTGGCGATTTGTGTCACGCCATCGCGCAGGCCACCAATCAGCTCGCGCAGGTTGCTGGTCATGCGCATCATGCTGCCCTGCAGCAGGCCCAGTTCATCCTTGCGGGTGACCACCTGATTGTGCGTCAGATCACCATCAGCGACACGCTCGGCCAGCTTCAGTGTTTCAAGCAGCGGGCCTACGATAAGGTTGGTAATGACCCATGCCGCCAGGGCGCTCATGATCAATGCTGCAATCAGCCAGACAGAGAGCAGCATCTTGGCCTGACTCACATCTTCCACTCTCAGGTTGACCTGGTTCTCGGACAGCTTGTCAGCACATTCGAACAGGATGCCGATGTCTTTGGTGATGCCTGCCTGAGCCTGGTCAATCCTGGCCTGCGCCGCGGTGAACTGATTCAGCGTGTTCTGATAGCTGAGCATAGAGTCCACAAGGTGCTTGATGATTGCCGACTGGCCATCGAAACCCTGCAGATTTCTGACAAACTCGATAACCGTGTTCATCGATGTTTCCGCTGGGGCACGGTTTTCCGGCTTCAGCGAATAGGTGTAGCCACGCAAATCGAAGCGCATTTTCTGGAACAGCGTCATCGCCTGCACGATGGCGTCGCGCTGCGCAGCAGTGCCGTCATCGGATCGGGCAACGGCGTTCAGCTTTTGCAAATCGTCAGCGCCTGCATCGGCGTACTGGCCAAACACCGAACGGGTCGCCTCACGGGCAGCGGTTGCCTGCATGAGGTTGTCGTAGTGGATGCGGTAGTCCTTCAAGGCATCTGCGGCAGTATTCACCAGCGGTACGTTCAACGGCGAGTCGAACACCTTCTGCGCGTACTTCACGTGACTTTCGAGACTTTCGAATGCTTTCAGCCAGTTGCTGGCGCGCTCGGCGTCATAGTTGACCGAATAGGCCAGCCGCGCTATTCGGACATCCCGTGTGAGGGTGCTGAGCTTGCCGATGTCGGAAATCCGCTCGCTTCGTTCACTCAGCGAGGTGATGCCTGTCCAGCCTGTCAGCGCAATCAGCACCGTCAGTACGATGACCAAAGCAAACCCGAGCACAAGCTTGGACCTGACAGAAATATTGCGCAGAGTGTTTATCACAGGGAGTCGCTCTTTCGTTGGTCATCAGTGGAGTACAAGAGGCCTGTCCTTGCCAGCTAGCTATACAATCCACAGATGTCGGCAGCGAGGCTTCAAACTTTAAAACTGGCGTCAATATTTCGCTTGAAAATAAATCCTCGCAGGCGCGACCAACCCCGATGGCATTTTCATTCCAGTCAGTTAGCATGGGCCGTTACCCACACCTGGGTATTCTGGAGAAGTGCATGAGTCTGGAATTGATCGCCTCAAAAAGCAGCTTGTTGACCATCGAGGAGCGCGCTGCGATTGCCGAGATCGAGGCCACGACCAATGTGCTGCGACTTGTCACTCGCCTGACAGGCATGCGCTTCGCTGGTATCGCCAAATTTACCGACGCAGACTGGATCGCCTGTTCTGTCTATGACCCCACTGACCTTGGTATGGACGACGGCGATGTGTTCGAACTCGAGACCACGCTCTGTAACGAGTTTTGTACCAATCCCCAGGCACTGTTCGTGCCGCAGATCAGCACGAACGGCCGGTATGCGAACCTGCCAGTTGTGAAGCGCTACGCCATCGAAAGCTATGCTGGCGTGCCGATCTACCTTCCCGACGGCCAGCTATATGGTGCGTTGTGCGCTCTGGACTCCAGAACGACGCTGTTTGACGACCCCGATCTGGCGGAAACCCTGACCCTGTTCGCCCGATTGATCGGGTGCATTTTCTTCGCCAACATCAACGAAGGTAGCTGACCCGAGCTCACGGGCTGCCGGGCGGCTCTGCCAGCGCGTACAAGGGCATCGACTCAAGCAAAGCGCTGCTGAACTGGCCTTCGTCGAGTTGCATACGATGTCGGGGCAGCGCAGGTGTAGCCGGGTGATCACCGTCCAGCAAGGCTTCGACAGGCAGATCAATCCCGAAATGAGGAAATGGCTCCTGAGCCACCCAACCGCCAGCGGCCAGGACCAACAATAGAAAAATACCCGCAATGGGTTCTTTGGGTCTGCACATTCTCGTTTCTCCAATCCGGCAAAACGATTCGGCTCACGATGAGCCACTCAGTATAAAAGCCAGAGCGTCGCCCTGCTCTCGCGGTTGGCGCATCAGGCGAAGGATTCTTCGCCCTGCAACTTGGTGCGGTGCATCATCCGCCCGCACTCGGGGTCATACGCTTCCGCCCGGTGCAGGGTGCCTGTGTTGTCCCATATCACCAGATCACCGACCTGCCACGCATGGCTGTAACTGAACGCCTCGGACGTGGCCCACTCGCGAAGACCGACCAGAATCCGCGCACTTTGCGCCAGGCTGACGCCAACGACTTGCTGCGCAGTACAGCCCAGAATCAGCGACTTGCGACCGGTTCGGTGCTTCCAGACCAGCGGCAACTCCTTCTCGCCGATAGCCTGCATGGCCTCGAGCATCGCAAGGCCAGGCTCGGGATTGTAATAGAGTAACGATGCCCATGGCGCATGAATGACGCGCAGGCTGTCGTAATGTTGTCGGTCAGCGCTCGATAACTCCTCATACGCCGCGTAAGTGTTACAGAAACCCGTGTTGCCTCCCCAACTGGCGGGCACCTTGCAGGACAACAGCGAAGCCAGAATGGGAGAATCGCTGCTCGTACCGTCGATATGCCAGTAGAGCGACCCCTTGAGAAACTCCGCACCTGCGGGATTCTCTTTCACATCAAGGCTGATTCGGGTGATGTTTTGCCCATCGCCCGGCTCAGGGCAGAACGTACCCAGCGTGCGGGTGAAGGCAATCTGTTCTGCATCTGAAAAATGAATCTGCGGAAACACCAGCACCCCTCGCTGCTCCAGCAGCTCCCGAATCTCTCCAGCGAATCGACCCGACAGCAATTCCTGCTTGCTGTTGAAAATACGCGTGCCGATACCTGGCTTGATGGGCTCCTGTGACAGTTGAATGCGCGAAGTGGCTAACATGGTGCGACCCTCTTCATAAGTGAACACAACGGTACACTTATGAAGAAATGGAAGCAATAGCGTGGGGCGCAAGACGCTTTAACGGGACTGCAGGTAATTGTCCAAGTGATCGTGCAGGAGGAACGCAAGCAACAGTTGTTCACTGGTGGTATCGCAGCATCTGAGTGCTCAGGCAGGAGTCTGGCGACGAAATTGCAACTCCCGGCGAGGGTTTAGCGATGAGTTGCTCAATACCGCCCGCTTGCGGCGAGGATAATCCGCTGCCAAAGTGCCTAGAACGAACGTCTGAAAATTGATACGGGCGTGCCTCAACCGGAGCATAAATGAAATACGACGACGCCTCATGGCACTATAACGGCAACTTTCCCAGCGACCTTCCACACGCCGCCGGAGCAACGCACATTGGTATGTTTCTGGCCTGGATGCTGCTGAACGAACTGGCCAGTGAAGAGCTGCTCGATGATGCAGAAAGCGAGCTGAATGCGCTGGAAAAACGCGAGCTTACGGGCGGTGCCTTCGTTATATCAATGCTCGACGAAAAGCTTACCGACCAGGAGTTCAACGCCGTAGGCAATGCGTTTGCAATAGCCTATTACGAGGGACTTAACAACGACAGCCGCTATGTGGACGATTACGTGCTCGCCTTTGGTGTCACCCAGGATGCGATCTACAGCGTTGAAGACACCTGGGCCAATTACGACAAACTGTCCCCGTTCATAGATGCCCGTTTTGCAGAATGGCAAGCGATGGGCAAACCCGAATATATTGTCTGATCCGTATGACGTGGCGACAGCTACGCCACAATCATGGCCCTTCAGCCCGACCGCCAATATGCAATTCAAGGAACGAATCAACGTGCACGCCCCTGCCCCGCAAATCCTCATCCAGCGTATGGCCGACATTCACCTCGAAGGTGTCACTGCACTCTATAACGAGCCTGCGGTGTGCCGTCAGGTGCTGCAGATGCCTTATCAGTCCATCGAAGTCTGGCGCAAACGCCTGGCTGCCAGTACCGAGCGACACGTGAAACTGGTCGCGCTCAACGGTAACGAGGTGATTGGCAGCATTGGCCTGGAGCAGTATTCGCGCAGTCGGCAAAGCCATGTCGGCGCTATCGGCATGGGCGTGGCGTCGGCCTGGCAGAGCAAAGGCGTCGGCTCGAAGTTGCTGGCAACAGCACTGGACGTCGCAGACAACTGGATGAACCTGCACCGAGTGGAATTGACCGTGTATGTCGACAACGAAGCAGCTCAGGGTCTGTATCGAAAATTCGGGTTCGAAACAGAAGGCCGGCTGCGCAACTACGCGGTGCGCGATGGCCTGTTCGTCGATGCCTTGAGCATGGCGCGGCTCAGATAAACCGTGTCCGTCAACACCGCTACTTGAGCGATGCGTCAAAGCATGCAAGGATCAGCCATGAATCAATTCCCCCAAAGCAACCGACATCACCACCACAGCCCGCTTCAAGGTGCTGCGGTTGCTTGTGCTCATCGATTGGCCAGATATAGATCCACATTCTGACCCATCAGTGAAACCGACCAAGGCGCCCATGGCGCCTTTTTTATTGCCTGAAAAAACTGGAGATCATCCCCCATGACCATGCTACGCGGAACCCGCATCGTGACCGGAACAGAAGCCGCAACCCTGCGTGACACAGAAAACCGTTTCCGGAGCTATCTTCATCGAAGCCGGAGCTGAGGAAGCGATAGTGCCGGCCTTATGGGGTCAGGACACCTTTATCGAAAAAGCCGGCGGCAGCGAAATCATCGGCCAGATGTGGGCCTTCGAGGACAAGGCCGGACGCCCCTGTTGCCTGATACCCGAAGCCACGGCGCTGTTTCAGGAGCGCAGCGAAGCGCTGCTTGAGGGGCGACGTGAAGCGCTGTTTTTCTACGTGGCACGCTGTTATCGCTACGAGCGCCCGCAAGCCGGGCGCTACCGCGAATTCACCCAACTTGGGCTTGAAATCCTCGGCCCTTCGCCGCAGCAAGCGTTGCTGCGCAGCCAGGCCATCTGCACGGGCTTTCTGGATTCGCTGGGCCTGGACTATGAACTCAATACCGCCGTGAAACGGGGCCTGAGCTACTACTTGGAAGGCAACGGCTTCGAGGTACGTTGTTCGCGCCTGGGTGCGCAGCAACAAGTGGTCGGCGGCGGCGCCTATCGAGAGGGTGCCGGGTTTGGCATCGGACTGGAGCGGCTGGTATTGGCGCTTGGGTCCGGCCAATAACGCCCATCCTGTAACTGGCCGTAGAAGCGCAACGCGTTACACTGCGCTTCTATCCTGCCCCCGACCCGAGGCCCCCGTATGAAAGTTGGTGTGATTTCCGACACCCACGGACTGCTCCGTCCTGAAGCCATCGCTGCGCTACAGGGCTGCGCACAGATCATCCATGCCGGTGACATCGGCAGCCAGGACATCGTCGAGCAACTGACCGCCATCGCCCCGCTGCACATCGTGCGCGGCAACAACGACATGGATGCAGACTGGGCAACACACATTGCCGATCATCTGCGCTTCGACATCGAAGGCTGGCAAGTCCTGCTGGTGCACGACATCGCCGACGTTCCAGCGCTATTGGATGACAGCGTGAAACTGGTCGTTACCGGCCATTCACACAAACCCCTCATCGACTGGCGCGGCGACACGCTGTATCTGAATCCGGGCAGCGCCGGGCGGCGGCGTTTCAAACTGCCGGTGACCCTAGCGCTGCTTGAGGTGAGTCCGGATGCCATTGAGCCGAGTCTGGTGCAGTTGGTCGACTGACAACCGGACTAACGCTGAGTATTTCTTCAGCAAGAAAACAGAGTTTCGAGCAATGATTATCGTCCCCGCGCTCCGCGTGGGAATGCAGTTCGTGACGCTCCGCGTTACCCTGAACGCAAGACTCATCCCTGTACCGGTAAGCGACCCAAGTGCCGATGCAACACAAGACCTCTAAAGATCCTGCACCATCAGATAATGCTCCTTGCCCCACGCCTCAAGACGCTCCAATACCCGCCAACCGCGCTTGGCGTAGAAGCTGTGCTGATCATGGGTATGCAGATACAACGTGGTGATACCGACAGACCTTGCATGACTACAAATGCCGTCGATCAACTGCCCTGCAACGCCCCTGCCTCGCACTTCCGGTTTTACCAGAACACACGCCAGCCAAGGCCCCAGATCCGGACGTTCAGCCAGATCGTCGCTGGCCAGCGCGGCACCGCCCAGCAACTCACCATCCTTCATGGCAATCAGGCACTTCCAATGACCATTTGCCTGTCCTTGAGAAAAGTCCAGTTGCCAGTCAGCGAGTGATTGCGATGCAAACTCGTAATCGAACTGCTGATGAAGCCACAGCGCCATTGTATCGCTGTGGTGCATGTGGTTGCTGAGCCAATCCAGGTTGAGCATGTTCAGTCCTTCAGGATTTCAATCGTTGGTCAGCGCCATCAAACCTTCATATCCATACGCAGCATGCAGAGGTTGAGGGTGCAGAGCCCGAGCATTAATTAATGACCTCACACAACTTGCGGCACAGCAATAGACAAATACCATTCCCAAAAAGTACGACGTAATTTTGGATCACCATCCTCAGATAATCCGCCTGCAAAGGCTGACGCAACAAGGTAGCTAGATTCGAATCCTTCGGGATCCAAGTCGCGATCCGTACGATGGTCGTATGGCTCAAATTGAAAATCATCAACAGCTGTTGCAATTGTATTAGCAGCAGCATGCCCAACAAACATTGCTGGATACTCTTCTGCCGCGTACTCTTGATCTTCAACTATTGAAACATAGAATTCATCCCTAAGACCAAGTGCTTTCGCCTCATCAAATTTTCCCTCAGCAGTTTCAAGAGCGACATTCAGAATGTAATTTACCGGCTCATTATCTCCGAATTTCTTTATCCAAAAATTTACACCCTGTCTAACACACATCACATCTAAAGCAGTCAGAATAATTTTCTTATTTGCCGCTGCCTCATCTTCAGTAATGGTATTCCACAAAAGTTTTCTGAGAGGAAGTATCAATTCACCTTCTGGCGACTTCGCAACCTCAAGAAGAAGCTTTTCAATCAACACTTTACTTTTGTTATTCATTCCGACCTCATAATTATCTCAACAGAACCATCGGTCTTAAAAATACGTATCGCTTTAGGATCTGCTACTGTCTGCTCAACCTTACTATACTTAGCCACTGAGAAAAGTAGCCCTGACAATCAGTACACATAGGCTTCGAAACACCCAAAGGATGATTTGGACTTGCGATTGACATTTGTTTCTCTGCATGAGATGAAAAGTACTGTCCTTTGTAATCTCTGTCGTATGGGTGTGACTTCACCTCATGCCCAATTTCTTCAGACTTAGCCTTGACCTGCTCCGCAGAAATCCTCTCATAACCTTCGGGCTTTTTATTACCCCAACCGCTTAATGTTTTCTTATCATTGGATGAGACAGTTTTTACCTTCAACTCTTTACTTTGCGGAAGATCAGTTCTGGCCTGTGATGCACGACCAAGTGCAGCTTCGGACTCCGCAATATTTGAGACCTTTACAGCCCCTTTCGGAGTGATCTTCAAATTGCCAAAATTCGACCCCACACCTTGTACTTTTATGTCATAGCGAGTGTCAAACCATTTGCCTCCTTTTGCACCCAGACCGCCGCCTAATAAAGCACCGCTGAATGCCATTAATTTTTGTCCGTCGCTCCCCTCACCAAATAACTGCGCACCGCCCAAACTTCCGACAGTGCCTCCAGCAACACCTCCGACTAGACCAGCGATCACAATGACAGGGCTTGCGAGGACAAAAGCACTAGCCAGACCAACGAGCAATATACCTCTCTCTAACAACTCAGGAACTTCGGGATTGATAGGATCAGTAGTCTCAGTTCCTCCCCCAATAAATACGTTACTCGAGCCAACTACAATCTTGGCATCACATGCAGTGCGATCTCCGACTCGGGCAGCAGGATGGCCATTAATGTAGACATTGCTACTACCTTGAGCGATAACTTGCGGCCTGGAACTATGCTCATCGCATTTTGCCTGATCAGCGTGAGCTCTGGCCGCAGGCTCACCATTGATATAAACATTACTCGAGCCACTTACAATTTGGCCAGTTTGGTGATTGCAAAACGATAGGCTTCCGATCAGCTGGCCTACACCAGCCCCGGTCGCAGCAGACGCACCTACTATAGCAACAGCAGCCAAGCCACCTGTCCCCACAACCAGCGCCGCACCAATTGCGCCAATCGCAAGCCCAGCAAGCAGTCCTGTCAGTGAGCCCGTATGCTCAATTGGATCATTAACGCGAGCTGCGCCGCTCATGCCCGATCTACCGCCTGATCCAAACCAGGATAAAGACGCAACTTCAGAGTGTCTACCAACAGATAAAAGGCGGTCTTTTCTTCAATATTCATACCGCCTGGATCGTTACTAGTCCCGGTTACCTGAATAAGAACTGGATGTTGTTGTTCATCGTGATGCAGAAAAATAAATTGAACCTGATGAACAGGAGTTCCTTGCTGCCTCCACCTGAACTCAGCACGCCTTCCCTCTACTCCCGCGATTTCCACGGGAACAAGAGGTTCGATCCACTCCAGATGCGAAAGCGCTTTTTTTAAATCAGCTATTAGCAGCTGAGATAAGTATTCCAATTCTTTATCACCTTCAACAGGCGTGCGCCCTATCACCACAGATAGCGGGCTGGCCCCAATGTCTGTAAGCGTAAACACATGAAATGTCTTGTCTTTAAAACCCTGAGGACGAATAAAACTTAGCTCATTTGTATGAAACCGTTCAGGCACAGGAATAGCATCAATAATCGCTTGCGCCAAACGCTCCTCCTCCAAACGCTGCTGCTCACGAATACGCGCTTCGGAGATACGGTCGTACATACTTTTTCTTTGCATTAGGCCATCCCTTGTCCGGCAGCTAATTTATAAATTCAATTGTCTTTATTGAGATTGATTTTCGTCTTGCCTTCCACGTTCACCGTGATGCCCGAGAGGGTAATCGCCCCATCCTTGTTCATTACCAATTTACTAGTCCCCACTTCAAGAGTAATCGACTCAGCAGACTTTATTTTCACTTCTCCTTTGTCTACAGTAACAAAGTACGATCCTTCCTCAACGGCTATACTTGTCTCTAACTTTATAGTTTCTGAGTGCTTTCCTCTAACCGTGATTACCCGATCACCTCCAACAGTGTGTCTTTCGTCTACTTCAACATCAGTATCCAAATTGCGCTCAGCATGCAGACTAACTTGCTCGGCCCCCGGTTTATCCTCGAAGCGAAAAAAATTAGCGTTAGAGGCCCGGCCTTTGATTGAACGTGTAAGGAATCCGCTTTGCGTCTTGTTTTCCGGCAAAGACCAAGGCGGTATGTTACGGTTGTTATATAGGCTTCCCATGACCAAAGGCCTATCCGGATTTCCATCAAGGAAGACTACAACTACCTCATCGTCAACCCGAGGAATCTGAATGCTGCCGAAACCGCTGCTTGCACCGGACTGAGCCACACGGACCCAGCAAGAGCTCTTATCGTCTTGATTCCCCTCTCGATCCCAGTGGAACTGGACTTTTATTCGGCCGAGACGATCGGTGAATATCTCTTCTCCCGGTGCCCCCACGACTATGGCTGTCTGTGGTCCGGAAATAGTTGGCCTTGGCGTGACGGATTGAGGGCGAAAAACAATTTTTCTTCTTACGCAAGAAAATGTATTGAAATAGCTCGCTGGCTGACCATTTGAGTAATTATTATGACCTTCACTGCGGACGCTCATGAGCAGAAATTGCCTATCTTCTGCTGGACCATAATCGTGATTATAATGTTGCAACAGTTCAAATGTGTAGCCAGGCTGCATAACGCGGCAGTTACTTGAGCCTTGAAAGATTTTACCTCTGAGTTCAAGCGCCTCGACTCTCAAGCGCAATAAAGCCCCACCTTCGTCATAGGTACTATGACTAAATTGACCTGGATAATCGTAAATCTCAAAGTTTTCTACATCGCCCTGCATATTCATACTATTAATTGTCACAGGAAGACGATTGCGCGGCTGAGAATAGTCAAAAGTCTGGACTGATATTCTGGAGGCCTGTAGCTGACGATTACTCTGCCAGTCAGTTATTGAGTCAGCGGTCTCAGTAACTGACGCGGTATGGAAGCGAATCTTTGGTTGCTTGAGCAACGCCTCCAGCCTTGTAGAGTCATCGCAGATGATCATCGTGTGATCTTCTGAGGTATGTTCAAAGTAATAGAACATTCCTTCCTGTTCGAGTAAGCGCTGGACAAAGTTAAAGTCTGACTCTCGATACTGAGTGATGTAGCCATAGCACTTTGCCGGTTTGCTGAGGCGAAACTCATGGCGCGAATAGGCAGAGCACGACGCAAAAACCTGGGCAACGACCTCTTCTACGGTCTTGTCCTGAAATATTCTGCTATCGATACGGTTTTCAAGCATTGAAAACCAAGGGTTCAGCGTTGCGGTGTAGCGAGCGATACCGCCATCGCTGCCAATACTGGCAAAGCGCGTGATGTAGCCGGCGACATGACGTGCAGATCCATCGGCCAGCTCGATCTCAATAACTGAGTGTTGCCCCATCATCGACTTAAGCTTGATCCCAGAATCTTGGCATAGCAGCGCTAGCTCGAAGCTATAGGCGTAGGAGAGCTCTTCCGTCCCGCTGAAAGACTCCAGCAACAGGTCCTGCTTAGGATTGGCAAGATTTCTAAATTTGAACAGACGCCGATTTTGTGGCGAAAACATTGCTGCGAGGTCCATCAACATTTGAATATCCTTGAAAAAGCGAGAGGCGGTGTCGCGATCAACGGATAAAGTCGCAACCCGATGAACAGATCCGGTCTGATGCAACAGTGTCAATCATTCTGAACATTGATAGGAGGCCAGCGGCCGACAACCTTAGCGGGAGAAATCTGAAAAAATCGTAGGATCCGAACTACAGACAGGGTCGACATTGTCAGGACCTCTACACAAAAGCCACAAAGAAACAAACGTGCCATTAGCTATGGCGAACTATAATGGGGGTGGCCCGACATTACGGGCATTCCAAGCCTTTTTGATGTTAACGTGCAAAGGGGTGTTATCGCATACCAACACTGCCCTCCTCATCGATTGGCGCGGCGACACGCTGTATTAGACCGAGCAGTATCGAAAGAGGCGTGTAAAACTGCCGGTGGCGCTGGTTGAGGTGAGCCTATAATCAGTTGACTGAGAACAAGAGGTTAAGTTGGGTATTCTTCACCAAAAAAAACGGGACTCGAGCACGAGAAGCATCTTCTCAATTATTTATGCAAACCTGAAACAAAATAATGGAATTAGAAAATGTTAAAAATTGACAAAACCAAATTAAAAAAAGGCGACATAATTTTATCTACGTCAACCCACCTTCAAAGCAAAGCAATTAAATACTTTACAAGAAGTGATATTTCTCACGCAATGATTTATGTTGCCAACAGCTCAGTTATGGACTCGACATTAGAGGGTGTCCAAGCCAGAAATATTGATAAAATGTTCTATGATGACAGCTGTGCTATTTACGCTTATCGTTTAAAAGAAGAGATACCGCAAGACCGAATGCAAAATATAATTAATTACGTCAGAGGTGAAAATGGCGCGCCTTATACGTTGAGCGGTGCCTTGAACGCTGTAATACTTCCAAACGCAAAAGGAAACGGCAAACAATATTGCTCTAGACTTATTTCTAGAGCATATGCAATGGAAGGGATCATGTTCACTAAAAATGCAGATGCTTGCACACCGGCACAAATTCAAAAATCATCATTAGTTCATTTGATAGAAAACGCGACGCTGCCAGTAACTACCGAGGACATAAAGGCTCTCGAACGTCAAGGGGACACAACTATAGTATTCAGAGCAATCACATCAAAACTTATGGTCGAATTAAGAAAAATTGACCCAACTATCAGGGTCGTGAACGACATAAATAATGCATTAATCAAAAGTCCCGAACTAGATTTAAGATTCTCTAGTGCGCTACACACCTCTGGATATCTTGATTTTTGGAAAACCGATCCTACTAGATTCCCTTGGAGATATAGCCCCGAAAAAATGATAGCGCTTTATAAAAATTCCAATACGGAGACCAAGCCCAGGATATTATCTTACTGCAACGAAACTCTACAACACGATGCAGACGGCGATTTCAAACACTGGAGCACACACATGCACACGTATCAAGAGTTAGAGATCAATACTAACTTAAAAACATTTTCCCTACTTAAGACATTATATATAAATCTCAGCAACGGGCATCAAAATCGAATAAATAGCGCTGTAGCTCTAATTAATCTCTATAGCAACAAAGATTATGAGTAGCTCTTCACGCCATAAGACGCAACGCATCTAAAGTTTATTTCAACAATCCAAAGCTCAACAAAGAGGTATTTCAATAACGTATTTGAGCGCGAGACATCTAAAAGACGCGAAGTAGCAACCTGAAATGATTTTAGGCAAACCCATTAATTCACATTTACTTTTTCCAAAAGGGCTTAAAATGTATATTTATCCCCTACCACCTCATCATAAACTCGAAAATATGATAGGAGATATTAAATACCATTCAAGCCTGACTCTAACATCGCTAACGTAAAACAGAGGCACGTCGACGACGTAATACTTTAACAACCACGCCGGCAATTTCGTCAGCACGATGATGACTCATTTCCGAAAGTGCGCAAACCAGTGTTGAAAGCAAACCTCCTCTCATACTTAAACGCTCGTCAAGAGCTCTCTTTTCAATCGCCGCCAACGCATTTAGCTTAAGACCTGAAATAGTACGAGCCCCCTTGATACTTGAGCCTACAAATATCCATCCTTTGTCGATTGTAATATTTTCTGAATAGAGATCGAAATGGGGGTGTACCCATCGATACTGATCAGCGGTATTTGGAAAAGGATTACCACTGGCAATTTCGCGTGATAAAGTAGGGCAACGAGTAATAGGAGCTTTTTTGTGACGTTCAGCTCTTTTCTTAAGCATGCTATTGAAGGAGCTATGGTAAGCATTTTTTTGAGTATTGCAGGTGCCGCAAGAGAGCGAAATATTTAGAATCTCAAACGTATAGCTAACGTACTGTCTTTTCTCTACAAAATGCTCCATATGAGTTGAAATATCATCATACAGAGTTCTTCGACAATAAGCGCATCTACCTCTCTGCGCCTCTCTCAAACTTTTTTTCAGCTCACTTTTAAAGTCCTTAATAATATTATGCTGATCACCCCACTCAAAGCCTAGATAATCCAACTTCGTAGTCCCTATGGGATAGCTAGGTGAAGGCGCAATTCTATCGTAACCAATATTCATTATTCAGCTTCCTCTAACAGTGCATCTAATATTTGCATAATAGGATCATGAGGCCTCATTTTCTCTCTCAACGAAGCTAATACTGGCTTCATTAAATCAAACTCCTCGCCACCAAAATCCCCCCGTTCAACAAGGGAAACAGCGCGCTGTATGATGTCAACAACGACACGGTTACGACTAGACGCTAAACCAAACTGCGACAATAATATTTCATCTGAAGATCCGCCAAAAGTGGAGGACTCTGAAGGCGCAACTTCATTTTTCAAATCAATTATTGTAGCGCCTTCTGGCGCTGCACCTACTATTAATGGGGAATGTGTACATATTATAATATGCCCCAGCGCCAACCCCTGCGATCCTATATCAAAAACAGCACTCATAAAATCTTGTTGCCATTGCGGATGCAAACTATTTTCGGGCTCATCTATTAATACTATAGAAGAGTCCTCTACGCCAAATCCCACTCCAAGAATACTGGAGTACATATGGTATTCTCCAGAGCTCAATTCATATATAGAGAACTCTGAATTATTTATACTTGATCTAACCAACACATCCTTGAGGCCAACTACATCAGCAAGCAGCCCTAATCGGAGCATTGCAATAGGAATCGACTCACAGATAGCACCATTGTCGCTGAGTAAAACCGTTACTCTTTTTCGCCCATTATCAAGAAACCTTTCAAAATCCTCGAAATCCCTATCCGAAAATTCATTCAACAGCCACTTAGCTGTGCTTGGAGATAAACGACGCATAGGCGCGCCACGCTCACTGCCTCTCCCAATAGTTCTTTCAACTATCGCATCCCTTAAGTGAAAACTATCTTCTGAAAAAGCGCGCTCTATAGCTAGCTCAAACTTTACTGACATCTTTATTCCGGCAAACTGATGAGCCTTCCTGAAAAAGCCCCATTTATATCTATCTCCTTTTCTATTATCAAGTGCAGAAATCAGAAGAGTTTCTAAAGGTCTTTTTTTACTGAGTAGATTTGGACCAACTCGCTGCCCTAAATACACATAATCCGGCACATCAAACTCGGTACTCCCTCCACCAGGCTTTTCCTTGAGTGGAAACCGGTCCGCGACAGAACCCGAGACACAAATCACATGGGGAGAGAAATTAGAGTGCGCACCATATTGAATTTTAGCTTCCCCATCAATTAATACAATCGCTGAAACAAGCTCTTTTAATATAGTACTCTTATGAGATCCATTTTGCCCGGTAATTATAGTTGTGTGAAATCCTTTCTCCTTTAAAGAATCTTGAGGCGACGAAAAAACCACCTCTTTTAATCTGCCACTCCAATCACTAAAGCTCAATTTGTGTACAAAAGGCATTTCTACTTATCCTTGTAGTAATAAATATATATTTATATATTCATAAAATGAAACTAGTTACCCGCCACTCTCACCCACAAAAACTATTCTTAACATACAAGCTCTTTTAATAATTATATTACTTTAGCTTTCGACCAGATACCAAATATGCCAGATTTCCTCTTAGAAGAAAACCACATGGAGCGTACAAATAAAGCATTCAGTCGCATAGACTTTTAGCAGTCCAGGAAAAATAAAAGCTATGGAGCGTTTACCTGAGGGGAGGGAGCGCGTTGGTCATAGCATCATCTTTCAACTCATCGCCGTTCATTGGAGGCTTAACGGCGCTGCATGCCCGACTAAGCGAGCGAGGTGATAGAATCGTCACATTTTATAAATCACCGATAATTTAGTCTCGAACTCACCAAGGCCTCACCATGATCCAGATCCGCCCCATGACACCGGAAGATTTCGAGCGCTTCTGGCCCACCTTTCAGGCTGTCGTCATCGCTCAGGAAACCTATGCCTACGACCCTGCCCTCACTCAAGAGCATGGCCGCGATCTGTGGATGACGGCGCCATTGCACACGTTGATTGCCGAGGAAGATGGCCAGCTGTTGGGCAGTTATTACCTGAAGGCCAATGCGGCAGGCCCGGGTAATCATGTCTGCAACTGTGGCTATATGGTGACGGACGCGGCGCGGGGGCGCGGTGTGGCGCGGTTGATGTGTGAGCACTCGCAGCAACTGGCGCGCGACAGCGGGTTCCTGGCGATGCAGTTCAATTCGGTGGTCGCCAGCAATGAGGTGGCGGTCGGGTTGTGGAGCAAGCTGGGTTTCGAGACGGTCGGGCGGTTGCCCAAGGCTTATCGTCACGCCCGATTGGGCTTGGTGGATTGTCTGGTGATGTTCAAGTGGCTGGCTGATGAGCCGGTGGCCAAAGAGCCTGCGCAGCCCAAACTGATCGGCCGCAAGAATATCGAATCCGTGGTGTCGCGTCCGCGTCGAAAATAAGCATGACGCGCGCATGAAAACGGGGCCTGCTCACCATGAGCAGGCCCCGTGTTGCATTACAGCTCGGTGCTTATTTGCCAGAACCCATGTCGGGCTGTTTCTGCAGCAACACCCGAGTCACGCGGCGCTCTTCCACGCCGACGACGTGCAGGTTCCAGCCCTGCCAGCTGAGGCTGTCGCCGGTAGACGGCAGGCGATCCAGCAGGCTCATGACCAGTCCGGCCAGGGTCTGATAATCCTCGGTCGCCTTGGCCTGGAAGCCGGTGCGCTCGCGAATCAGGCTCAGGTTCAAGGCACCCGATACCACGAAGTCCTCACCCTGCTCGACGATGTCCGGGCCTTCCACTTCGCTGGCGTCAGGCAGTTGGCCGGCGATGGACTCGAGAATGTCGGTCATGCTCAACACGCCGATGAAGTCACCAAACTCGTTGACCACAAAGGCGATGTGCGTCGATTCCTTGCGCATCTGTTCCAGGGCATTGAGGATGGTGAAGCTTTCCAGCAGGTTGATTGCCTTGCGCGACATCAGCTTCAAGTCGGGCTCGTTGCCGGATAACAACTCCTTGAACAACTCTTTCTTGTGCACGAAGCCCAGCGGCTCATCGATACCGCGCTCGCCAATCAGCGGCAGACGCGAGTAGGACGAGTGCATCAGTTTCAGACGGATCTTCTCGGCGCTGTCGTTCAGGTCGATACAGTCGACTTCCGCCCTCGGCGTCATCACCGTGCGAATCGGCCGCTCTGCCAGCTGCAGTACGCCGCTGATCATCACGCGCTCACGACGGTCGAACACCGGTTCGCTGCTTTCACCATCCAGCATGTCGGTGATTTCCTCATCGACGTCACCAGACTCCAGCTTGCGACCGCCCAACAGGCGCATCACCGCGTGTGCTGCTCGCTCGCGGCGCGGCAGGTGACCATGGGCCGACTTCTTGCTGCGCTTGCGGGCGATCTGGTTGAACACTTCAATGAGGATCGAGAAGCCGATGGCCGCATACAGATAGCCCTTGGGAATATGGAACCCCAGGCCTTCGGCAGTCAGGCTGAAACCGATCATCATCAGGAAGCCCAGACACAGCATGATCACCGTCGGGCGGCTGTTGACGAATTTGGTCAGCGGCTTGCTGGCAATCATCATCAGGCCGATGGAGAAGATCACCGCGATCATCATCACCGACAGGTGCTCGACCATACCGACGGCGGTAATCACCGCATCCAGCGAGAACACCGCGTCCAGTACGACAATCTGCGCAACGATAGGCCAGAACAGCGCGTAGCCCGCATTACCGGCGCGCTGGGCGACATGGCCTTCCAGCCGCTCGTGCAGTTCCATGGTGGCCTTGAACAGCAGGAACACACCACCAAACAGCATGATCAGGTCGCGACCGGAGAACGTCTTGCCGAACACCTCGAACAACGGCTCGGTCAGGGTCACCATCCACGAGATGCTCGCCAGCAGGCCAAGGCGCATGATCAACGCCAGCGACAGGCCGATGACGCGCGCCTTGTCACGTTGTTCAGGAGGCAGTTTGTCCGCCAGGATGGCGATGAACACCAGGTTGTCGATGCCCAGCACCAGTTCCAGCACGATAAGGGTCAGCAGGCCAAGCCATGCCGTGGGATCAGCGATCCATTCCATGGTTTATGCAGCCTCACGATAAAAATGGCAGGGGTTGGTATTGGTCACTGTAGACCAGACGCCATGGCTGAACGTCAGGCATGGCGTTGCAGCGTCAGGACGCGAGGGTCTGCCGGAATCCATGCAGTGCAAGAGGTCAAGTAGAGATACGTGCGAATGAAGCGGTCTGCTAGGCAACGGTGAAATCGCCGGCCAGCCATCAGCGATGGGAGGACAACTCGGAGGCTCCTGAAGGGTATTCATACAGTCCTGAAAATTAATACGGGCGTTGATCCTACAATACCCATAGATGTTTCGTACGATGGCAAAGTATTACAAGACTTGACCAATGATCAGACTCCTTACTGCTCGGCAAATAAACGCAGAGCGACGTTTTGTCACACCTCCAGGCACTACCAGTTGTCTGACAACAGAATGGCGCGGGTAGATGCGCCCATTCATTTGTTTTAAAATGTTTCCATAACGTCATGCATGCGCAGTGCCTCTCGCGATCCGTTTCACGTCGCCCTTCACTGCTCGCCTGAACAGAATCATAAAAAGAAAGCCCGTCATAGACGGGCTTTTTTCGTTTTCAGCTTTTGCATCCGATGCCCCTGAGGGCATCCCGGCAACCCGTTTTCTTAACCTTTGAGGTGATTTACCCATGTTGCGCATCGTTGTTGTTCATTTGTTCCAGTGGCTCAAGCGTCTGTCGTCCGCGCTGTTCTTCCGTAGCGCAGAGGACAACTATTCGCGCAGCTTCACCCGTGAAAACGATGACGAAGGCCGCTGGACCTTTGTTTCGATCGTCATCGTTCTGACCCTCAGCCTTTATTGTCTGGCGGGCCTGGGCTACTACGCCAAGACCAATATCTGGGACGGCTTCACTCAGGAGCAGAAAGAGAATATCGCGCAGGCCATGGTGGTCAGCTCGCAGAATCTCTGACAGGCACCGGGTTCGACTGAACGGGGGAAGCGAAAGCTTCCTCCGTTTTCGTTTCCACCGGTTTGCCATGAGGCGGCTTGTCATGAAGCGGCTTTTCTGCGAGAAAGCCCGCTCGCGCCAATGACAGAGCGCTCAGCAACCGGAAGCATCGCAATGAGCAAAGAATTACAGATTACCGACCTGCACCCCGGCGAGGGCAAGGCAGTGGTAAAGGGTGCGCTGATCACCACGCAGTACACCGGGACCCTGGAAGACGGCACCGTGTTCGATTCCTCTCACCAGCGCGGCAAGCCGTTTCAGTGCGTGATCGGCACAGGACGTGTCATCAAGGGCTGGGATCAGGGCCTGATGGGCATGAAAGTCGGCGGCAAGCGTCAATTGTTCGTCCCCGCCCATCTGGCGTACGGCGACAGAAGCATGGGCGCACACATCAAGCCCGGTGCCGACCTGACATTCGAAATAGAACTGCTGGAAGTGCTGACCCGCGACGATTGAGCACCTTGCCTTGCAGATCAGCCTGAATCGGCCGATACCCTGACGCACAGGTATAAGCCTGATTGCTTGTTATCGCAGAAAAAGCCATGCTCCGGGTATGGAATTCAAGGTCTTGGCACAGGAACACGTATGGCGCTCAATAAGTCGACTCAGGAGCTGAAGCGACACCTGAAAGGGACAGCAACCAACCTGGAAAACACGGCGGAAGAAATTCTCAAACTCGCCTCACAAATGAACGATGTGGATGTCACCGCAGTGCTGCAGATGGTCAACCGTCTTTATAGCGATGCCGACCAGCTCAAAGCCTATGCTGATGAGGTCAAGGCCAAGCGGATCGTGCGCGCCAAGCCGCTGTAAATCGCTGCACCCGAGTAGAGTTCAGTCGCGCGTTCTTCGCGCCAGAGGCGCCTTCGATGCTGCCACAGCCCGCCACTTCCAGCGTCAGCCCCAGGCACCTGCACATGCAGAAATGGCGTGGCCGGGTCGGCATGGGCCTGGTTGCAAGCCTGTCTGTTCTGGCCGGCATGACCGACGCCATCGGCTTCATGGCAACCGGCGATTTCGTTTCGTTCATGAGTGGCAACACCACCCGGCTCGCAGTCGCCATCAGTGATGGCGACCTGAGCGTGACGGTGCGTCTGACCCTCGCAATCCTGGCTTTCATTGCCGGCAACGCGCTGGGCGTAGTGGTTGCGCGCCTTGGCGGGCGGCGCGCCCTACCCTTGCTGCTGGGCATCGCCACGCTGCTCTGTGCGGCTGCCGCATGGCCACTGGAAAGCAACATGCTCGCGCTGATCTGGGCCATTCTGGCAATGGGCATGCTCAACGCCGCCGTTGAGCAGGTCAACGGGCTGCCGGTCGGCCTGACTTACGTGACCGGCGCGCTGTCGCGTTTCGGTCGTGGCCTGGGTCGCTGGATGCTGGGGGAACGACGAGACGGCTGGCGCGTGCAGCTGGTCCCTTGGGTCGGTATGTTCATCGGGGCCGTGATAGGCGCGGTACTCGAGCACCGCCTGGGTCTCAACGCCCTGCTGATCAGCGGCAGCCTATCAGCATTGCTGGGGCTGGTTTCGCTGAAAATCCCGCACCGCTGGCAACGTCAATACATGCCACGCTGAACCCTGCGATGCCCATCTGCTGAAATACGTTTACCATACGCCGCTTTTCCTGACCGACCTGCGCCATGACCCCTGAAGCACTCGCGATTCTGCAACAGCACCTGATCGACGCGTTGAACAACGTCCCGAATGAAACCCGCCGCCTGTTTCACGGCCGTGGTCGTGTATGGCCGGGGCTGGAGCACATCACCGTCGACTGGATGCAGGGCGTGGTGCTGGTCTCGGTGTTCAAGGAGCCTCTCGAGTCCGAGCTGGCAGCATTGACTCAGCTGTTGCACGCGTTGACCGACACGCCCCAGTGGCAGCAGAGCCAGGCTCACACGCTGCTGCTGCAACACCGCTATCTGCCACAGAGCACCACGCAATGGCTGACCGGCGAGGTCGTGGATGAATGGGTGATCACCGAAAACGGCCTGCGCTACAAAGTCGATTTCGGCAAAAAGCAGAACAGCGGGCTGTTTCTGGACATGCGCTACGGCCGTGAATGGGTGCAGGCTCAGGCCAAGGGCAAGCGCATCCTCAATCTCTTCGCCTACACCTGCGGCTTCTCGGTCGCCGCCCTTGCCGGTGGAGCCGACCACGTCGTGAATCTGGACATGGCCCGTGCTGCGTTGAATCGCGGCCGCGAGAATCATCGCCTCAATGATCAGGACCTCAGCCGCGTGACCTTTCTGGGCCATGACCTGTTCAAATCCTGGGCCAAGGTCACCCGTTGCGGCCCTTATGACCTGATCATCATTGACCCGCCATCCTTCCAGAAAGGCAGTTTCATGCTCGACAAGGACTACCAGCGCGTCCTGCGTCGCCTGCCGGAGTTGCTGGATGAGGACGGTTCGGTGCTGGCGTGCATGAACGACCCCGCGCTGGGACCGGACTTTCTGATTCAGCACACCGCAATCGAAGCACCTTGCCTGCGCTTCGAACAACGTCTGGAAAACCCGCCGGAGTTCCCCGACGCTCGCGCTGAGGGTGGCTTGAAGGCGCTGGTGTTCAAGGCAGAAGGCTTGAGCAGCAGCGGCTGGGCGTAACGAGCCAGGACTGACAGCCGCCTCGAAGCTGAAGAAGCATGCTGCTTAATCAACCTGCCCGAACACCTGACTGGGCCGTCGCAGCGACGGGTCGAACGGGTTGATTCGGGCACTGATGGCCGTGGCTTCGCGCTTGAGCAGTTCGACCACGGTCGTCAGGCGATCCGGTCCCAGCCGGTCGGATATGGTCGCCACGCTGAGCGCAGCCACTGCACGACCGCTGCGGTCCAGTATCGGCACTGCCAGCCCGGCCATGCCCGGTAACGCGCCGGTGTTGCGCCCGGCGTAACCCTGGCGACGCACGTTTTCCACCTCCGAACGCAGAAACACCTCGTCGTACAGGTGAAAGTCCTTGAGCCGTGGCAGGTTGTAGGCAATGACCGTTTCCCGCTCGTCCTCGGGCAGAAACGCAAGAATCGCCAGGCTGCCCTGCCCCACGCCCAGGGCAACACGCCCGCCGATGTCGCCGGTGAACGTGCGGATCGGGTACGGACCTTCGCTGCGGTCCAGGCAGATCGCATCGAAACCGCTGCGTGCCAGCAGAAACAGCGAATCACCCAGCGAGGCGGACAGGCGCAACAGACTGGGGCGCACCACGTCACGCAGGTTGCCGGTATTGCCCGCCTTGGCGGCCAGGGCAAAGAACTCGATGCTCAACCGATAACGCTTGCTGAGCAGATCCTGCTCGACCATGCCCTCATCCATCAGGCTGCGCAGCAAGCGATGCGTGGTGGGTTGCGACAGCCCGACACGCTGGGCGAGTTGCGTGACCCGCTCGCCGCCTTCATCACAATCGCCCAGGCAGCGCAGCACCGCGAACAGCCGGGAAACGGCTCCCACACCGACCTCAGCTTTCGCGTTATTCCGATCAGTGGAATTATCCATGACGATATCTCTTTATATTTCCACTAAAAGAATTAATTCAAAGAAAGATGTTATTCAGTGAAATTCCTTGTTGAGCCCATCCTAGCCTTCGCCCTACTCTCAGTCCACAGGGGCGATTTGAACAATCATCGGTAGCCGACTCAGAGCGAGCGCCAACGTCCACAGAACTGCATGACTTCATTTCGCATCTGCCCATGACAAACGCGTGCTTCGGCGCGCATGCACAAAGGTGGAAGCAGGCATGGCATTTCTGCAGCTCGAAGGTCTCTCCAAACGCTACGGCTCCATTGACGCGGTCGTTGCCACCAACCTGGCCGTCGACAAGGGCGAATTCGTTTCACTGCTCGGCCCTTCCGGCTGCGGCAAAACCACCACCCTGCAAATGATCGCCGGTTTCGTTGAAGTCAGTGACGGACGCATTGTGCTCGACGGGCGCGACATCACCCACGCCAAACCCAGCAGCCGAGGCCTCGGCGTAGTGTTTCAAAGCTATGCGCTGTTTCCGCACATGACCGTGGCCGACAACGTTGCGTTTGGCCTGCGTATGCGCAAGGTGCCTGCCGCCGAGTTGCACCCGCGTGTCAGCCGGGTGCTGGAGCTGGTGCGTCTCGGTCAGCATGCCGAGCGCTACCCGCGCGAGCTGTCCGGGGGTCAGCGCCAGCGGGTCGCACTGGCCCGCGCGTTGGTAATCGAGCCGCCAGTGCTGCTGCTCGACGAGCCGCTGTCCAACCTGGACGCCAACCTGCGCGAAGAGATGCAGTTCGAGATCCGCCGCATTCAGAACGAAGTCGGCATTACCACGCTGATGGTCACCCATGATCAGGCCGAAGCCCTGTCGATCAGCGATCGGGTG
This sequence comes from Pseudomonas congelans, assembly GCF_900103225.1. GTDB lineage: Bacteria > Pseudomonadota > Gammaproteobacteria > Pseudomonadales > Pseudomonadaceae > Aquipseudomonas > Aquipseudomonas congelans. The sequence goes on along the minus strand of NZ_FNJH01000001.1, from coordinate 617,329 downwards.
GTGGTGATGCAGGCCGGTCGTATCACCCAGATCGACGAGCCTTACAAGCTTTACGAACACCCGCGCACACGCTTCATCTCGGGCTTCGTCGGTAAGGCCAACATGTTGCAGGGTGATCTGGACAGCAGCGGCATCCCGCAAATTCGTCAGGAGTCGGGCGATGGCAGCCTGACCCTCAGCCTGCGTCCCGAAAAGATCGATCTGGTGGCGCCTGGCTGCGGGCGACTGTCCGGGCGCATCGTCACGCGCTATTTCCTCGGCAGCCAGTGGCTGTATCGCATCCAGACCGGCATTGGCGAAGTGACGGTAGTACGCCGTAACGACGGCCAGGCGCCGCTGGAACAAGGCGCGGCGGTCGACATGGACTGGCCCACCGAATTGCTGCGCGTGCTGGATGCCGACGAGGTGCGCGCATGAGCCTGCTGAGCGAAATGCGTCAGGGCGGCCGCGGCTATTGGCTGTCAGCGCCGGCGCTGGCGTTATATATCGGCTTGCTGGTGTTGCCGCTGGGTCTGACCCTGGTGCTGTCGTTCAACGTGTTCGACTATCAGGTCGGGGTGAAAAGCGACAGCTACACGCTGGCCAACTACATGGCCGTGGTCACCGACTCGTATTTCTATGAAATCTTCCTGCGCACCTTCTGGATCAGTGCGCTGGTCACCCTGCTGTGCGTGCTGATCGGCGTGCCGGAAGCCTACATTCTCAGCCGCATGGGCACACCGTGGCGCTCGATCTTCCTGATCCTGATTCTCACGCCGCTGCTGATCTCGGTGGTGGTCCGGGCATTCGGCTGGAGCCTGCTGCTGGGCGCGGACGGCCTGATCAATCAGGTCATCCAGTTCATGGGCGGTCGCCCGGTGAAACTGCTGTACACCCCGTTTGCCGTAGTCATCGCGCTGGTCCACGTCATGTTGCCGTTCATGATTATTCCGGTCTGGACCTCGCTGCAGAAGCTTGACCCCACCGCCGAACAGGCCGCGCTGTCGCTGGGCGCCAGCCAGGCGAAAGTCATGCGCCTGATCGTGCTGCCGCAAGTCATGCCGGGCGTGCTGTCCGGGTCGCTGATCGTGTTCGGTCTGGCCGCCAGTTCGTTCGCCATTCCAGGCCTGCTCGGCGGGCGCCGCCTGAAGATGGTCGCCACGGTGATCTACGACCAGTACCTCTCGGAGCTGAACTGGCCGATGGGCGCGACCCTTGCCGTGGCGCTGCTGCTGGTCAACCTGCTGGTCATGCTGTCCTGGAACCGCATGATCGAAGGCCGCTACAAAAAAACTCTGGGGGAATGATCCATGTCCAAGAACGGTCCGTTGGCCCTCTCGTTTCATGCGCTGGTAGTGATTTTCATGATGGCCCCGCTGGTCGTGGTGTGCCTGGTGGCGTTCACCCCGGAAAACACCCTGAGCCTGCCCACCACCCATTTTTCGCTGCGCTGGTTCAAGGCAGTCTTCGAGCGCGCCGACTTTATCGATTCGTTCTACAACAGCCTGATCCTGGCGTTCGTATCGGCGACGCTGGCCACGCTGATCGCGGTACCCGCCGCACTGGCAATCACGCGTCATACATTTCCCGGTCGCAATTTTTTCAATGCTCTGTTTCTGTCGCCGATCATCATTCCGCACCTGGTGTTGGGGGTGGCGATGCTGCGCCTGTTTGCGCTGATGGGCGTGAACGGCAGCTTCACCTGGCTGATCTTCGCCCATGTGCTGGTCATCACGCCCTATGTGCTGCGCCTGGTACTGGCAGCGGCGATCGGCATCGACCGCAGCGCCGAACACGCCGCCGAGTCACTGGGGGCCGACCGCTTCACGCTGTTTCGGCAGATCACCCTGCCAATGATCCTGCCCGGCGTGGCGGGCGGCTGGCTGCTGGCGTTCATCAACAGCTTCGATGAAGTCACGCTGTCGATCTTCGTTACCTCGCCCGCGACCCAGACCCTGCCGGTGCGCATGTATGTCTACGCCACCGAATCCATCGACCCGATGATGGCCGCCGTGTCGGCACTGGTCATCGCCCTCACCGCCGCCACCATGATCCTGCTCGACCGGGTCTATGGGCTGGATCGCGTGCTGGTCGGCAAACACTAACCCGGAGCTTTCACGTTATGGCATTGCTGAAACGACTGACCGAACATGATCGCCCGGTTGTGCCCTTCACCCTTGACGGCGAGCCGGCCAGCGGTCTGTTGGGCGATACCTTGCTGACCGCGGTACTGACCGCCAGCGACCACTTGCGCGGCAGTGACTTCAGTGCCGAACCTCGTGCCGGTTTCTGCATGATGGGCGCCTGCCAGGACTGCTGGGTGAGGCTGGGTGACGGTCAGCGCGTGCGTGCCTGTTCGACGCTGCTGGAGGCCGGTCAGGCAGTGATTCGTGAGCCGGGGCGGTGCGTATGAGCGATCAGGCCATTGCCATTATCGGCGCAGGACCGGCCGGCATTCGCGCCGCCCAGACGCTACTGGCCCACGGCATCAAGGCCTGCCTGATCGATGAAGGGCTGCGCGGCGGCGGCCAGATCTACCGTCGCCAGCCGGACAACTTCCAGCGTTCGGCCAAGGCGCTCTACGGCTTTGAAAGCGCCAAGGCGGTCGCGGTGCACGAGGCGCTCGACACGCTGGCAACGCAGATCGACTACCGGCCGCAGACGCTGGTCTGGAACGCCGAAGATCATCAACTCGATACCCTGCAAAACGGTAACGCCGCCACCCTCGACTTCAGCCACCTGATCGTCGCCACCGGTGCCACCGACCGAATTCTGCCAGTATCCGGCTGGACCCTGCCCGGCGTGTACAGCCTGGGCGCAGCGCAGATCGCGCTCAAATATCAGGGCTGTGCAATTGGCCAGCGTGTGGTGTTTTGTGGCACTGGCCCGTTGCTGTACCTGGTCGCCTACCAGTACGCCAAGGCTGGCGCGAAGGTGCTGGCGGTGCTCGACAGCGCGCCGTTTTCGGCACAATGCAAGGCATTGCCGGCGCTGCTGGGCCAACCGGCGCTGCTGGCCAAGGGCATCTATTACCGCGCGTGGCTGAGCACACACGGCATTCCCGTGCATCAAGGTGCGCAGCTCACACGCATCGACGGCGAAAAACGCGTAGACGGCATTCAATGGCAACGTAACGGCAAATCGGGCCGCCTGGCCTGCGACGCGGTCGCTTTCGCCCATGCGTTGCGCAGCGAGACGCAACTGGCCGACCTGCTGGGCTGCGAATTCGCCTGGAGCCCGCTCAACCGGGCATGGCTGCCGACCCGCGACGACTGTGGACGCAGCAGCGCGTCAGGCATCTACCTGGCGGGCGACGGCGCGGGAATCATGGGCGCGGACGCTGCGGAAATGGCTGGAGAACTGGCCGCGCTCGGGCTGCTGCAAGACATCGGTGTTGTCGCAGACACTGCACGTATCGATACGCTGAAAACCGCACTGCGACGCATCGAGCGCTTCCGCCACGGGCTGGAAACCGCGTTTCCCTTCCCTGAGGACTGGGCCGCCAACGTGGCGGATGACACGCTGGTGTGCCGCTGCGAAGAAGTCTCCGCAGGCGAGATTCGCAGCGCCGTGCAGGACGGCCATTGGGAGATCAACCGGGTCAAGGCCATGTGCCGGGTCGGTATGGGTCGCTGCCAGGGCCGGATGTGTGGCCTGGCCGCGGCCGAGATCATTGCCCGCGAGAGCGGCCTGCCCGTCGAGCACGTCGGCCGCCTGCGCGGTCAGGCACCGATCAAGCCACTGCCCTTCGGGCTTGATACGCAGCGCATGGAGAAGCCATCAGTGGAGACGCAAGCATGAGCACACTGATTGAAACCGATGCGATTGTCATCGGCGGCGGCATCGTCGGCGCCTCGGCAGCCTTGACGCTGGCCCTGAAGGGCAAGCGGGTCGCCGTGCTGGAGCGCGATTTTTGCGGGTCGCACTCCAGCGGCGTCAATTACGGCGGCGTACGTCGTCAGGGCCGTACGCTGTCGCAGCTGCCCTTGTCGCAACGGGCGCACCAGATATGGGGCAATCTGCGCGAACTGATCGGCATCGACGGCGAGTACCAGCGCTCGGGCCATCTCAAACTGGCGCGCAGCGAACAGGACATGAATGCCTTGCGCGCCTACGCCGAAGCCAGTCAGGGATTCGGCCTGGATTTGCAGTTGCTTGATCGCGATCAACTGCGCGCCCGTTATCCCTGGGCAGGCGATGTTGCTGTCGGTGCATCCCTGTGCGCTGACGATGGACACGCCAATCCACGCCTGGTCTCGCCGGCCTTCGCCCGCGCTGCGCGTCGGGCAGGCGCACAGGTGTTCGAGCAAGCGCCGGTCAGCGAAGTCAGCCACGACGGCAACGCCTTCGTCGTCACGACCGCCAGCGGCCTGACACTGCGCGCCACCTGGCTGCTCAACTGTGCCGGGGCGTGGGCCGCAGCGCTGGCAGCACAATTCAACGAACCGGTGCCGATGTATTCGGGGCATCCGGCGATGCTGGTGACAGAACCGCTGCCGATGTTCATGGACGTCAGCACCGGCGTCGAAGGCGGCGGCATCTATGCCCGACAAGTGGCACGCGGCAATTGCGTCCTGGGCGGCGGACAAGGCTTTGCTCTCGACCCGGCGCGCGCCAGACCGGGGCAGGCGGCGGTGCTGGATATCCTGCGCAACGCCGTCGAGCTCTACCCGCCACTCGCCGGCGCTCAGGCGATCCGCACCTGGAGCGGCACCGAAGGCTACCTGCCGGATCGCGAACCGGTATTGGGCCCGAGCCTGAAACAGCCGGGTCTGCTGCATGGCTTCGGTTTTGCCGGGGCGGGCTTTCAGATCGGCCCGGCAGCGGGTGAAGCGCTGGCCGAATGGGTCTGCGACGGCGCCTCACGGATCCCGCTCGATGCCTTTTCCATCGGCCGCTTTCAGCAAATCGCCCTGCAACCCCCTGCTATCGAACCTGTTACGAACGTCATCCCATTGCACAGAGGAAGGTCGTCCCTATGAAAAGCACCAAACGTCTCGCCCTCACCGGGCTGTCCTGCCTGCCGCTGGCCGCCGCACTACTGTCCACGCCTGCCCGGGCCGAAACCACGCTGTACCTGGGCATGAACGGCGGGACCATGGAGCGCCTGTATGCCGATCAAGTGCTGCCGGCTTTCGAGAAGGCCAACAACGTCAAGGTGGTGATCGTGCCTGGCACGTCGGCCGATATCCTCGCCAAGGTTCAGGCGAGTAAGGACAACCCGCAGATGCACGTCATCTTTCTCGACGACGGCATCATGTACCGGGCCATTTCCATGGGCCTGTGCGACACCCTGAAACCCAGCGCCAGCCTGGCCGACCTCCCTGAAAAGGCCAAAATCAAGGAACAGGCGGCAGCCGTCAGCCTGGGTGTGACCGGCCTGGCCTACAACACGCGAATGTTCAAGGAACAGGGCTGGAGCGCGCCCACCTCGTGGATGGACCTGGCCGACAAACGTTTCAAGGACAAGGTGGTGTTCCAGTCACTGGCCTCCTCGACCTTCGGCCTGCATGGCTTTCTGATGTTCAACCGTATCCAGGGCGGCAGCGAGAAAGACGTCGAACCCGGCTTCAAGGCCTGGCCGAAAACCATCGGCCCGAACGTGCTGGAATACATCGCCAGCTCGGCCAAGATCTCGGAAATGGTGCAGACCGACGAAGCCGCCCTGTTCCCGCTGACGCCGACCCAGGTCACCGCCCTGAAGATCAAGGGCGTACCGGTGGAGTACGCATCGCCCAAGGAGGGCGGCGTGGTGTTGAACGTGGCTGAATGTGCGATCGCCAACAACAACCAGCCGGAGCTGGCGCAAAAGCTGGCGGCCTATCTGCTGACCCCGGAAGCACAGGCGCCTGCGCTGGAGTTCGGTGACCAGATCCCGTCGAACCCGAAAACCCCGACCACTGACAAGACGCGCAGTCAGGTCGAGGCCATGGAGAAGTACCTGGAAACGGCGGTGACCATCGACTGGGATCAGGTCAATCAGATCCGTCCCGAGTGGAACGCACGCTGGAGCCGCAGCATCGAGCGCTAGCCCGACGCACGCCTGCACGCTGGATGCGCCCGTACCGGCCGCCAGCGGCAGCGTTTTGCAACCGCCCGGCAAATTATTTCAACTTATTACCGCATAGGGCAGTCCCACCGTTACGCCCTCTTCTCAAGGCGCATTCAACGGTGGTTCTTTCTCTATGAGTTTTCTGGTCTGCATGGGCGTGCTCGGCGTTTTATTGATGCTGTTGGCACTGACCTCTTCCTTTTTACGCTGGATGCCGGTGACAACCTCGGCAGTCTGCCTGGCGTTCGGTTTCAGCATCGGCCCGATGGGCCTCGATATCGTCGATCTCGATTTCAAGGCGTCTCATGAGTGGCTTGAGCGCCTGACCGAGGTGGCCGTGCTGTTTTCACTTTTCGGGACCGGCATCAAGCTGCGCTTACCGTTAAAGGGCAAGGCCTGGCACTCGGCGTATTGGCTGGCCGGGCCGGTGATGCTGGCGACGATTGCCGGAGTGAGCTTTGCCGCTCATTACATTTTCGGTATCGACTGGACCATATCCTTATTGCTCGGCGCCATGCTTTCACCCACCGACCCTGTACTGGCGGGAATGGTGCAGGTCAACAGTGCGCAAGATCAGGACCGTCTGCGTTTTGGCTTGTCGGGCGAGGCCGGGCTCAACGACGGCACCGCGTTCCCATTCGTTATTTTTGCGCTGCTCTATCTGACTTCCGGTGGAGGGATGGCCAACTGGGTACAGGACTGGCTGATCAAAGACCTGATCTGGGCAGTGCCCGCTGGCCTTCTGATCGGTTATGGCATGGGCCGAGGGGTTGGCCACCTGATGATTTTTCTGCGCATCAAAAACGCCGACAGTACCACCTCCCCCAACGACTTTTTGGCCCTGGCGCTTATCGCACTGGCTTATGTGGTTGCCCAAAGCGTAGGGGCCTTTGGCTTTCTCTCGGTATTCGCCGCAGGCTTCGGCTTGCGTCAGGCCGAAGTGCGCACCACCCGCTCGGAACTGCCCTCCGAACATGTGGCACAGCCGGTGCTCGGGCACATGACAGCATCACTGGAAAAAGGCACCGTGGCCGAATCCGATGACCTGAGCGATTCACAATTGGCCGCCGGGGTGATGATGGGCGACATGCTGGCGTTCGGCAGTCTGGTGGAGCGCGCAATGGAAGTACTGCTGATCACATTGCTGGGCGCTGCGCTGGCCACTTATTGGGACTGGCGCGCCGTCGGCCTGGGGCTGGCGTTGTTCTGCGTCATACGCCCGGCCAGTGTCTGGCTGCTGGTCAGCCGACGTCTGCTAAACCGGAAACAGAAGGCACTGGTCGGCTGGTTCGGCATTCGCGGCATCGGCAGTCTTTACTACCTGTGCTTCGCTCTTTCCCATGGCCTGGCGGACGACGTCGGGGATGTCGTGATCGGTATGACGCTGTCGGTGGTGGCCTTGAGTATCCTGCTGCATGGCATCAGCATTCAGCCGTTGCTGGAGCGTTACGAGCGCAGCGCTTCAGCCAATCCTGATCCATGACGTCAGCGTGGCGTCGGTAATAGAGCAGGTCGATGAGCGTATCGGAACAAGCAATTGGACTGCGGCATTTCGACTCGGTTAGCGTGGCGTCATGCAGCCGGTGCAAACAGCAATGCGTGCAGCTACTATGTAATCCGTACAAGGCACTTTGCCAGTCTGCGATCAGGCCTGAAGTCGGCACGCTGTAATTTGGCTGAACCCTGGTAACGCACTGGCCTCCAAACCCGGTAATACAGCCCACTCGATTAGTTAGAAGGTGAAATGTCAGAACCCGTCCTGATGGACCGCTTTGCACGTAAAGTCGATTATCTGCGCATGTCGGTCACTGACCGCTGCGATTTTCGCTGCGTGTACTGCATGGCCGAAGAGATGACGTTTCTGCCTCGGCAACAGATTCTGTCGCTGGAGGAGATCCTCCAGGTGGCCGAGCGCTTCGTGGCACTGGGTACGCGCAAGATTCGTCTTACCGGTGGTGAACCGCTGGTGCGTGCAGGCGTGGTAGGGCTTTGCGAAAAGATCGCCGCCCTGCCCGGCCTGCGTGAACTGTGCATGACCACCAACGGTTCGCAGCTGGACAAGCTGGCTGCCCCGCTGTTCAAGGCCGGTGTCACACGCCTGAACATCAGCCTGGACAGCCTTGATCCCCAGCGTTTCCGCGAGCTGACCCGCACGGGCGATCTGCACAAAGTGATTGCGGGCATCGATGCCGCCAACGCCGCCGGTTTTGTGCACACCAAGCTCAACTGCGTGGTGATGCACGGTCGCAACGATGATGAGATCAACGACCTGCTGGCGTTCGCCATCGATCGCAACCTGGATGTCTCGTTCATCGAAGAGATGCCGCTGGGCATCATCAGCGAGCACAGCCGCGCCGAGTCCTTCTACTCCAGCGATCAGGTGCGCGAACGCATTGCCGAACGTTACACGCTGGTGCCGTCGACTGATTCGACTCAGGGGCCGTCGCGCTACTGGCGTCTGGCCGAGGCACCGGGCATCCGCATCGGTTTCATCTCCCCGCACAGCCATAACTTCTGCGGCACTTGCAACCGCGTGCGCATGACAGTCGAAGGTCGCTTGCTCTTGTGCCTGGGTAACGAGCATTCCGTGGATTTGAAAGCGGTACTGCGCGCCAATCCCGGCCAGCCGGAAAAGCTCGAAAAAGCCATCATCGACGCCATGCAGCTCAAGCCGTGGAGCCACAACTTCACCCACGACGATGGTGTGCAGGTGGTCCGCTTCATGAATATGACGGGCGGCTGAGCAGCCGCCCTGAAGGATGACGCCTCATACGAGGCGTTATTTATTTAGCGGCCTTGCGAAAGAACAACGTGATCTGCCCGACTTCGACACCCAGCTTGGTCATCGAAGAACGATTGGCCATGGTCTGCTCGTCGATCAGGTACATCCAGTCATCCAGGCTCACGTCATACTCGGTGCCATCCACCGGCAGCCTGAGCACATAGTTCCAGTGGAAGCTGTTGCCTGACACTTCGCCATAGGCCTCGCCAACCACGTCACCTGCCGTACCCTTCCAGCGCCCTGGACCATCGGGACGCAAGCGCCACTCCCGCACCTGCTTGGTGCCGTCGCTGTAACTGAAGGCCTCGTGCATGACCAGCACTTCGCCTTCGCTGTGCCCGTCGATCACCACGGTGAAGCGCTTGGTGACTTCACCAGAGCGTTTTTGAAACATTCCCCAGGCCTCGACACGCCCGGTGAAGTACTGGCGCAGATCGAGCTTTGGCGCTTCCTGACTGTAACGGGTTACCGGCACGCCACCGCAGCCGCTCAGTACAAGCCCCACACACAGCATTAACATCCACTTTCTCAGCATGCGCCCTCCTTGATGGGTCATGAGCCGGTACTGCCGAGCAACTGCTCGCGAAGTTCGGGGTTACGGGTTTTCGGGTCCAGCCAGATGGAAAAGAAGGCCTTGGCGAACTGGCTGTCGGGCACCACATGCTGGAGCTTGTCGCCAACATAAAACCGCGCTTCGCGACCAGGCAGGTAGACGCCGGTAATCTTCATGCCCGGCTGAACGTCGACAAATGACTGGTTCATCTGCTGTCGCCATTCGGTCAGTTGCTGCTCATTCACCTTCGACCCGGAAATACGCTTGATCTCATCGATACTGGCATCGACCAGATCTTCACGATCAATGGCGCGATGGTAGGTCAGTTCAAGTGCCAGTGGCGCGTCTGCCACGAAAGGTTTGACCGGGCTGAGCAATCGGGCCGTATAAACACGAAAGCCGAACAGACTAAGGTCTCCGCCGCCGACGACCTGAGCATTGGGCAATGCCTCGCGCCAGTCCGCCGAAGCGCCGGCGCTGAGTAACATCACCAACCATAACCATCGTGGCGCACGCATCGGCAACCTCATCTATGTCATGTGCAGGCACTGCAGTGGCAATCACGGCAGGCAGCGAGTGAAGACAGTCAGGGTCGCTGACTCATGGCCGGAATCTATACCACCGAAAACACTTTGTACAACCTGTAGACCATCGCCCCTCTTGGCGCCGAAAAGCAAAAAGCCTGTTCCCGACCGGGATCGGGAACAGGCTTCAGGACCTGCGGTGCCCTGGGCTCAGGCAACCTGCGAGTGCGCCTGCCGGCGAGTCTTCTGCCATTCGCCTTTCAGCGCCTGCAGCGTGTCCTCCATGTAGGCGCGATCGGCAGCGGCTTTCTTGCCGACATAACCCTGGCCACGACGGAACATCTTCAGGGACGCGCGCAGTTGCGGATGCGCATCACGAAACTCGTGCTCCTGGGTGAACGGCGACATGGCGTCGACGCGAACTTCACCCGACTCGGCAACCCAGGCGATATGGTTATCCAGCGTGTCTTTGCACGCAGCAAACAGACGAGCCAGTTCATCAATAGTCGGTTGTGTGTTGATATTCATGTTGATGCCCCTTCGCTCATAGACTGTTCAATAATTGATACATCAAGTTCATTCGCCAGAACTTCAGCAACGCAACACGATTGAGTGTGCGTCGAATACCGTTCCAGCCCTCAAGGACATGCAGGTAGCCTTGATGAAGAGCCGCTACACAGCGGCATCAGCGTAGAGAGAAGAAGTCACGAAACCCAAAGACCCGGCCCAGGATCGGTAATCGATCCATTACAAGCATCATGAGGACATTTCGCCAGCTTCTCGCCCTTATCGACGACAAATGCCAGTTCAGCTCCATCAATCTGCCTTGTGGGCAGCCTACATCCGGGAACATCTCGACGGCTTGCCGAGCCTGTTCATCACACCTTTTGCAGCGCTCCCGATCAGGGAGACAGCTGCATAATGCAAGGGCAAATGGGGTGCGTCAACAATTATGTAGTGATTATTTTTAGTCACTACATAATCGTAAGCGGAACGTGGGGTTACATGAAAAGGTGACTGAAGGGTCATGACTGACAGGCTATCAAGGGTGATCAGTTACCGCGGCACGACAGTATCCGGGGACCAACAAAAAGGCCTGAAAGCTTTCGCTCCCAGGCCTTTCACAACACACGAGCAACTGACTGTCAGCTCACCTTGAAGCGGCCCACCAGACCCTGCTGCTGCTCAGCCAGACGCGCCAGTTCGCGGCTGGTGACGGCGGTCTGCTCGGCACCGGCACTGACCTGGATGACCAGCGAGTTGATGTCATCGACGTTGCGATGAATCTCTTCGGCAACCAGACTCTGCTCTTCCGCGGCAGAAGCGACCTGGATGTTGCGGTCGCTGATGGTCGCGATGCCTTCGGCGATCTCTTCCAGCAGTTCACCAGCGCGTACGACATTGCTGGCACCCTCCTGCGCCTTGCCCAGGGTTTCCTGCATCGACGCTGCTGCGCGTTCCGAGCCGGACTGCAGGTTGGCGATCATTTTCTGGATGCTGACGGTAGAGTCCTGAGTCTTCTTGGCCAGATTGCGCACTTCGTCGGCAACCACCGCGAAACCACGCCCCTGCTCGCCGGCACGAGCAGCCTCGATGGCTGCGTTGAGCGCCAGCAGGTTGGTCTGGTCGGCGACGCCACGAATGACATCGAGCACCGAGGAGATCGAGTTGCTCTCGCCCTTGAGCTCGTCAATGATCCGTGAAGTCTCTTCAGCCTGCACCGAGAGCCCCTGAATCAGGCCGATGGTGTTGTCGATTTCGGTCTTGCCCTGCACGGTGCTGTTGTTGACGCGCTGTGACATCTCGGCCGCGTCGGTGGTGCTGCGCGCGACATCCTTTACCGTGGCACTCATTTCGCTGATGGCAGTGGCGACCTGATCAGTGCCCTGGCGTTGTTGCGCCACGTTCTGACTGGTTTGCAACGCCACAGCGGAAGACTGCTCGGCGGCGGTGGCAACCTGCGCCGTGGCGCTGCCGATTTCACTGATGACCTCACTGATCTGATGCGCCATGTTGTCCAGATTGCGCGAGATCTCGCCGAACTCGTCCTTGCCGACATAACGGGTCCGGGCGGTCAGGTCGCGGGTGGAAAGTGCCATCAAAGTGCGGTTCACATCGACAACCGCGACCTTGATGTTGCGGATGATCACCGACGCCAGCCACAACACTACGATCAGCATCAGAACGACAGTGGCAACCGCCACGTACAGGCTGCTCTGAGCGGAGCTGCGCGCATCCGTTGCCAGGCCGACGACGTTCTGGCCAAGTTCTGCTTCTACATTGGCCATCATGTCGATACGTGCGGTAGAGAGGTTGAACCAGTCTTCCGGCTTGACGTTGAGCGGGTCACCCAGCGGAGTATCGAAGCCCAGACGCTGCAAGCGCGCCACTTCGAGCGATCCTGGTTGCTGCAGAACGGCATTGAGTTTGGTTTTGAAGGCTTCCGGCGACCAGCGCTGGAACGCTTCGAAGTAACCGGAGAACTCGCCCAGGTTGCGACTGAAGCGTGATAACAGTGCGGCGTCGAAACGGTTCTGGTTGAATGCCAGGCCGAGCAATACACGTTCGCGACCGGCACGCTCCTTCATATCCACGAACTGATTGAGCGAACTCAGGCCGCGCAGTATTTCCGGATCCTCGATGCTCGATTCCAGTGAATAGGAGAAGCCGATGAGGGTTTTGATAATGTCAGTAAAACGCGTGCCGGATTCTGTGCTGTTGATCCCGAGTGTATCGACCTTGAGGCGCAGGGCGATCAGGTCCTCGAACGCACGGTTGACCTTTTCCGGGCCGGGAATGCCGTCAGTCGACTGAGCGCGCATCTCGCTTATCGCCTTGTCGGTTTCCTGACGAAACGTCTTCAGTTTGTCCTGCATGGACTTGCCGCCGCTGCCCAGAAACACGCCGCTGGCCCCGCGCTCGCGCTGGAGAGTGGTGACGACGTCACTCAGCTTCTGTGCGGCACTGCTGGCCGTCACTGCGCGCCTCATGTCACCGAGATTTTCGCTTTTGTCAGCCACGAACAGACCTGCGAAGGCCAGAAAGCCCAACAGGGGAAATATTAAAATAAGCAGCAGTTTCATACTCAAAGGAGCATTTCTAAGCATTGCAGACCTCATGACGTGCAGACTTTTCTATAAAGACTATCCAGGGCGTAACGTTCTGTAGCGTCGACGTTTTTTTGTCGCCAGGGACTGTTCGGTAATCAGCCTGCCGTAGCCGGTCTTGCTTCCGTACCACTGTCTCGGCTGTGGGCACAGAAGCTTTACCCACTATTTGAATTTGTTAATTCAAACAGCGAACTCAATGAGTAAAAGGTGTGAGAAGTTTGGATCCACAAATAATGACCGCCTTGAGCAGTCATTATGAAAAGAGCGATGTAAAGACGCCGAGATTGTCACCTGCAACAGTGGCGACAATCTCGGCGGATAGAAGTTGCAACTTTTTCTATTCAACCCATCAGTTTTTATAATGTATTAACGCAGGTTGGTTTTCGCCAGTTCCAGCACTTCACTGCCGCGCCCGCTCATGATCGCGCGCATCATGTACAGGCTGAAGCCCTTGGCCTGGGCCAGCTTGATTTTCGGTGGGATGCCCAGTTCCTGCTTGGCCGTGACAACGTCGATCAGCACCGGACCGGGATGATCGAACGCCTTGCGCAAGGCGGCGGGCAGCTCTTCAGCGTTCTCGACGCGCAGGCCCAGAATGCCTGCGCCCAAGGCAATACCGGCGAAGTTGGTTTCATGCAGATCAGTGCCGTGCGGCACGTAGCCGCTGGCTTTCATTTCCATGTCGACAAAGCCCAGCGAGCTGTTGTTGAACACCACCATCTTGATGGGCAGGTTCAACTGACGGATGCTCAGCAGGTCCCCCAGCAACATGGACAGGCCGCCGTCGCCACACAGGGCTACAACCTGACGATCCGGATGTTCAGCCTTGGCCCCTAAAGCTTGTGGCAAGGCGTTGGCCATCGAGCCGTGGTTGAACGAGCCAAGCAGACTGCGCTTGCCGTTCATGTGCAGGTAGCGCGCAGCCCACAGCGTCGGCGTACCGACGTCGACGGTAAAGATCGCATCGGCATCGGCCTGCTCGTCGACCAGTCGAGTCAGGTACTGCGGGTGAATCGGCGTGCCATCCGGCGTCGGGGTGGCCAGCTCGTCCAGTTCTTCCCGGGCTTTGGCGTAGTGTTTCAGGGCCTTGTCGAGGAAACGGCGATCAGTATGCGGCTTGAGCTTTGGTTGAAGCGCCTCAAGGGTTTCCCGCACACCGCCGACCAGACCCAGCGCCACCGGCGTACGGCGACCAAGCTGGGTCGGATCGAGGTCGATCTGGATGATGTTGGCTTTTTCAGGGTAGAAATTCCGATACGGAAAGCTGCTGCCCAGAATCACCAGCGTGTCGCAGGACAGCATGGCGTGGTAGCCGGAGCTGAAACCGATCAGGCCGGTCATGCCGACGTCGAACGGGTTGTCGTATTCGACGTGCTGCTTGCCGCGCAATGCATGAACGATCGGAGCGCCCAGCGTATCCGCCAACGCCAGAAGCTGCTCGTGGGCACCCTCACAACCCGCACCGCACAGGAGTGTGACGGCTTTGGAATCGTTGAGCATGTCAGCCATCGACTGCAGGTCGTTTTCGGCAGGCACCACGTTGGGCGCGGTGGCCTCGATCCATTTTGCCGCCACATCCGGCGCATCGCTGAGCGCAACGTCGCCCGGCAAGACAATCACCGCAACCCCTTTCTGGCTGATCGCGGCACGCATGGCACGCTCCAGCACTCGCGGGAACTGCTCGGGATTGCTGACCAGCTCGACGAAGTGGCTGCACTCCTTGAACAGCTCTTGCGGATGGGTTTCCTGAAAGTAATCCAGACCGATTTCCGAGGACGGAATGTGCGCAGCAATTGCCAGTACCGGCACGCGGTTACGGTGGCAGTCGTACAGGCCGTTGATCAGGTGCAGGTTGCCCGGTCCGCAGCTGCCGGCGCAGACCGCCAGTTTGCCGCTGGACGCCGCCTGGGCCCCGGCAGCAAAGGCTGCGACTTCTTCATGACGGGTATGCATCCAGCGAATCGAATCGGTGCGTTCCAGGCTGTCGGTCAGGCCGTTGAGGCTGTCACCGGACACCCCCCAGATGTGGGAAACACCTGCCGCTGCGAGGGTTTGCGCGAGATGGTCGGCAATGGTCTTGGACATGCGGGGTTCCTTGTCGAGGCAATGATAATGAGTACGGTAAAACGCGCGCAGCGCTCTGCCACGCCTGTTGTGGTCGACCCGATGCATTCTCGACAGTTCAGAAAACCTGAGCCCTGTTCAGGGCTCGGTCCTTAGGCCAGTGCTTTAAAAGGCTGATCAGGCGTGCGGGTTGCCCGGAGCCTTGACAGGTGTGGCGTACTCCGGCTTTAGCTTGCCGTCGCTGTCCAACAGCCAGGCATCGAGAATCTCCCGCACTACAGGACCTGCCACCCGGCCACCCGCCTCGCCGTTTTCGATGGTCACCGACACGACGATCTTGGGATGGTCGGCCGGCGCGAAGCCAACGAACAAGGCGTTGTCGCGATTACGCTCGAGGGTCTTCAGGCGGTTGTAGCGCTCGCCCTGCTTGATCGCCACCACCTGTGCCGTACCACTTTTGCCGGCGATGCGGTACTGAGCGCCCTTGGCCGCGTCCCGCGCAATGCCGCGCGGGTCGTGCATGACCATCTGCATGCCGGTATTGACCTGATTCCATTCGTTGGGATCGCGCAGCACGATGTTGGGCATCGGATGCTCGTCGACAGGTGCCTTATCACCGACTTCCATCGCCAGATGCGGTCGATGCCAGACACCCTTGCTGGCAATCAGTGACGTGGCCTGAGCCAGTTGCAACGGCGTGACCTGCATATAGCCCTGACCAATGCCGAGAATCACCGTTTCGCCGGGGAACCACGCCTGTCGACGCGTGGCCCGCTTCCATTCGCGGGACGGCATCAGCCCTGCAGACTCCTCGAACATGTCCAGTGAGACCTTCTGGCCGATGCCGAACATGGTCATGTAGTCGTGCAGGCGGTCAATGCCGAGCTTGTGCGCCACGGTGTAGAAATAGGTGTCATTGGAACGCATGATCGCCGTGTCCATGTCCACCCAGCCATCGCCACTGTGGTTCCAGTTGCGGTATTTATGGTCGAAGTCCGGCAACTGGAAATAGCCAGGGTCGAAGACTTTTGTCGAGGCCGTCATCACGCCACTGTCGAGCCCGGCAATCGCCACTTCCGGCTTGACCGTCGAGCCCGGCGCATAGAGGCCGCGCAGCACGCGGTTGAACAGTGGCCGGTCGATGGAATCGCGCAGCGCGGCATATTGTTTAAAGCTGATGCCGGTAACGAACAGGTTGGGGTCGAAGCTGGGTTTACTGACCATCGCCAGCACGTCGCCGGTTTCAGGGTCCAGTGCGACCACCGAGCCGCGTCGATCACCCAGCGCGTTTTCCGCCGCGGCCTGCAGGTGCGCGTCCAGCGTGAGGGTGATGTTCTTGCCCGGCACCGGGTCAGTGTGTTTCAGCACGCGCAGCACGCGACCCTGGGCATTGGTCTCGACTTCTTCGTAGCCTACGTGGCCGTGCAGCTCGGACTCGTAGAAGCGCTCGACGCCGGTCTTGCCGATGGATTGCGTGCCGCGATACTCGTTATCGAGATGGGCCGCTTCCTTTTCGTTGATACGCCCGACGTAGCCGATCGAGTGAGCAAAATGGGCGCCCAACGGGTAATGACGAACGAACTGCGCCGCCACGTCCACGCCCGGCAGCAGGTACTGATTGACCGCCAGCGTTGCGATCTGTTCTTCGGTGAGTTCGTAAAGCAACGTAGCCGGCTCGAACGGGTGGCGAACCTGCTTCAGTTCCTTGTCGAACAGAATCCGGTCTTCATCGGGCAGCTCCAGCAGGGTCATCAGCTCATCGATCACCTTGTGCCAGTCGCCTGCGCGCTCACGAGTCAGGGTCAGGTTGAAACTGGGACGATTGTCGGCAAGCACTTCGCCATTGCGGTCAAAGATCAAACCGCGCTCGGGCGGGATCGGCAGTACGTGAACACGGTTGTTTTCGGAAATGGTCGAGTGGTAGTCGAACTCGGTAACTTGCAGGAAATACATGCGCGCGACCAGACAGGCAGCCAGCAGGCCAACCAGCACTGCGCAGGCAATCAGACGCTGATTGACCAGTCGCGTCTCTTTTTCGTGGTCTTTCAGGGGAATTGGATTGGGCATTTCTACAGCTTCTCGGTGAAGGGCAAACGGCGCAACTGAACGTGTATATAAAGATTTCGGCGCGCACCATACCAAGAAGCGGCTGATTGCAGGCGATCAAGCCGACAATCGCAGGATGAAAAATCTGTCAGAAAAGGCTCATTCGGGCGGGGTGTGCAGCGTATTCGACGCTTCGCGGGCCTGCATGATGCGCGGCAGATTGGTCTCGATCCAGGTGACGAGGGTTTCAACCTGCAAGGCGACCTCTTCGCCCATCGGGGTCAACCGGTATTGAACATGCGGGGGCACCACTGGCAACGACTTGCGGCTGACAAAACCGTCATGCTCCAGATGCTGAAGGGTCTGTGCGAGCATCTTTTCGCTCACCCCGCCGATCTTGCGACGTACTTCGCTGAAGCGATGCATGCCACCCCGCAACACGACCAGCACCAGCACGCCCCAACGGCTGCAGACGTGATTGAGCACCACCCGCGAAGGACAATCAGTGGCCAGCACCTGGCCCTGACGAACCAGCGCCAACAGCGTCTCGGCCGTTTCCGGCTGCAGGCCTGCCTGCGTAACACTTGGTTGCGAGGCGCTTGATTGCGAAGCGGATTCACTCATGACACTTACCTTTTTGTACGTACTTACTAAAGGTAAGCATCATGACTATGCTGGCGCTTCCTTTCAACCCGATTCAAGGAATCATTCCATGATCGTTGTCACCGGTGCCACCGGCCAGCTTGGCCGCCTCGTCATAGAACAATTGCTCAGCCGCGTACCGGCTTCGCAAATCGTCGCCGCCGTGCGCAGTCCGGAAAAGGCCGCTGATCTGTCCAGGCAGGGTATTCAGGTCCGTCAGGCCGACTATTCACAGCCTGCGACACTCGAAATTGCATTTGCCGGCGCCGACAAGGTACTGCTGATTTCTTCCAGCGAAGTGGGTCAGCGTCTGCCCCAGCACAAGGCGGTGATCGATGCGGCCAAACGCGCCGGGGTCGCACTGCTGGCCTACACCAGTGTTCTGCACGCCGACACCTCGGCATTGAGCCTGGCCAGGGAGCACCGCGAAACCGAAGATTACCTGCGCGCCAGCGGCCTGCCGTTCGCCTTGCTGCGTAATGGCTGGTACACCGAGAACTACACCGCAGGCATTCCCGGCGCGCTGGCCCATGGTGCGGTCATGGGCTGTGCCGACGATGGCCGTATCAGCTCTGCTTCGCGCCTGGATTACGCCGAGGCGGCCGCTGTGCTGCTGACGTCGGAAACGACACAGGCCGGTAGCGTGTATGAACTGGCAGGCGACGAGTCCTACACGCTGTCCGAATTTGCGGCGCAGCTATCGACACAGAGCGGCAAGTCCCTGCCTTACGTCAACCTGCCACAAGCCGAGTTCGAAGCCGCGCTCGTCCAGGCAGGCCTGCCGGATTTCGTGGCACAGTTGTTGGCCGATTCCGATGCTGCCGCTGCCAAGGGCGCCTTGTTCGATGACAGTCGCCAACTGAGCGCGCTGATCGGCCGCCCGACCACGCCACTCTCTGCAACCATCGCCGAGACACTGAAAGGCTGAGCACAGCAAACCCGATCGAATGATTTGCAACAGTGGGGGTCCGAGTTATTACGAGGCATTAAGCCATCGCCTGATACCAAAGACCGGGAGTCTTCACATGAATAGCAAATCGTTGATCGCCTGCATGACCTTGCTCGGCTGCTTTTCCGCCGTCACCCTGCCCGTTCACGCAGCAGAGACGGCGGATCCGAAAGTCACCGAATCCAAGGACAACGTCCACGAGCTGGAAGTAGGCTCCCGCGTTCCGGAAAAATATCGCCGCAGCGATCTGGAAGTGAAGGACTGGAAAAGCAAAGGCCTGGAAACACCCGCCAAGGAAAGTGAATGGGTGAAGATTAATAACAAGTACGTGCGTTTCCAGAAGGTCAATGGCCAGATCATGGATATCGTGCCGGTCAAGAAGTAAGAACGACCCTGTCTGTTGCTCGCGCTCTGCGCGAGCACGTCCAAGTGACGCAGGCTTGAGGACGAACATGCCAGTGCAGCGTATGTTTCGATAACTCCCCTGTGCAAACGCCCCGATGAATGCTCGACGCATGGCAAGCTTCTTTGAATACCGTGGAAAGTTCCCGGGTCCAGGGAGTGCTGGCAACGTGCAGCGCATTAAATGAATACCCCTCAATCCGCTTCTACCCGCCCGCCTCCCCCTGCTGCACATGACCAAAAACATTGCTTTTTTGTCCGCTTGGCTTACAAATGCACTGTCATGTGCCTGTCACCCTCACTGCCACCTTTTCTGCGAGCCCGCTCCATGTCCAGAACCGTCGCCATTGCCTTCGCCTGCCTGCTTTCAACCACCGCCCATGCGGCCTGCCCGGCTGCGACCCCGGTCGATACGGCGCGCTGGATTTACGAAAAGCATCAGGATTTTTATCTGAACGGCAAAGGTAGCGCTGATTATTTGTCCAAACCTCTGCTGAGCCTGCTCAAGAAGGACTGGGCGTGCCAGAACGGCGATCAATGCGCCGTCAGCGCCAACCCGTGGACCGACGCGCAGGACGGTGATGTGCAAAAGCCGATTGACTGGAAGCTGGTGTCCAACTCGGACAAGCAGGCCGTGGTCGAAATGACCTATAACCTGGGTTACAAGGATGCCCCTCAACAGCCGGTCGCCAGCCAGACGACACGCCTGCTGCTGGCCAAAAATGCCAACAGTTGCTGGGTGCTGGAGAATCTTCAGGGGCCGCAGGGCGTTGCGTTGATGCAGAGCCTGGAGGACTTTCCCTACGAAGGTGATTGATCGGCCTTGAAACAATCCGCCATTCTCGGTATCACAGGCACTTGAATTTCACGAGCGAGCACCATGAATACCTTTGAGCAATCGATTATTGAGGCTGCGCAGGCCGCCACGCCCAATAACACCGATGCCGAACGCGAAGCTGCCAGAGTTGCCGCCACGCAGGCGGTAGCCGAAATCATGTCCACCCGCAAAGGGCTGGACCGCACTCTGGCGCTGGCCGAGTTGCTGGACTCCTACTCGGAACACGATGATCAGGAAGACGAATAGATCGCTCGGCACGATGCAAAAAATGATTGGCCTGTTTATTTACCTGCGGCATTAAAGAAAGCTGGCCTTGCCGCCGACAACCCGATTGGGTGGACTGACGATAGCCACCCATTCAATTAGTGCGCTCGGATGCGACCTATAAGGGGACCATCCGTGCAGATCGAACAGTTGCAAGACATGCAGGCGTACATCAGGCGTACTGCCGACGACCTGGAACTTGTTTCGGCCAACCTGGCAGGACATCTCCTGTACCTCGAGCGAACTTCCCGGGCACACGAAGCGCAAGAGGTCAGTGAGCGGATCATCGGCCTGCAGGCGTCCGTGGACAGCCTGCGCGGCATATTCCGTTAACGCCCCCTATCGGTCCCCGGCCTGCGACAACGGCCTGGCCACGTCTTCCAGAGATTTGCGCTCGGCAGCCGCGCCCCATATCGACTGCACAATCGCCGCCAGCAACATCAGCCCTGCGCCTATCAGATAGCCGATCAGCACATTGCTGCGCTCACCTGTTTCGATCAGCTCGCCGAACAGCGTCGGGCCAATCATCCCGCCCAGCCCGGTACCGAATGCGTAGAACACCGCAATCGCCAGGGCACGGATCTCCAGTGGAAAGGTTTCGGCGACGGTCAGGTAGGCCGAGCTGGCCGCGGCCGATGCAAAGAAGAAAATCACCATCCAGGCGATGGCTTGCTGGGTGACGTCCAGCAAACCTTGCTGGAACAGATAGCCGCTGATGGCCAGTAGCACGCCCGAGACACCATAGGTGAGGCTGATCATCACCCGTCGACCGACCACGTCAAACAGTCTGCCCAGCAGCAGCGGACCGCAAAAGTTGCCCAGCGCCAGTGGCAGCACGTACCAACCGACGCGCTCGGCCGGCACGTCATAGAAGTCGGTCAGCACCAGTGCATAGGTGAAAAAAATTGCGTTGTAGAAAAACGCCTGGGCCGTGAGCAGCGTCATGCCTACCAACGAACGCTGACGAAACGTCACCAGCAACGTTCTGGCGACCTCGCCCAGCGGCGTATGGTCACGGGCATGCAGGCGCAGGGGTTTTCCCGCGACGGCGGGCAATACGTGCCCCTGGCGCTGCAAGTCTGCTTCTATCTGCTCGACGATCTGCTTCGCCTGTTCAGCCTGGCCATGTATCAACAACCAGCGCGGGCTCTCTGGCAACCACAGGCGCATCAGCAGAACCAGCAGCCCCAATACCGCGCCGATCCCGAAACACAGGCGCCAGCCCAGCTCGGCGCCGATCCACAGCGGGTCGAGCAAGACAATCGAGCCAATCGCACCGAGCGCGGCGCCCAGCCAGAACGTGCCATTGATGGTCAGGTCGACCCACCCCCGATAGCGGGCCGGGGTAAATTCCTGAATGGTCGAGTTGATTGCCGTGTACTCGCCGCCGATGCCCATGCCGGTCAGAAAGCGGAACAGCATGAAGCTCCATACACTGAAGGAGAACGCCGTGGCGGCCGTCGCGCCGACATACAGCAGCAAGGTGATGAAGAACAGTTTGCGACGCCCGAGACGGTCCGCCAGCCAGCCAAAGAACAACGCACCCAGCACCGCACCGGCAATGTAAGCGGCGCCTGCCAGGCCAATGTCGCTGTTGGTGAGGTTGAGCGCCGGGCTGGCCTTCAAGGCGCCGGCTACCGAACCTGCGAGGGTCACTTCCAGGCCGTCCAGTAGCCAGGTGATCCCCAGCGCCACGACCAGCAAGGTATGAAAGCGGCCCCAGGGAAGACGGTCTAGACGGGCGGGCAAATCGGTTTCGAAGACGCTGCCCTTGTCGTTCGGTGTGCTCATGTCCGGCTACCTGACGGCTGACATTGGTGTCAGGTGTGAGAGTCGCTGCAGCCGGTCAAGTTCAGCTGATCCAGAACCACAGCAACGTCAGGTTGGCCGCCGAGATCAGCCCGAACAGCCCCCAGGCAGCCGTTTTGACCAGCCGGCTGTTGACGAACGGCCCCATCAATTGTGGGTCGCTGGTAAAACGAATCAACGGCCAGAGCGCGAATGGCAATTGCAGGCTCAGCACGACCTGACTGAGCACCAGCATCTGCCCAACCGAGCTGTCACCCAACCAGACCACGCCGATCAGCGCCGGAATCAATGCCAGCGCACGGGTGATCAAGCGCCGCTGCCAGCACGGAATTTTCGCCTGCAGAAAACCTTCGAGCACCACTTGCCCGGCAATGGTGCCGGTGAATGTCGAGCTCTGCCCCGCCGCCAGCAAGGCAATACCGAACAACACGCTGGCAATCGCGCCGCCTACCAGCGGATCGAGCAGGTGATAGGCGTCCTGAATCTCAACCACCTCGGTATGCCCGGTCTTGTGAAATGCTGCAGCAGCGAGGATCAGAATCGCCGCATTGATCAGCAGTGCCAGGCTCAGCGAACCGATGGTATCGAGCCGCGCGTAGCGAATCGCGCTGGCCTTGCTGGCCTGGTCCGAACCGTTGACCCGAGTCTGCACCACGGATGAGTGCAGATAAAGGTTATGCGGCATGACGGTAGCACCCAGAATGCCGATGGCGATGTACAGCGGCTCCTGGCTGCTCAACACATCCCAACTCGGCTTCAGACCCGCGACGACGTCCGGCCAGAACGGCTTGATCAGAAACAACTCCACGGCGAAGCAGCTGGCGATGGTTGCAATCAGCCCCAGCACAATGGCTTCCAGACGACGAAAATTGGCACCCTGCAAGGCCAGCACAATCAGCGTATCGAAGGCGGTCAGCACCACACCGGTGGTGATGGAAACGCCGAGCAACAGATGAAACGCCAGCGCAGTCCCCAACACTTCCGCCAGATCGGTGGCAATGATCGACAACTCTGCCAGCAGCCACTGGCCCTTGGCGACCTTGCGGCTGTAATGAGCCGCGGACAACTGCGCCAGATCACGGCCGGTGACGATGCCCAGACGCGAGCAAAGGTTTTGCAGCACCATGCCGGAAAGGCTGGCCAGCACCACTACAAACAGCAATGAATAACCGAAACGCGAGCCTGCCTCGATAGCTGTCGCCCAGTTACCGGGGTCCATGTAGCCGATGGAAACCAGCAGGCCAGGCCCGACGAACAGCATCATCTTGCGCAGCAGGGAGGCGTTTGGCGGAATGGCCACGCTATCGGTGGTCGCCGAGGGGCAAAAAGGAGCAGTGGCTGTGGTGGGCAGTTTGTACGTCACGGGAACCAGTCGAGCAGAAGAATGAAGAAGCTCATCCTAAGGTTTTGCGACACATGTTGATACATGCGCAGCGAAATCGGCCCCTTGCTTTCAGCGGATGGGGAAGATTATTTACAGAAGCTTCCCTCGGTGGACTCGAACAAACCACTCGACCGCGGATCGGCCAGGCAGACCATTGAATACTCAGTGATCTGCCTTGAACTGTGCCTTCGCCTGAGATGATAGTGCCGACCATCGGCTTTCCGTTAATCAAAGGTTACGGTGGCTTTGGTTTCCTGGAAGTTCGACATATAAACATCCTTGTTATTGAGTTCAGTTATTAACGCTGTCTCAGGCAATGTCATCCTCAACGACGTTCATCTATAGCCGTCATTTGGATGCAACTTTCCATGTTGCACATACCCTTGGATGCAGCGTAGCGCACGATGCCGGCGACGCAGCTCCGGCTTGACGTGATCCGACCGATAACGCGCCGCAGACCGGGGCTATCTCATGGTCTGAAGGTCGATACATCAAGCTGAACTGGCGTGGGCGTATAAGCATGAGTGACGTAATGGACAAGAGCGGTTTGGCAGATGAATGATCAACCTGAAGTGAAATAAAAACTCAATAAAGCAGCCAGATAAACAATTATTAATCCTCAGACGGCTGATAAACGCAAACTGCTCTAATCATTACCAATTGTAAAGGGTACCATCCAGTCTCCAACAAGAACTCAGGATGGCCACTGATGAACCCTCCCCACCAGACACCCACCATGGCGGACGAAGCGTTACGTGCGGCTTATATCTCGGCACGTATCGACCGTTTGCCTGCGGTCTCGACCATCTGGCGACTGGTCGCGCTGCTGTCCATCGCCGGTTTTTTCGAGCTTTACGATCTGTTCCAGACCGCCTACATCAGTCCCGGCCTGATCCGCGAAGGAATCTTCGCCACGGGCAGTCAGGGCCTGTTCGGCTTTTCAGATCAGGCGGCCTTTGCCTCGGCGACCTTTCTGGGCCTGTTTTTCGGTGCCAGCCTCGTCAGCCCGATTGCCGATCGTTACGGCCGTCGCGCGATCTTTACCTTCGCGCTGATCTGGTACACCATCGCCACCGTAATCATGGGCCTGCAGACCTCCGCGCTGGGCGTGATAGGCATGCGCTTCGTTGTGGGTATCGGCCTGGGGGTCGAGTTGGTCACCATCGACACCTACCTGTCGGAACTGGTGCCCAAGCGCATACGCAGCTCGGCATTCGCCTTTGCCTTCTTCATTCAGTTTTTGTCAGTCCCCAGCGTTGCACTGATGTCGTGGTGGCTGGTGCCCCAGGATCCTTTCGGATTTTCCGGCTGGCGCTGGGTAGTGATCAGCAGTGCAGTCTTTGCCCTGTTCGTCTGGTGGCTGCGCTCGGCGCTGCCGGAGTCGCCGCGCTGGCTGGCGCAAAAGGGACGCTTCGATGAAGCCGAGCGAATCATGGACGGGATTGAGGCACGCTGCATCAAAGACCACGGCAAACCACTGGATGAACCTGAACCGGAAAACGTGGCGCTGTCAGGCAACGGCAGATTTGCCGACATGTGGCAGCCACCCTATCGTCGCCGCGCCTTGATGCTGATCGTGTTTCATGTTTTTCAGGCCATCGGTTTCTTCGGCTTCGGCAACTGGTTGCCCGCCCTGCTCTCTGGTCAGGGCCTGAGCGTCACCCACAGCCTCGCGTACGCGTTCGTGATTACGCTGGCCTATCCGCTGGGGCCGCTGCTGTTCGTAAAATTTGCCAACCGCTTCGAGAACAAATGGCAAATCGTCGGCTCTGCACTGGGAGCAATGATATTTGGCAGCCTGTTCGCGTTTCAAACCAGCGCGGCAGGGCTGATTTTCTGCGGGATCATGATTACGTTCTGCAACGCGTGGCTGAGCTTCAGCTATCACTCGTACCAGGGCGAGCTGTTCCCGACCAACATACGCGCTCGCGCGGTGGGCTTCTGTTATTCGTTCAGCCGATTGTCAACGGTGTTCAGCAGCCTGCTGATCGGGATATTTCTCGACCACTTCGGCACGCCAGGCGTGCTGGCCTTTATCGTCGGCAGTATGTTGATCGTGATCGTCACGATCGGCCGGTTCGGGCCACGTACACGTAATCTGGCGCTGGAGCAGATAGCTCATCGCTGACGGGGTGTACGGTCGAATGGGCTCAGGCCTGAGCCCATTCGACGTTGGTGACACCAAAGTGCTCCGCGTAAGGTTTCGATACGCGTGCAACCTTCTCCAATCGGTATTTAGGTATGCGTGCGAGGCCTGCGTCGACACTTGCACAGTGCCACGCTTCAGCGTTATCCATGTTCTCGGTTCGTATATAAAAACTCTTGAACGAACCATTCAGCAGATAATCAATGCGGTAATGCTTTGGAAGTGCCATTGAATGCCTGATCCTTTTTCAGCAGTGGCTTGAAGTATAGGTGACTCTGTTCACAGTAAAGAAATTCATTATTTTTTTGATGCGTGCGACCAATGAACACCTCATCTGGATATATCAGCGTATTCCCAGCCTCTTGGCGAGTCGATTGAGATTGGCCCTGTCTACGGATAATTCACGCGCCACTTCCACCCATCGGCCTTGATGCCGCTCAAGCGACTCGGCAATCAATAAACGCTGATAAGCATCAACCGACGCCTTGAGCCCTGGCCCCTCGATGATCGCCTGATGAGCGGGTGCCGCTGCAGGTAACGACACGCCGGGCGCCACGTCATCCAGCGCAAGCGCCCAAGCTTCAACGGTCAGGATGCGTGGCTTGTGAGGATGCGCAGACAGCGCCTTGAGCACTGCCCGGCTGATCAGGTGTTCGAGCTCACGAACATTGCCCGGCCAGTCGTGTGCAATCAGCGAGCGTTGCGCATCGGCGTTCAGGCGCAGTCCGCGCAACCCCATGCGCACGCGGTTCTCTTCCAGAAAATACCCGGCCAGCAGCAGCACATCGCGCCCGCGCTCACGCAGGGCCGGCACGTGCAACGGGTAAACACTGAGTCGATGATAGAGATCGGCACGAAATCGCCCTGACCGCACTTCTTCGGCCAGATCGCGATTGGTGGCGGCGATGATGCGCACGTCCACATGATGCTCCTTGTCCGAGCCGACCCGCTGCAGTTGGCCACTTTGCAGCACACGCAACAGCTTGGATTGCACCGACAATGGCAGCTCACCCACCTCGTCGAGGAACAGCGTACCGCCATCGGCCAACTCGAACTTGCCGCTGCGGCCGTTGATCGCTCCGGAAAAAGCTCCTTTGACGTGACCGAAGAGCTCACTCTCGACGAGTGTTTCCGGCAGCGCCGCGCAGTTGAGGCTGATCAGCGGCTTGTGCGCACGTGGCGAATGCTGGTGGATCGATTCGGCCACCAGTTCCTTGCCGACACCGGTTTCGCCATTGATCAGCACGGTCAGCGGGCTGTTGCCGACCAGCCCTATCTCTTGCTGCAAACGCTGGTGAGCGGCACTCTGGCCAATCAGCTCGCGGGGCGCTCGCCCACCGGCAGCACGCTTGTAGACCTCAGCCAGTTGTCGCTGATCTTCAAAGCCTCGCGCCAGCTGGTTGATGCGCTCCCCCGCCATCACCGTTGCTGCCGCAAGGCTGGCGAAGGCCTGCAGACTGTCCAGATCGACACTGCCGAAACTCGCGGGGTCCAGAGAATCCAGGGTGATCAAGCCCCAGGGGCGGCCCTGCACAGACAACGCGCAGCCCAGACAGTCGTGCACTTCCAGCGCACCGTGACCATCGACCAGGCCGTCATAGGGGTCCGGCAGTTCGCAGTCGGCTGAAAACCGTACGGGCCCGTCACTCGCCAGCAGCGCATCGAAGCGTGGATGTTCGCTAACCCGAAAGCGGCGACCGAGCGTATCCGCGCTCAGGCCATCCACCGCGAGCGGAATCAACACGTCATCCTCAAGCCTGAGCAGTGCAGCAGCGTCGCACGGCAGCCAGTGGCGCAACGAGCGCAGCAGGCGCCGATAGCGCTCTTCGTCCGGCAACTCTCTGGACAGGTCGGACACCAGCGGTATCAGCTCACGCAACAGGGGATGGGTCATTACGACTCCGAAGGACGCTCGACAAAGACGTCATTATGACGCGTCAGGACAAAAAAACGGTCGTGGCGAACAAGGCCCGGAGTTCCGACCCTACAGCCGTGTTCGACGAACTTGAAGCAATGCGCAACGTCGGTTCTCTGGTGAACTAGTGACTCATGAACTTTACAGTTTCACCGCCAGATTCCGTCATGTGATCGACTATTGAATCAATAGTCATCGCGCCGTGCATATCAATACACCGTCGATTTTTCTGACGCCATCGGCACAGCTGAATTATTGATAGGGTTTAATTTTATTGAAGTGGCGAATGTCCGTTTTCGTTCCATAGTGCGCTCACGTTCACAGGAGCAACTATTCATGCCCGGTATTCAAGGAAGAATTCTTGAGGTTCATACACCGCTGGTTGTCGACCTCGACGGAACATTGCTGCGATCTGACATGCTGTTTGAAACCGCAGTGGCCTTTATCCGTGGACATCCGCTAAAGCTGTTCAGCCTTTTCGCCTGGCTGCTGCAAGGCAAGGCGTCTCTCAAGCAAGGTCTGGCCCTGGGTACCGATATTGACGTGGCGTTACTGCCCTTCAACCCTGACGTCATTGATTACATCAAGGCCGAGCGACAGACCGGTCGAAGCGTGATTCTGGCAACGGCCTCCCACGAAACCCTCGCCCACCGGATCGCGGCACATCTGCAACTGTTCGATCAGGTGTGGGCCTCGGACGGTAGAACCAACCTGTCTGCGCATCGCAAACGCGATTTGCTGGTTAGTCATTATGGTGAAGGGGGCTTTGATTACATCGGCAACTCCCAGGACGATCTGTGCATCTGGCAGGTCTCGCGCAAGGCCATCGTCGCCAGCCCGCTTGCCGGTGTCGAGCGCGAGGCACGGGCACACGGCAATGTCGCGCAGGTTATCCAATCGGCAGCGTCCGGGAACAGCGCCTGGCGCAAGGCGCTGCGTCTTCATCAATGGCTGAAGAACACACTGATTTTTGTCCCCTTGCTGGCTGCCCATCAGGTCCAGAGCACGCAATTGCTGCTCGACGGTTTGCTGGCCTTTCTGTGTTTCGGGCTGTGCGCATCCAGCGTATACCTGCTCAACGACCTCCTTGACCTGGCAGACGACCGCCACCACAGAAGCAAGCGCGAGCGCCCGTTCGCCAGCGGTGCGCTGTCGATAAAATCCGGCCTGCTGGTCATACCGCTGTTGCTCGCCGCAGCCTTCTCCGCCGCAGCGACAGGATTGCCGTGGCAGTTCTCGGCAGTGCTGGGAGCCTATTACCTGCTGACACTGGTGTACTCGCTTTACCTCAAGCGCCACATGGCCGTCGACGTCATCGTTCTGGCCATGCTCTATACCACGCGCATCCTGGCCGGCGCGGCGGCGTTTCAATTGCCACTGACGTTCTGGATTCTGGCGTTCTCGATGTTTCTGTTTCTCAGCCTTGCGCTGGTCAAGCGCTACGCCGAACTGCGCGAAGCACGATTGCGCGCGGTAACAGGCAAGACGGGTGGTCGTGGTTACTACCCGGGCGATCTGGACATGATCGCCTCATTGGGTGCCTCGTCAGGCAATCTGGCAGTGATGGTGCTGGCTCTTTACATCCATGAAGGAGCAACGGCGGCCTTGTATCAGCACCCACACGTTATCTGGCTGGCTTGCCCCTTGCTGTTGTTCTGGATTACCCGGATCTGGATGCTTACCCATCGCGGTGAAATGAACGAGGACCCGGTGGTCTTTGCGATTCGCGACCGGATCAGCCAGGGGATCGGCTTGCTGTTCCTGCTGGTGTTCTGGATCGCAGCATGAGCGGGCCTCTCTACTCCTGGGGCCGCTACCCGCAGATTGCCCAGAAGGGTCACGAGTGTGACTCGATAAAACGCTTGCCCGCGCTCTTCTCGCAAGCCATTGCGCGCCATCACACCAGCCTGCCCTTCGGCAACGGCCGCAGCTACGGCGACAGCTGTCTGGCCAGCAGCGATCAGGTACTGGACATGCGCAAGCTGGATCGCTTCATTGCTGCCGACTGGCAACGCGGCGTGGTGCAGCTGGAAGCGGGCATGACACTGTCACAACTGCTCGCGGCTGCCATCCCGCACGGCTGGTTTCTACCGGTCACGCCAGGCACACAGTACGTGACGATAGGCGGCGCGCTTGCCAATGACGTGCACGGCAAGAACCATCATCAGCGCGGCACCTTTGGCTGTCATGTCATGCGTTTCGAGCTGATACGTCATGGCGAACCGCCCATGGTCTGCTCAGCCGTGGACAATCCCCGGTTTTTCGCCGCCAGCATCGGCGGCCTGGGCCTGACTGGCGTTATCAGTTGGGTCGAGCTGCAACTGATGCCTATCCGCAGCAGCCAGATTGACAGTACGGTAGTGCGCTTCGCCAATCTGGCGGAGTTCTTTACGCTGTCGCAAGAGCTGGATGCGCAGCATGAGTACAGCGTGGCCTGGATCGACTGCCTGGCCCGTGGTGTCAATAGCGGCCGAGGGGTCTACATCGTCGGCGACCATGCCCGTTACGGGTCACTGCCGGTTGAGGCGCGCAATCGCCTGAGCGTGCCATTCACGCCTCCGGTGTCGCTGGTCAACACCCTGTCCTTGCGTGCGTTCAATTCGCTGTACTGGTACGCGCACTCACACCTGCCGACGCCGCGCCGCAGCGCCTGCGAGGCGTTCTTCTACCCGCTGGATCGAATTCTGCACTGGAACCGCCTTTATGGTCGCAAGGGGTTTCAGCAATACCAGTGCGTGATTCCAGAGCCTTGCGCGCCCCAGGCCATGCAGTTGCTGCTCGATGCCATCGCAGCCTCGGGACAGGGATCATTCCTCGCGGTGCTCAAGCGCTGCGGTGACATCGCCTCGCCCGGGTTGCTGTCTTTCCCGATGCAGGGCACCTCGCTGGCTCTGGACTTTGCGCAGACGCGCGATCTGGCCGGGTCCCTGTTCCCGCGCCTGGACGCCATTGTCCGTGACGCGGGTGGGCGACTGTACCCGGCCAAGGATGCGCACATGAGCGGCAGCGACTTCCGTCAGGCCTATCCGGCGTGGGAACAACTGGAAGCCCTGCGCGACCCCTCTTTGATGTCCCGCTTCTGGAAACGAGTGATGTCATGAAAAAAATTCTGATCATCGGCGCTACATCGACCATTGCCCATGCCTGCGCCCGACTCTGGGCTGCGCAAGGCTGTGATTTTTTCCTGGTGGCGCGCAATACGGACAAGCTCTTGGGCAATGCCGCAGACCTCAGGGCTAGCGGTGCCGGACACGTAGGCACCTATCAAATGGACCTCACTCACTTTTCGGAGCACCCGGCGATGCTGGCCGGTTGCCTGACTGCACTGGAGCAGATTGATATCGTGCTTCTGGCTCACGGCACCTTGCCCGATCAGAAGGCCTGCGAGAAGAACGCAGGGCTGGCCGTGCAGGAATTCGTCACCAATGGTGCATCGGTCATTGCCTTGCTGACCCTGTTGGCAAAGCATTTCGAGGTCCAGCGTTGCGGCACACTGGCGGTGATTTCCTCGGTCGCGGGTGATCGCGGGCGCCCTTCCAATTATCTGTACGGCTCGGCCAAGGCTGCCGTCTCGACGTTCTGCGAAGGGTTACAGGCGCGGATGTTCAAGCTGGGCGTACACGTAGTGACCATAAAGCCAGGCTTCATCGACACCCCCATGACCCGAGGGCTGCCGCTGCCGGCCTGGCTGGTGGCGCAACCGGAAGACGTTGCGCCACGCATCGTCAATGGCATTGCACGCCGATCCACAAGCCTTTACGCGCCAGGCTTCTGGGCATGGATCATGTGGGTGATTCGCTCGATCCCGCAGCCACTGTTCAAAAGGCTCAACCTGTGACCGGCTTGCCGCTGCTGTCCGGGTGGCGCTATCGGGCAGTGCTCCTGTCGATCGTCTTCTCGGCCATGGGGTATCTGGGTTTCTCGTTATGGGGCGGCTGGCAGGCGGTCAGCCAAGCGACTGGCAAGGTCGGGCTGCTCGGCATCGGCGTAGCGTTGTCGATGTCTGCCATCAACTACGCGCTGCGCTTCGTCCGTTGGCAACTCTACCTCTCGGTGTTGGGGCATCCGGTGGACTGGCGGAAAAGCCTGCGGATCTATCTGGCCGGCTTCGCCCTGACCACGACTCCCGGCAAGGCCGGTGAAGCGCTGCGTGGCGTATTGCTCAGGCCGCTAGGCGTGCCTTACCCGCAAAGCTTTGCCGCGTTTGTCAGCGAGCGTCTTTCCGATCTGCTGGCCATCGTACTGCTCACGCTGTTCGGCCTGTCTTGGTATCCGCAGGCGCAGCCGATGATCCTGCTCGGTCTGGCACTGGTTCTGACCGGTTCACTGGTGATGTCTCGCCGTCATTTGCTGGAGCGTTTACAGGTTTCACCGCCCACCGGAAACACGCGGATCAGCAGCCTCTGGCAGCAATTGTTCAACGTGCTGCTTGCCGCTCGCCAGTGCCTGCATGGCAACGTGCTGCTGACCGCCAGCCTGCTAAGTCTGCTGGCCTGGAGCGCCGAGGCACTGGCATTTCACTGGATGCTTGGCTGGATGGGCGCACAGATCCCGCTGACCTTCGCGGTATTCACCTACGCACTGGCGATGCTCGCGGGCGCCTTGAGCTTCATGCCGGGCGGGCTGGGCAGCGCCGAAGCGGTGATGGTCGGGCTGCTGATGTTCAAAGGCATGCCGGGGGCAGATGCGGTTGCTGCCACATTGCTGATACGTCTGGCGACCCTGTGGTTTGCAGTGGCCATCGGGGCCGTGATGCTCTCGCGCTTTACCGGCGCGACACCGGCGGCGAATCCTCAGCCTTGAGGCCGCAAAACAGACTCCGCAAACCTTGTTCACCTCATGAAGGAGCGGCTCAATGCCAGCCGATTCGCGTAAATCGATGTATATCCCCCTGTTTTTGCTAGGCGCCGCCATCACGGCGAGCTTCATGGCCTCCAGCGGTCCGGTGCAATGGATGGACAATGGCATGTTCCTGGCCAACGCCCATGAAGGGCAGTATTTCAGTCAGTCGCTCGGCCCACTGGAGCATCCGTTTTATCAGTTGCTCAATAAGGTTTTTTTCAGCCTGTTCGGTGCACGCTCGCTCAGCCTGCTGAATTCGGTATTTCTCCTGCCGCTGGCATGGGTCGTCTATCGATTGGCACAGAGCGTTGGCGCGGGGCCACGCCAGGCGGTGCTTGCTGCCGTAGCGACAATACTGGCCCATGGGGTGTTCTGGGTGTCGACCAAGGCTGAGGTCTACCTGTTGCACACGCTGCTCGTGCTAATGGCCTATGCGCTGTATTTCAAAGACAGCCTCCTTCTGACGCCGCTGAAAAAACTCTTCCTGATTGGCGTACTGACCGGACTGGCGGCCTCGGTTCATCAACTGACGTTCGTCGTTCTGCTGCCGCTTTACCTGCACCTGCTGTTTCAATACAAGGCGCGAGTATTGATCACCCTGCCCGGCTTCATGCTCGGTTTCGTGGCCGCCGCCGTTGCGGTAATCAATGATCTGAACGCCGGGATGGGTCTGCTGGATATTGCGCATCGTTATATGACCGGGGCCAGCGCAACCGTTGCAGGGCCGGAGTGGGAAGGCAGCCTGTTGCGTTTCGACAAACTCTTGGAGGAAAAGAGCGCAGTAGCGCTGTTGCTGCTGTCGCTGATCGGGCCGCAACTGGCGGGGCTGCTGTTTCCCAAGGGAAGCCGGTTGCGCTTGTTATGGAGTGCCGCGCTGCTGAATCTGGTGTTCGCCATTTCCTACAACGTGACCGACCGCTTTACCTTTTTTCTGCCCGGGGCAGCGATGCTGACTATCATCGGCATGGTTCAGTTGCAGCGCATTCTGCCTCGCACAACGTCACGCGCCACGCTGCTCAACCTCTCGGCATTGTCGTCACCGGCAGTCATCCTGCTGACGTATTCACTGTACGCCAACGGAGTCATCACCCTTCCGGCGCACAAGGAGCAACTGCCTTATCGTGACGATATTCGCTACTTCATGGTGCCCTACCTGCACGATCGGTCCGCTGAACATTTCGTGCGCGCCTACGAGCCGGTAGTGCCCAAAGGTGCGTTGATCATCGCCGACTGGACACCGATGGGCGCGATGCGCTCGGGGCAAGCGATCGGGCTGCTTGCCGGACGCACGCTGGCGACGTGTGATGACGACGTCGCCATTCGAGCGGCCCTTCGCGACGGCGGCGTTTACCTGCCGCGGTTGAGTTATTGCGGGACAGTGGCGCAAAGCTACCGACTTGAAGAACAGCCTGTGGGGTATTCATTGCAGGCCAAGTGAAACGAATCATTAACGGAGCGTTGAGCGTCCATTCATGACCCGTTTCTGCACCTTGTCAGGGCTGCCAAAGCGCCTGCCCACCGCCCAGCTTGCGGTCCAGAAAACTGGCCGCACTGATCAGCGCCAGATGGCTCAGGGCCTGCGGCGTATTGCCGAGGTGATGAGCATGCGCGTCGAATTCCTCGGCGTACAAGCCCAGCGGATTGGCGTAACGCAGCAGTTGCTCGAACTCCAGATGGGCCTGTTCGACCCGACCGGCGCGAGCCAGACACTCGACGTACCAGAACGAGCAGGCCACGAAGGCGCCCTCCTCGCCTGCCAGGCCGTCATCATGATCGTCGTCGTTGCGGTAACGGAACACCATCCCGTCACGCACCAGCGCGGCCTCGATGGCATCCAGCGTCGCAAGCCACTTGGGATCGTTGGCACCGACGAAACGTACCAATGGCATCAGCAACATCGAGGCATCCAGATTGCGGCTGCCCTTGTGCTGCACGAAGTGCCCCAGGTCGTCGTTCCAGAAGTTCTCCCAGATATCGTTGTGGATCTCCTCGCGCACCTTGGTCCAACGCTCGAACGGCCCTGACAGCGAACGCTTGAAGGCAAGGCGCAGCGCCCGGTCCAGCGCCACCCAGCACATCAGCCGTGAGTGCAGAAAATGCTGATCGCCGCCGCGCATTTCCCAGATGCCCACGTCCCGGTCGTTCCAGTGCTCGCACACATAGTCGACCTGACGCACCACGTGCTGCCAGCCGTCATGGGAAATGGCGTCGCCGTACTTGTTGGCCAGGTACACGGCATCCATCAGCTCGCCGTAGATGTCCAGCTGAACCTGCTTGTACGCTTCGTTGCCAATGCGTACCGGCTGCGCACCGCCGTAGCCGGACAAGTGAGCGAGATTCTCTTCCGGCAGCTCTGCGTGGCCATCCAGCGCATAGAGAATGCCGAGTTTCTCGGTCTGTTCGCAGCACTCATCCAGTCGCCCGCGCACCCAGCTCATGAATGCATTGGCTTCGTCGGTGTACCCCAGACGCATGAACGCGTACACGGTGAACGACGCATCACGTATCCAGGTGTAGCGGTAATCCCAGTTGCGCTCGCCGCCCTCGGTTTCCGGCAGGCCGAACGTCGCGGCCGCAACAATGCCGCCGTGCTTGCGCGAGGTCAGCAGCTTGAGGGTCAGCGCCGAACGAGTGACCATTTCACGCCAGCGCCCGGTGTATTGCGATTGCCCGGACCAGCGCCGCCAGAATTTCAAGGTGTCATCGAAATAGCGCGAGCACCGGCCAGCTGCGACATTCGGGTCGTCGATTCCGCCAAGAATAAACTCGATGGTCTGGCCCTTGCGCATATGAAACTCGGCCACGGCGTCGTGCTGCTCGAGACGCAACGGCGTCGCCGCCGACAAGCGCATGCCCGGTTGCCCTGCCGCTTCGAAACAGATGTCGTCACCATCGACTCGCGCGGTGGTGTCGGCACGGCTGTAATCCATGCGTACCCGGCAGCGCATGCGCAGCGTGGCCTCACCAAAACGCACCTGAACGCGGCGCACGATGCGCGGCAGATCATCCTGATCCTCGCCGATCGGCATCAGGTCGGTGACTTCCACCACCGCGTCCTCGGAAATCCACCGGGTTTGCAGGACGTTGGTGTCCGGCAGGTAGATCTGCAGTCGCCTGGCGTCAGGCAGATCGGGCGCCAGCTGAAAGATCCCGGCGTCGGGTGTGTCCAGCAGCGCGGTGAAAATCGACGGGCTGTCGAAATCCGGCCAGCAACAGAAGTCGATACTGCCGGTGTCGGCGATCAGGGCAGCACTGCGCATGTCGCCGATGATGCCGTGATCCTCGATGCGGTTTTGCGCCTGTGCGGAAAAGTCAGCCATTGCCACGGAACTCCGGATAGAGGGTCATGCCGCCGTCGATGAACAGGGTGGTGCCATGCACGTAATCCGAGGCATCGGACGCCAGCCAGAGCACGGCATTGGCGACATCTTCCGGCTCGCCGATACGCCCATAAGGGATCAGCTTGAGCATTTCCTTTTCGGCGTCGCCCTTGCGTGCATCGGCATTGATCGGCGTGCGGATGGCACCGGGTGCAACGCTGTTGACGCGAATTTTCAGCTCGCCGACTTCCTGAGCGATGCTGCGCATCAACAGGTCGACGCCGCCCTTGGACGCTGCGTAATTGACATGCCCGGCCCATGGAATCAGCTGGTGCACCGAGCTCATGTGAATGATCTTGCCCATTGCCCGTGACACATCAGGACGCATGCCCTGCTTGATGAACTGGCGCAATGCCGCGCGGGCGCAGAGAAACTGCCCGGTGAGGTTGACGTTGATGACGGTATTCCAGTCTTCGAGGGACATGTCGACGATCGACGCGTCCTTTTGCAGGCCGGAATTGGCGACCAGAATATCCAGCGCGCCGAAATGTTCGATGGTCTGTGCGAAAAGCCGCTCGACGTCTTCTTCCTTCGAAACGTCGGCCCCCACAGCCAGCGCCTTGCCCCCGGCCGCACGAATCTCTTCGGCGAGCTTCTCGGCAGGTTCAGGCTTGGAGTTGTAGTTGATAACGACGGCGGCACCGGCATCTGCCAGCGCGCGTGCAGCACCTGCGCCCAGACCGGAACTGGCGCCGGTAACGATTGCGACTTGTTGCTTGAGTGAGATGTGCATCAATTTCAGCCTCGGAGTAA
This sequence comes from Pseudomonas congelans, assembly GCF_900103225.1. GTDB lineage: Bacteria > Pseudomonadota > Gammaproteobacteria > Pseudomonadales > Pseudomonadaceae > Aquipseudomonas > Aquipseudomonas congelans. The sequence goes on along the minus strand of NZ_FNJH01000001.1, from coordinate 580,895 downwards.
GCGTATTAGTGCTGACTGGCGAGGCTGAAATTAAGTTCAGTGCAGGTTACGGCGCAGGGTTGGGCTGCGAGGTGTGAATGGCCTCAATACCGGCGATGACCTCATCGGACAGCGTGACGTCGATGCTCTCCAGATTGATCTTCAATTGATCGAGTTTCGTGGCGCCGATGATGTTGCTGGTCACGAACGGTCGGCTGGTCACGTAGGCTAGCGCCATCTGCGAAGGGTCCAGACCATGCTCGCGAGCCAGCGCAACGTACTTGGCTGTGGCCGTGACGGCCTGCGGATTGTTGTAGCGCTGGAAACGCTCGAACAGGGTCAGGCGGCCATCGGCCGGACGCGCGCCGTCCAGGTACTTGCCGGCGAGCACACCGAACGCCAGTGGCGAGTACGCCAGCAGGCCGATCTGTTCGCGAATAGCGATTTCCGCCAGACCGACTTCAAACGTGCGGTTAAGCAGGTTGTAGGGGTTCTGGATGGAGACGGCTCGTGGCAGATCCAGCGTTTCGGCAAGGTGCAGAAAACGCTGGGTGCCCCATGGCGTTTCGTTGGACAGGCCGAAGTGGCGAATCTTGCCCGCCTTGACCAGATCGCCCAGTACCGACAGGGTTTCTTCGATTTCGACGGCCTGATCATCGGGGTCGTGGGTGTAACCGAGCACACCGAAGAAGTTGGTCTTGCGATCCGGCCAGTGCAACTGGTACAGGTCCAGGTAATCGGTATTCAGACGCTTGAGGCTGGCTTCCAGCGCCGCAGTGATGTTCTTGCGGTCAAGGCGTGGATTGCCATCGCGGATGTGATCCATGCGGCCTGGACCGGCGACTTTGCTGGCCAGTACCCAGTCGTTGCGGTCGCCGTACTTCTTGAAGTACTCGCCGATGATGCTTTCGGTCTTGGTGTAAGTCTCGCCGCGCGGCGGCACCGGGTACATTTCTGCGGTGTCGAGGAAGTTGACTTTGGCGTCCTTGGCCATACGAATCTGTTCGAATGCTTCATCCTGGGTGTTCTGCTCGCCCCAGGTCATGGTGCCCAGACAGATCGCACTGACCGACAGATCGGTTTTGCCCAATTTACGAAATTGCATCGATGTCTCCGTTTGATTCAAAAAAATACAGCTTGAAACAGGGCTCCCATAAAACGCCGACTGGTCATTCACTGCAACACTTTTTATCCGGTTTTACCTAGCGATAACCTTGCGCCTGCAGATCGAACAACGCGGCGTAGCGCCCTGCGGCGGCGATCAGGCTGTCATGATCACCGCGTTCCAGCACCCGTCCGTGCTCCAGAACCACGATATGTTCGGCGTTGCGCACGCTGGAAAACCGATGCGAAATCAGCAGCGTCATGCGTCCTTTGGCGTACTCGCGAAAATGCTCGAATACTGCGGCCTCTGCGCCGGCGTCCAGCGCGGCAGTCGGCTCGTCGAGAATCAGGATATCGGCGTCGCGGCGCATGTAAGCGCGTGACAGTGCGATTTTCTGCCACTGCCCTCCGGACAGTTCCTGACCTCCTGCAAACCAGCGACCCAATTGTGTGGCGTAGCCTTTGTCGAGCTGTTCGATGAACTGCGCAGCCATGCCCTGCGCCGCCGCTTCGCGCCAACGGCCTTCATCATGAAAGGCCTGAGTATCACCGACCCCGAGGTTCTCGCCGACCTGAAACTGATAGCGAATGAAGTCCTGAAAAATCACCCCGATGCGCGAGCGCAAGGCGTCTTCGTCCCACTCTTGAAGGTCGCTACCATCCAGCAGAATGCGGCCTTGATCGGGTTGATAGAGGCGCGTCAGCAGCTTGATCAGGGTAGTCTTTCCCGAGCCGTTCTCGCCGACCAGGGCCACGCTGCGCCCCGGAGCCAGGTGCAGGTCGATGTTTTCCAGTGCCGGACGGCTGGTCCCCGGATAGGTGAAACTGACGTTCTCGAAGCGCATGCCATCACCGGGCTGCGCGCCCTCGGTCAGGCTGCCAGCAGACGGCGTAACCGGCTGACCGAGGTAGACATACAGGTCGGCCAGATACAGCCCGTCCTCGTACAAACCACTGATGGCGCTGAGACTGCTGCTCACAGCGGCCTGCCCCTGCTTGAACAGCACCAGGTACATGGTCATCTGCCCCAGGGTGATCCGCCCGTGTACTGCATCGACCACCACCCAGGCGTAGGCCAGGTAAAACGCAGCCGTGCCCAGCAGCCCGAGCAAAAATCCCCAGCCGTCACGGCGCACCGTCAGGCGCCGGTCTTCGGCATACAGGCGCTCGAAGGTGTCGCGGTAGCGCTTGAGCAGCAGCGGCGCGAAGCCGAACAGCTTGACCTCCTTGATGTAACCCTCATGGGAGAGCAGTGTTTCGATGTAGTTCTGCCGACGGGTTTCCGGAGCACGCCGGGTAAACAGGCGGAACGCGTCGCCGGAAAAATGCGCCTCGGCAAAGAACACCGGCAACGCGCCGAGCACCAGAATCAGCAACGCCCAAGGCGAAAAATGCACCAGCAATACGGCAAAGCTGATCAGCGAAATGAGGTTTTGCAGCAACCCCAACGATTTGGTCACCAGTGCCAATGGCCGTGTCGAGGCTTCCCGCCGGACGCGCACGAGTTTGTCGTAGAACTCGGAGTCTTCGAACTGCGACAGCGACAGGGTCTGGGCCTTCTCCAGAATCAGGGTATTGACCTTCTGCCCCAGCAGCACCCGCAGCAACGCCTGCTGCACGGAAAGCCCACGCTGCGCTGCTGCCAGGAGAGCCAGCACGCCGGCTTCGAACAATACATAGCGCAACACCGGCCACAAAGGTGCTTCGCCCGCACTGGCGTGCAACTGCATGGCAGCGACCACCGCATCGACGATGCGCTGGCCGAGCCAGGCGGCCAGCGCGGGCAGCAGGCCGGCGATCAGCGTGGCGACGATCAGCCCGATGGACAGCGCTCGGGAGGTGGTCCAGACCAGATGCATCGCGCGCAAGGCCTGGTGCATGAAAGAAATGAAACGTTTGAAAACCGGCATACGCTTAAAAACTCTTCAGACAGGTCGAACCCCCATGTCGGGCGGCCATCATACGACCACAGGTTCGTTGAAAACAGGAAACTCATCATGAAAGATGCTTACAACCTGCAACGCTTTGTCGATGCCCAGCAACCGCTTTTCCAGCAGGTATTAACGGAACTCGACGCCGGGCAGAAACGCTCCCACTGGATGTGGTTCGTTTTCCCGCAGATCCAGGGGCTGGGGCGCAGCGACACGGCACGACATTACGCAATCACCGACCTCGCTGAAGCGCGGGCTTATCTGCAACACCCCGTGCTGGGACCGCGCCTGGAACAGTGCGCTGGCATTATTGCTCCTCAGGTAGAACGTTCGGCGCGACAGATCTTCAGCTCGCCGGATGACATGAAACTGCATTCGAGCATGACCCTGTTCAGCATCGCAGCGCCTGAGCGGCCCTTGTTTCAACAAGTGCTGGATACGTTTTTCGGGGGCGAGCAGGATGCGATGACGGTGAGACTCCTGTCACGCTGACTCAAACTCACCTGGGCGCACGCTGCACGCAACGTTCGCGTCGGTCGTCGACGCGCTCGGCAAACCAGGCGGTGGTGAGGTTGCGGGTGATTTTCGGGCTTTTCAGGGTAATGCCGGGCAGGATGGCTCTGGGCAAAGGCTTGCCCGCCGCCCTGTCCGCCAGTGCGAAGACCTTGCTGTACAGATCAGTCTCTTCGAATTCCAGCGTGTCGCCCTGCTTGAGCTGGTTCCATATCTGCGACTTGTTCATGCCCAGCCGATCGCCCAGCGTGCGCACTGCCAGCTCGGTGGAACCCGGCGAGGTGGAGTCAAAGCGGATCAGGTCGCCATCCAGCGCCAGCTCGATGCCGGTCGCACGACTCACTGCATTCTGGAACGCAGCATTGCGGCTGGCGTACCAGCCGGCATTGAAGTCGGCAAAGCGGTACAGCGACTGGCTGTAATTCACCGGATAGCCCAGCAGGTGGGCGATACCGAAGTACATGCCGCCACGGCGGGTAAAGACTTCGCGACGGATCGAACCATCGACCGTGTAGGGGTAATCCTCGGCGTGTTTCTCGGCAAAGGCGATGCTGACCTGCATCGGGCCGCCAGTCTTGACCGGGTTGAAATTGCCGAACAACGTCTGACCCAGCGGCACCATGCCGATGAAATCATCAAAGATCGCGCTGAGGTCTTTCTCGGTGCGCGCAGAATCGAGACGTTTGCCATAAGTCTTGCCGTCCGGCGAGCGCACGCGCAACGCGGTGGCGATCAGGGCGTTGGGAATGTGCAGTCGCGCGGCGCGGCGGTTGATTTCGGCGCGGGCGATGTGGCCCATGTCCGGCACCGCAGGATCGACCTGAAAGGTCGACTCCTGCTCGGTAACGGCCATCACCGAACACAGGTTTTCGGTGGTCAGCGGAATCTTCTGCGCGGCAAACGCGGCATGAATATCCGTGGCCCATGCCTGGCGATCCGTGACAGTCGCCGGCATCAGGCGCACGATCTGCGCGCGCGCCTGTTCAGGCGTCAGTTCGGGTTCCTGAACCCGCTGCGTACCACAGCCTGCCAGCACCAGCAGTCCGACGCTCAGCATGAGCGATTTGCATAGCCTTCGATTCAATCCATGACTCCTGTCTGGTTCGCGCTTTGACGCGCGGTTCACTTCAGAAGGCTTTTTACCTCAAAAGACCGACCAGTCGACCCTCGCGCTGAGTTTTTCCAGCGCAGCCATACCGACAAGGGAATTGCCCGCTGCGTTCAACTCCGGGGACCATACACAGACCGAAGCACGCTCGGGCACGATCGCAACGATACCACCGCCTACACCACTCTTGCCCGGCAGGCCTACACGATAGGCAAAGTTACCGGCTTCATCGTACAGGCCACTGGTGGCCATGATCGAGTTGACCTGGGTGGCCTGCCGCGCAGTGAGGATCTGCTCGCCGCTGTGCGCGCAAAACCCCTGATGGGCCAGGAAACCGAATGCCTTGGCCAGATCGATGCAGTTCATGCTCAGTGCGCAATGATGGAAGTAGCTGCGCAGCACGTCTTCCACATCGCCATGAAAATTGTCGAAGGATTTCATCAGATAGGCCGCCGCTGCATTGCGCGAACGGTGCTGGTATTCGGAGTCGGCGACTTTGGAGTCTGAGGTGATCGCCCGATTGCCGCACAGGCGTCGAACGAAGTCGCGCATCGACAGTGACGGTGCTGCAAACCGCGCCTGGTTAATGTCGCAGATCACCAGCGCACCGGCATTGATGAACGGGTTGCGCGGCATGCCCTGCTCGAACTCCAGCTGCACCAGCGAGTTGAATGGCTGGCCGGAAGGCTCGTGTCCGAGGCGCTGCCAGATCTCCTCACCCGAGTGACCGATGGCTTGTACCAGGCTGAACACCTTGGAAATGCTCTGTATCGAAAACGCTGTTTCGGCGTCACCGGCGCTGAACACCTGGCCATCGTTGCCGTACACCGCGATGCCCAGTTGATCAGGCCGGACCCCGCCCAGTGCCGGGATGTAATCGGCCACCTTGCCCTGACCAAGCAAGGGTCTTACTTCATCGAGGATTTCATTCAGCAGGTCTTGCATGTGTGCGCCCCTTGTTTTGGCTGCGCACACTACACCAACCTCAAGCGCCTCGCATCACCGCGTTGCAGGCTCAGGTCCTGTAGTCAGTGTCGTTACGCTCCAGCTCGCGAATCAGGGCATTCCAGTGCCGTGCGACACCCGGCGCATGGCCGTCCTTGATGACCTTTGCCTGCTCCTCCACTTTGGCAATCACCTCTCGCGGCGGGAACACCAGTTCGGCGTTACCCGCCGACTGTGCCGCAATCTGAATGTTGCAGGCGTACTCGAGGGCATGAAGCTGCTGGAACGCATGCTCGACACTCACCCCACCGGTCAGCAACCCGTGGTTGCGCAGGATCATCACGCTCTTGTCACCCAGGTCCGCGACCAGCCGTTCGCGTTCACTCAAGTCCAGCGCAATGCCCTCATAGCCGTGGTAAGCCACCCGGCCGGAGAAGGCAATCGAGTGCTGGGAGATGGGCAGCAGACCGTCCTTCTGGGCCGACACGGCGATACCGTCACGGGTGTGGGTGTGCAGCACCGCTTGCAGGTCATGACGGGCAGCATGAATGGCGCTGTGAATCACGTAACCGGCGTAGTTGATACCCAGCCCGGTAGGGTCATCGACAATCGTGCCGTCAATGTCGACCTTGACCAGGTTGGACGCGGTGATTTCATCGAACAATAGCCCGAATGCGTTGATCAGAAAGTGCTCGTCCGGGCCCGGCACGCGTGCCGAGAAGTGCGTATAGATATGATCGGTCCAGCGCTTGAGCGCCGCCAGCCGATAGGCCGCCGCCAGCTTGACCCGGACTTCCCATTCTTCCGGCGACACTCTGTCGCGCACGCTGCCGCTACCCGACGGTGTCGTACCTGACTGGACTGGCAAAGCGCTGACGTTGCTCATGGTATTGCTCCTGGATGATTTCTGACTGATCAGCAAGACTAGGCGCATGGGGATTCAATTAAAAATTACATTTACTTCTAAGCTAATTATAAAAAATTAGAATATTAAAGTCTGTCCTGCTACCGGCTTTGCACGTGTCCACGAGGGTCCATGATTATTTCTAAAGGCTATTTAAATAACGTTTTATATGGCGATATGCTCTAGAGAATTTTAAATCCCCGCCGGAGCATGGCATGCCGAAGACTGCAAGATTTCTCCCCCGTGTCAGTCGCCGCCTCACCGCGGCCGACGCTCTGCGTAACACGGCGGTTCTGGGATGTCAGGTGGATTGAGGTTTGGCTCAGGTCACTTTTTCGCCCCTCGGCGAGTCACTTTGATGGGGCCAAAGTAACCAAACCCCCTGGCTCCGTTTCCGGCCCGACTTCGTCGGGTTCCTTCGCCCTGACACTGATCCGGGGGTCGCCGCAACAGGCCATCCATGGCCCGGTGCGGCTAGCCTGGCGTCCTGCCAGGCTACCCCCGGATCAGCGCCAGAACTCAGCCGTCACTTACGTCGCAATTTGCGTCGTCAGTACCATCGCGACAAAAAGCGCTTTTGTTTATGTGCAGTGACTCCGAGCAAGGCATACCGTTGTGTTGCAGCGTCACGAGCTTTATGCAAACACAATGGCAGGACAGTCAACGGCAAATCGCGCTACCAGTTATACGTCACCTTGCCGTAGTAATAAGCGCCGCTGTACCCGTAGGGCGAGAATGTGCTGTAGGCCAGGTTACCGCCGCTGGAGGAGAAGTCGTTGAGCTTCTCGGGGTACTTGTCGGTGACGTTGTCGCCGCCCAGGGTGAAGACCCAGTTCTTGAGGGTGTAGTCCACCGCCAGATCCAGCAGCCAGGCGGCGCTGAAGGTCTGGTCGTTGACCTTGTCGGCCTGATAGCTGGTGAACTCGCCGTAACGCACCAGATTGGAGTGCAACGCCCAGTTGCCGAAGTTCAGGTCATTGCCCAGGGTCAGTTTGTGTTGCGGCGTGGTGTCGCCCAGCAAACCGATGCGCTCCCTGCGGTCTACCCGCATCAGGTTCACCCCCAACTGATCGAGAATCGCCGGATTGGCCTTCACGTCGGTAACTTTGGTGTGGTTGTAGTTGTAACCCAGCGTGCTGTTCCAGCTTACGCCGTTGTCGAACTGGTAGCGGTAATTGGCTACCAGATCGACGCCATCTGTGCTGGTGTCAGTGGCGTTGGTGAAATAGCGGGCACTGGTGTAGTTGATATCGCCCACGCCATTACTGCGCAGGTAATTGATGGCGGTGTTATTGAGCACCAGATTGGAGGACAGCGAGATACGGTCCTGAATGTCGATGCGATAGACGTCGGCGGTCACGGTCAGGCTGTCCAGCGGCTGGAGTACCAGGCCCAGGCTGTAATTGCGGGACTTTTCGGGCTTGAGGTCTTCGGCGCCCAACAGCTGCGCAACGTTACTGCCGGCCGGAAACGTGCCCGCTTCCTGGATGGTGTTGCCAATCAGTTGCGACGACGTGAAAGTGAAGTTCTGCTGCGCCAGCGAAGGCGCGCGGAAGCCTGTCGATACGCTGCCTCGCAAAGCCACCTGCGGAGTGAAATCGTAACGCGCCGACAGCGAGCCGCTGACATTGGAACCGAAATCACTGTAGTCCTCGTGGCGGACGGCAGCCGACACACCGAGTTCCTCGGTCAGATGGGTTTCCAGGTCCAGGTACTGGGCGAAGTTGTGCCGCGAGTAACTGCCTGCATCCGCCGCGCGAAAACCGCCCAGCCCGGAACTGCCGGTCTGGAAATACGACTCCGCCTGCCCTGCCTCGATCTGATAGCCCTGACGCAGGTATTCCGCGCCAAACGCGACCGATACCGGATAAGGCAGCCACGCCGCATTGAATTCCCTGGACAGGTCGAGGCTCAGCTGCTTCTGATCATTGGTCAGATTGCCGTTGTAGAACGAGCGCGGCGTGTTCAGTCCCAATGAGGTGTTGATGGTTTTGGTGCGCAGCTCGTAGGAATTCTTGCCATAGTTGACGGACACGTCGTAGTGCCAGTCATACGCCAGTTCACCGCGCAGGCCAGCGACCAGCGAAGTGTCTTCGAGCGTGCCGTTGATCAGCGGCAGATAGCCGTTGGGATAAATCGCCGCAATGTTGTTCGAGGCATTGCTCGGCCGATAAAATGCAGCGGTTTCGCCACGCCGCTTGCTGTAGCCCCCGAAACTGTAGAACTCCGCCGCATCGCTGAAGCTGTATTCCGCGTTGTACTGCAGCTTGCCCTCGTGGGTCTGTGGCTCACCCTGGCGGAACACTTGCTGACCGTAAGTAGTGGACCCGATACTGGACGCTCGAAAGTCGTCACCGGCACGGTTGGTGTAGTCATTGTTGGCACCTTCACCGGAAAGGTTGAAGGTGCCATTGTCGCCCAGGGCAAAACCGGTATTGCCCGACACCTGGCGCTGGATCCCGTCGCCCTTCTTGTATTGGCCGTACTGGCTGGAAATCGACCCGCCATGGTCGGCGCTTTTGAGAATGATGTTGATCACCCCGGCAATGGCATCGGACCCGTAACGTGCCGACGCACCGTCGCGCAGGACTTCGATATGGTCGATGGCTGACAGCGGAATGGCATTCAGGTCGGCAGGTGCCGAACCACGTCCGACCGCCCCGCCCAGATTGACGAAGGCGGACGTGTGACGACGCTTGCCATTGACCAGCACCAGCACCTGATCCGGCGACAGTCCACGCAGTTGCGCCGGACGCGTCAGCTCCGCACCGTCCACGAGGCTGGGCCGGGGGAAATTGATCGAAGGGATCAGGCGTGCCAGCACGGTGCCCAGCTCGCTGGAGCCGGAACTGCGCAGGCTGTCACCGGAGATCACATCAATAGGCGACAGCGACGCGCTGGCGGTACGCTCCTGCGCACGGGTGCCGGTAACGATCACTGTGCCCAGGGTGGCTGCCCCCCGATTGTTTTGTTCATCTGTCGCTTCTGCGGCGAACGCGCTTGCATTGATACCGGCGACGCTCAGCAAATTGGCTGAAAAAATCGTCGTGGCCAATACACTTTGTTTGAAAACTCCCATACCACTACCCCTTGAATATCCCTGATCCAGAAACTCTGTTCTGGTTACAACGAGCGATCCGTGCGGCGGACGGTAGCGATCATTACGATGTCTGACTGAGGTTCCGGTAGTCCGATGCGATATAGCTTAATGACATTGATTTAAATATTTAAATACCAATAAAGAATAACAACCTGCCTTTGTGTCAGTGCTGAAAAATGCCTGCGATTCAAACAAAAAAAGGCCGCACCTGCCTGAGGATGCGGCCCAAAACCGTTGAAGCTGTAGGTGGTACAACTCAGTTACTTGGTAGTGATAACCGACAGCTTGGTAATCCCGGCACGTTCGATGGAAGCCATAGCGCGCGCGACTTCTCCGTAGTTGACGCCATTGTCCGCCTGCAATTGCACGCGCACGTCAGGAGCCTTGTCCCTGGCTGCCTTAAGGTTGCTTTCCAGCAAGTCCGGCTGGATTTCATCCTTGTTGATGAATAGGTTGCCTTGCCCGTCGATACTCACCACCAACGGGTCTTTTTGCTCCACTGGCGCGACCGATTCGGTCTTGGGCAGGTTGATCGGGATCGAGTTGGTCAATAGCGGCGCGGTAACGATGAACACCACCAGCAGCACCAGCATCACGTCTACCAGCGGCGTGACGTTTATCTCGCTAAGCACTTCATCGGTGTCTTGCGTGGAAAAAGCCATCTCAGGATGCCTCCTTCACTTTCTGCCCGGTGTGTGCGCCTGCAGTGCCGGACTTCAAGACCGGATGCAGCAGCACACGGAAGGCACTCTTCTGCGCCAGGCTATAGAAGTCGTGGGCAAAGTCGTCCAGGTCTGCAGCGGTCAGTTTCAGGCGTCGCAGAAAGTAGTTGTAGACCAGCACCGCAGGCACTGCGACGGCAATACCGACACCGGTTGCCACCAGCGCGGCACCGATCGGCCCGGCCACCGTTTCCAGGCTCGCCGAACCGGCCGCGCTGATGCCCTTGAGGGCCGACATAATGCCCCAGACCGTACCGAACAGACCGATGAAAGGCGAAGTGCTGCCGATACTGGCGAGGATGGCCAGACCGGTTTCCAGCGAACGGCGCTCACGAACGATCTGCTGGCGCAGTGCGCGCTCAAGGCGGTCCTGATGATTGATGGACTGACTGAGGTCATTGGCCTGCGCGCCATCCGGCACCTGAATGGCGGCGTAACCGGCCAGCGCAACCCGGGCGGCAGCACCCGGCTGCTCCTGAGCCAGTTGAGCGGCGGAATCCAGGCTTGATGCCGCCCAGAACTGCTTGTGGAACTTGCGATCCTGTGACTTCAGGCGTGAAAACTGCACCCCCTTGAGCAGGGCCAGGCCCCAGGTCGCGACGGAAAAAAGCACCAGCAGCCAGATGACCGCGTGTTCGATGGATTCAAAAGGCGAAGCAATCAGGTTCATGGCGTAGCTCTCTCTGAACAAAGTCTGAACAAGGCATGGAGTGTGTCGCGATGCGCCTTTGGTTCAGGTAGCTCGCCAGGTCAATCGAATAGCCGGGTTTGATTGTGAAACGTTATTTGATCTTGAAGCCTCATTTGATCTTGAAATCAATGGGCACGCTGACCCAGCCATCCTGGGCTACATCGCCCTGCTTGGCCGGGACGAAACTCCAGCGTTTCACCGCCGCAAGCGCGGCGTCGTCGAGCTGCTCGCGGCCACTGCTCTTCTGTATCTGAATATCGCCGGGCTTGCCGCTGGCCAATACATGCACGCGCAACAGCACAGTGCCTTCCCAGCCGCGACGCATGGCCAGTGATGGGTATTCCGGGGCCGGGTTGCGCAGGTAACCCGCACTGGCCGAAGCCGGGGTCACTGGTTTTGGTGCGGGCGGCGCAGGTGCGGCGACAGGGGCTGCCGATACCTGAGGTGCGGGTGGCTGCTCAACCGGTTTGGCCACTGGTTTCACGACCGGCTTGGGCGGCTGTGGCTTGGGTTTGGCAATCGGTTTTGGCGGTGGCGGCTTGACGGCCAGTTCGTCCTCGACCGGAGGCGGCGGCTCGACCACCGGCTGCACGACAGGCTCGGGGGGTGGCGGCGGTGTTTCCACAACCGGTGGCGCAGGCTGGGAAAACTCGATGGTCATCGGCGGAATTTCAGGTGGCACCACCGGCAGTTCGGGCGTCGGTTTTTGGCTCAGCCAGTAAATGATCGCGGCATGGAACACCAGCGCCAGCGCACCGAGCAAAATGGCTTCACGTCGCCCGAGAATTGGCTTGGGGGTGCTTTGCAATCGCGATAACGCCAGAGGCGCACGGAAAGGACGCCCCAGATCGACCAGATCGACCAGGTCGCCACTCGGCGTCTGGCGCCAGAGCGCGTCATGTGCACTGGCTGCGGTCTGGACATTGCCCATTGATACACTCCTGCATTTTCATGATAAAAATCCAGGTTCTGTTGGTATCAGTCACCTTCCTTAGGCCGATGTGGCGAGGCAATCATCGCCGAAAGAGGCTTGTTCCTGAAAAGAATATTTGGTTAACCGGTTAGATCCTAAATGCATATAAAGATCTGACTGAATGCTTCCTTGGCCTCAGGCGGAATGCGGCTTGGATGTACGGGAAGAGACTATCGTGCCGACGTTCCGCGTCCGCTCATGAATGTGCAGTGCGGCGCAGAGTGGTGACGCGGAGCGTCACGAGAGGCATTCCCACGCTCGATGCATCGGCACGATAGCCATCAGGTAGATCACTATCGTGCCGATGCATCGAGCGCCCTGTTTGCTGGGGGTCTGTGCCGGCCTCTTCGCGAGCAAGCTCGCTCCCACAAGACCGGTTTATAACGCAGGCCTCAATGGCCGCTGTGATCACCGTGGCTGCTGTGATCGTCGCTGGTCAGTGACTTGGCGACTGCCATGACCTGGATCGATTGCTTCACGCCCTTTTTGTCTTCCACGGTCAGGGTCAGGGGCACCTGGTCGCCCTCTTTGACCTGTGCGGCCAGGCCCATGAACATCACGTGGTAGCCGTCGGAATCGAGCACCACCGGTTTGCCGGCCGGCAGGTCGACCGAGTTGACACGCTGCATGCTCATCACATCGCCGTTCATGCTCATCTCATGGATCTGCACAGTTTTGGCAGCAGGTGAAGCAACGTCGACCAGCTTGCTGTCTGTGTCCGAGGTGATGCGCATGAACGCGCCAGTGGCTGACTGGCCTGGCACGGTGGCACGCACCCAGGCATCGTCGACGCGTGTTTCGGCCAGGGCCTGAGCGCTCAGGCCCAACAGCGAAAGGGTCAGCAACAGCGGCTTTGCAACGTTACGAATCAGAACGGTCATCAGCATACTTCCATCAAAGTGAGCAGATCTTCGGTGCATTGTTGGGCAGACAGCCGGTGCGACAACCCCAGGCGCAATACGCCGCGGGTGTCGTAGACGTAGCTGGTGGCGGTGTGCGAGATCGTGTAGGTGTCACCCAGCGGGACCTTCTCGAAGAATACGCCGAACTCCTTGGCCGTTGCGGCCGTTTCTTCGAGCGTGCCGGACAGTGCGACAAAGGTCGGATCGAAGGCCTTCACGTAGGCGTCGATCACTTCGGGCGTATCGCGCTCCGGGTCCAGGGTAATGAACACCACCTGCAGCGTCTTGCCCTCCTCGCCCATCAGTTTCCTGATCTGCGCGGCCCGCGCCAGCGCCGTGGGACAGATGGCAGGGCACTGGGTGAAGCCGAAGAAGATCATCGGCATGAGGCCGCGAAAACTCGACAGGGTCTTGACGTTGCCTTGCGAATCCTTGAGCCGGAAATTGCGGCCGACAATCTCGTTGCTCATGTCCTTGCCGTGTTTGAACGGCAATGCATTGGAGCTGCCGCATCCGGTCAGCAGGCCAAGGCTCAGCAACGAGAGGCCAGCGACCACCTCGCGGCGTGTCAGATGTTGCGTCATGTCTTGCGTCCTCTGAGGATAAGGCGCGTGGGTTCAGACAAATTCAAAGGCGGCGAATTTACCACTCAAGGACAATGGGGAATACCGCCAATCCTGTATCAAGGCATGAGCAGACGCGCAAACGTCGCGCTCATGGGCTGCAACAGGTCATGCGACAAAACAGCACAGGCTGGCTTATCGTGCCGCCGCGCCCTGCAGGAAAAACTGGGTCACCAATGCGCCCATGCCGACGCGTGCCACACGGCCGCGGCGTTCTGCGTCGACCATCCCGGAGAGCAGCGCTGCGAACATTTCGGTAAGGACGGCGGCACCGACGTCGATCCGGAACAGACCTTCACGCTGACCACGCAGGAAAAACGCATCGAGGGCATCGGAGTAAGGCAGCCAGCGGCGCCCCCCGCTGCTTTCATCGAGTGAATCCGGGCGCCACTGGAACACCAGAAAGACCAGCATTTCGCGGTGCATGAGGTGGTTGTCGACCAGTCGCTGGAGCGCTTCCAGTGGCGGAGCATGCTGCAGGTCAGCGTCGGCGACCATCTGGTTCATCAGGTCCGAGGCGTGATTGAGCAACAGTTCCACGAGGTTGGCGCGGGTACCGCAGAAGCGGTTGAGCGTCGCCTTGCTGACGCCAGCTGCCTGAGCAATATCCTTGAGCGTACCGTTGGAATGGTCAACCAGCGCAACGGCCAGGGCCTTCAGAAATTTGTCTTCAGCAGGTAATTCCATTGGGTACGTCTTCAACTCGTATAAGTGGCGGGCGGCGCATTGTGCAGAAACCTTACTGCGTTCTCAAAGCCTATACACAATTAGTCACTAAAGCCTCATGTGAGTCAATATTGACTCATCGGCTTTCAGAGTGGATCATTCGCGGCTTTAGCATCTGATGGGCTGCGGCCGGGTGAATGATGAGTAGTTTCAGCGATTGGCGTGTCATGCCTGCAATAGCCCTGCTGGCAGCGTTGGGCCTGGCCGGGTGCGAACAGAAACAGCAGCAGGATCACGCTGCAGCGAAGCCCCCCAAAGAGGTAGAGGCAATTACCGTCAACACCGAATCGTTCACGGTCGTCGATGAATTGCCCGGCCGTATCGAACCGGTGCGTGTGGCGCAGGTTCGCGCCCGGGTGGCCGGTATCGTGCTGAGCCGCAACTTCGAGGAAGGCGCCGACGTGAAAGCCGGCGCAGTGCTGTTCCAGATTGATCCGGCGCCGTTCAAGGCCGCGCTGTCCAAGGCGCAAGGAGATCTGGCACGTACCCAGGCCACGTTGTTCGAGACTCAGGCCACGGTCAAGCGCTATGAGTCGCTGGTGGAAATAGAAGCCGTGAGCCGCCAGACCTTCGACACGGCCCGCTCTGCACTGCAAAACGCTGTTGCAGCGAAGCGTTCGGCCGAGGCCGATGTGGAAACAGCCAGGCTGAACCTGGGCTATGCCACCGTCAAGGCGCCTATTTCAGGCCGCATCGGCCGCGCCATGGTCACCGAGGGCGCGCTGGTCGGTCAGGGCGAAACCACGCTGCTGGCAACCATTCAACAACTCGACCCGGTCTACGCCGACTTCACCCAGCCAGCCGCCGAGGCCTTGCAGATGCGCGCCGCGATACAGGAAGGCCGCTTGCCCAAGGGCGGCGAAGACGCGTTGTCACTGAGTGTCGACGGCACCGATTACAAGAGCACTGGCACTCTGCTGTTTACCGATGTCGCAGTGGACCGGACCACCGGCCAGGTTTCGTTGCGTGCCCGCTTTGCCAATCCCAAGGGCGTGCTGCTGCCCGGAATGTACGTACGGGTACGCACACCACAGCGCGTCGACAGCAACGCCATTCTTGTTCCGCAGCGCGCCGTTCAACGCTCCGGTGACGGTGCAGCCCGCGTGCTGGTGATTGCCCAGGACGGCACGGTCGAGGCGCGCCCGGTAAAAACCGGGGCGATGCAGGATTCGCGCTGGCAGATCACCGAAGGTCTGAAGGCGGGCGAACAGGTCATCGTCGGCAACATGACCGGGCTCAGCTCCGGCGACAAGGTCGCCCGCAAATCGCCCTCCGCACAGCAGCAGGCCACGGCGCAATAAAGCCGCCTTCAGCGCGATCAAGGATCACTGTCCATGTCTCTTTTCTTTATCAAGCGCCCCAACTTCGCCTGGGTACTTGCCCTATTCATCCTCCTCGCCGGGCTGATGGCGCTGCCGTCTCTGCCTGTGGCGCAGTACCCGGACGTGGCGCCACCGCAGATCACCATCACCGCAACCTACCCCGGCGCATCCGCGAAAGTGCTGGTCGATTCGGTGACCAGCGTCATCGAGGACGAGCTTAACGGTGCCAAGGGGATGCTGTATTACGAGTCGACCAGCAACTCGACCGGCAGCGCGGAAATCAACGTGACGTTCGTGCCGGGCACCAACCCGGACCTGGCTCAGGTCGAGGTACAGAACCGTATCAAGAAAGCCGAAGCACGCTTGCCGCAGACGGTCCTCAGCCAGGGCCTGCAGGTCGAACAGGCCAGCTCCGGTTTTCTGTTGATCTACACACTGAACTACAAGGACGGCGCGGCCAACAAGGATACCGTCGCGCTGGCCGACTACGCGGCACGCAACGTCAATAACGAAATAAGCCGGGTGAACGGTGTCGGCAGGCTGCAATTCTTCGCTGCCGAAGCCGCGATGCGGGTGTGGATCGATCCGCAGAAGCTGGTGGGCTTCGGGTTGTCCATCGACGATGTGAATGCTGCCATCCGGGCGCAGAACGTGCAGGTGCCGGCAGGCAGCTTCGGCAGTAGCCCGGCCTCGTCACTGCAGGAGTTGACCGCCACGCTGGCGGTCAAGGGCACGCTGGACAACCCGGAAGAGTTCGGGCGCATCGTTCTGCGTGCCAACGAAGACGGCTCTGCGGTGCACCTGTCCGATGTGGCCCGCGTAGCCGTCGGCAGCCAGGATTACAGCTTCGAATCACGCCTGAACGGTCAGCGTGCCGTCGCCGGTGCCGTTCAGCTGTCGCCGGGCGCCAACGCGATCCAGACGGCCAGAGCCGTCGAGCAGCGGCTCACCGAGCTGTCGGTCAACTTCCCGGAAGGTGTCGGGTTTTCGATACCGTACGACACCTCGCGCTTCGTCGATGTGGCCATCGACAAGGTGATCTACACCCTTATCGAAGCCATGGTGCTGGTGTTTCTGGTGATGTTCCTGTTTCTGCAGAACATCCGTTACACGCTAATCCCGACCATCGTGGTCCCGGTGTGTCTGGCGGGGACGCTGGCGATCATGTACCTGATGGGCTTCTCGGTGAACATGATGACCATGTTCGGCATGGTGCTGGCCATCGGTATTCTGGTCGACGACGCCATTGTGGTGGTGGAGAACGTCGAGCGGATCATGGCTGAAGAAGGCCTCTCTCCCGCCGCCGCCACGGTCAAGGCGATGCAGCAGGTTTCCGGGGCGATTTTCGGCATCACGCTGGTCCTCGCCGCCGTGTTCCTGCCACTGGCATTCATGGGCGGCTCGGTCGGGGTGATCTATCAGCAGTTCTCGCTGTCGCTGGCCGTGTCGATTCTGTTCTCGGGGTTCCTGGCCCTGACGTTCACCCCTGCGCTGTGTGCCACGCTGCTCAAGCCGATCCCGGCCGGGCACCATGAAAAGCGCGGTTTCTTCGGCGGTTTCAATCGCCTGTTCGGCAAGTTCACCGACCGTTACGAGCGCGTCAGCTCCAGCATGATCAAGCGCGCCGGCCGCTACATGCTGCTGTACGTCGGTATCGTCGGTCTGCTGGGCTTTTTCTACCTGCGCCTGCCGGAGTCCTTTGTGCCCGTGGAAGACCAGGGCTATCTGATCATCGACGTGCAACTGCCTCCCGGTGCCACCCGTTCGCGTACCGACCTCACTGCGCAACTACTCGAGAACTATATGCTGTCCCGCGAAGCCACGGGTGCGGTAACCATGCTGCTGGGGTTCAGTTTCTCGGGCATGGGTGAGAACGCCGGTCTTGCGTTCCCGACCCTGAAGGACTGGTCGGAACGCGGCAAGGGCCAGTCGGCGGCGGAAGAAGCGGCGGCGTTCAACCAGCATTTTGCCGGGCTTGGCGATGGTACGGTGATGGCGGTGACGCCACCGCCCATTGACGGTCTGGGCACCTCGGGCGGCTTCTCGCTGCGTCTGCAGGACCGTGCGGGCCTGGGCCGTGAAGCGTTGCTGGCAGCGCGCGACAAGCTGCTCGGCGAAGCCAACGGCAATCCGAAGATCCTCTACGCGATGATGGAAGGTCTGGCCGAAGCGCCGCAATTGCGACTCAACATCGACCGCGAAAAAGCCCGGGCACTGGGCGTAAGTTTCGAGTCGATCAGCAACGCCCTGTCCACCGCCTTCGGCTCCTCGGTGATCAGCGACTTCGCCAATGCCGGACGTCAGCAGCGCGTGGTCGTACAGGCCGAGCAGAGTTCGCGAATGACCCCGGAAAGCGTGCTCAAACTCTACGTACCCAATAACAGCGGCACGCTGGTGCCGCTGGGTGCCTTCGTTTCCACGCACTGGGAACAAGGCCCGGTGCAAATCGCTCGCTACAACGGTTACCCCGCATTCAGGATTTCCGGCGACGCAGCGCCGGGCGTCAGTACCGGCGAGGCCATGGCGGAAATCGAACGGATCGTTTCAGAGCTGCCGCAAGGCATCGGTTACGAATGGACCGGCCTCTCCTATCAGGAAAGACTCGCCAGTGGCCAGGCAGCCGGACTGTTCGGCCTGGCACTGCTGGTGGTGTTCCTGCTGCTGGTCGCGCTGTATGAGAGCTGGGCGATCCCGCTGGTGGTGATGCTGATCGTACCCGTCGGCGCGCTGGGTTCCGTGCTGGCCGTGACGGCCGTCGGCCTGCCCAACGATGTGTATTTCAAAGTCGGCCTGATTACCATCATCGGGCTGGCGTCGAAAAACGCGATTCTCATCGTCGAGTTCGCCAAGGAGCTGTGGGATCAGGGGCATTCACTGCGCGACGCAGCACTTCAGGCTGCGCGGCTGCGCTTTCGGCCGATTGTCATGACGTCGCTGGCTTTCATCTTGGGCGTGGTGCCGCTGACCCTGGCCACCGGCGCAGGTGCAGCGAGCCAGCGCGCCATCGGCACCGGTGTCATCGGCGGCATGCTCAGCGCGACGTTGCTGGGCGTGGTTCTGGTGCCGATATTCTTCGCCTGGGTCCTGTCCGTGCTGCGCCGCAAACCGCATGCGCAACAGATTGCCGACGACCAGCAACTGCCTGAGAAGCGATAGGCAGGAAGCGGCCGGCGAGTGTCAATCCCGCTGGCCCGACCTTGGCTCAGTGTCGGCTTGCGCGTCCGCAGAGGACTTGACGCGGGTCCAGGCCGGCAACGTACCGGTCGCGATTTCCGACGCCACATTCACCCGGTTGCGACCCTGCGACTTGGCGGCATACAACGCGCGGTCGGCAAGCTCGATCAGGCTGCGCTCATCGAGTTGTCGATCCGTGCCCATGAATGTCGCGACACCGAGGCTGATCGTCACGATGCCAAACGGGCTGGCGGGATGTTCGATCTGCTCGTCGCGGACGGCCAGCAGGATGTTCTCGGCTACCTGGCGAGCGTTCGACTCGTCAGTACCGGGCAACACCACCGCGATCTCTTCACCGCCATAACGGGCGGCGACGTCACTGGGACGACGAATGAACTGCTCGACCACGCGGGCCAGCGCAATCAGGCATTCGTCACCGGCCAGATGACCGTAATGATCGTTGTAGCGTTTGAAATGATCGGCATCGATCAAAATCAACGACAGCAGGCTGCGCTCGCGTCTGGCGCGCTTGAATTCGACTTCCAGAAACTGATCGAAGCGTCTGCGATTGGCCAGCCCGGTCAGCTTGTCTTCAGAGGCGATCAACTCCAGGTGCTGGTTCAGCTGGATCAGGGCTGCCTGGGAATCAAGCAACTGGTCTTCTGCGCGTATGCGACTGTGAATATGCCCGATCAGACGAACGCCGAGTCCGATCACCAACCCCAGCAGCACCAGCATGACCAGAATGGATTGCTTAGTCTGGCCCAGCCAGTCAAGCATGGCCTCTTTCTGGCCCAGTGCGACAACGGTCACGATCGGGTAGACATCACTGCGTTTGAACGCATAAAAACGCGCAACGCCGTCAATTCTGGAAACGAACTGAGCCGTGCCTGAGATCAGGCCGCGTTTCGAGGTAAAAATGGGCGTCGATGACAGGTCGCGACCGATTTCCTGCTCCAGATGGGGATAGCGCACCCGCAGCTGTCCGGTCGTCGACGTCAGACTGATGATGCCGGTTTGTCCAACCTTGATATCCGAATAGAATTTCAACAGATGGTCGACACCGATGGTGGCGACCATCAGCCCGGCAAAACTCGCGTCGGGATTATTGATGCGCCTGCTGACCGATATGACCCATTCGCCTGAGGCACGGCTGCGAATCGTCGGGCCGATGTAAGGGGTTTTGTCAGGTGTTTGCAGATGGTGCTGAAAGAACTGGCGCTGCCCGCTGTTGATGCCAATGACTTTGGGATTGCTCGAGAAGATGCAAATCCCGTCAGCGTTGTACAGCGACACGGTGTCAATCTGCGGCAGCGCGCCCATTTCACGCGCTATGACCCACCTGAGACGCTCGATCTGTTCAGGCCCGACGCCGTCCTTTTCGACACGTTCCGTCAGGCCGATCAGCATCAGCTCGCTTTGCTTGAAAATGCCGTCCGTGTAGGTGCTCAGCGCTCCAGCCAGATTGATAGTGCTGGTCTGGATGTTTTCCAGAGTGTTGCGGCGCGCGGTCCATGCTTGCCAGGCCATTAACATCACCACGCAGGCGCACACTACGAAGATCAGCCATGACGCAAGCCGAAGGTCGCGTTTCAAAACATGCCTCCACAACAGGTGAGAACCAGTGCATCTGGTTTTTCTGAAAACCGGACCTGATTGCTCAGGGGCCATCGACAATCCTTTCGCTATCAACTGCCATTGTCGGCAAGTGCTCGGCCATACCTGGAAGGCCTGGCATCGATAAAAGCATGCCAGTGAGTGGCATCATAATGCCACGTAGAGCTGTCTATGGGTTGATCGGGGTTGAACATACGGACGCAGGCGCACACTGGATCACAGTGGCGCCTGATTTTATGGCGGGCTGTAAGCGCGACCGGCTTACAGGGACGAGACGGGCTGTCGGGAATGGCCGGGGGTCAAGCCGTCTCGGCGACAGGCTTGCGTTGTGCAGCGGCTTCCAGTTCGCGCACCAGAGGCAATACCTGCTGACCGAAATAGGCGACTTCTTCCTGGAAATGCAGGAACGCTGAAAGCACAAGGTCTACGCCAACGGACTTGAGTTCCACGATGCGCTCGGCAATTTGCCGGGGTGTGCCAATCAGGTTGGTCTTGAAGCCATCGTTGTACTGCACCAGATCCTGAAAGGTGGATTTGGCCCAGTTACCCTCGCCTTCCGGACTCGACTGGCCGGCCTGTTTCGCGGCATCACCAAAGGCGTTGACGGCTTCGGGATCAGCCTTGTCGACGATTTCGGCGAGCACGGCACGCGCCTCCTCTTCAGTATCCCTGGCAATGATGAAGGCATTCACGCCGATCTTCACCGAATGCCCGTTTGCGGCAGCCTTGGCTCGAATGTCATCGACCTGAGCCTTGATGCCTTCGACGGTATTGCCGTTGGTGAAATACCAGTCCGACACCCGCGCCGCCATATCGCGCGCGGCCCGCGAGCTGCCACCCTGAAAGATCTCGGGGTGAGGACGCTGGATCGGCTTGGGCTTGAGGGTGTAATCGTGGAAGCGATAGAAATCACCCTTGAAGGTGAAGTTGTCGGTAGTCCAGATCCCCTTGAGCGCTCGAATGAACTCCTCTGAGCGCCGATAACGTTCATCATGCTCCAGCCAGGGCTCACCGATGGCCTGGAACTCGCCCTTGAACCAGCCACTGACGATATTGACCGCGACGCGCCCCGCGGTGAGCTGATCAATAGTCGCCAGTTGCTTGGCGGCAACCGACGGCGTCCACGGCCCGGGCAATATCGCGGCAATAACCTTGAGCTTTTCGGTCGCGGCCAGTAGCGCGTGGCTGAAGGCTACGGACTCGTGCTGGAACTCGGCGCCATATCCGGCAGTAAAGCGGATCTGCGTCAGCGCATAGTCGAAACCGGACTGTTCGGCGATCTGCGCCAGTTTGCGGTTGTAATCGATAGTCCAGCTGGTGCGCTGCTCAATCTTGCTGACTACCAGCCCACCGCTGACGTTCGGTACCCAGTACGCAAATTTTATGGACGATTGGCTCATGTCGGTACTCCTCTGGCTGCAAGCTTCCCGAGCGCATTAAGCACCAGGGCCTGCATACCCATAGAGCAGCAACCGTGCCATTCAATAAAACAGAGGCAGATCAAAGCGTTGCGACGGCTGACGTACAGCGTCAACTGTCCGTGCCACATCAGGCTGTGGAACCACTGTTGCCGGAGCAACAGCTTTAATGGATTTTTGGCCGGATGCGGGAGGCGATTCGCTGAAAACAAGCCGACGAGAGGCAGCTCGCCCTGCTATCCAGAAGCGCATTACGGTAGTAAATTTTGGATCCAACGAACCCGCATTCATCCGCAGGAGCACCGATGAAATTGCATGCCTGTTTTCTGGCCCTGATGATCCCTGCCCTGTCGGCGCATGCCGAAGGCAAAACCTTATCCATACCTCATGATCCGACCGGTCAGCACGCACTGGTAGAGAAGAGCGGCAGCGCAAAGGAGCGCGTGGTGATCACCCGGCGTGAAGGCATGCTTGGGGTGATCTACTCCAAGCGGGTCTATAACTGCGCCAACCATACGGTGAACCTGGTCGGCACCGGTTCCACTCTGGAAATCATGGAACAGGCAAAGGCCGTGAGCGGCATGGGCCCGGTGATTCGCGACTCCACGGCTGACTACATCGAATCCGAAGCCTGCAGTTGATCCCGACTGATCGAGCCAGCCCCGGCTGAATCCGCAACATCCGAAAGCGCCTCCCATGAGGCGCTTTTTTCGTTTCTGTCGTTGCGTTTCGCGGCGAGGAGCAGCACCGCAAAAAACACTTGCACCGAAAGTATTACGGTATACCATCAGACAACAATAACTCATCACGCCGGTGCAGGCGCCAGGATTTAAGCGAGGTAAGTGTCATGAAGTTTTCGTTGTTCGTGCACATGGAACGCTGGGATGACAGTGTCAGTCATCGCCAGCTTTTCGAGGACCTGACCGAGCTGACGCTGATGGCCGAGCAAGGTGGCTTCAGCACAGTCTGGATCGGCGAACACCACGCGATGGAATACACCATCTCGCCAAGCCCGATGCCGCTGCTGGCGTATCTGGCGGCCAGGACCACGCGTATTCATCTGGGCGCCGGCACCATCATTGCGCCGTTCTGGCATCCATTGCGGGTCGCGGGTGAATGCGCGCTGCTGGACGTGATCAGCAACGGGCGCATGGAAGTCGGCCTGGCACGCGGCGCCTATCAGGTGGAGTTCGATCGCATGGCCGGCGGCATGCCAGCCTCCGAAGGCGGCAAGGCGTTGCGTGAAATGGTCCCGGTGGTACGTGCGCTGTGGCAAGGGGACTACGCCCACGATGGCGACATCTGGAAATTTCCGACCTCGACTTCCGTGCCCAAGCCGATCAACACGCCCCCGATGTGGATCGCTGCGCGCGACCCCGACTCGCACAATTTCGCCGTGCAGAACGGCTGCAACGTGATGGTCACCCCATTGATGAAGGGTGACGAAGAAGTTGTCGACCTGAAGAACAAGTTCGAAGCCGCGCTGGCCAATAACCCCGACGTGCCCCGCCCGCAATTGATGGTACTGCGCCACACGCATGTGCATGCCGCAGATAATCCTGAAGGCTGGAAAGTGGGCGCCACTGCCATCGCGAAGTTCTACCGCACTTTTGACGCGTGGTTTGGCAACAAACAGACGCCGGTCAACGGTTTTCTGGCGCCCAGCCCGGAAGAGAAATTCAAGGAGCGTCCGGAGTTCGAGCTGGGCAACATCCGCAAAAACACCATGATCGGTACTCCGGAGGAGATCATTCCGCGTATTCGTCATTATCAGGAGTTGGGTGTAGACGAGTTCAGTTTCTGGTGCGACAACAGCCTGCCGCACGCCGAGAAGAAGAAATCGCTCGAGCTGTTCATCAAGCATGTGGTGCCGGCGTTTCGTTGAGCCGAGCGAGCGGTTTCCAGACTTTATTGATTATCGTCCCCATGCTCCGCGCTCATCGTTATACGCAAGTCCTGGAGGCTCCAAATAAAAGGCTTCCAGGCTTCTGCCCGAATCGAAAATCACATTGCGACTCTCGTTCCCACGCTCCGCGTGGTAATGCCTTTCGTGACGCTCTGCGTCACACAGCGGTTCGGTGACATCAGGTGGATTGGTGTTTGGCTCAGGTCACCTTTGCGCCCTTACGGCGCCTTACTTTGAGGGACCAAAGTAAGCAAAGTC
>NZ_FNJH01000001.1:141177-556894 GCF_900103225.1 Pseudomonas congelans | reverse complement strand
CGCAACGGGCCATCCATGGCCCGGTGCGGCTAGCCTGGCGTCCTGCCAGGCTACCCCCGGATCAGCGCCAGGACTCAGCCGTCACTTACGTCGCACTCTGCGTCGTCTGTGCCATCGCGATTAAAAGGCGCTTTTATTATGGGCACGACAGCCCTCTCAATGGTTGTAAGCCCGCTCGTTATGCTCGGCCAGGTCCAGGCCCATTTCTTCCACTGATTCATGCGCGCGCAGGCCGATCAGTGCCTGGACGGCCTTGAGGATGATCCAGCTGACCGCGAAGCAGTATACGGTGGTGAACAGCACGCCTTTGATCTGGGCAATCACTTGGGCCGCCATGCTGACATCAGGTACCAGGCCGCCCAGTGAGGGGACGCACAACACGCCGGTCAGCACTGCACCGATCATCCCGCCGATGCCATGCAGGCCGAAGACATCGAGGCTGTCGTCATAGCCCAGGCGTGTCTTCAGCACGGTCACGCTCAGGTAGCAGAACACCCCGCACAGCACGCCAATCGCCAGTGCCCCGCCGACTCCGACGTAGGCACACGCCGGGGTGATGCCGACCAGACCCGCCAATGCACCGCTTGCCAGACCCAGGGCGCTGGGCTTGCCGACCTTGAACCACTCGGTGAACATCCAGCCGAGTATCCCGGCGCACGCCCCCACTTGCGTGTTGAGCATGACGATGCCGGACGTGCCGTTCAGCCCGCCACCGGAACCGATATTGAAACCGAACCAGCCGACCCAGAGCATCGCCGCGCCAGCCATGGTCAGGCTCAGGTTGTGCGCCGGCATCGGGGTGTTCTGATAACCCTTGCGCTTGCCCAATACCAGGCATGCCGCCAGTGCCGCGACACCGGCATTGATGTGCACTGCGGTGCCGCCGGCGAAATCCAGCACGCCCCAGTTGTGCATCAACGCACCCGCCCCGCCCCAGACCATATGGGCAACCGGCGCATACACCAGGGTGAACCACAGCGCCATGAACAGCAGCGCCGCAGAGAATTTCATGCGCTCGGCGAAGGCCCCGGCGATCAGTGCCGGCGTGATGATGGCGAAGGTCATCTGGAAGGTCACGAACACACCCTCCGGAATGTCGCCAACCAGACTGTCCGGCGTCATGCCGGCCAGAAACGCACGACTCAGGCCGCCAACGAAGCTGTTGAAACTCACCTGCCCTTCGACCATGTTGCTGGTGTCCACCACCATGCTGTAGCCGTAGATGACCCACAACACGCCCACGACCCCGGCAATACCGAAACACTGGGTGAACAACGACAGCATGTTCTTGGCCCGTACCAGACCGCCGTAAAACAGTGCCAGCCCCGGAAGGCACATGAACAGCACCAGTACGGCTGCGGTGACCATCCAGGCGGTGCTGCCGGTGTTCAGAACGGGGGCGTCAGCTGCCTGCACAATCGGAGCAAAGGCGCCGAGCGCGAGTAAAGCTGTAAGGGATTTGCCGTG
The DNA here is from genome assembly GCF_900103225.1 of Pseudomonas congelans. Classification (GTDB taxonomy): domain Bacteria; phylum Pseudomonadota; class Gammaproteobacteria; order Pseudomonadales; family Pseudomonadaceae; genus Aquipseudomonas; species Aquipseudomonas congelans. Next base: position 555,427 of record NZ_FNJH01000001.1, on the reverse strand, counting down.
TAGACGATTGACCATGTTCAAAGCTCCCGCAAATGAATGGAAAGTGTCTGGCAGCAAAGAGGGTCATTGGGACAGGCGAGACTCTTCGGCCTCTTGAGGTTCATCGTCGTGCACTCCGTGGGGATGCACTCAATTCTCGCGGGGGCCAACGTGATCAAAAATCACATTGCGACGCTCGTTCCTACGCTCCGCGTGGTAATGCCTTTCGTGACGTTCCGCGTCACACAGCGGTTTTTCTTTTTCAGGTGGATTGGGGTTCGACTCAGGTCACCTTTTCGCCCCTCGGCGACCTACTTTGATGGGGCCAAAGTAGGCAAAGCCCGCAGCTCCGTTTCCGGCCCGACTTCGTCGGGTTCCTTCGCCCTGTCACTGATCCGGGGGTCGCCGCAACGGGCCATCCATGGCCCGGTGCGGCTAGCCTGGCGTCCTGCCAGGCTACCCCCGGATCAGCGCCAGGACTCAGCCGTCACTTACGTCGCAATTTGCGTCGTCTGTGCCATCGTGATCGAAAAGCACGTTATGGCGTCAGTCAGTACATCGCGTTCGAAAGCACGTTATGGCGTCAGTAACCCGACCCTGAACCCGGAATCCACGATGTCCCGGCCAGGGGCACGCGGGCCATGGCTGCTGATTCGACGGTCAGTGCCACCAGATCTTCCGGGTCGAGGTTGTGCAGGTGTGATTTGCCGCATGCGCGGGCCATGGTCTGGGCTTCGAGGACGAGTACGCGCAGGTAGTTGGCCAGCCGCCGACCACCTTCGACCGGGTCGAGACGTTTGGACAGTTCCGGGTCCTGGGTGGTGATGCCCGCCGGGTCGCGGCCGTTCTGCCAGTCGTCGTAGTAACCCGCTGCCGAACCGATCTTTCTCAGTTCTTCGTCGAGGCGCGGATGGTTGTCGCCCAGCGCTATCAATGCCGCCGTGCCGATCGCTACCGCATCGGCGCCCAGTGCCATGGCCTTGGCTACGTCGGCGCCGTTGCGGATGCCGCCGGAGACGATCAACTGCACCTTGCGGTGCATGCCCATTTCCTGCAGCGCCTGCACGGCCTGCGGGATGGCAGGCAGAATCGGGATGCCGACGTGTTCGATGAACACTTCCTGAGTCGCCGCCGTACCGCCCTGCATGCCGTCGAGCACGATCACGTCCGCGCCGGCTTTCACGGCCAGTTTCACGTCGTAGTAAGGACGGCTGGCACCGATTTTCACGTAGATCGGTTTTTCCCAGTCGGTGATCTCGCGAATCTCGGCAATCTTGATCGCCAGATCGTCAGGACCGGTCCAGTCCGGGTGACGGCATGCAGAACGCTGATCGACGCCGACCGGCAAGGTACGCATGCCGGCGACACGTTCGGTCACTTTCATGCCCAGCAACATGCCGCCGCCGCCAGGCTTGGCGCCCTGCCCCAGCACGATTTCGATGGCATCGGCCTTGCGCAGGTCGTCCGGGTTCATGCCATAGCGCGATGGCAGGTACTGATAGACCAGATGCTGCGACTGGCCACGCTCTTCCGGGGTCATGCCGCCGTCGCCGGTGGTGGTGCTGGTCCCCGCGATGGTCGCGCCACGGCCCAGTGCTTCCTTGGCGTTGGCCGACAACGCGCCGAAGCTCATGCCGGCAATGGTTATCGGGATTTTCAGATACAACGGCTTCTTGGCAAAACGATTGCCGAGCACCACGTCGGTGCCGCACTTCTCGCGGTAGCCTTCCAGCGGGTAGCGCGACACGCTGGCACCGAGCAGCAGCAGGTCGTCGAAGTGCGGCAGCTTGCGCTTGGTGCCGCCACCGCGGATGTCGTAGATGCCGGTTTCCGCAGCACGCTGGATTTCCTGAATGGTCAGGCGATCGAAAGTGGCCGACTCGCGCAGGACTGGAGCAGGTTTGTGGCTAATAGGGTCGCTCATGGTAATGCTCCTGGATCAGTACGCGGAGGCGTTATCGACTTTGAAGTTGTACAGCTGACGGGCCGAGCCGTAGCGTTTGAAATCCGCTGCCTTCTCGTTGAAGCCCGCGCGATTGAGCAACTCCTGCAACTCCTGCAGATGCTCTTCACGCATCTCCTTGGCGATGCAGTCAGAGCCCAGTGACTCGACCTTGCCTTTGACGTAGATCCGCGTCTCATACAGCGAGTCGCCCAGCGCATCGCCGGCGTCGCCACAGACCACCAGCCGCCCGGCCTGGCCCATGAAGCAGCTCATGTGGCCGATGCTGCCGCCGACCACGATGTCGATGCCTTTCATGGAAATTCCGCAACGCGCCCCGGCATCGCCTTCAATCACCAGCAGGCCGCCATGTGCTGTCGCGCCGGCCGCCTGCGAGGCGCTGCCCTTGACCCGCACAGCGCCGGACATCATGTTTTCCGCGCAGCCGACACCGACGTTGCCGTGCACGGTGATCGACGCTTTCTGGTTCATCCCCGCGCAGTAGTAACCCGCGTGGCCCTGGATATCGACGGAGATGGCTTCGTTGACGCCGACCGCCAGGTTATGTGCGCCATCGGGATGCGTGACCAGCCATTCGCGGTCCTGCAATTGCTTGGCCTGATCGTGCAGGGCCTGATTGAGATCACGCACGGTGGCGCTGGAAAGATCGACGGTTTTCATGGGCGTGCTCCCTCGGCTGGCTCGCGTTCCCAGATGTACATGGTGGCCGGGACCGGTTCCCAGACCCTGGCGTTTTCGATCCCCGGCAGGCTGGACAGCGCCTGGTATTCCGAGGCCATGGCGACGTAGTCATCGGTTTCGGCAAGGATCGCCGGTTTGCAGGCGATCGGGTCGCGAATCACCGCAAAACCATTGCGTGTGCCGATGGCGAAGGTAAAGAAGCCGTCGAGGTCTTCAAGCGACTTGTCGAGCGCCTGTTTCAGGCTGTCGCCCTGCTGCAGACGCCAGGCCAGATAACCCGCGGCCACTTCAGTGTCGTTGTCGGTCTCGAAGTGAATGCCCTCGCGGCGCAGGTTCTGGCGCAGGCGAAAGTGGTTGGACAGCGAGCCGTTGTGCACCAGGCACAGGTCGGAGCCCGTCGAGAATGGGTGACTGCCTTCCATGGTCACGGCGCTTTCGGTGGCCATGCGGGTGTGGCCGATGATGTGACTGCCCTGCATCGACGCCAGGCCAAAGCGTTCGGAAATCTCCCGCGGCAGGCCCATGCCCTTGAGGATCTCGATACTCTGACCGGCACTCATGATGCGCACGGTGGGTGCCAATTCCGCCAGCACAGCGCGCACCGGAGCTTCTTCTGCCTGAATTTTCAACACCACGGCACTGGCGTTCTGAAACCAGTCCAGCGGCGCGTTCAACCTGCCTTGCAGCGCCGTAATCAGCGCTGTGAAATCATACTGTTCGGTGGTGGCCTGCAAGGTCAGCTTGACCCAGCCCTGCGCCACTTCATCCCCATAGATGGCGAACCCTGCACTGTCCGGTCCGCGGTCGGTCATGGCTTCGAGCATCGGCTCGAACAACTTGCCGAGTTGCGACTCCAGCGCCGGGTTTTTCAGATACAAACCAACGATTCCGCACATAAGCCTCACCTTGTTCGGGAGCGGCAGGCTTCAAGCTGCAAGCCAACCGCATAGACAGAAAAATCAAATACGCCGCAATCCAGCTTCTTCTTGCAGCTGGAAGCCTGAAACGTGCAGCTAGAAAAACTCGATATAGCGTTTCACTTCCCAGTCGCTCACGTGGCGGCTGTATTCCACCCACTCCATGCGCTTGAGGCGGATGAATTCGTCGACAATTTCGCTGCCCAGCACTTCGGCAAACAGCGGGTCGGCCTGCAACGCATCGCAGGCTTCGTTGAGCGACTGCGGCAGGGTCTTGATGCCCCGTGCGGCAATCTCTTCCAGACTCAATTTGTAGAGGTTCTCGTTGCAGACGTGATCGATCTCCAGTTGCCGGTCGATGCCGTCCAGCCCTGCAGCAATGATCGCGGCGCTGACCAGATACGGATTGCAACCAGCGTCGGGCAGACGAAACTCCAGGCGGCCGTAGGGCACGCGCACCATCGCCGAGCGGTTGTTGGCACCAAAGGCAATGAAGGCCGGAGCCCAGGTGGCGCCCGACAGTGAATTGCCGACCACCAGGCGTTTGTAGGAGTTGACCGTGGGTGCGGCAAAGGCACACAGCGCAGGGCCGTGAGCCAGCAGGCCCGCGGCAAAGTGATAGGCCAGCTTCGACAACCCCATGCCGGAGGGATCGCTGGCATCGTGGAACAGGTTCTTGTTGCTGGCACTGGCGATCGACAAGTGAAAGTGCATGCCATTGCCGGCACGCTTGGGGTCGGGCTTGGGCATGAACGAGCAGATCATGCCCATGTCATTGGCGATCTCACCGGCGGCCATGCGAAAGAAGGTAAAACGGTCGGCCGATTCCATGGCCTCGCTGTAGGTGTAATTGATCTCGAACTGGCCGTTGGCGTCTTCATGATCGATCTGATAGATGTCGAAACCCACCGGCTGCAATGCCTCGGTCAGGCGCTCGAGAAACTCGCGAGAACGCGACAGCCCCTTGTAGTCGTAGCACGGCTTGTCGAGGTTATCGCTGGCATCGACCATCTGCAGGCTACCGGTGACATCACGCTTGAACAGGCTGAACTCGGGCTCCAGGCCGGTATTGAGGGTCCAGCCGCGCTGGCTGAGGCGTTCGACCTGCTGCTGCAGCACATAACGGCTGTCATAAGGCCAGGGTTTGCCATCCACATGCCCGATGCACACCACCCGACCATAGCCCGGCTGCCACGGCACCGGTGTCAGCGATGACAGATCGCCCCTGGCCATGAAGTCCGGCCCGTGAGGCTCCATGCCCATGCCGCAGATTGCGAAACCGGCAAAGCCGGCACCGTCCTCTGCAACCATTTCAAGACCTGTCACAGGAACCGATTTGGTCTTGGCCGAACCATGAATGTCGACGAACTGGGCCAGTACGTACTTGATGCCGTGCTGTTCGATCAGACGTTGTGTTTCGGGTGGCAACATGGGACGTGTCTCCTGGCAAAAGCAAAACGTTTCAGGGAAGGACCGCTATTCACTGCCTTTCGGGATATATTCCGAACAGGAAAGTTACTTTCCCTTTAGGAATGCAAGCCGCTTGCCAGTTTGGTATGCCAGTTAAACGAGGCGACTCAGGAGGGGTAATTCAGCTGTTTATATGGGAAACTCGTTTTCCCTCTGGGAATAATCTGCAATCCGGCAGCGCCACGGCCGTAGCGAAACGCACATTCCCAGTGCGAAATAAAAATTATTGAACGGAAAGTGTGCAAAGCCGATGAATATGCCGACCGACCCTCATCCGAAATTGAAGCTCGAACAGTACCTGGGCATTCAGATCAAGCGTCAGCGCCAGGCACAGGAATTGAAGCTCGCCGACGTGGCGCGCATTGCCGGTATTAGCCAGGGCATGCTGAGCAAGATCGAGAACGCGCAGGTCTCGACCAGCCTCGACAACCTCAGCCGCCTGTGCGACGTGCTGGGCATGCCCATGTCCAAACTGTTCAGCCAGTACGACCAGCAAGGCAGCAGCGCCCTGCTGGTGAAGGCCGATGAAGGACTCGAAGTGGTGAGGCGCGGCACCGAGAAAGGCCACACCTATCACCTGCTCAACCATACCCGTGGGCCGAAGAAGAGTTTCGAGGCGTACATGGTGACGATGGACGATGCCAGCGAAGAGTTTCCGACCTTCTCACACCCAGGCACGGAGTTCCTGCACCTGCTGGAAGGTGAACTGATCTACCGTCATGGCAACCAGCTGTATCCGATGCAGGCCGGTGACAGCCTGACCTTCGACGGCGACATTCCCCATGGCCCCGAGCAACTGGTGCAAGTGCCGATCAAACTGCTGTCGATCATGAACTACGGGGCGCACGGAGATTGACGCCAAGCGAGAAGCAGTACGCCTGCAGGCGTACCGCTGTTGCGGGGACTAGAAGTATTTCAGCCAGCTGATATCCCGACGACGTGCCTTGAGCGCAGCGAACCAGCGCACCGCCGGGAACAGCAGTATGGCCAGTACCACCGACGTCAGCCAGACACCCCACATGTGGTCGAAGCCGAAGTAGGTGCCCTGATTGGTCCCCCAGATCGCCAAGGCAATCAGGTAAAGGATCTTCAGCATGTAAAGGTGCAGCAGGTAGAAAAACATCGGCGCCGAACCGAGCACCACCAGCGGCCGCAAAACGCTTTTTTCCTGACCGCGTTCGAAGGCGATGAGGATCAACAGACCAATCCCCAGCGTCAGGCAGATGAACAGCAGCGAGGGCGGGTATTTGGTGATGTTGAAGAAGCTCATGAGCGTCTGTATACCGCTGTCGCCGACGCTCCACGGCTTTTCACCGTAGCCGTTGATCAGGCGCAGAACCACGAAGCCCAGCAACGCCCCTGCCCCACACTTCCACAGATTCGCACGGCGTTTCGCCGCATCGTAGCTGCTTGAGAACCAGGGGCCTGCGGCGTAGCCCAGTGCGATGATGCCGATCCACGGCAACAACGGATAAGACGTACGCAAGCGCAGGTTATCGGAAGCCTCGATCCAGCCACGGTCGTGCAGAATCGCCCACGGCACGTGCATGGCCGACTCGACACCGAAATGCAGCGTGTCCAGCAGGTTATGCCCGGCGATGATCAGCACACCGATGAGCACCAGTGCCCAGCGCGGCAGGAACACCATCAGCGACAGCGCGACCATGCTCAGGCCGATGGCCCAGATCACTTGCAGGTAGATGATGGTCGGCGGGAACTGGAAGGTCCAGGCAAAGCTCACCAGCGTGAACTCCAGCGCAATCAGAAACAGACCGCGCTTGAGCAGGAACGCCGCAACGTCGGTTTTGCCCTGGTGCTTCTCGCCATAGAGGAACGCCGAAAGCCCGGTCAGCAGGACGAACAGAGGCGCACACAAATGCGCCAGCGTCCGACTGAAGAACAGCTCGGGCGCAGTGGTTGTGACGTCCATCGGGTCGATGACCTGATGGTGCATGAAGAACGTTTCGCGGACATGGTCCAGCAACATGAAGAGAATGATCAGCCCGCGCAGAGCATCGATCGAGCGCAGCCGTGATGCGGGTGCCCGGGTTGAGTGAACAGCTGTTGTCATGAAAGATCCAGATCCGTGGGCGGAAGTGCAATGAGTCGAAGGTGTAATGAGTCAGAACTCGTTCTGAAGCGCCTTGTAGCCGCACACCAGATCAATATTGGTATGCGCCACATCTTCGGAAAATTCCGAAGCCGAAATGCTCACCGGCGGAAATTGCGAAAGGTCAGTGCCCGACCCGATCCGGGTGGTGGACGGCACGTAAAAGTGCTCCGGCAAATCGCGACCGTCGACCACCGAGTTGTGCCTGACCACGCTGCCGTTGCCGACCTGGCAATTGAACAACACGCTATTGAAACCGATGAACACACGGTCTCCGACTATGCAAGGTCCGTGCACGATAGAGCGGTGGGCGATCGAGGTGAACTCGCCGATGGTGACAGCAGCACCTGATTTCGAATGGATCACCACGCCGTCCTGAATGTTGGAATTGGCACCGATGACGATCGGTTCCATGTCTCCGCTGGCATCGACTTCGTCGGCACGGATCACGGCGTAGGGGCCGACAAACACGTTGTCCTTGATGATCACCTTGCCGCAGATGATCGCGGTCTTATCGATGTAGGCGGACTCGGCAATGACCGGCAGATGGCCGGAAGGATTTTTACGGATCACGGAATGAAACCTCAGGACAGGTAATTGGAAGTCTGGGCAGCGGCATCGTGCGGATGCAGGCTTTCGAAGTGACGGACACTGACGCTGGAGGCTGCATAGCGGCCTTCGAGTGCTTGCTGGACCTTGCGCGCGGCGTCTTCGACGTACATCAGGTTCTGGCCGTTGAGCCGCGCGAAGGCCTGCTCGTCGGCCCGCTTGACGGCGGTTTGTACCGGAGTGCCCAGCGCCTGCTCGACACTGTCGATCAGCGTCATCAGGCCCAGTTCAGCCGCTTGCTCCGACACCCGCACCTTCACCGTCGCAACGCTGCGTTGGCTGTGCGGCGTGGCAAGCGATGCGTTTTCGCGCAGCCAGCTCGCGACCTGCATCGGATCGACAAACGACTGCCTGCCGAAGCGCGCCGCGAATGCCTCTTCCAGCAGTTGGCGAGACAATGCGGCCGAGCACGGACAGGTGGACGAGTAGGTGACATCCACCGAACTGTCCAGGCACAGACGGCCGGCATGCCAGGTAGCCTCAAGCTTAACGGGGTAGGATTTCCAGCCGCTGAGCCCTTCGGTAATCAATGCCGGCCGCCGGCACAGCAGATTGAAGCTCAGCGTCAGACGGGCGTGACTGGAGTGGCAGTCGAGGTGACTCTCGACCATGGCTTCCAGCAAGGCAGCCAGCGTATCGGGACTGACGATCTGGCGCTCGGCATAGCCGTCGAGCAACCGATAGAGTCGTGACATGTGGATACCTTTGACGCTCGGGTCGGCCAGATCGACCTGCAGATCGACATGCGCGTGAACCGGGTGACGAATGCTCGCTTCAGCCAGTCTGATCGGCACCTCCACACCTTGCATGCCGACCCAGTCGAGTGACACCAGCGCCGGGGAAATTTCCGTCAGGGCAACATCCGGGAGAGGTTTGTTCATGTGCGTCGTTCGTCTCGTTGGCGAACTTCACCACGTGGGCGAAGCCTGATGTTGGCGGTTCACAGCCGTACAGTGCACGGCCATAAATTCGTTACACTATAACATCATGATTGTTAACTTCATCAACCAAACGTTACCCACCCCGCACCGCGCCCTCGCAATACCGCCAGCGGCTCAGGTCTTTGCCAGCTCCTCGATCAGAAAATCCCGAAAGGCGGCGACTGCCGCCGGCAGGTTGCGCCCGGCCATGCTTTGCAACTCGATACGCCGTGCCTTCATGCCATCGTCGCTGATCGGCAGCGATTTGAGCTGTTTTTCATGGGCGCGTTTATCCAGCGTCATCTCGCTGGACAGGCTGATTCCGCCCTCCTCCCGCACAAACCGCAGCAACGCGCCTATGTAGTTACTGGTCAGCACCGGATCGAACAGCAGGCCCTGCACGCCGCAGCAGATATCAAACAACTGGCGCAAGGTCGTGTCGGTGTTGGTCAGGGCGATGGCGTAAGGCTGAAGTTCAGCCAGCGTGACCTCCTTGCGTGCGGCCAGCGGATGGTTATGACTGACCACTGCGCAGATCGCGCCGCTGTGGATGTGCTCGACCTTGATCTCGTTCTGCGGCGTCAGGCTGAAGGTCAGGCACAGGTCTGCATCGCCAGAGCGCACCCGTTCGGTGGCTTGCGCCGGGGCGCAGACCTCCATCGAGAAATGGATGCCCTGGTACTGCCGCCGAAAGCGCGCAATGCACTGCGGCAGAAAATCCAGGGCAAAGCCCTCCGAGCAGGCGATGCGCACATGACCACGCTGCAAGCCTTGCAGCTCGGTGATTTCCAGCACCACCTGCTCGGCCTCAAGCTGTGATTTGCGCGCATAGGCCGCCAGACGAACACCCGCCTCGCTGAGCATCATGCCGCGCGCCTGACGTTCGAAGAGCACAGCATCCAGCTCCCGCTCCAGTTTGCTGATCTGTCGACTGACTGCCGAAGACGCGACATTGAGGCGGATCGAGGCTTCGCTGATCGATCCGCACCGCGCCACTTCGAGGAAGTAGCGCAAGGCTGTGGACTGTACGCCGTAGAGTTGCATCGATGCTCCTGCGTTGCCTTTTCAGCAATGAAAGGTTCGAAATATTGTGCTTGTGGCATTGATACGCTTTGCCTAGAGTCGTGTCGAGGCGCAACTCATCAAAAGAAGCCAATCAAAAGAACACTGCGACCTCGTTGCTTCTTCCTTCTCGCATTTGCGACCCACTGCCCTTTGATACATCCACTTCGCCTTTTGGAGACGACGGCATGGGAATCAAGGGTTTCGCTCGCAGCATCGCGCTATTGAGCCTGTTCAGCAGTTTCTCCGTCCTGGCCGGCAAGGCTGACGACACACTGGTCTACGCCTCGGACAGCGAACCGGAAAACATCAGCCCCTATCACAACGATTTGCGCGAAGGCGTGATCCTCGGTCGTCTGATCTGGGACAACCTGGTCTATCGCAACCCGGACAATGGCGAATACCAACCGATGCTCGCCACCAGCTGGAAACAGGTCGACGATACGACAATCGATTTCCAGCTGCGCCAGGGTGTGAAGTTTCACAACGGCGACCCGTTTACCGCAGATGACGTAGTGTTCACCCTCAATTATGTGGTGTCCCCCGAGTCCAAGGTGGTCACCGTGCAAAACGTCGACTGGATCAAGAGCGCCGAGAAACTCGGTGACTACAGCGTCCGCCTGCACCTGAAAAAGCCCTTCCCGCCTGCGCTGGAATACCTCTCCAACGCTGTCCCGATGTTTCCGAAAAAGTATTTCGAACAAGTCGGCATGGCTGGGTTCAGTCGTAAGCCGATCGGCACCGGGCCTTACAAGGTCACGGCCATCGCCACCGGCGAAGGCGTGAAGATGGACAAGAACACGGACTACTTCAAGGACAGCCCCCAGGGTCAGCCGAAGATAGGTCACATCAACTTTCGCGTGATCGCCGATGCCGAAACGCGTCTGGCCGAGCTGATGACCGGTGGCGTCGACTGGACCTGGCGAGTGGCGCCGGATCAGGCGGAAAACCTCAAGGCCATGCCCAATCTGGTGGTCACCAGCGGTGCGACCATGCGCATCGGCTTTCTGATTCTGGATGCACGCGGCACCTCCAGCGCCGATTCGCCGATGAAGCACCTGAAGGTACGTCAGGCGATCAATTACGCGATCAATCGTGACGGCCTGGCCTCGCAACTGGTCGGTGGCGAAAGCAAGCCGTTGCAAGTCGCCTGCTACCCTGGCCAGTTCGGCTGCGACACCACCGCCGCCACGGTCTACAACTACGACCCGGCGAAGGCCAAGGCGCTGCTCGCCGAAGCCGGCTACCCGAACGGTTTTGAAACCGAAATCTTCGCCTACCGCGACCGCGATTACGTGGAAGCCATCATCGGCAACCTGCGCGCCGTGGGCATCAACGCCAAGCTGCGTTACCTGAAATACGCAGCCCTGCGTGATCAGCAGCGCGGCGGCAAGGTACCGATGTCGTTCCAGGCCTGGGGCTCGTTCTCGATCCTCGACACCTCGGCGTCGGCCGGCACCTGGTTCAAGGGCAACCCTGACGACAACATCAAGGACCCGCAAGTCCAGGGCTGGCTGCAGACCGCCGACAACGCGCTGGACCCACAGGTGCGCAAGGACAACTACCGCAAGGCGTTGCAGCGCATCAGCGAGCAGGCCTACTGGGCGCCACTGTTCAACTACTCGATGAACTACGCCTATGTCTCGGACCTGAACTTCAAGCCTTACCCGGACGAGCTGCCGCGCTTCGTGCTGTCGAGCTGGAAATAAGCCTTGCCCGAGCCAGTCGGTGAACCTGGCTGTGAGGCGCATGCCGCGCCTTGCAGCAGGGTCAGCCACCCCGTCATCCCCTGAACACAAGGTCACTTGCCATGTTCGGATTTCTCTTGCGCCGCCTGGGTATTGCCCTGTGCGTAGCGATTACCGTGTCGGTGATCAGCTTTTCCCTGCTGCACCTGTCCGGCGATCTGGCCACTGCCATCGGCGGGCCGGAAGCCAGCAGCGAGCAGATCGAACAGATCCGTGTGCAGTACGGCCTCAACAAGCCATTGGTGACGCAGTATTTCGAATGGCTCGCCGACGTGGTGCGTCTTGACCTGGGCGACTCGTTCTTCTTTCAGGAGTCGGTCTACAACCTGATCGCCTCACGTCTGTCGATCACGCTCGGGCTGGGCGCAATGGCCCTGAGTATTGCGTTGCTGATTGCCATTCCGCTGGGTGTGCTGGCCGCGGTGAAACGCGACACGTGGATTGATCGGCTGGCACTGAGCATCGCAGTACTGGGTCAGGCCATGCCGAGTTTCTGGTTCGCACTGATGCTGATCGTGGTGTTTTCAGTCACCCTGAAATGGCTGCCGGTATCAGGCAATTCGACCTGGGCGCACTTCGTGATGCCTGCCATCGCCCTCGGTTATTACGCCACGCCGGCGATCATGCGCCTGACCCGTGCGGGCATGCTCGACGTGCTCAACTCCGATTACATCCGTACTGCGCGGGCCAAGGGCCTGCGCCCTGCCACCGTGCTGTTCAAGCATGCGTTGCGCAACGCGCTGATTCCGGTGGTGGCCCTCGCCGCCGTGGAATTCGGTTTCATGCTCGGCGGTTCGGTGGTCATCGAAACGGTTTTCTCGCTGCAAGGCATTGGCCAACTGGCCTGGGACGCGATTGCCCGTGACGACTTCCCGGTGGTGCAGGCGGTCGTGCTGTTGATCGCGGTGATCTACATCGTCCTCACCCTGCTGGCCGACGTGCTCAATGCACTGCTCGACCCGCGCATCCGCGTGAAATAGGAGGCCCCATGAGCACAACCACCTCATCGCCGCTGCTGATCAACGATTACCAGCCTCCGGCGCGCAGCGTCTGGCGCACCTTACGCAGCAGCTTCGCGCATCGCGGCTTCGCCATCGGCGCGATACTGCTGCTGATCATCCTGCTCGGCGCACTGCTCGCCCCCTGGCTGGCCCCCTACGACCCCTATGCGCAGGACGTAATGCTGCGCATGAAACCGCCAGTGTGGATGGCCAACGGCACCTGGGACTACGTGCTGGGCACCGACAAACTGGGCCGCGATTACCTGTCGCGCCTGCTCTACGGCGCACGCATCTCGCTGTTCATCGGTTTCTCGGCCGCGCTGATCTCCGGAATCATCGGCACCATCATGGGCCTGCTGGCCGGCTATTTTGGCGGCAAGACCGATGCGCTGATCAGCTACCTGATCACCACACGCCTGGCGATGCCGGTGGTGATGATCGCGCTGGCCTCTGCATCGCTGATCGGTGGCTCGCTGAAAGTGGTGATCGTGCTGCTTGGCTGCCTGCTCTGGGACCGCTTTGCCGTGGTGGTACGCGCTGCCGTGCAGCAGATTCGCGACGCCGAATACGTCGCCTCGGCCCAGGCCCTGGGTTGCTCGACGCTGCGCATTCTGGCCAGCGAAATTCTGCCCAATCTGGTCGGTGCGCTGATCGTCGTCGCTACGCTGGAAATGGCTCACGCGATCCTCCTCGAGTCGGCACTGTCGTTTCTCGGGGTCGGTGTGCAGCCGCCCATTCCTTCATGGGGGCTGATGATCGCCGAGGGCAAACCGTACATGTTCTTTTCCCCTTGGGTCATCGCCATTCCAGGTGTTGCTCTGATGGTGCTGGTGCTGGGCATCAATCTGGTCGGTGACGGCTTGCGCGACCTGATCCTGCCCGACGGGCGCAACTGACAGAGGAGATACGCACATGGCGCTGTTGCATGTTGAAAACCTGCGTGTCGAGATTCCTCTCGGGCAAGACACGCTCCACGCAGTGCGCGGCCTGGACTTTCAGGTCGAGCGCGGCGAAATGCTGTGCATCGTCGGCGAGTCCGGCTGCGGCAAATCCCTGACCTCGCTGGCGCTCATGGACCTGCTGCCGCACAAGGCCCGGCGTACCGCAACGACCCTGAGTCTGGATGGCATCGACATGCTGACCCAGAGCGAGCGGCAGATGTGCGACCTGCGCGGCAACCGCCTGGCGATGATCTTTCAGGAGCCCATGACCTCGCTGAACCCGGCCTACAGCATTGGCGATCAGCTCAGCGAAGTGCTCACCCGACACCGCAAGGTGTCACGCAAGGAGGCCCTGCAGCGCGCCGCGCAGATGCTCGAGAAAGTCGGGATCAGCAACGCAGACGAGCGCCTGCGCCAGTATCCGCACCAATTGTCCGGCGGCCTGCGCCAGCGAGTGATCATCGCCATGGCCCTGATGTGCGAACCGGACGTAATCATCGCCGACGAACCGACCACTGCGCTGGACGTGACCATTCAGGCGCAGATCCTGCGCCTGATCCGCGACATTCAGAAGGAGCTGGGCCTGGCCGTGATCTTCATCACCCACGACCTGGGGCTGGTGGCACGTATCGCCGACCGGGTCGCGGTGATGTACGCCGGACAGATCGTCGAGACCGCCCCGGCCATCGAGTTGTTCGAGAACCCGCAACACCCTTATACCCGCGGTTTGCTGGCGAGCATTCCGATCCCCGGACGCACTCAGCCGGGCCAGCCGCTGGGGTCGATTCCGGGGCTGGTGCCCAGTCTGGTCGGCGAGCAACACGGCTGCGCATTTCGCAATCGCTGCCCACAAGCGATCCCGGCCTGTGCCGACGACGTCCCGCCGATCAATAGCCACAACCACATGACTCGCTGCCTGTTTGCCGCAGCGGGCGCCGAACCTGTGTTTCACCGTGAGGGCGTACCGTCATGAATACCGCCGTGAAACAGATTCCGACTGCCAGCGTCAAGAAAGACATCGCGCTGGAACTGTGCGATATACGCCGCGAATTCAGCATCAGTCGTGGTTTTTTCAAACCCAATGCCACGCTCAAAGCCGTCGATGGCGTTTCGCTGCGCCTGATGCGCGGCGAGACACTCGGGCTGGTCGGCGAATCGGGCTGCGGTAAAAGTACCCTGGCAAAGATGCTGCTGGGTCTCCTTGCGCCCAGCAGCGGCGACGTACTGGTCAACGGCAAGCACCTCGCCGGTACCGACCGCAAGGAGATGGCGCGGCGCATTCAGCCGATCTTTCAGGACCCCTACTCGTCACTCAACCCGCGCAAGACCCTGTGCGAGATCGTCACACTGCCGCTGATCGTGCATGGCATTGGCACCCCGGCCGAACGTCGCCAGCGCGCCGAAGCGATGATGGACGTGGTCGGCTTGCCCAAGCGCGTGATCGACAGTTACCCGAGCCAGCTTTCCGGTGGCCAGCGCCAGCGTGTGGCGATTGCCCGGGCGCTGGTGATGCGCCCGGATGTGTTGATCTGCGACGAACCGACTTCGGCGCTGGACGTTTCAGTGCAAGCGCAGATCCTCAATCTGTTGCAGGACCTCAAACAGGAATTCGGCCTGACTTACCTGCTGATCAGCCACAACCTGGCCGTCATCGAACATCTGGCCGACCGCGTGGCGGTCATGTACCTGGGGCGGATCGTCGAAGAGCGCAGCCGCGAATCATTGTTCGCCAGACCCGGCCATCCCTACACCCAGGCGTTGCTCGACTCGGTGCTGACCCCGGACCCGCATCTGGGCATTCCCGACTTGGGTTTGCACGGCACTTTTCCCAACCCCATGTCGCCGCCGGCCGGCTGCGCCTTTCATCCGCGCTGCCCGGCCTGCATGCCGGTGTGCAAGGAAAAAGCCCCGGCCATTGGCCGCATGGAAGGCGGAACCGTTCGCTGCCACCTGCACGACACCTCGAAACCTCTGGAGCAGATGCCCTCATGAGTAGCCGTTCGCACGCCATCGAAAACGTCACGGAACAGTTCGACAACGGCGCCTTTTTCGCCCTGCTCGGCAAAAGCGTTTCCTACCCGACCCAGAGCCAGGAGGCCGAAAGCCTGCCCGAGCTGTATCGTTATCTTCATGAGTTCATCACCCCGCATGTCGAGCGTCTGGGTTTCAGCGTTGCCGTGCATGACAACCCGGTTACCGGACGCGGCCCGCTGATGATCGCCACACGCATCGAAGGCGCTGAACTGCCGACGCTGCTCAGTTACGGGCACGGGGACGTGGTGCGCGGCTATGACGCGCAGTGGCAGACCGGCCTGTCGCCGTGGCAGGTGATCGAACGTGGCGAGCGCTGGTATGGACGCGGCACCGCCGACAACAAGGGCCAGCACCTGATCAACCTGACGGCACTGGAGCAAACCCTCAAGGCTCGCGACGGCAAGCTGGGTTTCAACGTCAAATTGCTTCTGGAAATGGGCGAAGAAGATGGCTCACCTGGCTTGAGCGCGTTCTGCCAGGCGCACGCAGAAGAACTCGCCGCCGATATTTTCATTGCCTCCGATGGCCCGCGCCTGGCAGCGGCACGCCCTACCCTGTTTCTCGGCTCGCGCGGAGTGTTCAACTTCGAGCTGACGGTAAACCTGCGCGAAGGCGCGCACCATTCCGGCAACTGGGGCGGCCTGCTGGCCAACCCGGGGATCATTCTGGCCAATGCCATCGCCAGCATGGTCGATGAGCATGGTCGGGTGAAAGTCGCGGGGCTCATGCCCAAGGCGATCCCCGACGCGGTGAAGGCCGCATTGGCGGATATCGAGGTCGGCGGCGGCCCAGGCGATCCGGACATCGACGCCGACTGGGGAAACCCGGCGCTGTCACTCAGCGAAAAAGTCTTCGGCTGGAACACCTTCGACGTTCTGGCTTTCAAGACCGGCAACCCGGACGCCCCGGTACACGCCATTCCTGGCAAGGCTCACGCGTTGTGTCACATTCGCTTTGTGGTCGACAGCGATTACAACGCGTTCATCCCCGCCGTGCGCGCGCACCTGGATGCCAATGGCTTCGATCGTGTCGAGGTCCGGCAGACGCGCATGGAAGTAATGCACGCCACGCGTCTGTCGCCGGACAGCCCGTGGGTCGGCTGGGCGCTGGATTCGCTGGCCGCCACCACGGGCAAGAAACCCGCGCTGCTGCCCAATCTGGGCGGTTCGCTGCCCAATGACGTGTTCGCTGAAGTGCTGGGCCTGCCGACAGTCTGGGTACCACACTCATACCCGGCGTGCTCGCAGCATGCACCTGACGAGCACTTGCTGGCTCCGGTGGTCAAGGAGAGCCTGCAAATCATGGCCGGACTGTTCTGGGACCTGGGCACGGACGGCGCAAGATTGACCCGGGAGCAGCGGGCACAGGAGCTGAGTGAATGAATGAGGCACAACTGCACGCTACCGCGTGGCTGGCCGAGCAATATGAGGCGATGGAAGCGCTGCTGCAGCGCCTGGTCGATACCGATTCCAACAGTTACGACAAGGTCGGCGTCGACGCTGTCGGGGACCTGCTTGTCGAGCATTTGCAGGCCGACGGTATCGACGTCACGCGCATCCCGGTCGAAGGGTTTGGCGATGTACTGCTCGCCGAGTTGCCCGGCGGCCCCGGAAAACCGGTGCTGCTGCTTGGGCACCGCGACACGGTGTTTCCCAAGGGCACCACGTCCACCCGCGGCTATACCAAGGACGCCGAGTTGGCCTACGGCCCTGGCGTGGCCGACATGAAGGGCGGACTGGTGCTCAACTGCTTTGCACTGAAAGCCTTGAAGCGCGCAGGCCCGCTGCCGTTTCCGGTGCAGATCCTCTACACCGGCGACGAGGAAATAGGCTCAGCCAGCGCTCGCACTCATATCGAACACTACGCCCGCCAGGCGCGCGCGGTGCTCAACCCCGAACCGGGACGCGCCAGCGGCAATGTGGTCAGCGCGCGCAAAGGCGGTGCCACGCTGATCATCGAAGTCAGCGGCCGCGCGGCGCATTCGGGGGGCAATCATGCCGACGGCGCCAGTGCCATCCAGGCGCTGGCGCACAAGGTGATCAAGTTGCATGCGCTGACTGATTACGCGGCGGGCATCACCACCAATGTCGGGCTGATCTGCGGCGGTACCTCCAGCAACACGGTAGCGCCCAGCGCAACGGCGAAGCTCGATGTGCGTTTTATCGAGCTTCGCCAATGGGAGGAAATACTGGCCGCCGTGCAGGCCATCGTCGCCGAAGAGGAACTGCCCGGCACGTCAGCCAGACTGCTGGAAGCCACCACCTTCCTGCCGATGGAAGCCCGGCACAGTACCGAGTTGCTGAGCCTTTACCAGAGCCTCGCGCAGGAACTGGGTTTCAGCGTTGAAGGCGAGTTCACCGGGGGTTGCGCCGACTCGGGCTTCACCGCCAGCCTGGGTATCCCGACCCTGTGCGGCCTCGGCCCGGTGGGCGGCAAGGTCCACACCGACCGCGAGTACCTGGAACTGAACACCCTGGTGCCCAGAGGCCAGGCGCTGGTCGCGACGATTCTGGCGCTGGGGGATGTGTGACGCAGAGCGTCACGAAATGCATTCCCACGCGGAGCGTGCGGAACGATGAACATTCGGGATGGCAACTATCGTGCCCTTGCTCCGCGTTATACATGAGCCCGCTTCTGATTCTGGCCGTACGAAAGGGGCCAGCATGGTCGCCGAAAATGCAGCGCAGAATACGTGTCAAGACCAAGATACCTGACGCGATAACCCGTTCGATTTGTACAGTCCAGTGAGGAACACTCCATGCAAAATTCGTCCGAGCTGCTCGGTAAATCCGCCACCGAACTGCGTGCGCTGATCGGCAACAAACAGCTCTCTCCGGTGGAGTTGCTGGACGCCTGTATCGAGCGGATTGAACGCCTGAACCCGAAGATCAATGCGTTCGCCGCGACCTGTTTCGAGCGCGCCCGCGACGAGGCACTGCTGGCCGAACATGCCGTCATGCAGGGCCAACCGCAGGGCCTGCTGCATGGCCTGCCAATCGGCATCAAAGACCTGGAAGAAACCGCCGGGGTACTCACCACCTACGGCTCGCAACTGTTTCGCGACAACATTCCCGCGCAGGACAACCTGTTCGTTGCGCGCCTGCGTGCTGCCGGGGCAATCGTGGTCGGCAAGACCAATGTGCCCGAACTGGGCGCAGGAGCCAATACCCGCAATGTGGTGTGGGGCGCGACCGGCAACCCGTTCAATCCTGAACTGAATGCCGGCGGTTCTTCGGGCGGATCCGCCGCCGCACTGGCCGTCGACATGGTGCCGTTGTGCAGCGGCTCGGACACCGGTGGTTCGCTGCGCATTCCCGCAGCGCTGTGTGGCATCGTCGGCCTGCGCCCTTCGCCAGGACTGGTGCCGAGCGAACGCAAGAAGCTCGGCTGGACACCGATTTCAGTCGTAGGCCCCATGGGCTGCAATGTTGCCGATACCCTGCTGCAACTGCGCGCCAGCGCCGGGCTGGGGCAGTCCGACCCGTTGAGTTATGTCATCGCCGCTGACGAGTTCGCACCCCGCCCGATCGACCTCAGCCAACTGCGTGTCGGCTACAGCGAAGACTTCGGCGCGTGTGCTGTGGATGACAGGATCCGTGCCGTCTTTCGGGAAAAGATCAACACCCTGAAATCGCTGTTCAAGTCCTGCGAAGCCATCGACCTGAAGCTGACCAGCGCCCATCGCACCTTCGACGTACTGCGTGCCGAAGCGTTCGTCGCCGGGCTGCAGGACGCTCACGACCGTGATCCTGATGCGTTGGGGCCCAACACCCGCGCCAATTTCGACATGGGCGCCGCGATGTCGCTACAGGACTGCGTCAAGGCGCATGGCGAGCAAAGCCGGATCTTTCGCGGCTTCCAGAAACAGTTCGAGCATTACGACCTGATCATCGCGCCCACCACGCCAGTCTCGCCCTTCCCCTGGAGCGAGCTGTACCTGCGCGAAGTCAACGGCGTGCCCCTGGACAATTACTATCGCTGGCTGGCGCTGTGCTACACCATCACCCTGACCACCAACCCGGCGTTGTCCCTGCCCTGCGGCACCGACCACAACGGTATGCCGTTCGGGCTGCAAATGATCGGCGGATTCCGTGGCGACGCAAAATTGCTTGCCTGCGCCGAGGCGATCGAGCAGGCAACACTGAATGATCCACGCCTGTCACGTCCGCGTCCCGACCTGCAGAAGCTGCTGGCCTCGGCAGTCGACCTGACCCACATCGTCACGCATCCGCCGATTTATGGCGGGTCGAGAACGGGCAAGCCGGAGATTGGGGCGATGTGAAGACCTCTCTCAGACCACCCTCATTGCATCCCGCCCAACCACTACGTTGCCCGGCAACTGCCCGGAGTGCTCCATGAACCACGCATCCAGCGTATGGCCGACATGCGTCAGCACCGCCCTGCCCGGTCGTAACCAATCGATAGTTTGCAGCGCCAACGTCAGGTCGTTGTGATTACGCGGCGGCTGAGGCTGTGGCGGCATCGAGCAGTCGAGCACCAGCAGGTCAAGCGGTGCACGTTGCAGATACTCGCGGGTGTCGTCGGGCAAGCCGACGGTGTCGGTCAGGTAGGCAAAACGTTGCCCGTCGCCTTCCAACAGGTAGCCGAACGTAGGCTTTGAGTGTGCCAGTGGCAGCGCTGTGACCTGCAATGCGCCCAGTGCACGGCGTTCGAAAGCCGCGAATGGCTGGCTGAAATCCAGAATACCGGGGTGTTTGTAGAGGTCGGCCAGGCCTTCCGGATCTGCCGGGCCGTGGACCGGAATCACCAGCCCCTGGCCCCAGCGCAGGTGCAACAGCCCCTGAGCGTGGTCGGCGTGGTAGTGGGTCTGCAGAATCCCGCTCAGGCTGCGCGGCGGGAAACGCTCGGTGAGGTCGCTCAGGCCACTGTCGATCAACCAGCGCTGGTCGGCGCATTCGATCAGCGCGCTGCACGGCAAACGGCGCAGATCATGGTCGGCAAGCGCGGCAGTACACGCCACACACTGGCAACCGTAGACCGGCACCTGTCGGGCGTCACCGGTGCCCAGCAGGGTCAGGCGCATGCGTGACGCTTGTCGAGCAAGCCCAGCAGCGTGGCAACGGTCTGCTGCAGGTCAGCGGAATTATCCAGCGGGAAGACCTGCGGATTGCTCGCCAGCAGGTCTCCGGCAAAGCGCGAGTTGCGCGCAAGGCGCTCTTCGATTTCCGCGAGGCTTTCCCGGTTACGCGCCAGCAGGCGCTTGCGCAACACCTCCTGATTGACGGTCAGCAACACCGCCAGCAGCGTGGGATAACGCGCCTGCGCCTTTTGCAGATGCGCCCGGGAGCCATTGATCAGGACATCATGGCCTTCCAGCAGCCATTGATCGATCTCGACGGGAATGCCGTAGTGCAGACCATTGGCCTGCCAGCTCAAGGCAAACGCGCCTCGCTCGCGCATCTGCTCGAACTGCTCGACGGTCACCGCCTGGGCAGCCTCGCCCACCGCTTCGGCGGAACGGGTAATCACCCGCCGGACGATCCGGCAATCGCGTTGCGCCAGGGTATCCCGGGCCGCGTCCAGCAGGCTGTCCTTGCCTGATCCGGACGGCCCGATGAGATAGATCAACCTGCCAACCATCAAAACACCCTCTTGCCTTGTCGCCAGACCTTGTCGATAACCGGCAGGCCGGCATGATCACGCGCCTGGATCAGATCAGCGCGCAGCCCCACTCGTATTTCACCGCGATCCGCCAGTCCGGCAGCCACCGCTGGCGTGCGGCTGACCATGTTGATCGCCTGCGGCAAGTCACATTCGTTGTCCTGAGCGGCGAGCATGAATGCAGACTGCAACAGACTGGCCGGGTAGTAATCGCTGGACAGAATATCCAGCAACCCGTCACGGGCCAGCGATGCTGCCGCCACGTTACCGGAGTGCGAGCCGCCGCGCACGATGTTCGGTGCGCCCATCAACACGCTCATGCCCAGTTGCCGACAGCCACGGGCCGCTTCGAGTGTGGTCGGGAACTCGGCGATGTTCATGCCGAAGCCCGCCGATTCCTCGACATGCGCCATGGTTGCATCGTCGTGACTGGCAATCGACAAGCCGCGCGCCAGGCACAGCTCGACGATCGCACGCCGGTAACGGTCGGCGTACTCGTTGGAGTTGGCCACCTGCTCGACGATGAAACGGTCCATTTCCTCGTTGTTCATGTGGTACTTGCCCATGTAGTACTCGCGGTACTTGGACTCCAGGGCGAACTGGCGCTGGCCGGGCGCGTGGTCCATCACCGAGACCAGTTGCACCAGCGGCTGGTCCAGCAGATCACGAAACACGCTCAAGGTATCCGGGTGGCTGACCTCGCAGCGCAGGTGCAACAAGTGCTCGGCGCGGGTCAGGCCTGCCGCGTTGGCGTCGGCAATCGCCTGCAGCATGGCGGGCAATTGCTGCATACGCTTGCCTTTGGGGTTGATGTCGCCGATCGACAGTGCGTCGAATACCGTGGTGATGCCCGCCGCGACGATTTGCGCATCGTGGCTGATCACCGCCGACATCGACGGCCAGTCGACACCCGGACGCGGCGACAGGTGCTTTTCCAGGTTGTCGGTGTGCAATTCCACCAGCCCCGGCAGCAGGTAATCGCCCTGCATGTCCTGGGCCTGGCTCAACTGGCTGCATCCGCTCTCGACCTCGGCAATCAGGCCGTCACGGACCACCACAGTGCCGGTGAATACCTGCTCGGCCGTCACCACGCGGGCGTTACTGAAAACCTGTTCGTTCAGCATTGCAGCAACTCCTTGGCGGTAAGGTCCACCGGGGTCATGTCGAGTTGACGATTGGCGACTGCCTCGCGGGCGTCGCGGTCATGGAAAATACCGATCAGGGCGGCACCGGCCTGTTTGGCCTCATCGACCAGTTGCAGCACCACACGGCGGTTGGCGTCGTCCAGCGACGCCGTCGGTTCGTCGAGCAACAGCACCGGCCACGGCACCATAAACGCGCGCGCGATGTTGATACGCTGCTGTTCGCCACCGGAAAACGTACTGGGCGCCAGCGGCCACAGGCGCTGCGGAATATTCAGCCGGCCCAGCAGCAGTTGCGCACGCTCCTGCGCCTGCTCACGGGACCAGCCGCGCGCCAGGGCCGGTTCCATGACCACGTCCAGGCTGGACACGCGCGGAATCACGCGCAAAAACTGACTGACGTAGCCGAGCGTCTTGCGTCGCACCTCAAGCACCTGGCGCGGGGTTGCGCCGACCAGTTCGGTCCACTCGCCTTCATGCTGCACGCGAATACTGCCGGCGGCAGGCAGGTAGTTGCCGTACAAAGTGCGCAGCAGCGTGCTTTTGCCCGCGCCGGATTGCCCGCTGAGCACCAGACATTCGCCGGCGCGCACCGAGAAATTCAGGCCGCGCAGCACATTGAGGACCACACCGTTGTGCTGATGCAGGGTGAAGGTTTTCGACAGGTCACGGACCTCGATCAACGTTGTCATCGGGCTCACCTCTTCTGTACAGGCTGTTCGGACAGTGCCGCTCATGGCTGCAATACCGAGGACACCAGCAGTTGCGAATACGGGTGCTGCGGGTCATCGAGAATCTGGTCGGTCAGGCCGCTCTCGACCACTTCCGAGCGACGCATGACCATCAGCCGGTCAGCCAGCAACCGCGCGACCGCCAGATCATGGGTGACGATGACCACGGCCAGATCCAGCTCGCGCACCAGCCCGCGCAACAGATCGAGCAAACGTGCCTGCACCGACACGTCAAGCCCGCCAGTGGGTTCGTCCATGAACACCAGTCTGGGACTGGAGACCAGATTGCGGGCGATTTGCAGGCGCTGCTGCATGCCGCCGGAAAAGGTCCGCGGCAGGTCGTCGATGCGCTGCGGATCGATCTCCACCTGGGTCAGCCAGTCCAGCGCGGCACCCCGCAACTGCTGATAATTGCGTACCCCCTGCGCCATCAGACGTTCGCCGATATTGGCGCCGGCCGACACGCCCATGCGCAGGCCATCGCGCGGGTTCTGTTCGACAAAGCCCCACTCGGTGCGCAGCAAAGTGCGCCGCTGCGCCTCACTGGCGCTGTACAGGTCGAACCAGTCGCCCTCCTTGCTGCGATAGTCGATGCTGCCGCGGTCCGGCGGGCAACGTCCGCTCAACAGCGAGAGCAGCGTGGATTTCCCCGAGCCGGACTCGCCGACGATGCCCAGCACTTCGCCGGGGTAGAGATCGAAACTGACGTCCTGACAGCCCTTCTGCACACCGTACAGACGGGTCAGGCCGCGCACCTTGAGCAGCGGCTGCACAGCCTCGGGAAGGTGCTCGCCCGCCGGGTCCAATGAACGTGCACTGATCATCGGTCGTTCTCCTGCTGTTTGACGCGCTGGGCGCAGTAATCGGTGTCGGAGCAGACAAAGCTCTGCGTGCCGGCATCGTCGAGAATCAGCTCATCAAGAAAGGAATCATGACTACCGCAGATCGCACAGCACTGCTCCCAGCGCTGCACCTCGAACGGATGATCTTCAAAGTCCAGGCTCACCACCTGCGTATACGGTGGCACGGCGTACAGACGCTTTTCGCGCCCCGCACCGAAGAGCATCAATGCCGGGCTCATGTGCAGCTTGGGGTTATCGAATTTGGGAATCGGCGACGGGTCCATCACGTAGCGCTCATCGACCATCACCGGGTAAGCGTAACTGGTAGCGATATGGCCGAAGGTCGCGATGTCCTCGTAGAGTTTGACGTGCATGACGCCGTAATCATCCAGCGCGTGCATGGTCCGGGTCTCGGTTTCCGAAGGCTCGATGAAACGCAGCGGCTCGGGAATCGGCACCTGATAGACCATGATCTGATCGGCCTGCAGCGGCGTTTCCGGGATCCGGTGACGGGTCTGGATGACGGTCGCCTCGGGCGTGCGCTCGGTGGTGGCGATGCCGGCCGTGCGGGCGAAGAAACGCCTGATCGAGACAGCGTTGGTGGTGTCGTCAGCGCCCTGATCGATGACCTTGAGCACATCATCAGCGCCCAGGATTGCGGCGGTCAGTTGCATCCCGCCAGTGCCCCAGCCATACGGCAGCGGCATTTCGCGACCGCCAAACGGCACCTGATAACCGGGGATTGCCACCGCCTTGAGCAAGGCGCGACGAATCATGCGTTTGGTCTGCTCGTCCAGATAAGCGAAGTTGTAGGCCTCATCCCGTGCATGCCTTTGCTGTGCGGTGTTCATCGGTGCATTGCTCATTGGTCGCTCTCCGGTTTCGGTGCAGACTTGCGCAGCTTGCGGATCAGCTCCAGCTCGGACTGGAAGTCCACGTAATGCGGCAGTTTGAGGTGCGAGACGAAACCCGCCGCTTCCACGTTGTCGCAATGCGCGAGCACGAACTCTTCCTGCTGGGCCGGTGAGCGGACTTCTTCGTTGAATTCCTCGGCGCGCAGCGAGCGGTCCACCAGTGCCATGCCCATCGCCTTGCGCTCGGCGTTACCGAACGCCAGGCCGTAACCGCGGGTAAACTGCGCGGGTTCGCTGGCCGAGCCGACGAACTGATTGACCATCTCGCACTCGGTGACTTCGATGTCGCCGATCACGATCGGGAAGCCCAGCTCTTCAGGTTCGATCCAGACTTCCACCTCGCCGATGCGAATTTCCCCGGCGAACGGGTGATTGCGGCCATAGCCGCGCTGGGTCGAATAACCTAGCGCCAGCAGGAACCCTTCATCACCACGCGCCAAAGCCTGCAGGCGCTGGGCACGACTGGACGGATACTCCAACGGCTCGCGGGTGATGTCCGCCACACGCTCGCCATCGTCGACTTCTGGCTTCATCAGCCCTTCTTTGGCCAGCAACCCGAGCACTCGCGGACAGGGCTCCAGGGTGGCGTGCGGGGTGACTTCCGGGCCCGGGTGCTCGCCTTCGGCCAGCAAGGTGAAATCCAGCAAGCGGTGGGTGTAGTCGAAGGTCGGCCCCAGCAATTGACCGCCGGGGACGTCCTTGAATGTGGCCGAGAGGCGACGGCTGAGTTGCATGTGCGAAGTGTCGATGGGCACGCTGGCACAGAAGCGCGTCAGCGTGGTGCGATAGGCGCGCAGCAGGAAGATCGCTTCGATCAGATCGCCCGCCGACTGCTTGATCGCCAGCGCAGCCAGTTGCGGGTCGTAAAGCGAGCCCTCGCTCATGACCCGTGCAACCGCCAGCGGCAGTTGCTGACGGATCTGCTCGACGTCGAGTTCGGCAATGCCGGTGTCGCCACGACGCCTGCTGGCCAGCAGGCGGTGAGCGTTATCGATGGCCTGTTCGCCACCCTTGACTGCGACGTACATCAGGCACACTCCTGCACGCGGGTGCTGCGTGGCAAGCCGAGCAATCGATTGCCCGAGACAAAGAACACATCCAGCCCGCAAGGGAAGACATTGCGCGCTTCACGTGCGGCCCAGAAACCTTCATCCAGCGGCAGGGCCACCGAATTTTGTCGCTCGATGCCGGGACCGCTCCAGGCAAGCATCTGCCCGCCTTCCAGGCCAGGCAGCTGGATCAGCAAGGTGCAGGATTGATCCGGGTAGCGGTCATTGCCGGTATCGAAATCGTGCAGTTGCAGGGCCGTCGACGCATCGAGCAACGCGAAGCGCGCTGCGTGCCGCTCCGTGACAATCGGGCTGCCGCAATGAAAGGCAATGTTTGCGCGAATCGCCGGGGTATCGAACGCCGGTGCCAGCCACACTGGCGTGTCCAGGTCCAGCAACGCCAGGCACAAGGCGTGGGTGGCACTGTCCAGGCCCTGCAAGGCCGGCGGCTGGTGCGCAGCGGGCAGGTTCTGGATCACCCCCGGCCCGGACAGCGCCTTGAGGGCGACGCGAAAACTGCGCTGGGCATCCAGTACCGGATCGGTGAAGGCAGGTTGCAAAAGAACGGCACTCATCAGTCTTCTCCTCGGACCAGGGTAAAGAATTCGACTTTGGTGGCAGCGGCCTCGGCGTCCTTGTGCGCCCGACGCTCGGCTTGCGCGCGCGCCAGGGGCTCGATCAGTTCGGACAGCCACCAGGCCTGCTGTGCGCCTTGCAAATGCGCGTCGGCCAGCGCCGCCAGTTCCGCGTGGTGCTTGTCGCGTCCAGCCAGATAGCTGTAGCCGGTGCGCCCATCGGCCAGACGCACCACACAGCGCGTCACACTCATTTCGCCAAGGTTGAAGGCTGAACCGGTGCCGCCCATACGGCCGCGCACCAGGGTCATGCCGATTTCCGGGGCGCGGATCATCTGGTAATCGGTGTCGCGCAACGCCGCTTCGTGACGCTGCAATCGCTCGCGGCTCGGCTCATCGACATGGGCGCGCGCCAATACGCCCATCCAGTGCTGACGTGCGGCTGTTTCAGGGGATGCTTGCATGGAACACCTCGGGGTCAGTCCGTCGTTGGGTTGCCAGCCATATGGCTGTCGGCAATCGCGTTGAATGCCACTTGATACTGGAAGCGGTCGGAACGGCTGACCGAGCGCGAAAGCTCTACAGGCTGCCCCGAGCGGTCACACGAAACCGTCAACACCGTCAGCACAGGTATATGCCGAGGCATCAGCAGCAGCCCGGCCTCTCCGCGGGACGGCAGGCGGGCCCCGATCAGGCTCTGTGCACGGCTCAGCGGCAATTCGCGCTCGGCCAGGTACTGGCGCACCGAGCCGCCCTGATACTCAGCCAGCAGTTCGCTGTAACGGGCGCTGTAGCGATGGCAGATCAGACTCACGGCCTGGCCGTCCAGCTTGCGCAAGGTCTGCAGTTCGATCAGTGGCGCATGCTCGGCCAGCCCCAGATGCAGCGCATCTTCCTGAGTGGCGAGGCATTCGCGACGCACCAGCAGCACGGCCTCGACCCCGATGCCCTGCGCCGACAGCGACTTGCTGTAGGCGCTGTCAGCCTGCATCGGGTAGATCAACGGGCGTTCCAGTACTTGAGTGCCCTTGCCCTGGCGGCGCAGCACACTGCCCTCGCGGACCAGCTCGTCGACAGCGCGGCGGATGGTGTGGCGGTTGACGCTGAAGCGTTCGGCCAGCTGAAACTCGGCGGGCAGGTAATCGCCAGGCAGATACGTGGCCAGCTCGTCACGCAACGTCTCGGCCAGTTCCAGGTACATCGGCTCGTATTGTCTAGACAACTGCATGGTTAAAAAAAGTGTTCATTGAACACCCCTCTTCTGTCAGATGAATTGCTTGCGCAGGCGCTGCGACATGATGTCGATGACGCTTACCACAACGATGATCACCAGCAGCACGGCGCTGGTCTGGACGAACGCAAAGGCGCGAATGTTTTCCCAGAGAATAACCCCGATGCCCCCTGCACCGACCATCCCTACCACGGTTGCCGAGCGCACATTGGATTCGAACCGGTATAGAGCATAGGAGATCCACAGCGGCATAACCTGCGGAATGACCCCGTAGATGACTTCCTGCAAGGCGCTGGCACCGGTGGCGCGCACGCCTTCGACCGGTCCGGGCTCTATGGCTTCGACAGCTTCGGCGAACAGTTTGGCGAGGACCCCGGTGGTGCTGATCCACAGCGCCAGCACCCCGGCGAACGGCCCCAGGCCGACGGCGACCACGAACAACATCGCGAAAACCATCTCGTTGATCGAACGAAAAGCGTCCATGCAGCGCCGCAACGGCAGATGAATCCACCACGGCGTGATGTTCTCGGCGCAAAGAATGCCCAGCGGTATCGAGCAGACAATCGCCAGCGCCGTACCCCACAGGGCAATCTGGATAGTCACCAGCATCTCCTTGAGGTAACTGCGCCACTCACGGAAGTCCGGCGGAAAGAAATCGGCGGCGAATGTCGCCATGTTCGACGAGTCGCGAACCAGTGCCATCGGGTTCATTTCTGCGCCGTGCCAGGCCCAGGCCAGTGCAGCGAGCAACAGACCCCAGCCCAGATAACGGGACCAGTTGGGTTTGCCCGCAACCTGGGTATAGGCAACGTGAGTGGTCATGACGAACTCCTGATCGTGAACGGCTGGCTCAACCTGCGGAGCTGCCTGCGGTTTTCTGGTTCAGCTCGGTGATGCGCTCCTGCAACTTGCTCAGGCTGGCATCGATATCCTTGAGACGGGTGGCTTTCTCCTGGGCATCCAGCGTGGTGCTGGCCACCACTTCGGTACGCTGCTTGAACAGTTCGAGCTGGCGAATGGGCAGCAACTGGTCATCGCTGGACTTGAGGAACTTGCCCATCTGCATGTTCTTCAGGACGGTCTTCTCTTCATCTGTGTTGCCATAACTGGTGAAGAATTCACGGATCTTTGCCTTGTCCTGGTCCGACAGCGCCTTGCTCCAGACAATCGGGTCGGCCGGGATCAGCGGCGATTTCCAGATCACCTTGAGTTGCTCGACCTTGTCGGGCTGGGTCACGGCCAGACGATCCCAGCTTTCGGTATTGAAGGTCGCAACGTCCAGCTGCCCCTTGGCAACACTGAGGGCGTTGACTTCATGACTGGAGTTCAGGGTGCGCTTGAAAGCGGTGGACGCATCGACGTGGTTTTTCGCGAACACGTAATAACCCGGCACCAGATAGCCTGAAGTGGAATTAGGGTCACCGTTACCGAAGGTCAGGCTCTTGGCATTCTTGAGCATGTCTTCGACGCTATTGATCGGGCTGTCCTTGCGTACGATCAGCAGGCTCCAGTAGCCCGCATCACCATTGGCGGCGGAGGTCTGGGCAAAGATTTCGCCGTTGGAGCGGTCCACCGCCTCCATCGCCGCCTTGTTGCCCAGCCAGGCTACGTCCACCTTGTTGAAGCGCATGCCCTGAATCAGGCCGGCGTAGTCCGAGGCGAAGGTGGCGTTGACTTTGAGACCGGTCTTGCGGCTCATGTCATCGAGAAACGGCTGCCAGATACTTTTCAGGTTTTGCGAGGACTCGGTGGACATGATGCCGAAATTGATGGCTTTTTCTTCTGCGGCCTGGACCGTGCCCAACGCGCAGGCAGTCAGCAAGGCGGCAGAGGCGAGAAGACGACCGATACGCTTGAACATGCAGGCTCTCCGGAAAATGTCAGGTGGGGGATGGTGGAAGGACGTCAGACTTTGGCCAGCGTCAGGCGGGCTTTTTGCCGCACGCGCCGGCTTCGTTCGGTGATCATCAGACTCGCGTCCGCGTCTGCACCGTAGAGGTCGTTGAGGAACTGTTTGCTGAGGTCCTGCGCCAGGCCATCGAAATGAATGCGCCCTGCCTTGAGGGCCACCGCACGCGGGCAATAGCGCACGGCATAATCGACCTGATGCAGGGTCACCACGACTGTTTTGCCGTCGCTGCGGTTGATGTCGGCGAGGATTTCCATGACGCGGCGCGCCGACTCCGGGTCCAGCGAGGCAATAGGTTCGTCGGCGAGAATCACTTCGGCACGCTGGGTCAAGGCACGCGCAATTGCCACCCGCTGCTGCTGACCACCGGACAGGGTCGAGGCCCGTTGCGCGGCAAGGTCCGCCAGCCCGACCCTTTCCAGCGCAGCCATTGCGCGCTGTTTTTCCTCGTTATTGAACAGCGCCAGACTGCCGCGCCAGCGTGGCATGCGCCCCAGGCAACCAAGCAGGACGTTGTCCAGCACGCTGAGGCGATTGACCAGATTGAATTGCTGGAAGATATAGCCGATATCGGCGCGCAGACGTCGCACCTGGCTGTTGAGGCGGCCGGAGGACTGAACCTCGCGACCCAGTACCTGAACCTGACCGCCATTGCTGCGATCACAGCACGCCAGGCCTGCAAGGTGCCGGAGCAGCGTTGACTTGCCCGACCCGGAAGCGCCAATCAGCGCAACCATCTCACCGGGTTGTATAGACAACGCGAGGTCAATCAAAGCGCCTTTATGGGAAAAGGTCTTGTTCAGGCCCTGTACATGAATGGCTTCGTTCATGAGGCTTCTCGGTCTGTGCACGACCCGGGACAGGTCGCATTTGGTTGTCAACCAAACTGGACCTGTGTTGTTGCAGCCTCATGAACCGCGAGTGACCAAGTGATAACAGTTTGTCGCCAATGGTGTGGCAACGGACAGCGGTGGGAGCGTCATCCGCTGTATCGCCACACCGAAGCGTCAGAACTGAAAGAAGCCAGGCAGCCGCTCCCAGTACTGCGGAGCGGCGCAGAGGCAGCAGGATCAGATCCTGAAGCTGCCTACCAGTTGCTGCAGGCGCGCAGCCTGCTCTTCCAGCGAGTTGCAGGCATCCAGGGTCTGGCGCAGGTTGTCGACGCCCAACTGATTGAGGGTGTTGATGTGAGTGATGTCGACATTGATCGACTCGACCACCGAGGTCTGCTCCTCGGTTGCCGCCGCAACCGACTGGTTCATGCCGTTGATCTCTTCGATGCGGCGGGTCACGCTGCTCAGACGCTCGCCGGCAAGGTTGGCGATGCCGACGCTGTCCTCGCTCTGACGCTGGCTCTCGGTCATGTTGGTCACTGCGTCGCGAGCGCCGACCTGCAGCTCCTCGATCATGGTCTGCACCTGCTGGGCAGAATCCTGAGTGCGATGCGCCAGATTGCGCACCTCGTCGGCCACTACCGCGAACCCGCGCCCTGCTTCACCGGCACGCGCCGCTTCGATGGCCGCGTTGAGCGCCAGCAGGTTGGTCTGCTGGGAAATACTGGTGATCACTTCCAGAATCTGCCCGATGTTGGCGGTCTTGCCATTCAGGCTTTCGATGTTCACGCACGACTCGCTGATCTTCCCGGACAGCTCGTTCATCGCCTTGATAGTCTGCTGCACGACGTTCTGACCGTCGCTGGCCAGGCCGCTCGCATCGCTCGACTGCTGCGAGGTGCGCGCCGCATTCTGGGCTATTTCCTGGGCTGCGGCGCCCAATTCGTTGATCGCCGCGGCCACGCTTTCGGTGCGGTTGGCCTGCTGGTCGGAGTTGCCCATGGACGCGTTGGAGACCTTGACCACCCGGGTGGCAACCTCGCCCAATTGCGCGGCAGTCGAGGCCACTTCACGGATCGAGGCGTGAATGCGCTCGACGAAACGGTTGAACGACTCGGCCAGTTCGCCGAATTCATCTTGCGAAGTGATGGCCAGACGCTTGGTCAGATCGCCCTCGCCGTCAGCGATATCACGCATCGCACGGCCCATCTGATGCAAGGGTTGCATCAACACCCGAATCAACAGACCCAGCAGCAGGATGATTACCACCACCACAACCACCATCGCCGTGATGGCCGAAGCACGGAACTCGGCCAACATGGCGTAGGCCGAGTCCTGCTCAAGTACCAGTGCCACGTACCAGTTGGCCGTCGAAACACCTTGAACAGGCGTGAAGGAAATGATCTCCGGCTTTTTACCGGAGTCGATTTCAGTCACCCCGGTGGCAATTTTCGGCGTGTTGGTCGGGTAGGCTTCACTGATGTTCTTGAGCACCAGTTTGCTGTCCGGGTGCACCAGGATCTTGCCGTCGGCACTGACCAGAAATGCATAGCCATGGCCATCGAAGTTCAGCGAGTTGATGATCTTGGTGACGTTGTCCAGAGCGATATCAGCACCGGCCACGCCCACGAACTGATTCTGGAACTTGACCGGTGTGGCCATGGTCATGACCAGCTTGCCGGAAGAGGCCGCGATGTAGGGTTCAGTCACGATGGTGCCGGGCGCATTCTGTGCCGCCTTGTACCAGCCACGCGCACGCGGATCATAATCAGCGGGGCGATTGGCCGATGGTACCGAGAACATGACGCCCTCGGTGCTGCCAAAGTAGCTCAACTGAAAACTGTCGCTGTAGGCAGGCAGGCCGATGGCGCGCTGCAACTGTGGCAGTTCCTTGCCATCCGCGGCGATTTGCTGCGACATCGACTGCAGCAATTGCATGCGGCTTTCCAGCCAGGTCTGAATATTCTGCGTGGTGAGCGTACCCAGTTGTTGCAACTCGGACTTGACGCTGGATTTGAGTGACTGACGCTGGCGATAGTCATTGACGACAATGAACACGCTGAACGCGACAACCACAATCAATGCAGCGGCAAGAAGGATTTTCTTGCTGAACCCCAGACTCTTCATAGCGGTGACTTCCACGGCAAAAAACCAATAAGGACGATCTCTGGATCGCCAATCAAACTTCACAACGGTGCCGTCTATTTCACGTTACAACCCACAGGCCGCTCAGCGGCCGGAGCCGAGACCTCTGCCACGGCGTCAATCAACGGACAGGCAAGAGCATCGAAACTTTATAGAGACGCTTGTATCGCCATATCGGCGCGATCCGCGAGTCCTTGATTATTTTTTCGTCGGGGGTCGAGACGTCTTTCCCATAATCGACACTCAAGCGTGCAGAACAGGAAAAACTGGCTATGGTTGAAATCATCCCCCGCACTGCACAGGATGGCCACGCCATGCCAAGTATCGAGCAACTTTTTGACGGTTTGCATAGCCTCCCGAGTATTCCCAAAGTGGCTCAGGACTTGATGCTGCAATTTGACAATCCCTCTTCCAACCTGGAAAGCATTGCCCGCAATATAGAAAAAGACCCGGTGATTGCGGCCAAGGTATTGCGCCTGGCCAACTCGGCGCGCTTTCGCGGCTCGAGGGAATCCTCAAGCATCGAAGACGCAGCCATGCGTCTGGGTTTCAATACGCTGCGTACGCTGGTGATGGCCTCGGCAGTGACCGGTGCGTTCAAGGCCGGGCCGAGCTTTGATCTCAAGGGGTTCTGGCTGAAAAGCTTTCAAGTGGCCGGCATCTGCCGGATGCTGGCGAAACAGACGGGCGTCGATCCTGAAATTGCCTTTACCTGCGGGGTGATGCATAACATCGGTGAGTTGCTGATCCAGACCGGTGCGCCCGATGTCGCCGAACGCCTGAACAACGCCGCCAAGGCCGGGACACCAGGACGTGCAGCCGGCGAAACCCTGCAACTGGGTTTCAGCTACCCGGAAGTCGGTGCAGAACTGGCCAGTCGCTGGCATCTGCCCAAGGTCATTCAACAGGCTATCGCCTATCAGGCAACGCCGCTGAAGGCACCGGCTGACGCACCGCTGCCAAAGATCGTTGCCCAGGCCATCACCATTTCGGATGCGCTGGAGGCCCACGGCGGCGCGACGCCTCAGGCGCAGCAGGCCTCAGGCGGGCCGCTGATGGAGGGCATTGATCTGGACGCGCTGTTTGCCGGGTTGCCGGCAGTGCTTGAAGCCGACAAGGCATTTTCCGAATTGTTGAGCTGAGCCATCGGCAACTCTTCAGCCTGACCAACGCAAGCGGGCATGGCGTCAAGCGGTCCATTTCAGGAGTCGCACAGCGAGTTTATCTGTATATCCATACAGATAAAACTTGCCCGCCACGCATTCAGCGTTCATCCTTGCAGCCCTTGCACCGGTAATCGACGACGGTAGTCATGCGGCTGTTTCTCTGCGAAAAACCTTCCCAGGCCAAAGATATTGCGGCTGCGCTCGGCGCCACCCGGCGTGGCGACGGCTGCTGGGTGGGTGCCGATGCGACAGTGACCTGGTGCATTGGCCACCTGCTGGAAACCGCCCCGCCCGATGCCTACGATGCACGCTACAAACGCTGGGTACTGGAAGACCTGCCCATCGTGCCGGAAAAATGGAAGATGCTCGTCAAGCCCAGAACCGCCAGCCAGTTCAAGGCAGTCAAGCGGCTGCTGGGTGAAGCCCGGGAACTGGTGATCGCCACCGACGCCGACCGTGAAGGCGAAATGATCGCCCGCGAACTGATCGAGCACTGTCGCTATCGCGGGCCGATTCAGCGCCTGTGGTTGTCGGCACTGGACGACGCCTCGATCCGCAAGGCGCTGGCGGCGCTCAAGCCCGGTGCCGATACGTTCAGCCTGTATCACTCGGCACTGGGCCGATCACGCGCCGACTGGCTGATCGGCATGAACATGAGCCGTCTGTTCACCCTGCTGGGTCGACAATCCGGCTATCAGGGCGTGTTACCAGTCGGCCGGGTACAAACCCCGACCCTGCGACTGGTGGTGGACCGTGATCGCAGCATCGCCAACTTCGTCCCGGCGCCCTACTGGGCTATCGACGTCAGGCTGCTGCATGACAGTCAGGCCTTCATTGCCCAATGGCGCGCACCCTCGGATGCCTGCGACGATCAGGACCGCTGCCTGAACCAGGCGCTGGCGCAACAGGCTGCGCACGACATGCGCGCCGCTGCCGGCGCACGACTGGTCAAGCTGCGCACCGAGCGAATGCGCGAAGCGGCGCCCTTGCCGTTCGACCTGGGTACCCTGCAGGAAATCTGTTCAAAGAAGCTCGGGCTCGGTGCGCAGGAAACCCTCGACATCGCCCAGTCCCTGTATGAAACCCACAAGGTCATCACCTACCCGCGCAGCGATTGCGGTTACCTGCCGAACAGTCAGCACGGTGAAGCCGCAGGCATCATCGCGGCGCTGTGCAAGGCCGACCCTGCACTGACAGGCCTGTCGCCGCACCTCGATCCACAACGTCGGTCCCGGGCCTGGAATGACAGCAAAGTGACGGCCCACCACGGCATCATTCCCACTGCGGCGGTACGCGGCGTAGAACGTCTGACCGGAAAACCGCGGGCGGTGTACACCCTGATCAGGGCGCGCTACCTGGCCCAGTTTCTGCCCAACCATGAATACGATCGCACCCAGGCTGACTTCGACTGTGCAGGCCACGCGCTGCGTGCGGTGGGCAAGCAGATTGTCGAGCCGGGCTGGAAGCGAGCGATGCCCGAAGCGCTGGCCCCGGCCAAGGGTCGCGAAGCGCCTGCGCCGCAGCCGTTGCCGGCATTGTTTCAGGGCTGCGAGTGCGCAGTCGCCGAGGTCATCCTCAAGGACCTCTGGACCCAGCCGCCCAAGCCGTTCACCGAGGGAGACCTGATCAAGGCGATGAAGAACGTCGCCAAACTGGTGGAAGATCCGCTGCTGAAACAGAAGCTCAAGGACACCACCGGCATCGGCACCGAAGCCACGCGCGCCGGGATCATTCAAGGGCTGCTGGACCGTGGCTACCTGACCAAGCAGGGCAAGTCGCTGTGCGCAGCACCGGCAGCCTTCAGCCTGATCGACGCCGTGCCCCGTGCCATCGCCGATCCGGGCACCACAGCCATCTGGGAACAGGCGCTGGACATGGTCCAGAGCGGCGAAATGAGCCTTGAAGAGTTCGTCGCCAAACAGGCGGCGTGGATGAGCAAACAGGTCAGCCGTTGCGTCGGCATGCGTATGAGCATCAGCGGACCGGCCAGCCCGGCGGGCGTCACGCCGCCCTGGAAGAAAAAACGCAAGACCACAAAGCGCGTCGCCAAAACCTCCTCCGCCTCGGCGGACACTCCAGCGAAAAAGCCGCGGCGTGCTGCCAGACCAGCCGCCAAGGCGTAGGCCGGAACAGTGACAGCCAGATCAGCCATTGCACATTCAAGCGTTACGAACAGGTGTTACAACATGTCAGACCGAGAACTCATCATTCCGCCCACCATGCAGTCGATCATGGACCGAGCAGGCTATGCGCCTGCAGTCAGGGTTGGGGATACCCTGTACTGCGCGGGCCAGGTGGGACGTACGCGGGATATGGAAGTCATTCTCAACCCGGAGGCGCAATTCATCGCCTGCTGGGAAAATCTGCGCACGGTACTCGCCGAGGGCGGCTGCACCTTCGACGACATCGTCGACATGACCACTTATCACGTCGCCATGAGCGAGCATATGGCGGTGTTTCGTGAGGTGAAAAACCGCATCTTCCCCCGTGGCCAGTGCGCCTGGACCTGCATCGGCGTGGCCGAACTGGCGCACCCCGGGTTGCTGCTCGAAATCAAGTGCGTTGCGGTCAGGCGCAGCAACGCCTGATCGGCGGTCACAGGCTGGAGCGCAAGGGTATCTCTTGCCGCGAAGCCTGTGCACGGACATCGTCCAGACCGACCATTTCGTCATGCGCCACAGCCTGGGTCATGAACAGCTTTACGTCAGACACTGAAGACAGCACCTTGCGCGCCTCTTCCACCGAGGCAACGTGCAGGGTTTTTCCGCTCGAATCCTCCACCGGCACAGACTGGCCGTCGAGCTTCGCGTGCAGTACGTAGGAACCGCCTTCCATGGAGATCAGATCGAGTTCACGAACCGCTTGATCCTTTACATGCTTGGTCAGGTCTTGAATTTTCAAAGTCACACCTCCGGTGGCGTTCTGGAAATCAGCGCCGCTTGAAAATGGAGCTTTTATTGGCGCAAACGTTCAGTCGTTTCGGTTCAGGCCAGCCTGAACACGCCTGCCGTCAGTGCATGAAACACATTGAGCGATGTCACTGTGGGTCGGCATCGAACACCGGGCGCGCACGTCGCGCCCTCGCTTATTTACCCAACAGCAGCGCTGCATCGAAGCCCATCCGCAAGTTGCCCCAGTGGCGCCCCTCGAAAAAAAACGGTACGTCGATTTCGGTCATGATCTCGCCGGTATCACGCAGGTAAGTCTGCAACAGAAAACGCTGCTTGTTGCCCGCAGCGCGCAGGCCGATCGGATCGGAGAACATACGTTTGTTGCGGCACACCGGCAGATCGACTTCGCGGTTGCCGGTAGGTTTTTGCGATACCCAACTGTTGTTGACCGGGCAATAGCCTTTGCTGTCGACGATGAAGGTGACCTTGCCGCCGCGTGTGCCCTTGGTCAGCTTGTCGCATTCGTCCTGGCAGATTTGCGCAAAACGCTCGGTGTAGCCGGTGGTGTATTGTTTCGGATCTGTGCCGGGAATCAGCTTGTAACTCTGATCGAACAGATTGACGCCCTGCTTGTGCAGCTCGGCCAGGCGTACTTGCAGAATGTCACGGCACTGACTGGCGCGAGTAATCGCCGCATCCAGCTCGCCATGCCCAAGCACAAATCGCCCGAGCAGCGCCTGCACCTGCTCGGCCACACTGGACAGATCCCGGGTGGCGGTCGCGGAGTGCTGCATGCGCTGGTCGATGGCCTGGCTATCGGCATAGATCCGCGTTACCCGCTCGTTGATCCCCGTGTTTGTGGAAGCGAACTGCTGAATGTGCGCAGCGATGTCGGCGAGCTTGTCGTTGGTCGACTCGAAATCGCCGATCATGCTCTCGAAATGGCCGGACGCACGTTCTACCACCAGCTGGGTTTCGCGGGCGCTGTGGCTGATCTGAATGGTCTGTTCGTGTGTGGAGCTGACTTCCTGAAGCATGGCGTCGATGTTGCGCGAGATGTCGTCAGTGGCTTTACTGACGTTTTGCGCCAGCGTGCGCACCTCGTCGGCCACCACCGCAAAACCTCGACCACTCTCCCCCGCCCGCGCCGCTTCGATGGCCGCGTTGAGCGCCAGCAGATTGGTTTGCGAGGAAATTTGCTGAATCAGGCCGACGATCGACTTGATGCTTGACGAGCGCTCATTCAAGCCGGAGACCAGCCCACCGAACTCATTGAGACTGCTGGATATCTGGCTGATGTTTCCAGTCACTTCCAGCAACTCGGCGTAAGAGTCGCGCGCCATGTTCAGGTTCTGCGCAGTGGTGCTGGAAATGCCCTGCGTCTGTTGCGAGACGTCTTCGATGCTGCCCACCGCCATGTTGCTCTGGTCCATCACCTCTCTGGCGAAGCGTGCCTGATCGGTCGCGCTGTCGCTGGAATCACTGATGTTCTTCAGCGAACGCGCCGACTCGACGGCGATCTGTACAGTCAGCCCCTGAATGCTGCTGATGATCTCGCGCTGTTTGGCCAGAAACAGATTGCAGGTACTGGCCAGCCCGCGAATTTCATCATGGGTGAGCAGCGGCAGATCCCTCGACAAATCACCCTCACCGCTGGCGACCTCCTCGAGCGCACGGGTCATGGACATCACTGGACGCACGATCAGGTGGCGGAAATACCAGACCATGAAACTGACCATGACCAGCGTGAACAGCGTGCTCAGCAGAATCGCGTTGCTCAGCAGATCAAGCTGACTCTGGATCACGCCCAGCGCAACAGGGTCCGTTTGCGTACCGCGCAATTGCAGCATGATGTCGGAACGGATGTTCAGCGCCACCCAATACAGCAGGGCGCTGACCAGGACCAGCAGGAAAAGGCTTGATAGCTTCTTGGTCAGCGTGTTGAAAAACTGCTTTTCAACTGACTCATACAAAGCCTTTAACGTCTGCATTTTGCTGCTCCTGGGTACAAGGGTGATTCTCGTGCGATGGTTAACGTCTGTCGCTACCAAAGCTTTAATGCGTTCGCCTTCAGCGCAGGCGAAAAACTTCAGCCACACAGCTCACGGCGCTTTTCGCGCCGCAGAGTACTGCAGAGCTGGGCAATTTGATATCACAGCTGAAAACGATCAACCGATTGTGAAAGCTGCCCGGCCATCACCGACAGTTCATCGGTGGTACTGGCGGTCTGGACGATTACCCGGCTGTTGCCCTCGGACATGCTGGCAATCATTTCTACCTGATGGGCGATTTCATTGCTGGCCAGGCTTTGCTCGCCAATGGTGCGGGTGATGTCGTTGACCAATTGCGTGGTGCTCAACGTGGCATCCAGGATATCGCTGATCGCACGTTCCACTTCGGCGGTGACCGCCATGCCCTTGTCGACCTGAGCCACACCGGCTTCCATGCTGGTAACCGCCTCGCGGGTGCTCTGCTGAATGCGCGCGACCATGGCGGTGATTTCCTGAGTGGAAGCACTGGTGCGCCCCGCCAGGCTGCGCACCTCGTCGGCAACCACGGCAAAACCCCGGCCCTGCTCGCCAGCACGGGCAGCCTCGATGGCAGCGTTGAGCGCCAGCAGGTTGGTCTGGTCGGCAATGCCCTTGATGACCTGGATAATATTGAAGATTCCTTCCGAGTCCTTGTCCAGCGTGCGGATCACCTGAGCCGACTGCTGCGCCGAACGGGCGATGCTGTCCATATCACTAACCACCTGATGGATCACCCGACCGCCGTTCTTGGCCAGGGATTCGGCTTGACCGGCCATTTCCAGGGCCTGCCCGGCATGCCGGGTGATTTCTTCAATGCTTGCGGTCATCTCGCTGGTCGCCGCCGACATGGTGCCGGCAGCAGAACTCTGTTGCCGGCTGCTGTCGGCCACCTCATGGCAACCACTGCTGAGCTGACGGCTCATGCCACTGACGTCATTGGCGTTGCTGCGCACCACTTCGATCATGCTGCGCAGGTCACGCTGCATGATCGCCAGGCTGCGAATCAACATGCTGGCTTCGTCACGACCACGGGGCTCGTCGATAGGATCGCGGAGGTTGCCATGGGCAATACTGTCGGCAATACGGCTGGCGGACGCCAGCGGGATCATGATGCTGCGCGTCACCCAGTGACCCTGGACCAGCAGCAACAAAATACTGATCGAAAGCACGACCGCCAAGGTCACATTGGCAGTGCTAATCGCCTGACGAGTGCGCTCGCCGCTGGCTTTGGAATTGTCCTCGATCAGGTCACTCAAGCTCGACATCTGCCCCTCCAACTGCGTGAAGGCGCTGGAAAATGTACCCAGCTCTTGCTGCGCGCGGTCCGGACTGTCGATGGCCAGCCCGACGATGCGCTCGCCTGCGCTGATATAAGCGTCCAGGCTAGGCTTGATCCTGCTGAGTTCTGCCTTGATGGCATCGGTGAGCGGCAGTTGCAAGTTATCGCTCACTACCTTGCGAAACAGTGCGGCATGCTCATTGAGCGACACCTGCACTTCGTCACGCGTGCTGTCGCTCCTGCCCAGGCCGAACAGCATCGCTGACAGCACATCGGCACGCAGCGCGTCGTGCATCATGTCGGCTTGCAGGTGATTGCCCAGCGCAGCCATGCTCACTTCACTGTCGAGCATTGCCGCCTCCATGCGCGTATTACCCAGGAAGTTGACCAGGCTGATGATCATGACGGTCAGTACACTGGTGCCTATCAGCAAGAACAGACGTAGTTTTATCGACATCCTGTAGCCCCTCCGGTCAATGAAATAACGCGAGCTGCGGATTGCTCTTATCAACAGCTTATCGACGCACGTTGCCAGATACTTAGCCCTATTTAGCAGCTATTGCCGAATCGGCAGACAATAACCTTGACCCTCCGGCCTGACGCCGCTCTGTAACGCGTCTATGGTGAACTAACGATATTAATCCCCCACAGGAGCAAACACTGTGCCTGACAAGAAGTTCGCCATCGATCTCGCCTACCGGCCCCGCCTTGCCGACCTCAAGCCGCTGACGTCGACTACCACGCTGCTCGAGCCACAGGCGCTGGCCGCACCCCGTACCACACCGGCAAGCGACCTGAAAAAGCGCACCGGCTACGCCGAGAACTTCCTCGGTGATTTCATCGTGCCCTGGCCGACAGTTGACGAGGAACTTGCGCCGGATGTCTATCCTTTGAAGAACACAGGGGACCGCCTCGATTACACACACTTTTCCATCACCATGTCACGCAGTCGGCGTCTGGCGCTGTATGTCGGCGTCAACATCGATGGTGCCAATAGCGTAGAGGTCAAGCGCAGCAAGGATTCCTGGGCATTTGACGGCCGCCTGCCCGCCGAAGCGCAGATTGGCGAAAGCGTGTATGCCGACAACCTGCTGGATCGCGGCCATCTGGTCCGGCGTCAGGACCCTAACTGGGGCAAGGAAGCCGAAGTTGCCAACAGCGACACCTTCCACTTCACCAACTGCTCGCCGCAGATGGGTGCGTTCAATCAGAAGACCTGGCTGGAGCTGGAGGACTACATTCTCGAAAACACACGGCGCTGGAAATCACGGGTAACGGTATTCACCGGCCCGGTGCTGCGCGACGACGACCGCAGCTACCGCAACGTCAAAATCCCTTCGGCATTCTGGAAAGTCGTGGCCTTTCTAGGTGATGACGGCAAGCCTTCGGCAAGCGCCTACATGATCGACCAGACCCGCGAACTGGGTAAGCTGGATATCATGTTCGGGCCGCTCAAAACCTGGCAACGCAGCGTCGCGCAGATCGAACAACTCACCGGTATCCGCTTTGGCGACCTGTCCAGCTACGACGGGTTCTCCAACGAAGAGCGCCTCACCGGCACGCGCATCGAAGCCCAGATCCGCGGTCCGCAGGATATTCGGGTCTGACTTGCCGATAAGCTTCCGGCACATTGAGGCTGGAGTTACACGCAATCCGACGGACTGGCGTGCCAATGCTGTGCATTGGCGCGCCGTCAGCGGGTTCAGCGTCCTCTGACAAGGCGGTTGAATCAGCGGAAATGACGCGCCACGGCCTCCGGCGCGTCAGGCACATCCATATTGATACGGCGCCAGGCAGCCTGGGCAAAGCTGTACACCGAGAACGCGATCAGGCCCAGCGCCACGATCAGCAATACCAGGCCGCCTGCCGGCAGATCCTGCAAACCGTTGAGCGCATCTTTCATGCCCGGCGGGTGCATGGCCTGATAACTGGAACCGCTTACCGCCAGTAACACGGCAATTTCGATGAATGCCACGCCGCGGGCGATCAGGCCGAAGCGCGATACCGGACGCACGTACTTCATGACGTCTTCATCGGCCTCGAAATACTTCTCGAAGGACGCCTTGTAGCCCTTGATGATGTGCACAATGCCCAGCCCCAGTGGCACCAGGGCGACCACGTAGACCAGCAGATTGGAGTGATCCCAGGACAGAATGGCTGCCAGCAGGTCCTTGGCCTGGCCACCCTCCGATGAGCCTCCGGAGCTCTTCAGCCCACTGACCAGCAGGCCCAGGGCAAAGAAGGCCAGAGCACCATAGGTGAAACCGCCCACCAACAGACCTCCGCGAATCACCAGCCCCTTG
Source organism: Pseudomonas congelans (assembly GCF_900103225.1). GTDB lineage: Bacteria > Pseudomonadota > Gammaproteobacteria > Pseudomonadales > Pseudomonadaceae > Aquipseudomonas > Aquipseudomonas congelans. The sequence continues at coordinate 513,330 of NZ_FNJH01000001.1, read as the reverse complement.
AACTCGCGACCATGATGATCAACGTCTCGCGTAGCCTGCAAAACGCGCCATGCCGCGAACGCCAGCAGACCGACGATCACCACCCCGACCAGAACGCCGCCGAAGGGCTGACTCAACAGCGCTTCAAGACTGCTGTGGCTGTCGGCCGGCTGCGAGGATCCTTGCGCCGCCAGTACCGCGAACAGACCGATAATCAGATAAACAACACCACGGGCGGCATAGCCGCCTCGTGCAAGTAGAACAAGGCCGCGTTGCGCCGACATAAATAACTATCCCTGAAAGTAATTACAGGAACAGACAGGGCACAGCCCTAGGGGTTCGACCCGATTGACGACGCGTCGTGTCATGCGCCGTCATCGGGCCATACGCCGTCAGGCAAACGTGGCACCGCGGGCGTTCACGAACACCGAATAAAGCGAATGGCTGCTGGCCATGAACAGCCGATTGCCCTCTCGCCCGCCGAAGCAGATGTTGGCGCAGCGCTCGGGCAGGCTGATATGGCCGATGGGCTTGCCTTGAGGGTTGAACACTCGCACGCCGTCGAGTTTCTCCATATCTGCCTTGGGATCACCATTACCGCCCCAGCCGCACCACAGATTGCCGCTCTCGTCGCACTTGATGCCGTCGATGGCTGCGTAGTCCAGGCCTTCGATGAGCTTGCGCCGTTCGCCCAGCGTGCCGTCGTCATTGACCGCTATCGCCCAGATGAGACCGTGGGGTTTGGCGCGCCCTTCGACCACGTACAAAGTTTTCTCGTCCGGCGAAAAGCACAGGCCGTTCGGACCTGCCAGATCATCGATCACCCTGGAGACTTTGCCGTTCGAGGGATCGATGCGATAGACGCCGAAGGGTTGCTCCTGTTTGACCTTTTGACCTTCGTAGTTACTTTCGGCCTGGAAGGTAGGATCGGTGAACCAGATAGACCCATCACGTTTGCAGGCGATGTCGTTGGGCGAATTGAAAGGTTTGCGCTCGAAGCTGTCGGCCAGCACGGTGATGCGCCCGTTGTACTCGGTGCGCGTCACCCGCCGCCCCTCGTTGGTCGTGCTGGAGCCCTCACAAACCAGCAGCCGGCCCTGACGGTCGCGACACATGCCATTGGAAAAGTTCGAGTGCTCGCGGTACACCGACAGCTCACCCGTCACCTCGTCCCAGCGCATGATGCGATTGTTGGCGATGTCGCTGACCAGCAAGTAGCGACCGTCACCGATCCACACCGGCCCTTCGGCCCAGCGCATGCCGCTGGCCAGCTTCTCGACGCTGGCATTGAAGATTCGTATGTGGGTAAAGCTGTCGTCCAGCACACTGACCAGCGGGTCGGGGTAGCGCTGGGTCAGCGGCTGAGCACTGGAAAGACGCGGCAATGCGCCAATGGCGGCAACGGTTGCCGAAACCGCCAGCGACTGCTTGAGAAAGCCCCTGCGGCTGTGATCGGGTGTATTGCCTGACGATGAGAATTCCATGATGAGCATCCATTATCTTTATTATCGGAAAGGCGCGCGTCTTGCGGCCGCACGTCATCCTACAAGATACCGCTGGATGGCTTGAATAATGGCCGTGTGCGATCAGATTGCGTTGAGCATTATCTGCCAGCTCTCTTATTTGCTGCTGACTGCCGTTCTGCTCTGAACTTGTCAAGCATTTTAGCTGCGGTGCCTACAAGAAACGCCGATGGCACCAGCATTACGAATACCATCAAGGCAAGGAGCATGAACTCTCCATCCTCGCCACCGATTATGCCCAGGGTATTTGTAGCCGAAACATACAGATCGAGGCCTGCTTCAGTTTGAAGTAGCCAGCCTAGCAGACCCCATGCGACGAGCCATTTGGTAAGCAGTACAGAAAGCACCAGAATCAGCACACTGTGAAAGATGAGTTTCATTATTTTTTTCATTCTGGATTGTTCACTACTCACTAAAAACAGATACATCTATTACGCCATAATACTTCAGATTCGTTCCCGGAAGCGTTTCACCGCGCTGACTGCGAAGATACTTCTTGAGCTCATCGAATCCAACCTGAGAGTTAAGGGTGATACAGCCTTGGCTTATACCACGCGGCCCAACGGGATGGAGTCTAAAGGCGCCACGCCTTATATTATCAATGGTGGTCTGATCATCAACCTCTCCATCATCCCTGTAAAGAGCAAACCACTCCCCCCGGTCCGTACCAGCTATAAAATCCTGTATGGGCTCTTTAATCCAACCGAGATGCCCCCCACTTTGCCGATCAACGATGAAATATCGCCCCGCTGGAATGGCACCCTTTTTTTCCACAGACTGATACTGCGGGCTATTAACAAAAGGAACGCCCATACCTGAAAACGCTTCATAGCTAGCATGTCCGCAACGCAAATGACTTGTAGGCTTACCATTTAACAAAAAACGGCAGTATGCAATATTAGGATTATCAGACATTGGGCACCCGTCTCTTGCCAATATCAAGCATAGACTTTATTTTTTATGCCGTCCCATCCACCCGCGACCTGTCCGCCACCTTGGCCATCGGAACGCTTTTGCTGTGTATAGAGCATTTTTATACGCCCATAATTAAGACGTATTGTTTCAGTGGGAAATCCATTCTCGGCAGCGCCATTAGCATTGAGCGATACGGAAGAAATCATGACTTCTTCCAGTTTTATTTCTAGGTATTTAATTTTTTCTTCACCCGCCCGATTCACTGCAATAGTCACCTCATTAAAGTGCTTCCCACTGCAACAAGCCTCGTGCAGCTTGGGGGTAGATTTATCTACTGTTTTGCGAAAAAAGAAGTCACTCATAGTGGTTCGTCCGCTGCTCGCTCCACCAGCGCTAGTCGTCGACACTGAAGCTGACTGACTGGCACCCACATCAAAGTCGGAAAGCTCAATCCAGTTTTTGAACACTTCATCAAACGATTCGCCCGGAATACCTTCGATGTGCATATAGGTATCAAATGCCATGTAACGCTCCTTTTCGATACATTAAAAACAGCTCAACGGCCTGGCCTTTCAAGCCTGTAACGCTCTTTAGCCCAGCTGAAACTACATCGGTTTACTGACTACCAGACTACCTGAACTGCGATCACCCACTCCATCATCCCGGTCCGAAGATCATGAGGGACTCATCGCAAAATTGTGTTTAACAATAAACATTCATTTGTTTGTGGCGCGTCACGTGAAGGGTACCGACGCCAGGCGCCGTTCCCCGTTTTATGTGGTTGATCAGTACTGCGAGCAATACCGGCATAAGGTATCGTGACCATCTTTCCCTCTACACTCCAAGGTCCACCATGCCATCCAGCAAACGCGAACAGGCCCGGACAGATCGGCGTCTGGTGAGCGCTCTGACGCACGCCTGCGAGACTGCCAAGGCCGAGATGCCCGGTTTCTGCTGGCTAACTCATGAAGTCGATTACGCGGCGTTCCCGGCCAGCCTGCAGGTGGTGTGGGTGTTTGATACGCTGGCCGACAAGAACGCCGCGCTGGCCCGCGGGCTGGTGGAGCGGATGATCGGGCTGACGGTAGAGGCACTTGACGATGCTCAGGTCAGCCTGTCGAATCCATCGGCTCATGTGCATGTCGACTGCGAAGAGCTGTGCCTGCGCGAGAACGCGGGCGACTGGCAGCAGCGCATCAAACGCAAATACGCCAGACGAGGTTGAGCATGGCCAAGGACATCGAAAACCCGTGCATTTCCGTATGCCAGCTCAGCGGCGATCTGTGCGTGAGCTGCGGGCGTACCAAGGACGATATCCGCAAGTGGAAGCGCATGAAACGGCCTGAAAAAATGGCTGCCGTGCAACGTGCGACCCAGCGGCTGAAAAGCCTGCAGAAAAAGAGCATTTGAAGCCTAAATTTCATCTTCGGTGTGGAAACTTCTTTAAAACGGCCCGGGTCAGTATTACCCGTGACTCGGTTGCCTGGGGTCGGACGAATTACAGGAACTTCACTCTTGGTCAGTCATGCAGATCGCCGCAACACCCTTTCACTGGATAGCCTGAACTTCTTCCTTGCCGATGTCCGCGATGGCCTGGGCCCGTATCTGGCGATCTATCTGCTGGCGGTGCACAAATGGGACCCGGCCAGCATCGGTGTGGTGATGACCATTGCCGGCATTGCCGGGCTGCTGACCCAGACACCTGCCGGGGCGCTGATCGACCGCACGCCCTACAAGCGCGCCATGATCGGTGTGGCGGCCTTGCTGGTGACGCTGAGTTGCCTGATTCTGCCCTTCACTTCGTCTTTTTCCATCGTTGCCCTGACCCAAGCGTTGAGCAGCATCGCGGCCTCGGTATTTGCACCGGCCATCGCGGCCATTTCGCTGGGCATCACCGGGCCCAAAGCGTTTACCCGCCGTACCGGGCGCAACGAAACGTTCAACCACGCAGGTAATGCCTGCGCAGCCCTTCTGGCTGGCGGCTTCGCCTATCTATTCGGGCCTATTGCGGTGTTTTACCTGATGGCCGCGATGGCGCTGGCGAGTATTGTCGCGGTCAGCTTTGTTTCCGCAGACGCCATCGATCACGACGTGGCTCGGGGCTTTGACGCCAGTCACGACGTCAGTGGTCATCAACCTTCGGGCCTTTCTGCGCTGTTAAGCAACAAGCCGCTGCTGATGTTCGGTATCTGCTGCGCCCTCTTCCATCTGGCTAACGCGGCGATGCTGCCGCTGGTGAGTCAGAAGCTGTCACAGATCAACATGCAAATGGCAACGCCGCTGACCTCGGCGTGCATCGTTGCAGCCCAACTGGTGATGGTACCGGCCGCGCTGCTGGTAGGCATGAAAGCCGATGTCTGGGGGCGCAAGCCGCTGTTGCTGGCCGGCTTTCTGTTCTTGCCGATTCGCGGTGTGCTTTACACCCTTTCCGACGATCCCTATTGGCTGGTGGCGGTCCAGATGCTCGACGGCATCGGCGCGGGCTTGTTCGGTGCCCTGTTCCCATTGATGGTCAAGGACCTCACTCAAGGCAGCGGACGTTTCAACGTGAGCCTTGGGGCGCTGTCGACGCTGTTCGGGCTGGGCGCAGCGCTGAGCAACAGCCTGGCGGGTTTTGTCGTGCATGCAGCAGGTTACAGCGCAGCATTTCTCACCCTTGCCGGTGTGGCAGCGGTCGCGTTCTGCCTGTTGTGGCTGACCGTGCCGGAGACCCTTTCACCCTCGCATAACCAACCCGGGCTCAAACCGGAAAATGCCGTGGGCGCGTGAAACGCCTTAGTCCACCGTAACCGCTCTGACCTGCCAGCCCTCGCGCTGGCGGGTCGCGACGACCAGACCACCTCCTTCACTTTGCATCCCGCCGACCCAACGCCCTGCTTCGTCCTACAGACCGCTGCGCCCCGCCGACAGCCAGCCGCCAGTTGCCCCGCCATGATTGGCCATCAACACCGGCAGCGAGTGACGGCGGGCATGCCCCGAAAGCAGTCCGGCATCGTATTCATAGCCGCCCGGCGAGATCAGCACACTGGCTGCGTACAACCAGGCTCCACCTTGTGCCATGCGTTGCGCGTGCTCGGCGTGGCTGAAGTCTGCACATACGCACAGACCGATTCGGTGCTGATCAAGTAGCAGATAGCAGTCCTGATTGCCGGCAGTGAATACGGCGTCTTCACCGGGATGCAGGTATTGCTTGGCATAGGCGATGACATCGCCCGCGGCGGTGAAGGTCAATGCACCGATCAGGACACTGTCGCTCGGCCCCCTGAGTGGCACGCCAACGGTGGTCGTCAATTGCAATTTCACAGCCAGTGCCGCGAGCGGCGCCAAACGTGCATCGTCTGCAAGCAAGGCCAGCTCGCGAGCCAGATCCGGTTCGTAGCCTGTCAGTGACAATTCGGGAAACAGCAAGTAACTGGCGCCCAGTTCGGCTGCACGTTGCATGAACGCCAGGTGCCCGGAGAGGTTGTGCTGGATATCTCCACGTCTAGAGCAGAATTGGGCAGCGGCAAGTATTGGAAACGTCATTGGCTCTCCAGGGAAAACGAGATTGGCAGACGCAAGCTTAGCCCGCGTTGCAGCTGGTTCACACGTAGTTACATTTTTACCAGAGACCCATGTTGTATGACGTCCTATCTTGTCTGGCAGTGACTGACATCTCATTACAATAAAAAACGGAGATTCACCGCATGCCGCAAACCCCGTCTTTCAAAGAAACGTCCACGCCAGTAGCCGAACCCCGTCTCAAGAAACTTGCCAAGCTATTGGGGCCCGGCATTATCGCCGTGCTGTCCTGGCTGGGCGCGGGCGACCTGATCACCTCATCGGTTGCGGGCGCCAGTTATGGCTACGCCATGATGTGGGTACTGGCGATTTCGCTTTTGCTCAGGTTCCTGATCGTCAACATCATCGCCCGCTTCCAGCTCTGCAATAACCAGGGCATGACCATCCTTCAGGGTTATGCGCAACTGCACCCGCTGTTCGCCTGGTTCATGCTTGCCTACGCATTGCTGATGGGCCATTTGATCAACGCCTATATGATCAAGGGCGCCGGCGAGGCGCTTGCCATGCTGCTGCACATCAACCAGCCACTGCTCTGCTCCGTTGCCGTGGTGATTGCCGTGTGGCTGCTGGTGGGGCGCAATATCTACGCAATGATCGAAGGCGTGATGAAGGTACTGCTGGCCATCATGACCCTGGCATTTCTGACCCTGGCGATCATGTCCGGCCCCGATGTCACCGGCATCATCAAGGGCACCATCGGCTTCAGTATTCCACCCGATGAAGGCGTGCACGGCGCGCTGCTGGTAGCGGTCTCGGTGATCGGTGCCGTGGCCGGGTCCATCGCCAACTTCGTCCACCCTTACGTGATGCGTGAAAAAGGCTGGACCGGCCCCGAGCACAAGCGCATCCAGCGCAACGATCTGCTGTTCGCGGTGATCGTCGGCATCATCATCAACCTGGCCATCTGGGTGGTAGGCGTCGAAATCCTGCGGCCCAACGGCATTCAGGTCAATACCCTGGCCGACCTGGGCAAGGCACTGGAAATCTTCTTCGGCCCGCTGGGCTGGTACATCTTCTTCATCGGCGTGTTCGCCACGCTGTTTGCCAGTATTTCCGGCAAGACCACAGCCTTTCCGATGCTGATCACCGATGCCTTCCAGCACATCCAGCCCAAGCGCCGCGAACGCTACGGCAAAGTGTTCCACAACGACCCGATGCACCGCTGGTTCATGCTGTTCATTCTGGTCACCCCGCTGATCTGGTCGCTGCCCGGCATGCCGGACTTCGTGACCCTGACGCTGGGTGTCAACGCGCTGAATATCATCGGGTTGCCCGTCATCTCGCTGGGGCTGCTGATCATGTCCAATCAGAAGTCACTGTTGAGCAAGGAATACCGCAACAACTGGTTCGAGAACATCGCGCTGACCTTCGCCACCGGACTGGCGTTGTGGGTGGCATTTCAACTCGGGACAGAGATGCTGGCATGAGTGAGCAAGGTCCATTTCATCGACTGAAATGGACCTTGCACGTTATCCCCTTTCCCACCACGTGAATCCTGAGCATCAACCCGGGATGCCTGCTGATAGATGCCGCGTTTACATCGCCCTTAACAAACAGCAATAATTCTCAAAGGAGATGTTATATTGTATCTATTCTAATCAGGAAGTCTCACATGTCGTCTCGTAGAATCGCGTCTCTGGCAGGCTTGGCAATCGGGGTTTTTGGCAATACGGGTTACGCGGAGGAAAGCCCGCAGACCATTGAACTGGAAAGCGTCAACGTCACTTCCGACTATCAGTACGAAACGGCGACCAGCCCGGTCCAGGGCTATCGCGCCACCCGCTCGGCCACGGCCACCAAAACCGATACCGCCATCGCGGATATTCCGCAGTCGATCAGCGTGGTGCCTGCTTCGGTGCTCAAGGACCTCGGCAGCAACAATGTCGAGCGCGCGCTGGATTTTGCCGGGGGCGTATCGAAGCAGAATAACTTCGGCGGCCTGACGCTTTACGAGTACAGCATCCGCGGCTTTACCACGTCCGAATTCTACAAGGACGGCTTCAGCGCCAACCGCGGCTACCCTGCCACGCCGGATGCCGCAAACATCGAGCGTATCGAAGTGCTGAAAGGCCCCGCCGCCAGCCTGTATGGGCGTGGCGATCCGGGCGGCACGGTCAATATCGTCACCAAAAAACCCCAGCGTGAAGCATTTACCACCTTGCAGACCAGCGCAGGCAGTTGGGATCGCTATCGCACCGCGCTGGACGTCAACACTCCGCTGGATGAAGAAGGCAATCTGCTGTCACGGGTCAATCTGGCTGTCGAAGACAACAACAGCTTTCGTGACCATGTAGAGAGCAAACGGGTGTTTGTCGCCCCGTCCTTCAGCTGGCAATTGAACCCTGACACCAGTCTGCTGGTGGAAACCGAGTTTGTGCGCCACACATCGACTTTCGACCGAGGCGTGGTCGCCCCCAATAACAAGTGGAGTGGCGTATCCCGCTCGACCTTCCTCGGCGAGCCGGACGATGACATCGATAACGACAACAACATGGTCCAGTTCGCGCTGGACCACCAGCTCAACGATGTGTGGTCGCTGCGTCTGGCCAGCCATTACAAACAGGGGGAGATGTCGGGTTTTGCCAGCGAGGCGCGCCCGCTGAACGCCGACGGGCACACTGTCAATCGCCGTTATCGTGAGCGCGACAACAACTGGCATGACAGCATCACCCAGTTGGAGTTACGCGGTCGTTTCGACGGCATGGGGGTCGAGCACGAAGTGCTGATCGGCACTGAGTACGAGAACTATCGCAAGAACGAACGCGTCACGACCATCGCCGGCAGCCCCTACGCCATCGACATCTACAACCCGGTCTATGGCCAGCCGAAACCTGCTGGCGCACGCTCCGGTACTGATTTTTACGAGCATGTCGAAAGCCGTGCGCTGAACCTGCAGGACCAGATTGTCTTTACCGACAAACTGCGCGGCATGATCGGGGCACGCTACGAACACTTTGATCAGCAGGTCGATGATTTCACCACCAACGCCACCTCAGGGCAGCGCCAGGACGCTTTCACTCAGCGCGCCGGACTGCTTTATCAGCTCACGCCGCAGGTAGGCCTGTTCGCCAACGCCTCCACCTCTTTCAAGCCCAACAATGGCCTGGATGCCGCCGGCAAAACCTTCGACCCGGAAGAAGGCGTCGGCTACGAGGTCGGCATCAAGAGTGAATTGTTTGACGATCGCCTGAGCACGACCCTCGCCGCCTTTCATATCGAGAAGGAAAACGTTCTCGCCCTTGATCCTGGCACCGACACCAATCGCGCGGTGGGCAAGGCTCGCAGCCAGGGTTTCGACCTGCAGTTTACCGGGCAGGTCAGCGAAGCCATTCGGGTCATCGGTGCCTTCGCCTACATTGACGCCGAAGTGACCAAGGGCGACCAGACCATCCCCACGGGCAGTCGCATCCTCGGTGTCGCCAAACACAGCGGCAGCCTGCTGGGCGTCTATGAGTTCCAGGAAGGCGCATTGCGCGGCTCGGACGTGGGCGCTGCGTACACCTACGTCGGCGATCGCTCGGGGCAGTCGGGCTCTGACTTCGAACTGCCGGCCTACCAGACCGTAGACCTGCTGGCGCATTACAAAGCCAGCGACAACGTCACGGTGGGTCTGAACCTGAACAACATTTTCGATGAAAAATACTACGAGCGCTCCTACAGCAACTACTGGGTCGCGCCTGGCGAACCGCGCAACTTCACGGTCAGCCTGACCCTCAGTCTCTGACGCCCATGACCACCCGATTCACAACACCCCGCTCCCAACAACAAGGACGCATCATGCTTTCAAGCAAACCTTTCCTGGCCCTGGGCCTGCTCGGCGCTTTGTTCGCCAGTCACGTCAATGCGCACGGTCTGTGGACCGAACAGCGTCGCGGCAATATCGAAGTGGTCTACGGTCATGGCGCGGAAGACAATGCCTTCAAGGCACAGAAGGTCAGCGGTGCGTGGGCCTACGACCTGCAGGGCAAAATGATCCCGGTGACGGTACAACGCCTTGAGGACCACGCGCGTCTGGTGCCGCTCAAGCCGCCTGCGGTAATGAGCGTAGCGCTGGATAACGGCATGTGGACGCGCAACGCCGAGAAGAAATGGATCAATGAAGGACGCAGCAAAGTGCCCAACGGCACCGACTCCATCCACACCTTCAAATACAGCGTGGCCATTTATGCCGAAGGCGCGCATCTGCCAGCATTCAACAAGCTGAATTTCGTGATCGTGCCGCAGACCGACCCCTTGAAAGTCGGCGCAGGCAAACCACTGCCGGTGCGCGTACTGATCGACGGCAAACCTGCCGCCGGTATCAAGCTGATCGGCGATTACCGCAGCGCACCGGACGTCGTCAGCGCCGAAACCGATGCACAAGGCCTGGCCAGCGTCATCGTGCGTAATGAGGGGCTGAATGTCATCGCGGCCGAGGTCACACTACCCGTCAAGGACAACGCCGACATCGCCGAACGCGGCTTGTTTACCTCGCTGACGTTTGTCGGTGAGACGCATCACGAGTAACCCCACTTCCTGCTTTCGGAAAACGCCTGCTGCAGGCGTTTTCTGTCTTCAGGAGCGTGAGCCTGAGCTCCGCTCCCCCGGCTGCCTCGCCCCTCCATATTCCCTTTAGTAAACAAAGTTTCCAGAAACCTCTGGACGCTGGATTTCCTTTCGCCTATAAAAAAGCCTTCAAGAATATTAAATTCCTGTAGAGAATTTTATTCATCGACGAAACACCTCTGCATCTGACCTTTTTCGCCCTGCGCCAAACTGCCGCCACCCTTCAGAGGACACGCCATGCAACACGAGAAGAACCATTTCATCCTGAAGATCAGCTGCCCGGCGACCTCCGGCATTGTCGCGGCGGTGACTTCCTACCTGGCTGGCAACAGCTGCTACATCGGTGAAATGGCCCAGTTCGACGATGAGTACAGCGGTACTTTTTTCATGCGCGCAGTGTTTCGCTTCAACGATGGTCATGAGGGCGACATCCAGCAGTTGAAAGCCGGCTTCGACGCTGTGGCCAACGACTTTGCCATGCAGTGGGAGCTGCATGACACGCGCCGGCCGATGCGTGTGCTGCTGATGGTCAGCAAGTTCGATCACTGCCTGACCGACCTGCTGTACCGCTACCACAAGGGCGAAATGGACATGACCATCACCGCCATCGTCTCCAATCACCTGGACCTGCGGCCGATGGCCGAACGTGAGGGTATTCGCTTCATTTACCTGCCCGTGACCAAAGAGACCAAGGCTGCGCAGGAAGCCGCGCTGATGAAGGTGGTCGATGAGACCGGCACCGAGCTGGTGGTGCTGGCGCGCTACATGCAGATTCTCTCCGACGACCTGTGCCAGCAACTGGCGGGTCGGGCGATCAATATCCATCACTCGTTTCTGCCGGGTTTCAAGGGTGCCAAGCCCTACCATCAGGCTTACGAGCGCGGCGTGAAGCTGATCGGTGCCACCGCGCATTACGTCACCAGCGACCTGGACGAAGGTCCGATCATCGAACAGGAAGTGCAGCGCGTCGATCACGTCTATCTGCCTGCCGACCTGGTCGCGGCGGGACGCAATAACGAAACCATCGCGCTCTCGCGGGCAGTCAAATACCACCTGGAGCACCGCGTGTTTCTCAACACGGATCGAACGGTGGTGTTCCGATGAGTGCACACATCATCGACGGCAAGGCCGCCGCCGCTCGCGTTCTGCAGCAGATCAGACACGACGTAGAAAACTTGAAGGCCGAAGGGATCGAACCGGCACTGGCGGTCATTCTGGTCGGTAACGACGCGGCCAGTGAAGTCTACGTACGCAACAAGATCCTGCGCGCCGAGGAAGCCGGCATTCGCTCGCTGGAACACCGTCTGCCGGCCGACAGCAGCCAGGCCCGCTTACTGGCGTTGATTGCCGAATTGAACGCCGACAACACGGTGAACGGCATTCTCCTGCAACTGCCCTTGCCCGCTCACCTAGAAGAAAACCGCGTCCTGCAGGCTATAGATCCGGGCAAGGACGTTGACGGTTTTCACAGTGAGAACGTCGGTGGCCTGAGTCAGGGACGCAATGTACTGACGCCCTGCACGCCCAGCGGCTGCCTGCACTTGCTCGAAGAAACCTGCGGCGATCTGAGCGGCAAGCATGCGGTGGTGATCGGTCGTTCCAACATCGTTGGCAAGCCCATGGCCGCCCTGCTGCTGCAAGCGCATTGCTCGGTGACGGTGGTGCATTCGCGAAGTACCGACGCCAGGGCCTTGTGTCAGTTGGCCGACATCGTCGTGGCGGCGGTTGGCCGTCCGCGCCTGATCGATGCCAGCTGGCTCAAGCGCGGCGCGGTGGTGATCGACGTCGGTATCAACCGCATCGAGGACCACGGCCGTAGCCGCCTGGTGGGCGATGTGGATTTCGACAGCGCCAGCGAAGTCGCTGCTGCCATCACCCCGGTTCCAGGCGGCGTCGGCCCGATGACCATCGCTTTTCTGATGAAAAACACCGTGACTGCTGCCCGGCAGCAGGCCCACGCGCAACGCAGCCAATCGGAGGCCGTATGCCTTTCAACCTGTTGAAATACGGGCTCAGCTCGGAGTACCCGGTAGAGGTAGATCTGCCTGCGCCCAAGGAACTCAAGTCCTCCTACGACGTGGTGATCATCGGCGGTGGCGGGCATGGTCTGGCCACCGCTTACTACCTGTCGAAATACCACGGCATCACCAATATCGCCGTGCTGGAAAAAGGTTACCTGGGCGGCGGCAATACGGCGCGCAACACGGCGGTGATTCGCTCCAATTACCTGACCAGCGAAGGCGTGAAGTTCTATGCCGAGTCGGTGAAGATGTTTCAGGGCCTGTCCAACGAGTTCGACTTCAACATCATGTACTCCGAGCGCGGCCAACTGACCCTCGCGCATACCGATGCCACGGTCCGCTCGTTTCGCCAGCGCGCCGAGGTCAACAAGCATTTCGGCGGCCGCACCGAGATGATCGACCGCCAGCAGATCCGCGAACTGGTGCCTAGCCTCAATCTGGACCCCGGCCATCTGCCGGTTCTGGCAGGCCTGTGGCACATCGACGGCGGCACCGCCCGGCATGACGCGGTTGCCTGGGGCTACGCCAAGCAGGCGGCCAAGCGCGGTGTGGAGATTCATCAACTGACCGAAGTGCAGGAACTGGTGATCGAGAACGGCACCCTCACTGCGGTGAAGACCAATCGCGGCACCATCCAGTGCGGATGCGCCGTGCAGGCGGTGGCAGGCATGAGTTCGCAGATGATGAAGAAGGCCGGGATTCGCTCGCCGATTCAGACCTTCCCCCTGCAGGCGATGGTCACTCAACCCTTCAAACCCTTCCTCGACCCGCTGGTGAGTTCGTCCGCCCTGCACTGCTATGTGCAACAGACCAGCCGTGGCGAAGTGGTGTTTGGCGGCGGCTCTGATCCCTACCCGTTGTTCAACAGCCGCTCGACGCTGGACCTAAAGGAAAGCCTGCTGGCCCACGCCATCGAGATGTTTCCGTTTCTGGCCAACGCCAAACTGATGCGCCAATGGGCCGGGATCACCGACATGACCCCGGATTACAGCCCGATCATGGGCCTCTCTCCGGTCAGGAATTACTACCTGGATGCGGGCTGGGGCACCTGGGGCTTCAAGGCGACGCCGATCTGCGGCAAGACCATGGCTGAACTGGTGGCCAGCGGCGGCAAGGTACCCGAGTTGATCAAGCCATTCGCGCTCGAACGCTTCTCGACCTTTCAGCAAGTCAACGAAATGGGCGCAACAGCGGCCAGCCACTGACGGAGAGCGACACATGAAAATCATGACCTGCCCGCTCAACGGGCCGCGCAACATCAGCGAATTCACCTACGGCGGGGAATTCAAACACATGCCCGACCCGCAAACCTGCAGCGACAGCGAGTGGGCCGATTACGTGTTCAACAGTGAGGACACGCTGGGCGTGGTACGCGAGTGGTGGATGCACACCCCCTCCAGCTACTGGTTCCTGGCCGAGCGCCACACCGGCAGCGACGAGATCATCCGCACTTTCGACCCACGAGAACTATTTACCGCACGTATCGACTTCGCCACTCTCGCCTCCAAGGAGATCGCAGGATGACCACCCCAGCCCGCCTGCCCGCGCCCATGGGCCTGCTGATCGATCGCACTCAGCCGCTCACGTTCAGCTTCGATGGCAAAACCTATCAGGGCCTGCAGGGCGACAGCATCGCCAGTGCCCTGCTGGCCAACGGTCGCTTCCTGCTTTCGCGGTCGTTCAAGTACCACCGTCCGCGCGGCCCGCTGACCATGGCCGGACAGGACGCCAACAGCCTGATCCAGTTGCCTCACGAGCCCAACGTAATGGCCGACACCGTTGCCCTGCAGGACGGCTTGCAGGCCTCCGGGCAGAACTTCAGCGGCTCGCTGGACAATGACCGGGACGCGTACCTGGGCAAGTTCTCGAAGTTCATGCCGGTGGGTTTCTATTACCGCTCGTTCTACAAGCCCAAGGGCATGTGGAAAGTCTGGGAACCGATCATTCGCAAGAAGGCCGGCCTTGGCGTGCTGGACCTGACGTTCCAGCCCGAGTACTACGACAAGGCCTACTTGTTCACGGATCTGGCGGTGATCGGCGCGGGACCTGCCGGCATGCAGGCGGCACTGAGCGCCGCAAAAGCCGGCGCCAAGGTGTTGCTGATTGAACAGCAGCCCATCCTCGGCGGCTCGCTGGCCTATGCACGCTTCGATGTCGACGGCCTGCGTGCCGAACAGCTGCGGCGTGAACTGGTCGCTGCGGTAGAAGCGCATGACAATATCGAGGTGCTCAAGCAAGCGACCTGCAATGCCTGGTTCACCGACAACTACCTGCCGGTGATTCAGGGCAAGCGTTTGTACAAGGTGCGCGCCACGCACTGTCTGGTGTGCAGCGGCTCGCTCGATCAGCCGGTGATTTTCCGCAACAACGACCTCCCCGGCGTCATGCTGACCAGCGCCGTACAGCGTCTGATCAAGTTGTACGCCGTCAAGCCCGGCAAACGCGCGGTGGTGCTGACCGGTAATGATGACGGTTACCTCGCCGCACTGGATTTGCACGATCAAGGCATCGACGTGGTCGCAGTTGCCGACATGCGCAGCGGCCCGTCGGACCGGTCGCTGCGGCTTGCGCTGGAGAAGCGCGGCATCGTCTGCCACCTGAATACGACGGTTTATGAAGCACTGCATGAGAAAGGCATGCGCCATGTGAGCGGTGCCGAACTGCGCAAGATCACCGGCCAGGGTCAGGTGGCGAACAGCGGTTCGCGTGTCGAATGCGATCTGTTGTGCATGTCCGGCGGCTACATGCCGGTCTACCAGTTGTTGTGTCAGGCAGGCGGCAAGCTGGCCTATGACGATCAGCAGGCCGAATTCGCCATCAGTGGCCTGCCGCAGAACCTGGGCATCGCGGGCTCGGTCAACGGTTACCACGCGCTGGACAACGTGCTGGCCGATGCGGCCCTTGCCGCCGCCAGCGTGGTATCGGCACTGGGCCTGAAATCGGCTGGCGCCCCTGCCCTCCTGCGCAGTGAAGCGCAGGTCAACTTCGCCTGGCCGATTTTCCCGCACCCCGACGGCAAGGATTTTGTCGATTTCGACGAAGACCTTCAGGTACGCGATATCGTCAATGCCACGCGCATCGGCTATCGCGACATCCAGTTGGTAAAACGCTATTCCACGGTGGGCATGGGGCCGTCACAAGGCCGTCACTCGGCACTGCCGACTGCACGACTGGTGGCCGCGTCGACCCAGCGCAGTATCAGTGAAACCGGCGTGACCACGGCCCGTCCGCCCTTCGAGGCAGAGAAGCTGGCACACGTTGCAGGCCGTGCCTTCGATCCGTATCGGCAGACGCCCATGCACCAGCGTCATCTGCAGGCCGGTGCGAAGATGATGCCGGCCGGGATCTGGCAGCGTCCGGCGTTCTATGGCAAACCCTCGCAACGCGATGCCTGCATGCAGCAGGAAGCGCTGCACGTGCGTAACAAGGTCGGCATCATCGACGTGTCGACACTCGGTGGCCTGGACGTGCGCGGCCCCGACGCCGCCGAGCTGCTCAACCGCCTGTACACCTTCGCCTTTCTCAAACAGCCGGTCGGGCGTTCGCGTTATGCGCTGATGACCAACGAGCAAGGCGTGGTCATCGACGACGGCGTTTGCGCGCGCTTTGCCGAACAGCATTTCTATGTCACCGCCACCACCAGCGGTGTGGATCGCATTTATCAGCAGATGCTCAAGTGGAATGCCCAGTGGCGTCTGAACGTGGACATCACCAACGTCACGGCGGCCATTGCTGCGGTCAACCTGGCGGGTCCGGATTCGCGCAAGGTGCTGGAGCAGGTCTGTACCGACCTTGATCTGTCTGCCGCAGGTTTCCCTTATCTTGGCGTGCGCCTGGGCACTGTTGCCGGCATCAAGGCGCGGCTGTTGCGGGTCGGCTTCGTCGGCGAACTGGGCTACGAGATCCACGTCCCCGCTCGTCACGCGCTCAGACTCTGGGATGCGCTTGTCGAGGCTGGCAAGGCATTCGACATGCGTCCGTTCGGCGTCGAGACGCAACGTCTGTTACGTCTGGAAAAAGGTCACGTCATCATCAGCCAGGATACCGACGGCATGACCCATCCGGCAGAGATCGATATGGGTTGGGCCGTCAGCCGGAGCAAGCCTTTCTTTGTTGGTCGCCGCTCGGTGGACATCCTCGAGGCTCAGCCGCAAAAGCGCAAACTGGTTGGCTTCACCCTGCCCAAGGCCAGCCCGCTGCCACTTGAGGGCCATCTGGTGCTCAAGGGCCCGGACATCAGTGGCAACGTGACGTCCTGCGAGTACTCCTCGACTCTGGGCATGATCATCGGCATGGCCTATGCCGCGTTCGACCAGAGCACTCCCGGCCAGCAGATTCCGATCCGCGTCGAAGACGGTGTGGTGGTTCAGGCCACCGTCGTGAAACTGCCCTTCTTCGACCCTGAAAACCAGCGCCAGGAGCTCTGACCCATGACCAGCCTTATCCAGGACCGCCCTGTCGGCGCCAACGCGCGCGCCTTGTGCACACTGCAAGACCTCACCGATCGGCCACGCGTGGGATTTCGTGGTACGCAAAGCGCTGAATACCTGACGGCACGCGGTTTCAACCTGCCCGACGCACCGAACCGCGCCGTCACGCAGGCGGACGGCAGCCATGTCGCACGCCTTTCGCAGACCGAATTCCTGCTGCTGGGCAGCCCGCTTGATAACGGGCAGCGCATTGCCGATGAAGAAGCTCGCTGGGAGCTGGACCACAGCGCCAATTACCTGCTGCCTCGCGAAGACAGCCATGCCTGGCTGCAACTGAGTGGCGCGTGCATCTCCCAGGTAATGGCCAAGCTGTGCGGCGTGGATCTGCGCCCGGAGGCTTTTGCAGCCGGTTCGGTGGCGCAGACCTCGGCGGCGCGCATCAATGTGATCGTCATCAACCTCGGTGCGCAGACCGAACCCTGTTTCCAGATTCTCTTTGATCGGGCTTCACTGGCTTACTTCAAGGACGCGATGCTGGATGCCATGACCGAGTTTGGAGGGCGCTATTTATGAGCAACGAGTTACTGCGCTAGTGAGTAAAGGTCATGTCGTGCTCATAAGCGACAGTAAGTGTCTGTTAACGCCAAGCCAGTTAAAGAATGCCGGCAAAAAGTCGTTGACCTCTTGGTAGACCATAAGAGCGACCCTCAGCGCAACGCTTGGGGTCGCAGACTGCATCCATGCAGCGCCCAACACTTGCGGCAGTAACGGACATCCCGGAGCTCAAATGAATATCAAACAGAAATTGACGTGGGCGTTCGCAGTCATTGCGTGCTTGCCCATACTAGTCGTCGCCGCCATCGTGATCGTAAACCTGCGTGACAAGGCGACCAGTGATTTCGCGGACAGCAGCGCGCGAGAAATTCGCCAGGTCGACAATGCCATGCAGCTGTTTTTCGACGGTATTACGCAGAACGTCAATTACATCGCGGCGCACCCGCTGATCGCCGGGGCGAGCGATGATTTCCGCAACTACATGGGTGCGACGCCTACCGCGCAGTCCGAGAATGACAGGCAGGCGACCGAGCTGTTCGCCAGTATCGCCAAGGCTCACCCAGCCTACTCCTACGTCTCTTATGGTCTGATCAACGGCAGCTACATCATGACGCCGGAAGACCCGAAAATGAGCAACTACGACCCGCGTGTGCGGCCGTGGTACAAGACGGCGATGGCCAATGCCGGCAAGACCGTGCGCAGCGATGCCTATTACTGGGCCAACGACGACGCTGTGCTGGTCAGCACCATCCGGGCGATCCCCAACAAGCTGGGCAACCCTGGCGGCGTGGTCAATATCGACGTATCGCTCAAGCAACTGACCAACATCGTCAAGCAGATCAAACTGGGCGAAAGCGGCTATCTGATGCTGATGGAAAAGAACGGCACCGTGCTGGTCGATCCCAAGCAGCCCGAGCATAACTTCAAGAAACTGGGTGAGCTGGGCGACGGCTTCAGCGAGCTGGCCAAAACTGCCAGTGGTCTGGTCGAGGTCACACTCAACAGCGAGCGTTACATGGCCAATGTGTACTCATCCGAGCAGCTGGGCTGGAACTTCATCGGCCTGATCAAACAGGACGAAGTGATGGCTTCGGCCACCCGCCTGACCTGGTTGATCGGCATCATCGCTGCCGTGCTGGCGCTGGTTTTCGCCATCGTCGGTGCCAGTTTCGCCAGCGTCATCGTGCGCCCGATCCACAGCGTTTCCAGCGGGCTGGAAGGCATTGCCGGTGGCGAAGGCGACCTGACCCAGAACCTCGCCGTGCGCGGCAAGGATGAAACCGCGCAACTGGCAGGCTGGTTCAACAAGTTCCTGACTGCGATTCGCAGCCTGATCCAGCACATCGGCCAGGCCGCGGGGAAGATTCTCGAAGCCTCACACAGCTCGACACGTGTCTCCAACGACATGGCCGAAGCCGCTGGCCGGCAGCGCGAAGCAGTGGACATGGTCTCCACGGCGTTTCATGAAATGGTCGCCACTTCCAATGAAGTCGCCCGCTCCTGCAGCCAGGCCGCCGACTCGGCCGACAACGGTCAGCAACAGGCGCGTGAAGGTCAGCGTCAGATCGACGATGCGGTGCGCAGCGTCGACCAGCTCAGCGAGGAACTCACCCGCTCGGCCAAGGACATGACACAACTGGAAAAGGACAGCGCAGGCATTCAGTCGATTCTCAACACCATCCGCTCGATTGCCGAGCAGACCAACCTGCTGGCGCTCAACGCCGCCATCGAGGCAGCACGTGCAGGCGAACAGGGTCGCGGCTTCGCCGTCGTAGCCGACGAAGTCCGCGCACTGGCCAAGCGTACGTCGGACTCGACCGCCGAAATCGACAACCTGCTGGGCAACCTGGCCAAACGCACGGCGTCGGTGGCGCAGCAGATGCATGCCAGCCTCGACGTCTCGCAGCAATCGGTGACCAAGATCGGTCAGGCACGCAGCAGCTTCGGGCAAATCCGCGAGTCAGTGGATGTGATTCGCGACATGAACACCCAGATCGCAACCGCCGCCGAGGAACAGCATCAGGTGGCCGAAGACATCAACCGGCACATCAGCCAGATCCATGGCGATGCGCAGTTGATCGCCGAACTCTCGGACTCGGCCCGCGCGGATTCCAGAAGTCTGGAGATCCTGTCCAGCGAACTGGACGGTCTGGTGCGCAAGTTCAAGACCTGATAATGCATACGCGGAGCGTGAGAAACGCTAGGTATCCGCACACCCCTATCGTGCCCATGCTCTGCGTACGCAGTGCAGATCTGTGGCGCGGAGCGTTACCCAGGGCATTCCCACGCTGGAGCATGGGAACGATAGGTGTCTGGATGCCCTTCATCGTGCCCATGCTCCGCGTGGGCATGCCGTTCCGGACGCTCTGCGTCCTGTCCGCAGTAGGTGATCTTGTCTCAGGGCTCTGCGCCCTCCCTCTCAAACCACTCAGTCAAGAAAGCCAGAAAAGTGCGCAGCGTTGCCGACTGATGGTGCCTTGAGGTGTAGATGGCGTGTATCCCCAGAGCCCGTGGCTGGTACTCCGGCATCAGGGCGATCAGCTTGCCGCTCGCAATCAGCGGTGCCGCCGAATGCACCGGCTGCAGGCTGATGCCGGCTCCAGCCACTGCGGCCTCCAGCAGCACCACTGAATCGTTGGCACTGAGGTTGCCGCCGACCGGCACACTGAGCGGCAGTTGCTGATGGGTGAACTCCCACAGGCTTTTGCCGAAGTACGAATAGGTCAGGCAGTTGTGGGCAGGCAGTTCCTGTGGCCTGATCGGTGTGCCGTGCACAGCGAGATAGGCTGGAGAAGCACACACCACCGAAGCGCACTGCCCCAGCGGACGGGCAACTACATTGGGGTCCAGCTGATTGGTGATGCGGATCGCCAGATCGATTCGCTCGCTGACCAGATCCACGGCCTCGTTGCCGATGAGCAGGTCTGCCGAGGTACCGGGATAACGTTGCAGGTAAGCCGTCACCGCTGGCGCCAGAACGGCCAGAGCCAGTGACTGCGAACAGGCGATGCGCAGCATGCCGCGTGGCTCGTCGACGTGCGTATCGGCCGCCAGCGGCACCGCGTCGGCCAGCTCGATCAGTTGCTGACAACGCAACAATGTCACTTGTCCGGGCGCAGTCAAGCCGAGCTTGCGTGTGGTCCGGTGCAGCAGTCGCGCTTCGGCCCAGCTCTCCATCTGCGCCAGATAACGCGTGACCATGGCCCGCGACATGTCCAGCGCCTCGGCTGCGGCGATGAGGCTACCCCTTTCGTTGATGGCGATGAATACCCGTGCAGCTATGATCCGATCCACGATTCGTCCGATATAAGCAATCAATAGTTGCCAATACTGAGGCTTTTGTTTCACTTCGGGCAACCTAAGATAATGACCTCAGCCCAGCCCAGACAAAGGTCCTACCCATGTTGCGCACATCACTGCTTGCCCTGTCTTTCGCCGCTCTGTTCCCTCTCGTAGCCCAGGCCGCCGCCCCCTTGGCAATCGAGGTATACAACCCGGCCGAAAAAGCCGTCTTCCCGGTGTCATCCGAACTGATCACCGGCAAGCATGATGCGGTGCTCATCGATGCGCAGTTTCAGCGCAACGACGCCGAAGCCCTGGTGCAGAAGATCAAGGCCAGCGGCAAACAACTCACCACGGTCTACATCAGCCACAGTGACCCGGATTACTACTTCGGCCTGGACGTCATCAAAGCCGCGTTCCCCGAAGCGAAGATCGTCGCCAGCGCGCCTACCGTGAAAGCGATCAAGGCTTCGATGCAAGGCAAGCTCGCCTACTGGGGCCCGATTCTCAAGGACAATGCGCCAGCCAGCCTGGTTGTGCCGGAAGTGCTCAAGGGCGATCACCTGACGCTTGAAGGCCAGCCGTTGCAGATCAAAGGCCTGAACGGCCCGGCCCCCGAGCGCAGCTACGTATGGATTCCGTCCCTTAAAGCCGTGGTTGGCGGTGTCGTGGTATCCAGCGGTATTCATGTCTGGGTCGCGGACACCCAAAGCCCGAAATCGCGTCAGGACTGGCTCGCGGCACTTAAAAGCATCAAAGCGCTGAAACCGGCCACCGTGATTCCGGGCCATTACCTGGGCGAGATCCCGGCAGGCACCCAGGCAGTGACGTTCACCGCCGACTACCTGAAGTCCTTCGAAGAACACGCCGCCAAAGCCAAGGATTCCGCCACCCTGATCGACGCCATGCAAAAAGCCTGGCCGCAACTGGCCGAACCGGCTTCGCTGGAAATGAGTGCAAAAGTCATCAAGGGCGAGATGAAGTGGCCGAATTGATCTGCCCGTTTTGATCGCCGCCGAGCGCGCCTACAGCACGCCCAGCAACGTCCAGACCCGCCGCGCTTCCGTGTCGGAGGAAATCAGCTCGGAAAGCAATTCCTTTAACGGTTGGTTGCCCCACTCCACGCCCTTTTTGATCAGATAAGGCACCGGACTGTGTGGCTCGGTCCTGGTCAGATAATCGGCGATGGCCGATAGCTGCCGATAGGCGTCCTCGCGGTTACGCGGTTCAACGAACGCTCGGGCAGTCACTTGATCGCGGTTCGGGCCTGCGTCAGATACAGGGTCATGTGGCATATCGAGCGTTTCCATGGACGATGACTCGGAAGGGGCAGGTGCCAGATCCTGAGGCGGATGCATGGCGATAAATTCCTTGAACAGTGCCGCCAGCGACTGAAGGTTACTTTGCAAGACTCCAAAGGTGGGGGCTTGATCCTGCAGATGCCGTTCAGTCCAGTCTTCCAGTCGCGCCAGCGTATCGAGAGCCGTCTGAATCGCATCCAGCCGGTTCAGCCACGCGCTCAGTGGGGTGCTGCGCACTCGTTGATTGAGTTTTTTCTGCTCGTTGAGCGCGTCTTCTGCAGACACCTTGGCGGCCTTGCTGTCGTTGACCAGCACCTGCCTGCGCGTCATCTGCCGCCAGTCGCCAAGGCTGTATCCGGCAAACTCGGCGTCGTCAGAACCAAACAAGGGCAGTCGCGTAATCAACAGCTCTGCATAACGACGAGTCAGCCATTCCAAAGGCGGTGCCCGCCAGGATTGATCACCCTCTTCAGGCCGCGGATGCAAATCCTCCGGATAACGCTCGCACAACTGCTCGACCAGGCTCAGCGCGTCGACAATGCCGGACAACGCATCCTTGTGCAGCCAGGCTTCGCCCAGCCACGCCGCCACCATCAGATCCTTGCTTGTTTCACTCAGGATTGATGAGGCCAGCATCTCCAACTGGCTCCAGTCAGCCCGTTTGAGGTCTGCTTGCCACACACCGCGCGGCAGACTGTCATCTTCCTGAAGTCGCAGCTGGCGCAGACGATCGTAAACGGGGTCATGGCGTAGGCTTACACCACATGCAGACGATTCACTGACAGGCTCCAGCAGCGAACTGACCCGGGCGGATAGCTGATTCATGGTTTGACTTCCATAGCGGCGACGGAGCGCGGTGCAGAACCGAACGGAGAGCGCGGTGCCAGCGTCGGCAAGGGCTGAATGGATAAAGGCGCTTTACTGCCCTGACTCATCAATGACAGACGTACAAACATCAGGGTCTGATTCCCCTCACCCGCCGGCGCATGCACCGGCACTTCGAGGCTCAGCGGAAACTCGGTGTAATCCATGTTCGGCTGGCGCTGCATGGAGACGTGAGCCCCCATCAGCCTCAACAGCGCCCAAGGGCCGATGTATTGCCATTCCGCTTCAAGACCACCGACGCGTAAATCGGGCTGCAGCGGATCGTTGACCGGGCGCTGCGTACCGTCTCTGGCCCAGCGCAGAATCAGGCTGACCGGCTGGCCGACGCTCCAGTGCAGCACGTTGGATGTGTCGCCGGGGTAGCTGATGGCCTGATTACCTGCGATAAGCTTCCAACTGATGACCTGGTCGGCGCCCCGCTCACTGTCGCGGTCCGTGCGCCAGCGCACTTCCATATCGGCGCCCACCAGACCGGCCTTGTCACGTACCAGCAGCGCCCCCAGCCAGGGCCGCGCCAGGCGCAGGCGCTCGAGAAACTCGCCGGCAGCAGCCCTGTCGCGAACCGAGGACGCTTTTAGCCCCTCCTGCGCCTGCACCAGACGGCTGTCGATCAGACTCAGGAAATACTGCACGCGCGCGGGATCGGCATCACTCGCCTGCAAATTGTCGGCAAACGGGAAACGCCCCGAGAGGTATTGATTGAAGTAGCCCGCCAGCTCGTTCCAGGCCCCCGTGGCCTGCCCTTGCTGCAGCGCCTGACAACGACGCAATGCGCCCTGCTGCAGGGCAAGCCAGCGTTGCGTCAGTTCTCCGTTGCTGACCGGAGCACTGGCCGACTGGAGAATGCCCAGGCAGGTATCGGTGTTCATTTCGTTGAAGTCCTGGGTCAGCAGGCGGGTTATCATCGCCGGGCCGCTGGATGGGTTCTGTGCCTTGTACTGCGCCATGTTTTCGCTCAAGGCGTCGAATCGAAGCAGACCTTCCACGTCGCCCATCAACAGATTACGCTGCTGGGTCTTGAGCCACTCGACCGCTGGCGCATGCTGCTCGGTGATGCTGGAGATCGTGGAAAACTGCAAATCCAGACCGCGCTTCAGGTCCTGAGGATCGCTGGCACGCAACAATTGCAGGCCGAAGTTTTTTTCACCGTCCCACTGGTTGATATCGGCACGGTCCCTGAACAGGGGTTGTTCCAGAATCTGGCGGGTGGCGACCGCGATGTCAGACAGCGCCAGTCGGTTGAGGTAGTTTTGCAGACTGATCGCCATCTGCGGACGCTTGAGGTCCTGAAAGGCCTTGTTGACCGCCAGGGCCTGCCCGGCTTTCATATCGAACGGTTGATCTTCGCTCTGCAAGGCGTCCGGTGCTTGATCACCCATGCTCAACCACATCGATTTCGCCGTCGTCAGCTCCGCGGTCTTCAACAATGCGGCACGATAGGCCGCCGGTATCTTGGTCAGCTCTTCCTGAGAGTACCGCTTGTAGCTGTCGTAATAGCTCAAAGCCAGATCCAGGCCTTCGTCATCGACATGCAGCGCAGCATCGGAAATGGACGAATCAGGCACGCGCAACGCACTGGCCACAAAATCCCTCTTGAGCAGAAACACGATGGCGTTGCGCAACTCGCTGACCCGATCCTGCAACGACAAATGCCCGTTTGCCCCCTGGGTAAGCAGGCTGTTGCTGGCGGCGTCCTGTGAGACCCATTGGTCCTTGAAACTGTATTGCAACTGCGCCGCCTGGGCTTCCAGCCGCTGGGCCACGGGCGCGCCCAGCAATGAACTCTGCCTCACCGCCTCCAGCAACGCCTGATACCCCTGCACCAGATCCTGGCCCTTGCCGCGACTCCAGATCGAGTTGGTCATATCGACCACTGCCTGCAGGTCATCGATCAGGTCGTTGATGCGCTCGATTTCTTCAAGGCTGGTGTCGGTGCTCGACTCCAGCCTTTGCAAATGCAGCCTGAGATAACCCGCAGACGCGATGAAACCGTCGGCCCGGAAATATTGCCCCAGCCATTTGTCCATAAGCGCGTTGAAGTTGTCGGAGACTTCCTTGCGATACATCGTCAGGTCCACGGCACCCGGCGTCGACTCATCCTCGGCCAGCAGGTGATTGTAAAAGCCCTCGCGCGGCAGCGTGGCCAGGTTCAGATTCAAACCCAGCTGTGCGTTGCTCAACTGCATCCATTCATCCAGCGGTTTGCTCGGATCAGCCAGCGCAGCAGCGTACAGTGCATTCATCTGTTCGAGACGCGTGGCTTTTTCCACCAGCTCCCGGGCTTTCAGGTAGCTTGACCATTGGCCGGGATCATCGCCCTGAACGCCATTACGCCGCTCACTGTCAGTGATGGCCTGCACGTCCTTGATCTGCGCAGCCAGCAAGTCATACAGCGGCTGACGCAGATGAGTGTCCGCAACGCGTTGCAGCGCCGCGTCCATATCGGTATCGCGCGAGGAGAACCATGATGTGGGAAACACAATCGAGGCGTAGTGCCAACGAGGCGCGGTGGCCAGCATTTGCCAGAATGCCCTGACGTTGCGCCGGGTCGATTCCACTCGTTGCGTTTCGTCATTGATGGCAACGTAGCTGCCCTGCGTGTTCTGTACCAATCGGGACAGCTTGTCGGCATCTTCACTGAAATCGCTCCACACCCACACCATGCAGATTGCCCAGACCACACCGAAAGCGAGAGCAACCCCAGCCGTCAACTGTTGCCAGCGCCGACGCAGTTGCAGCAAGCGCACAACTGGCTGCGCAAGCCCACGCTCGGCATTGATGCGTCGCTGCCAGAGCGCTTCACCAAAGGCGATTTGCGTGACAGGGCCACCGAGTGCAGACAGGCTGTTGTGCTCGGCCAGGCCGGCCTGCCGCGCAGTGAAGTACAGGCCCCGGAAGCTCATCGCTTCGCTGTGCGCATTACCCTGAAACACGGGCTCCAGCAGCATCTGTACGTTGCGGCGCAAGGCATGGACACGTTCGGGAAGAAAACTCAGGTCGTCAGTCAGTTGGCCGGACAGCGCGCCGATCTGAATGACGGCCTCTGAGAGCGCTTGCGTCACCTCATCTACGGCGATGTCGCTCCAGCGCGACTCCCACACCGAACTTGGCTCATAAGGAGAAGACCAGCCAAGCATTTGCTGGCGAGCATCCTGTGGCAGCGCCGCCACCAGGTCCTGAAACCCCGGCACCTCGTCCATGCCGTTCACAACCACATAGACCGGCAGCGCCAGCCCGGTTCTCTGCAATAAATCCACAAAGCGCCGGCGCGCCGCAATGCCCAGTGCAATGGCGCGATCACTGTCGAGCAGGTCGGCCGCTGAAATGTTCCAGATCACGGCATCCAGCGGGCGGCGCCCCTTGACCCGCAATAGCAGACCCAGAAGGCTGGCCCAGCCCGATCCTTGCGCCTTGACGCTGGCATCCGGCAGAAAAAGCGATTGCGGCACTACCAGCACGGCGCCTTCGGGATCCGCCCACCAGCGTCCGAACCAGGCCGGGTTACCCACCGAGGAAAGATTCCAGCTGGCACACAGTGGAGCGCTGTGCGCATCGTCTCCGACCATCAGCATCCAAGGCGTCTGATAACGATCACTGACGCCCTGCTCTCGCTCCATCTGCCGCACGGCCTGGTGAAAACTGCGTACGGCGGGCGCATTGCGTGTGCGCAGCCACCAGACCACCAGAATCAGGACCAGCAGTACGGCGATAATGCCCAGGACCCAGCCCAGCAGAGCAAGCGTCATTGCGGCTGCTCCGTACTTGAAGCGGTGCTGCCAGGGTTCAAGGCAGGCTCCAGCCGCTGGCCGATATCCCGCCATAGCAGATGACCGACGCCAATCAACAACACGGTGGCCAGCAGGATGATCAGGGCCAGGCGCATCCCGTCGGGCATCGATTGGTGCAGTACACGTGTGCGCGGTGCCGCGCTGGCGGGTTCGGTCAGTTGCTGGCTGACGTTGGCGAACTCAGGTTCGCGTTGCCGGGTGAAGGTGTACAGCGCGTTGCGCCATTTTTCGTGCAGCGTCCTGCCCCGTTCGCCGCGCAAATGCCCTTGAAAACCAAGGATCAGGCACAACAGATAGACGTTCCCCAGATCGCGGCTGGTGGGCGCCTGTTCGTCGAGCAAACGCTTGATTTCAAGGGGCACGCGCTGACCCGCCTGACGGCTGGCGTACAGTCGCGATTCCAGCGGTTTTTCCTGCCAGGCACCCTGCCCCGACCAGTCAGCGAACAGCAGGGTTTCATCCAACAGCGCAACGAAGGCATACACCATCGCTTTCATTTGCAGGGTTGCCGAATCTCCGACGCTGGCGAATGCGTTGCGCCACAGCCGGCGGGTGATCCGGGTAGACAGCTCGACCACGGTATCCACCAGCTTGCCGGTGTCTTCGACACTTTTGTCCAGCTCGCGCCAGGCGCTCAGCCACTCCTGCCAGGCCTGGCGGAACGCATGGCTCAGCGGTGCTTCCTGCACTGCGCGCGAACGCGCCACTGCATTCCCTTCAGGCATACGACTTCCCTACCGTATCAGGCGGATTCCTGGGTGTTATCTGTCAACAGAATCACTTGCCAGGGGCTGACAGCTGCGCCAGCCACAGACGAGGTGATGTGCAATGGTTGAGCGGGATCGAACCACTGGCCGCTGGCCTCGATGACGAACAGGCGCGTGTCGTCGCCCGTGCTGTGGGCAATCTGTTCCTGACGCGCCATCGCCTGATGAGGCAAACCGCTCATCCGCTGGCGGGCCAGCACCGGGATGTGAGATCCGGACGCAATAATGGCCCGATCCAGCCACTCGCCAGCTGCCTGCTCCGAAACACCGGCAGGCATGCGCAAACCAATCACCAGCCGCTGACGCGCCTTTTGCTCCGGCAGCATGATCGAGAAGACATGCTCGGTCTGCTGGAACGGCACGCTGCGAAACCCGACACGCAACTGATCGAGCGTTCGCTCCAGCCAGCCCAGCACATCCTCATAGCCCAGATTCAAATCAAGAAAGTTCAAGGGCGCATACGCTGGCACCCCGCTAAGCGGATCGAGAACCGACCAGCTCCCGGTCATGCCCAGCAACAGGCCATGCAACGCTTGCGGTGTGGCGGTTCGGCTGCCCAGCGCACCTTCGACTTCGGGCAGGCGTGCCCACAATGCAGCGCTCTGCAGGCGAATTTCTTCGGCGTCATCCAGGTTGCCAGCCTGCCGCGCCATGCGCAGGCGACCGGCCAGAAACATGCATTTTTCCCGGACTCGGGCACACAGCGCGGCCACCCGGCGACCCAGTACAGACTCGGGCAGGATCAACGGCGTAGGCGGCACGTAGGGCAGCTGGATGAAACCGCCGCCCTCCTTGCGCAGGCGCAGCAGCGGTAGACAGATGGAGTCGGCCCGATTCGCCTCGGTGACCAGACGCGGACTGGGCCGCCAGACCGTCAGCACTTCGGGATGTTTGCCGCTGGCAAGGTCAGGCAATGCATCACCCAACAGCGATTGCAGACGCCCGTTGAGGGGCAGCAGTTGTCCGCCGCGCCATAAAGGGCTGACGGCAAGGTAGACCGTGACGGTAGAGGTCGGGGACGCAGCGGCGGCTTCGTTGACGTCCAGTTCGACGACGCTACCCGGGCCTGCGCGCAGGCTCAGCGGCAGCCCGTCGGGGCAAATGGCATCCAGCGCCAAAAGTCGTACCTGCCCGGCAAACAATGCCGAAGGATCGGTTTCGAGCGTGGTAACGCCCCAATACCAGGGGTTGGCGGCCAGTGCCAGATGAGCTGCCAGCGCCTCTGCACGCAAGCCTTGCAACTGAAAGTGCTGGGGCAGCAATTGCATGCCCTCGTGCCAGCAGACTGCATCAGGTAACACGCTCATAGTAATCCTTGACGTCCTGTTCCAGGCGCGTAGCCCATTATCGAGTCGGTACGGCTACTCGATCGCTTTTTCATCGTGCAGCGTCATTTCACGGCTATCGAATTTCAACCATATCCGGCGCTGATCGTCCAGCCGCAACCGGTGCGCGCCTGGCGAGCTGTAATGGGCGAACGCCAGCAGGCCAAGTGCAGGTTTACCGTGGAGCGGGAAAATACCTGACTCCACGAGTTGACCGGGAACCAGTTCCATACCCCACGTATACAGTTGCTGAGGATAGTCACGCTGAAACTGGGCACGCTGGGCAAACCACTCGTCGGCGGTGATTGCGGACAGCTGCCGGAGCAATCCGGCATCGTTGACGGCGACAAAATCCACGGCAATGGGTGAGTCGTCGTTGGCTCGCAACGCCACATCCAGCGTAATCCCGTCAACCCGTACCCTGGGCCCGAAAAGCGAACAGCCTGCGACCACAACCGCGATCAGCAAAACGGCAATCCATTGTCGATAGTTGAACTGTTTCGCGGTCATGATTGTCCAAAAAAAGTTTTATCTTGCATTTGGCCGATGCTGTTATAGCATCAAGCCCAATTCGCCACCACGACGAATTGAGTGGATCGCAGAAAATTCAAACCCGCCAGGGTTTGCCGGCTTTGCGGTCAAGCAAGGGAATGCGATCAGTGGGAAACCGTTGCATTGCGCCCGCCTCATGCATCGGAGTTCAGCCACCATGGCCGAAAGTACTCAGCACAAGCTAGACCGGGTTCGCCCGCCGCGTGTACAGATCACTTACGACGTTGAAATCGGTAATGCAATCGAGAAAAAGGAATTGCCTCTCGTGGTTGGCATACTTGCCGATCTGTCCGGCAAGCCCGATGCCCCCCTCCCCAAACTGATCGACCGACGCTTTGTC
Source organism: Pseudomonas congelans (assembly GCF_900103225.1). GTDB lineage: Bacteria > Pseudomonadota > Gammaproteobacteria > Pseudomonadales > Pseudomonadaceae > Aquipseudomonas > Aquipseudomonas congelans. The sequence continues at coordinate 483,561 of NZ_FNJH01000001.1, read as the reverse complement.
GAAATCGACCGGGACAACTTCGACGAAGTCCTCGCCTCCATTGCCCCGCGAACGGCCATTCAGGTCAAGAACACCCTCAGCGCTGACGACAGCTCGCTCAACGTCGAGTTGCGCTTCAGCCACATCGACGACTTCGACCCGATCAATCTGGTCAGGCAGGTCACCCCCCTGCGCCGCCTGCTCGAAGCCCGCCAACGCCTCCGCGATCTACTGACCAAGCTCGATGGTAATGACGACCTGGACAAGCTGCTCCAGGAAGTGGTCGCCAACACCGAAGGCCTGCAGGAAATCAAGTCGGCGGCTCCGCAAGGCGCACCTGCTGCGCCAGCGACTGCCGAGGGCGAACCGCCTGCAGAGCCGCAAGCCTGATCGTCGTCGCTAACCCATTCGCGGAGGATTAACCATGGCCAAGTCACCCAGCGCTGAGAGTCAAGGCAGCGAAGGCAATACCCAGACCCTGACGTTACTGGACAAGATCATCGCCGAAGGACGCATGGCGCATGACGACAGCCAGCAGGGTTACGCTCGAGACATGCTTGCAGAGTTCGCCACCCAGGTGCTGGACGAGGGCATGGCGATCGATAAAGATACGGTCGCCATGATCAACGAGCGCATCGGCAAGATCGACTCGTTGATCAGCGACCAGCTCAATGAAATCCTGCACCACGAAGACGTGCAGAAGCTGGAGGCTTCATGGCGCGGCCTGCATGCGCTGGTCAAGAACACTGAAACCGGCACCCGCCTGAAACTGCGTCTGCTCAATGTGTCGCAGAAAGAGCTGCAGACTGACCTGGAAAAAGCCGTCGAGTTTGACCAGAGCGCGCTGTTCAAGAAGATCTACGAAGAAGAGTACGGCACCTTCGGTGGTCACCCGTTCAGCGTACTGGTCGGCGACTTCACATTCGGCCGCCATCCGCAGGACATCGGCTTGCTGGAAAAACTCTCCAGCGTTGCCGCCGCTGCCCACGCACCGTTCATTGCTGCGGCCAGCCCACGGCTGTTCGACATGAGCAGTTTTACCGAGCTCTCGGTCCCGAGAGACCTGGCGAAAGTGTTCGAAAGCCAGGAACTGATCAAGTGGCGCTCATTCCGCGAAAGCGAGGATTCGCGCTACGTGTCGCTGGTGCTGCCGCATTACCTGTTGCGCCTGCCCTACGGCCCGGACACCAATCCGGTCGAAGGCATGAACTTCGTCGAGAACACCACTGGCACCGACCACAGCAAATACCTGTGGGGCAATGCCGCCTGGGCACTGACCCAGCGCATCACCGAGGCCTACGCCAAATACGGCTGGTGCGCAGCAATTCGTGGCGCTGAAGGCGGTGGCGCGGTCGAAGGCTTGCCTGCGCATACCTTCCGCACCAGTTCGGGTGATCTGTCGCTCAAGTGCCCGACCGAAGTGGCCATTACCGACCGCCGCGAAAAAGAACTCAACGACCTGGGATTCATCTCGCTTTGCCACAAAAAGAACAGCGACGTTGCGGTGTTCTTCGGTGGGCAGTCCACCAACAAACCGCGGCTGTACAACACCAGCGAGGCCAACGCGAACGCGCGCATCTCGGCAATGTTGCCCTACGTATTGGCGGCGTCACGCTTTGCCCATTACCTGAAAGTGATCATGCGCGACAAGATCGGCAGCTTCATGACCCGCGACAATGTCCAGACCTACCTCAACAACTGGATCGCGGACTACGTGCTGATCAACGACAACGCCCCTCAGGAAATCAAGGCGCAGTATCCGCTGCGCGAAGCACGCGTTGATGTCACCGAAGTGGCCGGCAAGCCGGGCGCGTATCGGGCAACGGTGTTCCTGCGTCCGCACTTCCAGCTTGAAGAGCTGACCGCGTCGATTCGTCTGGTCGCCACCCTGCCTCCTCCGGCAGCGGCCTGACCTGAAGCCCTGCGGGCCTCGATAGCCCGCAGGCACCTACCTTCCTATCTGGTTTTCACTGCAGGAGCTACACGCGATGGATGCGATCATTCTCGATCTGGGCGACGAGATCAAAGGCGACAGTTTGCTGGAAGGTTACAAGGACAAGATCGAAATCATGTCCTACAGCCACAACGTGGCCATGCAAGTTACAAACGACGTCAGCAACTCCGAGCGGACTTCGGGCAAGCCGCATATCGGCGAGTTCACCCTGACCAAGTTCGTCGACAGCTCCACCCCGACCCTCAACAGCTATTGCTGCGCTGGCAAGCCGATCCCCAAGGCAACCATCGTCATCGGGCGCAACGCTGCAGAAGGCAGTGGTCAGCTCATGGCGTTCATCACCTACACGCTGGACAACGTGGTGCTGTCCAACGTCAGTGTCAGCGGCGGCACGGGCGGCAAGCCGGTCGAAACCCTGTCGCTGAACTTCACCAAGATCAAGTGGGAGCTGACCGCCCAGAAGGACGACGGCACCAAGGAAGGCGTGGCCGGCACCAGCTGGGACATGGCCGCCAACAAGAAAGCCAGTTAAGGACGGCCGCCCGTCATGCCCGGCACAGGCATCCGCCCGCTGTTGTTCGAGCGTCTGGCGTTCAGCGAGGACGAGTCGCAGCGCCCTACGTTTCTCGACCGGGAGGCGCTGGCCGACTCAGTGCGCAGCGAACTGCTGCGCCTGCTCAACACCCGCCGGGCGGCGCCCGACATGACGTCACCGCCGACTCTGCTCGATTACGGAATCGCCGACTGGAGCAGTTTGCACGCCAGCAACAGTGACGATCGGCGGCGCATGACCCGTGAAATACGCGCCGCGATCAGTCATTTCGAGCCACGCCTGCAACTGACCGATGTCGATGTTCAGCCGGTGCCCGGACATCCACAGCGATTGGGCATCCGCCTCGCCGGCATACTGCGCAACGACCGCCAGCAATGGCCCGTGGCATTTGTCCTGCACACGTCCGAGGCAGGCATGGAGGTGAGCCATGAGCGATTCGATTGACCCGCAACTGCTCGATTATTATCAGCGCGAACTCACCTGGCTGCGGCATGCCGGTGGTGTGTTCGCCAATCGTTACCCAAAAGTCGCTAGGCGTCTGGAGCTGTCCCCCGGCGAAAGCCAGGACCCGCATGTGGAACGCCTGCTGGAGGGCTTTGCGCTGCTCGCCGCACGCCTGCAAAGGCGGCTTGATGACGACTATGCGGAATTCAGTGACGCCCTGCTCGAACAGCTTTACCCCTTGTCACTGCGGCCACTGCCGTCATGCACGGTGGTGCGTTTCGAGCCTGACCCGGCCAAAGGCAACCTGGCCTCCGGCTACGACCTGCCGCGCGATACACCGCTTTTCGTGACCACCGTTCAGGGCGAAACCATCCACTTTCGCACCTGTGCCAAGGCAACCCTGTGGCCGGTGCAGATCAGTGAAGCGCTGCTGCTGAGCGCCGAAGAAGCCCAGGCGCTGACCGGCGTGGCGCAGGCACGCTCGGCATTGCGCCTGACCCTAGATTGCCTGGGCGAAAAGACTACCTGGGCACAGCTGACGCTGCAGCACCTGCGCCTGCACCTGAACGCCTCACCGGTGGTCAACGCCGTGCTTTATGACCTGCTCGGCGCTCACACCGTCAAGGTGCTGAGTGGCGCGCCGGGCAGTCTTCCCACGGCCGAGGCGACGCTGCCCGTCGTCGTCGGTTTTGCCGATGACCAAGCCCTGCTCCCCGAAGAAGATGGGGTACATCCCGGCAGGCGTCTGATCGCCGAATATTTCGCCTTCCCGGAAAAATTCAACTTCTTTGATATTCCCTTGCACGCCACACACGTCCACGGTCAGACGCTGTACCTGTACCTGGTCTTCGACCGCGCCCCGCAGGCCCGTCTGCACTTGCAGGCCAGCGATATTGCGCTGGGCTGCACACCGGCGATCAACCTGTTCCCGCGTACTTCGGAGCCGGTCAGACCCGACGGTACGCAGAGCGAATACCGCCTGGTGGCAGACAGTCACCGCGAAAACAGCGTAGAAATTCACAGCATCCGTGGCATGCGGGCCAGCTCGCCAAGAGGCGTCAGCCGTGTATCCGCCTATTACGGCAGCCAACACCGGCAAGGTGACAGCCCGCTTTACTGGCACGCGCGGCGCATCAACGGTCTGACACCCAATCGTCTGGGCAGCGATCTGCTGATCAGCCTGGTCGACACTCACTTCGACCCTGTGCGCGACACCCCGGATTACACCCTGACCGCCGAACTGCTCTGCACCAATCGGTATCTGGCGCAGAGCCTGATCGCCGGAACCGTACTGAGCTTCGAACGCCCCGGCCCAGTGGCTCGCGCCAGCATCATCAACCCACCCAGTTCGCAAAGCGCACCCCATTTGAATGGTGAATCGCGTTGGCGTCTGGTGTCGCAACTGACCCTCAACCACTTGTCATTGGTGGAGGGCCCCAAGGCACTCGAAGCGCTCAAGGAAATCCTGGGGCTGCATAACCTGCGCGACGAAGCCAGCGCACGTCGACAGATCGACGGGCTGCAAAGGCTGAGCTGCGAGCGGGTCGTCGCGCAGGTCGGTGAAGACGCCTGGCGCGGCTGGCGCAACGGGCTGGAAGTCAGCCTGGAACTGGACCCTGAGCATTTCGTGGGCAACAGCGCGGTGCTTTTTTCCGCCGTGCTGGCCCAGTTTTTCTCGCTCTACGCCACCGCTAATCGCTTCGTGCGCACGGTGCTGATCAGCGCCGACAAGGAGGTCATGGTATGGAAACCGCAAGCCGGAATGCCGCTGTCCCTCTAAGCACAACGCTGCGCCGGACACCGCAGGCCTTTGAGCTGTTGCAGGCGCTGCTGGTGCTGGAGCGCGAGCAGCCCCAGGCGGCGTCTCTGGGCACAGGTACATCGCCGCATGCCGAAGCTGTCAGACTGCGCGGCCCGCTGACACCGGTCTTCGCCTCCAGTCAGATTGAAAGCCTGCTTCAAGAGCACGACCAACAGACGGTGCTGACCACGCCGGTGTTCGGCCTTGGCGGCCCGGACGGCCCGCTGCCCTACGCCTTTCAGGAATGGCTGCAGCAACGGGCCCGCGCCAAAGATCACGCGCCCGCAGAATTCCTCGACCTGTTCCACCACCGTCTGCTCAGCCTGCTTTACCGGATCTTGCGCAAACACCGAATTGCAGCGGGCTATTCAGTGCCATCGGCCAGCCCGGTTCAGGCGCAACTGCGGGCATTGACCGGCCTGCTGCCAAAGCCTGTGCAGGAGCGCCAGGCACTGCCGGACGCTGCCATTCTGGCCCGCAGTGCACTGTTTGCCGATGAGCGCCGGTCGCTGGCAGGCTTTGCCGCCATCGTCCGCCAACACTTTCTGGTTCCCGTACAGCTCAGCGCTTACGAGGGCGCATGGCGCGACATTCCTGCCGCCAGCCGCAGCCGCCTCAAGCCAGGCGGGCGCAACCTGACACTGGGTAGCAGCGCCATCGCCGGCACCCGCGTCTGGGATGAGCACGCGGGCGTGCGCCTGACCCTCGGCCCATTGAGCAACGAGCAGGCCGACAGCCTGCTGCCCGATGGCACGGCGCATCAACAACTGGCCGGGTTTGCCGCGCAGTATTTCGGCCCCGATCTCGACTGCGCACTGACGTTGCTGGTGGCAGGCGCTCAACCGATGGTAATGGACCGCGAGCAACCGCCCGCCCTCAACTGGAACCTGGGCCTGCATCGCCAGCCCACGTCACAGCAGCAACGCATCGACACGTACCTGCGCCAGACGGAGATCGGCTGATGGAGCTTGGCAGCCTGATCGCGCGCCTTAACGGTGAGAGCAAAAACGCGCTGCAACGCGCCGCGCAACGCTGCCTGCAACGGGGTCATCACTACGTCGAAATCGAACACCTGCTGCTCGAACTGCTGGATATCGAAGGCGGTGACTTTGCCTGCCTGCTGCCAAGATTCGGTCTGGAGCGCGATGCCCTGACGGCGGAGATCAACAAGGCGCTGGAACTGTTCAGGTCCGGCAGCACCCGTACCCCGGCGCTGTCGGTGCACACCATCGGCCTGCTGGAAGACACCGTGGTGCAGGCCAGCGTCATGGGCCAGCAAAGCATTCGCTCGGGCCTGTTGCTGGTGGCGCTGCTGGACCGCGACGAGCGTCGCAGCCTGCTCCTCAGTAGCGCACCTTTATTGCTGCGCATTCCGCGCGAAGCACTGCGCAACAATCTTCTGGAATGGACGCAGGCATCTCGCGAACACACCGCCAGCGTTCTGGCAGGCCAGCCCGGCAACGCCACAGCAAAAGCGAGCGAGGATTCAACCCTCGATCAATACACTCAGGACTTGACCGCTGACGCGCACGCCGGACGCATCGACCCCATCGTCGGGCGCGACGGTGAAATCCGCCAGTGCATCGACATTCTGCTGCGGCGTCGCCAGAACAACCCGATTCTGGTCGGTGCGCCGGGGGTGGGTAAAACCGCCGTGGTCGAAGGTCTGGCGTTGCGCATTGCCGCAGGTGATGTACCGCCCTCGTTGCAGGACGTCAGCCTGCGTGTGCTTGATCTGGGCCTGTTGCAGGCCGGCGCAGGGGTCAAAGGCGAGTTCGAGCAACGCCTGAAAAGCGTCATCGATGCGGTACGCAGTGCGGAGAAACCGATCATCCTGTTCATCGACGAGGCTCACACCTTGATAGGCGCAGGCGGCGCCGAAGGTGGCAGCGACGCCGCCAACCTGCTCAAACCAGCCTTGGCGCGTGGCGAGCTGCGCACCCTGGCGGCCACCACCTGGCTGGAATACAAAAAGTATTTCGAAAAAGACCCGGCACTGGCCCGGCGTTTTCAGTTGGTGCAAGTCGAGGAGCCGGACGAAGCCACTGCTGTGGAAATGCTCCGTGGCGTGGCGAGCAAACTGGAGCAGCATCACGGTGTCCAGGTGCTCGATGCGGCGATTCTGGACGCCGTGAAACTTTCTCACCGTTACATTTCCGGGCGACAGCTACCGGACAAGGCCATCAGCGTGCTGGACACCGCCTGCGCACGTGTCGCCCTCGGCCAGCACGACGTGCCGCCGCCGCTGGAAAGCCTGCGCCACCGCCAGCAAAGCCTCAAGGAAGAAGTCGAACGGCTGCGTCGCGAACAGGCCACCGGTCTGGACCACCGTGAGCGTATCAATGCGCTGGAGCGTGAGTCGGTCAGCAATCAACAGGCCATTCGCGAGCTGGAGGTGCGCTGGGTCGAAGAGCGCGAAGCGGTACGCGAATTACTGGAAACCCGTCGCGAGTTGCTTGCCTTGAGCGAACGCATGGATGCCAATACCGATATCGAAAAACGCGACCCGGACACCGATGGCCGCATCGATTACCTGGCCTCAGAACTGGTGCGTCTGGAGGCGGGTCTGGACGCCATTCGCCAGGATGATCCGCTGGTGCCGGAACAGGTCGACAGTAAAACCGTCGCTGCGGTGATCGCCGGCTGGACCGGTATTCCGGTGGGCAAGATGCTCGCCGATGAAGCCCATGCCGTGCGCAACCTGGCGCAGCGCATGGGCCAGCGGGTCATGGGCCAGAAAGCTGCGCTGGACACCATCGCCCAGCGCCTGCAAGCCTACCGCGCCGGACTGACCGACCCGCAGAAACCGGTCGGCGTGTTCCTGCTGCCCGGCCCGACCGGCGTCGGCAAGACCGAGACTGCCTACGCCCTGGCCGACGCCCTGTATGGCGGTGAGCGTAACCTGATCAGCATCAACCTTTCCGAATACCAGGAAGCCCACACCGTCAGCCAGCTCAAAGGCGCGCCGCCCGGCTACGTCGGCTACGGCACCGGCGGCGTGCTCACCGAAGCCGTACGACGCAAGCCCTATTCCGTGGTGCTGCTCGACGAAATCGAAAAAGCACACCCGGACGTACTGGAAGCCTTCTACAACGTCTTCGACAAAGGCGTCATGGAAGACGGCACCGGTCTGGTCGTGGACTTCAAAAACACCGTGATGCTCGCCACCAGCAACGTCGGCGCCGAACTGATCCTCGACACCCCCACCGCACAACTGGACAGCGATGCTTTCAATGAACGCCTGCACACAGCTCTATTAAAAGCCTTCCGCCCCGCCTTCCTGGCACGCATGACCGTAGTGCCCTATCGCCCGCTGGATGAAGCGACGCTGGAAGGGATCGTGCTGGCCAAACTGGAGAAGTTGCGCGTGCGATACAAGGCTGCGACGGGCAAGCAGTTTGATTTTGATAACGGGATCGTCAAGGCCGTGCTGGCGAAGTGCAGCGGGGCCGGGGCCAGGGATATTGAAAATGTGTTGATGAAACAGGTGACTGGGAAGTTGGCGGAGTGGGTGTTGGAGTGATTTTTTGATCGTATTGTGTGGGAGCTATATATGCTGACATGTGTGACATGGAATACTCAAGGCAGTAACGGGGTAGAGAAAAGCGTTGAGAGTCTGTTTCTAAACGGTGTGGATATCATCTTTTTACAGGAATCCGCCGAGTCAGGGGACGTGATCGGTAATACTTATGACTTCCAAGGTCATACCGGAAGCCACAGCAGGCCTGGCGTGCTATATCAGGGTGCCCGCGCCCGATGGCATGGCGGTTATCAAGGTGCAACCAGCATTGTACTGCGTCAAAATCTGGCAATGACGCCCTCACAAGTTATCCCCCACCCCGACGGCGTCAGTCGTGGCGTGCTTTATACAACGATACAGCGCGGCCTGCAGACACTACATCTTTGCTCTGTCCACGCATGGTCTCCAAATGGCAATGATTGGGACCTCATTCACAACAATATGATGAGTCAAGTCATTGCAGTTGCTGGAGCCAATCCCATTATCGTTGGAGGAGATTTCAACCAGGCTGCTAACAGATCTGCCATCGGGCAGTGGGCGATCCCGGGAGGATCACATTTTGGAGGCGGCTCACTCGATGGATTCTGGCTCTACAACTTCGTAGCTAATCCGGTAACCGGTATGGGCCTGTATGGATCAGAAAAAGGTGATCATTTTCCTGCCTGGGTGAACATAAATATATGAGCCTGTCTGTCTACCTCACCGAATGACCTAGGAAACCATCATGCCTCATTTCAGATATCACTGCGATAACTGCGGAAAAACATACATTGGTCAAGAGCTTAACACGGCAATGTTGTGCCTCTGCACACCCCCCCGAAAAATACAGGGACAGCTCCAGCAAACACCACTGTCAGATGCGCTTCTCGAAATGCTGGACATCGGAAGCGCATCCAAATTGCGGGCTTCACTTTGCCAAAGCTGGGGCATTCCGAATAAATCACATGCTACCCACGGAAGTAACTTCTCCACGAACCAGAGAGTAGTTGATCTGATTCTGGATATCGTTGCACCTGTCACAGGTGGGCTACGCACGACCGTCCGCAATCTAATCATTTCAAAGTATAAATACGACATTGATAGCAAAGAGATGCTTGGCTGACCCTGCCAAACAATATTCATCACGGGAGTTCCCGTCATCGTCTTGAGATAAGTTCATGCCCCGCCCAACCGACACCACAACCACCCTCTCCCTGACCGGCACAGCCCTCACCGCGCTGTACCCGGAGTCGGTCAGCGGCGAGGAATCCCTCAACAACCTTGGCCAGCAGGTACTACATGGCCAGTGCGATGCGCCGTTGACGCTGACCACGGCTATTGCTTCTCACGTCACCCTGACCCTGCACAACGACGCGATGCAGCGCCCGCTGGATGCGCTGGTTGCAGAGATTCGTCAGTTGCCGGCGGACGCTTCGGCAGACCGTTATCAAGTGCTGTTGCGGCCGTGGTTATGGTGGTTGACGTTGGCGAGCAACAACCGGGTGTTTCAGAATCTGGCGACGTCGGACATTGTCACGTCGATCTTCACCGCTCACGGTTTCAGTGATTTCAAGCTGTCGCTGACCGGCAGTTACACGCCTCGCGAGTATTGCGTGCAGTACGGCGAGACGGATTTCGCGTTTGTCTCGCGATTGCTGGAAGAAGAAGGAATTTTCTGGTTCTTCACCCATGACTCAGGCAAGCACACGCTGGTGCTGGCGGACAGTAACGATGCATTCCCGCCGCTGCCCAATGGCCCGGCGGTAAAGTATCTGGGCCAGCAGATGGGCGATCGGGAGTTGCACGGGATTCGTTCCGGGCAACTGGTGTTACAGGCGGTTTCCGGGGTCTACTCGGCGACTGATTATGCCTTTGCCACGCCTGCAACGTCGCTGTACAGCAAAGCCGAAGCCAAGGCCGGACCGCTGTCGATGTATGAGCATCCGGGAGGTTATATCGCCAAGGCTCAGGGCGACGCACTGACCAAGCAACGGGTTGATGGCCTGCGTAGCCAGGAGCAACGTCTTGTTGGCGAAAGCGATTGCCGTTGGCTGGTGCCGGGGCACTTTTTCACCCTCGGCGGGCATGACGATGCAACCCTGAATATCGACTGGGTTGTGACGGCGGTGAGTCACGAAGCCAACCATGAAAGCTATCGCAATCGTTTCGAGGCCATTCCCAAGGCCACAGCCTATCGCCCGGTGCGTATAACGTCCAAGCCGCGCATGCATACCCAGACGGCCATCGTGGTCGGCAAGGCAGGCGAGGAAATCTGGACCGATGAATATGGCCGGATCAAGATCCAGTTCCCTTGGGATCGCGACGGCAAGCATGATGAAAGCAGTTCCTGCTGGGTGCGTGTGGTGCTGCCGTGGAGCGGCAAGGGCTTCGGCATGCAGTTCGTGCCGCGCATCGGCCAGGAAGTGATAGTCACCTTTATCGACGGCGACCCGGACCGGCCACTGGTCAGCGGCTGCGTGTACAACGGCGACAATGCCCTGCCCTATGCGCTGCCCGCCAATCAGACGCAATCGGGCATCAAGACCAACTCCTCAAAAGGCGGCGGCGGTTTCAACGAGCTGCGCTTCGAGGACAAGAAAGACGCCGAAGAGGTCTTCCTGCAAGCGCAGAAAGACTTCAAGACCAACGTGCTCAACGACACCACGGTCACCGTCGGCCACAATGAGACCCTGACGGTACAGAACGCCCGTACCCGCACGGTCAAGGAAGGCGACGAAACCGTCACGCTGGAAAAGGGCAAACGCAGTGTGGCCATCCAGACCGGCAGCGACACGCTGGACGTCAAAGATACCCGCAGCGTGACGGTCGGCGGCGACCAGACCCACAGCACAGGCGGCAATTACACCGACAAGGTCACTGGCAACTACAGCCTGAGCGTGGATGGCAACCTGACCATCAAGGTTACCGGCACCATCACCCTGGAAAGCGGCGGTAGTTTCGGCATTGAGAGTGGTGCCGATCTGGCGACGCAGGCCAGTACCGCCATCAGCCACAAGGCGGGAACAGCGCTGATCAATCAAGCCGGCACCACGCTGGATAACAAAGCAGGGACAACCCTGACCAACGACGCAGGCGTCAGCCTGATCAACAAGGCCAGCGCGTCACAGACCGTGGATGGTGGCGGCATGCTGACCCTCAAGGGCGGTCTGGTGAAAGTCAACTGAGGTGGACGGCAATGGCCGGATCTGAAGTGGTGGATGTACAAAGCGGTAACGCTCAACTGGCCGGACGACTTCATGACGGCAAACTGAACGGTCCTTTGCGAATCGAAGAAAACGGCCGGCCGCTGGCAAGTCTGAATTACAGTAATGGCGCGCTGCACGGCATGAGCCTTACCTACCATCCGAATGGCAAAGTGTCGGCGCAGTTACCCTATGTGAACGACAGACTGCACGGCATCGCGAGCTATTATTCGCCGGAAGGCCTTTTGCAGCGGCGCGCGACGCATCACAACGGGCTGCTGCACGGCGACGCCAGCATTCATTACCCCGACGGGCAGCCGGCAGAACTGGAGCATTACCGGGATGGCGTGCGAGACGGTCTGTATCGGCGCTTTCACAGCAACGGCAACGTTTCATTCGAAGCGCGCTATCTGAACGGTCAACAGCTCGATCAGCAACAGCAATTCGCCGAAGACGGCCGCCCGCTGGACGCGCAAGGCAAACCTGTCTCACGCCTGCGCTGGTGGTGGACGCAGCAGTCGGCTCCGGACGAATAACCGGAGCTCAGGGAATCAACATCTGCACCTGCCCCGGCATGGCAATCTTGATGACGCCGGCCCAGTTGCACATCAGGGTACTGTTGGCGTCGATAGCCGGCATATTGCCCAATAACACCGTCGGTGCGCCGCCTGGAATCCACGGCGTGGCAGTGGCAGGCATGCAGGGCATCGGGGTCAGCACACCCAGCGCGGCGGCTGTGGCAGCAGCGACCATCGGGTTGGCAATACTCATGCACATGCCGAAGGTGGGTACATTGACCAGTGGAATATGGTCCATGATCGTCGCCGCTGGCATGCCGCTGGTCAGCACGCGATTGACCGGCAACACATTCAAAACGGCCGGGGCTGCGCCGAAACTGCATTGCAGCACGGCACCGGCACAGACTTGCGGACAGGACATGGCGTGCACCTGAATGGATATCCAAGCAACATAGCGCACAGCGATAAGCGCCGCCAGCCGTGATGAAAATTGGCTGCGCAGACTATGGCCACACACCCTGATACATCGCTATGCTGGCCGCCATGAACCCGCCTGTCAAAATCCGAACCCCCTGCCCGCCCGGCGCTTGCGACTGCAAGCGCGAGCTGCTGGACGCGGAAGATGCAGACCTGCGGATTCTGCTGCTGACCCGCGACGCGGAAAAAACCCTGCTGGATCGCCTGGAGCGTATCGAAAGCCTGGAAGATCTGGAGCACATGCAGCGCAAGATTTCCCAGCAACTGGGCGTGCGTGTCGACGTCGCGCCGGGCTTCAACGAAGTGCGCACCATGCGCGGCATCAGCATTGTCGTCGAGGAAAAGGTCGGGCTGTGTCGCAAGACGCGTCAATCGATACCTGCCGCCATCCGCCGCGCGCTGGAGGCACGTCCACAGATCGCCTATCAGTTGCTCAACGCCAACGACCTGCTGCGCGACGCCTGACTATCGAGCGCCTGGCGAGTGCGGCTATCATGCTGCGCCCATTAGCCAAGGAGTGCCCTGCGTGTCCCTCGAAATCCGCCCAGCCATTGCCTCTGATGCCAGTCAGATTCTGGCGTTCATCACCGAACTTGCCATCTATGAACGCGCCGGGCACGAGGTCAAGGCCAGTGCCGACGATATTCAACGCAGCCTGTTCGCCGACAACGCACCTGCCAAGGCGCTGATGTGCCTGGATGACGGCAAGCCCGTTGGCTATGCCGTCTATTTCTACAGCTACTCGACCTGGCTGGGACGCAATGGTGTGTATCTGGAGGACCTGTATGTCACGCCGGAGAAACGCAGCATCGGCGCTGGACGCGCACTGCTTCGACATATCGCTCGCGAAGCGGTGGCCAACGATTGTGGCCGCCTGGAATGGAGCGTTCTGGACTGGAACGAGCCAGCCATCCAGTTCTACGAAGCCATCGGCGCGGCACCGCAAAGTGAATGGGTTCGTTACCGGATGGAGGGTGCCGGGTTGCTGGACTTCGCCAAGGGCGGCGACTGAAACACAAGGGCCTGATACGAAAACGCCCGGCCTGCAAAAGGCCGGGCGCTTCGGGAAAAGCATTCAACAGCTGTCAGCAAACCCCAGGCGGGATGCCGTCCTTGTTGAAGTCTTTCAGACGTTCCTTTTCCTCCGGCGTCGAATGCGCAGGCACATCGCTTTGCGGTTCCGGTTTTTTCTCGTCTTTCTTGTCAGTCATGGTCGTTGACTCCGCTGGTGGACACTCAAATAAGGCCACGCGCGGAGCATTCGGTTCAGACTGATTGCACGGCGCGGCGCTGATTGACGTTGCATTCCAGTTGCCTGGCCAGGCCCTGCAGATCGAGCAGGGTCGCGCGCCAACTGCGCTCCTGAGTGCCTACGCTGACCAGCGAACGGACCCGGTCATTGACCGAAATGCCCTTGCCGGTATTGGCTTGCCAGCCCTGTTCCAGCATGGCCGGATCGAACTGATTGAACGCGTCGATCGCATCCACGCGGTTCACTGCAAAACCAAAGCACAGCCGCTCGCCACGCACGATCAATACCCGCGACGCTTCACCCTGGACCTGCGCCCCTTCGCCCAGCAGGCTGCTCAGGCAGATCAGCGGCACCTGTTCGCCGCGCAGATTGAACTGCCCCAGCAAATGCGTTTCCGGCTGCGACAGGCCGATCAGTTGCGGCGGCATGCTCATGATCTCCACTATCTGACTCAGCGGTGCGACGAAGCGGGTCGGCGCATCGAACAACAGGCAGGCGTGGCGCAGCATGGCCTTAGTCACATCATGCGAAGCCTGGGCAGGTTTGACGTCATGCTGGTAAACCTGGGTGTAGCTTTTGACTTCCGGACGCTGCAACAGCATCGGATGGTCAAGCAGTAAGGCCTGCTGCCCCTCCTCCAGGTTCATTACCCCGGCCAGCAACTCTGGATGCGGCAGGCCGTAACCCGGTGCCGCCAACAGGCTGTCCGGATCCTGACGCTGAATGGCGACCATGCGGTCGTAGCCAAACCCGCACACCCGCCCGTCCGGCGCAGTCAACAGCAGTAACTGCGGCTTGGACGTCTGACGCTGATGGTCAAGGCCAAGCACCTCGGACAGATTGAGCGCCGGCACCTTGGTGCCACGCACCGAGGTGACGCCAAAGCAGCAGTCACTGGCAAAATCCGACGCCGTGATCTCGGGATCGTCCACTAACTCGGTCACAACGCTGGCATCGATACAGAAGTTACGGCCGTCGCACTCGAACACCAGGTAGTGCAGCAAGCGGCTCTTGGCGGCCAGCGCCTCGTCCTTGAGCACTTGCGCGTTCGGATCGGCAGCGAACAGTACGCCTGGCAAACCACTCATGAAGGCAAGGTCGAGCTTGTAGATCATCCGCGACTCTTCAGCGCCGAGCAGCAGAGAGGGCAGCAGCCCGACACTGCTGCCAGATGGTCCCAGCGGACTGAACTGAGAATCACGGGCCTTGAGAATGTCGCACACCGCGTCGATCGCCAGCCCGAGGTAACCACCGCCGTACTTGAGAATCGCCACCAGCGGCGTCGGCGAAGACATATCGCCGCCCTCCGCCAGTTGCGCCCGCAGGTCGACCAATGGCACCGGTTTGCCGCGCAAGGTAAACACCCCACGCAGCGCACCCCGGGTCAATGGATGAGGATGCAGATCAGCAGGCCAGTGCACGGCCTCCATCAACGCATCGGCAACCACCGCCAGGTACACACCATTGATCTGCACGACGCCATAGGCATTCAGGCTGCTCATGCAGGCTGTCCGATGGATACCTTGTCCAGAGTTTCGGTGTAGCCGGTCAGGTTGGCTTTATGCAGCTCGACGATCAGTGCTTCCACTTCCTGCGCCGACAGGCGTTGTTTCTCGGTCGCTGTGTTGATCCCGTCGATCGCCTGGGTGGTCTGCATCACGCCTTCCACGATGTGTTCGAAGGCTTCGCCGGCACTGCGCGAAATCTCGTTGCCCGACTCGATCCGGCTGACCGTTTCGAGAATCAGCTTGTTGATTTCCTTGGTCGCACGCGAGGACTTCTCGGCCAGCTTGCGCACCTCGTCGGCCACCACCGAGAATCCCAGGCCGTGCTCACCGGCCCGGGCCGCTTCGATAGCCGCGTTGAAGGCCAGCATGTTGGTCTGGCTGGCGATCTCGCTGATCACCTGAATGATGTCCTGAATGCCCTCGGCGGACTTGGCAATCATGCCCATCGCGTCGGATGCCTTGACCAGCGTCTGCGAACCGGCACTGGCCTGCTCACGCGTCATTCTGGCCAGATCGGTGGCCGTCTCGGTACTTTTTGCGACGTAGGAAATGGCGTTCATCAGTGCTTTCACCGAGTCGCCCATGGCGCGGGTCTTGGCCTCTATCGCCTGTTCCATCTCGACCTGACGGGTAATGTCAGAGGCGAATTTCACCACTTTGAACGGCAAGCCGTCGTGGTCGAAAATCGGGCTGTACGTCGCCTGAATCCAGATCTTCTGCCCGTACTTGCTGACACGCATGAAGCGCCCGGAGTAGAACTCGCCCTGCCCCAGCCCGTGCCAGAATTCACGGTACTCGGTGCCGCGCACGTATTCTTCCTCACAGAAGATACGGTGATGCTTGCCTTTGATTTCCAGCAGGCCGTAACCCAGCGCTTTGAGGAAGTTGGCATTGGCGGTGATGATGTTGCCGGCCATGTCGAATTCGATGACGGCCTGGGCGCGGTCGATGGCATTCACCTTGCCCTGGTCCTCGACGCTGGTTTCCTTGGCCACAGTTACGTCGAGCGCGAACTTGACGATCTTGTAGGGTTTGCCCTGTGCATCGAAGATCGGGTTGTAAGTCGCCTGAATCCAGATCTCCTTACCGTCCTTGCGCTTGCGCTTGTATTCGTTGGCGTCGTATTCGCCGCGCCCCAGCTTCTCCCAGAGCTCACGATACTGCAGGCTGCTGACGAATTCCTCGGAGCAGAACATGCGGTGGTGTTCGCCGACGATTTCGTCGAGATCGTAGCCGAATACCGCCAGGAAATTACGGTTGGCGTGCAGCACCTTGCCGGTCAGATCGAATTCGATCACCGCCTGGGAGCGCTCGATGGCCGTCACCTTGCCTGCGGACTCGGCTTGGCGAACGCGGCTCTCGGTGACATCGTTGGCGAACTTCACGACCTTGTAAGGACGACCATCCGGGTCAAGGATCGGGTTGTAAGTGGCGCTGATCCACAGCTCGCGACCGTTCTTGCCGATGCGCTTGTATTCCCCGGAGTCATACTCGCCACGTTCCAGCTTGGCCCAAAAGGCACGGTAGGCCGGACTGTTCAGGTAGTCGTCTTCGCAGAACATGCGATGGTGCTGACCCTGAATCTCGTCCAGACGATAGCCCAAGACCTTGAGAAAGTTTTCGTTGGCGTTGAGCACGCGACCGTTCAGGTCGAACTCGATGATGCCCTGCGAGCGATCAATGGCCGCGACCTTGCCTTCGTACTCGGCATTGGACTTGCGTTGCGCAGTGACGTCCGTGGCGAACTTCACCACCTTGAACGGATTGCCCTGCTCGTCGAACACCGGGTTATAAGTCGCCTGCAACCAGATCTCGCGCCCGTTCTTGCCTAGGCGCTTGTACTGCCCTTCGTCGAAAGCGCCCTTGCCCAGCTTTTCCCAGAACGCTGCATATTCGAGGCTCGACGCATGTTCCGGCGTGCAGAACATACGGTGATGCCGACCCTGGACCTCATCCAGCCGATAGCCGACGCAATCCAGAAAATTGGTGTTGGCCCGCAGGATATTGCCTTCGAGATCGAACTCGATCATCGCCTGGGAACGGTCAATGGCCGTCATCAGCGAGTGAAGATCAAGTTCCAGCCCGGCCCTGTGGGTGCTTTCAATAGTGGTCGACATGCGGAAATACTCTGCGAGTAAGCATCAATGGAAGTATTGTTATGAAGCGCCGGTCTCTGCGAGCCCTGTCAGACACACCGATGTGTGGACTATGAAGGCTGCCGATCAAGCCGGTTAATCGTCTTTCTCAATGCCGTCCATAGCGCGAACTGTCAGGCCGTCAGCGCTGGATGGAATGACCGACTCCACCTGGCAGGTAGCTGTAGTATTAACATCGGCATCAAACGGAACAGCTTTAGGACCGCTATTTCGCCATCACACAGACAGGCTGCCGGTCGTCAGCGAAGAGCGCTTCGAACACCACTCCTTTATCGACGTTGAACACCTCTTTTTCATCAGGCATAAAACCAGATGACAAGAATGACAGCGCCAGTCCAGCCCAGGGTCAGCAAGAAGGAAAGTCCAGCAAGACGCGGATCCATGGAACTCCTGTTCTAGAAGGCTTAGGTAGGCTGAGGGCTGCATACGTAGGCCTATATCGGCCGGATCACCGACATAACAATTATTTTCGTTACATTGGAGCACTGTAGACGTGCAGGTTTTGCCCTGGATCAATTTTTGTTCGTTGCGGGCCGGCCAGGTCCATGAGCAGGTCGCAGACCTAGCCGTGAGGGGCTGATAATCAAGGTTGGGGATGACGTGCAGGTCGTCAGTGCATTCTTCGCACCCGACCTGCTTTACAAGGCGCGGAGTGTTGAGGTGTCACGGATGCATACACACTCACATCGAGTAATGTATGCCCCGTTCAAACGCTGAACTCAAACACCCGGCGGCGTGGGAAACGCTCCGCGAGCACTTTCATAAGCCTGCGCGACACGCAACGCCAGGGCATCCTTGAAGCGTGGCGCAACGATCATCATGGCGACCGGCAGTCCCTCGGCCAGACCTGCGGGGACTGACGTGGCCGGGTGGCCGGTCAGGTCGAAAGGTGCAGTGTTGGCCAGCATGTTCAACGCGCTGTGCACGTACTCTTCAATCGGCGCGTCGGCGGCGGTCAGTGGGGTGGCCACGAACGGCATGGTCGGCATTACCAGCACGTCGAAGTGCTTGAAAGCTTCATCGTATTGGCGGGTGAGCTCCGGCACCAGCATCCGCGCCTTGGCGTAATAAGCACCGTGCAGGTTTTTCAGGCTGTAATGCCCGGTGAGTGCCGCGGAACGCACGCTGCTGGACAATGCATTGGCGTGTTCGCGACGTTTGGCGCCGAAGTAACTCATGATGTCGGGATCGTAGTACCCGTCGACGTTCATGCCATAACCGTTGCCTTGCAGCATCTGGTAGGCCGCGCCATCAGTGGCAATGACATTCCACATGTCCAGCGCCACTCCGCGGTGCCAGGGCGCACTGGCGTCACCGACCGTCGCACCGAGATCTTCCAGTCGCGCCACGGCGGCGCGAACCAGTGCATCAACCTGCGGCTCGGACATGCCGGGAATCGCAAACCCCTCACGCAGCAGACCTATTTTCAAGCCCGCAACGCCCTGATCGAGGGTCGCGACGCAGCTGACGGCTGGCGGGTTTTTCTGTCGTGAATCGAGCCCGTCGGCGCCGGCGATCACGTCGAGCATGATCGCGCAGTCGCGTACGTTGTTGGCCATCGGCCCGACATGGTCGATGGTCCGTTCAATCGGGAAGGCGCCGGTGTAAGGCACCAGGCTGTAGGTAGGTTTGTGTCCGACGATGCCGCTCCAGGCCGACGGCATGCGGATCGACCCACCCTGATCGCCACCGATGGCCATGTCCACCTCCTGCAGGGCGACCAGCACGGCGCTGCCGCTGGATGAACCGCCTGCGTTGCGGGTCAGGTCCCAGGGGTTTTTCACCGCGCCGGTGGCCGAGGTAAAACTGGCTCCGGAGAAACACAGGTCTTCGCATACCGACTTGCCGACGACCGTCGCACCGGCAGCCAGCAGGCGCCTGACCACCGTGGCGTCTTCGGACGGCACGTAACCATCAAGGCTCAGAGAGCCATTGGCCATGGGCACACCGGCCACCGAGACGTTGTCCTTGATGACCACCGTTCTGCCTGCCAGCGGGCCGCTGGCAGCACCGGCAATGTGTGTCTTGACGTACCAGGCCCCATGCAGGTTCTCGGCCGCAGCCGGCGTGCTGTGTTCGCGCAACGGCGCAGGCTGGGCGACATGGGCAGCGTACAGGGTATCAATGGCTTCGTAGGAACCCAGAGTTTCGTCTGCAAGACTGAGGAACGACTCCATCTGGCTGTCTGACAGGTCGTAGCCATGGTCCTGGGCGGCAATCAAAAAGTCGGCTTTGCTGGGGCGTTTTACGGACATGGTGTTCTCCAGATAACGGTAAGGACAGCCCGGGTTCAGGCAGTCATTGACTGGAGCCGCCTGCGCAGGGCGCACAGGCCTGGGCTCGATCCGGAGGACGTCGTTGTCCGCGCCGGTCGCCACGCGGTGTTCCATACCTGCCAGTTCAGGGCGTATGGCAACCGTCCGCGCAGAAGAGGATCAGGCCCTGGAGGGCCGACACTCGAAGCTTGTCTGCAAGCTGTCAGGAACAGGCTTGTTGAAACAGTTCATGGGCCTTGACCAGCGCCTCGGCGATTTTTTCCACCGGTTCGCGCTTGGCCATTGCCTGATCACGCAACGCGTTGTAGGCGTCCGTCTCGGACAGGCCCTTGGTTTCCATCAGGATGATCTTGGCCTGCTGCACGGTGCGCATGACCGCCATGCGCCCTTCCAGGCGCTTGACGTGTTTTTCCCGTTCCCGCGTCTTGCGGGCCTGGCTGAGGGTGATGGCCAGGGCGGTCAGCAGGCCGAACGACCGGACCGGCGACGGAATCACCGAACAGGCGTTGAGCTGCACCAGCGCCTCGACGATGATCGGGTTTTCATAGGCGATCACCGGAATGATCGGTGGCGTCGAGTGGTGCAGCAGCCAGGGCGTGTTGGTCGACAGGCTCTCCGGCGATACCGCCAGTACGATCACATCAGCCTCGCTGTGCAGACGCTCGGGGATCGGCCATTGCACCCGCACCTGACAACCGATGCGCTGCAACTGAGCGATCAGGTTGCGACCGTCTTCGTCATCGGGATGCATCACCAGCACGCTGATATCGCGCAGGTCCTTGATGCCGCCTGCACTGTCGTTGCGCAAACGTTTCTTGGCGGCACGCAGGGTCATGGACGCCTCCCGGTCAGGCTGGACCAGCCATTGAAGTCAGGCGCCACCGCATAAGGATCGGGCTTAAGCGCTTTCTGACTTTCGTAAAGGATGTCGAACTGCCCGTCGGCATTGGCACGGCCGATCCGCGAGTACAGGTAGGTATGGTGATTGTGCTCATCGATACGCACCCGTCCCTGCGGTGCGTCGTATTCCAGACCGCGCATGGTCTGCAACACACTCTCCACTTCGGTACTGCCTGCACGGGCGATCGCCTTGGCCAGCAGATGGACCTGAAAGTAAGCAGCCTCCCAGCAGCGGTCGGTCACCTGATGCTGGCCAAACATTTCCCGGTACTGGGCGATGCACTGGCGGTTGAGCGGCGTGTCGATCGACTGGAAATAGGTCGCTGCCGAAATGTGCCCGGTGCCCAGATGGACGCCCATCTGCTGAATATCGGTTTCGCTGGTGGTGACACTGGCGATCGGCATGACCGCAGGATCGAAACCGGCATCAGCGTAGGCCTGATACAGGTGCGCCATGGTGTCGCCGACCACTGTCGAAAAGATGAACGAGGGTTTCAGCTCCCTCGCCTTGACCATGAGCCTGGCGAAGTCCTCTGCCCTGGCGTTTTTCAGTGGCAAGTAGTATTCACCCAGCTTGCTGCCGCCCCGCTCGTAAAGCAGGTCGCTCATCAACCGGTTGGTTTCATACGGGTAGACATACTCGGAGCCGATCATCAGCACGCGACTGCCGAAGTGATCGAACATGTAGCTGCCCAGTGGCACTGCGTTGTGGTTCGGCGTGGCGCCGGTGTAAATGATGTTGCGCGAATACTCGAAGCCCTCGTAGTACACCGGATAGAGCAGCAATGCGTTGTAGCGTTCGACGACAGGCAATACGGCCTTGCGCGCCGCCGAGGTGTAGCAACCGAAGAAAAACCGCAGGTTCTCTTCGCGAATCAGCGATTCGACATGCATGGCAAACAGCGCAGGCGTGGAATCCGGGTTGCGGGTGATCAGTTCCAGAGGACGGCCATTCACGCCCCCGGCCGCATTGATCTGATGAATTGCAAACTGTGCGCCGCGCATTGTTGAACACTCACCGGCAGCGGTGACGCCGGTATTGGAAAACAGACCTCCTATGCGGATCGACGGGTCAGTCATGCCTATAAACCTTTCACGTGAGATGAGACGCCCGCAGGTGGCCGGGAGCCTGAAAAGAAGACTGAGCGAATAACCGTGGATTCAACGGTGGCTCTCAGGCGGTTGTGCCTGGGGCTGGCGTGACAGCAGTGTCAGGACCAGTCGTGCGAGGGGCCTTCCACACCTGCCGAGAATGGGCGTGTGGCAAGAGACCCTGCGAGGGTGTCAGGCAGGCTCATGCAGGGAGCGGGCCATGCGTGACGCGGCGCGTCGGGGAAAAGCAAATTCGTTGGCGAAGACGGGCGTACATTCTTGGGCTTCATGTCGCCCTGAACAGTGCCTTCGCGAACAAGTTCGCTCCTACAAAAGCACAATATTTCAGTGCCTGAACGAGTACATATCGCGAAAAAAAAGGGGCTTCTGCGTCACGCTTTTGGTGCGCAGGAGCCCTGTTCGCGCCAAAGCGGCGCATGTCGGTTTGTGCGTGCAATTAATGTAGGGGGGCTCTGCCTGTGGGTTTGGAAACGCGCGCAAAGAGCGGTTTCGCCAGTTGGCATTGCCCTTGCTAAGTTCCTCCTGAGACATCGCGCCAGCTGTTTGCCCTACGCCCCTCTCGGCAAGTAGGGAAACACCTCGCGTACGACTGGATCGGACGCAGTTGTCCCGCCAGATTCGGCACAAAAGCCTGACCTCCCGCCCATTGATTTGGCCGGGACGTCGGGCTTTTTTTATTCCTGGGAGATAAGTGAATGCACAACGACAAACGCCGTTTGATCAAGCATGCTCTGTTGCTGGGTGCTATCAGCCTGCTGCCGTTTTCCCTGATCGGTCAGGCGCAGGCGAACGAGGCCGTGAAAGTCGGCATCATCCACTCGCTGACCGGCACCATGGCCATCAGTGAAGCCTCGGTTGTCGACGCAGAAAAACTGGCCATCGAAGAAATCAACGCCAGTGGCGGCGTGATGGGCAAAACCATCGAACCGATCATCGAGGACGGTGCCAGCGACTGGCCGACCTTTGCCGAGAAAGCCCGCAAGCTGCTGGAAAACGACCACGTCGCGGTCACCTTTGGCGCGTTCACCTCGGCCTCGCGCAAAGCGGTGCTGCCGGTCTTCGAGCGCAACAAGGGCCTGCTCTACTACCCGACCTTCTATGAAGGGCTGGAGAAATCCCCGGCCATTATCTACACCGGTGCCGAGGCCTCGCAGCAGACCCTGGCGGCCGTTACCTGGCTGATGGCCAATAAGGGCAAGAGCGTCTATCTGGTCGGCTCCGACTACATCTGGCCACGCACCACCAACAAGCTGGCGCGGGCATCGGTGACCAAACAGGGCGGTTCCATCGTCGGCGAAGATTATCTGCCGCTGGGGGCCATCGAGTTTTCCTCGGTGATCAACAAGATCAAGGCAGCCAAGCCGGACATCGTACTGTCGACCATCGTCGGCGGCTCCAACGTGGCGTTCTACAAACAGCTCAAGGCCGCGGGTATCGACAGCACCAACCAGACGCTGATGGGGCTGGCGATCACCGAAGAGGAAGTCACCGGCATCGGTGCGGAAAACCTCGTCGGCTTCCTGACCTGCATGAGCTATTTCCAGAGCCTGAAAAACCCGGTCAACGAGAAGTTCGTTCAGGCGTTCAAGACGCGCTATGGGCAGCAGCGCGTCGTCGGTGATCCGATGGCGGCGGCGTACACCGCGGTGTACCTGTGGAAAAAAGCCGTTGAGAAGGCAGGCAGTTTCGACGTGCCGAAAGTGATCGCCGCATCCTCGGAACTGACCCTCGATGCGCCTGAAGGCGAGATCAAGGTGCACAAGGACAACCACCACCTATGGAAGCGTGCGCGCATCGGCACCCTCAATGCGCAGGGCCAGGTCGACGTGATCTACGAGTCGGCACCGATCGAGCCCAACCCCTTTCCGAAACTCTGATCCCGGCCCGGGCGCGATCCGCTTCGCGCCCGCTTTCGTCAATGTGCAGCAACAGGTAGCGACGGCATGACTCTCGATACGCTGGTAATGCAAGTCTTCAGCGGGTTCTCGCTGTTTTCCGTGCTGGTGCTGATGGCACTCGGGCTGACCATCGTGTTCGGCCTGATGGGCGTGATCAACATGGCGCACGGCGAACTGATGGCGATGGGCTCATACATGACCTACGTCACCTCAGTGGTGTTTCAGCGCTACTTTCCCGAGCTCATGGGCTGGTATTTCATCATCGGCATCGGGATGGCCTTTGTGGTGACCTTTGCTTTCGGTCTACTGCTGGAGCGCTGCTTCATTCGCTTCATGTACAACCGACCGCTCGACACCCTGCTGGCGACCTGGGGGCTGTCTCTGGTCCTGCAGCAGCTGTTCCGTCAGGTCTTCGGCCCCAAGGAAGTCAGCGTGCCCACCGTGCAGTGGTTGCAGGGCGCATGGAAAATCAGCGATGGGCTGGAACTGCCCCTCAACCGGATTTTCATCATCGGTCTGACCTTCGTGATTGCTGCTGCGGTGTTCCTGTTTCTCTACCGCAGTCGCTGGGGCCTGCGCATTCGCGCAGTGACTCAGAACCGCGCCATGGCCGGTGCGGCCGGGATCAATACCGCGCGAGTCGATTCGGTGACCTTCGCGCTGGGCTGCGGCCTGGCGGGCATTGCCGGCAGTTCGTTCACCATGCTTGCGTCCACCGGCCCGGTCAGCGGTCAGCAGTACCTGGTGGACACCTTCATCGTCGTCGTATTCGGCGGCGTGGAAAGCTTGCTGGGCACCTTCCTTTCGGCGTTCGCCATCGGTCAGACCCAGGTTTCGCTGGAATACCTGACCACCGGTTCCATGGCCAAGGCGATCACCCTGCTGGTGGTCATCGTGCTGCTGTTCTTCCGCCCCAACGGCCTGTTCGCCACGAAAGTGAGACGTTGAGATGAATGACATGACTGAAAAGCCGACGCTCCGGCCGCAGGCCAATGTGTCTGGCCCCGGCAAGCCAGCGGGTGGCTGGTTGACGCTGATTGAGCGCTACAGCCTGATCTGGCTGTCGCTGCTGTTGCTGGTGGCGTTGCCATTGATGCTAGGCGATTTTCGCCTCGGTCTGGCCGGCAAATACCTGAGCCTGGCGTTCTGCGCAGTGGGCATGGTGATGATCTGGGGCTACGGCGGCATCCTCAGTCTCGGCCAGGGGATCTTCTTCGGCCTGGGCAGCTACATGATGGCGATGTACCTCAAACTCGAAGCCACCGCCACGGACGAAGCGGCCAGCGCCCTCGCCGCTTTCTACGGCTCGGCACTGCCGGACTTCATGATCTGGAACAGCGTTGAAGCCCTGCCTTGGTGGTGGAAGCCGTTCGAGTCGGCAACCTTTACCCTGGCAGCGATCCTGATCCTACCTGCGCTGCTGGCGTTTCTGTTCAGTTATGCGTACTTCAAAAAGCGCGTGGGCGGCGTGTACTTCTCGATCATTACCCTGTCACTGGCCTCGATCATGTCGATCATGATCATCGGCCAACAGGGCTACACCGGAGGCGTGAATGGCCTGACCGATTTCAAGACTGCCTTCGGCCTGAGCCTGCAGACGCCCCAGACGCCCTGGATTCTCTACCTGATCACCACACTGTTGCTGCTGGCCAGCGTCGCGATGTGCGGGTTCATTCTGCGCAGCCGTCTGGGCAAGGTGATCGTGGCGATCCGTGATCGCGAAGACCGGGTACGTTTCTCCGGCTACAACACTGCGCTGTTCAAGGCCTTCATTTTTGCCGTGGCCGCACTGATTTCCGCGCTGGGCGGGGTGATGTTCACCTTGCAGGTCGGGCTGGCGTCGCCCTCGCTGGTGGGCATCATTCCGTCCACCGAGATCGTCATCTACGCCGCGCTGGGTGGACGCCTCTCGCTGGTGGGTGCGGTGTACGGCACGCTGTTGATCGGTACGGCCAAAACCTGGCTGTCGGAAAACTTCGTCAGTTTCTGGCAGTACTTCATCGGTTTCCTGTTCATGGCCGTGGTGCTGTTCCTGCCCACCGGGCTGGCCGGGCTGCTGCAGCGGCTGAGCAACAAGGAGACGCAGTCATGAGCGCGATGTTACTGAGTGTCGAAGACCTGACCGTGTCATTCGACGGTTTCAAGGCGGTCGACAACCTCAATTTCTATGTCGAGGAAAACCAGGTGCATGTGGTGATCGGGCCCAATGGCGCGGGCAAGACCACCTTGCTCGACATGATTTGCGGCAAGACCCGCCCGAGTGCCGGCAGCATCCGCTTCAAGGACCTGCAACTGGCGAACATGATCGAGTACCAGATCACCCGCGCAGGCGTGGGCCGCAAGTTTCAGAACCCGTCAGTCTACGAAGACCTCACCGTGCGCGAAAACCTCGACATTTCCTCGCCGGACAAGCGCGGCATCTTCAACTGCCTGTTCGCCGGCAAGAACGCAGCGCTGAATGCCGAAATCGATCAGACCGCCGAAATGATCTTTCTCAAGGACCAGTTGGGACGCAAGGCCGGGCTGTTGTCCCACGGCCAGAAGCAGTGGCTGGAGATCGGCATGCTGTTGATGCAGCGTCCGGAACTGCTGCTGCTCGACGAGCCCGTCGCCGGCATGAGCGCAGGCGAGCGGGAGAAAACCGCAGGCCTGCTCAAGCTCATCGCCAAGGGTCGCGCGATGGTCATCATCGAGCACGACATGGAGTTCGTGAAATCGGTGGCCGACAAGGTCACCGTCCTGCATCAGGGCAAGACCCTGGCCTACGGCTCGATGGATCAGGTGCAGAACGATCCTCGCGTCATCGACGTCTACCTGGGGCACTGAACATGCTGAATGTCTCTCACCTCAATGTGTATTACGGCGACAGCCACGTGTTGCGCGACCTCAGCCTGGAGCTGGCGGCAGGCGAGTCACTCGCGGTCATGGGCCGCAACGGCATGGGCAAGACCACGCTGCTCAGAAGCCTGGTCGGCATGTTGCCGACGCGCAGCGGCAGCATCACCCTGGCCGGGCAGGAACTGACCGGCAGCAAGAGCTACGAGCGGGTCGCCGCCGGGGTCGGTTTCGTGCCTCAGGGGCGGATGATTTTTCCCTATCTGAGTGTCGAGGAAAACATCCTGACCGGCATGCAGGGTGCGCCCGCCGCGCCGATTCCCGACTACATCTTCGAATACTTCCCGGTGCTGTTCGAGATGCGTCGACGCAAGGGCGGCAACCTGTCCGGCGGCCAGCAACAACAGTTGGCCATCGCCCGCGCGCTGGTCTCCAACCCCAAGGTATTGATCCTCGATGAGCCCACCGAAGGCATCCAGCCCTCGATCATCAAGGACATCGCCAAAGCCCTCAACCTGCTGAAAAAGGAACGCGGGTTTTCGCTGATTGTTTCCGAGCAGGTGCTGTCGTTCGCCATGGCGGTGGCAGACCGCTACCTGATCATCGAAAAAGGCGAATTCGTCCACAGCGAGGTCCGCGAAACCGTCGACCGCGAGCGCATCCTGCGCTACCTGACAATCTGAACAACGCACAGGAGCCATCGCCATGCTGATACTCGACCGCATTCTGGGCCAGGCCAGCGACCCCGCCCTCGCCGACCGCCTGCATGACCTGAGCCACGCCGGTCAGGTCGAAACCCTGAGCCTGTCCGGCAGTGACATTCAGCGCCATCGCCTGCGCCTGGCCAGTGATCGGGGCACCGATTGCGCGATTCGCCTGGAACGCCATCAGCAACTGCGCAACGGCTCGGTACTGATGCTCGACAGTCAACGCGCCATCGTCGTGCAAATGCAGGATCAGGAATACCTCGACCTGCAACCGCGCGACGCGGCCGCCGCGCTGGAACTGGGTTATTTCGCCGGCAATATGCACTGGGCGGTGCGCTTTGCCGGAAACACCTTGCAGATCCCGCTCAACGGTCCGGAAGCTGACTACCTCGAACGTCTGGCGCCCATGCTCGCGGACGGCCGGGTGCAACGCGCATGAACGCCTCGAGCAGCCTGTTGCTGGCCCTGCAGCAGGCCGACAGTTTCTTTCCCGGCGGCGCAGTGGCGTGGTCGTGGGGTCTGGAAACGCTGGTCGCTGACGGGCACCTTGGCCACGGCGAAATCGTCGCGCCACGACGCCGGCAACGGACTGTTCGCCATAGCCGCAGTGCCGAGGTGCACGGCTTCGTCGAAGGCCAGTTGCGCCATCGCTGGAACAGTTTTGATCGAGTGTTTCTGCTCGCCGCCTGGCACGCGGCTGATGACCAGCCAGAGTTGATGGCTCTGGACGCCCGGATCGAAGCGCTGACCCTGGCCGAAGAACTGCGCCAGGGCTCACGACGTGTCGGCCAGGCATTGCTGGGCGTGCATGTCGCGCTGGGCACATCGGGCGCGGCGTCCTATCAGCAGCAGATTCTGGCAGGTCACACACCGGGCCATTTGCCCGTGGTGCAGGGCTTGCTGTGGAACCACCTGGGCATGCACCGCGATCACTGCCAACTGGCTGCCGCGCACGCTTTGTGTACCGGGCTGGTCAGCGCCGCCGTACGGCTCGGGGTCATGGGCCACATCGATGCGCAACGGGTGCTGACCGATATTCAACCGCTGATCACCGAGTTGCTGGCGCAGGAGCCGCCTGAACCGGACGACGCGTGCGGCTTCACACCCATGGCCGAAATCGCCGTGATGCGTCACGAAACCCAGGACCTGCGCCTGTTCGCCAATTGACCGGCCGTCTACTGACCGCTCTGGAGCCCCCTCATGCTGCTGACCCCTACCGAACTTGAACGACTCACGCTGTACACCGCCGCCGAACTGTCGCGCAAACGTCGCAACAAGGGCCTGCGCCTGAACTTCCCGGAAGCCTCGGCACTGATCGCCGACGAAATCCTCGAAGGTGCGCGTGAAGGTCGCAGCGTCGCCGAGCTGATCGGTTTCGGCTCGACGATCCTCAATACCGATGACGTGATGCCAGGGGTCGTCGAGTTGCTGCCGGTGCTGCAGGTCGAGGGCACGTTTGCGGACGGCACCAAACTGGTCACCGTGCATCAACCGATCCGGCCGGGCCGACTGCCGCTGGCGGTCATGCCCACACCGGGGGAGATTCTTTCACCTGACGGCGATATCCACCTGAACGGCGACCGCCCGACCGCCACCCTGCGCGCGATCAATACCGGCGACCGGCCGGTGCAGATCGGCAGTCACTATCATTTTTTCGAGGTCAACAAGGCGCTGGATTTCCCGCGTGAAAGTGCCTTCGGCATGCACCTGGATATTCCCGCAGGCACGGCGGTGCGCTTCGAACCCGGCGAGCTGCGCGAAGTGCATCTGGTGCAGTTTGGCGGTACCGGCGACATCCACGGTTTCAGTGGCCTGACCAACGGCAACCTGCACGATCCGGCCTGCAAGCTCGCAGCGCTGGAACGTGCCCGCGCCCAATACTTCAAGGGGGCCTGAGGCATGGCGACGATGACGCGCAAGGAATACGCCGCCATGTACGGCCCCACGACTGGCGATGGCGTGCGGCTGGGCGACACCTCGCTGCTGGCCGAAGTCGAGTTCGACCACTCGGTGCCCGGCGATGAGTGCCTGCATGGCGGTGGCAAGACGCTGCGCGACGGCATGGGCCTGATGCCCGGGCATGACAGCGCCGACGGTGCCCTCGATATGCTGATCTGCAACGCGCTGATCATCGACCCGGTGATCGGCATCGTCAAAGGCGACATCGGCATCAAGGACGGCAGGATCGTTGCCATTGGCAAGGCCGGCAACCCGCAGATCATGGACGGCGTACACCCGCAACTGATCTGCGGCGTCGCCACGACCGTACGCGATGCCGAGGGCCTGATCGTCACCCCCGGCGGCATCGACGTGCATGTGCATTTCGACTCCGCGCAACTCTGCGATCACGCGCTGGCAGCAGGTCTGACCACACTGATCGGCGGCTCACTGGGGCCGATCACGGTCGGCATCGACTGTGGCGGGGAGTGGAACGTCGGCAAGATGTTACAGGCTGCCGAAGCCTGGCCGATCAACTTCGGCTTTCTGGGACGCGGCAATTCCAGCAAGCCCGAATCGCTGCTCGGGCAACTGCGCGGCGGTTGTCTGGGGCTGAAGATCCACGAGGACTGGGGCGCCATGCCGGCGGTGATCGACACCTGCCTGAAAGTCGCCGACGAATACGATTTTCAAGTCCAGTTGCACACCGACACGCTCAATGAATCCGGTTTTCTCGAAGACACGCTGGCGGCCATCGGCGACCGCACCATCCACATGTACCACACTGAGGGTGCAGGCGGCGGACACGCGCCGGACATCATCAGCGTCGCTGGCAAAAGCAACTGCATCCCCTCCTCGACCAACCCGACCAACCCCTACACCGTGAATACGTTCGACGAGCACCTGGACATGATCATGGTCTGCCACCACCTCAATCCGGACGTGCCGGAAGACGTAGCGTTCGCCGAATCGCGGGTGCGCCCGCAGACCATCGCCGCCGAGGACATCCTGCACGACACCGGCGCCATTTCGATCCTGGGCTCAGACAGCCAGGGCATGGGCCGTATCAACGAGGTGATCTGCCGGACCTGGCAACTGGCGTCGAAAATGAAAGACCAGCGCGGTCGCCTGCCAGAGGAAAACACAGCGCAGGGCGACAACGAACGGATCAAGCGCTACATCGCCAAATACACCATCAACGCCGCGCGGGTGTTCGGCATCGACAGCTACATAGGTTCTCTGGAGCCCGGCAAGCTGGCCGATCTGGTGCTCTGGCGGCCGGCCTTCTTTGGCATCAAGCCGGAGCTGGTGGTCAAGGGTGGCTTCATCGTGCACGCCGTGATGGGCGATTCCGCCGCCTCGCTGTACACCTGCGAACCCTTGGTGATGCGCCCGCAATGGGGGGCATTTGGCGAGGCGAAACAGGCGCTGTCGGTCAACTTCGTCAACCGTCTTGCCGTCGAGGCCGACACCGCAACGCGCCTGGGGCTGAAGAAGCAACTGCTGCCCGCGTTCGGCACTCGCACCCTGCGCAAGTCCGACATGCTGCACAACGATGCCTGCCCGGACATCCGCGTAGACCCGCAGACTTTCGACGTGTACGCCGACGGCGAGCGCCTGCACTGCGAGCCGGTCAGCGAAGTGCCGCTTGCGCAACGCTACATGCTGCGTTGAAACCCTCCCCGCACAGGAATCCCGACAATGAGCCAAACCATGAATGCCCCCGCCCCGAGTTCCGGACAGACCGATGCGCCCCCCCATCCCGGCGCAGCGCGCGTCGGCATCGGCGGGCCGGTCGGCTCGGGCAAGACCCGTCTGCTGGAACAACTGATCCCGCGCTTCATCGCGCGTGGTACAGAGCTGGCGATCATCACCAATGACCTTGCGACCCGTGAGGATGCCGAGCGTGTACAACGCAGCGGGCTGATCGACCCACAGCGGGTTCGTGCGGTAGAAACCGGCGCCTGCCCGCACACGGCCATTCGTGAAGACCCGACCCTCAACCTGCAAATGGCCGATGAGCTGGAAGCGCGCTTCGGCAATCTGGATCTGGTACTGATCGAATCCGGCGGCGACAACCTGGCCTCGACTTTTTCGCTGGATCTGGTGGACTACTGGATTTTCGTCATTGATGTGGCAGGCGGCGACGATATCCCGCGCAAACGCGGCCCCGGCGTTTTGAGCTGCGACCTGCTGGTGGTCAATAAATACGACCTGGCACCCTATGTGGGTGTCGACCTGCCGCGCATGCGACGCGAGTCGGCGCAGGCGCGCAACGGCCAGCCGGTGCTGTTTACCAACTGCAACACTGGCGAGGGCGTCGACGCGGTGGTTGAAGCGATAAGCCGTGCCGTGTTGTTTGACCGCATATGAACGCCCATCAATCGGCACTGCCTGCACAGACCAGAAGCACGGCGCATATTGCCTTCAGCAAGGCGCCTTCCGGGGCCAGCTATGTGTCTCGTCAGGAAGTAGGCTACCCCTTCCATCTGGGGCGTACCCTGACCCTGCCGCAAGACCCGCCCGGCATGGCAGCGGTCTACCTGCAATCGTGCTCGGGAGGCCTGTTCGCCGGGGAACAACTGCACCTGCATCTGCACGCAGGGCCAGGCACACAAGTGCACGTCAGCACCGGCGCTGCGACGGTCGCGCACAGCATGCTCGAGCAGTCGGCGCGGCAGACCGTGACACTGGTCGCCGAACCCGACGCGCTGCTGGAGTACCTGCCGATGGCTACCATCCTGTTTCCACAGACGCGGCTGCACAGCCAGGTGGACGTGACACTGCACCCCGGTGCGCGGGTGCTGCTGTGCGATGCATTCTGCCTGCACACACCTCCTGGCAGCGAAGGGCTGCCCGGCTTTTACCGCGCCGATCTGCAGGTTTATAGCCCGGCCGGAAAACTGCTGGCCGGTGACCGACTGGCAATGACCGGGGCAGACCTGCAACGCCGACTGCCCGGCGTGAGCGGACAACGGCAAGCCTTGGCAACGTTCATGCTGGTGGGTCAGGGTTTGCCGGTAGAGGATTTGAAGCGGACGTTGCGCGAGGCATTGCACGACGTTGCCGATAGCTACCAGGGCGTCAGCGCATTGCCGAACGATTGCGGCGTGTCCGTACGCGTGATGAGCGCCGATGCAGTGGCGTTGCGCAATGCCCTGCACCTGGCTTGGGCATGCGTTCGGCAGCAATTGACAGGACTTGCGCCGCGGGTGCGGCGCAAGTAATCCGCCAGGCGGTTACAAAGCACTTTCCAGGCTCAAATGACTTACGGCCTGCCTTCCCAGCGACGAAAGAGAACGCTGGCATTGACCCCGCCAAATCCGAACCCGTTTGAAAGGGCATGAACGATCGGGGTCTCTCGGGCGACCATGGCCACCAGGTCAAGCCCTTCGGCAGCCTCATCGGGGTGGGTGAGGTTCAATGTGGGGGGCACGATCTGGTCTCTTAATGCCAGCACCGTGAAAACTGCTTCGACTCCGCCGGCAGCACCCAGCAAATGTCCGGTGGCCGATTTCGTAGAACTGATGGCGACTCCTGATCGAGTGCCGAACAATGAGCGAATCGCAGCCAGCTCACCCTTGTCACCGACAGGCGTGGAAGTGGCGTGAGCATTGATATGCTGCACCTCATCAACCCCTGCGCCACCTTGATGCAGTGCCTGCGCCATCGCCCTGCGGGCACCGCCACCGTCTTCCGGTCCGGCGGTCAGGTGATAGGCATCCGCACTGGTGCCATAGCCTGTCAGTTCCGCAAGCGGCGTCGCGCCCCGCGCCAGAGCATGCTCCAGTGATTCAATGACCAGCAGGCCTGCCCCTTCAGCCATGACGAAACCGTCACGGTCCCGGTCAAACGGGCGTGAAGCCTCTTGCGGTCGACCCGCAAAGCTGGTTGAAAGCGCACGAGCCGCAGCGAAGCACCCCAGGGTGACGCGATCAATGGCGGCCTCGGCACCACCGCAGATTGCAATGTCGGCCTCACCGCTTCTGATCAACCGCGCTGCGTCGCCAATGGCTTGCACGCCGGCTGCGCAGGCAGTCACGGGTGCACCCAGCGGCCCTTTGAAACCATAACGGATGGAAATCTGTCCAGCTGCCATGTTCGCCAGAAAGGATGGCGCAGTGAATGGCGACAGCCTGCGAGGTCCACGGGTATCCGTGACACGCACAGCTTCGGCAATGGCGCCAAAACCGCCAACCCCCGACGCAATAACGGTCGCCGTGCGCTGTTGTTCCACTTCAGAGTCAGGATGCCAACCCGCCTGCGCGAGCGCTTCATGAGCAGCAACGAGCGCGAACTCGATGAAGCGGTCCATCTTCTTGCGCTCTTTCATCGGGATCACGCTATCCGGGGCATATCCGGCAACCGGGTCTTCTCCTAGGGTCGGCACCTGACCTGCGACGGAAACACCGGTGCCGTCACTGACGCTGCCTGGCAGCAAGCCAATGCCTGAGCGGCCACGCAACAATCTGTGCCATACCTTTTCGACCCCGCACCCCAAGGGACTGACTATGCCGCAACCGGTTACGACAATCCGCTTTTGGCCATATTGATTCATGATCAGATCCTCTTCATCTCTGTGCCAGTTGAGGCGTGACTGCTGGAGTTTCGGGGCTGCGTTCCTCTATCCGGACGGATTTTGAACCAGATTGAATACATGGCCGGCAGGAAGACCAGCGTCATGACAGTCCCGCCGAGGGTGCCTCCGATCAGCGTGTAGGCAAGCGTGCCCCAGAACACCGAATGGGTCAGAGGGATGAACGCCAGGATCGCCGCCAGTGCCGTGAGCAGTACCGGGCGTGCTCGCTGTACGGTCGCTTCGACCACCGCACGAAACGGGTCGAGCCCTTGCTTTTCGTTATGGTCGATCTGCCCGATCAGGATCAAGGTATTGCGCATCAGAATGCCGGACAGCGCGATCAGCCCGACGAGAGCGTTGATGCCGAACGGCTGATTGAACAGAAGCAGTGTCGGCACAACGCCGATCAACCCAAGCGGCGCAGTGAAAAACACCATCATCATCGCCGACATCGAACGCACTTGAAGGATGATGATCAGCAAGGTGACGGCAATCATGATCGGAAACAGCGGGGCCAATGCCACAGTGGCCTTCGCCGACTCCTCTATTGATCCGGCCTGCTCGATCCGATAGCCCTCCGGCAGGCTGTCGATGATCGGCTGCAGTTCTTTCATGATTACGGCGGAGACATCCGGCGGCTGCAGATCTTCCGCAATATCACCGCGCACGGTGATGGTCGGCACACGATCTCTGCGGCGCAGAATCGGGTCTTCCATACGCACTTCGACCACTCCGGTCTGCGACAGAGGAATACGCTGACCGGCAGCCCCCACCAGCGTGAAACCCTCGATCTTCGCAGGGTCCAGGCGGATGTCACCCGCCGCCCTGCCCATCACGTCCACTGAACGGATATCTTCGCGCACAGACGTGACAGGGACACCTGAGAGCAGGAACTGCAATTGACGGGCAACTGCGCTCGAGGTCAGCCCGACGGCCTGCAAACGATCCTGATCCAGAGAGAAGTGCAGCGTGGGTGCTCGTGCTCCCCAATCGCTGTTGACGGTACGCATCATCGGACTCGCCGCCATCACGGCTTCGACCCGCCCGGCGATCTCGCGCAATGTGTCAGGGTCTGGCCCGCGCACGCGATACGCCACGGGAAACGGTGAATAAGGACCGAACACGAGCTGTGTGACCCGCACCCGGGCCTCGGGTGCAAGCCCGTCAGCAACCGCTTCACGAATCCGCAGCTTGAGCGCCTCACGTGCGTCCTGGCTTTCAGTCAGTACAACGATCTTTGCAAACGATGGGTCCGGCAGCTCCGGCGCCATTGCCAGATAAAAACGTGGCGAGCCCTGGCCGATGTAGGACGTGACGATCTTCGCGGCATCCTGCTTTTGCAGCCACGCCTCGACCTTGGCGGTGGTGGCGCTGGTCTGCTCGATGGATGTGCCGTAGGGCATCTGCACTTCGATCAGTACTTCCGGGCGATCGGAGGTCGGGAAGAATTGCTTCTTGACCGCTCCCATCCCGAGAACCGCCACCACAAATGCAGCGATCACCGCACCCGCCACCCACCACTTCCTGGCAATGACATGGGCCAGAATCCGCCTGAAACGATTGTAATGCGCAGTGTCGTAGATGGCGGCATGTCCGCCTTCAACCGGCTTGATTGCCGGCAGCATCTTCACCCCCAGATAAGGTGTGAAAACCACTGCAACTATCCAGGAGGCGATCAAGGCGATGCCGACAATCCAGAACATGTTGCTGGTGTACTCGCCGGCAGTCGATTGCGCAAAACCGTTCGGCATGAAGCCGACAGCGGTCACCAGGGTACCGGCAAGCATGGGCGCAGCTGTGTGACTCCAGGCATAGGCTGACGCCTTGATCCGGTCGTAGCCTTCCTCCATCTTCACCACCATCATTTCGATAGCAATGATTGCGTCGTCCACCAACAGGCCCAGCGCCAGGATCAGTGATCCCAGGGTAATACGATCAAAGTTCTTGCCTGTCGCTTCCATCACGACGAAGACAATGGCCAGCGTCAGCGGTACGGCTGCTGCGACCACCACACCGACGCGCCAGCCCATGCTGAGAAAGCAGACCAGCATCACCACAAGCAGGGCGACGAAGAATTTGATCATGAACTCGTCAACGGCCGAACCGATGTTCACCGACTGGTCAGTGACCTTCGAAAGCGTCATTCCCAATGGCATGCCTTGATTGATTCTGACGGTTTCTGCTTCCAGCGCTTTACCCAGGTCCAGGCCGTTCCAGCCGTCGCGCATCACAATGCCCAGCAACAGGGCCGGCTCCCCCTGGTTGCGGACCAGAAAGGTCGCCGGGTCTTCATAGCCGCGCTCCACTGTCGCCACGTCCTGGAGCTTCAGCGTTTTACCCCGCGCCACAATCGGCGTGTTGCGGATTTTCTCAAGGGTGTCGAAGGCACCGTCCAGACGCAGAAACACCTGCGGCCCGCTGGTTTCAATCGAACCGGCAGGGGTCAGGACGTTCTGTTCGTTGAGCGCCGAAAAAATGTCCTGAGGAGAGAAGCCCAATGTTGCCAGCCGCTCGTGGGAGAACGACACAAAAATTCGTTCGGCCTGTTCGCCGATGATATTGATCTTCTTCACGCCCGGCACATGCAGCAGACGCTGGCGCAGTGACTCGGCATCGCGTACCAGCAGCCGCTGCGGTTCACCTTTGGCTTTCAACGCAAACAGCGCAAAGGTCACGTCCGAGAATTCATCATTGACCATCGGACCAATGACCCCCGCAGGCAACGACTTCGCGGCATCACTGAGTTTCTTGCGCGCCTGATAAAACTCTTCCTGCACCTGGGAAGGTGGGGTCTTGTCCTGAAATGAAACCAT
This sequence comes from Pseudomonas congelans, assembly GCF_900103225.1. Lineage (GTDB taxonomy): Bacteria > Pseudomonadota > Gammaproteobacteria > Pseudomonadales > Pseudomonadaceae > Aquipseudomonas > Aquipseudomonas congelans. Next base: position 447,158 of record NZ_FNJH01000001.1, on the reverse strand, counting down.
AGTGAATGCCAGACCCGGCCGGGTGTAGGTCTCGCTACGGTCGTACCACTTCAATTCCTGCATGCGCTTTTCAAGCGGCTCGGCGACCTGATCCTGCATCTCCTGAGCGGTTGCGCCAGGCCAGGCAGAAATGACGGTTATTTGCTTGACGGTGAAAGGCGGATCTTCCGCACGACCCAGTTTGAAAAATGAAAGCGTACCGGCCACGCCTATCAAAATAATCAGAAAAAGTGTGATGGCGCGTTCGCGAACGGCCAGTGCAGAAAGATTGAAGCGTCCCGGATTCATGGCCGTGCCTCAGCGGTGATAACACTCTGCTGCACGCGCACTTCCTCACCGTCGTGAAGCAAATGCGTGCCCAATGCCACGACCTGCTCGCCGGCCTGGAGACCGCCACTCACGTTTGCCAAATCGTCACTCACACCCAGCAGTTGCAAGGCGCGCCAGGTGACTTTGGCAGGCGTACCTGCAATGACCCAGACACCCGGGCCTTGACCCGGGTCATGCAGAGCAGCAATGGGTACCGCCAGCGACTGCCGGGCTGCCTTGCCCACAGCGATATCGAGGGACACCGTTGACCCCAGAGGCGCACTGAGGTTTGAGCCTTCAAGCACATACCTGGCTTCAAACGTACGCGTCAGCGGGTCTGCGGCGTCAGAGAGCAGCCGCAGCCTTGCCGGTATGACGCGCGCACTGTCGCCATACAGTCTGGCCTCAGCCCGATCACCAATAGTCGGCCGCAAGGTTTCAGGCAGATGGACAATGGCTTCGCGTGGCCCCGCCTTTGCCAGCCTGACCACGGGCTGGCCTGCGCTGACGACCTGTCCAGGCTCGACCAGCGTATCGACCACAACGCCGTCGGCGTCCGCCAGTAAAACAGCGTACCCGCTTGCGTTGCGCGCCACGCTGGCCTGCGCTTGTGCAGCACTCAGTTCTGCCTTGGCGGTGTCGGCCAGGGATTTGATCCTGTCGTAGGCGGAAGCGGATATCGCACCAGCGACGACCAGGTCACGGTTACGCGCTTCGTCATCGGCGGTCTGCCTGGCTCGTGCCACAGCGGCGGCAACCGCCTGCTGTTGGGCCTGAGCCTGAAGCCCAAGGTCAACGGGGTCCAGGCGCATCAGTTGCTCACCGCGCTTGACGGTCTGGCCGGTATCCACCAGGCGCTCAAGCACCTTCCCGGAAACCCGAAACCCAAGGTCGCTCTGAACCCGAGCGACCACAACCCCGGTGAACAAACGGGAGGCTTGATCAGCATTTGCAACAGTGGCCGCCCTTACCAGAGGCGACTGGGTACGTGGATCGCGCACCCCGGACGACTCGCTGCACGCAGTCAAAAAGAGAGGCAATAACAACAAGGCAGTGGTTTTGTGTCTGGACAGGAGCATGGGATCCCTACTTGAAATCAAGTGAGCAGGGATACGATTCTCCGGAAAGTGACCAAATTAGTCAATGGTCACAAGCTCACGGCGCCAGACTTCGCAGTATCAACGCCGACAAATGGACCGGGGCTGTCGCCACAATGTCGAGGTTATATTGCAATTGCACCGGGTTGATGTACGGACGCATGACTAGGTGAATGGCCTGAACGGCCTCGTCCAGAGGTGTCTTGCGTTCGAACTCTCCCGACTCCCTGCCTTCAAGAACGATTTGCTGGATGAGCTGGCGAATGCGCTCGTCGTGCGCGGCAGCAGAAGGCCACTGATCGCGGCCTGCAACAGCGGCTATGTCATACAGCTTCCGGTCGTGAAAAAACAGATCGCTACCGGCCTCCACAAGCGAACGGAACAGGCGGCGCAGCCTCTCCGACGCCGTTGGCGCTTCGCTGATGGCCGAGTTCACCAGCGCCATGATCATCGCCAGCCGGTTCGAGCAGATCACTTCGCCGATGGCTTGCTTGGAGTCGAAGAACTTGTAGATGTAGGCCTTGGAAAACCCAATGGCCTTGGCCAGATCCGAGACTGTGGTTTTCTCATAGCCGTAGTGGCCGAAATGCTGTGTTGCCGCTTCGACAACCTGGTCGCGAACGCTGTGGTCGGAGGGACCGCGCACTGGCGACGTCTTGATTTGTTTAGTCATATTTCCAGCTTAGCTAGGTGAACACTCATTGACAACAAGTGACCGAATCGTAATATAGTCACAACCTGATCACCTCAAGGAATTTCCATGCGCCCGCTTTGTACGTACGTACTGGTCATGAGCACCGGTCTGCTGTCGGGCTGCGCCGTGGGCCCGGATTACCGGCGTCCAGATGCGCCCCTGCCTGACCGCTATCTGACTCAACCCCGTGGCGCTGCGAATATTACCGCGCATCCGCTTGTCAGTGCCGCGTGGTGGGACGGTTTTGATGATCCGTTACTGAGCAGCTTCGTGTCACGCGCCCTGGCGCAGAATCTCGATCTCGCTCAAGCCAGCGCGCAACTTGCTCAGGCACGCGCCGGAGCAGATGCGGCGACCGCCGCCCTACTCCCAGCGGGCAACATCGATGCACAGACGGCTCGCGCTCATCAATCGGTGGAGACTCCACTCGGTCAGGTCCTGAACTCGGCACCTGGCTACGACCGTTATGGCAATTCCTATGAAGCCAATCTGACGGCAAGCTGGGAGCTGGACGTTTTTGGCGGTTTGAGACGCAGCCGACAGGCTGCACTGGCTGAATATCAAGCTTCGCAGGCAGGTGTTGCGGCTGCCAGGCTCGCTGTGGCAGCGCGGACCGCCGATACCTACATCACCATCCGTGGCCTGCAAGCCAGGCTGGCGATCACGCGCCGACAGGTTCAAACCCGGCAAGACCTGCTGGAAAAAGTCCAGCTTCTCTATGAGCGTGGTCTGTCCCCGGAATATGAAGTCCGTCAGATCGAAGCAGAGCTTTTACAAGTGCAGGCAACAATGCCGATTCTGCAAACTGGTCTCGACGCGGCGATGAACGCGCTCGACGTGATGCTGGGTGTACCGCCTGGCACTCATCGAAGTTCATTGGCTGAAGCAGGTCCAATCCCGCACACACCTGAGCTCGCGTCGACAGGAACGCCAGCCGATCTTCTACGTCGCAGACCCGATCTGATAGTGGCTGAGCGGCGCCTCGCCGCTTCGAACGCGCGTATCGGCGTGGCGATCAGCGAGTATTACCCGAAACTTTCACTCAGCGCATTGCTGGGCAGCGCCACAGCTGTGTCGAGCGGCAATCTGTTTACCGGCGGTGCCAGTCAGTCAGCAGGTGTTTTGGGGCTGCGCTGGAGGCTTTTCGATTTCGGCCGGGTGAACGCCCGGATCGGTCAAGCCAAAGGACAAGAGGCAGAGGCTTTGGCGGCTTATCGACAGTCAGTTTTGCGTGCCACTGAGGACGTTGAAAACGCTTTCTCTTCGTTGGCCAACCGCGAAACTCAAGCTGCAATGCTGGATAAAGGCGAAGCTGCACTTGCTTCGGCCCGGCAATCCTCATTCGCAAGCTACAGCAAAGGTGCTGCCAGTTTGATCGAGGTTCTGCGCGCCGACGAGAAAATGCTGCAGGTCGCCGACTCCAATGCGCAGGCGAAAGTCGAATCCGCGCAAGCGGCGGTTGCCGTCTTCAAAGCGCTGGGTGGTGGTTGGCAAGCGCCGCCCACCACTCCAGAGGAAGAGAAGATACACATGCTGTAGATGCCACCAACGCATGCATATCTTCAGGTCAGGCGTGCTCAGCGATAACGTTCAAGCCAGTGAGCGTAAGGCGCAGGCAGGGTCCAGGCGGATTTTTCCACGCCCAGTTCTTTCGCTGCGAAGTAGGCCCAGTGCGGATCGGCCAGATGCGCACGGCCAATCGAGACCAGATCGAGCTGGCCTGACTTGACCGCCTCTTCAGCCAGCTTCGGCTCGCCGAAGCCCCACGCGCTGGTCACCGGAATATCCGCTTCACGACGCACACGCTCGGCAACAGGCCCCATGAACGCAGGCCCCCATGGAATGTTGGCGTCCGGGGTACTGAAACCGACGCTGACACTCAGCAGGTCCAGACCGCCAGCCTTGAAGCGGCGCGCCAGTTCGATCGACTCTGCAAGCGTCTGCTCGTCGCGGCCGTCGTATTCGATAACACCAAAACGTGCGGTGAGCGGCAGGTTCTCAGGCCAGACCTCACGTACTGCGGCCAGGGTTTCCAGCAGGAAACGGCTGCGGTTATCAAAGCTGCCGCCGTACTCATCGGTACGCTGGTTGGAGTGCTCGGAGAAGAAGCTCTGTCCCAGGTAGCCGTGGGCAAAATGCAGCTCGATCCATTCAAAGCCCGCATCGCGAGCGCGACGGGCAGCATCGACAAAGTTCTGGCGAACACGAGCGATGTCTTCCAGGGTCATGGCGCGCGGGACTTTCGGCAGATTGGCACCGAACGCGATGGCGGACGGAGCGATAGTGTCCCAGCCGCGCGAATCGGAAGCCGCGATATGGTCATCGCCTTCCCACGGACGGTTGGCGCTGGCCTTGCGGCCGGCGTGGGCAATCTGAATACCCGGCACGCACCCTGCAGCCTTGATGGCTTTGACGACAGGCACGAATGCCTGCGCCTGTTCGTCATTCCAGATACCAGTGCAACCGGGGGTAATACGCCCTTCCGGCGCGACGGCGGTAGCTTCGACCACCAACAGGCCCGCACCACCGCGTGCCATGCTGGCCAGATGCACGTGGTGCCAGTCGTTGATAACACCTTCGGTTGCCGAGTACTGGCACATCGGAGGAATGGCGATTCGGTTGCGCAGCGTCACGTCTTTCAGTTTGAAGGGTTCGAACAATGCAGACATTGGAAAGCTCCCGTAGGCCAGATGACTTTTGATTTCAGTTGTTCGATGGTAATCGAACTATGGCAATAAACGGAAGCCTTGATATCATCCCCGCCATGCGAACCTTCCAACACCCCGATCCTGAAGACCTCACACTCGAACGCGTGCTCTATGCCTTGAGTGATCCCGTTCGCATGGGAATCGTGCGCTGCCTGGCCGGCGTTGCAGAAGCCACCTGCGGCGAACTGGACGGCGGACGTCCCAAATCCAGCATGTCCCATCACTTCCGCGTGCTGCGCGATGCCGGGCTCGTACAGACGCGCAACGTGGGCACCACGCACATGAACTCGCTGCGTAAACAGGTCTTGGAAAGCCGTTTCCCGGGTCTGCTGGACAGTATTCTGGCTCAGCATTGACGTAAAAAGGTATCAGTCCTGAGACAGCCTGCGCTGCCATTTCATTGCATGAATTCCGATGTACTGCTCATCCTTGCCCTGCCGGACGACCTGAAAGCCCGCAGGGCATCACGCTTGGCACCCCTTTTGACCGGTTCTGACGACCTCCACGGGTATGTCATCAAGGCACCAAAGGTTAGGTGCGTTTTTTGAATATGCCAGAAAAAACCCCGGGATTAGCCATAGACCAATACCGGGGTTTTCAGCAGCGTGAGCGGGTTGACGAGCTTTCTTCAGACCTTATAGCCGAAACTTGCCCACTTCCGTCTGCAGGCTGGTGGCGAGGATCTTCAGGCCGCCGCTGGTCTTGAGCAGTTCCTGAACCGACATGTTGTTCTGTTCAGCCATTTGCGCAGAGCGCTCGACGTTACGTGCAACATCCTGGCTGGCGGCGGTTTGCTCACGCAGCGCGAAAGATATCTGGTCGACCACCTGCAGAACCTTGCCCGAACTGTCGCGAATCTCAATGATCGCTTGACCGGCAGTGCCCGCCATTTCCACGCCTTCGTTCACTTCCTGAACGCCGCTGCGCATGCTCTCGACGGTTTCCCGTACGCCCGCCTGAATTTTATCGATCATCCCGGCGATTTCCTTGGTGGACTTGCCGGTGTTCTGCGCCAGCAGGCGTACTTCGTCGGCAACCACTGCGAAGCCACGTCCCTGTTCACCGGCACGCGCCGCCTCGATGGCAGCGTTGAGGGCCAGCAGGTTGGTCTGATCGGCAATGCCCTGAATCACGCTGACGATCGACGAAATGTGCTCGGAGTGCTGACCCAGTCCTGCGACCTGAGTAGAAGACAGCTGCACTGTCCGGGCGATGCCATTCATGCTGGACAGGGTATTTTCGATGACCTGCGCACCGTCCTTCGACTGCTGCCCTGAGCGGCTGGCGAGTTCATGCGCCTCATCGGCGTTTTCGGAAACGTGATGGATGCTGACGGTCAGTTCTTCGATAGTGGCCGCCATCGCCGAGGCGGACGTCGACTGTTCCTGGATAGCACCGGACAGCTGTTCGGAAGCACCGGAAATCTGTTGCACGGCGACGACCAGTTGATTGGCGGCCTGGCTGATCTGTTGAATCATCTCGCGCAGGCGATTCTGCATACGATCAAAGGCTTTCGGCAGTTCATCGTGACTGCTGGTGTCGATCACAGTGTCCAGCTTGCCATTGGCAATTGCCGTTGCGGCATCAATGGCCAGTTGCAAGCGCGCCGTGGTGCTGCGCCCCAATACAGCGGCAAGGATCATCGCAAGAACAGCCGCGGCCAGGCCGCCGCACATCAGAATCATGATCGCAAACCGCTTGGCATCGGACATTTCCTGACTGCGCTGAACCAGCAACTTTTGCTCAGTACCGCTGATTTCAGCGAGCAGAGCACGCATGCTGTCCATCTTGGCTTTGTCGGCCCCCGAGGTGATGCGTGCATCCAGCTCATCATCAGGCATATTGCGTGCAGTCAGATCGCGGCGCAGGGCGATGATCGGATTGATATCTTCATCGAGCCAGCGCTTCTGGGTATCACCCAGAGCGGCCAGGCGGCGCTGCTGCTCCGCATTGTCAGCTGTCAGGCGCTTGAGCGAATCGAGTTCTTCGTTGAAACGCCTCTCCCCCGCCACCAATGGCTCCAGGAACGCATCCTTCGAAGCGATGACAAAGCCTCGCATCCCGGTCTCGATATTGATCAGCTGTTCAAGGGCAAGTTGCGCTTCGCTCAACACCTGATACGTATGAACATTGCTGTTTGTAGCCTCTTCGACCTGCTCGAAACCTCTGTAAGCACTCGCGACAAGGACGACGATAAGCACGATGATCGCGGCAAAGCTGAAGTAAAGCTTTTGCGAGATGCTGAGTTTGCTGAACATGATGTCGGTCCTGAACTAGCCATTCCGTGGCTTGCATGGTGGGCGCTATCACTCGTAAAAATGGGCTGAACCAACTTTTATGATTGATGTCATTGAGATAGTACTCATGTCGCCCGCCAGCTCAGTAACTTTAGAAGCTATAAGCTTACAAAACCTGAATAACGGCTATAAACCAAGCTAAGGCAATGATATTTAACGATAAAAAATTTTTATTACACTTGGCATTCAATACTCTATACAACTCGAAAAACTTGACGCCCGAAGATTTCTGACGTCAAGTTTTTGCCTGTGTTAGTCAAGGTATGTTCTGATTGCGACAGCTCAGATGTCGCTGAATAGCAAGTAATGGAGGGAAAAGTCATACTTTATCTTCGCTATTGAATCGGTTTAACGGCCCGAAAAGCGCTTGCGACCCCTTTTAAAGTGAAGTTTTCCGGTTGATACGGGGACAGATTTTGAGCGCTTACGCTGTCTTTCCGGTCCCCGCAGGCTGACGCATTAGTCCAGATACCAAGCATCCCTACATAGCGGCTTACGGCTATTTCAGATCAGAACCAAGTGACATCACTGCCCGTCCTCACACGCTCCGCTGCACCGTCAGCAACTCTGGACGGTGAGAAAACAGCTGCAGGAACGCCCCGCCCAATGCGCAACCGGCCATTACGAAAAAGCACACGGTATAGCCGCTGAGGCTGGTCCAGCCACCGCCCATGGAAATCAGCGTTCCCATCAGCACCGGGGCGATACCGCCGCCGATGAACATCGCTGTGGTGATGATCCCGTTGGCTGTGGAGGTCGCCGAAGGTTGCGCCGAGTCGGAAGCGACCGCGTAGTAGATGGGCCAGACAGCATTGGCGACCAGGCCGAAAAGCAACTGCACGGCGATGACGATCAGGATGGTGTTGGCGAAGTAAAAGGCCCCGACGCTGACCGCCATCCATATGCCGCAGATGATCAATGTGATGCGCCGACCGATGATGTCCGACAGCGATGGCCAGATCAATTGCCCGAGGATGCCGGTCAGGGTGAACACCACGCTCATTCCCGCCGACTCGGCCAGCGACAGGCTGAGGATGTTGTACAGATAGGCTGGCAGAACAATGTTGACGCCCATGTACACCACTTGCGTAAGCAGGGTGTTACCGGCAGTCAGGGCGATGTTGCGGTTGCTCAGGGTTGCCTTCACCGACTTCCACACCTGGCCTTTTACATTGGTCGACGGTGTGCTGTCCGGCGGGGTCATGCCTTTGGCAGCGATATCCACGTACAGTTGGGTGATGCGCTCGGCCGTCGAGTAGCGTGCCCAGAAAATCATCAGCGGCAGCGCTACGACGAAGGCGAAGAAGAATACATAACGCCAGTTTTCCTCTCCGTAAGTGCTGATCACGAAACTGGCGACAATGCCGCTGAGCATCGCGCCGATGGGGTAACCGGTATGGTGCGCGCCCAGAGCAAAACCGCGACGTTCTACTGGCCACCACTCGGCAGTATTGCTGACACCGACAGGCTCGCCCCAGCCAGCGCCCAGATTCACCCCGACGCGCAAGGCGATGAAACTGGCCAGGCTGCCACTCAATGCCTTGAAGCCCGACAGAAACGACAGCGCGGTGTAACCCAGTACCAGCGGCACCTGAAAGCGCGCCCTCTTCCACCCACCGCCGTAGCGATCACTCCAGATAGAGCCGGGAATATCGAGAACGGCCAGTGCCAGCATGACCACCGTTGCCACCGTCCCCCACTGATCCGCAGACAGGTCGAAATGCTTGGAAATCGTCGGCCCCAGGCGCAAGACGATCTCGCGATCGTAGGCGTTCAAAATCCAGATCATCCAGCAGACCAGCAACGACACCCACGAAAAACGATGAATCTTGCCCAGCGATGCATTCTTGTTATTTGGCATGGGAAATCTCCAGGCGTGTCGCGCACGCCCCAGCGAGAAAGGGTTCAGTCGTCCTTAACGTTCAGGTTCGGTCTGTTGGTGGGTTAACTGGCAAAGCGCCGCTCGGCAATGCCTTTCACACCCAGCCCGGTGATGGCGAACAGGGCACCGCGCTGCTGGCCATCTTCCGGAAAACGCGGCAACGGCGGCTTGGCCATGGAGGTGACAAACAGTGTGTCCAGATTCGGACCGCCGAAGGTCAGACTGGTCACTTTCTTCACGGGCATGTCGATGATGCGATCCACCTGCCCGTCAGGGGTGTAACGCACCAGTTTTCCGGCATACACCAGCGCTTGCCACAGACAGCCTTCGGCATCCACGGTGCAGCCATCCGCCGCGCCCCCTGCCGAGGTGTCGACCTTGGTAAAGGTGCGTCTGTTGGAGACTGCGCCGCTGGCGTTGTCGTAATCGTAGGTCCAGATCTCTCCTGACCAGGTGTCGGCGAAATAAAAAGTTTCCCCGCCCGGACTCCAGCAAGGGCCGTTGGACACGATGATGCCCTCATCCAGGGTGTGCAGGCTCAGGTCAGGGTCGAGGCGATACAGCTTTGCGCTGGCCTGATCCTCCTGCGTGTCCATCGAGCCCACGATGAAGCGGCCCTGCCGATCGACCTTGCCATCATTGAGCCGATTGTTCGGCAAGCCGGGTTCAGGGTCGACGATCAGCTCGAGATCGCCGCTCGGCAGGTCAAGGTTGTAGATGCCGGTCTGCAACGCGACAAGCGCCGCGTCGCCATGCTTGCGCAAGGCCATGGAACCGATTTTCTGGCCGACATCCCAGGCGCGCAGTTCGCGCCCGTCGTCCGTGCAACGCAGGACACGGCCGTCGAAGCTGTCGATCCAGTACAGGCGCTGTTGCTCGACATCCCAGACCGGACCTTCGCCTAGCGTGGTCTTCACGTCGACAACGATTTCGATACGCATTTTTCACCTCTGTCTTGTTGTTATTGAGATGACGCATTTTGCGGCGACTAGAAATTAACCTTGTCCTGCCCCTTCAGGTCGAGCATTTCACGGGCTTCATCCGGCGTCGCCACCTGCCCGCCCAGCGCTTCGATCACCGTGCGGATACGCTTGACCTGATCGGCATTGGACGCCGCCAGCTTGCCCGGCCCGTCCCACAGCGAATCCTCCAGGCCGACACGCACATGACTACCCATCGACAGGCCCATGGTGCCCAGCGGAATCTGATTGCGACCGGCCCCCAGGATCGACCACTGATAGGCATCGCCAAACAGGCGGTCAGCCGTACGGCGCATGTGCGCCAGGTCTTCAGGATGCCCGCCGATACCGCCGCGCAAACCGAATACCGACTGGATGAAAATCGGTGCCTTAAGCAACCCGCGCTGCAGAAAGTGCGCTGCGGTGTACAGATGACCGATGTCGTAGCATTCAATTTCAAAGCGTGTGCGGTTCTCGGCGCATGTATTGAGGATGTGCGCGATGTCGCGGAAGGTGTTACGGAAAATCCGGTCGTCGCTCTCGGCCAGATAGGGCCGCTCCCAGTCGTGCTTGAATTCGCTGTAGCGATCCAGCATTTCGTACAGCCCGAAGTTCATTGAGCCCATGTTCAACGAAGCGAGTTCCGGCTTGAGCTGCGCCACCGGTTGCAGGCGCTCTTCCACGCCCATGGTCGGCGCGCCGCCAGTAGTGATATTGATCACCACGTCGCTCTTTGCCTTGATCTGCGGCAGGAACTGCCGAAACAGATCGACATCCTGACTGGGCCGCCCGTCACGAGGGTCGCGGGCGTGCAAATGAACGATCGAGGCCCCGGCCTCGGCGGCACCGATGGCTGCATCGGCGATTTCCTGCGGCGTGATCGGCAAATGAGGCGACATCGACGGCGTGTGGATCGCCCCCGTGACGGCGCAGGTGATGATGACCGGACGTTTTTTGGGCATGAGCATTCTCCGTTCTTGTTGTTGGCGAGAAGTCTGATTTGGAACATGACTCGGACGACGTCCGGTCATGGTTGCTATCGGGCCGAATCCTCAGAGGTACTCGACGTTGCCATCCACACTGATGGCCTGACCCGTGACATTGCGGGCGGCGGGGGAGCATAAAAACAGTGCCATTGCGGCAACGTCCTCGGCGGTGACCATGCGCTTGAGCGAAATCTTTTTCAGGTACTCCTCGCGCATCTCCTCCTCCGGCACGTTCATCTGTTGCGCACGGGCCCGAATTACTCCGTCCATGCGCGGACCTTCGACAATACCCGGCAGCAAGGCATTGACGCGGATATCACTTTCCCCCAGCTCGGACGCCAGCGACTTCATTAGCCCGACAATCGCCCACTTGGTCGCGGCATACGGGGTGCGCCAGGCATAGCCCAAGCGACCGGCGACCGAAGCGATATGGATCAGGTGAGCGTTGGGCGAGGCCTTGAGCAACGGCACCGCGTGATGAGCGAAGCGGTATTGCCCGGTGAGATTGATGTCGATGGTGCGCTGCCACTCTTCTTCGCTAATGGCATCGATGCCTGCCGTCGGACCGGCAATCCCGGCGTTGTTGATCAGCACATCAAGACCACCGAATTGCTCGCGCTGCACCTTGAATACCACTTCGATCTGCGCCGGATCAGCAACGTCTGCGTGGGTGGCGACACTGCCTGGATGGCGATCGAGGAATGCCGCAATGGCCGCCTCGCTGACATCGCACACATGTACCTTTGCCCCCGCTTCCAGGTAAGCCGCCGCCAACACCTCACCGATCCCGGCTGCACCGCCGGAAATAAGGACACGCAGACCTGCATAGGGAACCAGCCGATTGAGAACACTCATACTTTTTTCACTCCCGAGACACGCGACCTGGAGCGGTCGCTCTTTGCGATCAGGCGTGTCAGAGAGTCGGCAGCCTGCATGATGTCGTCGGTGACAGCTGCACGAGCCGCCGCCCCATCACGCGCCGCCAACGCCTCGACGATACGGTTGTGCGCCTCCATCGAACGCTGAAGATGCGCCCGGTCAGGCGCAACCAACGCGAAACACGGACCGATGTGCAGCCAGAAATTCTCCACTGCTGCCACGATGAGCTCAGCCTTGGCTACCGCATAAATGCGCCGGTGAAAGGCAAAGTTGGTCCACAGATAGAGCGCGACATCAACGCTGTCAGCAGCCTTCTGCATCTGCCCACAGAGCTGGCTGATGTCGGCAAGATCGGCGTCGTTGATCAGAATCACGGCTTTCTCGGCCAACAGACCTTCCAGCGCCACACGCGCATCGCGAATCTCGCGCAGCCGCTCCGGGGTCATCATGGGCACACGCAGCCGGGCGGTTTCGGTGACTTCGAAGGCGTTCTCTGCACTGAGACGATTCAGTGCTTCGCGCACCGGCATCGGACTGGAACCCAGCGCCTCGGCCAGACCACGGATCGTCAGCTTCTGACCCGGCTGAAAGCGCCCGCTCATCAGCGCTTCACGAATCTGCCGGTACACCTGATCCTGGAGGGTATCGCGAGAAACCTGCCGCATGGCGGGCAGGAGGATGGGACGATCTGTCATGGGGAGTGACTCATATTGGCTTTCTTATGGCACGAATATGTGATCACAAATAACATATGTCAAATTATTTTTTTGGAGACAGTGGGTGCTTTGGTGGGAGCTCGTGTCGCGGGCCTAGGGGCAAAGCGTTCGTGTGGGGGAAGGTCGCCACGATTTTAGGTAACAGCTATTGGCTATTCCGAGTGGCTGGATGAGGACGCTGGCACGGGACTGCGCCTCTTCTAAAAAGCGCCAGGTCTTTATATGTGCAAGCAAGGAGGTTTCAGCCAATACCAGACGAGCAGAACTAGCAAAGGCAACAACCCTAGATACTCAACCCCGACGCCGGGTTAAAGGATACGTTTCTCGGGGGCAAGGTCACCTCTCGATCAGCCCTGAAATCGACAGTATTGGACATGGACAGGCGTACGTAATCGGTATACTGATCAACTCATCATTGAGCCTCTGATTAATTCAGAAAATCTGTATATTGCCGACCATGCAAATCAAAGCCTGTTTATTTTTTGATGGAATAATTTTATGCAAAAAAAAGAAATTATAATAAAAATTAGCGCACCTACAAACCTGACCACGAAAACATTGAGATCAAAAAAATAATCAAGAAGAAGCAATATCCATACCGAATGAAAAGCAGCGCACGCAATCGCAAATAAATAGACTCTTGCGTTTGAAAAAAATCGTCCAGCTTTTTGTCGGCTCACTGTTTCTGTATCCCGTCTACTGTGATGGCGTCGGCGGCTCTATCTATAACTAACACAGGTACTGACGTGTTTCTATATGCACGAACATAGTCAGTTCTAATATATCTAAATAGCCGCCAAGAATCTGGTTTTAAAACCAGCTTCGTGACACCGTATACAGACATCGCAAGGTCAGCTGACCCGTAGGCCATATTACCTTCTCGTGCCCCGTAACCAACTGCTTTCGCTGCTGCCTGGTATCCCTTTCTTACTGGGCCTTCTGTATCACTACGCCCCTCCCAAAGGTTGCGCCCGTTTTCATAAACGTTATTTGCACCATGAGCCATAATTGGCAAACCTGCAACGAGGCACAACGTACCGACAGAGCCATAGCAAATGCCCGCACCCGCTACGACTTGCATTGCTCCGGCGACTGCTCCAACGCCTTTTTTGGCAACCTCCCATGACTGGGCAAACAAGCTATCTTGTTCATCCTTTATTTCTTTCAGGCCCTGCTCAGGACTTTTCTTACCTTCAGAAACATCATTAACAATACTTCTGGCGTAACAGGCGACTTCACGGTTGAATTGCAATCGCAGTGTGCCATTATTAATATGCTTAATACCTAATGTACAGGCTTGCTCTCCTAGCTTCTCGGCGGCAGTACTGACCAGCAAATAGTTTGTGCCGTTCTCGTCTGTTGGTTTCATTCTTCATTCCCTCTGGGCAACGTATGTGCGGTTAGTCATACATCCCCCCATGAGATTAAATTTTCCATTTTATCTGTTGGCACTCAATCCATTCATTTACGCAAATGGCTTATTCGCAGTCCTGTCCCAGCCCCCAGAAACGATGCCGGCACTACCACCATCAGCGCGACGTTGTTGTGAGTATTCAAATTTAATGCGGCCGTAATTCAGGTTTACTACTTCTACGGGGAAACCTGACTGGTCGGCACCTTGACCGCTGACTAATGAGATCAGAACTTCTTAAAGTACGATGTCCATATACTTGAATTTTTCAGTTCCTGCACGATGGATTCGAATAGTCACATTTTTGATATGCGACCCCCTACAGCAAAGCTCAAATAGCTTAGGGGTGGCTCTATCTACATATTTGCTGATCTGGAAATCGCCAAGGGAAACCCCTCCAGCAGTAGCTCCCCCACTCGAGCTGGCAGTCTGACTGATGGACTGCATGGCGTTGTAGTGGTAGGAAAGCAATTCGACCCAACCTTTGTGCCCATCGTCAAGAGACTCGCCCTCAACACCATCAACCTTCATAAACGCATCAAAAGACATAGAACTCCCTGTTCTTCAAAAACAAAAATGCAAAAATCAGTCACATGTTAGTACCTCTGTGGAATCAGTACCACTGCAGAACCCTGCAATCACCTTCCTTGTCCTATCCGTCCCTCCGCAGGACCAATGCTCGGATCACCTGACCTAGGCTGCAAACATGGTGTCAGAAAATGATCACACGGAGTGGTTGTGACAATTTGCAAAGGGTGACAACCATCGAGAGACAGCGAATCAATCAAAACTCACGCGCATGAAAAAGCCCAACCTTCTCAGATTGGGCTAAGTCATTGAATTATATGGTCGGGACGGAGTGATTCGAACACTCGACCCCTAGCACCCCATGCTAGTGCGCTACCGGACTGCGCTACGCCCCGACTAGGCGTGTATCTGTTTTGCAACCTGCGAAAACGTTGAGGAATATACCCTAAGCATTTGAATTTTGGAAGTATCCTGACTGCTCAATTACGCTTTGAGCATGACGAGTACGTCTTCCAGCTCGGCAATCATCTCGCGGATCATCTGCTTGTACTGCTGGGTGTCATCCTTCGGTTCACCGCTGGTAAGACGAAGTCGGGCGCCACCGATGGTGAAGCCCTGATCGTATAGCAGGCCGCGGATCTGGCGGATCATCAGCACGTCCTGTCGCTGATAATACCGACGGTTTCCGCGCCGCTTGACGGGGTTGAGTTGAGGAAACTCCTGCTCCCAATAACGCAGAACGTGCGGTTTTACCGCGCATAGCTCGCTGACCTCACCGATGGTGAAGTAGCGTTTGCCGGGGATCGGCGGCAGCTCGTCGTTATGACTTGGTTCCAGCATATGCCTCAACTCGGGCCTTCAGCTTCTGCCCTGGACGAAAGGTGACCACACGGCGCGCCGTAATCGGAATCTCTTCACCGGTCTTGGGATTTCTCCCAGGCCGCTGGCGCTTGTCTCGAAGGTCGAAGTTGCCGAAACCTGACAACTTCACCTGCTCGTTATCTTCCAGAGCGTGCCTGATTTCTTCAAAAAACAGTTCGACCAGTTCCTTGGCTTCCCGTTTATTCAGGCCCAGCTCTTCGTACAGACGTTCGGCCATCTCAGCTTTCGTCAGAGCCCCCATACGCTACTTCCTTAACGTGGCGTTTAACCTCTCCTCAAGCGAGGTGAGGATAGCAAGTGTCGTTGCGTTTACCTCATCGTCATTAAGAGTGCGTGATGGATGCTGCCAGGTCAAGCCGACTGCAAGGCTTTTTCTATGCGGATCAATGCCTTTACCCTGGTAAACATCAAATAACCTGAGGTCTGTGAGCCACTCGCCTGCATTTTCACGAATAACGTCCAGAACCGCACTGGCCGAAACATCCCGATCGGCCAGCAGTGCCAGGTCGCGACGCACTTCAGGGAAGCGCGACAACTCGTGGAATTTCGGCAGACGGCCGGTCGACACTTCGGCCAGAACCAGCTCGAAAACAAACACTGGACGATCCAGGCCGAGGGTTTTCGACAGTTCCGGGTGAATGGCGCCCAGGAAACCGACTTCACGGCCATCACGCTCGATGCGAGCCGTCTGGCCTGGGTGCAAGGCAGGATGCTGACCCGGCGTGAAGGTAAACTCGCCCAGCGCACCGGCAAAGCCCAGAACCGCTTCAACGTCAGCCTTGACGTCGAAGAAATCGACTACGTCGCGACCTTGCGCCCAACCTTCCGGCAGGCGGCTGCCGCAGACCACGCCAGCGAGCATCGGCTCTTGCTTCAAGCCGTCGAGCTGACCGACGAAGCGCAGGCCGCTTTCGAACATGCGTACGCGATCCTGCTGGCGGTTGAGGTTGTGCTGCAGCGCCTTGACCAGACCTGGCCACAACGAGGCACGCATTGCCGCCATGTCATTGGAGATCGGGTTGGCCAGCAGCAACGGCTTGGCGCCCGGAGTGAACAGTTCAAACCACTTCGGATCGATAAAGCTGTAAGTGATCG
Organism: Pseudomonas congelans; assembly: GCF_900103225.1. Lineage (GTDB taxonomy): Bacteria > Pseudomonadota > Gammaproteobacteria > Pseudomonadales > Pseudomonadaceae > Aquipseudomonas > Aquipseudomonas congelans. Next base: position 430,715 of record NZ_FNJH01000001.1, on the reverse strand, counting down.
CTTCCTGATAACCGCGGGCAACCAGCAGGCGTCGCAGCTCAGGCAGATCGCCCTTGGCTTCGGCCTTGGCCTGTGGAGCCAGACGGGCTTGCGGGTAGCGGACCGGCAGACGGTTGTAGCCGTACAGACGCGCCAGCTCTTCGATCAGGTCGACTTCAAGGCTTATATCGAAACGATGACTTGGCACTTCGACACGCCATTGCCCATCGGCTTCGGCAGTCACAGCCAGACCGAGACCTGTCAGCAGGCGTTCGATTTCGGCGTTTTCGATCACCAGACCGAGCATCTGCTCGACGCGGCTGGCGCGCAACGTAACCGGGGCGATCGACGGCAAATGCTGCTCGCTGACCACTTCGATCACGGGGCCGGCTTCGCCACCAGTGATTTCCAGCAGCAGGCCAGTGGCTCGCTCCATGGCTTCACGGGCCAGTTGCCAGTCCACACCACGCTCGTAGCGGTGCGAAGCGTCGGTATGCAAACCATAAGAACGCGCCTTGCCAGCCACCGAAATGGTGTCGAAGAACGCGCTTTCCAGGAAAATATCGCGAGTACCGGCAGTCACACCGCTGTGCTCGCCACCCATGACCCCGGCGATTGCCAGCGCGCGCTGATGATCGGCAATGACCAGGGTGTCGGCACGCAGGCTGACTTCCTGGCCGTCGAGCAGAACGAGCTTCTCGCCCTCCTCGGCCATGCGCACGCGAATCCCGCCGTTGATTTCGGCCAGATCGAACGCATGCAGAGGCTGACCCAGCTCCAGCATCACGTAGTTGGTGATGTCGACAGCGGCATCGATGCTGCGCACGTCGGAACGACGCAGACGCTCGACCATCCACAGCGGGGTCGGACGCGACAGGTCGACGTTGCGAATCACGCGGCCCAGGTAACGTGGGCATGCAGCCGGAGCCAATACTTCGACCGGGCGCACTTCTTCATGCACAGCGCTGACAGCAGCGACCTGCGGACGGGTGACTTCAGCGGCGTACAGCGCACCGACTTCACGCGCCAGACCGGCCACCGACAGGCAGTCGCCACGGTTCGGGGTCAGGTCGACCTCGATGCTGGCATCGTCCAGGCTCAGATAGACACGAATGTCCTGACCAACCGGCGCATCAGCAGCCAGTTCCATCAGGCCATCATTGCCCTCGCCGGCCTGCAACTCGGCAGCCGAACACAACATGCCGTTGGACTCGACGCCGCGCAGCTTGGCTTTCTTGATCTTGAAGTCGCCCGGAAGCTCGGCGCCGATCATGGCGAATGGAATTTTCAGACCCGGACGCACATTTGGCGCGCCACAGACGACCTGAAAGGTTTCACTGCCATTGCTGACCTGACACACGCGCAGCTTGTCGGCATCGGGGTGTTGTTCGGTGCTCAGCACTTCGCCCACCACCACGCCGCTGAAAACGCCGGCGGCCAGCGTCACGCTGTCAACCTCAAGACCGGCCATCGAAAGACGAGCAACCAGCTCGTCGCGGGAAACCTGCGGGCTTACCCAGCCGCGCAGCCATTGTTCACTGAATTTCATCCTGCTCTCCTGAAAGGTTCGTACGACTTAGCGAAATTGCGCGAGGAACCGCAAATCGTTGTCGAAGAACAGGCGCAAATCATTGACGCCGTAACGCAGCATGGCCAGACGCTCTACGCCCATGCCAAACGCAAAGCCCTGAAACTCTTCAGGGTCGATGCCGGACATGCGCAGAACGTTCGGGTGGACCATGCCGCAACCCATGACTTCAAGCCAGCCGGTCTGCTTGCAGACGCGGCAGCCCTTGCCACTGCACATCACGCATTCCATATCCACTTCCGCCGAGGGCTCGGTGAACGGGAAATACGAAGGACGGAAGCGTACGGCCAGCTCTTTTTCGAAGAACACACGCAGGAATTCTTCGATGGTGCCTTTCAGATCGGCAAAATTGATATCGCGATCGACCAGCAGACCTTCGATCTGGTGGAACATCGGCGAGTGGGTGATATCCGAGTCGCTACGGTACACACGGCCTGGACAGACGATGCGGATCGGCGGCTGCTGCGATTCCATGGTGCGTACCTGTACCGGCGAGGTATGGGTGCGCAGCAGCATGTTCGCATTGAAATAGAAGGTGTCGTGCATCGACCGGGCCGGGTGGTGGCCTGGGATGTTGAGCGCCTCGAAGTTGTGGTAATCGTCTTCGACTTCAGGGCCTTCGGCGATGCCGTAGCCGATGTGCGTGAAGAATTGTTCGATACGTTCCAGAGTACGGGTAATCGGATGCAGACCACCTGAGGTCTGACCGCGGCCCGGCAGGGTCACATCGATGCATTCAGCTGCGAGCCTGGCAGTCAGTTCCGCCTGCTCAAACGATGCCTTGCGTGCATTGAGAACCTCTGTGACACGTTCCTTGGCAACGTTGATCAGCGCACCGACTTGCGGACGCTCTTCAGCTGGCAGGTTCCCCAGGGTCTTCATCACCTGAGTCAACTCGCCTTTCTTGCCGAGGTAGTGAACCCGGATTTGCTCCAGGGCATTGATATCTTCGGCGCTTTGCACAGCCTCAAGAGCTTGAGAGACCAGCGCGTCCAGGTTTTCCATGTACAGACTCCAGATACAAAATAGGGGAAGAGCTGAAGGCTCTTCCCCTATTTATGACGTTTAACACCGACCCCGGAGAACCGGGGCAAGTGATTGTCGGGGACTTAGGCCAAGGTGGCTTTAGCTTTCTCGACAATCGCAGCAAACGCCGCTTTTTCGTTCACTGCCAGATCAGCCAGAACCTTACGGTCGATCTCGATGGACGCTTTTTTCAGGCCGGCAATGAAACGGCTGTAGGACAGACCGTTAACACGAGCACCAGCGTTGATACGAGCGATCCACAGAGCGCGGAACTGACGTTTTTTCTGACGACGGTCGCGGTAGGCGTATTGGCCTGCCTTGATTACCGCTTGCTTGGCAACACGGAATACGCGTGAACGCGCGCCGTAGTAGCCTTTTGCAAGTTTCAGAATTTTTTTGTGACGCTTACGGGCAATGACGCCACGCTTTACACGAGCCATGAGTTACTTCCTCTATATCTTGATCAAAATTAACGAAGGCGCAGCATGCGCTCGACTTTTGCCACGTCAGACGGATGCAGCAAGCTGCTACCGCGCAATTGACGCTTACGCTTTGTCGACATTTTGGTCAGGATGTGGCTCTTGAAAGCGTGCTTGTGCTTGATGCCGTTGGCGGTTTTCAAAAACCGCTTAGCTGCACCACTTTTAGTCTTCATCTTTGGCATGTTCGGATACTCCGCATTCAGTTGATAAATATAACCGCAAGGCCTGCCGTGCCCTGGTGGTTATTTCTTCTTTTTCGGGGCGATGACCATGATCAGCTGGCGTCCTTCCATCTTAGGATGCTGTTCGACGGAACCGTATTCGAGCAGGTCACCTTCAACCCGCTTCAACAGCTCCATACCCAGCTCCTGGTGGGCCATCTCACGACCGCGGAATCTCAACGATACCTTGGCCCTGTCCCCGTCACTCAGGAAACGTACCAGGTTGCGTAGTTTTACCTGGTAATCCCCTTCCTCCGTCCCTGGACGAAACTTGATTTCTTTAACCTGGATCTGCTTCTGGTTTTTCTTCGCTGCAGCAACCTGCTTCTTCTTCTCGAAGATCGATTTGCCGTAATCCATCACACGGCAGACCGGAGGGACTGCGTCGGCAGAAATCTCTACCAGATCCAGCTTAGCCTCTTCGGCAATACGAAGCGCTTCATCAATCGAGACGATGCCAATCTGCTCGCCGTCAGCGCCAATTAAACGAACCTCGCGGGCCGAGATATTTTCATTGATCGGGGCCTTGGGTGCAGCTCGTTTATCTTGTCTCATTTCACGCTTAATAATAATTACTCCGTATCTTGGCGACCACGCCGGGAAACCGCTTGTGCGAGGAATTCAGCGAATTGGGCGACCGGCATCGAGCCAAGGTCAGCGCCTTCACGTGTACGCACAGCGACAGTTTGCATTTCAACCTCCCGATCTCCAATCACGAGGAGATAAGGAACCTTGAGCAAAGTATGCTCGCGGATTTTAAAGCCGATCTTTTCATTTCTCAAGTCGGACTTGGCACGAAACCCGCTTTCGGCCAGAGTTTTTTCCACTTCGAGGGCAAAATCGGCCTGTTTGTCAGTGATATTCATGATCACTGCCTGAGTAGGCGCAAGCCATGCAGGGAACGCCCCCTCGTAATGCTCGATCAGAATTCCGATGAAACGCTCGAAGGACCCAAGAATTGCGCGGTGCAACATGACCGGATTCTTGCGGCTGTTGTCTTCGGAAACGTATTCGGCACTCAGGCGGATCGGCAGATTGAAGTCCAGCTGCAAGGTGCCACACTGCCATACGCGACCGAGACAATCCTTGAGGGAGAACTCGATTTTCGGGCCGTAGAACGCGCCTTCACCCGGCTGCAGATCATAAGGCAGACCTGCGCTATCGAGTGCAGAAGCCAGCGCCGATTCGGCACGATCCCAAAGCTCGTCGGAGCCTACACGCTTTTCAGGGCGAGTGGACAATTTGAGTTCGATATCCTTGAAGCCGAAATCGGCGTAGACATCCAGCGTCAGCTTGATAAACGCGGCGGACTCGGCCTGCATCTGGTCTTCGGTACAGAAGATGTGCGCATCGTCCTGAGTGAAGCCACGTACGCGCATGATGCCGTGCAAGGCGCCCGACGGCTCGTTACGGTGACAGGCACCGAACTCGGCCAGACGCATCGGCAGCTCGCGGTAGCTCTTCAGGCCCTGATTGAACACCTGCACGTGGCAAGGGCAGTTCATCGGCTTGATCGCGTAGTCGCGACTTTCGGACTCGGTGGTGAACATGTTGTCGGCGTAGTTGGCCCAGTGCCCGGATTTTTCCCAGAGCGAGCGATCGACTACTTGCGGAGTCTTGATCTCGAGGTAGCCGTTTTCACGCTGCACTTTGCGCATGTACTGCTCGAGCACCTGGTACAGGGTCCAGCCCTGCGGGTGCCAAAAGACCATGCCAGGCGCTTCTTCCTGAGTATGGAACAGGCCAAGACGCTTGCCGATCTTGCGATGGTCGCGTTTTTCGGCTTCTTCGATGCGCTGAATGTAGGCTGCCAGCTGCTTCTTGTCAGCCCAGGCGGTGCCGTAGACGCGCTGCAGTTGCTCGTTTTTGGCATCGCCACGCCAGTAGGCGCCAGACAGCTTGGTCAGCTTGAATGATTTGAGGAAGCGCGTGTTCGGCACGTGCGGACCGCGGCACATGTCGACGTATTCTTCGTGGTAATACAGGCCCATGGCCTGCTCATTCGGCATGTCTTCGACCAGACGCAGCTTGTAATCTTCGTGACGGGCGGTGAACACCTCGATCACTTCAGCGCGCGGGGTGACTTTCTTGATGACGTCGTAATCTTTTTCGATCAACTGCTGCATGCGCTGCTCGATCGCCGCCATATCGTCAGGCGTGAACGGGCGCTCGTAGGCGATATCGTAATAGAAGCCGTCGTCGATCACCGGGCCGATGACCATTTTTGCAGTCGGATACAACTGCTTGACCGCGTGCCCTACCAGGTGCGCGCAGGAGTGACGGATGATTTCCAGTCCTTCCTGATCCTTGGGGGTGATGATCTGCAGGCTGGCATCGTTTTCGATCAGGTCGCAGGCGTCGACAAGCTTGCCGTCGACCTTGCCGGCGACGGTGGCCTTGGCCAGACCGGCACCGATTGAAAGCGCGACATCGGCTACGGAAACCGCATGATCGAATGAACGTTGACTGCCGTCGGGAAGAGTAATAGTTGGCATGGCGCCTCCTCTCCTAGTGGTGACCCCTACCAAAGGTCACGTGGGTTGGGATGAGCCAGTACGTGATCCGGTGGTATACCTGCCTCACAGTGGCAGGAGCCTTGGGGCCAACCTTGAACCGGACCAGATGACTGGAATGTACGAAAAAACCTGCCTGCGCTGCACCGAAAGCCATTGACCATGGGGCGCTTGAAAATAACAGGACGCGCATCCTAACACAGCCAGACCGGCCGGGATGCACATCCACGTAAATGAAGTGGAATTAGCACGCTGCCTGAACTGGCACGCTTCACGGGCGTCAGAAACCCTCGAGACCCCGCACGTTTTTTCCAGCAATTAAGGAGAACACCATGAAGTTTTCACGCCTGACCAGCCTCCTCGTGTGCAGCGCCACCCTCATCCCTCTGGGCGCTCACGCCGCGATGGACGATAAAACACACAACACCTTTACCCAGGAATGCGTTGCTGCGGCCAAGAAACAGGGGCTGGATGACAAGACCGCAACGAGTCACTGCGAATGCGGTGCAAAACAGGTGAACAGTCATTTCACCGACAAGGAAATAGCCTCGCTCAAGGACACCAAGACAGCGCCACCTGCCGCATTGACGGCAAAACTGCAAAAACTGGTCGCAGAAAACTGCACAGCGACAAAATAATCATTTTTTTCAGCCGGGGTAAAACGCGCGCGCCAAGCAATGATAGCAGTTGGCCCCGGCTCTTCTGAAAGCCAGTGAAATCATGGCTTTAAGCGCTATTGATACAGCACGTGCAGTACAGGGTTTGGCACCCCTGAAGGCGGTTTGCAGAGTATGGTGAACCGCATATACGGGACCTTTACGCAAAGCGCCCACCTTAATAGCTGTTTTTTTGCCCATTTCGACTATGATAGCCCGGTGTGCCCAGTTGGCCTGAGCAGCACGTTACTGAAAATTATGTTTCTGGAGATACACCATGTCTAATCGCCAAACCGGCACCGTAAAATGGTTCAACGATGAAAAAGGCTTCGGCTTTATCACTCCACAAGGTGGCGGTGACGACCTGTTCGTACACTTCAAAGCAATCCAGAGCGACGGTTTCAAAAGCCTGAAAGAAGGCCAGACCGTTACTTTTGTTGCTGCTAAAGGCCAGAAAGGCATGCAAGCAGAAGAAGTTCAGGTGGCCTGATTCGCCTGACACAAAAAAAACCCCGTCACTGACGGGGTTTTTTTATGCGCAAAAGAAAGTACCGGCTCAACCGCAATTGATACGGGTCACCTTCCCCGAAGCGTCAGTATTGACGTTTACCCGCTCGGATCGGTACTCCAGCGTGACCATGTCGTCAGGACCGAGAATGCGCGCGTCCTGCGAACCGGAACGGGCGCGGACTTGAGAAAGGAGGTCTATGGACGCCTGCTTGCCAATGGCGAACTGGGCGAGCCCCGCATCACAGCGGCCTGGTATCGCGTTGCTGGCTGGCGCGTCGGCTTTGACGGGCGCTTCGGCGCTGGCCTTGCTATCAGATGCGGTACTGCTGCAGCCTGCCACCAATGAAGCCACGACCATAAAACCCAATGTTGCGAATTTCCGGGGCATACACCCTCCTCTGCCAATGAACATTTCCAGACCTGTCCGACCGCGCTAAGGCGCGTTGGTTGCACGATCCGACCGACACGCCGTGTGTAACCTGTTGATCTGCCTGGAACGGAAGTCTGCCTTGGCCTGGCACAGGGCGCGTGGGGAAATCGTCACAAAACATTTATCGCCAGCGCTCATTGAACCGGGCTATCAGGATCATGTGTAAGTAGAAGTGTCAAAATGCGCGCGGGATGGTTTACTGCCAGAGACACAAGCGCCGGGACGCGAGCAGCGTATGCGTGGCCCTTCACTGGAGATCAGACAGACATGACAGCCATAACCCTAGACGCCGACATCAAGGCCAAGTGGCCTCAGGGCCACTGCTCGCACAGCCCCGGGAATCCGGAAGAGCTGATGATCATCGCAGTCGACCTGCTGATCAAGGAACTGGGCACCGAGGGTGCCCGTTCCTTCATCAGCCAGGTGCTGAGCCGCTATGCGGCGGCAGGACTGCCCGCCTGATACGCGGCTTCAGAATGCGTGACTACTTGAGACGCGCCAGTCGCTCGGTCAGCAGATCGAAGAAACCCTGAGCGTCGCCGTTCTCGACCCAGAATACGTTCTGCGGCTGCTTGAGCGTGCCGTACCAGTCGGCCACTGTCTGACCGAAACCGATGCCCTCACGGGTGTCCACTGCCACGTTGATCTGCCGTCCGGAAAACAACTCGGGCTTGAGCAGCCAGGCAATCACGCTGGCGTCGTGTACCGGTCCGCCGGGCAAACCGTAATGCTCCATGTCCAGTTTGACGTATTCATTGAGAATGCCGTCGACCAGCTTGCCAGCATTGTTGCCCAGTGCAGCGATCTGCTTGAGGCGCTGTTCGCTGGTGAGAATCTTGTGGGTCACATCCAGCGGCACATACGTCAGCTTCACGCCACTGGCCAGAACGATCTGCGCGGCGTGCGGGTCGGCGAACAGATTGAATTCGGCAACCGGGGTAATATTACCGCCGTTGAAATGCGCGCCCCCCATGACCACCACTTCCTTGATGCCCTGAGTGATTTCCGGAGCCTGCACCAGCGCCAGTGCCAGGTTGGTCTGCGGGCCGAGCATGGCGATGGTGATGCTGTGCGGCTTGGCCTTGCTCAGGGTGCGAATCAGGTAATCGACGGCATTGCCTTCGGCCAGCCCTTTGGCGGGCTCGTGCACGGGTACACCCGGCAGGCCTTCCTGACCATGAACGTTCTCGGCATAGATCGGTGTACGCACCAACGGCTTGGGCGCACCGGCATATACAGGCACCTCTTCGCGCCCGGCCCATTCCCGCGCCAGCCTGGCGTTGCGCGACGTCTTGTCGAGCCGCACATTGCCGGCCACCGTGGTGATAGCCATCACATTCAGTTCTTGAGGTGACGCCAGCGCCAGCAACAGCGCGACGACATCGTCCGCACCTGGATCGGTATCGATGATCAGATCGCGCTTTTCAGCCGCCTGCACAGCAGCAGTACCGAGAATGGACAAGAGCAACGCTCCACGAATGAACTGTCTGGAAAACTGTACCAATGTCATATGAAACTCCCTTTCTTGAATAACTAGGCTTTTTGCGAAAAGTCGGCGAGCGAAGGTCAGGCAAGGCAAAAACAGGCGAGGAAGCGGAGTCTACGTGTTGTAAATGAGCATTCCGATTGGACTCGCATCCGAGCCTGTTTTTAACGCAGCATCACCGAGCGCAGCCACTTTTTGCACATAGCCTAGAAGACGACTCCGGACACCAGCGCCACATTACTGTACGGCTGACATTCTCCGGTACGAATGATTGCCTTGGCCTTGCGACTCAAGACCTTGAGGTCTTCATGGCTTATCCAGCGCTGCTGCCCCAATTGGTCGTCGAGATTCAGGCTTTCGATCACCTGCAACGCAGGCGGCTTGACCTCGGCCATCTCGTTGGCCAACACATGGCTTTCAACCTGCATTTCACTCAGCACGACATCCAGCACACTGATGAAATCCGGCACACCGCGGGTCAACGCGAGGTCGATCAGTTCGACGCCTGCCGGTACTGGCATCCCGGCGTCGACGATCATCAGGATGTTGCCGTGGCCCAGCGATGCGATCACGCGGGACAGGGCGATATTGAGTAACGGGGTCTTTTTCATAGCGAATTGAATTCCTGTACTTCCTCGAACGTCGGGATGGACGGCTGGGCACCCGCTCGGGTAACGGAGATGGCCGCCGCTGCCTGACCGAAACGAATTGCCTGCAATTCGTCCTGGCCTGCGGACAGCGCCGCCGCAAAACCGCCGACAAAGGTATCACCTGCAGCGGTGGTGTCCACGGCCTGCACTCGACGCGCTGGAATATGCTCGACGCAAGACGCATTGGCAAACAGGGTTCCGCGCTCGCCGAGAGTAATGATCACGTTGCGCGCGCCGGCCGCCAGCATGGCCGATGCTGCGTTTTCAGCGGCTGCCGGTGAGTCGACGTTCACACCGGTCAGGGTCTGCGCTTCGCTTTCGTTCGGAATCAGGTAGTCGATCAGCGCATACCAGTTTGCCGGGAGAGGCTCGCTGGCCGGGGCAGGATTGAGAATGACGGTCTTGCCCAGCGCACGCGCGCGCGCCAGGGTGTGGAAAACGGTCTCGGTCGGCACTTCGAGCTGGCAGATGACGATTTGCGAATCCGCCAGCAACGTGTCGAAGCGCTCGATCAATGCCGGACTGAGCCGACCATTGCCACCTGCCACGATGACAATGGCGTTCTGGCTGTTGGCGTCGACCACGATCGAGGCGATCCCGGTGGACACTCCATCAACGACGGTGACCGCCTGACAATCGATATGCTCGGCCAGCAGCGCTGTGCGCAGTTGCTCGCCATAGGCATCGGCTCCGACACAACCGATCATCGCCACGCTGGCGCCCAGCCGTGCCGCAGCGACTGCCTGATTGGCGCCTTTGCCGCCCGACACGGTGTCAAATGTTTCCCCGCTCAAGGTCTCGCCGGGACGTGGCAGACGCTGGGCGCGGATGACCAGATCCATGTTCAGACTGCCGACTATTACTATTTTTGCTTGCATGGCTCATTAATCCGTTGCTGTGCGTGCGCATCATTCGTTGGACAAGGTGTTTGGCACTGCCGTGGACTCGCGCACCACGACGCAGGGCGTCACGAGCCTTTTTTCGACAGGAACCGCATGAGGTGTGGCGATTCTGCTCAGCAGCATTTCTGCAGCGGTTTCGCCCAATTGCATGATTGACTGCCCCACGGTGGTCAGCGCCGGATAGACATAGCGACTCATCTGGATATCATCGAATCCGATCACCGACAGGTCCTGAGGTACGCGAATCAAGCGCTCGGCGGCGGCGCGCAGCACACCGATGGCAATGACGTCGTTGCCGGCAAAGATCGCGGTCGGCGGGTGCGCTGCCAGAAGCTGACAGGCTGCCTCATGACCGGCAGAGCTGGTGAACTCACTGTGCAGCGCCCATTCGGCCCGGACCTGAACAGACGCCTGCTGCAGGGCACGCCGGTAACCCGCCAGGCGCATCTCGGCCACTGTGCTATGGAATGGCCCGCCAATGCAGGCAATGGAGCGATGCCCCAGGTCCAGCAAATGCCGAGTCGCCAGATAAGCGCCCTGCTCATGATCGATACGGACCATGTCGGCATCGATGCCGTCCAGTTCCCGGTCAACGATCACCAGCGGCGTACGTACCTCGGCAAGACCGCCTGCAACACCGGCATCGCCACCCACCGAAGAGACAATCAGGCCGTCTACGCGCTTTTCCAGCAGCACGCGCAGATAGCCGCGCTGCTTCTCCGGATTGTCATCGGAGTTGCAGAGGATCACGCAAAAGCCATTGCGCTCACAGTAATCCTCGATGCCCCGCGCCAACTCGGCGAAATACGGGTTCATGCCGTTGGGAATCAACAGACCGATGGTCGAGGTGGTCTTGGCCTTCAGCGAGCGCGCCACTGCACTGGGCACATAATCGAGCTGTGCAATGGCCGCTTCGACCTTGAGCCTGACCGGCTCGCTCACTGGCCGGGTCTTGTTCAACACGTGGGAAACCGTGGTGTACGAGATCCCCGCCAGGGCCGCGACATCCTTGATGGTTGCCATATCAGCCCTGGCGCCGAGCCCGATGGCTGCGATAGGTGTCGAGTACCACCGCGATCACGATCACCGCACCGGTGATGATCCGCTTGGTCGGCTCGGTCGCACCGATCTGCGCCAGGCCTGCGGCCAGCACGGAAATGATCAGCACACCGAAAAAGGTGCTGATGATCGAACCACGTCCGCCCATCAGGCTGGTACCACCAATCACCACTGCTGCAATGACCTGCAGCTCAAGCCCGGCACCGGCATTCGGATCGGCCGCTTCCAGCCTGGATATCTGAAACAGTGCCGCGACACCGGCCAGCAGCCCCATCAGCGAGAACACCAGAATCTTGTAAGGCTTGGGATTGATACCTGCCAGACGCACGGCCTCTTCATTGGTGCCGATGCCGATCAGATAGCGACCGAAAACGGTCCGGGTCAGTACCGCCTGAGCAACGAAGATGATCAGCAGCGCAATGATGAAAGACGGCGCAATGCCAAAGGCAATCGGGTCGGACAACCAGGAGAACGAGTCACCGATGTAGGCAGTACGCGAATTGGTCATCTGATAAGCCGCGCCACGGGCCATTTCCAGCACGCCCAGGGACACGATGAAGGAAGGGATGCGCCAGGCAACCGTAATCGAACCAGTGATCGTACCTGCCAGCGTCGCACAGGCGATGCCCAGCAATGCAGCCGGAAACACACTCCAGCCCCAGCCGAGGGTTGCCACACTGACCGCCGAAGCGGCCAGGGCCAGCACCGAGCCTACCGAGAGGTCAATGCCACCGATGATGAGGATCAGCGTCATGCCGACCGACAGCACCATCAGGTCCGGGATCTGATTGGCGAGCATGCTGAACGTCTGGTAGGACAGGAAGTGGTCGCTGAGCATCGAGAACAGCACAATCATCACCAGCAACGCACCGGCCAGCCCGATGTAGGTACCGAGACCAAAGTAGGTGCCGCCGCGACGGACCGGTACGGTCAGCGTCGGAGAAGGAGTATTTTTCATGAGTCGTTCCTGGGCGCTGCATCATTGAGCAGCGCATCACGTTTCTGATAACCGGCGAAGGCAGCGGCCAGCAATTGGTCCTGGGTCCAGCTGTCGCGCTCGAACGTGTCGATCAGGCGACCGGCAGACAGCACGCCGATACGATCACAGATCAGCATCAGCTCGCGCAGATCACTGGAAACCACCACCAGCGCCCTGCCCTGGCGGGTCAGTTCGGCCAGCAGCGCGTAGATATCAAACTTGGCACCGATGTCGATGCCCCGTGTCGGCTCGTCGAACAGCATCACGGTGCAGTCACGTTCCAGCCAGCGACCGATCACCACCTTCTGCTGATTGCCCCCCGACAGCTCGGAGACCAGTTGACCCGGGCTGGAGCTGCGAATGCGCATGGCCGCCACCTGGCGCTGCGCCAGTTTCAGCTCGTCGTCGCTGTTGACCACGCCTGCGCTGGAGATCGAATGCATGTTGCCCAGCGCAATGTTGGCGCTGATCGATTGCGACATTAGCAGGCCCTCGCTCTTTCGATCCTCCGTGATCAGAGCGATACCCTGCTCCACCGCGTCGGATGGCGAACGTATGCTGACCTTCTGCAGCGGCCTGCCGACTTCGATGTCACCGCTGTCGGCAACATCTGCGCCATAGATCAGCCGCAACAACTCGGTACGTCCGGCACCGATCAGCCCGGAAATACCGAAGATTTCACCTCGACGCACGTCGAACGACACATCCTGAACCTTGCCGGCACGACTGAGGCCCTTGACTGACAGCGCCACCTCGCCAATCTGCCGGGCGCCCATGTCGATGTGCTCGCCGAGCTCACGGCCGACCATCAAGGTCACCAGTTGCTCACTGTTGTATCGGGAAATCGGCTCGACACACACCAGCTTGCCATCGCGCAGTACGGCAATGCGCTGAGACACCCTGGCAAGCTCTTCAAGCCGATGGGATATGTAGATGATCGAGACGCCACGCGCCTGCAGCCGGGTGATCTGCTCGAAGAGCATTTCCACTTCGCGCGAAGTGAGCATGGCAGTGGGTTCGTCGAGAATCAGCACGTGACAGTCGCCGATCAGGTTTCGCGCGATCTCGACCATCTGTTGATGACCGATCCCCAATTCGCCCACCAGCGTGTCGGGATCAATGGCGTCCAGCCCCACTTGAGCCATGGCCTCGATCGCGTTTTCGCGCAAGCGCTTGCGGTCGATCCAGCCGGCCCTGCGAGGCAGGTCATGAAGAAACAGGTTTTCGGCCACGGTCAGGGTCGGCAGCAGGTTGAGCTCCTGCATGACCATGCGAATGCCGAGCTTTTCGGCCTGGGTACGACTTGCAGGCTGATAAGGCTGGCCCTGGAATTCCATATTCCCGGTGGTAGGCGTTACCAGCCCGCCGATGATTTTTGACAAGGTGCTTTTACCGGCACCGTTTTCCCCGGTCAGGGCCAGCACTTCACCACGCATCAACGTCAGGTCGACGTCACCGAGTACGGGCTGTGCGTAGTTTTTGCCGATGCCACTGACCGAAAGAACAGCTGTCTGAGCAGACGCTGACATACATTTCTCCCAGCGCCCGTCCTCTGCGGACGGGCACCTTTACACGGCGTGGATCAAGGTTGGGTAACGAGCTGTACCGGCGTTTCGATCACGCCTTTGTCGTTAGTATCGACCTTCTCGCCCTTGACCAGCTTGAGAGCAGCTTCGATGCCGAAGACCGCCTGCTTGGCTGCGTACTGATCGGCTGTGGCCAGAACCCGGCCATCCTTGAGCATCGGCTTGATCGCATTGATGTTGTCGTAGCCCACGACCATGACCTTGCCAGCCTTGCCTGCGGCACGCACTGCGGAGACTGCGCCCAGCGCCATGCTGTCGTTACCGGCCAGCAATGCCTTCAGGTCAGGGTATTCATTGAGCATCGCCGAGGCCACCGCATTGCCCTTGTCGATTTCCCAGTTACCGGACTGCGTGGACACCACTTTCATTTTCGCTTCGTCCATGGCGTCCTTGAAACCGGCGGTGCGTTGCTGGGCGTTAGTGGTGGTCGACACACCTTCGATGATGCCCACCTGGTCGCCAGCGGTCAGTTTCTTGGCCAGATAGTCGCCTACCAGCTTGGCACCCTTGCGGTTGTCAGGTCCTACGAACGGGATTTGCAGCTGCTTGCTTTTGAGCACATCGACATCGAGCTGGTTGTCTATGTTGACGACCTTGATTCCGGCATCGGTAGCTTTCTTGAGCACCGGCACCAGCGCCTTGGAGTCGGCTGGCGCGATCACCAGCGCACTCACGTTGGAGGCGATCATCTGCTCGACGATGCGGATTTGCGCCGATGTGTCGGACTCATCCTTGATCCCGTTGGAGATCAGGTCGAATTCGTTGGCGTGTTCTTTCTGGTAGGCCTTGGCACCGTCTTCCATGGTCAGGAAGAACTCGTTGGCCAATGACTTCATGACCAGTGCGACCTTGGGTTTTTCAGGCGTCTGGGCATAAGCTGCAGAGAGGGGCATGACTGCCGTGACGGCAGCAAACATGGCGACAGCGAGAAGGCGTCCAGCGAATGGCAGCTTCATGAGTTCATCTCCGATATTGTGATTATTGTTCGGGCGAACGGCGCAGAATCGATGCTGGGCATCGCCGCGCAAACGTTTGCGAGGAGCGAACTATGGAAAAAGCTGCAGGCTTTGTCAATCCACCGGAAATTAAATCTGCCCGTTCCCCCAGCGCGGGGAACGAGCATTACGATAAGGGGGGGTTCACTCTTCGGGTTTGACCGTCGCCACTTCATCGGCCTTGATGCGGATTGTCTTGCCGGAGATGTCCTCGAACTCGTAGAAGCCGTCGCGCGTTTTGGTCTTGGGCATGTCTTTGGTAACGTACTGAGTACCGTTTTGCAGCGTGACCACCGAGGGCGTGGAACAGCCTGCCAGCAGCACAACTGCCGAGGCCAGTAACGGAAATGCCAGTGACTTGATATTCATGCGTGACTCCGTAAACGTCAGGTTGTTTTTTCAAGGCAATAGTGTGCCACTTGCAACGCTTAATCTTACATAGATGTTGCGAAAGATCCGACACTCAAATACTGTATGCCCGTACAGCAATATTCAGGAACCTTTTCCGTGGCCAAACAAAGCGCAGCGACCCCCTCCACTCCCGGCCCTTACGAGCGCATGGGCATGCGGGTACAGAAGATCATCAACTCGCCCACCGCGCAGAAATCCAGGGCTGCCCTGCTCTTTCGTCAGCCGGACGAGGCAGAAGACGACTGGGCGCAACTGCTTGAAGAAATAGCCGAGAACGATAATGTCACCCTCGCCTGGCGCGACGACGGTGGCGTGCAAATATTCTGGACATTGCCGAAGGAAGATTGACGGCATGATGTTTCGATTTTCCAAACTGCTTTGCACCACCCTGCTCATCAGCGCCTCATTCGCCGCACAGGCCCAAGCCCCGCGCACCTTCAGTGAAGCCAAGAAAGTTGCCTGGGGCTTGTATGCGCCGCAGTCGACCGAGTTTTACTGCGGCTGCAAATACACTGGCAAGCGGGTCGATCTCGCTGGCTGCGGCTATGTACCGCGCAAGAGCGCCAAGCGCGCCAGCCGCATTGAGTGGGAACACATTGTGCCTGCCTGGCAGATCGGCCACCTGCGCCAATGCTGGCAGAACGGCGGGCGCAAGAACTGCACACGAACCGACGCGGTTTACAAACGCGCAGAGGCTGACCTGCACAATCTGGTGCCCAGCATCGGCGAGGTCAACGGTGACCGCAGCAACTTCAGTTTTGGCTGGATACCCGAGCAAAAGGGCCAGTACGGCTCCTGCCTGACCCAGGTGGATTTCAAGGCCAAAAAGGTCATGCCGCGCCCCTCGATACGCGGCATGATCGCGCGCACCTATTTCTACATGAGCAAACAGTACAACTTGCGCCTGTCGCGCCAGGACCGACAGCTTTATCAGGCCTGGGACAAAACCTATCCGCCCCAGGTCTGGGAGCGCCAGCGTAACCAGCAGGTCGCCTGTGTCATGGGGCGTGGTAATGATTTTGTAGGTCCTGTAGATCTGAAGGCGTGTAAATAAATCAGCGTTATTGAAGGCCGGGCACCCTCGCACGAGGGTCAGCCCGGCCATTGATCAACGCATTTGGGTGAAGCAAACGCCACTCATCGGACAACTGTTAACTCAATCCGAAATGATACTATTTTCGTTCTACGCTCTGAAAACAAGGGAATGATCGGGAAGAGCTTTGTCGTACGCACGCCGAAAATAGTCAGACTAATTATCACGTTCGCGGGCAGGGAAGATGGATCATCAAGCGGAATTTGAAATTCACTATCAGTTCAACGGCGAGCCTCGTTGCTTCCTGCACCATGCAAGACAGCTTTGCCAGAGCGACGCCCTGCACTGTGCAACGCTGCATGCAGGTGTCGGAACCGTAAGCGGTAATATATCTGCTGGCCCGATAAGCGTGGCAACCCTTCAGGCCAGTCGTTTCGGCGTGACGCAGGTGCATTGGAGACGGTCTTCGCTGCAAGCATGAGGCATCGTTCTGTTCAACAAAACAATGGCCTTCGAAAAGGCCATTGTTCATATGCATTGTCAGACCACCGCAGATCAAATGGCAGGGTAATCGCCTGTGCCATCAGGCCACGGCGTCAGCAGCTCGAAACCGGTCGAGGTGACGGCAACCATATGCTCCCACTGCGCAGACAGTGAAAGGTCACTGGTCAGAACCGTCCAGCCATCCGGCAACGTCCGGGTGCCCGCCCTGCCCGCATTGATCATCGGCTCGATGGTAAAGACCATGCCAGGCTTCAGTCTGAGGCCTTTGCCCTGCGCACCGTAGTGCAGAACCTGCGGTTCTTCATGGTACTTGCGCCCGATGCCGTGTCCGCAATATTCACGCACCACGCTGAAGCCTTCGCGATGAGCGACGCTCTGGATGGCGTAACCGATGTCACCCAGGGTTGCCCCTGGGCGCACTGCGTGAATACCGGCGCGGGTTGCCTCATAGGTCGTCTCGACAAGACGCCTGGCCAGGGGGCTGACCTCACCGACCAGGTACATACGGCTGGTATCACCGTACCAGCCGTCCTTGATCACCGCGACGTCGATATTGACGATATCGCCTTCCTTGAGAATATCGGTAGCCGAAGGTATGCCATGGCACACCACTGCATTCGGAGAGATACAGGTGGTTTTGGTAAAACCGTGATAGCCCACATTCGCGGGAATCACCTTCAGCTCTTTGACGATGTATTCGTTGCAGATGTCGTCGAGCGCTTCGGTGCTGACGCCGGCCTTGACGTAAGGCTTGATCATCGCAAGTACATCGGCAGCCAGTCTGCCGGCTACACGCAAGTGCACGAGATCCTGTTCGGTCTTGATACCGATAGCGCTGCTCATGAGGCCGCCTTGGACAGGTTGGAAGCTGCAAGCTCGGAGACATTGAAGTTCGAAGCAGTGAGAACGGTCTCACCGGCATTTTCGAGACGGATCAGCATCTGGCAGATCTCGCTGTAATCCAGCGTCGGGTGCAGTTCAGCGAGCATACCGACACGCATCCAGTGCTCGGCCTGCGCATTGATGGAGCGGCTGAGCGCAACGCTGGCAGAGCGCAGATTGGCGTGCATGTTTTCGGAGATTTTTACCAGACCCATGATTCACCTCAAGTTGAATATATGAAGCATATACGTTACGTATACTCACAATCAACTCGAGACTTGCTATGGCCGCGATCAGCCACGCTATTCCACGGCGCTGGCCTGGCGGTATTCACCGCTCGCGCGGGCGGCCGCTATAACTATCGACACCTCCGGTTCATAGGCATTGAACTGGCGCAGTGCGGCCGCCAGCCGGAGAAAATCCTCGCGTTGCATTTCATTGACCGCAGAGAGAGTGCGATGCTGCTGAGCAACCGGGCTTTGCGCTGACTTAAGGGACATGACAGACCTCATTCGTTCTTTACTGTTCATACATACAGTATTTTGAACAGCGCGCTGATACAAGACCGGTCGCGACGAATGGTCAGTGAATTTGCAAATGGCTCAATGACCCGCCAAGGCCTGCAGGCGCTCCAGGTCAGCCAGGGCAATGCTGATACCGTGCGCCATTGATCGCGCGCGTTCGCTGTAACGCCGATCCCCCGGCAAACGCTCCTGCCCTGCCCCATGGAGCTGTCGTACCAATTCCTCGCTGCGCTGTGCAAACGACTGACCGCTGCCCTTGTCAGGATCGATGACGATCAGCAACTGACCGGTCCAGGGCGTCTGTGCTCCGGGATGCTTCGACCAGTCGAATTCGAACGAGAAATTGCCCCCTGTCAGCCCTGCGGCCAGCAGTTCGACCATCATCGACAGTGCCGAGCCTTTGTGCCCGCCGAAGGGCAGCAACGCGCCATCCTCGAGAATGGCGCGAGGATCTTCGGTGGGCTGGCCGGCGCAATCGACACCCATGCCTGCTGGCAGCAGTCGCCCCTCACGGGCGGCGATCTGTACGTCACCGTGGGCGATGGCGCTGGTCGCCAGGTCGAAAACGATGGGCGCGCCGCCTGCACGGGGTGCAGCGAACGCAATCGGGTTGGTACCGAACAGGGGTTGACGCGCGCCATGCGGCACAACGCAGGTCATGCTGTTGACCATGCTCAGGGCCACCAGCCCCTGTTCAGCGAAAGGTTCGACATCCGGCCATAACGCAGCGAAGTGATGAGAGTTGCGGATGGCCAGAATCGCAATCCCGGCGCTGCGCGCCTTGTCGATCAACAGTGCTCTGGCCGCCTTCAGTGCAGGCTGGGCAAAGCCGCCCCCGGCGTCGGCCCGGACAAACGCAGCACCGACATCCTCGACCAGCGGCACAGCCTTGCCGTCCACCCAGCCGCTGGCCAGCGATGAGAGATAGCCGGGAATGCGAAAAATGCCATGGCTATGCGAGCCATCACGCTGGGCGCTGGCGCAGTTTTCGGCAAGCACATCGGCAACCTCCGCGCTGGTGCCATGGGCGACAAAGATTCGACGCAACAGCTCTGTCAGTTGCTCAAAGGAAACGGTCCGGGTCGACTGATCGGTAGGGTTGGCGCGCATCTGAAACTCCTGTTCATGGCAGTAGATCGAGGACGATAGCGAGAAACGACAAGGCGAAAGCAGGCCCCCGAGAGTAGCGCTGCGGATTCTGCAAAGACACTCCCCATGCGATAACTTCATTGCCTTGAGCTGACTGTCGCAGGGCAGATTTCAATGAGAGCAGCTTGCATTCACCAGAAAATACGCAGCACCTTGGTGGGTAATGGCCTGCAAATATTCTCTCTCCCTGAAATCCAAGGGTAGAATGCGCCGAAGGTATAGGCCGGAGCGCCCATGAGCGACCCTCATTTCAGCAAGGCAGAACACGATGCGATCACCGATGCCGCTGCGCATTGGTGCATGCGCCTGCATGCCGAAGACTGTACCGCCGCAGAACGAAAAGCATTCGAGCAATGGTTGAAGGCCCACCCCCTGCATACGGTCGAATACAACGCCATGCTCGAGGTCTGGGACATCACCGGGCAAATCGAACCGCTCAACCCGGCACCTGTGCCCCAGGTCGAGGCTGCCCCGCACGATCTCGTTCGGCCTCGTCGCAGTCGCCGCCGGGTACAACTGGCCGCAGCGGCAGCGGTCGTTGCCCTGGCGCTGCCGGTTGCCGGATACGTCGGCTGGCATCAGGGCTGGCTGCCTGACGCTTACCAGACTTACAACGCCGATACCACCACACGGCTGGTCATGCTGGAGGATGGCAGCCGCGCCGAGCTGAATCTGGGTACCGAGCTGACCTATGCCAATTACCGGGATCGACGCAGCGTCACCCTGAAAAAGGGCGAGGCATTCTTCGAGGTCAGCCACGACAGCACGCACCCCTTTGTAGTCGATGCCGGCGCAGGCAGCATCAAGGTCACAGGCACACGCTTCAATGTATGGATGTATCAGGATCAGGTGCGCGTGACGCTGGTCGAGGGTTCGGTTCAGGTCAACAGTGATCGTGCACATGCCTCTTCAAGCCACGCCCTGGCCCCCGGCATGCAGGCCAGTTACAAGGCGGGCGACGACGCTCCACTGATCAGCCAGACCGAAGCACGCGATACCAGCCTGGCGTGGCGCAATGGCAAGCTGATCTTCAATGATCTGCCGCTCAGCCAGGCACTGCCGCTGATCAATCGCTACCTGCAAACACCTATTCTGCTGGCGGACAGCGCAACCGGCGCCATGCGTCTGGGCGGCAGTTACAACACCCACGACCTGTCGAACCTGGTGGACTCCCTGCCCAAGGTGTTGCCGGTGTATGTGACACAGAATCAGAACGGCAACCCGGTACTCAATCGCCGCCCCTCCGCCACACCGAAAGGCTGATCGCACTCGCGGTGCTGCTGATGCGCAGCCATTTCGGCTGCGCCTATCGTCAGAGCAATCCCACTCGCGCCCGACGATTGTTCATCTAACCTCAAGCGCACAACGCTGCAGCGAGTCTGTACGTATTGGGCCGCGTATTTTTTTCCGCTGATAACTGAGGTTTTGCCGGGCTCGTTCGTCTTAGTAATTGAGAGTGTTTAAAAAAGCCTGAAAAGGAGTTTACGGATGTTCAATCGCCAAGGAATCACGACTCGCACCCTGCTGCGGCAAACCGCACTGGCTGCGCAGGCACAGTCGCCCGCACTGGAGACCGAGCGCCCCGGAAACGAGCACATCCGGATGCTCCTGAAAAGCTTTGGCTTGCGCACCAGCCTGGTCAGGCTCAAGGTGCTCGATGCACTACTGGTCTCGAGCGAGGACGGCCATCCTCTGGGCGTGCGAGGTGTGCACAGCCAGTTGCTCAGGCTTGATGTACCGCTATCGTTTCTGAGTGTGCGCGAGGTCCTCAAGCGTCTGTGCGACGAGGGCGTGATTCATCTCAACGATGACAAGACCTACAGCCTGCATCCTCGCGCCCGGGAATGGCTGGGAGAAGTCGGCAAGGACAACGCCCGGTAAACCCGGCGCCGTTGTCGCACCGGTCAACAGCGCTTAGCGCTTGACCTTGCGACGCATGATCCCGTTGAGGATCACCACCAGCACCGCCACGCTGATGGCGATGTACTGAAAGGTCTTTTCGGTGATAGCACCGCTGTTTTGCAGATGCGACAAGCCCAGCATGATCGCCAGAACGCCGAGGGCGATCAGAATCGAGTAAATCAAACGCTGCTTGTTGGTCATAACGGTTTCCTGAATGCTCATGAGCGGGCAACTGACGCTGCCTGTTTGCGGGCATATCTTACGCCGATACGCAACGGATGGCATCGTCACCCGCCTCGCCTCACATCCCTGCCCGCCCTTTCCTGCACGTTCTATCAACGACGTTGATTATCGTCATGCCGCGATGAGCGTTGCCGTGTAAAACTCCCATGCTTTAATACCGCCCCTGCTTCAACAGTGTGTTCAATTATTACCAAGGAGTTTTACATGCCCCATGAAGGCAGCCTGCTGCAGGTCGCAGTGGTATTTCTGCTCGCCGCCGTGCTGACTGTGCCACTGGCCAAGCGGCTGAAGCTGGGCGCAGTGATTGGATATTTGTTCGCCGGCGTGATCATTGGCCCATCGGTCCTGGGCCTGATCGGCGATACCGAGAGCGTCAGTCACATTTCCGAACTTGGCGTGGTGCTGCTGCTGTTCATCATCGGCCTGGAGCTTTCGCCCAAGCGTTTATGGGTCATGCGCAAATCCGTGTTTGGCGTCGGCATGGCGCAGGTGCTGCTCACCGGCCTGATCATCGGCGGGGTGGCCTTCTCTGCTTTCGGCCAGCCGCTGAACACTGCGGTCATTCTGGGCCTGGGCCTTGCCCTGTCCTCCACGGCCTTCGGCCTGCAAAGCCTGGCGGAACGCAAACAGCTGAACAGCCCGCACGGCAGGATGGCGTTCGCCATTCTGCTGTTTCAGGACATTGCGGCGATCCCGTTGATTGCCATGGTGCCGTTTCTGGCTGGGGCCGATCACGCGATGGACACCGGCGAAAGCATCAACCACGGCCTGCGCATGCTGGGCAGCATTGCCATTGTGGTGATTGGTGGACGCTATTTGCTGCGCCCGGTGTTTCGTATCGTTGCCAAGACCAAAATCCAGGAAGTCTCGACCGCCACGGCCTTGCTGGTAGTGATAGGCACGGCGTGGCTGATGGAGCTGGTCGGAGTGTCCATGGCGCTGGGCGCGTTTCTCGCCGGCCTGTTGCTGGCAGACTCCGAGTACCGTCACGAACTGGAAGCGCAGATCGAACCGTTCAAGGGATTGCTGCTGGGATTGTTCTTTATCAGCGTCGGCATGGGCGCCAACGTCGGCCTGTTGCTCAGCTCACCGCTGATCGTGCTGGGCCTGACGCTGTTGCTGATCGCAATCAAGCTGCCGATGCTGTTCCTGATCGGTCGCACCCTTGGCGAACTCAACAACCGCAGCGCGCTGCAGCTGGGTCTGGTACTGGCCGCAGGCGGCGAGTTTGCCTTTGTGGTGTTCAAGATCGGCAGCGTTCAGGGGCTGTTCGAGGCCGGGCTGTACGACATGCTGGTGTTGACGATCACTTTGTCGATGGCGATCACGCCGTTGCTGTTCATTGCCCTGGCGCGCTGGATCAAACCAAGGATCAAACCCGTCGAGGTGCCGGACGAATACCGCGATATCCAGACCGACAAACCACGGGTGGTCATCGCCGGCATGGGCCGTATGGGACAGATCGTCGCGCGTATCCTGCGCGCGCAGAAGATTCCTTTCATCGCCCTGGACACCGCCGTCGAGTCCATCGAGTTCTCGCGCAGCTTCGGCAATGTCCCGGTCTTCTATGGCGACCCGCTGCGCCCGGAAATACTGCGTGCCGCCAAAGTCGATGAGGCCGAATTCTTCGTCATCGCGACGGATGATCCCGACACCAACATCAAGACCGCCGAGCTGATCCGCAAGCTGTACCCGCACATGAAGATCATTGCCCGCGCACGTAACCGCCAGCATGTTCATCGGTTGATGGACCTGGGCGCTCACGCGGTTCGCGAAACGTTCTACTCAAGCCTGGAAATGAGTCGCCAGACCCTCATGGGTCTGGGCCTCAGCGAAACACAGGCCGACGCGCGCATCAGTCGCTTCAAGCGTCACGACGAACAGGTGCTGGCCGCTCAGCATGAGGTGTATGACGACGACGCCAAGGTCCTGCAGACCGCCCGCGAAGCCAGGGCCGACCTGGCGCAACTGTTCGAAGCAGACCGTCTGGACGAAGAAGCCGCGAAAGGCTGACCTGCTCATGCGCCGCAGGCATGGCTTGCGGCGCGACTCAGGCGTAAGGGCTGTCCCAGTAGCGCGCGTACATGCCGAGTTTCTTCTTCACGCCGCGGGGCAAGCGCTTTTCCTGTCGGCTTAGCTTGTAGGCCAGTAGCTTCAGCGCATTACGCACGAACGACACAGGCCACCAGAGGATTCGCCGGGGACCGAGGAATTTCAGCTCGGACCTGACGTAACGCATGCCCTCGCCACCGATGCCGCCGAAGGTTTCGTAGATCCACGCTTCACGGGCCTGGAACACGCCGATGTCAAAGTAACGGCGAAACTCTTCGCGCAGGCTGTAATTGTGGGAATGACGGCATACTGCCGAGCCTTCGTAAGCCGCTTTCCAGCCATCGATGAGCATTTTCGCGGTGACGTACATGTCTTCCGAAAGAATCACATGCCGCGGAAAACCGCCAATGGCCCGCAACGCTTCACCTCGATAGGCCGCAAACGAGTTGGACATGAATGGCGCCTTGATGCCCAGCGTGCCAGCGTCGGCGAGCGTCTTGATCTGCGAGGTCGGCGGGTAATTGAACAGCCGCGCATGCTGGGCCAGCAGGTTGGCGTCCTTGTGCGGCAACTGCCGCCCGCAAACGGCACCGACTTTCGGGTCGGCGAAGGGCAGCAGAATGTTGGCGATGGCATTGATGTCTTCAACGTACGCATCCTGGGTCATGAAGACATACACGTCGTAGTCGGGATGCAGATCGACCATCATCTGCCGGGTGCCGCCGTGGTTGAAATCCTTGCTGTCGATGCGCAGCACATTGGCACATCGGGATCGCGCCAGCTCCAGCGTGCCATCCGAGGAACTGGAATCCACGATCAGCGTATCGAAGCTCGCGGTCTGCGCAGCCAGTGAGTCCAGCAGACGTTCCAGATCCTTGCGTCCGTTGTAGGTCGGGATCACACAAGCCACTCTCAATGGCGCCATAACAATACTCCAGGGCGAAGTCCGGTTGCCCATTGTGTCAGCGTTGTTGAGAGTAGCTCATGCGTACCCGCCCCACCATTCGAATGCAATCAGCCCAACACTTCACTCAATGGGATGAAGTTGACCCAGTCGCCTTCAGCTACGGTCGAGCCTTCGCGGACCTCGATCAGACCATCGGCCCACGTAGCGCTGCGCAGTACCCCCGAACTCTGATTGCGGTACGCCACGGCCCGGCCCTGCTCAAGACGACCGCGCAGGTACTCGCGACGATTGCCCGGACGCGTCCAGACAAAGCCGGCGGGCACCGGAAACTGCAAGGGTGCGACGTCGATCACGCCCTGGCGACGCAACAGGTATGCCCTGGCCAGCAAGGCAAAAGTGACCAGCGTAGAGGCCGGATTGCCAGGCAGACCGATCACCGGCACCCCCCGAAAATGCCCGAAGGTCAGCGGCTTGCCAGGCTTGATGGCCAGCTTCCAGAGCGTCAGCTCGCCCTCTTCCCGCAAGGCGTGGCCGAGGAAATCCGCTTCGCCCACGGACACTCCGCCCGTGGAAAGAATCAGATCGACACCCTGCAGATTCGCCAGCGCAGCGCGAGTCTTTTCCAGATCGTCCGGCAGGATGCCAGCATCCACGACCTCGCATTCGAGCCGCTTCAGCCAGCTGCACAGCAACACACGGTTGCTGTTATAGATCTGCCCCTGCCCCAACGGCTGACCGGGCTCGATCAGTTCATCGCCCGTGGACAGCACCGCGACCCGCATGCGGCGAATGACCTCCAGCTCGGCGAGGCCCAGCGAGGCCGCCAGCCCCAGCTCGATAGGACCCAGCCGCGTACCGGCGGCCAGCACGGTATCGCCGACCCGGGTTTCCTGGCCTTGCGGACGAATATTCTGCCCGGCGCCCAGCGATTCGTTGAACCGCACACGCTGATCCGCCAGGACCTCGGCGTTTTCCTGCATCTCGACGCAGTCAGCGCCTTCGGGCATCGGCGCGCCGGTGAAGATACGCGCACAGGTGCCAGGGGCCAGAGGCTCAGGGGCCTGACCGGCGAAGATACGCTGACTGACCGTCAACGGCTCGCCATGCCAGTCCGCCACGCGCAAGGCATAACCGTCCATGGCGCTGTTCGGCCAGGGCGGCAGGTCCAGTGTGGAGACCAGATCCACTGCCAGCACCCGGCCTTCGGCGTCGGCCAGCGAGACCCTTTCGCGCTCGGTGACCGGCGTGGCCTCGGCCATCTTCAACAGACGCGCGATGGCGTCTTCAACCGGCAGCAGGGTTTTCGGCTCGTTGTTCATGAGCACTCAACCACGGGTCGCACAGGGCTCGGCCTGCTTGAGGTGAGGCACAAAGTTGCAGGGCCGGAAGCGCGAGTCCAGTTGCTGGGCAAGAATGCCGTCCCATGCCGTACGCACCGCATTGGTGGACCCTGGCAGGCAGCAGACCAGCGTGCCATTGGACAGGCCGGCCAGCGCGCGGGACTGAATGGTCGACGTGCCGATGTCCGGCACCGATATCTGCCGGAACAGCTCGCCGAAACCATCGACCTGCTTGTCCAGCAGGCAGGCCACGGCTTCAGGCGTGCTGTCGCGGCCGGTAAAGCCGGTGCCACCGGTGATCAGCACGACTTGCACCTGATCATCGGCAATCCAGGTCGCTACCTGAGCGCGGATCTTGTACAGGTCATCCTTGAGCAGCACGCGCTCGATCAGGCCGTGGCCTGCGTCGGTCAGGCGGTCGACGAACATCTGGCCCGACGTATCGGTTTCACGGGTGCGGGTATCGCTGACGGTCAGCACGGCGATATTAAGGGGTACGAAAGGTGTGTCAGCCTTGGCTTTCATGGCCTCATCCAGTTGTTAAGAAAACAGGCGGGTGTTATATCACAGCACTCCTTTTGACTGCCCGACGAGTGTTTGATGAATGTTCCTGCCACACTGCCGCCCTGCTCGATTCTGCTGCTGGCCGGAGGCCGGGGGCAGCGCATGGGCGGGCGTGACAAGGGCCTGATCGAATGGCAGGGCACCGCGCTGATCGAACATCTGCACCGGCTGACCCGGCCGCTGACCGATGACCTGATCATTTCCTGCAATCGTAATATCGATCGCTATGCGCGTTACGCCGATCGCCTGGTGCAGGACGACGATACCGATTTCAACGGCCCGCTGGCCGGAATACGCGCCGCACTGCCCATCGCGCGGCATCGATGGTTGCTGATCCTGCCCTGCGACGCACCTTTGGTCGATGAAGCGTTACTGCAGGCACTGCGTGAAAAAGCGTCTGAATACCCGGAGCGACCGATAATGGTGCGTGAAGGCAAACACTGGCAGCCGCTTTTAGGTATTATCCCTGTCGCCCACGCCGCAACGCTGGAAGCCGCATGGCAGGCCGGCGAACGCAGCCCGAGACGGGCTCTGGAGCCGCTGCAACCCGTTGCTCTGCAACTGGAAGCTGGCGATTCACGCCTGGCCAACCTGAACACTCCCTGTCTGTTGACCGGGATCAGCGAAAACCGCAACAAGTGACTGGTCATTGAAGTTGCTGCGGGTGTATACGGAACTTGCTGACGGTGTATCCGTCTGAGAGTTCAGTAAATCAAGAATCCATCTGGAGACACAGTAATGAAACAACGGACCCTTCCCGCTGCCTTCCTGCTTGCATTGAGCATTGCCTCCCTCGCCGGCTGCGCATCGCCCACTGTGATCACCTTGAACGATGGTCGTGAAATCCAGTCTGTCGACACGCCAAAATACGATGAAGACTCGGGCTTCTACGAGTTCAAGCAACTCGACGGCAAGCAGACCCGCATTAACAAGGATCAGGTACGTACCGTAAAGGATCTGTAATCCGGGCGTCGCGCTACTGATTTGAAAAAACCCGCCGAGTGCGGGTTTTTTTTGCCTGTCATTTCGCGATCCCTGTACTACCAGTCGAGCGTCAACAGGCTCTCGAAGTGGCGCTGTTCGCCGTTGAGCGGGTCGACGAAACGCAAGCTGCTGGCCAGCAGCTTCAAAGGATGGCGATAGTCGTCCACCGGGTCTTTCACCACGTCCGGGTAAAACGGATCATTGCAGATAGCAGCGCCCAGCGCGGCCATGTGCACACGCAACTGATGCTTTTTGCCGGTCACCGGATAAAGCCCGTAGCGCCACAATTTGTCCTGCCGTTCGAGCACCTCGATCTGCGTACGGGTGTTGCTCGCGCCGGCGCCTTCCTGCATGCGAAAGAACGGTTCACCCTCGACCAGACGGCTCTCGTGCAGACGCGGAAACGTCAGCCCCGGCAGCGCTGGCGCAATGGCCTGGTAAAACTTGTCGATGCGCCGGGTGGGGAACAGAGCCTGATAAGCCGAGCGCGTCTGCCGGTTGGCGGAAAACAGTACCAACCCTGCGGTGTGCCGGTCGATGCGGTGCAGCGGCACCAGATCAGGATTGCCCAGGCGATGGATCAAGCGTCGCAGCAAGGTCTGCTCGACGTACTCGCCGGCGGGCGTTACCGGGAGAAAGTGCGGCTTGTCAGCCACCACCAGATGCTCGTCGGCGTAGAGGATCGTTTCAACCACAGGGATCGGCGTTTCGTTGGCAACCTCACGAAAGTAGTGAACCCGCAGCCCCTCCCGATACGCCAGATCAGGCGCGATGGCCTTGCCGTTTTCATCCAGCACCCGGCCGCGAGCAAAACGATCCAGCCATTGTTCACGACTGATGGCCGGAAATTTCGCGCACAGGCAATCAAGCACCGTGGCCCACGAGCCCGGTGGCAGATACAACGTACTGGCTTGCTGCTGTGCGGCGCTGAAGACGGACTCGGACATGCGGGGACTCGAACTCGTGTAAGCCTGAAGCGGCTGGCCGTGGATTATCACTGATTAGTGCGATCACCGCACAACATCGCTGCGTGGTAATCGACTCCTGCCTGCGGCACTATTAACCATCTGGTACATTCCGCTTAGCACCTGCCGCCAACCGGGCAGTGACACAAAAACAAGAGACGTATTTTATGGCTCACGCTGAAAAACCTTCCATCCTTGCCGGTCTGATCGGCTCGGGCATCCAGGCCTCGCGGACACCTGCCATGCACGAGCGTGAAGGCGATGCGCAAGGCATGCGCTATCTGTATCGGCTGATCGATATCGACGCCCTGCAACTGGACATCGATGCCCTGCCCCGGCTGCTTGAGGGCGCCCGGCAGTGCGGCTTCACTGGCCTGAATATCACCTTCCCCTGCAAGCAGGCGGTCATCCCGTTACTGGATGAGCTGTCCGATGAAGCGCGCGGTATCGGTGCGGTGAATACGGTGGTGTTCAAGGACGGCAAGCGCATCGGTCACAACACCGACTGCCTGGGTTTTGCCGAAGGCTTTCAGCGCGGCCTGGACAAGGCCCCGCGCCAACAGGTGGTGCAGATGGGTGCAGGTGGCGCGGGAGCGGCCGTGGCTCATGCGCTGCTCAGCGCAGGCGTCGAACGCCTCACGGTGTTCGAAGTCGAGCCGCAACGCGCCCAGAGACTGGTGGACAACCTCAACCAACACTTCGGTGCCGGGCGCGCTCAGGTGGGTAGCGACCTGCCTGCGGCGATGGCCGAAGCCGACGGGCTGGTCAATACCACACCGGTCGGCATGACCAAACTGCCGGGCACGCCGTTGCCGGTCGAGTTGCTACGGCCTGCCCTGTGGGTGGCGGAAATCATTTACTTTCCGCTGGAAACCGAACTGCTCAAACAGGCCCGGGCACTGGGCTGCCGAACCCTGGATGGCAGCACCATGGCGGTGTTTCAGGCGGTCAAGGCGTTTGAGCTGTTCAGCGGCCGGTCCGCCGATGCAGAGCGGATGATGGCGCACTTCCACACGTTGTAAGCCTCAGCGCTTGAGATAACGCAATACAGCGTCGCAGATCATCGCCTTGTGACGCTGTTTGACCTCCTCGCTCCACAGCTCGATCTGGAAGATTTCGCTGAAGGTATGGCGATTGGAGATCCGGTAGAAGCAGAACGAGCTGATCATCAGGTGCAGGTCCACCGGATGAACGCCATCACGGAACAGGCCGCTGGCTTCACCGCGACGCAAGATGCCGTCGAGCGCACTGATGATGTTCTGGCTCTTGGCCTGAATCGACTCGGACTGTTTGACGTTCTCGCCGTAATGGATGTTTTCGATGCACACGATGCGCACGAAATCGACATTGCTGTCGTGGTGATCGAAGGTGAACTCGACCACGCGATGAATCGCCTCCACCGGCTCGAGTTCGGACAGATTGAGCTGGCTCTCGGTGTTGCGAATCGCGCCGTAGAGTTTTTCCAGCACTTCGACGTACAGCTGCTCCTTGCTGCCGAAGTAGTAATAGATCATCCGTTTCGAGGTTTTGGTGCGCTCGGCAATGGCATCGACGCGCGCGCCCGACAGGCCATGGGCGACAAACTCGGCAACGGCGGCCTGCAGAATGTCTTCGCGGGTCTTTTCCGGATTGTTCTTGCGCCCTTTCGACGTAACGGCAACAGAGTCGTCAGTTGTTTTCATTGTTGGCTCATGACCACGAGTGATGCGCGGAGTATGAAGCCGACCGGCAACCGAGGGAAGCCGCGAGGGCGTCACACCCTCGCAGCAGCGTTGCAATCGGATTCGCCTTACAGACGCGCCTGACGTGCTGCCACATTGCGCGCCTTGGCCATCGCAGCCAGACGCACCGGGACGTTGGCAGCGCCGTACCCTACGTAGCCGTTCTTGCGCTGCAGGATTTCGAAGAAGAAGCGCCCGTCGAACGCATCGGTGTAGACGTGGAACAACTCGCCACCCTGCGCATCGCGGTCATAGAGCACGTTGTAATACGCCAGCTCGCTGAGAAACTCTTCGTCGAAATCGAAGCGCGCCGCCAGGTCATCGTAATAATTGAGCGGGATGTCCAGCAACGGTACGCCAGCTTCCTTGGCGCGGCTTACTTCGGCGAAGATGTCTTCGCAGGAAAATGCGATGTGGTGCACACCCGAGCCGCGATAACTCGACAGCGCATGGGAGATAGCCGTATTGCGATTCTCGGAAATATTCAGCGGCAAGCGCACGGTGCTGCAACGGCTGCGCAGAGCACGGCTCTTGACCAGACCGTACGGGTCGGGCAAGACCACTTCGTCGTCAGCTTCGAAGTCCAGAATGCTTTTGTAGAACAGCACCCAGCTGTCCAGGCTGTCGGCCGGCAGCGCCATGGCCATGTGGTCGATACGCTGCAACCCGCCCTTGGCGACTGCCTGCGGATCGACGACAAAATCACTGTCGTAGATCGATTCTCCCGGCGCCGCGTTATCCACCAGATAGATCAGGCTGCCGTCGGGTGCGCGGACCGAAGGGATCTCCCGTTCATTAGGGCCGACCAGCCCGCGATACGGCTGGCCCTTGAAGGCACGCGCACGTTCCAGCGACTGATGACCGTCGTCGACGCGCAAGGCGGTGGCGCACAGTGACGGGCCGTGGGCCTCGAAGAAGCTGTGGGCGAAGGAATAGGGTTCGGCATTGAGCACAATCCTGATATCGCCCTGCCCCAGCAGGCTGACCGCCTTGGAGCGATGCTGACCCAGCTTGGCAAAGCCCAGCCGTTGCAGCCAGCCCGACAGGCGAGCGCCATGGCTCTCGTCGACTGCAAACTCGAGGAACTCGACGCCATTGTAGGTACTGGCAGCAGGTGGGTTGAAGAGGATTTCGGGAGCCGCAGCCGGCTCGTCACGCGCCATCAACTGGCGGGTTTTCTCTTCCAGATAGAGCAGCGAACGCAGACCGTCCGCGGCATTGGCGCGCGTCGGCGCTGCACGGAAGCCGTCGTTGAACACTTCCAGCGACAACGGACCGTTGTAGCCACTGCGCAGGATCGGCGCAAGGAAGCCGGCCAGATCGAATTCACCCTGGCCCGGGAAGCAGCGGAAATGGCGACTCCATTCCAGTACATCCATTGCCAGAAGCGGCGCATCGGCCATCTGCACGAAGAAGATCTTGTCGCCCGGGATCTGCGCGATGGCGCTCGGATCGCCCTTCAGCGACAGGGTATGGAAGCTGTCGAGCAACACGCCAAGCGCCGGGTGGTCGACCTTACGCACCAGGCTCCAGACCTGTTGCCAAGTGTTCACATGCTTGCCCCAGGCCAGCGCTTCATAACCGACGCGCAAGTGACGGGCACCCGCGCGTTCGGCGAGCAGGCCCAGGTCATCGAGCAGAATGTTTTCGTCGCCCACCGAATCGGCAGATGCATTGCTGCAGACCAGCACCAGATCAGTGCCCAGTTCCTGCATCAGATCGAATTTGCGTTCGGCACGGTCAATATTGCGCTGCAGACGATCACGGCGGCAGCCTTCGAAATCGCGGAATGGCTGGAACAGGGTGATGGCGATGCCCAGGTCGGCACACATCTGCCTGATGTTGCGTGGGCTACCGTCGTAATACAACAAGTCGTTTTCGAAAATCTCGACGCCGTCAAAGCCGGCTGCGGCGATGGCTTCGAGCTTTTCGGGCAGAGTACCGCTCAAGGATACGGTAGCAATTGAACGCTGCATGCTTTTCAGCTCCTGGATGAACGCGACCTGCTTGGGTCGCGACTGGACAGCACCGCATTCCTGGCCTTTCCCGGCCTTATTCAGAGGTGCGAGTAAAGTATTTGCCTGCGGAAATACTACAGCAACATAAAGTGTACGAACCGGTTAGTTTTACGTTCGATTATCGAACAAAAGCCGTTTTACTCAATTGACGCTGTATCTCGCAATGCTCAACATCAGCATCACATTGCAGGATAGACCCGCAGTCCGACATTTGATCTTCGCTTCATCAGCAGCAAACCCATAACAATTCAAAAAACAGGAACATTGCTCATGTGCACCCTTCTCGCTTCGCTCGCCCGCTCACCCGTCCGTCTTACCAGACGTCATGTTCGACGAACCCGCCCAGCCAAAAGCCCGGCCACGGTCTGCGTCGCCTGAAACATTCCAACACACTTACGCGGCCCAGCCTGTAAATTGTCGGCCCGACGGATCGTTTCGAGGACAGCCTGAGTCTACAGGCCAGTCGAATCACGGTTCTACGACTTCACTTTACCTGCACAACGCCTGCATCGAGTGGACTTCTCAGTCCGACTGTTGCCAGCAGCACAGTCCTGGAACGGATGGTTAGAACATCATGCTTAACACCCAGACCAACCCTGTCGCCCAGGCCGCCCGTGCCGGGATGGGCGAAAAGATCCGCGGCGCGCTCGCCGTGGGCAAGACTCGCTGGGGCATGCTCGCCCTGGTGTTCTTCGCCACTACACTGAATTACATCGACCGGGCCGCGCTCGGCGTCATGCAGCCTATCCTCGCCAAGGAAATGAGCTGGACGGCGATGGACTACGCCAACATCAACTTCTGGTTTCAGGTCGGTTATGCGGTCGGCTTCGTGCTGCAGGGCCGCTTCATCGACAAGGTCGGCGTGAAGCGCGCGTTCTTCCTCGCGGTGCTGCTGTGGAGCCTGGCGACTGGCGCGCATGGCCTTGCCACCTCCGCTGTCGGCTTCATGGTCTGCCGCTTCATTCTGGGCCTGACCGAAGCAGCCAACTACCCGGCCTGTGTGAAGACCACCCGCCTGTGGTTCCCGGCAGGTGAACGTGCGGTGGCCACCGGTATCTTCAACGCCGGCACCAACGTCGGTGCCATGCTGACCCCGGCCCTGCTGCCGGTGATCCTCACTGTCTGGGGCTGGCAGGCTGCCTTCGTGGCGATGGGTTCGCTGGGGCTGCTCTGGGTCATCACCTGGCGCCTGAAGTATTACAACCCCGAAGAGCATCCGACCGTCAGCAAGACCGAGCTGGATTACATCAATCAGGAAGTCGAACCGGCTCCGGTCAAGGTACCTTTCACCGGCATTCTGAAGATGCGCGGTACGTGGGCATTCGCGCTGGCATATGCGATCACGGCTCCGGTGTTCTGGTTCTACCTGTACTGGCTGCCTCCGTTCCTCAATCAGCAATACAACCTGGGGATCAGCGTGACGCAGATGGGCATCCCGCTGATTCTGATCTGGCTGACGGCCGACTTCGGCAGTGTCGGTGGCGGCATTCTGTCGTCCTGGCTGATTGGTCGCGGCATGCGTGCGACGACTGCACGCCTGTTGTCGATGCTGATCTTTGCCATCACGATCTGCAGCGTGGTGTTCGCTGCCAATGCCAGCGGGCTGTGGGTGGCGGTACTGGCCATTTCGCTTGCCGTGGGTGCGCATCAGGCCTGGACGGCGAATATCTGGAGCCTGGTGATGGACTACACCCCCAAGCACATGATGAGTACCGTGTTCGGCTTCGGCGGCATGTGTGCGGCCATCGGCGGTATGTTCATGACGCAGATCGTGGGTGCAGTGCTGACCGCCACCAATAACAACTACAACGTGTTGTTCACCATGATCCCGGCGATGTATTTCATTGCCCTGATCTGGATGTACTTCATGGCCCCTCGCAAGGTTCCGACACTCAGCGAGTAATCGTCTGACACCATCAAAAAGGCCCGGCTCACTCAGTGACCGGGCCTTTTTGCTATCGTCCCTAAGCTCTGCGCAGAGTGCGAGAAGTTTTCTCCCGTATAACTCTCGTTCCTCACGCTCCGCGTGGGAATGCAGTTCGTGACGCTCCGCGTCACACGGCGGGTTTTCTTTGTCAGATGGATTGGGGGTCGGCTCAGGTCACCTTTTCGCCCCTCGGCGAGTTACTTTGATGGGGCCAAAGTAACCAAACCCCCTGGCTCCGTTTCCGGCCCGACTTCGTCGGGTTCCTTCGCCCTGTCACTGATCCGGGGGTCGCCGCAACGGGCCATCCATGGCCCGGTGCGGCTAGCCTGGCGTCCTGCCAGGCTACCCCCGGATCAGCGCCAGGACTCAGCCGTCACTTACGTCGCAATTTGCGTCGTCTGTGCCAACGTGATCGAAAAGCACGTATGGCGGCCTCCTGCAGGCGCAGCATGACATTATGCTGCGCCGAAGACCTGTGAGGCAGTGCGTCAGGAACTGCATGCGAACTGAACATTGGCATCGACGTCAATCGACGCCTCACACCAGGAGCTACCCACCCTTGCGGCGCTGTTGCCAGGCCGCCGCCAGACCGCTGAGGCAGATAATGGCAATGCCGGCCTGGGCAGTGGGCGATGGCATGTGATCGAAGAACAGAAACCCCAGCAATCCGGCGAACACGATCTGGCAATAACTGAAAGGCGCAAGCATGGCCGGAGCGGCGAAGCGGAAGGCCTGGGTCAGCAGCAAATGCGCCGACATGCCACACGCACCAAGCGCCAGCAGAAACGGCAGGTGCTTGAGCGCCGGCACTTCCCAGAAGAACGGTACCAGCGCACTCATCAACAGGGTATTGAACAGCCCCGCGAAAAAGTTGCTGGTGGTCGGACTGTCGAACGGGCTGACCAGCCGTGTCAGGAGTTGATACAGCGCAAAACACAAGGCTGACGACAGCGGCAGCAGAATCGCCGGGGTAAACAGCTCGCCGCCCGGATGAATGATGATCATCACCCCGACAAACCCGACCACCACCGCTATCCACTGCCCGCGCGTCACACGCTCGTGCAGCAGCGGCACCGATAACGCGGTGACCAGCAACGGCGCAAGAAAGTTGACCGCCGTCGCCTCTGCCTGCGGGATGAACATCAGGCTGCTGGTAAACAGCAGACTGGTGCCCAGCAGCGCCAGTGCGCGCAAGACCTGCAGGCCGGGACGCTTGGTGCGCAACACCCGCAATCCCGATGACGGCATGAAGATGCAGGCCATCAGCAGCGTGTGCACCAGATAGCGCGCCCAGACCACCAGAATGATCGGATAGAAGCCGGAGAGGTATTTGGACAGGGTGTCGTGACTGGCAAACAGAAAAGTCGCCAGAAGAATGAAGCCAATACCTTTGAGAGGTTTATTGACGCCGGACAACGGCGTGCTGGCAGTGCTCATTGCGCTTCCTTGTTCAAGTTTCAGCAGCCCGACGCCATGGCCGAACGCACTCTCTACCCATATTGACCCGTGAGCATCGCACACACGCTTGCAGCATCTCGAAGAAAATGTTCTAACCGGTTCATTAAGGTTCGATAATCGCCCGAAACAACTATTTCACAATTGCACGGCGCGTTGCGCCATTTCACTATCGCAGCCAGCTACACGACTCAATAACTACAAAAAAGGTCTGTTCCATGCGCGTGAATTCCCCCTGCAAACTCCTTTGCGGTCTGTCGGCGGCCGTCGCTGCAAGCCTGACGCCCATCAGCGGCCAGAGTGCCGGATTCGTCGAAGATGCCAAGGTCAATCTGAACCTACGCAACTTCTACATCAACCGCAACTTCGTCGACCCGGCCAACGCACAGAACTACGCCGAGGAGTGGACGCAGAACTTCATCCTCGACGCCCGTTCCGGGTTCACCCAAGGCACTGTCGGCTTTGGTGTCGACGCACTGGGCCTCTACTCGCTCAAGCTAGACGGCGGCAAGGGTACCGGCGGCACACAATTGCTGCCCATCCATAGCGATGGACGCCCGGCCGACGACTTCGGCCGTCTGGCAGTGGCCGGCAAGGCACGCTTCTCGAAGACCGAATTGAAGGTCGGCGAGTGGATGCCGGTACTGCCAATCCTGCGTTCGGATGACGGCCGCTCACTGCCGCAAACCTTTCAGGGCGGGCAGCTCACCTCCAAGGAGATCGACGGCCTGACCCTCTACGGTGGCCAGTTCCGTGGCAACAGCCCGCGCAACGACGCGAGCATGGAAGACATGTCCTTGAATGGCCGCACCGCGTTCACTTCCGACCGCTTCAACTTTGGCGGCGGCGAATATGTGTTCAACGAAAAGCGCACCCAGGTCGGCGTGTGGTACGCCGAGCTTGAAGACATCTACCACCAGCAATATTTCAACCTGCTGCACAGCCAGCCGCTGGGCAGTTGGACTCTGGGAGCCAACCTCGGCTACTTCCAGGGCAAGGACGACGGTCAGTCGCTGGCCGGCGAGCTGGACAACAAGACCTGGTCAGCGCTGCTTTCGGCACGGTACGGCGGCAACACCTTTTACCTGGGCCTGCAGAAAGTCAGCGGCGACAGCGCCTGGATGCGCGTCAACGGCACCAGCGGCGGGACCTTGGCCAACGACAGTTACAACTCCAGCTTCGACAACGCCAGGGAGAAGTCCTGGCAGTTGCGC
Source organism: Pseudomonas congelans (assembly GCF_900103225.1). Lineage (GTDB taxonomy): Bacteria > Pseudomonadota > Gammaproteobacteria > Pseudomonadales > Pseudomonadaceae > Aquipseudomonas > Aquipseudomonas congelans. Next base: position 393,858 of record NZ_FNJH01000001.1, on the reverse strand, counting down.
CATGACTATGACTTCGTAGCCATGGGCGTGCCCGGTTTGACCCTGATGAACCGCTACATCAGCGGTGACAACGTACACACCGGCGCCATCACCGACGGCGAAGAATGGGCGCGGGAAACCGAGCTGGCCTATGTATTCCAGAGCGGTGCGTTCAAAAGTCTTTCAGTCAAATGGCGCAACTCCACCATGCGTCGCGACTACAGCACCAACCAGTTCGACGAAAACCGCCTGATCGTCAGCTACCCGTTGTCGCTGCTCTGATCCGCACAGGACGCCGCCGTGGCCGATGGCGCTGCGGCGGCGTTCTCAATCAAAGCGCTCAGTGGTCCTGCAACGACTCCACGCCCATTTCGTCCCACACCGCTTCCGCCAGGTGGAACGTCGCATTGGCCGCCGGAATGCCGCAGTAGATAGCGCTCTGCATCAGCACTTCCTTGATTTCCTCACGGGTCACGCCGTTGTTTTTGGCGGCCTTGAGGTGCAGGCGCAATTCGCCTTCGCGATTCATGCCGATCAGCATTGCGATGGTGATCAGGCTGCGCGTATGGCGCGGCAATCCTGGACGTGTCCAGATATCCCCCCAGGCGTGACGGGTGATCATCTCCTGGAATTCTTCATTGAACGGCGTCAGTTTGCTCAGGCTGTTATCGACATGCGCGTCGCCCAGCACCGCACGGCGCACTTGCATGCCGGCTTCGTAACGTTCGTCTTCGGTCATCGGGAAATCCTTGTGTGTTCGGCCACGGCGCGCTCGACCCAATGGCGAGCCTGGCCAAGGTAATGGGCCGGATCGAGCAGGCGATCCAGCTCGTCGGAAGAAAACTGCTCGCTGACCTGCCGGGTTTCGCCGAGCACCTGACGCAAATGCGCACCCTGCTCCACCGCACGCCGGCAGCACTGTTCAACCAGATGGTGGGCAGCATCGCGGCCGATGCGCTGAGCCAGCGCGATACTCACTGCTTCGGCGAGAACCAGCCCTTTGGTGGATTGCAGATTGATCGCCATGCGCTCGGCATCCACCTGCAGACCGGGTATCACCTGCAACGCCTGCTGAAGAGAACCGGAAACCAGACAGCACAGCTCCGGCAAGGTCTCCCACTCGGCATGCCACAGGCCCAGGCTGCGTTCATGCTCCTGCGGCATGGCCGCCAGCATCGTGGCCACCAGCCCCGGTGCGCGGGTGGCGGTGCTGATCATGACCGCAGCGCCGACCGGGTTGCGTTTGTGCGGCATGGTCGAAGAGCCGCCCTTACCAGGTGCCGATGGCTCGAAGACCTCGCCCACTTCGGTCTGCATCAGCAGGCTCACGTCGCGCCCCAGTTTGCCGAGACTGCCGGCGATCAGACCCAACAGACCGGCAAACTCCACCAGTCGGTCGCGCTGGGTGTGCCAGGGCTGCTCGGGCAACGTCAGTTGCAATTCACCCGCGAGCGCTTCGGCCACCGAAAACGCCTGGTCGCCCAGCGCCGCAAGGCTGCCGGAAGCACCGCCGAACTGCAGGCACAGCAGGCGCGGCTTGATCTCGTTCAAACGCTGTCGATGACGCGTGACCGCGCCCAGCCAGCCAGCGATTTTCATCCCCAAAGTGACCGGCGTAGCCTGCTGCAGCCAGGTGCGTCCGGCCAGCGGCGTGCCCGCATGACGCTGCGCCTGCTCAGCCATCGCATCGGCCAGCCGGGTGAGGTCACGCTCAAGCAGCACGACCGCTCGACGCAGCTGCAGGATCAGCCCGCTGTCCATCACATCCTGACTGGTCGCGCCCATGTGCACGTAGCGCTCGGCTTCAGCGCTGCGTGCGGCAATCTGTTTGCCCAGCGCCTTGACCAGCGGAATCGCCGAATTGCCGGCACTGCCGATGGCAATTGCCAGCGCGTCGAAATCGAACAGCCGTGCGTCGCAGCTCAGCTCGATGTCGGCGACCACCTCGGGCGGGATCAGGCCGACGCGTGCCTGTGCACGAGCCAGCGCAGCCTCGAAATCGAGCATGCCCTGCACCCGGCCCTCATCCGAAAAAATCTCGCGCATTTCGGGTTGCATGAAGTAGGCATCGAAAAGTTGATTGCTCGCTCTGTTCACATCACCACTCCAGATTGAAAGGTTTCAGGTGGCGTCCGAATGACTGACCCAGCCCTTGATCAGCACGGCTATCGCGGCCAGCGCCGCCGGGATCACCAGCGCGGTCAGCACCTGCTCGAACGTCCAGCCCAGGCCCAGCAGCGTGGCACCGGCCCAGGCGCCGAGAATGGCGCCGAAACGGCCGATCCCGAGCATCCACGACACGCCCGTGGCACGCCCCTGGGTGGGGTAAAAACGCGCGGCCAGCGACGGCATTGCCGACTGCGCGCCGTTGATACACATACCGGCGAGCAACACCAGTGTGGCCAACAGCGCGACGTTACCCAGACTCTGCCCGACCAGCCAGGCGAATACCCCCGCCAGTGCGTAGGCACAACCAATGACCTTGTGCGGGTTGTAACGATCCATCGCCCAACCCACGCCCACAGCGCTCAACACCCCGCCGAACTGAAACAGCGCGCCGATGAAGGCGGACTGCTCCATGCTTGCGCCGCTGTCGCGCATCAGCGTCGGCAGCCAGCTGGTCAGCAGGTAAACGATCACCAGGCCCATGAAATAGGTCAGCCACAGCAACAGGGTGCCGGCACTGTAGTTGCCGGAAAAAATCACTTTCAGCACGTTGCGGCTGCTGACTGTTTTCTGTTCGGGAACGCTGAAGTCAGTGATGCCGGCCAGCGCCTTCGGCGCAATCGGTGCCAGCACCTTGCGAATCCGCTCCGCACCGCGATTGCGTACCACCAGAAACCGCGCCGACTCCGGCAGCCAGACCATCAGCACCACCGCCAGCAGGATGGGCAGGATACCGCCCAGCATCAGCAGGCTGTGCCAGCCCATGCTCGGGATCAGCTTGGCCGACACAAAACCGCCGCACGCCATGCCCAGATTGAAACCGCAGAACATGCTCGTCACCAGCAGCGACTTGAGCCGCTCGGGAGTGTATTCCGACAGCAACGTGGTGGCGTTGGGCATCGCTGCGCCAAGCCCCAACCCGGTCAACAGGCGCAGTACCAGCAATTGATCGATGTTGCTGCTGTAGGCTGATGCCAGGCTGAAAAGACCGAACAGCAGCACCGCGACCACCAGCACCACCTTGCGCCCGAAGCGGTCGGCCAGCGGGCCTGAACCCAGCGCGCCGAACACCATGCCGATCAGCGCGGCGCTCATCACCGGCCCCAGACTGGCCCGGTCGATACCCCAATCCTGACTGAGTGCGGGTGCAATGAAGCCCATTGCGGCAGTATCGAGGCCGTCGAGAAACACGATCAGAAAACACAGCGCAACCACTCGCCACTGATACCCGGACAGCGGTTGCGCATTGATGAAGGCCTGAACGTCGAGCGTACTCGACGCGGGGCTGCTGGCGGAAAGCGTCATGAAGGTGTCCTTTTATTTTTATAGGGTCGCCTGCCGATGCAGGCGCCTTGAAACGCACGCACATTGATTTCGAAATCGAAGAACGATTCAGAAATCGAAAAATACTGTCTCGCCTTCACCTTGCACACGGATATCAAAACGATAGGCCGTCTGCCCCTCGTGCGTGCAGCGACGCGCCACCAGGGTTTCGCGACGCGGGGGCTGCTCGATCAGATTGAGCACCGGGTCCTGCGCATTCGCCTGGGCTTCGTCATCGAAATACAAACGTGTCTGCAGATGAATATTGATGCCGCGCGCAAACAGCGAAACGTTGATGTGCGCCGCCATCGGCACACCCGCCGCATTGCGTGCCGAGCCTGGCTTGATGGTCTTGAGGATCCATTGGCCATCGTCCGCGGTTGCAGTGCGACCAAAGCCGTTGAACGGCCTGTCCGGGTCGAATTCGCTGTGATACGCGCCTTGATGATCCGCCTGCCAGAATTCCAGGTAGGCATCGCGGATCAGATGACCGTTGCCGTCGAAGACGTTGCCCAGCAATACGATGTGCTCACCGGGCGCCTCGGGCCTGGCCATCTCGTTCCAGATTTCCAGCTCGCGGGTGGAGTTGCCGGCCACTTGTGGTGCAAGACCGATGTGGACGTAGGGGCCAGCGGTTTGCGAAGGGGTTTCCTGCAGCAATTGAACGGGCATGTCGGGCCTCCTCAGCAGTTTTCGAAGTGAGTCTTGCGCTGGCCGCGCAACACGATATCAAAGCGGTACGCCAGACAATCCATCGGGTTGCCCATGCCCAGATCGAGCCTGGCAATCAGGCTTTGCACGGCGTCGGGATTGGCGATGGCCTTGACGATCGGGCAGATCGGAATCAGCGGATCGCCTTCGAAATACAACTGGGTGATCAGGCGTGTGGCAATCGACGGGCCGCTGATCGACACATGAATATGTGCCGGGCGCCAGTCGTTGGGACCGTTGCGCCATGGGTAAGGCCCGGGCTTGACGGTACGGAAGCTGTAATTGCCTTCGCTGTCGGTCAACGCACGTCCGACACCGCCGAAATTGGGATCGATGGGCGCCAGATAGGCATCGCGCTTGTGGCGATAACGGCCACCGGCATTGGCCTGCCAGATCTCCACCAGCGTATGCGGTATCGGTTTTCCGTACTGATCACAGACCCGTCCGGCCAGCAGGATACGCTCACCGATGGGCAGCCCACCGTTGTTGAAATTGAGCAGCAGGTCATTGTCGTGCTGACCGAATTTCAAATGCGAGAAATCCGGGCCGGTGGTTTCGGAAATGGACTGCGGGATACTGACCAGGGCCTGGCGCGGCGAGCGCAGGATCGAGGTCTTGTAGTCAGGTGTCAGGGCTTTGGGATGCCAGTTTCGGTCACGAATGACGAAGCGGCTGTTGTCCGCGGCAGACATGGCGTTCTCCTCGTTTTTCTTATGGGGCGCGCAGGCGTCGGTCACATGCGCTACAGGCTGCGGCGAAGTGTCGCGCGATCCATGCTTACAGAGAACTGAAATAAACCCCATGATCCATAACCAATTGGTTATGGATACTAGGCATTGCGATAAGCCTCTCCAAGACTGCGCAGCTCGTCCACACACCACTGCGCCGCGCGCGTCAGTGGCAAGGCCGGGTTGCTGCACAAACCGACCGAGCCGCCCGGCTCACGAATACCCATGTCCAGCTCGACCAGCGTGCCGCCTTGCAACTCCAGCGACACGGCATCCAGCGGCGCGATCCAGACTGCATCGCTGCATTGCACATAGCGGCGGCTGAGGGTGAGCGAGAGGGTTTCAAGGCGTTGGCGCGGCATGCGGATACCGCACTGCACGAACAGACTGTCGGCAAACTTGCGGATGGTCGTGCCTGCCAGCGGCAACACCAGCGGGAATCGCTCCAGACTCTCCGGCTTGAGCGGCGCAGCCAGCAAAGGGTGATCACTGCGTACCACCAGTGTCATCGACTCGTTGTACAGGTGCTCGAACGTCAGACCCTGAATCTGCGGACTGTCAGTCATGCGCCCGACCACCAGATCCAGCTCCCCTACCCTCAATTGCGACAACAGATAGGCACTGGGCCCGGTCATCACGCTGACGATCAGCGCCGGGTGCCGCTGGTGCAGGCGATGAACCACTTCGGGCACCAGCAGGCTTTCGGCCGTCGACAGTACGCCCAGACGTGCAGTGACGGTGTCATGCTCACCCGAGCGCAGGCTGCTGACGCCCTCGCGCAGGGCCTGAACGCTGGGCCCGGCAAAACGCATGAACGCCACGCCCGCGTCGGTGAGTGCCGCGCCGCTCTTGCTGCGCACGAACAAGGTGGTGTCGAGCAGGATTTCCAGCTCTTTGAGACTTTTCGACAGTGCAGGCTGACTGATCGCCAGAACGTCGGAAGCACGCGCCAGGCTGCCCTGCCGGGCCACTTCGAGAAAGCAGACCAGATGACGAAATTTGATGCGTGTATCGATATTCACTGCGCGTCGTGTCCGATAAATGAAAGGGCATGCAGCTCGACGACAAGGCAGCTCAGCGACTCAGAAAAGACGCCACTTGAGGTGCGTCGAATGGCCATTCCAGCTCATCACCGGTGTCGGCTCGACGCAACACAGGAACGCGCAACTCGTAGCGTTCAAGCAGTTGCTCATCCTCGCAGATGTCGACCAGCTCAATCAGCAGGCCGTGCTCGATGGCGAACGGCAGCAAAACCGCTTCGGCAACCTCGCACAGCGGGCAGCCCGGGGTGCTGAACAGCTGGCATTCGGGTGGCATGAGTCGATCCTCGGCGAATCCTCGGTAACCGGAAATCATTCTAGGCGCGCACCGGGATCACGTCGACACCCGGAAATGCGCCTTGCTGAACGCATTGGCGCGGTCCAGTACCGGTTTCTCGAAACAACGATAACCGACCCAGCCATAGCACACCGCTGCCGCCATCATCAGCAGAGCGAAAAACAGGTTGTCCAGATAGCTTTCAGGCCAGGGCCCCACCAGACTCCAGACCCTGCCGATCACCCCCAGCACCAGCAGATGAGACAGGTAGATCGTGTAGGACATGTCGCCCACGGCAACCATAAACGGCGGCACCAGCAGCTGTCTGCGTCGTTCAAGCAAGGCCAGCGTCACGACCAGCACGCCGAACGTTCCACCAACCATGAGCATGCGCAGCAGCCCCTGACTCTCATACAACCGGTAATAGCCGATCAGGGGCACCGCCGCCATCAGCGCGACACCGAGCAGCAACCAGACCGCAGCGGTGGGCACGCGCGCACAGTGGCGCCCGTAAAAGAACAGTGCCAGCGCAGCACCCAGCACGAACTCGAGGGCATAGGGATGCAGGATGATCTTCACTGCCGGGGAATAGTCCTGCCAGTCTGCCAGTGTGTTAAACACCACGATGATCAGACTCCAGGCGCCAAGCAGAAACGGCAGATTGCGCTCGCGAAACAGCAGGAAGCCTGAGAACACCACGTAGAACCACAGCTCGAACAGCAGCGACCAGGCCACCATTACCAGCAGCACCTTGTCGTTGGGCAACAGCAGGAACGACATGATCAGATTGGACGAGCCATGACCGCTGTTGACCATGCCCGGCTGCACCAGATAAACCGCCAGGGTGATGAAAAAGTACAACCAGTACGTGGGGTAGATCCGCGATACTCGATTGAACAGAAAGCGCTGAGCCTCGGGTGCACTCTGAAAACGGCCACGACTGACAATCACCATCACAAATCCGCTGATGACGAAAAACAGATCGACGCCCAACTGAAAAAAATCGAGCCAGGGCGGCAGAAGGATATCGCCACCGGAAAACTTGCTCTCTACCGACATCATGTGAAACAACACAACGCCAAGGACCGCTACGCCCCTGAGCCCCTGCAGGGAATACAGCCGCTCCATGCCTCTCTCCATTAAACCGATGTCGCGCGCGCCAGGCCATCCCGTGGTCACGCGTGTGGAGCATAGCCAATGGCCAGAAATACGGAACCCCAATCTTCCGGTGCTTGTGGTTTTTCCTGGCAGATACTTTTGGAGTAAGGTGCAGCGGCAGTGTGAAGCCTGATCGAACACGATACGGCAATCGAAGTGAACCTTCAGGAATCACCTGTACTCGAAACATTTATACGCCCACCAAACGGAGAACATCATGGCCCGCGAAACTGCACAGAATGCTCAGGAAATCCTGAGAGCCGACTTCCAGGTACTGGTTGCCGATACTGAGAAATTGCTGGCGCATACCGCCTCTCTCGCTGGTGATCAGGCCGATGAACTGCGCGCCCAGATCCGCGAAAGCCTGTTGCGTGCCAAGGAAACCCTGAAGACCACCGAGGATTCGTTGCGCGAGCGCGGCGAAGCGGCAGTGGTCGCCACCGAAGATTATGTTCAGAACAACCCCTGGCAGTCAGTCGGTATCGCCGCAGGTGTCGGCTTTCTGATCGGTCTGCTGGCTACAAGGCGCTAACATCATGACTCTGGGAACGGAATCAGCACCGCCCGAGGGAACTCCGGGCTCTTCACCGCGGCGCCTGGGCGCTGCATTCCTTGGCCTGTTGCACACTCACGTCGAGCTGTTCGGCATCGAATTGCAGGAACAGAAAGCGCGAACCGTCAGCTTGCTGCTGTTTGCCGGTCTGGCACTGGTTTTCGGCCTGCTGCTGCTCACCGGGCTCTCGGCCTTGCTGCTGATCGTTCTGTGGGACAGCTATCGCCTGGCGGGCATTGTCGGCCTGTGTACGTTTTACCTGCTGGCCGCGATCTTCTGTGGATTGCGCCTCAAGGCAGCGATCTTCGACGAGTCTTCGCCCTTCCATGCGACTCTCGAAGAACTGGCCAACGACCGTGAGCGATTGATGCCATGAGTGAACCCAAGTCGCACCAGAGCAATACTCGTCGAGAACTGCGCAAGGCATTGATCCGTCTGCGCATGGAAATGCACCGCCAGGAAATTCGCCACGAATCGGCGCAACTGATGCAACCGTTGCAACGCTTTCGCGGCATCCGCCACGACTGGAAAAGCGCGCTGGGCTTTCGCCACGCGCCGCTCTGGGGCGTGGGCTCGGTCGCCCTGCTGGGCTTTCTGAGCGGCAAACGTGCCAAGACCGGACGCACCAGCCTGCTGGGCCGCCTGTTGAAGCTGGGCATCACGTTGACGCCGGTGGTCAAGGTCGCCATGCAAGCGCGCGCCCTGCAGAATCGCAATCGCAAGATCTGATTGCGCCATGCGTTTCGCATGATCATGGCCTGACTGTACTGGCCTGAATATAAATGCCTGCTCCGGTAACCGGAGCAGGCATTTGTTTTTCTACGAGGCCTGTTTTCATCAGTGCGCCCCTTGCGGCAGGCGTGTCGAACCGGGAAGCTACGCCCCTATTACTGACGGAGTGAACGCATTGGATTGGCAAACACTGCTTAACCGCGAACGACTGGGCAAGACCCTGCACAGCCCCGAGGAACTGGGGCGCAGTCCGTTTCACAAGGACCATGACCGGATCATCTTTTCCGGGGCCTTCCGCCGCCTGGGACGCAAGACCCAGGTGCATCCGGTGTCCAGCAACGATCACATCCATACGCGCCTGACCCATTCGCTGGAAGTCAGTTGCGTCGGTCGCTCTCTGGGCATGCGCGTCGGCGAAACGCTGCGCTCCGCCCTGCCCGACTGGTGCGATCCCAGCGACCTGGGCATGGTTGTGCAATCGGCCTGTCTGGCGCACGACATCGGCAATCCGCCTTTCGGCCATTCGGGCGAAGATGCGATTCGCAACTGGTTCAATCAGGCGGCCGGGCGTGGCTGGCTCGACGCGATGAGCGACACCGAGCGCAATGACTTCCTCAATTTCGAAGGCAATGCCCAAGGGTTCCGGGTGCTGACGCAGCTGGAATACCACCAGTTCGACGGCGGCACCCGCCTGACCTACGCCACACTGGGCACTTACCTCAAATACCCGTGGACCGCCCGCCACGCAGACTCGCTGGGCTACAAGAAGCACAAGTTCGGCTGTTACCAGAGCGAACTGCCGATCCTTGAGCAGATCGCCGGCAAGCTGGGTTTGCCGCAGCTCGAAGATCAGCGTTGGGCGCGCCATCCGCTGGTCTATTTGATGGAGGCGGCCGACGACATCTGTTACGCCCTGATCGACCTGGAAGACGGTCTGGAGATGGACCTGCTCAACTACGCGGAAGTGGAATCACTTCTGCTCGGGCTGGTCGGTGATGATCTTCCGGAAACTTACCGACAGCTGGGCCCGGGCGACTCACGGCGGCGCAAGCTGGCGATCCTGCGCGGCAAGGCCATCGAACACTTGACCAATGCGGCAGCCAGAGCCTTCGTCGAGCAACAGGACGCCTTGCTGGCCGGCACCCTGCCTGGCGATCTGGTCGAGCACATGCATGGCCCGGCCAAACGCTGTGTGCTCAACGCCAAGGACATGGCGCGCAAGAAAATCTTTCAGGACAAGCGCAAGACGCTGCACGAAATCGGCGCCTACACCACGCTGGAGATCCTCCTCAACGCGTTCTGCGGTGCGGCCGTCGAACAGTTTGGCGGCAGAACGCCATCCTTCAAGCATCGCCGTATCCTCGACTTGCTGGGTAACAGCGCGCCTGATCCCAAGGCACCGCTGCATACCTCGTTCCTGCGCATGATCGACTTCATCGCGGGCATGACCGACAGCTACGCCAGCGAAATGGCCCGGGAAATGACCGGCCGCTCCGGACAGATATAGCCTCCATCGACCGGCCCGCTGCCTGAACAGACGCAGGCAAAGGGCTGGTCAGACCTGATTACCTCGCGAAACTCAGACAGGCCCTACATGCATGTCAGACGAGTCCTATCGCAGCTTTTCTTGCATCCCTCAATAATTCCAGCCACTTCAACTGCCATCCGGCACCTCATCCATCCGCCAGCGAAACTTGCCGGCCCGCACGCCGCCTGCCGATGCCTGAACGCCTCGTCAGGGCCTTTCCGGAACACTCATGTCCACACATAGCCTGCGCATCCTCCTGGTAGAAGATCACCCGTTTCAACTGATCGCCACCCAGGTGCTGCTCAACAATCATGGCTACTTCCTGCTGACGCCAGCACTTACGGCCGCGGAGGCACTCGCTGCCATGCAACGCAGTGAACATCCCTACGGCCTTGTGCTGTGCGATCAGTGCCTGCCGGACATGTCAGGCCTGGACCTGATTGATGAGGCCTCCCGGCAAGGCTGGCTGCACCAGGCCATTCTGCTCAGCGGCTTGCCGGACACACAGCTTGAAAGTCTTCAGCAGCTCGCCAGGCGGCGCAATCTGCCCCTGCTCGGTTGCCTGAGCAAGCCCCTGCATGGCCCCGACCTCAGCCGTCTGCTGGGAGAGATCACTGAATGACGTCGGCAAGTCGACTTCATTCGGTTGCAGCAATACCGGCGAAATACCTGCATTCATTACCCTGTGAAAATGGATCGATTGTGAATCCACGTTCAGACTCGTAGGAAATCAGCAGTCAACATGAATGATGATTCCAGAAAGTAATAAACACCCGGTGCATCAGTTGCCGAACACACAATGAAATAAGCGTTAACGTTTAAATACACTTATGTTTTACGTAGGCTTTTACGTACTCCGATACGCTAATTATTGTAGGACTTTTCCTATATATGCCTGCCGAGCAAGTCTCTTTATGTGCCTGCCCGAACATCTGAGCTAAGGTGCGCGCTTTCTTCACTGCTTGTTATGGAATGGAATATGAACTCAGTTTTCATCATCGACGACCACCCGGTTATCCGGATGGCGGTAAGAATGCTCTTGGAGAACGAAAATTATGAGGTAGTCGGCGAAACCGATAACGGTGTCGACGCCATGCAGATGGTCCGTGAATGCATGCCCGACCTGATCATTCTCGACATCAGCATTCCCAAGCTCGATGGCCTCGAGGTGCTGGCTCGCTTCAATACGATGGGGCTGCCCTCCAAGATTCTGGTGCTGACCTCGCAAACCCCCAACCTGTTCGCCATTCGCTGCATGCAATCGGGTGCCTCGGGTTATGTCTGCAAGCAGGAGGACCTGAGCGAACTGCTCAGTTCGGTGAAAGCGGTATTATCCGGCTACAATTACTTTCCCAGTCAAGCGTTGACGTGTGCGGTTCGCGAAGATGGTCAGACCAACGAGCTCGAGCTATTCAAGTTGGTCAATGACCGCGAACTGATGGTATTACAGTTATTTGCCCAGGGCCGCTCCAACAAGGAAATAGCCAAGGGCATGTTTCTCAGTAACAAGACCGTCAGCACTTACAAAACACGGCTTATGCAAAAACTGAAAACCAGAACCTTGGTAGAACTTATCGAGATGGCAAAACGTAACGCGCTAGTGTGAGAAAACGGATGCCCAAGCGCTTCAGACAATTATTAATACTGGCCATAAGCCTGTGCATAGGCTGGGGTGCTCAGGCCGGACTCTATGCGGCCGATCATTACACCCTGCTCGGTCGCTCGAGCCCGGCGCACATGGACGTGAAGCTGGACAACAGCCAATGGCAATGGGTACGTGGTAAACGTGAACTGATTCTCGGCACCTCGAACCCCGATTACCCACCCTTCGACATCACGATATCCGGCAACGATTACGAAGGCATCACTGCAGACTACGCAGGGATCATTTCGGATGCGCTGGACCTGCCGGTAAGGGTGCAGCGTTTCGAAACGCGCGACGCAGCGATCAAGGCGCTTGCCGCAGGTCAGATCGACCTGCTGGGCACCGCCAACGGTTTTGAAGCCATTGATCGCAACATCAGACTGTCCCAGCCCTACTCGGTTGATCAGCCCGTTCTGGTCACCCGGGTCGGAGACACGCGCCCCCTGAACGAAGGCCTCAAAGGCATGCGGCTGAGCATGGTCTATCACTACCTGCCGCCTGCCGAGGTCGAGGCGTCCTATCCGGGCGCAACGCTGAAGACCTACCCTTCTTTTCAGAACGCCATCAATGCAGTCGCCTTCAATCAGGCGGATGTGTTTCTGGGCGATACGATTTCCACCCAATACATCATCAACAAGGGTTATCTGAACAACGTGCAGATGTCGAATTTCGGCAAGCACGAGCCCAACGGTTTCAGCTTCGCCGTCAGCAATGAAAACACGCAACTGCTGGGCATCATCAACCAGACGCTGAAAGCCATCCCTGTCGATGAACGCATCAATATCTCCAGACGCTGGAGCACTGGCAGCGACCTGATGCTCACCGACCAGAAGCTGCAACTGACGCAACGCGAGGAGCGCTGGATCGCTCAGCACCCGACCGTGCGCGTGGTCGTCAACGAAGCGTACGCACCGCTGACCTTCTTCGACGCCAAGGGCAACTTTCGCGGCATCACCGCCGACCTGCTTGAACTGGTGCGCCTGCGTACCGGCCTCAGGTTCGACGTCAAACGTTCGCCCAGCCTGACCGACATGCTGAGCCAGGTCAGCGAGGGCCAGGCCGACATGATCGGTGCGCTGGTGTCCAGCGATGTGCGTGAGGATCGATTGAGCTTCAGCCGCCCGTACATAGACAACTCGTTCGTGCTGGTCACCCGCAAGGATCAGGGTGCCCCCAGCTACCTCGAACAGATGGACGGCAAACGTCTGGCAATCACCCAGGGCAGCCCGATGCTTGACTGGCTGGGCCGCAAATACCCGAGGGTCGTGCCACTGGAAATCGACAACCCGTTCCAGACGCTGGACATGTTGTCCCTGGGCAGAGCGGAAGGTGCGGTCGTCTCGCTGCTCAGCGCAGATTACTTTCTCTCTTCCGGCATCTTCGAGGACCGCTTGCAGATGACCGCCACTGTCGGTGAGGACCCAGCGCTGATCTCCATGGCAACCTCACGCAATGCCATCGAGCTGAGTTCGATTCTCGACAAGGCGCTGGCGAGCATCGCGCCCCAGGATTTGGCAGCGATCAACAACCGTTGGCGCGTTTACACCCCTTCAAGCGCCAACTGGCATGACTATCAACGCCTGATCTACCAGATTATTGTGGGTGCGGGCCTGTTGCTGCTGGGTCTGCTGGCCTGGAACGCCTGGATGCGACGGCAGATACGTCAACGCGAAGCCGCAGAACGAGCCCTGGGCGATCAGTTCGAATTCATGCGCGCGCTGGTCGAAGGTACGCCCCATCCGATCTACGTGCGCGATCGCGAGGGTATGCTGCGCATGTGCAATGACAGCTACCTCAAGGTTTTCTCCGCGCAACGCGAAGACATCATCGGCAAGAGCGCGACCGAAGGCGGCCTCGGCAATGCCTTCGAAGCCCGCGAGTACGCTGCCGACTATCAGCGGGTCATGGCCAGCGATACCGCACTTATCCTCGACCGACCGCTGCACATCGGTGAACGAGAGCTGACCATCTATCACTGGATCCTGCCGTTTCGTGACTCCCTGGGTGAAGTACAGGGCATCATCGGCGGCTGGATCGACATCAGCGAGCGCCGCCAGCTGATCGAGGACCTGCAGGCCGCCAAGGAACAGGCCGACGCCGCCAGTCGTGCCAAGAGCACCTTCCTTGCGACCATGAGCCATGAAATCCGCACACCCATGAATGCCGTGATCGGCATGCTGGAGCTGGCGCTCAAACGTGCCGAACACGGCGAACTGGATCGTTCCGCCATCGAAGTCGCCTACAGTTCGGCCAACGACCTGCTGGATCTGATCGGCGATATCCTCGATATCGCACGTATTGAATCCGGGCGGCTGTCACTCAACCCCGAACGCGCGAATCTGCGTCGACTGGTGGAGTCGGTGCTCAGGGTATTCGACGGTCTGGCCCGGCAGAAGGACCTCGAACTGGTGCTGGAACTGGACAGCAGGATCAACGCCGACGTACTGATCGACCCGTTGCGCTTCAAACAGATACTGTCCAACCTGGTCAGCAACGCCATCAAGTTCACCCCGATGGGGCGGATCAAGGTCGTATTGCAGGCAGCCGAAAGTCCGGACCCGCAACTGCTGCATCTGCACATCACCGTTCAGGACAGCGGCATCGGCATCAGTGTCGAAGACCAGCAACGCTTGTTCGAGCCGTTCGCCCAGGCCGATAACACCGGACAGATGGCGCGTACCGGAGCCGGACTCGGGCTGGTGATATGCCGCAGCCTGTGCATGATGATGGGCGGCAATCTCTCGCTCGACAGTACGCCGGGGCACGGCACCCGGATCAGCATGAACCTGGTGCTGACCACACTTGAAGCGCTGAGCGGACAGCCCGTGGCAGAGCAACCGGCAGCCGTCGCTCACCAGACGCTCAGGATCCTGATCGTCGACGATCATCCTGCCAACAGGTTGTTGCTTTGCCAGCAGCTAGGCTATCTCGGTCATCACTGCGAAATGGCTGAAAACGGCGCGCGAGGGCTTGAGCGCTGGAAGGCCGATCACTTTGATCTGGTCGTCGCGGATTGTAACATGCCGATCATGAACGGCTACGACATGACCGCTGCCATCCGCAGACAGGAGCGCGCATCCGAACGGCAACGCTGTCCTGTCTGGGGATTCACGGCCAACGCGCAATCCGACGAGATCGAGCGTTGCCGGACCGCAGGCATGGACGATTGCCTGTTCAAGCCCATTGGCCTCTCGATGCTCAGCGAACGACTGGCAGCCATTGCTCCGCTGGCGCACACGCGTACGCTGCCCTTCAGCCTCGACAGCGTCAGCAACCTGACCGGTGAACGTCCTGAAATGGTTGAGCGCCTGCTCGCACAACTGCTGCACAGCAACCATGAGGATAGGCTGGCGCTGGCCAGACTGACACCGGAAAAGGATCGCCGGAAAACCCGCGATCTGGCGCACAGGATCAAGGGCGCAGCCCGGATCATCACGGCTTCAAGGGTGGTTGATGCCTGCGATGCGCTGGAACTGGCCTGCGACCCGGACACACCGGATGAACAGTTTCGTACCTGCCGGCAGGCGGTCGAACTGGCAATGATCGAGCTTGAAGACGCACTGATCCTGCAACAGGCAAGGCCTGAATGAGCGAGTACCAAAGACGGTATGACGAGAGGGGGAATACGAAGGGATGTACTGGAGAAAATCAAGGAAGCAGGCGCTGGCCTGCTTCCCGTTACATCAGGCGGCCGGATTGATTTCTTTTTCCGGGTACCAGACGTCGATCAGCGGGCTGACAGTGACTTCTGTCAGTTCGCTGCGGCCTTTGAGCCAGGCTTCGACAGCAGCACGCTGCTCTTCGCTGACCGAGCCACGCTTGCTCAGGCAAACCAGACCGAAGTCATCGCCGCCCACATAGCCAAGACCGTTGGCTTCCATTGCTTCTTTCAGGAAAGCGTCAAGGAAAGCATCGATTGCCTTGTCGTCCAGCTCTTGCTTGAAGTCCAGGTTCAGTTCAAAACCCAATTCCTGGAACTCGTCCACACACAGTTTTTTGCGCAGACGGCGGGAGCGGTTAGTGGCCATGGGACAATCCTCATCAATAAATATCGGGCGGCACTTTACCAGCTTGGCGATTTAAAAGCCCGACAATTGCGGCGTGTGGTGGATATCCGGCTTTGCGACGGCCTTGGATGCCGAATCAATAAAAAATAGCATTTACCGGCTTGCCCCCCGGTCACAAGCCTGCCCGGCTTGGGGCATAATGCGGCTCGTTTCATGCGTGGCATTCTGTGTTACAAAAAAAGCCCGCCGCGCATTCACTACTATAGTTACCGAAATCGAATCGACATTTGCAATAGTTACCGAGGGAATTCATCCATGCCCTCTTTTTCGTTTCCCTCTTTGCAGTAGGGTTTTAGTCAATGATCAAGTCGCTACGTCCATTGTTGCTCGCGTCACTCCTTTTGCCCCTGGCTCTGCCCTCCTACGCCGCCGTCATCAACACCACCCTGCCCCCCAAGGTCCAACAGGCTCTGAAAGCCAGCAAGCTCGGCGATGAAGCGCTCTCGCTGGTGATGTTGCCGCTCAACGGCCCAGGCACGCCGACCGTATTCAACGCTGACGTATCGGTCAATCCGGCTTCCACCATGAAGCTGATCACCACCTACGCGGCCCTGGAAATGCTCGGCCCGACCCACCAGTGGAAAACCGAGTTCTTCACCGACGGCACCCTGAGCAATGGCGTGCTGCGCGGCAATCTGTACCTCAAGGGCGGCGGCGACCCCAAGCTGAATATGGAAAAGCTCTGGCTGCTGATGCGTGATCTGCGCGCCAATGGCGTGCAGCAGGTGACCGGCGACCTGGTGCTGGACCGCAGTCATTTTGTGCAACCGCAATTGCCGGTGTTCAACGATGACGGCAATGACGACAACAAGCCGTTTTTGGTCAAGCCCGACGCGCTGATGATCAACCTCAAGGCGCTGCGCTTCGTGACCCGCAATGACGACGGCAGGATTCTGGTCTCGGTCGAGCCGCCGATTGCCAGCATTCGCATCGATAATCAGGTCAAGGCAAGCGCTTCGAAGCAATGCACCGGGGATGTGCGCTATAACCCGGTCACCCAGGCGGATGGCAGTGTCAACGTGACGGTCACCGGCCAGTTGGGCAATGGCTGCAACTCACAGACCTACCTGTCACTGCTGGACCACCCGACCTATGCGGCCGGCGCAGTGCGGGCCATCTGGCAGGAACTGGGCGGCACCATTCAGGGCAAGGACCGCGTCGGCGTGCTGCCCGGCAATGCCAAGCTGCTGGCCAAAGCCTTTTCTCCGGACCTCGTGGAAGTCATTCGTGACATCAATAAATTCAGCAACAACACCATGGCCCAGCAACTGTTCCTGAGCCTCGGCGAAGAGTTTCGCAACGACGCTGACGGTGACGACGGCAAAGCCGCGCAGCGGGTAATCCGTCAGTGGCTGGCGAAGAAAGGCATCACTGCGCCGCATCTGGTCATGGAGAATGGCTCCGGGCTGTCGCGGGCCGAGCGTGTCAGCGCGCGTGAAATGGCGGTGATCCTGCAAGCGGCGTGGCGCAGTCCCTACGCTGCCGAATTCATGAGCTCGATGCCGCTGGCCGGCCTTGACGGCACCATGCGCAAGCGACTCAAACGCACCCCGCTGCTCGGCGAGGCGCACATCAAGACCGGCACCCTGAATACCGTGCGCGCGATTGCCGGTTTCAGCCGCGACAGCAACGGCAACACCTGGGCAGTCGTGGCGATCCTCAACGACCCGCGTCCGTTCGGCGCATCCTCGATACTCGACGAGGTACTGGTCGATCTGTATCGACAACCCAAACTGACCAACACCACGGTCTCGATCCAGCAATAACCAACCGAGTACCGGCCATCGGCAGACCCGCTTTCGCAGCGGGTCTGTCTGCATCAGCCCTGCTCGGGCTCGACCCGGTCGCGGCCGGCCTGTTTCGCGGCGTAGACACCCGAGTCGGCGCGCAGCAACATCGCGTCGATACCCTCACCCTCGCGCCAGCTGGCGATCCCGAAGCTGCCCGTGACCACCTGATCGACGCCTTCGATAACCTGTTTGCGCAATTCCTCGCTCAGACTCAGTGCCAGTTGATAGGCCTGGGCACCGCGCGTTCCCGGGCAGATCACCATGAACTCTTCGCCACCCAGACGGCAGAACACATCGTCGCTGCGCAGCCGCTGGCTGATCTTTTCCGAGATGGCCTTGAGCACCTGATCACCTGCGGCATGACCGAAGCGGTCATTGATGCGTTTGAAGTGATCGATATCGAGCATGATGATCGACAGGTTACCGCCGTGCCGGTCGATTCTTTTCAACTCGGCCTGCATCCGGTCCTGAAAGTAGCGCCGATTGTAGGCACCGGTCAGCACGTCGGTGACCGACAGCGCACGCAACTCCTGCTCGACGCGCTTGAGGTCGGTGATATCGGACACAAAACCATGCCACAGCACGCTGCCATCGGCCAGGCGCTCAGGCGTCGACGCCGCGCGTAACCAGCGCTGCCCCTTGCGTGGCAGCTCGACACGGTACTCTTCGCTCCACGGTGTCAGGTGTTCGGCACTGATCAGAATGGAGCTTCTGACTCGCACCAGGTCCACCGCATGGATCCGCCGCAGGATAGTTTCGGAATCGCTCAGCAACTGCTCTTCGTCCACTTCGAACAGCTCGCACATGCCAGCGCTGGCGTACCTGAAACGTGCGCTGCCATCGATGGCCAGGTGGTACTGGTAAATACCGCCGGGCACTTGCGAGCCAAGCTTTTTCAGCAACTGCCCCTTCTCGGCCAAGGCCTGATTGACGCGCTTGTGCTCGGTGACGTCGATGCACACCGCCAGATACCCGGTCCAGAGCCCCTGATCATCACGCACCGCAGTGACCAGCATGTTCACCACCAGCGTGCTGCCATCGCTGCGCTGCAGGGTCCACTCCTGCGAAGGGTGGTTACCGTCCTGCACGGCGTCGAGAAACATTAGTTGCGAAGCGCTGATCGTTTGTCCGCGGCTCTTGCTCATGCGGCTCGCGCGGGCCTCCAGATCGGCAGACTGGTAAAAGTCCATGAGGCGGAACCTGCCCAGCACGTCCTCCTGCGCATAGCCGAGCATTTTCTGTGCACCGACATTGAAGGTCTTGATCAGCCCGTCCAGATCGGTCGCGATGATCGCCACTTCGGTCGCCGCGTCCAGCACACTGCGCAACTGCCCGTGCGCGGCCCTCAATTGCTGCTCGCGCTGGCGCAGCTCGCGGGTGCGCTGCGCCACCCGTTGCAAGGCGCGCTGACGCTGACTGATCAGGCTGTAGAGCAAGGCACTGAGCATCAGACTCAAAAGCCCTCCAAGCCATAACACCCGGCCGGGCATCATGATCTGGTTGTTCAGGCTGAAAATCTGCGTAGGGCGAACCTCGACCAGATAATCCCTGTCGCCCAGGCTAAGCAGGCTGCTGGCGTACAGCTGATTACCTATTGCAGGGAGAGGCGACTGGTAGACCTGCTCGGGCGTTTCCGGCGAACTGAGGTCGAGCATGGTCACGGCAAGGTTGTCCTGCTCTGCCGTGCCGATGTTCATCAATTGCGTCAGGCTGATCACTGCGGTGACGTAGCCCCTCAATTGTGGGACCGGTTGGCCAAGCGAGAACACCGGCGCGACCAGCAAAATGCCGTAGGTGTCGGAAGGTTCCAGGGACAGCAGGCGGATACGAGGCGTTGCGACCGTTCGTTTCAGCAAGCGCGCACGTTCCAGAGCGGCGCGGCGAATCGGCTCCGAGGCAATATCGAAACCCGCTGGCGTGGGAATGTTGCTGAGGCTCTGTATGAATCGAACCGGGAAGTAGTCATTTCGCACGGCAGCGATTTTCAAGGTGCCGTTTTCATCCATCTCGCGTATGGCATATCCGGGCGAGCCTTCCTCACGCGACTGCCTTTCAAACATCGCCCGTTCGCCCTGCAGCACCCTCGGATTCCAGGCATACGCCTGGGTGCCAATCAGTAACGGCGCGACAAACCCGTCGAATTCGGACAGTTCAACCTGATGGGAGTAGATAAAGAAGCGAGCCAAGGTGTCGAGCCGGGTAACCTGCCTGTCCAGACGTTCCTGCAGGCGACTGAAGCGCTCCGCGGCAACCGTATCGAAACGCTGACGCAACTGGCGTTGATACAACTCGTTGTCGGCCAGCGCCAGCATGATCGTAAGTGCTGCGCCGACCAGCAATGCCAGGACGGCGATAAGCCACGCTGAAAGCTGGCCATTGATGAAACTCAGAACTCTGAGTTTGAACCGTTTCACTGTCATACACACAAACTCATGACGCCAACATACGGAAGCGTCAGGCTGGCTATGACTTCTGTTATAGCTATTCGCCAGTAATTTTCATAGGTTTATGACTGTTTCGGGATGATCCGCTGGTCTGTCCGCGAGGACATGCGAACGAGTGCAGGACGTGTCGCGACGCGCGATGAACGGACCGTTAGCGATCCGTTCATCGCGCACCGGATCAGCTACGCGCCATTATTTTCCAGGCACGGTGGATCTTGCCGTTACGGGCAAAGTCCTGGTCGATGGTTTGCGCAGTAATATCCTCGACCGCATAGCGCTGACTCAGGTTTTCGTCGAGCACAAACTTGCGGAAGTTGTTGGAGAAGTACAACACGCCCCCCGGCGCCAGACGTGCCATGGCCAGATCGATCAGCTCGACCTGATCACGCTGGACATCAAAAATGCCTTCCATGCGCTTGGAGTTGGAGAACGTTGGTGGGTCGATGAAGATCAGGTCGTACTCGTCGCGATTAGCCTGCAGCCAGGCCATCACGTCGCCCTGCTCCAGGCGATTCTTGTCGGAGAAACCGTTCAACGACAGGTTGCGACGCGCCCAGTCCAGATAGGTCCGCGACAGGTCGACACTGGTGGTGCTGCGCGCACCGCCCTTGGCAGCATGCACACTGGCCGTGGCCGTGTAGGCAAACAGGTTCAGAAAGCGCTTGCCCGACGCCTCGCGCTGGATACGCATACGCATCGGCCGGTGGTCGAGAAACAGTCCGGTATCCAGGTAGTCGGTCAGATTGACCAGCAGCTTGACGCCGCCTTCGCTGACCTCAAGAAACTGACCCTGGGCGCTCTGGCGCTCGTACTGCTTGGTGCCGCTCTGACGCTCGCGACGCTTGATTACCACGCGGTTCTTGTCGATGTTCAGAGCTTGCGGAATGGCCGCCAGCGCATCGAACAGCCGCGCTGACGCCTTTTCCGGATCGATGGACTTGGGCGCTGCGTATTCCTGAACATGCACCCAGTCGTGATACAGATCGATTGCCAGCGAGTATTCAGGCATGTCGGCGTCATACACGCGGTAGCAATCAATCCCTTCGCGACGTACCCACTTGCCCATCAGCTTGAGGTTCTTCTGCAGGCGGTTGGCAAACATCTGCCCGCCTTCGCTTAGGCGTGCCTGCTCGACCACCACCGGTTCCGGTTTGATCGGGTTGCCGTTCTTGTTGAGTTTCCGCTCAACGACTTCAACCTCGACAGGGTTTTCGCGTTCGATCTGACGCTGCTCGGGTGTGCGTCGCTCGCCGGTCACGAACTGATCAGGTGTGACCTTGATCAGCAGCAGCTTGCACGGCAAGGCGCCGTTCCAGAACGAATACTGTTTGTGGCTGCGAATACCCATGCGCTTGCCCAGGTCAGGCGCGCCGGTGAACACCGCTGCTTCCCAGTTAAGGCAGGCCTGACGCAGGCGCTCACCGAGGTTCTGGTAGAGATACAGCAGGCTGGCTTCATCTCCCAGACGCTCGCCGTACGGAGGGTTGCAGATCACCAGGCCTTTCTGGTTCTGGTCGGGACGCGGTTCGAAGGTCGCGACTTCGCCCTGATAGACCTTGATCCAGTCGCTGAGACCGGCACGTTCGATGTTGTTACGCCCAGGCTGGATCAGCCGCGGATCGGCTTCGTAACCGCGAATCCAGGAAGGTGTCTTGGCCAACCCGGCCTCGGCGCGGGCCAGCGCTTCGTCGTGCAGCTTGCGCCACAGCGCCGGGACGTGGCCCAGCCAGGCCGAGAAGCCCCAGCGTTCACGCTTGATGTTCGGGGCGATGTCGGCGGCGATCATGCCGGCCTCGACCAGGAACGTACCGACACCGCACATCGGGTCAGCCAGCGCGCCCCCCTCGGCAGCGATGCGCGGCCAGCCGGCGCGGATCAGGATAGCGGCGGCGAGGTTTTCCTTCAGCGGTGCGGCCCCCTGCTGCAGGCGGTAACCGCGCTGGTGCAGGCTGTGCCCGGACAGGTCGAGAGACAAAATCGCTTCGCCGCGATCCAGACGCAGGTGCACGCGCAGATCGGGGTTGATCTTGTCGACCGACGGACGCTCGCCATCCGGGGTACGCAGCTTGTCGACGATCGCATCCTTGACCTTCAGTGCGCCGAAATGGGTGTTGTCGATGCCCGAGCCATGACCACTGAATTCCACCGCAATGGTGCCGTCGGATTCGAGATGATCCTGCCACTCGACATCCAGCACGCCGTGGTAAAGGTCTTCCGCATCCTTCATCGGGAAACGCTTGAGCACCAACAACACGCGGTTGGCCAGACGCGACCAGAGACACAGCCGGTAAGCGGTCTCCATGTCGGCCGAGCCGCGAATGGCTGAAGTGTGCTCGCGGGTCTCTTGCAGACCCAGCGCAGTGGCTTCCTCGGCAAGCAGGCCTTCAAGGCCCTTGGGGCAAGTGAGGAAAAGTTCGTAGCGATCCGACATGTGTATTCCAGGGCCTGAGCCGTCTGCGGCGGGCAACGCATTGCCCTGCCAGATTTGAACAGGCGTCTTTCATGGAGAACGCCTGCGTGGCACGTGATGTGTGCCGGTCCACCGCATGATCCTGTCATGTCATTGCGGCAGTTTTGGCGCGTATTAGAACAGATATCAGGCAAAGCGATGTCGGCAATAAAGACGCGCAATCAAAAGTCTTGTTTTGAAAAGTCACATTTTTGCAGCCTTACTGTGACCCTTCGTCGCTTAAGCAGCCAAGGCATTGAGCCAGTATATGAGCCTGATAAGCGATCTCAATTGGCTCGCAAACCCTCATGTTCAAGGGCCTGCAGAAAATATCATGGTTGAAACAGGTCACCGCTTATTGCTCGACAGACCTGAATGTGACGTGCTTATGACAAAACGATCATTCACACCGCCCTTCGCTTTGGTTAGAAATCGTCTCAGGTCATCGCCGCAATGGTGATGGCATCAAGGCCCGCGACGCCGGCAGCGGGCCCCAACGGCAGAAGATTCTGCCCGACCTCAATACGGGGTCTCAGGGATATTACAGTCAACAGACGAGGGCATTACCCTATGAGAAGACTTAAGCGTGATCCGTTGGAAAGAGCATTTTTACGCGGTTATCAATACGGCGTTCATGGCAAATCCCGTGAGCTTTGCCCTTTTACTCTACCGTCAGTACGCCAGGCATGGATCAATGGCTGGCGCGAAGGACGCGGCGACAACTGGGACGGTATGACCGGCACTGCGGGCATCCACAGACTCAACGAACTTCACGCGGTCGGATGAGGCGATTCAAATCAAAGACATTCAGGCCTCTGTCGGGCCACACACATGATTGACTGATTCACACCTGCACCATGCACGCCCGACCCGGGCGGCGGGCCAACGCCCAGGGGCTCTCTCGGAGAGCCCCTTTTTTTACCCCCGGGTTCAGTGTGCGACGCGAGGCATCGCCGCAATGGCATCCACCGACTCGCGAATCAGCGCAGGGCCCTTGTAAATGAAACCCGAATATATCTGCACCAGACTGGCACCCGCAGCGATTTTCTCGGCGGCATGCCGGCCTTCGGTGATCCCTCCGGCGGCGATGATCGGCAGACGGCCCGCGAGCTCACCGGCCAGCACCTTGACGATGTGCGTGCTTTTTTCCCGAACCGGCGCGCCGGACAATCCACCCGCCTCGTCACCGTGCGGCAAACCTTCGACACCCTGGCGGCCGAGCGTGGTGTTGGTGGCGATGACTGCGTCCATACCGGATTCGATCAGGGCTGCGGCCACCAGCACGGTTTCTTCGTCGGTCATGTCCGGGGCAATCTTGATCGCCAGCGGCACACGCCTGCCATGCCGTTGCGTCAGCTCCTGCTGGCGCAGGCTCAGCGCCTGGAGCAGTTGCTTGAGCGAATCGCCGAACTGCAGGCTGCGCAGCCCCGGCGTGTTGGGCGAACTGACATTGACCGTGACGTAGCTGGCATGGGCATAGACCTTGTCCAGACAGATCAGGTAATCGTCTACCGCGCGCTCGACCGGCGTGTCGACGTTCTTGCCGATATTGATACCCAGAACGCCGCGATACTTTGCTGCTTCGACACGGGACACCAGGTTGTCGACACCCAGATTGTTGAAGCCCATGCGATTGATGATCGCCTCGGCGTTGGGCAGGCGGAAAATACGCGGCTTGGGATTGCCCGGCTGCGGACGTGGCGTCACCGTGCCGATCTCGACGAAACCGAAGCCCAGTTGCGCGAAGCCATCGATGGCCGCGCCATTCTTGTCGAGACCCGCTGCCAGCCCTACAGGGTTGGGAAACTCGAGGCCCATCACGCTGACCGGCAACTTCGCCGGGGACTTGCTCAGCAGGCCATTGAGGCCCAGCCGTCCGCCTGCACCGATCAGGTCCAGCGACAGGTCATGAGAGGTTTCCGGGGAAAGTTTGAACAGTAACTGGCGGGCCAGGTTATACATGGCGGGATGGGCTCGTGAGCAGCTGAATTCAGGGTGGCGATTATAGACGTGTGCGGGCCTGTCAAGCGAGGCGCGCGACAAACTTGTTGCTCGCCCTCCCCCCGCGATGGCATATGCCTTGCTTGAAACCGCTATCGGCACTCACTCCAACGGCGGAGCGGTGCGTGGACAACGGCGTCGCTTCGACACTTGCATTGGCAATGGGTCGGACGACGCCTTTTTTCTGGACGGACCTTTGATGAAGCACGCGCGATGAAAGAACGAACCGGTAATGCGCTGGACTGGGTGGCCGGTAGCGACGCCCCGGAAATGAACAGCCTGGACGTGGGCTTCATGGCATTGACCGACTGCGCTCCGCTGGTGGTCGCGGCCACCCAGGGCTTCGCCCAGCCTTACGGCCTGAGCCTGAACCTGGAGCGTCAGACCTCCTGGGCCGGGCTGCGCGACAGACTGGTCAGCGGGCAGTTGCAGGCGGCACACAGCCTGTACGGCCTGATATATGCCGTGGAACTGGGCATCAGCGGTGGCCCGGCGACCGACATGGCCATCCTCATGGGGCTCAACCAGAACGGCCAGTGCATCAACCTGTCCCGCGAGTTGCAGCAGGCAGGCGTGATCACTCCTGAAGCACTGGACAAACGCGCGCACCAAAGCGGCTCAAAGCTGACCTTCGCGCAGACATTCCCCACCGGCAACCATGCCATGTGGCTCTACTACTGGCTGGCCAGCCAAGGCATTCATCCGCTCGATGATGTGACCAGTGTCGTGGTGCCACCCACGCAAATGGCGCAACACCTGCAGGCCGGTCGCATCGACGGTTTCTGCGTCGGCGAACCCTGGGGCGCCAGCGCAGTGCAGCAGCAACTGGGCTTCACCATGGCGACCAGTCAGGCGATCTGGCCGGATCACCCGGGCAAGGTGCTCGGTTGCACCCGTGAGTTTGTCGAGCAGAACCCCAACACTGCCAGAGCGCTGATCATGGCCGTACTGGAAGCCAGCCGCTTCATCGAGGAAAACGACGATAACCGGCGCAGCACCGCGCAACTGCTAAGCGGTGCCGATTACCTGGACACCTCGGTGGACTGCATCGAGCCGCGTTTGCTCGGCCAGTACAGCGACGGTCTCGGCAATCGCTGGCAAGACCCTAACGCCGTCAGCTTCCATGCTCAGGGACAGGTCAACTACCCCTGGATGTCCGACGGCATGTGGTTCATGACCCAGTTCCGACGCTGGGGCCTGTTGCGCGAAGACCCGGATTACCTAGCGGTGGCCAGTCGCGTCCAGCAACTCGACCTGTACCGTCAGGCAGCCAGTGCGCTGGGCATCGACGTACCCGCCGCAACCTTGCGCAGCAGCCAGCTGATCGATGGCAGGGTCTGGGACGGCAGCGATCCGGCAGGCTACGCGCGTAGCTTCAGGCTCCACTCGCTGGCCGACGACGTGCCTGCTGTAGCCAGTCGTTGACGGAGAACGTAACCATGCTGCGTATCCTGCTTATCAATGACACTGCCAAAAAGGTCGGGCGCCTCAGGTCGGCCTTGATAGAAGCCGGTTTCGAAGTGATCGACGAATCCGGACTGATCATCGACCTGCCCGCACGCGTTGAAGCCGTGCGCCCGGACGTCATCCTGATCGACACCGAATCACCAGGTCGCGATGTGATGGAGCAAGTAGTGCTGGTCAGCCGCGACCAGCCACGGCCCATCGTGATGTTCACCGACGAGCACGATCCAGGCGTGATGCGCCAGGCGATCAAGTCCGGGGTCAGCGCTTATATCGTCGAGGGTATTCAGGCGCAACGGCTGCAACCGATTCTGGATGTGGCAATGGCACGCTTTGAAAGCGATCAGGCGCTGCGCGCGCAATTGCATGCCCGCGACCAGCAACTGGCCGAGCGCAAGCGCATCGAACTGGCCAAGGGGCTGCTGATGAAGATGAAGGATTGCAACGAAGAGGACGCTTATACGCTGATGCGACGTCAGGCAATGAGTCGCCAGCAGAAGCTGATTCAGGTGGCCGAGCAGATTATCGTCATGAGCGAACTGCTGGGCTGAAGCCACGAAGAACGCCTGCCTGCACAGGCGTTCCTCAGGGGTTACAGGGGCGCAGCCAGTCAGCTCAGTTGCACATCCTTCATCGCCGGCACGTAGCCGTAGTCATACTCTTCCTGCACGAACGAGCGGTCGCCCTTCAACAGGATTCTCACCGTCGGCGCCTCGGTGCCACCGATACGGTAGTCATCGCCGCTGGTGGGCACGCTGTCGATGAACGACGTGACCAGGCCGTTCGGCATCACGCAGTGGGAGTACGTCTGGAAAGGCTGCGCAGGCGGATTGCCCAACACCAGTCCGGATGCGTTCATCGGCCGGTAAGGCCCGAACAGATGCTCGCCAACAAAACCGTAAACGCCATCCGGCCCGGTCACGCCGTCGGCATACGTAAACTTGTGGCTGATGGTGAACAAATAATACTTGCCGTCCTGAAAGACATAATGCGGGCGTTCAGTCTGATCATTGACACCCACCGCAGTCACCAGTGGCGGTAGTATTTCCCACTCTTCACCGCTGAGATCTTTGGCAACCGCCAGACCGATACAGCCCACTTGAAAACGCGCACCGCCAATTTCTTCATGACCTGGTGGCACCGGGCCAAGTTCCGCAGCGCCAACTGTATGTGTACCGCGTTCGCCAGCGACATTACCTTCAAAGACCATATACAACTTGCCATCATTGGGATCAATAAACGGACTGGGGTCGCGGAAGTTCCACGTCGAGTTCTGCGCTTCGGTTTGATAATAAGTGCCGTCGGCCTCGAACAGCTTTTTGACCTGGGTAAAGTCTTTCAACTCCACGCCCTGATCGGACGTCACAATACGACCGCGGACTTTGGCAATTGTCGCCCCCGGTGTCACGCAGGTGTAGTAAAGATCAATATCACCCTGGTCATTCAACAGTACCGGTGTGCCCGCCCACTCGCGGGTGGTGGGTGACACGCCTTCGGCCATGACCCGGCCACCGAAGATCCAGTTCTTGCCGGTGCGCGAATACCAGTAGCACATGCGCGCCCGCCCGTGACGATCTTCCCAGTCGCGCTTGATGTCGTAGCGGCCGTTGGCGCCTAGATACTGCGGATCGTCGGGGTGGCGATCGGCGGTCAGTGTGACGATGACCGACCAGCCGTTGACCGAGACCACCGTGCCGTCGAGCTGGCGCAATGGCATGGTGTCCCAGATGAAGACCGTATCACTCATGACCGGGAAGTCCGCTTTTACCAGCGGCTGCGTGGTGGTCGGGTCATTTTCATTGACCTTCAACGCATCGGCACGGGACCAGATGGTAGGGGCGTAATGGATGTTACTCATGATGATGTCCTTTGCAGGCGCCTTTACATGCGGCGCGGAGAGGAAGACAACACGGCAGGCACGGGTGCAATGCCGAGGTGCAGAGTGTGTCGGGCGTTCAAGTGTCGAAGACAACCGGAAGCCGAGAAAAGAGCGAGTAGCCGATTACTTCTTTCAAAGTAAGCATTTATCGAAATTGACTGGCAAACTGCAACTACAGATTACCGGATTGAAAAGTGAAATCACCTTCTGTTTAATAAGCGTCACACGTAGCGACAGAAGCGATGCTCTCAGAGATAACATGCAAAGTAAATTAAATATTTGCCGCATTGTTATCGTACAACTGTAGGGAACTGCGTATTGATTTATATACATTAAGGTCATCATGAACGTGTATCGAAACAGCATCACAATGACAGTACTTACGCGCAAAACTGATGGCACATTAAATAATATTAAATAGTTTGAACTTTAATAAATCATTCGTCATTCTATTAATCCGCCCGCCCCTGCTGCTTTATACGAACTGCGCAAATCGCAATCTGGCTTTTCGCCGCCATGCCCTTTTTTGCAGCGCGCGTGCTGAGCAACGCCCGGTTCAAGGTCGTCCATCCGCTCACCCACAACTCCTGAAGACCATACAACCTGCCTGCAACGTTCGGCTGACGCGCCTGCACGGCCATTGGCCCGTCTATTGCTAAAGCAATCGCACCGGTAGCCAACGGCGGCTATCACCTTTTACGACAAAGACGTCGCTCATCTCTTTCCGCCCCCATGGACAGAGAGGCGACGTTTTTGCGTTTTGGCCCCGGGCGCAGGGGCCGGTGGAGTCGCCGTCATTCGGAACCCTCCACCACAGCGTCTGAACAACCCGTGTCGCGGTCATGGCCCGACTGACTAACCAACAGATGAGATGAGGTGTTCACATGGATACAAGCTTCTGGAAGGCAGGCCACAAACCGACCCTGTTCGCGGCCTTTCTCTATTTCGACCTGAGCTTCATGGTCTGGTACCTGCTTGGCCCGCTGGCGGTGCAGATTGCCACTGACCTGCACCTGACCACCCAGCAACGTGGCCTGATGGTCGCCACGCCGATTCTGGCCGGTGCGGTGCTGCGGTTTTTCATGGGACTGCTGGCCGACCAACTGTCGCCCAAGACAGCCGGGATCATCGGCCAGGTGATCGTCATCGGCGCGCTGCTGGCTGCGTGGCAATTGGGTATTCACACCTACGGCCAGGTGCTGGTGCTGGGCCTGTTCCTCGGTATGGCCGGTGCTTCGTTCGCTGTCGCGCTGCCCTTGGCGTCACAATGGTATCCAGCCCAGCATCAGGGCAAGGCCATGGGCATCGCCGGCGCGGGCAATTCGGGCACTGTACTGGCGGCACTGATCGCGCCGGTACTGGCCGCCAGCTTCGGCTGGGGCAACGTCTTCGGCCTGGCGCTGATCCCGCTGATTCTGACCCTGATCGCCTTCACCCTGATGGCACGCAACGCCCCGCAACGCAGCAAACCCAAATCCGTGGCGGACTACCTCAAGGCGCTGGGTGATCGTGACAGCTGGTGGTTCATGTTTTTCTACAGCGTGACGTTCGGTGGTTTCATCGGCCTGGCCAGCGCCCTGCCCGGCTATTTCAACGACCAGTATGGCTTGAGCCCGATCACTGCCGGTTACTACACCGCTGCCTGCGTATTCGGCGGCAGCCTGATGCGCCCGCTGGGTGGCGCGCTGGCCGACCGTTTCGGCGGGATTCGCACGCTGACCGTGATGTATGCGGTTGCCGCCATCGGCATTGCCGCCGTGGGCTTTAACCTGCCGAGCTCGTGGGCCGCTTTGGCGCTGTTCGTAGCCGCCATGCTGGGCCTGGGTGCCGGCAACGGCGCGGTGTTCCAGCTGGTACCGCAGCGTTTCCGCAAGGAAATCGGAGTCATGACCGGCTTGATCGGCATGGCGGGTGGTATCGGTGGCTTCCTGCTGGCGGCGGGCCTGGGCACCATCAAACAGAACACCGGCGACTACCAGTTGGGCCTGTGGCTGTTCGCAGGCCTGGCGGTACTGGCCTGGTTCGGCCTGCTGAACGTCAAGCGTCGTTGGAGAACCACCTGGGGTTCGGCTGCAGTCACGGCGGCTCGGGTCTGAAGCGCCGATGACCCTGCAACTGCAGTTTGCGCAGTTCAGCGCCAGCGGACCGCGAGCGGAGAATCAGGACGCCGTGCGCCTGGTCACTCCAGTCCCGGCGCTGGCCGCCAGCAAGGGCTATCTGGTCGCCCTTGCCGACGGCGTCAGCCAGTGCGCCGATGGCGCACTGGCCGCGCAGTCGACCCTGCAGGCACTGGCCCTCGACTATTACGCCACGCCGGAAACCTGGGGCGTGGCGCAGTCCCTGGATCGCCTGCTGCTGGCGCAGAATCGCTGGCTGCTGGCCAACGGTCTGCTGACCACCCTCAGCGCTCTGGTACTGCGCGGTCGGCGCTTTACTCTCGCCCATGTCGGCGACTGCCGGGCTTATCGCTGGCAGAGCGGGACGCTCAAACGCATCAGTGAAGATCACGTCTGGGAACAGCCCGACATGCAGCATGTGCTCAAGCGTGCGCTGGGTCTGGATCAGTACGTGGTCATGGATTATCTGGACGGCGAGCTGTGTGAGGGCGAGCGCCTGCTGCTGGTCAGCGATGGCGTCTGGGCGACCCTGGGGGACGCAAGTATTCGCTCGATTCTGAGCGAACAGAACGACCTCGACTCGGCGGTGAAAACACTGGTCAGCGCGGCACACCTGGCCGGCAGTCAGGACAATGCCAGCGCTCTGGTGATCCAGGTCGACAAGCTCGGCGAGGACGATCTGGGGGATACGCTGCAGCAATTGCAGCAATGGCCGCTGCCACCCGCGCTCAAGGCCGATCAGACATTCGAGGGCTGGAAAGTCGGCAGCATCGTGGCGCAATCACGCCAGTCCGTCGTTTATCGGGTCACCGATATCCATGAGCAACCCTGGCTGCTGAAAACCCTGCCAGCCAGTCGCCATGAAGAGACCGGCGCCGGTCAGGGTTTGCTGCTGGAGGAATGGTTTCTGCGCCGGGTCGCCGGGCGCTTCTTTCCAGAAATACACCCACTGAC
This sequence comes from Pseudomonas congelans, assembly GCF_900103225.1. Lineage (GTDB taxonomy): Bacteria > Pseudomonadota > Gammaproteobacteria > Pseudomonadales > Pseudomonadaceae > Aquipseudomonas > Aquipseudomonas congelans. The sequence continues at coordinate 362,853 of NZ_FNJH01000001.1, read as the reverse complement.
AGACCGTCAGCATCTGTATTACGTGATGCGCGAGTATCGCGGACACACTCTGGCGGAACTCTTCACTGACAAGGTCCCGTTGCCACTGCTCCAGTGGCAGGACCTCGCCACCCGACTGCTGCGGGCCACGGGCCTGCTGCATCGACGCAACATCATACATCGCGATATCAAACCGGAAAACCTGCTGCTGGCCGACGACGGCGAGCTGCGCCTGCTGGATTTCGGCCTGGCGTTCTGTCCGGGCCTTTCGGCCGTCAATACCGAAGACCTGCCCGGCACACCGAGCTATATAGCACCGGAGGCCTTCAACGGTGCCGAACCGCATCCGCAGCAGGACCTGTACGCGGCAGGTGTCACCTTGTATTACCTGCTGACAGGGCAATACCCTTACGGCGAGATCGAAGCCTTTCAGCACCGTCGCTTCGGCACGCCGATACCTGCCAGCCGTTACCGGCCGGATCTGCCGCAGTGGTTGAGCCACAGCCTGGACAAGGCACTGCATGCCGACCCGCACCAGCGTTACGAAACCGCCGAACAGTGGTTGCTGGAACTGGAGCAGGCCGAGCATCGCCCGCTGGTGACCAAACCGCGTCCGCTTCTGGAACGCGAACCGCTGAAAGTCTGGCGAACGCTGGCGCTGCTCTCGCTGCTGTTCAACCTGGTGCTGGTGATCTGGCTGATGGGTCGCCATTGAGCCCTTGCGCCCCGCTTCTGTGCAGCGCGCCTCAACGCAGTGCAGAAAGGGCCTGCGCTATCGACCGCACGCCGCGCAGGCCGGCAAATCCGAGTTGGCACAAGCGCTGCATGGCACATGGCAGATAATTCATAACACGCAGCCCTCAACGATGAAGGCTGCGTCTCCCGAGAGAACGGGACCGGACAAAGGCGTCCTCGTCAGACCACTGACGGGACGCCTTTTTTTGTTTGCGCGAAACGTGTCGAGCACGCGCTGCAGTGACTCGGAGGCAAGATGACCAAACTCAAACTGGTGATGATCGGCAACGGCATGGCCGGCGTGCGCACACTCGAAGAGTTGCTGAAACTGAGCGAAGACCTATACGACATCACGGTCTTCGGCGCCGAGCCACACCCCAACTACAATCGCATCCTGCTGTCGCCAGTACTGGCCGGCGAACAGAATTTCGAAGACATCGTGCTCAACGATCTCGACTGGTACGAGCGCAACGGCATCCAGTTGTTGCTCAACCGTCGCGTGGTGAAGATCGACCGCATCAGACGCGTGGTGATCGCCGATGACGGCACCCAGGCCCATTACGATCGGCTGCTGATTGCCACCGGTTCGCGGCCGTTCATACTGCCGATCCCCGGCAACACACTGAACGGTGTTATCGGTTATCGCGACATCGGCCACACGCAGCAGATGATCGACACCGCCGTCACTTACAAGCGCGCAGTCGTCATCGGCGGCGGGCTGCTCGGCCTGGAAGCAGCCAACGGCTTGAGCCTGCGCGGCATGCACGTCACGGTGATTCATAACGGCCAGACGCTGCTGGAGCGCCAACTGGACAAGACCAGCGGAAGGATGCTGCAAGCGGCACTGGAGAAGCGCGGCCTGAGCTTTCGCCTCGACGAGCAGACCGACGCCCTGCTCGGCGATGATCAGGGCCGCGTAACTGCGGTGCAATTCAACAACGGCGACAGGATCGACGCCGATCTGGTGGTCATGGCCGCAGGCATACGGCCCAATACCGAATTGGCCGAGCAAGCCGGCCTGCCCTGCAACCGGGGCATCCTGGTCAATGACACCCTGCAGACCTACGATCCGCGCATCTACGCGATTGGCGAATGCGTCAGCCACCGTGGTATCGCTTATGGGCTGGTGGCGCCGCTGTTCGAGCAGGCGCGGGTCTGCGCCAACCACCTTGCGCAACTGGGCTTTGCGCGTTATCCGGGCTCGGTCACCTCGACCAAGCTGAAAGTCACCGGCATCGACCTGTTTTCCGCCGGAGATTTCCTCGGCGGTGAAGGCACTGAAAGCATCACTCTTTCCGACCCCATCGGCGGTGTCTACAAGAAGCTGGTCATCAAGAACGACGTACTGGTCGGCGCCTGCCTGTACGGCGACACCGCCGACGGCAACTGGTACTTGCAGCAGATCCGTGATGGCCAGGGAATCGATGCCATACGCGACCACCTGATGTTCGGCAAACCCGTTGCCCCGGAGGCCGCCTGCGCATGAACAGCCTTGCCCTTCACGCCCCTCGCGTCACGGCGTCTACCTGCTGCTATTGCGGCGTGGGCTGCGGCGTACTGATCGAGCATGGCGGCGAGAATATTCTCGGCGTCAGTGGCGATCCGAAGCACCCGGCCAACTTCGGCAAGCTGTGCAGCAAAGGTTCCAGCCTGCACCTGACCGGTGACATCGAAGCCCGCGCGCTGTACCCGGAACTGCGCCTGAGCAAAAGCCTGGCGCGTAGTGTCACCGATTGGGACACCGCGCTGGAACACGCGGCCAACGTGTTCGCCGAGAGCATTCGCGAACACGGTCCCGACAGCGTCGCCTTCTACATTTCCGGCCAGTTGCTGACCGAGGACTACTACGCGTTCAATAAGCTGGCGCGCGCACTGATCGGCACCAACAATATCGACAGCAACTCACGGCTGTGCATGTCCTCGGCCGTGGCTGGCTACAAGCGCAGCCTTGGCGCCGACGCACCGCCATGCAGTTACGAAGATATCGAACTGAGCGATTGCGTGATGATCGTCGGCAGCAACATGGCGTACGCGCACCCGATTCTGTTTCGTCGTCTGGAAGAGGCGAAAAGTCGTCGGCCGCAGATGAAACTCATCGTCATCGACCCACGGCGCACCGATACCTGCGAACTGGCCGACCTGCACCTGGCGATTCAGCCCGGCACAGACGTCGCGCTGTTTCACGGCATTCTGCATATCTTGATGAGCGAACGGCTGATCGACCCGTCGTTCATTGCCGCGCACACGCAGGGCTACGAGGAACTGGCCACGCTGGCCGGTGATTACCCGCCCGAACACGTGGCCGCCCTCTGCGGCATCCCCCTTGAACAACTGCACACCTGCGCCCGCTGGGTGGGCGAAGCTCCGGCTTTTCTGTCGCTATGGTGCATGGGGCTGAATCAGTCCACGGCAGGCAGCGCGAAAAACAGCGCACTGATCAATCTGCACCTGGCGACCGGACAGATTGGCAAACCCGGCGCAGGGCCCTTCTCGCTCACTGGCCAGCCCAACGCCATGGGCGGACGTGAAACCGGCAGCCTGTCCAACTTGCTGCCTGGCCATCGTGACGCGGCAAATCCTCAACACCGCCACGAGGTTGCAGCCTACTGGGGTGTCGACAGCCTGCCTGCCAGCCCCGGCCTTTCAGCCATCGAACTGTTCGAGCAATTGCAAAACGGAACAATCAAGGCCCTGTGGATCGCCTGCACCAACCCGGCACAGTCACTGCCCGACCAGAACCGCATCAGGCAAGCGCTGGAAACCTGCCCGTTCGTGGTACTTCAGGAAGCTTTCACGACCACCGAAACCGCGCGTTATGCCGATCTGTTGCTGCCTGCTGCCAGCTGGGGCGAGAAAGAAGGCACGGTGACCAACTCCGAACGGCGCATATCCAACGTGCGCAAGGCCATCCAGTCGCCCGGCGAAGCGCGCTCCGACTGGGCAATCACGGTGGATTTCGCCCAGCGCCTGCAAAAACGCCTGCGACCCGACGCCCCTGCGCTGTTCGATTTCGCTACACCCCAAGCCTTGTTCGATGAGTTCAAGGGCCTGACGGTGGGGCGCGATCTGGACATGTCCGGAATCGACCGCGAGCTCATCGACCAGCAGGGCCCACAACAATGGCCCTTCCCGCGTGGTGCCGGCAGCGGTACGCCGCGTCTTTACTGCGACGGTATCTTCCCCACCGATTCAGGCCGGGCGCAGTTTCTGTCCGAGCCTTACATCGCCGCCAGGGAATTGCGCGATGCCGACTACCCGCTGACACTCAACACCGGCAGGCTGCGCGATCAGTGGCACGGCATGAGCCGCACCGGCACCGCTGCCCGCTTGTTCGGGCATGTCAGCGAAGCTGTGCTGAGCCTCAATCCACAGGACATGCTCAGCCATGACCTGCAACCCGGCGACCTGGTCAAACTGATCAGTCGGCGCGGCGAACTGCTGTTGCCGGTCGGCAGCGAGGACAGCGTTGCAGTCGGCCAGGCCTTTGTGCCGATGCACTGGGGCGACAGGTTCCTAAAGGGGGGTGTCAACGTTCTCACCCAGCCAGCCTTCGACCCGGTCTCGAAGCAACCGGAACTCAAGCACGCCGGCGTCAGGATCGAAAAAGCCCACCTGCCCTGGCAGTTCTTTGCGCTGGTCGAGGGCAACGTGCAGCAACGAATGGAAAAGCTGCGCCCCTTGTGCGAGACCTTCACTTACCTGAGCATGGGCCTTGCCGGACGCGAGCGCCCGGCTCTGGTGATACGCGCCGCCAGCGCAAAAGCACCCGATTCAGGGCTGCTGCAGCAGATTGACCGTGTACTGGGCCTGGATGAAGGACCGGTCATGACGTATGACGACCCCAGACGCTCGATCGGTAAGCGGGTAGGGATCGACGACGGACGTATTACCGCGATTCGCCTGGCCGGTGAAACACTTGCCCAGCATTGGCTGCAGACGTTGTGGCTGGAAGAGCGAGTCGATGCTTCATTGCGGCGCTGGCTGTTGGCACCGCTGCGCAGTGAACCGGGCAAAGATTCGACACAGACTCGCGACAAGACCCTGTGCAACTGCATGAACGTCAGCCAGAGCGCGGTAATGAGCGCTATCGAGCGTGGCCTGAACCTGAATCAACTCAAGACACAGTTGGGCTGCGGCACCCAGTGCGGCTCCTGCGTGCCAGAAATAAGAAGACTGATCAATACCGTGGCGGTTACAGAATGAGGAATGCGGCATGAGCGCAAAAGTATGGCTGGTAGGCGCGGGCCCCGGTGACCCGGAATTGCTGACCCTCAAGGCAGTACGTGCCTTGGGTGAAGCCGACGTGGTGCTGATCGATGATCTGGTCAACACCGCAGTGCTGGAACATTGCCCGGGAGCGCGGGTCATTGCGGTCGGCAAGCGCGGCGGTTGCCGTTCGACGCCGCAAGCGTTTATCCATCGCCTGATGCTGCGCTATGTGCGTCAGGGCAAATGCGTCGTGCGCCTCAAAGGCGGCGATCCGTGCATCTTCGGACGTGGCGGTGAAGAGGCGCAGTGGCTGCAGGAACGCGGTGTTGCCGTGGAGCTGGTCAACGGCATTACAGCGGGTCTTGCCGGTGCAACACAGTGCGGCATTTCGCTGACCCTGCGCGGTATAAGCCGCGGCGTGACGCTGGTCACCGCCCACACTCAGGACGACAGCACCCTCAACTGGCAGGCACTCGCGCAAGGCGGAACCACCCTGGTGGTTTACATGGGCGTAGCAAAACTGGCGGAAATTCGCGAGAGCCTGCTGGCAGGCGGAATGAGTGGCGAGATGCCGGTGGCGATGATCGAGAACGCTTCGCTGCCGTGGCAGCGCGAATGCCGCAGCACCCTGAATGCCATGCAACAGGACGCAGCCGCTTTCCAATTGAAGAGCCCCGCCATTCTGGTGATCGGCTCGGTTGCCGCGTACAGCAATGAGCTGCTGAACCAAACCCTGATGGACCATGCGCAGTTGAATGCCGGCTGACTGCAGGCCCGCCTGAACAGACGCAATGCCAAATCGCAGGCAAAGAAAAGCCCGGCCTAAGCCGGGCTTTTCAGTACAAGCGGCTAATTACTTAGCTTGAGCTTCTACTTCTGCTTCTACGCGACGGTTAACTGCGCGGCCAGCTTCAGTTGCGTTATCAGCAACTGGCTTGCTTTCGCCGTAACCAACCGAGTTTACGCGGCTAGCGCCAACACCGTACTGGTTGACCAGGACCTGTTTAACGGCGTTTGCACGACGCTCGGACAGTTTCTGGTTGTAAGCGTCAGGACCGACGGAGTCAGTGTGACCTTCAACAGTGGTGGTGGTCTGTGGGTACTGCTGCATGAAGTCAGCGAGGTTCTTGATGTCGCCGTAGCTGTTAGGCTTGACTACGGATTTGTCGAAATCGAACTTCACGTCCAGCTCAACACGAACCACTTCGGCAACTGCTGGGCAGCCATCAGCGTCAACGGTAACGTTGGCTGGGGTGTCCGGGCACTTGTCGACGTTGTCGCACACGCCGTCGTTGTCGCTGTCGGAGCACACTTCAGCTACTGGAGCTGGAGCTGCTTCTACTTTCTTGCTGCCGCCGCCGAAGTTTACGCCGATACCGACGCTAGGCGCCCATTCGGTGTTGCCTTGGTCGATGTTGTACTGAGCTTCAACGCCTGCACGGGCATAGAAGTTGTCAGTGAAGTACAGCTTGGCGCCGCCGCCGATGTTGGCGAAGGTGGAACCGTCACGGCCACGGCGGGCGTCTTGACCGATGCTCTGGTCAGAGAAACCGGCAGATACGTATGGACGCAGCATGTCGCCTGGGTTGTTGAAGTGGTACAGAGCGTCCAGAGCGGTGTCTGCGCCCTTGATGTTCTTGCCGCTGTCGCTACGGACGTTGTGGACTTCGTCGTAGCCCAGACGCAGTTCAACATCGTCAGTCAGGAAGTAGCCAACGGAGCCGCCGAACAGGTTGCCGTCGTTTTTGAAGTTACGATCGCTGTCGTAGTATTCTTTCTTGGCGAAGCCTTCGATTTCGACCGCGCCTTGGCCTTGAGCCAGAGCGCCGAACGACGTTGCGGCAACAATAGTACCAATGGCCAAGCCCAAGGTGTTTTTCAGTTTCATCCGTTAAATCCCCATCTGATGATTATTAAGCAGTCCCACACATGGGGACAACTCAGCGGCAAGTCTAACAGACCTTGCCAGTTTGTTAGAGATATTTGCACCGTATTAAGTTTCGGCGATTCCCGCAAATTTCTCTCGTAATTTATCTAAAGCCCGCTTGTAACGCATTTTCGTTGCGCTCAAGCCCATGTGCATGATGTCAGCGATTTCCTGGAATTCAAGTTCTGCGACAAAACGCAGGACCAGAATCTCCCGATCGATCGGGTTCACATACACAAGCCAGCGATCAAGTCCGCCCCGTTCTTCAGGTTTGGGCGCCTTTTCTTCCGACGCTTCCTCAAGTGGATCCAGACTCAGCGCGTCCATCAAGCGACGCTTACGCCGTTCCTTCCTGTACTGCGTGATGCATTCATTGTAGGTGATGCTGTACAGCCAGGTTTTAAATTTAGATTTACCTTCAAAATTTTTCAACCCATACAACACTTTAAGCATCACCTCCTGACAGACATCGTCAGCATCGCGATCGTTCCCCAGATACCGCGCGCACACGTTAAAAAGTGTTCGCTGGTAACGGCGCATCAATTCTTCGTAGGCCCGCGTCACGTTGAACAGCTCGACGTGGGCGCGCGCGACCAGCTCCTCATCTGAGAGCTCACGTGGGTCGTAGCGCGTCGAAAACGGTTGAGGTTTATTCAAAACAAATCTTGCCGACAGTCAGGTCAATGTCCGCCATGCCCTGTATCGGCAACGTGGCGGCATACATTAGCAGGTTAACCGCTTAACGGCTGCTTACTCTCTGCTCGAGCAGGATGCGGTTTGAAAATGACACCAGCTCCCCCTCGTCTGTCAGTAGCGTTGTCTTGACCGTACCGATTTCCTCGATCTGCCCTTCCGTATCCCCAATCTGTACCTGTTGCCCGACCTGAAACAGCTCGCGGACATAGATTCCGGCGATGATCTGCCCGGCAATTTCGCGACTGCCGAGGCCCAGGGCAAGCGCCACTGTCAGACCAACGGTAATCAGCGCAATCACAATAACGTGATTCAGCAGGTCGGTCTTGACCTCGAGCTGGCTGATGGCGACCGAAATACTGATGATAATGACCAGCCCTTGGGCAATTCGCCCCAGGCCGGCAGAGTAGTCTATCCCTACCCCTTCGGCAGCGCCGCGCACCAGGCCATTGACCAATTGCGCCAGCAGTACACCGACCAGCAGCACCAGTGCTGCACCAAATACCTTGGGCAAATACAGCGCCAGCATGTCCAGCGTAGCCGAGACCCGCTGCAGGCCCAGTGATTCAGCAGCCGATACGAGGAAGATAAGCAGAACGAACCAGTAGACGACCTTGCCGATCAGCGTGGAGACCGGCACCTTGACGCCAGCGCGGCCGATGATCTTGGTCAGACCGGTACCGCCGACCAGACGATCAAGGCCCAGTTTGGCCAGCAATTTGGAAAGCAGTGTGTCGAGCAGCTTGGCGACGACAAAACCGAGCAGCACCACAACCAGGGCGCCGAACAGGTTGGGGATGAAGTTTGCGACTTTGGTCCACAATGCAGTCATTGCAGCAAGAAGGCTCTGGGTCCAGAGATTCAGTTCCATGCTCAATCAGCCTTATCGATAGAACGCGCACCTGTCGAGGTGCGGCGAGAAACGGGAGATACATGGGCCGAGCCGTTGTTCACGGCGATCATCAGCGCCTCCGACCAACGGCCCAGCAACCCGAACAACACACCGGCGCCGACCTGGCGATTGGCGGTCTTCAGGACGCGTCCCAGACATGCGTCATCATCCCGGCTGGAGGATGAAGAATTGAGCATGTCGCGTAAAGATTCTTCAAACGGATCGTGCATCAGGCACCTCACGTAATGTCATTCAAAGACGCGACGCGAAAACAACAAGTCACACAGGCTCATCAAAAAACCATCCGGGCTCGCCCTATACCCAACGCAAACGGCGGAACAGCCACCACTGCCCTGCGCCCAGTGCGACGATCAGCAGACAGGCCACCAGAAAGCCGTACGAACTGGCCGAACCCGGAATGCCGCCAACGTTTATACCCAGCAGACCGGTGAGAAAACTCATCGGCAGAAAGATACAGGTAATGATCCCGAAGCGGTACATGGTGCGGTTCATGTGCTCGCGCAGGCGCCGGTCCTCGGACTCCAGCAGCAACCCCACCCGTTCGCGGGTCAGCTCGAGCTCTTCCAGATAACGGGTCAGGCTGTTGTTCAGCTCATTCCAGTAATCAGCGTCGTCATGAGCAAACCAGGAAAGCTTGATGCGTGAAAGCTGGCCATAAATATCCCGCTGCGGCCCAAGGAACCGGCGCAGGCCGGCGGCGCGTCGACGGATATGCAGCAGCTTGCCATGCTCAGGACTGTACCGTTCGTCGGCGTCGTTCTTTTCTTCCTCTTCATCGACCGACTCGGTCAGTTCACCCACCAGATCCTGAACCTTGTCAGTGAGGTGCTGCGCCAGGTGCAGGATCAGCTCCGAGGCGCTTTTCGGACCCTTGCCCTGCCCCAGCAGCTCAATCAGTTCTTCGGTGGCACGCAGCGGACGCAGGCGCAGCGAGATCACCCGCTGCGCGGCGGCAGAGATACGTACCGAGACCATGTCTTCCGGTTCGGCACCTGGGTTCAGGTTCACACCGCGCAGAAACAGCAGCAACTCCTGCTCCGGCAACGGCAGCAAACGCGGCCGGGTGTTCTCTTCCAGCAACAGGTCGCAGGCAAACTCGCTCAGACCGCTGCCGGTGCGCAGCCAGGCATGTGTCTGCGGGTGGCTACGATCCCAATGCAGCCAGACACTTTCTTCTGGCTTCAACACAAGGTCCTGCAACTCGGTTCGAGCAATGAAACGCGCCCCACCCTTACCGTCCAAAACGAGGGCATGGACCAGCCCCCACTGCGCGTTTGCTTCATCGAACATGGATACTTCGCTTATTCCGGCATGGTCAGGGGTGATGGGGAAATGATGACGCCATTGTTGTCGGCATACAGGTACTCACCCGGGCGGAACGTCACGCCGCCAAAGGTCACCGGCACATTCAGTTCGCCTATGCCGCGCTTCTCGGTTTTCTTCGGATGACTGGCGAGCGCCTGGACACCCAGATCGGTCTGGGCGATGACGTCCACGTCACGGACGCAGCCGTAGATCAACATGCCTTCCCAACCGTTCTTTGCAGCCTTGTCTGCCAGCATGTCACCCAGCAGCGCGCAACGCAGCGAACCACCGCCGTCGACGACCAGTACCTTGCCCTTGCCGTCGAGCTCGACCTGCTCCCTGACCTTGGAGTTGTCCTCGAAACATTTCAGCGTGACGATCTGGCCACCAAACGAATCGCGGCCGCCAAAATTGCTGAACATCGGCTCCACAACCTGAATCAGGTCCGGATAGGCGTCACACAGATCGGGGGTGAGGTAGTGCATGGGACAACTCCTTTCATCGGCTATTGGGACGCGACTGATGCGGACGGTTTAGTGAAAAAGACACGACCGGATGAGGCTAACCATAGCGACTTTACCGGCTAACTGCCTACCGCGACCTGAAACTCTGCAACCTGTTCAGGAACGGAACGCTCGCCCAGCCATTCGATCACGCGCGGCCAGACCTGCTGCTGCGCGGCCTTGCTGACCAGCATCTGCACATGGTCGAAATCCTCGCTGAAGCCGTGTTCGCGGCCCAGGCAGAGGAATTGCCTGTGTTCGCTGCCGATCTGCTCGAACAGTTCACGGCAAGCCCACACCGGGTCCTGATGGTCGCCGACCGCAGCGACAGCCAGAAGCGGCACCTGAACCGCGCTCAACCCTGCCCACCAGTTATTGTCACGCTCACCGAAACGTCCGAAAAGCCCGTGCCAGCGCATGCTTTCCAGAACCAGGCCGATCGGCTCGTCTTCGGGACCACGCTTGAAACGCGGTCCGGAGACATGCTCGAAGGACCTCAGCAACAACTTCGCAGACCATTGCAGCGGCGGGACTTTCAGCGGCCAGTAGGTACGGCTGACCTGACTGCCGAACAGCGCCACCGACGCCGCAGTATCAACACCCAGATACTGACCGCCCAAGGCTGCCGCCAGGCTGGTGCCACCCAGCGAGTGGCCGATCCAGTGCGGTATCTGACCACTTTGCTCGACGACGAACGCGGCAATGGCTGGCAAATCGAAACGCGCGTAGTCGGCCACGCAATTGCTGCGATAACTCAGGTTGCGAGCCGACAAGCCATGGCCGCGCATTTCAGGAATCCATACGTCATAGCCGGCACGCGCCAGATACGCGCCCAGACCGATGCCCTTGGGCGAATACCAGAAGCGCCGGTTGGAAAAGCTGCCATGCAGCAGTATCACCGGAGTGCCACGCACATCAGGCTGATCGACGCGCCCCAGTCGGGTCACCGCCAGTTCGACACTGGCGTCGGGACTGTTGGCAGGTTTGAGACGGTAGACGTCCTCGACCAGATCGCCACGACGCTCGGCACTGATCAAGGCAACGGGAAAAAGCTGGCTGCTGCTCTGCATATCACTCTTTATCTGGTTTGACAGACGGGATGAAACCACATGCTCCGGGGTCTCGCGGTGCGCCATAAAAAAGGCGGCTTCCGAAGAAACCGCCTCATTCAAACACCTGAAGCACATGACGGCTCAGGCCGCGTTCGCGTCACAAGGAAGCCCGGTCTTGCGAGGACCGCGCCTCAGGCGAGCCGCCTGTCAGACAGGCGCCTGTGCCTCGGCAAGGAAGAACCAGGTTTCCAGTACCGAATCGGGGTTGAGCGAGACGCTCTCGATCCCCTGATCCATCAGCCAGCGCGCCAGATCCGGGTGATCGGAAGGCCCCTGCCCGCAGATACCGATGTACTTGCCGGCCTTGTTGCACGCCTGAATGGCGTTGGACAGCAGCTTCTTGACCGCCGGGTTACGCTCGTCGAACAGGTGAGCGATCACGCCGGAGTCACGATCGAGGCCGAGCGTCAGCTGGGTCAGGTCGTTGGAGCCGATGGAGAAGCCATCGAAATACTCCAGGAACTCTTCCGCCAGAATCGCGTTGGACGGCAGCTCGCACATCATGATGATGCGCAGGCCGTTTTCGCCACGCTTCAGACCGTTGGCCGCCAGCAGATCGATGACCTGGCTCGCCTCGCCCAGGGTGCGGACAAACGGCACCATGATCTCGACATTGGTCAGGCCCATCTCCTCGCGCACACGCTTGAGCGCACGGCACTCCAGCTCGAAGCAGTCGCGGAAGTTCTCGCTGATATAGCGCGAAGCACCGCGGAAGCCCAGCATCGGGTTTTCTTCTTCGGGTTCGTAGAGCTTGCCGCCGATCAGGTTCGCGTACTCATTGGACTTGAAGTCCGAGAGGCGCACGATGACCTTCTTCGGCGTGAACGCGGCGGCCAGGGTACTGATGCCCTCGACCAGCTTTTCGACATAGAAACCGACCGGATCGTCGTAACCGGCGATGCGCTTGTCGACGCTTTCCTTGATTTCCGGTGGCAACACCGAATAGTTGAGCAGCGCCTTGGGGTGCACGCCGATCATGCGGTTGATGATGAACTCCAGACGCGCCAGACCGACACCGGCATTGGGCAACTGGGCGAAATCAAAGGCACGGTCCGGGTTGCCGACGTTCATCATGATCTTGAACGGCAGATCAGGCATGGCATCGACCGAATTGGTCTTGATGTCGAAGCCCAACTCGCCTTCGAAGATATAACCGGTGTCGCCCTCGGCGCAGGAAACCGTTACACCCTGGCCATCCTGGAGGGTCTGCGTGGCGTTGCCACAGCCGACCACTGCCGGGATGCCCAGCTCACGGGCGATGATCGCCGCGTGGCAGGTACGACCGCCACGGTTGGTGACGATTGCGCTGGCGCGCTTCATGACCGGTTCCCAGTCCGGGTCGGTCATGTCCGACACCAGCACGTCGCCGGGCTGGACCTTGTCCATCTCGGACACGTCCTTGATGATGCGCACCTTGCCCGCGCCGATGCGCTGACCGATGGCACGGCCTTCGACAAGCACCTTGCCGGTCTCCTTGAGCAGATAGCGTTCCATGACGTTGGCCGAAGCACGGCTCTTCACGGTTTCCGGACGCGCCTGGACGATGTACAGCTTGCCGTCATCACCGTCCTTGGCCCACTCGATGTCCATCGGGCACTTGTAGTGCTTCTCGATGATCATCGCCTGTTTGGCCAGCTCGGACACTTCGGCATCGGTCAGACAGAAACGTGCGCGGTCGGCAGGCTCGACGTCAACCACCTTGACCGAGCGACCGGCCTTGGCTTCTTCGCCGTAAATCATCTTGATCGCCTTGCTGCCCAGGTTGCGACGCAGGATTGCCGGGCGGCCGGCCGCCAGCGTGTCCTTGTGCACATAGAACTCGTCCGGGTTGACTGCGCCCTGCACAACTGTCTCACCCAGACCGTAAGCGCCGGTGATGAATACCACGTCGCGAAAACCGGACTCAGTGTCGAGAGTGAACATGACACCCGCCGTACCGGTCTCGGAGCGCACCATGCGCTGCACACCCGCCGACAGCGCGACCAGCTTGTGGTCGAAGCCCTGGTGCACGCGGTAGGAAATAGCACGGTCGTTGAACAGTGAAGCGAAGACTTCCTTGGCCGCGCGGATCACGTTCTCGACGCCGCGGATGTTAAGGAAGGTCTCCTGCTGGCCTGCGAACGACGCATCCGGCAAGTCTTCGGCAGTTGCGGAGGAACGCACGGCCACGGCCAGGTTCGGATTGCCGGCAGACAGCTCGGCAAACGCAGTACGGATCTGGGCGTTGAGCTGCTCGGGAAACTCGGCTTCCATGATCCACTGACGAATCTGCGCACCGGTGCGGGCCAGTGCATTGACGTCATCGACGTCAAGGGCGTCCAGCGCAGCATGGATCTGCTCGTTCAGGCCGCTGAGCTCGAGAAAGTCACGGTAAGCCTGGGCGGTAGTCGCGAAGCCGCCGGGCACCGAAACACCAGCACCTGCGAGGTTGCTGATCATCTCGCCGAGGGACGAGTTTTTGCCCCCCACGTGCTCTACATCATGGACGCCGAGCCTATCGAGGGAAACTACGTACTCTACCAAGGTGATCTCTCCACTAACTGTGTTTGTTGTTGGGAAAAGCTCATTCACCCGAGCCACAAGCTATGTGGCTTCAGGCGTATCTGCCCGGACGTGCAAATCGGGCGCTCAAAACCATGCTTCAAAACCGGGCTTGTAAAAAAGCAGCATCTGCAGGCCCTCAGGACCGGCAAGCACGCCTATGATAGCCAGAATTCTTCAACTGCTTAAGGCCTGGGCAAAAATGAAACGATCCGCTTTCTTCATCTCGGACGGCACGGGCATCACCGCCGAAACCCTGGGCCAAAGCCTGTTGGCACAATTTGAAAACATTACTTTCAACAAGTTCACCAGGCCCTATATCGACAGCGTCGAGAAGGCGCGGGCGATGGTACAACAAATCAATAATGCCGCCGACAAGGACGATGTGAGGCCGATCATCTTCGATACCATCGTCAACCAGGACATCCGCGAGATTCTGGCGACGTCCAACGGCTTCATGATCGATATCTTCTCGACCTTCCTCGCCCCGCTGGAGCAGGAGCTTAGTTCACACTCCTCCTACTCCGTGGGTAAATCGCACTCCATCGGGCATAACTCCAATTACATGGAGCGCATCGAGGCGGTGAACTTTGCGCTGGACAACGATGATGGCGCACGCACGCACTATTACGACAAGGCCGACATCATCCTCGTCGGCGTCTCGCGCTGCGGCAAAACCCCGACCTGTCTGTACATGGCCATGCAATTCGGCATCCGGGCGGCCAACTATCCGTTGACCGAAGACGACATGGAGCGCCTGCAACTGCCTGCGGCACTCAAGCAGCATCGCGAAAAGCTGTTCGGCCTGACCATCGACCCGGATCGCCTGACAGCCATCCGCCACGAGCGCAAGCCCAACAGCCGCTACTCCAGCTACGCGCAGTGCGAATTCGAGGTGCGCGAGGTGGAAAGCCTGTTCCGCCGCGAAAACATTCCGCACATCAACTCGACGCATTTCTCGGTGGAAGAGATCTCCGCCAAGGTCCTCGTGGAGAAAGGGGTGGAGCGACGCTTCAAATAGGCTGATCCACGCCTTTCAATCAAGAGCTGGCAGGTTGTACCTATCAGTTATGCCAGTATTCATTCGTACCTGCTTGCTTAAAGATGATCCCGACACCCCTTGACGCCAGCACGGCGTGGGGACGGATCGATACAGGTAGCAATACCGCTCGCCATGTGCGATGCAAACAGTCATCAGGGACGATGAAACATGAACCTCACAGCCTTATTGCCAACGGCCTTCGCGCTAGCACTGCTAAACCCTGCATACGCCGGGAGTGCACCACCGGCGTCGAATCTCAAGAACAACACGCAGCAAGCAGGTCACTCTGCGCAGATGGTGCTGAAGGGCACCGCAAAGCACCAGGCCGGCACCTATGAAAATCCGCTGCAACTGAAAGACGACAGCTCCGCAACTGGCCTCATTTACGCGCTCATCGACTCTACCGGCCGACGGCGTTTTTACGAGTCCCGATTTGTCGGTGCACCGGCTGAACATGAACTTCCACCCTTACCTGATGGCTACTCGGATTTTCCAACCTACTCCATCCCGGCCGTCCAGAACGAGTCCTGGGTTTATCGAGGTACTCATGCGGGAACTTATGCAGACCCTAAAATCGCATGCGAAGCCACCTACATGGGCGCTATCAATAAAGTTACCGAGACTGACGGATGGTTAGCTTTTTATAGCACTCTGCGTGAAGAGGACGGCAGGACATGCATCACCTCCGGGCTGCCTGCTACCCCAGGGCCCAACACTGACTGGGCATACATCGGATCAACTCATACGCCCGGCACTTTTGAGGCCCCTAAAGGCGACCAGACGGTGGCGGATGTCACATGGAAAGGTGCCGTCCATCTTTTCAAGATGTCCGATGGCGCGGAGGCGTTCTACTCGTCAAAGCAGGGCGGCAATGTGTCTCCCGCCTGGACTGCACCAGATTCCCGAAAACGAGAAGATAACGATTACTGGAAATACATAGCAGACCGCGCTGACGACGCTCATGCTGGAACCTACGAAGACCCTAAGCACTTCAACGAGCGCAGTCATGCCGTTGGCTCCATTTACACTACCCTTGATTCAAAAGGCCGGCGGCGTTTTTACTCGTCGAGTTTTATCGGTTATCCGGCGGATAGGGAACTGGGGTTCCCGCCTTTGCCAGATGGCTATGTGGACTTTTCAAGAACGACCATTCCCGCCGTCAAAAATGATTTCTGGGTATACCGAGGCACCCATGCGGGAACGTACGCGGACCCTAAAATCGCGTGCGAAGCCACCTACCAGGGCGCCATCAATAAAGTCATCCAGACTGACGGAGTGTCAGCTTTTTATAGCACCCTGCTTGAAGAGGACGGAAGGACATGTATCAACGGCGGGTCACATACCATCCCTTTCTCCGACTCCGACTGGAGGCTCCTGGCATCCACTGACACACCAGGCACTTTTGATAGGCCTAAAGGTGACCAGACGGTGGCGGATTTTACATGGAAAGGTGCCATCCATCTTTTCAACATGGCTAATGGCGCTGAGGCGTTCTACGCATCAAAACGAGACGGTACAGTGTCGCCCGACTGGACGGCACCAGCCCCCGAAACACGAGAAGATACCGCTTACTGGGCATATGTAACAGACCGCAACAAGGGCGTTCATGCTGGAACTTACGAGGACCCCAAGCCTATTGATGAGCGCAGTAATAGCGTTGATTCCATTTACGCTACCCTTGATTCAACAGGCCAGCGGCGTTTTTACTCGTCGAGATTTATCGGCTATCCGGCTGACAGGGATCTGGGGTTCCCACCGTTGCCCGATGACTACGATGACTTTTCCAAAACGCCCCTTCCCGCCGTCAAAAATGATTTCTGGGTATACCGAGGTGTTCATAAAGGGACTTACGCAGACCCGAAGATTAACTGCGAAGCCACCTACCTTGGTGCCATCAACCGAATCGAAATCAATCCAGTCCAATCAGGCAAAGAGAGGTACGCTTTTTTCAGGACCGACTACGAAGGCTATGGCGATACATGCTGGACACCTTTACCCTCTGGCCCCGCGAGCGAGGAAGGCTGGACATATCTGGCGAGCAACTTCCATCTCGGCACATCCAGCGACCCCAAAGGCGACGAAACCATCGCGGACTTCACCTGGAAAGGTGCCATCCATCTTTTCAACATGGCGAATGGCGCCGAGGCGCTGTACGCATCAAAGCAGGAGGGTACGGTGTCGCCCGCGTGGACGGCACCGCGCGCCCATACGCGAGAAGATACCACTCACTGGACATATATAGCGGAACGCAACATGGGTGTTCATGATGGGTCCTACGATGACCCCAAGCACATCGATGAGCGCAGTGATAACACGGAAACCATTTACGCTACTCTTGATTCAACAGGCCAACGGCGTCTTTACTCGTCAAGATTTACCGGATACCCGGCTGATCAGGAACATGTATTCCCCCCCCTGCCAGATGATTACGAGGATTTTCCCGGCACGCCCACTCAAGCCATCAAGAATGATTTATGGATCTATCGGGGCGTCCATGCAGGGACTTACGCAGACCCGAAGATTAACTGCGAAGCGACCTACCGAGGGGCCATTAACCGAATCGAAATCAATCCGGATCAATCAGGTAAAGAGACGTACGCTTTTTTCAAAACCGACGAAGAAAGCGACGGAGTTACATGCAATAAACCTTTGCCCACTGGCACCGCGAGTGAGGAAGGCTGGACATATCTGGCTGGCACCGCGCATCTCGGCACGTACAGCGACCCTAAAGGCGACGAAACCATCGCGGACTTCACCTGGAAAGGTGCCATTCATGTGTTCCGCATGGCTGAAGGCCTGGATGCCCACTACACACCACAGCAGGATGGCACGGTATCGACAACATGGACCCGCCCTGACCCGCTATACAGGGACGATACAGAGTACTGGAAATATATTAACAACCGGACGAAGGCAACGTTCGAGTATCCCGCACAGGGGCTGGACCCAAGAAATCTGTCCTGGATTGGTGCCGTTTATAACTTCCCCATCGACGGCCAGCCCACTTACTTTATTTCCCGATTTGAAGGTCTGAATTCGGCAGTCAACCCCACTGCACCTGAAACGGCCGAAAGCAACGAGTTCTTTAGTTATGTCGGTCCTATTGATCAAAGTCTCGGCACTCTGGAGCACCCTAAAGGCTGGCATGATCCGACGTGGCCAGGACAAATCCATGCGTTCAACCTGCCGGATCGCAAAGTGTATTACGAGGCACATTTCGAGGGGTTTCCATCGGAGCGCTATGATTCGGTGGACGACATAAAAGCCGACACTGTGAACTGGACGTACAAAGGTGAAAGCAGGCATGCAGGCATTTATGCGGACCCCAAAACGCTCGAAGACCTGACCTGGCCGGGCGCTGTCCACAAGCGGGACGGGTATTTCGAAGGCTCAACCCCGTTGTCTGTTTACTATAGGTCGACATTCCTGGGGACAGCAGTCACGCTCGGCATTGATTACCCGCAAGACGGCCTGCACAGTGACAAGCAATGGACATATCTGGGTGTCTCACGAAAAGCCGGGACATTTCAGTCTCCCAAAGATGATATCGAAGTCACTTGGCCGGGTGCCGTTCATGCCTCGCGCACATCAGGACTAGAGCCTGAAAACTTCTTCGTTTCAAAGGTTGAAGGAATGGACTATGGCCGCCCCTTCCCCCCAAAGGGTCAGGACAGCGAAGCCTGGAAATACATTGGCACCAGAGAACACCAAGGCACCTTCACCAACCCAAATACAGAGCACAATTTCACCTGGCCAGGCGCGATTCATATGGTCGAGGAACGCGGACGCTTGAGGTTTCTCTCCTCCACTTTCTGGGGAGTGCCTCCTTCGCAACAGGGCTGGGAGTATCCCAAGGGCAATACCAGCAACGAAGACTGGACTCATATCGGTATCGGTCTACACCGTGGCACGTATGGAGACCCCAAACCTTGGGATGACATGACCTGGCCGGGCGCTATTCATGACCATTTCTCCAAGGCAGGACATCTGTATTTCATAGCACGCAAACAAGGCGTGCCCTCAAGAATGGGCTGGAGCTACCCTTCGGAAGCTGTCGACAATGAGCACTGGTTGTTTGCAAGAGCGGAGAAGTATCAAGGCACCTTTGATGAGCCCAAGGAAGCCGATGACGATGTGACCCGCGTCGGAGCCATTCACAGGACGGTCGATGGAACGGGAGCGAGCCTGTATTTCTCATCGCTGATGCAGGGCCTGCCCGCTGATTTGGGCGCCAGCGTTCCCCACTTTTCTCAGAGCACCAAGTTTTTTTCTTTCATCGGTAAGAGCAAACACGAAGGAACCGAAAAAGATCCGAAAGACTGGGAAGATCTCACCTGGAAAGGCAGGATCCATCGTTACGAGCACGCAAATGATGTTTTCCTGTTTGCGGCGAAAGCCACCGGAGTGCCCTCCGAAAAGCATTGGGATTACCCGACAACCGGCATCTCCAACAACCATTGGACATTCATCGCCGAAAGTAAAAATCAAGGCACTTATGGTGCGCCCAAAGACTGGGAGGATATTACATGGCCGGGTGCAATTCATGCCTATTCAGGCGATGGTGTCCGCCGCTTTTACGCAGCCAGGGGAAACGGTACACCATCAAAAGAGAACTGGACCTACCCTGTGGGCGCGACTGACAACCAATACTGGACTTATCTAGCGTCGCAAAAACATCAAGGCACCTACGCCGACCCCAAGGAACTGGACGAGCCTACCTGGCCGGGTGCAATTCACATGAGCCAAGTCGAGCATGTGCGCGACTACTACAAGAGCCGCAATGATGGCATTCCATCGCAACAGGGTTGGGTATATCCGGGAGGAGCCGGCAGCAACAACAACTGGATTTATATCGCATCAGCAACACATGCGGGTACGGCTGCGGATCCCAAATCATTGAGCGAGCCAACCTGGCCGGGCGAGGTCCATCTACACATGGATCAGGCAGGCACGTACTTCTACTACACATCGATTACCGAGGGTTTGCCTTCAGAAGACGGATGGGATTACCCGGCGGGCGAGGCCAGCAATGAGCATTGGACCTACAGAGGCACCGGTCGCCACTCGGGCATGGCCTATGATGCCAAAGACTGGGACGAATTTACCTGGCCTGGCGCTTTGCATTTTTCGACAGTGAACAATCTGCGTGTGTTGTTTGCATCAAAAAATGAAGGCGTGCCATCACAACATGCCTGGCACTACCCGCTCACAGCGAGTGACGACGCAAACTGGACCTTCGCTGGCGGAAGTCATGCGGGTACCTTTATTGACCCGCGAGATTGGACCGAGCCAACGTCGCCAGGCGCGCAGCACGTGATCCTGAGAGATAGGATTCCTTACTTTTATACCGCGAAGTTCACGGGCACTGCCCCCGCGCATAACTGGTATTTTCCTGTGGGAGAGGTCGATAACGATCATTGGACCTATGCCGGCAAGCACTACGGTACATTCGACAGCCCTAGAACCAGTACTGAACAGGTGTGGCCGGGTGCTATCACCTTGCTAGCCAATGCAGGGGGTCAGCACTATTACGAAGCCCGAAAGGACGGTAAACCCGCTGATGCTGGATGGCCACTCCCAGCTGACAACTCGAGCAATGAGTACTGGATAGACAAAGGTATCCACGCAGGCACGCTGGCAGATCCGAAGGATTGGGATGAGGTGACCTGGCCGGGTGCCATACACCGGTACATACAGCCTGACCGAACTTATTTTTATACAGCTCAAGTCGCAGGCCTCCCAAGCGCGCACTATTGGTATTACCCCAGCGGAAGTACCAGCAACGCCTGGTGGACACCTTTCGCCGATTGGGAACAGACAGCGCCGGGTATCAACGACTTTTCCCGCCCCTTCAACCAATACACATGGGCAACGGCACACAACGCCTACCTCAACAGCATCAAGGAGCAGTTGGAGCGAGGCATAAGAGGCTTCATGCTGGATTTGTATCCACGAACCCGCGATGATGGAACGCCTTTTATAAAACTCTGCCATGGGTGGGATGAGGACGACTGTTATCAGGTAAATAGTTTGAATGACGAGTTAGTCAAGACTCTAAACGACGTCTATCTACCGTTTCTGAAGGCCAATCCGTCAGCCGTCATCACGCTTATGCTGGAGTCATACGTGGAGCGAGAGCTGTTCGAACACGAGTTGGAACAGGTATCCCCCGAGTTTCTGTCAATGGTGTTTGACACGGCCGATTACTCCACTGCTCGGTGGCCTATACTTGGCGACATTATCCGGAAAAACAAACGTGTCATCATACTTGCCGACAAGACCGAATTGACCGGCAAGCTCGAGATTAACGGCCTTGATGTGCGAATCCTCAAGAACACCGATATAGCGGTCGAAAACACCTACAATCTGGGACTTGTAACGAACCACGACTGGGCCTGCGAAACCCGAGACATGGGTCATCCTCTGGAAACAGTGCAGGCACCCAACTCAAAGGGCTGGCCGCCGTTGTTTGTCATGAACCAGATTCACGCATTCGCCAGCAGTGCGGCTCACGCCGGTGACGTCGACAACAACCTGACCTGGCTGCAGCATCGCGTGCTGGACAACTGTATGCCCAAGGCTAACAAGTACCCCAACTACATCGCCGTGGATTACAACCAGACGGGCGATACCATTCCTTACGCTGCGGCGCTGAGCCAGGGAGGCATTTACTTGTATGAAAAAGCAAACGCCGATCGTAGTGGGGATACCGTTTGCGTACTGCCGTCCCTGCACGATTACAGCCTCAGACTGCCAGCGCATGGCTGTGAAAACGATGAAGTCAGATCTGTGCAACTGGCCGGCGTTGCCCGCGGCACACGCATCACGCTGTATGACTCGCCGGATGGCAAAAAATCAGACGATTTTGTCTACATAGACGTCAAGAAAACCATGCCGATCAATACGTTTGTGACGATCAACTCGCTCGAACGCAGCTTCTCAGATGATCAAGTGACTGTGACTGCGTTGCGCAACAACGGTATAGACGGCAAAGTCTCCCGTATCATCGTTGGGGCTTCACCTGCTGATAGCGATTTTTCGGGCGCGGAAATCGTTTTCCATGAAGGCAATGGCGCAACCGAAAACACTGTCTGCACGGTTCCATTCGCCAAACATGACCAGTTCAAGATGGGAGCAGGCAATAATCCGTATGGCTGTGACAACGATGAAATAAAGTCTGCAACTATCGTCAGGGCCAAAAAGGGCTCGCAATTCTCCCTGACGGGTAATCCGGACGGAACCTTCGATCAGGGCATAACCTACGTAACAATGATGCAGGACATCATCGTGCCTCACGTCATTCCCAGCTTTGATGAGGCGTACAACGATGGCTTCATCAAGGTTGAAGTCACCCACTGGGGCAGCATGGACGGCAAGAGTTCCTACGGCTATTTCCAACCACTGCAATAAACCTGAGATGTTGCGCCTGCCTGGCAGGCGCAACACTCGATCAAGCGTATCCTGCTTGTTGCTATACGCCTTCCGGCACTCGCACCCACCCCTCCATCAAAACGCGCGCGCTGCGGCTCATGATCGCCTTGGTGACGGTCCATTCGCCGCCCTCCTCAAGGGCCTGAGCACCCACGCGCAGCGTGCCCGATGGATGACCAAAACGGACTGCTCTGCGTGCATCGCCACCCGCTGCCAGATTCACCAGCGTTCCGGGAATGGCCGCCGCAGTGCCGATTGCAACTGCAGCCGTGCCCATCATCGCATGGTGCAGCTTGCCCATCGACACGGCGCGCACCAGCAGGTCGATATCGTGAGCCGCAACCGGTTTGCCGCTGGACGAGACGTAATCGGCCGGGCCAGCGACAAACGCTACCTTGGGCGTATGCTGGCGCGTGGCGGCCTCTTCGATGCTGTGAATCAGGCCCATGCGTACAGCACCGTAGGCGCGAATGGCTTCCAGACGGGCCAGCGCCTGCGGATCACTGTTGATATCGCCCTGCAGCTCAGTGCCGGTATAGCCGATGTCGGCGGCGTTGACGAAAATCGTCGGGATGCCGGCATTGATCATGGTCGCTTTCAGAATGCCGATACCGGACACCTCCAGGTCGTCCACCAGATTGCCCGTCGGAAACATCGAGCCGCCCGCGCCCTCTTCGTCCGCCGCTGGGTCCAGAAACTCAAGCTGTACTTCCGCCGCAGGGAAGGTCACGCCATCCAGCTCGAAATCACCGGTTTCCTGCACCGCGCCGTTGCTGATCGGCACGTGGGCGATGATGGTCTTGCCGATATTGGCCTGCCAGATACGCACCACCGCGACGCCGTCCTGCGGAAAACGGCCAGGGTCGAGCAGACCACTCGTAATCGCGAACGGCCCCACGGCCGCTGACAGGTTGCCGCAATTGCCGCTCCAGTCGACAAACGGCTTGTCGATGGACACTTGGCCAAACAGGTAATCGACATCGTGGTCGGGCCTGCTGCTGCGCGACACAATCACGCTCTTGCTGGTACTCGACGTCGCCCCGCCCATGCCGTCGATCTGTTTTTCATAGGGGTCCGGGCTGCCGATGACTCGCAGCAGCAACGCATCCCGCGCCCGGCCCGGAATCTGTGCAGCTTCGGGCAGATCCGTCAGCCTGAAGAAAACACCCTTGCTGGTGCCGCCACGCATATAGGTGGCGGGGATACGGATCTGTGGTGAATGAGCCATGAATTCGTTGTCCTGTTCAAAGAGCGCGCTGCGCGCTCAAAATCGGACGCAGAGCGTCCAGAACTGCATGCCCACGCGGAGCATGGGCACGGTAGTGCTCTTGCGCACGCTTATCGTTCCTCACGCTCCAGCGTAGCTATGATGCAGTAGCCTCCAGAAAGTCCTGGGCAAAGCGCTGCAACACGCCGCCCGCCTCATAAATAGAGAGTTCTTCGGCGGTGTCCAGGCGGCATGTCACGGGCACTTCGACGCGCTCGCCGTTACGGCGCTGAATCACCAGCGTCAACGTCGCGCGCGGTGTGCGCTGGCCGATCACATCGAAGGTTTCGCTGCCGTCGATGCCCAGGGTCAGACGGCTGGTGCCGGGTTTGAACTCCAGCGGCAGCACGCCCATGCCGACCAGGTTGGTGCGGTGAATACGCTCGAACCCTTCTGCAGCAATCGCTTCGACGCCCGCCAGCCTGACGCCTTTGGCCGCCCAGTCCCGGGACGAGCCCTGTCCATAGTCGGCGCCGGCAATGATGATCAACGGTTGCTTGCGCGCCATGTAGGTTTCGATGGCTTCCCACATGCGCGTGACCACGCCTTCGGGTTCGATGCGGGTCAGCGAGCCTTTTCTGACCTTGCCATCGACCACCGCCATCTCGTTGACCAGTTGCGGGTTGGCAAAGGTCGCGCGCTGAGCGGTCAGGTGGTCGCCCCGATGGGTTGCGTAGGAGTTGAAGTCTTCCTCCGGCAGGCCCATTTTCGCCAGGTACTCGCCCGCCGCGCTGTCGAGCATGATCGCGTTGGACGGAGACAGGTGATCGGTGGTGATGTTGTCCGGCAGCACGGCCAGTGCCCGCATACCCTTGAGCGTACGCTCTCCGGCCAGCGCGCCTTCCCAGTAGGGCGGGCGGCGGATGTAGGTACTCATCGGACGCCAGTCGTACAGCGGCTCGACCTTCGGCCCGGTGTGTTCTTCGATGGCAAACATCGGGATATAGACCTGACGAAACTGCTCTGGCTTGACCGACGCCTGCACCACTGCGTCGATCTCTTCGTCGCTGGGCCAGATGTCCTTGAGGCGGATTTCCTTGCCATCGGCAATACCCAGCACATCATTTTCAATGTCAAAACGAATGGTCCCGGCAATCGCGTAAGCCACTACCAGTGGCGGTGAGGCCAGAAAGGCCTGCTTGGCGTAAGGATGAATGCGCCCGTCGAAATTGCGGTTACCGGACAGGACTGCCGTGGCGTACAAATCACGGTCGATGATTTCCTGCTGGATCAGCGGATCAAGCGATCCGGACATGCCGTTACAGGTGGTGCAGGCAAACGCCACCACGCCGAAACCCAGTTGCTCCAGCTCTGACGTCAGCCCGGCGGCATCCAGGTACAGCGCTACGGTTTTCGAGCCGGGTGCCAGCGATGACTTGACCCAGGGTTTGCGCAGCAGCCCCAGGCGGTTGGCATTGCGTGCCAGCAGACCGGCTGCAATGACGTTGCGCGGGTTGCTGGTGTTGGTGCAACTGGTGATCGCAGCGATGATCACCGCGCCGTCGGGCATCTGCCCCGGCACTTCGTGCCATTGCCCGGCAATCCCTCTGGCCGCCAGATCGGCGGTAGCGACCCGCGCATGGGGGTTGGAGGGTCCGGCCATGTTGCGCACCACGCTGGACAGATCGAAACTCAGCACACGCTCGTAGTGCACCTCACTCAGGCTGTCCGACCAAAGACCGGTGTGCCGCGCGTACAGCTCGACCAGCTTGACCTGCTCGTCCTCCCGGCCTGTCAAACGCAGGTAGTCGATGGTTTGCGAATCAATCGAAAACATCGCCGCCGTCGCGCCGTATTCAGGCGCCATGTTGGAGATCGTCGCCCGGTCGCCCAGGGTCAGACTCGACGCACCTGCGCCGTAAAACTCCAGATAGGCGCCGACCACCTTCTGTTTGCGCAGGTATTCGGTCAGCGCGAGCACCAGATCGGTGGCGGTAATGCCTGGCTGATGGCGTCCGGTCAGTTCGACGCCGATGATGTCCGGCAGGCGCATCCACGAAGCGCGCCCGAGCATGACGTTTTCGGCCTCGAGCCCACCCACGCCGATGGCAATCACGCCCAGCGCGTCGACATGTGGCGTGTGGCTGTCCGTGCCCACCAGTGTGTCGGGGAAGGCTACGCCGTCGAGTACCTGCACCACCGGCGACATTTTCTCCAGATTGATCTGGTGCATGATGCCGTTGCCGGGCGGGATCACTTCGACGTTCTTGAACGCCTGTTTGGTCCAGTCAATGAAATGAAAACGGTCTTCGTTGCGGCGGTCTTCGATGGCGCGGTTCTTTGCGAACGCCTGCGGGTCATTACCGTCGGACTCCACTGCCAGCGAGTGGTCGACGATCAGTTGCACCGGCACCACCGGGTTGACCAGCGCAGGATCGCCGCCCTGCGAAGCGATCGCGTCGCGCAGCCCGGCAAGGTCGACCAGCGCGGTCTGACCCAGAATGTCGTGGCAGACAACGCGTGCCGGGAACCAGGGAAAATCCAGATCACGCTTGCGCTCGATGAGCTGGGTCAACGAGGCATTCAAGGTCGCCGGATCACAACGGCGCACCAGGTTCTCGGCCAGCACCCGCGAGGTGTAGGGCAGCGTGGCATAGGCACCGGGTTTGAGCGCCTCGACGGCCGCCCGAGCGTCGAAATAATCCAGTCGGGTGCCAGGGAGCGGTTTGCGAAATTCACTGTTCATTGCGGGACTCGATCACGGAGTGTTCGGAATACGGGTGGGGAGCTCATCGGCGGCTCCCCTGCCCCCTTTTCAGCGCTGTTCCAGGGGTACGAACGCGCGCTGTTCGACGCCGATGTATTCGGCGCTCGGGCGAATGATGCGGTTGTTGGCGCGCTGTTCGAAAACGTGAGCGGCCCAGCCGGTCAGGCGTGAGCAGACGAAGATCGGCGTAAACAGCTTGGTCGGGATGCCCATGAAGTGATAAGCCGACGCGTGATAGAAATCCGCGTTGGGGAACAGTTTCTTCTGCTCCCACATGACCTTGTCGATGGCCTCGGAGACCGGGAAAAGCACGGTATCGCCCACTTCGTCGGCAAGTTTCTTCGACCAGCCCTTGATCACCTCGTTGCGCGGGTCGGATTCCTTGTAGATCGCATGGCCAAAGCCCATGATCTTTTCCTTGCGCTCCAGCATGCCCAGCGTACCCTTGGTGGCCTCTTCAGCCGAGGCGAAGCGCTGAATCATTTCCATTGCAGCCTCGTTGGCACCGCCGTGCAGCGGGCCGCGCAAGGTGCCGATGGCTGCCGTGACGCAGGAATACAGATCCGACAGGGTCGACGCGCAGACGCGGGCAGTAAAGGTCGAGGCATTGAATTCGTGTTCGGCGTACAGAATCAGCGAGACGTCCATGACCTTGCGGTGCAGTTCGCTGGGCGCCTTGTCCAGCAGCAGGTGCAGAAAATGCCCGCCGATGGAGTCTTCGGCCGAAGTGCAGTCGATACGCTTGCCGTCGTGACTGAAGCGATACCAGTAGCACATGATCGCCGGGAACGCCGCGAGCAGGCGGTCGGTTGAGTCGCGCTGCTGATCGAAGCTGCGCTCGGGTTCCAGGGTGCCGAGCATGGAGGCACCGGTGCGCATGACATCCATCGGGTGAGTGTCGGCGGGTATGCGCTCCAGCACTTCCTTCAAGGCCTGCGGCAGATCGCGCAGGCGCTTGAGTTTTTCCATATAAACAGACAACTCGGCCTGATTGGGCAGTTCGCCGTACAGCAGCAGATAGGCAACTTCTTCAAAACGCGCCTCGGCGGCCAGGTCACGCACGTCATAGCCGCGATAGGTCAGCCCGGCACCGGCCATTCCCACAGTAGACAACGCCGTCTGCCCGGCAACCTGCCCGCGCAGCCCGGCACCACTCAATACTTTTGCTTCAGCCATGGTTTTCTCCCATTTGTTTTTGTGCTGATGGACTGACTCTGACTATCGCACCCATGCCACGCGCTCAACGTCGGACGCAGAGCGTGGAAGCGAGCGCAAGCGTGGTTTCAGCCCTTCTTCTGCGCAAACAGCGCATCCAGCTTCTGTTCGAATGTGTGGTAATCGATTGCGTCATACAGCTCCATGCGCGTCTGCATGCTGTCGATCACGTTTTTCTGGCTGCCGTCACGGCGGATCGCGCCATAGACATTTTCCGCCGCCTTGTTCATCGCGCGGAATGCGGAAAGCGGATACAGCACCAGCGAGACGTCCGCCTCGCGCAGCTCATCGACCGTAAACAACGGTGTGGCGCCGAACTCGGTAATGTTGGCGAGGATCGGCACGCCTGCACGGTTGGCGAATTGCTTGTACATCGCCAGTTCGGTGATGGCCTCGGGGAAGACCATGTCCGCGCCGGCTTCAATACAGGCAGCGGCACGCTCCAGAGCCGACTCCAGCCCTTCAACCGCCAGCGCATCGGTACGCGCCATGATCACGAAGCTGTCGTCAGTCCGGGCATCCACGGCAGCCTTGATACGGTCGACCATTTCCTGTTGGGAGACAATTTCCTTGTTGGGACGATGCCCACAACGCTTGGCGCCGACCTGGTCCTCGATGTGAATCGCCGCAGCCCCGGCCTTGATCATCGAGCGCACGGTACGCGCCACATTAAAAGCGGAAGAACCGAAACCGGTGTCGACGTCCACCAGCAACGGCAGATCGCAGACGTCGGTGATGCGTCGCACATCGATCAGCACGTCTTCAAGACCGGTGATCCCCAGGTCCGGAATGCCCAGTGACCCCGCAGCGACTCCGCCGCCAGACAGATAAATGGCCTTGAACCCGGCACGCCTGGCGAGCAGTGCGTGATTGGCATTGATCGCGCCGACCACTTGCAGCGGCTGTTCACTGGAGACTGCATCGCGGAAACGCTGGCCGGGAGTGCTGTTGTTATGACTCATTGTTTACCTCGGTCGGAAGTCGTCTGGGAAGCCGCCTGATAGTGGCGCTCGATATTGCGTCTGGACGCGCCGATATGGCGGCGCATCAACAATTCAGCCAGCTCGCCGTCGCGGTCGGCGATGGCGTCGAGAATGCGGTGATGTTCGGCAAAGGCCTGGCGCGGCCGGTTGGGCGTGGTGGAATACTGAATGCGGTACATGCGCACCAACTGGTAGAGCTCGCCGCAAAGCATCTGGCTGAGGGTGCGATTGCCGCTGCCCTGGATGATGCGGTAATGGAAGTCGAAATCACCCTCTTGCTGGTAATAGCCAATCCCTGCCTGAAAGGCGGCATCGCGCTCGTGGGTATCCAGCACGCCGCGCAGCTCGTCGATTTCGGCCTGGGTCATGCGTTCGGCGGCCAGACGGCAGGCCATCCCCTCCAGAGACTCGCGAATTTCATAGAGTTCGATCAGTTCGGCATGACTGAGCGACACCACCCGGGCGCCCACATGCGGCACACGAACCACCAGTCGCTGCCCTTCGAGCCGGTGAATCGCCTCACGCAGCGGCCCGCGACTGATGCCATAGGTGCGGGCCAGTTCCGGCTCGGAAATCTTGCTGCCGGGGGCAATCTCGCCTTTGACGATGGCGGATTGAATGCGTCGGAAAACGTTCTCGGAGAGGGTTTCCGAGTCGTCGGTAACCGTCATTGTTTTTTCGACCACATTCAGCATTGTCGACACCTCATGACTATATGCGCTCAAATCTAGTCAAATTTGATCGATCCGTCAAAGCCAAACTCTACATTGTCGACAATCAGCCAGCGCAGACAACCTCTGTTCGACACATCAACCTGAACAGCTGCGCAGGTTGATCACTGGCAGCCGCAGGGCTTCATGCTAGAATGCGTCGCGTCCGTACAGCACGCTCCGCAGCGGAGCCAGCGACTGCGAACCGCCTGCCCTACCATCATCAGGTCAATTCCATTTGCGCCCTGACCCTGAAGTTGTTCGCTCATCGCGCCAGGATTTATGAGACTGACTACCCTCCCCACACTGCTCAGCCTTCTGTTTTTGCCCGGCCTGACCCTGGCCGCCAACAAGACAGTCTATGGCCTCAACGAATACGCCAGGCTGATCGAAATCGATATCGAGATCGCCGCCAAGCTCGACACCGGCGCCAAGACCGCCTCCCTGAGCGCCCGCGACATCAAACATTTCAAGCGCGATGGCGAAAGCTGGGTGCGCTTTTATCTGGCCAGCGACAGCAAGCATGTACACCCCATCGAGCGCCCTCTGGCGCGGGTCAGCAAGATCAAGCGGCGTGCCGACGATCTCGACCCGGATGACGACAATCGGTATTCGTCACGCCCGGTGATCAGCCTCGATATCTGCATGGGCGAATCTTTACGCACCATAGAAGTGAACTTGACTGACCGAAGTGCTTTCCAATACCCGCTTTTGATCGGCTCCGAAGCGTTGAAACGCTTTGATGCGCTGGTCGATCCAAGTCTTAAATATGCGGCAGGGAAGCCCGGCTGCGCTTCCGTCGCTCAAAACGCAGAGTAAATCCATGCGCTCTCTTACACTCCATCTGAAGATCCTGATCACTGCCTTGGTGAGCCTCGGCATCGCGATCACGGCCTATCAGATCCTGGCGCTCGGCATACCCGTCAGCGAAGACGAAACCGATGATCTGTGGAATATCGACGCCAAAGTCGAGTTCGTCGCCAATCCCAAGGATTCGGTGAAAGTGCAGATGTTCGTGCCGCCGCTGGCCCACGACTACATCAGCCTCAATGAAAGCTTCATCTCGAACAATTACGGCGTCAGCGTCAACCGCGCAGACGGCAACCGCAAGGTCACCTGGTCGGCCCGTCGCGCCACCGGCAATCAAACCCTCTACTACAGACTGGTGCTGACCAAGCGTTACAGCGGTGAGAAACCCAAGGTCAAAGGGCCTATCTTTCGCGACAGCATGACCGTCGAAGGCCCGGAAAAGATAGCGGCGGAAGCGCTGCTGGCGCCCATTCGCCAGCATTCTGCGGACGTCGAGACGTTCATCACCGAGGCCATCAAGCGCGTCAACAACCTGAACGACGATAACGTCAAATTGCTGCTGGCCGGCGATAACTCGGCGTCCAACAAGGCCCGGGTCACCGAGCTGCTGCTGTCGATCGCCCACGTACCGCTGGAAAAAGCCCACACCATTCGCCTGGATGCCGAGCAGCAGACACCGGAGCTCTGGCTGCGCAGCTTCAACGGCAAGGAATGGCTGTACTTCAATCCCGACACCGGCGAAGCCGGCCTGCCGGACGATCGCCTGCTCTGGTGGACAGGCGAAGAAGGTCTGGTCAGCGTCGAAGGTGGCAAGAAGGTGCAAGTCACGTTCAGCCTCAACAACAGTGAAATGAACGCAATGCGTCTCGCCAAACTGACCGACGCCAGCACCGATTCGGACTTCCTGGCCTATTCGCTATATGGCTTGCCGCTGCAGACCCAGCAGACCTTCATGATCATGGTCATGATCCCGATTGGCGTACTGGTCATCCTGATCCTGCGCAACCTGATCGGCCTGCAGACACTGGGCACCTTCACCCCCGTACTGATTGCGTTGGCCTTCAGGGAAACGCAACTGGGCTTCGGCATCGCACTGTTTACCGTGATCACCGCGCTGGGCTTGTCGCTGCGCTCGTATCTGGAGCACCTGAAACTGCAAATGCTGCCGCGCCTGTCGGTGGTACTGACCTTCGTCGTGGTGCTGATCGCCGCCATCAGCCTGTTCAGCCACAAGCTCGGGCTGGAACGCGGGCTGTCTGTTGCGCTGTTCCCGATGGTGATTCTGACCATGACCATCGAACGCCTGTCGATCACCTGGGAAGAGCGTGGCGGCAGCCATGCCATGAAGGTCGCCATCGGTACGCTGTTCGCCGCGTCGCTGGCGCACCTGATCATGAGCGTGCCGGAACTGACCTATTTCGTCTTTACCTTCCCGGCAGTGCTGCTGGTGCTGGTCGGCTTCATGCTGGCGATGGGCAGATACCGTGGCTACCGACTGACCGAACTGGTGCGCTTCAAGGCATTCCTGAAAGAGGAAAAGGCCAAGTGATCGGCTGGTGGAAAACCTGGAAGGCGCTCGAGGCCCGAGGCATCATGGGCATCAATCGACGTAACGCCGACTACGTGCTCAAGTACAACAAGCGCAGCCTCTATCCGGTCGTCGATGACAAGATCATCACCAAGGAGCGGGCCATCGCCGCAGGCATTCACGTGCCGGAGATGTACGGCGTGATTTCCACGGAAAAGGAAATCGACAGGCTCGACGAGATCATCGGCGCGCACAGCGACTTCGTGATCAAACCCGCACAGGGCGCAGGCGGCGATGGCATTCTGGTGATCGCCGACCGTTTCGAGGAGCGCTTTCGCACCGTCTCGGGACGCATCATCAGCCACTCGGAAATCGAGCACCAGGTGTCCAGCATCCTCACTGGCCTTTATTCGCTGGGTGGCCACCGCGACCGCGCACTGATCGAGTACCGGGTCGTGCCGGACCCGATCTTCAAAAGCATCAGCTACGAGGGCGTACCGGACATCCGCATCATCGTGCTGATGGGCTATCCGGTAATGGCCATGCTGCGCTTGCCTACCCGCCAATCAGGCGGCAAGGCCAACCTCCACCAGGGCGCCATTGGCGTGGGTGTGGACCTGGCCACCGGCGTTACCCTGCAAGGCACCTGGCTGAACAACATCATCAGCAAGCACCCGGACACCACCCACTCGGTGGATGGCGTGCAATTGCCCAACTGGGACGGCTTCATGAAGCTTGCCGCCGAATGCTACGAGTTGTGCGGCCTGGGCTACATCGGCGTCGACATGGTTCTGGACCAGGACAAAGGCCCGTTGATTCTGGAGCTAAACGCCCGTCCCGGCCTGAACATTCAGATTGCCAATGACAGTGGCCTGACCCATCGCACGCAGGCCGTCGAGGCACGTCTGGAGCAACTGGCTCTCGAAGGACGTCAGGAATCGGCGCATGAACGGGTCAGCTTTGTCCAGGACCTGTTCGGTCACGTGCCCGGCGTCTGAACCGACATACCGCTAGGACTGCCGCATCGGCAAGGCTACAATCGCCAGCCGCGTTTCCAAGACCGATATTCGACGATGCCGATCTGCTCGCTACATCCCCTGCCCTACAGCGCCGACCCGATCGCGTTCTTTGCGCGAATCCGCGAAGCGCCGGGGGCGGTGCTGCTCGACAGCGGCAGGCCGGCAGCCGTGCGCGGCCGACATGACCTGCTCAGTGCATGGCCGCTACAGGAACTGGGCATTGCCGATGGCGAGGACGGGGCCGCCTATCTCCAGCGCTTGCGCGACAGTCTGAAGGCGCTGGGCACGGCACAGCTGCCTGACGGATGCGAGCTGCCCTTCGCTGGCGGCCTGATCGGTTATCTGAGTTATGAGTTTGGTCGACGCCTGGAGCCTTTGCCGGATCAGGCCATTGACGACCTGCAACTGCCCGAGGCCCGTCTGGGGCTCTACGCCTGGGCGCTGATCAGTGATCATCAGGAGCAGACCAGCCAACTGATTTTTCACCCGTCCCTGGCCGCAAGCGAGCGCAAACGGCTGATTGAGCTGTTCTCTGTCTATACCCCTGAGCCGCACACGGAATTCCGCCTCAGCCAGCCGTTCCAGGCCAGCATCAGCGCGGATAGCTATCGCCAGGCCTTCGAACGTATTCAGGCCTACATCCAGGCCGGTGATTGTTACCAGGTGAACTTCGCACAACGCTTTCAGGCGCAGTGCGTGGGTGATCCCTGGGCCGCCTATTGCGCGTTGCGAGCAGCTTGCCCGACGCCGTTCGCCGGCTACCTTAGCCTGCCGGGAGCCGATGCGATTCTGAGTCTTTCTCCCGAGCGCTTCGTACGGGTCAGCGACCGGCAGGTCGAAACCCGTCCGATCAAAGGCACGCGGCCACGCAGCGCGGACCCGGCGCAGGATGCCGTTTTCGCCAGCGAACTGCTGGCCAGCGACAAGGACCGCGCAGAGAACCTGATGATCGTCGACCTGCTGCGCAACGACCTGGGCCGCAGTTGCCGCATCGGCTCGGTGAAAGTCCCCGAGCTGTTCAGCCTCGAAAGCTACCCCAACGTGCACCATCTGGTGAGCAGCGTGACCGGAGAGCTGGCCGCTGGCAACGATGCACTGGACCTGATCGGCGGCAGCTTCCCCGGCGGTTCCATCACCGGCGCGCCGAAGATCCGCGCCATGCAGATCATCGACGAACTGGAACCGACCCGGCGCAGCCTGTATTGCGGCTCCTTGATGTATCTGGACGTGCGCGGCGAAATGGACAGCTCGATCGCCATCCGCAGCCTGCTGGTCAAGGACCGACAGATTTCCTGCTGGGGCGGTGGCGGCATCGTCGCCGATTCCGACTGCGAAGCCGAATATCAGGAAACCTTCACCAAGGTTCGCGTGCTGCTGGAGACGCTTGAGGCGCTCTGAGATCGAGCTTCTGAGGGAGCTAACCGCTGCGCCTAAAGCACCAGATCCCGATTCGAGGCCTTGATGAACTCTTTCTTCAGGTCATCGAAAGTGTGCACCGCCGGAAACTGCGGGAATTCGCGGATCACGTTGTCGGGAGCGTGGAACAGGATGCCGGCATCGGCCTCGCCCAGCATGGTGGTGTCGTTGTACGAATCGCCGGCAGCGATGATCCGGTAATACAGGCTCTTGAAGGCCAGCACCGACTGACGCTTGGGGTCTTTCTGGCGCAGCTGGTAACTGACCACCCGGTCGGTCTCGTCAGTGATCAGACGATGACACAGCAGGGTCGGAAAACCCAGTTGCCGCATCAATGGCTGAGAGAACTCGTAGAAGGTGTCCGAGAGAATCACCACCTGAAACCGCTCACGCAGCCAGTCGACGAATTCCACAGCGCCCTCCAGCGGTTTGAGGGTGCCGATCACTTCCTGAATATCCGCCAGTTTCAGACCATGCTCATCAAGAATGCGCAGGCGCTGCTTCATCAGCACGTCGTAATCGGGAATATCACGCGTGGTTGCACGCAGCGATTCGATACCGGTTTTTTCGGCAAAGGCGATCCAGATTTCCGGGACCAGCACACCCTCCAGGTCCAGACAGGCAATTTCCACAGCTCACTCCTCAGACCATTCACTTGCAACGGAAGCGGCACTCTAGCCGCTGGCAACGGCCACTGAACAGCGGATTTTGTTACCATTGCCGCCATCACGAGCGCTTAAGCGCCACTCTTGCATTTTAGGAAGCCGCCTGATGAGCCAACCTTTCGACGTCGCTGAACTGGCGACGACCTATGCGAACAAATCTGCACAAGACATTCTGAAACTGGCCTTCGAACATTTCGGCGACGAACTGTGGATCTCTTTCAGCGGTGCCGAGGACGTGGTCCTGGTCGACATGGCCTGGAAGCTGAACAAGAACGTCAAGGTCTTCAGTCTGGACACAGGGCGCCTGCATGCGGAAACCTATCGTTTCATCGAGCAGGTCCGCGAGCACTACAAGATCGAGATCGAGATCGTTTCGCCCGATCACAGCAAGCTCGAACCTTTCGTCAAGGAAAAGGGCCTGTTCAGCTTTTACCGGGACGGCCATGGCGAATGCTGCGGCATCCGCAAGATCGAGCCACTGCGGCGCAAACTGTCCGGCGTCAGCGCCTGGGCAACCGGCCAACGCCGTGATCAGAGCCCCGGCACTCGCAGCGCGGTTGCCGCAGTGGAAATCGACAGCGCCTTTTCGACAGCCGAGCGCACGCTGTACAAATTCAATCCGTTGGCACAGATGAGCAGCGAGGAAATCTGGGGCTACATCCGCATGCTGGAGCTGCCCTACAACAGCCTGCACGAGCGCGGTTTCATCAGCATCGGCTGCGAACCCTGC
This sequence comes from Pseudomonas congelans, assembly GCF_900103225.1. Lineage (GTDB taxonomy): Bacteria > Pseudomonadota > Gammaproteobacteria > Pseudomonadales > Pseudomonadaceae > Aquipseudomonas > Aquipseudomonas congelans. Next base: position 327,413 of record NZ_FNJH01000001.1, on the reverse strand, counting down.
ACCCGCCCGGTATTGCCGAACCAGCACGAGCGCGAGGGTCGCTGGTGGTGGGAAGAAGCCACGCAGAAGGAATGCGGACTGCATGCGGGCAACCTGATAGCACGCAACTGAACCCGCTAGAGGCAAGCCTCTAATTGCAGGCTAAAAGTCAAAGCGCGTACTGCTCTGACTGATAGCCTGCAACTGCTACTAGTGCACCGGCAACTCGACGTTGGCAAACAGCTCTTCCATTTCCTGTTTGTTATGGCACTGAATCGCCTTGGCCATGACTTCGCGGGTCAGGTGCGGCGCAAATTTCTCGATGAAATCGCACATGAAGCCACGCAGGAAGGTGCCGCGACGGAAAGCGATTTTTGTAACGCTGGACTCGAACAGATCACTGGCATCGAGCACCACCAGGTCGCTGTCCACTGTTTCGTCTATCGCCATTCTTGCCACGATGCCGACGCCCAGGTTCAGCCTGACGTAAGTCTTGATCACGTCAGCATCCGCCGCCGTGAACACGACCTTGGGCACCAGCCCGCGATGACTGAACGCCTCGTCCAGCTTGGAACGGCCGGTGAAGCCGAAGACGTAAGTCACGATCGGGTATTCAGCCAGCAGTTCCAGCGTCAGCTTCGGCGCCTTGGTCAGCGGGTGACCCTGCGGCACGACAATGCAACGGTTCCAGCGATAGCACGGCATCATCACCAGATCACTGAACTGCTCGAGGGCCTCGGTGGCAATGGCGAAATCAACCGTCCCGTCAGCGGCCATTTCGGCGATCTGCATCGGCGAGCCCTGGTGCATGTGCAGCGCGACATCAGGGTATTGCTTGATGAAGTTGCTGATCACCGGCGGCAAGGCGTAGCGCGCCTGGGTGTGAGTGGTGGCGATAGACAGCGTGCCTTTTTTCTCGTTGGAGAACTCCTGGGCAATCTGCTTGATGCTCTCGACCTTGCGCAGGATCTCGCCCGCAGTCGTGATAATGCGCTCGCCTGCAGGTGTCACACGCGTCAGGTGCTTGCCGCTGCGGGCGAAAACCTCGACGCCCAGTTCGTCTTCAAGCAGACGGATCTGCTTGCTGATGCCGGGCTGGGAGGTGTAAAGGCTCTGGGCCGTCGCGGAAACGTTGAGGTCGTGGTGCGCCACTTCCCAAATGTAGCGCAGTTGTTGGAGCTTCATATGTATCCCTCAAAGCAGATAAACCCTATAGGTATCGGCGACGGTATATAACTGGATTAATGGTGAGACGAATAATTCTAGAACTTTTTATCACCTTTGTAAGGCGATCGCACGCTCGATTTCATTAAAACCACCAATTGAACCTTCCCTCTTACCCCCGCCCCTTTTTCAACATCATCGGAACCATGTACACCGGCACGTCGGAAAACTGCAGGACCCTTGCAGCCGTCCGGCCTATTGAGGCGCCCTCTTCCATCCCGCGACTGTGACTGCCAACCACAAGCAAATCCACGTTCAGCTTGTGCGCCTGTTCGAGAATCACGCTGGCTGGCTCGCCCTGAACGACACGCACGGTACGAATCAGAGAAAGGTCCGAGTGCCCTTCCCCCAGTTCTTCACGAAACCCGTCGAGCATTCGTTGCTCTATCCCACTCAAAAATGCACTCACACCTTTACCGTGAAGTTCTTTCAGCGCTTCATCGCCCAGGTAACTCTGCAGCACCGACTCGGCGAACAGCCCCAGAGGCTCGACAACATGGATGACATACAGCTCGGCGTTGAATGTTCGAGCCAGCGCCAGCGCGTGCTGCGTTACATAAGGCGCATACAGACCGAGGTCTGCGGCATACAGCATCGAACGAACCATGCAACCTCCCATACAACCGGAATGGCGGAGATTGACTCAGCGTAGCAGCGCATCATCGGCTGCGACGGCGGACTTCTCAGCCTCCGTCGGCAAGCGGCACTATTTCGTTGCTGATACCGTGCGGAACGTGCCCCGTCGCCACCACGTCACGCGCTTTCTCGCAGTGGCCGGGTTGATCGTCGAAAAACACATCGGCGGCAAACGCCTCAAGGAAGGCCGACTTTTGCAAACCACCGAGAAACAGCGACTCGTCCAGGCGAATGTCCCATTCGCGCAAGGTACGGATCACGCGCTCATGGGCAGGCGCCGAGCGAGCCGTGACCAGCGCGGTGCGAATCGGGCAACTCGCGTCGGGAAACTCGCGCTGCAGTTGATTGAGCGCGGCGAGAAACGGCTTGAAGGGCCCGCCGCGCAATGGCTCGCGGGCCCATTCACGTTCGCTGGCCTGAAAGGCCGCCAGTCCGCCGCTCTGGTACACCCGCTCGGATTCGTCGGAAAACAACACCGCGTCGCCATCGAAGGCGATCCGCAACTCGGCGCTGGCTGCGCGCCGTGCGCCGCCCGAAAGTATGGTCGCCGCCGCGAAACCGGCATCCAGGGCGCTGCGCACATCCTCGGCATGCGTCGAAAGAAACAGGTGACAGCCAAACGCTGCGAGATAAGGGTAAGGACTGCGCCCGCCGGCAAAGGCGGCGCGGCTGATGTCGAGGCCATAATGCTGAATCGAGTTGAAGACCCGCAGCCCGGTATCGGCACTGTTGCGCGACACCAGCACCACTTCGACGCGCGCCTTTTCCAGGCTGGCATTGAGGCTCAGCAGTTTTTCAACCAGCGGAAAAGCATCGCCCTGCGCAAGAATCTCATCCTCATGTTCAATCTGATACTTGCGGTAGGCCTCGACCCCATCGGCCATGTACACCTCATGACTGTCGCGCAGATCGAACAGTGCGCGCGATGAAATCGCCAGTACCAGCTTGTGGTCTTCAGCTTCTGTCATGAATTACTCCTCGCTTGCCGGGCGATTACCCCGATCGATGAACGCCAGTGCCTGATAAAGCGCCCGTACGCGAGGCATGTCAAACCCCGCGGCAAGCGCCGCTGCGAGGGGTCGGGCATAAATGGCCTCCAGCTCCAGCGGGCGTTTTTCGGCCAGGTCGTGGTACATGCTGGGCCTGTAATCCGGCATGCTTTCGGTCACTGCAAACAGATGCTGCGCGAAACCCGGCGGCAAGGTATGACCACAGGCCTCGGCGCCCTGCACGACCTCCTCCATCAGCGCCCGGATCAAGGCCTGGCTGTCAGGGTCGGCCATCAATCGGCCGGTACTGGTCTGCAACAAAGCCGACAACCCGTTGTAGGGCACATTCCAGACCAGCTTCTGCCAGCGGGCCTGCTGCAGATTAGCCATGACCGGGGCGTCGATGCCGGCCGTCTTGAACAGGGCTGCACAGGCTTCGACGATCGCCATGCGGCGCGCCTCGTCGTTCGCCGGCCCGCTGTGATAACCGATGCTGACCGCGCCGAAGGCTTCATGGGCGACGACGCCGGGCGCAACCCGATTGACGCAGACGAAACACAGCCCGCCGAGTATGTGCAGGCTGTCGGGCAGGACGTTACGCAGCTGGTCTTCGACAGCCAGACCGTTCTGCAACAGCAGCACGCTGGCGTCCGGCGCAGCCGCCTGGCGAATGATCGGACCGAGCGCGGCATTGCCGGTGCTCTTGGTGCCGACCAGCAGCCAGTCACAAGGCGGCATTTCAGCCGCCGAACGATAGGCCTGAACGGGCTTGAGGGACAGCTCGCCATGCACAGCGCTTTTGACCTGCAAACCTTCGCGCGCCACCGTGTCAAACTCGCTGCGCAGCAGAAAGTGCACATCGTATCCGGCACGCGCCAGCATCAATCCGTAAAAGCCACCGATGGCACCCGTACCGATGATGCCGACGCGCGGACGACGGGAATCAACACTCATGACCTCTCCCTTGACTGTCTCGCTATTTGCGGCCGTACACTATCCGTCGCAGCGGATTGTCTTGCAATAAGGCAGCGTATCCAGGCCAGCGACCTGCCGATAGCTCGTTTACTTATTGTCGAACAACGCGATAACGCGCTAAGGTTCGGCTCCCCGCTGCGCTCAAACCTGCTGGGCACCGCCGCACGGGGGACCGTTGGCGGCCAGTACCCGCGACCTGATGAGTAACACGATGGCTGATTTACCGATTGACGACCTCAACGTTGCCTCCAACGAGACTCTGATCACTCCGGATCAGCTCAAGCGCGACATCCCACTGACCGATGCTGCCCTGCAGACCGTCAGCCAGGGCCGCGAAGTGATTCGCAACATTCTCGATGGCCATGATCACCGCCTGTTCATTGTGATCGGCCCGTGCTCGATCCACGACCTGAAGGCAGCCAAGGAGTACGCCGAGCGTCTCAAGGCGCTGGCGGCAGAAGTGTCTGATACGCTGTATCTGGTGATGCGCGTCTACTTCGAGAAACCACGCACCACGGTAGGCTGGAAAGGTCTGATCAACGACCCGTACCTGGATGACTCGTTCAAGATCCAGGATGGCCTGCACATCGGTCGCCAGCTGCTGCTGGATCTGGCCGAGATGGGTCTGCCCACCGCCACCGAAGCTCTGGACCCGATCTCCCCGCAGTATCTGCAGGACCTGATCAGTTGGTCGGCCATCGGCGCGCGCACCACAGAATCTCAGACTCACCGCGAGATGGCCTCGGGCCTTTCCTCGGCAGTCGGTTTCAAGAACGGCACCGACGGCGGCCTGACGGTTGCCATCAACGCCTTGCAATCGGTATCGAGCCCGCATCGTTTCCTGGGTATCAACCAGGAAGGCGGCGTGTCGATCGTGACCACCAAAGGCAACGCCTACGGCCACGTGGTGCTGCGCGGCGGCAACGGCAAGCCCAACTATGACTCGGTCAGCGTCGCGCTCTGCGAACAGGCCCTGAACAAGTCCGGCATTCGCCCGAACATCATGGTCGACTGCAGCCATGCCAACTCCAACAAGGACCCGGCCCTGCAACCGCTGGTGATGGAGAACGTCGCCAACCAGATCCTGGAAGGCAACGAATCGATCATCGGCCTGATGGTCGAGAGCCATTTGAACTGGGGCTGCCAGGCGATTCCCAAGGACCTGTCGGAATTGCAGTACGGCGTGTCCATCACCGATGCCTGCATCGACTGGGAAAGCACTGAAAAGACTCTGCGCAGCATGCACGCGAAACTCAAGGATGTGCTGCCGGCTCGCAAGCGCAAGTGATTGCCTGACCGACTGCACCGCAATAACGAAAACGCCGAGCAGATGCTCGGCGTTTTTCATGCTGACTGTCGGTAGTTAAAAAGCGTCAGAGCTTGGCGGCCTGCGACTGCAGATCATGCAGTTCCATGTAGCGCTCGACATAAGAGCAGGACGGTATGACGGAATAGCCCATGCTGTCGGCATAGTCGAGCGCCTCCTTGGTCAGGGCGGCGGCAATTCCGCGACCCCGCAAGGCGTCGGGCACGAAAGTCCGATAGAAATCCAGGGTCTGCTTGCCGAGATCCATGTAGGTCAGGTAGGCACGGTGGCCGTCGATAATAATTTCGAAATGGTGGCCGACTTCGTCATGGTGGATGGACAACGCCTCGCTCATCGCTACTCCTCGCGGGTCTTGGAATTTGACCCCTACCTTACCGGTCTTTTTCAGGCGAAGGAACATCTACGCCACCCAGTGTCTGTTTTCGACACCGGTAGAGCACTGCCGATCTCGACGAACATCACGTTGAGATAGTAGGCGCCATTGCCAACTATGCTCAAGCACAGGCGATGTAAAAACACCTGGAAATGCTCGTGTGCCGACCGACAGTCCATCAGGCAAGGGCTCACGCAAACTGTTCTGAACGCTTCAGCAAGGCGTGGGTCCAGTTAAAGTGGATAGTTTTTGTACAGAACGCTTGAGAAGTAACGCGGAACGCTTTCAAAGCGAGGAATTTTAGCAGCTTCTTGCGCCGGGTCCGTTTACTTACTACAAACAATGGGTACTATGTACGCCGGTCGTTTTCTCATTTTCGAGAGATGACTAATTTGAAAAAAAATTCCTTGAAGGTGAACACGATGAACAACGTTCTGAAATTCTCTGCTCTGGCTCTGGCCGCAGTTCTGGCTACCGGTTGCAGCAGCGTATCCAAAGAAACCGAAGCTCGTCTGACAGCTACCGAAGACGCAGCAGCTCGTTCGCAAGCACGTGCCGACGAAGCCTACCGCAAGGCTGACGAAGCTATGGCTGCTGCTCAAAAAGCTCAGCAAACTGCTGACGAAGCCAACGAGCGCGCTCTGCGCATGTTGGACAAAGCCAGCCGCAAGTAATAATCCCCCGGGATTATTGAAAGCCGACCCGGCAACGGGTCGGCTTTTTTTTGCCTGTTTTCTGGCTGGGTGAGTGTCTGCAAAAGCCTGAATGACTGTTCTGCTGTATCAGGAAGATAACTAATTTGTGCCAACGCGGAGCATTGGCATGCAGTTCGTGACGCTCTGCGTTACACGGCGGTTCTGCGATGTCACGCGGATGATTATCGTGCCGACGCTCCGCGTTGGCATGCCGTTCGTGACGCTCCGCGTCACAAGTCTTCAGTGCAGCACAACGTCATGCTGCGCCTGCAGGAGGCCGCCCTACGTGCTTTTCGATCACGATGGTACGAACAACGCAGAGTGCGACGTAAGTGACGGCTGAGTCCTGGCACTGATCCGGGGGTAGCCTGGCAGGACGCCAGGCTAGCCGCACCGGGCCATGGATGGCCCGTTGCGGCGCCCCCCGGATCAGTGACAGGGCGAAGGAACCCGACGAAGTCGGGCCGGAAACGGAGCCAGGGGCTTTGGTCACTTTGGCCCCTTCAAAGTGACTCGCCGAGGGGCGAAAAGGTGACCCGAGTCGAAACCCAATCTACCTGACATCGCATAACCGCTGTGTGACGCGGAGCGTCACGAACTGCATGCCCACGCAAAGCATTGGCACAAGAGCAGGCTGGATTATTGAAAAATCACCGGCTCTTCAGCACTCGCAGGCGCTTTGCCCGGCTCTGCGATTTCCACCGGCATGCCGTCTTCGGCCGCGACCACATCACGTACCACGTCCCAGTTCATGCGCAGGTTATTGGCCAGGTCGTCACGCTTGAGCAACGCATTGATCACCGCAGTGTGCTTGTCGACCACCGACGGGTTGCCCAGGTCATCAACCGGCGTGTGCGCTTCGAGGTAGACCTTGCCACCGCTGATGCCGAACTTGTAAGGCTCGCTGATGATGCGCACGGTCGTACCGACCGGGGCCATGTCGGCCAGTTCCAGCACGTTATTGTTGTACATGCGGAAACAGCCATGGCTGGTGCGCATGCCGATACCGAACTTCTTGTTCGAGCCGTGGATCAGGTAGCCGGAAAGCCCCAGACCGAACTTGAACGGCCCCAGCGGGTTATCGGGGCCAGCCGGCACCACGTCCGGCAGCGGATCGCCATCGGCCGCATGCTCGGCCTTGATCGAGGCCGGCGGCGTCCAGGTCGGGTTCGGCGTCTTGGCCGTCACCTTGGTTACGCCGATCGGCGAACCCCAGCCTTCACGGCCGACACCCAGTGGGTAGGTGTGCACGACATTCTGCCCCTTGGGGTAGTAATACATGCGGTATTCGGCAAGGTTGATGACAATTCCTTCGCGCGGACCCGGCGGCAGAATGAAACGGGTCGGCAGCACGATGTCCTTGCCGGCGCCCGGCAACCAGGGATCGACACCAGGGTTGGCAGCGATCATTTCCAGGTAGCCCAGATCGTATTGGGTGCCCAGATCGGCGAAGGTGTCTTCGTATTTGGCCTTGATGACCTGCACCTGCCCCACGATGTCTTCGCCGGGCGGCGGCAACGGAAACTCCAGTGCATGGACAGAGCTCGCCGCGCACAGAGCAGCAAGCGACAGACAGCGGGTAACGGCTGGAATGCGCGACAACATCCGGGAAGATCCTTCGGGTAACGACTATAGAGATGAAAACAAGAACTGGAGTGTACACCGGCACTTGCCGGATCGGGGATATCTGCGGCCGGCATTCAGGCAGTCATGACAGCTAGAGTTCAGGCCAGATCGGATTCATCCCCCTGCGCTGAGCGTCCATGATGGCCTTGCACAAGGGGCACAGACGCTCATCGCGCATGGCCTGCAGTTCGACGGCGCGCATTTGCGGCTGGGCCGGCAACAACGTGCCACACAATGTACGGTCGATCGAACCGCCCAGCTCCAACTGGCGAGCGATCAGATGGACGCGCACTTCCTGACAGGCGAACAGATCCAGCTGCTCATCGGGTTCAAGCATTTGATAGGCATACAGGGACCAGGCGGGACGCGGCATGGGGGGCTCCAGATCGGGGGCGCCACATTAGCCGAAAGCCCCCGCCCGGGAAAGCCTCAAAGCAGCGGTTTCAGGCTCGGCCAGACATTTTCCAGCAACTTGCCCTGAGCGGTAGCCGCCGGATGCAGACCATCAGCCTGCATCAGTTCAGGCACCCCGCCTACACCTTCCAGAAAGAAGGGCACGAAGGGGACCTTTTTCTCCTTCGCCAGGTTGCTGTAAACCTCTTCAAAGGCCTTGGTGTAACGTGGCCCGTAGTTGGGCGGGATACGCATGCCCAACAACAGCACCTTGGCACCCGCCGCCTGCGAGCGGTCGATCATCGATGAAAGGTTTTGTTGCAATTGAGCGGGCTGCTGGCCGCGCAGGCCGTCGTTGCCGCCCAACTCCAGAATAACCAGTTCCGGCTTATGCTCTGCAAGCAGCGCAGGCAGACGCGCCTGGCCGCCTGCACTGGTGTCGCCACTGATCGACGCATTGACCACCTTGTCGTCGAATCCCTCCTTGCTCAGACGCTGTTCCAGCAGGCTGACCCACCCCACGCGGGTATCCAGCCCGAAAGCCGCACTGATACTATCCCCAACGATCAATACCGTGCCCGCCAACGCGCCCTGTGACAGCAGCAGTAACCCCAGGCCAGCACTTAAAAACAACGCACGCATCGGATTCTCCATGAGTGAAAGTATTCTCAGTGCCCAAAGCCTCAGCAAAGTAGTCCCCAGCACCGAAGGTGACCTGACCATCCTGCACGAACTCTCCCTGGAACTAAACAAGGGCGACACGCTGGCCATCGTCGGCGCCTCCGGTTCGGGCAAATCTACCCTGCTCGGCTTGCTAGCCGGGCTGGACCTGCCCAGCGCCGGTTCGGTCATCCTTTCGGGGCGCAACCTCAGCGAACTGGATGAAGACCAGCGCGCCAGAGTGCGGGCCGAGCACGTCGGGTTCGTGTTTCAGTCGTTCCAGTTGCTCGACAGCCTGAACGCGCTGGAAAACGTCATGCTGCCGATGGAGCTCGAAGGCCGCAAAGACGCCCGCGAAAAGGCTCGCGACCTGCTGGAGCGGGTGGGCCTTGGCCAGCGCCTGACCCACACGCCGCGTCAGTTGTCCGGTGGCGAACAGCAACGGGTCGCCATTGCCCGTGCCTTCGCTGCCGACCCCGACGTGCTGTTCGCCGACGAACCCACCGGCAACCTCGACAGTCACACCGGCGAACGCATCAGCGACCTGCTCTTCGAACTGAACAAGGAGCGCAACACCACGCTAGTGCTGGTCACTCACGATGAGCGTCTGGCGCATCGCTGCCGTCGCCTTATCCGTCTTGAAGGGGGCCGACTGGTCGCCCCGCTGGAGCCTTGATGGCACGTTTGCCTTTTGCCCGCCTGCTGAGCCTCGCTGTCCGCCAACTGATGCGCGATGCCCGCGCAGGAGAGTTGCGGGTGTTGTTCTTTGCCCTTCTGGTCGCCGTGGCGGCGAGCACCGCCATCGGTTATTTCGGCGCCCGTCTGAACGGCGCGATGCTGCTGCGGGCGACCGAGTTCCTGGGCGCCGATCTGATTCTTGAAGGCTCGAGCCCGGCGCGTGCCGAGCAGGTCGAAGAAGGCAAACGCCTGCAACTCAAGCATGCGCAGATCGTGGTCTTTTCCAGCGTGATTGCGACCGATGCGGGTATCCAGCTGTCGAGCATCAAGGCGGTGGACGACGCTTACCCATTGCGCGGCGAACTGAAAAGTGCCGCAGACTTGTACCAGCCGGAACAGGCTGGCAGCGGTCCGCAACCGGGTGAAGCCTGGGTCGAGGCACGCCTGCTTCCTGCGGTCGACCTGAAGGTCGGAGACGACCTCGACGTCGGCTCCAAAACCTTGAAACTGACCCGCATACTGACTTATGAGCCAGACCGGGCAGGCAACTTCTACAGCCTGACGCCGCGGGTGATGATAAACCTGCAGGACCTCGCTGCCACCGGTGTTGTGCAGCCGGGCAGCCGGGTCACCTATCGGGAAATGTGGAGCGGCCCGCCGCAGGCACTGGCAGCCTACCGCAAAGCCATCGAACCGGGTCTTGAGCCGCATCAGGAAATCAAGGACGCCCGCGATGGCAGCCAGCAGATTGGCGGCGCATTGGGCAAGGCCGAACGTTATCTGAATATGGCAAGTCTGGTCGCCGTCTTGCTGGCGGGCGTTGCCGTGGCGCTGTCGGCATCCCGATTCGCCGCACGGCGCTTCGATGCCAGCGCCCTGCTGCGCTGCCTTGGACTGTCGCGCGGTGAGGCGATGACCTTGTTCAGCCTGCAACTGGCGATCATCGGCTTGCTGGCCAGTCTGAGCGGTGCCTTGCTGGGCTGGCTTGCACAACTCGGGCTGTTCGCGCTGCTGCAGAATCTGCTTCCGGCGACCGTTCCGCCAGGCGGTGTGTTGCCTGCGCTGGCCGGCATGGGCACCGGGCTCGTAGCGCTGGCCGGCTTCGCCCTGCCGCCGCTGGCTGCACTGGGTCGCGTACCGCCGCTGCGCGTGTTGCGCCGCGACATGCTGCCAATCCCCGCCAGCTCCTGGCTTGTGTATGGCGCAGCGCTGCTCGCGCTGGGCCTGATCATGTGGCGCCTGAGCCTGGACCTGGTGCTGACCTTCGCCCTGCTGGGTGGCGGTATCGTCGCTGCGCTGCTGCTCGGCAGTCTGCTGTTACTGGCGCTCAACAGCCTGCGCCGTCTGCTCTCCGGTGCCTCGCTGCCCTGGCGACTGGGCCTGGGGCAACTGCTGCGTTACCCGCTGGCCGCTGCCGGCCAGTCACTGGCTTTCGGTCTGATCCTACTGTCGATGGGCTTGATCGCGCTGCTGCGCGGTGAGCTGCTCGACACTTGGCAAAATCAGCTGCCCAAGGATGCACCGAACTATTTCGTGCTCAACGTACTGCCGGACGATAAAGAAAACTTCGCCCAGACCCTGAGCAAGCTGTCCACTCACGCGGCGCCCCTTTACCCGGTGGTGCCAGGACGCCTGACCAGCATCAACGGTGAACCGGTCAGCAACTTCGTGACCAAGGATTCGCGCGGTGAAAATGCCACGCGTCGCGACCTCAGCCTGACCTGGGCCGCCGAACTTCCCGAGGGCAACACCCTGACTGCCGGCAGTTGGTGGAAGTCGCTGCCTGCCGCCGGGCAAAGCGACGCAACGCCCGGTGTCTCGATCGAGGCCAAACTGGCCGACAGCCTGAAAATCAAACTGGGCGACCGCCTGAGCTTCATTGTCGGCGGACTGACCCGCGAAGCCGTGGTCACCAGCCTCAGAGACGTGAACTGGGATACCTTCCAGCCCAACTTCTTCATGATTTTCCAGCCGGGCACCCTCGCTGACTTGCCGACTACCTACCTGACCAGCTTCTACCTGCCACCCGGTCAGGACAAGCAGATCGTCGAGCTGTCACGCGCTTACCCGTCCATCAGCATTCTGGGTGTAGAAGCCCTGCTGGCACAGGTACGCAGCATCCTCGATCAGGTCACCCTGGCCGTGCAGTTCGTCCTGCTGTTCGTGCTGGCCGCCGGTATCGCTGTGCTGTTTTCCGGATTGCAGGCCACGCTGGACGAACGCATCCGGCAAGGCGCACTGCTGCGCGCACTGGGCGCAGAGCGAGCACTGCTGATCAAGTCACGACGCATCGAATTCGGGTTGCTGGGGGCCGCCAGCGGCGTACTGGCGGCCCTGGGTTGTGAACTGGTGAGCTTCGTACTGTACCGCTACGCCTTCTCACTGGAATGGCAACCGCACCCGTGGCTGCTGCTGCTCCCGGTCATCGGCGCCCTGCTGGTCGGTGGTGCAGGCGTATTCGGCACCCGTCGTGCACTCAACGTCAGCCCGCTGACCGTGCTGCGCGAGGGTTGAGGCTGATAACTGGTCTGTGACGCGGAGCGTCAAGAACAAGAGTTGTCCGGCTGGGCGCTCATCTTTCCTGTGGGGAGTGACCGGGGCGGCGATCCGTATTGCTCACGAAGACGATGGTGCAGACGCCCCATTTCGGTTGCTGCACCGGCCTCTTCGCGAGCAAGCTCGCTCCCACGGGGCGTGTACGCGGGGGCTTCACTTCACGTAATCAATCGAATTCACGAACCACAGCTTCTCGCCCTCAGGCGTATTGACCAGCACCTCGTCGCCCACTTCCTTCTTCAGCAAGGCGCGCGCCATGGGCGAGTCGATGGAGATGTAGTCGTTGCGCCCATAGATCTCGTCATAACCGACAATGCGGAATTTCTTTAGATCGCCCGCTTCGTTCTCGATCTCGACCCAGGCACCGAAGAACACCCGCCCTTCCTGCTCCGGCGAATACTGCACCACACGCATGTCTTCGAGACGCTTGCGCAGGTAGCGCACGCGTCGGTCGATCTCGCGCAGCAGCTTCTTGTTGTACTGATAATCCGCGTTTTCGCTGCGATCCCCGAGCGATGCCGCCCAGGCAACCTTTTGAGTGATGTCGGGCCGGTGCTCTCGCCACAGATAATCGAGTTCTTTCTTCAGGGCTTCATGCCCGTCGCGGGTGATGATCTTTGTACTCAAGAAGTTTCTCCAGCCCTGCGAAAATCAGTTCGACAGGCAATAAAGATTCAGCGTCGCGCCACCTCGTGCTGGATGCAGCCGTCGTAATAGACCTTGGTCACCGCATCAGGCTTCAGCCGCGACTCGCTGTCGTAGGTCTGCTCCGTGATACGCAATGCCATGGGCCGCATCCATTGTTTGGCGAACTTGCGCGCCTGCAGTTTCTGCCGCGCGCCATAGCGGGTAACGCCTGACAGCTTGGAGGCCTGTGCACCGCCCGCAATGGTCGAACCCCAACGACACAGATAACGCTCGTTTTCCGTCGCATTTCTGGCCTGAACGGAAAAAGCCAGCCCGGAAAGCGTCAGGCACGCCAGAGCACAATAGACCAAACGCATGCGAAAACCACCTAATCCTTTGATAAGGCGGCGATTTTGCCTGTCCGTTCACACCTCGGGGGCCAGCAATATGCCTTCTATGCCAATTGGCTGACTCAGGCGTTCAACCCAGCGTAATCAGGCCCTGCCGGGCAATGCGGGTCAGGTCACGAATCACCTGCCCTACATCCTCAGCCTGCGGCGATTGCACCACGGCGAGGTCGAACTGATCGTCGGCAAAATGGCTCAGCGACTGATGGGTCTCGACGAACTGGATCAGAAACGCACAGGAGCCGCCACGCCGACGCGGCCAGCCGTCGAGATAGCGCAACAGCGTGGGCTGATGGGAGCCGCTGAGGAGGATCTTCGGATTCTTGCGTGACAAGACCGTGCTGATCGGGGAAAGACGAATGAGGGGGCGCAGGTTGTTCATGGTTGTTTCTCTGCCTCGCAAGATCCGCTGGGCAGCGGTGAGAGGCAACACCGAACCAACGTTTTAGCGGTATTTCGACAAGACTTCAGCCTCGTCAGGCGCCCCGCAAGTAGTTGTTAAATCGGCGCTTGAGCACGCATCCTAGAGAAACGTCCCATTCATTGTCAATTGCCATTCATGGCGGGTGCCTGCAAACGCACAAGGCCCGCTACAAGAGCGGGCATTGCACAGCAAGCGTAGCCGGTTATCGGGCGATGATACGGTCCAGCGACAACTTGCCTGCACCTTCGATGAGTACCGCTACGGCACCGCCAAGCAGTGCCAGCGCGTACTCGTAGCCGTTGTTGGCCATGAAGAAGCCGTTGTGGATGTGCACGGTGAAGATCGCCACTAGCAACAGAAGGATCACCACGACCGCAGCGGGACGAGCCAGCAGCCCCAGCAGCAAGCCCAGGCCACCAAAGAATTCGGCGCTGCCCGACATCAGCGCCATCAGGTAACCCGGCGTCAGGCCCAGGCTTTCCATGTACTGCGCAGTGCCTTCGAGGCCATAACCACCGAAGGCGCCGAACAGTTTCTGGCTGCCGTGCGCGATGAACGCGATACCGACGATGACGCGCAGGACAGTCAGGCCGTAACCGGCACGAGTGGTGAGGACCGACTTGATCAATGTGTTCATGGAGGACTTTCCGTGAGTGATGGGTGATTAACAGCGAGTGGCGCCATGATAATCAAATTCACTTATGTAAAAACCGCAAATAACGGCGTATAAAAATCGAATAAATCGATCTTTAGCGTTTTACCGCTGGTTTAGGCCCGCTCTTTTCCAGCGAGTCGCGCTCGCGATCAAAGGCCAGGTAGTACTTGTTCACGCTGTTCACGAACGCCACGACATTGGCACCGCCCTGCTCCATCGCCACACGCTCGGTCTGGAAGAACCACTGGTTCGGATTCAGCCCGCGACGCCGCGCTTCCTCGCGCATACCCTGCACGCGCTCAGGTCCCAGGTTATAGGCGGCCATCACGAATGCCATGCGCTCGCGTTCGTTGACCCGTTTACTGGAGAAATACTTGCGCTGGATCAGCGCCATGTAGCGCGACCCGGCACGGATGTTGTCGTCAGCGCTCTGGATGCTCGGCACGCCAACGCTTTTCGCTGCCGACGGAGTGATCTGCAACAGGCCTGTCGCGCCGCCACTGCCCTTGGCAGTCGGGTCGAGTTTGGATTCCTTGAACGCGAGGGCAGCCAGGTCGAGCCAGTCCATGCCCTGCGCATCGGCATGGCGCTGTAGCATCGGACGCAGTTGCTCCAGTCGCTGCAGATTATTGCGCACCAACGGGTTGTTGACCTTGTAGGTGTTCTTGTACGCCTGGGCGAACACCTGATCCTGCTGGGCCGACGGCTTATAGTCTTTGAGGAAATCATCGACACTGGCGCGCAGCTGGGTGGCGTTGTCACGTACGAACCAGCTGATATCTCCGTGGGTGGGCAGGGTCAGGCCGCGTTCGATGCGCAGTTTGGGCATGATCCTCGCCCAGCGCTCGGCAATCGGCTGCTCGACCAGCGTCATCGGGTAAATCCCGGCCTGGACCATTTCCAGTACATCCTCGACGGCCAGACTGGGGTCGACCCATTCGATTTTTGCCAGGGGCAGCTTGCGCAGCTCCAGTTGTCGATTGACCTGATGCAAGGCTTCGTCGGCAGCACTGCCGGTGGGCAGGCTCAGTGTCTTTCCGGACAACTGATCCACACGCCGCACACTGCGCTGACCACGAATGCCGACCAGCACCAGAGGCACGTCATGAACGATCGGTGCGCTGGCCTGAATGCCCTTGGCGTCGCTGACATCGAGCAGCTCGCCGGGCGCGATCATGTCGCCTTCTCCGCGCTGCAAAGCGGTGAGCAGCTGGTTCTTGGCCTTGGGGATGACCTTGATCGTGACCTTCTGCCCCGCACGGGAATGACTGTTGAGGTACTGTTCGAAGGCTTGCAGGCGATGGTATTCGACGCCGATTTCCTGACCCTTGACGTCGCCGGAGCTGTTACGACTTTGATTGACCAGCACACGCAGCACCTTGCTGCTGCGAATCGCCGGCAAATCGCGCACCTGCACAGTGTGCTGCACGACCTCGGGACCGGTCTGACGAGCAGAAACCTGCAAGGGCAGCAGCGGTAACAGACACAGCAAAGACACGAGCGCGGATCGGATCATTCACTTCCCCAGGGCAATGCCGGAAAGAAACAGGAAAAAGGAAATCTTGAGGTCACGCAGCAGCATCGAGCAGCGAAGGAAATCGTTGAACCTTCAGGTTCAATCGCTTGAATACCCAGCGTTTTCTTGTTGTGGCCAGAGCTCTGGTATGCTCGACAGCCTTCAGCTGGAGGTAGCACCATGCAACTCATCGACATCGGCGTCAATCTGACCAACGCAAGCTTCGCCTCGCAGCGACAGGCGGTACTCGACCGCGCCTATGCCGCAGGCGTCGAGCAACTGGTGGTAACCGGCACCAGTGTCGAGGGCAGCGAACACGCGCTGCAGTTGTGTCACGAGCTGGATGAAAGCGCGCAACGCCTGTTCTGCACGGCGGGTATCCACCCGCATTCAGCCAGCGATTGGACCGGCGACACCGAGAAACAGTTGCATGCCCTGCTCAAGGAAAATCGCGTTCGCGCCGTGGGTGAATGCGGCCTGGATTACAATCGCGATTTCTCGCCTCGTCCCCAGCAGGAAAAGGTCCTGGAGGCGCACCTGGCCATGGCCGTGGAACTGCAATTACCGGTGTTCCTCCACGAGCGCGACGCCAATCAGCGGCTGCTGGAGATTCTGCGCGACTACCGCGACCGCCTGCCCGCGGCAGTCGTGCACTGCTTTACCGGCGAGCGCGCCGCGCTGTTCAGTTACCTGGACCTGGATCTGCATATCGGCATCACCGGCTGGATCTGCGACGAACGACGCGGCACCCACCTCCACGCGCTGGTGGGCAACATCCCTCGCGGCCGGCTGATGCTGGAAAGCGATGCGCCCTACCTGCTGCCACGCAGCCTGCGCCCCAAGCCGAAAAACGGTCGCAACGAACCGGCTTACCTGCCGGAAGTCTTGCGCGAAGTGGCCTTGCACCGGGGCGAAACGCAGGAAGATCTCGCACGCCACAGCACTGATTGCGCGCGGCAGTTTTTCGCCTTGCCAGTGCTGAAGAAAAACCCAGAAGATGAAAATCTGCAGCTTTCTTGACCCGCATCAAGGGTCTCTTCGTTGGCTGAGGCACAGTGATGGCATCTTGCTGCCACCTCACCGATTACCGAAGAAGACCACTCATGGGCTCATGGCTTGCCAACCTGTCACTGAAATATAAGTTCTGGGCCGTCAACGCGGTCGCTTTCGTCACAACACTGTTGCTGGTGCTGTACGCCATGCAAACGGAGCAACAGGCGCGCACGGATGCGTCGCGCCAGGCAGCACAAGCACAGGCGCGCCTGCTGGCCGCCTGGCCGGTCGACGCAGCGCTGCCCTCCAGCGATGCATTGCTGACTTACCGCCAGGGCCAGACACCGGTTTTCGATAGCCTTGCGCTGCCGGAACTGGCTGACGCCCGCGACTGGGTTGCGCTGGAAAAACCCGCCGGCGATCGATGGCTGAGCGGTGCGCAGATCATCACCCGCGGCGCCGAACAACGGATTGCGCTACTGGCATTCACCCCGACCTTCATGCAGATCCTGCTGGATCGCTTCACGCATTACGCGATTGCGGTTTTCGTGCTGATGTTATTGATGCTCTGTGCCTCGCAACTGCTGATCCGCTTTCTGCTCAGCCAGCTCAACGCGCTCAAGGATGTGATGCTGCACGTGGAAAAAAGCGGTGACCTGGCTGCCCGTGTTCCCAACCGCAGTGACGATGAGGTCGGGCAGATGGCCAAGGCTTTCAATGCCATGCAGGCCGGTTATCAGCGAGTGGTCAACACCGTTTCGCAAACTGCTGGCCGCCTCGATCAGGGCGCCGCGCATCTGGCGGCGGGCATGAAGGAGGTGCGCCTGGGCATGCTCGGCCAGCAAAGCGAAACCGATCAGGTGGCGACGGCCATCAACGAGATGACTGCCACTGTCCATCACATTGCCCAGCACGCTACGGCCACCCGTGATCAGTCGCAGACGGCTGACGCGCTGGCAGGCAGCGGCAAGGTGGTGGTCGACCGCGTGCAGGTGTCCATCGCGGGGCTTTCCAGCGGCGTGCAGCAAACGGCGGAAATGATCCAGCGCATGGCCGAAGACAGTCAGAAGATCAACAGTGTGGTCAACGTCATCCACAGCATTGCCGAGCAGACCAACCTGCTCGCCCTCAACGCAGCCATCGAGGCCGCACGCGCCGGGGAAATGGGTCGGGGCTTTGCCGTGGTCGCCGACGAGGTACGCAATCTGGCGAAGCGGGTGCAGACCTCCACCGATGAAATCACCACGATGGTCTCGACCCTGCAAAGCGGCACCCGCGATGCCGTGGATTTCATGCAGGAAAGCTCGTACAAGGCCGATGAGTGCGTGCAGCAGGCCCGGGAAGCCGGTGATGCACTGGCGGCGATTGCCGGTGCCGTGGCCCAGATGCGCGAAAGCAACACGCAGATCGCCGTCGCTGCCCAGCAGCAGAGCCAGGTCGCCGAGGAGATGAACCGTGCGGTGGTGAGTATCCGCGATGTTACCGAACGCACGGTGATCCAGACGGTTGACTCCGCCAGCACCAGTGACGAACTGGCCACGCTGGCAGGCGAACTGAATGCCGCCATAGGCCAGCTCAAGCTGTAACAGGCTATCACCGCGATAGACAGGCTTGACTCGTCAGCCACCTGCGCGCGGGCCTACCCTTCAGGCATTGAACGACGCTTTACGCGTTACCTGAAGAGGACCGCATCATGAACAAGCCACTTTCCGATCTGCAGTTGAATCAATGGCGTGACAGCAACGACAGTCAGGAGCACTCGACCAGTCTGGCCCTGTACCTGATCGCCGTACCGCTGTTCATTCTGGCGGCCCTGCTGATCCTCAACGGCCTGTTTTCCGAAAGCCTTTCATCGGTTGCCATCGGCGTTATCGGCCTGGTGGCGGCGCTGGCTTTCCAGCGCCAGGACGCCGCGCGGGCTGCTCGCAAACCTTGATGAGGATACCGGTCAGCCAAACACGGTGACCGTCTGGCGACTGATTGCGATCAGCTCGCCGTCGGGGCTCCACAATGCCGCGGCGGTATGACCATAGCCATCGCGGGCATGCTCGATGACTGCGCGGTAGCTGCACCACTGCTGGGTATCGAGCGACGGTTGGGGCTGGACGAACTCAATAGTCCAGGTCAGTGAACTGCCGGGTGCCGGCTTGTCCAGGTGCGGCAACACCGCAGGCGGCCAGGTGTCCACCAGGGCCAGAATGTGCGCTTCGCTCATGGGCGTGGCGTGCGGTTCATCGCGAAAGCGCACGTAGCCGCCAATCGCCGGTGATGGGGTATTGCTGAACGGCATGCCGCCCAACGCCCAGCGGATATCCATGAAACGTAGGTAATCAGGCATCACGCCGCTGGCGAAAGGCAGGTCCGGGCATTCTTCCACCGGTTTGAGGAGCGGCGCGGCCTCTGCGGCAAAGGTGATCATTGATTCCCGAGGGGCACCGAAGCTGCCTTGTATCAGGGTCATCACTTGACCGTTCTGCATGGCGCGTCCAAGCACCTGACTGACTGCTTTGCCATGGCGCAGGATGTCGACCTCGAAAGCAATTGGCACTCCGGGGGCGGCCGGCCCGACAAAGGTAATTGCCAGCGAGCGAACCGGCCGCCCTTCGGGCACCTCTGCACGCATCGCTTCGTAGGTCAGCGCAGCCATCAGCCCGCCAAAGCAGGCACGCCCCTGCGACCATTCGGCAGGGATCGTGACAGAGCGCGGATCACGACGCAGCGCATCGATCAGTTCGGAAAAGGTCATGCTCACTCCACACGTCAACACACAAGGGGATGGATGATAACCATCCTCTTAGTTGACGACAGGCCGCATAATGGCCATTTTTGCGGCCTGAATGACTTGCCTCACGACAAATTACCGGATCAGAAGCAGGCCTTGGCCAAGCGTTTCAGCGACGCTTCGGCCTTGCGTTCGGCACGGACTATGCCTATTTGCCAGCCCGGCACGCAGGGTGCCAGATCGGGCTGCTCCGCAGCCTGCGCCAGCCATTGCAGATGATCGTGCCAGTCGCCCAGTTCGCCTTGTGCGGATTTGAGCCGGGCGCGCATATTTTTGGGCTGGTGGCTGAGTTGTGGATAGGCTTCAGCAGCGTATCGCACGCGCTTGATCAGCAAGCGAAGGTCATGCCGATCGTGCCCCGGCTCGGCGATGGCCACACGCAGCTTGTGCCATTGCTTGTCCATGCGTTTTTCAATGGTCTTGCGCAGCCCCCGCAACATGCCCTGGCGCTGCTGCAGGCGCAGCATTTCCGGGAACCGGTCAATCAGCTTGAGCAGACGGGTCAGCTCGGGCGAGCTGGCGACCTTTGGGCAGGAGGTTTCCAGGTAGCGGTTGCGTGTAAACGCGGCCTCGTTCAAACCCTGCTCTTCAAGAAACCCGGCGAGCACCTGCATGTCACGCAGCGGCGTGGTCAGTTGGCCGACCGCCTTGGCCGCCTCTTCCAGCTCTGCCGCACTCGGATTTTCCCGCAGGGGCCGCAGTACGCTGCGCAGACGACGCACCGTGGTACGTAAATCGTGCAGCGCTTCGCTGTCAGTCGAAACAGCAAGACGTGCCTGACACGCGAGCAATTTGACATCCAGCGCCAGCACTTCGGCGACTAGATGATCCACCATTGAAGACATGCAATTCCCCTTCGACATACTGATTCATGAATGCCTGTCCCTGACGGCTGACAACCTCCATGGCAGACCACGGCGCAGTGTACTCAGTGCCTGCCTCAAGCGGCTTGCCGAGGCCAGCCGCCCAGCGTAGCGCTGCGCCTGAAATTCGCGGATGAAACCTTCAATGGCCTCGGCATGCTGCGGAAAATTGAGCACCGCCCTGCGGCAGAATGCGTCAGCGCCTTCACCCGGCATACGACGCAGACCATGGCGGGCGAGCAAGCGTTCAAAGGCGTTGAACACGCGCAGTTGCGAGTCGCTTTCGCGTTGCCAGGGTTTGAACAGCCATAACGCCACCAGGCCCAGTGAAAACAGGGTCCCCAGGATAAAAGCCGGCGCCTGGAACCCTGAAAACCAGCGACCAAGAATTTGTAACTGCTGTTGTCCCTGATAGCCCAGCACCCAGCGCTGCCAGCCGTAATTAAGGTTATCCCAACTGAGGCGCAGGGCGTTGACCCAAGGCACGTTGCGGTAGCGCAACGCTGAATAGGGCGAATCCTGCAGAAACGCTTCGTCCGCGGCCAGCGCCTGCTCCAGACCTTGCTCGATACGTTGCGGCGCCACGGCTGCAGTCGGGTCGACGCTGCGCCAGCCCACGCCCGGCTGCCAGTATTCCACCCAGGCATGCGCGTCGAACTGGCGGACAGTCAGGTACTGCCCTTCAGGGTTCACTTCGCCGCCCTGATACCCGGCCACCACCCGTGCCGGAATGCCCGCCGCGCGCAGGACAAAGGTCATGGCACCGGCGTAGTGGGCGCAAAAACCCTGACGACTGGCAAACAGGAATTCATCGATGCTGTCATTGCCCAGTGGCACCGGCTTGAGGGTGTAGTGAAACGGCTGATCGCTGAAGTAACCGAGCATCGCCGCGACCATGGCGTCAGGAGTGGCGTAGCGACGGCGCAGTTCATCGGCCCATTGCCGCGCCTGATCGTTGCCCTTGGCAGGCAATTGCAGGTCCTGACGCTGGATCTGCTCGCTGGACAGCGGATCACGGACACTCTGCGGCCATGAGTTGACGGCGTACAGCAGCGACTGCTCGACGGGGCGTCTGCGCTGCAGGCGGAAGTCGCTCATCTGCCGCACGTCCGGCAAGGTGGTCTCTGCCACGTCGAGGCTCGGCAACCAGGGCCGGCCGCTGGCTTCCATGACAACGCTGTAAACCAACGGCTCACCGCGCTTCTCCCACTGCGCAATCTGTACGGTCTGGGCGCGGGCCGACTGCGACCAGCGACGCCCATCGAACTGCTCAAGGGTCAGACCGCGCCAGTACAGCTGATTGCGCGCCGGGATCGGCCCTTCAAAACTGGCGCGAAACACCAGCGCGGGCGATTTGCTCAGCTCCGCCATGTCGCCGGGTGCCATGTTGTCCGAGAGGCCGGTGACGCCTTTGTTGCTCGGCTGCGGCAGCGACCAGAGGGGGTCCAGACGCGGAAAGAACAGAAACAGCAGGAGCATCAACGGCAGTGCCTGCGCCATGAGCTTGAATGCCAGCTTGAGCGTGTCCGCCGACCTGCTAGCCAGGTCCGAGTGTTGCAGGCCGATCAGCGCTGCCAGCAGTGCGCCGACCGGCAGCAGACTGAAGAGCGCCCACAGCAGGTTGTCTTCAAACAGATAGCCGACCGCCACGCAGAAGAAGCCGAGAAAAATCAGCACGCGCGCGTCACGGCGATTGTTCATTTCCAGCATTTTCAGAACGAATGCGGCCACCAGTAACGCAGCCCCTGCATCCAGCCCGACCAGGCTGCCGCGTGCCAGATAAACGCCACCTGCGGTGCCTACCAGCAACCCGGACTTGACCCAGGTGCCGGGCAATCGCACGCGCATCCTGAACGCCTGAACGCGCCACACCGTGCAACCGAGCCAGAGGATCATGATCGACACCGGGACATGCAACGCGAACGGCAACACCACCAGTGCCTGCGCTACCAGCAGCCAGGTAAGGCTGACACGCGGAATGGGCGTGGCGGCAACTGCCTTGACCTTGGCGTTCATGATCGATGGCCGTACAGCGCAAGGGCGCGCAGGCAGACTTCGCGGTGCGCATCACCGCTGTCCACCGCCGACAGAAAGCCCGGCAGCCGCAGGGCAAACGGCTGCTGCCGCTGCGACAGCTCCAGCACCCAATAACACAGGCGCGACAGACGCTCCTCGATACCCCCGCCCAGCGCCATGAAGTCCAGGCACAGGTCATGACCACTGAGGTCGGTGAAATCCTTGATCAGCAGCCCCTGCCCGCGGGAATACGCTTTCCAGTGCAGACGACTGCGATTGTCACCCGGCTGGTAGCTGCGCAGGCCCTGATAATCATCGACGCCGGCCCCTTGAGTGGCATGGCCATCGTCCTCGGCATGCGGTTGCACGCCCTTGAGCAGCGGCATGGCTCCGGACAATGGCCGAGGATAGATCAAGGCGCTCAGCTCCAGGTCGAGCCAGCTCCAGGCGCGAAAGATGCCCAGCGGAAACACGCTCTCGATCCGCAGCCTCGGCGCGTGCAGCCAGCCGCGCTTTTCGGCGGGCAGAGTCAGTTCCAGGTCGGTCAGCGCCCTGGGCAGTACGTCGCCTGACTGCAACGCTGTCGCGCTCCAACCCAACCCCAATGCATGGTGAGCCTGACCGGCACTTTCCAGACGCAGGCGCAATTGCACCGGCTCGCCGACGAATACCGAACGCGCCACGCCTGCACTCAGAATCAGACCGCTGACGTTGCGGTAGGTGTGCAGGATGGCCAGCACGCCTATCGACAGCAGTAGAAAGGTCAACCCGTAGGCCAGGCTGTTCTGATAATTGATCGCTACCAGCAGCATGAGCACCAGCACTAACGCGTAAATCATGCCGGTGCGTGTCGGCATGATGAAAATGCGCCGGTGGTCGAGGGTAATGCGTGACGCTGGAGGAATTCGCCTCGACAGCCAGCGTTGCCAGAGCGGTTTGAGCGGTTCGATCAAAGCGCGGGCACCTCGCGCAACAGCCACTGCACCAGCGCACCGCCGCCATGCCCGGTCGGATCGCTGCGTTCACGCAAGCGGTGGCCGATCACCGATGGCAGCACCGCCTGCACGTCCTCGGGAATCACATACTCACGCCCCAGCAACATCGCCCACGCCCGTGCTGCAGCCAGAACCGCCAGGCTCGCCCTGGGTGAAAGTCCGTAGGCGAACTGCGGCTGACTGCGCGTCGCCTCGACCAGTCGCAGGACATAATCAACCAGCGCGTCACTGGCGCGCACCTGCCGCGCCTGCGCCTGAAGCTGACCAAGCAGGGCGTGATCCAGAATCGGTTGCAGACGCGGCAACAGTTCGCGGCGCGACTCGCCCAGCAGCAAGGCTTTCTCTGCGGCTCTGGCCGGGTAGCCCATGGAAATGCGCATCATGAACCTGTCCAGTTGCGACTCGGGCAAGGCAAAAGTGCCGCCGGAACTGAACGGGTTCTGAGTCGCAATCACAAAGAATGGATCGGGCAACAGACGCGTCGCGCCTTCGATGGACACCTGCCCTTCTTCCATGGCTTCCAGCAACGCGCTCTGGCTCTTGGGCGTGGCGCGGTTGATCTCGTCGGCGAGCACCAGCTCGGCGAAAATCGGCCCCGGGTGAAAAGTGAACTGGCCACTGTCCCGATCAAATACCGAAGTCCCCAGGATGTCACCCGGCAGCAAGTCAGAAGTGAACTGAATGCGCTGATAACTCAGACCGAGAATTTTCGCCAGCGCATGACTCAGGGTGGTCTTGCCCATCCCCGGCAAGTCCTCGATCAGCAAATGCCCGCCACCGATCAGACACGTCATCGCCAACCGTACCTGCGCCTCCTTGCCCAGCACCACTTCATTGATCGCGCTCAGGCACGCATCGAGTTTTCTACCCATCAAAAGCCCCTTCCGGCAACTGCGTCATGACTGTGGGACTGCAAGCGATGCTAGTGTCCGAACACTTTAAAGTGAGCGTAGGCCGTTTCGCCAGAGTTGGTTAGGCCTACTGTCTCGCCAGGCTGAAGATTTGTGACGCGGAGCGTCACGAACGGCATCCGCACGCGGAGCGTGGGGACGATAATCATCAGTTCCCGAGCCGTGCCTTTAGCCCAATTGCTCTAAAGCGCTTTTCGACCACGATGGTACTGACGACGCAGGGTGCGACATGAGTGACAGGGCGAAGGAACCCGACGAAGTCGGGCCGGAAACAGGAGCGAAAGGCTTTGGTTACTTTGGCTTCATCAAAGTAACTCGCCGAGGGGCGGAAAGGTGCCTTGAGCCAGATGGAGAAATCACTGAAGCGACAGAACCGCTGTTTGACGCAGGGCGTCACGAAATGCATTGCCACGCGGAGCGTGGGAGCGATAGCCAGTGCTCCCATGCCCCGGAATCGTCAACTTATCAACGGCCAGCGCGGGACTCACGGATATAGAAGCGGGCTTTTTCGGATTTTTCGGTGCAGCCTTCAAACGCTTCAAACTGCTGCTGAGTCTTGGCGCCCGTCAGCAGCGACAAGGCCTTGGAGTAACTGACCGTTCCGGCGAAGCCTTCAGCCTTGGCCAGATCAAGCTCATGCCAGGCAGCGTCGAGCTGAGTGGCACAGCTGTCGCGATATCCGGTCTTGCCAGCACAACCTGCAAGAACCAAAACAAGCAATGGCAGACAGATAAGGGCTTTCATGCGGGTGTTACCTCAAGAGTGAACAGGGAGTGTGCGGCTTTGACGGTGCGGGGCAGTAAAAGTGCCGCAGCACGGGGCTATGCTCGCTTTTTTCATCTAGTGATCAGCCAGCAGACGATACCCTATTCCAGGCTCGGTGAGGATGAATCGGGGAGCGGTCGGATCGTCCGCCAGCTTCTGTCGCAAATGCCCCACCACGATACGCAGATAGTGACTGTCTTCGGTGTGCGTAGGCCCCCAGATATCCTTGAGCAATTGTTGCTGGGTAATGACACGTCCGGGATGCCGCGCCAGTTGCGCCAGCACCGCGTATTCCTTGCGGGTCAGCGCCACTTCCTGCTCATCGAGCAGCACGCGCCGGTAGGCCAGATCCACCGTGAGAGGGCCGAAACGCAAGGCAGACTCGGGCTTGTCGTTGCCCGACACCTGCCTGAGCAATGCGCGGATCCTGGCCAGAAACTCCTGAATGCCAAACGGCTTGGTCACGTAATCGTTGGCCCCCGCGTCCAGCGCCTGGACTTTCTGTGCCTCGCTGGCACGTACTGAAAGCACCAGCACGGGCACTGCCGACCACTCGCGAAACTCGCTCAGCACTTGCTGACCGTCCATGTCCGGCAGCCCAAGGTCGAGCACCAGCAAGTCCGGCTTGTTCAGCGCTGCCTGGGTCAGCCCCTCCGCGCCTGTCGCGGCCTCCAGTACCTTGTAGCCCTGGGACGCGAGACTGATACGCAGGAATTTGCGAATCTGCGGTTCGTCGTCGATCACCAGAATAGTTGCCGTCTGACTCATGATCACCGTGCCATTTCAATGCAGCCAATGGACATTAGCGTAACCGATGATCGACTCAAGCTGGCTCCTCCATTTCGGCGTCCGGCTGCGCCTGTAATGGCAGAAACAGGGTGATGCGCGTGCCCAGCCCGTCGATACCTTCCTCGACAGTCAGTCGCCCGCCATGCGCACCGATCATGCCCTGACAGATCGCCAACCCTAGCCCGGTACCCTGCCCGCCACGGTCACCGCGTGCGGCGGTGTAAAACATGTCGAAGATTTTCGCCCGCTCGTCCTCGGGGATACCCGGCCCTTCGTCACTCACCGAGAAGAACAGCTCGCTGTCAACCACGCCCGCCGCCACCTGCAAGCGCCCGCCAAGGGGAGAAAAGCGTGCGGCGTTCTCCAGCACGTTGACCAGCGCCTGCTCGATCAACGCCGCGTGGACGTACAGTAACGGCAGCTCGCCGGTCACCTGGGTGCTGACCTGCAATGGCGCCAGTACGGCACGCAGCCGGTTCAGCGCGCTGCCGACGATATCGGCGGGCGACACCCAGTCGCGGGCGAGCTTCAGGGCGCCATGCCCCAGACGCGTCATGTCCAGCAGGTTCTGGATATAGCGGTCCAGGCGCTCGGCTTCGTCACGAGTGCCCTCCAGCAGCTCGCGGCGGTCCTCCAGTGGAATGGCTTCACCCAACGCCAGCAGGCTGTCGATGCTGCCGCGCATCGAGGTCAGCGGCGTGCGCAGGTCGTGGGACACCGAAGCCAGCAAGGCGCTGCGCAGCTGCTCGGTTTCGCCGTGCAGACGGGCGGCTTCAAGCTCTTGGGCCAATTGCGCACGGGCCAGGGCCTGCGCCAGTGGCTGGGTGAGCGCGGCCAGCAGACGTCGATGCTGCGCGGTGAACGACTGGCCTTCGCGCGCGCAGACCCCCAATAGAGCCAACGGCCCTTCTTCTGCGGTGATCGGCCACCACCACCAGCGTCCAGACGGCAAGGTGCCAGTGCCACTGCCCGCGGGTTGATCGTGCTTCCAGGCCCAGTCGGCGGCAGCACGCTCGGCTTCAGAGAAAGTCAGCGGGCCGCCGGTTTCGACCACCCAGCCGCCCTCTGCGTCGCGGTCGACCAGACACAGGTGCAGTTCCTTCCAGCCGGAAAAATGCTGTTCGGCGGCGCTGAACACCGCTTTGCCGTCAGTGGCGGCGGTCATCTTGCGTGACAGGTCGAGCAGTTCGCTGGTTTGCTCCTGGGTATCGCGCAGCGCTTGCAGTTGCCTGCGTTGGCGCGCCGCCAGTTTGCCGGTCAGGGCCGACATCAGCAGGAAAAACAGCAGTGTCAGCACGTCTTCTTCGCGCTGGATATTCAGCGAAAAACTCGGCGGAATGAACAGAAAGTCATACGCCAGGAACGATAACCCGGCACACGCCAGCGCCGGGCCCATGCTGCTGCGCACAGCGACCAGCAATACCGCGGCGAGAAAGATCAAGGAAATATTAGGCAGCGCCAACACGCCTGCAACTCCCCAGGCGACCAGACTGGCGACCAGCGTAGCGATGACTGCCAGGCCGTAATCGAACCACACCACTTCGCGAGCCGGGCGCGCGCGCGGCGGTTGATCGGGCAGCTCTTCGCTGTCGTCAAGCACCGAGATTTCCAGCCCGTGCCCTTCGCGCAGCAAACGCGCGGCAACACCACCGCCGAAGACTTTGCGCCGCCAGTGCCGGCGCGACTGGCCGACCAGCACCACACTGGCGCGCCGCTCGATGGCGTGCTGCACCAGCGTTCGGGCGACCTCCCCGGCGCGCAACGAAACCGCCTCGCCGCCGAGCCGCTCGGCCAGTTGTTGAGCGCTTTGCAGACGCGCGCGGGACTGCTCGTCCAGCGTCTGCCCGTCGTCGACGTGCACCGCACTCCACGGCAGATGGCGACGCTGGGCCACCCGGCTGGCGTGGCGCACCAGACGCTCGGCGTGCATGTCGCCATCAATGCCGACCAGCATCCGCCCGCGCACCGCCGGAGCGGACTGACCCAACTGCCGGTAGCCCTGCGCCAGATCGTTATCGACCTGCGCCGCTGCGGTCTGCATGGCCATTTCGCGCAGCGCAGTGAGGTTGGTCTGGGTAAAAAAGGCGTCGATGGCCGCGCGCGCCTGCTCCGGCACGTAGACCTTGCCGTCGCGCAGGCGCTCCAGCAGTTCACGAGGCGGCAGGTCGATCAGCACCAGATCAAAGGCTTCCTGCAACACCCAGTCCGGCAGCGTTTCGCGCACCTGCACGCCGGTGATGCCGCGCACCTGGTCATTCAGACTTTCCAGGTGCTGGACGTTGACGGTGGTATACACATCGATGCCGGCGGCGAGCAGTTCCTGAATATCCTGCCAGCGTTTCGCGTGTCGACTGCCGGGCGCATTGGTGTGCGCCAGTTCGTCGACCAGTACCAGGCTCGGCGCAGCCTTGAGCAGCGCGTCGAGGTCCATTTCTTCGAGGGTCATGCCGCGATAATCAGTGCGCAGCAAGGGCTGTTGCGGCAGACCGTTGAGCAGCGCCTCGGTTTCCGCGCGGCCATGGGTTTCCACCACGCCCGTCAGCACCTTCACGCCCTGACGCAGCTGCGCGTGGGCTGCCTGAAGCATTGCGTAGGTCTTGCCTACGCCTGGCGCAGCGCCGAGGAAAACCTTCAGCCGCCCGCGCCCTTCGCGGGGCAACTGGGCCAGCAATGCATCAGCTCGACCGGAATCACTCAAGTGGGTTACCGCCTTTTCTTTATTACTGTCAGCATAGTTAATCTGTTGCAGGCACCGCGCCGTTTGTTACAGCTGCGCGCTGCGCGGTGCAGACGGTAACTGATTCAGGCTCATATTCAAGGCCAATACGTTGACCACTGGCGGGCCAATCAGCGGACGCTGGGTATTGGCTTCAATCAGCGCCTGCACTTTGTCCAGCGGCAATTGGCGCGCCGCTGCAACGCGACCGGCCTGCCAGGCAACCGCTTCAGGCGACAGGTGCGGGTCGAGTCCGCTGCCGGAGGTGGTCAGCAAGGCCAGTGGCACCGGCCCCTGCGAGTCGTTGGCCAGTTTCGCGGCGTCCTCTTTCACGCGTGTCGCCAGCGCCGGGTTGCTCGGCGCGAAGTTACTTGCGCCACTGGCCACGGTCGCGAATGCGCCGGCCGAAGGGCGCGACTGAAACCACTCATCACCGGTGAACGACTGGGCGATCAGTGCCGAGCCGCGCACCTTGCCTGATGCGTCATACACCAGGCTGCCATTGGCCTGCGCCGGAAACGCCACTTGCGCAACACCGGTGACCACCAGTGGGTAGGCCACGCCGGTGATCAGGCCCATCAACACGATCAGGCTCAAGGCCGGACGCAATACATTGGACATCTGCACATCCTCAATCAGGTGAGGCTGCACGCCGACCGGCGTGCAGCACAGGCTTCAAACAAGGCCCAGAGCGACCAGCAGCATGTCGATCAGCTTGATACCGATAAACGGCACAACGATGCCGCCCAGGCCATAGATCAGCAGGTTGCGGCGCAGCAAGTGAGCGGCGCTTGCCGCCTGAACGCGCACACCACGCAGGGCCAGCGGGATCAGTACGACGATGATCAGCGCATTGAACACGATGGCCGAGACAATCGCGCTCTGCGGGCTGGCCAGCTTCATGACGTTGAGCACGCCCAGTTGCGGGTAGATCGAGGCAAACAGCGCGGGCAGTACGGCGAAGTACTTGGCCACGTCGTTGGCAATCGAAAAGGTGGTCAGCGCACCGCGGGTGACCAGCAACTCCTTGCCGATCTGCACCACGTCCAGCAACTTGGTGGGGTCGCTGTCGAGGTCAACCATGTTCGCCGCTTCGCGAGCGGCCTGGGTGCCGTCGTTCATCGCCATGCCGACGTCTGCCTGGGCCAGTGCAGGTGCATCGTTGGCACCGTCGCCACACATTGCCACCAGTCGCCCTTCGCCCTGCTCCTGGCGAATTCGCTCCAGTTTTTTCTCCGGCGTGGCTTCGGCCAGAACGTCGTCGACACCGGCCTCCGCAGCAATCGCTGCGGCAGTCAGCGGGTTGTCGCCGGTGACCATTACGGTACGGATACCCAGTTTGCGCAGCTCTTCGAAACGCTCGCGAATGCCCGGCTTGACCACGTCCTTGAGATGAATCGCACCCAATAGCCGCCCGTTGGCACACACCAGTAACGGTGTGCCGCCGGTCTTGGCGATCTTTTCGACCTCACGGGCCAGTACCGGCGGCAGCTCGCTGCGCTGCATGTCGATAAAGGCCAGCAGCGAATCCACCGCGCCTTTGCGGTAAACGTGGCCCTGGTAATCAACGCCGGACAGACGTGTGTCAGCGCTGAACGGTACGGCAGTCACCGAGCTCAGGGTCGGCTCGTTCATCGGGTGCAGGTTGCGCAGGAACTCGACGATGGATTTGCCTTCTGCCGTATCGTCGGCCAGCGAGGCCAGCAAAGCACCCTCGCCCAGTTCCTTCGGGGTCACGCCCGGCGCTGCATACACAGCAGCGCAACGACGGTTGCCGAAGGTGATGGTGCCGGTCTTGTCCAGCAGCAGTACGTGTACATCGCCCGCGGCTTCCACGGCACGACCGGATTTGGCGATCACATTGAGGCGCACCAGGCGGTCCATACCGGCGATGCCGATGGCCGACAGCAGGCCGCCAATGGTGGTCGGAATCAATGTCACCAGCAGCGCCACCAGAAACACCAGCGGCAGGCTGCCACCAGCGAAGTGGGCGAATGGCTGCAAGGTGATGACCACCAGCAGGAAGATCAGCGTGAGGCCGATCAGCAGAATATCCAGCGCCACCTCGTTAGGGGTTTTCTGCCGTTTGGCACCTTCGACCAGCGCGATCATGCGGTCCAGCGTCGATTCGCCGGGGTTGGCGCTGATGCGAATCAGCAGCCAGTCCGAGACCAGCCGGGTGTTGCCGGTCACGGCCGAGCGGTCGCCGCCGGATTCGCGAATCACTGGCGCGGATTCGCCGGTAATCGCGGCCTCGTTGACCGCAGCGATGCCTTCGATGACTTCGCCATCACCGGGAATCATTTCGCCGATTTCGACGCGCACCACATCGCCCTTGCGCAACTCGCTGGCATTGATGATGCGCAGGCTGCCGTTGTCGTCCCTGATACGGGCCTTGAGCCCTTCGCTGCCCGCCTTGAGACTATCGGCACGGGCCTTGCCACGGCCCTCGGCCAGCGCTTCGGCGAAGTTGGCGAACAGCACGGTGAACCACAACCACAGGGCAATCTGCACGCAGACCGAAGTCGGCACCTGCGGGTTGGGGATCACACACAGTACGGTGGTCAGAATGGCAGTCAGTTCCACCACCAGCATGACCGGTGAGCGTTTGAGCTGACGCGGGTCGAGCTTGACGAACGCCTGCACCAGCGCCGGACGCCACAGGGCAGCGATGCCGGTTTTTGCCGACTCGGTGGCCTGCGATTCGGTGGCGTTCGCAGCAGCGTTTTTTGCAGCGTTATTTGCAGGATTAATAGGTAAGTTCATGATCGGTTCCTCAGAAACCCAGGCTCAGGTGTTCGGCAATCGGCCCCAGTGCCAGGGTCGGCAGGAAGGTCAAGCCACCCACCAGCAGAATCGTGACGGTCAGCAGGGTGACGAACAGCAGGCCGTGGGTCGGGAAGCTGTTCTGGCCCTGCGGCGCAGCCTTCTTCACGGCCAGGCTACCGGCCAGGGCCAGCACCGGCAGGATGTAGCCGAAGCGGCCGATGAAAATCGCCAGGCTGAGCATCAGGTTGTGGAACACGGTGTTGGCACTGAAACCGCCGAACGCCGAGCCGTTGTTGGCCGTCGCCGAGGTATAGGCGTACAGCAACTGACTGAAGCCGTGCGGGCCGGGGTTGCTGACGGCACCGGCCGGGCCGGGCAGGCTCGCGGCAATCGCGCCCAGCACCAGTACGCCGACCGGCATCACCAGCAGGGTCGCAACCAGCAGCCGGACTTCCTGCGCCTGCAGCTTCTTGCCCAGGTATTCCGGCGTGCGGCCAATCATCAGACCCGCAAGGAACACGGCGATCAGCACGTTGAGCAGCATGCCGTTGAGGCCGACACCGACGCCGCCGAAGATCACTTCGCCGACCATCATGTTGACCAGCGCGACCATGCCGGTCAGCGGGTTGAGGCTGTCGTGCATGCCGTTGACCGAGCCATTGGACGCGGCTGTGGTGGCGACCGACCACAGCACCGTGCCGGTGGTGCCGAAGCGCGTTTCCTTGCCTTCCAGCGGTGCGGTCTGCTCGACACCGGGGATGTTCAGCGCCGGGTTGGGCTGGTACTCGGCCCACAGCGAGACCGCGCCGCCGATCAACAGCAGCGCCAGCATGCAGCCGAGGATGGCGCGGCTCTGGCGCATGTCCTTGACGTAATGGCCAAAGGTGAACACCAGCGCGGCCGGGATCAGCAGGATCGATACCAGCTCGAACAGGTTGCTCCAGGCAGTGGGGTTCTCGAACGGATGCGCCGAGTTGACGCCGAAGAATCCACCGCCGTTGGTACCCAGTTGCTTGATGGCGATCTGACTGGCCGCAGGGCCCATTGGCAGGCTCTGGTCAGCGCCTTGCAGGGTCAGTGCATCGATGTAATGGGCGAAGTTCTGCGGTACGCCCTGCCAGACCAGAAACACCGCCAGCACGATACTGATCGGCAACAGGCCGTAGAGCGTGGCACGGGTCATGTCGGCCCAGAAGTTACCCAGGCTGTGCGAAGAACGACGACTGATACCGCGACACAGCGCAACCAGCACAGCGAGACCGGTGGCGGCGCTGACAAAGTTCTGGACGGTCAGGCCGACCATCTGGCTCAAGTAGCTGAGCGAGGCTTCGCCACTGTAGGCCTGCCAGTTGGTGTTGGTGACAAAGCTCATCGCGGTGTTGAAGGCCAGCGACCACTCCATGCCCGGCAATTGCTGCGGGTTGAGCGGCAGCATGCCTTGCAGCATGAGGATCGCGAACAGTACGACGAAGCCCGCCAGGTTGAATGCCAGCAAGGCCCAGGCGTATTGCTTCCAGGACTGCTCGGTTTTCGGGTCGACGCCGGAGATTCGGTAGCAGGCCCGCTCGACCGGCCCCAGTACCGGGGTCAGCCAGGTGCGCTCGCCTTCCATGACCCGATAATAGAAACGTCCCAGCCATGGCGCGGGCGCCAGCAGCAGGACCAGAAAGGCCAGGATCAACAGATAATCGTAACTGTGCATGATCACTCCTGGCTCTGGTCGGCGCGCAACAGCGCCACCAGCAGATAGATGAACAGCCCGACTCCCATCAGCAGAGAGATACCATCCATAACGCTCATTGAAAATTCCCCCATCAGGCAAACACCGATATGGCGCAGGCCGCATGGGGAGCATTGTCGAGAGCCTGGGTGTAAAGGCGCGAGATCGAGAGTCGTGGCGCGCCGTAAAGAAATTGTAAAAAAGCTGTACAGGCCAGATGGTGCAGCGCTTGCATAGCTGCCAGCGCTGTCATTTCTGTCAGGTTCGCGGACCGGCGCTCAGGGGTATCGTGGTGCGGCGATCTTCAGGGAAAGGACTTGACCATGCATCGCGACAAGGAAGAACCGTCCGGCGCCATGCCGCCCGGCCCGACCGCTCAGACGCTTGTCCAGTTGACTGTCAAGGAACGACAGATTCTGGAGTGGGCGGCGATCGGCAAAACCGCGTGGGAAATAGCACGCATACAGAAGTGTTCGGAAGCGACCGTGCACTTTCACACCAGTAATATCCGCCGCAAGTTCGACGTGCATTCGTTAAGTGCGGCGCTGGTCATAGCGATCAGGCAGGGCGTTATTTCGGTGGAGTGATATAAAAATACACTTCAAGCCTCTGAGTTAAACCGGGCAACGGTAAAGCCATTGTTGCCCGGTTATCTCGAAACTACGTGTTATCAAGAAAAGCCATCACCCAGGTAGCTACCCAGGTCACCAGGTTGTCTTGTTTTACTGGGCTGCCCCAGCCTAATACGTCGCGTTATATCTTCGTTTTTAGCGATAATAGCCGCATCAATATCAAACTCTTTCGCCGACTTCTTGAACACAGCTCTTGCATACGGCGTGATCGCTCGTTGCCCGATATAATTTTGGACAACTGCGGCAGCGTTTTTAGTATCCTCAAAAAAATCGTAGCTTCTTTTTGCTGCGTTGTATTCATCGAAAATCTCTGAAGGCATATTTTTTTGGCCAAGTGCTCTTTCGTACTTCGCCTCGGCAGCTTGAAACCGTCTGGATGCGGCCTTCGATTTTCCCGCATTTCTCGCCACATACTTTTCGAGATTTGCGGCATCCTTGGACGTAAATGTCCTCAAACGGGCTCCCTCGTCAAACTCGGTCATGAGGAAGCTTTTGGGGAGATGCTTGACCTTCGAGCTGAGACTGGAAGGTGCCTTTGTAAAAAATCTGATGAACGTACCGAAAAGGCTATGCCCCGTCGGATCGGCTCCATTCACCGGATCCCCCTCGACATACGCATACGCGTTCAGCCCACCCTCGCCGAACGGGCTCAAACTGTCCGGGCTGTGAAAGCGCATCAACACCGGGTTGTAAGCCCGATAGCCGTTGCCCAGCATTTGCCAGCCGGTATCGCGCTCGGCAAGTTCGCCGTTATAGCCCAGCCTGCCGACCGCTGCACCCTCACTGTCCGCCTGGCCGTACGCCGTATAACTTCTCCGGTCGACCTCATTAGCGTGGACTTCACTCAGCACGCTGTCGCTACCGTCGGTGGCCAGCAGCAGCGCCTTATCACTTTGCTGTTCAGCCAGCAGGTAGCCATCGCCGCGCATGAAGGTACTGCTCTGACTGCCACCGAGCTGATTGGCCAATGCTCCGTCGCGATAAAAACGCTGATCCTGGTCGCCGTCTCGGGTCTCGCCAGCCAATTGGTCCTGCGGGTCATAGCGGTAATGAATGCCTGCACCCGGCGTGCTCACTTCGATCAGGCGGCCTAACGGATCGTACGTAAGCGTACGCCCCGCCTCATCGAGGATCAGGTTGCCGTCCAGGTCATAGACCAGTCGGAGCTCTTCCGGCGTATAGACGGTATTCGTGACCCGGGTCAGTTGTGCAGGGTCAGCGCCTTCGTAAAAATATCGGGCGCGGTTGCTTTCACCCTCGAACATGGTCATGACCAGCGTCAGGTTGTTAATGCCATCGAAACTGAAAATCTGCCCTGTGATGTGATTGCCGTAAGCGTCGACGGGCTGCTGTGGTCCTGCGCAATCATAGCCAACCAGCCGCCCGCGTTTGTCGTAGCGATAATCCTCGTCGCGCAGGGTACCGGCCCCATCGCTGAGCGTGCGTTTGATCATGTCATCGACATCATTGTAGGCCTGAACCATGCATTGCTCGGTGCCATTGAGGTCAAAGGTGCGCAGTACTTCCCTGCCCAGTTCGTCGTACTCAAGGTTGATGGCGACGTGTTGCCCGCCAGCGCTGTCATGAGTGGTGATACTGGCCGTACGGCCCAGAGCGTCGTAGGTGAAATCCGAACAGAGCGTGCCCAGCGAGGTTTGCGTCAACCGCCCCTTGTCGTCGTACTGGTTAGTCTGCTCCTGTCCCAGCACATCGGTGTAGGACAGCAATCGGCCCAGACGACTGTACTGGTAGTGCATGGTGTACTCGCTGCCCTCGGAGATACGCTTCTCGCTTTTCAACAGTCCGGTGCTGTAGTAATCACGGTCCAGCTGTTCGCCCTGCTCATCGGAATGCAACAGGCGCGCATTGTGCTGGTCGTACTTGTAATTGGCGGTCGCGCCGAAGATCTTCCTTTGCAGAGGTTCGCTGCCCAATTGTGGCTGGTAGTCATAGTCAATGCCCTGTCCGCTTGGCGTTGTCACCTTCTTGGGCTGTGGCTGACCAGGGTCAAAGACAAATGTGCGCTCGCGCCCGCCGGTAATGGTTTTGACCATGCGGTCCAGACCGTCATAGACCTGTTCACCCAATACCGAAAGCTTGCCATTGTGCTTGACGCTGACGCTGACAGGCAGATCTTCGCTGCTGTGAGCGGCGAACGTATGGCTTACGATTGAATCGTCCGGCAGGGTGGTTTCAATCACCCGGTCAAACGCGTCATAAACGTATAGTGTCGAGCGCTCAAGATCGGGATGGCCCACGATTTCTTCAACACTGCGGCCCAGTCCGTCATAGTGGTAACGGCTCAGGCTGAGCGGCTCACCTTCAAGGTCCAGACCCAGACGTACGCTGCGGACCGGTTTATCAAACAGATTCAGCCAGGTTTCGCTGACGCCGGTCTTGATGACGGGCTCGCCCGTGCTTTCGGTCCAACTGCGTTGAATCGGGCCTTGAGACTCAAGCGTGCCGACAGGGTCGGTTTCCTCGACAGTCTTCACGCCATCGGGACCGGTAACGCAACGTTGCTCACCCCAATCGTCGTACTCCAGCACATTGGCGAGCGCCAGTGACTGCTCTCCTGTCCAGTCGTATTCGGTTTCGCTAACCAGATGCCCCCATGCGTCATACACGGCGGCATATGTCTGGCGTGCAACGCCAGCGCCTGCAACATAGACAGGGCTGTCGACATCGTCTCGTTCTTCGTAAATCACTCGCTGCAAACCGTCGAAGCGGCTGCAGGTCTGCACGCCCTTGACGTCGAACAGGTGCTGCTCGGCAAAGTCGGTCGAGGCGGCGCACAATTGATATTCATAGCGACGGGTGGCTTCATAATCGGTGTCCGGCGCGACCGTCTCGCTCAGCACACGCCGAAGGTTGTCGTAGACGTAACGGATTTCGACATCATTGTCGTCACGGTTCAGCAGCGGTTCGCCGTTGAGCAACGAATGCTCCAGCGTGATGGTTTTTTTCGCGTCGTCAAAACCGGTTACGGTCTGCACCGTACGCAGCACGCTTTCACCAAAGTCAGGGCTCATGAGTGTGCTGTACACATACTTCGTGGCGGTGACCTGTTCGCTCATGGTCAGTTCCTCCAGACTGACACGGCCATGCTGAAACGCATCGTCCGGAGTATTGATGTAGGTGTAGGTGGTCTGTTGCAAAACCTGCTCGCTCTCGGCACTCTCCTGTACCAATCGCCCGGGGCCGGAATCCAGTTGCACGAGGCTCTCGCTCTCCACGGTAATCCAGTCTTCACGTTCACTACCGGTTGTGGCAGCCAGCGAGATATAGCGATAGCGAGTGGTGAGTGTCGCTGCCTGCCCGTAATCGGAAGGTGCTGGCGTGACGGTCTTGCTCTTGATGGTGCGCACGAAACCTTCAGGGTCTGGAGGGCAGCCGTCCTCGCCTGCGGCCGGGTACCAGGTGCTGGTTTCGACCATTCCGTTGGCCTGGGTCCGGACCAGCAGGTTGCCATGGTTGTCATAGGTGCTGGCGACCGATTCAGTGCGTAGCGCCAATGGTTTGTCCAGCGATCGCCAGGTGGTCTTGACCGCCTTCGGCAACTGGCAGTAATTGAGCTGAGCGTAAAAAGGCTCCTCGGGCGACAGATAGTAGGCGGTCTCCACTGTAGAGCACGCATTGTTCTGAGTGGTGGTCTCGCTTGTCAGCAGGTGGAACTGATTGAAAACGCGCCTGATGCTGCGTACGTCCGCGTCTTCAACCCGGAGGGTTTCAGTGGATTCGTATTCATACACGTCTGAGCCCCTGTAGAGATAAAGGTTGTCCAGACCGTTATCCTCCCAGGCGATATCAAGGCCGGCCCCGAGAAAGTTGTGCTCGCGCCCCTGGCTGTCTGCGTAGGTGTAATGCACGTCCACCTCCGCCTGACCACTGCCGGGGGTCGTCAGGTGACGGGAGACACGTGGCAGCGGTTCACGCTTGGCCCTTACAGGAAACGCATGGCCTGCGTCCTGATAAAAAATGGCTTCGTGTCCTCCGACCGGAGTGTCCACTGCCGTCATGCACATATGTTCGCGGACAAGACCGTATTCGAAACGCCAGGAAGCAGCGTTGTCGGTTGGCATCTCCACGCGGGTCACAGTTCGGTCCGACCCGCCCAGCGTCAGCACAAATTCCACGACTGCACCCTGTGCAGCAGAGAGGCGGATATACACCGCGGTCTCCTCGCGGCGGATGTCAAGCAGGACCTGCCCCTCATCATCTTTCACTTCGCTGAGCATCATGTGAGCGCTGTTGAACGGCACATAACTCAGGGTGACGCTGTTCCCCTCGGGCGCAAGAATGCGTGTCGGCATCGCCACCTTGTTCCCCGTGGCACCCAGCGTTTCGAAGACTTCCATCAGGCCGGACTTGTGCATCACCCGGTAATGCGTGTCGTCTTCCCTGTAGAAGTGGAAGCTATCAAGCTTTTTTTCCGACATCGTCAGTTGATCACCCTGCGAGCCGTCCACCTTGAACGTTTCGCCACTGCTCAGCGAGATAATCCCGCTGCCCGGCAGATATTGCGACAGTTGCAAGTTCCAGCCCAGCCCGAAACCGCTGTCCTCGGTATTGAGCGGGTTGTAACTCAATACCAGTGGCACACCGGGCCCACGTAACCCGTTGGTTTTGATATCGGGCAATGTAAGGGACACCGTGTATTGACCCGTCCTGGGATCAACACCGTTCTGTATGAAACTCATGAAGTTGAAGGCGTTGGAGTGCACGGAAGTTGAAATCGTCATGATAAAGACTCCGAGAGTCAAGCAGTAGGTGATGCCTCATAAGCTATAGCAATAGCGCACGCCGCCGGGCGCGCGCACTGCTTACTCAGTTAGCCTATCAGTCGGAAATATTAATCCTGACGCAGGACAACTTCCCGGTGGTGTTTTCATCGTCGTTCCTTTTCTCCTGCATCAACACACCCGGAACAACGATGGCCCCTTCTGACTTATCGTCAAGATCATCGATCGCTATCAGGCCGGTGGTCACAGGATCAACGTAGGTCTTCAGGACAAAGACCCAACCGCCGCTATCGTCACAGTCTTTACTTTCCAGGGTGATGAGGGTAGCCGACCGGACATCATTCAATCTAAAGTAGCGCATCTCATCGTTTTCACAGCTATACTCCTCGTCATTTAAATTAACAGTAATGTCCGAGTTTTCAATCTTGACGGTGCACGTGTTTCCACCCTCTTCGGTCTTCTCCCTGAACTCGATACTGCGGACCACTTCTTCTTTAGGCTTCACCGAAGCCGATTGCCCCGGGCTGTCAAGACTGAAGCCAGTCAGAGCGACAGCCAGCATGCAGACTGTCAACGTGTTTAAAACTTTCATGTTAATGACTCCCTGTCATTTAATGATCCGACGGTAACTATCAGGTAGGTGTATACAACGTGTGAACCAGACGATTCCGCCTGCCAATAGTGCCTTCTGACAGAAAACTGATTCGCCGCCTGTGAATATTGCCCAGCTTATCAAGTAGACTGACCACTAGGGAACGGTACAACTTGTCGCGATCAGGATTGCCAGCGATGACAAACGGTACGCGGTCACTTCTGTGCAAGCTGATGGTAAACTTTCCAGACTCGAACACGCTCATATTGACAGGCAGGTCCAGAGGCTCCGCCTTGACAACGTACTCGACGGCTTCATCAAATTTAATCTTGTCCACATCTTCAGGGACACTCGGGTCATCAAAGATATACCCTGTCCAACTGAAAAACGTTTCAGCTTCCAGTTCGCTTTCCCAGAGAATCATTGAGGCGCTGATATCCGCTCCGCTCGCCGGTAAAAACTTAAACGCTACGAAACTCACAAAGGCTCCAGTTCCCGGGTATCGAACACTCAACTTCCAGTAGTCGGTGGTGCGAAAGTTCATCACGAAGGGGACGTCGGTCGTCCAGTCGTCAGGTGGCATTACCGTTGGATCTCCTCCGCTGCCTTGAGCCCGTGTCACATCGAACTGATAGTTGTTGGTATCGAAAACAGGAATGGGTAGCGGCGATATCAGTACTTTGCTGTTCGCATCTTCCTTCTCTACGGAGGTCCACCAACGGGCTGTATCGTCCTGCTGAAAGGTGGCGTGAAAGGTGCCTACGTAACTGGGCTTCGCCCGGCTGTGCAAATAGAAGTTCTGGATGGACATATTATCGGCCAACAACTCAGCCGCCACGGCACCTGGCAGAGATAGCTCGAAACGGTTCAAGACAGAGGCCAGGCTCCAGGTTTCACTACTGTCCTCAGGAATGCCATCAAGTGGCGGAATGACTGACGGGACGTATGCGCTGGATTCATTATCCACCAGACGCATTGATGCCGTCTCCGTTACACTCAACGAGTGCTCCTCCTCCATAGGCTGCGCCTTGATCTGTATCCTCAGTTGCTGATAGCCGTTAGGGTACAGACTGCCCGACCCTTGACTGTCCGGTCCGCCCGGCACAGTGACCGTGAACAGCGACAGATCCGTCCAGGTCGGCTCATCGACAATTTCGGACACCTCTATCACCGCATAGCCGCTGGCCAGCACCACCTCGTTATTGACAATTTCGCAACTGACAACGCTGCTGCCTATGTAGTCGGCTGGCGGTGTGAACAGCCCTTGAGCGTCAACCTCGCCCTCTCCACCCATCATCTTCCAGCGCCGTTCGAATTCGGGCAGCAGCGCAGTGTCGGCACGCAGCTGTACCGGGACGCCTTTGGGCGCTCTGGGGACGGCAGCAGGTTCGATGCGCAGCGCCTGCTTGCCGTTGGCGATCAATACGGTAGCCAGCCTTTTTTCTTCCCCTTCAACGGATAGCTGCTGGGTGCTCAATGTTCGTTTTCCGGACCTGGCGTCCGGCGTGAACAGCATTCCGCCGTCGACCTCGCTCAACGTCCCTGCTTCTGTTCCCTGCAGCGCCAGGCCGACCTGCGTACCGTCCAGCGCCGTCGCCTTGAGTAACACGGGTTGGAAGAGCGCCCCGCCCGCCACAACCGTCACCCGCGGCGCTATTTCCATGGGCTCGGAGACCACACCAAGCAGCGCCGACGCGGTGCGGGTCTTGCCGCCATCGTCGTAGGTGGCGGTAACCACTACACGCAACGCGTCATGGCCCATCTGCGTCACGCTGGCTGCCGTGTAAACACCACTGGAGGTGATCATGCCGTGTACTACCGGGTTGTGACCCTGCAGGCTGATCACCTGCCAACTGTTCGCGGCGATTGACTGCCCCTGCACGTCGCGTAAGGTAAAACTCTGCGTCTGTCCCGCCATGATGGTCGAAAACAAAGGCGTAATACTGGCCTGGGGTGCTTCAAACGTGCCGAACATCAGCAGATCATCCGCCACGCGGGTAGCCGGCGCAGCGAAAGGTGCTCCAGAACCGAACCGCAGACTGTCCAGCAGGGACGGCCGATCCTGTCCTTCGTTGCATCGCATCTCC
Organism: Pseudomonas congelans; assembly: GCF_900103225.1. Lineage (GTDB taxonomy): Bacteria > Pseudomonadota > Gammaproteobacteria > Pseudomonadales > Pseudomonadaceae > Aquipseudomonas > Aquipseudomonas congelans. The sequence goes on along the minus strand of NZ_FNJH01000001.1, from coordinate 286,301 downwards.
CGGGACAGTATCAGCGAAGCACCGTAGGACTGCCCGAGGCGCGCTCTGGGATTGGCAGGAATCGGGTAGGTAAAGTCGCTGTTCAACGGAAACTGTCCATCGCCATGACCTCCACGCATCCGGATGAGCAGGACGAGGGCACCCTCGCCAAAATTTCTCGCTTCGGCATTTCGGGCCCCGGGCGCTGATTGGGTCACTACGCGAAAGCTTGCAGGCGACTGAGCGGTGTAACGATTGAGGTCGACACCCAACAAGACAAACACGGCACGATGCAGGGCGATCTGCTTGAACTCGTTCGCAAAGAACCCGCCCAGCAGTACATTGACGGGCTCGTCGACACCAGACAAATTGCAGGTGAAGTCAGACCCTTCTGTGAGATCCATGGTCACGTTACCCTCGCCGTCCACCTGCAGAGGTACGCTCATCTCTACCCGGAAGCCCATGGCCTCGATGATTTTGAAGCTCCCGGACACGGCTGTTGCTCCGCCTGCGGGCTGATGTGTTCTGGTGTAGCGCCCGGCCGCGAGACTCATCGTCACAGTCACGCTGGAGCTATCAGCTGCCAGCATGGAAATGGACGGTACCCCAAGCTGGACCCCTTGCAGCTTGACGACCTCGACCGCCTGCTCATCCAGCGCGACGGCGCCATTGAACGGAGGCAAAAACGACAGCTGTTGGTGACGCTCGACATATTGTTGTTCGAGCTGCTTGTTGAGTTCGTCACGACTGAAGGCGAGTATGGCATCCCAGCCCTGGGTAAGCGCTTCGGTGTTCGAAAGCTTCAGCAGACGATCCAGGGTGCTGACTTGAGGCAGCAGCAGTTTCTGCACCATTTCAGGAGAACGGTTCAAAGGCAACGGCAGGATCACGTGCCCCTCGTAGACGATGCCCCATTCAGTATCTTCGAACCTTGCGAAGATCACCACGAAAGGATTCAGCGCACTGAGGTCGCTTTTGTAGACATCCCCGTCGAAGCTACCGGGCATGCCATCCGGCTTCCACCACTCCACGTCGTCGCGTAGAGGCATGCCATTGGCCTTGGCCTGCAAGCGTATCTCGCCGTCGGGCAAGGTGCTGTCTTCGACCATCTCGATCGTCAAGATGGGATCGACCTGACGAACCAGCACCCAGGCCGATCGGGTGTGTTGACCGTCGCTGACGGCGATTTCGTCCAGCACGTAGGTTTTGCCTTTTACATTTGGCCCAGCCACATAAATCTGTCCGCCCGCGCCATCCGCATCGGGTTCCAGTTTGCCGCTTTCACCGGTTACAGGGTCAACGATCGACCAGGTCAGCTTGCCATCACCTGGCGTTCCGGCCAGCAGACTGACGCGTTCGCCGTAACTGCAGACCTGAATCAGCGGGTTGATGCTCACGGCATAGGCCTGCACGGTCACCAGCGCCGTGCTGGTTTGCAGGGTTGCAGGGTTGCAGGGTCGCTTGCCGTTACAAGCACATGCTGAACAGCCTGCGTCATCTCTTGCGCGTCAGGTGCCAGGTAAATCCCCTGCCCTTCGAATTTGCCTGGGCTGCCGCTACTGCCAGGCGGGTTCACAGCGCTCCAGACCAGGCCGGCGCGCGCCGGCAGAGTGTTCATCTGCAGTTGCGCACCCGCGACCACCAGGGCTTGCTGCTCGACAATCCTGAACGCCGAGGCAGCGGAGTCGATCCTGCCGAACACGGTAAGGTCATGGGGCATACCTGAGGTAACCCCTTTCAGGACCTGGTCATCGCCCAGATCGAAATGGCTCAGCACGCTCTCGTAGCCTTGGGTCTGGAGCGTACGACTAAGCGACTTCGTCAAACTGTGCTTGACGGTATGTGCCACGAAACCGTTGATCTGCCGTTGCTCCTGATCGGAAAGGCCGTCGAGTCGCCCCTCAACCGCGCTGGCTTCCTGATCGTGGTCATAGGGCACGTAAAAATGACCTTGCATCACTTGATCATCGGACTCGCCAGGGACCAGATGGAACTCGTACTCCAGATCGACGTTGAAGACTTCGCTGCGCGGTTGCCACTCCGTACTGCTTAAAGCTCTGTACTGAAAATCGACGGTGACCGGAAAACTCCAGCTCTGCATTGCCTGGCTGTAATCGAAGTCGATGGTCAGGGATTTCTGTGTGCTGACCGCCGGAATGCTGAGCGCCCTGGACTCGAATTCGAAGTCCGCAGTTTTATAGGTCTCTGAAGCGACCTCCAATGTACCGGCCTTTGCGACCATTCGTCCCAGCGGCTTCTCCGGTGGAAGAGTGAACTCGAATTCCGGACCTTGCATCGCTTGTATCATGGCATGACCCAGCGCAGCCCGGTGCAACGCATGCGAGGAGAACACCGCCGTTGCCGAGTAATCCGCCCCGGTATCATTGGGGATCAGATAGCGGAAGTCGGCAGCGTCGTCAGGGAATCCGCCCGTTGCGCCATGCTCCAGCGTGGTGAACAGCAGCAGTGCGCCCCTGCCGTCACCCCCCTCAGCGTTTTCAAGTTGTGTGCGTGCATCAATCCTGCGTACGTTGAGCAGCGGATTACCCGGGTCGCCAAACACGCCCAGCGTAAACACCCGCTGCCGGTTCTCCGGGTCGAGCAACCACGCTTGCACGAACTTGCCCGCCTCGCGCCGTTCAGCGGGACTGCTGCCGGAAAAATCCAGCTCGACGTTTTCGCTCAGAGTGAGGTCAACCGCCAGCGCCGACTTCAGACTCGTCAACTGCGTATCCAGACGCAGACCTGCATTACCGGAAGGGTCGTAGCTGAACATCTTCAGGATACTGTCACGCCCCTGGTTGTTCTCCACGACAGTATGCATGCCGCTGAGACCAGACATTCGCCATGCCACTGACGCGCTTTCGAGCGAGCTGTTCTCGAAGGACAGCGCAGGCGGGCCAAGCATCAGACCCGAGAAATAGTGCGAAATATTCGTATCGGGAATGGTAATGCTTCCATCAGGGACGGGCTGCGCCAGCCCCTGACCTACTCCGATTTTATACGTCTGTGCAAGCAGGTCATTAACAGCTTTGCCGTCAATCGCTACTATCGCGTCCCAGCCTCTCAACCGGGTTGAACCTTGCATCCATGCCAACAGACTGTCTGCTGAATGACCGGCCATGAGCCCACCTCCTGTGGTACCAATGAAGTATTGAGTTGTGTGTTTAGTGAATTGTTATTCAGGGTTTGGATCAGTCAGCGGCAAAGGCAGAATGATGTGCCCTTGCAGCGTCCCCAGTTGGGGATGCTCGATGCTGGCGACAATCAAGACGAAATGCTTGTCGGTCTGCTCGGCAGCGATGTACACGCTGCCGTTCATCTCGCCCGGCCCTTCCAGCGGCATCGACCAGAGGGCATCCTTCGCAGTTCCGTTGGCGAATGCCTGTAATCGCACACTCTTGACCTGTGTGCCTTGTTGCTCTTCTACCGTCGCCTGAACAGTCAGAAACGGGGCTTTCAGTTGAACCAGCACCCAGGCAGACGCACTGAAGGGTTGAGTAGAGAGGACTACCTCGTCCAGCACATAGGTCTTGTTGATCTGTTCACCTGCAGGAATGGCGACGTAGGTGTAGTCACCGTCAGGCAATGCGCTGGGTAATAGCTCGCCGCTCTCGCCCTCCACCGGATTTCTGATCGACACGCTCACCTCATCGGTACCCAGTACGCCGGCTGCCAGCTCGACGCTACTACCGGCATCACACACCTGAATCAGCGGATTCAGGCTCACTGAGCTGGCGACGACCGTCACCAGAGCCGAGCTGTGATAGTTAGTGGCTTTATCGGTGGCGGTGATTCTGACCCGGATAAAGGGCTCGTTCATTGCAAGGGCTTCCGGCGCGTAGTATTTGCCGTCGGTAGTGATCCCACCGGCATCCTCCGATGCGCCATGCAGTTTTTCTGCGTTCCAGTCCACCGCCATATTCGCAGGATATGTGACGAATGTGATCGAGCTGTCTACCGCCATCACATGCTCTTGCGGGCTGATGACAAAAGCGGTCGTGGCAGGAGCGACATAGCCGAACGCTGCAATATCCCCAGGCGCACGCAAAATATCGCTCACGATCGCCTGGTTGAAATTGAGTTGAATGCTTTCCTGGATAAATGCGCTGACCGGCAACGGGGTCGGAAGTACTTCTTCAAGCCGTGTCTGAATTTCCCAGGCCGTTTGCGCTCTGTCCTGGCCAATGACATATGCAGCAATAGCGACCAGTCGCATTTGCAGCTCGAAACCTACAGCCGGCTGGCCGTCAACGGCAGCGAACGTCATTTCACCGACAAGGACGTCGGTGTTCAGTGTCGGCTGGAGCACCAGATCGTCGGACAACTCGGAAAATACGTAGTCACACGTCACGTCAAAGCTGACGGAGCTGCCTGCCACATACACTGGATAATCTGAACCCAGGAGCTCCAGCGTGACGCCTCCGGACGCCGCCGATTTCCAGGTCAACAGCGCATTCCGATCACCCTCGAGTGAGATCGTTAAAGGTGACGAACCACCCGTTGCAGAGTATGACGCCCCGTATCTGACAACTCGGGGGGTCACTGTTTTACCCTCAAGCGTTACTGGATTTAAATCCTCGGAGCTAAAAGGGACAGTCAAACTCCCGCTCTTCGCCGTGGCTTTGATCACTCGACCGTTGGCGTCAGTGACGTACTCGAATTTAAGATTTTCAATCACAGCGGAAAGAGCGTCTGCCACGGTCTGGACAATGCTCACGGCCTTGTTTATACGCTCTTTGGCAAAAAGCACTGTGGCGGAATAGCGCTTCGAGTAGTACTCCGGAATCAGGTATCTGTATTCAATCGGTATATCACCGCCTGGCGAACCGTCTTCCATACAGATGAAGGTCAGAATCGCGCCGTCGCCGGCATTCCCTGCCTGTAGCTCCTGTTTAGTCAGCGAACGGGTCTGGGTGCGCAACTTGAATGACTCGGCGCGCATTGATGCATTGGAGCCGGCCTCGATGACGCCCAATGTCCAGATGCGTTTCTCGTCCGGAAGCTGATTGAACAGGTCCTTGAAGAAATCACCACCCAGCTTTCTTTCATAGGCTGACTCGGCGAAGGTGAGAATGAAGTTGTCACTGTGCCGCAAGTCCAGTTTGACCCGGCCATCGTCGTCGACCAGGCCCGCAACCTCGTCCAGACTCAAATCGAGCGTCAGCTTCGGTCCTTGCAGCGGGTCGATTCGGGTCAGCTTTACAAGGCCCCAGGTGTCGACATTCTTTTTCAGGGTCAACTGTGTGCCGCCCAGAATGAAGCAGGTCAGGGTTGCATGAGAATTGCCCAGATCATCGTTCACAAAAGCCAGGCGCGGAGCGTCCAGCAGAAACTCATGAATGGATTCCATCCACTCGTTGACGACTGTCGGTACTTGACCGCTCACCGGAGGCAGGTAGGTGTTGGCCGAAAAGCGATGGATGTATTCCTGCAGCAACAGCGAATTGACCCTGCTGCGATCCATGGCCGCAATGGCGTCCCAGCCCAGCATGACGTTGTTGGCAGGGTTTGCCATCCAGTCGACAAGGCCGTCCAACGTGTTATTGGCAGAAGCCAGCGCGCGCTGCTTGGCGACGGACTTGGGCTTGTCTGCGGACAGTACGCTGACGGCGCTGGCATCATCGCCCATCAAGGTCAGCTCATCCTCGAAATCCAGCAACGGGAGCGGCAGGATGATGTGTCCTTGCACTTCGCCGAACATGTCGTCAGCGTAGGTGGCAAACACCAGCGCAAACCGCTCATGTATGCTGTCAGGTGCCTTGTACTTGCCGTCATCGGTGATCTCGCCGCGACTGCCCGCCGCCAACGTCCACACAGGCTTGATCTCAACGCCGTTCCACTGCGCCTGCAAGCTGACCTCACCGGCCGACACGTCAACGACCAGTGGCTTGACGACCAAAGCAGGTGAGTGCTGCACCACCAGTACCCAGGCCGAGCGAGCCCCTGAGGCGCCGGTGACCCTGACCTCGTCCAGCACATAGGTTTTGTCACTCACTTTAGGGCCGGCCAAATAGGTGTGATCACCGCCGGGCAATATGCTGGGCTTCACCTCACCGCTTTCACCCGGCACCTGATTACCTATCGACCACTGCAACGGCATGCCAGCAAGCCCTTTGGCGGCGAGTTCAACGGTCTCACCGGGACTGCAGATCTGAATCAGCGGACTGATCGTCATCGGGTTGGTCAGCACTGTGACCAGGGCAGCGCTGGAATTGCCTGTAGCCTTGTCTTCAGCGACTACTCGCACACGCAGCAGGCCATTGACCGCGTCGGCTTGCGGCGCCTGGTAAAGCCCGGAGGGCGAAATATCGACCTTTTCGCCCGACCCGCCTTCAAGCGCCTCTGCTGACCAGACCACGCCCGGTATACTCGGTTCAGTGACGAACAGTTGACTGCTGCCAGCAGCCATCAGCGGCTGCAGGGGGCTGACGGTAAACGAAGTCAGCGTCGGGTTGACATGGCCGAAGATCACAACGTCCCTGGGTATGTACAGAACGTCGCTCTGAATCGACTCACCGAAACCCAGAGTGATCTGTTGACTCGTAAACGCTTCGAGTCCTGCACCAGCCCAAAACGTGTCTGCGAATATCGGGTCCACGCGCTCACTGATTATGCGCAGAATCTCATCACGGGCTAGTTGGATCAGCGTCATGATTATCGCGAAGAGGACCACGCCAATCAGCTGACCGATAAGTTCATCCTCCCAGGATCTGCCCGAGGGCATAGTCAAGGTTTTATCGAGTGAGTATGACGCTCTCGTCCATTGCGAACCTGTCCGTTCATAGGTGACATCAAATGACAGGCCGACTTCAAACCTGAAGTCATACGCCTCAGAATCTGTCCTGACTGTTAAACCGACCGGCGATCGGGTTGTCCAGTTCAGCTGGATTTTTCCAGACTCGAAATCCAGCGTGAGCGGTTGATCGACTGTGGCGCTGAAGATCATTTCACCGACGTCGGCATCCGTCCGGTCACCGGTCTCAGGATCAACCTTACTCACCGAGAATGGCTCAAACGCTAACTGCCCTGAAGTCAACGTGGCCTGCGAGAGCGTACCGTCCGCATTTTCAACGTACTCAAAATCACCGCTGCCTAATGCGTCTGCCATCGCATACAGCAAACCCAGGGGTGCTGCATTTGCGCCCATCAGCACACTGGCCGAGTAATCCAGGCCGGTGTCACCGGGAAGAAAGTATGGATAGTTAGCCGGGAGCGTATCGCCTGCCTCCTGACCCACCATACTGATGCACACCAGAAGCGCGCCCTCGCGATCAGTCGCAGCATCCGCGCCCGGTGATGCCTGAGGGTCTGCCTGGGTCTGCAGCCTGAAAGCGTGAGGCTTCATCAGCTCAACGATTTCGTCTCCGGCATCGATACTGCCGAGTTCCCATATCCGCTGCTCGTCGGGCAACTGGCTGATCAGGTTGCTGAAAACAGTACCTATCAGTTCCTGTTCTTCTTCAGTGCCGGCCCCTGTCAGCCTGACATCGTCACTGTGTTTCAAATCGAGAACGATTCGGCCGTCCTCGGAAACAACTCCCTGCGTCTTCATCAGGTCCAGATCCAGCAGTACTCTGGGGCCGAGCAGCGGGTCTATTTCTACAATGCTCTGAGTCTGCCACTGGTTGTCTATCCGGCTCATCCTGAGCCAGGCTCCGGCGTCCACCGAGCAACTCAAGGTGGCATGGTTACTGACCACACCGGCTTTTTCGAACGAAAGCTGTGGCGTACCCAGCTTGAAGCCGTGGATGGCGTCCAGCCGCTTGCCCGGGATCGTGGCGACTACACCACTGACCAGCGGCAACCAGGAGTCGGTGGTGGCTCGTGCTATGAATTGCTGCGCCAACAGTTCATTGACCTTCTTGCGTCCCAGGACGGTAATCGCGCCCCACCCGTGCATGACATTGTTTTCAGGGGCCTGCATCCAGGCCAGCAGACTTTCCAGCGTATTACCATCCATGGCTAATTATCCTTGCTTGGCTATTGATCAACGGGCTCGCATCTGGTTCGTCAGGCTGAAGCTGATGAAAGGGAACGGTACGTACGTTTTGCCCTCGTCAAAGCTGACTTCAATCTTCACGGTAATAGTTTCGGTGTCGCGCTGCAGTCCCTCCAGAAAATCCTTGGGTATGAGTCCAGAGACTTTACCGGCCTGATACTCAGTGACAGTGACAGGCTCGGCAGCGCCTGTCCGCACATCGAAGCTTTGCGGATCGCCATTTGAGGACAATCCAGTAACGATGATGCGTACCCGCTGGCCTGCAACCATATACATCCAGGTGGCAAGACTGAGCCCGGCGCCTTCGGTGGGCACCTCGCCAAGCGAAAGCAAGCCATCATGGGTTGACGGCCGCACGTTCTGAACGACCGGCCAGCCGCCGTCGATACCTTTGACCTCCAGATCGAAAACCTTCGAGGTGCCGGGCGGTTCCAAAGCAGGGGTCACCTGGTAATACACGTCAACACGCTTGCCCATATTGGCGGGCACGGCCGTAGCTGGAATGATAAAAAGCTTTGGATCACCGACCGAAGGTTCAGCGATGAAACTGCCGGTACTGCCGTAACCGTCCCAGTGCATTTGCACGGTATCGTCGGGGCCAATGACAGCGGTTTCTGGAATCCGCACCTCCACCCCGTCAATCAGCGCCTGTGCAAAGACGTGGCCTATGACACCCTCGCTGCCGTTGTCTTCGACAATAGCGTGCTTGATTTCCGGCGGTGGCAGGTCAAGCGGCTGGCGTAGCAGGACGCCGCGAGCGATCGAACTGCCCGCAGTACCCTGCCGTGCGTACTGGTACATGAACTCCACGTTCTTGCCGTTGTTGCTGACCAGCCAGTCCTGGTCCACCTTGAGCTCAAGCACTTGACTGTCGAGCGTCGATACATCAGTGCGCAGGGTTTTCACCAACTGGCTATCACTGCTGACGTAGATCACAACCTCATCGTTGACTTGCATGCCTGTGTACGGCTCGATCTTCAGGGTTATGCCGTCGGGATAGGATTGCGGATCCAGCGAGCCGCCGCTGAAGTCCTTGATCTCGAGCCTGGGCAAAAACACGATATCCGGGGCCACGATATCCAGGGTTTGAACAGGGCCCTGCGTGCTGAACGTGGTGCCTGCGTAGTCGATCTTCTGGCTCATGAGGGCGTAACCATCCTCGATTACTAACAGGTCGTTTGCAGGAATTTTCCAGGTCAGAGGCTGACCTGCCTCACCAGCGGTCACGCTATGAGTCCTGACCAAAGGATCCCAAGGATCGCTGACACCAAAGTACAGATCCAGCGTGAGCGTCACCTCGTCGCCCGCGCGCATGGCCTTGTACGGCGGCGTCACGAACGTGACTTCACCCGAGCGGAGCAGCTGCGGATCCAGCTTGAGGTCATGGGATTGTTTACATTGCGGTACAGCCAGTGGCGTGGCGCTGATCAAGGGGCGCCCTACATTGAAGAAGAGCCGCTTCGACTCGATTAGCGTGTCCAGGGTATTGCTGTCAGGCACGAAATACGAATAAAAAACCCACCCCTGATCAAGCCTCTTGAGTTTCTGATTGTCGATCATTACCGGCATGCCATCGGCCTCAAGACCGACGACTTCGATCAAGTCATCAAATATATCCACGACCTCACCTTTCGCACCGCAACCACGCCAATTGATGTAGAAAAAGCTTCCATTGACGATGCCTGGATAGTTGACGTAGGTCAGCAAATCCAGGCTCCCCAGTTGCTCGAGATCTATGTAGTTCCCGGGCTGTTGCAGTCCAGGGACTCCGGGTGCCGGATACTCAACAGCCATGAGTGCGCTCCTTTCACGCGAGTACGTGAAGTGATGAAATTTTTTTCAGCCGTGTGGCCGCGCCGAATGGAGTCTTTGTAAGCCCGGGCGAATCGTCTGACTACTCGTACAATTGCTAGGTTACTGACTCACGGAGGAACGAGTAGGGTTGAGCGAGGCTTTCAGTGTCTCCGGCAGCCAGGAACACTGAATTCCTCCTATGACTCAGGCGCATGGATTGCACGCAGTCAACCGGTGCGCTCGTGTCGTTTTCAACCCACGAGGTATGCTCCATGACTGTTTCTACTTCCGTGCACTCCAATGCGCTCAATTTTATGAGTTGCCTGAAAAGCGGCGTTGATCCGCGCACAGGGCTTTATAACGTCTCTATCAATCTACCCGAGCTGCAGGGCAATGATCTGCTCGGCCCCGGAATCACACCCGCGCTCTCCTATAGCCCGCTCAATACGCAGGACAGCGGCTATGGTCTGGGCTGGGGCCTGCAGCTGTCGCACTACAATCCCGGCACTAATATTCTGTCGCTGAGCACTGGCGAAACGTTCTGCATAGATGGAAGCGCAGGCAGCAAAGGTAGCGAACGGACCACCCGTGTCGGGCGGCTGACGATGTCGGAACAAAAACTCGACACCTTTCATTTCTACAAGCTGGATGAAAACCGCTTTCGAGTAGTGCACAAGTCCGGCCTGACAGAAATCCTTGAAGTGCACCGCAGTGGTGACAAGCGCATGGCCTGGCCTGTTCGGATCATCGCGCCGTCAGGTCATAGCCTCCGACTCGAACACAAGCCGTTCAACAGCACTCAATTCATGCTGGAATCGATCAAGGACGATCAGGGCCAGCCCCTGCTGAATATCACCCGCAGCAGTACCAGCGTCGAGATCACGTTGTACCCGGAAGCCGCAACAGAGGATGGACAACTGGCACGTTTCGTCATGTCCCTGACGGGCACTGACAAGCGTGTTTCCCGGATCACGCTGCCCACGGAAAACGCGGCCTCGTGGCGGTTCGAATACGGTTTCGAGAACGACAGCCAGCTGTGCATCAAGCGCGTAGAAACACCGACGGGAAGCCAGGAAGACGTTTATTACCAGGATGCCGGTCATGAGTTTCCTGCCAGTGCCAAACGCCCGGCACTGCCAAGGGTAACCCGGCATATCGTCGATCCCGGGTTTGCCCAGCCAAAGGTCGATGTCCGCTATACCTATAAAGACAGTCAACAGCGCTCGCGTAATTTTCTGGGCGCAGGTCTGAGTATTTACTGGGAAGACAACGGTCTGGACAACCTCTACAAATATGTGAACCCCTATGATTATGTCTGCACCGAAAGCCTGTGGGTCGATGACAAATCGGTGCGCAGTATCGAGCGTACGTTCAACCGGTTTCATTTACAGACACTAGAGGTCACTACCCAGAACGAACACCGCCAGACCGTCGAGACGCTCTACTTTATCGAAGAAGGCGTACCGTTCGAAAGGCAACTCAGCTACTGCCAGTTGCCCAAGGAAATCAACACAAGCTGGACGGTATTGAGTGAGCCTGGACGCGTACGCAACGAGAAGCAAAGCAACACCTATGACAGCGCTGGAAATCTGCTTGAGCACACCCGCGCCGACGGTATCGTTGAAACCAGCACCTGGTACCCGGCAGAAGGCGTCGAGGGCGATTGCCCTGCCGACCCGGAAGGATTTGTCAGCCGTTTGCGCACCAGAACCACTACTCCCACCCCCGCCCAGTCAGACGAGATCGACGCACCCATCCTGTCAACCCACTATCGCTACGCTGAATTTCCCGCGCTGACCGATAGCGAGATGCCGACCGGGATCATCCCTGAAACCGAAACGTTGGTGCAAATCGATACCGAGGGTGCGGGTAACGATGTGGAGCTGCGGCACACCCGCCTGACGCATTTCAACCGGCCTGATGAGCCGTTTCTGCATGGCCGTGTCGAGCGTCAGAGCCTGCGCCTGAACGGTCAGTCGACTCACATCGACTATGCGTACAGCAACCTGGACAGCCCGCAACTGGAAGTACCGGTGCAACAGATCACTCAAACGCTGAGCACTGACTTCGACAGCGTGACCAGCGTTACGGTCCGTCAGCTTTCGCCCCTGACCGGGCAAGAGCTGCTCACCCAGGCCGAAGGCGTGGAAACACGCTATGCATACGATGCGCTCAACCGGATGACCCGGGAAGTGGTCGCTTCAGGTCAGGAATTCGAGGCCAGCCGCGAATATCAATATGTCCTCTGCGCCACTTCAGGAGAACAGGCAGAACAGGTGACCATCAATGCCCGTAAGGTCATGACTCGCTCCCGGATGGACGGGCTGGGCCGAGTTATCTACGAAGAACAGGATCACATCGACGCCGACGATCTGATCGCCGTGCTTCAGATCTACGCCGCTCAATACAGCACTTGGAATAACGTGGAACAGGAAACCACCTACGACTACCTGGGTCATGAACCGTTGATACTCAACCGTCGCTTCACCTATGACGACTGGAATCAACAATGTGTGGTAACCGGAGACGACGGCGTACAAAACCATCAACATTTCAACCCCATCGGCAGTGACGACTACGCCGGGCCAATCCAGCGCAGCTGGTTACAATGTGGCAGCGACACCCCGAAAATCAGCAACTGCAGCGAAACCTGGCTGAACCTGTTCGGCAAACCGCAACAGATCAGCAGCCTGGACGGCAGTGAAAAGATCACGGGCACGCAGTCATTCAAGTACGACGGGCTGGGTCGCTGCACGTGTCAGACTGACGAAGCCGGCTACAGCACGCAGTTCAGCTACGACGCCTGGTCGCGCATGATTACCACCACCCTGCCAGACGAGAGCGTGATCAATCGCAGTTACGCCACGCACAGCAGCGACGAGTTGGCGACGACGCTTGAGGTGGTTCACAGCGACGGTACGACCAGAACATTGGCAGGCAAACAGAACTTCGACGGTTTGCAGCGACTCACCAGCAGCACCGTCGGTCCGCGCGTGGAAAATTACGCGTATGAAGGTGACCGAAAACAGGTCAAGACCCGCACGACCGCCAAGGGAGAAGCGATCAACTTTACGTATAACCTGGCACTCACTGATCAGGCGCTTACCAGCATCGCGCCGGACGAAAACGCCGAATACGATTACGACGCCACGAGCGCACGCTTGATCCGCGCTCATAATGATCAAGGCACACGCACTTACGATTACGACGTGCTCAACCGTCTGCAAGTCGAAAGCTGGATCGACAACCAGGGAACACCCTGGAAAACCAGCTATCAGACCTCCCTGCAAAAACGTCCGCTCAAGCGCACAGAACTTGAAGAAGGTGCCAGCACCGGGCTCGATACGCTTTACCACTACGATGCTTTCGGCAGGCTCGACTGTATCGAACAAGGGACGCTGAAGGCTTCGATCACGTACGACGATTTTAGCCGGCCCGGCTCCGTTGTCACTCACGACCTGACCGCAGGGACGGCGCTTGCGACCCGCTTCGAATACGATCATCAGGGACGGGAAACGCTCAGGGCTCAGGCACTGAATCAACAGCCCGAGCGAATTCTTGAACAGGTCTGGCAAGCCGATGGTTTGCTGGCAAGCCGGCATTTGCAACAGGGTAGTGAAAGCCTGCTTCTGGAGAACTTTACCTATGATGCTCGCGGCCGCCTGACCTTGCACGAATGTTCAGGCAGTACGCTGCCCAGAGAAACCTGGCATCCCGTCGATACAGAGCCGCGGGGGATTATTCGCCAGCTGTTCACCTTCGATTCGCTGGACAACATCACTCTGGCCACGACCACGTTTGCCGACGATACGATTGAGCGGGCGTTTTTCACCTATGCCGTGCAGGACCCTTGTCAGTTGTCGGGCGTTACCTACCGCCCGTCCAGGGTCAGAAAAGATCTGATCACGCCGATGCTGGATCCGACATTCCGCTATGACGAAAATGGCAATCAGCTTAACGACGAGCAAGGACATACCTTGAGCTACGACAGCCAGAGCCGCCTGCTGGGTGTGCTGGACACTGCAGGCAGGTCGCTCAGCGAATACCGTTACGACAGCCATGACCACCTGGTGACGTCGCGACATGGCAGTGACAGCGAAACCCTGCGTTTTTATCAGGACCAGCAACTCAGCAGCAGCGTGCAGGAAGACCGGCGCACGCACTACTTGTATCTGGGCGAGCAATCCCTGGGGCAGCAATGCGAAAACCAAGAGGACGAAACCCTGCTGCTGCTCACCGATCCGAACAACAGCGTGCTGGGCGAATGTCAGCAAGACACCCTCAGAACAGCCGTTTACAGTGCCTATGGCAATCGTCACAGCGATGAACCGCTGCTCACCACGCTGGGCTTTAACGGTGAAGTACGCGATGCCTCCAGCGGTTGGTATCTGCTGGGCAGAGGCTATCGGGCCTATAACCCTGTCCTTATGCGCTTTCACAGCCCCGACTCCCTGAGCCCTTTCGCAGCGGGTGGCGTCAATCCCTACACCTATTGCCTGGGTAACCCTATCGCCCTGCGCGACCCCACTGGCCACGATGCCAGCGTTCAAAGCGGTCGCTTGCGGCGGCCGGATGAAGGCGAGTTGTATCCAGGGTCGGCGGGTGGCGGTGGCGTCATGGGTTGGGTAGGCGTGGCAGTCGGTGCGTTCTTTACGGTAGTGGGTGTTGCATCGCTGGCGATGACAGCGGGTCTGGCGGCACCTGTTTCAATACCACTCATCGGCCTGGGAGTGGCCGAAACGACATCAGCGACCGTCGCCCTGGTTGCAACGACAGCGCTCACGGCAGCTTCCACTGCAGCAGGTGCGGTCAACGCGACCAATGGTGATCAGACAGCCGGAAGCATTGCCTTGTGGACAGGCGTGGCTGCTTTTGGAGTGGGCTTGGGCACAGGCGCTGCAAGTTCAGCGATGCGCGCGTTGAGCAAGCCTGTAAACGACAAGGGGGTAAAAAACCTGATTCTTGCGGAAATGTTGCACGCGCCTAGCGCGCCCAGACCGCCCAGCCCGCCAGGATCACCAGGCTTAGCGGCGGACGCATCTGGCCTAATCCCCCGAGCACGTTATTCTCCAAGGTCTCCAGCAGCTTCTCTCTCAGGCGCCCCGGTAGCGGTCGCAGGACCGAGCGTACCAAGTACCAGTGCCATTGCGAGTCAAGCTATTGACCCCGCCATGCTGGCGGGTGCCAAAGCAAATCTGCGCCCCACCGCGCCGGCACAGGCAGCGAACGCGGGGGGGCTGGATGAATTAAAACTGGCCACTCGAGCGCGCCTGGAGGGCCAACCTGTCAGTCAGGCAATAAAGGCGGCAGCCGCTGCTGAAGGGCCATCGGCAATCATGCTAAATGCTATCGCCAAGCATCGTGTGACCAGGGTAATAAGAAGCTGAGCACACTCATCAGTCAGGTGAGGATGATGACGCATCCTCGCCTGACTGCTATTCCGGCCTGCTCCGCATTTGGGCGGCCCGCAATGAAATGCAGGCACTGGCACCTGAAAACGTATCACGTTAAAAGCATGGCATATGAATTTACGCCAAAACATATAAGACATTTCCTACAACATCAGTCATAAAACCAGCTCATAAGACACCTGTATTTGTAGGTAACTTCACACTAAACTCCCGCCCCGTCATGACAGCTAACACAAACAAAGCAATTGAACGACATCAATAGTTACATACACGCTGTGTAACTTGAAAATATATGTAACTTAAAACACCCTCAGGTATTTATCGTGAAAACAACTTTCTCTGCACTGGGCATTGCCCTGGCTGCTGCGCTGGCTGGCACCTCGGCGCTTGCAAATACTGGCACTATCAACTTCGAAGGCAAGATCACCAGCAGCACGTGCCCTATCGAAGTCGTCAACCCTGGCGATGGCGCAATTGGCAGTCAGGTGAAAATGGGCAGCGTCGACGCCTCCCGCTTTACCGCAGTCGGCCAGGAATACAGTGGCAAAACCTTCGTCCTGCGTTTGAATGACAAGGGCAACTGCAACCTGACCGGCACCGACGACTTTGCAAAAGTCACCTTCAACGGCGCTACGGACACCTCCGGGGACTACTTCGGGGTTGCATCGAGTACCGATGGCGCTAAAGGCGTTGCCATCGTGATCAAGGACAACAAGGGAAGTCCCATCAAGCCTGGCGAAGAGTCCGCGCCTTACAAGCTGATCGCCGGTGGGGTGACCGACATGATTTTCAACGCCTACTACCGCTCGACCGCAACGACTGTCACTGCCGGTGCTGCTTCGGCAGACGTGCAGTTTGTCGTTGCCATCAACTGATACTCCCCCTTTCGCTTGCCGTGTAGTGGCGCCACGCGCGCCCTTATCGAAAGCATCGTCAATGCATCCAGGCCTCCACGGGGTCTGGATGCACAAGGTAAATTCTCATGTTCGGCACCCTCTGCAAGCAAGCTCCTGCTCCTGCCGTGCGTGCACGCGGCATCTGCATGACGTTGTTCATGCTGACCGCCTGCATGCCCGCAGCTCAAGCGGCATTGACCGTCAACGCGACTCGCGTAGTGTTTGCCAGCGACAAACGCAGCACCTCGGTGATCATTTCAAACCCCAGCGATAGGCCGTTCGCGGTTCAGACATGGGTCAACACATCGGCCGACGACGCCACCACGCTGGTACCGTTCGCGCCATCGCCGACCCTGTTCCGCCTCAATCCCGGCAAGGAGCAACAGGTACAGATCAACGGCCTGCCCAATGATCTGCCTGCTGACCGCGAATCACTGTTCTATTTCAATGTGCAGGAAATACCTCAGGCCGACAGCACGCAAGGCAACGTGCTGAATATCGCTCTGCGCACTCGTCTCAAGATGTTTTATCGCCCTGCCCGGTTGACCGACAACCCCACTGCACGACTGAAGGATCTGCAATGGTCGATCGAACGAACCTCAGACAAAACGCAACTGACCGCCACCAACCCGTCCCCCTTCCACGTCTCCTTCATTCGCCTGGAAGTCACCGCTGGCGGCAAGACAGAAAAGATCAGCCAGCCCGTGATGCTCGGCCCGATGACCTCGCAGACCTATGAACTCAACGAGCTGCGCGCATCGCCTGGCACGCAGGTGGTGTTTTCCGCGATCAACGACTACGGCGGCTACAGCACGCCATTAACCCTCCCGGTCCGGCTGATCCCGTAAGACAGCGTCGATTTATTCCAGGACATTGAACATGCCCCTATTACCTGAATCCGGGTTCATACCAGTGCGCCTGCGTTTTATGCGTTCGTTGCTGGCTTATGGCAGCGGCGCGCTTATGCTGGATCCCAGTCCCGCGCTGGCCGCCATTTCGTTCCAGTCCGGCTTCCTGCGCCAGGGTCCGGGTTATTCAAGCGATGCGGCAGCCCAGGCACTTGATACGCTGGCCAATGCGCAGGACCTCGCACCTGGCAACCACTGGGTAGAAATTCATATCAACAGCCGTTACTTCGGCCAGCAGGAACTGCGCTTCGAAACCGACCCGCGGGGCGAGCAGCTGTTGCCGTGCCTTTCCCGAGCAATGCTCGAGCAGATGGGCTTGCGTCTTGAAGGCCTCGCCGATCCGGCATTGCTGGACGCCTCGTGTGTCGATTTGCTCGGGCTGGTCCCGGGATCACAGATCGATTTCGACGGCGGCAGGCTGCAATTGTCGATCTCCATTCCGCAGATCGCCATGCGCCGCGACACGTCCGGCCAGGTCGATCCGGCGCTCTGGGATTACGGCATCAATGCAGCATTTTTCAGCTATCAGGCCTCGGCACAACAGACTTCCGGTGCTGAAAGGGGCCGACGCAACAGCGCGGACCTGTACCTCAATAGCGGCATCAACCTCGGCAAATGGCGGCTGCGAAGTAATCAAAGCGTGCGCCATGATGAAGAAGGGAGGCGTGAATGGACAAGGGCCTACGCCTATGCTCAACGCGATCTTCCCGGTACTCATGCAAACCTGACGGTTGGCGAAACACACACTGGCGGCAATGTCTTCCCGAGCCTGCCGATCAAGGGCGTGCTGATCAACACCGACGAGGAAATGCTTCCCGATGCGCTGCAAGGCTACGCGCCGGTCATCCGCGGAGTGGCGCAAAGCAGAGCCAAGCTGGAAGTGCTGCAGAACGGTTTCCCGATCTATTCAACCTACGTCAGCGCAGGCCCTTACGAGATCGATGACCTGACTACCGCAGGCAGTGGTGAACTGGAAGTCGTGCTGACCGAAGCCGATGGCCAGGTCCGGCGCTTTACCCAGCCCTACTCCACCCTTGGCAACCTGTTGCGTGAAGGCGCCTGGAAATACAGCGCAGCCATGGGTCGCCATAACGGCATCAACGCAACCGAACAACCCTGGCTATGGCAGGGCACGCTGGCAGTGGGTACCGGCTGGAGCTCGACGCTCTACGGTGGCCTGCTGACCAGCGACATTTACCGCGCCACAGCCCTGGGGATATCCAGAGACATGGGGGGGCTGGGTGCATTGGCATTTGACGTGACGCATTCGGATGCGCAAATCGACAAACCCGGCCAGGCTAGCGTGCAAGGCATGAGTTACGCGTTCAAGTACGGAAAGGCATTCGCGACCCGGACCCACCTGCGCTTCGCCGGTTATCGCTATTCCACCCAAGGGTATCGGGACTTTAACGAAACACTGCGCCAGCGCAGCGACAGCACGATGTTCAAAGGCAGCCGCCGCAGTCGCCTTGAAGCCTCCCTTCATCAACGACTCGGAGACCGCAGCAGCGTCAGCCTGACGCTGTCCCGGCAGGATTACTGGGGCATCAACCATGAGCAACGTCAGTTCCAGTTCAACGCCAATACCCGGTATGCAGGCGTTACCTACAACTTCTATGCGTCGCAGTCGCTGAGCGATGCATTTAACAGTGGCAACGACATGCAAGTGGGGCTTAGCGTGTCGATGCCTCTGAGCATCGGGCGCTCAAGCAATGCGACCTTCGATTTGCAAAAAAGTGGCGACCGCCACAGCCAACGCGCCAGCCTCAGCGGAAGCCTGGACGACAATCGCCTGAGTTATCGTACGAGCCTGAGCAACGAAGACGGCCGCCGACAGAGCGCAGGTATCGCGGCAAGCTATCAGGCCCCGTTCGGCAGCATCGGCGCAGGGATGACCCAGGGCAGTAATTACCGCAGCACGTCGGTCAACGCCAGCGGTGCCGTGTTACTGCACGCCGATGGCGTTGAACTGGGCCCCAACCTGGGCGATACCATCGCATTGGTTCAGGTTCCGGATACGCCGGACGTCGGCGTTTTTAACGCGATCGGGGTCAGGACAGACAACCGGGGCTACGCGCTTGTCCCGTACCTGCGCCCTTATCGTTACAACCAGATCGCCCTGCTGACCGATCAACTTGGCCCCGAAGTGGAAATCGACAACGGCAGCACTCAGGTCGTGCCGGCTCGCGGCGCTGTGGTCAAAACCGTCTTTGCCGCGCGTGAGGTCACTCGATTGATCATCAACGCACGGGCCAGCGATGGCCAGCCACTGCCATTCGGTGCGCAGGTCAGTGATGAACATGGAAATCTCATGGGTATCGCAGGCCAGGGCGGGCAGATTCTGCTGTCCACAGGCATGCAACCGCAAAGCCTCAACGTGCGATGGGGCAATCAATCAGCCCCCCAATGCCGCCTGCACATCGACCCCGCCCGCATGCCTGTGGCCAAAGGTTATCGAGTGCAGGAACTGACGTGCAACCCATGAAGGCAGTGAAGGTGCAGTCACGTTACCGTCCCATCAGGAAAACGCTTATGAACACCGCTTCTCAATGCCTGGCCTATGGTCTCATGGCCTTGGGCGCCAGCCATTTCAGCATCGCAATGGCCGGTGAACCCCAACAAAATCCAAGCAACGAATGCTACTGGCGCACAGCCCCGGGAATGAAAGACTTTCGTCGAGACATCGGTGCACTTTATGTCGCCAGGGACGCAAAAATCGGTTCGGTAATCGGCAGCGTCAACATGAGCGCGATCACACCGGATCCAGCTGGCCTGGAGGTGGCATGCATCAATGACGGCACCGCGCTGCTTGAGTTCCGGGCAGTTGCAACGGTACCCGTGTTTCCTGGCGTGATAGACCCGATCAACGGGGAGGATGTGACCGGCAAGATATTACAGACCAATATCCCGGGCGTCGGCGTGCGGACCAGACTGGGCATTCCACTCACCCCCCCTCCCGGTGGCCCGTGCAACAACTGTTTCATCCCTGTGGACGGCGACCCGACAGTGCCCTACCTTGGCATTCACGATCATCGGCCAATGATAAGCGCTATGAGGATTCTGCACCTGAGACATGAGGTCACGCTGGTAAAGACCGGGCCTATCCCCTCCGGCCCGCAGTTACTGGATGGCGGCGAGCTGTGGAGCGGCAGTGTTACACCGCTGGGCAAGATCATGAGTTTCGGCCTGACAGGCACCGTTCACCAGGCCCAATGCAGCGTCGGTGCCAATGCGGTGAGCGCCGATCCTGTCCAGCTCGGGGAATGGGACAGCGCGGACTTCACAGGCCCTGGCTTTACCACCACGGCGGTACCTTTCAGCATTTCCCTGAGCAATTGCGAAACCGATACCGCCCCTGGCACAGGTTTCGTCGCTACCGCTCATATCCAGCTCGATGGCGTTCAGGGATCAATGCCGGTAGAACCGACTAATAGCGGTGTTTTCAGTCTGACCAGCGACTCTACTGCCCAGGGCATAGGCATCCAGATCCTCAAAGCAGATGCCATCACGCCGATGGAGCTGCTAACTGAAGTGCCGTTGTCTGCAATCAGTCCGGGCAACACCGTGCTCAACTTTCACGCCCGTTTCTATCAGACCGATGCCAACAGTGCGATCCGGCCAGGCCTGGCCAAAGGGGCGTTGAGTTTCACCATGACCTATAAGTAACCCGCCAGCACAACTGTGTTTACCGTCAGGGATAAAGGGTCGGCGTCAAGGAAGGAAACCGCTGCCAGGTGAGTTTCGCATCGAAACTCACCCTGACTCTGACCTCGAGCAGACCGCCGATTTTAAAGCGTTGCAGGTCCGCCTTGAAAATATGGCCGACCGCGATAGTGGTAGCCTCTCCCGGTACTGGATACCCCGTCACCACCGGAACCACTACCAGAGTTCCGGCGTTGTCCGTGCCACGCACTTCAATACTGACGAACTGATCAGGCCCCATGAATGACCACCTGGCGAGTGTGAAACTGGCCTTTCCTCCAGTGGCAATGCCGCCCAGACTCAGCTGCCCGCCTGTTACCTTGTCGCACTGCACAACAGGAAAACCCTCGAGTTTCGACACGCTTAAGGTATGTACCCTTGACACATGCGGAAGTTCGACACCGCTTTCAAACACCTCGTAGTACACAGGAATCGACTTGTCGAAATGCTGCGCAATGTGTGTGGAGGGAATGGTGAACACGGCTGATTCTGCCGGTTCTGTGCGATAGGCGCCCACAGTACCCGGCTCTCCCCATTGCACACGGACGGTTTCACCGGGGTAGATCACAGCGGCGTCAGGTATTTCCACATGAGCGCCCTTCAGCGCGTCATAGGGGTTGAGCGTGCTTGAACTCGACCCTGACGTTTCGGTGATGCGCGGTGCAGGCAGTACCCGTGGAACGGGCTGAGCCGACACCTGGAGCAACGCCGGCTGTGAAAATGCGCTGACATTCCCTGCCCGGTCCCTGAGTGTGTAGAAGGCGTAATGCTCCCCGTCGCCACTGGCAATAATCATGCTGCCAGGATATTCAACAGACAGTGGCTGGGTTTCACCACGTAGCAAAAGCCGACTGTCCACCTCATCGCCAGGCTGTACATTCAACGGATTGCTATTCCAGTACCACGTGATGACATCGCCCGGCTTGCAATCCTGATAAACAGGGACCTCTGCGACCAGCTGCTGGCCGTGGTCAGTCAGGTATTGCTCCGTGACAGTAGTCGTGTCGAATTTCAATCGTTCAATGACAGCGGTAAGAGGTGGCGTGAGGTCAATTGTGATGGCTTTTTTTTCGGACTCTGAAGTCTCGCCATTAGTCGTTGTCAGTTGATACCAGACG
This sequence comes from Pseudomonas congelans, assembly GCF_900103225.1. Taxonomy (GTDB): domain Bacteria; phylum Pseudomonadota; class Gammaproteobacteria; order Pseudomonadales; family Pseudomonadaceae; genus Aquipseudomonas; species Aquipseudomonas congelans. The sequence continues at coordinate 264,491 of NZ_FNJH01000001.1, read as the reverse complement.
TCGTGAATGCCTTGAACCAGATAGAGGGTCGGCACTTCAAACACGCGCTCGTCTGGAGGAATCAGAGGGTAATCCTCGCTCTTGAACTCTCGCGACTCAATCAGATGAGTGCTGATCCCGGTGCGCCAATACAACGTCAGTAGCGTCTTGGTGCCGGGGATGGGGATGTATTCCCATTTGGGAATTTCAACAGGCAAATCCCTGACAGCCGCGCCTGCAGGTAGCAGATTAGTTTCATCCCAATCGGCGCTGTCAGGCAGCAGCGCAGCCACCACCGGGCGTGGCAGAACTTGTTCCGTGTTCGTCATTTTGAACGCTCCATGTATATCCCCTGAGAGGGATCCTTATCCTTTACCAGAGCTCATTTAACACCCTTGCCCTGCATGACGACACTGTCAGAATTGCGAGGTTCTAAAGCCGCAAAAAAAGGCCATGACGGCCTTTTTTCAATAGTCTTACCAGTTATAACGCAAGCCTACCGTGGCCCCCCAAGGTTGCTCTATACGATTGCCGCGGCTGTAATCGACATCGGCATGAACCTGCCACTTTTCCGATACTGACATCGCGACGCCCGCTCCCAGTTCGCCACGGGAACCCGACAAGTCGTTATTGAAGCGGTTGTCATTGACCCGCACTTCATTTCGATCCATGAACTCATGAGCCAGTGCCGCACGGATGTAGGGCTGCAGAACTCGCCCGTCGCCTACGTCGAAGTTGCGTCCTGCCGTTGCCCCCGTTTTGGCCAGCAAGGATCCGGTTCGCTCGCCTTCTGCACGCATGCCGTTGGACAGTTGATAATCCTTGCCGCTCAAAACCAGGCCAGACACCTGACCGAACGGCTCGATGAAGTACCCATTTGCCAGATTGATATGCCGGCCAAATTCCAGGGAGGCGCCCAGACCATTGGTGTCGTAGTCGCTTCTGGCCTGCTGCCCGTCACTCATGCTGACATCGGCCGTGTTGCGCAGGTGATTCAACTTCACCACGCCGTCAAAATAATAGCCGCTCTGCTGATCAAGCCAGGTTGCGTAAGCCCCGGCATAGTAGCTGTCGACCTTCGCGCTGGTGCCGCGCTGCAGATCCAGATCCGATTTGCTGTAGCCTGCCATCAACCCTACCAGCCATTGCCCGTCACCGAATGGCAGCGGCGCGTCGGCACCGAGGCTCACACCACTCATGGACTGTCGATAACCTACACCTGCACTTTGTTCGACATCGTAGCGGCTGCCATAAGCGCGCATCCAGCCCCCGGCATTTCCGGGACTGCTGCGCAATTCACCCATGCGGGTGCGCAGTGTAGTCAGCTCGCCATACCAGATCGTCGGTGCGGCATTGAACAGTGCGAGGACCGAGCTTGCGCCTGGGCTGATGATCTTCTGCGACGCATCCAGATACCAGTCATTACCTTGCCGTACCAGATCGTAGGACCAGGTTCCCTGATCGACCGGCCCGCCCAGCAGGCTGAATTGCGCATCACCTGCGCCAATATGCACCATGTGCAGACTGGCGTCGCTCAACGGTTCTTCACCGCTGGCGGTCACCGCGAGTTGATGGCTGCCACTGGCGTTGCCAGTGACTTCCAGATAATCATTCAGTTTTTGAGCAAAGTCGGCCTTCATGGCGAAAGTGCCGCTTCCCGACAAATTGTCCACCGACAATGTGTAGAAAGCGCTCGATTCGCCAAAGCGCACCGAACCGCCCGCCAGTGACAGATTTTCCACCTTGTCGTCGCCTGTCATGATCCATTGTGCGTTGCTGTTGATCGCAACGCGCTGCACGTTTTGCAGGTTGCCGGTCAGGGTGGCCGAATTCTGCAGAACCAGATTGGCAGTGGCGCCCTGTTGCGCAACCACGTCCCCGGTCAGGCGGCTGTTGTCCACCTCCATGTTCGCAGCCGCGATGCCGGTGACGTCCAGCAAGACCCCGTTTGCCCCCTGTAAAGTAGAGCCGTTGTTCACGTAAATCTCGGCGATTGTGGACTCCAGACCATAGTCGCCCACCAGAATGGCCGCGCCAGTCGTGCCTTGCACGGTCGCGCCGTCGAGAATCAGCTTGTTAGGCATCGACAGATCATTGCCAGGGTTGATGCCCACACCGTTGCCACCACTGATCGTGCCGCCATAGACGGTCGCAGACCCGTTACCCATCTGCAAGCCCACGGTGCCGCCGCTGATCTGAGAGTCGCGCGCGGTAAACTCGCCCCGCGAACCAAGCTGTACGCCAATCAAGTTCCCGCTGATGGTGCTGGCCTGGACAGTGGCGCTGGAGCCTGTCGGATCGGTGCTGACGCGACCTATCGATAATCCCGTCGTTGTACCTGTAATCGTACTGCCGACAACGTCGGCAATGGAGTTGAGCAATAGAACACCTGAACCGGTACCGGCTACGCTGGAGCCATTGAGCACCACGGCCGACCCCTGCTCGACAACGACATTGAGCGTCCCTGCACCATTGGCCGTCAGCGTGGCCCCGCTTGAAACACGATAATCGGTTACCGGGGTCGTACCATCAATGGTCTTGTCAGACCTGACGGGCTCAGCAAAGACCTCCTGGCCGGACAGCAGGAGTGGCAAAAAGGCCAAAGGCCTGAATAAAAACAAAAGGATCAGGCGACCACCAGGCAGCGGGGGATTGTTCATTTAAGGCATCTCCAGACTACGAAATGCTGGCCCGCCATCAAGCGAACCAGTCAATAACGAAAGGGTGCCAATAGTAGATAGATCCCCCCCTATCTTCTGTCGGACCGGTCCACTTTACTTGTAGGACTTCTCCTACAAGTAAAATGCTATTCAAATGATTGGTCTGCCGGGATCATCCTGCCCGACAGACTTTTTCGCTATAACACTCAGGGAATTTCTGGCAGTGAAGTTATGTTACATGTTCCACTGGCTTCTTCCAGATCCTGAATGCCGACAATGGTATCGACGTACTGTGACTCAACGTCTCCATTGTTGATATTGAGCGTGTAAACCACGCGAGCGTAGGCCCAGCCGTTCGCCGAATCCTCCTGTGCTGGCAGAATGTACTGATCATACGGTTGTACAAACCATTCTATGCCGGCCAGATCTGCACCTTCTGCAATTTCAATCTTGTCGATCAGCTCAGTGCCGAGTATGTCCGCAATCTGGTCTGCCTCTTTCAACACCCATTTGAGGGTAATCTCTTGTTTTGCGACCAAAAAGCCGGAGGGTGGAATACTGACCCTGTAACCAATAAAGCCATCACTTTGACGCTTACGCAAAGACGCGCAATTAAGCATTGAAGCAGAGCCGACAGCGGAAATATCGGGAAAGGTAGCGGCGATCAATATGATCGGCACTGCGTCAACCAGTACTGGCGTTTCAGCTGACCTCTGAATATTAATAAAATCCGGATGAGTCACAGTGTAGTACACCGGTACGGTCCCTGGGCCACCGACCTCAATCTCATTCCACGTAATGTTCAGCTCGATTTCATCTCCAGCGCTTTCATTGCCGTTCAGCGTAGCCGTCTGCGCAATTGCCACCCCCTTCCAGTACATCGTAATGACTTCACCGGATCTGGTCGGGCTATAGAGCGTCACTATAGCCTTCGCATCCTTATCCTTGTCGGCGGCAATCAGGTGGTTATCCTCGCCCGATTCCCCCCTTACAAGTATCGGGAGAAGATCGGGATTGACCGGATTCGGATCCGTCGGGTTCACCGGACCCGGGTGGGCAAGGTTGACGGTTACTTCGATCGCAAGGAGATCCGGCAACGCAAAAGGCGTCGTGCCGCGCATGACCGTGTAGGTGACCGGAACGCTAACGTCGTAGGGGGTTACGGCGGGCATCGTGTATTCGGCATTCAGATGCTCCCAACTGACATCTACCGTCACTGGAAAAGGGTTGTCTCCTTCACCGATGCGCTTTGCCGTCAACGGGGTTGCTCCCCAGGTGACCACGACTTGGTCGTCGGGATGGTATTGCTCAAATGCAGGAATCTCTACCGTCACACCTCGATTGGCGTCTTCCAGGTCGACAAACCCGTCAGCAGCCAGTGGAACGACAGGCGATTTAAGATTGATGGGCAACAACCCTCTGGCGACCGGAACGGTCCGCACCCGCGAAACACGACTGCGGTTTCCTGCCTTGTCGAATAGCTCATAGGCTACATAATGATCCCCGGAGGCGTAGCGTTCCACCAGGTCGCGGGATATCAACATCTGCCGATTTGCGGGCAGGAGCTCGACTATATCGGGAATGATGGCTTGATCGACAGGCGGGACCTTATCCGACCAGATGATCGCAACCCTGACGAAGTCCTTTTTGCTTTCCACAAAATCAGGCACTGTCACTATGACGCCGCCGTTAACGTCAAGAGAGGCATCGTTGACCTGTCCCGGATCCTCCATGACAAGCGGCTCTTCGTTTCCGTAAGGGGGAATTCGGTCCAGCGTGATCGGCTGAGGAGTCGCATACTGCACCTCGATGTCGTTCCAGGGTTTGACCCCATACCTGAAGTGCAGCAAGCCTTCGAGTTGCGCGAAATGCCTTTGCTCAATAGCTCTCTGCAAAGGAAAAGGTTCCATGATGGGTGTCGACAAAGTTTCTATCGAAATTGAAATGAACTCACTGACGGTATCGGGTCGCCACTCAAGATGAATATCTTCTGTAAAGCCGGGTGGCGGAGCGGTTAGCCGCCAGTCCGCAATGGTGATGGCGAGGTCGCTTGCAAGTGCGCTGACGGGCAGCAACCCGTCAGCATCTCCGTCGATTGCATTGATGACGGTAACAGGGAGCAGTGGTAAATCCGCGTTCCTGTTCAGCACTCTTTTTTGCTTTGCGTAATCGTCGCGTACTTTCTGCGCACGCAGCGGTTGGTATTTCTTCGAATCCATGATTAGCATCTCCTGAATGGCGTGTCCGCAGACAGCAGAGGCCTTGGGGAACGTGCCGCCTGGCATGCCAGTGGACAACCACTGCAAGCCAGGCACAACTCTCGAATTTGCTAGCTTGACAGCCGTGAAAATCTGGTCTCATCGAAGACACGGAAAAATGTGTCCGAATTGATACAGTGATGACATGCACACGACATTTCATATCGACACGATTGCGCACCGCGCGCCAGCCAGCCGATACCCGGTCACAGGCAGCCAGTGAGACAGCGAAGGCCTATGCAAGTACTTACCGACAGTCCGGCCGATGAATCGGCCACCGAACAGCGCTGGACTACCCGCGCTCTGATCGTCGATGACGACGTAGCGATCCGTGAGTTGCTGTGCGATTACCTGAAGCGTTTCAACATTCAGGCACGCGGCGTGACTGACGGTGCCCAGATGCGCCTGGCCCTGGACGAAGAAAAGTTTGACGTAGTGGTGCTTGACCTGATGTTGCCCGGGGAAGACGGCTTGTCGCTTTGCCGCTGGCTGCGCAGCACATCCGACATCCCTATCCTGATGCTGACGGCTCGTTGCGAGCCGACTGACCGGATCATCGGCCTGGAGCTGGGCGCCGATGATTACATGGCCAAACCGTTCGAGCCGCGCGAACTGGTCGCGCGCATCCAGACCATTCTGCGTCGGGTACGTGATGAACGCAGCGATCAGCGCTCCACCATCCGTTTCGACGCCTGGCGCCTGAACAGTGTCTTGCGTCAACTGACAGCGGCCGATGGCCTGGTTGTACCGCTGTCCAACGCCGAGTTCCGGCTGCTGCGCGTTTTTCTCGAAAGACCTCACCGGGTGCTGAGCCGCGAGCAACTGCTCGATGCTGCCCGAGGCCGCTCGATAGAAGCCTTTGACCGCAGCATCGATTTGCTGGTCTCGCGCTTGCGTCAGAAACTGGGGGACGACCCGAAAAATCCGCAGTTGATCAAGACCGTACGCGGCGAAGGCTATCTTTTCGATGCCAGGGAGCTGGGTTGATCCGCAGGTTCGATACGCTATTTGCCCGACTGTTCGGCGGCGCGCTGCTGGCGATCATGCTCGCGCACTTGCTGGCGTTCATCTGGTTCACGCAATACGGCATGCGCCCGCCCCCTGAAGACCGCCCGGATGCGCAGCATGCACAGGACGATCGAGGGCAACGGCACAGGCCGCCGCCGGGTGGTCCGCTGGTGGTGCTGTTCTTTCAGTTCGTCACCCTGATTGTTGCCGCGTGGTACGGCGCCAAAGCGCTGGCCCGCCCGGTACAGCGCCTTAGCGAGGCAGCAGAGCGGCTCAGTGAAAATCTCGACAGCCCGGCACTGGAGATCATCGGCCCCAAAGAAGCCCGGCAGGCTGCGCAGACGTTCAACCTGATGCAGCGCAACATCCGTGAACAGATGCAACAACGCGGACGCATGCTCGCTGCGGTATCCCATGACCTGCGCACGCCCCTTTCGCGGCTCAAGCTGCGCGTCGAACAGATTGAGGAACCGAAGCTGCATGGCCAGATGACTCAAGACCTCAACGACATGATCAACATGCTCGACGCCACGCTCGCCTACCTCAACGAACATCGGCGAAACGAGGGCTTGCAGCAGTTCGACTTGCAGGCGCTGATCGAGTCACAGGCCGAGAATGCCCAGGACAATGGCGACGACGTGCAGTACGAAGGCCAGTGCAAGCCGCTCAAAACGCAGCCGATGGCACTGCGCTCGTGCCTGCAGAATCTGGTCGACAACGCGCTGCGCTATGCCGGTAGCGCGCATATCGTGATCGAGGACAGCCTCGAGCGCGTGCGCATATCGGTGGTTGATCACGGACCGGGCATCGCGCCTGAGTTTCACGAGACGGTATTCGAACCGTTCTACCGTCTGGAAAGCTCGCGTAACCGCAACTCGGGCGGTATCGGCATGGGCATGAGCATCGCCCGAGAAGCCGCCCGGCGGATCGGCGGTGATCTGACGCTGGCGCAGACGCCGGGCGGCGGCCTGACGGCGATACTGAACCTGCCACGCCTGTGACGCACTCTGTGAGTGCGAACAATGGCCAGCGTGATATCAGCAGTCTCTCCAGCCAAACCAGTTAGACCGTGCAACCACTCCGTGCCTGGAAACCACTGCGAAAACGTTCGCCGTCAGCGGCTGCGGGCACGCTCGCTGCCGACCCAGTCGGTCAACAGGCTGTACGCGACTGCCAGCAGCGTCGGGCCGATGAACAGGCCGATGAAGCCGAAGGCAAGCAACCCGCCGAACACACCCAGCAAGACGATTACCAGCGGCAGATTGCCGCCCCTGCTGATTAGGTATGGCTTGAGCACGTTGTCCACGCCACTGATGATGAACATCCCCCAGATGCCCAGAAATATCGCCATGCCGTACTCGCCCTGCCAGACCAGCCAGGCAGTGGCCGGCAGCCAGACCAATGGCGGACCCATCGGGATGAGACTGAACAGAAAGGTCAGAATACCCAGCACCAATGCACCGGGAATACCGGCGATCAGAAAGCCGATCAGCGCCAGTACCGCCTGGGCCGCTGCCGTCCCGATGACCCCGTTGACCACGCGTTGCACCGTGCCGGCGACCAGATCCAGATAATACTGGGCGCGCTCGCCAATCAGGCGTTCAAGCAGGCTGAGCACGAAGGCGGCCAGGCGCGGACCGTCCCTGTAGAAGAAGAAGGCGAAGACGATGCTCAGGGTCAGTTCCAGAATCCCACTGCCGATCTGCGCACTGCGTGCCAGAATCCAGTTACCGACCTGCCCCAGGTGTGGTTTGAGCGTCGCCATGAACGCCGCGCCTTGCTGATCGATGGTGGTCCACAGCGCTACCAGCCGTTCGCCCACCAGCGGAATACCTGCCAGCCATTGCGGTGGATCAGGCAAGCCGTCGACCTGAATGTCTTTGATCAGGCCGGTTGCGTCACGCACATGGTCGGCGAGATTGAAACCCAGCCACACCAGCGGCGCCGCGACCAGCAGCATCCAGCACAGGCACATCACCAACGCAGCCAGCGACTCTCGACCCTTGAACCAGCGGGTCAGCAAACGCATCAGCGGCCAGCTGGCGAAGGCCAGCACCGCGCCCCATACCAGCGCCGACCAGAACGGCGCCATCACCCAGAGACAGGCACCGAACAGCGCCAGCAGCAGAATCTGCACCAACAGACGGTCATTGTTGAACATGCGCTATTCACTAAAAAGGATCGGAGGGAGCGAGCATAATGGCGAACCTGCCTGTCCGCCATCGCTGTTCTAGCGGATAACCTCGATCTTGAGCCCCTTCCCTTCATTGACGCCTGCCTCGAGCCGGGCGGCGCGAACGCCTTTGGCGATCAGGGCCTCAAGCCAGGCGCCGGCACTGGGCCCGGACACCGTGGCGCGCAGGCTGCTGTCCAGGTTCAGGGCGCGGGAAATAAGGGTGACCCAGGCATCCTGTGGTTCGCCGCTCAGGCGGGGCAGTTCCAGCTTGCCGGTGCTTCGCAATTGGCGCAGCAAGGTGGCCGAGGTCGGCAGCAGTTCGCCCAGTGGCGCGGAGGATTCAAACTGCTCGACGTGCAGGTAGGCGCGGCGGTTGCCACGGGTGATGCTGTAAAGCGCTACCAAAGTGTCACTGCGCGGTTCTGCCAGACGCAGCAGCAGGTAAGCCTGGCGGTCATCCGCGCCATACAGTTTGGCGTTGCCGAACACTTCGTTGGCCCACAGGCTGCTTTCTCCGCAGTCGCGCGCCTGACACCAGAACAGAAGCTCGGCGCCCTGCTGCTGCAAGGTTTCGCGAGCTGCGGTGAAAGCGTCGTCGGAAGTCCGCTCGACAGGTAATTGATAGGTGACCGCCGTCAGAGTGCCCCGCGCACTGACCTGGCCATCGAAACGCAACTGGCCGCTGATCTTGCGGATAGAACCCATCGGGTAGACGCGCTCAAGCTCGGCAGCCGGACGATAATCGACGATTTCCGTGTCCGCCAGGCGTGGCAGAATCTGCAGATCACTGCTGCCTGGCGCATCGGCGGCACAGAGCCCGGCGCTGAACATCGACAGGCACAAGGCGACAACGGGAACACTTGATAAACGCATGAGTGCTCTCATTGGCAGGCAAGCAGGGAACGAAAATATAAAAGATCGCCGGCAAGGCGGTCACGAGAGGCTGCAGATTGATCCATCACGGTTGACTCCTGTTTCAACCCGCCCAGCGTCGGCAGTTGCCGGGCTCAAGTCAAGAAGCAGCGAAGAAGCGATTGATACAGTGTGCAACAGAGCTTGCACCCTGCTCATCGTCCAGGTGCAGGTGATGGCCACCCTCAAGCTGCACGACGTCGAAAGGCAGACCGGACAGCATGAGCTGGTTTTTCGCCAGCATGCCGCCCGTAGCGACCAGCAGTTGCGTCGGGCAACGGATAGCGTTGACGAAAGACATCGCCTGCTGATGTGTAAGACGTATCGCAGAAGGCAATGTCAGGCGACCGTCACTGCGCCAGGTATAGCCGCCGGGCACCGGCATCAGGCCGCGCTGCGCAAGTAATTCGGCAGCCTCGCGACTGACCGGGAGAACGCCTTTCATGCGCGCCTGAACAGCGCGTTGCTGATCCTCGTAAACCGGCTTTTTCTTGCCTGACAACCTGAGCTGCGCCTGCAGAGCGGAGCCCATCCGCTCGGCGGCGGATTCAGGGTCGCCGGTCAAGGGAAGCAAACCATCGATCAGGGCCAGCCGCGTGACACGCTCCGGCAACGACCCGGCCAGCAATACCGAAATGATAGCGCCCAGCGAATGGCCCATCAGGGAGAAGCGTTGCCAGCCCAATTGCTCGGCGACCTGCAGCACGTCAAATACATAGTCGGCCAGCGCATAGGATGCCCCGGCAGGCCGATGCTCTGAATGACCATGCCCGGCCAGATCGAGCGCTACGATGCGCAGGCCCTCCAGCTGCGGCGCCAGCCGGGCAAAGCTGTTGGCGTTGTCGAGCCAGCCATGCAAGGCAATCACCGGCTGGCCGTCCTCGGCGCCGTAAAGGTGAGCAGCGAGTTCGATATGCCCCAGATTGAAACGGACCTCCTCCACGGTAAACGTCACGCCGTCACCCTTGAAGCGCTACGCGCGCCCCAGCGAGCGAGCAGCGTTTTGAGCAGCAATGCGGTTTCATCCGGTCGTTCAAGGGGAAACATGTGCCCTCCGGGCATGGTCAGGTATTCGCCTTCGCGCATGCGTCGGGCCAGATAGCCATGATGAGGCATGATCACCCGGCTGTGTTTGCCTCGCACCATGGCCAGCGGTACCTTGAGTTCCCGTGACGGCATGGGGCTGGTGTGCGGGATGCTGCGGTAGATGCTGATCTCGGTCGCCGGGTCGAAGCGCAGACGCCACTGCCCGCCGTCCTCGCGCAGACCGTGTTGCAGGTAGGCGGTCAGGCAGTCGGGATCGAAGCGGCTGAACAGGGTCTTGCCAGCGAAGTAGGCGCGTGCCGACTGCAGATCGTCAAACGCCTCACGACGCCCTAGAGTACGACCCGCTGGCGTGATTCGGTCGATAAAGCCCAGGCGCTTGGCAGCGCGGATGAACAACTGATCAGCCAGCCCCAGCACCGGCGAGTCGAGCATCACCACGCCCCGGTAGAGTTCCGGGCAGCGCAATGCGGCATGCAGATGCAACACGCCGCCAAGCGAGTGCCCTACCCCCCACACCGGGCCCGGCTGCTCATGAAGATGGTGGATCAGCTCATCGACCAGATTCAGCCAATTGTCATCCACCGGAAAGCGCGGGTCATGGGCGTGTTGCTCAAGATGAACCACCGAATACTCCGGCGCCAGCGCGCAAAACAGCTTGCTGTACGTCGCCGAAGGGAAGCCATTGGCGTGAGCAAAAAACACGGGTTGCGACATGCCAATACTTCCATGAGCGGACGAGTCACGATTGTGCCAAGTTGCTTCGCGGATCGGCAATGACTGGAACCGCCATCGCAGGTGTCACTCCGGCCATCAGGATTACCCGATACGGCGGTCGGAGCGGCATTAAGGCCTATAAAGCCTGGGTGAACCGGTCCAGGCAAGCCTTTATATAGGCGACCTGAAAACCAAAAGACTGTTTGGCAAGGGCCTTGGCCTCAGCAGAGGGCTTGGCTTTTCTGAAGTCCAGGATGGCTAACTGCATGGCTTGTACCGCGACATCCGACAACGGCTGGAATAGCGCGAGGGCGCCATTGTCGGGAAACTGGACCTTCAACTTGTCGAACAGCATGTCGGCATCATCACGCAAGGCCATGAACTCGGCTGAGGTCATCAGGTTATCCGCATAGACCGCCTTCAAGCGCTTTTCCAGATTCAATTCACCGTGTTGCGGTGGAGCCTTCGCTGCAGGCGGAGTTGCAGCAGATATCGGTTGACCGGTGAGCACCCCGACAAAGGACGGTGGACTGCCCGGCAGAGCAGGCGTTTCAGACGCAACCGTGTGTTCAGGCGCAGGGCTCTCTCCGGGTGAGGCTGGCTTATCTTCAGTCATCATCAATCCTCCTGAGAATGAATGTTCCCTCCAGGGAACATTCAGACACTAAGAGAAAAGATACCCTCTCACAACGGCCAAACCGGACCTGAGAACGCGTCCTTAATAGCTGAAAACACTCATTTGACTGGAGGCTCTTTGCCATGCGCTACGACGGCGACCGTCAAGCGTGAAATGCAGCTTGGCTTGCCTTCTTCGTTGCTGATACGGATGTCCCATACATGGGTGGTCCGGCCTATGTGTACGGGTCTGACCACACCGGTGACACGTCCGCTACGCACACCACGCAAATGGTTGGCGTTGACCTCCAGCCCGACGCAGAAATACTTGCTCGGGTCGACGATCAGGTAACTGGCCATCGACCCCAGTGATTCGGCCAATACCACGGATGCGCCGCCGTGCAGCAGCCCGAAAGGCTGATGGGTACGCTGATCGACCACCATGCTGGCGGTCAGAGAGTCATCGGTGAATGCTTCGAAACGAATATCCAGCACTTCGCCAATGGTGTTTTTTTGAGCCGCCGTAAGGGCTTCGATATCGGGAGCCTGACGCCATATGCTCATGCTAAATCCTTTTCCCGGGAGAGCCGCATTCGCGGCGGTCATTCATTGTGCGCACAGACCGTTCAGACGTGCCTGACGCTGTTGAGGCGCATCCCGCCTGCCACTGCGAACTCGCCTTCCAGCTCGGCAAGACTGGCAGTGCTCATGGGCTCGGCCTGCTGCGGACTGCCGTGCGCCAGTACCCCGATCAGTTCGCCCACCAGAGGCTGATGGCTGACCAGCAACACTTCATCGACACCCAGCTTGTCCAGTTGCGCCAGCACTTCGCGCGGGCTGCTGTCGGGTGTAAGCCAGGGCGCGGTGACGATCGAGTCATCGAATGCCAATGACTGACGCACCAGCTCTGCAGTCTGTTGTGCACGCACGTAGGGACTGGCAATGATCCGTTGCACGGGCTTGTCTGTCAGCTGCAGCGCACTTTTCTGCACTTCCTCACGCCCGTGTGCCGTCAACTCGCGCTCGGCATCACTGCGCGCCCGCGACTGCGCTTCGCCATGACGCAATACCCAGACCTTCATGGCTTTGGCTCCTCACCGCGTACCGGCTGTACCGCTGACGGAACATGATGGGCCGCCTCGCCTTCGGGCGCACGCGGCGCCGGCCAGTCGCCGAAAGGCCAGGGTTTGTGGTCGCTGTGAAACGTCCCGAAACGACCGATCTGCGCCAGGTACTGGCTGATGCTGTCGCCGAAGTTCATCAGGCCGCCATTCGGTGCGCCGTAAATCAGGCGATAGACCAGTTGCACCAGCACCACACCCGACAGAATGATCTGCGCGACGTGCCATACCCCCAGAAACAGCAGCATCCATAGAATGCGCAGCAGGATCGATTCGTTGTGCTGGATTTTCGACTCGTTCAAGACCTTCTCCTGATCAGACTGAATTCAATTAAAGCCGGTAATCGAAATGAAATCGACGTCCGTCTTGGGCTCGGCCCGCATCAGCGCCTCGATGACCTGGCTGAGCGTACGGCCTTCAAAAAGAATCGCATGCAGCCCGGCGACCAATGGCATATAGACCTGCACTTCCTGCGCTTTGACCTTGAGCACCTTGAGGGTGTTCACGCCCTCGGCCACCTCGCCCAGGCGCGTGACCGCTTCGTCCAGCGTCAGCCCCTGACCCAGCGCAAACCCGACCTGGTAGTTGCGGCTTTTCGGCGAGGAGCAGGTGACGATGAGGTCGCCTACCCCGGCCAGTCCCAGAAAGGTCATCGGGTTGGCACCCTGGCTGACCGCAAAACGGGTCATTTCCGCCAGTGCCCGGGTGATCAGCATGCTCTTGGTGTTTTCGCCCATGTCCAGCGCCACCGCCATGCCGGCAATGATCGCGTAGACGTTCTTCAGTGCCCCGCCCAGCTCGACGCCAAACCGGTCATTGCTGGCATAGACGCGAAAGGTTCGCCCGTGCAATGCGGCCTGAACCTCCTGACACAACGCCTCGTCTTCGCTGGCGACCACCGTTGCGGTCAACGCATGCTCGGCGATTTCCCGCGCCAGGTTGGGCCCGGACAGCACGCCGATACGCGCTTGCGGGACGATCTCTTCGAGGATCTGACTCATCAGCTTGAAGCTCTGCGCTTCAATCCCCTTGGTCAGGCTCACCAGCATCTTGCCATTCAGGCGCTTTACGTGAGGCGACAGCACCGAGCGCAAGGCACTCGACGGCAAGGCAACGAAGATCAGTTCACTGGCGTCGAGCACCGCTGTCAGGTCGGTGACCGGCTCGACTTCAGGACGAATCTTGATGCCCTTGAGGTAACGGGGGTTTTCGCGATTGATGCGAATGGCCTCAGCCTGCTCCGGATCGCGCATCCACTGACGAACCTGATGGCCGTTCTCGGCCAGCAGATTGGCAATGGCCGTACCGAAGCTGCCACCGCCAAGCACCGCGACGGGTTGCTGTGTGGTCATAAAACTATCCATCCAGAGCCATTCAAGTGGCGATGCCGTCATTATACGGAGCAACACGTTATCAGCCAGCGACAAAGCTGATCTGTTACGCACTCCGAACGGCTTCAATCAAACAAGTTCGCTGGAAACACGCGCCATCTCGGTTAACATGCGCGCACAGCATGAATCATCGCGATAGCCGGCCCTACCTTGTGCAGCCGGACCGATTCGCGACCACCGGGCGAACAGGCATGGATGCATCAATCGAACTACCTCCGCAGTGCCTTGCGCGCGAGGCGCACGGCCGATGAAATTTCGGCACTGGGACATCAACACCCGCACACAGATCATCAGCCTTGGCCCTGCCCTTTTGCTGACGGCCTTGTTGATCAGCTTTTTTACCTTCGTGCGTATTCAGGACCTGCGTCAGGAACTCAATCACACCGGGCAGCTGATCGCCAATCAGCTGGCGACCGCGGTCGAGCCGGGCGTGACCACCGGCGATATCGAGGGCCTCAAGGCGTTGATGCGCGCCACGCTGTCCATGCCCAGCGTTCGCTATGTGGAAATTCAGGACAGCTCCAATACCTCGGTGATCTACATAGACCAGCCGCGCGAAAACGAGCAGCAGACCCGGCAGATGGAAGTGTTCCTGGCCCCCGTTCAACCGCAGCGCACCACCATTCACGGCAATCCCGGCAAGCCTGGCGCAGGAAAAGGCCAACCCGCACAGGGCACTTCACAGAGTTATCTGGGACGGGTTCTGGTCGGCATGTCCAGCGAAGCATTCAGCCGGCGTCAGCAGGAGATACTGCTCAAGGCCGGCGTCCTGGCGATGGGCGCTCTGATGTTCGCCTTTCTGTTGGCGCGCAGCCTGGCCTTGAGCCTGTCCAGACCCATCAGCGATATGGGCGAAGCGCTCAAGGCGATTCAGCAGGGCGATTACCACACACCCATGCCGGTCAGCGACGACGCCGAGCTGGGCGCGCTGGCGCGGCACATCAACAACCTGGCCGAGAACCTGCACCGCACCAGCCTCGAGCAGCAGCGTTCGGTGGCACAACTGATCCATACACGGGAAGAAGCCGAACAGGCCAACCGTGCCAAATCTGATTTTCTGGCCATGATGAGTCACGAGCTGCGTACCCCCATGAACGGTGTACTGGGCATGCTGCAGTTGCTGGAAACCACGCACATGACCCATGAGCAGAGCGAGTATGCGACGCTGGCGACCGAATCCACCGAGCATCTGCTGCGCGTCATCAACGACATCCTCGACTTCTCCCGCATCGAGCGCGATGCCCTGCAAATGGAAGGCATCCCGTTCAACCTGGCTGAACTGGTCAGCGCCTCGACCCACGCCTTCAACCACAGCGCCGCGCAACGCAACCTGCTGCTGGAGCTGCACATTCAGCCGGGCCTGGAGGCCATGAACGTCATAGGCGACCCGACCCGCATTCGCCAGATTCTGGTGAACCTGATCGGTAACGCACTTAAATTCACCGAGCAAGGCAAGGTCTGCGTCGAGGCCAGGTGGGCAATGCTCGACGCTGAGCGGCTGCATTTCACCTGCGCGGTACAGGACAGCGGTATCGGTATCGACGCCGAGCGACTGGAATCGATGTTCGATGCATTCAAACAGGCCGACAGCTCTATTTCCAGGCGTTACGGCGGCACGGGGCTGGGGCTGCCGATTGCGCGGACCCTGGCCGAACGCATGGGCGGCACCTTGCACGCCGAGAGCGAGGAAGGTTCGGGCTCGTTGTTTACGCTGCAGATCCCCCTGCCCGTCTCGCGCGACACTTCGGTGGCTATTGCCAAGCCGCTGTCGATACTTGATGCACATGGTCGGGAGCGCAGCATCTTGCTGGTCGAGGACAATCCGGTGAACCGCACGGTGGTGCAGGCCATGTTGCGTAATCTGGGATGCGAGGTCGACATCGCTGTCGACGGTGCCGAAGCAGTGGCGAAGGCAAGCGCAGGCAACCACGCGCTGATTCTGATGGATTGCCGACTGCCGGTCATGGATGGCTATGAGGCCACCCGTCGAATCAGGCAACTTTCCGGGCTGGAACGAATCCCAATCATTGCCCTGACGGCTAACGCGTTGCAGGGGGATCGGGACGCCTGTTTGCAGGCAGGAATGGATGATTACCTGCCCAAACCCTTCAAACATGCTGATTTACAGCAGGTTTTACAGCGCTGGCTGTCCTTTGAAGCACCTGCGACTGGCGATAAATGTTAAATTGCGGCAGTCTTGGCATCCAGATCGGCCAGCAAAATCGGCTGAATGACAAAATTCAGTGTACAGGTGTACCTTGATTTCACCTGAGCTGTGACTTTCATTACAACGCAACAGTCTATGAGTAGGCTGCCGGACAGGGTCCTGGCGAAATTAGCGCGCCAGGACTGGCGTTCGGGCCAGTGGCGCCACAACCTGCCGCACAAGATTATTGAGGAGCTCGCATGACCAAACAACACGCCTTTACCCGGGAAGACCTGCTGCGCTGCAGTCGTGGCGAGCTGTTCGGCCCAGGTAATGCGCAACTGCCCGCCCCCAACATGCTGATGGTTGATCGCATCACGCACATCAGCGATGAGGGCGGCAAGTTCGGCAAGGGTGAGTTGGTCGCCGAACTGGATATCAATCCGGACCTGTGGTTCTTTGCCTGCCACTTCGAAGGTGATCCGGTCATGCCGGGGTGCCTGGGCCTCGACGCCATGTGGCAGCTGGTTGGCTTCTATCTTGGCTGGCAGGGCAATCCCGGCCGTGGCCGTGCCCTGGGTTCAGGCGAAGTGAAGTTTTTCGGTCAGGTTCTGCCTACCGCCAAGAAAGTCACTTACAACATCCACATCAAGCGCGTCCTGAAAGGCAAACTGAACCTGGCCATCGCCGACGGTTCAGTGAGTGTAGACGGTCGCGAAATCTATACCGCCGAAGGCCTCCGGGTCGGCGTGTTCACTTCCACTGAAAATTTCTAAGGGTACTCGCATGCGCCGCGTCGTTATCACTGGTCTGGGTATTGTTTCCTGCTTGGGCAATGACAAAGAGACCGTCACCGCTAACCTGCGTGCTAACCGCCCTGGCATCCGCTTCAACCCGGAATATGCCGAAATGGGTCTGCGCAGCCAGGTTTCCGGCTCCATCGACCTGAACCTGGAAGAGCTGATCGATCGCAAGATCTTCCGCTTCGTCGGCCATGCGGCAGCCTATGCCTATCTGGCGATGAAAGACGCCATCACCGATTCGGGCCTGACCGACGAGCAGGTTTCCAACGTACGCACCGGCCTGATTGCCGGCAGCGGCGGCGCTTCGACCCTGAACCAGATGGAAGCACTGGATACCCTGCGTGAGAAAGGCGTCAAGCGCGTCGGCCCCTACCGCGTCACGCGGACGATGGGCAGCACCGTTTCGGCCTGTCTGGCCACGCCGTTCAAGATCAAGGGTGTGAACTACTCCATCTCGTCCGCCTGCGCCACCAGCGCACACTGCATCGGCAATGCTGTCGAGCAGATCCAGCTGGGCAAGCAGGACATCGTCTTTGCCGGTGGCGGCGAAGAAGAGCACTGGAGCCAGTCGTTCCTGTTCGACGCGATGGGCGCACTGTCCACCCAGTACAACGAAACGCCGGAAAAAGCCTCGCGTGCCTACGACGCCAAGCGTGACGGTTTCGTCATTGCCGGTGGCGGCGGCATGGTAGTGGTCGAAGAACTCGAACACGCTCTGGCGCGTGGCGCGAAGATCTACGCAGAAATCGTCGGTTACGGCGCTACCTCCGATGGCTACGACATGGTCGCACCCAGCGGTGAAGGCGCCATTCGCTGCATGAAGATGGCCCTGGGCGATATCGACTCCGGCGCGATTGACTACATCAACACCCACGGCACCTCGACCCCGGTCGGCGACGCCAAGGAAATGGAAGGCGTGCGCGAAGTATTCGGCGCCAACGCTCCGGCGATCAGCTCCACCAAGAGCCTCTCGGGCCACTCGCTGGGTGCCGCGGGTGTCCACGAAGCGATCTACTGCCTGCTGATGATGGAGAACAACTTCATCGCAGGTTCGGCCAACATCGACGAGCTGGACCCGGTGGTCGCCGACATGCCTATCCTGCTCAAGACTAAGGAAGATGCCAAGATCGATCTGGTCATGAGCAACAGCTTCGGCTTCGGCGGCACCAACGCCACGCTGGTGTTGAAGCGCTGGGCGGGCAAGTAATACTGCTCTTGCCGCAAACAAAGAAGGCGCCTTTCGAGGCGCCTTTTTTGTGAGTCGGAAAAACGTGGCTAGCGCTCTTCGGTATACCTGCGGGGACGATGGATCTCCAGAACACCGATCGTTCCTCACGCTCCAGCGTGGGAATGCAGTTCACGACGCTCTGCGTCGCAAGAGGACGCAGAGCGTCCAGATCGGCATGCCCACGAAACGGTAGTGTTATCCGGCATACCTTAGGGGACGATAGGTATTCCTTCAGCCGAACACTTCTTTCAGCAAATCATGCATCGACTTGAACGCGCGGCTCGACACTTTGGCGTCGTACATCATCATGCCCGGCACGTTGGCGTGCGGATCGGTGAAGGAATGGAATGCGCCGCCGTAGCTGTGGAGCTGCCAGTCCACGCCAGCGGTGTTCATCTCGTTTTCGAAAGCCGGCAGTTGCTCTTTCGGCACTAACGGGTCAGAGGCGCCGTGCAGGACCAGCACCGAGCCCTTGATGTTTTTGGCGTCAGCCGGGTTGGGTGTGTCCAGCGTGCCGTGGAAGGAGATCGCGGCTTTCAGTTCGGCACCGGTGCGCGCCAGCTCCAGAGAGCAGCAGCCCCCGAAGCAGAAGCCAAAGGTTGCGATTTTGCTTGTGTCCAGGGACACGCCCGCCTGGCTCAACAACTGATCGAGTCCTGCCTGCATACGCTTGCGCAGCAGACCGCGATCATTCTTGAGCGGCGTCATGGCCGCGCCCGCCTCGTCGTTGTTGCCCGGACGAATCTGCTGACCATACAGGTCAGCCAGCAACACTACATAACCCTCGGCCGCCACCGCTTTGGCGATGTCTTCGGCACCCTTGCTGACACCCATCCAGTTGGGCGCCATCAACAGACCCGGCTGTGCAGCAGTAGCTTTTGTGTCGTACACCAGACGGCTTTCATAAGACTGACCATCAATCTGATAGACCACAGAACGAATTTCGATATTGCTGCTCATTACTGACTCCTGATCGTTGGAGAGATGAAGGACATGTCGCGGGAACTGAAACAAAAAACCCGCCGAAGCGGGTTTCTTGTCAACCGGCTATCAAACCGACAGTTCTACCAGCAACTTGTTCAGACGGCGCACGTAAGCGGCCGGATCCTTGAGGCTGTCACCGGCGGCCAGCGCGGCCTGATCGAACAGGATGTGCGACAGATCGCCGAAGCGGTCTTCGCTCTGCTCGGCATCGAGCTTGCCGATCAACGGGTGGGCAGGGTTGAATTCGAAGATAGGCTTGGAATCCGGCACCTTCTGCCCGCTGGCTTCCAGAATCTGACGCATCTGCAGACCCATATCCTGCTCGCCAATTGCCAGAATCGCAGGCGAATCGGTCAAGCGATGGGAAACCCGCACTTCGCTCACCGACTCACCCAGCGCGGCTTTCAGACGCTCGATAAGGCCTTCCTTGTCCTTGGCGATCTCTTCCTGAGCCTTCTTGTCCTCTTCGGAGTCAAGATTGCCCAGGTCCAGGTCACCACGCGCCACATCCACAAAGCCCTTGCCATCGAAATCGCTCAGGTAGCTCATCAGCCACTCGTCGATACGATCGGTGAGCAACAGCACTTCGATGCCCTTCTTGCGGAAGACTTCAAGGTGCGGGCTGTTCTTGACCTGCGCGTAGGATTCGCCAGTGAGGTAGTAGATCTTGTCCTGACCTTCCTTGCCACGCGCCAAGTACTCGGCCAGAGAAACGCTCTGTTCGCCGCTGTCGTCGGACGTCGATGCGAAACGCAGCAGACCGGCGATTTTTTCCTTGTTGGCGAAGTCTTCTGCCGGACCTTCCTTGAGGACCTGACCGAAGTTTTTCCAGAACCCCTTGTACTTCTCCGGCTCGTTTTTCGCCAGCTTCTCCAGCATGTCCAGCACGCGCTTGGTCAGCGCCGACTTCATCGAATCGATGATCGGGTCTTTCTGCAGGATTTCGCGGGAAACGTTCAGCGACAGGTCATTGGAATCGACCACGCCCTTGACGAAGCGCATGTACAGCGGCAGGAACGACTCGGCCTGATCCATCACGAACACACGCTGCACGTAGAGTTTCAGACCACGCGGTGCTTCACGCTGATACAGATCGAACGGCGCACGCGCAGGTACGTACAGCAGCGAAGTGTATTCCAGCTTGCCTTCGACCTTGTTGTGGCTCCAGCTCAGCGGGTTCTCGTAGTCGTGCGCGACGTGCTTGTAGAACTCCTGGTACTCCTCGTCCTTCACCTCGGTGCGCGGACGGGTCCAGAGTGCGCTGGCGCGGTTGACGGTTTCCCACTCCAGCGCCGGCGCCTCCTCGCCTTCGGCTGCCGGAGCCTGCTCTTTGGGCAGCTCGATCGGCAAGGCGATATGGTCGGAGTATTTCTTGATGATGTTGCGCAGGCGGTAGCCGTCAGCGAACTCTTCTTCACCGTTTTTCAGATGCAGAACAATACGGGTGCCACGATCAGCCTTGTCGACAGTAGCGACTTCGAACTCGCCTTCGCCCTTGGAAGACCAGTGCACACCTTCGCTCGCTGGCGTGCCGGCACGACGGCTGAACACTTCGACCTGATCGGCAACGATGAACGCCGAGTAGAAGCCCACACCGAACTGACCGATCAGGTGCGAGTCCTTCTTCTGGTCGCCCGACAGGTTTTTCATGAAATCAGCGGTGCCGGACTTGGCGATCGTACCCAGGTGGGTGATCACGTCTTCACGGCTCATACCGATGCCGTTGTCTTCAAGCGTAACGGTCTTCGCGTCCTTGTCGAAGCTCACACGAATTTTCAGCTCCGCGCCGCCTTCCAGCAACTCGGGCTTGGACAACGCTTCAAAACGCAATTTGTCGACCGCGTCAGACGCGTTCGAGATCAATTCGCGAAGGAAAATTTCCTTGTTGGAATACAGCGAATGGATCATGAGGTGCAGCAGTTGCTTTACCTCGGTCTGGAAGCCCAGGGTTTCCTTTTGAGTTTCCACACTCATAATCATCAAACTCCGATCTGGATGGTATAAGCCATCACGGTCAGGCAGCAGCCTGTGTGACAGCGGGTAGTCATCAAGGTGGGGGCTGGGTCGGGGATTTCAAGAGCCAATGATGCCTGGAGCGTGTTTCATGCACCGGGCACGAGGCGAATCAGCCTGCTCGGAGCTCGCCGGAACGACTCATGACTGGCGCACTTTCATCAGCCTGTAACGACCGTGAAACAACGCCCTCCATTATTGTCGTCACGGGTGGAACTTAACCCTCGGGGGCAGGCTCTTAGGCTCGTGAATAATCAATAAGGAGAAACACCCCATGCGTAAATCTTTAGCCTATGCCTTGATGCTTTCTGCCACCCTGGGCCTTGCCGCCTGTGACAAAAAGTCCGAAAACACTCAGCAAGATGCCAACAAGGCAGCTCAGCAGTCCCAGGAGTCGATGGAAAAGGCTCAGGAAAAAGTGAATGACGCGGCCAAGGAAAGCCAGGAAGCCGCTCAGAAGAACGCTGAAGCCGCTCAGCAGCGCACCAATGAAAACGCCAACAAGGCGCCAGAAGCAGCACCAGCCACCAAGTAAGGCTGACACGCTCGCAGAACTAAAAAGGCCCGCTTATAGCGGGCCTTTTCATGCAGCACGATTTTTCCTGCGCAATCGTCTAAAGCACGGCCTTCAAGCCAGCGCCTCGCTGCGCTTGCCCATCACCCTGTCGACCACCACTGCAACTGCCAGTGTGACAACAGCAGGCACCAACCACGCAAGCCCCTGATCACCCAGCGGCAGATGGATCAGCACATCGGGCAGAGCCTCGGCGAAACCAGCGCCCTTCAGCGCATCGATCAGGCCGAATACCAGAGAAACCAGCATCACGGGGGCCACCACACGTCCCTGGCTCTGCCAGAGCTCCTTGCAGAAGCTCAGCGCGACCAGAACGATGCACGGCGGATAAATCGCCGTGAGCACCGGAATCGAGAACTGGATCAGTTTGGTCAACCCGAGATTGGACACCAGCAACGAGAACACCGCGAGAATAATCACCAGCGTTCTGTAGGACAGCGGCAACACCTTGGCAAAGTATTCGGCGCAGGCACAGGTCAGGCCTACTGCAGTGACCAGACATGCCAGGGAAATCAGCACGGCAAGGAATCCGCTGCCCAGCGAACCGAAGGTGTGCTGCACGTAGGCATGCAAAACCGCTGCGCCATTGCTGGCACCTGCCGCCACGGCGTGGCTACCGGAACCGAGACGAAACAGACTGACATACACCAAGGCCAGCCCGACCCCGGCAATCAGTCCGGCAATGATCGCGTAGCGAGTGATCAAACGAGGCGATTCGACACCGCGAGAGCGGATCGCGTTGACGATGACGATACCGAAGACCAGCGCCCCCAGCGTGTCCATGGTCAGGTAGCCATTGATGAAGCCCTGGGAAAATGGCGCTACCGCGTACGCCGGCTCCGCCTCCCCTATTCCGCCTGCCGGCAAGGCGAATGCCGCGATGCCCAGTACCGCCAGAGCGATGATCTTGAGCGGCGCCAGAAAACGTCCGACGGTATCGAGCAAGCGCCCCGGGTACAGCGAAACCCAGAACACCACCAGAAAGTACACCAGGCTGTAGAGGAACAAGGCCATCGGGGTGTCGCCGGTCAGCGGCGCGAGGCCGACTTCGAACGAGACCGTAGCGGTACGCGGAGTGGCGAACAATGGACCGACCGCCAGATAGCAGACTGCAGCCAGAGCTCCGCCGGCGATCTTGCCAATCGGACTGCTCAGCGCATCCATCGCGCCGCCGACCCTGGCCAGAGCGATCACGGTAATGACCGGCAAGCCAACCGCGGTAACCAGAAAGCCCAGCGCCGCCATCCATACATGCGGCCCGGCCTGCAGACCCACGATGGGGGGAAAGATGATGTTGCCAGCCCCGACGAACAGGGCAAATGTCATAAAACCGAGTGCCAGGATGTCCTGGCCTTTCAACACTTTCATTACGAGGGACCACACAGAATCGAAATAAGGGATGGGACGTCACCCATGAATGGGGCGGACGCAGCCCGTCGGCGTAAGACGTGGCAGTACCTTGCGAAACGCCCCTCGTGAGGGCAACGCAAAAACGGCGGACAGGGTAGCCAACTTCGCTGGAAAATGCACTGTCTCAGGGCGAGCCACCCGACGACGCACCTTTGACTGGCAGTTGCAAAAGCCACTGTAAAACGGGAAATGCCTGACAGACCAGCGGTGTGCTCATAGATAGATTGAGCGCCCCTTCCATACCCGGCAGCTTATTTCCATGCCCGACATCACTCACCTGAGTGCGATACCCACGCCAACCCTGCATACGCCACGTCTGGTCCTGCGCCCATTGCAGCTTGAAGACGCCGCGGTGATGCAAAGCCTGTTCAACCAGTGGGAAGTGGTGCGTTATCTGACCCACCACGTGCCCTGGCCTTATCCAGATGGGGAAGCGCTGCGCTATATCCGTGAGAACGCCTTGCCGGCCATGCAGGACGGTGAAGAATGGCACTGGTCGATTCGTCTTTGCGGCGAACAGGATCGCCTGATCGGTGCCGCGTGCATGATGGATGAGGAGGACAACAATCGCGGGTTCTGGCTATCGCCACCCTATCAGGGGCTGGGCCTGATGTCGGAGGTCTGCGTGGCCATCGACCGTTTCTGGTTTGAAACCTTGAAACGCCCGGTTTTACGTGTGGCCAAATCGGCTTTGAATGAAGCATCGTGCCGCCTGTCGCGGCGCGAAGGCATGCGCCTTGTGACTGTGCAGGAAGCACAGTTTGTCTGCGGGACGACACAGGAGCAGATATGGGAATTGACCCGCCAGGAATGGCGGATGAATAACAATCGATAGACGGAAACAGGGCCAGGACGCCGCGCTGCGTTTTTCACCCGCCCAAACAAAAGCCACCCGAAGGTGGCTTTTGTCGATTACCCGAAAAGCAAGCGAGGCTTACTTGGTCGGCCAACCGGTCAGCTCGGCCAGGGCCTTGCCGATGTCTGCCAGGGAGCGCACGGTTTTTACGCCAGCGTCCTGCAGTGCAGCGAATTTCTCGTCTGCAGTACCCTTACCACCCGAGATGATTGCACCGGCATGGCCCATGCGCTTGCCCGGAGGAGCAGTCACACCAGCGATGTAGGAAACAACCGGCTTGGTTACGTGTGCCTTGATGTAGGCAGCCGCTTCTTCTTCAGCCGAACCGCCGATCTCGCCGATCATGACGATCGCTTCGGTCTTCGGGTCTTCCTGGAACAGCTTCAGGATGTCGATGAAGTTCGAGCCTGGGATCGGGTCACCGCCGATACCAACGCAGGTGGACTGACCGAAACCGGCGTCAGTGGTCTGCTTCACAGCTTCGTAAGTCAGAGTGCCGGAACGCGACACGATGCCTACCTTGCCTGGCAAGTGAATGTGACCTGGCATGATGCCGATCTTGCACTCGCCCGGAGTGATGACGCCTGGGCAGTTAGGACCGATCAGGACCACACCCAGCTCGTCGCACTTGACCTTGGCTTCCAGCATGTCGATGGTCGGGATGCCTTCGGTGATGCAAACGATCAGCTTGATGCCGCCGAACGCTGCTTCAAGGATGGAGTCCTTGCAGAAAGGAGCCGGAACGTAGATAACGCTGGCAGTAGCGCCAGTGGTTTCTACGGCTTCTTTAACAGTGTTGAACACTGGCAGGTTCAGGTGCGTGGTGCCGCCCTTGCCTGGTGTCACGCCGCCAACCATCTTGGTGCCGTAGGCAATGGCTTGCTCGGAGTGGAAGGTACCTTGCGAACCAGTGAAACCCTGGCAGATAACCTTGGTGTCTTTATTGATCAGGACGCTCATTACTTGCCCTCCGCGGCTTTGACAACTTGTTGAGCAGCGTCGGTCAGGCTGGTAGCAGCGATGATGTTCAAACCGCTTTCTGCCAGTACTTTAGCGCCCAGCTCAGCGTTGTTGCCTTCAAGGCGAACAACAACCGGGATTTTAACGCCGACTTCTTTCACTGCACCGATGATGCCTTCGGCAATCATGTCGCAACGAACGATGCCGCCGAAGATGTTGACCAGTACTGCAGCGACGTTGGTGTCGGACAGGATGATCTTGAACGCTTCGGTAACGCGTTCCTTGGTGGCACCGCCGCCAACGTCAAGGAAGTTTGCAGGCTTGCCGCCATGCAGGTTGACGATGTCCATGGTACCCATGGCCAGACCGGCACCGTTGACCATACAGCCGATGTTGCCTTCCAGCGCAACGTAGTTCAGTTCGAACTTGGCTGCGTGAGCTTCGCGAGGATCGTCCTGCGAAGGATCGTGGAAGCCCTTCAGCTTTGGCTGACGGTACATGGCGTTGGCGTCGATGTTGATCTTGGCGTCCAGGCAGTGCAGATCGCCGTCAGCCTTGATCACCAGCGGGTTCACTTCCAGCAGCGCCAGGTCATGGTCCTGGAACAGCTTGGCCAGACCGGTGAAGATCTTGGCGAACTGAGTGACCTGCTTGCCTTCCAGACCCAGCTGGAATGCCAGATCGCGCCCCTGGAACGGCTGAGCGCCGACCAGTGGATCGATGGTGGCCTTGAGAATCTTTTCAGGAGTGTCGTGAGCGATCTTCTCGATGTCCACGCCACCTTCGGTGGAAGCCATGAATACGATACGACGGCTGGAGCGATCGACCACAGCGCCCAGATACAGCTCTTTGGCGATGTCGGTGCAGGACTCGACCAGGATCTTGGTCACTGGCTGACCGTTGGCGTCAGTCTGGTAAGTCACCAGGCGCTTGCCCAACCACTGTTGAGCGAACGCTGCAGCGTCTTCCTTGCTGCGAACCAGCTTTACGCCGCCCGCTTTACCGCGACCACCTGCGTGAACCTGGGCTTTGACGACCCACTCGGTCCCGCCGATCTTGTCGCAGGCTTCTGCTGCTGCTTCCGGGGTGTCTACCGCGTAACCCTTGGATACTGGCAGGCCGTACTCAGCGAACAGCTGCTTACCCTGATACTCGTGAAGATTCATGCTTATTACCGTCTTCGTTTAGGTACTGCGCATTCGGTGCTGCACGTCAGCGTGCCGCACCACCTGTGACCGCTACTCCGGGTGGACTCCGCAAGTGCCGTGGGACACTCGTGAAGCCGCCTGAGAGGTCGAGTCCGGCGCAGATTCCGCGGTAAGCCCTGCTTGCAAGGCCAACGACGGGCACTGCGTCGTGGTTTCTCTTGTTGTCTTAGCGTTTCTTGCGATTCTGGATATGGATGGCGCCGCCATTCACAGCCAGTGCAGCTTCATGCAGCGCTTCGGACAGGGTCGGGTGCGAGAAGACCATCATGCCGATGTCCTCTGCGCTGCTGCCGAATTCCATCGCGATTGCGCCCTGCTGTACCAGCTCTGCAGCGCTCGGGCCGATCACGTGAACACCCAGTACGCGGTCAGTCTTGGCGTCGGCAATGATCTTGACGAAACCGCCGGTGTCGTTGGCTGCCATGGCACGGCCGCTGGCTGCGAACGGGAATGTACCGACATTGACTTCAACGCCTTCGGCCTTGAGCGTCTGCTCGGTCTTGCCGACCCAGGCGATTTCCGGGTGGGTGTAGATAACCGACGGGATCAGGTTGTAGTTCATCTGGGCCTTGTGGCCCTTGATGCGCTCGACAACCATGATGCCCTCTTCCGAGGCCTTGTGCGCCAGCATCAGGCCGCGAACCACGTCACCGATGGCGTATACGCCCGGCACGCTGGTGGTGCAGTAGTCATCAACGTAGATGAAACCGCGCTCGTCCAGATCGACACCGCTGTCCGAAGCCAGCAGGTCGGTAGTGACAGGGCGACGGCCCACGGCAACGATCAGACGATCGAAGGTGATCGACTGTTCGCCGGCAGCGTCGGTGTAGCTGACCACAACCTGTTCGCCTTCGACCTTGGAACCGGTCACGCGAGCGCCCAGCTTGATGTCCAGGCCCTGCTTGTTGAAGGTTTTCAGTGCTTCCTTGGAAACCGCTTCGTCAGCTGCAGGGATGAACTTCTCCAGCGCTTCCAGAACGGTAACCTGAGCACCCAGGCGAGCCCAGACAGAACCCAGTTCCAGGCCGATCACGCCAGCGCCGATCACGCCCAGACGCTGTGGAACCTGTTGGAATTCAAGAGCACCAGTCGAATCGACGATGACTTTCTGGTCAACCGGAGCTGGCGGAATGTCGATAGGACGCGAACCCGAAGCCAGGATCACATGGTCCGCTTCGATGATTTCGACAGTGCCGTCGGCTGCGGTCAGCTCGACCTTCTTGCCGGCCAGCAGTTTGCCGTGACCCTGCAACGTGGTCACGCCATTGGCTTTGAACAGGCTGGCGACGCCGCCGGTCAGGCCTTTGACGATGGTCGACTTACGGCCGATCATCGCTGGGATATCGATGTTCAGTTCAGATGTCGAGATGCCATGTACGCTGAAGCCGTTCTTGGCTTCATAGAATTTCCAGGAGCTGTCGAGCAGTGCCTTGGAAGGAATGCAACCCACGTTCAGGCAGGTACCGCCGAGGGCCAGTTTGCCCTCCTTGTCCTGATACTTCTCGATGCAGGCAGTCTTGAGACCAAGTTGCGCAGCCTTGATGGCGGCAACATAACCGCCAGGGCCTGCGCCAATCACTACCACGTCGAATTTCTGGGACATAAAAAAGAATTCCTCTATAGCTGCGAGCTTTAACCTGCAAGTTGCAGGCAGGTCCGTGATGCTTTACAGACGAGCGTTGCAACCTGTTCATTAGATGTAATCTGCAAGACCCGGGCGGTACGACAGACTGCGCTCTTGCACAGCCTGTCGTGTTCAGCCCGGGACTGCGTCATCAAATATCCAGCAGCAGACGAGCCGGATCTTCCAGCAGGTTCTTGATGGTCACGAGGAAGGTTACCGCTTCCTTGCCGTCGATCAAACGGTGATCGTACGACAACGCCAGATACATCATCGGGCGAATCACAACCTGACCATTGACTGCCATCGGACGCTGCAGAATGTTGTGCATACCCAGAATGGCAGCCTGTGGCGGGTTGACGATCGGCGTCGACATCATCGAACCGAAAGTACCACCATTGGTGATGGTGAACGTACCGCCGGTCATCTCGTCGATGGACAGTTTACCGTCACGGGCTTTCTTGCCGAAGGTGGCGATGCCGCCTTCGATTTCAGCCAGGCTCATGTGCTCTGCGTTACGCAGAACCGGTACGACCAGACCGCGATCGCTGGAAACCGCGACACCGACGTCGGCATAGCCGTGGTAGACGATATCGGAACCGTCGATCGACGCGTTGACAGCCGGGAAGCGTTTCAGCGCCTCGGTGGCAGCCTTGACGAAGAACGACATGAAGCCCAGACGTACACCGTTGTGCGACTTCTCGAACAGGTCCTTGTACTTCGAACGCAGTGCCATGACTTCGGTCATGTCGACTTCGTTGAACGTGGTCAGCATCGCCATGTTCGACTGCGCTTCGACCAGACGCTTGGCAACGGTTGCACGCACGCGAGTCATCGGTACACGCTTCTCGGTGCGATCGCCAGCGGCGACGACAGGAGCAGCGGCAGCAGCAGGCTTGGCAGCAGGCGCAGCGGCCGGAGCGGATTTCTTCGCTTCAACTGCAGCAACCACGTCTTCCTTGGTGATGCGGCCATCTTTACCGGTGCCCTTGACGCTGGCCAGGCTGATGCCGTTTTCTTCAGCCAGTTGACGCGCAGCAGGCGCAGCAATCGGGTCTTCTTCGCCAGCAGCCGCAGCCGGTGCAGCGGCTGGTGCCGAAGCAGGTGCGGAGGCAGGCGCAGCAGCAGGTGCCGGAGCAGCAGATGCTGTAGCACCGTCATTCAATGTCCCAAGCACTTCGTTGGACAGTACGATGGCACCCTCTTCCTTGGTGATCGCACCCATCACGCCGTCAGCCTCGGCCAGCACTTCGAGGACAACCTTGTCAGTCTCGATATCGACCAGCATCTCGTCACGTTTTACCGCATCGCCCTCTTTTTTGTACCACTTGGAAATGGTGCCGTCGGCAACGGATTCCGGGAAAGAGGGGGCTTTGATCTCGATAGCCATTATCTGTAATTCCTTAATTCGGTTTCTAATGCTCGAAGGCGTTAAACAGTGAAGGCATCTTGCAGCAGTTTTTCCTGCTGCTCGGCGTGCATCGAAGCGTAACCACACGCTGGAGCGGCAGAAGCATCACGACCGGCGTACTCGAGAACGAGTTCACGTTTGTGGTTGCCCATGCTGCGACGCAGGTGGTGTTGACTGCTGTACCAGGCACCCTGGTTCATCGGTTCTTCCTGACACCAGACCACATGCTGCAGGTTGGTGTAAGGCGCGATGGTTTCCATCAAATCATCTTCAGGGAACGGATACAGCTGCTCGAGGCGAACGATGGCGATGTCTTCACGCCCTTCGGCACGGCGTTTTTCCAGCAGGTCGTAGTAAACCTTGCCGCTGCACAGCACCAGCCGCGTGACCTTGGCCGGATCGAGGGTATCGATTTCCGGAATAACGGTCTGGAACGAGCCTTCGGCCAGATCTTCCAGGGTCGAAACAGCCAGCTTGTGACGCAGCAGCGACTTCGGTGTCAGCACGATCAGCGGCTTGCGCAGCGGACGGATGACCTGACGACGCAACAAGTGGTAGATCTGCGCCGGAGTCGTCGGTACGCAGACCTGAATGTTGTGCTCGGCGCACAATTGCAGGTAACGCTCGAGACGGGCCGACGAGTGCTCTGGCCCCTGCCCTTCATAGCCATGAGGCAACAGCATGGTCAGACCGCACAGACGGCCCCACTTGTGCTCGCCGCTGGTGATGAACTGATCGACAACTACCTGAGCGCCGTTGGCGAAGTCGCCGAACTGGGCTTCCCAGATAACCAGTGCATCAGGCTGGGTGGTCGAATAACCGTATTCGAATGCCAGTACGGCCTCTTCCGAAAGGAACGAGTCGTACAGGTCGAAACGTGGCTGACCGGAGTACAGATTCTGCAACGGGATATAGGTCCCGGCGTCTTTCTGGTTGTGCAGCACGGCGTGACGGTGCGAGAACGTACCGCGACCGATGTCCTGCCCTGTCATGCGGATCGGATGACCTTCGAAGGCCAGTGTGGCGTACGCCATGGTTTCGGCGTAACCCCAGTTGATCGGCAAGCCACCGGCCTGCATCTTCTGGCGGTCTTCGTAGATTTTCTGAACCTGACGCTGCACGACGAAGCCTTCCGGCAGCTCCATGAGCTTGGCGGACAGTTCCTGCAGGGTCTTGAGATCGAAGCGGGTGTCGTGACGCGCAGTCCAGGCATGGCCCAGGTATGGACGCCAGTCGACGAACAATTCCTTGTTCGGCTCCTTGACCAGACTTTTCACCACGTGCAGACCGTTGTCCAGCGCGCTGCGGTAATCGTCGACCTTGGCCTGAACGCGGGCATCGTCGAGAACGCCGGTCTTGATCAGATGCTCGGCATACAGCTCGCGCGTGGTGCGCTGCTTGGTGATCTGCTGGTACATCAGAGGCTGGGTGCCGCTCGGCTCGTCAGCTTCGTTGTGACCACGGCGACGGTAGCAGACCAGATCGATCACGATGTCGCGCTTGAACTGCATGCGGTAATCGATGGCCAACTGAGTCACGAACATCACGGCTTCCGGATCATCCCCATTCACATGGAGGATCGGTGCCTGGATCATCTTGGCAACGTCGGTGGCGTACTCGGTAGAACGCGAGTCCAGCGGGTTGCTGATGGTGAAGCCCACCTGGTTGTTGATGACGATGTGGATCGTGCCGCCCGTCTTGAAGCCGCGAGTCTGCGACATCTGGAAGGTTTCCATGACCACGCCCTGACCGGCAAAGGCCGCGTCGCCGTGGAGGGAAATCGGCAGAACCTTGTCGCCGTTCGGATCGTTGCGACGATCCTGACGCGCACGCACCGACCCTTCGACCACCGGAGACACGATCTCCAGGTGAGACGGGTTGAAGGCCATGGCGAGGTGAACCTCACCGCCTGCGGTCATGACGTTGGAAGAGAAGCCCTGGTGGTATTTGACGTCACCGGAACCCAGTTCCACTTTCTTCTTGCCTTCGAACTCGTCGAACAGGTCGCGAGGGTTCTTGCCGAAGGTGTTCACCAGTACGTTGAGGCGACCACGGTGGGCCATGCCGATCACGACTTCCTTGGTGCCATAGGACCCGGAACGCTGAATCAGCTCGTCGAGCATCGGAATCAGGCTTTCGCCGCCTTCCAGACCGAAACGCTTGGTGCCCGGGTATTTGGTGCCCAGGTATTTTTCGAGGCCTTCAGCTGCAGTAACACGCTCGAGCAGGTGGCTCTGAATGTCAGCCGAGAACACCGGACGACCACGAACACTCTCGAGACGCTGCATGAACCAGTTGCGCTGCTCGGAATCCACGATGTGAGTGAACTCGGAGCCGATGGTGCGACAATATGTCTGCTGCAACGCTTCATGAATTTCGCGTAGGCTCGCTTCCTCTTTGCCGATGAACAGGTCGCCGGCACGGAAGGTCGTATCAAGATCGGCATTGGTCAAGCCGTAATGATTGATCGACAGATCCGCAGGCGCAGGGCGCTGCCACAGGCCCAGCGGATCGAGTTGGGCAGCCTGGTGGCCACGCATCCGATATGCCTGGATCAGTCGCAGCACTTCAACCTGCTTCTTCTCGTGTTCGCTGCTCACACTGCCGGCGGACACCGGTTGAGCGCGGCGCTGGTTTTTGGCCAGCAACACGAAATGATCGCGAATGGTCGAGTGCGATACATCAGTGGCAGAGCTGCCATCTGCTGGCAACTTCTGAAAGTAGGTGCGCCATTCTTCTGGCACAGCGTTAGGGTCGTGCAGGTAAAGCTCATAGAGCTCTTCCACATAGGCAGCGTTACCACCGGATAGGTGGGCACTGTTCCACATGCGCTGCATCACGCTTTCTTGCATGCTTGGTCACCCTCGGTAAGGGGACACCACCGGCGAAGACACCAGAGCAATCCTGAAATAGTCGTGTGCAGCGACTGTATCAAGTCACCAGGGATCACGCAGATAGTCCGGGTACCAGCCCGGATGCCCCTGCTGGTCTCATTTCTTCAAAATAAGAGCCGCAGCCTTGCGAGCTACTGCTCAGGTTAAAACTACGGCGCCGGTTGAAGCCTGCGCCGTAGCCACTTCAGTGTAACGGTGTAACAGATAAAGCGATGAATCAGACGCCGTTCTGCAACAACATGTTGCGCACGTGACCGATAGCCTTGGTTGGGTTAAGGCCCTTCGGACAGACGTTGACGCAGTTCATGATGCCGCGGCAGCGGAATACGCTGAACGGATCATCAAGCGAAGCCAGACGCTCACTGGTGCGAGTATCACGGCTGTCAGCCAGGAAACGGTAGGCTTGCAGCAGTGCAGCAGGACCCAGGAACTTGTCGGGGTTCCACCAGAAGGACGGGCAGGAAGTCGAGCAGCAAGCGCACAGGATGCACTCGTACAGACCATCGAGTTTTTCGCGCTCTTCCGGCGTTTGCAGACGTTCGATGGCCGGAGCCGGCGTGTCGTTCTGCAGGAATGGCTTCACCTTCTCGTACTGCTTGTAGAAGATGCTCATATCGACGACCAAGTCACGGATAACCGGCAGACCAGGCAGCGGACGTACGATCAGCTTGTTCTTGGCAACGACAGCCGACAGCGGCGTGATGCAGGCCAGGCCGTTCTTGCCGTTGATGTTCATGCCGTCGGAGCCGCACACGCCTTCACGGCACGAGCGACGATAAGAGAACCCTTGATCCTGTTCTTTGACCAGGGCGAGCACGTCCAGCACCATCAGGTCCTTGCCACCGGTATCGACCTGAAACTCCTGCATGAACGGCGCGGCGTCCTGCTCAGGGTTGTAACGATAAACACTGACTTGCAACATATCGGCCACCCCTTAATAAGTCCGAATCTTGGGTTCAAAAGTCGGAACAGTCTTCGGCGAGAAGTTAACGGCACGCTTGGTCACGCGCTTGTCACCCGGGAAATACAGGGTGTGGCACAACCAGTTCTCGTCGTCGCGATCTTCAAAGTCTTCGCGAGCGTGAGCGCCGCGGGACTCTTTACGATGCTCTGCGGCAATCGCCGTGGCTTCGGCAACTTCCAGCAGGTTTTGCAGTTCAAGCGCTTCGATACGGGCGGTGTTGAACGCCTGGCTCTTGTCGTTGATCTTGACGTTGGCGATGCGCACGCGCAGATCAGCCAGCTGGGCGATACCCTTCTGCATGTATTCGCCAGTACGGAATACACCGAAGTAGTTCTGCATGCAGCTCTGCAGCTCTTTACGCAGGGATGCAACGTCTTCACCGGTGGTACGCTCGTTCAGGCCGGCAAGGCGTGCGAGAGCAGCATCGATGTCGGACTCGGAAGCGCGCGCATAATCGACGCCTTCACGCAGAGCCTGCTCCAGGTGGATACCTGCAGCGCGACCGAACACCACCAGATCGAGCAGCGAGTTGCCGCCCAGACGGTTGGCGCCGTGAACCGATACGCAAGCCACTTCACCTACCGCGAACAGACCTGGAATGATCTGATCGACACCAGCCGCATCCTGAGTGATTGCCTGACCATGAATGTTGGTGGCAACGCCGCCCATCATGTAGTGGCAGGTCGGCACGACAGGAATCGGTGCGGTCGCAGGGTCGACGTGAGCGAAGGTCTTGGACAGCTCCATGATGCCTGGAAGACGGCTGTGCAGCACTTCTTCACCAAGGTGATCGAGCTTGAGCATCACATGATCGCCATCGGGACCACAGCCGTTACCGGCAATGATTTCCTTGACCATGGAACGCGCCACAACGTCACGACCGGCAAGGTCCTTGGCGTTCGGAGCATAACGCTCCATGAAACGCTCGCCGTGCTTGTTGATCAGGTAACCGCCTTCACCGCGGCAACCTTCAGTGACCAGTACACCTGCGCCGGCAATGCCGGTCGGGTGGAACTGCCACATTTCGATGTCCTGAACCGGAACACCGGCACGCAGCGCCATGCCGATACCGTCACCGGTATTGATCAGGGCATTGGTTGTCGACGAGTAGATACGGCCTGCACCGCCGGTTGCCAGCACGGTTGCATTGGCACGGATGTACGAGGTTTCGCCTGTCTCGATGCAGATCGCGATGATGCCGACAAAGGCGCCATCGTTGTTCTTCACCAGATCCACCGCATAGTATTCGTTGAGGAATACAGTGCCGGCCTTCAGGTTGGCCTGATACAGGGTGTGCAGCAGTGCGTGACCGGTACGGTCGGCGGCAGCGCAGGTACGGGCAGCCTGCCCGCCCTTGCCGAAGTCCTTGGACTGGCCGCCGAACGGACGCTGGTAGATGCGGCCCTGCTCGGTACGGGAGAACGGCAGGCCCATGTGCTCGAGCTCGAAGACTGCTTCCGGACCTACGGAACACATGTATTCGATAGCGTCCTGGTCACCGATGTAGTCGGAACCCTTGACGGTATCGTACATGTGCCAGCGCCAGTCATCGTTCGGATCGGCGGAAGCGATTGCACAGGTGATGCCACCCTGGGCAGATACGGTGTGCGAGCGGGTCGGGAAGACCTTGGTGACCACGGCAGTCTTGTGACCACCCTGAGCGAGCTGCAGTGCAGCGCGCATGCCGGCACCGCCACCACCAATGATGATGGCGTCGAAAGAAAGCGCATTAATGTTAGCCATGGATCAGATACCCCAAAGAATCTGCACGCCCCAGACGAAGTAGGCGAACATCAGAACGCCGCATACCGCCTGGAACAGGAAACGTACTGCAGTTGCGGACTTGCCCAGCGCCATCGGCGTCAGGTAGTCGGTCGCGATGGTCCACATGCCGACCCAGGCGTGAGCGCCAAGGGCAACGAGGGCCAGGAGACTGAAGATACGCATTCCGTTGTGAGCGAACAGACCATGCCATTGGGCGTAGCTCAGACCCGGGTGAAAGACCATGTAACCGATCAGGAAGATGAAATAAGCCGCGAGCACGACTGCGGAAACACGCTGAGCCATCCAGTCATAGAGGCCCGAACGCGACAGGTTGGTGACGTTGGTTACCATATCCATACTCCCGCCAGAAGAATCAGAATCACGGAGACCGCGATAACGATTTTGGAGCCCAGCTTGCCGCCTTCAAGCGTCTCGCCTACCCCCGAGTCCATGATGAGGTGACGAATACCGGCCACCAGGTGGTACAGCAGGGCAGACAGAAGTCCCCAGATGATCAGCTTGGCCAGCGGACTGGTCATATACGCCTTGACTTCACCAAACCCCTCTTCGGAAGCCAGCGACTTGTCCATTGCATACAGCATGATTGCAATACCGACAAAGAGGATGACACCGGAGATGCGGTGAAGGATGGACGTGTAAGCGGTGACTGGGAGCTTGATGGTCCTTAGGTCTAGATTTACAGGTCGTTGGCTATTCACGGCTTTTTTTCACACTGAAGAGCCCCTAACAATCAGGGCAAGTTGTTGGGAAGTGCACTGGTCAGGTACCCACCACCCAGGAAGTGACGACCCCCTTGAAACAGGCCAAAAGCCTCTGGCGGTCGGACGCCGAGTATAGACAGTTAGGTCACTAATGACAACGCGCAGACTTACCGCCAATAGCGGATTGCGTTGCCGCGACAAAAGGCGTAAACGGCAGTAAACCGTCTGCAAAATCCACGGCCGAGCCCTTGCGGAACACGACTTTAGGCAAATTGACTTTAGAATTTATCTCACTATAGTGATGCGGGCCCTGCGTGGGGGGCCTGTCTGATGATTTGAAGCATAAATAGGAGGCCACATGGCTGACAAAAAAGCGCAGTTGATCATCGAGGGCGCTGCCCCCGTCGAGCTGCCAATTCTGACCGGTACAGTGGGTCCGGACGTGATCGACGTACGCGGCCTGACCGCCACCGGCCGCTTCACATTTGACCCTGGCTTCATGTCCACGGCCTCTTGCGATTCGAAGATCACCTACATCGATGGTGACAATGGCATTCTGCTACACCGCGGCTACCCGATCGAACAACTGGCCGAGCAGTCCGACTACCTGGAAACCTGCTACCTGCTGCTCAACGGTGAACTGCCCACCGCCGAGCAGAAAGCCCAGTTCGTGGCCGTGGTCAAGAACCACACGATGGTTCACGAACAGCTCAAGACCTTTTTCAACGGTTTCCGCCGTGACGCCCACCCGATGGCCGTCATGTGTGGTGTAGTCGGCGCCCTGTCAGCGTTCTACCACGACTCTCTGGACATCAATAACCCGCAGCACCGCGAGATTTCCGCGATCCGCCTGGTTGCCAAGATGCCGACCCTGGCAGCGATGGTCTACAAGTACTCCATGGGCCAGCCCATGATGTATCCGCGCAATGACCTCAGCTACGCGGAAAACTTCCTGCACATGATGTTCAACACACCGTGCGAGATCAAACCGATCAGCCCGGTGCTGGCCAAGGCGATGGACAAGATTTTCATCCTCCACGCCGATCACGAGCAGAACGCTTCGACCTCCACCGTGCGCATGGCGGGTTCTTCGGGCGCCAACCCGTTCGCCTGTATCGCCGCCGGTATCGCAGCGCTCTGGGGCCCTGCCCACGGCGGCGCCAACGAAGCGGTACTGGCCATGCTCGATGAAATCGGCGATGTGTCGAACATCGACAAGTTCATTGCCAAGGCCAAGGACAAGAACGATCCGTTCAAGCTCATGGGCTTCGGTCACCGCGTGTACAAGAACCGTGACCCGCGCGCCACCGTAATGAAGCAGACCTGCGACGAAGTACTGAAAGAGCTGGGCATCACCAACGATCCTCAACTCGAACTGGCCATGCGCCTCGAAGAGATCGCCCTGACCGATCCGTACTTCATCGAGCGCTCGCTGTACCCGAACGTCGACTTCTATTCGGGCATCATCCTCAAGGCCATCGGCATTCCGACCAGCATGTTCACCGTGATCTTCGCCCTGGCGCGGACCGTCGGCTGGATCTCGCACTGGAAGGAAATGCTCTCCAGCCCTTACAAGATCGGTCGCCCTCGCCAGCTGTACACCGGCAACGTGCAACGCGACATCGTCGCCCTGCAAGACCGCAAGTAAGCGCCACGCGCAAAAAAAGGGCTGCCATTGGCAGCCCTTTTTTGTGCCCGCTACCCGGTGCAAATCATGGGGTTTGCGCGGCACGCTCCCTGAGGGCCTTCAGGGTATTGAACGGCGCATCGACAACGAACTTGTTGGCCAGCATCGACGGCACACTGCCACCCGGCTCGGTGTGAACCTGATAGGTCACTTCAGTCTGGTTCGGCCCCTTCGGCACCATTTTCCAGAAGCCCTTGACCTCGGTCACGCGCACATACCCCTTCTCCTCCGGAATATACGAAGGCTGCTCTTCGAGGTTGCGGGTAACACTCCCGTCAGCGCCTTCCTGAGTGGTGATCAGCAACACGGAATCGCGAGGCGTCACCGGCCAGGGAGTGTTGAACTGGCTGTAGGTCCAGGTCTTGTTGCCTTCGTGCTTGAGCACTTTCTGCAACTTGCACTCGTGAATCCAGGCGCAGGCCCCCGCGACATCCTCCTGGAGCGCACGCAACTTGCTCACGCTGGCATTGATCAGCGCAATGCCCTGATAAGCCTTGTAATCGGACCCGGGAACGTCGCTCAACGAAACCTTGATGCCGTCCTGATTCTTGGCCTCTTTCCACACTTCAGCCTGCGCCGTTCCGGCAAGCAATACAGTGAAACCACAAGCAACAACCGTGCGATACAGCGGACCCATTGTTTTATTCCTTGTTTTGAAGTTCCGAAGAAGCATTTGTGCTCAACAACACTTTTTCAGGCCACCGCAGTGGCTTTTTCCCACCAACCGATCAGGCGAATGGCATCCGCCTGATCGGCACCGCAGACATCCTCTGCCGCCCTGAACTGACTGCACACCGCGGGGCGTTCAGCCCTGCCGAACAAGGCGCACAGAAACTCCACCGAAAGGTGCAGACAACGTTCGCCTGCAGGCTTTCCGTCGGGCATACCGGGTATGGGAGACGTGATGGAAGGCGCTATGCAGCACGCGCCACAACCGGAACGGCAGTCCATGACCAGACACCCTTACTTGAAAATTGGAAAAGAGGAAGGATATTAACCGTCAAAACGTCTGTTTGAAAACGCCGTATCGGACGACAGGCAGGACTTACTGCTTGAATTTGAAGTCCAGCGCAGCGCCTTCTACATCGCGACGGTTATCGTTGCGCATTTGCAACTGCATTTCGTTGGTCAGCAATCGCCCCTCGAGCTCGAACGGGCCGGGGTTGGCGGAATCGCCCTTGTCGCTGAACATCTGCGGCAATATCGGCTTGCGCTTACTGGTAATCACCTTGGCAGGCGGGTCGAGTTCCTTGACCAGCTCGGGAGGCAGGCTCAGGTCCAGCTTGGGCGCTTTGATTCGCACATCCTTGACGCTGGCCGTTTTGGCATCCTTGGCGTTCTTGCGCTTGCTTGCAGGCGCCTTGGCTGCCGCGACCTTGGAGGAAGATTTTTCGGAGGCCGCCGACTTGGCGCTTTGTGGCGCTGCAGGTTCCGATTTTTCCTTTCCGACCACCACAGGCACGACCGGCACGCCCGGCATCAGTTGATGCATGGTGTCCGGGGCCTTGATTTGTCTGGCATCGGTGGCAGCTGTATCCGCAGGTTCCTCAGTCTTCAGATGCACCTCGGGCGATACCGGCGCGGTGATGACCGCTTCGGTCTTGGGTTTGGGCACAGGGGTATCCGGAGCGTCACAACCACTCAGAAGTACGACGACAAGCAATCCGAGACAGCGAAAAACATTCATAGGCAAAAAGTCAGGCAAGACAGTGGCAAAAAGCCGGAAAGAAACACATGCTGTCCTTTTGAGGCCAACCTGACAAGGCAAGAGTTCCGAAGAATTGACAAATATCTTTGCCAATCAATAAGCCTGAACAGCCTCCTGACATAACTGCTTGGCCAGAATCCCCAATGTCATCAATGCACGCTCGGCTTCCTTGTTCCACTTCATGCCGCAATTCAAACGGATACAGTGGTTGAACTGCTCGGTATTACTGAAAATCAGCCCCGGGGCAATACTGATGCCCTGCTCAAGCGCACGGACGTGCAACTCCTGGGTATTGACCCGCCCCGGCAGACTGACCCAGAGGATAAAGCCCCCTGCGGGACGACTCATCTGCGTGCCTTCGGGAAAGAACTGCTGCACCGCCAGCTGATAGGCACTGAGGTTTTTGCGATATTCAAGACGAATGAAGCGCAGGTGCCGATCATAGCCGCCGTTTTCGAGGTACGCCGCGACGGCCATTTGCGTGACGCTGCACGCCGAGTGAGTACTGAAAGTCTGCAGGCGCTGAATTTCCGCCTGGTATTTGCCGGCTATCATCCAGCCGATGCGCACACCCGGCGATAAGGTCTTGGAGAAGCTCGAGCAGTAAATCACCCTCCCCAGTCGGTCGAAGGCCTTGAGCGCCTTGGTCCGCCCTACTTCGAACATCAACTCGCCGTAGACGTCGTCTTCAACCACCTGGATATCGAAATCCGAGGCTAGCCGCAGCAGGTTTTTCTGCCGCTCCTCCGGCATGGTGCCGCCCAGTGGATTACTCAGTCGCGAGGTCAGCACCAAGGCCTTGATGGACCATTGATTGGCTGCCAGCTGCAAGGCTTCAAGACTGATGCCGGTGGCCGGGTCACTGGGGATTTCGATGACCTTCAAACCCAGCAGGTCGGCAAGTTGCAGCAAACCATAATAGGCTGGCGACTCGGCGGCAATCAGATCGCCGGGCCGGGTCAGCACCCGCAGGGCCATTTGCAGAGCATCCACGCAGCCGTGAGTGATCACCACTTCCGACGGATCGACCACCACGCCGGCGTCGCGCATGCGGATGGCAACCTGCCTGCGCAAGGGTTCGAAGCCGGGGCTGAACATGTAACTGAAGGCCCGCGGGCTGTGAAAGCGCGTGACCTTGGCCAACTGCTGATGCAGCGCGCGCACCGGCAGGTAATCCACGTGAGGCACCGCGGCCCCGAGGGCGAACACGCCTTCGCGGCGGGACTCTTCGAGCACCTGCTGGATAATGCTGCTGCGT
Organism: Pseudomonas congelans; assembly: GCF_900103225.1. Lineage (GTDB taxonomy): Bacteria > Pseudomonadota > Gammaproteobacteria > Pseudomonadales > Pseudomonadaceae > Aquipseudomonas > Aquipseudomonas congelans. Next base: position 224,399 of record NZ_FNJH01000001.1, on the reverse strand, counting down.
GTGACCAGGCCGGGGCGTTCGACACGTGCGATATCCGGGGTCGAAGCCGTCAGAGCGGGCGTTTGATGCACGTAGTAGCCGGACTGAGGACGTGCCCGGATCAGCCCCTGGTCTTCAAGGTTCGCGTAGGCCTGCAATACGGTTGCATGGCTGACGTTGAGCTGCGAACTCATTTTTCGAACGGACGGCACACGCTCGCCGGGCTGATACACACCACGACGGATGTCTTCGGCCAACTGCTGAGCGATACGCTGGTAGAGCAAGAGATTGGTCATGACACAGCCTCGAAAAGACCGGCGATTTATTATTTTTGAAAATACAGATGCGTAATAACCGGCACAGATCGGAAGTGTACGGGAACAGTTTGAAATCAGGCCAGCATTGATGGTCGCTGAGTGAAAATAAACGCGGGCAGAAACGCCATAATGAGTGCGATTAAAGACAAAAAAGCCCGAGGCCGTTTCCGGCGTCGGGCTTTTTATCGCTTTTTTATCAGCGAGCTGCGCCCAGCTGACCTTTTTCGTCCGAGAAAACGATTTCGACCCGCCTGTTTTGCGCACGACCCCGCTCGGAGGTATTGGCATTCACAGGAAACTCCTGGCCGTAGCCTTCGACATGGATACGTTTTTCATCGACACCCAGGTCCATCAGCACATCGGCGACGGCCTGTGCCCGATCTTTCGAGAGCTTCAGGTTCTCCTGACGATCGCCCGTGCTGTCGGTATAACCTTCGATCCGGACCACTCGACGCGGGTTGATCTGCAGAAACTGCACAACCTTGAGAATGGTGCGGCTGGCCGAGTTTTTCAGCTCGGCATGTCCGGCGTCGAACAGCACATCGCCCAGGGTCATGACCAGACCGCGGTCGGTTTCGGTGGTGGCCAGGCTGAGGATCTGATCCTCCAGCCAACGGCCCTGCTGCTGAGCGCTGGCCAGCTTGGCCTCACGCAGTGCCAGCTGCATACGCTGACGCTCCATGTCCATTTTCGCCAGACGCTCCTGACTCAGCATCAGGTTGCTGTGCTCGCGCGCGATTTCGCTATAGCGACTGCTGAGGTAAGCGTAATGAGCGACATCGGCACCGCTCCCCAGGTAACTGGACAGACGCTCGGCGCGGGCCAGCGACTCACCCGCGCGAATGACATCTTTGGGCGCACTGCGCAGCACATCGGTATCTTCCTTGACCTTCTGGAAGTCGGCACTGGCCTGCTGCAAGGCCTGGCCGCTGTCCTTGTGACCGGCACAACCGTAAAGGCCAGCCGCCCCCAGCAACAGACACACACTCAGGACACGAGGAATACGGTTCATTGCGCCTCTCCCAGCTGCTTGCGCAAGCGATTGAGGCGGGTATTCAATTGATTGACCTGCTCCTGGCTCTTGAGGGTCAGCACTCGCGCTTCGGCCAGGCGCGCATCAAGCTCGGCCTGCTCGGCTTTCATGCGTGCATCCTTGTAAGCGTGGCTTGCCATGGAGGCGCGTGCTTCGGCAAATCCTGCCTGAGCGACTTCCATCTCGGGTTGATCGTCACCCGCGCCGACCGCCTTGGCCTGCTCCAGCGCCTGCTCGGTCAGTTTGAACTGCTCGGTTGGTACCGGATCACTGGCACAACCGGCCAGCGTGGCGATTGCCATGACGGCAATTGAAAAACGAATACTCACAAAAACTTCCCTACTTGTTGGGTGCGCTGGCGCCGGCAGGTTGCAGCAGTTGGGCTTTCCACAACTCCAGGTTATGCCTGATGACATCACCCGCAAGGCCAGAGGCGGCCGATTCTGTCATCTTTTTCGCCAGCTGTCCGCGCAACCATGGTTCATTGCAAGCCGAGTTGAACGACAAGGCCAGATAAAAACCCGGCGTATCGACCGGTAGAGGCTGCGCTGTAAGGTCTTTGGAAAGACCCAGCGTCTGCACCATGACCATACCGGCATAACGCCCGGCAAGCACATAATCCACCTCACCCAGGGCGAGCTTCTGGAACGCGGGTGTAAGTGCGGGCAGGCGCTCAAGGGTCAGATTCTGTCTGGTCAGCGCATCAAAGGAAGGCGTCAGACGGGTCTTTTCCGAGATGGCGCCGGGATGGCCCTGCAGCTCACTGACGGCATTGAACGGCACGCTGTGATCGTGACGCGTCCAGACCATGATGTCGTTCTGCACGATCGGCGGATGAATGTAATCCAGCGCTTCGAGTTGTGCAGCATTCAACGGCGCATCAGCCAGCAGGTCCATGCGTCCCGTACGCACCTCTTCGAGTGCCTGATTGCGTTTGCCGCCATACAGAAACTCGACCTTGATACCCAGTTCGCCTGCTGCCTGAGTCAGCAGATCGGCATTGGCGCCCATCAGGTGACGCGGGTCCTGGGGATCACGCCACAGATAAGGCGGCGCGTCCGGGCTGCCGGTCACGATCAGACGCTCGCACTTGCCTGCGGCGGATGCCAGCGACGGCAGCGCGATCAGCCCGAAGAGAAGCGAAGAGAGCAGCCGGGAATGCACCATGAAAAGTCCTTTCGATACCCAATAAAAAACCCGTTCGATCCGGGCAGGCGCACCATAAACCGCTGGTGTGCGAACCCCGAATGGAACGGGTTCTCTTTATAGTGGAAGCGCGTGGCTTAAACCAGCTTCTCCAGCTCGGGGATGGCTTCGAATAAGTCAGCAACCAGACCGTAATCGGCGACCTGGAAGATCGGCGCCTCTTCATCCTTGTTGATCGCCACGATCACCTTGGAATCCTTCATACCGGCCAGATGCTGAATCGCACCGGAAATACCGACCGCGATGTACAGCTGAGGAGCGACGATCTTGCCGGTCTGACCGACCTGCATGTCGTTGGGTACGAAACCGGCATCGACCGCAGCACGGGAAGCGCCCACTGCCGCACCGAGCTTATCGGCCAGCGTGTACAGGTGCCTGAAGTTGTCGCCGTTCTGCATGCCGCGACCACCGGAAACGACGATCTTCGCTGCTGTCAGCTCCGGACGATCGGATTTGGCCAGCTCTTCACCGACGAAGCTGGACTTGCCAGCATCGTGGGCAGCCGATACCGCTTCAACAGCGGCCGAGCCACCCTCTGCAGCGACCGGGTCGAAGCCGGTGGCGCGTACGGTGATGACCTTGACCGCAGCAGTCGACTGCACGGTGGCGATGGCGTTACCGGCGTAGATCGGACGAGTGAAAGTGTCGGCGGAAACCACCGAAACGATCTCGGAGATCTGGTCGACATCCAGCTGCGCAGCAACGCGCGGCAGGATGTTCTTGCCATTGGAGGTTGCAGCAGCCAGAACATGGCTATGGCCCGCAGCCAGCTCCACGACCAGGGGTGCGATGTTTTCAGGCAGTTGGTGCGCGTAGGCTTCGTGGTCGGCCACCAGCACTTTCGTCACACCGGCAATCTTGGCGGCGGCGTCGGCAACGGCGCTCACGCCGGAACCGGCCACCAGCAAATGAATGTCACCGCCAATCTTCTGGGCAGCAGCAAGGGTGTTGAGCGTAGCCGGGGCTACGGTCGCATTGTCGTGTTCAGCGATAACCAGGATCGTCATTTAGATTACCTTCGCTTCGTTTTTCAGTTTCTCGACCAGTTCAGCCACAGACTTGACCTTGATGCCGGCGCTGCGCGCAGCCGGTGCTTCAACCTTGAGAGTCTTGTTGGTCGAGGCCGTGGAAACGCCCAGTGCATCCGGAGTCAGCACTTCAAGCGGCTTCTTCTTGGCCTTCATGATGTTGGGCAGCGAAGCGTAGCGTGGCTCGTTCAGACGCAGGTCCGTGGTCACAATGGCTGGCAGGCTCAGGGAAACGGTCTGCAGGCCGCCATCGATTTCACGGGTCACGGCAACCTTGTCACCGGTCACTTCAACCTTGGATGCGAACGTACCCTGCGGGTAGCCGCTCAACGCAGCCAGCATCTGGCCGGTCTGGTTGTTATCACTGTCGATGGCCTGCTTGCCAAGGATCACCAGCTGCGGCTGCTCCTTGTCGACCACGGCCTTGAGCAGCTTGGCAACAGCCAGAGAAGTCAGCTCCTCGGCGGACTCGACCAGCACGGCACGGTCGGCACCCAGTGCCAGGGCGGTACGCAGTTGTTCCTGAGCGGTGGTCGGACCGATGGTGACGACGACGATCTCGGTGGCTACACCCTTCTCTTTAAGACGAACCGCCTCTTCAACGGCGATTTCGCAGAACGGGTTCATGGACATTTTGACGTTGGCAAGATCGACGCCGGAGTTGTCCGCCTTGACGCGAACCTTGACGTTGTAGTCGACCACTCGTTTGACAGCTACAAGAACCTTCATGGATTCCTCACTCTCCGGTGAAAAGAAGTCGCCCGGCGGCACCAGGCGATCGATATGTGTCCTCAACAAGCAATCGCTATGCGTGCAGGCCATTCGGACGGCTTTAAAAAGCCATATAAAAGCCGGGAGTCACCCGTCAAGCAGCGGCTGGGTGTGTAAAATGCGCCGTGCGACGTTGACCTGTTGCCTGCAGCGCGTCTGCCTGATGCCTTTTGAGAGATTGCCCGCAATCCGGAAACCTCGTTTCAGCCTACGGCAAACGCAAAACCGCCCGTATATTGACCGCAACGCCTTTTCCGGTCAATACGCCAAATCGGCCAGTTCCGAGTCTGGTGTCTTTGATTTATCTGGCCTGCGGCCGATTCAAACAAACGTTTGTATTGGACCCGCGCAGTGGTGTAGATATAATGCGAACCATTAAAAGACGAGGCGGTTCAATACCTCCATGCGTCGGCCTGCAGCGACCAAAAAAGCAGTGCCCATAAAAACACCGTGAGCCTTGAGAGTAGGAGATAGCCTGTGGAACGCGAATACATGGAATTCGACGTCGTTATCGTCGGAGCCGGCCCGTCCGGGCTTTCTGCCGCTTGCCGCCTTAAACAGAAGGCCGCTGAAGCTGGCCAGGAAATCAGCGTCTGCGTGGTGGAAAAAGGCTCCGAAGTCGGTGCACACATCCTCTCCGGCGCCGTATTCGAGCCCCGCGCGCTGAATGAACTGTTCCCCAACTGGCAGGAACTGGGCGCTCCGCTCAACACGCCGGTCAAGCGCGACGACATCTATGTGCTGCGCGACGCCGAAAAAGCCCGGAAAATACCGGACTTTTTCGTCCCCAAGACCATGCACAACCATGGCAACTACATCATATCCCTGGGCAACCTCTGCCGCTGGCTGGCGCAGCAGGCTGAAAACCTCGGTGTCGAAATCTATCCGGGCTTTGCCGCCCAGGAAGCGCTGTTCGATGAAAACGGCGTGGTACGCGGCATCGTCACCGGCGACCTGGGTGTCGACCGCGAAGGCAATCCGAAGGAAGGCTTGTACACCCCCGGCATGGAACTGCGCGCCAAGTACACACTGTTCGCCGAAGGCTGCCGTGGTCACATCGGCAAGCAGCTGCTCAAGCGCTTTAACCTCGACGACGAAGCCGACGTGCAGCATTACGCAATCGGCCTCAAGGAAATCTGGGAAGTCGACCCGGCAAAACATGAACAGGGGCTGGTGGTGCACACCGCCGGCTGGCCGCTGGACGATGCCAATCCGGGCGGCTCGTTCCTGTACCACCTGGAGAACAATCAGGTGGTGGTCGGCCTGATCGTCGACCTGTCCTACAGCAACCCGTACCTGTCGCCGTTCGACGAATTCCAGCGCTACAAGCATCACCCGGTCGTCAGGCAATACCTGGAAGGCGGCAAGCGCATCAGCTACGGCGCCCGTGCGATTACCAAGGGCGGCTTGAACTCCATGCCGAAAATGGTCTTCCCCGGCGGCGCGCTGATCGGCTGCGATCTGGGCACGCTGAACTTCGCCAAGATCAAGGGCAGCCACACGGCCATGAAGTCCGGCATGCTGGCTGCCGATTCGGTGGCCGACGCGCTGCTGGCAGGCAAGGAAGGCGGCGACGTGCTGACCTCCTACGTGGATGCCTTCAAGGCCAGCTGGCTGCATGAAGAGCTGTTCGCCAGCCGCAACTTTGGCGTGGCGATCCACAAATACGGCGCGATCAAGGGCGGCGCATTCAACTTCATCGATCAGAATATCTTCGGTGGCAAGCTGCCGTTCACGCTGCACGACACCAAGCCGGACTACGCCTGCCTCAAGCTGGCAGCCGACTCGAAGAAGATCGGTTACCCGAAACCCGACGGCAAGCTTAGCTTCGACAAGCTCAGTTCGGTGTTCCTCTCCAGCACCAACCATGAAGAGGAACAACCCTGCCACCTGAAGCTGACCGATCCGAGCATCCCGATCAGCAAGAACCTGCCGCTGTACGACGAACCGGCCCAGCGCTACTGCCCGGCCGGCGTGTATGAAGTCATCACCAAGGAAGACGGCGAGAAACGCTTCCAGATCAACGCGCAGAACTGCGTGCACTGCAAGACCTGCGATATCAAGGACCCTTCGCAGAACATCACCTGGGTGGCACCGGAGGGCGCTGGCGGCCCGACATACCCGAATATGTAACGGTCGCAACAAGCTTCAACAGAAAAAGCCCCTTTCGGGGCTTTTTTTATTCAGGCAGGAACACGCAGGTTGCTGCTCTCCTCCCCCGGACTGCGCTCGAAATAGCGTTTGTATTCACGACTGAACTGCGACGCGCTTTGGTAGCCGACCTTCAACGCGACCTGCGCCACGCCCAGGCCCTCGGCCACCAGCAATTGCTGAGCCTTGAGCAGGCGCAGGCGCTTGAGGTACTGCACCGGCGACAACAGCGTGCTGCGCTTGAAATGCTCATGAAAGGTCGACGTGCTCATGTTCGCGCAACTGGCCAGCGTGTCGACGTTCAACGCGTGGTCATAATGCTCATGCAGGTAGGTCACAGCCGAAGCAATTCGTGCGAACTGCCCCTGCTGTTCGACCAGCGCACGCAACACCCCCGACTGCGGTCCGCGCAGCGCGGTGTACAGCACCTCGCGAATCCGTGCCTGGCCCATCGCCTGACACTCCAGCGGATCGTGCAGACAACGCAGCAGACGCTCGACACTGTCGCGCATGGTGTTGTCGATGCGCACCGAGGTCATGGACTCCGGCGTCTGCACCTGACTCTCGTGCCCGGTGACCGGGCCCATCGCCTGCACCAACTCGCCCAGCAACACGCGGTCAATGGCCACCGAAACGCCGTAAAGCGGCTTTTCCGGCGTGGCGAATGTTTCGCACTTGAACGGCACCGAGAGCGCCTGGATCAGGTAATGCCCGGTGCCGTATTCGAACGTACGCGGCCCCAGGCATGCGACCTTGCTGCCCTGTACGACGATCATCAGGCTCGGCTCGTAGATCTGCGGGCTGCTGGCGACATAACCAAACGCCGAAAGCACGCGGACGTCCGGCAACGGCGTAGCGACAAACCCCGGGCGCACCGCCAGCGGCTGGATCAGGGAAACAAGGGTGGCATTGCCATCCGGCACAACAGGTAAGGTCATGGGCACAGCCTGGCAGAGAAACAGACAGCCGTATCATCGCAGATTTGCGCCTCAGCGCCGACCCTGAAATTTCGGGTCGGAGGAATAGGCATGAAACACGGAGGATTCACCATAGCCGCGAAGGGCCCGTATCAGGACAATGGTTCGCCTCTCTTCCGTCACACCTTGCGAGGTCAAACATGTACACAGCTATCGGTTACGCCGCACAGTCAGCTACCGCTCCCCTCGCCCCGATGACCTTCGAACGTCGCGCTCTGCGTGCCGACGACGTTGCCATCGAAATCCTTTATTGCGGCGTCTGCCACTCCGATATCCACCAGGCACGCAACGAATGGGGCATCGCCGTCTACCCGCTGATGCCGGGCCACGAAATTGTCGGTCGTGTAACTGCCACAGGCAGCAGTGCAACCCAATACAAGGTCGGTGACATGGTCGGTGTCGGCTGCATGGTCGATTCGTGCCGCGAATGCTCGGCCTGCAAGTCGGACCTCGAGCAGTACTGCCTGGAAGGCCCGACCATGACTTACGCCACGCCAGACCGCGTGGACGGCAGCAACACCATGGGCGGTTACTCGAACAGCATCGTGGTCGCCGAGCACTTCGTCGTGCGCGTCCCGGAAAAACTCGACCCGGCAGCCGCTGCGCCAATTCTCTGTGCAGGCATCACCACCTATTCGCCGCTCAAGCATTACGGCGTCAAGGCTGGCGACAAGGTCGGCATTCTGGGCATGGGCGGTCTGGGCCACATGGGTATCAAGTTCGCCAAGGCGATGGGCGCTGAAGTCACCCTGTTCACCCGCTCCGCCGCCAAGGCTCAGGAAGCACATCGTCAAGGCGCCGATCATGTGATCGTATCCACCGACGCTGAACAGATGAAGGCTGCTGCAGGGCACTTCGACTTCCTGCTCGACACCATTCCGGTGCAGCACGACCTGAACCCCTACCTGGAAACCCTGCGTTTCGACGGCGCCCACATTCTGGTCGGCCTGATCGAGCCGATCGAGCCGCCAGTTCATGCAGCCAATCTGGTGATGAGCCGTCGCGTGCTGGCCGGTTCGTTGATCGGCGGTATCGCGGAAACTCAGGAGGTACTGGATTTCTGTGCCGAGAACGACATCACCTGCGACATCGAAATGCTCGATATCCGCAACATCAACGAAGCCTACGAGCGCATGCTGGCCGGTGACGTGAAGTACCGCTTCGTGATCGACATGGCCACGCTGAAGGCCTGATCGACGCCCGATCAGCCGCCGAGATCGGCCGAGAGTTCCGCTGCGATGGTTTTGATCAGCGGAACCAGCTCGGTCATCTTCTCCAGCGGCATATAGGGCACAGTACTGGCGACACTGATGCCGGCAACGATCTGTTTGCTGGCATCACGTACCGGCGCTGCGACACAACGGATCGACGGTTCGTTGTCCTCCAGATCGAACGCATACCCTCCCTCTACGTACTCTTCCCTCCGGGCCTTCAACTGCTCCCAGGTTTGCTGCTCATGAGCAGGCCATAGCGGATTTCTGCCTGTGCTCGGCATGCTGATTTCATACAGCCGCTGCCACTCCGACTGAGCACTGTCCAGCAACAGCGCCTTGCCGATACCGGTGCGCACCAGCGGCATCCGATGCCCGACCCGCGAACGCATTTCTGGGCCATTGCGACCGGGATTCTTGTGCAGATAGAGCACATCGTCCCCTTCCCTTACAGCCAGATGCACGGTATCGCCGGTCAGCTCCGACAAGCGATCCAGATACGGCCGGGCGAGCATCGCCAGGGGCACCTCTTCACGCGCCTGAAACCCCAGCTCGATCAATTTCGGCCCAAGCAGATAACCCACTTGAGGAACGACCCGCAGATAACGCTCCTCGACCAGGCAACTGGCCAGACGGTGCGTGGTACTGCGCGTGGTGCCGATCAGCCGGGCGATCTCCTTGAGGTCCCGTGCGCCACCGGCAACCGCCTGCACCACCCCCAGCCCGCGCAGCAAGGTCTGAGTCCCGGTGGGTACGGAATCCTTGCCGGTAATCTTTTCAGGGGTGATCGAATCGTTGTGCATGAGAAGCCTTGCTCGGATCAAAAGGGTTCGGATCGAAAACCGGCGGCATTATCGCCGCCAGCGTCCAGATGCGTCGACATCAGAGCTCGATACGCTCCACTTTCCCTACCAGCAGGATGTACGACAGCGCACCCAGCAGTGCCAGGACCGAAATGTAGGTGATGGCCGGCGCGAACGAGTCTCCCGACGCCAGGAAGCCGATCACGATCGGGGTGGCGATGGCGGAGAGGTTGCCGATGAAGTTGAACGTGCCGCCGGTCAGGCCCAGCAGGCGCGCCGGTGCCAGGGTCGAGACCAGCGACCAGGTGATCGACGCCAGGCCGTTGCCGAAGAACGCCAGCGCCAGAAAGGTGATCACCAGCGGCGTCGAGTCGACAAAGTTGGCACCGATGATCGAGGTCGAGATCAGCAGCCCGGCAATGATCGGCAACTTGCGCGCAAAACCTACACTATGCCCGCGGCGGATCAGCCAGTCGGAGAAGAAGCCCGAGCACAGCACGCCGACAAATGCGGCGAGGAACGGCAATGACGCCAGCAGGCCGGACTTGATGAAGTCCATCCCCCGGTACTTCACCAGATAGGTCGGGAACCAGGTCAGGAAAAACCACAGCGTGGAGTTCAGACAGAACTGCCCCAGGTAGATGCCCCACAACTTGCGTTTGCTCAACACAATGCCCAGGTCCAGCCAGCTGAACGCCTGCTTCTGTTTTTCGACGTCCTTCTGGATGTCCACCAGCCCGCCGCCCTTCTGAATCAGCTCGATTTCCTGCTGATTGACGCCTTTGAAATCACGTGGCTCGCGATACACCGTGTACCAGATCAGCGCCCACAACACGCCGACCCCACCGGTGGCGACAAATACCATGTGCCAGCCGTAGTGCGCCTGCAACCAGGCCAGCACCGGGGTCAGGAACGCCAGACCGACGAACTGCCCGGAGGTATAGACGCCGATGGCAGTAGCCCGCTCACGCTCGGGAAACCAGGTGGTGACCACACGACTGTTGATCGGATAGGCAGGCGCTTCTAGCGCACCGACTGCCATGCGCAGTACGAACAGGGCGATGAAGCTGGCGGCGAAGCCGAGCATGATGGTCGCGATGGACCACAGCAGCAGGGCCGCGGTATAGAGAATGCGCGGCGGCACGCGGTCTACCAGCCAGCCCCCGGGCAGTTGCATGGCGGCATAGGTCCAGCCGAACGCGGAAAAGATCAGCCCGACATGCATCGGATCAAGGCCCAGTTCGGAGGTCAGCGCCGGCGCGGCAATCGACAGGTTGCTGCGGTCCAGATAGTTGATCACCACCGTGATGAACAGCAGCGCCATGATGAAGAAACGTTTGCGGGACGGCGTCACCAGGGATGCCGCACCCTCCAGAGTTCGAGTGCGCATGGAATGTAGCCTCTTGTTGGATTTATTGAGGTCTGTGTTTCGATATAACCGAGCTGAAGGCACGCCGATTCTCGTTCCCACGCAGAGCGCTCATCGTTATACGCAAGTGCGCTTTTGATTCTGGCCGAAGGCCGTAGGAGCGAACTTGTTCGCGAAGACAATTGTTCATACGAAACATTTTCAGAGAACAGGTAAGCCTGTTCGCGAACAAGTTCGCTCCTACGCCCTGCGGGCAGAAGCCTGAACGCCCATTTTCCAGGCTCTTCAGGACTTATGTATGGCGATGAGCGCAGAGCGCCGAAACGATGGCTAGCGGATTTGCTTTTCTACCACTCCGCAAAACTGCCATCCGCATGACGCCAGATCGGGTTGCGCCAGCGGTGGCCGATGGCGGCGCGTTCGATGACGTACTCTTCGTTGATCTCGATGCCAAGGCCGGGGCCGTTGGGGATCTTGACCATGCCTTTGTCGTAGTCGAAGACTTCCGGATGCTTGACGTAATCGAGCAGGTCGTTGCTTTCGTTGTAGTGGATACCCAGGCTCTGCTCCTGGATGAAGGCGTTGTAGCAAACCGCGTCCAGTTGCAGGCACGCCGCCAGCGCAATCGGCCCCAGCGGGCAATGCAGCGCCAGCGCGACGTCGTAGGCTTCGGCCATGTTGGCGATCTTGCGGGTTTCGGTAATGCCACCGGCGTGCGAGGCGTCCGGCTGGATGATGTCGACGTAGCCTTCGCTCAACACACGCTTGAAGTCCCAGCGCGAGAACAGCCGCTCGCCCAGCGCAATCGGCGTACTGGTCAGCGGCGCCAGTTCCTTGAGTGCTTCATAGTTCTCGCTGAGCACCGGCTCTTCGATGAACATCAGCTTGTAGGGGTCCAGTTCTTTCATCAGCACCTTGGCCATCGGCTTGTGAACCCGGCCGTGGAAGTCCACACCAATACCGACATTCGGCCCCACTGCATCACGCACAGCGGCCACGTTGGCCAGCGCCAGGTCGACCTTGTCGAAGGTGTCGAGGAACTGCAGCTCTTCGGTGCCATTCATCTTCACGGCAGTAAACCCGCGCTCGACCGCTTCCTTCGCGGCGCGCGCCGTGTCTGCAGGCCGATCACCGCCAATCCACGAATAGACGCGAATCTTGTCACGCACCTGACCGCCGAGCAGGTCACTGACCGACACGCCCAGTGCCTTGCCCTTGATGTCCCACAACGCCTGATCGATGCCGGCCAGCGCACTCATGTGGATCGCGCCACCCCGGTAAAAGCCGCCGCGGTACAGCACGGTCCAGATGTCTTCGATGTTGCGCGGGTCCTTGCCGATCAGGTAATCGGAAAGCTCTTCCACAGCGGCAGCAACCGTGTGCGCGCGACCTTCGACCACTGGCTCGCCCCAGCCGACAACGCCCTCGTCAGTCTCGACCTTGAGGAAGCACCAGCGCGGCGGAACGATGAACGTGGTGAGTTTGGTGATTTTCATGGGTGCGGTTTCTCTTGTTGATTCTCTTGTTGGAAAGCGGCTACTGCACGGCGGCGTCTGCTGCGCCGGTCAGTCTGCAAGCGCTGCGCTGTGCTGCTTCCAGGCCGCAACGTAGGCCTGGGCACGCTCGGTTACGTCTGCGACGCTCATGCCGGGTTTGAACAGCCCGGAACCCAGGCCAAAACCCTTCACGCCAGCGTCGAGAAATACCTTCATGTTGTCCGGCGAGATGCCCCCGACCGGCAGCAGAATCGTGCCCTTGGGCAAGACCGCCAGCCACGCCTTGACCACCGCCGGCGACATCTGCTCGGCAGGAAACAGCTTGAGCACATCGGCGCCTTCGGCCAGCGCCGCAAAGGCTTCGGTCGGCGTGGCGACCCCTGGCGACAGGAACAGCCCGGCCGCCTTGGCCGCACGCAACACCTTGGCGTCGCTGTGCGGCATGACGATCACTTGCCCGCCGGCGTCCTTGACCTGAGTCACCTGCTCAGGGGTGAGCACGGTGCCTGCACCGATCAGGCAATCGGCAGGCAATTGCTGACGCAACAGGCGGATGCTGTCGAACGGTTGCGGGGAGTTGAGCGGCACTTCGATGACCCGAAACCCCGCTTCGTACAGCACATCGCCCATGGCAGGCGCTTCTTCGGGACGCAGGCCGCGCAGAATCGCGACCAGACCGTTTTCTTTCAATGCTTGCTTGAGCATGTCAAACCTCTCGAATGTGTTGGGACGAGCGGCGCGCGATCAGGCCTGCCTGCACGGCGACCTGCCACAGGCCGCGCTCGGTCGCCTGCTCGGCCAATGTCACCCCGGGAAAGCCACAAACGGCCAAACCGCGTGCATAGCGCGTGCACAGCGAATCGCTGCCGATGAGGATCACCGCAGGCAATTGTTCGTGGTTGTGCAGGTGCAGCCTGGCGATGGCCCCCAGTTCATGGCCAATCAACAGGCCGGAAAGATAGTCAGGTTGCGCACTGGCACCCAATTTCCCGGTAAGGCCGAGCGTTCGCGTGCTGAAAATCGTCGACAGCGGCCCCGCGGAGTCCGCGTCGGACAGGGCAATCGACAAGCCGCGGTCAAAGGCCTGCTCATCGAACGCCTCGGCAGGCTGCATGGTGCGTCCGAGAATGGTGTGGGCGCAGAGCGCGGCGTAGACCTCGCCGGTCATGAAGGTATCGAAGTGAACGATGCGACCCCGTTCTACCTGCACCCATTTGGAGTGGCTGCCGGGCAGACCGATCAGCAGCGGCTGGCTGCCCTGCCCTTCTTCAAGGCCTGCCAGCACACCCAGCACTTGGGTTTCTTCGCCACGCATGACGTTGGGCAGGGTCGAGCGCTGCAGTACGCCGGGGATGATGTGCACCGTCACGCCGCGCACACTGCGCACGGTCTGCAACGCTGCGCTCAGCTCATTGACGCTGGCCGGGGTTTCCCGATAAGCCGCTTCGCGCCAGCCCTGCGCGCTGCCGACCATGCCGCAGGCAATCACCTGCAGGTCTGGCTGGGCATCGAGCCAGTCGCCGCAGGCCTGGTCAAAGGCCAGTTCGAAACCGTCACTGCAGAACTGCCCCGCAATCAGTCGCGGCGTAGTCGGCAGCTGCATGATGCCCGCGCTCAATGCGCGCTGTTCCAGCACCTGGCCATGTTCGCCAAGTCGATAAGCACGAAGTGAGGTTGTCCCCCAATCGAGCGCGATCAATTGAGCCTGCATTGCTTCACCTGTTGTTTTTTTGGAAGTGAGTGCAGGACGACTATAAACCCGTTGTTACAGTTATCTCAATATGTAAATTTCAATCCCATATATAGGGATATTAAGTGATAACCAAAAACGATCGGGCATAAAAAAACCCGCCTCCCTTTCGGAAAGCGGGTTTGCTGTGAAACCGAAGCCTCAACGCTCCAGCAGGATTCTCAGCATGCGACGCAGCGGCTCCGCAGCGCCCCACAACAGCTGGTCGCCCACGGTGAAAGCGCCCAGGTACTGCGAACCCATGTTCAGTTTGCGCAGACGCCCGACCGGAATACTCATGGTGCTGGTCACGGCCGTCGGGCTCAGCTCGTGCATGCTGGCTTCGCGGTTGTTCGGCACCAGCTTGACCCAAGGGTTGTGCTGGCTGATCAAGCCTTCGATGTCCGCAATCGGTACATCCTTGTTCAGCTTGATGGTCAATGCCTGGCTATGGCAGCGCATGGCGCCGATGCGCACGCAGATGCCGTCCACCGGGATCGGGCTCTTGAAGCGACCGAGGATCTTGTTGGTCTCGGCCTGGCCTTTCCATTCTTCGCGGCTTTGGCCGTTTGGCAGAGCCTTGTCGATCCACGGGATCAGGCTGCCCGCCAGCGGCACGCCGAAGTTCTCGGCAGGGAACGACTCGCTGCGCATGGCTTCAGCCACCTTGCGGTCGATATCCAGAATGGCGCTGGCCGGATTGGCCAGATCATCGGCCACCGAGGCATGCACCGCGCCCATCTGTTTGATCAGCTCACGCATGTTCTGCGCGCCGGCGCCGGAGGCCGCCTGATAGGTCATGACGTTCATCCACTCGACCAGACCGGCATCGAACAGACCACCCAGGCCCATCAGCATCAGGCTGACGGTGCAGTTGCCACCGATATAGTTCTTGGTGCCCGCGTCCAGTTGCTGGTCGATGACCTTGCGATTAACCGGGTCAAGCACGATGACCGCGTCATCCTGCATGCGCAGGCTGGACGCCGCATCGATCCAGTAACCCTGCCAGCCGGCTTCGCGCAGCTTGGGGAACACCTCATTGGTGTAGTCGCCACCCTGGCAGGTCAGCACCACGTCCAGGGTTTTCAGCTCGTCGATACTGTAGGCATCTTTCAGGGGCGCAACATCCTTGCCCACCGAAGGCGCCTGGCCACCGACATTGGAAGTAGTGAAGAACACCGGCTCAATGAGATCGAAGTCCTGCTCTTCCCGCATCCGCTGCATGAGCACGGAACCGACCATGCCACGCCAACCGATCAGACCTACACGTTTCATCGCAACTACACCTTGAATAAAAGTGGGACCGCCGCTCTGCGCGTACACAGCAGGCGGCGGGCCAGAGAGATTACAGATTCCGCAGCGCGGCGACTACAGCATCGCCCATTTCCTGCGTACCGACTTTGACTTTGCCTTCCGACCAGATGTCGCCAGTACGAATCCCCTGATCCAGAACCAGGCTGACAGCCTTTTCGATGGCGTCGGCCGCATCGGTCAGATTGAAGCTGTAACGCAGCATCATCGACACCGACAGAATGGTCGCCAGCGGGTTGGCGATGCCTTTGCCGGCGATGTCCGGTGCCGAGCCGTGGCAAGGCTCGTACATGCCCTTGTTGGCCGTGTCCAGCGAGGCCGACGGCAGCATGCCGATGGAGCCGGTGAGCATCGATGCCTGATCGGAGAGGATGTCGCCGAACAGGTTGTCGGTCACGATCACATCGAACTGCTTGGGTGCACGCACCAGTTGCATGGCAGCGTTGTCGACATACATGTGGCTCAGTTCGACCTCAGGGTAATCCTTGGCGACCTGCTCGACGATTTCGCGCCACAGCTGGCTGGACGCCAGCACGTTGGCCTTGTCCACCGAGCACAGCTTCTTGCCACGCACCATCGCCATGTCGAAACCGACTTTGGCAATACGGCGGATCTCGCTTTCGCTGTACGGCAGCGTGTCGTAGGCCTGACGCTCGCCATTATCCAGCACCCGCGTGCCGCGTGGCGCGCCGAAGTAGATGCCACCAGTCAGCTCGCGAACGATCAGGATGTCCAGGCCGGCGACGATTTCCGGCTTCAGGCTGGACGCGTCGGCCAGTTGCGGATAAAGGATCGCCGGACGCAGGTTGCCGAACAGGCCCAGTTGCGAACGGATTTTCAGCAGACCTCGCTCAGGACGGATGTCGCGCTCGATGGTGTCCCATTTCGGGCCACCGACAGCACCCAGCAGCACGGCATCGGCCGCACGGGCACGATCCAGGGTTTCATCGGCCAGCGGCACGCCGTGCTTGTCGATGGCCGCGCCGCCGATCACGTCGTGGGTCAATTCAAACCCCAGCTGATACTTTTCGTTGGCCAGCTCCAGCACCTTGACCGCTTCGGTCATGATTTCCGGACCAATACCATCACCTGGGAGAATCAGAATCTGCTTGCTCATAACATCCTCGATTTTGTGCATCGGCGTCTTTGACAACGCCTGCTTGAAACGCTCGATACCACAGAAAATTTAGCGTGCGGCCAAAACACTTTTGCCAGCAAGGCGCAATTGCACCTTACTGGCAAGCATGCATCCGGTGTTGATCAATCAGTCGCGGAACAGCCACGGCTGGCTGGCGCGGTGCCTGCTCTCGAAACCGGCGATTGCCTCGGCGTCCATCAGCGTCAGGCCGATGTCGTCCAGACCATTGAGCAGGCAATGCTTGCGGAACGCATCGATTTCAAAGCTCAGGACCTTGCCATCCGGACGGGTCACGGTCTGCGCCTGCAGATCGATACTCAACTGATAACCGGGTGTGGCTTCCACCTGCTTGAATAGCTGATCGACGTCTTCTTCGGACAGGATGATCGGCAACAAGCCGTTCTTGAAGCTGTTGTTGAAGAAGATGTCCGCATAGCTCGGCGCAATGATTGCGCAGAAACCGTACTCTTCCAGTGCCCACGGCGCGTGTTCGCGGCTGGAGCCGCAGCCGAAGTTTTCCCGGGCCAACAGAACGCTGGCACCCTGGTAACGCTCGTGGTTGAGGACGAATTCGTGGTTCAGCGGGCGCTTGGAGTTGTCCTGATAAGGCTGCCCCACGTCGAGGTAACGCCATTCATCGAACAGGTTCGGACCGAAGCCGGTGCGCTTGATCGACTTGAGAAACTGCTTGGGAATGATCTGGTCAGTATCGACGTTGGCACGATCCAGAGGAGCGACCAGGCCATGGTGCTGGGTAAAGGCTTTCATACGGGACTCCTCAGTGCTGGATCAGGTCGCGAACATCGATGAAACGGCCATTGACCGCAGCGGCGGCGGCCATTGCCGGGCTCACCAGATGCGTCCGGCCACCGGCCCCCTGACGACCTTCGAAGTTACGGTTGGAGGTCGACGCGCAGTGCTCGCCGGAACCCAGGCGGTCCGGGTTCATCGCCAGGCACATCGAGCAGCCCGGTTCACGCCATTCAAAGCCGGCTTCGATGAACACCTTGTCCAGCCCTTCCTTCTCCGCCTGCTCCTTGATCAGCCCCGAACCTGGCACCACGATGGCCTGCTTGATGGTCGCAGCCACCTTGCGGCCCTTGGCGACATCGGCCGCGGCGCGCAGGTCTTCGATGCGCGAGTTGGTGCAGGAACCGATGAATACCCGGTCCAGCTGGATATCGGTAATCGGCTGGTTGGCTTTCAGGCCCATGTACTTGAGCGCACGCTCGATGGAGCCGCGCTTGACCAGATCCGGCTCTTGCGCAGGGTCCGGCACGTTCTGATCAACCGCCAGGACCATTTCCGGCGAGGTGCCCCAGCTGACCTGCGGCTTGATCTGTGCGGCGTCCAGTTTGACCACGGTATCGAACACGGCGTCCGGGTCGGACACCAGGTCCTTCCAGGCTTCGACAGCGAGGTCCCACTCCGCGCCCTTGGGTGCGAACGGACGACCTTTGACGTACTCGACGGTCTTCTCGTCGGTGGCCACCATGCCAACCCGCGCGCCCGCTTCAATGGACATGTTGCAGATGGTCATGCGCCCTTCGATCGACAGGTCGCGAATCGCACTGCCGGCGAACTCGATGGCATAACCGTTACCGCCTGCGGTGCCGATCTTGCCGATCACCGCCAGTACGATGTCCTTGGCGGTGACGCCAAACGGCAACTGCCCTTCGACCGACACCAGCATGTTCTTCATTTTCTTGGCGACCAGGCACTGGGTGGCGAGCACGTGCTCGACCTCGGAAGTGCCGATGCCGTGGGCCAGCGCACCGAACGCGCCGTGGGTAGAGGTGTGCGAGTCGCCGCAGACCACGCTCATGCCTGGCAGGGTTGCGCCCTGCTCCGGGCCAATCACGTGGACGATGCCCTGGCGCGGATCATTCATCTTGAATTCGGTGATGCCGTACTCGTCGCAGTTGTCGTCGAGGGTCTGCACCTGCAAGCGCGACACCTGATCCTCGATGGCACTAATGCCACCCTTGCGTTCGGCCGTGGTCGGCACGTTATGGTCAGGCGTGGCGATGATCGAGTCGATCCGCCATGGCTTGCGCTTTGCCAGCCGCAGACCTTCGAACGCCTGCGGCGAGGTCACTTCGTGGATGATATGACGGTCAATGTAGATCAGCGCCGAACCGTCGTCGCGCTGTTTGACCAAATGCGAATCCCAGAGCTTGTCGTAGAGCGTTTTCCCGGCCATCGGACGTACTTCCTCATCAGCTTCTTTCTATGCCTTGGGCAATCGTTGCGATGACCCTTTGGCTTGTGCGGTCATCCTATGGAATATGCTTAAATAACTCAAATTCATAATTTTCATACTTTGGATAACCAACTGGAATCTAACCATGGACCTGGCCAACCTCAATGCCTTTATCGCCATCGCTGAAACCGGCAGCTTCTCCGGGGCAGGCGAACGCCTGTACCTGACCCAACCGGCCATCAGCAAGCGCATTGCCGGCCTGGAGCAGCAACTCAACGTGCGCCTGTTCGATCGCCTGGGCCGCGAAGTCAGTCTGACCGAAGCCGGACGCGCCCTGCTGCCGCGCGCTTACCAGATTCTCAACGTGCTGGATGACACCCGCCGGGCACTGACCAACCTGACCGGGGAAGTCACCGGGCGGCTGACTCTGGCGACCAGCCATCACATCGGCCTGCACCGTTTGCCGCCGATATTGCGCGCCTTTACCCGCACCTACCCAAAGGTTGCACTGGACATTCAGTTCCTGGATTCGGAAATTGCCTATGAGGAAATTCTTCACGGGCGCGCCGAGTTGGCAGTCATTACACTGGCGCCCGAGCCGCATGCACTGATCCGCGCCGTGCCCGTATGGGACGATCCGCTGGATTTCGTCGCTGCACCCGAGCACCCGCTGGCCAACAGCGGCCAGATGAAGCTGGAGGATATTGTGCGCTATCCGGCGGTTTTTCCCGGCGGTAACACCTTTACCCATCACATTGTCAGCGGACTGTGCGAGGCCCAGGGCCTCAAGCCCAACATCGCCATGAGCACCAACTATATGGAGACCATCAAGATGATGGTTTCCATCGGTCTGGCCTGGAGCGTTCTGCCGCGCACCATGCTTGACGAACAGGTGGCACGCATTCCGCTGCCGGGCGTACAGCTCAATCGCCAGCTAGGCTACATCCTGCACACCGAACGTACGCTGTCGAATGCGGCACGGGCATTCATGAAATTGCTCGATGCGCAGACACAGTGAACAGATGCTGCTGCAGGCCGCAGGCAGATCGCTCTGGCGGTTCCATCGATCAAAGGCTCGGATAACATGCCCAACCTACCGGATAACGCCGCGCCGAAAACTGCCGCACAGTCGGCATCCGCCAGACTGCCGCTGACAGACGCAGAGCGGGCCCTGCAGGAAACCCGTGATCGCCTGGAGCTGGCGCTGGACCTGGCGCAAATGGGCACCTGGGATCTGGATATCGTCCGCAACCGGCTGCAAGCCTCGGCACGCGCGGCGCTGCTGCACGGTTTGCCGGCACTGCCCGTCGATGAGTCTGGCGGGCAGTTCTTCGGCAGTCTGCCCGGCGAAGAACGCCGCCGAATGCGCGCAATCTATGCCGTGGCACTCGAAACCGGGCAGGACTGCCTGCAAGTCACCTACCGGTTCAAGTTGAAAAACGGAGCGTCACGCCTGCTTGAAGGCCGCGCGCGAATTTACCGGAATGAACAGGGCCAGCCCGTCAGGCTGTCCGGCACCCTGATGGACATTACCCAACAGTGCGCGCAGATCGCCCTGGAGGCCAGCGAGGAAAAATTTGCCAAGGCGTTTCATTCAAGCCCCGACTCGATCACCATCACTGAAATCGACTCGGGCCGCTATGTCGAGGTCAACGATGGTTTTACTCGCCTGACCGGTTTCAGCGCCGAGGAAGTGCTCGGCCGTACAGCGCATGAAGTCGGTATCTGGACCGACACCTTGCAGCGCGAACACATGCTTGAAGAATTGCGCCAGAAAGGCCGGGTGCATCACCGGGAAATGGACGGTCGAGACAAGCATGGCGCGCCCCTGGTGCTGGATATATCGGTCGAGTTCATCACCCTGAACAACACCGCCTGCCTGTTGATGAACGCCCGCGACATTGGCGCACTTAAAAATGCCCAGGCGCAGATTCAGCATCTGGCTTATCACGACCCGCTGACCGGGCTGCCCAATCGCGCACTGCTGCTCGACCGTCTGAGCCAGCAAGTATCGCTGCTTCAGCACCAGAACCTGCGCGGCGCCCTGCTGTTTCTAGATCTGGACCATTTCAAGCACATCAATGACTCGCTTGGCCACCCGGTGGGCGATAGCGTTCTGAGCATCATCGCCGCACGCCTGGAAGCCAGTGTGCGCCAGGAAGACACCGTGGCCCGCCTCGGCGGCGATGAGTTCGTGGTGTTGATCTGCGGCCTGGAAGGCTCACAGGACCAAGTCACTCGACAAGTGCGGGAGTTGGCCGACAACCTGCGCAACCTGCTGGCCGAGCCGATGTTTCTCGACGGCCATCGCCTGCAGGTCACGCCCAGCATCGGCGTCGTGCTGATCCCGGATGATGGCCTGACCCCGGCCGATCTGCTCAAGCGCGCTGATATCGCCCTGTATCGGGCCAAGGATTGCGGGCGTAACGCTTCACAGTTTTTCCATGTGTCGATGCAACAGGCCGTCAGCCAGCGTCTGCGCCTGGAAAATGATTTGCGCCTGGCACTGACCCGCAACGAATTTCACCTGCACTTCCAGGCCCAGGTCGACTGTCGCAACGAATACATCACCGGAGCCGAGGCACTGCTGCGTTGGCAACACCCCGAATACGGCCTGCTCGCGCCGGATCAGTTCGTGCAGATACTTGAAGAAAGCGGGATGATTCTAGAGGTCGGCAGCCATATTCTGAACGAAGCCTGCAAAATCGGTGGCCTGCTCTTACGGCAGGGGCTGATACCGGAAAACAAATTCCTGATGGGCGTCAACATCAGCCCGCGACAGTTTCTCCAGCACGACTTCATCGAGCGCGTGGAACGCAGCCTTACCCTGAACCAGTTGCCTGCGTCCATGCTCAAGCTGGAAATCACCGAAGGTATCGTCATTCAGAATCTGGACGACACCATCCTCAAGATGCTCAGCCTCAAGGCGCTGGGCGTCAGCTTTGCGATGGATGATTTCGGCACCGGCTATTCGTCCCTGACCTACCTCAAGCGCCTGCCGGTGGATACGCTGAAGATCGACCAGTCCTTCGTCCAGGACGCCACCAACGACCCCAATGACGCAGAAATCATTCGTGCCATCGTTGCCATGGCGCAGAGCCTCAACCTGAATGTGATCGCGGAAGGCGTTGAAACCTCGGAGCAGCTGGCGTTTCTCGAAAGAGTCGGCTGCTACACCTATCAGGGCTATCTGTTCAGCGAACCGCTGCCAGGCCCGCAGTTCGAGTCATTGCTGGCACTCAAGCGGCCTGCGCAGCAAACCGCACATCAGGACTAAAAAAGAGAAGGCGCCCCGTAGGCGCCTTCCCGGTTACATGCCGCTGACTCAACGTCACCTGACGGATCAGTTTTCCAGCGCTTTCTGGCTATTGAGCGGAATACGCTTTGGTTTCGCTTCTTCCGGCACGTTGCGCACCAAGTCAATGTTCAGCAGCCCGTGAGACAAATCGGCCCCTTTGACTTCGATATTGTCCGCCAGCCTGAACGACAACTTGAATTCACGGCGGGCAATACCCTGATGCAGATAAGTCACGTTTTCGGCTTCTTGCTCGCGCTTGCTGCCGATCACGGTCAGCACACCTTTCTCAACCTGCAACTCGAGATCCTGCTCTTGCATGCCTGCTGCAGCAATCACGATTCGATAATGGTCATCGGTGTGCCGCTCGACGTTGTAGGGCGGATAGCCGCTGGTTGTCTCATTTCGTGCCGCCGACTCGAAGAGGTCGTTGAAGCGGTCGAATCCCACTGAGTTGCGAAACAGTGGAGCCAGAGAAAATGCAGTAGCCATAACAATTCTCCTGTTTATCAGCGAGTGGTTTACGCGACCCGTTTTCGGCATCGCTTGATCACCAAAATAGGGACGGCCTTTCGCTTTTCAAGAGACTTTTTTCAGACTTTTTTTGACCGTTCGTCGGGCTCGTTTTCGGACAAGCAGCCCAGCAATACGCTGATGCGATCGCAGTCGGTCTCGCGGCGCAACGCATTGAACATCAGGGTCGCCTCGGGATAGCTTTTGGTCAGCAGCACCAGCCACTGCTTGAGCCGGCCCGGCGCCTGAATCAGCGTCATCTTCGCCAGACAGTCCTGCCAGAAGACCCGCAGCATCGGCTGCAACTCGTCCCAGGTCATTGGCACGACCTCTTCGCCCTTCTGCGCCGCAGCGATCTGCCGGGCCAGATCAGGGCGCGCCACCAACCCGCGACCAATCATGATGTCTCGCGCGCCGCAGATTTCGCGGCAACGCCGCCAGTCGTCAACCGTCCAGATTTCCCCGTTGGCGACCACCGGAACCTTGACCACTTCCTGAATGCGCGCAATCCATTCCCAGTGCGCCGGAGGCTTGTAGCCGTCGACCTTGGTGCGGGCATGAACGACGATTTGCTCGGCCCCGCCGTCAGCCAGCGCTCTGGCGCAATCCAGCGCGCCATCGGTGTTTTCGTAGCCGAGGCGCATCTTGGCGGTCACTGGAATAGCTTTGGGCACGGCACGTCGCACCTGACTGACGATCGAGTGCAGCAATTCCGGCTCCTTGAGCAGGATTGCGCCGCCACGCGAGCGGTTGACAGTCTTGGCCGGGCAGCCGAAGTTCAGGTCCAGTACCGGTGCGCCCAGTTCGCAGGCGAATGCGGCGTTTTCGGCCAGGCACACCGGATCGGAGCCCAGCAACTGAAGGCGCAATGGCGTGCCCGCGTCAGTTTTCGCGCCCTGGTGAAATTCCGATGCGTACTTGTAGAAGTAATGCGCCGGCATCAAACGCTCGGACACCCGGATGAATTCGGTCACGCACCAGTCGATGCCGCCGACTTTCGTCAGCACATTACGCAGGATGTCGTCGACCAACCCCTCCATGGGCGCCAGAGCAATTTGCATGGGTCACACTCGAAAAAAAGTCCGGCAGTTTACTGCCCGACGTGCGGATTGGGAACGGCGCTGTCAGAGATGGCTGCGCCATAACCCTCGATGAACTCGGCAGGCATACGCTTGGGCTTACCGCTGGAGAGCTCGATGCAGACAAAGGTGGTTTGCGCGCGCAACAACGTCAGGTTGTCGGCAGGCCGCTTGAGCTGAAAGCAGCGGGTCATTTTCAGGCGGCGGTCCCAGTCGACGATCCAGGTCGCCAGTTGCAGTTCGTCGTTCTCATAGGCGCTGGCCAGGTAGTCGATCTCATGCCTGACCACCGCCATGGCCCGGTCCAGACGCCGATATTCAGTCAGGTCCAGCCCGAGAAACTGCGAATGACGCCAGGCACAGCGCTCCAGCCAGGACACATAGACAGCGTTATTGGCATGCCCCAGCCCGTCGATGTCTTCGGCGGCGACATTCAGATCGATGACAAACGGCGTTGCCCGGTCCCAGACCATGCGTGCTCCTGCTTGAGTGGATGTGATTGGCGGGAGTGTAGCGGGTCATGCCGCGCGTTCACACGCGTTGGCATGAAAAGCGCCCCTCGGAATGCCTTTTGCTCTTCACGCTACAGCGCTCAGAGTCATACACAAGTCTGGATAAGCCCGGATAAAAGGCCTGAAACCGTACGTGCAGACTGGACACAGACCTGTGGGAGTGAGCTTGCTCACGAAGACGATGCATCCAACCCCTATTTCCTGGGGGCTATACCGGCCTCTTCGCGAGCAAGCTCGCTCCCACAAGACTTATGTATAACCACGAGGGCTGCAGCGCGAGGATGCAGTTCGCGGCGCACTGCGTTGCGAACGCATAGAGGACGCGGAGTGTCCTGAACGGCATGCCAACGCAGTAACGGCACGAGAGTCGGTTACCGTTGAGTGTGGCAATAGATAAAAACAGAAAGGAGGGGTTTTCAAACCCCGAAAAAACAAAAGGGCCATTCAATAATCGAATGACCCTTGGTCCCGCAGAGCGGGAAATCGTGGCGTCCCCTAGGGGACTCGAACCCCTGTTACCGCCGTGAAAGGGCGGTGTCCTAGGCCACTAGACGAAGGGGACGCAAAACCTTCAGTCAGGTTCATCGAACGATGAACCCTGGCAAAATTGGTGGAGCTTAGCGGGATCGAACCGCTGACCTCCTGCATGCCATGCAGGCGCTCTCCCAGCTGAGCTAAAGCCCCACATCAGTGGACGGGGCGCATATTAAGCGTGAGTGACAGGGCTGTCAAATTTATTTTCTACAATCTGCAAACTTTTTTGTCGGTAATACAACCACTTACCATTCAACCCCCGGAAAACCGGGGGCGATTCACAGGAACAGGTAACGCCTCAGGCGATAGCGCCCAGAAGCTTTTCCCATTCCTTGTTTTCTTTCTTGGAAACGCCACCCAGCAAATCGAGGGCCTGGCGCAGCCGGAAGCGGGTCAGGTCCGGCCCGAGGATTTCCATCGCATCGGTCACCGACACCGAGTTGGCCTGACCGGTGATTGCCGCAAACATCAGTGGCATGGCATCACGCAGCTTGAGTTCGAGATGTTCGACCACGGCCTGGATACAGCCCATGATCCGCTCCTTCTCCCATTGGCGCAGCGATTCCAGCTTCCACAGGATCAGTTGCATTACCTGACGCACCTGCTCCGGAGACAGCTTCTTGTGTTCGAACAGCTTCACATCAGGCGTGACGCCACCTGCGAAGAAGAAACCGGCCAGCGGGGCGACCTGACTGAAGGTCTCTACCCTGCCCTGCACATGCGGTGCGATCTTCATCATGTAGTCAGGGTTAAGCGCCCAGGTCTTCAGACGCGAGGCAAACTCCTCGACCGGCAGATCACGCAGCCATTGGCCATTGAGCCAGGAAAGTTTCTCGATATCGAAGATCGGCCCGCCCAGCGAAACACGCGACAGGTCGAAGTTGTCGACCATCTCCTGCAAGGAGAACTTCTCGCGCTCGTCAGGCATCGACCAGCCCATGCGCCCCAGGTAGTTGAGCATCGCCTCGGGCATGAAGCCCATGCGCTCGTAGAAGGTCACCGAGGTGGGGTTCTTGCGCTTGGACAGCTTGCTCTTGTCGGGGTTACGCAGCAGCGGCATGTAGCACAGTTGCGGCTTGTCCCAGCCGAAGTATTCGTACAGCAGGATCAGCTTGGGTGCCGATGGCAGCCATTCTTCGCCGCGCAATACGTGGGTGATGCCCATCAGGTGGTCATCGACCACGTTGGCGAGGAAGTAGGTCGGCAGACCGTCGGTCTTCATCAGGACCTGCATGTCCATGCGATCCCACGGGATTTCGACTTCGCCACGCAGCATGTCCGGTACCACGCAGACGCCTTCGGTCGGCACCTTCATGCGGATCACGTGTGGTTCGCCGGCATCAAGGCGGCGCTGGACTTCTTCCTTGGAGAGCAGCAAGGCGCGACCGTCATAGCGCGGAGTTTCGCCCTTGGCCTGCTGTTCGGCGCGCATCGCGTCCAGTTCTTCGGCGGTGCAGAAGCACGGGAAGGCATGCCCCATGTCGACCAGTTGCTGCGCGTACTTCTTATAGATGTCGCCGCGCTCGCTTTGGCGGTATGGACCATGTGGACCACCGACGTCCGGGCCTTCGCTCCAGTCGATGCCCAGCCAGCGCAGTGCGTCGAAGATCTGCTGTTCGGACTCGCGGGTAGAGCGCAGTTGATCGGTGTCTTCAATGCGCAGGATGAACTCGCCGCCGTGCTGTTTGGCAAAGCAGTAGTTGAACAGCGCGATGTAGGCCGTGCCGACGTGGGGGTCGCCTGTGGGCGATGGCGCGATGCGGGTACGAACGGTGGTCATGGAAAATCCCGAATTAGGTCAATCAAGCGCGGAATGTTAACAGGCCGGGGGCATGGGGCTCCAGCAAGAAAGGCAATTGCCCGGACGCCTCTCGTTCCGCATGCTCCGCTCCCGGAGTTGTAAACACATTCAGCTGATTATCGTGCCAATGCTCCGCGTTGGCATGCAGTTCGTGACGCTCTGCGTCACACGGCGGTTCTGCGCTGTCAGGTGGATTGGGGTTGGGGTCCGGCCCGGAAACTGATGGCTATCGTTCTTCACGCTCCGCGTGGGAATGCAGTTCGTGACGCTCTGCGTCACACGGCGGTTCTGCGACATCAGGTGGATTGGGGTTGGGGTCCGGCCCGGAAACTGATGGCTATCGTTCCTCACGCTCCGCGTGGGAATGCAGTTCGTGACGCTCTGCGTCACACGGCGGTTCTGCGACATCAGGTGGATTGGGGTTGGGGTCCGGCCCGGAAACTGATGGCTATCGTTCCTCACGCTCCGCGTGGGAATGCAGTTCGTGACGCTCTGCGTCACACGACGGTTCTGCGCCGTCAGGTGGATTGGGGGTCGGCTGAGGTCACCTTTTCGCCCCTCGGCGACCTACTTTGATGGGGCCAAAGTAGGCA
Organism: Pseudomonas congelans; assembly: GCF_900103225.1. Taxonomy (GTDB): domain Bacteria; phylum Pseudomonadota; class Gammaproteobacteria; order Pseudomonadales; family Pseudomonadaceae; genus Aquipseudomonas; species Aquipseudomonas congelans. The sequence continues at coordinate 197,350 of NZ_FNJH01000001.1, read as the reverse complement.
AACCCCCAAGCTCCGTTTCCGGCCCGACTTCGTCGGGTTCCTTCGTCCTGACACTGATCCGGGGGTCGCCGCAACGCGCCATCCATGGCCCGGCGGGGCTAGCCTGGCGTCCTGCCAGGCTAGCCCCGGATCAGCGCCAGGACTCAGCTGTCACTTACGTCGCACTCTGCGTCGTCAGGGCCATAGCGATTGAAAAGCATTGCGCCGGCAGCGGCTGCGTGTAAGGCATGCACGTTGCGCTGCGGCACAGATGTGACGCAGAGCGCCACGAACGGCATGCCAACGCAGAGCATTGGCATGATCGTCAACGCGGATTGACGCGAGAGCCGACTAACCAATCAAACCGCCAGCAACCGTTCGCGCAGCTTGCCGATTTCGTCGCGCATTTGTGCGGCGGCCTCGAATTCCAGGTCGCGGGCCAGTTGGTACATTTTTTCTTCCAGTTGGCGAATGCGTTTGTTGATCTCGCTCGGCGAGCGCAGTTCGTTTTCGTAGCGGGCGTTTTCTTCGGCGGCTTTGGCCATGCCTTTGCGCTTTTTGCTCCGAGAGCCCGGCACGGTGGCGCCTTCCATGATGTCGGCAACGTCCTTGAACACGCCTTTGGGGGTGATGCCATGTTCCAGGTTGAAGGCGATCTGCTTCTCGCGACGTCGCTCGGTCTCGCCGATGGCGCGTTCCATCGAGCCGGTAATCCGGTCGGCATACAGAATCGCCCGGCCGTTGAGGTTCCGCGCCGCCCGGCCAATGGTCTGGATCAGCGAACGGTCGGAACGCAGGAAGCCTTCCTTGTCGGCATCGAGAATCGCCACCAGCGACACTTCCGGCATGTCCAGGCCTTCGCGCAGCAGGTTGATGCCCACCAGCACATCGAATGTCCCCAAGCGCAGGTCGCGGATGATTTCGACACGTTCCACCGTATCGATGTCCGAGTGCAGGTAACGCACGCGCACCCCGTGGTCGCTGAGGTAGTCGGTCAAATCCTCGGACATGCGCTTGGTCAGTGTGGTGACCAGCACCCTCTCCTCCAGCGCAGCACGCTTGTGAATTTCCGACAGCAGATCGTCGACCTGGGTCAGCGCCGGACGAATCTCGATCTGCGGGTCTACCAGGCCGGTCGGACGCACCACTTGCTCGACGATACGCCCGGCGTGCTCGGCCTCGTAGTTACCGGGAGTTGCCGAGACGAAAATGGTCTGCGGGCTGATAGCCTCCCACTCGTCGAAGCGCATCGGCCGGTTATCCAGCGCCGACGGCAGGCGGAAACCGTACTCGACCAGGGTTTCCTTTCGGGAACGGTCACCTTTGTACATCGCGCCGACCTGCGGCACGCTGACGTGGGACTCGTCGATTACCAGCAAGGCATCCGGGGGCAGGTAATCGAACAGGGTCGGCGGCGGCGCACCGGACGGACGGCCCGACAGGTAGCGCGAGTAGTTTTCGATACCGTTGCAGTAGCCCAGCTCCAGCATCATCTCCAGATCGAAACGGGTGCGCTGCTCAAGGCGCTGGGCTTCCACCAGCTTGTTCTGGCTGCGCAGGTATTCAAGACGTTCCTGCAGCTCGACCTTGATCCCTTCCATCGCCTCGACCAGCGTTTCGCGCGGGGTGACGTAGTGGCTTTTCGGGTAGAAGGTGAAGCGCGGCAGCTTGCGAATCACCTCTCCGGTCAGCGGATCGAACGCCGACAGGCTCTCGACCTCGTCATCGAACAGCTCGACCCGGATCGCTTCCAGATCGGATTCGGCCGGGTAGATGTCAATGACGTCACCGCGCACCCGGAACGTCGCACGGGCAAAGTCCATGTCGTTGCGGGTGTATTGCAGGTCGGCCAGACGGCGAAGCAAGGCGCGCTGATCGAGTTTGTCGCCGCGATCGATGTGCATGACCATACGCAGATAGGTTTCCGGACTGCCCAGACCGTAGATGCACGACACCGTGGTGACGATGATCGCATCCTTGCGCTCCAGCAGCGCCTTGGTCGCGGACAGGCGCATCTGTTCGATGTGGTCGTTGATCGACGCATCCTTCTCGATGAAGGTGTCGGACGACGGCACATAGGCTTCGGGCTGGTAGTAGTCGTAGTAGGAAACGAAGTATTCCACGGCGTTATTCGGGAAAAACGCCTTGAACTCACCATACAACTGCGCGGCCAGGGTCTTGTTCGGTGCCAGCACCAGCGTCGGACGCTTGATCTGGGAAATCACGTTGGCGATGCTGAACGTCTTGCCCGAGCCGGTCACTCCGAGAAGGGTCTGGTGCGCGAGCCCGGCGTCGATCCCTTCGACCAGTTGGCGAATGGCCTCGGGCTGATCGCCGGCTGGCTCAAAGCGGGTAACGAGCTGGAACTCGGACATAACTGACCTCTTGAATGGTGCGCGTGTGACGGGTTCGCATGAATCTGCACGCGACCTGACCGCCTCGACGGCACAACTGGAAATATTCGTCGGTGCATGACGGCGCAATGACGAAATCATCGCAGACGGCCGTTCCCACCGGGAAGCAGGCGTGCGATGTTTTGAAGTGATGGCTAATAGATGGAGTCATATATCAGCCTTTCAAGGCACCCACTTAAAGCATTGAGGTTTTAACCGAACGAACGTTCTACAAATATGCGCAAAAACCTGTAAAAAACCCGCGTTGCACTGTCGATCACCGAGGGGATGCTCTCTATACTACGCTCTGTTTGCGCACCGCTTTGGCGCATCGAGCCTCAGCGTGTCCCCTTCCCACTCTTCACCAAGAGCCGCCGCACCATGAGCCTGTTTTCCGCTGTCGAAATGGCACCCCGCGATCCGATCCTGGGTATCAACGAAGCCTTCAACGCCGACACCCGCAGCACCAAGGTCAACCTTGGCGTAGGCGTCTACTGTGATGAAGACGGGCGCATTCCCCTGCTGCGCGCCGTGGCCGAAGCCGAGAAGGTCCGCGTGGCCCAGCATGCTCCGCGTGGCTACCTGCCGATCGACGGTATTGCTGCCTATGACCAGGCCGTGCAAAAACTGTTGCTGGGCGCCGATTCGCCGCTGATCGCCTCGGGCCGCGTGCTGACCACCCAATCGGTCGGCGGCACCGGCGCATTGAAGATCGGTGCCGACTTCCTCAAGCAGCTGCTGCCCGATGCCGTCGTCGCCATCAGCGATCCGAGCTGGGAAAACCATCGCGCGCTGTTCGAAACAGCAGGCTTTGCGGTGCAGAACTATCGCTACTACGACGCTGCCACCCACGACGTGAACCGTGCCGGCATGCTCGAAGACCTGCACAACCTGCCGAACAACTCGGTGGTCGTGTTGCACGCCTGCTGCCACAACCCGACCGGCGTCGACCTGAGCCTGGATGACTGGAAAAAAGTGCTGGAAGTGGTCAAGGCCAAGGGCCACGTACCGTTTCTGGACATGGCCTACCAGGGCTTCGGTCAGGGCATCCAGGAAGATGCGCTGGCAGTGCGCCTGTTCGCCGAGTCGGGGCTGACCTTCTTCGCCTCGAGTTCGTTCTCCAAATCGCTGTCGCTGTATGGCGAACGCGTTGGCGCGCTGTCGATCATTACCGAATCGAAGGAAGAAACCACTCGCGTCCTCTCCCAGGTCAAACGCGTGATCCGCACCAACTACTCCAACCCGCCGACCCACGGTGCGATCATCTCCGCTGCGGTGCTTAACGACCCGACGCTGCGTGCAATGTGGGAAGAGGAACTGGGCGAAATGCGTCTGCGCATCCAGGGCATGCGCAAGGCGATGGTCGAGCGTCTGGCTGATAACCCGGCCGGTCAGGACTTCAGCTTCGTCGCTCGCCAGTGCGGCATGTTCTCCTACTCCGGTCTGACCGCCGAACAGGCCCAGCGCCTGCGCAGCGAGTTCGGCATCTACGCGCTGGACACCGGGCGTATCTGCGTGGCCGCGCTGAATCAGAAGAACATCGACGTGGTGTGTGACGCGATCAAAAAAGTGCTCTGACTGCGCTGCACGTATCTGTAGCAGCGAACCTGTTCGCGAAGGCCATATTCCGGTCGATGCATTTCATGCAACGTACCGGCCCTTCGCGAACAGCGCTTATCCAGCAGCCCCGCACGCGGCACTCCCTTCTGTATCACCATTCGGCAACTGAATCGAACGATCCCCCTTGCTACCCCTCGAAACTCTGTCAGACCAAATTTCTGAACCCGATATCGAGGTACTCATGTCTATCGAACCGCAACGTCAGAAAGAACCGACGCCAAATCAGGACGCACCTGCCAGCCCGGGCCCGGACCGCAACGATCCGGCAATCGAGCCACAAGTCGGGGACGTAAAACCCGAGACTGAAAAGGGCAATGGCCAGGGCCAGACGCCTTCCCCAAGCCAGTCACAGACTCAGTCGCAGAGCCAGTCAACCGGCGACAACGCCTATGTGCCTGACCATGAGCCGGAAGAAAAAACCGAGGATTTACGTAATCATCAGCCAACCACTGGCGTTGACGCCGACATCGATACCCCCGGCGGCTGATTCCCGACAAGCGCATTTGGGCCGCATGGCCCAAACGCTTTTCTTGCCGTTCTCAGCGATCAGCCTCCTCGCTTATCACCTGCACCTCATACGCAGGATCAGCCTTGATCTGCTGTTCAGTAAAGGGCAATGCTTGCCACTGCTTTTTTGAAAACGCCTCAGTCTGGTCATTTGAGTGGGGTGACTGCGGATTGCTCGATTCCGAGAACGCCAGTAAACCCTGCGCCTTGGGGCCCTTCTCATCGAACGTCACCACTTGCAGGTAGCTGGTGCCACTGACCACCTCGCGCTTGCCGTCCTTGCCCGCCACGGTCTGCATGGCGTTATAAATGCCGAGCCCTGCCGGACCGCCGTGAATCGGGATCGGTTTGCCGCTGATGCTCGACACCTGAATATCGCCCCATGTGCTGTCCGCAGGAATACCGGCCTTGGCCACTTCATCGACAGCTGCAAGCATGGCCGCGCGCAATGCAGTGGCGACTTTAGGGTTTTCAATCGCCAGCCCGCTCGGCGTGCGAACCGGGTCCTGCGGATCGAACGCAACGCGCCAGCGCGAGGCAACCGCCTGCATGGACGTCACGATTCTCTGGAAGTACACGAACCCGATGCCACTGTTCAGGTCAGCGCGTCCATCCCAGGCTTTCAGTGCGGTACACAGAGGCGTCAGACGCGCCGCATCATCACCCAGCTCTGAGGCACAGAACTTGAGCAGATCCGGCAGCACCTGCCTGGCCTGATACACCTCGTTGTCCATGACCATCGCCTGCAGGTTCTCGACAGTGACTTTGCCTGCCTTGCCGAGGCTGTCCAGTCGATCCAGCGCAAAGCGTGCACGCTGACCCAGCGGCTGGCCGTCCTGGCTGATCAGCGGCGAAAAGTCCTTCAACGGCGCAGCGGGATTGACCATCCACGCCGAGTCGTTGGAGTGCTGCACGAAGTCAGTCCGCAGCAATTGCGGCTGGCGCGAGGACGGATAGATACCGGCTTGTGCCGCCTCTGCGGAGACCTCCCAGTTGCATTCACTGCGCGAGCCGTCGAGCACGATCAATTCTGTACCGATACGCGGATCGCTGCATCTGGCAAGCCTGGCGGCATCAACGTTCGGCACCACCGAGAGATTCATGTACAGCGCCTGCCCCTTGGCATCGACTGCCAGGGTGTTGACCCACGGAATGCCCTGGATCTTGTGCACCGAATCCTGAAACGCCTTGAGGCTGTCCGCCTTGTCCATCGCATACCACTGCTGCAAGACCCGATCATTTTGCAGGTTGGCATCACGCAGACTGAAGGCAAACTTATTGTCCCAGTCCAGCCTGCCCGGCCACTGCACCACCGGACCGAATGTGGACGAATAGACGATGCGTGGCACCGACTTCAGGCTGCCATCCGGTTGCTTCACGTCGACACTCACCTGCTGCTTGCCCATGGCAACCGATTGGCCATCCAGCATGTAACGGGTGGAATTCTTCGGGTCGAGCTGCAGGCGATGCAGCGTGAAGTGTTTCGACGTGTCGACGGTATGGCCCCAGGCCAGATGCTGATTGAAGCCGATATTGATCAGCGGCAGGCCCGGCAACGCCGCGCCCATCACATCAAGCTTGCCGGGAATGGTCAGGTGCATTTGATAGAAGCGCAGACCGCCAGCCCATGGAAAATGCGGATTGGCCAGCAGCATGCCGCGCCCGTTGGCGGACAGCTCGCGCCCTATTGCCACTGCATTGCTGCCGCGCTCCAGGGCAAAACGCTGGTTACGCGCAGCGGCCAGTTGCAGCGCCTGAGCCTGCTGGGCATCGACCTGCAGCGGCTTCTGCAGCGCAGGCGGCGTGGCACCCGCCAGCGCTTCGACGAACTGCCCCACGCCGCCCTCGACCAGCAGGCGACGGGTCAAACGCACCAGATCGTCGGTGCTGATCGGCCGAACCCACTCGGCCGCACAGGGCTGCGGCAGGCCCTTGGCCTTCTGCTCGTCGAGCGAGCGGTTGTAGCCGGCGACATAGCCCTGCATCAACTGGCGAATCTCCAGCGGCTGCGCATTCCAGAAATCCGCCAGAGCCTGCGGCGTATTGAGCCACTGGAACAGCAGATCGCTGGCCATATTGTTGCGCTGTTCAAGGGTCGCCTTGTCCGGCCCGAAATAGCGCGAGCGCTGGCCATTGACGGTGACCACCTCATTGGCCAGCAGGCACAGGTTGTCCTGCGCGTAGGCGTAACCGATGCCGTAGCCCAGACCGCGCTCATTGGCGGCAACGATATGCGGCACGCCAGAACCGGTACGCCGGATCTCGGCCCTGGCCGCTTGATTCCCGGGCTCAACCAACGCCTGCGCAGGCAGAACTACAGCGAACGAAAGACCTGCAAACACAAAACCGCACAGGGGTCTGGACATAATCACGCTGACTCCAACTCGACAAGACGACCCGAATTAGCCGCTCCCGTTAAACGAAACACGGGCGCTGATGTTTAGCCGAACCGGACAACCCGTGATCGACGCTAAATTCCTGCCGGCATGCCTCGTTTAAAGGGCAGCTCTCGTGGCCGTCGTTCACCGACCGACTGATCTCCCAGCGCAGGAATCTGCATGAAACGCTCTCGACATCCTCGACGCGCCCTTTTGGTGGCGCTGTGCCTGTTCCCGGTCATTGCCGTATGCGCCTGGCAGATCCTGCCCGACAGTAAAGGCAGCGCCGCGACCGTGACGGTGACCCGCGGCACGATCGAAAACAGCGTCACGGCGCTGGGCACCCTGCAGCCGCGCAGTTACGTGGACGTGGGTTCGCAGGCCAGCGGGCAGATCATGAAAATCCACGCCCAGGTCGGCGATCAGGTCAAGGAAGGCGACTTGCTGGTCGAAATCGACCCTTCGACGCAAAAGGCCAAGCTCGACGCCGCACGCTACGCCATCAATAACCTCAAGGCGCAATTGCAGGAACAGCGTGCGCTGCACGAACTGGCCGAGCAGAAGCAGCAACGCCAGAAGCGCCTCGCCGCAGGCGGTGCCACGCGGGCCGAGGACGTGCAGGCTGCGGAGTCGGAATTTCGCGCCACCCAGGCACGGGTCGACATGTTCAAGGCGCAGATTCTCGAAGCCCAGGCCGCTCTGCGCAGCGATGAAGCAGCGCTGGGCTACACCCGTATTTTCGCGCCCATGAGCGGCACGGTGGTGGCCCTCGACGCGCGTGAAGGCCAGACGCTGAACGCACAACAACAGACGCCGCTGATTCTGCGCATCGCCCGCTTGTCGCCGATGACGGTCTGGGCTGAAGTCTCGGAAGCCGATATCGGCCATGTCAAACCCGGCATGACTGCCTATTTCACCACCCTGAGCGGCGGCACCCGGCGCTGGAGCAGCACCGTGCGGCAGATCCTGCCAGTACCGCCCAGGCCGCTGGATCAAGCCAATCAGGGCGGTGGCAGCCCGAGCAGTTCGCGCAAGAACGGCGGTGGCCGGGTGGTGCTGTACACCGTGCTGCTGGACGTCGATAACAGCGATCAGGCGCTGATGGCAGAAATGACCGCACAGATATTCTTCGTCGCCGATAAAGCCGAGAACACCCTCACTGCGCCACTCGCGGCGTTGCGAAACGGGACGCAGGCCGATCGGCAGACCGCTCAGGTGTTATCTGCCAATGGCGAGGTGCAGAACCGTCAGGTGCGCACCGGCATCAGCGACCGTCTGCGCGTGCAGGTACTCGACGGCCTGAATGAAGGTGAGCGCCTGCTGGTGCCCGCCTCTGTCGGCAGCGGGGGCTGAATGCTCACGCCGCTGATCGACCTGCGAGGTATCCGTAAATCATACGGGGGTGGCGACAGCCCGCTGGTCAACGTGCTGCGCGGCATCGATCTGTCGATTCATGCCGGTGAGTTCGTGGCGATTGTCGGCGCTTCCGGGTCCGGCAAGTCGACACTGATGAACATCCTCGGTTGCCTGGACCGTCCGACATCGGGCGAATACCTGTTCGCCGGGGAAAACGTCGCCGAACTGGGCAGCGACGAACTCGCCTGGCTGCGCCGCGAAGCGTTCGGGTTCGTGTTTCAGGGCTACCACCTGATTCCGTCCGGCTCGGCGCAGGAAAACGTCGAGATGCCGGCGATCTACGCCGGGACGCCCGCCGCAGAGCGTCACGCGCGGGCCGCCGCCCTGCTCGACCGACTGGGCCTGGCGTCGCGCACCGGCAATCGACCGCATCAGTTATCCGGCGGCCAGCAGCAACGAGTGTCCATTGCCCGCGCCTTGATGAACGGCGGGCACATCATCCTCGCCGACGAGCCCACCGGTGCGCTGGACAGCCACAGCGGCGCGGAGGTGATGACCCTGCTCGACGAACTGGCCAGCCAAGGCCATGTGGTGATCCTCATCACCCATGACCGGGAAGTGGCGGCGCGCGCCAAACGGGTCATCGAGATCAGCGATGGGCTGGTGATCAGCGATACCGCTCGAGATACTTCTGACGTGCAGCGCTCAGTCAATCCAGGCGCGCCGCAGGCGGTCGACCTGCGCAAGCGCCTGAGCGAGGGCAGCGGTAGTCGCGGTGCCTGGAAAGGCGAGTTGCTCGATGCGCTTCAGGCGGCGTGGCGAGTCATGTGGATCAACCGCTTCCGAACTGCGCTGACGCTGCTGGGCATCGTCATCGGCGTGGCGTCGGTGGTGGTGATGCTGGCCGTCGGCGAAGGCAGCAAGCGTCAGGTCATGGCGCAGATGTCCTCGTTCGGCTCCAACATCATTTACCTCAACGGCAAGGCGCCCAATCCGCGCGCGCCCAAGGGCGTCATCAGCCTGGAGGAAGTCGCTGCGCTGGGCGAGTTGCCCGAGGTGAAAATGATCATGCCGGTCAATGGCGGCCAGGCCGGGGTGCGCTACGGCAACGTCGATCACTCCAGTTACGTCGGCGGTAATGACACGCACTTTCCGGCGATCTTCAACTGGCCAGTGGTGGAAGGCAGTTATTTCAGCGAGGCGGATGAGCAGAACGCAGCCGCCGTGGCAGTGATTGGCTACAAGGTTCGCCAGAAACTGTTCGGCGAGCATACCAACCCTGTCGGCCAGTACATCCTGATCGAAAACGTGCCTTTTCAGGTGGTCGGCGTGCTGCAGGAAAAAGGTGCCACGTCCGGCGACCTGGACAGCGACAATCGCATCGCCATTCCCTATTCGTCGGCGAGCATCCGCCTGTTCGGCACGCAGGACCCCGAGTACATCACCATCGCCACCCGCGACGCCAACAACGTCAAACAGGCCGAACAATCGATACGCAACCTGCTGCAACAACTGCATCACGGTAAACAGGATTACGAGCTGACCAACAACGCCGCGATGATCCAGGCCGAAGCACGCACCCAGAACACCCTGTCGCTGATGCTCGGCTCGATTGCCGCCATTTCGTTGCTGGTTGGCGGCATCGGTGTGATGAACATCATGCTGATGACCGTGCGCGAACGCACCCGTGAAATCGGCATCCGCATGGCCACCGGTGCGCGGCAGAGCGACATCCTGCGGCAGTTCCTCACCGAGGCCGTGATGCTTTCCGTGGTCGGCGGGCTGGCCGGTATCGTGCTGGCACTGGGCATGGGCGCAGCGCTGCTGCTGAGCAAGGTGGCCGTGGCGTTCACCCTGCCGGCCGTGGCCGGGGCGTTTGCCTGCGCCCTGATCACCGGCGTGATCTTCGGCTTCATGCCGGCCCGCAAAGCTGCCCGCCTCGACCCGGTCGCGGCCCTCACCAGTGAATGATCAATCAATGAAGCCGAGTCTCTCCGTTTTGACTGCCTGCCTGTTGCTGAGCGCCTGCCAGACGCCTGCTCCGCCCCCGGACAGCGGCATCCAGCCACCGGCAAGCTGGGCGTTTGCGGAAAACGCCGCCGCGCAGCGCAGCGACGTGCGTTGGTGGCAGCAGTTCGGCAGCCCACAGCTGAATCGTCTGATCGAACAGGCCAGTCGTGACAGCCACGAAGTTGCTGCGGCGATGGCGCGGGTGCGTCAGGCTCAGGCGACCGCCGTCATCGGTGGCGCGCCGTTACTGCCGGAGCTGGCGTTTGACCTGCGCGGTGAACGCAACAAATTCGTGCGCAACAGCGACCGCAAGGCCAACCCTTCCGATGACAACAACACCAACAATTTCACCAGCGACCTGACCGCCAGCTATGAAGTGGATTTCTGGGGAGGTATCGCCGCGGGACGCGACAGCGCACTACAAGGCCTGCGCGCCAGCCAGTTTGATCAGGCGACCGTAGAGCTGACCCTGCTGGCCAACGTCGCCGATCGCTATGCGCAAACCCTGGCGGCACGCGAGCAGGGGCGGATCGCCGAACTGAACCTGACCAACGCGCAGGACGTGCTGCGCCTGGTGCAGACCCGCTATGACTCGGGCTCGGCCACGGCCCTTGAGCTGGCGCAGCAGAAGAATCTGGTTGCGACCCAGCAGCGCGAACTGCCCCGTGTTCAGCAACTGGCCAATGAGCAGTTGATCACCCTGGCGGCCTTGCTCGGTCAGCCGGTACAGAATCTGCACCTCGCGGATCAGGCCTTCGACACCCTGAACTGGCCGGACATCGGCCCCGGCCTGCCCAGCGAGCTGCTGACCCGCCGTCCGGATTTGGCCAAGGCCGAGGCCGACCTGGCAGCGGCACAGGCCAATGTCACGGTCGCCCGCGCCGCCATGCTGCCGAAACTGACCCTGAGCGCCAGGCTCGGCACCGAAAACACCCGCGCCGAAGACTGGCTGCGCGCACCGTTCAGCAGCCTCGCTGCCGGGCTGGTCGGACCGATCTTCAATAATGGCCGCCTAGCTGCAGAGCGCGACAAGGCCACAGCGCGTCAGGAAGAGCTGCTGGAAACCTATCGCGGCGCCATCATCAACAGCTTCGCCGACGTGGAAAAAGCCTTGAACAGCATCCGCGGCCTGGACCAGCAACGCTACTGGCATGAAGAAGAGCTTAAACAGGCGCAAACCGCCTTCCGCATCGCCCAGAGCCGCTATCAGGAAGGCGCCGAAGACCTGCTCACCGTACTGGAAACCCAACGCACCCTGTACCAGGCGCAGGACATCAGTGTGCAACTGCGGCTGGCGCGCTTGCAGGCGAGCATCGCGCTGTACAAGGCACTGGGTGGGGGTTGGCAGGTGCGCTGAGCGTCACGCAAGGAAGGATAATCCCACCACTATCGTGCGACGCAGAGCGTCGCGAACTGCATCCCCACGCTGGAGCGTGAGGAACGATAATCCCAACTATCGTGCTGAAGCTCTGCGTCGGTCTGCCCGGATAACTCCATTATCGTGCGACGCTCCGCGTCGTCATGCCTTTCCGGACGCTCTGCGTCCTCTTGCGACGCAGAGCGTCGCGAACTGCATTCCCACTCTGGAGCGTGAGGAACCATAATCCCAACTATCGTGCTGAAGCTCTGCGTCGGTCTGCACGGATAACTCCATTATCGTGCGACGCTCCGCGTCGTCATGCCTTTCCGGACGCCCTGCGTCCTCTTTGCGACGCAGAGCGTCGCGAACTGCGTTCCCACGCTGGAGCGTGAGGAACGATAATCCCAACTATCGTGCTGAAGCTCTGCGTCGGTCTGCACGGATAACTCCATTATCGTGCGACGCTCCGCGTCGCATGCCTTTCGGGACGCTCCGCGTCCTCTTTGCGACGCAGAGCGTCATGGACGGCACTCCCAAGCAGGCGCGTAGATAACGACAATCTCAACTGTCGCTCGCTAAAACCACCGCTCCGGCAACAGATTCCGGGCGTACCACGGCCTGCGCGGCACGCGGCGCAGAAGGTTGCTCAACTTCTCATCCGCAGCAAAAGTAATCCGCAATGCAAGCTTCATGACTTCCGGGTCCATTTCCATGGTCGTGCCTGCGGCCTGGCCGGGCACGGTGCTGCAACCGTGGGTTTCAGGCCCCAGCCAGGGATCGCTGACATTCACCCAGCGGCCCGGCGCAAACCACGGCACGCCGTTGACTTCCAGGCGTTTCACTTCGCCCGGATGAAAGCGCTCGTGGGCGCGGAACCAGTCCTCGATGCGGTCGTCGATCCAGCCATGGAACATCCAGAACACCGGGTTCACGTGCGATGAAAACGGGTCGGCGAGAAAGTCGTTTTCCGGCGCGAACCAGCGCTCGGCAAAATCATCCGAACGACGCGCCATGGGCACCGGCTGGCCGTTGGCCGGATCACGGGCCACCGAGGCCCAGCGCATGTGCAGCCAGTCGTGCAGCTCCAGTTCGACCTGCGAACCAAACTGACCCAGAGTCAGCTTCGACAAAAAGCGCGGATCGCGATACTGCGATTCCCAGACCTGAAAATGCGTATGAAACGTCTCGTGGCTTTTGATATCGCTGACCAGTTGGGTGTATTCCTCGTCACCGTGCGCCAGCCAGTTGGGCGGCAGCGCACAACCGTCGTGATTGTCGAAATAGCGGGCAAAGCCCAGGCGGTCGCGCTCCAGCTCAGGCTGTGGCAGCGGAAAACGCGGCCAGGACGGCAAGTCCTGAATCCTGCGGGCCTGGATCAGCATGTGCCGGTGCATATAAAAGAAGTCTTCACCCGAGCCGTTGCGGTCCTTGTGCGGGCCACGCGCATCGCGCTCATGGTCACGCGGGCCCGGCTGCCAGCCGATCCCGCGCAGGGCGTCACGCTTGTCTTCGGGAAGCTTGTGCCATTTGTCTCGCGAGGCATGCCAGAGCTGATGGAACAGTCGGTGCTCTTTGGAAACCAGCCAGGCCAGGAACGGCGGGCTCAGGCCGACCCTTTCCCGCGCCTCTGGAAACACCTGCTTGATCGCGATCAGACGGTTGTCCCGTTCCGGCAGGGCCAGCGGTCGGTCCAGACGTTCGATACGCCCGCTCAGGGTGCCGCTGCCTGCGTTACCGAACGCGCCCCAGACTTCATCGAGGGTCAGGCTGAATTCGTAATCCGGGCTGTCGCTGTGCGGATCATTGCCAGCATGGCCGTCCATGACCCGCAGATAGAGTCTTGCGGCGTTGGCCGGTTGCAGATCGCCAATCACCCGAAAACGCGGCAGCGCATCGCCGCGCAATTGGTCGGCCGTGTCGATATAGCCGCGCAGACCGCGACCGCGCGGGGCGATGTCGAGAAACATTTCCAGGCCTTCGAGCGGCGCACCGCTCAGCCCGGCATCGCGCCCTTCGAAGCGCAGGTTCCACACACCGCGCAGCTTGTCGGCCAGGCGCTGGGTGGCGGTATCGGCAGGCCCCGCCGTCGCTTCGCCCGGTGTTTCGGGCAGATCAACCCGGGTGAGTTCCCGATGCGCGTAATACGCTGCCGGAACTGCCGCACCGGTCAGCGCCAGCCCCGCTATGAACCCTCGTCGAGAAATCGTCATTACCCTACCTGTTCCAGCCCCGAGACAGCCGTTATCCAAGCTAGAACGTAAACCCGGCAGACAAATTTAGCGCTACACACACATCCATGACCTCGCGCTAAATTTATCGGTGATCCGCTCGTTCTCCACCAGATAGCAACAGCCGTCGCAGGCTGCGCAACGGTTAACCACACGAGACGGAAATGACAAGACCGCGTTGGAAAAAAGCTCTCTTCATCGGCCTGCCGCTGGCCCTGGCCATCAGTGCAGGTACGGGCTTTCTGGCCTGGAATTACTGGTCGCCAGCAGGCTACCCGGTCAAGGTCATGCAACAGGCCGACGACCTGCAGGAACGGATCATTTCCTTCGACAGCCACATCACGGTGCCGATGAAATTCGGCAGCGAGGGCAACGAAGCCGACAAGGACGGCTCGGGGCAGTTCGACCTGGTGAAAGCCGCGCGCGGACGCCTGTCCGGTGCAGCGCTGACGGTATTCGGCTGGCCGGAAATCTGGAACGGTGACAACGCCCCGCACCGTCCGACACCCGGGTTTGTCGACGAAGCACGTCATCAGCAGGAAGTGCGCTACAAGATCATCACCGGCATGGTACGCGACTTCCCCAATCAGGTCGGCATCGCCTACACCCCGGACGACATGCGCCGCCTGCACGGCGAAGGCAAGTTTGCGATCTTCATCAGCATGCTCAACGCCTACCCGCTGGGCAATGACCTGAGCCTGCTGGACCACTGGACGGCGCGCGGCATGCGCATGTTCGGTTTCAATTATGTCGGCAATAACAGCTGGGCCGATTCTTCACGTCCCCTGCCCTTTCTCAATGACACGCCCGACGCTCTGGGCGGCCTGTCGCAGATCGGCAGGCAGGCAGTGCAACGCCTCAACGACCTGGGCGTGATCATCGACGTGTCACAAATGTCGAGCAAGGCGCTGCACCAGGTCAGCGAGCTGAGCCGCACGCCCATGGTCGCCTCGCACTCGGCACCGCGCGCGCTGGTGGACATCCCGCGCAACCTCAGCGATGAAGAAATGCAGCTCATCAAGCGCAGCGGCGGCGTGGTGCAGATCGTGGCATTTCCGGCCTATTTGAAGCCGCTGAGCCAGAAGACCCAGGACAAGCTCAACGCCCTGCGCAAGGACTTCGACCTGCCACCACTGCCGAACCTGGCCATGGCGCTGATGCCCGGCGACCCGATCATCACCGTCTGGCCGGAACAACGCTTTGGCGCCTATGCCAGCAAGCTGTACGCAATTCTCGAACAGGAGCCCAAAGCCACGGTCAAGGACTTCGTCGACGCCATCGATTACACAGTGCGCAAAATCGGCATCGACCATGTCGGCATCAGCTCCGACTTCAACGATGGCGGCGGCGTGAAAGGCTTCAACGATGTCAGTGAAATCCGCAACGTGACGGCCGAACTGATCGAGCGCGGCTATGCCGAAGCGGATATCACCAAGCTGTGGGGCGGCAATTTCCTGCGCGTCTGGGAGCAGGTCCAGGCGGCAGCGCGCCCGGTGGCTGCGCAATGAACCCTGCAAACGCCTCTCACCGACCCTCAGGCGCTCTCGCTTATGACTGATCGCAGAACCTTCCTCAAACAGGCCGGGCTGCTCGCGGCGGCCCTGCCCCTGGGCTCCGGCCTTGCAACGGCGGCCATGACGCCAGCGACTCAGCCGACCTCCACGGACAAATGGACGCGCCTGAAACAATTGTTCAATCAGGACCCGGACTACGTTCACCTCTCCAATTTTCTGGTCACCTCGCACCCTGCACCGGTTCGCCAGGCCATCGAACAGCATCGCGCTCACATTGATCGCAATCCCGGTCTGGCCATGGACTGGGACCTGGGAGAGACCGAGCGCCGCGAACACGAGGTTCGCGTCTGGGCGGGCAAGTACCTGAAGGCGCAACCCGGCCAGATCGCCCTGACCGGCAGCACCACTGAAGGCCTGGCGATCATCTACGGCGGTCTCCATGTGCGCCCGGATCAGGAGATTCTGACCACCGAGCACGAGCATTCCTGCGTCCGCGACATCCTCAAATTCCGTCAGCAGCGCGACGGCACGCAGGTGCGCAAGATTCGCCTGTTCAAGGACCCGGCTACCGTCTCGGCCGATGAAATCATCGGCTCCATTGCGCGCAGCATCCAGCCGAAGACGCGGGTGCTGGGCATGACCTGGGTGCAGTCCGGCAGCGGCGTGAAACTGCCCATCGGGGCCATCGGCGATCTGGTCGAGGAACACAACCGCAACCGTGACGACCAGGAGCGCATCCTCTACGTGGTCGACGGCGTGCATGGCTTTGGCGTCGAGAACCTCGATTTCCCGGAGATGAAGTGCGACTTCTATGTCGCCGGCACCCATAAGTGGCTGTTCGGACCACGCGGCACCGGCATCGTCTGCGCCCGTTCGGAACAGGTTAAAGACCTCACGCCGCTGATTCCGACGTTCTCGGAAGCCACCGGTTTCAGCACGACCATGACGCCCGGTGGCTACCACTCGTTCGAACACCGCTGGGCGTTGAACGAGGCTTTCAAATTGCACCTGCAATTGGGCAAGGCCGACGTGCAGGCACGCATTCACCAGCTCAATAGTTACCTCAAGCAGCGCCTCAAGGCCCAGCCCAATGTCGAGCTGGTGACGCCCATGGACCCTGCGCTGTCGGCGGGCTTCAGTTTCTTCCGGCTCAAGGGCCAGTCGTGCGACGAAGTGGCGGCCTGGCTGATGAAGCAGCGCATGGTAGTTGACGCGGTGAGTCGCGACGTCGGCCCGGTGGTACGCACTGCACCGGGGCTGCTGAACAGCGAGGCCGAGATCGATCGTTTCATGACGCTGCTCGCCCGGCGCGCCTGACACGCCTGCACCGATCACCTGTTTTCCGTTTTCCATCGAGACCCGTCATGAAAAAAACACTGCTGCCCCTCTCCGCACTGCTCGGCCTTATGCTCTGCGACAACGTCCTGGCCGCCACGCCGGTACCCGCGCCAGGTAAGGTGTTCAAGGACTGCAAGGACTGCCCGGAAATGGTCGTGCTGCCTGCGGGCACCTTCACCATGGGTGCGCCTGAAGAGGAACTGGGTCGTCAGCCGGACGAAGGCCCCCTGCATGACGTGACCTTCGCCAAACCCTTCGCCATCAGCCGTTTTCAGGTGCTGAGCGGCGAGTGGAATGCCTATATCAAAAGCTCCGGCTATAAGATGCCGGATGGCGATACCCGGCCAGGCCGCGAGTGCAAGGCCGGCACGCCGCGCTACCCGCTGAGCCCGCGTCAGCCTGCGGTGTGCATGGACTGGAACGAAGCCAAGGCGTATGTCGAATGGCTGTCGAAAAAGACCGGCAAGTCCTACCACATGGTCAGCGAAGCCCAGCGCGAATACGCGGCACGCGGCGGCAGCAAGGGCTCTTTCCCGTTTCCGATGGACGAAGGCAAGCCCTACAGCATCGCCAAACACGCTAACACCTACGGTCCGGAAGACGGTTTCAGCTACACGGCGCCTGCCGGCAGCTACAGCCCCAACGATTTCGGCATCTACGACGCCCATGGCAACGTCTACGAATGGACTGCCGATTGCGAGACCAGCAACTACAACGGCGCGCCCACCGATGGCAGCGCATGGCTGGCCGGTGATTGCACCTGGAAGATGATTCGCGGCAATGACTGGACCGAAGCGCCGATCTTCTCCCGTTCCGGCAACCGCAACAGCCGCCAGCCGGATGTTCGCGGCGACTGGCTGGGTTTCCGGGTCGCCCGCGACCTCTGACGGACTTCATGCGCATCCGGGGCTTGAACCAGGCCGGGCCGCACTCACGGACACTGACGAGACACACCATGATCCGCACAACTGAAAGCCTCGCCCGGGAAACCCTGAGAATCCTCAAGCCGTTCTGGTGGCTGGTGGCGCTGTCGACCTTGCTGGGGATTGTCAGCGGCCTGAGCGTCACCGGTCTGCTGGCCACCATCAACAACGCGATGAACATGCCCGGCGGGCCGGACACGCAGACCGCGCTGCTGTTCGCCGGGTTGTGTGTGCTGACCCTGGCGTGCTCGACCCTGTCCAACCTGTCGACCAACTACGTCGGCCAGCGAGTCGTCGCCAACCTGCGTCGTGAGCTGGCGGCCAAGGTGCTGGTCGCGCCCATCGAGCAGCTGGAACGCTATCGCGCGCACCGCCTGATCCCGGTGCTGCTCAACGACGTCAATACCATCAGCACCTTTGCCCTGTCGGTCGCGCCGATGGTGATTTCGTTCACCGTCACCCTCGGCTGCCTGACCTATCTGGCCGTACTGTCCTGGCAGATTCTGGCGCTGACGGTACTCACTGTGGTGCTCGGCACCGGCGCGCAATACCTGGCGCATGCGTTCGGCATGCGCAGCATTCTGGCCGCGCGCAACAGCGAAGACGAATTGCAGAAACACTATCAGGCGTTGTCCGCAGGCGCCAAGGAGCTGCGCATTCAGCGCAAACGCCGTCAGCACATGCTCGACGAAAAGATTTACGGGGCCACCGAGCACATCTGCCGTTCGAACATTCGCGCTGCCAACATCTTCGTCAGCGCGGAAACCTTCGGCTCGATGCTGTTCTTTGCGGTGATCGGCATGGCCATTGCCTTTCAGGCGCTCTGGCCGACGACCGAAAAGACTGTATTGGGCGGCTTCGTGCTGGTGATGCTGTACATGAAAGGCCCGCTGGAGCGCCTGATTACCGCCCTGCCCGGCATCAGCCGCGCGCAGATCGCCATGCGCCGCATCGCCGAGCTGTCATGGAAATTCTCCAGCCCCGAACCGCACCTGTTGGTCAATGACCGTCCGACGTCGCTGGCCAGCATGCACACTTTGGAACTGCACAACCTGCGCTATGACTACCCGCCGGTCGAGGGCAGCGAAGCCTTTCACCTCGGCCCGGTCGACCTGAGCATCAAACAGGGTGACATCGTGTTCATCGTCGGCGAGAACGGTTGTGGCAAGACCACGCTGATCAAGCTGCTGCTGGGCCTGTACACGCCGCAACAGGGTGAGATCCGCCTCAATGGCCAGGCCGTCACCGCGGAAAACCTGGATGACTACCGCCAGTTGTTCACCACGATTTTCGCCGACTACTACCTGTTCGACGAACCGTTGCAGGGTCAGACCGCGTTGCCGCAGGACGCGGGCAAATACCTGGAGCGCCTGGACATCGCGCACAAGGTCAGGATCGAGAACGGTGCTTTCACCACCACCGACCTGTCCACCGGTCAGCGCAAGCGCCTGGCGCTGATCAATGCGTGGCTGGACGAGCGTCAGGTGCTGGTGTTCGACGAGTGGGCGGCCGATCAGGACCCGGCGTTCCGTCGCGTGTTCTACACCGAGCTGCTGCCGGAATTGAAGCAACAGGGCAAGACCATCATTGTCATCTCCCATGACGACCGCTATTTCTACATCGCCGATCAGTTGGTACGCATGCAGACCGGGCAGATTCAGGTCGAACAGGTTCACAGCGAAACCCACGACAAACCCATCACCGTGTGATTAGCCCACGCCTTTAACGCCCCGCCCAGCCCGTCCGCGAGCGGGGCTTTTTCTTGCCCGAGCATTCCGCGTCACACTCAATTACTAGCCAAGCGCCATCTTTTTTCGGGAATTGTGAAAAAAACATTAAATAAACGTTATTCGCTTTCGTTCTCATTAACAGCGAATTGCGCGCCCGGCCATCTCTCGCGCAACGCCTCATAAAAAAGTTGCTCACGCGTGCCCGGTCGACGGCTGGACCCGACTGCGCAGACCTGAACGACGCACCCAATTTCCTTGCCGATACTCACTGGAAAGAGCCAATTCATGCACAACCCGTCACGTCTCACCCCGCTCAGCAAAGCGTTGATGCTCAGTCAGATGTTCCGCTCCCGGCCATCCATGGCGGCCATGGGTCTTGCGCTGTGCATGCCGGTGGCAGGCCAGGCACAGGAAGCCGCCGCGGACGATTCGAACACGACGGGCACGGTCAACCTGGCCCCGACCTCGATCGACTCGCATTACCTGGGCACCAGCACCGACGGCACCGGTTCCTACACCACCGGCGCGGTGAGCATTGGCAAGGGTGCGCCGCAATCGCTGCGCGAAACGCCGCAATCGGTGAGCGTGGTGACCCGGCAGGTCATGGATGACAACAACCTCACCAGCCTCAGCGACGTGCTGGAAGACACCCCGGGCATCACCTTCCAGTACCGCAACTTCGGCGGCCACGTGTACACCTCGCGCGGTTTCTCATTGCTGGCGGAAAGCTTCCTGGTCGACGGCATTGGCGGCCAGGGCTATCAGATCACCGGCTGGATGCAGCCGGACATGGCCATCTACGACCGCGTGGAAGTACTGCGTGGAGCGTCCGGCCTGCTGGTCGGTGCCGGTCAGCCCGGCGGTGCGGTCAACCTGGTGCGCAAACGTCCGACCGCCGAGAACAAATTCTCGATCACCACCCGCGCCGGTTCCTGGGACCAGTACCGCGTCGACCTGGATGGCAGCGGCAAGCTCAACGATTCCGGCACCCTGCGCGGGCGTATGGTCGCGGCCTACGATGACAGCGGCTCCTACCTGGACGGTCGCGACAGCCGCACGCCGCTGCTGTACGGCATCGTCGAAGCCGACCTGAGCGATGACACCACCCTGACCATGAGCCTGCGTCGTCAGGAGCAGGTCATCAACGGCTACTCGATTTATGGCCTGCCGCGCTACAGCAACGGCCAGTCGCTGGGCCTGTCGCGCTCGACCAACCTGGCGCAGAAGTGGAACCGCCATGAAAGCGACATGACCGAGGTGTTCACCGAAGTCGCGCATCGCTTCAATGAGGACTGGGTCAACAAGACCTCGTTGACGTATTCGCAGGGCGGGTTCGATCAGAATATTGCCTATGCACGAGGTACGGTAAACCCCACGACACTGGCGGGCTCCAACTTTCAGGGCACGCTGTTTCGCAAGGATGAGGTCGACAGCGTCGGTCTGAACAGCCAGCTGGAGGGCAACTTCAACGCGTTCGGCCTTGAACATCAGGTGACCCTGGGTGCCGACTGGTCGAAGCAGGAGGCCAACACGCATCAGGCTACGGTGACCAGACGGACGCCGATCAATATCTTCGATGTCGACCAGAATGCGTTCGCCAAACCAGCCCGTCCGGCCTGGCAAACCGACATCGACACGACCGAAGAACGCGCGGGCCTGTACGCCAACACGCGCATTCATCTGAGCGAACCGTTGAGCGTGGTGCTGGGCACGCGCCTGAGCTGGTACGACTACAAGTACGACGTCAAAACCGGCTTGGCCAATGACTACGAGTCCAAACAGACTCAGGAATTCACGCCCTTCGCGGGTGTTATCTATGACATCAACGACAGCTGGTCGTGGTACGCCAGCTATGCCGACATCTTCACGCCACAGGCCAACTACGTCACTGCTGGCGGCTCACCGCTGGACCCGGCCATCGGCTCCAACTACGAAACCGGCTTCAAGGGCGAGCTGTTCGACAAGCGCATGAACCTGTCGATGGCGCTGTTCTATATCAAGCAGAAAGATGTGGCTGCCGTTGATGTGAACACCACTGAACTGTGCCCTACCAGCTCCGACGGCTCCTGCTACCTGCAGGACGGCATCAGCCGCAGCAAGGGCGTCGACGTCGAGGCCAGC
Source organism: Pseudomonas congelans (assembly GCF_900103225.1). Lineage (GTDB taxonomy): Bacteria > Pseudomonadota > Gammaproteobacteria > Pseudomonadales > Pseudomonadaceae > Aquipseudomonas > Aquipseudomonas congelans. The sequence goes on along the minus strand of NZ_FNJH01000001.1, from coordinate 175,893 downwards.
GGTGAAGTGCTGCCGGGGCTGCAAGTGTTCGGCGGCTACACCTACAACATGCTGCGCAACAACGGCGATTCGGATGTGGCTTACGAAACGCCGAAACACATGCTGCGCCTCAACACCAGCTACAACCTGCCGGGTGCCTGGAACCGCCTGACCCTGGGCGCTGGTGTGTCGGCGGATTCGGGTTACGAAGTGCCGTCCAACAAAGAGCTGGGTGTCGCCGGTCGGGCCATCTGGGATGCCCGAGCGTCGTGGAAGCTGGATGAGAACTGGAAGGTGTCACTCAACGCCGAAAACCTGTTCGACCGCAAGTACTACACCACCTCGATCGCCACCGACCGCTCCAACGTCTACGGCGAACCGCGCAGCTACGTCCTGACCTTGCGGGGGGATTTCTGATCTAAGCTCAGCGTTATGGAGATCCCTGTGGGAGCGAGCTTGCTCGCGAAGGCAATGGTTCAAATGCCCTGATTTCAGGGACTGGACAGGCCTCTTCGCGAGCAGGCGAAGCGCTGATCGCGTGGCGCGGCATCGAGTGTGACGCAGAGCGTCAAGAACGGCATTCCCACACTGGAGCGTGCGCAACGATAGGTATCCGGAGAGACACAATCGTGTCCATACTCCTCGTGTCGGAGCGGTTTCGGTTCGTGATACACCGCTCTGCACGCGACCAGGCTGGCGCAAATGCATTATCCTTCACCATTGATCTCAACGAGCCATCCCTCCCATGCAAACATCCTCCAGCCGTCTGCGCACAGGCCGCGTGAAAACGCTCGGCCTGCGTCTGGGCGGTGTGGGGTTGGTGCTGGCGTTGAGTGTCCAGGGACAGGCGCTGGCGGAAGAATTCGAGTTCGATATTCCGGCCCAGACCCTGAGCACTGCCCTGAAGGAACTGGGCCGCCAGTGCGATCTGCAAATCCTCTACAACCCCGACGACCTGAACGGCAAGCTCAGCAGCCCGGTGCATGGCAGGCTGACGCCCGAACAGGCAGTCGCCGACCTGCTGAAAAAAGCCGACGTAGCGCACAGCCTTGAAGACAACACCCTGACCCTTGGCGCGGCTACCTACGCGCACACCATGAGCCTCGGGCCGGTGGCGATCAAGGGTGACTCGTTCGGCATCACCACCGAGGGCAGCGGCTCGTATGCGGCCAGCGGCGTAAGCCTCAACAAGACCGCTCAATCGTTGCGCGACACGCCGCAGTCGGTCACCGTCATGACCCGTCAGGTGATGGACGACAAGAACCTCACCGGCCTCGACGAGGTGATGGCACAGACGCCCGGCATCACCTTTTCCCAACGCAATTTCGGCTCTCATGTCTTCAGTTCGCGGGGCTTCGCGCTGGAGGACGAGAGTTACATCATTGATGGCGTGGCCGGCCAGGGTTACAGCGTGACCGGCTGGATGACCCCGGACATGGAAATCTACGACCGCGTCGAAGTGCTGCGCGGCGCGGCCGGCTTGCTGATCGGCGCAGGCAATCCCGGTGGTGCGGTCAATCTGGTACGCAAGCGGCCGACCGCCCTGCCGCAGTTCTCGATCACCACCCGCGCAGGCAGCTGGGACAACTACCGGGTCGACCTGGATGGCAGCAGCAAACTCAACGATTCAGGCAGCATCCGCGGGCGTTTTGTAACGTCCTATGAAGACCGCGGCTATTTCATCGATGGTCTGCAGAAAACCGCGCCGTTGCTCTACGGCATCCTGGAAACCGACCTGAGCGAAGACACCACCCTGACACTGGGCGTGCGCCATCAGAACGCGGACACCAAAGGCTTTTCGATCTTCGGTCTGCCTCGCTACAGCAACGGCAAGGCCATCGACCTGCCGCGCTCCACGTCGCTGGCCCAGGACTGGAACCGCCACCAGACCCGCACCGACGAAGTGTTCAGCGAACTGGAAACCCGCTTTGACGAGAACTGGAGCGGCACACTGTCGGCAACCCACTCCGATGGTGCTTTCGATCAGAAGGTCGCCTACGCACAGGGCGCTATTGACCCAGCGACACAGAGCGGTTCCCGACTGGTCAGAACCCTGTTCCGCTCGGACGATATCCATAGCGATGGCATCGACGCGCACCTGGACGGCCGGTTCGACGCCTTTGGCCTGAGTCACCAGTTGACCGTCGGCGGCAACGGGTCCGAGCAGAAACGCGAGTCGCGCTATGCCACGGTCAACGCCAATCAGCCGCTGTCTATCTTCAGCCCCGACCACGACGCGATTGCCGAACCTGTGCGCCCGGCCTGGAACAGCACTGACTACAGTGACAAGCGTTATGGCGTGTACAGCAACCTGCGCCTGAGCCTGACTGAATCGTTGAGCCTGGTGATGGGTGGCCGGGTCAGCAGCTATGACTATCAGACCACGTCCGCAGGCATGACCCGTCGCGCCCAGGAAGACAATCAGGTCACGCCGTTTGCGGGGGTTATCTACGACCTCAACCGGGACTGGTCGTGGTACGCCAGTTACACGGATATTTTCCTGCCGCAAAGCGCCTATCGAACCGCATCAGGCACGCTGCTTGATCCGGCCATCGGCGCCAGCCATGAAACCGGGATCAAGGGCGAGCTGTTCGACAAACGTCTGAATGTGTCAATGGCGCTGTTTTATGTGAAGCAGAGGGACGTTGCCGTCGAGGATGATGCCAACGCCGGCCAGTGCCTGAGCAACGATGCTTATGGGACCTGCTACCTGAACGGCGACGTACGGCGCAGCAAAGGCCTCGACTTGGAAATCAGCGGCGAGCCGTTACCGGGATTGCAGACCCTGGCCGGGTACACGTTCAACATCACCCGCGGCAGTGACGGGCAATCGATTTCAGCAGAAACACCCCGGCATATGCTGCGCCTGACCAGCAGCTACACCCTGCCTGGCGCCTGGCGTCGGTTGACTGTCGGCGGCGGGGTCTCGGCGCAGAGCGGCTACTCGGAACACGAGTCGACCCAACCCATCGATAACGCTGGCCGGGCCATCTGGGATGCCCGGGTCGCGTGGAAAATCGACGAACACTGGTCGTTGGCGCTCAATGGCAACAACCTGCTGGATCGCAAATACTACAAGGCCACCGGTGACATCGACCGCGGCAACTACTACGGCGACCCACGCAACTACGTCCTGACCCTGCGCGGTGATTTTTAAGCGGCGTCCGCTCCTCGCACTCAAGAGCGTCCAGAAAGTCACGTTCCAGCCCAGACATCTATCGTTCCTCACGCTCCAGCGTGGGAATGCCGTTCGTGACGCCCTGCGTCACACCAGCTGCCGCGCCGCGCACTCAAGAGAGGACGCAGAGCGTCCGGAAAGGCGTACCCACGCTGGAGCATGGGCACGATGGTGTTCTCCAGGACACCTATCGTCCCGCACCCTCCAGCCCAGACACTTATCGCTCCTCACACTCCGCGTGGGAATGCCGTTCGTGACGCTCTGCGTCATACCAGTTGCTCGGCAAGTCCCTGCAGAAACGCCTCCGCGATCACCAGGTTGTCGTGCCGTTGATCGATTGTCGTCGAGCTGCGCAGTCCGTTGACCGAGCATTGTTCCAGCAGCACCGCTTCGGCCTTGGCAATCTGCCCCGGTTTGCGGCTTTGCCCTGCCCACCAGCAATCGGCCTGTACATTGAGGGTTTTCAAGGTAAACGCCTGGCTGAGTTTCGCGTTGGCTTCCAGTAACTTGTAACCGGTTTCGATTTCGTCCTGCACAGCGATGTCCTGAAACATGCTGCGCAGGCTGTCGACGTTCATCGCATGTTGCAGTGCGATCTGCCCGATCACCTGATCAATGACTTCACTCTCCCCGGTCACCGACTGCCGGGCCGTTTCGATCAGGCCGACAATGGTTTGCTCCTGCAAGCCCGGCACGAAGGCCTGCAGGCTCTTGATCAGGCTGCGGTAGTAGTTTTCGCCCTGCTGCTGCGTGGTGACGTGCGAGTCCTCTTCGACCCATTGCATGCCGACCGATGCCGGCAGCTGGGTGTCGACCAGCCCGAGAAAGCTCACCACCTCGCCAGCGCGCTCCAGCACATGCGCGACTTCGACAGCCAGCGCGCCGCCCATCGACCAGCCCAGCAGGTTGTAAGGCCCGTGCGGCTGGGTCATGCGGATCTGCTCGACGTAGTAATCGACCATGTCATGCCACGACGTATCGAACCAGCCCGGCACCACATAGGCCTTGTTGACCAACCCGTAAACCCTTCGGCTGTCGCTCAACTTGCCCGCCAGCGGGTAATACGAATACGTGCCGCCACCGCCCGGCGGCAGACAAAAGAGTGGCGCATGTGCCGAGCCACTGGCGTTCATGGCGATGACCGCCGATTTGACCCGAGCATCGTCGGCGCGCATGAAATCGGCCAGTTCACCCAGGGTCTGCAGCAACAGCAAGTCATGCAGTTTGATGGAGATATCGAACGTCTCGCGAATCCTGCCCGCCAATGAAACCGCCAGCAACGAGTGCCCGCCCAGCGCGAAGAAGTTGTCGTTGAGCCCGACCCGTTCGACGTGCAACACCTGCTCCCACAACGCAGCAAGGCGTTGCTCGAATGCGGTGCGCGGCGCCACGTAACCCTGCTGTGACCGGGCCGCATCCGGTTTCGGCAGAGCCCTGCGATCCAGCTTGCCATTGGCGGTCAGCGGCATCGAATCGATAAAGACAAAGTAGCCCGGCACCATATAATCCGGCACATGAGCCTTGAGGTAAGACTGCAGAAGCTCGCGCAGAACATCCGGCGCCGGAGCGGCATCGGTCGGCACCAGATAAGCCGCCAGTTGCTTGCCGGACGGCCCGTCGATGTCGATCACCGTGGCTTCGCGCACAGCGGCATGCTCATGCAAACGCGCTTCGATTTCGCCCAGTTCGATACGCAGGCCGCGAATCTTCACCTGATGGTCGATACGCCCGGCGTAGTCGATGACGCCCGCGTCGCGGTAACGCGCCAGATCGCCGGTGCGGTACAGCCTGCCGCCGCCCTGCTCGTCGAACGGGTCCGGCACGAAACGCTCGGCCGTCAGCGCCGCACGGTTGTGATAACCCCGCGCAAGACCGACGCCCCCCAGATACAACTCTGCCGCCACACCCTGTGCGGCAGGCAGCAGGCCGTCATCGAGAATGTGGGTTTTCAGGTTATCGATAGGTCTGCCAATCGGCACGCTGAGGATGTCATCCGAGGTGCAGGTCCAGTGGGTCACGTCGATAGCCGCCTCGGTCGGACCGTACAAGTTGAACAAGCCAACCTGCGGCAGACGCCTGAGCACCTGACCGGCAAGTTCGGCAGGCAGTGCTTCACCGCTGCACACCACTCGGCGCAGGCTGTCGCAGCTTTCTACCTGCGGATGGGTCAGGAACGCCTGCAGCATCGACGGTACAAAATGCAGGGTCGTGACCTGATGCTCGCGGATGCTCTGCACCAGTCGCTCCGGGTCGCGATGATCGCCCGGCAGCGCCACGGCCAGGCGCGCGCCGGTCATGAGCGGCCAGAAGAACTCCCAGACCGACACGTCGAAACTGAACGGGGTTTTCTGCAACACCGTGTCGCTGCCATCCAGCGCGTAAGCCTTCTGCATCCAGTGCAAACGGTTGACCAGCGCAAGATGGCTGTTGCCTGCACCCTTGGGCTTGCCGGTCGAGCCGGAGGTGTAAATCACGTAAGCCAGATTCAGCGGATGACTCAGGTTGGCCGGGTTGGCGGTGCTGTAACCGGCCAGCCAGTCGCCGCCCTGATCCAGACAAATGGCCTGGACCTGAACCGACAGCCCCTCCAGCACTGCCGATTGGGTAAGCAGCAAACCAATCCCGCTGTCCTGCATCATGTAAGCCAGACGATCCTCGGGATAATCCGGGTCCAGCGGCACATACGCGCCACCGGCCTTGATGATCGCCAGCAGACCGACCACCAGTTCCAGACTGCGCTGGACGCAGATGCCCACCAAGACGTCCGGCCCCACGCCCGACTCACGCAGGCGATGCGCAAGTTGGTTGGCGCGGGCATTGAGTTGCGCGTAGCTCAACTGCTCGGCGGCGAAGATCAGCGCCGGCGCGTCCGGCGTGGCACGCACCTGGGCTTCGATCAGGTTGTGCAGGCACTGCTCGCTCGGGAAGTCTGCGGCTGTGGCGTTCCACTCGCGCAGAACATGCTGCTGCTCTCGGTCGCTCAACAACGCCAGTTCGCCAAGCGCTGCCTGCGCGTCATGCGCCAGCGCCTGCAAGACCTGCTGGAAATGCGCCGACAACTGCGCCATATGTTGCTCACTGAACGCCTGACGGGCGTAGCTGAAACGCACCGACAGGGTTTCACCGAGATTGACCACCAGCGTCAGTGGGTAATGTGTCTGTTCCTGCGTATGCAGACCGCCGAACACCAGCCCCGGCGGCGCAGCCTGTTGCAAGGCGTCGGAAACAGGGTAGTTTTCAAATACCAGAATGGTGTCGAACAGCGTCTCGCCAGCGCTGCGTGCCCAACGCTGAATCTCGTACAGCGGCGTGTGTTCATGCTCTCGCAAGGCAATGTTTTGCGCCTGCACCTGTTGCACCCAATCCGCCACCCGCTGTTCGGCACGCGGGCAGGCGATCACCGGCAGGGTATTAATGAACAGCCCGAGTTGCTCCTCGACACCCGGCAGATCCGCCGGACGCCCGGCCACGGTTGCGCCGAAGGTGACGCTGGACTGCCCCGTGTAGCGTTGCAGCACCAGCAGCCAGGCCGATTGCACCAGCGTGTTGAGGGTCACGCGCTGTTCGCGGGCAAACTCGCTCAGTTGACGGGTGCTTTCGGCATCGATCAGATGCAGGTAATCACCATGCCCCTGGCCGTTCTCAGGCGCCTTGAAGGCCTGAACCAGACGGGTGGGGTCATCGAGTCTGGCCAACTGGTCGGTCCAGAAACGCTCGCTGAGCCCGGCATCCTGACGCTGCAACCATTCGATGTAGTCGCGATAGCGGCTGACCTGCCTCGGCAGTGTCTGGCCGCTATAACGCTGCAGCACTTCACCGAGCAGGCGCGAGCTGCTCCAGCCGTCCATGAGGATGTGATGGCTGGTGTAGATCAATTGATGACTCTGCTCGCCGGTGCGCAACACGGCCAGGCGCAACAACGGGCCCTGGGCCAGATCGAAACCCTGCTGGCGGTCGGCATCGGCCCATTGGTCGATCCAGTCGGACGACTGCGCTCGGGCGTCCAGTTCGACAAAAGGCATGCGCACATCACGCAAGACCACTTGCAGCGCCGGTTGCAGATGGCTGATGAAAGCACTGCGCAGCACTTCGTGGGTATCCAGCGTGGCCTGCCACGCGGCGCGGAAACGCGGCACGTCCAGGCCGCTGACCTCGATGCGCATCTGGTTGATGTAATGACCCGCTTGCTGCTCGAACAGGGTGTGGAACAGCATGCCCTGCTGCATCGGTGCCAGCGGGTAGATGTCTTCGATCTGCCCGGCAGATATCGGCAAACTGCTCAGTTGCGACTGGCTCAGGCGCGCCAGCGGGAAGTCCGACGGAGTCACCCCAGCCACGCCTTCAGTGGTGCAATGTGCAATCAACTGTTGCAGCTCAAGGGCGTATTCGTCGGCCAGTCGCTGCACCGTGTCGCGCTCGAACACCGCGCCACTGAAGGTCCAGCTCAGCCGCAGTTCGCCGGCATAGACCTGACCGTTGATGCTGATTGGCGCAGCCAGCGGCGCATTGGCACTCTGTGAGGCGCCGCTGCTGTCGGCGGACGGTGTGAACAGTGCTTCAGGTGCGTCGAAGCTGCCGTCGAACTGCCCCAGGTAATTGAACACGATGCTGCCCAGCGGTAGGGCTTGCAGGGTCTGCCGCGCCGATTCACTGCCCAGGTAACGCAACGCGCCGTAACCGATGCCCTTGTCGGGCACTGCGCGCAGTTGCTCCTTGATGGTCATGATCGAGTCGGCCAGCGAGGCCTGCGGGGTGAGTCGGATCGGGTACACATTACTGAACCAGCCCACCGTACGGCTAAGGTCCAGCGCGTCGAACAGGTCCTCACGGCCATGCCCTTCGAGACGAATCAGCGCATGCGGTTGCGCGGTCCAGCGGCTGACCACCCGCGCCAGCGCGGTCAGCAGCAGGTCATTGATCTGCGTGCGGTAGGCCGCCGGGGCGTCCTGCAGCAATTGCCGGGTCAGCTCACCATTGAGTTGGGTGACCACCGACAGCGCATGCTGCTGTTGCTGGCCGCCATGCGGATGATCACAAGGCAAGGCCTCGCTGACGTCCTGCAAATGCGCCTGCCAGTAACCCAATTCCTGCTCCAGCGCCGGGCTTTGTGCATAGGCCTGCAAGTGCTCGGCCCAGGCTTGCAGCGCGCTGGTTTTCGCCGGCAGCAGCGCTGGCTGACCTGCTGCGAGGGCGAGGTACGCCTGTTGCAGGTCTTCCAGCAACACCCGCCATGAAACACCGTCCACCAGCAGATGATGAATCACCAGCAGCAGGCGCTGTTCGCCTTGTGGCAGGTTGATCAGCACGGCACGCAGCAGCGGGCCGTCTTTCAGGTCCAGGCTGCGTTGTGCCTCGGTGGCCAGTTCGGGCAAACGCTCGATGCTGTCCAGCTCATGGGTCCAGAGCAGCTCGCGAGTATTCGGCGCGCCGAAGGTGGCCTGCCATTGGCCGTTCTGCTGGCTGAAACCCAGACGCAACGCGTCGTGCTGTTCGACCAACGCAGTCAATGCCGACTGAAGGTGAATGGCATCGAGCAGTTGCAAAGGCTTGAGCATCACAGCCTGATTCCAGTGCTGACGCTCGGGGATGTCCAGCTCGAAAAATCGCGCCTGAATCGGCAGCAACGGCAACGAACCGCTGATCTGCTCCGCCACGGCGGCGGGCTTTTTCTGAATCAGTTTTGCCACCGAGGCCAGTTGGCCGATGGTCTGTTTCTCGAATAATTGCTTGGGGCTGAGCTTGATGCCCTGGCGCTTGGCGCGGGCGATGATCTGCAGACTGAGAATCGAATCGCCACCCAGTTCGAAGAAGTTGTCGGTGCTGCCGACCTGATCCAGCTTGAGGACATCCGCCCACACGGCAGCGAGCTTTTCCTCGATCTCGCCGACCGGCGCGGTGTAACGCTGCTTGACCACGCCGGGTCTGGGCAAGGCGCGCTTGTCGAGCTTGCCATTGGCGGTCACCGGCAGACGCTCGAGAAGCATGATCTGCGCGGGCACCAGATACTCCGGAAGGTGCGCTGCCAATTGCTCGCGCAGCTGTTCGACGTCGAGGCTCGTGCCGGTCGCCGCCACGCAATAGGCCACCAGTTGCAGCCGTGTTTCGTCACTGTCCAGCGGCTGGGCCAGCACCACGGCCTCGGCGACGTTGTCCAGGCGTTGCAGCCATTGGCCCACTTCACCCGGCTCGACCCGATAACCGCGGATTTTCACCTGATCGTCAGCACGGCCCAGGTATTCCAGCACGCCATCCACCCACCGCGCACGGTCGCCCGCACGGTACAGGCGCTGACCGTTGGCGTCCGGGTCCGGCACAAAGCGTTCGGCGGTCATTGCCGCACGACCCAGATAACCCTGCGCCAGCCCGCGACCGCCCAGATACAGTTCACCGGCCACGCGTTCGGCCACCGGATTGAGGTAAGCATCCAGCACCCGCGCCTTGCCATTGGCCAGCGGCTGACCGACCGGCACACTGCGGCAGGCACTGAGAGGCGCGGCCACTTCGTGGGTCAGGATGCCGACCGTGGTTTCGGTCGGGCCGTAATGGTTGATGACGCGGCAGCCCGGCTTGAGCGCACGCACCTGCTCGATCAACGCCCAGGCGCTGGCCTCGCCACCCAGAATCAGCACCTGCCCCGGCAGCACTTCTGCCGGATTGGCGGCCTGCAGCAGGCCCTGCAAATGGCTGGGCACGATTTTCAGCACGTCAACCTGATGCTCGGCCATGTAACGCGCGAAACCGTCGGGGTCGAACGCCTGCTCGTGAGACAGCAGGTGCAACGTCCGGCCGGACGCCAGCGCACCGAACAACAGCGTGTGCCCCAGGTCGGCAGCGACCGTCGACACCATCGCCATGCTCGCCCCGTCGTTCAGCGCCAGGCGCTCAAGCACGCCCTGTACGTAGTTGGCCAGCGCGCCGTGGCTGATCACCACGCCCTTGGGCTGCCCGGTGGAGCCGGAGGTGTAGATGATGTACGCCGCTTGCCCGGACAGAACCCGAACGTCCAGCGCCTGACTATCGACAGAGGCCCACAGCGCAGCGTCGAACGCCAGCACCGGGCACACGCCCAACCGCGCCGCCTTGTCGTCATCGGGCGCATGCACCAGCAGCACCGCGCCGCTGTCACGAACCAGTTGCTGCAGACGCTCGGCCGGTTGCGCGCTGTCCAGCGGCAGGTACACCGCGCCCAGCTTCAGCACCGCCAGCAGGCTGACCACCCATTCCACCGAGCGGTCCAGGCACAGGGCGACGGTCATGCCCGGTTTGATGTCCTGGGCGTGCAGGTAGCGGGCGAATTGATTACTGCGTGTCTCGAGCTCGTCAAAGCTCAACACCTGCTGGCCAACACGCAAAGCAGTGTTGCCGCGCCTGGCGTGCAGGCCCTGTTGCCAGAGGCTGAGGAAATCAGGGCAGGTAAAGTCCCGGGTTTGCTCGGCGACCGGCGATGATACCGCGTGTGGATGATCGGCCAGACGCCGGTCAGTGTCCGTGACCAGTGCTTGCAGCACGCTGCGCAGCGCGTCGGCGATACGCTCGATGGTCTGCGCTTCGAACAGGTCGGTGGCGTAGGTGAAATAACCGCGTATCCCGTCGGCCGTGTCGGTGAAATCGAAGGCCAGATCGAAACGCGCATCGCTGCTGCCCATCGGAAACTCATCGACGGTCAGGCCCGACACGCGCTGCCCGCTGGTATCGGCTGCCAGCACGTGCTGATTGATCTTGAACTGGAACAACGGGTTATGGCCCAGATTGCGCTCCGGTGCCAAGGCATCCACCAAATGCTCGAACGGCAGTTCCTGATGCGACTGCGCACCCGTCACCACCTGTTTGACCTGATCCAGCAGCTCGGCAAAGCTCTGCCGCTCGTCCACCTGCACACGCAGCACCTGGGTGTTGATGAAGAAGCCGATCAGCCCTTCCAGCTCGCTGCGTGTGCGCCCGGCATTGGGCGCGCCGATGCGGATGTCGGACTGCCCGCTGAAGCGCGACAGCACTACGGACAGCGCCGCCAGTGTCACCATGAACAGGGTCTGGCCGTTGTTGCGCGCCAGGCTTTTCAGTTGTGCGGACAGCTGCTGCGGTACGTCGACGCGCACAACCGCACCGCGATGGCTCGGTTGCAGCGGACGCGGCTGGTCCAATGGCAGGCTCAGCAGCGGATGTTCGCTGCCCAGTCGCTGTTTCCAGTAGTCCAGTTGCCGCTCGCCCTCCCCGGCCTCCAGCCAGGCGCGTTGCCAGATCGCGTAATCGGCGTACTGAACCGCCAGCTCGGGTAACGGAGCCGGCTGGCCGGATACCTGCGCCTGATAAAGCTGCACGAACTCGCGAATCAGCACTTCGCCGGACCAGCCATCGGACACCACGTGATGCATGCACACGGTCAGTACGTGTTCGCTTTCACTCAGCTGGAACAGCTTGACCCGCAGCAGCGTCCCGCTCAGCAGATCGAAGGGCTTTTGCAACTCGGCACGCACCTGTTGCTCGATGTCTGCGGGTGCCGCCGCCGCGAAATCGAGGGCGACCGTGGCCTGTTGGAGAATCTCCTGATAGAACGCGCCGTCCTCTGAAACGAAGCGGGTGCGCAGGGTTTCATGGCGTTGCACCAGCAGATCCAGCGCCGCGCTCAGGGCCTGTCGGTCCAGTGCGCCATTCAGACGCACCGCCAGGGGCACGTTGTAAGCCGCGTTGCCCGGTTCCATCTGCCAGAGAAACAGCATGCGCTGCTGCGCGTAGGACAGCGGGATGCGCGCTGCGGCGTGTCGGGTTACAGCGATGGGCAGCAGTTTGAAGCTCTGCCCGGTCTCGTGCATCTTGGCGAGGATCTGGCGCCGTTGTTCGACGGGCAAGCCGACGAAACGCTGGGCGATACGCTCTGCTGCAGACTTGTCCATGTCAGATACCCGCCATTTCATTCATCATTTTTTCAATATCGGACAAGCCGTCCTCGGTCAGCGACAGGCCACTGTCGGCGAAGGCCTGAATAAATTCGCTCAATTGCGGTTTCTCGAAGATCAGACGCAGCGGAATGTCGATTCCCAGGCCGGTGTGGATTCTGGAAATCAGCTGCGTCGCCAGCAGCGAGTGGCCACCCAGTTCGAAGAAATCGTCGCTCAGGCCGACACGCTCGACCTTCAGCACATCGGCCCAGATCGCCGCCATCTGCTGTTCCTGCTCGGTACACGGAGCGACGTACTGGCGCTGCAACTGGCTGGCGTCCGGTTTGGGCAGTGCCTTGCGGTCGAGCTTGCCGTTGGCGCTCAGCGGCATCCTGTCCAGAATGATGAAGTGCGTGGGCACCATATAATCCGGCAGCGACGCCTTGAGACAGGCCTTGAGTGCATCACGCAACTGATCGTCGTGGTGCTCGACCACCAGATACGCCGCCAGCTGTTTGCCGGACGGGCAGTCAACGTCGATCACCACCGCCTCATGAACGCTGTCGTGTTCCAGGAGGCTGGCTTCGATTTCGCCCAGCTCGATGCGCAAGCCGCGAATCTTCACCTGATGGTCGATACGCCCGGCATAGTCGATGACACCTGCGTCGCGATAACGCGCCAGATCGCCGCTGCGGTACAGCCTGCCGCCGCCCTGCTCGTCGAACGGGTCCGGCACGAAGCGCTCGGCCGTCAGCGCCGCACGGTTGTGATAACCCCGCGCAAGACCGACGCCACCCAGATACAACTCCGCCGCCACGCCCTGTGCGGCAGGCAGCAGACCGTCGTCGAGAATATGGGTTTTCAGGTTGTCGATCGGCCGCCCGATCGGCACGCTGAGCACTTCGTCCGTGGTGCACGTCCAATGGGTCACGTCGATGGCCGCTTCGGTCGGACCGTACAGGTTGTACAGACCGGCCTGCGGCAAACGCTTGAGCACCTGGGCGGCCAGCTCGGCAGGCAGTGCTTCGCCGCTGCATACGACGCGACGCAGAGTGTTACAGCTTTCCACCTGAGGATGAGTCATGAACGCCTGCAGCATCGACGGCACGAAATGCAGGGTCGTGACCTGATGCTCGCGAATGGTCTGCACCAGCCGCTCGGGGTCGCGATGATCGCCCGGCAGCGCCACGGCCAGGCGCGCGCCGGTCATCAGCGGCCAGAAGAATTCCCAGACCGACACGTCGAAACTGAATGGCGTCTTTTGCAGAACCGTATCGCTGCCATCCAGACAGTAGGCCTTCTGCATCCAGTGCAGACGGTTGACCAGCGCACGATGGCTGTTGCCCGCGCCCTTGGGCTTGCCGGTCGAACCCGAGGTGTAAATCACATAAGCCAGGTTCAATGGATGGCTGAAGTTGACTGGATTGGCAGTGCTGTAACCTTCAAGCCAGTCGCCGTCCTGATCCAGACACAGGCTCTGCACCTGACGCGCAACCGGCAAGCGTTGCAATAGCGCCGTCTGGGTCAACAGCAAACCGATACCGCTGTCCTGCATCATGTAGGCCAGACGATCCTCGGGATAATCCGGGTCCAGCGGCACATAAGCGCCACCGGCCTTGATGATCGCCAGCAGAGCGATCACCAGTTCCAGACTGCGCTCGACGCAGATCCCCACCAGCACGTCCGGGCCGACGCCGGACTCACACAGGCGATGCGCAAGCTGATTGGCGCGGGCGTTGAGCTGTGCGTAGCTCAATTGTTCGGCGGCGAAAATCAGCGCCGGAGCGTCCGGTGTCGCGCGCACCTGGGCTTCGATCAGGCTATGCAGACAATCTTCGTTGGGGAAGTCTGCGGCTGTGGCATTCCAGTCGTGGACAATCTGCTGCCGTTCAGCCATGTCGAGCATCGGCACTTCGGCAATGCGCTGTGCGGCATTGGCGCAGATGGCCTGCAACAAGGCCAGCCAGTGCCCGGCCATGCGCTCGATAGTGCGCGGGTCGAACAACGCGGTCGCATAGGTCAGGCCAGCGCTCAGGCCACCGTCATGTTCGGCAGTGTTCAGGGTCAGGTCGAACTGCGCCGGGTAACTGTCCGGCAGCAACGCCTCGACCTGCAGACCGGGCAGCGCGCGGACGTCGGCGCTGGCCTGGCTCTGGTGATTGAACATCACCTGAAACAGCGGGCTATGGCTGAGGCTGCGCTGTGGCTGCAGGGCTTCGACCAGTTGCTCAAATGGCAGCTCCTGATGCGCCTGGGCTTGCAGGGCGGTGTGTTTGACCTGCTGCAGCAGCTCGTTGAACGTCGTATGCACGTCAAACTCGGCGCGCAGCACCTGTGTGTTGACGAAGAAGCCGATCAGGCCTTCGGTTTCAGCGCGGTTGCGGTTGGCAATCGGCACGCCGACGCGAATGTCCGACTGGCCACTGTGACGGTGCAGCAGGCTCTGGAAAGACGCCAGCAACAGCATGAACAGGGTCACGCCCTGTTGCCGCGCGACCTGCTTCAAGCCATCGATCAGCGCGGGTTCCAGTTGCACGGCCAGCCGCGCACCGGCATGGCTTTGCACCACTGGCCGCGGGTAATCGGCGGGCAGTTCCAGAATCGGCTGCTGATCGCCCAGTTGCTGCTTCCAGTAATCCAGCTGCCGGGCCTGCTCGCCGGCCTCCATCCAGGTCCGCTGCCACAGTGCATAGTCGGCGTATTGCAGGTTAAGCGCGGTCAGGCTCACCTCACGGCCCTGACTGTAACCCTTGTACAGGCGCACCAGTTCATCGATCATGATCGGCATCGACCAGCCATCGGAGACGATGTGATGCTGGGTCAGAATCAGCACATGCTCGTCGGTGTTCAGGTTCAGCAAGCGGACCCGCAACAGCGGCCCCTGCTCCAGATCGAACGGGCGCTGCATTTCCTGCTGCACGCAGGCTTCAAGGCTCTGGCCGCTGGGCACCGATTCGACAGACAGGGTCAAGGCGCGTGGCGGATGGACGATCTGCAGTGCCTGATCGCCCTGCTGGCGGAAGGTCGTGCGCAGGGTTTCATGGCGGGCGATCAGCGCGCTGAAACTGTGCTCCAGCGCTGCGATGTCCAGCGAACCGCGCAGGCGCAGGGCTGCGGGAATAATGTACGCCGTGTTCTCGGGGTCAAGCTGCCAGAGGAACCACTGCCGCTGTTGCGCATAGGAAAGCCCCAGCGGCTGCGTGCGGTCGGCCTTGATGAAGCGCGGCGCGTCGTTGCCATGCCCTGCGCCTGCGGCCAGCGCGAAGGCCGCCAGATCACGCGCTTCGAACAGGTCGCGTAACGATAACTCGACGTCCAGTTGCTGACGGATACGCGAAATCACCTGAGTGGCCAGCAGCGAATGGCCGCCGAGCTCGAAAAAGTTGTCGCTGCGCCCGACCCGCTCGACCTTCAACACATCGGCCCAGATCGCTGCCAGTTGCTGCTCCAGCTCGCCTTGCGGGGCGCTGTAGGTAGCCTGTAACTGGCTGGCATCCGGCGCCGGCAGCGCCTTGCGGTCTAGCTTGCCGTTGGCGGTCAGCGGCATGCTGTCGAGGACGATGAAATGGGTGGGCACCATGTAATCCGGCAAGTGCGCCCTGAGTTCGCTTTTCAGCATTTCACGAAGACTCTGCTGATCCTGATCAGCCTCAGTAGGCACCAGGTACGCAGCCAACTGCCCGTCCAGCGCCAGCACACTCACTTCGCGCACAGCCGGGTACGCTTGCAGCCGCGCTTCGATTTCACCCAGCTCGATGCGGAAGCCGCGAATCTTCACCTGATGGTCGATGCGCCCGGCGTAGTCGATCATCCCACCAGCCCGATAGCGTGCAAGATCGCCGGTGCGGTACAGGCGGCCACCATCGTTGGAAAACGGATCGGGTACAAAGCGTTCGGCAGTCAGCGCGGCGCGATTGTGATAACCGCGCGCCAGACCGGCATGACCGATGTGCAGCTCGCCACTGCAGCCCTGGGCGACCGGGTTGAAATCGGCGTCCAGCACATACCAGGACAGGTCGGGAATCGCCTCGCCAATCGGGCTGGCGGGATTCTGCGTGTCAGCCAACGTGATCGGTCGATAGGTCACGTGCACAGTGGTTTCAGTGATGCCGTACATGTTGATCAGTTGCGGCGTCTGATCACCAAAGCGCTCGAACCACGGCTTCAGGCTGGCGACGTCCAGCGCCTCGCCGCCGAAGATGATTTTCTGCAACGACATCGGTACCGGTGAATCGCAGGCCACGCGCATCAGTTGCTTGAACGCCGACGGCGTCTGGTTGAGCACCGTGACCTGCTGTTCGACCAGCAGCGCATGGAAATCTTCCGGCGAGCGGGTCACTTCGCGGGGCACGATGACCAGTCGGCCGCCATTCAGCAGCGCGCCGAAAATCTCCCAGACCGAGAAGTCGAAGGCGAAGGAATGGAACAGCGTCCACACGTCCTTTTCGCTGAACTTGAACCAGTCATCCGTCGCGGCAAACAGGCGCATAAGGTTGCGATGGGCAAGCAAGGTGCCTTTCGGTTTGCCGGTCGAGCCCGAGGTGTAGATCACATAGGCCAGGTTGTCCGGCGCGGTCTGGTTGAGCGGGTTTTCCGTGCTGTAACCGTTCAGAGCGTCAGCCAGATCGAGCGTCTGCACCTGTTCGGGGATCGGCAGTTTGTCGAGCAGCGACGTCTGGGTCAGCAACAGCTGGATACCGCTGTCATGCATCAGAAAGCTCAGGCGATCCTGCGGATAATCCGGGTCCAGTGGCACATAAGCGCCGCCGGCCTTGAGGATGGCCAGCATGCCGACAATCATCTCCAGGCCGCGCTCGGCAGCCAGCCCGACGCGCACATCCGGGCCGACGCCCTGCTCGCGCAGTTTGTGCGCCAGCTGGTTGGCGCGCTGGTTGAGCTGCTGGTAACTCAGTTGTTCATCGCCAAAACTCAGGGCGATGGCCTGAGGGTTACGCTCGGCCTGGGCTTCGATGCGTTGATGGGCGCAGTGCTCGCTCGGGTAGCGCTGCACGCTTTGCGTCCAGGCGGTCGGCAATGCCAGTTCGCCGAGTCGCGTGGTTGCCGATGCGCAGAGGCTCTGCAGCAGGTGATCGAAATGCGCCGCCAGTTGCAGAATGCCTTCGGCGCTGAAGTGCTGGCGGTCGTAACTGAAACGCACCGACAGCACCTCATTGGCCTCGACCACCAGGGTCAGCGGGTAATGCGCCTGCTCCTGATTGCGCAGGTCGCTGAAGGCCAGACCGTCCGGCGCGCGCTGCAGGGCTTCGGACACCGGGTAGTTTTCGAACACCAGAATGTTGTCGAACAACGCCTCGCCACTGTTGCGCGCCCAGCGCTGGATGTCATACAGCGGCGTGTGCTCATGCTCGCGCAGGGCAAGGTTTTTCGCCTGTACCTGCTGCACCCAGTCGGCCACCGTCTGCTCGGCACGCGGGCTGGCGATGACCGGCAAGGTATTGATGAACAGCCCCAGTTGTTCCTCGACACCCGGCAATTCTGCCGGACGCCCTGCCACGGTCGCGCCAAAGGTCACGCTGGACTGGCCGGTGTAGCGCTGCAGCAGTAACAGCCAGGCCGATTGCAGCAGCGTATTGAGAGTGACGCGCTGCTCGCGGGCAAAGTCGCTCAACCGACGCGTGCCGTCGCTGTCGATCAGCTGGATGTAGTCGCCGTAGCCCTGCCCCTCGGCCGAAGACCTGAACGCCTGCAACAAACGAGTCGGCTCGTCCAGTTCCGCCAGCTCTGCGCTCCAGAAGCGCTCGCTGGCATCGGCCTCCTGAGCCTGCAGCCACTGAATGTAATCACGATAGCGACCCGCCTGTTTCGGCGGCACCTGGCCGCTGTAGCGCTGCAGCACTTCACCGAGCAGGCGCGAGCTGCTCCAGCCATCCATGAGGATGTGGTGGCTGGTATACACCAGATGCCACACGTCATCGGCGGTGCGCAACACGGCCAGGCGCAACAATGGTCCTTGCGCCAGATCGAAGCCTTGCTGACGGTCGGCCTGCACCCAGTCGTCGAGCCAGCTTTCTGGCTGGCGACGCGCATCCAGCTCGACAAAGGGCACCTCGACCTGACGCTGCACCACTTGCAGCGACTGCTCGCGCTGGCTGACAAAACAGCTGCGCAGTACGTCGTGATGGTCCAGCGCAGCCTGCCAGGCGTTGCGGAAACGCGGCACATCCAGCCCACGAATGTTCACCCGCAACTGGTTGATGTAGTTGCCCGCGCCTTCATCGAACAGCGAATGAAACAGCATGCCTTGCTGCATCGGCGACAGCGGGTAGATATCGTCGATCTGACCCGCAGCAATCGGCAGACCGTCAAGCTGCGCCTGGGTGAGTTGCGCCAGCGGGAAGTCCGATGGCGTGACGCCTTGATGCCCGGCCGTGCAATGTTCGATCAGGGTAGTCAGCGCCTGCTCATAGCGACGCGCCAGGGTGTCGATGGTTGAGGCGTGATACACCTCGCGGCTGAAGCTCCAGTCCAGTTGCAACTGGCCGTCGAACACCTGACCGTTGAGGCTCAGCCAGTTGCCCAGCGGCCCGTCTTCGCACAGCGCAGCGCCTGCACTGTCGGCACTCGGCACGAACAACGCAGCCTCGCGCGCATTGAAGCTGCCGTCGAACTGGCCCAGATAATTGAAAGTGACTCGCGCCTGCGGCAAGGCGGCCAATTGCTGTGCGAAAGACGCCTCGCCCGTATAACGCAGCATGCCGTAGCCGATGCCCTTGTGAGGCACCGCACGCAATTGCTCCTTGATGCCACACAAGCTCGCGCCCGGCGCGATCTGCGGCGTGAGGCGCACCGGAAACAGGCTGCTGAACCAGCCCACCGTGCGGCTTAGATCGGTATCGTCGAACAGGTCTTCACGGCCATGCCCTTCCAGCTGGATCAGCACCGAGGGCTGCTGGCTCCATTCACACAGGACCTGGGCCAGCGCCGTCAGCAGCAGGTCGTTGACTTGCGTGCGGTACGCGGCCGGCGCGACTTTCAGCAGCTTGTGGGTCAGGTCACGGCTCAGCCAGGAAGATGCATGCGCCGCGTCACGATTGCGCATCGTGCCTTCGGGTTTATCGCGAGGCAGCGGCTGGTCGGCGCGCTGCAAGGCTTGCAGCCAGTAATCGCGCTCGGCCGCCAGCGTCTCGCCGGTCGCATACGCTTGCAATTGCTCGGCCCAACGTTTGAGCGACGTAGTTTTTGCGGCGAGTGCTACCGGCTCGCCTTGCGCCAGGGCGAGGTACGCCTGTTGCAGGTCTTCCAGCAACACCCGCCATGAAACACCGTCCACCAGCAGATGGTGAATGACCAGTAACAGGCGCTGTTCACCTTGTGGCAGATTGATCAGCACGGCACGCAGCAGCGGGCCGTCTTTCAGGTCCAGGCTGCGTTGTGCCTCGGTGGCCAGTTCGGGCAAACGCTCGATGCTGTCCAGCTCATGGGTCCAGAGCAGCTCGCGAGTATTCAGCGCGCCGAAGGTGGCGTGCCAGTGACCGTTCTGTTGAGTGAAGCCCAGACGCAGTGCGTCATGCTGCTCGACCAACGCAGTCAATGCCGACTGAAGATGAATGGCCTCCAGCGTTTGCAAAGGCTTGAGCATCAGCGCCTGATTCCAGTGCTGGCGCTCGGGGATGTCCAGTTCGAAGAAGCGCGCCTGAATCGGCAGCAACGGCAACGAACCGCTGATGTGCTCCGCCACGGCGGCGGGCTTTTTCTGAATCAGTTTCGCCACTGAGGCCAGTTGGCCGATGGTCTGTTTCTCGAACAATTGCTTGGGGCTAAGCTTGATGCCCTGGCGCTTGGCGCGGGCGATGATCTGCAGGCTCAGGATCGAATCGCCGCCCAGTTCGAAGAAGTTGTCGGTGCTGCCGACCTGCTCCAGCTTGAGGACGTCCGCCCATACGGCAGCGAGCTTTTCCTCGATCTCGCCGACCGGCGCGGTGTAGCGCTGCTTGACCACACCGGGCTTGGGCAAGGCGCGCTTGTCGAGCTTGCCGTTGGCAGTCAGTGGCAGACTGTCCAGCAACATGATCTGTGCAGGCACCATGTAGTCCGGCAAGCGCGCAGTCAGTTGCTCGCGCAGGCTGTCGACACTCAGGTCTGCCCCGCCTGCCGCCACGCAATAGGCCACCAGTTGCAGCCGGGTCTGATCGTCATCGATGGGCAATGCCAGTACGCTGACCTGCGCCACCGAAGCCAGGCCCAGCAACACCCGCGCGACCTCTGCAGGCTCGACACGATAGCCGCGAACCTTGACCTGATCGTCGGCCCGACCGATGAACTCCAGCAGGCCCTGATGATTGCGGCGCATGCGGTCGCCGCTGCGGTAGACGCGCGTGCCGTCCTGCGCGAACGGGTCCGGCACGAAGCGCTCGGCGGTCAGCGCAGGCTGGCCGATATAGCCCAGCGCCACGCTGTCGCCGCCGATGTACAACTCGCCAGCGACCTGAGTGCCGACCGGGTTCAGCACGTCATCCAGCACATAGGCACTGGCCCCCGGCAACGGCGTACCGACCGGCACGCTGCGCAGAGTACCGCCAGAGTGTGCAGTGCTCTGTGGGAAACATGGGACCTGTGGGAGCGAGCTTGCTCGCGAAAGCGATGGCCCAGCCGACCTGTTTCGCAAGCCTGTATCGGCCTCTTCGCGAGTAAGCTCGCTTCCACAGGATGACATCGCTACTTCATGGGTCAGCACGCCGACGGTGGTTTCGCTCGGGCCGTAGTGGTTGATCACCCGACAACCCGGCTTGAGCTGACGGATCTGCTCGACCAGCGCGGGCGAGCAGGCTTCGCCGCCGACAATCAGCGCATGCTGCGGCAGGACATCGGCTGGCCGGCCGGCCTGCAACAGCGCGGCCAGATGGCCGGGTACGATTTTCAGCACGCCCACCTGATGCTCGACCATGTAGGCCGCAAAGACATCCGGGTCGAAACCCAACGCCTCGGTCAACACGTGCAGCGTGCGTCCCGAGCACAGCGCGCCGAACAGCACGGTATGACCAAGGTCGGCGGCGATGGTCGACACCAGCGCCATGCTCGCATCGGGGGCCAGTTGCAACTGCTCCAGCAAGCCGCGCAGGTAACCGGCCAGCGCGCTCTGGCTGACCAGCACACCTTTTGCCTGGCCAGTCGAGCCGGAGGTATGAATCACGTAGGCCGCCGAATCGCCTGAAGGCAGGCTGTCAGGCCGACTGACAGGCAGGTCCTGCCACAGCGCAGGCGTCCAGGCCAGGCCCTGACAACCGGCAACACCCAGTGAGGTCTGCCGCACATCGCCCTCGGCACACAGCAGCACCCTGGCTTGCGCATTGACCAGCATCTGTTGCAATCGCGCATCGGGGGCTTTGACGTCCAGCGGCATGTACACACCGCCGGCCTTGAAAATCGCCAGCACGGCGGTCAGCCAGTCCAGCGAGCGTTCCATCAATACCGCGACCGGCTGGCCTTCGCTGATACCCATGCGAACCAACTGATGAGCCAGCTGATTGGCGGCCTGCTCCAGTTGCAGCGTGGTCAGCGTACGATCCAGGCAACGGGCTGCCTGCGCATGAGGTTGCCGTTCGACCTGTCGGTCCCACAGTTGCAGCATGTGCGGCGCGGGTTCGCGAGCATCACGCTTCGGCTCGACCGTCAGTGCTGCGAGGCTGAACAGCGGCGCCTGCGGCGCGTCGAGCAGGGTTTCGAACAGCGCGAGCAGTTCCGGGATGAAACCTTCGACGCTGGTGCGTCGATACAGGTCGCTGGCGTAGGCCATGTCGCCGTGGATCAGTGTGCCGTCATCGGTGATGTCCAGCGCCAGATCGAAATGCGCACCCTGTTTGTCGAACGCGTACTCGCTGACCTCCAGCCCGGCCAGCCTGAGCGTGGTTTTCTGCTTGAGGACCACGTTCTGGTTGAACTTGGCCTGGAACAGCGGGTTGTGGCCCAGACTGCGCTCGGGCGCCAGTTGGTCGACCAGTTGCTCGAAGGGCACGTCCTGATGCGCCTGTGCACCGAACGAGGTGTCGCGAATCTGCGCCAGCAGGTCGAGGTAGCTCAGGCGTTCGTCCACCTGGCAGCGCAAAACCTGAGTATTGATGAAGAAGCCGATCAGCCCTTCGGTTTCAGCGCGACCGCGGTTGGCATTCGGCACGCCGATGCGGATATCACGCTGCCCGGCCTTGCGCGACAGAAACAGCGAAAAGCCGGCCAGCACCAGCATGAACAGGGTCATGCCCTGTGTACGCGCAAAGGCGTTGAGCCGCCGCGACAGATCAACGCCGAAATCGAAGCGCAGGTGCTCGCCCTGATAGCTCTGCGTGGCCGGGCGCGGGAAATCCGGTGCTGCGTCCAGCAGCGGTTGCTCGTTACCCAACCGGTTACGCCAGTACTCCAGCTGACGTGCGCCCTCGCCCGCCTCCAGCCAGCTGCGCTGCCAGATCGCATAATCGGCGTATTGCAGCGGCAGTTCCGGCAGCGCGGGTTCGCGGCCCTCGCAGTACGCCTGATAGCAGTGCACGAACTCCTGAATCATCACGTCCATCGACCAGCCGTCGGAGACGATGTGGTGCATGCTCACAACCAGCACATGCTCATCTTCAGTCAGTCGGAAAAGGTGCGCGCGCAGTAGCGGCCCCGTGCGCAGATCAAACGGTTGGCCGGTGACTGTGGCTACTTGCAGCGCCAGCTCGGCATCGCGCAGTTCGCCATCGGTCAAACCGGCCAGATCGATGCTCTCCAATGCCACTGCCTGGTCGTGCAGCAGCACTTGCTGCGCCTGATCGCCATCGGTATGAAACACCGTGCGCAGTACCTCGTGACGCTCGATCAGATGATCGAATGCACGGCGCAACGCCGACTCGTTCAACGTGCCGTGCAGACGCAGGCCGGTGGTCATCTTGTACGCGTCGCTCGACGGATCGAGCTGCCAGAGAAACAGCAGGCGTTGCTGCGCGAAGGACAGCGGAATGGCGCTGACGTCATGCCGACTGACCGGCACCGGCAACAGGCTGAAATCCTTGCCCTCTTGGCGTAACCGGGTGAGGAACTGTTGACGTTGCTCCAGCGACAGGCCGACAAAACGTTTCGCGATGCGTGCAGCAGTGGTCGCGGTCATGCGCCGAATTCCTCCAGTGAATCCATGAACTGGTCCATGTCGCTCCAGTCGTTGTCCGTGTTGTTGTCGGTCAGCGCTGCCACTTCGACAGCGAGCTCACCGAGCAGCGGTTTTTCAAACAGGCTGCGCAGCGGCAGGCTGATGCCCAGTTGCGTCTTGATGCGGGCGATGACTTGCGCGGCGAGCAACGAATGCCCGCCCAGTTCGAAAAAGTGATCGTCCAGGCCCACCTGAGGCGCGTGAAGGACGTCCTGCCAGATGGCGGCCAGACAGATTTCCACCTCGCTGTGCGGCGCCCGGTAACGCGCCTGCAACTGGCTTGCGTCGGGGGCCGGCAATGCCTTGCGGTCCAGCTTGCCGCTGGGCGTCAAGGGCAGCTCCGGCAACAGCAGCATGTGCGTCGGCACCATGTAATCCGGCAGGCTGGCTTGCAACTGGCTGCGGATGCTCTGGCGCAGGGCCAGTTGTTCGGCCTCTGTGGAGGCGACAACATCTGGCACCGCGTAGGCGACCAGATGCGTGCTGCCCGCCAGTTCGATGGCCAGCACCACGGCCTCGCGCACGCCCGCGCATTGCTGCAGGCGCGATTCGATCTCGCCCAGCTCGATGCGGAAACCGCGAATTTTCACTTGATGATCGACCCGGCCGATGTACTCGACAGCGCCATCGGCACGCAGTCGGGCACGGTCGCCGGTGCGATACAGGCGCTCCCCGCTGACAAACGGATCGGCGACAAAACGTTCGGCGCTCAGTCCGGGCTGGGCGTGATAACCGCGCGCCAGGCCAGGGCCGCCGATGTACAGCTCGCCCACCGCACCTTGCGGCAGCAGGTTCATTTGATCGTCGAGAACGTACAGGCGTCGTCCTGCCAGCGCCTGACCAATCGGCACACCGCGCCAGGACACCTGCTGCGGGGTCAGCGTGCTGCAATCATGGATGCTCGACACCACGGTGGCTTCGGTCGGGCCGTAGGTATTCAGCAGGCGGACATGCCCCAGCCCGGCCTTGTGCCACAGGCGCAGACCTTCGACGGCCATGGCTTCACCGCCGACATGCACCTGCCGTAGTGCAGCGTAATGCGCGGGCGGGCTGGCGGCGAAGTCCTGAACCAGCGTCAGCCAGTAGGCCGCTGGCAGGTCGGCGAGGGTCACGCCGTGCTCGACGATGACCTGATGGAAGGTGGCGCTGTCCCACAGGCGCTCGTCGCGCAGGACAACGGCCGCACCGCGACACAACGGTGGGTAGAACTGCTCGACGAAGCCATCGAAGCTATGGGTGGCGAATTGCAGGACCCGATCGCCTTCGCGCAGGTCACTGTAGTGCGCCCCCAGGGTGACGAACTCGGCCAGCGCCGCATGACTGATCGCCACGCCTTTTGGCCGCCCGGTCGACCCCGAGGTGTAAATCACGTAGGCCAGACTGGCCGGATCGACCGGGCCGTCGAGGTTGTGCACGCTGGCGGTTTCGCTGTTCATTCGATCGATGCACAGGTATTGAATATCAGCCAGTGCAGGCAGCCTGGTCAGCTGATCGCTGTGGGTCAGCAGCAGTTTCACGCCACTGTCCGCCAACACATGACGCAAGCGTTCGCTCGGCGCATTCAGGTCCAGCGGCACATAGGCACCGCCCGCCTTGAGCACGGCGAGCAGCGCCACGGGCATGTCCAGCGAACGACCCAGCGCCACGCCGACCAGCACGTCCGCATCGACACCCTGCTCGCGCAGCTGCCACGCCAGACGGTTACTGCGCTGGTTCAATTCGGCGTAGCTCAGGCTCGGCGATTGACCTTCATGGGCGAGAATTAGTGCCGGGGCCTGCGGCGTGCGCTGCACTTGTGCTTCGAACTGGCGATGCGCGGGGGTTGTGGTGTCAGCTTTGGTGGCATTGTCGACATCCAGCAGTTGCGTGCGCTCATCGGCGGAGAGCATCGACAGCTCGGCGACGGTCTGCAGCGGATCGGCACAGACCGAGGCCAGCAGGTTGCGCCAGTGCCCGGCCAGGCGAGCGATGGTCGACTCGTCGAATATGTCGGTGGCGTAGGTAAAGGCGGCATGCAGCTGCTCGCCTTCACCGCTGGTGGCCAGCATCAGGTCGCTGGCGGCGGCATGCGAGCGCTGCGCCAATGCCTGTTGTTCGGCAGGCAGATTGGCCACGCGCAGACCGCCGCTCAACTGTTTGTCGAGCAGGTCGGCGACCACCGGCTGGTGATTGAACATCACCTGAAATAAAGGGTTATGGCTCTGACTGCGTTCCGGCTGCAGGGCGTCGATGATGGCGTCGAATGGCAACTCCTGATGCGCCTGGGCAGCGGTCGAGGCGTCGCGGACGATATTCAACAGGTCGACGAAGCGGGTCTGCGCTGTCACTTCACTGCGCAGTACCTGAGTATTGATGAAGCAGCCGATCAGCCCTTCGGTTTCGCTGCGGGTGCGGTTGGCGATCAGGCCGCCGACACGAATGTCGGTCTGCCCGCTGTAGCGGTGCAGCAGGCTTTTGAAGGTCGCCAGCAGCACCACAAACAGGGTTACGCCCTGGCGTTGCGCAAGGCTTTTCAGGTTACGCAGCAGCTCGGGCTCCAGCGCCAGTTCCAGGCGAGCGCCGGCGTGGCTGGGCAAGGCCGGATAGGGACGGTCGGTGGGCAGCTCCAGCAGCGGATGCTCTTCGCCCAGGTGGCTGCGCCAGTAGTCCAGCTGACGCTCCTGCTCACCGGCTTCCAGCCAGCTGCGTTGCCAGACCGCATAATCGCGGTACTGCACGAGCAACGGCTGAAAAGGCAGCGGTTTACCGGCCAGCAGCGCGTCGTAGCCGCGCAGCCATTCGTCGATCAGCACGTTCATCGACCAGCCATCGGTGATCATGTGGTGCAGGTTGAGCAGCAGCAGATGCTCCTGCTCGGCCAGACGCAGCACCTGCACGGTGAACAGCGGCCCACGCTGCAGATCGAAGGTTTGCGCGGTCTGTTCGGCCATGGCCTGACGCGCACTTGCCCAGCGCTGCTCAAGCGGCAAAGCGCTGAGGTCGGTCAGGCGGATGCTCACCGGCGCTGGCGGCGCGACACGCTGAAACGCCCGGTCGCCCTCCTGACCGAAGGTGGTGCGCAGGCTTTCATGTCGCTCGACCAGAGCACTGAAAGCCCGTTCCAGCAACGGCAGCTCCAGCGGACCGTTCAGGCATACCGACATTGGCAGGTTGTAGGCTGCGCTGTGCGGGTCCAGCTGCCAGAGAAACCACATGCGTTGCTGGGCATAGGACAGACCCTCACGCTCGGCCAGCCCGGCACAGGAAGGGATCGGGAACAGCGAGAAATCCATGTTTTCCTTGCGCATGCCATCGAGGAACAGGCGGCGTTTTTCAAGGGGCAACTCGACAAAACGGCGAGCGAGTTTCTGGGCGTGTTCGGGGTTCATGGGTCGATCCTTGCTGAGTGGGGCTGACCGTCGGGCGGGGTCGTATCAACAAGAACGAATTGGCGAGGAAATATTTAGAAAGGTTTGTCGGGGGTGAGGCTCTGCATTGCACCGCACACTAAAGAGAGGACGCAGAGCGTCCAGAACTGCATGCCTACGCGGAGCGCAGGCACGATAATCAATAGCCGGACACTTATCGTTCTACTCGCTCAAACATGGACCGCCTAGTGGGAACGAGCTTGCTCGCGAAGAGGCCAGTGCGCCCTCTGTCACTCTCGTCCCTACGCTGCGCGTGGGAATGTGAAGCTCTGCATGACTATCGTTCCCACGCTCCGCGTGGGAATGCAGTTCGTGACGCTCTGCGTCACACAGCGGCTTTTCTTTTTCAGGTGGATTTGGGTTCGGCTCAGGTCACCTTTTCGCCTCTCGGCGACTTACTTTGATGGGGCCAAAGTAAGCAAAGCCCGCAGCTCCGTTTCCGGCCCGACTTCGTCGGGTCCTTCGCGGTTGAAAAGCGCTTTTGCGGCAGTAGCTGCGGGTAAGGGATCAGATAATCTACAGGCGCTTACTTATCCGAATGCCCCTGTGCCATGGCGACCACCACCTTGCGTTTGCCGGTGAAGGGTGCGCGGGAGTGGGCGGTGAGCATGTTGTCGAGCATCAGGACGTCGTTTTCCAGCCATGGGAAGCTGACGGTGCATTCGTCGAGTACGCCGCGAATTTCGTCCAGCAGGGTTTCTTCGAGGGGCGAGCCGTCGCCGTAGTAGACGTTGCGCGGCAGGTCTTCTTCATCCACCACGTCGAGCAGGGTTTCGCGCACTTCCGGTTGCAGGTTGGAGATGTGGAACAGGTGCGCCTGGTTGAACCAGACGCTGTCATGGGTCACCGGGTGGCGCGATACCGCCTGGCAAATCTGCCGGGTGCGCAGCTCGCCGTCGTCTTTCCATTCGCACTCGATGTTGTGTGCCCGGCAGTAGGCTTCGACCACGGACTCATCTTCGGTATTGAACACCTGACTCCATTCCACATCGAGCCCGTTGCCGTAGTTACGCACGTACATCAGTTTCTTTTCGACAAAGCGCTCGCGAATGCGCGCAGGGATGCGTCGGTAGATCTCCCGGCTGTCGGCGATCGGTGTTTCGCCCCCCGTCTGCGCCGCGATCATGCTGTAGAACCAGATCTTCATCGGCCATTCCAGGGTGTAGGCCTGCTCGTTATGCAGCGGGATGCTCTGGTGCGCCGGATACTCGGTCGAGGTGTAAACGCCTTTGGTGACGTTGCTGCGCGGCGTGGAACCGAATTCGTAGTTGAGCAGCGGATCGCCGAAACCGGCGGCGAACTCGCGAAACGCTTCTGCACCGCCCACCTCGAAACCGCGAAACAGAATCCCGCCGGCGCTGTACAGATGCTCGGCGACCAGCGGCTTGAGTTCGCCCAGCGCTTCCATCAAGTCCAGACCTGGCTCGGGTGCCTGCACCAGCATCGGCAAGCTGCCCGCCCCTGCCAGCAACGGCCGGATATCCAAACTCAACGCATGACTCATGATGTCTCTCCCTTGATGGCAAAAGCGCCCGAGCCCCTGCGGCCTGGCGCAACACCAATGTCCAGATTGAACGTACTCCACCGCTGGAAAATTAGCCGCACCACACCGTTCGTGCGGGATACGGAGGTGTTCGGCCGCTCTGAAACAATTTTTTGCATTTAAACGCAAAAAATTCCTATAGGAATTCAGTTCTCATTCGTCTTTAACTTAATGCGAGGCTTTTATACCGCCCGCGCGTACAGACAGAGGGGACCGCCTTGCGGCCGCTCCACATCGCGAATCGAGATTGTTTATCCATGTCGAAGAAGTCCCGCTCAAAAATCTGGTTTCTCGTCCACAGCTGGCTGGCCCTGCCGATCTGGTTCTTCGTACTGATCGTCTGTGTGACCGGCACGCTGGCCGTGGTCAGCAAGGAAATCATGTGGCTGGCCAACCCGGAGATGCGTGACAACCGCCCTTCCGACGATGCCCGGCGCCTGAACTTCGAACAGATTCGCGCCACCATCGAACGTAACGAACCGGACCTGATCGTCGGCACCATCATGCAGCCGGACGGCGACTACTTCGCCTTGAGCGTGTTCATCACCTACCCCGACGGGCGTTCGGTCCCGGCTTACGTCAACCCTTACACCGGGGTGATTCAGGGCATTACCCCTTCGTTCGACTTCCGCCGCTTCACCCGCGCGCTGCACGGCTGGTGGCTGGTGCCGTTCACCAACGGTTATTCATGGGGCTGGTATCTGGTGTCGATTCTCGGCCTGCCGTTGCTGGCGTCGCTGGTGACCGGGCTGGTGGTCTACAAGAAATTCTGGCGCGGTTTCTTCAAGCCCGTGCGTTTCAGCCAAGGCCCGCGGATCTTCTGGGGCGATCTGCATCGGCTCAGTGGCGTGTGGTCGATCTGGTTCATCGCTGTGATTTCCATCACCGGCACCTGGTTTCTGATTCAGGCGATTCTTGGCGACAACCAGATCAGTATTTCCAGCAAATCCCAGGTCGCCTCGATCATCCCGCACAACGCTGTGCCGCTTACTGCCGACGGCAGCCCTGCGCCGACCATCAGCCTGGCGAAGGCCGTAGAAATCGCCAAAGAACGGATTCCGGGTCTTGAGGCCAGCTTCATCACTCCGCCGTTCAATGCCTACAGCAACATGCAGGTGGGTGGGCGCAGCTGGTATCCGTTGATGTTCCAGACCGCCGAAATCAACCCGTACAGCGGTGAAATAGCCGCTTCGCACCTGTTGTCGGACCGCAACAAGCTGGAGTTCGTCACCGAGTCCATGCGCCCGCTGCACACCGGCGATTTCGGCGGCATCTGGATCAAGCTGATCTGGGCGTTCTTCGGCCTGCTGCTGAGCATGATGGTGCTCAGCGGTCTGTTGATCTGGAGCAAGCGCACTGCGATAGCAACGATCAATGCACTCAAGCGTGAAGCCAGAGCCAAGCCTGCCGCATACACCCCGGAGATAAACACCTCGCCGCTGACGGCCCGCACCCCGGAGAACAGCCTGTGAGCAAGGTCGCTGTCGCACCACCTGTTTCGTCGCTCAGCCGCGTCTGGCACAAATGGCGCTTCCATATCAACGTGCTGCTGGTGCTGATCCCGTTGGGTTTCATGCCCAAGTACTTCTCCGACGTCTCGCTGGATCGCGGCGATCAGGGCCTTGGCCAGCGCGAGGTGGGCGAGATTCAGGTCGGCCCGTGGAGCCTGCGCCTGGCAGAAGACCGCAATGAAGCGCCGCGCCTTTCCGGTCCATCGGGCTACATGAAAAGTTTCAACGCAGCGCTGTGCAACGCCTGCATCGACCGGGTCAAGGCCACTTACCTGCGCATAGGCAAACCACGCAGCCTGCGCACCGCCGGGGTGATTTTCTTCGGTGGCGGCTACCGCATGAGCGCCTTCATGCAGATTGCGCAAAACACCGATCCCGACGCCGAGCTGTGGATCACCATGGAAGGCTGGGACGGCGCCGTGCATCAGACTTCCATCCCTCTGCAACAGGCTTCGCCCACCACCGTGGCGTGGCTGCAAAAACAAGGAGCCCAACCATGAGTGCCCGCCCTTCCCTGCGCTGGCTGACGGCCAGTGCCCTGTGCCTGCTCGGCCTGAGCGGCAACGCCCTGGCGCACAACCCGATGTGCGAATGCAAACAGATCGATAACGAACAGATCCGCTGCACCGGCGGTTTTTCCGACGGCAGTGGTGCGCCGGGTGTAACCCTGGACGTGATCGGCTACGACGAAACCATCCTGGTGCCCGGCAAGCTCGGCGAAGACTCGACCGTGACCTTCAAACGCCCCGCTTCCGAGTTCTACGTGCTGTTCGACGCAGGTCCCGGTCACGTGGTGGAAATTGATCAGGCGGATATCCAGGCCCCATGAGCGCACCGACCCGACACATCGTCCGTCCGGCAGGCGCCGGGCATGAAACCCTGTACGTCCTGTTGCTGTGCCTGCTGATCCTCGGCAGCGCTGCCGGGGTGATCAGCCTGCACCGTGATACTCAGGAAACGCACAGCGTCGCCAGCCATCAACTGGACGCACGACGCGACCTGAGCGCTGCGGAACAAGGCATTTACGCCGACCTGCGCGTGACCCTCGACGAAATCCGCCTGCTGGCCAGCGAGCAACAGACGCCAATCACCCCGGAGCAACTGGGCGATGAAGGCTTTGCGCCGTTCGCCAGGGATGCCAGTTCGGTGAGCCGTGGCGACCATGCCTGGCAGATGATCGAGCAGTCCTACCTGGGACTGAGCCGGACGCCGAGCGTGGCCGGTTCGTTTCTCATGCGTGTCGATTCCGGCGAGCAGCCGGACATCTGGATCAACCGCAACGCCTCGCTGGCGGCGGTCAGCGACCTCAGTGACCAGGCCTTGATCGATTCAGGCTGGAAACAGGTCGTCGCGCAATTCGATGCTGGCGTGACCCGCCAGCACCCGCACTGAAACTCCGCATTCCTTTGAAGGAAGACCGCTTGCCCATGCCTATTTCATTCAAACGCCGTCCCTTGCTGCGCGTCCTGCTGACGGGTCTATTTGTCGCCCTGCTGGCGCCGTCCAGCTTCGCCGCCGAACCGGCCAAACGCCTGCGCATCGGTATTACCCTGCACCCGTACTACAGCTACGTGAGCAATATTGTCGGCGACAAGGCCGACGTCGTGCCGCTGATCCCGGCAGGCTTCAACCCGCATGCCTACGAGCCGCGCGCCGAGGATATCAAGCGCATCGGTTCGCTGGACGTGATCGTGCTCAACGGTGTCGGTCACGACGACTTTGCCGACCGCATGATCGCCGCCAGTGAAACGCCGAACATCAAGACCATCGAGGCCAATGCCGATGTGCCGTTGCTGGCGGCCACCGGGGTGGCGGCGCGAGGCGCCGGCAAAGTGGTCAACCCGCACACCTTCCTGTCGATCAGTGCGTCCATCGCTCAGGTCAACAACATTGCCCGCGAGCTGGGCAAGCTGGACCCGGACAATGCCAAAACCTACACCGCCAACGCTCGCGCCTACGGCAAGCGCCTGCGCCAGATGCGCGCCGACGCGCTCGCCAAACTGACCAAGGCGCCCAACGCTGACCTGCGTGTAGCCACGGTGCATGCCGCCTACGACTACCTGCTGCGCGAATTCGGCCTGGAAGTCACCGCCGTGGTTGAACCGGCGCATGGCATCGAGCCCAGCCCGAGCCAGTTGAAAAAAACCATCGATCAACTGCGCGAACTGGACGTGAAGGTGATCTTCTCAGAGATGGATTTCCCGTCCACCTACGTCGACACCATCCAGCGCGAATCCGGGGTCAAGCTGTACCCGCTGTCGCACATTTCCTATGGCGAGTACACCGCCGACAAATACGAAAAGGAAATGGCCGGCAACCTGGACACGGTGGTACGGGCCATTCAGGAGTCGGGCGCATGACGGCGGCACAACACCTCGACATCGTCAGCCAGGGGCCGGGCATCGAATTCAACCAGGTCAGCCTGACCCTGGGGCGCACCACGATTCTCGATCAGGTTCATTTCAATGTACGCGCCGGCAGCGTGCACGCGCTGGTCGGACCGAACGGCGGTGGCAAAAGCTCGCTGATCAAGACCCTGCTCGGACAGACACCGCATCAAGGCCAATTGAGCCTGCTGTGGCCTGCCGCTCCAGGACTGATCGGCTATGTGCCGCAGGCGCTGGAGTTCGACCGTGGCCTGCCGATGACCGTCGACGATTTCATGGCGGCCATGTGTCAGCGACGCCCGGCGTTTCTGGGTGTGTCGAAGCACTACGCGGCGGCGATTGGCGAGGCGCTGGAACGGGTCGGCATGCAGGACAAGCGCAAACGGCGCATGGGCGCGCTTTCCGGTGGCGAACGGCAGCGCGTGCTGCTGGCGCAGGGGCTGATTCCTGCGCCGCAATTGCTGGTGCTGGATGAGCCGATGTCGGCGCTGGATGAGGCCGGTATTCAGGTGTTTGAGCGGTTGTTGAGCGACTGGCGCCGAAGCGGAGTCACGGTCCTGTGGATCGAGCATGACCTGGATGCCGTCAGGCGTCTGGCCGATCAGGTTACGGGGCTCAACCGACGCATCCTGTTCGACGAACCGGCCGCCACCGCGCTGACCCCGGAACGGCTGCTGACCCTGTTTTCTGCGCACCCGCGCACCCTGGATAGCAGCGCCGGGAGGATTGCGTGATGGATTACGAAACCTTTCGACTTTTCATTCAGGGCCTCGCCTCATCCGGTTATCTGCCCGAGGCGCTGGCCTACGGTTTCGTGGTCAACGCCCTGCTCGCCGGGCTGTTGATCGGCCCGGTGCTGGGCGGTCTGGGAACGCTGGTGGTGGTCAAGCGCTTCGCGTTTTTTTCCGAAGCCGTGGGTCATGCGGCACTGACCGGGGTGGCGATCGGCATTCTGCTCGGCGAACCCTACACCGGCCCCTATGGCGCCCTGTTCGGCTATTGCCTGCTGTTCGGCATCGTCCTCAATTACCTGCGCAACCGCACCGGGCTGGCACCGGACACGCTGATCGGCGTGTTCCTGTCGGTATCCCTGGCACTGGGCGCGAGCCTGCTGCTGGTGCTGGCCGGCAAGATCAACGTGCACATTCTGGAGAACGTGCTGTTCGGCTCGGTGCTGACCGTCAACGGTAACGACCTGCTGGTGCTGCTGATCGTCGGCTCGCTGGTCATGGGCCTGAGCCTGCCGCTGTACAACCGCATCATGCTGGCCAGCTTCAATCCGCAACTGGCCGCGGTGCGCGGCGTGGCGGTGAAGACGCTGGATTACCTGTTCGTGATTCTGGTGACGTTGATTACCGTCGCTGCGGTGAAAGTCATCGGCGCGATTCTGGTCGGTGCGCTGCTGGTGATTCCGGCGGCGGCAGCGAGGTTATTGAGTCAGTCGCTGAAAGGCTTCTTCTGGATCTCGGTGGCCATCGCCACGATCAGCACCCTGTGCGGCATCCTGCTGCCCATCGTCTTCGACCTGCCGGTGCCATCCGGCGCGGCAATCATTCTGGTGGCGGGCATCGCTTTCGCCCTGGCCGCCATCGCTCGCGGCACGCTGCCGAGCCTGAAAGGGAATATTGGATAAATGCCTACGTTACGTACCTTGACCCTGGCGCTGGTCATGACCGGCCTGTTCAGCAACAGCCTGCAGGCGGCCGACCGCAAAGCCGACAGCCCGCAACCGGTGCGGGTACTGGCCAGCCTGCCGATCACCTACGGGCTTGGCGAGATACTGCTCAAGGACAGCGGTGTGGTGCTGGAACGCGCTGCCGCGGCCAACCTGCCGGGCTCGCGGCAGACGGCGTATTTCACCGGGCGTGGAGCCGATGCCTTGCGCGGACTGGCAAACAACGCCGACGCAGTGATCGGCTTGCGTTCGATCTGGGCCGATGACCCGCTCTACCCCAATGCGCGGCGCAGCAATATTCGTATCGTCGAGATCGATGCAGCGCGTCCGGTGGACGGCAGCTTGCCGGGCATCGCCGTACAGCCGGGTCAGGGCACTGACGGATTGAACAGTCAGCCCTGGCTGGCGGGCAATAACATGGGCCGTATGGCGGATGTGCTGGCAGCGGATCTGGTGCGCCTGGCACCGGCCGCCAAACCGAAAATCGAGGCCAACCTGGCGGCGTTCAAGCAACAGTTGCTCAAGCTCAGCGCCAGCAGCGAGGCCGCGCTGGCCAGTGCCGATAATTTGAGTGTGGTGAGTTTGTCGGATCGCTTTGGCTATTTGATCAGTGGGCTGAATCTGGAACTGATCGACACTCAGGCGCTGACGGACGAGCAATGGACGCCAGAAGCCTTGAGCAAACTGAGCGCGACCCTGAAGGATAACGACGCGGCCTTGGTGCTCGATCATCGTCAGCCGCCCGCGCCGGTCAAGGCAGCCATCGAGGCTGCTGGCAGCAAGCTGCTGGTATTGGGGATTGATGGCGCTGACCCGCTGGCGGAGTTGCAGGGGGATATTCAGGGGATCGTTGGGGTGCTGGCTGGCAAGGAGTGAAATTATCGTTCCCTACGCTCCAGCGTGGGAATGCAGTTCACGACGCCCTGCGTCGTCAAGAGGACGCGGAGCGCCCGAAACGGCGTGACGACGCAGAGCGTCGCACGATAGCTTAATCAGCTAGCCAGACCGACGCAGAGCCTCAGCACG
>NZ_FNJH01000001.1:0-140208 GCF_900103225.1 Pseudomonas congelans | reverse complement strand
CGACGCTCTGCGTCGTCAAGAGGACGCGGAGCGTCCGGAACGGCATGCCGACGTCGCACGATAATCGAAGTATCCGTGCAGACCGTCAATCAGGCCGTCTGCGCTTCCATTTTCTGGCGCAGGCTCAGGGGACGCATGTCGGTCCAGACTTCTTCGATGTAGGCCAGGCATTCTTTCTTGAAACCGCTTTTGCCCACGGTGCGCCAGCCGTTGGGGATCGCCTTGTAGTCGGGCCAGATGGAATACTGTTCTTCGTGGTTGACTACAACTTGAAAGACGATGTCTTCCCGATCGAATACTGAAGTCATTGCTGCTCTCCATGTGTGTTCAGGGCTGCCGTGCCAATTCATGGCAGCTGTAGGGATTGAACGTATCACTACGTCGAAAAATTAAACCTGGGCGACGGCGGCGTTCAGCGCGCGGCCGAAGATCTCTGCCACTTCGTCGATCTGCTCGGCAGTGATGATCAGCGGTGGCAGAAAACGTACCACGCTGGCATGTCGACCTCCCAGCTCCAGGATCAGCCC
Organism: Pseudomonas congelans; assembly: GCF_900103225.1. Lineage (GTDB taxonomy): Bacteria > Pseudomonadota > Gammaproteobacteria > Pseudomonadales > Pseudomonadaceae > Aquipseudomonas > Aquipseudomonas congelans. Next base: position 139,681 of record NZ_FNJH01000001.1, on the reverse strand, counting down.
GCGCTTGAGGCATTCACGCTGGATCAGCGGGGCCAGACGCGCAAATACCGGCGGATGACCCTGCGCATCGCGCGCACCGGACGGATCGACGAGTTCGACACCGAGCATCAGCCCGCGCCCGCGAATATCGCCCAGTTGCGGGAAGTCACGCTGCAAGGCACGCAAATGCCCGGACAGACGCGCGCCCATGGCTGTCGCGTGTGCGCAAATAGAGTGCTCCTGAAGATAGCGCATTACGGCAGAACCGGTAGCCATGGCCATCTGATTGCCGCGAAAGGTCCCGGCGTGAGCGCCCGGCAGCCAGGTATCCAGCCATGAACGATAGACCACCACCGCCAGTGGCAGACTGCCGCCGATGGCTTTGGACATGACCACTACGTCCGGGATGATCCCGGCATGCTCGAAGGCAAACATCTTGCCGGTGCGTGCGAAACCGCTCTGGATTTCATCGACGATCAGCGCCACACCGGCCTTTTCGGTGATGCGTCGCACGCCGCGCAGCCAGTCCAGATCAGCGGGGATCACTCCGCCCTCGCCCTGCACCACTTCAAGGATGACCGCTGCAGGCAATTGCACGCCGGCTTCCGGGTCGTTGAGCAGGTTTTCCAGATAATGCAGGTTGGCGCGCACGCCCTGCTCACCGCCAAGCCCGAACGGGCAGCGGTAATCATAGGGGTACGGCAGAAACTGCACGCCTGTGCCGAGCAACGCACCCAGCGGCTTTTTCGGGCCCAGACTGCCCATCAGGCTCAACGCGCCCTGGCTCATGCCGTGATAACCGCCCTGAAATGACAACACCGTACTGCGCCCGGTAGCGGTACGCACCAGCTTCAACGCGGCTTCCACCGCATCGGTGCCGGTCGGACCGCAGAACTGAATCTTCGCATCATCGGCCAGCGCTGGCGGCAGCAGGCCGAACAGGTCCTGAACGAACTGGTCTTTGACCGGCGTGGTGAGGTCCAGGGTGTGCAGTGGCAACTCGTCGGCGATGACTTGCTGGATCGCTTCGATAATTACCGGATGGTTATGCCCCAACGCCAGAGTACCTGCGCCTGCCAGGCAATCGATGAAGCGCCGCCCTTCGACGTCCTCGACGTGAATACCCTTGGCGCGTTTGAGCGCCAGCGGTATGCGCCGTGGGTAGCTGCGTGCGTTGGACTCCTGACGACTCTGTCGAGCCAGCAGTGGCGATTCGTCGAACTGGTAGAGCGTCTCAGCCGCAGCCGGGGCAACCCGTGCCGGCTGATCATCGATAAACCTGGTAGCGACTGACATCTGTGCAACCCTCAATACGCGGCTTTAATGACCTGAAGCATGAGCGTTGGCGCATGCCGCTTCAGGTGTGTGTTCGTTCCTTTGAAAACGCGCCAGCGAGCTGCGGATTTACACCCGCCAACGAGTTTTTTACCCGCAGCCACCGCGCGCCGACGAGAGGCTGATCAGAGCCCTTCCAGTTCTGCCATCAAGCCCGCCAGACGGTCGAATTTCTGCTCGTCGACCTGCGCTCCGCCAAGGCTTTCCAGGTGCTGCGCCAACGCCTGAACGGTGTTGAATTCGAACATCGCCCGCAACGGCACGTTACGTTGCAAGAGCTTCTGCGCACGCGTCACTACCTGGGTCGCGAGCAGCGAGTGGCCGCCCAACTCGAAGAAGTTGTCGGTAATGCCCACGCGCTCGACCTTGAGCACATCGGCCCAGATCGTCGCGAGTTGCTGCTCCATTTCCGTCTGTGGCGGCAGGTAATCCTGCTGTGCCAGGCTGACGTCCGGCGCCGGCAGGGCCCTGCGGTCCAGCTTGCCGTTCGGGGTCAGCGGCATGGCCTCCAGCAGCACCAGATGCGTCGGCACCATGTAGTCCGGCAGGCTGGCCTTGAGGTGGTTTTTCACCTCATCACACAGGGCCTCGTGATCCTGCGTCGCGGAGCGTGGTACCAGGTAGGCCGCCAGCACCTTGCCCAATGGGCCGTCGACGTCCAGCACCACTGACTCGCGGATGCCCGGATGCTCCAGCAGGCGGGTTTCGATTTCGCCCAGCTCGATGCGATAGCCACGAATCTTCACCTGATGGTCGACCCGGCCGACGTACTCCAGCACGCCGTCCTTGCGCCGCCGCGCCAGGTCACCGGTGCGGTACAGACGCTCGCCTGGCGCACCGAACGGATGCGGCACAAACACCGGCACGGTGCGCAGCGGATCAGCGACATAACCGCGACCGACACCGGCCCCGGCCACGCACAGCTCACCAACCGCGCCCAGCGGCACGAGGTCCAGCGCATCGTCGAGCAGGTACAGGCGGTTGTTGTCGGTCGGCGAACCGATCGGCAGGTAAGCGCTGCGTGTGGACTGCGCATCGACCCGGAAGAACGCCACATCATCGGAACACTCGGCCGGACCATAGGCATTCACCAGGCCGATCTGCGGGTAACGTTGCAGCCACTGGCTGGCCAGTTCCGGCGGCATGGCTTCACCGGTCGGCAGCATCCAGCGCAGGCTGTCGAGCGCTGCCTGCGGTTCGGCGAGCAGGCCGGTGATCAGCGACGGTACGCTTTCCAGCACGCTGATGCGCTGCGCCTGAACGTGCGCCAACAGCGCCTGCGGATCGCGGGCGATGTCGTTCGGCACAATGTCCACCCGCGCGCCAAACAGCGGCGCGGCGAGGAACTGCCAGACCGAAATGTCGAAACTCTGCGAGGCGGTCTGGGCGATCACATCGCGGTCGCTCAGGCTCAGATAAGGCACCTTGCTCAACTGGTTATTGAGCATGCCGCGCTGCTCAACCATCACGCCTTTCGGCAATCCGGTAGAGCCTGAGGTGAAGATCACATAAGCGAGGTTGTCCGGCGCGCTGTAGCGGCCAGGGTTGTGCTGCGCGGAATCGCTCTGCTGCACGTCTTCCCAGACCCGCAACTGCGGTCGGCGCGCTTCGGGCAGTGCAGCGAGCAGCGCCCTGCCCTGTTCCAGGCAATCAGCGCTGCACACCAGCAGCGGCGTGGCGCTCTGGGCGATGATGCCGCTCAGCCGGGAGTTCGGCAGCGCCGGGTCCAGCGGCAGGTAACCGGCACCGGCCTTGAAGCTGCCGATGATCATGCCCGGCAGTTCAACGCCGCGCTCGGCGAGCACGGCAACCGGCTGATCGAAACCGACACCCGCCTCAATCAGGGCATGGCCCAGACGGTTGCTGGCGATATTCAGCTCGGTATAGCTGAGCTGGCGGTCCAGGCAACTGACCGCAATGCGCTCCGGATGCGCCGCGACCTGCGCCTCGAACAGCTCGACATAGCTTTTATCCAGCGGGTAGGCATGGTCGCTCTGATTGCAGCCTTCCATCAGGAAAGCGCGTTCCTGCTCGCTGACCAGCGCCAGTTCGGCCATGTCGCCATGAAAGCCTTCGACCAGCGCCAGCAGCAGGCGTTTGAACTCACTGAGCATGCTTTGCACGGTGGATTCGTCGAAATAGCGCTGATCGTAGGACAGGTGCAGGCCCAGGTCATCGCCCGGATAGCAGACTGCGGTCAGCGGGTAGTTGGTGTGGGTGCGACCGGAATCCGAGGTGGCATTCAGGCTTTGCGCACGGTCCAGCACCGAAACCTCGACTGGCGCGTTCTCGAACACGAACAGGCTGTCGAACAGCGGCTGGCCCTTGGGCAGCTCGCTGTTTTCCTGAATGGTCACCAGCGGCAGGTATTCGTACTCGCGCAGTTGCATGTTGCTGTCCAGCAACTGACTGAGCCACTGGCGAACGCTGCAACGCTGATCGTCGGCCGGCATGCCGACACGCAGGGCGATGGTGTTGATGAACAACCCGACCGTGCGTTGCATCTGCGGCAGTTCCACCGGCCGCCCGGCCACGGTGACGCCGAATACTACGTCGCGATCACCGCTCATGCGCCGCAGGGTCAGCGCCCACGCCGCCTGGGCGAAGGTGTTGACGGTCAGTTGATGCTGCTGCGCCAGTTCGCGCAGTTGCGCGCCGTCGCGTTCATCGAGACGGGTGTAGCAGTCACCCACCACCATGCCACCGCTGTCGCCGGCATGTTCACGCAGGAACGGCCGGTCGCTGGGGATCGGCGTGGGTCGCTCGAAGCCGCGCAGGTTGTCTCGCCACCAGTCACGCGCCTGCGCCAGACCACGGCGTTGCAACCAGCCGATGTAGTCGCGATAGCGTGGTGCAGGTGCCAGTTGCGCATCGCGGCCTTCGCCCAGCGCAGTGTAAATGTCGAAGAAGTCGTTCATCAGCAGCGAGCGGCACCAGGCATCGATGAGGATGTGGTGGTTGCTCATCATGAACCAGTAGCGCGCCTCGTCGACGCGGATCAGGCACAGGTGGAACGGCGGTTGATCGAGCAGCGCGAATCCCGCCTCGCGTTCGGACTTGAGCAGGGCCTGCAAGTGCGGCTCCTGCTGCTCCGCGGGCACGTCACGCCAGTCCAGATAATCGATTGGCGTGCTGCCCGGCTTGTGAATGACCTGCAGCATGGTCTCGCCGATGTTCCAGCAGAACGAAGCTCGCAGCGCTTCGTGACGGGCGATTACCGCTTGCCAGGCCTGGGCGAAACGCTGCGGGTCCAGCGCGCTGTCGATGCGGTAGCGGTCCTGCATGTAATACAGCCCGGTGCCCGGCTCCAGCAGGGTGTGCAGCAGCATGCCCTCCTGCATCGGGGTCAGTGGGTAGACGTCCTCGATGTGGCTTGGCGGAACCGGCAGCGCGTCGAGCTGCGCCTGATCCAGAGCAGCCAGCGGGAAGTCCGACGGTGTCAGGCCGCCGCTGCCATCGGCCAGGCAATGGGCAATCAGCGCCTGCAGGCGGGCCAGGTAATCCTGCGCCAGTGCTTCGATGGCGGCGGGTTCATAGCGCTCGGCACTGAAGGTCCAGCGCAGCAACAACTCACCGCCATACACCTGACTGTCGATGCTCAGTTCGTTGGGCAGTGGCGCCTGCGGATCGTGTGCGGCACCTGGCGACTCTTCCAGCGGACGGAACAGCGCGTCGTCAGCGAAGCTCTGATCGAACTGGCCGAGGTAGTTGAAGGTGATCGGCGCCAGCGGCAGTGCCTGCATGGCGGCCTTGCTGGCACCGTCGGCCAGGTAGCGCAGCACGCCATAGCCCAGCCCCTTGTGCGGCACCTGACGCAGTTGTTCCTTGATCGCCTTGATCGAGTCGCCCGGTGCTGAATCGACAGCCGGCGCTGGCGTCAGGCGCAGCGGATAGGCGCTGGTGAACCAGCCCACCGTACGGGTCAGATCGATGTCGTCGAACAGGTTTTCACGGCCGTGACCTTCAAGCTGGATCAGCGTCGACGGCTGCCCGCTCCAGCGGCAGACCACCTGTGCCAGTGCGGTCAGCAGCAGGTCGTTGACCTGGGTTCGGTAGGCACTCGGCGCCTGTTGCAGCAGTTGCCGGGTACGTTCGGCATCCAGGCGCACGCTGACCGTCTGCGCATGACGATTCTGCCGACCGCCCTGCGGGTTATGGCATGGCAACTGCGCAGCAGGGCCGCCAAGCTGACGCTGCCACACGTGCAGTTCTTCACGTAACGATTCATTGCCTGCATAGGCCTGCAGACGTGCGGCCCAGTCGCGGAAGGCGCTGGTCTTCGCCGCAAGGCGCACGGGGGCTGCATCGCGCAGTTGACGATAAGCGCTTTGCAGATCGTCGAGCAGCACACGCCATGACACGCCGTCGACTACCAGGTGATGAATGACCATCAGCAACCGTTGCCGGCCCTGCGGACCGTCGACGAGCAAGGCGCGCAGCAGCGGACCGTTTTGCAGGTCGAGGCTACGCTGGGTGTCGGCGTACAAGGCTGCGCATTCGGCCATGTCGGTGACCTGCGCCTGAATCAAAAGAGTGTCGGCTGTCACTGCGCGGTGTTCAGCCTGCCACGTACCCTCATGCTCGGTGAAACTCAGGCGCAGGGCGTCGTGTTGTTCGAGTAGCACACGTAACGCCTGCTCCAGCAGGCTCGGGTCCAGCGCGCTGAGCGGCTCCAGCAACAGCGACTGGTTCCAGTGCTGACGCTCGGGGATCGGCGTGGCGAAAAACCACTGCTGAATCGGCGTCAGGCCGGAAGCACCGTCGAGCAAGCCCTGTTCGGCCTGAATCAGTTCGTGGGTGGTGGCCACGGCAGCGAGGGTCTGCACGGTCTGGTGCTGGAACAGATCACGCGGGCTGAAGTGAATACCCAGCTGGCGCGCCCGGCTGACCACCTGAATCGACAGGATCGAGTCGCCGCCCAGTTCGAAGAAGTTATCGTTGAGGCCGACTTTTTCCACGTTCAGCACCGCACACCAGATCGCCGCCAGCTGTTGTTCCAGCTCGCTGGCAGGCGCTACGTAGTGTTGACGATTGAGTTCCGGGTCTGGTGCAGGCAAGGCACGGCGGTCGAGTTTGCCGTTGGCGGTCAGCGGCATGCTGTCGAGCAGGATCAGGTGGGTCGGCACCATGTAGTCCGGCAGTTGCGCCTTGAGGTGCGACTTGAGCGATTCACGCAGTTGCGTCTGCTGCTCGTCGCCCTGCCCGGCCACATCGCTGACCAGATAGCCCGCCAGCTGCTTGCCCGACGGCGTGTCCAGCGCCAGCACAATGGCTTCGCGGACCGCCGCGTGCTCCAGCAAACGGGTCTCGATTTCCCCCAGTTCGATACGGAAACCGCGAATCTTCACTTGATGGTCGATACGCCCCAGGTATTCCACCAGCCCGTCGGCGCGCTGGCGCACCAGATCGCCGGTGCGATACAGACGTCCGCCGTTGCTGGCGAATGGATCGGCCACGAAGCGTTCGGCAGTCATGCCGGGGCGCTGGTGATAGCCCTGCGCCAGGCCCGCTCCGCCGATGTACAGCTCGCCGCTCGCGCCCTGGGGCACCAGCGCCAGATCGGCGTCGAGAATGTAGGCCACCCTTGCGCCGACCACGCGACCGATCGGCACGCTGGCTTCGCCCTCTTCCAGTTGCTGCGGGGCCAGGCTGGCCAATGGCATGACCACGGTTTCGGTCGGGCCATAGGCATTGAACAACAACTCGGGCTGGAACACCGCACGGATGCGTTGCAGGTGTTCGCCGGTCAGCGCTTCGCCGCCAGTGATGCACATGCGCACCGGCAGGGTCTGGCCCTGAGTCGCCAGCCACTGCGCCAACTGGCTGCCGTAACTGGGCGTGAAGCCGAGAATATTGACCTGCTGCTGACGAATCAGCGTGCAGATTTCTTCGGCGTCCCACTGTCCCTGAGCACGCAGCACCACGCGTGCACCGCTGAGCAATGGCACCAGCAGGCGCTCGGTGGCGGCATCGAAATTGATCGAGTAGAAATGCAGCTCGCAGTCGTCAGGGCGCATGTCGAAGCGCCGGATCACCGCCTGGCAATGCATGGCGATTTCACCATGGGACACCACCACGCCCTTGGGTTTGCCGGTCGAACCGGAGGTGTAGATCAGGTACGCCTGATGCTGCGGCAGGCTGATGAACGGCAGCTCACGGGTCGGGCAGGACGCCATCAATGGCTGATCATCTTCCAGGCACCAGCGGGCAACACCGTCAGGCAACTCGCCCAGTGCGGCAAACAGGGCACGATCGCTCAGCAGCAGCCCGACGCCGCTGTCTTCGATCATGTAGTGCAGACGTTCCAGCGGGTATTCCGGGTCGAGCGGCACATAAGCACCACCGGCCTTGAGGATCGCCAGCAGGCCGACGACCATGTCCAGCGAGCGCGGCAGCGCCAGACCGACGCGAACCTGCGGGCCGACGCCGCGCTCGCGGAGCATCCAGGCCAATTGGTTGGCCCTGGCGTCCAGCTCGGCGTAGCTGAGGGTTTGCCCGGCGAAAGTCAGCGCCGGCGCGTCTGCACGCCGTTGTGCCTGCTCGGCGAACAGGCTGTGAATGCATTGGTCGAGCCGTTGTTCACCCGCTTCGACGCCGAGGCTGTCGAGCAGTTGCTGACGCTCTGTATCCTGCAACAGCGGCAGTTCACTCAGGCGTTGTTGAGGGTCTGCAAGCAGCGCCTGCAACAGGTTCAGCCAGTGTTCGGCCATCTGCGCGATGCGCGGCTCATCGAACAGATCGGTGCTGTAGGTCAGGCAGCAACCCAGGCGGTGATCCAGCTCGGTGACTTCCAGATTGAGGTCGAACTTGGTGGCTCGCGCATCGTTGACCAGGTAATCGACGGTCATGCCCGCCAGCTCGCGACTTTGCTGGAATTCCCAGCGCTGCACGTTGCACATAACCTGAAACAGTGGATTGTAGGCCGCGCTGCGTGGCGGTTGCAGGGCTTCGACCAGATGATCGAACGGCAGGTCCTGATGCGACTGGCCTTCGATCACCGTGTGGCGAACCTGTTCGAACAGCTGGGCAACACTCATCTGCCCGTCAAGCTGCACGCGCAACACCTGAGTATTGAGGAACGCGCCGATCAGCCCTTCGCTTTCCGGACGGATACGGTTGGCCACCGGCGCGCCGATGCGCAGGTCGTTCTGGCCGCTGTAGCGGTAGAGCAATACCGCCAGGGTGGCGGTCATGGTCATGAACAGGGTCAGGCCGTTGCGGGCATTGAATGCACGAACTTTCGCGGCCAGATCGGCGTTCAGATCGAAGCGGTACAGTTCGCCCTGATGGCTTTGCACCGCCGGCCGCGGCCGGTCCGCAGGCAGCTCCAGCAATGGATGCTCGTTGCCCAGCTGCGCGGTCCAGTAATCGAGCTGGCGCTGGCGTTCGCCGGCTTCCATCCACTGCCGTTGCCAGACGCTGTAATCCAGATAGTGCACCGCCAGTGGTTCCAGTGGCGATGCTCGTCCGTCAAGGAAAGCTTCGTAAAGCAGGCCCAGTTCGCGGGCGAAAATGTCCATCGCCCAGCCTTCGGTGACGATGTGGTGCAGGGTCAGGACGAAGTAATGCTCAAGGTCGCTCGACTTGACCAGACACGCACGCAGCAAAGGCCCGGTTTCCAGATCGAAAGGCTGATGCGCCTCGCTGTCGGCCAGAGCCTGAATGCGCTGCTGACGACGTTCGGCGGGCAATGCCGAGTAGTCCTGCCATTGCACGCGCAGGCCGGACTGCTCGCTGACCTGCTGGCACGCTACGCCGTTGACGCTCGGGAACGTGGTGCGCAGGGTTTCATGGCGCAGGATCAAGGCTTGCAGCGCGGCCTCGAAACACTCGATGTTCAGTACGCCCTTCAGGCGCGCCATGCCGCCGACGTTGTAGGCCGGGCTGTCCGGCTCCATCTGCCAGAGGAACCACATGCGCTGCTGGGAATAGGACAACGGCACCGGCTGGCTGCGGTCGACGCGGGCAATCGGCTGCAGGCTGCTGCGCGCGCCTGACAGCTGAATGGCATCAACCTGTGCGGCAAACGCGCCCAGCTCGCTGGCTTCGAACAGAGCCCGCAACGGCAGGTCGATGTCGCACGCCTGACGCACACGGGAAATGATCTGCGTGGCCAGTAACGAGTGCCCGCCCAGCTCGAAGAAATCATCGCGCAAGCCGACACGCGGCACGCCCAGCACCTGTCGCCAGATAGCGGCGATCTGTTTTTGCAGATCCGTCTGCGGCTCGACGTGCTCGCGGGTCTGCCATTGCGGCTCGGGCAAGGCGCGGCGATCCAGTTTGCCGCTCGGGCTCAGGGGCATGTTGTCGAGGCGCACCAGCTGCGCCGGGACCATGTAATCCGGCAGCTCCAGAGTCAGCGCCGACTTGATCCGCTCGGCCTCGACGTTCTGCCCTGCTTCGGCGGTGTAATAACCGATCAGTTGCGGCCCGGCAACGGTTTCGCGCAGCAGCACGGCTGCCTGGCCTACGCCCGCCTGGGCCAGCAAGCGGGCTTCGATCTCTTGTGGTTCGACGCGGAAACCGCGCAGTTTGACCTGCTGATCCAGACGACCGAGGTATTCCAGCGCGCCATCGGCGGCCCAGCGTACCAGGTCCCCGGTGCGATACAGACGCTCACCCGCTTGCCCCAGCGGATCGGCGACAAAGCGCTCGGCAGTCAACCCGGGACGCCTCAGATAACCACGCGCCAGCCCGATGCCACCGATGCACAGCTCCCCGGCCACTCCGCGTGGCAGCGGATTCAGTTCGCTGTCCAGCACCCGGCACAGCACATTGGCCAATGGACGGCCGATCGGCGAGCGCAGGCCGTCGCTGATCCGGCACTGCCAGTGGGTGACGTTGATCGCGGTTTCAGTCGGGCCATAGCGGTTGTGCAGTTGTACGTCGGGCAGTTGCTCCAGCACCCGATTGCGCAGCTCGCCGGGCAACGCTTCGCCGCCAGAGAACAGGCGGCGCAGGCTGCTGCACTGCTGCGCCAGCGGCTCATCGATAAACAGTTGCAGCAGCGGCGGCACGAAGTGCAGCGTGGTCACCGAATACGCGTTGATCAACTGCGCGATGCGCTGCGGGTCGCGGTGTTCACCGGGGCCTGCCAGCAGCAGGCGGCAGCCGGTGATCAGCGGCCAGAAGCATTCCCATACCGAAACATCGAAGCTGATAGGTGCCTTTTGCATCAGCACGTCGCTTTCATCCAGCGCGTAGGTGTCCTGCATCCATTGCAGGCGCTCGGCCAGGGCCGCATGGGTGTTGCCAACGCCCTTGGGCTGACCGGTCGAGCCGGAGGTGTAAATCACGTACGCCAGGTTGTCGCCGTGCAGGCTCAGCCGCGGCGCGCTGACCGGCCAGTTGTCCAGGTGCAGCGTGTCCATCGCGACTGTGCACACGCCTTCGGCGCTCGGCAGATCGCCCAGCAGATGGCTCTGGGTCAGCAGCAGTTCGACCCCGATGTCTTGCAGCATGTAGGCGAGTCGATCCAGCGGATAATCCGGGTCCAGCGGCACATAAGCCCCGCCCGCCTTGATGATCGCCAGCAGCCCGATCAACAGCTGCGGCGAACGCTCGGCGGCGATCGCCACCTTGATGTCCGGACCCACGCCCTTGTCGCGCAGGTAATGCGCCAGACGGTTGGCCTGTGTGTGCAGGCTGACGAAGTCGAGGCTGCCGCCCTCCCACACCAGTGCGATACGTTCCGGGGTCTGTCGCGCCTGGCGGTCCAGCAGTTCAGGCAACCACAGTGTGGCCGGCGTGCAAGGCGCGGCGCTCCATTGCGCCTGTTGGTCCTGCTCCTCGGCGCTGAGCAGTTGCACATCCCCCAGCGCGAGCTGTGCCTGCTGGCTGACCTGCGTCAGCAGTCGTACATAGTGCTGAGCCATGGCCACGATGGTCTCGTGTTCAAACAGTTCGTCAGCGTAATCGAAGGACAACGTCAGGCGACCATTGCGGTCCTCCTCGCTGTGCAGTTGCAAATCGAACTTGGCCTCGCGGCTGTGCCACGGCAGTTCTTCGGCCAGCAGCCCCGGCAAGCGACGCAGCGCGCCGAGGTCGCGTTGCTGGTGGTTGAACATGACCTGGAACAGACCGTGCTCACGCGCCTGCGGAAACGCTTCGACCAGTTGCTCGAACGGCACGTCCTGATGGGCCTGGGCTTCAAGCGCAGCCTGCCGGGTCTGGGCCAGCAGCGTCGAGAATGGCAGACGCGGGTCCAACTGTGCGCGCAGTACCAGGGTGTTGATGAAGAAGCCGATCAGGCCCTGGGTTTCATGGCGTGGCCGATTGGCGCCGGGCACACCGATACGAATGTCGGTCTGCCCACTGTAACGATGCAACAGGGTCTGGAACCCTGCCAGCAGGAACATGAAAGACGTCGATTGCCAGGCTTGCGCGGTGTTGCGTACGGCGGCGCTCAGTTCGGCAGTCAGGCGCAGGCTGTAGCGCGACGCACTGTGCTGCTGGCGGGCTGAACGCGTGTGGTCGGTGTTCAGCGTCAGAACCGGCTGCTCATCACCCAGTTGTTGCTGCCAATAAGCCAACTGGCGCTCGGCCTCGCCGTTAGCCAGCCATTCGCGCTGCCATTGGCCGTAATCGGCGTAACGCAGCGGCAAAGGAGCCAGTTCCACAGTCTGGCCCTGAACAGCCGAGGCATAAAGGCGCGAAAACTCGTCGATCAGCACATTCAGCGACCAGCCATCGGCAATGATGTGGTGCAGCGTGACCAGTAATTGATGCTCTTCTTCGTCCAGTTGCAGCAGTGTGACGCGCAGCAGCGGACCGTGTTGCAGATCGAACGGCAAGCGCGCCTGCTGTTCGCGAATCGCCACGGCCCGTGCCTGACGCTCGGCGCTGGGCAGATCGCTGATATCGAGGGTGTCGAGGTGAAATTCACCCGGCGCATCGATACGTTGCAGGGCCACGCCGTCCTGCTCGTAGAAGCGCGTGCGCAGCGATTCATGGCGCTCGATCAGGCGCTGGAAGCTGGTGCGCAATGCAGTGCTGTCCAGTTCACCGCGCAGATGGAGCCCGCCGGGAATGTTGTAGGCGCTGCTGTGCGGGTCGAGCTGCCAGAGGAACCACAGGCGGTTCTGGGCCATGGACTGTGGCAGATGCTCGTTGCCGGGCAATCGGGCGATGGCGCTCTGCGTCTGGCTGTCGCCTTGCAAGGCGGAGATCTGTAGCGTTTCGACCTGTGCCGCGAAGGCCGCCAGCGTCGGCGCTTCAAAGAGCAGCCGCAGGTTCAGGTCTATCCCCAGCGTTTCGCGCAAGCGGGCCACGACCTGAGTCGCGATAATCGAATTGCCGCCCAACAGGAAGAAATGGTCGTCGGCACTGACCTGCTCACATTGCAGTTGCTCGCACCATACTGTGGCGATCTGCGCTTGCAGGTCCGAGCCGCTGCCTGGGGTACGGCCTGAAAGAGTGGTATCGCTCGCAGGAAACACCGCGTAGCTGTCCAGGCTGCCATCGGCCAGACGCGTGCGGCAGGCCGAGCGCTGCAATTTGCCGCTGGAGGTCTTGGGCAGCGCGCCCGGATTGAGCAGCACCACGACACTCGGCGCTTCCTGGAACGCCTCGGCCACGGTCTGCCGGATGATCTTGATCAACGCTTCGGGCGTGAGGATTTTCTGCACGCTGCGGCTGATTTCAGCGGCAATGCCGATGCCTTCACTACCGTTCTGAGTAACGGCAAACGCCGCCACCCGGCCTTTGCGCACGACATCCACTTCACCTTCGATGAGCTTTTCGATGTCCTGCGGATACAGGTTGTGGCCACGGACAATCAGCATGTCCTTCAAGCGGCCAGTAATGTACAGCTCGCCGTGACGCTGAAACCCCAGGTCGCCGGTCCGCAGCCAGGTCTGCCCGGCATGCTGCACGAATGCCCTGGCGGTGGCTTCAGGATTGCGCCAGTAACCGTGGGCGATGCTCGGCCCGCTGGCCCAGACCTCGCCAACCTGATTTTCGCCGAGCGCCTGCAGGCTGACCGGGTCGGCGATCAGTACGCCATGCCCCGGCTGACCCGTGCCGCAGCTCATGACCGGCTGACCGTCGCCCGGTTCTGCGACATTGCGCGCCAGCGCCTGCGCATTCAGACGCAGCGATGGAATACCCTTGCCGCGCTTGCCCCCGGCCACATACAGCGTCGCTTCGGCCAGGCCGTAGGACGCCATGAAGCTGTCAGGCGTGAAGCCGCAACTTGCGAACTTCTCGGCAAATACTCTCAGGCTGTCTTCGCGAATCGGCTCGGAGCCCGAATACGCCACGCGCCAGCGACTCAGGTCCAGACGTTCCAGCGCCGAATCGCTGACCCGTGTGCTGCACAGCTGGTAGGCAAAGTCAGGCCCACCGCTGATGGTGCCGCCGTATTCACTGATCGCTTCCAGCCAGCGCAATGGCCGTGCAAGGAAGTACGCGGGGGCCATGAGGATGCACGGGACGCCGCTGAAAATCGGCTGCAGCAAGCCGCCGATCAGGCCCATGTCGTGGTACAGCGGCAGCCAGCTGACAATCACGTCGTCCGGGTTGACGTCGATGCCGAAGCCGTGGCGGATCAACAACTCGTTGGCGACCAGGTTGCCGTGTGTGACCTGCACGCCCTTGGGCAGTGCGGTCGAGCCCGAGGTGTATTGCAGGAACGCGATATCGTCGGCCTGCAGCTGCGGACCCTGCCAGTCTTGTGCCGGGGCAGCAGGCAACGTATCGACACAGAGCAGTGGCGGCGCCTCGGCGGCGGACAGCTCGTCCATCTGCATTAAGGCAGGCTGCAAATCGGAGCCGGTCAGCAGCAGACGCGGCTCGGCATCGGCGATGATCGACAGCAGGCGCTCCTGGTGATGACGGCGGCTGGATTCCGGCGGATAAGCCGGCACGGCAATGATCCCGGCATACAGGCAGCCGAAGAACGCCGCGACGTAGTCGGGCCCGCTATGGAACAGCAAAATCGCCCGGTCCCCCGGCACGGCCTGGCATTGCAGCGCAGCAGCGATGGTCCGCGCGCGCAGGTCCAGATCACGGTAGGTCAACACCAGGCCCTGGTCTTTCTCATCGGTGAGAAAACGCAGCGCCAGCCGATCCGGCGTATGCAAGGCGCGACGCTGAAGCGCCTGAGCCAGAGTGTCGGGGAGTTCAAACGCATCCATGATGGGGTTCCTGCTAGATTCGGCGTGCCAGATAAAATCTGAATTTCAAAAAAGACGCGCGCCCCGCAAGGAGGCCGCGCGTGGGGCAAACAGGGTCAACCGGCGGCCCGGTTCATTTGCCGTGACGCGCTATTGCGCCAACGTGCCAGGTGCTGTTCGCAGTAGCGCCGCAGTAGACGAAGCAGCTGCGTTTGCTCGTCGACCAGGTAAAAGTGATGGCCCTCGAACATGTCCAGAGAGAAACCGGTGCAGGTCTCTTCCTGCCAGTCGAGCAGCTCCTCGACGCCGATGCTGTCCTGCTTGCCGCCAAAGACATGGATCGGCACGCTGAGCGGCTCGCGCCTGCCATACACAAAGCTGCCGCAGAGTAGAAAATCGGCGCGCAGGATCGGCAGCATCAACTGCATGAGTTCCTGGTTGGCAATGACGTTTTCGCTGGTGCCTTTTAACGTGCGCAATCGGTCGAGCAGCTGCGCATCGGTCTTGGCGGCGGCGTATTCGCTGACGTCGCGGCGCACCGGGCCGGCAGTCGCCGACGCGAACAGCGCCAGCGGTACAGGCAGACCGCGCTCGCGCAGGGCGTGCGCCAGCTCAAAGGCCAGCAGCCCGCCCAGACTGTGGCCAAACAGCGCATAGGGCTTGTCCAGTTCGGCACTGATTTCATCGGCCAGATGATTGGCCAACTGCACGATGTCGGTCTGCAATGGCTCGTCCATGCGCATGCCTCGACCGGGAAGCTCCAGCGGGCGCACGTTCAGCCACTCCGGCAATTTGCGCCGCCAGGGGCTGTAGAACATCGCGCTGGCCCCGGAATAAGGCAGACAGAACAGCGTCAGGCTCACCGGCGTGCTCATATCGAAACCGTCCGGCTGTGGGCGCGGATGTAAAAGCGGCGATGCACGTGATCGGAACGCATGGGGTTCTCCTGAGGTATTCCCTGGCCGCAACCGTGGTCGGGCCTGTCACCAATGAGAACGGATGGCGTCTGCAAATAATTAGGCGGATGCACGCGGCGAGGACATGCACGACAAAAGCGCCCTTTTAAAGTGCGCTGATTGGCTTTCGCATTTGACAATAATTATCATTAAGGCTAATTTGTCGCCCCATGTGATGGTGCTGCCCCCTCCATGCGGCCCTCCCCCTCCATTGTTAAAGCAGCAAGGTGAATTCCATGACGGAACACGTAATCACAAGTAAGTGCGACTCACCCTTACTCCAGGCATTCGTCGATAACTACTTGCTGCTGGTCAAGATTGCGGCCCGCATCGTGGGTTGCCGCTCGCGCGCCGAAGACGTCGTGCAGGATGCCTTTTTCAGACTGCGCTCGGCACCGCAGGCCACACTGACCTTCAAGGCACAGCTCAGTTACCTGTTTCAGATCGTGCGCAACCTGGCCATCGATCATTACCGCAAACAGGCGCTGGAACAGAAATACACCGGCCCCGAGGCCGAGGGGCTGAACGTGGTGATTCAGGGTGCCTCGCCGGAAATCTCGCACATCAATTTCTCCAGCCTGGAGAAAATTGCCGACGCCCTGACCGAGTTGCCGCCGCGTACCCGCTATGCGTTCGAGATGTACCGCCTGCACGGCGTGCCGCAAAAGGACATCGCCAAGGAACTGGGTGTGTCGCCGACGCTGGTCAACTTCATGATCCGCGATGCGCTGATTCATTGCCGCAAGGTCAATGGCGCCCAGGCCGAAGCCTGATAGCGAGCGGTCCTGGCAGACAAAAAAAATCCGGAGCACGTGCTCCGGATTTTTTGTTTTCAGCCTGGCCGACGACAGATCAGCGGCTGACCTGGTACTCGGGCTGCACTTCCGGCATCGCCGAGGAGTGGTGGTTGAGAATCTTCCACTCGTTGCCGACGCGGTGATAAAGAAACGAATAGCGTGCCTGTACCTTGGTCTTTTTGCCGTCCGGAGCCGTCAACGTGAAGGTGTAGACACCGTTGTCCGCAGCGGCGTCCGGCCCCAGGCGACGAATCTCCCGGTAGTTGATCTCGCCAACCGGCTTGAGCGCCAGGAACTTATCGAAGTAATCCTTGATCTCTGCCGGAGTGGCACGCACCTTGTTGGAGACCGTAGGCTGCAGGACAGCGTCCGGCGTGTACAAAGATGCGACGGTAGTGGAGTTTCCGGTTTGCAGGGCCTTGTTCCAGCGATCAAACAGACCGGCGATTTCCTTGTCGTTCACATTGCTTGGCGTCTCGGCCACCATGCGGTAGGTATAGCCGGACGGCTCGGCAGCAGCTTGAACCATCGGTGCACTTACAGCCAGCAACAGGGCCAGGGCGGTCAATTTCGTTTTCATCGCTACTCTCCTACGGGGATCTGTTCAGGGATTCAGTGAGTGCCACTTTGCCCTCCCCGCCACGGCTCGCCATCGGCCAACCGGGGTTAACTGTGTATGCCGATCGGCAGATGGGCTTCACCTCCTGATACAGTTCTAATAGCCTGACTTCTGTTATGCCCGCGCGGGCATCAACCCTCGCTGGAGCACCCCATGCAAAGTCCTCCCCTTGATCCGGCAAGCGCACTGGCCATCCGCAACCAGTATCGCCAGTCGCAAAGCCGCGCCGCACGTCTTCGCCTGCTGGTGGATACCGGTCAGGAGCTGACCCATCTGCCACCTCAAGCCATGCGCCAGCGCGTACTGCAACGCGCGTGCGCATTCGTGGCGATGGACCATGGCCTGTTGCTGGAATGGAGTGCCGACGACGGTGTGCAGACCACCGCCAGTCATGGCAGTGCAGAACGCCTCGCTACGCTTGAAACCGCTGCCGACCCGCTGGCCATTGGCCCGCAATGGCTGGAGCGGCCCGATACCGCCCTGCCGTGCATGCTGCTGTTACCGTTGCGCGGCGCCGACGAAGGCTCTTTCGGCACCCTGCTGCTGGCCAACAGCGTGGGCATCAATGCGCCGGACAACGAGGACATCGAGTCACTGCAATTGCTGGCGACGTTGCTGGCGGCACATCTGGAAAACAATCGGCTGCTTGACGCGCTGGTGGTCAGAGAGCAGACCATGTCCGAACTGGTCCGCCAGCTGTTTACTGCTCAGGAAGACGAACGCAAACGCATGGCATACGACCTGCATGATGGACTGGCTCAGACACTGGCCGGTCTGCACCAGCGATTGCAGGGTTTTGCCGGTCGCTGTCCGGACCTGCCCGAGCCGCTGAACGCAGACCTGCAGGCCATTCTCAAGCTGGCACAGCACTGCGTGGGTGAAGGTCGACAACTGATCAGCGGCCTGCGGCCGAGCGTGCTGGACGATTTCGGACTGCTGCAGGCGGTCGACAAGGAGGCCGACCGGTTGCGCGAAGCCGGAGTCGCGGTGCACTGGCAGTCGCGGTCCATGACCCGCCTGCCCAGCCATCTGGAAATCGCCCTGTTCCGTATTGCCCAGGAAGGCATCAACAATGTGCTCAAACACGCCAGTGCAGGCCGCGTAGAATTGGCCCTGGAACTGAGTGAAGAGCACATTTCACTGCGGCTGGAAGACAACGGCAGTGGTTTCATCACACACACCCCGTTTAATGGCAAAGGCGTTCAGAAACTGGGCCTGGTGGCCATGCAGGAGCGCGCCAGCCTGCTCGGTGGCCGTCTGACCTGCGTCAGTCGGCCCGGGCACGGCACCCGACTGCGCGCCATCGTTCCTTTTACTGCAGACAAGGCAATGACATGACTGACACTGTGCGACTGGTTTTGGCGGACGATCATGAAGTGACGCGTACCGGGTTCGTCTCGCTGCTGGCGGGGCATCCGGAGTTCGAAGTGGTCGGTCAGGCAGCCGACGGCCAGCAAGCCATCGATCTGTGCCAGGAGCTGCAACCGGACATCGCTATCCTCGACATTCGTATGCCGGTGCTCAACGGGCTGGGCGCTGCACGGATTCTCAAGCAGCGCATGCCGGATCTGAAAGTGGTGATTTTCACCATGGACGACAGCACCGATCACCTGGAAGCCGCCATCAGCGCCGGTGCGGTGGGCTACCTGCTCAAGGATGCCAGCCGCGACGAAGTGATCGACGGCCTGCAACGCGTGGCGCGCGGTGAAGAAGCACTGAACAGCGCCGTCAGCGCACGCCTGCTGCGGCGCATGACCGAACGCAACACCAGTGGCGCAGCCCTGCCGGAAACCCTCACCCCGCGTGAACGCCAGGTACTCGGGCTGGTAGCGGGCGGCTTCAGCAATCGGGAAATAGGCGAAAAACTTGGCATTACCACCGGCACTGCCAAGGCCCACGTGGAGAAGGTTATCGGCAAGCTCGGCGCCTCGGACCGCACGCAGGCCGCGGTACGCGGTGTGGCGCTGGGCCTGGTGAGCCAATCGACGAGCGACTGGCAATGACCGCACACGCCAGCAGTCGCTGGGAAGACCTTCCGCTACGCGGCAAGGCGCTGGTGGCTATTTCGCTGCCACTGGCGATTCTCATGTTCTCGCTGGTGCTGATCTATATCGCCGAGCGCCAGACCGCTCGGGCAGAGGAAGACGTACGGCGTGTGCTGCTCGTGCAAGGCGATATCCAGACCCTTCACACCCAGATTGCAGAAGGCGCGGCCAGCGTACGTGGCTATCTGCTGACCCACCAGGAAGACTTCCTGCCCGGCTATCTCAACGCGCAACCGCTGATCGAGGCGGCGTTGACCCGGCTCAACACCAATGTGCGTGACGAGCAGATGCGCGAGCACCTGAAAGCCATCGAGCCGCTGATCAACACCAAGGTCGACGGCCTGGAAAAACTGCGTTCGATGAACAGGGAAGATCAGGAAACCGTCGCCCGCATCCTGATCGAAAACAAGTACGTGCTCGACCAGTTGCGCGAACGCATCGGCATCATGCGCGAGCGTGAAGACGCACTGCTCGCCGAACGTACCGAGGCTGCCGCAGCCACCCGCGAGCGCCTGTTGCTGTCGACCCTGCTGGCAGCGGCGTGCGGAATCTTCGGTGCCATTCTTGCCGTGCTGATGCTGTCCAAGGGCATCGTCGCCAGGGTGCATCAGGTGCAACGCAACGCCCAGCGTCTGGCGCTCGGGCATCCGCTGCTGCCCCAGCCGCCTGAAAAGGACGAAATCGGCCAGCTCGGCACCCGACTGGTCGAAGCCGGTCAGCTGCTCGTCGAACGCGAACGCGCACTGCGCGACAACGAAGAGCGTTTGCGGCTGATAATTGAAGGCGTCAAGGACTACGGCATCTTCGCCCTGGACCGCAACGGCTACATCACCACCTGGAACGCAGGGGCCGAGCGTATCAAGGGGTACACGGAACAGGAGATCATCGGTCAGCACTTTTCTGTGTTCTATCTGCAACAGGAGTGTCCGCAACACCCCGACATGGCGCTACACGAGGCGACCGTCAACGGCCGCTATACCGAAGAAGGCTGGCGCCAACGCAAGGATGGCAGCCGTTTTTGGGCCAGTGTGGTGATCACCGCGCAGTACGACAGCCATGACGAGCTGCGCGGTTTTTCCAAGATTACCCGTGACATCAGTGATCGTCGCGTTGCCGAAATTGCCCTGGGGACTGCGCGCGAGGAAGCCGAACGCGCCAGCCGGGCCAAAAGTGAATTCCTGTCGCGCATGAGCCATGAACTGCGCACACCGCTGAACTCAATTCTGGGCTTTGCCCAGTTGCTGGACATGGATTCCCCCGCCAGCCAGCGCCCGCAAATCGGTCATATTCTGCGGGCGGGCCAGCATCTGCTGAAACTGATCAATGAAGTGCTCGACATCGCCAGAATCGAAGCCGGGCATGTTTCCCTGGTCCTCGAACCCGTCTCCCTGTCGAGCGTTCTTGAGGAAGCCCTGGTGCTGGTCTCGCCGATGGCTGCCGACGCCAATATCGAATTGCAGCCCTTGCCGAACCTGCCTGACGAGATCGGCGTGGTCGCTGATCGTCAGCGCCTGATTCAGGTGTTGCTGAACCTGCTGTCCAACGCGATCAAATACAACCGGCCCGCTGGCCAGGTACGGATTGAAATCGAGCAGACTGCCGAGCAGGTCACGGTCAGCGTAGTGGACACCGGTTACGGAATTGCGCCGGAGCGTATCGGCCAGCTGTTCAAACCGTTCGAACGCCTGGACGCCAACCCGAGCGTCGAAGGGACCGGGCTGGGACTGGCGCTGAGCAAAAGCATGCTGGAGATGATGCACGGCACGCTGTCCGTACAGAACACGCCTGACGAGGGCTGCCGGTTCATACTGGCGCTGCCGCTTGTACGGGTGCAGCCGCCTGCCGCTGCAGTGCCCCGTCAAGCTGACACCCCCTTCGAGATAACGCCTGATGCCCGCTCCCCTGCCCGCCCGACCTATCATGGCAAGCTGCTGTGCATCGAAGACAACCTGTCGAGCATGGCCTTGATCGAAACGCTGCTGCAACGCAGACCTGGTATCCAGTTGCTGTCGAGCATGCAGGGCCAGCTGGGGCTGGACCTGGCACGCCAGCATGCGCCACAGCTGATTCTTCTCGACCTCAGCCTGCCGGACATCAAGGGGCTCGATGTGCTGCAACGTCTGCGAGGCCTGCCGGCTACCGCCCAGACGCCCGTGTTGATGATCACTGCCGACACCAGTGACAAAGCCCATCGCGAACTGAAACAGGCCGGAGCCACGGCCATTGTGATCAAACCCATCCAGGTGCCGGTGTTTCTTGCCCTCCTGGACCAGTATTTACCGGAGCCCACATGACCGGCGACTTTCGCATTCTGATCATTGATGACCAGCGGCCCAACCTTGATCTGATGGAGCAACTGCTTGCCCGCGAGGGACTGACCAATGTCCTGAGCAGCACCGAGCCGTTGCGCACGCTGGACCTGTTCAACAGCTTCGAGCCCGACCTCGTTGTGCTTGATCTGCACATGCCCGAATTCGATGGCTTCGCGGTGCTGGAGCAGCTCAACCGGCGCATACCGGCTAATGACTACCTGCCGATCATGGTGCTGACCGCCGACGCGACGCGCGATACCCGCCTGCGCGCGCTGGCACTGGGTGCACGGGATTTCATCAGCAAGCCGCTGGATGCCCTGGAAACCATGCTGCGCATCTGGAACCTGCTGGAGACCCGCGCGCTGTATAAATCGCTGCGCGAGCTGGTGCCTGCGGAACATATCGAACTGCTGCGCCAGCCGCGAACGCTGGCGCAGCAGTGATTATTTGATCAGCGTCACCGGCACCGATGCTTCGTGGATCACCCGCGTGGCCACGGAGCCCAGCAGCAGGCCGCCAAAGTTGCCAAGCCCGCGGGTGCCCATGACCACCGCGTCGCAGCCGAGTCGCTGAACTTCGGCCTCGACCTGTTCGGCGACGTTGCCCAGATCGACATGGGCCTGAAACGGCACACCGGCAGCAGTCAACAACGCAACCGCATCATCCAGCACCCGCTTGCCTTCATTGGTCAGGCCGGCCTTGACGCCATCAATCATGTCGGGAGCCAGATAAAGGCTGTAATCGATGGGGCTGGCCTGCACGTTCAGCACATGCACTTCAAGCGGCTTGTTGAGGTCGCCAGACAGCTCAATGACATAACCCAGGGCACGCATGGCGTGCTCGGAGCCGTCGAAAGGAACCAGAACTTTGTGCATGGGCGTTTTCCTTGTTGGGTTATGCGCTCAACATAACCGCAGCCCGACAACGCCGCTACTGGAATAAGCGGTTCCTTTGATTCAGCTCAGATCAACGCACCGCACATGCGATCAATGCCCCTGAAGAAACGCCGCTGCCTGATCCAGCAACAGCATGGGGTTTCCGGCCTTGTGTATGTCGACCGACAGTAATTGACGGAAGCGCCGCGCGCCAGGGAAACCCAGGCCGAGACCAAGCATATGCCGGGTCACGTGATGCATGTTGCCGCCGCTGGCTATGTGCGCCGCAATGTAGGGCCGCATCGACTCCAGCGAGTCATAACGGCTTATGACGGGCGCAGTGCTGCCGAACAACTGCTGGTCTACATGCGCCAGCAAATACGGATTGTGATAAGCCTCACGCCCCAGCATCACACCATCGAACGCCTGCAAATGCTCACTGCACTGCTCCAGCGTCTTGATGCCGCCGTTGAGCACAATCTCCAGGTCAGGAAAGTCAGACTTCAACTGCGCGACCACGTCATACCGCAATGGCGGAATATCGCGGTTTTCCTTGGGAGAAAGCCCTTCGAGAATCGCGATACGCGCGTGAACCGTGAAACTCTGGCAACCCGCCTCCTGAACCTTGCCGACGAAATCACACAACTCGGCATAACTGTCACGACCATTGATACCGATCCGATGCTTGACCGTGACCGGAATACCGACCGCATCGCGCATCGCCTTCACGCAATCCGCCACCAGCTCAGGATGCGCCATCAGGCACGCGCCGATCATGTTGTTCTGCACCCGGTCACTCGGGCAACCGACGTTCAGGTTGACCTCGTCATACCCCGCCTCTTCCGCCAGACGCGAACACGCCGCCAGATCCGCCGCCGTGCTGCCACCCAGCTGCAATGCCAGCGGATGCTCGGTCTCATCATGCCGCAGGAACCGCTCACGGTCGCCATGCAGCAAGGCGCCGGTGGTGACCATCTCGGTGTAGAGCAAGGCATGCTTTGAAAGCTTGCGCATGAAGTAGCGGCAATGGTGGTCGGTCCAGTCCATCATCGGCGCAACGGAGAAGCGGCGGGATAGCGCTGGGGCTGGTTGGCCAATATTTACGGGGGTTTCTAGGCTTTCAGGTGTCATGTTTATTAATCTTGAGTGCAGCTGTTTTTAGCCCGGCTTGTTCGTTTTGAGCAAGCGATTGCCACGATGTAGCAAATGATCTGTAAATGTAGCTATTCGAAACGGGCATGGTGACAGCACGTAAACGCAGAGGTGAAACCACCGGCTTCACGGTGCAGATACGAGTTGTTTGGAATGGCGGGCAGTTTAACAGGAAAGGCAGGCTTTCGAGAGTTGGACCTACGCCTGGTATGACTGAGCAGTGTTCAAGTCCTTGGCAATGCCACGGAGCATCTGATCGTCATGGCAATTACGCTCGTTAATTTCCAGAGGCTTGCCAAGCGTTTACATCGCAAGTACGACATTGCCAGATGGCAAGCCCTTCACTTGTTTTTAATTCTGCTATTTATAAAGAGGACTATGCTTGCCCTTTCAGGGAGGCGCCATGAGCACCAGCCAGGTATTCAGAAAGTTACATGAACGCGATGAGTTATTCGTCATGCCCAATGCATGGTGTGAGGGAAGCGCGCGCCTCATTCAGCAGTTGGGTTATGCCAGCCTCGGCACCACCAGCGCGGGGATTGCCTATGCACAGGGCTACCGAGATTCGTCTCCCACGATGGACAATGAAGATCGCTTTGCGGCGATTGATCGCATCGTTCGGGCGGTGGACATACCCGTGACGGCAGATCTGGAGAATGGTCTGGCGAAAACGCTGGTGAAGGTTGAGGAGCATTTCAGAAGAACCTTGGCCATAGGCTGCGCCGGTGCCTCCATTGAGGATATATCCGACTATCATGACCCGAACACCCCTCTGTATTTCTCCATCGAAGAAGCGTGCGATCGGGTGCGTGCTGCCAGTGAGGCCGTCCATGCGCTCAATGCCGACTTCATCGTCACCGCCAGGACAGACTATCTGCTTGGAGCGCACGAGTATTCGTTGACCGAGGTTATTAAACGGCTGGTCGCGTTTGAAGAAGCAGGAGCAGATTGTCTGTTCGCACCCGGCGTGAAATCGATCGAGGACCTTGAGGCGATTCAGAGAGCGCTCAGCAAACCTCTCAACGTCCTGCCTGTTTTCGGTATGACGATTGACAGACTCAGGGCAATCGGCGTTCGCCGGATCAGCCTGGGCAGCTCACTGTTTCGTAACGCCTACCGGCAGATTTCAACTGTTTTACTTGGACTGGAAGAACCAGCGGGACTGGATTTTCTACAATCGGGGCTGAGTCTGAATCAGCTCGATGACGTGATGCGTTAGCCAGGATCGAGTGTGTGCACGGCGCATACATGTAAGTATCCGATAGAGACCGAAATCCCGTTTCTATCGCCGCTAAGTAACCTCACTCCGCACTCAACGGAATAATCACCGCAAACGTAGTCCCCAGCTCCACTTTCGACGTCACCTCGATACGCCCGCCGTGCGCATCGACAATCCTGTCGACGATGAACAGACCCAGCCCCAGGCTTGAATAAGGTCCGTTGTCGGTCATCTTTTCGGGTGAGTAGCGGTCCATCGGGTTGAAGATGAACGGGAGTACGTCTTCGGGAATCGGGCTGCCGGTGTTGTGGACGGTAAAGCGGAGCTCGCTCTCCGAGACCGCCAGCGTCACTTCGACGGGATCGCAGCTATTGCCATGCTGGATGGCATTGCCGATGAGGTTCGAGAAGACCTGTTCGAGGCGATCGCCATCAAAGTTGCCAATTACCGGATCATCTGAGGTCAGGCGAATGTCTGCTTCCGGGTGGACCGTACTCGACTCTTCAACGATGCGGGCACAGATGGGTTGCATATCTACTTCGGTCTTTTTCAGCGGGATGCCAGGACCGATCTGCGAACGTGTGAAGTCGAGCAAGTCGCCAACGATCTGGTTGGCGCGCTTCACGCTGGAATAGATCCTCGAGGCGACCTTGGTGGGCCGCGCGCCCAGATCATGGGTGCGCAACAGCACGTCGGCACCCAGCAATATCGCGCTTAGCGGGGTGCGCAAGTCGTGCCCGAGGATGCCCAGAAAGATATTGCGTGACGCCTGAACCGCGCCTGTGTAGCTGGTGATGGACTCGGCGAGGGCCTGATCTATGGCTTCATTGAAGCGGATCATATCTTCGATCTGCTGCTGAGTATCCAGCGCCTCTTGCGACATCCACTGCTTGATCACACTTGCCCGTAATGCCCGAAACTCCGAGACCACCTGGTCAATGGTGAAGCCAGACATCAATCGGGTGATCGCGTGGATTTTCGCCGCCGTATCTTCATGCGACACGGCGTGGCCTTGCGATTTGTCGACCTGCTGCTGCAGCGATTGATCCGTTTGCAGATCAGTAGCGATAGCCCGCAGCATTTGCTCGACATGATCTCTCAGCTCTGTGGTATCCAGAGGCTCGCCGAGGGTGGACAGGGTGCGCGCGAAATCGGTCCACTCGCGCACGATAGGTTCGATGTTCTCGAGGATGAAGCCTGATAAACGCATTGCCATTCAAACCTGAACATGAACCCCGCAGATTGCGGATTCGTAGGGTAAGCCAATGCATCCGTCCCTATCCAGCGGACAGATAACGTCTGGAGTGAAATTCACGCAGGCAGGGCGATAACGGGATACCGAATCTAATCGGCAAGTGCCTGTAAACGAGCCTGAACTGCGTCGTCGAATATGATGTAAAGCGCTTCGGCATCGGCTGGACGCAGCTTTCTGCTGGTCTCCAGACCATGAATATATTCGATCTGCAACGCCGCTTCGGCTTCCACGTCGACGCGGGTGCTGGTTGCGTCGAGCGCCCTTACCAGGTCACTGATTTCTCCCTGTACAGGCTTGGGGAGCCGTAACTGGTCAAGTCGTTCTTGCATGCGCTCGGTATTCCGCTAAAAGCCATAGAGTGGGAAGCAGATCACGCAGCGGCGTGCAATGCAAGGACATGCGGCTGTTCATCGATGAGCCGATGATGCAGCGCGGCCCTCCAGCAGGTTTTTCAGGCTGTAGGTCACCACACCCAGGATGATCAGGTCATCGTTGTCGGTGACATGCAGTGGCGGGTAATCCGGGTTTTGCGACTCCAGAATCACCACGTCGCCACGCATGTGCAAACGCCGGCAGATCTGCCGTGCATTGAGCGAGGCAACGACGATGTCACCGTGCTCGGCGTACTGGCTGCGGTCGACCACTAGCATGTCCCCGCTGCACATGCCGCCCCCTTGCATACCTTGGTCTTCGATCCTGGCCAGGTAGGCGTGCGGCTCCCGGACCTCGCAAAGCTCGGCAATGGAAACATGCTTCTCGACCACTGGCGATCTGGAGCCCACGGACGACAGCGATATGAACGGAAGCTTAATGCCCCCTGCCGACAACGGGCCAAGGAAGGTAACACTCATGAGACGAGCCTTTTCTGATTAACTGTATACATATACAGTTAATCGTTTATCGGCGGTCAGGTCAATCGCAATGCCCGGCACATCGACAGATGGCGTGGGCCGGAGACCACGCCTGTCAGCGCTCACCTCACAAGCCGTCAGGGCGTTGCATCCCCCTTCGACAACTGCGTAATCAGCGCCACGGTCAGGTAAAGCCTGGGCGCGATGCTCGATAACTCGATGTATTCATCGTCGGCGTGCAGACCCGCGCCGACCACGCCCATGGTTTCGAGCACCGCAGGCTTCGCACTGCCCGGTACATAGGCATAGCCCGCGTCGGTACCGAAACGCATGGCAATCGGCTCCAGAGTGCGGCCTGTTTTCTGGTAGAGCGTCTGCGCGGTTTTCGCCAGCTGTTCGGAGCCAGGGTTTCTGGCCAGCGGCGGTCGGCCTTTTTCCATTCGCAAGGTCACTTCGGTGCCATCGACCAGCGTCTTCTTCACGATCTTTTGTCCATCAGCCAGTACCCGGTCGCTCTCGCTGAGGTCGGAATAGCGCATGTCCGCCTCGGCCGACGCGCTGGATGGAATGATGTTGCGCTTCTCCCCGCCCTTGATCAGCGTCCAGTTGACGGTCGTGCCTTTGCCCGGGTCGCCGAGGTCCTTGAGCTGCAGCAGCTGATGCGCCAGCTCGATGGCCGCATTGCGCCCGGCCTCTGGAGCGGAGCCTGCGTGTGACGATTTGCCTTTGACGTCGAGAAGCAAGCCATTGATGCCGTTGGTGGCGACAGTGACGGCATCCTTGTCAGGCGGCTCGTACGAAAACACGTAGTCATGCTGGCGAGCGAGTTCGGCGATGACTTTTTTCGAGCCGCTGGAGCCGGTCTCCTCGTCCGGGTTGAAGAGCACAGTGAGCGTGCCGAACTCCTTGAACTGCTCATCCTGCAACAGCTGCAGCGCATGCAGAATCATCGCCACGCCACCCTTGGCATCTGCCACCCCGGGACCATAGGCGCGCTCGCTGTCGAGCCTGAAGGGACGCTTGGCGGCGGTGCCCGGCCCGAACACCGTGTCGTAGTGGACCATCAACAGAAAAGAGCGTGTGCCGTTGCCTTTGAAAGTGCCGACGATATTGTTCCCCGCCGAAGGCTCTGCCGGCGTGGTGGAGACTTCCGCGCCCAGCGCCTTGAGACGTTCGACCAGCATCGCGCTGACGGTCTTCAGCCCGGGTGCCTGGCCGGTGCCTGTATCGATATCGACCAGTTGCCGGACAGTGTCGAGGTAGGCCGGCTGTTCGGCCTGGGCTTTTTTCAGCAACTGATCGGGTGACAGCTCGGCGGCGTTCGCAGCCATGGAAAACAGGCCCATGGACACCAGGGAAAGTCCGATTGCGGCAGTGATGGGGAAGCGTCGTGAATGCATGCTGGTTCCTTCAGATGATCGCGAGTTGAACAGCATCTTTACCCCAATGCGCCGCTCGACGCCACAGGCGAGGCTTGTGCAGAAAATATGTATGAGAATGTAACTGATAGTGATTAGCGTTTAGTAAAGCGCAAAAAAGTTGTTAGTCTCGCCCCGCCGCTGCCCGTCACCACTGTTGCGACAGGCACACCATCTGCGACATGTACCGCCACGTCCTCAGCCCTTGCAGGAATGACCCTAATGCTTCGTCCGTTTCTCCCTTCGCTGACCGGTATTTTAGTCCTCGGGCTTTCAGCCACCGCTGTGGCAGCCCCCGTTCAACTCGATCTGCCCGCACAGCCGCTCTCCAGGTCGCTGACACAACTGAGTCAGGCAAGCGGCCTGCAGATATCAGTTGATGACTCCCTGATTGCAAGCAAGCAGGCCCCGGCTGTCAGAGGCAGCCTGGAACCGGCTCAGGCATTGAGCCGACTGCTGCTGGGCAGCGGCCTTGATGCGCAGGTGCAGGGCAATGCCGCGAAGGTGTTCCAGCCAGCCAGCAATGGCCCCATGACGCTGGGCAACGTGGATATCAGCGCTCAAACGGGAATCGCTGGAATGGCCACTACGGAAGGCAGCGGCTCGTATACGACCGGATCGATGAACAGCGCGACCAAACTGCCCCTCTCGATTCGCGAGACGCCGCAGTCGGTGAGCGTGATCACCCGCCAGCGCATTGAAGATCAAGGCATGAACGACCTCAATGATGTGGTCAAATATGCACCCGGCGTCACACTGCGCAAGTTCGGCTCGGACCGCCAGCAGTTTCTGGCGCGCGGCTTTGCCATCGATAACCTGATGTATGACGGTCTGCCGACAATCGTCAGCACCTTTACACTGGACACCATTTCCGGTGCCGATCTGGCCCTGTACGACCGCGTCGAGGTGGTACGCGGCGCGACGGGGCTGATGACCGGCGCGGGCAGTCCATCGGCGACGCTGAACCTGATCCGCAAGCGTCCTACCGCGACTCCGCAAGTCAGCGTGACTGCCAGCGCAGGGAGTTGGGACCGTTACCGTACCGAAGTGGACGCGTCGAACCGGCTCAACGATTCCGGTACATTGCGCGGCCGCGTGGTGACGGCCTATGAAACGGGCAACAGTTTTGTCGATGAGCGCGATAAAGAACGCCAGACGTTCTATGGCGTACTGGAAGCCGATCTCAGCGATTCGACCACGTGGACCATCGGAGCCTCGAAACAGCGCGATGACGCGACCTCCGACTGGGGCAGCCTGCCGTCCGGTCCGAACGGCGAGAATCTTGGCCTGCCGCGCTCCACGTTCCTGAGCAACGACTGGGCCTACTGGGACAGGCAGAACGTCAGCCTCTTCACTGACCTGACCCATCATTTCGACAACGGCTGGAGCAGCAAGCTGGCAGCGACCAGAATCTGGGCGGAGTCCGACATGTACTCCAACTACCTGACCGCCAACGGCACCGGCTACGGCCAGGCAGCCGGCCAGTACGACACCACGGATGTGCAGACCAGTCTCGACGGCTCACTATCGGGCCCGTTCCAGCTGTTTGGCCGAGAGCATGAGCTGATGCTCGGGGTCAGTCGTCGCGAAGAGAAGTTTGACCAGAAAGGCGGTTTCTACGGCTCCACGCCAATCGATATCTACCACTTCAATCCCAATGTGATTGCAAAACCAGACCCTGCCACGCGCACTGCCTATGTCAGCCAGAACACCGCCACCGAGGAAGGTGTCTACGCTGCTGCGCGTCTCAACCCGATTGATCCGTTGCACCTTATCGTCGGCAGCCGAGTGAGCTGGTACGACTACCAGAATCGTTCGGCCAATAATGGTGACTACAAGGTCATACGCGAAGTCACGCCCTACGCCGGTGTTGTCTATGACCTGAACGACACCTACTCGGCCTACGCCAGCTATACAGAGATCTTCAAGCCGCAAAACCAGCTGGACGCGGGAGGCGGCGTGCTTGACCCGATGACCGGCGAAAGTTATGAGATCGGTCTGAAAGGCGAGTACTTCGACGGCGGCCTGAATGCCTCGCTGGCAGTCTTCGACATGACCCAGGAAAACCGCGCGTATGCCATCGTCAATCCGCCAGCCACCTGCCAGCAGCAGAATCGCGTCTGTTACGAAGCCGCCGGAGAAGTGCGCAGCCGGGGTATCGACGCAGAAATCACCGGCCAGCTGACACCTGACTGGCAGGCCTCCGCCTCCTACACACTGGTGTTGAGCCAGTACGTGAAGGACCGGACCAATGACAAGGGCGACCTGTTTGCGCCCAACCAACCGAAACACCTGTTCAAGGCAGCAACGTCCTATCACCTGCCCGGCAACCTGAACAAATGGCGCGTGGGCGCAGATGTCCTGGCACAAAGCGAGACGTACAATCGGGTCGGCAACGGTCACTCCGTGCAGGATGCCTATGCGGTCGTGGGCCTGATGGCAGGCTACCGGTTCGACGAGCACTGGGACGCGCGAGTCAACCTCAACAACGTATTCGACGAAAAATACTGGCAAGGCATTCCGCTGGCCACCGGCAGCGGCGTGTACGGCGACCCGCGCAACCTGATGGTATCGCTGAAGTGGTCGCTGTGAATCCTGCAGCATGCAGGTCGCTCTAAAGAGCTTAAATTCATATCAAGGGAACAAGCAGTCGGTGCGAGGCTCAAAACAGTCTAGACAAAGGTATTCACGACAATGCCGTCCCTCAGGGCCTATCATCGGCAGCAGTAAACGCTGCGGCCTTGAGTGGTCGGCAGCGCTCGGGTAATGTCATCCAACCGCACAGGACAGAGCACGCTCATGACTTCCAAGCTGGATCAACTCAAGAAATTCACCACCGTTGTTGCTGACACCGGCGACTTCGGCGCAATCAAGAGCCTCAAGCCTCAAGATGCAACCACCAACCCTTCTCTGCTGCTCAAGGCAGCTTCGAGCGAAAGCAATAAAGCGATGCTCGAAGAAGCATTCGCACGTGGCAAAGGCGACATAGGCCTGGCCTGCGACCATTTCGCAGTGGCCATCGGTCAGGAGATTCTCAAGGTCGTACCCGGCCGCGTGTCCACTGAAGTGGACGCGCGACTGTCCTTCGACACTAACGCGCTGATCGAACGCAGTGAACGCCTGATCGGCCTTTACAACGCTGCCGGTGTCGAAAACGATCGTGTGCTGGTGAAGCTTGCCTCCACCTGGGAAGGTATCCGCGCCGCCGAATACCTTGAGAAGAAAGGTATCCAGACCAACCTGACGTTGCTGTTTTCCTTTGCCCAGGCTGTGGCTTGCGCCGAGGCTGGCGTCTTCCTGATTTCGCCATTCGTGGGCCGCATCTACGACTGGTACAAGAAGTCGACAGGCACCGATTACACCGGTGCAGAAGACCCGGGCGTGCAGTCGGTAACGCGCATCTACAATTATTACAAGGCCAACGACTTCAAGACTGTCGTGATGGGTGCCAGCTTCCGCAACCTGAATCAGATCGAACAGTTGGCCGGTTGTGATCGCCTGACCATCAGCACCGAGCTGCTCAAGCAATTGGCCGAAGACACCGGCACACTGGAGCGCAAGCTTGCTCCGGGCAATAATGCAGGTGAGCCACGTCAGAGCCTGACCGAGAGCCAGTTCCGCTGGAACTCCAACGAAGATGCCATGGCCACCGAGAAACTGGCCGAAGGCATTCGTCAGTTCGCTCGCGATCAGGAAAAACTGGAAGCGCTGCTTCCTGCCAAAAAAGCGTGATACGAAAAAAGGGCGGCACCCTCACGGGTGTCGCCCTTTTTGCTGCCTGCGATTTAGAGCAGCGGCCTAGGCCTAGCGCTGACCTTCCAGTGCGTTGACCAGATCATGGAACGCTTCACGATTCGAATCGTTGAGGCCCATGAGAATCTTGTGCGCTTCAAGAACCTTGGCTTTCACCACTTCTTCGCACTGGTCCTGTGACGGCAGATCAGTCAGGCACTCAGGCCGCGGCAGAGGCCGGTCAACGATGTTGAAGACCTGATCAAAGCCCATCGACTGCAACAGGCGCGTGATGTCCTCGTGAGTGGTCACGAGGGTCGGCAACAGGCCCACCTTCTGGCGCGACAGAATCGACAGTTTGGCCAGCAGGCCAAGCGTAGTGCTGTCAATGCTGCGTGTCTCGGTCAGATCAATGACCACCGCCGAGAAATTCAGCGCAGTGAAGATGCGCTCGATAGTCGCATCCAGGGCCGAACACAGCGTCAACCGCACTTCACCCACGAACTTGAGAACGAAGGTGCCTTCCTGCTCGGCGAACTGGATTCTACCGGTACTCATTCAAGATTCCTGCTTAACACTAACAAGGCGATATCATCCGGCATCTCCCCTAGCGTTGCCAATTCAAAAACCCGCTGCAAGCCATCCAGGCTGCCGCCAGCCGTCTTGACCAATTCGGGAAGGACGGCTTCTTTCTCTTTGAGTGTATCACCGGGTAACAAGTCCAGTATGCCATCAGACAGCATGGTCAGACTAAAGGACTCGGGCAGATCAATTTCATGATCCTGGTAAGTGGCCTCGTTGAACAACCCTACCGGCAGCCCACGACCTTCCAGATAATGCGCCTGCCCTTCGGAATACAACACAGGCAATGGCAGATGTCCGCCCACTGCGTACGTCAGTTTACCTGACTCTTCGTCGATGACACCGCCGACCATCGTAACGTGCTTGCCCAGCTTGCAACTGATAAGGCCGCGGTTGATATGTCCCAGCACATCCGACGGCTTGAATTCCGGAAGCGTTCCGCCACGCTTGGATTCGAACAGCAGCCGCGTGGTCATGAACTTCAGCAGCACGGTAATGAACGCTGATGACGCACCATGCCCTGAAACATCGGCGAGATAGAAGGCAACGCGCCGTTCATCGACCCTGAAATAATCGACAAAATCGCCGGACAGATACAACGACGGAATAATCTGGTGCGCAAATTTGAACGCGTCAATCGACCACGGTGTGATCGGCAACATGTTCATCTGCACTTGCCGACCCGCGTCCTGGTCTTCCTGCAACAGGTGAAGGCTGGCTTCGAGTTCGCGATTGGCCTTTTCCAGCTTTTCGCGGTAGACCTGATTTTCAGTGAGCAGGCGGGCCCTATCCAGCGCACGACGCACTGAATGCTCGAGTACGGCAAGATCTTCGAGAGGCTTGATCAGGTAGTCGGCAGCGCCAAGGCGCAAGGCCTCGACTGCATCGCTCATCACACCCGCGCCGGAAACGACGATGACAGGCGTCTGCGGAGCAATGGCCGTGACCTGACGGATCAGCTCAAGCCCGCCCATCTGTGGCATGCGTAGATCGCAGACCACCAGATCGGGGTTCTCCTGCTCGAATATCTGAATTCCCTGCAAGCCGTTACTCGCTTGCAGAACGCTGAAGCCACTGTCTTCAAGGTAGGCGGCAAGGCTTGCGCGCACTACGTCGTCGTCATCGATAATCAGCAGCTTGGCACTGGTTTTTGGCATGGGGGCAAACGGCGCCAGATCAGGTTGGCGTAGGCGGCCCGGGATTACCGGAAGCCGCTTACTGGATTCGCTTCTAGCCTCTCCGCAATAACACGCAACAACTTGATAAGTCTGTCGTGTTTCAGAGGTGCCCTTCAAGGCGCAGACGGTACTCCCATCCGACGGGTGTTTCAAGCATGCTCCCACCCTCACTTTGCGCTCTTTACATCGCAAATCACCCAGAGTTATAAGAACTCCCAAATCAGCAACTAAAACGAAGGACTGTACATGAGTCGAAATGATCGCGACTACGAGGAAAAGCGGGATTACATCCGCATGCGCGTCGATGCAGACGTCAACCTGATCCACGCCGGTCAGGTGATTCCTGCCGTATGCATTGACCTTTCCAGCTCTGGCATGCAGGTTCAGGCGCCACGCTCGTTCCAGGTCGGAGACAAACTCAGCGTGCGCATTGACTCTGACCATCCTGCGCTCAAGGGGCTTGAAGCCGAAACCGAGGTGGTTTGGGTGAATGATGAAGAAGGTGGCGGACAGAAACTGGGGCTTTCAATCCTCTCTATGAAGTGAAAGCAGACGGAACCGGTTCACACTTTTACAAAATAATAAAGGCGACCCCGGGGTCGCCTTTATTGATTCATACAGAGGCAAAGTAGCGATTAAAAATCGTCTTCGACCTTGCCATCCTTGACCTTGAACTCGCGGTTCTGCAAATAGGCATTGCGAATGAAGGTGTAGCGATCGCCACTGACCATGCGCTCGGCAGACAGCAGGCTGGCCCGCGTATCGACCAGATTGACGCCCAGCGCCGTGTTACGGGTCGGGACGTGATCGATGTAACGGTAGGGCGAGGTGTAGGTGTCCGGGTACTTGGCGAAGGCATCACGTACGGTGCTTGGCCCCAGCAACGGAATGACCACGAACGGGCCGCTCGGCACGCCCCAGTAGCCCAGCGTCTGGCCGAAGTCTTCATCGTTGCGTTGCAGGCCCATGCGGGTGCCCACGTCGATGAAGCCCAGCAGGCCGAAAGTGGTGTTGACGATCAGGCGCGCGGTATCGACGCCAGCCGCTTCAGGCTTGGCCTGCAGCACGTTGTTCGCCAGGTTGCCGACATCACCGATGTTGCTGAAGAAGTTATGGATACCGTCTTCGACGAATTGCGGCGCGATGTACTGATACCCCTTGGCCAGCGGCTTGAGCGTGTAGGCATCAAGGGTATCGTTGAAGGTAAAAATGGAACGGTTGATACCTTCCCACGGATCGTCCTCGGCGGCCTGAACGGCTACCGGAAGCAGCGCCATGCCTGCACACAGGGACAATTGCACCAAACGTTTGATAAAGCCTGCACCGGTCACGGGCATAGCTGACACTCCTGATCGAGATATCGAAATAATGACGCGGGTGCTACGCCCCACACGCTAGGACAGGGAGTATAAAGCCTTCTGTCGAGAATAAGGCAGGTCTGTCAGCAAAGGGTTCCGCATAAACTCCGTCATCGCACATTCATCGAAGTGTCACAAAAGATCGGTAGCGTTTCTCTATATTTCAGAGAAATCCTCATGCTCGCCCCGGTCCTCACGCCTCTGCCAACCTTCCCTGCCCTGCTGTTCGGCCTCAGCGGCTGCCTGGTGGACTTCGGCGCGCAGGCCGCAAACTCGCGCGCACCCGGCCATGAACACACGCAATTCACACCGGGTGCAAAGGCTATTCTGCAGACGCTGCGCGACCAGAGCATGCCTTGCGCCTGGCTCGATGAACTGCCTGATAGCGTAAGTGCCGCACTGGCCGTGCCGGTGAGTGAATGGATGACTCCCGCCCCTCGCCCGACCGCAGGATGGCCCGCCCCTGATGCCTGCTGGATGGCATTGATGGCCCTGAAAGTCAGTCATCTGGATGGCTGCGTACTGATCAGCGGCGACCCGCGCCTTTTGCAGTCCGGGCTGAACGCCGGGCTGTGGACCATTGGCCTGGCATCCTGCGGACCGCTGTGCGGGCTCTCGCCTTCTCAATGGCAGGCTCTCAGCGATGCCGAACGCGAACAGCGACGCGCGCAGGCCACACTCAAACTCTATTCGCTGGGGGTGCATTCGGTGATCGACCACCTGGGCGAACTGGAATCCTGCCTGGCCGACATTGCCCTGCGACGCAGCAAAGGCGAAAAACCCTGATACATATGCAGACGGGTGCGGACTGGATTAGTCTTGAGTGAACATGGACCTTTAGCTCTCCGGCGAAGTCCATGAGACAGACTTATCAATCAAGGAGCACGTCATGCCCGCCCGCGAACTGCAAGAACAACTCAATACCCTGCGCGAGCAACTGGAGCATAACCCGCCGATGTCAGAGTCCGAGCGGGAAGACCTGCGCGAACTCATGAAACAAATTGAAACTAAAATCGAGCTGGAACAGGCTACCCACGAGCAGGACAGCAGCTTGGCTGATAACGTGAATCTGGCCGTCGAGCGTTTTGAGCTGGAGCATCCGACCATCGCCGGCACCTTGCGCAACATCGTGCAGACGCTAGGCAATATCGGAGTCTGATCGGGTAATGCCGCTCTGCTGGCTCTGCGTCCGGCCGCTGATGCGCGGTGCGACGCGGAGCCTCGGCACTACGGACACCTATAGTTCCCCACGCTCCGCGTGGGAATGCCGTTCCAGACGCTCTGCGTCCACTCCCCGCGCTCAAAAAAATACTACTGCCGCGCCAACCTGCGATTGTCCACGTCGAGCGTTTCAGTGCTGCGGTACGGGTTGATGTCCAGACCACCGCGGCGCACATAGCGCGCATACACGGTGAGCTTCTCCGGCTTGAGCAAGCGCTGCAGGTCGAGGAAGATTCTTTCCACGCACTGCTCATGAAAGTCCGAGTGCTGACGGAAGCTGACGATATACGCCAGCAGGCTGGCGTGATCCAGCGCTGCACCGCGATACTCGACCACTACGCTGCCCCAGTCAGGCTGACTGGTGACCGGGCAGTTGGATTTGAGCAGATGACTGTGCACGCTCTCCTCCACTACACGCGAGTCATCACAACGCAGCAACTCGGGTTGCGGTCGGTCGTAGCTGCTCACCGAGATGTCCAGGTCGTCGATACACATGCCCGGTAGCGCCGCTACACCTTCTTCTTCGATTTCCGCCAGGCTGCGAATACGCACGCCGACCGGCTTGCCCGCAGCAGCCGACAGATCCTGTTCAAGAGTAGCCTGCAGCTGTTCTACGCTCGCAAAAGCCGTCTGATTCAACGAATTGAGGTACAGCTTGAAGGACTTCGATTCGATGATGTTCGGCGATTCGGCCGGGATACTGAACTCACCAATGGCCACCACCGGCTTGCCGGAAGGCAGCAGCCACGACAGCTCGTAGCAGTTCCAGAAATCGACACCCTGATAAGGCAGCGTCTCAGCGGTGAGCCCAAGCTCGGCCCATTTCGCGGCACGAGGGATCGGGAACAACAGCGACGGCGTGTAGGTGGCGATGTACTCACTGGACTTGCCCAGCGGCGAGTGTTCGGCTGCGGGATGCATGGCGATACCTGGATCATGAATTAACGCGGCGAGTTTATAGCGTTTGCGTGGGGCTTTCAGCGAAAATCCGCTCTGCCCCGCCACCCTCGCGGACCACAATGCGGCCTCGACGAGGGTGGCTCAGGCCCGATCACTCGTAACGCAGCGCGTGCGCCGGCTGGATCTGGGCGGCGCGCCATGCAGGGTAGATGGTCGCCAGAAAGCTCAGGATAAACCCGGCACTGCAGATCAGCAGCACGTCACCGGCCTGCAGTTCGGAAGGCAGGTTGCTGATGAAATACACATCGGAACTGAAGATGTGCTGGCCGCTGACCCGCTCGATCCAGCCCACCAGACTGCTGACGTTCAGCGCCGCAATAATCCCCAGGATGCCGCCGATCAACGTACCGACGATGCCGATGACGGTGCCCTGGACCACGAAGATCGCCATGATCTGCCGCGGCGTGGCGCCGATGGTGCGCAGGATGGCGATGTCTGCGCCCTTGTCGTTGACCACCATGATCAGCGTGGCAATGATGTTGAACGCTGCCACGGCAACGATCATCAGCAGCAACAGACCGATCATGGTCTTTTCCATCTTCATGGCACTGAACAGGCTGCCCTGGGTGTGGGTCCAGTCATCGGCGCGATAGCCCTCACCCAGACCGGCGGCGATGGCGGTGGACACCTGAGGCGCCTTGTACAGATCCTTGAGTGCAAGTCGCACGCCTTGAACCTGATTGGGCTGCCAGCGTTGCATCTGCGCCGCATCGGCAATGTTGATCAGGCCCATCGATCCATCCAGCTCGGCACCGACCTTGAAGATACCCACGACGGTCAAGCGTTGCAGGCGCGGCGTGATGCCGCCAGGGGCGCTGCTGACTTCCGGCACGATCAGGGTCAGCTTGTCGCCGATGCTCAAGCGAAAGCGGCGCGCGGTGATATCACCGAGCACCACGCCGAACTCGCCCGGCTTGAGGTCTTCGAGACTTCCGCGGGTGATGTGTTGCGTGACGATCGACACCTCATGTTCCAGTGCCGGGTCGACACCGCTGATCTGGATCGGCTGCATCGAGCCCTTGTAGGACAGCATGCCTTCCATGTCGGTGAACGGCACGGCAGCGGTGACTTCAGGATTTTTCAGCGCAGCGTCGGCCAGCGGTTTCCAGTCATCCACCGGGGTGGTACCGGCAATGACCGCGTGCGGCACCATGCCGAGAATCCGCGAGCTCATTTCCCGCTGGAAACCGTTCATGACCGACAGCACCACGATCATCGCCAGGACACCGAGTGCCAGACCGATCATCGAGGTCATCGAAATGAACGAGATGAAGCTTTTGCGGCGTTTGGCGCGGGTATAGCGCATGCCGATGAAGATGGGTAACGGTCTGAACATTCGCGAAGCACCGTGGAAAAATACACCGTATAAAAACTGGAACCCGACGCGATGAATTGCGCCGGGCCGGGTCGATCAGGCCTCGACGAGGCGGCCGTCTTCCAGACGCAGGACACGGTCCATTTGCCGGGCCAGACTCATGTCGTGAGTCACGATCAGAAACGCCGTGCGCGATGATGTGCTCAATTCACGCATCAGGTCCTGAATGCCCTGCGCCGTGTGGTGATCGAGGTTACCGGTTGGCTCGTCAAGCATCACCAGACCCGGCTGATTGATCAAGGCACGGGCAATCGCCACACGCTGACGCTCGCCACCGGAAAGCTCCGACGGCTTGTGGGCCAGACGATGACCGAGGCCGACACGCTCCAGCAATGCGGTGGAACGCTTGCGGGCTTCGGGGATCGGCGTGCGGCCGATCAACAAAGGCATGCAGACGTTTTCAAGCGCGGTGAATTCGGGCAGCAGGTGGTGGAACTGGTAGACGAAACCCAACGCCCGGTTACGCAACAGGCCGCGAGCCTTTTCGCCCAGCGCCGACAACTCTTCACCTGCCAGCCAGACACTGCCTTCGGACGGCGTGTCCAGCCCGCCCAGCAGGTTGAGCAAGGTACTTTTGCCCGACCCCGAACTGCCGACGATCGCGACACGCTCGCCAGGGTGCAACTCCAGCTGCAGACCGGACAACACCACCACGGACTCCGGGCCTTCCTCGTAGGATTTACCCAGGTTGCGGCAACTCAATACTGCTTTATCAGACATGCCCGACTCACTCATAACGTAACGCCTCCGCCGGCTGGGTGCGCGCAGCACGCCAGGCGGGATACAGGGTGGCGAGGAAACTCAGGACCAACGCCGCACCGCAGACCTGGAACACGTCCTGGGCCATCAGTTGCGAAGGCAGGTAATCAATGAAGTAGACGTCGGCATTGAGAAACTTGTGGCCGATCAGCCCTTCGAGTGCAGAAATGGCAGCACTGACATTGAGCGCCGCGAGAATACCCAGTGCCGCGCCGATCAGCGTACCGACCACGCCGATCACCGTACCCTGGACCATGAATATCGCCATGATCTGTCGCGGGGTAGCGCCCAGAGTACGCAGAATGGCAATGTCGCCCTTCTTGTCATTGACCACCATCACCAGCGTGGAAATGATGTTGAAGGCCGCCACCGCCACGATCAGCAGCAGCAACAGACCGATCATGGCTTTTTCCATGCGGATGGCCTGGTACAGGTTGCCGTGGGTGCGCGTCCAGTCACGCGAGTAGAAATTGTTTTCGCCCAGCTTCTGCGCGATTTCCCACGAGGTACGGGGCGCCGCGAACAGATCGTCGAACTTGAGACGCAGCCCCTGCACCTGATTGGGCTTCCAGCGGTGCAGGCGACCCAGGTCATCCAGGTTGGTCAGCCCCAGGAAACCGTCGATTTCGCCAGCGCCGACGTGAAAGATGCCGGTCACTTCGAAACGTTTCATGCGTGGGAACATCCCGGCTGGCGTCACCGTCACCTCGGGGGCGACGAAAGTCAGCTTGTCACCGATGCCGACGCCCAGCTTGGCCGCAGCCTTGTCGCCGATCATGATGCCGAAGCTGCCGGGCGACAGGCTGTCGAGCCGGCCCTGCTTGATGAAGTGGTCAATGATCGAGACCTTGCGCTCTTCAGTCGGGTCTATACCGTTGAGCAGCACTTTCTGCACCTTGCCGTCGTGGGTCAGCAAGCCCTGCATCTGGGTGAACGGCGCAACGGCCAGCACCTGCGGGTTTTCCTGAACCTTCGCAGCCAGACCGCGCCAGTCGGTGATCGGATCAGCGGATTCGATGGTCGCGTGCGGCACCATGCCGAGCACGCGGGTACGCATTTCGTGATCGAAACCATTCATCACCGATAACACGACTATCATGACCACAACGCCCAGGGCGAGGCCGATCATGGAGGTCAGGGAGATGAAGGAAACAAAATGATTGCGTCGCTTCGCACGGGTGTAGCGCGTGCCGATAAATACAAAAAGAGGTCTGAACATGTAGGAATTTGTTCGCAGGAATGAGGACGTCCGTGTGGCGGGCCTTGACGTGCAGCTTTACACTCGAAACTCTCTGACCACCGCCGCTAGCTTGGGTTCGCCATGTCGACATTAGATGAAGCAGGACGCCGCGAATACTACCGTATCGACGACAGCGTCGCACTGGAAATTAACCCCCTGTCTGCCGCCGACCAGGCAAGCCAGGATGCCATGCAGG
Source organism: Pseudomonas congelans (assembly GCF_900103225.1). Taxonomy (GTDB): domain Bacteria; phylum Pseudomonadota; class Gammaproteobacteria; order Pseudomonadales; family Pseudomonadaceae; genus Aquipseudomonas; species Aquipseudomonas congelans. Next base: position 99,152 of record NZ_FNJH01000001.1, on the reverse strand, counting down.
ACACCTCGACGCTGTTCGACCTGCTCAGCGAGCTGCACGTCAGCGAGTTCGAGTCGCAGCATTTGATGCGCCAGCTCGACGAGCGCGACCGCGTACTGAACAGTTTTCTCAAGTCGCTGAGCAAGCGCATCGACTTGCTGGGCGAAGTGGTTGCCCACACCGCACTGGGCAAGCTGGGTGCTCCCCAGCCGGTCAAACTGTCCGAAGGCGGGCTTCAGTTCAATTCGCAACAGGCTTTTGCAGTCGGCGAACAGCTGTCGATCAAGATGGTGCTCATGCCCCAGGCCGCAGGTTTGATGCTGCGCGCCAGGGTCTGCCAGTGCGACACGCTGGCAGACGGCAATTTCGATATCAGTACCGAGTTCGTCAATCTCCCGGACGCCCAGCGCCAGCTACTCGCCCGCCACGTGTTGCAGCGTCAGGCTCAGCAGCGACGTCAGGCGCTGGAACAGGGCCAGCCATCCGGAAATTGAACGCCCGGCCCCTTTATCACTATCAGTAGCAGCCAGGAGTAAACGTGACCCTTATCTACGGCCACCGCGGCGCCAAGGGCGAAGCACCGGAAAACACCCTGACCAGCTTTCAGGAATGCCTCAAGCACGGCGTGCGCCGCTGTGAACTGGACCTGCATCTTTCAAAGGATGGAGAGTTGATGGTCATTCATGACCCGACCCTAAAGCGCACCACCGACCGACGCGGCAAGGTCAATGAACACCTGGCGGCCGATCTGGTGACGTATGACGCACGCAACGGTGGCCCTGGCTGGGTCTCGCCGTGCCCGATTCCACGCCTGGACGAACTCTTCGAACAATGCGATTTCGAGCACTGGCAGCTGGAAGTCAAAAGCGCCTCACGCACTCGCGCCGCCAATACCGTGCTGGCGATTCGTGAAATGGCTCAGCGCCATGGCGTGCTGGACAAGGTGACGATCACCTCCAGCTCTCGCGAAGTGCTGCGCGCCGCGCTGGACCTGACGCCGGACATCTCGCGCGGGCTGGTAGCCGAGTACGCCTGGCTCGACCCATTGAAGGTCGCCCAGAGCTACGGCTGTGAAATTCTGGCATTGAACTGGACACTGTGTACCCCGGAGCGTCTGCAGAAAGCGCAGCGTCAGGGCCTGCATGTGTCGGTATGGACAGTCAACGAGCCTGCACTGATGCGCAGGCTCGCTGATTTCGGCGTCGACAGCCTGATTACAGACTTTCCCGGTTTGGCCACCGCCACGCTCGGGAATCACTGAAATCGGTCTCCCCGGCCGGCTCAGGCCACCGGCCGGAGTCGCTTAAAAAAGCCGGTTGAGGCCGTCGTATGCAGCTACCCGATAGGCTTCGGCCATGGTCGGGTAGTTGAACGTGGTGTTGACGAAGTACTTCATGGTGTTCGCTTCACCCGGCTGGCTCATGATTGCCTGACCGATGTGCACGATCTCGGACGCCTGATCACCGAAGCAATGCACACCCAGCACCTCGAGCGTCTCGCGGTGGAACAGGATCTTCAGCATCCCGACCCGCTCCCCGGAAATCTGCGCACGCGCCATGCCCTTGAAGAATGCCTTGCCCACTTCGTAAGGCACCTTGGCCTGAGTCAGTTCGTGTTCGTTCTTGCCGATCGAGCTGATCTCGGGAATGGTGTAGATCCCGGTCGGCACATCGTTGACATATCGCCAGCTGCCATTGTCGACCATGCTGCCCGCTGCCGAACGACCCTGGTCGTAAGCAGCACTGGCCAGGCTTGGCCAACCAATCACGTCGCCTGCCCCATAGACGTTGGAAACGCTGGTGCGGTAGGTCTCGTCCACCTCGATCTGACCACGGCCATTGGCCTTCAGCCCGATGTTCTCGAGGCCCAGCTTGTCGGTGTTGCCGGTACGGCCGTTGCACCACAGCAAGGCATCCGCCTTGATCTTCTTGCCGGACTTGAGGTGCAGGATAACGCCGTTATCCAGACCCTCGACCTTCTCGTATTCCTCGTTGTGGCGGACCATCACGTTGTTGTTGCTGAAGTGATAGCTCAGCGCCTGGGAAATTTCCGAATCCAGGAAACTCAGCAACTGGTCACGGTTATCCACCAGTTCAACCAGCACGCCAAGGCCACTGAAGATCGAGGCGTATTCGCAGCCGATCACACCGGCACCATAAATGATCAGCTTGCGCGGGGTATGGCCCAGGCTGAGGATGGTGTCGCTGTCGTAGATGCGCTTGTGACTGAAATCGATATCGGCCGGCCGATAAGGGCGCGAGCCGGTGGCGATGATGATCTGGTTGGCCACCAGCTTTTCCACCACACCGTTGGTGCAGACCACGTTGACGCTGGTCTCGTCGGCAAAACTGCCGGTACCGAAGAACACGTCGACGCGGTTGCGGGCGTAGTAACTGGTGCGCGAGGCCACTTGCTTGGAGATGACCATTTCGGCGTTTTTCAACACATCCGGAAACGAAAACCAGCGCGGCTCGCCGATGGCACGAAACATGGGATTGGTGTTGAACTGAATGATCTGCTTGACCGAGTGACGCAGGGCCTTGGACGGAATGGTGCCCAAATGGGTGCAGTTGCCGCCCACCTGCCGACGGCTGTCGACCATGGCGACCTTGCGCCCCGCCTTGGCGGCGTTCATTGCCGCGCCTTCTCCGGCAGGGCCGGAACCCAGTACCACTACGTCGTAGTTGTAGACAGCCATGCGTACTCCTTTAAACAGACCGAGGCGCCACTTTGGCATCTCTGGCTAAATCACGCGGCGCAGTCTAGCGCTGCACCGAGGCGGCGAACATTAACCCTTGGTCGCGTCGAAGGCCAATTTTTGTCAGCACGTGGTGCCAGTGACCGGATAATCCGGCCCGCTGACTTAACGCGGCTGCTCCACAACCAGACGATCGAACGACGCATTGCTGCGGATGATAAAGCGCTTATCGGCACGAATCACAAAAAAAGCAGGGATTTTATGTTCTTGCGCATAATTCCAGCCGCGCTGAGGGCCGAGAATCAACAGCAGGGAGGACAGGCCGTCAGCCATCAGCGCCGAGGGATGAATGACCGTCACCGACGCCAGACTGTGGCTGATCGGCTTGCCGGTCAAGGCATCGAGCGTATCGGAAATGCGCCACCCGTCATGGTCGATGTAGCGCCGAAAATCGCCCGACGTAGAAACGGCGTAGCCCTCGAGCGGAAAGACTTTTTGCGTGACATTGCCATCATCGAGCGGCGCGTCCAGGGTCACCCGCCAGGGCGAGCCGTCGGGCTTGAGCCCGCTGACTTTAAGCTCACCCGTGGCCTGCACCAGATAATCGTGCAAACCGAATGCGTCCATCCGTTCGCTGATGCGATCCACCGCATAGCCGGCGGCGATGCTGTTGAGGTCCACCTGCACGGCGGCGCTCTTGCACAACCGGTCACCGACGATGCGCAGGTTGCGATAACCGACCAGCGCTTGAGTCCGGGCCAGCTGCCGCACCAGCGGCATCCGCTCGAACAGCGTATGAGGCCCCAAACCCCACAGGTCCATCAACGGCTTGACGGTCAGATCGAAGGCTCCGTCACTCTCCTGCGCCAGCTGTTCGCCCACGCCGATCATTTTCAAGACCGGCTCCGGCATCACCTGGCAGCTATTGGCAGGCAATGCATTGAAGCGTTCGATATCCGAATCCGTGCGCCAGAGCGACATCTGCTGATCGACCTCGGCCAGAATCGCTTCAACCTGGGGACGCACAGCCGCAGGCTCAGGCTGCCCGGAAGCGCGCACATACACCACGGAATAATGGCTGCCCATGGTGGGGCCGCCAAAGCTTTCCAGCTTGCGCTCCTGACCACAACCGCCGCACACCAGCAACACGAGGCACCCTGCAAAATTGCCAAATCTACGCAAACACACGCCCCGCACTATAAAAACCCTTCAGAGTGACTTGCTGCCCTTGGCGAACAAGACAGAAAAGCGTCCATAACCTGCCCTGACACACAGTGAATCGCCCCGATACGAGGCCGACCGGCATATTGAGTAGCCGAAGGCGACTTATGATCCCTGCGTGGCATGCCTGTTCATCAGGTTTCATCAAATCGACGCACCGCACGATCCTCATCGCCTGTACCTGTCAAGCGTCAGTTAACTGATAGCAAATCGCCGAAACGGTTGTCTTTGAGCCCTGTTACACATACTGTTACAAATGTGCATCGCCAGTTGCACACACGAAATGGCGATGCAAACGGGATAAAAACGACAACGGACTCCAAGCCGACGAGCCTGAGCGAGTAACTAAATGGCCTCCACAACAAGTAAGGGCAAAGCGATCTTTCGCGTTGTCAGCGGTAACTTCCTCGAGATGTTCGATTTCATGGTCTATGGCTTCTACGCCACGGCCATCGCAAAAACCTTCTTCCCTTCCGACAGCGCTTTCGCTTCGTTGATGCTGTCGCTGGCGACCTTCGGCGCAGGCTTCCTGATGCGCCCTCTGGGCGCGATCTTTCTGGGTGCCTACATCGACCGTCACGGACGTCGCAAAGGGCTGATTATCACCCTCGCGATGATGGCAATGGGCACTCTGTTGATTGCCTGCGTGCCGGGCTACGCCACCTTGGGTGTCATCGCACCCCTGCTGGTACTGCTCGGTCGTTTGCTGCAAGGCTTCTCGGCAGGTGTGGAACTGGGCGGCGTTTCGGTGTATCTGGCTGAAATCTCGACACCGGGCCGCAAAGGCTTCTTCGTCAGCTGGCAGTCCGCCAGCCAACAGGCCGCCGTGGTCTTCGCCGGCTTGCTGGGCGTGGGTCTGAACCACTGGCTGAGCCCGGAGCAGATGGGCGAATGGGGCTGGCGCGTGCCGTTCCTGATCGGCTGCCTGATCGTCCCGGCGATCTTCATCATCCGTCGCTCGCTGGAAGAGTCACCGGAGTTCGAAGCGCGCACGCATCGTCCGACGCTGCGTGAAGTGGTGCGCTCCATCGGCCAGAACTTCGGTCTGGTGCTGGGCGGCATGGCGCTGGTGGTGATGACCACCGTGTCGTTCTACCTGATCACCGCCTACACCCCGACCTTCGGCAAGAACGAACTGAACCTGACCGACCTTGAAAGTCTGTTGGTGACTGTCTGCGTGGGCGTGTCCAACTTTATCTGGCTGCCGATCATGGGTTCGTTCTCCGATCGCATTGGCCGCAAGCCGCTGCTGATTGCCGCGACCGTACTGGCCATCGCCACGGCGTACCCTGCGCTGTCGTGGCTGGTCGCACACCCGAGCTTCGGCAATCTGCTGATGGTCGAGCTGTGGTTCTCGTTCCTGTACGGCTCCTACAATGGCGCGATGGTCGTGGCGCTGACCGAGATCATGCCGGTCGAAGTCCGCACCACGGGTTTCTCGCTGGCCTACAGCTTGGCGACTGCAACCTTCGGTGGTTTTACCCCGGCGGCCTGTACTTACCTGATTCACGTACTGGATAACAAGGCAGCGCCAGGCATCTGGCTGACCGGCGCAGCAGTGCTGGGCCTGGTGGCCACACTGGTGCTGTTCCGCAAGGGCGGGAAAAAGCTTGAAGCGCCTGTGGCGGCTTCCGCCAGCTGATTGATCGCTGCATCGTAAAACCCAAACCCCGGCTCGAGAGTCTCTCTGCCGGGGTTTTGCGTTTTTCAGACCTTGCGTTTCCAGGGCCGGAAACCGAGCCAGAGCAGAATGCCCGGCAATTGCAGGGCAATCATCAACCCCATCGACCACTGCCAAGCCTCGGGTGGATGCCCTGCCCCCTCCGCGACTGGCCACAGATTCAGGACACCGCCCATCAGCCACTGGAGGAAAAACGCCAGTACGAACACCACCAGGTTGAACGACGAACTCACCCTGCCCGCCAGCTGCGGCGAGACCGATTGCGCGACGATGGCGTAGTTCATGGTGGTCGAAGTGCCGAAGAAGCTGAAGCCCATGGCAATCAGATAAGGCGATACGGGCAAGCCGCTGACCATCAGCATCTGAAAGCCGACAAAGATCACCATACCGGTGCCGCAGATCATGATTGGCTGTACGCCGAACCTGCGCAGGTAATCGGTGATCGTGCCGAACGTCAGGGACCCCGCCACCATCGCGATAGCGCCGAACAACAGCACATTGGCCATCCCGGAATCGCTCAAGCCCGCCATATCGCGTAGCCACGGCCCCATCCACAGTGACAGGACCGACATGTAGATGGCATGTGCGAACACCGAGTACAGCGCCAGACGCCAGAACGTCCATGACGAGTACAGCTTGCCGACAGCGGCAAACATATCGGCGTAGCGAGTGTTTTTGCTCTCGTAGGTCCTGGGAACGCTGAGGTGTATGACCACCGCCACACAAAAGGTCAGCAGCGCCAGAACCAGAAACGCTTCTCGCCAGGTCAACCAGCTCAGCAGTGTATGCAAAGGCGTGGTCGACGCCATCGCACCAAGGCCACCGATAGACAACAGGCAGGCGGTACTCAGTGGCAAACGCTCGACCGGCAACCAGATGGCACACGCCTTGATCGCACTCATCAGCGAACCCGCCACCCCCAGGCCAATCAGCCCACGCCCGATCAACAACCCTGTCTCGGTGCTGGAAATACTGAAGATCACCGCACCGGCGACTGCAAACAACAGCATCGGCGCCTGGACACTACGCGGCCCGTAGCGGTCCAGCAGAACGCCGAGCGGAATCTGTGCGGCGGCGAAGGTCAGAAAATACACGCCAGTCAACAACCCCAGACTGCTCGCAGGCAAACTCAGGTCGGCCTGCAGGTCGACGTAGATCACTGCGTTGACGGTGCGAAACAGGTACGAAACGAAATGCCCCAGCCCGAAGGGGATGAAGATCGTCAGAAACAGAAAGAAGAAGCTGCTTTTGAGGGGATGTTGCGAACTGTCCAGAGCCGAACTGCTCATCCTTGATACTCCATCGTCCAGAAAATCTGCGCGTGACAGACTCTCACGGTCAGCCATAAAACAAAACGGGCCGAAGCCTGCCTGCGCAGGGTTCGGCCCGTTTATCTGCTGCCCCGGTCAGACCGGGCAGCTCAAGCGTTCAACGTTTACTGCGGGAAGGCTGGCGGATTGACGTCTGCCATGTCTTCCATCACGCGAACCACCTGATGGCTGTAACCGAATTCGTTGTCGTACCAGACGTACAGAACAACGCGGTTGTCGTTGACGATAGTGGCTTCGGCATCAACGACACCGGCGTGACGCGAGCCGACGAAGTCAGTGGAGACCACTTCCTGCGAGTTCACGAAGTCGATCTGCTTGTGCAGATCCGAGTGCAGCGCCATGTAGCGCAGGTACTCGTTCATTTCTTCGCGAGTGGTCTGCTTCTCGAGGTTGAGGTTAAGAATGGCCATGGACACGTTCGGCGTCGGCACGCGGATCGCGTTGCCGGTCAGCTTGCCGGCCAGCTCAGGCAATGCCTTGGCAGCAGCGGTGGCCGCACCGGTTTCGGTGATGACCATGTTCAACGCAGCACTGCGACCACGACGGTCGCCCTTGTGGAAGTTGTCGATCAGGTTCTGGTCGTTGGTGTACGAGTGAACCGTTTCGACGTGACCGTTGGCGATGCCGAACTTGTCGTTGACTGCCTTGAGCACCGGCACGATGGCGTTGGTGGTGCAGGATGCCGCCGAGACGATCTTGTCGTCCGCGGTGATTTCACCGTGGTTGATACCGTGCACGATGTTCTTCAGCTTGCCCTTGCCCGGCGCGGTCAGCACCACGCGGTCGATGCCCGGGCAGGCCAGATGCTGACCCAGACCCTCGGCATCACGCCATACACCGGTGTTGTCCACCAGCAGAGCGTCCTTGATACCGTACTGGGTGTAATCCACCTCGGACGGGTTCTTGGCGTAGATCACCTGAATCAGGTTGCCGTTGGCGGTGAGCGTGCTGTTGGCTTCGTCGATGGTGATGGTGCCATCGAACGGACCGTGAACCGAGTCACGGCGCAGCAGGCTGGCGCGCTTGACCAGATCGTTTTCCGCGCCCTTGCGGACCACGATGGCGCGCAGACGCAGGCCGTCGCCACCACCGGTCTTCTCGATCAGGATCCGCGCCAGCAGGCGACCGATACGACCGAAACCGTACAGCACGACATCGGTGCCCTTGCGTGGGCTGGTGCCCTGCTGACCCACTACACTGGCCAGTTCTTCACGAACGAACTGCTCTGGCGTGCGGCCATTGCCTTCGGTCTTGAACTTCACGGCCAGCTTGCCAAGGTCCACCGAAGCGGCACCCAGCTTGAGCTCGCTCATCGCTTTGATCAGCGGGAACGTCTCGTGTACGGACAACTCAACCGCATCGGACTGACGATGACGCGCAAAGCGGTGAGCTTTGAGAATCGCGATGACTGAACGGTTGATCAGGCTACGGCCATAGATCGAGCTCACCACATTATTATTGCGGTAGAGCTGACCGATGAGCGGGATCATCGCTTCGGCGAGAGCTTCACGATCAATCCATTCACCAAGACACTGGTCGGGCTTCTGAGTCACGGGAACCTTCCACATGTAGGGGCTGAAAAAAGGGGCTACATTATGACCGCGCCTTTGTTTATGAGCAATGCACGGCTGTCATATCGACGCGCACTACATAATTTTCGCCCGTAAACACGTGGCAATACTCCGGAAAACTGACAGCCACCACCTTCCCCCGTTACAATCGCCGCCCCTGTTGCAACGCCTGGAGCCCGACCTTCCCGTGCCAGTTCTGCGTCTACCGCATCTTTCTGCCGCTGCAGGCAAACAACACTGGGGCAATCTTCCCGGTGCCACACTGAGCCTGGCCATTGCCGAAGCCGCCAGCGCGGCCAAGCGCTTCACCCTGCTCCTGACCGCCGACAGCCAAAGCGCCGAGCGGCTCGAGCAAGAGCTGAAGTTTTTTGCCCCCACGCTGCCGGTTCTGCACTTCCCGGACTGGGAAACCCTGCCCTACGATCTGTTTTCGCCGCACCAGGACATCATTTCGCAGCGCATTGCCAGCCTTTATCGCCTGCCGGAACTGGAACATGGCGTTTTGGTAGTCCCCATCACGACCGCCCTACACAGGCTGGCGCCGACCAAATTTCTGCTCGGCAGCAGCCTGGTGCTGGATGTCGGCCAGAAGCTCGATGTGGAAGCCATGCGTACGCGCCTGGAAGCCAGCGGCTACCGGTATGTGGACACGGTCTACGAACACGGCGAGTTCACCGTGCGCGGGGCGCTGATCGATCTGTTCCCGATGGGCAGCAAGCTGCCGTTTCGTATCGACCTGTTCGACGATGAAATCGAAACGCTGCGCACCTTCGATCCGGACACCCAGCGCTCCATCGACAAAGTCGAGTCGGTACGCCTGTTGCCTGCCCGTGAATTCCCGTTGCAGAAAGAAGAAGTCACGCGCTTCAAGGCGCGCTTTCGCGAGCGCTTCGACGTGGACTTCCGGCGCAGCCCGATTTTCCAGGACTTGAGCAGCGGCATCACGCCTGCCGGCATCGAGTACTACATCCCGCTGTTCTTCGAAGAAACCTCGACGCTGTTCGATTACCTGCCGCAGGACACCCAGGTGTTTTCCCTGCCGGGCATCGAACAGGCTGCAGAGAACTTCTGGAACGACGTGCGCAACCGCTATGAAGAACGCCGCGTCGACCCTGCCCGGCCGCTGCTGCCGCCAGCAGAATTGTTTCTACCGGTGGAAGACTGCTTCGCACGCCTGAAAAACTGGCCGCGCGTGGTCGCCAGCCAGCAGGATGTCGACGCCGGTGCCGGACGCGAGCGTTTTCCCGCACAGTCCCTGCCGGACCTGTCCATCGAAGCCAAGGCTACTCAACCACTGGCGGCCCTGTCGAAGTTTCTGGATGACTTCCCCGGGCGCGTGCTGTTCACCGCCGAGTCCGCCGGACGCCGGGAAGTGCTGCTGGAGCTGCTCGAACGTCTCAAGCTGCGCCCCAAAACCGTCGACAGCTGGCTGGACTTCGTCGACGGCAAGGACCGGCTGGCGATCACCATCGCACCGCTTGACGAAGGCCTGCTGCTGGAGCAACCGGCCCTGGCGCTGATCGCAGAAAGCCCGCTGTTCGGCCAGCGCGTCATGCAACGCCGTCGCCGCGAAAAGCGCACTGATGGCGGCAACAACGACGCAGTCATCAAGAACCTCACCGAGCTGCGCGAAGGCGCGCCGGTGGTGCACATCGACCATGGCGTAGGTCGTTACCTCGGGCTCGCGACGCTGGAAGTCGAAAACCAGGTTGCCGAATTCCTGATGCTGGCCTACGCCGAAGACGCCAAGCTGTACGTCCCGGTCGCCAACCTGCACCTGATTGCCCGTTACACCGGCAGCGACGACGAAACGGCGCCGCTGCATCGCCTGGGCTCGGAAACCTGGCAGAAAGCCAAGCGCAAGGCTGCCGAGCAAGTCCGTGACGTGGCGGCTGAACTGCTGGATATCTACGCGCGTCGCGCAGCCCGCGAAGGCTATGCATTTGCCGACCCGAAAGCCGATTACGCGACCTTCAGCGCAGGCTTCCCGTTCGAAGAGACACCGGATCAGCAGACCACCATCGATGCCGTGCGCGCCGACATGCTGGCGCCCAAGCCGATGGATCGCCTGGTCTGTGGCGACGTGGGCTTCGGCAAGACCGAAGTGGCCATGCGCGCTGCCTTCATCGCCGTGCATGGCGGGCGTCAGGTGGCCATTCTGGTGCCGACCACCCTGCTCGCCCAGCAGCACTACAACAGCTTCCGCGACCGTTTCGCCGACTGGCCGGTGACCGTCGAAGTGATGAGCCGCTTCAAGTCGGCCAAGGAAGTCAACGCCGCGGTTGCCGATCTGGCCGAAGGCAAGATCGACATCGTCATCGGCACGCACAAGCTGTTGCAGGATGACGTCAAGATCAAGAACCTCGGCCTGGTGATCATCGACGAAGAACACCGGTTTGGCGTGCGCCAGAAAGAACAGCTCAAGGCGCTGCGCAGCGAGGTCGATATTCTGACCCTGACCGCAACGCCGATCCCGCGAACCCTGAACATGGCCGTGTCTGGCATGCGCGACCTGTCGATCATCGCGACGCCGCCGGCGCGCAGGCTGTCGGTGCGCACCTTCGTGATGGAGCAGAACAAGCCGACCATCAAGGAAGCCCTGCTGCGCGAGCTGTTGCGCGGCGGCCAGGTCTATTACCTACACAACGACGTCAAGACCATCGAGAAATGCGCTGCCGATCTGGCCGAGCTGGTGCCGGAAGCACGTATCGGCATCGGCCACGGGCAGATGCGCGAGCGCGAACTCGAACAGGTGATGAGCGACTTCTACCACAAGCGCTTCAATGTGCTGATCGCCTCGACCATCATCGAGACCGGCATCGACGTACCGAGCGCCAACACCATCATCATCGAGCGCGCCGACAAGTTCGGTCTGGCCCAGCTGCACCAGTTGCGCGGGCGCGTCGGGCGCAGTCACCACCAGGCCTACGCCTACCTGCTGACCCCGCCACGCAAACAGATCACCCACGACGCCGAAAAGCGCCTGGAAGCGATTGCCAACACCCAGGACCTGGGCGCGGGCTTCGTGCTCGCCACCAACGACCTGGAGATCCGTGGCGCAGGCGAACTGCTCGGGGACGGCCAGAGCGGCCAGATCCAGGCGGTGGGCTTCACCCTGTATATGGAAATGCTCGAGCGCGCGGTGAAGTCGATTCGCAAGGGCGAGCAGCCCAATCTCGATCAGCCACTGGGCGGCGGACCGGAAATCAACCTGCGCGTGCCGGCATTGATCCCCGAAGCCTACCTGCCGGATGTGCACACGCGCCTGATTCTCTACAAGCGCATTGCCAACGCCGCTGACGAAGAGGCCCTCAAGGACCTGCAGGTCGAAATGATCGACCGCTTCGGCCTGCTTCCGGAACCGACCAAAAATCTGGTGCGTATCACGCTGCTCAAATTGCACGCCGAGCAGCTGGGCATCAGGAAAATCGACGGTGGCCCGCAAGGTGGCCGTATCGAATTCGCGGCCGAGACCCCGGTTGATCCACTGACCCTGATCAAGCTGATCCAGAGCCAGCCCAACCGCTACAAGTTCGAAGGCGCCACGCTGTTCAAATTCATGGTTCCCATGGAGCGCCCGGAAGAGCGCTTCAACACGATCGAAGCGCTGCTTGAGCGCCTGACCCCGAAAACTGCTTGAAGGATTCACGCATGCTTCTGTTTCGTTCATTGATCCTGCTGCTGACGCTGATCGCGCCAACCGCGTTCGCCGACGGCCTGTATCAGGTCGAGATTCTGCTGTTTCGCCAGAACGGCGAACCTGCCTCGACCCGCCAGCTTGTACCGGAAAACTGGGACAAGGGCGCACAGAAGATCGACGCGAACGATGAACGAAGCCCCGCCCTCAATGATCTGGCGAGCAAACTGCAAGGCAGCGGCAACTATGAAGTGCTGATGCAGCGCGCCTGGCAGCAAAGCATCGGCACCGAGCCGGGCAAAGTCGCCATCACCAGTGGTGAAGAGCGGCTTGGGCATTTTCCGATCGAGGGCACCGTCAGTCTGGCGATGGCACGCTTCACCGATATTGGTGCACAATTCTGGGTCAACCAGCTGGACCCGCATGGCGTGGTCATCAGCAGTGAACGATTGAAGCAGACTGCCAGGGTAAAGAACGGTGAGCTGACCTATCTGGACAATGGCAACCTCGCGTTGCTGATCAAGGTTTCTCCTCTTTGATCTTTACGTACGCAAGGGACGCCCAGGCGTCCCCTTTCTTTTTGAGCATCGCTGCGGCGTAGGGCTTTTTAAAACTTGTCGTCCATTCTCGAAAAAGTCCTGGCTGCGGCCTGGACAGACTTATTCCACGAGCGAACGCTTGAGCGAGGGCGCGACTACGCCCGGCAAAAACGCATCGTGCTGGAAGACTCCAGCCCGCAGATCATCCGCACCGCCTGTCGGGGCTCGGGCCTGGAAATCTACACCCAGACGCTGCTGTTCAAGGACCCTGATCGCTACAAGAACTACCTGACCTGCAAATGCACCTGCCCGGTTCGCAACGATTGCAAACATTGCGTGGCCGCCCTGCTGTTTCTGCAGGACCCGCACAACCGTCCGCTGCTGCAGGCCGCACTGGCCTCGCACCAGCAAGAGCCGGAAAAGCCCATCGAGCAGAAGCCCAGATTGCCGGAGCGCCTGATCGATGATCTGCAGCCACGGCCCAGGCTGATTCTGGCCAGCATCGAATTCAGTGCCTACGAGCCGCGCAACGGACGCATGCAGCGGCACATTCAGCACCGTGCCGCGCTGGCCTTTGCCTACGGCAAGCATTATGCGGTCGGCACGACCAACGTGAGCATCCTGGTCAGTTCGCTGGGCAGCGATCTGGTGAATCAGAAAAGCGACATCATCGAACACACCGACACCGAAACCCTGCGCATCCGTCGTCAGGGCGAACGGGAGCGGCAGTTGCGTCAGGAACTGGCCGATCTGGGCTTCAAGGTCGCCACCCGGCAAAGCAAGGCGCTGCCCGACAGCGCCGGCGACATGTACGAACTGCCCAATGACAAGGCCTGGCTGCATTTTGTCCTCGACGACCTGCCGCGCCTGCGCGAGCAAGGCTGGGAAATCGACATTCAGGAAGAATTCGGCTTCGACGTCACGCCGGTGGAAGACTGGTACGCGGTCATCGACGAAGAGAACGAACGCGACTGGTTCGACCTGGAGCTGGGCATTATCGTCAACGGCGAGCGTCTGAGCCTGCTGCCGATCCTGATCAACCTGATCCGCAGCCATCCCGAACTCATGAGCCCGTCGGCCGTGGCCAAGCGCGGCGACGAAGAACAACTGCTGGTGCAGCTCAACCACTTCACGCAAAGCGGCGGCAGTCCGGTACAGATCGCCCTGCCCTATGGCCGGCTCAAGCCGGTACTGGCGACACTGGGTGACTTCTACTGGCGTCAGGAGGGCAACAACGCGCTGCGCATGAGCAAAGCCGATGCGGCGCGCCTTACCCAGCTCGAAGACCTGCCGCTGACCTGGCAGGGTGGCGACCGCCTGCGTCACTTTGCCGAACGCCTGATCAATATCAAGGACGCGCCGGTCAGCCTGCCCGATGGCCTGAACGCCACGCTGCGCCCGTATCAGCTGGAAGGCCTGAGCTGGATGCAGTCGCTGCGCGAGCTGGAAGTCGGCGGCGTGCTGGCCGACGACATGGGGCTGGGCAAGACCCTGCAGACCCTGGCCCACCTGCTGATGGAAAAACAGGCCGGACGCCTCGACCGCCCTGCGCTGGCGGTCATGCCGACCAGCCTGATCCCCAACTGGCTGGACGAGTCCGAGCACTTCACCCCGGACCTCAAGGTGCTGGCACTGTACGGCGCCAATCGCCATCAGGATGCAGGCAACCTTCAGGATTACGACCTGATCCTGACCACCTACGCGCTGTTGCCAAGGGACCTGGATCTGCTGGAAAAACAGCCCTTCCACGTGCTGATTCTCGATGAAGCGCAGTACATCAAGAACCCCAACAGCAAGGCCGCCCAGGCCGCACGCAACCTCAATGCCCGTCAGCGTCTGTGCCTGAGCGGCACGCCGCTGGAAAACCACCTGGGCGAGCTGTGGTCACTGTTTCACTTCCTGATGCCCGGCTGGCTGGGCAACAGCAAGGAATTCAACAGCAATTACCGCACTGCCATCGAAAAGCATGGCAACCAGGATCGCCTGCATCACCTCAATGCGCGTATCAAGCCGTTCCTGCTGCGTCGCACCAAGGAGCAGGTCGCGACCGAACTGCCGCCCAAGACCGAGATCATCCACTGGGTCGACCTCAACGACGCGCAGCGCGATGTGTACGAAACCGTGCGCCTGGCGATGGACAAAAAGGTCAGGGACGAAATCACCCGCAAAGGCGTGGCGCGCAGTCAGATCATCATTCTCGAAGCGCTGCTCAAGCTGCGTCAGGTCTGCTGCGACCTGCGCCTGGTCAATCAGGACATGCCGGTCAACAGCAAACAGGGCACCTCGGGCAAGCTCAACAGCCTGATGGAGATGTTCGAAGAACTGCTGGCCGAAGGTCGCAAGATTCTGTTGTTCTCACAGTTCACTTCGATGCTCAGCCTGATCGAGGAAGAACTCAAGCAACGCGGTATCGCCTACGCCCTGCTGACCGGCTCGACCCGCGATCGCCGCACGCCGATTCATGACTTCCAGAGCGGCAAACTGCCGATCTTCCTGATCAGCCTCAAAGCAGGCGGCACCGGCCTCAACCTGACCGCCGCCGATACGGTGATCCACTATGACCCGTGGTGGAACCCGGCAGCGGAAAATCAGGCGACCGACCGAGCGTACCGTATCGGCCAGGACAAGCCGGTGTTCGTCTACAAGATGATTGCGCGCGGCACCGTGGAAGAGAAAATCCAGCGCCTGCAGCGGGAAAAGTCAGCGCTGGCCTCGGGTGTGCTCGATGGACGCACAACCGGCGACTGGAAATTGCGCGACGAAGACCTGCAAGCGCTTTTCGCCCCTCTGCCCGCTGCACCAAAGAAAACCCGCAAGTAAGCCCGTCAGGCGCTTATTCGACAGCAACCTGCTGGAGAATCTGCGCCGTCGACAGGACCGTAGCGTACTCGCCATGCAGATTGGCCAGCGACATCGCGTGCACCTCTTCGGCACTGCGCGGCGTGCCGAAAAAGTCCTGTTGATCGAAGGTAAAACAGGCATCGTGCGCAACCAGCACGTCAAACCCCAGATTGCCGCCACTGCGCGCGGTGGACTCGATCGAGTTATTGGTGACCACACCGGCAATCACCAGTTGCCTGATCCCGTCGGAGCGTAACCACATTTCCAGAAAGGACCCGCAAAACGCGTCGGGCACCTGCTTGCTCAACTCACGCTCGTCGGCTTGCGGCACGAAAGCTGACTGGTATTCGACGCCTGACTGTTGCGGCCAGAACACTGATTCGGGTGATGTCGAGAAATGCCGGACGTGGATCACCGGCCGCCCGGATTGCCGCCAGGCGCCGAGCAGCGCGCTGATGTGGGTCTCGGCCAATGGGTTATTGCGCCGTCCGAGCTTGGGGTGATTGATACCCTCCTGCAGGTCGATCAGGATCAGCGCGCTGTTGTCTTGAATATCCATGATGAATCAGTCCGAACTTTTGGTTCAGGAAGACTATCGCAATCAAGGTCTATTCTGGTCGCAATCGTCGACAGGCCCAGGCTTGTCCGAGACCTGCCCCCAAGGAGAACATCATGATCGAACACCTTAAACTCACCGGCAAAGTAGCGCTCGTGCAGGGCGGCTCACGTGGCATCGGCGCGGCCATCGTCCAGCGCCTGGCCAAAGAAGGCGCAGCCGTGGCGTTTACCTACGTCAGCTCCGAGGTCAGCGCCCTGGAGATTCAGGACAGCATCAACGCCAATGGCGGCCGCGCATTGGCCATTCGCGCCGACAGTGCCGACGAAAAAGCCATCCGCCAGGCCGTACAGACCACTGCCGAGACCCTTGGCAGGCTGGATATCCTGGTCAATAACGCTGGCATTCTGGCCATTGCGCCGCTCAATGAATTCAGCATGCAGGATTTCGACAAGACCCTGGCCATCAACGTGCGCAGCGTCTTCATCGCCAGCCAGGAAGCCGCGCGACATATGGAAGAAGGCGGCCGCATCATCAACATCGGCAGCACCAACGCTGACCGCATGCCCTTTGCGGGCGGTGCCACGTACGCCATGAGCAAATCAGCGCTGATCGGTCTGACCAAAGGCATGGCGCGCGACCTCGGCCCGCAAGGCATCACCGTCAACAACGTCCAGCCCGGCCCGGTGGACACCGACATGAACCCGGCGCAGGGCGAATTCGCCGAGACCCTGAAAGCGCTGATGGCTCTGCCCCGCTACGGTACCAGCGAAGAAATCGCCAGCTTCGTCGCCTACCTCGCTGGCCCTGAAGCAGGCTACATCACCGGTGCCAGCCTGACCATCGATGGCGGCTTCAGCGCCTGACGCCTCCACCACAAGCGGCCCTTTGCCCAAGGGCCGCATCCCCCGCCAGGGCCCTTTACTGGCGAATAAGCGTTTATTTGCTTAAGCGCATGAAAAATCTGAAAAAAAGTTTTGCGTTAGGAAAAGCTTTCGACTACATTAGCGCGCCTCGGCAGACACAACGTTGTCGTCGAGATACGGTGAGGTGTCCGAGTGGCTTAAGGAGCACGCCTGGAAAGTGTGTATACAAGAAATTGTATCGAGGGTTCGAATCCCTCCTTCACCGCCATATTTGAAACACACAAAACCCCTGAATTCTTCAACGAATTCAGGGGTTTTGTGGTTTCCGGGGTCTGAAAAAATGGCCGTGGAATCAATTTTTCAGGGGCACGCCTCACGCGCGCGACACCCCTGCCTCCGATCCGAAACAGCCACCAAAACACCCTACAGGCGTTTTGATAGCGCACGCTCACATCAAAAAATAAAGATTGAATCCTCACAGAAAATGTTATTTAAATAACATAAATAAAAGCCGCCGAGGCATTCGTCGGCGCTGGTGAGGTCAAAATAACAATGAGCAAGATTGCAGTCATCGGCAGCAACATGGTCGATCTGATCACTTACATCGAACGCATGCCTGCTCAGGGCGAAACGCTCGAAGCACCGCGTTTTGCCATGGGGTGCGGCGGCAAGGGCGCCAATCAGGCCGCCGCCGCGGCGCTGCTGGGCGCCGACGTGCTGATGCTCAGCAAGGTCGGCGACGATGCTTTCGCCGATACCACCCTGGCCAATTTTCAACGGCTGGGCATTGATACGCGCTTCGTCGAACGGGTGCCGGGCGTGTCGAGCGGCGTCGCGCCGATCTTCGTCCAGGAGAACTCCCACAACAGCATCCTCATCGTCAAAGGCGCCAATGCCCACCTGAGCCCGGCCGATATCGACCGTGCCGAGGCGCAGCTGCGCGATTGCGCTTTGATTGTGCTGCAACTGGAAGTCGAGCTGGCGACCGTTTACCACGCCATCGCCTTCGCTCACCGGCATGCCATCCCGGTGCTGCTCAATCCGGCTCCGGCCTTGGCCAGCCTGAGCCGCGAGCATTTGGCGCAGCTGGATTTCCTGATCCCCAACGAGAGCGAGCTGGCACTGATCAGCGGCCAGCCGGTGACGTGCGCCGAGGAGGCAGCTCAGGCTGCACACCAACTGGTCGCGCTGGGCGTACGCCACGTCATCGTCACCCTGGGCGAACAAGGGGCGCTGTACGTCGGCGCCGAAGGCGAGTGGCAGGTGCCAGGGGTCAAGGTTCAGGCGCGTGACACCACCGGTGCCGGGGACGCCTTCATTGGCTGCTTCGCCCGGCACTGGAGCCAGGACGGCAATATCCGCCAAGCCATGCACCAGGCGGTGGCCTACTCCGCCTGCTCGGTCACTGGCCTCGGCACGCAATCCTCTTACCCCGATGCGCCCACGTTTGCGCGATTCCTCGATGCATCGGCCAGCTGACACTCACCAGCATTTCGCGGAGAACAATAATGAATAAGCCTGCGCTGCAACAAACCCCTGACGGGTTCTACCTGAACCGCACGCCGTGGTTCGCCTTCCTCCTGCTCTGCAGCATCTTCGCTCTTTGGGCGGCGGCCGCGAGCATGAACGACGTGCTGATCGCGCACTTCAAGAAGGCTTTCCTGCTCAGCGACTTCCAGACCGCTTTCGTCCAGTCGGCGTTCTACCTGGGCTACTTTTTCGTCGCCATCCCAGCAGCAATGGTAGTGCGCCGCTTCAGCTACAAGACCACCATCCTCATCGGGCTGATGCTGTACCTGTTCGGCTGCGCCCTGTTCTTTCCGGCAGCGTCGACCGCCAAGTACGGCATGTTCCTGATGGCGCTGTTCGTCATCGCCGCCGGTTTGTCGTTTCTCGAGACCGCATGCAACACCTATTCGACACTGATGGGCCCGCGGGAGACCGGCACACGGCGCCTGAACATCTCGCAGACCTTCCACCCCTTCGGCGCCATGACCGGGGTGTACGTCGGCAGCTTCGTGATGTTCAAGGACACCGACGCCACGCGCGAACAGTTGACCCAGATGAGCGCCAGCGATGCGGCGGCGCAGCAATTGCAGATGATCCAGTCGACCCTGCTGCCGTACAAATGGATGATCGCGGTACTCATATTGATGTTCATTCTGATCGCCATCACGCGCTTCCCCGCGTGCAAGGGCAACGGTACCGTCAGCGAACCGCGGGCGAGCATCGGCGAGAGCCTCGGCCGCCTGCGGCGCAATCCGCGCTTCTGCTTCGGTGTACTGGCGCAGTTCCTCTATGTGGGCGCGCAGGTCGGGGTGTGGAGCTTCACTATTCGCCTGGCCATGCAAATGGGCGGCATGAACGAGCGCAGTGCCTCGTGGTTCCTGCTGACCACCTTTGCTGCCTATTTTATCGGCAAGATGATCGCCAACCTGCTGATGCGCAAAATGCACCCGGCCAAGGTCCTGGCGGTGTATGGCGTGCTGTGCATCGTGCTGCTGGCCTACACCATCCTGGTGCCGAACATCACCGCGGTGTATGCCGCCGTGGGGGTCAGTGTGTTTCTCGGGCCTTGCTGGCCGACCATCTATGGTCTGACCATTGACGGGCTCGGCGAGGACACCGGCGTCGGTGGCTCGCTGCTGGTGATGAGCATCGTCGGCGGTGGCGTGATGCCGATCTTCCAGGGCCTGCTCAGCGATGCCAATGGCGGCAACATGCAGATTGCCTATAGCGTGCCGCTGCTGTGTTTCGTGGCCATCGTGATGTACGCAGTGCACTGCATGCGTCAGCCGCAACCAGTGCTGGGCGGCTCGGCCAAGGCGGTGGCGCAATGAGTAGCGAAGCGTTGCGCCTGCCGCTCTACCCACAGCTCTGGGACCAGAACAGCCGGCTGCTGCTCGAATCAGCAAATTTCAGCGTGCGTGCCTGGACCTACCCCAGCGGGGTCAAGGCCCTGTCACTGGAAAACAGCCGCGGCAAGCTGGTGGTCCTGCCCTGGCAGGGGCAAATGATCTGGTCGGCCGAATTCGACGGCGTTGATTTGACCATGCTCAATATGTTTACCCAGCCGCGGCCCAGTTCCAGCGTGATCGGCACCTACGGCTGTTTCATGTTTCACAGCGGCCTGCTGCGCAACGGTTGCCCGGGGCCCGAGGATGATCATGCGCTGCACGGCGAAATGCCCTGCGCGTCGATGGACGATGCCTGGCTGCAAGCAGGCGAAGACGAGCACGGCGCTTATCTGCGCCTCGGCGGCACCTGTGAATACGTGCAGGGCTTCGGCGACCATTACCGGGCCAGCCCGAGCGTGACCCTGCGCCCGGCCAGCGGGCTGTTCGAGATCGGCATGCAGGTGGTCAATCTGGCCGGCAAGGCCATGGACCTGATGTACATGGCGCACATGAACTACGCCTACGTGGACGGCGCCCGCCTCACCCAGCCCCTGGGCTGCGAGCGCACACGGGTGCGCGCCAGCGTGCCTGCCCATGTGCGGCCGACGCCGGCCTGGAGCGCCTATATCGCCGAACTCAGCCAGGACCCGACCGGCCTCGAGGTGCTCGACTCGCCCGCGCTGTATGACCCGGAGATCGTCTGCTTCTTCGACGACGTGCGCAGCGACGCTCAGGGACAGGCGCACTTCTTCCTTGATCATCCCGACGGCGCGGCGTTCTACACCCGCTACAGCCCGCGACAATTTGAGCATGCCGCGCGCTGGATCCTGCATAACACTGATCAGCAGGTGGCGGCCTTCATCTTGCCGGCCACCTGCGAACCGGAGGGCTACCGCGCCGAACTCGCCAAAGGCAACGTGCGCAGCCTCGCGCCCGGAGCCAGCGCCGAGTTCAGCGTGACCACCGGTTACCTGAACGCACCCGAACGCCGTGCGCTGCAACCGTGATGCTTCTAGAGCACAAGCTGCGCGCCGCCGGCCTCGATGGCCTCGCGGTAGCTACGCGGGATTTTCTTGTCGCTGACCACGCAATGGAAATCGCTCAAGGCACCGAAGTGCGCAGTGCGTACGGCGTCGAATTTGGAGTGATCGGCCAGCAGCAGGCTTTGCCGGGCCTGGCGCATGACCTTCTGCTTGACCTCCACCTCGTGGAAATTGAAACAGGTTACACCGCAGTCCAGGCTGACCCCGGCCGCCGAGACAAAGGCCCAGGTCAGGCGCACGCCATCGAGGATGCTGGTTTCGGCATGGCTCTCGAACACCTGGTTCTTGCGGTGGAACATGCCACCGCACAGGACGATGCTGCAGTTGGGTTTCTGCTGCAGCTTGAGCAGTACGTTGAGCGAGTTGCACACCGCGGTGAACTCCAGCTCGTCGGGGATGAAGTCGACCACGAAGGGGATCGTCGTGCCACAGTCGAAAAATACCGTGTCGCCGGGCCGGATGAAGGTGGCGGCCAGCTTGCCGATGCGGCGCTTCTCTTCGACATGGCGGGTGTCCTGCTCGCTGACCCGGTAATCCCCCGGTTCCGGATCATCATGGGCGCGAGTGATGTAGCCGCCCAGCAGCCGTAACTGCCCGGGGTGCCGGCTGAGGTCGCGGCGCAGGGTCATTTCGGACACATCGAGCAGCGCCGCCATCTCCCGCAGATGGATCGCTTTCTGATCTTGCAGAGCCTGTTGAATCTGTTTGATGCGGTCGGTTTTTTTGACGTCCATGGGCATCCCGGCAATCCGTTGGAGGTGTCGCTAGAGTAACACCAAGTGTTAATTTTTTAACTTATGGGTATCCACCCAAGTGTTTTTACTGATGACAGGAATCCCTTGATGAACTCGCTAGAACCCGCTGCACTGGCCCAGGCCATCGATCACACCTTGTTGGCGGCGGATGCCAGCCGGGCGCAGATTGCCACACTTTGCACCGAAGCCCGGGAACACGGCTTCTACTCGGTGTGCGTGAACTCCAGCCAGGTGCCTTTTGCCGCTCGACAACTGGCCGGCTCTGCCGTCAAGGTCTGTGCGGTGGTGGGCTTTCCGCTGGGTGCCGGACTGAGTGCCAGCAAGGCGTCGGAAGCAGCCCTGACGATCGCCGCCGGAGCTCAGGAAATCGACATGGTGCTGAACATCGGCTGGCTCAAGGACGGCCTGTTCGATGAGGTCCGCGACGATATCGCTGCGGTGCTGCAGGCCTGCGGCACGGTGCCGCTCAAGGTGATCCTGGAAACCTGCCTGCTCGATGAGGCGCAGAAGGTGCGCGCCTGCGAGATCTGCCGCGACTTGGGTGTGGCATTCGTCAAGACCTCCACCGGCTTCAGCCGCAGTGGCGCGACGCTCGAGGATGTGGCGCTGATGCGCCGTGTGGTCGGCCCTGACATCGGCGTCAAGGCGTCTGGCGGAGTGCGTGACGTGGCCACCGCCAGGGCGATGATCGAAGCCGGCGCCACACGCCTGGGCACAAGTTCCGGGATTGCGATCGTGACAGGCGCGGGTACCGGAGCAGGCTATTGAGTCTGCGGGCTTTGACAGCAAAGCCCGCTGCACTTAGCTCAGATCGATCACGCCGGTCATGGCCGTGAAATGGCTTTGCTTGTGCTGAACCTTGTCGAGAACCTGCGCAGGGGTCGACTCGCGGAAGACCACCATGTGCCCGACGTCCTTGCCGCCTTCGGTCACGCGTTCGATATCGTTGATCATCCAGGTGGTCAGCTCTTCGGCAGTAATGCCCAGTTCGGCCGCCACTCGCTGGTGAAGGCGCTCGGCGTCGTATTGATTGAGTTGATCGCTGTTCATGGGGGTAGCTCCTTAAGGGGGGGTTAAGTTCAGTCCCCGCGAGGGCTCGACAGTTCCAGTCGGGTTTCAGCGGGATGCGGACACTATGTTATTTCGGCTTTGCACCAGCCCCCCTACACTCCTCTAGGTATTTGCATATTTATCTTGTGCCGGAAGGCTTCAAAGAAGCTGTATGCCGAGAAAGCAATCAGCCCGGAGGCCATCACTTTTCAGAAGCTGATGGATCGTGTATGGATTGGCAATCCGTGGCATCAACGGCACGGGCTCGACGATCTTTTCAGCCTCGTCGTTAGATCAACAGCAAAATTCGAAGTAGAAAAAAGGTGCTCAGAAAACTGCGCAGCTATCTGGCCTGCCCTGTCCATCATCAACGCCTGATGGGCCGTTAGAGATCTAAACATAGCCGCCTTGGGTCGGTGGCTGGCTGCTGTGATTGGGCTGCTATCGGCCAAGAGCAGTCGTTTGGAATAGGCTGCTTCCGACCAATTTGGACTTAGTACGCCATTTTGCGCTGCTAGGTCCGCAGCCAATAGTAGAGGTCGTACTTCGACTTCATGTGTTGAGGATGCTGGTTGTCGGAGTCGGGATCTGGAATGGCGACTCGGCGAGTCCAGAGTGGGAACCACTCACCATCCCGCACATCGCTATCGCTAACCATTCGCACATTCTTCAACATGGTTCGCTCGCAGGCACCGAATTGGACGAAATTGACTTGCGCCTCGATCAAGCTACATCTATTCGGTCCATCCACCTGGTGAGGGTAATAGAGTTGGAACACGTCATCCTCCCAGAAACAAATTGGGCAAATATCGTATGACCCTGGGTGTTCCTCGAAGACTGCATATCCGCAGCATGGGCAGGTAAACATCAATCTTCACTTATGGGTGTCAGTCTATTCTTGGTCGATTTTAGCAACATGCTGAACGGCTGCAATGGGTCGATTCTGTTGAAAAATTCGGCTTGCCCAAAACGCTCGAATATTGATGGATGAACATATCTCTTTTGCACGTTGCTACGTGAAATCCGACTCCCGAACCTTCCGCGCAAAACTCAGATTTCAATCTCAGGCGCGTACTTTTCTGCCGTGGACTTCGAATCCGACTTTTTCAACAGAATCGGTCGATTGCTGCCATTCGCGACTGCTCTCGCCCTTACGCAAGGACCTGCAAGCCAATGGCTAGTCGACAACATCCACATCCCCCTTCTCGAGGGTATGATGAGTCACACGCACGAGATGGGGTACAGGAAAACGTATGAGCTACGACATCATCATCTTAAAGCCGATTGGGCCTGGCACTGATGATTTGGCAAACGTCGATGAGGTGCTGGAAATCGGGGATGAAGCATCGGTCCTAAGGTCTCTGGCGCAGGTGTTGCCGGGGTGTGTTCAAGGGGTATTCGCCAAGGATGAGTCGTTCACAGTTGAAGGAAGCCTTTCAGGAAAGCCGGTGACGTCCATCCATTTATCACTCCGGTTCGGAACGTGTTGGTACGACTCATCCTTCAACGTCTTTCTGGCGCTTCTGTCAGAACTTTGCGACTCCCTTCAGACGCACGCATTTTCGGTATCTGACAACAAACTGATCACTGCGCCAGCGATTAGGCGTTGATTCACACGAATGCCCGCTTTGGCTGTTTTCAGCCAGGGGCAGACGCTGTTCTGCTTGTGAAGAATCCGATACCCGCCTGACCCAACGAGACCTGATATGGCTAGCCGATACATCTTTACCTCTGACAGGGCGATTCAGGATCTTCACACCGCACGCCTACTGGTGGGTAGACGACTGATCGCGCTTACACATGACCAGTACTACTTCAACGAAGAGAAGTGTCTGGGAAATGTAGGCTCCATTGAGTGGCATAGTGACGGCCACCCCACAATTGCCATGTACCTGTTGAGTGACGGTGAAAGCGTAGGGGCTGATCTGTTGCCCATAACGACACCCCTGCCGCTCGATCTCAAGCCCGAAGCGACCTGCTGTTGGAAGAGGGAAAATCTTCTGGCAGCCCTGTCAATATCCCACTTTGAACGCGACACGGTTTGCGAAGTAGAAGGCGTTCTGGACTCCCTCTACGATCAGGCTCCTCGGCAGGTCGGGTTTAGAATCACTTTCGAGTCCGGCAATTACCTGGTTTTTCTGAACCAGGGTGACGATGCTGTGATGCTGGTCAACGCGCCTCCACCTGCATGTCCTGAAATTGAAACTCGCTTTGTTACCTGCATTGAATGACCGCTTTCGGCCCAGAGTGTGTAAAAACGCCAAGGGGTTCACTTTTAGGTTCTTCACCTGCCGGAAATCTATAAGCCTCGTGTCCCCGCACTCATACCGTATTGACGTTAGCAACTGCGCCGATAGTGCCTCCGGAAACAGATACGATGTAGTCGGCCGCTCTTTGGCAGAGGGTGGCGTGCGATGAACGGATTACGAGGGTAAGAGGCATGAGCGAGAGCGGGTCAATGTCGATACGTTCTCCTGATGTGCCGCGAAGCGACAATGTCAGTTCCGTCCATTGGTGATCATCTGAACCTGCGCAGTCACCGTCAGAGTCAACATCACATCCGGTTCCCCATAGATGTTCAGCAATGCAATAAAAGGCCGGCAATGGTCTTTCTGGCGTGATTTGAATGGAATAGCAAGTAGACATGATTTGTTGGCCGCGCCTATTTGTCAGGAGGAGAAAGGGTATCTCGGAGCCTGAGGCTGAGCAATCAGAGTCGCTGCCCCCGGACCTTCTATATATAGGCATCCATTGGTGTATGCGATTGCCCCGGCGTATGTAGAAACGACTCCGTGATCCCTTGCTATGATTGCTGAGGATTTTATCGCGGGGATTGCCTATGAAGCGCTTTATCCAAGGTGAACACCGAGGCCAAGGCACCTTACTTCCCGAAAGCCTCGACCACTACGTCAGCGATACCAATCCGGTACGAGTAGTTGACGTTTTCGTCGACGAACTCAACTTGGTAAATCTAGGTTTTGAGGGTGCCATTCCAGCCGATACTGGACGGCCGGCTTACCACCCCGCGATCCTGCTAAAGATCTACATCTACGGCTATCTCAACCGCATTCAGTCGAGCCGGCGGCTGGAACGAGAAGCTCAACGCAACGTCGAGCTGATTTGGTTGACCGGGCGTTTGATGCCGGATTTCAAGACCATCGCCAACTTCCGAAAAGACAACAGCAAGGCTATCCGAGGCGTCTGTCGCCAGTTCGTAGTGCTATGTCAGCAGTTGGGATTATTCGGTGAAAATCTGGTTGCCATTGATGGCAGCAAGTTTAAAGCCGTCAACAACCGCGACCGAAATTTCACCAGCGCTAAACTGAAGCGGCGCATGGAAGAAATCGAATCGAGCATCAACCGTTACCTAACGGCACTTGATACTGCGGATCGGCAAGAACCCACATCCTCTGGAGCCAAGACGGTGCGGCTGGAAGAGAAAATCGCCAAGCTCAAAGTGCAAATGAAGGAGCTTCAGGCGATTGAAATACGGCTCAACGACTCACCGGATAAACAGGTGTCACTGACCGATCCAGATGCGCGTTCAATGATGACGCGAGGTACAGGAATCGTTGGCTACAACGTGCAAACAGGAGTCGATGCTCAGCACCATTTGATCGTTGCTCATGAGGTGACCAATGTCGGTTCCGACCGTGATCAGCTCAGTTCAATAGCCAAGCAGGCGCGCGAGGCCATGGCATAAGATTCGCTTTCGGTGGTGGCCGACCGAGGCTATTTCAAAGGTGAGGAAATCCTGGCTTGTCACAACGCTGATATCACCGCGTATGTGCCCAAGCCAATGACCTCTGGAGCCAAAGCTGATGGGCGTTTTAACAACGATGCCTTTATCTATGACGCGGCGAACAATCACTATGTATGTCCAGCTGGAGAAACGCTGATATGGCGTTTCTCCAGCGTCGAGGAAGGCATGAAGCTGCATCGTTATTGGAGTTCAAAGTGTCAAGGCTGCGCCTTGAAAACACAGTGCACACCGAGCAAGCAACGCCGTATTCGGCGCTGGGAGCATGAGGCGATATTGGAAGAGATGCAGGTCCGGCTGAGCAACGCGCCGGACATGATGCGAGTCCGAAAGCGCACAGTTGAGCATCCCTTCGGGACGCTCAAACAGTGGATGGGTGCCACGCATTTTTTGACGCGAAGGCTGGAAGGCGTCAGTGCAGAAATGAGCTTGAACGTGCTCGCCTACAACATGAAGCGAGTTATGAAAATCCTTGGCACCAGCAGCTTAATGAAGGCGTTGTCAGCCTGAAATGGTTGGCTTTGTTGCCCACCTGGCATCGTAGGGGCTTTATTGAAGCCTCAAAGACCCGAGTGACGACCCGCAGGGCTTACCGCGAGCGACTACATAGCAAAAACCGTCGATGCTACGTGCCGACATTGCACTGGCCCGTTTTTACACACTCTGGGCCATAAGCAGCCCGTCGTAAACGACTACAATCAACCCTGGCACGCTCTGGATCTTTATACAACCGGAGGTTTAAATGAAAAAATCGTATCGTTGGCATGCCTACAACTACATGCGAGGCTTAGCGTACTTCATCCCCCCAACAAGGAAAGGATGTCTGCAGGCAAACGGAAATCAACGTGTCAGATGTAAGTACCACCCTCGACATAGTATTGTGCGAGCTGGATTCCAAATATGTAGGCCGTAAAAATTGTTACCGTGTCTGATTTTGCCAAACCTAAGGAGAAAAAATTGAAAATTGAGCAGATTCTAATCAAGGACGTTGGGGGGCTTCATAGCCTATCTCTGACGCTCAACCCAAGGATGAATATTTTATGCGGACCTAATGGAATAGGGAAAACAACTATATTAGAGTGTATAGCCCATTGCTTTTCGAACGGCGAAACTCTAATCCTACGTCGAAATGTGTTGGCGACGAGCAGCGAAATAGCGGCATCACTTTCCCATAAAGGTATCGTCACTCCAGTAAATATGACATTTACACAGTATGAGCCCGGCCAAGGTGCAAGCATAAGTGGAGATACTGTTAATTCGGGGTATTTGCTCTCACTTAAAACAACTAGAACATTTGCTTACACACCCCTGCAATCTATAACCAAGGACATAGAAAAACCTATATATACAATTTGGCAAGACAGCAGATCTGGAGTGAGCGTGCATGATATAAAGAATTGGTTTGTACACCGATATCTATATTCCGCTCACCGAGAAGCATTAACTGATGCTCAGATGGATAATTTTGAGTTGGCGAAGAAATGTTTTTCGGCGTTGAACCCAGAGTTCTCATTCAGCAAAGTTGTTGCTTCCTCTAATGAGATTCTCGTTAACTCTCCAAGCGGACCAATATATTATGAGTATCTCTCCTCCGGATTTAAGTCGTGCCTAGCGATCTTCTTTGGCATAATAAAAGAAATTGAATTTCGATTCACTGACGTACGAGCAGTAGAGTTTGAAGGTATTGTGCTAATTGACGAGGTTGAGCTTCATCTTCACCCCGAATGGCAAAATAAGATAGCTGGATTACTTTCTGAAATCTTCCCAATGGTGCAGTTCGTAGTAACGACCCACAGCCCCCATGTTATACAATCTGCCGATCGAGACCAGATATTGGCTCTTGAAGTTCGCGACGGTCAAGTCGGTTCCCGAAAGCTTCCATTGTCTGAATACGGATTTAAGGGGTGGACTGTGGATGAAGTTCTCACCGACGTCATGGGCATGACTGATACTCGAACGCAGCTCTTCAATAAGCTAATGAATGAGTTCACATCAGCAATCGATCAAGAAAATCAAAAAGTCGCTAAAGTCGCATTCGAGAAGTTAGACAACTCGCTTCACCCTTTGAGTCACTTGCGAAAACTACTTAAGCTGCAAATGGCTTCATTAGGAGGGGGTGAGTGATGATAAAACTAGAGCGAAGTTTTCACCCGACATGCCTGAACCCTACTGAGACAGCACGACTAACAGAAATCTTTAAAGAGAAACACACCTCGGTCTGGAACTTTAACGACTTGAAGTCTGCATTGCTTAAAACCAGCTTTGGGAAGTGTGCATATTGCGAGTGCGATCTAACTAAAGAAAGCAAGTATATGGAGGTGGAACATTTTCGAGACAAGGACACATATCCGGATGATGTAATGAATTGGCAAAATCTGTTACCAGCCTGCAAAAGATGTAATGGCAAAAAAAGTGGGCACAACGTAATGAAAGCACCAATCATAAATCCATATGAAACTGATCCTCGCGACCACCTTCAGTTTCGTCTATATAGGCTCCGTGCCAAGACCGATATTGGACTAGAAACAATCGATACGGTGGATCTAAATAACTCTGGCCGCACTGTTATGGTCCGCTTCGAGATTGGCGAGCAACTCCATGAAACCTTACTAAAGGCCCGAGAGCGACTTGATAGTTACAAGTCAAAGCTATCGACTAAAACCAAGAATTTGTTAGTTGGCACTATTAAGAGTATTCTTAAAGAGTGTCAGTGTTTCTCCGAGTATGCTGCTACAACTGCGACAATTTTGCATTCTGATGCAGAGTATGCCTACCTGAAAAATGAATTGTTTCTTTTAGGGTTTTGGGATCAGGAGCTTTTGGATTTGGATGAGGCTTCGATTTCGCTCAAACTAGAAATTGGCTAACGAACACATAATAAAAACTCCCGAATACTTTTAGTCTCGTCTAGTACGCCTATCGTTTTCTAGGAGGTGCCCGCCTCAAAGCGGGCATAAATTTTCATAACCCCACAGTTGATAAAACCCAACTGACACAACCTCACCAATATATCATGCCCACACTCTCAAATCCGATCTAGTGCAGGTGGGCCTGAGTTAATAACCACCAAAGTTCTCAACGCGACTAGACTGCAACTCTACTATTTGGGGTTGAACGCTGCGCCTCATAAGATTGCAATTTCAAGAGACCTGCACTGACCGCTTCTGGCCGATAGCGGTCAGTCGCCACCGGCAGATTCAAACCCAAGCGGAGACGCCTGCGACCCGACGCAATCAGTCGACCTTACACGGTGATGTAAAACATGTCAGCCCTCGCCAACCAGCCTCCGGCGAAGAAAGCCGCACAAGCCTTCTCTAAATCCATGCGGGTGAGCTTTTCGAATCCTCCCAGCGTAGCTCACTAAACGGCAACGCCTGTGCGGCTGTACGAACCGAGGTAAAAGGTGGGACATGACTTGCTGGTGCCGTGATTGCAGTTTCCATCATTTTTGAGGATCCATGCGCAGATGCGACTCCTGTCATCGGGCGCCGGTGGTTGTGCATCATATTGGGTATTAAACCGCGAGCACCATGGCTCTCGTTATGAAAGGGAATCAACCTCAGGCCCGACTCAAGGCCCGTTTCTCGGGAAAGCATCGAGTCATTGTCTTGGTGATGAACTAGCAAGGGTAGACGCACCTGGAGCGCACCACGCCATTGACGATTACTTGAGCCCCCCTCCTTCACCGCCATATCGATAAAACGCAAAGCCCCTGAACTCTGAAAGGAATTCAGGGGCTTTGCGAATGCGATCAAATAACCGCAATCAACACACGAGCCCAGCCCTTAAGCCATGCGCCTCAGGGACAAGTTCATCTGCCCCATCAGGTCTCGCTGTTCTCTCAGGGAGAGCACCAGCCGTGCGATGGATCTGCTGCTCTCTACCTCGGACAGGGACAGCGCCGTTACGTAGAGCTGGATATCACCTGACTCGGGGTGGAGAAGCTTTACCGAGAAGGTTTCATTTGGCGCTACGACGCACTCGCACTTTGAAGGTAGAAAAGCTGTTTCAAGAACTCGCTGAATATCGGGTTTTGAAAACATGGTGCGTCCTCTGGAAGGGGCCGAAGCGTGATGTAAAGTGTAGACGAGTTTCAGGCGAATAGGTTTCCGAGCGGCGCAACGAATGCACGCGGGGCCGGGGCTTTTTGTGGCGACTGCCTGGGACTGTTTTGCCTGATCAAGGCAACTGCCTGCAACACCTTACGCTCTCTGGTCTAAAGTACCCTCTCCTGAACTCCCCGAGCGTCGAACGATATGAATGAACGCGCACGTGAACTGGCGTCTCGTCTGATTCGCAATTTAAACGAGGCTCCCCTCGCACATGAAGTTCGTGAACCGCTGTATGAAAGCTCTGCGGCCCGCCTGGGCACAGGCACGGCGGCGCAAAAGCTGGGGGCCTCGATTGATGTCGTGGCGCCGGGCAAGCGCTCCTGCCCTTATCATTTTCATCATGTGCAGGAAGAGATGTTCGTGATCATCGAGGGCGAAGGGAGTTTGCGTGTTGCGGGCGAGATGCTGCCGATCAGAACGGGTGACATCGTGTTTATCCCCGCGGGTGCCGATTACCCGCACCAGATAATCAATACTTCACAGGCGCCGCTGAAATACCTCTCGATCAGCACCCGGGAAACACCCGAAGTGTGCGAGTACCCGGACTCGGGCAAGTACCAGGCCATGGTTTCAGTTCAAGGGACCCGAGTGTTCACCGCCAACCAGCGGACCACGGAAAATCTCGATTACTGGGACGGCGAGCCGTGATTTGAATTGTTTATAAATTGTATCCGGCAGTTCACGCTTTTTTCACGTTCGCGGGTTTATTGTTAACTCAATTCCCAGCAAGACCTTAAGCCCGCTACCCCCCATCGCGGGCTTTTCTTTGTCTGCGATTTGAGCATGCAGCGTCTGGCATGGGTCAAGAGACATCAGGGACACGACTGCTCCAGCAAGCGTCGGGCAGACAGGGAACATCATGCAGAAACCGATTTCCAAGCCCTACCTCCCGGATGAAACCCTTCAATCATGAAAAACACCCTGAAAAAACTGCTCCTCGCCGCTGCGTGTCTGGCGGCGGCTCCCGCGTTCGCTGCATGTCAGATGGCGCCGGTGGCGTACGACATGCCTTCGCAGCGTCTGGACGAGGCATTACAGCAACTGGCCCATCGCTCCGGCTGCCCGGTGAAGGTCGACCTGGGCGCGGATAGCAGCAGAAAGGTCAAGAAGTTCAAGGGCACGTTCACCCCGGATCAGGCGTTGTGGCTGGTCTTGAAAAAAACCGGGCTGGAAGGCTATCTCGAAAATGACGGGCTCACGGTTGACCGTCGAGGCCAGGATTTTGTGAACCAACGAGCAACAGAGCTACGCACGGCTATCGATGAGGCAGGCACGCGGATGGAGGCCAGAAAGAAGAAGCGCTTCCTTCATCAACTGGACACCATCGAAGCCGGAGCGAAGAAACTGGTTCTTGAACAGAGCTTCGTCAGTGCAGCCGAGATGGCGAGTTACAAGCGTGACTTCGACGAACTGTCGAGCCAGATACCGACCAGCAAGTGAACCGCCGATAATTGCGTTAAAATTTGCCACTTTTAAGCGGAAGGCCAAACGCGCTGTGGATTATCGATTAAAAAAGACCGCATTACTCCTGCTGGCACTGGCCCTGCCCCCGATTGCTCAGGGCGCGGGTGATGCAGAGGCCGGGAAAGCCGTGTTCACCCGCCTCTGCTCCGGCTGCCACAAGATCGGCCCCTCTGCACGCAGCGCATTTGGCCCGCCCCTCAACGGCATCATTGGTCGTCAGGCGGGACAACAGGAAGGCTACGTGTACACCGATGCGATGAAGAACTCGGGGCTGGTCTGGACACGTGAAGCGTTGCGCACTTATATCAAGGACCCGAGCGAAGTTGTCCCCGGCACCCGCATGAAGCTGTGGTGGATGGGCAACGATGAGCGAATGGAAGATCTGCTGGAATACCTCGATGCCAACAAGTAGTACGAGGGGGTAAAGCGAGGTTCGGATATAAATCGCCCCCGTTAATCAACGAGGGCAATCTGTCGGTTACTTGTCCGGCGTGTAAGGCGGGTAATCATCCTTACTGCCTTTCTCGGTGGCCGGAGTCTTCGCCGGCTCGGTAGGGTCGATCTGCGGGTCTTTGGTGTTCGGCGATTTCTCGTCGAAGCCCGGATCATTCTTGTTTTCGTTGCTGCTGCCTGGCTGGGTGCCGGTCATATGCGCCTCCGTTTTTGAATTCAGGACCTGATATTCAGAGAGCCTCTGGCCACAGCCGTGCGATGTGTCTGACGAACGGGCCTGGCAGAGGGATATGGCAGCGGTAAAGAGCAAGTGGTAGCCTTGCGCCATGCTCGCGTCCTGCAGGGATACACAATGAAAAGGCTTTCAATAACGCTGTCGGTGTTCGCTTTGCTGGGCAGCGGCGCAGCATACGGCGAGATCTTCAAATGCACATCACCGCAAGGCAAGGTGAGTTATGCATCGATCCCGTGTGATGAAAGCGCGCAAAGCGCACTGCAACGCCAGGGTCCGTCCTACATACGGCGTGAAGACGAGCCGCTGGACTACGTTCATCAGACCAACCTCAAGGCTACCGAATACCTCAAGGTCGGCGGTCGCACTCGAGTGCAGGTGATCGAGACCGAGCGCTACAAGGCCTTCCAGAGAAACCGCCCGCCTCCCCCGAACATCCCCTCGCAGTGCCAAAGCCCGCGTTACGACAGTCAGTGTTTCGATCCGTCGGGGGGAATGTCCTCGAAAAAACAGGCGGTCTTTCGGGATATCGCTCGATGACTTATAGAGCGGTTTTCACGTCGGCGCGCACTTCACTGATCTGAATTTCGGGGATCAGGTCGGTGTAGTTGACGATATCGGCATTGATCTGCTTTGAATGCGGCCCCATGCCAGCTTCAAAGTCTTCAATGGAATCACAGTAAATGTGGCACATGCCTATATATGCGGGGTCGGAGCCTGGGGTTGCTCCACCTATGCCTCGGTCCACGCTGTAGCCCTTGCAGTACTTGCCCATCAGTTCCTGCACCAGCGGCATGTGTCTGTCACGATAGTAATCGTGGTCGAAACGGGCACCCTCTTCATACGCATACAGCACGCTCACTTTGATCATAACGACAGGTTCCTCTTCAAATGATCGATAAATTCGTGCGGACAACCGCTTGCAAGTGCTGACACCAAAGGCCACCTCCCTCACAATCACGCTGTCTTGCCAGACTATTCATAGAGACAGCCTGGCTATCGAAACGTTTGAGGCAAAACCACATGAATACACTTGAGTGGAACGAGGCCGCGCTGGCGAAATACCTCGCGACCCATCCGACCCTGAAGGATGAAATCAGCGCTTTGAGCCCCAAGGAGCAACAGCAGCAAGTGCAATGGGCATTCGAAGACGAGGCCGAGAGCCAGGGTATCGAGACCTGGGAACTGGCACTGGAATTGATTGCCGAGTCGCCCGAACAGTTGCAGAGCATGCGCCTTGAAGCACACCGCCAGGTCGCCGAAGCGCTGGGGATGGACTGGGAAGAATATTGCGGGTTCAACGATATCCAGCCATGACATCAACCGCCGCCCGGCGATAAATCAGCCATTGATCGGTACGCCATTCAGTGACCCGGCAGTCAGCGCTTTACCTGTTCCTTATGGATGAGTAACGTTTGCTCACTTCAATAAAGGAATCACGTCATGAGTGATCTGGTCTCGTACCATCTGGACGACGGCGTCGCCACGCTGACCCTGAACAACGGCAAGGTCAATGCCATTTCCCCGGACGTGATCGTTGCGTTCAACGCCGCACTGGACCAGGCCGAAAAGGACCGGGCCATCGTTATTCTCACCGGCCAGCCGGGCATTCTGTCGGGCGGCTACGACCTCAAGGTCATGACCTCCAGCGCCGAGGCCGCGATCGAGCTGGTCGCACAAGGCTCGACGCTGGCACGGCGCATGCTGTCGCACCCCTTCCCGATCATCGTCGCCTGCCCCGGCCATGCGGTTGCCAAGGGCGCCTTTCTGCTGTTGTCCGCCGATTATCGAATCGGTGTCGCCGGGCCGTTCAGTATCGGCCTGAACGAAGTGCAGATCGGCATGACCATGCACCACGCCGGTATCGAACTGGCGCGCGACCGCCTGCGCAAATCGGCTTTCAATCGCTCGGTGATCAACGCCGAGATGTTCGACCCTGAAGCAGCGATGGCCGCCGGGTTCCTCGATCGGGTGGTCAGCGTCGAGGAGCTGCAGAGCACCGCGCTGGCCGTCGCCGGGCAGTTGAAGAAGATCAATATGAGCGCGCACAAGAAGACCAAGCTCAAGGTCAGAAAGGCCTTGCTCGACACGCTGGAGGCAGCGATCGAACAGGATCGGCAGCACATGCTCTGATCCTCAACCAAAGCCCGTATCAACGGGCTTTCGTTTATCGGCGAACTCATACGCGTTTGATCAATCTGATCAGCGACCGCGCATGTTTTTGCGCCACTGACAAATTGAAGAAGCGATAGCGCCATGGGCCGAGTTGTTGCAGCAGCGGTGTACAGCAAGGGTAAAAAAGTCCGTGATATCACCCTCGATGAGGGCGCTGCCTGGGCAGCCAAGCCCGATCATTTCGTCTGGATAGGACTGGAGCAGCCCACCAACGCGGAGCTGACCAGCCTCAAGGAGCAGTTCAACCTGCATGAGCTGGCCCTTGAAGACGCGCTGGAGGTTCATAGCCGTCCGAAGCTGGAAACCTTTGGCGATGCGCTGTTCATCGTGACGTACGCCCCCGTGCGCGACAACGGCAAGCTGCTGTTCATCGAAACCCATATCTTCGCCGGCAAGGGCTATATCATCACCTCGCGCAACGGTCACTCCAAGTCCTACGGACTGGTGCGTCAGCGCTGCGAGGCCAGACCACTGCTGCTGGAGCACGGCGAAGACTTCGTGCTCTACGCGCTTCTGGACTTCGTGACCGAGAACTATCAGCCGGTGACCGAAGCCATTCACGCCGAGCTCGAGCAACTGGAGCAGAGTGTCATCGGTGGTTCGTTGCGCGAGTCCGATATCCAGCACATTCACGCCCTGCGCCGCGACCTGTTACGCATGCGCCGCTACGTGGCACCAATGGTGGAAGTGGGCGAAGAGTTGCAGAGACTCAGTTTTCCGTTCATCGACAAGAACATGCGTCCCTACTTTCGCGATGTCGAAATTCACGTCAAGCGCCAGATGGAAGACCTGGGCAACCTGTGTGACATCGCCAGCCAGACCATCGAAATCGGCCTGCTGCTGGAGTCTTCGCGGCAAAGCATCGTGCAACGCAAGTTTGCCGGATGGGCAGCGATTCTGGCGTTCCCGACGGCCATTGCCGGCATCTACGGCATGAATTTCGAGAACATGCCCGAACTCAAGTGGGAACACGGCTACTTCATCGTACTGGGTGTCATTCTGGGCGGGTGTACGGCGCTGTTCGCCAGCTTCAAACGCTCCGGCTGGCTATAACTCCGTCAGCCCATTCCCATTCAAACAGTCCGGCGAGCGCATGACGATGAGCCATGCGCCAGGTCAGACGGACTGGTTATCCGGTTTGTGTGCCACAAAGCGCATCATCCACTCCGCCACCGTCGCGCCATGATGGTCGTGGTCCAGGCTCGCGACACCCTGCTTGTAAATCTGCTCGCCCAGCGCTTCCTGACGAAGGTCGAGCAAGGTGCGGGAAAAGTCATGGATGAACTCGGGATGCCCCTGGAAACACAGCACCTGATCATTGATATGGTAGGCGGCAAACGGGCAGAACTCGCTGGACGCAATCACCGTAGCGTTCTCGGGCAGCGCAGTGACCTGATCCTGATGACTGATCAACAGCGTGAGCTTGTCCATCGCCGGCGTCATCCACGGCCTGGCGGAAGCCAGTTGGTAATGGTGAATCCCGACGCCCCAGCCCTGCACGGCACGCTCGGTTTTGCCGCCCAGCAGCAAGGCCAGCAACTGGTGACCGAAGCAGATACCCAACAGTTTTTCGCCGCGCTGATACAGCTCCAGCAGATAGACCTTCAGGGTCTGAATCCACGGGTCGGTGCCAAATGAGTCGGCCTTGCTGCCAGTCACCAGGTAAGCATCGAACTGCTCGTCTGCAGGTGGGTAGTCCCCTTGCACCACGTTGTAGACCGTCAGCTCTGCGGCGAGGGGCTGACGAGCGAAGAGTAATTCGAACATCCGCCCATACCCATGATATTGCTCGACCAGTTCAGGTCGCAGATTGTCGGTTTCCAGAATACAGATGCGTAAAGACATAAAAGAGACCCTGAAGCGGTAATGAGGCAGTAGCGCACCGGCAGAGCCTGCCTTGAAGACCTTGGCAAATCAAGCAGCACTCCGGCCTGTTTCAGACGTTTATTCGGTGTAGGAAAAATCTGCCCCGGACGAACGGTGCAACGCTGATGGTCACTGACGAAGCGTCTAGAAAAGGCCTGTGCATTCAGTGCCACTCCCGTTAATAGCGTTCAAGTCTAGATAAACAGTTTTAGATTCCCAACAGTTCTAAACTACAGGGCGCCTCGGCTCTATGGTTATATCTGTAACAGGAAATGCGCAAAATCCTTTCAGCGCTCGGGCCAGCGGTCGAATGACCGGGCTCACCTGTTCAATGCGCAACCTTGCCAGCAGTCGATTATCTGTCTTGCAGATCGGGCCTGCTTTTGTCGCTCAGGAATAACAACAAAAGGCGGTCAGCCATG
This sequence comes from Pseudomonas congelans, assembly GCF_900103225.1. Lineage (GTDB taxonomy): Bacteria > Pseudomonadota > Gammaproteobacteria > Pseudomonadales > Pseudomonadaceae > Aquipseudomonas > Aquipseudomonas congelans. Next base: position 62,003 of record NZ_FNJH01000001.1, on the reverse strand, counting down.
TTCAAGTTCAAGCACTCCAAAGTACGTCAGGCGGGATTGATCCTTTTCACCACTGCGCTGTTATTGATCGTGCCTAACCTGAATCGATTGTTTGGCTGATCCACGCGCTTTCGAACAACGATCAACTGTGCCACTCTTTCCATTCGCACTGAGGGAGGTGGAGTTTATGCGCCAATGGATTGCTGCTTGTGCACTTGTCAGCAGTTTCGCAGCACACGCGGGGGTAGTCGATCAGGCTGCGGCCGTGACTGCGCTGAAGGAAGGCAAGCTGGCGATGGATGTGCGTAGCCAGACCGACTATGACGCAGGCACGGTGCTGAACGCCGTACGCGTCGATGAGCGACGGCTGGTCAATCAGATGAAACAGGTGCTCAACGACCGCAATGCCGTGTTCGTCATTTTCAGCAGTACGGACAGCAAGGCCGACAGGGCCCAGGAAAAGCTCAGGTCTGCGGGCTACTTCAGCGTTATCAATGGCGGTAACTATGAAGAGCTGCACAACGCGCTCTACGACATCACCGACGATCCCGCCGAATAAGCAACGGCCAGGCAGTTGAGCCCGGCCATTTCATGACGCAAAGCGTGAGCGTAAAGGTTATTGATGCTGCGTCTGGACCTGCACGCGGGTTTTCACTTTCGGCGTGCCGGTCATGGGCGATACCACAACCTTGGCATGCATCTGCTCGGATCCGCCGCCGCGGCGCATGCCGCGCACCGGGCAGGCGTCCAGATAGTCCAGCCCTACCGCCAGTTTCAAATGGCGCTCGGGGATGGCCAACTGATTGGTCACATCAAAACTGTACCAGGCGTCGTCTATCCAGGCCTCGGCCCAGGCGTGGCTGGACAGGTGTTCGCTGTCTTCGCTGCACAGATAACCTGAGACATAACGAGCCGGCACCCCAAGGCTGCGGGCACAGGCGAGAAACGCGTGGGTATGGTCCTGACACACGCCCGAGCGTCCGGCGAAGGCCTGCGCGGCACTGGTGTCCACTTCGGTCGCGCCCTGGGTGTAGGTCATGTGCTGATTGAGCGCCTGCATCAGGTCGATCAACCCGGTGCGGTCAGCCCGCTTGCGACACTCCATGGCCGCAAAGCTGCGAATCGCTTCGTCAGGCTCGGTCAGTCGTGTAACGCGCAAAAACGGCAACGCAGACTGGCTTTCGTGCTCGGCCTCACGGGTTTCGTCGATTTCCACCTGCCCGCGCGCGCCGATGATGATGGCTTCGTGCGGCTCTTCCAGGCTCAGGACATGCAGAATATTGCCAAAGGGGTCGATCTGCGCACGCACCGGCCGTGGCAACGTCAGCTGCCAGCTGAGCACTTGCTGACGTTCACTGTCGTGAGGCGTCAGGCGCAGATACTGGATACTCGAACGCACCTGGTCATCGTAGTGATAGGTGGTCTCATGGCTTATCGAAAGTCTCATGCAGCCTCCAGGTACGAAGTGTGAATGGCATCACCCAGTTGGGCCAGCATCGGAATGAATTCGTTCAACCACTCGTGCAGGCCTTCATCCAGAATCTCGTCGATGCTGGTGTAGCGCAATCTCGCGTCCATCTCGGCAGCCATGCGCTGTGCGGGTCGACCATTGACGCCGGGCAGGCTGGCCAGAATGACGTCCATCTCTTCCAGACACGCGCGTAGCGAGCGCGGAATGTCGGCACGCAGCAGCAACAGCTCGGCAACCTGACGCGCGCCTGGCGCATCCCGATAGACCTCAGTGTAAGCCTCGAACGAGGACAGTGCGCGCAGCAAGGCGCTCCACTGGTAATAACCGGCCGCCGAGTTGTCTGCCGCAGCATTGGCCTGTGGCCCGCGCAATTCAAGCATTTCATAGCGGGCATCGAGCATGCGCATGGTGTTGTCGGCGCGCTCGATGAAAGTGCCCAGACGGATGAAGCGGAACGCGTCGTTGCGCATGATGGTGCCGTAGGTGGCGCCACGGAACAGGTGCGAACGCTCCTTGACCCACTCGCAAAAGCGGCTCATGCCATAGCGGGTCAGCCCCTGTTGGGCGATACCGCGAATCTCCAGCCAGGTGGAATTGATGTTCTCCCACATGTCCGCGGTAATGCGCCCGCGCACCGCATGCGCACTGACCCTTGCTGCGCCAAGGCAGCTGTAGATACTGGCCGGGTTGGTGGCGTCCAGAGCAAAGAAATGCAGCATGCGTTCGGCATGCAGCTCGCCATGACGCTCGATATAGGTTTCCAGCGTTCCGGTGATCAGCAACGGCATGGCTATTTCATCCAGCCCGTCGCCCCGCCCGTCCTGCGGCATCAGCGACAGCGAATAGCTCACGTCCAGCATTCGGGCGAGGTTCTCCGCTCGCTCCAGGTAACGCGACATCCAGAAAAGATCAGAGGCAGTTCTACTTAACATTGGCAGGCATCCTTAATCCTCGACCACCCAGGTGTCTTTGGTTCCGCCACCCTGTGACGAATTGACCACCAGTGAACCTTCACGCAAGGCCACTCGGGTAAGCCCGCCAGGCACAACGCGGGTTTCACGACCGGACAGAACAAACGGGCGCAAATCGATATGTCGCGGGGCTATGCCGTTCTCGACAAAGGTCGGACAGGTCGACAGGCACAAGGTGGGTTGGGCGATGTACGCGTGCGGCTTGGCCTTGAGGCGCGCCCGGAAGGCTTCGATCTCGGCGGCGGTCGCTGCGGGACCGACCAGCATGCCGTAGCCACCGGAGCCCTGGGTTTCCTTGACGACAAGGTCGCCGAGGTTTGCCAGCACATGCGACAGTTCTTCCGGCTTGCGGCACTGCCAGGTCGGCACATTCTTGAGAATCGGCTCTTCATCCAGATAGAAGCGAATCATGTCGGTGACGTAGGGGTAAACCGACTTGTCATCCGCGACACCGGTACCGATGGCATTGGCCAGGACCACGTTGCCGGATCGATAGGCCGCCAGCAGCCCAGGGACGCCCAGCATCGAATCGGGGTTGAAGGCCAGCGGATCCAGAAACGCGTCATCGAGACGACGGTAGATCACGTCAACGGCTTTCGGACCGTCAGTGGTGCGCATGAACACACGGTCATCGCGAACAAACAGGTCGGCACCTTCCACCAGTTCGACGCCCATCTCGCGAGCCAGAAACGCATGCTCGAAAAAGGCGCTGTTGAAGCGGCCAGGCGTCAGCACCACGACACTCGGGTTGTCCAGATGGCTGGAACTCTTGAGCGTGTCGAGCAACAGATTCGGGTAGTGGTCGATCGGTGCAATGCGCTGCGCGGAGAACAGCTCCGGAAACAGGCGCATCATCATCTTGCGGTCTTCGAGCATGTAGCTCACGCCGCTCGGGGTGCGCAGATTGTCTTCCAGCACGTAATAGGTGCCGTCACCGTCGCGCACCAGATCGACGCCGGAAATGTGCGAGTACAGATCGCGGTGCAGATTCAGGCCTTGCATTGCCAACTGATACTGCTCGTTGGCCAGCACCTGTTCGGCGGGAATTATTCCGGCCTTGATAATCCGCTGGTCGTGATACAGATCTGCCAGAAACATGTTCAGCGCCTTGACGCGCTGAATGCAGCCGCGCTCGACAACCCGCCATTCGCTGGCCGGGATGCTGCGCGGGATGGTGTCGAAAGGGATAAGCCGCTCGGTGCCCTGCTCATCACCATACAGCGTGAACGTGATCCCGGCACGGTGAAACAGCAGATCGGCTTCGCGCCTGCGTTGAGCCAAAAGCTCGGGAGGCGTATCGCCCAGCCAGCGGGCAAACTCCCGATAGTGCGGACGGACTACGCCGCCCGCATCGTACATCTCGTCATAAAAGGTGCGGATCATGCCGTACTCCTTGTCACCATGGACACCAAGACCATCGCAAAGCCCGTGCCACCGGCATAAACGCTTTGATTTCAAAAGGTTAGGTAAACACTCGACGCTCTACGCACCATTCCTGTGCACTAAACGCCCAAGCCAATTCTTTCGCGCCTCATTCGGAAGCGTCATTCAACCGTGAAATCTATGATCAGCATAGTCAGAGTTGATTTCCGCCAACGACATTAGTTCGCCACACTCCACAGCAACCGAGCAAACAGGGCACCAAACGCCGCTTTTGCCCAAATCGATATTTTGTCCAGCATGCCAAAAACGCTTGCGGATTTTAAACAGACTTCCCTTTGCGCCACTCGTTTGAGTGGCTTTTTTTTGACCACCGTTCAGGAACGGTCAGCGAAAACAGAACCGGCCGATCCGGAACGTATCCCGAATCAGCCGGTAGTGTATTGCCTGACAATCCGCAGCCATCAAGCGTGCAGTCTTCTGATCTCCTGAGTAACGCCCCATCCCTCGACTTCGCCGTCCATAGGTGAAATGACCGTCTGGAAGTCCTGCTCGAAGTCACCAATGCCGTCATAAGTCGCGTACATGACTTTGCTCAATTGCAGGTGCCAATTGCCGTCATCACGTACGTTTACCTGGGTGTTGAGGGATTCGCCGCGAAATTGCTCTGCGGCCTGCCGTGCCCGCTCCTCATCCGGGAAGATGGCGTAGAACTCGATGGGATAGATTCGCGCGAAATCAAAACCGCCTTCCTTCATGCGGCGCAGTACGTTACTGCTGATGTCCTCTTGATAGGCTGTGCTCATGAAACGTCCTCCTATGCAACGATAGATAGAGTTTCAACTCTTCCAGAGCGACCGCCGAGTCCTCGGAGGCCACCTCACGACAGATAATCCGACGCGGGGAATCAAGCATGTAGCTGACCGGACCAGGCTTGGCACCGGTCGGGTATCGAGATGTCAGAGGCTGCCTGAACAGCCTCATCTGCAGAGTAGCCCCATCGTGGGCCGGATGCCAAGTGGTTGCCACGAAAAGGTTTTTGATCAGCGCAGATCAGGCGACTTCTGTAATGGAAATGATCCGCACACTGTTATGGTCCTTGAGCGTCTTCACGGTAGGCTCCTCGGTGCGCCCATCAAGATCATTCAGATTCAGCTCGTCGGTGACCGGGTAAAGGTCCTTGCGCAGGAAGCGCGCGGCCTCCTCCTCGCTGGGACGCTCATCAAAACCAGCCTCGCGGCGTTGCTGCACACCATCCTTGTCCAGATACAAAATGGCCCACTGTTTCATCAATGCCTCCCGTACGAAGCCAGGCACTCTGGCTTATGTAATCTGGACCTTTTGGCCCGCGTATTCGTTCAACCAATTACGCCGAAGAGCCAGCCATGCCGGGCAAAAAAAAAGACCCTCGCAGTCAATGCCGAGGGCCCTTGTCGCTTGACTGATCCGGCTCGCCGGTCAGCCGGACGAGTCAGTCGTCATCAGTTGCGGTTCTTGCTGGCCTCTACACCGGCCGTGTTGTCCAGAAGGCTCTTGGTAGCCGTCTGCAGGAAGCTTTCCAGCTTGCGCTTGAGCTCCTGCGTGTCGGGCGCATCAGGCACTTCTTCGGCATGCGGCTTGGCGCCGAGGGTGTAGGTCAACAGCTTGGCAGGCATCTCGGTCGGTTCGATCAGGATACGGTTACCGCTGATGATAGCGACCACCTGCTCACTGCCCGATGGCTTGATCACACCGAAGCCCTTGTCACCCTCAGGCAGGTTCAGCAGATCGCGGCCCCAGCACTGGTTGCGGTTCAGGCCACCCAGACGACCCATGATGGTCGGCACCACGTCGACCTGCGTACCCACGATGCTGCTGCGCTGACCGAACTTCTCCTGCACACCAGGGCCGATCAGCAGCAGAGGCACGTTGAAACGGCCCAGGTCCATTTCAGTCAGCTGCTTGTCGTTACCGAAGCCATGGTCGCCCAGCACCACGAACAGAGTGTTCTTGAAGTAAGGCTCTTTTTTGGCCTTCTCGAAGAACTGGCCCAGCGCCCAATCGGCATAACGCATGGCGGTCAAATGCTCGTCCAGCGAGCCGTGCCCGGTCACACGCTCGACCGGCAAAGGATCTGGCAGCGCATACGGCGTGTGGTTGGACAGGGTTTGCAGCAAGGCATAGAACGGCTTGCCGTCCTGACGGGCCTTGAGCTCCTGCGCGCCACGGTCGAACATGTCCTGGTCGGAAACGCCCCAGGTCGGATCGGAGAACACCGGATTGACGAAGTCTTCACGACCGACGAAGTTGGTCATGCCCTGGTTGCTGAAGAAACCCGACTGGTTGTCCCAGGCAAAGTTGCCGTTATAGACGTAGACATCATCGTAGTTGCGACCCGTACTCAGCAACTGCGGAAGACCCGACAGCTTGTGGCTGCCTTCCGGCGTCTGCATCAGGTACTCGAAGCCCGGCAGGTTCGGGAAGCACGCCATGGTGGCGAACATACCCTGGTGGGTGTGAGTACCGTTGGAGAAGAAGTGATCGAACAACAGGCCTTCCTTGGACAACTTGTCGAAGTACGGCGTGATGTTGGCATCGTTGCCCAAGGCGCCCACCGAGTGACCGGCGAAGCTTTCCATCAGGATCACGACCACGTTGCGGATCGGCAAGGTGTTCTCTGCCGGCGGCGTGAAATCGCGACGCACAGCCGCGATATCCGGTTCGACCAGCTTGTCGTTCGGCGTCAGCAGCATGTCGCGCACCGTCTGCTGGGCCTCGGCCTGTGGCAGCGTGGCTTTCCAGATGTTGTCGCGGTCTTCGGACATACGGCTCTTGGCCGCAGTGATCAGCGTCAGTGTGCCGTTCAGGCCCAACTGGTTGGCGAAATTGGACTCGGTGGTGTAAGCGTCGCCCCAGCGCAGCGGCGGGCCCTGACGCAGAGTGCCACGGATGCAGACCACCATGACCAGTAATACCAGAACGAACACACCGGCGCGCACATACCACGGCGCAACGGAGCGAGTAGCCTCCGGGCTGGTTTTTGCAGCGACACGTGGACGGGTTGCACGGTCAATGCCCTTGAACACCAGGCTCAGCAGCCAGGTCACCACTGCCCATGCCAGCAGGTAGCGGACCACCGGAAAACCGTACCAGAGCATGCTCAGAACAGTCTTCGGGTCTTCCTTGACGTATTGAAACACCAGGCCGTTCAGGCGCTGGTGAAACTCACGGTAGAAGTCCATTTCCATCAGGCCGAAGAACAGCGTGATGCTGCCGACCAGAGTCAGCCAGAAACGGAAGAACCCGCGTGCCGCCATGGCGCGTGCGCTGAACAGCGACAGCACCAGCGGAATGAGCAGGTACATGGTCAGGCGCAGGTCGAAGCGCGTGCCGTTGAACAGTGCTTCAAGGAACGTCGAGGCTGGCGTGTCGCCAATCATCTCGCGGTTGTAGACCAGCAGACCGATACGCAGAAGCGTGTACATCACCATCAGGGCGAAGCCGCTGAGCAGGATGTAAGCCAGATGCGATTTGACAGTGGGGTTTTGCAGGCGGGCTTGCCGATGAATCTGGGCGTCCGTTTTGGCCATGGTTGTCAGGATCCGGTGGATTCAGGGGTAGGTTCAGAGTGCAGTGCCGCCCTCCTCTTGAGGGAGACGGCGCGCGACAGGGCGCAGATATTACTTGATTGCGGGTCGCCAGGGGCCAGGTCAGCCGATGAAGACGCTTGCCTGTTCAGCTTCGCGCGCAATTTTGTGACAGAACGTGTGAAATTTCTGTCGCGAATTACGCGCTTATAAAGCCTTGCAGGCGACGCTCGAGAAAATCCGGCTCCGAGAAGCCGGACCGGCTCATCAGTCGTTGCTGGCCTTGCCCACGGCCTGCAGAACGTACTGCGGCAAGGCGAACGCGCCGATGTGGACTTCCGGATTGTAATAACGCGTAACAATACCGCTGCCCGAAAAACGCTGACGCAGGGTTTCCAGCGGCAGTTTGCGATAGCGCTTATCGGTCGAACCCCAGGCGAAAGTCATTGCTCCGCCGATGTAGGTCGGGATCGCTGCGTGATAGAAATGCCAGTCGGCGAACAGACCGTTCATGCGCCCGGCTGTGGTCTGCACACCGCTCAACTGCATGAAAGGCGTGCCGTTCTGGGTGACCAGAATGCCGCCTTCGTTGAGGCAGCGATGGCAGGCCTGATAAAAGTTTTCCGAGAACAGGACTTCACCCGGGCCGATCGGATCGGTGGAGTCGGAAATGATCACGTCGAACTTCTCTTCGGTGGTCGCGACGAAGCGCATGCCGTCGTCAATGACCAGGTTCAGACGCGAATCGTCGAAGGCACCGCTGGAATGATTGGGCAGATACTCCTTGCACATCTCGACCACAGTCGCATCGATCTCGACCATGGTGATGTGTTCGACGCTCATGTGCTTGGCGACCTCACGCAGCATGCCGCCGTCGCCGCCGCCGATGATCAGCACACGTTTGGCTGCGCCGTGCGCCAGAATCGGCACATGGGTGAGCATTTCGTGGTAGATGAACTCGTCCGCTTCGGTGGTCTGGATGACGCCGTCCAGCGCCATGACACGGCCCATGCGCGGGTTCTGGAAGATCACCAGGTGCTGGTGATCGGTACGTACTTCGTGAAGCATTTTTTCCATACGAAAGCGCTGGCCGTAGCCTTCGTATAACGTTTCCTGATAATCGCTCATGGGTAAGCTCCCGCTGGGTACTGATGACAGGACGGCCGACCGCCCACAACAAAGGCGCGCATTCTACGTCGAGGAACATGACAGGTCGAACCTCTATGGCAGTTCAGTGCGTCACCGCTGCTGCCAGTGCCCTGTGCATGAAACGAAAAACGCCTGATTACCCAGGGTAATCAAGCGTTGTTTGCCCAGCGTGTGGACGTATCACATGCGTACGTTGCCACGCGGCCCCAGGATTGCCCAGATGATAAGGCCCACCACAGGAAGCAGTACGATCAGCAATACCCAGAGGATTTTCTTGCCAGTTTCGGCACCGCTTTTCAATACGTTGATGATGGCCCAGATATCGAGCGCCAGAATGATCAAGCCGACCAGGCCGTTGAAGCTAGAACCCATGGTGTTGCCCCTAAAATGAATGCTTACCCTCCTAGGATAGTAGCGCCGTTCGGGGGTTCCGTTGAACCAACCTTATATTCTCGGGCTCCCAAGCGGGGTCGACTTTGCATTTCAGTCACTATCGTCTCCCCTCTTTACAAAGGTAGCTCTATTAATGCCTACGCCCGCACAATCCCGAACGCCTTGGGCGAACTGGTTAAACCAGCTTCAGGGCAGCCCGCTGGTGAGCCTGGGCTTCGCCCTCGCCCTGCTGATCGTCGTCGGCCTCGGTGGCATCAGTCTTTACAACGCCTTCTACGGCACCAGTCAGGTCAACTTCAATCACGCCCTGCTGGGCGGTATCGCTGGTTTTCTGGCGACGGCGCTAGGCGCGGTGATGGCGGTTGCCCTGCGCAATGTTTCGCAACGCGCTCAGGACATCATGCTCGGGTTTGCCGCGGGGATGATGCTGGCGGCCAGCTCGTTCTCGCTGATTCTTCCAGGCCTGGAAGCCGCCCGGGACATTACCGACAGCGGCCCGTGGGCAGCTGCGACGGTTGTTGCCGGTCTCGGGCTGGGTGTGCTGCTGATGCTGGGGCTGGACAGGTTCACCCCTCACGAACATGAAAGCGTAGGCCGCCAGGGGCCTCATTCGGACCGAATCAGTCGGGTCTGGCTGTTTGTGCTGGCGATCACCCTGCATAACCTGCCTGAGGGCATGGCGATTGGCGTCAGTTTCGCCAGCGGCGACATGAATGTCGGTCTGCCATTGACCACGGCCATCGCCATTCAGGACATTCCCGAAGGTCTGGCCATCGCGCTGGCCCTGCGCGCGACCGGCCTGTCGGCCTTCAAGGCAATGCTGGTGGCGATCGGTTCCGGCCTCATGGAGCCACTGGGCTCACTGGTGGGCTTGGGCATCTCCAGCGGCTTTGCCATCGCCTACCCGCTGAGCATGGGGCTGGCGGCAGGCGCGATGATCTTCGTGGTATCCCATGAAGTCATCCCGGAAACCCACCGCAATGGCCATCAGACCTCGGCAACCCTGGGCCTGATGGGCGGCTTTGCGGTAATGATGTTTCTCGATACGGCGCTGGGTTAACCGCGCAGTGCCTGCAGTGCGGGTGCGGCATGGATGCCGGCCGATGCCGCCAGCTCAAGTACGCGAGCTTCGTCACGGCCATAGACCAGCACCGTTTGCAGCTCGTCATCCAGTGGCTGGCTGAAGTTCATCAGCACATAGCCGCCCATGTCCTTGTTCATGCTGCTCAACTGAATCTGAATGCGATTGAGCGCGACCAGCGGTTCTACCTTGGCCAGTTGTTTGGGCTTGATGTTGAAGGTCACGTCCTTGCCAAACGACTGAACGATCTGCTCGAACAGGTCCATGTAGCTGTCGGCCTGGAACAGCACGGTTTCCGGCAGACTGCCCACTACTACCCATTCGCCCAGCGGGATCGGGAATGTATCGTCGTAGTTGATATCAGGGTTGGCCGCCAGAAATGCCTGCGGATCGGCATACGCCTGCGCGGCTTCATCGGCGATATGCACGATTTCATCGTCGCCCATGCAGCCGGAGCTGACTTTGCTGATTAATTCGACCAGTGAGTCTTTCATGGTGGCGATCCTGATAGCGGGCAAAAAAGAGGCGCGAAGGATAACGGTAAATCCATCGCGCCTCTATGTGTTCATGCCTTGCTGTCAATCCACTCGGTATCAGGACCGGGCAGGCTGCACGCCCATTTTGGTCAACTGTTCGATGGTGACGGTCGCGCCCATTGCCTGAGCAGCGCCCAGTGCAGTGATGCCCTTGGCATCAGTGGCATGCGGGTCCGCGCCCTGACTGATCAGGTAGTCGACTATTTCGTTGCGGTTGAACATCGCCGCCATCATCAATGCGGTACGGCCGTCGGCAGAGGCACCGTCTATATCGGCACCTGCCTCGACCAGCAACCTGACCACCGCCAGATCGCCCTTGAACGCTGCGCCGGCAATGGGGCTCTGGCCATTATCGTTGCGGATTTCAGGATCAGCCTTGTGATTCAGCAGCACACGGACGGCATCTGCGTGGCAGTGATAGCTGGCCAGCATCAGCAGCGTATCGCCCTTATGGTTGCGCAGATCTGCAGGCAGACCCTTTTCAAGCAGGCGCTCCAGCATGACTGCATTTCCCTGGCGAGCCACATCGAATACCTGCTCGGCGAACTCGGCGGCTTCGTCTTCAGTCATGGTTTTCGAAGCGCTGATATCTGTATCGGTCATTAACTACTCCTTGGCGCACAGTACTCCGGACATGTGTTGACCCGGCATCGATAAACACACTGACCTCAAGTCTCGCCAGCTGTTCGATCAGCATCGATCCGGATGCGCAGTGCCTGCTTTTGATGGCTGCAATCCATACGATCCCCCTTCTGCCCGATCCCCATCGTGCAGGAAACGGCAAAATGCAGGGCGCACGAAGGGTGTTCATGCAAAATGCACGAAGCCTGAAAATAGACGATATTCCAAGCTATTGATTTTAAAGGAGTTAATTTAGGGGAGAGACTGGCACAGACACTGCAATAGTACTTGCAAGCTTGTTATCCCATGAGCAATGGAGCCGCCTCACATGACTTTTATTCAAGAAAAATTCGCTTCCGTATTCTCCGACTACACCGTCACCACTCAGCCGCGTCCCGATGGTGGTGTTCTGTTGTCACTGCGTACCCAGGATGGTAAGCAGATCCGTCGCTCAGTCTCTTATGCTCAGCTGCACACTCCGGTTCAACTGGAATGGGTAATCAGCGCCATCCGCCGCGACCTGGCTGCACAAGCCAGCGAGCTGCCAGCGATCTCGATGCTGCAAAGCCAGCACCGTTTTGATCTGCCGACGTATCACACACGTTGATTTGCCCGCCACCTTCGTAGGTGGCACCCGCTGTACGCTCTCTCATCCCTTGTTTGCCGCGATTACACTTTGTTCTCGCGGCTTTTTTTTGCGTGCGTTTTGCAGGGCGGCTACCTGATCAGACCACGACAAAGTGCTTCGCCAACTGCCTGTGCCCTGTTGGCAACGCCCAGCTTGGAGTAGATGGTCTTGAGGTGATACTTCACCGTCGACTCCGACACATCGCGGATCATCGAGATCTCCCAGGCCGTCTTTCCGTCCCTGGCCCACTGCAATACTTCCAGCTCACGATGGGTCAGACCGCGTGAAGAGAACTTCAGGCCCCGCGCGACACTGTGCAGCACCGGCATGAGACTGCTCATGAGGTACTTTTGTTCAGCGCTGATGGTCCGCGCCACTTCGCCCAGAGTACAGACTGATGTCACGCTGTCGGCGCCACGGCAATGATTGGTGTAGCCATAGGAGATGGCCGGAAGCAGTTCACAGGTGTCGACGAGCTCGTCGTAAAAGGCTGATACCGGGTATTGTCTGAACGCATCCTGCCAGTTCAGGAAGCCCAATTGATTGCGATAACAACGGATCACCGGGTCCTGTGTGATCAAGTCGTGCTGGCGGTAGGCCTCGCCCCAGGCATGGTCGACGTTGGAAGTGATGAACGTCAGCAACACCGGACCCTTGAACTGAAAGAACATCGCGCGCTCGCTGTTGCATTCGCGCCTTAACCACTCAAGTGCATTTTCGATGGCTGTCTGTCCATCGAGTTCGGTAATCGTGCTCACCATCTGCTGTATCAATAGGCCCCGGGTCGCGCTTTCTGTCATGGCACTGCACATCGCTGCCGCTCCTTGTTCGCCCGGGAGTCGGTACAGGTGTTTTCCGTGACCCCGGTGAAGATGGCGCAAAACTTACACGAATAATGACGTTGAAAAACGGCGAACAGAACAAACAGATTCAACGCACTTCCCACCAGGCAAGACCTCACGCGTAAGCAGGAAATACCCTACAAATGCGTAGGTAGGCCTTGCGGCAGGCAGATTTCAATGCAGCGGCATCAGGACGATGCCGCGCACAGCAGGCGGGAGTCTTCTAGAAAGAAGCGGGATCAATAAGCGCAAAACTGGCCACCTGCCTGTGCCCGGCAAGTGCCCCGCCATCACGCGCAAGACCGCAGGTGGCCATGCCGGCGACCCGCGCAGCATCGAGTTCTTCGACGATATCCGACAGGAACAGAATGTCACCGGCAGGACAGTCCATTGCCTGGGCAATCGTTTGGTAGGACTGCGCTTCGCGCTTGGGGCCGGACGTCGTATCGAAATAACCGCTGAACAGACCGGACAGATCGCCCGCCTCGGAACAGCCGAAAATCAGTTGCTGAGCCTGAATCGAGCCCGACGAATAAACGTAAAGCCGGTAGCCCTGTTGATGCCAGTGTTTCAAGGCATCCACAGCATCCGGATAAACGTGGCCCTTGAGCTGTCCGGCGTTGTAGCCCTGCTCCCAGACCATACCCTGCAGGGCCTTGAGCGGTGTGGCCTTGCGGTCCTCGGCGATCCATTCCAGCAGGACTGCAATGACGCGCTCGACATCGGCGTCCGGTTCACCGGCTTGGTCGCGCACCGCCTGCAGCTGCTGCGCCACGGCCGGTTGCTCGGCATTTTGGCGAACGAATCCGGGCAGGTGCTTTCTGGCGAACGGAAACAACACGTCGAAAACGAAACTCACTGCACTGGTGGTGCCTTCGATATCCGTGAGGATAGCTTTGATGGGCATCAGAATCGGGCTCCTGTCAGTCTTCCAGCCGTGGAAAACGGCCGGCAATGTCTTCACCGGTAAAATTTGCTACCCAGCCTTCCGGATTATTGAACAGGCGGATAGCAACGAAGTGCGGGTTTTCGCCCATATCGAACCAGTGCCGCGTGCCGGCCGGCACGGAAATCAGATCGTTCTTTTCGCACAGCACGGCGTACACATAATCGTCGATGTGCAAGGTGAACAAGCCCCGCCCGGCGACGAAAAAGCGTACCTCGTCTTCGCCGTGGCGGTGCTCTTCAAGAAACTTGGCGCGCAATTCGGCTTTTTGCGGGTGATCGCTGTTGAGACTGATGACGTCCACGGTGACATAACCGCGCTCGGTCATCAGCGTGTCGATCTGGGTGCGATAGGCGCTGATCACCTCTTCCTGACTCGCACCGGGAGTGATCGGCGTGGCGGCCTCCCAGCGGTCGAACGCCACGCCATGCTCGGCCAGCGTCGACGCGATGTCTTCCAGATGGGTCAGCACCTTGTTGGGTATATCAGGGCTTGAAACGTGATAAACGGACAGGCTGCTCATGCGTGAATCCTCGGTTTGGTGCAACGCCTTCCGGCTTTTACAGGCCGGTCAGGCTTACAGACTGGTTTGACAAGACGTTGTCAGCGGTTCAAGACCGCGCGCATTTTCAGTTCGCACTCGAACAGGAACTCGAACGCTTCGATCTGGCGCAAGGCGTCGCTCATCTTCGCACCCCAGGTGTAGAGGCCATGACCGCGGATCAGGTAGCCGGCGCACTCGGGATGGGCGTCCAGCCAAGGCTGCACCTTTGCCGCGAGACGGGCAATATCCTGATCGTTGTCGAAAATCGGCACCACGACCTGCGACTCATGAGTGACCACGCCGCTAAAAGCCTTTTGCAGCTCGTAATCCTCGAACACCAGATGATCGGCCGTGGTCAGCCTCGACAACACGGTAGCGTTCACCGAGTGAGTGTGCAGCACGGCGCCGACCTGCGGTCTGCAGCTGTACAACTGGGTATGCAGCAAGGTTTCGGCAGACGGCTTTTTACCGGGTTCCAGGCTGTTGCCAGCCAGATCGGTGGCCAGCACATCGTCAGGGCCCAACTGGCCCTTGTGCTTGCCGGATACGGTCAACAGCGCCTCGCTGGCAGACAGGCGCGCGGAATAATTGCTGCTGGTGGCAGGCGACCAGCCACGGCCGTACAGAAAACGCCCGGCCTCGATGATTTCCAGGCTCAATTGTTCACGGCTCATACACCTTCCTCTTTCTTGGGTGTGACAATCATGACGGCAGCGGCAAAGGCTGCAAGGCTGGCAATGGCAAAGGTCCAGGTCGGCCCCAGCGCGTTCCAGCTGTAACCGGAATACAGAGCGCCCAACGCCCCGCCGACGCCGGACAAAGCTGCATAAAGTGCCTGCCCCTGACCTTGCTGACGTGGGCCGAAGCTACTTTGCACGAAATGAATGGCAGCGGCGTGAAAGCTGCCGAACGTGGCAGCATGCATCACCTGGGCAATCAGCAGCGCGGTGAGGTGATCGGCAAACAGGCCCAGCAGCAGCCAGCGCAATGCGGCCAGGAGAAAGCTGGCGAACAGTACCTGGCGCACGGAGAAACGCTGCAGAATCCGGCTCATGACCATGAACATCAGCACCTCAGCCACCACGCCGACCGCCCATAACAGGCCGATCAGGCCGCGGCTGTAACCGAGTGCTTCGAGGTGCAGGGTCAAAAAGGTGTAATACGGGCCATGGCTGAGCACCATCAGCGCGACACTGAGGTAGAACGCCAACACACCGGGGCGCGCCAGCTGCCTGAGAAAACCGCCGGACCCGGTTTCGCGGCTGGACGGTGCAGGATGCGCATTCGGCACCCACCAGCTGCTGACAACGATACCGGACATGATCGCCAGCGCAATGTAAGGGAACAGGTCCAGACTGAACCATTCAAACACCCGCCCCAGCATCACCACGGCCAGAATGAAACCGATCGAGCCCCACAGCCGGATCTGGCTGTAACGCGCGGTCTGGCCTTGCAGGTGCGCAAGGGTGATGACTTCGAACTGCGGCAGGATGGCGTGCCAGAAGAACGCATAGAGCGCCATGACCATCGCCAGCCAGGCATAGCTTTTTTCGACCAGAATCAGCGAAAACGCCAACAAGGTGCAGATGGCGCCAGACCGCACAATGGTCAGACGCCAACCGGTGTGATCACCCAGCCACCCCCAGAGATTGGGCGCGACGCAGCGCATCAGCATGGGAATGGCGACAAGCTCGCCGATCCGTGCGCTGGAAAAACCCAGATGGTGAAGGTAAAGGGCCATGAAGGGCGCCGACAGGCCCAGCAGAGCGAAATAGCATACGTAGAACCCGGACAGCCGCCAGTAAGGCAGCTGTCCGCCGCCAGGTTGCGCCACGCTAGCAGTCCGCAACCGTGACGGCGTGCATTACACCTGCCCCAGCACAGGTGTGTTGACGCTGACATCGGCGTTCTGACCGCGATGACGCAACAAGTGATCAAGCAGAACGATGGCCATCATCGCTTCGGCAATCGGTGTGGCACGAATGCCGACACACGGGTCATGCCGACCCTTGGTGATGACGTCGGCTGCGTTGCCGTCGACATCGATCGAAAGACCTGGCGTGGTGATGCTGGACGTCGGCTTGAGCGCCAGGTGCGCGATGATCGGCTGGCCGGAGGAAATGCCGCCGAGAATGCCGCCCGCGTGATTGGACAGGAATCCCTGTGGCGTCATCTCGTCACGGTGCTCGGTGCCACGCTGGGCAACACAGTCGAAACCGGCACCGATTTCCACACCCTTGACCGCGTTGATGCTCATCAGCGCATGGGCCAGTTCAGCGTCCAGACGATCGAAGATCGGCTCGCCAAGACCCGGCATCACGCCTTCTGCGACCACGGTGATTTTCGCACCGACCGAGTCCTGATCACGTCGCAGCTGGTCCATGTAGGCTTCCAGCTCCGGCACCTTGTCAGGGTCGGGGCAGAAAAACGCGTTGTCTTCCACCGAATCCCAGGTCTTGAACGGGATCTGGATCGGGCCAAGCTGGCTCATGTAACCGCGAATGACGATGCCCTGGCTTGCAAGATACTTCTTGGCAATGGCACCAGCGGCCACACGCATGGCGGTTTCCCTGGCCGAACTGCGACCGCCGCCACGGTAATCACGAATGCCGTACTTGTGGTGATAGGTGTAATCGGCGTGGGCCGGGCGGAACAGGTCCTTGATCGCCGAATAGTCCTTGGACTTCTGATCGGTATTGCGGATCAGCAGACCGATGGACGCGCCGGTGGTCCTGCCCTCGAAGACACCCGAGAGAATCTCGACTTCATCGGCCTCCTGACGCTGCGTGGTATGGCGGCTGGTGCCCGGCTTGCGCCGATCCAGGTCGCGCTGCAGGTCTTGCAGGTCCAGTTCCAGCCCCGGCGGGCAGCCGTCGACGATAGCGACCAGCGCCGGGCCGTGGCTTTCGCCGGCGGTGGTGACAGTGAACAGCTTGCCGAAAGTGTTGCCGGACATGCGGGCGCTCCGAAAAATCAGCCAAAAAACCAGATCGTTAAACCAAGCTCGCCAGTATACGCAGGCTCGCGGTTCAGTTCATCCTCGAACCTTCTGTCACCGCGTGCGTCCAAGCGTGACTCCCCCAATGATGGCCTTGCGATGTTATCCGGTATTTCCCTGCTTCGAGTTCCCAACGCGCTGCGTCTGCTGGCCGTGCCGATAACCCTGATCCTGAGCCTGGCCGCCGCAACCGCCAGCGCTGCGGCGCCCAGCGCGGTGCAGCGGCCGATAAGCGTGGACACCGAAAACGGCAAGCTGTACGGCACGCTGCTCATGCCGCGTTCCGACAAACCGGTGCCGGTGGTGCTGATCATCGCCGGTTCCGGCCCCACCGACCGCGACGGCAACAACCCGGAAGGTGGACGCAACGACAGCATGAAACGCCTGGCGGTGATCCTGGCGAGCAACAATATTGCCAGCGTGCGCTACGACAAACGGGGCGTCGCGGCCAGCAAGGCGGTCACGCCGGATGAACGCAACCTAAGCGTCGACCGCTACGTGGCCGACGTCCAGCTCTGGGCCAGAGCGCTGAAAGCCAACCCGCGCCTGGGCCAGCTGATTCTGTTGGGCCACAGCGAAGGTGCACTGGTGGCGACGCTAGCGGCTGAAAAGGTAGGTGCAGCGGCGCTGATTTCCGTGGCCGGCACCGGGCGACCGGTGGATCAGGTGCTGCGCGAACAGTTTCAGGAGCGCCTGCCGCCGGACCTGCTGCAGCGCAGCGATCAGTTGCTCGACGAACTCAAGGCCGGCAAGACCGATGACAACGTGCCCGCCGAGCTGGAAGTGGTCTTCCGCCCCAGTGTCCAGCCGTACCTGATCTCGCTGTTCCGCCAGGACCCGGCGGCGGCATTCGGTGCACTGCACATTCCGGCGCTGATCGTTCAGGGCCGAAACGACATTCAGGTCGGTGTGGGTGATGCGCTGCTGCTGCAAAAAGCCAAACCGGATGCTCAACTGGCCCTGATCGACGGTATGAACCATGTGCTGCGCATCGTACCGGATGATTTGCAGCAGCAACTATTGTCCTACCGCAATCCGACCCAGCCGCTGGCCAGTGAAGTGACTGAGCGGATCCTGAGCTTCATCAAGGCACTCCCAAATCCGGATGCTCCACCCGGAAAAAAGATCTGACGCGCGCTAGTCAAAAGTCCTTCAGTCCTGGCGAACCTGGCCGATAGCAGTTTGCTGGCCCTGTGTTCCGGCACCCTAGTGTTTCGGCACCTTTATGCCCCGGCGAACCTGCTCCGGGGCAAGGCCCAGGAAAGGACACCCTTATGACAGACGCAAATACCATGACTGAAACCCTCGCAGAGCCGGCCAGCGCAGAA
Organism: Pseudomonas congelans; assembly: GCF_900103225.1. Classification (GTDB taxonomy): domain Bacteria; phylum Pseudomonadota; class Gammaproteobacteria; order Pseudomonadales; family Pseudomonadaceae; genus Aquipseudomonas; species Aquipseudomonas congelans. Next base: position 43,570 of record NZ_FNJH01000001.1, on the reverse strand, counting down.
GTCGCAGTGCCGGTGCCCCCGCAGCCGTGGGAAGACGTCCTGCCCGAAAGCTTTCAGATGCTGCGTCTGTCGCCACTGCCCACCGACCGCGCGACCGGCGGCCGCCCACTGCGCTTCGTACAGTTCGGGCGTGCCGAGCGGCACAGCAAGGCATTGAGCCTGCTGCGCATCACCGTGCAATTGCCAGGTCAGCGGGTCCGCAAGGAACAGAACCATCTGGATATCTGGGCCGACCACGAAAAACGCATAGTGCGTTTCGGTCCCGAGTCAGGCTTGCAGATCGAGCCGTGGAACCGCGGTATCGGACGCTTCATGATTGCTCATGCGGTGCACTGGGCGCAGAAAAGATGGTCTTCCTACAAGATTGAAGGCGTGGCGCTGGCCAGCAAGGACGGTCTGAATGAAGACACACGTCTGCGTCGCGATCACTTTCTGCGCACTCTGGGTTTTGAAGTGACGTATGCCGATGCCCAGCACATGAAAGGCGCGATCAAGGATGTACACGTCGGCAACCTGCACAGCACCTGGAACAACGACAAGGTGCAGATCATCGAGATTCTCGAAGCCTCGCAGATGCTGGAAAAGGCCGAGAAAAATCTGATCGAACAGGAAGTGACGATTCGCCAGCATGAAGACCGGGTCAGCAAATACAAGCGTGAAGACAGCGGCCTGCGCTTCACGATTGCCTGTCTGGTGACCTTCGCGGTATTCCAGGCCGGACTGCTGATCTGGATCGCGACGCACCGATAAAAAACACGCCGAAAAAAGGGGGGCTGATATCAGCCCCCCTTTTGTCTCAGCCGGTTATCGCGGCCCTTGACCTCAAACCTTCGACTGAAACAATGCCTGGTGGTCGCGGCACTGTTCTGCCGTGAGCATGAACACACCATGCCCGCCCCGCTGGAAGTCCAGCCAGGCGAAATCGACCTCCGGGTACAGCGCCTGCACGTGCACCTGGCTATTGCCGACCTCGACGATCAACAGCCCCTTCTCGTGCAGATGATCGGCGGCCTGGGCGAGCATGCGGCGGACCAGGTTCAGGCCATCGCTGCCACAGGCCAGCGCCAGTTCCGGCTCATGCTGATACTCGTCAGGCATGTCGGCAAAATCTTCGGCGTCCACATAGGGCGGGTTGGACACGATCAGGTCAAAACGCTGACCCGGCAGGCCGTCGAATCCGTCGCCCTGAACGGTGTAGACCCGATCCTCCATGCCGTGACGCTCAATGTTCTGATTGGCCACTTCCAATGCGTCGTAGGACAGGTCGGCCAGGGCCACCTCGGCTTCGGGAAACACTTCGGCGCAGGCGATACCGATGCAACCCGAGCCTGTGCACAGGTCGAGAATCCGCGCTGGCTCGTCGGCCAGCCAGGGGGCGAAACGTTCTTCGATCAGCTCGGCGATGGGCGAACGCGGGATCAGGACGCGGTCATCGACAATGAACGACATGCCACAGAACCAGGCCTCGCCGAGCAGGTACGGGGTGGGCACACGCTCGTCGATGCGGCGCTTGATCAAGCGTTGCAGTTCGGATATTTCGTCGACTTCCAGACGGCAATCCAGGTAGCTGTCGGCAATTTCCCAAGGCAGGTGCAGTGCACCCAGCACCAGTTGCCGCGCTTCATCCCAGGCATTGTCGGTGCCATGACCGAAAAATACGTCTTCCTCGTGAAAGCGGCTGACGGCCCAGCGTATATGGTCGCGCACGGTACGCAGACGGGAAGTGATCATGGACAAACTCCTTGAAAGGCAACGAACTGCTGTAAGACGAGCCTCGGTGAACAGTCTGGTTACGAACAACGTGCATTCTTCGTACCCGATAGGCGGGGAAGTTTCCATGATTCGTCTACCGCCATCAAGGCAAACCGCCAGCCATCCCCTCCTCCAACTGCCCTGCAGGCCATAAAAACCGTGGCCTGCGATGGTTGCCATTCCCAGAACGCTTCAGCCAGAGGACAATGTCGCAAAAGCCCCACACAAAGGAGCCCGTGAATGTCGGATTTAAAGACCATGTTTCAGCTCAGCGGCCGGGTGCATGCGCCCGCCCATCTGAGTAACGCGACGCTGATCATCATCGACGCGCAAAAAGAATACCTCCGCGGCCCGCTGGCCTTGACCGGCGTGAGAGAAGCCATGGCCAACATCGGCCGATTGGTCGAAAAGGCACGTGCGGTCAAATGCCCGATCGTTCACATCCGCCATCTGGGCACTGTGGGCGGCCCGTTCGACCCACATGGCGAGCGCGGTGAACTGGTGCCGGAGCTGTTGCCGCAGGGTGATGAACACCTGATCGAGAAACGCCTGCCCAATGCCTTCAATGGCACCGGACTGCATGAACTGTTGCAGGACCTTGGGCACCTGGACCTGATCGTCTGCGGCTTCATGAGCCATTCGAGTATCAGCACCACGGTTCGCGCCACCAAGGACTACGGTTATCGCTGCACTCTGGTCGACGATGCCTGCGCAACCCGCGACCTGCCGAGCCCGCACGGCGTGGTCAGCGCAGAGGTCGTGCACAGAACCGAGATGGCAATCATGGCCGACAACTTCGCCACCCTGGCGCTGACCAAAGACCTTGTCTGACACCGCACAGGCGAGGGAGCGTGTGACAAGGTTCACATAACCGCCCATCCTTTGCCGTCATGGATCGTCCCGGAGGCGGGAACCACCCCTCCTTCCCCGGGTCAGAGCGCCGATACTCCATTGAGCTGATACCTGTTGAGGAAAAGGCATGAAAACGTCAGATGGTTTCGATGCACGTCGCCTGCGCCCCAGGGGTCAGGGCAACTGGGGCAAACGCATCGGCACGCTGATCGCACTGCTCCTTGTGATCGCAGGTCTGTTGCTGACAGTTGCCGGTGCATCCAGCCTCACGGTTCACCCGCAGATGCTCGGCGAACTGAACGCCAGTCCGGGCGGCGCGGCGTTTGTCGCCATCGGCGGACTGCTGGTGCTGTACGTGGGCGTCTGGCTATGGCGCCGCTGCCGTCGTCAGCGCAGTGCCGGCGGCCTGAGTATCTCTTCGCACCTGATGAAAAAACACAACTGACCCTCTTGTCTGAACGGTTAGAATGGCCTCCTTCGCGGAGGCCCCATGCAAGACGACGATTTTTCCCTGTTCAGAAGCGAGACACGCGGCGTCAAGCCGCTCAAGCATGAACATGCCGATGTCGGCAAACCCAAGACCGATCGAAAAATGCTGGCCCGCCTGCGCCAGTCGGCAACCGTGCGCACCGATTCGGTGACCGTTGATGGCTTGTCGGATCAATTTGTGATCGACGTTGGTCCTGAAGATGTCCTGAGCTGGTCGCGTGACGGCGTGCAGGAAGGTCAGATGCGCAAGCTCAAACTCGGGCAGATCAGCTTCGAGGGCAGCCTGGACCTGCATGGCATGAGCGTGGAAGTGGCGCGAGAGACGCTGTGGGAATTTCTGGCTGAAGCAACCCGTCTGGAAATACGCTGCGTACGCGTCACCCATGGCAAGGCGGTACGTCTGGACGGCAAGCGGCCCATGATCAAAAGCCACGTCAACACCTGGCTGCGTCAGCATTCGCAGGTACTGGGCTTTTGCTCCTGCCTGGCCAAACACGGCGGTGCAGGTGCGGTGTACGTGATCCTCAGGCGCATCATGATGGAAGGGCGCGACGAGTAGAACCCGCCGCGCCCTTTCAGTCAGTCAGACCCCGCACGCAGGGCTGCAGCGCCGCCCTGCCGCTGACTCAGCGACCCGGGCCAGGACCGCCAGGACCAGGGCCGCCGCCTTCATGATGCCCGCCACCGCCGCCATGTCCGCCCGGACCAGGCCAGAACGGCCAGCAGCCGGAAACCGACGACAGTACAATCGCGAACAACGCTATTTTTGCTACTCGACTCAACATCCGGGTTTACTCTCTAGGGACAGGCAATGGATTGATGACCTGCCTACTCAGACCGCAATGGGCGTCAGAAGTGGGTAGCGATCTGGTCGCCAACGTGTAAGCGAGAGGATACAAAGGCACTGACCGGCCGGTTGATTTGCAGCCCTGCCGTGCACCCGCCCGCATGCGTACGTTACTATGTGCGTCTCGGCGACGGGCCTGCCCTCGCAACCATCGAACCCCACACGGAAACACACCCCTGTGACACTGGAACAGAATTACACCGCCATCCTCGGGCAACTGGGCGAGGACGTCTCGCGCGAAGGTCTGCTGGACACCCCCAAGCGCGCCGCCAAGGCCATGCAGTATCTGTGTCGCGGTTACGCGCAGACCCTGGAAGAAGTAACCAACGGCGCGCTGTTCAGCTCCGATGCCAGTGAAATGGTGATGGTCAAGGACATCGAGCTGTACTCGCTGTGCGAGCACCATCTGCTGCCGTTCATTGGCAAGGCACATGTGGCCTACATCCCGCAGGGCAAGGTGCTTGGTTTGTCTAAAGTGGCGCGGATCGTCGACATGTACGCTCGCCGTCTGCAGATCCAGGAAAACCTCAGCCGCCAGATCGCCGAGGCCATCCAGCAGGTTACCGGCGCGCTGGGCGTTGCGGTGGTGATCGAAGCCAAGCACATGTGCATGATGATGCGTGGCGTCGAGAAGCAGAATTCGGCCATGATCACCTCGGTGATGCTGGGCGAGTTCCGTGAAAACGCGGCCACCCGCAGTGAGTTTCTCAGCCTGATTAAGTGATCGTTCAGCCTGCGTTCACCTGCCGTGAGGCACGCTGAATGCACGGCTGGGCACGCCACCGCCCGCAAGAGGTATGACCTTGTTCATGAAAGCGTTAAGAGTCGGCCTCGGCCAACTCGTCATCGGCATCGATTTCCTGACTCGCCCGAGCAGGAAAAAACGTGACCCGCAGGCCCAGGCGGCCGTTGCTGAAGCGGCTCAGAATCTGACGCTGTATCAGTTCCACGCCTGCCCATTCTGCGTGAAAACCCGTCGCGCCCTGCGCCGCCTCAATGTTCCGGTCGCGTTGCGCGATGCGAAAAACAATGAGCTCGATCGCCAGACCCTGCTCAACGAGGGCGGCAGGATCAAAGTGCCTTGCCTGCGCATCGAGGAAGGCGACAAAACCGTGTGGATGTATGAGTCCAAGGTGATCATCGACTACCTGAACCAGCGCTTCGGAGCGATCTGACGCCTGTTTGCCCGGCGCCGCCTCTCAGCGCGGGCAACCTTCCTCGCGACAAGCCACATAGGCTTGCAACTGCTTCAGCCGCACACGGGTCTGCTCGGCCAGGCATTGCGACTGCAGCAATGGCCAGATGGAGCCTGAATCTTCGGGTTTGCCTGCCTGATACAGGCAATCGGCATCACGCAGGGCTATCCACTTTCGTTGCGCATCCTTGAGTGCCTGCTTTTTCGCCGGGGTCTTCAACCACGCCATTTGCGCGTTGTACTGCTTGTTGAGATCGGCATCGAGCGTCGCCTGCTCATTGGCAGCGCAGCGATTCATGCTGGCCTGATTGGCGTCGCAGTCCTCGGCCTGGGCCGAGCAGCCGATACCCAGCGCAATGAAAGCGCCCAGAAGTACGATTGGAACGCGCATACATTTCCCTTTGTTCAAATGACGGATGTGTCAGTCCAGCATACCGATATAACCCGGCTGTGCCTTGACCCGATCCAGCCAACGGCGGATCCCGGTATAGGGTGCCAGATCGAAACCGCCCTGATGAGCGACGTGGGTGTAGGCATACAAGGCGATGTCGGCGATGGAGAAATTCTCGCCGACCAGAAACGGCGTACGGTCGAGCTGCTGCTCCATGACCGCCAGTGCGCGGTAGCCGGCCTTCTGCATGGCGCGATACTCGGTCATGCGCTCGGCCGGCAAGCCCAGATAGAACTGGATGAATCGGGCAACCGCGACCGACGGCTCATGGCTGTACTGTTCGAAGAACTGCCACTGCAGCACCTGGGTGCGCAACCTCGGTTCGCTCGGCAGGTACGAAGAGCCGTCAGCCAGAAAGTTGAGAATCGCGTTGGATTCCCACAGGCAAGTGCCATCTTCCAGCTCCAGCACCGGAATCTTGCCGTTGGGGTTCTTTTCCAGAAACGCCGGGGTCTGGGTTTCGCCGTTGAGAATATCAACCGGCACCCACTCGTACTCACTGCCCAGCAGGTTAAGCATCAGCTTGACCTTGTAGCAGTTGCCCGAGTTGTAATCGCCATAAACCTTGTACATAAGACTGCTCCCTTGCTGCGTCTATGTTGACGTCTTGAATCAGGCGGCTTGCAGGAGGTGTGCAGCGCGGACCACCGACGCCAGTCGTTTTATACCCTCATCGAGCCGTGCAGGGTCGATATGGCTGAAATTGAGCCGCAAATGACCGTGATTGGCGTCCGGATCGGCAAAAAAAGGTTCGCCCGGCATGAACGCCACATCCTGCGCCAGCGCTGCATCCAGCAAGGTGCGCGTGTCCAGCGGCTGCTTCAGCGTCAGCCAGAAGAAAAGCCCGCCTTGTGGGCTGTTCCAGGTGGCCAAGTCGGAAAAATGCGTTTGCAAGGCGCTTTCGAACGCATCACGACGGCCCCGATAAAACTCGCACAGCGTCACCAGATGCTCACGATAGTGCTCAGTACCAATCCACTGCAAGGCCTGCCACTGTCCGAGGCGATTGGTATGCAGGTCAGCCGACTGTTTCAGACGCAGCAAGTGCGGAAACAGATCGGGGCTGGCGATCAGATAACCCACCCGCAGGCCGGGCAGCAGCGTCTTGGAAACCGTACCGGTGTAAATCCAGCTGGCCGTTTTCAAACCGCTGACGATCGGCCTGGCACTGCCGCCGTCAAAGCTCAACTCACGATACGGCTCGTCCTCGATCAACGTGACACCGAACTCGTCGAGCAAGGCCGCCACGGCATCGCGACTGGCCTGGCTGTAGCGCACCGCCGAGGGGTTCTGGAACGTCGGGATGAGGTAGGCGAACGCTGGTTTGTGCTGCTCCAGACGCTGACGCATGGCAACCAGGTCCGGTCCTTCGGCCTGCAGCGGTACGGTGATGCAGTCGGCACCGAACAGCTGGAATATCTGCAGCGCCGCCAGATAGGTAGGCGCCTCGAGGAGAATTTCGGTGCCTTTGTCGATGTACAGCTTGGCTGCCAGGTCCAGTGTCTGCTGAGAACCGCTGACCACCATGACCTGACGGGCGTCGCAGTCGATACCCAGGGCGCGGGCATCGGCGGCCAGCGCTTCGCGCAGCGCCGGCTCGCCCTCGCTCATGCCGTACTGCCCCAGTGCAACGGGCATATCGGCCCACTGCACTTTGGGCAGCATCGACTCGGCAGGCAGACCACCAGCAAACGACATCACTTCCGGACGCTGAGCGGCGGCGAGGATCTCGCGAATCAGAGAACTTTTCAGACGGGAAACGCGTTCGGAGAAAGCCATGGCAGTTACCTGTAGCCGAGACAATTGGAAATACGTCAAACTGGTTGACTCAAATTACGACGATCAACCTGGATACGTCAACATGCTTGACCTTAAAAAACCTGCCAATCAACAAATGGCCATGGAAGCCTTCTTCTTCGGCTATCAGGCGTTCACTGCCAAGGCTGATGAAATGCTGGCCAGACGCGGCTTCAGTCGCGTGCATCAGCGCATTGTATTTTTCATCGCTCGCTACCCCGGCCTGAGCGTCAAGGAGCTGCTCACCGTATTAGGCGTCAGCAAACAGGCCCTCAATGCCCCGCTGCGCCAGCTGATCGCGATGAATCTGGTGCACAGTGCGGCCCCCGAGAATGACAAGCGCAAACGACTGTTGGGCCTCACCGATGAAGGCGCTCTTTTTGAACAGGGCTTGCGACGCGAACAGGTCAAACTGCTGCAGCGGGTGTTCGCCGAGGCGGGTCAGGATGCCGTGGACGGCTGGCTGACGGTCAATCGGGCGTTGGGGCAGACCCTGCAATCCGGCGCCTGCCCGGTCGGGACTGACGCCGAGTAAAGCCACGGCTGCAACTGTGCTGGCGTTTACTCATGTCGCTGTATTGCAAGGCCGAGCAGCCATGCGTTTAGGCTTGGCGCCCTCTGCTACCTGCCCGCTTCAAGGAACGCCCAGCATGAACGAATCCCTCAAGATGCCATTGCGCCCGCTGACAGACTCATCGCCGTCGGCGGTGGTTGCCGGTTTCATCGCCATGATGACCGGCTGCACCAGTTCGCTGGTGCTGATGTTTCAGGCGGGCCAGGCGGCGGGGTTGAGCAGCGTGCAGATTTCATCCTGGCTGTGGGCGCTGTTCATGGGCATGGCCGTATGCAGCATCGGCCTCTCGTTGCGCTACCGCATGCCGATTACCGTGGCGTGGTCGACACCCGGCGCTGCATTGCTGATCACCAGCCTGGGCGGCGTCAGCTACCCGCAGGCCATTGGCGCGTTCATCACCAGCGCGCTGCTGGTCATTCTGTGCGGGCTGACCGGCAGCTTCGAGCGCATCGTGCGGCGCCTGCCAGCCTCGCTGGCTGCGGCTTTGCTGGCAGGGATCCTGTTCAGGATCGGCAGCGAGATCTTTGTTGCCGCAGAGCACCACACCAGCCTGGTAATGGGCATGTTCTTCACCTATCTGCTGGTCAAGCGCCTGTCGCCACGCTACTCGGTGCTGCTCGCGCTGCTGGTCGGTATCGGCATCTCAGGCATGCTGGGCCTGCTGAATTTTGACGGCCTGGCGCTGGAAGTCGCCATGCCGGTCTGGACCACTCCCGAGTTTTCCTGGGCGGCGACGGTCAGCATTGGCATCCCGCTGTTCGTGGTGGCCATGACCTCGCAGAACATGCCCGGTGTGGCCGTGTTGCGAGCCGACGGCTACTTCCCGCCGACCTCGCCGCTGATATCGGTGACAGGCTTCGCCTCATTGCTCACAGCGCCGTTCGGCTGCCACGGAATCAATCTGGCGGCGATCAGTGCCGCCATCTGTACCAGTCCTCATGCCCATGAGGACAAGTCCAAACGCTATACGGCAGCGATCTGGTGCGGGATTTTCTATGCAATAGCCGGCATTTTCGGTGCCACCCTGGCGGGTCTGTTCAGTGCGTTCCCCAAGGAACTGATGCTCTCGATTGCCGCGCTGGCGCTGCTCGGATCGATTACCAACGGCCTGACCGTTGCGATGGCCGAACCGAGGGAGCGCGAACCCGCGCTGATCACCTTCATGGTGACCGCCTCGGGACTGACGCTGTTCTCCATAGGCTCGGCATTCTGGGGCATCGTTGCAGGCCTGCTGACCTTGCTGATCCTGAACACACGCAAGGCCGATTAGGTCAACCGCCAGCGCAGCGCGGCAGAGACATCAACTGCGGGCGGCAGCCGATACCAGCAGGGTTCCGGCGTCGGCATCAAGTATCGCCTGGGTGCCCAGTGGCACTGCCTGATTAGGATCGCCATGCCCTACCGGTAGACCGCCGAGCACCGGGATGCCGAGACTGCCCAGCCTCTCGAGCAGCACATCGGCGGGGCTGATCGTGCGGCCAGTGTTCGCGGCAGGGGTGAATTCGCCGACGGCAATGCCGGCCAGAGACGCAAGAATCCCGCAATTGCCCAGGTGGGTGAGCATGCGGTCGACCCGATAGGCGGGTTCGTTGACCTCTTCGATGAGCAGGATCGCACCGCGCAGGTCGGGCATGAATGGCGTACCTACAGAGGTATCGAGGATGCACAGGTTGCCACCCAGCAGCAGGCCCTGTGCGCTGCCACCGGTTCTGACCCTGGCCGTTGGCGAGGCCGGATCAGCCTTGAGCAAGACCGGCTCGGTACTCATCAGTACATGGCGCATGCCGCTGACGAACAGGCCGCCACGTTCAAGCTGCGAAGCGACCGGGCCATGTATGGTCGCCAGGCGTGCGTGGTTCCACAGTGCACCGTGCAACGCGGTGATATCGGAAAAGCCGGTCACCAGCTTGGGGTCACGACGCACCGCGTCCATATCCACCTGCTGGACAATCCTTTGCACGCCATAGCCGCCGCGAGTACAGATGACCGCGCGGATTTCCGGATCGGCAAGCGCTGCGTTGAGGTCGGCGAGCCGCTCTTCGTCGGTCCCCGAATAGAACGAGTAGTTGCCCAGCGCATGCGGATAGACCCGTGGACGCAGCCCCCACCCCTCAAGTACCGCCACCGCCGCCTTGATCTTGGCGGGGTCCACAGGTCCTGCCGGGGATACCAGCGCCACGGCGTCGCCAGCTCGCAGAGCACGGGGGTGGAGAGTGTTTGAAGAGGTGGCAGGCATCACGGTCGTCCAAGCGTTGATCGAACAAGGAATCTAGAGCACTGACGGGAGTGACTCAAGCCATATCCGTCGTCAGCATGTTTCATCCGCACATCCGTCTGAACGCCAGCGGCGCAACGGACTCCTATCAACCACATGGATCAAATGGCATTCGCTGGGTGATCGCTTCTTGCCCTAGCGGCGCTATGAACGTTTGAATCCATTCTTGAACCATTTTCAGGAGACCCTGCCATGACTGATCTTTCCAACCGCCAGTTCCTGCTCGCCAAACGCCCTTCGGGCGATGCGCGCCGTGATGACTTCACCTATCAGGAAGTCCCGGTCAGTGCACTTGCCGAGGGGCAGATTCTGGTCAGGAACAAATACCTGTCACTGGACCCGGCCATGCGTGGCTGGATGAATGAGGGCAAATCCTACATTCCAGCCGTAAAGCTGGGCGAAGTGATGCGTGCCCTCGGCGTGGGTGAAGTACTTGAATCGAAAAACCCCAAGTTCGCCGTAGGTGACCATATTCAAGGCGCCTTGGGCGTGCAGGACTACTTTGCCGGTGAGCCGAAGGGCTTCTACAAAGTGGATACCAGCCTTGCACCCCTGCCGCTTTATCTATCGGCACTGGGCATGACCGGCATGACCGCCTATCTGGCGCTGCTGGACGTCGGCCAACCGAAAAGCGGTGACACCGTGGTGATTTCCGGTGCGGCAGGTGCTGTCGGCAGCGTGGCCGGGCAGATTGCCAAGCTCAAGGGCTGCCGGGTCGTCGGCATCGCGGGAGGCGCGGAAAAATGCCGTCTGCTGACCGATGAACTGGGCTTCGACGCAGCCATCGACTACAAATCCGAAGACGTCATGGACGGCCTGAAACGCCACTGCCCGGATGGCGTGAACGTGTACTTCGACAACGTCGGTGGCGACATTCTTGATGCGGCACTCAGCCAACTGGCGGTCGGCGCGCGTGTAGTGATCTGTGGCGCTATCAGCCAGTACAACAGCACCAAGGCGATCAAAGGCCCGGCCAACTACATGTCACTGCTGGTCAACCGTGCTCGCATGGAAGGCTTCATCGTACTGGACCACCCGGAGCGCTTTGCAGAAGCGGGCCAGGTCATGGCCGGCTGGATCAAGGAAGGCAAGCTCAAGAGCAAGGAGCACATCGTAGAAGGCCTGGAGACGTTCCCGGAAACCTTCCAGATGCTGTTCAGCGGTGAGAATCAGGGCAAGCTGATCCTGCAAGTGGAATAAAGCCCGCAGGCTTTTCGAACGTTACGGATCTTCCCCACTTTAGGGGAAGGTATCCGTAACGTCCGCATCCGTTCAGGACAGCTCGGCGACCACCGCCGCCAGTGCCTTCGCCGGATCAGCCGCCTGGCTGATCGGGCGGCCGATGACAAGGTAATCAGAGCCTGCATCCAGTGCCTGACGAGGAGTCAGGATACGCCGCTGATCGTCCTGCGCGCTGCCCGCCGGGCGGATGCCGGGCGTCACCAGTTGCAACGACGGGTGAGCCGCTTTCAATGCCTGCGCTTCAAGCGCCGAGCACACCAGACCATCCATCCCGGCCTTCTCGGCCAGAGCGGCGAGGCGCAGCACCTGCACCTGCGGGTCGATGTCCAGGCCGATACCGGCCAAGTCTTCGCGCTCCATGCTGGTCAGAACGGTCACACCGATCAGCAACGGCTGTGGACCGCTGCGCTGCTCAAGCACTTCCCGGCAGGCTGCCATCATGCGCAAGCCGCCGGAGCAATGCACATTGACCATCCACACGCCCATCTCGGCCGCCGCCCTGACCGCCATCGCCGTGGTATTCGGGATGTCGTGGAATTTGAGATCCAGAAACACCTCGAAGCCCCTGTGGCGCAGGGTCTCGACGATGTCGGCCGCGCAACTGGTGAACAGTTCCTTGCCGACCTTGACCCTGCACAGCTTGGGATCGAGCTGATCAGCCAGGCGCAATGCGGCTTCACGGGTCGGAAAATCCAGGGCGACGATGACAGGAGTCTGGCAGGCGGACATGAGCGTGGTCTCAGGTAAGTCGAAATCGGCGCGCATTGTAGCCGAACCGGCGCAACGGCGGGACCCATAGATCGGCATTTGTCCAGTGGCGGTCGTAAAAAGTCACGATTTCCTGCACCTGCGGCGACCATCGCTACGTTAGCCTGCACCGAATCTGCACAACAGGGTGAATCTGTTCCCCCTGACGTTCCACAAACGACCTGTTTTGAAGCAACACGACAATGAACAGTGCACTGGCACGGCCTCTGCAACAGGATGTTTCAACGATTATCGAAATCTCAGGGAGATAACAATGAGTACGCAACTCAAGCCGACACTCGGCACGATTCACTTATGGGGGATCGCCGTCGGGCTGGTGATTTCCGGCGAATACTTCGGCTGGAGCTACGGCTGGGGCGCGGCAGGCACGCTGGGCTTTCTGGTAACAGCACTGATGGTTGCCACCATGTACACCTGCTTCATCTTCAGCTTTACCGAACTCACTACGGCCATCCCGCATGCAGGCGGCCCGTTTGCTTACAGCCGCCGTGCCTTTGGTGAAAAAGGCGGACTGATTGCCGGCATGGCGACGCTGATCGAATTCGTCTTCGCACCACCGGCGATCGCCATGGCGATCGGTGCATACCTCAACGTGCAATACCCGGGTCTTGACCCCCGACATGCAGCAGTCGGTGCCTACATTGTGTTCATGGCGCTCAACATCGTGGGTGTGAAACTGGCTGCGACCTTCGAACTGGTGGTGTGCATTCTGGCCGTCGCCGAGTTGCTGGTGTTCATGGGCGTCGTCGCGCCGGCCTTCAGTTTCAGCAATTTCGCCCTCAATGGCTGGGCGGGCTCACAGACTTTCGGACCCGAAGCCATTGCCGGCATGTTCGCGGCAATCCCGTTTGCCATCTGGTTTTTCCTGGCCATCGAAGGTGCAGCCATGGCCGCCGAAGAAGCCAAGGACCCGAAACGGACCATCCCGAAAGCGTACATCAGCGGGATCCTCACCCTTGTGGTGCTGGCCATCGGCGTAATGCTGTTTGCCGGTGGCGTGGGCGACTGGCGCACGCTGGCCAACATCAATGATCCGCTGCCGCAGGCCATGAAGGCCGTGGTCGGTGACAACTCCGGCTGGCTGCACATGCTGGTATGGATTGGCCTGTTCGGTCTGGTCGCCAGCTTCCACGGGATCATCATGGGGTACTCGCGCCAGTTCTTTGCCCTTGCCCGCGCCGGCTACCTGCCCGCCTCGCTGGCCAGACTCTCACGCTTCCAGACACCGCACCGGGCAATCATCGCAGGCGGCGTGATCGGCATCGCCGCGATCTACAGCGACGGCCTGATCAACCTGAGCGGCATGACGCTGACCGCGGCGATGATCACCATGGCCGTTTTCGGCGCCATCGTCATGTACATCATGAGCATGCTCAGCCTGTTCAAGCTGCGCAAGACCGAACCAGGCCTGGAGCGCACGTTCCGCGCACCCGGTTATCCGGTAGTACCCGGCATCGCCCTGGCGCTGGCCCTCGTGTGCCTGGTGGCCATGGCCTGGTTCAACGCCCTGATCGGCCTGATTTTCCTGGGTCTGATGGCGATCGGCTTCATCTACTTCAGCCTGACCGCCAAATCGCGCGCCGATGCGCCAGCCGACGCGATGCTGACCGGGGACTGATTGCGAGGATCTTGGGGTTGCGTGCGAATGGTTTCGTACGCAACCCCTTCAGGGCGCATACACTTGAACCATTGGGCAGCCGTGCTGCTCAAACCGGTATCAAAACAAGGAGAGCGCTATGCCCTGGTATGCCTGGTTAATTCTGCTCGTAGCCATTGGCTCGATCGTCGGCGGTCTGATGATGCTGCGTGACACAGCCAAGAAACTGCCCCTCACTGAAGAACAGCTCAAGCGCGTCCACGAGCGCAACGCAGAAATGGATGCCAAGGACGCCAAGGACCGCTGATTACTTCCGGGTGGCAGGCGCAAACCTGCCCTCCGCTATTTGCCCGGCATCCCGGTATCTACCGGAAGCACCTTGATGTGCAGCGGCTCGAAAATCTTCGCCATCTGCCCATCTTCGCGCAGCCTTTCCAGTAGCTGTCTGAAGTGCGGAGCATCAATGTTGCCATTCGGGCGCAACAACGCGTATTGACGGTAGATCTGATCGATACGGTCGGACACCATCAACTGGGCCGCTTCATCCTTGTTACGCGCCATGAAATCAATCAGGTACGAACGGGTAACAGGCGCGATATCGGCGCGGCCGCGCACCACCATCAGCAAGTTACTGTCGTGGGAGTACGTGGAGGTAATGGTGAAGTGCTCGCTCAGGTACTTCTGATCGGTATTGAAGTTGGCAAATCCATAATGATAGCCACTGAACAGTGCCAGACGTTTGCCAGCCAGAGTGTCGAAGTAATCCTGCCCGCGTCCTTCCACGCGGCGCGCCACATAGACCTCGGCATCCTCGAGTCCCATATCGATCTGTTCATGGGGAATATCCTTCCAGCCCCAATTGGGGTTTTCGAAGACTGCAAGATCGAAACGCCCTTCCGTGAAATCACGAAAACGCCGAGGCACCGATGTCGGAATCATCACGAATTCGTATTCGTCCTGCTCGCCATTCAGGGCATCGATCAACCTGGGTAAAAGACCGGCGTCTTCACCTTTTTCAGGGCGCACCATGTAAGGGGGAAAATGCACTGCGGCCACTCGCACGATCTGCGCGGCGAAGACATGCTGCGTTGCAATCAACGGAATGAAGAGCATGGCGCCCGTAACGATCCTGCGCGCAACACCGTCAATTAACACTGCAAGTCTTTTCATAAAGCACGACATCAATCAAAGCCGTCCAAGCTATGCGGTTTCCGTGATTTAAACAACTGTCAAATCGACGGCGTCAGCGCACTGCGGTGCGCTTGCAATACTCGTCCAGGCACTGCGAGTGCACCAATGCAACCACCCGTGGTCACTGTAGGAGCAGTTGGAACAACAAGGGTGCCGATGCAAAGCCCAGGGTGTGCGCAACGGGTTAATCTGGCTACGCTGAAGCCATTGACTATCGTAAGGAAGCTTGATGATGCCGCACTGGCTGGTAATTGATCTTGAGGCCACGACCGAAGAAGGCGGATGGCCGGTCGCAGAAATGGAAGTCATCGAGATAGGCGCGACACTGGTCAATCAGGACGGACGCGAGCTGGACCATTTCGAACGCTTCGTGCGCCCGGCGCGCAGGCCGCTGCTGACCCATTTCTGCCGCGAGCTGACCCATATCAACCAGAGCAGCATCGACAGCGCTGCGCCGCTGACCACGGTGTGGCCACAATTCGAGCGCTGGTTGAGCCATCACCGTGCACGCATCGTCGGCTGGGCCAGCTGGGGGGATTATGATCGTCAGCAACTGGAGGAGGAATGGCGTCATCATCACCTCGACAGTGCGCTGTCCGGCATGCCGCACATCAATCTCAAACAGCGTTTCGCCCAGGCTCGTCAGTTGCAGAAACCGATGGGGCTGAACAGTGCCTTGCAACTGGCAGGCATGCAGTTCAGCGGGCAACAGCATCGCGCCCTGGTCGATGCGCGCAATACCGCCCGGCTGCTGCCGTTGATTCTGCCCAATTGAGTGCTGCTGCACGTCGACGCTTCGTCAGCGTCGACGTGCAAGGGGCGTGACGAGTTTTACCGTGTTGGGCATACTGGCGAACCATTTTCAGCCCTTTCAAAAGGAATCGCCCATGTTCAAGGTCAACGAGTACTTCGACGGCACCGTCAAATCCATCGCCTTCACCCAGGCCGATGGTGAGGCAACCATCGGTGTCATGGCAGCGGGCGAATACGAGTTCGGTACAGCGCAACGGGAAATCATGCATGTGATCTCCGGCGAGTTGAGCGTGAAGCTTCCGGACAGCACTGACTGGGAAACCTTCGCCACCGGCAGCCAGTTCAACGTACCGGCCAACAGCAAGTTCCAGCTTCAGGTCAAAGTCGATACCGCCTACCTGTGCGAATATCGCTGAGGCTCACCAGGTGGGGGGCTTGACCTCCCACGTTGTCCGCAAGCCCTCCTCGCCCTCTCCTATTCAACTCCGACATTGAACTGCAACGCCGCCAGTCGCGCATAAAGCGGGTTGCTGGCAATCAACTGCTGATGGGTGCCCACCGCCACCAACCGCCCCTGATCCATGACGGCAATCCGGTCGGCATTCTGCACTGTGGCCAGCCGATGAGCGATGACCAGCGTGGTGCGCCCCTGCATCAAGCTCGGCAGGGCCTGTTGAATCAAGTACTCACTCTGCGCGTCCAGCGCACTGGTCGCTTCGTCCAGCAACAGGATCGGCGCATCGACCAGCAAGGCACGGGCGATCGCCAGGCGCTGCCGCTGTCCGCCCGACAATCCCACCCCGCCCTCACCCAGATGCGTACGGTAGCCGTCGGCCATTTCGAGAATGAACTCATGCGCATGGGCAATGCGCGCCGCCGCTTGTACCTGCTCAAGGCTGGCAGTGGCGTTACCGTAGCGAATGTTGTCCTCGACACTGCCGAAAAACAGCGCAGGCGATTGTGAAACCAGCGCGAAGCAGCGGCGCAGATCATGGGGATCGAGCTGCTTGACCGGTACGCCCTCGATCAGAATGCGCCCTTGAACCGGGTCGTAAAAACGCAACAGCAGATCGAGGATGGTCGACTTGCCTGCTCCGGAGGGCCCGACCAGCGCCAGGGTTTCACCGGGCTCGATGCTCAGG
Organism: Pseudomonas congelans; assembly: GCF_900103225.1. GTDB lineage: Bacteria > Pseudomonadota > Gammaproteobacteria > Pseudomonadales > Pseudomonadaceae > Aquipseudomonas > Aquipseudomonas congelans. The sequence continues at coordinate 26,645 of NZ_FNJH01000001.1, read as the reverse complement.
GTCAGGTTATCCAGCGCATTGCGCTCGGGGCGCGACGGGTAGGCGAAGGTGACATTCTCCAGCGCCAGACGCCCACTGATGCGTTGCGGCAGGCTCTGCAGGTCAGTGGTCGGTACGCTGATCTCGCTGCGCGCCTGAAGCAGCTCGCCGATCCTCTCTGCAGCACCGGCGGCGCGCTGCAGGTCGCCAATCACTTCGCTCAACGTGCCGAACGCCATACCGACCATCAGCGCGTAGAACACGAACGCTGCCAGCTCACCGCTGGAAATGCGGCCGCTGATCACGTCCATGCCGCCCACCCACAACATCACCGCCACCGCCCCCAGCACCAGGACAATCACCAGCGTGATCAGCCAGGAGCGCTGCAGGATCCGTTTGCGGGCGGTCTCGAAGGCCTGCTCCACGGTATGTGAAAAACGCTGTTTGTCCTGCTGCTGGTGATTGTAGGCCTGCACCGTCTTGATCTGCCCCAGGGCCTCGGCCACGTAGCTGCCCACATTGGCGACCCGGTCCTGACTCTCGCGCGACAGGTTTCGTACCCGCCGTCCGAACATGAGAATGGGCGCGATGATCAGCGGCAACGCCACCACCACGATGCTGGTGAGTTTGGGGTTGGTGATGAACAGCAGCACGATACCGCCGATGACCATCAGCGCATTGCGCAGGAACATCGACAGTGACGAGCCGATCACCGACTGCAACAGCGTGGTGTCGGCGGTCAGGCGCGACTGGATTTCCGAGCTGCGATTGTTCTCGTAGAAGCCCGGATGCAGCTCGATCAGGTGATCGAATACTTTCTTGCGCAGGTCGGCAACCACACGCTCGCCGATCCACGACACCAGGTAGAAACGGGCAAAGGTCCCGATGGCGAGGCCGACCGTCAGCAGCATGAAAAACCCGATCGAGCGCTCGAGCAACTGCGCTGAGCGGGTCATGAAACCCTGATCGACCATCAATTTGATGCCCTGCCCGATCGACAGGGTGATACCGGCGGTGATGACCAATGCCAGCAATGCGCCGAGCGCCTGCCAGCGATACGGCGCGATGAAACTCGCAGCCAGACGCAAGGCCTGGCGATGACGCCGGGTAATCCGTGAAATCATGAACGATGAACCTGCCTGTCTGCCCGATCTGTCTGAGTTGCAAAGCCTACACCTGTGTCGCCAGGCGCGCCGAATATCATTTCGAATGAACTTGCGGTCGGCTTCCAGAGTCAGGTTATGACTGCTTTACAGAGGCCACTATAAGACATCGATCTAAGCGCCTGCTGGCAGATTTGCATCATCTCTGTTGCACTTGGAGCGCGTTTGAGCGGCTGACAGAACCTGTAACGGACCGGTCATCAAGCGCGGTTAACTTAACGCCGTTACCTGATGAAAGGAGAAACACAATGAACCCGCAAGAGCGCAGCAACGAAGTTCAGGTCGTTCGAGCCACGCCCAATCTGCCGGTTGGCGGTGCAGTTCTCGACCAGCACGGGGAAGAAGTCCTGATCACCGAAGAAATGGTTCAGGCTGCCTGCCAGGAATGCGACAAGCACTGGGTAACCCCGGAAAAATAAGACCGAGCTGTACCAGACATTTGAAACCCGACCACAAGGTCGGGTTTTTTATTGCCCGATAGCGCGGCTGGCAATCAGACCAGCACCGCACCCAGCGCGCGCACCAGTTGCGCCAACGCCTCGGACTCACCTTCCAGGTGCACCTTCAGCCCTTCGATTTCCCGGCGTGGCGGGTACTGCTTGCGCAATGCATCGAAGGCCAGACGCTGGCTGACGGTGTCACCGGTCAGACTGCGACGGAAATCCGCGTCGTCACGCCGCGGGTCATACACGCCGCGGCACAGCATATTAAGCGCCCAGACCGGGTCGCAGTCCGCGTCGAGACTGACCTGCGCCAGCCAGGGTTTTGGCAGCAAATCGTCCAGCTCGATGGTCGCGGGCTGATCAAGAAAGCCACACAGCGCCTGGTAGATCTGTGCGGTGCCGCGCTGCCTGCCATCCAGGCTGTAACCGGCGATATGCGGTGTACCCAGAACACACAGGTCAGCCAGCGCGACGTTGACCTGCGGCTCACCTTCCCACACGTCCAGCACGGCCTGCAGGTCTTCCCGCTCAAGCAACACGTCGTGCAGCGCTGCGTTATCCACCACGGCACCACGGCTGGCATTGATCAGCCAGGCACCCTGCCTGAGCTGACGCAAACGCGCGTCGTCGAGCAGGTGCCAGGTCGGTGACGCCCCAGTCTTGCTCAGAGGTGTGTGCAGGCTGATGACGTCACAGCGCTGCAGGATCTCGTCGAGGCTGACGAAGTCGCCGTCTTCGGCAGCCTGGCGTGGCGGATCACAGACCAGCACGTTCCAGCCCAGGGCCTTCAATACGCTGATCAGCCGACCACCCACCTGCCCTGCACCGACCACACCATAAGTGCGCTGCGCAAGGTCGACGCCTTCGATTTCAGCCAGGGTCAACAGGCTGCCGAGGACGTAGTCCACCACGCCACGCGCATTGCAGCCCGGTGCGCTGGCCCACTGGATACCGGCTTGCTGAAACCAGTCCAGATCCAGGTGATCGGTGCCGATGGTGCAGGTCCCGACAAAACGCACCGGGCTGCCTTCAAGCAGTTCGCGGGTCACTGCGGTGACGGAGCGAACCAGCAGGATGTCGGCGTCAGCCACGGCGGCACGGTCCATGGCGCGGCCCGGCAAGCGATGGATCTCACCGAAATGAGCAAAAAAAGCGTCGAGCAGGGGAATATTTTCGTCAGCAACAATGCGCATGGAAGACTCTCTGGGTCTGGCGAACAGGGACCTGCTCGAATCGGGAACAGGTGCGTCGTGAACAGGCGCGGGTTGCAGCGATGTGACGATCAGTCGGCCTTCTTGCGGATCCAGTACAGGAACGTGCCCTCTTCGGCTTGCTCTGCAACAAGCTCATGACCGAGGAATACACAGAATTTCGGAATATCGCGACGCGTGGACGGATCGGTTGCAATGACCTTGAGCAGACCGCCCGCAGGCAGATCACGCACCTTCTGGTGCAACATCATCACAGGTTCCGGACAAAACAGCCCGACTGCGTCCAGCTCGGCGTCGACAGTAAGGTTTTCAATGGGCTCAGACATGGGGCACTCCAGAGACGGGGAACGATTGTCGCTCAATTCAGTCGCTCAGGCCAAATACTGATGGTAGTGATGAAGCCGAACAACGGAGCCCGGCCAGCCACACAGCAGACAGAAAAATGCCAGGCACAGGGCCTGGCATTGATCATGACCCGGACGACCGTCAGAACGGCAGCTTCATACCGGGCGGCAACTGCATGCCGGCAGTCATGGAAGCTGTCTTGTCCTGGCTGGCCTGCTCGATCTTGCGCACAGCGTCGTTGACGGCAGCGGCGATCAGGTCTTCCAGCACTTCCTTGTCTTCCTGCATCAGGCTGTCATCCAGATTGATGCGCTTGACGTCATGACGACCGGTCATCACCACGCTCACCAGGCCTGCGCCCGATTGACCGGTGACTTCCGCGTTGGCCAGCTCTTCCTGCATCTTGGCCATTTTTTCCTGCATTTGCTGCGCCTGCTTCATCAGGCCAGCCATGCCACCTTTCATCATGGGATATCTCCTCGAAAATGGATGGTTCGTTTGCGTGGCGCCAGCGGCGCCCTGTGTTCAGTTATTGAGCCTGTACCGCAGGCGCGTCCACGGGTTTGATCGTGTCTTCCCGGATAACAGCGCCAAACTGTTGCAGCATCTGCTGGATGTACGGATCGGCCTGGATCGAGGCTTCGGCCTGGCGCTGACGCTCGGCACGCAGCCGTGAAGCGGCCTGCGCAGGGGTTTCCTGCTCAGGCTTGATCAACTCGATATTCAGATTGATCGTGCGCCCATGGTACTGGTTCAACGCATCGTTCAGGCGCCGCTGCTGGGTCGAGTTGAACAGCGCGCTGTGCGCCGGGTCGAGGTGCAGCAGCCAGTTGTCGCCATCGGCCGAGATCAATGTGCAGTTGGCCGCGATGCTGCCGGTCATGCCGGAGATCGGCAGCTTGGGGAATACGTCCAGCCACTCGGCAGCAAGACCGGTGGCCGGTTTGGCCGCCGGGGCAGGCTCCGGCTCGACGGCTTCCAGCTCGACGACACTTTCGTGGGCCAGCTCATCCAGATAGCTATAGGACGCCGGGTCTATATCGATATCCGGCTCGACGTAATCGTCGTCCGCTGGCGGCTCGTCATCACCGCCCATGGGCCCGGAGTCGGAAGACATGGCGTCGGCGTGCATGGACATATACGCAGAGTCCGGGATGGCTTCGAGCATTGCCGGCGTGACCGACTGCTCGGCAACCGGTTGCGCGGGCTCGGCCTCGGGCGCGGCCGGCACCGGGCTGGCGGGCGCAGGTGTCGGCATGGGCGTCAGGTCGGGCTGCTCGGAAACGGTCTCCAGAACCGGCTCGGCTACTGGCTCGGCTTCGCTATCAGGCGCAGTTTCGGCGGCGGGTTCAGCAACTGGTGACTTCGGCTCATTCCAAGGCAGGTCAAGGTCTTCGACTGGCGCGGCTTGTGGCTCCGGCTTGGATTCCGGCTGTACCGCGGGCTCTGCCCAGGCGGCTGCGGCCGGCATCGGAGCTGCCGCAGGCGGCAGCGCTTCGAAGGCCGGATCGGGCGCAGCCATCACCGGGGCGGTCGACACTGCGGGAGTTGCCGATGCAACAGGTGTCGCATCCGCCACTGCTTTTCGGGAATCAACCGTGGCCTGGCTGATCCCCACTGGCTTTAGCGGCTGCCTCGGCGCGTCATCGCTGTCGGCAGGCCGGAACGCCAGCATGCGCAGCAGGACCATCTCGAAACCGCCACGCGGATCAGGTGCCAGCGGCAGGTCACGACGACCAATCAAGCCCATCTGGTAGTAAAACTGCACGTCTTCGGCAGGCAGGGCCTGCGCCAGGGCAAGCACCCGGTCACGATCGCCATGACCATTGTCGACACCTTCCGGCAACGCCTGGGCAATCGCCACACGGTGCAGCACGTTGAGGATTTCCGAGAGCACGCCATTCCAGTCAGGGCCCTGCTCGGCCAGGTGACGTACCGCCTCCAGTACTCCGCGGGCATCGCCTTCCAGCAACGCGGTCAGCACATCGAACACCTGGCCGTGGTCCAGCGTGCCGAGCATGGCACGTACATCGGCGGCCATGACCTTGCCTTCGCCGAAGGCAATGGCCTGATCGGTGAGGCTCATCGCATCACGCATCGAACCGTCGGCGGCGCGCCCGAGCAGCCACAGCGCATCGTCTTCGAACGGCACATTCTCGACGCCCAGCACGTGGGTCAGGTGCTCGACCACACGTTCAGGCGTCATGTTCTTCAGCGAGAACTGCAGGCAGCGCGAAAGAATGGTCGCCGGCAGCTTTTGCGGATCGGTGGTGGCGAGGATGAACTTGACGTAGGGCGGCGGCTCTTCAAGCGTCTTGAGCAAGGCGTTGAACGAGTGACTGGAAAGCATGTGCACTTCGTCGATCAGGTAAACCTTGAAACGACCGCGACTGGGCGCGTACTGCACGTTATCCAGCAGCTCGCGCGTGTCCTCGACCTTGGTGCGGCTGGCGGCATCGATTTCGATCAGGTCGACGAAACGGCCCTCGTCGATCTCCTTGCACACCGAGCAGGTGCCGCAGGGCGTCGAGGTGATGCCGGTTTCACAGTTCAGGCACTTGGCGATGATGCGCGCGATAGTGGTTTTGCCGACGCCCCGTGTGCCGGTAAACAGATAGGCATGGTGCAGGCGCTGGCTGTCCAGCGCGTTGATCAGGGCCTTCAACACATGAGCCTGGCCGACCATTTCGCGGAACGAGCGCGGACGCCATTTACGTGCAAGAACCTGATAACTCATTTAAAACCGTCGCAACTGGTAAGCGGAAGACCGCCAATGCTAGCCGAGCAGGGGCAAAATTGCATCTGGTGTCCGTCTGTATTGTGGCTAAGCTGTGCAAATGACTCTATTGACGCGCTTTATCCGGGCCTTCACCACGCCGCGGCTGCCTCGTGCAGCGGCGGTCTGCCTGCTATTGCTGTTGCCGCAAAGCGGTCGCGCGGCGCAGGAGACCTTGAGCTTTGCGGTCAACGAAGGCTGGACCATGCCGATGATGCACATCACCGACTTTCGTCCCGAATCCGGCATTCTGTTCGACATCATGCAAAGCCTTGCACACCATGTGGGCCTTGAAGCGAGTTATCACGTGATGCCGCGCCTGCGTATCCAGTCGGCGCTGGAGCGCGGTGAAGTCGACATGCACTGCTACAGCGCCCAGGCGTGGTACCCGGACCTGTCCGGGGACTACCTGTGGAGCCTGCCGATTCTCTATCAGCGCGACTGGCTGGTCGCTTCGGCGGCAACGGCTGCCGGCCCCTACCCCGAACAGTTCGACAATGAAACCGTCGGTACCGTGCTGGGCTATACCTACCCGGCCCTGCAGCATCTTTTCGAGAATCATAAACTGATCCGTGAAGACGCACGCACGCAGAACCAGACGCTCGGCAAACTGATGGCCGGGCGCTACAACTATGCGGTGACCAATCAGTTGATCCTAGAATGGACCAATCGGAACCTGCCTGCCGGCAAGAAACTCAAGCCGATATCGCTGGTCGCCGAACAGCCAGCCGCCTGCCTGATCCGCAACAACGCCGACCTGCCAGTGGGCAGAATTTTGCGCACGCTGGTGCAGATGCGCCTGTCGGGAGAAATCCAGCAAATCATTGATCACTACACCACGCCCACTGTTCCCTGATCCTTCATCTGCGCTGTCGCAATAGCGTCATATTGCATCGTTACGCTCGCCTGAAATCTTTGGTAACACATTAACCAGCGCGAGTATTTGGCGATGAGCGACAGACCAGACGACGAAGATACCAACGAAAACCCCGGCCGCCGTCGTTTTCTGGGCGGGATGGCTGCCTTGGGTGCAGGAGTCACCCTGAGCAGCTACGTTTCCGCCCACGAAAAGCCGCCTGGCGACAACGAACGGCACCATCACCTTGCCGGACCCGCGCTGGATCGCGCCCTGCGCGAGAATGTGAAAACCATCGTGGTGATCTACGCCGAGAACCGCAGCTTCAATAACCTGTTCGGTGATTTCCCCGGCGTCGAAAAGCCACTCTCTTCGCTCAGGCCTTCCGATTACGAGCAGCGCGACCGCGACGGCACGCGGTTGTCGAAACTGCCACCGGCCTGGGGCGGTGTGCTGCAGGTCGGACCGCAAACCGTCGATGGCGTGACCTATCCGGTGGGCGAGCAGTTTCAGCAAGACCTGCCCAACGCGCCGTTCCCGCTCAAGGGGCCAAAGGGTGAAGACCTGCCGCTGAGCCTGGTGACCCGCGATCTGTGGCACGTCTTTTACCAGAACCAGATGCAGATCAACGACGGCAAGAATGATCGTTTCGTGGCCTGGGCTGATGCGGGCGGCCTGACCATGGGCAACTACGCACAGACTCAGTACTCGCTGCGCCTGTGGGACGTGGCCAAGGAGTTCGTGCTGTGTGACAACTTCTTTCAGGGTGCTTTCGGCGGCTCGTTCCTCAACCACCAGTACCTGATTTCAGCCACCGCGCCTATTTACCCGAACGCCGCCGAATCTCCGGCCAAGTCGCAAATCGCTACTCTGCAGAGCTTCAACCCGCATGACCCGCGCCTCAAACCGCTCGACCAGTCGCCGGCCAGCGCCATGGACGGACCGCCACAGTTCGGGCCCAGCGCTATCACGCCGGACAATTACGCCGTCAACACCATGGCCCCGCCTTACTGGCCAACCTGGCTGCGCGACCCGCAGAACCCTGATTACTCGAAACCGGATCTGCCAAACGTGCTTGTTCCGCAAGGCCACGAGCACATCGGTGACAAGCTGTCGAAAAGGAATGTGGACTGGGCCTGGTATGCCGGTGCCTGGCAAGTGACGCTGGATGAATTCAAGGACTCCACCGGGATCCCGAAAATCCCCAACTTTCAATATCATCACCAGCCGTTCAACTACTTCAAGCAGCAAGGTCCACAGCACCCTGAAGAACGCAAGAAGCGTCTGCGTGACGGTGGGCTGGGTGACGAGTCAAGCACCAATCGCTTCCTCGCCGATGCCGAAGCCGGCAAGTTACCTGCCGTTACCTTCTACAAACCCCAAGGCAACCTGAACATGCACGCCGGTTACGCCGACGTGGCGGCGGGTGACCGACACATCGACCGGGTCATCAAGGTGCTGCGCAAGAGCCCGCAGTGGGACAACATGGTGATCGTCATCACCGTCGACGAGAACGGCGGCTGGTGGGACCACGTCGCACCGCCCAAGGGCGATCGCTTCGGTCCCGGCACACGCGTTCCGGCGCTGGTCATCTCGCCTTTCGCCCGCAAGGGCAAGGTCGACCACACGGTTTACGACACTGCCTCGATCCTGCGCCTGATCACCCGCGTACATGGTCTGGAAAAACTTGACGGTCTGAAACGTCGCGACGAGGCCATGATCGCGCGTGGCCAGACGCCGATGGGCGACCTGACCAACGCGCTGCAGTTTCCGGCCTGATTCCATCAGGTTGTCGCGTCGGCAGCTTCCAGCGCAGTAGGACGAGCGGTTTTCACCGGTGGCAGGGACGCCACGTACACCGTGCGGGACGGGAACGCGAAACGCACATCCAGCTCGGCAAAGGCTTCCATGATGTCCAGATTGATCGCCTGCTGCACATCCATGTAGACGTTGTAGCTGGGGTCGAGCACGATGAAAACGGTCTCGAATTCCAGTGATGTCTCGCCAAAACCCCGGAAATGCGAACGGTCGAAACGCGCCAGTTTCTGCGCGTTGATGATCGCTTCGACTTTCTTCGGCACTTCCCTGATCTGATCGACCGAGCAGTCATAGGTCAGCCTGAACTCGAAGACAATGCGCCGTTCCTGCAGGCGCTTGTAGTTCTGGATGGTGTTGTTGATCATGTCGGCGTTGGCCATCACGATCTGCTCGCCCCCCAGGCTGCGGATGCGCGTGGTCTTCAGGCCGACGTGCTCGACCGTCCCGGACAGCGCACCGACGACAATGAAGTCGCCAACTTCGAAAGGCTTGTCCACCGCGATGGACAGCGAGGCAAACACATCACCCAGAATGTTCTGCACCGCCAGCGCGACCGCAATACCACCGACCCCGAGGCTGGCGACGAACGCAGTGATATTGACCCCGACGTTCGACAGCATCGCCATGACCACCGTGGCCCACAGCAACACTTTCGCGCCCCACAGACTCAACGTGGCCAACGCACTGCCCTGAAAGGTGCCACCGGCATTGTGACGCACGAAGTAGCGCTGCAACGCGAGCGCAATCGCCCGGTTTGCCCACAGCCCGACCTGCAATGCAGCGACCACGAACCACAGACTGCTGACCCGCCCGAGCCAGCGTTCCGGCAGATCGAGGATGCCGATGCCGATCAGGATCGAAGCCAGCAGCAACAAGGTATTACTGGTGCCGGACAGCACCTGCACCACGATGTATCGCATATGCGTACTGGGCGCATCTGCACGCGAACGCATCTTTCTGAGCACGAAACCGATCACGCCCCGGACCAGAATAAAACTCAGGGTCGAGGCGAAGATAGCCAGTATCCAGTTGGCGAGCGATATGCCCAGAAATTGCGAGTCTGTGAAAAATCTGATGATGTCCTGTTCCATCCGGCCCCCGGCTCCACTGCTGCGAGACGCCTGACCGAAAAGCCTGTGACACCCGCAGCGACTTGAATTGCCCCTTGCCGTAAAACGGTTTCAAGCGACGCGTAAGGGGTTAGGTGGCACATGGCGCCGAGGGTTCAGACGAATTCGGATCGCGTTACCGACCGTTCTATATCGGGATGGTCACACTCAGTGCAAAAGGTATTCCTGCGCGGACACAGACGCAGGAAAGCTAACGCGCGTTCGGCATATGGCGAGCGTTTGGATGTACGGGGAGGTATGGGGATTTCAGGACAACTGCGTCGAGGACCGACTGAAGATTCGTTAAGGTGGTGCCCCCACCAGCCACACCCCGGCACACAATGTTCCCGCTGTGGCTGCTTCCTTCCGGATCTGACCAGGTTCACGGGTAATCGTTGCGGGGGGACCGATGGGGTCACCATAACGACACTCACCAGTTGGCGAGCCGCGCCATTGTACCGGTCTTGCGCGAGTTTACAACCGTTGCTTCGGATAAAAATTTCGAGGGGGCTCAAGCACTTGTGTGCCGGGGCTGAAAGGCAAATGCGCATCGGTCATCGGCGTGACAAATCCTCGAAACCGCCCCATTCGTTCCTGTACCCTGCCCGCCTCAACAATAATCAGCCAGCAGGTTGCTCATGCAGACTCGATTGGTCGACTACCACGACCTCACCGCCTCTCAACGCCAGCAGCTCGGATACCTCGAGGTTACGCAGGAACAGATACAGTTCTCCGGCGATATTTACACCGCGCTCAATACGCTTCTGGTCAGACCCAGTCCGAATATTTGCGGCTTTGCGCTGCTCGGTGACGAGAAGCCCGTCGGGTTCTTCCTGCTCAAGCGTGATGATTGTCTGCCGCATTGGGCGCAGGAGGATCTGACGGCGACACTGCATGCGCTGCAAATCGATCACCGTGAACAGGGCAAAGGGCTGGGCAAGGCGTGCCTGCAGGCGTTGCCGGCGGCTCTGCGCCTGAAATGGCCGGACATCACTCAATTGATGCTGTCGGTGGATGCGGACAACTCGGCTGCCATCGGGCTTTACATGGGCCAGGGCTGGGTGGATACCGGTGAGGCGTACCGCGGGCGGATCGGTTTCGAGCGCAGGCTGACCCTGACGCTTTGACCCCGCTTAGAACACATGCCTGACACGCCGCCGAAGCATGTCAGGCACGGCCCGTGTTTACTGGGCCTGCAAAACCTCATCGGCCTTGCCACCGGCATCCTGAATCACCAGATGGATGAAGTGCAGCTTGGCGATGACCGCTGGGGGTAGCACGAACGGATAGAAATCCGGTTGCCCCATGCTGCGTGACAGCTCGTTGAGCATGCTCGCCAGCTCGATCCAGGCGTTGACGAACGAAAGGAATGCCGGGCCGCCCGGATGCTGAGGGTCGTAGAGCACTTCCAGCGGAAACGGCTGGTAATCGAGCTCCATGTCGCGGGCGCTCATGCCAAAGCCCAGCGCGGTGTCGACCGCATCCATCATGTGCAGGTAATGCGCCCAGGTTTCGGCCCAGTCTTCCCACGGATGCATGGTCGCGTAGGCGCTGACGAAGCTTTCCTGCCAGTCGTCCGGCGCGCCGTTCTTATAGTGGTGATCGAGCGCGTCGGCATAGCTGGCGCGCTCGTCGCCGAACAGGTTGCGGTAGCTGTCCTGCCAGTGAGTATTGGCAATGAGCCGATCCCAGTAGTAATGACCGACTTCATGACGAAAATGGCCAAGCAAGGTGCGATAGGGTTCGTGCATCTGGACGCGCATCGCTTCGCGGTGTGCGTCGTCGGCTTCTTCGATGTTCAGGGTGATCAGGCCGTTGGCATGGCCTGTGGTCGGCAAGTTGCCTTCCAGATCGACACCGACAAAATCGAAGGCCAGGCCGGTTTCTTCGTCGACAGTCTTGGGAATGACCTGCAGGCCCAGGGAGATCAGTTGCGCGACCAGACGACGTTTGGCCGTCTCGACCTTGCGCCAGCGCTCGCCGTTTTCAACGACCGAGAGGTCGGGAATGGTGCGATTGAGGCTGCACGCGACACAGAATTCGCCGGCATTGTGCTCTGGAAAAAGCCAGTTGCAGGCTGCCGGAGTGCCAAGGTTGGCGCAACGCCGATACAGCCCGGCACCTGGCTCATCGCTCAAGCGCCAGGTAGTGGAATCTGGCCCCGCTTCGAGCGTGGCAACGCGCCCTTGTTCAGGCAGGTAGCCCAGCGCTGCAGAACAGGCCAGGCACTGGGTATTGGGGAAAAACACCGACTGGCCACAGGTGCACTGCCAGACCTTGCTGTTACGTTTGGATTCGCCGACAAATGGGGCGGTAATGCGTGAACTCAATTGCTCGAAGAAGCGGTACATGGCGATCTCCCGTTGACCTTGCATGGACTAGATCATGCCGACGCGTGGGGGGTTCAAAATATTATCGAGCGACGGGGAAGGATAGCGTCGACGGCGTTTGCTCGGGCGAAAACGGTGCGTCGCACGGTAGTCGGGATTATCGTTCCTCACGCTCCAGCGTGGGAATGCAGTGCGTGACGCTGCGCGACACAGATCTACGCCGCACCATCACACTCAAGATCGGACGCAGAGCGTTCAGAACTGCATGCGACGCGGAGCGTCGCACGATAATCAGGGCATAGGGAGCGTCGGCCCCACTCAATCCACAGCGACGCCCAGTTCGGTCAGGCGTTTGAGCAGTGCGTCTTCGTCCAGCACGGTAAGGCCCAGTTCGTTGGCCTTGGTCAGCTTCGAGCCGGCGCCTGGCCCCGCGACCACGGTGTGGGTCTTGGCCGAGACCGAGCCGGACACCTTGGCACCGAGGCTTTCGAGTTTTTCCTTGGCGACATCGCGACTCATGCGTTCCAGCGAGCCGGTCAGTACCCAGGTCTGGCCGGCCAGCGGCAAGCCTTCGACGGTTTTTTTCTCGCTGCGCCAGTGCATGCCGAAGTCCTTGAGCTGGGCTTCGATGGCGCGGGCGCGCTCGGCATGCGCCTTGTCGTCGAAGAAATCGCGGACCGACTTGGCCTGTTTCTCCGGCAGGGTCTGACGCATGTCCAGCCAGTCGGCGCTGATGATGGCCTCCAGCGTACCGAACCGGTCCGCCAGTTTCTGCGCAGCACCCGGCCCTACCGACGGAATGTGCAATTTGTCGATCAGCCCTTCCAGCGTGGTACTGGCCGCGAACTCGGCGCCCAGCTCGCCCTGGTCCTGCAATTGCAGACCGCATTCACCAAGCAGCGCATCGATGACGTTACGGTTGTGCTCGTCCTCGAAGAAGCTGTGAATCTCGTAAGCGACCTCCAGGCCGACATCCGGCAGATAGGTCAACACTTCCGGCAAGGCCTGTTTGACGCGCTCCAGCGACGCCAGCGAACGCGCCAGAACCTTGGCCGTCTCTTCCCCCACGTCGGGAATACCCAGGGCATAGATGAAGCGCGCCAGAGTCGGCTGTCGGCTGTCGGCAATGGCCTTGAGCAGCTTGTTGCTGGAGATCTCAGCGAAGCCTTCCAGATCGATGATCTGTTCGTACTTCAGCTTGTACAGGTCGGCAGGCGAGCCGATGAGTTTCTCATCGACCAGTTGCTCGATGGTCTTGTCCCCCAGCCCTTCGATGTCCATGGCACGACGCGACACGTAATGGATGATCGCCTGCTTGAGTTGCGCACCGCAGGCCAGACGCCCGACACAGCGATACACCGCGCCCTCGGTAACGGTTTCCTTGCCTTTGCTGCGCTTGATCAGCTGCGTGCGCTCGACATGCGAGCCGCACACCGGGCAGGTCTGCGGAACCTGCACCGCCCTGGCATTCTCGGGGCGGCGCTCGGCAACGACCTGCACCACCTGCGGAATCACGTCACCGGCACGCCGGATGATTACCGTGTCGCCGATCATCAGGCCGAGCCGCGCGACTTCGTCCATGTTATGCAGCGTGGCGTTGGCGACCATGACGCCTGCCACCTTGACCGGCTTGAGCCGCGCGACCGGCGTCACTGCGCCAGTACGCCCCACCTGAAACTCGACATCCAGCAGTTCGGTGAGCTCTTCCATGGCGGGGAATTTGTGGGCAATCGCCCAGCGCGGCTCACGGGCGCGGAAGCCCAGTTCGCGCTGCGCTGCCAGGTTGTTGACCTTGAATACCACGCCGTCGATCTCGTAGCTCAGCGCCAGGCGCCGCTCACCGATATCGCGGTAATAGGCCAGGCACTCCTCGACGCCATTCGCCAGTTTCAGCTCGCGACTGACCGGCATGCCCCATTCTTTCAGCGCTTCAAGCACGCCGATATGCGTGTCGGCGATTTCTGCCGACGTCTGGCCCAGGCCATAGCAGCAGAACTCCAGCGGGCGGTTCGCGGTGATCTTGGAATCCAGCTGACGCAGGCTGCCCGCGGCTGCGTTGCGCGGGTTGGCGAAGGTCTTGCCGCCGATTTCCAGCTGACTGGCGTTGAGGCGCTCGAAACCAGCCTTGGACATGAACACTTCACCGCGCACCTCCAGTACTTCGGGCCAACCCTTGCCCTGCAGCTTGAGCGGGATGTTACGTACTGTGCGCACGTTGACACTGATGTCTTCGCCGGTGGTCCCGTCGCCGCGTGTCGCACCCCGTACCAGAGCGCCGTCGCGATACAACAGGCTGACTGCGAGGCCGTCCAGCTTGGGCTCGCAGCTGTACTGCACCTTGCTGCCTTCGCCAAACAGGTCTCCGGACGGCAGATCCAGCCCCTCGGTTACCCGTCGGTCGAACTCGAGCATGTCGTTTTCTTCGAACGCGTTGCCCAGGCTAAGCATCGGCATTTCGTGACGCACCTGAGTGAACGCCGACAAAGCGGCGCTTCCGACCCGTTGCGTCGGCGAATCAGGAGTGACCAGATGGGGGTTTTCCGCCTCCAGGGCCTTGAGCTCGTGAAACAGGCGGTCGTACTCGACATCCGGAATGCTCGGTTCATCCAGAACGTGGTAGCGGTAGTTGTGCTGATCCAGCTCTGCACGCAGTTCCAGGATTCGGGTTTCGACGGCCTTCATACGGTGTTCTCTCAAAAAGCAAAAAAGCAGCCGAGGCTGCTCAATCTGTTGGCTCTGTTCTGTTCAGGTCAGGCCCCGACAGGGCATGCCGCAGCACGCTCATGATCGGGGACCTGCCCAAGGGCTTGCTTAACCGCGACGCTGGGTCAACGCACGACGCTCGAACTCGACGATGCGCTGGCGATAATGCTCGATGGTCTGCGCGGTCATGACGCTGCGCTGATCATCCTTCAGTTCGCCATCCAGCTCGTGGGCCAGCTTTCGAGCGGCGGCAACCATTACGTCGAATGCCTGCTTGGGGTGACGAGGACCCGGCAAGCCGAGGAAGAAGCTGACTGCACGGGTGCTGAAATGGTCGATATCGTCCAGGTCGAACACGCCGGGCTTGACCGCATTGGCCATCGAGAACAGTACTTCGCCGTTGCCAGCCATGCTCTCGTGACGGTGGAAAATATCCATCTCGCCAAAACGCAGGCCGCTTTCCAGAATGTTCTGCAGCAGCGCCGGGCCCTTGAAACCGCCTTCGCTGCGCGAGATCACGCTGATGACCAGTACTTCCTCAACAGGAGGCAGGTCCTTGTCTTCAGTGATGCGCTGGGCCGGCTTGTCGTCCGGGAAATCGTCGTCGCGGCCCGTGAACAGGCTCGGGCCGTCGAGATCCAGATTCAGGTCGCCCTGCTGTGGCTCGTCCTTGCGCTTCTTGTCGCTACGCTTTTCACTGCTGCCACGCTTGCCTTCACGCGGGCTGGCGCTCATGGACGGCAGATCGTGCTCGTCGAGCTGCGGCTCCTTGTGCGTATCCAGCACACGGGGCGGACCCAGCACTTCGGCAGACGTGGTTTCTTCTTCATCCGGAAGGTTGGAGAAGCTCCGATCCAGTCTGAATTTCAATTTACCCTTGCTGCCGCGCATACGGCGCCAGCCATCAAAGAGAATACCGGCGATGACTATTATGCCGATGACGATCAGCCACTCGCGCAGACCGATTTCCATGTAATCCAGTGCCTCTAATGAAGAAATCTGAAAATAAGGGCCTAAACCCCTTTAATACGTGGTGCCAAGTCTATGTTCTGACTGGCAATTCGCCCACGCGAAAACAAAAAGTGGTCACTAAACTAGCACGACCAAAGGTAACTTTACACCGTCTGTTACGTCTCTTCGCCGACCAAATTGCCATCCAATGTACAAGCGTCGCATTTTCAGGCCTCCGGGCAGCGATCTGGCCGTAGAACGAGGCCTTGAATCAGGCATCCACCAGCGCCATCGCCTGCTCCACATCCACCGCTACCAGCCGCGAACAACCGGGCTCGTGCATCGTCACCCCCATCAGTTGATCGGCCATTTCCATGGCGATCTTGTTGTGGGTGATGTAGATGAACTGCACCGTTTGTGACATTTCTTTCACCAACCGCGCATAGCGACCCACGTTGGCGTCATCCAGCGGCGCATCCACCTCGTCAAGCATGCAAAACGGCGCAGGATTGAGTTTGAAAATGGCAAAAACCAGTGCCAGCGCCGTCAGGGCCTTTTCACCGCCGGACAGCAAATGAATGGTGCTGTTCTTCTTGCCGGGGGGGCGCGCCATGATTGTCACCCCAGTATCGAGTAGATCTTCGCCCGTCAGTTCCAAATAAGCGGAGCCGCCACCGAAAACTTTTGGGAAAAGTGCCTGAATTCCGCTGTTTATCTGATCGAAGGTATCCTTGAAGCGGTTTCGGGTCTCCTTGTCGATCTTGCGGATGACGTTTTCCAGTGTGTCCAGCGCTTCGACCAGATCGGCATCCTGCGCATCCAGATAGCGTTTGCGCTCGGACTGCTGCTGATACTCGTCGATAGCCGCGAGGTTGATCGCGCCCAGACGCTGAATACGCCCGGCGATGCTTTCCAGTTGCTGCTCGGCGGCCTGTTCGCTGGCTTCCGGCGTCAAGGTTGCGAGCACGCCGTGCAGGTCATAGCCGTCTTCATGCAACTGGTCCTGCAAGGCTTTGCGCCGCACCGTCAGTGCCTGCCACTCCAGGCGCTGTTGTTCCAGCTGGCCACGCAGCAGCTGCGATTGCTGCTCGGCCTGGGTCCGGCGCTTTTCTGCCTCACGCAATTCGCGGTCAGCGTCTTCGAGTGCGTTCTTGGCGATGCGCATTTCGTCATCGACCACCATGCGCCGCTCCAGCAGCTCTTCAAGCTTGAGACGCAGCTCTTCGAGCGGGGCCTCGCCCTCCTCCAGATTCAGGCTCAGCTGCTCGCGCTTCTCGGTAAGTCTTTCGGACTGCATGCGCAGGCGCTCCAGCGCCTGACGGGTCGAATCGTATTGCGCCTTGATCGAGCCCAGACGCACCGCCAGTTGATGACTGTGATCCTTGTGTTGCCGCGCATCCTGACGTATCCGGTCCAGACGCTCACGCAGCGCGTCGCGCTGGGCCTGGAGCACCTCGCGCTGCTCGGTATCCTGCGCCATGCTGTCCAGTGCGTCCTGCAATTGCAGGCGCGATTCGCCAAGGTGTTCGTGCTCGACAGCGCGCTGCTCGCCCAGCTCGGCCAACTCTTCATCAAGGCGGGTGCGCCGCAGGGTCAACTGCTCGACTTTTACCCGAACCGCCGACAGCTGCGCTTTCAGTTCGCTTTGCTGACGGGTTTCGTCCTGCACGCGACGGCGCAACTGCTCACGCGCGTCTTCCTCCTGCGACTGTTGCTCGCGCAAAACCAGCAACTGCTCTTCCAGGGTGGCCAGCGTAGCCTCGCGCTCATCGCGTTCCAGACCCAGCCGCTGCAATTCCTGACCGCGAGCCAGCACACCGCTCTGCGCTTCACTGGCGCGGCGTACACGCAAAAAGTGCCGCCCCACCCAGTAGCCGTCACGACTGATCAGGCTCTGCCCGGCGCCGAGTTGTGCACGTCGCGCCAGCGCCTCGTCCAGATTCTCGACCGGAATCACCTGGCCCAGCCAGGCGGACAGGTCAACCATGCTGTCGACCTTTTCCAGCAGGCTGCCCGGCGCGCGAACCGTGTCAGCACCCGCGCTGAGCAAGCGCAGATCGCCCTGCTGAAAACCGGCCAGATCGAACCCGTCGAAGTCATCCACCAGCACGGCCTGCAAATCCGCGCCAAGCACGGTTTCCACGGCCATTTCCCAGCCAGCTTCGACGCTCAGCCCTTCGGCCAGACGCGGTCGCTCGGCCAGTTGCTGATCACGCAGCCACTCGGCGGTGCCGGTGTCCGGATCAAGTGCTGCCTGCTGCAGCGCCTCCAGAGACGCCAGCCGGCCGTTGAGACGTTGCAGCTCGCCCTGCGCCTGCTGTTGCGCCTGACTGGCCTGCTGCAATGCTTCGCGTAATTGCTCAAGCCGCTCGACCGCCTGCTCTTCGCCCATGTTCAGCTCTTCAAGGGTCATGTCGCGGGTGGCGAGGTCTTCGCTCAATTCCAGAATGGCCGCGTCTTCCGGGTCGGCGGCCAGCAGTTGGCGCTCTTCGGCCAGACGTCGCTGGCGCTCGGCCAATCGTTCGATGCTCTGTTCCAGTTGCTGAATACGTGACTGCTGGACTTGGGCCTGACGCTGCGGCTCGGCGGATTGCTGATTGAAGACGTCCCACTTCTCCTGCCAGCCCTGCATGGCCGCTTCGGCGTCTTCCAGAGCGATCGCCGACTCCTCGGCGGCGGCGCTGGTCATTTCCTGCTCGGGCTCGAGCATCTCCAGCTCTTCGCCAAGGGTAGCGAGCAACGTGGTGTCGTGCCCAAGGTGCGATTCGGTTTCCTGGCGGGCACGCTCGGCTTCGCGCAGGTCATCCTGCAGTTGGCGCAGTCGCTGCTGACCGTGCTGAATGCTCTGCTCGACGCGGGCAATATCGCCGCCGACCGAATAAAAGCGGCCCTGCACCAGGTTGAAGCGCTCGGACAGGTCATGGTGGCCGTCACGCAGCCTTTCGATACTGGCATCGGCACTGCGCTGATCGGCCACCAGCGCCTCGAAGCCGACCTCCTGATTGCCGATAACAGCCTCGCGCTGCCCCACCAGATCATTCAGCGCTTGCCAGCGCAGGGCCGACAATTGCGCTTTCAGCTGGCGCTCTTCGGCCTTGTATTCCTGATACTTCTCGGCGGCCTGAGCCTGCCGGTGCAGACGCTCCAGCTGACGCTCGAGCTCCTCACGCAGGTCGGTCAGGCGTGCCAGGTTTTCATGGGTACGACGAATACGGTTTTCGGTTTCGCGGCGCCGCTCCTTGTACTTGGAGATGCCCGCGGCTTCTTCGATGAAGTTGCGCAGGTCTTCGGGCTTGGCTTCGATCAGCTTGGAGATCATGCCCTGTTCGATGATCGAATAGCTGCGCGGCCCCAGGCCGGTGCCGAGGAAGATGTCGGTGATGTCGCGACGGCGGCATTTTGTGCCGTTCAGGTAGTAGCTGTTCTGGCTGTCGCGGGTCACTTTGCGGCGAATGGAGATTTCCGCATATGCCGCGTACTCGCCCACCAGCGTGCCGTCGGAGTTGTCGAACACCAGTTCGATGCTGGCCTGGCTGACCGGTTTGCGGCTGGTGGAGCCGTTGAAGATGACATCGGTCATCGACTCGCCGCGCAGGTTCTTGGCCGAGCTTTCGCCCATGACCCAGCGCACGGCATCGATGATGTTGGATTTGCCACAGCCATTGGGGCCGACGACAGCCGCCATGTTGCTGGGGAAGTTCACCGTGGTGGGGTCGACGAAAGATTTGAACCCCGCCAGCTTGATGCACTTCAGGCGCACGGCGTCAGCCCGCTGCCAGGGCGGCCAGCACCAACTGGCAGCTGCGCTGACAGTAGCTGACCAGCACGACACGAATCTTCGGCACATCCCGCACCATGACTGCGCCAAGCAGTTCGTCGAACAACGCCAGGTAGTCGCCCATATCGGCCTTGCGTTGCTCGAGCGCGAGGAAATAGCTGCGGCTCATGGAAGGCTGTAGGTTCTCGACGGTTTCCTCGAGGTACGGGTTGTTGGCGAATGGATAGGCCGCGCGCATGACATTGAAGCTCTCTTCGACGAATGCCTTGACGTCCTGCTGCTCGAAACTGGCCTGCAGACGCCGTTGTATCTGCACGAACGGCGCAAGATCATCCTCGGTCTTCCAGCGCTCCACAACCGCATTGGCCAGCAGAATGTACAGTTCGCTCATCAGGCTGCACAGGCTGGTGACGTTGTGTGCGTTGAGCACCGTGACCTGTGCGCCACGCCGCGGCAGGATCACCACAAGGTGGCGGCGCTCCAGAATCAGCAATGCTTCGCGCACGGAGCCACGGCTGACGTTCAACGCCTGCGTGACTTTCTGCTCCTGGATACGCTCTCCAGGCTTGAGCTCACCGCGAATGATCCGCTCGGCAAGATGATGAGCAATTTGCTCAGCGAGGCTGTCCGGGGCCTTGAACGTCATGACTATCCTTCAGAAAAAACCAGTTCCGCATGCAAGTCGCGGAGTGTATCGCAACCGGCACGGGTGGCGCAGGGCCATAAACACGGAAACTGGCACGAAATACGCAAAACCTTGAATACAGCCGGCAGGCGATTCAAGAACCAGAGGCTCTTTGATCGGCAGATGGCCGAAAAACTCAATTTCCTGACTCTGAAGTCAGAAACAAATTGACTCAATAAACAGAGCTGATAGATTCATTGACATGTCTGATGACAATAAACGTGAGGGCTTTGCGCCGTGATTCAGTTCCTTTTGAACCAAGAGCTAAAAACCGAGCGCAGCCTTAATCCGAACATGACCGTGCTGACCTACCTGCGTGAGCAGGCACACAAGCCCGGTACCAAGGAAGGTTGCGCCAGTGGCGACTGCGGTGCGTGCACCGTCGTGGTTGGCGAGTTGCACAGTGACGCCGACGGCGAGCAAGCGCTGCGTTATCGCAGCCTCAATTCGTGCCTGACGTTCATGGCTTCGCTGCACGGCAAGCAATTGATCAGCGTCGAAGACCTCAAGCATCAGGGCCAGCTGCACAGCGTGCAGAAGGCGATGGTCGAGTGTCATGGCTCGCAATGCGGCTTTTGTACCCCGGGCTTTGTGATGTCGCTGTTTGCCCTGCAAAAGAACAGCAGCGAAGCCGATCCCCATCAGGCCCACGAAGCCCTGGCCGGCAACCTGTGTCGCTGCACCGGCTATCGCCCTATTCTGGCCGCCGCCGAGCAGTCTTGCGCGCAGCGCCTGCCGGACCAGTTCGATCAGCGCCAGGCGCAGACCGTCGAGCGCCTGCGCGCCATCGCTCCGGCCCGCACGGATGAACTGAATGACGGCGAAAAACGCTGCTTCATTCCGCTGACCGTGGCGGATCTGGCGGATCTCTACGACAGCCATCCACAGGCGCGCCTGCTGGCCGGCGGCACCGATCTGGCCCTGGAAGTCACGCAGTTTCACAAACAGCTGCCGGTGATGATTTACGTCGGGCACATTGACGAGATGAAGGGCGTGAAGCGTTTCGACGACCGCCTGGAGATCGGTGCGGCGACCCCGTTGACCGACTGTTATGCAGCACTCAAGGCCGAATACCCGGACTTCGGCGAGTTACTGCAGCGCTTTGCTTCGTTGCAGATCCGCAATCAGGGCACGCTGGGTGGCAACATCGGCAACGCCTCCCCCATCGGCGACTCCCCGCCGCTGCTGATCGCCCTTGGCGCGCAGGTCGTGCTGCGCAAAGGCAACAGTCAGCGCACCCTGGCGCTGGAAGACTATTTCATCGACTACAAGGTCACCGCCCGCCAGGAAAGCGAGTTCATCGAAAAGATCATCGTGCCGACAGCCAATCCCCGGCAGACGTTTCGGGCCTACAAAGTCTCCAAACGACTGGACGATGATATCTCGGCGGTCTGCGCGGCTTTTCGTCTGACCCTGGAAGGCGGCGTCATCCACGAGGCTCGCGTAGCGTTCGGTGGTATGGCGGCGATCCCCAAGCGTGCAGCGGCCTGCGAAAAGGCGCTGATCGGACAGCCGTGGAGCCATGCGACCGTCGAACGCGCTTGCGCAGCGCTGAGCGAGGACTTCACCCCGCTGTCGGATTTCCGGGCGAGCAAGGAGTACCGCCTGTTGAGTGCGCAGAACCTGCTGCGCAAGTACTTCATCGAGTTACAGACCCCAGCCGTTCCAACGCGGGTGACTGACTATGTCTGAGCATTCCACACCCATCACCCAGGCAGAGATGCTTGCGGTATTTCAGCAGGGTCTGAGCACCGGCGTGGGCCGCAGCGTCAAGCACGACAGTGCCGACAAGCATGTGTCCGGCGAAGCGGTGTACATCGATGATCGCCTGGAATTCCCCAACCAGTTGCACGCGTACGCGCGCCTTTCCGACCGTGCCCATGCGCGAATCGTCAGCATCGATACCTCGCCCTGCTACGCCTTCGAAGGTGTGCGCATTGCGATTACCCATGAGGATATTCCGGGGCTGAAGGACATCGGGCCGTTGCTGCCCGGCGACCCGCTGCTGGCTATCGACAAGGTGGAGTTCGTCGGGCAACCGGTGCTCGCCGTGGCGGCCCGCGATCTGGACATTGCACGCCAGGCGGCCATGGCGGCGATCATCGAATACCAAGACCTGCCACCGGTGCTGGATGTGGTCCAGGCCCTGCGCCAGAAGCACTTCGTGCTCGACAGCCATACGCACAAGCGCGGTGACTCCGCCGCAGCACTGGCGCGCGCAACCCACCGCCTGCAGGGCAACCTGCACATTGGCGGCCAGGAACATTTCTACCTGGAAACCCAAATCTCCTCGGTGATGCCGACCGAAGACGGCGGCATGATCGTCTATTGCTCGACCCAGAACCCCACGGAAATCCAGAAGCTGGTGGCCGAGGTTCTGGGCGTGCCGATGAACCGCATCGTGGTCGACATGCGCCGCATGGGCGGTGGTTTTGGCGGCAAGGAAACCCAGGCGGCCAGCCCGGCCTGCCTGTGCGCAGTGATTGCCCGCCTGACCGGCCAGCCCACCAAGATGCGCCTGCAACGCTTCGAAGACATGCAGATGACCGGCAAACGCCACCCGTTCTACATCGAGTACGACGTGGGTTTCGACGATGACGGACGTTTGCAGGGCATACAGCTGGATCTGGCCGGCAACTGCGGCTATTCGCCGGACCTCTCGGCGTCCATCGTCGACCGCGCCATGTTTCATGCCGATAACGCTTATTACCTGGGTGAGGCCACTGTCAACGGTCACCGCTGCAAGACGCACACCGCGTCCAACACCGCCTACCGGGGCTTTGGTGGCCCGCAGGGCATGGTCGCCATCGAAGAGGTCATGGACTGCATTGCACGCTTCCTCGGCAAAGACCCGCTGCACGTGCGCAAGGCCAACTATTACGGCAAGACCGAGCGTAACGTCACCCACTATTACCAGACGGTCGAACACAACCTGCTGGAAGAGATGACCGCCGACCTTGAGCAGAGCAGCCAGTACGCCGAGCGCCGCGAAGCGATTCGCGCTTTCAATGCCGGCAGCCCGGTACTGAAAAAAGGCTTGGCGCTGACACCGGTCAAGTTCGGCATCTCGTTTACCGCCAGCTTTCTCAATCAGGCCGGTGCGCTGATTCATATCTACACCGACGGCAGCATCCACCTGAACCATGGCGGCACCGAAATGGGCCAGGGCTTGAACACCAAGGTCGCACAGGTCGTGGCCGAGGTGTTCCAGGTGGACATCGACCGTATCCAGATCACCGCGACCAACACCGACAAGGTGCCGAATACCTCGCCCACTGCGGCCTCGAGCGGCACCGACCTGAACGGCAAGGCAGCACAGAATGCCGCTGAAATCCTCAAGCAACGGCTGGTGGAATTTGCCGCCAGGCACTATCAGGTGAGCGAAGCGGATGTCGAATTCCGCAACGGCCATGTGCGGATCGGCGAGCTGCTCCTGCCGTTCGCCGAGCTGGCGCAATTGGCGTGGATGGGTCAGGTGTCGCTGTCGAGCACCGGCTATTACAAGACGCCGAAGATTTTTTACGACCGCAGCCAGGCGCGTGGCCGGCCGTTCTATTACTACGCCTTTGGCGCAGCCTGCGTGGAGGTCATCGTCGATACGCTGACCGGCGAATACAAGATGTTGCGCACCGACATCCTGCACGACGTCGGCGCGTCGCTGAACCCGGCCATCGATATCGGTCAGGTCGAAGGCGGCTATATTCAGGGCGCCGGCTGGCTGACCACCGAGGAACTGGTGTGGAACGACAAGGGCAAGCTGATGACCAGCGGCCCGGCGTCCTACAAGATCCCGGCAGTGGCAGACATGCCGCTAGATCTGCGCATCAAGCTGGTAGAGAACCGCAAGAACCCGGAAGACACGGTGTTCCACTCCAAGGCCGTCGGCGAGCCGCCGTTCATGCTCGGCATCGCCGCCTGGTGCGCCATCAAGGACGCTGTGGCAAGCCTGGGTGACTACCGCCATCAACCGAACATCGACGCCCCGGCGACACCGGAAAAAGTGTTGTGGGGCTGTGAACAGATGCGTCAGAACAGCGCTGCTCGTCGCGCGTCCAGCGCCGAGCCGATTGTTTCCGCCTCTTCGCGAACAAGCGAAGCTTCGCCAGGCTCGTCTTCACCTATTCAGGATGCGCCTGTGGGAGCGAGCTTGCTCGCGAAGGCGCCTGGCCTGGATCACTCTGTCCTGGAGCAGAAATGAACAACTGGATCAGCGCCCTGGCCGAGCTGCAGGCCCGTGGGGAACCCGGCATTCTGGTAACCATCATCGAAGAGCTGGGCTCCACGCCGCGCAATGCCGGATCGAAAATGGTGGTCTGCGCCGAGCGCATCCACGACACCATCGGTGGCGGGCACCTGGAATACAAGGCCATGGAAATCGCCCGCGAGATGCTTGCCAGCGGCACTCGGCAGACGCGCCTGGAACGTTTCAACCTGGGTGCAAGCCTGGGCCAGTGTTGCGGTGGCGTGAACGTGCTGTTGTTCGAACCGATGGGCGAGCCCGTCGCGCAGATTGCCGTGTTCGGTGCCGGTCACGTCGGCCGCGCCCTGGTGCCGCTGCTGGCCAGCCTGCCCTGCCGGGTGCGCTGGATCGACAGCCGTGAGCAGGAATTCCCCGAACCGATGCCCGACGGCGTGATGAAGATCATCAATGACGAGCCGGTCGACGAGGTCGCGCAACTGCCGGTCGGCACCTATTGCATTGTGATGACCCACAACCATCAGCTGGATCTGGAACTGACGGCCGCCATCCTCAGGCGTGGCGACTTTGGTTACTTCGGGCTGATCGGCTCGAAAACCAAACGGGTCAAGTTCGAACATCGCTTGCGGGAACGCGGTTTCGACGCCAGTCTGCTGCAACGCATGCGTTGCCCGATGGGCCTGGCCGAGGTCAAAGGCAAGCTGCCCATCGAGATCGCGGTGTCGATCGCCGCGGAAATAATCGCCACTTACAATGTCAGCTTTGGCCAACACACCGCCAACGCCGAACCTATCGCCAGACTGCTGCCTGCATCGCGCCGCAGTCAGTCGCAATGAGTCACAACGAGAGTGCCATGAGTTCAGTTTCCCGCCGTAAAGCCTACCGCGCCGCCATCGTTCACAGCCTCGCCGACCCGGCCGAAGTGGCGCTGGAGGCATCCTATGAATACTTTGCCGACGGCCTGTTGCTGGTCGAGGACGGCAAGATCGTTGCGGTGGGTCACGCTGCCGATCTGCTGGAGCGCCTCGACGACGATGTCGAGCTGATCGAATACCCGGACGCACTGATCACACCGGGGTTCATCGACACCCATATTCACTTGCCGCAAACCGGGATGATCGGCTCCTACGGCGAGCAATTGCTGGACTGGCTCAACACCTACACCTTCCCCTGCGAAAGCCAGTTCGCCGACCCCGCGCATTCGGCGCAGGTGGCCGACATCTTCATCAAGGAACTGCTGCGCAACGGTACGACCACGGCACTGGTGTTCGGCAGCGTGCACAAGGAATCGGTCGAGGCGTTTTTCAGCGCGGCCCAGGCACTTGATCTGCGCATGATCGCCGGCAAGGTGATGATGGACCGCAATGCGCCGGATTATCTGGTCGATACGCCAGAATCCGGGTATGCCGACAGCAAGGCGCTGATCGAACGCTGGCATGGCAAAGGGCGTTTGAGCTACGCAGTGACGCCGCGCTTCGCGCCGACCAGCAGCCCGAAGCAATTGAGCCTGGCTGGCCAGCTGCTGACCGAATACCCCGGCCTGTACCTGCAGACCCACATCAGCGAGAACCTTCAGGAGATCGAGTGGGTCAAGGCGCTGTTCCCGGAGCGCAAGCATTACCTGGACGTCTACGATCACTTCAACCTGCTCAGCGAGCGCTCGGTGTTCGCCCATGGCGTGCACCTGTGCGACGCACAATGCGCCCGACTGGCACAGACCGGCTCGGCGATTGCCTTCTGCCCGACCTCCAACCTGTTTCTTGGCAGCGGCCTGTTCAATCTGCCGATGGCCGAGAAGCACAAGGTAAATGTCGGTCTGGGCACCGACGTGGGCGGCGGCACCAGCTTTTCGATTCTGCAGACCCTGAACGAGGCCTACAAGGTCATGCAGATGCAGGGCGCCCGGCTCAATCCGTTCAAGTCGCTGTACCTGGCGACCCTGGGCGGCGCGCGGGCGCTGCGTCTGGAAGACAAGGTCGGCAGCCTGAAGCCCGGCAACGAGGCTGACTTCCTGGTGCTGGACTACAACGCCACCCCACTGCTGTCGTATCGCTTGAAGCAGGCGAAGACTATCGAAGAGATTCTCTTCGTGCTGATGACGATTGGTGATGACCGGACCGTGAAACAGACCTGGTCAGGTGGGCGATTGGTGCATGACAGAGGCTAGCATCTCGTTCCTCACGCTCCAGCGTGGGAATGCAGTTCGCGACGCTCTGCGTCGTCAAAAGGACGCGAAGCGTCCGGAACGGCATGACGATGCAGAGCGTCGCACGATAGTTGATCCTTCTGGCCGGACCGAC
>NZ_FNJH01000006.1 GCF_900103225.1 Pseudomonas congelans | reverse complement strand
GGCATTCCCACGCTGGAGCGTGAGGAACGATAATCCTGTAACTATCGTGCCAATGCTCCGCGTGGGGGCGACAGTGTTTTCAAGGACTACGCAAGGCGAGGGAACGCAAATAAGAGCAGCTTCAGCCCTGCTGTCCAAACCTGCGCAACACAATCACACCCAACACAGCCGACAGTACCGAACCGATCAGCACGCCTACCTTGACCTCATCGACGAGTTCCGGCGCGCCCGGGAAGGCCAGTGCGCCAATGAACAGGCTCATGGTGAAGCCAATACCACACAGGGCTGCAACGCCATAAAGCTGGCCCCAGTTGCTGCCGTCCGGCAATCGGGCCAGGCCTGCGCGAATTGCCAGCGCGGCCATGGCGAATATGCCGACCTGCTTGCCGACCAGCAGCCCCAGCGCAACACCGAGCGGGACCGGATCGACGAGGTTGTCGGCGGTGATGCCCGACAGTGACACGCCAGCGTTGGCAAAACCAAAGATCGGTACGACGGCAAAAGCCACCCACGGGTGCAGCTTTTCTTCCAGATGCAGCAGTGGCGAGCGAGCCTCTTCATCGGGCTTGCCCAGCGGAATGCAAAGCGCCAGCGCGACGCCCGCCAGGGTGGCGTGGATGCCGGACTGGAGCATGAAGAACCACAGCAGCGCACCTACAACCAGGTAAGGCAGCAGCTTCTTGACGCCCAGACGATTCAGCGCGACGAGCACGGCGATGGAGCCCAGGGCTGCCAGCAGCATGGGAATGGAAAGATCGCTGGTGTAGAACAGCGCGATGATCAGCACCGCGCCAAGATCATCGAGAATCGCCAGTGCAGACAGAAAAATCTTCAGCGACAGGGGCACGCGCTTGCCCAGCAGTGACAGCACACCCAGGGCGAATGCGATGTCGGTCGCTGCCGGAATGGCCCAGCCGCCGATAGTATCTGGCCGTCCCCAGTTGAACGCCACGTAGATCAGCGCCGGAACCACCATGCCGCCCAGCGCCGCAAAGCCCGGCAAGGCCCTCTGGCTCCAGGACGCGAGCTGACCGGCGAGCACTTCGCGCTTGATCTCCAGGCCGACGAGCATGAAGAAGATCGCCATCAGACCGTCATTGATCCAGTGCGAAACCGACAACCCGGCGAACACTGCGTGCAGCGCTGCGAAGTAGCTGTCGGCAAGCGGTGAGTTGGCTACGATCAAGGCCGCCAGAGCAGCTGCCATCAACACCAGCCCGCCAGCGGATTCGGCAGCGAAGAAACGCGTGATGAACGCCAGCGCGTTCGGGGATTCGGTACGGGGGGTGGGTTTATGCATGACAGCTCCGCAGGGTACAGCGCAAAAAGGCCGCAATTTTACCATCCGCAGAACCTGTCAAAGTCCCGATAAACCTGAGGATACAAATTAACGTTTACCGGCCAAAGAGGGGCCGGGAACCTCGCTGAACAACGTCTGCGGTCCGGGCAGGCAGTGGTGCGTGACGTTCACTACCGCTTACTCGACCACTGACCGGTTTATTGGCCAAAACCTATCACTTTCCATAGTTATGAGACGCAAGACGCCGCGCTATGGTGCCCCCCAAACTATCCAGCGGGGGCCGGCGACATGGCAGATATGACGATCAGGGAAGGTTTTGCACCCTTTGGCGACTATCAGACGTGGTATCGCATCACCGGCGACCTGTACGGTCCCGGCACACCATTGGTCATCCTGCACGGCGGCCCCGGTTGTACGCACGATTACGTCGATTCGTTCAAGGACATCGCCAGCACCGGCCGGGCCGTTATCCATTACGACCAGTTGGGTAACGGACAGTCGACTCGACTGCCCCATAAGGGTCGCGACTTCTGGACGGTCAAACTGTTCCTGAGTGAGCTGGCTAACCTGCTTGAGCATCTGGGCATCAAAAACAACTATGCCTTGCTGGGTCAGTCGTGGGGCGGGATGCTGGCTTCGGAGCATGCCGTGCGTCAGCCCAAAGGACTGAAAGCACTGATCATCGCCAACTCCCCCGCAGACATGCTCACTTGGGTAAGCGAGGCCAACCGGCTGCGCGAGGATCTGCCCCTTGATGTGCAGGCTGTGTTGCTCAAGCACGAAGAGGCGAAAACATTGAAAGATCCGGAATACCTGAAAGCCTCGCGGGTATTCTATGACCGTCATGTCTGCCGCATCACACCCTGGCCCTATGAGGTGAAACGTACCTTCGACGCGATTGACGCCGATCCGACGGTGTACCAAGCCATGAATGGCTCTGCCGGGTTTCACGTCATCGGCACGCTGAAGAACTGGACCATCATTGATCGCCTGAAGCTCATCAACGTTCCGACCTTGCTGATTTCCGGGAAGTATGACGAAGCCACACCGCTCGTCGTGAAGCCCTATGTGGATAACGTCCCCAACATCATTTGGTCTGTCTTCGAAGAGTCCAGTCACATGCCACATGTAGAAGAACGAATGGCGTGCATGGGGTGCATCGCAGGTTTTATGGACACGGTGGGCGCACGTTTAAAACATCCGAAACTTAACGATAAGACATGGTTCCGCATCTTGGGCATCACGTAATTAGAGCGAATACTTTAATAACATTCACCCGACTAACGGTTAATCTTATTCACAATTTATTGGAACTTTTTCAGGTCATACGGCTGCCTTACAGCAAATAATGGCACGAAGCCATTATGAAATAACCTTCATGACCATTTTGTTAAAGCTCTCTCGTTTTCAGCAGAAAAACAGTCATTGGAAGGAAAGTATTTGCCTTCCGCCTGTTTTGCCGCTGGAGGCAACCATGAACCTCAGATCGTTAAGCATTTCACGCAGGGCCTCCCTGTGTTTTGGCGTCATTACCTTGTTGTTGATCGGTCTGGGGGCCTTCTCCTACGTACAGATCGGCCACCTGCGCGTAGCCGAGCAGAACATAGAAGAAAACTCACTGCCCAGCATTCAGGTCGTCGACGACATTCAGATCGCCCTGCTTCACGCCCGTCTGGAAAGCATCAGGATGCTTGCCAGCAACGATCCGACCGTACACGCCACCGCAGAAGCCAAGGTTCGGGAAGCGATCGAGTCGCTGCGTGCCAACAGCGACTTCTATCAAAAACACCTGCTGTCGGGCGAAGCCGACCGGGCGCAATTCGAAGAAGCCAATAACAAGATGGGCGTCTACATTGATGGCTTGAAACAGGTCGTCGCACTGGACAGCGCTGATCACGACAGAGCGGTCTCCCTCGCCAACGGAGAGCAGGCCCAAAAAGCCGCTGCCTATCAGGAAAAACTCACTGTGCTACGTGGGCACAATGCTGAAGAGGCGGTCGTCTCCGGGAAAGATGCCACTACAGTCTACGACCACAGCGTCAACGTGTTGATGATTGTGCTTATCGCAGCGTTCCTGCTTACCGTGGTACTCGCGATTGCCCTGACACGCAGCATTGTCGACCCGATCAGCGTCTCGCTGAAACTGGCGGAAGACATCGCCGCCGGTGACCTGACCCGGCAATTGAGCGTTAGCGGCAGCGATGAAGCATCACGCTTGATGACGGCCCTCAACACCATGTCGGGCAACCTGCGTACCACCATTCACGAAATTTCCGGCGCTTCCGCGCAGCTGAGCACTGCCGCCGTCGAGATGACGTCGATCACCGAAAGTGCCGACCGCACATTGCAGCAGCAGAACAGCGAAATCGAGCAGGCCGCTACCGCGGTAAACGAAATGAGTGCTGCCGTAGAAGAGGTCGCTCGTAATGCTACGTCGACCTCGCAGGCCGCCCAACAGTCGAGCCTTTCAGCCGACCTGGGTAACCAGCGCGTCAACCAGACCCTGACGGCCATGCAGAACCTGACAGGCCTGGTCGAGGGGTCTTCCGCGCAAGTGACTGCGCTGGCCGGTCAGGCTCAAGACATCAGCAAAGTGCTGGGCGTGATTCGCGGCATTGCCGAACAGACCAACCTGTTGGCACTCAACGCAGCCATCGAAGCTGCGCGTGCCGGCGAACAGGGTCGCGGCTTTGCTGTGGTCGCAGATGAAGTGCGGGCCCTGGCGCATCGCACACAGACGTCCACGCAGGAAGTCGAACAGATGATCTCAGCGATTCAGGCCGGCTCCTCTGCCACCGTCGAGTCAATGCAGAAGAGCACTGAGGAAGTTCACAACACGCGCAAGACCGCAGAAGATGCCGGGCATTCGTTGCGTCAGATCACTGATTCGGTACTCGAGATCAATAACCGTAACCTGCAGATCGCGGCAGCCTCAGAGCAGCAGGCGCATGTAGCGCGTGATGTCGACAGAAGCCTGGTCAGCATTCGTGACCTGGCCGTGCAGAGCAGTGAAGGCACCCGGCAGACGCTGATCGCCAGTACCGAACTTTCGCAGTTGGCGGTCAACCTGAATGATCTGGTGCTGCGCTTCAAGACGTAATCCAGGCAGCTACGCCGACCGGGCATGACAGAAGGGCAGCAGATTCGTCTGCTGCCCTTCTTTTTATAGAGTCAGTAACGTTCGACACAAAAACGATAACGGTCCCTCCCCCTACAGCCACTTCCTTTCAAAACCTGAAGGCCGCGCGTCTCTGCTGACAGCCTTTCAGACGTATTGCCTTCACTAGTTGAAACCGGATCCGTAAAGACCCATTGACGAGCCCGGACTATTTGAAAAAGCCAGCAACGTTGACAGGGGAATTAAACTCATTCGATAGTTGGCAGCGAACAACAAAATATTTCATGTAAGCCACGATCAGGTATGACACGATCACTTCCTGCACGGGATCGGCAGCGCCCGGCGTACTGCCAAGGCCGCATCAGTGCTTTTTATGACCAGGGTGACAAATTTTGAACAACAACCTGACTTCCGCAGAGCTGGCAGTCATCAGTGAAATCGAGGCGACTTCCAGTCTGTTACGGCTGGTAACCCGGCTGACCGGGCTGAGATTTGCAGCCATTGCCAAAGTCACCGAGGCCAGCTGGACCGCATGCGCTGTTTACGACGAAATTCAGTTCGGGCTGGAAGCCGGTCATCAGCTCAAGCTGGAGACCACGTTCTGCAATGAGTTGCGTCTGCACCGCCAGCCTATCGTAATCAACGAAGTCGCGACCGACCCCGTCTACGCAGAGCATCCCATTACTAAAATGTACGGCTTCCAGAGCTACTTCTCGTTGCCGATCATTTTTCCCAACGGAGAGTTCTTCGGCACCCTGTGCGGCCTGGATACCAAGCCTGCGCCACTCGATGACGCCAATACCCTCGATACCCTGAAGGTGTTTTGCACGCTGATCGCCAGCACGCTGTACGCGCACTACCAACTGCAGGAAATGCAGGAGATACAGGAAGTCACCGCTTAAGGCATGGAACGCCTCAGACGCGCAGTTGCCTCTCCATGATCAATGTGCGCTCCTCTCCCTCCAGATGCTCTCGCACCAGGCTGAAGCCCAGCGCCAGGTAAAACCCCTGCGCAGTCAAGGATGACGGTACAACCATCCGCACCGCGCCTGCCTTGCGTGCGACAACCTCCAGCTCGGCCATCAACAAACGCCCGATCCCCTGCCGATGCCTGTCAGGGTAGACAAATACCGAGCGCACGACCTCCCCCTCCAGACTCGCAGTGCCCACCACCCTATTGCCCTCTGACGCCACGAATACCCGCCGCTGCCGCATGAGCTGCTCGATCGCAGCCGGGCTGAAACTCGACTGCACGCGCTCGATCACGCTGGCGGGATAATCCCTGGCGTTGCTGATTCGCAACGCCGCCAATACCACTCGGCTGATGGCATCTGCGTCGGCCAGGCGAGCGGGTCGCACCTCAATGCTCATAGTGTGCCTCGTGGTTATCCTGCGATGGTTAAGCTCGTTTTTAGCAAAGGCCGGTAAGCAGCACACCAACTCAAACCATGAAGAATGTGCTCGCTTCGCACGCAAAAAATGTAGCCGAAGAGTCTGCATGACGACACTCGATTCACTTTTTTTCGGCAAGTCGACGAATGGTAGTGCTCGCAACAGGCCGCAAACAAACGGTCAACCCCTCGCCGTCCGTGGGTTGAGCAACGAAAGCGTTCAAAAAACCCGATATGCGGCCGATTAATCGGTATCTCGCCGCTGTGGTCGGAATCTTTTCGTCTGTTAAAGTGAGTTTCGTGATGTCATATAGGCATCATCGAACATCCATTGAGAATCGTCATGAACGCCAGTGCCCCCATTCCTCTGAATGAAACGCAACGTCTGTTGCGCATCCGGGAGCTGTGCGTGCTTGAAGATACGTCCGATGACGTATTCGATGAAATCGTCGCGATGACCGCTGCATTTTTCGAGACGCCGATTGCCTTGATCTCAATCGTCGACGAGCACCGCCAGTGGTTTCGTGCCAAGGTGGGCCTGAATGCCCGTGAAACACCCCGTAACGTGTCCTTCTGCGCCTACACCATCCTTTCCGACACGCTGTTCGAGATTCCCGATGCGACGCTCGACGAGCGCTTCGTGAACAACAGCCTGGTGACCGGCCACCCTGACATCCGCTACTACGCAGGCGCTCCACTGATCACTGATGACGGCATTGCCCTGGGCAGCCTGTGCGTGATCGACACCAAGCCGCGCGAGCCGATGAACGAATACCAGACGGATATGCTCAAGCGCTTTGCGTCGCTGGTCATGAAACGCATTATCGGCCTCAGGCTCAGTTGCTTTATTGATCAGCCCACCGGCTTGTACAACCGCTCACGCCTGCAGGAAGACATCAGTCAGGCAGTGGCATCCAGTGTCGATTATCAGTTGGTCGTGGTGGACATGATTACCTCGGCGTTTCTCAACGACATCGTCAAGGCTCTGGGTTACAGCTTCTCCCAGGATCTGGTGACGGCGATCAAGAACCGCCTGGAGCGCCTGCTGCCACCGACCTGTTCCCTGTACAAGGTCAGCCCTACGCGCTTCGGCTTCCTGTTGGCAGGGGAACGCACCCCTGAACACCTGTTTCGTACCATCCTCAAAGACTTCGAGACGCCCGTTGAATGCCGGGGCATTCCAGTGCAGATGCAGGTTGGTCTCGGGGTCGTGACCCTGAATCGCAATCCGGTCGAAGAACAGGACTGGATGCGCATGGTGATCAGCGCTGCCGACGATGCCCGTGACCGCGATCTTGGCTGGGCGATGTATGAACCGCACTTCGACGCCGCACAGCAGCGAGCTTTCAAGCTGCTCAGTTCGTTGACCGGTGCGGTGCACGCTCATGATCAACTGCGTCTGGTCTACCAGCCGCGCATCGATCTTGACTCCGGTCTGTGTACGTCGGTAGAGGCCTTGCTGCGCTGGAATCACCCGACGCTCGGCGCCATAGGGCCTGCCGAATTCGTGCCGCTGGCCGAGAAGACCGCGCTGATGCGCCCGCTGAGTCTCTGGGTGCTGACCCGTGCCATCGAACAGGCTGCTCGCTGGCAGCAACAGGGATTCGATTTCCGCATTGCGATCAACGTGACGCCCGAAGACCTCACCGGCCCGGCGTTCACTGACCGGATGATCCGCCTGCTGGGCAAGCACAAGATCGACCCTACCCGCTTTGAGCTGGAGTTCACCGAAGGCGCTTTGATGCACAACCCGGCAGAAGTACGCCACCAACTGGAGCGCATGCGTCAGATGGGCATGGATGTGGCAATCGATGACTTCGGCACGGGCTACAGCAACTGGAACTACCTGCGACAGTTGCCTGCGACGACGGTCAAGCTCGACCAGTCGCTGATCCGCAATCTGGCGTCCGACAAAACCGATCAGCGTCTGGTCAAGGCATTGATCGGTCTGGCCAAGAAACTCGGTTACTGGGTCGTGGCCGAGGGCATCGAAACCGATGAGATTCGTCGTCTGGTCAAGCAATGGGGTTGCGATGAAGGTCAGGGCTACCTGATCGCCAAACCCATGGAAGCCGAGGCTCTTCTGGACTGGATCGGCCCGAACCAACGCCTGCAGAGTGCTGCCGAGGCCGCAGAAGCAGCACTCGTCCGCGACAAACGGTTATAACCTTAGAACACATCTTCATAACCGTTTACAACACAAGCCGTTATGCTGCCCGCCACTTTTTGCCTATGCGTTTGCTTGAAAAAGGTTGGATATGGAAGCGGGTGGTCTGGGTTTCGTAGTTGCAGGGCTGGTAGTCGGATTCATCGTCGGCATGACCGGAGTCGGCGGCGGCTCGCTGATGACGCCGATACTGTTGTGGTTCGGAATCAATCCGGCCACGGCGGTCGGCACGGACCTGCTGTACGCGGCGATTACCAAATCCGGCGGGGTTCTGGTCCATCGCAAGAACGACAACATCGACTGGAAAGTCACCGGGCTGCTGACTCTGGGCAGCGTCCCGGCGGTGCTCATGACGCTGTGGTTTCTAAGCACACTGCACACCGCCCCCGAAGCACTCAACGCAATCATCAAACAGGCCCTCGGGTTTGTGTTGCTGCTTACCGCACTCGCCGTTCTGTTCAAGAAAAAACTGTTGGCCTTCGCTCACCGGCGCGGGGACGGATACTCGTTTTTCAGCGGCACCAGCCTGACGGTACTGACCGTCATCACCGGTTTGATCCTCGGCACCATGGTTGCACTTACCTCCATCGGTGCCGGCGCGCTGGGCACGGTGGCGTTGTTCATCCTCTATCCACTGCTGCCGACCCGGCGTCTGGTGGGTACCGAGATCGCTCACGCGGTCCCTCTTACGCTGGTCGCAGGCCTCGGTCATGCGAGCATGGGCAATATGAACTGGGAGTTGCTGGGCTGGCTGCTGATGGGCTCCCTGCCCGGCATCTACCTGGGCAGTCATATGGCTGGCCGCGTCTCCGATGACCTGCTACGGCCCTTCCTGGCCATCATGCTGGGCATGATCGGCTTCAAGCTGGCGTTCTGATCGGCTGATCCATCAGCCTGTCACATTTCTGAGTCAGGCTTGCCCACGAACACAGCCTCGCTAGCCGCTGAGCCGGTTTGCTTGCGGGCCGTGCGCACTCGTCAGGAATTGTAATTTTTTGTAGCGAGACACCGATTTTCGGCGCAGGATTTCGTGCGTCAGCTTTCGCGCCGATGACCCGGCACAGACTTACCCTCACTGAAAGGAGATGCCAACAATGCTCATCCGAATTGAAGAAGGTGTATATGGCGACGCTTGGGTTGTAATACTGGACGACTACCCGGTCAAGTGCCGGAGCTGGCAGGAAGCCAGAGAGTTTGCCGACCGCATGAAATCCAGAATCGACGCGCCTCATTCGCTGCCGCATATGGCACGCCGCGCAGCCGCGGAAATAAGCGTCCAGGCGGCCGCCCGCTAGACCGACGCCCTCCCCCGCGAATTAATCCATACAGCGTTGCCACGCAATGGGCGACGCTGTCTCACCCCGTCATGACGCCACTTGAATTATCGAACTACTTCTCGTTTCCATGACATCCGTTTCACATCCTCTTCACGTCCGGCTGCGTAAATTGGCCCTACTCCTTTGATGAATCCCATTTGGCCCACCCCGTTGTGGGCCATTTTTTTGCCTGCAGAAAAGTGCCGGTGTTTCCCGCTGATCCGGCAGGGTTACCCGCCGTGCGCCGACGACGATGACACGGTCAGCACCGGGCTGCTCAATACACCAGCGTTCAACTCTGCCAGCCGATCACTGCCGGTGCCATTGGCAACGGCATTGCTCCAGCTCGCTACCGACATTGCCATCCAGCCCAGCACAAACAACGCAGCTGCCTGTAACGCCCACTTGGTCATGATCGACATACGCTTTCTCCTTGTTCAGGTCTGAATGGCAAGCATGTAAACACCTCACCATTGCAGAAGAATTGCAGAGATTTTTATTTTTGCCAGCCGCCATCGCACCTTCGTGAGCAAAGGCGCTGAAAAACAGAGGGGATAATCTACAGGGAGAAATACCCACGCCCGCAGGCGGGGTATTTTTGAAAAGCGGGGTCAGTACTTGGTGCTTTGCTGCTCAGGCTTGGCCGGCGTGTCCACATGACGCGGACCCGCAATCAGCAAGGCCAGCACGCCAACGATTGGCACGGCAACAACGACAATGATCCACATCAGCTTGTTGCTGGATTGTGTCTTGCTCTTGCGAATACGCAGTACTGCCCAGATGTCCGAAATCACGATCAGGGCGGTCAGCGCTGCGAACAACCACAAATGATTTTCCGATATCCAACCCATTTGAAATCTCCTGCACCATCAACGAAGGCAGCCAGACCAGCTGCCCTACTTTAGAAGAGGTCAAAAAGGGTCTTAAAGTTCAGAGAATCTTTCGGATTGTGATCGGGTGCTCAGCGCGGACGCAGAGCGTCCAGAACGGCATGCCCACGTGGAGCATGGGCACGACAGGCGTATTCAGACACAGATCGCTCCTCAAGTTCCAGCGCGGGAATGCCGTTCGTGACGCGCCGCGTCACACATCCGTCAGGTAATCGGTGCCGGGTTGAAGAGCGTGATGTCGTTGTGCAGCCGGTAATGCTCGGTCCAGGTCTTCTTCTTGCCACTGGCCACGTCCAGGTAGAAGTGGAAAAGCTCCCAGCCCAGATCCTCGATGCTTGCGCGTCCGGTCGCGATGCGTCCGGCGTCTATATCGATCAGATCAGGCCAGCGCTGAGCCAGTTCGGTGCGGGTCGAGACCTTCACCACAGGTGCCATTGCCAGACCATACGGCGTACCGCGTCCGGTGGTGAACACATGCAGGTTCATGCCGGCAGCCAGTTGCAACGTGCCGCAGACGAAATCACTGGCCGGTGTGGCGCAGAAGATCAACCCCTTGCCACTGACCCGCTCACCCGGGCCGAGCACGCCGTTGATGGCGCTGCTGCCTGATTTGACGATCGATCCCAGAGACTTCTCGACAATGTTCGACAAGCCACCCTTCTTGTTGCCCGGCGTGGTGTTGGCGCTGCGATCAGCCTCGCCTTTGGCCAGATAACGATCGTACCAGTCCATCTCCCGCACCAGCGCCTGTGCAACGTCCTGATCCTGTGCGCGGGAGGTCAGCAAGTAGATTGCATCCCGCACTTCGGTCACTTCGGAAAACATCACCGTCGCCCCCGCGCGCAACAGCAGATCCGATGCGTAACCCAGCGCCGGGTTGGCGGTAATGCCGGAAAACGCATCACTGCCGCCGCATTGCATGCCCAGAATCAACTCCGAAGCCGGAACCGTTTCGCGACGCCGCAGATCCAGCTTTTTCAAACGTGTTTCGGCCAGCTCCATGATCTGTTCGATCATTTCATTGAAACCGTGGCTGGAGTCCTGCAGCCGATACAGCCAGGGCTCGCTCAGGTCTACCGAGCTGTCGCCCTCGTGCATGACCTGCCCGGCCTGCAACTTCTCGCAGCCAAGGCTGATCACCAGCGCCTCGCCACCCAGGTTCGGGTTACGTGCCAGGTTGCGTACCGTACGAATCGGGATGTAGGCATCGGTGGCGGTAATGGCCACGCCGCAGCCGTAGCTGTGGGTCAGGGCCACGACGTCATCGACGTTCGGGTACTTTGGCAACAGCTCGTCACGGATGCGCTTGACCGCATGGTCGAGCACACCGGTCACGCACTGCACGGTGGTGGTGATACCGAGGATGTTGCGAGTGCCCACTGTACCGTCAGCGTTGCGATAGCCCTCGAAGGTGTAACCCTCAAGCGGGGCCTGCTTTTCCGGCACCGCATCGGACATCGGCAGGCTGTCCAGCGCGGGCGCGGAAGGCATGCGCAACTGGTCTTCCCTGACCCAACTGCCGCGCGGTATCGGTTGCAGTGCATAGCCAATTGTGTGGCCGTAACGAATCACGGCCTCGCCCACGGCAAGGTCAACGGTGCTGACCTTGTGGCTCTGCGGTACGTTATCGACAGTGACAAGGCCGTTGTCGAATTCGGTTCCGGCCGGCACACCCTGGTCATTGACCACGACCACGACGTTATCCAGGGGATGCAGCCGGATATAGCGCGGCGAATCGGCATGTTGAATCAGGTTCATCACGGTTTCCTCAGGATTTTGCTTCGGAAAGGTCGCTGACCGGGTCGTTCAGCAATGGCCCCTTGGCAGGCGGCTCTTTCAATTCCACACGCTTGATTTCACCCACGATGAAAATGTAACTGATCACCGCCAGCAGCGCGTTGGCGCCCACGAACACCAGTGCCCATTTGAACGAGCCGGTGCTGCTGATGATGTAGCCAATCACGATCGGAGTGGTGATCGATGCAATGTTGCCGAAGGTGTTGAACAGGCCGCCGCTCAAACCGGCGATCTGTTTGGGCGATACGTCGGACATCACAGCCCAGCCCAGCGCACCCACACCCTTGCCGAAGAATGCCAGGGCCATGAAGCCCACGACCACCCATTCGATGTCGACGTAGTTGCAGGTCACGATTGAGGTCGACAGCAGCAGGCCACCGATGATCGGCGCCTTGCGCGCGAAGGTCAGCGAATGGCCCTTGCGCAGCAGGTAGTCGGAAATGATCCCGCCCAAGACACCGCCGATAAAGCCGCAGATCGCCGGCAGAGAGGCGATGATACCCGCTTTGAGGATGGTCATGCCGCGCTCCTGAACCAGGTACACCGGGAACCAGGTCAGGAAGAAGTAAGTGATGCCGTTGATGCAGTATTGGCTGAGGTAGATGCCCAGCATCATGCGGTTGGTCAGCAACTGGCGGATGTAATCCCACTTGGGACCGCTGCTGGCTGTTTTTTGCGTGCCTTTACCCTTGTCCTGATCCAGATCGACCAGCGCGCCATTGCTGGAAATGTGCTCCAGTTCGGCCTCGTTGATCATCGGGTGATTGCGCGGGCCGTAGATGACCTTCATCCAGATCATGGAGAACACGATACCGAACGCGCCCATCACGACGAACACGTGCTGCCAGCCGTAGGTGTAGACAATCCAGCCCATTAGCGGAGCGAACAGAACGGTGGCGAAATATTGTGCCGAGTTGAAGATCGCCGAGGCGGTACCGCGTTCGGCGGTAGGGAACCAGGCGGCGACGATGCGCGCGTTGCCGGGGAAGGAAGGCGCTTCGGCCAGACCGACCAGAAAGCGCAGCATGAACAGCGCGACGATGGCCGTGGAGATGCCGAACTCGCCCACATAGCCTTGCAGCAGGGTGAACAGCGACCAGGTGAAAATGCTCATGGCGTAGACTTTCTTCGACCCGAAACGGTCGAGCAGCCAGCCACCGGGGATCTGACCAGCCACGTAGGCCCAGCCAAATGCGGAGAAGATATAGCCCAGAGTGACGGCACTGATGCCCAGGTCTTTCTGAATGCTGGAACCAGCGATAGCGATGGTGGCGCGGTCGGCATAGTTGATCGTAGTGACCAGAAACAGCATCAACAGGATCAAATAGCGGACGTGCGTCGGCTTGGACGTTTGCATGGTATAGCTCCCACTGATTATTTTTTTACGCGGGTAAAGCTGTTTTTTTTGGGTGTAGCGTTACAGGCCCCTTGGCAGCGTCACGGCGACGACCTCTGCCACCTGTAAGGGTCATGCACTGCAACGAAAAAACCGCTGATTGCTCAGCGGCCTTGTCGTGGCAGGTGTTATTGCTTGCCTTGCTTGTCCATCAGAGCGGCGAGCATGTCGCACTCGTCTGACGTCAGATCGGTCAACGGCGCGCGCACCGGACCTGCGTCATAACCCGCGATCTTCGCGCCGGCCTTGACGATGCTCACGGCATAACCGGCCTTGCGGTTGCGGATTTCCAGGTAAGGCAGGAAGAAATCGTCGATGTACTTGCCGACCGCCTGGTGATCGTCGCGGGCGATGGCATGGTAGAAGTCCATCGCCAGTTTCGGTACGAAGTTGAACACTGCGGACGAGTAGACCGGTACGCCCAGCGCCTTGTAGGCAGCGGCATAGACTTCAGCGGTCGGCAGGCCGCCCAGGTACGAGAAACGGTCACCAAGACGGCGGCGGATCGAAACCATCAGTTCGATATCACCCAGGCCATCCTTGTAACCGATCAGGTTCGGGCAACGCTCGGCCAGTTGCTCGAGCAAGGTAGGTGTCAGGCGGCAGACGTTACGGTTGTAGACCACCACACCGATCTTCACCGATTTGCACACGGCTTCGACGTGGGCGGCAACGCCGTCCTGACTGGCTTCGGTCAGGTAGTGCGGCAGCAGCAGCAGACCCTTGGCGCCCAGACGCTCGGCTTCCTGAGCGTACTCGATGGCCTGACGAGTCGCACCGCCTACACCAGCGAGGATTGGCACGCTGGTGGCGCAGGTGTCGACGGCAGTCTTGATGATTTCGGAGTATTCGCTGGCAGCCAGGGAGAAGAACTCACCTGTGCCGCCCGCAGCGAACAGAGCGCTTGCGCCGTATGGGGCCAGCCACTCGAGACGTTTGATGTAGCCAGCGCGGTGGAAGTCGCCCTGGGCATTGAAATCGGTAACCGGGAAAGACAGCAGACCGGATGAGAGGATGGACTTCAGTTCTTGTGGATTCATTATTCGAACACCCTGGAGGACATAATTGTTAGAAGATCACCGGTCAGCGCCGATGTCGTAAGTCATCGTACAACTGATAATAAAATCACTCAACAGGGATTTTCGGGTTTTTTCAGAGGGAGAGGACGGGGTCCGGTTTTGACTTCTGCGCTGCCACACAGATCTGTGACGCGGAGCGTCACGACAGGCATTCCCACGCTGGAGCATGCGGAACGATGATCTCAACTATCGTGCGACGCTCCGCGTCCGCTACTGACTCCGCGGCGAGGCGTAGTAGATGTGACGAGGCGCATCACTCAGGGCAGCCCCACACAGGAGCGTGAAAAAATGGGTCTCAGGGAGAACACCTATCGTGCCCACGCTCCAGCGTGGGCATGCCGTTCTGGACGCTCTGCGTCCTCTTTTTAAGCCTCAAGCCCGCTGCGACTCAGCCTCTTCATGCGCATGACGCAGGCGTTCGCGGCTGTTGGTGAGGTGCAGGCGCATGGCGGCGCGTGCCGCATCGGAGTCCTGGCGGGCGATGGCGTCGAAGATTTCTTCGTGCTCGCGGCTCAGCCGATCCATGTAGTGCTGCTGGTCATCATGCGCCAGACGCGCCGAATTCAGCCGGGTGCGCGGAATGATGCTGGTGCCCAGGTGGGTCATGATGTCCGTGAAGTAGCGGTTGCCGGTCGACAAGGCAATCTGCAGATGGAACTGGAAATCCGACGCCACGGCATCGGTGGCGTGTGCCGCACTTTCATTGAGCGCATCCAGCGCCGAACGCATGGCTGCCAGTTGTTCATCACTGCGCCGCTGGGCTGCCAGGCCTGCCGACTCGACTTCAAGGCTGATGCGTAATTCGAGAATCGCCAGTACATCACGCAGGGTAACGATGGTCGCCGGGTCAATCCGGAAGCCACTGGGGCTCGGCGTGTCGAGCACGAAGGTGCCGATGCCGTGACGGGTCTCGACCAGACCGGAGGCCTGCAGACGCGAAATCGCCTCACGCACGACAGTCCTGCTGACGCCCTGCTCTTCCATGATTGCGGATTCGGTGGGCAGTTTGTCGCCGCGCTTGAGCTGACCGCTGCGAATACGCTCGGACAGCTCTGTCACCAGCTCCTGCGCGAGGCTGCGGTGTTTTCTGCGGGCGCGGGGCAGAGCGCTTTGATTTTCCATCCAACATCGATCTCTGGACTGCTAAACATGGGCTAATCATAGCTCAGCGGTTGTATGATCACACCCTCAAAAGCGCCGTGTCCCCTATAGCATCGGCCTCAAACGTTGCGGATCACGGTTGCTCGATCAATTTACCGCCCTCGACACGCACATGCCGGTCATGAAAGCGTTTGAGACTGCTGCGGTGCCCGACACTGATCAGCGTCAGGCCCGGCAGCCCGTCGATGACTGCGCGGTGCATGGCCGTCTCGTCATCTTCGTCCATGGCCGAGGTGGCCTCATCCACATACAGCCAGTTCGGCGCGACCAACAGGGCACGAGCGAACGCCACCCGCTGCTGCTCGCCCGGTGAGAGGAAACGCTGCCAGTGATTGCTTTCGTCAAGACGTGGTATCAGGTGCTCCAGCCGGCACTGCTCC
Source organism: Pseudomonas congelans (assembly GCF_900103225.1). Lineage (GTDB taxonomy): Bacteria > Pseudomonadota > Gammaproteobacteria > Pseudomonadales > Pseudomonadaceae > Aquipseudomonas > Aquipseudomonas congelans. Next base: position 313,268 of record NZ_FNJH01000006.1, on the reverse strand, counting down.
AGTACCTCGGCAAAGCGCTGGGCCGGGTAATGTTCAGCGGGTTGTGGATAACTCATCGCCTCACGCAATGTACCGATGGGCAGGTAAGGTCGTTGCGGCAGAAACAGCGCGGTGCCGGTGGGCAAGCAAATCTGCCCCGCCCCCTCGGGCCAGAGACCGCCCAGCGCTCTCAGCAACGAGCTTTTGCCACTGCCCGAGCGACCGCTGAGCATCACCCGCTCTCCCGCGCCGACCTGCAGACTGGCCTCGCTCAGCAATTGACGCCCACCGGCGATGCTCAAGCCCAGATTGCGCAGGTCCAGCGTGTCGTTGGCGTGAACTCTTTCGATGGCCGGCTGCCGACCTTCATTGTCAGTCATGGCCTGGCGGAAGCTCAGCAGACGGTCGCTGGTGGCGCGCCATGACGCCAGCGTGCTATAGGCGCTGATGAACCAGCTGAAGTTCTCCTGCACGTTGCCGAATGCCGAGTTGATCTGCATCAGATCGCCCAGCTCGATCTTGCCGGCGAAATACCGTGGTGCGGCCACAATGAACGGAAAGATCAGCGCAATCTGCGAATAGCCCGAGGTGAAAAACGTCAGCCGCTTCTGGACCTGCATCGAGGCCCGGAAGTTATTCCAGATCATCATGAAACGCGCGCTCAAGCGCTGATTTTCATTGCGTTCGCCCTCGGACAAGGCAATGCTTTCGGCGTTTTCGCGTACACGCACCAGCGCGAAACGCAGGTCTGCCTCGAATCGCTCCTGCTGGTTGCTCAACGGGATCAGCCGCTTGCCGATCCAGTGTGTCAGCAGGCTGCCCACCAGCGCATAAAGCATGGCCGCCCAGAACATGTAGCCGGGAATGGTCACGCCGAACAGCTCGATACTGCCCGACACGCCCCAGAGAATCACCGAAAACGACACCAGACTGACCACCGCGCTCATCAGACCCAGCCCCAGGCTGAGGGTGCTGGTGGTGAACTCGTTGAGGTCTTCGGACAGACGCTGGTCAGGGTTATCGGTGTAACCACCCTGCTCCAGGTGGTAATAGTTTTTGTCGGCGAGCCAGCGCGCGAAGTGTTTTTCCGTCAGCCAGCGCCGCCAGCGGATGGTCAGCAACTGGGTCAGGTACAGGCGATAGACCGCCGCCAGAATGGCGATCGCGGCGATGCCGCTGAAGTACAGGATCAGGTGGGTGAACGCAGCCAGATCCTTGTTCTGCAGAGCGTTGTAGAAGTCTCGGTACCAGCTGTTGAAGAACACCGAGACCTGCACGCTGAACAGCGACAGCGCGATCACCGAGATCAGCAGCAGCCAGGCAGTAGCCTTTTCCTCACTGCGCCAGTATGGCGTTATCAGCTTCCAGACGCGGGATAGAAATGCTCCTTGCACAGTATCGTTGACGGCAGAATATTCAGCATTGCGATTCATGTGGTTCAGGCTCGCTCTCTTTGAACGTACGATGCCTGAGCACAATGAAGCAAAAAAACGCCTACACGATCACTATGAAAAAACCTTCATCAACGCCGCACGGGGCGCTTCTGCAACTTGCGCTGCAAGGTCCGGCGGTGCATCCCCAGCGCTCGCGCAGTCGCTGAAATATTGCCCTCGTGCTCGGTCAGCACGCGCTGGATATGCTCCCATTGCAAGCGATCCACCGACATCGGATTCTCGGGAACCAGCGTGTCGAGGTTGGCGTGCTCGGACAGCAGGGCCGCCAGTACGTCATCCGCGTCAGCCGGTTTGCACAGGTAGTTGCACGCGCCGCGCTTGATCGCTTCGACCGCCGTGGCAATGCTCGAATAACCGGTGAGAATCACCACGCGCATGTCCGGGTCCATTTCCAGCAGCTTGGGCAGCAGCACCAGACCGGAATCACCGTCCATCTTCAGATCCAGCGCGGCGTATTCGGGAATGTCCTGTTGCGCCAGAGCCAGCCCTTCTTCGGCCGAGCCGGCGGTGCTCACGCGAAAACCACGACGGCTCATGGCCCTCGCCATCACACGGGTGAACGTCGCGTCGTCATCGACCAGCAACAGGTGCGGCAGCTCTTCGCCTTCGACCTGGATATCATCGTCACTCATGCTTCTTCTCCTCGCGTATCTCGGGGCAGGCGCAGCTCGGTGAGCGTACCGCCTTCTTCATGACTGTAGAGCTTCACCGAGCCACCCGCACGGGTAACGCTGGCCTTGCTCAGGAACAGACCCAGGCCGAAACCTTTGCCCTTGGTAGTAAAGAACGGTTTGCCGATCTGTTCGGCAATCGCCAGCGGTACACCCGCGCCGTGGTCGCGAATGCTGATGCAGATTTCCGCACTGTCCCAGTCCAGATTGACCTCAAGGCCATCGGGGCAGGCATCGGCAGCGTTGTTGAGCAGGTTGAGCAGCGCCTGGGTCAGGTCCGGCGGCGGCGCCAGCATCGGCGCTTCGCCTTTGCCCAATTGATAGAAACGATAACTCACTTCCGGGCGCATCAGATGCCAGCGATTGAGGGACTCGTCCAGCCAGCGGGTGGCGGGCTGATATTCGACAGCCATGCGCCGGTTGGCTTCGGCGGCGCGCACCAGTTGCTGCAGGGTCTGCTTGCACTGCTTGACCTGCTCCTGCAGCACGGACAGGTCATCCTGCAGGGCAGGATCACTGTGATCCTGGCGCATCTCCTTGAGCAGCACGCTCATGGTTGCCAGCGGCGTTCCCAATTCATGGGCTGCCCCTGCGGCCTGGGTTGCGACGGCGAGCAATTGCTGATCACGCAGGCCTTCTTCGCGACGCTCGGCACGCAGTTGCTCCTGGCGGCGCAGCTCTTCGGCCATCTTCGCGGCAAAGAAGGTGATAACCGCCGCAGCCAGTGCAAAGCTCAGCCACATGCCGTAGATCTGCATGTTTTCCCGGGCGATGGAGTCGGTCTCCAGCGGGTAGGAGCGCACCATCAGCAAGGTGTACATGCTCAGCGCAAAGCCGGACAGAATCAGCGAGTAACGCCACGGCAGTGTCGCGGCGGCGATGGTCAGCGGTACCAGATAGTAGGAAACGAACGGGTTGGCCGAGCCACCCGAGTAATACAGCAGCGCACTGTGAATCAGCAGATCCAGCGCCAGCTGCAGCGCATATTCAAGCTCGGTGAGCGGCAGCGAGGTGCGCAGGCGGATGACCGTCAGCCCGCACAGCACCAGCGAGCATCCCAGAGTGATCGACAGTTGCAGCCACGGCAACGGCAGAAAGTCGAACAGCCAGGCCATACCGACCGAGCCAGCCTGCGCGGCCAGCACCAGAATACGGATGAATGTCAGGCGCCACAGGTTTTGCCGTGTGGCTGAAAGCATTTGAACGGGGGCGAGCATGAGCTCTCCTGATGAGTGCTCCAGGCGGATCGCAGCGAGTATAACCAAGCGGGAGGCAAAACTGAAAAAGTGCGTCAACGCACCGCACGCCAGAGCACTCGGTCATCGCAGGAACCGGACCAAAGCGCTACAGTCAGAACACTTTGCGCCGCCCGACAACTGTCGGAGGCCGTTTGATAACAAGGAGCTCTCATGTTCAACCTTCGCCCTGCCGCCACCCTCATCGCGCTGGCTGCTGCTTTGTCCAGCCTGCCCGCCATGGCTGAAGAAGCCCGTTACAACCAGATTTCATTGCGCGCCGAGGTCAATCAGGAGGTGCAGCGCGACCTGATGCTCGTCACGCTGTACACCGAAGCGCAGGACAGCGATCCGGCCAAACTGGCCGCGCAGATCACCGAGACTCTGAACAAGGCACTGGGTCAGGCGCGCCAGGTCAAGGACGTGAAGATTCGCCAGGGCAGCCGCAACAGCTACCCGGTCTACGACGATAAAGGCCAGAAGATCACCGGCTGGCGTGAACGCGCCGAACTGCGCCTGGAAAGTGCGGACTTTGCCGTACTGTCCAAGCTGACCGGCGAACTGCTGACCGACCTGAAAATGGGCGGCATGGACTTCTCCATCTCGCCATCGACGCGCAAGACCAGCGAAGACGCCCTGCTCAAGGATGCCGTGACTGCGTTCAAGGCTCGCGCACAACTGGTCACCGAAGCGCTGGGCGGCACAGGCTACAAGCTGGTCAACCTGAACCTGAACACCTCGGGCTACCCGCAACCGTATCTGCGTGCGCCGGTCATGATGATGGCCAAGTCCTCGCGTGAAGACGCAGCACCGACGCCCGATGTCGAGGCTGGCACCAGCCAGGTCAGCGTCGCGGCGGATGGCGTGATCGAAGTCGCGATTCCGTGATTCCCAAGGCGGCAGTTTCGACTGCCGCCGATTCTCACGCACATCTCCCCCCGCTCTCCTTGGGCCAGGCCTTCTCCTACATATCCCGGTGCGTTGCCTGATAGTCAGCGGCCGGGCTGCGCGTGAAACTTGTGCACTCATTTCACGCAGTGCTCCAGTCAGAATGACCAGGCTGCAGCACATCGACACTGACACTCAAGGAATCAAGGATGAATCCCCCAAACGGCGTGTCTCCACGCCATGCTGCCGCAATTGATCAAGCAGAGAATACGAACGGCGAACCGCTACCGAAGCCGGAGCGATTTGAAGCCGGCAACGGAGCAAAGAATAAACAGACTCACGGCTCCATCGAAACGGTTCTCGAATCTGCCGGCTTCAGGCATGACGAAATCCGGGCGATCTATTACGGTAACTGGCTGAGGGACTATTCACAGTTGCTCGATCCGAAGATCGTGCGTGCCACGACCATGCCGAAAAACTTCCCTGACCTGCTGTCCCGCGAAGCCCTGACCCGAATCGTGGATGTGCTGGCCGTCAAGGAGTTTACTGATCTGATGAAGATAGATCGCTCGCTTTTTATCGTCACGCCAGAGCGGCTGGGCGTTTATCGTCCCAGTGAACATATCGATAACCCCAAGACCATCAACCCCGACCCGGCCAATCCGAAAGATCGGGATGCCGATTTTGAAGACTGGGTGCTACCTGACGATCCGGCGTTAAAGGTCGATTACGATACGTCGATGAAGCGTTACATCCAGCGTTCGGCAGACATCATGACTGCCGGTCTGGAGATGGCTGAAAAAGCAGGTCCCGAGTCCACTGACGGCCTCAGGAACATGGGCGCGGCGCTGCACATACTCGAGGATTTCTTTGCCCACTCGAACTTCATCGAGCTAAGCCTGATCAAGCTCGGTTACACAAATGTGTTTCCCTGGACCTCGAAGGCAGACTGCAAGCATCAGCTACCGCTGGTCACCGGCATGTTCAGCAGCAGCGACATCGTCGCCAGTCTTGCGGAGCCGCTCGGCAAGATTCTGTTTTCCACAAAGGACCGACCGTTCGAACCCATCCGGGCGGGGGAGCGCTATGAACGCGACGAAATCATGCAGATTGTGCTCAGTGAACATCCTGATCCGCAAATGCTTGCGGCGTACGAAGCGTTCCTGGCTGCTCGCGACCAATGGGCCGAGCTGCCTTTTTCTGAACAGGTAGAGCGGTTCTCCGAATTCGTCGGGACGCCGGGAAGACTGATCAACAACGCTTTCAGTTTTACCATGCAAAGCATGACGACCTGGTTCGGCAACACCGTAGACGACTTGCAAACCCTGCTGGGCGATGATCCGAATACCAGCGGCTCTACCGACCCGACACACTCGCAACTGGCCAAGGATCACGCAGAACATCCACTGCATGCGTTGGCGGGGCTCGTTGCCAGAAAGGCGGTGCTTCAAGTGGGCCAGTCAATGTTGGGCCAGTGGCATGGCAAGGAACAAGCCGAACATCCGGCAACCGTAGCCGCACGATTTTTTACGCACCCCATGGACAGTGACTGGCAGGACAATACTGTTCGGGAATGGGCCGATGCTAATCCCGATCAGATCAGGGAGGCAGGCGCCAGGAGTGCGCTGGAGAAGGCTCAGAGCTACATACTGAAAACTGCGCTCGATGACGCGCAAAGGTTCCGTGAGGACAGCACGAGCTTGCTGTCCGTTTTCTCCGGCGGCGTCGGCCCCAATGTGTTTGGCCTGCTGGGCAGCATCCTGGGCAAGTAAGCGTATTGTCCGATCCCGACCAAGTACGGCACTATCCGTTGTCTACCTGATTGCCGACTTTCAAGCACGGTTACTGCCGTACCACGCGAGGGATCCATGGGACACACACTTTTCAAACCGCTGCTGCTGACTACCGCGCTGCTGGCCTGCGCGCCTTTGGCCCAGGCGGCAAGCACGCTGGTGTATTGCTCTGAAGCCAGCCCTGCCGGTTTCGACCCAAGCCAGTACACCAGCGGCACCGACTTCGATGCCTCGGCCGAAACCGTTTTCAACCGTCTGACCCAGTTCAAGCGTGGCGGTACGGAAGTGGAGCCGGGTCTGGCCACGCGCTGGGACGTTTCGCCGGATGGCCTGACTTACACCTTTCACCTGCGCGACGGCGTGAAATTCCATACCACGGACTATTTCACCCCGACTCGCACGTTCAACGCCGATGACGTGCTGTTCACGTTCAACCGCCTGCTCGATGCCAACCACCCGTTCCGCAAGGCGTATCCGTCCGAGTCGCCCTACTTCACCGACATGGGGCTGAACACCACGATCAAGAGCGTCGAGAAAGTCGACCCGCTGACAGTCAGGTTCACCCTGAACAACATCGATGCGGCCTTCGTGCAGAACCTGGCGATGAGCTTCGCGTCTATCCAGTCTGCCGAGTACGCAGACAAACTGCTCAAGGAAGGCAAGGCCGAGGACTTGAACCAGAAGCCCATCGGCACTGGCCCGTTCGTCTTCAAGCGCTACCAGAAAGATTCGCAGATCCGCTACGCCGGCAATACCGAGTACTGGAAGCCGGAGGATGTGAAGATCGACAACCTGATCTTCTCGATCAGCAGCGATGCCGCCGTACGTCTGCAGAAGCTCAAGGCCAACGAATGCCAGGTCAGCGGCTATCCGCGTCCGCAAGACATCGAGGAAATGAAAAAGGACCCGAAACTCAAGGTCCTCAGCCAGCCGGGCTTCAACCTGGGCTTTCTGGCCTACAACGTCACGCATCCGCCGCTGGACCAGCTCAAGGTCCGTCAGGCGCTGGACATGGCCATCGACAAGCCGGCGATCATCAAGGCGGTTTATCAGAGCGCAGGCCAGCAGGCAGAAAATGCCCTGCCCCCTGGTCAGTGGAGCTTCGACCCGACCATCAAGGACGCCCCGCACGACCTGACCAAAGCCAAACAACTGCTCAAGGAAGCAGGTGTAGCACCGGGTACCAAAATCGATCTGTGGGCCATGACCGTCCAGCGCGCATCGAACCCCAATGCACGCATGTCGGCACAGATGATCCAGTCCGACTGGGAGAAAATCGGTATCAAGGCCAACATCGTCAGCTATGAATGGGGCGAATACATCAAGCGCGCCAAGGCTGGCGAACATGACGCGATGATCTACGGCTGGACCGGTGACAACGGCGACCCTGACAACTGGCTCGGCGTGCTTTACAGCTGCGCAGCCGTCAAAGGCAGCAACTACGCCAAATGGTGTGACCCGGCTTACGACAAGCTGGTGCAGAAGGCCAAGCTGACCAGCAACCGCGATGAGCGCATCAAGCTATATCAGCAAGCTCAGCACATTCTCAAGCAGCAGGTGCCGATCACCCCGATTGCCAACTCCAAGGTGTTTCAGCCAATGCGCCAGGAAGTGCAGGACTTCAAGATCAGTCCCTTCGGCCTGACACCCTTTTATGGTGTCAGTCTGGGAACAGTGAAGTAACAACACAGCGCCAACCGGGTGCATTTTTCTCACCCGGTTGCACCTTAATAGTGCGCTAAACGATCGAAAAAACGTCGCGCAAACGATCAACTCTCAAGAAAGTTACACTTTCGCGACATTCCTGTACGATCGTGCCACTCTTTGTCGCTTCTTTCGCCTCACTGTCTTGCTTTGGGTATGGCCCCTGCATAAGTATCGGACGGATCGGCTCATGAGGTCGTTCCCTCTAATCAAAAATGACAACAACTGAGGCAACCATGCTCAAACACGCGGTCATTCCGTTTCTGATCGGCGCCAGCTTGCTCGCCAGCGCACCTTTCGCTCACGCTGCATCGAATCTGGTGTTCTGCTCCGAGGGCAGCCCTGCAGGCTTCGATCCAGGTCAATACACCACAGGTACTGACTTCGACGCCTCGGCAGAGACCATCTTCAACCGCCTGAGTCAGTTTGAGCGCGGCGGCACCGCCGTAGTGCCGGGTTTGGCAACCAAATGGGACATCTCCGACGATGGCCTGACGTACACCTTTCACCTCCGCGAAGGCGTCAAGTTCCACACCACGCCCTACTTCAAGCCGACCCGTGAATTCAATGCCGATGACGTGCTGTTCACGTTCAATCGCATGATCGACAAGGACATGCCTTACCGCAAAGCGTATCCGACCGAATTCCCGTACTTCACTGATATGGCGATGGACACCAACATCACCAAAATCGAGAAGATCGACGACCACACCGTCAAGTTCGTTCTGGGCAAGGTCGACGCCGCGTTCATCCAGAACATGGCGATGAGCTTCGCGTCCATCCAGTCCGCAGAGTATGCCGCCAAGCTGCTCAAGGAAGGCAAGCCGGAACTGATCAACCAGCAGCCGATCGGCACTGGACCGTTCGTGTTCAAGAGCTACCAGAAAGACTCCAACATTCGTTACACCGGCAACAAGGACTACTGGAAGCCTGAGGACGTCAAGGTCGATAATCTGATCTTCGCCATCACCACCGATGCCTCGGTGCGCATGCAGAAGCTCAAGAAAAACGAATGCCAGATCACCGCTTACCCGCGTCCTGCCGACCTCGAACCCCTCAAGGCCGACAAGAATCTGAAGATGCCTGATCAGGCAGGCTTCAACCTGGGTTACATCGCTTACAACGTGATGGACAAGATCAAGGGCGAAGACCGTCCGAACCCGCTGGCTCAGTTGAAAGTGCGTCAGGCGCTGGACATGGCGGTCAACAAGCAGCAGATCATCGACTCGGTCTACCAGGGTGCAGGTCAATTGGCGGTCAACGCCATGCCGCCGACCCAGTGGTCCTATGACACCACCATCAAGGACGCCAAGTACGATCCCGAGAAAGCTCGCGCGCTGCTCAAGGAAGCCGGCATCAAGGAAGGCACCGAAATCACCCTGTGGGCGATGCCGGTTCAGCGTCCTTACAACCCCAACGCCAAACTGATGGCCGAGATGCTCCAGTCCGACTGGAAGAAGATCGGTATCAACGCCAAGATTGTCAGCTACGAATGGGGCGAGTACATCAAGCGCGCCAAGAATGGCGAGAACGGCGCCATGCTGATTGGCTGGAGCGGTGACAATGGTGACCCGGACAACTGGCTCGGCACCCTGTTCGGCTGCGACGCCCTGAATGGCAACAACTTTGCCAAATGGTGCGACAAGCCGTTCGACACGCTGATCCACAAGGCCAAGGAAACGTCCGATCAGGCCGAGCGCACCAAACTGTACAAGCAGGCGCAACACCTCCTGAAAGACGCCGTGCCAATGACGCCTATTGCGCACTCGACGGTCTATCAACCCATGCGCACCAGCGTGCAGGACTTCAAGATCAGCCCGTTTGGCTTGAACTCCTTTTACGGTGTGAGCGTGAGCGGCAAGTAAAAGCGACTGTTTGCTGCGCCGCTCACCCGGCGCAGCAAACCGCTCTACTTGAAAATGAGCCCCGGGCGATGGGTTGAAAAAGTGCCGATAACGGCATTCTTCTACTATCACCAAGATATTTCCTACGAGCTTTGCAGCCTTCGAGCCTATATACCGCGTGCCTCTGACGACTTACCGTCGAAGGGCAGCGGCAACGGGCAGGAAGCCCGCCGCTTCGTGTCCAGGTGCACCGGGCATGTCGTTCGAAGTTGCGTGGGGCGACGCTTTTGCGCCAGTTAGACATTCGAGCCTCGGCTCATCCTTTGAGGATAGGGATCATCATGCGTAAAACTCTTGCGATGACGTCGTGCCTGGGACTGTTGGCACTGGCCCCGTTTGCCCAGGCGGCAAGCAATCTGGTGTTCTGCTCTGAAGCGAGTCCGGCTGGCTTCGACGGTGCGCAATACACCTCCTCTACTGATAACGATGCATCCGAGCCGATCTACAATCGACTCACCGAATTCAAGCAGGGCGATACCACCGTGGTTCCAGCACTGGCAACTTCCTGGGACATCTCGGAAGACGGTCTGGTCTACACGTTTCACCTGCGCGAGGGTGTGAAGTTCCACAGCAACAAGAACTTCAAGCCCAGCCGTAACTTCAACGCCGACGACGTGCTGTTCACCTTCAATCGCATGCTCAAGCCCGATCATCCGTTCCGTGTCGCCTACCCGACCGAGTTCCCCTACTTCACCAGTATGGGCCTGAACAAGAAGATCAAGTCCGTCGAGAAGACCGACCCGCTGACCGTCGTGTTCACCCTCAATACGGTCGATGCGGCATTCATCCAGAACATCGCGATGAACTTCGCCGGCATCCTCTCCGCCGAGTACGCCGAACAGCTGATGGCCAAGGGTGATGTGCGCGACATCAACCAGCAGCCTATCGGTACAGGTCCTTTCGTGTTTCAGCGCTATCAGAAGGATTCGCAGATTCGCTACAAGGGCAACAAGGAGTTCTGGGACCCGAGCCGGGTAAAAATCGACCAGTTGATCTTCGCCATCGTGACCGACGCCTCTGCGCGCATGCAAAAGCTCAAGGCCAACGAGTGCCAGGTCTCGGTCAACCCGCGTCCGGCAGACCTCGCCAGCCTCAAGGCAGACAAAAGCCTGCAGATCATCGAGAAGCCAGGCTTCAACCTCGGCTATATCTCCTACAACGTGCGCCACGAACCGTTGGGCAAGCTGGAAGTGCGTCAGGCGCTGGACATGGCCGTCAACAAGAAGGCGATCATCAACGCGGTTTACCAGGGCGCGGGGCAACTGGCAGTCAACGCCATGCCACCGACCCAGTGGTCCTATGACGACAGCATCAAGGACGCGCCCTATGACCCGGAAAAAGCCAAGGCCCTGTTGCGCGCTGCGGGCGTCAAGGAAGGCACCGAACTGACCCTCTGGGCCATGCCGGTTCAGCGACCTTACAACCCCAACGCCAAGCTGATGGCCGAAATGCTTCAGGCCGACTGGGCCAAGGTCGGCATCAAGGTCAAAATCGTCAGTTACGAATGGGGCGAATACCTCAAACGCACCAAAAATGGCGAGCACGATATCTCGCTGATCGGCTGGACTGGCGACAACGGTGACCCGGACAACTGGCTGGGCACGCTTTACAGCTGCGCCGCGATTGGCGGTAACAACTATTCGATGTGGTGCGACGAAAAATACGACCACCTGGTCAAGGCAGCCGTTGCAACCGCTGACCGTGCGGAGCGTACCGACCTGTACAAGCAGGCGCAGCGCTACCTCAAGGAGCAGGTGCCAATCACACCGATTGCCCACTCGACCGTCAATCAGCCATTGCGCGCCGAGGTCAGGGACTTCCACGTCAGCCCGTTCGGTCGCAACAACTTTTCAGGCGTCAGCATCGTCGATTGATCGAAAACTCCGCACGCCCTCGCCGTCTTGTGTCACGGCGAGAGCGGGCACTTGCGCGTCGATACCTATAACAACGCAGGACCCAAAGTCCTGCACCACCAAAAGCCAGGCTCAAAAAACTGGCATATAAAAAAGTGATAAGGGAGCTGCACATCGTGAAAACAACCAGCACTGCGTTATTGGCATTGTCTCTCTCATCGTTCGGCGCACTGGTTCAGGCTGAACCGGCAAGCCAGACGTTCATACCGACCGAGCTGAGTTCAAAGAATGCCCAGGCCGACGCCAACGGGTTTATCGAAGATCAACACCTGACCGGCACGACCCGTAACTGGTACGCCAATGAACTCAAGCGTCGCGGCGAAGTGTTCCGCTACAACGACAACGGCACTGCCGAGCAGACCTCGCGTCGCATCAACTGGCAGCAGGGCACCATCGTCAACTACACCTCGGGTTATACCCAGGGCGTTGTAGGTTTCTCCACCGAACTGGCGCTGTACAACGCCATTGCACTGGACCGTGACACCGATGACTTTGCAGGCAACTCCAACCGTACCCTGGCACACAGCGACGGCGATGCAGTCGGTCAGTGGAGCAAGATGGGTCTGGGCAACGTCAAGGCGCGGGTCTCCAACACGGTCCTGACCATGGGTCGCCAATCGGTGAACACCCCGGTTATCGCCTTCATCGGCAACCGCGCACTGCCCTCCAGCTTCCAGGGTGTTGCCGTACAGAGCGATGAGCTGAATAACCTGTCCTTTCAAGCCGGTAGTTTCGACCGTGTATCGCCACGTATGGAACAGAGCCTGGACAAGTTCCGCTCCGAGTACGGTGATCGCAGCCAGACCGCCGACCGTCTGGACATGTTCGGTGCCGACTACAAGCCGACCGACAGCCTGACCACCAGCTTCTATGCATCGAATCTGGAAGATTTCTGGCACCAGTACTACTTCGGTTTCACCCACGAACTGGGTGACAGCAAGGCACTGGCGCTCAGCACCAACCTGAACTACTACAAGACCAAGGACTCCGGTCAAAGCAAACAAGGCCCGATCGACAACGATACCTACAGCCTGTCCTTCACCGGTACGCATAACGCTCACAGCGTCAGCCTTGCCTATCAGCAAGTGTCTGGCGATGAGTACTTCGACTATGCGCACGACACCAACGCGATCTTCCTGGCCAACTCCCTGCTCTCGGACTTCAACGGTCCGAACGAGAAGTCCCTGCAGATCGCCTACGTTCTGAACATGGCCGAATACGGCGTGCCGGGCCTGAAATTCAACATCTACCAGGCACGTGGCTGGGACATCGACGGCACCAAATACAAAGGCAACGTCTATGGCGACGTCCAGACAATCAATGGCGTTCGTACAGCGAGCGGCGTAAACGCAATGGACGGCGAGACTCACTACGAATACGGTATCGGTACGTCGTACTCCGTGCAGTCCGGCCCGCTCAAGGCCACTGCCATCCGCGCCACCTACACCACTCACCGCGCCAGCGAGAATCAGGCTGATGGCAACATCAACGAATTCCGTCTGGTGACCACTGTTCCATTCAACATTCTTTGATTCGCTGAAAACCGTTCGGACGCAAGGCTACAGCCTTGCGTCCGAACATCACCATCGGCGTCAACTCTATGGAGGGTTCACAATGAAACTGTTATCGCTACGCAACTCGATCGCCCTGGCCCTGCTCAGCGTCGCCGTCAGTGTTTCGGCAAAACCCCTGGTGGTCTGCACCGAAGCCAGCCCCGAAGGCTTCGACATGGTGCAATACACGACAGCAGTGACGGCCGATGCCGTGGCTGAAACCGTATTCAACCGTCTCGCGGATTTCAAACCCGGCACCACGGAAGTGATTCCTGCGCTGGCTGACTCCTGGGACATCAGCGACGACGGCCTGACGTACACCTTCCACCTGCGTAAAGGCGTCAAATTCCACACCACCGATTACTTCAAACCGACCCGCGACATGAACGCCGATGATGTGCTCTGGAGTTTTCAGCGCCAGCTGGACCCGAAGCACCCGTGGCATGACAAATCGAGCGTCGGTTTCCCCTACTTTGAAAGCATGGGCTTCAAAGAGCTGCTGAAAAGCGTCGAGAAAACTGACGACTACACCGTCAAGTTCACCCTGACCCGCCGCGAAGCGCCATTCCTGGCCGACCTCGCGATGGCTTTTGCTTCGATCTATCCGGCTGAATACGCCGACCAACTGTTGAAAGCCAACAAGACCGGCGACCTCAACAGCAAGCCAATCGGCACCGGCCCCTTCATCTTCCAGCGCTACGCCAAGGATGCGCAGGTACGCTTCAAGGCCAACCCGGACTACTTCCGCGGCAAGCCGCCTGCCGATGCCCTGATTCTGGCCATCGCCACCGACAACAACGTGCGCCTGCAGAAGCTCAAGGCCAACGAATGTCAGATCGCGCTGTATCCGAAGCCTGACGACGTGCCAAGCATCAAGAAAGATCCGAATCTGAAAATCGATGAGCTGGAGGCAATGACCACGGGCTACATCGCGATCAACACGACCCACAAGTATTTGAGCGACGTGCGGGTCCGCAAAGCCATTGACATGACATTCGACAAGAACGCTTATGTCAACGCGGTGTTCGGCAAGGGCAATGCGCTGGTAGCGGTCAACCCGTATCCGCCGACCCTGCTGGGTTACAACAACAGCCTGAAGAACCCGCCGATCGACCTCGACAAGGCACGCGCCCTGCTGAAGGAAGCCGGTGTGCCGGAAGGCACCACGTTTACCCTGTTCACCCGCAACGGCGGTGGCCCGACCAACCCCAACCCGATGCTCGGCGCGCAAATGATGCAATCCGACCTGGCGAAGATCGGCATCAAGATCGATATTCGCGTCATGGAATGGGGTGAAATGCTCAAACGAGCCAAGAATGGCGAACATGACATGGTGTCTGCCGGCTGGGCAGGCGACAATGGCGACCCTGATAACTTCCTGACTCCGATGCTGAGCTGTGAAGCGGCGAAAAACGGCGAGAACTACGCCCGCTGGTGCAACGCCGATTTCCAGAAGCTGATCGATCAGGCGCGTGAAACAGTGAACCCGCAGGAACGCGCTGCGCTCTATGAACAGGCACAGGCAATATTCAACAAGGATCAGCCGTGGATCAGCATGGCTCACACCAGAATGTTCACGGCCATGCGTAAAAATGTGGAGGGCTACCAAATCAGCCCGCTCACAACCAACAACTTCGCCACTACCCAGGTGAAGTAGAAAAATAATCCGGCGAGCTCATAACCCGAGACTCGCCGGAGCACGCCTAACCGGCTGATGAGGTACACACCAAGATGTTTAGTTTTATCGCCCGCCGAGTGGGGTTGCTGATACCCACTTTCTTCGGCATCACCTTATTGACCTTTGCCCTGATTCGTCTGATTCCGGGCGACCCGGTCGAAGTCATGATGGGTGAGCGCCGTGTCGATCCGGAAATGCACGCTCAGGCCATGGAACGTCTGGGTCTGAACAAACCCCTCTACGCCCAGTACATCGATTACATCGGCAAGCTCGCCCAGGGCGACCTCGGTGAATCGTTGCGTACGCGTACCAGCGTCTGGTCCGAATTCACTTCGCTGTTCCCGGCAACCCTGGAGTTGTCGCTGGCGGCGCTGATTTTCGCGGGTATTCTCGGCCTGCTGGCCGGGGTGATCGCCGCACTCAAGCGAGGGTCCCTGTTCGACCATGGGGTCATGGGGATTTCCCTCGCCGGTTATTCCATGCCGATCTTCTGGTGGGGCCTGATCCTCATCATGTTCTTCTCGGTAACGCTGGGCTGGACACCGGTTTCCGGGCGGATCGACCTGCTGTACGACATTCCGCCAGTCACCGGCTTCATGCTGATCGACACCCTGCTCAGTGATGAACAGGGTGCGTTTCTCGATGCCCTGCACCACATGGTTCTGCCGGCAATCGTGCTGGGTACCATCCCGCTGGCGGTGATCGCCCGGATGACCCGCTCGTCGATGCTCGAAGTACTGCGTGAAGACTACGTGCGTACCGCCCGCGCCAAAGGCCTGTCGCCTGCCCGTGTGGTATTCGTTCACGGCCTGCGCAACGCGCTGATTCCGGTACTGACTGTGTTCGGTCTGCAAATCGGTACGTTGCTGGCCGGTGCGGTACTGACCGAAACGATCTTCTCCTGGCCCGGTATCGGCAAGTGGTTGATCGAAGCCATTGGCGCCCGGGACTACCCGGTCGTGCAAAACGGCATTCTGCTGATCGCCTGTCTGGTGATCCTGGTCAATTTCGTGGTGGATATCCTCTACGGCTTTGCCAACCCACGCATTCGTCACCAGCGCTGAGATCATCGATATGAGCACCCCTACTCCTGCGGTAGCAGTCGATCAAAGCCTGCTTTACCCATCCCCGTACAAAGAATTCTGGCAAGCCTTCTCGAAAAACAAAGGCGCGGTTGCCGGCCTGCTGTTCATGACCCTGATCGTGTTCTGCGCCCTGTTCGCGCCCTGGGTTGCCCCCCATGACCCGAGCGAGCAATACCGCGACTTCCTGCTGACGCCTCCGGTGTGGCTCGAAGGCGGTCAATGGCAATTCGTCCTCGGCACCGACGAACTGGGGCGCGACCTGCTGTCACGCCTGATCCAGGGCTCTCGCCTGTCGCTGCTGATCGGTCTGGCGTCGGTGGTCATGTCGCTGATCCCAGGCATTCTGCTGGGCCTGCTGGCAGGCTTCTTCCCGCGCATCCTGGGTCCTTCGGTCATGCGTCTGATGGACATCATGCTGGCCCTGCCCTCGCTGCTGCTGGCTGTGGCCATCGTGGCGATTCTCGGCCCTGGCCTGATCAACACCGTGATCGCCATCGCCATCGTGTCGCTGCCTTCCTATGTGCGTCTGACCCGCGCTGCGGTGATGGGCGAGCTGAACCGCGACTACGTGACGGCTGCCCGTCTGGCCGGCGCCACCCTGCCACGCCTGATGTTCATCACCGTGCTGCCCAACTGCATGGCACCGCTGATCGTTCAGGCCACGCTGAGCTTCTCTTCGGCGATTCTCGACGCCGCAGCGCTGGGCTTCCTGGGCCTGGGCGTACAGCCACCGACGCCTGAGTGGGGCACCATGCTCGCCTCGGCGCGCGACTACATCGAACGTGCCTGGTGGGTCGTGAGCCTGCCCGGTCTGACCATTTTGCTCAGCGTGCTGGCAATCAACCTGATGGGCGACGGTCTGCGCGATGCGCTGGACCCGAAACTCAAGAATGCCGCCTGAGGAGATTCGCATGTCACTTCTTGAAATCAAGAATCTCAACGTCCGCTTCGGCGACGCCAAGGCCGTACCTGTTGTGGACGGCCTGTCCCTGAGCGTCGAAAAGGGTGAAGTACTGGCCATCGTCGGCGAATCGGGTTCCGGTAAGTCGGTGACCATGATGGCGCTGATGGGGCTGATCGACTCCCCCGGTATCATCACCGCCGATGCGCTCAATTTCGACGGCAACGACCTGCTCAAGCTCAACTCCCGGCAGCGTCGACGCATCATCGGCAAAGACCTGGCGATGGTCTTTCAGGATCCGATGACCGCCCTGAACCCCAGCTATACAGTGGGCTTCCAGATCGAGGAAGTGTTGCGCCAGCACCTGAACATGTCGGGCAAGGCCGCACGTCAGCGCGCACTGGAACTGCTGGAAAAGGTCGAGATCCCTGGCGCCGCTGCGCGCCTGAATGCCTACCCGCACCAATTGTCCGGCGGTATGAGCCAGCGTGTGGCAATTGCCATGGCGATTGCCGGCGAACCGAAACTGCTGATCGCAGACGAACCGACCACCGCGCTGGACGTGACCATTCAGGCGCAGATCATGGAATTGCTGCTGAGCCTGCAAAAAGAGCAGGACATGGCACTGGTGCTGATCACTCACGACCTGGCTGTCGTGGCCGAAACCGCCCAGCGTGTCTGTGTGATGTACGCCGGTCAGGCCGTCGAAGTCGGCCAGGTGCCGGGGCTGTTCGATGTCCCTGCCCACCCGTACAGCGAAGCCTTGCTGGCCGCGATTCCCGAGCACAGCATGGGCGCCGAGCGCCTCGCCACGCTGCCGGGCATGGTCCCGGGCCGCTATGACCGTCCGCAGGGTTGCCTGCTGTCACCGCGCTGCCCGTACGTGCGTGACAACTGCCGAACCGAACGCCCGGCCCTTGATCCCAAGGCGCACAGTCTGGCGCGCTGCTTCTATCCCTTGAATCAGGAGGTGGCGTAATGAGCGTCGTACTTACCGCCCGCGACCTTACCCGTCACTACGAAGTTTCCCGCGGCCTGTTCAAGGGCACGGCGCTGGTGCGTGCGCTTAACGGGGTGTCCTTCGAACTGGAAGCCGGCAAGACCCTGGCTGTGGTCGGCGAGTCCGGCTGTGGCAAATCGACACTGGCGCGCGCGCTGACGCTGATCGAAGAGCCTTCATCCGGCTCGCTGAAAATCGCCGGCCAGGAAGTTGCCGGGGCCAGCAAGGCCGAGCGCAAGCAGTTGCGCAAGGACGTGCAGATGGTCTTTCAGAGCCCTTATGCCTCGCTCAACCCAAGGCAGAAGGTCGGGGATCAGCTCGGCGAGCCGCTGCTGATCAACACCAGCCTGTCAGCCGCCGAACGCCGCGAGAAAGTGCAGGCGATGATGGCTCAGGTCGGTTTGCGCCCTGAGCACTATCAACGCTACCCGCATATGTTTTCCGGTGGTCAGCGTCAGCGTATTGCGCTGGCACGGGCAATGATGCTGCAGCCCAAAGTGCTGGTAGCAGACGAGCCGACTTCAGCGCTGGACGTATCGATTCAGGCACAGGTACTGAACCTGTTCATGGATCTGCAGCAGGAATTCAACACCGCCTACGTGTTCATCTCTCACAACCTGTCGGTGGTACGTCATGTCGCCGATACGGTATTGGTGATGTACCTGGGCCGGCCTGCGGAAATGGGTCCCAAGGAAGAGATCTACAACCGTCCGCTGCACCCGTATACCCAGGCGCTGCTGTCGGCGACCCCGACCATCCACCCGGACCCGCTCAAGCCGAAGATCAAGATCGTCGGCGAGCTGCCCAACCCGCTCAACCCGCCAAGCGGCTGCGCTTTCCACAAGCGCTGCCCCTATGCGACCGAGCGTTGTGCAGCCGAAGTGCCAGAGCTGCGCCTGGTGGATAACCGCCAGGTGGCTTGCCATTACGCCGAGCAATTTGTAGCGGCGTAGCTAACAGCTAACAGCTAACAGCTAACAGCTAACAGCTAACAGCTAACAGCTAACAGACTATCGTGCCCACGCTCCAGCGTGGGCACGCAGTTCTGGACGCTCCGCGTCCGATCTTCGCAAGTCAATACACATCCCGTCGATAACGCCCTTCCTCGATCAACTCGCTGACTGCCGTCTCCCCAAGCACCTCGTTCAACACCTGATCCACGCCCGCCGCCATCCCCAGCAAGCTTCCACAGATATAAATCGCTGCACCCTCGTCGATCCATGTACGCAGCTCATCGGCCGCCTCGCGCAAGCGATCCTGCACGTAGATTTTTTCTGCCTGATCGCGGGAAAAAGCCAGGTCCAGGCGCGTCAGGTGACCAGCCTGAAGCCAGCCCTGCAATTCAGTGCCGCAATGAAAGTCATGCGCCCGGTTACGTTCGCCGAACAACAACCAGTTGCGCACCTGCCCTTGGGCGATACGCGCCTTGAGCAGGCTACGCAAACCGGCCAGCCCCGTGCCATTGCCCAGCAGGATCAATGGCAGCGGCGCGGCAGGCAGATGAAAGCTGCTGTTGCGGCGCAAACGCAGGCTGACGGCGCCGCCGACGGCACAGTGTTCGGTAAGCCATCCCGAGCCTAAACCCAGGCTGCCGTCGGCATGCACTTCCTGACGCACGATGAGTTGCAGGCAGCCGTCCTGCGCAATCGAGGCAATCGAGTATTCGCGTACGGACACCGCCACCAGCGCATCGATCAACGCTTGCGCATGCAGCCCCACCAGATGCGAACGGTTCTGCGGTAACTGACGGCTTTCCAGCGCCTGCGCGAGCGGCTCCTGCAAGCCATCCACGCTTACCCATGCGCCAGGATCCACACCCAGCCCGGCGAGAAACGGCTCGATGACCTTCAGCGTGTGGCGCGGCATGACCTCCACCAGATCCCCCGCCTGCCAATGCGCAGGTGTTGGCGAGGTCAGGTCGAGCAGATAAACCTTCGAACCACTGCTGCCAGCGTTCAATAGCGTGCGCCCAGCCAGCGTCCAGTTCTCGAAAACCGGTGCCTGCCAGTGCGCTGCCGGCACGCAACCGGTCAACTGCCCCAATTGCTGCTGCCAGTGTTGCAGGGCTACGGGATCGGCGCTGTCCACTTCAACGGCCGGGAACACGCTACGCCCGCCCTGCTCGGTCAACCAGTCATGCAAACGATGGGCGAAACCGCAAAAATGCGGGTACTGCCGGTCGCCCAGCGCCAGAACGGCGTAATCGAGCTGGCTCAGTGAAAGCGAGCGACCGAGCAGCTTGCGCTCGAAACGTCGGGCACTGTCAGGCGCCTCACCCTGGCCAAAGGTACTGACCACGAACACGGCATTGCGGCTTCGGCACAGCTCTTCTTCGGTCAGATCGCCCAACCGCTTCACGCGCACCGACAATCCTGACGCCTGCAACTGGCCAGCGGTCTGCCAGGCCAATTGCTCGGCAAACCCGCTTTGACTGGCGAAGCAGACCAGCCAGGACGCATCATCGTTGTGGTCATCCCCCTGAACCTTGCCGCGTGCACGTTCGATATCACGCTTCTTGCGACGTCGATCCAGGTACAGCAACCAGCCAGTAATAAAGAACAGCGGCATCAGCAATGAGGCGCCAGTCATGATGATTCGACCGACGAGCCCGAAGTAGCTGCCGACATGCAGCGCGTAATTGCTGGCGAGTAATTGCGCACCGAAACTGCGTTCGGCATAGCGTAAGACCGAGCTGACCTGACCATTGGCCGGATCAAGGGTGATAGTGTTCAGTGCCCGTGGGTGCGGAGACTCCTTGAGCAGGTAAAACACGGTGGCAGGCTGACCGCCCACAGCCGGCAGGCGCAGGTTGTAAGCCTGCAAGTCCGGCCCTGCGGTCTTCTGGATACTGTCCCAGACCGCCACGTAATCCACCACCAGCGGCAATCTTCCGGCAGCCTTGGCTGGCGCAGCGATGCCTTCCTCGAGGGGCGAGTCCCCGATGAGTTTATTCAGGCCGTTGCTCACCCAGTCATACGACCAGGTGAGTCCCGTGATGGCGAACAACAGATAGAACAACAGGCACCAGGTGCCGAAGATCGAATGCAGGTCCCAGTTGAAACTGCGGCCTTTCTTCGCCCAGTCAACGGTCAGCCAGACTCGCCAGTTCAGGGCTGCGCGGGGCCAGCGTAGGTACAGTCCGGAAAGACAAAAGAACACCAGAATCAGCGTACAGGCCGCAGTGACCTGCTTGCCCGCCTCGCCCATGGCCAGATAACGGTGCAGCTTCAGGACAAAGTCGAAAAATCCCTCCCCCACCGCATTACCTTTCAGCTCACCGGTGTAGGGATCGAAATTGCGTTTGGGGCCCCGACGCTCACCCGCCTTGGGCGTGAAAAACACTTGAGCGGCACGATTGCCGGTGGTTTCGACACGCAGGATAGCCACAGTCAGGCCGGTTGCGGCCTCCAGCCTGTGGACAAGTTCGATAGGCGGCAAGGTGGCAGCACGCGCCTCAACGAGCAGCACGTCCGGATTCAGAGCATCGAGAATTTCGTCCTCGAATGAATACAGGGCTCCGGTGATGCCCATCAGGGCAAGCACCAGACCTGCCGTGATTCCGAAGAACCAGTGCAGCTGAAACAGGACTCTCTTCAACACGCTCGCTACTCTCACTCATATTGCGCGGCGCAATTAATGCACTGACGGCCATATCGTGTCCATCTGTAACGTGTCTTCTGCCATAACCGAAACCCCGCCTGTCATGACAAACGGGGCGCTGCCGGCGTATCAACTGCGCCAGTTGCTGCGCAGATCCACCAGATAGTTATTCAGTGCATCAGCGTGCAGTCTGAAATGCTCGACACGCTTTTCGATCACTTCGGTGGCAGGCAGGCGACTGTTGGCCTCAACATGCTTCAAAGCCTCCAGCAATTTACCCAGCTCGCGAACGTAGTCTTTCTTGCAGACCTCAATCGAGGCGAGAGTCGAGAGCTGGTCGCGCTTGCTCACTTCGACTTTCAGCGCTGTGCGCGTCTCGTCAACCGTTGCCTGCAGGCCTGTCAACTGCGTTTGCTGCTTTTCCCTCAGGCCTATCAGTTGCTCATAGTCAACGGCAGCGTCCGCCAGATTCAGGATGTTGGACACCCCCGTAATACCCGCCTTGATAGAGCCGATCAACGGATCTTTGGGGTCGATGTCTGCCAAAACTTGCAGCGATGCGACCAGAGGCTTCAGCTTGTCGAAAAAACTGAGGCTCTCGATGTCTTTGATCAACGCGTTGACCAAAGCGACCTGTTGCACCACCTCATCCAGGCGCGCCTGTTCAGTCGCAAGCCTGGCCTCCAGCGTGCTGATTTCCTGGTCAAGGGCAGGTGTCAGATGATTTGCGGTATCGACCTGCACTGCATCCAGATTGATAAGCGCCTTGTCCAGCACGGTGGCCTGATCGGTCAGAGAGGTCAGCCGTGCATCCAGCAGTTTGCTGATCTCTTCATTGAAGTTTGCGATGGCGGCGACGCTCTTGGCATCATCAGGCTGGCTCCTGAGTTCCTTGACGGCCTCAAGAAAAGGCAGCATTTCGTCGCCGTTCAACATATGCGGAACAAGCGTCAGCGTATCCAGTGCTTGCTTGTCGACACTGCCGACTTCGCTGACCAGGCTGCGCAAGGTCTCTTTCAGGATGGGTAAATAGACATCAGGCAATGCATCCGACGTCTGCTTCAGTTTTTCACGACTGGCGATAATAACGTCCACATCAGGTTTAGGCAGTTGGAAAGGGGTATCAAGTACATGAACAGTCATAACGGTATTCTCTTTAAATATAAGTTAGTCAGCACTCAGGCAGCCGGTTCATCCAGTGCCTTATTGAAAGCGGTCAGCAGATCAAAGGCCTGAGCCTGAATCGATGTCCAGTTGGTCATCAGTGTTTGAAAGCGCGAAACGAAACTGACCAGGTACACGGCATTATTGGTATTTTTAATGCGATCGTAGGAGGAGTCGACCAACTCCTCCAAGAGCACCCACAGGCTTTCTATATTGCTGACGCCACTGGCGGCACCATCAACTCTGGCCTTCAGATCCTGAAGACTGGTTTCGAACGCCAACAGGTCGCTCAACAGCTTATTGAATTGCTTTATCTTCTGCTCGAGCTGACTCTTTTGTTCAATCAGGCTATCTTTTTCACTGAGGGCACTCGACGCTTTGGGCCCGTAAATGGAATAGGAAATTGCCCCACCGAGAGGCCCCCACCAGAAACCGATCCACTTGTAATCGGAATACTCTTCATACTCCGCCAGTTTCTGATTGATGCGCTCGTTAAGCTGATCGACTTCAGCGCTAAGCCGGGTCACTTCTTCGTCACCGTCTTTCGAACTGGCCAGCCTTATTTTCAGCGCCACGTCAGGGGCTATATTATCTTTGAGACGACGCTTGAACTCAGTGACTCCGACTCGGGTGCGTGTGGTACTGGCACTGTGATCCTTGATGTATACCTTGAGGTCATCGACCAGCGCCAATAACCCGGGCAGCTTCTTGCTGTCTTGATCCATTATCTCGACCGCCGGCATTTGCTCGATCTGTGCAGGGGTCAAGTCCCCCACTTTCAGAGTCTGGTAAGACTCGAGGCCTTTGATGAACTCTATAATGTGAGTGGCGATGGTAATCAGATTGCCCGAGAAGACATGCAAGTCGCTGCCGACTTTCTGCATCGTGGTTTCAAGCGCCGACCAGCTTCTGGCATGCTCCTGGATATCGACGTACAGTTTGCAGATTGCTTCTGGCTCGAGACCGGGAATACCGTTGTCCACCCCGCCCACCAAATGGGTGACTTCTTCCAGTTTGGTAGGCAGTGCCAGGCCCGTATTGACATAGCGCCTGATACGGCGAACATCTTCGTTGGTAATCAGCAGGCCGGGGGCTCGCGCAATATCCGCCGCCTGACTGGTGAGGGCATCCATTAAATCCTTACTGACACGACTGACATCTTCGACGGTATGTTCCTTACCATCTGTTAATTGCGGTTCAACAGCAGTAGCCATGATTAATGTCCTTATTAATTTAGGTCCTGTTTTTGCGGCAGTCATAAACTGACGCTTCAAGGCCACTAAAAATTAACAGAGGGCTTCAACTTTAAAAAGTTAACGGCGCGGACCTTGCCTGTAGGAATAAGCAACAAAGAAGGCTGAAACGTATTAGGCTTCGGCAAAAAAAACGCTGCACTTACGGCACTTTCCAGCGCCTGAAGGCTTACATAATTATTTTTTACGGACGAAAAAAAAGCCCACGTTCGTGGGCTTTTTTCTGACGCTGGGAATTTACAGGTAGAACGATTTCAGCGGCGGGAAGCCATTGAATTCTACTGCGCTGTAGCTGGTGGTATAGGCACCGGTGGACAACCAGTACATGCGGTCACCGATGGCCAGGTTGAGGGGCAGACCGTACTTGTAGTTTTCGTACATGATGTCGGCGCTGTCGCAGGTAGGGCCGGCGATAACCACTTCTTCCATTTCACCCTTCTTCTCGGTCCAGATCGGAAACTTGATGGCTTCGTCCATGGTTTCGATCAGACCGGAGAACTTGCCCACGTCGGTGTATACCCAACGCTCGACCGCAGTACGCGACTTGCGGGCGACCAGTACCACTTCGCTGACCAGAATGCCGGCGTTGGAGATCAGCGAACGGCCCGGCTCCAGAATGATTTCCGGCAGGTCGTCACCGAAGTCTTCCTTCAGGAAGCGGATGATCTCTTCAGCGTAGGTTTCCAGGCTGTTGGTGCGGGTGATGTAGTTGGCCGGGAAGCCGCCACCCATGTTGATCAGCTTGAGAACGATGCCGTCTTCTTCTTTCAGACGCTCGAAGATCACTTTGACCTTGGCGATGGCAGCATCCCAGACGCTGATGTCGCGCTGTTGCGAGCCAACGTGGAACGAGATGCCGTAAGGCACCAGACCCAGATCGCGGGCAAGAATCAACAGGTCCATGGCCATGTCGGTCTGGCAGCCGAATTTACGCGACAGAGGCCAGTCAGCCGTGGTCGAGCCTTCGGTCAGGATACGCACATAGACTTTCGCGCCCGGTGCAGCCTTGGCAATGTTGCGCAGGTCGGCTTCGGAGTCGGTAGCGAACAGACGCACGCCCTTCTCGTAGAAGTAACGAATGTCCTTGGATTTCTTGATGGTGTTGCCGTAGCTCATGCGCTCCGGACCGACACCACAGCTCAAGACCTTGTCCAGCTCGTAGATCGACGCGATGTCGAAGCTCGAACCCTTTTCCTTGAGCAGATTGATGACTTCAACAGCCGGGTTGGCTTTGACTGCGTAATAGACCTTGGCGAATTCGAAGCCCGCACGCAGGTCGTCATATGCCTTGCTGATGATGTCAGTATCAATGACCACGAACGGGGTTTCTTGCTTGTCAGCGAACGCCTTCATTTTCTTGAAGGTTTCGGCTGAGTAGTAGTCTTCGACATTGATCGGCATGCTGCTGGAACTCCTATTGGCAAACGGTATTGGTCAATGGGTACAAATGAACGCCCTCCGTATCCCCACTTTGGTTCGCCTACTTCCCAAGGCATGTCGCCGAAAGCAAAAAGGCCCTGAAGGGCTGCCTTCCTGGCCTTGCTGTCTCGTCGTCAGTACTTGAGCCGGATGGATCGTTTCCAGCATGGACGTTCGGCGCGAACTTTAGGACCTGAGGGGCCGGATATCAACAAAAAATGTCGCGTTTTTGCACAGGGCTCTTGAGTTGCCTTCCCAAGGACCTGTTTAACCGACCTGCATGACAGGCAGATGTTCCCCGCAGGGTAATAAGCGACTGAAAGGGCCCGGGCAATCCGGCAGTTTTAAAATGGGAAGATCAGCCCTGGACTTCGGCAGAAGAACGGCTGAAGACGGTGATCAAATAGCGGTGGCTACTGACTATCTGGAGCGCGGCCTGCACGGACTATCAAGGGAGGCCTCGCGGATGTCCGGGCATTCGTGCCGGATGCGCGATCTGTTCGTGGTGAAACGTCATATAAAACACGATCAGCCCGATGCCTTTGCGGCACCGGGCTGATCTTTCCAGGCTTATGCCTGTGCTTCGGCTGCAACGTCCGCAGGCGAAACAATACTGGTCTTCATGCCACGCGAACGGCCCGAGCTCAGATAAGCCGCAATCGACTCTTGCGTCACTTCACCCAGGAACACGTTCTCGGCATCCAGCACTGGCAGCCAGGCGCGGTTGAACTCGTACATGCGCGACAGCAGGATGCGCAAGTGCTCGTCGTAGGCCGCGGTGGCATTGAACTCACGTATGAACTGCGCGCACGTGCCCTGCTGACGGTGCAGGTCACGACGACGCACATAGCCCATTGCCTTGTTCTCGCCGTCGGTGACAACGATGTAGCGGCGGTCGTTTTCGTCCATCACTTCCAGCGCATCGGCCACCGGGGTTTCCGGGCTGACTGACGGCGCGTTGTCGGCCGCATCTTCGGCCTTGACCAGCAGCAGACGCTTGAGGGTGCTGTCCTGGCCCACGAAGCTGCTGACGAAATCGTCAGCCGGATGCGCGAGCAAGGTGTCCGGGTGATCGATCTGCAGCAATTTACCGCCACGGAAGATAGCGATCTTGTCGCCCAGCTTGATGGCTTCGTCGATGTCGTGGCTGACCATGATCACGGTCTTGTTCAGCGCGCGCTGCATCTCGAAGAACTCGTTCTGGATCATCTCGCGGTTGATCGGGTCGACCGCGCCGAACGGTTCGTCCATCAACAGCAAGGGAGCGTCGGCTGCCAGGGCGCGGATCACGCCGATGCGCTGCTGCTGACCACCGGACAGTTCACGCGGGTAGCGATGCAGGTACTGCTTGGGCTCGAGCTTGATCATGCTCATCAGTTCGCGAGCACGATCATGGCAACGCTGCTTGTCCCAGCCGAGCAGCTTGGGCACGACCACGATGTTTTCTTCGATGGTCATGTTCGGGAACAGACCGATCTGCTGAATCACGTAGCCGATGTTGCGACGCAGGGTCACTTCGTCCAGATCCGTGGTGTCTTCGCCATTGATCAGCACCTTGCCGGAGGTCGGCATGATCAGGCGGTTGATCATTTTCAGCGTGGTGCTCTTGCCGCAGCCCGACGGGCCGAGGAAGACGCAGATTTCGCCTTCGTTGACCGTGAGGCTGACCGAATCGACAGCCTTCACTTCTTTGCCGTTGCTCTGGAAAGTCTTGGAGAGGTTCTGGAGTTCGATCATTTCAGTAATCCTTTTGGAGTCAGCGTGCGTTGCAGCCATTGCAGGAGAAGGTCGGCGATGATGGCCAGAATACTGACCAGTACCGCGCCGACGATCAGCATCGACATATCGCTGCGGCTGATGGAAGCAAGAATGAGTACACCCAGACCACCGGCACCGATGGTCGCGGCGATGGTCATGACACCGATATTCATCACCACGGCGGTGCGCACACCGGCGAGGATCACAGGCACTGCGATGGGCAGTTCGACCATGCGCAGGCGCTGGCCGAAAGTCATGCCGATGCCTTTGGCGGCTTCGCGGATACCCGGCTCTACGCCTGTCAGGGCCAGGTAGGTGTTACGCATGATCGGCAGCAGCGAGTAAAGAAATACCGCCGTAATCGCCGGCATCGGGCCAAGGCCCTGGCCGAACTTGGAGTAGAACGGCAACAGCAGACCGAACAGGGCAATCGACGGTACGGTCAGCAGCACGGTGGCGCTGGCTTGCAGCGGACCAGCCAATGCCGGGAAACGCGTCATCAATACGCCCAGCGGCACACCGACCACGATAGCCAGGGTCACGGCGATGCCAACCAGCGTGATGTGCTGCCAGGTCAGGTGCAGGACCTGTGCCCAGTCCAGATGGGAGAAGGCGCTCAAGAAACTCATATCGTCTCCTTCCTTAATTCAATGGGTGCTGGCGCAGAAAATCTGCAGCAACCGTGGATGGGCTTTCATGGCCGACGTCGACGCGAGCGTTGAGGTCGATCATGGTCTGGTTGTCCAGCAGGTCAGCCAGCGGCTTGAGCAGCGTTTCGATGTCCGGATGCTTATCCAGATATTCCTGACGGATCACCGGCGCCGCGGTGTAGTCCGGGAAGTAATGCTTGTCGTCTTCCAGCACTTTCAGTTTGAAAGCATTGAGACGACCGTCGGTGGTGTAAACAAGCCCTGCGAAAACCTGACCGTTCTGCAGCGCGGTGTACACCAACCCCGAATCCATCTGGCGAGTGTTTTCACGCCCCAGATTCATGTCGTAATGCTTGACCATGCCGATCAGACCGTCGGAACGGTTGGCAAACTCGGTGTCCAGCGCGACCAGATGCCCCTCGTTGGCTTCGTCTTTGAAGACTTTGGCCAGATCGGTCATGGTGTTGACCTGCGGGTACTTGTCAGCCACTTTCTGCGGCAGCGCCAACGCATAGGTATTGTTGAATTTCGACGGCGAAAGCCAGACCAGGCCTTTCTTTGCATCGACTTCCTTGACCCGCGCATAGGTCTGGGCGCTGTCGAGTTTTTCGTCGATGTGGTTATAGGCCACCAGGGACACGCCGGTGTATTCCCACAGCAGATCCAACTGACCGGTTTCCTGTGCGCTGCGCGCCAGGTTGCTGCCCAGACCGCCAGTGATTTGCACGTCGTAGTTCTTGGTCCGCAGGTATTGCGCAGTCAGTTCGGCAAGGATGGTCTGTTCAGTGAACACCCGTGCGCCGACACGTAACAGCGGCTTTTCCGCAGCCTGGGCCAATGCCGGAAACAACAAGGCAAAGCCTAAAAACAAGCATATTTTCTTCATGAGAATTCCTTCGCTCAGCGAGCCAGTCCGCGTTCCAGCCAAAGACGACTGGCCAGTATCACCAGACCATCGAGCAGCAGCGCCAGCAGAGCGGTACACGCCGCACCCAGCACCAGTTGCGGCTGGTTGTTCAACGCAATGCCCGGAAAAATCAGGCTGCCAAGGCTGTTGGCACCAATGAGAAACGCCAGCGGCGCGGTCCCGACATTGATCGCCAGCGCGACCCGCACGCCACCGATAATGATCGGTACAGCGTTGGGCAACTCGACACGCCACAGTACTTGGCGCGGAGTCATGCCAATACCGACGGCAGCTTCCTTGAGTGAACCCTGAACGTTTTTCAGGCCTTCGTAGGTGTTACGCACGATCGGCAACAGCGAGGCGAGAAACAGCGCGAAGATCGCCGGGCCGCTGCCGATCCCGAGAATCCCGAGGGCAATGGCCAGAACGGCGAGAGGAGGAACGGTGTTGCCAATATTGAATATCTGCATGAAGCGTTCGGCGCGTCCAACCATACTCGGTCGGCTGAGGGCAATGCCCGCAGGGATGCCGACCACCAGGGCCGCCAACATTGAAACCACAACCAGAATCAGATGGGCCTGAAGATAAAACAGCAGGTCATCCTGGTATTGCTTGATAGTACTAACGCCGATCCAGTGGATCAGCAGGGCCAGGAGTGCGATCGCAACCGCACCTCCCAATAGCCCCTTGCCATAGCGATTTGCCACAGGCGGACTCCTTATTTCAGTCGGCGAACGCGTTGACCTAGACGTCCAGGGGGGACGCCGGCAATAACGTTCGCGAAGAGCAGCGGGTGGGTCGCCGGTAAGGGTTTAACCTCGGCGAAAACACAAGCCATAAGCGCAGCTTCGTCAAACCAACATGCTGATGAATCAGCCCCTTGCGTTGGCTTCGTTGCGAGCCTTGACGGGGGAGTGGACGTCTCCACGACCTGAAAGGTTCCCACACGAGACATTATCTGGCCATCGTTTATTGTCTGAACGGTTCGGTTATTGCCGAGAGTTGAGCTATAATCTGCGCCCTTTTTTCAATCCCATCCCAGGCGATTTCCCATGACCCAACAGGCCGCCGAAGTCGCGAAACGCCGCACTTTCGCCATTATTTCCCACCCGGATGCGGGTAAAACCACCATCACGGAAAAACTCCTGCTGATGGGCAAGGCCATTTCCGTCGCCGGTACGGTCAAGTCGCGTAAATCCGACCGCCATGCCACCTCCGACTGGATGGAAATGGAGAAACAGCGTGGTATCTCCATTACCACGTCCGTGATGCAGTTTCCGTATCGCGACCACATGATCAACCTGCTCGACACCCCGGGCCACGAAGACTTCTCCGAAGACACCTACCGCACCCTGACGGCGGTCGACTCGGCCTTGATGGTCCTCGACGGCGGTAAAGGCGTCGAGCCACGCACCATCGCGCTGATGGATGTCTGCCGTCTGCGCGACACGCCTATCGTCAGCTTCATCAACAAGCTCGACCGCGATATCCGCGACCCGATCGAGCTGCTCGATGAAATCGAAGCGGTGCTCAAGATCAAGGCGGCACCGATCACCTGGCCGATCGGTTGCTACCGGGACTTCAAGGGCGTCTATCACCTGGCCGACGACTACATCATTGTCTACACCGCAGGCCACGGCCACGAGCGCACCGAAACCAAAATCATCGAAAAGCTCGATTCGGATGAAGCCCGCGCCCACCTGGGTGATGAATACGAGCGCTTCGTCGAGCAGCTGGAGCTGGTGCAGGGTGCCTGCCACGAATTCAACCAGCAGGAGTTCATCGACGGTCAGCTGACTCCGGTGTTCTTCGGCACCGCGCTGGGCAACTTCGGCGTCGATCATGTACTCGATGCCGTAGTGAACTGGGCACCCAAGCCGCTGGCACGCGTGGCCAACGAGCGCACGGTCGAGCCGGCGGAAGAGAAATTCAGCGGTTTCGTGTTCAAGATCCAGGCGAACATGGACCCCAAGCACCGCGACCGTATCGCCTTCATGCGTATCTGCTCGGGCCGTTACGACAAAGGCATGAAAATGCGCCATGTGCGTCTGGGCAAGGACGTACGGATCGGCGACGCGCTGACGTTCTTCTCGTCGGAGCGCGAGCAACTGGAAGAAGCCTACGCAGGCGACATCATCGGCTTGCACAACCACGGCACCATCCAGATCGGCGATACCTTCACCGAAGGCGAAGCGCTGGGCTTCACCGGTATTCCGCACTTTGCCCCTGAGCTGTTCCGTCGCGTACGCCTGAAGGACCCGCTCAAATCCAAGCAACTGCGTCAGGGCCTGCAACAGCTGGCCGAAGAAGGCGCCACGCAGGTGTTCTTCCCGCAGCGCAGCAACGACATCATCCTCGGCGCCGTCGGTGTGCTGCAGTTCGATGTGGTCGCCAGCCGCCTCAAGGAAGAATACAAGGTCGAATGCGCCTACGAGCCGATCACTGTGTGGTCAGCCCGCTGGATCGACTGCGACGACAAGAAGAAGCTCGAAGAGTTTGAGAACAAGGCGGTGGAAAACCTGGCCGTGGACGGCGGCGGTCACCTGACCTACCTCGCCCCTACCCGCGTGAACCTGGCGCTGATGGAAGAACGCTGGCCCGACGTGAAATTCCGCGCCACCCGCGAGCATCACTGACAGGCCGATGGCGTAGCTGAATGACGCAGAGCGTCACGAAAGGCATTCCCACGCTGGAGCGTAAGGAACGATAGTTACAGAGATATCGTGCCGATGCTCCGCGTCGGCATGCCGTTCTGGACGCTCTGCGTCCTGCCCCAAACTTGCGGAGTATCACGAGCGGCTTCCCACGCTGGAGTGTGAGGAACGGCAGGCGTGTCCAAAAGTACGCTCTACGTCCACTCCCGGCTGGCATTCACTGATCTGGATCAACCACTCAGCGCAAAATGAGAATTAATCTCAATAGAGCCTTGCTATTATCCCGATAAGAATTATTCTCATCTGACTTGCACAGGAGATGAGACATGACCTATTTGATCGATGCATGGCTGGACAGACCCCACCCTTACCTGAGAATTCTCCATCGCGAGACGGGGGAAGTGTGTGCCGTACTGGAAGAGGAAGCGCTGGAGGAGTTACGCGATCAGGGCGATCTGGATGTGTGCAGCTTGAGCTCCAGCGAGCCATTGGTGCTCAAGGAACTGGTGAGAAACCTGTTTCTGTTCTGCTACGCGCGGGCGTTGCGCCCTATGGGTGAGTTGCACTGAGCATGAAGCATCAGCACAACTGCGTCGCTGAACGAACCGGCGAGATTCGCTCAGCGACCGTCTGTATCGACCGGGTCGCTTACAGAACGTCCAGCAGTTCGACATCAAACACCAGCACGCTGTGCGGTGCGATGCTGCCTACGCCCTGAGCGCCGTAAGCCAGCTCGCTCGGCACGTGCAGACGCCATTTGCTGCCGGCGTTCATCAGTTGCAGCGCCTCGGTCCAGCCGGCAATCACGCCGCTGACCGGAAATTCGGCAGGCTCGCCACGGTCGTAGGAGCTGTCGAAGACGTTACCGTCGATCAACGTACCGTGGTAGTGAACGCGTACCTGATCTTCACGGCCTGGCTTAGGGCCAGTGCCAGCGGTCACGACTTCGAATTGCAGACCCGAAGCCAGTGTGGTCACGCCTTCGCGCTTGGCGTTTTCAGCCAGGTAGGCCTTGCCAGCGCCCGCAGCCTGCTCAGCCTTGGCGGCTGCTTCAGCCTGCATGATTTCGCGGATGACCTTGAAGCTGGCGGACATTTCTTCCTGACCGACACGGCTTGGCTGACCGCCAAACGCATCGCGCAGGCCTGCCACGATGGCTTCCAGATCGACACCCGGTGGCGGGTTGTCGCGCAACTGATCGCCCAACTGACGACCAATGCCGTAGCTGACGCGGGTTTCGTCGGTGGACAGATTGACTTCGGACATGACACTGCTCCGTAGAGGGGCACGCAGTCGGTAATCGCGCAAAACCTGAACGGCAATCACGCTATACGCTGATGCGCCCCGAACCAAAAGGCCGAGCAGCCTAGCACAATTGCCGCTACAGCCCCTACCGCAGCAGCAATCCGCGACTGGCGATCAGGACCATGAAGACTGAAACGAGATCGGCAGGCGCATCTCGGAGCGGTCATTGACCGGCATGCCGCACAACTCGTCATGGACCACGCAATGGACCAGGTAAAAAGGCACCACAGGTATGTCCTTGAGCAACTCCCGGGCATGCTCTACAGAGCGAAGGTGCAGGGTCTTGCCCGCATGATCCTTGAGCATCACCGAAGTGCCATTCATGCGCACATCCAGCAGATAGATGCCGCCTTCGATGGAGATCAGGTTCAACTCGTCGACCCGACCGGCCTGGGCGTGGTCGGTAAATTCCTGATAATTCATGATCGAACCTCCTGCGAAAACGCCTGATGCATCGGAACAGACGTTTTACAACACACCGCGCCGACATGCCAGAAACGATAACACCCGCCCCTCCCGTCCAGCGTCGTCTCAGTGCTTGGTGACCTTGTCCAGATAGCCCATCGCAAACGCCGAGATCACGAACGTCATGTGGATAATGACGTACCACATCAGGTATTCGGGTTTGATGTTGGTGGCGTCCATGAACACCCGCAACAAGTGGATGGAGGAAATCGCGACAATGGACGCTGCGACTTTCATCTTCAGCGAAGACGAATCCATAGTGCCCAGCCAGTTCAGCTTTTCCTTGTCCTCATCGATGTCCAGCTGCGACACGAAATTCTCGTAGCCGGAGATCATCACCATCACCAGCAAGCCACCGACCAGCGCCATGTCGATCAGCGACAGCAGCACTAGAATCAGGTCAGCTTCAGCCAGCGAGAAGATGTTGGGAATGACGTGAAAGATTTCCTGGAAAAACTTCAGACACAACGCCAGCAGGCCGAGGGATAGACCAAAATAGATCGGCGCCAGCAGCCAGCGCGATGCGTACATGGCATTTTCAAAAAAACGTTCCATTGGTACTCGCAAGGTGTTTTAAAGGAGCGGGCGAGTATATCAGCGGTAATGCGCCGCTCTGACCGTGCGACAAAATATCGCACAGCGGCAGCAAGCCCACGGCTGAGGAAACGGATTGAAGACTAGAACAGCGATGAGCGCTGACAGACGGTCCTGTCGCTATCGATACGGCGCAGTTCGGCCTGGATGTGCAAAGCCCAGATAGCGATGTCATCGGCACATTGGTAGCCATGCAACGACAGGCTTTCGATAATGCTGGTCAGTACCGATTGCGCTGCGGGCAGGCCCTTGAAAGGCCCCTGGGACTTGATTGCGGAAGGCTGTTCTTCGGCCATTCCGGCCGCGAAGAGCACCATCCACTGTCCGCTGTCATGAGGGAGAGGCCGGATGACACACTCGATACGGGTCATCAGCCCCATGCATTCTCGGGTAAGGCAAAGGCTACGCTGCATGATGCGCTCCTGATCAGCAACAGTATTCATCCTTCTCATGAAGCAGGATGCACGCCAATCACTTTGGCCACTGCGATCACATCAGACTAGAAGAAAACCATCCTGCAAGAAACTATCCCTGATGAACGGAGCATCGGGCGGCCCCGCACCGCCCGGCTCCTGCGCGGTCAGACCTTGAGTTCAGGCTGCAACTGCGCTGGCTCCTTTTCCAGCTCTTCCTTGAGGTCTTCGTCGCTGAGCATCTCTGCAATATCGCGCAGACGCTCCACCACGCGCGCATTGACGCTGCCTTCAGGGAACTCGCCATGCTCGCCAGGCGCACCGGCGGGTTCGCCAACCAGCAGACTCAACGCCTCATCGGCCTGACGCACCGCGTAGATGTGGAATTGCCCGGCACGGACAGCCTGCACCACACGCTCATCCAGCATCAGCGTGGTGACATTGGCGTGCGGAATGATCGCGCCCTGCTCGCCGGTCAGCCCACGTGCTTCGCAGAGGCGGAAGAAGCCCTCGATCTTTTCATTGACCCCGCCCACCGCCTGAACTTCACCAAACTGGTTGATGGAGCCGGTAATCGCGAAGCATTGCTTGAGTGGCGTGCGTGACAGCGCCGAGATCAGCGTGCAGACCTCGCCCAGCGACGCACTGTCGCCGTCTACGTACCCATAGGACTGCTCGAGCGCGATGCTCGCGGAAATCGCCAGCGGGAATTCCTGGGCATAACGGCTGCCGAGGTAGCCGGTAAGGATCATCACGCCCTTGGAGTGGATAGGCTGGCCAAGGTTGACCTCGCGCTCGATGTCGACGATCCCGCTGCCGCCCGGGTAAACCGTCGCGGAAATGCGCGCGGGTACGCCGAAGGCCGAGTCGCCGACCTCCAGAACCGTCAGACCGTTGCACTTGCCGACTGCCGCGCCGTCAGTGTCGATCAGGATCACGCCAGCCATCATGTCATCGAGAATCCGCGCCGAGACCCGCCCGGTACGGGTGGCCTTGGCCTTGAGCGCACGCTCGATATGCCCGGCGTCGGTCTTGTCGTCATTGGCCAACTGACGGATGAAATCGGCCTCGCTGACCAGTTGGAACAGATCACCGATACGCGCCGACAAACGCCCCTGATGCTCGGCCAAGCGGGCGCTGTAAGTCGCCAGTCTTGCCACCGCGTCGGCGGTCAAAGGCGCCATGCCCTCTTCCGAGGTCCGGGTCTTGAGCAACTGAGCGAATTGCTCAAGCGTCTCGTCGACCATCGGAATCTCTTCGTCGAAGTCGACCAGCACTCGGAACATCTCCTGGAAGTCAGGATCGAGGTCCTGCAGGGTGTAGTACAGCGAGCGCGAACCGATGATGATGATTTTGACGTTCCACGGGATCACCTGCGGCGTCAGGCTCACGGTGGCAACGCGGCCGAGCTCGCCCAGCGGCGACTCCATCTTCAGCTTGCGCGATTGCAGGGTACGCTTGAGCGCATCCCAGACGAACGGCTCGCCAAGCATTTTTTCGGCCTCCAGAATCAGGAAACCGCCGTTGGCGCGATGCAGCGCGCCGGGGCGCAGTTGCCGGTAGGTGGTGTACAGCGCGCCCTGATCGGTGCTGTATTCGATGCGCCCGAACAGGTTGTCATAGGTGGGGTGCTGCTCGAAAACCACCGGCGCACCGCCATCACGGGTATTCCCGACCACCAGACTCGGGCTGTACTGCTCTTCCAGCAGCTTGCGCGCCTGGGCGTCGGTCTTGGCATCATCGACCAATTGCTCGACCAGAGTCTTGAGCAGGTACACCTGCATGGCCTGCAGATAGGCGCAGACCGCAGCATTCTCGGCGTATTTTTCCGAAAGCGGTGCCAGCAAGGGTTGCAGGGTCAGGGTGATGGTTTCTTCATTCAACTGACGCAGCTGATTGTTGGACTCGCGCTTCCACTGCGGCAGGCTGGCCAGCTCTTCGTTGAGACGCTCCTCGAGCGCGGAGATATCTTCATGGAAGCGCTCGCGATCCGCTTCGGGCAGTTGCGAAAACTCGGCCTCGTCCAGCGCCTTGCCATCGGCCATCGGCGTGAACGCGATGTTGGAGCTGTCGCGATACAGCGCGATGTCTTTTTCCAGCGACAGGCGCTCGATGACATCAAGTGCGCGGTCGTAGCGCTGATTGAACGCGCGGTCGATCGAGCTTTTCTTCTGCTGATACGAGGGATGCTCGAAAACCGCCGGGAAGGTCACCAGCAGGTTGTCGATCAGGCCGCCGATGTCGGCGGTGAACTCATGAGCGGTACCAGGCGGCAGCTCCAGGGCCTTTGGCTCGCGGGGCTCGTCGAAGTTGTTGACGTAGACCCAGTCCGACGGCGTCTGCATCCGCTTGCCTTCGGCCTTGAGGTAGCGTTTGACGAACGAAAAGCGCCCGGTGCCGGGCTCACCCATGACAAACACGTTGTAACCGGGGCGCGGCATGGCAACGCCGAACTGCAGGGCCTCTACGGCTCTCTCCTGGCCAAGGACACCGCGAAAGGGTTCGAGCTCGTGGGTGGTCGCAAAGCTGAACTGCTCAGCGGAAAACGGACGGGTCAGCGCGTTGGGCGCCAGGCGTAGGTTGGCTGCGACAGAATCGGGCATCAGTAATCCTTACATCAGGCGGGGCAGATGTCGGCATTCTGGCGCTCGCTGTACACGACTTGCAAGGCAGGAAAGAGCCGAAAGGCATTTGCGTGGGTACTGCCATGAGCCGCGTCCTGAAAAAAGCCTTTTTCAAGCAATAATCTGTAATCGATGACGGAACCCTTGGAACGTGCCTAAACTCCAAACTGAACAGGTGGTTGCTGGTTGGCCGTCTGTCTTGATGTAACGACTCAAGAAACTCGACCCTTGGCTGAACTAAAAAGAGAAAAAGCTATGAAACGGATTCTTCTTGGAACGCTCTTCGCCGCTGTATCGATCAACGCTATGGCTCAAGCACCAGGCGGTCCTGACTGCGGTTGGGGCAACATGCTGTTTGAAGGTCAACGCGGTACTCCAGCTCACTTCCTGGCTTCGACCACCAACGGTACTTCGGGTAACGCCACCTTCGGCATGACCTCCGGCACTAACGGCTGCTCCACCAACGGCGCACTGACCTATGGCGGTAAATCCTGGCTTGCCATGAACGGCATGATGGATGAACTCTCCAAGGACATGGCTATGGGTCAGGGCGAAGCTCTGACGACCTACGCTGTGGTACTGGGCGTTGCACCAGAAGACCGCGAGCACTTCGCCGCCGTCACTCACGAGCACTTCTCGCAAATCTTCAGCAAGGCCGACGCCACTGCCGAAGACGTTCACACCAACACCGTCAATGTTCTGAAAAACGATCCGACTCTGGCCAAGTACGCTACCCAGGCTTAAAGTCGTTCGCCCGCCCTTTCTTCGTAAAGGGCGGGATCCCCTTTTCTGACTAGTTGCCCTCTATGCTCAAACGTCTTGTATCACTGGCGCTGTTTGTCTGTGCCCCCTTGTGCGCGGCACCTCATGCCAGCGCTGACCGTTTGCAGCAATTGGCCAATCAGCCGTTCTGGATTTCCCTGGGTCACTACGAAGCCGGCAAGCTCGGTGGCTGGCGCAGCTATGTCACAGACCCGAAATTCTTTCTAGCCGCCAACGGTGCACACGACCCGCAGGCGGAGCTGAGCGCTACACTCAACGCTATTTACGCACCGGTCAGCAATGAGCAGACCCACGCCCAGTGCGTGTACCCGGCACGCACCCGCTGGCTGCGTGACCAGTTGCACCTGACGGACCTGCCGACCCCGGACTGCAAGGAATTCAAGGCCTGGTACAAGGATGTGGCCCCGGACAGCACGGTGCTGATTTTCCCGGCCGCGTACCTCAACAGTCCCTCGTCGATGTTTGGCCATACGCTGCTGCGCATCGATCCGGCCAGCGCGAAGACCAACAACACCACCTTGCTGAGCTACGCGATCAACTTCGGTGCCTACATCGAAGGCATGGACAACAGCATTCTGTATGCGTGGAAAGGTCTGGCAGGCGGCTACCCGGGGTTGTTTGCGCTGGTGCCGTATCAGGAAAAACTCTCGGAATACCGCAGCCTGGAAAACCGTGACCTGTGGGAATACCGGCTGAACCTGACTGCGGAAGAAACCGGGCGCATGGTCGAGCACGTCTGGGAGCTGAAACAGATCCGCTTCAGTTATTTCTTCTTCGACGAAAACTGCTCCTACCGGCTGCTGGAATTGCTGCAAGTCGCCCGCCCTGGCCTGAAGCTTACTGATCAGTTCGGCCTGACTGCGATTCCGACCGATACGGTCAAGGCGATCAAGGCCTCCGGGCTGGTGGAGAAGATCGACTATCGCCCGTCACGCGAACGCGAGTTGCTGAGCCGCGCAGAACCGCTCGATGCAGACGAGCAACAGTGGGTATTGAAGGTCAGCGCCGATCAGAAACAACTGCAGAACAGCGAGTACCTCGCGCAGCCCAAAGAACGCCGCGCGTTGATTCAGGACGCCGCCTATCGTCTGGAGCGTTACCGCGCCAACGGTCTTGAGCGCGATACGCAACGCTCGCAACGCAGCTTCGAGCTGTTGCAGGCGATCAATCAGAACCCGCCGCCACAACTGGACATCCCGCGCCCCGGCCTGCCGGAAGAAGGCCATGAATCACGCACCTGGCAGCTGGGAGCGGGCACACGCGGTGACAAGGCGTTTGCCGAATATGGCCTGCGCATGGCCTATCACGACCTGAACGACAACGCCTATGGCTTCCCGCTGGGCGCGCAGATCGAGATTCTTCAGCTCAAGGTGCGTCAGTACGAAGGCAATGACTGGCAGGTGCAGCAACTGGACCTGGCGACCATTCGCTCACTGACTCCGCGTACCGAGCTGCTCAAACCCTGGTCATGGCAAGTCACCGGCGGTCTGGAACGGGTTCTCGGCAAGCACGGCGACGAAAACCTGGTCAGCCACGTCAACGGTGGTGGCGGCGGCACCTGGCAGCTGGCCGACGACATGCTCGGCTTTGCATTGGGCACCGTGCGGGTCGAGCACAACAACGATTTCGCCGAATTCATCTCCCCTGCCGCAGGCTTCAACACTGGCGTGCTGTGGCGCAACCCGCTGGGCAACCTCAGCCTGGAAGCCAAGGGCGACTATTTCACCAACGGCGAAGTACGCCGCAGCTTCAGCCTCAACCAGCAATGGGAACTGTCCCGCAACCTCGGCCTGCGCCTGAGCGCCCAGCGCGAATTCAGCCAGATGAGCTCGCCGCAGAACGAGGTGATGCTCGAGGTGAAGTGGTATCACTACTGACCGGGTCAGTAGTGAATCGCTGGCAGTGTTCGCCGAAAATAAAAGCACACTGCCGTTACACGCTCCCTACATCGCTTTTACGAATAACTCACAATTTACCTTCTAGACTCCTCTCATAAGCAGAGGGAATCACCATGAAGCGGTATTGGCTGTTGTTGTCGCTGGCCATCGTGCTGGCGGGTTGTCAGTCCACCCGTGACCAGATGCTGGCCGAGGGTTATCCGCCGGGTTTTGCAGACGGCTATCAGGATGGCTGCAGCAGCGGCAGGGACGCAGCAGGCGCCACTACCGGCCAATTCCGCAAGAACGTGCCCCGTTACCTGAAAGACAAGCTCTACGCCGAAGGCTGGACCGATGGCTTTCGTCAGTGCGAGACGTCCCAGGACAATCGCGACCGGCTCGATCCCGGTCAGGTCTTCAATGAGCGTGACCGCGCCTGGGAGCGGGAAAAGACCCGAAGTGCCGCCAAGGCCTACCGCCCGAACTGATCCGACACTTGCGCAATTCGACGAAACCAATGATGCCCTGCTGTGGCCCAAAGCCTATTAGGGAGGACATTTCATGAGCCGCGCATTCGTAAACGAAGACAACGCTGCCGCCGAGGCCGAGCAACCGGTAGAGCGGCTGGTCAGCACACAGATCAACTACGTTACTGCCGAAGGCCTGACCTTGTTGAAGAAACACGTCAGCAGCCTGCAGGCGCAGCACAGTACGCAAACTGCGTTGGGCGAAGCGGCGGACAAGCAGCGACTGGCCGACCTTGAACGCGATTTGCGTTACTTCAATCAGCGCCTGCAAAGCGCGCAGGTCGTCGCACCGGCCGTGTCGACCGAAAAAGTGCAGATCGGCAGCTGGGTGACGTTCGCGGATGAACAGGATAACCAGCAGCGCGTGCACTTGGTCGGAGAGGATCAGGCCGATGCAGCCAAAGGGCTGATCAATTGGGGGTCGCCACTGGGCCGCGCCCTGATTGGCGCGCAGAAAGGCGATGAAGTGTTGTGGCAGCGCCCGGCGGGCGATCAGTCGATTGAAGTGTTGCTGATCGAACCTGACGCGTGAGCCAGGCCAACCGACGGCAGCGCCGCTCCTTGCAAAGAGCGGCGCGTGCCTGAACGCTGATCAGGCCAGCTTTTTGTGACGCACTCGATGCGGTTGAGCAGCAGCTTCGCCCAGACGCTTCTTGCGATCCGCTTCATACTCGGTGTAGTTGCCTTCGAAGAAGATCGCTTGCGAATCGTCTTCGTACGCCAGGATGTGCGTGGCGACACGGTCAAGGAACCACCGATCGTGAGAGATCACAATGGCAGCGCCCGGGAAGTCCAGCAGCGCTTCCTCCAGTGAACGCAGGGTTTCCACGTCAAGATCGTTGGACGGTTCGTCGAGCAGCAGCACGTTGCCGCCCTCTTTCAGGGTCAACGCCAGGTGCAGACGACCACGCTCACCACCGGACAAGTCCTTGACGAACTTCTGCTGATCGCCACCCTTGAAGTTGAAGCGACCGACATAGGTACGCGACGGAATCTCATAGTTGCCGATACGGATCACATCGGAACCGTCTGACACTGCCTGGAATACCGACTTGCTGCCGTCCAGGTCATCACGGCTCTGGTCCACGCAGGCCAGCTGCACGGTTTCACCGACTTCGATGCTACCCGAGTCCGGCTGTTCCTTGCCCATCAGCATGCGGAACAACGTCGACTTACCGGCACCGTTACCGCCGATCACACCCACGATGGCGCCTTTGGGCATGGAGAACGACAGGTTGTCGATCAACACGCGGTCGCCATAGCCCTTGGTGACGTTCTTGAACTCGATAACCTTGTCGCCCAGACGCGGACCGGCCGGGATGTAGATCTCGTTGGTCTCGCTGCGCTTCTGGAATTCCTGCGACTGCATTTCTTCGAAGCGTTGCAGACGCGCCTTGGATTTGGACTGACGCGCCTTGGCACCCTTGCGGACCCATTCCAGCTCGTCTTTCATGGCTTTTTCGTGAGCGGTCTGCTGCTTGGATTCCTGCGCCAGGCGGTCGGACTTGGCTTCAAGCCAGCCCGAATAGTTGCCCTCGTAAGGAATGCCCGCGCCGCGGTCGAGTTCCAGAATCCAGCCAGCCACGTTATCCAGGAAGTAACGGTCGTGCGTGATGGCAACCACAGTCCCCGGGAAGTCGTGGAGGAAATGCTCCAGCCAGGCGACAGAGTCGGCATCCAGGTGGTTGGTCGGTTCGTCGAGGAGCAGCATGTCCGGTGCGGAGAGCAGCAGGCGGCACAGCGCGACACGGCGCTTTTCGCCACCGGAAAGGACCGCAACCTTCGCATCCCAGGCCGGCAGGCGCAGCGCGTCGGCGGCGACTTCCAGCTGACGCTCCAGGTTATGGCCATCGCTGGCCTGCAGGATGGATTCGAGCTTGGCCTGCTCGGCCGCCAGCTTGTCGAAATCGGCGTCCGGCTCGGCATATTCGGCGTAGACCTGATCGAGACGCGCCTGGGCGTCCTTGATCACGCTGACCGCCTCTTCCACGACCTCACGGACCGTCTTGTTCGGGTCAAGTTGTGGCTCCTGCGGCAGATAACCCACATTGAGCTCCGGCATCGGACGCGCTTCGCCATCAAACTCGGTGTCGACACCCGCCATGATTTTCAACAGCGTGGATTTACCCGAGCCGTTGAGGCCCAGCACACCGATCTTGGCACCGGGGAAAAAAGACAGAGAGATGTTTTTCAGGATTTCACGCTTCGGCGGCACAACTTTGCTCAGCCGATGCATGGTGTAGACGTATTGAGCCATGAAATGAAAACCTAGCGTCTGTAATGAGGACCGATTTGGGTAACGAGCTTAAAGCTCCGGCCGGAAAAAAGCTTTTATTTGTCCTTGAGACTTGCCGCGAGACCGTTCCGAGCCTTGAATAAACTCAGTTGGAAACATATCGGGCCAGTGCTGGCAAATATAAAGCCTGATTGATATTGCAAAAAGTGGAGTCACTCATGCAGGAGTCGGTGGATACCACGCGTTGCGCAAAGCTACCCGAATGCTGCGTGCAGGGCAAACGATACGGCCCAACAGGACTGGCACTTTGCCACAACTAAAGGCATGCTAGCCGCCCTCTTCGGCCGACCCAGCTATTTTACATAAAGCATCACTGCTTCAGTCCAGCAGTCAGGAACAGCGATTTGCCCACTTCAACGCCTCTGTCCTCATCCAGTGTCGCTAAAGACAGTGCGACCAGGCCTTTGCGTGGGTCAGTGAAAGGTATGCTGGCGGGGCTGGTACTGGTGGTGCTTGCCCTGTTGCTCTGGCAACTGATCGAGCAGTTTCACCAGACTCAGGAGCGCCAGCGCCAGCGCAGTCTGGAGTACAGCGTCCAGCTTTCCGACCGGATGAGTCTGAACATGGCGCTCAAGGCGCAGATCGCCATGAATCTGCTGGACGAGGCGCTATCCTCCGGGGAGCGGCTGGAGCAGCCTACGACGCTGCTGAACCTGCGCACTGCCCTGCCCGCGCTGCGCAGCGTCGCTCGCCTGAACCCGGAGGGTGAGATTGTCAGTGACAGCGCCGAGGCCTCGCGCGACGGTGAGTTTCTCGAACAAGCCATGAAACAGGCGCGGGGTCGCCCCTACTTCTATACCGGCTCCGAAGACGGCAACCAGATCTATGTACTGATTCGCCTGGGCAACGGCGTGAGCGGCGATTACTG
The DNA here is from genome assembly GCF_900103225.1 of Pseudomonas congelans. Taxonomy (GTDB): domain Bacteria; phylum Pseudomonadota; class Gammaproteobacteria; order Pseudomonadales; family Pseudomonadaceae; genus Aquipseudomonas; species Aquipseudomonas congelans. The sequence continues at coordinate 270,353 of NZ_FNJH01000006.1, read as the reverse complement.
GGCATTGCGCGTGGCGCCCGAAGCCTTGAAGGAACTTGCCAGCCAGCCGGCTCAGGACTTTCAGCACCTGTGGCGTCTCGAACAGCGCAAGACGCAGCGGGTCATCCTCCATGAACCGGTGCCCGCCAACGAAGCGGACAGTGGCCTGTCCGACACCATCCTGCTTCAACCGCTGAACAACAGTGACTGGCAACTGCGAGGGCTGTTCGACACCTACAAGGCCCGCAGCGAACTGCTTGCGCCACTGATCGGCAAGTGCCTGATCGGCCTGCTGCTTTCGATTCTGCCGTTGATCGCGCTGATGAGCCTGCGCAGACGCCAGCGCCAGATGCTGCAGAGCCGACGCCGCTACCGGGATATCTTCGAGGGCGCGGGCGTTGCAATCTGTGTAATGGACATGTCCGGCCTTCAGGAGCAACTGGAAGCACTCGAGGTCAGTAGCGAAGAGGACTTCGAGCGTCTGCTCAAGAGCCAGCCGGCATCCCTTAGACGCCTGTTGCAGCAATTGCACATCAGCGAACTCAACGAAGTTGCCCTAAGCCTGCTGAACATCGAGCACAGCGAACAGGCATGGCAACCGTTGATCGAGGGCGAATCGCGCTCGCGTCCGGGCGTCGGCATTCCGATCATTCAGGCGGTTCTCACCGGGCAGCCACGGCTGGAACTGGAAATCTGTCTGACCCGCGCAGACGGTCAGGATCAGCACCTGTGGCTGGTCATGCGCCTGCCCGAGACACGCAGCGACTTCGATGCCGTGATTCTCAGCATTGGCGACATCACCAGCCGTAAACAGGTCGAGCTTTCGTTGCTGGACCGCGAGAGCTTCTGGTCCGACGTGGTAAGAACCGTACCGGACCATTTGTACGTTCAGGACGTGCTCAGCCAGCGGGTGATCTACAGCAACCACCACTTCGGCTACACGCTGGGTTACAGCAAGTCAGAACTGAACGCCATGGGCGAGTTCTTCTGGGAAGTCCTGCTGCACCCCGACGACGCCCGAAACTATCAGGACATGCGCCTGCGCCAGCGTCACCACGGGCACAATGAATTACTGCAACGCGTGCTGCGCTTTCGGGATCGCGAGAGCAACTGGCGGTCTTTCGACATTCGCGAGCAGGCGCTGGCCTGGGATGCAGAGGACCGGGTCACCCGTATCATAGGCATTGCCAAGGACATTACCGAGCAGGTCGCGTCCAGCCAGTCGCTGCGTGACAGCGAACAGCGTTACCGCATGCTCGCTGAAAGCATCAGCGATGTGATTTTCTCCACCGACGGCCGGCTGGCAGTCAACTACGTCAGCCCTTCGGTAGAACGTGCACTGGGCTACAGCGCCGAGTGGATCCTGCAGAACGGCTGGTCCGCCGCCATTGCCAACCCCCAGCAAATAGTCGGTTTTGATGCACTCATGGACCGCATCGACAAGGTCCTCGACAAACCTCAGGAACTCGCCAGGCTGCGCGAAGAAGTCACCATCCGAATGTTCCTTTTCGACTGCCTGCGTGCCGACGGTAGCAAGATCCCGGTGGAACTGCGCGTGGTTCTGGTGTGGGGCGAACACGGCAATTTCGAGGGCATCTTCGGCGTGGGCAGGGACATCAGTCAGCAGCGTCGGGCCGAGAAAGACCTGCGCATGGCTGCCACGGTATTCGAGCATTCGACTTCCGCCATTCTGATTACCGACCCCGCCGGCTATATCGTGCAGGCCAACGAGGCCTTTACCCGCGTCAGTGGCTATGAAGTGGCCCAGGTGCTCGATCAGTTGCCGGGCATGCTCACCGTGGAATCCGAACAGGAAACCCGCCTGCGCCATATCCTCAGGCAGTTGAACGGACAAGGCACGTGGGAAGGTGAAATCAGGCTCAAGCGCCGTAACGGCGAGCACTATCCGGCCTGGGTCGGCATTACCGCAGTCCTCGACGATGAAGGCGATCTGGCCAGCTACGTGTGCTTCTTCAGCGATATCAGCGAACGCAAGGCCAGCGAGGACCGGATCCACCGTCTGGCGTACTACGACGCGCTGACTCACCTGCCCAACCGCACCCTCTTCCAGGATCGCCTGCATTCGGCACTGCAGCACGCCGAACGCCAACAGGCCTGGGTCGTGCTGATGTTCCTCGACCTCGACCGTTTCAAACCGATCAATGACTCACTGGGCCATGCTGCCGGCGACCGGATGTTGCAGGAAATGGCCACGCGGCTGCTCGCCTGTGTGTCGGTTGACGACACTGTGGCGCGCATGGGGGGTGATGAATTCACCCTGCTCCTGGAACCGGATGAAACCCGCGAAGCCGCGCTGAATCGCGCCATTCACGTTGCCGAACGCATTCTGACCAGCCTGATTACGCCGTTTGTACTGGAAGGCCGCGAGTTCTTCGTGACCGCCAGTATCGGCATTGCCCTCAGCCCGCAGGACGGCAAGGAACTGAGTCAGTTGATGAAGAACGCCGACACGGCGATGTATCACGCCAAAGAGCGCGGCAAGAACAACTTCCAGTTCTATCAGGCGGACATGAATGCCACGGCTCTGGAGCGTCTGGAGCTGGAAAGCGACTTGCGCCATGCCCTGGAGCAGAAGGAGTTCACCCTCTTCTACCAACCGCAGTTCAGCGGCGACGGCAAACGCCTGACGGGCGCGGAAGCCCTGTTGCGCTGGCGCCATCCACGCCGCGGACTGGTGCCGCCCAACGACTTCATCCCGGTGCTCGAAGAGCTCGGGCTGGTCGTGGAGGTCGGCGACTGGGTCCTGACCGAAGCCTGCCGCCAACTCAAACACTGGCATCAGGCCAGGGTTCGCGTGCCCAAGGTGTCGGTCAACATCTCGGCACGGCAGTTCTCGGACGGTCAGCTCGGCAAGCGTATCGCCCATATACTCGAACAGACCGGCCTGTCGCCCGCCTGCCTGGAGCTGGAACTGACCGAAAGCATCCTGATGCGCGAGGTCAACGAGGCCATGCAGATCCTCGATGGCCTCAAAAACCTTGGCCTGAGCATCGCAGTCGATGACTTCGGCACCGGCTACTCGTCGCTGAACTACCTCAAACAGTTCCCGATCGACGTACTGAAGATCGACCGCACCTTCGTCGATGGCCTGCCGTCCGGCGAGCAGGACGCCCAGATCGCCCGCGCTATCATCGCCATGGCCCACAGCCTGAACCTCTCGGTGATCGCCGAAGGCGTGGAGACCCATGAGCAGCTGGAGTTTCTTCGCGAACATGACTGCGACGAAGTGCAGGGCTACCTGTTCGGCCGCCCGATGCCCCCCGCGCAGTTCGAAGCGCAATTCAGCAATGACGCATTGTTCATGCTGGATTGAGGGCAAGCCTGGCGCCCCGGCCATCGTACATTTGAACGATAGCCGAACCCTTGAATATGAGTAGACTTGAGCCACTGCCTCGCACAGCGTCAATGACAGCGAGCGCTCTACCCATAACAAAGAACACAAGGGGGTAGCATGATCAGCGATACAACATCCCTGGACAGTGTTTCCTGTCAGGTCGTTGAAGCCTTGAACGAGGTGATTCTCGAGCTTCAGACCGAGGTCAGCAGCGCGTCGATCTCTACGTTCCATCAACAGGCGCTTGAGCGGGTGCGCGCGCTGGTGCAGTTCGACAAGGCCTGGTGGGGAAGATCCACCTGGCGTGACAACTGGCCCGTCGAGCACAGTTCCTTTTTGCTCGGCCTGCCCAGCGGTTACGCCGCCGAGTGGGAGCAACTCAAGACCTCGGACGCCAGCGTCGGCAGAATGCATCAGACCCAGGGCGTCTGTCAGGTCATTCACTGCACGGCAGCGGATGCACCTTCCGCGCTTGCCGAACTCGGACGCCAGTACGACCTTTGCTTCGCGCTGGGCATTGTCCTGACCGACCCGCACACCCAGCAGGGTGTGCATTTGACGCTGTTTCGCTCGGCCGACCACACGCCCTTTTCGCCCTTGGACAAGCGCCTGATCGAGTGGCTGATGCCGCATCTAGTCGCCGCCGAACAGGCCAGTTATCTGCGCACGCTCACGACCCTGCGGGAAACCCAGGGTGCTTACGACGAGACCGCCATGGCGGTGAGCGATCGTTACGGCGTGCTGCTTTCCATGGAGCCTGCATTCTCGTCGATGCTGGGCTCGGAATGGCCTGACAGACCGTCCAATCGCCTGCCTCGACAGTGCAACCCCCAAGAGGGCTATTCGAGTCAGAACCTGCACATCACGTCGCAGCCCGTAGGCGACCTCGTTCTACTGACGGCGCGCCGACGCAGCAGTCTGGAGCTGTTGAGCACGCGCGAACTTCAGGTCGCCCGAGGCTTTGCGGTCGGCCAGACTTACAAGGAAGTCGCACGCAACATCGGTATGTCGCCCTGCACAGTCCGGCACCACTTGAGAAAGATCTACAACAAGCTCGGTGTCACCCGTAAAGCGCAGATCGCTCAGTTACTGCATTTGACTGACAGCTGACGCCAACGCGTTCTACCCCCCATTTCCGGTTTTTCCAATAACTGCCACCCCGCAAGGGAGGGCCGTGCTCGCCCATAAAAATAACAAGGCACTTACCGATGTCATTAAAAAACCACTTCCTTAGCGCTTCAGGACTCGCCATGGCGATCCTGTGGTTATCGTCCACGGCCTGCGCCACCGAAAACGCTGCGCCCACGACAGCCGCTGGCGTTTTCGACTTTGGCGCAGGCTTCATGCCGCCCTCCACTGCCAATGGCACCGTCGGCACGCGCATCAGTAACTACCATGCGGATGTCATCAAGGACAGCCACGGCAAGGACAGCCCCAACGATTTCCAGATCAACGTCCTGGCGATCGGCCTCGCCTACTTGCGAATGACCGAGCAGGAGTTTCTCGGTGCCCGCTATGGTTTCGCGGTGGTGCCGATCTTTTTCAAGATGGATGCAGACCTGGGCGTGAATGCAGGGGGGCAACGGGTATTCAGCGACAGTGCATCGCTCTTTCGCCAGGCGGACCTGCAAGTGGTGCCGATCATCCTGGACTGGAAGCTCGGGCCGGGGCTGGGCATCAATACCCAACTGATGTTTCAGGCGCCCACCGGGGACTATGACAAAAACCGTCTGGTCAGCCCTGGCACCAACCACTGGACGGTTTCTCCGCTGTTGAATGCAACCTACATTTCACCCGGCGGCTTCGAGGTTTCCTCGAGTTTCCAGATCGATATAAACGCGCGCAACCCCGACACCGATTACCGCAGTGGCGTTGAGTACCGACATGAGTTTGCAGTGGGCCAGCATGTGGGCGACTGGACCGTCGGCATTGGCGGCTACTACTACCGGCAGCTGTCGGACGACGACGCGCCGGGGCTGACCCGCGGCAATCGTGCCCGAGTACTCGCCGCAGGCCCTGCAGTGAGCTACTTCAAACCCGGCGCCGGGCTGCCACCCATCTGGTTGCACGCCTACAAGGAGTTCGACGCCCGCAACCGTGCCGAGGGCTACACCGTGGCGCTGCGTACCGGCATCAGCTTTTAAGTGGCGTACGCACCGCGACGACACGCTTTCAATCCTGGAGACGATCGATGAAAGACCTGCACGAATTATTCAATACGCTGGACGGCCGCGGCCTGGCAACACTGGTACGCAATGGCGAGGTGAGCCCAGGCGAGCTGCTGGAAACCGCTATCGCGCGGGTCGAACAGGTCGAGCCAGGCCTGAATGCTGTCAGCGAAAGGCTTTACGATCAGGCGCGTAGTCAGGCGACCGGGAGCAGCGTCAGACAGGGCGTCATGGCCGGCGTACCGACCCTGGTGAAAGACATGTTCACCCCGATGGCGGGGGCACGCATGACCAGTGGCTCGCATGCGCTGGGCGAGTTTCGCTCAGACATCGATTGCGAAATCGTCAGCCGACTGCGTCAGGCGGGCTGCCAACTGATCGGGACAACCACCGCGCCTGAATTCGGTGTGTCCTACAGCACCGAATCGCAGCGCTTCGGCGCGACCCGCAATCCCTGGAACCCGCAATACAGCGCGGGCGGTTCCAGCGGCGGTGCAGCCGCTCTGGTTGCGGCGCGCGCCATCCCCTTCGCGCATGGCAACGATGGCGGCGGCTCGCTTCGCGTGCCGGCTTCCTGCTGCGGCGTATTCGGCTTCAAGCCGTCGCGTGGGCTGCTGCCGTCAGGCCCGATGGTCGGTGAGGGCTGGGCAGGTCTGAGCACGGCTCATGCAATTACCCTGTCGGTAGGCGACAGCGCCGCCCTGCTCGACGCCACTGCCGGGAGTGATCCTGGGGCTCCCTATGCAGCGCCCATGCCTGCGACGCCCTTTGCACACGCCGCAGGCCGCGATCCCAAGCGCCTGAAAATCGCTCTGGTCTCGGCTATATCGCCGTGGCCGGCTGAACCGGAAGCCCTGGCTGCACTGCAACACACTGCGGCCTTGCTGGAGGCGCTCGGCCATTACGTGATTCCGGCTACCTTGCCCGTCCAGCTACCTGAATTCCTCGACGCGACGTTCGACATCATCGGCTCACACACTCAGGGCTACCTCGATCTGCTGGGCAAAATGCGCGGCTTCCCGGTGGCCATGGAAGAGCTGGAGCCGCGCACCCGTGTCATTCTGCGCGAGCGCGGGCAACTGCCTGCAACGCGCTACATTTCGGCGGTCGAATCGATGCATGCACTGGGCCGGGCGATGGCCGGTTTCTTCGAAGAGTACGACATTGTTCTCACCCCGACGCTCAACCGCGCCCCGCCTCGCCTGGGAGAGTTGGCCTTCGACGACGACAGCCGGTCCCTGCAGGACTTCATCGCGCTTTCGCACAGCTACTCGCCCTACACGGCGATCTTCAACGCGACTGGCCAGCCAGCCATGTCCGTGCCCCTCTACTGGACAGCCGATTCGCTGCCGCTGGGTTCTCACTTCGCCGCGCGGTTTGGCGACGAACTGACCTTGCTGAGCCTTGCCGGCCAACTGGAACGCGCCCAGCCGTGGGCCGCACGCAGGCCGCCCTTGAGTGCTGATGCGGGTTGATGCGAAGGGAGTTTTGCCTCCAGAAGCCCACAAAACCCAGGATCACGCGCCTTTTACCGGGCTGCGTGAACCCCTTCACTGTTCAAGATGACTGCCTTTCATATGCCAGATAAAACCCGATGGGGTAGAATAGTCGCCTTTTCCGCCATGCCCCCTTGAGGACTGCCATGTTCAGCCGTGATTTGACTATCGCCAAGTACGACGCCGATCTGTTTGCCGCCATGGAGCAAGAAGCTCTGCGTCAGGAAGAACACATCGAGCTGATTGCCTCGGAAAACTACACCAGTCCGGCCGTCATGGAAGCTCAGGGCTCGGTCCTGACCAACAAGTACGCCGAAGGCTATCCGGGCAAGCGCTACTACGGTGGTTGCGAGTACGTCGACGTTATCGAGCAACTGGCCATCGACCGCGCCAAGGAACTGTTCGGCGCCGATTACGCCAACGTCCAGCCACACGCGGGTTCGCAAGCCAACTCGGCGGTCTACCTGGCCCTGCTGCAAGGCGGCGACACCATTCTGGGCATGAGCCTGGCTCACGGTGGTCACCTGACCCACGGCGCCAGCGTTTCGTCCTCGGGCAAGCTGTACAACGCCGTTCAGTACGGCATCGACGGCAACGGCATGATCGACTACGACGAAGTCGAACGCCTGGCAGTCGAGCACAAACCGAAAATGATCGTCGCCGGTTTCTCTGCCTACTCGCAGATCCTCGACTTCCCGCGTTTCCGCGCAATCGCTGACAAGGTCGGTGCGTACCTGTTCGTCGACATGGCTCACGTAGCCGGTCTGGTCGCCGCAGGCGTCTACCCGAACCCGGTGCCATTCGCCGACGTCGTGACCACCACCACGCACAAGACCCTGCGCGGTCCACGTGGCGGCCTGATCCTGGCTCGCGCCAACGCCGATATCGAGAAGAAGCTGAACTCCGCTGTATTCCCTGGCTCCCAGGGCGGCCCGCTGGAGCACGTCATCGCAGCCAAGGCCATTTGCTTCAAGGAAGCGTTGCAGCCTGAGTTCAAGACCTACCAGCAGCAAGTGGTGAAAAACGCCAAGGCCATGGCCGGTGTATTCATCGAGCGTGGTTTCGACGTCGTCTCCGGCGGTACCGAGAACCACCTGTTCCTGCTGTCGCTGATCAAACAGGACATCTCCGGTAAAGACGCCGACGCCGCTCTGGGTCGTGCCTTCATCACCGTCAACAAGAACTCCGTTCCGAACGACCCACGCTCCCCGTTCGTCACCTCCGGCCTGCGCTTCGGCACCCCGGCAGTGACCACTCGCGGCTTCAAGGAAGCAGAGTGCAAGGAACTGGCCGGCTGGATCTGCGACATCCTGGCAGACCTGAACAACGAAGCCGTGATCGACGCGGTTCGCGAGAAGGTCAAGGCCATCTGCGCCAGGCTGCCGGTTTACGGCGCTTGATAAGCCTCGTTTAAACGCAGTACCGAAAGCCCCGACTCGTGAGAGCCGGGGCTTTTTACTGGGCGGTTCACTGTGTGAGCAGAAGCTCAGCCGCTGTCCGACCTCTCAACCGCATACCTTCTCGAACCCCGCCCGTATTTTCTCCTCCGGCAATTCATCGGCAATGAACACAATCACGCTCTCGCGCTTTTCGCCTTCGGCCCATTCAGTGTCCCAGTCGAAGCCGTAGAGCTTGAGTACGCCCTGAAACACCATCTTGCGCGGTTCGTCTTCGATGTTGAGCACCCCCTTGTAACGCAGCAGTTGCTTGCCGTGGTCTTCCAGCAGTTCGTTCATGAACTCGCTGAGGCGGTCCAGATTCAGTGGTTTTTCGCTGCGCAGGACAAGGCTGCTGATGCGGTCAGCGGAATTGCCGACCGGGGCCAGCGGGCGCAGGATCATGCCGCCGCCGAGGTCAGCGTTGAGGTTGAAGCCGCGCACGTCGAGCAGTTCGGCGAGGTCGATCCTGCCGTGCTCGACAATACGGATAGGCGCGCGGCGGTTGATGCGGGTCAGGCGCGCGCTCAGGGCCTCGAAAGCTGCATCTTCGACCAGATCACGTTTGCTGACCAGCAGCCGGTCGGCAAAGCCGATCTGTGCCTGGGCGATGGTTTGCGCCAGGTGAGTATCGGCGTGGGCGGCGTCGACCAGGGTGATGATGCCGTCGAGAATGTAACGCTCGCGCAGCTCTTCATCGATGAAAAAGGTCTGCGCGACCGGCGCGGGATCGGCCAGTCCGGTGCACTCGATCACCAGCCGGTCGAAAGCGATCTCGCCACTGTCCAGACGTTCCAGCAACAAGTAGAGCGCCTTGGTCAGGTCGGTATGGATGGTGCAGCACACGCAACCGTTGGACAGGGTCATGATCTGCACTGGGTCGGTGCCGAGCAGTTGGCTGTCGATGCCTGCATCGCTGAATTCGTTTTCGATCACGGCGATTTTCAGGCCGTGTTCGGCCTTGAGCAGATGGCGCAGCAAGGTGGTCTTGCCGGCGCCCAGAAAACCGGTCAGCACGGTCACGGGGATAGGTTGCAACTCAGTCATAAGGCTCCTGGCGTGAGGCATTCAGCTGAAATGAAAACGCGCCACAGGTGATGGCCTGCGGCGCGTCGGATCAAACCATAACGCAGATCAGCGGATCAACAGCACTTCGGTCCGCCCTTGCCGCCGTAACGCGCCTCTTGCCGTTCCCGGAAGAACTGCTCGTAGGTCATCATCGGCTTGTCCGGGTGGGTGTTCTGCATGTGTTCAACGTAGGTGTCGTAGTCCGGCATGCCCACCATCAGGCGCGCGGCCTGACCGAGGTATTTGCCGAGGCGACTCAGGTCATTGAACATGGGCAAATCCTCTTTGGGTAACCATCATCACACCTGTGACGCTGGCGGCATGGCCTGGAACGGAGCTTCCTTGTCGGTGCGCTCCTTGGTGCCCCAGGCCGCACGGCCGACTTTTATGGCGTAGAACAGGATGCTGAACACCACGAACAGGAACAGTACGGTCAGCCCGGCGTTGGTGTAAGCGTTGAAGATCACATGCTGCATCTGGTCCATGGTCTTGGCCGGGGCCAGAATCTGACCGGCATCAGCCGCCGCGCTGTATTTCTTGGCCAGGGCCAGGAAACCTACCGCAGGATTGGCGTCGAACAGCTTGATCAAGCCAGCGGTCACGGTGCAGATCAGCAGCCAGACGGCAGGCAGCATGGTCACCCAGACATAGCGCTGACGCTTCATCTTGATCAACACCACGCTGGCCAGCATCAGGGCGATACCGGCGAGCATCTGGTTGGAGATACCGAACAGCGGCCACAGGGTATTGATGCCGCCCAGCGGATCGATCACGCCCTGATAGAGCAGATAACCCCACAGTGCCACGCAACCGCCAGTGCCGATGGCATTGGCCGTCCACGACTCGGTACGCTTCAAGGCTGGAACGAAGCTGCCCAGCAGGTCCTGCAGCATGAAGCGTCCGGCACGAGTACCGGCGTCGACAGCGGTCAGGATGAACAACGCCTCGAACAGAATCGCAAAGTGGTACCAGAACGCCATGGTGTTCTCACCCGGCAGCACCTGATGGAGGATCTGTGCGATACCGACGGCCAGCGTCGGAGCACCACCGGCACGGGCCAGAACGGTATTTTCACCGATGTCTTTCGCGACAGCGGTCAGTTGCTCCGGCGTGATGGCAAAGCCCCAGCTGGAGACTGTCTGCGCGACGGTTACCACGTCACTGCCGACCACGGCAGCCGGGCTGTTCATGGCGAAGTACACACCCGGCTCGATCACCGAAGCGGCAACCATCGCCATGATGGCCACGAAGGACTCCATCAGCATGCCGCCGTAACCGATGTAACGGGCGTTTTTCTCGTTATCCAGCAGCTTGGGCGTGGTGCCCGACGAGATCAGCGCGTGGAAGCCCGACACTGCACCGCAGGCAATGGTGATGAACAGGAACGGGAACAGCGCGCCCTTCCAGACCGGGCCTGTGCCATTGGTGAACTGAGTCAGAGCCGGCATTTTCAGCTCGGGCGCCAGAATCAGAATACCGATGGCGAGTGCCAGAATGGTGCCGATTTTCAGGAAGGTCGACAGGTAGTCACGTGGCGCGAGCAGCAGCCAGACCGGCAGCATGGCTGCTACAAAGCCGTAACCGACCAGCATCCAGGTGATCTGCACGCCGGTGAACGTGAACATCGGCCCCCAGGTCGGATCCGCCGCTACCATGCCGCCGACCCAGATCGAACCAAGCAACAGAATGACGCCGACGATGGAGATTTCACCAATGCGCCCAGGACGGATGTAGCGCATATAAATGCCCATGAACATCGCGATCGGGATCGTCGCCATGACCGTGAACATGCCCCACGGGCTCTCGGCCAGGGCCTTGACCACGATCAGCGCCAGCACCGCGAGGATGATGATCATGATCAGGAAACAGCCGAACAGCGCGATGGTGCCGGGAATACGGCCCATTTCCTCGCGGACCATGTCGCCCAGCGAGCGTCCGTCACGGCGCGTGGAAAGGAACAGGATCATGAAGTCCTGCACCGCACCGGCCAACACCACGCCGGCGATCAGCCAGAGCGTGCCGGGCAGATAGCCCATTTGCGCTGCCAGTACCGGACCGACCAGCGGGCCGGCGCCAGCGATGGCTGCAAAGTGGTGACCGAAGAGGATGTGTTTGTTGGTCGGCACATAGTCCAGACCGTCGTTGTTGACCACCGCCGGTGTCGCGCGCAGCGGATCGAGCTGCATGACGTGAGTGGCGATGAAAAGACTGTAGTAACGATAGGCAACCAGGTAGATAGCTACCGCAGCGACCACGATCCACAAGGCGTTGATCGCCTCTCCGCGACGCAAGGCCACGACCCCAAGAGCACATGCCCCGACAATTGCAACGATGAGCCAGGGAACATGGCGCATCAGACTATTATTATTTTTCATTTTTTTTATTCCAGCAGAGTTGACTAGAAGGCAAGCCATGCGAGTTTAGCGCCGGATCAGCGAAAGACCACCCCCAACCAAGGTCTAGGTCGAAATTTGATCAATTGCGGCAGATACCCGGCATAGAGGGCTGGAATAGCCTCGACAGATGGCGTCCCGATCACAAAACAGCGATGCGGAACTGTTCTGTCATTGCTTTCCGGTCTATCGTGCATGGACAACATAATCGATCAGATAACGACCGGCCCGCTGACCTCCGGTGGCGGTCAAAAAGAGAGTTCATTCGATGACCGACTCACCTGCAGATCGCCGTCGTTTCAAACGTATTGCCTTTGATGCCAAGACCGATCTGAAGCAAGGCGACAAAAGCTGGAAAGTGCAACTGGTCGACCTTTCTCTAAAAGGGTTGCTGATCGAACGGCCAGATCCGTGGAGCGGTGATCAGACGCAGCCCTTTGAAGTCGACATCATTCTAAGCAACGATGCCCATGTAAAAATGGATGTCGAGATCACCCATGACAACAACCGGCAACTGGGATTCGTTTGCCGGCACATAGGGCTGGAGTCAATCAGCCACCTTAGGCGGCTGGTCGAATTGAACCTCGGAGACCCCGAGGAACTGGATCGGGAACTGGCAGCCTTGATCGAACTGCAGGAATAATTCTCAGGGCGAGGTTACTCGAACAGCGCATCCAGTGCCTGTTCCAGCCGCGTAACGGCAATGATCTGCAAGCCGGGCGGCGCTTCCTTCGGTGCGTTGCCCTTGGGCACGATGGCGCGTTTGAAGCCGTGCTTGGCGGCCTCCTTGAGGCGCTCCTGGCCGCTGGGCACCGGCCTGACTTCACCGGATAGCCCCACCTCACCGAAGACCAGCAAGTCATGCGGCAGCGGGCGATTGCGCAGACTGGACATGACCGCAGCCATCAAGGCGAGGTCGGAGGCGGTTTCCAGCACCTTCACACCGCCTACCACGTTGAGAAACACGTCCTGATCGTGGGTGGGAATGCCGCCGTGGCGGTGCAGGACCGCCAGCAGCATGGCCAGACGATTCTGATCCAGACCCAGCGTCACGCGGCGCGGGTTGGACATGTGACTGTCGTCCACCAGTGCCTGCACTTCCACCAGCATCGGCCGCGTGCCTTCCCAGGTGGCCATGACCACACTGCCCGGCACTTCTTCCTGCGCACGTGTCAGAAAAATCGCCGACGGGTTGGAGACTTCTTTCAGGCCCTTGTCGGTCATGCCGAACACGCCCAGCTCGTTGACCGCGCCAAAGCGGTTCTTCACCGCACGCAGCAGGCGCAGACGACCGTCCGACTCGCCCTCGAAATACAGCACGGTATCGACCATGTGCTCGAGCACACGCGGACCGGCCAGGGCACCTTCCTTGGTGACGTGACCGACCAGAAAGATCGCCGTGCCGCTCTGCTTGGCGTAACGCACCAGCAAGGCGGCGCTTTCGCGAACCTGCGACACCCCGCCAGGGGCAGACTGCAGCTGTTCGGTGAAAATCGTCTGGATCGAATCGATCACCATTACCTTGGGCTTCTCCACCTTGGCGGTGGCAATGATGGTCTCGATACAGGTTTCGGTCATGACCCGCAGCTTGTCCTGCGGCAGACCCAGACGCCGGGCGCGCATGGCGACCTGCTGCTGGGATTCCTCACCGGTGACATACAGCGCAGGCATGCGCTGGGCGATGTTGCACAGCGTCTGCAAGAGGATAGTGGACTTGCCGATGCCGGGGTCGCCGCCGATGAGCACCACCGAACCGTCAACCAGACCGCCGCCGAGCACCCTGTCCAGCTCGGTGGAGTTAGTGGAGAAACGCGGGATCTCTTCGACGCTGACCTCTGCCAGGGTCCTGATCTGCGCCTGCGAACCGGTCCATCCCGTGCGCCCGGTGGGCGGCGCGGCGGCACCGCTTTCAATCATGGTTTCGACCAGTGTGTTCCAGGCACCGCATTCGCTGCACTGACCCGCCCACTTGGGAAATGTCGCGCCGCACTCAGTGCAGCCGTACAAGCGTTTGGCCTTGGCCATGACAACCCCAGTCGTTAAAAAACGCCCATGATAACGCAGCTTGCAACACCTGCCAGTCGCCAGGCGACAACTGCTTTTGAAAACCGGATAAAACTTACACGGACGACTCCGGTCGATTGAACGTAGCGCGGGCGGCAAGAGCGCGGCTGGGCTACACTTAATTCGATCAAATTTATCTGTTACAAGGAATTACCCATGAGCGTGCTTACAGAATTCAAGGCATTCGCGGTCAAAGGTAACGTGGTCGATATGGCCGTCGGTATCATCATCGGCGCGGCATTCGGCAAAATCGTTTCTTCGTTCGTCGGCGATGTCATCATGCCGCCGCTGGGCCTGTTGATTGGTGGCGTGGACTTCAGCGACCTGGCGGTCACCCTGCGCCCCGCGCAAGGGACTGCCCCGGCAGTACTGCTGGCTTACGGCAAGTTCATCCAGACCGTCATCGACTTCATCATCGTCGCGTTCGCGATCTTCATGGGCGTCAAGGCCATCAACCGCCTGAAGCGCGAAGAAGCCAAGGCACCTACCCTGCCGCCGACGCCTTCCAAGCAGGAAGTCCTGTTGAGCGAGATTCGTGACCTGCTCAAGGAACAGAACACACCGGCAGCGCCAGTCACTGTCGACCCTGCTCGCCCGCTTTGATTGATTAAGGCCTAAAGCTGCAGGCCAAAGTCCCTGCGCAGTGCTTTTCAACCGCTATGGCACTGACAACGCAGAGTGCGACGTTAGTGACGGCTGAGCCCTGGCGCTGATCCGGGGGTAGCCTGGCGGGACGCCAGGCTAGCCGCACCGGACCATGGATGGCCCGTTGCGGCGACCCCCGGATCAGTGACAGGGCGAAGGAACCCGACGAAGTCGGGCCGGAAACGGAGCTGCGGGCTTTGCTTACTTTGGCCCCTCAAAGTAAGGCGCCGTAAGGGCGCAAAGGTGACCTGAGCCAAACACCAATCCACCTGACATCACAGAACCGCTGTGTGACGCAGAGCGTCACGAACTGCATTCCCACGCGGAGCGTGAGGAACGATAGTTATGTGACTATCGTGCCAATGCTCGGCACGATAGCCATCGCTAGCCGCCAACCATCACCAATACGTCTCCACCGCCACCTGCCCAGGCTTGCGTGACAGGCTCAGGCGCATGTCGCGCTGCTTGAGAATCGCCCGCGTGTCATCGATCATCTGCGGGTTGCCGCACAGCATCACCCGCGAATGCTCCGGCGTGAGAGCAATGCCAGCAGCGCGCTCCAACTCTCCGTTCTCGATCAACTGCGTGATCCGCCCATTCAATGCGCCGGGATACTGCTCGCGGGTCACCGTGGGCAGAAACAGAAACTTGTCAGCGTATTCAGCCAGGTACTCACGCTGCATCAGTTCGGCAATCAGTTGCTGATAGGCCAGCTCGCGCGACTCACGAACGCTGTAGACCAGAATCACCCGTTCGAACTTCTCCCAGACCTCGAAATCCTGAAGGATCGACAGAAACGGTGCGACTCCCGTCCCTGTGGATAACAGCCAAAGATCACGCCCATCAATAAAGCGATCCAGAGTCAGATAACCAAACGCCTGCTTTTCCACCAGCAGGCTGTCGCCTTCACGCAAGCGGCTCAACTCGCTGGTGAATTCGCCATCCGGAACCACGATGGAAAAGAACTCCAGAAATTCATCGTGCGGAGAAGAAACCATCGAGTAGGCGCGCCATACGACTGAACCGTCGGCCTTGGTCACCCCGAGACGCGCAAACTGTCCGGCACGAAAGCGAAAACCGGGATCACGCGTGGTGCGCAGGGTAAACAGGTTCGCGGTCAACGGCGTAACACGCTGCAGTGTCTGGCGGGTGAATTTATCGTCACTGACGGTCATGGTGCGCTTTGAACTCCTGAATATGAAAGCAGAACCCAGTGTCCCGCAAAGCAGGCTCGATAAACACCGGCTGTTTGTGATGGATTAACCGGCAGCGGGCTCTGCCGCTTAGAGTATTTGGTTCTTGGATCAGCTCCTTCAGGGTCGAACACACACAGGACGAATTGCCCCGCCCCTTCTCGCGCGCGGGTTTCAGCCGGCAGGCCGACAACACGCCGCCAAGTGCCATCAGCCCATCCGTCCGGCTGAGCGGCGTGCCCACAGATTGCCGTCTATTTATTCCTAGACTGGATAAACACCCAGCAAGGTCTGTACACGTACTGCAAGGAGGCTACATGAACACGATGGACATAAATTTCTCACAGCCCTCGCCAGCAAAAAACCTGACTCAGAGAGAAATCGAAGTCCTCAAGTGGTCCGCTGAAGGCAAAACAGCTGGCGACATCGCAATGATCCTCTGCCTGAAGGAGCGCACCATTCACTTCCACATTGCCAGCGCCATTCAAAAAATGGGGGTCTGCAACAAGACGGCTGCAGCCGTACAAGCCGCGCTCAGCGGAATGTTCTGACAAAACGGGCAATCACCGCGTAATCAGACAGGTATCGGAACGAAAAAATACGTAAAATCGTCTGTCTCAGCGAGCCCACCTGTCATCGGGCTCACTGACATACCTTCGATTGCACAGAGTTTTCCCGCCAATGCCCCTGCTCATCAGTCCCTTCGCTGAACTTGATCTCATTCGCCAACCCGAGCAACAGGATGAGCCCCTGCAGGCATTCGATGCCGCTGACGAGTACCTGCTCAATCATGTTGCAGAAGCAGGGCTGAGCCTGCAAAGCCGGGTTCTGGTGCTCAATGACAGTTTCGGCGCCCTGGCCGCAAGTCTTGCACCGCATGCCACTGTCATCAGTAGTACTGACTCGTTTCTGGCGGCGCAGGGTCTGGAAAAGAATCTGGCGCGCAACGGCATGAGCTACGACGCAGTGCCGCACATTCCGGCCAGCGAAGCGTTGCAGGGGCCCTTCGACTGGGTGCTGATCCGCGTGCCCAAGACCCTGGCGCTGCTCGAAGAGCAACTGATACGCCTGCAAGGGCAGCTGGCCCCCGGCGCACGGGTTATCGCTGCAGCAATGGTCAAGCATTTGCCGCGTTCGGCTGGCGACTTGCTGGAGGAATATGTCGGACCGGTCCAAGCCTCGCTGGCAGTGAAAAAAGCCAGGCTGCTGTTTGCCACGCCACAGCCCATGGAAGTGCGGACCTCGCCCTACCCGACCCGCTACCGGCTGGATGAACCGGCCATCGAACTGCTCAACCATGCCAATGTGTTCTGCCGCGACGGGCTGGACATCGGCACTCGCGCCTTCCTGCCTCATCTGCCGAGAAACCTTGGTACGGCAAGGGTCGCAGACCTGGGTTGCGGGAATGGCGTGCTGGCCATCGCCAGTGCGCTGGACAACCCGCAGGCACATTACACGCTGGTCGACGAGTCATTCATGGCCGTGCAATCGGCAGCCGAGAACTGGCGGGCGACGCTGGGTGATCGCGACGTACGGGTTCAAGCAGGCGACGGTCTGGAGATGCACGAGCCTGACTCGCTGGATGTGGTGCTGTGCAACCCGCCCTTCCACCAGCAGCAAGTGGTAGGCGACTTTCTGGCCTGGCGGATGTTTGTTCAAGCGCGTGCAGCGTTGGTGACCGGCGGGGCGCTGTACATCGTCGGCAATCGTCACCTGGGTTATCACACCAAGCTGTCGCGCCTGTTCCGCGGCGTCGAACAAGTCGCCGCCACGCCGAAATTCGTGATTCTGAAAGCCCGCAAGTAGCCCGCGCCCAAGGCACAAAAAAAGACCCCCTTGCCACGCGAGTGGCAAGAGGGTCGCAAAACGTGTCCGCAGACACGAACGGGAATTCAGTATCAGTGTGTCGTCAGGCCCGCTGCGCTCATGAACATGCGCATCAGGCTGGCCACGATGAACAGCGCGAATACGCTGCCCGCCCAGATTCCGACCAGCCAGGCCAGTCGTTGCCAGAGCGGCTTGCTCAGCGCCGGATCAGGATCGTGCATGGAATTTTTACCAGACATCGTCATTCTCCTCGGTTCGGACTAGTGATAACCGTCTGCAGCCGTCACCTTGCCGCGGAACACGTAGTAGCTCCAGAAGGTGTAGCCCAGGATGAACGGAATGATGAACAGCGTGCCCACCAGCATGAAGCCCTGGCTCTGCGGCGGCGCGGCGGCTGCCCAGATCGATACCGAAGGCGGGATGATGTTTGGCCACAGGCTGATGCCCAGGCCGCTGTAACCCAGGAAGATCAGCAACAGGGTCAGGAGAAACGGCGTGTAGTGGGCATTGCGGGCAACCGCCTTGAACAGACCGTACATGGTCACCAGTACCAGAATCGGTACGGGCATGAACCAGAACAGGTTCGGCATGCTGAACCAGCGATGCGCGATATCAGCGTGGGCCAATGGCGTCCACAGACTGACCACGGCCATGACCGCAAGTACCGCCAGAGCCAGCGGCCGTGCCAGATCATGCATCGCCTTCTGCAGCGAGCCTTCGGTTTTCATGATCAGCCAGGTGCAGCCCAGCAGCGCATAGGCGACGATCAAGGCCAACCCGCAGAACATCGGGAATGGCGAGAGCCAGTCCAGCGAGCCCCCGGCAAACTGGCGATCGACCACCGGGATGCCTTCAATGTAGGCACCCAGCGCCACGCCCTGGAAGAAGGTCGCAGCCAGCGAGCCGCCGATGAACGCCTTGTCCCACCAGTGACGCTTCAGCTCGGTCGCCTTGAAGCGGAACTCGAACGCCACGCCACGAAAGATCAGGCCCATGAGCATGAACATCAACGGCAGGTACAGCGCAGAGAGGACCACCGAGTAGGCCAGCGGGAATGCACCGAACAGTGCCGCACCGCCCAGCACCAGCCAGGTTTCGTTGCCGTCCCAGACCGGCGCGACGGTGTTCATCATCACGTCGCGGTCGGAACTGTCCTTCATGAACGGGAAGAGAATCCCGATACCCAGATCGAAGCCGTCCATCACCACGTACATCATGATGCCGAAGACAATGATGATGGCCCAGATCAGCGGAAGATCGATACCCATGGCTTAAATCCCCTTGCCGTGACGGTCAAGATTGTCGCCATCTTCTTCGCCTTCAACAGCGGCGGAGAGCGGACGGGCCGGTGTGCGTTGCTGGCCGGGACCACCGTGCGGCACATGTTCGACGTAGGCTTTCGGCCCTTTGCGAACCAGACGCATCATGTAGCCAAGGCCTGTGCCGAAGAGCACGAAGTAGACCACCACGAACAGCACCAGAGTGATGCTCATCTGCGCCACGCTGTGCCCGGACGAAGCATCCGCAGTACGCATCAGGCCATACACGACCCAGGGCTGACGGCCGATTTCAGTGGTGAACCAGCCGGCGAGAATGGCGATCAGGCCAGACGGCCCCATCCACAATGCCAGGTACAGGAAGGGACGCGAGTTATACAGCGTGCCGCGCTTGCGCAGCCACAGGCTCCACAGACCGGTGAAGATCATCAACATGCCAAGGGCGACCATGACCCGGAACGACCAGAACACGATCGTCGAATTAGGACGATCTTCAGGCTTGAATTCCTTGAGCGCCGGCACCTGCTTATCGAGACTGTGGGTCAGGATCAGGCTGCCCAGATAAGGGATTTCCACCGCGTACTTGGTACGTTCTTCCTTCATGTCGGGAATGCCGAACAGGATCAGCGGGGTCGGTTCGTCACCGACGTTCTCCCAGTGACCTTCGATGGCAGCAATCTTCGCGGGCTGATGCTTGAGCGTGTTCAGACCGTGGAAGTCACCGACGACAGCCTGGACAGGCGCCACCAGCAGGGCCATCCACATGGCCATCGAGAGCATCTTGCGCACCGCAGGTGTGTCGCGGCCCCGCAATAGGTGCCAGGCGGCCGACGAACCGACGAAGAACGCTGTTGCCACAAACGCGGCAATTGCCATGTGCGTCAGGCGATAAGGGAACGACGGGTTGAAGACCACGGCGAACCAGTCAGTCGGGATGATCCGACCGTCGATGATCTCGAACCCCTGCGGTGTCTGCATCCAGCTGTTGGACGACAGAATCCAGAAGGTGGAGATCAGCGTGCCGATGGCAACCATTACCGTGGAGAAGAAGTGAAGGTTGCGCCCGACACGGTTCCAGCCGAACAGCATCACGCCGAGGAAGCCCGCTTCCAGGAAGAACGCGGTCAGTACCTCGTAGGTCAGCAGCGGCCCGGTCACAGCACCTGCGAAGTCTGAGAAGCGGCTCCAGTTGGTGCCGAACTGGTAAGCCATGACAAGTCCGGAAACCACGCCCATGCCGAAGTTGACTGCAAAAATCTTCGACCAGAAGTGGTACAGGTCACGGTAGACGTCATCGCGGGTCTTCAGCCACAGACCTTCGAGCACAGCCAGGTAACTTGCCAGACCGATGGTGATGGCAGGAAACAGGATGTGAAACGAAATCGTGAATGCGAACTGAATCCGGGCGAGATCTATAGCCTCTAAACCGAACATAAGATGTTCCTCTCTCAGATGAAACGTGCTGCCGGCCGCAAGCCAACAGCGATTGCCCCCACGGTAATGAGTGCTTATGTTTCTTTTATTCTGGCGTTTCCAATGGCGAAAACGCTGGTCGGTGCACTGATCATTGCCTTAACGCAATGATGCAGATCAATCGACCCTCAAAGAGTAGTCCTGTTCAGCCATTAAAGTCGTGTGGTCTATTGTCGCGTGGCGGGTTGTCTCACCTGCAGAGCGATTGCAGACGCGGAGCACTTTCGGACGCCTATCGTTCCTCACGCTCCAGCGTGGGAATGCAGTTCGTGACGCTCCGGGTCACACCTGCGCCGCACCGCCTGCGCAAGAGGATGCAGAGCGTCACTAACTGCATGCCAACGCAGAGCGTTGGCATGCTGGGCAGTTGGATTTGAGCTCGCTGTTACAACAGCTTATCCAGCGTGATCGGAAACTCACGGATCCGCTTGCCGGTGGCGTGGTAGATCGCGTTGGCGATCGCTGCCGGCACACCCACGATACCGATTTCGCCGACGCCCTTGGAACCCAGCGCGTTGACAATGTCGTCGTGTTCTTCGACAAACAGCACGTCGATGTCGCCAATGTCAGCGTTCACCGGAATGTGGTACTCGGCCAGGCTGTGGTTCATCGGGCGGCCCAGGTCGTGGTCAAGCATCGCTTCTTCCTGAAGCGCCATTCCCATACCCCAGACAACGCCACCCAGAATCTGGCTGCGCGCCATTTTCGGATTAACTACCCTGCCCGCGGCCACGGCACTGACCACACGATTGACCTTGATAGTGCCCAGATCCTCGTCGACCAGCACCTCAACGAACACCGCCGAGTGCGTCGCTGCGGCGTAGGCTTCGCGCTTCTTGTCCGGCTCGGCGTCGACTTGCACCTCGATAACCCCGTGGGCCTGAGACGCTGCCAGTTCGGCCATCGATAGCGCCTGATCGCCCACGTATAGCTTGCCCGCCTCGAAGCGAACCTCATCCGGCGTCACAGAAGCGAATTGCGGATGCAGCCCCTTGGCAACTTCCAGTACCTGACGCTGCAACGCCTGACAGGCCTGCTGCACCGCAGTACCAACTGAGGAAACCGTGAACGAGCCACCCTGCAACGGCGCAGTCGGCAACGAAGAGTCACCCAGCAGGAAGCTGACGTTATCCACCTCGATACCCGACGACTCTGCAGCAATCTGCGTCATGACGGTATAGGTGCCGGTGCCGATATCGGTGGTGGCACTGCTGACCACCAGCTTGCCGTCTGCTTGCAGACGCGCTTTGGCGCTGGCCTTCATCTGCATGGCCTCCCAGACACCACCCGCCATGCCCCAGCCGACCAGCTGGCGGCCTTGACGCATGCTGCGAGGCTCAGGGTTGCGACTGGACCAGCCAAAGCGTTCGGCGCCCTGGGCGTAGCATTCGCGCAATTCCTTGCTCGAATACGGCTTGTCTTCGTTACCGTTGCGCTCGGCGTAGTTGGTCAGGCGCAGGCGCACCGGATCGATGGCCAACGCGTAAGCCAGTTCGTCCATGGCGCATTCCAGGCCGATCATGCCCAGGGCAGCACCCGGCGCACGCATGTCGAGCGGCGTGAAGACATCCAGCGGCACCAGTTTGTAGGTCAACTGCACGTTGTCGCAGTGGTAGAGCATGCCGCTCCACTCCACGACGTGCTCGCTGAAGTCCTCGAAACGCGAAGTCTGCCCGATCGCCTCATGACCGACCGCCAGCAAACGACCGTTGGCAGCCGCGCCCAGACGCAGACGCTGAATGGTTCGCGGACGATAACCGAAGGTGAACATCTGCTGGCGGGTCAGCGTCAGGCGTACGGAGCGCTTGAGGTGCAGAGCAGCCATCACCGCCAGCGGCAGTTGATATTGCGGGCGCAGGCCG
The DNA here is from genome assembly GCF_900103225.1 of Pseudomonas congelans. GTDB lineage: Bacteria > Pseudomonadota > Gammaproteobacteria > Pseudomonadales > Pseudomonadaceae > Aquipseudomonas > Aquipseudomonas congelans. Next base: position 248,117 of record NZ_FNJH01000006.1, on the reverse strand, counting down.
GAACCGAAGGCACCACCGACAAAGGCGGCCAGTACAAGGATCTTGTCCTTTTCCAGGCCGAAGACCTTGTGCAGGTAGTCCTGACAGTTTTGTGTGCCCTGCGTCTTGTCGTGAATCTGCAAGCTGCCGTCGGCCTGATACAGGACGGTCGACGCATGCGGCTCCATCGGGTTGTGGTATTCGCTGGGCGTGCTGTAGGTCACGTCCACGCTCAGCGCAGAGCTGGCCAGTTCGCCTTCGAAGTTGCCACGCGGCGGCGGCAATTCGGCAGGCGCGTCATAGGCGGTGTCGAGCATGGCTTGCAGGTCGGTCTGGTGCTCCTGCTGCTCATATTCGATGCGCACCAGCGAGCCTGCATGTCGGGCCAGTTCCAGCGTATCGGCGACGACCAGCGCGAGCGGTTGGCCGCTGTACATGACGTTGTCGTTATAAAAAGGACGAAACGGCGAACCGTCGGCCGAATCGGCGTCCTCATAGTTTTCGTCGTAACTGGCCAGCCACGGACGATTGGTGTGGTCGATGACAGCGACCACGCCCGGTACCTTCAACGCCTCGCTTGTATCGATGCTGGCGACGCGACCGTTGGCGATGGTGCTGGAGACCACGCTTGCATACAGCAACCCTTCTTCAGGGTATTCGCCGGCGTAACGTGCGCCACCGGTCACTTTCAAACGGCCGTCGACGCGGTCCACAGGCTTGCCCATTGGCGAAAATGGCTGGTTCATTGGGCGCTCCCTCCTGTTGCGGCATCGCTCAAGGCACGGATGATCGCGCGGCGGGCCAGTCTGACTTTGAAACCGTTGTGCTCCAGCGGCTGGGCATCTTCAAGCATGGCGTCTGCGGCAGCGGCGAAGTTCTCGCGAGTGACCGGCTTGCCGATCAGCAGCGCCTCGACCGCCTTGTCGCGCCATGGTTTGTGCGCGACGCCGCCCAATGCCAGACGCACTTCGCGAATTACGTCGCCGTCCAGATCAATGGCGGCAGCGACCGATATCAGGGCAAACGCATAGGACGCACGGTCACGGATCTTCAGATAAGCGTTATGGCTGACAAAGCCGTTGGCAGGCAGCTCGACGGCGACGATCAACTCATCGTCGGCCAACTGATTGTCCCGTTGCGGCGCATCACCCGGCAGGCGATGGAAATCCGCGAACTCGATAGTGCGGCGGCCAGCACGTCCTTGAACATGCACCACGGCTTCCAGCGCAGCGAGGGCCACACACATGTCGGACGGGTGAGTCGCGACGCAGTCTTCGCTGGCACCGAGGATCGCGTGAATGCGATTCAGGCCGGTGCGCGCCGGGCAGCCACTGCCCGGCTCGCGCTTGTTGCACGGCACGCCGGTGTCATAGAAGTAATAGCAGCGGGTGCGTTGCAGCAGGTTGCCGCCGGTGCTGGCCATGTTGCGCAGCTGCGGCGAAGCACCGGCCAGCACGGCTTTGCTCAACAGCGGGTAACGCGCTTCGACCAGCGGGTGATAGGCCATGTCGGCGTTGCTGACCAGCGCACCGATCATCAGACCGCCCGAGGCCGTCTCACTGACATCCCTTAAAGGCAGGCCGGTGATGTCGATCAGGTGCTCGGGCGTGGCAACGTTTTCTTTCATCAGGTCGAGCAGATTGGTGCCGCCGGCAATGAAACGTGTGGCAGGTCCACTCAGGTTGACCGCAGCGGTGACGTCGGTCGGCTTGCTGTAGGTAAACGGATTCATGCGTTCACCTCCGGCTTCGGCGCGGCGTTGTGGAACTGTGGCAGCGCCTCTTCGACGGCGGCGAGGATATTGCTGTAGGCACCGCAGCGGCACAGGTTACCGCTCATCAGCTCCTGAATCTCGGCACGCGTGCTGGCGCGCCCCTCATTGGCAAGCCCGACTGCCGAGCAGATTTGCCCCGGGGTGCAGTAGCCGCACTGGAATGCATCATTCTTGATGAACGCCTGCTGCATGGGGTGCAACTGGTCGCCATCGGCCAGGCCTTCAATGGTGGTCAGCTCGGCGCCGTCACACATGATTGCCAGCGTCAGGCAGGCATTGATGCGCGTGCCGTCGCGCAGTACGGTACACGCACCGCACTGGCCGTGGTCGCAGCCTTTCTTGGTGCCGACCAGATCGAGCTGATCACGCAGCAGGTCAAGCAAGGTGGTCCAGGGCAGCACATCCAGTTGGCGGAGCTGTCCGTTCAGGGTCAGGGAAATCGCGTGGGTAGCGAAGTCCTGGGGGTTCGGGGTCGTTGCACTCATGGAAACCTCACGGTAGGCGGTCACTTAGCGCACTTTTTATGCGTCTTAAGGGGTGGGACTTCGCGAGGTTTGCAACGTTCAGGCTTTCTTGATGAGCGTACTTGTCATCGAAAGGCCGTCATCCACAGGCAGCCATCCCGCCAAGCTGCTGGTATGATGCGCGGCTTTTTCCGACCCGCAAAAATCAAACGGGCTGCCCTGCAGTCTGTGCTTTGCTGCTGGAGTCGATCATTCACGACGCACGCCGCGTCACGGAGAGCCAGACATGCTGGAAAGGCTGTTTCAACTCAAGGCACACAACACCAACGTGCGGACCGAGATTCTTGCGGGCGTCACGACTTTCCTGGCGATGGCTTATATCCTGTTCGTCAACCCGAGCATCCTCGGCGAAACCGGCATGGACAAGGGCGCCGTGTTCGTCGCCACCTGTCTGGCAGCGGCCATCGGCTCGACGGTGATGGGCCTGATCGCCAACTACCCGATCGCCCTGGCGCCGGGCATGGGTTTGAACGCCTTTTTTACCTACACCGTGGTCCTGCACATGGGCCACAGCTGGCAGGTAGCGCTGGGCGCGGTGTTCATTTCAGCGGTGATGTTCTTCATCCTGTCGATCTTCCGGATCCGCGAATGGATCATCAACAGCATTCCCCTGCCCCTGCGTTCGGCGATTGCGGCCGGTATCGGCCTGTTTCTGGCGCTGATCGCCCTGCATAACGCCGGTATCGTGGTCAGCAACCCGGCGACCATGGTCGGCATGGGTGACCTCAAGCAGCCCGCCCCGATACTTGCCACGCTGGGCTTCTTTCTGATCGTGGCCTTGGATCACCTCAAAGTGCGCGGCGCTGTGCTGATCGGCATTCTGGCGGTGACCCTGGTGTCCATCGCCCTGGGCTTCTCGCCGTTTGGCGGTGTGGTGTCGATGCCGCCTTCGCTAGCGCCCACGTTCATGCAACTGGACATCATGGGTGCGCTGGACGTCGGTCTGGTCAGCATCATCTTCGCCTTCCTGTTCGTCGATATCTTCGACAACTCCGGTACGCTGATCGGCGTGGCCAAACGCGCCGGCCTGATGGGCAAGGACGGGCACATGCCGAAGATGGGCCGTGCGCTGATCGCCGACAGTACCGCCGCGATGGCCGGTTCCCTGCTGGGCACCTCGACCACCACCAGCTACATCGAGTCGGCTGCGGGCGTCAGTGCCGGTGGCCGCACAGGTCTGACCGCCGTGGTGGTCGCCGTGCTGTTCCTGCTGGCGCTGTTCTTCGCCCCGCTGGCCGGCAGCGTGCCCGCCTTCGCGACCGCCCCAGCACTGCTGTTCGTCGCGGTGTTGATGGCCTCCGGCATGGCTGAAATCGACTGGGATGACATCACGGTCGCCGCGCCGGTGGTCATCACTGCCCTGGCCATGCCATTCACCTACTCCATCGCCAACGGCATTGCCTTTGGCTTCATTTCCTGGACAGCGATCAAACTGCTGTCGGGACGCTGGCGCGAGCTGAATTCGGCGTTGGTGATCCTGTCGATCCTGTTCGTGATCAAGCTGGGCTGGTTCAACGCATGAGTGTTCCCTTCGACCCTGCGAGCTACGACCGTCAGCTCGAAGAAAAAACCGTCCGCCTGCGCGAGTTGCTGGCGCCCTTCGACGCACCCGAGCCGCAGGTGTTCGACTCGCCACGCGAACACTATCGGCTGCGTGCCGAGTTCCGCCTGTGGCGCGAAGACCAGAAGCGCTACTACGCGATGTTCGCGCCGGGCGACAACAGGACGCCGATCCTGCTTGAAGGCCTGCCGATCGCCAGCGAGCGCATCAACGCGCTGATGCCGGTGCTGCGCGAACGCTGGGAAGCCAGCCCGACGTTGAACCACAAGCTGTTTCAGGTGGACTTCCTGACCACGCTGGCAGGCGACGCGATGATCACTATGTGCTATCACCGCCCGCTGGACGCCGAATGGCAGGCCGCGGCCGAGCAACTGGCCGCCGAACTGGACGTCAGCCTGATTGGCCGTTCCAAAGGCCAGAAGCTGGTCATCGGGCATGATTACGTGACCGAGAAGCTCGACGTGGCTGGCCGCACCTTCAGCTACCGGCAACCCGAAGGCGCTTTCACCCAGCCCAACGGCACGGTGAACGGCAAGATGCTCAACTGGGCCTTCGATGCGCTGGGCGAGCGGCAGGACGACCTGCTGGAGCTGTATTGCGGCAATGGCAACTTCACCCTGCCGCTGGCCACCCGCGTGCGCAAGGTGCTGGCGACCGAAATCAGCAAGACCTCGGTCAATGCGGCGCTGAGCAACCTGGATGACAACGGCGTGGACAACGTGACGCTGGTGCGCCTGTCAGCCGAAGAACTCACCGAAGCCCTGAATGAAGTGCGCCCGTTCCGCCGTCTGCACGGTGTGGACTTGAAGAGCTACGATTTCGGCAGCGTGTTCGTCGACCCGCCCCGCGCCGGCATGGACCCGGACACCTGCGAACTGACCCGGCGCTTCGAACGCATTCTGTACATTTCCTGCAACCCGGAAACCCTGGCCGCCAACATTGCCCAACTGCACGACACCCATCGGGTCGAACGCTGCGCGCTGTTCGACCAGTTTCCGTACACCCACCACATGGAATCGGGTGTGCTGCTGGTTCGGCGTTGAGGCCCCTCTGACTGACTATCGTGCCGACGCTCTGCGTTGGCATGCCGTTCCGGACGCTCCGCGTCCTCTTGCGACGCGGAGCGTCGTGAAATGCATTCCCACGCTGGAGCGTGAGGAACGATAATCTCGTCTATCGTGCGGCGCTCTGCGTCGCATGCCTTTCCGGACGCTCTGCGTCCTCTTGCGACGCAGAGCGTCGAGAACTGCATTCCCACGCTGGAGCGTGAGGAACGATAGCGATGTAACTATCGTGCCGACGCTCCGCGTGGGCTCGTCACTGCGAAACTGTCAGAATATTTATTAGCTTCCTATCGATACGCTAGGGTATAAACCAAAAACCTGAATCAGCTGCTTCGATGGGATCCTTTTTCTTGAGCTCCGAGTCTTCCGCGCCTTCTGCCCCGGTCAAGTTGTCCAGCCAGCCCGGCTTCGTCAGTTTTATCCTCTCGCGTCTGATGGCCGTGTTTGCCATGCAGATTCAGGCCGTGGTCGTTGCCTGGCAGGTCTATGACATGACCCGTGAGCCGATGGCGCTGGCCTATGTGGGTCTTGTCCAGTTCATTCCCATGTTGCTGCTATTGATGCCTGCCGGGGACCTGATCGACCGTTACAACCGCAAGGTCATCCTGATGTTCAGCTGGGGTGTGCAGGCGATCTGTGGCGTCATTCTGCTGGTGTTCTCGGCGCTGAAGCTGCAAGACCTGCGGCTGATCTACGGCGCGCTGATGCTGTACGGCTGCGCCCGCGCCTTTACCGGTCCGGCGCTGCAAAGTCTGTTGCCGCAGATTGTCCCGCGCGACCAACTGGCCTCGGCCATCGCCACCAACAGCGTGATCATGCGCTGTTCGACCGTCGGTGGCCCGCTGATCGGTGGCTATCTGTACTGGCTGGGCGGCGCAGAGCTGACCTATTCGGTCTGCGTCGCAGCTTTCATAGCCGGCATCCTGTTTCTCGCCCCCGTGGCAACGCCCTTTGCCGGCAAGCCGGTGGAACTGGGCTCAAGCGCCTGGGGCCGGTTCACCGCGGGCATTGCCTTCATTCGCTCGCGGCCGATCATCCTTGGCACCATTTCGCTGGACCTGTTCGCCGTGCTGCTCGGCGGCGTAGTGGCGCTGCTGCCGATCTACGCCCATGAGGTGCTGCACCTGGGGCCGCAAGGGCTGGGCATGCTGCGCGCGTCGATGAGCCTCGGGGAACTGGGCGTCGGTATTTACCTGAGCATGCGCCCGCTGCAGCGCAACGTCGGCATGACCATGTTTCTCGCCGTCGGCCTGTTCGGCGTGGCGAATCTGGTGTTTGCACTGTCGACACTGTTCTGGCTGTCGTGCCTGGCCCTGCTGATCGCGGGCGCGGCGGACATGGTCAGCGTGTTCATCCGTTCGGCGCTGGTGCAGTTCTCGACGCCGGACAACATGCGCGGCCGGGTCAATGCCGTAAACATGCTGTTTATCGGCTCCTCCAACGAGCTGGGCGAGTTCCGCGCCGGCACCAGCGCCTCGCTGGTCGGCGCAATCCCTGCCGCAATTATGGGGGGTGTCTGCACGCTGGGCGTGGTCGGCGCCTGGATGACGGGCTTCAAATCGTTGCGCCAGGTCGACCGTTTTGCCGACGCCTCGCCGCCGGACGTGCTCAACGCGCAGCCCGTGAAACAGGCCTGACAGCGGCAGGTTTCAGCAAAACACAGCCACGGCACAGCTTGCGCGAACCAATCAGCCCCGTTACACCTCTATACCCTCGCATTCTGCACACGACGCTGGCCGGAACGCCGGACTGGCGTATTCGCGTATCAGCAGCGACACTCATTGCACGAAAAGAAGAGGGATCCGACATGCTCTGGAAAAAAGGCCGACGTAGCGACAACGTAGTCGATGCGCGCGATGGCGGCAGCAGTGGCGGTGGTGGCGGTGGCATGCGCATCGGCGGCAAGGGGCTGGGTATCGGCGGCATCGTGATCATCGTCGCCATCGGCCTGCTGACCGGCCAGGACCCGATGCAGATTCTCGGGCAACTGACCGGACAAGTGACCGAGCAAAGCGCCCCACCCAGCGCGCAAACGCGTGAAGCGCCGCCGGCCAACGACCAGCAGGCCGAATTCGTGCGCAGCATCCTTGGCGATACTGAAGACACCTGGCGTGCCGTGTTCGCCCAGAACGGTCGCGAATACAAGGACCCTACGCTGGTGCTGTTCAGCGGTCAGGTCAACTCAGCCTGTGGTCGCGCCACCTCGGCAACCGGTCCGTTCTATTGCCCGGCTGACCAGCAGGTCTATCTGGACATGGAGTTCTTCCGTGAAATGGCCCAGCGCTTTTCTGCCGCTGGCGACTTCGCCCAGGCTTACGTGATCGCTCACGAAGTCGGGCACCATGTGCAGACCCTGCTGGGCATTTCCGCCAAGGTCGACAAGGCTCGCCAATCCGGACAGAAAATGGAAGGAGCCAACGGTTTACTGGTCCGCCAGGAGCTGCAGGCGGACTGCTTTGCCGGTGTTTGGGCGTACAACGCACAAAATCGTTTGAACTGGCTCGAGCCGGGTGATATTGAAGAAGCATTGAACGCGGCCAACGCTATCGGCGATGATCGCTTGCAACAGCAAAGCAGTGGTCGAGTCGCTCCGGACTCGTTCACTCACGGTACGTCTGCACAGCGTGTACGCTGGTTCAAGGCAGGCTTTGCCCAAGGCCAAATCAATCAATGCGATACATTCGCCGCCAAGAGTCTCTGAGCACATGATTAAACCGCTTCTGGTCCTGTTGTTGAGCACTGCCTTCGTGAGCCTCGGGGCGCATGCCGAGGATCAAGCGGTCAATTCCATCAGCCCGGATCGCCTCGCCATCAATGGTGCCGAAGCGACCCTCGGGTTGAGCCAGGAGTGGGTACACCCCAAACCGAAGATCGAGCGCGTGGTGATCGTCCTGCACGGTCGCCTGCGCAATGCGCAAACCTACCTGCGCAGCATCGAACGTGCAGCCAACCAGTCCAGAGAGCGCGGCAAGACTTTGCTGATCGCTCCGCAATTTCTGGATGAAAGGGATATCGTCGCGCACCACTTGCCGGACTCGATACTGCGCTGGCGCCAGAACAGCTGGATGGAGGGCGCAACCTCCACCGATCCAAAGCCGGTCAGCTCGTTTCTGGTGCTGGACCACATCCTCAAGCGCCTGAGCGACAGCAAACTGTTCCCCAACCTGAAGGAAATCGTCATTGCCGGGCACTCCGGTGGTGCCCAGGTGGTGCAGCGCTACGCGATGATCGGCGGCAAGGAAGACGCCCTGCTGCAACGCGAAGGGGTGAAACTGCGCTACGTGATCGCCAATCCGTCGTCCTATGCTTACTTTGACGCGGAACGGCCTGAACCGGTAACCGCGCAGAGCTGCCCGAACTTCAACGACTGGAAATACGGCCTCAACAAGATGCCGTTCTATTCGGGGAAGGAAAAGCCGGCTGACATCGAGAAGAATTACGTGAAACGCGACATCACCTACCTGATGGGCGAGCTGGACACCGACCGCAACCACCCGGCGCTGGACAAGACCTGTGCCGCCGAAGCGCAAGGCGCCTACCGCCTGATTCGCGGGCAGAACTACTTCAACTATCTGCAGAAGCGTCACCCGGAAGGGCTGAACCAGCGTCTGGTGATCGTGCCGAAGGTCGGCCACAACGGCGACGGGATCTTTACTTCACCAGAAGGCCAGGCGGTGCTGTTCAAGCCGTTTTGAGTGATCTGGATATAACTATCGTCCCCACGCTCCGCGTTCAGCGCTACATACAAGTCCGCTTTTGATTCTGGCCGGAGGCCGTGGGAGCGAACCGGGCGACGCTTCGCTTGTTCGCGAAAGGGTCATCATAATCGTCGAAAATGCATCGACTGAAATACCGTCTTCGCGAGCAATGCGGATCGCCGCCCCGGTCGCTCCCACAAAGACTTGTGGATAACCATGAGCGCTCCGGCTGGGCACGATAAGCAGCTCAGATCACCCCAGCATCCCGCGCAGCTCTGCGCAATCCACCGCATGCCAGTCCGTCAGTTCTGGCCAGGGGTTGTCCTTCAGGTTGACCAGAATGGTCTTGGCGCCCGCCGCACGGCCGCAGTTCAGGTCATGCATGTAGTCGCCGATCATGACCATCTTTTCCGGCTCGACACTCCAGCGAGTGGCCAGCTGCAGCAAACCTGCCGGGTCCGGTTTTGGCGTCGCCTCGTCGCGGCCCAGTACATCCTCGACGGCAAAGCAGTCATCCAGGCCGATGGCCTTCAAGGTGATATACGCCAGTTCCTGAGCGTTACGGGTCAGTATGCCAAGTCGATAACCGCGCGCCGATAACTCGCGAACCAGCTCGACCGCGCCCTCGGCAGGCTGCGAAGCCAGCGCCAGCTCGCGCTCATGCTCCAGGAGCCAGGCGTGCTTGGCCGCTGACTCCTCAGCAGGCAGCGCGGCAAGATGCCCAAGAATGTCGTCGTCCTGAGGGATGCCCAATTCACGTTTGATAGCCGGGAAGTCGTGGATAGGGACGGTCAAGGTACCGTCCATGTCGAATACCCAGTGCCGTATACCGTCGAGTGTCATGCCCAATCCTTACGATGGCGGATCAGCCCTTCCTGACTGACCGATGCGACCAGTTGCCCGGCGCGGTTGAAGATACTGCCGCGCGAGAAGCCGCGCGAGTTGCCGGCCCAGGGGCTGTCCATCGCGTAGAGCAGCCAGTCATCGGTGCGCAGGTCGTTGTGGAACCACAGCGAATGGTCAAGGCTGGCGACCTGCATGTCGCGCTGCCAGACCGTCTTGCCATGCGGCAGCAATGATGTGGTCAGCAAGTTGAAGTCGGAGGCATAGGCGAGCATGTAACGATGCAGCGCCTGCACATCCGAGAGACTGCCGTCGGCACGGAACCACACGTATTTCACGGGCTCGCCGGGCTTGGGATCGTACGGATCCTCGGAGGTTACCGGGCGGAACTGGATCGGTTTGGGACGCAGAAACTTGTCGTGCATCGCTTCAGGAATCAGGTGCGCGCGGCGGGTCAGCAACTCGAATTCCGACGGCAGGTTTTCCGGGCCGACAATCTGCGGCATCGTCGCTTGGTGCTCGAAGCCCTCTTCGTCGTACTGAAACGAAGCGCTACAGGTGAAGATCGGCTTGCCCTTCTGAATGGCAGTGACGCGGCGCGTGCTGAAACTGCCACCGTCACGCACACGGTCCACTTGGTAAACCACCGGCAGACCGGCATCGCCGGGACGCAGGAAGTAGCCGTGCAGCGAGTGAACATGACGGTCCTCCTCGACCGTCTGACTGGCGGCAGACAGAGACTGACCCAGCACCTGACCACCAAACAGTTGGCGAAAGCCAAGGTCCTGACTGTGTCCGCGGAACAGGTTTTCTTCAATGGCTTCCAGCGTCAGCAACTCAACCAGATCATCCAGCACTTGGCTCATTCTCATTCCTCTCGTACATCGACTTTGCACTGGTACGGCAACAGCAGTCGCTGCATTTTCCGACAGGCCTCGGGCCCATCCCACTGGAATGGAATGATACAGATTTAAGATGGTTGGCTTAATTCAATCTGCACCTGATCAGGGCTTCAGCGTCTTGAGCCACTGCTCATGGCTGATCCGGTACAGCACGTGCGGCTTGAGCGGGTGGCCGTCCTCAAGGTTCGGGTGATCGAAACTGCCGGACTCATCCTGCTGCATACCGATTGCCTGCATCACCTTTTGTGACGGCTGATTATTGACCGCCGTGAACGACACGATCTCCTTCAGCTCCAGGCGCTCGAAACCACAGCCCAACGCGGTCCAGGCCGCCTCGCTGGCAAAGCCCAGGCCCCAGTGGTCATAAGCCAGGCGCCAGCCGATCTCCACGGCCGGTGTAAAAGGCGCCTTGAAACCCACCACATGCAGCCCGGTAAAACCGATGAACTCGCCGGTATCCTTGCGCTCCAGCGCCCAGAGCCCGAAACCCAGTTCGGCAAAATGACCCCGCAGCCGCCCGATCATGGCAGCACTTTCAAGGTGGCTCAGGGGCTTCGGAAAATAGCGCATGACGCGAGGGTCCGCACTCATCCGGGCGAACGCCGGCAAGTCATCGTCACGCCACTGCCGCATCCGCAGTCGGGCGCTATCAAGCTTGAGTATCGGTTCCATCGATTCTCCCGTGTCACGAGACATGAATGGGCTTCAGTGCAGCCGTCCGCTGCGCCACACAACTGGGCGTACGGATACTTTACTGGCACTATCGGGCTTCGGCCCTCTAACGGACGCAAAATGTCCCTACCGCTTATCTACCACGAAGACTACAGCCCGGAATTTCCGGCGGATCATCGCTTCCCGATGGACAAGTTTCGTTTGTTGCGCGATTACTTGATCGACAGCGGCCTGACCAGTGACGTTCAATTAATGCGTCCCGAGTTGTGCCCGGCGGACATTCTGGCGCTGGCTCATGATCCTTCCTACATCAGCCGCTACCTTAGCGGTGATCTGTCGCGCGAAGACCAGCGGCGTCTCGGACTGCCGTGGAGCGAGGCTCTGGCACGCCGAACCATCCGTGCGGTAGGCGGCTCGCTGCTGACGGCCGAACAGGCCCTCAAGCATGGCCTGGCCTGCCATCTGGCGGGCGGCACCCACCATGCGCATTATGACTACCCAGCGGGTTTCTGCATTTTCAATGACCTGGCGGTGATCAGTCAGTACCTGCTGCAAAGCGGCCGCGTGGACAAGGTGCTGATCTTTGACTGCGATGTGCATCAGGGTGACGGCACGGCGCGCATTCTGGCCGATACCGAGGATGCCATTACCGTCTCGCTGCACTGCGAAAAGAACTTCCCGGCACGCAAAGCGCAGAGCGACTGGGACATCCCGCTGCCAATAGGCATGGGCGACGTCGATTACCTCAACGTGGTCGATGACCTGCTCAACTACCTGCTGCCGTTCTACAAGCCGGACCTGGTGCTGTACGACGCAGGCGTGGATGTCCATAAGGATGATGCGCTGGGCTATCTGCAGCTCACCGACCAGGGGCTGGCCAATCGCGACGAAGCGGTGCTGCGTCACTGCCTGAGTCGCGACATTCCGGTCATGGGCGTGATCGGCGGTGGCTACAGCAAGGACCGCCAGGCACTCGCAAGGCGCCACGGGATCCTCCATCACAGAGCGCAACGGGTCTGGAACGACATGGGCCTGTGACCCTGCGCGGTACTTCGCCTCAGTCGCAGCCCATGACGTGCGCCACACCTTGAAAGAACGCTCGGGTAGAATGCCCCACCCCACTGCTATCGATATTTCGCTGACCATGACCGACCTCGCCCCCTCCACTGCCCGAACCGTCGCCATCATCGGAGGCGGCCCTGCGGGGTTGATGGCAGCAGAAGTGTTGAGCCAGGCCGGACTGAACGTCGATCTGTACGACGCCATGCCATCGGTTGGGCGCAAGTTTCTGCTCGCCGGGGTGGGCGGTATGAACATCACCCACTCCGAGCCCTACCCGGCTTTTCTGGCGCGCTATGCCGAACGTTCGCCGATGATCGCGCCGCTGTTGCGCGGTTTTGATGCCGACGCCCTGTGCCAGTGGATTCATGCGCTGGGCATCGAGACCTTTGTCGGCAGCTCGGGCCGTGTGTTTCCCACAGACATGAAAGCCGCCCCCCTGCTACGCGCCTGGCTCAAGAGGCTGCGTGATGCGGGAGTCACGATTCACACACGGCATCGCTGGTCGGGCTGGAATGCCGATGGCAGCCTGCGCATCGCTAATGCTGACGGTGAATTGGCAATCAAACCGGCAGCTACGTTGCTGGCGCTGGGCGGTGCCAGTTGGGCCCGGCTGGGGTCTGACGGGGCCTGGCTGCCATGGCTGCAGGCGAGGCAGGTAGAGGTTGCGCCGCTGCAGGCCGCCAACTGTGGTTTTGAGGTGAGCGCCTGGAGCGACCTGCTGCGTGACAAGTTTGCCGGTGCACCGCTGAAAAATATCGCGATGGGCCTGCATGGCCATGCCCTGCGTCTGGGCGAGTGCGTGCTGACCGCGACTGGCGTGGAAGGCAGTCTGGTGTATGCGCTGTCGGCGCAGATTCGTGAACAGATCAACCTTCACGGCTCAGCGGTTGTGGATATCGATCTGCTGCCCGGCAAAGCGCTGACAGACATTCAAAAAGCCCTGAGCAAACCACGCGGCTCGCGCTCGATGTCCAAGCATCTGCACAGTCAGTTGGGGCTGGACGGCGCCAAGGCAACGCTGTTGCGCGAGCTTGCGCCTCGTGAAGCGTTTGCCGATCCGCTGCTGTTGAGCGAGGCCATCAAGGCGTTGCCACTGCCTTTGATCAAACCGCGCCCCATCGATGAGGCCATCAGCACCGCAGGGGGCGTCACCTTCGAGGCCATGGACGAGCGTCTGATGCTCAGGCAATTGCCCGGCGTGTTCTGCGCCGGCGAAATGCTCGACTGGGAAGCGCCAACAGGCGGCTACCTGCTGACCGCCTGCTTCGCCAGCGGCCGCGCTGCGGGGTTGGGGATGGTTGAGTGGCTGCAATCGCGATGATCATGATCGTCGCCACGTTCCGCACTTATCGTTATATAAAAGTCCGCTTTTGATTCTGGCCGAAGGGCGTAGGAGCGGACCGGGCGACGCTTCGCTTGTTCGCGAAGAGGGTGTTTCAATCGATGCATTTTCGGCGATTATGCAGGCCCCTTCGCGAACAAGTTCGCTCCTACGGCCTCCGGCCAGAATCAAAAACGAACTTGTATGTAGCAATGAGCGCTCCGTCCGCCTTGAATACGCACTGCCCCTCAAGGCTTCTTCTTGCGCGGGCCGGTGTTGAAGACCGGTACTTTACGCACCGGCTTGGCCACTGGCGCAGGCTCGGACTCGCCGCTGTCGACCCATTTGCCCAGGTTGCGCTTGCTGCCCGACACCTTGGGTTTTTTCGGTTTCTTGGGCTTTTTCAGGATCTGGCCGCTGGCATCCGTGCTCGGCACGCGATGCTCCGGTTCGAAGTCCTGCTCTTCCTTGCGCTCCAGGGTCTGGCGGGTCAGCACTTCGATGGCTGACAGCAGCTCGACTTCATCGGCACACACCAGTGAAATCGCCTCCCCCGTCAGCCCCGCACGGCCGGTGCGGCCAATACGGTGGATGTAATCCTCGGCCACGATCGGCAGGTCCAGGTTGACCACGGTCGGCAGGTCATCGATGTCCAGACCGCGCGCCGCCACGTCGGTGGCCACCAGAATCTTCACTTCGTTGCTCTTGAAGCGGTCCAGCGCACGCTGGCGGGTGGCCTGCGGCTTGTCGCCGTGAATGCCGTCGGCGTTCATGCCCAAACCCTGCAAGCGATCCACCAGTTGATCGACGCCAACCCGGGTCTTGGCGAACACCAGCACCTGCCCCCAGCGATGCTTCTTCATCAGATGGATGAACAGATCCGCCTTGCGTTTCTTGTCGACGGTCACGACCCACTGCTTGACCGACGACGCCGCGACATTGCGCGGGCTGACTTCGATGGTCAGCGGGTCATTGAGCATCTGCGCGGCCAGCAGACGAATCTCGTCGGAGAACGTTGCGGAGAACAGCAGGGTCTGGCGCTGCTTGGGCAACACCGCATAGATACCGCGCAATTCCTCGGCAAAGCCCAGGTCGAGCATCCGGTCAGCTTCATCGAGGATCAGCGTCTGCAACTGGGAGAACTTGACCGCGTTCTGGCGGTGCAGATCGAGCAAGCGGCCTGGGGTCGCGACCAGCACGTCCACGCCCCTGCGCAGCTTCATCATCTGCGGGTTGATGCTCACGCCGCCGTAAGCCGCGTAGGTGGTCAGCGGCAGATGCTCGGCGTACTGACGAATGCTTTCATGAACCTGATCGGCCAGCTCGCGGGTCGGCGCCAGCACCAGCGCGCGAATCGAATTGGGCGCGACTTTCGGGCCTTCCATGGTCAGCCGTTGCAGCAGCGGCAGGGCAAAACCTGCGGTTTTGCCGGTGCCGGTCTGCGCAGCAGCCATCAGATCGCGGCCCGCCAGTACCGGAGGAATTGCCTGAGTCTGTACAGGCGTCGGAGTCTGGTAACCGAGCGCTTCGAGGGCGCGCAGCAAGGGTTCGATCAGGCCGAGAGAGGCGAATGTCATGGAAATACCGTAGGAAAGATTCAACGCAAGGCGCGCAGTTTAACCTGTCCGGCGCGCCTCGGTTAGCTTGTGCGTGTCGATACGGCCTCTTGCGGCGGCGACCGGCGCCATTGCGGCAGGCCAATCAGCACCACGGCACTGATGATCACCACCATGGCCATGCACTCTTCGACACCAATCGTTTCGCCAGCGAACACCACGCCAAGCATCACTGCCACGGCCGGATTGACGTAGGCGTAGCTGGTCGCCGCTGCCGGGCGCACGTTCTTGAGCAGGTACATATAAGCGCTGAACGCGACGATAGAGCCGAACACCACCAGATACAGCAGCGCGCCCCAGCCCGCCGCCGTCGGCATATGCGTTAGACGCTCGCCACTCAAGGCACTGCCGATCAGCAGCGTCGCTCCCGCCGTGATCATTTCCGCCGCACTGGCCATCGGCCCCTTCGGCAACGGCAGGTGCTTGCTCAGCACCGAACCAAACGCCCAGGCGGCGGCGGCAAAGATCACCACGGCGGCGCCATAAGGGCTGGCCTGCAAATTGGAGCCGAGGTTCAGCAGACCGATGCCGATCAGGCCCAGGACGATGCCCGCCCATTCAAGGTTAGTGGTGCGATTGCCCCAGAACAGCCCGAACAGCAGGGTAAACAGCGGCATGGTGGCCACCGCCAGTGCTGCAACGCCTGATGCAACGCCGGCGTGTTCGGCCAGGGTCACACCGCCATTACCACAGGCCAGCAGCAGAAAGCCGATCACGAACGCGGCTTTCCACTCGCGCCAGGTCGGCGCAGGCACGCCGCGCAACCGCAGAAAGCCATACATCAGGCAGCCGGCAATCAGAAAGCGCACACCCGCCATCATTAACGGCGGCCATGATTCCACACCAATGCGGATCACCAGATAGGTAGAACCCCAGATCAGGTACAAGGCCAGAAAGGCACCGATGAGCAAGGGTGAAACACGAACGGACTGAGGCATGGCAAGGCTCTGGGATCATTGTTATGGTTGGCCTATTGTATGAAGGCCGAAGGCGGACATTAAGCAGAAAAACCTGTTTAAACCGTTCTGAAACTTACGATTCAATGCTTGTATGGCCTGCTTTCCTTTTATTTTAAAATCGCCCACCACACGGTACGAGGCACGCCATGACCCTGGATAAATACGATCGGATTCTGCTCGATGAGCTGCTGAAAAATGGCCGGGCGTCTTTTGCGCAGCTGGCGAAACTGGTCAACCTGTCCGCGCCCGCCGTGGCCGAACGGGTCGCCAAGCTCGAGGCCAGTGGCGTGATCACCGGTTACGAGGCGAAGGTTGACCTGTCGAAAGTCGGCCTGCCGATTCAATGCATCATCGAACTGCGCATGGGCAGCCATGGCAATCAGCAGGCCTATAAGGACCTGTGGAAAGTCCCCGAGCTGATCCAGTGTTACCGGGTAACGGGCGACCCGTGTGTGATCATGCGGGCGGCGGTCGATTCGATGCCGCACCTGGAAGACCTGATCAACCGGATCGCCAAGTTTGGCTTCAGCAAGACGTCAATCGTATTGTCGACGGCGGTAGAACGCAGCCTGCCGGCCGATTACTTGATCAGCAACGGCAAGCAGGAGCACTGACAGGTCAAAAGCCGCGCTGGCGCTTGAGCGTTTCGCCGATCTTCGCGGCCGGGACTTTCTGCAGGGAACACAGCATCTGGTGGGAAATGGCAGAGATGCCGTGGGTCTGGCGCAATTCGTTGGTCAGGTGCACGGTCAGGTTGGCCGCCATTTCAGCATCGGCCATCGCCCGGTGAGCCTTGCCGGTGTCGGGCAGGCGCGCATAGCGGGTCAAGGTGCCGAGCTTGTGGTTCGGTGCGCCGGGCATCAGGCGTCGGGCAAGCAGCAGTGAACAGGCAAAGCTCTGCTCACGCGTGCGCTGGATACGCGACAGCTCGTAATCCCAGAACTTCTGGTCGAAGGAAGCGTTGTGCGCCACCAGCGGTGTCGACCCGACAAAATCCGCCACATCGCCCATCACCCGCTCGGCGCTGGGGGCGGTACGAATCATGTTGTTACTGATGCCGGTCAACCCTTCGATGAACGCGGGAATACGCACGCCGGCATTCATCAGGCTCTGAAAGCGCTCGACGATACGCCCCTGCTCCATGATCACCACCGCAATCTCGGTCGCCCGACAGCTGTGGCCCGGGGAGATACCGGTGGTTTCAAAGTCGATGACTGCAATACGTTCCAACACTGGCCTGGCCCTGTAAATTCATTTCAGCAAAAACGCGCCTTCGATCGGCACGTAACGGCTGGCCGCGCGAATCAACGAGTTCGCGGTCAGCCCTGGCACACCGTAGGCGACCGCCTCGACCCCATGCTTGCTGATCACGCGTTCGAGCAACATGTCGAAGTCGCCATCACCCGACGCCAGCACGATTTCGTCCACTTGCGGCGCGAAATCCATGATGTCGATGGTGATGCCGACATCCCAGTCCCCTTTGGCCGAACCGTCGCTGCGCTGGATGTACGGCTTGAGCCTGACCGTGAACCCCAGATTGCGCAGGATCTGCTGGAACTGCTGTTGCTTGCTGTCGCCACGATCGATGGCGTACGCAAACGCGTGAACGATCTCGCCGCGCTTGCTGATATCCGCCCACAAGGCGGCGTAATTGAAATGACAGCCATGCGCCTGGCGCACGGTGTAATACAGGTTCTGCACGTCGGCGAACACCGCGATCTTCTTCACCGCAATTCCTCATGGCGGGCAACATGCCCACGGGTTACAGCGATCCGGAACGTGAATCGACGCCCAGTATGCCAGTTTGAAGAAGGAATTGAGGGATGGATCGGCACCGGCCGCTCTGAGGCACGCGCGTCATGGCACAGATTATCGTTGCCACGCGCCAGCGCGGAGCATTGGCACGATAGTCATCTCAGCGCCGATTATCGTTCCCACGCTCCAGCGTGGTAACGCCGTTCTGGACGCTCCGCGTCCGATCCTGAACAGGCGGCGCAGCGCCCATGTGTGACGCAGAGCATCACCCAAGGCATTCTCACGCAGGAGTGTGAAGAGCGATTGTCACGTCCTCAAACGAACGAATCATCGTCCGAGAAATTGTCGCCACCATCGTCGAAATTGTCGTCAGCCGTATACTGCTGATCCGGCTGTCCCCAACCGCCCTGATCATTGAACGAGCCAGTGTCCTGAGCCTGTGGCGCATCGTGAATGACTTCGACGATTTCCTGCGGCTGGCTGTGGTGGCTGAACATGCTGCTGATGCCCTCTGCCAGCAGCACACCGCCCGCTACACCGGCCGCGGTCTTCAGCGCCCCGCCAAGAAAGCCACTGCCGGCAGCCGGAGCAGGCGCGGCGTAACCGCCCTGCGGCGCTGCCGGCGCAGGTGCAGAATTGAAACCGCTACCATCGCGCCAGCCACCGCTGGAAGGCTGGCTCGGTTGCGGCTGCGACGCGCGCGGAGCACTGCTGCCAAAAATACTCGACAAAAACCCGCCGCCGGCGGGCGCGGATGAGGCTTGCCCCTTGGCCTGCTGGAGCTCGGCCTGCAGTTGCTGAATCTGCTCGTCGCGCTGTTTGACCTGCTGATTGAGCTGGTTGACGGCCGCCTCCTGCACCAGAATCGCCTGCGTCATGTAGTACGGCGCAGCGGGCTGGCGGGTCAAATGCTCCTTGATACGCGCCTCGGCCGCAGCATCTCGCGGGGCGGATGCGGTTTCAGCGTCTTTCAGTTTCGAGAAAAGACCGTCAATCAGGGTTTGCTCTTCGCTGTTCATGACCACCTCACTGAGTTGCCACTGGAATTCGTCCCTGCCGCAATGGCAGGACCATGTGCAGAAAATGGGGCCTCATCGACACGCTTCAATGACATGAAGAAAAAGATAACAAGGCGTGCGCGGAAAACCACTGCGCTTGGTTCGACAGGGGCCATGGGCTAAAGTGTGCGCCTGCTTTTAGCCTGCGATCTATCTCCATGAACCCGTTGAACATCATCCAGGATTCGCTTTATTTCTTTCGGCGCAATCTGGGCAGCATCGCGCTGCTGTGCCTGCCTGTCGTGATTCTTGAAGTGCTGGCCAAACAAGCGCTGGGCAGCGCCATGTCCGCTGACACTTCGCCTGCCTACGCATTGGTGATCGGGTTGTTTTTCTACCCTATCTACACAGCTGCGCTGATCCTGTTTCTCGACGCACGCAGTCGTGGCGAGGACGTACACACCAGCGATGTACTGGCCATGGCCGTGCGCCTGTGGCCGACCTTCGCCGTGCTCTCGGCCATGAGCACCCTGCTGATCATGTTCGGCCTTTCACTGTTCGTAGTACCGGGCATCTGGGTGATGATCAAACTGGCGTTCAGCGAATACCTGCTGGTTCTGCGCAAACTCACGCCGTTCATGGCCATGCGCGAAAGCATGCAGATGACCACCGGGCACTTCACGCGCATTCTGGTGTGCGTCCTGAGCGTCTACATTCCCCTGTGGCTGCTTGAGGGCGCCAGTCTGTACCTGTTTCCGGAGCCGCAAAGCGCAGCGATTTCCGTGATCACCGACAGCATCGGCAGCTTCCTGCAACTGTTCACCACCATCGTGACGTTCCGCCTGTTCATGCTGATCAGCGAGCCCGGGCACCGCGCCTGAAGCAAAGGCTGACGTCAGGTGCGTCGATTCGGTATGCTCAGTGCCGAATCCCTCACTGAGCGCCAGGCGCTCCAAGTCGAGCCGATGCCCCGTTTACTGCTACGTCTGACCCTGTACGGCTTGCTGCTGGTCGCCGTATTGCTGTTACTGGTTTTCCAACTGACATGGCGCCCTCCAGCCCGTGAATTAGTCACGGCCAGCTGCAACCCTGCGGTCGAGGCACCGAAACTGGTGCCGGGGCAAGCGCTGAAAGTCATGACCTGGAACATCCAGTACCTGGCGGGTAAACGCTATGTGTTCTGGTACGACATGGCCGACGGCAGCGGCCCGGACGAACGCCCGACCCATGAAGACCTTGCCTACAATCTGGACGAAGTGGCGCGGGTCATCCGTGACGAACAGCCCGACATCGTGCTGCTGCAAGGCGTCGACGATGGCGCCAAGAACTCCGACTATGAAGATCAGCTGGCGCTGATCAAGGAACGTGTGGCGGACCTCTACCCGTGCAGTACGCAAGCGTTCTACTGGAAAGCAGAGTTCGTGCCCAACCCGCATATCTGGGGCAGCGTCGGCAGAAAACTCGCGACCCTCAGCCGCTTCCACATCGACAGCGGCGAACGTATACAACTGCCGGTGCCCGACGCCAACCTCATCAGCCGTCAGTTCCAGCCAAAGGATGCCTTGCTGGTCAGCTACCTGCCCTTGCGTGACGGCGGCAAACTGGCCGTCATCAACACCAGCCTGACCACCGCCAGACACACCGGCGACACCGCACAAAGACAGGTCGCTGCCACTGAGACGCAACTGGACAAGCTGGAAAGCGGCGGCACACCCTGGCTGATCGGCGGCGACTTCAACCTGCTGCCGCTGGGCCAATACCAGCGCCTCCCCGAGCAACAACGCCTTGGCTATGCAGCCGACAGCGAACTGCACGAGCTGTGGGACAAATACCCGATGATCCCCGACAACGCCGAATCCAGCGGCATCGACCGCAGCAAATGGCTGACGCACTTCCCCAACGACAGCCGCATCAGCGGGCCGGACCGGACTGTGGATTATCTGTTCTACAGCCCGAGCCTGAAACGGGTCAGTGCACGCGTGCGGCGGGATGACACGTTGCTGATCTCTGATCACTTGCCCGTGATCGGGCGGTTTTTGTTGCCGGTTTTGCCTTGAGGGGTTCCTGCTCTGTAATCAGATAGTTTTCTAAAATAAGGATATTGAATTGAAAAAACTTGGCGTTGCTAAAACTATTCTGGGGGGTGCTGCGGCACTTTGCTTCATGACTCCCCTCTGGGCTAAAGATGGAAACGAAGCACTGGCGGCGGTAATCGATCAGCAAAAGAAACAGCTTCCCATCATGCTGGACCTTATGACCCGAATAGACACGATTGCCTATGCTGATCACACCGTCCTCTACAACCTCACGATCAATGGTTACAACGGAAGGCCTGGCGAAAAAGTCTACTACGACAGCTATCTGACTCAGCAAATCCAAGGCAGCTTGTGTAAGCAGACAGCCTATCTATTGGTGCTGGAGCTGGGTAACAAAATCACTTATTCGTACTCCAGCTCGACAGGCGAGTTCATTACATCGATCACGCTTTCACGCGAAGACTGTAAGTAAAGCAACAGGTGCGTCCTTGTGCGCGCCCTGAAAAAAGACAGGGCGCTCATGAGATCAGTTTTTAGATACGGGCCTGCGTCGTCGCACGCACCTGATAATTGAAGCGTATCCCCCGCTACGTCAGCCCGCACCGCTCAACATCGCATCAAGCGCCCGCTCAAGCGCAGGCGTCTTGATCTCGATGCCATTGCCGTAAACCGCCGTGCCACGAGCGCAATCGATAATCACCGTTATTCCAGCGCCAGTGAGCCGTCCGGGGTATTTACGCAGGGTCAGCTCGACACAAGAGCAGTCCAGCCAGCGTGCCTGATCGGCTGACCAGCCGTTGTCTTCGAAAGCAAACACGCGGATGTCGCGCCTGATGTCGATTATCTCGGGTGGATAAATCCAGTGCGTGGCAAGTGCCTCGTAAGGCGTTGCCTGGACACGATAGCGAGCACTGGGGGACAGCGCGATCACTTCGATGCGCTCTCTGCGCAGGGTGTCGCCTTCATGCTCAGTGTCCGCAAATATGGGCTCGTAACCCTTTCCGGTGAACGTGAAGAATTTCGTCTTTCCATCCGCTTTCAACTGGGCCAGGGCTGCGCTCACCAACGGGAGAGACCGATCGTCAGACTCAAGCGCGCGGTCATATCCGTCAAACTCGATGCCCATAAAGTTCGCTTCATCAGCATCATCCGTGTAACAGCGCGCGACGAGGGACAAGGTGCCTTCCGTGAAGTAGTACATATCGTACTCATAGTAATAGTCGTAGAGGCCGTCCTTATCCTGCTCGCTGGCGTCGATGTGGTGATACCGCTCCATGAGGATTGAACCCGGGCCTTGGGATGTCCACTCGGGTTCGAGCTCGCTTTTACGGTTTTCATCCCGTGAAAAGATGTTTTTCATCCAGCGCGTGATAATGGATTTGAAAACAAATCTGGCAGTGTTCAATGTCTTTCCTTGGTTCCCCGGATACTCGGCAATTTTCCGCGATCAATCCCTGAGCGTTTGCGTGATTGAAAATACCTGAACCCAGCGAGGATGGCAGCCCTTGGTAAGCTGGCGAATCGCCGAGCATCTGAATGTCGTCCTTCAGCGGCCGACAGGGTCAAAACAGTTTGAACCGTTTCTGAGCGCACTCGCCTAATGATTAGCCTGTGGATACTTCCATGGGCGACGTGCCAATACTGGCATACACCAAAGGGTGATCAACATGGCTAAAGACGACAAGAAAAGTAAAGGCGAAGCCTCGAAAGCCAGCAAGGACCTGAAAGACAAGAAGTCATCACCGGCAAAGAAATCTGAAGCGGCCTCGACGCTTTCCAAGTCTTCCGAAAAGAAAGACAAGAAAAAAGACGCCGAGCCAAAGAAAGCTGCCAAAAAAGCTGATAGCAAGCCAGAAAAGGCCAAGAAATCAGAAAAGGCTGAAAAGGCTGAAAAGCCGGCTAAAAAGAAAAAGTGACATCTGCTGCCTGCCAGGGCGTTGCGCCCTGGCGTTCACTGGCTGTCTGGATATCCAACATCCGGTCAGCTGTTCCAACTCGGGTACTTTGAACGGCGAGAGTGCGCCCCTCTCACATTGATCGTTCTCGTCTTAACTAAACAACAGCTCGTTGAATGCTGAGCGACCTCATGTCCCCCTCGGCTTCACCCGCGCCGTCGCCTCCGCCACCAACGGATCATCCGGCCAGTAATGCTTCGGATAGCGCCCCTTCAAGTCCTTCTTCACATCGATGTAGGTAGATCGCCAGAAATTAGCCAGATCCTGCGTCACCTGCACCGGGCGGCGTGCCGGGGACAGCAAGTGCAGTTTCAGCACCTGCCGCCCATTGGCGATACGTGGTGTGTCGGACAGCCCAAACAATTCCTGCAGCCGCACTGACAGAATCGGCGGATGTTCGCTGTAGTCGATACGGATGTTCGAGCCTGACGGCACTTGCAGGGTCTGGGGTGCCTGCGCTTCCAACTGTTGTGGCAATGGCCATGGCAGGAGGTTGCGCAGGATCGAGGACAGGTCGAGCTGGCTGAAATGGCTGAGCCGGGTGACTTTGCCCAGGTAGGGCATCAGCCAGTTTTCCAGTGTCGCCAGCAGTTGTGCGTCACTCAGATCAGGCCACTCGCTCGCTGAGCTTTTCTCGATATCCAGACTGCGCAACAACGCAACACGCGCCTGCCACTGACGCAGTTCCGGCGTCCAGGGCAGCAGTTCCAGGCCTTTGCGACGCACCAGCGCCAGCAGCGCATGGCTGCGGGTTGCCTCGTCGAGGCCGGTCAGTGGTTCGCGACTGATGATCAGTTCACCGACTTTGCGCTGTCGCTCGGCACGGAATACACCTTCGCGTTCGTCCCAGTCGATCTGGTCCACGGTGCTGACCTGCTCGGCCAACACCGAATCAAAAAGTGCCGGATCGAATTCGGCAGCGAGGTAGATGCGTTCTTCGCGCTGGCCCTGACGACTGCCAAGATCAGCGATGACCAACCAAGGCTGTTTCATCAGCGCATCAGCCTCGGCGAACAGTGCCGCGCGGCCGTTGGCCAGTCGGTATTCGGCTCCGCCCGCTCGGCGTTGCTGTGCGACGCGATCCGGGTAGGCCAGCGCCAGCAAGGCGCCCAGCCAGCGTGAGTGGTCCGGATCGCTGACCGGGCTGTTCGCTGCGCCGCGCAGATACCCGCGATACTGCCGCGACAGTTGCCTGGCCCGCTGTACACCGCCTTGTGCGCCACGCGCCGCGCGTTCGGTACCGGCCAGCAGGGTCAGGCGACTGTGCAAGTCCGCGCCAGCGCCGCGCAAGATATCGCGCTCGCCCAGCAAGGCCGCCACGTCACACGCCAGTTCGCCCAGCCCTAGCGCATGGCCGCGCAGCAGCAGATGGGCGATGCGCGGATGAGCAGGCAGCTCAGCCATCGCCTGACCATGAGGCGTCAGGACTGGCGGCTGACCCGGCTGATTGTTCAACGCCTCCAGACGCACCAACAAATCCTGCGCCTGTGCATAAGCCGCAGCTGGCGGCACGTCGAGCCAGACCAGTTGCGCGGGCGTGACGCCCCAGCGGGCCAGTTGCAACGCGAGCCCGGCGAGGTCCGCCTGAAGAATTTCTGCCGCCCCATAGGCGGCCAGTTGATCGTGCTGCGCTTCGGACCACAGTCGGTAACACACGCCCGGCTCCAGCCGCCCTGCTCGTCCGGCACGCTGGGTGGCGCTGGCACGCGAGATACGCTGTGTTTCCAGACGCGTCATGCCGCTGCCCGGATCGAAACGTGGCACCCGCGCCAACCCGGCATCGATCACCACACGCACGCCGTCGATAGTCAGACTGGTTTCCGCAATATTGGTCGCCAGCACCACCTTGCGCGTGCCCTTGGGAGCCGGCTCGATAGCAGCGCGTTGCGCATTCAGATCAAGCTCGCCATGCAGAGGACAAAGCAGAATGTCGCCGCGCTCGCCCAGTGCTTCCGCCAGTTGCTGGTTGACCCGGCGAATCTCGGCCTGCCCCGGCAGAAACACCAACAGGCTGCCGGACTCGCTGCCCAGCGCATCCAGTACCGTCTGCACAACGCGCGGCTCGACAAACTCACCGGGCTGAAAAGTACGCCCCCACTGCATGCTCACCGGAAACATCCGCCCATCGCTTCGCACTACCGGCGCATCGTCCAGCAACGCCGCCAACCGCTCGCCTTCCAGCGTGGCCGACATGAGCAGAATCTTAAGCGGCTGATCGTCCCGAAACAGTTCCCGGCCATTGAGGCTCAGGGCCAGGGCCAGATCGGCATCCAGGCTGCGTTCGTGAAACTCATCGAAAATCAGCAGCCCCACACCTTCCAGCGCCGGATCGTCCTGCAAACGACGCGTGAGAATCCCCTCGGTGACAACTTCAATGCGCGTCTTCGGGCCGACCCGGCTTTCCAGACGAATCCGATAGCCCACCGTCTCGCCGACCTTCTCGCCCAGCTCACTGGCCAGGCGCTCTGCAGCCGCTCTAGCGGCCAGGCGCCGAGGCTCCAGCATCAGAATGGTCTGCCCGGCCAGCCAGGTTTCCTCAAGCAGCGCCAGCGGCACGCGCGTGGTCTTGCCCGCGCCGGGAGGGGCTTCGAGTACGGCTTCATGGCGTGCGGACAAGGCCTGGCGTAAGGCTGGCAGGACGGCATCGATGGGTAACGAGGTCATGGGGGCTCCCGGAGAGATGCGGGGGAGTATACCGGGGTGGGGTTGGGGAATCAGGGGGAGTCTTTCAGTAGAACGGCCGTCGCCGGCAGTACCGCGATGTACACAATCCTATGCAGATGGCATTGCTACCAGACCCAGCCTGCAGTGCTGAGCAACAACGAAGGGGATAAAAAACGCATCAAATAGCCGGCAGCATTCAGTCAAGGGCTGCCGGGAATATCTGAATGCGTTTCTAGCGCCCGTACACCGTCTGCAATTGCGCTTGCGTCAACGCGTCCTCGAAGGGCACGGGCACTGACTTGACCGCGCCGTACAGATCACGATAACGCCAATAATTCCCGGTGTTAGCCAATTGATAGCCACGCTCGACCACGCGTTGCCCGTTCAGTACATAGCGCAAGGTCTCTTGGGCTGCCTCTGGCGGTGCAGGCAGCATCAGGTCAGCGGCAAGCACGCGCATCGACTCTTCAATGCACTCGTCAAGTACTGCTGTGACTTGCGCCAGATCAAGAGTGCCGTCGTCGATGCATTGTTTGCCGCAGCGCCGAATGGGCTGACTACTGACCTCGATGCGCATGCGATATAACGCTGAACCGGCAATATCCTGCACCTGTACCTGATTGATCAGCACGAAACTGCCGCGATCGGGTGTGAGCATCAGCTTGGGCTCTATAACCAGACGCGCACTGATATCCCCGATACCCTGTTTGATACCAGCCGCCTGCGATGCTCGCTGGAAGCGCTGTTGCAGACGCTCCTGCAAAGGCACACCGGCAAGCAGGCTGGCCAGTGGTAGCGACTCCCTGACTGCGGCTTTTTCAGCATCCCGTTGCAAGCTGCCGCTGCCCATCTGAGTGTTGATCAGGCTGGCAACCAGCAGACCGGCGAGTCCGGCAGTATTACCCGAACTCGCAATCAGATTATGGCTGGACGATGCAGCCTTTTGCGCGGCTTCGGCGTCGACCACAGTGCTGGCACCTACGAATGCCTGCGGCAGTTGCATGTCCACTTTGACCCCATGGGCCTGGACATAGGAAACCGCGTCCTGCGACTTGAAACCGGCCTGCGGAACGGGCTTCTGCGCGCAACCGGCCAGCATCAGCAGGACATGGGCGGTAATCGTAATCAGCAGACGCGTCATTGTTCGAACGCGGTGATCATTTGCTGACGGCTCATGTCCATGGTCTGGTAGAACGCGTTGGTCAAATTGGCGTACGTCGGCTCGTCCCATTCACCTTGAGCAGCCTGTACCACGGTAAAGGGTTTGAACCACAGCAGCTTGTTGTCAGACAGATCGACAAGCATGCCTTGTCCGCCTACCTGCGCCATAGGCACGCTGGTGGGTACTACGCTGTAATAACTACGCGTGGCCCCGGTTACCTGGACGTTGACCAGCAGCAGACGATCGACGCCATAAGTCGCCTTGATCGGTGTGAAATCGCGAACCGTGTAGCCTTCGCGGAAACTCACTTCCTTGTAGACCTTGAGGTCCACTGGCTCATTGATTCGTTTGACCTTGTAGCCCTTGGCCTGCAGTTTGGCGACGATGACATCGGGCAAGGTATTGAGGTCGCGTACCTGCCATTTCTCGACATTGCCGCTGAGCTTGCTGTTGACGCCGGTATTAATGGCCAGATCCAGAAGTCCCTGATTGCCGGTGAGTGCCAGAACAGGTTGTGGCACTACGGTAATCGCCACACCGATAGTCGGTTCTTTGGCATTCCAGAATTGCTGATCGAGAGGTACAGGAGGTTGAACGTGGGCGCAGCCGGTGAGTGTCAGGCAGGCGAGCAAAGTCACGGCTGCCAAAGTGCGAAGCGTATGAAACGACATATCTCAAGTCCCTATGATTAAAACGATGACGGCTGTATCGGCAGTCAGCGCCATAACAATAGTGGCTTATTGATATTTTTTTACCCTTCTTACACGCGCTTGACCCAACCACACTTCATATATGAGCGCATGGAGGGTCAAATGCGGCATGAATATCGACACGCCCAGCCAATCAGCTCGCCCTCGCCGCCATCGCCGTCACTTCAACCCGCATCCCCTCAACCGCCAACGCCGCTACGCCTACCGCTGCGCGGACGGGCCACGGTTTTTTGAAGAAGCGTTTGTACACTTCGTTGAATGCGGCGCGATCGGCCATGTCGGTCAGGTAGATGGTCAGGTGCATGACCCGGTCCATCGAGCTGCCGGCGCGTTCGAGGGCGTCTTTCAGGGCTCGCAGGGTGCACTCGCTCTGCTCGGTGATACCGCCCAGTTCCAGGCTGCCATCGGGGCGGGTCGGGATCTGGGTGCTGACCAGCACGCCGTTGAAGTCGGCGACGTCCGAGGAGATGGACTCCGGATCGGGATCGGGGGTGAAGGTGATGTCTGCGTTTGCCATGGGTTCTCTGCTTTGCAAAGGATGGAAAACGCCAAGCCTACGCGAGCGACAGGTGGGGGTCGAGCCGTGGGCTTTGTCGCGGAAAGTTGAAATGCGCCGCGTTGCTCTACAGAATCGCGCCCGGACCCGGCCATGCTGTCGGGCGCTTGGGGTGAAAGGGGTTGCCGTTGAACGAACAGAGATTGTCCATGCGCCTTGAGCGTGTGGCGACGCATGTGCCACCCGGTGCACGATTGGCCGATATCGGCTCGGATCACGGCTATCTGCCGGTGGCGCTGCTGAACCGTGGTGTCATTACGGCTGCGGTGGCTGGTGAGGTAGCGTTGACGCCGTTCTGTGCAGCCGAGCGTACTGTGCGCGAGAACAATCTGGAGGATCAGGTCAGCGTGCGCCTGGCAGATGGTCTGGCGGCGATCGAAGCGGAAGACGCGATTACGGCGATCAGTCTCTGCGGCATGGGCGGCGAGACGATTCGCGACATCCTTGAGGCGGGCAAGGCGCGGCTGAGCGGTCAGGAACGCTTGATCCTGCAACCCAACGGCGGCGAGCAGCCGTTGCGTCTCTGGCTGATGGAGCATGACTACCGCATCGTCAGCGAAGAGGTGCTGCGGGAAAACCGTTTCGACTACGAAATCATCGTCGCCGAACGCACAGGCCCCGTGCACTACACGGCTGAGGAACTGTATTTCGGCCCGCTGCAGATGCAGACGCGCAGCCCGGCGTTTCTGCTCAAGTGGCAGCGTCTGCTGGGCAAGAAACACAAGACACTGCGCAACTTCGAACGCGCGCAGCAAGCCGTGAGCGAAGAGAAGCTGCAGGACGTTGCGCAACAGGTCCGCTGGATCACCGCGCTGCTGGCCTGAAAATCGAACTCATGCCCGAACCTGCTCTCAAACCCGCATGATCCGCAGTTCAGGCGTCAATGCTGCAATGTGTGACGCGGAGCGTCACGAACTGCATTCCCACGCGGAGCGTGAGGAGCGATAGGTGTCCGGGAAATACTTTTCGTGGCGCGCGGCGCAGCGTAAATCAGCCCGGCGCGCCTTGCTTATCGTGCCAGTGCTCTGCGTGAGGAACGAGAGGTGTCCGGGAGATGCTTCTCGTGACTATGCGCGGCGCGCCTTCTGCATAACCATCGACGGGAGCAACACGACATGCATTCAGACGCACTTTCCTGGGGCCACGGGCCTCGTCTGTTCGAAGTCTTCCTTGAGCCGACCTGCCCCTTTTCGGTGAAGGCCTTCTTCAAACTCGATGAGCTGCTGGCTCAGGCCGGAGAAGACAGGGTCACGGTCAAAATTCGCCTGCAATCGCAGCCCTGGCACATGTTTTCGGGTGTCATCGTGCGCTGCATTCTGGCGGCTGCGACCCTTGAAGACGGCAAGCAAAGCGCCAAGGCCGTCATGACGGCGGTTGCGTCGCACCGTGAAGAATTCGAGTTCGAACATCACGCCACCGGCCCGAACATGGACGCGACGCCCAACGACATCATTGCGCGCATCGAGCGTTACAGCGGCGTAGAGCTGGCGAAGGCATTCGCCAATCCCGAGCTTGAGCAGGCCGTGAAATGGCACGCCAAATACGCTCGCCAGAACGGCATACACGTCTCGCCGACCTTCATGATCGACGGTCTTGTGCAGCCGGGCTTGAGCAGCGGCGATCCGGTGTCGAAGTGGGTTGCGGAGATGAGTTGAGCGGCGAGCTCAACCCAGCGCATCGATCCGCTCGTTGATCCACTCCCGGCTGCGCGCCAGCGCCTTGCGCGCCAACGTGGTCGGGAAGTGGATGAAGCCGTGCGGTGACTCGGGCATGAGGTGCATTTCGACTTCTGCCGAGTTGGCCCAGCGCTCGGCCATTTGCAGGGTGTCATCCAGCAGCGGATCGATCTCTCCGACGAACATCAGCGCGGGCGGAAGACCGGTCAAATCGCCATACAGCGGCGACAGGGGCGGCTCGCGGCGTTTATCGTCGCTTCGATCGGGGGTGAGCACGCGCATGGCGCCGACCATGCCCGGACCGTCCAGCACCAGCGTCTCGGGCCCCGCGGTACGTACGCTGTTGGTCCCCGTCAGGTCGTAGACGCCGTAGTACAGGACCGTACCCACTATCCGCTCGAGCAGATCGGGCCGGCTTTTCAATTTCAAGAGGGTGGCTGCGGCAAGATGCCCGCCGGCGGATTCGCCGACCACGATAACCGGCAGGCCGGCAAACTCCTCGCAGTCTTTCCCCAACAGCCAGCAGGCCGCAGAAAAGCAATCCTCCATCAGGCCCTCGATGGGGGTTGTCACAGCAAGTCGATAATCGACCGAAACAATGGCCACGTCGCAGGCGTTGACCATGGCGACGTTGAGATCATCGTTCATCTGGGCGTTGCCGATCACCCATCCGCCGCCGTGGATATCGAACACCACGCCCCTGGGTTTGCCTTTGGGTCGGATGATGCGCACGGGCACCGGTACGTTATCCGAGCTGACCGTTCTTTTCTCGATGCGAAGGTCATGCCTTCCCGGTTTCAAGGCGCTGCCGATCTGCGCCGCACGCAACAGCGCCTGAATCAGCCGGGGCGTGACGCGATTGCGAATCTGGAAACGTGGCATCCGCGCGAGGGTTTTATTGAACCGTCGTACTTCTACCAACTCCTGCTCACTGGAAGGCCAAGGCTGTTTTGTGTCCAATTTCTACTCTCTTGTCAGGCTGACGTATGCGGGGGCGCGCAGCGCGTTTGCCCCCACCTGTACCTGAGAGGCTGTTAGTCGTAGAACGGTTCAACAGATGCCCGGCTGCCCACGAAAAAACTGTCCGCGACCAGCCGCAACGGTTGCAGGTCCAGATCACTGGCGCTGTTGCCGATCAACTGTTGGAAGTGTCGATACACCGCTGCGTACTCGCCCTCCTCCGATACAGCCTGACGTACGCCATCGATACTCAACACCGCACCGCCGCTGTCCAGGCGCAAAGTGCCTTCGGCGCAGCGAATCTCGATGCTCCACAGTTCGTCGTGACCATGATCGAAATCGAACTCGGCGCGGATATCGAGATGGCGCGTGTCGGACATCTTTACGGACGCGGCGATAGGCGACTGGCAATTGCTCGGCACGCGCAGTTCGGCAGACTCGACGAACAATGGCAGTGGCAGCAGATGCGTCACGATCGACAGGGCATTGATGCCCGGATCGAACACGCCAAGGCCACCAGGCTGCCAGATCCACGCCTGACCGGGGTGCCATTTGCGCACGTCTTCTTTCCAGTCGATCTGAACGCTCTGCAGGGTGCGGGTGGATAACCACTCACGCGCCGCTTCGATACCCTGCGCGTAACGCGAATGCCAGGCGAACAGACCGCTGACGCCCTGCTCCGACACTTGCGCCACCAACGCCATCGCCTCACCCAGCGTCGCGCACGGCGGTTTCTCGACCAGCACGTGTTTGCCGGCCGCCAATGCCTCTTGTACCAGTGCAAATCGACCTTGCGGGGGCGTACAGAACGCAATCGCGTCAACCTGCAGCCCGCTTGCAAGCAGTTCGCCCAGGGATTTGAAATTCTCTACCCCGGCGCACGGCTGGCCTTGCGTAGCCACGGCCACCAGCTCAAATGCGGGGTTGGCGTGGATCGCTGGAACGTGTTGATCCTGCGCAATTTTGCCGTAGCCCACCAGACCGAGACGAATCGGTTGCATACATGACTCCTGAGTTCTTGTAATTATCGTGCGGCACAGTAAACCAGATGT
Organism: Pseudomonas congelans; assembly: GCF_900103225.1. Taxonomy (GTDB): domain Bacteria; phylum Pseudomonadota; class Gammaproteobacteria; order Pseudomonadales; family Pseudomonadaceae; genus Aquipseudomonas; species Aquipseudomonas congelans. The sequence goes on along the minus strand of NZ_FNJH01000006.1, from coordinate 216,618 downwards.
TAATCGTGGTCGGTAAGGGGCATCGGCGCGGAAGCTGTTTTAGTCCAGCGGTCAGCCGATCTCTGCGTCGATAGATCTTCAGCGCCCGCTCCGGCCCCTTCGTGAGCAAACTCACGCCCCTGCGATTCTGCAGTTCGGGGCGCTGCACGTCGCATTTCGGTTAACTCCATGACCGCCGAACCACGCCATCACTCAATAGTCTTAGCCTTGCAGTCATTGCCTTGTATAGTTGCCCTATTCATCTCAGGAGCTTTCCATGCGCATTCCTTCTCGCTTGATCGGTGGCGTTCTGGTCGCCACGTTGCTGACTCAGATTTCGGCCTGCGGCAGTATTTTCTATCCTGATCGTCGTGGTCAGATCGATGGCAAGGTTGACCCGGCCATTGCGGCACTGGATGCTTTCGCGCTGCTGTTCTATATCGTTCCAGGCGTGATTGCGTTTGCCGTGGACTTCGCCACCGGCGCGATCTATTACGGGCCCGGCGAGCATGCGCAGATCGATCCGCAAAAGCTGCAAAAAGCGCTCAAGGCTGACGGCAGCGTCGACAACACCAAGCTGCAAGCCATCATTGAAACCGAGCTGGGCCGTTCCCTGCCGTTGAACGACCCACGCCTGATCCAGCACAAAGGCAGTGTGGAACAACTGGCAGCACTGGGCCTGGTCCCGGCCGCCTGATATCGATCCCGTTCAAGGAAGCGTCATGAGCACCACTGCCGAACATTCCCGACTGCTGCGTCTCGCGACGCGGGCCTCGCTGGCGGTTGCCACGACGCTGATCCTGGCCAAGGGGGTTGCCTGGTGGCTGAGCGGTTCGGTGAGCCTGCTGGCCGGTCTCACCGACTCGCTGCTCGATGGCGCAGCCTCGTTTCTCAATCTGCTGGCGGTGCATTACGCATTGCGGCCTGCCGATGACGATCATCGCTACGGCCACGGCAAGGCGGAAGCGCTGTCAGGCATGGCACAGGCGTTGTTCATCACCGTCAGTGGTGTGCTGATTGCCGTTCAGGCAGTCGAACGCATTCAGAACCCCCAGCCGCTGGGCGCGCCACTGCTGGGCATGGTCGTGATGGTGATTTCCATCGCGCTGACGCTCGCGTTGCTCACCCTGCAATACCGGGTGATCAAGGCGACCGGCTCGGCAGCGATCCGCGCTGATTCGCTGCACTACCGCTCAGACCTGCTGCTGAATGCCAGCATTCTGGTGGCGCTGACGCTGGCGTATTTCGGCTGGCAGCAGCTGGATGCGTATTTTGGTCTGGGCATCGCGCTGTATATCTTGTGGAGCGCCTTTCAAATCGCCCGCGAAACGATATCGGTGCTGATGGATGCCGAATTGCCCGCCGATGTCAGCACGCAAATGCTGGCACTGGCGTGCGACGTGCCGGGCGTGCTCGGGGCGCATGATCTGCGTACACGAATCTCCGGCAATCACTGGTTTGTACAGTTGCACCTGGAGCTGCCGGGCAGCCTGACGCTGTCGGCCGCCCATACCATTTGTGACCAGGTGGCTGACGCCATTCACAAGCAATTCCCGAAGGCCGAAGTGCTGGTACACGCCGACCCTCAGGAAGTCGTCAAGCAGGCCAGTGCCTGATCGGGGTCAGTTGACGCTGTAGCCTCGCCCGGCCAGACACGCGCCCATCGAGCGACGATACAGGTCGACCACGTCAGGCGGTGGCTGGCCGGTGACATTGGCCGGGTCGAAACCGCTTTGCTCCGCAGCCCAGCGGTAGCACTGGTATTTATCCAGCTCGACCTGCTGCGGGCTCTGCCCGTTGGCAGGGTAGGCCACCGGATCGTAGCCATTACCTTGTTGTTCAGCCGGCGGAGCCTGATACACGGCTTCGTTCTGCGGCGGATTGACCACTACATAGTCCTGGCTGTCCGGCTGGTAGGCGTAATAGGTCCCGGCAGCCAGAAACAGCAGGCTGCTGCCGATCCACACTTCTCTCGAATAGGACGGCAGGCTGCGCACGCGCACGCCATAGGGCGGCGTCACCACGACATAACGCGGGCCCTGTGGGCGATACCAGTAGCCTTGCGAATAGAAATAGTCCTGGCCGCGGTAAGGAATGCGCGAATAACCGCCCGGTACGCGATCTATCGCGTAGCCAGGTCGATATTGCGGGCCTGGGCCCCAGCCATTGCCGCGCCCGTCGGGACGTCCTTCCCAGTGATCATTCGGCCGGCCGTTACCGGCCTGCCAGTTGCGGTTGTTGCCGCGTGGGATGTCCTGGTAATAGCCCTGCCGCGGTGGCTGGGTTTGCCATGCCTCTTTCGGACCGCTCTGGATCGGCAGGTTGTCCTGAGCCTGGCGCAACTGCTGACGCTGCTGGTTTTGCTGCTGCTGAATCTGGCGCTGCTGATCGCGCTGTTGCTGCTCGATCTGCTGTTGCTGCTGGCGCTCGACGTTGCGCTGCTGAATCTGCTGTTGCTGGATCTGCTGCTGTTGCTGACGCTCAACCTGACGCTGCTGATTCTGCTGTTCCTGAATCTGACGTTGCTGGTTGTTCTGCTGCTGATAGATCTGCTGTTGCTGCTCACGCTCGACCTGGCGCTGCTGGTTTTGCTGCTGTTGGATCTGGCGCTGCTGATTATTCTGCTCTTGAGCACGCTGTTGTTGCTGCTGACGCTGCTGCCCGTTTTCACCGGGGCTGCCGTAAAGCTGATTGCGCGGTGAATCATCACGTTCGTCGGCCAGTGCCTGAGCACTGATGCTCAGACACAACAGACTTACACCCGCAAACTGCCAGATGCCAGATTTCATGCTTTCCTCACTAGAGCGCGGGTTGACGTCATTAAGACTGTTTAAGCGTAGCGCCGTTCTGCGCACTTTATCAGCAGACAAAGAAAAGGGGACCAGATGGCCCCCTTGAGATACTTCGTCCTGGCGCAGCGCTTTTGACGCTGGCTCACCTCATGCCGTCTTCTGGACAGTATGTAGCCCGGGGGCCTGACACACCCTGTCGGGTGGGAGGCCGCGACTGGCCTGATTCGGCGGGTCGCGCTGGACGCTGTGTCCGGGCAGTGATTCTGTTTAAAAGAATAGGCCTGAGGCTAAGGCAGAGGATTGCTAATATTGCGGATTAAAACATTACTTGCGCAATTTTTGACTTCAGATGAATAATCCAGCGCAATTGAATTGATAATGGGGTGCATCGTGAGCAAGCTCGACAGATACGACCTGAGCATTTTGGCTGAATTGCAACGGGACGCACGGATATCCAACCAGGAATTGGCCGAACGCATTGGTCTGTCGCCGTCGCCCTGCTCGCGCCGGGTCAAGCAACTGGAAGACGACGGTTACATCGTGCGCCAGGTTGCCCTGCTGGATCGCAAGAAACTGGGGCTGAACCTGACCGCCTACGTGCTGATCGGCATGGACCGGCACACGCCCGAGCGTTTCGAGAACTTTGAGCAGCAGATCCGCAACCTGCCTCAGGTACTGGAATGCAGCCTGGTGACCGGCATGGACGCGGACTATCAGCTGAAAGTGGTGGTGCCGGACATGGATCACTATCAGAAACTGCTGCTGGGCCATCTGACCCGGATCGAGGGCGTGACCAGCGTCAAATCGAGCTTTGTCCTCAATCAAGTGCTGGCCAGCACCGAAATGCCGCTGACTCACCTGCGCAACTGAACCAGCACCGGCATTACAGTTTTGCGGCGACTTCCCTATACTGGCCCTGATCCAGGCCATCCAGCGTCCAGTCGCCAATCCTGACCCGCACCAGCCGCAGGGTCGGCAAGCCGACGGCAGCGGTCATGCGCCGCACCTGCCGATTGCGCCCTTCCTTGATCACCAGTTCCAGCCAGCTTGTCGGCACACTCTTGCGAAAGCGCACGGGCGGATTGCGCGGCCAGAGTTGCGGTTCATCGAGCTGCCGCGCTTCGGCGGGCAAGGTCGGCCCGTCGTTGAGCTGGACACCGTCGCGCAACTGCTGCAACTGCTCATCGCTCGGCTCGCCTTCGACCTGCACCCAGTAGGTCTTGGCCAGTTTGTGTTTAGGATCGGCAATGCGCGCCTGCAACTGGCCGTCATTGGTCAATAGCAGCAAACCTTCGCTGTCGCGATCCAGGCGTCCGGCCGGATAGATGCCGGGGATTTTGATAAAGTCCTTAAGCGTGGCCCGCCCTTCCTCATCGCTGAACTGGGTCAGCACGTCGAAAGGCTTGTTGAACAGGATCAGCTTCGGCTCGGCCGGTGGCGCCTTGGCGACACGCCGGGCAGCGCCTGCCGGTTTGGAAGCAGGACGGCGGGAAACGGGGCGTTGGGTGCGGGACATGAGAATTCAGCAATCGGAAAACAGAAAGGGCCACTTTAGTAGCCCTTCGTGCAAATACCAATCTATTAACGGCATGCCATCAACGGAATGGCGGCTCGTCGAAGCTGCGCAGTTTGCGCGAGTGCAACGAGTTCAGTTGGGTACGCATCAGGTCCAGCGCGGCGATGCCGATCTTCAAGTGCTGGCTGACCGCACGCTCATAGAACGCATTCGCCGAACCCGGCAGCTTGATTTCGCTGTGCAACGGCTTGTCGGATACGCACAGCAACGTGCCGTAAGGCACACGCAGGCGATAACCCTGAGCGGCGATGGTGCCACTTTCCATGTCGACCGCCACGGCACGCGACAGGTTGATCAGCGGACGTTCCTGAGCCCAACGCAATTCCCAGTTACGGTCGTCATAGGTCAATACCGTACCGGTGCGCAGGCGCTTTTTGAGCTCTTCGCCGCGCTCGCCGGTAATCTGCGCAGCCGACTCCTGCAAGGCCAGCTGCACTTCGGCCAAGGCCGGAATCGGGATGTGCGGCGGCAGTACACGGTCGAGAATACCGTCGCGACGCATGTAGGCATGGGCCAGTACGTAATCGCCGATGGTCTGCGACTGACGCAGGCCGCCGCAGTGACCGATCATCAGCCAGCAATGCGGACGCAGCACCGCGAGGTGATCCGTGATGTTCTTGGCGTTGGACGGGCCGACGCCGATGTTGACCAGCGTCACGCCGTGACCGTCTTCGGCGATCAGGTGGTAGGCCGGCATCTGATAGCGGTGCCAGACCACGCTGGCGACGATGGCCTGAGCTTCGTCCTGGCCCATGCTCTTGTCGACGACCACGTTACCCGGCAGGACCATGCGCACGAAACGCGGGTCTTCGCGGAGCTTTTCCAGGCCATGCAGAATGAACTGGTCGACATAGCGATGGTAGTTGGTCAGTAGAATCCACGGCTGCACATGGCGCCAGTCGCTGCCGGTGTAATGCACCAGACGGCGCAGCGAGAAATCCACCCGCGCAGCGTCGAACAGCGCCAGTGGCAGCGGGTCGACGTTGGCCCAGTCATAGAGACCATCGGCAATACCATCGGTGGCAGCCGACAGGTCGGTGCTCGGGAACACCCGTGCCAGCGCCGCAGCGGTGACGCCGGTGCCGGCCAGTTCGTCGCCCTGCTCGACCACGTAAGGATAAGGAATGCTCTGCTCGCTCATGCCGACTTCGACCGTCACGGTGAAATCGTTCATCAGCGGGACAAGTTGTTCGAGCAGGTACTTTTTGAAGGCTTTGGGCTGCGTGACGGTGACGCTGTAAGTGCCCGGCAGCTGCACCTTGGCGTAGGCGCGCGTGGTCACCGGCACTTCGCCCTGGCATTTGTAGACCAGGCGCAGTTCCGGGTAGCTGAATTGCGCTCGCTCTTCGGCAGTGGGTTCGACGCGGTCTTTCAGGTAGCGCTTGAGCGCCTGACTCAACGCGCTGGTGGCGCGTTCATGCAGCTCGGCGAGCCGCTCTACAGCCTGCTCGGCGGTGTCGACAACAACAAAGGCTTGGGTCACGATTCATGTCCTGTCTGATCTTGCAGACGTGCATCGTAACGGGTTCGCGTGCTCATGCCACCTGCGGCGAGGACCTTTGCAGCAATGTTTCGACGTCAACGCCTCTGGGCAATGCGCCATACACCCGCCCGCCGGACACCAGCCGACCAGCAATGAAGCCGTCACTGACCGCCGCGTTACCCGCTTCCAGCAGCAACTTGCCCTGCAAGGCGATGGCGATGTCTTCGGTCAGTTGGCGGGCGCGGTACTGAAGGTCGCCGGTGTCCTGAAACGCGGCCTTGAGCTTGCCGATGTGCGCCGCCAGATGCCGGTCGCCATGCCCGTCGCCCAATTCGTCGAACAGCGCATCAAGCGCGCCGGGCTCTTTGGACAGGGTTCGCAGCACATCCAGGCATTGCACGTTGCCAGAGCCTTCCCATGTCGAGTTGACCGGCGCCTCGCGGTACAAGCGGGGCAGAATGCTGTCCTCGACATAACCGGCGCCGCCCAGGCACTCGGCGGCTTCGTTGATCATGGCCGGGGCGCGCTTGCAGATCCAGTACTTGCCCACTGCCGTGACCAGACGCACAAAACGCTTTTCGTGATCATCATCCAGGTGGTCAAGCGCGCGCCCCATCCGAAGGGTCAGGGCCAGCGCGGCCTCGCTTTCCAGCGCCAGGTCAGCCAGCACGTTCTGCATCAACGCCTGTTCGGCCAGCAACCGGCCACTGACCGCACGGTGCGCGCAATGGTGGGTAGCCTGAGTCAGCGCCTGACGCATCAGGGCACTGGAGCCGATCATGCAGTCGAAACGGGTCATGGCGACCATTTCGATGATGGCCGGCACGCCGCGCCCTTCCTCACCGATCATCCATGCCAGCGCGCCGCGAAACTCGACCTCGCTGGATGCGTTGGACCAATTGCCGAGCTTGTTTTTCAGGCGCTGAATGTAGAACTCGTTACGGGTGTCGTCCGGCCGGTGGCGCGGCAGCAGAAAACAGCTGAGGCCCTTGTCGGTCTGCGCCAGGGTCAGGAATGCATCGCACATGGGTGCCGAGCAGAACCATTTGTGCCCGACCAGCTCGTAGGCCTGGCCGGGACCACCTGCGCCCACCGGGAACGCACGAGTGGTATTGGCACGCACGTCGGTGCCGCCCTGCTTCTCGGTCATGGCCATGCCGATGGTCGCGCCACGCTTGTGTGCAATGCCTGCGTTACGTGGATCGTACTCAGTCGACAGCACCTTGGGCAGCCAGATTTCAGCCAGGTCCGGCTGCAGCCTGAGCGCAGGAACGCTAGCGAAGGTCATGGTCAGCGGACAGCCGCTGCCGGGCTCTGCCTGGGTATGCAGATAACTCATGGCCGCGCGTGCCACCTGCGCACCGGGCTGCGGATCGGTCCATGGCAAAGATGGAATGCCGTGCTCGATGGCCGTGCTCATCAACTGGTGATACGCCGGGTGGAATTCGACCAGATCGATGCGGTGCCCGTAGCGGTCATGGCTGACAAACTCGGGCTTGTGCTGATTGGCCAGAAAGCCGGCCGCCATCAGCGGCCCCCCTGCCAGCGCACCATAGGCGTCGATGCGCGGCTGCGCCCAGCCCGCACCGAATCGTCTGCTCCACTCCTGAAGCGGCACGTCGATACGGTAGAGGTTTGCCCCGTCGAGCGGCGGCGGTTGATTGGTGACTTCGTGGGTTTCGGCGAATTGATTCAGGTTCATGAGTCATCTCCTGCCTGAGTACACGCAACGTGCACACAGTGAATCACGCCCCCGGCCATCGCAAAAGTGCCGTAGCCGCCTAACTGTCTGAGCTTTCAGCTGATGACGCTATAAGGCGGCTTATATACCCCATTGAGCCTTGAGTTCAGGCGCTCTGCGCACTGCGCCCGGCACGACCATCAGCATCGGGACGCTCAGCGTAAAACAGCTGCCCTTGCCGGGTTCGGAACGATGACTCAGCTCGCCACCCTGCAACTCGACCAGTTTCCGGCAGATCGCCAGACCGATGCCCAGCCCGCCGTATTCGCGGGTCATGGAGCCATCGACCTGAAAGAAATGCTGATACAGCCGGGCTTCGTCCAGGCGGCTGAAGCCGATACCGCTGTCCATTACTTCGACCCGCAGGTACAGGCGCTCCAGGTCCTGCGGATGACCACTGAAACGCACCTGCACTGCGCCCTTTCGGGTGAACTTGATGGCGTTGTCCACCAGGCACTCGATGCACTGGTAGAGCTTGCTCGCGTCGCCGCGAAGGCTCGGCGGCAGTTTATCGTCCAGATCGAGCGTCAATATCAGGCCCTTGGCATGAGCCGCGCCGCTGAAGCGCTCCGCCAGCCTGTCGGCCAGATCCTTGGGCGCAAACGACTCGCAGTCGGCGTACAGCACACCGGCCTGCAACTCAGTGAGGGTCAGGATGCCGTTGATCATGCTCATCATGTCGCGCGCCGAACTGGCAGCGGTTTGCTGATACATCTCGACTTCGTCGTCCATGTCCAGCGTCTGCATGACCTCCAGCGATCCGATCACCCCGTTCATCGGCGTGCGCAGTTCATGAGTGAGCGTGGCGAGGAACTCGTCCTTCAGCCGATTACTGTTGGCCAGTTGCTGGTTGAGACGCTCCAGATCCTGACCGGCAGCCAGCAAGGTTTGCGCCTGCTGCCTGCGGGCGTGGTTGATACGGTCGGCCAGCGCCATCGACAGGAACGCCATTTCCAGCACCGTGCCGATGTGCGAGGCGTACATGGTCAGGAAGGTATTGGGCAGATAGCCGAGCAGCATCAAGCCGAAGATCAGTCCGCTGACCATGAACACCGACCAGGCGAGCACAAAGTAGCGCCCGACCCGCTCACCTTTGATGACCGCAACGATACCCGCCAGGTAGATCGTCACGGCGCCCGCCATGACCAGCTGAGCCGCGCCGCGCAGGGCCGGCCCGTAGCTGAGGAACAAGGCCATGCCCATGACCAGTACGGCAGCGCCGATGACCGCCAGCAGCAGCCGGTCCAGCCAGCGGCTCAGTTGTGCCGTGCCCAGAAAGCTGCGCGAAAACTGGCACGCGAATAACGTCGCCAGCGATATCAGGAAGGGGGTCGACGCATTCGCCCACCAGGGGCTGTCGGGCCACAGGTATTCGATGGCAACCCCGTTGATCGACATCTGGTAAAGCCCGAACGAGGCGACGTACAGCAGGTAATACAGGTAATCCACCTCACGAACGCTGAGGTAGATAAACAGGTTGTAGACCAGCATGCCCAGAAGCACGCCGTAGATCAGACCGAAGACGTAAACCTTGGAGGGCTGCGCATCCAGATAGGCATGGGTGGACCAGAGGTAGAGCGGTGCCTGAACGGCGCCTTCGCTGCGAATACGCATGTACAGGGTTCGCGTCTGGCCAGGCGGCAGGTCCAACTGGAAGAGGTAGTTGTTCTGGGCGAACTGACGGCTGGAGAACGGCAACATATCGCCGGTATGCCAGGCGCGAGTGGGCTGCCCGTCGGCATCCGGGCCGTAGAAGTCAATGTGGTCCATTGGCGGATAGGCCAGTTCCAGCAGCCAGTCGTTATGGATGCTTGCATCGGTCGGGCGATAGGTCAGCTCGACTTTCAGCCAGAAGGCGGAACGCGAATACCCGGCGTTGAAGGTCCCGGCAGGCACGGGCTGAAAGGCACCGGCGTGAGCCGCAGCGCTGACGCTTTCGATGGTCGCCTCGCCGGTCGGGTCTTCGAATACCTGAATGGCACGGCCCAACGGCAGAAAACGAGTGTTTTCATCGAGCTCGACGGCATGACTCTGCAACGGCAGCCAAAGAGCCAGAATGATCAGCAGATAGCGCATTGAAGCCCCAAGGTAGGTCGTCGCGTTCAATCCATCCATTGATTACGACGTCCCGCAAATTTCTATCCTTGAAACAGGCTAATGATTCAAACAGACCATTGAACGTGCACATGTACCGGCAGACATCAGTAAGAATCCTGACCGTGATTCGTCCGCCTTGCTAACCAAGCATAGCCGCTAATAACTTAAAGACAGTATCGTGATCAAAATCAAGGCAATAGCTCTATATCGGTGACTGCAGAGCAAACATGAGTACTTTTTAAGGTTTTGTCGAGCCTGCCGTTGTCGACGACTGACCTCGATCCGCAAGAAAAAACCGGCACCCCGAGCGGCCCGCGAAAGGTTTAGTGATAAGCTCGCGCACCATGAATATCTATAGCTCCCGCCCCGTAGTCCTTTGCCTGTCCGGCCACGACCCCAGTGGCGGTGCCGGCATGCAGGCCGATATAGAAGCCCTGCTCGCCCAAGGCTGCCATGCCGCTCCGGTCATTACCGCGCTTACGGTGCAAGACACAGTCAATGTCAGTGATTTCCGCGTACTGGATCGCGAATGGGTGATGGCGCAAACCAATGCAGTCCTCAATGATTCGAGCGTAGCAGCCGTCAAGCTGGGCATGCTGGGCTCACTGGAAATGGTCGATACCGTAGTCGATCTGCTTCTGGCTCACCCGCATTTGCCCATGGTCTGTGATCCGGTGTTGCGCGCTGGCGGCGGCGGCAGACTGGGCAAGGACGAGGTCGGCTACGCCATGCGCGAACGCCTGTTGCCACTGTCCACCATCGCCACCCCGAACCTCCCGGAAGCCCGCATCCTTGCCGAACTTCCCGAAGGTACTGCGGATGAATGCGCTGACAAACTACTGCCGTTTTGTGAATATCTGCTGATCACTGGCGGTCATGGTGATGAACAGCAAATCCATAACCGTCTGTACCTGCGTGGTGGCCAGACGCACACCTTCGTCTGCGAACGTCTGCCCGGCAGCTATCACGGCTCTGGCTGTACCCTGGCCAGCGCGCTGGCCGGGCGCATCGCTCAGGGGCAAGAACTGGTCAGTGCGGTGAAGTCGGCACTCGACTACACCTGGCGCACCCTGAGGGATGCCGAACAGCTGGGCCGGGGGCAATTCGTGCCACGTCGGCTGCCGCTGGATTTTTGTTCGTAATACATCGCCATGAGGGTCGATTCATGAAGCTGCGTGGCCTGTATGCCATCACCGACAGCCAGTTGCTGTCCGGGAAATTTCTTTCGTACGTCGAAGCTGCGCTGGACGGCGGCGTGACGCTGCTGCAATACCGCGACAAGAACAGCGACGAGTCCCGCCGTCTGCGCGAAGCGACCGAACTGCTCAAGCTCTGCGAACGCTACAAGACCCGGCTGATCATCAACGATGACGCTGAGCTGGCTGCGCGCCTGGGGGTGGGCGTGCACCTGGGACAGTCCGACGGCTCGCTGCCCGATGCCCGCGCTCTGCTGGGGCACAAGGCGATTGTCGGTGCCACCTGTCATGGCCGCGTGGAATTGGCCGAGCAAGCCAAGGCTGACGGCGCGACCTACGTTGCATTTGGCAGGTTCTTCAATTCCCTGACCAAGCCCGGTGCCCCGGCAGTGCCGCTGGACCTGATCGCTCAGGTACGTGCCAGGGTCCACCTGCCGATTGCAGTGATTGGCGGGATTACCCTGGAGAACGCACCGCAACTGGTCGAGCATGGGGCCGATCTGCTCGCCGTGGTGCACGGCCTGTTCGGCGCTGAGAATACCCAGGAAGTGACGCGCCGGGCGCGTGCATTCACGGCGCTGCTGTAGAGCGCAATCACTGTGGGCGCGAGCCGGGCGACGCTTCGCTTGCTCGCGAAGGCGATGGTTTAGACCCGTTATTTTCGGGGCCTGCATTGCCCACTTCGCGAGCAAGCTCGCTCCCACAAGTACGTGGTTCCTCATTCGCAGCCGTGCTTCATTTGATATAGTGCGCGTTCCTGCGCCTTCTCTGGCTCATGCCACCCAATAAAGCAGCCCACCCTGAAGCTGCCCGCCTCGGCTGACCCCAGCGTAGACACGAATTCCCCGTTTCAAAGCAGAGACCCGATCATGTCCCGTTCCGAAACACTGTTCGCCAACGCCCAAAAACACATCCCCGGTGGCGTCAACTCGCCGGTTCGCGCCTTCAAGAGCGTGGGTGGCACGCCGCTGTTCTTCAAGCACGCTGCGGGCGCCTACGTGACTGACGAAGACGACAAGCGTTATGTGGATTACGTCGGCTCGTGGGGGCCGATGATTCTTGGCCATAGCCACCCGGACGTGCTCGATGCCGTGCGCAGCCAGTTGGAACACGGCCTGTCCTACGGTGCACCGACGGCCATGGAAACCGAAATGGCTGACCTGGTCTGCGAACTGGTGCCGTCCATGGAAATGGTCCGTATGGTCAGCTCGGGCACTGAAGCAACCATGAGTGCGATCCGCCTGGCCCGCGGCTTCACCGGCCGCGACAGCATCCTCAAGTTCGAAGGCTGCTACCACGGTCACTCCGACAGCCTGCTGGTCAAAGCCGGCTCCGGCGCACTGACCCTGGGCGTGCCGAGCTCGCCTGGCGTACCTGCAGCCTTCGCGAAACACACCCTGACCGTGCCCTTCAACAACCTCGACGCCGTGCGTGAACTGCTGGCCGAAGTGGGTCAGGAAGTGGCGTGCATCATCGTCGAACCGGTGGCCGGCAACATGAACTGCGTGCCGCCTGCGCCTGGCTACCTGCAAGGGCTGCGTGATCTGTGCGACGAGCACGGCGTGGTGCTGATTTTCGATGAAGTGATGACCGGTTTTCGCGTAGCCCTCGGCGGCGCACAGGCCTACTACGGCGTAACGCCCGACCTGAGCACCTTCGGCAAGATCATCGGCGGCGGTATGCCGGTCGGCTGCTTTGGCGGCAAACGCGAGATCATGTCGCACATCGCACCGCTCGGCCCGGTCTATCAGGCCGGCACGCTGTCGGGCAACCCGCTGGCGATGGCCGCCGGCCTGACCACCCTGCGCCTGATCAGCCGTCCCGGCTTTCACGATGAATTGAGCGACTACACCCGCCGCCTGCTCGAAGGTCTGCAACAGCGCGCCGATGCCGCAGGTATCCCGTTCGTGACGACCCAGGCCGGCGGCATGTTCGGCCTGTACTTCAGTGAAGCCAAGGAAATCGTCACGTTCGAAGACGTGATGACCAGTGACTCCGAGCGCTTCAAACGTTTCTTCCACCTGATGCTGGAAGGCGGCGTGTATCTCGCACCGAGTGCCTTCGAAGCGGGTTTCACCTCCATCGCCCATGGCGATGCCGAGCTGAATCTGACCCTGGATGCTGCAGAAAAGGCATTCGCTGCGTTGAAATAAGCTCGTCAGGCATCACTCGTGCAGGGTGTCAGTGAACCGGCGCGAGTGATGACTGCGAATGAAACTGAACGTTAAGTATGTATTTTGCTTCTACAATGCAATGCGAACGCGGCACATACACGCTGACGACACCCCTCTTTCAGGTAATCCGCCCGTAAAAAAGGATGTTTTCAGGCCGTGCAGCAGAAAATCCGTAAAGACTTTGTAAGGTTGGCTCTGCTTATTTCATAATGCGCAGCCAGCACGTTTAGCTGGTCGGGCATGCCCGCACCTTTTTCAGAGGTAAGTCGACTCCCATGAACCGCACCGGCCGCACCCTTGTATTGGGCTGCCTGTTGCTTGTCTATCCCCTGCTGGCAACTGCCGGCGGCAACTCGTTGTTAGTCCCGGCGATGGGTCGTTGCACCCTCAATACCCAGCCAGAAAACCTGCCTGCAGCGCTCGAAGCCTGTCAGCAGGCCGCCAAGGGTGGGGACGCGCAGGCGCAGTACGAGTTGGGTGAGTTCTATTACGAGGGCAAAAATGCACCTCGCGATTTGCCGCAGGCGCTGAATTATTTCGAGCAGGCTTCGCTGCAGGGCCATGCCCAGGCGCAATATCAGCTGGGCTTGATGTTCAGCCGTGGCGAGGGTGTGCAGGCCAACAACATTCAGGCGTACATCGTGCTGAAGATGGCTGCGGTCAACGGTTCGGAAGAGGCGCTGGACGCTGCCGACGAAGTTTCGGCGAAGATGCAGCGTGACGAGCTCGAAGTGGCCACTCAGGTACTCGGGCAGATTTTCCGCAAATACCTGCTTGAATTGCAGACCGCCGAAGGGCGCAGTCCGTTCTCTCCGTTGCCCTGATCAGAAATTTCTCAGGGCAATCGCGATTCAAACCTGCAACGCTTACTTTTCCGGCATCGGCATGGGGAACGGCATCACATTGCTGGTGCCGCGCGCTTCACTGATCTTCGGCGTGCCCATGCGCTCGACTTCATCAATGCGCACAATCGAATGCATCGGCACAAAACTGCGCACCACACCTTCGAACTGGGCCTTGAGCTTCTCTTCGCTCGGGTCCACCACAACGGTCGTGCGCTCGCCGAAGACGAATTCTTCAACTTCCAGAAAGCCCCACAGATCACTTTGGTAGATCTGCTTGGCGTACATCTCGAACACCTGTCCCTGGTTGAGGAAAATCACCTTGTAGATTGGAGCTTCGCGTTTGGTCATAACGGGCGGGTAACGATCAGAGATGAAAAAGGGGCACGGACTATAGCATGTCCGCCCGCCTCGTCGGACAGCCGACGCTAGGAACCCGAGCCCTTCATCCTTATAATGCGCGGTTCACTGACACGGTTGATCATCACGCATGGCCAAAAAGCTTTATATCGAAACCCACGGTTGCCAGATGAACGAGTACGACAGCTCGCGCATGGTCGACCTGCTGGGCGAACATCAGGCCCTGGAAGTCACCGCTCGCGCGGAAGACGCCGACGTGATCCTGCTCAATACCTGCTCGATTCGTGAGCGCGCCCAGGACCGGGTCTATTCCCAGCTCGGCCGCTGGCGTGAGCTGAAGCTGGCCAATCCGGAAATGGTCATCGCCGTCGGCGGCTGCGTGGCCAGCCAGGAAGGCGCAGCGATTCGTGATCGCGCGCCCTATGTGGACGTGGTGTTCGGCCCGCAGACCCTGCACCGCCTGCCGGAAATGATCGACGCCGCACGCGTGACCCGCTTGCCGCAGGTCGATGTCTCGTTCCCGGAAATCGAAAAATTCGACCACTTGCCCGAGCCGCGCGTCGATGGCCCGAGCGCTTATGTGTCGGTGATGGAAGGCTGCAGCAAATACTGCACATTCTGCGTGGTGCCCTACACCCGTGGCGAGGAAGTCAGTCGTCCGTTCGACGACGTGCTGAGCGAGGTCATCCACCTGGCCGAAAACGGCGTGCGTGAAGTCACCCTGCTGGGGCAGAACGTCAACGGTTATCGCGGCACCACCCACGACGGACGCGTTGCAGACCTGGCCGACCTGATCCGCGTGGTCGCCGCCGTCGATGGCATCGACCGCATCCGCTACACCACCTCGCACCCGCTGGAATTTTCCGACAGCCTGATCCAGGCCCATGCGGAAGTGCCGGAGCTGGTCAAGCACCTGCATCTGCCTGTGCAATCGGGCTCCGACCGCATCCTGGCGGCGATGAAGCGCAACCACACCACGCTGGAATACAAGTCCCGCTTGCGCAAGCTCAGGGCTGCAGTGCCGGGCATCAGTATCAGCTCCGACTTCATCGTCGGCTTCCCCGGCGAGACCGAAAAGGATTTCGACAACACCATGAAGCTGATCGAGGACGTGGGTTTCGACTTCTCGTTCTCGTTCGTCTACAGCCCACGTCCGGGCACGCCCGCCGCGGACCTCAAGGACGATACGCCGGAAGCCCTGAAGAAAGAGCGACTGGCCGCGCTGCAACATCGCCTGAACCAGCAGGGTTTCGAGATCAGCCGGCAAATGGTGGGCAGCATCCAGCGCATTCTGGTGACCGACTACTCGAAGAAAGACCCAGGCGAACTGCAGGGCCGCACCGAGAACAACCGGATCGTCAATTTTCGCTGCGCCAACCCCAAACTGATCGGGCAGTTTGCCGACGTACACATCGATGATGCGCAGCCTCACTCGTTGCGCGGCTCGCTGCTACAGTAAAGCTTGAGTATCGCCGCAGAAACGAATCGCCGAATGAATTCGTTTCTGCGCGGTCCCTACCATTGAGCACGGTGAATCCCTGGCGCGGCCTTTAACAAGGCAAAGCTTTCGCACAACCAGCGCTAGGGGTATTCTTCAATACATCTCAATTGCCGCCGGACGGCCATTAAACGACCTTGAACGCACCCATAGAACCTCATCGCTTCACCCTCGAGCCTTTCGAGGCCCATCGTTTCGCCAACTTGTGCGGGCAACTCGACGAGCACTTGCGCCTGATCGAGCAACGCCTGGACATCGAGATCCGCAATCGCGGCAATCAATTCGAGCTTATTGGCGCGACCACTCAAACCCACTCCGCCGAGAACCTTCTGCGCCGCCTGTACCGGGAAACCAAAGGTACCGAGCTGACGCCGGACATGGTCCACCTGTTCCTTCAGGAATCGGGGGTGGACGGCCTGGACAATCACCCTGCCGCCGAAGTCGGCGTCTCGCTGCGCACCAAAAAGGGCATGATTCGCCCGCGCGGCCTGAACCAGCAGCGTTACGTCAAGGAAGTCCTCAGCAACGACATCAACTTCGGCATCGGCCCGGCGGGTACCGGCAAGACCTATCTGGCGGTGGCCTGTGCGGTGGATGCCCTGGAGCGCGAGCAGATTCGACGCATCCTGCTGGTGCGCCCGGCAGTCGAGGCTGGCGAGAAGCTGGGCTTCCTGCCCGGTGATCTGGCGCAGAAGATCGACCCGTACCTGCGCCCGCTGTACGACGCGCTGTACGAGATGCTCGGTTTCGAATACGTCGCCAAGCTGATCGAGAAGCAGGTCATTGAAGTGGCACCGCTGGCTTACATGCGCGGACGCACCCTTAATAACAGCTTCATCATTCTCGACGAAAGTCAGAACACCACCGTCGAGCAGATGAAGATGTTCCTGACCCGTATCGGCTTCGGCTCCACTGCCGTGATCACCGGCGACATCACTCAGGTCGACCTGCCCAAAGGCACTCGCTCCGGGCTGACCCATGTCATCGATGTGCTCAAGGATGTGCCGGGCATCAGCTTTACGCACTTCAAACCCAAGGATGTGGTTCGCCACCCGCTGGTGCAGCGCATTGTCGAAGCCTACGAGCGCTTCGACGACCGCCTCAGTGATGGTCCGTCGGGCAACAACAGTTACTCACGGGACAACCACCGCGATGCTTGAGCTGGACCTTCAGGTCGCAAGCGAGACAAGCGCCCCTGACGAAGCCCAATTCCGCCTCTGGTGCGAAATGGGCTTGCGTCAGCGCAGCGCCGACTCCGAGCTGACCATCCGCCTGGTTGACGAAAGCGAAGGGCGTGAGCTCAATCACACCTGGCGACACAAAAATTACGCAACAAACGTGCTTTCATTCCCGGCAGACGTTCCGGACGACATGCTGGACATCCCGTTGCTGGGCGATCTGGTCATATGCGTTCCGGTCGTCAACCGTGAAGCCGTTGAACAGGGCAAGTCCGTCGACGCGCACTGGGCGCACATGGTCATTCATGGTTGCCTTCATTTGTTGGGTTACGACCATATAGACGATGAAGAAGCCGACGAAATGGAAGCACTGGAACGAACGTTGCTTGAGGAGCTGGGCTATCCCGATCCTTACGCCGACGACGAAAGTGCCGACCATCCACATTCAGACACACCAAGCAAGGACCACGAGTAAGGGCTATGAGCGAAGACCGATCGAGCAACGGGCAAAAGTCATGGTTGGGTAAACTGACCCAGGCCTTTGTCCATGAGCCGAAAAACCGCCAGGAGCTGCTTGAGCTGCTGCGCGAAGCCCACCAGAACAAACTGCTGGACAGCGAAGCGCTGGCCATCGTCGAGGGCGCCATTCAAGTGGCTGACCTGCAAGTACGCGACATCATGGTGCCGCGCTCGCAGATGATCAGCATCAAGGCGACCCAGACACCCCGTGAGTTTCTGCCTGCGGTCATCGATGCTGCGCACTCGCGCTATCCGGTGATCGGCGAGAGCCACGATGACGTGCTCGGTGTGCTGCTGGCCAAGGATCTGCTGCCGCTGATCCTCAAGGCCGACGGCGACAGCGATGACGTCAAGAAGCTGCTGCGTCCGGCCACCTTCGTGCCCGAATCCAAGCGTCTCAATGTGCTGCTGCGCGAGTTTCGCGCCAACCACAACCACATGGCCATCGTCATTGACGAATACGGCGGTGTGGCAGGCCTGGTGACCATCGAAGACGTGCTGGAACAGATCGTCGGCGATATCGAAGACGAGCATGACGTCGAGGAAGACAGCTACATCAAACCGCTGCCCAGCGGAGACTTCCTGGTCAAGGCCCTTACGCCGGTCGAGAATTTCAACGAATTCTTCGACAGCACGTTCTCGGACGACGAGTTCGACACCGTGGGCGGTCTGGTGATGAATGCTTTCGGCCATCTGCCCAAGCGCAACGAAATCACTGAAATCGGTGCCTATCGTTTCCGCATCCTGAGCGCTGACAGCCGTCGCATTCATTTGCTGCGCGTGACGCCCATTTCACGTCCGTAAACACTCGATGCTGCTTTAAGGAATCTACATGCGCTGGATAACCCGCCCCGGCTGGCCCGGTAACCTGCTGGCCCTGGCGGCTGGCGGGCTCACGACCCTGGCCCTGGCGCCTTTTGACCTCTGGCCTCTGGTGCTGGTGGCAGTGGCGATGTTCTATCTGGGCCTGCGCGAACTGAACCCGCGCCAGGCACTGGCCCGTGGCTGGTGCTACGGCTTCGGTCTGTACGGCGCCGGCACCAGCTGGATCTACGTCAGCATTCACACCTACGGCGGCGCGTCCGTGCTGCTGGCCGGGCTGTTGATGTTGTTGTTCATCGCCGCCATTGCCCTGTTCTTCGCCCTGCCCGCCTGTGTGTGGGCGCGCTGGCTGCGTCGCAATGAAGCACCGCTGGCCGACGCGCTGGCCTTCGCAGCGCTATGGCTGTGGCAGGAGGCGTTTCGCGGCTGGTTTCTCACCGGTTTCCCGTGGCTCTATTCCGGCTACAGTCAGCTCGACGGT
Source organism: Pseudomonas congelans (assembly GCF_900103225.1). Lineage (GTDB taxonomy): Bacteria > Pseudomonadota > Gammaproteobacteria > Pseudomonadales > Pseudomonadaceae > Aquipseudomonas > Aquipseudomonas congelans. Next base: position 197,880 of record NZ_FNJH01000006.1, on the reverse strand, counting down.
CCACTGGCCGGGCTCGCCCCTGTCGGCGGCGTATGGCTGATTTCGTTCTCGCTGGCGCTGACTGCTGCACTGTTGTGCAACCTGCACCGCCTGCGTGCACGCAAATCGTTTCTGGCCATGGGCGTGGTGCTGTTGCTGGCCCCGTGGGTGACAGGCCTGGCCCTCAAGGGGCACGCCTGGACATCGCCGTCCGGCGCGCCATTGAAAGTGGCGGCGATGCAGGGCAACGTCGAACAAAGCATGAAGTGGGACCCGCAAAAGCTCAACGATCAGTTGGCGCTGTACCGCGACATGACCTTCCGCTCGCAGCAGGCAGACCTGATCGTCTGGCCGGAAACCGCCGTACCGGTGCTCAAGGAAAGCGCAGAAGGCTACCTGTCGATGATGGGCAAGTTCGCTTCGGACCGCGGCGCGGCGCTGATCACTGGCGTACCGGTGCGCGAACCGACCGGGCGCGGTGAGTATCGTTATTACAACGGCATCACAGTTGCAGGCCAGGGTGACGGCACCTACTACAAGCAGAAGCTGGTGCCGTTCGGTGAATACGTGCCGCTGCAGGACCTGCTGCGCGGGCTGATTTCCTTCTTCGACCTGCCGATGTCGGACTTCGCCCGCGGGCCGAACGATCAGGCGTTATTGCAGGCCAAGGGTTACCACATCGCGCCGTTCATCTGCTACGAAGTGGTGTATCCAGAGTTCGCTGCAGGCCTGTCGGCGCAAAGCGACCTGCTGTTGACGGTCAGCAACGACACTTGGTTCGGCACCTCGATCGGCCCTCTGCAACACTTGCAGATGGCCCAGATGCGCGCTCTTGAAGCGGGCCGCTGGATGATCCGGGCAACCAACAATGGCGTGACCGCGCTGATCGACCCGTTTGGCAAAATCACCGAGCAGATTCCGCAGTTCGAGCGCGGCGTGCTGTACGGCGAAGTAGTGCCAATGCATGAACTCACGCCTTATCTGCACTGGCGCTCGTGGCCGCTGGCAATTGTCTGCCTGCTGCTGTTTGGCTGGGCGTTGATGGCGGCACGGATTTCCAAGACCGTCTGACTGCACGAAGCCGGTTTCATCTGCCTGCAGGTGGAATCGGCTTCAGATGCTCACTTCTTCGGATGATCATTGCCCCTTCCGATAGACCCACGGATAAACCAGCAAGCCTGCGGCTTCATTGAGCAGCATGCCGCTTTGCGTGAACACGCGACTTTCAGGCAGCCAGCCAGCAAAAGGCCGGGCGTTGTCGACACCCAGAAAGCCGACCGGCGCACCCACCACCGTGAAACCCGCCTGCTCGAAGCTCCAGCGTGCCCGCGGCATATGCCAGGCCTGAGTCACCAGCACAACGCGCTTGATACCTTGCGGCTGCAGAATCGCGGCGCTCATGGTCGCGTTCTCCCACGTGGTGCGGCTCAGCCCTTCCTGCCAGCGCACCGTCACAGCAAAATCGTCCTGCAGTGACTGCGCCATGATCGCCGCCTCGCTGGGCGGCTGGTCAAAATGCAGGCCGCCAGAGGTCAGTATCGGCAGTCCGGATTCTTTCGCCAATCGAGCCGCCAGACGCAGGCGCTCCAGCCCAAGACCGGTGGGCGTGTCTGTGCCCCAGGTCGGAGATTTGCGCTCGCGCCCGTTACCCAGCACCACAATGGCGTCCGCCTGCTGCGCCAGCGTCGCCCATTGCTGTTGTGGCAAGGGCGGGATCTGTTCCAGTTTACGAGCGGCAAACTCTACGACGACCGGCAGGCTCATCAGCCACAATCCGCCGAGGCCGACAGCAAAGAAAGCAGTAGCCAGACGCGGACGGGAGCGACGCAACCACCAACCCAGGATCAGCAGGACGAATAGAATACCGGGCGGCAAAAGGAGGGTTTTGAGCAGGTAGCGCAAGGGCATCGGGACATCTCCATGAGTGCCCGCAGCCTAGAATGTTTGCACATGCACGACAATGCCCGAAGCAGGAAGCCCGAGCCAGCCAGGCCCTTGGTCTGCGCGTGCAGGCAGGCAAATGCCTAAGTGTTACGGCCCAGCCGCACTGACGCCTTGGCTCGTCGCCGGTCTTTCAGCCACACAATGGTGGCTGACGTACGGGGCGACCTGCCGAGTTCTGCAGCAACCAGACCGCTGCTTGCAGGCGTGTCCACGACAGCCGCGCCTGCGTCTCCGTTACCTTTTTCGAGATAGGCTTCGATCAACTGGAACTCGGCACGGCTCAACCCCTTGAGCTCAAGCTCGGCAGGCAACTCGTTTCGGAGCCGGACCGAGGTACTCGCCGTCTCGAGTGCAAGACCGAGACGGTCGATCAGACGCTCATACAGCCTGGTCAGGCTTACAACATGCTGCAACTCTGTCATCCGCTCACCTCATCGAAGATCGTCATCACCCTCGCTTTTGAGCTTAGCGCCGCTGCAAGAACCGGTATGGAACAACGACCAACGGCCAGATGAGGTTGTCAGCCGGGCGTTGAGCCCGCAACTGGAGCAATCAGGGTTTCCCTCGATAGACGGCCCTCATGTATGCTACTGCGCTTCCTGTAATTCCACTTCCGCGCTCTTGAGCCCGAACGCACCGCACAGACAGTTGCATTTGTCCGCCACGCGGTGCCGACCTGACTCGGCGAAGCAATGAAGGGGTCAAGGGTCACTAATCCTTAGTAAAAAGTAGCCATGCACGAACTCTATCAGCCCCGTGAAATCGAAGCCGCCGCCCAAACGTTCTGGGATGAGCAAAAGTCTTTTGAAGTCAGCGAACAGCCAGGCAAGGACACTTTCTATTGCCTGTCGATGTTTCCTTACCCGAGCGGCAAGCTGCACATGGGTCATGTGCGCAACTACACCATTGGTGACGTGATCTCCCGCTACCAGCGCATGCTGGGCAAGAATGTTCTGCAGCCACTGGGCTGGGACGCCTTCGGCATGCCGGCTGAAAACGCCGCCATCGACAACAACGTCGCACCGGCCAAGTGGACCTACGAAAACATCGACTACATGAGGACCCAGCTCAAGAGCCTGGGTCTGGCGGTTGACTGGTCGCGCGAAGTCACCACCTGCAAGCCTGATTACTACCGCTGGGAACAATGGCTGTTCACTCGCCTGTTCGAAAAGGGTGTGATCTACCGCAAGAACGGTACCGTGAACTGGGACCCGATCGACCAGACCGTATTGGCCAACGAACAGGTCATCGACGGCCGCGGCTGGCGTTCCGGCGCGCTGATCGAAAAGCGCGAAATCCCGATGTACTACTTCAAGATCACCGCGTACGCCGATGAGCTGCTGGAAAGCCTCGATGAACTGCCGGGCTGGCCTGAACAGGTCAAGACCATGCAGCGCAACTGGATCGGCCGTTCGCGCGGCATGGAAGTGCAGTTTCCGTACGACCAGGCCTCGATCGGCGAAGCCGGTGCCCTGAAAGTCTTCACCACCCGCCCTGACACCCTGATGGGTGCGACCTACGTCGCAGTGGCGGCAGAACACCCGCTGGCGACCCTGGCCGCGCAAGGCAACCCCGCACTGCAGGCGTTCATTGATGAATGCAAGGGCGGCAGCGTTGCCGAAGCCGACGTTGCCACACAGGAAAAGAAAGGCCAGGCGACCTCGTTGTTCGTCGAGCATCCACTGACTGGCGAGAAGCTGCCGGTGTGGGTCGCCAACTACGTACTGATGCACTATGGCGATGGCGCGGTCATGGCCGTACCGGCGCACGATGAGCGTGATTTCGAGTTTGCCACCCAGTACGGTCTGCCAGTCAAGCCCGTGGTACGCACCAGCGCCGGCGACCAAACGCCTGCCCCGTGGCAGCCGGCCTTCGGCGAGCATGGCGAGCTGATCAATTCCGGCGAATTCACCGGCCTGACCTTCCAGGACGCGTTCGACGCCATTGAAGCCGCGCTGGTCAAGAAATCCCTGGGCCAATCACGTACCCAGTTTCGCCTGCGCGACTGGGGCATCAGCCGCCAGCGCTACTGGGGCTGCCCGATCCCTATCGTGCATTGCGACACCTGCGGCGACGTGCCGGTCCCGGAAGACCAGTTGCCGGTTGTCCTGCCGGAAGACGTCGTGCCCGACGGCGCTGGCTCGCCATTGGCGCGCATGCCCGAGTTCTACGAATGCAGCTGCCCGAAATGCGGCGCACCGGCCAAGCGTGAAACCGACACCATGGACACCTTCGTCGAGTCCTCGTGGTACTACGCGCGCTATGCCTCCCCGCATTACGAGGGTGGTCTGGTCGAGCCGAACGCTGCCAACCACTGGCTGCCAGTGGATCAGTACATCGGCGGTATCGAACACGCGATCCTGCACCTGCTCTACGCCCGCTTCTTCCACAAGCTGATGCGCGACGAAGGCCTGGTGACCTCGAACGAACCGTTCAAGAACCTGCTCACCCAGGGCATGGTCAACGCCGAAACCTACTTCCGCATGGAAACCAGCGGCAAGAAGACCTGGATCAACCCGGCCGACGTGACCCTTGAAAGAGATGCCAAGGCCAAGGTGATCAGCGCCACACTGACCAGCGATGGCCTGCCGGTGGAAATCGGCGGCACTGAAAAGATGTCGAAGTCGAAGAAAAACGGCATCGACCCGCAGACCATGATCGACCAGTACGGCGCCGACACCTGCCGCCTGTTCATGATGTTCGCCTCCCCGCCCGACATGAGCCTGGAATGGTCCGACTCGGGCGTCGAAGGTTCGCATCGTTTCCTGCGCCGGGTATGGCGTCTGGCTCAGGCGCATGTGGCTCAAGGCCCATCGACCGGCCTGGACGTTGCGGCATTGTCCGATGAGCAGAAAGCCATCCGCCGCGCAATTCATCAGGCGATCAGACAGGCGAGCCAGGATATCGGCCAGAACCAGAAATTCAACACCGCTGTCGCGCAAGTGATGACGCTGATGAACGTTCTGGAAAAGGCCCCGCAGGACACACCGCAGGACCGCGCACTGATGCAGGAAGGCGTGGAAACCGTCGCCCTGCTGCTGGCTCCGATCACGCCGCACATCAGCCACGAACTGTGGAAGCAACTGGGCCACAATGAGCCGGTGATCGACGCTGGCTGGCCTGCATTCGATGCAAACGCGCTGGTACAGGACAGTCTGCAACTGGTGATTCAGGTCAACGGCAAGCTGCGCGGTCACATCGAGATGCCTGCCAGCGCCAGCCGCGAAGAGGTCGAAGCGGCCGCCCGCGTCAACGAGAACGTATTGCGCTTCACAGATGGCCTGACCATTCGCAAGGTGATTGTCGTACCTGGCAAGCTGGTCAACATCGTCGCAAGCTGATTGGATCGGGCGCCCGGCAAATGCAGGGCGCCGAACATATTTCCAGGGCACGCACTGGCGGCCCAAACGGATTCAAGGGGAGCATCAAGATGATCAAACGCAATTTGCTGGTGATGGGCCTGGCTGTTCTGTTGAGTGCCTGTGGCTTCCAGCTGCGTGGCACCGGTACCACCGAGCTGGCGATCAAGGAGCTGGATGTCAGTGCCCGCGACGCCTATGGCGAAACCGTGACACAACTCACTCGCTTGCTGACCAGCTCAGGCGTCAAGGTCTACACCGGCGCGCCTTACAAGCTGATGCTGACCAACGAGGCCGAAACTCAGCGCGCCATCAGCTACTCGGGCTCTGGGCGCTCGGCTGAATACCAGCTGACCACCACCCTGACTTATGAAGTGCACGGCGACAAGGATCGCTTCCTGCTTGGCGATAAAGTTACCGCAGACCGTTCCTACGTACACGACGGCAACAACCTGACCGGTTCCGACCAGGAAGCCTCCCAGGTTCGCCAGGAAATGCGCAACGACCTGATCCAGAAACTGATGGCTCGCTTGCAGCAACTGACCCCTTCGCGTCTGGACGAGCTGCAGACCAAGGCGGACGCAGTTGCCAAGGCCGAAGCCGACGCACTCGAGGCTGCTCAGCGAATCCGCGACGAGACGCCTCAGCAGTCGCCTGTCGAAGTTCCAGCCAGATAAGTGTTCGGGGCCGGCTTTCCGGCCCCGACATCCTCTGACTCATGAAACTCGCCCCCGCCCAACTCGGCAAGCACTTGCAAGGCACGCTTGCGCCCGTCTATGTGATCAGCGGTGACGATCCGCTGCTCTGCCAGGAAGCGGCTGACGCCATTCGCGCGGCCGCACGCCAGCAAGGCTTCGATGAGCGGCAGGTATTCAGCGCCGACGCCAGCTTCGACTGGGGCACATTGCTCCAGGCGGGCGCCAGCATGTCGCTGTTTGCCGAACGCCGCCTTCTTGAATTGCGTCTGCCCTCCGGCAAGCCCGGCGACAAGGGTGCTGCGGCGCTCATGGAATATTGCGCCAGACCCGCTGAAGACACCCTGCTGCTGATCAGCCTGCCCAAGCTCGATGGCAGTGCGCAGAAAACCAAGTGGGGCAAGGCACTGGTCGAGGGTGCGCAAACCCAGTTCGTGCAAATCTGGCCGGTGGACATCGGCCAATTGCCGCAATGGATTCGCCAGCGCCTGTCGCAGGCGGGGCTGGCGGCGACTCAGGACGCCGTCGAACTGATCGCTGCCCGGGTCGAAGGCAACCTGCTGGCCGCCGCGCAGGAAATTGAAAAGCTCAAACTGATGGCCGAAGAAGGCCAGATCACCGTCGAGACCGTGCAGGCGGCCGTAGCCGACAGTGCGCGCTTCGACGTATTTGGCCTGACCGATGCCGTCCTGAATGGCGAAGCTGCCCATGCCCTGCGCATGCTCGAAGGGCTGCGTGGCGAAGGGGTCGAAACGCCGGTGATCCTCTGGGCATTGACCCGCGAACTGCGCGCCCTGGCCAACATGTCACAACAGTTCAGCCAGGGCGTGCCGCTGGACAAGGTATTCAGCTCGGCACGCCCGCCGATCTGGGACAAGCGCAAGCCATTGATGAGCAAAGCCCTGCAACGCCAAACGGCAAAACGCTGGAGCCAGCTGCTCATGGATGCGCAACGCATCGACGCACAGATCAAAGGCCAGGCCGCCGGCTCGCCATGGAGCAGCCTGAGTCGGCTGGCGCTGCTGATGGCAGGGCAACGATTGGCGCTACCTGCGGAGTAGGCCCCATGTGCGACATACCTACTGGCCTGTTTGAAGTCGTCGCTCGTGCCATTTTCTATCCGGTCGGATGGCCGATCGTAAAACTCCTGACGCTTGGCAAATACCCTGTAAAAGGCTCCTGGTTTGCGGAAACCCCAGCAGCAAATTGGGCGACAGGCATGGGAGCTGCCACCCTTGCAGTCATCATGATGGCGCTATTGCATCAGTTTGATTTTTGATCAAATCTCGTTCCCACGCTCTGCGTGGTAATGCCCTTCAGGACGCTCTGCGTCCTCTTGTGACGCGGAGCGTCACGAACTGCGTGCCGACGATAATCAAAGCGAGGAGCCTGTAACGGCACCTTCGCGAGCAAGCTCGCTCCCACAGGTATTCATTCACACAGCCAATTACGCGCGCCGCGTCATAGCACACGACTATTAGACACACGCGCCGTTCTGCCCGATGATTCGCAGCGTTTTACAACACCCATCAGGAGCACTCGCCATGAGCAAGCCAAAGCGGCCGAACAAGGCCAAATCCATCATCGCCCAGCCCTTGTTCCGCAGTCGTCAGGAACAACCCGCCAAGGGCAAAGGCAGCTACCGCCGCGAAGCCTTCCAGTCTAAAAGCTGGGAGGCTTCCTGCTTTATGGCAGCCTGATATCGAGCAACATTTCCGGGGCGCTTTCAACCGCTTAGCCGTGTTATGGTCTGCACCTAACGGTAATACCCTTGGACTCAAGCATGCCTTCTCGTTTTACCCATCGCCCGCAGCTGCGCCAACTCATCGCTGCCTCCAGTCTTGTTGCCCTGGTAGCCTGCGCAGAAAAACCCACTGCAGCCGATGCCACGCCTCTTCAATCCAGCAAGGTGCAGACAAACGCTCCTGCCGTAGCGCCTACGCCAGCGCTGGTCGTTGACGACAACCTCACGATTCAGCCCGCCGTCAGCTTCAGCGAATGGCAGGCCGGCTTTCGTGCCCAGGCATTGAAGGCAGGCATCCGTGCGGACGTATTCGATCTGGCATTTGCCGGCGTCACCCCCGACATGAGCGTGGTCAAGGCCGACCGCAGCCAGCCTGAATTCAGCCGCCCGGTCTGGGAATACCTGGACGGTGCCATCTCTGCCGCACGCGTACGCAAGGGTCAGGCGCTGCTTTCGCAGTATGCCGACGATCTGCAGAAGATTGAGCAGCAGTACGGCGTCGATCGCCAGGCGCTGGTCGCGGTATGGGGCATGGAAAGTAATTTCGGATCGTTCCAGGGTACGCAATCCGTCATTCGCTCACTGGCAACGCTGGCCTATGAAGGCCGTCGTCCCGGCTTTGCGCAGAGCCAGTTGCTCGCCGCGCTGGAAATCATCCAGCATGGCGACATAACGCCGGACAAAATGCTGGGTTCGTGGGCCGGTGCGATGGGCCAGACGCAGTTCATCCCGACCACCTACAACACCCATGCCGTGGATTTTGACGGCGATGGCCGACGTGACATCTGGAACACCCCTGCCGATGCCCTGGCATCCACTGCGCATTACCTGCAGAGCTCCGGCTGGCAGCGTGGTCAGCCCTGGGGCTTTGAAGTGGTGCTCGGCTCGGGATTCGACTACTCGCTGGCCGACTCGACGACCCGCAAGAGTCTCGCCGAATGGCAGCAACTGGGCCTGAAACAACCGGACGGCTCAGCCATTCCGGTCGCCGCCAGCCAGCAGCAAGCCGCCTTGCTGTTGCCAGCCGGCTATCGCGGGCCAGCCTTTCTGGTGCTGGACAACTTCCGCGCGATTCTCAAGTACAACAACTCGACCTCCTACGCGTTGGCGATCAGCCTGCTTTCCGATCGATTCAAGGGCGCGGGCTATGTAGTGGGCAGCTGGCCTCGCGGAGATCTGCCGCTGAGCCGCTCAGAGCGCATTGAGTTGCAAACCCTTCTCTCGGCACGCCAGTACGACGCAGGCGCGCCAGACGGCATTATCGGCGCCAATACGCGCAAGGCCATCCGCAGTGCGCAGCAGTCGTTCGGTTGGCCAGCCGATGGTTACCCGACGCATGAATTGCTGGAGAACCTGCGCAAGCCTGTCGGGCAGTAATCGGCAGGACGCAGAGCGTCCAGAACGGCATGCCAACGCGGAGCGTCGGCACGATAGTGTTCTTAGGGAAGCCTATCGTTCCTCACGCACCAGCGTGGGAATGCATTTCCGGACGCTCCGCGACCAATCTCGACCCACGATACGGCGAAGAGTAGCGGCACGATAATCAACCGCAAAAAGAAGGGCCAGGTATCGCTACCTGGCCCTTCTTGTTTTCGCGGCGTGTTGTCAGAGCATCGCCTTGGCGATCTTGGCCTGCTCGTCGGCGTGGTACGAAGAGCGTACCAGCGGCCCGGACGCGACGTTCTTGAAGCCCATCTTGTAGCCTTCCTCGGCGAACCAGGCAAAGGTGTCCGGATGGACAAAGCGCTGCACTGGCAAGTGATTGCGCGAAGGCTGCAGGTATTGGCCCAGGGTCAGCATGTCGATGTCGTGTTCGCGCATGCGCTGCATGACTTCGATGACTTCTTCGTCGGTCTCGCCCAGCCCCAGCATCAGCCCGGACTTGGTCGGTACATGCGGGACCATCTGCTTGAAGCGCTGCAGCAGGGTCAGCGACCACTGGTAGTCCGATCCCGGACGCGCAGCCTTGTAAAGACGCGGCACGGTTTCCAGGTTGTGGTTGAACACATCCGGCGGCTCGGCGGCGGTGATTTCCAGCGCAACGTCCATCCGGCCACGGTAATCCGGTACCAGCGTCTCGAGCTGTACGCCCGGCGACAGCAGGCGGATTTCGCGGATGCAGTCGGCGAAGTGCTGAGCACCGCCGTCACGCAAGTCGTCACGGTCCACCGAGGTGATAACCACGTACTTCAGGCGCAGGTCGGCAATCGCGATGGCGAGGCTCTTCGGTTCGTTGACGTCGAGCGGCTTCGGACGACCGTGGCCCACATCACAGAACGGGCAACGACGGGTGCAGATGTCGCCCATGATCATGAACGTTGCAGTACCACCGGAAAAGCATTCGCCCAGGTTGGGGCAGGACGCCTCTTCACAGACGCTGTGCAGCTTGTGCTTGCGCAGCAATTGCTTGATACGGTCGACTTCCGGAGAAACCGGGATACGCACGCGAATCCAGTCGGGCTTCTTCGGCAGATCTACCGTCGGGATGATCTTGACCGGGATGCGCGCAACCTTTTCCGCTCCGCGAAGCTTGACGCCCGCTTCGACTTTCGGACGGGCCACTCGCTCGGAAACATCCAGCGTCGGGATCAGGGTTTGCACGGTGTCAGTCATAATGGTTTATTCCGCCCGTAAGGGTCGCCTGCTCAGCGTAGTCGAGGTGGTTGACGAGCTGCGCACGCAGTCGGGCACTTACCTCGGAAAATTCTATCTGCCCTGCCTGATCGCTCAGTTGGGTCATGGCCAGCCCGGCGTATCCGCAAGGGTTGATGCGGCGGAACGGCTCAAGGTCCATGTCGACGTTCAACGCCAGACCATGAAACGAGCAGCCGTTGCGAATGCGCAGACCGAGCGACGCTATTTTCGCGCCGTCAACGTATACGCCAGGGGCATCAGCCTTGGCTGCAGCCTTGACGCCGTAGTCGGCGAGCAAGGCAATGAGGGTGTTCTCGATCCGGGTGACCAGATCGCGAACGCCGAAACCAAGGCGCCTGACATCCAGCATCAGGTAAGCCACCAGTTGGCCCGGGCCATGATAAGTCACTTGGCCGCCACGATCGACCTGTACGACAGGAATATTACCCGGCAGCAGCAAATGCTCGGCCTTGCCGGACTGTCCCTGGGTGAAGACCGGCGGATGCTGGACCAGCCAGACTTCATCGGCAGCCTCGCGGCCACGCTCGTCGGTAAAGCGCTTCATGGCATGCCAGGCAGTTTCGTAATCGATCAGGCCCAGATCACGAAAGCCCAGCGTACCCGCCATCAGAGCACCATGTGCACGAAACCCGTAGCACGCAAGGCACTATTGATATCGCGCAACTGATCTTCGCCGGTGGCAACAATGTGCAGCTGCACAGTGGTGTATTTGCCGTTGCTGCTCTGACGCTCGGCGAGCGTCTTGAGGTCGACCGTGGCATGCTTTTCAAGCACTTCCATCACGGCGTCCGTAAAGCCCACACTGGTATCACCGATCACTTTGATCGGATAGTCATTGCAGGGAAATTCGATTTTGTGCGACTTGATGTCGGTATCGGTCATGGCAGTAAAGGTCTCACAAGCCGTGACGACGGACACGCGGCCCGCTCAGATCATGAGCAGGCCGCGAGAAGGTCGGCATTGGTTACTGGATCAGTTGAACAAGCCGTAGAAGAACAGGCGGATGCTATCCCACACGCGGCGGAAAATACCACCCTCCTCAACCGCATCGAGAGCAATCAGATTGGCGGTGTGAACCACCTGATCGTCTTTCTTGACCTCGACCTTGCCGATCACGTCGCCCTTGGCGATTGGCGCAACCAGTTGCGGGTTCATGGTCATGCTGGCGGACAGTTTCTTCATGTCGCCCTTAGGCATGGTCATGCTCAGATCTTCAGCCAGACCGGCCTTGACCTGACGCTCGGTGCCCTTCCAGACCGTGGCCTGAGCCAGCTCGGTGCCCTTCTGATAGAAGTTCTGGGTTTCGAAGAAACGGAAGCCATAGGTCAGCAGCTTCTGGGTTTCAGCTGCGCGAGCCTGTTCGCTGTTGGTGCCGAACACCACGGCGATCAAACGCATGCCGTCACGTACTGCCGACGACACCATGCAGTAGCCGGCTTCATCGGTGTGACCGGTTTTCAGACCGTCGACGGTCTTGTCGCGCCACAGCAGCAGGTTGCGGTTAGGCTGCTTGATGCCGTTCCAGAAGAACTCCTTCTGCGAGTAGATCGCATAGTGAGCCGGGTCTTCGTGAATGATTGCGCGCGCCAGGATCGCCATGTCGTGAGCCGACGAGTAGTGCTCCGGGTTCGGCAGACCGGTCGGGTTCATGAAGTGGCTGTTGGTCATGCCCAGGTCGCCGGCAGTCTTGTTCATCATGTCGGCGAAGGCGTCTTCACTGCCGGCGATGTGCTCGGAAATCGCGACACTGGCGTCGTTACCCGACTGAATGATGATGCCGTGCAGCAGGTCGCTGACCGTGACCTGGCTGCCGACCTTGATGAACATCCGCGAACCGCCCGTGCGCCAGGCGTTTTCACTGATCGTCACCGGATCGTTTTCACCGATCTGGCCGCGGCGGATTTCCAGGGTCGCGATGTAGGCGGTCATCAACTTGGTCAGACTGGCAGGAGCCAGACGCTGATCACCGTTATTCTCGACCAGGACGTTGCCGCTGGTGGCATCCATCAGCACGTAGGACTTGGCCGCCAGCTGTGGTGCAGCAGGCGTCATCTGCTCTGCCGCCCATACCGTCGGGGTGATAATCAGTGGAACAAGCAGGCACAAACGTTTTGCAAAGGTGGTGATGTTCATCCGTCTCTCGAGAATCCTAATGGGCAAACATGCCCTTGCGGGCAAAACTGAACAGACCGGCGAAGCGAAAACGCCTCGGTACGGCTCGTGGCGCCAGGCTGTAACCCTGGCTGACAAAGTCGCCTGTTCGACACACGACCTTGTGGGCAGTTACCTGCAACGCTTGCCCTGAAAGCAAATCTGCGCCGCCTGCGACTGCATACCGTTCTCCGTTGTTGCCGGAGAACGATTGTCGAAAAAACTTACTGATCCGATGTCACTACGCTCGGCTGGCCCAGATTGGCCGACCTGACGCTGTTTTGCAGCTGCTGGGCTTCACCCTGCGTGTCGATCGGTCCCATCCGCACTCGATAGAGCGTTTGCTGATTGCGCGCTATCGAGCTGACGAACACCGGCGCTCGGACCATCCCGCTCAATTTCGACCTCAGGAGTTCCGCAGCGTCCGGGTTGGCGAAGGCTCCCACCTGGAGAAACAGCCCAGCGGCTTGTCCTGAAGCGTTTTTTTTTGCGTCAACCTGCAACGGCACGACGGGTGCTGCGTGCTGCTGAGGAGGCGGTGTGTACTGCTCGACGGTGCCGGTGGAAGTGGACAGCGCGGGCGGTGTCGCCTGCGCAACGACCTGCGGCTGATTGAGCATCAGCGGCGCCGGACGCCCCCGTTGCGCCCACCATTCCTGCGGATCGATGCCTTCGACCTTGACCCGTGCAGTACCGGTTTCGGCATAACCGAGCTTTTTGGCGGCCGCGTAGGACAGGTCGATGATGCGGTCGGAATAGAACGGCCCGCGATCATTGACGCGCAGGATCACTGTGCGATTGTTGTCCAGGTTGGTCACCTTGACGTAGCTGGGCAGCGGCAGGGTCTTGTGTGCGGCACTCATGCCGTACAGGTCATACACCTCGCCGTTGGCAGTGTTCTGACCATGAAACTTGGTGCCGTACCAGGAAGCGGTGCCCGAAGCGACGTAACGCCTGGAATCGCTCATCGGGAAATAGGTCTTGCCCAGCACGGTGTACGGGTTGGCCTTGTAGGCCCCGGTGTGCAGGGTCGGCGTTGCATCAGGGATGCGCGAGACATCCACATCCCACCACGGCGCGCCGTCCTTGTGGGCACGGTTGATGTCCAGCCCCGGCATCGAGCGCACCACGGCGCCGCCCTTGGGCGACGGTGAAGTTGTCGTGCGCGATGGCGACGAGCAACTGGCGACCAGCACTGCCAGGCCGGTCAGCGCCAGAAGCTTGAATGATTGAAGAATCGGCGATGCCCGCATTACTTGACGCCTCGAGCTTGAACCAACGATTCAGACAGCTGATATACGGCCATGGCGTACATCACACTGCGGTTATAACGAGTGATTGCATAAAAATTGTTCAAACCCAGCCAGTATTCAGGACCATTGTCGCCTTCCAGACGAAACGCCGTCACCGGCATATCGTCGCGCAGCGCATCATGACTCGCCCAGCCCAGCTGTCGCAACTCCCCGACCGACATTACCGGATCAAGCGCAGGGCTCAACCCCTCGTCAACCCGGTCGCCACGTGCCGTGGCACGGCTGACCACCGGCTGACCGGCCACCCAGCCATGACGTTTGAAATAGCTGGCGACACTGCCGATGGCATCGTCCGGGTCGGTCCAGATGTTGATATGACCGTCGCCGTCGAAATCCACTGCGTAGGCGCGGAAACTGCTCGGCATGAACTGCGGCAGTCCCATTGCGCCGGCGTACGAACCCTTTAGCGTAAGGGGATCGACCTGTTGCTCGCGCGCCAGCAGCAGAAACTCGCGCAATTCCTTGCGGAAGAACTGGGCGCGTGGCGGGTAATCGAAGCCCAGCGTCGACAAGGCGTCGATCACTCGATAGTTACCGGTGTTGCGGCCGAAGAAGGTCTCTACACCAATGATCGACACGATGATCTGCGCCGGCACGCCGTATTCCTGCTCGGCACGCGCCAGGGCGGCCTCATGCTGACGCCAGAAGTCGACACCGCGAGCGATGCGCGTATCGGTGATGAACATCGGCCGATACTCTTTCCACTGCTTGACGCGTTCGGCCGGGCGGGAAATGGCATCGAGGATGGCCTGCTTGCGCTCGACCTCGCGGAACAGGCTCATCAACTGCTCACCGGCAAAACCGTGATCGCGGGTCAGCTCACCGACGAATTCCGCCACCTGGGGCGAACCTTCATAGTCGCCAGCCAGTGCCTCTTGCACCGATCCAAGGATGCCCACCAGACCGACCACCGGAGCATATCGAGCCCAGTTACGCATTACTTGCATTGAATAGTTCACCTTAATCAAACTTGAGCGATCCATTTACGATGTGTATGGATCGACATCAAAACCCCAAACGCTGACAGTAGGGTCACGAGCGAAGTTCCGCCGTAGCTAATGAAGGGCAACGGCACCCCCACCACTGGCAGCAGGCCACTGACCATACCGATGTTGACGAAAACGTAAACAAAAAACGTCATGGTCAACGCACCGGCCAGCAGTTTGCCGAATAATGTCTGCGCCTGTGCAGTGATCACAAGCCCGCGGCCGATCAGCAGCATATAAATGATCAGCAGCGCACAGATGCCTACCAGGCCAAACTCTTCACCCAATACTGCAATGATGAAGTCGGTATGGCTTTCCGGCAGAAAGTCGAGGTGCGACTGGGTGCCGAGCAACCAGCCTTTGCCGAACACGCCGCCCGAACCGATGGCAGCCTTTGACTGAATGATGTTCCAGCCGGTCCCCAGCGGATCGCTTTCGGGGTCCAGAAACGTCAGTACGCGCTGCTTCTGGTAGTCGTGCATGAAGAAGAACCACATGGCCACTGCCGCCGGTACGGCGGCCGCCAGTACGCTGATGATCCAGCGCCAGCGCAAACCGGCCATGAACAGCACGAAGGCACCCGATGCCAGAATCAGCAGTGACGTCCCCAGGTCGGGCTGGCGCACGATAAGAATGAACGGCACACCCACCAGGGCAAGACTGACCGCCACATGCTTCAAATGCGGGGGCAGCGTGCGCTTGGACAGATACCAGGCGATGGTCGCCGGCATGATGATCTTGAGAAACTCCGAAGGCTGGAAGCGGATCACCCCGGGAATGTTGATCCAGCGCGTCGCACCCATGGCGTTATGGCCCATGACATCCACCACCACCAGCAGCAGGACGCCGATGACATACAGCACCGGCACCCAGCGCGCCATGAAGCGCGGCTCCAGCTGGGCGATCACCACCATTGCCACCAGACCGATGCCGAACGAACTGGCCTGCTTGATCAGCAGATCCCAGTTCTTGCCACTGGCCGAATACAGCACGAACAGGCTGCCCGCCGCCAGCGTCAGCAGCAGGATCAGCAATGGACCGTCGATATGAATGCGCTGTAGAAACGTGGCGCGGCGACGCATCACGTCTTCACTGGACAGGATGCGGTCGAAATTACTCTTCACGGGCCGCAGCCTCCAGATTCAGGGAACCGGCGTACTCGGGTTTGAGGTGGCCGTTTTCGTCGAGCAGCCAGGCGTCCAGGACCTGACGCACGACGGGGGCGGCGACGCCGGAACCGGACTCGCCGTTCTCGACCATCACTGCAACAACGATTTTCGGGTTGTCGGCCGGGGCGAAGCCGACGAATAAGGCATGGTCGCGGTGACGCTCCTGTACCTTGGTGCGGTCGTATTTCTCGCCCTGCTTGATGGCCACGACCTGGGCCGTACCGCTTTTGCCGGCAATCCGGTACTGCGCGCCAATGGCGGCCTTGCGCGCCGTACCGCGCGCGCCGTGCATCACTTCCTGCATGCCGTGGTTGACGCGTCCCCAGTTGGCCGGGTCGCGCAGCACGATGTCCGGCATCGGGTTTTCATCCACAGGCGCCTTGCCTTCGATGGTTCGGGCCAGATGCGGACGGTTCCACACACCCTTGTTGGCCACCAGCGCGGTCGCCTGGGCCAGTTGCAACGGCGTTGCCTGCATGTAGCCCTGACCGATGCCGAGGATCAGCGTCTCGCCAGGGAACCAGGCCTGACGGCGCGTGGCGCGCTTCCACTCACGGGAAGGCATGAGGCCGGGAGACTCTTCGAACATGTCCAGCGAGACCTTCTGCCCGATACCGAACTTGTTCATGTAGGTAGCCAGTCGATCAATGCCCACCTTGTGTGCCAGATCGTAGAAGTACGTGTCATTTGAACGCATGATCGCCGTATCCAGATCGACCCAGCCATCGCCGGTGCGGTTCCAGTTGCGGTACTTGTGGTCGTAATTGGGCAGTTGGTAATAGCCCGGATCGAATACCCGCGAGCCAGGCGTCACCGCACCGGTATCCAGCCCGGCAATCGCCACCGCAGGCTTGATGGTCGAGCCAGGCGGGTACAACCCGCGCAGAATGCGGTTGAACAGCGGCCGGTCGATGGAATCGCGCAGTTCGGCGTAGGCCTTGAAGCTGATGCCGGTGACAAACAGATTCGGATCGAAGCTCGGCGCACTGACCATCGCCAGCACTTCGCCGGTGGCCGGGTCCAGTGCGACAACCGCACCGCGACGCCCGCCCAGTGCAGCTTCGGCGGCTTCCTGAAGTTTGATGTCCAGGCTCAGGACGATGTCCTTGCCAGGGATCGGGTCGGTACGCTTGAGCACACGCAGCACGCGACCACGGGCGTTGGTCTCGACCTCTTCGTAGCCGACCTGACCATGCAGCTCGGGCTCGTAAAAGCGCTCGATACCGGTCTTGCCGATATGGTGCGTGCCGCTGTAATTGATCGGGTCGAGGCTCTTGAGCTCTTTCTCGTTGATCCGCCCCATGTAGCCGACCGAGTGGGCAAAGTGCGGCCCTTGCGGGTAGTGCCTGACCAGTTGCGCAACCACCTCGACGCCCGGCAGGCGGAACTGGTTGACGGCGATCAGGGCGATCTGTTCTTCGCTCAGCTCGAACAGGATGGGCACCGGCTCGAACGGCCGACGCCCCTGCTTCATGCGCTTTTCGAAGATGATGCGGTCATCGGGGGTGAGCTGCAAAATCTCGACAATGGTGTCGAGCACGCTGGACCACTCGCCTGCGCGTTCACGGGTCATGCTCAGACTGAAACTGGGTCGGTTATCGGCAACCACAACGCCATTGCGGTCGTAGATCAGCCCACGGCTGGGCGGAATCGGCTGAACGTGAACGCGGTTGTTTTCCGAGAGCGTGGAGTGATACTCGTACTGGATGACCTGCAGGTAATACAACCGGGCAATCAGCACGCAGACCAGCAACACCACCGCCACAGCACCGAACACGACCCTGCCGCGCACCAGGCGTGCGTCCTTTTCGTGGTCTTTGAGGCGGATCGGTTGAGACATTTAGGCCGTATTCACAGTAAAAACGATGCTACTTGTGATAAGGGTGCCCGGACAGGACCGTCCAGGCGCGATACATCTGCTCGCCGATCAGGATGCGCACCAACGGGTGCGGCAGGGTCAGCGGCGACAGAGACCAGCGTTGTTCACTGCGGGCACAGACTTCAGGCGCCAGCCCCTCGGGGCCGCCGACCATCAGGTTGACCGTGCGCGCATCGAGACGCCAGCGATCGAGCTCGACCGCCAGCTGTTCGGTGCTCCACGGTTTGCCATGCACTTCCAGCGTGACAATCCGCTCGCCCGGCTGCACTTTCGCCAGCATCGCCTCGCCTTCCTGACGGATAAAGCGCGCGACATCGGCGTTTTTGCCTCGGGTATTGAGCGGGATTTCCACCAGTTCAAGCGCAAGCTCGGAGGGCATCCGCTTGGCATATTCGTGCCAACCTTCTTCCACCCACTTGGGCATGCGCGAACCCACAGCGATCAGACGCAGACGCACATCAAAACCTTATTCGTTGCCTGGTGTGTGGTGCGCAGCGCTGGCAGCACGGCTTTGTTCGGCACCCTGCCACAAGCGCTCAAGGTCATAGAACTGGCGTGCCGCAGCGGTCATCACATGGACGATCACATCACCCAGGTCCAGCAGGACCCAGTCGCTGTCGCCCTTGCCTTCTTCGCTCAGAGACTTCAGGCCGGCAGCCTTGACCTTGTCACGGACGTTATCGACCAGTGCGTTCAACTGACGGTTGGACGTACCGGTGCAGATCAGCATGTAGTCGGCGATGCTGGTCTTGTCGCGCACGTCGATGGTCAGGATGTCGGCACCCTTGACCTCTTCAAGGGCTGCAATCGCAACATTGATGACTTCTTCACTGCTCATTTTTTGCTTTGTCATATAAAACTCATTCAGCTCGTATGTGTGGGACCGTCCAGACGCTTGTCGATCAAAGCAGTTTCAGGACGACCCATCAGTGTTCGGCGCACGGTAAAGCCCGCGCGCATCGATATAGGCCAGTACCGCGTCTGGCACCAGAAAACGTACCGACTTACCGCTGGCCAGCAGTTGACGGATCTGGGTGGCAGACACCGCTAACGGCGTCTGCCAGACGAATGTAATCTGTCCACCCGGCCCTTTCAGGGCCTTGGGATCGCTGACTGCGCGGGCCGCCAGCAGATTGCGCATGGCATCCGGCGACTCGCTGTCCGCGTCCGGGCGTTGCAGCACCACGATATGGCAGTGCTCCAGCAGTTCTTCCCATCTGTGCCAGGTCGGCAGCCCGCAAAAGGCATCCCAACCCAGCAACAGGAACAACTGGTCCCGAGGCGCCAGTTCGGCGCGCATCGATTCCAGTGTGTCGAGGGTGTACGACGGTTTGTCACGTTTCAGTTCACGGTCATCCACCGTCAGGGGCGACACACCCGCAACGGCACTCTGAACCATCGCCAGACGGTCCTCGGCGGTGACGCTCGGCATGTCACGATGCGGAGGCCTGGCGCTGGGCGTCAGGCGCAACTCATCGAGTTCCAGCAGTTCGGCCACTTCGAGCGCACCGCGCAAATGACCGATATGAACCGGGTCGAACGTGCCCCCAAGCATGCCGATACGTCTGGGCAGCGCGGTCATGGGGCTATTCAAGTCAGGCTTGTCCGCGCAATTGGCCGTCACCGATCACGATGTACTTCTCGCAGGTCAGTCCTTCAAGGCCGACAGGACCGCGGGCGTGCAGCTTATCAGTAGAAATGCCGATCTCGGCACCCAGGCCGTACTCGAACCCGTCAGCGAAGCAGGTCGGCGCATTGACCATGACCGAACTGGAATCGACCTCGGCCATGAACCGGCGCACCTGACCTTGATGGTCCGAAACGATGGCGTCGCTGTGATGCGAGCCGTAATGGTTGATGTGCTCGATGGCTTCATCCAGCCCGGACACGACACGAATCGACAGAATCGCCGCCAGGTACTCGGTGTGCCAGTCTTCCTCGGTGGCCGGGATCACATCGATCAGGTCACGGGTGCGCTCGCAACCGCGCAACTCGACGCCCTTCTCGCGAAACTGCGCGGCCATCGACGGCAAGAAGTCGGCGGCAATGGTCTGATCGACCAGCAGGGTTTCCATCGCGCCGCAGATCCCGTAACGGTAGGTCTTGGCGTTGAAAGCGATCTTCTGCGCCTTGGCCAGATCGGCGTGGGCGCTGACATAGACATGGCAGATGCCGTCCAGATGCTTGATGACCGGCACTCGCGCGTCGCGACTGACGCGCTCGATCAAACCCTTGCCGCCACGCGGAACGATGACGTCCACATACTCGGGCATGGTGATCAGCGCGCCAACCGCTGCACGGTCGGTGGTTTCAACCACTTGTACAACAGCAGCGGGCAGCCCGGCCTCGGCAAGACCGCGCTCGATGCAGGCCGCAATGGCGCGATTGGAATGAATGGCTTCGGAACCACCGCGCAGGATGGTTGCGTTTCCGGACTTGAGACACAGACTGGCAGCATCGATGGTCACGTTCGGACGTGACTCGTAGATGATGCCGACAACACCCAGCGGCACGCGCATCTTGCCGACCTGAATACCCGAAGGCCGATAACTCATGTCGCGGATCGCACCGACCGGGTCTGCCAGCGCTGCAACCTGACGCAACCCGACGATCATGCCGTCGATACGTGCGGGGGTCAGGGCCAGACGCTCGAGCATGGCCGGCTCCAGGCCGTTCGCCTGACCATTGGCCAGGTCCAGCGCGTTGGCGGCAGACAGCTCGGCGCGGGCTTCGTCCAGAGCGGCGGCGGTGGCCTGCAGGGCGCGGTTCTTCTGCGCAGTGCTGGCACGACCGATCACTCGCGAAGCTTCGCGGGCGGCGCGACCCAGGCGGGTCATGTAGTCAAGAACGGACTCAGTCATTGGTCTCAGAGGTCTTGGCAAAGAGGAAAGCGGCTGATTATAGCTGTCGTGCCGCACGAACGACAGCGCAGACAGGCGGATGGTCGATATCAGTGCGCAGATTTTTCGTCACCGTGGCAGGCGTTGCCGACGGCCATGCGCAGGCAGGCATCACGCATGGGCTTAACGGCTTGTCATGATTCGGTCACGTTCAGAAACAACAAAGCGCCTAATACAGACACATTCAGCTGCAATTAAAGTTGCGCTTGTTATTATCGGGCTCTTTCTCAATGTACCCGTCTGAATATGCCCACAGCCCTCCCCGACCACTTCTTTCATCGCGATGCCCAGTTGCTGGCGCGCGATCTGCTGGGCAAGGTGATCCGCCACAAGGTAGGCGACCTGTGGCTGGCCGCCCGGATCATCGAAACCGAAGCGTACTACTGCGCCGAAAAAGGCAGCCATGCCTCGCTGGGTTACACCGAGAAACGCAAGGCGCTGTTTCTCGACGGTGGCCACATCTATATGTACTACGCGCGTGGCGGCGATTCGTTGAATTTCAGCGCTGAGGGGCCAGGTAACGCCGTGCTGATCAAATCGGCGTTTCCCTGGACCGACGCGATCAGCGACGAAAACGCGCTGGCGCAGATGCAACTGAACAACCCCGACGCCAGCGGCGCGATGCGCCCTGCGCAGCGACTCTGCGCTGGCCAGACGTTGCTGTGCAAGGCGCTCGGCCTGAAAGTCCCGGTGTGGGACGCCAAGCGCTTCGACCCGCAGAGACTGCTGGTCGAGGATGTCGGCCAGACACCCGAACGTATTATCCAGACCACCCGCCTGGGTATCCCTGCCGGGCGCGATGAACACCTGATGTACCGCTTCGTGGATGCCGGTTACGCCCGATTCTGCACACGGAACCCTCTCAGACGTGGTCAGGTCGAAGGCCGCGACTACTTATTTCTCGATCAAGGAAACTGACCGATGGGCGATCTGCTCAATGGAATGACCGGCTGGCTGACCGCAAACCCTTCCTGGGTGGCTGTCGCGATCTTTTTGGTGGCCTTCATTGAATGCGTTGCGATCGTCGGGATCGTCGTGCCAGGCACGGTCATCATGTTTGCCATCGCCGCCTTGGCCGGCAGCGGCATACTGCCGTTGAGCGAAGTGCTGTTGCTGGGTTTTCTCGGCGGGCTGCTGGGTGACGCGGTGTCGTATTTCATAGGCCGGCGCTTTCATCAGAATATCCGTCAGTTGCCCGGCTTGCGCACGCACCCGGAGTGGATGGAAGGTGCGGAAAAATACTTTCACCGTTACGGCATTGCCAGCTTGCTGGTGGGCCGCTTCATCGGTCCGTTGCGCCCGATGCTGCCGATGATCGCCGGTATGTGCGACATGCCGCTGCCGCGCTTCGTGGCAGTCAGCGTGCTGGCGGCGGCAGGCTGGTCGATTGCCTACCTGATGCCGGGCTGGGCGGCAGGCGCGGCCATTCGCCTGCCACTGCCGGAAGGGTTCTGGCCCGAGGCGGCCGTGGTCGGCGGCGGGCTGGCCGTCCTGTTCGGGCTGAGCATCCAGAGCAGTATTCGCCAGAAACGCTACGCAACCCGACTGATTTCCGCGCTCAGCCTGATGTTGGTCGCGGCGCTGTTCTTCGGCTTCCCGTTGCTGGCCGACTTCGACAACGGCCTGATGACGCTCATCCAGGAACACCGTAGTGAAGCCACGCAGCACATCGTGGTCTTCGTCACCAGCATTGGCGATTTCAGGGCGCAGTTGCTGGCCGCCAGCCTGCTGATCATCGTGTTGGCGGTTGCCAGGCAATGGCGCCACGCAGCCTTTGCCCTGACCGCCACACTGGGCACCGCGATCGCTAACGGCATCCTGAAAACGTTTTTCGCCCGCGCTCGACCGGAGGTGCTGTTGGAACCGCTGACGACGTACAGCATGCCCAGCGGCCACAGCTCGGCAGCCTTTGCGCTGTTCATGACCCTGGCCGTACTGGCCGGACGCGGTCAGCCCGTGCGGCTGCGCCTGACCTGGATGCTGGTCGCCGGTATTCCGGCCCTGGCAATCGCCCTGTCGAGGGTTTACCTGGGTGTCCATTGGCCCACCGACATTCTCGCCGGCATGCTCCTGGCGTTCTGTGTCTGCGCCGCCAGCCTGGCGTTCATTCAACGCAATGTCCCCTTGCCGGCCATGTCGGTGCGCGTCTGGTGGCTAGTCGTGCCAGCCATGACGGCCTTGCTGGGCATCTTTGCCGTTCGTGCCCTGTCGCACGGGGTGCTGCGTTACCAGTATTGATCGACAGAAGCGATCGCGCCCGCACATCACGGGTGCGACACTTCTCAAATCTGGCACCTTGCCAGTGCTCTTTCAAGGCGTTGACTACACTCCCCAGGGACAAATGAGTGTACGACGGCGTGATCGAAGGAGTGTTGATGTCTCCACTGGATGGTTATACGGCGATGCCCTCCCGGCAACGCGGCGCGATCGGCCTGATGGCCGCGCTGACCATGGGCCTGGCGCTGCTGTGCACGCTGACCGTTATCGACAGCGGCAGGCTGTATCTGGAAAAACGCT
This sequence comes from Pseudomonas congelans, assembly GCF_900103225.1. Taxonomy (GTDB): domain Bacteria; phylum Pseudomonadota; class Gammaproteobacteria; order Pseudomonadales; family Pseudomonadaceae; genus Aquipseudomonas; species Aquipseudomonas congelans. The sequence goes on along the minus strand of NZ_FNJH01000006.1, from coordinate 174,589 downwards.
CGTTGCAGCGGGTTGCGGACATTGCCGCTCTGGAAGCGGCGGGCCGTAGAGGCAAGTGCAGCGGCACGGCAGCCACGGCGCCCGATTTCGCCAATCAGAGCGCCACGCGCAACGGTTTCACCCCGAATACCGATGGGCGCACCCTGGTGACTCGCTGCGGAACACTCACCGTGGACGTCGCGGGGCCTCGCGTATTTGTCGCCGACTCGACGCAGGCGCTGGCTATTCAGGTGGTCGCGGCTCATCCGGTGCCGCGCAGCATTGCAGCCGGCATTGGCGCACTGTTCGAAAAGACGCCCTCCCCACCCAATGTGACGATCAGCGCCACCGCCGTGGCCGCCAGTGCCGCGCCGCTGGCGGCGCTGACCATCCGCAGTGCCGGAGTCACTGTGGACAGTACCGGCGCCGCGCTCCTCAACCCGGTGGTCGGCAGCCTGCTCGGCGGCACGCTGAACCTGAGTGTTGCCAACTGGCAAGGCATTGCAGACACCAACCTGAGCCTGCTGAGCTACCTGAACAGGCTGAAAACCGACCTCAGCATCACGGCGGTTGGCTACAACGATGTACTCAACACGTCGGTCTCGGTCAGTCAGCTGCTGCAGAGCGCAATCAATGTCATCAGCCCCAACGCAACGCTGGGCGGTACCGCCGCCATTCAGGGCCTGCAAGCCTTGAAGCTGGCCTCTGGAGCGACCACGGTGCTGCTGGGTGATCTGCTGTCAGTGCAGAGCGGCGCGGACCTCGCCGCGCTGAATACCAATCTGCGCCTGATGGATCTGGTGCAGGGCCTCGCGCAACTGGCCAACGAAAAGACCGGCATTCTGACCGCGACCCAGATCAATGTCGCCGGGCTGGCGCAGGTCACCACACGCATTCAGGTGATCGAGCCGCCTCAGCTGTCGGCGATCGGCGACCCGAGCAAGATCGACCCGCTCGACCCGCGAAACGGTGCCAACCGGATTTACGTGCGCACGGCACAAATGCGCGCGCTGGTGTCGATCAACTTGCCGGTGCTCGGTACGATAACCTCGCTGGCCAATACCGCAGGTTCAGTGATCGGCAGCCTCACGCCGATTCTCAACAGCGCATTGGGCCTGAACCTCGCCGGGCTGGGGACCTCGGCCACCTGTGCGCTGGGGCTCACCAGTTGCATGGTGACCGACTTCAAATTTCTGACCGACAGCTCGTCAAGCGCAGGTCCGAGGATCGACATGAGCCTGTCAATGGCCAGCGCCGACAGCTACGTCACCGGTTTTACCTGCACCAGCAACGCCAGCAAAACCCTCAACGTCAAGACCGACGCAGCGCTGCTCAGCGCCAAGATAGGCTCGATCGAGAGTCCATCTGCCTTCCCCGCCAGCACTGATCCGGCGGCCATCACCGCCCTGCCCCTGCCGATCATCGATATCGGCACCATGACCTGTCAGAAAATCGCCGGGCTGCTGGGTAACTGCACCGCCCGCAAGCCTTTCGGGGGTGGCGGTATCGGCCTTACCTTCGAAAACGTCAGCCAGTCGGCACTGGGCAGCTCGGCGGTAACCAGCACGACGTTCAGCTCGCCCAACCTGCCGGAAATCAACACCGCTCCGTTTTACCTGACACGCGTTGCACACACCAAACCGAGCACCTTGCTCAACGGCACGGCTTCAAGCGTAAAAGTGAATGTGTATAAACCGGCGACCAGTAATGTGCTGGGTAACGTCATCACCGGTGCGGCCGGCACGCTGAACAGCCTGACCCTGGCGCTGGATGCGATTGTCGACGACACCCTGACACGCTTGCTGACGTCGGTCGTCGACCCCTTGTTCGAATCGCTGGGCGTGAGCATGGGGGCCACCGACGTCGGCACCAACCTGAGCTGCAACCTGGGTCAGGCGACGCTGGTGATTTAGCTGCCGGTCTGATCGGCGTTGAAGATCGGCAGCTCGATCTGGAATCGAGCTCCCTCGCCGACGTTGGCGACACTGAGCTGGCCGCCCATCTGGTCGACGATGCCATAACTGACCGACAGGCCCAGCCCTGTGCCGACTCCCACCGGTTTGGTAGTGAAAAACGGCTCGAAAATGCGCTCCAGCAACCGCGGATCAATGCCCCCGCCATTGTCCTGAACCGCCAGGCGGATGATATTTTCATCGCGTTCGGCCTCCACACTGATCCACGGCTCGAAATCCCGGTCCTTTTCCCGGCGCGACAACAGTGCATCACGGGCGTTGACCATCAGGTTGATCAGCACCTGTTCAAGCTGATCGACATGGCCACGAACGCGCACAGCGTCGATCATCGCGCCGACCCGCAGCTGCACGCCCTTGCCCTTCATGCCTTCAGCCAGCATCGAGATTGTGCCTTCCACCGCCCGGGCCGGATCGAACAACTGCTCTTCTACTTCAGAGCGGCGACCGAATACCCGCATATGGTCGACTACCCGGGCAGCACGCTGCACCTGGGCGTCGATGCGATTGAGTTTTTCGGTGAGGTACTCGATGTCCACATCACCCCGGCCCAGACGCTTGAGAACGTTGACCACGGCCATGCGCATGACGTTGAGGGGCTGATTGATCTCGTGGGCCAGACCGGTGGACATCTCGCCAAGCGTTGCCATTTTCGCGCTCTGATTCAACTGCATGCGCGAGCGGCGCACATCGGTGTTGTCACGACCCACCGCCTGTACTTCGACCAACTTGCCGTGCTCGTCGAATACCCCTCGGTCGGCCCATATCCACCAGGCATACTCGCGCCCCGGCAGCTCGATACAGATTTCTTCAGTACTCACCGGTGCTTCCGGAGTCAGTTGGCCGATACGCTTGATGAACGCCTCGCGCTGCTCGTCCGACAGCCAGTCTCCCAGGTTGATCCCGGTCAGTTGCTCGGGCGTGCACTCCATATAGTTGGCCAGTGGACGGTTACCGAAACTCAACACCAGATCCGGCGTGTAACGGCAGATCATCGCCGGCGAATCTTCTACCAGAATGCGGTAACGCTCCTCGCTGCGTCGAATATGCTCGGCAGCCAGGGTGGCCTCGGTCACGTCCAGCCACAGCCCCACCGCCTCCACCGGCATGCCAAGGTCGTCACGCAGCAATCGCGCCTCATCCAGCAGCCAGTGATATTGGCCGTTCCTGTTGCGCAATCTGAAACGACGGCTGACGAAGCCTTCGCGCAGCAGTTGGCGGTTACGCTCGAACCAGATGTCGTGGTCTTCGGGATGGATGTATCCCGCCAGTTGCCCCTCCACACAATCGGCCAGCGTCCAGCCCAGCAAAGGCGTAAGGCTGTCACTGAAGAAGGTTGCCTCCAGATTGCCGTGATCGTAACGCTGCACGTAAATCACGGCTGGCGAACTGGCAATCAGGTTATCCAGCCGGGCATGGGCGGCGGCGGCCTCGGTTTCCTGATTCTTGATATCGCTGACGTCCAGCATGAACCCCAGCACACGCTGAACCTGACCACTGATCAATGCCTGACCCTGGATACGAAACCAGAGGGTTTCCTGGGCTGGATCGTTTTGCGCCAGGCGCACGCAGAGCAACAGCGGTGTGCCTTTGTCGCGCAACTGCGCGAGACGACTGGACAGTTCCTGTCGATCGGCGGGATGAATCAGCGCCAGCCAGTCCTGACGCGACAGGCTTTCGACCCGGTCGCCCAAGCGCAGACTGCGAGCCAGCTGCGGAGCCAGCAGAACCTCGTCACGATCAGGCACCAATTCCCACCACCCGGTGCCCAGCAGGTCCTGAAGCACCGCCAGGCGTTCGACATGGTGACGGTTGTGTTGCTCGGACAGGCGAAAAAGCACCGGTCCGGCCAGAGCGGAGCACAGGTTGAGCCACTCGCGCTCGCCAAGGTCCGGAGCCTGCTGCTGCGCATTATAAAACCCGAACATCAGCCAGGCCTTGGCAACGTTATCGCGACTGTGGGGAATCAGAAAACCGTCAGCGTTGCCGAAAACAGTTTGCAGCGCCCCCTCCTCGACACCGCCGCCAAACCTCAGTTGCTGCGTAGCGTCGACGTTGAATCGACCCAGTGCGCTGCCCAGTCGCTGCCCGACCTGCCACAACTCGGGCGCCGTATGGGCGCTGTACTGACAATAAACACGCCAGCCAACCCCACCGACTTCCGACAATACCAGCGCTACACAGGGGATGCGCCATAGCTGCGCGAGTTCCTCCAGCTGCTCGCTCACCACGGCAGTCAGGCGGTCCACGCTGCACCCACGCACACGCTCGGCCATCTGCCCGGCAAACCGCAGACACTGCTGGCGGCTGCGCGCGGCACTGGCTTCCTCCATCAGGTCGCTGATATCCAGCAATTGCAGGAGCCAGCCCTTGCCATGTGCCTGCACCCAGCCTCGGGCGTGCAAGGTATGCGCGTCGGAGCCCTTGAAGTCGAGGTCGAGCATGTGCCCCAGCCAGTCACGCGGCACACCTTCGATGACCAGTGCGCTGTTGGGCAGCAACAGGCTCATCAACCGCTGGGCAGCCGGGAGTGGCGCTGCGATGTCCAGGCGGGCGAGCAAGTGCGGGCTGATGCTTTGGATGCCACCCTGGTCATCCAGCAGCAGATAGAGGTCCGCACCGATCGGACCGGGCTCGCTCGATACAGGCAAAGGCTGCGGCACTTGTGTTGCTTCACCACGGCCCAGCCAACGGCTCAAACGATTCTTTTCAAGGGACAAGTTGCAGACTCGCTTGTGCCGTCAGGTTGCTCGGCAAACGCGGGACCTCGCCAATGCCAGGCAGGGTCAACAAGGGCAGGACCTGAGCGAGTCGGGTCTTGGGGTACTGAATGGTCACTGTCAGAATGCCTGCGCTATAGGTCACGCTGGTATGGCTGACATTGAACCCCAGCGCAGGGGGTATCCACGACAGCTGGTTCATGACCACACTCCGGGCCTGACTCTTCAACAGATCGTTATAACCAGTAACGGTCGGACTGAGGGCCACACTTCTGCGCACCGCTTCACTGGCAGCGGCATTGAATGACTGGACCATGAGCAAAGGCAGGCTATAACTCACCATGCCGTAGAACACCGCAAAGAAAATAACGAACACCGCTGAGAATTCAATAGCGGCAGCCCCCTGTTGACGGCGGGGCAAGGTAAGTTTCGGAACGGTTCTCATATCAACGTCTACCCTGACATTTATTACATCAACACAGCATAGATTCTTTCCCGATAACAGGATGTCTTCGGCGCGATGAAATTATTTTTCCTATTGATCTGGTTTGCAATTTGCGCCGAACAGGATGCGCGTTGCAAGCAGATTTCCAACGAACTGACACTCGGCGCAGCAGCCCTGGCCATGACCTACCTGGCGTTCACCGGTATGACCTGGCTCGGCTCACCTGCGCTGGAGGCCTTGTTGGCCGCAACCTTGGCCCTGGCGCTGACATTGCCCGGTTATGCACTCGGCAAGCTGGGTGCCGGAGACGTCAAACTGATGACGGCGTTGGCGCTGGCCTCGAACAGTGCGTATCTGTTGTGTACGTTTATTGGCGCCGGCGTTGCCATGGCGGTCTGGCTTATCGTCGGAAAGAGTGCCTGGCCTCAGGCACGGCAATGGGCCGCGCAACGCTACCGGTATATGAATCCCGCAGCGCCAGACAAACATCCCTTCTCACCTTTTCTATTCGCAGGTTTACTCCTGAGCACGGCACTGCTCCACTAGTCGAATAACGGCGCGGGAAAATTCTAATACTATGTACATAGTCAGAAAGTACGACTACGGTTAAGTCATGGCGATGAAGTACTGTCACCGATACCACACTGATCGAATACGCCAAGTCATGTTTTGCTGAATGGATCGGGGCGCCGTCGACGGCCCCTAACAGCATGGAGTTGCCTGTGGATAACTACCCGTTCACCAAAGTTCTGGTGGTCGATGACCAACCCCCTATTGTTGAAGAACTCTGCGAATTTCTGGAGAGCAGCGGCTATGAGTGTGTGCGTTGCTATTCGAGCCTTGAGGCCATTGAGCGTTTCAGCGCCGACAGCACCATCGGTATCGTGCTTTGCGATCTGGAAATGCCCGGCATGAACGGGATCGAGATGGTCGAAGCGATGAAGATGACTGGCGGCAAGACGCACCTGTTCGAGGCCATCATGCTGACCGGCCAGGCCGAGAAAAAAGACGTCATCAAGGCCCTTCGGGCCGGCATCGCCGATTACTACCAGAAGCCGGTTGATCTTGCAGAATTGCTCGAAGGTGTGCAGTTGCAAGTCCAGGCGCTGAACGAGCGGCAGAAAAACCGCCAGCAACTGGGCCTGCTCAACGAGAAGCTCCAGTTCCTGGCCGCCTCCATCGACGACCTTTATCAGAATCTGGACAGCGTACAGAACAGGCCTCAACCCGAGCGGAGAACGCGTGACAGTGCGGAACGCGAGGGGCAGATGCCGGTGGCACTGGCCAAGTTATCACCTCGCCAGCTGGACGTGGCGCGCCTGGTCAGCACCGGGCTGACCAATTACCAGATCGCCTGCGAACTGGGCATTACTGAAAACACTGTGAAGCTCTATGTGTCGCAAGTGCTGCGCCTGACTCACATGCATAACCGCACACAACTGGCACTTGCTTTTTCACCGGGCAAATCGGCGGAGCTGCAAAGACTGATCGAAAGTCAGGGCTGAACAGGAATCAGGCTTCGATCTCGTTCAACACAACGTGATAAGGCACATCGTCCAGCACCGAATGCACTCGATTGCGGCCCGCGTGTTTGGCGCGGTACAACGCTGTATCCGCTTGGGAGGCGAGGCTCAGGCTGTCGTCATTGGCGCCGAGAGAAACCACCCCGGCACTGAAGGTGCAGAACAGATCGGCGGGCTGCGCCGGGTAATGGATCTCAGCAAAACGATGGCGGATGTCATCCAGCACCTTGTGGGCGCTCTGGATGTCGGTGTCCGGCATGACGATGGCAAATTCCTCACCGCCGTAACGACCGATGAAATCGGTCTTGCGCAGGCGCTGCTTGAGAAACAGCGCCAGGCTCTTGATGACACGGTCCCCCATCGGGTGACCGTGGCTGTCGTTGACCCTCTTGAAGTGGTCGATATCGAGCATGGCAAAGCACAGCGGCTTACCTTCACGTCGCGAACGAAAGCTGCAATCTTCCAGCAATTGCAAGATATGCGTGTGATTGTAAAGCCCGGTCAGGCTGTCGCGGACCATGCGGGCCTTGAGGTTACGAGCCCTGGCAGCACGGTTGCGCACGGTGGTGATCAAATGACGGGGTTTGATCGGCTTGGTCAGGAAGTCGTCGCCGCCCTCGCTCATGGCATCGAGCTGCTTGTCCTGATCGTCTTCGGCCGACAGATAAATGATCGGCACGCTGACATAACGGTCGTTATGGCGGATGACCTTGGCCAGCTCCGTGCCGGTACAACCCGGCATGTACATGTCGAGAATGATCAGGTCGGGCTGAAACTCGGCCAGTTCGGACATCGCCTGAATCGGGTCGAGCAACACCCGCGTAACGATTCCGGCAGCGTTCAGAACACGCTCCGTGTGCAGCGCCTGCGCGCGGGAGTCGTCGATGATCAGCACTTTATAGGGCTCGTATTGAGCCACGCAGGTCAGGACTTCGATTTTTTCCAGCAGACTCGACGCTTCCAGAGCGCCGGTCAGAAACTCTTCGCCACCGGCCCTGACTGCGGCCAGACGCGTGGGCGTATCGGTTTCATTGAGGCTGAAAAACAACAGCGGCAGCTTCTGTTCCAGCCCTTCCTGTGCTTGGGAGGCCAGTTCAAGCCCCTTGCCGGACCCGCTGAAATCGACATCCATGACAATCGCTGCCGGGTGCCGCTGTGCCATCGCCCGCTGAAACTCGGCGACATGATGCAGCGACAGCGCCGCCAGCCCGAAAAATTCCAGTTGCTTGGCCAGACGCTCGGCACGCTCGTGGTCCTGAAGCGCCACATAGACGGGCTTGCGCAACGGTGGCAGCGCGGTTTGCTCAAAACGATCGCCGTGCCGCAGCCCGGTTCGGGAAAGGCGCTGCATCAGGCGATTGAGATCAGTGATGACACGGCTGTTGAGACGACCGCGATTGGCTTCAACCGCGTCGAGCGCCTCGCTGATCTCCTGAGCAAGAGCGCTGTGTTCAGCCTGCTCGAAGCGCTCGGCAAAGCGCGAAAGACGCTGCGTGGACTCCTTGAGCTCGGCCATATCGACGACCGACCATTCGGCCTTCTGCAGACGCTGCCACGTCTCCAGAATCTGGCGTGCCTGGTGAATGACCCGTTGGGCAAAGTGATGCTTCAGGCGATCTCGGCTAGGGTCTTCGGGCTCGGTCATATTCAGACTACTGTGGTTTTGCTGAGCGATACGGCTGATGGCGCTATGCTAGCACCTCCGTTACAACAGAACAGTGTCGTAAGTCACTTATTTGACAACAATTTGATGGCGCATAGCCAGTATGCAAAATCAATCGACGCATAGACTGCGCCTATGATCGTTACAGTTCAAATCTCAAGATAATGTCTGTCAGCCGCACCTTGAGGTAAGGTTGCGGTCGAACGCCTCGTGAAGCATTCAACTCAAGATCGAAAGGACCCTACCATGCTGGATTGGAAGAACCGCGCAGGCAGCGCGGGTGCGCGCACCGCAGACACTTCATCGACCAAACGCCGCGGTTACCTGGGTAACCTGTTCTATAGTCGCGCGCTGGGCGCCCTGATCTTGATCTACCTGCTGGTGGCCTTGTTGGTCGGCTGGTACTGGAGCAAGGAGCCTGCCCTGTTCCCGGTACAACAGAATGCGCAAGCCGCCGCCGAGCGCGAAGGCAAGCAGATAGTCATCGGCTACACGACGGTTGAAACCCTCAAGACCGTGGCGGGCACGTTGCTTAACAAGCCCGGTGGATACCTGTCCAACGACCGCATGCCGCCGGGCCTGTGGCTGGACAACATCCCGAGCTGGGAATACGGCGTGCTGGTTCAAGTGCGTGACCTGAGTCGTGCACTGCGCAAGGACTTCGCCCGTTCCCAGTCGCAATCGGCTGAAGATGGCGATCTGGCACGTGCCGAGCCATTGTTCAACTTCAACAATCGCAGCTGGATCCTGCCTTCCAGCGAGTCGCAGTACGCCGAGGGGATCAACTCCTTGAGCCGCTACCAGGCACGCCTGTCCGATCCAAACCAGAAGAGCGCACTGTTTTATGCCCGCGCCGACAACCTGAACAACTGGCTGGGCGATGTCGGCACCCGCCTGGGTTCGCTGTCGCAACGCCTGTCAGCCAGCGTTGGCCGGGTCAAGCTCAACAGCACACTGAAAACCGAAGCCGCTGTCTCGGTCAAGCCCGGTGAAGTGCCGCAGGTAGATGAGGAAATCGTCGAAACGCCATGGCTGGAAATCGACAATGTATTCTACGAAGCGCGCGGTCAGGCCTGGGCGCTGTCGCACCTGCTGCGCGCCATCGAGGTCGATTTTGCCGATGTACTGGCGAAAAAGAACGCTACGGTCAGCGTGCGCCAGATCATTCGTGAGCTGGAAGCCTCGCAAGAGCCAATGTGGAGCCCGATGATTCTCAACGGCAGCCCGTTCGGCGTGTTCGCCAACCACTCGCTGGTCATGGCCAACTACATCTCGCGTGCCAACGCCGCAGTCATTGACCTGCGCCAGTTGCTGAATCAGGGCTGATGTCCATACCTGCCAACGAGGCCGCGCACCGCGCCGCCTCGGATGCCGAGCAGATCGCCTGGGTCGACGAACAGGATCGCCTGCTCGGCTCACTGGTCCGCGCCGACTTGCGTGAACGCGGGCTGATCGGACGCGGCACTTATATTCTGCTGTTCAACAGCCAGGGTGAGCTGTGCGTGCACCGACGCACATTAAGCAAGGCGATCTATCCCGGCTACTGGGATGTAGCCGCAGGCGGAATGGTCCAGGCGGATGAAAGCTATGCAGCGTCTGCCGCGCGCGAGCTGGAAGAAGAGCTTGGGGTCAGTGGCGTACCGCTGCAGGCCCACGAGCAGTTTTTCTTCGATCAGCCGGGCAACCGGCTCTGGTGCGCAGTGTTTTCAGCCGTATGGGACGGACCTTTGAAACTGCAACCTGAAGAGGTACTGGAGGCACGCTTCATGCCCATTGCCGAAGTTCTGCAACAGGCTGAGCATAATCCCTGGTGCCCAGACTCCCTGGCGGCGCTGAAACGCTACCTCAAACAGATAGAGAACGACCAGTAAGCGAGTGTTCAGAAATTGGCGCATCCAGCCCCTTAGCAATCGGCCGGTTTGCCGTTACACTGCGCGACCTTTTCAAACTGGACCGGCCCTGCCGTTTCAGTAGCGCTGCCCCTGCCAGAGTGGGGCTTCGCGGTCGATGGCTCGTAGGAGCACGACCCATCTTCAGTCCTCAACAAGAGGATGTTTGCGTGGCTAAAAAAGCCGCTTCTCTCGCCGCCCTGGGTGGCCTGGTATTTTCAACCGACGCCGGGCGCCACTGCCCCGATTGTCGTCAACCCGTTGCCGAGTGCACCTGCAAACAGACGGCCATCCCCGAGGGGGACGGCATTGCTCGCGTACGTCGTGAAAGCAAGGGCCGTGGCGGCAAGACAGTCACTACCATCAGCGGCGTCCCGTTGGCCGAAGAGCCGCTCAAAGAGCTGGCCAAGGCCCTCAAGCAACGCTGCGGCACAGGGGGATCGCTCAAGGAGGGCGTGATCGAGATTCAGGGCGATCACGTAGAACTGCTGTTGGCAGAGCTGATCAAAAAAGGCTTCAAGGCTAAAAAGTCCGGCGGCTGAACCCGCGAATCAAATCGTCATTTCCACTCATTACAATGCGCCCAGCTGGCTACTGGCTGGCGCTACGACTTCTTTATAGGGGACTTCGATGTCCGTACGACGCACACGCAAAGACGATGGCAGCCAATGGACCGTTGCGGACAGCCGCAGCGTTTATGGCATTCGCCATTGGGGCGCGGGTTATTTTGCAATCAACGAAGCGGGACGCGTTGAAGTCCGTCCCAACGGGCCCGACAGCTCGCCCATCGACCTTTACGAGCAGGTCGACAACCTGCGCAAGAGCGGCCTGTCGCTGCCGTTGCTGGTGCGCTTCCCCGATATCCTGCAAGACCGCGTGCGCCAGCTGACCGGCGCATTCGACAGCAACATCGCCCGCCTGGAATACCAGAGCAAGTACACCGCGCTGTACCCGATCAAGGTCAACCAGCAGGAAGCGGTGGTGGAAAACATCATCGCCACGCAGAACGTCTCCATCGGCCTGGAAGCGGGCTCCAAGCCTGAGCTGATGGCCGTACTGGCATTGGCGCCCAAAGGCGGCACCATCGTCTGCAACGGTTACAAGGACCGTGAGTTCATCCGTCTGGCGCTGATGGGCCAGAAGCTGGGTCACAACGTGTTCATCGTCATCGAGAAAGAGTCCGAAGTCGAACTGGTGATCGAAGAAGCCGCGGAGCTGAAGGTCGCCCCCCAGGTAGGCTTGCGCGTTCGCCTGTCCTCCCTGGCATCGAGCAAATGGGCGGATACCGGCGGCGAGAAATCCAAGTTCGGCCTGTCGGCTGCGCAATTGCTGTCGGTGGTCGAGCGTTTCCGCAAGGCCGGCCTGGATCAGGGTATCCGCCTGCTGCACTTCCACATGGGCTCGCAGATCGCCAACCTGGCCGACTATCAGCACGGTTTCAAGGAAGCGATCCGTTACTACGGTGAACTGCGCAAGCTTGGCCTGCCGGTGGATTACATCGATGTCGGTGGTGGTCTGGGGGTCGATTACGACGGTACGCACTCGCGCAACGCCAGCTCGATCAACTATGACATGGACGACTACGCAGGCGTCGTGGTCGGCATGCTCAAGGAATTCTGCGACGCGCAAAGCCTGCCGCACCCGCATATCTTCTCGGAAAGCGGCCGCTCGCTGACGGCCCACCACGCCATGCTGGTGGTTCAGGTGACCGACGTCGAAAAACACAACGACGAAGTCCCGGAAATCGCCGACAAGGCCAGCCTGCCGGAAACCGTGCAATGGCTGGTCGACCTGCTGGGTCCGACCGACATCGAGATGGTCACCGAAACCTACTGGCGCGCCACGCACTACATGAGCGACATCGCGGCCCAGTACGCCGATGGCAAGATCAGCCTGGCGGAAAAGGCACTCGGCGAGCAATGCTACTTCGCCGTCTGCCGCCGCCTGTATAACTCGCTGAAAGCCCGTCAACGCTCCCATCGTCAGGTGCTGGACGAGCTCAACGACAAGCTGGCCGACAAGTACATCTGCAACTTCTCGGTGTTCCAGAGCCTGCCGGACACCTGGGCCATCGGCCAGGTGCTGCCGATTCTGCCCCTGCACCGCCTGAACGAAGAACCGGTGCGCCGCGCCGTGCTTCAGGACTTGACCTGCGATTCGGACGGCAAGATCAAGCAGTACGTCGATGAGCAGAGCATCGAGACCAGCATGCCGGTGCATTCGCTGAACGAAGGCGAAGACTATCTGCTGGGGATCTTCCTGGTGGGTGCCTACCAGGAAATTCTCGGCGACATGCACAACCTGTTCGGTGATACCGACTCGGTGAACATCTACCAGAACCCGGACGGCAGCGTTTACCACGCCGGCATCGAAACCCACGACACCATCGAAGACATGCTGCGCTACGTGCACCTGTCGCCGGAAGAACTGATGACCCATTACCGGGACAAGGTCGCCAGCGCCAAGATCACCCCACGCGAGCGCACCTACTTCCTTGATGCCTTGCGCCTGGGGCTGACCCGCTCGTCGTACCTGTCGTCCTGATCCTTGCGCGGAGCCAAATCTGACTGCTTATCGTGCCAATGCTCCGCGTTGGCATGCAGTTAGTGACGCTCTGCGTCGCAAATCTTCAGTCTGGCGAGACAGCGCGTAAATGAAGCTCAGGCTTTAATTGCGCCCGCATCTCGTACAGCTTGAATCAGGCGTCAACGCTGCAATGTGTGACGCAGAGCGTCACGAACGGCATTCCCAAGCGGAGCGTGAGGAACGATAGGTGTCCTTAGCCATCGCTCCCGTGCTCCGCTCTCATGCAGCCCACCCCACTCAATGTAATCCCCCACCAACACCTGTTGTAGGCAACGTCCTGTTCTACCTGCAGACCTCTACCCTGCACGACTTCTGCGCGAGAATCCGCGGTCGCATTCCCGGTAGAGAAACCCTCCATGCCCGACCCCGCCAGCGCGCCGTTCCTTCATCTGGAGATTGCCCGCCTGCAGCGCCGTTTCAACGTCATATCGTTCAGCGCAACCGAAGCGATCAGCCAGCCGTATGCCATCGAGCTGGAAATCCTCGGCGACGGCTTCGATCTGGACCTCACTCACCTGATGTACAAACCTGCCTGGCTGGGCCTCGGTAGCGAGCCAGGATTTCAAGGGCAGAATTCTCAAGGGCAAGGCTTCCACGGTCAGATTCACGGCGCGACCCGCACGCACTACCACCCCGGCCCGGCCTGCTACACGCTGCTGATGGGACCTCGACTGGCCTGCCTCGGGCTGCGCCACCACTCACGTATTTTTCAGCACATGACCGCACCCCGGATCATCGCCCAGGTGCTGGAAGAACATGGGTTGAAGAACTGCGTCCGCTTTGACCTGCAAACAGAATGCATCGAGCGCGAAAACTGCGTGCAGTACCAGGAATCCGACCTGCAACTGGTCCAGCGGCTGTGCGCGGAAGAAGGCATTCACTACCATTTCGTCCACTCGATCCGCCGCCACGAGCTGGTATTTGGCGCCAACCTGCACGGCTTTGCACGCAGCCCCGTCGCACACTGGCGTCAGTTTGCACGGCAGCCTGGCGTCACGCGGTTTGCTGTCACCGACCCTGAAGTGGCCCTCCCGGGCAGCCGGGCGGGCCAATGCGCGACGGGGCAAAGCACCCTGCCGTTCGTGACCTGCGGGCAACTGCTGCCGCTGGCCGGCCATCCCCGGAAGGACTGGAACCACATGTGGCTGATCACCGACGTCCGACACCGCTTTGACGTCGCCAAAGGAGACGAGCGTGCATCGGACCGCTACTCGAACCTGTTCGAGGCTGTCCCCTGGGAAACCGGATTCAGAACACCTGCCCCGGCACCGCGCCCCGCCATTGCGTCACTGCAGCGTGGCTGGATCATCGGTAGTGACGGCGAACCGGCAAGGACCGATGCGGCAGGCCGGGTGCACGTTCGTCTGGAATGGGAGTGGCAACGCCCGGAGAGTCCTGACGCTGGCTGTTGGCTGCACTTGGCTGCGGGGCTGGACTTCGAATGTCGGGGTGGCATGTCAGTGGTGGTGAGCTTTAGCGAAGACGACAAACACCCGCCGCAGATCGCCGGCTGCCTGGCAGCGCTGGCAGACGACGGCGACCACAGGAGTGATCACGCACCTGCCGATAACGTTGAGATGCACCTCGACTGGCAGGCGATAACCGGTCCGGACCGGCAACTGCAACTGGCGGACGGGACCCGGGTAGACCTTGCTGAAGGCAGCACACTGACCGTCGATGCCGGGGCGAGCATGGTACAGATCGACGACAGTGGTATCACACTAAGCAGCCCACGTATCAGCTTTGCCAGCAAAGTGGATGGCTCACCGAGTGATCCGCACGTCCTTGAATGACGTAGCAGCAACTGTGCGGCACTGGGGCGAAGCGTGACGGTCTCAGGCATATCCGACTCACCTTCCAGAGCCCTCTCTCTATGATCCGAGTGATTTTCCTGACACTGATGACCGGTGCCGTACTGGCAGCCCTGTCTGGTTGCTCGCCTTTGAAGCTGCTCAATACGTTGAACCCCAGCGGCCCTGTCGATCATGTCTACAACCTGGCCTACGGGCCGGACCCACGCAATACGCTGGATGTCTACACACCCAAGGCGAAACCGGCCAAGGCACCGGTGGTGGTATTTTTCTATGGCGGCAGCTGGAACAGCGGCTCGAAAGCCGATTATGCGTTCGTCGGCGAAGCGCTCGCCGCGCGAGGCATGGTGGTGGTTATCGCCGACTACAGGCTGTATCCGCAGGTACGTTACCCAAGCTTTCTGGAAGATTCGGCCAAGGCGCTGGCCTGGGCGCACAAGCATGCAAACACCTACGGTGGCGACCCGGGCCGTCTGTACGTGATGGGCCACAGTGCAGGTGCCTACAACGCCGCAATGCTCGCGCTCGACTCGCGCTGGCTGGCTCGCGAAGGCTTGTCGCCCTCCATCCTCAGCGGCTGGATCGGCCTGGCCGGGCCTTACGACTTCCTGCCCATCGAGAACCCGGACGTGAAGCCGGTGTTCTTCTTCCCGAATTCACCGCCGGATTCGCAACCCATCAACCACGTTACGTCCGACGCACCACCGGCATTGCTGATGGCCTCGCACACCGACTCGCTGGTCAACCCCAAGCGCAACACAGGCGGCCTGGCCAGGGCGTTGCGTGAAGCCGGCGTGCCGGTGCGCGACCTGTATTTCTCACGCACCAACCACGGCACGCTGGTCGGCGCATTCGCCAGATTGCTGAGCGGTCTGGCACCCGTGGTCGACGAGGTGGACATGTTCGTCAAACACACGCCGCAAACGCTGTCTGAAAAGAACAAGACCGGGTCGAAGCCTCAGTGAGCGAACCAACCGTCACTGCGCGTCAACCGCCAGGCAATGAAACCGAGGCTCAGGCCGCGCAGCAGGGTAAAGGCCAAAAACGTCAGCCATAAAGCGTGATTGCCGTGGCTGGAAGCCAGATAGGCCAACGGCGCGATGCCCGCTGCGCTGAGCAGCATCGCGTTACGCATTTCTCGCGCACGGGTAGCGCCGATGAACAGGCCGTCCAGCAAGTAGCTCCAGACGGCCACCAATGGCATCAGCGCCAGATACGGCAGATAGGTCATCGCAGTGGCGCGCACTTCCGGGATATCGGTCTGCAGGCTGACGAAGCCATGCCCAGCCACCAGAAAAAACAGCGCAAACGCTACGCTGGCAATCAGTGACCAGCCGCCAGCGACTACCAGTGAGCGTCGCAAGGTATCCCGGTCCCGCGCGCCGATGGCATGGCCGCACAGCGCCTCGACCGCATGCGCCAGCCCATCCAGAGCATGAGCAGTCAACAGCAGGCCGTTGAGCAGCAAGGCATTGGCGGCAACCGTCGCGTCCCCCAGGCGAGCGCCCTGCACCGTGATCAGGAACATCACCGATTGCAGCGCCAGCGTGCGCAGAAAGATGTCTCGATTGACTGCCAGCAAGGGCCGCCAGTTGCTCCATAGCCGCAAGGCCGACCAGACGATCCGGCCTGGCCAGGCGCGCAATGTATTGCGTGCCAGCAGCAGACCGAGCACCACACCAGTCCACTCCGCGAGTACCGAAGCTCGCGCCGAACCGACCACACCCCAGTCCAGCCCCATGACGAACCACAGATTGAGCACGATGTTGACGGCATTGGTCACCAGCAGAATCGCCAGTGGCGCCCGAGCGTTCTGCGCGCCCAGAAACCAGCCGACCAGCGCGTAACTGGCCAGCGCCGCAGGCAGGCCGAACAGTCGGGTATGGAAGAAATCCAGGGTCATTTGCTGCAGATCGGCAGACGGCTGCATCATCGTCAGCGCCAGATGGCTGAACGGCAAGGCGATAACACCCAGCAATAACGCCAGCCCGACGGCCAGCAGCAGCCCCTGCAGCAGAATCCGGCGCAACGCAGCGCTGTCACTGCGCCCTGCCGCCTGCGCGGCAAACCCGGTGGTGCCCATGCGCAAAAAGCCCATGGCCCAGGCGAGGAAGGTATATAGCGTCGCACCCACCGCCACGGCGCCCAGCTGATGTGCGTGGGGCAAATGACCGATCACAGCACTGTCGACCAACGCCACCAGCGGCACGGAAATATTCGACAGAATCATCGGCGTCGCCAGCGCCCAGACACGACGATGGGTTGAGCGATGACGCCAGTCAGTGAGCAACGTAGACATGAGAACTCCCGGCAAGGCGGGCATTGTAGCCAGATCAAACGCGGGGTGTCCCAGCGTTTCGATACGTCCGGGGGGCGCTACTCATGCCTCGAAAGCTGCAGCGTTATCGTTCCACACGCTCCAGCCTGGGAATGCATTTCGTGACGCTCTGCGCCACCCGCTGAATGCCAACGCGCAATGGCACGATAGTCAGTCCGTTCGATATGTGACCTTACTGTTCAATCTGACAGTAATACTTGTCATCACGACTGTTATATAGTCGCACCCTCTCTACCGTTGCCGATGAGTGCCCCCATGTTAAACAAAGGATTGTTTCTGGCCTGCGCGCTTGCGCTGCTGAGCGCCTGTGATTCTTCTTCCACGGATAAACCTGCGCCCGCCGCGGCATCCACGACCCAGGCAACGGTTACCGATACAAAGCCCAAACCCGCTGTCGACCTCGCCGCGCTGAGCAAGCGCTACGCAGGCCGCGAACTGACGGTCATCGACGTGTCGGAAATCCAGGTCGACGGCGCAAGCACCCTGTCGGTGAGCTTCTCTGCCCCGCTCGACCCTGAGCAGAAATTCGACGAAAAACTTCATCTGGTGGACAGCAAGAACGGCAAGGTCGACGGCGCCTGGGAACTGTCGGACAACCTCATGGAATTGCGCCTGCGCCATCTGGAGCCGCAGCGCAAACTGGTCCTGACCGTCGATGCCGGGCTGCTGGCCGTCAACAAGGCCAAACTTGCGGCCGAATACATCAGCCGCCTGGAAACCCGCGACCTGCAGGCCTCTGTCGGTTTTGCCAGCCGCGGCAGCCTGCTGCCGACCCGTCTGGCCGAGGGCTTGCCGGTGATCGCGCTGAACGTCGACAAGGTGGATGTCGAGTTCTTCCGGATCAAACCCGATTCGATGCCGAACTTCCTCGCCCAGTGGGACGGCGCGTCCAGCCTGTCCAGTTACAGCTCCGAAGAACTGCTGCCCATGGCCGATCTGGTCTACAGCGGCCGCTTCGACCTCAAGCCCGCGCGCAATACCCGTGAAACCCTGCTGCTGCCGATTGCCGGTATCAAACCCCTGCAACAGCCAGGGGTTTATCTGGCGGTGATGCGCGCCTCGGGCACCTACAGCTACTCGCAGCCGGCCACCCTGTTGACGCTCAGTGACATCGGCCTGTCGGTGCACCGTTACAGCAACCGTCTGGATGTCTTCACTCAAGCGCTCGAGGGTGGCAAGGCCTTGAGTGATGTCAGCGTCGATGTGTATGACGACAACGGCAAGGTCGTAGCCCAGGCCAAGACCGACAGCGACGGCCACGCGCAACTGCCATTGCCCGCCAAGGCTGCCGTAGTACTGGCGCACAAAGACGAACAGACCAGCATGCTGCGCCTCAACAGCTCGGCGCTGGACCTGGCCGAGTTCGATATCTCCGGCCCGCAGGCTCACCCGCTGCAGTTCTTTATCTTTGGCCCACGCGACCTGTATCGTCCCGGCGAAACCGTGCTGCTCAACGGCCTGCTGCGCGACAGCGACGGCAACAGCGTCAAGCCGCAGCCCATCACCGTCGAAGTGCGCCGTCCCGATGATCAGGTCAGCCGCAAATTCGTCTGGGAAGCCGACAGCAACGGGTTCTACCAGTATCAATTGCCGCTTGCCGATGAAGCGCCCACCGGACGCTGGCAACTGGTGTTCGACTTGGGCGACGGTAAGCCGCAACTCTACGAGTTCAAGGTCGAGGACTTCCTGCCCGAGCGTCTGGCTCTGGAGCTCAAGGGCAGCGACACGCCGGTGGCGCCTGCTGACAACCCGCAATTCGATATCACCGGCCGTTACCTGTATGGCGCCCCCGCTTCGGGCAATACGCTGACCGGTCAGGTCTATGTCCGTCCACTGCGCGAGGCGGTGCCGAAGCTGCCGGGTTATCAGTTCGGTTCGATCATCGAAGAAGACCTCAAGCATGATCTGGAGCTTGAGCCCGTCACCCTCGATGCCGAAGGTCATTCCACGATCACCGTGCAGAGCGCATGGGCGCAGGCCAAATCGCCACTGCAACTGATTCTGCAAGCAAGCCTGCAAGAGTCCGGCGGGCGTCCGATCACCCGTCGTCTGGTGCAGCCCATCTGGCCTGCCGAGCACCTGCCCGGCGTGCGCGCACTGTTCGGCAGCAGCACAAGCAGTGACGACTACGACGACGAGGCCAAGGGCGAGGCGCAGACCAACGGCGACGGCCCGGCCGATTTTGAAATCGTCATGGCGGACGCGGCGGGCAACAAGCTGGCCGCTGACAACGTGAAAGTCCGGCTGGTCCGCGAGCGCCGCGATTACTACTGGAACTACTCGGCCAGTGATGGCTGGAGTTACCACTTCAACGAGAAATTCCTCAACCTGAACGAAGAAACCGTCAGCATCACCAAGGACGCCACCGCCAAGGTCAGCTTCCCGGTCGAATGGGGTCCTTACCGTGTCGAGGTCGAAGATCCGTCCACCGGGATGGTCAGCAGCCTGCGCTTCTGGGCCGGTTATCGCTGGCAGGACAACACTGACGGCGGCGCAGTCAGGCCCGATCAGGTCAAGCTGGCGCTGGACAAACCAGCCTACAACGATGGCGACACCGCGAAAGTTACTGTCACCCCGCCGGCTGCGGGCAAGGGTTATCTGCTCATCGAGTCCAGTGAAGGCCCGCTGTGGTGGCAGGAAATCGACGTGCCTGCCGAAGGCAAATCGTATGACATCCCGCTGGACAAAAAATGGGCGCGCCACGACCTGTACGTCACCGCTCTGGTGATACGCCCCGGTGAACGCAAGGCCAATGTCACACCCAAGCGCGCCGTGGGCGTGCTGCACCTGCCGCTGGACCGGGCGCAGCGCAAGCTGGCGCTGACGGTCACTGCACCGGAGAAAATGCGCCCCAGACAGCCACTGACTCTTAAGGTCGCCGCCAAAAATGCTGACGGCAGCGTACCCAAGCAGGTCCATGTGCTGGTGTCGGCGGTGGACGTCGGCATCCTCAACATCACGAGTTACGCAACGCCCGATCCGTTTGCCAGCCTGTTTGGCCGCAAGCAGTACGGAGCAGACCAACTGGACATCTACGGTCAGCTGATCGAAGCCGGCCAGGGGCGCCTGGCAAGCATGGCGTTCGGTGGCGATGCGCTGGCAAAGGGCGGTAAACGTCCGGACACCAGCGTCACCATCGTGGCGTTGCAAAGTGCGCCGGTGACGCTCAATGACGCCGGTGAAGGTGAGGTCAGCGTCGATATACCGGACTTCAACGGCGAGCTGCGAATCATGGCCCAAGCCTGGACCGACGACCGCTACGGCATGGCCGAGGCGAAAACCGTAGTTGCCGCGCCAATCATCGCCGAACTGTCGACGCCGCGCTTTCTCGCGGGCGGCGATCAGACCAGCGTGGCGCTGGACGTCTCCAACCTGTCGGGCAAGGCACAGAAGCTGGACGTGAACATCAGCGCTGAGGGCCAGTTGAGCATCCAGGGCGGCGACCAGCGCAAGCCCCTGCAACTCAAGGAGGGCCAGCGTGTCACCCTGAAAGTTCCGGTACTGGCGCAAGGCGGCCTTGGTCAGGGCAAGATCAAGGTGCGGGTCGAAGGTCTGGACCTGCCGGGCGAAAACCTGCCGGCCTTCACCCGCGAATGGACCATCGGTGTGCGCCCTGCCTACCCGGCGATGCTCAAGCATTACCGCGCCACCCTCAATGAGCAGGCCTGGAGCCTGCCGGAAGGCGCGCTGGAAGCGTTCGAACCGGCCGGTCGTGAGGCACTGCTGTCATTGTCGAGCCGTCCGCCCTTGAACCTTGGCGAACAGATTCGCGCACTGAAAGCCTACCCTTACGGCTGTCTGGAACAGACCGCCAGCGGCCTGTACCCGTCGCTGTATGCCGATGCCGCAACCCTCAAGCGCCTGGGCCTGACCGGCGAAACGGATGCCGAACGCAAGCGCAAGGTCGAGATCGGCATCGAGCGGCTGCTGGGCATGCAACGTTACAACGGCAGTTTTGGCCTGTGGGGCTCGGACAGCGACGAGGAATACTGGCTGACGGCATATGTCACCGACTTCCTGCTGCGCGCTCGCGATCAGGGCTTTGCCGTGCCCCCGGATGCGCTGAAGAAAGCCAGCGAACGCCTGCTGCGGTATTTGCAGGATGCCGGTCAGATTCAGGTCAATTACAGCCAGAACGCCGAACATACGCGCTTCGCCGTGCAAGCCTATGCCGGGCTGGTGCTGTCGCGCAGTCAGCAGGCCCCGCTCGCGGCCTTGCGCAGCCTGTTCGACCGACGCAGTGATGCGCGCTCCGGCCTGCCGCTGGTGCAACTGGCAGTCGCGCTGGAGAAAATGGGCGACAAACCCCGCGCCGACCAGGCCCTGATGGCGGGTCTGGCGGTCAGCCGCAAGAATGAATGGCTGGCTGACTACGGCAGCTCGCTGCGTGATCAGGCGTTGATACTGGCATTGCTGGAAGAAAACGACCTCGCCAAAGACAAGCTTGATGAGCGCCTGTTCGCCTTGGCGGATGAGGTGGCGGCCAATCGTTACCTGTCCACGCAGGAAAGCAACTCACTGTTCATGGCTGGCCGTAACCTGCTGGGCAAACCAGAAAAGGACTGGACCGCCAGCATCGCCAGTGGCACTGAAACCCGCGAGCTGAGCAACAGACAGCCGGGCCTCAAGCTGGACGGTTCGCTGCTGGCCTCGCCGCTTTCGGTGCACAACCAGAGCAGCGAAGTGCTCTACCAGCAACTGACCGTCTCCGGTTATCCAACCCAGGCGCCTGCTGCGGGTGGCGAGAACCTGAGCATTCGCCGCGAGTACCTGAACCTGAACGGCGCGCCACTGAACATCGGCGCGTTGAAAACCGGGCAACTGGTGCTGGTGCACCTGGAGATCGGTGCCAAACAGCGCGTGCCGGATGCACTGGTGGTGGACCTGCTGCCTGCGGGCCTGGAGCTGGAAAATCAGAACCTGGCGCAGAGCGCGGCGAGTCTGGAAGACGCCAGCGAGGAGGTAAAAACCATCCGCGAGTCGATGGAAAACGCCGGGATCAAGCATCAGGAATATCGGGGCGACCGTTATGTGGCCGCGCTGGACATCGAGGGCAGCAGCACCGTGCATCTGCTCTACCTGGCGCGAGCCGTCACCCCGGGCACCTACCGCGTCCCGCCACCGCAGGTCGAATCCATGTACCGCCCGAACTGGCAAGCCTTGGGCGAAGCGCCTGCGCAGATGGTGGTGAAGGGGAAATGATCGATTACTGACTGGAATGCGTGACAGTGAGGGCACGCTTGCTCGCAAACGGACCGACACACCACAGCTCCAGTAGGAGCGAACTTGTTCGCGAAAGGGCCGGTACATCCGCTGAAGATGTATCGCCCGTACCAGAGCCTTCGCGAACAAGTTCGCTCCTACAAAAGCAAAAAGTGTCTCAGATGTGCGTCACAGAAACGATCGAGGCACCATACACAACTGCCCCGACACACCGCAGCTCCAGTAGGAGCGAGCTTGCTCGCGAAAGCGTCGCCCCGCTCACCCACGATGGCGGCGGGTCAGCGTTTCAACGCATCAATGAATGATCCAGCTCAGCAACCAGAGGCCCAGCGCCAGCCAGATGATGCCGAGGATGATCGAGGCACGCATGAAGGCGCGGACCGCCGAATACAGCAGCATCAGGCCGATGACCAGTGCGATGATGCTGATCAGCGACGTGTCCATGCCCAGCGTGCGAGACAGGCCATCGACAAAATTTCCCCCAGCATGGGTAAACCCGTTGAACAACCACGCCAGACCGTCGACAAAGAAGCGAATGATCGCGCCGATGGCCTGCCCGAGCCATTCAAAAAAGCCTTCTACCTGCATATGTACGTCCTGATTGGGGTCGTGAAGAAAATGGTCTGTCCGCTTTGGCTGTCGCAATGCGTGTCAGGTTCCGTGGATCATAAAGGCTCTTTGCGTTGAAACCTGAATTTCTTCTGCGCCTGCCGCGAACATTCAAGTGGCTGGCAGGCGCGATCATGCTGCTGATCGCCCTCCTCTGGCTGGCCGACCGACTCTGGCCGCTGCCACTGCCCAGGGATGATCTGGCTCGCGTTGTACTGGCCGAGGACGGCACGCCGCTATGGCGCTTTGCCGATGCCAATGGCGTGTGGCGCTATCCGGTCAGCAACGAACAGGTCTCGCCCTACTACCTCGAAGCCCTGCTGACCTACGAAGACCGCTGGTTCTACAGCCATCCCGGGGTGAATCCGCTGGCGCTGCTACGCGCCACCTGGCAAAACCTCAGCGGTGCCCGTGTAGTCTCGGGTGGCAGTACGCTGTCGATGCAGGTGGCGCGGTTGCTCGATCCGCATTCACGTACGTTATCCGGCAAGTTTCGTCAGCTGTGGCGCACGCTGCAGCTAGAGTGGCACCTGTCCAAGGATCAGATCCTCAGTCTGTACCTCAATCGCGCCCCGTTCGGCGGAACACTGCAAGGCGTCGCAGCCGCCAGTTGGGCTTATCTGGGCAAATCGCCGCAAAACCTGACCCGCGCCGAGGCAGCATTGCTGGCGGTGCTGCCACAGGCGCCAAGCCGCCTGCGTCCCGACCGTCACCCGCAAAGGGCTCAACAGGCTCGCGACAAGGTGTTGAGACGTCTGGCCGAGTTTCAGGTGTGGCCACAAGCAAGCGTGAACGAAGCACTGGAAGAGCCTTTGTGGCTGGCACCGCGACAGGAACCGAGCCTTGCGCCGCTGCTGGCCCGACGCCTGAATCGCGCCAACAGCCCGCCATTGATCCGCACCACGCTGGACGCCGCACTGCAACGGCGTATGGAAGACCTGCTGATGGGCTGGCGCGCACGCCTCCCGGAGCGGACGTCGGCAGCGATTCTGGTGGTCGAGGCGGAAAACATGGCCGTGCGCGCGTACGTCGGCTCGGTGGACATCAACGATGCGAAGCGTTTCGGCCATGTGGACATGGTCACCGCCCTGCGCTCGCCGGGCTCGACACTCAAGCCGTTTCTGTACGGCATGGCCATGGACGCCGGACTGATCCATTCAGAGTCCCTGATGCAGGATGTGCCGCGCCGCTATGGCGATTATCGACCGGGCAACTTTTCGAGCGGTTTCGGCGGACCGGTGGCGGCCAGTTCGGCGCTGTCGATGTCCCTCAACCTGCCTGCCGTGCAATTGCTGGAGGTCTACGGGCCGAAACGCTTCGCCGCCGAACTGCGCAATGGCGGCGTACCCCTGACCCTGCCGCCGCTGGCCGAGCCCAGTCTGGCGCTGATTCTTGGTGGCGCGGGCAGTCGGCTAGAGGATCTGGTGACAGGCTACAGCGCCTTCGCGCGCGGCGGGCGCAGTGCCGATGTTCGACTGCAACCGCAGGACCGACTGCGTGAGCGGCGGATGATGTCACCGGGCGCTGCGTGGATCATTCGACGCATTCTCAGTGGCCAGTCGCGCCCGGACATCGACCCGCGCGCCGAATTGGTACAACGTCCGCAACTGGCCTGGAAAACCGGCACCAGCTATGGCTTCCGCGATGCCTGGGCGATTGGCGTCGGGCCGCGCTTCCTGGTCGGTGTCTGGATCGGTCGGCCGGATGGCACACCGGTGCCAGGGCAGTTCGGGCTGGCTTCGGCAGCGCCACTGATGCTTCAGGTCCACGATGTGCTGGTCAATCGCGACAGTCAGCGCGGCATCGCCACACCCGTCCAGCCCGTGCCGCAGAACGTCGGTGTGGCCGCCATCTGCTGGCCGCTCGGTCAACCGATGAGTAAAAGCGATCCGAATTGCCGTCGCCAACGCTTCGCATGGACGCTGGACGGCACCACACCGCCAACCCTGCAAGCGGCCGACCAACCGCTTGGGCTGGGTTTGCAGGAGCATATCTGGGTCAATGCCAAGGGGCTGCGCGTCGCGGCCAATTGCCCGGACGCCCGAGCGCAGGAGATCGCGCTGTGGCCTGCGCCTCTTGAGCCCTGGCTGCCCAGAGCAGAACGACGCGACGCACGCCTGCCGCCTGCTGACCCGGATTGCCCGCCGCAGAACCTGAACCTGGCGCCCCCACTGAGCATTGTCGGTGTCCGCGAAGGCGACAACCTGCGCCTGCCTGCCGCCAGTCGTCAGGCTTTACGCCTCACGCTCTCGGCACTCGGCGGCAGCGGCCACCGCTGGTGGTTTATCGATGGCAAACCTTTGGCAGAAACCGACACCAGACAGGATTTCACTCCCACCCTGAGCAAACCGGGGCGTTATCAGTTAAGCGTGCTGGACGAGAGCGGCCAGACTGCGCGGGTTGAATTCAGCGTGGTGGAGTGAGCACAGACTGGTGTGACGCAGAGCGTCACGAAAGGCATTCCCACGCTGGAGCGGGAGGAACGATAGCCCTTTAACTTGGTGCCCATGCTCCAGCGTGAGCATGCTATACGGCGCGAGCCTGTCGTCACTGAACCTGAAAGATCTTCGGCTCGGGAAACAGGTTGTTGAGGGTTTCCAGCAAGCGGACGTGATAGATCGGCTTGCGGAACAGGTCGAGCACGTGGAGGCGCAGCAGATCGCTGACGTCATCCATGTCGGCATGGCCGGAGGTGACGATGACGGGCAAATGCTGGCGTGAGGTGTGATCGCGCAGGTGACGAATCAACTGGATGCCGCTTTCCTCCGGCATCCGCAGGTCAGTGATCACCAGCGCGATATCCGGATGGAGGGTCAACTGGTGCAAGGCCATCTTGACGGAAGACGCCGTGAAGCAGCAGAACCCCTCACTTTCGAGCAGTTCTGCCAATTCCTCGTTTGCGTCCTCTTCGTCATCAACCAGAAGCAGTTGTTGGCGGATGGGGTGGACAGCCATGTGGTTATCTCAACAGGAATAAACTCAAAGCATATTAATCAACTAACTTACCGTCGTACCACCCAATCCAGTGACAATTTCATTGAATTTTCCTTTGATAGCGTCCCCCAAGGGTGTCACGAACGCAAACAGCACCAACGCCACCATAGCTACGATCACTGCGTACTCGATCGCCGATGCTGCCTCCTTGTCCTTAAAAAAAGACTGAATACGCGTGTAGACGCTGACATAAAACTGGGTAAGGAACATCTCATTTCTCCTTGCGCCTTCAGTGGCGCCAATAAACCTTCGTGCGCATGTATCCCTCGCAATATCAGCATTGCCTTCAATCAAAAAACCCACAATCTCAACAAAGCATTAACCGGAAAGTTATAGGTCTTGCCAACCCGTTACAAAGACTGCCGAAACGGCTATGCCATTCATCCGAAAGCATTTTTATACCAAAGCAGAATGGCGCTTTGATTGCCATGAGCTACCTTCACATAACGGACATTTGACCTTGTCCTCTATTACTCGATGGTGAAATTGCCGCGCCGCGTGTGTTGAAGTTGTCCTGCGATGACAAAGGGAACAGTTGCCATGAGCAGTCGCATTACCCTGGTGCTTGCTGTCCTGTTTTTGTTGGGGGCGTTAATTGCCGGGTATCTGGGGATCGCCGTCAGCAAACCAGCCGAGGCACCTACAGTTGTCATTCCGCCCAGCGAACCTGTCACCACCGAAACAGCGATCCAGACGCCGCCGACGCCTCCCGTCGAGGACGCTCTGCGTCACAACGTCGTGGTATTGGCCAGGGATATCCCTGCCTACACCGCAATCACGGCCGATGACCTGACCATCGAGCGCCTTAAGGTCGCCCCGCCCGGGAGCTTTGAAGCCATCGATAAAATCGTCGGCCGCAGCAGCTGGCGAACGCTGACCGCCGGAAGCTGGCTTACGGAGAGCAATTTCGAAGCAGGCGGCACACTGGCGCGAATGATTCGGCCACACGAGCGGGCCCTGGCGCTGCAGGTCGATGAGGTGACGGGCGCCTCCGGGCAACTCAGCCCCGGCGACTACGTGGATGTACTACTTTACCTGCCTGAAGACGCGAGCAATCCGAATCGGTCGAGCCAGGTCGTGGTTCCCGCCCTGCGGATTCTCGGCGTTGGCGGGCTGCTCGGTCCGGACCACAACGGCAAGCCGGTGCAGGACATCAATGCTGACGAACGCCTCAAGCAGGAGCAGCAGCGGATCAACGCGCGAACCGTCACGGTCGCGGTGCCGCAAGCCCTGGTGGCGCGTCTGATGCTGGCGTCGCAAACCGGTGTCCTGCGTCTGGCCGTGCGCAGCGCCGACGAGGGTAACCTGCAAAATTACTGGGCAAACGAAGCCGGCGGCTCTGACGCGGCAGAGCGACTCGATTCGGCCAACCGCCAACTGGTCGTTTTCAGACAGTTGAGCCTCGGCCCGGCCAGCGCGCCAACAGCAGGCGCAACTCCGCGTACGTCTCGCGCTGTCGAGGTCATACGCGGTAACCAGATCACGCAACAAACTCCCTGATTGAGCAAGGATTGCATTTGATGAGCTGTTGTTCCGTGCCAGTTATAAAACCCCGTTTGCTGGCGTTAGTCACCGCGGCACTGTGTGCGCCCGCCGCGTGGGCCGCTCCCGGCAGTTGTGCAGGCCTTGCCGCGATGCCGGCGGCCGTGGAAATCGACCAGGGCATTCAACAGGAGGTGCGCTCTGCGGTACCCATTACCCGCATCGCCGTGGGTGATCCGAAAATCGCCGATGTGCACGTCAACGGCACCGACGGTTTTCTGTTGACCGGCGTGGCGCAGGGGACGACCAGCCTGATGGTCTGGACGGCCTGCGCAAGTGCGCCGCGCCAGAGCATGGTCTTCGTGCGCGGCCGGGCGACGACAGCCATGGTCGAGAGTGTCACCGCGCCGTCTGCCGATGCGCAGTTACCCAGCCAGGTGCAGACGGACATCCGCTTTATCGAAGTCAGCCGCACCAAACTCAAGGAAGCCAGTACCTCGATCTTCGGCAAGGGCTCGAACAACTTTCTGTTCGGCGCGCCCGGCACGGTGCCGGGTGTCAACGTCACGCCCGGCACCGTCAGCGGCACAAGACCGAGCATTCCGCTGAACAACAGCAATTTCAATATTGTCTGGGGCGGTGGCAGCAGCAAGGTGCTGGGCATGATCAATGCCATGGAAAACAGTGGCTACGCCTACACCCTGGCACGCCCCAGCCTGGTCGCCCTCAACGGGCAAAGCGCGAGCTTTCTGGCCGGCGGCGAATTCCCGGTGCCGGTGCCCAATGGTGAGGGCAACGGTATCTCCATCGAGTACAAGGAGTTCGGCGTGCGCCTGACCCTGACCCCGACTGTCGTGGGTCGCGACCGGATTCTGCTGAAGGTCGCACCGGAAGTCAGCGAGCTGGATTTCTCGGCCGGTATCACCATCGCCGGGACCACCGTGCCAGCACTCAACATTCGCCGTACCGACACCAGCATTGCGCTTGCCGACGGCGAGAGCTTCGTGGTCAGCGGCCTGATCAGCTCCAGCAACAGCGGCTCGGTGGACAAGTTTCCCGGCCTGGGCGACATCCCGATTCTCGGTGCATTTTTCCGCAGCTCGCAGATCCAGCGCGACGAGCGCGAACTGCTGATGATCGTCACGCCGCACCTCGTCCAGCCACTGGCCGCCAACGCCCGACTGCCGTCGCTGCCGGGTGAGGCATTGCGCACCTATGACCCGAGTTTCCCGCGCCTGTATTTTCTGGAAAACGGCGATTTCGACCGCCGCGACGGGTTATCCAAATGAGCCAGAGCCTGAGCCAGACCTTCCTGGCAATCACCCGTAACAACACCGACCTGGAGTGGCTGCAAAGTGCTCTGGGCTCGCTGGGCCAAGTGGTCAGTGCCGGTACGGGCAGCCTCGACGACCTGCTGGCGCTGGTGGACGTGACGTTCGCCAGCGTGGTGTTCGTCGGCCTGGACCGTGAGCATTTGATGACCCAGAGCGCCCTGATCGAAAGTGCGCTGGAAGCCAAGCCGATGCTGGCCATCGTTGCGCTCGGCGATGGCATGGATAACCAGCTGGTGCTCAACGCCATGCGCGCTGGGGCCAGGGACTTCGTTGCCTACGGGTCGCGTTCCAGTGAAGTCGCCGGTCTGGTCAGACGCCTGAGCAAGCGCCTGCCCGCCGTGACGCCCAACCCGAACATGAGCGGCCTGTCGGTGCTGTACGGCGTACAAAGTGATGACGACGGGGCCTTGATCGCGACTCACCTGGCGATGGTCGTGCACAAGAGTGGGCAGCGCACGCTGCTGCTGGACCTCGGCCTGCCACGCGGCGACAGCCTGTTGATGCTCGGTCTTGAATCAACGTTCAGCTTCGGTGACGCCCTGCGCCACTTGCGCAGGCTCGATGCAACGCTGATCGACAGCGCATTCACCACCAGCGAAAGCGGCCTGCGCATTCTGGCCTACAGCGAAGCCGACGATCATCTGGAACAGTCCAGTGCCGCCGAGCTTTATATGCTGCTCAGCGCACTGCGCCAGCATTTTCAGCATGTGGTCGTGAACCTGGTGGGTCAGCCAGACAGCGAAGCCTTGCGCTCGCTGGTCAGCCATTGCGATCAGTTGCTCTGGTACACCGACCAGAGCGTATTGGGCTGTAGACGCAACCTGACAGTGCTCAACAACTGGCGCGAAAAAGGCATGAAAATGCAGCACGCCGGCCTGCTGGTCGATCGCTATCAGCGCTCGGTCGCGCCCAATTCCGAAACCGTAAGCAAAACCTTCGGTCTGCCGGTGCTGGCAGTACTGCCGCTTGCACCGGAGCTGCGCCTCAACGCCAAGAATCAGGGCGTGACGCTGTTCGAACTGGCCTCACGCGACGCACTGTGCTCCGGGCTGCGGCGGCTTGGCGAGCACCTGGCACGGCATACCGAGGCTCGCGAGAAGCCCGATCAGGGCTGGCTCGCTCGACTGTGGGGGAACCGGTAATGGCGGAGAAACTGTTTGGCGTCTCATCGCGTACACAAGGCAAGCCTGACGACGGGCAAGGCCTGAAACTGGTGCTGCACCGTTACATCATCGACGGCATGGAAGAAAGCGGCAAAAGCCTGCTGGAAGGCTCACGACCGGCCCTGGCGCAATTCGTCATCGACAAGGTGGCCGAATACGTCGCACGTCTGCGGCTGGCCATTTCGCGTTACGAAATGGAGCGCCTGGCTGAAGAACTGGTCGACGAACTGACCGGCTTCGGTCCGCTGGAAGTGCTGCTGCGCGACACCTCGGTGACGGAAATTCTGGTCAACGGGCCAGGCAAGGTATTTGTCGAGCGCGATGGCGTGCTGCATCACACTGACCTGCGCTTTATCGACTCGCACCATGTCGAGCGTGTGATGCAACGCATCCTGGCACCA
Organism: Pseudomonas congelans; assembly: GCF_900103225.1. GTDB lineage: Bacteria > Pseudomonadota > Gammaproteobacteria > Pseudomonadales > Pseudomonadaceae > Aquipseudomonas > Aquipseudomonas congelans. The sequence goes on along the minus strand of NZ_FNJH01000006.1, from coordinate 144,459 downwards.
CTCGGGCGCCGCCTGGACGAGTCCTCACCCATGGTCGACGCGCGTCTGCCCGATGGCAGCCGGGTCAACGCGATCATTCCGCCCATCGCGCTGGACGGCCCTTGCCTGTCGATCCGGAAATTTCGCAAGGACATGCTCAAGAGCGCGGACCTGGTCGCAATGCAGACCATCGACCAGTCGATTTTCGAGTTCTTTCAGGAAGCCGTCGGCAAACGCTGCAACATTCTGGTCAGTGGCGGCACCGGCACGGGCAAGACCACCATGCTCAACGTGCTGAGCCAGTTGATCGACAGTAATCAGCGTCTGGTGACCATCGAGGACGTAGCCGAGCTGCAGCTCAGTCACCCGCATGTGGTGCGCCTGGAAACCCGCCCGCCCAACGCCGAAGGGCATGGCGAGGTGCGCGCCAGCGACCTGATCCGCAACTCGCTGCGGATGCGCCCGGACCGCATTATCCTCGGCGAGATTCGGGGCGTCGAAGTGCTGGACGTATTGACCGCAATGAACACCGGCCATGACGGCTCGATGAGCACCGTGCACGCCAACAATGCACAGGATGCCCTGCTGCGCCTGGAAACGCTGGTGGGCCTGACCGGGCGGCTGATCCCGGAAAAGACCCTGCGCCAGATGGTCTGCGCGGCACTGGATGTGATTATCCAGCTGACGCGCCTGCCTGACGGGCGCCGCTGTGTCAGTGAAGTGGTGGAAGTGGTCGGCATTCGCGATGACATCTATGTCACCAATACCCTGTTTCGCGTTGATCGTCGCACCGGGGTCGGCTTCATGCGCGAAGCGGCCCACGCCGCTGGCGACAAGCTGCGGCCCGGCTACTGACATGCTCAAGGAGTCGGCATGAGTGCGTCTCTGGTACTGGGCCTGATCTCCTTGCTGCTGTTTATTGCGTCCATTCGCATGTTCTACCTGGCGCTCAATCAGGGAGCCAGTGAACGGGTCCGGCAGCGGCTGATGGCCGGGCAAGTGCAGCCCGTGGCCGAAAAGACCGGTTGGAGCTACCTGGACAGGGCCTTTTTGCGCGCCGGGCTGGGACAGCCGACCAAACGCATGGGCCTGGCCTTGTCGCTGTATGCGCTGCTGATACTGATCGGCTACGCAACGGCCGGAGTCGTCGGTGCCCTCAGCGTGCTGCTGGCGGTGCCTCTGACACTGCGTGTGTTCGTGTCGTGGCGCTATGAGGTGCGCGTGCGCCGCATGATCCAGCAACTGCCGCAATTGCTCGACCATACCGTGCGCAGCCTCAAGTCCGGCAGAACCCTGGCCGACGCGGTACTGCATGGCATCGACGCCACCGACCAGCCGCTCAAGGACGGCATGAGCCGGATCGAGCGTAACGTACAACTGGGCGTCAGCCTGCCGGATGCGGCGAGGGACTTTGCCGAACTGTATGAGCGCGACGAGTTTCACCTGTTCGCCATCGGCTTGCGGGTCAATCACCGCTATGGCGGCAATGCCAGCGAACTGATGGAAAACCTGATCAAGCTGATTCGTGATCGGGAACAGGCCGGTCGCCAATTGCGCGCAATGACCGGCGAAACCCGCATGACTGCAGTAGTGCTGGCCCTGCTGCCGATCAGCATGGCCGGTTACTTTCTGGCGGTGAACCCCAGCTATCTGCTGCATATGTGGGACGACGAAAGCGGCAAGATCATGCTGAGCGTGGCCTTCGCCCTGCAGGTCACGGGGTGCGTGGTGTTGTGGCGCATGTTGAGGAGCATTTGAGATGGAACTGTTATTCGCCGCCATGATGCTTGCCGCTGCCGCATTTCTGCTGTTGTCAGGCATAGCGCGTCAACGTCGCAATGAACGTCTGGTGGCCAGACGCTTGAGGGGCCAGGTAATCCGCGAAAGTCGCATCGGCAGCCTGTTGCGCTTGCTCGGCGACACACGCATCGGTCAACGCAGCATCACCCTGGACTCGGAAACCCAGATGCTGCTCAACCGCATCGGCTGGCGGCGCGCCAGCAAACGTTCGTTGTTCGCGGCCTGCCAGGTCGGCGTTCCGGTGGGTCTGATGGCCATGGTTATCCTGGGCCAATTGCTGTTTTTCAAAGGCATCCAGCAACCGCTCATTGCACCGATCTTTGCCCTGGGCGCCGGCTATCTGCTGCCCAAGCGGATTCTGGCGGCCGTGGCTCGGCGCCGTCAGAAACAAGTGGTGGTGGAAATCTCTACCTTTATTCCGTTGCTGCGCATCCTGTTCGAGTCCGGCATGGCGGTCGAGCAGGCGCTTCGGGTACTCAGCAACGAAGGTAAAGACCTGCTGCCGGTGCTGTCCGAGGAAATCCGCGTGGTGCTGATGCGCGTCGATTCCGGCCTGGAGCTGGGTGAAGAACTGAGAAAAACCGCTGCCCTGCTGGACGTCGACGAGCTGAGCGACACCTGTGTGATCCTCAATCAACTGATTCATCAGGGCGGCGGCGCATTGAAGTCCCTGCTCACGCTCAAGCAACTGATCGACGACCGACGCCTGACCCGCCTGCAGGAATACATTTCCAAACTGTCGGCAAAGATGTCGGTGGTCATGATGGTGTTTCTGTTCCCCGCCCTGCTGATTGTGCTGGCAGGGCCAGGATTTATGGCAATAAGCCGCGCACTGGGCAGTTGACCCGGTGTTACCCGTGCACGAAAGGACGCATTGCAATGAAACCAGTGATCGTACTACTCGGGCTGCTGTTGCTGGGCGGATGCGCCAGTGATGGTCGCCCCCTCTGGACGCAGACCACGGCTCAGCCGGGGCAGTGTCCCAAGCTGACCTCGGATCAGGAGTTCTCCCTGAATCTGGCTCAGAACATGGCCGATGAAGGCCGCCTGCATGCCAGCCTTGCCAACCTGGAAAGCTTGCCCGACAGCCTGGGCGAGGTTCGCCTGCGCAAGGCCCGGGTGTTGCGACTTCTGGGCAGCAACGAGGCCGAACCGCTGTACCGCAGCCTGCTGGGTACCTGCCGGGCAGCCGAGGGCGAACATGGCCTCGGGCAACTGGCCGCAGCACGTGGTGACAACGCGCTGGCACAGCAACACCTGCTGATGGCCAGCAAGCTGCAACCGACGGATGAAAAGATCCGCAACGACCTGGGCGTCGTCTACCTCAACCAACTGAAACTGGAGCAGGCACGCTTTCAGTTCCTGACGGCCATGGAGCTCAAACAATCAGACTCGCTGGCGGCGCTGAACCTGGCCACGCTGCTGATCTATCAGAACAACTGGACCCAGGCCGCAGAACTGGCATCGCGGGCCGGGCTGACGCCTGAACAGGTGACCGATGCACAGGCGCGTGCCGAGCAATTGAGAAAGCCCCTTGCTGCTCCGCGAGCATCTGCACGGCCTATCGCGAGCCTGACAGGGCAAAATGAACGTCAGTCCCAAGAGGTACAGCCATGAAGCGCATCATACTTACCGGGTGTGTACTGCTATTGAGCGCAGGAGATGCCTGGGCGGACAAAGGTGAAACTTCGTCTTCTGAAACCGGACAGACCGAGACCTGGCTGCAGCTTCAGGCCAGCGGCAAGGCGGCATCGCCGACACCGCAGGTCAATACCGCAGCAGAGCGCGACCTCAGTCTGCAACGCTGGCTGGACACGTATAAATACAAGATCCCGGATTTCTACGAACAGGAGGCTGGTGGCAGCTTTTCCTCGGGCAGAAAATAATTTCGGCACGACCGCGGGCCTGCTGAAACCCACTCTTACAACCTGCTCTCGGCACGCCGTCGGGCACTCCGTTATCATGCGCGGACTTTCGATATTCGAGACTGCCATGCGCCGTTTTTTATGCCTTTTGTTGTTGATCCTGGCCCTGCCCGCCTCCGGTGCAGGTTTGCTGGATAGCCGTCCTTCATCCACCCTGGGCGGTGGCTCGCTGGATAACAGCAAGGACTTCCTGCCTGTGCGTCAGGCCTTTCAGTTGAGCCTGATCGAAACGACACCGGAGTCGATCAAGCTGAGGCTGGTCGCCACCGACGGCTACTACCTGTATCGCCACCGCTTCCAGTTCCGTACCGAGCCTGCCGACATCGGCCTTGGCGAAGCGCAACTGCCCAAGGGCGAGCAGAAACACGACGAGTACTTTGGCGATGTCGAGGTCTATCACGGCATTCTCGATATCGACCTGCCACGCAAACCCGGTGAACAGCGTCCCTTCACCCTCGCTGTGACGTATCAGGGCTGCGCCGACAAGGGCTTGTGCTATCCACCTGAAACCGAGCGTTTGAGCATTGGTGATACGTCCGCCAGCCCGGCTGACCAGGCCTCTGCCAGGGCACCCGCAGCAGCAGCCTGGAGCTGGAAAGAGCTGGCGCTGTTTTTTCTCGCCGGCGTAGGCCTGACCTTCACCCCTTGTGTACTGCCGATGCTGCCGATTCTGTCCGGCGTGGTACTGCGCGGTCAGGTTGGCGGGTTGCGCGGGCTGAGCCTGTCCCTCGCTTACGTACTGCCAATGGCGGCGTGCTTTGCCCTGCTGGGCGCGCTGATGGGAATGTTCGGTGCAGGCCTTAACCTGCAGGCGCGATTGCAATCGGCCTGGGTGCTGGTGCCGTTCTCGGCATTCTTCGTGATCTTCGCCATAGCCATGTTCGGCGCTTTCGAACTGCGCCTGCCGCAATCGATCAGCTCTCGCCTGGACCGTGTCGCCGGCAAGACCGAAGGTGGTTCCTTGTGGGGTGCAGCAGTGCTGGGCGTGGTCTCCAGCCTGCTGGTATCACCTTGTGTATCAGCGCCTCTGGCCGGCGCGCTGTTGTATATCAGCGCCAGCGGCGATGCGCTCGGCGGCGCTCTGAAACTGTTTGCGCTGGGGCTGGGCATGGGCGCGCCGCTGTTGCTGATCGCCACCGGTGGTGCGACATGGCTGCCGAAAAGCGGCCCTTGGCTGGTGACGGTCAAAAACGCCATCGGCGTGCTGCTACTGGGACTGGCAATCGGCCTGCTGAGCCGCGTGCTGCCAGGTCAGGTCACGCTGTTGCTGGTGGGTCTGTTATCGGCTGGTGTCGCACTGTTTCTCGGCGCACTGGAATTCAACGTCAAAACCACACGGCAGAAACTCGCCCAGTTGCTGGGGCTGGCACTGCTGGTCTATGCACTGGCGTGCTGGTACGGCGCGCTGTCCGGACAGACCGACCCAATGCGCCCGCTGGGTCGCGAGTACGCCACGGCGAATAACGGAGCACAGGCAACGTCGGAGTCACAGTGGCAGACGATCACCAGCTCCGCCGAACTGGACCGTTTGATGCAGGAAGCCCGGAGCGAGGGCAAACCGCTGGTACTCGACTGGTATGCCGACTGGTGCATCAGTTGCAAGGTCATCGAACACGAAGTCTTGCCTGACCCGGCTGTGGTTGCCCGCCTGTCGGGTTACCAACGGGTACGTTTCGACATCACCGACAGCAACGCAGAGCAGCGCGCCCTGCTCGACCGGTACAAGCTGTTTGGTCCACCAGCGCTACTTTTCTTCGATAAAAACGGCGAAGAACTGCAAACTGCCAGGGTCGTCGGCGAAATCGACGCAGCAGGCCTGATCGAGCGTCTGAACAGCTCAAGTGACCAGAACTGAGACCTGAGTCATAAACTTTGCGCGAATATCGCTCATTGTGCTGGCTACTGTTGTTAACTGGACAGTCCATTGCCCTTCCGGCATAGTCGCCGGGCGTAAACCGCTCGCAGACAATAAAAGGAACACGCAATGGCGACTATCCTGGTCCTCCACGGACCCAACCTGAACCTGCTGGGCACTCGGGAACCCGGGGTCTACGGCACGATTACTCTGCCTCAGATCAATCAGGATCTGGAGCAGCGGGCTCGCGATGCCGGTCACCATCTGATGTATCTGCAAAGCAACGCCGAGTACGAACTGATCGACCGCATTCACGCCGCTCGCGGTGAGGGTGTGGACTTTATCTTGATCAATCCGGCCGCTTTTACGCACACCAGCGTTGCAATACGTGACGCGCTGATGGGAGTGAGCATCCCATTCATCGAAGTGCATTTATCAAACGTGCACAAACGCGAACCTTTCCGCCATCACTCCTACTTTTCAGATGTCGCTGTAGGAGTGATCTGCGGCCTTGGCGCCAGCGGTTACCGACTGGCCCTGGAGGCCGCCCTGGAACAACTGGCCGCCAGTGCCAAGCCATGACGAGTCCAGCCTGAAGCTGACCATATGGCTTGAGCCGGTCGACAAATTGCCCTTACAGAACCTTGGGAGTTGATGATTGATGGATATTCGCAAAGTCAAGAAACTGATCGAATTGCTGGAAGAGTCCGGTATTGACGAACTGGAAATCCGTGAAGGCGAAGAATCCGTACGGATCAGCCGTCACAGCAAGACTCCGGCACAGCCTTACTACGCACCTGCTCCGGTTGCTGCGCCTGCAGCCGCTCCGGCTCCGGCAGCAGCACCTGTTGCGGCCGCAGCAGAAGTGCCATCGGCTCCGAAACTGAACGGCTTTGTGGTCAAGTCGCCAATGGTCGGTACGTTCTACCGTACCCCGGCGCCTACTTCGCCTGCATTCGTCGAAGTCGGCCAGACCGTCAAGAAAGGCGACACCATCTGCATCGTCGAAGCGATGAAAATGATGAACCACATCCAGGCAGAAGCCAGCGGTGTGATCGAATCCATCCTGGTAGAAAACGGTCAGCCGGTTGAGTTTGACCAGCCGCTGTTCACAATCGTTTGACCCGGGGAGAGCCTGCGATGTTGGAAAAAGTTCTGATCGCCAACCGCGGCGAAATTGCCTTGCGCATCTTGCGTGCCTGTAAAGAACTGGGCATCAAGACCGTCGCTGTACACTCCACTGCAGATCGCGAGCTGATGCACCTGGGCCTGGCAGACGAAACCGTCTGCATCGGTCCGGCACCGGCCAATCTGTCCTACCTGAACATTCCGGCGATCATTTCGGCTGCCGAAGTGACCGGCGCGACGGCGATTCACCCGGGCTACGGGTTTCTCGCCGAGAACGCCGACTTCGCCGAACAGGTCGAAAAATCGGGCTTCGCTTTCATCGGTCCCAAGGCAGACACCATTCGCCTGATGGGTGACAAGGTTTCCGCCAAGGACGCCATGAAGCTGGCCAACGTGCCGACCGTTCCCGGTTCCGACGGTCCGCTGCCGGAAGACGAAGCCATCGCTCTGCGCATTGGTCGTGAAGTCGGTTACCCGGTGATCATCAAGGCCGCCGGTGGCGGTGGTGGTCGCGGTATGCGTGTGGTTCATCGCGAAGAAGACCTGATCGAAGCCGCGTCCCAGACCCGCGCCGAAGCAGCTGCCTGGTTCAGCAACCCGATGGTCTACCTGGAAAAATACCTGACCAACCCACGTCACGTGGAAGTCCAGGTCATTTCCGACGGCCAGGGCCAGGCCATCCATCTGGGCGATCGTGACTGCTCGCTGCAGCGCCGTCACCAGAAGGTTCTGGAAGAAGCGCCGGCACCGTTCATCGACGAAAAGGCGCGCGAGGATGTTCTGGCTGCCTGCGTCAAGGCATGTATCGATATCGGCTACCGCGGTGCGGGTACTTTCGAGTTCCTGTACGAGAACGGTCGTTTCTACTTCATCGAAATGAACACCCGTGTTCAGGTGGAGCATCCGGTTTCGGAAATGGTCACTGGCATCGACATCGTCAAGGAGATGCTCAGCATCGCCGCCGGCAACAAACTGTCGTACACCCAGGATGACGTGGTCATCAAGGGCCATGCGCTGGAATGTCGGATCAACGCCGAAGACCCTAAGACCTTCGTGCCAAGCCCTGGCCTGGTCAAGCACTTCCACGCACCGGGCGGCAACGGTGTACGGGTCGATTCGCACCTGTACAGCGGCTACAAGGTTCCGTCCAACTATGACTCGCTGATCGGTAAAGTGATCACCTGGGGCGCGACCCGCGAAGAAGCCATGGCACGCATGCGCAATGCCCTGGACGAAATCGTGGTCGACGGGATCAAGACCAATATCCCGCTGCACCGCGATCTGACCCGTGATGAAGGCTTCTGCGAAGGCGGAGTCAACATCCACTATCTGGAGCACAAACTGGCCAATCAATAAGCCAGTCTGCTTCACAACGACAAAGCCGCAGTGATGCGGCTTTGTTGTTTGCAGCGCATAGCAGTAAACTTGCCCGCTTCCTGCGGCCGCACTGGCCTTACTAGCCGCACTTATTTCCAAATCGAAGGTAATCCGCCATGCCTTGGCTGCAAGTCCGTCTCGCCATCAGCCCGGAACAAGCCGAAACCTACGAAGACGCCCTTCTTGAAGTCGGCGCCGTGTCCGTGACATTCATGGACGCCGAAGACCAGCCGATTTTCGAGCCCGAACTCAATACCACCCCGCTGTGGGCACACACCCACCTGCTGGCGTTGTTCGAAGCCGACACCAATGCCAAGATGGCCCTGGCGCATTTGAGCCTGCTGACCGGCGAAGAATTGCCCGAGCACAGCGCCGAAGTCATCGAAGATCAGGACTGGGAACGCAGCTGGATGGATAACTTCCAGCCGATGTGTTTCGGCAAGCGCCTGTGGATCGTTCCGAGCTGGCATGCTGCGCCGCAACCCGACGCCGTGAACCTGTTGCTCGACCCGGGCCTGGCGTTCGGCACCGGGACCCACCCGACCACCGCGCTGTGCCTCGAGTGGCTGGATGGCCAGGACCTCGAAGGCTGCAACGTGCTTGATTTCGGCTGCGGCTCGGGCATTCTGGCCATCGCCGCACTGCTGCTCGGTGCCGAACAGGCCGTTGGTACCGATATCGACGTGCAGGCACTGGAAGCCTCTCGTGACAATGCCGGACGCAACAATATCGTCGCCGAACGCTTCCCGCTGTACCTGCCCGAGGATCTGCCACACCAGCAGGCCGACGTGCTGGTCGCCAACATTCTGGCTGGCCCGCTGGTTTCCCTGGCGCCGCAACTGGCTTCCCTGATCAGGACCGGCGGACGCCTGGCACTGTCAGGCATCCTTGCCGAACAAGGTGAGGAAGTCGCGGCAGCCTATGCTGACAGTTTTGATCTGGACCCGATCGCAAACCGAGATGGCTGGGTACGCATCACGGGTCGCCGCCGTTAACCGCCGCTTCAACCGGACAGCCGCATGACCGACAGTTTCGTCACCCAGTGCCCGCACTGCCAGACCAGTTTCAGAGTCAGTCACGCTCAACTGAGCGTGGCCCGTGGGGTGGTGCGATGCGGTGCCTGCCTGCAGGTGTTCAACGCAGCGCGGCAGTTGCTCGAGCAACGCGCCAGTGATGACTCCGCAAAAGAGGCCCTGCCCGCCTCGCCGGTGCTCGCAGCCCTGCCCGAACCGGAGGCCCTGCCGCCCCCCGAGCTTGAGCTGAGGCCGGAGCCGGAGCCGGAAAAGGCGCCCGAAGAAGACGACCCCTGGCAAGTCAGCGAGCTGGATCTGGATAATCTCAATCTGGACGAAGAACTGGCTCGCCTCGAACAACGCGAGACCCGCAGGCCTGACACCTTTACCCGCCCTGTCAGCGATATCGGCAACGACGGTGTGAGCCTGACAGCGAAGCGTGACAGTCGGCAGAGCGACGAAGCGGCATGGGTCGATACGTTGCACAACGACGATGTCGAGCAACTGCCGGAACTGCATGCCGAGGTTATCCCGGATACCGACTCTCCAGAATCTCCGGAACCGCTGGAGGACCACAAACGCACCGAGCCGTCGCTGTCACTGGACAAGGATCTGGACGATGACGAGCCTCCAATGCCGGTCATCATCCAGCGCAAAGCCGCGCCCGCCGAGAGGGTCGAGCGCTGGTCTGCGGTGGATGACGATGATGAAGATAACGACCATGAGCCGGAGCCTGAACCGCGGGGCAAGCGCAGCCGCAACGAACCGGAAGTGCGTGACCAGACACTTCTCGACCTGACTGACGACCCTCTGCAGCTCGACTGGCAACGGCCCAAACCACGCTGGGGCCGACGCCTCGCCTGGGGCCTGTTGATCGTGCTGGCGCTGGCGGGTCTGGCAGGACAATACGTCTGGTACCACTTCGATCAGCTGGCACGCCAGGACCAGTACCGCCCGTTGTTTCAGCAGATTTGCCCGCAGGTTGGCTGCAAGGTGCCGAGCAAGGTCGACATTTCCCAGCTCAAGAGCAGCAATCTGGTTGTGCGCAGCCACCCCGAGTTTCAAGGGGCTCTGGTGGTAGATGCGATCATCTACAACCGCGCCTCGTTTTCCCAGCCGTTTCCCCTGCTGGAGCTGCGTTTTTCCGATACCGGAGGTCAGTTGATCGCCAGCCGTCGGTTCAAGCCCAGTGAATACCTGAGCGGTGAAATGGCCGGCAAGGAAGAGATGCCACCCCAGACGCCGATCCACATCGCGCTGGATATCCTTGATCCAGGCGCGAAGGCCGTGAACTACAGCCTCAACTTCCGCTCGCCGGAATGACTCGTCCGCGGCTCTTGCATATGCCGAGACTGCTTCTTTACACCCTTTTTTCATCAAAGAACGCTGCATGATCGCAGAAATTTTGCGACAAAATACCCTCTGACCGGCCTTGTCGAGCATCGGCAAGAGCTGTTCAGATTTTATCCAATTCAGCCTTTATCCAGTCATCGAGAGCGGGTATCATGCCAACCCTTTTTCAAACTCTCGGTTCGATCTGGCGGTGGCGCATGCGGCTGGCGGAATGAGCCGTTGCAGACCGGGTGAAACGGTTTTTACACGGCCTGCGGATGATTTGGCCTCCACAACAGGTAAGGCTATGTCGGCAGTACGCATCGGCCCATATACAGTGCACAACGGCTTGATCCTCGCCCCGATGGCGGGCGTCACCGACCAGCCTTTCCGTCAGCTGTGCCGAAGACTCGGTGCCGGTCTGGTGGTTTCGGAGATGGTCACCAGTGACATGAGCCTGTGGAACAGCCGCAAATCGCGTCTGCGCATGATCCACGAAGGTGATCCCGAGCCCCGCTCGGTACAGATCGCCGGTGGAGATCCGCAGATGCTGGCAGACGCAGCACGTGCCAATGTCGAACTGGGCGCCCAGATCATCGACATCAACATGGGTTGCCCGGCCAAGAAAGTCTGTAACAAGGCAGCAGGCTCGGCGCTATTGAAGGATGAGCAGCTGGTCAACGACATCCTGCAGGCTGTCGTGGCTGCAGTCGATGTACCGGTCACGCTGAAGATCCGCACCGGATGGGATCGCGATAACCGAAATGGCCTGACAGTGGCGAAAATCGCCGAGCAGGCAGGCATTCAGGCACTGGCGGTGCACGGGCGAACCCGTGCCGACCTGTACACCGGCGAGGCCGAGTACGACACCATTGCCCAGATCAAACAGGCCGTGTCGATCCCGGTCTTTGCCAATGGCGACATCGATTCACCGGAAAAGGCCCGGCATGTGCTGAAGGCCACCGGTGCAGACGGATTACTGATTGGCAGGGCCGCACAGGGGCGTCCCTGGATTTTTCGCGAGATAGAACACTTCCTGCGTACCGGAGAGACACTCCCGGCACCGCAGTCGAGTGAAGTGGAACGCATTCTGCTTGAGCATCTGGCAGCGCTCCACGTTTTCTATGGAGACGTGATGGGCGTGCGCATTGCACGCAAACACGTCAGTTGGTATCTCGCAACCCTGCCGGGCGCCAGAGAGTTTCGCGCCCACTTCAATCGTTTGGAAGATACGGAAGCACAGTGCGCCAACGTTCGGGAGTTCTTCAGCCAAGGCTGCAAGGGCCCGGATAACGAGAATGATAAAGAGGTGGCCGCATGACGATGATGACCGAGACTTTAGTGAGTGGAACAACACCCGTGAGCGACAACGTCAATTTGAAACAGCACCTCAACACGCCGAGCGAAGAGGGTCAGACCCTGCGCGGAAGTGTCGAGAAGGCGCTGCACAATTATTTCGCCCACCTCGAAGGCGCATCCGTCACTGACGTCTACAACCTGGTGTTGTCGGAAGTCGAGGCTCCGCTTCTGGAAAGCGTGATGAACTACGTCAAGGGTAACCAGACGAAGGCCTCCGAGCTGCTGGGACTGAATCGCGGCACGCTGCGCAAGAAACTCAAACAGTACGATCTGCTTTAAAGCATTCAAAACAGAAAAGGCGACCTTGCACCGCGGTCGCTTTTTTTTGCTGACTTCTTTTGCTTTTGATGGAAATCGAGATGACCGACCAGACTACCCGCCTGCCGATCCGCCGCGCCCTGATCAGCGTATCCGACAAGACAGGAATCCTTGAGTTTGCCCGCGAGCTTGAAGCGCTGGGCGTCGAGATTCTTTCCACTGGCGGTACGTTCAAGCTGCTCAAGGACAACGGCGTCGCGGCAGTCGAAGTGGCCGACTACACCGGCTTCGCTGAAATGATGGATGGCCGGGTCAAAACCCTGCACCCCATGATCCATGGCGGGATTCTGGGTCGTCGCGGCATAGACGACGCCATCATGACCGAGCACGGCATCAAGCCGATCGACCTGGTTGCGGTCAATCTGTACCCGTTTGAGGCCACTGTTTCTAAGCCGGGCTGCGACCTGCCCACCGCCATCGAAAACATCGATATCGGCGGCCCGACCATGGTCCGGTCTGCGGCGAAGAACCACAAGGACGTCGCCATCGTGGTCAATGCCGGCGACTACGGCCAGGTCCTGGAAAGCCTCAAGGCCGGTGGCCTGACCTACGCCCAGCGTTTCGACCTGATGCTCAAGGCGTTCGAGCACACCGCCGCCTACGACGGCATGATCGCCAACTACCTGGGCGGCGTCGACCAGACCGCCGAAACCCTGAGCACCGAAGGCCGCAGCCAGTTCCCGCGCACCTTCAACACCCAGTTCGTCAAGGCTCAGGAAATGCGCTATGGCGAGAACCCGCACCAGAGTGCGGCGTTCTACGTCGAAGCAAAACCTGCCGAGGTTGGCATCGCCACCGCCACCCAGTTGCAAGGCAAGGAATTGTCGTTCAACAACGTGGCCGATACCGATGCCGCGCTGGAATGCGTCAAGAGCTTCGTCAAACCGGCCTGCGTGATCGTCAAGCACGCCAACCCGTGCGGTGTCGCGGTCTGCCCGGACGATGAAGGCGGCATTCGCCAGGCTTACGAACTGGCCTACGCCACCGACTCCGAGTCGGCATTTGGCGGCATCATCGCCTTCAACCGCGAGCTGGACGCTGCAACCGCCAAGGCCATCGTCGAGCGCCAGTTCGTCGAAGTGATCATCGCCCCGAGCGTCAGCGCCGAGGCCCGCGCCATCGTCGCGAGCAAAGCCAACGTGCGCCTGCTGACCAGCGGTCAATGGAGCGAGCGCCTGCCTGCCTGGGACTACAAACGCGTCAATGGCGGCCTGCTGGTCCAGAGCCGTGACATCGGCATGATCACCGAAGCCGACCTCAAGGTCGTCACTCAGCGTGCGCCGACCGAACAGGAAATGCATGACCTGATCTTCGCCTGGAAAGTCGCCAAGTACGTCAAGTCCAACGCCATCGTCTACGCCCGCAACCGCCAGACCGTCGGCGTCGGTGCAGGCCAGATGAGCCGCGTGAACTCGGCGCGTATCGCCGCCATCAAGGCTGAGCATGCCGGACTGCAGGTTCAGGGCGCGGTCATGGCCTCCGATGCCTTCTTCCCGTTCCGTGACGGCATCGACAACGCAGCCAAGGTCGGCATCACTGCCGTCATCCAGCCTGGCGGTTCGATGCGTGACAACGAAGTGATTGCCGCGGCAGACGAAGCCGGCATCGCGATGGTGTTTACCGGCATGCGTCACTTCCGGCACTAATCAGAAAGTCGGCCGCACTGTCGCAGGTGTCTGCTGCGCCAGTGCGACCTCGTACTGCGGGTCGGGTCGCCTCAGGCACACCGCGTACTCCAGAATCAGCGTCATCGAGGTTTTTGAAATGAATGTTTTGATCATTGGCAGCGGCGGTCGTGAACACGCTCTGGCATGGAAAGTCGCTCAGGACCCACGCGTGCAGAAGGTGTTTGTCGCACCGGGCAATGCGGGCACGGCGATCGAGGCCAAATGCGAAAACGTGGCCATCGACGTTCTGGCACTGGAGCAACTGGCGGATTTCGCTGAAAAGAACGTTGCGCTGACCATCGTCGGCCCTGAAGTACCGTTGGTTGCAGGTGTCGTCGACCTGTTTCGCAGCCGTGGCCTGGACTGCTTCGGCCCGACCGCCGGCGCTGCGCAGCTCGAAGGCTCCAAGGCGTTTACCAAGGACTTCCTGGCGCGTCACAAGATCCCTACTGCCGACTACCAGAACTTCACCGAGATCGAGCCTGCCCTGGCCTATCTGCGTGAAAAAGGCGCGCCGATTGTCATCAAGGCAGACGGCCTGGCCGCAGGCAAGGGCGTGATCGTCGCCATGACCCTGGCAGAAGCCGAAGACGCGGTACGTGACATGCTGGCTGGCAACGCCTTTGGCGATGCCGGTTCACGCGTAGTCATCGAAGAGTTCCTCGATGGCGAAGAAGCCAGTTTCATTGTCATGGTCGACGGCAAGAATGTATTGCCCATGGCCACCAGCCAGGACCACAAGCGCGTCGGCGACGGCGACAGCGGTCCGAACACCGGCGGCATGGGGGCCTACTCCCCTGCCCCGGTGGTTACCGCCGAGGTTCATCAACGGGTCATGGACCTTGTTATCTGGCCGACCGTCAGGGGCATGGCCGATGAAGGCAACGTTTACACCGGCTTCCTCTATGCTGGTCTGATGATCGATAAAGCGGGCAACCCGAAAGTCATCGAGTTCAATTGCCGCTTCGGCGACCCGGAAACCCAGCCGGTCATGCTGCGTCTGCAATCGAGCCTGGTACTGCTGGTCGAAGCTGCACTGGCGCAAGCGCTGGACAAGATTGAAGCACAGTGGGACCCGCGCCCGAGCCTGGGTATCGTGATGGCCGCCGGAGGCTATCCTGGCGACTACGCCAAAGGCGCAGTCATCGAGGGTCTGGACGCCGCTGCACAGCTCGAAGGCAAGATATTCCATGCAGGCACGGCCTTGCAGGATGAGCGTGTGGTGACCAGCGGTGGTCGTGTACTGTGTGCCACAGCGCTGGGTGACACCGTAGGCAAAGCGCAGGAAAATGCCTACGCGCTGGCCGCAAAAGTCGACTGGCAAGGGTGTTTCTACCGCAAGGACATTGGCTACCGTGCCATTGCCCGTGAGCGTGGCGAAGACCAGGAGTAATCGATCGGACCAGCCTCTTCAACCAGAGGCTGGCCGGTTGGTCCGGTATTCGCGGTTTTACCAGGCATTCACTCACGAAGGGATTTCATTGTGCGCGGGCTCAGGATTGCCATAGCCTCAACCGTCGGACTGCTGACTCTGCTGTTCATGCTTTCAGCGCAGGCCGAGCATGGTGCAGGCTGGTCGACGCTGCTCGATGAAAAGGCCCATCTGACGCTGGATGAAATCCGCTCGGCGCGCTACCAGAACCAATTCAGTCCCATTGAACTGGAACGTGTCACAGCGGCGGATCGCGACGGTGCCGTGTGGCTGCATTACCATATGCAACCGACTCAGCACGAACAACTGCTGCGTGTCTTCGCCCCGGACCTTTCCAGCGCCGACATGTATGTCATGGACGGCGATCGACAGATCGATCATGTACGCACGGGCAATGACGTGCCGATTGAAGATCAGCGACTGCCGTCCAACGATTTCCTGCTGCCGGTTCCGCAAAGCTCGGCGTCGCTGGATATCTATCTGAGGCTGGTCTCCGCGCAGAAAATGCGCCCCAGCATCACCCTTGAACCGGCCATCGAAAGCGCCGCCAACGAGACTCAGCCGTTGTTGTTCGGGCTGCTGTTTGGCGCGCTGTCCATGCTGATCGTGCAGAACCTGACGCGTTACGGACACACCCGTTCGCGCAGCAATCTGTGGCTGGCCGCCTGCGAATCGTTACTCGGGCTCAGTGCCCTGTTGCTCCTCAACCTGCTGCGCCCGATCGACCCGTGGAATATCGCTCAGACACCCAGTGCGCACCTGGCACTGCTGCTGGCCGCTGTCGCAGGCCTGATCTACACCTACTGTTTCTTCGTGCATCGCAATGCCCGCAAGCTCGATCGTCTGTTGCTCGGCAACGCGGTGCTCATGGGGATCGGCGCCTTGCTGGTGCTGTTCGACGAAAAGCTGCCAATCAATATCCTGACCTTCGGCCTGGTTTCGTTGACGACATTGAGCATTCTGGCGGTGTCGATGTGGCACTGGCAGAAGGGCTATCGTTCGGCGCGCCTGTTTGTCCTCGGGATGATTACCTTCAATATCGGCTATATGGTGGTTCTGCCTGGCCTGCTGTGGCTGAGCCTGGTGCCGCCACAATGGCTGATACTGGCGCTGCTCAGCGTGTTCTGCATCAGCGGTCTGCTGATGAGCCTGGCGCTCAGCGAGCGGCATCGCAGCATCACCGAAGACCGTTTCAGCATCAGCCGCGATCAGGCGGCCAGCACCGCCGAAATCAACGCCAAGGCCGAGTTCCTGGCCAAGATCAGCCACGAGATTCGCACGCCGATGAACGGCGTGCTGGGCATGACCGAACTGCTGCTCGGCACCCCGCTGTCGGTCAAACAGCGCGACTACGTGCAGACCATTCACAGTGCCGGTAACGAACTGCTGACGCTGATCAACGAAATTCTCGACATCACCAAGCTCGAGTCAGGACAGATCGAACTCGACGACGTGCAGTTCGACATCGGCGCGCTGGTCGAGGACTGCCTGAATATCTTCCGCGCCAAGGCCGAGCAGCAACAGGTCGAGCTGATCAGCCAGATCCAGCCTCAGGTGCCACGTGTCATCAACGGTGACCCGACCCGTCTGCGCCAGACACTGCTGAGCCTGCTGGAAAATGCCCTGAAGAAGACCGACGAAGGTGAAATTCTTCTGGCCGTCGCCCTTGAGTCCTCGAAAAGCGGCAACACGCGGTTGCGCATTTCGGTTCAGGACAGCGGCGAATCGCTTTCCGACGAAGAGCGTGAAGAGCTGCTGCACGCCGAACTGCACAGCCGTAACTTTCTGGCCAGCAGCCGGCTCGGCGGCCACCTCGGGCTGGTGATCGCTCGTCAGTTGATCGTACTGATGGATGGCGAATTCGGCATTCAGAACACCGGCGCGCAAGGCAATACGCTGTGGCTGAACCTGCCGCTGGACGCAAAGCTGCTTGAACAGCCGACCATCGATCTGGACAGCCCGCTGAAAGATGCCAGGGTACTGGTGGTCGACGACAACGACACGTGCCGCAAAGTGCTGGTCCAGCAATGCAGCGCCTGGGGCCTGAATGTCAGCGCAGTGGCGTCCGGCAAGGAGGCACTGGCCCTGCTCAGGACCAAGGCGCATCTGCGCGACTATTTCGATGTGGTCCTGCTCGATCAGAACATGCCGGGCATGACCGGCATGCAGCTCGCGGCCAAGATCAAGGAAGACCCTAGCCTGAATCACGACATTCTGTTGATCATGCTGACGGGCATCAGCAATGCGCCCAGCAAGATCATCGCGCGCAATTCCGGTATCAAGCGCATTCTGGCCAAACCGGTAGCAGGCTACACGCTCAAGACCACGCTGGCAGATGAACTGACCCAGTTGAACAAGGGTGTCGTGTCGAACAAGACCGGCCCAGTCGTGACTCCGCCGGTCAGCGTCCCCGGCGACTTCCGGATTCTGGTGGCCGAAGACAACAGCATTTCGACCAAGGTCATCCGCGGCATGCTCGGCAAGCTGAACCTCAACCCCGATACCGCGAGCAATGGCGAAGAAGCGTTACGCGCCATGAAGGCGCAGCGCTATGACCTGGTGCTGATGGATTGCGAGATGCCGATACTCGACGGCTTCTCGGCCACCGAGCAATTGCGCGCCTGGGAAGTCGGTAACCAGCGCGTGCGTACACCGGTCGTTGCACTGACCGCGCATATTCTCACCGAGCACAAGGACCGCGCGCGCCAGGCCGGCATGGACGGCCACATGGCCAAGCCCATCGAACTGTCCCAGTTGCGCGAACTGGTGGAGCACTGGGTAGCGCACCGTGACAAGGCCCGCGGGCTGACGTCGGACGGCGAGCACTATCGGCAAAACTGACAGCGACGGGAAAGGCCTGCGGCCTGATAGACTGGCGATGCCATTCACCTGCCGTTGTGAGTCGAAGCCATGCTTCACGTGTTGTTCAGCGTCTATCTGAAAATGCTGGTGCTTTACAGCCCGTTTTTCGTTCTTTCCTGTTTCATCAGCCTGACACGCGGTTACTCGCGCAAGGAACAACGGCGCCTGGCCTGGAAGGTGGCTCTGGCGACTCTGGTTTCCAGCGTGTTGCTCTATCTGTTCGGACGCGTGATTTTCGATGTGTTCGGCATCACGGTGGATGCATTCAGGATTGGTGCCGGCAGTGTGCTGTTCATATCGGCGCTGGGCATGGCCCAAGGCAAGTCGGCAGTGCAGACCGATAATATCCAGCAGGATGTGACCATTGTTCCTCTGACCATTCCGCTTACCGTCGGCCCCGGCACGATAGGGGCACTGCTGGTCATGGGCGTCAGTCAGCCCCACTGGGACGACAAACTCACCGCCATTCTGAGTATTGCGCTGGCCAGCCTGACCGTCGGCGTCGTGCTTTACCTCTCCAACCGTATCGAAAGAATCCTCGGCGATCAGGGTTTGCAGATTGTCAGCCGTTTGATGGGGTTGTTCGTCTGTGCGCTGGCCGCGCAAATCATCTTCACCGGCATCAGGGGCTACCTGCTGCCCTGACAGGGCTCAGATACTTGCAGAGCGCACCAGCCCCTGCGCCCTGCCGTCCAGATAACGCATCACCTCGTCACGGTGGGTTGCATACGTCGTGCTGTCAAAGATGTAACTGCCGCCCTTGAAGTGAAACAGCAGCCTTCGTGTTCCTGGCGCATGGTCGTCAACGCTCAGGTGCAGGCTGCAAAGCAACAGGAGCATGCGGCCAGGCTCATAGTTTTCGCAGGGCACGACCTGAAAACTGCCCAGACGTCCCTCATCGAAGCCGCTCTGAAAGTAGGCTTCTGCTGCCTGGTTCACGCCCATTGCAGCGACGGCGCGCTGCACCAGGCCGCCAAGAAGCTTGCGATCTGCCGGATGACTGACCTTGAACGTTGCCTGCAACAAATCGTCGACACTGCTTACCACCAGCGAGTCGCCCAGAACCACGCCCTTTTGCTGTATGCCGCGCGTCTCGAGACGGCTGCGGTAGTAATGCATCCAGCTGCCCCACTGGGTCTTGAAATCAAACTGCCTGCCCGCGAACAGCTGCGCATCCAGAAGCAGGTTTTGAATATCCGTGCGCTCCTCGCTCGCAAGCCCGGGCAGAAACGCGACCATACTGGGGATGTTGCCTAAATACGCTGCGTTGTCTGTGTCTGCATTCATTTGCGTTACTCCCTTCCATGGGCTTTTCCAGATTGCTAAAGACTGATGATTTCGGCTGCGGCACGATCAGCCAGGGCGTCCTGCACAGTCTGGCGAAACGGCTCGAAGCTCTGGCGACTGAATCGGAATGCCGTACTGATGGCATGCACCTGCATTTCGCCGCCCAATATTTGCCAGAAATACTGCGCGGGACGCAGCGCCAGGGTCGTCATCTGCAGGCTGCACAGAAGGATCGACACTTCGTCCTTGTTGCGCATTGCACAGGGCATGAGCTGGAAGCTTTCAGAACGTCCGGACGTGAACCAGCTGCCGAAAAAATTCGCCGCATGCTCACTGCTCAGTAACCTGTCGAGCGAGCTGCGGTATAGCTGGCGAAGCTCGGCAGCGTTATCGACCACGGGGAGCTGCAGTTTTCCGATGTCCCTGAAACTGTGGATTCTCAATCGGGCATCGTTGATCCCGGCGCTCCGCGAACCGCCGGTGGCGGTAATCGAACGCTGGTAAGCATCCAGCCATGCACGCCAGTTGGTCCTGGACGAATGGTGATCATCAGCGACCAGTCGCGCATGGTGCAGACAATCGATTATGTCTTGGCGCACATCAGGTTCGACATTGCGGGCGAAGGACAGCAGGCTGGCTTCCGTCAGCAGAGCTTTATCCGGATCAGACATCAGGACTGCCCCCAAGCGGCATGATCAGGCCCGCGCGCTTGCTCGACAGCGCGGTGTCGATGCCATCACGAAACTGCGCATAGACCTGCTCGAACAGTTGCATTGCGTAGACAGTCACAGCGATGTTGCCGTAGATACTCTTTGGCTCGATGACCTCGAAAAGAAACCCGGCTGACAGCGGCTGACGTGTGGCGAACTGAAACTGCGCCAGTTTCAGGTTCTGCTGAGTGTCGACGAACGCCAGTTGCAGAAGCACGCTGACCTGCAACTTTCCCGCGTGATTCAAACCGCTCTGTATGGCCTGACTGCGAAGCAGATCAAGCGCATCGTTCGCGGTGGAACGAGTGCTCACCTTGCGCATGAACGTCTCTGCACGCACTAGCGTCTCGGCTGATACCAACGGTGCAAGCGCGCGCGCCATGCAACTCCATACCGTTTCAACAGACTCTGGCGGCAAGGGCTGACTGACATGTTCGTTGGCACTCGGCAACCAGCCGAAACGCTGTGCTGCGGCGAGACGGGTTTCATTCCATTTTTCGGGTTCGGCAAACTTCGAATGTTGCTTCGATGCCGCCAACTGCACATACAGCATCGAGTCCAGCACATCGTTTTTCAGGGAGACCCGCTGCGGCTCGGGGAAAAACATTAAACAACCCGCATTGACGACTGCGGCATCCATTTCCTGCTTCATGGGGAAATTCCTTTTATCCCGAAAGCGGAGGCAATCCCTGCCTCCGCCATCACTGCGGTCAGATTTCGAATTCTGCAATCGCACGCCTGGCATTGTCGTCCAGACGTTGCTGGATCATGTCGCGATGGCGCGCATACAGAGCCGTATTGAGCAACAGGCTGTCCTCGCCCTTCCAGGTCTGGACACTGGTGTCCTGCCACTCCCAGAACAGTACGTTGGTGACGTCACTGTCAGCCTGAAAACTGACCGCTGCCATAGCCAGACTGACGATGCTGTCCTCGGATTCGATACAGGATGCGATACGGAAGCTACCGCCACGGTGTGACTTGGTCTGGTTCTCGAACAGGCGCAGGGGTTCTTTTTTGGCTTTCAACGCGGCGATTGCATCTCCAGCCACCTTGAGCATCAGCAGCGATGCAGGCCCAGGTAACGCGGCAGCTGCGATGGCCGAACCGAGGATTTCCAGACCCACTTCGTCCATGGTGAAACGCTGATTGGCAGCACGATAACGGGCGTAGTTCCATTGGGTGGAAAGCCAGCCCAGCTTCGAAAGCACTTCGTTGAATTTGTCATACCACTGATCGCCCTGGGTTTCAGAGCTGAACGCCTTGTTGGCCACAAGGGTGGCAAACAGAAAGGAATTCATCACGTCCTGCTTGCTCTGCGCCGACATACCGGCAGCAAATGCCAACAGACTGCCTGCGACCACAGCACCTTCATTGCCGGAGCCTTCGTCAGTCTCGTCAGCCGCCTGAAGCGACTCGGGGCATTCGGCCAGCTCGCAAGAAGCAATGTAATCGAGGTTGTCAGTGGTGTTCATCGTAATTTCCTGTGTCATTTCATTAGTCCTTTAATTCATGAGTCCTGATGGACTGAATCGAGACTAGCGAAATAAATCAGGCAGTTTTTCGGTGCTTCCCGTTTGCTCTCTGATGGCTTTCGGGCGCCTGGCTGCCGAACTCGATACGCAGCGCGAAATTCGCGCCCGCCATCTGCCTCCCGGTTTACCGCGGGTGAGCGAACATTCCCGGGAGGTTTCTGCAATCGGACTACAGGCTACGTAGATTGATGAGAGCCGATTCGCTCAAGCATGTGAGCCGAAATACGGGCTCACCTACTTGAAGTTTCAGCCCCACATCAGTGCTTTCCCACGATTGTTAGCAACCGATATGACGAGCGTTTGCGTTTACGCTGTAGGCTTGTTGCCATACCAACGCGGCGTGTACACCCAACGGCCACCTTCGTTGCGGGGAAAGGTGCACGTCAGGGAAGAGCCGATCAACACCATGGTGCGCATGTCCACCTGCTCCGGTGTCAATTCGCCCAGCGTGATAACCCGCAATGTCTGACCGGGGCGGCCGATATCACGCCCCAGCGTCACAGGAGTTGCGGGGATGCGATGCTGGCGCACGATCTCCAGCGCGCGCCCCAGTTGCCAGGGTCGGGAGCGGGAGATGGGGTTGTAGAAAGCTAGCGCCAGATCGGCCTGACAGGCGAGATCCAGGCGCTTTTCGATGATGTCCCAGGGCTTGAGGTTGTCGGACAGCGACAGCACACAGAAATCATGCCCCAGCGGCGCACCTGCCTGGGCCGCGGTGGCCAGAGAGGCCGAGACACCGGGCAGAATCTCCAGCTCGACCGCATGCCAGTGTGGGTTATCCGACTCATGCAACGCTTCAAGCACCGCTGAAGCCATGGCGAAGACTCCCGGATCACCGGATGAAACCACGACTACCGAGCGGCCTTGAGCTGCGAGTTCGAAGGCATGCCGCGCACGCTGCATTTCTTCACGATTATCGGTGCAGTGCAGTACCTGATCGGCACGAAACGGCCCCGCCATGCGCACATAGGTTTCATAGCCCAGCACATCATTGGCACGTGCCAGTTCGGCCTTGACCGCAGGCACCATCAAGTCTGCTGCGCCAGGGCCCAGGCCAATGACTGCAAGTCGGCCACGCCCGCGGCCGATGCTCTGCACATCCAGCGGCTGCAGCGCGACAGCAATCGCTGTGTGGGCGTCGACGCAGAGCGGTGGCAACAACTGCGGCACAGCTTTCATGGCCATCTCGCTGGCCGCAGCAGCACTGGCAAATCGCAGCGCAACGTCCAGTTCCGCCGCCGCCTTGTGCAGGTGCGGATTGGCCATCTGCTCCTCGGCAGCCAACAGGCAGGCCAGGGACTGCCCGGCGATACGTGCCTCGCGCAGGGCCGAGCGCACGCGCTCGGCCAGTTCGTCACTGAGGTCAGTCACCGCCACCAGCACGTTACGCGGGTAAATCAGCAATTCATGGGGCGACGGCTCGCGCAGGGTACTGCCGACATGAATGGCCAGCGCCGCCTGTGGGTCTTCGGGCAATTGCGCCTGAGCCAGCCACGGGGCTTCGCCCTCGATGCGCACGGCCTCGCCGGACAGCAGGTCGGAAACGAAACGCTTGCCCAGATCCAGATCGCCCAGTGCATAGCCGCTTGGCGGGTTGAGCAGGCAAGTGCCGAAACGCAGCTCGCCGCTGGTGGTGATTGCCGGCGCAACGCCAAGCCCGCTGGCGATGCTGCGCGCCAGAACATTCACCCCGCCAAGACCGCCGAGCAGCGGCACTACGGCGCTGCCGTCTTCGGCCACGGCGAGTACCGGCGGTTCGGCGCCCTTCTCCAGCAGTACGGCGGCCAGCGTGCGGATCACGATACCTGCTGCACAAAGGGCGATGATCGGCGTGTTCTGTTGATACAACTGGCGCAGCGTCGCGCCAAACTCGCTGTAAGTGCGGTCGGCACCCTGCACACGCTCGGCCAGACCATGAATCAGCGCACCGGGAAACAGCTGTTGAATGCGTCGCGCGGTAGCAAGGCTGCCATTGCCGAGGATGACGATGGCCGGAGTCATGGAGGTCATCAGCCTTGCCACCTGTCGCCAGGCACGATAATCAGCGAAAAATAGGGCGACGACATCGGGTCGACCTGGTCCAGCGGGACAATTTTCTGATTGCTCATCGTGGCGCGCTCGACATACAGCGCGCGCCCGGCCATACCCAGTTCGGTCAGCACCTCGCGGACTTTGTGGAAATTGCGCCCCAGCTTCATGATCACCGCCGCGTCGGCATCGGCCAGCTTGCGTTTCAGGTCATCGTGGGACAGCACACCGGACAGCACCGACAGGCTCTGATTGCGATACACCAGCGGCGCGCCCAGCACCGAAGCACCGCCGAGCATCGAACACACGCCCGGAATCACTTCAGCGTCGTAGTGCTCGGCCAGACGATCGTGAAGGTACATGTAGGAGCCATAGAAAAACGGATCGCCTTCGCAGATCACCGCCACATCGCGTCCGGCGTCCAGGTGCGCGGCAATGTGCCGGCTGGATTCGTCGTAAAAGTCGCTGATGAGCTTTTCGTAGGACAGTGTTGCCGGCAATGCCTCGGTGGTAACCGGGTAGACCAGCGGCATCAGGGTCTGAACGTCCTGCAGATGCGCTTCGATGATGCCGAATGCGTTGCCCTTTTTACCCTTGGCCACGAAATACGCCACCACCGGCGACTCGCGCAGCAGGCGCAGGGCCTTGACAGTGATCAGCTCCGGGTCGCCAGGACCGACGCCCAGGCCAATCAATCGACCGCGTGCCTGCATCATTCGATCTCCGTGGCCAGTGCATTGACAGCGGCCACGGCCATGGCGCTGCCGCCACGACGGCCCTGCATGATCACGAACGGCACGCCGCGGCTATCGGCGGCAAGCATCGCCTTGGACTCGGCGGCCCCGACAAAGCCGACCGGAAAGCCGAGAATCAGCGCGGGCTTCGGTGCACCGGCATCAAGCATCTCCAACAGATAGAACAGCGCGGTCGGTGCGTTGCCGATGACCACCACGCTGCCTTCCAGGTGCGGACGCCACAGTTCAAGCGCCACCGCGGAGCGCGTATTGCCCAGCTCCAGGGCCATTTCCCGCACGCCTTCATCATGCAAGGTGCAGATGATCGGATTATTGGCGGGCAGCCGGGTGCGGGTGATGCCTTCGGAAACCATGCGCGCATCACACAGGATCGGCGCTCCGGCGGCCAGAGCATTGCGCCCGGCGGTGCCGGCACCCGGCGAGAAGCGCAGGTCTTCGATGACTTCGACCATCCCGCAGGCATGGATCACGCGCACGGCGAGTTTTTCCAGGTCGGCAGGGATCGTGTCAAGACGCGCTTCAGCGCGAATGATCGAGAAAGAGTTGCGATATATCTCCTGACCATCGCGGATGTAATCAATCATGCATGTTGCTCCGTGAGCCGGCGTTCAACTGCGCGCCGACTGCTTCAATAGTAAGGTTGCGCGCGCGCAGCACGCCGAAACCGGCATGCGCTGCATCGCGAAAATAAAGATCGTAACGGCCCGGCGCGACCGCCAGCAAGGTCACTGGCGCTACGTGGGCGGCGGCGCAGGAACGCGTGCAGCCGCTCAAGTGAACCGCCTGGCTGTTAGCCAGCCCGGCAGCCAGTTGCAGGGCGTCGGCCTTGGTATCGGCCAGCCCCTTGGCGCACCCGGCAGAACCGGTACAGGCGAGCATCTGCGCCAGAGGTCGCTCGATCGAACACACGAAGCCCGATGCCTGTAACGAGTCCAGCACGGCTGCCGCGCGCTCGACCGGCACGTTGGGCAGCAACAGGCTTTGCCAGGGCGTCAGACGCAGCGTGCCGTCGCCCTGATCCGCCGCCAGTTGCGCCACGCTGGAAAGCATCGCCGCATCGAGACGCCCCAAGGGTACTGCCGCGCCCACCGCCACCTGCTCAGGCTGGGCCTGTGGATAAACACCGATATGCCGAGCGCCCTGAATGGCCGGACGCTGCCAATCGGTGATCGCCTTGTCGGTCCGCACTGTGCAGCCGGATCGCGTCGACAGCTCGCGCAGCATATCGGCGGTGGATACCTCGGCCAGCAGGTGCCGCATCCGGGTGTGCTCGGGACAGGCCAGGTCGAGAAACAGCTCCAGCAGGGCGATAACCAGCATCTTCCCCTCGGCCACAGGGACAGCGCCCAGCGGTCGATCATTGGCCGGGCAGCCGGCCAGCCCGAACGCCAGCAGCACTTCGTCATCGAGTTTCAGCGCCGACAGCCACACGTCGTGCGGGTGTTCGAGCATGACCAGCGCTTCGCCAGCATCCAGCGACAAGGCGAACTTGGGGGACAGCTCGTGAAAACGCGGGTGATGTTCCAGCGCGTCGAGGATCTGCGCCGCCAGCGGCCGGGCATCGAAGAGCATCTGCGGATCCAGCCCGGCCGTCGGGCTGAGCATCAGGTTGCGCACATCGTCGCTGGCCGGGTTGGCGGGGCCGAGCCCTGCCGCCATCAAGGTGCCGATCAGCCCGTCATGATCGGCACCAATGCCGCGAATCTGCAAATTGCCGCGGTTGGTGGCTTCGATAACGCCCTGTGCATAGGTCCGCGCAGCCTTGGCGACGGCCATGGCCTGCACGCTGGTGATCACCCCGCCCGCCAGCTTGATCCGGCAGATCCCGCCGTCCAGTGCCGGGACGATACGCAGCAACCCCGGGCAGGCCGAGGGGCGTAGCGTTGCAGAGGATGTGCGAGCGGACTGCGGCTCGTTCAATGGGTCACCCGGTGTGAACTGGCTGGAAACGGACGTTGATTAGAGCACTTGTACCCCGTCGGGCGCGGTATTATGCCTGCTTTGTCCGCAGGCATGAAAAGGCGCTCTGTCGGAAGTTCGGATTGAGGTAGGTACATGTCGCCGTGGCTGACAGTCGTGGGAATCGGAGAAGACGGTTACAAGGGGCTCGGCAAGAACGCCAGACACGCTCTGCTGCACGCTGATCAGGTGTTCGGCGGCCCGCGCCAGCTGGCGTTGCTGCCGCCGTGCATTCGCGCCGAGCGACGTGCGTGGCCAAGTCCTTTCTCGTTGAACCCTGTGCTCGAGCAGCGGGGTGCCGAGATCTGCGTGCTGGCCAGCGGCGATCCGATGATGTTCGGCGTCGGCGCCAGCCTTGTACGCGTGGTCAGCATTGACGAAATGCGCATTCTGCCCGCGCCCTCCTCTTACTCTCTGGCCGCAGCCCGTCTCGGCTGGCCACTGCAGGATGTGGTCACCCTGTCGGTGGTTGCCCGGCCGGTAGCCGCGCTGAACGCGCATTTCCACCATGGCATGCGCCTGCTGGTGTTGAGCAACGACGGCAGCAGCCCCGCCGTGATTGCCGGCTTGTTGCGCGAGCGCGGCTTTGGTCCAAGCCGCATGACCGTCCTGGAACATTTGGGTGGCGAAGCCGAGCGGCGCGTCGAAGGCCTGGCCAGCGAATGGGGCAACCCCGAGATTGCCGCGCTGAACCTGGTTGCCATCGATTGTCGCGCCGACGCCAGCGCCATCCGTCTTAGCCCCATCTCAGGTCTGCCGGACAGCGCGTTCGAACATGACGGCCAGCTCACCAAGCGCGAAGTGCGCGCAATCACCCTCGCCCGCCTTGCGCCGCTGCCCGGCGAACTGTTGTGGGATGTCGGCGCGGGCTGCGGCTCCATCGGCATCGAATGGATGCGCGCGCACCCGACCTGCCGGGCGATGGCCATTGAAGCCGATGAAGGCCGCCAGCAACTGATCGAGTTCAACCGCGACGCACTCGGCGTGCCCGGCCTGCAACTGGTGCGGGGCAGCGCGCCTCAGGCATTGAACGGTCTGGAACGCCCTGATGCGATTTTCATCGGCGGTGGCGTGACGCGTGTCGGCGTGCTGGAAACCTGCTGGGAGCAACTGCGCCCGGGCGGCCGAATGGTGGCCAATGCAGTAACCCTGCAAAGCGAAACCGCCTTGATGGCCTGGCGCGAACGACACGGCGGCGAGCTGACCCGTATCCACGTCGCCCACGCGCAGCCCCTTGGCGAATTCGACACCTGGCGTCAGGCTCTGCCGATCACCCTGCTGGACGTAGTCAAACCCTGATGCGCGAAGAAACCGCCGAACAGCCTGCGCCATTGCGCAGTGGCCTGACCACTGGCAGCTGTGCGACCGCGACCAGCCTCGCGGCGGCGCGGCTGTTGCTCTGCGGGCAGGTCAGCGATGCGGTGGACATTGTCTTGCCCAAGGGTAAACAGGTGCAGATGCGTCTGGAATTCTGCCGGCTTGTGGATAACTTCGCGGAAGCGGCAACGCTCAAGGATGCCGGCGACGATCCGGATGTCACCCACGGCGCGCTGGTGTTTGCCCGCGTCAGGCTGCAGGCGTTAGCGGGCGTGAGTTTCGTGGCGGGCTCCGGTGTCGGCACCGTGACCCGCCCCGGGCTGGTGCTGGCAGTCGGTGAGCCGGCCATCAACCCAGTGCCAAGGCGCATGATGACCGAGCATTTGCTGCAGCTGGCCGAAGAGCAAGGCTACAGCGGCGGATTTGAAGTCACGATCGGCGTCGAGGGTGGCGAGGCGCTGGCGCTCAAGACCATGAACCCGCGCCTGGGCATTCTCGGCGGCCTGTCGATTCTCGGCACCAGCGGGATTGTCCGGCCGTTCTCCTGTGCGGCCTATATCGCCTCGATTCATCAGGGTATCGATGTCGCTACCACCAACGGTTATCGGCATATCGCCGCCTGCACCGGCAACGCCAGCGAAGACACCATGCGCCGCGTCTATAAAATCCCCGATATCGCCCTGATCGAGATGGGCGACTTCGTCGGTGCCGTGCTCAAGCATTTGCGCAAGGTGCCTGTGGATAAGCTGAGCGTGTGCGGCGGCTTCGGCAAGATCAGCAAGCTGGCCGCCGGCCACATGGACCTGCACAGCCGCCATTCCAGCATCGACCTGCCGCAACTGGCGCACTGGGCTGCGGATGTCGGCGCGGATGCAGGCCTGCAACAACGGATCCTTGAAGCCAACACCAGTCAGCAAGCGCTGGCGATGAGCGCGGCGGCAGGTGTGCCACTGGGCGACGAAGTGTGCCGCCATGCGCTGAATTTCGCGCGCAGCATCGTACCTGCGAGCGTTCAGGTGGAGGTTTTCGCAATCGATCGTCAGGGCGGGCTGGTGGGTCAGGCCGGCGTTGACTCACAGAGAGAAGCGACATGAAACGCATCCTGCTGCTGGGCGGCATTACCGAGGCACTGGCCATTGCGCGCAGGCTCGGGCCTGAGCACATCTACAGCCTGGCGGGCGTGGGCCGGGTGCCGTCGGATCTGGCCTGCCAATTGAAGGTCGGCGGGTATGGCGGCGCCGAAGGGATGGCGCAGTACATGGGCGAACAGGGCGTCGACTTGCTACTGGATGCCACCCATCCCTATGCCGCGCAGATCAGCCACAACGCAGCGCATGCAGCCAGGCTGGCGGGCATTCCCTGCTGGGCCTTGCGCCGCACCGCGTGGCAGGCAGGTCCGGGTGATGACTGGCGCGAAGTGGCTGACTGGTCAGAACTGGCCACTGCCCTGCGCCCCTTCAAGCGCCCGCTGTTCACGCTGGGTCGCGAGCCCTTGCAGCACCTGCACGAAATTCCGCCGCACCAGTTCTGGACACTCCGGGCACTGGACGACTACCCCGGCAACGAACGCTGCGAAGTGATCGGCGCACGCGGCCCGTTCATGCTGGAAGACGAACGTCAATTGTTCGAACAGCGCCGCATCGATGTGCTGATCAGCAAAAACAGCGGCAGCAGCTCCACCGAACCCAAACTCGACGTCGCCCGCGAGCGCAGCCTGCCCGTCCTGATCCTCAAACGCCCGCAGTTGCCTGACGTGGACCGGCTGTTCTGGGCAGTGGATGAAGTGCTGGAGGCGTTGGGGCTAGAGTGAATGAGCCGTCTTTAGTCCTCCTTAAAACACCCCGGCCCCGTCCACATGGCTTGAAACACTCCAGCCCTGTGGGAGTGATCTACATGGCTTGAAAATACCCCGAACCTGTGGGAGTGAGCTTGCTCACGAAGAGGCCAGTTTTTCAAAGCCAAATTGCGTCCCATAAGGGATAATCACGCACGCTTTTGACCAGGTTGGCTCGAACAGGATTGGCAACAATATAACGGGCGAAATCCAAAAGGCTTTCCTCAGTGCGGATGCTGGCGTCATGGAATCCGCTTTGACAAAAAGGTCCGCTGCAACCTCTGGCTCTGTTTATGGCGATCGCGCTTTTCGATTTAACGCGCTGTACCACGCTGGATAGTGAGTGGCTGTTCAACTGCAGCAGCCAGTGTATATGGTCGGGCATTACGACCCAGGCTAATGAATCGGCCAGTTGCTGCTCCTGAACGTGTCGAAGTTCATCAACCAGCAGACGTCCCATGCGCCAATCGGAAAAAACAGGATTTCTCTGGAATGTTTTTGCGGTGACCAAATAAATCTGACCAGCACCGGAGAATCGCCCAAGGCGCAAACGATGTGACTGTGCCCGTTCATTCATCACGATCACCTTATGACTGCATGAGGAGAACGACTGTACGAAACGGGCTCACTCATCTGCACTCACAAGTTTGCCCAAGTGTTTCGGACTTCCAGTTGAGCTACCTTTCACTCCTTATATCGAATCCCCCGGAGAATCTCACCATGCTCAAAAAAGCATTGCTGCTGGCCGCATTGCTGCTGCCAGCCTGCTTCGTCCACGCCCATGAGTACAAGGCAGGGGCATTGCTGATTGGCCATCCGTGGTCGATGGAGCTACCGCCCAACGCACCGACAGTGGCTGCATATTTCACCATCGAGAACAAAGGTGACAGCGCCGACCGCCTGATTAGCGTCGACACGCCCATCGCCGGGCAGGCGCAGTTGCATGAGCATGTACATGCCGACGGGCTGATGAAGATGCAGCACGTTCAGGCGGTCGACATACCGGCTGGCGCGAAGGTGGCTTTTGCCCCAATGGCCTGGCACGTGATGCTGCTGGACATCAAGGACCGTTCCAAGCTGGTCGTCGGCCAGCGCTTTCCAATGACTCTGCATTTCGAAAAGGCGGGGGATGTCGAGGTGCAGGTAGTGGTGCAAAAACAGGCTCCGGAACATCAGCACTGAGTAGTTTTCACGGGCAGAACCGGGAGCTGATGCCTTCAGCGATACTGTCGCGGCGACACGCCTGGCACCCACGTCCGATGCTGATTATCCGGGCGCTTGATCGAATAGTGCTTTCGCGCTTTGCCAAAACAGCGGCAACAGCTTAGATTGCTCCCTGCGGGGCCTGAAACCACTGAGTGGCGTTGTGATGAATTCCTCCTCATACCCGGTTTCAGGCCTCGCCCTTAGCTCAATCTCGCGCGTTTCCGATACTTCCTACCGGTCAGGCAGCCGATGCTGCAGTCCTCGAACTGCGCTGGCTGATACCCGCGTGCCTTCAAGCCTGACTATATGAAATGAACCGCCCGGCATACGCCTCGAGCGGATCATCCATCATGCAGACGAATCGGCACCATGACCTTACCGCTCACCGCATCAACCCAGGCTCTAAACGCCTCGCTCACCAGCGATACCTATCCACCCGACTTCAGCAAGACGACCCAAGAACTGGCCCGTACACTGCTTCACCCCCTCAAACCCAAGCTGGATGTCGAAACGACCTGGCTGACCTACCGAGACGGCGAGGTCGAATTCGATCACGGGAGCAACATACACAGGGTTCCACTGATCCCTGGCCTGATCGAATACTTCACCGGCCATTTGCAATGGATCGACAATGATGTAGTCGCTCTACACCCGCCTCTTGACACGCCCTCCCCAACGCCTGACACACAACAACCTGACGTCAAGCCACCAGCCATTCAGCCGCTGGGGCGGGCAGCGACCGTAACGTTCTTTACCCAGGTCAGCGAGCAACTGGAGCAGTGCTACATACGAAATCTTGCAGACTACTGGAGCACTGCGACGCTTGATGGCGAAACCCGGAGCAGCCGGTTTGTCGCAGAGCAGATCGAGTGCCTGACATCCGAATGTGCAGTGCTGATCGCCTTGGGAAAGATGACGACCGGGCACTACAGCCTGCTTTCGGCCGCCCTTGAGCCCTGTGCCACAAATGCGACCGAGGGTCTCGCAGACTTACAGGCGCACAGTGTTTACAGCCTGTCGGCACAAGACGGCGACGGCCCCCCGCTGTCACTTTACGGCGCGTTTGCCATTGCCCGGCGTCTTCGTGATGCGCCGGTCCAGCCAGAGCTGGAAGAGCTGGAAGATGTCCTGCTGTTTACGCCCCATGACGGGCTGGAAGCATTTGCCTCATTGCAACAGTTGAACGACGCGCTTGTTCAGCGAGTGACTGAACCCGAGTACCGAGGACGTTTGGGCGACGGCGTCACCGCCGGGCAGGCAAGCCCCACCAACCCCACCCCTGTCTTGCAATGGCAATACACCCTGATGGACGGCAATTTTCTCAGCCTGCTGCTTGCCCGGCAGGTTGTCGCGCAGCAGTCGGTCTTCGCTAAGACTGTACAGCTGGCCCGCTCTCAGAAGATGGACGCGGTCTGTTTCGAGAAAACGATAGCGAATTTGCTGAAACCCAGGATCTACTTCGACAACCACTGGCGACTCGACGGGTTCGACAGCGATCTGGTGCAAAACCAGATGCCCGATTGGTGGAAAACCATGACGCTGACGCAGCGTCAGGCATGGCATCGCCAGGCACAGCGGTTTGGCGAGCAGGTGGTGAACATGCGCAAAGCCAGCAAGGAGCACTTCGGCCAGGCGGAAAATGACAGCCGCACCTATCCGACGCGCTTTATCGACCAGCAACTGGCTCAACTGCTGAACCGGCTATCCATCGCTGCAACAGCGCAACAGATCAATATTTCACTGACCTACAGGACGGGCATCGAAGTGCTCGATATTCCCGGCGCGCCTGTATTGCCAGAAACCAGGACCGAGAACGTTTCGCTCAGGCAACTGGCACATACCCAAGCCCTGCACACCAAGGCCAAGGATGCCGTGCTTCTACGCGCTGTCGACGCTGAAGGCGTCTCCCTTGCGCACTTGGACAAGCAGGCCGTAACGGAGCTGATTGCCACGCTGGAAGATCCCCGATACCTCAGTGATTACCTTGACCTGCACCTGAAAACCTCGGCGTATGCACAGCAGCTCAAGCGGTCAGAAAAAGCCATGTTGCGAGCTCAGATGAAGATGGCGCTGCTGGAGATCGAACAACAGGCTTTTGCACACCCCGGACGCGAGTGGATCAAGGCTGTGCTGGATTCGCCAGGACTTCAAGGACGGCGAACCATAAACGAGCAAGCCATTGAAGTCCGTTTTTTCAGCGTCAACCAATTCAAGATGACCAACGTGATGCTGATTGCTCCAGCCGGAACATTCGAGAAGGGGCCGTTGGTGCTGTGCACGCTGGATGCTGCCGACGGTGTCGTTTTCCGCTGGTTCAACAGCATGTATCACCTGACCACCAGCTTTCTGGAAGAGGCACCCTTCCAGCAGTATCTGATTCAGCAAATACCGGTTTCCAGGCGTCTTGAGACGCTGCATGCCATGCAGTACGAAAAGGAAGCGAAGCATTGGCGTCTGCCCGAAGTATTCACCCAACTGACGCTGCTACCGATCCCGTCAAGGCTGCTGCGCCCGGTCGTGTTTGTCAGCCAGAGCAAAGACATTTACGAGGAAAATCATGAGACCAAGATCAACCATCTGATCAACGAAGCCAAACGGCAGATGAGCCTGACCACCGGTACAGGGCAATCGGGTCGGGGATTCGATCTGATCGCGAGCATTGCGATTCTGTTTCTGCCTGGCCCGATCATGATGCCTGTCTCGCTGGGCGCTGGACTTTACAAAACCTGGAGCGCTTTTTCGAAAATCGATGAAAACGACCTGGAAGGCGCCGCCGAGGAGTTTCTGAGCGCCCTCAGCTATCTTGCCATTGCCTTGGTCGGCCACTTGGCGCTGGCCTTGAAGCCGGCAGGAAGCGCCGCAAAAACGGTGAGACGTCCGCACCTCGTACGCAGAGTCGGTCGCGATGGTCAGGCACAGATCGGCTACCTCCTGTCGCATTCAAAGGCGCCGCGTTTCGCAGACTCGAAATTGATCGCTGCCATGGACCCCAAACGCTTCGTCGCCATTGAGGTAGAAGGCCAGACCTGCTTCATAAGCCGGCGGGCCAACGTGTTCGGTCACTCACGCCTTTATCGGGTAAACCCGATGGATACAACGCAACTGGTGCACGGGCAGGAGTTTGCTCTTCGCAGCACAACCGGCGTCTGGAAAATCGTGGGCAAACAGATCCCGCGCATGAGTCAATCGGCAATCCGCAGTGCCGAGGCGCGGCTGACCAGCCTGACCACTCTCTGGCCAGCCTCCCTGGAGGAAGCCAGTAGCACCGAACGCTTGAGTTTCGAGACCGACTACCTGGCGCTGGCCGAGACGTCCAACGCAGAAAAATTTTCCGAAATCACCACCTACGTGGAAGGCGGTTCAACGGAGATCAATCCACTACTGCGAAGCGGCGTGCGCAACGCCACGACACGCAAGTTCCTGCGTCAGTTCCATAAGCTTAATGCGTGGGAAGGCACCGCATTTCGCGCCACCTATGTATCCAGCGACGGGGTGGCGTGCCTTGAGCGCGAAGTGGGTTCGGTATTTACCGACAATGGCGTGCAGTCTGCATCGGTGTCGCGAGCCAACGCCTCCAGATGGAGCCAGGACGGGTTCGTGAGTCGCAACGCCAATACCGAAAACCACCCGGTGTTCTTCATCTTTGCACCGGCGGTGCCCAAAAAGAACATGTTCACCGGCTTTCTTGGTGATCACGTGGCCATTGCGCCGGGGACATACGTGCAACTGGGTGCGACCAAGCGGGTCAACGGACAGCTGTTTGCCTGGTTCGATGCGCCGGAACAACTGGTTGATCAGACCTACGATCTCTATACCGGAGAACAGGAACTCTGGGTCTGAAACCCGCACCCGGCTGATCCGGGAAGCCGGCCGTAACTGGCCGGCGCTCCTGCGAAGCAGCCTTGCACCATTGCAGAGCCCGGAGCGCCCGCGGGGCAAAGCCGGGTTCCACCTTGGTGCACACCCTCCCCAAACCGCGACACATTCGTTCCATTTTGCGACGTTCCTATATTGGCCCAGACCTTGCTAAAGCTTGAAAGCGCAACGAAATGTACCGCCGCCAAACCTCAAACAATGTACTAAGGGAGCCAGTCAATGAAGCGTCGCAGCCTGATCAAAGCCTTTACCCTGTCCGCATCGATCGCCGCCATGGGACTGACCTGGACCGTTCAGGCTGCCGAGACCATCAAGGTCGGCATTCTGCATTCGTTGTCCGGCACCATGGCCATCTCCGAGACGTCGCTCAAGGACATGGCCTTGATGACCATCGACGAAATCAACGCCAAAGGCGGCGTCAACGGCAAGATGCTGGAGCCGGTCGTCGTCGACCCTGCATCCAACTGGCCGCTGTTCGCGGAAAAAGGCCGTCAGTTGCTGACCCAGGACAAGGTCGCCGTGGTATTCGGCTGCTGGACATCGGTGTCGCGCAAATCGGTGCTGCCGGTCTTCGAAGAACTCAACGGCCTGCTGTTCTATCCGGTGCAGTACGAAGGCGAAGAGATGTCGCCCAATGTTTTCTACACCGGCGCCGCGCCTAACCAGCAGGCCATCCCTGCCGTCGAATATGTCATGAGTGAAGATGGCGGCTCGGCCAAACGCTTCTTCCTGCTCGGCACCGATTATGTCTACCCGCGCACCACCAACAAGATTCTGCGCGCGTTCCTGCATTCCAAAGGCGTGAAAGATACCGATATCGAAGAGGTCTACACCCCGTTCGGTCACTCCGATTATCAAACCATCGTGGCCAACATCAAGAAGTTCTCCGCCGGTGGCAAAACGGCCGTTATCTCCACCGTCAACGGCGACTCCAACGTGCCGTTCTACAAGGAACTGGCCAACCAGGGCCTGAACGCTACCGACGTACCGGTTGTGGCCTTCTCGGTAGGCGAAGAAGAATTGCGCGGCATCGACACCAAGCCACTGGTCGGCCACCTGGCCGCCTGGAACTACTTCCAGTCGGTGGAAAACCCGGTCAACAAGAAGTTCGTGGCTGACTGGACGGCCTACGCCAAAAAGAAAAACCTGCCAGGCGCTGACAAGGCCGTGACCAACGACCCGATGGAAGCCACGTATGTCGGCATTCACATGTGGGCGCAGGCGGTCGAGAAAGCCAAATCCACCGACGTGGACAAGGTCCGTGAAGCCATGGCCGGCCAGACCTTCGCAGCGCCGTCGGGCTTTACTCTGACCATGGACAAGACCAATCACCACTTGCACAAGCCAGTGATGATCGGCGAAATCCAGGACGACGGGCAATTCAACGTCGTGTGGCAGACCAAAGAGCCGATCCGCGCCCAGCCATGGAGCCCGTACATCCCTGGCAACGACAAGAAGCCGGACGCCCCGGCGAAGAGCAACTGAAGGATAAAAGCCGACTGCTGATCGTTCCCACGCTCGGCGCCAAGCGTCATATACAGGTCCTGAAGCCCGCGAGATCCGGGGCTTCAAAGCTTCTGCCCACAGGGCGTAGGAGCGAACTTGTTCGCGAAGACGGTAGTTCGAACGATACATTTTCGGAGAATGTACCGGCCCTTTCGCGAACAAGTTCGCTCCTACGGCCTTCGGCCAGAATCAAAAACAGCCCCCGCATGTGACGCTTTGCGAAGGGCGTGAAGGACCGTCTCAAAAGTAGACGACGCCATACTGAATCAAGGCCATATTGATATGCCTTCTTATTTTTACCGTTTGATCCTCGCCATCAGCCTGCTGCTGCCTTTCGCTGCCCAG
Organism: Pseudomonas congelans; assembly: GCF_900103225.1. GTDB lineage: Bacteria > Pseudomonadota > Gammaproteobacteria > Pseudomonadales > Pseudomonadaceae > Aquipseudomonas > Aquipseudomonas congelans. The sequence goes on along the minus strand of NZ_FNJH01000006.1, from coordinate 108,057 downwards.
GCCGGCGATGCCAGTGACTTTGTCGCAGCCAGTTCTTCGCAACAGGCAGAGCTGCTGGAGGCCTGGGCAGCCAGGCCTGCACCGGAACGCGTCGAGCTGCTCGAAGCCTTGCGCGATGGCCGTGTGGGTGCCGACAGCAGCAAGCGCGCCTGGATCGAAAACAACGATCAATACGTAGCCGTCGATGCACAGGCCCCTGCCGCCGCCGATGCACCAACGCCTGATGAACCGCGTAAATTGCGCTTGAACAACCGGCTGCGCGGCCTGGTTGAAACGGCGCTGGCCAGCCATCAACTGCTGGCAGCCGACACACGACTGCGCATGGCCGCCGCCCTGCAATTGCAAAAAAGCGCGCGCCCTGCACAACTGGAGTTGCTGACCGAACGCGTGGCCAGCGAAACCGATTCCAGCGTCAAAAGCGCGCTGACCCTGGCACTGGCCAACCTGCAAATGGTCGACACCAGCCCGACAGTGCGTCTGGCTGCCGTGCGCCTGTTGGGCGAAACCGGTGACCCGCTGGCGCGTACCCGTCTTGAATCATTGCTGGCACCCGGCGTGGAAACCGACGCCTCGGTACGCGTGGCGGCTGAAACCAGCCTGGCACAGGTCAAGCGCAAGCTGATGATCGGTGAAATCCTCGGCCAGGCGTTCAGCGGCATGTCACTGGGCTCGATCCTGCTGCTGGCGGCGCTGGGGCTGGCGATCACCTTCGGCCTGCTGGGCGTGATCAATATGGCCCACGGCGAGATGCTGATGCTGGGGGCCTACTCCACCTACGTCGTGCAACTGATGCTGCAGCGCTACGCACCAGGGGCCATCGAGTACTACCCGCTGATCGCGTTGCCGGTGGCGTTCTTCGTCACCGCCGCGATCGGCATGGCCCTGGAACGTACGGTCATTCGTCACCTGTACGGCCGCCCACTGGAAACCCTGCTCGCCACCTGGGGCATCAGCCTGATGCTGATTCAGGCCGTACGTCTGGCTTTCGGCGCGCAGAACGTAGAAGTCGCCAACCCGCAATGGCTGTCTGGCGGCATCCAGGTGCTGCCTAATCTGGTGCTGCCTTACAACCGCATCGTGATCATCGCGTTCGCGCTGTTCGTGGTGGTGCTGACCTGGCTGCTGCTGAACAAGACCCGCCTGGGCCTGAACGTGCGCGCCGTCACTCAGAACCGCAACATGGCCGCCTGCTGCGGCGTACCGACCGGGCGCATCGACATGATGGCCTTCGGTCTGGGGTCAGGTATCGCAGGTCTGGGGGGGGTTGCCCTGAGCCAGATCGGCAACGTGGGCCCTGATCTGGGCCAAAGCTACATCATCGATTCGTTCCTGGTGGTCGTGCTCGGCGGTGTCGGGCAACTGGCCGGTAGCGTGATGGCAGCCTTCGGGCTGGGCATCGCCAACAAGATTCTCGAACCGCAAATCGGCGCTGTATTGGGCAAGATCCTGATCCTGGCGCTGATCATTCTGTTTATCCAGAAACGTCCGCAAGGCCTCTTCGCATTGAAAGGACGGGTGATCGACTGATGAGCCAGCCATTGATAGTAACTGCCGCGCAAAAAGTCGGGCCCAGAGGCACGCTGACCGCAGGCTCCGTAATACTGGCGGTGCTGCTGGCACTGCCGCTGCTGTCGTTGCTGCCTGCCGACAACAGCTTCCAGGTCTCGGCCTACACCCTGACCCTGGTGGGCAAGATCCTCTGCTATGCCATCGTCGCGCTGGCGCTGGACCTGGTCTGGGGCTACGCCGGGCTGCTGTCGCTGGGCCACGGCCTGTTCTTCGCCCTGGGCGGTTATGCCATGGGCATGTACCTGATGCGCCAGGCCGCGGGCGATGGTCTGCCGGCCTTCATGACCTTCCTGTCGTGGACCGAGCTGCCGTGGTACTGGGCGGGCACCGACAACTTCCTCTGGGCGATGTGCCTGGTGGTATTGGCACCGGGACTGCTGGCGCTGGTATTCGGCTTCTTCGCCTTCCGCTCGCGAATCAAGGGCGTGTACTTTTCCATCATGACCCAGGCGCTGACCTTCGCCGGCATGCTGCTGTTCTTTCGCAACGAGACCGGCTTTGGCGGCAACAACGGGTTCACCAACTTCCGCAGCATTCTGGGCTTCAGCATCAGTGCCCAAGGGACCAGAGCCGCGCTGTTTCTGGCGACGGTCGCATTGCTGGTGGCCAGTCTGTACATCGGCTGGCGCCTGGCACAGAGCAAGTTCGGCCGCGTGCTGACCGCGCTGCGCGATGCGGAAAACCGCCTGATGTTCTGCGGTTACGATCCGCGCGGTTTCAAGCTGTTCGTCTGGGTCCTGAGCGCCGTGCTGTGCGGTCTGGCTGGCGCCTTGTATGTGCCGCAGGTCGGCATTATCAACCCCAGCGAAATGTCGCCGACCAACTCCATTGAAGCCGCTGTGTGGGTAGCCCTGGGTGGCCGCGGCACGCTGATCGGGCCGCTGCTGGGCGCAGGTCTGGTGAACGGCATGAAGAGCTGGTTCACCATGGCCTTCCCGGAATACTGGCTGTTCTTTCTCGGCGCGCTGTTCATCATCGTCACGCTGTATCTGCCCAAGGGCGTGATCGGCATGCTGAAGAAAAGGAGCGAGCAATGAAAACCACTCCGACCCCGTCTTTCATGCTTGAGCCGATTCTGGCCCCGAACTCCGACGCGGGCACCAGCCGCGACGCAGTGGGATTCGGCAAAAGCGCTGGCAAAGGCCTCAATACTCGCCACGGCACGATCCTGACGCTGGAAGACATCAGCGTCAGCTTCGACGGCTTCAAGGCCCTGAACGATCTGAATCTGTACATCGGCGTAGGCGAACTGCGCTGCATCATCGGCCCCAACGGCGCGGGCAAGACCACGCTGATGGACGTCATCACTGGCAAGACCCGGCCCAGCCACGGCAAGGCCTGGTTCGGTGAAACGCTGGACCTGACGAAGATGACCGAAGTGCAGATCGCCCAGGCCGGCATCGGCCGCAAGTTCCAGAAGCCCACGGTGTTCGAGGCCTTGAGTGTGTTCGAAAACCTTGAGCTGGCACAGAAGACCGACAAATCGGTGTGGGCCAGTTTGCGCGCGCGGTTGAGCGGCGAACAACAGGACCGGATCAGTGAGGTGCTGGAAACGATCCGCCTGACCAGCTCGATGCACCGCCCTGCGGGCTTGTTGTCCCACGGCCAGAAGCAGTTTCTGGAGATCGGCATGCTGCTGGTTCAGGACCCGCAATTACTGCTGCTCGACGAGCCCGTGGCGGGCATGACCGATGCCGAAACCGAATTCACCGCCGAGCTGTTCAAGGGCCTGGCCGGCAAGCATTCGCTGATGGTGGTTGAGCACGACATGGGGTTTGTCGGCTCGATTGCCGACCATGTCACCGTGCTGCACCAGGGCAGCGTGCTGGCAGAAGGCTCGCTGAACGATGTACAGGCCGACGAACGCGTGATCGAAGTGTATTTGGGCCGCTGACGTGACGAACTGATCGTTCCGGCGCGCTGCGCGGGAACGCCGGTCCAGACGCCCGCTTCGCAACACTGCGGTTACGCTGCAACAGACGAGAACAGCAACCATGCTCCAGGTCGAAAAGCTTCATCAGTATTACGGTGGCAGCCACATTCTTCGCGGTCTGTCGTTTGATGTGAAGGTCGGTGAAGTCACCTGCCTGCTGGGCCGCAACGGCGTGGGCAAGACCACGCTCTTGCGCGTGCTGATGGGCCTGCTGCCATCGAAGGAAGGTTCGGTGCAGTGGGAGGGCAAGACCATCACCCAGTTAAAGACGCATCAGCGGGTACATGCCGGGATTGCTTACGTGCCGCAGGGTCGGGAAATATTCGGCCGGCTGACGGTCGAGGAAAATCTGCTCATGGGCCTGTCCCGCTTTCCGGGCTCCGAGGCCAAGGAAGTGCCGGCCTTCATCTACGAGTTGTTCCCGGTGCTACTGCAAATGAAGCACCGTCGCGGCGGCGATCTGTCCGGTGGTCAGCAGCAACAACTGGCCATAGGCCGGGCACTGGCAAGCCGTCCACGCCTGCTGATTCTCGACGAGCCCACCGAAGGTATTCAGCCCTCGGTGATCAAGGAAATCGGCGCAGTCATCAAAAAGCTCGCCGAGCGGGGCGACATGGCGATTCTGCTGGTCGAACAGTTCTACGACTTTGCCGCGGAACTGGCCGACCAGTACCTGGTGATGTCGCGAGGCGAGATCGTCCAGCAGGGCCGTGGCGAGAACATGGAGAGCGACGGCGTTCGAGGTCTGGTGACCATTTGATGCGTCAATCCGTTATCGTGCAGCACTCGACAAGCCAATGAAGACATCATGAACCTGCCTGCCAACACCGCCCTCTTCACCCCCAGCTGGCACGCCGAGCTGGAATTGGGTTACGGCCGTTTCGATGACAGCACACGCCCGACACTGCGGCGCCACAAAGGACCGCTGCGGGTGCAAAAGCATCTGTACGCCGAAGGCCCGGAGGTGTGCCAGCACATCATCGTTCATCCACCGGGCGGCATCGCCGGGGGTGACCGGCTGGATATCTCGGCCACCGTCGGAGCCAATGCCTGGGCACAGTTGACCAGCCCCGGCGCGGCCAAATGGTATCGCGCCGCCAGCCCGGCCTTTCAGCAACTGGAACTGCACGTCCAGCCCGGTGCGACACTGGAATGGCTGCCGCAGGAAACCATCGTCTTCAGCAATGCCCAGGCAGAACTGAGCACGCGCATAGAGCTGCATGGTGATGCGAAGCTGTGCTACTGGGACGTAGTGGCGCTGGGCCGCCCGGCCAGTGGCGAGCGGTTCGAGCACGGGCATTTTCAATCGCATCTGGATATCCGTCGCGACGGCACATTGCTCTGGCATGAGCGACAACGCATTATCGGTGGCGACGGGCTGCTCGACTCGCCCATTGGCTTGGACGGGAGAACAGTGTTCGCCACCCTGCTGATGACCGGCGATGTAGGCAGCGAGCTACTCGAGGCCTGCCGTTCGCTGTCGATGCCCAACCCGGTACGTGGCGACCTGACTCAATTGCCCGGTCTGCTGGTCGCTCGCTGTCTGGCAGACGAAGCGTTGCACGCCCGGGCCTGGCTGATCGCGCTGTGGCAACGACTGCGCCCGGTATTGCTGGGCAAGGAAGCCGTCACGCCGAGGATCTGGAATACATGATGGCTGGACGCACGACATGCGCGGCGGCATTCCCGGCTCAAGCGCGGGAAAGACATCTACCTGAACAAACGGAAGCCACATGGACCTGACACCACGCGAAAAAGACAAGCTGCTGATCTTCACCGCCGGACTGGTCGCCGAACGGCGTCTGGCGCGCGGCGTGAAGCTCAATTACCCGGAAGCCATGGCCTACATCTCTGCGGCGCTGCTCGAAGGTGCGCGTGACGGACAGACCGTCGCCGAGCTCATGCACTACGGCACGACCCTGCTGAGCCGCGATCAGGTCATGGAAGGCATCGCGGAAATGATCCCGGAGATCCAGGTGGAAGCGACCTTTCCGGACGGCACCAAACTCGTCACCGTGCATCAGCCGATTGCCTGAAGGAGTGATCATGCAGGACGTGATTCGCGATGCCGGGCCGGACGACCTGCCGGGCATTCTGGACATCTACAACGATGCAGTGCTGAACACCACGGCTATCTGGAACGAGCAGCCGGTTGATCTGGCCAACCGCCAGGCCTGGTACGCAGCTCGCCAGAGTCAGGGTTATCCGATTCTGGTCGCGGTCGACAGCGCAGGCGAAGTGCTCGGCTATTCGTCGTTTGGCGACTGGCGGCCGTTCGAAGGCTTTCGCCATACGGTCGAGCATTCGGTCTACGTGCGCGCCGACCAGCGCGGCAAACGCCTGGGCCCGCGCCTGATGGCCGCCTTGATCGAGCGCGCCCGCGACTGTGAAAAGCACATGATGGTCGCGGCCATCGAAAGCGGTAACGCTGCCTCCATCGCCCTGCATGACCGCCTGGGTTTCAAGACCACCGGGCAAATGCCGCAGGTCGGCACCAAGTTCGGCCGCTGGCTGGACCTGACGTTCATGCAGCTCGACCTGTCGCCCGGTGCTCAGCCACCGGCTTCGCAAACCCCCTCCGCCCTTTAGAGAGCACGCCATGAACCCAGCACAGCTGCGTCGCGTCACCGCCGAAAGCTTCGCACACTACCGCCAGGGTCTGGCGCAACTGCTGTTCGATACGGTTCATGATGGCGCGTCGGTCGGTTTCATGGCCGACCTCGACATGGCGCAGGCCTACGGCTGGTGCGACGGGCTCAGAGTCGACGTCGCCGCTGGCACTCTGCTGCTGTGGGTGGTGGTCGAGAACGAGAACGTCCTGGCCAGTGCGCAACTGTCGCTGTGCCAGAAGCCCAATGGCCTGAACCGCGCCGAAGTGCAGAAACTGATGGTGCTGCCTGCGGCTCGCGGGCGTGGCCTGGGCAGGCAATTGATGGAGGCCGTGGAGCTGGCGGCCGTGAAACTCAAGCGTGGGCTGCTGCATCTGGACACCGAAGCAGGTTCGACGGCTGAAGCCTTCTACAGCGCGCTGGCCTACCACCGTGTCGGTGAGCTGCCGGATTATTGCGCCACACCGGACGGTCGCTATCGGCCGACCGCCATTTATTTCAAAACCTTGGGGCAACCGACATGATCCCTGGTCAATACCAGATCCAGCCCGGCGACATCGAACTCAACGCCGGACGCCGCACCCTCAGCCTGACCGTCGCCAACAGCGGCGACCGGCCGATTCAGGTGGGTTCGCATTTCCACTTTTTCGAAACCAACGACGCGCTGACCTTCGACCGAGCTGCCAGCCGGGGCATGCGCCTGAACATTCCGGCCGGCACCGCCGTGCGCTTCGAACCGGGCCAGTCCCGCGAAGTCGAGCTGGTGGACCTGGCCGGCTTGCGCAAGGTTTACGGGTTTGCCGGTCGGGTAATGGGCGATCTGGATTGAAGGCTTTTTGAAGATCGTTCCTACGCTCCGCGCTCAGAGTTATACACGCGTCTGCTTTTGATTCTGGCCAGAGGCCGTAGGAGCGAGCTTGCTCGCGAAGAGGCCGGTACAGCCTCCAGAAACAGGGCGTTCGGACTACGATGGGCACCCTGCACGAGGATCAAAAGCTTTGACGACTAACGACTTGCAGCTCGCCTCTGGTCGCTTTGAAAAACTTACAGTTTGCGGCCTGCAGCTTGCCGCTCTGAATCCGAGGTACGAGAGATGAAGATAAGCCGACAAGCCTACGCAGACATGTTCGGCCCCACCGTCGGCGACAAGGTTCGCCTGGCCGATACCGAGCTATGGATCGAGGTCGAGAAGGACTTCACCACCTATGGCGAAGAAGTGAAGTTCGGCGGCGGCAAGGTCATTCGTGACGGCATGGGCCAGGGCCAGCTGCTGGCCGCTGACGTGGTCGACACGCTGATCACCAATGCCCTGATCATCGATCACTGGGGCATCGTCAAGGCAGACGTCGGCATCAAGAACGGGCGTATCGCGGCCATTGGCAAGGCGGGCAACCCGGATATCCAGCCGGACGTGACCATCGCAGTCGGCGCAGCCACCGAGGTCATCGCCGGCGAAGGCATGATCCTCACCGCCGGCGGCGTCGACACGCACATCCACTTCATCTGCCCACAGCAGATCGAAGAGGCCCTGATGAGCGGCGTGACGACGATGATCGGCGGCGGCACCGGTCCGGCCACGGGCACCAACGCCACCACAGTCACACCCGGCCCTTGGCACATGGCGCGCATGCTCCAGGCCTCGGACTCGTTCCCGATGAACATCGGTTTTACCGGCAAGGGCAACGTCAGTCTGCCCGGCCCGCTGATCGAGCAGGTCAAGGCTGGCGCCATCGGTCTGAAGTTGCACGAAGATTGGGGCACCACGCCTGCGGCCATCGACAACTGCCTGAGCGTTGCCGACGAATACGACGTGCAGGTCGCGATCCACACCGATACGCTCAATGAGTCAGGTTTTGTCGAGACCACCCTGGCCGCGTTCAAGAACCGCACGATTCACACTTACCACACCGAAGGTGCCGGTGGCGGTCATGCGCCGGACATCATCAAGGCCTGTGGTTCGCCGAACGTGCTGCCGAGTTCGACCAACCCGACGCGCCCGTTCACCCGTAACACCATCGACGAGCATCTGGACATGCTCATGGTCTGCCATCACCTGGACCCGAGCATCGCCGAAGACGTGGCCTTCGCGGAAAGCCGCATCCGCCGCGAGACCATCGCCGCCGAAGATATCCTTCACGACCTGGGCGCCTTTTCCATGCTCAGTTCCGACAGCCAGGCCATGGGCCGGGTCGGCGAAGTGATCATGCGCACCTGGCAAACCGCCGACAAGATGAAGAAACAGCGTGGCCCACTGCCGCAGGATGGCCCGGGCAACGACAACTTCCGCGCCAAGCGTTACATCGCCAAATACACCATCAACCCGGCGATCACCCACGGCATCAGCCATGAAGTGGGCTCGATCGAAGTCGGCAAGTGGGCGGATCTGGTGCTGTGGCGGCCAGCGTTCTTCGGCGTCAAACCGACCCTGATCCTCAAGGGTGGGGCCATCGCTGCCAGCCTGATGGGCGACGCCAACGCTTCGATCCCGACCCCGCAACCGGTTCATTACCGTCCGATGTTCGCCAGCTACGGCAGCTCGCTGCACGCCACCAGCCTGACGTTCATCAGCCAGGCGGCGTTCGACGCCGGTGTACCGCAGTCACTGGGCCTGAAGAAGCAGATCGGCGTCGTCAAAGGCTGCCGCACCGTGCAGAAGAAAGACCTGATCCACAACGATTACCTGCCGGACATCGAAGTCGACCCACAGACCTATCAGGTCAAGGCCGACGGAGTATTGCTGTGGTGCGAACCTGCGGATGTGCTGCCGATGGCGCAGCGGTACTTTCTGTTTTGAAACCACACAAAGGGCTTTCGGTTTGCGAAGGCCCTTGAGTGTTTCAGCCGCGAGATTGTCGATAGCCCGGCCTGGAGCAGGCGTAGTCCGTTTCCAGCCCCTCGAAAATCGTATCCATTCTGGCGCTGGCATTTCCTCTCCTTGCTTATCAACCTTTCCTTCAGTCTAGAACTCCACCACCACAAGCCTGTGGTGGCCGGCCTCCAGCACCTCTTTCGGGACGGCTGACTCGGTCACGGTCATGACACTGGTGTTCAGGACTCCCATTCAATTGATCGCCAATCGAGCACAGCCCCCCAAAAAACGGCGTCTAATGACAAACATGACAGTAAACGCCCTGTTTGTCGCGTCATGCAAAGGAGGTAATATGCGCCCATTCTTTCGTCACGCTCCTCCAAAGGTAACCGGCCATGCGCCTTTCCGAATTCATCGTTATTCATGTGGATCGCATTGTCGATGAATGGGAAGAGTTCGCCAGAACCCTGAAACCTGCGGCAGAAACGATGACCAAGGCCGAGTTGCGGGATCATGCCAAGTCGATCTTGCTCGCCGCTGCACGGGACATGAAGACCGCGCAGAGCAAAAGCGAGGAGATTGCCAAGGCCAGGGGCGAGGAGCTGAACAAGACGCCAAGCCTGGACGAAGCAGCCAGCAGCCACGGCGAGTTGCGCCATGAGGTCGGCTTTGATCTGGTGCAGATGACGTCCGAGTTTCGCCATCTGCGCGCCAGCGTCATCCGCCTCTGGGTAGAAAGCCTGGCGGCGCCGCAACTGGCCGATTTTCAGGACGTGATTCGCTTCAACGAAGCCATCGACGAGGCGCTTGCCGAGTCCACCGCTGCCTATGCGGAGCGGGTTGGCCGCTCACGGGATATCTTTCTCGCCATTCTCGGTCACGACCTGCGCGCGCCGCTGCAGGCCGTCAGCATGTCCACCGAGTTGCTGTCACGCAAAATACCGCTGGACGAAAAGACCCAGTCCTATGTTTCACGTATCCAGACCAGCACCCGTCATATGGGCTCGATGGTCAGCGATCTGCTGGAGTTCGTGCGCAGTCGGCTGGGCGCCGGGCTGCCGGTGGAGCGCAAATACATGGACCTGGCCAGCGCCTGCCGCGAGGCCATCGAGGAGGCCTGCGCCGGGCGACCGGACTCTGTTCCGGTGCTGAACATAGAAGGCAACACAAAGGGTCACTGGGACGCCGGGCGGATCAGCCAGATGTTACAGAACCTGATCGGCAACGCCCTGCAGCATGGCGCGGCCAGTCACGAGATAACGGTGACTGTCACGGGTGCCGAGAAAGCCGTGATATTGGTGGTACACAATGAAGGCAAACCGATTGCCGAAGACGCTATCGGGACGATCTTCGATCCGCTGGTACGCAGCACCGAGGAAAACAATGAAACACGCGGCACGTCGACCAGCCTGGGTCTTGGCCTGTTCATCGTCAAGGAAGTAGTCAACGCCCACGGCGGCAGCATCACTGTGACCTCGACCATTGGCGAGGGCACGACCTTCAATGTGGTGCTGCCGAAAAACTGACCGGGGCTGACTGCCTGCTGATGCGGGGGCCGCATCAGCTCAGGCAGAAAAGACAGGACCGGAAGACTGCTCCGCTCAGCCCTTCCATTGCGCGCGAGGGTCGAACGACGAACTGTCTGCCAGTTTCTGCCAGAGCGCCCGGGTAGCCTCGTCGGTGTGCTTGGGCACGACGACTTTCAACTGCGCGTAAAGATCGCCGCGTTCGCCACTCTTGTTCATCAAGCCATTACCCTTGATCCGCAGACGCTGCCCGTTCTGACTGTCCGGGCGGATGGTCAGGTTGATCCTGCTGGTCAGCGTCGGCACAGCGACCTTGGTGCCCAGCACGGCTTCCCAGGGCGCCAGTGGAACGGTGATGACCAGATCATGGCCTTCGACCTCGAACAGCGGGTGCGGGGCCAGGCGAATGATCAGGTACAGATCGCCATTGGCACCGCCGCCCACACCCGGCGCGCCCTGCCCCTTGAGACGAATGCGCTCGCCATCGACGACGCCCGCCGGAATCTTCACGTTCAGCGTCTTGGTGATATCGCTCATGCGCTGCCCGTTGGGGCTGTGCTGCGGCACCTTGAAGCTGACCTGCTTGGATTCCCCCGAGAGGGTCTCTTCGAGGAACACCGCCAGTTCCATCTCCACGTCCTGCCCGGTACGCCCAGGGTTGCGGGTACGCCCGCCCTGCTGTGGCCGGCCACCGAAAATGGAGCTAAAAAACTCCGAGAAGTCTGCCGTTTCCTCGAACCCGCCCGCTCCGGCGCCTGCACGGCTTTGCCAGCCCGGCGGGGTCTGGAACGGACGGCCCTGACGACCGTATTTGCGCAGTTCGTCATACTCGGCGCGCTTCTCAGGGCTGCTGAGTACCTCATACGCTTCGGACGCTTCCTTGAACTTGTCTTCGGCGCCTGCTTCCTTGCTGACGTCCGGGTGATACTTGCGCGCGAGTTTGCGATAGGCGGTCTTGATCGCCTTGTCGTCCGCAGTCGGCTCTACGTCAAGTATCTTGTAGTAGTCTTTGAAATCCATGTAACGATCACCCATCCGAATTATCCGGCAAAGCCAGATACGCTGGCGTCACGCGCCCAGCTCCCTCTGTCACGAGGCATCTGGATTACCTAACGTCGAAAAATATACAGATAGACCAGCTGCCTTTGCCGGCGGGTCGATAGCTCGACAACATAATGTCCGACAACAGGGTCTACCGAGAATCCCTTCAAGATTGGGGGTAACGGGCCCCAGTTCAAGCCTTGGCCGCAAATACAGCCAGGTAAATATAAGCGACGTGTCGCGCTACGCAATTTGCCCGCGCTGACATAAACTGCGCGGCCGTTTTTTGACTGGAACGTAAAAGACATGAATGACCAATCCCCGGCCCGTGCCTGCGGTATCGATTTCGGCACGTCCAACTCCACTGTCGGCTGGCAACGACCCGGCATGGAATCGTTGATCGCGCTGGAGGACGACAAGATTACCCTGCCTTCGGTGGTGTTCTTCAACATGGAAGAACGCCGCCCGGTGTATGGCCGCCTGGCGCTTCACGAGTATCTGGAAGGCTACGAAGGCCGCCTGATGCGCTCGCTCAAGAGCCTGCTGGGCTCAAAGCTGATCAAACATGACACCAGCGTGCTGGGCACGGCGATGCCGTTCAAGGATTTGCTGGCCCTGTTTATCGGCGAACTGAAAAAGCGAGCGGAGCAAACGGCCGGACGCGAATTCGAGCAAGTCGTCCTGGGCCGTCCGGTGCATTTTGTCGATGACGACGCCCAGGCCGATCAGGAAGCCGAAGACACGCTGGCTGAGGTGGCCCGCAAGATCGGCTTCAAGGACGTGTCGTTCCAGTTCGAGCCTATCGCTGCGGCCTTCGATTACGAGTCCACCATTCAGGACGAGGAACTGGTACTGATTGTCGACATTGGCGGTGGTACTTCGGACTTTTCGCTGGTGCGCCTGTCGCCCGAGCGACGCCAGCACGATGATCGCCAGCAGGACATCCTCGCCACCGGTGGCGTACACATCGGCGGGACCGACTTCGACAAGCAGTTGAGCCTGCAAGGCGTGATGCCGCTGTTCGGTTATGGCAGCCGCATGAAAAGCGGTGCGTACATGCCGACCAGCCACCACATGAACCTGGCGACCTGGCACACCATCAACGCGGTGTACTCGCAAAAGTCGCAACTGGCCCTGGGCAGCATGCGCTACGACATCGAAGACACCGGCGGCATCGATCGCCTGTTCAAGCTGATCGAACAGCGCGCCGGGCATTGGCTGGCCATGGAAGTGGAAGAAACCAAGATCCAGCTGACCCAAGCCGACAGCCGTCACCTGCTCATGGATCGAGTGGAAGCCGGACTGAGCGTGGATCTGAGCCGGGTGATGTTCGAAGCAGCCATCGACGCCCAGCTTGAGCGGGTGCGCAACAGCGTTACGAATTTGCTGAACGATGCGGGAGTGAGTGTCGAACAGGTCAGCACGGTGTTCTTCACCGGCGGCTCAAGCGGCATCCCTGCCCTGCGCAACAGCGTCTCGGACATGCTGCCCAAGGCGCGCCACGTTGAAGGCAACATCTTCGGCAGCATCGGCAGCGGCCTGGCCATCGAAGCGAAGAAACGTTACGGCTAGTCATGTGACGCGGAGCGGTGGCACGATAGTTATAGAGCTATCGTTCCTCACGCTCCAGCGTGGGAATGCCGTTCGTGACGCTCTGCGTCACAGATTCCGGCAGCACCGCAGACTCAAGAGCGGACGCAGAACGTCCGGAACTGCATGCCAACGCGGAGCGCTGGCACGATAATCAGGTGTCTATCGTTCCGCACGCTCCGGCGTGGGAATGCCTTTCGTGACGCTCCGCGTCACAGATTCCGGCCGCACCGCAGACTCAAGAGCGGACGCAGAGCGTCCGGAACTGCATGCCAACGCGGAGCGCTGTCACGATAGGCGTTCTTTCGGACGCCTATCTACGCAAGCGCCCTAGACCAAGCCTTCCTTCTGCAACTCGCTTTTCAGGTACGCGTAGTAAATCGGCCCTGCGACGACGCCCGGCAGGCCGAATGCGGCTTCGAAAAGCAGCATTGCCAACAGCAACTCCCATGACTTGGCATTGATCTGTCCGCCCACGATGCGCGCATTGAGGAAGTACTCGACCTTGTGGATCACGATCAGGTAGCCCAGCGCAGCCAGCGCGACCCAGATCGAGATGGACATGCCGACGATGAAGATCAACGTGTTGGACATCAGGTTACCCACCACCGGCAACAGGCCGAGCAGGAAGGTCATGATGATCAGGGTCTTGGTCAGCGGCAGGTGGATCCCGCACAGCGGCAGCACGATGGCCAGAAACACCGAGGTAAATGCCGTGTTGAGCAGGGAAATCTTGATTTGGGCGAAAACAATGTTGCGAAACGCCCGGCTGACCAGGTACAGACGATCAAACAGTGCGGCAGCCAGCGGCTTGCGCGCATGCACGTCGGAGATACGCTGCAAGGCAATGATCGCGCCCAGCACCATGCCGATCAGCATGGTGACGAACATGTGCGCGGCCCCCTTGCCGATCAATTGCAACTCCCCCACATGCTTCTGCAGCCACTGCCCGAGCGAAACCTGAAACTCCGCGGCACTGGCAGGCAGATAGGCATCGATGAACGGTGGCAACTGACCACGCGCGCGGTCGACCAGGGTCATGAACTTGTCGAGCGAGGCGCCCGGGTTTTCGGCTTCGTGCAGCACAAAACTGATGGCCCCGGCAAAAATCAGCGTCAGCAGGCTGACCACCAGCGTGCCCAGCAGCGCCACAGCCAGCCAGCGGGCCCGTTCGCCGGAGATCAGACGTTGCAGCTTGGGGGTCAACATGTTGACCAGTTCGAAGACCAACAGTCCGGCCAACAGGCTGGGCAACAACTTGAATGGCAACACCAATAACAGACCGCCAAATACAAGAATCCAGCTGGCTATTAACACCTGACGCGCAGAAAACGTTGGCATAGACCCTCAACGGGCAACACAAGGAAGGTGGGCAGTCTGCCAGCCTTCTCAGTCCAGAACCAGTGATCCGAAAGCCGGAAAAAACAAGCCGCAATCATCTGCCCGATGATCGGCTCGAGAACGGCGCGAAAGTGCAGTGTTTACTGCACCCGCGCCTCTTGCCTGCAGCAAAGATACCGACTGAAAAATTATTTCTTCTTGAGACAATCACTCATGAAACTCTTGCGAGCGTCCCCTTTGAGCGCCTGAGTGCTGGCGGTAGCGTTGCAGGTTTTCATCTTCTCCTGCTGGGTGGCCGCCGGCGGTGGTGCCGCTTTCAGGCAAGTGCTCATGAACGTCTTGCGCTCATCGCCCTTCAGCGACTTCGCGCTGGCGTCGGCATTGCAGGCGGTCATTTTGTTCTGCTGCGCGGTCGCAGCAAAGCCCTGGGCAGACAACATCAAGCCAAACAGCAACACAGGAATACCGAGCTTCTTCATCGATCCACTCTCCAGATCCGCTGCGCCGGGCGGCACAGGCTGAGATTCAGTGTAGTCAGCGTCTGCGGTCTATGACGGAACACAGAGCATCGCCGCTGGCATTCTCGACAAACAGGCGGATAATTACGCCTCGCTTTAACGATGATCCCCTCATGCAATACGCTTTCCCGCTGATTACCGTCCTTATCTGGGCGATCAACACAGCCGTCACCAAGGCGTCTGCCGGGGTGATCTTTCCGGCTGAAATAGGCTTTTATCGCTGGGCGCTGGCCGGTTTGCTGTTCACACCGTTCATGCTCGGACCTGTGTGGGCGAACCGCGCGGCGATCAAACCGGTACTCGGCAAGATTTTCATTCTGGCCGTGCTTGGCACCGCGCTGTATCAGAGCCTGGCGTATTTCGCGGCCAGCCTGACAACCGCCACCAACATGGGGATCATTCAGTCGATGGTGCCGATGATGGCGCTGGGGCTATCGATAGCCTGCCTCGGCACTCGCCTGACCTCCGGTGCGCTGCTCGGGGCGGTGCTGTCATTTGCAGGGGTGATCGTGGTGGTCTCGGCGGGCAATCCGGCCGGCCTGATCGAGCAGGGCGTCAATCGGGGCGATGCGATGGTGCTGGTGGCAGCCGCATCGTATGCGGTTTACAGCACGTTGCTGAAGAAGTGGCAGTTGCGTTTGCCGCCCCTGCAGTTGCTTTACGTACAGATCCTGCTGGCGATTATCGTATTGCTGCCGCCGTTCATGCTGTCGGCGAAAACCGGCCTGAATACAAGCAACATCCCGATGGTGCTGTATGCAGCAATTCCGACGTCGATGCTCGCGCCGTGGTTGTGGATGACCTCGATCATGCGCCTGGGCCCCAGCCGCACAACACTGTTCTTCAACCTGATGCCCATCGCCACGGCATTGATTGCCGCGGCGACACTGGGCGAGCAACTGGCGCTCTATCACCTGTTCGGCGGAGCGCTGACGCTGTGCGGCGTCATCCTCGCGGAGCGCTGGACGACGCCGCTGCGGTCCAGGGCGGATTAGGCAGTCGCGCTGCCTTCGCTGCCCTCCAGGCTGTGAATCGACACATCGGTGATACCGGCGGCAAGAGGCAGCCCGGTTTCACCCATTGGAAGCTCGTCCAGTTCTACGTGATGCTTGAGCGCCAGCTCGTGCACCACTTCGATGATGGGCACGTCAAGATTCTCGATAACGTCTACGTGGTGCTCGCCGAGCAGGGTGTACTCGATCTCATACAGTTCTTTATCGCTCATCGCATCTTCCTGGCCGTCACTGAGGAGCGGCTGATTAACGAACTACGGTCCGACAACCGATGACCGAGCCCAAGGCTGAGCAAAACGCTCAACCATGCCATCAGATTGACCTCGGCCTTTCGGGAACGTGCGAGGAATATTCAGGGCGCTTTTCATGCCCGATCGTCATGGCGTTCATGGGATTCAGCAACGGCATCAGAGTGGATGCAAAGTACTGCCTCATCGCCATCTTTTTTTCGAACTCTTGAGCCTCTCCCCTGCTCCAAGGCATACCGGGCCAAAACCGGCTCTGACATGTGGAGCAATAACGATGTACAAAAAACTCTTCGCGGCGACCTTTGTATTGGCGACGATGGCTGGCTGCAGCAACACAACCGTGCAGAACCCGGTGGACTACGTCACTTATCGCAACGAGCCGCTGGTCAAGCAGGTCGAGAACGGCATGACGCGCCAGCAGGTCCTGACTATCGGCGGTGAGCCTTCGAGCACCATCGAGCGCCAGGTCAACCCAGGCACTTGCAACAACTACGTCATGAACAAGGACGGCCACAAACAGGTTTACCACGTCAGCTTCAACAGCGACGGCCGTGTGACCAACAAGGGTTTCATGACTTGCGAACAACGCGAGAAGAACGAAAAAGCGATGTAATCAAAAGACAGGCACAAACAAAAAGCCCGAGGCATAAATGCCTCGGGCTTTTTGTTGAATGCTTTTTAGAAAACCAGCTTGAACAGGGCGATAACCACGACCAGGCCGATCAGAAAGATGATGCCGACGGTGCTTCCCAGGAACTTGAGCATTGTGTATCTCCACGATTTATTTGGGTCTCAAGGTTGGGACCGCGGGGCTCGGTACTCGTTTCTTATATTTTTACATTCAGTCACAACCGTCGGAACCAGGGAAAATCCGATAAAACTTTTTGCCTCCTTCGGCACTCACAATCTTTGCTGATCCTGCCGGGCCACCTATAGAGCGAGACAGCAAAACCTGATGAGTCCTGGAGATAAATGATGAATTCTGCACCGCAATCACAGCTTTCCGATGTAAACACTCTGCGCCAGCGCGCACGCCAGAACGTTGAGGATGGTGCTGTGACTCAAGGTTACAGCGCTGACCGCGAAACGGTCCTGCGCCTGCTCAACGAATCGCTGGCTACCGAGCTGGTCTGTGTGCTGCGCTACAAGCGCCACTACTACATGGCGTCGGGCCTGAAAGCGAGCGTCGCGGCAGCCGAGTTTCTGGAACACGCAGAGCAGGAAGCGCAGCACGCTGACAAACTGGCCGAGCGTATCGTGCAACTGGGCGGCGAGCCGGAGTTCAACCCGGACACCCTGTCCAAGAACTCCCACGCGCAGTACGTGGCTGGCAACACGCTGAAGGAAATGGTCTACGAAGATCTGGTTGCCGAGCGCATCGCCGTCGACAGCTATCGCGAGATCATTCAATACCTCGGCGACAGTGATCCGACTACCCGCCGCATCTTCGAAGAAATCCTTGCTCAGGAAGAAGAGCACGCCGATGACATGGCAGACATTCTGAACGATCTGTAACGCGCGGCAGCAAATGAAAAGCCAGGACCTGTGTCCTGGCTTTTTTGTGGGGGATATTTTCTCAGGCCTGACGTGTGAACATCGTTCCGCACGCTCCAGCGTGGGAATGCATTTTCTGCACGCTCTACGTCCGCCCGAGTCTGCGCCGGGGCGCACACGTGTGACGCGAGCGTCACAAAACGCATGCCAACGCGGAGCGCTGGCATGAGAGATTGAGCATCACTTCACCGTTTTGGGCGCCTTGCCGGTGCGCATCTGCTCCAGCAGCGGACCACACTGATTCGGCTCGCTGTCGCCAGTGGCGACCAGCGCGAGCAAACCGGCAACTGGACCTACGGTTGCACCCAGCAACACCATGCCGGCTCCGCGCAGCAACAGCGGGCCGGACTGTACGCCTGCGTTGGGCTTGGCGAACGGACCGTTGACGTACAGCGGCGAACGCAGCGAGAACACGCGGAAGCCTTTGGATTCAGGGTTGATCTGCAGGTCCAGTTGCTCGGTCTTCAGGTTCGCGGTGCCGTTGATATAGATGATGGCGTTCTCGGTATCGAAGACAAACAGCCTGCTGGTCGCCAGCCCGTCCTTGATGCCAAAGTTAGAGGCTGCGCAATTGATCTTCACGTCCTTGTCGCCGAACAGTTTGCCGACCACGTAGTTGCCCACGTTGAGCCCGGCAATTTCCATCAGGCCACGACTGATCGCACCGTCGTTCACCAGCATCTTCATTTCGCCGTTGGCAGTCCCCAGCAAGGCTGCAACCGAGTTGCCGCGCCCGCTGATGTCGGCATCGCCATTCAGCTCACCGAAGCTGGTTTTCATCGGTTCGAAGGTCGGGAACAGCTGCTTGAGCTTGAAATTACGCGCCGACAGCTTGGCCCTGCCCTGCATCGGTTTGTTTTGCCCGTTCAGGCGAATGTCCGCGTCCAGCTTGCCGCCTGCCACTCCAAAACGCAGCGGCTCGAGGCTCAACTGACCATCGTCGAGAACCAGATGGGTGTAGAGGTCGGTGAACGGCAGATCCGGGCTCTGCACGATGCGCTTGCCAGTGAACTCCACATCGGCATCCATCGCCCGCCAGCGATCAGTCTGAAACTCTTCTACAGGCAGGACCTTGCCCGAAGGCTGCTTGCTCTCGCCACCGCGCTTTTTCTGTGCGGCATTGGAGTCCGCACCGATCAGCGGCGCGAGGTCACTGAACAGCAACTGGTTAGAGACCAGCACGCCACTCAGCTTGGGCCGGGGCTGACTGGCGACGAAGCCCAGATCGCCATGGATATCGCTGTTGCCGATCTTGCCGTTGAAGCCTTCGTAACGGAAGTTGGCGCCGGCCGGATCATGCAGTTTGGCGATCAGACGGCCATCGGTTGAGTACGCCGGAGAATCCGGCAATGTCACGCCAGTGAGCGGGTAGAGATTGCTCAGGCTCGCGCCGGAAAGCTTGAGGCGCAGGTCCAGCGCGCCCAGGTTCTGTGGATCGGTCAGGGTCCCGGCGATCACCGCATGGGTGTCACCGACCTTCACGTCAGCCTGCACCGGAAACGGTTGACTGGAATCCTTGAGCGCGAGCAGACCGCCGACCTTGCCGGTGCCGCTCAGCTTCTGACCGTGGTACTGGCCGGTGACCGCCAGACCGAATGCATAGTCCTGCGGCACTGCGCCCTTGTCCTGGGCCTTTTTCGCTTCCTTGCTGCCGGCGATTTCACTGAACGGAATCGGCTTGCCGAGCAGGTCGATCACTACGTCCAGATTGGCGTTGAGTCTCTGGTCATTGAAGCTCACCAGTCCCTTGTCGAACTTGATCGCGCCGATGTCCATCACCCATTTGGATGGCTCGGCATTCGGATCGGACTTGGGCAGATCGAACACCCAGTTGGCGCGACCATCGGCCAGACGCTCCAGACGGGCCTCGGGGCCGGTCAGATCGATACGCGGGATAACCACTTGCTGAGCCAGCAGCGGCAGCAGCGAGAGACGAAATTCGACATGCTTGAGGATCACCATCTGCGGGGTCTTCGACCACTCGGGATTACCCAGGCTCAGGTCATCGGCGACAAAGTGCGGCGACGGCACCCAGGCACGCCAGCCACCGAGTTCGGGCTCGCGCGTCCAGCGCACATCCAGGTCACCATTGATGGCGAACGGGCGATGCAGCGCTTCGCTGACTTTCTCATTGAGGGTGGGTTTGATGCGATTCCAGTCGAAAGTGACAATCACAATGACCAATATGGCCAGCACCACCAACAACGTGGCACCTGTCCAGGCGAAAATCTTGCGGCTGCGCGTCATGCGTCACTCTCCAGAAAACAGCGCCCCGACCCTGGCGCGCTGAATACGACATGAATGTTCGACTGACAAACGCGCCGAGGGTTTGATTTGAATACGAAAATGCGTCGAAGGCCAGCACTCATGTTCTATTCCGGCAAGAAGCCCGACTGAAAACCCTTTCGACGCAGGTAAAGCGCATTTGCTAAAGTGCAACCCAGCCTAATCCAAGAATCGTTTGAGCCATGCTGCCCCGCGCCGAACAGAAGCAACAGACCCGAAGAGCCCTGCTCGATGCTGCCCATCAACTGATGGAGAGCGGGCGCGGCTTCGGCAGCCTTAGCCTGCGGGAAGTGGCGCGCACGGCAGGCATCGTACCGACCGGCTTCTACCGGCACTTTGAAGACATGGACCAGTTGGGGCTGGCGCTGGTCAGCGAGGTCGGCCAGACCTTTCGCGAGACTATCCGGCTGGTGCGCCACAACGAATTTGCTATGGGCGGGCTGATTCGCGCGTCGGTGAAGATATTCCTCGAACGCGTGGCGGCCAACCGGTCGCAGTTCCTGTTTCTGGCGCGCGAACAATACGGCGGCTCCTTAAAGGTGCGTCAGGCACTCGGCGCGCTGCGCGAAGGCATCAGCGCTGACCTCACGGCCGACTTGGCAAAGATGCCCAAATGGCAGCATTTGAATGCCGATGCACTGTCGATCATCGCCGATCTGGTGGTGAAAAGCGTGTTTGCGATGCTGCCGGAACTGATCGATCCACCTCCCGCCTCACTCGCTCCGCACCTGACACCTCAGGCCAAGATCACCCAGCAACTGCGCTTCATCTTCATCGGCGCACGGCACTGGCGGGGCCTGGGCAGTCACGATTGAGCGTCAGCTCGCTCTGTTTCTCCCAGACACACAAACCGTCTCGCTATTAACTTCCCCTTTTAACAACAGCGCCGCACCAACATGAAGCACCCAGCCAATTAAGCACCTGAATAGAGCACCGAGACGCTTACCGATACGCGTACCGTCGCCTCTGTCAGCCATTTCCCCACAAACTGCACTGTTGGCAAGCCCCTTGCTCTGATTTGAAGCATCGCAATTGGCTGGAAGCAATCTGATGCTGGTGATTCACAATCGAATCGAACCCCAGGCCGAATGGGCCGCCGAGCTGCACTTGAATTTCGAGGCACGCAGTAAAAGTCGTCTGCGTTGCTTTAGTGCGGAAAACGAAGACGTCGGTCTGTTTCTGCAGCGTGGCCAGTCGCCGCTGCGCGATGGCGAGTTTCTTCAGGCCCAGGACGGCCGTGTCGTACGTGTCTGTGCCCGTCCGGAAAAACTCATGCATGTCACGTGCAGCAGCACCTTCGAACTGACCCGCGCGGCCTATCACCTCGGCAACCGTCACGTGGCCCTGCAAGTCGGCGACGGCTGGCTGCGCCTGCTCGACGATTACGTGCTCAAGGCGATGCTCGACCAGTTGGGCGCCACTGTCGAAACCATCGAAGCGCCGTTCCAGCCGGAACATGGTGCCTACGGCGGCGGGCATCATCACTCGCGCGCAGGCGAGGAGGATTTCAACTATCCGCCGCGCATGCACCAGTTCGGCGTGCGCAAGTGAACAGCGCCTGGGCGCTGTTGCGCCTGGCCAGCCCGCAGTTGCCTATCGGTGGCTACAGCTATTCGCAAGGGCTGGAAATGGCAGTGGAGCAATCCATTGTGGTGGACCCGCAGAGCGCGGGCCGCTGGATCGGCGATCAACTGTTGCTCAATCTCGCGCGCTTCGAGGCTCCCCTGCTGCTGGCTCATTGCGAGGCGGCAGCAGCCGGTGACTGGGGCCAGCTGCTGCAAGTCAGCGAACAGCATCGCGCCAGTCGCGAGACCCGCGAGTTGCATCTGGAAAGCCGGCAGATGGGGTACTCGCTGCAGCAGTTGCTCAATGGCCTGCCTGAACTGGATCGTGATGCGCGGCATTTTCTGCAGCAGACTGGCGAGCCGCACCTGGCTCTTGGCTGGGCGCTGGCCGCACGCGCCTGGCAGATCAGCCCGCAGGATGCGCTGGCGGCATGGCTATGGAGCTGGCTTGAAAACCAGCTGGCCGTGTTGATGAAAACCCTGCCGCTGGGCCAGCAAGCCGCCCAGCGCCTGACCAGCGAACTGCTGCCGCTATTGCAGCAGGCGCAGGTCAGTGCCAGCACACAAGATCCCCGCCATGCCGGCAGCGCAGCCTTCGGCCTGTCCCTGGCGAGCATGGCGCATGAACGTCAATACAGCCGGTTATTCCGGTCCTGATCAGCCCTTATGGAGAACTCAATGAACAGCCAACCTCTGCGTGTCGGAATCGGTGGACCGGTCGGGTCCGGCAAGACGGCGCTGACCCTGGCGCTGTGCCTGGCATTGCGCGACCGCTATAACCTGGCCGTCGTGACCAACGATATCTATACCCGCGAAGACGCTGACTTTCTGGTGCGTAACGAGGCACTGGCACCTGAGCGCATCATCGGCGTTGAAACCGGCGGCTGCCCGCACACCGCCATTCGCGAGGATGCTTCGATCAACCTGGAAGCAGTCGACCAGCTCAATCGCCGCTTCGAAGGCCTGGACCTGATCATCGTCGAATCCGGTGGCGATAACCTTTCCGCGACCTTCAGCCCGGAGCTTTCCGACCTGACCATCTACGTGATCGACGTGTCGGCCGGCGACAAGCTGCCGCGCAAGGGCGGTCCGGGCATCTGCAAGTCCGACCTGCTGGTGATCAACAAGATCGACCTCGCACCTCTGGTGGGCGCGTCACTGGAAATGATGGACAGCGACACGCGCAGGATGCGCGGCGAAAAGCCGTTCGTGTTCAGCAATCAGAAAACCGGTCAGGGTCTGGAACAGATCATTGCCTTCATTGAGCGCCAGGGCCTGCTGACTGCAGCCGCCTGAATTCACAACCAAAAGGAACCCGTCGATGAACTACAAAAAAGCCCTTGGCGCCCTCGCGCTGTTGCTGGTCCCGACTCTGGCGCTGGCTCACCCCGGTCATGGCGATAACGGCCTGATCGCTGGTATCAGCCACCCGATCGGTGGGCTGGATCATTTGCTGGCCATGCTTGCCGTCGGCTTGTGGGCTGCGCAGCAACAAGGCTCGGCACGCTGGGCGCTGCCGTGCACCTTCGTCGGCACCATGCTGATCGGCGGCGTGCTGGGCTTTGAAGGTCTCAATCTGCCGGCGCTGGAAAGCGGCATTGCAGCATCGGTGCTGGCTCTGGGCCTGGCCGTGGCATTGGCAGTGCGTCCACCGCTGGCCTTGGCGGTCGCAGCAACGGCAGTGTTTGCTCTGTTCCACGGCGTGGCGCACGGCCTTGAACTGCCGGAAATGTCCAGCCCATGGGCGTACGCAGCAGGTTTCGTTGCAGCGACTGCGGCCTTGCATGCGCTGGGTTATGCAGTGGTTCGCATATTGCCTCAGGCGGCAGCACCGCTGGTGCGTATCGCCGGTGCGGCCTCTGCAGCAGCCGGTGTGTGGCTGTTGGCAGCCTGATCGGGTTTCGCGCTGATCGTGTTCGCTTCAGCCGGGGATGATCAGCGCGAAGGCGCGGGGATGCGGTACAGGTAGAGCAGCACTGCGCTGGCAAACGCCAGCAGGCAGACCGGCAAGGGATGCAGACCGAACAGAACCGCGATGGCAGCGATCCAGGCAGGCAATCCGGCGGCCAGGAAGGCCAGGCGGCGGATGGCGGCGAGTTTGAGCCAGGCTGCCGGCTCCTCCGGTGTATCGAGTGCAGCCTGGGTAACCGCCAACGCACGCTTGTAGGCGCCGAACGGTTTGAGGCTGACGAACATCGAGCCTATCCCGGCGATGAACAGCGGGATCGCCAGCACCGGAATGAGCGGTTCGCTGGCACCAAAAAATACACAGACCACCAGCAATGGCGCCAGGGTCAGACCCAGTTGACGCCACCATTGCATCTCCAGCTTTTGACGAACCTCGCTGCGTGTCACGCGGGGCCGACCTCGCTTTGATGTTCGTTGCCCATCATGTGCCCCAGCTTGCCCGCCTTGGTCGCCAGATAAAGACGATTGTGCGGGTTCTGCCCGGTGTGCAGAGGCACGCGCTCGGCGACCCTGATACCCATGTCGGTCAGGGCTTTGACCTTGCGCGGGTTGTTGGTCATCAGCCGCAACGACTGCACACCCAAGTGCTGAAGCATCGGCAGACAGATGGCGTAGTCACGCTGATCGGCAGCAAAGCCCAGACGCTCGTTGGCTTCAACCGTGTCGGCGCCGCCATCCTGCAGCTCATAGGCCCGGATCTTGTTCATCAGACCGATACCGCGCCCTTCCTGGCGCAGGTACAGCAGCACGCCACGCCCTTCGGTGGCAATGGCGCGCAGGGCAGCCTCCAGTTGAGAACCGCAATCGCAACGCTGACTGAACAGGGCGTCGCCCGTCAGGCATTCGGAATGTACGCGACCCAGAACCGGCTCACCGTCCGCCACATCGCCCAGACTCAGGACGACGTGTTCACGGCCGGTTGCCGACTCGATAAAGCCGTGCATGGCAAACTCTGCAAAGGGAGTGGGCAGTTTGGAAGCGGCGACAAAGACGACGGGCACCGTGTGCTCCTGATCAGTATGAAGACTGGAAATTCGCAAGATTTGCATTGTAACAGCAGGTTCTTGCAGACGCTCAGGGTGAATTCTCGGGCATTTAGATCATAAAGTTCGATAGATAGAAGCGCTCACCCACTCACTGCTCACCGCCAAAATGCTGGTAACCACGCGTGTCGGGCGTGACGTCTTGCCCTGCGTCGTCGACAAGAACGACACCGTGCCCCTGCTCTACCCGGCCAATGACATGCACCGGCCAGCCTTCTTTCAGCAAACCCGGCAGGTGTTCGGAGGGCAGCGTGAAGGCCAGGATGTAATCGTCGCCGCCGCTGAGCGCAGCCTGTCGGGCAGAGGACAGATCGAACAAGGTCAGCAACGGCTCGGACATCGGCAGCCGGTTACGCTCGACCACCAGACGAACACCCGACGCGCGGGCGATGTGCCCGCAGTCGGCCAGCAGCCCATCGGAGATGTCCAGCGCCGACGTCGCCCTGTCGCGCAACGCCTGCCCCAAAGCCAGCTGGGGTTGGGGCGACCAGTAGCGGGCCAGCAATGCTTCGGTGATCGAGGCCTCGGCGCTGCGCTGCTTCAATACCAGCGGCAATGCACCTGCGCCATCCCCCAATGTGCCGCCGACACACAGCAGATCACCCGCATGGGCACCCGCGCGGGTCAGGGCTGATCCGGCCGGCACAGCGCCGAACACGGTCAGTGTCAGGCTCAAGGGACCGCGTGTGGTATCACCACCGATCAGACGCAGCGAACAGCCTTGCGCCATCTGGTTCAGGCCGCGAGCGAAGGTCTGCAGCCAGTCGGCATCGACCTGCGGCAGGGTCAGGGCAAGGGTGAACGCCACAGGCCGGGCGCCCATGGCCGCCAGGTCACTGGCAGACACCGCCAGGGCACGCTGGCCAAGCAGAAAGGGGTCGCAGACGTCAGGAAAATGTACCCCGGCAACCAGGGTGTCGGTCGAGACCGCCAACTGCTCGCCGGTCGCTAACGCCAGCAACGCGCAGTCGTCGCCGATCCCCAGGGCAACTTCCCCGCCCGCCTGCGCACAGGGCGCGGCGGCGAAGTAATTGCGGATCAGCTCGAACTCTCCCATTAAGGTCAGGCGCGAATCAGCGCTTGTGGGCCTTCACTTCGACTTCACGCAGGCGCGGCGCCAGCTTGTCCAGCACGCCATTGACGAACTTGTGGCCGTCAGTGGAGCCGTAGACTTTCGCCAGCTCGATGCCTTCGTTGATCACCACGCGATAAGGCACGTCGATGCGCTTGAGCAGTTCGAAGGTAGACAGCCGCAGTACGGCCAGTTCAACCGGGTCGAGCTCTTCAATGGTCAGGTCAAGGCAAGGCGAGAGTGCGGTGTCGATCTCGGTCTTGTTGGTTGCCACGCCGTGAAGCAGCTCACGGAAGTAGGTGCCGTCAACGTTGCTGAAATCGTTGTCGACACGGAACTGCGCTTCGATCTCGTTCAACGAATGGCCAGCCATGTGCCACTGATACAGGGCCTGGGTTGCCATCTGCCGTGCTTCACGACGCTTGGCGCTCTTGCCCTTGGCGGCTTCCGGCGATTTGGCGTCGCGCGGGTTGAACTGGTCGGTATCGTCGGAAATCACTTGGCCTCCAGCTGCGACAGCAGACTGACCATTTCGATGGCGGACAGAGCGGCTTCAGCGCCCTTGTTGCCGGCCTTGGTGCCGGAGCGCTCGATGGCCTGTTCGATGGAGTCGACGGTCAATACGCCGAAAGCAACCGGCACGCCGAATTCCATGGACACTTGGGACAAGCCCTTGACGCACTCGCCTGCCACGTATTCGAAGTGCGGAGTTCCGCCACGGATCACTGCACCCAGTGCGACGATGGCCGCGAACTCGCTGCGTTGGGCAACTTTCTGCACAACCAGTGGAATCTCGAACGCACCCGGCGCGCGGATGATGGTGATGTCGCTTTCGCTCACGCCATGGCGTACCAGCGCATCAACGGCACCGCTAACCAGGCTTTCCACGACGAAGCTGTTGAAACGGCCAACTACCAAGGCATAGCGGCCCTGGGGGGCGATGAAGGTACCTTCGATGGTCTTCAAGGTCATTCGGTGAGTCTCGTATTAAAGAGCAAGCCCGCCTTGGGGCGGACTTTGAGGGATATTAGGCCACGAATCATGACTGTCAGGCCGAAACCTGCGAAAAAACCATCTTTCACAAGCCCCGATCTGCCGGTATTTATTCGGAGGGCACGTATTCTACAACTTCCAGATCGAAACCGGATATCGCATTGAACTTCATCGGCGAACTCATCAGGCGCATTTTGCGCACGCCGAGGTCACGAAGGATCTGCGAACCGGCACCGACCGTGCTGTAGGTGGTCGGCGTCTTGATCGGTTGCTGACCGGCGGTTTCGCGGATATGAGCCAGCAAAACATCGCCATCCAGCGGGTGACCGAGCAGCAGCACCACCCCGCTGCCCGCCTCGTTAACCGCGCGCATCGCGGCGCGCAGGCTCCAGCGGCCGGGCTGGCTGACCATCAACAGGTCACGCAGCGGGTCCATGTTGTGCACGCGAACCAGCGTGGGTTCTTCGGCGCAGATGGTGCCCAGGGTCAGCGCCAGATGCACGTCGCCCTCGACCGAGTCGCGGTAGGTCACCAGGTTGAAACTGCCCAGTTCGCTGTCCATCGGCTGCTCGGCAATCCGCTGAACGGTACGTTCATGGATCATCCGATAGTGAATCAGGTCGGCGATGGTGCCGATCTTGATGTCATGTTGCAGGGCAAATGCTTCGAGTTCGGCGCGACGCGACATGGTGCCGTCGTCGTTCATGACTTCGCAGATCAGGCCCGTCGGCTCGAAACCGGCCATGCGCGCCAGGTCGCAGGCCGCTTCGGTATGACCGGCGCGCGCCAGGGTGCCACCCGCCTGAGCCATGAGCGGGAAGATATGCCCCGGGCTGACGATGTCTTCGGCCTTGGCGTCCTTGGCAGCGGCAGCCTGCACAGTGCGTGCGCGGTCGGCTGCCGAGATGCCGGTGGTCACACCTTCGGCGGCTTCGATTGAAACGGTGAACTTGGTGCCGAAACCCGAACCGTTACGCGCTGCCATCAGCGGCAACTTGAGGGTTTCGCAGCGCTCGCGGGTCATCGGCATGCAGATCAGACCACGGGCGAAACGCGCCATGAAGTTGATGTGCTCGGACTTCACGCATTCGGCGGCCATGATCAGGTCGCCTTCGTTTTCGCGGTCTTCGTCATCCATGAGGATGACCATCTTGCCCTGGCGAATGTCTTCGACCAGTTCTTCGATACTGTTGAGCGCCACGCGGCACCCCCTTCAATCAATTCAGGATTTGAGGTAGCCGTTCTCGGCCAGGAAGCTTTCAGTGATCGTGCCGTGGCCCGGTTCTGCCGCCTTGTCGCCCAGCAGCAGGCGCTCCAGATAACGTGCCAGCAGGTCGACTTCCAGGTTGACCTTACGGCCGGGCTGATAGTCGGCCATGATCGTTTCGCTCCAGGTATGAGGCACGATGGTCAGTTCGAACTCCGCGCCGTTGACCGAGTTGACGGTCAGGCTGGTGCCGTCGACCGTGATCGAGCCTTTATGGGCGATGTATTTGGCCAGTTCACGTGGCGCACGCACCGTGAACTGAATGGCGCGGGCGTTATCTGCACGGGCGACGATTTCGCCGACGCCGTCGACATGGCCGCTGACAAGATGACCGCCCAGGCGCGTGGTCGGGGTCAGGGCCTTTTCCAGGTTGACCCGGCTGCCGCTCTTCAGGTCGACAAAGGCGGTGACGGTCAGGGTTTCCCGGCTGACGTCAGCCCAGAAGCCATCGCCGGGCAATTCGACGGCGGTCAGGCATACGCCATTGACGGCAATGCTGTCGCCGAGTTTGACGTCGGTCAGGTCAAGCTTGCCGGTTTCCACATAAACGCGGACGTCGCCGCCTTTGGGAGTCAGGGCGCGGATGCTGCCAATGGATTCGATAATGCCGGTAAACATGGGTCCTCCGGGAGAACAAGGGCTGCGCGCAAGGCGAAAGCCGGGAATTATACGCCGGGTGTGCGCACAGGGAGAGCGATGACTCGCCAGTCATTACCGACAGCACGCATTTCCACAATGTTCAGTTCCAGCGCCTCGCTCATCTGCGCCAGTGGCAGATCGAGCAGCGGACGGGCCGATGAGCCGAGAAACTTGCCGGCAATGAAGAGCTGAAACTCGTCGACCAGGCCGAGACGCGCAAAAGCCCCCGCCAGACGCGGACCGGCCTCGACCAGTACTTCATTGACACCCCGCGCGGCGAGCTCGCCCATCAACCTGCGCAAGTCCACATGACCGGCGCTGTCGGCCAGAGCCAGCATTTCATGGCCCTCTTCCTGGTAGCGACCTCGTGCCGACGCAGCGGCGCAGGTCACGACCAGCGCACTGCCTGCCTGGAAGAACGGTGCATCGAGCGGCACACGCAAACGGCCGTCGATCAACACGCGCAACGGCGCACGCGCAGCGGCCAGCGCGGTCAGTTCGGCATCGAGCCCAAGTTCATCGGGGCGTACGGTGAGACGCGCCTTGTCGGCCAGAACCGTATCGGCACCGCTGAGCACCACACTCGACTGGGCGCGCAGGCGCTGCACGGCAGAACGCGCCTCGGGACCGGTGATCCATTGGCTTTCGCCGCTGGCCATCGCCGTGCGGCCATCGAGACTCATGGCCATTTTGACCCGCACGTACGGCAGGCCGGTCTCCATGCGCTTGAGAAAGCCTTTGTTCAGCGCTCGCGATTCGCTTTCCAGCACGCCACATTGAACGCCGATGCCGGCGTTCATGAGGCGCAACAGGCCACGGCCGGAGACGTCGGGATTAGGGTCCTGCATCGCCGCGACAACCCGCGTCACTCCGGCTTCGATCAGTGCATCGGCGCAGGGCGGTGTGCGCCCCTGGTGACTGCACGGTTCGAGGGTGACGTAGGCGGTCGCACCTCTGGCCAGCTCGCCGGCCTGGCGCAACGCATGCACTTCAGCATGCGGCTCACCGGCACGCGCATGCCAGCCTTCGCCAACGATGCGGCCTTCACGCACGATCACGCAGCCGACTCGCGGGTTGGGATGTGTGGAGTACAGCCCCTTGCGCGCCAGCTCGAGTGCTCGCGCCATGTAATGAACGTCGAGAGCCGCCTGTTCAGTCAGCAATGCATTTATTCCTTGCCCGGCTCGCGGGCCAGACGGTCGATTTCTTCACGGAATTCGTTGAGGTCCTGAAAGCGGCGGTACACGGAAGCGAAGCGGATGTAGGCCACTTCGTCGAGCTTCTGCAGCTCGGTCATGACCAGCTCACCCACCACCAGCGATTTGACTTCGCGTTCGCCGGTCGCGCGCAACTTGTGTTTGATGTGAACCAGGGCCGCTTCCAGGCGTTCGACACTCACCGGACGCTTTTCCAGCGCGCGCTGCATACCGGCGCGCAGTTTTTCTTCATCGAAAGGCTGGCGACTGCCGTCCTGTTTGATCAGACGCGGCAAGACCAGTTCGGCAGTTTCGAACGTGGTGAAGCGCTCGCCGCAGGCCAGGCACTCGCGTCGGCGGCGTACTTGCTCGCCTTCGGCGACGAGGCGGGAGTCGATGACTTTGGTGTCATTGGCACCGCAGAAGGGACAGTGCATGGTGGCTGGCAACAAAAGAATGAGGAGCGCCATGTTAGCGCATCCTGCCGGCAAGACAAGGCTGAGGGTTTACGGTATATAGACGCGCATTAAAGCGGTGTGAAATTGTCCGGGCTCGGTAATACTGCACGCTTGGCGTCACCCAGCCTTTCGAATTTTGCCTTGTGGAGCTCTTGATGACGTTACGCCCCGCTTTTCTACTCTGCTTCATCGGCTTGCTGGCCGCGTGCAGCAGCAATGACGCGCCGAAACCCGCTGCGCCGCCACCGGTCGCACCTTCGATCAAGCTGCCCGCCGGGCCGGGGCCACTGCAACCGTACCAACGTGAACTCAGCGGCCAATTGCTGGGCGTGCCGGCCGGCGCCGAGGTCGAGCTGGCGATGCTGGTCATCGACGAGCGCGGACGTCCGCAGAAGCTGCTGACCAACACGCTGCTCAAGGGCAACGGTCAATCATTGCCGTTCCAGCTGCGTTTCAACCCGGAAGCCTTTCCGGTCGGCGGACGTGTCGAGTTGCGCGGCCGCGCCAGCAAATCCGGGCAGTTGATTCTGCACCTGCCGTCGATGCGTATCGATCAGCCGGCGACTCAGGCCCTGGGGCAGTTGCAGTTCGTCAAGGCGCCATGATTGCTCCGCAACATCTGCAACACGCGCTGAGCGAACTGCTTGGCGACGCCCGGCTGGCCGTCACTGCGCTGCCGGGGACCGATCTGAAGCTGTGGCTGATCGACGAGGCCAACATGGACCGCGCTTTCAGCCCGGATGAAACCCGGCGCATTCTGGAAGATCCACCGTACTGGAGCTTCTGCTGGGCGAGCGGCCTGGCACTGGCGCGCTTTCTGGCTGAAAACCCGCACTGGGTGGCCGGCAAGCGGGTACTGGATTTCGGTGCGGGTTCGGGTGTGGCGGGCATTGCCGCGC
This sequence comes from Pseudomonas congelans, assembly GCF_900103225.1. Taxonomy (GTDB): domain Bacteria; phylum Pseudomonadota; class Gammaproteobacteria; order Pseudomonadales; family Pseudomonadaceae; genus Aquipseudomonas; species Aquipseudomonas congelans. The sequence goes on along the minus strand of NZ_FNJH01000006.1, from coordinate 76,920 downwards.
TCAGGGCCGGGGCGCTCGAAGTGGTGGCCTGCGATCTCGACCCACTGGCGCTCGCAGCATGCCGGGCCAATGCCGAACTCAATCAGGTGCCATTGAGCTACTCGACGGATTTCTTTGCCGAGGCGGACCGCTTCGATCTGATTCTGGTCGCCGACGTGCTCTACGACCGCGCCAACCTGCCGCTGCTGGATCAGTTTCTTTCCCGAGGCCGCGAGGCACTGGTAGCGGATTCCCGCGTGCGCGACTTCAAGCACGCTGCCTACCAGCGTCTGACGATGCTGCATGCGCACACCCTGCCGGACCTGGCCGAGCCGCACGAGTTTCGCGACGTGAGCCTCTATCACGCGGCGCGGTGAGCGTGCTGACTCACGCTTTATCGTTCCGCACGCTCCAGCGTGGGAATGCATTTCTGGACGCTCTGCGTCCGACCTTGAGCGTGCGCAGCGGCGCAGAATTGCGACGCAGAGCGTCACGAACTGCATGCCAACGCCGAGCATTCGCACGAGAGTCAGTTCCCAGCCCCATGAATGACACCGCTTTCAGCATTGCCCTGCGGGCTTTATAGTTGGCAGCATTCAGATTCTTCGAGACGTGCAATGAGCCAGGAAACTGCTTACATCTTCGATGCAACCACTGCGAACTTCGATCAACTGGTGATCGACAAGTCCTTCGACCAGCCGGTGCTGGTGGACTTCTGGGCCGAGTGGTGTGCGCCCTGCAAGGTCTTGATGCCCCTGCTGCAGCAAATCACCGAGAGCTATCAAGGCGAGCTGCTGCTGGCCAAGGTCAATTGCGACATCGAGCAGGACATCGTGGCGCGCTTCGGCATTCGCAGTCTGCCGACTGTAGTGCTGTTCAAGGACGGCCAGCCGGTAGATGGCTTTGCCGGTGCCCAGCCCGAGTCGGAAATCCGCAAGATCCTCGAACAACATGTGGTCATGCCGCCACCTTCGGCCGCCGATCCGCTCAAGCAGGCACAGGCGCTGTTTGCGGAAAGTCGTTTCGCCGAGGCCGAAGCACAGCTCAAGGTACTGCTGGGTGAAGACAACACCAATGGCGCGGCGCTGATTCTGTATGCGCGCTGCCTGGCCGAACGGGGCGAATTGAGCGAGGCCAAGGCGGTACTCGATGCTGTCACCGGTGATGCGCACAAGGCCGAACTGGCGGGCGCCAAGGCCCAGCTGACGTTCCTCGCGCAAGCCGCGACCCTGCCGGACGCTGCCGAACTGAAAAGCCGTCTGGCGCAAAACCCTCAGGACGATGAAGCAGCACTGCAACTGGCGATTCAGCAGTTGTCGCGCCAACAGTACGAAGCCGCGCTCGAGGGCCTGCTCAAGCTGTTCATCCGCAATCGCAACTACGCCGAGGGCCTGCCGCACAAGACGTTGCTGCAGGTATTCGACCTGCTGGGCAATGAACATCCACTGGTCACGGCGTACCGTCGCAAGCTGTTTGCCGCGCTGTACTGAGGCGCAACCTAACAGGCACCGCACGGGTGCCTGTTATAGCTGAGCGCCGTCAGGTCAGGTCGCCCCGACCCAACTGTACAGCGGCGCATCTCCGCCGCTCTCGACTTTCACGTTCGCCGAGTGGCGCAGGCGCACCAGCAGATGCTTGCCCGCGGCGGTGCTGCCCGCCAGCCCTTCCAGTTGCCCCAACAGATCCGGTCCACTCATCTGCCCGGCCTTGTGCAGCAATTCCTGAGCGACCTGCCAGAGCCTGTCGTCCTGGTTGAGCGGCTTGCTATCGGCCACGGCGGCGGACACCTCCGGAGCGGCCGCCTTGAGCTGCGCGCCCAGTTGCGCCCAGTCCCCTTCGTCCAGTTTAAGGGTCAAATCCACCGGCCACTGGCCTACGGTTCCACGAATACGCAACATGATGTGCACCTGCTGACAGTCAGGCGTACATGCTCCCACAGGCTGGCGCGCATTCCCATGATCAACCGTAACGCCACTGGTTGAGGACCGGTTCCTTACCGTTGATGAAATTGCCAAGCGCACGCACGTCGTAGACGTTTTCCCAGTGCTCGATGATTCGTCCATCGCGGAACCGCCACAGGCCGCAAAACGGCATGATGATTTTCCGGCCACCGCAACTGGCGCGCATCTCTCCCAACACCGAGCCGAAGTGATCGTTGGCAACGATGTCGTGGACATCCATGTACAGGGTCTGATGCGTGCGTCTGATCAGATTGATCTCGTGGGCAAGCACGGCCTCCTTGCCAACGGCTATGGACAAACCACCGCCAGCGCCTTGATCCGCCTTGTGCAGCACGATGTCAGCGTCGGCAAATTCGGTGATGCGTGTCATATCCTTGTACACAGCACGCAGGACTTCTCGGTTCGAATGGAGCTTGTTCATGAGTATCTTCCCTGATGTCGCACTCGGCCCAGGTCGAGCGCAGGTCGCGGCTGGCGATGAAAACCTTTCCTGCGCATCCGGCGCAGGTGTAGCGATTTTCATCTTCCAGAGTAGGACTTGATGACGCGAAGTGTGAGACTACTTAGGCATAAGCACTGGACCGGGTATTCCCGATAAGGCCATCAATAGCGCTTTGCTAAAGTCCGGTCACCCGGCGCCTGGATAAAAACACGTCCACGCAGACCGCCACTTGTTATAAGATCACATAACATTTTTCTCGATTATTGTTCTGGAGCCCGCTATGCGCCGTCTGCTACTCGCCCTGCCTTTCGCCCTGTTGCCACTCGTTGCTGCGCACGCTGCGGAAGAACACGACCACGATCATGGCGATGAACATGGCAGCCTGGGTGCGCACGAGCATGGCGTCGGACGTCTGGATGTGGTGCTGGAAGGCAAGACGCTGGAATTCGAATTCGACAGCCCGGCCATGAACATCGTCGGTTTCGAACACGTTGCGACCTCGGATGAAGACAAGGCCAAAGTCGCCAAGGCGCGCGAATTGCTGCTCAAGCCCAATGCACTGTTCAGCATTGCCGATGCCGCCAATTGCTCGGCCACTTCGGTAAAGCTGGAAAGCCCGCTGTTTGGTGACAAGGATGACGATCACGACGAGCATGCCGCCGCTGGCGATGCCGATCATCACGAGCACAGTGAAATCCACGGCCATTACAAGTTCGTCTGTGACGCACCGGCCATTCTGAAGAAGCTCGACCTGTCGCAAATCTTCAAAACCTTTCCCGACACCAAGAAGCTTCAGGTACAACTGATTTCGCCAGGCGGCCAGTCGGGCGCAGAAGTGATTGCAGCCAACCCAACGCTGAAATTCTGATCGCACCCTGCGGTACAACGACCGGGCCTGGCCCGGTCTTTTAATTTCCAACCTAGCGTGAGTCAGCCCATGACCCAAGCACTGATCGAACTGTCGGACCTGCGCTTCAACTGGCCCGGCCATCCGCAACTGCTGGACATCCCCGAGTTCCGCCTGCAAAGCGGTGAAACACTGTTTCTCAAAGGCCCCAGCGGCAGCGGTAAAACCACGCTGCTGGGCCTGCTGGGCGGCGTGCAAAAACCGGTCAGCGGCAGCATTCGCCTTTTGAACCAGGAACTGTCAGCCCTCTCTTCGGCCGCGCGCGATCGCTTTCGCGTCGACCATACCGGCTACATCTTTCAGCAGTTCAACCTGCTGCCGTTTTTGTCGGTGCGGGAAAACATCGAACTGCCCTGCCATTTTTCCAGCGTGCGTGCCGAACGTGCCAGACAACGCCACGGCAGCGTCGAGAAAGCGACCACTACCCTGCTCGCCCACCTGGGTCTGAAAGACCCGGCGATGCTGACACGCCGCGCCGACTCGCTGTCCATCGGCCAGCAACAACGGGTCGCTGCCGCCCGGGCGCTGATCGGTCAACCGGAGCTGGTGATTGCCGATGAGCCTACGTCTGCGCTGGACGCGGACTCCCGCGAGGCATTCATTCGCCTGTTGTTCGCCGAGTGCCGCGAGGCCGGGGCCAGCCTGCTGTTCGTCAGTCATGACCAAAGCCTGGCACCGCTGTTTGATCGCAATCTGTCGCTGAGCGACCTGAATCGCGCCGCCGTCGCCGTGGAGATTTGAGATGTATCTGTTTCGTCTGGCCATCGCCAGCCTGGCCAACCGCCGTTTCACCGCGTTTCTCACTGCCTTCGCCATTGCGCTGTCGGTCTGCCTGTTACTGGCCGTCGAGCGGGTGCGCACCGAAGCGCGCTCCAGCTTTGCCAGCACCATCAGCGGCACCGACCTGATCGTCGGTGCGCGCTCCGGCTCGATCAACCTGTTGTTGTACTCGGTGTTCCGCATCGGCAATGCCACCAACAACATTCGCTGGGACAGCTTCGAGCACTTTGCCAATAGCAAGCAGGTCAAGTGGGCGATCCCGGTTTCGCTGGGCGACTCCCATCGTGGCTATCGGGTGATGGGCACCAGCGAAGCGTATTTCGAGCATTATCAGTTCGGCCGCCAACAGCATCTGGAAATGGCCGAAGGACGCGAGTTCAAGACCGATCCCTTTGAAGTGGTGCTGGGTTCGGAGGTCGCCAAGGCGCTGCATTACAAGCTGGGCGACAAGCTGGTACTGGCGCACGGTGTAGCGGCGATCAGCCTGGTCAAGCATGACGACAAGCCGTTCACCGTGGTCGGTATCCTCAAGCCGACCGGTACGCCGGTGGACCGCACGCTGCATATCAGCCTGGGCGGCATGGAGGCCATTCATATCGACTGGCACAACGGCGCCCCGGCACGCGGCAACGAGCGTATTTCAGCCGATCAGGCGCGCAACATGGACCTGACGCCGACTGCGATCACCGCATTCATGCTGGGCTTGAACAGTAAGATTTCCACCTTCAGCCTGCAACGCGAGATCAACGAATACCGTGGCGAGCCCATGCTGGCGATTCTGCCCGGCGTGGCACTGCAGGAGCTGTGGAGCCTGATGGGCACGGCGGAAAAGGCGCTGTTCGTGATTTCGCTGTTCGTGGTGTTGACCGGGCTGATCGGCATGCTGACTGCGATTCTCACCAGCCTCAATGAACGGCGCCGGGAAATGGCCATCCTGCGCTCGGTCGGCGCGCGCCCCTGGCATATCGCAAGTCTGCTTATACTCGAAGCCTTCGCCCTGGCGCTGGCGGGTGTCATCAGCGGCCTTGCGCTGCTCTATATCGGCATCTTCGTGGCCCGCGACTACGTGCTCGACAACTACGGTCTGTACCTGTCGTCTATGCCACCTGGCCAATATGAATGGACGTTGCTCGGTGCCATTCTCGGGTGCGCGCTGTTGATGGGAACCGTGCCAGCCTGGCGAGCCTACAGGCAGTCACTGGCCGATGGACTGTCAATTCGTTTATGAGGACCTTCATGATGCGGCGCTTGCTACTCACTCTGCTGTTCTCGGCGACCACTCAAGTGTGGGCAGCCGAGCCGCGAGAGCTGACCTGGAATGACATGATTCCACCCGATGCACCTGTGGTGAAGCCGGTAACGGCTCCGCTCCACGATATGTCCAAGCTGTCCGATGCACTGGCCATGGAGGCAGCGCCTGCGGCCCACCAACTGGCGCCGCATGCGCCGGTGGTCAAGGCACTGGACGGCAAACTGGTGCGTTTACCGGGCTACATCGTGCCGCTCGAGGTCAGTGAGGAAGGCCGGGTGACGGAGTTTTTGCTGGTGCCGTATTTCGGCGCCTGCATCCATGTGCCGCCGCCACCGGCGAACCAGATCGTGCATGTCACGAGCGAGCTGGGTGTGAAGGTCGATGAGCTGTATCAGCCGTACTGGATCGAAGGACCGATGCAGGCCAAGTCGTCTTCCAGCGAACTGGCAGAAGCGGGTTATCAGATGCAGGCAGACAAGATTCTTGTCTACGAGTTGCCGGATTCATAAGGATCACGAGGTTCCCAGCGATTTCATTGAGCTGAGTCAAAGTCGCCGCTCGACAGCGCTTTAACATTACGCCCATAAATTTTGACTGATCTCTGGAGCCTCCATGCACAAGCATCTGCTACGCGCGTCCCTTGTCGCGCTTGCCCTCACCGCCCCGGTCGCGGCACACGCCTACCAGCCTGGCGACTTCATCGTTCGCGCCGGTGTCGCACACGTCCAGCCTAACGAAGACAGCGGCGAAGTGCGCCTTGACGGTGCCAAGGTTTCCGGCACCAAAGCGACTGTCGACGGCGAAAACCAGCTGGGCCTGACCTTCGCCTACATGCTGACCCAGCACGTCGGCATCGAGCTGCTGGCCGCCACACCGTTCAGCCACACCGTATCGGTCAAAGGCCTCGGGCCTGGCCTGGATGGCAAGCTGGCCGATATCAAACAACTGCCGCCGACGCTGTCGTTGCAGTACTACCCGATGGAGCCGTCATCGAAATTCCAGCCGTATGCCGGCGTGGGCATCAACTACACCACCTTCTTCGATACCGACCTGACCGGCAACCGCAAGGATCAGGGGTTCAGCAACCTCAAGCTCAAGGACTCGGTCGGCCTGGCCGCACAGCTGGGGATGGACTACATGATCACCGACAACGTGCTGCTCAACGCCTCGGTCTGGTACGTCGATATCGACACCAAAGCAACCGTGGATGGCCCGTCAGCCCTGGCCGTCGGCAAGACCAAGGTCGACGTGGACATCGACCCGTGGGTGTACATGGTGGGCGTGGGTTACAAGTTCTGACCTGAATGCCTCAGCCGCCGCAAACACAAAGGCACCCTCATCGGGTGCCTTTGTGTTTTGTAGACCTGATGATCTCGTGCCGACTCCATGACGAAGTCATGCCGCGTTTTTTCAGGAGCGGGCTTGTCCACGAAGGCGATTACATTCGATGCAATTCTGTGTCTGCAACATCGTCTTCGCGAACAAGTTCGCTCCTACAGGTGCTCACAGGCTTTTGTAGGAGCGAACTTGTTCGCGAGGCAGTTACATTCGATGCGAGGCTCACTGCCCCATCAACAACTCAAGCCCGCGCACCAGTGGCGTTGGCTCATCGATGGTGAAGTGTTCCAGCAGGCGCTGGTTGCTGGCACGGGAGTGTTTGATGTCGCCCGAGCGGGGTGCCTGATAGCTGACGTCCGGCTGCTTGCCGACGACCTGCGAAAGCGCGGCCAGCAATTCGTTGAGCGACGTGGTCTTGTTGAGGCCGACGTTGATTGCGCCTTCGATGGCGCCTTCCCGTGACAAGGCCTGCAGCAGCAGCTTGAGCAGATCCCCGACATAGTAGAAATCCCGCGTCTGCTCGCCATCGCCAAACACGCTGATCGGCAGGCCTTTGCGGATGCGCTCGGCAAAGATGCTGATCACGCCGGAGTACGGCGACGATGGGTCCTGGCGTGGCCCGAAAATGTTGAAGAAGCGAAAGATCACCGGTTCCAGACCATGCTGGCGACGGTAGAAATCCAGGTAATACTCGCTGGCCAGCTTGTCCGAGGCGTAAGGGGTCAGCGGTGCCTTGGTGGTGTCCTCGGTGATCGCTTCGCCCTCACCGTTGTTGCCGTATACCGCCGCACTGGAAGCGAAGATCACGCGTTTGATGCCCGCTTCGCGCATGGCCTCGCAGACATTCAGGGTGCCGATGAAGTTGCTTTGGTGCGTGCGCACCGGGTCGTCTACCGACGCCTGCACCGAGGCCACTGCCGCCAGGTGCACGACGGCCTTGCAGCCCTGCGCCGCGCGCTTGACCAGGTCGGCATCGGCCACATCCCCTTCGATCAGTTCGACCCGCAGGTTATCGAGCGGCAAATTGCTGCGCTTGCCTGCCGAGAGGTTGTCGAGGATACGCACGGCATGCCCGCTGGCAAGCAATGCGTCGGTCAGGTGCGAGCCAATGAAACCCGCACCTCCAGTGATCAGAACAGGAGCGTCAGACATGTCGATAATACCGATCCAGCAGGCTTGGCAGGCCGGCCCGCCAGGCGCGGGGCTTGATGCCGAAAGTGTGGAGAATTTTCTTGCAGGCCAATACCGCGTGCTGCGGTTCTTCGGCTGCATCGGGACGCGCGGCGTGGGCCTGCGCAGTGGGCGATTCGATGGCCAGCGCGTGCAGCAGACGCGCTTCGGTAAGCACTGCCTGCCCCAGCGCCAGCGGCGTGGTCGCCTCGTGTCCGGCGTAGTGGTAGGTGCCCCAAAGCGGCGCTTCGCAGTCGAGTTGCTTGATGACCGAAATGATCACCCGCGCCGCATCATCGACCGGTGTCGGGTTGCCACGACGATCATCGGCGAGCAGCAGCTCTCCGGGGTCTTTCGCACGCGACAGAAAGCGACCCAGCACGCCATCGGTGCTGTCATCCAGCAGCCAGCCGAAACGTACCAGTACATGTTGCGGGCAGGTCGCTCGAACGCTCTGCTCGATACGCCACAGGGCCTGACCGCGCAGGCCCAGAGGTACCGGATCGTCTTTTTCGCTGTAGGCCGTCGCGCGGGAACCATCGAATACACGATAGCTGGACGGCTGAACCAGCGTGATGTTGTGGTGCTGACACAGTTCGGCAAGACGCTCGACAGAGCGCTCCTGATGGGTCAGGCGCGCTTCACTCACGGTCTCCGCCTGAAACCAGTCGAAGTAGTAAGCAAGGTTGATCAGGGCATCGGGGCGGGTGTCATCAAGCAGTTGCGTGAGGCTCGCCACGTCCCAGCCGTCTTGCGGTGGACGTGGTGCGAGGAAGCCAATGTCTTCCTCGGCACCCAGACGAATCAGCGCCTGCCCGAGGGCATTCCCGCCGCCCAACAGCATAAGGCGCATTCGCATAGAGTCAGCAGGCTCGGTATCAGATAATCAAACGAACAATTGAAAAACGCCTGCAAACATAACACGTTGCCTGCCAACCCCCAACAGTTGCGCAGCCTGGCGGGTTAATGACGCCGCGACAAGGCGTTGCGGCGTCACGATGCCGGCTGAGTTACTGAGCCGCCGGGCCCGGCGTGCTGTTGCCCTTGGACAGACTGAGCGGCGCCGGCGCGGGCGCAGAAGGTGTCGCCATGGCAGGGTCCGAGGGCGCGGGCGGCCCTTCAGCTTCGACGCCAGCCTGCGGGTTGTTGAAGCCCGGCCCCATGACCATCTGTGGATAAGTCTGCGCAAAACGCACGTTCGGATTCTTGTCCACAAGCCGCTTGAGACGCTCGTTGAACGCACGCCCCACTGCGTACTGGCCGCCGGAAGAAGTACGAAATTGCGCGGTCAGCACCACGCCGTTGAGGTCCATGCGGTCGACGCCGAAGACCTCCAGCGGACCCTGCAGGTTGCTCTTGAGCAGGATGTCTTCGCTGATCGACTGGCCGGTTTCGCGGATCAGCGCCAGCGCGTCGTCGATGTCCGAGTCATAGGTGAACTGCACCGAAAAGAATGCGTAAGCGAATTGCCGCGACTGGTTGGTGACGGCCTTGATCTGCCCGAACGGCACCGAGTGGACAAACCCCTTGCCGTCACGCAGGCGCACGGTACGAATGGTCAGGCTTTCCACCGACCCGGAATGCCCGGTACTGAGCACCACCCAGTCGCCCACCGAAAAGGTGTCCTCGATGATGATGAACAGACCGGTGATCACGTCCTGCACCAGTTGCTGCGAACCGAAACCGATGGCCAGGCCGACGACCCCGGCACCCGCCAGCAGTGGTGCCACGTTGATGCCCAGGTTGGCCATGGTGGTGATCGCACAGATCACGACCAGGATGATTTTTACCGCATTGCGCAGCAGCGGCAGAATGGTTTTGATCCGGGTGCTCGGCTGACGACCGCTGCGATGATTGACCGGCGGTTTGAGGGCTTCCTGAATGGCGGTGTCGAGCACTACCCACAACAGCCAGGTGACGACGAATATCAGACCGATACTGCTCAACGAATCACTGATCACCCGGCCGAGGGTATTGCGCTGGGCAAACTCGAACATCGAGAAGCCCCAGATCCGCCCCAGTATCTCGATGAACCCGATGGCCAGCGCGATACGCAACACCGCGTACACCAGGCTCAACAGACGCGCCTTGTACACATGCCCGCCGCGGCCGAGGGTTTCCGTCGGCTTGAACAGATGCTGGAACACGGTGCTGAGGAACACCGTGGCAATCAGCAGAATGGTGGTGAACAACGCGCAACGCAGCGCTTGCTGACTGTCCTCACCGGCGCCAATGAGGTTGATCGCCGAGACCAGAATCATCAGCAGGATCGGCAGGTGCCACAGCCTGGAGAATATCTTCAACGACTGTTGCAGGGCCGGCCGTTGCAGGCGACTGCTCAATGAGCGGTTACGGATCAGGTGGGCTACCGGGCGACGCACCTTGATGATCAGCATGCAGAACACCACCGAGGCGAACAGCCCGGTAAACACCGCAACACTGGTAGTGACGTTACTGCCCAGTTGGCGGGCGATCTGCGGACTGGTCAACGCATCGCTCAGTGCCGCCAGAAAGCCGACTACGAACAACGGCCTTGGCGCGTAGCGGCGAATCATTCGCACGGCGGCACGCTTGTGGCCGAAGTTGAACATCACGATCACACAGAGCAGTACCGAGGTCGATACGATGCCGCTGCTGGTGGCGTAAGCGAAACACAACGCCAGCGCACGCCCGACCGAAGAAGGCATGAAGTGGCTGACGTAAAGGGTCAACGGCAGGCAGACGATGGCTGGCAGGGTAAACGGCAACACGTATTTGAGCAGCGCCTGGCTGCGGGCGCGCACCCGCATGAACGGTGTGCGGCACAAGCGTACGGCCAGAAAACGACCCAGCGTGGTCAGAACCGCAAACGATGCGATCCACACAAAAGACAGGGCAAGGAAATCCCCGGCGACACTCCATGGGGATCGTGTAGTACGTTTGTTGACCAGCTTTTCAAGCTCGTCGGCGGCACGATCGGCACGCAGCTGCCAGGCATCGAACAGGTTGTCGTCCAGATTGAGCTTTTCCTGGACGTCATCGATGCTGGTACTGATGGCACCCAGTAACCCGCCCTGCATCAGCAACTCGGGGGCCTCGACCGCAGGCTCTGCGCCATCGGCCGGTTTCGCATCGGTCTTGTTCTTGTCAGCCGCCTTGTCGTCCGCTTTCGCGGCGGGTTTGTCAGCGGCCTTGGGATCGGCTTTGTGGTCAGCCTTTTCAGCGGCCTTGTCGTCTGCCGGCACCGCGGCGCCCATCGGCAATGCAGGTACATCGGCCGCCTGGAGATTGAAACTGCCTGCGAATAACAGCAGACCCGAAAGGATCAAGATTTTCAGCTGAGACGCCACGCAGTTCTCTCCTTCAATGGGCAAGTCAAACCATGGACAGGGCCAGGCAAGCCTCGACCCCAATGAACTGATTCCCGTATGCGCGGCAAGTTCGGTTTCGGCAGGGAAATACGATGAGGCAATGTTTCAGAAAACCGCGGTTGGGCAGTACGCTCAGTCCTCTCGACTGAACTATGCAAAACCCTCACTGCCGGAATTATCGGGAGCAGCCGAAGGCGTGCACCAGCCTGCGCACCACGGCGTTCGCCCGATAACCCCGACATCGAGAACCTGACATCGAGAGGAATCTGCATGAGCACGTTCAACACCAAAGATGGCACCGAGATCTATTACAAGGATTGGGGCACGGGCAAACCGGTCCTGTTGAGCCACGGCTGGCCGCTGGATGCGGACATGTGGGAATACCAGATGCAATACCTGAGCAGCAGGGGCTATCGCACCATCGCCTTCGACCGCCGCGGTTTCGGTCGTTCCGGCCAGCCGTGGACCGGCTATGACTATGACACCTTCGCTGACGACATCGCCGAGCTGATCGAACACCTCGATCTGCGCGACGTGACGCTGGTGGGTTTCTCCATGGGCGGCGGCGACGTCACGCGCTATATCGCCAACTATGGCAGCGAGCGAGTGGCCAAACTGGCGTTGCTGGGCTCGGTCACCCCGTTCTTCCTCAAGACCGCTGACAACCCGGAAGGCGTCGACCAGTCCGTATTCGATGGCATCACCGAAGGCCTGCTCAAGGACCGTGCTCAGTTCATCAGTGACTTCGCTGGCACGTTCTACGGCATAAACCACGGCCAGAAAGTCTCCGAAGGCGTACAGACGCAGACGCTGAACATGGCCCTGCTCGCCTCGCTCAAGGGCACGCTGGATTGCGTGACGGCGTTCTCCGCAACCGACTTCCGCCCGGACATGGCAGAAATCGATGTGCCGACCCTGGTGATTCATGGTGACGACGATCAGGTGGTGCCGTTCGAAGCCTCGGGCAAACGGGCTGCCGCCATGATCAAGGGTGCCGAACTGAAGGTGTATTCCGGTGCGCCACATGGGTTTGCAGTGACGCATGCGCAAAAGCTCAACGAGGATCTGCTGGCGTTTTTGCAGGGCTGATAGTTTGTGTGACAGGGAGCCGATCGGCTCCCTGCTGGCAGCGGGTCAGTCGGCCGGAACGGTCAACTGATTCTGCTCGCCCAGCCCCGTGATCCCCAGACGCATGCGTTGCCCTGCACGCAGGAAGACAGGTTGTGGCTTTACGCCCTGCCCCACCCCCGGCGGCGTCCCCGTCGAGATGACATCGCCCGGTTGCAGGCTCATGCAACGGCTCAGATACGCGATCAGTTGCGGCACGCTGAAAATCATCGTGCGCGTGTTGCCATTCTGATAGCGGTGGCCGTCCACTTCCAGCCACAGGTCGAGCGAGCGAGGATCGGCAACTTCGTCGCGGGTCACCAGCCACGGACCCAGCGGGCCGAAGGTATCGAAGCCCTTACCCTTGTCCCAGGTCCCGCCGCGCTCAAGCTGCCATTCGCGCTCGGACACGTCATTGATCACGCAATAGCCAGCGACGTGCTCCATGGCATCGGCTTCATCGATATAACGTCCGCCCTTGCCTATCACTACCCCCAGTTCCACTTCCCAGTCGGTCTTGAGCGAGCCCCGCGGGATCTGGACATCGTCGTTCGGACCGCAGATGGCGCTGGTCCATTTGTTGAAGATGATCGGCTCCTTCGGGATCTCCATATTGGATTCGGCGGCGTGGTCGGCGTAGTTCAGGCCGATGCAGACGAATTTGCCGACCTGCCCGACACACGCCCCGATGCGTGGTTGGCCCGGAACCACAGGCAGGCTCTCGGGATCCAGCGCAGCCAGGCTTGCAAGGCCTGCAGGGCTCAGCACATCGCCCGCGATATCCTTGACGTGTGCAGACAGGTCACGGATCTGGTTGGCAGCATCAAGCAGGCCCGGCTTTTCCAGACCCTTCTCACCATAACGTAGCAATTTCATCGAGTTCTCCCGTTTGTGTCCAAGGTGTGAACCGCGGATCAAGAGGGTGACGCCCTGTTGCCCAGCCTGCGCGGCGATACGTTTTCGTGTAATGACGAACCTGGCAAGTCTGGACAGATAGCATTGCAGCCGATGCCTTGCCTAATGAAATTTACCAACAATCGCGTGGCAAGCCGGGTTCACTTTAACCACAGAAAATCAGGATCACACGACGGCGGTCATAATTAATACACACAACGAGTATTAATATCAGCTCCAGTTGAAACGAGCTCTTCGCCAACACGCCAGGCTCGTATTCTTTCACGGGTGAGCTGAACTCATGTCAACGCTGATACTGTCCCGCCGACTACCGCCGCGTCAGCTACGCCACTGGCCACATCAGCCTGCGGGCGACTGTAACGTCGCCCCGTCGTCGCTTGTCGTCCGGCAGCACAGCAACAACGCACCACGCACATGGCCGCACGCCGCATTGGCAATTGCACTGGCGATCGGGCTGCATGCCGCGCTGGCCGTGTGGCTGATGGCCGATCATCAGCAAGCCCCCGAGCCGACACCGCCGATGCCGATCACCGTGCAGTGGGTACCGCCGCCCGTTGCGCCACCGGTCGCACAACCGACGCCGCCCGAGCCAACCCCTCAGCCAGCACCGGAGCCGCCTGCGCCAACACCGGCGCCAGCCCCCAAGCCTGCGCCACCCGAGCCCAGACCCGCCGAGTTGCCCAAGCCCAAGGCGCAGCCCAGAACCACACCGAGCAAACCCGTTGCCAAGCCTGTTGCGCCGGTGCCTTCCGTCGCGGCGCCAGCGCCAAGACCCGCACCAGCGGCACCACAGACCACCACCGCGCCGATAGGCCGCGCCGGTTACCTGAACAATCCGCCGCCGGTCTATCCGCCTGCCGCCGCGCGCCGCCATCAGGAAGGCACGACGATGCTGCGCGTGCATGTGCTGCCCAACGGACGTACCGATCAGGTGCAAGTGCTGCAAAGCAGCGGCGTCCCGGCGCTGGATGAAGCCGCGCAGGCCGCCGTCCGGCAATGGACCTTTATTCCCGCCAAACGCGGCGACACCCCGGTAGAAGGCTGGGTCAACGTCCCCATGGCTTTCAAACTCGCACCCTGAGGCTTACGTCATGAACACTGCTTACTCCGTACTCATTACCCAATCCTCAATGACCCTGCTGGTGATTTTCTCGCTGGTGACCTGGGCGCTGCTGCTTGGCAAGACCTTCCAGCACTGGCGACTGACCCGGCAGAACCGACGCTACGCCACGCAATTCTGGGCCGCACGCGATCTGAAAAATGCGCTGCACCTGCCCAACAGTGAGGGCAGCCTGGCACGCCTGACCGATGCCGGCGCGCAGGCCCTCGCCGCGCCCCACGACTCGCCGGACCTGGGCCATAGCTGGAACCGCCAGGACTTGCTCGAGCGCAGCCTGCGCCAACAGATCCACAAGGAACGTCGTCGCCTGGAAAGCGGCATGATCCTGCTGGCATCGATCGGCAGTACCGCACCCTTCATCGGCCTGTTCGGTACGGTGTTCGGGATCATTCATGCACTCACCGCGATCAGCCAAGCCAAGTCGGCGAGCATTGCGGTGGTCGCCGGGCCCATTGGCGAAGCGCTGGTGGCAACCGGCGTCGGCATCGCCGTCGCGGTGCCTGCGGTGCTGGCCTACAACTTCTTCGGGCGACGTCTGAAGCTGGTGATCGCGGACCTTGAAGAGTTCGCCGTGGACTTCCTCAACCTCTCGCAACGCAACGCCTTCCGGCTGCAACCCGACCATCGCGACAAGACGGCCCCGAGCCTGAAAGGAGTGAGCTGACATGTCCTTCTCCACGTCCAATGATGACGATGCAATCAGCGACATCAACATCACGCCGTTGGTGGATGTGATGCTGGTGCTGCTGGTGACCTTCATCGTCACCGCGCCGCTGCTCAATAACGCCATACCGCTCGACCTGCCGCAGACCGTCGCAACCACCTCACTGGATCAGGCCGACCCGGTGGTGGTGAGTGTCGACGCCAGCGGCGGCGTGTTCATCGACAGCGAAGCTGTGGCGCTGGAGCAACTCCCGGAGGCACTGCAAGCCCTGCACAACAAGGACCCGGACGTCGCCGTCAGCCTGCGCGCCGATCAGGCGACGGGTTACGGCCGCGTGGCTCAGGTGCTGGCCGATGTGCAGAAAGCCGGCATCAGTCGCCTGTCGGTGATTACCGAAAGCCCGTGAAGCAAAACCTGTCGTTAACCCTATGACCCGCCGCAAGCGCGGCGCCCTGACGCCCCCAGGAAAACCTTTCCATGAACAATCGATCGATACCGCGTGCCCCTCGATTTCCGGTAACACGCCTCGCGCTGCTGATTTCATTGAACTCGCTGTGCCTGATCAGCCCGTTCATTCAGGCCGAAGACGAGGTGCCCACCTCGGTAACGTCGCCCGCCAGCGACAACACTGCCGCCATGACGCTGGGCACAGTGTCGGTGATTGGTCAGGGAGAGACTCGCCAGGTGCAGCGCGTGACGCAAAAGGATGTGAAGGCTTACTCGGCGGGCACCAGCCCGATGAAGGTTCTGCAACGCCTGCCGGGGGTCAACTTCCAGTCCGGTGACCCGCTGGGTCGTGAAGAAGGCAGCCAGCGCATCAGCCTGCGCGGCTTCGATATGCACCACCTGGGCTACACGCTGGACGGCGTTACCCTCGGCAACATGAGCTTCGGCAACTTCAACGGCCTGAGCATCACCCGCGCGATCATCGCGGAAAACATCGCCGCCAGCGAAGTGGCTCCCGGCATCGGCTCGCTGGGCACGGCATCGAACAGTGATCTGGGCGGCACCATCCAGTTCACCAGTTCCAACCCCGATAAAGAGTTCGGCGCGCGTCTGTCGCAAACCCTGGGCAGCTACGACACCTCCCGGACTTTCATGCGGGTCGACACCGGTGAGTACAACGGCCTGTCCGCGTATGTGTCGGGGGAAAAGTACGACGCCGACGCCTGGAAAGGCCACAACAACCCGCAAAAGTCCGACGCGGTTAACGCCAAGGTCAACTACGACTTCGGCGACAACCGGGTGAGTTTCTTCCACAGCACCTCGTCCCATGACGAAGCCAACCTGCCGAACATGTCGAAGAGCATCATCCAGCGTCTGGGCTACAACTGGAGCTACTACACGCCGGACTGGACCCGCGCGGTCAACGCGGCCAACGGCATTTATACCGGCGGGGTAACCAGCGCAAACGATGCGACCTATAACGCCAGCAGCCTGCGCGACGACGAACTGGACATCCTCAACGGCAACTTCTCGCTGACCGATGATCTGGTACTGGATGCGACCGTCTACCACCACCATGACTCGGGCCGGGGCAACTCGTATTACCCGTTCATCTACACCAGCGGCTCGACGACAGTGCCGAGCAATTCGATTCGCAGTACAAAATATGGCATTGATCGAACCGGTTTCCAGAGCTCACTGACCTACTATCTCGGCCAGCATGAAATTCAGGGCGGGTTCTGGATTCAATCCAACAAGAACGACATCTCGCGCTACCTGTTCGATACCACCAATGCGACGCCGCAGAACCACATCGTCAAAACCGATGGCCTACCGCTGGCGGCCACGGTCCTGGATCAGAGTTACAACGACCTGACCCGGCAGTTCTACCTGCGCGACACCTACACCCTGCTTGATGACCGCCTAAAACTTGAGTTCGGTGCGAAAAATACGGTGACCACCTCGACAGCCGAGGGCAAAGGCGGCGGTTATGCCAGTGGTTCGCTGGAGGCGCGAGACAGGTTTCTGCCGCAAGCAGGCGCCACCTACAAACTCGACGAGGACGACGAAGTCTTCACTTCTTACTCGGAAAACATGGCCGCGTTCCCGAGTGGCGGTTACAGCCCGTTCTTCACGACGCAGAGCGCCGTCGATGCGCAGAACGGCTTCAAGGACCTGAAGCCGGAAACCTCAAAAACCGTCGAATTGGGCGTGCGCCGCAGCACCAAGCTGTATTCGGCCTCGGCGGCGATCTACAACACCAAATTCGATAACCGCCTGGTCGCCATCACCAACTGCACCGGCATCGTCATCTGCCAGAACGGCGTCGCCAACGTCGGTTCGGTCACCAGTCGAGGCCTGGAACTGTCGTTCGGCCTGACCCCCAATGAGAACTGGCGCTGGTCCAACTCCATGTCCTACAACCACAGCACTTACGACGATGACTACGCCAGCGGCGGCAACACCGTTCATGTGAAAGGCAAGACCGTCGTCGATACACCGAAACTGATGTATTCGAGCAACCTGGACTGGAATTGGGAACACTGGAACGCCGGCTTGCAAGGCAGTTACATCAGCAAGCGCTATTACACCTACACCAACGACTCCAGTGTCAGCGGCTACTGGCTGGCGAACGCCAACCTCGGCTATGACTTCGGCAAACTCGGCGCCCTCAAGGACACCACCTTGTCGCTGAACATGGTCAACCTGTTCGACAAACGCTATATCTCCACCCTCAACACCGACGCCAGCGCAGCCACCGACCCGGCGGGCAACCTGCAGATCCTTCAGGTAGGCACACCGCGCAGCGCGTTCGTAACACTGGGGGTCAAACTCTGATCGTTGCTGACTGAAGGGGCGAAGGACCGCCCCATCCACCACTTGCATTGAATGACGCTGCGCGGTGTGCTCCTGGAGACAGGCTTCTGTGGGAGCGAGCTTGCTCGCGAAGGCAATCTGCCAGTCGCTGCATAATACGTGTCGGTGGCCAGCCCCACGGCGACGAACAGCGCACTGTGCTGCATACTGCTCCGCATCTATAGCGCCTGACTTCCATCTGGACACCCCATGACACCCAACGCAGAACTCTATAACCCCTCCACCGAATATGCCGACAAACTGATCTCGCGCATCGGCCAGACCCCTTCGTGGATCGCCAAGCGCATCGGCGTGACTGACAAACGCATTCGCTACATCCTCGATGGAGAACGGACCGTCAAAGGCGAGACCACGCCGATTCAGATGACCTATACCGAGCAGTTTGCGCTGGAGTGCCTTGTGGCAGAGGCCATAGCGCTGAGGATGTAAGGCCTGTGTGGCGGCGGGACAACATGCACCGTCGCAATGTGCTGCATCTCGTGCGGAGGGTACGCGTCTTCATGACGCCCTTACTGACTTCTCGAGTCTGCACCGCCAGAGGTCGCGATCAGCAGTGATAGACCTCTGACAGACAGTAGGGATCAGCCAGCACAGCCAGAGTCAGCGCTTCTCCGACTCACACTTTGCGCGCAAGTCATGATCATTGATGCTGACGCAACTGCCGCCTTCCTTCTTGGCAGCGCAATAGGCACGCTGGTCACGATCATTGATGCTGACGCAAGAACTACCTTCCTTTTCTGCCATGCACCGCGCGCGCAAGTCACGATCATTGATGCTGTTGCAACCGCTGCCGCCCTGCTTGGCATTGCAGTAGGCACGCTGGTCAAAATCATTGATGCTGGTGCAAGAACTACCTTCCTTTTCTGCGCTACACCGTGCGCGCAGGTCATGATCATTGATGCTGTTGCAACTGCTGCCCTCCTGCGTGGCATTGCAATAGGCACGCTGGTCATAATCATTAATGCTGGCGCAATTCGCAAACGTGTAACCGCTGAACATCAACAACATCGCAAAAATCAGTTTCATTTAACACTTCCTTGAACTTACCCGGGGGACAGCCTTACGCCGGCTGATTCTTCTTCATTGAACGCTCGACACTCTATCAAATTGAGATCACGTTAAGGGAGCGCTCTGCGGGAGGGCTATCGGTACGCCTTACCATGACCTGCGCGGCATAAAGCACAGGCTATCAAGCATTGCCCTTGAATCTGAGGTTCCTGATAATCACGCCCTCAAACAACTCAGGCAAGGAAATGCAGTGAAAGGAAATCTACTGTTGGTTACGGTGCTTGCATTGTTGATGCAAGGCTGCGGCGTGACCATGACGCGTTACGAGCCCAGCTTCGATAACGTCCAGAAGCTCAAGCAAACGCCTCCCCTTCTACCGATCCGTCAGACTCAGGTCAGCGCTGCGGCAGGTCAGGATTCGCTGCAAGTGCGGGGTAATCCTGTGACATCCCCTAGCGGCAGCATCACACAACATATCCAGGATGCCCTGACGGGTGAACTGGACCGCGCAGGTCTTATCGACCCGCAATCGCCGCGTCAGCTAAATGTGCTGGTTACGCAGAATGAACTGACCGCTGGAATGGGTACCGGCACCGGCACAATCGCCGCGCACTTCACCCTCATCGACGGCGAGAAAGTTGAATATGACGCCACCAAGCAGGTCAGCAGCCAATGGAGCAGCAGCTTTTTGGGTGCGGTCGCTATCCCCAATGCGGCAAACGCCTACAACCCGTTGGTGCGTGATTTGCTCAAGGCTTTATACAGCGACCCGCTGTTTATCCAGGCGCTGAATCACAAATAAAAAAAGAGCCCACATGGGCTCTTTTTTTCGGGCGTGAGTTCATCACGCCTGCGGAACAGTAACCTTGAGCATTGAGTACTTCAGACTCTGGCTATCCACCAACTGCTTGAGCAGTGAATTGACCTGGCGCGTAAATGTATCGGTAACAGCCTTCTGCGGTGTATTGGCCATCATCGGCACAAACCAGATACCTATCCAGGTATTGATTGCATCATGGTTACCGACTGTTCTCAGCACCTTGCCCTGGGAATCCTGCGCATCCAGGCTCATGCTGTACTGATCGGTGGCCATCGACGGAATAATCGTCAGGGTCAGGCCACTGATAAACGCCATTACCAATTGGCCACCGCTTGGTGGATGGTTATACACCTTGAGGTGCAGGCTGTAGTCGCCTGGCTGTTTCTTGAACTCATCAAGGGTCACTCGGCCAAACAAACCAGAGTCAGTCAGCGCTTTTTGCAGTTGCGGCCTGAGTGCATCCCGAGCTTGCGGTACTTCTACTGCGCCGGTGGTACCGGGTGTGCCCTGGTAGAAATCGAAGGCAACAAACACGTTGGGTTTATTCGTGTAGCTGGCCATGGAGGGCATGGTGACTGGCGCTACTTCATCCTTGGTAAAACTGGCGCAACCGCTCAATACCAGCATTGCCGCAAGGCCCAGTGTCTTCAAGCGTTTCATTCACGATTTCCTTAGTCAGTAACAGAATGTCTGTCCGAATCCCTTCAAGAATTGCGGTCTTGCCACTGCCTCATACGACAGCGATACAGGCCATTATTGTGCCATCAACTAAGAATTCGTCAATAATCTTCAGGATGACGCAGACCTCCAGGCGAATGAATTGGGAAATCATTGGCCACGTCCGCAAAGGATTTCATGCTCTTGATCGTCTCAAGATGCCTCATACCCTACGGCTTATTTTTTTCACGCTGCTACAACTGACCGATGCAACAGGGGTACAGCAGTTCTTGAACTAACGACCTGCGGCCCCTAGATGGCTGTTGACGCTATCCTGAAGCCAGACGGCCCCGTTAGGTAATTTCGAGTGAACTACTTCTTGGCACAAGCAAAAAATAATAGGTGGTCGAACAGGCGATTGCTTTCGGCATGCCTGACGCGACAAGAATGGATAGGTAATGACGAGCGATAGCCTGGTCAACTCAAACGCTGCCCTCACGTTCGATAACCAGAATCCGTGCTTCTCCACAAGGATGCGCAACATGTTCACATCCGACCCCGGCGAAAAACACGTCGCCTACCACCAATCTCACGACGCGCTCGATGCCTGACTCGCGATAATGCATATCCACCGCTCCGTCGAGGACTGCGAAAACTTCCTCTCCATCGTTGATATGCCACTTATATGGCTTGTCGGTCCAGTGGAGGCGGACAGTGGTTCCCCCCATATTAGCGATATCGTCAGCCCCCCAAGCTTGAGTAGCAGTGAAGTCTTTGCTACGAATAACTCTCATTGATCGCGGTTCTCGAACAGGTATTTCCAACAATCTATCAGAACGTTTGACCCTCTACTGCTGGCTGAAAAGAAGACTTGGACTGCACGGTCGCTGTTGGCCGGTTTCTTTCGCCACAGGCCGCTTTGAGTCGACAGCAGTTGCTGTCAAACCGTTGAGCTAGCCGGAAATTTGCCCCTGTGCAAAAGTCGAGGCCGCTCGGGGCCGCGTAAAGGTGGGTGGGAGGCACTCAGGTGGTGAGACTGCTACGCTCACCCGATGGATGATGTGTTATGAACATGGATGAGTGGAATGGCATACCAACGTTTCTTTTATCACCCCGTCAGCCTGTGGCTGATCATGCTGATAACGCTTCTGCCTGCCAGTCTGATGACATGGACTTTGTTCTGGAGAGAACTAGGTATCCGTAGCGGTATCGCAGCGTCTTCGGCGGTTCTTTTTCTGGCCCAAGGGACAACCTGGGCGTCATTCATGAAAGTTCGGCACCATAAAATAGACGCGCACAACCGCAGCTTCTGGCTAAAGATACTTACGGGTTCGGGATTTTTTCACATCACACTGTTTTTTTTGGCAGTGCTTGCTTCTTCTACCTTTTCGCCCTTCATAACATTTGTCTTGGCAGGGCCCATCCTGGCGTCCTGCTACATGTGGATGTTGGTACGCCAATCGGCACAATGGCAACCCGTAGCCTCAGTGCCGCCGCCGTGGAGCCTTAGTAGGTGGCGTTCCTTACCCAAGCGCGTGATCGCGTCATTGACCAAAAAAACACTGCCATTGCCTCAACCTGACGATCGTCAAACTCTACCAACTCTCATCACCGCGGCCGTAATTGCGTTGATTGCCACTGCCTTGGTGAGCCACGGTTTGGCGGCTAACGATCTGATCGTGGTGAGTAAGCGAGGTACCTTTCATGTAAGTGGGTACGACTCTATTCCATGGGCAGGTATTTACATTGGCCTTGTACTTATCTGCCTATCTTGCATAGCGGGTCATTTGGACAAACGCCCAAATGCTCATATCTACCGCCGCTTTCGGCACTTCATGGTATGGGTTGTGGGTTTCCTGCTCGCCTTGGCGGTATGTGTCGCCTTTTGGCGTTTTTTTTCGCTATTGGCGTCCCCGAGAACGCGTTGACTCGCGTTCCGACTCAGCTTTGGGGATCTACGATCTTGAGCCAGGGCCAGCGAGCCTGATAACTTTTCGCCTTCTGATCGAACAGATCCGGCTTGGGATTCTTTGGATTGATACGAAGTAGCCCTTGCTCGGTGTCGGCCAAGCCATTGGGAGCATAGATTTCGCCAGTTTCAACATCCAAACCAATGCAGGTACCGGCAATCAGGTAGCGATCAATCCCGTCTTTAGCCGACTGAAGCTGGGGATAATCCCCGCCAAACCGCTGGCTGTACCACAGATGAACGCGAGCCTGATTTTTGATCTCAATGTTAACGTCGACGTCCTGGAAGAGACGCAGAACAGAATCGATGACCTCATTCTCTGCCTCCCAAGACAGATCATTGTCGAAGTAAAAAACGTCGTAATCCTTCACGCCCCAGGCTGATGGCAGGTGAGACTGATGATTCCAGACTGCTTGGAACAGGCAGCCAGCAGTGAGCATGCATTGATCCAAGCCGAGTGAAGGTAAGCGTGAGATGATTTCAGCGTTTAATGGATTGGCCATTGCTATCTTGATCAACCGCTTGACAGTCAACGTCATTTTCATCCTTTTGGAATCGATCGTTTTTACCCACGCTGAGCCAAAGGCAGCCGCCACGTACAGCGGCCTGCCATGACTGCTCTCGCAGACGCGATCAATACTACGTTACGCAACACCACTTTCAGAAAACCTTACATTCAGGCTACGTGACGCTTTAACCATAGCCGCACACTCATCACTGATGACAGGCTTACTAAACAGATAACCCTGCATTTGATCGCAGCCATACGTCACAAGCAGCTCTAACTGGTCAACTGTTTCGACGCCTTCTGCAATGACTTTAAGGCCTAATTCGTGCGCCAATACGATTACCGCCCTGGTGATAGCGGCGTCCTCATGATTGCTTGTGATGTCCTTTATGAACGCCCTGTCGATTTTGAGGGCATCCAGGGGAAATCGCTTCAAGTAGGCCAAACTGGAATAGCCCGTTCCGAAATCATCGACCGAAAGACTGATGCCATACGACTTTATATCTCGAAGTATTTCTACTGCCGACTCGGGATCGATCATCAGCATCGACTCGGTCAGTTCGAACTCTAAAAGAGCAGGGTTGATACCGTATGCTTCAACGATATGCTTGACGGTCTCGGCCAAGCCTTTTACCTGAAGCTGCCTGACGGACAAATTGATGGCGATCGGTACTAGCCTTATATTATTCTCTTCCCAGCTTTTCAGGGTTTCACAGACTGTTCGGATAACCCACACGCCGACAGGAATGATCAGGCCAGTGTCCTCAAGAATAGGGATAAAATCAGCCGGAGAAACCATACCTTGCTCTGGATGATTCCACCGCAATAACGCCTCCAAACCACTTATCCTGCCGTCGACAAGGCTGACCTTTGGCTGAAAATGCAGAATAAACTCATTGCGCTCAAGCGCCCCCCGCAATAGCGTTTCAGTTTGCAAGCGCTTAGTTAAACTTTCGTTCATCGTGGCGTTGTAAAACTTGAAATTATTACGGCCACTTTTTTTCGCATGGTACATGGCGGTATCCGCATTTTTTAAGATAACGCCCGTGTCACGCCCGTCAAACGGATAATTAGCAATACCTACACTCGCCGAAACAAACACATCTTGGCCGCCAAGGTTGAACGGTTTTCCCAACGCATCAACAACATGGGCTGCAAGCGATTTGATGAGGCTCTCGGAATAAACAGGGTGTGTGACAACGATCGAAAATTCATCGCCTCCCAGCCGCGCAACTACGCTATTTTCATCAATGCAGTCTTTCAAGCGTCGACCTGCCTGAATAAGCAATTGATCGCCCACTGAATGCCCCATGGTGTCATTCACGGCTTTGAATCTGTCCAAATCTATGAATATGACGCTTACCGCATCTGGCGATGAGGTTTTCCGACTGATTATCTCGCGCAGGTAATTGCTGAGAAACCAGCGATTAGGCAGATGGGTGAGCGAATCATTTTCGGCCAGATAGGTGAGCTTTTTCTTTGCGTCATACCTTTCAAGCGCGGCTGCCAAGAGGTTGGCAAGTGTTTGAAGGTAGCTGACATCTTCACGTGTAAAGGGGTAATCAGTGCTGGCATACACTCCAAGAACGCCTTTGAAAACTTCCCTGCACGATATATCAACCTCTAGACCACTTCTAATGCTGTAAGCGCCCACTGTTTCATCAGGAAGCAGCGTGTAGCTATTATCAGGCGCATCAGAGTTAATGACAAAACCGGCGGAAGAAGCAGTACCCTTAAAAAACCCATCATGATAACCACTGCGGACTTCAACGTGGGTCAAGCCAAACTCCGCCTTGAGGATGATCTCATGGCTCACTTGATCAACGACTAATAACGCCGCCTTGCTCAGGTTTAGTCCTTGCGCCGCCGTCAGTGCTGCCAGTTCACCCAGAGCACTGACGTTTTCTTCTGTCAATGCCTGCTGGCCAAACAGGGCGATAAGGTTTTGCCTTCTGGCGTTATCCAGAATCGCCACCTCAAACTCTTTTCGATCTGTAATATCGATATCGATACAGATATATTTTTCAACGCAGCCCAGGTCATCGAGAATAGGTATGACAGTGCGTCGATGCCATGCCACCTTACCGGTACGACCTGAAAGCCTGACCTCGCCGTTCCACACCTCATTTTCCGGCGCCCATTGCCAGGGTTCATTGGCTGAAGACATGCCGGTCCAGACTTCATCGATCGTCAACTCTAAAAGCTCGGCTCGCGAATGCTGAGAGCTTGTTACGAATCGCTCGTTAACGTAAGTGATACGTCCGGAGGCCGAAACTTCGCAAACGATTGACACCTCATCCAAGGCATTTTTATGCTGCACCAAGGTATTCATCAACGACTCGATACGCAGGCCAAAGTGATTGCGCATACTCGCGGCAGTACGGTTTACCGCTTTTATAGCCTCCTGTATTTCCATGGGAGCATCAGCGACCAACATCGCTTCTGCTGCCACTGCGCCTGAAGCGATTTCTGCTTCATAAGAGTGAAGCTTGCCCAGGTGGGCAAGCGAGCGCTTGATCATGAACCCCATCAACATCAAGCTTATCAGCAAAAAAAATACTGCAAACAGGGTAGCCTGGATCACCAGGCTATAGAGTTCGGAAGCAATTCTCTCGGCATTAAAAGACAGACGCATCACACCATAATCTTTCCCGCCGACAGTGATCGGACGATTGACATCGAATAATCGTGCGGCGACTTCAGACTCTATCCACGCAGGGGCTCGTCCAAGAGGCGCACTGGCGGCCTCAAGGCGAATCACTCCACCCGACAGGTCAATAAACATGGCCGACTTGAACGGCGAGCGAGCCAGGGTTTTTTCGAGGGTTCTTTTGATGGTGTCGTAATCCCCGATGACGACACTCTCCTCGACCGCTTGCGCGGCTACCTCGATCAGCATATTAGCGGTGTCTTGTATCTCTTCAATATGCTGAAGCAGCTGGTTTTTATAAAACAGACCCAGGCCCGTCGTCAAAAAAGTCAGTATCAGAATGCATAACATCGCCAGTATTCGCGATGTCAGTGATTTGGGTAGCAGGCTTTTAAAGAAATTCATTAACAGCCTCTCCAGCCAAGGTTGGAATTATTTACTTAAGGTTTGCTGGCAAACTATTATAAAAAGCTCGATAGGACGCATAATCCGCTTCCGTCGCGGGAATGAAAGTAATCGGTGTCGGTGCATGGACCAGCTCGGTCGCCTCCTGAAGAATCCGGCGACCGTAGGCATCATGTGGCATATTGAAAAATGCGTCGGCTACCGCATCACGTTCTTTTTTAGAAACCCGAGGGGATGCCATGAGGGCTAAATCATTGAACGAGGCCGAACTCCACAATACGCGGAACGGCTTCCCTTCTCTCTCCGTGTAGCCGCTGACAAGCTGTGAGTTGGCCCCCATCGCTTGAGCCTTACCGCTCAGGAGTTGGCTGAAAGCGCCATCCATGTTTCCGGCAAACACTGTAGACGTATTGATCCCTTTCTTGACCAGTTCCGAGTTCGTGACTTTATAAGCAATGAACGCTTCGGGCCCCGGATAAACGACTTCCTTGCCCTCCAGTTCCGAAAGGCTATGAATGGGCGAGTCGGCAGGGACCACGATTTGCCCCTCGAGGGCGGGCGCGTCACGGCGACCAAACACCTTCCAGCCCATCTTGTCGCGTTCCGGACTAAAAAGATGGTTGGTGAAAGCGAAATCAACTTCTTGCGCGAGCACATAACTCGTTGTATCCGAGGAGGTTCGCCCTAACTTCAGCGTTAGATTCACTCCGCTTTTTTCGGACACATACTTTATGATTGGATTCCAGAAACCGGCTGAAAGATTAAGATTGTATTGATTGACAGGCGAAAAATTGTACACCTTAAGTTCTTCAGAAGCCGCCATATTAGACAAGCCAAAAGACAGGGCAACCATTATAGCCTTGCAGCTTAGGCGTAACTTCACTTGTCAACTCCACATGTAGACTGACGTCTTAATCAAAAGTGATTGGAGCCAACTTAAGCTCGGCAATCTAATAGATAATCGGCCGAGGCTCTTGAACCTTAAGCACAGATTTCATAAATAAATATTAATCGGACAGCCCACACACCTGCCTGCCCACACCACAGGCTGCGTTCTGCCAAAAGCAGTCGTTCAGCACCGCACAAACGGCTGACTTTTCACCCCGGCGAAGAAGAATAATTGAGATATCTTGTCCAGCTATCGATCCGCTCAACATTCCAGGGAAGCCAATGCTCATTTCACTCGTGTCAAATGGTCGGCCCCAGACGCCAGACCGATTAGAACTGATGGCACCTTGGTGGAGCTTTACGAAAACGGTCCTTGCTGCGACAGCCCTATCATTGGTACGGGATGGACTGATCAGGTTGGACGACCCCGTTTCCGATCAGCCTTTCACGTTACGCCAGCTGCTGCGGCATGAAGCCGGCCTGGCTGATTACGGAGAGCTTACGGAGTATCACACCGCCGTTGCTAACGGTGAGCCAGCCTGGGCAGCAGATGAAATGATGCGGCGTCTTGACGGTACTCGACTTCGATACAGCCCCGGAAACGGCTGGCGTTACTCGAACGTCGGCTACTTGTTCATCGGCAGGCTAATTGAACGACTGACTGATCTGACGCTTGACGATGCAGTGAGTCAACGTGCTCTTGCCCCTCTGGGCATCTCGAACGCTCGCTTTGCTAAAACGCGAGCAGACTTACAAACGACCCATCCGGGAAATACCTCGAATTATGACCCCGCCTGGGTTTACCACGGCTTGTTGATCGGCCCGATTTCGCAAGCAGCGCTATTTCTGGATCGACTCTTCTGCGCAGACATCCTCTCCACAGACTTGATTCAGGAAATGCAGACAGCACGAGCACTAGGCGGCCCGATTCCAGGACGCCCATGGATAAAGCCGGGCTACGGCCTCGGCTTGATGCAAGGTTCGATTGACGGTGGGTACTCTCTATCCGGGCACACGGGCTGTGGACCAGGCAGCGTCATTGCTGTCTATCGCATCGGCGACGGCGATGTATCGGCTTGCTGTGCTGTTTTTGAGCCGAACGTTAGCGAAGGTGCCGTTGAAGCCATTGCCGTAGAACAACTGATGCACGTTCTGCGACAGAATGGCTGAAGGCGTCAAAATGCTTTTGGCGTAGATGTCATCATTCGTTGAATGCCCGCTTCGAATCGATACTGGCGACAGATCAAACAAAAAACCGCTCCTTCAACGGCACCAGCGCCGCCCCCAAGGCTGCCGCATCCCCGTGCGTCTCGCTCAGCAATAACTGCGGCCGAGGCGGTGGGGAGTTGTAGCGATGGGTACCCCAGAAGGTCGTCGCGGCGATCAGGCGTTTTCCCAACTCGGGCGGTAATTGCCCGCCAAACACCACGGCCTGCGGATCGAACAGGCCTGCCAGTGCGTTGATCAGGCGATCCAGTGTGGGCTTGACGCGTGTCACCCAGGTATCCACACCGGGCCAGTCGGGGTCGAAGCGCAAGCGCAAGTCTTCGATCGAGTCGACCTGCACGCCACTCTGATGCAGGTCTTCCAGCAAGTAGCGCAAGGCCGGGCGGTTTATCGACTCTTCGTCGTTGTAGAGGGTGATCTCGCCCGCGTTGCCGTGGCTGCCGAAATACGGCTTGCCGTTGATGACGACGCCCGCGCCGAAGCCGAAGTTGAACGACAGGTAGATGAAATTGCTGGCCCAGGCGCCCACACCTACCAGGCTTTCGCCGATGGCTGCGGTGGTGGCGTTGTTTTCCAGCCAGACCGGCATGCCGAAGCGTTCTTCCAATACCGGTTGCAGGTCCATCAATGACCAGTCGCGCAGCGGTTCCGGTGCATTGATCTGGCGGTTCTCAAGAAAAAAGCCGGCAATCGCGAAGCCTATACCGATGACCCGTTGCGCTTCGATGCCGTTGCGCTGAAGCATGCGTTCGATGGTCTTTTCCAGCGAATCCAGCGTGCTGTTGCGACTTAACGGCGGCGTGCGCAGGGTGACCTGTTCCAGCACATTGCAGCCCAGATCGGCTACGCAGACCACTGCCGAGTCGGTGTTGATCGATACACCGATGGCATACACCGCTTCGTTGACCAGTTCGATGCGCGGGCTAGGCTGGCCGCGGCCGTTCTTGACGCGCTCGCCACTGCGCAGCAGGCCACGACTGATCAGCTCTTCGATCAGCCGGTGCACCGACTGCTGAGCCAGGTCCATCTCGGTCGAAACCGTGGCACGGGTGATCGCGCCTCGACGACGAAGGATGTCCAGCAACTTGCGTTCATTGAGGCTCAACGGCTGGTGCGAATGAAGTGGCGTGTCGAGGTCGAGAGGCATGGAATCTTCAAATCATAGGAGGATTGAAACAGTCGGCGTGCGAAGCAGTGTATCGCCCACCATCCATTGCACACTTCAATCATGAAAATTTAATAAAAGTCGCGCAGGTCACAAATACTACACACAACCTGTATTAAATGGCATTGAGTTCTTGTGAGTGTCCTCATGCCTTCCATCCGTAAGATGTTTTCCGCGCTGGCCCTGCTGCCGCTCGCTGCACATGCCTTCGCTGCTCCGGCCGAGTTCTGGTACAGCCACGGTGGCGCGGCCGGGAGTGCCATCGCTGATCTGTGCAGAAGCTTCAATTCACAACGTGAAGAAAGTGATCGTCTGCACTGTGTTTCCCAAGGCAGCTATGAGCAAACGCTGCAGAAAACCGTAGCCGCTTACCGGGCGGGCATAGGCCCGGCACTGGTGGAGATTTACGACGTCGCCACACCTGACATGCTCTTGGGCGGTGCCACCCGACCTGTAGAGGCGATCATGGCCGATCACCACAGGGCCTATCCCGACGACACCTTTCTCCCAGCCTTGCGGCGCTACTACGCCGACGATCACGGCACGCTCGCGGCGCAACCTTTTGCGGCATCCACAGCCGTGCTCTACACGCACCGGAATGCGCTGGCTGCTGCAGGAATCAGTGAGCCGCCCGCCACCTGGCAAGCCTTTGCGGAGGCCTTGCGGGCCCTGAAGAAAAACGGTCAGAAATGCCCGGTCGTCAGCGCGTTTGCGCCCTGGATCTGGCTGGAGCAGACCAGTGCAGCGCAAGGTACTGACATCGCGATTCGCTCCGCAGGCAGTGACCGATATCAATTCGACGAAGGCCCCCATCTGCGCCTCATGAAAGACCTCGCGCAATGGACCCGTGAAGGCCTGGTGGTCCATGAGGATGCCACTCGCAGCGGACAGCAGGCACTGGCATTTGCCACCGACGACTGCGCCATGCTGATCGACTCCACCGGGGCGTGGAATGTTGTGCACAGCACGCTCAGATCCGATATCCAGGTCACGGCACTGCCGATCTACGCGGGCAGCCAGCGACGCGCCAACGCCCCCGGAGGTTCATCGCTATGGGTGATGCGCGGGCATTCTGTCAGGGATTACCGGCTGGTCTCGGAATTCCTGGCGTTCGTGCTGCAGCCGGACAACCAGTTGATGTTCAGCGCACGGACGGGCTACCTGCCCGTCACTCAGGCTGCCGCTGCACGTTTGCAATCCACAGCCAGCGAGCCATCGGCAATCACGCTCGGACTGACAGCGCTGAACGATATCGACGGGCAGCCCTCCGCGCCCTTGCGCTGCGGTTTTATCACGCTGATGCGTCTGATCTGGTCGCAGGAAATGGAGAATGCGCTCGCGGGTCGCCAGAGCATCGATCTGGCCCTGCGCCAGACGACGTTGCGGGCCAACGAGCTGCTGGGGCTGTTTCACCAGATGCACCAGGCTCAGGCCAGCATCGAGTCAAACGAGGCAACGCCATGAAACCGCGTGCGCATTTCCCCCAGCCACGTCTGGCGCTGCTGTTTGCCCTGCCGCAACTGCTGGCGCTCGGGCTGTTCTTTTATTGGCCTGCGGTCCAGGCCATCTGGTGGTCGTTTCATCTGGTGCCGCCCTTCGGCGGTAATGAAATCTTCGTTGGCCTGAGCAACTACTGGCGTGTGCTGAAAGACCCCGGCGTGCTGGCTTCACTGGGCTCGACGCTGGTGTTCAGCTTATCGAGCGTCGTGCTTTCGATCCTCATCGCGCTGGTGCTTGCGCTGTGCCTGGAACTGAAACTGCGCGGCAACTCCATGTTTCGCAACCTGCTGATCTGGCCCTACGCGGTATCGGGCGCCACCATCGGTATCGTTTTTCATGTGCTGGCCAATCCGGTAATGGGCATTTTCGCCTGGCTCAACGCAATCGCACCCGGCACTTGGGCGCCCTACTCCAGCCCGATACAGAGCATGCTGTTGCTGATCGTGGCGTATGCCTGGTGTCTGGTGCCGTTCAACTTCGTGATGCTGGTCGCCAGCCTGAAATCGGTGCCCGACGACTACCTCGCCGCTGCGGCACTGGATGGAGCAGGTCCGTTGCGGCGCATGCTCGACATACAACTGCCCCTGATCGCGCCTTATCTGCTGTTCGTGTTTGTCATCGATTTGCTGGAAAGCCTGTCGAACAGTTTTGGC
This sequence comes from Pseudomonas congelans, assembly GCF_900103225.1. GTDB lineage: Bacteria > Pseudomonadota > Gammaproteobacteria > Pseudomonadales > Pseudomonadaceae > Aquipseudomonas > Aquipseudomonas congelans. The sequence goes on along the minus strand of NZ_FNJH01000006.1, from coordinate 45,662 downwards.
CTGGTCGACACGCTCACCCAAGGCGGACCTGGCGATACCACCAATGTGCTGGCCTACAAGATTTACACCGACGGTTTCATGGGCCTGGATCTGGCAGGCTCATCGACCCTGTCAGTGCTCATGCTGCTGGCGGTAGTGGCACTGAGCGTCGCTCAATTCAAGCTCCTGTCGCGCTTCCAGCGTCGCGGGGTGAAAGCGTGATCGAGCATAACCGGCTGTTCAACGCAGGCGCTTACCTGCTGCTGATCCTGGGGTTGGTGTTCGCGCTGGGCCCGCTGTACATGGCGGTCTGCTCGGCGACCGTCAGCAATCCGCAACTGTTCGCCCACGGTCTGGCGGTGATACCCGGCGACCAACTGCTGGAAAATCTGCAGCAGGTCACCCGGCGTCTCGATCTGCTGCGCCTGCTGGGCAACAGCCTGCTGGTCGCCACGCTGGTGGTGATCGGCAAGCTGACACTCTCGGCGCTGACGGCCTTTGCCGTGGTGTACTTTCGCAGCCGCTACAGTTCGGTGATTTTCTTCGCCGTGCTGGGCGCGCTATTGCTGCCGCTGGAAGTAAGGATCATCCCCACCTATGCGGTGGCCAGTGATCTGCTCGGCCCCGTGCGCAGCCTGTTGCACTGGCTGGACATTCAGTGGCTGCCGCTGCCGACCATCAACTTGCTGGACAGCTACCCCGGCCTCGCCCTGCCGCTGATTGCCTCGGCCACCGGCACCTTCCTGTTCCGGCAGTTCTACCAGACGCTGCCTGCTGAACTGGTCGAAGCCGCGCGCATGGACGGTGCCGGGCCCTGGCGGTTCTTCATCGACATCCTGCTGCCCCTGTCGAAGACCAACTTTGCAGCGCTCGGCACGCTGGTATTCATCGGCGCCTGGAAGGACTACCTGTGGCCACTGGTCGCTACCAATCGCGAGGACATGCGCACGCTGGTGCTGGGCGTGGCCAGCTTCCTGCCGACCGACGCAACCCAGGTCCCCGAATGGAACCTGCTGATGGCCGCTGCTGTGGTCAGCATGCTGCCGCCCATCCTCGTCATTGCGCTCATGCAGCGATGGTTTGTCAAAGGCCTGATCGGAGTCGGTAAATGAACGCGCTCACCCCTATTACCTGCGCCCCGGATATTGTCCTCAAGGGCCTGCACAAAACCTACGGCACAGAGCCCATCCTTCACGGGCTCGATCTGGTTTTCAAGGCGGGCGAGCTCAACGTCATCCTCGGCCCGTCCGGGTGTGGCAAGTCCACGTTGCTGCGCATGGTGGCCGGGCTGGAAGAGGCAAGCCAAGGGCAGATTCTAATGGGCGGCCGCGACGTTACGCGCCTGCCGCCCAAGGAACGCGGCTGCGCCATGGTGTTTCAGAACTACGCGCTCTACCCGCACATGAGCGTGGCAGACAATATCGGCTACGCGCTCAAACTGGCGCGGGTTGCACGTAAGGAGCGTGAGCAACGCATCCGCGAGTGCGCCGCGTCACTGGGCCTGGAGGACCTGCTGCAACGCAAGCCCGGAGAGCTTTCCGGCGGCCAGCGCCAGCGCGTCGCCATCGGTCGGGCGTTGATCCGCAAACCGCCGGTGCTGCTGTTCGATGAGCCGCTGTGCAATCTGGACAGCGCGCTGCGTCATGAAATGCGTCTGCTGATTCGCAGCCTGCACCGGCAGACCGGCGCGACGATCCTGTACGTCACCCACGATCAGACCGAAGCCATGACCCTCGCCGAGCATGTGGTGATTCTCGACAAAGGTCGTGTCGAACAGATCGGCACGCCCGCCGAGATCTACGATCACCCCGCCAGCACCTTCGTCGCCAGCTTCATCGGCACGCCGCCCATGAACCTGCTGCCGGTGCACTGCCTCGATGACAGGATTTTGCTGCTCGCCGATGGTCAACGCTTGCCTATCAAGCTCGGCATTGCCAGCAACCGGACCGGCAAATGGCTGATGGGCCTGCGCCCCGAGACCTTCATGCTCGACCAGGAAGGCATCACTGCCACAGTGGAGTCTTCGGAGAATCTGGGCAGCCACACGCTGCTGTATTGCCAACTGGCTGGAACGCGCTGCGTCGTCAGCCTGGCCGGACGGCAACATCAGATACCCACCCAGGTTCGACTCGCGATCCATTCCACGCCCTTGCTGTTCGATATCGAGACCGGCCAACGCCAGCTCGTGACTTTCTCCCACACCACCAAGTGACCCGCCATGCTCAAACCTGCTCCCCTCGTCCGCTCGTCCCTGATTGCCCATCGCGGTGCCAAAGCTTACGTGCCGGAAAACACTCTGCTGGCCCTGGAAAAAGCTGCCGCATGCGGCGCCGAGTGGGTCGAAATCGACGTGAAGCTGACCCGTGATGGCCAGCCGATCGTGATTCATGACGACTTGCTGGACCGCACTACCAACGGTCGCGGCGCCGTCGTGCTGCATGAGCTGAAAGCTATCCGCATGCTGGACGCGGGCAGTTGGTTCGCGCCTGAATTCGCCGGCCTGCAGGTCCCGACTTTTGAAGAGATCGTGGCCTGTGCGCTGCGCCTGAACCTGGGTTTGCAGGTCGAACTCAAGCCGACCATTGGCGACGATATCGAGACGGCTGAAGTGGTGATGCCGATCCTCAAAAATCTGTGGCCCGCCGACAATGATCGGTTGTTCGTCTCCAGCTTTTCGGTGCGCTCGCTCACTGCCGCCCGCCGCTTGTGGAACGACGTACCGCTGGCTATCGCCTGCGTAGTTGCGCCTGCCGACCCGGTTGCGCTGTTGGCCGAATATGACTGCCGAATACTTCACGTACTTGACGATATGCTCGATGACCATCACCTTGTCCGCCTGAAAAGCAGCGGCGTCGAATTCGCCGTGGCTACCATCAACAGCCCGAAACGTGCGCGCTACCTGCTGGAACATGGCGCACAGTCGATTCTCAGTGATTACCCGGACCTGTTGAACCTGCCGAACGGAGGCTGTCTGCAATGAACAACCGACTCAGCGTCGCCATGCAAGCCGTAGAGAAGGCCACTGGCCTGGCCATGGCGTATTTTAACGACCGCCACACCCTCGACATCACCACCAAAAGCGCGCAAGACCTCGTCTCCCGCGCCGACTTTGAAGTGGAACAACTGCTGCGTGCAGAACTGAGCAAACACTTCCCCGACGATACAATCCTCGGCGAAGAGATGGGCGGCGAATTCATCACCGATGGCTGGGTCATCGACCCCATTGACGGCACCGGCAACTACCTGCGCGGCACCCCACTCTGGGGAATCGCGGTGGCGTACATGTCGGCAGGCGAGCCCGAAATCGGCGTCGTCGCCTACCCGGCACTGGGCTACACCCTGGCAGCCCGCACGGGCGATGGCTTACTGCGCAACGGCGTCCCCTTCGTCCGCCCACAACCACCCGAGCACCTGCGCATCGCTGGCGTCGGTGAAAATACCCGCTGGGACGCTGAAGAGATGGGCAAACTGCACCTGAGCCTGCGCCGACAGGGCTGGGGCCTTGCTGGTTATCGCTGCGCCACCATCGGCCTGGCGTTCGCCGCTTTGGGGCAGACAGACGGCTACATGGAGAAATTCACCAGCCTGTGGGACATCGCAGCGGGCGCAGTGATCTGCCGGGAGGCCGGGTTGTTGTGCACGATTGAAGGCGAGCAGAAGCAAGGCTCGATGACGGTGATGGTAGGCCGTGAGGAGTTGATGGGGATTTTTGGTGCGTAATGCGCCGGGCTAGTCGACGCAGTTTTCTGACTGCGTTTGTCCGCCTGCTGGCGTGCCTGCCCTTCGTCAGCAGCAGGCTGCTGGCGGCAGAAACCTTTACCGCGTTGCGCCAGCGTGCAGCCGAGAAAGGCATCAGGTTCGGCTTTGCGGTTGAGCCGGCAAAGCTGAATGACAATGCGGCCTATCGGCAACTGGTCGCCCGTCAGGCCAGCATCCTGGTCCCGGAAAATGCCTTGAAGTGGCAGACCCTCCACCCCGAACCAGAGCGTTATAACTTCGCGCCTGCCGACGCAATCGCGGCGTTTGCCAAAGCGCATGACCAGCGTATGCGCGGGCACACTTTCTGCTGGCATCGCTCTTTACCCGACTGGGTTCACCACACCGTCACCACGACGAACGCCGAAGCGGTGCTGACGGCGCACATCAATACCGTCGCCAGCCATTATCGCGGCCTTATCAGCGCATGGGACGTCGTCAACGAAGCCATTCAGTTGGAGGATGGTCAGCCTGACGGGCTGCGCAATTCATTCTGGTATCAGATGCTCGGGCCTCGCTATCTGGACATAGCCTTCGAGGCTGCGCACAAGGCCGACCCGGATGCCCTGCTCTGCTATAACGATTACGGCCTGGAAAAGGATACCCGTTACGGCGAAAGCCGACGCACTGCCTTGCTCGCCCTGCTGCGTGGGCTCAAACAGCGGGGCATTCCGATACACGGCCTTGGCATTCAGTCACATCTGCGTGCAGGCGACACATTTGGTCCGGGCCTTTCCCGCTTTATTCTGGCCGTGCGGGATATGGGGTTGTCGATCCACATCACTGAGCTGGACGTCGACGACAGCCACTTGACGGGGTCCATTACAGAACGCGATGGAACAGTCGCGCAAACCTATAAGCGCTATCTGGAGCTGATCCTTGCTACGCGCTCGGTGTCGACGGTTATCACCTGGGGTGTATGGGACAGCCCGCACATCGCCGGGGCTACGTCTACCCGTGGGCCGCTGGCGCAACGTGCATTAGTTTTCGGGCCGCGAGGTGAGGTAAAGCCGGCGAGCTGGGTGATCGCGCATTGTTTCGAAAACGCGCAAACGCAGAAGGATGCGCGGTTTTAGGTGCACAGCGGCTTTCACGGCAGCAGTACAGCCAGCGTGGTCCAGCGCTTTCTGACACCTGAAAACGACGAAGCCCCCGATAAACGGGGGCTCCGGTTCTGGACCTGAACAGCAGGTTCCAGCTATATCCTAGAACGGAATATCATCATCAAAGCTGTCGAAATCAGCAGCTGGCTGCGGCGCTTGTTGTTGCGGCGCTGGGCGCGAGTCGCGCTGTTGTGGCGGCTGCTGATTGTAGTTCTGCTGAGGTGCAGACTGCTGCGGCGCCGACTGCTGTGGACGCGACTGCTGTGGACGAGGTGCGGACTGGTTGTAGTTGCCACCACCGCCCTGACCTTGTTGAGCGTCGCCCTGTGGACGGCCGCCCAGCAGTTGCATGGTGCCCTGCATGTCGACGACTATTTCAGTGGTGTAGCGCTTGATGCCGTCTTTTTCCCACTCGCGGGTCTGCAGCTTGCCTTCGATGTAGACCTGCGAACCCTTGCGCAGGTATTCGCCGGCGATTTCTGCGACCTTGCCGAACATCGATACACGGTGCCATTCAGTCTTTTCGACTTTCTGACCGGACTGCTTGTCAGTCCACTGTTCGCTGGTTGCCAGACTCAGGTTGGTCACGGCGTTACCGTTAGGCAAGTAGCGAACTTCGGGATCCTGGCCGCATGTACCGACCAATATGACTTTGTTAACCCCACGGGCCATAACGTTCTCCTAGGCTTCGCACGCTTCTGACGCTGGATTGACCAGCTTTTCGAGAGAGGCACGATCCAATAATTTTGTGTCGAGTTTTATGTAGATGGCTGCCTCTTCCGCAACCACCACTGCATCTGTCACGCCTGTTACGGACATCAAACGCTCTGCCAGGCCTGCTTCACGCTGCGCCTGCGGCGACAACGGCAGACGTAGGCTGGTCACGTAAGGCGGTTCTCGCATGGTCACTGCGAAGGCGAGCCAGACGGCGGCCATGGCTGCACCACCCAGAAACACCACATCGAGCCCACCGTGCTGGAACAACCAGCCGCCCAGTATCCCACCTGCGGCCGATCCAAGAAACTGGCTGGTGGAATAAACTCCCATTGCCGTGCCTTTTCCGCCGGCCGGTGAAACCTTGCTGATCAGCGACGGCAAGGAGGCTTCCAGCAGGTTGAACGCGGTGAAGAATACCACTGTCCCGATGACCAGTGCCCGCAACGTGTCCCCGTATGCCCAGAAGAATAGCTCAGCCAGCATCAAAACTGTGACGGCGCCCAGCAGAACGCGCTTCATTTGACGTTTCTTCTCGCCATAGATGATGAACGGGATCATCGCGAAGAAGGAAACCAGCAAGGCGGTCAGGTAGACCCACCAGTGTTGTTCCTTGGGCAAACCGGCTTTTTCGACCAGCGCCAGCGGCAAAGCCACGAAGCTGGACATGAGCATCGCATGCAACACGAAGATACCCAAATCCAGGCGCAGCAGGTCCGGATGACGCAACGTCGCCCCCAGCGCCTGCTTGGCGACGCCGGATTCGCGGTGCATTAATGCCCCGCTGGCCTTGGGCACTACGTAGGCGACGATTAGGACGCCTATCAAGGCCATGCCGCCGGTGGCCAGAAACAGCCCGGAAAGACCGAACATGCCAGTGATCACCGGACCGACGACCATGGCGATGGCGAACGACAGACCGATGGTCATGCCGATCATGGCCATGGCCTTGGTGCGGTGCTGTTCGCGGGTCAGGTCGGAGAGCAGCGCCATGACCGCCGCGGAAATAGCGCCAGCCCCCTGCAGGATACGTCCGGCAATGATTCCCCAGATCGAATCCGCATTCGCTGCCACCACGCTGCCGATCGCAAAAATGATCAGGCCGAAATAAATGACCGGTCGCCGGCCGATACGGTCGGAAATGATCCCGAACGGTATCTGCAATACAGCCTGGGTCAGACCGTAGGCGCCAATCGCCAGACCGATCAGTGCAGGGCTCGCGCCTGCCAGGTCCATGCCGTAGGTTGCCAGAACCGGCAAAACCATGAACATGCCAAGCATGCGGAACGCGAACACCAGGGCCAGACCGCCTGCTGCGCGGGTCTCGCCGCTACTCATACGCTCGCTGTGGGTATCGTGCATGGAATAACCTCGTGTGAACCGGCGGCGATTCTACCAGTCCCATCGTTGTACAGCACATACGCGACGCTTTGCCGCGTAATGGCTCGGAGCCTTATACTCCGTCGTTTATGCCCGCCAAGCGAGGCCGCAGTGGACAAGATCCTGATACGTGGGGCACGAACCCACAACCTGAAAAATATTGACCTGACACTTCCCCGCGACAAACTGATCGTTATTACCGGGCTCTCCGGCTCAGGCAAGTCTTCGCTGGCTTTCGATACGCTGTACGCCGAAGGGCAACGCCGCTATGTCGAATCGCTGTCGGCCTATGCCCGCCAGTTTCTGTCGATGATGGAAAAACCGGACGTCGACACCATCGAAGGTCTGTCGCCGGCGATTTCCATCGAGCAGAAGTCGACTTCACATAACCCGCGCTCGACCGTGGGTACGATCACCGAAATTTACGACTACCTGCGTCTTTTGTATGCGCGTGTCGGCCAGCCTCGCTGCCCGGACCACGATATCCCGCTGGAAGCCCAGACTGTCAGCCAGATGGTCGATCTGGTGCTGACCCAGCCGGAAGGCAGCAAACTGATGCTGCTTGCGCCGGTTATCCGCGAGCGCAAGGGTGAGCATCTTTCGGTTTTTGAAGAGCTGCGCGCGCAGGGCTTTGTCCGGGCGCGGGTCAACGGCAAGCTGTGCGAGCTGGATGAGCTGCCGAAGCTGGACAAGCAGAAGAAGCACTCGATCGATGTGGTCGTGGACCGTTTCAAGGTCCGCGCCGACCTGCAGCAGCGTCTGGCCGAGTCCTTTGAGACCGCCCTGAAGCTGGCCGACGGTATCGCTCTGGTTGCGCCAATGGACGACGAGCCAGGCGAGGAAGTGATTTTCTCCGCCCGCTTCGCCTGCCCTATCTGTGGCCATGCGATCAGCGAGCTGGAACCGAAGCTGTTCTCCTTCAACAACCCGGCTGGCGCCTGCCCGACCTGTGACGGCCTGGGCGTGAAGCAGTTCTTCGATATCAAGCGGCTGGTGAATGCCGAACTGACGCTTGCCGAAGGCGCGATACGAGGCTGGGACAGGCGTAACGTCTATTACTTCCAGATGCTCGGTTCGCTCTCCAAGCACTATGGCTTCAGCCTGGAAATGCCGTTCAAGCAGATCCCGGCCGACATGCAGAAGATTCTGCTCAATGGCAGTGGCTCGCAGAGCGTCGACTTCCGCTACCTGAATGACCGCGGCGATATCGTCAAGCGTGCGCACCCGTTCGAAGGCATCGTGCCGAATCTGGAGCGTCGCTATCGGGAAACCGAGTCGGCCACGGTCCGCGAAGAGTTGGCCAAGTTCCTGGGTACGCAGCCCTGCCCTGACTGCCGAGGCACTCGTCTGCGTCGTGAAGCGCGTCATGTGTGGGTGGGTGAAAAGACTCTGCCTGCAGTCACCAATCTGCCGATTGGCGACGCGACGCATTACTTCGAAACGCTCAAGCTGACCGGACGACGCGGCGAGATCGCCGACAAGATTCTCAAGGAAATTCGTGAGCGTCTGCAGTTTCTGGTCAACGTGGGTCTGGACTACCTGACCCTGGATCGTAGCGCGGACACCCTGTCCGGCGGTGAAGCACAGCGTATTCGTCTGGCCAGCCAGATTGGTGCGGGCCTGGTCGGGGTGATGTACATCCTCGATGAGCCGTCAATCGGTCTGCACCAACGCGACAACGATCGCTTGCTGGGTACGCTCAAGCACCTGCGCGACATCGGCAATACGGTGATTGTGGTCGAGCACGATGAAGACGCGATTCGTCTGGCTGACTACGTGGTCGACATTGGCCCCGGGGCCGGCGTGCATGGTGGTCATATCGTTGCCGAAGGTACGCCGGACGAGGTGATGTCGCATCCCGACTCGCTGACCGGCAAATACCTGTCGGGCCGCGTGAAGATTGCCGTTCCTGCCAAGCGCACCCCGCGTAACAAAAAGCTCTCGCTGACTCTCAAGGGTGCGCGTGGCAATAACCTGCAAAACGTCAATCTCGAAATCCCCATCGGTCTGCTGACCTGTGTGACGGGTGTGTCCGGATCAGGCAAGTCGACGCTGATCAACAACACGCTGTTCCCGCTGAGCGCCACGGCACTGAACGGTGCCACGACGCTGGAAGCGGCTACCCACGACAGCATCAACGGCCTGCAGCACCTGGACAAGGTGGTGGACATCGACCAGAGCCCTATCGGTCGTACGCCGCGCTCCAATCCAGCGACCTACACCGGGCTGTTCACGCCGATTCGCGAACTGTTCGCCGGGGTTCCGGAATCACGCTCGCGGGGCTACGGTCCGGGGCGGTTCTCGTTCAACGTCAAGGGCGGCCGCTGCGAGGCGTGCCAGGGTGACGGGCTGATCAAGGTCGAGATGCACTTTTTGCCGGACATCTACGTGCCCTGCGATGTGTGCAAGAGCAAGCGTTACAACCGCGAAACGCTTGAGGTCAAGTACAAGGGCAAGAACGTCCACGAAGTGCTGGAGATGACCATCGAGGAAGCGCGTGAATTCTTCGACGCCGTTCCGGCACTGGCGCGCAAGCTGCAAACCCTGATGGATGTTGGGCTTTCCTATATCAAGCTGGGGCAATCGGCGACGACCTTGTCAGGCGGAGAGGCGCAGCGGGTCAAGCTGTCGCGAGAACTGTCAAAGCGCGACACCGGCAAGACGCTGTACATCCTCGACGAACCGACCACAGGCCTGCACTTTGCGGATATTCAACAGTTGCTGGATGTACTGCATCGCCTCCGCGACCACGGCAATACCGTGGTGGTGATCGAGCACAACCTGGATGTGATCAAGACGGCCGACTGGCTGGTGGATCTGGGTCCGGAAGGCGGTTCGAGAGGTGGGCAGATCATTGCGACCGGCACGCCTGAGCAGGTCGCCGAGATGGAACAGTCCTACACCGGTCATTACCTGAAGCCTCTGTTGATCAGAGACAAAGCCTGACTCGGGTGAAGAAAACGGGTTCGCCGTCAGTCGAACCCGGATACAAAAAAGCTCCTGTCACGCAAGTGCAGGAGCTTTTTTATGAGCGGCTGAATCAGAACTGCGATTGCAGGTAGTTCTGCAGGCCGATGGACTTGATCAGACCCATCTGCTGTTCAAGCCAGTAGGTATGGTCTTCTTCCGTATCAGCCAACTGTACACGCAGGATTTCGCGGGTCACGTAGTCGCTGTGCAGCTCACAGAGCTCGATACCCTTGCACAGGGCAGCACGTACCTTGTATTCGAGGCGCAGATCGCTGGCGAGCATCTCAGGCACTGTGGTGCCGACGTCGAGGTCGTCCGGGCGCATGCGCGGCGTGCCTTCGAGCATGAGGATACGACGCATCAACGCATCAGCGTGTTGCGCCTCTTCTTCCATCTCATGATTGATACGCTCGTAGAGCTTCGAAAAGCCCCAGTCTTCGTACATGCGTGAGTGAACGAAATACTGGTCACGAGCTGCCAGTTCGCCCGTGAGCAACGTGTTGAGATAATCGATTACTTCCGGGTGGCCTTGCATCGCACCAGACTCCTGCTTCAAAGCCGGTAGTTTGAACCAAGCGCCGCGCAAGGTCACTTAGAAAAACGCAATAAACCGACGAAAAGTGGCGAAACTACGCCGTTAAGAAGCGAAAAACCGCCCAAATGAGGGCGGTTCTGTTTCTCACTTCGACTCAGCCCAGTTTTAAGCCCAATGCGCTGGCGATGCCCTCGCCATAAGCAGGGTCAGCTTTGTAGAAATGCTGCAACTGACGTTGCACGACATCACTGGAAACGCCTGCCATTGCTCCGGCAATGTTGCTGATCAACAGCGATTTCTGATCGGCGCTCATCAGGTTGAACAACTTGCCTGCCTGACTGTAGTAATCACCGTCTACCCGATGATCATGACGATCTGCGGCACCGCTCAGAGACAACGCAGGCTCTGCGTAGCGCGAATCCTCTTTCGGCGCATCCGAATAGCTGTTGGGCTCATAGTTTGGCGCCGCACCGCCATTGGTGCCGAAGGCCATCGACCCGTCACGCTGATAGCTGTGCACCGGACTCTTGGGCGCATTGATAGGCAACTGCTGGTGATTGGTACCCACGCGGTAGCGATGCGCATCAGCATAGGCAAATACACGCCCTTGCAGCATACGGTCTGGCGAAAGACCAACGCCTGGCACCATGTTGCTCGGGCCAAATGCAGCCTGCTCAACTTCGGCAAAGTAGTTGAGAGGGTTACGGTTCAACTCCAGCTCGCCCACCTCGATCAGCGGATATTCTTTCTGCGACCAGGTCTTGGTCACGTCGAACGGGTTTTCATGATGATTCGCAGCCTGAGCCTCGCTCATCAGCTGAATGCACACCTGCCACTTGGGGAAGTCGCCCTTCTCGATGGCAGTGAACAGATCGCGCTGAGCGTAATCGGGATCAGTACCGGCAATCCGCGCAGCCTCTGCAGGCGCGAGGTTCTTGATACCCTGGCGGGTCTTGTAATGCCACTTCACCCAATGACGCTCGCCTGCAGCGCTGATGAGGCTGTAGGTGTGGCTACCGAAGCCGTGCATGTGGCGGTAGCCGTCCGGAATGCCACGATCGGAGAACAGAATGGTGACCTGGTGCAGCGCTTCAGGCGAGTGCGACCAGAAATCCCACATCATCTGAGGGCTTTTCAGATTGGTCTGCGGCAGGCGCTTCTGGGTATGAATGAAGTCAGGGAATTTCAGAGGGTCACGGATAAAGAACACGGGGGTGTTGTTGCCCACGATGTCCCAGTTACCTTCTTCGGTGTAAAACTTGATCGCAAAGCCGCGTGGGTCACGCTCGGTGTCAGCCGAACCACGCTCACCGCCTACGGTGGAGAAGCGCAGGAAAATCGGCGTCTGCTTACCGACCGTATCGAACAGCTTGGCGCTGGTGTATTGGCTGATATCGCGGGTCACGGTGAACGTACCATGAGCACCCGATCCTTTGGCGTGCACGCGACGCTCCGGGATGTTTTCACGGTTGAAGTGGGCCAGCTTTTCGATCAGATGGAAATCATCGAGTAGTAGAGGACCACGCGGGCCTGCCGAACGGGAGTTCTGATTGTCTGCGACTGGAGCACCGCTGGCGGTCGTAAGGGTCTTCTGGCTCATCTACATCTTCCTCTGCTGTGTATGGCCGGTTGATCGGCTTGAGAGGAAGTATTGTTGAAAGCTATTGCAACGTCGAATTCATTAAATCATGACTATCGATAGCAATTCTTAATTCCGGAAAACAAAAAACCGGGCACTAGGCCCGGTTTTCTGTTCAAACTGATGTCTTATTCAGCGGCTTCTACAGAGCCACCGACAGGACGATCAACCAACTCGACGTACGCCATTGGCGCGTTGTCGCCAGCGCGGAAACCGCACTTGAGGATGCGCAGGTAGCCGCCCTGACGGGTTGCATAGCGCTTGCCCAGATCGTTGAACAGCTTGCCGACGATTTCTTTCGAACGAGTACGGTCGAAAGCCAGACGACGGTTGGCAACGCTGTCTTCCTTGGCCAGGGTGATCAGCGGCTCGGCAACGCGGCGCAGTTCCTTGGCTTTCGGCAGGGTAGTTTTGATCAGCTCGTGCTCGAACAGCGACACCGCCATGTTTTGGAACATGGCTTTGCGGTGAGAGCTGGTACGGCTCAGGTGACGTCCACTTTTACGATGACGCATGGTTCATTCCTTACCAAACTCGCGTTCGGTGATTACGACGATCAGGCCGTAGCCTTGTCGTCCTTCTTAAGACTTGCCGGCGGCCAGTTGTCGAGGCGCATGCCGAGGGAGAGACCACGAGAAGCCAGAACGTCCTTGATCTCGGTCAAGGATTTCTTGCCCAGGTTCGGAGTCTTCAACAGCTCTACTTCGGTGCGCTGAATCAGATCGCCGATGTAGTAGATGTTCTCCGCCTTAAGGCAGTTGGCCGAACGCACGGTCAGTTCCAAATCGTCAACCGGACGAAGCAGGATCGGATCGATCTCGTCTTCCTGTTCGATTACCACTGGTTCGCTGTCGCCTTTGAGGTCCACGAACGCAGCCAACTGCTGTTGCAGGATGGTTGCAGCGCGACGGATAGCCTCTTCAGGGTCCAGAGTACCGTTGGTTTCCAGATCAATAACCAGCTTGTCCAGGTTAGTACGCTGTTCGACACGGGCGTTTTCCACCACGTATGCGATACGGCGAACCGGGCTGAACGAAGAGTCAAGCTGCAAGCGACCAATGCTGCGGCTTTCGTCTTCATCGCTTTGACGCGAGTCTGCCGGCTCATAACCACGACCACGAGCTACGGTGAGCTTCATGTTCAAGACGCCGTTAGACGCCAGGTTAGCGATTACGTGATCGGGGTTAACGATCTCGACATCATGATCCAGCTGAATATCGGCAGCGGTAACCACCCCCGAACCCTTCTTCGACAAGGTCAGCGTAACTTCGTCTCGACCGTGCAGCTTGATAGCCAGACCTTTAAGGTTCAACAGGATTTCAATGACGTCTTCCTGTACACCTTCGATGGCGCTGTACTCATGGAGTACACCGTCAATCTCGGCCTCGACTACTGCACAGCCGGGCATGGAGGACAACAAAATGCGGCGAAGCGCGTTGCCCAGGGTATGGCCGAAACCACGCTCGAGAGGCTCGAGAGTGATTTTGGCGCGGGTTGGACTGACAACCTGCACATCAATGTGGCGGGGTGTCAGGAACTCATTTACCGAAATCTGCATGGATGCACCTATTTTCTAGCCCTTACTTGGAGTAGAGCTCGACAATCAGGCTTTCGTTGATGTCGGCGGATAGATCACTGCGAGCTGGAACGTTCTTGAAAACGCCCGATTTCTTCTCAGTGTCTACTTCTACCCATTCTACGCGGCCACGTTGGGCACACAGATCGAGAGCCTGGACAATACGCAGCTGATTCTTAGCTTTTTCGCGGATAGCAACAACGTCGCCAGCACGAACCTGATAAGAAGGAACGTTAACGGTTTTGCCGTTTACGCTGACCGACTTGTGCGAAACCAATTGACGGGATTCTGCACGCGTCGAGCCGAAGCCCATGCGGTATACAACGTTGTCCAGACGGCATTCGAGCAGTTGCAGCAGGTTCTCGCCTGTTGCACCTTTCTTGCCGGCGGCTTCTTTGTAGTAGCCGCTGAACTGACGCTCGAGAACGCCGTAGATACGACGGACTTTTTGCTTTTCACGCAGCTGAGTACCGTAATCGGACTGGCGACCACGACGTTGGCCGTGGATACCTGGAGCTGCTTCGATGTTGCACTTGGATTCGATAGCGCGAACGCCGCTCTTCAGAAAGAGATCGGTGCCTTCACGACGAGCAAGTTTGCATTTTGGACCAATGTAACGAGCCATTTCTTACAGTCTCCTGGATTACACGCGGCGCTTCTTCGGCGGACGGCACCCGTTATGCGGGATTGGCGTCACGTCGGTGATGCTGGCGATCTTATAGCCACAGCCGTTCAATGCACGGACAGCGGATTCACGACCTGGGCCTGGACCCTTGACATTGACGTCGAGGTTCTTCAGACCGTACTCCAGCGCAGCTTGACCAGCACGTTCAGCAGCTACTTGAGCAGCGAACGGGGTGGACTTGCGCGAACCACGGAAACCCGAACCGCCGGAGGTAGCCCACGAAAGAGCGTTACCTTGACGATCGGTAATGGTGACGATTGTGTTGTTAAACGACGCGTGGATGTGGGCGATGCCATCAACCACTGTCTTTTTAACTTTTTTACGAGGACGAGCAGCAGGTTTTGCCATGACTAAATTCCTGTCGTTGCGCTGGTGCGATTACTTGCGGATCGGCTTACGCGGACCTTTGCGAGTACGCGCGTTGGTCTTGGTACGCTGACCGCGCACTGGAAGACCACGACGATGACGCAGACCGCGGTAGCAGCCCAGGTCCATCAAGCGCTTGATTTTCATGTTGATTTCGCGACGCAGGTCACCTTCAGTGGTGAACTTCGCCACTTCGCCACGCAGCTGTTCAATCTGCTCGTCGCTCAGATCTTTGATTTTCACCGCCGGATTTACGCCGGTGGTTGCACAAATTTTCTGTGCGGTGGTGCGACCAACACCATAGATGTAGGTCAACGAGATAACAGTATGCTTGTTATCTGGAATGTTAACGCCTGCAATACGGGCCATTCAGTGGGACTCCAATTGACAGCTACCTACGCCCCGGAAGCCAAGAAATAGGGCGCGAGATAATATCGCTGTAGTAACAAATAATCAACCCAGCAGCGCACTAGCTGCTGGGCTTAAGCACAAATCACAATCAGCCTTGGCGCTGCTTATGACGTGGTTCCGCGCTGCAAATTACTCGAACCACACCTTCGCGGCGGATAATCTTGCAGTTACGGCACAGCTTTTTCACCGATGCACGAACTTTCATCACCAACTCCTCGAACCTTAGGGGTGCTTCAGCGCAGCATACCGCCGCTGCCACCGTAGCCCTTCAGGTTGGCTTTCTTCATCAGGGATTCATACTGGTGCGAAACGAGGTGAGATTGCACTTGCGACATAAAGTCCATCACAACCACGACCACGATCAGCAACGAGGTCCCGCCAAGGTAGAACGGTACGTTTGCCGCGACCACCAGGAACTGGGGAAGCAGACACACGGCCGTCATATATAGAGCACCGAACATGGTCAAGCGAGTCAAAACGCCATCAATATAGCGCGCCGACTGCTCGCCTGGACGAATACCCGGAATAAAGGCACCGGACTTCTTCAGGTTTTCCGCTACGTCTTTCGGATTGAACATCAACGCCGTATAGAAGAAGCAGAAGAAAATAATCCCTGCACTAAACAGCAGAATATTCAACGGCTGACCAGGAGCGATCGACTGCGAGATGTCCTGCAACCAGCCCAGACCTTCAGACTGACCGAACCAGGACCCCAACGAAGCCGGGAACAGCAAAATGCTGCTCGCGAAAATGGCCGGTATAACACCAGCCATATTCACTTTCAGCGGCAAGTGGCTGGTCTGCGCAGCGAAGACCTTGCGGCCCTGCTGACGCTTGGCGTAGTGAACAGCGATACGACGCTGACCACGCTCAATGAACACCACAAAACCGATGATCGCTACCGCCAGCAAACCGATTGCAACCAGAGCGAAGATATTGATATCACCCTGACGTGCAGACTCGAAAGACTGCCCTATTGCTCTCGGAAGACCGGCGACGATACCTGCGAAAATCAACATCGAGATACCGTTGCCGACACCGCGCTCGGTGATCTGCTCGCCCAGCCACATCATGAACATCGCACCTGCCACGAAGGTAGTTACGGCCACAAAGTGGAAACCCAGGTCCCCAGAAAACGCGACGCCCTGACTCGCCAGACCAACGGACATGCCGATAGCTTGGACCAGAGCCAGGACAACGGTGCCATAGCGGGTGTACTGGCTTATCTTGCGACGGCCAGCTTCACCTTCCTTCTTCAACTGCTCCAGCTGCGGGCTGACGGCGGTCATCAGCTGCATGATGATCGATGCCGAAATGTACGGCATGATCCCCAGTGCAAAGATGCTCATCCGTTCCAGCGCGCCGCCGGAAAACATGTTGAACAAGCTAAGAATGGTCCCCTCATTCTGTCGAAACAGTTCTGCGAGTCGGTCCGGGTTGATACCTGGAACCGGGATGTGTGCGCCTATTCGGTAGACGATAATCGCCAGGAACAGAAAACGCAGACGAGCCCAGAGTTCAGACATACCGCCTTTGCCGAGCGCTGAGAGAGCACCTTGCTTAGCCATTTATTCCTCGAACTTGCCGCCAGCTGCTTCGATAGCCGCACGCGCACCTTTGGTGGCGGCGATACCCTTGATAGTGACAGCGCGAGTAACTTCGCCCGACAGCATGATTTTCACACGCTGAACGTTCTGGTTAATCACGTTGGCATCTTTCAGGGACTGCACAGTTACGATGTCGCCTTCCACTTTAGCCAGCTCGGACAAACGCACTTCTGCGCGATCCATGGCCTTCAGGGAAACGAAACCGAATTTCGGCAAGCGACGATGCAGCGGCTGTTGGCCGCCCTCAAAGCCCGGAGCAATAGTGCCACCGGAGCGGGAGCTTTGACCTTTGTGGCCACGGCCACCGGTCTTGCCCAAACCACTACCGATACCACGGCCCGGACGATGCTTTTCGCGACGGGAACCCGGCGCTGGACTCAGATCATTGAGTTTCATCGATTAACCCTCGACTCGCAGCATGTAGTAAGCCTTGTTGATCATCCCGCGATTTTCGGGAGTATCCAGGACTTCTACAGTGTGACCGATGCGACGCAGACCCAAACCCTTAACACACAGTCTGTGGTTAGGGATGCGGCCGGTCATGCTTTTGATCAACGTTACTTTAACGGTAGCCATGATCAGATGATCTCCTCAACACGCTTGCCACGCTTGGCAGCGATCGACTCAGGAGACTGCATGCCCTTCAAACCCTTGAACGTAGCGTGAACCACGTTTACTGGGTTAGTCGAACCGTAGCACTTGGCCAATACGTTCTGGACACCAGCAACTTCCAACACTGCGCGCATTGCGCCGCCAGCGATGATACCGGTACCTTCGGAAGCAGGCTGCATGTACACCTTGGAGGCGCCATGAGCAGACTTCATCGCGTACTGCAGGGTAGTGCCGTTCAGATCAACCTGAATCATGTTGCGACGAGCAGCTTCCATCGCTTTCTGGATTGCAGCAGGCACTTCACGTGACTTGCCACGGCCGAAGCCAACGCGCCCTTTACCATCACCCACTACGGTCAACGCAGTGAAAGTGAAGATACGGCCGCCTTTTACGGTTTTGGCCACGCGGTTAACTTGAACCAGCTTCTCGATGTAGCCTTCGTCGCGTTTTTGGTCGTGATTTGACATAACTTAGAACTCCAGCCCGCCTTCACGAGCAGCATCAGCCAGCGCTTTGACACGGCCGTGGTACTTGAAGCCAGAACGGTCGAAAGCGACTTGCGATACACCCGCGGCTTTCGCGCGCTCGGCGACCAGCTTGCCAACCTTAGTGGCCGCGTCGATGTTGCCAGTGGCGCCATCACGCAGTTCTTTGTCCAAAGTCGAGGCGCTTGCCAGGACTTTGCTGCCGTCGGCCGAGATGACCTGGGCATAAATGTGCTGCGAAGAGCGGTGCACGCAGAGACGCACGACTTCTAGCTCGTGCATTTTCAGGCGTGCTTTGCGAGCGCGACGCAGTCGGGTAACTTTTTTGACGGTCATTTGCTATGCCCTACTTCTTCTTGGCTTCTTTACGGCGGACGACTTCGTCCGCGTAACGCACACCTTTGCCTTTGTAAGGCTCAGGACGGCGGAAGTCGCGGATCTCAGCGGCCACTTGACCAACCAACTGCTTATCGATACCGCGAATCAGGATATCGGTCTGGCTGGGGGTCTCAGCGGTGATGCCATTCGGCAATTCATAGTCCACCGGGTGCGAGAAGCCAAGTGCAAGGTTCAGGACCGTGCCTTTTGCTTGCGCCTTGTAACCAACACCGACCAGCTGGAGCTTACGCTCAAAGCCTTGGCTTACGCCCTGGACCATGTTGTTAACCAGTGCACGAGTGGTGCCTGCCATTGCGCGGGTTTGTTGATCGCCATTGCGAGCAGCGAAACGCAGCTCACCAGCTTCTTCAACAATCTCAACGGACGAATGGATGTTCAGTTCTAGAGTGCCCTTGGCACCCTTCACCGAAAGCTGCTGGCCGACGAGTTTGACTTCGACGCCGGATGGCAACTTAACGGGGTTCTTAGCTACGCGTGACATGCTTATCCCCCCTTAGAACACAGTGCAAAGCACTTCGCCACCGACACCGGCAGCGCGCGCAGCACGATCCGTCATCACACCTTTACTGGTGGAGACGATAGACACACCAAGACCGCCACGAACTTTCGGCAGATCATCGGAGGACTTGTACTGACGCAAGCCTGGGCGGCTGACGCGCTTAACCTCTTCAATGACCGGACGGCCTTCGAAGTACTTAAGCTCGATGGACAGCGAGGATTTAACTTCGCTGCTGATCTGATAACCCGCAATGTAGCCTTCGTCCTTCAGGACTTTTGCTACAGCAACCTTCAACGTGGAAGATGGCATGCTTACGACGGGCTTTTCAGCCATCTGGGCATTACGGATACGAGTTAGCATGTCCGCTAACGGGTCCTGCATACTCATGGGCTAGACGCTCCTAAAACAAAATAATTAGCCTTGCGGCTACAGCTTGATCGCCGAGAACTTCCGGGCAAGTAAAAACACGGGCTCAGGCGAGCCGGCAATTCTAGTCCTACCCCAGAAATGAATCAAGCCCCAAAAGGGGCTTGATTCAAATTCAGGCTTCATACCGACCAGTGACTTGCGCAACCGGCCGGCACGAAACGAGAGGTGCGTTACCAGCTGGCTTTGACCAGACCTGGTACGTCGCCACGCATGGCCGCTTCACGCAGTTTGTTACGGCCGAGGCCGAACTTGCGGTAAACGCCGTGTGGACGACCAGTGATGCGGCAACGATTACGCATGCGCGCAGCGCTTGCGTCACGTGGTTGCTTCTGCAGGGCTACGGTAGCTTCCCAACGCGCTTCTGGACTTGCGTTCAGATCAACGATGATTGCTTTCAGCTCTGCACGCTTCTTGGCGTACTTGGCAACGGTGAGCTGACGCTTCAGCTCACGGTTTTTCATGCTCTTCTTGGCCATTTTCCTACTCCAATCAGTTGCGGAACGGGAATTTGAAAGCACGCAGCAGCGCGCGACCTTCATCATCGTTCTTGGCAGTGGTGGTCAGGGTAATGTCCAGACCGCGGAGAGCATCGATCTTGTCGTAGTCGATTTCCGGGAAAATGATCTGCTCTTTTACGCCCATGCTGTAGTTACCACGACCATCGAAGGACTTGGCATTCAGGCCGCGGAAGTCGCGAACCCGAGGCAGGGAGATCGACAGCAGACGATCCAGGAATTCGTACATACGATCGCGGCGCAGAGTCACTTTGACACCGATCGGCCAACCTTCGCGGACTTTAAAGCCAGCGATGGATTTCCGAGCGTAAGTCACAACGACTTTTTGACCGGTGATCTTTTCCAGGTCAGCAACAGCGTGCTCGATGACTTTTTTGTCGCCGATCGCTTCGCCCAGACCCATGTTCAGGGTGATTTTGGTAACGCGCGGAACTTCCATCACGTTCGAAAGCTTAAGTTCTTCCTTAAGTTTCGGAGCGATTTCCTTCCGGTAAATCTCTTTTAGTCGTGCCATGGTCTTCTACCTAGCAGTGTTCAAGCATCAACCGCTTTTTGGGTCGACTTGAAGACACGAATTTTCTTGCCGTCTTCAACTTTGAAACCAACGCGGTCAGCCTTGTTGGTTGCGCCGTTGAAAATGGCGACGTTAGAAGCGTGCATTGGCGCTTCTTTCTCGACGATACCGCCCTGTACGCCCGACATCGGGTTTGGCTTGGTATGACGCTTCACCAGGTTGATCCCACCAACGACCAAACGGTCGTCAGCGAGAACCTTGAGCACCTTACCGCGCTTACCTTTGTCTTTGCCGGCGATCACGATGATCTCGTCGTCACGACGAATCTTTTGCATGTCGGATCTCCTTAGAGCACTTCTGGGGCGAGCGAGACGATCTTCATGAACTTCTCAGTACGAAGTTCACGGGTCACTGGCCCAAAGATACGGGTACCGATCGGCTCTTGCTTGTTGTTCAAAAGAACAGCAGCGTTGCCATCGAAGCGGATGATGGAGCCGTCTGCACGACGAACACCATGGCGAGTGCGGACTACAACAGCAGTCATCACCTGGCCTTTCTTCACCTTGCCGCGAGGAATTGCTTCCTTGACGGTTACTTTGATGATGTCACCGATACCAGCGTAACGACGATGGGAGCCACCCAGCACCTTGATGCACATAACGCGGCGTGCGCCGCTGTTATCGGCCACATCGAGCATGGATTGAGTCTGAATCATATAATTTCTCCGACCCCTAGCCCTTAGACTTCCACAGCGCGTTCGAGGATATCAACCAACGCCCAAGACTTGGTCTTAGCTACGGGACGAGTTTCACGAATAGTGACCTTGTCGCCGATATGGCATTGATTGGTTTCGTCGTGCGCGTGCAGCTTAGTCGAACGCTTAACGTATTTACCGTAGATCGGGTGCTTTACGCGACGCTCGATCAGAACGGTGATGGTCTTGTCCATCTTGTCGCTGACAACACGGCCAGTCAGCGTACGGACAGTTTTTTCGGCTTCAGCCATGATTACTTACCTGCCTGCTGGTTGAGCACAGTTTTCACGCGAGCGATGTCACGCTTAACTTGCGAGAGCAGATGAGACTGCCCCAACTGGCCAGTTGCTTTCTGCATACGCAGATTGAACTGGTCGCGCAGCAGGCCGAGCAGTTGCTCGTTCAGCTGCTGTGCTGATTTTTCACGAAGTTCATTCGCTTTCATCACATCACCGTCCGCTTAACAAAGGAGGTGGCGAGCGGCAGCTTTGCAGCAGCCAGGGCGAAAGCCTCACGCGCCAGCTCTTCAGTAACACCCTCGATTTCATACAGGACTTTGCCTGGCTGAATCTGGGCAACCCAGTACTCCACGTTACCCTTACCTTTACCCATCCGAACTTCGAGTGGCTTTTTGGTTACAGGCTTGTCCGGGAACACACGGATCCAGATCTTGCCGCCACGTTTTACGTGACGGGTCAGAGCACGACGCGCTGACTCGATCTGACGAGCGGTGAGACGACCACGAGCAACAGACTTCAGCGCGAACTCGCCGAAGCTGACTTTGCTACCGCGCAGTGCCAGACCACGGTTGTGGCCGGTCATCTGCTTGCGGAACTTCGTACGCTTTGGTTGCAACATTTGGCGTACCCCTTACTTAGCAGCTTTTTTACGAGGCGCTGGTGCTTGTGGTTTCAGTTCTTCTTGGCGACCACCAATTACTTCGCCTTTGAAGATCCAAACCTTTACACCGATCACACCGTAAGTGGTGTGAGCTTCGTAGTTGGCATAGTCGATGTCGGCACGCAGGGTGTGCAGTGGCACACGACCTTCGCGATACCATTCAGTACGTGCGATTTCAGCACCGCCGAGACGACCGCTCACTTGGATTTTGATGCCTTTGGCACCAATGCGCATGGCGTTCTGAACAGCGCGCTTCATAGCGCGACGGAACATTACGCGACGCTCCAGCTGCTGAGCTACGCTCTGCGCAACCAGCATACCGTCGAGCTCCGGCTTACGGATCTCTTCGATATTGATGTGCACAGGCACACCCATTTGCTTGGTCAGGTCCTGACGCAGTTTCTCAACATCTTCACCCTTCTTCCCGATAACGATACCTGGACGAGCGGTGTGGATGGTGATACGTGCTGTCTGAGCCGGACGATGGATATCGATACGGCTGACGGACGCGCTTTTTAATTTGTCTTGGAGGTACTCACGCACTTTCAGATCAGCGAACAAATAGTCCGCATAAGTCCGACCGTCTGCGTACCAGACGGAGGTGTGCTCCTTGACGATTCCCAGGCGAATGCCAATGGGATGTACTTTCTGACCCATCTCTTCGACTCCGTTACTTGTCAGCAACCTTGACAGTGATATGGCAAGACCGCTTGACGATGCGATCAGCACGGCCTTTAGCACGTGGCATGATGCGCTTCAGCGAACGCCCTTCGTTGACGAAAACGGTGGAGACCTTGAGGTCATCAACGTCTGCGCCTTCGTTATGCTCGGCGTTGGCTACAGCCGACTCCAGCACTTTCTTCAGGATCTCGGCGGCTTTCTTACTGCTGAAAGCCAACAGGTTGAGCGCTTCGCCCACCTTCTTCCCGCGGATCTGGTCGGCGACCAAGCGGGCTTTCTGGGCGGAGATTCGAGCGCCCGACAACTTAGCGGCTACTTCCATCGTTCCTTACCCCTTAACGCTTGGCTTTCTTGTCTGCCACGTGCCCACGATATGTGCGGGTACCGGCAAACTCGCCTAGTTTATGGCCGACCATGTCTTCGTTCACGAGAACTGGAACATGCTGGCGACCGTTATGCACTGCAATGGTCAAACCGACCATTTGTGGCAGGATCATCGAACGACGCGACCAGGTCTTAACTGGTTTGCGATCGTTCTTTTCCGCCGCCACTTCGATCTTCTTCAGTAGGTGAAGATCAATAAAAGGACCTTTTTTCAGAGAACGTGGCACTGTCGTATCCCTCTATTTACTTGCGACGACGGACGATCATTTTGTCGGTACGCTTATTACCACGAGTCTTCGCGCCCTTAGTCGGGAAGCCCCACGGCGATACCGGATGACGACCACCAGAGGTACGACCTTCACCACCACCATGTGGGTGGTCAACCGGGTTCATGGCAACACCACGAACGGTTGGGCGAACGCCACGCCAGCGTTTGGCACCAGCTTTACCCAGCGAACGAAGGCTATGCTCGGAGTTCGAGACTTCGCCCAGCGTTGCACGGCATTCAGACAGTACTTTACGCATTTCACCGGAGCGAAGACGCAGGGTCACGTACACACCTTCACGAGCGATCAGCTGTGCCGAGGCACCAGCGGAACGAGCGATCTGTGCGCCTTTACCTGGCTTCAGTTCGATGCCGTGTACGGTGCTACCAACTGGAATGTTGCGCAGTTGAAGAGCGTTGCCCGGCTTGATTGGTGCCAGAGCACCTGCAATCAGCTGGTCGCCAGCACTCACGCCTTTAGGGGCGATGATGTAGCGGCGCTCGCCGTCTGCGTAAAGCAGCAGAGCAATGTGAGCAGTACGGTTTGGATCGTATTCGATACGCTCGACGGTGGCAGCGATGCCATCCTTGTCGTTGCGACGGAAGTCGACCAGACGATAATGCTGTTTATGGCCACCACCGATATGACGGGTAGTAATACGACCATTGTTGTTACGACCACCAGACTTCGATTTTTTCTCGAGCAGCGGTGCGTGAGGAGCGCCTTTATGCAGCTCCTGGTTGACCACCTTGACCACAAAACGGCGGCCAGGGGAAGTCGGTTTGCATTTAACGATTGCCATGATGCACCCCTTCCTTACTCAGCACTGCTGCTGAAATCGAGATCTTGGCCTGGCTGAAGGGAGATAACTGCCTTCTTCCAGTCATTACGCTTGCCCAGACCGCGAGCAGTGCGCTTGCTCTTACCCAGAACATTCAGGGTAGTAACACGCTCTACTTTCACGCTGAACAGGCTTTCGACGGCCTTCTTGATTTCCAGCTTGGTTGCGTCAGTAGCAACCTTGAAAACGAACTGACCTTTTTTGTCTGCAAGAACCGTAGCCTTCTCGGAAACGTGCGGGCCAAGCAGAACTTTAAATACGCGTTCCTGGTTCATCCCAGCAGCTCCTCGAATTTCTTCACGGCCGACACAGTGATCAACACTTTGTCGTATGCGATCAGACTAACTGGATCGGAACCTTGTACGTCACGTACATCAACGTGCGGCAGGTTACGAGCAGCCAGGTACAGATTCTGGTCAACAGCGTCAGACACGATCAAGACGTCAGTCAGACCCATGCCAGTCAGCTTGTTCAGCAAATCTTTGGTTTTCGGTGCTTCAACAGCGAAGTCCTGAACCACGACCAGACGATCAGTACGAACCAGTTCAGCAAGGATGGAGCGCAGAGCAGCGCGATACATCTTCTTGTTGAGCTTCTGAGTGTGATCCTGAGGACGAGCTGCGAAAGTGGTACCGCCGCCACGCCAGATTGGGCTACGGATAGTACCGGCACGAGCACGGCCAGTACCTTTCTGACGCCAAGGGCGCTTACCGCCACCACGAACGTCGGAACGGGTCTTTTGCTGCTTGCTACCCTGACGACCGCCAGCCATGTAGGCCACGACTGCCTGGTGAACCAGCGTCTCGTTGAATTCGCCGCCAAATGTCAGTTCGGAAACTTCGATTGCCTGAGCGTCATTTACATTTAATTGCATGTCAGCTTCCCCTTAACCGCGAGCCTTGGCTGCCGGACGTACAACCAGGTTGCCGCCAGTAGCGCCAGGAACAGCACCCTTGACCAACAACAGATTGCGTTCAGCGTCCACGCGCACTACTTCCAGGGACTGCACGGTCACGCGCTCAGCGCCCATATGACCGGACATTTTTTTGCCCTTGAATACACGACCAGGAGTCTGGCACTGGCCGATAGAGCCTGGGACGCGGTGGGAGACGGAGTTACCGTGGGTATTGTCTTGACCACGGAAATTCCAACGCTTGATCGTACCCTGGAAGCCTTTACCCTTGGACTGACCGGTTACATCAACCAGTTGACCAGCGGCGAAGATTTCAGCGTTGATCTGATCGCCAGTCTGGTAATCGCCTTCTTCAAGACGGAATTCCATGACGGTACGACCGGCGGCAACATTCGCTTTAGCGAAGTGGCCAGCCTGAGCGGCTGTAACACGCGAAGCGCGACGCTCGCCGACAGTGACTTGCACTGCACGATAGCCATCGGTTTCTTCGGTTTTGAACTGAGTGACGCGATTCGGCTCGATCTCAATGACCGTGACCGGAATGGAGACACCTTCTTCGGTGAAAATACGGGTCATACCGCATTTACGACCGACTACACCAATAGTCATGTTGTAAACCTCATGAGTGTACGGGGCTTTCACCCGCTATGGCCGCCCATTTCAGAGCGTTACACGACTAAGACCCAAGTCTTAGCCGAGGCTGATCTGAACTTCCACACCGGCCGCAAGATCGAGCTTCATAAGCGCATCAACGGTTTTTTCCGTTGGCTGGACAATGTCCAGAACACGCTTGTGAGTACGGATCTCATACTGGTCGCGCGCGTCTTTGTTGACGTGCGGAGAAACCAGAACGGTGAACCGCTCTTTACGAGTCGGCAGTGGAATCGGACCACGCACCTGTGCACCAGTACGTTTCGCGGTTTCCACGATTTCCTGGGTTGATTGGTCGATCAGGCGATGGTCAAAAGCCTTCAACCTGATACGGATTTGCTGGTTTTGCATTGGATTCAGACTCCAGATTGCTGTTCCCACCGAGCGCAATACGCCCGTTAAAAGGAGGCGCAATTCTATAGACGACCTAACAAGGTGTCAACCCAATAAAAAAGCCCCCGCAGTGCGGGGGCTCTTTTTGGGAATCAACGCTTAAGCGATGATTTTGGCTACGACGCCAGCGCCGACGGTACGACCGCCTTCACGGATTGCGAAACGCAGACCATCTTCCATTGCGATTGGCTTGATCAGGGTAACGGAAACTTTGACGTTATCACCTGGCATAACCATTTCTACGCCTTCCGGCAGTTCGCAGCTACCAGTTACGTCGGTAGTACGGAAGTAGAACTGTGGACGGTAGCCTTTGAAGAACGGAGTGTGACGACCGCCTTCTTCCTTGCTCAGAACGTAGATTTCTGCTTCGAACTGAGTGTGCGGCTTAACGGTGCCTGGCTTGACCAGAACCTGGCCACGCTCGACGTCGTCACGCTTGGTGCCGCGCAGCAGAACGCCGCAGTTCTCGCCAGCACGACCTTCGTCGAGCAGCTTGCGGAACATTTCAACGCCGGTGCAGGTAGTGACGGTAGTGTCACGCAGACCAACGATTTCCAGTGGATCCTGGACTTTGACGATACCGCGCTCAACACGACCAGTCACAACAGTACCGCGACCGGAGATCGAGAATACGTCTTCGATTGGCATCAGGAACGGCTTGTCAACAGCACGCTCTGGCTGAGGGATGTAGCTGTCCAGAGTTTCGACCAACTTCTTGACGGCAGTGGTGCCCATCTCGTTGTCGTCTTTGCCTTCCAACGCCATACGGGCAGAGCCGATGATGATTGGAGTGTCGTCACCCGGGAAGTCGTAAGTGCTCAGCAGATCGCGCACTTCCATCTCAACCAGTTCCAGCAGCTCAGCGTCGTCTACCAGGTCAGCCTTGTTCAGGAAGACCACGATGTACGGAACGCCAACCTGACGGGACAGCAGGATGTGCTCACGGGTTTGTGGCATCGGACCATCAGCGGCCGAACAAACCAGGATAGCGCCATCCATCTGGGCAGCACCGGTGATCATGTTCTTCACATAGTCAGCGTGACCTGGGCAGTCAACGTGAGCGTAGTGACGGATCAGCGAGTTGTACTCGACGTGAGCAGTGTTAATGGTAATACCGCGAGCTTTCTCTTCCGGAGCGCTATCGATCTTGTCGAATTCGACACGAGCAGAACCGAAAACTTCGGAGCAGACGCGAGTCAGAGCAGCGGTCAGTGTGGTTTTACCGTGGTCAACGTGACCAATGGTGCCAACGTTGACGTGCGGAAGGGAACGATCAAATTTTTCTTTAGCCACGACAAATAACTCCTAGCCTAAAGGCGCTGAATCAGCCTTGTTTTTTGGTTACAGTTTCGACGATGTGCGACGGAGCTGTATTGTATTTTTTGAATTCCATAGAGTAGCTTGCGCGACCTTGGGACATGGAGCGAACGTCGGTCGCATAACCGAACATCTCACCCAACGGAACCTCGGCACGAATTACTTTGCCGGACACCGTGTCTTCCATACCCAGGATCATGCCGCGACGACGGTTAAGGTCGCCCATCACGTCACCCATATAGTCTTCAGGCGTAACAACCTCTACCGCCATGATCGGCTCAAGCAGCTCACCACCGCCCTTCTGGGCCAGTTGCTTGGTCGCCATGGAAGCAGCCACCTTAAACGCCATCTCGTTCGAGTCGACGTCATGGTAGGAACCATCAAACACGGTAGCCTTCAGGCCGATCAGCGGATAACCGGCAACAACGCCGTTCTTCATCTGCTCTTCGATGCCCTTCTGGATAGCCGGGATGTATTCCTTGGGAACAACACCACCTACCACTTCGTTTACGAATTGCAGACCTTCCTGACCTTCGTCAGCAGGCGCAAAACGGATCCAGCAATGACCGAACTGGCCACGACCGCCGGATTGACGAACGAACTTGCCTTCGATTTCACAGTTCTTCGTGATGCGCTCACGATAGGAAACCTGAGGCTTGCCGATGTTGGCTTCGACGTTGAACTCACGGCGCATCCGGTCAACCAGGATGTCCAGGTGCAGCTCGCCCATGCCAGAGATGATCGTTTGACCAGTCTCTTCATCAGTCTTGACGCGGAAAGAAGGGTCTTCCTGAGCAAGCTTGCCCAGTGCGATACCCATTTTTTCCTGGTCATCCTTAGTTTTAGGCTCAACGGCAACCGAGATAACCGGCTCCGGGAAGTCCATACGAACCAGGATGATTGGCTTGTCAGCGTTGCACAAGGTCTCACCAGTGGTGACGTCCTTCATGCCGATCAAGGCCGCGATGTCACCAGCGCGCACTTCCTTGATCTCTTCGCGGGCGTTTGCGTGCATCTGCACCATACGACCCACACGCTCTTTCTTGCCCTTGACCGAGTTGATCACGCCGTCGCCGGATGCCAACACGCCCGAGTAAACGCGGACGAAAGTCAAGGTACCCACGAATGGGTCGGTAGCGATCTTGAACGCCAGAGCCGAGAACGGCTCGTTGTCGTCTGCATGACGCTCCATCAGGATTTCTTCGTTATCAGGATCGGAACCCTTGATAGCTGGAATATCGATTGGAGCCGGCAGGTAGTCGATCACGGCGTCGAGAACCAGGGGAACGCCCTTGTTCTTGAAGGAAGAACCGCAAACAGCAAGAACGATCTCACCAGCGATAGTACGCTGACGCAGAGCAGCCTTGATTTCCTCGTTGGTGAGCTCTTCACCCTCAAGGTACTTGTTCATCAGCTCTTCGCTGGCTTCGGCCGCAGCCTCGACCATGTTGCTGCGCCACTCGTCAGCCAGTTCCTGCAGTTCAGCAGGGATAGGCTCACGACGTGGAACCATACCCTTGTCGGCATCGTTCCAGTAAACAGCTTCCATGGACATCAGATCGATCTGACCCTGGAAGTTGTCTTCGGCACCAATGGCCAACTGGATAGGCACAGGGGTGTGACCCAGACGCTGCTTGATCTGAGCGATTACGCGCAGAAAGTTCGCACCAGCACGGTCCATCTTGTTCACGTAAACGATACGTGGAACACCGTACTTGTTGGCTTGACGCCATACGGTTTCGGACTGCGGCTCTACGCCGGAAGTACCACAGAACACAACGACCGCGCCGTCGAGAACACGCAGGGAACGCTCAACTTCAATGGTGAAGTCAACGTGGCCCGGGGTGTCAATAACGTTGAAACGGTATTGGTCTTTGTGTTGCTTCTCGGAACCCTGCCAGAAGGCAGTAATAGCAGCAGAAGTAATGGTAATACCACGCTCCTGCTCCTGAACCATCCAGTCCGTGGTCGCGGCGCCGTCATGCACCTCGCCCATTTTGTGGCTTTTGCCGGTGTAAAAAAGGACGCGCTCGGTGGTGGTGGTTTTACCAGCATCCACGTGAGCGACGATACCAATGTTACGGTAGCGGCCAATCGGAGTAGTACGAGCCATAAAGCCCTCGCAAAATTAGTGACGCTGAAATTAGAAGCGGTAGTGCGAGAAAGCCTTGTTGGCCTCAGCCATACGGTGCACGTCTTCACGCTTCTTGACCGCAGCACCTTTACCTTCGGCGGCGTCCAGCAGTTCGCCAGCCAAACGCAGCGCCATTGACTTCTCACCGCGCTTGCGCGCGAAGTCTACCAGCCAACGCATTGCCAGAGCATTACGACGGGACGGACGAACTTCGACAGGAACCTGGTAAGTAGCACCGCCTACACGGCGCGACTTTACTTCGACCAGCGGAGCGATGGCGTCGAGAGCTTTCTCGAAGATTTCCAGGGGGTCGCTGTTCTTACGTTCTTTAACCTTTTCCAGCGCGCCATAAACGATACGCTCGGCAACGGCTTTCTTGCCGCTTTCCATTACGTGGTTCATGAACTTGGCCAAAATCTGGCTGCCGTATTTTGGATCGTCAAGCACTTCGCGCTTGGCTGCTACGCGTCTTCTTGGCATGGATAAGCCCTCAAACGGTCTTCAGGTTAGCTCGGGACCACCATCCTGCAAGGGATGCGCCCGACCTTACTCTTATCGACTCAGAAAAATAGAAATCTGCAATTTCAAACAGAAGCCGAAAACTACTTAGGCTTCTTGGTACCGTATTTCGAGCGACCCTGGTTACGACCTTTAACGCCGGAAGTATCCAAAGAACCACGAACGGTGTGATAACGAACACCTGGCAAGTCTTTTACACGACCGCCACGAATCAGTACCACGCTGTGCTCTTGCAGGTTGTGACCTTCACCACCGATGTACGAGGAAACCTCGAAACCGTTGGTCAGGCGCACACGGCAGACTTTACGCAATGCCGAGTTAGGTTTTTTCGGCGTGGTGGTGTACACACGAGTGCACACACCGCGACGTTGCGGGCAGTTCTGCAGCGCAGGCACGTCGGATTTCTCGACGATACGCTTACGCGGCTGACGTACCAGCTGGTTGATAGTTGCCATCTACTAGCTCCACTGTTGTCTTGCGACGCTATTGTCTTACAAGAAAAGCAAATGACAGGGCACAGGCCCCGCCAAATTTAGGGGTACAAGAGTCTAAAGAGGATCCCGCCCCCAGTCAAGACAAAGCCCCGACGTCCTCACCGGGCAAACAACACGAAGACGTGCTGCCTGCCAGGTGAAAAATGCCGAGGCTCTGGTCTTAATTACCGCTGGAGTTCAACGCTTCCGTCAGAGCTGCTTCTACTTCGCTCGCGCTGACACGGGTCGGTTTGTCCATTTCACGACGACGCTTGCGCTCGCTGTGATAAGCCAGACCGGTACCGGCCGGGATCAGACGACCCACGACTACGTTTTCCTTCAGGCCGCGCAGGTAATCGCGCTTGCCGGTCACAGCCGCTTCGGTCAGTACGCGTGTTGTCTCCTGGAAGGAGGCCGCGGAGATGAACGACTCGGTGGACAGCGATGCCTTGGTGATACCCAGCAACACGCGAGTGAACTTGGAAACAAACTTGTCTTCCGTGCTCAAACGCTCGTTTTCTACCAGTACGTGAGTCAATTCCATCTGGTCGCCCTTGATGAAACTGGAATCGCCAGACTCGGCAATCTCAACCTTACGCAGCATCTGACGCAGAATCGTCTCGATGTGCTTGTCGTTGATCTTCACGCCTTGCAGACGGTATACATCCTGAATCTCGTTGACGATGTACTTGGCCAGCGCACTCACACCCAGCAGACGCAGGATGTCGTGTGGATCGCTCGGGCCGTCGGAGATAACTTCGCCGCGGTTCACTTGCTCGCCTTCGAAGACGTTCAGGTGACGCCACTTCGGAATCAGTTCCTCGTACGGATCGCTACCGTCGTTCGGGGTGATGACCAGACGGCGCTTGCCCTTGGTCTCTTTACCGAATGCGATGGTACCGCTGACTTCTGCAAGGATCGACGCCTCTTTCGGACGACGCGCTTCGAACAGGTCGGCAACACGCGGCAGACCACCGGTGATGTCACGCGTCTTCGAAGTTTCCTGCGGAATACGAGCGATAACATCACCGATCGCGATCTGCGCACCGTCAGCAACACCAACAAGGGCGTTGGCCGGCAGGAAGTACTGGGCCGGTACGTCAGTACCTGGCAGCAGCAGATCCTTGCCATCCAGACCGACCATCTTCACAGCAGGACGGATGTCCTTGCCGGCAGCCGGGCGGTCTTTGGCGTCGAGCACTTCAATGTTGGTCATACCGGTCAATTCGTCTGTCTGACGCTTGATCGTGATGCCTTCTTCCATGCCTACGTAGGTAACAGTACCTTTCATCTCGGTGACGATCGGGTGAGTGTGCGGATCCCACTTGGCCACGATAGAGCCAGCGTCGACCTTGTCGCCTTCCTTCACCGAAATCACTGCACCGTATGGCAGCTTGTAACGCTCACGCTCGCGACCGAAGTCATCTGCGATTGCCAGCTCACCGGAGCGGGATACCGCAACCAGGTGACCGTCGACACGCTCGACGTGCTTCAGGTTGTGCAGACGGACGGTACCGCCATTCTTCACCTGAACGCTGTCGGCTGCCGAGGTCCGGCTTGCAGCACCACCGATGTGGAACGTACGCATTGTCAGCTGGGTACCTGGCTCACCGATCGACTGTGCAGCGATTACGCCGACAGCTTCACCGATGTTGACCTGGTGACCGCGTGCCAGGTCGCGACCGTAGCACTTGGCGCAGATGCCGTAGCGGGTTTCGCAGCTGATTGGCGAACGAACGATTACTTCGTCGATGCTGTTCAGCTCGATGAACTCGACCCACTTCTCGTCTACCAGCGTGCCAGCAGGCACGATGACATCTTCTGTGCCCGGCTTGAACACGTCGCGGGCAATGACTCGACCCAGTACGCGCTCACCCAGAGGCTCTACAACGTCACCGCCTTCAATGTGCGGAGTCATCAGCAGACCATGCTCGGTACCGCAATCAACCTCGGTAACCACTAGATCCTGAGCGACGTCTACCAGACGGCGTGTCAGATAACCGGAGTTAGCGGTTTTCAACGCGGTATCCGCAAGACCCTTACGAGCACCGTGAGTAGAGATGAAGTACTGAAGTACGCTCAAACCTTCACGGAAGTTCGCAGTGATCGGCGTTTCAATGATGGAGCCGTCAGGCTTGGCCATCAGACCACGCATACCGGCCAGCTGACGAATCTGGGCAGCAGAACCACGCGCCCCGGAGTCAGCCATCATGTACATCGAGTTGAAGGATTCCTGATCAACTTCGACGCCGTGACGGTCGATAACGCGTTCTTTGGACAGGTTCGACATCATCGCTTTCGAGACTTCGTCGTTCGCCTTGGACCAAAGGTCGATTACCTTGTTGTACTTCTCGCCCTGGGTTACCAGGCCGGAGGCGTACTGACTTTCGATCTCTTTAACTTCTTCGGTGGCCGCGTCGATGATGCGAGCTTTTTCATCTGGGATAACGAAGTCGTTAACGCCGATGGAAACACCCGAAATGGTCGAGTAGGCAAAACCGGTGTACATCAACTGGTCAGCGAAGATAACGGTCTCTTTCAGGCCAACCACGCGATAGCACTGGTTGATCAGCTTAGAGATCGCCTTCTTCTTCATCGGCTGGTTGACGACGTCGTATGACAGGCCGGCCGGAACGACCTGGAACAGCAACGCACGGCCGACAGTGGTGTCGACGATACGGGTGTTCTTGACGCTGCCACCATCACGATCGTTGACCGTTTCGTGGATACGAACCTTGACCTTGGCGTGCAGAGCCGCTTCGCCAGCGCGGAATACGCGGTCGACTTCCTGCAGATCCGCAAATACACGACCTTCGCCCTTGGCGTTGATCGCTTCGCGAGTCATGTAGTACAGACCCAGTACAACGTCCTGCGAAGGAACGATGATCGGCTCACCGTTGGCTGGCGACAGAATGTTGTTGGTCGACATCATCAGCGCGCGCGCTTCGAGCTGAGCTTCCAGCGTCAGAGGCACGTGAACGGCCATCTGGTCACCGTCGAAGTCGGCGTTGTACGCAGCACAGACCAGCGGGTGCAGCTGAATAGCCTTACCTTCGATCAGTACGGGTTCAAACGCCTGGATGCCCAGACGGTGAAGCGTCGGCGCACGGTTCAGAAGCACCGGGTGTTCGCGAATCACTTCAGCGAGAACGTCCCAGACCTCTGGCAGCTCGCGCTCGACCATCTTCTTGGCAGCTTTGATGGTCGTAGCCAGTCCACGCATTTCCAGCTTGCCGAAAATGAACGGCTTGAACAGCTCGAGAGCCATCTTCTTCGGCAGACCGCACTGGTGCAGACGCAGGGTCGGACCTACGGTAATTACCGAACGACCCGAGTAGTCAACACGCTTACCGAGCAAGTTCTGACGGAAACGACCCTGCTTACCCTTGATCATGTCAGCCAGGGATTTCAGAGGACGCTTGTTCGAACCTGTGATCGCACGACCACGACGGCCGTTGTCGAGCAGTGCATCGACCGCTTCCTGCAGCATGCGCTTTTCGTTGCGCACGATGATGTCGGGAGCAGACAGATCCAGCAGGCGCTTCAGACGGTTGTTACGGTTGATCACTCGACGAT
This sequence comes from Pseudomonas congelans, assembly GCF_900103225.1. Lineage (GTDB taxonomy): Bacteria > Pseudomonadota > Gammaproteobacteria > Pseudomonadales > Pseudomonadaceae > Aquipseudomonas > Aquipseudomonas congelans. The sequence goes on along the minus strand of NZ_FNJH01000006.1, from coordinate 11,686 downwards.
ACAGATCGTTGAGGTCAGACGTCGCGAAACGGCCACCGTCAAGCGGAACCAGAGGACGCAGATCTGGCGGCAGAACCGGCAGAACGGTCAGCACCATCCACTCAGGAAGGTTGCCGGAACCCTGGAAGGCTTCCATCAATTTCAGACGCTTGGACAGCTTCTTGATTTTGGTCTCGGAATTGGTCTGCGGAATTTCTTCGCGCAGACGGCCAATTTCGTGCTCCAGATCAATAGCGTGCAGCAGCTCGCGGACAGCCTCGGCACCCATGCGGGCATCGAAGTCGTCACCGAACTCTTCGAGGGCTTCGAAGTACTGCTCGTCGTTCAGCAACTGACCTTTTTCAAGGGTGGTCATGCCTGGATCGATAACGACATAGCTCTCGAAGTAGAGAACACGTTCGATATCACGCAGGGTCATGTCCATCAGCAAACCGATACGGGACGGCAGCGATTTCAGGAACCAGATGTGAGCAACCGGCGAGGCCAGCTCGATGTGAGCCATGCGCTCGCGACGAACCTTGGCCAGTGCTACTTCAACGCCGCACTTTTCGCAGATGACACCACGGTGCTTCAGGCGCTTGTACTTACCGCACAGGCACTCGTAATCTTTTACCGGGCCAAAGATCTTGGCGCAGAACAGACCGTCACGCTCAGGCTTGAACGTACGGTAGTTGATGGTTTCCGGCTTTTTAACTTCACCGAACGACCAAGAGCGGATCATCTCAGGCGATGCAAGTCCGATACGGATTGCGTCGAACTCTTCGACTTGACCCTGGTTTTTCAGCAAATTCAGTAGGTCTTTCAAGGCTTTTCCTCCTGGCGGAGCAGGGAGCAGGCAATACCGCCCTGCCCCCGATTCGCGTCACGTGTTATTCGGTTTCCAGATCGATATCGATACCGAGCGAACGGATTTCTTTGATCAACACGTTGAAAGACTCGGGCATGCCCGGCTCCATACGGTGATCGCCGTCCACGATGTTTTTGTACATCTTGGTACGACCGTTCACATCGTCCGACTTCACTGTGAGCATTTCCTGCAGAGTGTACGCCGCGCCGTATGCTTCCAGCGCCCACACTTCCATCTCCCCGAAACGCTGACCACCGAACTGTGCCTTACCACCCAGCGGCTGCTGGGTAACCAGGCTGTACGAACCAGTGGAACGCGCGTGCATCTTGTCGTCCACCAAGTGGTTCAGCTTCAGCATGTACATGTAGCCAACAGTTACAGCACGTTCAAACTTGTTGCCAGTACGACCGTCGAACAGCTGCATCTGGCCGCTTTCCGGCATATCTGCCAGCTTGAGCATTGCCTTGATTTCGCTTTCCTTGGCACCGTCGAAAACCGGGGTAGCCATCGGTACGCCGTTACGCAGGTTCTTCGCGAGGTCCAGAATTTCGTTGTCGGTGAGGTCTTCCAGAGACTCCTGACGACCGCCGATTTCGTTATAGATCTCGTTAAGGAACTTGCGCAGCTCAGCAACTTTACGCTGCTCTTCGAGCATGCGGTTGATCTTCTCGCCCAGACCTTTGGCCGCGAGGCCCAGGTGGGTTTCGAGAATCTGACCAACGTTCATACGCGAAGGTACGCCCAGCGGGTTGAGGACGATATCGACCGGCGTGCCATTGGCATCGTGCGGCATGTCTTCAACCGGCATGATCACAGAGACCACACCCTTGTTACCGTGACGACCGGCCATCTTGTCGCCCGGCTGGATGCGGCGACGGATTGCCAGGTAGACCTTGACGATTTTCAGAACGCCTGGAGCCAGGTCATCGCCCTGCTGCAGTTTGCGTTTCTTGTCTTCGAACTTGTCATCCAGAAGACGGCGACGATCAACGATGTAAGCCTGAGCCTTTTCGAGCTGCTCGTTGAGAGCATCTTCAGCCATACGCAGCTTGAACCACTGACCATGCTCAAGACCATCGAGCACTTCGTTGGTGATTTCCTGGCCCTTCTTGAGGCCAGCGCCGCCTTCGGCTACACGACCGACCAGCGCAGAGCGCAGACGTTCGAAAGTAGCGCCTTCGACAATACGGAACTCTTCGTTCAGATCCTTGCGGATCTCGTCGAGTTGCGACTTCTCGATGGACAGGGCACGCGCATCACGCTCGACGCCATCACGGGTGAAGACCTGAACGTCAATGACAGTACCTTTGGTACCGGTTGGTACGCGCAGGGAAGTGTCTTTAACGTCGCTGGCCTTCTCACCGAAGATCGCACGCAACAGTTTTTCTTCCGGAGTCAGCTGGGTCTCGCCTTTCGGAGTGACCTTACCGACCAGGATGTCGCCAGCGCCGACTTCGGCACCTACATAAACGATACCCGCTTCGTCCAGCTTGTTCAGAGCAGCCTCACCCACGTTAGGGATGTCCGCTGTGATTTCCTCAGGCCCAAGCTTGGTGTCACGCGCCACACAGGTCAGTTCCTGAATGTGGATCGTGGTGAAGCGGTCTTCCTGAACGACACGCTCAGAAAGACAGATGGAGTCTTCGAAGTTGAAACCGTTCCAGGCCATGAACGCGATGCGCATGTTCTGACCGAGCGCCAGTTCACCCATATCGGTGGACGGGCCGTCAGCCATGATGTCGCTGCGCTGAACACGGTCACCCTTGCTGACCAGCGGACGCTGGTTGATGCAGGTGTTCTGGTTCGAACGGGTGTATTTGGTCAGGTTGTAGATATCTACACCCGCCTCACCTGTTTCAACTTCATCATCGGCAACGCGAACAACGATACGGCTGGCGTCAACCGAGTCGATCACACCACCACGACGAGCCACGACGCAAACGCCGGAGTCGCGAGCAACGTTGCGCTCCATGCCAGTACCTACCAGCGGCTTGTCGGCACGCAGAGTAGGAACAGCCTGACGCTGCATGTTCGAACCCATCAACGCACGGTTGGCGTCATCGTGCTCGAGGAACGGAATCAGCGATGCGGCTACCGAGACAACCTGCTTGGGCGAAACGTCCATCAGGGTGACATCGGCTGGCGCCTTGACGGTGAATTCGTTCAAGTGACGCACAGCGACCAGCTCGTCGATCAGCTCTTGCTTGTCGTTCATTGCGGCCGAAGCCTGGGCAATGACGTGGTCCGCTTCTTCGATCGCCGAAAGGAAAACGATTTCTTCGGTGACCAGACCTTCCTTGACCACACGGTACGGGCTTTCGAGGAAGCCGTACTGATTGGTGCGGGCATAGGCCGCCAGGGAGTTGATCAGACCGATGTTCGGACCTTCAGGTGTCTCGATCGGGCACACACGGCCGTAGTGAGTCGGGTGAACGTCTCGAACTTCAAAGCCGGCGCGCTCACGCGTCAGACCGCCAGGGCCGAGTGCGGAAACACGACGCTTGTGAGTGATCTCGGACAGCGGGTTGTTCTGGTCCATGAACTGGGAAAGCTGGCTGGAACCGAAGAACTCCTTGACCGCCGCCGCAACAGGTTTGGCGTTGATCAGGTCCTGAGGCATCAGGCCTTCGCTTTCTGCCATGGACAGACGTTCTTTGACAGCGCGCTCGACACGGACCAGACCTACACGGAACTGGTTCTCGGCCATCTCGCCAACGCAACGAACGCGACGGTTACCGAGGTGGTCGATGTCATCGACAATGCCTTTGCCGTTACGGATATCAACGAGGGTCTTGAGGACCGCTACGATGTCTTCCTTGCACAGCACGCCCGAGCCTTCGATTTCGGTACGACCGATACGACGGTTGAACTTCATCCGACCTACAGCAGACAGGTCGTAACGCTCAGGGCTGAAGAACAGGTTGTTGAACAGCGTTTCAGCGGCATCCTTGGTTGGCGGCTCGCCAGGACGCATCATGCGATAGATCTCGACCAGCGCTTCCAGTTGGTTGCTGGTGGAGTCGATCTTCAGTGTGTCGGAGACGAACGGACCGCAATCGATGTCGTTGGTGTACAACGTTTCGATGCGAACAACCTGAGCCTTGGCGATCTTGGCCAGGATTTCAGTGTTCAGCTCGGTGTTGCACTCGGCAATGATCTCACCGGTTGCCGGATGCACGATGACCTTGGCTGTCGTGCGACCCAGGACGTAGTCCAGAGGCACTTCCAGCTCTTTGATCCCGGCCTTTTCCAGCTGGTTGATGTGACGGGCAGTGATACGACGACCCTGCTCGACAATGACCTTGCCCTTGTCGTCCAGGATATCCAGAACGGCAATTTCACCACGCAGGCGCTGAGGCACCAGCTCCAGGCTCAGGTTTTCACCGCGCACATGGAATACGTTGGTGGTGTAGAAAGCATCAAGCACTTGCTCGGTGGTGTAACCCAGAGCGCGCAGAAGTACGGACGCAGGCAGCTTGCGACGACGGTCGATACGGACGAATACGCAGTCTTTCGGATCGAACTCGAAGTCCAGCCACGAACCGCGGTAAGGAATGATACGAGCGGAGTACAGCAGCTTGCCGGAGCTGTGCGTCTTGCCACGGTCGTGGTCGAAGAATACGCCAGGCGAACGGTGAAGCTGAGACACGATAACGCGCTCGGTGCCATTGATTACAAAGGTACCGTTCTCAGTCATCAGGGGGATTTCACCCATGTAGACTTCTTGCTCTTTGATGTCCTTGATCGCTTTGTTCGACGATTCTTTGTCGAAAATGATCAGACGGACCTTAACTCGCAGAGGTACTGCGTAAGTCACACCGCGCAGCACGCATTCCTTGACATCAAATGCCGGTTCGCCCAAGCGATAACCTACATACTCCAGCGCAGCATTGCCGGAGTAGCTGATGATCGGGAAAACGGATTTGAAGGCTGCATGCAGACCGACGTCGCGGAACTGATCTTTGGTCGCTCCCGCCTGCAGGAATTCGCGATACGAATCCAGCTGGATGGCCAAGAGATACGGCACATCCATTACGTCCGGCAACTTGCTAAAGTCCTTGCGGATACGTTTTTTCTCAGTATATGAGTAAGCCATCAGCGTTCCCCAGCTTGGTCACCTGCTTGTTTGGCTCCCTCCCGACGGAAGCAGCCAGAAAATCTTGCAAACCCCTTGGTTTGCGCCACCGCCATCGGTGGATACCACACATTACAGACGTTGACAGCGCCAATCGTCTATAACGGAAAAAGGCCGGTGGCAAAAGCCACCAGCCATCAGCCTTTCGCTAAACGCGTGGGCTGGACACTCAAAATCGATGCTTATTTCAGCTCGACTTTAGCGCCTGCTTCTTCCAGAGTAGCTTTGGCTTTGTCAGCTGCGTCTTTGGCAACAGCTTCCAGAACCATTGCTGGGGCGCCGTCAACGACTGCCTTGGCTTCTTTCAGGCCCAGACCGGTCAGTTCACGTACTGCCTTGATCACGTTAACTTTCTTCTCGCCAGCTTCCAGCAGCATGACGTTGAATTCAGTTTGTTCTTCAACAACAGCAGCAGCAACAGCTGGACCAGCAGAGCCGGCAGCAGCGGTAACGCCAAACTTCTCTTCGAACGCCTTGATCAGCTCTACAACCTGCAGAACGGACATTTCAGCTACGGCGTTAAGGATATCGTCTTGAGAGATGGACATGACTCAATTTCCTGAATTGGGGGACGGCCTACGCGACCATCAAAATAAACAAAAATACGCGAAAAGATCTGACTCAGCCTTAGGCTGCAGCTGCTTCTTTTTGGTCGCGAACAGCCGCCAGAGTACGAGCCAACTTGCTGGTAGCGCCTTGAATCACGCTCATCAGCTGAGAAATTGCTTCGTTACGGGTCGGCAGGCTTGCCAGTACATCGATCTGATTAGCTGCGAGGAACTTGCCCTCGAACGCAGCTGCCTTGATCTCGAACTTGTCCTGACCTTTAGCGAATTCCTTGAACAGACGGGCAGCAGCGCCAGGATGTTCGTTGGAGAACGCGATCAAGGTCGGGCCAGTGAACACGTCGTTGAGGACACTGAATTCAGTGTCAGCAACAGCGCGCTTAAGCAGAGTGTTACGTACAACACGTACGTAAACGCCAGCTTCACGAGCCTCTTTACGGAGTCCGGTCATAGCGCCAACCGTCACACCACGGGCATCAGCCACGACAGCGGACAGACCAGCTTTGGCAGCCTCGTTGACTTCAGCGACGATGGCCTTCTTGTCTTCGAGTTTAATTGCCACGGGTTTAACTCCTGCTTGTTACCGTTTCATCCGACCGGAGCCAGATGTCGTTTTGGTGTCTGATTCGGTAAGGAACCGGGAGCACCATCTGCGTAGGCTTGTGGTTTAAGACTTGCGTCGCCTACGGTCTTGGATAGCCCCCGCCAGGCAGGGACCCCAATCTTTCAAACGGTACGGCAATCGATCACCGTACCATTTTGTCTTACGCTTCCAACGAACCCTGGTCGATGACCAGGCCTGGGCCCATAGTGGTGCTCAGGGTGATGCGCTTGACGTAAATACCTTTCGAAGAAGCAGGCTTGATACGCTTCAGATCAGCGATCAGGGCTTCAACGTTTTCCTTCAGCTTGACAGCGTCGAAACCGACCTTGCCAACAGAAGTGTGGATGATGCCGTTTTTGTCGGTGCGATAACGAACCTGACCAGCCTTGGCGTTCTTGACGGCGGTAGCGACGTCAGGAGTAACGGTGCCGACTTTCGGGTTAGGCATCAGACCGCGAGGACCGAGAACCTGACCCAACTGACCCACAACGCGCATTGCGTCAGGGGAAGCGATAACGACGTCATAGTTCAGATCGCCAGCTTTCATTTCAGCGGCCAGATCATCCATACCAACGCGATCAGCGCCGGCAGCCAGAGCAGCTTCAGCAGCAGGACCCTGGGTGAACACTGCAACGCGTACAGTCTTACCGGTACCGTGCGGCAGTACAGTAGCGCTACGTACAACCTGGTCGGATTTACGAGGATCAACACCCAGGTTTACAGCAACGTCTACAGACTCGCTGAACTTGACGGTCGACAGCTCGGTCAGCAGGGCTGCAGCGTCTACGAAGTTGTAGGATTTACCAGCTTCGATCTTGCTGGCGATTGCCTTTTGACGCTTGGTCAGCTTAGCCATTACACACCCTCCACGTTAAGGCCCATGCTACGAGCGGAACCGGCGATGGTACGCACGGCCGCTTCCATGTCAGCTGCAGTCAGATCCGCATTTTTTGCTTTAGCGATATCTTCCAGCTGAGCACGAGTCACGGTGCCAACTTTAACGGTGTTCGGGCGAGCCGAGCCGCTGGTCAAGCCTGCAGCTTTCTTCAGCAGAACCGATGCAGGGGTACTTTTTGTTTCGAAAGTGAAGCTACGGTCGCTGTATACAGTGATGATCACTGGAGTCGGCAAGCCTGGCTCAATACCCTGAGTACGGGCGTTGAACGCTTTGCAGAATTCCATGATGTTCACACCGTGCTGACCCAGAGCAGGACCAACTGGCGGGCTTGGGTTGGCCTGAGCAGCTTTCACTTGCAGCTTGATGTATGCGGTTATCTTCTTGGCCATGAGGCACTCCAATTACGGGTTCAAGCGCCAATAAAGGCTCCCCGGTTACTTACGCGTATATCCCAGTGACGAAAAAACCCCACAGCCTTGGGCTGCGGGGTATGGGATTCCAGCTCAGTTATGCCTTTTCGACCTGACTGAACTCCAGCTCCACCGGAGTAGAGCGTCCGAAAATGAGCACCGCCACTTGAATCCGGCTCTTTTCGTAGTTAACTTCTTCGACCGTGCCGTTGAAATCGGCGAACGGGCCGTCAGTGACGCGAACAACTTCACCTGGCTCGAACAGCGTTTTCGGCTTCGGCTTATCGCTACCGTCAGCGACGCGACGCAGAATCGCTTCTGCCTCTTTATCAGTGATGGGAGCAGGCTTGTCAGCTGTACCGCCGATGAAGCCCATGACACGCGGGGTGTCCTTGACCAAGTGCCAAGTACCCTCATTCATGTCCATCTGAACAAGCACATAACCTGGAAAGAACTTACGTTCGCTTTTGCGCTTCTGGCCATTACGCATTTCAACCACTTCTTCAGTGGGAACCAGAATTTCGCCGAAGCCATCTTCCATGCCTGCCAGCTTCACACGCTCGACCAACGAGCGCATGACATGCTTCTCGTAACCCGAGTAAGCATGCACTACGTACCAACGCTTAGCCACGGGACACCCTTAGCCAACTATCAAGGAAACAAGCCAGCCGAGCAGGGAATCAAGCCCCCACAACAGCAACGCCATAACCAGCACAACAGCCACAACGATCAACGTGGTTTGAGTGGTTTCTTGGCGAGTAGGCCATACGACTTTACGGATCTCGGCACGGGCTTCTTTCGCCAAAACGAAGAAGGCCTTGCCTTTGCCTGTCTGCAGCGCTACAAACGCAGCAGCTGCGGCAATCACAAGGAGAGCGAGAACGCGATACAGGATCGGCTCAGCAGAATAATACTGATTGCCGACAACACCCACGACAACCAAAACGACTACCAGGAGCCACTTCAGCATATCAAAGCGAGAGTCTGATGCTTCAGCCTTGGGATTCATCTACGGAGATCCTGTGAAAAGAAAGCCAGATTACATCTAGGGAATCTGGCAGGTCAGGAGGGAATCGAACCCCCAACCTACGGTTTTGGAGACCGTCGCTCTGCCAATTGAGCTACTGACCTAAAAGCAAAATCAGGCCGACCATTATGCGGACCCGACGAGAGTTTTTCAACACCTTATTCGAAGAGCACCCAACAGGCCACATACCTCGAACAAGATTTAGACGGCGCACACAGCGCATAACCGCCTAAAACAAAGGCAGATATTTTCATATCTGCCTTTATCAATGGAGCTCTTGAGCGGATTTGAACCGCTGACCTCACCCTTACCAAGGGTGTGCTCTACCAACTGAGCTACAAGAGCAAAACACAATGCATGAACCACAAGCCTGGAGCGGGTAGCGGGAATCGAACCCGCATCATCAGCTTGGAAGGCTGAGGTTCTACCACTAAACTATACCCGCACAACTTGCAGCTCGCGCTAAATCTGGTGGAGGGGGAAGGATTCGAACCTTCGAAGTCGTAGACGTCAGATTTACAGTCTGATCCCTTTGGCCGCTCGGGAACCCCTCCTAAGCGAGGCAGCATTCTCAACTCATGCTACCCTTCTGTCAACCTTTTTCTCAGTAAAAACCTGAGGTTACATGCGTTGACTACTACCACTTCGTTCGTGAGACTTTCACCTCACTGCGAAGCGGGCGCCATTCTATGTAAACTAATCAGCAGTTGCAATGCCTTCGCACGACATTATTTGATTTTTTAACTGCGGGAAATCCTGACTCAGCTGACTGATCAGGCCCGCTTCGACAAGGCGTCTACTTTCCGGGGCAATTTTCAGCCAGTAGGCAGCCGCCCCACCCGTTTGCACGGTTTGATATTGAGACTGGATATCCAAGCTGTTCAACCGCTGCTCGACCAGGCGCGCATCCTCTTGCCTGGCAAAGCCACCGACATACAGGCACTTGGTGTCAGCATCGTGGGACACCCGGCCGGCATCCGATTCGCTGAGCAGACGAATATCCTGCTGAGAAGCACGATGAAGCGACAAGGGCATGACCTCTTTGGCCCTGAGCGGAGCCTCCTGCTGATGCCAGATGTAATAAAAGGCATTGAGCATCAACAGCAGAAGAAATAACCAACGCATAGAGACCTCAACGCAAGGGGCAGGCGAGAGCCAGCCCCACAAAGACCAGATCAGGAACGATACGGGCCCCTGGCAGCACATCTGCAACCAGAGCAGCATCCCCGCCAGTTACAAAAATAGCAAAGTCGTCACCCCAATACCCACGAGCTATCTCGACCTGAGTCACTGCGAACCCCCGAAGCATCAGCGAGCAGCCGCGCTCTACCGCCTCTGAGGTTGCACGCCCAGGAACGAGACGAACCAAAGCCCTTTCCGCCTCTGTGTCGTCATATCTGATGCGACGGGTATGGGTACGCAGTTGATTGCGCATCAAGGGCATCCCTGGACAGATGAAACCACCGAGATGCTCGCCGCCGGCATCGACGAAATCAGATGTCACTGCAGTGCCTAGATCAATTACCAGGCATGCGCCTTTGACAAGGTGGTACGCACCGACAAAAGCCAGCCAGCGATCCAGGCCCAGACGCTCGAAATCGTCGTAGCCGTTTACCACCCCTCCAAGCTCACGGGCTGGCACTGCGCAGACGGGAGCAACGGAAAACGCGTCAGCCAGTACGGAAACCAGACGCGCCGTTTCTTCGGCGCTGCGGACACTTACCAGACGACAGTCGCTGAACGTTGCGTCCGGGAGATTACGCAGGTGCTCCAACAAGGCTGCGTCAGAGTCAACTACACCAACGCTGACCACTGCTGCATCGCTTTTAGCGGTAATACGCCACTTGATGAAGCTGTTGCCACAATCGAGCTCAAGAATCATCTCGCAACCTCAGGCTCAGCTCACCACCACTGAAGCTTTTTTCCGCACCATTAACTTCCAACCGCAGCGCTCCAAGTGAGTCGACCCCTAACACTACTCCCTCCACGACCTCTACCCCAGAGAGCAACTTGACTGCAGCGCCCTGCCACAAATGCCCGCGCTCCCATTCCTTTTGAAATGCTGCAAAACCTTCCTTGCGATGAACCGCCATGAAAGCCTCGAGCTGTGTGCTTATACGAGCAGCGATCTGATTGCGGTCGACAAGGCCACCCGTTTCAAGCCTCACCGACGTCCATAGCTGATCTACCTCACTGGAGGAGCGCATGTTTGCGTTCACTCCTATTCCGATGATCACATGGCATACGTCTGCCGGATCGCCAATCAGCTCGAGCAAAATCCCGGCAATCTTCTGCCTGCCAACGAGCACATCATTCGGCCATTTAAGGCCTGCGCCTTGGACGCCCATATCACGCAGGACATTCATCACCGCGAGCCCTACCAACAAGCTGAGGCCCTCCAACTGACGCATCCCGCCATCAATACGCAGGACCAGGCTGTAATACAGGTTTTCAGCAAATGGACTTACCCACTTTCGACCACGCCGCCCTCTTCCGGAGGTCTGCTGCTCAGCCACTACCAGCACAGGCATGGGAACGCCTTGAGTGATCAAACGTGCGGCCTCAGCGTTGGTTGAGTCTATGGAGTCGTAAGTACGTACAGACCAGTTGGCAGGAAAGCCTGACTGCTCGATACCGGCAGGACTTAGAAGAGAAATGGGCGTTGCGAGTCTATAGCCACGACCACGCACCTTGTGGACATCTATGCCCAGGTCCGCCTCAAGCTGCTGAAGCTGCTTCCAGACAGCACTGCGACTTATGCCGAGGGCGTCACCCAATACCTGGCCAGAATGAAACGCACCATCGGCAAGAAGCTTTAACAAGGTCAGCATTTGGAATCGCCTGGCAATAAGGCACGCATCATAGCCACGCAGAAGCATGATGCATAGAAACGAAAACGTGTTTTCACGCTGGTTTTTGCAGGCACCAGACAAACAAAAACCCTCGACGCGTAAGCGAAGAGGGTTTCTGGAATTCAATCTTGACGATGACCTACTCTCACATGGGGAAACCCCACACTACCATCGGCGATACATCGTTTCACTACTGAGTTCGGGATGGGATCAGGTGGTTCCAATGTTCTATGGTCGTCAAGAAATTCGGGTACCGAATCGTGCCGTGCGGCGCGCTTCAGCAAATCGGGTATGTGATAGTCGGTTCAGGTGTCGTTCGTGACGCAAACTTTCGGTTCGTGTCATCT
>NZ_FNJH01000018.1 GCF_900103225.1 Pseudomonas congelans | reverse complement strand
CTTGGCGCTGACCTCGGGGGTACCCTCGATGCCGATTTTTCTCGGCTCTATCTGAATCATGGCGGTGGCCTGATAGACCGGCGTGGCCAGAATGGCATAGCCCAGGCCGATCAGAAAAAACAGGCTGACTGTCCACAGGATCAGGGCTTTGTGATCGAACAGCATCCGCAGGACGGTCGCCAGATCAATCCGGGGGTCCGGTTGGAAATTCAGGGGAGGATGGCTCATGACGGTCATTTATCCTGTTGCTCCTGATCGGAAATGGGGAAGCCAGTCTTCGATGCAGCGCGAGAGCTGCACGTAGGTCTGTTCGAAGGCTGACGCGGGCCGCCGGTAAGGGTCGGTGATGTCGAGCGGGTCTTGCCATTTACCGATCAGAAAGGCTTTGCCGCGTACCTCGGGGGCGAGGTCGAGAACGTCGGAAAAATGCGCCTGTTCCATCAACAGAATCAGATCGGCCTGGCGCAGCAGCTCGCGACTCATCTGGCGAGCTGCATGCCGCTGAGGCTGCACCCGATGTGACTGCAGAACCGCGTGTGCCTCCGGGTCAATCGAAGAGCCCGACAAGGCGGCGATGCCTGCCGACTGAATACGCACCTGCGTATCCTTCAGGCGCTGATGCAGCATCGCGACGGCCATCGGGCTGCGGCAGATGTTGCCCACGCACAACACCAGCACACTACTGAACATGAGCTTTGCCAGTAGCCGGCCACAGGCGCCGGCGCAGATTGGCGAGCATGTTGCCCGCCACTTTCCACAACGTTTGCAGTTTGTGACGAGGTGCGAGTGCGGCCAGCGACAGGCACACCGTCTGCATCAGGAAATACTGGTAGAGCGGCTGATTGCCCAGGCGGTTGTAATAGTTGGCCAGGCTTGAGCAGGTCTGCAGGTTCATGTGCAACTTGCGTTTGTCACTGCGCATCGAGAACACCCCGCCAGGGTGCATTCGATAGGCGGCCGGCTTGATCCCGGGCATGAACTTGCCCTTGCCGTAGGCCCCGAGCAGCGACCACCAGCACATATCGTTCAGCGGTGCATTCCACAGGCTCAATTCGTGCGGCATCTGACTGAACATGTTGCGAAAGCAGACGGTCAGGGTCGACAGGCGTCTTGCCTGTTGCAACTCCAGCGCCGAGGCGTCGGCGCGCAGATGACCTTGCAACTGCACGCCGTACTGACCGTGTTCATCGAAGACAAACGCGTCGTGATAGGTGATGACGTAATCCGGATTCGCTTCGAGAAAGTCCACTTGCAGCTGCAGTTTTCGCGGATCGATCCAGTAATCGTCAGCTTCGCAGTAGGCGATGTAGCGACCGCGCGCTTCGCCAAACAGGCCGGGGACGCAAGCTCTGCCCTGACTGTACTGATTGATCTGCTGATAGAAGGGCCGAATGATCGTCGGGTGCCGCTCGGCGTAGTGCGCAATGATGCGCGCGGTAGCGTCTGTGGAGGCGTCGTCGTTGATCAGGATTTCGTACCTGAAATCGGTCTGTTGTGACAAAAGCCCGTCCAGCGCCTGAGCGATGAAGGCCTCCTGATTGTAGGCCGGGCATATGATGCTCAGCAGCGGCGGCGCCAGGCAGGTTTCGTCGGTATTCCTTACAGTGTCGTCCATGGCTCAAGTACTCGGTTTACTGAACAGAACATAGAGTTTCGATGCCAGCGGCCGGTGACTCGTCGCCACCAGCATCAGGGTGACAAGCCCGCTGAGCGCGAGTGCCAGAAGCACGCTGCTACGGCTTTCACCGGCAATCAGATTGAATACCGGGGCGCTGACCATCAGGCCTGCAGCGGTCATCGCGCTGATACGCAGGATGTCGCTCAACCATTGGCGATGAAGACCGGGGGCCAGGTGTCGATGCACGATGACTGGCCATATCGCGAAGGACGTCGCACGCAGAAAAAACCACGCCAACGCCGCGCCGTACATGCCTTGGTAATGGATCGCGAGCACCATCACCGGCACGCTGACCAGCGTCGAAATCAGGCTGTACCACAGGTGCAAATGCATTCGGCCATAGGCGTATTGCAGATAGAACTGAAAGGCACTGGCGGCCATGATGGCGCTGCCCAGCGCGTACCAGCCGAGCACCGGACGACTCCAGCGTGCGGCGACCGGATCGCCGGTCCAGGCGAGAATCAACGGCTCCGCATACAGGGCAATGACCGCCGCCAGGGGAAACAAAAAAGTACAGGCGAAGCGATTGGCGGCCAGGAACAAGGCGTGCATCTCGTCGCGCCGGCCCTCGGCCAGCAACACGGTCAGGCGCGGCAGTAGCGTCTGGACCAGCGGGTTGGTCAGCATCCCGATGCCGGTGGCGATCAATACCACCAGTGAGAAGTAGCCGTACTGGTCCAGCGGCAGCAGATTCGACAGAAGTGCCTTGTCCACCTGGGTCAGCACGATCCACAGCACAGCGCTCAGCGACAGGCTGGCGGCGAAGGGCAGGATCGGCTTGATCAATGGCCAGTCCAGGCCGGTCATCCAGTGCGGCGCAGGCATCTGCCCGCGGGCCTTGCCGGCAAACCACAGGGTTTCGATCAGCCCCACCGCGAGTTGAAATTCAAAGAAGTCCCGTGGGTCCCGGGAAAACTGACTGACCAGCACCAGGCCGCCGACGTAGCGCAACGTTGCGATCGACACATTGGCAGCGTTGAGCCAGCCATGCTGCTCAAGGCCCTGTATCGCGCTTTTGTACAGCGTCGAACACAGGCGCAGGGCAATGATGATGCCCATCAAGGTGATGCAATGCGTCAGGGTCTCGGGTTGCAGGGTATTTGCGTTCAGCCAGTGCGCGGCAATCCATGGGCTGGCGCTATAGACCAGCAGGGCGCTGAGCATTGCCATCGGCAGAAAGATCAGTTCGAACGAGCGCAACAGACTGCCCAGACGTTGTTTGCGTGCAGGAGTGTCTCGCTCGTGCGCTACGGCACGCACCAGGCTGGGCGACAGACCGGCATCCAGCAATTGCAGCCAGGCCTGCAGCAGGGTGAAGAAACCGATCAGTCCATACGCTTCGGCACCCAGGTGGCCCAGATAGAACGGCATGATCAGAATTCCGATCAGCAGCACGTAAGCCTGCCCGCCGTAATTCAGGAGGGTGTTGCGGATGAGGGAGTATTTGCCTGGCATGATGGTCAGCAGACCCGTGCAACGGGGCAAGCCCGGTAGTCATTTTCAGTCTCGCTGCAAGCTGCGATCAGGGTGCGGATGACCAGGTCCTGTTCGCTTCTCAGCAGGCCTGGATAGATCGGCAGGCACAGCACTCGTTCGCTCAACGCTCTGGAGACCGGCTGGCCTGCTTGAGGCTGCAGATATTCAAGGGTATCCAGTGAGGGATAGAAGTAGCGGCGGGGGTTGATCTTGTGCTGGTTGAGTGCGGTGCGCACGCTCAATAATTGTTGCTCGTCGCGCAGTGCCACAGGGTAATAACTGTTATTCCGCTGGCTGTCGGCCTGGAGCGTCTGCAGATCCAGGTAATCTTGCAGCGACAAGGTGTAGTGGTCGGCTATCTCCGCGCGTTGTTCGAGAATGTTGCCGATGTTGTCGAGAATGCACAGGCCCATGGCGGCTGAGAATTCGTTGAGCTTGGCATTGATGCCGATGCCATCGATCCGGTCGACGCCGGAAATACCGAAGTTGCACATCAGATGGGCTTGTCTGGCCAGTTCGTCATCGTTGGTGATGATCGCGCCGCCTTCAATGGTGTGAAACAGCTTGGTGGCATGAAAACTCAAGGTGCTGATGTCGCCATGATTGAGCACCGACTGGCCTGCGTGACGCACGGCGAATGCGTGTGCGCCGTCATAGACGACCTTGAGCTTGTGTTCGCGGGCTATGCGCTGAATGGCTTGCACGTCACACGGATTGCCAAACACGTGGGTGGCGACGATCGCGGTGGTGTCTTCGGCAATACTGTTTTCGATGTGTTTCGGCGAGATGTTCCAGGTGTGCGCATCGATATCGGCAAAGATCGGGCGGATGCCTTCCCATTGCAGCGAGCTGCTGGTCGCGACAAAACTGAATGGCGTGGTCACCGCGCTGCCACTCAGCCCCAGCGCCCGATAGGCCACTTGCAGGGCCAGGGTGCCGTTGTTGGTCAGAATAATGTGCCTGATACCCAGGTAGTCCTTGAGTCGTTCCGTCAGTTCCCCGGCCAGCGGACCGTGATTGGTCAGCCAGCCACGTGCGTAGATGCCTTCGACATAGCGTTTGAACTGGTCGATATCACCCAGATACGTCTTGGTCACGTTAATCATCGAAGCCTCCATGTTTCTTTGAGTCAGTGCGTTGCAAGCGGGTAACCGGGCATCTGTCGCTCACATCCATTGATTGCCGGGCACGCTACCGCCGAATCGGTCGATCCAGTGAGAGCGCTGTTTAAGCAGAATCAACGCGCAAGCGTCGTGTAAGTCGCATTGCAACAGGCAACGCTACCGCCACACCGAACGCATTCAGCATTTAAAAAAGGAAGTGAGAGTCAACAGACATCCGCCAGCGCTTGATAAGCGCTGTGGAAATAACTGACAGGGTGAGACAGGACAGCAGTCAACTTCGGCTGATTATTCCAACGCTATGCTCTGCGGCATTTGCGTAAAACCGGAATGTGCCTGACGGTCCTATATATCGGTGGCGGCAGGGTATCTGTCAAATTATTTCGTCAGGTTTCTGTTAGATTTTTGATAAATGGTAGAGGTAAGAATCTAACGTATTGATTTATAAGTGTGTCAAAAAAACACCATCTTTTGATGTGTATTTGATGACACAGCTGACCGACGCTGTCGTGCGTCCAGAGATCGACAGATTTTACGGTAGTCTTTTTTTATATTCTATTTTTGTCTATATAAATATTAATTGATAATTTTTGGTTCTATCTGGTTTCGTGCATCATCCTCTTCATGGTCTGTGAACAAGGAGCGCGCATGAACGAGTCAGTGCTGTATTTGGATTACGCCGCCACCACGCCTGTGGACGAGCGTGTCATCAGGGTGATGGTCGATTGCCTGGGGGCATCAGGCAACTTCGGCAATCCTGCCTCCAGCTCCCATTCGTTCGGCCAAAAGGCCCGCCTTGCAGTGGAACTTGCCCGCGAGCAGGTCGCGTACCTGGTAGGTGCACAGGCGTCGCAGATCATCTGGACTTCCGGCGCGACCGAGTCCAGCAATCTGGCTCTAAAGGGCGTTGCTCAACAGCGCGCAAAGCGGCAGGCGACAATACCTGGAGGCGGTCCCGGTCATATCATCACCAGCCTGATCGAGCACAAGGCTACCCTCGACACCGCCCGTCAACTTGAGGAGGAGGGTGTCGAGGTCACTTGGCTGGCGCCGGACAGCGAGGGCCTGATCAGTGCCGATGCAGTCAGTGCAGCCTTGCGTGACGATACATTTCTGGTCTCGCTGATGCTGGTCAATAACGAACTGGGTACCGTCAACGACATCGCCGAAATCGGCAGGCGCGTACGTGGGCACGGGGCGCTGCTGCATGTCGACGCGGCGCAGGGCGCTGGCAAGTTGCCGATTGATCTCAGCCAGCTCGCGGTGGATTTGATGTCGCTCTCGGCACACAAGATTTACGGGCCCAAGGGCATTGGCGCTTTGTACGTGGGTCCGCGCGCGCAGCAGCGTGTTCTCGCCCAGATTCATGGGGGAGGGCACGAATGTGGCTTGCGCTCCGGGACACTGGCAACGCATCAGATCGCCGGAATGGGCGCGGCCTTTGCCCTGGCGGCAGAAGTGCTCGAAGGGGAGGTTGTTGAAATACAGCGGCTGAGCAATCTTCTTTGTAGGCGCCTGGCCGAGATTCCCGGGGTGTGTATCAACGGCAGTCCCACGCAGCGGATTGCCCATACACTCAGTTTTACGTTCACTCATAACGATCTGGACGTCGCCGCGCTGGGTGAGCGTCTGGCCTTTTCGTCCACCTCCGCCTGCAACTCGGCGAAAAACCTGCCGTCGCATGTTCTGCTGGCCCTCGGGCTGAGCCCGCAGGCCGCGAGCCAGACCATACGCCTGAGCCTGGGGCGCTTCACTCGCGAGCAGGACATAGAGCGTGCGGTCGACTCGATTCGCACTTCTCTTGTCCAGCCTGCGTTCTGGGCGGTTGCTCAGGGTCGATGAGTGCTCCATTATCTGAATCGGTGAAAGCAGTCAATTTCCGGGTCAGCAGGAGAGTCAATGAGCACGCAATCCAACGCCAGTTCAGAAGTGGCAGAACGTTTGGCGCAAACCCGCGCCTTGATGAGCAGGGAGCGCATCGATGCCTATCTGGTGCCGTCAGCGGATCCGCACCTCTCCGAATACCTGCCCGGCTACTGGCAGGGGCGTCAGTGGCTGTCGGGTTTTCACGGCTCGGTCGGTACGCTGATCATCACCCAGGATTTTGCCGGCATATGGGCTGACAGCCGCTATTGGGAGCAGGCCACCAAGGAGCTTGCCGGCAGCGGCATCGAGCTGGTGAAACTGATGCCCGGCCAGCAAGGTCCACTCGAATGGCTGGCAGATGAAGCCAAGGCCGAGAGCGTGGTTGCCGTTGACGGGGCGGTTCTGGCCGTTGCTTCTTCGCGCACTTTGGCAAGCAGGCTCTACGAACGTGGCGCGCGACTGCGGACCGACATCGACCTGCTAACCGAGCTGTGGCAGGACCGCCCCGCGTTGCCGTCTCACCCGATTTACGAGCATATGCCTCCCCAGGCTTCACTGGACCGTAGCGAAAAGCTCGCGCGGGTCCGGCAGATCATCGTCGAGCGAAAGGCTGACTGGCATTTCATTGCAACGCTGGACGACATCGCCTGGCTGTTCAATCTGCGTGGCGCGGACGTTTCCTACAATCCGGTGTTCATCGCGTTTGCCTTGATCGGTCCGCAAAGCGTCACGCTGTTCGTGGACTCGAAGAAAGTACCGGACTCGGTACGTGCGCGCCTGGAGCGCGACGGCATCAACCTCATGGAGTACACGCAGATTGGCGCCGCCTTGCGCGAACTGCCGAAGGACGCGCGACTGCTGGTCGATCCGGCCCGGGTTACCTGTGGACTGCTCGATTACCTGGACAGTGAGGTCACGCTGGTAGAAGGGCTTAACCCGAGCACGTTGCTGAAATCGCAAAAAACCGAGACCGATACGGCTCATATCCGTCAGGCAATGGAACAGGACGGCGCGGCGCTCTGCGAGTTTTTCGCCTGGCTGGACAGTGCGCTGGGGCGAGAGCCTGTCAGCGAACTGACCATCGATGAAAAGCTCACGCAGGCACGCGAGCGACGTCCGGGTTATGTCTCGCCCAGCTTTGCCACCATTGCGGGCTTCAACGCCAATGGCGCGATGCCTCATTACCGCGCTACCGAGGCGGAGCATGCGCGGATAGAAGGTGACGGTTTACTACTGATCGATTCGGGCGGCCAGTACCTTGGCGGCACCACCGACATCACGCGGATGGTGGCGATCGGAACACCGAGCGTCGAACAGAAGCAGGATTGTACTCGCGTCCTCAAGGGTGTAATCGCACTGTCGCGTGCTCACTTTCCCAAGGGCATTCAGTCGCCGCTGCTGGACGCAATTGCCCGGGCGCCAATCTGGAGTGAGGGTGTCAATTATGGCCACGGCACCGGGCATGGCGTGGGGTATTTCCTGAATGTGCACGAAGGGCCGCAGGTCATTGCCTATCAGGCACCTGCAACGCCGCAGACAGCCATGCTACCGGGCATGATCACGTCCATCGAGCCGGGTACGTACCGGCCTGGACGCTGGGGGGTGCGTATCGAAAATCTGGTGATCAACCAGGAAGCCGGCAAAACCGAGTTCGGCGAATTTCTGCGCTTTGAAACGCTCACGCTTTGCCCGATCGACACCCGTTGCATCGAGGTGTCGATGTTGAACGCAGAAGAGCGTGCCTGGCTGAACGACTACCATATTCAGGTGCTGACGCGGTTGAGCCCGCTGTTGCAGGGCACTGCGCTGTTGTGGCTGCAGGCCCGTACGATCCCTGTCTGATCAAGCCTTCCCGTTGCCGCAGGCTAGTCCTGCGGTAGCGGATCAGCCAGTGGTGCAGCTTTCCTGCAGACGATGATCATGCTGCGGCTGGTGTAGCCCGCCGGGTTCAGGCCGAACGGATAGTCTTCGGGCTCCTCGGTAGCATCGCCGGACTTCGCGATGACCTTGAATGTTCTCGAAGCGCAGGAGTTGGTAGCCAGCTCGTAGCATTTTGCCCAGGACGATGTGAGGCCTGAGCAGTTGATGTGGATGCCTCGCTTGCTTTGCGTGACGGGCTTGGATGTGGCTGCACAACCTGCCACAGCCAGTATGGCCAATACGACAAAAATGTATTTCATTCCTTTCCTTAGCGGGCCATTGCTGATCGCGATCCATCCGATTGACTGGACCATGAGTCTTTTGAACTGTAACGCATAGCCACCGAATATAAATCGGTCAGGTACAAACATGGCGCATGCGCGTAACAAATGCTAGTGCCATATGGCTTCTTGACGCGTGGTAAGTTCAGTCGGCCGGTACCAACTGGGGTTTGCTGTGTGCCGAGCCAAGGGTTGCGCCGATGGACGCGAAGATGATTGCGCCAATCGCCAGCCATTGAGTCAGTGAAAGGCTTTCATGAAGAAACACGAGGCCTGAAAGCGCAGCGAAGACGGGTTCCAGGCTGGCCAGCGTGCCAAATGTACGCGCCGACATTCGCGTCAGGGCAATCATCTCCAGGCTATAGGGCAGGGCAGTCGACAGGATGGCGACACCCAACGCTGCAGGTATAAGCGAAATATCCAGTAATGCAGAGCCTGCGTGTACCACACCTATCGGCCCTATGAAGAGCGCGGCAATTACAACGCCGAGGGCAGCCGTCTGCACACCGTTGTCTGCACCAGCCTTGTGACCGAACACTATGTAGGCGGCCCAGCACACACCTGCGCCCAAGGCATAACCCGCACCTAGCAGATCAATCGCGGCAGCTGAGGTCCCCAGAGGGATCAACAGCAGCAGGCCGATGACTGCCAGAGTCACCCAGAGAAAATCAATGGGCTTGCGGGAGGACAGCAGCGCCACAGCCAGCGGGCCGGTGAACTCCAGTGCTACGGCAATTCCCAGAGGCACTGTCCGCAATGACATATAGAAGAGAAGGTTCATGCTGCCCAGCGCAATGCCGTAGATCACGACGGTACGTAACGATTTTGCAGTCAGATTCGCCCGCCACGGTCGCAGGACGGCAACCAGGATCAGGCTGGCGAATACCAGCCTGAGGGTCGTGGTGCCTTGTGCGCCCACGACAGGGAAAAGACTCTTTGCCAGCGATGCGCCGCTTTGAATGGAGATCATGGCGATCATCAGCAATCCCAGAGGGAACAGGGCAGAGGCTATGTTGCGGGATTTCTCAGACATTTCAGATGTACATCCTGGGTGTGATCCGGGCACAGGTAATGGCGCATGATGCGGAATAATCATTGGTTGGGCAATATATTGCGCAAGAGGTGCGTGCTCTTCTATATAGCCAAACGGCCTTCAAGGTTAATTTCGGCGATTTTGAAATTAACGGTTGACGCCCTCTGTGAGGTGTCTATAATTCGCCCCACTTCCGGCGCAGACGGAAACGAAAAAGCCTTGTAGATCAATAGGTTGCAAGGTTTTGGAGTTAAGAGTCAGCGAGGAAGTAGGTCGGGTCTGGATTGATCGACAGCGGTGAGAAAAAAGAGTTTGACACGCGGTTGTAACGCTGTAGAATTCGCCTCCCGCTGATGAGCAACTCAAGAGTTGATCGCAGCGCAAGTGGTTGAAGTTGCAAAGGAAACTTTGAAAACTTCTTAAAATAACCGCTTGACAGATACAGAGGACGCTGTAGAATGCGCGCCTCGGTTGAGACGAAAGATCTTAACCCACCGCTCTTTAACAACTGAATCAAGCAATTCGTGTGGGT
>NZ_FNJH01000012.1:49349-62195 GCF_900103225.1 Pseudomonas congelans | reverse complement strand
TCTGGACGCTCTGCGTCCGATTTCCATACGTGTGACGCAGAGCGTCACGAACGGCATTCCCACGCTGGAGCGTGAGGAACGATAGGTGTTCGCGAGACCACTGATCGTGCCCATGCTCTGCGTGGGCATGCAGTTCTGGACGTTCTGCGTCCGGTCTTGAAGGGGCGGTGTAGCGCGGGAAATTACAGAAAGCGTGCCCACACGGGGTGGGCACGGCGATCAGATCAGATCAGAACAACACGCGGCTGCGGATGGTGCCTTTGATCTGTTGCAGCTTGGCCTGAGCGAGGTCGGAGTATTCGGCGTCGACGTCGATGACCACGTAGCCGACTTTCTCGTTGGTCTGCAGGAACTGACCGGAGATGTTGATACCGTTCTCGGCGAAGACCTTGTTGATCTCGCTGAGCACGCCCGGGATGTTTTCGTGGATGTGCAGCAGACGGTGCTTGCCAGGGTGCGCAGGCAGGGCGACTTCCGGGAAGTTGACCGAGGACACCGACGTACCGTTGTCGCTGTACTTGACCAGCTTTTCCGCGACTTCCAGACCGATGTTGGCCTGCGCTTCGGCTGTGGAACCACCGATGTGCGGCGTCAGGATCACGTTGTCCAGACCGCGCAGGGGGCTCTCGAAAATGTCGTCGTTCGAGCGCGGCTCGATCGGGAACACGTCGATGGCGGCGCCGATCAGGTGCTTGTCCTTGATGGCGTCGGCCAGTGCGTCCAGCTCGACCACCGTGCCACGCGCAGCGTTGATCAGGATGCTGCCCTTCTTCATCGCGCGGATTTCTTTTTCGCCGATCATCCACTGGGTTTCCGAGGTTTCCGGAACGTGCAGCGTGACGATATCGGACATGCCCAGCAGCTCGTTCAGGCTCGATACCTGAGTGGCGTTGCCCAGTGGCAGTTTGGTCAGCGTGTCGTAGAAGTACACCTGCATGCCCAGACCTTCGGCCAGCACCGACAGCTGCGTACCGATCGAGCCGTAACCGATGATGCCCAGCTTCTTGCCACGGATCTCGAAGGAATTGGCCGCGCTCTTGATCCAGCCGCCACGGTGGCAGGAAGCGTTCTTCTCGGGGATACCGCGCAGCAGCAGGATGGCTTCGGCCAGCACCAGTTCGGCGACCGAACGGGTATTGGAGTAGGGCGCATTGAACACTGCGATACCGCGCTCGCGCGCCGCGTTGAGGTCAACCTGGTTGGTGCCGATGCAGAAGCAGCCGACCGCAACCAGCTTCTTGGCGCAATCGAACAGCTCTTCGGTCAACTGAGTACGGGAGCGGATACCGATGAAATGAGCGTCGGCGATCTTTTCTTTCAGTTCGGCTTCCGGCAGAGACTTGGTGTGGTACTCGATGCTGGTGTAACCGGCTGCCTTGAGGACGTCGACAGCGGATTGGTGAACGCCTTCGAGAAGAAGGAACTTGATCTTGCTCTTGTCGAGGGAAGTCTTGCTCATCTGCGTAAACCTGTGTCCCGAAGAAAATTGGCAGGGGGTGGCCGGATCGGCGCTGGGCACGACTCGCGGGGGGCGTATGCTAGCATATGAGCCCCGCGAAACCTCATCCCGAACGTGAACCGTTCTCAGGATGCCCATGAATCGTTCGAGAGTTGATTCAATGACCGATCGCGTTTTGATTGATGAGCTGCAGACCCTGGTTGAACCCGGCAAGGTACTCACTGACGCCGGTTCTCTGGAGACTTACGGCAAGGACTGGACCAAGCAGTTCACCCCCGCACCATTGGCCATCGTATTCCCCAAGACCACCGAACAAGTGCAGGCCATCGTACGCTGGGCCAATGAACGGCTCGTGGCGCTGGTGCCTTCGGGTGGACGAACCGGGCTTTCGGCGGCCGCGGTGGCCGCCAACGGCGAAGTGGTCGTTTCGTTCGATTACATGAACCGGGTGCTGGATCTGAACCTCACCGACCGCACGGCGGTCTGTCAGCCCGGCGTGATCACCCGACAATTGCAGGCGCTGGCTGAAGAAAACGGCCTTTATTACCCGGTCGACTTCGCGTCTTCGGGCTCCAGCCAGATCGGCGGCAATATCGGCACCAATGCGGGCGGTATCAAGGTCATTCGCTACGGCATGACGCGCAATTGGGTCGCCGGCCTCAAGGTGGTCACCGGCAAGGGCGACCTGCTGGAGCTGAACAAGGACCTGATCAAGAACGCCACCGGCTACGATTTGCGTCAGCTGTTCATCGGTGCCGAAGGTACGCTGGGCTTTGTCGTCGAAGCGACCATGCGCCTCGATCGCGCGCCGAAGAACCTCACCGCGATGGTGCTGGGCACCTCGGACTTCAACTCGATCATGCCGGTGCTGCATGCCTTTCACGGCAGGCTCGACCTGACGGCCTTCGAATTCTTCTCGGACAAATCCTTCGCCCGGGTCATGGCGCGTGGTGACGTGCCGTCGCCTTTCGACACGCCATGCCCGTTCTATGTGTTGCTGGAATTCGAAGCAACCACCGAAGACCTGGCCGATCAGGCCCTGGCGACTTTCGAGCACTGCGTCGAGCAGGGTTGGGTGCTGGACGGCGTGATGAGCCAGAGCGAGCAGCAATTACGCAACCTGTGGAAGCTGCGCGAGTACATCTCGGAAACCATCTCGCACTTCACGCCGTACAAAAACGATATCTCGGTCACAGTCTCGAAAGTGCCCGAGTTCCTGGCTGAAATCGATGCCATCGTTGCCGAACACTATCCGGACTTCGAAGTGCTGTGGTACGGCCACATTGGCGACGGCAACCTGCACCTGAACATCCTCAAACCCGAGAGCCTCGACAAGGACGAGTTCTTCGTCAAATGTGCCCGGGTCAACAAGTGGGTGTTCGAGACCGTCGAAAAGTACAACGGCTCGATTTCGGCCGAGCACGGCGTCGGGATGACCAAGCGTGACTATTTGACGTACAGTCGCTCGCCGGTCGAAATCGAATACATGAAGGCGTTGAAAGCGGTGTTCGATCCCAACGGGATCATGAATCCCGGAAAAATCTTCGCCGTTTGATCCGTCGCAACAGTTTGATCCGCCGCAACAATAAGCAGGCTACCTCTTACAGCCTCAGGAGACGTCATGAGCTACCAGCACAAATATGTCGATGGCACCAACATTCACTTCCCGCTGGGTAAAGTGGTCTGCATCGGGCGTAACTACGCCGAACACGCCAAGGAACTGGGCAACGCGGTGCCTACCGAACCGCTGCTGTTCATGAAACCCGGCAGCGCGGTGGTTGCGCTGGAGGGTGGCTTCACCATCCCGGCAGACCGTGGTTCGGTGCATTACGAAGCCGAGATCGTGGTGTTGATCGGCAAGCCCCTGAGCAAGGACCCTTCGCGCGAAGAAGTACTCGACGCGATCAGCGGTTTTGCGCCTGGCCTGGACCTGACGTTGCGTGACGTCCAGTCGCGTTTGCGTGAGAAAGGCCTGCCGTGGGAGCTGGCCAAGTGTTTCGACGGCGCTGCGGTGATCCCGCCGTTCGTGCCCGCCGAGACCTTCCCTGATCTGGAAGACATCGGTATCCGCCTGACCCTCAATGGCAAGGTGGTTCAGGACGGCAACAGCAGCATGATGCTCAACCCGATCGTGCCGATGATCCAGCACATGGCAGCCAACTTCTCGCTGCAGGCCGGCGACCTGATCATGACCGGCACGCCTGCCGGTGTCGGGCCGTTCGAAGCCGGCGACCAGATCGCTCTGGAACTGGTCGGGCAGACGCCGTTCGAGAGCGTCGTCAGGTAAGCCGACAGCATTTCAAGCAGCGCCCAAAGCCACGCGGGATCACTCTCGGGTGGCTTTTGTTTGTGGGGTGACTGATAGTCCAGTCGGTTTTGCGTTTTTTTCACACCTGTTCTGGATAATCCGGCCGTCCCTGCAAGGGCACCACGTCGTCATGAAGTCTCATTTGCTCAGGAACACATGAATGGCCAGTACTGCCGCAACGCCGCCTCGTACCAAAAAACGCTTCGCTTTCCTGCGCAACATGCGCTGGTATTCGTGGTTGTTAGTGGTTGCCTTGCTGGGCTATGGGCTGGCTTTCATCATGCATTGGGATGATCGCGCGCTGCTCTGGTTTCAGGAGCGGTTCGAGAGCAAGGCAGGTCGTCACGCCAGCATCTGGCTGCCGGACTACCATGTGGATATCGACGCAAAGGTGTTGCCAGGCATGGAAAAGGACGAGGCGTCGGACCTGTCCTACAACCCGGTGACCAAAACGCTATTTGCGGTCATGGGCAAAAATGCGTTTCTGGTGGAGCTGACGCTCACGGGCGATGTAATGCGCAAGATCCCCTTGGTGGGCTGGAGCAATCCGGAAGGCGTTGCTGTCATGAACGATGGCCTGATTGCGATCACTGACGAGCGCCAGCACAAGTTGACCATCGTTAAAGTGAATGCAGACACCACCACCCTGAACATCGCGGATTTCCCCCAGTATGAACTCGGCAAGTCCTCCAACCAGAACAAGGGCTTCGAAGGCGTCGCCTGGGACCCGCAGCGTCAGCAGCTGATACTGGGTGAGGAACGGCCTCCCGCGCTGTACACCTGGAAAAGTGATGGCAGCGACGTGCTGACAGGCGACAAGCAACCGCTACCAAGTCGCTCGCTGGACATGCGCAATCTGTCCTCGTTGAGCATCGACCCGCGCACGGGCCACATGCTCGCGCTGTCTGCCGATTCGCACATGTTGCTGGAAGTCGATGATCAAGGCGAGCAGGTGAGCTTCATGACATTGTTGGGCGGCATGAACGGTTTGAAGGATACAATTCCGCGCGCAGAAGGCGTCGCCCTCGATGAGGCCGGTACGCTGTATATGGTCAGCGAACCGAACCTGTTCTATTCGTTTCACAGGGCGCTTCACAAGCACTGAGCCAGGACGGCAGCTACACAGGTCGCCGATACACTCGGCAAAACATAGCACCATGCCATTAAGCTTGCTTTCAGGATGGCATGGTATCAATCCCGTCCGCTCAATCCGTCCGAGTCACCTTTCATGCGTCGCTCTACTCGCTCTTTAGTCCTGCTTCTCGCCCTTGTACCCCTGATCGTGGTGTTCGTGATCGCCAATCAACGATACCGCTATGTTGAAAGCGCCCTGTTCGACTGGCAGGTGTTCTGGCAGTCCGACTCGCTTCAGTCCATTGGCCTGGACCAGTACCGCGTCGTCACAGAAGCACAGGTGATCGACGGGCTGCAGGATGATGTCTCGGGCCTTAGCTACGACCCGGACCGCAAGAGCCTGTTTACCGTGACCAACCAGAACCCCGAACTGGTCGAGCTGAGCCTGGACGGTCGCGTCCTGCGGCGCATTCCGCTGGTGGGGTTCGGTGATGCCGAGGCCGTCGAATACATCAGCCCGGGCACCTATGTGATCAGCGATGAGCGTCGGCTCCGGCTGATTCAGATTCACGTCGATGACAACACCAAAAGTCTCGATGCAGCCCAGGCCGAGCAACTGACGCTGGGCATCACCGCCAGCGGCAACAAGGGCTATGAAGGGCTGGCCTATGATTCGGTCGGCAAGCGCCTGTTTGTCGCCCGCGAGCGTGATCCGGTGCAGATCATCGAAGTGCGCGGCTTTCCCAAGACCAACTCCGAGGCTCCCGGCAATCTGCAGGTCATCTCCAACAGCAAGCGTGATGGCCGATTGTCGGTTCGTGACCTCTCCAGCCTGCAATTCGATGAAACCAGCGGCCACTTGCTGGCGTTGTCCGATGAATCGAAGCGCATTCTCGAACTCGACACCAGCGGTCATCCGATTGGCAGCGGCTCGCTGGCAAAAGGGGCGATGGGGCTGAGCAAGGACGTTCCGCAGGCTGAAGGGATGGCCATGGACGCGGAAGGGACGCTGTATCTGGTGAGCGAGCCGAACCTGTTTTACGTGTTCCGCAAGCCTTGAGCCTGTGAGGCACATGCCCACCTTGCGTGGGCATGACCGGTTTTATCAGCGCGTCAGGGTTTTCACGCCTTCAGCGGTGCCCAGCAGCAACAAGTCGGCCGGACGTGCGGCGAACAGGCCATTGGTGACCACGCCGACGATGGCGTTGATCTGTGCTTCCAGCTCCGCCGGATTGGTGATGCTCATGTTGTGCACATCAATGATGATGTTGCCGTTGTCGGTCAGAACGCCTTCGCGATAAACCGGGTCGCCGCCCAGTTTCACCAGTTGCCGTGCAACGTGGCTGCGGGCCATCGGGATGACCTCGACCGGCAGCGGGAACGCGCCCAGCACCGGCACCAGCTTGCTGCCGTCGGCGATGCAGATGAAGGTCTTGGCCACCGCCGCGACGATTTTTTCGCGAGTCAGTGCCGCGCCGCCGCCCTTGATCAGGTTCAGGTGCTCGTCGCTTTCGTCGGCACCGTCGACATAGAACTCCAGATCGCTGACCGTGTTCAGCTCATAGACCGGAATGCCGTGCGCCTTGAGGCGCGCCGCAGTGGCTTGCGAGCTGGCGACAGCGCCGTCAAAGGCGGCCTTGTGCTTTGCCAGCGCATCGATGAAGCAGTTGGCCGTGGAGCCGGTGCCGACGCCCACAATGCTTTTGTCATCGAGCTTCGGAAGGATGAAGTCGACAGCTGCCTGGGCGACTGCCTGTTTGAGTTGATCCTGGGTCATGCGGGCTCCACGGTGCCTGATGTAGGTAGAAGAGGGGAATGCAAAAAGGCCCGCATTATAGCGGCGACTGCGCCGCAAAGCCCTGTCATTCGTATGGTCGTCTTTCAGTACGCAGAGTAGACTTCCCGACCTTGCCCGCTTCGTCAGTGATGCCACCCCGATGCTTGAACAGTACGTCAAGAAAATCCTCACCTCGCGCGTCTACGACGTCGCCATCGAAACGCCGCTGCAAGGCGCTCGTCAGCTGTCCGAACGGCTGGGCAATCATGTGCTGCTCAAGCGTGAAGACCTGCAGCCGGTGTTCTCGTTCAAGATTCGCGGTGCGTACAACAAGCTCGCGCAATTGCCCGCAGAGCAGACTGCGCGTGGGGTAGTGACGGCATCAGCGGGCAATCATGCCCAGGGCCTGGCGCTGGCGGCGCGTGAGCTGGGGATCAAGGCGACCATCGTCATGCCGCGCACCACGCCGGAGATCAAGGTCGAGGGCGTGCGATCGCGGGGTGCCACTGTGGTGCTGCACGGCGACTCCTTCCCGGAAGCGCTGGCCTACTCGCTGAAGCTGGTCGATGAGCAGGGTTTCGTCTACATCCATCCGTATGACGACCCTGACACCATCGCCGGGCAAGGCACGGTGGCGATGGAGATCCTTCGTCAGCAACCGGGCCAGCTGGATGCGATCTTTGTCCCGGTCGGCGGTGGCGGTCTGATTGCCGGTATCGCGGCCTACGTGAAATACCTGCGCCCGGAGATCAAGGTCATCGGCGTCGAGCCGGACGACTCCAACTGCCTGCAGGCGGCGATGGCCGCCGGGGAGCGTGTGGTGCTGAGCCAGGTCGGGCTGTTTGCCGATGGCGTGGCGGTAGCGCAGATCGGCCATCACACCTTTGAGGTGTGCCGCCATTATGTCGACGAAGTGATCACCGTCAGCACCGACGAGATTTGCGCGGCGATCAAGGACATCTACGACGACACCCGCTCGATCACCGAGCCGTCCGGCGCGCTGGGCGTGGCCGGGATCAAGAAGTATGTCGAGCAGCGCGGCGTCAGCGGTCAGACGCTGGTGGCGATCGACTCCGGGGCCAACGTCAACTTCGACCGCTTGCGTCACGTGGCCGAGCGCGCCGAACTGGGCGAAGGTCGCGAGGCGATCATTGCCGTGACCATCCCCGAACAACCGGGCAGCTTCAAGGCGTTCTGCGAGGCCATCGGCAAGCGGCAGATCACCGAGTTCAACTACCGCTATCACACCGACCGCGAGGCGCACATCTTCGTCGGCGTGCAGACCCATCCCGAGAACGACCCGCGCAGCGCCCTGATTGCCAGCCTGACCGAACAGGGTTTCCCGGTGCTGGACCTGACCGACAACGAACTGGCCAAACTGCACATTCGCCACATGGTCGGCGGGCATGCCGAGCGGGTGAATGATGAAGTGGTGCTGCGCTTCGAGTTCCCGGAGCGACCGGGCGCGCTGTTCAACTTCCTCAACCGCCTGGGCGGGCGCTGGACCATCTCGATGTTCCACTACCGCAACCACGGCGCAGCTGACGGCCGGGTGGTTGCCGGGCTGGTGGTGCCGGAGGAAGAGCGGCATCTGGTCGGCGCTGCGCTGGATGAAATCGGTTACCCGTACTGGGATGAGAGCGAGAACCCGGCGTACCGCTTGTTTCTGGGCTGAGGCCGTGGATACTTCTCGTTCCTCACGCTTCGAGTCACAAGAGGACGCAGAGCGTCCAGACAGGCATGCTCACTCGGAGCATGGGCACGATAGTGTTATCCCTGACGACTATCGTTCCTCACGCTCCAGCGTGGGAATGCAGTTCACGACGCTCCGCGTCGCAAGAGGACGCGGAGCATCCAGA
The DNA here is from genome assembly GCF_900103225.1 of Pseudomonas congelans. GTDB lineage: Bacteria > Pseudomonadota > Gammaproteobacteria > Pseudomonadales > Pseudomonadaceae > Aquipseudomonas > Aquipseudomonas congelans. The sequence continues at coordinate 53,718 of NZ_FNJH01000012.1, read as the reverse complement.
CAGGCATACCCACGCGGAGGATGGGCACGATAGTGTTATCCCTGACGACTATCGTTCCTCACGCTCCAGCGTGGGAATGCAGTTCACGACGCTCTGCGTCGTAAGAGGACGCAGAGTGTCCAGACCGGCATACCCACGCGGAGCATGGGCACGATGGCTTTCAAGGCGCGACTCTTGTGTCCGCGCTGCTAAACTCACTCAAGCCCGATCCAAGAGGAACACCGCGTCATGGAACCCATCATCGCTCTCAATACCCTGCATATCGCCGCCATCGCGTTGTTGCTGATCAGCGCCCTGGTGTTGGCCAGTGGGGTGGTCAAAGTGCGTCTTGAAGGCGACACGACCGTGCAGAATCGCCTGCTCAAGCGGCCTTTACTGTTTTTCTGGGTGTTGATGGCCGTGTGCCTGGCGACGTTGCCGTTCAGTGGCTGGTGGCTGGTGCATTTGAAAGGGTTGTCACTGGGCCAGACCTGGGTGCTGGGCAGCAGCGTGCTTTACACCCTTGGGCTGTGCAGTTGGGGCTGGCTGCTGGCCAGGCTCAACCGTTTGCGTCTCGGTGCCAAAGGCGGCAAGCGAGGCTTTACCCTGGCGCTGACGGTGATCAGCGTCGTGTGTTTCGTGGCGATGGCCGGTCTGACGGGCTTCAAACCGGCCTGAGCATTGCCGGCACTCAGTGACGCAGGGTAATCACCGGCCAGCCGCGTCGCTCGGCTTCGGCACGCAATTTATCGTCCGGATCGACCGCAACCGGGTTGGCCACCTGCTCCAGCAGAGGCAGGTCGTTCATCGAGTCACTGTAGAAATAGCTGTCCTCAAGGCTGAACGCGTGGTCTTGCAGCCACTGATTGAGGCGCGTGACCTTGCCTTCACGGAAGCAGGGGACACCTGTGGTGTGGCCGGTATAGCGTCCGTCCAGCATCTCGCATTCGGTCGCCAGCAGCGTATCGATCCCCAGTTGTGCCACGATAGGTGCGGTCACAAAGCGGTTGGTGGCAGTGATCACCACCAGCTTGTCGCCGGCCTCACGGTGTTTGGCGATCAATTCCAGCGCTTTGGGCAACATGATCGGTTCGATGCAATCGCGCATGAACTCGCGATGCCACTGCTCAAGCTGCGCCATGTCAGTGTTGCCCAGAATCTCCAGAGTAAAATTCAGGTAGTCGGTCATGTTCAGCGTGCCGGCCAGGTAATCCTGATAGAACTCGTCGTTGCGGGTCTTGTAGGTCGCGGCATCAAGGATCCCGCGCCGGCACAGGTAATCGCCCCAGGCGTGATCGCTGTCGCCGCCCAGAAGGGTGTTGTCGAGGTCGAATAAAGCCAGGCGCATAGGGTTACTCGCTGAAATAGTTGAAAAAAGAGCCCCAGAATACGAGGTTTTCACAAGTCTTCACATAAGGTGATAAGCCTCGTTGCTGGTTTGATCGCCTTTGTGGAACAATGCGGCGACATGCGTTTGCGAGGTTGTTGCCGTGATCGACCCCGATGGTTTCCGTCCTAATGTCGGGATTATTCTGACAAACGATGCAGGTCAGGTCCTATGGGCTCGGCGTATTAACCAGGATGCCTGGCAGTTTCCTCAAGGGGGTATCAACCCGCAGGAGACGCCGGAAGACGCGCTTTATCGTGAATTGAATGAAGAAGTCGGTCTGGAACGACATGATGTGCAAATACTTGCCTGCACTCGGGGCTGGTTGCGCTATCGTCTGCCGCAAAGACTGGTCCGAACCCACAGCCAGCCGCTGTGCATCGGCCAGAAGCAAAAATGGTTTCTCCTGCGCCTGATCTCCAACGAGCAGCGGGTGCGGATGGATTTGACCGGTAAACCGGAGTTCGATGGCTGGCGCTGGGTCAGTTATTGGTATCCGTTAGGCCAGGTGGTGACATTCAAGCGCGAGGTGTATCGACGCGCACTCAAAGAGCTTGCCCCGCGCCTCTTATCGCGCGACTGACACGGAGTTCGACCCCGAGCCATGCTCAATACGCTGCGCAAGATCGTCCAGGAAGTTAACTCCGCCAAGGATCTCAAGGCGGCGTTGGGCATTATTGTGTTGCGCGTCAAGGAGGCCATGGGCAGCCAGGTCTGCTCGGTCTACCTGCTCGATGCCGAGGTCAACCGCTTTGTCCTGATGGCTTCCGAAGGCCTCAACAAGCGCTCCATCGGCAAAGTCAGCATGGCACCGAATGAAGGCCTGGTCGGTCTGGTCGGTACGCGCGAAGAACCGCTGAATCTCGAAAACGCTGCAGATCACCCTCGTTATCGCTATTTCGCCGAAACCGGTGAAGAGCGCTACGCCTCGTTCCTGGGCGCGCCGATCATCCATCACCGGCGTGTGGTCGGTGTGTTGGTCATCCAGCAAAAGGAGCGCCGTCAGTTCGACGAGGGCGAAGAAGCCTTCCTGGTCACCATGAGCGCGCAACTGGCGGGCGTTATCGCGCATGCCGAAGCGACCGGCTCGATCCGTGGTCTGGGTCGTCAGGGCAAAGGCATTCAGGAAGCCAAGTTCGTCGGTGTCGCCGGCTCGCCGGGTGCTGCGGTCGGTGTCGCCGTGGTCATGCTGCCGCCTGCCGATCTGGAAGTGGTCCCCGACAAGACCGTCACTGACATCGCTGCCGAGTTGGCGCTGTTCCAGAACGCGCTGGAAGGCGTGCGCGGTGACATGCGCACCCTGTCAGCCAAGCTGGCTACCCAGTTGCGTCCCGAAGAGCGAGCGCTGTTCGATGTCTACCTGATGATGCTCGACGACGCTTCGCTGGGCAGCGAAGTGACCGACGTCATCAAGACCGGCCAATGGGCGCAGGGCGCCTTGCGCTCGGTGGTCAGTGAGCACGTCAAACGTTTCGAACTGATGGACGATGCCTACCTGCGCGAGCGGGCGTCGGACGTCAAGGACCTGGGCCGCCGTCTGCTGGCCTATCTCCAAGAGGCGCGGCAACAGGCGCTGGTCTATCCCGACAACACGATTCTGGTGAGTGAAGAGCTGACCCCGGCCATGCTCGGCGAGGTGCCTGAAGGCAAACTGGTCGGTCTGGTGTCGGTTCAGGGTTCCGGCAACTCCCACGTTGCGATTCTGGCGCGGGCCATGGGTATTCCCACGGTCATGGGCCTGGTGGATTTCCCTTATTCCAAGGTCGATGGTATCGATCTGGTGGTCGACGGCTATCACGGCGAAGTCTTCACCAACCCCAGCGAAATCATGCGCAAGCAGTTCGGCAAGGTGGTGGAGGAGGAGCGTCAGCTCTCTCAGGGCCTGGATGCCCTGCGCGAACTGCCTTGCGTCACCCTCGACGGGCATCGCATGCCATTGTGGGTCAACACCGGTCTGTTGGCCGACGTCGCGCGTGCGCAACAGCGTGGCGCCGAAGGGGTGGGGCTGTACCGAACCGAAGTGCCGTTCATGATCAACCAGCGCTTCCCGAGTGAAAAGGAACAGCTGGCGATCTACCGCGAGCAACTGGCCGCCTTCCATCCTCTGCCGGTGACCATGCGCAGCCTGGACATCGGTGGTGACAAGTCGCTGTCCTACTTCCCGATCAAGGAAGACAACCCGTTCCTCGGCTGGCGCGGTATTCGCGTCACCCTCGATCACCCTGAAATTTTCCTGGTCCAGACCCGCGCCATGCTCAAGGCCAGCGAGGGCCTGAATAACCTGCGCATCTTGCTGCCGATGATCTCCAGCACTCACGAAGTGGAAGAAGCGCTGCACCTGATCCACCGCGCCTGGGGCGAGGTGCGCGACGAAGGCACCGACGTGCCGATGCCGCCGGTGGGCGTGATGATCGAAGTGCCGGCGGCGGTCTACCAGACCCGCGACCTGGCGCGTCAGGTGGACTTCCTCTCGGTCGGCTCCAACGACCTGACCCAGTACCTGCTCGCGGTGGACCGCAACAACCCGCGGGTGGCCGATCTCTATGATTACCTGCACCCTGCAGTGCTTCAGGCCCTGCAAAGCGTGGTGCGTGATGCCCACGCCGAGGGCAAGCCAGTGAGCATCTGCGGCGAAATGGCGGGTGATCCGGCAGCAGCGGTGCTGTTGATGGCGATGGGCTTCGACAGCCTGTCGATGAACGCCACCAACCTGCCGAAAGTGAAATGGATGCTGCGCCAGATCAATCTCAGCAAGGCCAAGGAACTGCTGGCGCAACTGATGACCAACGACAACCCGCAAGTCATCAGCAGCTCCCTGCAACTGGCGCTGAAAAACCTCGGCCTGTCGCGGATGATCAATCCGAGCTCCGTCAAAGGGCACTAAGCGCTTCCAATGCTTTCGCGAGCAAGCTCACTCCCACAGTGGGGACACATTGCCGTTATAGGAGCGAACTTGTTCGCGAAGAGGCCGGTACAGACTCCGGGGAATGGGGCGTTTGGGCT
>NZ_FNJH01000012.1:0-48964 GCF_900103225.1 Pseudomonas congelans | reverse complement strand
TGCCTTCGTGAGCAAGCTCACTCCCACAGGGAGTACACATTGCCCCCCGTGGGAGCGAGCTTGCTCGCGAAGGCAGACTGACTGCTTAGTAAATAATATTCAGCTGCTGCACCTACCTCTTCGTGAGCAAGCATACACACACGCCTGTTTCAAGACCGGACGCAGAGCGTCCAGAACGGCGCTACCACGCGGAGCGTGGGAACGATAACCATACCCAGGCCTTACGGCTGGACACATCAGGCGCATCTTTTTTCACTTCGTTCAGGCGGCTTCCATCGGTCGCCGCTAGAGCATCCTGCCGGGCTCCGGTAACATGCGCGCCTGATTCAGTCGCTCGCAAGGGCGTTCCAATTGAGGAGTCGCAATGCTGCCTTACCCGCAGATTGACCCGGTAGCCGTCGCTATCGGCCCGCTGCAAATTCACTGGTACGGTTTGATGTACCTGGTCGGTATCGGTGGTGCCTGGCTGCTTGCGTCGCGTCGCCTGAACAAGTTCGACCCGACCTGGACCAAGGAAAAACTCTCCGACCTGATTTTCTGGCTGGCCATGGGCGTGATTGTCGGTGGGCGACTGGGCTACGTGCTGTTCTACGACCTGTCGGCCTACATCGCCAATCCGTTGCTGATCTTCGAGGTCTGGAAGGGTGGCATGGCGTTCCACGGCGGCTTTGTCGGCGTGATGATCGCGGCCTGGTGGTTTGGCAAGCGCAACGGCAAAAGCTTCTTCCAGCTGATGGACTTCGTTGCCCCGCTGGTGCCGATCGGCCTGGGTGCCGGGCGTATCGGCAACTTCATCAATGCCGAGCTGTGGGGCAAGCCGACCGATGTGCCGTGGGCCATGGTCTTCCCGCCGTTCAGCGACCCTGCGCAACTGGCGCGCCACCCTTCGCAGCTGTATCAGTTCGCGCTGGAAGGCGTTGCGCTGTTCATCATCCTCAATCTGTACGCCCGCAAGCCGCGTCCGACCATGGCCGTTTCCGGCATGTTTGCGCTGTTCTACGGGATCTTCCGCTTTGTGGTCGAGTTCGTCCGCGTCCCTGACGCCCAGTTGGGTTATCTGGCGTGGGGCTGGGTGACCATGGGTCAGATCCTCAGCCTGCCGATGATCATCGCCGGCCTGTTCCTGATCTGGCTGGCCTACAAGCGCGACCCGTCCGCCAGTAAAGCAGCGGCTTAATACCGAAACGCCGGGTGACAGCGCCCGGCGCGTTCAACAATGCAGGTGATTTATGAAGCAATATCTGGAACTGGTCGCTCATGTGATCAAGCACGGGACCTTGCAAGCCAACCGTACCGGCGTGAACACCATCAGCTTTCCGGGTGCGATGCTGCGTTATGACTTGCAGGAAGGTTTTCCGGCTATCACCACACGGCGCATGGCCTTCAAATCGGCTATCGGCGAGATGGTCGGCTTTCTGCGTGGCGTAAACAACGCCGCCGAATTCCGCGAACTGGGCTGCAAGGTCTGGGACCAGAACGCCAATGAAAACGCTCAGTGGCTGAACAACCCGTTCCGCAAGGGCGAGGACGACCTGGGCGAAATCTACGGCGTGCAATGGCGCAAGTGGCCTGCCTACAAGCGTATCGATGCCGGCAATGTCGCGGCCATCGAGCTGGCGCTGGGCCAGGGGTATCGTCAGATTGCCGAATCCGAAGAAGACGGCCAGTCTTTCGTAGTCCTGTACAAGGCCATCGACCAGATTCGCCAGTGCGTCGACACCATCATCAACGACCCGGGCAGCCGCCGGATCCTGTTCCACGGCTGGAACTGCGCACAGCTCGATGAAATGGCCCTGCCGCCGTGCCACCTGCTGTACCAGCTGCACCCGAACCCGCAGACCCGCGAAATCTCGCTGACGCTGTACATCCGCTCCAACGATCTGGGCCTCGGCACGCCGTTCAACCTGACCGAAGGCGCCGCGCTGCTGAGCCTCATCGGCCGCCTGACCGGCTACACGCCGCGCTGGTTCACCTACTTCATCGGCGATGCCCACGTGTACGAAAACCACCTGGGCATGCTCAACGAACAGATGACCCGCGAGCCGTACCCGATGCCGAAACTGGTGATCTCCGACCGCGTGCCGGAATTCGCCAAGACCGGTGTGTACCAGCCTGAATGGCTGGAGCTGATCGAGCCTTCGGACTTCTCACTGGAAGGCTATCAGCACCATCCGGCGATGACGGCACCGATGGCGGTTTGAGTCCGTAAGAGAGCGAATTGAGCGTTGTGCTATAGTTTTGGCGTAAGCCCCCTGACTCTGTTCAATGGAATCGACTATGTTTTTCAATCGGATTGGACATCGTAGCGATACGAAGAAGGCTGAAGATGAAGCCTTCATGCAGGCAATCAAGAGCATCGACACTCTTGTGGTGAGGGGTGGTCGCATGTCCATGGACGCCAAAGAAATCGAAGGCTTGGTTCGCTCCTCCCGCGATAAGGCTAAAAAACTGGTCACTCCGCAAGCCGAATCCTGATAAATGGCTTTTTTACTTCTGCTGCCACTACTCGTCAGTGGCTTTTTGGTGTGCCTGAAAGATCCCACCATTTACTGCAGGTTGCATCGCTATGAAGGCCAGATGCTGTACTTGCAGGTGGGGCGGTATGGTATCTACTGCTTTCTAGCGGCCATGTTTGTCACCGCAGCCCTTGCAGGTCTGTTCTCGCATGACTGGGGTGTGTTTTGCCCCAAGTGGGCCCAAACCAATGACGCGGCCTCGCCAGTCTGTTTTGCCGTGAACACCGATTTCGTGGGCGCTTTAGGTCAAATGGGGCAGGATTTCGACATCTCTGGCAAAAATTTCAGTCAGGTGGGCGTGTTCCTTGCCCTTTCGGGATTACTGACATTGGCGATGCCAGGCTTGGGCGCTTTTTTTACTGTCAAGATTCTCAAGTGGCAACTGAAGGCCACTAAAGAAGAAGAAATTGCGGCCTATCTGTTGGGCGAGTCTGTAGAGCATAGTCCTATCTGCTCGACGCTTTTCGATGCATTTGTCGACAAGGAAGAAGTGATGATCACGATGGTGGATCGAAAGGTCTACGTCGGTTACATCATGGACGTCGGAGCCCCCACCGAAGTGACGGGTGTCAATCAGGAAATTTTGCTCATCCCGACCGTCAGTGGCTATCGGGACAAGGACACCCTTAAAGTGGTCTATACGACCGATTACCCGAGTGATACACCGCTCAGGCCTATTGGTTTTCGGCAGGAAAATATCGTCTCGATCAGCATCTTCAGTGATGAGGTGCGTGAAGCATTCAAGCGCGCTGATTATGAGCGGGCGGGTGAAGAGACAGCGAAAGAGAAAGCCGCCAAAGATCAGCTAGTCAAGGCGATCACTGAGCTTGTGGCGGTGGTGCAGGCTGCGCAGCGCTGAACCGGGAATTTCAAACCCGTCTCAATGCCCATGACTCCTCCCCACATGTGAAGGCTCGCCCTCGGGCGCTGCCACAGCCCCCGTCACTTCCAGCCTTTCCAGTATCGCGCAATGTTCTGTGGTGCCATCGCTGCAGCGGCGGCGCAGGTCGAGCAGTTGTTCCTGGAGCGCCTGCAGGCTCGCGACGCGGGCATTGACGTGTTCGATGTGCTCGTCGATCAGGGCGTTGACGTTTTCGCACTGGTCCTGGGGGCTGTCGCGCAGATTCAGCAGGTTGCGGATTTCCTCGAGGGTCATGTCCAGGCTGCGGCAATTGCGGATGAACGACAGGCGCTCCATGTGCGCCTGGGTATACAGCCGGTAATTGCCGTCACTGCGCGCGGGGGCGGGCAGCAGGCCTTCGCGTTCGTAATAGCGGATGGTTTCGACCTGGGTGTCGGTCAGCTTTGCCAGTTCGCCGATTTTCATTTGGACTCATCTCGTTTGAGTGCTTGACCCTATAGTGGCTACAGGGTGTTCACTTGGCAACAAGCAGAATCCTGGAGCCACAACGAATGGGCACGACGATCAAGAATTCCCCCGCACATGACCGCGATCATGACCATGATCACGGCGAGCACGCACACGAGCAAAAGCCCGTGGAGCATGCGCATTCGTGCTGCTCCAGCGATGCGCAGCCTGCTGTAGTGACCTTCAGCGAAGCGCCTGCAGCAGGTGGTCGTCTGAGCAGCTTCCGTATCGAAGCGATGGATTGCCCCACCGAGCAGACGCTGATCCAGAACAAGCTGGGCAAGCTGGCCGGTGTGCAGAAGCTGGAATTCAACCTGATCAACCGCATGCTGGGCGTCTGGCACGACCTGCCGTCCACCGACCCGATTCGTGATGCCATCAGTTCGTTGGGCATGCAGGCCGAGCCGGTCGAGGAAGGTGCAGCGTCTGCCGAGCCTGCGCCGGTGGTGAAGAAACACTGGTGGCCGCTGGCGTTGTCCGGCGTTGCGGCGCTTGGCGCAGAGGTGGTCCATTTTGCCTCGCTCGGCCCGACCTGGGTGGTTGCCTTGCTGGCACTGGTGTCGATCTTCAGTTGCGGGCTGACGACCTACAAGAAGGGCTGGATTGCACTCAAGAACTTCAACCTGAACATCAATGCGCTGATGAGCATCGCGGTGACCGGCGCGATTCTGATCGGTCAGTGGCCGGAAGCGGCGATGGTGATGTTCCTGTTTACCATTGCCGAGTTGATCGAAGCCAAGTCCCTGGATCGCGCGCGCAATGCGATCAGTGGCCTGATGCAACTGACGCCAGAGCTTGCCACCGTCAAACAGGAGGATGGCAGCTGGCAGGAAGTCGAAGCCAAAAACGTCGAACTGGAGGCTATCGTCCGGATCAAGCCCGGCGAGCGTGTCGGGCTTGATGGTGAAGTGGTGTCCGGCAGCTCAACGATTGATCAGGCATCGATCACCGGTGAAAGCCTGCCGGTGGAGAAGACTGTCGGCGACAAGGTTTTCGCGGGCACCATCAACCAGGCCGGTTCGCTGGAGTATCGAGTCACCGCCGCCGCGAACAACTCGACGCTGGCGCGCATCATTCATGCGGTGGAAGCGGCTCAGGGTTCGCGTGCGCCGACCCAGCGCTTTGTCGACAGCTTTTCCCGTATCTACACGCCGGTGGTGTTCGTCGTTGCGTTGGCACTGGCGTTGGTCGCGCCGCTGTTCTTCGGTGGCGAATGGTATGACTGGATCTACCGGGCGCTGGTGCTGCTGGTGGTGGCCTGCCCATGTGCGCTGGTAATTTCCACGCCGGTGACTATTGTCAGCGGTCTGGCTGCGGCGGCGCGTAAAGGTATTTTGATCAAGGGTGGCGTTTATCTGGAAATGGGCGAAAAGCTCGATTACCTGGCGCTGGATAAAACCGGCACGCTGACCCATGGCAAGCCGGTGCAGACTGATTATGTGCCTTTGAACCCTGCTGTCTCCGATAGCGCGTCGGCGATTGCCGCGAGTCTCGCCGGGCGTTCAGATCACCCGGTTTCCCAGGCGATTGCCAAGGCCGCCGATGGCAGCCTGACGCTGCATGAAGTCAGTGCGTTCGAGGCGTTGGGTGGGCGCGGAGTGAAGGGCGAGATCAACGGCCAGATGTATCACCTGGGCAACCATCGTCTGGTGGAAGAACTGGGCCTGTGTTCGCCAGAGCTGGAAGCCAGGCTTGATGCGCTGGAGATGCAGGGCAAGACCGTGGTGCTGTTGCTTGATGCGTCTGGCCCGATTGCGCTGTTTGCCGTCGCCGATACAGTGAAGGAGACCAGCCGCGAAGCCATTGCTCAGTTGCATGAGCTGGGCATCAAAACGGTCATGCTGACCGGTGATAACCCGCACACGGCCAAGGCGATTGCCGATCAGGTCGGCATCGACGAAGCGCAGGGTAATCTGCTGCCTGCTGACAAACTCAGTGCTATCGAGGCGCTTTACAGCCGCAATCACCGGGTGGGCATGGTGGGCGACGGTATCAACGATGCCCCGGCGCTGGCCCGTGCGGAGATCGGTTTCGCGATGGCCGCTGCAGGCACCGATACTGCCATCGAGACAGCAGATGTCGCCCTGATGGACGATGATCTACGCAAGATACCAACGTTCATTGCGCTTTCACGCCGGACATCTGCAGTGTTGAAACAGAACATCGTGTTGGCCATCGTGACCAAGGTGCTGTTCATCGGCATCACCTTCGCAGGCCTGGCGACCATGTGGATGGCAGTGTTTGCCGACATGGGCGTGAGCTTGCTGGTGGTGTTCAACGGCTTGCGGTTGCTCAAGAAGTGATCAGGCGGGAACCTTGAAGGGCGGACGCGGAGCGTCCGGAACGGCATTCCCACGCTCCGCGTGGTAGCGCCTTTCTGGACGCTCTGCGTCCGCCTTCATCAGCCAAAGCGCTCCTGCCCCCAGGCAATGAAGGTTTCCAGCAGTGGCTTGAGCACGGCGCGGGTCGGCTCGGCCAGGTTCGGGCGGTAGTGGAAGGGCACGAACTCATCCATGTAGGTGCTTTGCGCCAGCTCTAGCTGTACGGCATGGATGTTGTTGGCGGGGTTGCCATAATGGCGGGTGATGTGGCCGCCTTTGAAGCGCCCGTTCAATACATGGCTGTAGTCTTTCGCCGCTGCGCAGACCTGCTCCATTCGGCTGGCCAGCTCCGGGTCGCAGCTCGCGCCATTGAAGGTGCCCAGGTTGAAGTCCGGCAGGCGACCGTCGAACAGGTGCGGGATGTGACCGCGAATCGAGTGGGCGTCGAACAGCAGCGCATAGCCGAACTCGTCACGCATGCGCTGCAGTTCTTGCTCCAGTGTCTGGTGGTAGGGCGTCCAGATCTGCTCCAGATACCGCGCTCGTTCCTCGGCACTCGGCGTCTGGCCGTCCTTGAACAGTGGCACGCCATCGAACAGGATCGACGGAAACAGCCCGGTGGTTGCGCCGACGTACATCGGCTTATCGTCGGAGGGTCGATTGAGGTCGATGACAAAACGCGAGTACTCGGCGGCCAGGGTGCTGGCGCCCAATTCAGCGGCGAAGTCATACAGACGCGGAATATGCCAGTCGGTGTCCGGCAGGCTCAACGCTTCGTCCACCAGCGCGGCTTCGACCACCGGCGTCAGTTTCAGACCGGCATGCGGCATGCTGATCAGCAGCGGAATGCGGCCACGTTTGAATGTCAGAACGTTATCCACAGGGCTCTCCTTCAGATCGATGATTCGACGCCGTGGCGCACGATACGTTTGTCCAGATCGCCGCCCAGCCAGTACGCCAGATCAGCCGGTCGTTCGATGTTCCAGGCGACGAAATCCGCGACCTTGCCGGCCTCCAGCGAGCCGTGGGTCGCGCTCATGCCCAGTGCCCTGGCGGCATTGAACGTTACCCCCGCCAGTGCTTCTTCGGGCGTCATGCGAAACAGCGTGCAGGCCATATTCAGCATCAGGCGCAATGACAGGCCCGGCGAGGTGCCAGGGTTGAGGTCGGTGGAAATCGCAATCGGCACGCCGTGCTTGCGCAGCGCGTCCATCGGCGGCAATTGTGTTTCACGCAGGAAGTAAAATGCGCCCGGCAGCAGCACCGCGACGGTTCCGGCAGCCGCCATGGCGATGGCGTCGTCTTCGGTCATGAATTCCAGATGATCCGCAGACAGCGCCTTGTAGCGCGCTGCCAGGCTCGATCCGCCCAATGACGACAGCTGCTCGGCATGCAGTTTGACCGGCAATGCCAACTGCCCTGCGGTGATGAACACCTGCTCGACCTGCGCGGGCGAAAACGCCAGGTATTCACAGAAAGCATCCACCGCATCGACCAGCCCTTCGGCTGCCAGCGCCGGGAGCATGTCGTTGCAGATATGGTTGATGTAATCGTCGGCGCGATCGGTGTATTCCGGTGGCAGTGCATGGGCGGCCAGGCAGGTGGCACGCACGGTGACTGGCTGGGTGTTGCCAAGGCGACGAATCACCCGCAGGATCTTGCGCTCGTTTTCCAGGTCCAGCCCGTAGCCCGACTTCATCTCGACGGTCGTGACGCCGTCCTTGAGCAAGTGCCGCAAGCGACGCTCGGCACTGGCGTACAGCTCATCCTCACTGGCGGCGCGAGTCGCACGCACCGTGCTGGCAATACCACCGCCCGCTGCGGCGATCTCGGCGTAGCTCACACCCTGCAAACGCTGTTCGAACTCGCCGCTGCGGTTGCCGCCGAACACGGTATGGGTGTGACAGTCGATAAGGCCGGGCGTGACCCAGGCACCGTTCAGATCGATGCAGTTGTCATGTTCCGGCTCGGCCAGCTCGGCCTGAGGCCCGATCCACTCGATGAGCGCTCCGGAGGTCACGATGGCGGCATCCTCGATGATCGAGTATTTGCCGTGTGCCATGCTTGCGATGTGACAGTTTTTCCAGAGCGTTTTCATTCCAGACCTCGTTGATCAGTGAGTGTGGTTGAGCGCCTTTGGCTTGACCCACACACCGTAGGCGATGAGCAGCAGCACGATCCAGATTGCGCCGACGATCAAGGCTGCACGGTTGTCCGGGAAGTAGCCCAGCACGCCGAAGATGAACAGCATGAAGGCGATGGCGGCCGCAGGCCCGTAAGGCCAGAACGGCACGGCGAATTTCAGCTGTGCCGCTTCCTCGCGGTTCATCGAGCGGCGCATGGCGACCTGCGTCAGCAGAATCATCAGCCAGACCCACACGGTGGCGAAGGTGGCCAGCGAAGCGATCAGCAGAAACACATCCTTGGGGATCAGGTAGTTGAGCAGCACGCCGCCCAGCAGCGCGATGCCCATGACCAGCACGGTCATCCACGGCACGCCATGGCGTGACACGCGGGCAAAACTGGCGGGCGCCTGACCTTCACGGGCCAGGCCATACATCATGCGGCCTGCGCCGAAGATGTCGCTGTTGATCGCCGACACCGCCGCCGAGATCACCACGATGTTGAGGATGGTCGCCGCCGAAGCGATACCCAGGTTGTCGAAAATCTGCACGAACGGGCTGCCCTGTGTGCCGATCTGCGGCCAGGGGTAAATGCACATCAGCACAAACAGTGTCAGCACGTAGAACAGCAGAATGCGCAGCGGTACGGCATTGATCGCCTGCGGCAGGCTGCGTTGCGGGTCCTTCGCTTCGCCTGCGGTAATGCCGATGATTTCGATGCCGCCGAAGGCAAACATCACTACCGCGAACGAGGCGATCAGGCCGGTGACGCCGTTGGGCATGAAGCCGCCATGCGCCCACAGGTTGCTGATGCCGATTTCGGTGCCGCTGGTCGCGCTGCCGATACCAAAGATCATGATGCCAAAGCCTGCGACGATCATCGCCACGATGGCGCTGACCTTGAGGATCGACAGCCAGAACTCGGTTTCACCAAAGACTTTCACATTGCACAGGTTGAGCGCGCCGATCAGAAAGACGATGCCCAGCACCCAGATCCAGCGTGGCACTTCCGGAAACCAGAAGCCCATGTAGATGCCGAATGCAGTCACGTCGGCCAGGCAGACGATGATCATCTCGAACGCGTAGGTCCAGCCGAGCACGAAGCCGGCCAGCGGGCCCATGTAACGCGTGGCGTAATGGCTGAACGAACCGGACACCGGGTCGTGAACGGCCATCTCGCCAAGTGCGCGCATCACCATGTACACCGCCGCGCCGCCGATCAGGTACGCCAGCAGTACGGCGGGACCGGCCTGTTGAATCGCCGAGGCCGAGCCGTAGAACAACCCTGTGCCGATGGCAGAGCCCAGGGCCATGAAGCGGATGTGGCGGGCGGATAACCCGCGTTTCAAACCATCTTGTGACGTCATTTCAGGTCCATTTCATTACAGGTATGGCAATAGCTGCGAGAACGCCTGCATCCGGCTTCCCGCAGCAATGACCAAAGCGAGCCCTGCCAGGCTCGCGGTGCATCACAGACTGGGTAGCAGACGTGCAGGAACCAGCGGGTTCAGGCAAGTGGAGGACAACAGCTGACTGGCAGCTTCGATGTCCGGTGCAAAAAAGCGGTCCTTTTCATAGAACGGGACCTTGCTGCGCAACAGGCTGCGGGCTTGCTCCAGCTTCGGAGAGGTTTTCAGACCCTCACGCAAGTCCAGACCCTGGCAGGCAGCCAACCATTCTACGGCAAGAATCCCGCGAACGTTTTCTGCCATTTCCCATAAGCGCTTGCCGGCGGCCGGGGCCATCGACACATGGTCTTCCTGATTGGCCGACGTCGGCAGGCTGTCGACACTGTGCGGATGGGCCAATGCCTTGTTTTCACTGGCCAGTGCGGCGGCAGTCACCTGCGCGATCATGAACCCGGAATTGACGCCGCCGTTGGCCACCAGGAAGGGCGGCAACTGCGACATGTGCTTGTCCATCATCAGCGAAATGCGCCGTTCGCTGAGCGAGCCGATCTCGGCGATGGCCAGCGCGAGGTTGTCCGCTGCCATGGCGACCGGCTCGGCGTGAAAATTGCCACCGGATATGACGTCGTTCTCGGCGGCGAACACCAGCGGGTTGTCGGACACCGCGTTGGCTTCGATTTCCAGCACCTCGGCGGCCTGGCGCAACTGGGTCAGGCATGCGCCCATGACCTGTGGCTGGCAGCGCAACGAGTAGGGGTCCTGAACCTTGTCGCAGTTGCGGTGCGACTCGGACACGCCGCTGCTTTCGCCCAGCAGGTCACGGTAGCAGGCTGCGGCGTCGATTTGCCCGCGCTGACCGCGTGCAGCATGAATGCGCGCGTCGAAGGGCGAGCGCGAGCCGAGTACCGCCTCAACCGTCAGCGAGCCGCAGGTCAGGGCCGCGGCGAACAGGTCTTCGCCCTCGAACAGGCCGCGCAATGCGTACGCGGTAGACACTTGCGTGCCGTTGAGCAGTGCCAGCCCTTCCTTGGCCGCCAGGGTCAGCGGTTGCAGCCCCGCAGCCGCCAGCGCATCGACGCCGTTGAGCCATTCGCCCTTGTAGCGCGCCTTGCCTTCGCCCAGCAGCACCAGCGACATGTGCGCCAGCGGCGCCAGGTCGCCGGAAGCGCCGACCGAGCCCTTGAGCGGAATATGCGGGTAGACCTCAGCGTTGATCAGCGCAATCAGGGCGTCGATGACCACTCGCCGAATGCCCGAGAAGCCACGGCTCAGACTGTTGACCTTGAGCACCATGATCAGACGCACCAGATCATCACTGATCGGCTGACCGACACCGGCCGCATGCGACAGCACCAGCGAACGCTGCAGGTTTTCCAGGTCTTCGCTGGCAATCCGCGTCGAAGCGAGCAGGCCGAAGCCGGTGTTGATGCCGTAGGCGGTGCGGTTCTCGGCCAGAATGCGTTCGACACAGGCGACGCTGTCGTCGATCTGACGGTCTGCGCTGCTGTCCAGCGTCAGGCTGACCGGTTGCAGATAAATGCCGCGCAGT
Source organism: Pseudomonas congelans (assembly GCF_900103225.1). Classification (GTDB taxonomy): domain Bacteria; phylum Pseudomonadota; class Gammaproteobacteria; order Pseudomonadales; family Pseudomonadaceae; genus Aquipseudomonas; species Aquipseudomonas congelans. The sequence continues at coordinate 37,677 of NZ_FNJH01000012.1, read as the reverse complement.
TGCGCCAGGGTCAGTTGGCCGGGGATCAGGTTCAGCGTCTTGGCAGATAAGGTGGTCACGATGCTGCTACTCCTTGATGGATGTCAGCGACGGCTTGTGGCCGTGCACTGTTTTTATAAGTCTGCCGAGTTGTCACGGCAGTGCTGGAAAACCCTTTCCAGCGACGTTTCGTCTTTGATCAGGGCCGCGCTGCTGGCGATGTCCGGGGCCAGCCAGCGATCTTCGTCATAGGCCGGAATGCGCTCACGCAGCAGTCGCCACGCGGCACCGGTGCCCACGCCAAAACCCTGTGTCTTGAGAAATTCGAATGCCTGGGCCGCAAGCAAATACTCGATGGCCAGAATCTGCGTGGTATTGCCCAGCACCTTGTGCAGCTTGAGCGCAGCGCTGGTGCCCAGGCTCAGGTGATCTTCCTGCAGACCGGAGGTCACGTAATTGTCGACCACGGCCGGTTGCGCCATCTGGCGGTTTTCCGCGCACAGCGAAGCGGCGACGTACTGGACGATCATCATTCCCGAGTTGACGCCCGGCTGGGTGACCAGAAACGCCGGCAGGCCGCTGACCATCGGGTTGATCAGGCGATCCAGGCGTCGTTCGGCAATCGAGCCCAGCTCGGCCATCGCCATGCACAGCAGGTCTGCCGCCATGGCCACCGACTGGCCGTGTGGATTGGCTTGGGACACCACTCGGAAAGCCTCGGGCGTACCGAGCAGCAGCGGATTATCGGTGACTGAATTGAGTTCGATCTCGACCTGGCGAGTGGCGTGAGCCAGTTGGTCGCGGGTGGCGCCATGCACCTGGGGAATCGAGCGAATACTCAGCGCATCCTGGGTACGAATGCCTTCGCTGCTGGCGAGCACGTCGCTGCCCGCCAACAACATGCGCAGGTTCTTGCCCACCTGCTGCATGCCCGGATGTGGCTTGAGGGCGAGAATGCTTGCATCGAACGCGTCCAGTTGGCCGCGCAGGGCTTCGAAGCTCATCGCGCCGATCACGTCGGCCCATTGGCTCAGGCGCTCGGCATCGGCAATGGCCAGACAGCTCAGGCCGGTCATGCACGGTGTACCGTTGACCAGACACAAACCGTCCTTGGCACCGAGGACTACCGGAACCAGACCTTCTTCGTTCAAGGCCTGCTCAGCCGGGACGATCTGCCCGCGATAGCTGACCTGGCCGATACCCAGCAACGCAATACCGACGTGCGCCATGTGCGTCAGGTAACCCACCGAGCCCTGCGCCGGTACTTGCGGTGTGATGCCCCGGTTGAGCAGGGCCAGCAGCGCTTCGACCACTTGCCGGTGAATGCCCGACTTGCCCTGGCTGTAGTTGAGAATCGCGGCACAGATGATTGCCCGGGTCTGCTCGTCGGCCAGTGGCGCACCGACGCCGCAGGCATGGCTGAGCAGGGTATTGCGCGACAGGCGACTGAGCTGCTCGCCTTGCAGTGACACATTGCACAGCGCGCCGAGCCCGGTGTTCACGCCATAGGCGCGCTCGCCGCTGACGACGATGCGCTGCACGATGGCTTGAGCGTTGTCGATCCGTGCCCAGGCGGCGTCCGACAGGGCCAGGCTTGCGCCATGTCGGGCCACGGCGACCACGTCCTGCCAGCCCGCAGGTGCTTCACCGATGACGATCTGTTCTGCTCGCGACATCTGCAACGGTCCTTAAAGGGTGGCTACGCGGCGCTGAACGAAACGATCCACGTAATCGTCGGCGGGCGAGTGGAGGATTTCTTTCGGCGTGCCGACCTGAATCAATTGCCCGTCCTTGAGGATCGCGATGCGATTGCCGATGCGCACGGCCTCGTCCAGATCGTGGGTAATGAACACGATGGTCTTGTGCAGGCTGGCCTGCAGCTCCAGCAACTGGTCCTGCATCTCGGCGCGGATCAGCGGGTCGAGGGCGCTGAATGCTTCGTCCATGAGAATGATGTCGGTGTCGGCCGCCAGTGCGCGGGCCAGACCTACACGCTGACGCATGCCGCCGGAAAGCTGGTGCGGGTATTTGTTTTCGTAGCCCTTGAGGCCTACGGTGGTGATCCAGTGCTGCGCGCGTTCCTGACACAGCGCCTTGCTCTCGCCACGCACGGTCAGGCCGTAGGCCACGTTGGCGAGCACGGTCTTGTGCGGCAGCAGGCCGAAACTCTGGAATACCATGCTGATCTTGTGCCGGCGGAATTGGCGCAAGGCTTCCATGTCATAACGCAGGATGTCTTCGCCATCGACCAGGATCTCGCCGCTGGTGGGGTCGATCAGCCGGTTGAAGTGACGCACCAGCGTCGATTTTCCCGAGCCGGACAGACCCATGATGACGAAGATTTCGCCGCTGCCGATCGACAGCGACAAGTCGTTGACCCCGACCACGCAGCCGGTCTGGGCCAGCACCTGATCCTTGCTCTGGTTTTGCCTGATCAGCTGCAGTGCTTCCTTCGAGCGGTTGCCGAAGATCTTGAATACGTTTTTGACGACGATTTTGTTCGGTTCCACGCTGCTCATTTGTGCGCCTCATGCCGTGGGCGGCCATAGGCCTGCGTGATACGGTCGATGACGACCGCCAGAATGACAATGGCCAGGCCCGCTTCCAGCCCGCGTCCGACGTTGAGGGTCTGAATGCCCACCAGTACGTCTTCGCCAAGCCCGCGTGCGCCGATCATCGAGGCAATCACCACCATCGACAGCGCCATCATGGTGGTCTGGTTGATCCCGGCCATGATGCTCGGCATCGCCAGCGGCAGTTGCACGCCGAACAGTTGCTGCCAGCGGTTGGCGCCGAACGCGTTGATGGCTTCCATCACCTCACCATCCACCTGACGGATGCCCAGATCGGTCAGACGAATCAGCGGCGGCGCGGCGTAAATCACCGTGGCGAAGATCGCCGGAACCTTGCCCAGACCGAACAGCATCAGCACCGGGATCAGGTACACGAAGCTGGGCATGGTCTGCATGATGTCGAGCAGCGGCATCAGCACCGAGCGCAGACGATTGCTGCGTGCCGAGAGGATGCCCAGCGGAATGCCGATCAGCACCGCAATGATCGTTGCGACCAGCATCAGCGCCAGGGTCTGCATCAGCTTGTCCCACAACCCGACCGCACCGACCAGAAACAGCAGGCCGACGATGACCAGCGTCGTGACGATCTTGCGTGTCGCGTGCCAGGCAATACCGCCGACGATCATCAGCATCAGCCACCACGGCGCCATGCGCAGCAGGCCTTCGAGATTGACGATGGCCCATAGCAGGGTGTCGGAGATGTGCCGGAACACATCGCCGTACTGCGTGACCAGTGAGTCGACGCCATCGTTGACCCAGTTGGCGATCGAGAAAGTGAAGCTTTCAGGAAACATAAGCGGCTCTCAAATGAGGTGTGTCGGGTCAACGACAGGGCTGTCGAACCGTTCAGTCCGACAGCCCGGTCGTTTACAACGAAGCGTCCACCTTCTTCGCGGCGTCTTCGCTGACCCATTTGTGCCAGACTTCGGGGTGCTCTTTCAGGAAAATCTTCGCCAGCTTCGGCGATTCGATGCGTTCCTTGGCCATGCGCCCCAGGTTCTGGTTGAGCAGGTCGATCGGCAGGTTGACCTTTTCCAGGATGGCGACCAGTTCAGGGGCCTCATCGTGGAACACTTTGGACACGCCGACCTTGATATCGATCGTCTTGTTGACCCCGGCTTTCTCTTCCAGACGCACCAGGTCTACCTGACCCATGAGCGGCGTGGGTGACCAATAGTAGGTCAGGATCGGCTCGCCACGTTTGTAGCTGGAGAGAATCGCCGCATCCAGCGCCGGGCCGGTGCCCGGGCGGAAGTTGGTGTATTTGCTTTCCAGGCCGTAGCTCTTGAGCATTTCGCTGTTTTCCAGCTCACAGGTCCAGCCGGCCGGGCAGTTGTAGAAACGGCCCTTGCCAGGCTCTTCCTGATCCTTGAACACGGCTGAATACTGGGCCAGATCGCTGATGGATTTCAGGTTGGGTGCCTTGGCTTCCAGCTTGCGTTTGGGATCGCCTTCGATCACGTAGCGGGGCACGTACCAGCCTTCCACAGCGCCGACGATCGGTGCGCCGACACCGACCACCTTGCCGGCAGCGGCCGCCTTGTTCCAGACCTCGCTGCGACCGACCCATTCTTCGGCAAAGATCTGGATATCGTTGGTGCCCAAGGCGTTTTCCATGGCGATGGAATTGCCGGGCAGGGCGTCAACGGTGCAGCCGTAACCCTTGTCCAGAACCACCTGCAGGATGTCGGTCAGCAGCATCGCGCTTTCCCAGTTAAGACCGGCGAATTTCACCGGCTTGCCTGATTCGCACCAGCCGGCAGCCTGACTTGCGCCTGCGCTGGCGAGCAGGCCAGCGGATACCAGAGTGGTCAACAGGGCCTTTTTCATATTCATTGTCGATGCTCCTAAGCCTTAGAGGGATGACGGCAGCTTCAAGTAGGCATCCGGCCCGTGGGCATGCTCATGCCCGTCCCCGACGTGTGCCGGCCTGATGGCCGACAACGTTGTTAACGTCCGATCATTGGCAGGTTCAAGCCCTGCTCTCTGGCACAGTCGATAGCGATCTCGTAACCGGCATCGGCATGACGCATCACCCCGGTGGCCGGGTCATTGTGCAGCACGCGGGCGATACGCTCGGCGGCCTCATCGGTACCGTCGCAGACGATCACCATGCCGGAATGCTGCGAGAAGCCCATGCCGACGCCGCCACCGTGGTGCAGCGAGACCCAGGTCGCACCGCTGGCGGTATTGAGCAGGGCATTGAGCAGCGGCCAGTCGGAGACGGCATCGGAGCCGTCGCGCATGGATTCGGTTTCGCGGTTGGGGCTGGCGACCGAGCCGGAGTCCAGGTGGTCGCGACCGATCACAACCGGTGCCGACAACTCGCCACTGCGGACCATTTCATTGAAGGCCAGACCCAGTTTGGCGCGTTGACCCAGCCCGACCCAGCAGATACGAGCCGGCAGGCCCTGGAAGCTGATGCGCTCGCGGGCCATGTCCAGCCAGTTGTGCAGGTGCTCGTCGTCCGGAATCAGCTCTTTGACCTTGGCGTCGGTCTTGTAGATGTCCTGCGGATCACCCGACAGCGCGGCCCAGCGGAACGGCCCGATGCCACGGCAGAACAGCGGACGGATGTAGGCGGGCACGAAACCCGGAAAATCGAAGGCATTGGTGACGCCGACTTCCTTGGCCATCTGGCGAATATTGTTACCGTAGTCGAAGGTCGGAATGCCGGCTTGCTGGAAGGCGAGCATGGCTTCGACGTGCTCGGCCATCGACTGCTTGGCCGCCTTGACCACACTGGCCGGCTCGCTCACCGAACGGGCACGGTACTCGTCCCAGGTCCAGCCTTTGGGCAGGTAGCCATTGAGCGGGTCGTGGGCGCTGGTCTGGTCGGTGACCATGTCCGGGCGCACACCGCGACGGACCATTTCCGGCAGGATTTCCGCTGCGTTGCCACACAGGGCGATGGAGATGGCTTTGCCTTCGGCCGTGTATTTGGCGATACGCGCCAGTGCGTCATCGAGATCAGCAGCCTGTTCGTCGACGTAGCGAGTCTTGATGCGGAAATCGATGCGGCTCTGCTGGCATTCGATGTTCAGCGAGCAGGCCCCGGCCAATGTCGCAGCCAGCGGCTGTGCGCCACCCATGCCACCCAGGCCTGCGGTCAGCACCCAGCGGCCCTTGAGGTTGCCGTCATAGTGCTGGCGACCGGCTTCGACGAAGGTTTCGTAGGTGCCTTGCACAATGCCCTGGCTGCCGATGTAGATCCAGCTGCCTGCAGTCATCTGGCCATACATGGCCAGGCCCTTGGCATCCAGTTCGTTGAAGTGCTCCCAACTGGCCCAGTGCGGCACCAGGTTGGAGTTGGCGATCAGGACGCGCGGGGCATTGCTGTGGGTCTTGAACACGCCGACCGGCTTGCCGGACTGCACCAGCAGGGTTTCATCATCGTTGAGCTGAGTCAGGCTCTCGACGATCTTGTCGTAGCACTCCCAGTTGCGCGCGGCACGGCCGATGCCACCGTAAACCACCAGCTCATTGGGGTTTTCGGCGACTTCAGGGTCGAGGTTGTTCATCAACATGCGTAGCGGCGCTTCGGTCAGCCAGCTCTTGGCGGTCAATTGAGTACCGCGTGCAGCCCGAACGACACCTTCGCGATGGCGGGTCCAGTCCTGCTTCAGGTCTTGATTATTCTCGGTCACAAAAAAATCCTCGGCGATCAATTCGAACCAGCCCGGTGAAGGGCGAGCAAAGCCTGGCGAAGCAGGCCGATTCAGTTGGGTAGAAGGCAGAGTGTTCAGCCTGTATCTACTTGTACATACAAGCATATGCAATCAGAAGACCAACTTTGCGCCTTTGCTGTTTTTTGATCATCGAATTGGCCTGCAGGGCTTTATTTACGCGGCCTGACGGTTTTTATCAGCAAGCAGGCATTTTCCCGATAAGGGCAGGACATTGTTACCGGAATGACTTTTTGCGCAGTTTTGGGGCGGCCGGTAACAGGTTGGTGCGGGAAATGTGTACGCAACGTCCGGAGTGGATTGAAGCCTCGTGAGTGTTCGCAAAGAGCGCATTTTGGCGGGCTGCAAATGGCCTCTTTGGCGTGGGAACGAACCCGCTCAAGCACGCGTCATACCCAGGCCTGAGCCAGCATTCACCGGCCTGCGATTAGGTCTCGCGGGTGTTTTCATGTTTAAATTGAACGCTCGTTCAAGTTAAACCGGTGGTTCGCTGCCCGCTCATAACAGGAGGCTTACCCTTGCCGTATCCGCTTTTTGCAGTTGGTTTTATCAGTCCGGAGGCACTCAACCGATGAGTTCTGCGAGTTCCTCTTCAAGCGGCATGGTTCGCATGAATGCTCCAGTGTTCTATTTCGCTGCGAGTTTTATTCTGATTTTCGGCATCGTCGTGATCGCCTTCCCGCAAGCCAGCGGCGAATGGCTGCTGGCGGCGCAAAACTGGGCGGCCAACACGGTCGGCTGGTACTACATGATGGTCATGACCCTGTACCTGGTCTTCGTGGTGGTCACCGCCTTGTCGGGCTTCGGCAAGATCAAGCTCGGTGCCGACCACGACGAACCCGAGTTCAGTTACCTGTCATGGGCCGGGATGCTGTTCGCCGCCGGCATCAGCATCACGCTGTTCTTTTTCTGCGTGTCAGAGCCCCTGACACACCTGCTGCAACCGCCGCAGGGCGAGGGCGGCACCGCTGAAGCAGCACGCCAGGGCATGCAGTTGCTGTTTCTGCACTGGGGTCTGCATGGCTGGGGCGTGTTCGCGTTCGTCGGTATGGCGCTGGCCTATTTCGCTTATCGCCATAACCTGCCACTGGCCCTGCGCTCGGCGCTGTATCCGCTGATCGGCAAACGCATCAATGGCCCTATCGGCTATGCCGTCGATGGCTTCGGTATTATTGCGACCATCTTCGGTCTCGGTGCAGACATGGGCTTCGGGGTGCTGCACCTCAATTCCGGTCTGGATTACCTGTTCGGTGTAGCGCACACCCACTGGATTCAGGTCGGTCTGATCACCCTGATGATGGGCGCGGCGATTCTGGTGGCGATCGCCGGTGTCGACAAGGGCGTGCGCGTCATGTCCGACATCAACATGCTGCTGGCCTGTGCGCTGCTGCTGTTCGTACTGTTTGCCGGCCCGACTCAGCATTTGCTCAATACGCTGGTGCAGAACATCGGTGACTACCTGGGCGCACTGCCGAGCAAGAGTTTCGACGTGTATGCCTACAACGAGCCGAGTGACTGGCTGGGTGGCTGGACGGTGTTCTATTGGGCCTGGTGGATTGCCTGGGCGCCGTTCGTAGGCCTGTTCATTGCACGCATCTCCCGTGGCCGGACCATCCGCGAGTTCGTCTTCGGTGTGTTGCTGATCCCGCTGGGTTTCACTCTGGCCTGGATGTCGATCTTCGGTAACAGCGCCATCGATCAAGTGCTCAACCACGGCATGACTGCGCTGGGCCAGTCGGCTATCGACGATCCGTCGATGACCCTGTACCTGCTGCTGGAAACCTATCCGTGGAGCAAGACGGTCATTGCGGTCACGGTGTTCATCAGCTTTGTGTTCTTCGTCACCTCGGCCGATTCGGGCACTGTGGTGCTGTCGACACTGTCAGCCAAAGGCGGCAACCCTGACGAAGACGGTCCGAAATGGCTGCGGGTGTTCTGGGGGGTAGCCACGGCGCTGATCACCAGTGGCCTGCTGTTCTCGGGCAGTATCGATGCGCTGAAATCGGCTGTAGTGCTGACGTCGCTGCCGTTCTCGCTGATTCTGCTGCTGATGATGTGGGGGCTGCACAAGGCGTTCGTCATGGAGTCGCAGCGCAAGATCGCGCAGCTGTACTCGCTGGCGCCAGTGTCCGGTTCACGACGCGGCGGCTGGCGTCAGCGTCTGAGCCAGGCGGTGCATTACCCGTCGCGAGACGAGGTGTACCGTTTCCTCGATCAGACCGTGCGTCCGGCGATTGAAGAAGTGACGGCAGTGTTCGTCGAGAAGGGCTTGAGCGTGGTCAACGTCCCCGACCCGTCCAACGACTCGGTGACCCTGGAAATCGGCCATGGTGAAGAACGTCCGTTCATTTACCAGGTGCAGATGAAAGGTTTTTTCACCCCTTCGTTCGCCCGTGGCGGCATGGGCTCCAAGCAATTGAACAACCGCCGCTACTACCGCGCAGAGGTTCACTTGAGCGAGGGCAGTCAGGACTACGACCTGGTGGGTTACACCAAGGAACAAGTCATCAACGACGTGCTCGATCAGTACGAACGGCATATGCAGTTCCTGCACCTGGTGCGTTGATCGGAGCTTTGGGGGGGGGCGGTAACCACTATCGTTCCTCACGCTCCAGCGGGGCACGAGATTGCGTCGGGCTCAAGTACTTTCCCGCTCCACCAGGCTGCACTCCAGCAGATTCAGCCGCTGTATTTCTCCCTCTACCGGTAACACGCCGAGGCTTTCAAGCACCCGTGTGGCGGCCATCACGCCGATCTGCAGGGCGGGCGGTTTGATGGTGGTCAGGCTGGGCAGCATCATTTCTGCGAAGGCGTAATCGCCAAAGCCCATGATGGCACAATCCTGTGGAATGCTCAGGCCTGCGCGCTGGCTGGCGAGCAGGGCGCCGGCTGCCAGGTTGTCATTGGCGAAGAAGATCGCGTCAGGGCGCGGGTTGTGGTCCATCAGGGTTTCCATCGCCTGTTTGCCGGCCTCGAATGGCGCTCGATCCGCGTTCGGAACGAAGACCCACGGCCTGATACCGAGCTCTTCCGCGGTTGCGGCATAGCCGTCGCGACGCTCCAGTGCGCTGAAGTCGGCCGCGATGCTGTTCTGCACGAAGGCAATGCGCCGGTAACCTTTGTCATGCAGATAACGGGCTGCCATCACGCCGACGTCATAGTGCGAAAAGCCGATCTGGATCGGGCTGCGTTCGGGTTGGTAGTCCCAGGTTTCGATCACCGGGACATCGGTCTGCTCGATCATTTTCTCGGTAGCTGAGCTGTGAAAGCGACTGGTCAGCACCAGTGCCGCCGGCGACCAGCCCAGGAACGCCCGTACCGCGCTTTCCTCCTGCTCGGCGGAAAAGTAGCTGGAGGCCAGCAGCAACTGGAAACCGTGCTGGCTCAGTGTGTCGCTGAAGCCCTGAATGGTATTGGCAAAGATCGGCCCGGAGATGTTGGGAATCACCATCGCCACCACCCGGCTGCGCGCTGATGCCAGGCCGCCAGCAACCAGATTGGGTACGTAGCCCAGCGCATTGACTGTGTTCGCAATTCGCTCGCGCAGTTCGGGCGAAACCTGTTCCGGCTGATTGAAATAGCGCGACACGGTAATGGCCGACACCCCCGCCTGACGCGCCACGGCGGTGATCGTCACCCGGCCTGCGCCTCGGCGTTTGCGTATCAGGGGCTTCTCGTCGGCCATGCTCGATCACTTCGCATAAAAGTAAAAAGAATATAAAGCTAATTTTTCAGTATTGGACGATCTATAGGTCGCTTCCTGATACTGGCGATGTTAGCGCTAACAAAGATGGTTGTCTGCTACTCGCCACCGCGAATGCCCGGACCCGGTTTATTCAGCACGCATAGGCGCCAGTGCGCATCGCACTGTCGGATCAGGGCATATTTCAGGTAGGCACGCAGATGCACACAACAGGTGGGGATGGCGTCGGACACACGCTTCTGGCGCAGGCGATCGATCAGGCTCATGCGGCGCGGGGGCGTCGTTGTGGGTGGTTGCTGATGGGGCTGACGGCATTGCCGTGTGTTCCGGCCATGGCAGAGACAGCGGCAGGGCAGAACACAGAAACGGTAGAGCTGGAATCGGTGACCGTGACCGCCACACGCCGCGAAGAATCACTGCAAAAAGTACCGGTCGCCGTTTCCGTGATCGAGGGCGAACAACTGGAGCGCGATAACCGTAATGGTGTGGCCAGCATCGTGCAGCAGGTGCCGTCGTTGAATTTCCGCACCGGGGCTTCCAACAAGGACACATCGCTGTTCGTTCGCGGTGTCGGCACCATTTCCACTTCGCCAGGCGTCGAACCGACCGTGGCGACCGTGATCGATGGCGTGGTGTATGCCCGTCCGGGTCAGGCCACGCTGGACTTGCTCGACCTGGAACGCATCGAAGTGCTGCGCGGCCCGCAAGGCACGCTGTTCGGCAAGAACGCCTCGGCGGGTGTGCTCAACGTCACCACCAAGGCGCCGACCGAAGAGACTCACGGTTACATCGATCAGTCGTATTACAGCGGCAATGAAAGCCGCACCCGTTTCGGCATTGGCGGCAGCCTGATTCCGCAGACCCTCAAAGGCTCGATCACGACGTTGTTCGGCAGCTATGACGGCAATGTCGACAACAGGCTCAATGGTCAGGAAGTCAACGGTTACAACCGCAAGGGCGCACGCGGCAAGCTGGAATTCACGCCCAGTGACGACATCACCTTCACCCTCGCAGCGGACTACATGCAGTCCCATGACGATGCGCCCAACGGTGTGGTAACCAAGGCGCTGACCCCGTCCTTCGCCAGTGCCCTGGCGCCGGTACGTGCCGACAGCGATAACCGCAATGTAGTCAGCGATTACCGCAGCCATGTCGAGGACGTCAACAAGGGCCTGTCCGGCCAGCTCGACTGGCAACTGGGTGACTACACCCTGACGTCCATCACCGCCTGGCGCGGCTGGGACAACACCCAGTATCAGGATGGCGACCGGCTTGGCACCATCACCGCCGCGTTCCCCGGCACCGAAGACCAGGGCGATCTTGAGTTCAACCAGTATTCCCAAGAGCTGCGTCTGGCGTCGCCGAAGGGCCATTTTGTCGAATACGTGGGCGGTCTGTTTTACATGCACGGCAAGAGCGACGAGACCTATCAGCGCACGCTGATCACGCCGACGACTCAGGATCGCGGCGTCGCCGACTACAGCACCACCGCCGACAGCTATTCGGTGTTCGGCGAAACCACGTTCAACTTCACACCGGACTTGCGGGCGATTGTCGGGGCACGCTGGACCCATGACGATCTGGAATACGATCATCGCCGCGTGTCGACATCGGCTACGACCGTCAGCGGCATTCAGCCAGCGACCAGCAGTTCCGGCTCGGTGGATGAAGACGGCAAGTCCGGGCGTCTCGGTTTGCAGTACGACCTGAGCGACAGTGTGATGACCTACATTACCTACTCGCGCGGTTACAAAGGCCCGGCCTACAACGTGTTCTTCAACATGCAGCCGCGTGACACCGAGGCCCTCAAGCCGGAAACCTCGAACACCTGGGAAGTCGGCCTCAAGGCCACCACCTGGAATAATCGCCTGACCACCAATCTGGCGGTATTCCACAGCGAGTACGACAACTATCAGGCGAACTTCTTCGACAGCGTGGCCGGACAGGTCGTGACGCGCCTGATCAACGCAGGCAGTGTCAGTACCGAAGGTGTCGAGCTGGATTACGCCCTGCAAGCCACCCGAAACCTGAAACTCTCTGGTGCGCTGTCCTACACCAGAGCACGCATCGACAGCTTTGCCTGCCCGGCCGGCGCGGCGGCGTCCTGCAACGTCGACGGCAAGACCCTGCCGTACAGCCCGGACTGGAAAAGCTACGTTCGTGCCGATTACACCATCCCGCTGGACAACGGTCTGGATATCGAACTGGGCACCGATTACAGCTGGCAGAGCGAAGTGCAGTACGACATCAGTCAGAACCCGGACACCAAGCAGGGCGCTTATGGCATCTGGAACGCCAGCGTGGCACTGGCGGATTACAACAGCGGCTGGCGCGTTGCACTGCTGGGCAAGAACCTGGCCGACAAGTCCTATTCGCCAATGCTAGCCACCGGCGGGAATTACGTTTACCGATCCGTACCGCGTGATGACGAACGCTATTTCGGCGTGCAGTTACGCAAGGATTTTTGAGCCGAGACCCCAGGCAACACCTAAGGAGTGAGGTATGAGCACGACTGCTCGACAGATGAAACTGGGCGCTTTCCTGATGGCCACCGGGCACCATGTCGCTGCCTGGCGGCACCCGGATGTGCCGGCCGATGCAGGGCTGGATTTCAAGCATTACCGGCACCTGGCGAGGGTCGCGGAGGCGGCAAAATTCGATGCCTTGTTCGTTGCAGACAGCGTGGCTGCCGCGACCGGTGATATCGCCAGCCGCATGGCGCGCTCCGATCATTTCGAGCCGCTGACCCTGCTCTCGGCACTCAGCGCGGTGACCGAACACATCGGTCTGATCGCGACGGCAACCACCACCTACAACGAGCCGTATCACGTAGCCCGAAAGTTCGCCTCGCTGGATCATCTCTCAGGTGGGCGAGCGGGCTGGAATCTGGTGACCTCGGATGCCGCCGCCGAAGCGCAGAACTTCGGTCGCGCCGAGCATGTGGGGCACGCCGAGCGCTATAGCCGCGCACGAGAGTTTCATCAGGTGGTGACGGGTCTTTGGGACAGTTGGGCTGACGATGCTTTCACCCGCGACAAGGCCAGTGGCGAGTACTACGACCCGGCCAGACTGCATGTGCTCGATCATCAGGGCGAGCATTTCCGCGTCAAGGGTCCGCTGAACGTGGCGCGTTCGCCGCAGGGTCAGCCGGTGGTGGTGCAGGCCGGCTCCTCGGAAGTCGGGCGTGATCTGGCGGCGCAGACGGCGGAAGTGGTGTTCACCGCGCAGACCTCGCTGGCCAGTGCGCAGGCTTTTTATGCCGACCTCAAGGGCCGTCTGAGTGCTTACGGGCGGGCCGTCGACTCACTGAAAATCATGCCAGGCGTGTTCATCGTCGTGGCCGAAACCGAAGCATTGGCGAAAACTAAATTCGAGTCGTTTCAGGAGCTGGTCGAGCCTCGGGTCGGGGTCGCTCTGCTGGGCCGCATGCTGGGCAATTTCGACCTGTCGGGCTACCCGCTGGACGGCCCGTTGCCGGAACTGCCATTGACCGACAGCGGCCAGCGCAGCCGACAGAAACTGCTCACCGAACTGGCCGATCAGGAAAGCCTGACCCTGGCGCAACTGGGGCGGCGGATTGCCGGTGGGCGAGGGCACTACAGCCTGATCGGCACGCCAGAGCAGATCGCCGATGAGTTGCAACGCTGGTTCGAGCAGGGCGCGGCGGATGGCTTCAATGTGCTGGTGCCGCACCTGCCGGGCGGTCTGGAAGATGTCGCGCAGTTGCTGGTGCCGGAGTTGCAGCGGCGCGGGCTGTTTCGCACCGAGTATGAAGGCACGACCTTGCGCGAGAACCTGGGCTTGCAGCGGCCTGCTTACAGATTTTGATATTTCCCGTACCGGATACCGAGCCTGGCTGCAGAGAGGTGACGCGGAGCGTCACGGGATGCATGCCAACGCGGAGCATTGGCACGAGAGTCGACCGAGAAAGGATTACCCATGAAACCATTCACGTTTATCGCCGCCATTCTGGCTTTCAGTGGCCTGTTCGGTACGGTTGCTGCCGACGAGCCTGACACCCTTCGCATCGGCTATCAGAAGGGCTCGATCACGCTGGTGCTGGCCAAGGAACATGGCCTGCTGGAAAAGCGTTTTCCCGAGAAAAAAATCAAATGGATCGAGTTTCCGGCCGGGCCGCAGATGCTGGAGGCGCTGAACATTGGCAGCCTGGACATCGCCTCCACCGGCGACATCCCGCCGATCTTCGCCCAGGTCGCAGGTGCCGACCTGGTCTACATCGGTGCCGAGCCGCCCAAGCCGCAAGTGGAAACCCTGTTGGTGCGCAACGAAAGCCCGGTGCACAGCGTCGCTGACTTGAAAGGCCGCAAGGTCGCGCTGCAGAAAGGCTCCAGCTCGCATAACGTGGTGCTGCGTGTGCTGAACAAGGCCGGCCTGACCTTCAAGGATATTCAGCCGATTTACCTGACCCCCGCCGATGCCCGCGCTGCCTTTGAAAACGGCAGTGTGGATGCCTGGGCGATCTGGGACCCTTACTATTCCATCGCCATGAGCGAAGGCCATAGTCGCCTGCTGGCCAACGGCGAGGGGCTTGGATTGTCCGGGCCGTTCTATACCGCACGGCGTGCGTTTGCCGAGGAAAACGCGGTGCTCGTGCAGCAGGTGCTCGACGAACTGACGGTTGCCGACGGGTTGTCGCGCTCGCAGCGTGTCGAGAGTATTCAGATACTGGCGCGCAGCATGGGCTTGTCCGAAGCGGTCATGACTCAGTATCTTGACCATCGGCCTGTATCACCCAGCTTGCCGATCACGCCGGAGATCGTAAGCGCGCAGCAGGCGACCGCTGATCTGTTTTACGACAACCACTTGATACCCAAGCGGGTCGACATTCAGCAGGTTGTCTGGCAAAAGCCATGATTCCGGCGTTGCGAACAGGCCTCGCCTGTTGGCAAACGCAATCAAGACGCCTCGAATATCCCCCAGACAAGAGAGGATTCAATGACCTACATCGCTGCCGAAAATCGTTACGAAGACATGCCTTATCGCCGTACCGGCCGCAGCGGGCTGGTGCTTCCGGCACTGTCTTTGGGCTTGTGGCACAACTTCGGTGATAGCACGCCGATCGACACCCAGCGCGCCATGCTGCGCACGGCGTTCGATCTGGGCATCAATCATTTCGACCTGGCCAACAACTATGGCCCGCCGTACGGCAGCGCCGAGATCAACTTCGGCCGGCTGCTGCGCGAAGACTTCAAGCACTACCGTGATGAACTGATCATTTCCAGCAAGGCTGGCTGGGACATGTGGCCAGGGCCGTACGGACAGGGCGGTGGTTCACGCAAATACGTGCTCGCCAGCCTTGATCAGAGCCTGCAACGCATGGGCCTCGATTACGTCGACATTTTCTATTCCCACCGTTTCGACCCGGACACTCCGCTGGAAGAAACCGCCAGCGCGCTGGCCACCGCGGTTCAGCAAGGCAAGGCCTTGTATATCGGTATCTCGTCGTATTCCGGGGCCAAGACCCGCGAAATCGCCGCGCTGCTCAAAGAGTGGAAAGTACCGCTGCTGATTCACCAGCCGGCCTACAACCTGCTTAACCGCTGGGTCGAGAAAGACTTGCTCGACGCTACCGAAGAGCTGGGTGCTGGCGTGATCGCGTTTACTGCACTTGCCCAGGGGCTGCTGTCGGACAAGTACCTGAACGGCGTGCCCAAGGATGCACGGGTCAATCGTCCGGGTGGCGGCTCGCTGCAGGCTTCGCACCTGTCCGAGCAGAACATCGCCCACGTGCGTGCGCTCAATGAAATCGCCCAGCGTCGCGGTCAGAGCCTGGCACAAATGGCCCTGGCCTGGACGTTGCGCGATCCGCGCGTGACCTCAGCGTTGATCGGTGCGAGCCGTCCCGAGCAGATCGTCGAAAACGTCGGCGCGCTGAAGAACCTGGCGTTCAGCAGCGAAGAACTGACCGAGATCGACAGCTTTGCGGTGGAAGGCGGTATCAACCTGTGGGAAAAACCTTCTCTGGCAGAGTAAGCACAGCCGTTTCCGGGTAATAAGTCAGGCCCTGGGTGGGCCGCCATCGCACGTTGAAAAATGCGTCTGGCGGCTCACTCGCCTGCGCCGGCAGCAATGCCGGGTTGTTCAGAGGCTTCCACTGGATAACAAAGAAGGAGGTCGGGCTCATGATTTTTTCCGCCTGCCTTCGGCAATGACCAGCGGATCCGCTGAGTACTGCCAAGGAATCTCGTCCAGTGTCCAGAGATGAAACGCCAGAGGTGAGGCGAAGTCCGGGTCTGGCGGGGCCTTGGTGTGATACTCGGGATAATGGGTCTGAAAGTCGATGGCGGCCTGCACCAGCAAAGGCTCGCTGAAGCGCCTTCCCCAAAAGGCCGCAGTAATGGGCAATTGCTGTGGAATGCCGGTCGCGCCATAGCCGATGGGCAGTGTCAGCATGGGCCATGCCAGCGCGTTGGGCATATCGAAATACTTACGTTGTACCGGAAGCGTCTTCGTCAGTGTGCCTGCCCGCTCGCCGACGTGAGCACCGAGCGGCAGCACCATCATGAAGTCAATCTGATAGTCATTCAGGGCCTTTTCAAAAAGCCCCTGCTGTTGACGGCGTCTGTTCTCTGCTTCGAGTCTGATCCCCACTGGAATGAGTGAGGCAACCTGATCGAAGAACTCCGGATATCTTCTTAGCAAATAGTCTCTGTCATCTTGATTCTCCAACACGTCTGCGAAGTCACGCACGGCTGACCAGTGCCGGGTTTCCAGTTGGTTGGCGTAACTGGTAACGGCCTGGGCGTTGACTCTCATCAGAATGCTGCCATCACTGTTCAGCACGTCGTGAATGGGTTCGGGCGCGGTGTAAGGGCTG
The DNA here is from genome assembly GCF_900103225.1 of Pseudomonas congelans. Classification (GTDB taxonomy): domain Bacteria; phylum Pseudomonadota; class Gammaproteobacteria; order Pseudomonadales; family Pseudomonadaceae; genus Aquipseudomonas; species Aquipseudomonas congelans. The sequence continues at coordinate 20,898 of NZ_FNJH01000012.1, read as the reverse complement.
TTTTCAGGGGTTCCGGCATCCAGCCAAGGGAAGTCGACGACCTTTGCGCCCAGCGCTGCAAGCTGATCCTTGAACCTGACGAAGGCTGCGCTGTAGTCCTCGTCGTAAGACTGCGCGGGAGGGTGACCGGGCGAAGACATCCAGTCTGTCTGCGGAATCCCTATGGTCAGCCCCTCCAGAGGAAGAGAGCCGGGGGTCGGGGTAATGCAAAGCTGCTCGCCTATCGACGGGGCCGACAGGCTTTGTGGGTCGTTTTCTCCATCAGGGCCGGCAATTATCGACAGTATCAGCGACGCATCGCGAATCGAACGGGCCATGGGGCCGACCACGTCCCAGCCGCTTCGCAGGGGCATCACGCCGGCACCGGACACCAGCCCCAATGACGGTTTTATTGCGCTGGCGCCATTGGCTGCCGCCGGGATGATAATCGAGCCCGCAGTTTCTTCGCCCAGCGCTGCGGCGCACAGACGCGCCACCGGAGCGACCCCCGAGCCCTGACTGGACCCGCCCGGCGTGCGCGTCGGGTCCCACGCATTCCCGGCAAACTGGCCGACGGTGTGGGTCGAGAGTTCGGAGCAGATGGTATGACCGATAATCAGTGCGCCCTGAGCCCTCAGCCGGGCGACGCATGTCGCATCACGTAATGCCAGGTTGCCGGAAAAGGCCTGAGTGCCGTTTTTGCTTTCAAGGCCCTGGATGGCGAAAGAGTCTTTTATGCCGAAGGGAATTCCGCACAACGGAGGGGCCGGGCCGCGTTGATCGTCTGGAGTCGTCAGCCATTGATCGGCGAGTCTTGCCTGCTCTAACAGTGTCGAGAAATCTTCCAGCCGCACAAAAGCGTTGTATTTACCGTTATCGCCGTAGGTTTCTTGCGGGCCGTTGAACCGCGTGATGCGGCTCCAGTACTCGACGAACACCTGTTCGGCGGTCAGTCTTTGCGGGTTATCTTCGCGCAGCAGTGCGGCGAGTTCGACAATATCGTAGTCAACAATCCGCTCGCGTCTTTCAATGCTGGCACCACGCGGCAGTGCCGCAAGCAAACGTAAATTATTGGCGTGCTGTCGGGCGTCAGATTCATCGAGTAGTGCACTTTCCATAATGATTAGCTCCTTATGCCCCTTGAGTGGGGGCAGAAGAAGCTAATCATTAAAGGACGTGGCGAGTAACTGTCAGAAATGCCAGTGTTCGGTCTTGAAGACGGCTCAGCCTTCGTCAGCCTCGTCGTCATCCCCGCCATCGATCTTCATGCCCAGTTCCTTGATCTTGCGGGTCAGGGTGTTACGACCCCAGCCCAGCAGCACGGCGGCATCGCGGCGGCGGCCGGCGGTGTGCTTGAGGGCGGTTTCGATCATGATCCGCTCGAAGGTCGGCACGGCGCTGTCCAGCAGGCTGGACTGACCGCGGGACAAGGCCTGATCGGCCCACTGGCGCAGCGCCTGTTCCCAGTTGGTGACCGGGGCGGCGTCCTGTGGCAGGCTCAGCAGCTCCGGCGGCAGGTCGCTGATGTGCACTTCACGACCCGAAGCCATCACCGTGATCCAGCGGCAGGTGTTTTCCAGCTGGCGCACGTTGCCTGGCCACGGCAGATGCTTGAGGTATTCCTCGGTCTCGGCCTTGAGCAGCTTGGGTTCGACCGCCAGCTCCTGAGCCGCGCGGCTGAGGAAGTGCTTGGCCAGGGTCGGGATGTCTTCGCGACGGTCCGACATGCGCGGGATGTGGATACGGATCACGTTCAGGCGGTGGAACAAGTCCTCGCGGAACTTGCCGGCCTGCACCAGGGTTTCCAGATTCTGGTGGGTGGCGGCAATGATGCGCACATCGACCTTGACCGGCGTGTGACCGCCGACCCGGTAGAACTCGCCGTCCGCCAGTACACGCAACAGGCGGGTCTGGGTGTCGGCGGGCATGTCACCGATTTCATCGAGAAACAGCGTGCCGCCGTCGGCCTGTTCGAAGCGCCCGCGGCGCAGGTTGGCCGCACCGGTGAACGCACCTTTTTCATGTCCGAACAGCTCGGACTCCATCAGGTCCTTGGGGATCGCCGCCATGTTCAGTGCAATGAACGGCGAGGCCGAACGCGGGCTGTGGCGATGCAATGCGTGAGCGACCAATTCCTTGCCGGTACCCGACTCACCGTTGATCAACACCGTGATGTTGGAGTGACTCAGACGGCCGATGGCGCGAAACACTTCCTGCATCGCTGGCGCTTCGCCAATGATTTCAGGGGTGCGGGTCAGCGTCGGTGCAACGTCCAGGCCCTGTTGTTCCTGAGCGTGCTGATTGGCGCGCTTGACCAGCGAGACGGCTTCATCGACGTCGAACGGCTTGGGCAGGTACTCGAACGCGCCGCCCTGATAAGACGCCACGGCGCTGTCCAGGTCCGAGTGGGCGGTCATGATGATCACCGGCAGACGTGGATGCTGCTCGCGAATCCGCGCCAGTAGGTCCAGGCCACTGGCACCCGGCATGCGGATGTCGGAAATGATCACGTCCGGTTGCTGACGGGCCAGACGGCTCATCACCCCGTCGGCGCTGTCGAAGCTCTGCGTGGTCATGCCTTCCTGTTGCAAGGCCTTTTCCAGTACCCAGCGGATAGAACGATCGTCGTCTACGATCCAGACAGTTTCACTACGGCTCATGTCGAAGCTGCTCCTTGTTCCAGCGGCAGGAAGATCGAGAATGTGGTGTGGCCGGGATGGCTGTCACACTCGATCAGGCCCTGGTGCTGGCTGATGATGTTCTGGGTAATGGCAAGACCTAATCCCGTACCGTCCGGGCGGCCACTGACCATGGGGTAGAAAATGGTTTCCTGAAGTTCGGCCGGAATACCGGGGCCGTTGTCGATGATTTCGATCTTGCTCACAAGTCGATGGCGAACGTGGCCGATGGTGAACTGGCGCATGGCGCGGGTACGCAGGGTGATCCGGCCAAGGCGCAATTCGTTCTGCCCGCTGATGGCCTGCATGGCGTTGCGCACGATATTGAGCACGGCCTGGATCATTTGCTCGCGGTCGATCAACACGTCGGGAATGCTTGGGTCGTAGTCGCGCACCAAGGTGATGCAGCCCTGGCTTTCGGCCTCGACCAGGCTGCACACGCGCTCCAGTACTTCGTGCACATTGGTCATCGCCAGCGATGGCAGCTTGTTGGAGCCGAGCATGCGGTCGACCAGATTACGCAGGCGGTCGGCCTCTTCGATAATGACGTTGGTGTAGTCCTTGAGGCTTTCTTCAGGCAGCTCGCGGGCCAGCAGCTGTGCGGCCCCGCGAATGCCGCCCAGTGGGTTCTTGATTTCGTGAGCCAGACCACGCACCAGCATCTTGGTGGTTTCCTGCTTGGACAGCTGGGCCTCTTCCTTGGTGATGCGCAACAGCCGGTCACGCGGGTGTACTTCAAGCAGCAGCAGGGTATCTCCCTTGCTGAGGATAGGCGTCACCGCATAGTCGACAGTCAGGGTCTGACCGGTCAGTGCAGTGAGCATCGCTTCGCGCTTGGTGAAAGGATGAGCCTGTTCGACTGCCTGACGCAGCGAACTCAATGCTTCGGCCGACTCGGTGAACAGCTCGCTGATGAATTGCCCATGGCTGCGCTGCCCGCTGATGGCCAGCAGCATCTCCGCCGCCGGGTTCATGTACTCAAGTCGCAGGTCAGCGTTGAGCAGAATGGTGGCAGTGGTCAGGTTATCCAGTAACAGTCTGTGCAGCGCGTCGCTGATAGTCATGAATCGTGTTGACCTCTTTTGGCACATTGCAGTTGCGCAATGCTGGTGCTGGTTGGTCTGCACCAGCAGGAGCAAGGCCACCAATACGGTGCTGTGTCAGTGAAGTTGCAAAAAACAAACCAAGGCTCCGAAAAGAAGCGCTTTATCTGCAAAATCGGGCCATTTTTGGAAACAGTGCCCGCATACGGCGCTACCCGGCCAGGCTTCCTGAACCAGATTGGGCTGTATTGTTGCGCAGGCAGAGATTGAGTGCACCAAAAAGGTGCTGGTGCTTTGGCGAGATCAGAAGAAGGGCAGAATGCTGCTTTTTGGCTCAGGCTTGTCCTTGAGCGGACACTCCGGACGCACGCCATAGTCATCATCCTTGCACGGATGAGTCGCGCGCTTTTGCGCCAGGGAAATACGCTGGACGTGCAGCGGCTGGTTCGGTGTTTTTTCCAGAACACGGCCGAGCTCGTCGAAAATCTCTACCGACAGTTGATGCGTGCCGCGATCCACGTTGCTCAGCGGGAACACCGGGCTGCGGCCGGCCTGGCCGACGGCAACACCGTCCAGCAGCAACCGGTAGCTGTGCCCCGCCTGTAATACCGGTTCGCTGGTGACGGTAACGATCAGGTCGCCACTGGGATTGACCAGGGTAGCGTCCGGTTCCGGCACCAGGATTCTCAGCAACTGGTAATGAAACATCGGTTGTACTGCTGGTTTGGCAGGGTGGGCCTTCAAGGTCCGGGTCGGTGGTGTGCCGGTCATGTTGTTGCTGGGCGCAATGTCGACGCGGGTGGCGTTCTTGCGCGGCTGGTCGGTAAACACCCGATTACCCTGCGCGTCGATATAGGTGTAGACGTCGGCCGCTGCGGGCAGCGTCAAGAGCAGCAACAGGCAGGTCAGCAGGCGGCGCATCGTGTGTCTGCTCATGGCTTGCCAAGGTGTACGCGCTGAACGGTCAGGGTGATGGTTTCACTCTGCTGAATGATCCGCTCGCCGTCTTTCACGACTACCGCAAAACTGTGCTCGCCGCGATCTATGTTGACCACCTGAAAGCGTGGCAGGTTGGAGGGCTGTCCGTACAGGTTGCCGTCCAGCAGCAGTTGCAGGCTGTGATTGGGTTGCAGGCGTGGCTGGATCTTCACACCGATGATGAACGTGCCATTGTTGGCGCGTAACGCTTCGTCAGCGGGCAAGTCGGTGAGTGCCAGCACGTCATAGGCCGTCTGCGGCTGCGAGGGTGGTGCGACGGGGGCCGTTTGTTGCGGCTCGCGGTTGAGGGCTGGCCTGGAAGGCGTCTGCGTTTCGATGCTGTTGAGTGGCGGCAACTCGACCACTTCGGTCTTGGCCCCGTTGGGCGGCTGGTTGCTGAACGCGGTGTTCCCGTTCGCATCGGTGTACTTATAGATCTGCGCCAGCGCAGGCAGGCTGATCAACAGCAGCAGGCAAATCAGACTTTGACGCATGAGACTCTCGACAGCAGGGGCAAGATTGGCCGTCAGCATAGAACACATCGCCCTATGCTGCGCTATCCGCCTGATGTGTCAGAGTTTCGCAGGGCAAAGGTCGGCAGTGGCCAGTATCAGCGCCTGATCGTGAATCGGGTCGGTCTGATAACGCTTCAGCGCCGCATCCAGTTGCATCCGGCAGGTTTCCGCCTTGCGCAGTGGCTGGAAGTCCGCGTATGCCTGAAGCAATTGGGTTTGCAGGCGATCCAGCTTCGGGCGGATGTCATCGACCAGGCTGAGCCTGACCGTGTCGGGCGCCTTGCCTGCTGCGTGCCATTGGGCGAGCAGGGCGTTCTGCACCTGTTTATTGGCTTCGATCTGGGCGCGGAACAGGCGTTGAACGTCATCGGGGTTGAGCTTGAACTCGGCAGCACGGGCCTGGGCTGCGCTGATCACTTGCAGCTCGCGCGGCGGGTCCTCGACGGCCTTGCCGCTGTCCCACTTGCTCAGGGCAACCTGATCGGCGATGGTCAGGCGCTCGCTGATCGCTTGCAGCAGGGGTTCAAGTGCAGAAGGCTTTTGCTCGGCAGTGAAAGCGAAACAGGAAGACATGAACGTCATTGTCAGCAGGGAAGTGGCCAGAATAAGGCGCATGGCAGTTCCATCTCGGTTCGGTTGGGAGATGCAGATTTAACTCCAGGCGACCGGACAGAGCCAGTGTTGCGGGGTGAACAAAAGTTCACGCGGTAAAATCCGGGCAAAAAAAAGACCTCCCGAAGGAGGTCTCCTGTTACGCCATCAACGCTGGCGCAGCTGGATCAGCAGCTGTAGTACAGCTCGTATTCCAGTGGGTGTACGAAGGTGCGAACCTTGATTTCTTCTTCGCTTTTCAGCTCGATGTAGGCATCGATGAAGTCGTCGCTGAAGACGCCGCCCTTGGTCAGGAACGCGCGGCCCTTGTCCAGTTCTTCCAGGGCTTCTTTCAGGCTGCCGCAAACTTGTGGGATCTCTTTGGCCTCTTCAGGCGGCAGGTCATACAGGTTTTTGTCAGCTGCGTCGCCAGGGTGGATCTTGTTCTGGATGCCGTCCAGGCCAGCCATCAACAGGGCAGCGAATGCCAGGTACGGGTTGGCCGCTGGATCCGGGAAGCGTGCTTCGATACGACGGCCGCGCGGGCTGTTGACGTACGGAATACGGATCGACGCGGAGCGGTTACGCGCCGAGTAGGCCAGCATCACCGGTGCTTCGAAACCTGGGACCAGACGCTTGTAGGAGTTGGTCGACGGGTTGGTGAAGCCGTTCAGGGCCTTGCCATGCTTGATGATGCCGCCGATGAAGTACAGGGCGGTATCGGACAGACCGGCATAGCCTTCGCCTGCGAAGGTGTTCTTGCCATCCTTGGAGATGGACATGTGTACGTGCATACCCGAGCCGTTGTCACCGTACAGTGGCTTGGGCATGAAAGTAGCGGTACGGCCGTAAGCGTCGGCAACGTTGTGTACGCAGTACTTGAGGGTCTGAACTTCGTCAGCCTTCTTGACCAGCGTGTTGAATTTCACGCCGATTTCGTTCTGGCCGGCAGTCGCCACCTCGTGGTGGTGAACTTCCACGACCTGGCCCATTTCTTCCAGGGCGTTGCACATTGCGGTACGGATTTCGTGGTCGTGGTCGACTGGTGGCAGAGGGAAGTAGCCGCCTTTGACGCCCGGACGGTGGCCCTTGTTGCCGCCATCAACGTCGCCGTCGGTCATCCAGGAAGCCTGTTCGGAGAAGATCTTGAACATGGAACCGGAGATGTCGGACTTGAACTTCACTTCGTCGAAGATGAAGAACTCTGGCTCCGGACCTACGAATACGGTGTCGCCGATACCGGTCGACTTCAGGTATTCCTCGGCACGGTGGGCAATGGCGCGCGGGTCGCGGTCGTAGCCTTGCATGGTCGAAGGTTCGATGACGTCGCACACCAGAACCAGGGTCGGCTCTTCGGTGAACGGGTCGAGCAGAGCGGTTTCGTCATCCGGCAGGAGAATCATGTCGGACGCTTCGATGCCTTTCCAGCCAGCGATGGAGGAACCGTCGAACATTTTGCCGACTTCGAAGAAATCGTCTTCCAGTGCATCGCGCGCAGGCATGGTGACGTGCTGCTGCTTGCCCTTGGTGTCTGTGAAGCGCAGATCAATCCATTTAACGTCATGATCTTTGATGAGTTGAACCGACTTCGACATGGTGTCCTCCGGGTGGCTAGAGACCGACTTGATAGAGTTGTGGTCCCTTGAATTTGGGTGATGCCGGCGCAAATACTCTGCCAAGGCAACCTGCCTCACAAGGGAGCAATTTGCATGCCAGTGCCCCGTGTTGGGTTTTTTGCCTCAAACGCAGGTTTTCAGGGGGTGAAAACGCACCACACGTGAAAAACACGCACCTTTATGGCGCTGCAATTTGGTGCGCCGACTCTTTTTGGTGCGCCGATGATTGCGTGTACGATAACTGGTTAAACCTTGAGCAATTTCCGCTATAATCCGCGCCCCCCTTTTTTGGTCGGCACCTCACGCTCCGTTTCCATGAAACTAATCGTTAAAGTTTTCCCAGAAATCACCATCAAAAGCCCGCCGGTGCGCAAGAAGTTCATCCGGCAACTGGGCAAGAACATTCGTACCGTGCTCCGTGAACTGGACGCGGACATTGTCGTGGGTGGCGTATGGGACAACCTTGAGGTCGAAACCCGCCTGACCGACCCCAAAGTGCTGCAGGGCATCAGGGAACGGCTCAGTTGCATGCCGGGCATCGCCAACTTTCTGCAGGTCGCCGAGTACCCGCTGGGCGATCTCGACGACGTGGTTGCCAAGTGCAAACTGCACTACGCCGATCTGTTGCCTGGCAAGATGTTTTCAGTGCGTTGCAAGCGCGCCGGCCGACACGACTTCAGCTCCATGGACGTCGAGAAATACGTCGGCAGCAAGCTGCGCGTGCAGTGCGGCGCCGCCGGAATCGAGCTGAAAAAGCCCGATCTGGTCGTGCGCATGGAAATTCGCGACCAACGGTTGTTTGTGGTTCATGACCAACATCAGGGCATGGGTGGTTACCCGCTGGGCGCGCTGGAGCAGACCCTGGTATTGATGTCCGGCGGGTTCGATTCGACCGTTGCGGCCTACCAGATCATGCGCCGCGGCCTGATGGCGCACTTCTGCTTCTTCAATCTGGGCGGACGAGCCCATGAGCTGGGCGTGATGGAAGTCGCGCACTTCATCTGGAAGAAGTACGGCAGTTCACAGCGCGTGCTGTTCGTCAGCGTACCGTTCGAGGAAGTTCTCGGAGAAATTCTGCAGAAAGTCGATAACAGTCATATGGGTGTAGTTTTGAAGCGTATGATGTTACGCGCTGCATCTGCGGTGGCTGATCGTCTTGAAATCGATGTGCTGGTCACCGGCGAAGCGATTTCACAGGTTGCCAGCCAGACGCTGCCCAACCTGTCGCTGATTGACGCGGCGACCGACAAGCTGGTCCTGCGGCCGCTGGTTGCCACCCACAAGCAGGACATCGTGGACCTGGCGACTGAAATCGGCACCGCTGATTTTGCCCGGCACATGCCTGAGTATTGCGGGGTGATTTCGGTCAACCCGAAGACCAACGCCAAGCGAAATCGCGTTGAGTACGAAGAAAAACAGTTCGACATGGCGATTCTCGAGCAGGCGCTCGAACGCGCGAAGCTGGTTTCGATCGATCGGGTCATCGACGATCTGAGCCGCAATGTCGATATAGAAGAAGTCAGCCAGGCGCTGGCCGGTCAGGTGATCCTCGACATCCGTCACCCGGATGCCCAGGAAGACCAGCCGCTGCAAGTCCCTGGCGTGGAGATACAGACGTTGCCGTTCTACGCATTGAACAGCCGTTTCAAGGCACTGGATGACACGCGCCAGTACCTGCTGTATTGCGACAAAGGCGTCATGAGTCGCCTGCATGCCCACCATTTGCTCAGTGAGGGACATGCCAATGTGCGCGTATATCGACCGAGCTAAGTGCCCGGGGCTGTTTGCCTGTGGCTTGCGTCACCGGCCCCCCGACACCTGTCGTCATGCCGTTACGGCTTTTGCCGACTCAAAATAGTAATCGCTGTCCTTAACCAGTCAGCAGACCGAATCCTCTGATCGAGATACACAAGTGATCGAAAATCTACGTAACATCGCCATCATTGCTCACGTTGACCATGGTAAGACCACCCTGGTAGACAAACTCCTGCGTCAATCCGGCACTCTGGAGCGCGGCGAGCTCAACGATGAGCGCGTGATGGACTCCAACGACCAGGAAAAAGAGCGCGGTATTACCATTCTCGCGAAGAACACCGCGATCAACTGGAATGGCTACCACATCAACATCGTGGACACCCCGGGCCACGCCGACTTCGGTGGTGAAGTAGAGCGCGTGATGTCGATGGTCGACTCCGTACTGCTGCTGGTCGATGCCCAGGACGGCCCTATGCCGCAAACCCGTTTCGTGACCAAGAAGGCTTTCGAAGCCGGCCTGCGTCCAATCGTGGTCATCAACAAGGTTGACCGTCCAGGCGCGCGTCCGGACTGGGTTCTGGACCAGATCTTCGACCTGTTCGACAACCTGGGTGCCACCGAAGAACAGCTGGACTTCAAAGTCGTCTACGCCTCGGCCCTGAACGGCATTGCCGGTCTGGAACACACCGCCATGGCTGAAGACATGACCCCGCTGTACCAGGCGATTGTCGATCACGTCCCTGCGCCAAAGGTTGACCGTGACGGTCCGTTCCAGATGCAGATTTCCGCACTGGACTACAACAGCTTCCTGGGCGTCATCGGTGTTGGCCGTATCGCTCGTGGTCGCGTCAAGCCGAACACTCCGGTTGTTGCCATCGACGTCAACGGCAAGAAGCGTAACGGCCGTATCCTGAAGCTGATGGGTCACCACGGTCTGCACCGTATCGACGTTGAAGAAGCAGCTGCCGGCGACATCGTCTGCATCAGCGGCTTCGACCAGCTGTTCATCTCCGACACCCTGTGCGACCCACTGAATGTCGAAGCGATGAAGCCGCTGACCGTTGACGAACCTACCGTTTCGATGACCTTCCAGGTTAACGATTCGCCGTTCTGCGGTAAGGAAGGCAAGTTCGTCACCAGCCGTAACATCAAGGAACGTCTGGACAAGGAACTGCTGTACAACGTTGCCCTGCGCGTTGAAGAAGGCGACACCGCCGACAAGTTCAAGGTCTCCGGCCGTGGTGAGCTGCACCTCTCGGTACTGATCGAAACCATGCGTCGCGAAGGCTTCGAAATGGGTGTTGGTCGTCCTGAAGTGATCATCCGCATGGTTGACGGCGTCAAGCACGAACCGTACGAAAACGTCACCATCGACCTGCCTGAAGAAGCGCAGGGCGCGATCATGGAGCAAATGGGTAACCGTAAAGGCGACCTGACCAACATGGTTCCGGATGGCAAGGGCCGTGTGCGCCTTGAGTACAACATCCCGGCACGTGGCCTGATCGGTTTCCGTAACGAGTTCCTGACCCTGACTTCCGGCGCAGGCATCCTGACCAGCATCTTCGACCGTTACGACGTGATGAAGTCCGGCGACATGTCCGGCCGTCAGAACGGCGTTCTGGTTTCGGTTGCTACCGGCAAGGCGCTGACCTACTCCCTGGAAACACTGCAAGCCCGTGGCAAGCTGTTCCTGGGTCATGGCGAAGACGTGTACGAAGGTCAGATCGTCGGCATCAACAGCCGCGACAACGACCTGGGTGTAAACCCAACCAAAGGCAAGAAGCTCGACAACATGCGTGCTTCCGGTAAAGACGAAACCATCGCTCTGGTTCCGCCTATCCGTTTCACTCTGGAACAAGCGCTGGAATTCGTACAAGAAGACGAACTCTGCGAAGTGACTCCAAAGTCGATCCGCCTGCGTAAGAAAATCCTTGGCGAAAGCGAGCGTACTCGTGCTGCCAAGAAGTCGGGCAACTGAGTAATCAGTTAGTCGGCTAGACACAGAAAACCCGGTCGCGAGACCGGGTTTTTTTATGCCCGCCATTTATGGCCTATGGCACAGCTCGCTCGGCGGCAAGCTACTTTGAACGGCCGCCCACTGGCGCCAGCAGCAACTCGATACGCTGCTTGCGGATCCCGTCGGCAGCCGCTTCGGCCAGGGCTGCGTCGGTGATGATGGTGTCGAACTGCTCGAGCCCGGCAACCTTGTACATACCGAAGGTGCCATATTTGGAGCTGGTAGCGATCAGCACGGTTTGCGAGGCCGACTGCATGGCGGCCTGCTTGACCTCGACCTTCAGCGCTGACGGTGTGGTGGTGCCACGTTGCAGGTCCCACGAGCTGGTGGACATGAAGGCCACATCGGTCGCCAGCTGGCGTAGGGTTGCCGCTGCCAGGCCGCCGACGCTGGAGCGGTTCGGATGATCGAGCAGCCCGCCGGTGTGAATCACATCCACATGCGCAGCATCGGCCAGTGCGTTGACCACGCCGAAATCATTGGTGACCACGGTCATGCCCGACAGCGCGATGATGTGCGGGACGATTTCGAGTGTGCTGGTGCCTGCGTCCAGATAGATCGTCATGTCCGGGTGCAGCAAACCCGCTGCGAGCCGCGCCATGCCCTGCTTGTGCGGCAACTCCACCACCGCCTTGGACTGGTGGCTGGGTTCGCTGTGGACCTGGCTGGCGATACGCACGCCCCCGGTGACCGAGTAGGCGCGACCTTCCTGTTCCAGCTGGGCGATGTCGCGGCGGATGGTCATGTGCGAGCAATCGAACATCTCCATCAACTGATGCACGCTGAGCACCTGATGCTTGCGCAACTGACGCAGCATCAGCTCCCGGCGCTGATCAGGGATCATAGGTGTACCGCCGGAAATGGCGATCTCCTCTTCAGTGGACATTCGTACTCCTGTACATCAATGAGCCGCCTCAGGCAGCAGACGGTCCGCGCATCTTAGCCAATCGCTTCGGCAATGGAAGCGGTTGCAGGCTTTTTTGCGCGGTTCGGCTCATCTTACCTCTGTCGCACTTCAACTCATCCAGTTGCCACCGTCGACGTTATAGGTCTGGGCGACCACGTACTCGCTGTCCGCCGAAGCCAGGAAAATGGCCATGCCGGTCAAATCGTCCGCCGTGCCCATGCGCCCGAAAGGCACTTGTTCGCCCACCAGCCTTTTCTTCTCGCCCAATGGCCGGTTTTCGTGGCGGGCGAACAATGCATCGACGCCGTCCCAGTGTTCGCCATCGACCACACCCGGCGCGATGGCGTTGACATTGATGCCATGCCGGATGAGGTCCAGCCCGGCCGATTGGGTTAGGCTGATCACTGCAGCCTTGGTCGCGCAATACACAGCCACCAGCGCTTCGCCACGGCGACCCGCCTGGCTGGCCATGTTGATGATCCTGCCGCCTTGCCCCTGGGCAATCATTTGCTTCGCCGCGGCCTGCAAGGTGAACAGCGTGCCACCGACATTGATCGAAAACAGCCGCTCGTAGCTTTCGCGGGTGATGTCGACGATCGGTGCCAGGTCGAACAGTGCGGCATTGTTGATCAGGATATCCAGCTTGCCGGTTTGGGCGACCACTGCGGCGATGGCCTGATCGATGGACGACTGATCCGTGACGTCCATCCGCACCGCATAAGCGTGGGGTCCCAGTTCGGTCGCTGTCGCCTGTGCGCGTTGCAGATCGATATCGGCAATCGCCACGCGCGCGCCTTCGTTAATGTACGCCTGCGCAAACGCCCGCCCGATACCTCGCGCCGATCCGGTGATCAGCGCGCTTTTACCTTCAAGTCTTTTCATGAGTTCATCATCCGTTCAATACAGTTGAGGGCTGGCGCTCTACTTCGGGTAGCCGGCACGTTTCATCTCGCGCTCGGTCACCGCCTGCGCGGCTGTGAGCGCCTGTTCAGTGGTGGTTTGCCCGGTCACGGCGGCAGAGAACAGCTTGCCGACCGAGGTGCCGATGGCCTGAAACTCGGGGATGGTCACGTACTGGATACCCACGTAGGGCACGGGCTGGGCCGACGGGTGCGCCGGGTCGGCGTGTTGCATCATCTGCAGCGTGACTTTGGCGAACGGCGCAGCTTTCAGATAAGCCTCGCTGTAGGTGGAGGTGCGGGTGCCAGGCGGCACGTTGCTGATGCCGTCTGTCTCGGCGACAAGCTGGATATACGCCTTGGACGTCGCCCAGGTTATGAACGCCTTGGCCGCATCCTTGTGTTTCGACGTGGTCGGTATCGCCAGCGACCAGGCGTAAAGCCATGACGAGCCCTTGTCGGTCACTTCAACCGGCGCAGGTGCGAAGCCGACGCTGTCGACGACCTTGCTCTGCGCCTTGTCGGTGGTGAACGAGCCGGCCACGCTGGCATCCACCCACAACGCGCATTTGCCGCTGTTGAACAGCGCGAGGGTTTCGTTGAAACCGTTGCTCGACACGCCCGGCGGGCCATAGTTTTTCAGGGTGTTGACGTAGAAATTCGCGGCCTTGCTCCATTCCGGGCTGGTCAATTGCGGTTTCCATTGCTCATCGAACCAGCGCGCGCCGAATGCGTTGGCCATGGTGCTGAGCAGGGCGATGTTCTCACCCCAACCGGCCTTGCCGCGCAGGCACATGCCGTAAACGCCCTTGTCGGGCTGATGCAGCTTTGCAGCGAATTCGCCCAGCTGCGTCCAGGTCGGGTGTTCGGGCATGCTCAAGCCTGCTTGCTTGAACAAGTCGGTACGGTAATAAGTGATGGTGCTTTCGCCGTAAAAGGGCAGGGCATAGAGCGTGTCCTTGACTGACAAGCCTTGGCGCACCGAGGGAAAGATATCCTCCAGATCGTAGTCCGGCGCAAGATCGGTGATTGGCTCCAGCCATTGTTTGGCGCCCCATAGCGGGGTCTCGTAGGTGCCGATGGTCAACACGTCGAACTGGCCACCCTGCGTGGCGATGTCGGTGGTCAGGCGCTGGCGCAGGACGTTTTCTTCGAGCACTACCCAGTTGAGCTTGATGTCGGGATGCTGCTGCTCAAAGGTTTTCGACAGGCGCTGCATGCGGATCATGTCGCCGTTGTTGACGGTGGCAATGGTCACGGTTTCGGCGGCCTGAGCCGTCAGGTTGAGCAGGGCGGCGGACACGCCTGCGGACAGGAAAAGCGTTTTCCGAATGTTCATCGTAGTGCTCTCCACCCCGCGCCTGGTCTGGCGGGAGTCATTGTTTTTGTTGTTGGCCACGGTTGAGTCACCCTGGTGGACGGCTCGATTACAGCAGCCCTCAGGGGGCTGAACAAACGCAGCGCGGATCATCGACTGATACTTTTTTAACCGAGTGCGCTCCGGCTGTCCGAAAGCAAAAAAGTATCAGTGCCGGTTTGAACGCGAGCTAGCGCTGGCTGGACGCGAGGGGGTATGTTCAAGCGTCTACAGCGCATTCATAACGATAAAAAGGGGCATCCCGTGCCTGACAGCCGTGCCGCCTTGCTCGAGCAGCGCCCTGCCGAGCTTGAGGTTATTCTCCCGCAGCCCGACCACTGCTTTCGCTGGTACGAGCATGACTATCCCTATGCGCTGGCGCGCTGGAACCATCATCCGGAATTCGAAATTCACCTGATCCGCCAGGGCAGCGGCAAGCTGGTGGCCGGTGATTACATCGGTGAGTTCGCGGCAGGGCATGTGGCCCTGATCGGTCCGGATCTGCCGCATGACTGGATCGGTGATCTGGCCCCCGGTGAGCATCTGCCCGGGCGCGACGTGGTGTTGCAGTTCGATGGTGCAGCGTTGCTCGCCTTGCGCGGCACGCTGCCGGAAATGGGTGACTTGCAGCGTCTGTTCGAGCAGGCGCGACGCGGCTTGGAGTTCACCGGTGCGACAGCGGTGCAGGCTGCACGCCTGCTTGAAGAGATCGGCCCGGCTCAGGGGCTGGAGCGGCTGATTCTGTTCCTGCAACTGGTCAACACGCTGATGAAAGCGCCTGCACAGGAGGTTCGCCTGCTGGCCAGCACCTGGTATGCACCGACCCTGGATGCGCGCAGCTCCGAACGGATCAACAAGGCGTTCGATTATCTGCTGACCGAATTGACCAGCGATATTCGCCTGTCCGTCATCGCGCAGCGGCTGGACATGAGCGATCCGGGTTTTTCACGCTTCTTCAAGCGCACCACAGGCCATTGTTTTATCGATCTGATGCGCAAGCTACGCGTCCAGCGGGCTTGCCGGTTGCTGCTGCACAGCGAGATGTCGGTGTCCGACATCTGCTTTGAAGTCGGCTATGCCAACCTGTCCAACTTCAACCGGCACTTCCGCGTGGAGATGCAGCAGACGCCCAGTGAATACCGGCGCGCCGCTGCGTCTGTCTGATCAATGTTCTGCCGGCTCTTTCGCCTGCGGGGCACGGGTAACGGCATTCACCAGCTTGCCGATGGTCAGGCCCTGCAGAAGGATCGACAGCAGCACCACGATGTAGGTGATGCTCAGCAGCAGATCGCGTTCCGGCCCGGTCGGCAGCGCCAGCGCCAAGGCAACCGAGACACCGCCGCGCAGACCACCCCAGGTGAGGATGCGGATCGTGCCGTGCGGCACCTTGCGCCAGCGACGCAGCAACAGAATGGCCGGGGCCACGGTGACAAAGCGCGACAGCAGAATCGCTGCCGCCAGCAGGCTGGCCGCAATCAAGTGCTGCCACGAGAAGGGCAGTAGCAACAGCTCCATACCTATCAGCGCGAACAGCAGCGCGTTGAGCATGTCATCCAGCAATTCCCAGAAACCGTCCATGTAACGACGGGTCATGTCGTTCATCGCCAGATTGCGTCCCAGGTTGCCGATGATCAGGCCGGCCACGACCATCGCGATAGGACCGGACACATGCAGTTCAGACGCCATCGCCGAGCCGCCGATCACCAGCGCGAGCGTGAGCATGACCTCGATCTGATACTGCTCGATGCTCTTGATCATCAGGTACACGGCGTAACCGATCAGGCCGCCGAACAGCACGCCGCCTACCGCTTCGTGGACGAACAGCAGAGCGGTTTCGCCTACTGTCGGTGTCTCGCCCAACTGCGCGATACCCAGCAGAACGGTGAACACCACCACCGCGGTGCCGTCGTTGAACAGGCTTTCGCCGACGATTGTGGTCTTCAGCGGTTTAGAGGCGTTGGCCGTACGCAACACACCGAGTACCGCAATCGGGTCGGTGGGCGAGATCAGCGCACCGAACAGCAGGCAGTACAACGGGCTGACGTGCCAGCCGAACAGGGCAAAGATCCAGTAGGCCAGTGCACCGATCACGGTGGTGGCAATCAGCACCCCGAAAGTCGCCAGCAGGCCGATGGGCCAGCGGTAACTCCTCAAATCGCCAAGGTTGACGTGCAGCGCCCCGGCGAACAGCAGGAAGGACAGCATCCAGTTCATCAGCAGGTCGCCGAAGTCGATCTGGCCGATCAATTGTTGAACGCGATCTTCCAGACCGGGATAGCCCAGAAAGCTCAGGCCCTGCAGCAGCAACGAGAACATCAGCGCGGTGACCATCACACCAATGGTGGGGGGCAGACCGATGAAACGGTAATTCACGTAGGTCAGCAGCGCAGTGAGGCAGATAAAACCAGCAGCAAGTTCAAGCATCCGTCATTCCAGAATCCGTAAGTGCAGTGTCTCGATCACCGTAACCGAGCCTGTGTTTGATGGACCGGATCTACGTCCAGACACATCTCGACACGCCACAGTGGGGTTTGCGTTGACCACGCACATGCAGTGATGTTGCAAAAAATGCCGGAATCACCCAGCGAAGCTGGATTCGAGACGGGAGGGGAAGGGGATTGCAGACGCAAAAAAGTCAGCCCGAATGACGGTTCGGGCTGACGGGGGTGTAACGCTGAGTGGCCTTCCTGGCAGGTTCAGAATCATTGGCTGTTTCTGCACCCGCCGAGGACCTGGTACTGAACCGTGTTCAGCTTGCCCTTGGAGTCTTCGTAAGTCATCAGTTTGGGCATCACGCTACAGGTTTGCAGATCCGGGGACTTGCGGACCAGCTTGGCAACGTCCAGCTTCATTCCGTAGGTGTACTCCTTGATCTCCGGCATCGGCTTGTTATGGATGGCAGCATACTTCTGCACGCTGGCCTGGTGTTCCTTGATCACTGTGGTGGCCTTGACCTCATCAGAGGTGTAGGCGAAAGCACTGACTGGCGAAAGGATGACCAGAGCGAGTAACAACGATTTGGCTGTGCGCATTTTCTTTTGTCTCCGTTTGAATGTGGCTTAACCCTAACCAGTGCGCACTAACCGGAAGGTTGCTGAAACATTACAAATCGGTCATCTCGAAGATGTCAGCTTCCTAACAGTATTGTCATTGTTCGCTCACCTTCCTGTTAGCTCCCCCTCCGTAAGCTTGTTTCATCCCTGACGAGCGCCAAGCGCTGCGCAGGTCCGACATTCAACCGATAAAGGTAATGATGATGAAACTGGTCAAATCGATGGTCTTCGCCGTAGCTGCCTTGTCCGCCACTGCAGCCTTTGCCGACGACGGTAACGAGTACGCAAGCCCTGCTGCCGACAAGATGCGCCAGGCGCAAGAGATGCGTTTCAAGGAACAGAACAGCAGCAAAGCCGAGCGGTACGTCAATGCCGACGAGAAAGCCGAGGCTGAACGGTCGACCAAGTCCGAAGGCTGATGCCTTTGCTGCCCGACCCGCTGCACCCCTATTCGCCCTTTGTAGCAGCTCCCTGCTCCTTTGGTCGGGGCGAATCTTTAAGCGTCCTTCGGGGCGCTTTTTTTATTCCTGTATCTACACAAATCGTTATCACGCCCATGCTCCAGCGCCCAGCGTTATAAATGAGTCCCGTGGGAGCGAGCTTGCTCGCGAAGAGGCCGGTACAGCCGCCAGAAGTAGTGTGCTTGAGCCAGGGAATGCAGTTCTGGATGCTCTGCGTTCTATCCTGAGTGTCTGATTGCATCGGTCAAAGCGTGTTTATTTGTATTGAGCAAAGACGACGCTTCAGTGCACTTCCTTTCATATTTGTAATCCCGCCGTCACCCCGCCGTTATCTTCGCCACTTCAAGATTGTGCCCCACTGGCAGCTCTCGAAATTATAAAAAAGCCAGATCGACGCTTACATCCATCTGCCGATCAATCGGAGCACACATGACCCAACTCAGAACCCTTTCACTGGCCCTGTGTTCGACCTTCGCAGGTATGACGCCTGTTGCGACATTCGCCGAAGAACAGAAAGAAGGCTTCATCGAAGGCAGCACGCTGACGGTGCTCAACCGTAACTTCTACATGAACCGCGACCACCGCAACGGCGAGTCCAGCCCGACCGGCAATGGCTATTCCGAAGCATGGGCGCAGGGCATCATCGGGCGATTCCAGTCAGGTTTCACTCAAGGCACATTCGGTGTCGGCGTCGATGCATTTGCCATGATCGGCATCAAGCTCGACACGGGGGATGGCAGAAACGGTGGGCGCAGCGCTTTCGATGTACTGCCGGTCGATGAGCAAGGCAACGCCCGTGACGAGTACACCAAAGTTGGCGGCTCGCTGAAGGCCAGGGCTTTCGACACCGTCGTGAATGTCGGCGATGTCTTCCCGTCGACGCCGGTGGTTGCCTTCGGCGACTCCCGCCTGCTGCCGGAGAGCTTCCGCGGCGTTACCGCCGTCAACAACAGCATCAGCGGCTTGACCGTGCAGGGCGGTCGCCTGCATTCCATGAGCCAGCCCGTCTCCAGCAACCTGCGCGACGGTTTCGTCACCTTCTACGGCGGCGCGGTCGACGCTCCGTGGGTCGCCTACTTCGGCGGCGACTACCAGGCCACCGATGCGCTGAGCCTTGGCCTTTACACCAGCCGACTCAAAGATGTCTGGGATCAGAAATACGCCTCGGCGTCTTATGTGCTGCCACTTTCCGATGACCTCGCACTGACCGGCAGCCTTAACTACTACAACGCCACCGATGAAGGCAAAAAGCTGCTCGGCGAATTCGACAACGACATCTGGAGCGCAAAAGTCGCCCTGCAATACGGCGCACATACCCTGTCGCTTTCGCAACAGCGCAACGAAGGTGATGACGATTTCGACTACCTCAGGCAGTCCGACTCCATCTACCTGGCCAACTCCATCCAGTACAGCGACTTCAACTCACCCAAGGAGCGCTCCTGGATGGTCACCTACAACCTCGACATGTCCACCTTCGGCGTGCGCGGCCTGTCGTTCATGACCCGCTACGGCAAAGGCACCGACGCCGACTACTCCAACGCCAACAGCACCTACATGCGCCGCGACGCACAAGGCAACCCGCTGACCGATCAAAAACGCTGGGAGCGCGATATCGAAGCGAAATACATTGTGCAGACCGGATCACTCAAAGACCTGTCGCTGCGCGTGCGCCAGGCGACGACCCGGGCCACGGCGTTCGAATCGGATCTGGATGAGGTGAGGGTGATTGTGGAGTATCCGTTGAGTGTGCTTTGAGGGGGATGATTGAGTGAGGCGTCCTTTGGGGCGCTTTATTCTGATAGTTCCGGTCTTATACGCCATATAGGAAGGGCATGTGTTGCGGAATTACGTCGTCCATCCTTGGCTAATGTTTTTGCACATGATAATGCGCACGTTTGAAAAGTTTGATTTTTTGGTTGTTGTAGGTATTCTGATTTTCAGGTTCTGTTATAAGGACTGGTTGTGTCGAGGTCAGGTTCATTATATTAATGACATGCAGCCATCAATTTCGAAGCTCTCAGAGTTTATTATAAAAATTACGAGATGATTTTCTACTTCCAAGGGGACCCAGCTTCGGAACGCCTCATCCGTTGAACCTTCAAGCGATGCTGCGCATAGTTCTGCGCCATTAAGCTGGCGCCCTTGAGCTGCCAGGTTGTTGGCTCTGAATTCTATAATGAATTTCAGCGTGTTTTTGTTTTGATCATCATAGACAGATACTTCTGGAGGTAGCAGAAAGGAAATGTCAGATATCTTTAGTTTTTTAATTAATTTGCGTGTGATGGGATCGCATAGATTCGAAGAAACATACGATTCGAAGTCGACTTTTTCTATGATGTCTTTAGCGTTCATTTGGATTGAATGCCTTAATTCACGATTGATTTGCTTTAAGTAGTAATCTACTTGCTCTCTAATCCTAGCCGCAAAAAAACTCCTGCGGCCAATTTTTCAAAGCTTGGGTGCGCATTTATGTGCGCTAGAAAACATACCGAATGGACTACTCTTATTTAACCAGCATTTCCATATACTGCCCCTGAAATCTCAGGTTCTGCTCGACCTCGTTCACCACCAGCTTCTCAATCGCCCCCCACGGCCGATATTTGGCCTGCCAGACGATCTGCCCTTCGGCGTCGGTCATCTCCAGCGGCGTACCAATCTGGTCGGTGTGGAAGTAGTAGACCTTGTTCTCTACCTCGCCCTCTTTCTCATCAACACGGGCCAAAGGCGCATAGCTGCCGGGCTCGTAGAGGTAGAGGCTGCTCTGCCCAGGACTTTCTTCACGCAACATCCGCAATCCCTGCCAGAGAAAGCGTTTCTGGTCGGTCTGGCCCTTTATGTCCCACTGTTTGCCAACGCGCCTGCCCAGGCTGTCGTACTGGTAGCTGCTGGTGCTTTCCACCTGACTGTTGGCCATGGTCTCGGTTTTGACCAGGCGGTTTTCGCAGTCGTAGGTGAAGGTTTGCCAACGCACGATGCCGACGATTTTCTCGACCAGGTTGCCCCACGCGTCGTACTTGTATTCGTGGTTGCTCCACTTTTTGAGGCGGTT
>NZ_FNJH01000005.1:65670-361254 GCF_900103225.1 Pseudomonas congelans | reverse complement strand
CATGCCAACGCGGAGCATTGTCACGACAGTAGTTGCAATGTCCCGGTGAGCGGCGGGTTCATCTGGATAAGTCAGGTTGCGGTTGGGTTGCTGAATTGATTGAAGGGGCGCAAACCGATCAGCAGGCCGTGAAGTTGATTCTGCAACGAGTGACCATTATCTGAGCGCAATCTGGCGTTACAGAAAACAAGTGTGATGTCGATAAAGACGGGACGCGCCAGGGACTCGGCCAACTTGTCCTATTTTGAGAGCCCACAGCATGTTTCACCTGTTCAGCCCCCGTCGTGACAAAAAGGCCCTTCAGCAACTTATCTCATCGCTCAAGAGCGGCACTGAGCCCTCGGTAAGGGGATGTGCCGAAAAAAACGCGGTACTTGAGTGCTGGAGCTCCTTGAGCACGCAGCGTCGTCTTGACGAGCAACGTATTGCCGCTCTTGAGCAAGAGCTGGAAACCGCACGCCACCTGCTGGGTGAAGCCTCTGCCTCGGCCGCCGCCTATGAAACCCGCTTTGATCTGGTCAACCGGGCGTCGAGCGAGGGCCTCTGGGATATGGAGGTCGTCGCGGGCGATCCGGTCAACCCGAACAACAGATTCTGGTGGTCGCAGCAATTTCGCACATTGCTCGGTTTCAACGACGAGCGCGATTTTCCCAACGTATTGGCGAGCTGGGCAGACCGGCTTCATCCTCAGGATAAACAAGCCTCGCTGGACGCATTTGCCAAACACCTGAATGACCGTTCCGGCAACACGCCATATCGGATCAAGAATCGTCTGGCGATGAAGGACGGCACTTATCGCTGGTTCTATGCCCAGGGCGAAACGTTAAGAGACGCACGCGGAACGCCGCTGCGTGTCGCGGGCTCTCTTCGGGATATTCATGATGAGCTTGAGCGTGACCTTGAACACGATGTGATCATTACCCGATTCGAACTGGCCCGGGAGATGCTCTCCGACGGTCTTTGGGACATGGAGGTCATTGCCGGCGACCCGGTCAATGCGCGCAATCCTTTCTGGTGGTCTCCACAGTTCAGGCGTCTGCTGGGTTTTGAAACGGTGGAAGAGTTTCCCGATGTACTGGATAGCTGGGCGTCACGGCTGCACCCTGAAGACAAGGAACGAAGCCTGACAGCGTTCGGTGCGCATTTGAATGACCGGACCGGCAAGACTCCGTTCGATATCGAATACCGCCTGAAGATGAAAACCGGGGAGTACCGCTGGTTCCGTGCGCGCGGTCAGACTCGTCGCAATCCTGAGGGTGTTCCGCTGAGGGTGGTCGGTGCGCTGGTGGATGTGCATTTGAAACATGAGCAGGATGCTCTTCGCGACACCGAAGCACAGCATCAGAAAAACCTGGAAGAGAACATTGCTCAACTGACCCAGATAGTCGGCACTATCCAGAGCATTGCCAGCCAGACCAACCTTCTGGCGCTCAATGCGGCAATCGAAGCTGCACGCGCCGGTGAGGCAGGGCGCGGCTTCGCGGTGGTGGCGGATGAAGTTCGCAAGCTGGCGACCAGAACGACCGAAGCAACGGAGCAGGCTGCAAGCATGATGAGCCGTTGATAAAACCGGCCTTCGCTTATTGATAGCAGCAAAAAAAACGCCTCCGCAAGGGAGGCGTTTTTTCAACTCAGCACATCAAACACATCAAGCCAGGTCGAAGCGGTCCAGGTTCATCACCTTGGTCCAGACTGCCACGAAATCTTTGACGAACTTCTCGTGTGCATCCGAGCTGCCATACACCTCGGCAATCGCACGCAGTTGAGCATGCGAGCCGAAGACCAGGTCGACACGGGTGCCAGTCCATTTCACTGCGCCCGTCTTGCGGTCACGGGCCTCGAATGTATCAGTGCCTCCCGCAGTCGCTTTCCACTCCACGCCCATGTCCAGCAGGTTCTTGAAGAAGTCGTTGGTCAGAGTGCCCGGCTGATCAGTAAAGACGCCATGCTTGCTCTGTCCGACGTTGATGTTCAAGACCCGCAGGCCGCCCAGTAGTACAGTCATCTCCGGTGCAGTCAGGGTCAGCAGTTGCGCCTTGTCGACCAGCAACGATTCTGCCGAGACCTTGTAATGCCCCTTCTGATAGTTGCGGAAACCATCGGCGATCGGCTCGAGGAAGCTGAACGACTCAACATCGGTCTGCTCTTGAGACGCATCGGCGCGGCCCGGTGCGAACGGGACGGTGACGTGCTGGCCTGCATTTTTCGCCGCCTGCTCGACACCTGCGTTACCGGCCAGGACGATCAGATCGGCGATTGAAACCTTCTTGCCATTCGACTGAGCTGCGTTGAATTCGCTCTGAATGCCCTCGAGGGTCTTCAGCACGCCCGCCAACTGCGCAGGCTGATTGACCGCCCAATCCTTCTGCGGAGCCAGACGCAGACGGCCGCCGTTGGCACCACCGCGCTTGTCCGAGCCACGGAAGGTAGAAGCTGCGGCCCAGGCCGTCGACACCAGCTGCGAGACCGAAAGGCCCGAAGCGAGAATCTTGGCCTTGAGCGCGGCCACATCCTGATCATCCACCAACGCATGATCGACGCTTGGAATCGGGTCTTGCCACAGCAGCTCTTCGGTCGGTGTTTCGGGGCCGAGGTAGCGGGCAAGCGGGCCCATGTCCCGGTGAGTCAGCTTGAACCAGGCACGGGCGAACGCGTCGGCCAGTTGCTCGGGGTTGTTGAGGAAGCGACGCGAGATCTGCTCGTAAGCCGGATCGAAGCGCAGTGCCAGGTCAGAGGTCAGCATGCTCGGTGCGTGACGTTTGGATGGATCGTGAGCATCCGGGATCTTGCCGGCGCCAGCGCCGTCCTTCGGCGTCCACTGATGCGCGCCTGCCGGGCTCTTGGTCAGTTCCCATTCGAAGCCAAAGAGGTTTTCGAGGTACTCGTTGCTCCATTTGGTCGGCGTCGAAGTCCAGGTCACTTCCAGGCCGCTGGTAATGGTGTCGCCACCCTTGCCGCTGCCGAATTTGTTTCTCCAGCCAAGACCCTGTTCTTCAAGGCCAGCTGCTTCAGGCTCCGGACCAACGTTGTCGGCAGGGCCGGCACCGTGAGTCTTGCCGAAGGCGTGACCACCGGCGATCAGCGCCACGGTCTCTTCGTCATTCATCGCCATGCGACCGAAGGTTTCACGGATATCCCTTGCCGAAGCAACCGGATCCGGCACACCTTCAGGGCCTTCTGGGTTCACGTAGATCAAGCCCATCTGCACGGCGGCAAGCGGGTTTTCCAGATTGCGTTCGCCGTTCGCCGTGCGGCTTTCTTCGTTGGCGTGATTCTCCGGCTCGGCCACCAGCGTGCCGTCGCCCGGTTGCTGCATTTTCTTCTGCACGCCGTAGCGTTCTTCACCGCCCAGCCAGGTGGTCTCGGAACCCCAGTACACGTCTTCTTCCGGTTCCCAGACATCCGCGCGACCACCGGAGAAACCAAAGGTCTTGAAGCCCATGGACTCCAGCGCGACGTTACCGGTCAGCACGATCAGGTCAGCCCAGGAGATCTTGCGGCCGTACTTCTGCTTGATCGGCCAGATCAGGCGGCGCGCCTTGTCCAGGCTGACGTTGTCAGGCCAACTGTTGAGCGGCGCAAAACGTTGCTGACCGGCACCTGCACCGCCACGACCGTCGCCTGTGCGGTAGGTACCGGCGCTGTGCCAGGCCATACGAATGAACAGCGGGCCATAGTGGCCGAAGTCTGCCGGCCACCAGTCCTGAGACTGGGTCATGACGTTGCGCAGGTCCTGTTTGACCGCTTCGATGTCAAGGCTCTTGAATTCCTTGGCATAGTCGAAACTCTCGCCCATCGGGTCGGAGAGCGAGGAATGCTGATGCAGGATCTTCAGATTCAGCTGCTTGGGCCACCAGTCACGGTTGGTGGTGCCGCCGCCAGCAGCGTGGTTGAAGGGGCATTTCGATTCAGTTGACATGCTTGATACACCTTTTTGTCATTTGCATCCGGCCATCCAGCCCACTCTTGGGACCTCAGACAGTGATGACGGAACTCAACAGCACTGGGTTCATGCCGGCCGTTCGGTCAACGATCAGGCCAGCTCTACAGATACGCAGCACAGCGATCATCAGATTGCTGCGAGCCGAGCCCACAACGTGCGTCGCAAACTTGAGCTCATTCTTATCTCCTTATCAGGGTGAAACCGCACGACTTTCGCCGGTGCTTAAGCAGATTAGCCTTCTTCGCGAAGATTTCTAATAGAAAGAACATTACGGGGCGATAGGCAGACTCTGGCAGCGCTGTCATCAAGGCATCAAGCGGCTCTGCTAACCTGTGCAGCCCATGAGACTTCAGACCGCTCAACCAATGATCACGATTCGCAGCATGACCCTGGACGACTACGACGCGGTCATCGAACTGATGCGCAGCACACCGGGCATTTCCCTGCGCGACGCCGATTCACGCGAAGCCACCGCACGCTATCTCGAACGCAACCCCGGCATGAGCTTTGTCGCCGAGGCGGACGGCGCCTTGTGCGGCTGTGTGATGTGCGGGCATGACGGACGCCGCGGTTATCTGCAGCATTTGATTGTGCTGCCCGAGTATCGCCGGCGCGGTATTGCCCATAAGTTGGTCGAACGCTGCCTCGAGTGCCTAGACGCGCTGGGTATATACAAGTGTCATCTGGACGTAATGAAGAGCAATGGAGCGGCCGGGCGTTATTGGCAGGGGCAGGGTTGGACGCTGCGGGAGGATATCGATCGGTATTCGAAGGTGCGGCGGGACGGGAATGTTTGAAGGGCGAGAGGTGCGCTACGCATGCGTAGGCGCGTCAACTGATTGCGCCGCTTGATTCTGCGTCATTGTGCTGGCAGCGCTCGATGAAACTATCCGGCCTTCAAAGGCGATGCATTTTCTGCCATTGCGCTTGGCGTGATACAGGTTCTCATCGGCCTCTTTCAACAGATCGTTGACAGTTTCAACCCGCGACAAACTCGCAACGCCGGCACTGAATGAATAGGGGACTTGAGCCGCTTCATCCTTTTGCGCGAGCATCAACAACTCTTCCAGTGCGTGTACAGCGTCTGTGGCGTTCGCCGCCGATAAGATCACGCCAAACTCTTCCCCACCCAAACGCCCAAAGGCGATCAGCCCCTTTGTGCCTTTTAGGAGTGTCGCAAACCCAACAAGGACATTGTCGCCCACGTCGTGACCATGGGTGTCGTTGATACTTTTAAAGTGATCCAGATCAAGCATGGCAAACCACAACGACGATTTTTCAGCGCACGCCAGCGCAGTATTCAGACTGGCAACCAGTGCGCGGCGATTGGGCGCATGCGTCAAGGTATCGGTTTCGGACAGTTCCTGATAACGGTCCCTGGCTGTCATGGTCTGCATGACCAGGCTCAGGAAGGTTGCATTGAGGCAGCCGCCCAGCAAGGTCGAGCTGATCAGGAACACATAAAACAAAGGTGCATGGTTGACGCCAACGGCCGTCAGGTCCATTTCCCACATGATCAGCCAGATCAGGGCCGCCGCGGCGATGTAATCAATAAACTTGACGAAGAATACACTCATTCCCGTGATGAGCAGGGAGGTGACAACCAGCCCCCACATCGACGCTTCCACGCCCATGCGTTCGACCTGTTCCTTGAACAGAAAGGTCAGCGATGCCATGTAAATGATGCCGAACAGACGCCACGCCAGCATGCTCCTGCTATTGGACGTGACAATGATCGACAGCGCCGCCCCCGCCAGCGCGCAGCAGATGAATATATCCAGTGATCGATCAATGGACGGATTCAGGCACCAGCTGATAACCCAACTGAAAAGACCGATCAATTGAGACAGCTTCAAGGGCACGAAAATAGAGTTTTTCAGGTTTCTTCTTTGCGGCATGTGCAGCTTCCGTACTTATGCCAGCCGAACCGTTGTCGACGGCACACGCCTTGATCGAGCAGGTGATGATATATGGCCACTATACTTCATTGCCAGATGGGGGGGATGGCCGTCGGTCTTGCTGGGGGTGGGGTGTGCAGGCCTGGCTGGGTGAAGGGCAGGGCAGCGCTGGTCCGATCTACAGTTGCTTGTGCATGGGTACGCATGCCAAACGTAGCCCTGAGGGGGAGATGTAGAGAGCATGGGCGCTTCCGGTGAAGCCACAACGTTGATAGAACCTCTGCGCGTTCAATGTGGCTTCGAGATGGATTTTGGTGAGTCCTGCCTCTCGTGCCAGACGCTCAAGATGAGCAACCATCCTTTTACCTATTCCCTGGCCCATGAACGAGGGCAATACGAAGATTGCCTCCAGTTCCCCGCTCTCGATATTGATCACCCCTGTTGCCACGGGAACTCCATCGACGCAGGCCAGGTAATAATCGTTTTCCACCCAGGATCTGTATTTATCCGTGAGCGGAACGCAGGTCCAGGCCACCACTTGGTCGTTTGTATAAACGGAGCTGCATTGGTTCTGAATTGCCTGAAAGCGAATATCGAACGCCGCCTCGGCATCGCATCGTTTGGCTCGACGGATCTGTAGCATTTTTACCCTCCTGTAATGGGGGCCATCGTGAACGGAGAATAAAAAAGCCCCGTCCATTCCTGGCGGGGCTTGAGTCAATACACTTGGTAGCTACGCGCGCATGCCCCTATGGCCCGCACGAGGCGGTCATTGAGGTGTGCATGATGTTTGGTCGGTGGGGGTTGGTCATTGGTTTATAGTCTGGGGGATTGGGTTAGGTGTCAATGGGAGGCTAAAAAGCTGGGCGTGCTGTCTGGGGGGCTTGGAGGGCAGTGGTTCTGCTTGGGGCTAGTACTCACTGAATTTCGGGTCAAAAAAAGACGCCTTTGGGCGTCTTAGATGTAAATGTGGCTGGAGGGATTTGAACCCGCATCCAAGCCTGACTCTACAAGGCCTTGAGCGTCGAGGCTGCCATTTTGCTGTCATTTTCCAATTAAAGCGATCGTCAGATGGTGGAGCTTAGGTTCGTGACAACGTTTGTAACGTTCACCGCTGCCGCACGCACACTGGGCGTTTCGGTTGGCGCCGTTCCTGATGGCCCCGAGTATGAATTCTTTGGCCTGAACGAAACTTTTATAAAGATTCGCTTCATGTCCTTCGAACTGTGCACCATCTCGAACTTGTCCGAAGCGTACGTAATTTGCTTCGCACAAGCTGATGAAGTCTCCAATTATTTTATTCTCATTGGCCGCCACTCGGATGCTATCAACTCGACGACCTTGATAAGTGCGTGAAGCATCAGGTAAGAAGACGACCTGTTTTTCACCGTCATATGTTGGAGTTACATCTCTGACAACGCCTTCGGGCGATTTCCATACTGCGTGAAACTCGGCCTCAGTAAATACTCCCGGCCAATCCCATATCAGCCACCCATGGACAACTTCGCCGCCTTCCTTTTCGATCTTTGATGCGACATTGTCGAAGCACTCAGATATCCGGCTGAACGACTCAGGTTCAACGCTCAGTAATACTGGCTGATCTGATGATATTCTTTTGCAGAAATCTCGAATTCGTTCTGGAAGCCCAACGGGCGCTACTGTATTCATCACTACACCTATTATAGATTTTTTTCGATATTGTCGTCCTTACCATCGGGTGTCTACATCTGAACGGCTCTTTCCACTGCGATTATAGCTGCGGACTGCGTCCATCGCCCGCACGCCCGCACGCCCTCGCGATCATCGTCCAGTTGCTGTGCCCCATTTGATTTGCCACCCACATCGGATGCTCGCCAGCAGAGAGCACCATCGAGGCATAGGTACTGCGAGTCTGATGCGGACTGCGGTACCGAACCCGCATCCAGCCCCTTGGCAGCAAGGCTTTCAGGCTCAAGGCTGCCATAAAGCTGTCATTTTACAGCTCTTGAAGCAACTTGCCGCTTCGGGTTCGGTACCGGTGGGGCTGGAGGATAGACTCCTCGGGCGACGATGATTCCGATCCTCCTTAGTCGAGTAACGAAGCGACCGGTGTCGAGGAAGTAGTTAGGATAGGCCTTCTTCAGAGCTGAAACGGACTGGGCCGCTACCAGCACAATCTGCACACTCTCGTTACCCTTCGCTGCCTTTTCTCGGTCTAGGTAATCACTGGTCGCTTTCGGTAGCTCCTCTCTCGAATAACCGCTTACACTTACATTTCTGTCTTGGGTATTAAGTTCTAGGAGGTAGTAATGTGTTTTTTCATCTTGAGTATGATGCAGCTCCTCGACGATGGAGTTATAGACAGTAAGCTTATCAATAACTTCTAGCTCACTTGCTATGGCCATCGTATTTTTCAAGATTTCATATTTCGATAGGTGACGGTGAGCAGTCAGCACTTCACAGTCTTCCATAAGTGCAAAGCTGGATGAAGCGTACTCAAAGAACTCTAGCCAGCGGACGTTCCCCATGCTGGACTTCAGAGCTTGATTTAGGAATACTCCTGCAGTTTCTACCGCAGTCGCCCATGCGTGTTGCACTTCGTTACGTATTTGAATTTCAAGTTGTAGGCCTTCATAGTGTTTGGCCTCACCCTTCCTGTTGTTGTACTTGTAGACTAAGTGAATCCCCCGATATCCAGAGTCCTTTGGATTTTTTATATAGTCATATTCGGATACTAATACATGATCCCATTTGCTCTGAAGATATGATTCTCTTAATCTGTAGATTGACTTTAGTGAGGGCACAACTGCGCGTAAACCTCCAATGTCTTGCATTCGCGCTAAACTCATCCCTGGAAAGCGTTCCAATTTCGCCACGATCGAAGGGATACGTTTTAGTCTCTGCGCCACAACTCCTTTTATATCCAAGGACTTAAGTTTGTTACGTAGGCTTGCCTGGAAGGTGTTCACAGGGTAACTGTGGCTCGAGCGCCAGTTGTTTAAGACGATCAAGGCCTCATCAAACTCTTCGAATGTGGCGTCTTCATCAAAGAGAGTCGACCCTGCCCGCATTACCTTTTTCTTACTATACTGAGGTGTTACCCAAGCCATTTTCGCCTTCCGTGGGAGCATCTATTGTTTCCCCATGATGGCATCGTGCCTCGTTTCTGGCAATTCTTTTGAATTGGCTATTGCTGCCCACATTTTTTCAGCTTTAGATCCCAGTAGGTCAGTATCGTTTGGCATCCACCGCCCATATACACGTGCAATCATCGTCCAGTCAGTGTG
This sequence comes from Pseudomonas congelans, assembly GCF_900103225.1. GTDB lineage: Bacteria > Pseudomonadota > Gammaproteobacteria > Pseudomonadales > Pseudomonadaceae > Aquipseudomonas > Aquipseudomonas congelans. The sequence goes on along the minus strand of NZ_FNJH01000005.1, from coordinate 352,147 downwards.
TCCCATTTGCTTCGCAACCCACATGGGATGCTCCCCTGCAGAAAGCATCATTGATGCATAGGTATGCCGGGTCTGGTAAGGACGACGGTATCGAACTCCTGCTTTCTTCATTGCTGGCACCCACATCGTTTTACGGATCGGCCCGTCGCCGGTCCAGCGTTCAAGTGTGCGAGGATTCTGGAACACCTCCGCGTCAGCCAGAAATGTGTGGGCCTTCTGTGCTTTCAAAGCCTCCATCGCAGGCCTCAGCAACTTCACGGCCCTGCGCCCGGCCGCAGTCTTCGTAGCCTCGGCCTTACCCTTTGCAGCTTGCGTCATTCCCCGGCTGACCATCACTTCCTCGCGAAGCCAGTCGATATCCCCCCAGTCCAGCGCAACCAGTTCGCTCGTGCGCAAGCCAGTCCACAGGGCGAACTGCATCATGTTGCGTGCCTGGCCATTGATCGTCGCCAGCACCGCCTGCTGCTCTTCCGGACTGAACGGATCTACGTCGTCGTCCTTGGCTGGCGCTTCTTTCCGCGAATACGTCCACCCGGCCAGCGGATTCACATCGATCAGCTCTTCTTCGGCGGCGTCGTTAAGCGCCGATCTGAGGCAGCTCTGGATGTTGCTCAGCGTTTTGTTGCTGACTTCCAAGGTGCTCAGCCAGTCGCGTACATCCTTTCGTTTCAGCTCGACCACCATTCGCTCGCCCAAGGCCGGCACCAGGCGCAGCTCCACGAGCTTGCGATAGCCGTCGAACGTGCTGCTTGATACGTGCCGCTTCTTTCCGTCCAGCCAGCGAGTCAGGAATCCTGCCACTGTTTCTCGGTTCGCCTCTGGCGCAAACTTCGTGGCCCTGGGCGAGCCGGGAAACGTTACCGAGTAGTCGAATGCACCGATCGATATTGCATGCTCGATCGCTGCCTTATGTTGCTCGGCCTTCTTCAGATTAGTGGGGGAGGGCTTGAGCGTGATGCGCTCGCGGCACCGGACGCCCCGATACATGAACGTGATTTCGATGCTCGTATCGGAGACCGCCCGAACTCCCCGCCCGTCTCTACCCATGACTCGTACCCTTCCATGTCGATGAGCGTCCGGCCATCCGGAGCCCTGTACCAGATTTTGCCAAGCCGCCAAATTCCATCACGGATTTTCGAGCGGATAGCGTCCTCGCTGTAGCCAGACTCGCTGGCGAATTTCCTGATGGTCATGTAGCGCATTGGTTGCTACTCCTGTCGCGTCAGGTTTGGAACTGCGGGTGAAACTGACGCGTCAGCCTTCATCATCGCGCGCCCCTGATTCAGCGACCGTGCGCAGCTTGAGTGCGATCCCGCAGGAGTTGGCCATGGGACGCGACCGTGGCTTGTCATCCAAGCGCAAGGCCAGCGCCCAGTCCGCGCTACGCCGCCATCTGGTGCCTCGGCTCCAAGATGTGGAGCTTGAAGCCCTGACCAGCCCTGCGTTGGACAGGTTGCTGATGTGGCCGCTGCAGGAGCGGTACGAGTTGTCTTTCGTGCGCTCGGTGTACGGCGTGCTGGCCGTAGCTTTCCGTCAGGCAACCCGGTTGGCGCTGCTGGGCTCCAATCCGATGGAGGCTCGGTATTCATAAGTGCCTGGAGGCGATGCAAGAGGGAGCAGTGGTCCATGTAACGGAGATTTTGGACCGCGAACAGCTGCTGGGTGATGGCGCTTGACAATCATGGGCAAATGGTTGAGATTGCCACCAATCATATTATCTCTGCGCGTTAACGAGATCGAAAGAAAAGCCCGGCCACTGAGTCGGGCTTTTTCTTATTTGTGGGGTATACCGGCAGCTGCTCCGGATTAACTTTTTGACAGGGATGATGGTTAATATGAGAACTGATCTCGGTGAGCTTATTTTGAAGTTTGCTAATGCTGCTGAAGAGGAAAGGGTGTACCCGCACACTACTGAGCCATCGGATAAATATCCGAGTTTCGCCATAAGGGTTCAGCTTTCTAATGCTGCTTCATATGACGACCTTCACGAAATCATGGAAAAACACGGATTCCACAGAGCCATTCGAGATCGTAATGGGACGCTGAAGGATCTTCCAACCGCAATGTACAGCTATATTGCGAAGACGGAGTACCTGTCCTGTGAGACGGTCTGCGATAAAGCCAAGGATGCTGTTAACGAACACCTTGATTCCACCAATCAAAAAGACGCTGGGGTTGAGCTTTTCGTTTCAAACTTGACCGGCGCGTGGTTCGTTCTGAATGAAGCCAAGGAAGAAGGCAACGACTGACATATAGATCACCCCAAGCCCAGCCTTACCGCTGGGTTTTTTGTTCATATGGTAAGATTCTTCGTAAATTCTCATAAGGTGGAGCCTCGATGCCAAATTATTCAATCCTTGATCCTGCGCCTGATGCTGTAGGTGAAAAAAAGATATGGCCGATTCTTAGAAATGGTTATGCGACAGGTCGTTCTGGCAAGTCCAAGCCTGATGCCATTTCTATTGCCGCAAGCATGGAGCTTGAGGAACTGGAGCACTATTTGCTTGGGAAAGAGAAAGAATCGCGACGGACATACAACCAATCAGTGTCACGTCTTCAGCCCTACATTGATTCACTTCGGAAGCAGCAAATTAATAAAGTGTTGCAGCCTCGCCCCACTCGAATGTCTGAAGAGCTGGATGAATCTCTCAAAAAGTAGAGAGTGCTCCTAGAACCCCTTTTTGCGGGAAAACTCCTATAACAATTAACTAGACGCCTGGCTTACGCCGGGCTTTTTTGTGTCGCCAAGGAAAGCCGCTACCCAAGTGGAAGCTTTCCTGGATGTACCAGTTACCGCAATCCCTCGGAACCTCTGATCATCAAGTTCAGCGAGGGCCTTATTCGGCACCATGCTCCTTTGACCGTTTCCCTACGGTCTTTTTTATTCAGAGGTAACGATGGACCCAACCGACCTTGGCCCAGGCACAGCTACCTGGCTGGACGGTACGGGCACAATCCTGCTGGGTGGCTTCCTGTGGTTGAGGAAATTCCTCTCCCAGGATGCGACCGACCGCGCCATGGACAACGCCGATATCGGCACCGTCCGCAGGCTGAACGAACTGCTCGACTCGGAGCGCATTGCGCGCAAAGAAGCCGAAGCCCGAGCCGACCAGTGCGCCAAAGAACGTAACGAGCTGGCCGCTGCTGTTGGCCGTATGGAGGGGAAGATTGAAGGCCTGACCGGCCAGGTTGCCCAGCTCACTGACAAGGTGACCAGCCAAAGCGCTGAGATAGCCCTTCTGCGTTCACAGCTTGGAGGTATCAACTGATGGAAAGATGCGTAAGAGACTTCATCGCCCGGCGGTGGTGGCGTCGCCTCGAAGTGTGGGTGATTGCCTCGCTGCTGGTAACTGGCTCGTTCGCGCTGGGCTTCGGTGCTTCGCAGTGGTCGCTTGCCAGTTGGTATAGCGCCCAGGTCGCCGAAGTGCGCCGGGGTTACGACGAGGCCACGGTGCAGCGCGACATGCGCTTGAACAAGCTGGCCAAGTCTGCGTCCGAAGCAGCTGTGAAGGTTGAGGGTGCTGCGGTGAAGGCAGAGGCCGCAGCGGGTACGGCGACATAAGCCGCCAAGACTGCTGGTACCGCCACCGACAAGGTCACCGAGGTGCTTGAGCGGCAGACGCAGTAAACGTCCCACGATTTGGTCAAAGCCACTGTTTGTAGCGCCAGATGAAAATGACATTGAAGGCTGATTTTTTTCTCAGGAGACGCCACCTGCCTCTCGCGGCGGCTTAGCGCAAGCGGCGGTTATCATGGCTATGCACATCGCGCCGTACACTGTCAGATTGATGAAATGCAGGATGAGCATTACAACTTCCTGCCGGGTTATTGGACCTTCACCAACCCAAAATATGATGATGCATACGGCCGATAAGATAGCTACTGACATGATGACTAGCCCCAACATGACTCTTCCCGCTGAGCCAAGCAGACGCGTAAGTAATTTTTTGGCTTGGTCTTTAGCTTCAGGCGTAGAGTTCAGGTAGGTCATGTAAGCGCCAAAGCAGGCTACCAAAAAACTGAATACGGCCATCATATTGATTCCTTTCGGTGTACCAAGGGTTAGTGACAATGGCGTGTCTCCATCAAAACCTGCCATTCGCCAGGGCTAAACGCATTATCACGTCATACGACGCGAAAAATCGAAGGGTTTCCTATGTATTCCCGACCACAAGCCATTCCCGATGATCCTCCTTGAGTACGCCCTTGATCACGCAGGAGCACTTACGTTTGCCCGGTCGATCACTGATTAGGCAGCGCCGGGAGGGCGCTTGAAGCTGGCGCTGTTTCACGACCTGACTCGCTTGGTTGGGTCTGCCGAGTTCACCCAGGACGCCCACTGCCTGTTCCTGAAAGGCAGGATCAACCTTGCCGTCAGCTATGCCCGTGATGCCTACGAGCTGATGAAGGAGGGCACGCTGGACAGCATGTCCATTGGCTTCAACACGCTGCTGTCGAGTTACGAAGAGCGTGCAGGCCGGCAGATTCGCATCATCAAGGAGGCTGAGCTTTGGGAAGCCTCAATCGTACCGTTCGGCATGAATCCCGAGGCGACCATTACCGACGTGAAGTCGGATATAAGACTTTTTGAAAAGGCCCTGCGTGAACGCATGGGCCTTTCGCAAAAGGAGGCGGCTGCGGTCGCCTCGCTCGGCTATACCGCCGTCCACCGTGATGGTGGTGCAGCGGACACGGTGATCGTGGATGAGCTGAAAGCAATCTCCCAACTGTTCAATACCCAATTGGGAGTTCAGCCATGACCGCTGACGTAAAAGAAATTCGCGAATCCCTCGAAAAGCAGCTCAAAGAGGGCTTCGGTAGCCTGCAAGTGAAGTACGACGCCGTTCCTGGCGAGTTGGAAAAAGGCAACGCTGTGGCTGGAGATCTGAAAAAGCAGATCGACAATCAGAAAGGCGAGCTGGAGCGCATCATCGAGCAGGTGCAAATTCTCGAAGAGAATGGCATCAAACTGCGCGGCCAAGCGCTGGCCGATGCGATCGCCTACAAAGACTGGGTGTTGAGCTAGGTCAGCCAGTTCGTGCCGGTCGTGAACATCTGGGACGGCTTCACCGAGGCAATGACCGTTGAAGGCCTGCACCCGAATCTCCTGGGTGCCGAGTTCATCAGTTCGCGGGTGGTGCCGATCATCACCGCCAACTTCGAATTTCCCGGCATTCCGCTGCCCACGGACGCTGGCGACGTTTACTCGGCCATCCGCCCGTTCGGTTGCCTCAATGCCAACCCTCTGCTGGCTGGCGCTGGCGGCGCGCTACCGGCTGGCGTGAACGCTGTGGTCGGGGCTGTACTGGCGGACGGCTACAAGGCCGTTGGCTCTGGCCTGACCGGTATCACCACGCGCTGGTTCAAGGAGCCTGCCGCCTATGGCGAGGCGCAGTGCATCGAGCTGCGTGGCAACATGGCGGCGGCGGGCGGCTACATCTACATGCAACCCACGGCCAACGTGGTACAGACCAAGCTGGCGGCCGGCGACGTTATCGAAATGGTGTCGGCGGTAGAAATCATGGGTTCGTCGCGCGGCATCCTGGCTTGGGAGGCTGAGTTGACTATCACCAAGACGGTCAGCGGTGCTTCGTCCACGTTTTACTATCGGTCGATGGACAAGTACCAAAAGCCGTTCACCATGCCGGCCAGCTTTTCTGGGGAGCTGGAAACGCAGCGCGGCACGATTGACCTGACTGAAACCGTGATCACTTCGCGCATGGCCTATACTTGGCCGCTGGGGTGCCACAGAGCTCGATAGTCAAGGTCGCGCAGTTCGGAATGCGAAAGATTTAATGGACTAGGCCAGGCGCGACTTATCAATATAACCAGCTCTTCAGGTAGTACTTTATCCATCAGTTCCTTGGTGTGGTATCTTCTTGCGTTAGCGTAATCCTATAGCTTCTAAGGTCGTCGCCTTCACTGACATACTCCTTGCTAAAGTAACGGTAGACAGCGCCCTTTACCGTAATTCCTACGCCATTGGGTGTGTCATGGATTGCGACGTTTTCTAAAGAGCTATCCGTGATCAGAAATTCGCTTTCCTTATTAAGTTTATGCAGTACTTCTGAATCATCGCCTTCAAGCGGTTTGCTGATAAAAAAGCGTAGTGTGTCCACGTCAGTAGCCATGGCGCCGTAACGTGTAATATACAGCCAATCACCCTGAGGAAGCGCCCGCTTCAACACTACTTCATCCGCGTCACTACCGAAATCAAAAAGATCGCCAAGAAATGCCTTCGCTATTAAAAAGACTACAAGTATCCAAAACGAATTCTTGTAAGTAAATCTAAAGTTAGTATCCTTTGGATTTTGCATACAAGATCCCCATTTTTATCCATTTCTGATCTTTGGGGTCATCCCCGTATGGAGGCAGCCAGAACCAATGGCCCCACTTATGCTTTCGTGTTTTGGCTTCTCCTTGTGCGAACCCAGCGGCTCTCAGTAGAAGCTGCTCAGTTAATTGGCCGGCTGTCCCCACAGCGCCGTAATGAAAATTGCCGAAGTCCTCCCACTCAGGATGTTTCTGCTTGTAGTCCCACGGGCCCTTGTTACGGACTTTGTAGTAAAACCAACTCATGAAAGCACCCGTGCTAGGATCTTTTTTCCACTGATCGTTCGCGAGCTTCATGTGGACGTCTACATTGACTCCGGGAGGAATGACTGCTGGTATTTCGTAATTCATCGCCTGTCCCTGCGAAATCTAATGGGTGGTTATGAAAATATCTTGTTGCTGATAGCATCCCAGCCGCCAGCAATTTGTCCAGCGCTTTGCCCTGTTTTTCGACTTTGCTTGGAGTAAATAAGTTGAATTCTTCCATAGTTCAGAGCGATAAGTTCGCTTGGGAAGCTGTTGTCTTGGTCGCCATTGCCCGTTAATGAAAAAGAACTGATAATAACTTCTTCAAGTTTTATCTCCAGGTATTTGACTTTTGGATCGCCTGCACGGAAAAGATGCACAGATACCTGCTTGAAGTGCTTACCACTGCAGCAAGCCTCATGAAGCTTTGGGGTAGCATTATCAACAGCCTTACGAACGAGCATGTCGCTCATGTAAGCCCTGCCCGAGGTTGCGCCGCCGGCTGACGTGGAGGTGGCTGAGGCCGTCTGACTAGCCGAAAGGTCGAAGTCTTGCAGCTCGATCCAGTTTTCATAGCCTTCTGAGAGAGTCTCGCCGGGAATTCCTTCGATCTGCAGATATGCTTCTAATGACATTTTCAATTCCTTTTAATACGATCCTGAGCTTTTGATAATACATGGAAGCATTTTTGATGTGAATCGCTCAGTCGGTGGGGCAGGACGCGCATTGTGCAGAGAGGCTGGACAAAAAATTGTCAGTAGAAAACCAGGCCCGCCGCCAGCCCTTGTGGGCAGTCAAGGCTGTCATAAAGCTGGCATTACTGAGCCAATACGGCCCAAAAAGGCACAAAAAAAGCACTTGCGATAAACGCTAAGTGCTTGATTTGTAACGCTTGTTTGGTGGAGCCGGGGGGATTTGAACCCCCGTCCGCCAGTACTCCGCTGTCGGTACTACATGCTTAGCCGTGTCTATTAAGTTAACCCTCAGCGACCCGACGGGCAGGGTGCTTTGGGCGAGTTGTGTAAGTTTTAGTCGCTTCGTCCACAACGTACTAGGCGACGATCCTGTTCTATATGACAATCATTTCGGGTTTACAGGCATCCCCTGATGATTGCTGGAGCCGAAGCTACCAGAAGGAAGGCTAGCACCGCTTACGCGGCGAGAGCGTATTCCCCGTAGGTTTCGTCATTGGCAACTATAGAAAGTTGCAACAGTGGATTTACGAGTTCTGTTACCAACTCGGCATGCACCTAAAGTTTCATCACCGGCGTCGAATCCAAATCGGCCCCGAGACTGCTTTCGCAATCGCTGGGGCGGAGTGTACGCCAATTGGCGTGGCACGTCGACCCGTCTGCTGCAATCGAGCAGGCCAGCCAGGGTGGCTGGCCTGCTGGAAGGTTTACTTGGTGCCTTCGCTGCCCGAACCGGTGTTTTTCAGGGCAGTGATGGTCTTGGTGGTGATCTCGACGCATTTTTTCTCGTCGTTCTGCGCCTGGGCCGCTTTGGCGTTCTTCACAGTCTTCTCGAGCATGGTCTTGTTTTCTGGGCTCAAGTTGGTGCTGGACGAAGTGTTAGCGTTTTCGATGGTCTTGATGTTCGCTGCGCACAGATCATCGGCGGCAAAAACCGGCGAAGCCAACAGGGCGGCGCTGAGGAACAATCCAGTGAGGGCGGTACGCTTCATGTGTCTCTCCTTGTAACCTGTGGACTCGGTATGGCCGGTGTTTGAGGCCGTCGCCCGAGGGGTTTGAAAGCCCGTTTAACAGTTGGGCCTAAAGGATTGACTGTGGTGTAACGCAGGCGTTCTATTTTATTTTCGGAATACTGCGAAATAGCCATATTGCGCATTCAAGCACCAAAATGAGGCGATCTTCGCTTTGAGGTATCGAACGGGTTGAGGCGGGGGAGTGGAGAGGTGTGTGCGGGTAAAGGGGTCGATATGAAGTGCCAAATGTCCGGGTCAGGACATCTGGCACACGCCAGCGCCGGGAACTAGTCTTCCTTGCCCTTGGAGCGCACGGCACGCTGCAGTTCACGGTCCGAATCGCGTTCGCGTTCGGTGTGACGCTTGTCGTATTCCTTCTTGCCTTTACCCAGCGCAATTTCGCACTTGACCAGGTGCTCCTTCCAGTAAACGGAAAGGGCGACGCAGGCATAGCCTTTCTGCTGAACCGAGCTGGTGAGCTTTTCGAGCTCGCGCTTGTTCAACAGCAGTTTGCGGGTGCGTGTCGGGTCAGCGATGACGTGTGTGCTGGCAGTCTTGAGAGGCGTGATGTGGCAACCCATCAGCCAGGCCTCGCCATCCTTGAGCAGCACATAACTGTCGACCAGCTGTACCTTGGTGGCACGCAGGCTTTTTACTTCCCAGCCAGACAGGACCAAACCGGCCTCGAACTTGTGTTCGATGAAGTAATCGTGACGCGCTTTCTTATTTTGCGCGATGGTCCCTGTAGGGTGTTTCTTGAGCTTAGCCATAGGGGGCGCATTATAGGCAGTTGCATCAATGTCGGCTACGGGAAAGCGCGTGCTTGAGCACAAAGGTTGAATCCCGGACAATGCGCGATCTTTTTTGGCTGGGCGTTTCGATAATGTCGACGGACAAGGTTTCGGTCCACGGTAGCTGGGCAAGTCGCTGGGTGTTCATCCTGGCTGCTACCGGCTCTGCTGTGGGGCTGGGCAGTATCTGGAAATTTCCGTACATGGTCGGTGCCTATGGCGGCGGTGCATTTGTACTGGTTTTTCTGGCGTGCATCGCGCTGATCGGTATTCCGGTCATGATCGCCGAGACGCTGATTGGCCGTCGTTCCCGGCTCAGTCCTGCGAATGCGCTCAAGACGCTGGCGCAGGAAGCCGGGCATTCGCCGCGCTGGTCCTGGGGTGCGTTTGCCGGGATGATCACGGCGCTGCTGATTCTCTCCTTTTATAGTGTGGTGGGCGGCTGGTCGCTGGATTACATCATCGACATGGGGCGCGGCGACTTTCAAGGTGTGTCGCCGGATCAGGTCGGTGCGTATTTCGGTGCGGTGATTGCCGACCCATGGCGTCTGACTCTGTGGCACACCATTTTCATGCTGCTGTCGGCGGTGGTGATCGGCAAGGGTGTCGAGGCCGGGCTGGAGAAAAGCCTGCGCATCATGATGCCGATGCTGTTCCTGCTGATGCTCGCGCTGTTGGGCTATAGCCTGACCACCGGGCATTTCATGGAAGGCGTGCATTTCATGTTCGACTTCAATCCCGAGAAAGTGCTGGATGGCTTGCTGCCCGCGATGGGCCATGCGTTCTTCTCTCTGAGCGTCGGTGTGGGCTCGATCATGGTCTATGGCGCGTACATGACCAAAGGTGCGTCGATCAGCAGCACCGTCGTCGGCATCGCGTTGCTCGATACCTTCGTTTCGCTGTTGGCCGGCCTTGCGCTGTTCCCGATCGTGTTCGCTGCAGGCCTGAACCCCAGCGAGGGGCCGGGGCTGATGTTCGTCACGCTGCCGTATGCGTTCGGCAACGTCGCGTTCGGCCAATTGATGGGCATCGTGTTCTTCGTGCTGGTGGCCGTTGCGGCCTGGAGTTCGGCGATTTCGTTGCTGGAGCCGATGGTTGCTTATCTGGTCGAGCGCACCCGTATTCGCCGCGCCTGGGTGACGTTCTGGCTGGCCTTTACCTGCTGGTTTGTGGGCCTGGGCACGGTGTTCTCGTTCAATATCTGGCAAAAAGCCAAGTTTTTCGTGAACGATGGAGGCGCATTCCACCTCTATCAATGGGGCGCATCGACTGGCCTGGACTTCTTCGGAGTCATTGATTTCTTCACTTCGCGGATCATGTTGCCGCTGGGTGGGTTGTGTTTTGTAGTATTCGCTGGTTGGGTGATGGGCCGTGAGACGGTGCGCGACGAATTGTCGATTCGCAGTCCGCTGCTCTTCAACCTGACGTACTTTTTGATGCGCTACGTGGCGCCGCTCGGCATTCTTGTGGTGTTTGCCGCTCAGCTCTGGAAATGACGCTCACATGACTACGCATATACAACGCTCTGCTTTACTGCCGTACCCGGCCGGGTTCCTTTATGATCTGGTCAATGATGTGGCTCGTTATCCCGAGTTCCTGCCGTGGTGTTCATCCGCTACCGTGGTTGAAGCCAGTGAGGCGCAGATGCGCGCCAGCCTGGAGATCGCCAAGGGCGGTCTGAGCCAGAAGTTCATGACGCGCAACACGCTGGTTCCCGGCGAGTCGATCGTGATGGACCTGGTCGAAGGGCCGTTCGAACAGTTTCACGGTGTATGGACGTTCAAGCCGCTGGGCGAGAAAGCCTGCAAGATCAGTCTGGATCTGTCCTTCGATTATGCCGGCACCATCGTTCGCGCCACGCTGGGGCCTTTGTTCAATCAGGCGGCCAACACGCTGGTGGACGCGTTCTGCCAGCGAGCGAAAGAGCTGCATGGCTGACGCATTGATTCAGATAGAGGTGGTCTACGCCTCTGTACAGCGCCAGGTGTTGAAGACGGTCGATGTCCCGTTAGGGTCTTCGGTACGTCAGGCGCTGGCGCTTAGCGCCATGGACAAGGAATTTCCTGAGCTTGACCTGGGCCAGTGCGCTGTCGGTATCTTCGGCAAGGTGGTGGCTGATCCTGCTGTGCGGGTGCTGGAAGCGGGTGAGCGGATAGAAATCTATCGTCCGCTGGTGGCCGATCCCATGGAGATCAGGCGTCTGCGTGCCGCGAAGGCGCGTGAGAAAAGAACGCCTATCGGCTGAATCGGGCTGAACGCAGGCTGAATGGAAGACACAAAAAAGCCCGGCATGCCGGGCTTTTTGTTGGGCGCTTTGGACTACCGGGAGTTGGTGTCCAGCGGCTCCTGGGTCGGGACTGGTACGGTCTCGACGCTGTCCACGTCCTTCTGGATTGTATCCAGCAACGAACCTGGCTTGGCCGGTTCTTCAGGCTGCTGCACTGGCTGGTTCTCTGCCGGGACAGTGGTGTCGCTGCCCTTCCCGAGAATGGCTTCATCGCGGCTGACGCCGGGCATGAAGTCGCCAGACAGGCTTACGAGCTGGTCATTGCCGTTGAATATAAGGCTGACACGCTCCTGCTGGCGTTCACCGCCACCTGGCTGCAGGCTGTACAGGTAATCCCACCGATCGGCGTGGAAAGTGTCGGTCAGCAGGGGGTTGCCCATGATAAACCGTACTTGCCGCCGGGTCATTCCGGGGCGTAACTGGTCTATCATGTCCTGCGTGACGACATTACCCTGCTGGATGTCGATTTTGTAAACCCCGGGGAATGAACAACCGGCGAGTGCGAGCAGTCCCACGAAGGTGAAACTGGTTAGCAAGAGCTTGGTGTTTTGCATCGGTGGGCGACTTCCACTATCTTGGCTGGGACAACGTAAACTCCGATCATACCTGCATTAAGAGAAGCTGCGAAGCAGCGTCTGCGAGAAAGCTGACCATGGTTGAAAATAACGAACTACGTAAAGTAGGACTCAAGGTAACCTTACCGCGGGTCAAAATACTGCAAATGCTCGATTCTGCAGAGCAACGCCACATGAGTGCCGAGGATGTCTACAAGGCTCTTATGGAGGCCAGCGAGGACGTCGGTCTGGCCACGGTTTACCGTGTTCTGACTCAGTTCGAGTCCGCTGGACTGGTGGTGCGCCACAATTTCGACGGCGGTCATGCTGTGTTCGAGCTGGCTGATGGCGGCCACCACGACCACATGGTCAACGTGGAATCGGGTGAGGTGATCGAATTCTTCGACGAAGAAATCGAGAAGCTTCAGAAAGCCATCGTCGAAAGACACGGCTTTGACCTGGTGGACCACAATCTGGTGCTCTACGTCCGCAACAAGAAGGCGTAATCAGCAACAGGGGCGACCGCGGTCGCCTTTGTGCTTTCTATGGCTCAGCTTTTAGCCGTAACGACCATCTTCTTGGCGTGTGCCAGAGATTCCTTGGTCAAGTCGATGCCGCCCAGCATGCGGGCGACTTCTTCTATACGTTCAGTCTTGCTGAGCTTGGACACGGCTGTGCGCGTGGCGTCGTTGTCCCGCACCTTGTGCACGAACAGGTGCTGATGACCCTGCGCTGCGACCTGCGGCAGGTGAGTGACGGTCATGACCTGACCGCGCTCGCCCAGGCGACGCAGCAGCTGTCCCACGATCTCGGCGGTCGGTCCGCCAATCCCCACATCCACTTCATCGAATACCAGCGTCGGTACCCGCGAGGTTTGTGCGGTGATAACCTGGATCGCCAGGCTGATGCGCGACAGCTCGCCACCCGACGCGACTTTCGCCAGCGCTTTCAGCGGTTGGCCGGGGTTGGCGCTGACCAGTAGCTCTACCTGCTCCAGGCCGTGAGGCGAGGGTTCTACGCTGGCGTTGGCTTTGAGGTCGATCTGGAAACGGCCGCCGGGCATGCCCAGACGATGAATTTCCTGTTCTACAGCGCTGGCCAGTTTCGTCGCCGAATTGTGGCGCAGGTCGCTCAGCTCGCGGGCTTTATCCTGATAATGCCGGGCGAATGCCTGCACTTCATGCTCAAGCCGTTCGATGGATTCGTCGTTGGCATTCAGCGTTTCTATTTCATCCAGCAGCTTTTGTTGCAGCGTCGCCACTTCGCCTGGCTGGATGCGGTGTTTGCGCGCCAGTGTATAAATGGCGTCGAGACGTTCTTCAAGCTGTTGCAGTCTGGCCGGATCGGCATCGAAGTGATCCAGAAAACGGTTCAGTTCGCCTACCGCTTCTTCTACCTGTATCTGCGCGCTGGACAGCAGCCCTGTGGCCTCGCTCAGGGCGGACGGCGAATGGTCGACGCTGCCAAGACGATGCAGGCTGGCGGTCAGGGCGTTGAGCACGTTGCCCGAATCGCTTTCGCTGCACTGCTCGACCACTTGTCGGCAAATGCTCAGCAGGCTTTCGGCGTTGGTCAGGTCCTTGTGTTCCTGTTCGAGCTGTTCAAGCTCGTTTTCACCCAGGCTCAGGCTTTCCAGTTCTTCGAGCTGATAGCTCAGCAACTGATGCCGTGCGCGTTGCTCGTCACCCGAGTTGGAGAGGCGCTCGAGCTCCTGCCGCGTCTGCCGCCAGCGTTGTGCGGCGAGATGGACCTGGCGGGCCAGATCGGTCGCACCTGCGTATTCGTCGAGCAGGCGCCGATGCGTATCGGTCTTGAGCAGCGACTGGTGCTCATGCTGGCTGTGAATATCGATGAGCAGTTCGCCCAGCGCCTTCAGGTCGCCCTGAGGACAGGGCGAGCCATTGATATAGGAGCGTGACCGACCTTCGGCCGTGATGACCCGGCGCAGGATGCAGGGGCCGTCGTTGTCCAGGTCGCGCTCTTTGAGCCAGGTCTGTGCCTCGGGAATGTCGCCCAGGTCGAACGTGGCCAGGATGTCGGCCTTGTCGGCACCCGGCCTGACCACGCCGCTGTCGGCACGGTCACCCAGGGTCAGGCCCAGGGCGTCGAGCATGATCGACTTGCCAGCGCCGGTTTCGCCGGTGATGACGCTCATGCCTCGATCCAGTTCAAGGTCAAGGTGTTCGACAATGGCGTAGTTGTGTACGGAAAGGTGCACCAGCATTGAGCGGCTCCCGGGCTGTTTGTCTGGTTATTTATACAGTGTTTTATTTGTGGCTGACAATGCCCTTGCTTAGCTCGATTTGATCGGTCCGCAGTGGTTTTTAGTCGCTCTTGTGTCAATTCGCCATTTTCTGTCGCGCCTGAATCCGGATTATTTGTCAGGGAATGCGTATCTCGATCGCACGAAACCCTTGAAGCCGGAAAATCCGATCCCATATAGGTGGGCAGAAGCGCGAATCGGGATCGCGGACGTTTTTAGAGGAGAAGATGTATGGCTGACGAACAGAATCTGGATGCGCAGGCTCAGGATCAGGCTGCCGATGCGGGCGCGGGTGATGAACTGACAACCCGCGTGCAGGTGCTCGAAGAGCAACTGGCTGCTGCGCAGGACCAATCCCTTCGCGTGGCTGCGGATCTGCAGAATGTCCGCCGCCGTGCCGAACAGGATGTTGAAAAGGCGCACAAGTTTGCGCTGGAAAAATTTGCCGGTGATCTGTTGCCGATCATTGACAGTCTGGAGCGAGGCCTTGATCTGTCCAGTCCGGACGATGAAAGCATTCGCCCGATGCGTGAAGGCATCGAGCTGACCTTGAAGATGTTCCAGGACACCCTCAAGCGTTATCAGCTGGAGGCCATCGATCCGCACGGCCAACCGTTCAGTGCCGACCAGCACCAGGCGATGGCCATGCAGGAAAGTGCCGACGTTGAGCCCAACACGGTGCTCAAGGTATTTCAGAAGGGTTATCAGCTTAATGGTCGCCTGTTGCGCCCGGCCATGGTCGTGGTCAGCAAGGCACCATCGCCTGCAACGCCGTCAATCAACGAGCAGGCTTGAAATCAGCTGTAAGGCCCCCATTTAAAGGTCAAGCGTTTAAAGAGCTACCGCACGGTGTCAACGCACTGGCGGCAACCAAATCCAAGTTTTGCAAGTTTCGGGAGAGTCAAAGATGGGCAGAATTATCGGTATCGACCTGGGGACTACCAACTCCTGCGTCTCCATTCTGGAAAACGGTAACGTCAAGGTTATCGAGAACGCCGAAGGTACTCGTACTACGCCTTCGATCATCGCTTATGCAAATGATGGCGAGATCCTGGTCGGTCAGTCCGCCAAGCGTCAGGCGGTCACCAATCCGCATAACACTCTGTACGCGGTAAAGCGTCTGATCGGTCGCAAGTTCGAAGAGGATGTCGTTCAGAAAGACATCCAGATGGTCCCTTACAAGATCGTCAAGGCTGACAACGGTGATGCCTGGGTTGAAGTGAATGGCCAGAAAATGGCGCCTCCTCAGATTTCCGCTGAAATCCTGAAGAAAATGAAAAAGACCGCCGAAGACTACCTCGGTGAAGCGGTTACCGAAGCGGTCATCACCGTTCCGGCCTACTTCAACGACAGTCAGCGTCAGGCAACCAAGGATGCTGGCCGTATCGCCGGTCTGGACGTCAAGCGCATCATCAACGAACCAACCGCAGCCGCGCTGGCTTACGGTATGGACAAGGCCAAGGGCGACCACACTGTCATCGTTTATGACCTGGGTGGCGGTACCTTCGACGTCTCGGTTATCGAGATCGCTGAAGTCGATGGCGAGCACCAGTTCGAAGTGTTGGCAACCAACGGCGATACGTTCCTGGGTGGTGAAGACTTCGACATTCGTCTGATCGACTACTTCGTCGACGAATTCAAGAAAGAAAGCGGCATGAACCTCAAGGGTGATCCGCTGGCCATGCAGCGCCTGAAAGAAGCTGCCGAAAAAGCCAAGATCGAGCTGTCTTCCAGCACCCAGACCGAAGTCAACCTGCCGTACATCACTGCAGATGCAACCGGTCCGAAGCACCTGGTAGTGAAGATCTCTCGCTCCAAGCTGGAATCGCTGGTTGAAGACCTGGTTCAGCGCACCATCGCTCCATGCGAAATGGCACTGAAAGATGCTGGCATCGACAGAAGCAAGATCAACGACGTGATTCTGGTCGGTGGTCAGACGCGTATGCCGCTGGTGCAGAAGCTGGTGACCGAGTTCTTCGGCAAAGAAGCACGTAAAGACGTCAACCCTGACGAAGCCGTTGCCATGGGTGCTGCCATTCAGGGCGCAGTATTGGCCGGTGATGTCAAAGACGTTCTGCTGCTGGACGTCAGCCCGCTGACCCTGGGTATCGAAACCATGGGCGGCGTGATGACTGCGCTGATCGAGAAAAACACCACGATTCCTACCAAGAAATCCCAGGTGTTCTCGACTGCCGATGACAACCAGAGCGCGGTAACCATCCACGTCCTGCAGGGTGAGCGTAAGCAAGCCGGTCAGAACAAGTCCTTGGGCAAGTTCGACCTGGCCGAGATTCCACCTGCTCCACGTGGCGTGCCACAGATCGAAGTGACCTTCGACATCGACGCAAACGGCATCCTGCACGTTGGCGCGAAAGACAAGGCCACCGGCAAGCAGCAGTCCATCGTGATCAAGGCCAACTCCGGCCTGTCCGAGGAAGAAATTCAGCAGATGGTTCGTGACGCTGAAGTCAACTCCGAAGAAGATCGCAAGTTCGAAGAGCTGGCCTCTGCCCGTAACCAGGGTGATGCGCTGGTCCACTCGACTCGCAAGATGATCGCTGACGCGGGTGACAAGGTCACTGCTGAAGAGAAGACTGCGGTAGAAGCTGCACTGGTTGCTCTGGAAGCCGCTATCAAGGGCGACGACAAGGCTGCCATTGAAGCCAAGGTCGAAGAGCTGTCGAAGGTTTCCGCGCCAATCGCTCAGAAGATGTACGCCGAGCAGGCTGAAAACCCGGACGCTGCGGCCAAG
This sequence comes from Pseudomonas congelans, assembly GCF_900103225.1. GTDB lineage: Bacteria > Pseudomonadota > Gammaproteobacteria > Pseudomonadales > Pseudomonadaceae > Aquipseudomonas > Aquipseudomonas congelans. The sequence goes on along the minus strand of NZ_FNJH01000005.1, from coordinate 335,216 downwards.
CCAGCTGAAGAAACTGCCAAGGCTGACGATGTTGTCGACGCCGAGTTTGAAGAAGTAAAAGACCACAAGTAAGCGCAGGCTCACTTGAAAGCCGGTTGACCTCTTTCGAGCGCTGACTGGTAGGATGTCGCCGCGCGGGAGCTTGCTCCCGCGTTGGCGTGTCTGGAACAAGCAAAAATTTCGGCGTGCGGAGTTACTCCGCAAGCCACGTGGCAAGATCGCGACGCTCCTGCGTGGCGAATCATTCTGCCGCTTTCTCGGCCGGATACATCTGGCTGCTGAACGAAGACCAGGATCGTTGAATCGACGTGAGTTGGGTCCGGGCCTGTATGGGGCTCAACGAGTTTGGTGTGGCTCAGGAGAGCCTTCGCCGAACGTCCTCAAGAGTGCGGAAGAATTATGGCAAAGCGTGATTATTACGAAGTGTTGGGAGTGGAGCGAGGCTCCAGCGAGGCGGACCTGAAGAAGGCTTATCGCCGTCTGGCGATGAAGCATCACCCTGACCGCAACCCTGATGACAAAGCATCGGAAGAGCTGTTCAAAGAGGCCAACGAAGCCTACGAAGTGCTTTCCGACGCCAGCAAGCGCGCGGCCTACGATCAGTATGGCCATGCCGGTGTCGACCCGAGCATGGGTGGCGGCGGTGGTTTTGGTGGCGGTGCCGGTGGCGCCAACTTCTCCGATATCTTCGGCGATGTGTTCAGCGACTTCTTTGGCGGCGGCCGTGCCGGTGGTGGCGGTGGTCGTGGCGGCGCTCAGCGTGGCAGCGACCTGCGCTATACGCTGGAGCTGAATCTGGAGGAGGCGGTTCGCGGTACTAACGTGAATATCCGCGTTCCGACGCTGGTCAACTGTAAACCGTGCGACGGCAGTGGTGCCAAGAAAGGTTCTTCGCCTGTCACATGCCCTACGTGCGGTGGCATTGGTCAGGTGCGCATGCAGCAGGGGTTCTTCTCTGTGCAGCAAACCTGCCCGCGCTGCCACGGCCACGGCAAGATCATTTCCGACCCATGCGACTCCTGTCATGGCGAAGGTCGCGTCGAAGAGTCCAAGACGCTTTCCGTCAAAGTGCCGCCAGGTGTCGATACCGGTGACCGCATTCGTCTGTCTGGCGAAGGCGAGGCGGGTACCCAGGGTGGCCCGACCGGCGACCTGTATGTCGTGATCAATGTGCGCGAACACGCGATTTTCCAGCGTGACGGCAAGCACCTGTTCTGCGAAGTGCCTATCAGCTTTACCGATGCAGCGCTGGGCGGCGAGCTTGAAGTGCCTACGCTCGATGGTCGCGTCAAACTGAAAATCCCCGAAGGTACCCAGACCGGCAAGCAGTTCCGCCTGCGTGGCAAGGGTGTCGCTCCGGTGCGTGGCGGTGGTGCCGGTGACTTGATGTGCCGTGTTGCAGTCGAAACCCCGGTCAACCTGAGCAAGCGCCAGCGCGAGCTGCTTGAAGAGTTCCGCACCTCGCTTGAAAACGACGAGTCCCACTCTCCGAAAGCCAGTGGCTGGTTTGAGGGTGTAAAGCGTTTCTTCGGCGATCTGTAAGGCTATCAACGGGAGCAGGGCATGCGACGTATTGCTGTAGTAGGCGCCGCCGGGCGCATGGGCAAGACCTTGATCGAGGCGGTTCAGCAGGCGCCGGGCGCCGGCTTGACCGCCGCAGTCGACCGTCCTGACAGCACGCTGGTGGGCGCTGATGCGGGCGAGCTGGCTGCGCTGGGCCGTATCGGTGTGCCGCTGTCGGGTGATCTGGCAAAGGTGGCGGACGAGTTCGATGTTCTGATCGACTTTACCCATCCTTCGGTGACGCTGAAAAACCTCGCGTTCTGTCGCAAGGCAGGCAAGGCGATGATTATCGGTACCACCGGCTTCAGCGCGGAAGAGAAGCAGCGTCTGGAAGAGGCAGGCAAAGACATTCCCATCGTGTTTGCTGCCAATTTCAGCGTCGGCGTGAATCTGTGTCTGAAGCTGCTCGACACCGCTGCGCGCGTTCTGGGTGATGAGGTAGACATCGAAATCACCGAGGCGCACCACCGGCACAAGGTTGATGCGCCGTCCGGCACCGCCTTGCGCATGGGTGAAGTGGTTGCCAATGCGCTGGGTCGCGATCTGGAAAAAGTCGCGGTCTACGGTCGTGAAGGTCAGACCGGTGCGCGTGATCGTCAGACCATCGGGTTTGCGACCATTCGTGCCGGCGACGTGGTGGGTGATCACACCGTGCTGTTCGCCGCGGACGGTGAGCGGGTCGAAATCACGCACAAGGCGTCCAGTCGCATGACCTTCGCCAAGGGTGCAGTCCGGGCCGCAATGTGGCTCGAAGGCAAGGCACCAGGGCTTTACGACATGCAGGATGTGTTGGGTCTGCATTGATTCATGCAGGACCATTCGTGGTCCTGTCGCATTTCCCCGCATTTCAGGCTCATTGGTGGTAGACCAAAAAGGGCCTTTTCTGTAAGCTACAGCTTTAGTGTGTCCACTAAAAGCGCGCAGATGATTCCATAAGAAAGCGGGGTGACGTAACTACGTCATTCCGCTTTTTTGCAGCCTGCGATCGCCCTTTCAGGTTTTATTTACGGGAGGTCTTCTTGACTAAGCCAGCCATACTCGCCCTTGCTGATGGCAGCATTTTTCGCGGCGAAGCCATTGGAGCCGACGGTCAGACCGTTGGTGAGGTGGTGTTCAACACCGCAATGACAGGCTATCAGGAAATTCTTACCGATCCTTCCTACGCCCAGCAGATCGTTACCCTGACTTACCCGCATATCGGCAACACCGGCACTACCCCTGAAGACGCAGAGTCGGATCGCGTCTGGTCCGCCGGCCTGGTCATTCGCGACCTGCCTTTGGTAGCCAGCAACTGGCGTAACAAGCTGTCCCTCGGTGATTACCTGAAAGCCAACAACGTCGTTGCCATCGCTGGCATCGACACACGTCGCCTGACCCGCATCCTGCGTGAGAAAGGCGCCCAGAACGGTTGCATCCTGGCTGGCGATAACATCAGCGAAGAGGCGGCCATCGCCGCTGCCCGCAGCTTCCCGGGCCTCAAGGGCATGGACCTGGCCAAGGAAGTCTGCACCAAGGACACGTACGAGTGGCGTTCCAGCGTCTGGGATCTGAAAACCGACAGCCATCCTGAAATCGCCGCCTCCGAGCTGCCTTATCACGTGGTCGCCTACGATTACGGCGTCAAGGTCAACATCCTGCGCATGCTGGTCGAGCGCGGTTGCCGCGTGACCGTGGTGCCGGCACAAATGCCCGCCAGTGAAGTGCTCGCCTACAAGCCGGACGGCGTTTTCCTGTCCAACGGCCCAGGTGATCCGGAGCCGTGCGATTACGCCATCAAGGCGATCAGGGAAGTGCTGGAAACCGACATTCCGGTGTTCGGCATCTGCCTCGGCCACCAGTTGCTGGCGCTGGCCGCGGGTGCCAAGACCGTGAAGATGGGCCACGGCCACCACGGTGCCAACCACCCGGTCCAGGATCTGGACACCGGTGTGGTCATGATCACCAGCCAGAACCACGGTTTTGCGGTGGATGAGGCAACCCTGCCGAGCAACGTTCGCGCCATTCACAAGTCGCTGTTCGACGGCACCCTGCAGGGTATCGAACTGACCGACAAGAGCGCATTCAGCTTCCAGGGTCACCCTGAAGCGAGCCCGGGCCCGAACGACGTCGCGCCTTTGTTCGATCGCTTTATCGAAGCCATGGCCAAGCGCCGCTGACCGGTTGCCTTGAGACTGTAATACGCAGGTGCCCAGGGCGGCCCCGGACTCAGTGTCCGGTCGCTGCCGCCCAGGCCACCTCAGACAAATGTTCAAGACGGCTTGCCGACTGACCTGCGGATTTGAGTGACAACCCATGCCAAAACGTACAGATATTAAAAGCATCCTGATTCTCGGCGCCGGCCCCATCGTGATCGGCCAGGCCTGTGAATTCGACTACTCCGGCGCCCAGGCCTGCAAGGCTCTGCGTGAGGAGGGTTACCGCGTCATCCTGGTGAACTCCAACCCGGCCACCATCATGACCGACCCGGCCATGGCGGACGCCACCTACATCGAGCCGATCAAGTGGCAGACCGTTGCCAAGATCATCGAAAAGGAACGTCCGGACGCACTGCTGCCAACCATGGGCGGCCAGACGGCTTTGAACTGCGCGCTGGATCTGGAGCGCGAAGGCGTTCTGGAGAAGTTCGGTGTCGAAATGATCGGCGCTAACGCTGACACCATCGACAAGGCTGAAGACCGTTCGCGCTTCGACAAGGCGATGAAGTCCATCGGCCTGGCGTGCCCGCGCTCCGGCATCGCGCACAGCATGGAAGAAGCCAACGCGGTTCTTGAAAAGCTTGGCTTCCCTTGCATCATCCGTCCGTCGTTCACGATGGGTGGCACCGGCGGCGGTATCGCTTACAACCGTGAAGAGTTCGAAGAAATCTGCGCCCGTGGTCTGGACCTGTCGCCAACCAAGGAACTGCTGATCGACGAATCGCTGATCGGCTGGAAAGAGTACGAGATGGAAGTTGTCCGCGACAAAAAGGACAACTGCATCATCGTCTGCTCGATCGAGAACTTCGACCCGATGGGTGTGCACACCGGTGACTCGATCACCGTGGCGCCGGCACAGACCCTCACCGACAAGGAATACCAGATCCTGCGTAATGCCTCGCTGGCAGTGCTGCGCGAGATCGGCGTTGAAACCGGTGGCTCCAACGTTCAGTTCGGCATCTGCCCGAACACCGGTCGCATGGTCGTGATCGAAATGAACCCGCGTGTATCGCGCTCCTCGGCGCTGGCCTCCAAGGCGACCGGCTTCCCGATCGCTCGCGTTGCCGCCAAGCTGGCAGTGGGCTACACCCTCGACGAGCTGTCGAACGAAATCACTGGCGGCAAGACCCCGGCATCGTTCGAGCCGTCGATCGACTACGTCGTCACCAAGCTGCCGCGCTTTGCCTTCGAGAAATTCGCCAAGGCCGATGCGCGTCTGACCACTCAGATGAAGTCGGTCGGTGAGGTCATGGCCATCGGCCGTACCTTCCAGGAATCCCTGCAGAAAGCCCTGCGCGGCCTGGAAGTTGGTGTCTGCGGTCTTGATCCGAAGCTGGACTTGAGCCACCCGGAAAGCATGAGCACGCTCAAGCGCGAGCTGACCGTGCCGGGCGCCGAGCGTATCTGGTATGTCGCCGACGCCTTCCGCGCCGGCATGACGGTCGAAGAAATCTTCGCCATGAACATGATCGACCCATGGTTCCTGGTGCAGATCGAAGACCTGATCAAGGACGAAGAGAAGATCAAGACTCTGGGTCTGTCGTCGATCGACCGCGACCTGATGTTCCGTCTCAAGCGCAAGGGTTTCTCCGACGCGCGTCTGGCCAAGCTGCTGGGCGTTACCGAGAAGAACCTGCGGACGCATCGTCACAAGCTGGAAGTGTTCCCGGTCTACAAGCGCGTCGACACCTGCGCAGCCGAGTTCGCAACCGACACCGCGTACCTGTACTCGACCTACGAGGAAGAGTGCGAAGCCAACCCGTCTACGCGTGACAAGATCATGATCCTGGGTGGTGGCCCGAACCGCATCGGTCAGGGTATCGAGTTCGACTACTGCTGCGTACACGCCGCGCTGGCACTGCGTGAAGACGGTTACGAGACCATCATGGTCAACTGCAACCCGGAAACCGTCTCCACTGACTACGACACCTCGGACCGTCTGTACTTCGAGCCTGTCACCTTGGAAGACGTGCTGGAAATCGTCCGTGTAGAGAAGCCGAAAGGTGTGATCGTCCAGTACGGTGGCCAGACGCCTCTGAAGCTGGCGCGCGCTCTTGAAGCCGCCGGTGTGCCGATCATCGGCACCAGCCCTGATGCCATCGACCGTGCCGAAGACCGCGAGCGCTTCCAGCACATGGTCGAGCGTCTGAACCTGCGTCAGCCGCCAAACGCCACTGTGCGCAGCGAAGACGAAGCAATTCGTGCCGCAGCGAAGATCGGTTATCCACTGGTGGTGCGTCCGTCCTATGTACTGGGTGGCCGTGCGATGGAAATCGTTTATCAGGAAGACGAACTCAAGCGTTACCTGCGCGAAGCGGTTCAGGTGTCCAACGACAGCCCTGTGCTGCTGGACCACTTCCTGAACTGCGCAATCGAGATGGACGTCGATGCGGTCTGTGACGGTACCGACGTGGTGATCGGCGCGATCATGCAGCACATCGAACAGGCGGGCGTTCACTCCGGTGACTCCGCGTGCTCGCTGCCGCCTTATTCGCTGCCGGCTCACATCCAGGACGAGATGCGCGAGCAGGTCAAGAAGATGGCGCTGGAGCTGGGCGTTGTCGGCCTGATGAACGTGCAGCTGGCGCTTCAGGGCGAAGACATCTACGTCATTGAGGTCAACCCGCGTGCATCGCGTACCGTGCCATTCGTTTCCAAGTGCATCGGTGTCTCCCTGGCGATGATCGCTGCCCGCGTGATGGCAGGCAAAACCCTGAAAGAGCTGAACTTCACCAAGGAAATCATTCCGAACTTCTACAGCGTGAAAGAGGCAGTGTTCCCGTTTGCCAAATTCCCTGGCGTTGACCCGATCCTCGGCCCGGAAATGAAATCGACCGGTGAAGTGATGGGCGTGGGCGATACCTTCGGCGAAGCGTTTGCCAAGGCCCAGATGGGCGCGAGCGAAGTGCTGCCGACTGGCGGTACCGCGTTCATCAGCGTGCGTGACGATGACAAGCCTCTGGTTGAAGCGGTCGCTCGTGACCTGATCAATCTCGGTTTCGAGATCGTTGCCACCGCAGGCACTGCCAAGCTGATCGAAGCGGCAGGCCTGAAAGTGCGTCGCGTCAACAAGGTGACCGAAGGCCGTCCGCATGTGGTCGACATGATCAAGAATGACGAAGTCACCCTGATCATCAACACTACCGAAGGTCGCCAGTCGATCGCGGATTCCTACTCCATCCGTCGCAACGCTCTGCAGCACAAGATTTACTGCACCACTACCATTGCAGCAGGCGAAGCGATCTGTGAAGCGCTCAAGTTCGGTCCGGAGAAGACCGTACGCCGCTTGCAGGATCTCCATGCAGGACTGAAGGCATGATCAAATACCCAATGACCGTTCAGGGCGCTCGCGCCCTGGAAGAAGAGCTGACCCACCTGACCAAGGTGGTCCGTCCCAAGTTGAGCCAGGACATCGGTACTGCGCGCGAACTGGGCGACCTCAAGGAAAACGCCGAATACCACGCTGCCCGCGAGCAGCAGGGGATGGTCGAGGCGCGTATTCGTGATATCGAAGGCCGCATGCAGAACGCTGTGGTCATCGACGTCACGACTATTCCGCACACCGGCAAGGTTATCTTCGGCACGACAGTCGAAATCGCCAACGTCGAGACTGACGAAAGCGTGGTCTATCAGATCGTGGGTGAGGACGAAGCGGACATCAAGAAAGGCAAGATTTCAGTGGGTTCGCCCATTGCCCGTGCCTTGATTGCCAAGGAAGAGGGTGATGTCGTTGTCGTGAAAACGCCTAGCGGCGTTATCGAGTACGAAATCATCGAAGTGCGTCATATCTGATGCTGACGCCCGTGTTTACGGGCGCTTTCAGCGGCAAAAAAGAGTCAGGGCACGCTTTTGGCGGCCCTGACTTCTGTTTTTATCCGTGCGCGCGGTGGACGTTGGACAGTTGCTTGTTTACCTTTGGGTTCTTGCGATAGATCAACGCCATTTTGCCGATGACCTGGACCAGGTCGGCAGAGCCGGCCTTGCACAGTTCTGCGATGGCACCGAGACGGCTTTCGCGGTCGAGGATGTTGAGCTTGATCTTGATCAGCTCATGATCGCTCAGTGCGCGTTCAAGCTCTGCAAGTACACCTTCAGTCAAACCATTGTCAGCCACGATCAATACCGGTTTCAGATGGTGGCCAATGGATTTGTATTGTTTCTTCTGCTCTGGAGTGAGCGGCATAATCTGACCTCTGCGTCTGATCTTTTAAAAGCGGCGGCCAGTTTACCCGAGCGAGTCCGGGACCGCCCAGTTAATCACGACTCGTTTATTTTTGAGGTGCCCCGTGGCCCGTTCCAAGACAAGCCATAACTGGCTCAAAGAACACTTCGACGACAAGTACGTCAAAATGGCGCAGAAGGACGGTTACCGTTCGCGTGCCAGCTACAAGCTGCTCGAGATCCAGGAAAAGGACAAACTCATCCGTCCGGGCATGACCGTTATCGACCTCGGCGCAGCGCCGGGAGGCTGGTCACAGGTGACCAGTCGTCTGATCGGCGGTCAAGGTCGTCTGATCGCTTCCGACATCCTTGAAATGGACAGCATCCCCGATGTGACCTTCATTCAGGGGGATTTCACCGAGGATGCGATTCTTGAGCAGATCCTCGAGGCAGTCGGTAATACGCAGGTAGACCTTGTGATTTCCGATATGGCCCCCAATATGAGTGGATTGAGCGCTGTAGATATGCCGCGTGCAATGTTTCTCTGCGAATTGGCGCTCGATCTTGCTGGTCGGGTACTGCGTCCCGGTGGTGATTTTCTGATCAAGGTCTTCCAGGGTGAAGGCTTCGATGTCTACCACAAGGATATTCGCAAGCTGTTCGACAAGGTGCAGATGCGCAAGCCGTCGTCGTCCCGCGACAGATCACGTGAGCAATACCTGCTGGCTCGCGGCTTTCGCGGCATTGATGGCGCGGCCAGCATCGAACGTTTTTGACAAGGCGCGATAGCTTTTTTCAAATGGCGTTACCGATGCAGCATGACTGAACATTATGTTGTCAAAGTTTCACAAAGGGTTACAGACGGTGTCTGCCGTATCTGTAGGTTCTGTAGTAAGTTAGGCCGGTGAATATCATGCGAGGCACGCTTGCTGCGTGGAGCTTGCTTCAGAGGGTAGCTAATTGAACGATATGGCAAAGAATTTGATCCTGTGGTTGATCATCGCGGCTGTCCTTGTGACGGTGATGAACAACTTCTCCAGCCCTAACGAGCCGCAGAACCTCAACTATTCCGAGTTCATCCAGCAGGTCAAGGATGGCAAGGTCGAGAAGGTTTCTGTAGACGGCTACGTCATTACGGGCAAGCGCAGCGATGGCGACACCTTCAAGACCATCCGCCCGAACATTCCGGACAATGGCCTGATCGGTGATCTGGTCAGCAACAACGTCGTGATCGAAGGCAAGCAGCCTGAGCAGCAGAGCATCTGGACCCAGTTGCTGGTGGCCAGCTTCCCGATACTGGTAATCATCGCGGTGTTCATGTTCTTCATGCGCCAGATGCAGGGCGGGGCGGGCGGCAAGGGCGGTCCGATGAGCTTCGGCAAGAGCAAGGCGCGTCTGTTGTCCGAAGATCAGGTCAAGACGACCCTGGCTGACGTTGCCGGTTGCGACGAAGCCAAGGAAGAAGTCGGCGAGCTGGTTGAATTCCTCCGCGATCCGGGCAAGTTCCAGCGCCTGGGCGGTCGGATCCCGCGCGGTGTGCTGATGGTCGGCCCTCCGGGTACCGGTAAGACGCTGATCGCCAAGGCGATTGCCGGCGAGGCTAAGGTTCCGTTCTTCACGATTTCCGGTTCCGACTTTGTCGAAATGTTCGTGGGTGTCGGTGCAAGCCGCGTTCGCGACATGTTCGAGCAAGCCAAGAAGCATGCACCGTGCATCATCTTCATCGACGAAATCGACGCGGTCGGTCGCCATCGTGGTGCCGGCATGGGCGGTGGTCATGATGAGCGTGAACAGACTCTCAACCAGTTGCTGGTCGAGATGGACGGTTTTGAAATGAATGACGGCATCATCGTCATTGCCGCAACCAACCGCCCTGACGTACTGGATCCGGCTCTGCTGCGTCCAGGTCGCTTTGACCGTCAGGTGGTTGTAGGTCTGCCGGACATTCGTGGCCGTGAGCAGATCCTCAAGGTTCACATGCGCAAGGTTCCAATGGGCGAAGACGTCAACCCGGGCGTTATCGCTCGCGGTACGCCGGGCTTCTCCGGTGCGGATCTGGCCAACCTGGTCAACGAAGCGTCGCTGTTCGCTGCTCGCTCCGGCAAGCGCGTTGTAGAGATGAAAGAGTTCGAGCTGGCCAAGGACAAGATCATGATGGGCGCCGAGCGCAAATCGATGGTCATGTCCGATAAGGAAAAGCGCAACACGGCTTACCACGAAGCGGGTCACGCTATCGTCGGGCGTCTCGTGCCAGAGCATGATCCGGTCTACAAGGTCTCCATCATCCCGCGCGGTCGTGCGCTGGGTGTGACGATGTTCCTGCCGGAAGAAGACCGTTACAGCTTGTCCAAGCGTGCGTTGATCAGCCAGATCTGCTCGCTGTACGGTGGTCGTATTGCGGAAGAGATGACCCTCGGCTTCGATGGCGTCACGACTGGCGCCTCCAATGACATCATGCGTGCCAGCCAGATTGCCCGGAACATGGTCACCAAATGGGGGCTGTCTGAAAAGCTCGGCCCGCTGATGTACTCGGAAGACGAAGATGCAGGTTACCTGGGTCGCGGCGGCAGCCAGAACTCCAGTGTTTCCGGCGATACTGCCAAGCTCATCGACTCGGAAGTGCGCAGTATCATTGACCACTGCTACGGCACCGCCAAGCAGCTGTTGACGGACAATCGCGACAAGCTGGAAGCGATGGCCGACGCGCTGATGAAGTACGAAACCATTGATGCCGACCAGATCGACGACATCATGACCGGTCGTACTCCGCGTGAGCCGCGTGACTGGGGTGGTGGTTCGGGTACTAACGGTACTCCGATAACCCCTGACCCTCGTCCGGAAACGCCGATTGGCGGCCCTGCTGCCGAGCACTAAGGCCTGACATGACATCTGCGCTGTATCCAACCCGGTTGCCTTGCGGCAACCGGGTTCTTGATTTGGCCCATACGCACGTGATGGGTATCCTCAACGCAACCCCAGACTCATTCTCCGATGGCGGCCGTTATAGCCAGCTCGATGCTGCGCTGCGTCATGCCGAGGCAATGGTGCAGGCAGGCGCGACGCTTATCGATGTCGGTGGTGAGTCAACTCGTCCGGGGGCGCGTCCTGTTTCTGCGTCGGAAGAGGTCGAGCGTGTGGCGCCGGTGGTCGAGGTTATCGCGCGCGAGCTGGATGTGATCATCTCCGTGGATACCTCCACGCCTGAGGTCATGCTGGCGGCCGCTGGCCTAGGTGCCGGGCTCATCAACGACGTTCGTTCGCTGCAGCGCCCTGGCGCGCTTGAGGCTGCCGCAAGCACGGGTTTGCCGGTATGCCTCATGCACATGCTGGGCGAGCCCGGAACCATGCAGGATGACCCGCACTACGATGATCTGGTGGGCGAGGTCTGTGCCTTCCTGGCTGAGCGTATGAAGCAGTGCGTCGCTGCGGGAATCGGTCAGCAGCAGATCATCCTTGATCCGGGCTTTGGCTTTGCCAAGACACTGGAGCACAATCTGAGCCTGTTCAAGCATATGGAAGCGCTGCATGCGCTGGGTCGACCTTTGCTGGTGGGTGTTTCGCGCAAGAGCATGATTGGCGCTGTGCTGGGCCGTACCGTTGACCAGCGTCTGTCCGGCGGGCTCGCCCTGGCGGCTTTGGCAATGGCCAAAGGGGCAAGAATTCTACGTGTGCATGATGTCGCCGAAACGGCTGACGTGGTGCGCATGATCGCAGCTGTCGAATCAGCTGAATAACAACAGTGGGGCATTCATGACTACCAGAAAATATTTCGGAACCGACGGCATTCGTGGTCGCGTAGGGCAATTTCCGATCACGCCCGAGTTCATGCTGAAACTGGGTTGGGCAGCCGGCATGGCTTTCCGCAAGATGGGCGCCTGCCGGATTCTCGTCGGCAAGGACACGCGTATCTCCGGTTACATGTTCGAGTCAGCCCTCGAGGCCGGCCTCTCCGCTGCGGGTGCCGATGTTCTCTTGCTGGGGCCGATGCCAACGCCGGCCATTGCCTACCTGACACGTACCTTCCATGCCGAGGCGGGCATCGTCATCAGTGCCTCGCATAACCCGCACTACGACAACGGCATCAAGTTCTTCTCCGGTCAGGGCACCAAACTGCCCGACGAGATCGAAATGATGATCGAAGAGCTGCTCGACGCACCGATGACCGTGGCCGAATCCGAGAACCTCGGCAAGGTCTCGCGGATCAACGATGCGGCCGGGCGTTACATCGAATTCTGCAAAAGCAGCGTGCCTACCAGCACCGACTTCGCTGGCCTCAAGGTCGTCATCGACTGCGCACACGGTGCGACCTACAAGGTGGCGCCCAACGTATTTCGTGAGCTGGGCGCGCAGGTGGTGGTGCTTTCCGCGCAGCCTGACGGGCTCAACATCAACAAGAACTGCGGTTCCACGCACATGGAAGCCCTGCAGGCAGCGGTGCTCGCAGAGCATGCCGACATGGGCATCGGTTTCGACGGTGACGGCGACCGCGTGTTGATGGTCGATCACACCGGGACCATCGTTGATGGCGACGAATTGCTCTACATCATTGCCCGTGACCTGCATGAGCGGGGTCGCCTGCAGGGCGGTGTCGTTGGCACACTGATGAGCAACCTGGGGCTTGAACTGGCTCTGGCCGAGCAGGGGATTCCCTTTGTTCGGGCCAATGTCGGTGACCGCTATGTGATCGCCGAGCTGCTCGAGCGCAACTGGCAGATTGGTGGCGAAAACTCCGGTCATATCGTCTGTTTCCAGCACGCCACCACCGGCGACGCCATTATCGCCTCACTGCAGGTCATATTGGCTCTGCGTCGCAGCGGTGTAAGCCTGGCCGAAGCGCGTCTGAAATTGCGCAAATGCCCGCAGATCCTGATCAACGTGCGCTTCGCGGGTTCGGGCGTCGACCCGGTTTCGCATCCGTCGGTACAGGAGGCCTGCGCACGCGTCACCGAGCAGATGGCCGGGCGCGGCAGGGTGCTGCTGCGCAAATCGGGTACCGAGCCACTGGTGCGTGTAATGGTCGAAGGTGAGGACGAAACGCAGGTCAGGGCGTATGCCGAAGAACTCGCAAAACTGGTTACTGAAGTTTGCGCCTGATTTCGGCTTGCCAGTGTCGGAACTGTTGGGTAACATCTGCGCCCACTTTGACCCACGAGGTGTAGCATGCGTCGCCCAATGGTAGCTGGTAACTGGAAAATGCACGGTACCCGCGCCAGCGTCGCTGAGCTGATCGAGGGTTTGTGCTCGCAGTCGTTGCCAGGCAGCGTCGACATCGCCGTAATGCCTGCCAGTCTGTTCACCTTTCAGGTGATCGACGGGCTCAAGGCGACGTCGATCATCGTCGGTGCGCAGGATGCAGCCATTCAGGCTGAGCAGGGCGCGCTGACGGGTGAAGTCGCATCGAGTCAGCTGGCTGATGCAGGTTGCAAGCTGGTACTTGTCGGGCACTCCGAGCGTCGTCAGTTGATTGGCGAACAGGATGATGTTCTGAACAAGAAGTTTGCGGCGATTCAGGCGAAAGGTCTGACACCTGTGCTTTGCATCGGTGAAACGCTGGAAGAGCGCAAGGCGGGGCAAACGCTTGAAGTGGTAGGGCGTCAGCTGGACAGTGTCATCGCCGAGTTTGGCGTCAATGCACTGGTCAGCGCTGTCATCGCCTACGAGCCGGTCTGGGCTATTGGCACCGGATTGACAGCTTCGCCTCAGGAAGCCCAGGAAGTGCATGCAGCAATCCGTGCGCAACTGGCAAAAGAGAATGCCGAAGTCGCACAAGGCGTGCGACTTCTCTATGGCGGCAGCGTGAAGGCGGCCAATGCGGTCGAGCTCTTCAGCATGCCGGATATCGATGGGGGGCTCATTGGTGGAGCTTCCCTGAATGCAGATGAGTTCGGTGCGATCTGTCGCGCCGCGGGAAACTGAAAAAATGCTGGAAACAGTCGTAATCGTTTTTCACCTGTTGGGCGCTCTGGGCGTTGTCGCTCTGGTATTGCTGCAGCAGGGTAAAGGTGCCGACGCAGGTGCGTCGTTCGGAGCAGGTGCATCAAATACTGTCTTCGGAGGTCAAGGAACCTCTACCTTTCTCAGTAAGTTTACTGCTATACTTGCGGCATGTTTTTTCATAACCAGCTTGGGGTTAGGTTACTTTGCTAAAGAGAAAGCTCAACAGCTGACTCAAGTAGGTTTGCCAGACCCAGCAGTGCTGGAAGTGAAGCAAAAGCCGGCAGCAGATGATGTACCGGTTCTCGAAGGGCAAAAGCCAGCCGCTGTTCCAGCTGACGTACCTCAAGCCCCAGAGAAGAAGTAATACAGAATTCGGCGATGTTCGTGAGGTCGCCAAAAAGAGTTGTAATGCCGAGGTGGTGGAATTGGTAGACACGCAACCTTGAGGTGGTTGTGCCCATAGGGTGTAGGGGTTCGAGTCCCCTTCTCGGTACCAATTAACAGGAGAGCCCGCACTAGCGGGCTTTCTTGTAGGTGGATGTTGGATTGACCCAGCAATGGATCGGTCGTATACTTCCGCCCCAGCTTTGTCGCGGGGTGGAGCAGTTTGGTAGCTCGTCGGGCTCATAACCCGAAGGTCGTTGGTTCAAATCCAGCCCCCGCAACCAGTTTTAGCGGAGCCCCTTTTAAGGGGCTTTTTGTTAGCTGGACAGTACATGACGTCGATGTTCAGCGGCGTTTTCAGGGATGGGCTTTTGCCCATTTTTTTATTTCTAAAGCATGCACGAGGGGGTTCAGGTGTCGAGCAAGCTAGAACAGTTGCAGGACTTGTTGGCCCCAGTGGTCGTGGCCCTTGGCTACCAATGCTGGGGAATCGATTTTAGTTCCCAGGGCAAGCATTCGGTGCTGCGCATTTATATCGACAAGGAAGGGGGTGTTCTGGTCGACGACTGTGCAATCGTCAGTCGCCAGATCAGCGGTGTATTGGACGTAGAAGATCCAATCAGCACCGAGTACACCCTCGAAGTATCTTCTCCTGGCATGGAGCGCCCGCTGTTCACTATTGAGCAGTTTGCTTCGTACGCCGGGGAACAAGTGAAAATAAAGCTGCGTTCACCTTTCGAAGGTCGACGCAACTTTCAAGGCCTTCTCCGCGGGGTGGAGGAGCAGGATGTCGTGGTGCAGGTTGAAGACCATGAATTCCTGTTGCCGATCGACATGATCGACAAGGCCAACATTATTCCCACGTTTGACTGAGACGTGCCGGTTACTGCGGATCCCGCGGATCCAATGGCTTGCGAAAGGCGAGGCGTACGATGAGCAAAGAAGTACTGCTGGTTGTTGAGTCGGTGTCCAATGAAAAGGGCGTTCCGGCAAGTGTCATTTTTGAAGCACTGGAGCTGGCTCTTGCCACTGCTACCAAGAAGCGTTTTGAAGATGAAGTAGAACTGCGTGTAGAGATCAATCGCCAGACAGGCAACTACGAGACTTTCCGTCGCTGGACAGTTGTCGAAGACGAAGATCTGGACGATCCTGCTTACGAATTGGCTGTGGATCAGGCCCAGGCGAAAAAGCCGGGTGCTGTTGCCGGCGACCTGATCGAAGAAAAAATCGATTCCATCGAATTCGGTCGTATCGCTGCGCAGACCGCCAAGCAAGTCATTGTGCAGAAAGTTCGCGAAGCCGAGCGTGCTCAGGTAGTCGATGCCTACCGCGAGCGTCTGGGTGAAATCATTTCTGGTACTGTTAAAAAGGTTACACGTGACAATGTCATCGTTGACCTGGGTAACAATGCCGAAGCCTTGCTGGCTCGTGAAGACATCATTTCCCGGGAAACTTTCCGGGTCGGTGTTCGCGTCCGTGCTCTGCTGAAGGAAATTCGCACCGAAAACCGTGGCCCTCAGCTGATCCTGTCGCGTACTGCGCCAGAGATGCTGATCGAGCTTTTCCGCATTGAAGTGCCGGAAATTGCCGAAGGTCTCATCGAGGTGATGGCTGCCTCCCGTGACCCGGGTTCTCGTGCGAAAATCGCTGTTCGCTCCAAGGATAAACGAATCGATCCGCAAGGTGCCTGTATCGGCATGCGCGGTTCGCGAGTTCAGGCTGTTTCCGGCGAGCTGGGTGGCGAGCGTGTGGATATCGTTCTTTGGGACGATAACCCGGCGCAGTTCGTGATCAATGCAATGTCCCCTGCAGAAGTAGCGGCAATCATCGTAGATGAAGACGCGCATGCAATGGATATCGCAGTGGGAGCGGACAACCTGGCCCAGGCTATTGGTCGTGGCGGTCAGAACGTGCGTCTGGCAAGTCAGTTGACTGGCTGGACCCTGAACGTAATGACCGAATCGGACATCCAGGCCAAGCAGCAAGCTGAAACCGGTGACATCCTGCGCAACTTCATCGAAGAACTCGAAGTCGATGAAGAATTGGCACAGGTGCTGGTTGATGAAGGCTTCACCAGCCTGGAAGAGATTGCCTACGTACCGTTGGAAGAAATGCTCAACATCGACGGCTTTGACGAAGACATCGTCAACGAGCTTCGCGCTCGTGCCAAGGATCGTTTGTTGACTAAAGCCATCGCTACAGAGGAAAAGCTGGCAGACGCCCATCCGGCCGAAGACCTGCTCTCGCTTGAGGGTATGGACAAGGATTTGGCGATGGAACTGGCGGTGCGCGGCGTAATTACCCGCGAAGACCTGGCCGAGCAGTCTATAGATGACCTGCTCGACATCGACGGCATTGACGATGATCGTGCCGGCAAGTTGATCATGGCCGCCCGAGCCCACTGGTTCGAGTAATTGGGCGCGGCCTGAGGAGAGAAGTGCATGACGCAAGTCACGGTGAAAGAACTGGCCAAAGTGGTCGACACACCGGTAGAGCGCCTGTTACAGCAGATGCGTGAGGCAGGTCTGCCGCACACCGCCGCCGAGCAAGTTGTGACCGATAACGAAAAACAAGCCTTGTTGACGCACCTGAAAAGCGGTCACAAGGCCAAGGTGGAAGAGCCTCGCAAGATTACCTTGCAGCGCAAGACCACCAGCACCCTGCGCGTTGCTGGCAGCAAGAGCATCAGCGTTGAAGTGCGCAAGAAGAAAGTCTTTGTGCAGCGTAGCCCGGAAGAGATCGAAGCCGAGCGCAAGCGCGAGATGGATGAGCGCCGTGCGGTAGAAAACGCCGCTCGTCAAAAGGCTGAAGAAGAAGCCAAGCGTCGCGCTGAAGAAGATGCGCGCAATCAGCCTGCTGCAAGCCAGCCAGCTTCGGCTCCGGCCGAGCCTGTTGCTGCCGCCGAGCCTGTGCGTGAAGCATCGCCAGCCGCTGCTCCGGCACCGGCCAGCGCAGCGCCTTCTGCCGATGCTCGCAAGCGTGACGAACAGCGTCGCCCTGACAAGCCTCGTGCTGACGACCGCAACGCCCGTGGCGGCGACGGGGAGCGTAAAAACGCTCCGCATCGCGCTTCGGTCAAGGAGAAGGCTCCGGCCCCTCGCGTTGCTCCTCGCACTACCGACGAAGAAAGCGACAGCTTCCGTCGTGGTGGTCGTGGCAAGGGCAAGCTGAAGAAGCGTAACGCGCATGGTTTCCAGAGCCCTACAGGCCCGGTTATCCGCGACGTTGCCATTGGCGAGACCATCACTGTCGGCGAATTGTCGGCACAGATGTCGGTCAAGGCTGCTGAAGTCATCAAGTTCATGTTCAAGATGGGCACCCCGGTGACCATCAACCAGGTACTGGATCAGGAAACTGCCCAGTTGATCGCCGAAGAGCTGGGCCACAAGGTCACGCTGGTCAGCGACAACGCCCTGGAAGATTCCCTCGCCGAATCGCTGAAGTTCGAAGGTGAGTCGTTCTCCCGTGCACCGGTTGTGACCGTAATGGGCCACGTCGACCACGGTAAGACCTCGCTGCTCGACTACATCCGTCGTGCCAAGGTTGCAGCTGGCGAAGCCGGCGGCATCACCCAGCACATCGGTGCCTACCACGTTGAAACCGAACGCGGCATGGTCACGTTCCTCGACACCCCTGGTCACGCCGCGTTTACCGCCATGCGTGCTCGCGGTGCCAAGGCAACGGATATCGTGATTCTGGTTGTAGCGGCTGACGACGGCGTGATGCCTCAGACCATCGAAGCTGTTCAGCATGCTGTTGCGGCTGGCGTTCCGTTGGTGGTTGCGGTGAACAAGATCGACAAGCCTGGTGCTGACCTCGATCGTATCCGCAGCGAGCTGTCGGTCCATGGCGTGACGTCCGAAGAGTGGGGCGGTGATACGCCTTTCGTTTCGGTCTCCGCGAAGATGGGTACTGGCGTCGACGAATTGCTGGAAGCTGTTCTGCTGCAGGCCGAAGTCCTGGAACTCAAGGCAACCCCGTCGGCCCCTGGTCGTGGTGTTGTTGTCGAGTCCCGTCTGGACAAGGGCCGTGGTCCGGTCGCTACTGTTCTGGTTCAGGACGGTACGCTGCGTCAGGGCGACATGGTTCTGGTCGGTTCGAACTTCGGCCGCATCCGCGCCATGCTCGACGAGAACGGCAAGCCGGTCAAAGAAGCAGGTCCTTCCATCCCTGTCGAGATCCTCGGCCTGGACGGTACACCGGACGCTGGCGACGAGATGAGCGTACTGTCGGACGAGAAGAAAGCCCGTGAAGTGGCTCTGTTCCGTCAAGGCAAGTTCCGCGAAGTCAAACTGGCCCGTGCTCACGCTGGCAAGCTGGAAAACATCTTCGAGAACATGGGTCAGGCAGAGAAGAAGACGCTCAACATCGTCCTCAAATCTGACGTACGCGGTTCCCTCGAAGCGTTGAACGGCGCCTTGAACGGTTTGGGTAACGACGAAGTGCAAGTGCGCGTGGTCGGTGGCGGTGTCGGTGGTATCACCGAAAGCGACGCCAACCTGGCACTGGCCTCCAACGCTGTACTGTTCGGCTTCAACGTGCGTGCCGATGCCGGCGCGCGCAAGATCGTCGAGCAGGAAGGTCTGGATATGCGTTACTACAACGTGATCTACGACATCATCGAAGACGTCAAGAAGGCCCTTACCGGCATGCTTGGCAGCGACGTCCGGGAGAATATCCTGGGTATCGCCGAAGTCCGCGATGTGTTCCGTTCGCCGAAATTCGGCGCGATCGCAGGGTGTATGGTTCTGGAAGGCACTGTCTACCGTAACCGTCCGATTCGTGTTCTGCGCGAAGACATCGTTATCTTTGAAGGCGAGCTGGAATCCCTGCGCCGCTTCAAGGACGACGCTGCCGAAGTACGTGCAGGCATGGAATGCGGTATCGGCGTCAAGAGCTACAACGACGTCAAGGTCGGTGACAAGATCGAAGTCTTCGAGAAGGTCCAAGTGGCTCGCAGCCTCTAAATTGCGAGCTTCAGGAGTCATGGTGGGAGCCTCGCATGCAAATGCTCTGCTTTCCCCATGGGCTCTAAACGCAACGCCCGGTCTGGCAATTGTCAGGCCGGGCGTTTGCCGCTTTCAGACTGTCAGGGTTTGGTCCCGGATCAGTAACAGGTAACAAGCATGGCAAAAGAATACAGCCGTACCCAACGTATCGGCGATCAGATGCAGCGCGAACTGGCGCAGCTGATCCGTCGCGAAATCAAGGACCCACGCGTGGGTCTGGTCACCATCACCGCCGTAGACGTCAGCCGTGACGTGGGTCATGCGAAGATTTTCATGACCGTCATGGGCCAGGACAGCGCGGAAGAAATCGCGCAGACCATCAAGGTGCTCAACTCCGCCGCAGGTTTCCTGCGTATGCAGCTGGCCCGCGAGATGAAGCTGCGCAGCGTGCCTCAACTGCATTTCCACTATGACGAAAGCGTCGTGCGTGGCGCGCATCTTTCGGCACTGATCGAGCGTGCCGTGGCAGAAGACGGTCAGCATCAGGAAGGCCCTGCATCGCCGGATGCAAAGCCTGAAAGTACCGAGGAATAAAGAGTGGCTCAGGTCAAGCGTATACGCCGCAATGTCAGCGGGATCATCCTGCTCGACAAGCCACTGGGTTTCACTTCCAACGCCGCTCTGCAAAAGGTTCGCTGGCTGCTCAATGCCGAGAAAGCCGGGCACACCGGCAGCCTTGATCCTCTGGCAACGGGCGTTCTGCCGTTGTGTTTTGGTGAAGCGACCAAGTTCTCTCAGTACCTGCTCGATTCGGACAAGTCCTACGAGACCCTGGCGCAACTGGGCAAGACCACTACCACTGCCGACTCTGAAGGCGAGGTTTTGCTCACGCGTCCGGTGACCGTTGGTCGCGACGATATCGAAGCGGCTCTGCCGCATTTTCGCGGACAAATCAGTCAGATACCTCCCATGTACTCGGCCCTCAAACGTGATGGTCAGCCACTTTACAAGCTGGCACGTGCAGGGGAAGTAGTGGAGCGAGAGCCCCGTTCTGTTACTATTGCGCGCCTGGAATTACTTGCTTGCGAAGGTGACACAGCACGTCTGTCCGTCGATTGCAGCAAGGGCACCTATATCCGCACGCTGGTCGAGGATATCGGTGAGAAGCTTGGTTGTGGTGCTTACGTCGCAGAGCTGCGTCGTACCCAGGCCGGGCCTTTCACGCTGGCTCAGACAGTGACGCTGGAAGAGCTCGAGCAGGTGCATGCCGACGGCGGCAATGAAGCGGTTGACCGTTTCCTGATGCCATCGGACAGCGGTCTGCTGGACTGGCCGCTGTTGAAGTTTTCGGAACACAGTTCGTTCTACTGGTTGCATGGTCAGCCAGTGCGCGCGCCGGACGCACCGAAATTCGGTATGGTTCGCGTGCAGGATCACGAAGGTCGCTTCATCGGTATCGGTGAAGTCGCCGAAGACGGGCGCATTGCGCCGCGTCGCTTGATTCGGTCAGAGTGACCGAAACCACTCCATCCGCCGGCTTGCCGGTGAATGGGGTGGAACGAGGATGGCTGTCAACAGGCACGGTCATACCTCATTTTTTAATACGAGGATCTGTCCTCGGCCTGTTGGAAACGTTTCTCCGGAAGCGCTTCCTTGCACAAAAGGATTGCCCACATGGCACTCAGCGTTGAAGAAAAAGCTCAGATCGTAACCGACTACCAGCAAGCTGTTGGTGACACTGGTTCGCCAGAAGTGCAAGTTGCACTGCTGACCGCCAACATCAACAAACTGCAAGGCCACTTCAAGGCCAACGGTAAGGACCACCACTCGCGTCGTGGTCTGATCCGTATGGTAAACCAGCGTCGCAAGCTGCTGGATTACCTGAAAGGTAAGGACGTTAGCCGTTACAGCGCCCTGATCGGTCGTCTGGGTCTGCGTCGCTAATAACGACGTTGCTAGAGGTTGGTTGTCTGTCACGATCCGTCGGGTTTTCCCGGTGGCTCTGGCAGGCTCCCAGCCTCAAGTTTTATCTGGGCTGTGGAAGGGGCCGATTCCCCACACTGCCCAAGAATTCGCAAGAAACCAGTTCCCCAAGAGCCACAAAGAAAGGTAGGAAACCGTGAACCCGGTAATCAAAAAGTTTCAGTTCGGTCAATCGACCGTAACCCTCGAGACAGGCCGTATCGCCCGTCAAGCCTCTGGTGCAGTATTGGTCACCGTTGACGACGACGTCAGCGTACTCGTGACTGTGGTCGGCGCCAAACAGGCTGACGCTGGCAAAGGCTTCTTCCCTCTGTCCGTGCACTATCAGGAAAAAACCTACGCTGCCGGCAAGATCCCTGGTGGTTTCTTCAAGCGTGAAGGCCGTCCTTCCGAGAAAGAAACCCTGACTTCGCGCCTGATCGACCGTCCGATCCGCCCGTTGTTTCCAGAAGGCTTCATGAACGAAGTGCAGGTTGTCTGCACCGTCGTCTCCACCAGCAAGAAAATCGATCCGGACATCGCTGCGATGATCGGTACTTCGGCTGCCCTGGCTATCTCCGGTATCCCGTTTGACGGTCCGGTCGGTGCTGCGCGCGTTGCTTTCCACGAAAGCACCGGCTACCTGTTGAACCCGACTTACGAGCAGCTGCAGGCTTCGAGCCTGGACATGGTCGTTGCCGGTACTTCCGAAGCCGTACTGATGGTTGAATCGGAAGCCAAAGAGCTGACCGAAGACCAGATGTTGGGCGCTGTACTGTTCGCGCATGACGAGTTCCAGGTCGTGATCAACGCCATCAAGGAACTGGCTGCCGAAGCCGCCAAGCCTACCTGGGCCTGGCAGCCGAAGCCTGAAGCGACTGAACTGCTGGGCGCTATCCGCTCCGAGTTCGGCGACGCGATCTCCCAGGCTTACACCATCACTGTCAAAGCCGACCGTTATGCACGTCTGGGCGAGCTGAAAGATCAGATCGTTGCCAAACTGGCTGTGGAAGAAGGCAGCCCGTCTGCCAGCGAAGTCAAAGCCGCTTTCGGCGAAATCGAATACCGCACCGTTCGCGAAAACATCGTTAACGGCAAGCCGCGTATCGATGGTCGCGACACTCGTACAGTTCGTCCTCTGAACATCGAAGTGGGCGTTCTGCCGAAGACTCACGGTTCGGCACTGTTCACCCGTGGCGAAACTCAGGCGCTGGTCGTTGCCACACTGGGTACTGCGCGTGACGCACAGCTGCTCGACACCCTCGAAGGCGAGAAAAAAGACCCCTTCATGCTGCACTACAACTTCCCTCCGTTCTCGGTGGGCGAGTGTGGTCGCATGGGCGGCGCAGGTCGTCGTGAAATCGGTCACGGCCGTCTGGCTCGTCGCAGCGTCCAGGCCATGCTGCCAGGCGCTGACGTGTTCCCTTACACCATCCGTGTCGTGTCGGAAATCACCGAGTCCAACGGCTCCAGCTCCATGGCTTCGGTCTGCGGCGCTTCCCTGGCTCTGATGGACGCTGGCGTGCCGATGA
This sequence comes from Pseudomonas congelans, assembly GCF_900103225.1. GTDB lineage: Bacteria > Pseudomonadota > Gammaproteobacteria > Pseudomonadales > Pseudomonadaceae > Aquipseudomonas > Aquipseudomonas congelans. The sequence continues at coordinate 312,533 of NZ_FNJH01000005.1, read as the reverse complement.
AGGCGCCGGTTGCCGGTATCGCCATGGGCCTGGTCAAGGAAGGCGAGAAGTTCGCCATTCTGACCGACATCCTGGGTGACGAAGACCACCTGGGCGACATGGACTTCAAGGTAGCCGGTACCTCCAAAGGTGTTACCGCGCTGCAGATGGACATCAAGATCAAGGGCATTACCGAAGAAATCATGGAGATCGCCCTGGGCCAGGCCCTGGAAGCTCGCCTGAACATCCTCGGTCAGATGAACCAGATCATCGGTCAGTCGCGTAACGAGCTGTCGGCCAACGCGCCGACCATGATCGCGATGAAGATCGACACCGACAAGATCCGTGACGTGATCGGCAAGGGTGGCGCAACCATCCGTGCCATCTGCGAAGAGACCAAGGCTTCGATCGACATCGAAGACGACGGCTCGATCAAGATCTTCGGCGAATCCAAGGAAGCGGCTGAAGCAGCACGTCAGCGCGTTCTGGGCATCACCGCAGAAGCGGAAATCGGCAAGATCTACGTCGGCAAGGTTGAGCGCATAGTCGACTTCGGCGCATTCGTCAACATCCTGCCGGGGAAGGACGGTCTGGTTCACATCTCGATGCTGAGCGATGCTCGCGTAGAGAAGGTGACCGATATCCTCAAGGAAGGTCAGGAAGTCGAAGTACTGGTACTGGACGTCGACAACCGCGGCCGTATCAAGCTGTCGATCAAGGACGTAGCCGCAGCGAAAGCGTCGGGCGTCTGATTGATCTGAGCGACATGTGAAAAAGGACTCTTCGGAGTCCTTTTTTTATGAGCGCAATTAGGGGTTTACGAATGGGGGCGTGCAAACTGCTTGGCCCAAACATGCATCTTGCAAGCCCGGGTCTTCACTAACGGGCAATCTGCACGACTCGGCAAAACAAGGAAAAACATAACTAATTGATTTTAAAGAGTATTTCTACTGCTCCGGATTTGGCACACCGCTTGCGATATAACTGCTAACCCTGCCACCACACGCTGGTGCAGATTTTGAGAAAAACAGGAGTTATCGTATGAAGAAGTTCGCTATTGCCGCTGCTACCGCTACTGCCCTGACTCTGACCATGGCCAACGCTGCTTTCGCACAGACCTCGGCTCAAGCGCCAATGGTTCTGGCCGCTAACACCACTACTCAAGAAGTCAAAGAAGATACTTCTGATACCTGGATCACCACCAAAGTCAAAGCCGACCTGCTGACTGAAAAAGGCATCCCAGGTTCGGACATCAAGGTTGAGACCAACAAAGGCGTGGTTTCCCTGTCCTCCATGGTAAAAGTTACTGAAGCTCAGAAAAACACTGCCGTCGCTATCACCAAGAAAATCAAAGGTGTTAAAGACGTATCGGCTGCTGGCCTGAAAGCCGAGTAATCGACTACTGCCCATGAACACCCGCAGTCATTGATTGATGGAAGGTTCATGCGAGGCTACAAGGATGTAGCCATTAAAGGCCCCGACTGAAGAGTCGGGGCCTTTTCTATTGGGGGCTAAAAATGAGGGAGGGGGAGGTGGGCAGGATCAGTTGCGGCGTTTGCTTTCGATGCCTACCAGACGGCCGCCTTCGAAGCGCAGGTACTGATACATGCCGTTGTCAGGACCGTATATCCACTCCTCGACCCTCACGACGTCGGACCTTCGATAATTGTTATTGAAGGTTTCCTTGGTGCCGAGCACTTCCTGGCTGACCGGCTCTCCGCACTTCTGTTGGACGTCGAACGCCCGGTCACCGGTGCTGACCAGCTGGCTGCCGCAACGCAGGGTTGAGGTGGCATGTGCCGAGGCGACAACTGACCCTGCAACGGCGGCGAGGGTCAGGTTGATCAGCAGTTTGATTCGGGTGTGTGCCAAAGGCTTCACTCGCTGTCGAGGTGGAGGGGGCTGATGACTTTACCATCCGGTTGGGCCTGGCCCAGGCGGGCGTCGACAAAGTACACGCGAGCGTCTTCGAGCTTACCCTTGTCCACCAGGTAATCCTTGATGCTGCTGGCTCTGCTCTGGCCCAGTTCGCGCAGCAGCAGCTCATTGCTGCTCCAGAACTTGAGTACAGCGGCACGCATCTGGGCTGAACGTTGCTCCTTGCCCAGACTGGCCCATTCAGCAGGCGGCTGCTGTTTCAAACGTGTCCTGTAGATACCTTCAAGCATGGGCGCTTTTTCCTCTTCCGGGACCTGTATCAAGCCGGCCCTGGCTGGAACCTTGTCGCCGCGTCGCTGGAGGATCTTGTAGTACGTGTACTGGTATTCGCGTTCCAGCCTCTGCTGGGCGATCAATGGACCGTCACTGCTGGCAGCGCTGGTGCCCTCGATCTCCAGTTTCAGGTCCGGACGCTCCTTGAGCGCTACCGAGAGCTTGTCCAGGGCATTTTGCGCCTCTGCCGACAAGTCACTGGCGCCTGGCGCGAAGCTGACGCTGCCGAGGTCCTCGGAGCTTCCACCGGCGACCAGCCCGCCGAGCATCTTGAACGGGGCTTGCGCTGTACGCAGCACCAGGTTGCGCAGGGTCTGCCAGACAATCGGCATGACGCTGAACTGCGGGTTGTTCAGGTCGCCTTCGATGGGCAGCTCCAGGGAAATACGCCCCTTGGTATCCTTGAGCAAGGCGACCGCCAGACGAATAGGCAGGTCCAGTGCATCCGGACTGTCGACCCGCTCACCCAGTTGCAGCTGCTCCACCAGCACCTTGTTCTGGGCCTTGAGCTGGCCCTTGGTGATCAGGTAGTGCAGGTCGAGATTGAGCCTGCCCTTACGGATCCGGAAGCCTGCGAACTTGCCGGAGTAGGGGGTCAAGTTGGTCAGCTCGACGCGCTTGAAGCTTGTGGTGATATCCAGACCGGCCATCGGGTCGAACGGGTTGAGGCTGCCCTTGATGGTCACCGGCGCATAGCGGTCGACCTTGCCCTCGATGTTCACGGGTGCCGGGGTAGGCTTGCGGTTGTCGATGGTGCCGATACGACCGTTGAGCTGCTGCACGGCGGTGGCGAAGTTAGGGGTCAGAGTCATGTCGGCAAAGTTTGCCGAACCCTCTTTGATATTCACTTCACCCACGTAGATCGCCAGCGGGTTTTCCTTCTTGCTTGCGGCTTGAGTTCTGGCTGCCTTTGGCTGGTTGGCGGTCTTGCCGGCAGCCGCGTCGGCTGGTTGCGGTATCAATAGATCGTCGATATTGGTGGTCCGGTCTTCATTGATCATGAAGCGCGCGTAGGGCTGATCCATATTCACTTTGGCAATCGAGAGGCCCTTGCCGTGCTGGTATTCCAACCCCTCCAGCGCCACTTGCTGCCACTTCAGGAAGTCGCGCTGTTTGAGCGTATCCAGTGTGTGCAACTGATTGACCTGCGCTTTACCGGTGACGCTGAACGCCAGTGGCTCGGTGCTTGTCAGGTCGACCGCCAGATCGCTGCCGAGCATGCCGCTGCGCAGCTCGAGACGAATGAACGGGCTGATGTAGGCCTGGGCCAGGCGCAGGTCGATGTCGCGGGTCGTCACGTTGAGCCGTGCGCTGACCGGGTTGAGGTTCACGTCGCCGGCTGCAGTGAGATTGCCCTGCTTGCCCAGTCCGGAATCCAGCTTGAGCGTGAAGGGCGCCTTGTTCAGGCTGTCGAAATTCTGCATGTCCAGATTCAGCGGGCCAACGTCCAGCGCGACGGGCTCTTGAGGCACGCGATCGGCCAGATGAACCATGTAGTTGCGCAACTGCACATCACGCAACAGGACCTGCCAGGGTTTGCTCTGCGCCACGGGTTGAGTGCCGGCTTTGGCTGAGGCCTCGGTGGCCGGCGCAGGCTCGGCGGCTTTTTCGTCCACGGCTGGCGTGTGCGGTGCTGCGGGCTTGCCCGGTTGGCTGGCGAACAGTTTTTGCCAGTCCAGTTGCCCGTCGGCTTCACGCGCGGCCCAGGTTTCCAGCTTCTGGCTGCGGATCTTGCCTACAGTAACCAGCTGTTTTGCCAGGTCGACCGATGTTTCGCTGACGTCCAGGCGTTGCAGGCGCACCAGTGGGCGACCGTCGGGAGCGTTGAGCGCGAAAGGCGCGACACTGGCCGACACGTTGGTCAACTTCAGCTCGGTTTCCTTGGACAGATTCAGTGTGTAGGCCGTGCTGAAATTCAGCACGCCGTCCTCGAGCGCCAGCGGCAAGGCATCACGCACGTAAGGCCACCACAGCTTCATCTTGCTGTCGGTGACTTTCAGCGTGCCCTCGGAGGTGATCGGGATCAGGCTGATACGGCCGACCCAGTCGATCTGCCCACCGTCCGGCCCCGCCGCGACCAGAGTCATGTCGGCATTGTCTTCAGGCAGCGTGCTGAGGTTCTTGAGCTCGAAATCCAGCGCGTCGTAGAGAAACTCGATGGGCTGGCTGGGGCGCAGGTCCTGGAAGTGCACGTAGCCGCCCGCCAGTTTGATTTCGTCGATACGCAGCGGGAACGGCTTGGTGGCGGGTTCGTCCTTTGTCGGTTCGCTGGCAGGCAGCTTGAACAGCTGTGCCAGATTGAGCTTGCCCTGTTTGTCGAACAGCAGCTCGGTGCGCGGTTTGATCAGCTCGACGCGTTGCAGATGCAGGGCCCGTGTCCACAGGCTGTTGATCTGCAGATTGGCATAAAGCTTTTCAAACGCCACCTGCTCCTTGCCCGGCGTGCCGATATTCAGGCCCCAGAGTGTCAGCTCCAGCGTGTAGGGGTTGAATTCCAGGCGTTCGAGCTTTGCCGGCACCGTGGCGTAACTGGCCAGTTGCTGGTTCGCGATCCGCAGAGCGACGCCGGGAAGAATGAAAAACCCCAGCAAACTGTAGAGCGCGATCACAGCCAGCAGGGAGCCAAGTGTGCGTTTCAATCCTCTGGACATGGGCAGCGGCGTCTCTCTCTTTTGGAAGCCCTTGGAGTATGGCATGCCTGTTCGGTTCCGAAGGCACTGCCATCGTGGCTTGTAGGAACATTCCGGTTGCGTTTTACGATATCAGGCGCCGGATCAGAGTTGCAGAATCAGCGTTTTCAACGGCGGTTGATTATCCTGAGACGGGAAGTCTGCGGCGGGACGCATCTCCTGACAGTCGCGTACCGGACGCCCGGCCTTGGTGGCACAGCGCAGTACCTGCTCACGCCAGTCCTGCATGCTGACTTTCGCCAGATTGTTGCAACAAATCAGCACGCCATCGTCTGCCGTGGTCAACAGCGCAGGTTTGAGCAGGCTTTGGTAGTCGCGCAGCAAATCAACGGTGCCGAACGCGCTCTTGGCCCAGGCGGGCGGATCGAGCAGGACCAGATCATATTGGCGCTGTTGCAGTTTCACGTAGCTGGGCAATTGCTGGCTGCGGCGTGCGGCAATCGGCAGCCCGGCCAGTTGGCGGATCGCCGGAAAGTAGTCCGACTGGATGAATTGCATGGGTGGCAGTTGCGGATTGAGCGCACCGTTCTCGCGACCCACCGCCAGATTGCCCTCTGCGAAGTCCAGATTGCACACTTCACTTGCGCCACCGGCCGCAGCACTGAGTCCGACGCCGCAGGTGTAGGCGAACAGGTTCAGCACGCTTTTGCCGGCGCTGTGCTGCTTGACCCAGCCGCGCGTGTTGCGCAGGTCCAGAAACAACAGCGGGTCCTGGCCTGCATGCCTGCCGCGGACCCGGTAATTGAGACCCCATTCGTGGCCGACATGATCGGCCAGAGCCGCTTCTTCAGCCTTGTACACGGTATCGTGACGATCCACGCGCGAGTTGCCTTGCGAACGATCGTTATAGACCAGCAGGGTGTCCAAACCCAGGCGCGTGTTGACCTGCTCATGCAGCGCCAGCAGGGCATCGCGATCCAGGCGGGTATGGAAACTCTGCACCAGCAATTGCGGGCCGTAGCGGTCGATGGTCAGCCCGCTGGCACCTTCCTGGCTGCCGTGAAACAGTCGATAGCAGTCCGTGCCCTGTCCATGCAATTGGTCGAGCAACGCCTGGCGATTGTCGAGGGCGACGCTGAGCGCCTGATTCAAGGAAGACATGCTGAGCGCCTCGGGCTGGAATAAGGCGCGGGAGTTTACCAGTTACCGGGCGCCGGAGGTTTTTGGCGTCAGCCATGAGCTTGATCTCTTGCGCTGTCATACAGCGCCAATATTCCCCTGCTACGGTGCTTTTTTACCTGTCAGCGAGGGGATAACCGTGAGCCAGTTCGATCTCAAGCGTCGCCGTGTCATCCAGGCTGTCGGAACTGTGGGTGCCGGTCTGCTGTTACCGGGTGTTGCGCCGGCGGTCATCGCTTCGGTGCAGGATCGCCCGAAGATGGTGGATGGCGTGCAGTCCGGCGATGTGTTCGGCGACAAGGCGATCGTCTGGAGCCGTAGCGACCGGCCTTCACGCATGATCGTCGAGTGGGACACGCGCAGCATGTTCACTCAGCCACGCCGCGTGGTGTCGGCGCTGGCCGATCAGCGTAGCGACTTTACCGCGCGGGTCGAGTTGAGCGGGCTGCCGGTCGATCAGGCAATTTTCTACCGGGTGTCTTTCGAGGATGCGCAGAGCGGTGTCGTCAGCGAGCCGTGGTTCGGCCATCTGCGCAGCACGCCGCAACAGCGTCGCGACATTCGCTTCGTCTGGAGCGGCGACACGGTGGGGCAGGGCTTTGGCATCAACCCCGATATCGGTGGCATGCGTATCTATGAAGCCATGCGTTTGCGCCTGCCGGACTTTTTTATCCACAGCGGTGACACCATCTACGCCGACAGCCCGGTGCCGGAGCAGCTCACCACGGAGGGCGGGCGTGTCTGGCGCAACATCACCACCGAGGCAAAGAGCAAGGTGGCGGAGACCCTCGACGAATACCGGGGTAATTACCGCTACAACCTGATGGATGAAAACCTGCGCCGCTTCAACGCCGAAGTGCCGCAGATCTGGCAGTGGGACGATCACGAGGTCACCAACAACTGGTCGCCCAGCAAACAGCTCGATGATCGCTACAAGGTCAAGGACATCGGCCTGCTGTCCTCGCGTGCCCGCCAGGCTTATCTGGAATACGCACCGCTGCGCTTGCAGGAAGCAGACAACGGCGGGCGCATTTATCGCAAGATCCCCTACGGTCCGATGCTCGACGTATTTGTCCTGGATATGCGCAGCTACCGTGCCGGCAATGATGCCAACCTGGCCGACAAACCTGGCCCGACCACTGCATTTCTGGGCCGTGAGCAACTGGACTGGCTCAAGCGCGAGCTCAACGCGTCGCGCGCGCAGTGGAAAGTGATCGCGGCGGACATGCCCATCGGCCTGGGCGTGCCGGATGGCGAGGTCAGCCCCGGCGTGCAGCGTTGGGAGGCCATTGCCAACGGCAATGACGGCCCGGCGTTGGGGCGTGAGCTGGAGGTCGCCGAATTGCTGGCGTACCTGCGTGCGCAGAAGATTCGCGATTGTGTCTGGCTGACGGCCGACGTGCATTACTGCGCCGCGCATCATTACCAGCCGGACCTGGCCGTGTTTCAGGACTTCGACCCGTTCTGGGAGTTCGTCGCCGGGCCATTGAATGCCGGCAGTTATGGTCCCAACGTGCTGGACAAGACCTTTGGTCCCGAGCTGGTGTTCCAGAAGGCGCCCCCTGCGCAGAACACCTCGCCGTTTGCGGGCTTTCAGTTCTTTGGCGAAGTGAATATCGACGGGCAGACCGGTGAAATGACCGTGGCGCTGCGCGATCTGGACGGTGTATCGGTCTTCGAGCGCAAGCTCCAGCCTGTGAAGGAAGTCAGCCGCATCGTCTGATAAACGACAATCGCTGCGGGGTGATCAGGGTTTCGGAAATTCCGTGCAACATGCTGGTCGTCGGTGGCCTATCATGAGCTACCTAACGACGGGACCGGACGCGTTGCATGCTGGCTATTTTTCTCGAAACCCTGAACATCACCGCCCCGGTGTTTGCCATGCTGTTTCTGGGCGTGTTCCTCAGGCGTATCGGCGCGATCAATGATGGTTTCATCGTTGCGGCTTCCGGGCTGGTGTTCAACGTCACCATGCCTGCGCTGCTGTTTCTGGGCATTATTCACGCCGATCTGCGCACCGCCCTGCAGCCCAAACTGCTGATTTTTTTCAGCATCGCGACGCTTCTGAGTTTTGCCTTCGCCTGGGGCTGGGCGATCTGGCGTTGCCCGCACGAAGAGCGCGGGATCTACGTCCAGGGTGCGTTTCGTGGCAATAACGGTGTCATCGGTCTGGCGCTGGCGGCCAGCATGTACGGGCCTGATGGCATTTCACTGGGTGCTATTCTCGCTGCGCTGGTCATCGTCTTCTACAACACCTTGTCGACGGTGGTATTGGCGGTTTACAGCCCGGTGATCAAGTCCGACCCCTGGAGCATCTTCAAAAGCGTGCTGGCCAACCCGCTGATCATCAGCGTGATCATAGCCTCGCCCTTCGCTTACTTCGGCATCGGCCTGCCCAAATGGCTGGAAACCTCCGGCAGCTACCTGGCACAGATGACTTTGCCGCTGGCACTGATCTGCATCGGTGGCACGCTGTCGCTGGCCTCGTTGCGCAAGAGCGGAAAACTGGCTGTCAGTGCCAGCGTCATGAAGATGATCACGCTGCCAGTGCTGTGCACGCTGGCCGCCTGGCTGGCCGGTTTTCGCGGCGCTGAACTGGGGATTCTGTTCCTGTACTTCGGCAGCCCGACGGCGGCTGCCAGCTACATCATGGCGCGCACGGCCAACGGCAATTACGAGCTGGCTGCGGCGATCATCGTCATCACCACCCTGGCCGCGGCAGTCACCACCAACGTCGGGATTTTCATCCTGCAATGGGGCGGCTGGATCTAATCCGCTTTGACGTAGCTGTCGATCACTTCCTGCGCCGCACGAAATGCGTCGATGGCTGCCGGCACGCCGGCGTACACCGCGCAGTGCAGCAGCGCTTCGCGAATTTCCTCGACCGTGCAGCCATTGTTCAGCGCGCCACGGACGTGGCCCTTCAGCTCTTGCGGGCATTTCAGGGCGGTGAGGGTGGCCAGGGTGATCAGGCTGCGGGTCTTCAACGGCAGGCCCTCGCGACTCCAGACGCTGCCCCAGGCATGCTCGTTGACGAAATCCTGCAGCGGCTGGCTGAACTCGGTGGCATTCCCCAGCGCACGGTCGACGTAGACATCGCCCATCACCTGGCGACGGATCTGTTCGCCTTCGCTGATCGTCTTGTCTGTCATGGCCTTGCTCCTTGTATCAATGCGGGTTGGAGGTCAGTGCTGGCGTCGCCAGGCGCGAATCGTGCCCCAGACAACCACAGCGCCCAGCACAGGTAACACCAGCGTGAGCATTTTGCTTTCAAGCCGTTCGGCCAGCGCCATGCCGGTGCTGATCGACAGGATATGCAGCCCGTAGGTCAGGTACAACGACAGTAGGAACAGACCTTCCAGGCGGTCTATCCGGTAACCGGAATAGAACAGCGGCACGCATAGCAGCGAGACGCCGAGCATGATCGGCAGGTCGAACACCAGTGCGTTTGGCGAGATCGTCAGCGGCACCGGGGCGACCAGTGCGGTCAGCCCCAGCACGCCCAGCAGATTGAACAGGTTGCTGCCGATCACGTTCCCCACGGCAATATCGCGCTCGCCACGAAATGCTGCGATCAGCGAGGTCATCAGTGCCGGTAATGACGTGCCGATGGCAATGATGGTCAGGCCGACGATGCGTTCGGAAAGCCCCAGGTGGATGGCAAGTACCACTGACGCGTCGACCAGCAGGTGTCCGCCAGCGGTCAACAGCAGCAGGCCAGTGGCAAGCATGAGGATGCGCGTGAAGGTACGAGGTTTTTCGGTTGTCTCTGCATGTCCGTGCCGCGGCGCATGACCGCCCTGGCGAATGATGACAATGAGGCAGAACAGCAACCCGGCAAGCAGCAGTGCGCCATCGAGTTTGCTGAATTCGCCACTCCACGACAGGCCGATAGCCAGCAGGCAGGCACCAATCATCAGCGGAATGTCGACGCGCAATACCTGGCGAGCAACGCGTAATGGAATGATCAGCGCGCACAAGCCAAGGATCACCAGCACATTGAAAATGTTGCCGCCGATGACACTGCCAACAGCGATGTCGGTGTTATCGGCAAACGCGGCTTGCAGACTGACTGCCATCTGCGGCGCGCTGGTGCCCATCGCCACGACGGTCAGGCCGACGATCAGTGGCCGGACCTTGAAAATCGCCGCCAGATGCACCGCTGCACGCACTGACAGTTCTGCCCCGATCAGCAGCAATAACAAGCCACTGAGCATCTGGATGAGTGCGGGGGCGGGCAGGGCCGATAGCTGGAGAATACGATTGTCCTTGTCAGAGGTGATCGAGGGTCGGGGTTAATCCAGGGCCTGCACGCGGACTGGCGCTGTGCCGCTGCGCAGCATACCCAGTTGTTCGGCCGCTTCGCGAGAGACATCGATCAGACGGCCGCGCGTGTGGGGGCCGCGATCGTTGATGCGTACGACTACCGACCTGTCGTTGTCCAGGTTGGTGACCTTGACGCGCGTGCCGAAGGGCAGCTGTCGATGTGCAGCGGTCAGCGCATTCTGATTGAACGGTTCGCCGCTGGCAGTGCGGTTGCCATGATGGCGTGCACCGTAATAGGCGGCGGTGCCGGTCTCATCATAACCATGGGGGTCGATGATGTGATTGGCGCATCCTGCCAGTAACGTCAGCAGGCTGCAGGCAAAAATAAGGCGGCGCATGGGGTGGGTTCCTGAGTGCCGGAGTAGTTGTGGTTGACGCTCGTGCCAAGGCTCCATGTCGGCATGCATTTCGTGACGCTCCGCGTCATAGCTTGGTGTCGCAGCGCGTACTCGACGGCGGACGCAGAGCGTCCGGAACTGAGGTTTGATCGTGCCAATGCTCCGCGTTGGCATGCTTTTCGTGACGCTCCGCGTCATAACTCGGTGTCGCAGCGCGTACTCGACGGCGGACGCAGAGCGTCCGGAACTGCATTCCCACGCAGAGCGTGAGGAACGATAGGCGCGCGCGGACACCTATCGTGCCAATGCTCCGCGTTGGCATGCTTTTCGTGACGCTCCGCGTCATAACTCGATGTCGCAGCGCGTACTCGGCATTGGAGCGATCAGCCCTCCAGCTTGGCCTTCAGCAGTGCGTTGACCTGCTGCGGGTTGGCCTTGCCTTTGGAGGCTTTCATCGCCTGGCCGACAAAGAAGCCGAACATCTTGCCGCGCTTGGCTTCGTCTGCGGCGCGGTACTGTTCGACCTGTTCCGCGTTGGCTGCCAGCATTTCATCAAGCATCGATTCGATGGCGCCGCTGTCGGTCACCTGCTTCAGGCCGCGCTTTTCGATGACTTCATCGGCGCTGCCCTCACCATTGGCCATCGCCTCGAAGACCATTTTCGCGATCTTGCCGGAAATGGTGTTGTCGGTGATGCGCTTGAGCATGCCGCCCAACTGCTCGGCACTGACCGGCGACTCGTCGATTTCCAGGCCCTGCTTGTTCAGCAGGCTGCCCAGCTCGACCATGACCCAGTTGGCTGCCAGCTTGGCGTCACCGCTGATGCTCACTACCTGTTCGAAGTAATCAGCCTGCTCGCGGCTCGAAGCCAGTACGCTGGCGTCGTAGGTCGAGAGACCGAACTGGCTCTGGAAGCGTTCACGTTTCTGCGGTGGCAATTCCGGCAAGGTGGCGCGGGTTTCATCGAGGAACGAGTCCTCGATGATCACCGGCAACAGATCCGGGTCTGGGAAGTAACGGTAGTCGTTGGCTTCCTCCTTGCTGCGCATGGCGCGGGTTTCGTTGGTGTTCGGGTCGTACAGGCGTGTCTGCTGGATAACCTTGCCGCCGTCTTCGATCAGGTCGATCTGGCGCTGAATCTCGCTGTTGATCGCCTTTTCGATGAAGCGGAACGAGTTGACGTTCTTGATCTCGCAGCGCGTGCCGAACTCGACCTGGCCCTTGGGGCGAATCGATACGTTGCAGTCGCAGCGCAGCGAGCCTTCGGCCATGTTGCCGTCACAGATGCCCAGGTAGCGGACAATCGCGTGGATCGCCTTGACGTAAGCCACGGCTTCCTTGGCGTTGCGCATGTCCGGCTCGGAAACGATCTCCAGCAGCGGCGTGCCGGCACGGTTCAGGTCGATACCGGTCATGCCCTGGAAGTCTTCGTGCAGGCTCTTGCCCGCATCCTCTTCCAGGTGCGCACGGGTGATGCCGATGCGCTTGACCGTGCCGTCTTCGAGGGGGATGTCCAGGTGGCCCTTGCCGACAATAGGCAGCTCCATCTGGCTGATCTGATAGCCCTTGGGCAGGTCCGGGTAGAAGTAGTTCTTGCGGGCAAACACGTTATGCTGGCCGATTTCGGCGTTCACAGCCAGGCCGAACTTGACGGCCATGCGCACGGCTTCCTTGTTCAGCACCGGCAATACGCCGGGCATGCCCAGGTCGACGAGGCTGGCCTGCGTGTTGGGCTCGGAGCCGAACGTGGTCGCGCTACCGGAAAAAATCTTTGATTGGGTCGAAAGCTGGGTATGAATCTCCAGCCCGATGACGACTTCCCATTGCATGTGTTTCTCCTCAGAAGCCTTCAGGTGCGCGGGTGTGCCAGTCGGTGACTTGCTGATACTGATGCGCCACATTCAAGAGACGGCCTTCCTGGAAATATGGAGCGAGCAGTTGCACGCCGACTGGCAGACCGTCGACGAAGCCCGCAGGCATGGACAAGCCGGGCAGGCCCGCCAGGTTGGCGGTGATGGTGTAGAAGTCTTCCAGGTATTCGGCAATCGGATCGTTGGTCTTGGCGCCGATTTTCCAGGCCGGGTTGGGCGTGGTCGGACCGAGAATCACGTCGACATCGGCGAACGCGCTCATGAAATCGTTCTTGATAAGGCGACGAATCTTCTGCGCCTGCAGGTAGTAGGCGTCGTAGTAGCCCGCCGACAGCGCGTAGGCGCCAACCATGATGCGACGCTGGACTTCCGGGCCGAAGCCTTCGGCGCGAGAGCGCTTGTACAGGTCGGTCAGGTCTTTCGGGTCTTCGCAGCGGTAGCCGAAACGCACACCGTCGAAGCGCGACAGGTTGGACGAGGCTTCAGCCGGGGCGATGACGTAGTAGGCCGGGATCGCGTGCTGCAGGTTCGGCAGGCTGACTTCCTTGACGATCGCGCCGAGCTTTTCCAGCTCCTTGACGCTTTCATGCACCAGCTGCGCAATGCGTGGGTCGAGGCCTGCGCTGAAATATTCTTTCGGCACACCGATACGCAGGCCCTTGAGCGAGGTATTGAGGCTGGCGGAGTAGTCTGGAACCGGTTCGTCGATGCTGGTCGAGTCCTGCGGGTCGAAGCCGGCCATGCCTTGCAGCAGCAGCGCGCAGTCTTCGGCCGTGCGTGCCATCGGGCCCGCCTGATCGAGGCTGGAGGCGTAGGCAATCATGCCCCAGCGCGATACGCGGCCGTAGGTCGGCTTGAGGCCTGTGAGGTTGGTCAGTGCCGCAGGCTGGCGAATCGAGCCGCCGGTGTCGGTGCCGGTCGCGGCAGGCAGCAGGCGTGCAGCAACGGCGGCTGCCGACCCCCCCGAAGAACCGCCAGGGACGCACTCCAGGTTCCACGGGTTCTTCACCGCACCGTAGTGGCTGGATTCGTTGGCCGACCCCATGGCGAATTCGTCCATGTTGGTCTTGCCCAGCGTCACTGTACCTGCCGATGCCAGGCGCGAAACGACCGTGGCGTCGTACGGTGCCTTGAAATTGTCGAGCATCAGCGAGCCGCAACTGGTGCGGATGCCCTGGGTGCAGAACAGGTCCTTGTGGGCCAGCGGGGCACCTAACAGCGGGCCGTTTTCACCGGCGGCGCGGCGAGCGTCTGCCGCTTGCGCCTGGGTGATGGCCAGGTCTTCGGTGAGGCTGATGAAACTGTTGAGCTGCGGATCGAGCGTCGCGATGCGCGACAGCAGGACGCGAGTCAGCTCTTCGGAAGAAAACTTTTTATCGGCGAGTCCGCGAGCGATCTCGGCCAGAGTCATTTGATGCATGCAGGCGCTTTCCCTTACTCGATGACTTTCGGAACCAGATAGAGGCCGTCTTGGACCGCTGGTGCGATGGCTTGGTAAGTGTCACGACGATTTCGCTCGGTGACGGCGTCTTCGCGCAGGCGCTGGGTGGCTTCCAGCGGGTGAGCCAGCGGCTCGATGCCAGTGGTGTCGACCGCTTGCATCTGATCGACCAGCCCAAGAATGCTGTTAAGTGCTTCGGTAGTACGCGGGATATCGGCGTCATTGAGGCCCAGTCGGGCCAGATGAGCGATCTTTTCCACGTCGGAGCGTTCAAGCGCCATGGGGTATCTCCAGTGGAATGCTTATGGATTTGCTTTGTTGCCAATTGCGGAACACTATCGCGTTATTACTGTCTCAAGCCGCTAACGTCGAGGGTGGTGTTCGGAAAACCGCCAATTTAGCATATTGGCTCCTTGCCCAAAATCCCTGTCGTTGTTAGAGTTTGCCGCACTTTTTTTACCACGCGTTCCCTAGGGTCCCTTTCCCATGTTCAAGAAACTGCGTGGCATGTTTTCCAGTGATCTATCCATCGACCTGGGCACTGCCAACACCCTTATTTACGTGCGTGAGCGCGGTATCGTTCTGAATGAACCCTCTGTCGTTGCCATTCGTACTCACGGCAACCAGAAGAGTGTCGTGGCCGTCGGTACCGAAGCCAAGCGCATGCTGGGCCGTACTCCAGGCAACATCGCAGCCATTCGTCCAATGAAAGACGGCGTTATCGCCGACTTCAGCGTCTGCGAAAAAATGTTGCAGTACTTCATCAACAAGGTTCATGAAAACAGCTTTCTGCAGCCCAGCCCTCGTGTGCTGATCTGCGTTCCGTGCAAATCCACCCAGGTTGAGCGTCGCGCCATTCGCGAGTCGGCCCTGGGGGCAGGCGCACGCGAAGTATTCCTGATCGAAGAGCCGATGGCCGCCGCAATCGGTGCCGGTCTGCCAGTGGAAGAAGCTCGCGGTTCGATGGTTGTCGACATCGGCGGCGGTACCACAGAAATCGCCCTGATCTCCCTGAACGGTGTGGTGTATGCCGAATCCGTACGTGTGGGTGGCGACCGTTTCGACGAAGCGATCATCACCTATGTGCGCCGTAACTACGGCAGCCTGATCGGCGAATCCACTGCCGAGCGCATCAAGCAGGAAATCGGTACTGCCTATCCGGGCGGTGAAGTGCGTGAAGTCGACGTCCGTGGCCGCAACCTGGCCGAAGGCGTTCCACGTGCGTTCACTCTGAACTCCAACGAAGTGCTCGAGGCACTGCAGGAGTCGCTGGCGACCATCGTTCAGGCGGTCAAGAGCGCTCTGGAGCAATCGCCTCCGGAACTGGCCTCGGACATCGCCGAGCGTGGCCTGGTCCTCACCGGTGGTGGCGCACTGTTGCGTGATCTGGACAAATTGCTGGCTCAGGAAACCGGTCTGCCGGTGATCGTCGCCGAAGACCCGCTGACCTGTGTAGCGCGTGGCGGTGGCCGTGCGCTGGAAATGATGGATAAGCACACCATGGATCTGCTCTCCAGCGAATAATTCGCCGGGGTGCCTTTCACGGAGTCTTTTGTATGCAGGTGGCGGATATGCTACCTGTATGCTTCAGGCTGACGCCGAAACAGGGTGCCTATCTCTTTCATTTGTCCGGGCCGGTTACATACCGCATGAATAATTGCCAATCGAAGTTCGATCCAACGATCGCATGCCCCGGAGGAGCGGCCTATTAAACCGCTTTTCTCAAAAGGCCCGTCGCTGGGTGTACGTCTGCTGGTGCTGGCCGTTCTGTCGGTTGCGTTGATGGTTGTCGACGCCCGCTTTACGATCCTCAAGCCCGTGCGCAGCCAGATGTCGATGGTGCTCATGCAGTCCTACTGGATCGTCGACCTGCCACAGCGTCTTTATCAAGGCGTCGCCAGTCAGTTCGGCAGCCGCACAGAGCTGATCGCCGAAAACGAAAAACTCAAGACCGAAGCCCTGCTCCTGCAAGGTCGCCTGCAAAAGCTGGCGGCACTGACCGAGCAGAACGTTCGCCTGCGCGAGTTGCTGAACTCCTCGGCGCTGGTCAACGAAAAGGTCGAGGTCGCCGAGCTGATCGGCATGGACCCGAACCCCTTCACCCACCGCATCATCATCAACAAGGGCGAACGCGACGGCGTCGTGCTCGGCCAGCCTGTGCTCGATGCGCGCGGCCTGATGGGGCAGGTGGTCGAGTTGATGCCTTACACCTCGCGCGTCTTGTTGCTGACTGACACGACCCACAGCATCCCGGTGCAGGTCAATCGCAACGGTCTGCGTGCCATCGCCAGCGGTACCGGTAACCCGGAACGTCTTGAGCTTCGGCATGTGGCAGACACCGCAGACATCAAGGAAGGCGACCTGCTGGTCAGTTCGGGCCTTGGGCAGCGCTTCCCGGCCGGTTATCCGGTGGCGACGGTCAAGGAAGTGATTCACGACTCCGGCCAGCCGTTCGCGATCGTTCGTGCGGTGCCGACCGCTGCGCTGAATCGGAGTCGCTATCTGTTGCTGGTGTTCTCCGACGGCCGCTCGCCGGAGGAGCGCGCTGCCGATGCAGCCCAGGCACAGGAATCCATCGACAAGGGCGTCGAGCCTTCCGTGATGGCGACGCTGCCGCCGCCGACTCCCGCCTTCCCGATGTGGCCGCAGGCAGTCGTTCCGGTCTTTCCGGGCAGTACGCTGACGCACAAGCCTGCAGCGCAATCGACAACGCCGGCACCGGCGGCGACACCCGCGACGCCGGCAAGGCCTGCTTCCCGGCCTGCGGCATCACAGCCACCTGCCTCAAGACCTTCCACTGCCCGGGAGCCTATCGATGGTTAGTCATGTTTCCGGGCGCAATGGCTGGGTGGTCTGGCTGACATTTGCGATCGGTCTGTTATTGAGCGTTTCGCCGCTGCCGCAATTCATGGAAATTTTCCGGCCGCTGTGGCTGGCCCTGCTGCTGACCTTCTGGGTTCTGGCACTGCCGCACAAATACGGCATGACCACCGCGTGGATACTGGGCCTGATGGAGGATGTGCTGTATGGCACATTGCTCGGTCAGAATGCCCTGATCCTCAGCCTGATTACCTTTCTGGTGATGTCCCTGCAGCAGCGCCTGCGCATGTTCCCCATGTGGCAACAGTGCCTGGTGCTATTGGTGGTATTCGGTCTGGCGCAGCTTGCGCAACTCTGGCTGAGTGCGCTGACCGGCAACCGTCAGCCTACGCTGGCGCTGGTGCTGCCCGCGTTGGTCAGCGCCCTGTTGTGGCCCTGGATCAGTTATGGCCTGCGTGGATTGCGCAAACGTTTGAAAATCAATTAAGCGCAAGGTGAGCGCGACGCCTCGCTGCGTTGTTCGCGCTCACCCGCACAGACACGGAGATGTCCTTATGCCCTCGCTTTATCTGGCTTCTGGCTCGCCGCGCCGCCGCGAACTTCTGACTCAGATCGGTGTGTCCTTTACCGTACTGAGCGCTCAGATCGATGAAACCCCCTTCGACCGTGAAACCCCGGCCGCCTATGTCGAGCGTCTTGCGCTGGGCAAGGCTCAGGCCGGGCTGTCCGTGTTGCCTGCCGAACAACAGGCCTGCGTAATGGGGGCCGACACGGCGGTTGTGCTGGATGGGCGCATTCTCGGCAAGCCGGTCGATAAAGCGGATGCGCAGGCCATGCTCATGGCCCTGTCCGGGCGCGAGCATGAAGTGCTGACGGCTGTCGCGCTCTGTGATCGGCAACGCAGCGAAACCCGTATTGTTACCAGTCGTGTGCGCTTTCGCCCGATTCAAACCCATGAAGCCCAGGCCTACTGGACCAGTGGCGAGCCCGCCGACAAGGCCGGCGGCTATGCCATCCAGGGATTGGCAGCGATTTTCGTCGATGGCCTGCAAGGCAGCTATTCTGGGGTGGTAGGTCTGCCCCTGTGCGAAACCGCAGAACTGCTCGGCCATTTCGGCATACCCTGCTGGCAATGCCTGGAAGGTGACAAGTCATGAGTGAAGAAATTCTGATCAACATTACGCCGATGGAATCGCGCGTGGCAGTGGTGGAAAACGGGGTTCTGCAAGAGGTGCACGTCGAGCGCACCCAGCGTCGCGGCATCGTCGGCAATATCTACAAAGGCAAGGTCGTGCGGGTGCTTCCCGGCATGCAGGCGGCGTTCATCGACATCGGCCTGGACCGTGCGGCGTTCATTCACGCCTCGGAAATATCCATGCGTGAAGGGCCTTCGGTCGAGAGCATTGCGTCGCTGGTACACGATGGCCAGAGCCTCGTCGTGCAAGTCACCAAAGACCCGATCGGCAGCAAGGGTGCCCGGCTGACCACACAACTCTCCATTCCGTCGCGTTATCTGGTGTACATGCCGCGCACTGCGCATGTGGGTATCTCGCTGAAAATCGAGGACGAAGCCGAGCGCGAACGACTCAAGAAAGTGGTCAGCGACTGTGTCGCCCTGGAGGGTATCAAGGAGTCCGGAGGTTTCATTCTGCGCACTGCTGCCGAAGGCGCCGGTGCCGACGAAATCCTGATGGACATCCGTTATCTGCGCAGGCTCTGGGATCAGATCGGCGAGCAGATCAAGACCGTCAGCCCGCCCACGGTGATTTACGAAGACCTGGGCCTGGCGCTGCGAACCTTGCGCGACTTGGTCAGCCCACGCATCGAAAAGATCCGTATCGACTCGCGGGAAACCTTTCAGAAAACCACTCAGTTCGTCGCCGAGCTGATGCCGGAAATTGCTGACAGGCTCGAGCACTATCCGGGCGAGCGGCCGATCTTCGACCTCTATGGGGTCGAGGACGAAATCCAGAAGGCCCTCGAGCGCAAGGTGCCGCTCAAGTCGGGTGGCTATCTGGTGGTCGATCCGGCCGAAGCGATGAGCACCATCGACGTCAACACCGGCGCGTTCGTGGGCCATCGCAACCTCGAAGAAACCATCTTCAAGACCAACCTGGAAGCCGCCACGGCCATCGCCCGGCAGCTGCGCCTGCGCAATCTGGGCGGCATCATCATCATCGATTTCATCGACATGGAAGACGGTGAGCACCAGCGTCAGGTGCTGCGCACGCTGGAGAAACAGCTGGAACGCGATCACGCCAAGACCAACATCATCGGCATCACCGAGCTGGGTCTGGTGCAGATGACGCGCAAGCGCACCCGTGAAAGTCTCGAGCAGGTGCTCTGCGAACCCTGTCACTGCTGCGCCGGGCGGGGCAAGCTGAAGACCCCCGAGACCATCTGCTACGAAATCTTCCGGGAAATCCTGCGCGAAGCCAGGGCCTATCAGGCCGTGGGCTATCGCGTTCTGGCCAATCAGCGCGTGGTGGATCGCCTGCTCGACGAGGAGTCCGGCAATGTGGCTGAACTGGAGAGCTTTATTGGTCGGACTATCCGTTTTCAGGTAGAAACCATGTACTCGCAGGAACAATACGACGTGGTGCTGCTCTGAGGGTGCTGATCGTTTGAAATATTATGACAAGTGCCCTACGGGTTTCTGGCAGGTATGCCGTTTTATCGAGAATGATGCGTGGCGAACGAGCAAAACCTGTACCTGACCGCACCTGCACACCTGAGCCGGAACCCGTTCGCCGATTCCGCTCCTCGCACCCCGCAGTGGAGGGCCTCCTGAGATGGGACGTCTTCCTCGCCTCGTGGCAACCCTGACCCGCTGGGGCCTGAGCCTGTGCGCACTGATTTTGGTGCTCGCAGCGTTGTACGTGAGTCTCGGTCGTCAACTGACGCCGCTGGTTGCCGAATACCGTATCGATGTGGAAACCCGGGCCAGCAGCGCGCTGGGCATACCGCTGAGCATCGGCAGCCTGGAAGGCAGCTGGAGCCGCTTTGCCCCGGTACTGCTGGCTCATGACGTGATGGTCGGAGAGGGTTCCAGTGCCCTGCGTCTGGATCGCGTAAGGGTTGTTCCCGATCTTTGGGAAAGCCTGCTGGCGCGTGACGTGCGCATCGCTCATCTTGAAGTGGACGGTCTACAGTTCAGCCTCATTCAGGACAAGGATGGCGCGTGGTCGGTTCAGGGCTTGCCGGTGCACAACGACAGCCCGTTCGATCCCGAGCAGGTGCTCAGGCAGATGCAGATGGTCGCGCATTTGTCGTTGCTCGACAGCCAGGTCACGGTGCAACCGTTTGACGCCGCGCCGCTGACCCTCACCTATGTAAACCTCAGTCTTGACACAGGCAGCTATGCGCAGCGACTTGACGCACGCCTGACCCTGCCGGATGGTCAGCCGGTCGCGCTCAACGTGCGCTCGCGCATTCAGGCCAGTCAGTGGAAGGACGGCGAGGCCGATGTCTACGCCAGCCTGCCGCAAAGCGACTGGGCCAAATGGCTGCCGAAAAGCCTCACGCGCGAATGGACACTGTCGAAGCTGCAGGCCGGGGGCGAGGTCTGGTTGAGTTGGGGCAAGGGCACCGTGCAAAGCGCGACGACGCGCCTTAATGCGCCGCAGGTCAAAGGCGTTTATGCCGGTCGCAAACCGTCGACGATCAATAACCTTGCGCTGAACGCATGGTTTGCACGGACTGATACAGGTTTCGACCTGAACCTCGATTCACTGGCGATGAGCCTGGGCGAAACGCGTTGGGAAAGCCGTGTGCAGCTGACGCAGACCGCTGCGACACCTGACAGCGAAGAGCTCTGGCACGTACAGGCGGATCGTCTGGACCTGACCCCCATCACGCCGCTGATCGACTCCCTCGCACCCTTGCCTGACAAGGCCATGGCAGTGGTCGACGGCCTCAAGGTGACAGGCGGGCTGCATAACGTGCTGCTCGACTACCGGCCACAGGCCGTCGGCGACAAACGCCTGAGCTTTGCGGCCAATCTGGACAAGGTGGGTTTCAACGCGTATCGCGGCGCTCCGGCGGCCGGAAATGTCAGCGGTGCCATCAGCGGCGATCTGGGGCAGGGCGAGCTGCGCCTCGACACCGATGACTTCATGCTGCACCTGGACCCGATCTTCGCCAAACCCTGGCGTTACCAGAAGGCCAACGCTCGTCTGAACTGGAAACTGGATGACCAGGCGTTCACGCTGATTGCCCCGTACATCAAGGTACTCGGCGACGAAGGCAGGATTGCGGCTGACTTTCTGATCAAGATTCATCTCAATCATGATCAGGAAGACTACATGGACCTGCGGGTCGGCATGGTCGACGGCGATGGCCGTTACACCAGCAAGTACCTGCCGACCGCGCTCAGTCCGGAGCTTGATCACTGGTTGCGCACCGCTGTGGTAAGTGGCGCGGTCAAACAGGGTTTCTTCCAGTATCAGGGGTCGCTAAACAAGAATTCGCCCGATACGGCGCGTGTTATCAGCCTGTTCTTCGATGTCAGCAACGCAACGCTGGCGTTCCAGCCGGGCTGGCCTTCGCTGACCGGTGTGGACGGCAAGGTCTACGTCGAAAACAGCGGCGTACGTGTCAAAGCGAGCAAAGGGCAGTTGCTCGATACCAAGGTCAGCAACGTGCTGGTCAATATTCCCCATGTGCCGTCAGGTCAGGACAGTCACCTGCTGGTGGACGGCAATTTCTCCGGAAGTCTGGGCGACGGTCTGAAGATTCTCCAGCAGGCGCCCATCGGTACGGGCAGCACGTTTGCCGGATGGCAGGGCGAGGGCCCGCTGGACGGCAAGCTGAAGCTGGATATTCCGCTGGCCAAGGGTGTAGAGCCAAAGGTAGTGGTGGATTTCAGCACCGACAATGCACGCTTGAAACTGGCTGACCCGGTGCTGGAGCTGACTCGCCTGAAAGGCGACTTCCGTTTCGATAGCGCCAGCGGGCTGAGCGGCAAGGGCATCAAGGCCCAGGCATTCGATCGCCCTGTGACCGCAGAGATCGCAGCCGAGGGCAAGCCTGGCGACAACGTGACGCGTATTGTGGCGAACGGGCAAATCACCGTGAAGCGGCTGACCGACTGGCTGAACGTGACCCAGCCGCTGCCGGGCTCCGGTGACTTGCCGTATCAGTTGCAACTGATTCTGGACAGCAAGGACAGCCCGCTGGTAATCAACTCCACGCTCAAGGGTGTGGCGATCGATTTGCCTGCACCCTTTGGCAAGACCGCCGAGCAGGAGCGCCCCAGCGAATTCCGTATGACCCTGCAAGGTGCGGAGCGCAGGCTCGGCGCGGCCTATAACGATCAGGCCAACTTTGCTTTCGCTGCACCCAATGGCAAGTTTGCCGAGGGGCGTGGCGAGCTTTACCTGGGACGCGGCGGCGCGATCGTGCCGGACGCCAAGGGCCTGCGGATCCGTGGGGAGTTGTCCGAACTGGACATAGCGCCCTGGCAGGAACTGGCCGGGCGGTACAGTGGGAATGATCCGGGCGGCAGCGCAAAACAACTGCTTAACAGCGTTGATCTGCAGATCGGCAAGCTGACCGCGATGGGCACCACACTCAATGACGTGCGTGTCCAATTGCAGCGCAACGCAGCAGCCTGGGCCCTGTCGCTGGACAGCGCGCTGGCCAAGGGCACGGCAACGTTGCCCGACGCCAAGTCTGCGCCGATCGGTATCGACATGCTCTACGTTCGATTGCCTGCATCCGATCCGAAAGCAACCGTGGTGGAAAACGCACCTGATCCTCTGGCGGATATCGACCCACACAATATCCCTGCGCTGGACGTGAAGATCTCCCAGCTGTTTCAGGGCGATCAGTTGCTGGGGGCCTGGGCATTGAAAACCCGACCGACGCCTGCCGGCATGCGTATGTCGGATATGAGCCTGGGGCTCAAAGGCATTCTGCTGGAGGGTGACGCTACCTGGGAGGGTAAACCCGGGACCAGCAGCAGTTCGTTCAAAGGTCGTCTGGCGGGCAAGAATCTCGCGGATGTGCTCAAGGCGTGGAACTTCGCACCCACCGTCACCAGTGAACGCTTCGAGATGAACGTGGACGGACGCTGGCCGGGTTCGCCTGCCTGGGTCGGTCTCAAGCGCTATTCCGGCAGTCTGGATGCCACGCTCAACAGAGGCCAGTTTGTCGAGGTCGAGGGCGGTGCTCAGGCGTTGCGTGTGTTCGGGCTGTTGAATTTCAACTCCATCGGCCGCCGTCTGCGCCTGGACTTCTCCGACTTGCTGGGCAAAGGCCTGAGCTACGACCGGGTCAAAGGGCTGCTGGTCGCCAGCGACGGTGTCTATGTGACGCGCAACCCGATCACCCTGACCGGCCCATCGAGCAATCTTGAGCTCAACGGTACGCTGGACATGGTTCGCGATCGCGTCGATGCGAAGCTGCTGGTGACCCTGCCAGTCACCAATAACCTGCCGATCGCTGCACTGATTGTCGGCGCGCCAGCCATTGGCGGCGCTCTGTTCCTGGTCGACAAGTTGCTGGGCGACCGGGTTGCGCGTTTCGCCAGCGTGCAATACAAGGTCGAAGGGCCTTGGAAAGAGCCGAAGATCACGTTCGACAAGCCATTTGAAAAGCCCCAGTAGCGTCTCATGGGGTACAGTGGTGGCCATGTCATTCAGGAGCGGGTTGCCATGTCCTTCGCGGTGATTCAGATGGTCAGCCAAAGCGATGTCCTGGCCAATCTGGCCAGCGCTCGACGGCTGCTGGAACAGGCCGCCGAAGGTGGCGCGCGGTTGGCGGTGCTGCCCGAAAACTTCGTCGCAATGGGGCGCCGTGACGTCGCCGATATCGGACGTGCCGAGGCTCAAGGGCACGGACCTATCCTGCCATGGTTGAAACTGGCCGCTCGCGACCTCAAGTTATGGATTGTTGCCGGAACCTTGCCACTGCCGCCGGATGAGCGGCCGGATGGCAAGGTGACGGCGTGTTCGCTGTTGATCGATGAGCACGGTGAGCAGGTGGCCCGCTATGACAAGCTGCATCTGTTCGATGTGGACGTCGCTGACAACCGGGGCCGCTATCGTGAATCGGATGACTATGCTCACGGGAGCAGGGTGGTGGTGGCCGATACGCCTGTGGGGCGTCTGGGGCTGACCGTCTGTTATGACCTGCGCTTTCCCGAGCTGTACACCGCGCTGCGTGAGGCCGGTGCTGAACTGATTACCGCGCCGTCAGCCTTCACTGCGGTTACGGGGGCTGCGCACTGGGACATTCTGATCCGCGCGCGTGCCATCGAAACCCAGTGTTACGTGCTGGCGGCGGCACAGGGCGGGGTCCATCCGGGACCCCGCGAGACTTACGGATACGCGGCCATCGTTGATCCATGGGGCCGCGTACTGGCCGAGCAGGCACAGGGTGAAGCGGTGCTGCTGGCCACACGCGACAGTGAAGAACAGGCGTCCATACGGGCGCGGATGCCGGTGTCCAGTCACCGGCGCTTTTTTTCGCAGGACGCCATGCGGCCTGCTTCGGAGTGAATATGAGTGATCTGTCCTCAGTCAGCGAACACCTTCTGGCACCCGGCGGCCTGAACCTCGACAGCCTGCAGTCCGTGCTGGGCGATCTGGCCGGGCCAGGAATCGACGCGGCCGATCTGTATTTTCAGGGCATGATCTCCGAGTCCTGGTCGCTCGAAGACGGGATCGTCAAGGAAGGCAGTTTCAATCTCGACCAAGGCGTGGGCGTGCGTGCCCAGTCGGGCGAGAAAACCGGCTTTGCGTACAGCAATGCGATCACTGCCGAGGCCCTGCGCACCGCCGCACAGGCCGCGCGCTCCATTTCCCGCGCTGGCCAGAATGGTCGCGTACAAGCCTTCACCTCGCAGGACGTGGCACAGTTGTATGCCCCGGATAACCCGCTGGAAGTGCTGAGCCGCGCCGAGAAGGTCGAGTTGCTCAAGCGCATCGACGTCGCAACTCGCGCGCTGGACTCGCGTATCCAGCAGGTGTCGGTGAGCATGGCCGGTGTCTGGGAGCGCATTCTGGTGGCCGCCGCGGATGGCAGCCTGGCCGCTGATGTGCGCCCGCTGGTGCGCTTCAATGTCAGTGTCATCGTCGAGCAGAATGGTCGCCGCGAGCGGGGCGGGCATGGCGGTGGCGGGCGCACCGACTACCGTTATTTCCTGACCGACGATCGCGCCATGGGCTATGCCCGTGAAGCCCTGCGTCAGGCATTGGTCAACCTGGAAGCGATTCCCGCTCCGGCAGGCACCTTGCCAGTGGTGCTCGGCTCTGGCTGGTCCGGTGTGCTGCTGCACGAAGCGGTGGGTCACGGCCTTGAGGGCGACTTCAACCGCAAGGGCAGTTCGGCCTACAGTGGGCGCATGGGCGAGATGGTTGCGTCGAAACTCTGCACCATTGTTGACGACGGCACCCTGGCGGGGCGTCGGGGCTCGCTGAGTGTCGATGACGAAGGCACACCGACCGAATGCACTACGCTGATCGAGAACGGCGTGCTCAAGGGCTACATGCAGGACAAGCTCAATGCCCGCCTGATGGGCGTGGCACGCACCGGTAACGGCCGTCGGGAGTCCTATGCACACCTGCCGATGCCGCGCATGACCAACACTTACATGCTGGGCGGGCAGAGCGATCCGCAGGAAATCATCGCTTCGGTGAAGCGCGGCATCTACTGCGCCAACCTTGGCGGCGGTCAGGTGGATATCACCAGCGGCAAGTTCGTGTTTTCGACCAGTGAGGCCTATTTGATCGAAGACGGCAAGATCACTGCGCCGGTCAAAGGGGCGACCTTGATCGGTAACGGGCCGGAAGCCATGAGCAGGGTGTCGATGGTGGGTAACGACCTGTCGCTGGACAGTGGCGTTGGTACGTGCGGGAAAGATGGCCAGTCGCTGCCGGTCGGGGTGGGTCAGCCTACGCTGAAAATCGACGCGATCACCGTGGGTGGCACGGGGAGCTGAGAGTGAGTCGGGGCCGGCTGCTTGCTGCCGCCGGCCCCGAGGGCGAAATCAGCGCAGACCGCGTTGAAGTTCGTCCAGCTCACGAATGTATTTGAAGATTTTGCGGCTGGTGGCCGGCGGTTTGTTGCGTGCAACTTCATGTTGCGCCTGACGGATCAGCGAACGCAGCTGCTGACGGTCGGCATCGGGGTATTCGACCACGAATTTCTCGAGGTCGGCGTCATCGCCCGCGATCAGGCGATCACGCCAGCGCTCCAGATTGTGGAAACGTTCATTGTATTGGCGAGTGGAGGCATCGAGTTGGTCCAGCAACACCAGAATGGCTTCCTGGTCCTGATCGCGCATCAGCTTGCCGATGAACAGAATATGCCGCTTTCGCGCGATGTTCGCCGTGTGCTTGGGCGCTTCGGCCAGGGCCTTGCGCAAAGCGTCGGTCAGCGGCAGCTTGGCCAGCACATCGGCTTTGAGTGTTGTCAGTCGCTCGCCGAGGTCAACCAGAGCATGCAGCTCTCGTTTGACCTGGGTTTTGCTTTTCTCCCCGTCGAGGGAGTCGTCGTAAGAATCAACCATGGGGGCAGTCCGCAAAGAAACGCCGCCATGATAACCAGTCATGGGCCGCTTGTCCGGCCCGGTCGGTATTCGGCCTGTGCTGAAAGAAGAATTTGATGGAGAAAGTCATGAGTGCAACCCAAAGCGTCGGCCCACAAGCCTTGCCCGAGCTGCAGGAACAGGTCGAGCAGATCATCGCCGAAGCCCGGCGTCAGGGCGCCAGCGCCTGCGAAGTCGCAGTGTCGGTAGACCAGGGGCTGTCGACATCGGTCCGTCAGCGTGAAGTCGAAACCGTCGAGTTCAACCGCGATCAGGGCTTTGGTATCACCCTGTATGTCGGGCAGCGCAAGGGTTCGGCCAGCACCTCGGCAACCGGTGCCGATGCCATTCGTGAAACGGTCGCCGCTGCACTGGCGATTGCCGAACACACCTCCGAAGATGAAAGCTCCGGGCTGGCCGACGCTGCGCTGATGGCCAAAGAGGTCATGGACTTTGACCTTTATCACACTTGGGACATCTCGCCCGAGCAGGCCATCGAGAAGGCGTTGCTTTGCGAAGCAGCAGCCTTCGATGCCGACAGCCGCATCAAGAACGCCGACGGCACTACGCTCAATACCCACCAGGGCTGCCGTGTATACGGCAACAGCAATGGCTTCATCGGTGGCTATGCGTCAACGCGGCACAGCCTCAGCTGTGTGATGATCGCCGAGGGCGAAGGCCAGATGCAGCGCGATTACTGGTATGACGTCAACCGCCAGGGCGAACTGCTGGCCGATGCTCAAAGCATTGGCCGCAAGGCTGCGTTGCGTGCAGCGAGCCGTCTGGGTGCGCGTCCTGTGCCGACCTGTGAAGTGCCGGTGCTGTTTGCTGCGGAGTTGGCAGGCGGTCTGTTCGGCAGCTTTCTCGGCGCCATCTCCGGGGGCACCCTGTACCGCAAGTCGTCGTTCCTCGAAGGCGCGCTGGGTCAGCGCCTGTTCCCCGAGTGGATGACCATCGATGAGCGCCCGCACCTGAAGCATGCGATGGGCAGCTCGGCGTTCGACAGCGATGGTCTGGCGACCTTTGCCAAGCCGTTCGTGGAAGGTGGGGATCTGGTTTCCTATGTGCTGAGCACGTATTCCGGCCGCAAGCTGGGCATGCCGAGCACCGCCAACGCGGGTGGTGTGCACAACCTGTTCGTTACCCATGGTTCGGAAGACCAGGCCGCTCTGATTCGGCGTATGGGACGCGGCTTGCTGGTGACTGAACTGATGGGCAGTGGTCTGAACATGGTCACCGGCGACTATTCGCGTGGCGCGGCGGGCTTCTGGGTCGAAAATGGCGAGATTCAGTTCCCGGTTCAGGAAGTGACCATTGCCGGCAACATGCGTGACATGTTCAAGCAGATCGTCGCCGTTGGCAGCGATCTTGAGCTGCGTAGCAACATCCGCACCGGCTCGGTACTGATCGAGCGAATGACCGTAGCGGGTAGCTGATCAGGCCCCCCGATTCTGGCTATCGTGCCCATACACGCAGAGTGTGGGCACGATAGACGGAGCACTGAATGGCTTGCCCGCTCGTTCCTCACACTCCCGCGTGGGAATGCCGTTCGTGACGCTATGCGTCACCCAACCGCCTGCAGTTTTCACCCCCAATAACCTCCACCCGAACCCGCGTCTTCCGTGTCCCTCAAAGCATGTTCACGTTTACCGGCGTAAGGCCGTCTAGCGATCAGGCTTGTGTTGATTCTGTATCTCATTTAATAATGAATATCATTTCCAAAATGAGCTGCGGTCATGGGGTCTGTTCTGCACGAGTTGTCTTATCTGGAAAACTGGCGCGGCTTGAGTCTGCGGATTCGTTGCGCGCTTGAGCCCGACGAGCCTCGGCTGATCGAGCATTACCTCGCCGAGGGGCGTTACCTGGCGCGATTTACCGCCACGCCCCGGCCCATGATCGCCGAAACCACTTTCCGTCTGCTGATCGACACCGCACGCGACACGGCATTGCCGTGGCACTGGCGTTGCCTGTGTCTGGATCAGGCCTGGCGTCCCCTGCGCGATCTGCAGGCCATTGCCTCCACGCCCGCGCGGCGTCAACGCTGGCAGGCCTGTGTTCACCAACTGGCGAACTGTGTGCTGCAGCCCTCGATTTCCCTCTCTGAATTGGTGCAAGGACATTGCGATGAGTAATACCCGTATCGAACGCGACAGCATGGGCCAGCTACAGGTCCCGGCCGAGGCCCTGTACGGCGCGCAGACTCAGCGTGCGGTGGAAAACTTTCCGATCAGCCATCAGCGCATGCCCCGGCAGTTCATTCGCGCCTTGTTGCTGGCCAAAGCCGCGGCAGCACAGGCCAATCTGGAACTGGAGCAAATCAGCACAGGGCACAGCAAGGCAATTGCCAGTGCCGTGAAAGACCTGTTGGCCAGCGACTACATGGCTCATTTTCCGGTCGATATCTTCCAGACCGGCTCCGGCACCAGTACCAATATGAATGCCAACGAGGTAATCGCGACGCTGGCCACGCGGGTGCTGGGCGAAGAGGTCAATCCCAATGATCACGTCAATTGCGGGCAAAGCAGCAACGACATCATCCCCACCACGATTCATGTCAGTGCTGCGTTGGCGCTGCATGAGCAACTGCTGCCAGCGCTTGCTCATCTGGTGCAAGTCACCGAACACAAGGCGCAGCAGGTGCATGCCTTCGTCAAGACCGGTCGCACGCACCTGATGGACGCCATGCCGGTGCGCATGAGCCAGGTACTCAACGGCTGGTCACAACAGATTCGCGCCAACATCGAGCATCTGCAGGGCTTGCAGCCAAGCCTGCAGTCGCTGGCTCAGGGCGGGACCGCCGTCGGGACCGGCATCAATGCGCATCCGGAGTTTGCGCTGCGTTTCAGTTGCCAGTTGAGCAGCCTGACCGGCGTCCAGTTCACGCCTGGCAAGGACCTGTTCGCGTTGATCGGTTCACAGGACACGGCCGTCGCAGTCTCCGGTCAGCTCAAGGCCACTGCGGTGTCACTGATGAAAATCGCCAATGACCTGCGCTGGATGAATTCGGGGCCGTTGGCCGGCCTGGGTGAGATCGAACTGGAGGCGTTGCAGCCGGGCTCATCGATCATGCCGGGCAAGGTCAACCCGGTGATTCCGGAAGCGACCGCCATGGTTGCCGCGCAGGTGATCGGCAACGACGCCACGATCACCGTGGCAGGGCAGTCGGGCAACTTCGAACTGAACGTGATGCTGCCCATCATCGCCCAGAACCTGTTGAGCAGTATCGAGTTGCTGGCCAATTCCAGTCGGCTGCTGGCTGACAAGGCGATTGCCAGCTTCAAGGTCAACGAGTCCAAGCTCAAGGAAGCGCTGTCGCGCAATCCGATTCTGGTGACCGCGCTTAACCCCATCATTGGCTATCAGAAGGCCGCCGAAATTGCCAAGACCGCCTACAAGCAAGGTCGGCCGGTGATTGACGTTGCCCTTGAACACACCGACTTGCAGCGCAGCGAACTGGAAGTGTTGCTAAACCCCGAAAAACTCACCGCTGGCGGTATCTGATTCCGCCCGGCCAACGTTCCTGGAGGTACCTCATGCAGCATTGGAAACGCACCATCGAGCAGGCCAATCGCTGTTTCAATCTCGGCGAGTGGGTCGAAGCCCGCGAGTTGTACCTTCAGGCGCTGGCGTTGGCGCAAGTCCTGTTCGAGCGCTGGGCGGATGTCGACGAAGCGGTCGCGGCCTGTGTGATTTCTCACCACAACCTGGCGGATCTCCACCTGAGTCTGGGTCAGCCGGAGGAGAGCGCCGAGTACCTGTGTGCCATCCACCAGCACCTGTTGCAGACCATGCAGGATCAACGTCTCCCGCCCGCCCTGCGCGAGGCGGCCTTGCGTCACAGCAGCAAAACATACGCCGAACTGCTGAGTTTCATCAGCGAACACGGCGAGTACCCGCGCACTCATCGGTTGCTGAGCAGCAGCGAGCATACGCGCTCATCGCTGCAGCGCCATTCGGCAAATCCTTCCGGACTTTTCTACGGAGCACATTGAAATGCCTTACACCTTGCCTGCACTGCCTTACGCATACGATGCCCTTGAACCGCATATCGATGCGCAAACCATGGAAATCCACTACACCAAGCATCACCAGACCTACATCAACAACCTCAATGCAGCGGTCGAAGGCACGGAATTCGCGGACTGGTCTGTGGAGAAGCTGGTCGCCAGTGTCCAACAGTTGCCTGAAAACCTGCGCCCAGCGGTGATCAATCAGGGTGGTGGCCATGCCAATCACTCATTGTTCTGGGAAGTCATGGTGCCGGGCGGGGGAGGTTTGCCCAAGGGCGCTGTCGCTTCGGCGATTGAAGAACAACTGGGCGGCTATGAAGGCTTCAAGGAGGCATTCACCAAGGCCGCGTTGACCCGTTTCGGCAGTGGCTGGGCATGGCTGAGCGTTACGCCCGACAAGAAGCTGGTGGTGGAAAGCAGTGGTAATCAGGACAGCCCGTTGATGAACGGCAATACACCGATTCTGGGGCTGGACGTGTGGGAGCACGCTTACTACCTGCGTTATCAGAACCGTCGTCCCGAATACATTAACGCGTTCTATAACGTGATCAATTGGGATGAGGTGTCTCGCCGTTATCAGGCAGCCCTGGCCTGAGCCTGGCAACCGCATACAAGGCAGCCTATGCGCTCAGAACTCCTCGCGCTCAGCAATGTGCGGTTATTTCGTCTGGCAGTCGGGAGCGTGCTGTTGTTGGCGGGTATGGCGCTCCTGATTGCCCATGGGCTGAACTGGATGCGCGTGCAAGGCTGGTGGTGACGGATACCGCGTTTGTCCGAGGGCTTATTCGCCCTCGTCAAACCGGTTGTCGATCAGCTCGACCAGGCCATCGAGCGCTTCCTGTTCGAATTCGCCCTCGGTGTGCAGGTGGATCTCGGTGCCCTTGCCGGCAGCGAGCATCATCACAGCCATGATGCTTTTGCCGTCGACCATGCTCTCGGGCGTGCGGCCGACCCTGATCTTGCAGGGGAACTTGCCTGCGACGCCCACGAATTTGGCGGCAGCGCGGGCATGCAGGCCCAGTTTGTTGATGATGGTGATTTGACGAGCGGGCATCGCAGTGAAAATCCTTCAGCTGAGGTCGCGGTGGCGAACCTGAACGTTCTTGAGTGATTGTTGCAAGACCTGACCAAGCCGCTCGGTCAGGTAGACCGAACGGTGGTGTCCACCCGTGCAGCCGATGGCAATGGTAACGTAAGAACGGTTACTGGCTGCAAACCGGGGTAGCCATTTGTTCAGGTAAGCGAAGATGTCCTGAAACATTTCTTCGACATCAGGCTGCACCGACAGGTAGTCGATAACGGGTTGTTCGAGCCCAGAGTGGTCGCGCAGTTCCGGCTTCCAGTACGGATTGGGCAGGCAGCGCACATCGAATACCAGGTCTGCATCAATGGGCATGCCGCGCTTGAAACCAAACGACTCGATCAGAAACGCAGTGCCTG
The DNA here is from genome assembly GCF_900103225.1 of Pseudomonas congelans. Lineage (GTDB taxonomy): Bacteria > Pseudomonadota > Gammaproteobacteria > Pseudomonadales > Pseudomonadaceae > Aquipseudomonas > Aquipseudomonas congelans. The sequence goes on along the minus strand of NZ_FNJH01000005.1, from coordinate 280,756 downwards.
GCTCGGGCTTGTTCAGCAGACGAAGCTTGAGCGCGTCGCGCAACTGATAGAGGTTCAGGTGGGTGGTGTTGATCTTCAGGTCGGCCAGATCGATGATCGGGCCCAGCAATGTAGTCTCGTCGCGTATCGCCTCGGCCAGCGAGCGATCTGCCGTGCTCAAGGGGTGGCGACGTCGGGTTTCCGAGAAGCGTTTGAGCAGGGTGGCTTCGTCGGCATCCAGATACAGCACGTCGCACTGGATATTGCGTGAGCGCACTTCATCGAGCATCTGCGGAAAACGGGTCAGATGGCTTGGCAGGTTGCGGGCATCTATCGAAACCGCCAGCAAGGGTTCGGCGAGTTCGGTGTTGATCAGTGCGCGTTCGGCCAGTTCCGGCAGCAGACCGGCAGGAAGGTTGTCGACACAATAGAAGCCGTTGTCTTCCAGTACATCCAGCGCGGTGCTTTTGCCCGAACCGGAGCGGCCGCTGACGATGATCATGCGCATTGTCAAAGACCTTTTTGTGCGTCCAGCACCACGTTATACAGAGCTTCATCGCTTGCCGCGTTGCGCAGGCTCTTGCGCACGTCGGCCTTGTCGAGCATTCCGGCAATCTGGCTAAGCAGCTCCAGGTGATCGTCGGTCGCCTTCTGCGGGACCAGCAAGACAAACAGCAAGTCTACGGGCGCGCCGTCGATGGCGTCAAAATCTACCGGGGCATCAAGGTGAATCACGGCACTGACAGGCTCGCCACAGGAGGCCAGGCGGCAGTGAGGAATGGCGATGCCGTTGCCGAAACCGGTCGATCCCAGTTTTTCACGGGCAATCAGGCTTTCGAACACAGTGCCCGATTCCATTCCCGGCACTTCGCGGCCGATCAGGTTGGCAATCTGTTCAAGTACACGTTTCTTGCTGCCGCCCGGCATGTTCACGAGTGAACGGCCGGGGGTCAGGATATTTTCAAATCGGATCATTTAAATGGGCGTTAGCGAGCGGCCGCACCTTTGAGGATGCTTTGCTGCTTTTCCTTATGCTTGAGCAATTGTCTGTCTAGCTTGTCAGTGAGCAGGTCGATGGCAGCGTACATGTCATCATGTTCAGCATTGGCAACGACCTCTCCACCATGGATGTGCAACGTGGCTTCGATCTTCTGCTTGAGCTTTTCGACCGTCATCGTGACCTGCACGTTGGTAATCTTGTCAAAATGCCCCTCGAGCTTCTTGAGCTTGAGCTCAACGTATTCACGAAGGGGTTTGGTCACTTCCAGTTGGTGTCCACTGATGTTGACTTGCATACAGCTTTCTCCTTTGCCAGTGCATAAAGAGGCAGGCATGGCGCCTGCCACTGGAACGCTGTGGCTCGGCCTGCATCACATCAGTCGCTTACGCTCACTGGAAGGGGCGATCCCGAGAGACTCACGGTACTTGGCGACTGTGCGACGGGCTACTTGAATGCCTTGTGCCTCCAGTAAACCAGCGATCTTGCTATCACTCAACGGCTTTTTCTGATTTTCCGCCGCAACCAGTTTTTTGATGATTGCACGGATTGCCGTGGACGAGCATTCACCGCCCTCGGAGGTGCTCACATGGCTTGAGAAGAAGTATTTCAGCTCGTAAATGCCGCGTGGGGTGTGCATGAATTTCTGGGTGGTTACGCGCGAGATGGTCGACTCGTGCATGCCCACTGCCTCGGCAATGTCGTGCAGGACGAGCGGCTTCATGGCCTCGTCGCCGTACTCGAGAAAACCGCGCTGATGTTCGACGATTTGCGTGGCGACCTTCATCAGTGTTTCGTTGCGGCTTTGCAGGCTCTTGATGAACCAGCGCGCTTCCTGCAACTGATTGCGCATGAAGGTGTTGTCCGCGCTGGTGTCGGCGCGCCGCACGAAGCCCGCGTATTGCGGGTTGACGCGCAGGCGCGGTACTGATTCCTGATTGAGCTCGACCAGCCAGCGTTCGTTGTCCTTGCGCACGATCACGTCCGGAATGACGTATTCGGCTTCGGTGGATTCGATCTGCGAGCCTGGACGCGGGTTGAGGCTCTGGACCAGTTCGATGACCTGGCGCAGCTCGTCTTCCTTGAGCTTCATGCGTCGCATCAGCTGGCCGTAGTCGCGGCTTCCAAGCAGATCGATGTAGTCGCTGACCAGACGTTGTGCTTCTGTCAGCCAAGGCGTCTTCGCTGGCAGCTGGCGCAGTTGCAGCAGCAGGCATTCGCTCAGGTTGCGTGCGCCGATGCCGGCAGGTTCAAACTGCTGGATGCGGTGCAGTACGGCTTCAATCTCGTCGAGTTCGATGTCCAGTTCGGGGTCGAACGACTCGAGAATCTCCTCAAGCGTCTCGTCGAGGTAGCCCTGGTTGTTGATGCAGTCGATCAGCGTGACCGCCACCAGGCGGTCCTTGTCGGACATCGGCGCAACATTCAGTTGCCACAGCAGGTGACTTTGCAGGCTTTCGCCGGCAGAAGTGCGTGTGGTGAAGTCCCACTCGTCGTCATCATTGCTTGGCAGGCTGCTGGCGCTGGTCTGGTAGATGTCTTCCCATGCGGTATCGACGGGCAGCTCGTTGGGAATGCGTTCGTTCCATTCGCCTTCTTCAAGGTTGTCCACGGTAGGCGCGGATTCCTGATAGGTCGGTTCCTGAACGTCGGGGTTGGGCTTTTGTTCGATGTTGTCGGCAAGCGGGTCGGAGTTGTCGAAGTCGTCGCCTTCTTCCTGCCGCTCAAGCATAGGGTTTGACTCCAGCGCTTCCTGGATCTCCTGCTGGAGATCCAGAGTTGAAAGCTGAAGTAAGCGGATTGCCTGTTGCAGCTGCGGTGTCATCGTCAGCTGCTGGCCCATTCTCAAGACTAGCGATGGTTTCATGGCAGGGGCTAAACACCTTATTCGCCGGCGCGCATGCGCCATCTACTACAGGCGCCGTGGCGCCAACTTAAGCAAATTATATGCCTGAAACCTGTGCGTTTGCCTAGAGTGATATGACAAATAAAATGTTGTCAATACACTGCGTAGGCATCAATCGGCTGCGAAGCGCAAAGGGCAGTCGATTAAAGGCGGAACTCGTGGCCGAGATAGACTTCTTTCACCAACTGGTTCGCCAGAATGGTCTCTGAGTCGCCTTCCGCAATCAGCTGCCCATCGTTGACGATGTAGGCCGTTTCGCAGATATCCAGCGTTTCCCGGACGTTGTGGTCGGTGATCAGTACACCGATACCCTTGGCCTTGAGGTGGTGAATGATCTGCTTGATGTCACCTACCGAAATAGGGTCGACACCTGCGAACGGTTCATCCAGCAGGATGAATTTCGGCGCGGTGGCCAGGGCGCGAGCGATCTCCACGCGGCGACGTTCACCACCCGACAGGCTCATGCCCAGGTTGTCCCGGATATGGGTGATGTGGAACTCCTGCAGGAGGCTTTCCAGCTCCTTGCGGCGTGCGCCGGCATCGAGCTCCTTGCGGGTCTCGAGAATCGCCATGATGTTGTCGGATACCGACAGCTTGCGGAAGATCGAGGCTTCCTGAGGCAGGTAGCCGATACCCGCACGGGCGCGACCGTGCATGGGTTGGTGGCTGACATCCAGATCGTCAATCAGCACGCGACCCTGATCGGCCTGGACCAGGCCGACGATCATGTAGAAGCAGGTGGTTTTGCCGGCGCCGTTCGGGCCCAGCAGGCCGACGATCTGGCCGCTGTCGATGGAGATGCTCACATCGCGCACGACCTGCCGGCTTTTGTAGCTTTTAGCCAGATGCTGGGCTTTGAGCGTCGCCATTTACTGGGCCTTCTGAGGTTGATCGGTTTTCTTTTTCGGCTGGATGACCATGTCGATACGCGGACGTGGTGTGGTCACCTTGGCACCGCCATTGGCACGACCGGCGCTGACGACCTGTCTGACCGTGTCGTAGACGATTTTCTCGCCTTCCGAGGTGTTGCCGTCATTGATGACCTTGGCCTTGTCGATCAGGACGATACGGTCCTGTCCGGCGTAATACTGGATGGTGACGGCATAGGCCTGCACGATCGGTTTGTCCACGGCAGGCTTCTGCTCGTAGTAGGCCAGATTGCCGACGGAGGTAAATACATCGACTTCGCCCTGGGCATTACGAGTAATCGTCACGGTGTTGCCCGTGATTTTCATCGAACCCTGAGTGATGATGACATTGCCCTTGTAAGTCGCCACGCCTTTCTTGTCATCGAGCTGAGCATCGTCAGACTGGATGTGGATAGGCTGATCTCGGTCGGTTGGCAGGGACCAGGCGCTCGCGCTTCCCAGTGCTGCGCCCAGGCCGAGCAATAAAGGAAGAGTTTTAACGAGCCTCATACTGTCCTCTTACGTTGGACAGCAGGTCCATCCTGCTGTCTTTCAAATACGCTTTCATTCCCTTGGCCGTGGTCACACCGCCCGCGCCGTCGATTCTAACGTCTTGGTCGGTCTGCGCATATTGCTTCTGAGGGAATACGGTCATGCGACTACTGGTGATAATAGTCGTACGTTGTTTTTCATCGGTACGTTCGACGCGAACCGAATCGATCAGCTCGACCTGGTCGCCGCCGGACGAAACCTCGCCTTTCTTGCTCTGCACGTGCCAGGGAAACTCGCCGCCGCGGTACATATGCAGGTCGGGCGTGGTCAACAGGGTCACGTCAGTGGCTTTCACATGCTCAACCTTGTCGGAGGTCATGTCGTACTGAAGTTTGCCGTCGGGCAGGTACTGAACGCTGTGGGCGTTGATTGCATAGTAGTCGATGACCGTGTCGTCGACCGTCGAGACCGGTTGATCCATAAAGCTTTCAGGGCTGATGTTCCAGTAGCCGACCGCTGCCAGCAGCAGCGCCAGTACCCCGAGAAGCAGGAACTTGCGAATTTTTTTAGTGAACATAATGGCTTCTATAAATAGGCGGAGTGAGCCGCTTCAAGGTTGCCTTGCGCACTCAGAATCAGTTCGCAGAATTCGCGCGCCGCGCCTTCGCCGCCTCGCGCCCTGGTTATCCCGTGTGCATGCTCGCGTACAAAGCCGGCCGCATTGGCCACTGCCATGCCCAGGCCGACGCGTCTGATGACGGGCAAGTCTGGCAGATCATCACCCAGATAGGCGACCTGTTCGTAACTCAGATTGAGTTCTGCAAGCAACTTGTCCAGCACCACCAGCTTGTCTTCACGTCCCTGGAACAGGTGTTCAATGCCCAGGCTTTTCGCTCGGCGCTCGACTATCGCGGTCTTGCGGCCACTGATGATCGCTGTGATGACGCCCGAAGCTATCAGCATTTTTATGCCTTGGCCGTCGAGGGTATTGAATGTCTTGATCTCGCTGCCATCTTCCATGAAGTAAAGGCGGCCATCGGTCAGCACGCCATCGACGTCGAAGACCGCCAGCTTGATGGCCTTGCCGCGTTGCATGAGATCCTGGTTCATTATTTCGTTTTCCATTACATGACGCCTGCGCGCAGGAGATCCTGCAGGTTGAATGCGCCAACCGGGCGGTCGTTCTGGTCTACGACAACAAGCGCACTGATTTTGTTGTCCTCCATGATTTTCAGCGCCTCGGCGGCGAGCATCTCGGCATTGGCGGTCTTGCCATGCAGCGTCATGACCTCGTCGATGATGGTCTGGCGGATATCGACAGGGCGGTCCAGTGTCCGGCGCAAGTCACCGTCCGTGAAGATGCCGGCCAGTGTGCCGTCGGCTTCGACGATGGCGGTCATGCCCAAACCTTTACGAGTCATTTCAAGCAGGGCGTCGCGCAGCAGGGTGCCGCGTTGCACGCTGGGCAGTGATTCGCCGGAGTGCATGACATTCTCGACCTTGAGCAGCAGGCGGCGACCCAAGGCGCCACCCGGGTGGGAGAATGCAAAATCTTCGGCGGTGAAACCGCGTGCGTCGAGCAGCGCCACGGCAAGGGCGTCGCCCATGACCAGTGCGGCGGTCGTCGATGATGTCGGTGCCAGGTTGAGCGGGCAGGCCTCATGCACCACATGGGCGTTGAGGTTGATGTCGGCAGCCTTGGCCAGAATGGACTCCGGATCGCCGGTCAGGCTGATCATCTTTATGCCCAGGCGCTTGATCAGTGGCAGCAGGGTGACGATTTCGTTGGTGCTGCCGGAGTTCGACAGGGCCAGGATGATGTCATCACGGGTGATCATGCCCATGTCGCCGTGGCTGGCTTCGGCCGGATGCACGAAAAACGAGGTGGTGCCGGTGCTCGCCAGCGTGGCAGCGATCTTGTTGCCGATGTGTCCGGACTTGCCCATGCCGACCACAACCACACGCCCTTTGCTGGCGAGGATCATTTCGCACGCGCGCACGAAGTCGCCGTCAAGACGTTCAAGCAAGCCTTGTATGGCTTCTATCTCAAGGCGAATGGTGCGTTGCGCCGATTGGATCAGGTCACTGGATTGGTTCATGTCTGGAAAGGGTCAGCCTGCTGAAAGGCGGCGATTATAGCGGTAATGAACGATTCCCTCACGTCTGATCGTCGTTGTGTTGTTTTTAAACGAATTTCCTACGCACTTGCAGGTCTGTATTCAAGCCTGTGGCCATGACATTGTGGTGCAGAATAATTCAGCGAATACCTGAACCGCTTGGTTCTCTTCTTGGGGGCGGGTGGTTGCGGTGATATAGTTCGCGGCCTGTTCGGCCCGCCTGGGCAGCCTGCCGGTGTTCAAAAATCGGCGGCTCGAGGCGGAAGCTGTATCGCAAGGAGTTTAGATGAGTCCTGATGACGCCTATGCGGTCGAGTTGAAAGGTGTGTCTTTCAAACGCGGTGCGCGCAGCATTTTCAATAACGTTGATATTCGTATTCCGCGCGGCAAGGTCACCGGGATCATGGGGCCGTCAGGGTGCGGCAAGACCACCCTGCTGCGCCTGATGGGTGCCCAGTTGCGCCCGAGCGAAGGGCAGGTGTGGGTCAACGGCCAGAATCTGCCGGAGCTGTCGCGCAGTGATCTGTTCGATGCCCGCAAGCAGATGGGCGTTTTGTTTCAGAGCGGCGCGCTGTTTACCGATCTGGATGTTTTCGAAAACGTCGCCTTTCCACTGCGCGTGCACACCGAGCTGCCGGAAGAAATGATCCGCGACATCGTTCTGCTCAAGCTTCAGGCCGTAGGTCTGCGCGGCGCGGTGGAACTGATGCCGGACGAATTGTCGGGCGGCATGAAGCGTCGTGTCGCGCTGGCGCGTGCCATCGCTCTCGATCCGCAGATTCTCATGTACGACGAGCCCTTTGTCGGGCAGGACCCGATTGCGATGGGGGTACTGGTGCGTCTGATCCGGCTGCTCAACGATGCGTTGGGTATCACCAGTATCGTGGTGTCCCATGACCTCAGCGAGACTGCGAGCATTGCCGACTATCTATATGTTGTCGGCGACGGGCAGGTGCTTGGGCAGGGTACGCCTCAGGAACTGATGTCCTCGGACAATCCACGTATTCGTCAATTCATGACCGGCGAGCCTGACGGCCCTGTACCGTTCCACTATCCGGCGCCGGATTTTCGCGAAGATCTATTGGGGAAGCGCTGATGCGCAATAAGTCACTGATGGACCGGGTCCGCCTGCTGGGGCGCTCGGCCATTGATATTGTTACTGTCCTGGGGCGTTCCGGTCTGTTTCTGGTTCACGCCCTGCTCGGTCGCGGCGGTGCGGGTAGCAGTTTTCAACTGCTGGTCAGGCAGCTGTATTCGGTGGGTGTCATGTCGCTGGTCATCATTGTGGTGTCCGGCATGTTCATCGGTATGGTGCTGGCGCTGCAGGGCTTCAGTATTCTGACCAAATACGGTTCGGAGCAGGCGGTCGGCCAGATGGTTGCCCTGACCCTGCTGCGTGAACTCGGTCCTGTGGTGACTGCCTTGCTGTTCGCCGGTCGTGCAGGGTCTGCATTGACCGCCGAGATCGGCAACATGAAATCCACCGAGCAGCTGTCGAGCCTTGAAATGATCGGCGTCGACCCGCTCAAGTACATTGTTGCGCCGCGTCTGTGGGCCGGGTTCATTTCGTTGCCGATTCTGGCAATGATTTTCAGCGTGGTCGGTATCTGGGGCGCTTCCTGGGTAGCGATCGATTGGCTGGGAGTCTATGACGGTTCTTTCTGGTCGAACATGCAGAACAGCGTTTCTTTCACGAACGATGTGCTCAATGGGGTGATCAAAAGCGTCGTATTTGCATTCGTGGTGACATGGATTGCCGTTTTCCAGGGTTACGATTGCGATCCTACTTCCGAGGGGATCAGTCGCGCGACGACCAGAACCGTCGTATACGCCTCGTTGGCCGTGCTGGGACTGGACTTTATTTTGACCGCTTTGATGTTTGGAGATTTCTGATGCAAAACCGTGCCATCGAAACCGGAGTCGGTCTGTTCCTGCTGGCGGGGATACTGGCTCTGCTCCTGCTGGCCCTGCGAGTCAGTGGTCTGAGCACAAGCGCGAGCACCGATACCTATAAACTTTATGCCTACTTCGACAATATTGCCGGTTTGACTGTCAGAGCCAAGGTAAGCATGGCTGGCGTTACGATCGGCAAAGTGACGGCGATCGATCTGGATCGCGATACCTTCACCGGTCGCGTCACGCTGGAGATTCAGAAGAAGGTCGATAACCTGCCTTCGGACTCGACTGCGTCGATTCTGACTGCCGGTCTGCTGGGTGAAAAATACATTGGTCTCAGCGTCGGCGGTGATGACAAGTTGCTCAAGGATGGCGGGACTATCCATGACACGCAGTCGTCGCTGGTGCTGGAAGACCTGATCGGAAAATTCCTGCTCAATACTGTTAGTAAAGACGCCAAGTGAGGAGCTTCAAATGATCTCTATTCTGCGCCGTGGCCTGCTGGTATTGCTGGCCACTCTGCCAATGCTGGCGAATGCTGCGGCGACCCCGTCGGCTCATGACCTGGTGGAGCGCACTACCAAGGAACTGTTGAGTGACCTGGCGACCAATCGCGAGCAGTACAAAGCCAATCCAAGCGCGTTCTATGATGCACTGAACCGCATTGTCGGTCCTGTCGTGGATGCCGATGGCATTTCCAAAAGCATCATGACCGTGAAGTACTCCCGCAAAGCGAGCCCTGAACAGGTGAAGCGTTTCGAGGAAAACTTCAAGCGCAGCCTGATGCAGTTCTATGGCAATGCCTTACTGGAATTCAACAACCAGGGGATCACCGTCGCACCTGCCAAGGACGAAGGCGATGACCGCACCAGCGTGGACATGCAGGTCAAGGGCAACAACGGTGCGGTCTATCCGGTCTCTTACACGCTGGTCAAGCTGAACGGCGAGTGGAAAGTGCGTAACGTTGTCATCAACGGCATCAATATCGGCAAGCTGTTCCGTGATCAGTTCGCCGATGCCATGCAGCGCAACAGCAACAACCTGGATACCACCATCAACAACTGGGCTGGCGAAGTGGCCAAGACCAAATCGACCGTTGATGCCACGCAGAAGCCGGTGCAATGACCGAATCTGCCGTCCGCCTTGTCGGGCCGGGTGAGCTCCGGCTGATCGGTGTGCTGGATTACCGCACAGGGCCGCAATTGCGCAAGCAGGGTGCGGCACTGATCAAGTCCGGTGATCTGGCAGATCTCACGCTTGACTGCTCGGGTGTCGAGAAGTCCAGCAGCGTTGGCCTGGCCTTGTTGCTGGCGTTCATGCGCGATGCCCGGGATGCAGGCAAGTCGATGACAGTCCGCTCGCTCCCCGAAGACATGCGCCAGATAGCCCGCGTATCAGGTTTGACCGAGCTGCTGGACGCCCACTGAAAGGCACTATCGAAAAAGCCCTTTATCCGGGACCTGCTTGTCAGGCTTCGCATAACATGGGCTTTTTTTGTATGATGCCAGACCCGCGCGCGTACAGCGCCGATCGAGGTTAAGCATGCAGGCCGTAGAAGTTAAAAGCTTCCTTGAAGGAAAGCTGCCGGAAATCAAAGTGGAAGTCGAAGGCGAAGGCTGCAACTTCCAGCTGAACATCATCAGCGACGAGTTGGCCGGCCTGAGCCCTGTCAAACGTCAGCAACAGATTTATACCCATCTGAACCCCTGGATTGCCGATGGCAGCATCCACGCGGTGACCATGAAATTTTTCAGCCGCGCTGCATGGGCCGAGCGTACCTGAGCCAATTGGTGTCGAGACTCTAATGGATAAATTGATTATTACCGGCGGCGTTCGTCTTGATGGCGAAATTCGCATTTCCGGGGCAAAGAACTCTGCCCTGCCGATCCTTGCCGCCACCTTGCTGGCGGACGGACCCGTTACCGTTCAGAACCTGCCGCACCTGCACGACATCACGACCATGATCGAGCTGTTCGGCCGCATGGGCATCGAGCCTGTGATCGACGAAAAGCTCAGTGTCGAAATCGACCCGCGCACCATCAAGACTCTGGTCGCCCCGTACGAACTGGTGAAAACCATGCGTGCGTCGATTCTGGTGCTGGGCCCGATGGTCGCTCGCTTTGGCGAGGCCGAAGTGGCTCTGCCAGGTGGTTGTGCCATCGGTTCGCGTCCGGTCGACCTGCACATCCGTGGCCTTGAAGCCATGGGCGCGATCATCGATGTCGAAGGCGGTTACATCAAGGCCAAGGCACCCGAGGGTGGCTTGCGCGGTGCCAACTTCTTCTTCGATACCGTGAGCGTGACCGGTACTGAAAACATCATGATGGCGGCCAGCCTCGCCAACGGTCGCAGCGTGCTGCAGAACGCCGCGCGCGAGCCCGAGGTTGTCGATCTGGCCAACTTCCTGATCGCAATGGGTGCCAAGATTCACGGTGCAGGTACCGACACCATCACCATCGATGGCGTCAAGCGTCTGGGCCCGGCCACTTACAAGGTCATGCCTGACCGTATCGAGACCGGCACTTACCTGGTGGCCGCTGCCGTTACCGGCGGTCGCGTCAAGGTCAAGGACACCGATCCGACCATCCTTGAGGCTGTGCTGCTCAAGCTTCAGGAAGCGGGTGCCGAAGTCACGACCGGTGAAGACTGGATCGAGCTGAACATGCACGGCAAGCGTCCGAAGGCCGTCAATGTGCGTACCGCGCCTTATCCGGCGTTCCCGACCGACATGCAGGCGCAGTTCATTTCGCTCAACGCGATTGCCGAAGGCACGGGGGCGGTCATCGAGACCATCTTCGAAAACCGCTTCATGCACGTGTATGAAATGCACCGCATGGGCGCTCAGATACAGGTCGAAGGCAACACCGCCATTGTTACCGGCACCGAAGTGCTCAAGGGCGCGCCAGTCATGGCAACCGACCTGCGTGCATCGGCCAGTCTGGTGATCTCGGCGCTGGTTGCCCAGGGCGACACGCTGATCGACCGCATCTACCACATAGACCGTGGTTACGAGTGCATCGAAGAGAAGCTGCAAATGCTGGGTGCCAAGATCCGCCGCGTTCCGGGCTAGCAGCACGCGGCCCTGATGCCGTTGGCATCGGGGCCGCCTGTTTCTGTCGCGGGTGTGATTTCTGATTCGTTTCACTTCAGGTCGACAGGCCTGAGGGTTGTCATGCGCCGCTTGCGTCGTGACAAAAGTTTCCTGATAAGGACTTACGTTTCCCATGTTGACCATCGCACTGTCCAAGGGCCGTATTCTTGACGACACTCTGCCGCTTCTCGCTGAAGCGGGCATCGTGCCGACCGAGAATCCGGACAAGAGCCGCAAGCTCATCATCCCCACGACTCAGGCCGATGTGCGCCTGCTGATCGTGCGTGCCACCGATGTGCCGACCTATGTCGAGCATGGTGCCGCCGATCTGGGTGTCGCGGGCAAGGATGTGTTGATGGAATACACCGGTCAGGGTCTGTATGAGCCGCTCGACCTGCAGATTGCCAAATGCAAGCTGATGACGGCGGGCGCTATCGGTGCGGTCGAGCCCAAGGGCCGTCTGCGCGTGGCGACCAAGTTCGTCAACGTTGCCAAGCGTTACTACGCCGAGCAGGGCCGCCAGGTCGATATCATCAAGTTGTACGGCTCCATGGAGCTGGCGCCGCTGATTGGCCTGGCAGACAAGATCATCGACGTGGTCGACACCGGTAATACCTTGCGCGCCAACGGCCTCGAGCCCCAGGAACTGATCGCAACCATCAGCTCGCGTCTGGTGGTCAACAAGGCCTCCATGAAGATGCAGCACGCACGTATCCAGGCCCTCATCGACACCCTGCGCAAGGCAGTGGAGTCGCGACACCGCAGCTGACCCATTCACGCAACGTTGAGTTGCGTCCAGCTATCCGTGTCATAGCCAAATTTCTCAGGTGCCTGCGCGGATAGCTTGGTAGCTTTAGGCTCCTGAGCATCCGCCAATTATTGAGGCCCCGCTATGACCACGCCCACTGCAATTCGCCGACTCGACGCTGCTGACCCGGATTTCGCACGACATCTGGATCATCTGCTGAGCTGGGAAAGTGTGTCTGACGACTCGGTCAACCAGCGTGTGCTCGACATCATCAAGGCGGTGCGTGAGCGTGGCGACGCGGCGCTGGTCGAGTTCACCCAGAAGTTCGACGGCCTGCAGGTCGCCTCGATGGCCGACCTGATCCTGCCTCGCGAGCGTCTGGAACTGGCGTTGACGCGCATTACTCCGGTTCAGCGCGAAGCCTTGGAAAAGGCCGCCGATCGTGTGCGCAGCTATCACGAAAAGCAGAAGCAGGATTCCTGGAGCTACACCGAGGCCGACGGTACGGTGCTGGGCCAGAAGGTCACGCCGCTGGACCGTGCAGGCCTGTACGTGCCGGGCGGCAAGGCTTCCTACCCGTCCTCGGTACTGATGAATGCCATACCGGCCAAGGTGGCAGGCGTGACCGAAGTGGTCATGGTCGTGCCGACGCCGCGTGGTGAAATCAACGAGCTGGTGCTGGCCGCTGCCTGCATTGCAGGGGTCGACCGGGTGTTCACCATCGGCGGGGCACAGGCCGTTGCGGCGCTGGCTTACGGTACCGAAAGCGTGCCGAAAGTCGACAAGGTGGTCGGTCCTGGCAATATTTATGTGGCGACCGCCAAGCGTCACGTGTTCGGTCAGGTGGGGATCGACATGATCGCCGGTCCTTCCGAGATTCTGGTGGTGTGTGACGGCCAGACCGATCCTGACTGGATCGCCATGGACTTGTTCTCCCAGGCCGAGCACGACGAAGATGCCCAGGCCATTCTGGTCAGTCCGGATGCCGAATTTCTCGACAAGGTCGCGGCCAGCATCACCCGTCTGTTGCCGACCATGGAGCGGGCAGCGATCGTCGAAACGTCGATCAACGGTCGCGGCGCCCTGATAAAGGTGGCTGACATGGCCCAGGCCATCGAAGTCGCCAATCGCATCGCGCCCGAGCACCTCGAACTGTCGGTCGCCGATCCGGAAGCCTGGTTGCCGCAGATCCGTCATGCGGGGGCGATTTTCATGGGGCGTCACACTTCCGAGGCGCTGGGCGACTACTGCGCGGGTCCCAACCATGTGCTGCCGACCTCCGGAACGGCGCGTTTCTCCTCGCCGCTGGGCGTCTACGATTTCCAGAAGCGCTCGTCGATCATCTATTGCTCGCCGCAAGGTGCGTCCGAGCTGGGCAAGACAGCGTCCGTGCTGGCTCGTGGCGAATCCCTGAGCGGTCACGCGCGCAGTGCCGAATATCGAATCACTGACCCTGACTGGAAAGCAGGCAACACAGAGGACGGCAAATAATGAGCAAATTCTGGAGCCCTTTTGTCAGCGATCTGGTGCCCTATGTGCCGGGCGAACAGCCGAAGCTGACCCGACTGGTCAAGCTCAATACCAATGAAAACCCGTATGGCCCTTCGCCAAAGGCCATCGACGCCATGCGTGCTGCGCTGACCGACGATTTGCGTCTGTACCCGGATCCCAACAGTGATCTGCTCAAGCACGCTGTCGCCGATTACTACAAGGTGCAGCCCAATCAGGTGTTTCTGGGCAATGGCTCGGACGAGGTACTCGCGCACATCTTCAACGGCCTGTTCCGCCACGAGGCACCGTTGCTGTTTCCGGACATCAGCTACAGCTTTTATCCGGTGTATTGCGGTCTGTATGGCATCGATTACGAAACGGTCCCGCTGGACGAGCAGTTCCAGATTCGTGCCGAAGACTACGCCAGGCCGAATGCCGGGATCATTTTCCCCAACCCGAATGCGCCGACCGGTTGCCTGCTCGGTCTGGACAAGGTCGAGCAGATCATCAAGGCCAGCCCGGATTCGGTGGTGGTCGTCGATGAAGCCTATATCGACTTTGGTGGCGAGACAGCGATTACGCTGATCGACCGTTACCCGAACCTGCTGGTCACCCAGACCCTGTCCAAGTCGCGCTCGCTGGCCGGGCTGCGCGTCGGTCTGGCAGTGGGGCATCCTGACCTGATCGAGGCGCTGGAGCGGGTCAAGAACAGCTTCAACTCCTATCCGCTGGACCGCATGGCCAATGTGGGCGGGGCGGCCGCTTTCGAGGACCGCGAGCACTTCGAGAAGACCCGTAACAAGGTCATCGAAAGCCGCGAGGCGCTGATCGAGCAGTTGCAGGGCAAAGGTTTTGAGGTACTGCCATCGGCAGCCAACTTCATCTTCGCCCGCCACCCGCAACACGATGCCGCAGCACTGGCCGCCAAATTGCGCGAGCAGGGCGTCATCGTTCGCCACTTCAAGCAGCAGCGAATCGCCCAGTTCCTGCGCATCAGCATCGGCACGCCAGAGCAGCATCAGGCGTTGCTGGAAGGCCTTGGCGACATCTGAGAAGCGGATTGGTCAGCCCGAAAACGGGCTGGCCCTGCGCTACGACTCTAGATCGGGCGCAAGGCGTCCATAAGGGCATGCCCACGCGGCAGACTCATCGTCATACGCAAGTCTCGTGGGAGCGAGCTTGCTCGCGAAAGGGGCTGTACACGCGCCAAAGATGCCTCGATTGAAACACCGCCTTCGCGAGCAAGCTCGCTCCCACGCCCTTCGGGCAGAAGCCTGAGCGCCCTTATTCCGGGCGGGTCAGAACGATGAGCGCGGAGCATGGGCAAGATGGTGTGGTCCCTGTGGGAGCGAGCTTGCTCGCGAAAGGGGCTGTACAGGTACCGAAAATGCATCGACCGAAACACCGTCTTCGCTAGCAAGCTCGCTCCCACGCCCCTTCGGACAGAAGCCTGGATGCCCTTTACTCCGGGCGTTCAGAGCGATGAGCGCGGAGCATGGACAAGGTGGGTGTGATCCCTGTGGGAGCGAGCTTGCTCGCGAAAGGGGCTGTACAGGCGCCGAAAATGCATCGACCGAAACACCGTCTTCGCGAGCAAGCTCGCTCCCACGCCCTTCGGGCAGATGCCTGAACGTGGTGGAAGCGCCTTTCGTGATGCTCTGCGTCAAAGATCTGCGCCGTACCGTACTTTCAGGTACTGGCGCATCACTCCGGCGCTGCGGCGGGGGTCGGGGCGGGCGGTGGGCGCAGGCCGACTTCTGCGCTCAGGCGCATTTCCTTGCCGTTGCGCATCACGTCGATAGCAATCTTGTCCTTGGGTTTGGTGCGCGCCACCTGATTCATCGAGCGGCGGCCGTCGCCGGCAGGTTCGCCATTGATGCTCAGGATCACGTCACCCAGTTGCAGTCCGGCTTTTTGCGCCGGTCCGTCGCGGAAGATGCCCGCCACGACGATACCCGGACGATCCTTCAGCCCGAAGGATTCGGCCAGTTCCTGGGTCAGGGGTTGAACTTCGATGCCCAGCCAGCCACGAATGACCTGACCGTGCTCGATGATCGACTTCATGACATCCATCGCCAGTTTGGTCGGAATGGCGAAGCCGATGCCCTGGGAGCCGCCGGACTTGGAGAAGATCGCGGTATTGATACCGATCAGGTTGCCGCTGGCGTCCACCAGTGCGCCGCCCGAGTTACCCGGGTTGATGGCCGCATCGGTCTGAATGAAGTCTTCATAGGTGTTGAGGCCCAACTGATTGCGCCCGGTGGCACTGATGATCCCCATGGTCACGGTCTGGCCGACCCCGAACGGGTTGCCGATCGCCAGCGCCACGTCGCCAATGCGGATGCTGTCAGAGCGCGCGATGGTAATCGCCGGCAGGTTTTTCAGGTCGATCTTAAGCACCGCCAGGTCGGTTTCCGGGTCATTGCCGATGACCCGGGCAATGGTTTCGCGACCGTCTTTGAGCGCTACCACGATCTGGTCCGCGCCGGTGGTGACATGGTTGTTGGTCAGTATGTAGCCTTCGGGGCTCATCATGACGCCAGAACCCAAGCTCGATTCCATGCGCTTCTGCTTGGGCGTGTTGTCGCCGAAGAAGCGTCGGAACTGCGGATCTTCGAAAAGCGGGTTATTGCCCTTGTTGACCATCTTGGTGGTGTAGAGGTTGACCACCGCGGGCGCTGCGGCAATCACCGCGTCGGCATAGGAAGACGGACCTTGCATGACATTGGTGGTCTGTGGAGCCTGTTGCAGATTGACATCCAGGCTCGGCAGACCGACCCACTGCGGATAGCGCTGAATAATCAGCATGGCGATAAGCACGCCAGCCAGCAACGGCCAGCCGAAAAAACGCAGTGCCTTGAACATTTAACAAGTCCTGATGGTTGCGGGCGCAGAAAGTTTTGCCACGGGTGCGCCATAATGGCGGGCATTATACGAGTACAACGCAGCTCTGAACTGCATATTTAGGAGTCTTTTATGGCTGTTGCCCTGAGCACCCTGGTCGAAGAAGCCGACCGCTATCTGAACAGTGCCCGGATTCAGGATTACTGCCCCAATGGCCTGCAGGTCGAAGGGCGGCCACAAGTCATGCGCATCGTCAGTGGCGTGACGGCCAGCCAGGCCCTGCTGGACGCGGCTGTCGACGCTCAGGCTGATCTGGTTCTGGTCCACCACGGTTATTTCTGGAAGGGCGAAAACCCGTGTGTCGTCGGCATGAAACAGCGTCGCCTGAAAACCTTGCTCAAGCATGACATCAGCCTGCTGGCCTATCACCTGCCGCTGGATGTACATCCCGAGGTGGGCAACAACGTACAACTGGCGCGTCAACTGGACATCACGGTCGAAGGCCCTCTGGACCCTGAGAATTCGCGTGTGATCGGGTTGATCGGCTCGCTGTCCGAGCCCATGACTGCGCGGGATTTCGCCCGTCGCGTGCAGGATGCGCTGGGTCGTGAGCCATTGCTCATCGAAGGCAGCCAGATGATTCGCCGTGTCGGCTGGTGCACCGGTGGCGGTCAGAACTACATTGATCAGGCGGTGCTGGAAGGCGTCGATCTGTTCCTCAGTGGCGAAGCATCGGAGCAGACGTTCCACAGCGCACGAGAGAATGACATCAGCTTCATTGCCGCCGGTCATCATGCCACCGAGCGCTATGGGGTTCAGGCGCTGGGCGATTATCTGGCGCGACGGTTTGCCCTCGAGCATATCTTTATAGACTGCCCGAACCCGATCTGAACGATCAAACAGCAGGGCATATGCATAGATCGTTTCGATCTAGTTGCGTCGCTGATTAGCGATATCACGCATGTTAAAGTGCGCGGCTCGAATACGGCCCGCTGGCCGCCCCGGGGTTTCCCGGTCCATAACGAACGCAATCCGTGAGTAGCCATGGTTGACAAACTGACGCATCTGAAACAGCTGGAGGCGGAAAGCATCCACATCATCCGCGAGGTCGCCGCCGAGTTCGATAACCCGGTAATGCTGTACTCGATCGGCAAGGATTCGGCCGTGATGCTGCACCTGGCGCGCAAGGCATTCTTCCCCGGTAAACTGCCATTCCCGGTCATGCACGTCGATACCCGCTGGAAATTCCAGGAGATGTATCGCTTTCGCGACCAGATGGTCGAGGAAATGGGCCTGGACCTGATCACCCACATCAACCCCGATGGCGTGGCGCAGGGCATCAATCCGTTCACCCACGGCAGTGCGAAACACACCGACATCATGAAGACCGAGGGCCTGAAGCAGGCGCTCGACAAGCATGGTTTCGACGCCGCCTTTGGCGGAGCCCGACGCGACGAAGAAAAGTCCCGGGCCAAGGAACGCGTCTACTCGTTCCGCGACAGCAAGCACCGCTGGGACCCGAAAAACCAGCGTCCCGAGCTGTGGAACGTTTACAACGGCAACGTCAACAAAGGCGAGTCGATCCGCGTGTTCCCGCTCTCCAACTGGACCGAGCTGGACATCTGGCAGTACATCTACCTTGAAGGCATCCCGATCGTGCCGCTGTATTTTGCCGCCGAGCGCGACGTTATCGAGAAAAACGGCACGCTGATCATGATCGACGACGAGCGCATCCTCGAGCATCTCACCGATGAAGAGAAGTCGCGCATCGTCAAGAAAAAGGTCCGTTTCCGTACCCTGGGCTGCTACCCGCTGACCGGTGCTGTCGAGTCCGAAGCGACCAGCCTGACCGACATCATTCAGGAAATGTTGCTGACGCGAACTTCCGAGCGCCAGGGCCGGGTCATTGACCACGACGGCGCTGGCTCGATGGAAGAAAAGAAACGTCAGGGTTATTTCTAAGGGGTGTCACATGTCGCATCAATCCGATTTGATCAGCGAGGACATCCTCGCCTATCTGGGCCAGCACGAACGCAAGGAAATGCTGCGCTTTCTTACCTGTGGCAACGTCGATGATGGCAAGAGCACGCTGATCGGGCGTTTGCTGCACGACTCCAAGATGATCTACGAAGATCACCTGGAAGCCATCACGCGTGATTCGAAGAAGTCCGGCACCACCGGCGATGATGTCGATCTGGCGTTGCTGGTAGATGGTTTGCAGGCCGAGCGGGAGCAGGGCATCACCATCGATGTCGCCTATCGCTATTTCTCCACGGCCAAGCGCAAGTTCATCATTGCCGACACCCCGGGCCACGAGCAGTACACCCGCAACATGGCCACCGGTGCGTCGACCTGTGACCTGGCGATCATTCTGGTGGACGCGCGATATGGTGTGCAGACCCAGACCCGCCGTCACAGCTATATCGCCTCGCTGCTGGGCATCAAGCATATCGTTGTCGCCATCAACAAGATGGACCTTAACGGCTTCGATGAAAGCGTTTTCGAGTCGATCAAGGCCGATTACCTGAAGTTCGCCGACGGCATCGCGTTCAAGCCGACCACCATGGCTTTTGTTCCGATGTCGGCGCTCAAGGGCGACAACGTGGTGAACAAGAGCGAGCGTTCGCCTTGGTACACCGGCCAGTCGCTGATGGAAATTCTTGAGACCGTCGAAATCGCCAGCGACCGCAACTATGCGGACCTGCGTTTCCCGGTGCAGTACGTCAACCGTCCGAACCTGAACTTCCGCGGCTTCGCCGGTACGCTGGCCAGCGGCATCGTGCACAAGGGCGACGAGATCGTCGTGCTGCCGTCGGGCAAGAGCAGCCGTGTGAAGTCCATCGTCACTTTTGAAGGCGAGCTGGAGCAGGCGGGGCCGGGTCAGGCGGTGACGCTGACCATGGAAGACGAGATCGACATTTCCCGTGGTGACTTGCTGGTGCATGCCGACAACGTTCCGCAGGTCAGCGATGCGTTCGATGCCATGCTGGTGTGGATGGCCGAAGAGCCGATGCTGCCGGGCAAGAAATACGACATCAAGCGCGCCACCAGCTATGTGCCGGGCTCCATTGCCAGCATCACCCATCGGGTCGATGTGAACACGCTGGAGGAAGGCCCTGCCAGTTCGTTGCAGTTGAACGAGATCGGTCGCGTCAAGGTCAGCCTCGATGCGCCCATCGCGCTGGACGGCTACAGCAGCAACCGCACCACTGGCTCGTTCATCGTCATCGATCGTTTGACCAATGGCACCGTTGCTGCGGGCATGATCATCGCCAAGCCGGTATCAGGTGGTGGCTCGCAGCACCATGGCGAGCAGGCTCACGTCTCCACTGAGGAGCGCGCGCAGCGCTTCGGCCAGCAACCGGCCACCGTATTGTTCAGCGGCCTTTCCGGTGCGGGCAAGAGCACGCTGGCCTATGCCGTCGAGCGCAAGCTGTTCGACATGGGCCGTGCGGTCTATGTACTGGACGGTCAGAACCTACGTCATGACCTGAACAAGGGCTTGCCCCAGGATCGTTCCGGTCGTAACGAGAACTGGAGCCGTGCCGCTCATGTAGCGCGTCAGTTCAACGAAGCTGGCCTGCTGACTCTGGCGGCGTTCGTTGCGCCGGATGCCGAAGGGCGTGAGCGCGCCAAGGCGCTGATCGGCAAGGATCGTCTGCTCACCGTCTATGTGCAGGCATCGCCAGCGATCTGCCGCGAGCGTGATCCTCAGGGCCTGTACGCCGCTGATGGCGACAATATTCCTGGCGAGTCCTTCCCGTATGACGTGCCGCTGAATGCCGATCTGGTGATCGACACGCAGACACTCAACGTCGAAGAAAGCGTCAGGCAGGTGCTGGACCTGCTGCGCAGCCGCGGCGCGATCTGATACGCATGCAGGTGTGAAAGACCAATGGTTTTCAGCGCCTGCACTAGCCTCTTAGCGAGCTTGCTCGCGAAGGGGTAGGCCACAAAAAAGCCCGCCGCAGACAATCTCTGCAGCGGGCTTTTTGTGTGACTGCGAAAGCTTACTTTTTCAAGCCGTAATGCTCATCCAGCATGCCCGGGGAGTTAGGCGACTTGGGCGCGTAATCCTTCGGTGTCTCGGTATCACGCGGCGGAGTCAGGCGATCGCGATGGTCGCGGTGCGCATGATTGGCCTCAGGGTGCAGGGCGGCCAGCAGGCGTTGGCGGGTCAGTTCGTCGAGAGCCAGACGGTTGGCACCCTCGGCAAGGTGTTCCTGAACATCCTGATAGCTCTGTGAAAGCTTTTGTACCAGATTGGCCGTGCTGTTGAAGTGCGTGACTACCTCGTTCTGATAGGTGTCGAAACGTTCCTGAATGTCATCCAGCTGGCGCTGGGTGCTGTTCGGAACGGTGTTGGGCAGCAGGCGTGCCACCAGAAAACCAATGACGACACCGGCCACCAGGGCGAGCGTCGGCAACAACCAGACTAAGAGCGAGTGTTCCACGAGTCCTTCCTCTATAAACGGCTTTGCTTTACGTTAACGGCTCGAACCTGCGCTGTATACCCGCGACGTATCGTTGATATGCATGCCGCAGACAATCAGCTAGACGAGTCGACCCATTTCGAGGTCACGGAGTTCTGTTTTGCTCATGCGTGAAACCCCATTATTTATCGATGGCCCTGAAGGCCAGCTCGAAGCGCTGTATCAGGACGTCACCGACGCCCGAGGTGTTGCACTGATCTGTCATCCTAACCCGATACAGGGCGGAACGATGCTCAATAAAGTCGTCTCGACGTTGCAGCGTACCGCACGGGATCAGGGTTTGATCACGTTACGCTTCAATTATCGCGGCGTCGGCGCCAGTGCCGGTACGTCGGTGGCCGGACCGGGCGAGATTGATGATGCCCAGGCTGCCGCCCAATGGCTGCGGGCGCAACATCCTGACCTCCCGATGACCCTGTTCGGATTTTCCTTTGGCGGCTACGTTGCTGCAAACCTGGGTGGCCGGCTGGAAGCGCAGGGTGAAAAGCTCACGCATCTGTTTCTGATTGCGGCTGCGGCGTCGCGCCTCAATGATCAAAGCGTACTGCCCCAGGCTTGCCCGCTGACGATCATTCAGCCGGAGAACGACGAAGTGATTGATCCCGAGACGGTCTATGCATGGTCCGCCGCGTTGCAACGTCCCCATGAGCTGCTGAAAGTGGCAGAATGCGGACACTTTTTTCACGGCAAGCTGACTGATCTGAAAGATCTGCTCCTGCCGCGACTTTCCAGCTGATTGCAGCCCGTATTGCATCCTATTGATAAGCGACCTGCCATGACCACTCGTATCCTGACCGGTATCACGACCACCGGCACTCCCCATCTGGGCAATTACGCGGGCGCCATTCGCCCGGCCATTGTCGCCAGCCGTCAGAGCGATTTCGACTCGTTCTACTTTCTGGCCGACTACCACGCGCTGATCAAATGCGATGACCCGCTGCGCATTCAGCGCTCGCGTCTGGAAATCGCCGCGACCTGGCTGGCAGCGGGTCTGGACGTTGATCGTGTGACCTTCTATCGCCAGTCGGACATCCCCGAAATCCCGGAGCTGACCTGGCTGCTCACCTGCGTCGCGGCCAAGGGCCTGCTCAATCGCGCCCACGCCTACAAGGCTTCGGTGGACAAGAACGTGGAAGGTGGCGAAGACCCGGATGCAGGCATCACCATGGGGCTGTACAGCTACCCGGTGCTGATGGCTGCCGACATCCTGATGTTCAATGCGCATCAGGTTCCGGTGGGGCGCGACCAGATTCAGCACGTTGAAATGGCCCGCGACATAGGCCAGCGTTTCAATCACCTGTTCGGCAATGGCAAGGAATTCTTTGTCATGCCCGAGGCATTGATCGAAGAGAGTGTGGCCACGTTGCCAGGTCTGGACGGTCGCAAGATGTCCAAGAGCTACGACAACACCATCCCGTTGTTCAGCGGTGCCAAGGACATGAAGGGCGCTATATCGCGCATCGTCACCGACTCGCGTGCGCCGGGCGAAGCGAAAGATCCCGACACGTCGCACCTGTTTACCCTGTATCAGGCCTTCTCGACGGCCGAGCAGTGCGCCGAATTCCGCTCCGACCTGTTGCAGGGCCTGGGTTGGGGTGAAGCCAAGAATCGTCTGTTCACGTTGCTGGACGCGCAGTTGAGCGAACCTCGTGAAAAGTATCTGGGGCTCATCGAGCGTCCTGCCGATCTCGAAGACATCCTGCTCGCCGGCGCGCAGAAAGCCCGGCGTGTCGCCACGCCGTTCCTCGAGGAGTTGCGCGAGGCGGTGGGCCTGCGGTCGTTCCGTACCGTGGTGCAGAACGCCGACACCAGCAAGAAAAAGGCCAGCAAAGGCGCTCGTTTCGTCAGCTTCCGTGAAGACGACGGCAGCTTCCGTTTCCGTCTGCTGGCAGCCGATGGCGAGCAGTTGCTGTTGTCGCGCAATTTTGCCGATGGCAAGGCAGCCGGCGTGGTCAGCAAGCAGTTGCAGCAGGGCGGCGAACTGGACCTGCGCAGCGCAGACGATCGCTTCACGCTGTGGCTGGACGGCGCCTGTGTGGCGGACAGTCCGGTATTTGCCGACGCTGCCGCGCGCGACAGTGCCATCGAAACTCTCAAGCTGGCGCTCGCTCCCCAACAGGACTGATTGCCAATCCCCGGGGTCGTCGCTACAGTGACGACCCGTTTTTGTTGCCTTGCTAACGAATTATGACGCCCCTAGAACGATATCAAGCTGATCTGAAACGCCCGGACTTCTTTCACGATGCCGCGCAGGAAAACGCTGTGCGTCATCTGCAGCGCCTGTACGACGATCTGATCGCCGCTCACGACAGCAAGCCCGGCCTGTTCGGCAAACTGTTCGGCAAGAAAGAGCAGACGCTGGTCAAGGGGCTGTACTTTTGGGGTGGCGTAGGCCGCGGCAAGACGTATCTGGTCGATACGTTCTTCGACGCACTGCCGTTTCAGGACAAGGTCCGTACGCACTTCCACCGCTTCATGAAGCGCGTGCACGAAGAGATGAAGACCCTCAAGGGCGAGAAAAACCCGCTGACGATCATCGCCAGGCGTTTTTCCGATGAGGCGCGGGTCATCTGTTTCGACGAATTTTTCGTCTCCGACATCACCGATGCCATGATCCTCGGCACGCTGATGGAAGAGCTGTTCAAGAACGGCGTAACGCTGGTGGCCACTTCCAACATCGTTCCGGACGGCCTGTACAAGGACGGCCTGCAGCGGGCGCGTTTCCTGCCGGCCATCGCGCTGATCAACCAGAACACCGACATCGTCAACGTCGACAGTGGCGTTGATTACCGTCTGCGTCACCTGGAGCAGGCCGAACTGTTCCACTTCCCGCTCAACGAAGTGGCGCAGGAAAGCCTGCGTAAAAGCTTCAAGGCACTGACTCCGGATTGTGCAGAAACCATCGAAAACGATGTGTTGATGATCGAAAACCGCGAGATCCGTGCGCTGCGCACCTGTGACGATGTGGCCTGGTTCGACTTCCGCGAGTTGTGCGACGGCCCGCGCAGTCAGAACGACTACATCGAGCTGGGCAAGATCTTCCATGCCGTGCTGATCAGCGGCGTCGAGCAGATGGACGTCGCCACTGACGACATCGCCCGACGCTTCATAAACATGGTCGACGAGTTCTACGATCGCAACGTCAAGCTGATCATCTCGGCCGAGGTTGAGTTGAAGGACCTGTACACCGGTGGCAGGTTGATGTTCGAGTTCCAGCGCACCCTCAGCCGTCTGCTGGAAATGCAATCCCACGAATTCCTCTCGCGGGCGCACAAGCCCTAGCAGCAGTGGCGAGCTTCAGGCCAACAGCCTGAAGCTCGCCCAGGCTGCCGCTTGCCTCTCAAAGCCTCTCTTTATGACCTTCGAACTGTTGCCGATACTGATTGGGTGACAGCTCGGTGTGCTGACGGAACAGTCGGGCAAAGAAGCTGGCATCGTCGTAGCCCACTTCGTAGCTGATGGTCTTGATGCTCTTGCGCGTCCCCGAGAGCAATCCCTTCGCCGTTTCGATCCGCAGCCTTTGCAGGTAATGCAGTGGCTTGTCGCCTGTGGCGGTCTGAAAGCGGCGCATGAAGTTGCGGATGCTCATGCCGTGCTCGCGGGCCACGTCTTCAAAGCGGAACTTGTCGGAGAAGTGCTCTTCCAGCCAATGCTGAATCTGCAGAATGACCACGTCCTGATGAAGCTTCTGGCCGCCAAAGCCGATTCGCCCCGGCGAGTAGGTGCGACGCACTTCATAGAGGATGTCGCGGGCTACGGCCTGGGCGACATTGGCGCCGCAGAAGCGCTCGATCAGATAAATGTAGAGATCGCAGGCTGAGGTCGTGCCGCCCGCGCAATACACGTTGTCGGCATCGGTCAGGTGCTTTTCCTGATTGAGCAGAACCTTGGGATAACGCTCGGCAAATGCGCTGAAAAAGCGCCAGTAGGTCGTCGCCTCCTTGCCGTCCAGCAAGCCCGCCTCGGCGAGCCAGTAAACGCCGGTGGCTTCGGCGCAGAGTACGGCACCGTTGGCGTGCTGCTCGCGCAGCCAGGGTAGAATCTGTGGGTAGCGCTGGCAGAGGGTTTCAAAGTCGTCCCAGAAGGCTGGAATGACGATGATGTCGCTCTGGCACAGCGCACCGTCGACTGGCAGGGTGACATCGCTGAAGCTGCTGACAGAAAGCCCGTCCGGGCTTACCAGGCGCGTTTCGAAGGCGGGCACCAGGCCATGGCCCAGTTGCTTGCTGTAGCGCAGGCTGGCCAGGTGGAAGAAGTCCTTGGCCTGCATGACGGTCGAGGCGAACATCTTGTCCGTGGTCAGGATGCTTACGCGGCGCAGAAGAGTGGCGTGTTGGATCGGCATAATCGTTATTCTTATATGGGTAAATGGTCAAGCAACGGCTGGATCGTCTTATTTTTTGCCAAAACTGTCCAGCCTCGTTACGTAGGGCTCCCTGAGGGAGCGCCTATGATGGCTTTGTGCTAAGTGGCTAAATATCCGCCAATCCACGCCCCGCAGGCAATAAACAGAATGTGAACAAAAAATCCGGTTGAGGTTATTTTTACAGTCTGTATAATCCGCCAGCTCTTTGCAGTGGAAGTGATGCGCCGTCTGCCGAAGAATCTTGCCGTATAACGGACGCGCTGACCCGAGCCCCCGATAGCGTCTGTTTCCGGCTGCCTTTGACTTGTCAAAGTACGCACTATTCAGTAAGATCCGCCGTCTAATTTTCAGGGCGGCCCCTGAGGCTATAAAGAATGAAAACTTTTACTGCTAAACCGGAAACAGTTAAGCGCGACTGGTTCGTCGTCGACGCTGCTGGTCAGACCCTGGGTCGTCTGGCCACCGAAATCGCGAGCCGTCTGCGTGGCAAGCACAAACCGGAATACACTCCGCACGTTGATACCGGCGACTACATCGTCGTGATCAATGCCGAGCAGATCCGCGTTACTGGTGCCAAGACCACCGACAAGATCTACTACTCACACTCCGGTTTTCCGGGCGGGATCAAGTCGATCAACTTCGAAAAGCTGATCGCCAAAGCTCCTGAGCGCGTGATCGAGACCGCGGTCAAAGGCATGCTGCCTAAGAACCCGCTGGGTCGCGACATGTATCGTAAGCTGAAAGTCTATGCGGGCGCTGTACACCCTCATACTGCTCAGCAGCCCCAAGAACTGAAGTTTTAACGGAATAGTTCATTATGTCGGCGACTCAAAATTACGGCACTGGCCGTCGCAAGACCGCAACCGCTCGCGTTTTCCTGCGTCCGGGTACTGGTAACATCTCGATCAACAACCGCTCCCTGGACAATTTCTTCGGCCGCGAGACTGCCCGCATGGTAGTTCGTCAGCCGCTGGAACTGACCGAGACAGTTGAAAAGTTCGACATCTACGTCACCGTTATCGGTGGTGGTGTAAGTGGTCAGGCTGGCGCAATCCGCCACGGTATCACTCGCGCTCTGATGCAGTACGACGAGACACTGCGTGGCGCTCTGCGTAAAGCAGGCTTCGTGACTCGCGATGCTCGTGAAGTTGAACGTAAGAAAGTCGGTCTGCGTAAAGCGCGTAAGCGTCCGCAGTACTCGAAGCGTTAATACGCTCTTCGTTCAAAGAAAGAACGTCCATCCCTTTGCGGGGCTGGGCGTTTTTTTATGGGCGTGATTTTTACTGTCAGGATGTTTTCGTGTTGCTCGTTTTACGTCGATATTGTGAAATTTATCCGCCTGTCGACGAAGATTACGGAATTTACATCGCGTAAATGAGCTATCTTGTGGCCCGCGACGAACACCTGTCCTGTTGCGTTCATTATCGGATGCGCCCTTGAGGCGCGTTCGTTCGTCTGTCCGATAAATTTTAACAAGCGAGGAGGATCGCCATGGGCGTGACCAACCGGTTGGCCTGTTACTCCGACCCCGCCGACCACTATTCTCATCGCGTACGCATTGTGCTCGCCGAGAAAGGTGTCAGCGCCGAAATCATTGAAGTGGTGGCAGGTCGTCATCCGCCGCAGCTGATCGAAGTAAATCCATACGGCAGTGTGCCGACCCTCGTCGATCGTGACCTGGCGTTGTACGAGTCGTCCGTGGTGATGGAGTATCTGGATGAGCGCTATCCGCATCCGCCTCTGCTGCCCGTCTATCCGGTTGCCCGTGCCAACAGCCGTTTGCTGATTCATCGTATCCAGAGAGACTGGTGCGGCCTTGTCGACCTGATCCTGGATACGCGCAGCAAAGAGCCTGCTCGTGTTCAGGCGCGCAAGGAGCTTCGCGAGAGTCTGGCCGGGGTTTCCCCGCTGTTCGCGGAAAAAGCTTTTTTCATGAGTGACGAGCTAAGTCTCGTTGACTGCTGTCTACTCCCCATACTCTGGCGTTTGCCAATTTTGGGTATTGAATTGCCGCGGCCTGCCAAGCCGTTGCTTGATTACATGGAGCGCCAATTTGCGCGTGAGGCTTTTCAGGCGAGTCTGTCTGCTGCCGAACGTGAAATGCGCTAAGGCTTAAGGAGCCGTTAATGAACTCCAGTCGCCCTTATCTTGTTCGTGCTCTCTACGAGTGGATCGTCGATAACGATTGCACCCCGCATGTGCTGGTCAATGCGGATTACCCGTCGGTGCAGGTCCCGCAAGGGTTTGCCAATGACGGGCAGATTGTCCTGAATGTTTCGCCAAGTGCCGTGCGTCATCTGCATATGGATAACGAGGCGGTCAGTTTCGAAGGCCGCTTCGGCGGTGTGCCGCACACGCTGTATGTGCCTGTCGCTGCCATCCTGGGTATTTATGCCCGCGAGAACGGTCAGGGCATGGTTTTCGATCTGGAGCCTTCCATGGAAGAGGGCGAAGAAATCGAGATCGAAATCGAAGACGATACGCCTCCGCCAGACAGCGAACCGCCACGTCCGAGTGGCAGGCCGAGTCTGAAGGTCGTCAAGTAAAAGACGGGCAATAAAAAAGGCGATCTTCGGATCGCCTTTTTCATGCCTGTCGGTTACCCGTCAGTCGATGTACTCGAAGAGTTTGACGATCTTCTGTACACCGGATACGCCCTGTACCAGGTTGGTAGCGCGATTGGCTTCGTCCTGTGTCACCAGGCCCAGCAGGAACACGATGCCGTTTTCGGTCACCACTTTGATGCGCGAGCCGGGGATGGATGCGTCAGCGATCATCTGGCTTTTGACCTTGGTCGTCAGCCAGGCGTCGTTGTTGCGCGCCAGCAGTGAGGAGGGCGCCATCACCTGCAGTTCGTTGTTGACCTTCTTGACGCGCTGAACCGCGCTGGCGGCCTGTTCGGCCATGGCCTTGAGGTCGGCACGCGGCGTCTGTCCAGCCAGCAGTACGATGCCGTTGAAGCTGGTCACGACGATGTGTGAGCCCTCTGCGAGGTCAGGGCTGGCCTTGGAGATATTGACGGCTGCCTTGGTTTCGATCAGCGAGTCGTCGATCTTGCTGCCGAAGGTGCGCGTGCCGCGATCATCTTCGATCGGCTTTTCGCGAGTGGCCGTGATCACCGAACTGCATCCGGTGACGCTGAGGCACAGTGTCAGAACCAATAGGCTGAGACGATTAGGGGTCATTCTTCACTCCCGAACAGTTGGCTGTCGATCAAATCGCAAAGGCAATGGATCGCCAGCAGATGGACTTCTTGTATGCGTGCCGTGACATTGGCGGGTACGCGGATCTCCACATCCTCCGGCAATAGCAGGGAGGCCATGCCGCCACCGTCGCGTCCCGTCAATGCTACGACAATCATTTCGCGATCATGTGCGGCCTGGATGGCTTGAATAATATTCGCCGAGTTGCCGCTGGTGGAAATGGCCAGCAACACGTCGCCTGGCTGACCCAGTGCGCGGATCTGTTTGGAGAAGATTTCGTTGTAGCTGTAATCGTTGGCGATCGAGGTGATCGTCGAGCTGTCGGTGGTCAGTGCAATCGCCGGCAGGCTCGGCCGCTCACGCTCGAAGCGGTTGAGCAATTCCGAGGAAAAGTGCTGTGCATCGCCAGCCGATCCGCCGTTGCCGCACGCGAGCATCTTGCCCTCGTTGAGCAGGGCATTGACCATGACCTGACTGGCTTGCTCGATAAAGGGTGCAAGGACTTCCATCGCCTGTTGCTTGGTTTCGATGCTGGCCTGGAACAGCCGGCGAATTCGGGATTGCATGTCCATCAATGTGACCTTAATTAGAGCGTACGGCGGCGGGACGGATGCGCCGGGTTCTCCCGGGAGCTATCCGGCACACAAGGTGTGCAGCCGGCAAAACAAATAGCGAAATCGGTGAGGGTATAAGCGTGTTACTGGCCATGATCCGAGTCGCACTGCTGCGCCAGGTCAGCTGTCAAAAGCGCTCTTGATCCAATTCAGCGGTGCGGCAT
This sequence comes from Pseudomonas congelans, assembly GCF_900103225.1. Taxonomy (GTDB): domain Bacteria; phylum Pseudomonadota; class Gammaproteobacteria; order Pseudomonadales; family Pseudomonadaceae; genus Aquipseudomonas; species Aquipseudomonas congelans. Next base: position 251,447 of record NZ_FNJH01000005.1, on the reverse strand, counting down.
TGCCGGGCTCGCCTTCAATGGCGATCACGTCGAAACGACAGGGATGATTGGCCCAAGTCGTCGCTTGCTGCAGAAAAAGCTGTGCGGCCGTGACGAGTTTCCCCTGCTTGCGAAAATCGACGCTCTCCATGGCGCCGCCCCATCCTGAATGGCGCCGGTAGCGAACTTCGACGAATACTACTGTATCGCCGTCAAGCATGACTAGATCAAGCTCGCCGCGTTTGCATAACCAGTTTTGTTCAATCAGGCGCAGCCCCTGTTGTTGCAAAAACTGCAGGGCGACGGCTTCAGCCTCGCGCCCTGCTTGCTGGCGGGTGCTGCGTTGCATCAGGGCGCGGTGTCCGGCAGACGCTGGATCTTGCCGTCGACGAACTCAGCCCATGGCAGCTGGCGTTCGACGCGACGACCAGGATTCAGGCTGAGGCTGCCGGACAGTCCGTCGATGCGGCTGTCAGGCATCGCCTTTAGCTGAGCGAGGCGGGGGGCCAGGCGATAGGCGTCGATGCCCATTGCATACAGGCGACCCAGGCTGCCTGCAGCCTGTGGCCATTGCGCGGTGACCTGCTGGCGCAGCGGGTCTTCGGCGTTCAGTAGCCATGGCGTTTCGCAGAAGCGCACGCCATTCAGGTCCATATATTGAGCGTGATCGTTGCTGTTGGTGAACAGGTGCGAAGTGGCGTAGACCGGAACGTCACCCGCGTACTGAAAGACCATGGTGGGTTTGATCTGCTGTGCTTGCTGCGGGGTAGCGGCGAGGAACATGAAGTCGATGTCCTGGCGACGACTTGGCTGAGCGGCGACCTGGGTGCCGGCGGTGCTTTGCAGGCGCTGGGCGCGGCCTTCGCTGTTACGCAACTGGAACAGGTCGGCGACCTGCTGTGCCAGTTCTACAGGCTGATCGACATGCTCTGCAGCGATCAGCGTGCCGCCCTTGGCTTGCCAGCTCTTGCGGAAGGCATCCAGCACGCGGTCGCCCCATTCACCTTTCGGAACCATCGCAACGGCGCTGCGCTTGCCGTCCGCCCAGGCGCGACGTGCAACCTCGCGTGCTTCGTCTTCTGCGGCCAGGCCGAATTGGTACAGCTGAGCCGGGCCTTCATTGCTGGTGTCGCTGTAGTTCAATGCCAGGGTGGTGATCGGCAACTGCTGGCGGCTGTTCAGCTGTTTAACGAGGTTCTTTTCCAGCGGACCGACAACCAGTTGCACGCCAGCGGCCTGAGCCTGACGGTAGAACTCGTCCATCGAGGTGATTCGCGAGCTGTCGAAGACCTGGATGGCTGGAGGATTCTGTCCTGCCTGCTGAGCCTGGAAGTGCGCGGCCATGAAACCTTCGCGCAATGCCTTGGCGACTGCGGCCAGTTGACCATCCTGCGGCAGCAGCAGAGCAATTTTGGTGATCGGCTCGCTGGTCAGTGCACGCAACTGCGCGAGGGCGGTTGGCAGTTGCACTGCAGCAGGATGTTTCGGATTCTGCGCTTTCCAGCTGTCGATGGCAGCCTGTTGCTGCTCAAGCGTGCCTGCGCCCTTGACCGAGCGAGCCAAATTCAGCCAGCCGCCCATATCGTCAGTGGCGGTGCTCTGCAGCTGCTCGGCAGGCAGGGCGGAGACCAGTGTCCAGATCGCGTCATTGTTGGCGTTGACGTCTGCGCCTTGCAGCAGCGGGCCTGCGTAAACACGTTCATTGGCGGCTGCGAGCGCCTGGCCATCGGCTTCAAGGGCGCGTGCCTTGACCATGTGAGTACGAATCTGTTGCTCGACCGACAGTTCGCCCAAGCGCTGCATGCTCGGATGATTCAAGGCGGTCAGCGCTGCCTTGGGCTGATTGCGGCCCATCGCCAGCTCAGCGGACAGTGTGCTGGCGAAAACCTGCAGCCCGGGCTTGAGTTGATCGATTTGCACCTGTCCGAGGATTTGCGCGGCGCGTCCTGCGTCATTCTGGCGGCTTGCCAGATCGGCAGCACTCAAGCGCAGCGTTGCGGCCTGCTCGGGTGTTTTGGCGCTGGCGGCCTGCTCGAGCAATTGCTCGATGCTGGCATCCGGGGTTCGAGGCAGCTCGCCAAGGCTGGACGAGGGCGAGCTGGCACAGGCTGCGAGGAGGGCAGCGAGGCAGAGGGCAGAGAGCAGCCGCAGACAAGCGATCATTGGTATGTTCCTGAAACTCGAGCGAATTAACGGGGGATTGTACCCAAGCGCTGGCCAGGGTGCGATGTCGAAGGTATTTAAAGCCGTGATATCAGTCGCTTTAAGGTCATCTGGCGGCCAAATCGTTCAATTCGGGAGGGGCGCCGCGCTTCTTGCTCGGGTCTGAACATGTTTTCATTCCTTTTTTGTCGGCATCCTGACGCGCGAACCGTTCCGCCGGGCCGCAGCCTGTACAATGCATTTTTTCCAAGCACCTGTTTTAACCTGCGAGGTTTGCGTTTTGACTGTTCCGGTTGTTTCGAATTCCACTCCGGGTTCGCTTTATGTAGTGGCGACTCCTATCGGCAATCTGGACGACATGAGTGTGCGAGCCTTGAAGGTGCTGCGTGAGGTCGCGCTGATTGCGGCTGAAGACACTCGCCATTCCGCGCGGCTGATGCAGCACTTCGGCATCCCGACGCCATTGGCCGCCTGTCACGAACATAACGAACGTGATGAGGGTAGTCGGTTCATTACACGTCTGCTGGCCGGTGACGACGTCGCGCTGATTTCCGATGCGGGCACGCCATTGATCTCCGATCCCGGTTATCACCTTGTTCGTCAGGCGCGTGCCGCGGGTGTGCAGGTCGTACCGGTGCCGGGGGCGTGTGCCTTGATTGCGGCTCTTTCTGCAGCCGGGCTGCCGTCGGATCGATTCATTTTCGAGGGCTTTCTTCCGGCCAAATCCGCGGGTCGCAAGGCCAGGCTCGAGGGTGTCAGGGAAGAGCCGCGCACGTTGATCTATTACGAGGCGCCGCACCGCATCCTGGAGTGCCTGCAGGATATGGAGCTGGTCTTCGGTGCTGACCGTAAGGCGCTGCTGGCGCGTGAAATAACCAAAACTTTCGAAACCCTCAAGGGTCTGCCTTTGGGTGAGCTGCGGGCATTCGTCGAATCCGACAGTAATCAGCAGCGCGGAGAGTGCGTGGTGCTGGTGGCTGGCTGGACGCCGCCGGATGACGAGGATGTCATTGGCGAGGAAGCGCGTCGGGTGCTGGATTTGCTGCTTGCGGAGATGCCGCTCAAGCGCGCCGCAGCGTTAGCTGCTGAAATAACCGGCGTACGCAAGAACCTGCTGTACCAGGTGGCGCTGGAGAAGCAGAAGGGGTAACAGGCTGCTTTTGAAAGGGGCGAGCGAGCCACACAATGCTATTAAAGCTTGTTCTTGATGGCATGTGCCGCTAACCTTGTCGGCGGAGAGTCGATTGGACAGTCGCTGCCTCTTGTTGTTCCGCAACAAGGGGGGGAGGAAAGTCCGGGCTCCATAGGGCGGAGTGCCAGGTAACGCCTGGGAGGCGTGAGCCTACGGAAAGTGCCACAGAAAATAACCGCCTAAGCACTTCGGTGCCGGTAAGGGTGAAAAGGTGCGGTAAGAGCGCACCGCACGTCTGGTAACAGTTCGTGGCAAGGTAAACCCCACTCGGAGCAAGACCAAATAGGGTTCCTAGGCGTGGCCCGCGCTGGAACCGGGTAGGTTGCTAAAGACGTCCAGTGATGGCCGTCGTAGAGGAATGACTGTTCTCGACAGAACCCGGCTTACAGATCGACTCTCCACCTTTTTCTTCCCCCTTCGTTTCAAGCAGCAAAACCCTTCCGTAATACCAAAAAAATCTTACAGCTCATAAATCACATTAACTTTGAATCGCAACGATTTGAGTTGTGTGGGATTTATCCGTCAGATCCTTCGCAAAATTACCTTTTTATCCTCAATACCTCTCCTAAATCTCCGAAATGTAAGGGTTTTCCTTAAGACCGTGCCTTGACGGTGTGGTGGGCGCGTTCCTATAGTGTGCGCAAGTGGCAGAAAGTGGCACGAAGTGGGTTTTTTTAGCGCAAAAAGCTAATATTCGGAGAATGCGCCTGTGTTCCGTGGTGCCAATGCGATCAATCTCGATGCCAAGGGCCGTCTCGCTATGCCGAGCCGGTACCGTGACGAGTTGGATTCGCGTAGCGCCGGCCAACTTATCGTGACCATTGATGCCGTTGATCCATGCCTTTGCCTTTATCCGCTTTCCGAATGGGAGCTGATAGAAGCAAAACTTCGTGATCTGGCGACGTTTCGGGAAGAGAACCGCCGCCTGCAAAGGCTTCTGATTGGTAATGCTGTCGATCTGGAACTCGACGGGAGTGGGCGTTTTCTGGTACCGCCGCGCCTGCGCGAGTACGCCAGGCTGGATAAGCGCGTAATGCTGGTGGGCCAGCTCAACAAGTTTCAACTGTGGGACGAGGACGCCTGGAATGCTCTTGCTGATGCTGACCTGGCTGCCATTCAAAAACCTGGCGCGATGCCCGACGAATTACGTGATTTGATCCTGTGACTATGAATAGCGGCTTTACCCACATCACCGTGCTGCTCGAAGAAGCCGTGGAGGCTCTCGCGGTGCGCGCCGATGGCTGCTATCTGGATGGCACGTTCGGACGTGGCGGGCATAGCCGTCTGATACTCAGCCAGCTGGGCCCCGATGGTCGGCTTCTGGGATTCGACAAGGATCCTCAAGCGATTGCCACCGGGCAAGCGCTAGCGGCCGAAGACGGCCGCTTTGTCATTGTGCAGCGCAGCTTTGCCGAATTGGGATCCGAGGCTCAGGAACGCGGTCTGGCGGGCAAGGTCAGTGGCATCCTGCTGGATCTGGGTGTGTCGTCCCCGCAGCTGGATGATCCCGAGCGCGGTTTCAGCTTCATGAACGACGGTCCTCTGGACATGCGCATGGACCCTACCCGTGGCGTAAGCGCTGCCCAGTTCATCGCGACTGCACCGGCTGAGGAAATTGCCCGCGTCTTCAAGGAATACGGCGAAGAGCGCTTTGCCAAGCGCATGGCCAACGCGGTCGTCGCGCGTCGCGAAGTCCAGCCTTTCGAGCGCACCGCCGATCTGGCAGAAGTACTCAAGGTCGCCAACCCTGCCTGGGAAAAGGGCAAGAATCCTGCAACGCGTGCCTTTCAGGGCCTGCGTATTCACGTAAACAACGAATTGGGCGATCTGGAAGCCGGCCTCGAAGCCGCACTGGATGCGCTGGAAGTGGGTGGCCGTCTGGTCGTCATCAGCTTTCACTCGCTGGAAGACCGCATCGTCAAACTGTTCATGCGCAAGCTCGCCAAGGGCGAAGCCGACAACATGCCGCGCAATCTGCCGATCCAGTTCAAACCGTTCGAACCGAAAATCAAAATTCACGGCAAGGCCCAGTTCGCCTCGGATGTCGAAACCAAAGCAAACCCGCGTTCGCGCAGCGCTGTCATGCGTGTAGCGGAGAAGCTCAGGTGAGCCGTCTGTTTCTGAAGCCTCTGCCCGGCGGCAGCTTCATTATGCTGCTGCTGTTTATTGCTGTCCTGATTTCGGCGATTGGCGTTTCCTATAGCGCACATTGGAATCGTCAACTGCTCAACTCGCTGTATTCGGAAATGAGTGTGCGCGACAAGGCGCAGGCAGAGTGGGGTCGGCTGATTCTTGAACAGAGCACCTGGACTGCACACAGCCGCATCGAGAACCTGGCCACCGAACAACTGAAGATGCGCATCCCGAGCGCTGCCGAAGTACGGATGGTGGCGCCATGATGAAGCTTGATGGTGCTCTTTATCCGTGGCGTTTTCGCGTAGTCGTAGGGCTGCTGGTGTCCCTTGTGCTCGCGATTTGCTGGCGCATCGTCGACCTGCAGGTTATCGACCATACCTTTCTCAAGGAGCAGGGCGATGCACGCAGCCTTCGGCACATCCCCATTCCGGCGCACCGTGGCCTGATCACCGACCGTAACGGCGAGCCGCTGGCCGTCAGTACTCCGGTGACGACGCTGTGGGCCAACCCGCGTGAAATGCAGCAGGACAAGTCCAAGTGGCCGATGCTGGCAGCCGCGCTGGGCCAGGATCTCAAGGCATTGACCGAGCGTCTGGACTCGCAGGCGAACAAGGAATTCATCTACCTGGTTCGTGGCCTGACGCCAGAGCAGGGTCAGTCGGTCATCGACTTGAAAGTGCCCGGTGTCTACGGCATCGAGGAATTCCGTCGTTTTTATCCGGCCGGTGATGTCACTGCGCACATGGTCGGCTTTACCGACCTTGACGACCATGGTCGGGAAGGTGTCGAGCTGGCGTATGACGACTGGCTCGCCGGTGTGCCCGGCAAGCGTCAGGTCATCAAGGACCGGCGTGGCCGACTGATCAAGGATGTTCAGGTCACCAAGAATGCCAAGGCCGGAAAGACCTTGGCTTTGTCTATTGACCTGCGCCTGCAATACCTGGCGACCCGTGAACTGCGCAATGCCATCGTCGAGAACGAGGCCAAGGCCGGCAGCATGGTGATCATGGACGTCAAGACCGGTGAGGTTCTGGCGATGGTCAACCAGCCGACCTACAACCCGAATAACCGCCGCACCATGGTACCTGCCGCCATGCGCAATCGGGCAATCATCGACGTGTTCGAACCCGGTTCGACCATGAAGCCGATCTCCATGACCGCAGCGCTGGACAGTGGCCGCTGGAAGCCCACCGACAAGGTCGAGGTTTATCCAGGCACCCTGCAGATCGGCAAATACACGATTCGTGACGTGACCAAGACCGAAGGCCCGATCCTCGATCTGACCGGCATTCTGATCAACTCCAGTAACGTCGGCATGAGCAAGGTTGCTTTCGATGTTGGCGGTGAGGCGATCTTCCGTGCCATGCAGCGCGTCGGTTTCGGTCAGTACACCGGTCTCGGCTTCCCTGGCGAGCGCGTCGGCAATCTGCCCAACTACCGCGAATGGCGCAAGGCCGAAACCGCCACGCTGTCTTATGGCTACGGTCTGTCGGTTACTGCCTTGCAGCTGGTGCATGCCTATGGGGCGTTGGCCAACAACGGCCGCATTGTGCCGTTGACCATCCTGAAAACAGATAAAGAGCCGGAATCGACCCAGGCCATTCCGGAGAAAACCGCCAAGACCCTGCAGGGCATGCTGCAGCAGGTTATCGAGGACCCGCGCGGCGTCTATCGCGCCCGAGTGCCGTCCTATCACGTCGGTGGCAAGAGTGGTACGGCGCGCAAGACGTCCATCGGTACCAAGGGCTACGCGGAAAACTCCTATCGTTCCCTGTTCGCCGGTTTCGGCCCGATGAGCAACCCGCGCTACGCCATCGTGGTTGTCATCGACGAGCCGAGCAAGGGTGGTTACTACGGTGGTCTGGTTTCGGCCCCGGTATTCAGCAAGGTCATGTCCGGCACGTTGCGTCTGATGAACGTGACGCCTGACAACCTTGCGCCACCTGAACAAGTCAACGCCGCACCGGCAGCCAAAGGAGGGCGTGGTTGATGGCCTTTAATCTGAGCAAGCTTTTCGCTCACACCGACCGCGACGCGCTGATTCGCGAGTTGACGCTCGACAGTCGCAATGTGCGTCCGGGCGACCTGTTTCTGGCAGTGCCGGGGATCAAGGTCGATGGCCGCGCGCATATCGCCGACGCACTCAAGCGTGGCGCAGCTGCCGTAGCCTATGAAGTCGAAGGGTCGATCGTTCTGCCGATCACCGACGTGCCGCTGATCCCGGTCAAGGGGCTCGCCGCGCAATTGTCCGCTATCGCCGGTCGCTTCTATGGCGATCCTAGCCGCAGTCTGAATCTGGTGGGCGTTACCGGCACCAACGGCAAGACCAGCGTGACCCAGCTGGTGGCCCAGGCGCTTGATGTTCTCGGGCAACGCTGCGGGATCGTCGGCACCTTGGGCACCGGTTTCTACGGCTCGCTGCAAAGCGGCCGCCACACTACGCCCGATCCGATTGCCGTGCAGGCGACGCTGACCGACCTGAGAAAGGCCGGCGCGCGCGCAGTGGCGATGGAAGTCTCCTCCCACGGTCTCGATCAGGGACGCGCTACGGCGCTGGCGTTTGATGTGGCGGTGCTGACCAATCTGTCCCGTGACCATCTGGATTATCACGGCACCATGGAGGCATACGCTGCCGCCAAGGCAAAGCTGTTCGCATGGTCCGATCTGAAATGCCGGGTGATCAACCTGGATGATGACTTCGGTCGTGAACTGGCCGCTATCAAACAAGAGTCGCGCCTGATCACCTATAGCCAGCTGGACAGCTCGGCCTACCTGTATTGCCGCGATGCGAAGTTCGACGACGATGGCGTGCGCGCCACGCTGGTCACGCCTCAAGGCGAGCACTTCCTGCGCAGCAGCCTGCTGGGCCGTTTCAACTTGAGCAACGTCCTGGCTGCGGTCGGCGCGTTGCTGGGCCTGGATTACGCGCTGGACGAAATTCTCAAGGCGCTGCCGAAACTCGAAGGCCCGGTCGGACGCATGCAGCGTCTGGGTGGTGCCGAAAAGCCTCTGGTGGTGGTGGATTACGCACACACCCCGGACGCGCTGGAAAAAGTGCTCGAAGCTCTGCGCCCGCACGCCAAGGGTCGCTTGTTGTGCCTGTTCGGCTGCGGCGGTGACCGTGACCGTGGCAAGCGTCCGCTGATGGCTGAAGTGGTCGAGCGTCTGGCCGACGGTGTGTGGGTCACTGATGACAATCCGCGCTCCGAATCGCCCGCCAGTATTTTTGACGATATACGCCCTGGTTTCGTTGCTGTGGACAAGGTGCGTTTTGTCGAAGGTCGCGGTCAGGCCATTGCCGAGCTGATTGCCGGCGCCAATGCCGATGACGTGGTAGTGCTTGCCGGCAAGGGCCACGAGGACTACCAGGAAATCAACGGTCAGCGGCAGCCGTTCTCCGATTTGCAAGAAGCCGCCAGCGCGCTTGCTGTATGGGAGCCTGCGAATGCTTAAGCCAATGACCTTCAGCGAACTGGTTGTGCCACTCGACGCCCGTCTGGTCGGCGGCGACTGCAGCTTTGCCGGCGTCAGCACCGACAGCCGGGGTATCGAGCCTGGCCAGCTGTTCGTGGCCCTGACCGGCCCGCGCTTCGACGGTCATGAATACCTTGATCAAGTGGCTGCCAAAGGTGCGGTCGGTGCTCTGGTCGAGCGCGAAGTGCAGGGCGCCGTCTTGCCGCAACTGGTCGTGCTGGACACGCGCAAGGCTCTTGCCCAGTTGGGTGCCATGAACCGCAATGCATTCCTGGACCGGCCGGTTGCCGCCGTCACCGGATCCAGTGGCAAAACCACGGTCAAGGAGATGCTCGCGAGCATCCTGCGCACGCGCGGGCCTGTGCTGGCGACCCGAGGCAACCTGAACAATGAATTGGGCGTTCCGCTGACCCTGCTGGAACTGGCTCCCGAATATACGTCTGCTGTGATCGAGCTGGGTGCGTCGCGGGTTGGCGAGATTGCCTACACCGTGAGCCTCGCCAAGCCGCACGTTGCCATGATCACCAACGCCGGAACCGCCCATGTTGGCGAGTTTGGCGGCCCGGACCGGATTGTCGAAGCCAAGGGCGAGATTCTGGAAGGTCTCGATGCTGGCGGCACGGCAGTATTGAACCTGGAAGACAAGGCGTTCCCGATCTGGCGCAAGCGCGCCGGCAATCGCAATGTCCTGACCTTCGCACTCAGCGACTCTACGGCCGATGTGTACGCCAGCGAACTTAGCCGTGATGCACGTGGCTGCCCGGGCTTCATCATCAACAGCCCGCTAGGCACTGCCCGGGTTCAGTTGAACCTGCTTGGCACGCACAATGTGTCCAACGCCCTGGCCGCTGCGGCTGCCGGCTGCGCAATGGGTGTGCCGCTGGAAGGGATCGTCACCGGGCTGAACAACGTGCAGCCGGTCAAGGGCCGTGCCGTGGCGCAAATCGCCAGCAATGGCACGCGCGTCATCGATGATACCTACAACGCCAACCCTGCCTCGATCAACGCGGCCGTCGACATCCTCACCGGCTTCACCGGTCGTACCGTACTGGTGCTGGGCGATATCGGCGAGCTCGGCGACTGGGCCGAGCAGGGCCATCGCGAGGTCGGTGCCTATGCCGCTGGCAAAGTCTCGGCGCTGTATGCCGTCGGCCCGTTGATGACTCACGCCGTCAGCGCTTTCGGTGAGCATGCTTACCACTTTGCCAGTCAGGCTGAACTGATCGCGGCGCTGGGCGCCGAGCAGGACCCTGATACCACTTTACTGATCAAGGGCTCGCGTAGCGCCGCGATGGAACACGTCGTGGCTGCCTTGTGCGGTTCTAGCCTGGAGAAACATTAATGCTGCTGCTGTTGGCCGAGTTTTTACAACAGTTCTACAAAGGCTTCGCGGTCTTTCAGTACCTGTCATTGCGCGGGATCCTTGGCGTGCTCACCGCACTGACGCTGTCGCTGTGCCTGGGGCCGTGGATGATCCGCACCCTGCAGATGCGCCAGATCGGTCAGTCGGTGCGCAACGACGGTCCGCAGTCGCACCTGTCCAAATCGGGCACGCCGACCATGGGCGGCGCGCTGATCCTGTCGTCCATTGGTATCAGTACGCTGCTGTGGGCTGACCTGAGCAATCGTTACGTGTGGGTTGTGTTGCTGGTGACCTTCCTGTTCGGTGCCATCGGCTGGGTCGATGACTACCGCAAGGTGATCGAAAAGAATTCCCGGGGCCTGCCAAGTCGCTGGAAGTATTTCTGGCAGTCGGTGTTCGGCCTCTGCGCGGCGATCTTCCTTTATACGACTGCACCGTCGGCGACTGAAACCACGCTGATCGTGCCGATGCTCAAGGATGTGCGCATCCCGCTGGGTATCGGTTTCATCGTGCTGACCTATTTCGTGATCGTCGGCTCCAGCAACGCAGTCAACCTGACTGACGGGCTGGACGGTCTGGCGATCATGCCGACGGTGATGGTTGGCGGTGCCCTGGGCATTTTCTGCTACCTGTCGGGCAACGTGAAATTTGCTGAATACCTGCTGATTCCCTACGTGCCGGGGGCGGGCGAGCTGATTGTGTTCTCTGGCGCGCTGATTGGCGCGGGGCTGGGGTTCCTCTGGTTCAACACGTACCCGGCGCAAGTATTCATGGGCGACGTCGGTGCTCTGGCACTCGGCGCAGCCCTAGGCACCATGGCGGTGATCGTTCGTCAGGAAATGGTCCTGTTCATCATGGGCGGTGTGTTCGTGATGGAAACCCTTTCAGTGGTCATTCAGGTTGCGTCTTTCAAACTTACCGGCCGCCGCGTATTCCGCATGGCGCCGATCCATCACCACTTTGAACTCAAAGGCTGGCCCGAGCCACGTGTGATCGTCCGTTTCTGGATCATCACCGTGATTCTGGTGCTCATTGGCCTTGCCACGCTGAAACTGAGGTAGAACGAGTGTCCCTGATCGTTTCCGACCGCTTCCGCATTGTCGTGGGTCTAGGCAAAAGCGGCATGTCCCTGGTTCGCTTCCTGGCGAACCAGGGCGTGTCCTTTGCCGTGGCCGACACGCGGGAGAATCCTCCTGAGCTGGCGACCTTGCGTCGCGACTATCCGCAGGTGGAAGTGCGTTGTGGCGAGCTGGACGTGGATTTCCTCTGCCGTGCCGATGAGCTGTATGTCAGCCCCGGTCTGGCCCTGGCGACCCCGGCCCTGCAGCAGGCGCACGCACGCGGCGTCAAACTGTCGGGCGACATCGAACTGTTCGCGCGTTACGCGAAGGCGCCGGTGATTGCCATTACCGGCTCGAATGCGAAAAGCACCGTGACCACACTGGTCGGTGAGATGGCCGCTGCCGCTGGAAAGCGTGTGGCGGTGGGCGGCAATCTCGGCACCCCGGCACTGGACCTGCTCAGCGACGATATCGAGCTGTACGTGATGGAGCTCTCCAGCTTTCAGCTGGAAACCACCGACCAGCTCAACGCTGAAGTGGCGACCGTGCTGAATATCAGCGAAGACCACATGGACCGTTATAGCGGCCTGCCTGCCTACCACCTGGCCAAGCACCGGATTTTCCGTGGCGCGCGGCAAGTGGTGGTCAATCGTCAGGATGCGCTGTCCCGTCCGCTGATTGGCGAAGGCCTGCCGTGTTGGACATTCGGCCTCAACAAGCCGGATTTCCATGGTTTCGGCCTGCGTGAAGAGAACGGCGAAAAGTACCTGGCGTTCCAGTTTGAAAACCTCATGCCGGTGCGTGAGCTGAAAGTGCGTGGTGCGCACAATCAGGCCAACGCGCTTGCAGCCTTGGCGCTCGGGCATGCGGTCGGCCTGCCGTTCGACGCCATGCTCGCCAGCCTGCGCGAGTTCACCGGCCTGGAGCATCGCTGCCAGTGGCTGCGCGAGCACGACGGCGTTCATTACTACAACGATTCCAAAGCCACCAACGTCGGTGCCGCACTGGCTGCCATCGAAGGGCTGGGCTCGGATATCGACGGCAAGCTGGTGTTGATCGCCGGCGGCGATGGCAAAGGCGCTGACTTCAGCGGTTTGCGTGCGCCAGTCGCCAAGCATTGCCGCGCTGCGGTCGTGCTCGGGCGTGATGCAGAACTGATTGCCCAGGCACTGGGCGATGCCGTTCCGCTGGTGCGTGTCGACACCGTCCAGGCTGCTGTCGAGCACAGCGCAAAACTGGCTCAGCGTGGCGATGCCGTATTGCTTTCTCCTGCATGCGCCAGCCTGGACATGTTCAAGAATTATGAAGAGCGCGGACGTGTGTTCGCGCAGGCAGTGGAGTGCTTGTCATGATCTTCGGTGTGATCAAGCCTTACCCATCGCCACTCATCAGCGGCCGCGGTATCGACCTGGACTTCCCGATGCTGGTCGGTTGCCTGGCGCTGCTCGGCCTTGGCCTGGTGATGATTACCTCGGCGTCGTCGGAAGTTGCTGCGGTGCAGTCGGGCAACACGCTGTACATGATGACCCGTCACCTGGTTTATCTGCTGATCGGCCTGGGTGCCTGCGGCGTGACCATGATGATCCCGGTCGCCACCTGGCAGCGTCTGGGCTGGATGATGCTGCTCGGTGCGTTCGGCCTGTTGCTCTTGGTACTGGTGCCGGGAATCGGACGCGAGGTGAACGGTTCGATGCGCTGGATCGGCTTCGGCGCGTTCAACGTGCAGCCGTCGGAAATCGCCAAGGTGTTTGTGGTGATCTTCCTTGCCGGCTACCTGATCCGTCAGCAGCAGGAAGTTCGTGAAAGCTGGATGGGCTTCTTCAAGCCGTTCATCGTGCTGCTGCCGATGGCCGGTCTGCTGCTCATGGAGCCTGACTTCGGTGCGACCGTGGTAATGATGGGCGCTGCGGCGGCCATGTTGTTCCTCGGTGGTGTCGGCCTGTTCCGCTTCTCGCTGATGGTGGTACTGGCGGTTGCCTCTGTTGTGGTGCTGGTTCAGGCCCAACCTTACCGGATGGCGCGTCTGACCAACTTTACTGACCCGTGGGCCGACCAGTTCGGCTCCGGCTACCAATTGACCCAGGCGCTGATCGCCTTCGGTCGCGGCGAGTGGTTCGGCGTCGGGCTGGGCAACAGCGTGCAGAAGCAGTTTTATCTGCCGGAAGCGCACACCGACTTCGTGTTCTCGGTACTTGCAGAAGAGCTGGGCGTTGTGGGTTCGCTGATCACCGTCGCGCTGTTTCTGTTCGTCAGTATTCGCGGCATGTACATCGGCATGTGGGCCGAGCGCGCCAAGCAGTTCTTCGGTGCCTACGTGGCCTACGGTCTGTCGTTCCTGTGGATCGGTCAGTTCCTGATCAACATCGGTGTGAACGTCGGTCTGCTGCCGACCAAGGGTCTGACCCTGCCGTTCCTCAGCTACGGCGGCAGCTCGCTGGTGATCTGCTGCGCGAGCCTCGGGCTGCTGCTGCGCATCGAGTGGGAATCGCGCAACAACATGGGCAGCGAAGAGGCCGAGTTCAAGGAAAGCGACTTCGCCGAGGACACGCCCCATGGACGCTAACGTGCTGATCATGGCAGGCGGAACCGGCGGGCATGTATTCCCGGCGCTGGCCTGCGCGCGCGAGTTCCAGGCACGCGGTTACAAGGTCCATTGGCTGGGCACGCCGCGCGGTATCGAAAACGAACTGGTGCCGCAGGCCGGTCTGACGCTGCATCTGATCAACGTTACCGGTTTGCGTGGCAAGGGCCGCTTGTCGCTGCTCAAGGCGCCTTTCATGTTGCTCAAGGCCCTGATGCAGGCACGCAAGGTCGTGCGTCAGGTCAAGCCGGTCTGTGTGGTCGGCTTTGGTGGCTACGTCACCGGCCCCGGCGGTCTGGCGGCGAAGCTGGCAGGCGTACCGTTGATCATTCACGAGCAGAACGCCGTTGCCGGTACTGCCAACCGCAGTCTGGCGTCGTTCGCCAGCCGGGTGTGCGAAGCGTTCCCGAACACCTTTGCGGATTCGTCCAAGCGTCGCACCACCGGTAACCCGGTGCGGGTCGAGCTGTTTCTGGAAACACCGCGTCAGGCACTGGCCGGACGCAAGGCTCGCCTGCTGGTACTGGGCGGCAGCCTGGGCGCGGAGCCGTTGAACAAATTGTTGCCCGAGGCGCTGTCCCAGCTGCCTCAGGACATCCAGCCCGAAGTGTTTCATCAGTCGGGCAAGAATCATGACGCAGTCACCGCCGAGCGCTATCGCAACGTGGGCGTCGAGGCGCAGGTTGCGCCGTTCATCCAGAACATGGCCCAAGCCTATGGCTGGGCCGATCTGGTGGTCTGCCGCGCAGGCGCATTGACCATCAGCGAACTGGCCGCCGCCGGCCTGCCGTCGTTGCTGATACCGCTGCCCCACGCGATTGATGACCATCAGTCACGTAACGCTGACTATCTGGCTCGCGAAGGCGCAGCCTTCGTCATGCCGCAAGCGACAACTGGCGCCGCCGAGATGGCAGCACGCCTGAAAGAGGTTTTGATGCAACCCGAACAATTGAACAGCATGGCCCGCACTGCACGCAGCCTGGCCAGGCCTGATGCAACCAGCACCGTCGTCAACGTCTGTGTGGAGGTGGCCCATGGTTGAGAATCAACGCGCCATGCCACAACCTGAAATGCGCCGTATCCGTCGTATCCACTTCGTCGGTATCGGCGGTGTCGGCATGTGCGGCATTGCCGAGGTACTGTTGAACCTGGGCTACGAAGTGTCGGGCTCCGACCTGAAAGGTTCGGCTGTGACCGAGCGCCTGGAATCGTTCGGCGCACAGATTTTCATCGGCCATCGTGCCGAGAACACCATCGGTGCCGACGTGCTGGTAGTGTCCAGCGCTGTCAACACGTCCAACCCGGAAGTGGCCACTGCGCTGGAGCGCCGCATCCCGGTCGTACCGCGTGCCGAGATGCTCGCCGAGCTGATGCGTTATCGCCACGGCATCGCCGTTGCCGGTACGCACGGCAAGACCACCACCACCAGCTTGATCGCTTCGGTATTCGCTGCCGGCGGCCTGGACCCGACCTTCGTGATTGGCGGCCGTCTGAATGCGGCGGGCACCAATGCGCAGTTGGGCACCAGCCGCTACCTGATCGCCGAAGCCGATGAAAGCGACGCCAGCTTCCTGCACCTGCAACCGCTGGTCGCTGTGGTCACCAACATCGACGCCGATCACATGGCGACCTACGAAGGTGACTTCAACAAACTGAAGAAGACCTTCGTCGAGTTCCTGCACAACCTGCCGTTCTACGGGCTGGCGGTGATGTGCATCGACGATCCGGTGGTGCGCGAAATTCTGCCGCTGGTCAAGCGCCCGACGCTGACCTATGGCTTCAGCGAGTCTGCCGATATACGTGCAATCAATGTGCGTCAGGACGGCATGCTGACCTTCTTCACCGTACTGCGCCGCGACCGCGAGCCGCTGGATGTGTCGGTGAACATGCCCGGCAATCACAACGTACTCAATTCGCTGGCGACCATTGCCATTGCCACTGACGAGGGCGTCAGCGACGAGGCCATCGTTCAGGGCCTGTCCGGGTTCCAGGGCGTTGGTCGGCGCTTTCAGGTCTACGGCGAGCTGCCGGTCGATGGCGGCAACGTGATGCTGGTCGATGACTACGGTCACCACCCGCGCGAAGTGGCAGCAGTGATCAGTGCGGTGCGTGGTGGCTGGCCTGATCGTCGTCTTGTCATGGTTTACCAGCCGCACCGGTTCAGCCGCACACGCGATCTGTACGATGACTTCGTGCAGGTTCTGGCGGACGCCAACGTACTGTTGCTGATGGAAGTCTACCCGGCCGGTGAAGAGCCGGTTCCCGGTGCGGACAGTCGTAACCTGTGCCACAGCATTCGTCAGCGCGGTCAACTGGACCCGATCTACATCGAGCGCGGTGTCGAGCTGGCGCCGCTGGTCAAACCGTTGCTGCGCGCGGGCGACATTCTGCTGTGTCAGGGCGCTGGCGACATTGCCGGTCTGGCACCGCAACTGCTCAAGAGCCCGCTGTTCGCCGGTGCCAAAGTGGCCTCCACCGAAGGGAAGCTGAAATGACAGCCGTTGCCCAGTCTTCCCTGCGCTCGACACTCGAGCCGAAAAGCTTCGGCCGTGTCGCCGTGCTCTTCGGTGGCAAGAGTGCCGAGCGGGAAGTCTCCCTGAACTCGGGTAATGCCGTGCTCAAGGCGTTGCTCGATGCTGGCGTGGATGCGTTCGGCATCGATGTGGGCGACGACTTCCTGCAGCGACTGGTCAGCGAAAAAATCGACCGTGCCTTTATTGTTCTGCACGGACGCGGCGGTGAAGACGGCACCATGCAAGGCCTGCTGGAATGCCTGGAAATCCCTTATACCGGCAGTGGCGTACTGGCTTCTGCACTGGCGATGGACAAGCTGCGTACCAAGCAGGTCTGGCAGAGTCTCGGCCTTGCCACACCGCTGCATGCCGTTATTGAAAACGAGAGTGATTGTATTTGCGCCGCGACGGAACTGGGCCTGCCTTTGATCGTCAAACCGGCCCATGAAGGTTCAAGTATCGGTATGGCAAAGGTGAACAGCGTCGATGAATTGATCGCCGCATGGAAAGCCGCAAGTACCTACGATTCGCAAGTATTAGTCGAACAATGGATTCAGGGACCTGAGTTCACTGTGGCGTCTCTGCGTGGCCAGGTGTTGCCTCCCATCGGCCTGGGCACTCCTCACAGTTTTTATGATTACGATGCCAAGTACCTGGCGTCCGATACTCAGTACCGGATTCCGTGCGGACTTGGCGATGCGCAGGAACAGGAACTCAAACAACTTGCAGCACGTGCTTGCGAAGCCATCGGCATTGCAGGGTGGGCGCGCACGGATGTCATGCAGGACGCACAAGGCAAGTTCTGGTTACTGGAAGTCAATACGGTACCGGGCATGACCGATCACAGTCTGGTGCCTATGGCGGCCCGTGCGGCAGGTCTGGATTTTCAACAACTGGTGTTGGCGATTCTGGCCGACAGCGTTCAGGCGAGGGTTTAAGGCATGTACGGCCCGTCGACACGTCCTCAGCCACCTGCACCCGGCCGCAACAAGCCGGTGCCGCGCGGCGCCAGCCGTATGGTGGCCAAGGAGCCCTTGTCGGCGCGCCTGCCCAAGGCCAATTTCAGTTTTCTGAAGCGTCTGCTCTGGCCTGTGCTGTTGGTGGTTCTGGGCTTCGGTACTTATGAGGCAGCACAGCGTCTGCTGCCGTACGCCGACCGCCCGATTACCCGCATCAACGTGCAGGGCGATTTGAGTTACATCAGCCAGCAGGCTGTGCAGCAGCGGATTGCGCCTTATGTGGCGTCGAGCTTTTTCAAGATCGATCTGGCTGCCATGCGCACCGAGCTTGAGCAGATGCCATGGATCGCGCACGCCGAGGTCCGTCGTGTATGGCCGGATCAGGTGGTGATTCGTCTTGAAGAGCAGTTGCCGGTTGCCCGTTGGGGCGATGAAGCGCTGTTGAATAACCAGGGGCAGGCTTTCACACCGCGTGAACTGTCCAATTACGAACATCTTCCCCAGTTGTTCGGCCCGCAGCGGGCCCAGCAGCAGGTGATGCAGCAGTATCAGGTGTTGAGTCAGATGTTGCGCCCGCTGGGCTTCTCCATCGTGCGCCTGGAGCTGCGCGAGCGTGGCAGCTGGTTCCTGACGACAGGTGCCGGTAGTGCTGGCCCGGGTATCGAGTTGTTGCTTGGACGCGACCACCTTGTCGAAAAAATGCGCCGCTTCATCGCGATTTACGACAAAACGCTGAAAGACCAAATAACGAATATCGCGCGCGTCGACTTGCGTTACTCCAACGGCCTTGCGGTCGGTTGGCGCGAACAGGCAGCGCCGGCGACGGAAAAACCCGCCGTCGCGAAGAATTGATAAGAGGCAGGACCATGGCAAATGTGCAAAGCGGCAAAATGATCGTCGGGCTGGATATCGGTACCTCCAAGGTGGTGGCACTGGTAGGCGAAGTCGCGGCCGATGGCTCGCTGGAAATCGTGGGTATCGGTACCCATCCCTCCCGCGGCCTGAAGAAGGGCGTGGTGGTGAATATCGAATCGACCGTGCAGTCGATCCAGCGCGCAATCGAAGAAGCGCAGCTGATGGCTGGCTGCCGTATTCACTCGGCATTCGTTGGCGTTGCAGGCAGCCACATTCGCAGCCTGAACTCGCACGGTATCGTGGCGATTCGTGATCGCGAAGTCAGCTCCGCGGACCTGGAGCGTGTGCTCGATGCTGCTCAGGCAGTGGCCATTCCTGCCGACCAGCGTGTGTTGCACACCCTGCCTCAGGATTACGTGATCGATAATCAGGAAGGGGTGCGTGAGCCCTTGGGCATGTCCGGGGTACGTCTGGAAGCCAAGGTCCACGTGGTGACCTGTGCGGTGAACGCGGCGCAGAACATCGAAAAGTGCGTACGTCGCTGCGGTCTGGAAGTCGACGACATCATTCTCGAGCAACTGGCCTCGGCATATTCCGTGCTGACCGATGACGAGAAAGAACTGGGCGTGTGCCTGGTGGACATCGGTGGCGGTACCACCGACATCGCGATCTTCACCGAAGGCGCCATTCGCCACACGGCGGTCATCCCGATTGCGGGTGACCAGGTGACCAACGACATCGCCATGGCGTTGCGCACCCCGACCCAGTACGCCGAAGAAATCAAGATTCGTTATGCCTGTGCGCTGGCCAAGCTGGCCGGTGCAGGCGAAACCATCAAAGTGCCGAGCGTGGGCGACCGTCCACCTCGCGAGCTGTCGCGTCAGGCCCTGGCCGAAGTGGTAGAGCCTCGTTACGACGAGCTGTTCACCCTGATCCAGGCAGAACTGCGCCGCAGCGGCTACGAAGACCTGATCCCGGCCGGCATCGTGCTGACCGGGGGCACAGCGAAAATGGAAGGTGCGGTCGAACTGGCCGAGGAAATCTTCCACATGCCGGTGCGCCTGGGCGTACCGCACAGCGTCAAAGGGCTCGCTGATGTCGTGCGCAACCCGATCTACTCGACCGGCGTAGGCCTGTTGATGTACGGGCTGCAAAAACAGTCGGATGGCATTTCGCTGTCCGGAATTGTCGGCAACAGCAGTTACAGCGACGAAACCAAGGCACCGGTGCTTGAGCGTATCAAGCGTTGGGTGCAGGGAAATTTCTAAGTTTCAACGTTCAACGGTTTCACAGCTTCAGATTCAGGGCTTCACCAGCAATATCGGCAGGCAGTAGGCAAAACTAACTAGAAAGCGGAAGGAGAGAGAAAATGTTCGAACTCGTAGACAACGTCCCGCAAAGCCCGGTTATCAAAGTTATCGGCGTAGGCGGTGGTGGCGGCAACGCTGTCAATCACATGGTCAAGAGCAACATCGAAGGCGTGGAATTCATCTGTGCCAACACTGATGCTCAAGCGCTGAAAAACATCGGCGCGCGGACCATTCTGCAACTGGGTACCGGCGTGACCAAAGGTCTTGGCGCTGGCGCCAACCCTGAAGTCGGTCGTCAGGCCGCACTGGAAGATCGTGAGCGCATTGCAGAAGTTCTGCAGGGCACCAACATGGTTTTCATCACCACTGGCATGGGCGGCGGTACCGGTACCGGTGCAGCACCGATCATTGCTGAAGTGGCCAAGGAAATGGGCATTCTGACGGTCGCAGTCGTGACCCGTCCGTTCCCGTTCGAAGGTCGCAAGCGTATGCAGATCGCCGATGAAGGCATCCGCATGCTGTCCGAAAGCGTCGACTCGTTGATCACCATCCCCAACGAGAAGCTGCTGACCATCCTCGGTAAAGACGCCAGCCTGCTGTCGGCTTTCGCCAAGGCTGACGATGTACTGGCCGGTGCCGTTCGCGGTATCTCCGACATCATCAAGCGTCCGGGCATGATCAACGTCGACTTCGCCGACGTGCGTACCGTGATGAGCGAAATGGGCATGGCGATGATGGGCACTGGCTGCGCCAGCGGTCCTAACCGTGCACGTGAAGCGACCGAAGCGGCCATCCGCAACCCGTTGCTCGAAGATGTCAACCTGCAGGGCGCTCGCGGCATCCTGGTCAACATCACTGCCGGTCCTGACCTGTCTCTGGGTGAGTACTCGGACGTGGGTAGCATCATCGAAGCGTTCGCTTCCGAGCACGCGATGGTCAAGGTCGGTACCGTTATCGATCCGGACATGCGTGACGAGTTGCACGTGACTGTGGTTGCCACCGGCCTGGGTGCGAAAATCGAGAAACCTGTCAAGGTCATCGACAACACGCTGCAGACCACCCAGCAGGCTCCTGCGCAGCAGGCGTCCCGTCAGGAAGCACCGTCGGTCAACTACCGTGACCTGGATCGTCCTACCGTGATGCGCAATCAGGCACACGCAGGCGCTACAGCAGCGGCGAAGATGAATCCCAACGATGATCTCGACTACCTGGACATCCCGGCTTTCCTGCGTCGTCAGGCCGATTGATGAAATGTATCAGGGGTATTAGGGTGATTGGTGTTCAGCAAAGGCATGGTCTGCTATCATCGCCAGCCTTTGTTGATACCAGTTCGCAACTTGCGCTGAAGCGGCCCATGCCATGATTAAACAACGCACCCTGAAAAATATTATCCGTGCCACAGGTGTAGGCCTGCACTCCGGGGAGAAGGTTTACCTGACCCTCAAGCCCGCACCTGTGAATACCGGCATTGTGTTTTGCCGAGCTGACCTTGATCCGGTCGTGCAGATCCCTGCGCGTGCGGAAAACGTCGGTGACACCACTCTGTCGACCACTCTGGTCAATGGTGATGTCAAAGTCGACACGGTAGAACACTTGCTCTCGGCCATGGCTGGCCTTGGCATCGATAACGCCTACGTCGAGCTCTCTGCCTCCGAAGTTCCTATCATGGACGGCAGCGCAGGCCCTTTCGTATTCCTGATTCAATCGGCAGGCCTGGAAGAACAGGACGCGCCGAAGAAATTCATCCGTATCCTGCGTGAAGTCACAGTGGAGGAGGGCGGTAAACGCGCTACTTTCGTGCCTTTCGAAGGCTTCAAGGTCAGTTTCGAGATCGATTTCGATCACCCCGTCTTCCGTGATCGCACCCAGAGTGCAAGCGTGGACTTTTCCAGTACTTCCTTCGTGAAGGAAGTCAGCCGTGCCCGTACCTTCGGGTTCATGAGTGATATCGAGTACCTGCGCAAGCACAACCTCGCACTCGGCGGCAGCGTGGAAAACGCCATCGTGGTCGACAAGGACGGTGTACTGAACGAAGACGGCCTGCGTTACGAGGACGAATTCGTCAAACACAAAATCCTCGACGCCATCGGTGACCTCTACCTGCTGGGCAATAGCCTGATTGGTGAGTTCCGGGGTTTCAAATCGGGGCATGCACTGAACAACCGTCTCCTGCGCACGTTGATCGAGCAGAAAGACGCTTGGGAAGTGGTGACTTTCGAGGATGCCAGTACGGCACCTATTTCTTACATGCGTCCTGTCGCGGCCGTGTAAGCAAGCTTTACTCTCTTTCCTTTTGTTTTTTTAAAGGCTGCCCTCGGGTGGCCTTTTTTTATGATTTTTTTTCTGGAAAGTCAGTGCTCGCGGAGGTCTTGCAGCGATCAGGGAGGACTATTTTCTGTCTTTTGCATGGCTGGCCAGCCTTTCCAGCGCGGCACGCAAGCGCGGATCGGTAATGCCTTCAGCGGTGGCCTGAATGTTTTCGGCAGCTACCGCCGACAGGTCGATCGTGTGAGTGGCGGCTCCGCGTGGCGCTTGGGGCGGCTGCACCTTGAACACAATGCGGGTCAGGTTGATGAATTCGTCGAAGGCCATCAGTTGTCGGTGCAGGCGTTTCTGCTGATAGCGCAGGCGTGTGGCCCAGTGACCGTCCGTCACGATCAGCAGCAAGGTGCCTTCGCGCCAGGATGCCACGTGACAATGTTCGCGGGCCGCAGGTTGCAGCTGGCTTTCGAGCAGGCGCTGCCAGTGGCTGAGTCGCTCGGCATGGCGAAATATAGCCTTCAGGGGCTTGGCTTCACGCAGCAAAACCGCGGGCGGGCGGGCGTTCAGAGGACGAAAGGCCATGGAGGGGTGCCTGGGTAACAAGATGAACATCTTAACAGAAAGCGTTCTGACGGCTGCTTTTCAGGGCATTTCCGTGCTTTCATATGCAAATCAATGAGTAACTTCCCCGGATAACGGGTTGAAGTGCTTGAAAATGGCCCCATTGTAAACCTGCCCCGTCACAGCGCTGTGCCAGCATCGTGGAATAACGCCACTTTCCTCACCATCGTTTCCGGGTAGAATGCTCGTTCGCATGCGGCCATCTGGGCTGCACGGGCGACTCACGGGGCCGCCCTCCATTCCTATGTGTGGAAGATCCTGTCGATATGTTTGCGCCTTTGTTGAAAAAACTTTTTGGAAGCAAGAACGAGCGTGAAGTAAAACGCATGCTCAAGACGGTACAGATCGTCAATGCCTTCGAAGAGCAAATGGTGGCCCTTTCGGACGAGCAACTGCGCGCCAAGACCGAAGAGTTCAAGGCCCGCATAGCCAAAGGCGAGACCCTCGATCAATTGCTCCCGGAAGCCTTTGCTGTCGCTCGTGAAGCGGGCAAGCGCGTCATGGGCATGCGCCACTTCGACGTTCAGTTGATCGGCGGCATGACCCTGCATGAAGGTCAGATCGCGGAAATGCGTACCGGTGAAGGTAAAACCCTGGTAGGTACGCTGGCCGTATACCTCAACGCATTGTCCGGCAAGGGCGTTCACGTCGTTACCGTGAACGACTACCTCGCTCGCCGCGATGCCAACTGGATGCGTCCGCTGTACGAATTCCTCGGTCTGACCGTAGGCATCGTCACGCCATTCCAGCCGCCGGAAGAGAAACGCGCCGCCTACGCTGCCGATATCACTTACGGCACCAACAACGAATACGGCTTCGATTACCTGCGTGACAACATGGCGTTCAGCATGGACGACAAGTTCCAGCGTGAACTCAATTTTGCCGTAATCGACGAAGTCGACTCGATTCTGATCGACGAAGCGCGTACGCCGCTGATCATCTCGGGTCAGGCTGAAGACAGCTCCAAGCTGTACACCGAAATCAACCGCCTGATCCCCAAGCTCGAGCAGCATATCGAGGAAGTGGAAGGCGAAGTCACCAAGCCGGGTCATTTCACCGTCGACGAGAAAACCCGTCAGGTCGAACTGAACGAAGCCGGTCACCAGTTCATCGAGGAAATGCTCACCGAAGTCGGCCTGCTGGCTGAAGGTGAGAGTCTCTATTCGGCGCATAACCTGGGCCTGCTGACTCATGTCTATGCCGGTCTGCGTGCGCACAAGCTGTTCAATCGCAACGTCGAATACATCGTTTCGGACGGTCAGGTTCTGCTGGTCGACGAACACACCGGCCGGACCATGCCGGGCCGTCGTCTGTCCGAAGGCCTGCACCAGGCCATCGAAGCGAAGGAAGGTCTGAACATCCAGGCGGAAAGCCAGACCCTGGCATCGACCACTTTCCAGAACTACTTCCGTCTGTACAACAAACTGTCCGGCATGACCGGTACGGCCGACACCGAAGCATTCGAATTCCACCAGATCTACAACCTGGCTGTCATGGTCATCCCGCCGAACAAGCCTTTGGCGCGCAAGGACTTCAACGACCTGGTCTACCTGACGGCGGAAGAGAAGTACGCCGCCATCGTTACCGACATCAAGGCCTGCATCGCGGAAAACCGTCCGGTGCTGGTGGGTACGGCGACCATCGAAACGTCCGAGCACATGTCCAGTCTGCTCAACAAGGAAGGCATCGAGCACAAGGTTCTGAACGCCAAGTTTCACGAAAAGGAAGCGGAAATCATCGCGCAGGCCGGTCGTCCGGGTGCTCTGACCATCGCCACCAACATGGCCGGTCGTGGTACCGACATCCTGCTGGGCGGCAACTGGGAAGTCGAGGTCGCCAATCTGGAAGACCCGACTCCCGAGCAGATCGCACAGATCAAGGCTGACTGGCAGAAGCGTCATCAGCAGGTGATCGAAGCGGGCGGCCTGCACGTCATTGCCTCCGAACGTCACGAATCGCGCCGTATCGACAACCAGCTGCGCGGTCGTGCCGGCCGTCAGGGCGACACCGGCTCCAGCCGTTTCTACCTGTCGCTCGAAGACAGCCTGATGCGCATCTTTGCCTCTGACCGGGTGAAGAACTTCATGAAGGCGCTGGGCATGCAGTCCGGTGAGGCCATCGAGCACCGCATGGTGACCAACGCCATCGAAAAAGCGCAGCGCAAGGTGGAAGGTCGCAACTTCGACATCCGCAAGCAATTGCTTGAATTCGATGACGTGGCCAACGAGCAGCGTAAAGTGATTTATCACATGCGTAACACGTTGCTGGCCGCCGAGAACATTGGCGAGACCATTGCCGACTTCCGCGAGGAAGTGCTCAACAACCTGATCAGCCAGCACATTCCGCCACAGTCCTTGCCGGAGCAGTGGAACGTTGCCGGCCTGGAATCGGCGCTTAATACCGACTTCGCGGTTCAACTGCCGATCCAGCAGTGGCTCGACGAAGACGACAATCTGCACGAAGACAGCCTGCGCGAAAAAATCATGGCGCAGTTGCTGCTGGCGTACAACGAGAAGGAAGACCAGGCCAGCGCCGAAGCCCTGCGCTCCTTCGAGAAACAGATACTCCTGCGCGTGCTGGACGACCTGTGGAAAGATCACCTGTCGACCATGGACCACCTGCGTCATGGTATCCACCTGCGTGGTTACGCTCAGAAGAACCCGAAGCAGGAATACAAGCGCGAGTCCTTCACACTGTTCCAGGAACTGCTCGACTCGATCAAGCGCGACACCATTCGTGTGCTCTCGCATGTTCAGGTTCGCCGCGAAGATCCAGAGGAAGAAGAAGCCCGCCTGCGTCAGGAAGCCGAAGAGCTGGCCAGTCGCATGCAGTTCGAACACGCGCCTGCACCGGGCATCGAGCAACCGCTGCTCGACGAAGAGGGTGGCGAAGCGCCTGTTGCCGTTGCATCCGAGCCGGTTCGCAACGACCAGAAGCTGGGCCGCAACGAGCTGTGCTGGTGTGGTTCGGGCAAGAAATTCAAGCACTGTCACGGCCAGATCAACTAGGCCTTTGACCGTGTAATACCTGCGCCGCGACCGGCTTGCCCGTCGCGGCGTTTTTTCATTGATCGCCGTACCGATGCGGACGGCGCCACACTCCATGAGGAGCACCCCGATGGCTGTTGGTCTTGGTCCTTTGCCTGCGTTGCACCCGGTTCCCGGTTTTGAACTTGGCATTTCTTCTGCCGGCATCAAACGCTCGGGGCGCAAGGATGTCGTGGTCATGCGCTGTGCCGAAGGCTCCAGCGTTGCCGGCGTATTCACCTTGAATGCGTTCTGCGCAGCGCCGGTCATTCTGGCCAGACAGCGTGTCCAGGGCACTGTGCGTTATTTGCTGACCAATACCGGCAACGCCAACGCGGGCACAGGCGAACCTGGTCTTGTGGCGGCGCGGCGTACCTGCGAGAAGCTGGCGCAACTGACCGGCGTCGATGCTTCTGCGGTGTTGCCATACTCGACGGGCGTGATCGGCGAGCCGTTGCCTGTGGAAAAGATCGAAGGCGCCCTGCAAGCCGCGATCGATGATCTGTCTGTGGATAACTGGGCCGCTGCGGCGACCGGGATCATGACCACCGACACCCTGCCCAAAGGCGCCAGCCGTCAGTTCAGTCATGACGGCGTGACCGTCACTGTGACCGGCATCAGCAAGGGCGCAGGCATGATTCGCCCGAACATGGCGACCATGCTCGGTTACATCGCCACCGACGCCAAGGTGTCGCAGAGCGTGCTTCAGGACCTGATTCGTGACGGCGCCAACAAGTCGTTCAACCGCATCACCATCGACGGCGACACCTCGACCAACGATTGCTGCATGCTGATCGCCACCGGTCAGGCCGATCTGCCGCAAATCACCGAAGCCAAAGGCCCGTTGTTCGAGGCGCTGAAGAAAGCCGTGTTCGATGTGTGCATGGAAGTCGCTCAGGCCATCGTGCGTGACGGGGAAGGTGCGACCAAGTTCGTGACCGTGGAAGTCAACGGTGGCGGCAATCACCAAGAATGCCTGGACGTCGGTTATGCCGTGGCCCACTCGCCGCTGATCAAGACCGCGCTGTTCGCCTCCGACCCGAACTGGGGCCGTATCCTGGCAGCTGTCGGCCGTGCCGGTGTGCCGGATCTGGACGTGAGCAAGATCGACGTATTCCTGGGGGGCGTATGCATCGCCAGCCAGGGCTGCCGCGCCACGACCTACACCGAAGAGCAGGGCTCGGCGGTGATGGCCGAAGAGGAAATCACCATCCGTATCGAGCTGGGTCGTGGCGATTGCAGCGAAACGATCTGGACCACCGATCTTTCTCATGAGTACGTGAAGATCAACGCGGAATATCGCACCTGATTCAATGCCCGGCGCGCCGGTATCCTGTCTTCGCGCCGGGCTCAATGGAGCTGAACCATGAGCCTGCATCTGATTATCGGCGACAAACGCTATTCCTCCTGGTCGCTACGTCCCTGGCTGGTGCTGGAAATGACCGGTGCGCCGTTCACCGATCAGGTTATCCGCCTGAACCAGCCTGACACCCGCGCGAACATTCTCAATTACTCACCGACCGGCAAGGTCCCTGCGTTGCAGTGCGAGCACGGCACGATCATCGATTCGCTGGCCATTTGCGAATACCTGGTCGAACGTTTTCCGGACGCCGGCCTTTGGCCGAGTGACACCGCCGCGCGTGCCCAGGCACGTTCTGCCTGCGCGCAGATGCACAGCGGTTTTGTCAGCCTGCGTTCGAACATGCCGATGGACCTGCGCCAGGATCAGGCACTGGAAGTGATTCCGGTCGACACCCAGAACGACATCGACCGTATCGTCGAACTGTGGGCCGAATGTCGCGCTGCTGCGGCCGAAAGCGGTCCGTTCCTGTTCGGTAAGCCGAGCATTGCCGACGCGTTCTTCGCCCCGGTAGCCATCCGCCTGCGCAGCTACCGTGTCGAACTGTCTGAAGAAGCTTTGAAGTACATCGAAACCATTTACCAGTGGCCTGCCTTCAAACGCTGGCAGCAGGCCGGTCTGGAGGAGTCCTGATCGTGAAACGAGTTCATGTGGCCGCCGCCGTCATTCGTGGCGCTGACGGCAGTGTATTGATTGCCCGACGTGCCGACACTCAGCATCAAGGCGGCCTCTGGGAGTTTCCTGGCGGCAAGGTCGAGGAGGGCGAAACCGTCCAGGCCGCGCTCGCACGTGAACTGCAGGAAGAGCTGGGCATCCTGGTGACGGCGGCACGTCCGCTGATCAAGGTCTGTCACGACTATCCGGACAAGCAGGTGCTGCTGGACGTCTGGGAGGTCTCGGCATTCACTGGCCAGGCGCATGGCGCAGAAGGGCAGCCGCTGGTCTGGGCCAGCCCGCGTGAGCTGGCCAATTATGACTTTCCGGCTGCCAATCAGCCGATCGTTGCGGCGGCACGTTTGCCCGGCGAGTATCTGATCACCCCCGAGGGGCTGGATAATATCGAGCTGTTGCGCGGTATGCAGAAAGCCATCGCGGGCGGTATCAAGCTGGTTCAGTTGCGTGCGCCGGGTGGTTACGACCCGAAATACCGTGACCTGGCCGTAGATGCGGCGGGCCTGTGTGCCGGCAAGGCTCAGCTCATGCTCAAAGGTCCTCTGGAGTGGCTGGGCGACTTCCCGTCCGCCGGCTGGCACCTGACGGCGGAGCAACTGCGCAAGTACGCCAGTCGCGGGCGTCCGTTCCCAGAGAACCGCTGGCTGGCGGCGTCATGTCATAACGCCGAAGAGCTGGCTCTGGCTGAGCAGATGGGCGTGGATTTCGTCACCCTGTCGCCCGTTCAGCCAACCCTGACCCATCCCGATGCGCAGCCACTGGGGTGGGAGCAGGCAACGCAACTGATTGCGGGTTTCAACAGGCCGGTCTTTCTGTTGGGCGGCGTGGGCCCTGCCGAGCGGCAACAGGCCTGGGAAAGCGGCGCACAGGGCGTGGCCGGGATTCGCGCGTTCTGGCCTGACGAGATCGTCTGACGCTCAGCAGAGGACGCAGAGCGTCCAGAACGGCATGCCCACGCGGAGCGGGGGCACCATAAGTGTTCTTTCGAACACTTATGGTTGCTCACGCTCCAGTGTGGGAACGATAAGCCTGGTGGTGCCCATCAAACCGGCTTGGGCGCGGGCTGCCAAAGGATCTCGGCAATCCCCTGTCGTCTGGCGATCAATCGAGCAGCGACGAACAGCAGGTCCGACAGCCTGTTGATATACGCCAGCCCTGCGCCCTCCAGCGGCTCGACGGCATTCAGATGCTGACAGCGACGTTCGGCACTGCGCGCCAGGCTACGGCAAATGTGCGCTTGGGCGATTAGCGATGAACCGCCTGGCAAAATGAAATTCTCCAGCGGCCCCAGTTCGTCATTCCAGACATCAATGGCGGCCTCCAGTCGCTCGACCTCGGCTTCGTTCAGCGCCTTGTAGGTTGGCATGGCCAGTTCACCGCCCAGATCGAACAGTCGGTGCTGACACGGTGCAAGTACCTCGATCACTTCCTTGAGGGCCGGGACGCGCTGAGCTTCATCGATCAACCCCGCCAGCAACAGTCCCAGTTGGCTGTTGAGGGTATCGACCTCACCGATGGCCTCGACGCGCGGATGATCCTTGGAGACCCGACGGCCATCGCCCAGACCGGTTTCACCGGCATCGCCGGTGCGTGTGTAAATCTTCGACAAACGAAAGCCCATTGATGCGATTCCTGATCAGGATTTTGAAATGACCTGCTGCTGCACGTTCACCTGGTTCGCCACCAGCGGCAGACGCAGCGTAAAGCAGGTGCCTGTGCCGAGAGAGGAATGCACCTCCATCTGGCCTTTGTGGTTGTTGGTGACAATGAAGTAGGACACCGAGAGGCCCAGTCCGGTGCCCTGGCCGATTTCCTTGGTGGTGAAAAACGGCTCGAAGGTACGCTTGCGAATGTTCTCCGACATGCCGATGCCGTTGTCCTCGACCTGAATCTCGGCCCATGGCGGATTGAGACGCGTGCGCAGGGTAATGCGCCCGGGCTCTTCGCTCTCCGGCCGCTGGTGGATGGCCTGCGCAGCGTTCTTCAGCAGGTTCAGCAGCACCTGCTCCAGCTCGTTGGCGATGCACGGCACCGGACCCAGTTCAGGGTCGAACTGACGGATGATGTGCTGGCCCTTGAAGTCGAAACCGATGGTCAGATCGAAGTCGTTACTGGCGATCTCCACGGCCTGATCAATCAAAGCCGGCAAGTCGCAAGGCGATAACTGACGACTGCTCAGACGGCTGAAATTGAGCATGTGGCTGACGATTTTTGCAGCCCTGGCACCGGCCTGCTGAATGCCGTCGAGCAGTTTGGGCACTTCGCGGCTTTCCAGGTAATGGTTGACCTGCGCCAGATCGACCCCGTCGGCTTCGGCCTGCTCGATGTTTTTCGGCAGTTCCGGGGACAGCCGCCGGCGGATGTTCTGCACGTTGTGCAGAATGGCGCCCAGCGGATTGTTGATCTCATGCGCCATGCCTGCTGCAAGACCGCCGACCGACAACATTTTTTCCGACTGCACCATCATTTCTTCCAGCGATATGCGCTGGGTGATGTCATCGATCCGGATCACCACGCCGCGCCCGGCATCGCCGGTCAACGGGTAGAACGTCAGCGCGTAGTGACGGGATTCGTCATTCTTGATCCAGGTCACGCGCTCGATCTTGGTCACGCTGTGGCGCTCGACGGTGTGCTTGATCTGCGGCAGAAACGAGCGCATCGGCTCGAAGGCCAGGAAGATCGGCTGGTTCAGCGCTTCATCCAGGGTCGTCCCGGACAATGCCGTCGCCTCCTGATTCCACTGGGTGACGTACAGCTGTTCATCCAGCGCGATCATCGCCGACGGCATCGAGTCGATGATGCTGTTGAGGTAATTCTGAAAGCCGGTGAGCTTCTTCTCGATCTTGCTGCGCACCTGGACTTCCAGCTCCAGCTTGCGGTTGGTGTGGCGGGTTTCCTCGGCCAGCCCCTGAGCCTGATCGTAGGCTTCCTGCGAGTCGTCGCGTGCGCGCTTGAGTTGCTGTTCACGTGCTTCGATACGCGACAGCATGGTGTTGAACGCCTCGGCCAGGCTGCCAATTTCATCCTCGTTACCGGGTTCTGCGCGGAGTGCGTAGTTCTCTTCGCGGGTCACCTGCCGGGACAGTTCTTCCAGTTGGTAAATGGGTTCGGTGATCAGGCGCCGAATCTGCCGTGCCACCACCAGCCACAGCAACACGCTGAACACCAGAATGCCCAGGCTGGCAGTCAGCGTACCGGTATAGAACGCAGGGGGCAGCTCGCTGCTGGCAACCAGCAACAGATGCCCTGGCGGCTCGTCGCCCTTCGGAACGGTAATGACCTGCGTGCTGCGAAATTCGGTCAGGCGCCAGCTGTCCATGTCTTTGAAGTGCCTGGGCAGCTCGAGGCTTTCGCCCTGATGCATCTGCTCAAGCCGCTCGCCGTCGTTGTCATACAGGGCTGCGGCGCGCAACGGCCCGTAGCTTCTCAGCTCCTTGAGCAGCGCGCGCGCCTCGTTCGGCGAGTACAAGGCCCGCTCGTTGAGGTTGGCGCTGCTGATCAGCCGACCGATGGTCTGCAGGGCCTGTGGAGCCATCGCCTCCTGAGAGATGTAGTAGGCCGCGCTGATGAAGGTCAGGTTGGCGACCAGCAGTACGGTGGTCATCAGGACCAGCAGGGCGGCCAGCAGTTTCTGACCTACCGGCAGGTTTTCCAGGCGTTGGCGCAAAGGCATTGGGCAAGTCGCAGTGACGTGTGATGCGAGCAGGGTAGCGCGGGCTAGTCGGTACGCAAACCCTTGCTTGCCAGATGAGCTGTGAGACGCGTCTGCAAATGCTGCAGGTGCGGTGCCGGGCAGCCATGACGCGCTGCGGCTGCGCATGCGTAACCCAGCAGGTAGCTGATTTCGGTGCGTCGCCCGTGAAGCACGTCCTGATACATGGATGAGTAGTTGGCGGCGGTCGCCTGGATGACCCGCAGCACTTCCGCATGCAGTTCCTGCGCAGCCGCTGGCTGGCCGCAGCGGCCCAGCAGATCGCTCAGCTCGGCGCACAGCGTGGCGACCTCGCAGGCGTGCTCGAGCAGGCCACCATTACGGCAGCCGTGCAGGACCGTCAGCGGGTTGACCGCGCAGTTGATTGCCAGCTTGCGCCACAGGCGGGTCAGGATATCCGGCGTCCATTCGTGGGGAATGCCACTGTCGTGCAAATCCTGCAGAAGCGCGGGGGCTGTCGGGTTGGACGCGTCACCCAGCCAGTTGAAACCGTGGCCAGCGAACCTGACGCGCCAGTCCGACTCCAGAAACGCGCCTTCCGTGCTGGAGGCGAACAGGCAGCGCGCGTGGGGGATTCGCGCCGCCACTGCGTCCTGGCTGCCCAGGCCGTTCTGCAACAGGATGACGTCGGCCTGCGCCGTCAATCGCGGAGCCAGCTGAGCGACAGCCTGCTCGGCCTCGTAAGCCTTGCAGGCCACCAGCAGCCGTTCGATGGGTTGTCGATGGTCGGCGGTCTGCGCTTCGACCGGGTACGCATGGGCGATATCGTTCTCGACCAGCGTTACGCAGCTGCCATTGGCTTGATAGGCGGCCAGCCGATCCGCGTTGCGAAGGATCAACCGCACCGGCAGATTCGCGCGTGCCAGTCGCGTCGCCCAGAGACTGCCCAGGCTGCCCGCACCGAGAACATGCCATGTCACCGCCATCACAGCGGCACGTTATGGCGCTGAAGCGGTCTGCAGAAGATGAAAACAAGGATGTGCATGGAAGGCTCACAGTGAACGCCGGAAAAGTCTCGTTATAATGAGCGTTCTTTCACACCGTCAAGTCATGCGTGCCCGAATTGTGCGCACGCCGTTTATCTGGAGAACATACATGCCCTCGTTCGACGTAGTGTCCGAATTGGATAAACACGAAGTCACGAATGCCGTCGACAACGCTATCAAAGAGCTGGATCGTCGCTACGACCTCAAAGGCAAAGGCACGTTCGAGTTCAAGGAACTGACCGTCACGCTGACCGCAGAAGCAGACTTCCAGCTGGAGGCCATGATTGAAATCCTCAAGCTGGCGCTGGTCAAACGCAAGATCGACGCGAAGTGCCTCCAGATCAAGGACGCTTATGCTTCCGGCAAATTGATGAAGCAGGAAGTCATCCTGCGTGAAGGCATCGACAAGGAGCTGGCGAAGAAAATCGTCGCCCACATCAAGGAAGCCAAACTCAAGGTCCAGGCCGCCATTCAGGGCGAGCAGGTGCGGGTGACCGGCAAGAAGCGCGACGACCTGCAAGAAGCCATCGCAGCGCTGCGTGCCTACGATTCGGGCATGCCTTTGCAATTCAACAACTTCCGCGACTGATCGTTGCATTGAAAGTCGGGGAACCCTGCGTTCCCTGGCCAGTCCGAATCGCCCTGAGCATTGAAATGACGGCAGGCCGCCGTGGTTTTGATCGCAGTTCGTGACGAGTAAGGAGATAACGATGGATTTAAACGCAGAAGTCGGTCATCTGTGGCAAGCGTCGCAGGCCTGGATTCCGATGATCATGGAGTACGGCAGCCGCTTGCTGCTGGCAGTCGTCACACTGTGTGTAGGCTGGTGGCTGATCAACCGGCTGACCGGAAAACTGGGCGCCTTGCTGGCCTTGCGACACGCCGATCTGGCCTTGCAGGGCTTCGTCAGCAACCTGGCCAACGTCATTCTGAAAATCCTGCTGGTGGTCAGCGTCGCGTCGATGATCGGCGTGGAAACCACCTCGTTCGTGGCGGCGATCGGTGCGGCCGGTCTGGCGATCGGTCTGGCCCTGCAAGGCAGCCTGGCGAACTTCGCCGGCGGCGTGCTGATTCTGTTGTTCCGCCCGTTCCGTATCGGTGACTGGATTGAAGCCCAGGGTGTGTCGGGAACCGTCGACAACATCCAGATCTTCCACACCGTGCTGCGCACCGGCGACAACCGTACCGTGATCATTCCCAACGGCAACCTGTCCAACGGCATCATCACCAACACCAACCGTCAGCCGACCCGCAAGATCACCTTCGACATCGGCGTCAGCCACGATGCCGATCTCAAGAAGGCCTTGCAGGTCCTGCTGGACATGGCCGACGACCCGCGCGTACTTAAGGACCCGGCCCCCCAGGCTGTCGTGGCTGCGCTGGGGGAGAACGCAATTACCTTGTCCCTGCGCGTCTGGACCAGCAGTGGCGACATGGGCGACGTGACGTCGATGTTCAACATCGAAGCGCGCGACCGTCTGAAGGACGCAGGTATCGAGATTCCACTGCCGCAGCGGATTGTGCGGATGGTTCAGGAATAGTGGTTTGTGCGGTATCACAAAGCCCTGGCTCGTGAGAGTCGGGGCTTTTCTTTATTTGCAGGTTCAGGAAAAGGCTATTTCCAAGGTGATAATCAAAAGTGTCGTCATTCCAGAGACTAAGGCATGGATGTAAAAACTGATTCGCCATTTTTTCGAAAATCGCCATGGCTTTGCCCAGCATGCGTAGATGAAGAAAATAATGGTCGCTACGACTTCTGTATTCATCAGTAAACCAAGCGTAACGGCAACTGCCAGTATTCCTTCGCCCAAACCGGTGGACAGACGGACTACACAGAATAGTAATGCGATAAGAATAATGGGCAGCCAGACACCTAATCCCATAATTGCAAGCAGAACGTGGTGCCCGGTGCTTTCTTTATTTACAGCGTTCATTTTCGCTCCATGATTGTCTTCCAGCAGTGATGCTCTGGTGTCCCTTATCCGTCGACGATGAACATGCCTTCCGGCTCCCCGGCACGAACTGTAGGTTATTTACTGTAAATGTATCCGTCGTCCTCCTCATCTTCCTCGTCGATATCTTTGAGTTTTTCTTGATGAGGTACGGGGTAAAGACCCAGTACAGCCGCTACTCCCGCAGATATGCCCATGAGGAATGGGGTGGGCTCGGGATACTGCGAAAGTTTCCGATCGGGATCCTCTGTGGGATTAACGCCGCTGCCAGCGGGGAGCTTCATTATCTTCATACCATCAGCGGTGAGAATGCAGCGAGGCGGTACTATTTTGCCTTCAAACATTTCCACTATTTCGGCGTTGGGTAACGGTGTGAGTGGTTCGCTGACCTGTGCGCCTGATTCACGATGCGTGAACAAGAAATTCTCGCCGCTTTTCTCGATACGAATCCTTGGCTGATTCTTGGGCTTTGTGGCGTAGTCACCAATCAACTCGTCACACGGGGACACGGACTTTTGCGCACAGCCCGCCAATAGAACCATCCCGGCGACTAAATGCATCCCTACGACGGCCTGACAAAAACGCGTGTACATATTTCTTCCTTGTTCCAATTGAGGGGGCAGTTCCACGTTGTTTCCTGTATTTGCGCTGCATGACCTGATCACGAAATATCCTAAATCACTCGCACATTCAGAGCATGGCTGGCCACACCCTGACAGCCGCACGCCAGTCGATGGCCGTGCAGGACCACCGGGATATCGTTCAGCTTTCTGGAAGGGTGGCCTTCGATAAAGGCGAACTCACCCGCATGAAGCGGGCAGGTGGCTTTGTCGCCCAGCACGGCCGGAGGCTTGCCGTTGACGGTGTGGGTGCCTGCCAGTTGGCAGGACACCACTCGGCCACCACTGCTGGTGGCGTCGCCCAGGCAGACCGGATAACTCACTCTGCAGGTGCCCCGCCGGTTGGCGAGCCGAAGGTGAACGGATCTGCGCCACGGTTCTGGCTGTTCTTCGCTTTACGGGCTTCATCGGGCGGGCGGACCATTTGTACGGTCAGGCTGCCATCGGTGCCGGCATAGACCACGGCACTGACGCCGCCATCCTTGTAACTGGCGATGGTCGCCAGATTGATTTCTACCAGCGCACCACTAACTCCGGTGTTCCCCAGACGACGGCCAATGTCGTAGCCTTCTTCGACATTGCCCAGCTCAAGACCGTGGCCGTCCTTGTTCAGGTCGTGCAGGGCGTTGTTCAGGGCGATTTCTGCTTCCGGGTTGTTGGTGCTGTCGTAGAACACTCGCACAGGTTTCTGACCGTTGGGAAGCGTGTCCAGCGCCTGCACCCATGCGGCTTGCAGCGCTTTTGCTTGCAAGGCCGGTTTCAGGCGCTTGCCGTTTTCATCCTGCATGGGCGCCTTGATCGGGCGATGCAGGTAGCCAAGCACCGGTGCAGCGTCGAACTCCTTGACCTGATGCTGACCCCAACGGATCGGCAGCCAAGGGGAGGGTTCGAAATTGCCGGGACCACGGTTGCTGATGGTTTTCCATAGAGTGGGGAGTTGGGATTGCCAGTAGGCGGTTGACATGGTGCCCGGGGCGTAGGGTGTTTCAACGCCCTTGGCTTTCTCGGCAGCTTCGTACCAGTCCATAAATGCTTTGTCCCGATCCCAGTAGAAAGCCCAAAGCTTGCCTAGATCGGTATCTTTGCTCTGGTTGTCCTCTGGCTCGTTTGTCGCATAGGGACGAATATAGCGATCTACCCTGTCAGAACGGGTGACCAGAAGGCCTGTCATGCTTTCAAATACCGTCGGTACTACTTGAGTATTTTTCTGCAGGCCAGGAGTGCCACGTTTGCGATATATGTTTCGCGTGACGTCCCCGTCCTCGCTTGCGATCAGTGCTTGCGGAACTTTAGGATTAGCCTCAAAAAACTGAAACAGCCGCTTGATCATGCTTTGTGCGTAGTTGGTGCTCTCATCGTTTTGCCAGAGAAGCTGGGTGACACCTAAGGTCGCTGCATTCCGGCCGGAGTTGATCAGATTCGCTGCACGGTAGGGCTTTTCATAAGGGTTCGGAGGGCCTAAAGCAAAGGCTGGAATTGGCCAATAGGCTACTGACTCTCCAGCGGAATGCTGAAAAGCCACCCGAGTATTAATATCCGCTGTAGTTTCTCGCGAGCTCAAGCACGGGTTATAGGCTTTAGAGTCCGACGGAAATATCGATGAGAAATTGTTGCTTTTTTTAGCAATTTCTCGCCAGACAGAAGATTGATGCCAGTCATTTACTGCAAGGCCTACGCCTCGTATTTCTAGCGAGTATGTTCGTGCTTGCGCAGCCTGTTGTTCTGCATTTTTAGCAATAATCTCGGATCTATAAGCTGCCAGTTCGTGCTTTTCATTGGCAATAGCTTTGCCCCACCAATGCCCGCTGTAGCTAAGCAGAACCGCACTTAAAATCCCTGCAATGCCCCAGCGTGTCATCGAGTGTATGTCACGCAATTCCATATCGCTTTCCTGTGCTTCCATTGCATAACCTGATCACAAATAAAACCCCTAAACCACTCGCACATTCATGGCATGGCTGGCCACACCCTGACAGCCGCACGCCAGCCGATGGCCGTGCAGGACCACCGGGATGCCGTTCAGCTTTCGGGTGGGGTGGCCTTCGATAAAGGCGAACTCACCCGCATGAAGCGGGCAGGTGGCTTTGTCGCCCAGCACGGCCGGAGGCTTGCCGTTGATGGTGTGGGTGCCTGCCAGTTGGCAGGACACCACTCGGCCACCACTGCTGGTGGCGTCGCCCAGGCAGACCGGATAACTCACTCTGCAGGTGCCCCGCCGGTTGGCGAGCCGAAGGTGAACGGATCTGCGCCGCGGTTCTGGCTGTTCTTCGCTTTACGGGCGTCATCGGGCGGGCGGACCATTTGTACGGTCAGGCTGCCATCGGTGCCTGCATAGACCACGGCACTGACGCCACCGTCCTTGTAACTGGCGATGGTCGCCAGATTGATCTCGACCAGCGCACCGCTGACCCCGGTATTGCCCAGACGACGACCGATGTCGTAGCCCTCTTCGACATTGCCGAGCTCAAGACCATGGCCGTCCTTGTTCAGGTCGTGCAGGGCGTTGTTCAGGGCGATTTCCGCTTCCGGGTTGTTGGTGCTGTCATAGAACACCCGCACAGGTTTCTGACCATCTGGCAAGGTATCCAGCGCCTGCACCCAAGCGGCTTGCAGCGCTTTGGCTTGCAAGGCCGGTTTCAGGCGCTTGCCGTTTTCATCCTGCATGGGCGCCTTGATCGGGCGGTGCAGATAGCCGAGAACAGGCGCAGCGTCGAACTCCTTGACCTGATGCTGGCCCCAACGGATCGGCAGCCAAGGGGAGGGTTCGAAATTGCCGGGACCACGGTTGCTGGTGGTTTTCCAGAGAGTGGGGAGTTGGGATTGCCAGTAGGCGGTCGATATCGTACCAGGGGCGAGTGGAGCTTTAACCCCTTTGGCCTTTTCTGCATCCTCATATATTTTTCTAAATTTTCGCGGCTGTTCCCAGTAGAAAGCCCACAGTTTGCCCAGGTCAGTATTTTTGTTTTGATTGTCTTCGGGTTCTTGAGTCGCGTAAGGGCGAATATACTTGTCCACCCGGTCCGAACGAGCGACCAGCAGTCCGGTCATACTTTCGAATATTGTCGGTACTACTTGGGCGTTTTGCAGTGCCGGTGTCCCAGGCTTTCGATAAACGTCACGAGTAATATCCCCATCTCTGCTTGCGATGAGGGCCTGTGGCACCTGTGAATTGTCGTCGAAAAAATTAAATAGTCGTTCGATCATGGCCTGTGCATGGGTAGTGCTTTCATCGTCCTGCCAGAGAAACAGCGCAACTCCCAGTGTTGCTGCATTTCGGCCAGAGTTGATCAAGCCTGCAGCTCTATAGGCTTTATCGAATAGATTCGGAGGCCCCAGTGCGAACACGGGTATTGGCCAATAGGCGATCGCGTCGCCAGCCGAATGCTGGAAAGCTGCACGAATTTTTATATCTCTGCTAAT
This sequence comes from Pseudomonas congelans, assembly GCF_900103225.1. Taxonomy (GTDB): domain Bacteria; phylum Pseudomonadota; class Gammaproteobacteria; order Pseudomonadales; family Pseudomonadaceae; genus Aquipseudomonas; species Aquipseudomonas congelans. The sequence goes on along the minus strand of NZ_FNJH01000005.1, from coordinate 213,230 downwards.
TTTGCGTGAGTCAAGCGAGGCATCATAGTCCTTGGCGTCATTGGAGTAGATGGATGTAAAATTATTTTTTTTCTTCTTTATGAAACTCCAAATTTCTGATTGGCTATCGTGAAAAATGGCAATTCCCGCTCCTCTTATTTCCAGCGAATATGTCCGTTGCTGAGTTGCCATTTGCTCGTTCTTTTGAGCTGTAACCTCTGTTCTATAAGCTGCCAGCTCAGCTTTCTCATGGGCGATGGCTTTCCCCCACCAGTGTCCGCTATAGACCAGCAAAACCAAGCCTAAAATGCCTGCGATGCCCCACCGCATTACTGGGTTTATGTCACGAAGTTGCATATCGTTTTCCTGTGCTTTTAGGTAGACAAGCAGGACAAATCCAAGCCAAAGGACCTGCAAAACTACGGTTACCCAGAAATATCTTTTCAATTTCGGGCGAAGTAGCATGCTTTGTGGACGATCGATCATTGGGCACCCCGAGATTTAGGAGCGCTCTGGATAAGTTGCGGCGGAGTTAGTGAAACTAGATCCGTTGAAGGGAACTCCCCTTCTTCATAGTACAGGTAGCTAGCCCTGACTAAATCCTGAGCTTCCTCACTGAGCCTTTCCCAGCCTGGTGACTCACTAATTGTGGAAAATTGCGCCTCGTCGATCTTCCAATCCGCAATCGCCACCAGCACATCACGCATTGCCGGATCATCCAAGCATTTAGCTTGGCCAATAGCGATGTCCATTGCAGTCACCCAGCGATGATTTTCCGGGCTACGTAGTATGCCTGAGTGATAGGAGTTTTCGCTCCATGCATCACGTTTTTTCTCCATACGATCTCGAGCTTCTTTTGGCGTTTCTTCCCTTTGGTAAATATACCCTGTTAAAACGTTGGCATAGTTTCTGGGTCTTCCTACCCGTACTTGGCGGGTTTTTTTTTCTGGATCATCAGAAAGCGCGTTGAAGCGTTCTAATGCTTGGCGCTTCGTCACTTTTGGACCGTCATATTCAGTGGGCATTTCTATCCATAAGAACGTAGCGGCGTCCTTCCCTAACGCAACGCTTTTGCCAACGTCGTCTGGTCTATCCAAGCCTGAAGTTGTTGGTGTGCCAGTTTCCGCTTCGCCGCCGAACATTTCTGGTTCATGAGGCGGAGTCAGCGCTTCGGCATTAATAAGGCGTTCTTGCCTTTCCGGGATGGGCGCGCGGGCAATCATACCGGCTCCAAATGAGCTACCTGGGTATCGAGCTTCGCCTGAGGCACGCATGAGTTCGGGTTGTGGCGTGTTGCCGATCAGGATCGGCTCACCATAGCGATGGCGCTTAGTCCACATGCGTTGATAGAAGCGTAGTTGCTGGAGCACCATCATTGCCATTCGTCCATCAGGTAGAGCATCAGGCATTCCATAGGTCCCGATGCCTTGGACGTCATCCAGTGAGACAGTGGTGTCATCCGGGCAGAAATACAGATACACCTTTCCTCGGTTATCTCGCTCGGGAAAGACTGTCATGCTGCCCACTTTATTTTTGCGGATACCTTGAGTGGGTGACCATCGCGAACCGCTTCTGCCGCAGTAGGTTTTAGCGTCCCTGAGCTCTGACATGGCTGGTTGTGTGTGTGGCTTATTTGTTATCGCAGTTACGATCCCAACTAGCGTTGAAAATGTGTCTTGGTCTTTGGGAGTGTTACCAGGCAACACACAATAAGGCGTATCAACCATGATAAAAGTATCTGCGCAACGGTCTCCTCCATCTACCAGCAACGCTTGCGCCAGCAAGGTGACTATCGTGCCTTGGCTGTGGCCCATGATTGTTATTGTCTCGTCAGGCGACACGCGACGGATCTCGCGTATCAGCATAGCCAAACGGTGAGCCGCCAATACGCAATAGTGCCGCGCTGGCGAGTGACCAAAATATAAAGCGTTGTCTGGCTTAAACGTTTCCAGAGCGATGCTTTTCAGATTGGGCCTAAAACCTTCACCATAGACATCCGGTATGTTATTGGTCGCGTTGGCAATAAAACCTCCCGCCTTGGCAAAGTGGCGGTCCAGACGGTTGCCGTTGATGTCCTGAAACTGATTACGCATTCTGAACGGATCGCCCGCGTCATCACGCTTTATTTGATCGGGTGCTGCCCGATGTCCCCAATAAAAGGGAATCAACAGGCTATGGGTTTTCGGGTCAGATGCGTCGCGCCGATAAAGATAGGTGTCAGGATCATCGAGCATGGCTTTCTGATCACTGTCCCTTTCCTCGTAGGGCGCTTTTTTTGCTTCGTTGTACCTTACCCCATACCGCCCCGGCACCAGATCCGGCCGGTCCAGTCGCTCATTCACCCCCTGACACAACCCGGTCTCCACCGACTCATAAGAAGCCCCTGGGTCATTCACACCGTGCAGAAAGATCACTACGCCTGGCAAATCGCCGGGCACTTCCATTTTGCTGGTGGTATTGAGGTTGGGGATCAGGCGCGTATTACCTTGGGCAACGGCGTATTCATCGGCGCCGTTCATTGCGCACCTCCTTTCGGGGTGCCGCTGCGCAGTGCCGATACTTGCGCCTGATGCATCATTTCGCGTTCCACGCGCTCGGTCAGTCCGTCTGCGTTCGTCATTCCTTTCACCAGGCTGCCATCTTCCAGTTTGATTTCATACGAGTGATCCGCTGCTGCTCGCGGGCTTTGTTCGCTGTGGCCGGGGTAGTGAAAGGTGACCTGCTGGGCGGCGGGGTCGCGGCCGAAAGAAGGGATCGCAGCGCTGTCGGTCTTGGGGCCGATCCAGTCGTGTTCGCTGGCGTGCACGGTGACTTTGCCTTGCGAGCCGATCTCGACGCCGCCGCCAATCTTGATGTAACTGCCGTCATCGGCGACCAGGCGGATGGTCGGCGCGGTGATGACCACTTCGCCTTCAACGGCCGAGACATGCAGGTTTTTCTGGGCATTGAGGGCGATGTCGTCTTCCTGCGCTTGCACCAGTACTTTGCCGCGGTTGGCGATGGCGCTGATGCCTGCGTCCTGGGCGAAAGCTGACAGCCCTTTGCCCGCTTGCAGGTGCATGGCCGCGCCGCTGGTCAATTGCAGGTTGTCCTGCGCGGTGGTGTCGTGATTTTCACCGGCATAATGAGCCTGCGAGCGTGGTGTGGCGCTGGCGATGCCTGCTGCTGCGGTCATGGCCAGTACCGGGTCACCCAGGCCGTTATTATCCGGCGCGGGCCATTGATCGAGCGACTGGCGCAAGGCTTCTATACCTTTGACATCCACCGCCTGTCCGCCACGCGCGGCTGCGGTTTCGCCGAGGGATTTGAACAGCTCGCCGCACTCGGCCAGCAGTTTGAGCAGCTCTTCGCGATCCAGTTGTGAGCCTTTTGCGTCGGTACGCGCGTAGGTGGTCAGCAACATGCCTTGCGCGGCACGCAGGGCGATGGCGGCATCGGTGCGCAGTTCTGCGCCGTTGCCGCGTGGCTGGGCGGTGCCGTCAGTGCGCGGGTCGGTCAGTTTGCCCAGGTTGAGGGCGGTGGCCTGATGGGTCGTGCCCATGCGAGCGCGCAGTGAGCCTGGCGTGTCATCGAACAGCAGTTCGTTGAAGCCGCTGCCTTTGTGTTCCTGGGTGCGGATCCCCGACAGTGTGCGGTTACCGGGCAGCCCCGAGGCCTTGCTGAAGCGTGGCGGCAGATTAATGTTGTTGTAGAGCACCGACGTCACCAGAGGCCGGTCGATATCGCCTGCCAGAAAGGTCACCAACACTTCCTGGCCGATGCGTGGCATGAACTGATGCCCGAAGCCGCTGCCGGCACTGGGCATCGCCACCCTTAACCAGGTGGTGCCCTGCGGCAGGCTGTCGCCGCGCTGCCAGTGGAACCTGACCTGTATCCGCGCCAGCTCATCCGTGAACACTTCCTCACCTTCCGGCCCGACCACGATGGCGCTCAGCGGGCCGTTAATGCTTGGGCGCGGGACGGTGATCGGATGACGGTAGGGAATCTTGTGACGAATGCACACGAACTCGTTCGTGTAGCCCGCGCCTTCGTCCGACAGGTAATTGTTGCTGCCCTCATGCTTGACCGTTATCAGCAGAAAATTGCGATCTTCAGCGGAGCCGCGGTCATGATCAAAATGCTGGGTCAGCTCAAAGGTGTGGCCAGGGTACATGGCGCGGCAGTTACTGTTGCCGGTGAATGTCTTGCCCTGAACTTCAATGGCCTCCAGACGCTGACGTACCAGGCGTTCTCCGTCATTGAAGGTGCCGTGGCTGTAGTGATCGAGCACGTCATACACTTCATACGAATCGACGTTGCCCTGCTCATTGAGGCTCGGCATGCCAACCGGCAGTGAATTGCGCGGCTGCTTGTAATCGAAAGTCTGAATGGACATGCGCCCCGATTGCAGACGTCGATGGCTGCGCCATTCGGTAATCGAATCCGCTGTCTCGGTAACGGATGCACTGTGGTAACGAATGGTTGGCTGTTGGGGGAGGGGCGAGAGGTCGCGCGAGTGATCAAGAATGATCAGCGTGTGCTTTTCCTGATTGTGATCGAAATAGAAGAACAGCCCTTCGTGTTCCAGCAAGCGCAATACAAAGGTCAGATCGCTTTCACGGTACTGAGTAATGTAACTGTGCGTCTTGAGTGGCTGGCTGAGTTGAAACTCGAAATCGGGCAACGCGCCATAGGCCGCAAATACCGTTCGGATAACGGCTTCGATGGTCTGTTCCTGAAATATGCGCGAGTCGACGCGTCGCGAGAGCATCCACAGCCAGGGGCTCAGTGTTGCGCTGTAACGTGCCAGACCGCCGTCGCTGCCTTCCAGGCTGAAGGCACTGATATAGCCATTGATGAAGCGCGACTCGCCGCTGGCCAGCTCTATTGCCAGTTGTGCGGGCTGGCCGATCTGCGATTTGAGTTGCAGGCCGGCGTCGCGACTGATCATCGACAAGTCGAAACTGAACAGCTCGGACAGGCTTTCAGTGCCGGAAAAACGTTCCAGCAGGAGTTCCTGTTCGTCACGGGCAACGGTCGTCAGCTTGATCAGGCGACGGTTTTGTGGCGCAAACAGCGCCGTTAGATCCTTTAACATTGTTGCTCCGTTATATAAAACCAGCCGCTCGTTCCGGGCGAGAGTGCTGATATAGAGAGGTGGGTGAGTCTATAGACTTCTTTCCTGGGGCACACACTTAAATTGCAAAGGGCCATTACCGGGCGACATTACTCTTGATGCCGCAGTGAGGTAGTGAGGAATGGCTAGCAATGTCGTCGGCCAATTCATAAAAAGCTGTAGTGCGTTTCTTACGGTGTAATGAGAGGCGCCAGGAGGAAAGACTGTAAGGGGAGGGCGCGTGATATGAAAAAAGCCCTGGCGCGTGAGCGTCAGGGCTTTTTTAGTTGGCGATTACTGCAGGCTTATATTGGCCAGCGTAACGATAATGCCGATTGCCGCGACGGTGGCGGCTACTGCGTTGATCGAGAACACCGCACGTATGGTTGTGGAGAGTCTCCACGGTTTTACGGCGAACGCATAAATCAGCAGAAAGATGATGGCGAAGATTTCCACCTGCGCGAGCAGAACCACGGCTCCGCCGAAGGCCATCGGCCCTGACGGGGTCGCGGGATCCCGGGACAGGTACGAGGTCAGCAGGGTGCCGATGATCGGCAGCCAGATCCCCAGGCTGATAAGGATCAGGGGAACGGGGTTGAAAGCGCGTGCTTTGTTTTCGGTGTCCAATGTTGTTCCTTGATGAGGTAGCCAGAGATCAGGGCTTGTCGATAACGGAAGCCTCTTGAGGCAGCTCGGTCTTCGCCGTGCGTATCTCTCGGTTCCATTGCAGGATGATCATCACCAGCGTCGGAATGCCCAACAGCGCGGTGATCAGGAAGAAGTTGTGGTAGCCGTACTTTTCCACCACCACACCGGAATAGCCGCCCAGCAGGCGCGGTAGCAGCAGCATGATGGAGCTGAGCAAGGCGTATTGCGTGGCAGAGAATTTCAGGTTGGTGAGGCTCGACAGGTAGGCGACGAACGCCGATGTCGCGAGCCCGGAGCTGAGGTTGTCCAGCGAGATGGTGACGATCAGCATCTTCACGTTCGGGCCCATATCCGCCAGCAACAGGAACAGGATATTGGTCGAAGCCGAGGTCAGGCCGCCGATGAACAGGATCGGCATGATGCCGAAGCGCACGATCAGCAGCCCGCCGATACCGGCCCCCAGCAGGGTCATGATCAGGCCGAAGATTTTGCTGACGCTGGCGATCTGGTCCTTGGTAAAGCCCTGATCGATGTAGAACACGTTGGCCATGACCCCCATCACCGTGTCCGACATCCGGTAGGTCGCGATCAGGCCCAGCAACAGCAGCGCCTGCCAGCGGTAGCGCATGATGAAATCGTTGATCGGGGTGAGTACCGGTGCGAGTCCGCGGCGACCCATCGAGGACAGGCAGGCGATGGTCAGGAGCGTGTAGAGAATCGCGCGTAAAAACGCCCGGTCTTCCAGCAACAGGTCCATCCAGCTGGTGCCGTTGAACAGCACGCTGGCGAAGTCGGTATTGTAAAGCTGGGTAAACATCGCCGGTACGGAGACCAGCAGCACAATCAGCACGAACACCGAGGCCAACTGGTGCGTAAAGCCATAGCGCGCTGCCGACAACTGGGTGCGCAACGGCACAGGCGGCTCGCGCATGATCAGAGTGGTGACCAGGGCGGGCAGCATCAGCAGTCCGAACAGTACGTAAGTGCCGGTCCATGCTGAATGCTTGTAGGCAAAGCCCGTCGAGCCGAAGCCCTCGGCGAAATACAGCGCACCTGCAGTTGCCAGCAGTGCAGCGACCCGGTAGCCGGACATGTAGCTGGCGGCCAGGGCAGCCTGTTGGGTGTCGTGGGCAATTTCCAGGCGATAGGCATCAATGGCGATGTCTTGCGTGGCGGAAGAAAAGGCGACCACCACGGCAATCGCGATCAGCCACGAGAGATGCTTTTGCGGGTCGCAGAAGCCCATACCGATCAGGCCCAGAATCACCAGGCTCTGGGACAGCACCAGCCAGGAGCGACGACGTCCCAGCTTGCCGAGCAGGGGCAGGCGCCATTGGTCGAGCAATGGCGACCAGACCCATTTAAAGGCGTAGGCAAGGCCGATCAGGCTCGCATAGCCGATGGTCTCGCGAGCGACACCGGCTTCGCGCAACCACACGGATAATGTCGAAAAGACCAGCATATAAGGCATGCCCGCAGCGAATCCGAGCAGCAGTAACACTAATGTCGACGGGCTGGCATATGCGGCGAGCGCGGCGCGCCAGGTTTTACGGGGCATGGGCTGGAATCTGCCTCAGGTTACGAAAACAAAGGGCGCACTCTAACCGCTGTGCTATAGGGGACGCCAGCCATGGCGCTGCATATCAACCCGATTATTCATAATGGTAACGCCCTCGGCGCGTAAACGTGCCCGTTGTTCGTCACCGGAAACGCTGCCGGCCGGCAGACTGAGCCGACCACCGGCGCCCAAAACCCGGTGCCAGGGCAGGGAAGAGCCTTCCGGCAACTGGCTCAACGTACGCCCCACCCAGCGTGCGGCGCGACCCAGGCCTGCCAGTTCGGCGAGTTGTCCGTAGGCGACCACTTTGCCTTCCGGGATCTGCGCCATTGTCAGGTAGAGGGCAGTGCGTCGCGCCTCGTTCGGCGATTGTCCCGCCGGGTAAAGTAATGTTAAGTCCGGGTCTGCCACGCGATAATCCTGTATAAAAACGATATTGATTGTCGTTCACTGAACTTTGGTTTATTCGGGCTGTCAGTTACCACCGTGCTTGGTGGTACATGGATAGCCCCGACACCTCCCCGCAGGAAAATGCCCGATTCCCGCCTTACAGAGCCTAGTTATCGCTTATGTTGTCCAGAACCCTGTTGTGCCTTGCAATCTCCGCTGTTTCCACTCCATTGCTTGCCGATACCGTCTGGTTGAAGAATGGCGACCGCCTGACCGGCACAATCAAGGTATTCGACGGCGGCAAGTTGCTGCTGCAAACCGAATACGGTGGCGCCATCGCGCTGGACTGGAAACAGGTCAAGACCCTGAAAAGCGATCAGCCGTTGCTGGTCAAGCAGGATGAGCATGGCGGCGAAGTCTCCAATTCGCTGCAGGCAGCGGATGATGGCAAAGTTGTGCTGGCCAATGGCGATGCACCCAAGACCGTCGATCTGGCAAGCATCCATCAGATTATCAAGCCCAAGCCGGTTATCACGGATCTTGTCTGGAAAGGCAACATCGATGCGGCGCTGGACTTCCAGCAGGCAGAAAACGATACCAATGATTACAACGTCGCCTTCAAGACCTCGGCTCGTCATGGCGACTGGCGTCACAACGCCAAGGGCGATTACAACCGCGAGACAACCGACGACGTGGTCGGCACTGACAACTGGAGCGCCGAGTACTCGCTGGACCGCTTCCTGACCGAGAAATTCTTCTGGGACGGTCGCGTCAGCTACAAACGCGACAAGGTCGAGGATCTGTCTCGTCAGCGCGTAGTCGGTACCGGTCCAGGTTACCAGCTGTGGGATGACGAACTGGGTGCATTCAAGGTCGGTGCGCTGCTTAACCGTACAGATTTCGAGTTCTCCAACGACGAGAAGGAAAACTTCTATTCCGTTGCTGGCACCTGGGATTACAATCGCTATCTGATTGGCAAGAAGGTCGAATTCTTTACCAACGGCGAGCTGGGCAAGCCGCTTAGCTCCGTCGCCGACTACTCGCTGGATGTCGAAGCAGGGCTGCGCTACAAGGTGACCGACTGGGCGTCGCTTAACCTGAAAGCCGAGAAGAACGTCATCAGTGGTTCGAGCAATGGCGATGTCGACAAGACGCGCTACACCGCTGGCTTCGGCGTAAGCTGGTAAGCCAAGGGCGGGCGACGCACATCGCGTGCGTCGCCCGCTGCTTTTTCGGGCCTGCTAGATGCGCATCGCGCCATCCAGCTCTAGGATGCGTCCGCTGTAATAATCGTTTTCCAGAATATAAGCCACCGAGTGTGCAATCTCGTCCGGCCTGCCCATGCGCTTGAGCGGGATTGCCGAGGTCATCTTCTCGAGGGCTTCGGGGCGCATGCTGCCGGTCATTTCGGTCTCGATGAACCCCGGTGCCACACCTGCCACCCGGATACCGTAGCGGGCCAGTTCCCTTGCCCAGGTAACCGTCGCAGCCGCCACGCCGGCCTTGGCTGCCGAGTAGTTGGTCTGTCCGATATTGCCCGCACGTGAAATCGAAGAGATATTGATGATCGCGCCCTGACTCTTCTGCTCGATCATTTTCGCCGCCACTTCGCGTGTGCAGAGAAATACGCCGGTCAGGTTGACGTCGATCACCGCCTGCCATTGGGCAAGGCTCAGTTTGGTCATCTCGCCATCCTTGACCTTGACCAGCAGGCCGTCACGCAGAATACCGGCGTTGTTGACCAGACCATGAATGTCGCCGAAATCCCCGGCGACCTTGCTGACCGTGTCGACGACCTGCTCTTCATTGGCAACATTGCACAGATAGGCGCGAGCCTTGACTCCGAGTGCCTCACAGGCGGCGACCGCCTGATCGAGTTTTTCCTGATTCAGGTCCAGCAGCGCCAGATTGGCGCCTTTGCCGGCCAGGTATTCGGCCATGGCTCTGCCCAGCCCCTGGCAGCCGCCGGTGATGATTATCAGCTTGTTTTTCAATTCCATATGCGTGCCCAATCACGGTTGATCGTTTCCATGGCATCACTGGCGGGTTGCGAGTGCTTATGCCATAGCCAGAGCACGTTATAGGCTGTTTTTGCGCGTTCGTCTCGGGTCTGCTGCCTAGCCCTGAAATACACCGATACACGTTTGTGAAGGCCTGGTTCAGCTCACTTGTGCGCATAATTTAGCGGCAAGCCAGATGCAGGGAGCTTGAATTAACGACCTTCTGACATCACATACGGTCTACTCGGAAGGCATTCTTCCCTTGAGGAACTCATTTGATGCGTGTTTTTTTGCTGCTGTTTCTATTATTCCCGGTACTTGAGCTGTTTCTGCTGGTTCGTGTCGGGATGTCCATCGGCTTTCTGTGGACCATTCTGCTGGTCGTCGCAACGTCGATGCTCGGCTTGTTCGTCATGCGCGTGGCCGGTTTTGCAACGGCGCTGCGTGCGCGCGAAAGCCTGGCACGTGGCGAGCTGCCTGCCCAGGAAATGCTTGAAGGCCTGATGGTTGCCGTGGGCGGCGGTCTGCTGCTGTTGCCCGGTTTCATCAGCGACATTCTGGGTGTGATCTGCCTGTTGCCGATCACCCGTCGTCTGCTGATCAACAAGGTCCGCCAGCGCGCCGAAGATCAGGCCATGCGTCAGCGAGCCTTCGCCGATGACTTGCAGACACCTGCCAATCCGGGCGCGTCCAGCCATCGTCCGACTGCGATTCACCAGCCTACCCGCGAGCCCGACGTCATCGAAGGCGAGTTCGAGCATCGCGACAAGTAATCTTCCATACCCCCCGGCAGCGCGGCACCTCAGGGTGCCGCGTTCGTTTTGACCAGCCGGTTCGGTTGTAAAAAATTTCTACCCAAGACTTGTAATCACTTTGCTCGCCCTTATGTATGGGTCACCGCAAGGTTTCTGGCCTGAAGGCCAGACCGTATTCTGCGGTTCGCGCGTCGAACCGTAACCGGCAAGTCCGGATTTAAACCGGCCGGTGCACTCACCGGACGATCAAACAAACATAATCAGGAGATCGACAATGAAGCTTCGTCCTCTGCATGACCGCGTCGTAATCCGTCGCAGTGAAGAAGAAACGAAAACTGCCGGCGGTATCGTTCTGCCAGGTTCGGCTGCTGAAAAGCCTAACCGCGGCGAGATCGTTGCTGTGGGTACCGGCCGCGTGCTGGACAACGGCGAAGTACGTGCGCTGGCTGTGAAAGTGGGTGACAAGGTTGTGTTCGGCCCTTATTCCGGCAGCAACACAGTGAAAGTAGACGGCGAAGACCTGCTGGTGATGAGCGAGAACGAGATTCTTGCTGTCGTCGAAGGCTGAGTGCTCCCGCTGACTTCCGTTACTACTAAGTATTCAAGGAATAATGATCATGGCTGCTAAAGAAGTTAAATTCGGCGATTCTGGCCGCAAAAAAATGCTCGCCGGTGTAAACGTCCTGGCTGACGCAGTTAAAGCGACCCTGGGCCCTAAAGGCCGCAACGTTATCATCGAGAAAAGCTTTGGCGCTCCGCTGATCACCAAAGACGGTGTTTCGGTTGCCAAGGAAATCGAGCTTAAAGACCGTTTCGAAAACATGGGCGCGCAGCTGGTCAAAGACGTTGCCTCCCGTGCCAACGATGATGCAGGCGACGGTACCACTACCGCTACCGTTCTGGCTCAGGCCATCGTCAACGAAGGCCTGAAGGCTGTCGCTGCCGGCATGAACCCGATGGACCTCAAGCGCGGCATCGACAAGGCGACCATCGCCATTGTTGCCGAGCTGAAAAAGCTGTCCAAGCCATGCACCGACACCAAGGCAATTGCCCAGGTCGGCACCATCTCGGCCAACTCTGATCACTCCATCGGCGACATCATTGCCGAAGCCATGGAAAAAGTGACCAAAGACGGCGTCATCACCGTTGAAGAAGGTTCGGGCCTGGAAAACGAGCTGTCTGTTGTAGAAGGCATGCAGTTTGACCGTGGTTACCTGTCTCCGTACTTCATCAACAAGCCGGACACCATGGTTGCCGAACTGGACAGCCCGCTGCTGTTGCTGGTCGACAAGAAGATCTCCAACATTCGCGAAATGCTGCCGGTTCTGGAAGCAGTCGCCAAGGCTGGCCGTCCTCTGCTGATCGTTGCCGAAGACGTTGAAGGCGAAGCGCTGGCGACTCTGGTGGTCAACAACATGCGCGGTATCGTGAAAGTTGCAGCCGTCAAGGCTCCAGGTTTCGGCGATCGTCGCAAGGCCATGCTGCAGGACATCGCTGTTCTGACTGGCGGTACCGTTATCTCCGAAGAGATCGGCCTGAGCCTGGAAACCACTACCCTGGAACACCTGGGTAATGCCAAGCGCGTCATCCTGAACAAGGAAAACACCACCATCATCGATGGTGCTGGCGTGAAAACCGATATCGACTCGCGTATCTCCCAGATCCGTCAGCAAATCGGCGACACCAGCTCGGACTACGACAAGGAAAAACTGCAAGAGCGTCTGGCCAAGCTGTCAGGCGGCGTTGCAGTGATCAAGGTCGGTGCCGGTTCCGAAGTCGAGATGAAAGAGAAGAAAGCCCGCGTTGAAGACGCCCTGCACGCAACCCGCGCAGCCGTTGAAGAAGGCGTGGTACCTGGCGGTGGCGTGGCACTGGTTCGCTCCCTGCAGGCTATCGAAGGTCTGAAAGGCGACAACGCTGATCAGGACGTCGGTATCGCTCTGCTGCGTCGTGCAGTCGAAGCGCCTCTGCGCCAGATCGTTGCCAACTCCGGTGACGAGCCAAGCGTTGTTGTCGACAAGGTCAAGCAGGGTTCGGGTAACTACGGTTACAACGCTGCTTCCGGCGAATACGGCGACATGATCGAAATGGGTATCCTTGACCCGGCCAAAGTGACTCGCTCTGCTCTGCAGGCGGCGTCCTCCATCGCCAGCTTGATGATCACCACCGAAGCGATGATCGCTGACGTGCCTGAAGACAAGCCAGCAGGCGGCGGCATGCCGGACATGGGCGGCATGGGTGGTATGGGCGGCATGATGTAAGCCAGCTTTACCCCCAAGGTTACACCCATAAAAAACCCCGCCTTGTGCGGGGTTTTTTTATGGTCTTTCTGTGTCGGATCAATCAATGCGTCGGTTGTACTTTGCTGTTCGCGAGACCCTTGGGTTCGGGTCGGTAAAGTACGAAGTAATAAACCCCTAGACAGATCAGCCAGCAGAACACTGCGGTCCAGATGTTATGGGAAAAGAAGTGCGCACCTTGCAGCATTCGCCCAATAGAGAAAACCGTTCCAAGACCGAACGCCAGAGCCAGCCCTATTTTCGCCATCCGTGGACGACGGTCGCGAAAAGCGAAGAACAGTGCGAACAGGGTAAAGCCGGTCGCCGCGTGGCCGCCCGGCCAGCAGCGTCCCGGTTTATCGGTCGCAGGGCGTGGGCTCAACAGTTCGCTGTAGGTTTCCTGCCCACCGAATTCTTTCAGGCTCCAGGGGCACTGCACTGACGTCACCACTTTCACCGGGGTAACGAAGGCGGTTGAAAGCGCCATGGACAGCACCAGGCAACCCAGCTCTCGGCGCCACGGGATCAGGCGCTCTACCTTGAAGGACGCCGCAAAGCCGATCATGGCCAGCGCGCCGAACACCATGACCAGCTGTTTGGCGCGGTCATGGAGAACGTCTTCGAGAAAATAACTGTGCCTGCCGATGAACTGTCCACTGACGGGGTCGAAGGCCAGTTTGGCGATGTCCATGTCCAGGGAGGTCAGTTCAAGCAGCATGAGGATCAGTGCCACGGCGACAGGGATACCCAGGTAAATCCACGGGTTGATCGAACGGGAGTAGGGTGGGGCGACGGTTTTCGACATATCGAATCCAGGTCTTTGAAGGGCATGCCGCGATTATTGTGTGCGACGGTTCGTCTCAAAGTGTGTCATGAGCCTTATGAATCATAGGTGAAAAAATCGTCATGCCATTTCGGCGCTGGCCCTCACGCCCACTTCGTCTTAAGCTGCGCCAGCCCAAACTGCATATGAGAGCGCTTTATGCGAATTCTTCTGGTTGAAGACAACCGCGACATCCTGGCGAACATGGCCGATTACCTGGGCATGAAAGGCTATACCGTCGATTGCGCCCAGGATGGCCTCTCAGGACTGCATCTGGCAGCCACCGAGCACTACGACCTGATCGTTCTCGACATCATGCTGCCCGGCATCGATGGCTACACCTTGTGCAAACGCCTGCGCGAAGATGCCCGGCGCGACACGCCGGTCATCATGCTGACCGCCCGTGATCAACTGGACGACCGTCTGCAGGGTTTCCGCTCCGGTGCTGACGACTACCTGCTCAAGCCGTTTGCCCTGTCCGAACTGGCCGCGCGGATCGAAGCGGTATTGCGCCGTGCCCAAGGCGGCGGTCGGCGTACCTTGCAGGTGGCCGATCTGGTCTATGACCTCGACACCCTCGAGGTCACGCGTGAGGGGCGCATGCTCAAGCTCAACCCGGTCGGCCTCAAACTGCTTGCCGTACTGATGCAGAAAAGCCCGCACGTATTGCGTCGCGAGATTCTGGAAGAAGCGCTATGGGGCGATGACTGCCCGGACAGCGACAGCCTGCGCAGCCATGTGCACCAGTTGCGTCAGGTGATCGATAAACCGTTTGGCAAACCGCTGTTGCAGACCGTGCATGGCGTGGGCTATCGCTTGGCCGAGGGCCGGGATGGAGTTTAAACAGAGTCTTGCCCAACGGATCATCATTGCCTTTGCATTGATGAGTGCACTGGTCGCCGGGTCGTTCGCCATCGGAATCATCTCCACCGTCCACCTGGTCGAAGAAAAGCTGATTTCCGCCGGCCTCGGTGGTGACCTCAACCGTCTGATGCTGATGGACAGTGTCAGCGACTGGAGCCACCGGCCCAAGCCCGACCAGTTGTTCTATTTCAGCAATGGTCCGGGCGACTTCGATCTGCCCAAGGACATTCGTCATCTCGAGCCGGGCTTCCACGAGGTGTTCCGTGGGCCGTTGTCATACCACGCCATGATTGAGGTAGTGGATGGCCGGCATTACGCGCTGTTGCAGGATCAGAGCGATTTTGAAGAGCGTGAGCGGGTGCTGTTTGCCGTCGTGTTGGTCGGTTTCGTTCTGGCATTGGCGCTGGCGGTGTTTCTGGGGTGGGTGCTGGCGCGACGGGTCATGGCGCCTGTTGTGCGTCTGGCCCGGCAGGTTCGCCACCGTGACCAGTTGCTTGGACTGGCACCGCCACTGGCGCCTGACTATGCCGCTGACGAAGTCGGCGAGTTGGCGGTGGCCTTCGATGCAACTTTGGGACGTTTGAGGCAGGCGCTGATTCGTGAGCGTATGTTCACCAGCGACGTGAGCCATGAACTGCGTACGCCGTTGATGGTGCTGGCCAGCTCTTGTGAGCTGTTGCTGGAAAACCCTGCGCTCGATTTGCGAGGCCGTCGTCAGGTCGAGCGTATCGGCCGTGCCTGCGAAGAAATGCGCGATCTGGTGCAAACCTTCCTGATGCTCGCTCGCACCCAGCGCGAAGATCCGGCCATGACGCCCAAGGCCACGCTGGTCGGGGTGGCCGAGCAGTTGATCTCCCAGTGGCGTGACCCGATAGAGAGCAAGGGGCTGCAATTGACCTACACGCCACCTGCCGATGACCAGCTGTCCGATATTCGTTACAACGCAACCTTCCTGCATGCCGTGATGGGCAACTTGCTGCGCAACGCGCTGCACTACACCGATCACGGATTCATTGCGCTGACCCTGCACGCAGAAAGCTTCACCGTGGAGGACAGTGGCGTGGGCATTCCCGAAGAGAAACGCGAGGCGATGTTCGAGCCTTTCGTGCGTGGCAACGAGCAGCGCGGAGAGGGGCTGGGCCTCGGGCTTTCACTGGTGCAGCGCATCTGTACCAACCAGGGATGGAGCGTCGATCTCACCCCTATGGAGCCTCATGGTTGCCGATTCAAGGTGACGCTCAACGTGATCAAAGTCTGACCTTCCTTTCGAGTAGAGCGGCCTCAGTGTGTAGCGGCCAATCGACTGCACTTCGTCGATTAGCCGCACACCGTCTCTAACTCTCTGTAAAATCTCGAAACACCTGATGTGGAAACGTAACATTTTTTTCACATTCAGATGACCTGACGGTGACGGCGGTGCCTTTAGTTTGGCCCCCATCAACATCAGGAGCAGCTCTCATGAGCGATCGCATCGAACTCGAGTTTTCCCGAAAGTACGACAAGACACACGCCCGCCAGTACCTGGAAAAGCATCAGGACGGTATCTGGCGCAAGCTGTCGCATCATCGCGATGAACAGTTGGCGAGAAAGGCTCTGCACATGGCCGGGGACCCGGGCCTGGTGCTGGACCTGCCTTGTGGTGCGGGACGCTTCTGGCCGTTATTGGCCGAGAAGCCGAACCGCTCGATCATCGGTGCCGATAACTCCGCAGACATGCTCAGTACCGCCTGTGCCTCGCAGCCGGCAGACGTTGTGAAAAGGGTACAACCCTTGCAGACATCTGCCTTTGCCATCGACCTGCCTGATAACGCAGTAGACAGCATTTTCTGCATGCGCTTGTTGCACCATGTCGGTCAGTCCAGCGACCGGATGGCTCTATTGCGCGAGTTTCAGCGCGTGACCCGTGACAGCGTGATCGTCTCCCTCTGGGTTGATGGCAATTTCAAGGCATGGAAGCGTGCGCGCCTGGAGAACAAGCGCCAGCAAAAAAATGGGCGGGAAAGTTACCAGAATCGCTTTGTGTTACCTGTTGTTACCGCAGAAACCGAATTTGAGCAGGCAGGATTTCGCATTCAGAACCGCATGGATTTCCTGCCCATGTACGCCATGTGGCGAGTCTATGTCCTACGTAAAAGGTAAAAAGATGGGTTTGCAGTCCGTGAAAGAACCAGTTGTGAACCCGATCCAGAATGAGTTCGATCAGTTCTGGAGCCAGCATGGCGAGTGGGTTGAAGAACCCAATGTGCGCCGTGGTGGAGAGAGTGGTGTGCAGCGGCTGGTCATGGACGATGGGCAGACCCTGTATGCCAAACGCCAGACAGGCCACATCTACCGCAGCCTGCTGCACCCGCTGGGCCGACCCACCGTGCTGCGCGAGCGTGAGGCGCTTGAAGGTCTTCGCAAGCTTGGCGTCGTAGTGCCTGAAGTGGTGTTTTGCGGAGCCGAACGGGGCGAGGACAACGCCTGGCGGGCGTTGCTGGTCACCGTGGCGCTGGAAGGCTTCGAGGAAATTGAAAAGTGGCAGGCTGCCGGAGGGCGCGAGCGCCATGGCGAGCTGTTCTATGAGCGCATGCTCAAGGAAGTGGCAGCCACGCTGGCCCGCATGCACCTGGGCCGCTGGCAGCACAGCTGTCTGTACATCAAGCATATTTTTGTGCGGGTCACAGGGGAAGGGCCGGACGCCAATGTCGAGGTCGCCTTGCTCGACCTGGAGAAGGGCCGTCGTCGCCTTACCGCTCAAGGTGCCGCCCAGCACGATATGAAACAGCTACGACGCCATTCGTCATTCAGCGCTGCAGACTGGCAGAAGTTGATCTACTTTTACCAAGCAGCGTTTGGCAGCTCTATCAAAGGTTTAGAGTCATGAAGCTAGAAATGGCAAGAGGTCTGTTTATCTTCGGTGCACTGGCAGTTGCGACCGTCGCCGTGGCGGCGCTTGAACAACCGTCTACCCGCATACTCACCACGCAGCACGGCGAGGGCCATTGTCCGCAGCCACGCGTGGCGAAGAGTCTGGTGAATGTGCAACCGGACCACGATCTGTTGCTGTTCATGTACAGCCTGGCGCAGGGTACCGGCGTCAAAAACTGAAGCCCTCAGCGCCCTGCACCTAACCCACTTGAGCCAGATGAAGATGGTTGTCCCACAACCCGGCTGGCAGGTCCAAAGGCTGGGCCAGTAGTTGCGCCTTGCGACAGTCATAGAAGCGGCAGCGTCCCTGGCCTGAGGTCACGACGAAGCCGTCGGCGACAGCCCCCACTCCCGCACAGTCCGGCAACGGCGCATCCAGTTTCAGCACGCCACTGTCCAGATCCCAGATAAAGAAGCGGTTGCCGCGTGGTGCCGTCAGGGCCACCAGTCGCAGGTCACTGTGTACTGCGACGCTGGCGGTGTAGTGAGCCATAGCGCGTAATTGCTCTTCTGCCACTGGAAACGCCTGGAATGGCTGGCCTGGACGTTTGATTGCCAGCAGTTCGGCCAACTCGTGACTGTCGCCCATGAACTGTTGACCCGCAACGATGGTGCCATCGCTGGCGATGCCCATGTGGCGGACGCTGTTCATCTGCTGGGAAAGCGTTTCCTTGCTGAGCAAGGTACCGTCACGCTGCATGATGACCAGGCTGGGTTGCATGGCATCGAGGTTCATCTCTACCCGGCTTTCCGCTTCAGTGCGGATGCCACCGTTGGCGACTACCAGCGTTTCCCCGTCCGGCATCCAGGAGACCTGATGCGGACCGATGCCATGCGTAGAGATCTCGGCCGAGTGCACCAGTCGCTCGTCGACGAAGCGGTAGACACCCAATAAACCGCGCCCTGGATCACGGGTATCATTTTCCGTCGCATACAGCCATTCGCCGTCGCGATGAATCACTGCATGTCCGTAGAAGTGGCGGTCAGGCTGCGAAACGATGGTTTGCAGCAAACGACCATCACGCAGGTCGATCAGGTAGCTTTCAGTACCTGGGCGACGTGCGATGAACACCGCAAGTGGCAGGTCTGGATGATTGATGATGTCGTGGCAGCGCTGGCCCACCCGGGTCGCGAATACCTGCGTTCCGTCGAGCTTGAAACCCACCGCATAGTGCTTGCCGTCGCCATCGTCGCGAGCCGAAAGCAACAAGGGGCGTGTGTCTTTTTGCCTGAACAGGGTCCAGCCACCCAGCGTGCAGGCGCTGAGCAGAAGACTGCCGAGCGCCATGGCCTGACGTCGCAACATCACATGTACCTCTTGATCAATCGCCGTCGTTGGCGTTGAAACCCAACTGAATGCCGAGGGCCTTGGCCAGCTCGCCTTCGTGCAGGCGGTGCACGGCATTCAGGCTGTCGTAAAACGCATTGAGTTGCTGGCGTCCTGCATCCGTGGCCAGCAGGTCGGCGAGTGGCGGTTTGAGTTCCGACAGCAGCTTTCGGCTGTTAGCGTAGGCGGCATCGATTTTGTCGGCCAGCGGTTTCTGCTCGGCGGGCAGCAGGCTGCGCAGGCCCTTGTTGTCGACACCGGTCCACACCGTCTCGGCGCTGATCAGGCTGGCTTCCAGGCTGCTGAGCGACGACTTGCTGCGCCAGGCATCTGCCTGGAAGGGCTGCGGCTGGCCCTTGCTCTGACGACCCAGTGGCGTGCCAAGCTTCTTCTTCAGGCTGTCCAGGGCGGTGACCTGAACCCGCAGCAATTCGGCAATGGCTTCGTGAGAGTCGGCGTAGCGCTGATTGGGAAACTTGCTCAATTGCGCGAGCATGCCGTCGGTGCTGTTCCAGCTGTTGAGGATTTCTTCAGCCAGTTGTTTCTGGCGTTCACCGATGGCCATCAGCAGCGGGCAATAGCGTGCTTTCTGCTCGGCATTGGCCATGTCGATGTCGGCGTCGAAGAGGATGTATTCGTAGGCGGACAAACCCTGCACCACGACACTGGCCTTGGACAGTTCCTGGGCGGTGATCTGTGGTTGGGCGGTTACCAGTTGCTCGACCTGACGGCCAACCAGATTCTTCTTGTCTGGCCAGAACTGTATTTGCCAGGCGCGATTGCCTTCGGCCAGAGGGCCGATCAACAGCGGTTGCAATTCGGCCCAGGTTTTCTGTGCTTTCAGAAAGTCGGCGCGGGCGGCGGCCAGATCAGTCTTGCCCTGGCAGAACGCCAATGCGCTGGCTGCCAACTGACGATCGGCCTCCACCCAGCGGCTGTAGGTCGGCAGGATGACCTGTTTGGCAATCGCTGCGGACGTCACCGCCTGAGGGTCGGATGGCGAGCAGGCACCCAAGGCAAGTGCCGCAAGGCTGGTCAGCAACAACTTGGGTCGGAACATGTCCGGCTCCTTATTTCTGAAAGGAAGATGTTTGAACAGGGAGATTCTGCAATGGGCGCAATCATAACGAATTCAGAAAGGCCAACAGTGCTTCACGTTGCTGTGCGTCAAAAGCCAGAACCTGGCGCTGCGCCGCCTGGGCTTCGCCGCCGTGCCACAGTATCGCCTCAAGCACATTACGCGCGCGACCGTCGTGCAACAGTTGGGTGTGTCCGCTTACCGTGCCGGTCAGGCCCAGCCCCCACAAGGGCGGGGTGCGCCACTCACGTCCGGTGGCCTGGAACTCGGTACGGTTATCGGCCAGCCCTTGACCCATGTCGTGCAGCAGCAAGTCGCTGTACGGGCGAATCTCCTGATTAGCCAGCTCGGGTTCGGCGGCGTCGCTACGGGTTTTGAAAGAGGGGGTGTGGCATTGCTGGCAGCCCGCCTGGAAAAACAGGTTCTTGCCTGCCAGCACCTGCGGATCATCGACCTTGCGGCGCGCCGGAACACCCAGGTTGCGGGTGTAGAACTCCACCAGGCGCAGGATATTGTCGCTGACTTCCGGTTCGCCATCCGGGCCATTGCCATTGGGCGCGGCCAGGCAATCGGTCTGGGCCGGCGTGCAGTCATCGAAAGGGCGCAGGCTGGTGGTCAGCCCCATGTCGCCGGAAAAGGCGTGCACGTTCTGCTGGTTGAGGTTCGGCTGTCCGGCTTTCCAGCCAAACCTGCCCATCACCACTTTTTGCCGAGCATCATCCCAGACCCAGTTGGGACGTCCCGAGATGCCATCGGCGTTCTTGCCATCAGGGTCGGCATTGGCAAGGATGGCTTCATCGGCAATCGCCTCGAGCAAGCCCAGGCCGATCATTGGCGGTGCCACGCGAGCCGAGATGTGAGTATCGGGGTGCATGGGGCCGTAGCCCAGTTGGGTGATCCTGAGGGTCGGCTGGCGCAGCTCGACTGCCGTGCCATCGCGAAATTCGACCGTCAGCGCATCGTACTCGACCCGCACCTTGCCCTCGGGCGCTACGCCCGGGTTCGACATGTCCTGCAATTGCCCGCCGTAAACCGGCTCCGGCAGTACGCCGTTGCGCTTTACAAGGTCGGCGTACGCCGGGTCATCGGGAATCGACAGCCTGACCAGCATCGACACTGCATTGCTGTCGCCAGCCTCTGGCGGATGACCGCGGCCGTCCTTGATGTGGCAGTTCTGGCAGGCATTGGTGTTGAACAGTGGGCCGAGTCCGTCGCGAGCCGTGGTGGTCGACGGCGCAATCACCCACGGGCTGCGGAAAAAGCTGTTGCCGACGCTGAAGTCCAGCCGCCGCACCGGGGACAGATTGGCCGAGGGTAGGGAGAAGGCATTCTGGTCGCTTTTCCTGACGGTGGCGCTGCCTCCGGACAAGGCTTCTCCCGGCTCGGCATGCGTGAAACGCGGGGCGTCATCGCATGCGCTCAGGACCAGGGTCGTGAGCAAGGCAAGTGATAGACGGAGCCGCGTACTCATAGACATCCTGCAACGGGGCGAAAAATCGGGGCGTGCAAGCTTATCAGCCTCGGGCGGTTTGAATAAGAGGGATTATCGTTTGCGGCGTCTTGCGCAATGTGTTGTTACGAATCTTTGACGCTGGTCGGGTCCTGATGTTTTTGCCTATGCTGCGAAGGCTGCTTCACACGATCAGTCACATGACGCTGGCAGCATTCATACACCAACGGCCAGCAGAGATCATTCAATGAATAACCCGGACAACAGCGCGTTTGTGACCACCATTCAGGCTCTGGAAGCGATCTATGGCCCGATCGCGCCTCCTTCGCTCATCAAGGAAGTTGACCACATTCACGAGGTCTACCGGCCTTTCATCGAGCAGGCACCGTTCGCCGTGCTTGCCTCTGCCGGTCCTGACGGGCTCGATGCTTCTCCACGGGGAGATCAGGCGGGTCTGGTGCATATCGAGGACAGCAAGACGCTTTATCTGCCTGACCGACGCGGCAACAACCGCATCGATACGCTGCGCAACATCGTCAACGATCCGCGCGTTGCGTTGCTGTTTCTGATACCCGGCGTAGGTGAAACCCTGCGCGTCAACGGAACCGCACAGATATCGGTTGAGCCCGAGTTGCTCTCGCGTTTCGCAGTGAAGGGCCAGTTGCCCAGGTCTGTCTTGCGTATTTGCGTGACCAGCGTGTATTTCCAGTGCAGCAGGGCGACCATCAGGTCTGGCTTGTGGGACCCGGCACAGCACATCGAACGCAGCGCGCTGCCCACTGCCGGGCAGATACTCAAGGCGGTTTCGGCTGAGCAGATCGACGGCGAGGCCTATGACAAGGCGTTGCCGGGACGTATTGCGGATACGTTGTATTGATGCTGGCGGAGTTTGTCCATGTCGCGAGCCAGCGCGCACCACAGCTGAAAACGATGCCTGTCGATCAGACACAAAAAATGCCGGTCAGCGAACTGACCGGCATTGATTGTCATCGCAACAAACGCGGTTGATCAGAACTCGTGATCGGCGTTGTCCGGGTTCAGATCGGTTATGCCCAGCTTGCCAGCCGCCTGTTCGATAGCACCTGTCTGTTTGACCAGCGCGGCGATAGCGTCACGTACCACCTGATTGCCTGCCGTGTTGCCGGCAGCGATCAACTGATCGAAATGCTCGCCCTTGTTTGCATGATCGACGATGACCTGCAACTTGGCCTGCGTGTCGTCCAGGTCGGCGCGCAAGGTGGCGTCGGTGGCCGGGTCTGCCTTGGCAACCAGGGACGAAAGGCTTGGCCCGCTGACCTTGCTGCCGTCGGTGCGGGTGTACTCGCCCAGATAAACGTTGCGAATGCCCTTGCCGTTGTAGAAGTGCGAGTTGTGCGTGTTGTCGCTGAAGCAGTCGTGTTCGTCTTCGCTGGAGTTGGCTTCCAGTGCGACTTTCATGCGCTCGCCCGCCAGTTCACCCAGCGACAGGCTGCCCATGCCGAAGAGCATTTTACGCAGACCGCTTTCGCCTGATTCGGCTTCCAGGGTCGCGCGGTAGTTGTCGGGCACGCCGGCTTTCCAGTTACCGGACATTTCTTCAAGGTCGCTGACCAACAGATCGGTGACAGCCTTGAGGTAGGCGCGGCGGCGGTCATTGTGGCCGCCGGTTGCGCCAGCCCCTTCCAGGTAATCGCTGGCCGGACGTGCGCCGGCGCCAGGACCGGTACCGTTCAGGTCCTGGCCCCAGAGCAGGAATTCGATGGCGTGGTAGCCAGTGGCAACGTTGGCCTCGGAACCACCCAGCTCGTTCAGGCTGGCGAGTTTTTCTGAGGTGATTTCCTTCACGTCGACCTTGTCTTCGCCGACCTGAATTTCGGTGTTGGCGATGATGTTGGCAGTGGCGCCCGGGTTGCCCAGTGCGTGCTGGTAATCCTTGGCCACATAGTCGATCAGACCTTCGTCCAGGGGCCAGGCATTAACCTGTCCTTCCCAGTCGTCGATGATGGTGTTGCCGAAGCGGAACACTTCGCTCTGCATGTAAGGCACACGCGCAGCGATCCACGCCTCGCGGGCGGCTTTCAGGGTTTCATCGTTGGGCTTGGCGAGGAAAGCGTCGACGGCAGTGCTGAGTTTTTTCGCACCGGCCTCGGCATCGTCGAATACTGCGGACACCATGTTGGCGTAGTTCGCGACCACCGCCTTGGCCGCCGCGTCGTCAGTCTGGGCGGCTGCTGCCGGAGCAGGGGCAGCAGGCGTCACAGCCGGCGCCGCCGGCGCAGCAGCTGGCGCGGGTGCCGGGGCGGCAGCCTTGTCCTTGCCTTCGCCACAACCGGCGAGAGAGATAGCGATGGCCAACAGACTAGCGGTTGCCAGAGGCATACGAATCATGACGGAATCCTGCGTCGATAAAGGTGATGGCGGGGTGCGCCCATAAAATCTGCGACATAATGCGAAAGATTTGCATTCGATGTAAAGGCAAAACGCCTGTGTGGGCGTGTTCAGGCATTCGGCAGGTTGTAACAGACGGTTTCAAGATGACTTGGATGGCCGGGAGTATGCAAGCCGGCTTACAGGCTGGCGGCGTGGTCCTGACGCGACTGCTTGAGGTAAGCCAGCAACTCCCGCCCGGGCAGCGGCTTGCTGTACAGATAGCCCTGGCCTTCGTGGCAGCCCTCGGTCACCACATAAGCCTCCTGCTCGACGGTTTCCACGCCTTCGGCAATGACTTGCATGCCCAGGCTCTTGCCCAACTGGATAATGGCCCGCACGATGGTGGCGTCATCGTCGTCGTCAATCAGGTCCTGCACGAAGCTGCGGTCAATCTTGATCTTGTCCAGCGGCAGGCTTTTCAGGTAACTCAGCGATGAGTAGCCGGTGCCGAAGTCATCGATGGCGATCAAGGCGCCGGAGCGTCGCAAGCTCAACAGGTGCTGGGCGGCGGTGTTGATATCTTCCATCAGCCCGGTTTCGGTCACTTCCAGTTCCAGGCTGCGCGGTGGCAAGCGATAGATCTGCAGCAGGTTGTTGACCACGCGCGGCAGTTCGGCGTGATGCAGTTGCACGGTCGACAGGTTGACTGCCATGCGCAAATCGGTGAAGCCCTGATCGAGCCATTCGCGCAGTTGGCGACAGGCCTGATCCAGCACCCATTCGCCGATGGCGATGATGGTGCCGTTCTGTTCCGCCAGCGGGATGAATACATCCGGCGGCACCAGGCCATGTTCCGGATGCTGCCAGCGGATCAGTGCTTCCACACCGACGATACGGTGATCGCGATAGCTGATCTGCGGTTGATAGACCAGGTACAACTGATCGCGTGGCAGGGCTTCGCGCAGGTCTTTTTCGAGTTCGCGGCGGCGGCGCATTTCGCTGTCCACACTGGCGATGTAGAACTGATACCGGTTACGCGAGCGCGCTTTGGCCAGCGTCATGGTCTGCTCGGCTTTTTGCAGCAGCTTCTCGGTACTGTCGCCATCTTCGGGAAACAGGGTGATGCCGATAGTCGCTCGCAGTCGAATCTGCTGATCACCGACGATGAACGGAGCTTCCAGCTCATCCAGAATATTTTGCGCCAGTTCTGCCGCCTCGTAGGGCTGCTCGATGTTGGACTGGACCAGCGCGAACTGGTCGCCGCCCAGGCGCGCCAGTGCGCCGAGTCGCACGCTGTGCGCGCGCAGGCGGTCAGCGAGTGCGAGCAGCAATTGGTCGCCGGACTGGTAGCTGAACTGTTCGTTGATCCCCTTGAAGTCATCCAGACCCACGCAAAGAACCGCCACTCTGTGTTGCTGGCGTCCCGCATCTTCCAGAATCCTGTCCAGCCCGATCTGCAATTGAAGCCGATTGGGCAGGCCAGTGAGGAAATCGTATTGCGCCATGCGCTGCAGATTGTTCTCGGCCTCGTGGCGCAGATAAGTGTGGCGCTCGATAGAGGCCAGCAACTGATTGGCGGTGTTGACCCAGATCCCCAGTTCGTTTTTCTCGTGGCCTTTGAGTAACGGCAATTGATGTTCGCTGGGGCGGTCGGGGTTGATCGCGATCAGATGCTCGATGATCTTCGACAGCGGCCTGGTCAGCAGCCAGTGATAGACCAGATACAGCACCAGCCCCATTGCCAGCGCACGCAGCACGCCGGCGATAAAGATGATTCCGGCATTGACCAGAAAGCTTTCGCCGTAATTGGCGGTGTCGAGGGTGATGCGCAAATCGCCGTAATACTCGCTGTAAGGACTGCGGCCTACCAGTTGAGTGGTGAAGCTGCGCTCCTGGCCGAGAATGAGGTCTGTCAGCCAACGCGTAGGGGCGGTTTTCAGCGGCCGGTCTTTCTCGGCGAGCAGGCTTTCGTTGGGGTGTCCTATGGACGCCATGCGTACCGATTCATCCTGAAACAGGCCTTCGATGACCTGCATGCCCATTTCGCGGTCCAGGCTATAGACGGCCTGTGTCGAGGGGTCGCGGAACATGCCGAGAATTCGCTCGGCATCGTTCGCCACGGTCTGACGTGTCTTGTAGGCGTCGAAGACGATTTGTGCACAGCTGAGCAGGACGCCTACCAGAAGCGCCGAAAGCAGCACAACGCGCAGCAACTTTACCGACAGGCTGTTCTTGAGTTCCAGCTTCAATGGCCGTTCCTTAGTTCGTGTCGGAGGGCATATCGCCTCATGACCCTCGAAAAACCAGGCCTGCACGCCGTGACCTTGTCACAACCGGTACGCCTGGCTGATCTTCGCGTTCCTTGCACCTGCTGGCCAAAGCCACCTCAGTGCGTCGGGTGGCCAGGTAGGTAACTTGAGCAGAACACTGTAAAGAATTACGTCATAGAGAATTACGTTGTAGTACGAGTCAGCTAGCGTTTTCTGACAATACACAAAGTATGGGCGGCAGGCGAAAAAAGATTTTCGATTCGCCTGACTGGCAGGCCGGTGTTCGACGCCGTCTGTGAAACGGGCGTCCGGTGAGCGGCCCTTGCGGACCGGAAAACATAAAAAACCCGACGCGAGGCCGGGTTTTTTCGATGACGCTGGACTCAGGCTGCGAATTGCTTGGCCACGAAGTCCCAGTTCACCAGGTTCCAGAACGCTTCCACGTACTTCGGACGCAGATTGCGGTAGTCGATGTAGTAGGCGTGTTCCCACACATCGCAGGTCAGCAGCGGGGTGTCGCCGCTGGTCAACGGGTTGCCGGCACCGATAGTGCTGGCCAGTGCCAGGGAGCCGTCAGCCTTCTTCACCAGCCAGCCCCAGCCGGAGCCGAAAGTGCCGATGGAAGTCTTGCTGAACTCTTCCTTGAACTTGTCGAAGGAACCGAACGCCTTGTTGATAGCTTCGGCCAGAGCGCCGGTAGGCTCGCCGCCAGCGTTAGGGGCCAGGCAGTTCCAGTAGAACGTGTGGTTCCAGACCTGCGCGGCGTTGTTGAAGATACCGCCCGAGGAGGTCTTGATGATCTCTTCCAGGGTCTTGCCTTCGAACTCGGTGCCGGGCACCAGGTTGTTCAGGTTCACGACGTAGGTGTTGTGGTGCTTGTCGTGGTGATATTCCAGAGTCTCCGCAGAAATGTGCGGCACCAGAGCGTCTTTGGCGTAGGGCAGTGGCGGCAATTCAAAAGCCATGGTTTATCTCCTTTCAGGTCAATTGCGGTAGTCGCAGGGCCGATCACGGGCGGCCAGATACAGCATGCACCGGGAGTTTTACTCTTTTGCGGCGCAGACCCCGGATCATAGCACCGGGTCTGCGGCTTAACCACGCAACAACTGTGTGGGATAGAGGTTCCCACGCGATTGACTCTGCGGTCATGAAAACCGTCAGGCTGACCGTATCAACTGCAAGGCCACGCTGAACATCATCACCGCGATCATCAGGTCCAGCATGCGCCAGGTGGCAGGGCGGGCCAGCCAGGGAGCCAGCCATGCCGCGCCCAGGGCAAGGCTCGAGAACCACAGCAGCGAAGCACTGGCTGCGCCGGCGACATACGCGCCAGGTACGCCCTGTTGTGCGCCCAGCGAGCCAATCAGCAGCACGGTGTCCAGATAGACATGCGGGTTCAGCAAGGTGACGGCCAGTGCGCTGAGCAACACGGTGCGCAGCGATTTTCTGCCAGCCGCTGCGCTGCGCTCGAGGCTTTGCCGCGAGCAGGCGCGGCGCAATGCCTGCAGGCCGTACCAGCTGAGGAATATCACACCACCCCAGCGCGCCACTGCCAGCAGGGTCGGATTCTGTGCCAGTACATTGGCCAGACCGAACACTCCTGCTGCCACCAGCAGGGCGTCGCAGACAATGCACAGCATCGCCACCGCCACGTGATGTTCACGGCGCAGGCCCTGAGCCAGCACAAAAGCATTTTGAGTTCCGATAGCCATGATCAGTCCAGCCGCGATCAGCAGCCCATTGAGGTAGCTTTGCCACATAAGGAGGTTCCAACGAGCAGATTCAGATAGCCATTCTTATGGGGTGAGGGATATAAGGAAAACCAATAATCCTCATCGCTCATTAGGAAAACTGATGTTCGACTATAAATTGTTGTCGGCGCTGGCGGCCGTGATCGAGCAGGCCGGGTTCGAGCGTGCCGCTCAGGTGCTCGGGCTTTCTCAGTCAGCGGTCTCGCAGCGCATCAAATTGCTGGAGGCGCGCATTGGCCTGCCGGTGCTGGTACGCGCCACGCCGCCGAGCCCGACCGATATAGGTCGGCGCCTGCTCAATCACGTGCAGCAGGTCCGTTTGCTGGAACGCGACCTGCAAAGTCAGGTGCCTGCACTGGACGAGGAGGGTGTGCCCGAGCGTTTGCGAATCGCCTTGAATGCCGACAGTCTGGCAACCTGGTGGGCGCCGGCTATTGGCGCGTTTTGTACGCAGCATCGTTTGCTGCTGGATCTGGTTGTCGAAGATCAGGACGTAGGTCTCAAGCGTATGCGCGCCGGTGAAGTGGCGGCCTGCCTGTGTGGCAGCGAGCGTCCGGTGGCCGGGGCACGCAGCCAGTTGCTGGGGGCCATGCGCTACCGGGCGCTGGCCAGTCCGGCGTTCATCGCCCGCCATTTTCCGGACGGTGTCAGCCCTGAAACGCTCGTCAGATCCGCTGCACTGGTGTACGGGCCGGACGACCTTTTGCAGCATCGTTATCTGGCACTGCTGGGCGTTCAGGACGGCTTCGAGCATCATTTGTGTCCTTCCTCCGAAGGTTTCATCCGTATGATCGAGGCGGGAATGGGTTGGGGGCTGGCGCCCGAGTTGCAGGTGCGTGACCAATTGCGCAACGGCACTCTGCTTGAATTGCTGCCGGACCGTTGCATTGATGTGCCGCTCTACTGGCATCATTGGCGCAATGGTGGGCAGCTTCTGACGCGCCTCACCGAACATCTGGCGCAACATTCGGTTCACTGGCTGGTGCCGCTGAGCGAAGACTGATCGTCAACAGGATCATGTGTAATCCATGCAGGCAGTGTTTTCCTTTCCTGCAGACGCGTTAATGGAGCGGTAAATGAAGATTCTGGTCACCGGCGCGAGCGGCTTCATCGGCGGACGCTTTGCGCGTTTTGCCCTTGAGCAGGGCATGAGCGTGCGGATCAATGGCCGTCGTGCCGAAGGTGTCGAGCACCTGGTCAGGCGCGGTGCCGAGTTTATCCAGGGCGACCTTGCCGATCCCTATCTGGTGCGCGCACTGTGCGATGACGTGGAAGCGGTCGTGCATTGCGCAGGCTCGGTCGGTACGTGGGGACGTCGCCAGGATTTCATGCAGGGCAACGTGCAGCTTACGGAAAACATCGTCGAGGGCTGCCTGAAACAAAGGGTGCGAAGGCTGGTTCATCTTTCCTCGCCGTCGATCTACTTTGATGGCAATTCGCACCGTGGCATCAAGGAAGAGCAGGTGCCCAAGCGCTTTCACAATCACTACGCGGCCACCAAATACCTGGCCGAGCAAAAGGTTTTCGGTGCCGAAGAATTCGGACTTGAAGTCATCGCCCTGCGGCCGCGCTTTGTCACCGGTGCGGGCGACAACAGCATTTTCCCGCGTTTGCTGCACATGCAGCGCAAGAGGCGCCTGTCGATCGTCGGCAATGGCTTGAACGTGGTGGATTTCACCAGCATGCAAAACCTCAACGAAGCCCTGCTGAGCAGCTTGCTGGCAACGGATTCGGCACTGGGCAAGGCCTACAACATCAGCAATGGCACGCCGGTCCCGCTGTGGGATGCGATCAATTACGTGATGCGGCAGATGCACTTGCCTCAAGCCACTCGTTATCGTTCATTCGGGCTGGCCTACAGCGCCGCGGCAATCAATGAGGCCGCCTGTATGCTATGGCCGGGCAGACCTGAACCTACCCTGTCGAGAGTGGGCATGCAGGTCATGAACAGGGATTTCACGCTTGATATCAGCCGCGCCAGGCATTATCTGGATTATCAGCCTCAGGTCAGCCTTTGGACGGCGCTGGATGAGTTCTGTGGCTGGTGGCAGGCACAGCACGCGATCTGAATGCGGTAGTAGCACAGTGAGATTGAATCTGCGCTGTTGTTATACTGCCGAACTTTGATTTAACAGCTTCCTGAAGGGTTATTCATGCGCAACGATCCATACGACGACGTCGATGACGTCCCCAGCCTGAGCGCCAAGGACGACGATGACGACTTCGCGCCGAGCAATGGCGCACGCGATCGCACCACCGTCTATTCGCGCACCACGCCTGTAGTCAAGGTCAAGGCGCCGAGCACCGGACCTTTGTGGGCGTTGGTCGGGGCGCTGTTCATTGCCTTCTGCGGTCTGGGCTGGTGGAGTTTTCAGCAGGTTTCCCTGATGGAACAGCAGTTAGTGGCCACTCAGGAAAGCTTCGCGCGCATCAGCGAAGAAGCGGCGGGGCGCCTGCAGGATATTTCCGGCAAGGTTGTCGCCACTGAAGCACTTTCCAGTGATGGAGAGGCGCTCAAGCAGCGAATCAAGTTGCTGGAAGCGCAGTTGGAAGATCAGGACAAACAACGCGAAGGCGTCGAAGGCCAGCAGGGCAGTCTCGACAAGCGCCTGGAGCAGATGGCCGCGCAAACCGCGCAGCAGCAGAGTGAAAACGCGCAGTTGCAGGAACAGCTTAAAAGCGTTGTCACTGAACTGACCACGCTCAAGGCGGCGTTGCCAGACCTGAAGACGGCTCAGGCTGATCAGGGCAAGCTGGATGCGCAGATCAAAAGTGTTGCAGCCGATGTCGCCACGCTGAAAAAGCAGGGCAATCCGTCTGCCGCTGTCGAACGTCTGGAACAGGACCTGATGGTTCTGAAAAGCCAGCAGGAAAACCGCCCGGCTCC
Source organism: Pseudomonas congelans (assembly GCF_900103225.1). GTDB lineage: Bacteria > Pseudomonadota > Gammaproteobacteria > Pseudomonadales > Pseudomonadaceae > Aquipseudomonas > Aquipseudomonas congelans. The sequence continues at coordinate 182,817 of NZ_FNJH01000005.1, read as the reverse complement.
TGCTGCAGAGGCCAGCACTGCCGAGTTCGATGCGTTTCGTGCTCAGGTCACTCGCAACATCAATACCCTGACCAGCCAGATCCAGAATCTGTCGCAACAGCTCAACGCTCGTCGTTGACCCCGGGCTTGCCTGCCGCTATCCATGGCGGCAGGCAAATGCTCCGGTCTTTTTTACCTCTGATAAATAAATATGCGCTTGCCAATCGAGGGAAGGCTTACGCTTGTCTGGCAGTTAACTAAATGGAGTTTCAATAATGAATGGAATCAAGGATATGCGCCCCAATACACCGGAAGAAAACATCGAAAGAGATGACGTCGTTGCTGAAGAACTTCAGTCCATACATCCAGAGTATCTGGTATCAACCAAACCAAAAGTAAACATCAAGCCTCCGGTCAAGGTGACAAATCCGGTCAAACCGCCGGTGAAGCCTCCGGTCAAGACAACGGACCCGGTCAAGCCGCCAGTCAAGCCGCCGGTCAAGACAACGGACCCGGTCAAGCCGCCAGTCAAGCCGCCGGTCAAGACAACGGACCCGGTCAAGCCGCCAGTCAAACCGCCGGTCAAGACAACGGACCCGATCAAGCCGCCGGTCAAACCGCAGGTCAAGCCCTCTACTACTGAGCCAGTACCGCAAACTGTGCCCCCGATACCTGCGGCACCCTCGCGTCTGGACAAGCTACTGGCGGTCGTCAACACCACAACGGGCGTCCTGCAGCTGGTCCAGCCGCCTAACAGCGTGGCCAACCCGGACGGCACGGTCAGCTATCCAAACGGCAGCGTCGAGTCTGCAGATGGTCAATCCGTCACCCATCCGGACGGAACCGTGCAGAATCTGGACGGCACGACGGTGAATGCTGATGGCTCGATAGAGCACCCCAATGGTGACGTCCAGCACAAGGACGGAACCTGGGTTTTTGCGGATGGTTCGGTCAACTACCCGGACGGCCGCTGGAAAATGGTGGATGGTACGGTCACCGACGCCGAAGGCAATGTGTTAGGTACGGTCAAGCCTGACGCTGCACTGTAGCGGTCACCGTTTCACGGGCGATAAAAAACCCTGGCTCTTGCGAGTCAGGGTTTTTGGCGTTGCAGTAACGTTTTACAGACGCGGGTAGTCGATGTAACCGACCGGCCCTTTGGCGTAGAACGTCTCCGGGTGGGCTTCGTTCAGAGGGGCATCGCTGGCCAGCCGCTCCGGCAGGTCCGGGTTGGCGATGTAAGGCACACCGAACGCGATTGCATCGGCCTTGCCTTCTGCCAGCCAGGCATTGGCGCTGTCTTTGGTGAACTTCTCGTTGGCGATATAAACGCCGCCGAAGTCTTTCTTCAACTGTGGGCCGAGGCTGTCTTCAGCATCATGCTCACGGGCACAGATGAATGCGATACCGCGCTTGCCGAGCTCTTTGGCCACGTAGCTGAAGGTTTCAGCACGGTTTGCATCGCTCATGTCGTGCATGTCGAAGCGAGGCGAGAGGTGAACGCCTACACGGCCAGCGCCCCAGACATCAATGACTGCGTCAGTCACTTCCAGCAGCAGACGCGCACGATTTTCTACCGAACCGCCGTACTCGTCGGTGCGCTGGTTGCTGCCGGTCAGCAGGAACTGTTCAAGCAGATAGCCGTTGGCGCCATGCACTTCCACGCCGTCGAAGCCCGCAGCCTTGGCGTTTTCCGCACCGACGCGATAGGCCTCGACGATGTCGCCGATTTCCGCCAGCTCCAGCGCGCGCGGGGTTGGCAGTGGGGTGATCGGGCGCATCAGGCTGACGTGGCCTTCGGCCGCGATGGCACTCGGCGCGACCGGGGTTTCGCCGTCCAGGTAGGAAGGGTGGGAAATACGACCCACGTGCCACAACTGCAGGGCGATACGGCCACCGGCGTTATGCACTGCCTTGGTGATGTTGCTCCAGCCACGTACCTGATCGTTGGACCAGATGCCCGGGGTGTCGGGGTAGCCCACGCCCATCGGAGTGACAGAGGTGGCCTCGGTCAGGATCAGGCCGGCCGAGGCGCGCTGAACGTAATACTCGGCCATCATCGCGTTCGGTACACGGCCTTCATCGGCACGGCAGCGTGTCAGTGGGGCCATGATGATGCGGTTGGGCAGTTGCAGATCGCCCAGGGTGATCGGGTCAAAGATAGTCGTCACGTGTCGAATCCTCGTAATTGATCAATGCGTAGCAGGGGCCAGATCGGGGTTGCCGGTCTGACGAAAGGTAATCAGGGTAATCAGCAGCGCCAGCACGGCCAGGATGGCGGCGGCCAGCGGTACGCTGGTCAGGCCCAGGCCATGAGCGATGACGCTGCCACCGACCCAGGCGCCCAGCGCGTTGCCGACGTTGAAGGCACCGATGTTCAGGGTTGAAACCAGGTTCGGTGCGGCTTTGCCGAACGTCACCACGTTGATCTGCAGGGCCGGGACGGCAGCGAAGGCCGCGACTGCCCAGAGGAACAGGGTGATTTCAGCCGGGATCAACGCGGTGCTGGTCCAGCTGAGCACGGTGGAGATCACCGCCATCGAGACGAATACGCCGATCAGCGTGGACGACAGGCGGCGGTCGGCCATCTTGCCGCCGATCACGTTGCCGGCGGTCAGGCCCAGGCCGATGAGCAGCAGGGTCCAGGTCACGCCGTTGGGTGATACACCGGTGACTTCGCCGAGCAGCGGGGCAATGTAAGTGAACAGGGTGAACATGGACGCTGAGAACAGTGCAGTCATGGTCAGCGACAGCCAGATGCCGGCCCCCCGGAGAGCGCCCAGTTCAGCGCGCATGTCGAGCTTTTCTTCATTGCGGTTGGTCGGCAGGAAGCGGATCAGGCCGATCAGCGCAATCACGCCGATGACCGTGACGGCCCAGAACGTCGAGCGCCAGCCTGCGTATTGACCCAGCGCAGTACCCAGCGGCACGCCCAGCACGTTGGCCAGGGTCAGGCCGGTGAACATCAAGGCCACTGCTGAGGCGCGCCGGTTGGCGGGCACCAGACCTGCGGCAACCACCGAGCCGATGCCGAAGAACGCACCGTGACACAGTGCAGTCACCACGCGGGCGAACATCAGGACGTTGTAGTCGCTGGCCAGTGCACAGAGCAGGTTGCCGATGATGAAAACCCCCATCAGCGTGACCAGCGCGGCCTTGCGCGGCAGTTTTGCCGTGGCCATGGCCATGAACGGCGCACCGACGGCGACACCCAGCGCATAGCCGGTCACCAGCCAGCCTGCACCGGGGATCGATACACCGAGGTCGGCCGCCACATCAGGCAGCAGGCCCATGATGACGAATTCGGTGGTGCCGATGGCGAAGGCGCTCAGGGCCAGAATGAGTAGCGAAAGAGGCACGGGGCAGCTCCTGGTAAACGTTGGAAAATCAGGTCGGGTTGTTCAGTTCTTCAACCAGCGCCTGAACGAATGCCTGTATGACTTCTTCGTTGCGTCTGAAGAAATGCCATTGTCCGACCTTCTTGCTGCTGATCAGACCAGCACGTTGCAAGGTCGCCAGATGGGCCGAGACAGTGGATTGTGACAATCCCGCACGCTGATCGATCTGTCCGGCGCACACGCCGTGTTCGATCGAGTATTCCTGGGCGGGAAAGCTTGCGCGGGGGTTCTTCAGCCAGGTCAGGATTTCTCGGCGGACCGGGTGGGCCAGAGCTTTTATTATGTCGTCGAGGTCGATAGGCATGTCGTTCTCACAGGCGGTGTAGCGTTATATCGCGATAGAGCGAACCTTATATCTGTATTTCGCGATATACAAATATGATTATGTGCTTAGGATCAGACAAATCGCTATATCGGGTTATAACGATATATGGACAGAAGGTCCGAAAGCGGCCTAGGCTTGCAGCCATGAACTACTTGGCACATCTTCATCTTGGTGGGCATCGACCTGCTCAATTGCTTGGCAGCCTGTATGGCGACTTCGTCAAAGGTCCGCTGCCGGGACGTTTTCCTGCGGAGCTCGAAGCGGCGATTCGTCTGCATCGCAGCATCGACGCCTTCACTGACAGTCATCCGCTGATCAAGGCCTCTATTGCCCGCTTTCCGCTCCAGAGACGGCGTTATGCGGGCATCATGCTCGATGTCTTTTTCGATCATTGCCTGGCGCGCGACTGGCATCGTTACGCTGACCTGCCGTTGGACGCATTCACCCGCAAGGTCTATGGCACGCTGGCTGCCGAGCCGCAATTGCCCGAGCGGCTGGCGCTGATCGCACCGCGCATGGCGGCGCAGGACTGGCTGGGGTCATACCGGGATTTCGGGGTGCTGGAGCAGGTGTTGAGCGGGATATCCCGACGCCTGTCACGACCCGAAGGGCTGGCCGGCGGCATGCAGGAACTGCAGGCGCTGTACCAGCCCTTGAGTGCGGATTTCGCTGAGTTTTATCCGTTACTCGAGGATTTCGCTCAGGCCGCTCTGGCCGGACGCGAAACCACTTCGCTCGGCTGAGCCTGCGGCTCGCCAAACAATGCCACTTGAACGGCCTGCTGGGCCTTGAAGGCCAGTGCGGCGCGTTCCTGATCAGCGGTCGGGATAGGTGTCAGCAGGTGAATATGCACGTCGCTCTGCTCGTTGGCGAACAGTCGGCGCAAATGCGACAGCAAGTCATCGTCGCCAATGAACGGGGCTATCGGGTCTGGCTTGCCGTTGCGCGAGTAACCAATGGCCACCGGCTGGATCGGCACCCCAGCATCAATGGCGCTGGACAGCAGACGACCGTGAAAGGTGCGCAGGCTTTTGCCGTCAGTGGTGGTGCCTTCGGGGAAGATCAGCAGTGCGTTGCCTTGTTGCAGGTGATTGCACATCTGCTTCTGGATCAGACGGCTGTCGCCCGATCCGCGACGAATGAATAGCGTACCGGCCTTCAACGCCAGCCAGCCCGCTACCGGCCAGGTCCGCACTTCGGCTTTTGACAGAAACGACAGCGGTGCCAGCATGCCAAGCAGTGCAATGTCGGTCCATGACACATGGTTGCTGACCCACAGCATGGGCTGGGTCGGCAGTTGACCTGTCACGGTGACGCGAAACGGCAGGGCGTTGGTCAGGCGCGCCATGAACCAGCGGCTCCAGCGCTGCCGACGCTCCATCGACCCTCCGATTCTGGTGCGTTCCAGGACTGCGAACGCGCTGGCAATCGTCAATCCGAGCGCTACGACCAGTAGCACCCGGACTACGCGGGCATAGCCGCGCAACCGGCTCATCACACGGCCGCCTTGAAGTGGCGGGCGTAGCGCGGGCACAGGTCATCGCGCTTGAGCAGGATGAACACGTCGGCCACCTGGAAGTCTTCGTCCCAGCACGGTTCGCCACAGATCTTGGCCCCCAGACGCATGTAGGCCTTGAGCAGCGGTGGCATCTCGCAGATCACATTGCTCGGGATGTCGAGGGTCGGCAGCGGATTCTTCGGCTCGGCGCGCAAGTGCTCGTTGCACAGGTAGCGTTCGCGCAGGCGTTGCATGATCGCATGGGCCTGAATACCGCCGTCCTGCATCGGGATGCTTGCGCAGCCCATCAGGTAGCTGTAGCCGCCTTCGTTGAGCACCTCGGCCAGCTCGCTCCACAACACTGCGATGGTGCCGCCATTGCGATAGGCCGGATCGACGCAGGTGCGACCCAGTTCGAGGATCGGGCCTTGCAGATTGACCAGCCCGTGCAGGCTGAACTCTTCTTCGCTGTAGAAGCGCCCCAGCGTGTTGGCGGCCTGATGGTCGAGCAGCCGGGTAGTGGCAACCAGACGCCCGGTGTTCAGGTCGCGTACCCCGATGTGCGAGCAGTGAACATCGTAATCGTCGATGTCCAGGCCTTGTTCAGCGCCGTTGAGACGGGCGTTGAACTCTTCGCTGAACACACTGAAACGCAATGCCTGTGCTTCCTGCAAGGCGCGCGCTCCAATCAGGCGCTCGGCCTGAAGACGACGTTCAGAAGTGTTGTCACGAATGCGGGCGATCTGGGTCATACGAATCTCCATGAGCCAGCCTTGCAGATGCAGAAAGGGCTGGTTGACTGATTTGTCCAGGCGCTTTGCCGTACTTGCAGGCTAGGGAGATGGCGTGTCATGCCTGTGAAGCTTTGGTGATGGTTGTGTGACGGGGGACGCGGTGGCCATTTCCTCTGCGTCCGGTCTTGAGGGGTGCAGGGCGGCACAGATTTGTGACTTTGTGACGCGAAGCGTCACGCAATGCATTCCCACGCTGGAGCGTGAGGAACGAGCGGGGTAAGAACGGTCACTATCGTGCCCATGCTCTGCGTGGGCATGCCGGTCTGGACGCTTTACGTCCGTTCCCGGGTTGATAGCTGACTGTCATGAAACGCTGATACGGTATGCCGATTACTTTTTAGAGGCCCTGTCATGCCGCATAGATTCGTCCGCCTGTGTCTGGTTCTGATCCTGGGCTTCAGTGCCCAGGGCGTCGTTGCTCAAACATGGCCGACAGAGCAATGGTCTTCTCAGTCTGTGCCGCGATCTGCGGCCATCGAAGAGCTCGAGGCTTATGCCTTCCCGCCTCGCGACGACGCCACGCGCAAGGGCATACGCACCGATGCGCTGCTGGTGATTCGTGATGGCGAAGTTGTGTACGAGCGCTACGGCGGTGTAACCACCGCGCAAACGCCGCACCTGACCTGGTCGATCAGCAAAAGCATCATGGCGACGGTGCTGGGGGTGGCGTTTGCAGAAGGACGCTTTCAACTGAATGATCCGGTGGCGAAGTTCTACACGCCGTTCAAGGTGCACCCCGAGGTCGCCATCAAAGACCTGATGCACTGGGCTTCGGGTCTGGATTGGCAGGAAGACTACGAATACGCTCCGCTCAACTCCTCGGTGGTCGCCATGCTCTACACCCGCGGGCGTGACGACATGGCGCGCTTCACCGCCGATCACCGCGCTGCCCAACCCCCCGGCAAGACTTACCTCTACTCCAGCGGCGACAGCACCGTTCTGGCTGCGGCCTTGAAAAAGATGGTCGGCTATGAGGCCTATGCGGATTACCCATGGACCGCGCTGTTCGACCCGCTCGGCATCCGCAGTGCCGTCTGGGAAACCGATGGTGCGGGTACATTTGTAGGCTCTTCCTATGCCTACATGACCGCCCGCGATCTGGCCCGCATCGGCCTGCTGATGCAGCGCGGCGGGCAATGGCAGGATCGGCAGTTGCTCAACAAGGAGTGGATGGACTTCGCGTTGACGCCGTTTGCCGGTACAGGCGTGGATGCCAGCGTTGAAGTGCCCGGTGGCCAATGGTGGCTCAACCGTACTGCCGAGGGCGGCAGAGGACCGTGGCCGGACGCACCCCCTGAGACTTTCGCGGCACTGGGGCATTGGGGGCAGGCGCTGTATGTGATTCCCGATCAGAAGCTGGTGATCGTGCGCTATGCCGACGACCGCGACGGTACCTACAACCACAATGAGATGCTCAAGCGCGTACAGGCCGCGTTCGGCAAGGAGGGCGGTCAATGAGTACGCGTCGAATGTTCATCCTGCGCCGTCCCTTCAGCAGCCTGCTGTTGCTGATGGTTGCCGCACTTGCCATCCTCGCCTGGCAGTACCGTGTGAACCTGCAGGCATTTCCGACCATCATCAGTGCCTACACCGCCAAGGAATACTGCTCGTGCAGGTACGTCATGAACAATTCCGAAGCGTATTGCCAGGGCTACATCAAGCAGTATCTGCCCAGCACGCTGGTCGACGACAGCAGTCAAAAACGGGTCATTGCCAGCGGCCTCGGACGCACCAGCAGCGCGTCGTGGCAGGGTGAGCGACAGGGCTGTCGCCTGCTGCCCTAAGGGCTTGGTGGATTGTCGCCGAACGCAGGCGTTTGCCAGCGGTCAGACAGGCGGATAAGGTGGCCCTCAATTGCACGTCTGGAGTCTGCATGCTCACTATGAATCGCCTGCTGCTGGTCCTGCTGGCCGCAGCGGCGTTACCTGCCCATGCGAACTGGTATCTGGATAACGAGTCGTCGCGACTCTCGTTCACCTCGACCAAAAATGCCGATATCGCCGAGGTGCATCGCTTTCTCGTGCTGCACGGCAAAGTCGACGCCAAGGGGCTGGCTGAAGTGGAAGTTGAAACCGATTCAGTCAGCACCGGCATTCCGCTGCGCGACGAGCGCCTTCGAGAGCAGGTGTTTCAGGTGCGCAAGTTTCCGACTGCTCAGATCAATGCGCAGCTCGACATGCGCCCGATCAACGACCTCGCGCCCGGTGCGCAACTGGAGCTGCGTTTACCGCTGACCGTCAGCCTGCGCGGCAAGACCCACAGCTATAACGCCGAGCTGCTGGCGACGCGTCTGGACGAGCGGCGCTTTCAGGTCGTGACCCTCGAGCCGCTGGTGATCCATGCCCAGGATTTCGATATGGCCCCGGACTTCAAGGCCTTGCGCAATGCCGCAGGATTGTCGGCGGTGAGCCTCTCGGTCCCGGTCGGGGCTGTCCTGATCTTCACGGCGCGCTGATATGAACGGTGCGATTTTTCCGTGGCGTGAAAACAACCGCTTTCAATTGCTGATCGACGGCCCTGCGTTCTTCCCGCGCATGATCGCAGCCATTGATCGCGCCGAGCAGCAGGTCGATCTGGAGTTGTACCTGGTCGAAGCCGGGGCCTGCGCCGACGCCATTGTGCGCGCGCTGGTCGAGGCGGGCAGGCGTGGCGTAATCGTGCGCTGCCTGTTCGATGACTTCGGTTCAAAAGCCTTCGACGCCGGCCTGCGCAAGCAACTGACCGATGCCGGTGTGATTCTGCGTTTCTACAATCCGATCCACTGGCGGCGCGGCGTGCGCAACTTCTACCGCGACCATCGCAAACTGCTGGTGGTGGATAAGGCCTTGGCCGTGGTTGGCGGCACCGGTGTGACCGACGAGTTCTGGGAGCCGGACAAGGACGCCAGCCAGTGGCACGAAGTGATGGTCGAAATCACCGGGCCGCTGGTGATTGACTGGCAGGCGCTGTTCAACCGGCAGTTCCACGCCAATGCCCGGCGTTTCGCCTGGCGTCCGAAAGAAAACTTCGGCCTTGATCATCTGCCCAAGGCCCCGATAACCGGTGAAGGTCTGGGTCGTGTCGCGTATGCCGATTCCCGCCAGCACCGCGACATTCTGCAGTCGCTGGTGCGTGCGCTGAACACCGGACAAAAGCGGATATGGCTGGCAACTCCTTACTTCCTGCCCACCTGGAAAGTTCGCCGCGCCCTGCGCAGGGCGGCGGCGCGTGGTGTTGATGTGCGTTTGCTGCTGACCGGGCCGCGCACCGATCATCCGTCCGTACGCTATGCCGGTCACCGCTACTACCCGCGCCTGTTGCGCGCCGGGGTCAAGGTGTTCGAATACCAGCCCTGCTTTCTGCACCTGAAAATGGTCCTGATCGACGACTGGGTGAGTCTCGGCTCGTGCAATTTCGATCACTGGAACCTGCGCTTCAACCTGGAAGCCAACCTCGAAGCCCTCGACCCCGGATTGACCCGCGACGTTGTCGCCAGCTTCGAAAAAGACTTCGCCCTGAGCGCCGAAACCACTCTGGCAGACTGGAAAGCCAGACCGCTGTGGCGACGGGTCAAACAGCGCTTGTGGGGCTGGATAGACCGGCTGGTGGTGAACTTGCTGGATCAGCGTAACTGAGGGTGACACGGGGCCAGGCGTGGCCCCGGGCTGTCATCCCGTCAGACGATGCATTCCAGTGAACGGTCAACCATGGCTTTGGCCATCTCGGCCATGTGCAACACCGAAAACGCCAGATCACGGCTGGTGCCCTGGGTGCTGTCGCCGGACTCATAGGCCGTCGTGATGATGCAGCGCAGCAGATCCGAAGCGTAGTTGAGTGCTTCTTCCTGGCTGACGGAGGCGTTGACGGTGAACAGGGCAGTGGGCGGGTCGGGGACGATTTTATCGGGCATGTTTGCAACTCCAGCAGAACTTGTGGGAGCCGTCACTCATCGCTACCAAACGATAAGGTGGCGGCCGTGTGCAAGTTGGTAGACCGGCTGCTGGCACCCGGTGCATCCGGAGATGCCATGCGCACGGCCACCATGAAAACGGGACGAAAGAGATCGCCTCGCGGAGGTGGCACATTGCGCCAGCAAAAGCAGGTCTACCAAACCTGATCGCTGATTGGGCAGCGATCGATGAAGGCTAGAGACCTGAATAGCCAAGCGCAAGAGGCCGGGATTTTCTCGGAAATTTCGTTCAATTGGAAGGGAGGCGTCCTGCTGATAATTCCTACAAGAATTATCGAAATGGGTTTTCTGAAGATGTTTTCGGTGTAGGCGGGGAAGTGACGAGGGCTGTTTGTCAGTATTTCAGCAAGCAGTACATCACCGAGGGCGAGACCTTAAGAAGCTATCGGATTACAGTGAATCAGCATGATGTGTCTCCGCCCTATAGATAATGTGCGGAGTAGAGTGCTTGTAATGAAAATAGCCTATGCAGCGTTTGCCGGACAGGCTTGTTGCATGAATGGAGTAGTTAAGGCTTTTTGATATTCTGCATGTAGGTATGATTTGGATCTGTAACGACCTTCTTCGTCAACGCGTCCAGTTCCTTGCTGTGATACATGTCCAGGCATTTCAGCAGGTCGAATTTTATACCCCTGATCCGGGATTCGGCCAAAGGGTTTGTGTAGTCTCGCGCGAGGTATTTTTCAACCAGGGTCTTGACGGCAAGAGGACTTTTTTCCATGTCATAGTAGGTCCAGTCACGCATCGCACTGACACTGCTGCCCGCGTCAATTCCGACGTTTACGTCATATTTATAAGCGGTGGTTATGCAGGTGGCTAGCGCCATGTCCTTGTAGTTTTTTTCAAAGGTTCTGTACATTCCTTCGGGCGATGAGGTCGGGGTGTAGGCAAAGCAGTTGGATGTTGCTAAGACTAGAGATAATGCAAGGGCCGCAAGACATGATTTCATTCTGCGAACCTCCCTGTGAATATGGATTTTTATTTGTAGTCTTGCATGTAGGTGTGTGTTGGATTTACGACAGTCTTTTTTGTTAAGTCATTCAGATCCTTACTGTGGTAAAGATCCAGGCACTTTAAAAGGTCAAATTTTACACCTTTTATCTCGGACTCGGTTAAGGGGTTTGTATAATCTCTGGTCAGATACTTTTTTACGAGTGCTCGTATTTCATCAGGTCCCACTTCCCAGTCGTAATTTGCCCAGTCCTCAATGGCGGTGACGCTACTTCCAGCGTCAATTCCGACCTTTACGTCATATGCGTAAGCGTTTGCTATACAGGTAGCGAGGACCAGGTCCTTGAAGTTTTTTTCATAGCTTCGGTGCATGCCCTCTGGTGATGAAGGTTTTGTATGTGCGAAGCTCTCGGTTGCCACGAGTGCGAGACAGACTGTGAAGGCTTTGAAGAGAAACTTCATGAGGTTAGGCTCCAAAAGTTTGCCGTATCCGTACGGTAGTTGACGTAGGGCTCGTTAAAGTAGCAATGGTCATAGCAAAGATTGCCGTCAAACAACGTTGCATGGCCTTTTGCGTCTGTCCAGCCCGATATTTCAAATAATATAATTCCTTTTTTTCTTGCAAGCGCTCCGCCGTCAGAAGGTGGGTATTTGACGACCTCAGGCTTGCCCCAGTGCGTTTCCAAAAAGCTTTTCAGGTTCGATACACGGAAAAAGTACTGGTGCTGATCTGCGCCGGAGACTGTCTGTTTAGATACTTTAGGTATTTTCAGTCCTGAGTAGTTCAGGATGTAACTTAATCGAACAGCACAGGTGTTCCTCCATTTTGTAGAAGGATCAGGGTTGTTTATGTTCTTCGCGACGAACCCACCAATCACCTCTGCCACTCGCTTTTCCGGCGCTATCGGATCATAAATATGTTGCGAAGCCGCCCAGGCGGCGGTAAAAAATGGCCGTGCCATAGTCCTTCCTTGATCATGTCGTGACGTTTTATGCGTGAGCGTTCAAGACGTCAGGAATAGGCCTTGTTGTTGATACGGTTCCAGCCACCCGAGACATTCCCTCCACCGGCTCCGTCAGATCTTTTCTGCTGGGTGTAGGTGGTTTTGATTTTTCCGTAGTTTAGGCTGATGGTCTCGCTGGGGATGCCATCGTTGGCATGCTGGGTGTAGTTGGAAATGATGACTTCTTCCAGCAGCACTTCAAAGTATTTGACCTTGTCTCCGCCTGCACGATGCAGTGACAAGACGACTTCCTTCAGGTGCTTGCCCGCGCACAACGTTTCCATGAGCTTGCAGCTCGACTTGTCCAGTGATTTGGTGAACGTGAAATCACTCAAGGACGTCCGACCCGACGAGGCGCCTCCTGAAGAACTCGCCGTGGCGGAGGTACTTTGGTGCATGCCGAAACCATACCCGGTGATCTCGATACAGTCCTTGTAGCGGTCATCCAGCGCTTCGCCTGGAATGCCTTCGATTTTGATGTATGCGTCAAAAGCCATTTTAGAATCTCCCTGTGTATCAGGCGGTATTCCTGAAACGTACATTTTATTTTTCATGAGCCCAGTGGTTTACAGCCAGCAGAAGAATAAGCTGTGTTGCGGGGAGGGACAGGGGCAATGAGCTTCAGTGAAGTACCGAACCATCTCGGTTTGTTGTCTGAAATGTATTACGGACTGATCGCAAGGGCGCGATATGTCTAGCCCCTGTGCATGTTATTCAGGAAGAAAGTTACCGGGTTATATTGGCAACAGACTGACGCGTCTATTCGAGCCGATCGCAATTTCAGGTTCAGTCAGTTACTCACCAAAAACCCGGCTTGCGCCGGGTTTTTATTGTCTTGCAGATCAAAGCTTACTGCACTTCCACCGCCAGACTGTCGCTGATCTTTTTCTGCCAGATCTGCGGGCCGGTGATGTGAACGGACTCACCGGTGCTGTCGACTGCAACGGTAACCGGCATGTCCTTGACCTCGAACTCGTAGATCGCTTCCATGCCCAGCTCGGCGAAGGCCACGACGCGGGATTTCTTGATCGCCTGAGCCACCAGATAGGCAGCACCACCAACGGCCATCAGGTACACGGCCTTGTGATCACGGATCGCTTCGATGGCGGTCGGGCCGCGTTCGGATTTGCCGATCATGCCCAGCAGGCCGGTCTGGTCGAGGATCTGACGGGTGAATTTGTCCATCCGGGTGGCCGTGGTCGGGCCGGCCGGGCCGACGACTTCTTCGCGTACCGGATCAACCGGGCCGACGTAGTAGATGAAGCGACCCTTGAGGTCTACCGGCAGGGTTTCACCCCTGTTGAGCATTTCGACCATGCGCTTGTGCGCTGCGTCGCGGCCGGTGAGCATCTTGCCATTGAGCAAAACGGTTTCGCCCGGTTTCCAGCTCTGTACTTCTTCCGGGGTCAGGGTATCGAGGTTGACGCGGCGGGCCGATGGGCCGGCTTCCCAGACGATTTCCGGGTAGGCGTCCAGCGATGGAGCCTCCAGCGAAGCGGGGCCGCTGCCGTCGAGCACGAAGTGCGCGTGGCGGGTGGCGGCGCAGTTGGGGATCATGCACACCGGCAGCGACGCGGCGTGGGTCGGGTAGTCCATGATCTTGACGTCGAGCACAGTGGTCAGACCGCCCAGGCCCTGAGCGCCGATGCCCAGCTGGTTGACCTTCTCGAACAGCTCCAGACGCATCTCTTCGATACGATTCTGTGGGCCGCGGGCCTTCAGCTCGTGGATGTCGATGGACTCCATCAACACTTCCTTGGCCATGACCGCGGCTTTTTCTGCGGTGCCGCCGATACCGATGCCGAGCATGCCCGGCGGGCACCAGCCTGCGCCCATGGTCGGAACGGTTTTCAGAACCCAGTCGACGATCGAGTCGGAAGGGTTGAGCATCGCCATCTTCGATTTGTTTTCCGAACCGCCGCCTTTCGCCGCGACGTCCACTTCCACGGTGTTACCCGGGACGATGGAGTAGTGAATGACGGCCGGGGTGTTGTCCTTGGTGTTTTTGCGAGCGCCTGCCGGATCGGCAAGGATCGAGGCACGCAGCACGTTTTCAGGCAGGTTGTACGCGCGACGCACGCCTTCGTTGATCATGTCGTCCAGGCCCATGGTGGCGCCGTCCCAGCGAACATCCATCCCCACACGTACGAAAACCGTGACGATGCCGGTGTCTTGGCAGATCGGGCGATGACCGGTCGCGCACATGCGCGAGTTGATCAGGATCTGGGCGATGGAGTCACGAGCGGCAGGCGACTCTTCACGCAGATACGCCTCGTGCATGGCCTGGATGAAGTCCACGGGGTGGTAATAGGAAATGAACTGCAGTGCGTCTGCAACGCTCTGAATCAGGTCGTCTTGCTTGATCACGGTCATGCGGCGCGCTCCTCTGTAAGGACGGGAACATTCAATTACGCTATCGGCGGCAGTCTGGAACTGCGGCTTGAACCAGAGCTGTCAGGTTGGCCGTAGCGGGCGCAAAAAGGCGCGGCAGTATAACCCGCCCGACAAGCCAGTCTGTACAATCGCCGTTATTTTCTGCACAGGCCGTTTTGATGCCTCAATTGCATGTGGGTGAGCTTAGCTGGTCGGTGGCATCGGCCAGCAATCTGCTCGACGCCCTGAACCATGCCGGTATTCCGGTCCCTTACAGCTGTCGTGCCGGCAGTTGCCACGCGTGTCTGGTGCGCGTCGTAAAGGGCGAGCCTGACGACGCGTTGCCCGACGCGCTGCCTGCCGCAAAGCGCCAGCAGGGTTGGCGGCTTGCCTGTCAGTGCCGAGTGACAGGGGATCTGGCTGTCGAGGTGTTTGACCCGCAGCGTGATGGGCTGCCCGCAACGGTCACAGGCTGCGACTGGCTCTCTGCGTCGGTGCTGCGTTTGCGTCTGGAGCCTGCGCGACCTCTGCGCTATAGCGCCGGGCAGCACCAGGTGTTGTGGACCGACAGCGGTGTTGCGCGGCCTTACTCGCTGGCGAGCCTTCCCGGTGAGGATGCGTTTCTGGAGTTTCATGTCGACTGCCAGCAGCCCGGGGCCTTCCGTGACGTTGCTCGCCAGTTGCAGGTCGGTGACGCTCTGAGGCTCGGCGAGCTGCGCGGTGGTGCGCTGCGTTACGACCCGGACTGGCAGGAAAAACCCTTATTGCTGCTGGCCGCCGGCACCGGGCTCGGGCCCTTGTGGGGTGTGCTGCGCGAGGCTTTGCGCCAGGACCATCAAGGCGCGATACGCGTGATTCATCTGGCCCGCGACAGCCAGGAGCATTATCTGGCCGATGAACTGCACGCCTTGGCTGAGCGTTATCCTCAACTGCATGTTCAGTTGGTTGCTCCGCAGACGCTACAGACAACTCTGGCTGAACTGCGCCTGTTGTCGCGGCACGCGATGGCGCTGGTGTGTGGCAGTGCTGACAGTGTCGAGGTATTTGCCAAGCGTCTTTATCTGGCGGGGCTTCCGCGTAATCAATTGCTGGCGGATGTGTTTTTGGCGCGGGAGTAAGAGGCACGTTAGTTAACGCTCTCGTTCCGCGTGCTTCAGCGCTTAGCGTTATACAAGTCCGCTTTTGATTCTGGCCTACGGGCAGAAGCTTGAAAGCCCAACTTCCCGGACTGAATGAATGCAAAAGGCCCCGACTCTTGCGAGACGGGGCCTTGGCTTGCCGTGTGCTGCGATCAGACCAATGGGTCGCCAACGTGCAGGATTTTCATGCCGTTGGTGCCGCCGATGGTGTGGTAGCTGTCGCCCTTGGTGAGGATGACCCAGTCACCTTGCTCGACCAGACCACGCTTGAGCAGTTCGTCGACTGCGGCCTGGCTGACCTGACCTGGCGGCAGGGCTGCCGGGTCGAATGGCACGGTGTAGACACCACGGAACATCGCTGCACGCGCCTGAGTACCACGGTGCGGAGAGAACGCGTAGATCGGCACCGAGGAACGGATGCGCGACATGATCAGCGGGGTATAGCCGCTTTCGGTCAGTGCGATGATCGCCTTCACACCCGGGAAGTGGTTGGCGGTGTACATGGCCGCCAGCGCGATGCTTTCATCGCAACGGGTGAACGAATGACCGATACGGTGGCTGGAAGTCTTGCCGGTCGGGTGCTTTTCAGCACCAATGCAGATACGGGCCATGGCCTGAACCGCTTCGATCGGATAGGAGCCTGCAGCACTTTCGGCCGACAGCATCACGGCGTCGGTGTAGTCGAGCACGGCGTTGGCCACGTCGGACACTTCCGCACGCGTCGGCATGGGGCTGGAGATCATCGACTCCATCATCTGCGTGGCAACGATCACTGCCTTGTTGTGGCGACGGGCGTGCAGGATGATGCGTTTCTGTACGCCGACCAGTTCGGCATCACCGATTTCAACGCCCAGGTCACCACGAGCGACCATGACCGCGTCACTGGCGCGGATCAGCTCATCCAGCACTTCGTCGTTGGCAACGGCTTCGGCGCGTTCGATCTTGGCCACCAGCCAGGCCGTACCACCGGATTCGTCGCGCAACTGGCGAGCGTATTCCATGTCGGCGGCGTCGCGCGGGAAGGAAACGGCCAGGTAGTCCAGGTCCATCTCGGCAGCGAGCTTGATGTCCTGCTTGTCTTTTTCGGTCAGTGCCGGCGCCGTCAGGCCACCACCACGACGGTTGATGCCTTTGTGGTCGGACAGCGGGCCGCCGATCAGCACGGTGCAGTGCAGTTCGTTAGCGGTCTGGGTGTCGACGCGCATGACCACGCGACCATCGTCGAGCAGCAACTCGTCGCCTACGCCGCAATCCTTGACCAGATCCGGGTAGTCGATACCCACGATCTGCTGGTTGCCACTGGTCAGCGGATGAGCGGTGGAGAAGGTGAACTTGTCACCGACCTTCAGCTCTATTCGCTTGTCGGTGAACTTTGCGATACGGATCTTCGGACCCTGCAGGTCGCCCAGCAGAGCGACGAAGCGCCCGTGTCTGGCGGCGATTTCGCGGATCAGCCTGGCGCGAGCCTTGTGCTCGTCCGGAGTACCGTGGGAGAAGTTCAGACGAGCAACGTCCAGACCCGAAAGGATCAGTTGTTCGATGACTTCCGGCGAGTTGCTGGCAGGGCCAAGTGTGGCGACGATTTTGGTGCGGCGAACGGTCATGCACAAACTCCTTAATTGAAGCGCAGCGAGAGGCTACTCCTGTCTGGGTATTTAGTCATTGTTCCTTTGCACTACCGTGTCATGGTCAGGGAGGGCGATCGGCTGACAACCGGCGCGCTATTGGCCTGAAGAAACAGGCTGTGACGCCGATACAGGGCAGAGAACAGGAGAGTCCCATGCGTATTGTAACGATTGTTGTATTACTGACTGCGCTCAGCGGTTGCACCCGCTGGGCGATGAATTCCAACCTTGATCACGCCTACCGTGCCTATCAGGAAGGTGACTGTGATCGGGTGATGCTCGATCTCTCCAAGGTCGAACGCCAGAGCCGCTCGCGCCGTTATGTCCAGCCGGAAGTGTCGATGTTGCGCGGCCAGTGCCTGGAACGACAGAAGTTGTATGTCGATGCGGCACAGACCTATCAATTCCTGATGGCGCAGTATCCAGAAAGTGAATACGCGTTCCGCGCACGCGCCAGACTCGACACGCTGGCGCAAACAGGTCTTTACCCCAGGGCTCAACCTGCCAGACCCATACCTGTACCTGTTCGAAACGCTCCCGTATCGAAATAATTACCCTCGTTTGAATGGGGTGGGTTGTGTTCGGGTGGATTTCGAATAATTTTGAGCTAGGCTGAGGTCACAAAGTGGACGAGCTGCAGGGCTCCAGGCCGAGGCTGTTACCTGGATCGCTCCTGTCGTGCAGCGCATTCGAAGTCCGCAACGAACACACGGTGTTGCGTTGTCGCAATACCCGTCTCGGAAGGCAGCCTGCCATGTATAAAGAGCGGAAAATCGAACGCCATCAACTGCAGGATTATCTGCAGGTTTTCAATCGTCATACCGGCAAGCTGGTGGGGTGCCTGGGGAATGTCTCCGGCGAAGGGCTGATGCTTATCAGCAGCCTGCCTATCCTGGTGGGGGCCAGGTTCGATCTATGTCTGAAACTGCCGAATGGCAATATCGGACAGCCCATTGATGTGAGCGCCAGGTGCCTCTGGTGTCACGAAGACGAGACACCTGGCAGTCATGACTCGGGTTTTGAATTGTGTCAGGTCTCGACGGAGTATCTGGGGTTCGTGCAGTTGTTGCGACAGTACTTCTGTTTTTACCCTTCCTACGAAGCCTCTGCCTGAGGCTGCTGCCTGACGGGCAGGGCGTCGTTCATAAAGTCCCTGCCTTTTTCCAGCTCATGTAACGGTTGACCAGCTGTGGGCCCAGTTCTCCTGGACGCGCATCCATTATCACGATGCCTTGCGCACTTAAGCGATCGTGCAGCGAAGCGCGGGCGTTGAGAAAGTCGATGGTCCCGCAATAACTCAGCGCTTCATCGTACGTGTGTACCGGTGAGTGGCGCAGGCCGTCGAGGACCTCTTCTCGCATACTGGCGATCAGTACCCGATGCTGTTTGCCGAGCTGCCTGGCGGCGGCCAGCAACTCCTCATCGTCTTCATCGCGCAGGTTGGTCATCAACACCACCAGTGAGCGTCTCTTGTGACGAACCATCAGTTGGCGCACGGCAGCGCTGTAGTCAGCGGGGCGCCGGGTAGTCTGCAGGTCATACACCGAGTTGAGTACCCGATTCAGCTGCCCGGGCCCCTTCACCGGCGCCAGGTAACGATCCTGCTCGCCGGCAAAGGTCGCAACACCGACAGAATCACCCTGACGCAGCGCGACATAACTCATTAGCAGACAAGCGTTGAGAGCGTGATCGAAGTGGGACAGGTCGCCGTCCTGACTGCGCATCCGACGTCCGCAATCAAGCATGAAAACAATCTGCTGATCCCGCTCGTCCTGGTATTCCCGTGCAATGGGCGCTCGCTGGCGGGCAGTGGCTTTCCAGTCGATCTGACGCAGGCCGTCGCCCTCTCGAAACTCACGCAACTGGTTGAATTCCATTCCCAGCCCGCGGCGTTGCAGCTGGCGCACGCCCAATTGGCTCAGCCAGTTATCCACCGCCATCAATTGACCGCCGCAGAGACGGGCGAAATCCGGATAGACCCGCGTGGTGCCGGGCACTGCCAGGTAGCGCCGTGCCGTCCACAGGCGCAACGGCCCCGGCAGGCTGATTTCGCACCGCTCGAACGTAAAATGCCCCCGGCTTGACGGGCGCAGACGGTAGCCGATGCTGCCTTTGCCACGTGCGGCCAGGGTCAGGTACTGAGGCAGGTTTTGGTGTTCCAGCCCGTGCGGCACATGATCGAATACCCGCACGGTGACGGGCTTGCTACCGTCGTGCTGCATGTCGAGCCGGACTTCGTTCCAGCGGTCGAGCGCCAGACTGCCCGCCAGCTCGCGCTGTACGCGCGGCGAGGGGCTTCTGAGCAGCCAGATTGCATCAAGCAGGCTCACGACGACGAGGGCCAGCAATGCCCCCCAATAAAGGTCGTCGATTTTTGCCGGATACTCGATGCCCAGCGCATGAAGCGTTCCGAGCAGCAAGGCCATGCTCATCAGTCCGCCGAGCCAGCGCAGCAGCGTTACCGATGGCTTGAGGACCTGTTTCACAGGCGCGGTGCCGAGACCTGGTCGAGGATCTGCCTGAGCACCTGATCCACCGACAGCCCTTCGATATCCAGCTCAGGTGACAGCCTGACCCGATGTCGCAGCACTGCCAGCGCACAGCCCTTGATATCGTCCGGAGTCACGAACTCGCCTCCACGCAACACGGCTCGGGCCCGCCCGCCACGCACCAGCGCAATGGAAGCGCGGGGGCCTGCGCCCTGACTCAGACCTGGCCAGGTGCGCGTACTGCGCGCCAGTCTTACAGCGTAGTCCAGCACTTGCTCATCGATGGGCAGCTCGCTGGCAATGCGTTGCAGCGCCTGAACCTCGCGGGCCTGCATGATGACCCTGAGCGGTCGCACATCCAGCATGTCAGCCCGGGACGAGCGGGTAACCTGACGCACCATGTTCAGCTCTTCCTGCGCTTCGGGATAATCCATGCGCAGTTTGAGCATGAAACGATCCAGTTCAGCTTCAGGCAGTGGATACGTGCCTTCCTGTTCGATGGGGTTCTGGGTCGCCAGTACCATGAACGGCTGCGGGATCGGCAGGGCGCGTCCTTCAAGGGTGACTTGCCGCTCCTGCATCGCTTCGAGCAATGCAGCCTGGGTCTTGGCCGGTGCCCTGTTGATTTCGTCGGCCAGCAGCAGGTTGGTGAACAGCGGCCCCTTGCGCAGCTTGAACTGCTCGGTCTGCATGTCGTACACCGCATGACCGGTGACATCGCTGGGCATCAGGTCCGGCGTAAACTGGATGCGGGCGAATTCGCAGCCGATGCAACTGGCCAGCGCCCGAACCAGCAGCGTTTTGCCAAGCCCGGGAACACCCTCCAGCAGTACATGTCCGCCGCCGATCAGCGCGGTCAACACATCGTCGATAACCGCATTTTGGCCGATCACGGCTTTTTGCAGCTCGTTGCGCAACGCCTGAGCCAGCTGGCTGGCGCGTTGACGCTGCTGCAACTGGGTGGAGGATTCGGCTACGGACTCGGCAAGTGGCTCGGTGCTGCTGCCTGATGGGGCGGGCGTTTGATCGCTCATAGGGCATTCCTGAGGGTTTGCAGGTGGGCTACCTGGCGGGTGAATTCGCTGTGTGACAGGCGTTGCGGCGGGCGAGGGCGCAGCGCGTCGCTGATGGCACTGGTGGGCTGACGGGTCAGGCGTGCAAGCACTTGCCATTGTTCGGCAACGACCAGCCGCTCGAAACCGGGATGCAGTTGGCGGGCGCGACGCAGGATGTCCTGTTGCAGGCGTTTGATCAGCGTCTGCTGCCCTGTGTGTTTGCGCAGGAACTCGGCACTGGCGCGCAGGTGTTCGGTCAGTTGGCGACGTGCGAGTGGCGCAGGCTGACGCAGCGGGCCCTCGCGCAGACCGATGTGCCACAGACCCAGACCGATCAGCAGTGCCAGCGCCAGCAGCGCCTGAGGATAGTTGCGCAGCAACAGGCTCAGCAGGTTGTCGTGTTCGGTTTGCAGCACCAGGGTCACCTGGCTGTCCTGCGTCAGATACCAGAGCAGCCAGGCATTGTCATAGTGGCCGATCGAGCGGGTTTTCCAGAGGTTGGCGTCCGTGACAACGGTGATCAGCCCATTGCCCCGGCTTATTTGCAGCAGGTGTGTGGCATCGGCGCTGTTGGCCCAGGATTGGGCGTGATCTTCCGGGTCTTCGAGGTGAAACGCCGGATCGAAGCTCATGTAGGCCGGGGCGCTCTCGTTTTCCAGGTACAGGCGGGTCAACTCTGGCCAGGGCATTTTCTTGCGTTTGGGGGCGGGCGTTATCAGCGGGATGGGCAGTGACGGCTGAGCGTCGGTCAACTGCTGTTCCTTGGCATTGATGTCTTTGGTGAGGTACTGGTGAATCTGCAGACTGTCCAGCAGCAGATCACCGCTGCGACCTTTTTGTTCGTCCCACAGTTGTTCGGCGACGAACAGCAGGTGCCCGCCTGCCTCGGCCCAGTTCAGCAGTTTTTGGGTTTGCGTCGGCGTCATGTCTACCCGGTCATCGAGCAGCAGCAGGGTCTGGGTGCTCTGACTCGGGTCGGGAAGCTGAGCCAGCGTGTCGACGGTATTCACTGTGACAGAGAGGCCACGCAGAAAATGTTCGGCTGCCAGCCAGGGATTGGCCTTCGCCTCTGGCGAGGGGCCCTGATCGACCGTTTTCTCGTAGCGTTCAAGCTGAGTGCTCAGAAACAGCGCGCCACTTGCCAGCAGTAGCAGGGCCAGCAGCCCGATCAGCATTCCGGTGCGGCGGCTCATGGCTGTGCTGCCTGGTTGAACAGGCGACGCCAGCCATCGCAGAGTGCCTGCCGGGCATGGGCCGGGGGCAGGCGATGCCCGTAGGCGAGGTTTTGCCAGTGTTCGGTCAGCGTGCGGCTGAACTCACTCAGCATTGGCTGGTTGAGCGTGGCGATACGTTCCAGCATCTGACTTTCGGTATCGGCATTTTTCAATGGCAATCGATAGTCGCTCAGCAAGCGGCTGAGCAAGGCACGGTACAGCAGCCCTAGCGCTTCGCGGGGCTGGCTGTTCCAGAGCTGCTCGGCCCGGCCAGCAACATCATCGGGCAGGCTTTCGGCATTTACTTGCAGACCAAAGAGCTGCTCGGGTGCCGGGCGGGTGGTTTTTGCCTTGTCGGTCTTCCGGCCAACGAAGGTCCTGAACCAGTCCCGGTAACGGAAGACCACCAGCCCCGCGAGCCCGATGACCACGGCCCAGAGCAGTACTTCAATCAGGCTGGCCAAGGCGCTCGCCGCGCGCAGAAGCCGATTGAGCCAGGTCATCAGCCAGCTCTGGTCACGCGTGTCCCGAGCCGCAGACTGGCCTTTCTGTTGTTCAGGGAAGCGCCAGCCGGTTTCGGTCCTTGGGTTGCGGAAGGGCGGCTGTTGCAGAACGCTCTGGATCTTGCTGCGCGCCGCTTCGCTGGTCAGAGACTGACGGGTCAGGCGCGGCGTGTCGGGCGACGCCACGGACGGAGCGGATTGCGCAGGGGCGGATTCCGGCACAGGGCAGTTGTAGCTTTGTTGTTCGGCCCAGGCCGGAGCTGGCGCTGTCGAAAGTACCAGACCGACGCCCATCAACACGGCATAGGCAGTGCCGATCAGGCGCTGCCGCAGGCGTCGGAAGATCAGTTCTATATCCCAGGCTTCAAGAACCGTACGGCGATTCAAGTACAGCGTGAAGCCACAGGCGACATACACAGGCTCCCAGAGTATCAACGCCAAGGCATAGAAGAGGTTGGTCAGGTGGTCGATCCACAGCCATTGGTTTTCCACGTCGAGCAGACTCATCCAGTGCCAGTCGATCTGGATCTGCTGCGGTATGAGGGCGTAGAGCAGGACCAGCAGCCCTATCCACAATGCATATTCCAGGTGTGCGCCAACGATGGTGAGCAGCTGCGCGGCACGCAGGTCTTTCTGGCTGAGCAGGCTGATGCGCAGGTCGCGCTCGGTGCCTGCCAGATGCTCCAGTTGCTGCACCGGCAGTTGAAAACTGCGACTCAGGGAAAGACGTCGCCACAAGAGGCTGGGCAGCAGTTGCTTCTTCAGAGTCGCCGGCCATGCCTTGAGGGCCTGTCGCAGTGTCGGCGTAGCCCCGAACAGTGACTGCGAAAGGATCAGCAGCGGCAACCGTTCGAACGCAGGTTTGAGCCACCAGAACAGCAGAATGGCAGCCGTGGGGTAATCCCAGAGCAACACACTGAGGACGCAGAAAAAGGGCAGGGTGACGATTGCCCAACTGCTCATCAATACGCCGCGGTGCCGCCCGGCAAGCAGCACGCCCAGGTCGATGGCTTCCCAGGGCGAGCGAGGGCGTATGGCAACAGTCGACTCAGTCAGGCGCATGTTGTGGACGTCCTGCCAGAGTCAGATACGCGGCCACCAGCAACCACAGGACGGCACCTGTCAGGTACTTGAGAAGTGGTCCGGGCCAGGTCATCGATGACCAGTACGCCTCGATGAAGGCTGCGATCAGCAGAAACAGGATAACCCCGCCGACCAGCTGCATGCTGGCCCGGGCTGCGATGCGCAGTGCGGCACTGCGGGTGAGTCTTCCCGGGGCCAGCAAGGCCCAGCCCAGCTTGAGGCCCGCCGCCCCGGCGAGAGCGATGGCGGTCAACTCGAAGGCGCCGTGACCGATGACGAAGGGCCAGAAGGTCTGTCCGTAACCGATGTCTGTCAGGTGCCCGGCGATTGCACCGGTCATCAACCCGTTGAAGAGCAGGAAAAACAGACTGCCCAGGCCAAACAGCAAGCCGCTTGCATAGGTTTGGAAGGCGATGCCGATGTTGTTCATGATGTAGTAGCCGAACATCATCCAGTCCGTATCGGAACCTCGCTCGACGTGCTGTCCGACGCGGTTGGCCGACGGGTCATACATACTCTGCATGTCTGCCAGTTGTTCAGGGCTGACGACGCTGTAGATCAGTTGTGGAAAGCCATAGACCAGCAGCGCCATGCCGATCAGGCTGCCGAACAGCAGCAGGCTGGCAACCAGTACAAAGCGCCACTCGGCCCGCACGCGTCGCGGAAAGCCGCCCAGAACGAAGCCCAGCAGTCGCACCCCGGCAGTGCTGCGGTGACGGTAAAGTTGCTGATGACCGCGCATGGCCAATTGATGCAAGGGGTCGATCAGATGGCTGCTGTAGCCGCGCTCCTGTGCCAGCGCGAGGTGGTGGCACAGGCGTCGATAATCGCCGGGAAAGGTCTCGTTGCCGCTGACATCGGTTTTGCCCTGTTCAAGGGCCGTCAGGCGCTGCTCGAAGCGCTGCCACTCCTGCTGATGGCGGGTTTCAAACAGGCTCTGCTTCATGTCGGCCCCAGCAGGTTGCGGGCGATGCCGTTTACATGAGCAACCGCTTTATCGGCGGGGATACGCAAGGGTTCGGCAAGGATGGCCGCCAGTTCCTGGGTGCGCGCGCTGGACAGTTCACCCTGCCGTTCTGCGAGGCCGAGCACCGCCCGCTGCTCATCCAGATGCAGGACAAAGGGCACCATGACCGGTTCGGCCTGCGGCAGGATAGGGCGCGCCACCGGCCGGTTGCTGTAAATCACCAGTGTTCCGGCGGCGAGATCACCCAGCCGCTTGAACAGCGGATGGTTCAGACAAGTGATTGCCCCCAGCCCGTAGCCCAGCGGGAGCATGTCGACGAAGCGCAGCAGGTTGCGAATCAGCGACGAAGACCAGTCTATGGGCGTGCCGTCGTCATGCACCACCCGCAGCCCGAGCAGGCGCTTTCCGGGTGTGCGTCCCTGGTCGAGCACTTCAAACAGCACCATGTACCACCAGTTCACCAGAAAAAACACCAGGGCGGCCAGGCCCATGCCGAGCTTGTCGAACAGCTGCAGAAGCACGAAGAACACGCCGATGAGCGCTGCGCGAATGGCGAAGTCGATGCCGAACGCCAATGCGCGGGAAACCAGCCCGGCAGGGCGCAGGAGCATATCGATGCCTTCTGGCGTCTCGATTTCAATGCGCGTGTCCAGTGGTGTGGGCAGCGCTGCATTCCTTGGCGAAGCGGGACGGGATGACATTGTCGGAGGGGCGCGCCTGAAAACGAAAACTGATGCTAGCTACCGCAGCGGAGCTAAGCAACCGACCATTCAATACGCGGGCTGTAAGAAAACATTTCCCTGTGCGCCGGATACGACCCGATTAGCCAATGACACCTGTCACGCCCTACACTTCGCGGGTCTTTTGTTCAGGATCAGCCCGTGACCTCCAGCATCTTCTGGTACGACTACGAAACCACCGGTATCAACCCGCGCAACGATCGTGCGCTGCAGATGGCCGGCATTCGCACGGATACCGACCTCAATGAAATCGCGCCTCCGGTCAATCTGCACTGTCAGCTCAGCGATGACATCCTGCCCCATCCTGTCGCCTGCATGATCACCGGAATCACGCCGGCCACGCTGGCAGAAAAAGGCTTGTGCGAGGCCGATTTCATGACTCGCGTACATGCCGAACTGTCTGCGCCGGGTACCTGTGGCGCGGGTTACAACACCTTGCGTTTTGATGACGAAGTCACGCGCTACAGTTTTTATCGCAACTTCTTCGACCCCTATGCTCGCGAATGGCAGGGGGGCAACAGTCGATGGGATCTGATCGATGTCGTGCGAGCCGCCTACGCATTGCGCCCCGATGGCATTGTCTGGCCGGAACAGGACGGCCGGGTCACGTTGAAACTGGAGCGTCTGACGGCTGCCAATGGTATTGATCATGGACAGGCGCACGACGCGTTATCCGATGTGCGTGCAACTATTGCCCTGGCGCGTTTGATTCGTGAAAAGCAGCCGAAGCTTTACGACTATCTGTTCGCATTGCGCAGCAAGCAGAAAGTCCAGGAACAGGTTCGCCTGATGCAGCCTCTGGTGCATATTTCGGGACGTTTTTCTGCGGCGCGCAATTACCTGGGCGTGGTGCTGCCGCTGGCATGGCACCCTCATAATCGCAACGCGCTGATCGTATGTGATCTGCACCTGGATCATTCACCGTTGTTGCACGAGGACGCTGAAATACTCAAGCGGCGTTTATATACGCGGCACGACGCGCTGGGCGACGGCGAATTGCCCGTGCCGCTCAAACTATTGCATATAAACCGGTGCCCGGTGATCGCCCCGCTGGGCGTGCTGCGTAGCGAAGATCAGCAGCGGCTGCAATTGGACATGGCCGGCTATCAGGCACGCGCAACGCAATTGAGTGAACGTCGCGAAGTTTGGCACGATAAACTGGCGACCGTTTACGGCAAGGACGATTTCGCCGCAAGTGAAGATCCCGAACAGCAGTTATATGACGGTTTTATGGGTGACCGTGATCGTCGACTGTGTGAGCAAGTTCGGCAGGCCGAGCCAGAACAACTGGCGCGCGACGCCTGGCCATTTGATGACGCCCGTTTGCCTGAATTGTTATTCAGGTATCGGGCTCGTAACTTCCCTGACACCTTGAGTGGCGAAGAGCAAACACGCTGGCGGGATTTCTGTCAGCAGCGCCTGCGGAGCCCGGAATGGGGGGCTCCCAATACCCTGCATGACTTTACTGCCGCATTGATAGAATGCTCCCTTAGTGCCGCGCCAGAGCAGTTGGAGGTGTTGCGGCAATGGCAGGATTACGCACACGAGCTGAGTAACCGTCTGGGCGTATAAAAAATACCGGGCAATAAAAAACGCCAGCAAGCTGGCGTTTTTGCAATCGCAATGAATCGCGACCTTGTGAAGCTTAGCCCAGCAAAGTGGCCCAGCTTTCAACGTCGTCGCTGCCCCACTTGGCTTTCCACTCTTTCAGCGTCTTGTGGTTGCCACCTTTGGTTTCGATGACTTCACCGTTGTGCGGGTTCTTGTATTGCTTGACCTTGCGGGCGCGTTTGGTGCCGGCAGGTTTAACAGCGCCGCCACGAGGGGCCTTGTTTACCTTGGCATCCGGATCCAGCAGGGCAATGATGTCACGCAGCGACTTTTGGTATTCGCCCATCAGCGTGCGCAGTTTGCCTTCGAATTCCAGCTCGGTTTGCAGTTTGTCGTCTTGCGACAGGTTCTTCAAACGGGCCTGCAGTTCTTTGATGGCTTCTTCTGTAGCGCGGTATTCGTTGATCAGGGACATGAGGAGACCTTATGTTGTGAGGGTTGCAGGGATACAGTGCGGCAATAATAGTCACTGTAAATGAGCAAGTAAACATTAAATAAAAGTTTTATTTGAATTATTTAGCAATATACACACGTCCTACAGACCTCTGAACTAGGGGTGGGTCGTGCTTCCTTCAAAAGATCGCCGCTATAAAGCCCTCCTTATTACAGGTTTTGTTTAGCGGTAAACCCCGTAAAAACCCATACTGGCAAGGTGCAATCTCTGGCCTTGGCGGTGTGCTTTTTCGGTATCTGAATTCTGGCAACAGAGATACTGCAGTTTTGCTGCGCAGCCGCTAGAATAGCGGCTTTGCGAAGTTCTGGAGTTTCCCCCAATGCGCACTTTTCGTCTGGTGATTGCTTGCCCGGACCGTGTAGGCATCGTTGCCAAAGTCAGTAACTTTCTGGCGTCCCATAACGGCTGGATCACCGAAGCGAGTCATCATTCGGACAATCTCAGCGGCTGGTTTTTCATGCGTCACGAGATCCGTGCCGACACCCTGCCTTTTGACCTGGACGGGTTCCGTGAAGCGTTCACGCCGATTGCCGAAGCTTTTTCGATGGACTGGCGCATTACCGACTCGGCGCAGAAGAAGCGCGTCGTGCTCATGGCAAGTCGCGAATCGCACTGTCTGGCCGACCTGCTGCACCGTTGGCACAGTGACGAACTCGACTGCGACATCGCCTGTGTGATTTCAAACCACCAGGACCTGCGCAGCATGGTCGAATGGCATGACATCCCTTACTACCATGTTCCGGTGGACCCGAAAGACAAGGAGCCTGCGTTCGCCGAGGTATCGCGTCTGGTCGGTCATCACCAGGCCGATGTCGTGGTTCTGGCGCGTTACATGCAAATTCTGCCGCCACAGCTGTGCCGTGAATATGCCCATCAGGTCATCAATATCCACCACAGCTTCCTGCCATCGTTCGTCGGCGCCAAGCCTTATCACCAGGCCTCGTTGCGCGGTGTCAAACTGATCGGCGCGACCTGTCACTATGTGACCGAAGAACTGGATGCCGGGCCGATCATCGAGCAGGACGTCGTACGCGTCAGCCACCGTGACAGCATCGAAAACATGGTGCGTTTCGGTCGCGACGTGGAAAAAATGGTGCTGGCCCGCGGCCTGCGCGCTCATCTGGAAGACCGCGTTCTGGTTCACGACAACAAGACGGTCGTCTTTGACTGATCTATCTTTTCCGGAGCGCGTCTCTCGCGCTCCCGACCCAGCTGTCGGCAATGGTGCAACGTGCAAGGTGACAGCCAATGACCGATCCTCTCGACAAAGCCACTTCCACCGCGCCGGCAACGCTTGGCGAAGGCTGCCTGAGCCGCTATGACCCTGCGCAACTGACGGCGGAAAACGGCACTGATTTCGAAGGTGCCGCAGCACTGTGGCGCGAGCTGCAGCAAGCGCAAGCGCCTGTTGAAGGGCTTGAGAAGGAGGGGGAGCAAGAGGATAAGTGAGTCAAACCCTTCAGACGGTGCAAGGGATGCACCGCCCGAAAGGTTTCAGATCAGGCCAGGGCCTTGGAAGCCAGCCAGAACAACGCTGCGGACAAGGCGACCGTTGCCGGCAGGGTCAGTACCCAGGCCAGCAGGATGGTGCGCACGGTTCCGCCTTGCAGGCCGCTCTTGTTGGCGACCATGGTACCGGCTACACCCGACGACAGAATATGCGTGGTGGACACCGGCAGACTGAACACGTTGGCCAGACCAATCGCACAGGCGGTGGTGATTTGCGCCGACATGCCTTGTGCGTAAGTCATGCCCTGCTTGCCGATCTTCTCGCCGATTGTCAGGACCACACGTTTCCAGCCAACCATGGTGCCGATGCCCAGCGCCAGTGCGACCGCCAGAATCACCCAGAACGGAGCGTACTCGGTGGTGGTGGTCAGGTCCTTGCGAAGTTTCTCCAGATCGGACTTTTCACGTGCCGACAGGTCTGGAAGTTTGCCGACCTTGCGGGCGGTGTCGTCCAGGCACAACAGATAGCGACGTACTTCGATGCGGCTTTCAGGTGCCAGCGCGTGGTAGTCGGACACGCCCTTCAGGCGGTCGAGCAACGCGTCGATGGTAGGTTCGGTCTGCTTCGGGTTACAGGCGGAGCTTGAAGGCAGGTCGCCTTTTTCGGCTTTGCCCATGGCCAGATATTCGCCCAGCGTGCTGCTGTTACGCTGATAGAACTGACTCAGGTGCTGGGTCGCATCGCGGGTACGTTCGATCTGATAGGTCGTGCTGGTGAGGTCAAGCACGAACTGGCTGGGTACGATACCGATCAGTACCAGCATGATCAGGCCAATGCCTTTCTGACCATCATTCGAACCATGTACGAAGCTGACCGCCATTGCGGAAATGACCAGCACCAGACGGTTCCAGAACGGCGGATGCTTCTTGTCGTCCAGCTTGCGGCGCTGGTCGGGAGTCTTGTGCATCTTCGACTGCGGGCGCCACCACTTCAGGGCAACCAGCACCAGACCCGCAACGATAAAGCCGGCCAGCGGCGAGAACACCAGCGACGCGCCGATATCGATCGCTTTCTGCCAGTTAACGCCATCGGCCAACGGGATATCGTTGAGCAGCGCATTGGCCAGACCCACACCGAGTATCGAGCCGATCAGCGTGTGCGAGCTGGAGGCCGGAATGCCGAAGTACCAGGTACCGAGGTTCCAGGTAATGGCCGCCGCCAGCAGCGAGAACACCATGGCCAGGCCATGTCCGGTGTTGACGTTGATGAGCAGTTCGACCGGCAGCAGATGGACGATGGCATAGGCAACGCCTACGCCGCCCAGCAACACGCCGAGAAAGTTGAATACACCGGAAAAGAACACGGCCAGATGAGGCGGCATTGCTTTGGTGTAGATGACTGTCGCCACCGCGTTGGCGGTGTCATGAAAGCCGTTGATGAACTCGAAGGTGAGGACGAAAGCCAGGGCGAGCAACAGGCTCACAAGCACCCAGGCATCAAGCCCGCTGAATAAATCGATCATGTAGGTTTTCTGACCGGGTCTGAAGGGGGCGCGATTATGACAGAAAAAATACCGAACGACTTGTCGTCACCGCGTGGTGTCGCCTCAAACCAAAAAAAAGACGCATGAGCGCCGCCCCGTTGAGTGCTCAATGAGGCAGTAAGGCGTGTAATTCCGGGTGCTGGAAGTAGGAGACTTATCGGGCAGGGATCACCAGACCCGTGCTGTCATGGCTCTTCTTTCAGGCCTTCTTCCATTTTTTGCAGTTCTTGCTTGAACGCCTGGTCCAGCAGGCTGGCTCTTTTGCGCCAGGGTTTGCGTTCCGGTTCAGGTTGCGCGGCGTAGGTGGTGATTTCACCGCCGTAGACATCCTTGTAGCGTTGCTCCTGGCGCTCAAGTTCCGCGCGCAGTTCATCTTTAGTCACTTTAATACCTGATCGAGTCGAATGGGCTCTGGCGATGACGCAAAACATTGCAAGTATGTTCACTCCAGTCTGGCTGTATACCAAATACAGTCAGCGACCTGTTCGGGCGATTGCGCGAACGGTTTACTGGACATGCCTGTTGTTGTCTGCGGCTACGTGCACCAGAGAAAAACACCTGTCGTAGCGACATACGTTTGATTTCAAGCGCAAGGCTTGAGCTGGCAGGCTTGCTGATGGTCTCGCGGCGATGGTGCACCGTGACAGGGCGTCGACAAGACAGTCGAAGCAGAAATCGGGTGAACGAATCAATCGTTGCGAGGGTATTGCCAACCAACTGACGGATACTATCTCCAAGAAGTTCTGTTACGTCAACAACAGAGGTTGAATGAGTTCACCGGTATGGTTTTTTTGTACGATTGTTCCGAAGTTTCAGTGGGCCATTTATATGACAGAAGTTTTATAAAACAGTTTTGACTTTCGACGACAAAATGTTGGCGAGGAAATTCACGGCTTTCTATATGCGGGATGTCTTGAGTTGCGCGGCAGGCGCCGACTGAGAACGGGATGAGCAGGAAGATGTCGCGGGCATCGGGCACAGAGGGCGCGCCTGAGTAATGAAAACGGCCTTGCTTGATGAGCAAGGCCGCTGCCTTGGACTTCTTAGTGGGTACCTGACCAGTATTTCCAAGAAGTCACTTCGTGGCAGAGGTAAAGGTATAAGTATATTTACATAGGGTCAATTGCGATTATCGGCCACCTGTTCGATAATCGCACAATCGGGCCGGGCTTCGGTCCGCTGAAAAGAGCTGAAGCCTGCGGTTTACAGGGCCTGAAAGGCAGTTACATAAGGTGGGTCAATGAACGACGAACTGCGTAAATCTTTTGCCTCATTGGCACCGCCCATCGTGGCGTCGCCTGCAAAGCGCATTCAGGCGCTGACCGGTGATCCGGATTTCATGACGTCGCTGGCGCGCGGGCTGGCCGTGATTCATGCCTTTCAGGAGCGCAAGCGACACCTGACCATTGCACAGATCAGCCACCGCACAGAAATCCCCCGCGCGGCAGTGCGTCGTTGTCTGCACACGCTGATCAAGCTCGGTTATGCGACCACTGACGGTCGTACCTACTCGCTATTGCCCAAGGTGCTGACCCTGGGTCACGCCTATTTGTCATCGACGCCACTGGCAACCTCGTCGCAGCCTTATCTGGACCGTATGAGTGATCAGCTGCACGAGGCGTGCAACATGGCCACGCTGGAAGGCGACGATATTCTTTATATAGCGCGCTCTGCGACCACGCAGCGACTCATCTCGGTCGACCTTTCCGTGGGCGGTCGCCTTCCCGCGTACTGCACGTCCATGGGCCGCATTCTGCTGGCTGCACTGGATGACGTTTCGCTGCATGAATACCTTGACCATGTCGATCTGCAGCCCAAGACCAGCCGCACCATTCGCACGCCGGAAGCCTTGCTCGAATGTCTGCAACTGGTTCGGCAACAGGGCTGGTGCATTGTCGATCAGGAACTGGAGCAGGGGCTGCGTTCGATTGCCGTACCGGTCTATGATGCGTCGGGCCAGGTGCTGGCTGCGCTGAATGTCAGTACCAGTGCCGGACGTGTGGCGCGCAGCGAACTGGAACAGCGCTTTCTGCCGATCATGCTCGATGCCAGTCGCGACCTGAGTACGCAGTTGTTTACCTGAAGTGGCCGTTTTTCTGACAGATTGAATTCGTTCGATTACCGAACGTTTAGTCGATTATCGGATTGTTTGCCATCTTGCTCAGGCATAACCTCATTTTCATTCCGGCGCAGGTCTTCGCGCTGATCATTGAACGTGATGTTGGGTTCGGAGCACCTCATGGCAGACATTCTTTCTCTACGCGATGCGGTGAAGCAACTGGTCAACGATGGCGACACCGTTGCGCTGGAAGGCTTCACTCATCTGATCCCCACGGCCGCCGGCCATGAAATCATCCGTCAGGGTAAAAAAGACCTGACGCTGGTGCGCATGACGCCCGATCTGATCTACGACCAGTTGATCGGCGCCGGTTGTGCGAAGCGGCTGATTTTTTCGTGGGGTGGCAACCCTGGCGTTGGCTCCCTCCACCGTTTGCGCGATGCCGTTGAAAAACAGTGGCCGCGGGCGATGGAAATTGAAGAGCACAGCCATGCCGACCTTGCCAACGCCTACGTAGCGGGTGCGTCCGGTCTGCCGTTCGCCGTGCTGCGCGCTTACGCCGGGTCCGACCTGCCCAAGGTCAACCCGCTGATCAAGACCGTCACGTGCCCGTTCACCGGCGAAGTGCTGGCAGCGGTGCCTTCGGTACGCCCCGACGTAACCGTAATTCATGCTCAGAAAGCCGACCGCAAGGGCAACGTGCTGTTGTGGGGCATTCTCGGTGCGCAGAAAGAAGCCGCGCTGGCTGCAAAGCGCTGCATTGTGACGGTGGAAGAAATCGTCGATGACCTGAAGGCGCCGATGAATTCCTGCGTGCTGCCGACCTGGGCGCTGAGCGCGGTGTGCCTGGTGCCGGGTGGTGCTCACCCGTCCTATGCGCATGGCTACTACGAGCGTGACAACCCGTTCTATCAGGCCTGGGACCCGATCGCTCGAGACCGGGAGACCTTTACGGCGTGGATCGATGAATATATCCACGGCACCGCAGATTTCAGTGAATTCCAGAGCAAGCTGGCTCGCGCTTCGGAGGCCAAATAATGACTTACTCCACCAGTGAAATGATGACCGTTGCTGCAGCCCGTCGCTTGCGCAACGGTTCTGTATGCTTTGTCGGCATCGGCCTGCCTTCCAAGGCTGCGAACCTGGCACGTCTTACCTCTGCCCCTGACGTGGTACTGATCTACGAGTCCGGCCCGATTGGCGCCAAGCCCACGGTATTGCCGCTGTCTATCGGCGATGGCGAGTTGGCTGAAACCGCCGACACAGTGGTATCCACCAGCGAAATCTTTCGTTACTGGCTGCAGGGCGGTCGCGTCGATGTCGGCTTTCTCGGCGCAGCGCAGGTCGACCGTTTCGGCAACATCAACACCACCGTGGTCGGCGATTACCACCATCCAAAAGTGCGTCTGCCCGGAGCCGGCGGCGCGCCGGAGATCGCCGGGTCGGCCAAGTCGGTGCTGATCATTCTCAAGCAATCGGCGCGTTCGTTCGTCGACAAACTGGACTTCATCACCTCGGTCGGGCATGGCGAAGGCGGCGACTCGCGCAAGCGTCTGGGCCTGCCAGGTGCCGGTCCGGTGGGCATCATCACCGACCTGTGCATCATGGAGCCGGAAGCCGGCACCCACGAGTTCGTCGTGACCGCGCTGCACCCTGGCGTGACCCGCGAGCAGGTCGTTGCCGCAACCGGCTGGGAGATCCGTTTTGCCGACACGGTGGCGGTTTCCGAAGAGCCTACCGAGGTCGAGCTGACGGCGCTGCGTGATCTGGAAGCACGAACTGCCGCGGCTCACGGTCAGGTTGCGGGAGAAGCGTGATGCGTGAAGTGTTTATTTGCGATGCGATTCGTACGCCCATCGGTCGTTTTGGTGGTGGGCTGTCTTCGGTGCGAGCAGACGACCTGGCTGCCGTGCCGATCAAGGCGCTGATGGAGCGCAATCCGTCGGTCAACTGGGAAGAGATCGACGAAGTGTTCTTCGGCTGCGCCAATCAGGCCGGTGAGGACAACCGCAACGTTGCGCGCATGGCTGCACTGTTGGCCGGGCTGCCGCAAAGTGTGCCGGGCGTCACTCTGAATCGCCTGTGTGCTTCCGGAATGGACGCCATCGGCACCGCTTTCCGGGCCATCGCTTCAGGTGAAATCGAGCTGGCAATCGCCGGCGGCGTCGAGTCGATGTCCCGTGCTCCCTTCGTGATGGGTAAGGCCGATGCCGCGTTTTCGCGCAACATGAAGCTGGAAGACACCACCATCGGCTGGCGTTTTATCAATCCGGCGATGAAAGCGCAGTACGGCGTGGACTCAATGCCCGAGACGGGCGACAACGTTGCAACCGACTTCAGGATTTCTCGAGCCGATCAGGACGCTTTCGCCCTGCGCAGCCAGCAACGCACTGCCGTTGCCCAGGCTGCGGGCTTTTTCGAGGAAGAGATCGTGCCAGTGCGGGTCGCGCACAAAAAGGGCGAGACCATTGTCGACAAGGATGAGCACCCGCGTGGCGATACCAGTCTGGAAACCCTGAGCAAACTCAAGCCAGTCAACGGCCCGGACCGCACGGTGACTGCAGGTAATGCGTCCGGGGTCAACGACGGTGCTGCTGCGCTGATTCTGGCTTCGGCCGAAGCAGTCAAAAAGCATGGCCTGACGCCTCGTGCCCGCGTACTCGGCATGGCCAGCGCGGCGGTTGCACCTCGGGTGATGGGCATTGGCCCGGTGCCAGCGGTGCGTAAGCTGGTCGAGCGACTGGGCCTGGCGGTGACCGATTTCGATGTCATCGAACTCAATGAAGCGTTTGCCAGCCAGGGTCTTGCGGTGCTGCGCGAACTGGGTCTGGCGGACGATGCGCCGCAGGTCAATCCCAACGGCGGGGCAATTGCTCTCGGCCATCCGTTGGGCATGAGTGGCGCGCGGCTGGTGCTGACCGCGCTGCATCATCTTGAGAAAACCGGTGGACGCCGAGGCCTGGCAACCATGTGCGTCGGCGTCGGGCAGGGGCTTGCGCTGGCCATCGAGCGGTAAGCCCTTCCGCTTCAACCTGTTGTCCAGCAACCCGGATCGTTTGTCTGCCTCCACGAAAAGGCAGGCCGATGATCCGGGTTGTTGTTCGTCTGGGCACTGATTGTTCAACCCTCGCGGTCTTTCCCGGTGGCTGAATTGTTCTGACTTATTGTGCTCGATTAAAGACGGTGTTACAGATTGTTTCTTATGGACAGTTCTGCTTGGGGAAAATAATGACTACAACATCAAAAGCACCGCATTACACCGGCGAGGAGCGAAGCAAAAGAATTTTCGCGATTGTCGGTGCCTCATCCGGCAACCTGGTCGAATGGTTCGACTTTTATATCTACGCCTTCTGCGCGATTTATTTCGCACCGGCTTTCTTTCCCTCCGATGATCCGACCGTTCAGTTGCTCAACACTGCAGGTGTGTTTGCCGCTGGCTTTCTGATGCGTCCGATTGGCGGCTGGCTGTTCGGTCGTGTCGCAGACAAACATGGTCGCAAGAACTCCATGTTGATTTCGGTCACCATGATGTGTGCCGGATCATTGATCATCGCCTGCCTGCCGACCTATGCATCGATTGGCGCCTGGGCGCCGGCCTTGCTGCTGATGGCGCGCCTGCTGCAAGGCCTGTCGGTAGGCGGCGAGTACGGCACCACGGCCACCTACATGAGCGAAGTGGCGCTGCGTGGCCAGCGCGGTTTTTATGCTTCGTTCCAGTACGTCACCCTGATCGGCGGGCAATTGTTGGCGGTTTTGACGGTGGTCATCCTTCAGCAATTCCTGACCACCGAAGAGTTGCGTGATTACGGTTGGCGCATACCTTTCGTGATCGGTGCTGCCGCTGCGGTCATTGCCTTGCTGCTGCGTCGCACCCTCAATGAAACCACCACGGCCGAAAGCCGTCAGGACAAGGATGCGGGCAGTATTGCGGCACTGTTCAAACATCATGCAGCTGCCTTCATCACGGTACTGGGTTACACCGCCGGCGGCTCGCTGATTTTCTACACCTTCACGACCTACATGCAGAAATACCTGGTCAACACCGGGGGCATGGAAGCCAAGACCGCCAGCTACATCATGACCGGCGCGCTGTTTCTGTACATGTGCATGCAGCCGTTCTTCGGCATGCTCGCGGACCGTATCGGCCGGCGTAATTCGATGCTCCTGTTCGGCGCGCTGGGTACGCTGTGCACAGTGCCGATCCTGATGACGCTCAAGACCACCACCAACCCGTTAATTGCCTTTCTGCTGATTACCCTGGCGCTGGCCATCGTCAGCTTCTACACCTCGATCAGCGGGCTGGTCAAAGCCGAGATGTTTCCGCCTCAGGTTCGTGCACTGGGCGTGGGTCTGGCGTACGCGGTGGCCAACGCAATGTTCGGCGGCTCGGCTGAATGGGTTGCACTGAAACTCAAGAGTGCCGGGATGGAGAACAGCTTTTACTGGTACGTGACGGCCATGATGGCGGTAGCGTTCCTGTTCAGTCTGCGTTTGCCCAAAGAGCCCAAGTACCTGCATCAGGATCATTGATTGCAGGTTTGTTTCGGCCACAAAAAAACCACCTGATCAGGTGGTTTTTTTGTGTGCCGCTGTCTATCAGAACAGCTGAACCGAAGGCTTCTCCTTGGAGATGGTTTCGGTCTGTCCGGTCCTTTCATACCAGCCGCCGCCGAGGGCCTTGTACAGGTTGACCTCGCTGGTCAGCTGCGACAGGCGATCGGTGATCAGTGTTTGTTGCGCACTGAACAGCGAGCGCTGGGCGTCGAGGAAGGTCAGGTTGCTGTCGATGCCGATCCGGTAGCGACGCTCGGCCAGACGGTAGTAGTCCTGGTTGGCCGCGACGAAGTCACGTTGCGCCTGGAGCTGCTCGTCATAGGTCTTGCGCGAAGCCAGGCCGTCGGACACTTCCTGGAAGGCGGTCTGAATCGCCTTCTCGTAGTTGGCGACGCTGATTTCCTTCTGGATTTTCGAGTAGTCCAGGCTGGCGCGCAGGTTGCCGGCGTTGAAGATCGGGATGTTGATGCTTGGCTGGAACAGCCAGGCACCCGACCCGCCCTTGAACAGGCCGGACAGCTCGCTGCTGCTGGTCCCGGCACTGGCCGTCAGGCTGATGCTCGGGAAGAACGCTGCACGTGCCGCGCCGATGTTGGCGTTGGCCGCCTTGAGCGAGTGCTCGGCCTCCAGAATGTCCGGACGACGCTGCAGCAGGTCGGACGGCAGGCCTGCCGGCATTTCGGTCAGCATGTCGGAATCGAGCAAGTGGCTGGCCGGCAGGTTGTCAGGCAGGCTGGTGCCTAGTAGCAGCACCAGGCTGTTCTGATCCTGGGCAACCAGGCGCTGGTACTGGGCCAGTTTGGCGCGTGCGCTTTCGACGGCGGTGCGCGACTGGCTCAGGTCCAGTGCCGAAGAAACGCCGACTTCGCTGGCGCGCGATGTCAGACGGAAGCTTTCCTCGTAGGTCTTCAGGGTGTCCTGCGTCAGCTTGAGCAGTTCCTTGTCGGCCTGCCAGGTCATGTAGGCATTGGCGACGCTGGCCACCAGACTGATCTGGGTACTGCGACGTGCTTCCTCACTGGAGAAGTAGGTCTCCAGCGCCTGCTCGCTGAGGCTGCGTACCCGGCCGAAGAGGTCCAGCTCGTAAGAGCTGACACCCAGAGTGGCCGAGTAGCTGCTGGTGATGCCGGACTGACCGGTTTGCGACTGGTCGGCCGGCACGCGCTGACGTGAGCCGCTACCGGTTGCCGAAACAGCAGGGAACAGGTCCGAGCGCTGGATACGGTACTGGGCGCGGTACGCGTCGATGTTCAGCGCCGCAACCCGCAGGTCACGGTTGTTGAGCAGTGCAGTCTGGATCAGCTGTTGCAGCGCCGGGTCATTGAAGAAGTGCCGCCAGCCTTGTTCCGCGGCGGCCATTTTGGCGCCTTCGACCGGCGAGTACGCCGGTCCTTGCGGATATTGTGCCGCGACCGGTGCTTCCGGCTGCTTGTAATCGGGGATCAAAGAGCAGCCGCCGAGAATGAACGCGGTAACTGCAAGTGAGATAAATGACTTGCTCATTGGCCAGCCTCATCGTGTGAAATATGTTTCTGCTTGCTCTTGAAGAGCCCTGAAACCGTTACGAAGAACAGGGGCACCCAGAAGATCGCCAGAATAACTGCGGTGATCATACCGCCAATTACGCCAGTACCAATCGAATGCTGACTGCCTGAACCCGCACCCGACGAAATCGCCAGCGGCACAACGCCGAGGATGAACGCCATGGAGGTCATGATGATCGGGCGCAGACGCATGCGGCAGGCCTCGATCGCTGCGTCGACCAGGCTCTTGCCCTGTTCGTGGAGCTCTTTGGCGAACTCGACGATCAGAATGGCGTTTTTCGCCGCCAGACCCACCGTTACCAGCAACCCGACCTGGAAGAACACGTCGTTGGACAGGCCGCGCAGGCTTGTTGCCATCAGTGCACCGATAACCCCCAGTGGCACCACGAGGATGACCGCGATCGGAATCGACCAGCTTTCATACAGTGCCGCCAGACACAGGAACACTACCAGCAACGACAGGGCATACAGGGCAGGGGCCTGCGAACCGGACAGGCGTTCCTCGTAGGAGAGACCGGTCCACGAAATGCCGATACCCTGCGGCAGCTTCTTGGCCAGTGCCTCGACTTCGGCCATCGCGTCGCCGCTGCTGTAGCCAGGGGCCGGGGTACCGAGCACTTCCTCTGCCGCCACGCCGTTGTAGCGTGACAGTTTCGGCGAGCCGTAGGACCATTTGCCGCTGGCAAAGGCCGAGAACGGCACCATCTCGCCCGCGCTGTTGCGCACGTACCATTTCTTCAGGTCTTCAGGTGTCATACGCGCACCTGCATCGCCCTGGATGTACACCTTCTTCACACGGCCACGGTCGATGAAGTCGTTGACGTAGCTGCCACCCAACGCGATGGACAGTGTGTTGTTGATGTCCGACAGGGTGATACCCAAAGCGCTGGCGCGCTCATCGTCGATGATCAGTTGGTACTGCGGTTCGTCGTTCAGCCCGTTCGGACGCACGCCTGCGAGAATCTTGCTCTGTGCGGCCATGCCGAGGAACTGGTTACGCGCTTGCATTAGCTTGTCGTGACCCACGCCGCCCTGATCCTGCAGGTAGACGTCGAAGCCTGTGGCGTTACCCAATTCGAGTACCGAAGGCGGGACGACCGCAAACACCATCGCGTCGCGCAGGCTGAAGAAATAGCCCTGAGCCCGCTTGGCCAGTTCGAAAACGCTGTTGTTGGAATCACGCTCTTCCCACGGCTTGAGCATCACGAACGCAATCGCCGAGCTTTGACCGCGGCCCGCGAAGTTGAAGCCGTTTACCGAGAACACCGACTTCACTGCGCCGCTTTCCTTGGTCAGCAGGTACTCACGCATCTGATCGATGACTTCCTGCGTACGCGCGGTCGAGGAGCCGGCCGGTGTCTGGATCTGGGCGAAGATAACGCCCTGGTCTTCTTCCGGCAGGAACGCAGCCGGAATACGCATGAACATGAACACCATGCCGGCGCAGATAAGTATGTAACCCAGATACGCAGGCCACTTGTGCTTGAGCATGTTGCCCACGCCGCGCTCGTAACTCAGAACGCTGCGGTCGAAAGTGCGGTTGAACCAGCCGAAGAAACCACGTTTCGGCTGCCCGTGTTTCTCGTGATCAATGGGCTTGAGCATGGTGGCGCACAGCGCCGGGGTGAAGATCAGGGCAACCAAGACCGACAGGGCCATGGCCGAGACGATGGTGATCGAGAACTGCTTGTAGATCACCCCGGTGGAGCCGCCGAAGAACGCCATCGGCAACAGCACCGCTGACAGCACCAGGGCAATACCGACCAGCGCGCCCTGAATCTGTGTCATGGATTTGATCGTGGCGTCACGCGGGGAGAGCTTTTCCTCCTCCATGACCCGCTCGACGTTTTCCACCACCACAATCGCATCGTCCACCAGCAAGCCGATGGCCAGCACCATACCGAACATGGTCAGGGTGTTGATGGTGAAACCGAAGGCCGCGAGGATGCCGAACGTACCCAGCAAGACCACCGGAACCGTCATCGTGGTGATGATGGTTGCGCGGAAGTTCTGCAGGAACAGGTACATCACCAGGAACACCAGCACGATCGCTTCGATCAGGGTGTGCACCACGCCGTTGATCGATTCGCTGACCACCGGTGTCGTGTCATACGGGTAAACGACTTTCATGCCAGGCGGAAAGAACGGCTCCAGCGACGAAACGGTCGCGCGGATGGCCTTGGCGGTGTCCAGTGCGTTGGCGCCGGTGGCGAGTTTGATCGCCAGACCGGAGGCCGGTTTGCCGTCGAACTGCGAATCGGTGCTGTAGTTCTCTGCGCCCAGGCCCACCGTGGCGACGTCTTTCAGGCGAACCTGCGAACCGTCGGTGTTGACCTTGAGGAAGATGTTGCCGAACTGCTCGGCAGTCTGCAGACGGGTCTTGCCGATGATCGTGGCGTTCAGCTGCTGACCGCTGATCGATGGCAGACCGCCCAACTGGCCGGACGAGACCTGGACGTTCTGCGCGGTGATCGCGTTTTTCACGTCCACCGGGGTCAGCTGGAAGTTGTTCAGCTTGGCCGGGTCCAGCCAGATACGCATGGCGTACTGCGAACCGAACACTTGGAAGTCACCCACACCGGAGGTCCGGGAGATCGGG
The DNA here is from genome assembly GCF_900103225.1 of Pseudomonas congelans. GTDB lineage: Bacteria > Pseudomonadota > Gammaproteobacteria > Pseudomonadales > Pseudomonadaceae > Aquipseudomonas > Aquipseudomonas congelans. The sequence goes on along the minus strand of NZ_FNJH01000005.1, from coordinate 141,917 downwards.
TCCTGCATGTTCGACACAATGTAGTTGGCCAGGTCTTCCTTGCCCATGCTGCCGTCTTCCGACACCAGGCCGATCACCATCAGGAAGTTCTTCACTGCCTTGGTGACGCGGATACCCTGTTGCTGCACTTCCTGCGGCAGCAGCGGGGTCGCGAGGTTGAGCTTGTTCTGCACCTGGACCTGCGCCGTATCCGGGTTGGTGCCCTGATTGAAGGTCGCAGTGATGGTCATGCTGCCGTCGGAGTTACTTTCCGAGCTGACATAACGCAGGTTGTCGATACCGTTGAGCTGTTGCTCGATCACCTGAACCACCGTGTCCTGCACCGTCTGGGCAGATGCGCCCGGATAGGTGACCTGGATACCGATGGCTGGCGGTGCGATGCTCGGGTACTGGTTGATCGGCAGGCTGGAAATCGACAGCGCACCGACCAGCATGATCACGAGGGCAATAACCCAGGCAAAAATGGGTCGATCAATAAAAAATTTCGACATGGGTTACTCCCCTTTGCTGCCTGCGGCTTTATCAGTGGCCGGGGCAGGTGCCGGGTTTGCTCCTTTGACGTTGGTCGCTTCGGCGACTTTCACTTCGGCGCCTGGTTTGACGTACTGCAAGCCTTCGGTGATGACGCGATCACCTTCTTTCAGGCCGTCTTCGATCAGCCAGTCGCTGCCCACGGTGCGATTGGCAACCAGCGTACGCATTTCCACCTTGTTGTCCTGATTGACGATCATGGCGGTCGGCGTGCCTTTCAGGTCGCGGGTCACGCCTTGCTGCGGTGCCAGGATTGCTTTCGAATTGACGCCGGCCTGCAACTGCGCATGAACGAACATGCCTGGCAGCAGACGGTGTTCAGGGTTCGGGAACACCGCACGCAGGGTCACGGAGCCGGTTGTCTGGTCAACCGATACTTCGGAGAACTCCAGTTTGCCTTCCTGGCCGTAAACGCTGTTGTCTTCCAGCGTCAGCTTGACCTTGGCCGCATTGTCGCCGGCTTTCTGCAACTTGCCGCTTTCCAGGTCACTGCGCAGCTTGAGCATGTCGGCAGACGACTGCACTACGTCGACGTAGATCGGATCGAGTTGCTGGATGGTCGCCATCGCGTCGGTCTGCGCGCTGCTCACCAGTGCGCCTTCGGTTATCGCAGAGCGACCGATACGACCGGAAATAGGAGCCAGCACCTTGGTGTAGCGCAGGTTGATCTGCGCGGTCTGCAGGGCTGCCTGAGCTTCCTGGGTCGATGCCAGCGCCGTGTCGTACTCCTGACGGCTCACTGCCTGCTCGCTGACCAGTTGCTTGTAGCGATCGGACATCGACTTGGCGGACTGCAGGGTGGCCTTGGCGCTGTTGGCGTTGGCTTCATAGACCGACGGGTCGATCTGGTAGAGCTGCTGACCGGCTTTGACATCGCCACCTTCGGTGAACAGACGCTTGAGAATGATGCCGTTGACCTGAGGGCGAACCTCGGCGACGCGGAATGCGGTCGTCCTGCCCGGCAGCTCGGTGGTCAGGGTATACGGCTGTGCTTTTATGGTAACGACGCCTACCTGAGGGGTTTGCGCAGGCGGGGCGGCCTGTTCCTTCTTGCTACAGCCACTGAGCAGGGTTGCCAGGGCGATGGCAGTGACCAGAACGGTAACAGCTGGCTTGAATTGCATGAAGATCCTCGGGGCAGGAGCCTGTTTTCTCAACAGTACGTTGAAGTGTTAAAAAATATTTCGGCTAGATAAGTAGCAAGCTAAGGAATATACTTACATTCGCGGCTGTTTGTAAACACCCGCCGTGCGCATTCCGCCACTATTCAAGGTGCCGGGAGCCAATTCGGGACAAGGCGAGACAAATGCCGCCCGGTCATATCTCGAGGCATGACGCAAGACGCGTGCCTGAGGTGAATTTTTTGAGGTCTTATTGCCATGGTTCGTCGCACCAAAGAGGAAGCTCAGATCACTCGCAGCCAGATCCTGGAGGCTGCCGAGCAGGCTTTTTATGAGCGAGGCGTCGCCCGCACCACGCTGGCCGACATTGCCACCCTTGCCGGTGTGACGCGAGGCGCCATCTATTGGCACTTCAACAATAAGGCCGATCTGGTGCAGGCCATGCTCGACAGTCTTCAGGAGCCCCTCGACGAAATGGCGGAGGCCAGCCAGAGCGAGGAAGAGGAAGACCCGCTGGGTTGCATGAGAAATCTGTTGATTCACCTGTTTCATGAACTCGCACTGGACCCGAAAACCCGTCGCATCAATGAAATCCTGTTTCACAAGTGCGAGTTTACTGACGAGATGTGTGATTTTCGTCGTCAGCGCCAGGACAACGCCACACAGTGCCACGACCGTATCACCCTGGGGCTGAACAATGCCGTACGCCAGGGGCAATTACCCAAAGGGCTGGACACCGCCCGGGCTGCCGTGGCCCTGTTTGCCTACGTCAACGGCATCATTTACCAATGGCTGCTGGTTCCGGACAGCTTCTCGCTGCCCGCAGAGGCCGAGCAACTGGTCGACGTGTGCCTGGACATGCTGCGTTTTAGCCCGTCGTTGCTGATCAATAACAACTGCTCTACTGCCCGTGCCTGAATGAACATGACCGGCGGAAGCATCCGCCGGTTTCGCCTGCCAGCGATGCTGCGCAAAGCCTGACTCCAATCCGTGCCTCTTATATAGCGTGTTTACCGATTGTTTATCCGTATTCATTGATTGCGCTCACCGTGCACGCATCAGCGAGCGTTGATCTGACAATATATTGTAGGAAGTCGGTAGGATGTTTCCTGATACATGTAGCTGATTTCCCAAAGTAAATTGCGAGTATTGCCCCGCAGGAAAACTCCCTTCACTCTTCGTCACCTGAAAGAACAGAAGAGAGGAAGGTTGCATGTTTTTGCCGAATCTTGCGCCTATGTGCCCTGAAACCATAGCCAGTTACGCTGATGTTCTCACCATGGGGCAGGAGCGCGAATACCCGATGTGCAGGCTCTTTTCGGGCATGATCAAAACAGGTAACGGGCATGCGGATACGAGCAGAAACCTGACTCCCTCAACTGATGGGGAGGCCGTACATGTCGGATGTGGCAACTGACGCTGTGAGGTTATTGGCCAGGATCACGCAAAAATCCGAACGCGTGGCTATGGATTCCGCGTTGGGCACACCGGTCATACGATTGGGATTGATCACCACGCTGTATTTTCGCGATGGCCACACCGCGGAGATGAAGCGTCGTGTCGAAGCCTGCTTTTCGCGCTTTTACGACGCGTTCAAAACGAAGCTCAAATGGCAACTCTTCAAACGCATGCGTCGCCTGAGCGGCTCGGGGTTTGCCTCGACCCGCCGGCAGATTGTCGAGAGCCCGCCAGACGAGCAGTTCATCTGGTCTATCGCCAGCGCCACTCAGGCTGAAGTCGCCACCTACAGCCTGTTTGTGATGAACACCTCGAAGGGGCAGGCCGACAACGATCGATCGTGTCTGAAAATGGTGCTTCCCTGGTCGTACCTGACCGAGCCCGACGGCTTGAAACAGTACGAGGAGTGGATCAGATACCTGAGCAGCGAAGTGCAGGCCGAGCACGGCTTTGGAGGTCTCGCCTGCGTGTTGCCGTGCGATGGTCATCAGTATCTGCCCTGGGAGTATCGGCTCGCTCAGGATTACAGCGGGCTGATGGTCGATCCCGGTCCGCACATTGAAAGCCTGCGTCTGTTGGACCGTATCAAGGGTGTCAGCTGGTACACCGTGCTCGGCGAGGCATTCGTCAGGCAGTTGGGAGGCAGCGACAAAATGCGCGGCGAGATGAGTGCGCACCGCGAGATCGTATTCCACACCTACCGCAACGGACTGATCATTCGCGCTGGTGAGGTGCCTGAACTGGGCGGGAGAGGGTTGCCGCCGCCGCAGCCTTATGTGACGGTCAACAGGATGATCAAGCCGATTCGCCTGCAGGACACCGGCAATCTCCATCCCTACCTGGCTCCCGGAATTGGCTTTACCGACGAAACCACCGCGCAGTGGTATGCGCGATTCGATGAAAAGCCGCTGCCGCCGGTCGATGCCGGGCAAGCATGCCCTCGATCAGGCAGCTGGTTCAGCAGCGCACAGTCAGGCTCCCGTCGTCACTTCGACAAGGGTGAGCTCATGCCTGCGTTTGCCCATATAAAGAGCAAGAAAACACAATGGTTCTGGGCCGGGGTGCCTTCCTGAGCCGCAAAGGCCGATCAGTCACGTCCTCGCAGCAACGTATTGGGCATCACCACGGCTGCCGCAAGACCGAGCAGCGAAATGGCCGCGCTGGTCATCAGCAGGTTTCTGAAGGTCAATGCCAGTTCGGCGCGCAGGGTTTCCAGCGCGGGTCCGGTTGCCGCGTTAAGGCTGTCGAGCAGCACATTGCCGGAGCTGCCTTCGCCACCCAGTGCGCCTGCACCGAGTTGGCCGACCCCGGTGTGCTGCAACATGGCCAACAGCAGCGCCGACATCAGGGCCACACCCACCGCACCACCCAGCGAGCGGAACAGATTGGTCGTGCTGGTGGCCACGCCCATATCCCGCGGTTGAACCGAATTCTGAGTGCCGACCAATGAGGTGGGGAACTGCATGCCGGTCGCAACACCGGTGAGAATCATGAACAGGCTCATGACTATCAATGATTGCGGAGGCGTGAAGGCCATGCCCAGAATCGCAACCGGCATCAGCAGCGCACCGGTCAGGATCAGCGGCTTGTAGCGCCCGGTATGCGCGGTGCGTCGCCCGGCGAAATAGGCGCCCATCGGCATGCCGATAGCCAGTGGAAGCAAGTGCAGGGCGGCGCTGTCCGCTCCGCCACCGGTGACGGTCTGGTAACGCAGCGGCATCAACACAATCAGGGAGATGGCCTGAAAACTGGTGAAGAATACCGTGCACCAGCACAGCACGGCGCTCTTGTTGGTGAACAGGTGCATGGGCAGCAAGGGTTCGGCAGTGCGACGTTCGTACCAGACGAAAATGGCCAGTGTCAGCAGGGCAGTGCCCAGTAACAATTGGACCTCGGCATCGCCGAGGCCATGCCCCTGGCCAATTTCGGTAATTCCCAACAGTAGCGCTGTCAGGCCGATGATCATCAGCACGGTACCCAGGTAATCGATAATCGGCTTGCGCTGCGGCACTGGCAGGCCGACGAGGGTTCGATATGCGACGATCAGCGCGGCTGCTCCCAGCGGCAGATTGATCAGGAACACCCAGCGCCAGGACAGGTATTCAGTCATCAGGCCGCCGAGCACCGGCCCTGCAACGCTGGCCACGGCATACATGCTGCTGAAGTAACCCTGATAGCGGCCGCGTTCGCGAGGTGGCACGATGTCGGCGATGATCGCCTGGCTGACCGAAACCATCCCGCCCGCGCCAATGCCTTGAAGAACCCGCGCCAGCACCAGTTGTTCCATGCTTTGCGCCAGGCCACAGAACAGCGAAGCCAGGGTGAAAAGCCCCAGCCCGAACAGCATCAGTTTGCGTCGCCCGTAAAGATCGCCGAGTTTGCCGTAGATCGGCACGGCCACGGTCAGCGAGACCATGTAGGCGGATATGACCCAGGCCAGCAGATCGATGTCTCTGAACTGGGCGGAAATGGCCGGCATCGAGACCGCGACGATGGTTTGGTCCAGCGCGCTGAGCAGGACTGCCATCATCAACGCAAACAGGATGCTGCGGATGGCCGGAGGCGTTTGATTAAGACTGGTCAAGGCAAAACCTGATGGCAATGTTGACCCGCCGCAAGTGTGGCGGGAGAGTCTGGCCAGTCTAATCCGATAGCTTGCTAATCGATAGCTGCCTTTGCGGAATGACGATGCAATTCACGCTGTGCGAGCCTCATCGCAAGGCGCTGAAGGTTGCGTCGGTTGGCACGCAATGACCAAACGTACAACTGGCGACCTGCGGGGCCTGGCGTGTCAGTTCGTTACGATAGGCTCCGGCGCTGTATACGGCCAATACCGCCAGAGCTCCTGCGACAACCATGCACTTTCTTGTTATTGCTTTCATGACGCACTCCTTACCTCGGCTACAGAGCAGTTTGAAAGGACTGATTAGAGTGTAGGACAAGGTTGGGGTTTGCGTTGGCTGTCGTCATCGCTGCATGCCGCGTGTCGGACGAGCCGAAAGACGCGCTAGAATTCGCGCTTTGACGTATTGGCAGGGTTGAGAGACATGGCACGCAAGGAATACAACGGGTTTGAAGTGGTCTCGGCAGTGATGCCGTCCGAGCAGGGTTACAACGCGGCGATCGCCGTTAAGGCACTGGGCGCTGGCGGCGCCCCGCGTTTCCATGCGCTGCTGCCGGACCAGAAATTCAAGACCGCCGATGATGCCGACCTCGCCGCTGTGCAAGAGCTGCAGCGGCTGGTCGATATTGATGCAGAGGGCGAACCGGTATGGCCTGAAGCCTGATCAGGCGCCTGGGCGGAACATCTTGAACAGCGCTTCCGGGCCGAGCTGGAAGTAATCCGCCGGGCCGCCGCCGCGCAGAATCGGCTCGGCGGCGGCAGTGTCGTAAACGCCGTCCTTGAGCAGCGACTTGTCGATGTGCACCGCCACCACCTCGCCCAGAATCAGCCAGCTGGGCACCAGTTCCTTGTCGGCGCGCTGCAATTGAATGATCTGCGTGACCTTGCACTCGAACGACACCGGCGTTTCGAGTACACGCGGTACCGAGACGATCTGTGAGGCCAGTGGTGTCAGGTTTGCCAGCTCGAATTCGCTGACGTCCGGTGCCACCGGCGCGCAGCTCTGGTTCATGGCTTCGGCCAGCGAGCGGGTCGCCAGGTTCCAGACGAACTCACCGGTCTGCTCGATATTATTGAGGCTGTCCTTGCGACCGACGCTGCAGAACCCGATGATCGGCGGCACGTAGTTGAACGCATTGAAGAAGCTATAGGGTGCCAGGTTGAGTTTGCCGTTGGCATCCTGCGACGAAATCCAGCCAATCGGGCGTGGGCCTACAATCGCATTGAAGGGGTCGTGCGGCAGGCCGTGACCCTTGGATGGCTCGTAGGAGTGAATAGCGTCTGACATGCTCGGTTCCTGATGGGCTCAATAGTGGATGTCAGCATAGTGCTGCGCATTTGCAGAGGATGCCAGAGCAGTGTGTGTGTTTCATCCTGAGCCAGACATAAAGAAGCCCGACATCGGCCGGGCTTGGGGTGTGGCGTGAGCGATCAGCCCAGACGATTGGCGCCTACGCGATCTGCACCGTCTGCAGCAAGACGATTGGCACCGACATGGTCTGCGCCATCGGCGGCCTGACGGTTGGCACCGACGCGGTCTGCGCCATCAGAGGCGAGACGGTTGGCACCGACGTGATCTGCGCCATCGGCAGATACGCGGATCGAACCTACGTTAGTGTGTTTGGTACCACCTTCAGCAACGATGGTGGAGCTGGACAGGTCGCTTTGAACGTTGGTAGCTGGAAGTGCAAATGCGCTCGAAGCCAGAACAGAGATAGCCAGGCCAAAGATCAGTGTGTTGGTTTTCATGATGATGTCTCCAATGAGTGTCGGGTGAGTTGTCATCCCGGTATGGAGGCAATGCTACGCGCCAGCGGATTATTAAGAAGTTAATAGGATTGCTAGCGATCATCGCTGAAAATGATAGTTGGCTGTAATGCGCTGATTTCGGGCCTTTCGGCGGGGAATGCATTATTGTGGTGCGATTCTTGAAAAGTCTTGTAATAAACGCTCTTGACAAATTTAAAGTACAGTTTATTCAAAGGGTTGTTGCTGAAAGTTGGCTAAATGGCGCACCGCTCTGTAACACTCTGTTGCAGGTCCTGGATGTAATTGATTGTTTTGGAGCGGCTGATGTATCAATGCGGGCGATGATATTGATCGTTGTAAGTGAGCCTGAATGACTCTTCTGCCTGCGCGGAGTCCTCAGCGTTATACACACGTCTCGATAAGCCCGAAAAATGGAGTGAACGGGGCGGCGATCCCCATTGCTCAAGAAGAGTCAGTCATAACGCTCTATTTCTGGAGGCTGTACCGGCCTCTTCGCGAGCAAGCTCGCTCCCACGAGATTTGTATATAACGATGAGAGCGGAGCTTGGGCACGAGAATCGTCGCAATCCGATCAGTCAGTTTCGATACGCGAGTGCTTGCGGGTATCTTTCATGAAGACATACACCGCCAGCGAGCAGGCAATACAAGCAGTGACGTACCAGTAGTAACCGGTTTCCATACCGATGCTCTTGAACCACAGCGCAATGTATTCCGCAGTGCCCCCGAATATCGATACCGTCAGTGCGTAAGGCAGACCGACGCCCAGCGCGCGGATCTCGGTCGGGAAAAGCTCGGCCTTTACCACCGCGTTGATCGAGGTATAGCCGCTGACAATGATCAGTGCTGCCATGATCAGGAAGAACGCCCCCCACCACGTCTGAATGGTATGCAGCGTGGTCAGGATTGGTACGGTACACAGCGTTCCCAGCACGCCAAACGCAATCAGGATCGGACGGCGCCCCACCTTGTCGGACAGTGCACCGATAACCGGCTGCAACAGCATGAACAGGAACAGTGTCGCCGCTGATATCGACGTCGAGTCGGTGATGCTCATGCCGACGGTGTTGACCAGGTACTTCTGCATGTAAGTGGTGTAAGTATAGAAAGCCAGCGTCCCGCCCATGGTCAGACCGACAACGGTCATCAATTCCTTGGGATGACGCATCAGTGTGCGCATCAGGCTTTCCTTGGGCTTTTCCTTCTTCTTGCGCGTGAACGACTCGGTTTCTTCCATGCCGCGACGCAGGAACAGCGCGACGATTGCACACAGGGCACCGATGACGAACGGGATACGCCAGCCCCAGGCATACAGCTGCTCGGTGGTCAGCGTCTGCTGCAGAACGATCAGCACGCCCAGCGCGATGAGCTGGCCGGAAATCAGCGTGACGTACTGAAAGCTGGAGAAGAAGCCGCGACGCTCCTTGGTGGCCATTTCACTGAGGTAGGTGGCGGACGTGCCGTATTCACCGCCAACAGACAGCCCCTGCAGCAAGCGGGCGAACACCAGCAGGGTCGGAGCACCGACGCCGATGCTTTCATAGCCTGGCGTCAGGGCAATGATCAGCGAGCCGAAGCACATCAGCAGCACCGATGCCATCAGCGCAGCCTTGCGCCCTTTGTAGTCGGCGTACAGCCCCATCAGCCAGCCACCGATAGGTCGCATCAGAAAGCCGACGGCAAAGATCGCGGCGGTGTTGAGTAGCTGTGCGGTGGTGTCGCCCTTGGGAAAGAAGGCTTTGGCGAAGTACAGCGAGAAGGCGGCGTAGACGTACCAGTCGTACCACTCGACCATGTTGCCGACCGAGCCACTGAAGATCGATTTGAGACGGCTGGAGGTGGTTTTCTGGCCAGCGGCAGTAGCAGCCGACCCATGGGAGGCGGGATTGGAAGTTTCCATGGTGTTCCTTGTTTTCATTATTTTTGGAAGGAGGCATTGGATGCCCTGCACGTTACATAGCAGGAGCTGTGCCACACCATGAGGGCTTGTTCTAGAGCGGTCGGGAGAATGTGATGAGCAAGAATCCGCTTATCTGCCGTATACGGGTAAGCGGATTCTTGCCGATAGGCGTGCGGATAGCGTCAATGGACGCGTGCAGGCCCGAAAGCAATCACTCCGATAACGAAGGCAAGCATCAGCCCCATGAGGATCATGATCCCTTTGAAGGTATTTCTGACGCAGTAGGCTTTTAAACTGTCCCAACCGCCGGTCCTGACGGCCAGGGCGTCCTGAAAAGCGCAAATTCGGTACGGCGACAGCACGATCCACAGCATTAGCACCACGCCCCACAGCGATGCCAGCACGGGGCCTTTCTTGAGGCAGACATAGCCCAGCGTGGCAATCGGAATGCCATGACGCAGCACCAGCGCCTGATAGCCGGGCCAGCTTAGATAATCGGGCAGCAGGCGCTCGCTCCAGCGCATGTCCAGCGGCTTGATACGTTCAGCGAAAGGTCGCCAGAACGACATGAATATGTAGATCACCAGCAGGAAGAATACGGGGACCGTCAGCGCAATTCCGGCTATCTCGTACCAGTTGGCGTTGGCCCTGGAGGGGTCCAGCGACGCCGTTGTCAGGATCACCAGAACGCCAAAAAAATAGGCTCTGAGATTGGGGTTGAATGACACCTGCTTAGGTAGCTTTCGCCAGGACTGCACATCTGACTCAGGAAATGCCTCCATTGCCTCCGGAAACCGATGTGTCAGGTCGGACGCAAGCTTTTCACAGGCTTGCCATAACGCTTCGTCGCCCTGCCGTGCCAGGCGCAGCCGCTCATCCAGGGGAGGCGGTTGCAGCAGCAGGCGCGCGGCAATCGCCTCAGGACTGTCCGCCGGTTCTTCGAGCAATTTCTGCTGACGTGCGATGAACGCTTTCTTCTCGCAGCGCTGGACAAGATTCATCCACAGTGAAAGTGGCCCGGCATAGACGTCATGTTTCTCATCCCAGCCGAAGAGACTGCTCAAACGCTCGAACAGGGCAGGGGACCAGTCATGGTTGTTGAGCAACAGCGTCATGACCCACTGTTCGAGCTGCTCTTGGCGATCGAATGATGTCAGCCATGGCTGTTGCCGGAGAGCCTTGAGCGCATCGAGAAAGGCGCGCTCTTCATTGCGTTCGAGCAGGGTATGAAACTGCTCGAGCGAACTGTCCAGTAGTGCCTGAGTCAGTCGGTGTGACTGGTGAACCCTGAGCTGCACTTTCTGCCAGGGTGTAAGCCAGTGCAGTTGCTCGACCGCCGCTTTGATCAGTGCCTGGTTGTCTTCAGGGTCCAGCAGGCAGCGCCTTGCCAGGTGCTGCTGGAACAGCTCATCGCAGCCCTGATCCTGTGCTATCCGACGTTGCGAATGCAGGTTTTCCGGTGTGGTATCACAAGCCTGTTCGTACCAGCTCAACTCTACCGCCGGCCGTACCGGAGGCTCATCCCTGTCAAACGTGGGCGGTGTCTGGCGATCTTCCGATTGTGCGACCGGCGTCTCGTGGCGCGGTGACAACTCATGCCCCTGACCCACAAATGGCCAGTCGTCACTGTCCCCACGGTCTTCTGTGACACGATTTTTTGCCCGGTTCAGTGCCTGCTCGTACGCATCGCGCAGTGTTTGAAAGGCGACCGGATCGTCGTCGGGCCGGGTGGTTTTCAGCAGTCTGGCGTATTGGCGTTTGATGCTGCGTTCGTCGGCATCGTGACTCAGATCCAGTACGCTCCAGCAATCCATCGCCGTCACCACTCACCTCGTTCGAAGCGGTCTGCTTGCTGTTCGAGCTGTTTGCGCAGCTCGTTGATCTGACGATCATCCTGGGTTTCCAGGACGCGCTGGAATTGCGCCGCCCAGACTCCGATGGTTTCGCGTGCCTCGCCCAGATACTCCTGATAAAGCCTCTCCAGGCGCGCCGTCAGGTGAGTATTGACCTGTTGTTCGCGGGGATGAACCTTGAGTGCTTCCAGTACCTTGAGTCGCTCACGAATTTCTGCCGGTGTCATGACACCGGGATTGTTCTCGATGACCAGTTTGTGATTTTCCCCGGTCATCGGGATTCGCACATCGGCTTCAAGCAGGCCGTTGTTGTCGTAAGTGAAGCGCACGTCCAGCTCGACCTCGCCAGCCTTGGCTTTTGGTACGGGAATGTTCAGTTCGCCCAGTGCAATGTTGTCTTTGACCAGGCGGCTTTCACCCTGAAAGATCTTCAGCAGGACGTGTTCCTGATTGTCGGCAATAGTGTTCACCGTGCGTACCCGGCTGACCGGTACCACACTGTTGCGCTCGATAATCGGAAGGTAATGCCCCGACTGGTAGCCGTTGAACACATATTGTGTGGTTTCGATACCCAGGGTGTAAGGGCATACGTCAGTCAGTACGACTTCTTCCAGCGCCGCATCGCGCTGTTTGAGTGCTGCCTGGATAGCAGCGCCTTGTGCGACCACTTCATCCGGGTTGAGCGTGAGGGCTGGAAAACGCCCGAACATTCCTGCGGCCAGTTTCCGGATCAGCGGCATGCGCGTGGTACCGCCTACCAGGAGGATCTCGTCCAGATCCGCCACGCGGATTTTTGCATCGCGCAAGGCGCGCTCGATGGGCGCACGCAGACGCGTCAGCAGAGGTGCAAACAGATCGCTTATCTGCTCTTGCGTGATTGTCTTGCGCCATTCGCGGTCTGCGTGGCGCAGCACGAAGTCGACACTGTTTTCCTGTCCCAGCGCCTTGCGCACGCGCTCGGCCTCACGCCGCAGCGAGGGAGTGACCTGCTCTTTGCCAGGAAAGTCTCGTTCATCGCGGTGCAGGGTCAGAAAGTGCTCTACCAACAAACGATCGAAATCTTCACCCCCCAGAAAGTTGTCGCCTGCGCTGGCACGTACTTCCATCACACCGTCGAAGAGTTCGAGGATCGAGATGTCGAAGGTACCGCCGCCCAGGTCGAAGACCAGAAACGAGGTTTCGCCTTCCTTCTGGTGGAGGCCATACGCAAGCGCCGCCGCAGTCGGCTCGTTGATGAGCTTCTCGACCTTGAGTCCCGCGAGCTCGCCGGCAATTCGCGTGGCTTTACGTTGAGCGTCGCTGAAATAGGCCGGAACGCTGATCACCGCTTCCGTGACAGGCTCGCCAAACGCGCGCTCGACATCAGCCTTCAGGCTTTTCAGGACTAGCGAGGACAACTCTTCCGGGCGGTAGGTCGCAGAGCCCAGGCGAATTTCCTGAGCGCTGCCCATGTAGCGCTTGAACAGGGCGGTGGTCTTTTCCGGGTGGGTCTGCAGGCGTTCGCGTGCCGCCTTGCCGACCAGGATCTGCCCTTCGTCGTCCAGTCCGACAACGCTGGGAGTGAGTGTTTCTCCCAGCGCGTTGGTCACCAGCTCGCTGCTGCCGTCGCGCCATACAGCCACCAGGCTGTTGGTGGTACCCAGATCAATACCGACGATCATCTCGAAAATGCTCCCTGCTCTAAGAGTACTGCGATGTTTTGCGTGATTTTGAATCAAGGCAACGGGTGTTGTCTTGGTTTTATGTGTCGGGAGTGCCGGGATTCACTCATGCGTATCAGGCATCAATGAATCCGGTGGCGTAATGGATTCATACGAATCCATACCATCAGTGTTCGCCGGTACGGCTCACGGCCTTGTGCAGAATTGCCGCCAGATCGTCTCTGGAATAGGGTTTCTGCAACAGATCAAAGCGGTGTGTTTCGTCCTGAGCGATCGTCGCGAACTCAGTGCTGTACCCGGTGGTAAGAACTACCGGCATCCACGGATAGCGCGCTTCGATTTCGCCATACAGCTCCAGACCGCTCATGCCCGGCATGGCGATATCCGAGAACACCACATGAAAGTTTTCCGGGTTGCCGGAAAGCTCTTTCAGCGCCTCGGCGGCACTGCTCACCCAGAGCACCTGAAAGCCAAGCTGCTCAAGCATGGGGCGCGTATAGGTGCCGATATCCTGATTGTCCTCGACCATCAGCACGCACAGTCCGGGCAATGGGGTGAGCGTAGGGTGATTGTCTTCCTGGACGACTTCGTGATTCTGTGCGCTGGGCAGGCACAGTGTGAAGCGGCTGCCTTTGCCCAGTTCGCTTTCAACCAGGACTTCACCACCCGACTGTTTGGCAAACCCGAATACCTGCGACAGACCCAGCCCTGTGCCCTGGCCGACACTCTTGGTGGTATAGAACGGTTCGAAGATCAGGCCCAGCTTATCTTTGGCAATACCCGCGCCGGTATCAGTCAGGGATACCTTCACATAGTCACTCTCGCCAAGTGAAGCGGGCTTATCTGCCGCATAGCAGGCAGCGCATTCAACCTTTATGACCAGCTTGCCTGCACCGGACATCGCATCGCGGGCGTTGACTACCATGTTGACCAGCGCAGTATCGAACTGGCTGCCGTCCGCAAAGATGAAGCACGGCCCGGCAGGCAGGTCGATGCTGACTTGAATACGCGCGCCGGTAAGCGTGTCCATCATCTCGCCAATACGCGCCACGCTCTTGCACACATCGAACACTTCCGGCTGCAAGGCCTGACGTCGGGCAAACGCCAGCAACTGACCGGTCAGGCGAGCTGCCCGGTCGACGGTGCTGGAAATGGCCTCGACGTACTTCACACGACGAGACTCTTCAAGGTTCGGCGATTTCAACAGATCGCTGCACGAGCGGATCACCGTCAGCAGGTTGTTGAAGTCATGTGCCACGCCGCCAGTGAGTTGACCGATGGCCTCCAGCTTCTGCGCCTGATGCAGGGCGTCCTGCGAGAGCCGCAACGCTTCATTGGCTTCTTCCTCGGCCTGAATGTCACGGCCGACGGCATGGATGAATTGCTTGTCCGGCACGGCAGTCCAGGAGATGGTCCGATATGAGCCGTCCAGATGGCGATAGCGATTCTTGAAGTGGGGAATAGTGCGGCCGCTCTCGAGCCCGCTCATGGCGGCCAGTGTGCTGCTCACATCTTCAGGGTGCACCAATGCCAGAAACTGGCCGTCGAGCAGTTGTTCTTCCGACCAGCCGAGGGCTTGCGTCCAGGCCGGATTGACCGCCGAGATGATCCCGTCGAACTGCGCCACGAGCATCAGGTCGGTCGACAGCCGCCAGATACGGTCACGGTCCTGGGTGCGTTCGACCACGCGTTGTTCAAGCGTTTCGTTGAGCGAAAGCAGTGCTTCTTCAGCGTCTCTGAGCTGGGTCATGTCCCTGGAAACACAGAGGATCTTCTCCGGCTTGCCATCCTTGCCGAAAATCGGGCTGACCTGCACGTGCCACCACTTGGTGGTACCGGCCATGGTCTGCGCCGAGCCGGTAAAACTGGCGTTGTGACCCGCCTTGGCAGCCTCGACCGCAGCGATGGCGTCCAGATTGCCCTGGTCTTGCCAGAAGTCAGGCCAGGGGCAGCCGCGAATCGCGTTGAAATCGCTGACTTCCATGATTTGCTGACCGCCTTCACTCATGAAGGTCAGGCGCGAATCGAGGTCCAGCACCTTGATACAGTCGTTGATGCTCGACAGCACGCGGTCCGTGAACGCTTCGCTCTCCGACTGGCGGACTTCTGCCATGACCTGCAAAGTGGTCTCGTTGACCCGGCAGAACACGCCCTCGATGAGGCCGCTATCGCCATACAGCGGCGAGTAGGACAGCGACCACCAGGTCTTCTCGGGCTTGCCATTACGGACGATGGTGCGCTGAATATTGTCGGATCGGCGGCTTTGTCCGGCCAGCGCCTGCTCGGCGAGCGGCCGCACGGCTTCCCAGGCATCGCCCCAGATCGAGGCAATGGGCTGCCCCTGCGCCTGTTGTGCCGCAATAGGCAGGACCTGAGCGTAAGCGTCATTGAAAAACAGAGTGTAGTCAGGGCCCCAGAGCAGGTACATGCTGTCAGGGCAACTGAGCATCAGATTCATTGAAGACAGTAGCGCTGCGGGCCATGCTTGCTTCGGTCCCAGCGCGGACGTCGACCAGTCCGTCTCTCGGATAAACCGACCCATTTCGCCGCCTCCCAATGGGAGGTCGAGGGGAGTATTCACGGTAGAAAATGCCCCATCTTTCGGACTGTCAAAGTGAGCTGAATAGCCATGCGGGCATGATGTCATTATGCCTCGCAAGTATCCAGCCATCACGACCTCATGTAGCCGTGAACAGTATGCAGACCCGGCGCTGCTGGAAATGTTCGGTTATCGCCGGAACAAGCTTTAAGGAATGTGCACAGCCTTCATTCGAGAAACATTTCGCGTACCAGAGCATGGCGTTGCATCTTCTCGTTCAGCGTCCGCCGTGGCAATTGCAGTTCATTGAGCACCGCCTTGATGTCGCCTTTATGACGGGCCAGCGAAGCGCGCAGACATTGCGCTTCGAAGGCTTCCTGACGCGCCGCCAGCGAATGCCCCGGCCATTGAGTATCAGGTTGCGGCGGGGCTTGCTCCAGACCCAGGGCCTGCCGCTCGGCGGCATTGGCCAGCTCGCGCACGTTGCCTGGCCAGTCATGGCCGAGCAACCGGCTCAGGTGCGCTGCGTCCAGCGCTGGCGGCTCCCGGCCCACGCGCTCGGCGGCGGCGCGGGCAAAGTGGCTGAACAGTTGCGCAATGTCTTCGAGGCGCTCGCGTAACGGCGGCAAGCGCAGCTCGGCAACGTTGAGGCGGTAGGCCAGATCTTCGCGGAAACGCCCGGCACGCGCCTCTTCGAGAAGATCGGGCTTGGTCGCGGCAATGATGCGCAGGTCGACGTCGATGCTCTGATTGGAGCCCAGCCGCTCAAGGCGCTTGTCCTGCAGAACGCGCAGCAGCTTGACCTGCTGCGCCATTGGCATGCTTTCGATTTCATCAAGGAATACCGTGCCGCCGTCGGCATACTCCAGGCGACCGATGCGCTTGCCCTGCGCGCCGGTGAAGGCGCCGCTTTCGTGGCCGAATAACTCGGCTTCGAACAGATGCTCCGGGATGGCCGCGCAGTTGAGTGCAACAAAAGGTTTGGCGGCGCGCGGCCCGAAATCGTGCAGGCAGCGAGCGACCAGTTCCTTGCCGCTGCCGGTTTCCCCGCGAATGATCACGTTGACCGGCAGTTGCGCCAGTTCCAGCACCTGGCGGCGCAGGGCCTGCATGCCCGGCGATACGCCGAGCAGAGTGGCGTCCAGCCGGGTTCTGGCATCGGCCTGCTCATGCAGGCGGCGGTTTTCCAGCACCAGCTGGCGTTTCTCGAGGGCGCGCCGCAGGTTGCTGATCAGGGTTTCCGGGCTGAAGGGTTTTTCCAGAAAGTCATAGGCTCCTTCGCGCATCGCTTCCACGGCCATCGGCACATCGCCATGGCCGGTGAGGAGGATGACCGGCAGGTCGCGGTCTGCACCTTGCAACCGGGTCAGCAGCTCCAGACCGCTCATGCCCGGCATGCGCACATCGGTCAGCACGACGCCGGGGAAGTGCTCCGGTATGTGTGCCAGGCACTCTTCGGCGCGGGCGAAGACTTGCACCTCGAACCCCGACAACGTCAGCCATTGTTCGACGGCTTGCCGAATGGGCGCCTCGTCGTCTACCACGATGACCGAATTCAACATGCCGGGTCAGGCCTCCAGAAAGTCGTTGGGCAAGCTGAACCGGAACTCGGCACCGTCCGCATGGTTTTGTGCCGTCAGTTGCCCGCCCAGTTCATGAATGATGGCGTAAGACACCGCGAGGCCAAGGCCCAGGCCGTCGCCTACCGGTTTGGTGGTGAAGAACGGATCGAAAATGCTGGGCAGATTCTCCGCTGCGATCCCGCTTCCGTTGTCCCTGACGCTGAGCCGCCACTGGTTGTCGACGGCATCGATACGCACTTCAAGGCGCTTTGAGCGGCATTCGCGCATGGCGTCCAGTGCATTGCGCAGCAGGTTTATCAGTACCTGCTCCAGGCGGATGGCGTCGCCGCGCACCCATGCCGGGCGTGACAGATGGAGGACGCAGTCGACGTGTTCTTCACGCAGGCGCGGGTCAAGCAGCAGCAAGGCCTGATCGACCACAGTGGCCAGGTCCAGCCTCTCGCGCAGGCCGCTGGGGCTCTTGCGCGCGAAGGTTTTCAGATGGCTGGTCAAGGCGGCCATACGTGTCAATTGCTGATCGACGGGAACCAGCGCTTTGCAGGCTTCATCGATTCGGCCCTGATCGAGCAGCAGGCGCAGGGTCGCCAGTTGCATACGCTGGGCCGTCAGAGGCTGGTTGATTTCGTGGGCCAGCGCTGCCGACATCTGCCCCAGTGCCGCCAGTTTGGCCGACTGCACCAGGCCGTCCTGCGCGGTCTGCAGATCACGCGTGCGCGCTTGCACCAGACGCTCCAGTTCATCCCGGTTGCGCTCCCTCAGTCGCGCCAGTCGCCAGCGTTGATAGAGAAACAGGCCCAGAAATACCAGCGCCAGCCAGATGCCCGCAGCGGCCAATCCTGCATTGCGAACGTCTTCGCTGGAGGCGGGCGGCTTGCGCAACAGATGCAGGGTCCAGTTTTCGTCCGGAAGGGGCAGCGACTGCCAGAGATAATCCGTGGTGCCGTACGGACCTTCGACACGGCTCAGATGACTGTTTTCGCTGAAGCTGTCGATGACCCGGCTGCGCAGCGGTGACAACACCTTCTTGTCGTACTGGCGGGTGCGCAACAGGTTGGCACGGTCTTCCACCGAGATCGGCAGCAGCTCGCGATAGCGCCAGTCCGGTTGATTGGCGATGAATACGATGCCTTTCTCATCGCTGACCAGCAGCAGATCCTCACCCTGATTCCACTCTTGCTCAAGGCTCGGGAACTCCAGCTTGACGACCATCGCCCCCATGAACCCACCGGTATCACTCAATACCGCGCTGGACAGAAAGTACCCGGGAATCCCGGTGGTCACACCCACCGCGTAAAAGCGCCCGGTGCCCTTGGCGCGGGTTTGCAGGAAGTAGGGTCGAAAAGCGTAGTTGTGGCCGACATAGCTATTGGGCGTGCGCCAGTTGCTCGCGCCAATCGCCAGACCATGCAGGTCGAGCAACTCCAGCGTCGACGAATGAGCCGCGCTGTTGATTTTTTCCAGCTTGAGGTTGAGAGCGTTCTGCACCTCACCGGTCACCGGGCCGCTCAGCGCGGCACGAATTTCCGGGTCCAGCGCCAGGACGGAGGGCAGGGCGCGATAGCGCTCGATCAGGGTGTGCAGGGTGTTGGCATACAGTGCCAGCTGTCCTTCGGCACGCGCGGCATCTTCCGACATTGCGTGACGCTGGGCCTGACGCATCGCGAGCCCGGCGGACAGGGCCGCACCGGCCAGGATCAGCAGCACGTACAGGGTAATGCGCCAGTAGCGATGCTTGAGCGTCATATCTCAGCCTGATCGGACCCTGCTGGCGCGTTCCCGGGCGAACGCTCGTGAACGCGCCATGCACAGGGTTTACAACAGATTGAAGGTCGCTTCTTTCACTGCTTGCGAGTCCAGGCCGATCATGACCTTGAATTCGCCAGGTTCTGCCACGTGCTTGAGCTCGCTGTTGTAGAACTTCAGGTCGTCTTCACTGAGGGTGAAGGTAACAACCTTTTCTTCTCCAGGCTCAAGCATCACTTTCTCGAAGTTCTTCAGTTCTTTTACCGGACGGCTGATCGACGCCACTACGTCATGCAGATACAACTGCACAACGGTTGCACCGGCTACCTTGCCGGTATTCTTCACGGTCACGCTGGCCGTGAGCTTGCCTTTGCGCGTCATGCTGGCGTCCGACAGCTTGATGTCCGAGACGTCGAACTGGGTGTAGCTCAGACCATAACCGAACGGGAACAGCGGGCCATTGGGCTCCTCGAAATAATGCGAGGTGTAGTTGCCTGGCTTGCCTTCGTGATACGGACGGCCGGTGTTCAGGTGCGCATAGTAGACCGGCAGTTGACCGATCGAGCGCGGAAACGACATGGCCAGCTTGCCCGACGGGTTGTAGTCGCCGAACAGCACATCAGCCACGGCGTTGCCGCCTTCGGTGCCCGGGAACCAGGTTTCGAGCATGGCGTCGGCCTGTTCCTGTTCGTCGACCAGCACCAGCGGACGACCATTCATCAGCACCAGAACCAGCGGCTTGCCGGTGGCTTTGAGCGCCTTGATCAGGTCACGCTGCTTGCCCGGAATGTTCAGGCTGCTGCGGCTGGCCGATTCATGGGACATGCCACGCGACTCACCGACCACGGCAACGATCACATCGGCCTGCTCGGCGACCTTGACCGCTTCGTCGATCATTTCCTGCGCTGGACGCGGGTCGATCTCTACTTCCTTCTCGATGAAGTTCAGGTAGTTGAGGACGTGTTCGTTGTCACTGACATTGGCGCCGCGTGCGTAAACCAGCTTGGCCTTGTCGCCGACGGCATTGGCCAGCCCTTCATATACCGTCACCGACTGGTTTGGACGACCGGCTGCCGACCAGCTGCCGAGCATGTCGAGGTGACTTTGCGCCAGTCCGCCGATCACCGCGATGGTGCCTTGTTTCTTCAGCGGCAGTGTCTCGTTCTGGTTTTTCAGCAGCACCAGTGTCTTGCGCGCCACATCGCGAGCTTCGGCACGGTGCAGGCGGTCATCGGAATAGGTATCGGCAGGGTCATCGGCGGCAACGCCGATGCGACCGTAAGGCGAGGCGAACAGGCCCATGTCGTATTTGGCACCCAGCACTTCACGCACGGCGCTGTCGATTTCCTTCATGGAGACCTCGCCGTCTTTCACCAGGCCGGGCAACTGCTCGCCATAGGCCGCGTCGTTCATGCTCAGGTCGACGCCCGCCTTGATCGCCAGCTTGGCGGCCTCGCGGAAATCCTTGGCCACGCCGTGGTCGATCAGCTCCTTGAGTGCGCCGTGGTCACTGATGGTCACTCCCTTGAAGCCCCAGTCCTTGCGCAACAGGTCCTGCATCAACCATTTGTTGGAGGTCGACGGGACGCCGTTGATCGAGTTGAGCGCAACCATGATGCCGCCGGCGCCGGCATCGATGCCGGCCTTGTAGGGCGGCAGGTAGTCCTGGTACATGCGCGTCATGCTCATGTCCACGGTGTTGTAATCGCGCCCGCCTTCTACCGCGCCATACAGCGCGAAGTGTTTGACGGCGGCCATGATGCTGTCGTTGGCGGCGACGTTCTTGCCCTGGAAGGACCTGACCATCACGTCGGAAATGCGTGACACCAGGTAGGTGTCTTCACCGAAACCTTCGGAGCTGCGGCCCCAGCGAGGGTCGCGGGAAATATCCACCATGGGGGCGAAGGTCATGTCGATACTGTCGGCACTGGCTTCTTTGGCCGAGACCCTGCCCATCAGTGCGACGGCGTCCATGTCCCAGCTGGCGGCCATACCCAGGCTGATCGGAAAAATCGTGCGATGACCGTGAACCACGTCATAGGCAAAGAACATCGGAATTTTCAGGCGGCTTTTGGCGACTGCGGCTTCCTGCAGCGGACGATTTTCCGAACGGGTAATCGAGTTGAACGTGCCGCCGATCCTTCCGGCGGCAATTTCCTTGAGAATTTGCGGCTGTGGCATTTCCGAACTGATACTGATGAGTCGTAGCTGACCGATCTTTTCGTCCAGAGTCATTTGTTTCATGAGTTTGCCGATGAAGGCATTCTTGGCCTGAAGCGTTGTATTGTCCGTGGCGGCAGTGGTCTGGGCCATCACCGACTGACTGGCCATACCGACCAGCAAACCTAATAAACACAGCTTATTCATGAATGATTTCTCAAGGCTTTTGTCAGTAACTCGCGTTTAATGTCCGACAGCCAGTTTTTGGGTTATGGACCTTTGGCGTTATGGTTCGCACGGGATGCAAGGATAGTTGCTATCCGCTTCACTGTACGAAGTCTCCCCAAGGTGTGTACGAAAATGGCGGTTTGAATGATTTTTGTACAGACCCTGTTCGATGAAATAGTGATCGCTTCAGGTGTTGGCGGTGGATTATGCCGGGGAACTTGTGTTTTGGCTAAGGCGGGTCGTTTCAATGGATTCAAAAAAACACTGGAGGTCTGGATTTTGAAGTCTGTTTCACAGTGGATGCTGTACGTGGTGATGCTGTTGGGAGGGGTATTGCGTGCCGAGGCGGAGCCATCCGCACTGGTTTTTCCGCCGATGACCGGCAGTGTGGTGGATGCCGCACAAATGCTCGACAGCCAGACTACGGTTCGTCTGGCCAGACTTCTGAGTGCCCATGAAAAGGCGACCGGGGAGCGGGTGGTGGTCGTGACCCTCGCTGATCTGCAGGGCACGAGCATCGAAGAGTTCGGCTCCCGGCTCGGTGACACCTGGGGCCTGGGGCTGCACGGCAAGGATGACAGTGTTCTGCTGGTGGTCTATCGCGACAAGCGCAAGGTATTCATGGAGGTCGGCGATGCTCTGAAGGATCGTCTCAATGACGCCCAGGCTTCTCTTATCATCGACATGCTGATGACCCCGGAGTTTGACGACAACCGGTTTGCCATCGGCATAGAGCGCGGCACGCGCGCGATCATCGCGGCATTGGGTGGGCAGATACCCGATTACCCTGAGCCGACCAGGCAGATATCCGAATATGGCGAACAGACCAATAACGACCAGGTCTGGTTGATCGGTATCGTGTTGACGCTCATTGTGCTGGGGATTGTAATCATCAGCGTCAGACGCGGTGGCGCCACCCGGTCCTCGCGCGACAGAGCCGCTGATCGCAGTGGCGGACGTTTCGGCGGTGGCGGTGCTTCAGGCAACTGGTAGCTGATTGATTCGGGAATGAGGGAACCATGGCTTTACTGAACAAAGACGAACAGCGGCAGGTTGCCGAAGCGATTGACCGCGTCGAGCAGCGCACTGACGCCGAGCTGGTCACAGTGCTGGCTTCACGCGCCGATGACTATGCCTACATGCCGCTGATCTGGGCCGGGCTGATCGGCCTGCTGCTGCCGGGCACGATCAATTACTGCCTTCAATGGCTGAGCGCGGACGAGTTGATGCTCGCGCAGATGAGCACGTTCATTATCGTGGCACTGGTATGTCGTCTGTCGAAGGTCTCGGCGTTGCTGGTGCCGCTTTCGGTGCGGCGCTGGCGGGCCGGAAACCTCGCGCGCCGCCAGTTTCTCGAACAGAACCTGCACAAGACCCACGACGGAACCGGCATTCTGGTGTTTGTCAGCGAGGCCGAACGGTATGTCGAAATCCTGGTTGACCATGGTATTGCCAGTCGTCTGCACAACGATACCTGGAAGGCGATGGTCGACGTGTTTACTCAACAGGTCAGAGATGGACAGACTTTGCAGGGGTTTCTCGGCTGTATCCATGCCTGTGGCGAGTTGCTTGCCGATCATGTTCCCGTGACCCACGGCAGAAATGAACTGCCGAACAGGTTGGTGGTGCTGGGATAAAAGCAAAGGTGCGTCAGAGGATGCGCGTTACATCGTGGAACGATGTCATGTACGTCTTCAGTTGTTCGACAAGCTGGCTGATCAGTGCAGAAGAGTTGGCTCGTCACACGATCCGATCCAGAAAGTTGTAGAGCGAGTTGTAAACCTTTTTGGCCTCTTGTGCCCAAAGCGACGTTTTATCTGATTTTTGTAATCAGCCACTGCGACTACCACTGTGTTTTTATGCCGCGCAAGTAAAGGCGTGCGGTTTTCGGCGCAAATCTTTTTTAACGGGTATATGCGTTTCGCATGGGTGTAAGGACCGTGCGAGCAGTCGGCGTGGTCGCTGAAAATTAGAGGTGCCCTTGACGTGCCGACGCGCCTAAAATGCCGGTCTGGTTTTTTCGAGTCCCGGTCGGGACACTTGAGGCACATTTTCAATGTCAGTCATTACCCCCACGTCATCCGGCACTGCGACCGATCACCTTGCGCAGTTCCTGGGGCTGCTGGACATCAGCCTGTCGCAGAACTCGCTGGTCAAGCTGGTCCTGGCCAAACACGTGGGCAGCGAGGCCGATCTGCAGCGGATTATCATCAAGCCGCTGACCGTCAAGGGGCAGCCCTGCCTGAGCTTCGTGTATCGCTACAAGACCCGCGATATCACCAGCAACTTCGCGCTTGCTGAAGCCGTGGAGGTCATTGCCGGCCTGATACCCGCGTCGTTCAAGAACGCGCATCTGCTGTCGCTGAGCGACGAGGTGCAGCTTGAGTTCAGCAAGAAGGGCAAGACGACGCTGTTCAAAAGCAAGGCTCAGCAGGAACGCCAGGCCCCTTCGGCAGGGCATGATCGCGAGAAGAAGCGCTACCTGGAGCTTACCCGGCCATTCCTGACCGACCTCGGTGTGACCAATCGGCAGCATGAGCTGATTCCGGCCATGTCGCGCAAATGGAAGCAGATCAACAAGTTCATCGAAGTGTTTTCCCATGCATTGAGCTCATCGCCGCTCAAGCTCGATCAGCCGATCAAGGTCGCGGACTTCGGCTCAGGCAAGGGGTATCTGACCTTCGCCATCCACGATTACCTGTGCAACACCTTGCAGGCGCAAGGGCTGGTAAGCGGTGTGGAGCTGCGCGAGGACATGGTCACGCTGTGCAACGAGGCGGCGGCGAAGCTCGATCATCCAGGCCTGACCTTTGCGCAGGGTGACGTGCGTACAGTGGCGCCCAGCGCGCTGGATGTGATGATCGCGCTGCACGCCTGTGACATCGCGACAGACTATGCCATTCATATGGGCATTCGCTCCGGCGCCTCGATCATCATGTGCTCGCCGTGCTGCCACAAACAGATTCGTCTGCAGATCCAGAGCCCTGCCTTGTTGAAACCTATGCTGCAATACGGTCTGCACATGGGCCAGCAGGCCGAGATGGTCACCGACAGCCTGCGCGCGCTGTTGCTGGAGGCATGCGGTTACGAAACCAAGGTGTTCGAGTTCATCTCGCTGGAGCACACCAACAAGAACAAGATGATCCTCGCGGTCAAGCGTGCCGAGCCGGTCGATCCGGCCCAGTTGCTGGCACGCATTCAGGAGCTCAAGACGTTCTACGGCATCAGCGAGCATTGCCTGGAAACCCTCCTCAGGAGCGACGGCTTTATAGGCTGAAAATAGCCGCCCTGTGCGCAGTGGCCGAAGAGTCTGCGACCAACGGTCTGGCGTTTGACTGCTTCGTTGCGCTGGGTCAATGGTTGTACCTCGCGCTAGGCGGATGCTTGGTTTATCACCCAAGCATCCGCGCTACCCACGAGGGTCCGTCATGATCAGCACCTTTTTCATCCCCGCTGTGAACATCATCGGCACTGGCTGCATTGATGAAGCCATGCTCGCCATACACAAATACGGATTTCGCAAGGCTCTGATCGTCACGGATGCGGGACTCGCCAAGGCTGGAGTAGCCAGTCAGGTCGCCGGGCTGCTGGTGGAGCAGGGCATTGACTCGGTCGTGTACGACGGTGCCCGCCCCAACCCGACCATCGCCAACGTCGAGAACGGCCTGGCCTTGTTGCAGGAGCGCGAGTGCGATTTCGTCATATCGCTGGGCGGTGGCTCGCCCCACGACTGCGCAAAAGGCATTGCCCTGTGCGCCAGCAATGGAGGGCACATCAGTGACTATGAGGGTGTCGACCGGTCGGCAAAACCGCAGCTGCCGCTGATTGCCATCAATACCACCGCCGGCACCGCGAGTGAAATGACCCGCTTCTGCATCATCACCGACGAAGCGCGGCACGTAAAAATGGCGATCATCGACCGCAATGTCACGCCGCTGTTATCGGTGAATGATCCCGACATGATGGTCGCCATGCCTAGGTCGCTGACCGCCGCCACCGGTATGGACGCCCTGACTCACGCAATTGAAGCCTATGTCTCCACGGCTGCCAACCCGATCACCGATGCCTGCGCCTTGCAGGCCATGGCGCTGATCGCCAACAATTTGCGCGACGCATTCAACAACGGAGCAAACATCACAGCCCGCGAGAACATGGCCTATGCCCAGTTTCTGGCTGGCATGGCGTTCAATAACGCCTCACTGGGCTACGTGCATGCCATGGCGCACCAGTTGGGTGGCTTCTATGATTTGCCACACGGTGTGTGCAACGCGGTATTACTGCCACATGTGCAGCGCTTCAACGCCAGCGTAAGCGCTGCACGCCTGACCGACGTTGCGCACGCCATGGGCAGCAACATCCGTGGGCTCTCTCCGGAAGAAGGCGCTCAGGCGGCCATCGACGCCATTCGTGCATTGTCGGCTGCTGTGGAGATCCCGGCAGGCCTTGCTACGCTGGGCGTCAAGGAGGAAGACTTCCCGGTGTTGGCCACCAATGCCCTGAAAGATGCCTGTGGCCTGACCAACCCGCGTCCTGCCGATCTTGAGCAGATTCAGGATATATTTCGCCAGGCACTTTAATCATTCCTGCACAACGGGCCTGCCATGGACATGCTTCGGCCATACACCCTCGCAGATCGTGAGCGTTGTCTGGATATCTTCGACAGCAACGTCCCGCGCTACTTCGACCCTGCGGAGCGCGAGCAATTTGCCCGTTTTCTGATGGCTCCGCTGGGCCAGTACTTCGTAGCCGAGCGTGACGGCGAGCTTGTCGCCTGTGGTGGATACCTGGTGCTGGCAAACCCTGAAGTGGCAGAGCTGACCTGGGGCATGGTCATCAGCGGCCACCACGGCAGCGGCCTTGGCCGATTTCTGACCAAGGCCCGGCTGCAACGCATGCAGGCGTTACCGGGCGTCACCCGAGCCTTTATCGATACCAGTCAGCATGTTCAGGGGTTCTACTCGAACCTGGGCTTTGCCGTGGTCTCGGTCGATGTCGACGGGCATGGGCGCGGGATTGACAGCGTCAGGATGGAGCGGGTGTTTTCGTGAGCGAGGCTGCCTGAACGCAGGCTGACCAGCTCCATGGAAGCGAAGCAGGCCAGGCCGCAGTCCGTTTAGCATCCAGATTGTCCTCGCGAATCCCGCGAGCATGACGGGAAGCTCAACCGATGACGCCCCTGCGATCTCTTTTGCAAAGCGGCTATCTGAAGATCGCCGCCACTCTGGTTCTGCTCCTGTCAGGCGCGCAATGCTTGCGGGCAGCAGACATGCCTGAAGGTTTCGCCAAGGGCGTGACCGGTGGAGGCTCCGCTGCTGCCGTACATCCTTCCACGCTGGATGAACTTCGATCAGCACTCTGTGCGTCGCATGACTCACGTGGTGCCTGCACCGATGACACACCGCGAGTGATTGTTCTGGACCATACGTTTGACTTCCGCGCGAGCGTAATTGCCAACGGCAATACCACAACCACCGAGCCTGGCTGCGTAGTGAAGCCGTGCCCGCAGGGGGGTGAGCAACTTGCACTGAATGGCGCCAACGACTTCTGCCAATCAAGGCCACGCGTCATGGTGACCTACGACAACGCGGGATTGAAACCACTGAAAGTCGGCTCCAACAAGACGTTGATCGGGGTTGGCGACAAGGCAGGTATTCAGGGCGCCGGACTGTTCATTGGCGACGGCGCGCATAACGTGATCGTTCGCAACCTGACGCTCTCGGATATCAATCCACGTGTCGTATGGGGCGGTGATGCGCTGACCCTGAACAAGGCTGATGGCGTCTGGATCGAT
The DNA here is from genome assembly GCF_900103225.1 of Pseudomonas congelans. Taxonomy (GTDB): domain Bacteria; phylum Pseudomonadota; class Gammaproteobacteria; order Pseudomonadales; family Pseudomonadaceae; genus Aquipseudomonas; species Aquipseudomonas congelans. The sequence continues at coordinate 114,959 of NZ_FNJH01000005.1, read as the reverse complement.
CACAATACCTTCGCGCGGATCGGCAGACAGATGATCGTGACTGGCTGGGGCGCGGCCTCTCACGTGACGCTCTCCAGTAACGAGTTCGATGGCCGTACACCGTATTCATCTACTTGTGACGGTCATCATTACTGGGTCTGGCTGTTCCTCGGCAGTCAGGACACGCTGACGCTGTCGAGAAACTACGTTCACGATACCTCAGGTAGAGCACCGCATTCAGGCGGCATGAACAATGCGCAGGTTCGTGCCCAGCTGGTCAACAATGTCTTCCAGCGCATGACCTATCAAGGCGCAATCATGTCGCGCACCTCATCGTCACAGCTGCTGGTCGAGGGAAATGACTTCGAGAACGTGGCTCACCCGCTGTATAACGATGTGGACCAGCCAGGCACGGCGTTCGCCTTGTTCGATCCGGCTTCAAAAGCCGCCAATGATGCGTGTATGAGCGCGATAGGCAGGCCTTGTATGGCGAATCAGCAACAGGATAGCGGCGGCGACTATCGCCCGCAGGACGCCTCTGCCTTGCAGGCGTTCCGTGAGTATCGGCAGTATCTGGTGGTGCCGGTTTCGGCGGAAGAAGCCAAGGCGCGGGTGCCGGGAGAGGCGGGGGTGGGGAAAGTCAGTGCCGGTCTACTGCAATGACTTCGATGTTTGAGTTGCATTGAGGTGTTTCTGATGGATTTGCTATCTAAGAGTGAACGCGGGGAGAGGGTGATACTTGAGTGGAAAGTAGGACTGGCGAATTTCAGGAGGGCAAAGCAGATTTTGTGACGGACTGAAGTGGAGCGGGTAGAGGGAATCGAACCCTCAACTAAAGCTTGGGAAGCTTTCGTTTTACCACTAAACTATACCCGCTCTGAGACCCGCTCTGAGCGGCTGACTTTGTACCAGAACCCTGCCCCGATTTGAAGCGCTAATTTCACCCCACAGCGCTTTACATGCTGATACTCACCCTGAAAACCAACCGTCAGATGACAATGCTCCGCAGCTGACGGTGGCTTCGTGTGTGGTTTTCAGAAGGTCAGGGCCGGATAGCCCCAAGCGCGGTTATGCACGTCGCGTGACACCTGTGCCGGTTGCAGGAAGTTCATCAGCACCTGTTTCGAGTCGCGGCAGGCGGCCTTGTGTTCCATGTCCAGAAAGTGGCCTGTGGCGTCGATGGTGCTGAAGCTGCAATGGCGCAGGTACCGGGAGAACTGTGCTGCGTCGTGCGCGCAGGTGTATTCATCCAGGGCGCCGTTGATGAACAGGACGGGGACAGTGATGTTCTTGCCTGCGGTCAGGTAATTGTCCGGGTCGAGCTCCAGGACCTGGCTGAAGTGGTAATGCATCTGGTCATACTCGTGAGTATCCAGGCTGCTGATATGACGGAAATTGAAGCGCTTGAACAACGTAGGCAGATGCTTGCCGACGGTGTTGTTGATCAAGTGGCCCATGTCATAACGGTTATGCGCGCCCAGATGCGTGATGCCGTGACACAGGTAGTCATGCATCTTCTCGTTGATCACTGGGGAGAACGAGCTGATCACCGCGCTTTCGATGCGTTTCGGCCGATGCGCCAAGGCAACCAGCGTGGCTGCGCCGCCCCATGAGAACGACAACACGTGCTCGGCGTTGAAATGGTCGATGAGTTCCAGCAGGAGCTGGCCTTCCTCTTCCCGCGACAGTGGCGCTCGGTGTTCATTGTGAGGCTTGGATCGACCCGAGTAGGGCTGATCGTAAAGCACCACGTTGAAGGTCGGGTAGAGGTTGCGGACGGTCTGGGTAAATGACGCCGTGGTGGCCAGTGAGCCGTTGACCATAATGATGGTCTTGGCGGCGACGTCGGTGCGATAGAGCTCGGTATAAACCCGAAATTGTCCTTGTATGTCGAGCACTGCTTTTTCTGGCGACATAGTTTTCACTCCTGGCGTAGACAGGTATGCGTGCCTATGACATTGCCCGCGTTTCGTGACAGACATGCGATAGTCGATCAAAGGCCCGTGCCGATCCGACCAGCGTCCGCCAGGCGTCAAAAAAGGCTGATTTCTCCGGCGTTCAGCGCGCGATAGCTGCCTGGGCGCAGGCCGGGGTCCAGCGCCAGCGCGCCGATGTTTTCCCGATGCAGGCGCAACACTTTGTTATCGAAGTGGCCGAACATTCGTTTCACCTGATGATAGCGGCCTTCGACAATGCTCAGGCGCGCACTGCGCGGCCCCAACAAGGTCAATTGCGCCGGCTGTGTGGTGAGACCTTCGAATGCGAAATACAGGCCTTCGGCGAACTTCGCGGCGTAGCGTTCGTCGATCGGTTGTTCGGTCTCGACGTAATACACCTTGGGCATCTTGGTCTGCGGCTGAGTCAGGCGTCGCGACCATTGACCATCGTTGGTAATCAGCATCAGGCCGGTGGTGTTGAAGTCCAGCCGTCCGGCGATGTGCAGCTCATGCTTGTCAGGCTCGTCCAGCAAGTCGAGCACGGTCGGGTGCTGCGCATCGCTCGTCGCGCTGACGCAGCCTTGAGGCTTGTGCAGCATGAAGTAGCGAGGGGCCTTGCCTGCCTGGAGGATTTCCCCATCAAGCGCCACACAACTGAACTCGCGTACTTCGTGATGCGGGTCGCGGGTTGCCTGACCGTCTACCTGCACCCGTCCACTGGCCAGCGCCAGGCGCACTTGCTGACGATTGAAGCGTGGCAAGTTGCTGAGGAAACGATCAAGGCGCATGGCGATAACGGCGAGCAGAGGACGGGGTGTGCATCTTACTCTGTGGCCCGGCGTGCCTGGGGAAGCGGTGCCGCATCCTCGATCCCGGCGCAGCGCGGGCACAGACAGGCCTTGTCGCGAAGGTTATCCGGCAGGGCTGCCAGCAATGCAGGGTCGATGCTTTGCGAAAAGCACCAGCAGGGCTGGTCCACGGTGCGCGGATCGGCCAGGCTGCATTGGTTGCTGAAGCCGCACAAGGGGCACAGCGCGGTGTCAGGAGAAGCCGTTGTCATGTCGGAGGTAAGCGCCGTGCTGGATGGTCGGGGTATTCGGTTCAGGCCATATTAGCAATCACCGAGCTTGCTGTCGGGGCATGATAGACGGGTGAGCGGTTCATCAGCGCCGATATCGCCGCACACCGGCAGTGCACCAGCAATATTCTGTCGTAATGAATGCCATGAATGGACAGGCTTTCGAACAGGTCGGCCAGCGATGGCGGGGGCATGCCGAAGCGGTTGCGCACGGTCAGAACATCCATCGGCGTCGGCGGCAACCAGCCGCGCAGGGGCGACGCGCGTGAGTTGCCCACCACGCTTGCGATCTCGTCATAGCTCTCGCTGGTCGTCGTCTGAAACTTGGACAGGCTGTAGTTCTTCAGTCTGCCGGGCAGCGACGTGCCTGCTATCAATTTGTCGGTGAGAAACAGTGGTTCAAGCGGCGTAGGCTGCATCACGCTGTGCTCTGCCGTGTTTGAGCGTGCGAATGGCCGGGCATTCTTGTTGACGACTCGATGCAGTTTCGGGTCGATCAGTTCGTAACCATGAGGTGCGTAGGTGCGAATCTCGGTGCCATTGGGGATTTTCACGGTTCGGGACCACGGCGTGTAGTACCCGTGGCTGCTGACCACCAGCGTCCGCGCCTGACCTCTGTCGGACGTCCATAAAAGGAATCTTCTTCCCAGCTTCCAGGCGTGCACTTGCAACAGGTTTGACGAGACGGCAGTGCTGACAGTCCAGCGCTTGAGCAGGGCGTCGCTGTGAAAGAATTTCTCCAGACGGGTCTGGCGCGGCGTGACAAATTGCCTGCGCAACGGCCGGGTGCCGAACGCCCGATCGAGCGTAATCGCTACGGTTTGGGAACTGCTCACGGCAGGTTTGACGATTCGGCTCAGTGAGCGCAGCAGCCTTGGCGTGGGCGGAGCCAGTTGCAGCAAGCCCAGCGTCAACGTGGCCAGCAGCGCCTGGTTTTTCTCTGCGTAACGACTGCCCGGCAGATGGGCTGCAGCAATGGCCATCGACGTGATGCCAATCTCCGTCGCCAGGGAGGCAACGAGCGCAGGTGTCAGCAACAAGGACATCGGCACCAGCAGCCGCTGCAACTGCTGCAGCCGGTCGGTCCAGTCCGCCAGTGTTACCTGCGTTGACGTGACGACCTGATCCTCTGCGTCATCCAGCGCGTTTTGCTTGAGCAGTTGATGCAGAAAAGCAAATGGGGTGCTCTCCAGACTTTTCTCACACAACGAGTGGCTCATGGCCTGGCGCGTGTCCGGGTTGTACAGCGCGTCGGCCCAGGGGCGAAGGATGGAAACGGGCGGGTTGGGTGCCTGTGTCCCGCCCCACAATCTGAGCAGGTAGCCCAGGCGCTGGTGATGACGGCGGGGAACATAACGCATGACCGCCTCACGCCATTGCGGATTGGCCGTTGCCCGGCTCAGATGCTGCTTCAGCGTCGTGTCATCTGCAAACTCGATGAACGCATCGGCGTGGCCCACCTGATAAAGCACGTTCGGCAAGCCCGGCTGCTCAAGTACCAGCAGGCCGGTGTACTGCTGTTGCATGCCGTCGGTCAACGCACCCTGAACGAAAAAACCGAGTGACCGCCAGTTATGAGGAGCAGGGTGCGCGAGAGTGTCCACGAGCAGATCAAAGGTGCCGCGCGTGAGGCTGCCGCGCTTCAGGCTGATCAGTGCCTGGCTGATGAAGGCGGTTCTGAACGCCTGTTCTATGGCGGCTCTCTGCTGATCCCAGAAGTCGTGGATACGCTGGGTCATCCAGGTCAGAAAGTCGAAGGCTCTGATGTAGTCCTCGAGCGCCTGCGGGTTGATAGCTAGCGCCTGCCCCTGCTCACTGTCGCCCTGGCCGGTGGGGTCGAAGAACACCACGGTGGCGCCGCCGTGATCGATGTAGCCAGCCGGATGATCGACTCGGTAATTGCTGATCAGCGCCTCGCTCAGGCTGATCGGCCTTGGGTCGGGCGTGTGAACATACGTAGGCGGCAGCCGAGGGTTGCCCAAGGGTTGGCTCGAATAGCCGGGTTGATAAGCGATGAACACCTGCTCGGGGTTGAGCGTCAGCGCATAGTTCTCCTGTAGATAGCCCGCCATGACTTGCCCGGCCATTTTCGACGCAACCGGTATCTGCTGCAGAATGGTTGGCTGTGTCTGCCACAGGTCTGCTGCACCTGCCAGCGCCAGGCTGCGTGCTACTGGTCTGAGCAGGTCGAGCGTGCTGCGCGCGTGGCTGTCGGCAAGAACCCCGGCAAACGAAGCCTGGGTCAGTGCGGTGAACAGGTCGCCTTCGATCAGCGGCGCCTCGACAACGATACCTGCATGCTGCTCAAGCGACAGAAAGACCTGACCGTACAGCCCTGAGGCGTTCATGGCTGCCAACAATCGGCTGCTCATCTGGTGTGGATCATCGCTGATGTATTCGATGACGTTACCCTTGGCACCCAGGATGTGAATGAAACAGTGTGATGTGGTTTTCGAGCTGATCTGAAATATCTCCCGCACCTGTTTGCCATTCAGCGTCAGAACCCGGACCTCGGATTTTTCCCCTCGTCCACTCAGGCTCAGCCTGTTGGTGTCGACGGGAAAGCGGTCAAGCCCCATTGCGTCCAGCGCCAGCCAATAGCCGTCCCGACTGATGTGTCTGTGTTTGAGCTGTCGAGCCAGGTTGTCAAGGAACGCCAGCCGCGACAATGTGCGCCAGGTTGCCTCGTGTCGGGCCTTGAACGCCTCCAGTACAGTGTTGTAATTGCGCTTGAGCGGCAGCTCGCCAATCAGTTTGAACATCTGCGCTGCCGTCAGCGCGGGTGTGTCTTCGCACAGTGTGAGGTCGGCAAGGGTGCTACGCGACAGCGCCTGGAAATGCTCGGGCGCGAAGCTGGCCAGCGCCACATCGGTCAGCGACAGGCTGACGCTGTAATGCTCGTGCCCATCGTCGTCCACAGCAGGTCGGTCATCGTTGCTGAAGGTGATCTGCAGGGCGTCCGGATCGAGTGCCTTGCCGCTCTTCTGCGTGAGCAGCGTGGTCAGTTGCTGGCGAACGTAATCTTGTCGGGTCGGTGGAAAGTCCATGTCCAGTTGGCAGGCTTTCAGGAGCAACGTCGAATCGGCAATCAGCTGGAAACCTGCGCTGTTACGCATGGCGCTGAGTTGTCGCTCGATATGTGGCGCGGTGTCTTCCGGCTCGCTTTCTTCGGCCACCGCAGGCGACGGCGTTGGTTCGGGCGCTGGAAAGCCGTCCGGCAGTATAAACGGCATTGATGCGTTCAGCGTGTCGTGTCTGCTACTGCTGTGCTCGGGGCGCAGAACGCTGGTTTGCTCCAGCAGTAAAGAGGACGGGTGAAACAGCGTGTCCTGGCGAAGCGGACTCCAGATGGGATTCATGACGTGTGGTCAAAATGAATGAATGCCCATTATTTCGGGAGGCGCGATCGGGAAGGTCATAACTATGTATTGCGACTTCCCGTCGCGCTGAAAGAGTGAGGCGGCACGCCCCAGCATGCCGCCTTGCGCTTACTGCGGTTGTACGTGCGCACGCCAGCCGCCGAGATGGCTGATGTCGCGGGCGCCCTCCAGGCCATAGGCTTCGCAGATGAAACCGGTCTCCCAGCGGCCGTCGGCCAATTGCACCTTGCCCAGCCCGAGCGGTGCCGGAATGCCGGTCAGGAACGACCCCAACTCGATACTAGGCAGCTCCCAGACTTCCACATCGATGGCCACGCCCTGTTCGGCCACCCGCACCATGCCAGGCCGGAAGGGCGGACCTCCGGCCAGGGCATACAGCCGATAGTCGGCCGAGCTTTGCGTGGTTTCCAGCAGGCGTGCGCCGCGTTGCCTGAGCTGCCAGTTCAATGCCAGTCCGTCCAGATGGGCACCGCAGACCACCAAGCGCGCCATATCGTTGCGTGCAGTGTTTTGCGGCATAGGCGGCCGAGGTGCTTCGCCACCAATCAGGGGCAGGGCGGTTTGCCGCTGCAAGGCGTCTGCCAGGCTGAGCAGGTACTGATCGGTGAATGCCCGTCCGAACAGCGTCACGCCCCACGGCAGACCATTGCCCATGAACGCGCTGGGCACGGCGACGGCGGCGTAGTCGAGCAGGTTGACGAAATTCGTGTAGTAGCCCAGTTCCGAATTGCGCAACACCGGCTCGGCCGCCAGCTCTGCCGATGTCACCGGGCGGCCGATGCTCGGCGTCACCACGCACTCCAGGCCTTCAAGTACCCGATCGCACGTCGCCTTGAGCGCTTGCAGGCGGTATTGCGCTCGAAACGTATCCACCCCGCTGACCTGTGGAGCCTTGGCCAGCACGTCGCGAATCACCGGCAATACCGCGTCAGGGCGTTCTTCCATCAACTGCCCGGCGACGCTGTAGCGTTCGGCCACCCACGGCCCCTCGTACAACAACCGCGCCGCTTCGAGAAACGGTGACAGGTCCACACTGACCGCTTCGCCACCCAGCGCGATAAGGTGGTCGATGGCTGCACTGAACAGCTTCGGCCCCTCGGTACAGCCGAAGAACTGCAGGTCCTCGGCGCGGGGTACCCCGAAACGAAACGGACGAGGCGTGCCGAACGCAGACGCGTCGTTCCATAACGGGTTGCGACGGCTGTATTCATCGCGCGGATCAAATGCGGCGATCAGTGCCAATAGCTCGCTGGCTTCCCGCGCCGTGGCGGTGAAGGTCGAGACGCAATCCTGCGTGCGGCATGCGGGCACCACACCCGCTGTGGAAATCAGCCCCTTGCTGGCTTTCATTCCCACCAGGTTGTTCAGTGCCGCGGGCACTCGGCCCGAGCCGGCAGTGTCGGTGCCCAGCGAGAAGCTGCTGACCCCCAGTGCCACGGCCAGCGACGAGCCGGCGCTCGAACCGCCAGACGGGTACTCGTTCAACACGCTGTTGGGGCAGGCGCCATAGGGCGAGCGGCTGCCGTTCAAGCCTGTGGCGAACTGGTCCAGATTGGTCTTGCCCATGGGCACGGCACCCAGTGCGATCAGGTGCGCGACGACGCTTGCCGAGTGCTCGGGTGTGTAGGCGTAGTCCGGGCAGGCAGCGGTGGTTGGAATGGCTGCCAGATCAATATTGTCCTTGATCGCGAAGGGCACGCCGAACAGCGGCAGGTCTCTGGGATCGCGATCATCCAGCGCGGCCAGGTAAGGCTCGAGTTCAGCCGCGCTAAGCAGGTGGATGAACAGGTGATAATCGCTGTTCAGCCGGGCGGCTTTCTCGCGCAGCGCCAGAATCAGCTGACGCGGGGATACCTGGCCGGACTGGTAGGCCATGCGTACGGTGTCCAGGCGCAGGTCATTGGGCAGTGCTGTGTCGTTCATGACGGGGTTCCCTTGAAAGTGAAAAGTGGGTCGCTTCAGTCTGCGGTCAGCACCACGACTCGTTGCCCTGCGCGTACTGCCGAGCCGGGTTGCACCCTGACGTCCTGCACCACGCCGGCGATCGGGGCAAGCACAGGGATTTCCATTTTCATGGACTCCAGAATCACCAGCACATCGCCTGCTTCCACACGTTCGCCCGGTTGCACCTGGACTTGCCAGAGATTGCCGGCGATGTGGCTGTCGACGCCTTGCTGGCCGGGTTGCAGAGGCTGTTCTTCAGTGTTCGGCGCCACGCCTTCATCGCTCTGGAAATCGGCCTGCCCGTTGGCGATCCAGCGTTCGCGCTCGGCGTTGAAGGCGGCGTGTTGCTGGGCGCGGAATGCCGTGATGCCTTCGGCTTCGCGGGTCAGGAAGGCCTGGTAGTCAGCCAGATTCAGGGTGCTGTGTTCGATGTTCAGGGCGAAGCGACCCAGCGGGAAGTCGCGGCGGATACGCACCAGTTCGTCGGCGCTGACCGGGTAGAAACGGATCTGATCGAAGAAGCGCAACAGCCATGGTTTGCCCTCGAAGGCCGCGACGTCGCGGTAGCGATTCCACATCTGCAACGTGCGGCCGACGAATTGATAACCGCCGGGGCCTTCCATGCCGTACACGCACATGTAGGCGCCGCCGATGCCCACCGAATTTTCGGCGGTCCAGGTGCGTGCCGGGTTGTACTTGGTGGTGACCAGCCGGTGGCGCGGGTCCAGCGGCGTGGCCACCGGTGCGCCGAGGTACACATCGCCCAGCCCCATGACCAGATAACTGGCGTCGAACACCGTACGTTGCACTTCGTCGAGGTTGGGCAGGTCATTGATACGGCGGATGAACTCCAGGTTGCTCGGGCACCACGGTGCGTCCTTGCGTACGGTGGTCATGTATTTTTCGATGGCCAGTTGGCAGGCCGGGTCATCCCAGGACAGTGGCAGATGGACGATGCGAGAGGCCACTTGCAGGTCTTTCGCAGCGCACACCGCGTCCCATTCCCCGGCGACGATGTCGAGCAGTTGCCGAAGCGGTAGTTGCTCGGGGCGGTAGTGGATTTGCAGCGAGCGAATGCCCGGCGTCAGATCGATCACACCCGCCAGCGCCTTGGCCTCCAGCGCAAGCATCAAGGCATGGCCACGCAGGCGCAGCACCAGATTCAGCTCTGCTGCGCCGATTTCCAGCAGCAGATGCGTATCCCCGGACAGGCGCGCAACCAGACGTTTATCGTCCTGACCGATGTCGAGGACGACCGGGGTGTGCAGATCCTCTATGCGTACGATTTTGCTGTTCGCAGTGTCTTGTGGGAGCGAGCTTGCTCGCGAAGAGGCCGGTACAGTCGATGAATTTTCTGCGTCAGGAATATAGCCTTCGCGAGCAAGCTGGCTGCCACATAGTTCTGCATGGCACTCCTCGACGCTCACCGGAATGAATCGGACTCTGTCGCCAGCCTTCAACTGCCCCATCTGCCACAGGTCTGCCTCGATGATGGTCACCGGGCACACGAATCCGCCCAGGCTGGGCCCGTCCGGCCCGAGGATTACCGGCATGTCACCGGTGAAATCCACCGCGCCGATCGCATAGGGGTTGTCGTGAATGTTGGACGGGTGCAGACCCGCTTCGCCGCCGTCGGCGCGCACCCATTCGGGTTTGGGGCCGATCAGGCGCACGCCGGTGCGGCTGGAGTTGAAATGTACTTCCCAATCGGTTGCGAAAAACCTCTCGATGTACGCTTCGGTGAAGTATTCCGGGGCCGCATGCGGGCCGTAAATGACCCTCATCCGACGGACCTCTGTCAGCGCTTCAAGCGCTTCGTCGGCAATCCGTTGACCTGCACTGCGCTCCGCCAGGGGCGTGATGTGCAGCACATCGCCGGCGCGTAGCGCGCGACCGCCGTGACCGCCGAACTGGCCAAGGGTAAAGGTACTTTTGCTGCCCAGATAATCCGGCACATCGAGCCCGCCACGCACACACAGGTAGCTGCGTACACCGGCACCTGCGATGGTGCCCAGCGACAGCGTCGAACCGGCGCGCACCAGCAGCGCGGTGTTCATGGCGCAGGATTGGCCATCGAGGGTGATCGGAATGTGCGCACCGGTCACGGCGACCACCGCATCGGTGTTGAAACGCAGCAGCGGCCCGCTCATGGTGATTTCCAGCGCGGCGCATCCTTCGGTGTTGCCCAGCAGGCCATTGCCCTGGCGCAACGCGCGGCTGTCCATCGGCCCGGATGGCGGCACACCGACCGCCCAGTAGCCCAGGCGTCCCGGATAATCCTGAACGCTGGTCTGCGTGCCGCCGCTCAACACCTCGAAGGTGTCAGCGCGATACACCAGATCTTCCAGGCAGCGGGTCCATGGCTGGCCACTGGCAAAAGGCGTGTCGACAATGATCTGGCGCAGATAGTCGCGATTGGTTTCCACGCCATACAGACGCGTTTCGTTCAGTGCGTCGATCAGCCCGGCGCTGGCGTCCTCGCGGGTCGGCGCCCAACTGATCAGCTTGGCGATCATCGGGTCAAAGTACGGCGGTATCTCGCAGCCAGCCTCGACCCAAGTATCGATACGCAGCGTCCGGCCATCGGCAGGCGGAAAATCAGCGGCAGTCAGCAAGCCAGGGCAGGGCTGAAAATCACGGCCCGGATCTTCCGCGTAGAGCCGCGCCTGAATCGCATGGCCAACCGGTTTCAGGCCGGCCTGCAACTGATCCAGCGGCGGCAGATCACCGGCAGCCAGTTGCACCATCCAACTGACCAGATCCACTCCCCACACCTGCTCGGTGACGCCGTGCTCTACCTGCAAGCGCGTGTTCACCTCCAGGAAATAGAAGCGCTGGTCATCACTGTCGAAGACGAACTCGACCGTCCCGGCGCTGCGGTAATTGACTGCCCTGGCGAGTTTGACAGCCGCTGCGCACAGTTCCTCGGCCATGCCGTGCGGCAGGTTCGGGGCCGGGGTTTCTTCCAGTACTTTCTGATTGCGCCGCTGTACCGAACAGTCGCGCACGCCGAGCGCCAGCACCTCGCCTTGACCGTCGCCGAACACCTGCACTTCCAGATGACGGGCGCGCTGGATGTATTTCTCGATGAACACACCCGCGTCGCTGAAATTATTCTGACCCAGGCGTTTGACTGCTTCGAATGAGTCGGCCAGCTCTTCGGCGCTACGACACACACGCATGCCGATGCCACCACCGCCCGCGGTGCTTTTGAGCATCACCGGATAGCCGATGGTGTGAGCCGCCGTGATGGCCGACTCCAGGCTGTCGAGCAACTCGGTGCCTTCGAGCATGGGCACGCCGTGCTGTCTGGCCAGCGCTCGGGCGGTGTGTTTGAGGCCGAATACACGCAGTTGCTCAGGCGTCGGGCCGACGAAGGCGATACCGGCGTCTTCGCAGGCCTGAGCGAACGCAGCGTTTTCCGAGAGAAACCCGTAGCCGGGATGAATGGCGTTGGCGCCGCTGGCTTTGGCGATGGCGAGGATCTTGTCCACCGCCAGATAGGTTCCGGCTGCGCCACCTTCGCCCAGGCTGTGGGCTTCGTCGGCCTGCATCAGGTGCAGGCTGGCAGCGTCGGCTTCGGAATACACCGCCACGCCCTTGACCTGCAAGGTGCGCAGGGTCCGCAGGATGCGGCAGGCAATGGCGCCACGGTTGGCGATCAGCAGTTTGTCGAACATGGCATAACCCCGGAAACCCAGTCGCGCTCGGTTTCGTGATGGGAAGCGGGCCGTCCCGCTATTGATCAATCTACGCAACGGTCGTCCGTTGCTGAGGGCAGGTGCCGGGTCAGTCGCGAATCGATAACTGCGCTGGCGTCGGGTTGTAGCCATTGCAGGGGTTGTTGAGCTGCGGGCAGTTGGAAATCAGCACGATCACGTCCATTTCAGCGCGCAGCTCGACGTATTTGCCGGGCGCGGAAATACCGTCTTCGAAGGTCAGGCCGCCTTCGGCTGTCACGGGTACGTTCATGAAGAAGTTGATGTTGGGGCCGATGTCTGCCTTGCTCAGGCGGCCGTCATGCATGCAGGCGCGCAGGTAGTTGTCGCGGCAGCTGTGCATGTAGCGCTTTTCCAGAGCGTAGCGCACGGTGTTGCTCTCTTGCGCGCACGCGCCACCGAGCGTGTCGTGGCGACCGCAGGTGTCATCGACAATGGTCAGCATCGGCTGGCCGAGGTTGGAAAACAGCACGCTGCCGGTGGTCAGGTACACACTGTTCTGGCGGCGCAGGGTGCGCTGCACGTCGTAGCGTTCACGCGGGTTGCTCAGGCTGAAAAACAGTGTGTCGACAGCCTGATTGCCTTGCAGGTCGAGGATGCGCACGGTCTGCCCGGCCTTGACCTCGGCCAGGAAGGGCTCGCCGGCCGGTATGGTCGCGTCACAGCAAAAGTGAGTCGGTGAATTCATGACAGGGCTCCTCAGGCGAACAGGCGGTTGGTATTGATAAAGCCGCGCTCGTTTTCCGGGCGCGATGTGCGGCAGTGCTCGGCAACACTGGCGTCGGCCTTCATCCAGCTGAGCTTGAGCGGTTGCGGGGCATATTCCGGGTTGGGGTCCATCGGGTGTTGCAGCGCGGTCAGCACCACCAGCGTGTCCATCGGTGCATAGAGTTCGATGTAGTCACCGGCCTTGGAGTTGTTCGGGGCGAAGTGCAGGGCTCCAGCCTCGTCGACATCCACCCGGCTGAACAGGTTGAGGGTCATCAGCAGGTCGGACAGCCCCAGCCCCCATTTGCCCAGCTCGACCAGCAGGTTGTCGACGCCATTGCGAAAGAAGCCGTTGCGCAATTCCTGATAACGGCCCTGGCCGTATTTTTCAGCGACTTCCTGGGCATTGAGCACGCCGCCGATGCTGTCGCTCCAGCCGCAGGTGTCAGTGACGATGGCCGCCAGCACGCGGCCCATGTCCGAATACAGGCAATGACCGTTGCTCAATTTGGCGGTGTGCTGGCATTTGAGGCTGTCCGGCAGGTTCAGCCGTTCGGTTTTTTCGTGGGCGTTGAGCAGGGTCAGGCTGACGTTGGCGTTGCCGTGCAGGTCGGTCAGGCGCAGCAGTTCGCCACGCTTGAGGATGAACGAACGATGGCCGCCACCGGGCAGCATCTCTTCGGCGAAAACCGGGTACAGCGTGGTTGAGTCAGTCATTGAACGGGCTCCTCTGAAACGTTGAGCAGCGAATCGATGGCGGCGCGCTCGGCGCGGCGTTCGCTGTTGAGGGGGATGTCGTAGGTGATGCGCGCGCCATAGGCTCCGGGCGCGTGCGGGTCGTGGCGCACCTTGTCGAAAACCAGCAGGCGGGTGCCGAGGTTGAAACCTTCGGACAGGTCGTGTGTAACCATGAACACGGTCAGTTTCGTTTCGCGCCACAGGTCCAGCAGCAGGTGGTGCATGTCCTTGCGGATGCCGGGGTCGAGCGCGCCGAACGGCTCGTCCAGCAGCAGGACGCGCGGTTTCATGATCAGCGCCTGAGCGATGGCCAGGCGCTGCTGCATGCCGCCGGACAATTGCGTCGGATACTTGTCCAGCGCATGCCCGAGGCCGACCTTGCCGAGCAACTGCGCGGCGTGCTCGCGCGCCTCGCTTTTTGCCTGGCCGAACAGTCGGCCGAGCCAGGGCGAGCGGGGCAGCTCCAGACCCAGCGCCACGTTGTCGAGCACCGACAGGTGCGGAAACACCGAATAGCGCTGAAACACCACGCCACGACTGGCATCCGGCTCATTGCGCAGCGCCGTACCGTCCAGCGTGATCAGACCGCGACTGGGGCTTTCCTGACCCAGCAACAGGCGCAGAAAGGTCGATTTGCCGCAGCCCGATGCACCGACCAGCGTGCAGAACTCGCCTTCGGCCACGTCCAGGTTGAGGCCCTCGAGCACCACTTGGTCAGCGTATTGCTGCCAGACATTGCGCACACTGATAAAGCTCATGCGCGGGCTCCTTCGTACCAGGGGAAGGCACGTCGGGTCAGGGCTTTCAGGCCCCAGTCCATCAGCCAGGCAAGCAGGGTGATCCACACCACGTACGGCAGAATCACGTCCATCGCCAGATAGCGCCGGACCAGAAAGATCCGGTAGCCCAGACCGTCAGTCGAAGCAATCGCCTCGGCGGCGATCAGGAACAGCCATGCCGAACCCAGCACCAGGCGCAGGGCGATCAACAGGCGTGGCAGCAATTGCGGCAGGATCACCCGCAGGATCAGTGTCCAGGTCGAGGCACCGAGGGTTTGCGCCTTGATCAGCAGTTCGACCGGTATTTCACGGGCGCGCTGTTCCAGGTCACGGGCCAGAATCGGCGTGATACCGATCACGATCAGCATCACTTTCGACAACTCGCCCAGGCCGAACACGATGAACAGAATCGGCAGTATGGCCAGCGGCGGAACCATCGACAGTACCGTCAGCAAGGGCGACAGCGGTGCGCCGCACAACGGCATGATGCCCGCTGCGATGCCCAGGCACAGGCCCAACAGCGCGCTGATTCCCAGGCCGATAGCCAGGCGTTGCAGGCTCGATGCGCTGTCCTGCCACAGCAGGTAGTCACCGCTGCGCGGGTCGGCAACGAACGCCATGCGCTTGACCGCATCGGCCATCTGTACCGCGCTGGGCAGCAGTTTGTCGCTGGGGTTTTCCGCAAGCCGGGTGGCCGAGCCCATGAAATAGGCGAACAGCAACAGGGCGAACGGCAGGATCACCAGTATCAGGCGACCGGCACGATCCGGATGGCGGTTTATCAAACGCATGGCAATGACCTTTTTACTGAACGTGATTTACAGCTTGCCGTCGACGGCCATCTGCACGTAGCTGGGGTCAAAATGCAGCTTGAGATTGCCCTTGTCGCCAAGCATCACGCCATTGGCGAACGACATGCCGACCGCATCGGCGTCGCGTGCGCCTTCGCCAAGCAAGCCGTGGGCGAACGAGAAGTCAGCCACCTTGCGCTGGGTGTCCGGCAGCTGTTTGCTGGTGGCGAACTCAAGCGCTTCCTTGGGCGTGGCGAACAGCTTGGTGGTGTCCAATTGCGCCTGGAAGCCGGCCAGATCGGTACCCGATGCCTTGGCCATGTGTTCCAGCGCAGCCTTGGCCTGAGCGTTTTTGGCGTTCATCAGCGCGACCACTTCAAACCAGGCGCCGGTCAGGGCTTTGCCCAGGGCCGGGTTGTCTTTCAGGGTCTGAGTGTTGACGACCATCATGTCCATGATCTCGCCGGGAATCTGGCTGGAGTTGAACACTTCGGTCACGCCGGGCCTGGCCTTGATGTCCGAGAGCATCGGGTTCCAAGTGGTGACCGCCTGTACATCGTCGGTATTGAAGGCTGCCGAGATATCGGCATCCGAGGTGTTGACCACCTTGAGGTCTTTTTCACTGAGCTTGACGCTGTCCAGCGCTCGGGCCAGCAGGTAGTGAGACACCGACAGTTCGACCAGATTGACGTCCATGCCTTTCAGATCGGCGACTTTCTTGCCTTCGCCCTTGAGCACGATGCCGTCATTGCCATTGGAGAAGTCGCTGACGATCAGTGCCGTGCTTTCCACGCCACCTGCGGCCGGGATGGTCAGGGCGTCCATGTTGGTCATGGTGCAGCCATCGAACTGGCCGGCGGTGTACTGATTGATGGATTCGACGTAGTCATTGAGCTGGGTGACATCGATCTTGATGCCGTACTTTTTCGCCCACTTGTCGACGATGCCCTGGCTGCCTGCGTACTCCCACGGCATCCAGCCTGCGTAGATGGTCCAGCAGACGTTGAAGTGATCTTTCTGGGCGGCATTCGCCGAGAGGCTCAACGCAGCAAGCAGGCCTGCCGTCAGCAGACCGAAGAGACGAGACTTTTGCATGTTGAGAAATCTCCAGTAGTGAAAAAAGGCGGCCAGGAGCAACGTGACACCACTGGTGTCCCTGTCTCCCGGGCTTTTGTCCCGCCGTGTAACCTCTACTGGAGGTCGCCAACTCTCGGACCAGCCACTTGCCTGGCGGCAAGCCGGAACCCTAGTCGGCTATTGCAAATTGTGGTGCCGCGAACCTGTGTTGACTCCTGCACACCGCTCATCAAGCGAGAGTTGTGCCAACTTGCGCTGCGCCTTGTTTCTCAAGGGCTGGAGGAATCATCGACGGTCAGTTACCGCAGGAATTGCCTTGTGCTGGTGCGCGGACGCACTGCGATGAGGCAGAGATAGATGAAATGTTTTGTAGCATGTTTGTAGAAAGCGGAAATAGGCCTGCAGGCCTTGGTTGCAGAGCCTTTGCGGCCCGATGACGGACCCATCCTGGCCATGCCTCGACGCTGACCCAAGGCACTAGAGTGCCTTTTCGATGTCAGATAATTCGTCCGCCAACCGCTTTGACGGACGCCGACCAGCGTCGCTGGTTTGGCCCAATCGCGGTCCAGGAGGCCGCCATGTATCGAAGACCCTTGCTTATCACGTTGCTGACCCTTTTTCTTTCTGGTTGCTACGCAGGTCCCGGTTACTACGAATCCGATGTGTATACGCAGCCGACTGTCGTTGGTGGCGCCTACGCGTATGACAATGGCTACCGCTCTACCTACTATCAGGAGCGACGCATCTATGTAGCGCCTCAACCGCGCTATTACACACAGCCTCGCTACTACGCCCCGGCGCCACGCTATTACGCGCCCCCGCCCCCGCCGCGTTACTACCAGCCGGGACGTCCGCCGGGTTATGGCTGGCGCAATGACGGCTTCGGCCGCAATGACGGCTTTCGCGGCAACGGTGGTTTCGGACGTAATGACGGCTTCCGCGGTAATCGTGGCTGGGATGACCGCGGTGGGCATGGCGGACGAGATGGCCGTGATCATGGAAGAGGCGGCCGCGGCGAGGGGCGCGGTGGGCACCGATAGCTGAAATATGCGCGCTTACCACCATGCCAACGCTGTGAACTGACTGCTTCGAACTGACTGGCGTGCCGACGCTCTGCGTCGGCACGCGTTTCTCGATGCTCAGCGTCCGATCTTGAAGGTGCATAGCGCAACCGGCATTGACTTTGCTGCCCGGCTTTCCTAGTGTCCGCGCATTGTTTTTACCGGATGTAACCATGACTAGCGACGACCGCATCAAGCTTGAGCCCAGCTGGAAAAACGCCCTGCGTGACGAATTCGAACAACCCTACATGGCTCAATTGCGCGAGTTTCTGCGTCAGGAGCACGCGGCGGGCAAGGAAATCTATCCGCCAGGGCCGCTGATCTTCAATGCGTTGAACTCCACGCCGCTGGACAACGTGAAAGTGGTCATCCTTGGCCAGGATCCGTATCACGGTCCGAATCAGGCCCATGGCCTGTGCTTCTCGGTGCAGCCGGGTGTGCCGACGCCGCCATCGCTGGTCAATATCTACAAAGAGCTGAAACGCGACCTGAATATCGATATTCCGAACCACGGTTGCCTGCAATCCTGGGCTGATCAGGGTGTGCTGTTGCTTAACACCACCCTCACTGTCGAACGCGCCAACGCTGCCTCACATGCGGGCAAAGGCTGGCAGCACTTCACTGACCGGATTATTCAAGTGGTCAGCGAGCATCAGCCGCATCTGGTGTTCCTGCTGTGGGGCGCTCATGCGCAGAGCAAGCAGAAACTGGTCGATGCGACCAAGCATCTGGTGCTGACCTCCGTCCATCCGTCGCCGTTGTCAGCCTATAAGGGCTTTCTGGGCAACGGGCATTTCGGCCGGGCCAACAAGTACCTTGAGCAAAACGGCATCGCGCCGATCGACTGGCGCTTGCCTGCGCTCTGATTCGAGAGGCGTCCAGCGACCCGTTCAGTCAGCGAGCCGTTTGTTCCAGCGTCGGTACAACGGCTCGGCGAGAAACAGCACGAACAGCAGGCGCATGACCTGCATGGCCGTGACCAGCGGCACCGACAGTTGCAGCACTTCGGCGGTCAGGCTCATTTCCGCGATGCCGCCGGGCATCATGCCCAGCGTCAGCGAACGCAAGTCCAGGTGGGTGAGGGCGCTCAGCGCCAGTGCCGCCAGCGCGGCAATCAGCATGGTCAGCGCAGTGCCCAGCAGCGTGCGCGCCAGGAACGATGGCGCACGCCGAAAGAACTCCCGATTGAAATGACAACCCAGCCCGCTGCCAATCAGTAACTGGCCAAGCTGGCTGGCACCGTTGGGCAGGCCGATTTTCAAATCCCAGACCACGCTCACCACCGCACTGAGAAGCAGCGGGCCGAACAGCCAGGGGTTGGGCTGTTTGAGGCGTTGCCACAGCCAGGCCAGTGCGGCCCCGAGCGGCAGCAGAACGGCCAGCCAGCGCCAGTCCACGACGCTGGCATGCAAGGCCGGTGCGCCATCACCCAGCAGGTATTTGAAGATCGCCGGCACGCACAGCACGACGGCGAGTACCCGCAGGCTTTGTGCGGCAGCGACACTGCTCAGCGTTGCACCATTACGTGCGCCGAGGTTGACCATCTCCCCGGAACCGCCCGGCATGCTGGAGAAGAACGCCGTCGGGCGATCCTCTCCGGTACGCAGCATCAGCCACACGCCGACCAGGCACGACAGGCTGGTGACCAGGGCGCCGATGAAAATCAGCCCGAAGTGCGCCAGCACCTGTTCGATGACCACCGGGGTGAAGTGCAGGCCGATGCCGATCCCGATGATCAGTTGACCGCATTTGCGACCGCCGGGAATCTGCGCCAGCTGCCAGGGTGTCAGGCAGCGCACCAGGATGATTGCCAGCAACGAGCCCACCATCCACGGCAACGGCCAGCCGACCTGGCTGGCGAGGTAGCCGCCCAGCAGGCCGACCAGCGGCGTTGCCCACCATTGGCGCAGAGACGAATCAGCCATGTGCCGCAGCGGCCTGCTGTTTGGCGCGCTTGCGCCAGATGCGCAACAGCGGGAACAGCAGCATGAACACAGTCACCACCCAGACCCCGAGGGTAATCGGGCTGGACCAGAGGATCCCCAGTTCGCCGTTGGAGATCGACAGCGCACGACGCAGGTTCTGTTCCATCAGACCGCCAAGGATGAACCCGAGCAGGATCGGCGACAGCGGGAAGTCCAGCTTGCGCAGGATGTAACCGAAGATGCCGATACCGACCATCAGGAACAGGTCGAAGGTGGTGGCGTGCACCGCGTACACACCGATGCCGGTAATGATCGCAATCACAGGGACCAGCGCCCAGTTCGGCACGGCAAGGATGCGCGTGAAGATGCGAATCATCGGGATGTTGAGGATCACCAGCATGATATTGGCGATGAACAACGAAGCGATCAGGCCCCAGACGATGTCCGGCTGCTGTTGAAACAGCATCGGGCCGGGCGTGATGTTGTACAGCGACAACGCGCCGATCATCACCGCCGTCGTGCCAGAACCCGGCACGCCCAGCGTCAGCATCGGCACCAGAGCGCCGCAGGCTGTTGCGCCGATGGCGGTTTCCGGTGCTGCCAGGCCGCGCATGTCACCCTGACCGAACTTGCCGCTAGCGCCAGCGATGCGTTTTTCGGTCATGTAGGCGACCGCGCTGGCCAGCGTCGCACCGGCACCCGGCAGCACACCGAGGATAAAGCCCAGCAGCCCGCAGCGGATGTTGACCACGAACACCGAAGCGGCCTCCTTGAAGTTGAACATCATGCGCCCGGTGGCCTTGACGGCTTCCTGGCCGCGATGGGTCTTCTCCAGCAGCAAGAGGATTTCGCTGATCGAAAACAGGCCCAGCACCAGCACCACGAACTGAATGCCATCTGTGAGGTGAATGTTATCGCCCGTGAAACGGTACACCCCGCTGTTGGCATCGATACCTACCGCAGACAGGAACAGCCCGATCAGCGCGGCAATGAACGTCTTCAACGGCCGGTCGCCGGCCATCCCGCCCAGACAGACGATGGCGAAGACCATCAGCACGAAGTATTCCGCCGGGCCGAAGGCAATCGCCCATTTGGCGAGCAAGGGTGCGAACAGCACCATGCCGCAGGTGGCGATGAACGCGCCGATGAACGAACTCCATGCCGACAGCGACAGTGCAACCCCGGCCAGGCCCTGGCGGGCCATCGGGTAACCGTCCAGGGTGGTCATCACGGTGGAAGCTTCACCCGGAATGTTCAGCAGGATCGAGCTGATGCGTCCGCCGTATTCGCAGCCCAGGTACACGGCTGCCAGCAGAATCAGCGCCGACTCGGGCGGCAGGCCCAGCGCGAAGGCGATAGGGATCAGCAACGCTACACCGTTGATCGGTCCGAGCCCCGGCAGCAGGCCGACGACAGTACCAATCAGTGTTCCGCACAGTGCTGTGATCAGGTTGTAAGGCGTCAGGGCGACACCGAAGCCCTGGCCCAGGTAACCGAAAGTATCCATTTTAATTCTCCAGAACGCTGAGCAGGCCTAAAGGCAAGGGGACGTCCATGGCCTTGTCGAACAGCAGGTACAGGCCGACGCTCATCAGAATCACCACCACCACGCTCGGCAGCCAGCGACCGCCATACAGGCGGGCCATGGGGATGCCGATCAGGATGCTGCTGAGGATGAAGCCCAGCGGTTCGAACAGCCCTGCGAATATCAGCAGCAGGACGATGCACACGCCGATCTTGATCAGGGTCTCGCGGTCCAGTTCCGGGTCTTCCTCGGTGTGGACGATGGGCGTGGGTCTGATCAGCAGGTACAGCAGGGCGATACCCATCAGCCCGAGCATCAGCAGCGGGAAGGCGCGTGGTCCGACCGGTTCATAGGAAAACGGTGCCTGATAAGGCCAGGCCATGAGGGCCAGGCCTGCGCATGCCAGTAACAGCACGCCAGCGAAGATGCGTTGTATGACCATGAGAAGCTCCTGAGTCGCGCCCGTACGGCGGGCGCAACTGAATGTCAGTCAATTGAGTTCAATTACTGAATCAGGCCGAATTCCTTGGCCATCAACTTGTAGTCGGCGACCTGCTTCTTGACGTAGGTGTCCAGTTCCGCACCGGTCATGGCGAACGGGAACAGCTCGCGCTGGTCGCGAAGTTTGGCGAAGTCCTCGGAGGCCAGGATCTTGTCGAACGAGGCTTTCCACCAGTTGTAGTCTTCGTCGCTGACTTTCGGGCCGAGGTAGAAGCCACGCACCACCGGCCAGACGATGTCGTACCCCTGCTCCTTGGCGGTGGGGATGTCTTTCATTTCAGGCTCGTCGATACGCTTCTCGGCGAACACCGCGAGCAGGCGCATGTCGCCGCTCAGAATGTGCGGCATGGAGTCGGAAATATCGGTACTGCCCACCTGGATGTGGCCGCCGAGCAACGCGGTGGCGATTTCACCGCCGCCTTCGAGTGCCACGTAGCGCAGGGCGCGCGGGTTGATGCCTGCGGCCTTGGCGATCAACGCAGTCTGCATCCAGTCCTGACTGCCCACGGTGCCGCCTGAGCCGATCACGACTTTGCTCGGATCGGCTTTCAGCGCCTGCACCAGGTCGTCGAGATTCTTGTAGGGCGAGTCGCTCTTCACTGCGATGGCGCCATAGCTGGTGCCCACGGCGGCGAGCCAGCGCACGGCGTTTTCATCGAAGCGACCGAATTTGCCCTGCGCCAGGTTGAGCAGCGAACCGCTGGACCACGCGACCAGTGTGCCGGCATCGGCGGGGCGCTGTGCGACGACTGCGTTGTAGGCCACCGCGCCGACACCGCCTGGCATGTAGGTGACGCGCATCGGCGAGGTCAGAATCTTCTCGTTGATCAGCGCGCTTTGCACCAGTTTGCAGGTCAGGTCGAATCCGCCGCCTGGCGAGGCAGGGGCAATGCATTCCGGACGTCTGGGTTCGGCAAGCAACTGGCTGGCAATCAGCATGCACCCAGCAGTGGCGGCTACGTGACGCAGGGAAAATTTCATGTTCAGTCTCCAGAGATATTGTTGTTTTTGGCAGAGAGAAGCTGTGCACCAGGCGCTTTTGTCACGCGCACGGCGAAACCTGTGTGCTGTGTCACAGGGGCGGGGGTGTGCGCTGATGTTTTGTGTCGAGGCGGGTAGCGGGAATAGCGCGCAGAGCAGCCCTCGACGGGGTGTGCTCCATGGGCTGGCAAGCCTGGGCGGGCGTAGACATGGCGTGACTCCGTTTAGCGATTTATTGTTTTTATTGTTCAGACGCATCCGGGCGCCTGTTTTTACGTACCCTTTGTTCGGGTCGTTTCGCGATGCTAAACGACGAACCTTTCGCAAACCTTTCAGTTGCATTGCGCATGCTGACTGGAGCGTCGCGAATCGTTTCTGCCCTTCACAGACGGCGGCCGGCCTGTAAACTCCACCGCCACAAGCCTCGATACCCAGATCGATAACAACAGTGACAATCAGGAGACGGCGATGCGTGTTCTTCTTGTGGAAGATCATCTGCAATTGGCTGAAAGTGTCGCGCAGGCGCTCAAAAGCGCGGGTTTGACCGTTGATGTGCTGCATGATGGCGTGGCCGCCGACCTGGCGTTGAACAGCGAAGAATACGCGGTGGCCATTCTCGATGTCGGGTTGCCGCGCATGGACGGTTTCGAAGTGCTGGCGCGTCTGCGAGCGCGCAGCAAAAACCTGCCGGTGCTGATGCTGACGGCGCGCAGTGACGTCAAGGACCGCGTCCATGGCCTGAATCTGGGCGCCGACGATTACCTGGCCAAGCCTTTCGAACTCTCCGAGCTGGAGGCCAGGGTCAAGGCCTTGTTGCGGCGCAGCGTGCTGGGTGGTGAGCGGCAACAGCGTTGTGGCGTGCTGGCCTACGATCTGGACACGCGACGTTTCATGCTCGGCGAAGAACTGCTGACCCTGACCTCCCGCGAACAGGCGGTGCTGGAAGCGCTTATTGCCCGGCCGGGTCGGGTGATGAGCAAGGAACAACTGGCGGCGCAGGTGTTCGGGCTCGATGAAGAAGCCAGCCCCGACGCCATCGAGATCTATGTCCATCGTCTGCGCAAGAAGCTCGACGGGCATTCCGTGGCCATCGTGACCTTTCGCGGTCTGGGCTATCTGCTGGAAAGCCGTGATGATTAACGACAGCCTGCGCTGGCGGTTGTTATGGAATCTGGCCTTGCTGCTGGTGGTGTTGATGCTGGCCAGCGGCATGAGCGCTTACTGGAATGGCCGCGAAGTGGCCGACACCGCCTATGACCGCACGTTGCTGGCTTCCGCGCGGACCATCGCTGCCGGCCTGACCCAGCGCGATGGCACGCTGAGCGCTGACATTCCCTACGTGGCGCTGGACACCTTCGCCTACGACAGCGAAGGGCGCATCTACTATCAGGTCAACGACATTCATCAGAAGCTGATTTCCGGCTATGAAAACCTGCCGTCGCCGCCGCCCGGTACGTTGCGTACCGACGATTACCCGGCCCTGGCGAAATTCTATAACGGGACCTATCAGGGGCAGGATGTGCGTGTCGTCAGCCTGCTCAAGCCGGTGACCGACCCGGGCATGAACGGTACTGCTGAAATCCGCGTTGCCGAAACCCAGGAGGCGCGCAAGGGTATGGCGCGCAGCCTGATGGCCGACACATTGCTGCGCCTGGGCATGCTTGGAGGGGGCGCGCTGCTGCTGGTCTGGTTCACGGTCAGTGCGGCATTGCGACCGTTGGAGCGGCTGCGCACCGCCGTCGAGGAGCGTCAGCCGGATGATCTGCGCGCGTTGCCGATGGTTGAGGTGCAGCACGAACTGCGCCCGTTGGTGGGCGCGTTGAACCACTTTACCGAGCGACTGCGCGTGCAGTTCGAGCGTCAGGCGCAATTCATCGCCGATGCCGCCCACGAACTGCGCACCCCGCTGGCCGCTTTGAAGGCGCGGGTCGAGCTGGGGCTGCGCGAACACGACCCGCAGCATTGGCGCAGCACGCTGGAGTCGGCGGCGCTCGGCACCGATCGACTCACCCATCTGGCCAACCAGTTGTTGTCCCTGGCGCGCATCGAAAACGGCGCGCGGGCCATCGCCGAGGGCGGGGCGCAACAGCTGGACCTCAGTCAACTGGCCAGGGAGCTGGGCATGGCCATGGCGCCATTGGCCCATTCCCGGGGTGTCGCGCTGGCGCTGGAGGCTGACGAGCCGGTCTGGCTGCGCGGCGAGCCGACCTTGCTGAACGAATTGCTGAGCAATCTGATCGACAACGCGCTGGCTCACACGTCGCCTGGCGGTAATGTCGTCTTGCGGGTCTATGCGCCGGGGGTTCTGGAGGTCGAGGATGATGGTCCCGGCATTCCGGCAGATGAGCGTGAGCGGGTCTTCGAGCGTTTTTACCGGCGCAGCCAGCAGGGCAGTGGTGCCGGGCTTGGCCTGGCGATTGTGGGCGAAATCTGCCGGGCGCATCTGGCCAGAATCACGTTGCACGAGGGGGCCGAGCGAGGCTTGAAAGTGAGGGTCAGTTTCAGTGCTAACTGACTGGCACTGACTAGTAGAGCATGCTCTTGGCTTCGTCCATCTGGGCGCTGAGCATGCCTTCTGCTCTGGCAAGCCTCAACTGGCTGTAGGCAGGCAGGTCGACCATTTCAATGAGGCTGAAGGGGTGTTCGGTATTCCTGTGGATATGCACCGTGGCGATCTGTACCAGGTCGGTGTAGTCAGGGCTTTTCGAGATACGCGCGAAGTTCTGGAACTGGCCCGGCACACAGGCCAGTGGCTCGGGGAAATCCCATGAGCGCAGCAGGCGCTCGCCGATGACCGGATGAATACTGTCGATCACGTGGTTGAGGCTGATCGGGTCGGACAGCAGCTCGTAATGGTCTTCGGCATAAGTCAGGATCGGCAGGATCCCGATCAGGTGGATCAGCCCGGCGAGCGTGGCCTGATCGGGCTTCAGGTTGGTGTAGTTCTGACACAGGGTGTAGCTGATACCGGCAACCTGCAGGCTTTGCTTCCAGATATCGCGCATCTTCTGCTCGATGACCGGCGACTTGGCGTGGAACATCTGCTCGACTACCAGGCCGATGGCCAGGTTGCAGGTGTAGTTGACGCCCAGTCGCCGAATCGCGGTATTGACGTCGCTGACTTCAAAATTCGGGCGCAGCAAGGGGCTGTTCGCGACCTTTATCAGGCGCGCGGAAAGTGCTGTATCGCTACCGATGACCTTGCTCAGGGCCGAGATACTGATCTCGGTGTCCTCTGCAGCCAGGCGAATTCTCAGTGCCACTTCCGGCAGGGTGGGGAGAAACAAGGCATCTCTGTCGATGGCCTTGATCAAGTTTCTCTGCACCTCGTCAGCCATCTTGCTCATGTTGCATCTCGCAGCTGTTGGGGGTGTCCAGAGTGGTCCGCGCGCTCTTCAGAGCGCCAGGGTGTACTGGATCGCTCTAAAGACACTAGGAAGCTGAATGTGTTCGTCTGACTAGCGCTGAGTTTCGAGTTTGCTGTCCAGTGTGTAGGGCAGTTCACTCATTTGCAGCGCTGCACCTTCTGGCGAGCCAAGATTGATACGGCCGTCTTCTGCCGCATCACCCTGCAATACCGCGAGCAGTTCGATGTGCTGCCCGTCCTGTGCAGCCATGACGACGTTGCCCACCGCGCTGGCGTGCACCGGTGAAAACACTGCCGTACCGGGTTGCGGGATCTCTTCGCCGCTCAGGGTCAGGCGGTAAAGCCTGCGCTTGAGTTTGCCAAGATATTGCATTCTGGCAACGATTTCCTGGCCGGTGTAGCAGCCTTTCTTGAAGCTGACGCCGCCAACCGCTTGCAGATTGATCATCTGTGGAATGAATTCTTCGCGTGTGCTGCCGAACACCTGGCCGATGCCGACACGTATCTGGCCCAGCAACCAGTCATTCAACGGGGCTTCGCTCAACTGCGCTGCCAGACGCGATTTGATGCTGTCTGCCTGCCCGCTGCGCACCCAGAGCTCGGTCCGGCCTGGCGAGACGCGGATCGCGATCAGATCATCGGCGCGCACCACGCTGTCGGTTTCCTGTGGCAGATCCAGCCCCAGGCTCACCAGTGCAGCGTCCCCGTCCTGCAGGCCGAAGCGCACCCAGTCTGCGCTTTCGTCCGTAAGCTTCGATTTGGAGAACACTGCGTATTTGCGCAGATCGAGCAATTGCGCCTCGATCAGCTCGCTGGCCATCGCCAGCAGGCAGCCGTCGCCTTCGAACACGATGCGGAAACTCGACTGCATCCGGCCTTTCTGCGTGCAACGGGCACCCAGGCTGGATGTTTCTTCATTCAGATAATTGAGGTTGCACGTCAGCTGACCCTGAAGAAACTTGCTGGCATCCACGCCGCGAACGGCGAGAACGCCCTCATGGGTTAGCGTGCAGAAAAAAGCTGTGTGGGCCATGGTCATCGCAGATTGGGAAAAAAGTCCGGGGGCACATCATAGTGCCGAGTCGAGGATATGCATACGGGTACATGAAAACTGCTGCGACCAATGCGAGATTCGCGCGCCCGGCTCACGGCTGTATACTTGCCGCCTACTTTGAGGAGCGCTCCATGGTCGAAGACGTTGAACTCAACCGCCTTTACTGGCACAGCCGCCGCGGCATGCTTGAACTGGACGTGCTGCTGGTGCCGTTTGTCCGTGAGGTCTATCCACATTTGAACGACGCAGACCGCGATTTGTACCGCCGTCTGCTGACCTGTGAGGATCAGGACATGTTCGGCTGGTTCATGCAGCGTGCCGAATCCGAAGATGCTGAATTGCAGCGTATGGTTCGCATGATTCTGGACCGTGTCCAGCCCCAGTGATCGCTTCGAATGTCACTGGCAGGCCTCGCGTCTGCTGGTGGCGGCGTATCTGGCGGTCCAGTGTCTGGCACTGGTCGCGTTGTACTGGCTGGACATCGCTGGGTGGGCTGCGGCGCTGGTTGCGCTGATATGTCTGGCGCACGCTGCCTGGGTGGTGCCACGCTCTATCCTGCTCACTCATCCGGCGGCATTCACCGCACTCAAGCGCGATCATCAAGGCTGGCAGTTGTGCAATGTGCGCGACGGCTGGCAGCCTGTGCAGTTATGCCCGGACAGTCTCGCGCTGCCGTGGATGGTCATTCTGCGTTTTCGACCGATTATCGCCGGTCGGCCAGGGCGATCGATAAAGAGCTGCTGCATCCCGTGTGATGCACTGACGCCGGACATTCACCGACGCCTGCGTGTGCGGTTAAAGTTCAGCCGGCATAAGTGGGCGGTACCAGAATAGTGTCCAGCGCCTCCGGCAACATACCGGGGTAGTCCAGCGTGTAGTGCAGTCCACGGCTTTCCTTGCGCTGCATGGCCGAACGGATCATCAGTTCCGCTACCTGCGCCAGGTTGCGCAACTCGATCAGGTCACGGCTGACTTTGTAGTTGCTGTAAAACTCGTCGATCTCATCCAGCAGCAAGCGGATGCGGTGTTGAGCGCGCTGCAGGCGTTTGTTGGTGCGCACAATGCCGACATAGTCCCACATGAACCGTCTCAGCTCGTCCCAGTTGTGCGCAATGATCACGTCCTCGTCCGAGTCGGTGACCTGGCTGGCGTCCCAGGCCGGAAGGTCGGCCGGCATCTGCACGTCAGCCAGTTGCTTCTCGATGTCTGCGGCGGCCGATCGGGCATAGACGAAACACTCCAGCAACGAGTTGCTGGCCATGCGGTTGGCGCCATGCAGGCCCGTGAAGCTGGTCTCGCCGATGGCGTACAGCCCCGGCACATCGGTATGCCCCTTGCTGTCCACCATCACGCCGCCGCAGGTGTAGTGCGCGGCGGGTACCACTGGAATCGGCTCGCGAGTGATGTCGATGGAAAACTCCAGGCAGCGTTCATAGACGGTTGGGAAGTGCGTCTTGATGAAGGCTTCCGGTTTGTGGCTGATGTCCAGATACACACAGTCGATGCCCAGTCGCTTCATTTCATGGTCTATCGCGCGGGCCACGATATCGCGCGGGGCCAGTTCTGCGCGCTTATCGAAGCGCTGCATGAAGCGCTCACCGTCAGGCAGCTTGAGGTAGGCCCCTTCACCGCGAAGTGCTTCGGTGATCAGAAAGCTCTTGGCCTGTGGGTGATACAGGCAAGTGGGATGAAACTGGTTGAACTCAAGGTTTGCTACGCGGCAACCGGAACGCCAGGCCATGGCGATGCCGTCGCCGCAGGCGCCGTCAGGGTTGCTGGTGTACAGGTAGACCTTGGCTGCGCCGCCGGACGCCAGGATCGTGAAGCGCGCGCTGTAAGTATCCACTTCGCCACTGTTGCGATTGAGCACGTACGCGCCAAGACAGCGCTGGCCTTGCAGGCCGAGACGGCGTTCGGTGATCAGGTCGATGGCTGCGCGCTGCTCGAGCAGTTCGATATTAGGGCGTTTGATTGCCTGTTCCAGCAGGGTGCGAAAGATGGCTGCACCCGTTGCATCCGCAGCATGGATGATCCGCCGATGGCTATGTCCGCCTTCGCGCGTCAGATGAAATTCAAATCCGCTCTCATCGGTGTCTGCTTCATCGCCCCGGGTAAAAGGGACGCCTTGATCGATCAGCCATTGAATCGCCTCGCGGCTGTGTTCGACGGTGAAGCGCACAGCGTCTTCATTGCAAAGGCCGCCGCCTGCATTCAGCGTGTCCTCAACATGAGACTGCACGGTATCGGTGTCATCCAGTACTGCCGCAACACCGCCCTGCGCCCAGAAGGTCGAGCCATTGGCGAGGTCACCTTTGCTCAGGACTGCAATCCGCAGGTGGTCGGGAAGGGTCAGTGCCAGGCTCAACCCGGCAGCGCCGCTGCCGATTACCAGTACGTCATGCTGAAAATGTTGACTCATCTGCGAATTCTGCCCTTGGCGACCACTAGTATAAGTATTGGGGTAACGGCACAATAGCCTCGCCTACATGGCAATGTGAGACCACGGCGGGTCTGGATTGTGCTCCAGTCCCGGACGGCATGCCTATTGTTTTCCTTTTGTTCGGTTGCTGGAAATGCTCCAGTGCGTTGATTCAATGGAACTTTATGCAGTTTGAGGCTCACGCCGGCGATTGTGTCAATGGAACTTTTTGTAAAGAACCATGCTCAATAGCAGGTTGCCTACACGGGAACAGCGTCTATTTCGCAGGGTTAGATAAGTGATCATCAACTGCGAAACTGGCGACAAGACTATTCGCGCAGCCGACCGTGTCGAGCTGCGTTTTTCGTGCACGCTTTATGATGGCTTGCAGGAAACTTGCTTGAAGGGGGAGAACTTTTGCGAAAAGCCCGAGTCTATGTTTGCAAGCCTGAACACTATCAGTTTCAACACTCCTTCATGCTCAACGAGGAGTGTTCATGCTAACCCAGGAAGAGGATCAGCAGCTTGTCGAGCGCGTACAACGTGGCGATACGCGAGCATTTGATCTGTTGGTGCTGAAGTATCAGCACAAAATTCTAGGATTGATCGTGCGATTCGTGCACGACACCCATGAGGCTCAAGACGTTGCACAGGAAGCCTTTATCAAGGCGTACCGTGCGCTCGGAAATTTTCGCGGTGACAGTGCTTTCTATACCTGGCTGTACCGCATCGCCATTAACACGGCGAAGAACTATCTGGTTTCGCGAGGTCGGCGACCACCGGATAGCGATGTAAGGTCTGAAGACGCGGAGTTCTACGACGGCGATCACGGCCTCAAGGACATCGAGTCGCCGGAGCGTGCATTGTTGAGGGATGAGATCGAGGGCACCGTCCATCGGACCATCCAGCTTCTCCCGGAAGATTTACGTACGGCACTAACTTTACGTGAATTCGATGGTCTGAGTTATGAAGACATTGCGAGCGTCATGCAGTGTCCTGTTGGTACCGTGCGCTCTCGGATCTTCCGCGCTCGGGAAGCCATCGATAAAGCCCTGCAGCCGTTGTTGCAGGAATCCTGAGACAGCGGCGATAGCCCAAGAGAGGAACCCGCCATGAGTCGTGAAGCCCTGCAGGAATCGCTGTCCGCGGTACTTGATAACGAAGCGGACGAACTGGAATTACGTCGGGTATTGAATGCCATTGACGATGCCGATACTCGCGCCACCTGGTCGCGCTACCAAGTTGCTCGTGCAGCCATGCACAAAGAGTTGCTGGTCCCTCATCTGGATATTTCGGCTGCTGTATCTGCCGCGATCGCCGATGAAGTCAGCCCGCTCAAGGCAGCTCGCGGTCCTTGGCGTACGCTGGGTCGCCTGGCCGTTGCAGCGTCGGTTACCGTCGCAGTTCTGGCCGGTGTCCGCCTGTACAACCAGGACGACATTGCCGGTGCACAGCTGGCACAGCAGACCCAACAGCCTGCCAACCTGACTGTTCCGCAAGTGAAAGGCCCGGCCGTACTGGCTGGCTACACTGAAAGCGCCGAGCAAGCGCCTGGTCCTATGGCCAATGGTGTATTGCAGGGCGGTGGTCAAGGTGACCAGCGTCTGCCGGGCTATCTGCGCCAGCACGCTCAGGAAGCCGCGTTGAAAGGTACTGAAAGCGCGCTGCCTTACGCACGTGCTGCGAGTCTGGAAAACCGTTAAGGAGGATCATGCGAGCCGTCCCTCTACTGCCATTACTGCTTGGTGGATGGCTTGCCCTCCCGGTACAGGCTGATGATGCGCAAGACGCTATCAATCGTCTTGCCAAGGTTGATCAGCAGCAAAGCTATCAAGGTACGTTTGTATACGAGCGCAACGGTAGTTTTTCTACCCATCGAATCTGGCACCGCATAGCGGACGGCCATATTCAGGAGCGCTTGCTGCAGCTTGACGGCTCTGCCCAGGAAGTATTGCGTGTTGACGGGCTCACTCACTGCGTCAGCGGCACGCTTGAAGCGGGTGTGGCCAATCCGGCCGACTCTTCCGCCCGTGCATTCGATGTCAAAAGACTTTCCGCCTGGTACGACATGAAAATTGCCGGCAAATCCAGAGTGGCCGGTCGTCAGGCAACTATCGTTGCGCTGTCCCCCAAGGACCAGCACCGATACGGCCTCGAACTGCACCTGGATAATGAAACCGGCCTCGTGCTCAAGTCGCTTCTGTTGAGTGAGAAGGGGCAACTGCTCGAGCGTTTTCAGTTTACCGATCTTGATACCGCCAGCGTCCTGTCCGAGCAGATGCTCAAAACCAGTCCCGACTGCAAGCCTGTTTCCGTGGTGAAGACCAAGCCCGAGGCCTCCATAAGCCCGGTTGCCTGGCATTCCGACTGGCTGCCGCCGGGCTTTGACGTCAGCAGCAGTGGCGTGCGCAAGGACTCTTCTACGCAGTCGCCTGTGACACATCTCATGTACAGCGACGGTCTGGCGCGTTTTTCGGTGTTCATCGAAGCGGTGAAAGGCGGGGCTTCTTCGGATATTCGCACCCAGCTAGGCCCGACAGTGGCCGTGTCGCGCCGTCTGACAACGCCGCAGGGCGACATGATGGTGACGGTCGTCGGAGAAGTCCCGATGGGTACTGCGGAGCGCATAGCATTGTCGATGCGTAACGACGAACCTTCAGCCAATAAATAAACATTTGGAGTCACGGCTCTCAGGATGTAAAAATTTTCATCCTGGGTTACAGAAGCCGCCAGGCCGCACTCGACCTGGCTTGAGCAAAGGCGCTGAAATGTTTGGTGAGGTTTGCAGATTGCAAAAGCTCTGTTTTTTTTCTATAGGTCACAGCCTCGCAGCTCTGGCCTTTTGTCGTTTCCAGAGGCCATGTCGCTGATCCAGAGATGAGCATCGCTGCTTGAGGTCTTTGAATCGGTTGCTTCGGACTGCTTAATTTTTTCCTCGTTACGAACGGGAGCCATATGTCGATACCACGCATGAAATCCTACTTTTCATTGATTGCCGCTGTGCTGATGCTCGGTCAGGTTGTTACGGCTCATGCCGAAAACCTGCCGGACTTCACCGGGCTGGTCGAGCAGGCATCGCCCGCGGTGGTGAATATCAGTACGCGCCAGAAGTTGCCGGACCGTGCCGTCGCCAATCAGCAGATGCCTGATCTGGAAGGCCTGCCGCCGATGCTTCGCGAGTTTCTCGAGCGCAGCATGCCGCCGGGTTCGCGTCCGCCAGGCTCTGGTGCAGGCAAGGGTGATCGCCAGCGTGAGGCTCAGTCCCTCGGCTCGGGCTTCATCATCTCCCCTGACGGCTACGTTCTGACCAACAATCATGTGATCGATGGTGCTGACGAGATTCTCGTACGCCTGTCCGACCGCAGCGAGTTGAAGGCCAAGCTGGTCGGTACCGATCCGCGTACCGACGTTGCTGTCCTGAAAATCGACGGCAAGGATCTGCCGACCGCCAAACTGGGCAATTCCAATACGCTCAAGGTTGGCGAATGGGTTCTGGCGATCGGCTCGCCGTTCGGCTTCGATCACTCCGTGACCAAGGGTATCGTCAGTGCCAAAGGGCGCAGCCTGCCTAACGACACCTATGTGCCGTTCATCCAGACCGACGTTGCCATCAACCCGGGTAACTCGGGTGGACCGCTGTTCAACATGGCTGGCGAGGTCGTCGGGATCAACTCGCAGATCTTCACTCGCTCCGGTGGCTTCATGGGCCTGTCGTTCGCGATTCCGATCGACGTCGCCATGGATGTAGCCAACCAGCTCAAGGCTAACGGCAAAGTCAGCCGCGGCTGGCTGGGTGTGGTCATCCAGGAAGTGAACAAGGACCTGGCCGAGTCGTTTGGCCTGGACAAGCCTGCCGGCGCGCTGGTTGCACAAGTGCTTGAAGACGGCCCGGCTGCCAAGGGCGGCGTGCAGGTGGGTGACGTGATTCTGAGCGCCAACGGCCAGCCAATCGTCATGTCGGC
This sequence comes from Pseudomonas congelans, assembly GCF_900103225.1. Lineage (GTDB taxonomy): Bacteria > Pseudomonadota > Gammaproteobacteria > Pseudomonadales > Pseudomonadaceae > Aquipseudomonas > Aquipseudomonas congelans. Next base: position 82,034 of record NZ_FNJH01000005.1, on the reverse strand, counting down.
TGACCTGCCGCACCTGATCGGCAACCTCAAGGACGGCAGCAAGGCCGAACTTGAAGTGATTCGTGACGGCAAGCGTCAGAAGCTCACGGTCACCGTCGGCGCACTGCCTGATGAAGGTCAGGAAATGGGCGATGTTGGCGGTACGGGTGCCGAGCGCAGCAGCAATCGCCTGGGCGTATCGGTGATCGAGTTGACCGCCGAGCAGAAGAAGTCCCTGGACCTCAAAGGTGGCGTCGCCATCAAGGAAGTCACAGGCGGTCCGGCTTCGCTGATCGGTCTGCAGGCGGGTGATGTCATCACCCATCTGAACAACCAGGCGATCACGTCCAGCAAGCAGTTCACCGAGGTGGCGAAAAGCCTGCCCAAGGATCGCTCTGTCTCGATGCGCGTTCTGCGTCAGGGGCGTGCGACCTTCATCACCTTCAAGCTGTCCGAGTAACCGGTCGGTTTAAGCGGAAAGGGTGGCCATGGCCACCCTTTTTTGTGCCCGTTTGTTTACCGTGCGCCGATCCGGGTGCCTGTAAGCGTGACGCCTCTTGCTTAGTTCAGGTACAATTCCCGGCTATTTTTCGGCGGGCAATCTGCCTGCAACCTTTTTGAGTGTTGATCCGTGAGTGATTTGAGTCATATCCGCAATTTCTCCATCATCGCCCACATTGACCATGGCAAGTCGACGCTGGCCGACCGCTTCATTCAAATGTGCGGCGGCCTGACCGAGCGCGAAATGGAAGCGCAGGTGCTCGACTCCATGGATCTTGAGCGCGAGCGCGGGATCACCATCAAGGCCCATAGCGTCACCCTGTATTACAAGGCCAAAGACGGTATCACCTACCAGCTGAACTTCATTGACACCCCCGGGCACGTCGACTTCACCTACGAAGTCAGCCGCTCTCTGGCCGCGTGCGAAGGTGCGTTGCTGGTGGTCGATGCAGGGCAGGGCGTCGAGGCGCAATCGGTCGCCAACTGCTACACCGCCATCGAGCAGGGCCTTGAGGTCATGCCGGTACTGAACAAGATGGACTTGCCGCAGGCCGATCCGGACCGCGTCAAGGAAGAGATCGAGAAGATCATCGGCATCGACGCCACCGATGCCGTGGCGTGCAGCGCCAAGAGCGGCATGGGCGTGGACGAGGTCCTCGAGCGTCTGGTCGCGACCATTCCGGCACCGACCGGCAATATCGAAGACCCGCTGCAGGCGTTGATCATCGACTCCTGGTTCGACAACTACCTGGGCGTCGTGTCTCTGGTACGTGTTCGCCACGGTCGCGTCAAAAAGGGCGACAAGATTCTCGTCAAGTCGACCGGCAAGCTGCATCTGGTCGACAGCGTGGGCGTGTTCAACCCCAAGCACTCCGCGACCGTCGATCTGAAAGCGGGCGAAGTAGGCTTCATCATTGCCGGCATCAAGGACATTCACGGTGCGCCGGTCGGTGACACCCTGACCCTGAGCACCACGCCAGACGTGGACGTGCTGCCCGGCTTCAAGCGTATTCAGCCGCAAGTCTATGCAGGTCTGTTCCCGGTCAGTTCGGACGACTTCGAAGACTTCCGTGAAGCGCTGCAAAAGCTGACCCTGAACGACTCTTCACTGCAATACCTGCCCGAGAGCTCCGACGCGCTGGGCTTCGGCTTCCGCTGTGGCTTCCTCGGCATGCTGCACATGGAGATCATCCAGGAGCGCCTTGAGCGTGAGTACAATCTCGACCTGATCACCACCGCACCAACCGTAATCTTCGAGCTGTTGCTCAAGACCGGCGAAACGATTTACGTCGATAACCCTTCCAAGCTGCCTGACCTGTCGGCCATCGAAGACATGCGCGAGCCCATCGTTCGCGCAAATATTCTTGTGCCGCAGGAGCACCTGGGCAACGTCATTACGTTGTGCATCGAAAAACGTGGCGTACAGCACGACATGCTGTTCCTCGGCACGCAGGTTCAGGTGAGCTACGATTTGCCGATGAACGAAGTGGTTCTGGACTTCTTCGATCGTCTCAAGTCTGTCAGCCGCGGTTATGCTTCGCTGGATTATCATTTTGATCGCTACCAGTCGGCCAACCTGGTCAAGCTCGACGTTCTGATCAACGCCGAGAAGGTCGACGCCCTGGCCCTGATCGTTCACCGCGACAACGCACACTACAAAGGGCGTGCGTTGACCGAGAAGATGAAAGAGCTGATCCCTCGACAGATGTTCGACGTGGCAATTCAGGCGGCTATCGGCGGTCAGATTGTGGCCCGGACAACCGTCAAGGCGCTTAGAAAGAACGTATTGGCCAAATGCTACGGCGGTGACGTCAGCCGCAAGCGTAAATTGCTGGAGAAGCAAAAGGCCGGTAAGAAACGCATGAAGCAGGTCGGCAACGTGGAAATTCCACAGGAAGCCTTCCTTGCAGTGCTCAGGTTGGAATAGTCAGGTCCTATGTCACTAAATTTCCCGCTGTTGTTGGTCATCGCTGTCTTCGTCTGTGGCGTGCTTGCACTGATTGATCTGGTCATCCTGGCGCCTCGTCGCCGGGCTGCCATTTCCAACTATCAGGGCAGCGTGGGCGAACCTGACATTGCTGTCGTGGAGCGCTTGAACAAGGAGCCTTTGCTGGTCGAGTACGGTAAATCGTTCTTCCCGGTGTTGTTCATCGTGCTGGTGCTTCGTTCGTTTCTGGTCGAGCCGTTCCAGATTCCTTCGGGCTCCATGAAGCCGACGCTGGATGTGGGGGATTTCATTCTGGTCAACAAGTTCGCGTATGGCATTCGCCTGCCGGTACTGGACCAGAAAGTGATTCAGATCGGTGATCCGCAGCGTGGCGACGTGATGGTGTTCCGCTATCCGAGCGACCCGAGCGTCAATTACATCAAGCGTGTCGTCGGTCTGCCGGGTGATCGTATCCGCTACACCAGCGACAAGCGTTTGTTCGTCAATGGTGAGCTGGTGGCCAAGAAGCTGATCGGCACCGAGCCCGGTACACTGGGCAGCGCGGAGCTCTATGAAGAGCAGCTGGGCGAAGTCGAACATCAGATCCGTCAGGAAATGAGCCGTTACCGCGCGCCGCCTGACAGTGAATGGACAGTGCCTGCCGCGCACTACTTCATGATGGGCGACAACCGTGACAACTCCAACGACAGCCGTTACTGGGATGATCCCAACATTCCCAAGGACGAACTGGGCATGGTCCCGGACAAGAACATCGTAGGCAAGGCGTTCGCGGTGTGGATGAGCTGGCCCGAGCCGAAACTGAGCCACTTCCCCAATTTTGTGCGCGTAGGGCTGATCAAGTAATCGATGCGGCGCTGCCTGAGCAGCGCCGCATGTCATTCGGGCTGACTGGAAACGCCTCTGAAGCATGAGTCGACCCGGTCAGGAGGCGTTGTACTCTTGAGGTCGAAGTCGAACATGACGTTCTCTACTTCTCAAAAAGGCTTTTCTCTCGTGGGCTGGCTGTTGGTGCTGGCGCTGGTCGCGTTTGCGACGAGCACGGCCTTCAAGCTGGTCCCGCATTACCTCGACTACATGACGATGAAGAAAATCATCGAAGCGGTCGACACCAACAAGACCCTGGACATCACCACGGTCGACGATTTTTACGGTTATGTCGGTAAGAACATGCAGGTCAACAGCATTCGGGATATAGATTTGAACAAGGCGTTGAAAGTGACGGTGGAGAACAATGCGTTCCAGGCTCATTTGAACTATGAGCAGCGTGAACCGTGGTTCCAGAACATCGATCTGGTGTTGAAGTTCGACAAGCAATTCAGCGTGGGTAAACCGTGAGCGTATCCTTGAGCCGCCTTGAGCGTCAGCTCGGCTACACCTTCAAGGATCAGGAGCTGATGGTCCTGGCCCTGACCCATCGCAGTTTTGCCGGTCGCAACAATGAGCGTCTGGAGTTTCTCGGTGATGCCATTCTCAACTTCGTGGCCGGCGAGGCGCTGTTCGAGCGTTTCCCCCAGGCTCGCGAAGGCCAGTTGTCCCGCTTGCGGGCGCGGCTGGTGAAGGGCGAAACCCTGGCGTTGCTGGCCCGTGGTTTCGATCTGGGCGAGTACCTGCGCCTTGGCTCGGGCGAGTTGAAAAGCGGTGGTTTCCGGCGTGAGTCGATTCTCGCCGACGCGCTTGAGGCACTGATCGGGGCGATCTATCTGGATGCAGGCATGGAGGCGGCGCGCGAGCGCGTCCTGGCCTGGCTGACAACCGAGTTTGACAGCCTGACGCTGGTGGACACCAACAAGGACCCCAAGACCCGACTGCAGGAATTCCTCCAGTCGCGGGCCTGCGAACTGCCGCGTTACGAGGTGGTGGATATCCAGGGCGAACCGCATTGCCGGACGTTTTTCGTCGAATGCGAGATCAACCTATTGAATGAAAAAAGCCGAGGACAGGGTGTCAGCCGCCGGATTGCCGAACAGGTAGCCGCCGCAGCAGCACTCATCGCCCTGGGCGTGGAGAACGGTCATGAATGATACAACCGCAACACGCTGTGGCTATGTTGCCATTGTCGGCCGTCCCAACGTAGGCAAGTCCACGCTGCTTAACCACATTCTCGGCCAGAAGCTCGCGATCACCTCGCGCAAGCCGCAGACCACGCGCCACAACATGCTGGGCATCAAGACCGAGGGCACGGTGCAGGCCATCTATGTCGATACTCCCGGCATGCACAAGAATGGCGAGAAAGCGCTCAACCGTTACATGAACAAGACTGCTTCGGCGGCGCTGAAGGACGTCGACGTGGTCATCTTCGTCGTCGATCGCACCCGCTGGACAGACGAAGACCAGATGGTTCTGGAGCGCGTTCAGTATGTCCAGGGGCCGGTCATCCTGGCGATCAACAAGACCGATCGCATCGAGGACAAGAGCGACCTGATGCCGCATCTGGAGTGGCTGCAGGGCCAGCTGCCGAATGCGTCCATCGTGCCGATCTCCGCGCAGCATGGTCACAACCTCGAAGCGCTGGAAAGCCTGATTGCCTCGCACCTGCCCGAGAATGACCATTTCTTCCCGGAAGACCAGATCACCGATCGCAGCAGCCGCTTTCTGGCTGCCGAACTGGTTCGCGAGAAGATCATGCGCCAGTTGGGTGCCGAGCTTCCGTACCAGATCACCGTCGAGATCGAAGAATTCAAACAGCAGGGCCGCACCCTGCATATCCACGCGCTGATTCTCGTCGAGCGCGACGGGCAGAAGAAGATCATCATTGGCGACAAGGGCGATCGCATCAAGCGCATCGGCAGTGATGCGCGTCGTGATATGGAATTGCTCTTCGATTCCAAGGTGATGCTCAACCTGTGGGTCAAGGTCAAAGGTGGCTGGTCCGATGACGAGCGCGCACTGCGTTCCCTTGGCTACGGCGACCTCTAAGCTGTCCTTTCGCCTGACCTTCCCATGGTCGGGCGAACACTTCCCTTTCGAGCCAGCCTGATGAGCACGCCTACCGGCCAACCTGCTTATGTGCTCCACAGTCGTGCGTATCGCGAAAACAGCGCGCTGGTCGACTTCCTCACGCCTCAGGGCCGTCTGCGTGCCGTGCTGCGCAGTGCCAAGGGCAAGGCGGGTTCGCTGGCACGCCCGTTCGTGCCCCTCGAGGTCGAGTTTCGAGGGCGGGGCGAGCTGAAGAACGTCGGTCGCATGGAAAGCGCAGGCGTCGCTACCTGGATGACCGGCGAGGCGCTGTTCAGCGGCATGTACCTCAACGAACTGCTGATTCGCCTGTTGCCTGCCGAAGACCCTCATCCTGCCGTGTTCGAACATTACGCTGCCACGTTGCTGGCCCTTTCTCTGGGGCGTCCGCTGGAGCCGTTGCTGCGTTCGTTCGAATGGCGGCTGCTGGATGACCTGGGCTATGGCTTCGCGATGGACGCCGACATCAACGGCGAACCGCTGGCCATTGATGGCATGTATCGCCTGCAGGTCGATGCCGGGCTCGAGCGTGTGTACCTGCTTCAGCCCGGTCTGTTTCAGGGCGCGGAATTGCTGGCCATGTCCGAAGCAGACTGGAGCGTGCCCGGCGCGCTGTCCGCTGCCAAGCGTCTGATGCGTCAGGCGCTGGCGGTTCACCTGGGCGGTCGCCCGTTAGTCAGTCGTGAACTGTTTCGCAAGCCTTGATCAGGCTTTATGCTCTACAGCCTGCTTCGATCAGCTCGCCCATTTTTCTGGAGACCCTCGTGACCCAAAGCACTCGTATCCTTCTCGGCGTGAACATCGACCACGTAGCCACCTTGCGCCAGGCCCGTGGCACGCGCTACCCGGACCCGGTCAAGGCTGCCCTGGATGCCGAAGAGGCAGGCGCCGACGGCATCACCGTTCACCTGCGTGAAGACCGCCGCCACATTCAGGAGCGCGACGTCCTGCTGCTCAAGGACGTCTTGCAGACGCGCATGAATTTCGAGATGGGCGTGACCGAAGAAATGCTCGCCTTTGCCGAACGCATTCGTCCTGCGCATATCTGTCTGGTGCCTGAAACACGGCAGGAACTGACCACCGAAGGCGGTCTGGATGTGGCCGGGCAGGAAGCGCGGATCAAGGCGGCGGTCGAGCGACTGGCGAAGATTGGCTGCGAGGTCTCGCTGTTCATCGATGCCGACGAGCGTCAGATCGCCGCTTCAAAGCGCGTCGGTGCGCCGGCCATCGAACTTCATACCGGGCGCTATGCCGACGCTCACACCCCGACTGAAGTCGCTGAAGAGCTGCAGCGGGTTGCCGACGGCGTAGCGTTTGGTCTCGCTCAAGGGCTGATCGTCAATGCCGGTCACGGCCTGCATTATCACAACGTTGAAGCGGTCGCAGCGATCAAGGGCATCAACGAACTGAACATCGGCCACGCGCTGGTGGCTCATGCTCTGTTCGTCGGCTTCAAGGCGGCAGTGGCCGAGATGAAGGCGTTGATCGTGGCGGCAGCCAGATAACTCATCCCTCAGGGCTTGCGCCCCACGATCACCGCACGCATGGGCGCTGGCAGTCCTTCGACAGTCTTGCTGTGATCGCTGGGGTCCAGATAGTCGCTCAGGGACTGGAAGCGCATCCACTCGGTGCTGCGTTGCTCGTCGACCGTCGTGTGGCTGACGTCGACGCAACGCACATCGGTGAAACCGGCACGGCGCATCCATAGCTCCAGAGCAGGCACTGAAGGCAGGAACCAGACGTTGCGCATCTGCGCATAACGATCCTCCGGAACCAGCACCTGATGGACATCGCCCGGCACTACCAGGGTTTCCATCACCAGCTCGCCGCCTTTTACCAGGCAGTCTTTCAGGGCCAGCAGGTGGTCGATGGGGGATTTGCGGTGGTACAGCACGCCCATCGAGAACACCGTGTCGAAGCCTTCAAGATTGGCGGGCAAGTCTTCCAGCGCGAACGGCAAGTGCCAGGCGGGCAGATCAGGCAGATAGCGCTGCATGGCCTGAAACTGACAGAAGAACAGCCAGTTGGGGTCGACCCCGATCACGCTGTCGGCCCCGGCGCCAAGCATGCGCCATTGGTAATAACCGTTACCGCAGCCGACATCCAGAACGCGTTTGCCCTTCAGGTCCAGGTGTGGCGAAACCCGCGACCACTTCCAGTCCGAGCGCCATTCGGTGTCGATGTGCACGCCGAACACATTGAACGGCCCCTTGCGCCACGGTGACAGGCCCAGTAAGGCCTTGCGCAGGACGGTGCGGGTCTCGCCGTTGCACTCGGCCTCCAGGGTGAAGCTGTCGATCAGATCGATTCGCTCGGGCTGCAGGTCGGGCAAGGCATCCAGCGCACTTTGCCATCGCTGCAGGTCACCATGACCCTTGGCCATCTTGGTGTCGAGCTGGGCCTGCAGGCCATTGGCCCAATCGGCCAGAGGGGTTCCCGCCAGACGACGGACGAGGGGAGCGAGATCAATCATGGCAGGGCAATCAACGAGATGAAGTTAAGGCATTGAAACCAGGGCACTACCTTGGAAAAACCTGCAGCAAGCAGGCGTTGGCGGTGTTCTTCGAGGCTGTCGGGTTTCATGACGTTTTCGATGGCGCTGCGCTTCTGGGCGATTTCCAGGTCGCTGTAGCCGTTGGCGCGTTTGAAGGCGATGTGCAGGTCTGTCAGCAGAGCCTGTTCCTGCTGGTCATCGAAGCGCAGTTTTTCCGAGAGGATCAGCGCGCCGCCGGGCACCAGTGCGTCACGAATGCGACCGAGCAATGCCAGACGCTGTTCGGGGGCGATGAATTGCAGGGTGAAGTTCAGCGCCACTACCGAGGCGGGTTTGAATTCCAGTGCGAGGATATCGCCTTCGAGTACTTGCACCGGCAACAACTCCTGAAACATGGAGTCCTGAGCGTTGAGGTATTCACGGCAACGTTCGACCATGGCACTGGAGTTGTCTATCGCGATGACCTCACATCCCTCGCCACGTACATGGCGACGCAGGGCCTGAGTGACGGCGCCCAGAGAACTGCCCAGGTCATAGAGCACAGTGTTTGGCTGCGCAAATTGCGCAGCCAGCACACCCAGGTTTTCGACAATCGTCGGATAACCGGGCACCGAGCGTTTGATCATGTCCGGGAATACCCGCACCACGTCTTCGTTGAAGGCGAAGTCAGGCACCTGGGGCAGCGGCTGGGCGAAAATGCGGTCGGTTTCTTTGCTCACGGCGGTTCCGGCGAAGGCTTTGAAAAGCGGGCATTCTAGCCAAGTTGCTGCCGGGATGCATGGTGCAGTGCGTCTTGTCGGACAAGCCGCGCGCAGAGCCTCACTTCACGCTGATGGCGCACTCGAAGGTCTGCTCCGGGGCGACTTCGGGTGCCCAGGGTTGCTGATAGACCATCATCAGCCGTCCGGTCCCGGCATCGGTGGCCTTGAAGCGCCAGACCGATTGCCCATCGTTGCCGACCATCTCCTTGCTCTCGGCGTTGGCATACACCTCAGGCCCCAGGCTGCGCAGGATATTCTGGGCCGGGTTCTGGGTCAGCCAGCGAAAGCCGGTGGTCGGGTTGCTGGGCAGCGTCAGAATCAGCGTCTGTCCGGGCGTGAGTGTCAGCGGGCAGTCGCTTTGCGTGTCGATGGACACAATGTTTTTCGGCGTCTGGGCGCACGCCGTCAGCAGCGCAAGACTCAGCGGGGCAATGAAACGGGCAGGGGTCATGGCAAGTTCCGGTATTGCGAGACGAGGCGCAAGGATAACTGATCGGAGTTTTGTGGGGGAGTACGACAGGTGTCGCGCTCTGGATCGGACGCAGAGCGTCCAGAACTGCATTCCCACGCTGGAGCGTGCGGTACGAGAGGCGCCCGATAGAACACCTCTCGTGCCAATTCAGCGTGGGGCCTGCCTATTATCAAGCTCTAGAACAACACCTTCACCACATCCGCAAAGCGTTTGGCGAAGTGCACCGTAATGCCTTCCTTGAGATAGTCCGGCAGTTCTTCGAAGTTGCCGCGGTTAGGCTCGGGCAGGATCAGTTCATGGATCTTCTGGCGGCGTGCGGCGATGACTTTTTCGCGTACGCCGCCGATGGGCAGTACGTGCCCGGTCAGGGTCAGTTCGCCGGTCATGGCGACACCTTTTTTCGGCGGCTGGTTGCGGGCCAGGGACAGCAGGGCGCTGGCCATGGTCACGCCCGCACTCGGGCCGTCTTTCGGGGTGGCACCTTCGGGGACGTGTACGTGCACGAACGCCTCATCGAAGAACTTCGCGTCGCCACCAAACTTCGACAGATTGGCGCTGACGTAGCTGTAGGCAATTTCGGCCGACTCCTTCATCACATCGCCCAATTGCCCGGTCAGCTTGAAGCCGCGGTTGAGCGTATGAATGCGCGTCGCCTCGATCGGCAGGGTAGCGCCGCCCATGCTGGTCCAGGCAAGACCGGTGATTACGCCAGTGCCGGACAGCACCTGCTCGCTGCGGAACACCGGCATGCCCAGCGACGCTTCGAGGTCTTTCGGCCCGATCTTGATCACCGAATCGGGCTCGTCCAGCAGTTTGACCACCGCCTTGCGCACCAGCTTGCCAAGTTGCTTCTCCAAGTGCCGCACACCGGCTTCGCGAGCGTAGCCTTCGATGACGGCGCGCAGAGCGCTGTCGCTGATGCTCAGTTTGTTTTTCGCAACGCCGGCTTTCGCCAGTTGCTTGGGCCACAAGTGGCGTTTGGCAATCGCCAGTTTTTCTTCAGTGATATAGCCGGACAGGCGAATCACTTCCATCCGGTCGAGCAGCGGACCGGGTATCGAGTCCAGGGTATTGGCGGTGCAGACGAACAGCACTTTCGACAGGTCCAGACGCAGGTCCAGATAATGGTCGAGGAATTCGACGTTCTGTTCCGGGTCCAGGGTTTCCAGCAGTGCAGATGCCGGGTCGCCCTGATAGCTCTGGCCCATCTTGTCGATTTCATCGAGCATGATGACCGGGTTCATGACTTCAACGTCTTTCAACGCCTGTACCAGCTTGCCCGGTTGCGCACCGATGTAGGTACGGCGGTGGCCCTTGATTTCGGCCTCGTCGCGCATGCCGCCCACGCTCAGGCGATAGAATGGCCGCCCCAGCGACTCGGCAATCGAGCGCCCGACACTGGTCTTGCCCACGCCTGGAGGGCCGACCAGCAGCACGATCGAACCGCTGATTTCACCTTTGTAGGCACCCACCGCAAGGAATTCCAGAATCCGCGCCTTGATGTCGTCGAGCCCGGCATGGTGCTGATCGAGTACCTTGCGCGCGTGCTTGAGGTCCAGCTTGTCGGCGCCATAGATGCCCCATGGCAGCGAGCTGGTCCAGTCCAGGTAATTGCGTGTCACGGCGTATTCGGGCGAGCCGGTTTCCAGCACCTTGAGCTTGCCGATTTCTTCGTCGAACTTCTTGCGTGCCTGTGGTGGCAGGGTCTTGCCCTCCAGACGCTGCTCGAACTGTTCGATGTCAGCGCTGCGATCGTCCTTGCTCAGGCCCAGCTCCTGCTGAATGACCTTGAGCTGTTCCTTGAGGAAGAACTGGCGCTGATGCTCGCCGATCTTGCGATTCACCTCGGCAGAGATTTCCTTCTGCAGGCGTGCAACCTCGACTTCCTTGCGCAGCATCGGCAGGACTTTTTCCATGCGCCTGAGCATCGGCACACAGTCGAGTACTTCCTGCAGCTCTACACCAGTGGCCGAGGTCAGGGCAGCGGCAAAGTCGGTGAGCGGCGAGGGGTCATTGGGGCTGAAACGGTTGAGATAATTCTTCAGCTCTTCGCTGTACAGCGGGTTGAGCGGCAGCAATTCCTTGATCGCGTTGATCAGGGCCATGCCGTAGGCCTTCACTTCATCGGTCGGCTCATTGGGCTGCTGCGGGTATTCGACTTCTACCAGATACGGCGGGCGGTGATGCTTGAGCCAGGTACGGATGCGCACACGACTCAGGCCCTGCGCGACGAACTGTAAACGACCATTTTCGCGACTGGCGTGGTGAACCTTGACCAGAGTGCCATACTCGGGGAGCGCGTCGGTCTTGAAGTGGCGTGGATCTTCCTGTGGAGTGTCCATGAAAAACAGCGCCAGCGAATGATGCTCGGACTTGCTGACCAGCTCCAGCGTTTCGGCCCACGGCTCCTCATTGACGATGACAGGCAGGACCTGCGCAGGAAAGAAAGGACGGTTGTGGATCGGAATGATGTAAACCTTGTCGGGCAGGTTCTGGCCGGGCAAGGCCAGCGAGGTGCTATTGGAACTCAGAGACACGTCGTGCTCGTCTGCGTCATTGGGCAAGTCTGGCGAGTCTGTCTGCTGGTCGTTCATGGGGCACCTGAGAAGTTGAACATGGCTCTTAGATGGGGCGGTGGCTCTCAGGTTTCAATAGTCTTGGTCGATAGTCTGTAACGCGGTTGGAAAATCGCTATTTATGAGTCGTTGGGCCTGTCAGGTGGAAAAGAGCGGGCTTATTTCATTTACGGCGCTGCCGTTATGGGTTGAATCAGGTATGACCAACGTATTTATATCGGCATTGCTGGCCGGACTGTGCTTAGCCTCGGCTGCGAGCGCCTCGGCTTCTACCTTTATCGCGCAGGTGAATGACAAGGAAGGCAAGCCTCTTGCAGATGCGGTGGTAACCCTTAAAGGGCCGCCCGATCCTTCACCCGTTGCGTTGAAAGCGTCGATGGATCAGCGTGATCAGGAGTTTGCGCCACATGTGCTGGCCATCCACACCGGCACGCAGGTCAAGTTTCCCAACAGCGACAACATTCGCCACCAGGTCTACTCCTTTTCTCCGGCCAAGCGCTTCGAGCTGCGACTTTACGAGGGCACGCCCTCGGATCCGCTGTTGTTCGACAAGCCCGGCGTGGTGGTGCTGGGCTGTAACATTCACGACTGGATGGTCGGTTACATCTACGTCACCGACGATTCATGGTTCGGCGTGACCGACAGCAACGGCCAGCTCAAACTCGATCAGCTGCCCGCCGGGCACTACAACGCCACCCTCTGGCACCCGCAGATCGCGGACATGCAGCCGGTAGCGGGCGGCGAGTTCGAGGTGCCTGCCGCCGGGCTCACCCGGCGTTTCAACCTCGCGGTCGAAATGCAGGCCGAGGACAAACCCGGCAAGCCCGCACCTGGCGGCTTCGGTGACGCTTTCCACAAGGCCACGCATTAATGAAATTTAAAGCCAGCTTTCAGGCGCGCATCGCCGGGGTGCTGATTGCTCTGTTGCTGATTGTCGTGAGTGCGGTCTATCTCGCCGTCAAGGTTGCAACAGACGAGGCGGTGCGTACCCAGGCCCAGGCGCAACTGGAGGTGGGCAGTCGTGTGTTCGAACGGCTGATCGATCTGCGCGGCAAACGTCTGCGTGACACCGTGCAATTGGTGGCAGCCGATTTCGGCTTTCGCGACGCCGTGGCCAGTGCCGATTCCTCGACCATCCGATCGGTGTTGCTCAACCATGGCAAACGCATCAATGCCAGCGACATGTTCCTGTTGGGTATGGATGGCGTGGTGATTGCCAGCACCGTACCGAAAGTCCCCGAGGGTTCCAGGTTTGTCTATGACCAGGCGCTGCGCAGCGCCAAACGTGCCGGTCAGTCAGTGCTCATCGTGCCCGGCGGCGGAGACCCTCATTTGCTGGTGGAGAGCACCGTTCTCGCGCCATTGCCGATCGGCCGTGTGGTAATGGGCTTTACCATCGACAGCGATATTGCCGAAGAACTGCGCTCGCTCAGCGGTCTGGAAGTGTCCTTTCTCACCGTAGAGGACGGCAAGACCGGTGATCTGATCAGTACCCAGCCAGAGGCTCTGCACGCCGGCCTGATCGAGCTGATGCGCAGCTCATCGGAAGGCCAGATGCTGCTGACCGAACAGTCGAACCTCAACTTTCTCAGCCAGACCCTGATGCTCGCCAACACCAGCAATGGCGGCGACGGGCAGGTCATCGCGCTGTTGCAGAGCCCTCTGGACAAGGCTTATCAGGCATTCGCGCCACTGAATCAAAAGATCTTCTGGATTTCCATGGCCGCTCTGGTGGCTTCGCTGATCGGCACACTGGCGCTGGCGCGAAGCGTCTCGCTGCCGGTTCAGGCCCTGGCCACGGCGGCCAAACGTATTGGTGATGGCGATTATAAAACCCCGGTCACCCTGGTTCGCAGTGATGAGCTGGGCATGCTCGCCGAGGCGATCAACACCATGCAGCAGGGCATTGCGGTGCGCGAGGGGCAGTTGGCCCACAATGCCCTGCACGACAACCTGACCGGGCTGCCCAACCGTGCGCTGGTGATGGAGCGTCTGGGCAGTTCGATTGCCGCAGATCGTGCGGTTGCCCTGTTATCTCTGAGTGTCGAAAACCTCGTCACGATCAGCGAAAGCGTGAGCGCCGAAGGTGTGGACCAGTTGTTGCGACAGGTGGGCCAGCGCCTGCAAGGCAATCTGCGCGCCGGCGATACCGTCGCGCGTCTGGGGGCCAATGAGTTTCTGCTGCTGCTGGACAACACAGCCAGCGATGGCGCGGTGGGCATGGCTGACGCTGTGCAGCGTCTGCTCAGTGAGCCGCAGCGTATCGACAATCATGAGCTGGAGCTTGAGTGCTGCATTGGTATCACGGTATACCCGGAACACGGTGATTCCGCCCAGGAATTGCTCAGCCGTGCGGTAATTGCCCGCAAGGACGCCGCGTTCCTTCCCGGTCGCCTGCAGATCTATCAGGACGGTCGTGACCTGGCCCACCAGCGACAGATCACGCTCATTCGTGACCTGCGCAAGGCCGCGCAGAATGGCGAATTGATGCTGCATTACCAGCCCAAGCTGGATATCCGTCAGGGCTATGTACGTCAGGCCGAAGCGCTATTGCGCTGGGCTCATCCGCAGTTCGGCAGTGTCTCGCCCGCCGAATTCATCGTCCTCGCCGAGCGCACCGGGAGCATTTACCTGCTGACCAACTGGGTGATCGAAGAGGCGATGCGCCAACTGGCCGAATGGCGTCAGCGCGGACTGGTCCTGCAGGTGTCGGTGAACATTTCCGCGAACGACCTGCTGGGCGATGACCTGGTCGGCTATGTCGTGAAACTGCTCAAGCAATACGCCGTGCCTGCCGAACAACTGTTATTCGAGATCACCGAAAGTGCAGTCATGAGCGAACCGGAAAAGGCACTGATCGTACTGCATCGATTGCGCGATTGCGGCATCAGCCTGTCGATCGACGATTTCGGCACCGGTTACTCGTCATTGGCTCACTTGAAGCGTCTGCCCGTGCAGGAGCTGAAAATCGATCAGTCTTTCGTGCGCAATCTGGATGAAACCAGCGAAGACGCGGTGATCGTGCGGTCGACCATTGAAATGAGCCACAACCTCGGACTGAAGGTGGTGGCAGAGGGTGTCGAGTATCAACACAGCCTGGACCTGCTCCGGCGTTGGCACTGCGATACGGCCCAGGGTTACCTGATCAGTCGACCGCTGACGGCGTCGGCGTTCGAGGCATGGATTGCCACGTACCAGACCTCACCCGGTCTTATGGTGAATTAACCCATGTTGCACAAAACATCGCTGCTGTTGGGGTCTTTGCTGGTGGGCATGGCGGGCGTCGATCCGACGCCCGCCATGGGCGACAACGGCCGGCTGATCGCCACGGGCGGCGCGACCAGCATTGAAGGCAGCGCCGGCGGCGGTATCACCCCGTGGGCGGTGATCACCGGGTACAGCGAGCAGGGCGAGTGGGGCGCTACCGCTTTCGCCACGCACGTGAATCTGCCGGACTACAACCTCGATGTGGCGGGCCTGGCGGTCGCCTATGGCAACCGCTTGGAGTTGTCCTATGCGCATCAGCGTTTCGATATCAGCAACCTGCAGCACAGACTCAGCCTGCCGGACGATAACCTCAGTCAGGACGTGTTCGGCGTCAAGGTGCGGCTGTTCGGCGACCTTATCTACGAAAGCCTGCCGCAGGTTTCTCTGGGTGTGCAGTACAAGCATCAGAACGATTTCCTGATTCCCAGCCTGGTCGGCGCCCGGCGTGACTCGGATGTCGAAGGCTACCTGACGGCCAGCCGGTTGTTCATGGGCGCGGCGTTCGGCTACAACGTTGTGGTCAACGGCGGCGTGCGCTACAGCCGCGCCAACGAAACCGGACTGTTGGGGTTCGGCGGCGATCGGCGCGACAGCCGCAGCCTGCTCAAGGAGGGTTCGGTAGCCGTGCTGTTCAATCCGCGCTGGGCGCTGGGCGTCGAATATCGCGAGAAGCCGGACAACCTGTCGTTTGCAGGCGAGAGCGACTGGGCCGATGTGTTTCTCGGCTATTTTCCCAATAAGCACCTGTCTGTGGTCCTGGCCTATGCACGCCTGGGCGAAATCGCCACGCTGGACAACCAGAACGGCACCTATCTGTCTGTGCAGGGAAATTTCTGATGAGGCGCTTGCTGATAGCCATGATGCTGACGCTACTGACCGGTTGCGCGCAGCAGCAACAGCCACCTGTGGATGACAGCCTCTATCAGGGGCTGGGCCAGCGTGCCGGTATCCAGCGCATCGTCGAAGGCATGCTGATAAACGTGGCCAAGGATCAACGTATCGTCGAGCACTTCAAGAAAGTCGACATCGTGCGTCTGCGCGACAAACTGGTCGAGCAACTCTGCGTCGAGTCCGGCGGCCCGTGCCGCTATAGCGGCGACAGCATGGCCGAGGCGCACAAGGGCCAGAACCTGACGCCCAGCGACTTCAACGCGCTGGTCGAAAACCTCATCGCCTCGATGGACACCGAAAAGGTGCCGGTCCCCGTACAAAACCGCCTCATCGCCCGACTGGCACCGATGCGCGGTGAAGTGATCGGCAAGTAATCCGTAGCGCTGAAGTACACACTAACTATCGTGCCAATGCTCCGCGTTCAAGATCGGACGCAGAGCGTCCAGAACAGCGTTCCCACGCTGGAGCGTGCGGAACGATAATCTTCAGGGAGAGCACTTTCGCGAGAACACTATCGTGC
>NZ_FNJH01000005.1:0-65280 GCF_900103225.1 Pseudomonas congelans | reverse complement strand
GTTCCCACGCTGGAGCGTGCGGAACGATAATCTTCAGGGAGAGCACTTTCGCGAGAACACTATCGTGCCGATGCTCCGCGTTGGCATGCCGTTCGTGATGCTCCGCGTCACAAATCGACGCCGCGCCGCGTGGTAACGATAGTCTCTGTAGCGTTAACTCCAACTTCAGCCCACCTCAACTCAACCGCGTCAGATACCCCGGCACTTCCTGTTCCGGCAATACCGCCAGCACTTTCAGGCGTTGCAGCATGCGCTGTCGGGCGCGTAGCAGGTGTTCCTTGAGGTTCAGGGCGGCGGCGTCGAAGGCGCCGTGCAGCAGCAATTCGATGATCAGCCGGTGTTCGGCCAGCATCGCCTCATCGGCGCCAATGCTCAGCAGGCGGTAGAAAATCCGGTTGATGATCATTGGGCTCTGGGCCTGGCTGATCAGCATGGCGATCTTGCGGTTTTGCAGGCCGCCCAGGCATTGCTGATGCAGGTCGTCCTCAAGGCGCTCAATCTCCTCAAGGCTGCACTGCTCGGCGTTTTGCGCCTCGATGACTCTGGCCAGCATTGCTTCGAGGGTTTCTCGGCTCAGCTGTGGCGCTGTCTGGCGCAAGGCTTCGGGCTCAAGGCAGGCGCGCAGTTCGTAGTCTTCAGTGATTTCCCGGGCGGTCAGCGGCCCCGCCAGCCATTGCGAGTAAGGCTCTTTTTCCACCAGGCCGCGATCCCGCAGACGCATCAGCGCCTCACGAACCACTGCGCGGCTCACTCCGTAATGCTGCGCGGCGCTTTGCTCATCCAGCCGATAGTGACCAAAGGCGATACAGGCCGACAGTGCCGCACCGATCTCATCATGAATACGTTCGCCGAGCGGACGGGTGTCGACCAGTTCTTCGCTGCTGTCCAGCCCGAACTGCTTGTGGCTCAGGCTCAGGCGCAGCGGCTCGACGTCCCGCGCGTCAGGATTGACCAGATAACCCCGGCCATCGAAGCGGCTGATCAAGCCTTCTTCATGCAGCAGATTGAGCGCCTTGCGCACCGGCACCCGGCTGGTGCCGAACAGTTCTGCCAGCGGTGCTTCAAGCAGCACCAGTCCATTGACGGCCGCGCCCGAGACGATTGCGTTACGCAACACCTCGCGGATCATGGCGTAGCGCGACGCGGTTCGCTGGTCCTCTTCTGACATCGGTTTCATACACTTCTGGCGGTTGACGGACGATTCTCGCACAGAAGCGTTGTTGTCACCTTGGCACACGTCCTTATGCTCGCTCATGGGGCCACCGTTACTTTTTTGCACTGAAATGTACCTTTTATAAAAGATACATTATTTCTTTATGACGATCTTGTGCTCTGGCGAAGCGTTGTCGCAACTGGTTGATGCTTTTGAAAAAAGGTTTCTAGGACGGCGGTTCCAGCGCGAAAGGGCGATCCGCTCGCTTGGGTCACGGCGCCGTGCAGTGCAGATTGGCATGGAATCTGCCTTTATTAAATGTACATTTTATTAATAAGTACATTTTTAAAGGTGTGATGTCCATGACCGATACCGGGAGTCACAGCGTTACCCGTGATGCCTGCGCACTGGCCGAGGATTTTGCTCAGGGCCGCAGTGACCCTGTGCAGGCTCTGGACAAGGCCCTGCAACAGGCGGCACAGGCCGATCATGTGTTCATTTCCATGAGTATCGAACGGGCACGCCGGGAAGCCGAAGCGTCTGCGGCCCGCTGGCACCAAGGGCAGCCATTGAGCCCCTTCGACGGCGTGCCCATCGCCTGGAAAGACCTTTTCGACGTGGCAGGCAGCGTCACCACCGCCGGTGCCGCAGTGCGCAACAACCTTTCGCCCGCGCTGCTGGATGCGCCGAGTGTCGGGCTGTTGGCACGGTCCGGGATGGTCAGCCTTGGCAAGACCAACCTCAGTGAATTCGCTTATTCAGGGCTGGGCCTGAACCCGCATTTCGGTACGCCGATCAACCCCAACAGCGACAGCTCGCCGCGCATTCCTGGCGGTTCGTCTTCAGGTTCGGCAGTCGCCGTGGCCAATGGCACAGTGCCGATCGCAATGGGCACCGATACCGCCGGTTCTATTCGTGTTCCGGCAGCGCTCAACGGCCTGGTGGGGTTTCGCAGCACCAGTCGCCGCTATAGCCGCGACGGCGTTTTCCCGCTGGCGCTGACGCTGGACAGCGTCGGGCCACTGACCCGCAGCGTGCGCGACGCTCTGGTGATCGACGATCTGCTCTGCGCGCGCAGCAAACCCTCATCGTTGATACCGCGCAGCCTGGCCGGTCAGCGTTTTCTGCTCGATCAGGCGGTGCTGGAAGACGAGCGCGTCACGCCAGCCGTGCGCGACAACCTGTTGCGTGCCGTTGAAGCCTTGCGTTCAGGCGGTGCACTGATCGAGGTCAAGCCTTGCCAGGCATTTCAGGCCACGTTGTTGCTGACTCAGCAACAGGGCTGGCTTGGCGCCGCCGAAGCGTTCGCGCTGCATCAGGCGTTGCTCGACAGCGACGCCGCCAGCCAGCTCGACCCCAGGGTTCGCAAGCGCCTGGAGGCAGCCCGTTCCATGCCGGCCAGCCTGCTGGTCAATCTGTACGCCGCGCGCGAGCGGTTGCAGGAGCAGTTGACCCTAGAACTGGACGGCGCGCTGTTGATTACCCCGACGGTGGCCCATGTGGCACCGCCGCTCGCACCGCTGCTGAATGACGACGATCTGTTCGTTCAAACCAACCTCGCCACGCTGCGCCTGACCATGCCCGGCAGCCTGCTGAACATGCCCGGCGTGTCACTGCCCTGCGGCCGCGACGCCTCGGGCCTGCCCACCGGGCTGTTGCTCAGCGCACCGGCAGGCGAAGACGCGCGGCTGCTGCGTGCGGCGCTGACCGTGGAGTCATTGATCGCAGCCCCTTGAACACGTTTTGCAGTGCCAACCGGCCCGCGTGCCGTACAGCGCGAAGCCGATCTGAATAACCCGTGGGAGAACAACGATGGCCAAAGAAATTCTGTGTGCGTTTGGTGTGGATGTGGATGCCGTTGCCGGCTGGCTGGGCTCCTATGGTGGCGAGGACTCGCCGGACGATATTTCTCGTGGCCTGTTCGCCGGTGAAGTCGGCGCGCCGCGTCTGCTCAAGTTGTTCGAGCGTTACGGTCTGCGCACCACCTGGTTCATTCCGGGGCACTCCATGGAGACTTTCCCAGAGCAGATGAAAGCTGTGGCGGACGCCGGGCATGAAATCGGTGTGCATGGTTACAGCCATGAAAACCCGATTGCGATGACCCCGGAGCAAGAGGAGATCGTCCTCGACAAGTCCATCGACCTGATCACGCAAATGACCGGCAAACGTCCGACCGGCTATGTAGCGCCGTGGTGGGAATTCAGCAACGTCACCAACGAGCTGCTGCTCAAGAAAGGTATCAAGTACGACCACAGCCTGATGCACAACGACTTCCATCCTTACTACGTTCGCGTGGGCGACAAGTGGACCAAGATCGATTACAGCCAGCATCCGGATACCTGGATGAAACCACTGGTACGCGGCGAAGAAACCGATCTGGTGGAAATCCCGGCCAACTGGTACCTGGACGATCTGCCGCCGATGATGTTCATCAAGAAGGCGCCGAACAGCCACGGTTTCGTCAACCCTCGGCACCTGGAAGAAATGTGGCGCGACCAGTTCGACTGGGTCTATCGCGAACATGAACATGCTGTTTTCACCATGACCATTCACCCGGACGTGTCTGGTCGCCCGCAAGTGCTGCTGATGCTTGAGCGCTTGATCGAGCACATTCAGAGCCATGCTGGCGTCAAGTTCGTCACTTTCGACGAGATTGCCGACGACTTCGTGCGTCGCAACCCCCGTACCCGCTGATTCATTGCCCTGTCCGAGGCGTCACTCATGTCCATTTACAATAAGCTCGACCTGACCGGCTGGAAACCTGAGCAACTGACTCCGGAGCAAGTACGGTTCGCCACATGGATTGCGTTTTTCGCGTGGGTGTTTGCGGTATATGACTTCATTCTGTTTGGCACGCTGTTACCGGAAATCGGTCGGCATTTCAGCTGGAGTGAGGTCGAACAGGCCGAAATCGCGACCTGGGTCGCGGTCGGCACCGCGGTGGTGGCCCTGGCCATCGGCCCGCTGGTAGATCGCCTGGGACGGCGCGTGGGTATTATTTTCACCGTGAGTGGCTCGGCGATCTGCTCGGCGCTCACGGCCATCGGCGGATCGTGGGGCAAATCGCCCCTGATCCTCATCCGTTCGCTGGGCGGTCTGGGTTACGCAGAGGAAACGGTCAATGCGACCTACCTGAGCGAGATCTATGCCGCCTCCGACGACCCGCGACTGACCAAGCGCCGTGGCTTCATCTATAGCCTGGTGCAGGGCGGCTGGCCGGTCGGTGCGCTGATCGCGGCCGGTCTGACAGCGGTGCTGTTGCCGGTCATTGGCTGGCAGGGCTGCTTCGTGTTCGCGGCCATCCCGGCCATCATCATCGCGATCCTGGCGCGCAAGCTCAAGGAGAGCCCGCAGTTTCAGATCCATCAACGCATCACCCAGCTGCGCAAGAAGGGCGACCTCAGTCAGGCGAAGGCCGTGGCGCAGACCTACGGGGTGGATTACGAAGAACACAGCAAGGCCGGTATCGGCGCTGCCTTTCGCGGTTCTTCGCGCCGCGCAACCCTGGTGATCGGTGCTGCGATCCTGCTCAACTGGGCGGCCATTCAGGTATTCAGTGTGCTGGGTACGACGGTAATCGTCAGCGTCCACCACATCTCGTTCGAGAACTCGCTGATCATTCTGGTGCTGTCCAACCTGGTGGGCTATTGCGGCTACCTGTGTCACGGCTGGATGGGTGACCGGATCGGTCGCCGCAATGTCATCGGCCTTGGCTGGATGCTCGGCGGCCTGGCGTTTGCCGGCATGCTTTACGGACCAAGCAACATGGTGACGGTGGTCGGCTTGTACAGCCTGGGGCTGTTCTTCCTGATCGGCCCTTACTCGGCGGCATTGTTCTTCATCAGCGAAAGCTTCCCGACCAGCATTCGTGCCACAGGCGGCGCAATCATCCATGCCATGGGCCCGCTCGGTGCTGTGGTCGCAGGCTTCGGTGCCACGTCGGTACTGAGCGCAGGCGGCGACTGGCAGACCTCGGCGTTGTACTTCGGCGCAGTGCCTTGCTTCCTGTCGGGGGCGCTGATGTTTGCCGCCAAACACGTGCGACCTGAAACGGTGAAATGAGGAGCAGCACATGACGCGTAAAGTTGCAGTGATAACCGGTGCCGCCAGCGGCATCGGTCAGGCGCTGGCAGTGGCTTTTGCCCACCAGGGTGTGGCGGTGGCAGGCGGGTTCTATCCGGCTGACCCGCATGATCCGGACGAAACCCGCAGGCTGGTGGCGGAAGCGGGCGGCGAATGCCTGATGCTGCCGCTGGACGTGACCTTCACCGAGTCGGTCGATGACCTGGCCGCGCAGGCGGTCAAGTTGTTCGGCCGCATCGACTACGCGGTCGCCAATGCCGGATTGTTGCGCCGCGCGCCGTTGCTGGAAATGACCGACGAGCGCTGGAACGAGATGCTCGACGTGGACCTGACCGGCGTGATGCGCACCTTCCGTGCCGCCGTCCGGCACATGGGCGAGGGCGGGGCGCTGGTGGCGATTTCCTCGATTGCCGGCGGTGTATATGGCTGGCAGGACCATTCCCATTACGCAGCGGCCAAGGCCGGCGTGCCAGGGTTGTGCCGGTCACTGGCGGTGGAACTCGCTCCGCAGGGCATCCGTTGCAACGCTGTGATTCCCGGCCTGATCGAGACGCCGCAATCGCTGGACAGCACCAACTCGCTGGGGCCGGAAGGTCTGGCGCAGGCAGCCAAAGCCATCCCGCTGGGCCGAGTCGGGCGAGCGGATGAAGTCGCTGCGCTGGTGCGTTTTCTGTGCAGCGATGAAGCCAGTTACCTGACTGGACAAAGCATTGTGATCGACGGTGGCCTGACCGTGCGCTGGCCGGGGTAGACCGAATCAGATCGGGAGCGAGCTTGCTCGCGAAGCGTTCAGTGCAGACGCTGGGAGCGGTGTGCCAGTAACTGAGCGTTCGCGAACAGTACGCAGTGATCCCCAAACCAACCAAGGAATCCGACTCATGCAGCAACTCAAACAAAAACGCGCAGTGATCACCGGAGCAGGCAGTGGCATCGGCGCAGCCATCGCCCGTGCCTACGCGGTTGAGGGCGCGCGTCTGGTGCTGGGCGACCGGGACGCCGACAGCCTGGCGAAGATCGCCGCAGAGTGCCGCCAGCTGGGCGCCCAGGTTCAGGAGTGCGTGGCCGATGTGGGCAGCGTCGAAGGCGCGCAAGCCAGCGTCGATGCCTGTGTCGAACAGTTCGGTGGCATCGACATTCTGGTCAACAACGCGGGCATGCTGACCCAGGCACGTTGCGTCGACCTGACGCTCGACATGTGGAACGACATGCTGCGCATCGACCTGACCAGCGTGTTCGTGGCCAGTCAACGTGCATTGCCGCACATGATTGCTCAGCGCTGGGGGCGCATCATCAATGTCGCTTCGCAACTGGGTATCAAGGGCGGTGCCGAACTGACCCACTACGCCGCGGCCAAGGCCGGGGTGATCGGTTTCAGCAAGTCCCTGGCGCTGGAAGTCGCCAAGGACAACGTGTTGGTCAACGCCATTGCCCCCGGTCCGATCGAAACCCCACTGGTCGCCGGGATCAGCAGCGCCTGGAAAATCGCCAAGGCCGCCGAGTTGCCTCTGGGCCGCTTCGGTCTGGCCGAGGAGGTCGCCCCGGTGGCGGTGCTGTTGGCCAGCGAGCCGGGTGGCAACCTGTTCGTCGGTCAGACACTGGGCCCCAATTCCGGCGACGTCATGCCATGAGCAAACAGCTGGAGAACACTTGATGTGTGGATTGTGCGGGCTGTTGGGAGAAGACGTGCACTGGAGCGATCCGCTGGCTGCCGAGCTGCCCCGGCGGCGTGAGCGCTTGCGGCGCATTGCTGCAATCAACAAGGTGGTCGCGCCGTTTCGTCTGAAGGTCGAAGATTTTCAGGGCGTTTCCTATCTTCTGCTCGGGGCCACCGGCAAGCAGGAACTGGCGACCGGGCTGGAGCAGCTCTGGCAGAAGGCCGAGTTGCTGATCGGCCGGCAATTGGATCCGCTCGATTCACGTCTGCTCGATCATCTGCAGAGGTCATCATGAGTATCGCCCTGAACGTGATTACCGGCTTTCTCGGCAGCGGCAAGACCACGTTGCTCAAACGCCTGCTGGCCGATGAAAACATGGGTGACACCGCGCTGCTGATCAACGAATTCGGCGATGTGGGTATCGATCATCTGCTGGTTGAAGAGGTCGCACCGGATACCGTGCTGCTGCCCAGCGGTTGTGTCTGCTGCACCGTCCGCGGTGAGTTGAAGGATGCGCTGCTCGGTCTTCTGGAGCGGCGTAATCGAGGTGAAATTCCTGCGTTTCGCCGGGTGATTCTGGAGACCACCGGCTTGGCTGATCCGGCGCCGATTCTCACTACGCTGAGCAACGACCCGCAACTGCGCGGGCGTTTTCATATCGGTCTGATTGTCACGCTGGTCGACGCCTGCCACGCGACGCTGCAGGAGCGTCTGCATCCGGAGTGGCTGGCGCAGGTCGCGGCGGCAGACCGGCTGCTGTTGAGCAAGACCGATCTGGTCGATGAGTCGGTGCTGGATGGCCTGCGCCAGCATCTGCAAGCGCTGAATTTTTCTGCGCCACTGCTGGATACGGCGGACGTCCACAGCGGCGATCAGTTGTTGCTGGGCGAGGGCATGCGCAGCGACGAACCGGCTGCTGAAGTGACGCGCTGGCAACTGCATCGAGTGATGTCGACCTCCGCGCGGCATGGCGATGCGCAGGTCTGTTGCCTGACGTTCGAGCGCCCTCTGGACTGGGTCGGCTTCGGGGTATGGTTATCGATGCTGTTAAGATGCCACGGTGAACGAATCCTCCGCGTCAAAGGGCTGCTCAACGTGAATGACAATCAGGCTCCCATCGTGATTCATGGTGTGCAGCATTGCCTGCATGCGCCGGTGCACCTTGCCGCCTGGCCGGGCGAGGATCGCACCTCGCGGCTGGTGTTCATATTGCGCGGTCTCGATCCCGATCTGCTGCGTCGTTCGTTTGAAGTATTTTCCGGCAGTTTCGCGCCGCCGCTCAGCGAGTCGGCAGCATGACCATCACCTTGCGCGTGCTGGGTACCTCGGTGACCCTGCTGGAGTCCTTGCGTGAGCGGGCCGAGCAGGAGCTGGGGATCAAACTGATCTATCAGATTCATGACGTGCAGACCGCGCAACGCATCGCGGTCATGCAGCCAGACAGCTACGACCTCTACGACCAGTGGTTTCATAACGTCGATTTCGTCTGGCCTGCCCGGGCCATTCAACCCATCGACACGCGGCGCATCGCGCTGTGGCACGAAATCAACGACCTGCCCAAGCAGGGCCGGCTGCGGCCTACCGATCAGCCAGGCAGCGGCAGTGTGCCCAGCGAGCGTTTGTTCGTGCAGCACGACGGCAGCTTGGGCAGCACGGTGACCGAGCGCATCAGCATGTTGCCGCTGACCCATAACGCCGACAGCTTCGCCTATCGCCCCGAGCGCTTGCCGGAGGGTTTGAGCTCTGCTGACGAAAGCTGGGGCTGGCTGCTCGACCCCGTGTGGGGCGGGCGCATCGCCTTGCAGAGCGACGCGGCCATCGGCGCACTGGATGCCGCGCTGGCTGTGCAGGGGGCAGGGCTGGCAAGCTTCAAGGACATCGGCAACATGAGCATCGAAGAGATCGATCGGCTCGCCGATGTGCTAGTGCGCAAACAGCAGCAAGGGCATTTTGCTGCGTTCTGGTCAGGCGACGAAGAGGCCGCCGAACTGATGCTCAGCCCGAACATCGACATTCAGAGCCTCTGGTCACCGACCCTGGTCAGGCTGCACCGTGCGGGTGTGAAGTACCGCGTCGCGGTGCCCAAAGAGGGCTATCGCGGCTGGTTTGGCGGGCTTTCCCTGTCACGTCACGCCAAGGGCCCGGTGCTGGATGCCGCCTATGCGTACCTGAACTGGTGGCTGTCGGGCTGGCCCGGCGCAGTGATGGCGCGGCAGGGCTATTACATCGGCAATCCGGCACGCAGCCGCGATCACCTCAGCGCTGCCGAATGGGATTACTGGTACGCCGGCCTGCCTGCCCGCGAACAACTGCTCGGCAGCGACGGCTTGCCGCTGATCGATGCCGGAGAAGTCCGCGACGGCGGCTCGTACGAGGAACGCATGGGCCACATCGCCGTGTGGAACTCGGTCATGAACGAGCACAACTACCTGGTGCGCCGCTGGAGCGACATCCTGCGCGCCAGTGACAAAAGCAGCGCCAAAGCGCGCTAGTCATTCGCACCGGGAAGCGGACGCAGAGCGTCCAGAACGATAATCGTCTGAACATCATCGTGCCAATGCTCCGCGTTGGCATGCATTTCGTGACGCTCCGCGTCACAGATCCGCGCCGCACCGCACATTAAGAGAGGACGCAGAGCGTCCAGAACGGCATTCCCACGCAGAGCGTGCGGAACGATAGTCGTCTGGGAGGGCACTTCAGGCAGGACACTTGCGCGAGAACACTATCGTGCCAATGCTCTGCGTTGGCATGCATTTCGTGACGCTCCGCGTCACAGATCCGCGCCGCGCTGCATATTCAAGAGAGGACGCAGAGCGTCTGGAACGATAATCGTCTAGCCCGAAGATCCGCAGTCTTGCGCGGTAGCTGGCGCCACTGAATCAGGTTTCAGTGGCGACAAAAAAAGCGGCTACCTCTCGATAGCCGCTTTTCATTGACCTCAGCAACGCATCACTTCGGCAGTTTGAACGCCATCACGTAGTCACCCTGTTTGGTGCCCAGTGAGCCGTGACCGCCCGCAACGACCAGCACGTATTGCTGACCATCCTTGCCGGTGTAGGTCATCGGTGTGGTTTGCGCACCTGCTGGCAGACGAGCTTCCCACAATTGCTTGCCGTTACGCACGTCATAGGCACGCAGGTACTGGTCAAGCGTAGCGCTCATGAACGCCAGGCCGCTGGCGGTGGTGAACGTACCACCCAGGCTTGGAACGCCCATGGTCAGCGGGAGCGGGATCGGCGAGCTGTCGCGCACGGTGCCGTTCTTGTGCATCCAGATGGTTTTTTGCGTGGTCAGGTCGACCGCCGCCACGTAACCCCATGCTGGCGCCTGACAAGGCAGGCCCATCGGCGACAGCAGTGCTTCCAGGATCACACCATAAGGCGCGCCCTTGTTCGGCTGTACGCCTTCGGTTTCGCTCTTGCGACCCGGACCGCCTTCAACTTCGGCAGACGGTACCAGCTTCGAACGGAAAGCCATGTAGTTAGGATTGACGAAGGCGATCTGACGCACCGGGTCGACGGAAATACCGCCCCAGTCGAACACACCGAAGTTACCCGGATAAACGATCGAACCCTGCAGCGAAGGTGGTGTGAACGGACCATCGTAGCGCAGCGACTTGAAGTCGATCCGGCACATCATCTGGTCAAACGGCGTCACGCCCCACATGTCGCGCTCCTTGAGCGGCGGCGGCATGAAGTTCAGGTCGGACTTGGGCTGGCTCGGCGAGGTGTGATCGCCCGCGACAGCGCCTTGCGGGACTGGCACTTCATTGATCGGCACGATCGGTTTGCCGGTGCTGCGATCCAGCACGTAGATGCTGCCCTGCTTGGTCGATGCCAACACTGCAGGCTTGACGCCATCGGCTGTTTTCATGTCCAGCAGGGTCGGCTGACCACCGACGTCCATGTCCCACAGGTCGTGGTGAGTGAACTGGAAGTCCCAGCGCACACGACCGGTCGCGATGTCCAGTGCAACCAGGCCCGCGCTGTACTTCTCGGACTCTGGTGTACGGTCTCCGCCCCACTGGTCAGGGGTCTGGTTACCCATCGGCAGGTAGATCATGCCGAGCTTTTCATCGACGCTGAACATGGACCACATGTTCGGCGAGTTGCGCGTGTAGATCTTGCCTTCGGCAATCGGCGCAGTTTCTTCCGGATTGCCGCTGTCCCAGTTCCAGACCAGACGGCCGGTGTGCACGTCATAGGCGCGGATCACGCCGGACGGCTCGTCCATGGAGACGTTGTCAGTGACGTGGCCACCGATAATCACCAGGTCTTTGGTGACCGCGGGTGGCGACGTGGAGTAGTAGCCGCCCGGAGCGAAGGTGCCCATGTTGGCGGTCAGGTCAACCGAACCCTTGTTGCCGAAGTCTTCGCACATCTTGCCGGTGTCGGCGTTCAGCGCGATCAGACGGGTGTCGGCAGTCGGCAGGAAGATTCTGCGCGGGCAGGCAGCACTGGCGGTGGCCGTGCCGTCGGCAGCCGGGACCGTCGGGCTTTGTGCCGGGGCGCTGGCGGCGTAGGCAGCGTCGTCATGATAGGTGACGCCACGGCAGGTCATGTGCGCCCAGCCCTTGAAGTTGGCCGCGTTCTGAGTGCTGAGCTTCGGATCGAAGCGCCAGATTTCCTTGCCCGAATCCGGGTCAAGCGCGATCACCTGGCTGTGCGGCGTGCACACATAAAGCATGCCGTTGACCTTGAGCGGGGTGTTCTCGGCAGTGGTTTCACCCGGGTCATTCGGTCCCGGAATGTCGCCCGTACGATAGGTCCACGCCGGTTCCAGCTTGCTGACGTTCTCCGGCGTGATCTGTGCCAGTGGCGAGTAGCGGTCACCGAAGGCGGTGCGGCCGTAGGACTGCCAGTCGCCGTCAGGCATGGCCGGGGCGGTGTTGGTCGTGCCAGCCGTCTCGCGGTCCAGCTGGCCTTCGATGCGACCCGGATTAGTGAACTGGCTCGCCAGCGCGGTCAGGCCGGCCAGCACTACTGCGACGCTCAATGCACCGGTGCCCATGCGTGCCGGACCGTTGCGCAGCAGCGGCTTGCGGAACCACGGCAGCAGCAACACGATACCCAATGCGAACCACAGCGCCAGGCGTGGCACCAATTGCCACCAATCGAGGCCGACTTCCCACAACGACCACACTGTGCTCGCGAACAGCAGCAGTGCATAAAGGCCCAGCGCAGCCGCACGACCGGTGATGAGCAACACGCCAGTCACGGCGAAGCCGATACCGGCCAGCAGGTAATACAGCGAGCCATCCAGTTGCAGCAGTCGGGCACCACCGACCAGCAAGGCCAGCCCCATCAACAGGATCACCAGCCCGAGCAGGGTCGGTAACAGGCGATTTCTATTTGAAGCACTGTCAGTGCTCATAATGCGAATCTCCGCGAGAAGTAAGTAATTGACATCTTGTTTTAAGCATCGCCTGCCTTGGCGCTATTCCTTGAAGCTGCTTGTTGAGACGAATCGCCGACGGTGGAATTAAACCGTCAGGCAGAACGCGGCTGCACGTTCGGCCGGCGCGGTCATTGAGTCGTAGACCATTACCGCCCGAATTCGTGCATAGGCTTTTGTCCGAAGGAACATCTGCAGAAGGGGGAATCTTCAATCCTTAACCCGGCAATGATAGGGCGCTAACGATCTTTCTAAAAGCGAAAAACCTGACATGGATCATTGCAAGGCCGGCAATAGTGCCCCAGGTCGACGGTGTTTTATCAAAGCATGGCGCTTACAATGGCAGACTTTCGGGAAGCCCCTGCGGACTCCAGAGATCCGTTCAGGTTCGTCTCCTCTTCATCCGTTGCAAGGCTCATCATGACAACACCCAACTCCGAACCATTGCATGGCGTCACGCTGGAGCAGATCCTCAGGGCGCTGGTCGAACATTACGAATGGTCCGGCCTCGCCGAGCGCATCGATATTCGCTGCTTCAAAAGCGATCCGAGCATCAAGTCCAGTCTGACTTTCCTGCGCAAGACACCCTGGGCGCGTGAAAAGGTCGAAGCGCTGTACGTGAAATTGCATCGCAGCAAGGGCTGGTAACAGGCCCGCCAGAACAGTCCGGCATGGAGGCCGGCACTCAAGGATACCGATTGATGCTCAGCGAACATCCACAACCTGCGCACGGACAGCGCTATTACGCCCTTGTGGCCGCTTGCCTTGGCTGGTCGGGCCTGGTGATTCAGCTTTACCTGATCCTGATTGGCCGCTACGCCGATCACGCCAGTCTGCTGGGCGGGCTGGTGCGCTTTTCAAGTTTCTTCACCGTGCTGACCAACACGCTGGTAGCGGTCGCCCTGAGTTGCGCGCTGACCACACAGCAGTCGGTAGGCCACCGGTTCTTCCGGCATCCAGTCGTGTGTGGCGGCATTGCGGTGAGCATTGCGCTGGTGGGCATCGCCTACAACATTCTGTTGCGTCACTTGTGGCACCCGGAAGGCTGGCAGTGGGTGGCCGACGAACTGCTGCACGACATAATGCCGCTGGCATTCGTGCTTTATTGGTGGCTGTACGTGCCCAAGGGCGCGTTGCGTCTGAGCCACGTAGCGCTCTGGGCGATCTATCCGATCGTCTACTTCGCCTACGTCCTGCTGCGTGGCCACATGTTCGGTGATTACCTGTACCCGTTCATCGATGTCGGCACGCTCGGTTTTCCGAAGGCATTCATCAATGCGCTGGGCGTACTGCTCGGTTTCGTGCTGATCGCATTATTGCTGCTGGGTGTCGATAAACGGGCGTCTCGTCGTACGTTGTGAGTCGCCCGGTCCAGCTCATTCTTCAGTGCTGTCCAGCTTCCAGTAACCGGCGGCCTTGACGAAGTCTTCTTCCAGGCCGAACTCGTCGAGCAGCACGCGACGCAGCTTGCGTGATAGCGCAGATTCGGTCGCGACCCAGGCGTACAGCTTGCCCTCGGGCATCTCCAGGCGACGCGTGACGTCCAGCAGATTCTGTTCGTCGCGTACGATCCAGATCACGTCGACCTGTGCGGCGCTATCGAACACCTGCTGTTCCTGCGGATTGGCCACTTCGACCACCACCAGCGCAGCACGGTTGGCGGGCAGCGATTCGAGGCGTCGTGCGATGGCGGGAATGGCTGTTTCGTCGCCGATCAGCAGGTAGCTGTCGAACATGTCCGGCACCACCATCGAACCCTTTGGCCCTGCGATGTGCAGGAATTGCCCGGGCGCTGCCTGAGCGGCCCAGGTGGCCGCCGGTCCTTCGCCATGCAGCACGAAATCGATATCCAGCTCCCCGGTTTTTTCGTCGTAGCGACGCGGCGTGTAATCGCGCATCGGCGGGCGCGGCGTGTCCTTGTCGCCGGCAGGGTTGAGGTTCTCCAGCGCGGCCTGTTCTTCTGCCGTTTGCGGGAAGAACAGTTTGACATGGTCATCGGTGCCCAGGCTGATGAAACCCGCCAGCTCCGGCCCGTGCAATGTGATGCGGCGCATCAGCGGGGTCAGTTCCGTGACCCGCACCACCTGCAGCTTGCGACGCTTGATTTCATGCATGACGCGATGGATTGACTGAGGTGAATTCATGCCGACTCCTCCGCTACAGGTTGAGGCCCATCGACCACAGCCTTGGCCGTGCTGTTGAGCAGTTCGCTGACGCGCAGAATTTCTTCCGGACTCCAGCGGCCATGGTGCATCTGCAGCGCGTGGCGCAGGTTGTGCACCGCTTCATGAATTTCCGGCGGGCGATCATGGCCGCGCAGTGAACGCTTGCTGACATCGATGCGCATGCGCACACCTTCCAGAGCCACCGCCTGATCCGCCAGGGATTGGCGGCCCGCATCGGTGACGGTGTAGAGCTTCTTGCCGGCCTGGGCATCGCCGAGGACCATTTCGCTTTCTTCAAGAAATGTCAGGGTGGGGTAGATAACGCCGGGGCTGGGGCAGTACGCCCCCTCGAACAGACCTTCGATCTTGCGGATCAGGTCATAACCGTGGGCGGGCTGTTCGGCAATCAACGCCAACAGCAGCAATTTCAGATCGCCAGGGGCGAAAACCCGTGGGCCACGTCCACCGCGTTCGCGGCCTGGGCGTTTTTCAAAACCGTCGCGATCTTCACCTGCTTCACGAAGATGCGGCGGACGGTGGTGGGGTGGGTGTTTGTCTTCACGCATGTTTTTGATCTCTGGTTACAAGTTAGATATACCTTAAGATATATCTTATTGTAATCACAGAGCCGGCAGACGAGCGGTCATAGCCGATCAGGCACCCCTGGGCGGATCGGCAAGCGGGGCGTTGCACATTGCCTGTCCGTGGTTTTCGAGGTACGGCGTCAGGATCGGTGCCATGCCTTTGAGCACCTGCACCGGCAACGCCGAGGTGAAGCGAAAGCCCTCGGCAGCGCGGCCCGGCACAAACGCCGTCAGTGCGCCAAAGTGGTTGTCGCCGATATAAAACACAAACGTCGCCGTGCGGTTGATCGCTCTTGAGCTGAGAATGCGCCCGCCCGCACCGACGCTTTCGATCCTGTTGTCTCCGGTACCGGTCTTGCCACCCATCGCCAGAACGCTGCCGTCCTGCATCTTGAATGTGCCTTGCACGCGTTTGGCCGTGCCGCCGTCCACCACTTGCGACAAGGCCTCGCGCATTGCCGCTGCAACTTCCGATGGCAACACACGCTTGCCCAGTTCCGGATTGATGCTCAACTGGGTGTCGTAAGGCGTATCGGCGGCAAAATGCAGACTGTCGATGCGCACTGCAGGCAGGCGGATGCCATCGTTCTGGATGATGCCGATCAGCTCGGCTAGCGCCGCCGGACGATCTCCCGAACTGCCGATAGCCGTCGCCAGCGAAGGCACCAGGTGGTCGAAGGGATAACCCACGCGTTGCCAGCGTTGCTCGATGTCCAAAAACGCTTCGACCTCCATCATGGTCCGCACCCGGCTGTCGCGAGCGCCCTTGTGGCGACTCTTGAACAGCCAGCCATAGACTTCCTGACGCTCGAAACGACTGGCGGCCACTGCATCCTTGAACTGGGCTTCCGGGTGTTTGAGCAGGTAGCCTACCAGCCACAGTTCCAGAGGATGGACGCGGGCGATGTAGCCTTGATCGGGCAGGTCATAAGTGCCCGGACCGTAACTCTTGTACAGATCGGCAAGACGTTTGTCGGTGAGTTTCGAGCTCGCCCTGGGCTCGTCGAGGTGGGCGCGGATGAACGCGTTGAATGTTCCCTGATCAGCGCCCGGCAACAGATAACGGTGTACCGCAGCCAGGCGAATAGCCGTCGGGTGAATGCCGTCCAGAAAGGTGTCGAGTCGCTCTTGCGTAGTCTTTTCTTTGTAGCGTTTCCAGAAGCGCAGCAGAAATACCGTGCCTTCGCGGTCGGCAAACTGCGCCAGGTATTCCTGGCGGCGCGGGTTGTCGTCATCCTTGAGCAGCTCGGCGCTGTTGTTGGGCGCCTGATAGGTGCTGTAGCGCACCACATCGCGCATCAGGCGAATGAACGGCAGGTTGATCGACTCACGCAGCGATTCGCGCAGGGTCGGAATCCGCCCGTTGTCCTCGCGCCGGAAATTATTGAAACGGTGCATACCGCCACCGGTGAAGAACGCTTCTGCCGGGCTGGCCGAATAAGTGCGGTCGAGTGCGGCCGAGAGCATCTTCGCCAGGTCACGGTCCTTGTTCATCAGCAGGTAATCCACCGCCCAGCGGGTCAGCCGATCCGGTTCCTCGACAGGGACTTTGCGCAGTTGCGCAGGGCTCAAGCCTGCATAGCGCCCATGCAGCTCGGCGATGATCTCCAGATACGTCGTCAGCACGCGCATCTTCGCCGTCGAGCCCAGCTCCAGCTTGCTGCCTTCGTTGATGTCGAAAGGCTGATCGGTGCTGTCGGTCTGGACCCTGACCCGCGAGCCGTCCACGCCACGTTCAAACAGCGTGAAGCTGTAGCGCACCTGTGTTGTGCTGGCCGGGGTCAACAGGCGCTCGCCCATCAGACCGGTCTTTGCGGCAAATTCAGGGTTGGCCAGGTCACGCAGGTACTGGCTGACGCTGCGCTGCAATTCGCCATGCAGGGTGCTGGTGGCGGACAGGTCGAGACGGTCCAGGTCGTAAAGCGGGCGATTGAGCAGATTCGACAGGCGAGTGCGCGCAACACTTATACCCTTGTTGGTTTCGATAGGCTGCAGGGTCGGTTGCTGCGCCCAGTCGCGGTAGGTGACTTGGGATGCCAGCGCGGCATCGGCCAGCGGTCGGTCGATGACGTTGGCTTGGGCCAGCAAACGAATATGGCTGTCGGTCAGTTCTGCCAGCTCTGGACGACCCTTGGCCAGATAGTGCGACGGACGACGCTGGGCGATCACCAGCGAGAGCACTTCCCGCAACGCCAGCGCCTTGTCGGCCAGCGCCTGTTTATCGCCCGGATTCGAAGCCATTATCTCGTTGGTTTTGGCGAAGTCTGCGCCGAACCACACCCTCAGCCCTTCGGCCAGACCATGCACCTCGCCATGCCCCGGCACCGCAGACAGCGGTACGCTGTTCAGGTAGTCACGCACCACTCGCTGGCGCACGGCGAGTGTTTCGGTCCCCGGCTGATAGGCGCGAACGCTGGCGGAAATCATCTGCCGCAACTTTTCCGAACCCGACAGCGTCAGCCCGTCGGGGGAATGACGGTATTTTTCCAGCTGAGTGGCCAGCGTGCTGCCCCCGGCGGACTGGCCGGGGAGTGCAAACATCTTCGCCAGTTGCGACCAGGCGGCTTTGACAAAACGTGGCCAGTCCACCGCAGGGTTGGCCATGGGCTGCTGCGGATCGAGCAGATCGCGGTTTTCGATAAACAGCAGGCTGTTCACCAGCAGCGGCGGAATGGCGGCAAAGGTCGGGTAAAACTGCTGTGGGTATCTGAACTCGTACAGCGACTCGTTCCGGCAATCGGTGATCGACAGCCCGGCCTGGGTCTTTTCCTCGTAAGGGACGAAAAACCCATGCCGGACGTAACGCAACAGTTCCGGGGAAAAACGGGTCTGGCGCGTAATCACATAATCGCGCTTGAGCAGGCGCGACAGGAATTCATCCATGGATGAATAGCCCAGGCGTCTGTCGAACGGCCCGTCACCGGGATACACCACATCATGGCTTGCCCCCGGCTGCATCGAATAACCCAGGCTCGCGGCAAAGCGGCTGAATTCCCGCGCCTGAAGCCTGGAGGTTCTGCTCTCCACGGCAACCGCAACGCCCAATGCAATCCCGGCCAACACCACCACTACCCAGAACACCCGCCATCCGTATCGCTTGCGACGAGGATGTCTGGGCGTACGAGGATCATCCTCACGATCAGCGGATAGCGTCTCTTGCTTGCTATCTGAATGCCGAAATGCGCCCATAGTCGATTGTCCGGTCATCCTGTCAAAGCACCTGACACAAGCTTAGACGCTGGACGGGATTGCGGGGAGGGAATTGTCTGGAGGTTTTCGAGGGAGGATGGCGCGCAGTGGGGATGAGCGTCATCAACTAATCCCACTGCAGTCACACATGAACTGCAGTGGCGCTGGCTTGATCAGACGTGAAGATCAACCAACGGTTTGCGCTCCTCTTCACGCTTCGGCGCATTGCGCTCGATCTGGTAAATGATCGTGTCCATGAAGTTGCCAATGTGGTTGCGGCTGAAGACCTGTCCGTAGTCGATAACCTTGCTGTAATTCTCAAGGTTGAGTGTGTGCTGGTTGCCGAATTTCTCCGTGTAGTGATCGAGTAACGTCATCACAATTTTTGCGTGCGCACGCAGATCCTCCTTCAGTTGTTGACGTTCGTTCAGCTTCTCGGTCAGGTACGCGAACTCTGCCGGGGTGAGCACATCGTCTGGGTCGGTCACCTGAATGTCCTGATTAAAACCCAGCGTGAAGCCGAAGTGCTTATTTGACAGCTCCGTATTAAGGTAAAAAAGCTGCTGCTTGAAATCGTGAAAATTGTCGTACATACGGCATAGGGTCTTGTCAAAATCTTTAGTTAAGTTATTCAGGTATGTGCTTCGGAGTAAGTTCGATATCTCTTCAGACATACTGTCCAGAATAACCCGTACTGCCGCCGACGTTTTGTAGTCGGATAACCAAGGTGTTTCCTCGGTGGTATAGAACTCAGCGTTCGGATCACGCACGTTATCACGCGCCTGAGGGATTTTGATCGGCGAAGCAGCAGGTGAGGTGAGGGAACTCGAGTCTGAGAGAGTGCGTTGTTGATTTTGTGATGCAGACGCTAAAGGGTTGATATGCATGCTAAGCGCTCTTTGGTATCAATGATAACTAGCTAGCGGCAGACCTTCGCAAAACTTTGCCTGATAAGTGTGTAGGATTTTTCCTAGACTGTAGTGGTGATTATTTTTTGTAGGAAGTTTCCTTGATTTTAATGTGAGGGTTGACCAAGTGCCTAACTTTCTATTACGTCAATTTTGTCAGTGGCAACCGGCCTCTGCATAATCTGCGTGAATACCTATGAATACTTATGGAAGAAAATGTGTTGATTTTTGCTTGTTGTCTATTTTCGTGATAATGGCATCGGCTTCCGGCGCTCATGCCAATACAGGTGCCGAGGACCCGGTCGGTGCATCAAATAATGAAACTAATGAAGCCGTCGCGGCTGAAGCTGCGCAAGAAATTTCCGAGCCAAGATTTACCGTCATGCTGGATATACTACACTCGGTGGTAGATGTGTTAACAGATAAACATCCCGTCCACTACTACGGCTTTGTCTCGCATCGTGGGCAAGATGTATTGCTCTATACCCCTGTCGGTGATCCGGTCACTAACGAGTGGAAGACCGAGTATTACGAAAATGGTGAGTGGGTTGCTCAGACACTTGAGACCAAGGTTTTTAAAGATCTGGCTCCTGGGGCTGAGGTGATCATCAGGGTCACGCCAAGAAACTCACTGGTAGGTGGCAGGCTTCCATACACTGTCAGATTGGGTTCCTATCCTGTTTTAAAAAGCTATGAACTGCTCGACGAACCGGGAGTGATAAGAATTCCAAGTGGGTATACGGAGCCTCAGTGGTTGGCAACCCAGATTTATAAAGAAGCTGTCCTTGAGGTGAGGTTCAGCGATACTAAAGGTACGCCGTTGGAAGGCGGTATGGCTATTTTGGATCTGAGTTTTGGTGAAAAAGATGCCTCGATCAGGCATGTTCTGGTTAGCGGTGCTGATGGGTTCGCCTCTGAGCGCATTGAGTTCGGACGTTGCTATGGAGGTGTGGAGGCCCAAGATTTTGTCCACACGCAAAGGGGGTTCAATACTTGGAGAAGTCACTATAGAGTGGCTCGCTACTTCGTAAGTAATTTGTCTTTAGGGCCCCTCACGGCGATGCCTCATGTTTTTTACCTGGGACACATCTGCACACAAACCGTTCTGCGAACCGTCGCCCCACGTGGTTAACATTTAACTCAGCCTGGCGAGTCATTTGTCTCGCCAGACTGATGTCTCATACTGCCAGGGAAATAGATGAGGGATCTGGTTTTTCAGTAGTGCTTTAGACATGCTGTATCCATTTATCCTGCCTTTTGTACGATGCTATTCATAAATTTTCTGTAGCCGATCATGTCATGAGAATTACTGATGTCCAGATTTATATTAGCCGCCAAATATTTTATGAATTCGGGGTGGGTATCTTGTTGATCTCATACCGAATAGCGGCCAGTTCCTGAAAAACTTGGCCTGACAAACCAGTAGGAAATCTCCGAGAGGGCATGCAAACGTGACGCTGTTCTCAAGTTGGCAATAGGTGGGGCGATTTCCCCAACCGCTTATTCAACTCCAGCCCATTGGCCATCAGCATCATCAACCCCAACCCGACAATCGCCGTCGTCACTTGCATGGGCCATGTATCGCCTGCCAGTGCATTGGCCATGTCTGCCAGTGGCGCGAGCAGGACGCCCAGGCAGAAGACTTCCAGCGAATAGCGGCCCATGCGACAGGTCTGTCGCGCGGGCCAGTTTTCAAGCCAGGTGCTTGAGGTTGGCAGCAGTCGCGCGACGACGTAGACCAGGGCCAGGAAGTGCAGTAATCGGGCTGGCGCAAGATCGGTCTTGCTGATCGGGTAAAGGCTTTCAAGGTGCAGGGTGGAGATCAACGCGGCGTGCAGGTCGGGCCATTTTTCGCTGAAGGTCAGGACTCCGGCGATCATCACGTAGAAGGCGGCCAGCATGAACAGAGGCTGTTGGCGCAACGGCGGGCGCTCAGCTGTTGTGGCTGTTTCGCTGCGCAACGCGCACGCACCGCCGAGTACGAACAATAGTTGCCAGGCGACCGGGTTGAAGTACCAGACACCGCCGCCTTCGTAGGCGCGCAGGTTCCAGCCGAACAATGGCACCATCAGGTACAGGGCAATCGACAGGCCGACTGCCACCTCGAGTTTGCGCAACATCAATGGCAGGGTCAGCGGCAAGGTCAGCAACAGCACGATATACAGCGGCAACGGGTCGGTCAGGTTCGGTTTGAAGCGCAGCAGCAGTTCATCGGCCAGTGCCTGTTGCGGGTTGCCGACGAAGTATTCAAGGCCCATTTGCTGGACCATGTCGCGCGTTTCGACGTGATTGTTGGCGACGAAGACGATGCCCATCAGCAGGGTCAGCAGAAAGATGTGCACCACATACAGCACCCAGGTCCGGCGCAGGATCCGTACGCCCGCCACCAGCATGCCGTCACGTCGGGCGATCCGTCCGTAGGCCAGGATCGACGCGTAACCGGCGAGGAAAACGAAGATTTCCGCTGCGTCGCTAAAGCCGAAGTTGCGTACGGTCAGTTGCGCCAGGGGATTGTCCGGCACGTGATCCCAGAATATGAAGATCAGCGCCAGGCCGCGAAAGAAGTCGATTCGATGATCGCGTCCGTTATTCATAACGGTGGACTCTTGAAAGTGCTAATGAGTAAAGATAGGCCACAGAGGCTCAGGTTCCAGGCCAGCGACGAGTGACGTTCGGCGGCGCGGCAGGGTGCCGCTAATCGAGGGCAATTGCAAAGGTGCGATATTACAGAATGTCTCTGGGCCGGGCGGTTCAGTGGCTTCCCGCCGACAGCGGCGCCATGTGCGTGTTCGATCAACCTCACCGATGATGGCAATCAACAGCAATCATTCTCATCTTCCGTTATGTTACTGTATAACTATTCCAGTCAACTCACCGGAGAGATCACGATGAAACCCGATATCCATCCTCAATACCGCACCGTGCTGTTTCACGACACCGCTGCCGACGTCTACTTCCTGATCGGCTCGACCGTAGACACAGACCGCACGCAACAGCACACCGACGGCGCTACCTATCCTTATGTTGCGCTCGACGTTTCCAGCGCCTCGCACCCGATGTACACCGGGCAGCAGCGCAAGACCACCACCGAAGGCCGGATCGCGGGTTTCAACAAGCGTTTCGCCACCTTTGGCTCCGCTGGCAAGAAAGAAACCGCAGCCGCTCAATGAGCGGTCTGACCTCCCGGTCGTGGGCATTTCGCATGGATTGCCCACCCCCGGGATTTTTTTGTCTGAATTTCAGGCCTGCGGCCAATCATCTACTGGACTAACAGCCGACATTGCTTTTATCTTCGCGGCCTGAAAAACAGGAGTAACCGCTTTGAAAAAGTCAGTCGCCATCGTTTTCGGTGGGCAATCCAGCGAGCATGAGGTTTCGTTGCAGTCGGCACGCAACGTGATCAATGCGATTGATCGTGAACGCTATGCGCTGACCCTGATCGGCGTCGACAAGCTGGGTCGCTGGCTGCATTTCGACGAAGCCGATTACCTGCTCAATGCCACTGATCCTGCACGGATCAAGCTGAGCGCATCAGGCAAGCCATTGTCCTTGCTGCCGGGCAGCATTGGCGGGCAGTTTGTCGAGGTCGAGTCAGGCCAGCCACTGGCAGCTATCGATGTGGTATTCCCGCTGATCCACGGCGCTTTTGGTGAAGACGGTGCGTTGCAGGGTCTGCTGCGCATGCTGGCCGTGCCCTTTGTCGGCGCCGATGTGCTGTCCTCTGCGGCCTGTATGGACAAGGACGTGACCAAGCGTCTGCTGCGCGATGCGGGCATTGCCGTCGCGCCGTTCAGGGTCCTGTCGCGTGGAGAAAGCCTTTCTTTCAAGGAGGCGGCCGTACAGCTGGGGCTGCCGATGTTCGTCAAGCCGGCCAACCAGGGTTCATCGGTGGGCGTGAGCAAGGTGTCTGACGAGGCTGGTTTCGTGGCGGCACTGGCGCTGGGTTTCGAGTTCGATCACAAGCTGCTGATCGAGCAGGGCATTGTTGGCCGGGAAGTGGAGTGCGCCGTACTGGGTAACTTCGATGCGCAGGTCAGTGTCTGTGGCGAAGTGATTGCCAATGATGAATTCTATGCCTACGACACCAAGTACCTGAACGGCGATCAGGCACGCATCGCCATCCCCGCCGAGATGCCTGCCGATCTGAGCGATCAGGTTCGTGACGTCGCGTTGCAAGCGTACAAGGTGCTGGGTTGCGCAGGGCTTTCGCGGGTCGATTTCTTCGTCACCGAAGGACGCGACATCATCATCAACGAAGTCAACACGCTGCCGGGTTTCACCTCCATCAGCATGTACCCCAAGCTCTGGCATGCCAGCGGTATGTCGTACGCCGAACTGATTCATCGCCTGATCGTTCTGGCGCTGGAACGGGCCGATCAGGCGCGTCTGCTGAAAACGGAGATCTTCGCATGAAGATCATCCGCATCGCGGCGGCGCTGCTGATCGGCGCAGACGGCCGGACTTTGTTGGTGCGCAAGCGTGGTACCCAGGCCTTCATGCAGCCGGGCGGCAAGATCGAGCCGGGTGAACCGGCAGCACAGGCGCTGGCCAGAGAACTCGAAGAAGAACTCGGGCTGATCATCGATCCGGCGCAGACAGTATTTCTCGGTGAGTTCACGGCACCCGCCGCCAACGAGCCCGGTTTCGAGGTCAACTGTCAGTTGTATGAGGTCAGGACCGACGCTCAGGCAGTGCCTGCCGCCGAGATCGAGGAAGTGCTATGGGTTGACGCGGACAGTCATGCGGGTTTGCAACTGGCTCCGTTGACCCGCGATCTGATCCTGCCGCTGTATCTGAAGCGCCAGGCAGCACGTAGCTGAATGGCGCAGTCGTCCTGCATCGTGGTGCAGGACGACACTGTCAGCAAACCCCATGTCAGCGCACCACACTCACCCCATCGAGCGTCGAAAACGAGGTGTCCTTGGCGGTCAGCAGGAAATCGCGCATGTACGGGGCGTCGAGCATGTCGGCGCGGATACCGGCGTAGAGCGTTGCAAACAGTCCTTTCTCGCCCAGCCGTTTGGCCTTTACATAGCCGCGTGAGCTGTATTCATGCAGCGCCCAGTGCGGCATGCCGCAGACCCCGCGCCCGCTGGCGACCAGTTGCATCATCATCACCGTCAGTTCCGATGTGCGTACCTGTGCCGGTTCGATGTCGGCGGGTTCCAGAAAGCGCGTGAAGATGTCCAGCCGGTCGCGTTCCACCGGGTACGTGATCAGCGTTTCAGTCAGCAAGTCTTCCGGAACGACGTAGGGCCTGGTTGCCAGCGCATGTTGGTTGGCTACCGCCAGCATCGCTTCATAGGTAAACAGCGGCACATAGGTGATGCCGGGCAATTCCAGCGGGTCGGAGGTCACCACCAGATCCAGATCGCCACGCGCCAGGGCAGGCAAGGGCGCGAACGAGAAGCCGGAAGACAGGTCCAGTTCGACCTCGGGCCAGGCATCGCGGAACTGATCGATGGTCGGCATCAGCCACTGAAAACAACTGTGGCACTCGATTGCCATATGCAGCCGTCCCGCAGTGCCGCCTGCCAGTCGGGCGATGTCGCGCTCGGCACTGCGCAGTTGCGGCAGCATGGAGTCGGCCAGTTGCAGCAGGCGCAAACCGGCGCTGGTAAAGCGCACCGGTTTGGTCTTGCGCACAAACAGCGGCATGCCCATGCGCTCTTCCAGCTCCTTGAACTGATGGGAGAGCGCCGATTGCGTCAGGTGCAGGCGCTCGGCTGCTTCCACAAGGCTGTCGGCCTCGCGCAGGGCATGCAGGGTTTTGAGGTGACGTATTTCAAGCACGGTCAGTGCTCCATGAGCAGTATTTGTGATCAACACGAAAAAAATGAGTTTGTCTCATGTTGGGTCAGCTGTCGACAATAGCTCCATCTTTTATGGAGGACGCATCGTGGCCCTGACTCAACACCCTGACTATTTTCACATTGGCGCAGACCGTGAATTGCAGCACGCTCTGCAGGCTTTCTGGAAACAGGATCAGGGTGTCACAACCACTGGCGCCGAACTGCGTACCTGGTTGATGACGCGTTGTCCGCAGCAGGTGCCGCACCTGAAACGCGACCAGCGTTTTCAGCCCGCTTGGGCGCCGCTGCTGGCGAGCGTCGGCGAAGCCTGCGAGCAAGGCCGCAAACCTGCACTGATCGGCCCTCTGACACTGCTCTGGCTAAGTGAAGTTCAGGGTGATGAGGTGGATCGTCTTGACCTGCTGGAGCATCTGCTCCCTGTCTACGGCGAGATTTTCGGGCGGCTGGCTGCGCGTGGTGTCGAGTGGATACAGATCGATGAACCGATCCTGGCGCTCGATCTGCCACTGGCATGGAGCAAC
The DNA here is from genome assembly GCF_900103225.1 of Pseudomonas congelans. Taxonomy (GTDB): domain Bacteria; phylum Pseudomonadota; class Gammaproteobacteria; order Pseudomonadales; family Pseudomonadaceae; genus Aquipseudomonas; species Aquipseudomonas congelans. Next base: position 39,815 of record NZ_FNJH01000005.1, on the reverse strand, counting down.
GCCTTCGAACGTGCCTACCACATTCTCCAGTATTCGCCGTTGAAGAAGCTCATCGGCCTCTATCACGGTGATCTGCGGGCCAACCTGGGTGTCGCGACCTTGCTGCCGGTTGCGGGTTTGCATCTGGACAGTGTGACCGAACCGGAGCTGATGGCCCCGGTGTTTGATCGTCTGCCCGTTTACAAGGTCCTGTCCCTGGGCGAGTGCGACACGCATTCGAACTGGCACCATGAATCGTTACTCGAAGCGCGCGCCCGTTTTGGGGAAAACCTGATGATGGCGGATCAGGTGGCCGCGTAACGAAACACTCGATTAACGACCGCTCAGCGCCATTCATCAAACTGTCACGCAAGTGTGGCAGCGCGCTTGGAAAAACATCATCAGACTCGCGGCCTACTGGGGTTCTGTTTTTTGGTGTTTTTCATGCGGGTTTTAATTTTTCTGGCCGCGCTTCTGTGCGGCTTGCCGTCTTTTGCGGCCGATCGTTGTGATACCGATGTTCCTGTACAGATGGCCGACCTCAAGGAAGTACGGATTGCCTACCAGAGTATTGGTAGCGAGTCCGACCCTGCCTTGCTGTTGGTGATGGGGCTGGGTGGGCAGTTGATTCACTGGCCGGATGAGGTCGTGGTCGCCTTGTGTCAGCAGGGCTATCGGGTGATTCGCTACGACAATCGCGATGTGGGTCTGTCTTCGTGGGTGCAACAGCCAGCCGATGCCAATCTGACGTTCGAAGTGCTGCGTTATAAACTCGGCCTGCCTGTCTCGGCGCCGTACTCCTTGACTGATATGGCCGACGATGCGCTGGGTCTGATGGATGCGTTGCAGATTCGCCAGTTTCACGTGTTGGGCGCGAGCATGGGCGGCATGATCGCCCAGCACCTCGCTGATCTGGCGCCATCCCGGGTCGAAAGCCTGACGCTGATCATGACCAGTTCGGGTGCGCAGGGTTTGCCTATGCCCAGTACCGCGCTGATGCAACTGTTGGCGCGTCGCGGCGCGCCCAACCGGGAAGTAGCAATCGAGCAGCAGGCCGATCTGCTTGCGGCGCTGGGCAGCCCGCAGGTCAAGGACGATCGCCAGCAGTTGCTGCATCAGGCGGCTGTTTCATATGACCGGGCGTTCAATCCCGAGGGCGTGAAACGCCAGATCATGGCGATTCTGGCCGAGCCCAGCCGCGTGGAGCTGCTGAACCGCCTGCGTCTGCCGGTACTGGTGGTTCATGGCACGGCTGACCCGCTGTTGCCAGTCATGCATGGTGTGCATGTGGCCGCGCACATTCAGGGTAGTCAGCTGCGCCTGATTCCGGGGTTGGCGCATCGTTTTCAGGAAGCCTTCAAGGCTCCGTTGCTCGGTGCAGTGCTGCCGTACCTGAAAGCCCAGCATGAAGACGGTCGCAACCTGGCTCAGTTGTAAGTCTGCCCGGTTGTCAGGCATGGGCAGAGGTGTATCGTGTGACCTTTGCTTACCGAAAAGGGCCGATATGACAACTGCACTGAAGATCGACTTCATCTCCGATGTTTCCTGCCCCTGGTGCGTCATTGGTCTGCGCGCGCTGGATCAGGCGCTGGAGGCGCTGGGGGATGAGGTGCAAGCGCACATTCACTTCCAGCCTTTCGAGCTGAACCCGAACATGCCTGCCGAAGGCCAGGACATCAAAGAGCACATTGCCGAAAAGTACGGCTCCACGCCGGAACAGATCGAGGGTATTCACGAGACCATTCGTGAGCGCGGTGCCGAGCTCGGCTTCACCTTTGCCAAGGGTGAGCGACGTATCTACAACACGTTCGATGCCCATCGGCTGCTGCACTGGGCCGAACAGCAAGGCAAGCAGCATGCGTTGAAGCAGGCGCTGTTCGAGGCGTATTTCAGTGACCTGAAAGACCCGTCCAATCACCAGACTCTGGCGGATGTGGCGCAGAAGGTTGGCCTGGACCGTCTGCGTGCCCAGGCCATTCTGGACAGTGACGAGTACACCACCGAAGTTCGCGAGGCGGAGCAGCTCTGGACGTCTCGCGGTATCACGTCCGTGCCGACCATGGTCTTCAACGATCAGTACGCCGTCTCGGGCGGTCAGCCGGTCGAGGTATTCGTCAGCGCGATCCGCCAGATTGTCAGCGAATCAAAGTAACCCGCTGGCTGCGCAGGATCGGACGCAGAGCGTCCGGAACGGCATGCCCACGCGGAGCATGGGCACGATAATGTTAGAGCACTGATCGTTCCGCACGCTCCAGCGTGGGAATGCATTGGGTGACGCTCTGCGTCACAGATCTGCGCTACACCGCACCCTCAAGATCGGGCGCAGTGCTCAAAGCCCGTATTTCTTGACCTTGTCAAACAGTGTGGTCTTGGCCATGCCCAGTTCCTGGCTGGCCTGGCTGAGGTTGCCGCCGCTGCGTTGCAAGGCGTCGCCAAGCAGAGAGCGTTCGAAGGCTTCGACCGCTTCGGCAAACCCCAGGCTCTGGTTTTCACTGACCGTGCCTGACTGCTTGAACGCTGGCAGGCCCAGGGCAAAGCGCTCGGCGACGTTGCGCAGTTCGCGTACATTGCCTGGCCAGTCGTGGCTCATCAGGTTCGAGCTGGTCTGCCGATCCAGCACGGGCGGTTCGCGATCAAAACGTAACGACGACAACTGCAGAAAGTGTTCGAACAGCTGCAGAATGTCTTCGCGGCGTTCTCGCAAGGGTGGTAGTTCAAGCGTGACGACGTTCAGGCGGTAATACAGGTCGCTGCGGAACTGATTGGTCTTGCCCAGGGCATTCAAGTCGGATTTGGTCGCCGCTATGACCCGGCAATCCACGGCGACGCTCTGGTTGGAACCCAGCCGCTCAAGGGTTCGCTCCTGCAGGACGCGCAACAGTTTGATCTGCAGATTGACCGGCATGCTTTCCACTTCATCGAGAAACAGCGTGCCGTTGTGCGCGTGCTCGATCTTGCCGATGCGCCGCTTGCCCGCGCCGGTAAAGGCGTTGGCTTCGTGGCCGAAGATTTCCGACTCGAATAGGCTTTCCGCCAGCCCGCCACAGTTGAGCGCCACGAACTGACTGTCCTTGCGCCGGCTGAAGTCGTGCAGGCAGCGTGCGACCAGTTCCTTGCCCGTGCCGGTTTCGCCTTCGATCAGCACGTTGGCCGAGGTGTCGGCGACGTTGGCTATCAAAGCACGCAGGTTTTGCATGGCCGGGGAGCGGCCGATGATCCGGCCTTCCAGCGAATCGCGCTCGGCCAGTTGCTTGCGCAACGCCCACACTTCACGGGCCAGCCCGCGTTGTTCCAGTGCGCGCCGGGTGACGTCGACCAGACGCTCGGGCGAAAAGGGTTTTTCCATGAAATCGTAAGCGCCATCACGCATTGCGTTGACGGCCATAGTGATGTCGCCGTGGCCGGTGATCAGCACCACCGGCAGGCTGCTGTCACGGGCCTTGAGACGGCTCAGCAACTCCAGCCCGTCGATGCCCGGCAGGCGAATGTCGCTGATGACGATACCGGCGAAGTTGTCACCGATGAGCTTCAGGGCCTCTTCTGCGCTGGAAACGCCCTCGCTGGCGATGTCTTCCAGCGCGAGGGCCTGCTGGCAGCCGAGCAATACATGCGGATCGTCTTCGACGATCAGGACAGTCAGGTCGCTGTTTATGCTCATGGGTGTCGTCTCATGTCGGGCTGTCCGGGTGGCGGGCATCGGGAATGAACGGCAGGCTCAGGACAAACGTTGTTCCGCCGTCCTCCGGATGCTCTGCGCTCAGGCTGCCGCCGGCTGCGGCGGCAAGGCTCGCCGACAGCGTCAGGCCCAGCCCCAGGCCTTGTTCGCCCGGTTTGGTGGTGAAGAAAGGTTCAAACAGATGCTTGCGCGCCTCGGCGTCGACGCCGTGCCCGTTATCACGTACCCGCAGACGGTATCGGCCGTCGACAACCGACCCGGCGAGCCATACCTCCGGTTGCTGCTGGTCGGACATGGCATCCAGTGCGTTGCCGATCAGGTTGACCAGAATCTGTTCCAGGCGGGTCTGGTCGATGGTCAGCGTGGCATCGACGAAATCTCGATGCAGTGTCAGGCCGGACTGCTCCAGACGCACACCCAACAACTGCGCCGCCGCATCGACAGCCTTGCTCAGTTGCGCCTGGCCCTGATCGTCGCCGCGTCTGGCGAATGCGCGCAGGCTGGCGGTGATGCGGCCCATGCGGTCGACCAGATCATTGATGGTGCGCAGGTTGGTACTCGCGGTGTCCAGCGCACCTCGCTCCAGAAAGCGCACGGTGTTGCCGGACAAGGTGCGCAGTGCGGCCAGAGGCTGGTTCAGCTCATGCGCGATGCTGGTCGACATCTGGCCGATGGCGGCCAGCTTTCCGGCCTGGACCAGTTCGTCCTGCGCCTTGCGCAAGGTGTCTTCAGCCTGCCTTCGTTCACGAATCTGCGCCTTGAGGCGTTCGTTGCTGGCCCGCAGGTGTTCGGTACGTTCGGTGATCTTGCGTTCCAGCTCGTTGTTGGCAGCCTGTAGCGCTTCCCTGGCGGCAAGCCGGGTCGAGATCACCTTGCGCCGCTCGTTCCAGGCGATCAGCAGAAAGGTCACCAGTGCGCAGGCCACGGCGACCAGCATGCCCTGATTGGCCGCTTCACGGCGCAGATCCTCCAGCGGGGTAAGCAGTGTCAGGTGCCAGGCGGTATCACTCAACGGGCGGCTCTGGGCCAGATAACTGACCTGTTTGTGTTCGCGGTCGACACTGATGTTGGCGGGGAACACCAGCGTCTCGACGCCTTCTGACAGGGTTTCCCGTTCCAGTGGCACCAGTTCGTCGAGCGGCCACCAGTAATATTGCAGGCTGCGAGCCAGACGCTCCTTGACCTCGGCAGTGAGCGGGCGCACTGATTTCAGGCGCCGGGCCGGGTCGCTGGAGAGGATGATGATGCCATTCTCGTCGCTGACAAACGCCTCCAGCCGCGCCCTCTGCCAGCGTTCTTCGAGCGCTTCGAGGCGTACCTTGATCACCGCAACGCCGATGATGCGGCCTTTGTCTTCAAGCCCGTGCGCCAGGTAATAGCCCGACTCGCCCGTGGTAGTGCCGATGCCGTAAAAGCGCCCGGGCAGGCCACGCACGGCGTCCTGGAAGTAGGCACGGAAAGACAGGTCTTCACCCTGATAGCTGTCGGAGTCGCGCCAGTTGCTGGTGGCCAGCACACGTCCGGTGGTGTCCATCACGTAAATGGCACGACTGCGGCTGCGTCGATTCAGGCCTTCGAGATAGCGGTTGACCTGCTGCTGAAGCTCGGGTCCCGGTTCGTTCAGCAACTGCGACACGCTGGACTCCAGCTCCAGCACGCTGGGCAGGTAGGTGTATTTGCTGATTTCGCTCTCGACCGTGCGGGCGTGAAGCTCAAGCTGGCGCTCACCGGTTTCGCGCAGGCCCTTGATGGCGCTGTGTTCACTGACCAGATAGGCGATATAGCCCAGCCCGATCATCAGCATGAGGATCAGCGGCGGTAAAAACAGTTGACGGATCAGACGGGGTTTCACGGCGAGTGATGGCGGGGCGGCGCGATAAAGAGTGGGGTCGCATTTCATCACAGTCGTCCTGGACCGAACAGCTGCCCGCAGATGAGCGGGCAGCCGTTAAAGTACTGCCTAGTGCTGGAGAATCTTGGCGAGGAATTGCTGGGCACGTTCAGAGCGTGCGCTGACGTCACCGAAAAACTCTTCCTTGGCGCAATCTTCGACGATCTGTCCCTTGTCCATGAAAATCACCCGATTGGCGACTTTGCGAGCGAAGCCCATTTCGTGGGTCACGCACATCATGGTCATGCCTTCATGAGCCAGTTGCACCATCACATCGAGCACTTCATTGACCATTTCCGGGTCGAGCGCGGACGTGGGTTCGTCGAACAGCATGACCACCGGGTCCATCGCCAGCGCCCGAGCGATGGCGACACGCTGTTGCTGCCCACCGGAAAGCTGACCGGGGTGCTTGTGCGCATGCTCGGAAAGGCCGACGCGGTCCAGCAGCTTCAGACCCTTCTCGGTGGCTTCGGCCTTGCTGCGGCCCAGCACCTTGATCTGTGCGATGGTCAGGTTTTCGACAATGCTCAGGTGCGGGAACAGTTCGAAGTGCTGAAATACCATGCCGACCCGCGAGCGCAGTTTCGGCAGGTTGGTCTTCGAGTCGGAGATCGATGTGCCGTCGACGACGATATCGCCTTTCTGAAACGGTTCCAGTGCGTTCACACATTTGATCAGGGTCGATTTGCCGGAGCCGGACGGGCCGCACACCACAACCACTTCGCCCTTGCTGACCTCGGTGCTGCAATCGGTCAGTACCTGGAAGTCCCCATACCACTTGTTGACGTTTTTGATGGAAATCATACGGCAAACCTTTTTTGCAGACGCTTCACCAGCAGCGAGGCGGCAAAGCTGATCGTGAAATACACCAGACCGGCAATGATCAGGAACTCGTTGGCGCGCCCGATGATGTCGCCACTGGAGCGCGATGCGTTGAGAAAATCGACGAGGCCGACGGTGTACACCAGGGAGGTGTCCTGAAACAGAATGATGCTCTGTTGCAGCAGCAGCGGGGTCATCTTGCGAAACGCCTGGGGCAGGATGATCAGTCGCATCATCTGCGAGTAGTTCATGCCCAGCGCCTGAGCAGCGCCCATTTGTCCCTTGGAGATCGACTGCACGCCGGCACGGACGATTTCGCAGAAGTACGCGGCTTCGAACATCATGAAGGCCACGACGCAGGAGGCGAACGCACCGATGGGCGTGTCTTCACCGGTAATCCAGCGCAGCACGAACGGCACGGCCAGATAGAACCAGGTGATCACCAGCAGCAGCGGGATCGAACGAAAGTAGTTCACGTAGGCGCCGGCCACATTGGCCAGCAGCTTGTTCGATGACAGGCGCATCAACGCCAGCAGCGTGCCCAGCACCAGGCCGCCGACAACACCCATCGCCATCAGCTTGAGGGTCATGACCATGCCGTTCCACAAGCCGGGAATGGCTGGAACGATTCCAGTGAAGTCCATTTATTTGCCCCCCAGTGAGATGAGTCCCGGTACGGCGACTTTCTTCTCGATCACACGCATCAGCAGCATCAGGCTCATGTTCAGCGTGAAGTAGATGAGGGTCGCGAGGGTGAAGGCTTCGAACAGGTTGGCGGAAAACTCGGCAGTCTGTTTGGTCTGCGCGAGCAGCTCCATCAGGCCGATCAGCGACGCGACCGATGAGTTCTTGAACACGTTCAGGAATTCGGAGGTGAGCGGTGGAATGATGATCCGGTAAGCCTGCGGCAACAGCACGTTCCAGTAGATCTGTGGTAGCTTGAAGCCCATGGCGCGTGCGGCCGATTCCTGGCCCTTCGGCAGTGCTTCAATGCCGGTACGCACTTGTTCGCAGACCCGTGCAGCAGTGAACAGGCCGAGACATACCACCACGCTGAGGAACGCGGAGGTGGTCGGGTTCAGGTCTTGCTTGTACCACTCCTGCAGGTTTTCCGGCAGCAGGTCGGGCACCAGGAAGTACCAGATGAACAGCTGCACCAGCAGTGGCACGTTACGGAAAATTTCCACGTATACCGTGGCGATACCCGACACCAGACGGTTTGGCACGGTGCGCATCACGCCCAGCACCGAACCCAGTATCAGGGCAATGATCCAGGCAATGACAGCAATGGCGATGGTCCAGCCCAGACCGGAGATGAACCAGTCCAGATAGGTCTCGCTGCCGACGCCGGTGGACTTGAAGAATACGCCCCAGTCCCAGTTGTAATTCATCAGGGTCTCCCCCTCTTTTTCTATTTATATCGAGATGCACGCACTGTCGTCAGCCAAGAGTGACCAGGCGATCCCGGGCAGGCTTTGCCCGCCCGGGATACCGTCAGTTCAGACTGGCAGGACTGGTCACTCAGGCTTTCTTGTCGTCAGCCGCTTTGTCGGTCGGGTTCTGAATCAGCTCCTTGAGCTTGTCGCTCATCGGGAAATTCAGGTTCAGACCTTTCGGAGGGACAGGGGACATGAACCACTTGCTGTAGATGGCGTTGATGTCGCCCGACTTGTAGGTAGCGACAATGGCGTCATCCACGGCTTTCTTGAACGGCGCATCGCCCTTGCGAACCATGCAGCCGTAGATTTCGTAGGATTGTGCCGTGCCGGTCACTGCCCAGTCGTCCGGCTTCTTGGCCTTGGCCATTTCGCCTGCCAGCAGCGCGTCGTCCATCATGAAGGCGACTGCACGGCCGGACTCGAGCATTTGGAACGATTCACCGTGGTCTTTGGCGGAGATCACGTTCATGCCCATCTGCTTGTCAGCGTTCATCGCCTTGAGGATGCGCTCGGAAGTGGTGCCAGCCGTGGTCACGACGTTCTTGCCTTTCAGGTCGTCGAAATCCTTGTAGCTGGAATCCTTTTTCGACAGCAGGCGCGTGCCGACTTCAAAGATGCCGATGGAGAAATCGACCTGCTGCTGGCGTTCGGCATTGTTGGTGGTCGAGCCACATTCCACATCGACGGTACCGTTCTGAACCAGCGGGATACGGGTCTGCGACGTCACCAGGTTGTACTTGACCTTGAGGTCAGGCATGTCCAGGTCTTTTTTGATGGCTTCGACGATTTTCAGCTGGATGTCGTGGGAGTAGCCCATCGGCACGCCAGAGGCATCCGCGATGTAGGAAAACGGGATGGAGGCGTCACGATGGCCCAGCGTGATGGTGCCGGATTCCTTGATCTTCTTCAGAGTGCCAGTCAGTTCGGCGGCGAAAACCGGCGTGCTGATCAGAGCGGCAGCGATTGCTGCGCCCAACAGGTGGGGAACGATGCGCATGGTTGAGTCCTTGATTTCATTTTTATTGATGGGGCCGTAATCAGAGTGGGCCCGCTTCTTGGCGAATGCTTCAACGGCGTCCACATCCAGACACACGCCCTTGTCGAAACGCTCGGTGCAGAATGTAGAGCATGAGTCGTGCCAGGCGGTTTTAAGAAATCAACATGCTGAATTTAAAAGGATTTTTTGTAGATCGGCTCTGCTGCTGCGGATCAAGGCGTCCGGGAAGCCGAATAAGGCGGGGTCAATTGTTCGGAAAACCGAATGGAATGTGTTGCGCGGGAGGGGGGCAGCAAGGAGAGAAGCCTGTTCACCGCGCGGTGGGTGAACAGGTTGCGGGCGGATTATCAGGCAGCTTCGAAAGAGGCTTTGTTGCGCACCACTGTTTCCAGGTAGCTGCTCACGGCGGCCTGCTCCTCAGGCGTGGTGAACAAGCCGAGTTTGGTGCGGCGCCACAGGATGTCTTCGATACTGGTGGCCCATTCCTGATCGCACAGGTAATCGACCTCGCGGGTATACAGGCCTGCACCCAAATGCTGACCAAGGTCTTCCAGGCTTTGCGCACCCTCCAGCAAGCGCCAGCTGCGGCTGCCGTAAGTGATCGACCAGCGCTTGGCGATAGGGGCTGGCAGCCAGCTGAAGCGACGGGTCATGTCTGCTGCCAGCGCTTCGGCAGTGGTCATGTCTTCGCCACCCGGCAGGGCAGCCTTGGCCGTCCAGCTAGGTTTCATCTGTTTGAAGAACGGTGCCAACTGCGCCATCGCCGACTCGGCCAGTTTGCGGTAGGTAGTCAGCTTGCCGCCGAACACCGACAGAATCGGTGCTTCGTCAGCGCCACCTGACAACGAAAGCGTGTAATCACGAGTGATGGCAGAAGGATTATCCGACTCGTCGTTGCACAGTGGGCGCACGCCAGAGAACGTGTGCAGCACGTCTGCGCGACTCAACTGTTTCTTGAAGTGGTCATTGGCCACCTTCAGCACGTAATCCATCTCGCCTTCAGTGATATCCACCTTGTTCGGATCGCCCTGATACTCACGGTCGGTGGTGCCGACGATGGTGAAGTGTTCCAGGTACGGGATCGTGAACACGATGCGCTTGTCTTCGTTTTGCAGAATGAACGCGTGCTCACCCTCGTACAGTTTCGGCACGATCAGGTGGCTGCCTTGAATCAGGCGGATGCCGTAAGCCGAGTCGAGCTTGAGGTCTTCGCGGATGAACTTGGCCACCCACGGGCCTGCCGCGTTGACCAATGCCTTGGCATGGATCGAAAACAGGCTGCCGTCGCTGCGTTCCAGGTGCAGATGCCACATGCCCTTGATACGACGGGCGCTGACACAGCGGGTCTGAGTATGAATGTGCGCACCGTTTTCACGAGCGGACATGGCATTGAGCACCACCAGACGCGCATCGTCTACCCAGCAGTCGGAATATTCGAAACCGCGAGTGATGCTCGAGTTGAGCGGGCTGTCCGCACCGAAATGAATGGTCCGCGAGGCTGGCAGCTTTTCGCGCTTGCCGAGGTTGTCATAGAGGAACATCCCTGCACGAATCATCCAGGCCGGACGCAGGTGCGGACGATGAGGCAGCACAAAGCGCATCGGCTTGACGATATGCGGTGCTTTGGCAAGCAGCACTTCGCGTTCTGCCAGTGCTTCACGCACCAGGCGGAACTCGTAGTGCTCCAGATAGCGCAGGCCACCATGGATCAGCTTGCTGCTGGCCGAGGACGTGTGGCTGGCCAAATCGTCCTTTTCGCACAGAAAAACCGAAAGGCCGCGACCGGAGGCATCCGCTGCGATACCGACACCGTTGATGCCACCGCCAATAACGGCAATGTCGTAGACCTCTGAGAGGGGCGGGGTTGGCACGTTGGTGTGGGGCATTGGTGGCCTCCTGGACAATTCGTGAGCAGTGCTCGAAAGGCGAATCTGAACATTAATGTTCACTTTCGAAAATAATAGCTCAATAAAATGACCCTTGCTAGCACGTATCGATTGAAAATACTGATGACTGAATCATAAAAAGAACAAATATGAACATTGTAGGGCGGGATTTGGAGCTGGGAGGATCGGTGCACGGCCTGCCGGAATTGCTCTGCGTCACAGGTCTGCGCTGCGCCGCTTAGGCATGAGAGGACGCAGAGCGTCCAGAACTGCATGCCCACGCGGAGCATGGGCACGATAGTGTTCTTCGGGGCACCTATCGTTCCTCGCGCTCCAGCGTGGGAGTGCTTGGATAACGCTCTGCGTCACGCTTTTGTGTTGCGCCTCTGAGGCAGGAGAGGACGCAGAGCGGCATGCCCACGCGGAGCATGGGCACGAAGGTATTCTTGCGGACACCTATCGTTCCTCACGCTTCAGCGTGGGAGTGCTTGGATAACGCTCTGCGTCACGGTTTTGTGTTGCGCCGCTGAGGCAGGAGAGGACGCAGAGCGGCATGCCCACGCGGAGCATGGGCACGAAGGTATTCTTGCGGACACCTATCGTTCCTCACGCTCCAGCGTGGGAATGCCTTGGGTGACGCTCTGCGTCACAGATGCGTGCCGCGCCATACAGACACAAGTCTTGTGGGAGCGAGCTTGCTCGCGAAGAGGCCGGTACAGACTCCAGAAAGTAGGGCGCTCGATACACCGTCTTCATGAGCAATGCGGACCGCCGCGCGAACACCGCTCGCGCCTGACAATCACACCACTTCCAGACGAATCTTGTGCTGATTCAGCAACTGCTGCAGCGCGGGTACCGGTGGCTGGTCGGTGACCAGGCAATCGATGAGGGTGATCGGTCCCAGGCGGACCATGGCGTTACGTCCGAACTTGCTGGAGTCAGCTGCCAGCAGCACTTTGCGTGCGTTGGCGATGATCGCCTGGGACACCCGTACTTCCTGGTAATCGAAATCCAGCAGGCTGCCGTCTTCGTCGATGCCGCTGGTACCCACCAGGGCGAAGTCCACTTTGAACTGAGTGATGAAGTCGATGCTGCCCTGGCCAACAACGCCGCCGTCACGCCGTACATTACCGCCTGCTATCAGCACCTCGAAATCATCCTTGGTGCTGAGGATCGACGCCACATGCAGGTTATTGGTGATGATCTTCAGGTTGTTGTGGTTGAGCAACGCACGTGCGATGGATTCGGTGGTGGTACCGATATTGATGAACAACGAGGCGTTGTCCGGGATCTGCGCGGCGATGGCCTCGGCGATCCGTTGTTTTTCGTCGCGCATCTGGTCCGCACGCATGGCGTAGGCGGTATTTTCGATGCTGGAGTCATAGGCTGCGCCGCCATGGTAGCGGCGCAACAGGTTCATTTCCGCCAATTGATTGATATCACGGCGAATGGTTTGTGGGGTCACGACGAACAGCGTCGCCATCTCCTCGATGCTGACATAACCACGGTCACGGACCAGTTCGAGGATCTGTTGTTGGCGGGGAGGCAGGTTCATTGTTTTTCCTTGGGCGCCCTCTACAAATGGCGCCCATCATGCCGCAGGAAAGTGCAACCTGTCAGCCGGAATCCTGCTCCCCGCTTTACAACAGCGCTGTCACTCTTCGTTTTCGTGCGGTTCCCAGTCACGAGTACGCGCGACTGCTTTCTGCCAGCCTGCGTAAAGTTTTTCGCGATGTGCTTCTTCACAGGAAGGTTCGAACACGCGCTCGATCACGGCCTTGTTACGCAACTCGTCCAGGCTGCTCCAGAAACCGATCGCCAGACCGGCCAGGAATGCTGCACCCAGTGCCGTGGTTTCGCGCATCTGCGGACGCTCGACATGAGTGCCAAGGATGTCTGCCTGGAACTGCATCAGGAAGTTGTTGGCCACTGCACCGCCGTCCACGCGCAGCGACTTGAGGCGTTCGCCGGAGTCCTGTTGCATGGCGTCGAGCACGTCGCGGGTCTGATAGGCGATGGATTCCAGCGCTGCGCGAATGATGTGATCGACTTTTACGCCACGGGTCAGGCCGAACAATGCGCCGCGTGCGTAGGGGTCCCAGTAAGGTGCGCCCAGGCCCGTGAACGCAGGCACCAGGTACACGCCGTTGCTGTCCTTGACCTTGCTGGCGAAGTATTCGGTGTCCAGTGCGTCATTGATGATCTTCAGTTCGTCGCGCAGCCACTGCACGGTCGAGCCTCCGTTGAAGACCGCGCCTTCCAGTGCATAGGCCACTTCACCACGAGGGCCGCAGCCGATGGTTGTAAGCATGCCGTGCGCCGACTTCACGGCTTTCTTGCCGGTGTTCATCAGCAGGAAGCAGCCAGTGCCATAGGTGTTCTTGGCCTGGCCGGGTTCGACACACATCTGGCCGAACAACGCCGCCTGCTGGTCGCCTGCGATACCGGCAATCGGGATGCCGCTCTTGCTGTGGCCGTAGACTTCGGAGGAGGCTTTGACCTCTGGCAGCATCTCGCGCGGGATGTCCAGCACGTCGAGCATGCGTTGGTCCCATTCCAGCTTATGGATGTTGAACAGCATGGTCCGCGAGGCGTTGGTGTAGTCGGTGACGTGCACCTTGCCACCGGTAAATTTCCAGATCAGCCAGGTATCGATGGTGCCGAACATCAGCTCGCCTTTGCGGGCGCGCTCGCGGCTGCCTTCGACGTTGTCCAGGATCCACTTGACCTTGGAGCCGGAGAAGTACGGGTCAATCACCAGACCCGTGGTGTCCTTGATGTACTCCTCAAGACCGTCGCGCTTGAGCTGCTGGCAGATCTCGGTGCTGCGGCGGCACTGCCAGACGATTGCATTGTAGATAGGGCGGCCGGTGTCGCGCTCCCAGATGACCGTGGTTTCACGCTGGTTGGTGATACCGATGGCAGCGATCTGGTTGTGGTGCAGATCGGCCTGCGCCAGTGCCTTGGTCATGCACGCCGTCTGAGTGGCGAAGATTTCCATCGGGTCGTGTTCGACCCAGCCTGCCTGCGGGTAATGCTGGACGAATTCGCTTTGGGCAGTGCTCACCACGTTGGCGTCGCGGTCGAAGATGATGGCGCGCGAGCTGGTGGTGCCCTGGTCAAGAGCAATGATGTAGTTCTTGTTCTGTGTGTCAGTCATGTCGATTGCCTTGCATTATTGGGTGGGATTCAGTTGTGTGAGATTCAAATTGAGTGACATTCAAGATGAAACCTGAACTTTGCCGCGAACCACAGGAGCCTCTTTTTCATTTTCAACAGGAACGGCGCTTGGCAGATGACGCGCAATCAATGCGCGGTAGCCAGCAGCACCAAGGCAGGCACCCAGAATGGGCGCAAAAATCGGAACCAGGAAATAAGGAATGTCGCGACCGCCGGTGAAGGCCATTTCACCCCAGCCGGCGAAGAACGTCATCAGCTTCGGACCGAAGTCGCGCGCCGGGTTCATGGCGAAACCGGTCAGCGGGCCCATCGAGCTGCCGATCACGGCTACCAGCAGGCCGATCAGCAAGGGTGCCAGCGGGCCGCGCGGCAAACCATTGCTGTCATCGCCCAAGGCCATGATCACACCCATCAGAATCGTGGTGATGACCACTTCGACCAGAAAGGCCTGACCGACCGAAATGGCCGGGTTTGGATACGTCGAAAACACCGACGCCAGTTCAAGGCTCTGCACGCTGCCGCGAACGATATGGTGAGCATGTTCGAAGTCGAAAAAAAGGCTGATGTACAGCAGGTACACCAGACCCGCTCCGCAGAACGCGCCCGCGATTTGCGCCGAGATATAAAAGGGCAATTTACGTTTTTCAAAACCGGCGAACAGACTCAGCGCGATGCTGACGGCCGGGTTGAGATGGGCACCCGAAATGCCGGCGCTGAGGTAGATCCCCATGCTGACGGCCATGCCCCAGATGATGCAGATTTCCCAAAGGCCGAAGGTGGCTCCCGCGACCTTGAGCGCTGCAACGCATCCTGTGCCGAAAAAAATCATCAGGGCGGTGCCAAGAAATTCAGCCACACATTGCCCGGTGAGCGTCGGTTGTTTTAGTGCGATGGACATGGATACCTCATTTTTTGTTTTTGTCTCGGCACCCTGAGACAGGCGTGGGTGCTCGTTATTCGTGCGTCTCAGAAAAAACCCCATTTCTGATCGCCGATGCGAGTTATACCGAAAAACCGCTTTCGATAATATTCGTAAACGAAAAAATATAGACAAGAAACAACGCTGTCAAAGGTCGGAACCGAACGGTCAGAAAATCGCCAGTAGCCCACAAAGACCCCGTAGGACCGCTTTATTCCGGTGAATTCAGACTGTTTTCAAAAGGCCATCAGTGTCGCAGGTGGCGTGAATCAAGGCATGTTCACTTTACTTCGCTTAAAGTGACGGGCATTCGGAACCCTTTGGAGCGCTGCATGACACCCGCACTGGATTTGCTGAAAAAAAACCGCGCCGAACATCGCATTCACAGCTATGAACATGATCCGAAAGCGCCGTCATATGGGCTGGAGGCAGCGGAAAATATGGGTCTGGAGCCTGCACAGGTTTTCAAGACGCTGCTCGCCAGCACCGAAAAAGGCGAGTTACTGGTGGCCGTCGTGCCAGTCGTCGGAACACTTGATCTGAAGGCTCTGGCGCAGGCTGCGGGGGCAAAAAAAACCGAAATGGCCGACCCGGCCGCGGCACAGCGCTCGACGGGATACCTGTTGGGTGGCATCAGCCCCTTGGGCCAGAAAAAGCGTCTGCGTACCTTTATCGACGAGACCGCGCAGCGTTTTGCAAGCATTTATGTCAGTGCCGGGAGGAGGGGGCTCGAGGTCGAGCTTTCGCCAGCGGTGCTGGCTGAGCATACCCAGGCCAGGTTTGCCCCGATCGGCAGGGAATAACCTGCGCCTCAGTTATTGAGCGTATGCACTGCCACGCTGCCGGGCGCCGGGAACAGCACCAGATGGTCTGCTGCCACACGAATACCGACCTCCTCACCCTGGCTGTGGTCGGCATGGCTGGGGAAAATGGCTTCCAGCTGACTGCCGGTCGACAGTTGCAGTCGATACAGCGTCGAGGCGCCTTGAAACGTCCGACCGATGACCCGTGCTTTCAGGTCGCTGTCTGGGGCGTAGACGATGTCGTCAGGGCGTAGCAACACATCCACCGCGGCGCCACTGACGCCCGGGTATGCCCGGTTGCCGCGCAGAATGCCGAGTTCGGTATGCACCGATTCCGGATTCATCATTTGTCCGCGAATGAAATAGCCCTGACCGATGAAGCTGGCAACGAACGGCGTTTTGGGTTCGTGATACAGATTGTAAGGCGTGTCCCACTGTTCCAGACGCCCCTCCTTGAATACGCCTACGTGATCGCTGACGGCAAACGCCTCTTCCTGATCATGTGTCACGAGGATCGCGCTGGTGCCCCGCGCCTTGAGAATATCGCGCACCTCATGGCTCAGACGCCGACGCAACTCGCCGTCCAGATTGGAGAAGGGTTCATCGAGCAGCAGGAGTTGCGGCTCGGGCGCCAGCGCTCTGGCCAGCGCCACTCGCTGTTGCTGGCCACCGGACAGCTCGTGAGGATAGCGCTTGCCCAGCGCGCCGAGGTTGACCAGTTCAAGCAACTCGGCGATCACCTGATCCAGGCGCGGGTGGTTGCGAATGCCGAATGCAATGTTTTCGGCGACACTCAGGTGCGGGAACAGCGCGTAATCCTGAAACACCATACCGATGCGGCGTTTCTCCGGAGGCAGCGTCCAGCCCGGACGGGAGATTACTTCGCCCGCCAGGGTGATCTCGCCCGCATGGATCGGTTCGAAACCGGCAATGGCGCGCAGTGTTGTGGTCTTGCCGCAGCCCGATGAGCCCAGCAGGCAGCCGATATCGCCCGCGTTGAGGTGCAGGTTCAGATCCTGCACCACACGCTGGTTCTGATAGCCGCAAGCGAGGTTGCGCAGGTTCAGCAGCAACGGGTTCATGCGGGCTTGCAGGACGGCGCGACGAGGAACTCCAGCAGAGCTTTCTGCGCATGCAGGCGATTTTCGGCCTGATCCCAAGCGACCGAGCGCGAATCATCCAGCAAATCGACACTGATTTCTTCGCCACGATGGGCCGGCAGGCAGTGCATGAACAGCACGTCCTTGTCAGCCAGGTCGAGCAGGGCGCGCGTGACCTGAAACGGCGCGAACAACTTCTTGCGCCGCGCGGTTTCCTCTTCCTGGCCCATGGAGGTCCACACATCGGTGCTGACCAGATGGGCGCCGGCAACTGCGGCTTTCGGATCGCGGACCACGGTGACACGCTCACCGGCCAGTGCCAGGAACTCGGCGTTTGGCTCGTAGCCGGCAGGGCAGGCCACACGCAACTGGAAGTCGAATTGAGTCGCCGCTTCTATATAGCTGTTGCACATGTTGTTGCCATCGCCGATCCAGGCGACGGTCTTGCCCTTGATCGAGCCGCGATGCTCCAGAAAGGTTTGCATGTCGGCGAGCAACTGGCACGGGTGCAGGTCATCGGACAGGCCGTTGATGACCGGCACGCGTGAATTGGCCGCGAATTCGGTCAGATTGCTGTGCGCGTAAGTACGGATCATGACCGCATCCAGCATGCGCGACATGACTTTTGCACTGTCGGCAATCGGTTCGCCACGGCCCAACTGGGTGTCTCGATGGGACAAAAAGATGGCCTGACCACCGAGCTGAATCATCCCTGCTTCAAAAGAAAGACGGGTACGTGTCGAGGATTTCTCGAAAATCATCCCCAATACCCGATTCTTCAGCGGTTCAAAAAGTACACCGCGATTTCGCAGGTCTTTAAGCTCTACGCCACGACGGATCAAGCCCAAGAGTTCATCCGGGGTGTAATCCATCATCGAGAGAAAGTGCCTGGCGTTCATGATTAACTACCTTTTCTGCAACAGACCGCAGGTTATCAAAGCCGGTTTTTATCGATAAAACGGGCGAGACCTGCGGCGGAGGCCGCACGGGGCGACGAATAAGAAAGGCGCGATAGTATAAAAAAATGTCGCGTCTTACCAATAGCATGCGTTTTTATGAAGCATGGGTACTACTGGCGTCCCGGACAGAAGGGGCGCCGTTATTCTGTGTTGACGGGGCAAAAACTGGCTACGCTGAGAAGGTTGACAGCCATCTGCACTTTTTCCGAAGGCAGCATTTGTACACTGCCCAAATAGCGCTTGGCAATTAGTACCAATCCTGTAACAGTCCACGTTTGCGCGGGCGTTGCCTGATGGGATGCACTTCACGGGCTTGAAACAAGGACCGTTTCTTTAATCCCGGACGTGGGTTATAAATCGTTGCCGATACATTACTGATCAAGGGGTGGGGGAATGGACTCAAAAGAGCATCAATTAACGGAGTTGCTCGGGCTCACCGCCCGCACGCTTACCCATCTGACAGCCTCGATGACCTCGATGTCTTTCGAGCTGCTGCGCAGCGAGGACGAAGTCACGCGAACGGCGGGGCGGCGCATGATTGATCGCATGGCCACCATCAGCTCAGGCCTCGACGAGCACTGGCGCCTGATTGGCGACCTGACCGGCGTCCACGTGGCGCAGGAACAGGTCGAAACCGTGGCTGAAATCCAGCAACAGCGCAAGGTCGTTACGCCTATCGGCGGTTGATTCGGCCAACTCATCCGCGTGCCTGATGCACCCCGATTCATGAGGTGAAGGTCAGTGGCGCGGGGCATGGCAGAGCACCATAGTGAGTGTTCGGCAATCAATCGGATTGCCATGCCAGGATCTGAGGCTGCGATGACCCGGACTGAACACTACCGAGCCTGCCATCTGTGCGAGGCCATATGTGGTCTTGTGATCGAGACCGTTGTGGAGGCGGATTCTGCGCCGCGTATCACCTCGATCAAAGGTGACCCGCTGGACACGTTCAGCCGCGGTCATATCTGCCCCAAGGCCATAGCGCTGCAGGACATCCAGAACGACCCTGATCGCCTGCGACAGCCGATGCTACGCACTGGTGATCAGTGGCAGCCGATTGCCTGGCAGCAGGCGTTCGATCTGGTGGCTGAACGGCTTTACGCCATTCAGCAGCTCCATGGGCAGAATGCAGTAGCGGTTTATCAAGGCAACCCCAGCGTGCATAACTATGGGTTGATGACCCACAGCAATTACTTTCTCGGCCTGCTCAAGACCCGCAATCGCTTTTCGGCCACGTCGGTCGATCAGTTGCCGCATCACCTCACCAGTTTCCTTATGTATGGCCACGGCATGCTGTTGCCGATTCCGGATATCGATCACACCGACTTCATGCTGATTCTCGGCGGCAACCCGTTGGCGTCCAACGGCAGCATCATGACGGTACCGGATGTCGAAAAGCGTCTGAAAGCGATCCAGCAACGCGGCGGCAAACTGGTGGTCATCGACCCGCGCCGCAGTGAGACGGCAGCCATCGCCGACCAGCATCTGTTTGTACGGCCGGGCGGTGACGCGGCATTGCTGTTCGGGCTGCTCAACACACTATTCGAGGAGGGGCTGACCCGCGAGAGCCACTTGCCTGTCGACGGTCTGGAGCAGGTTCGACACGCCATTGCCGGCTTCACGGCAGAGGCCATGGGCCCGCGCTGCGGTATCGCTGCCGAGCAGATCCGGCAACTGGCACGGGATTTCGCGGCCGCTGACAAGGCGGTGTGTTATGGGCGAATGGGCGTGTCGACTCAGACCTTCGGCACGCTGTGCCATTGGCTGGCACAACTGATCAATCTGGTGACTGGCAACCTGGATCGTGTGGGTGGCGCGCTGTGTACAGAGCCCGCCGTCGACCTCGTCAGCTCGACCTCCGGTGGTCATTTCAATCTGTGGCAAAGCAGGGTGTCAGGCCTGCCGGAGTATGGCGGCGAGTTGCCGGTTTCGGCGCTGGCCGAGGAAATGCTCGTGGAGGGGGAAGGGCAGGTTCGCGCGTTGGTGACCGTTGCGGGCAACCCGGTGCTGTCGACGCCCAACGGCCGTCAGCTGGAGCGGGCGCTCGAAGGGCTCGAGTTCATGCTCAGCATCGATCTTTACATCAACGAGACCACTCGCCACGCCGACTTGATCCTGCCGTCCACCTCGGCACTGGAAAATGATCACTACGACACCACCTTCAACACTCTGGCCGTGCGTAACGTCACGCGCTTCAATCGGGCCATTTTCGACAAGCCCGAAGGTGCGCTGCACGACTGGGAGATCTTCGTCGGGCTGGCCAGCTCCTTTGCTGCCAAGGCCGAGCGCGCGCTGAAACCTACGTTGCCGCCTGCGCAGATGATTGATCGCGGGCTGCGTGCAGGTCTCTATGGCGATGCATCACCCCATAAGCTGTCACTGGAAACTCTGGACAATCATCCGCACGGTCTTGATCTGGGCGCTTTGAAGTCTAATCTGGCAGAGCGCCTGAAGACCGCCAATGGCCGCATTCAGGCCGCGCCAGAGGTGATCATGGCTGACCTGGCGCGCTTTGCAGCCGAGCCTGCTCCACAGGCAGGCGAGTTGCTGCTGATTGGCCGCAGGCATGTGCGCAGTAACAATTCCTGGATGCACAACTACCATCGACTGGTGAAGGGCAAACCCCGGCATCAACTGCTGATGCATCCTGACGATCTCGCGTGCCGTGGTCTGAGCGACGGCCAGCAGGTTCGGGTCAGCTCCCGGATCGGGATGATCGAGGTTCAGGTGCTGGGCAGTCTGGACATGATGCCCGGTGTGGTCAGCCTGCCGCACGGTTGGGGCCATTCGCGTGCAGGGGTAAAAATGGCGATCGCCCAGAGCCTGCCCGGCGTCAGCGCCAATGACCTGACCGACGAACGGCAACTCGACGTACTGTCCGGCAACGCGGCGTTGAACGGGGTGCCGGTGCGGGTAGTGGCGTGTTAAGGCTCAAGACAGAGCGTCATGCTCGGGATTTCGTTACAATGCGCCACCGTGCCGACAACTGAGTCGGATATTTCAGCCGAGGTGCTCCATGGATATCATCGAAACGATCAAAGAGCAGATTGCCAACAACACCATTCTGCTTTACATGAAAGGCGCTCCGAACGCCCCGCAATGCGGCTTTTCGGCCAAGGCTTCCCAGGCATTGATGGCGTGTGGCGAAAAGTTTGCCTACGTCGACATTCTGCAAAACCCTGAAATCCGCGCCAACCTGCCAAAGTACGCCAACTGGCCGACGTTCCCGCAACTGTGGGTTGCCGGTGAGCTGGTGGGTGGTAGCGACATCATCACCGAGATGATGGCTGACGGTTCGTTGCAGACCTTGGTCAAGGAAGCATCCGCCGCCAAGGCCGAGTAAAGTCTTGCACAGAGCGTCGCACGATAGTCGCGATTACCGTTCCCTACGCTCCAGCATGGTTTTACGCACAAGAAAAAGCCCGCTCTCGATTGAGGCGGGCTTTTTCATTGCGGCGCGATGGGGAAATCAGTCACCCATCTGCGACTGCAGGTAGTTCTCGATACCGACTTTGACGATCAGACCCAGCTGAGTCTCCA
Organism: Pseudomonas congelans; assembly: GCF_900103225.1. Taxonomy (GTDB): domain Bacteria; phylum Pseudomonadota; class Gammaproteobacteria; order Pseudomonadales; family Pseudomonadaceae; genus Aquipseudomonas; species Aquipseudomonas congelans. The sequence goes on along the minus strand of NZ_FNJH01000005.1, from coordinate 18,624 downwards.
ACCAGTCGATTTGCTCTTCCTTGGGCTCAAGGATGTCTTCCAGCAGCTCACGGCTGCCGAAGTCACCGACCGTCTCGAAGTGAGCGATCGCGGCTTTAAGATCGGCCAGACCTTTTTGCTCGATCTTCAGGTCGCACTCCAGCATTTCCTTGGTGTGCTCACCAATGAGGATCTTGCCCAGGTCCTGCAGGTTTGGCAGCCCTTCCAGAAACAGCGTGCGCTTGATCAGCTTGTCAGCGTACTTCATCGCATGGATGGACTCTTTGTACTCATGCCCACCCAGCTTTTTCAGACCCCAGTCTTCGTACATGCGCGCATGCAGGAAATACTGATTGATAGCGACCAGCTCGTTCCCGAGGATCTTGTTGAGATGCTGGATGACGGTAATGTCGCCTTTCATGTTCGAGGTCCTGCCGGTGGCTTGTGTATATAAGTGCCGAGTGTGAGCTGCACTCAAACGCCTGTCAAACCTAAGTTGTTGAATAATAAGTGAAATTAAATAGGAATAAGAATGTTTGAGTTCCGCATCTTGACGCTAAGCGCTTGAATTACAGGCATAAAAAAACCGGACAGGGTGTCCGGTTCTTTAAAAGAGGGGGATTCAGGCAGCTGAAAATTTTGCCGGATAGGCCAGCAATGCATGACTTGTTTGCAGTTCGGTCAGCGTATCACGCACCACTTCCTTTGCCAGGCAGGCGCATTTTCCGCATTTAGTCGCAACACCCAGCGTTTCACGGACTTCACGATAACTGCAGCAGCCTTCCAGAATTGCATCCCGGATTTGACCGTCGGTGACACCTTGGCAGAGGCAAACATACATAAGCTATGGACCGTCGCTGGTTTATTGCTTGGTGCCGAGGAGCTTAATGTTAATGAGAATGCTTGTCAAAACTGTTTTGGGTTGTATTCAGGTCGAGCGATGAGCGGTTGCTTTCGCAAGAAAAGCATCATGGATGTGCTCTCTGGGTCGTCCCGCTGCAGGCATGAAAAAACCGGCACAAGGCCGGTCCATTCACAGACGTCACGACCTCAGTCGTCGAAATCTTGCCAACCGCCCATTTCTTTCCAGCGGTTGACGATGCCGCAAAACAGCTCGGCCGTCTTCTCGGTGTCGTAACGGGCCGAGTGCGCCTCGCGTCCGTCAAAGTCGATGCCGGCAGCCTGACAGGCCTTTGCCAGCACGGTCTGACCATAGGCCAGGCCGGCGAGGGTGGCGGTGTCGAAGCTGGAGAACGGGTGAAACGGGTTGCGCTTCATGTCCATCCGCGCAACGGCGGCATTCACGAAGCCGAGGTCGAAGCTGGCGTTGTGGCCGACCAGCACCGCACGCTTGCAGCCATTGGCTTTGAGGGCCTTGCGCACGCCGCGGAAGATGTCGTTCATCGCGGTTTCTTCGCTGACTGCCATGCGCAGCGGGTGATCGAGCTTGATGCCGGTGAACTCCAGCGCGGCCGCTTCGATGTTGGCACCCTCGAACGGTTCCACGCGGAAGAAATAGGTGTGTTCCGGGAACACGAAGCCTTTTTCATCCATGCCGATAGTCACCGCAGCGATTTCCAGCAAGGCGTCGGTGGCTGAATTGAAACCGCCGGTCTCTACGTCGACGACCACTGGCAGGTAGCCGCGAAAGCGCGCTGCCATCGGGTGACGGGAACCGCCGCCACCGCCGTGGCCTTCGTGTTCGTCGTCAAAATGATCTTCACTCACGCGTGTTCCTCCAGACGCCAGCGCAGTGTTTCACCAGCGCGCAGCGGGATAACGGTCAACTCGCCGAACGGCAGGCTGGCAGGGGCGGTCCACTCGTCACGCACCAGCGTGATGGTGTCCTGATTGGCGGGCAAGCCGTAGAACGCCGGACCGTGAAGGCTGGCGAAGCCTTCCAGCTTGTCCAGAGCGTTACGCTGCTCGAAAGCTTCTGCATACAGTTCGATGGCTGCGTAGGCGGTATAGCACCCGGCGCAACCGCAAGCGTTTTCCTTGGCATGCTGAGCATGTGGCGCCGAGTCGGTGCCCAGGAAGAACTTGCCGCTGCCGCTGGTGGCCGCGTCGAGCAGGGCCGTCTGATGCGTATTGCGCTTGAGGATCGGCAGGCAATAGAAGTGCGGACGAATCCCGCCGACCAGCATGTGGTTGCGGTTGTACAGCAGGTGATGCGCGGTGATGGTCGCCGCGACATTGGCTGAAGCCTCATTGACGAACTGCACCGCTTCACCGGTGGTGATGTGTTCAAACACCACTTTCAGGGTCGGGAAGCGCTCGACTACACGGCGCAGGTGCTCGTCGATGAAGACTTTCTCGCGATCGAACACGTCGATTTCGCCACGCGTCACTTCCCCGTGCACCAGCAGCAGCATGCCGACTTCGGCCATGGCTTCGAGGGCAGGGAAGATCTTGTCGATGCTGGTGACACCGGAATCGGAGTTGGTGGTGGCGCCGGCCGGATACAGCTTGGCCGCGTACACGAAGCCACTGGCCTTGGCGGTGCGGATGTCCTCGGGCGTGGTCTGGTCAGTGAGGTACAGCACCATCAACGGCTCGAAGCGGCTGCCGGCCGGGCGTGCAGCCAGAATGCGCTGGCGATAGGCATCGGCTTGCTGCGCGTTGCGTACCGGAGGCACGAGGTTGGGCATGATGATTGCGCGGCCAAAAGTTCGCGCTACGTCAGCAACGGTATGAGGCAAGACAGCTCCGTCACGGAGGTGAATGTGCCAGTCGTCGGGACGCAGGAGGGTCAGGCGGTCAGACATTGGGGATTCCAGGCGGGTCAAACTCGCTGGGAATGCTACCGGAAAAGACTCTCTCAGGCATCCGCTATCAAGTTTTGCATGAAGTTACCGATAGCTCCCTTGTCAGTCGGTATTTTCTGTTTCGCGTTCATTTCCAGTGGAGCCTCCCGTGCGCCAGCGATATTTAGCCCTGCTCAGCATGTTTGCCAGCCTCCCGGCGATGGCTATCAGTTTCCAGACGCGTCTGGAGAGCATTGAGTGGAAGGTCGAAGGCGATCAGTTCGAGTGCCGCCTGACTCAACCGATCACCGACTTCGGTGCCGGTGAGTTCGTGCGCCGCGCGGGCGAGCAGGCGACGTTTCGCCTCAAGGCTTCATACAACATGCTCGGTAACGGCTCTGCGACGTTGCTGGCGGCTGCGGCGCCCTGGCAGCCGGGACGCGGCGATATCAACCTGGGATCGGTGCGCGTCAACAATGGCGATATTCCCTTCAATACCTCTCAGGCCCAGGCCGGACGTCTGATCAGCGGCCTGATGGACGGGCGCAGTCCACTCATTCGCCACTACACCCGAGACGGCGGTCAGATGGAAGTGCGTCTGCTGCCGGTCAAGTTCAGCAAGGCATTCAACGACTACCAGGCATGCACTTCCAAACTGTTGCCGATGAACTTCGATCAGATCAAACAGGCCGAGGTAGGTTTCCCGGGCGGCGGTATCGAGCTGGACGCCCGTGCCAAGGCGCGTCTGGACAACATGGTTGCCTATTTGAAGGCCGATCCGACCGTGAACCGCATCGAACTGGACGGCCATTCGGATAACAGCGGCAATCGTCTGACCAATCGTGACCTGTCCCGCCGTCGCGCGTTGGCAGTCATGGATTATTTCAAGGCTCAAGGCATACCCGAGCAGCAAATCACCCTGCGCTTTCACGGCGAACGCTATCCGCTGGCGCCCAACACCAATGAAGCCAACCGTGCGCGCAACCGCCGGGTGAACGTGCACCTCGAACGCGTTGCACCCGATGAGCGCCCGGTACCGGTCGCATCTGCCAACGCGGCACACACCTCTTAAGGCCTGTAAAAGGCCCCTGTCAGACGTCGCCTTGTCGTCACAAGCTGTCGCGCCCCTGTAAATTTGCTGGTTTGAACGGTAGAATCAGCGGTTTTCCGTACAACCCGGTGGAGTGATGGCATGGCGGACGTAAACAAGGTAGTTCTCGCGTATTCCGGTGGCCTGGATACTTCGGTAATCCTCAAGTGGCTGCAAGATACGTACAACTGCGAAGTGGTGACCTTTACCGCTGACCTGGGTCAGGGTGAAGAAGTAGAGCCGGCACGCGCCAAGGCTCAGGCCATGGGCGTGAAAGAAATCTACATCGATGACCTGCGCGAAGAATTCGTGCGCGATTTCGTCTTCCCGATGTTCCGTGCCAACACCGTCTATGAAGGCGAGTACCTGCTGGGTACCTCCATCGCCCGTCCTTTGATCGCTAAGCGTCTGATCGAGATCGCCAACGAAACCGGCGCTGACGCCATTTCCCACGGCGCAACCGGCAAGGGTAACGACCAGGTACGTTTCGAGCTGGGTGCCTACGCGCTCAAGCCAGGCGTGAAGGTCATCGCTCCGTGGCGTGAATGGGATCTGCTGTCGCGTGAAAAACTGATGGACTACGCCGAGAAGCACAACATTCCGATCGAGCGTCACGGCAAGAAGAAATCCCCGTACTCCATGGATGCCAACCTGCTGCACATCTCTTATGAGGGCGGCGTGCTGGAAGACACCTGGACCGAGCACGAAGAAGACATGTGGCGCTGGACCAAGTCCCCTGAGGACGCGCCAAACGTTGCGACCTATCTTGAGCTGACCTATCGCAATGGCGACATCGTTGCTCTGGACGGCGTCGAAATGACTCCGGCCACTGTGCTGGCGACCCTGAACCGCATCGGTGGCGAAAACGGTATCGGCCGTCTGGATATCGTTGAAAACCGTTATGTGGGCATGAAGTCCCGTGGCTGCTACGAGACCCCTGGTGGCACCATCATGCTGCGCGCTCACCGCGCCATCGAATCGATCACCCTGGACCGCGAAGTCGCCCACCTCAAGGACGAACTCATGGCCAAATACGCCAGCCTGATCTACACAGGTTACTGGTGGAGCCCTGAGCGTCTGATGCTGCAGCAGATGATCGACGCATCCCAGGCTCACGTGAACGGCGTTGTGCGTCTGAAGTTGTACAAGGGCAATGTGATCGTTACCGGTCGCAAGTCGGATGATTCGCTGTTCGACGCCAACATTGCCACGTTCGAAGATGACGCAGGTGCCTACGATCAGGCCGATGCAGCGGGCTTCATCAAGCTCAACGCATTGCGCATGCGGATTGCAGCCAACAAGGGTCGCAAGCTGTTCTGATGCCGCACGTTTGATAAGTGCAGCCCCTCAGGGCTGCACTTCAGATGCTGACGGCCCTTCATGCGTCAGCGGCTGTACGCGGTTTTTTTCAGAGCTGCCGTAAGGCGCCTTTTTTCTTGCACAGCAACTGCGGCATGCTCGGGCGCAGGGCTAAGATAGTTCAGAATATCCTCCTGCCTCACGCCGTGACGCTTCATTAACGCCTTCAGCTGTTTCTCGAATTCGAGTGTGTGGACAAATTGCTTATTGCACTTGAGTGTTTCAAGCAGTGCCTGCTGTTTGCTCACTGCGTTTCAATGGCGCGGTATTCTTTTAATATCGACATGGTCCTTCCTTCGAGGTGTCATGTAAAAAACAGTGAATCAGTAAAATCATGTTGGCTCATGAGTGAGAAGGCGCTCCTCTGTGTTAGGTGGCAGTGTGCAAAGAAGCCTGTCACTGTTTTTACATGGAATTTCAATGCGCAGTCATTGCCCAGCATGATTCTGTGGTCGTGTGTATGCAGTCGTCGAAGAACTTCTTACCGTTGGCGTCGAAAAGCGCCTACTTGTTTTAGTGTTTTCCTACAGCACCTGTAGATGTTCAACGCAGGGCATGACAGCGCTTTCCATCGGCTATCTGACATCTATCGCACACCGTGTCTGTTCCTGGCGTGATTATTCAGTGCCTGTCGCGCTCCCGTTGTTGCCCGAACTCAAGCCGGTAGGCCTTGCCAATGTTGAGTATCTGACGGAGACTCAGGTCGAGTATCCCGGCGATCTCGGACGCGGTGTAGCCCAGTGCCGAGTAGTGCATGGCGTGGCCTGCAACGACGTCGTCGATATCCGTAAGGTCATGAGCTGCCTGCCTGCCAGAGGGCAGCGAGGGGTGGCTGAGTTTAATGGCCACGCCGTTTTCTGTCGCCAGCCGACGAATAGCCCTTTTATTCATGCGTAATGAGTACTGCAATGCGGTAAAGCCCGCCCCCTTGGCGGCCAGATACTTCAGTTGCTGAACTTTTCCAGCGAGTTCAGGTGTATGTTCCTCAGCAGGCGTTGTACTCGATAATGCTGCAGTCTCTCCTTCGGGGATGACTGCAATAACACCGCCTTTGGCAACAAACGCTTCCACTGCGGTCATCAGGTCAGACGCGGTGTGGGGGGATGGCCGCGTACGGGTGTATTTAGTGTTCATGGTAAATCCCTTTTTGAACATGGTTATACAGGGCCCATTCAAAAGAGTTGCCAGGCGCCCCGAGAGTGTCCAGAAGACAGTGGTGCTGAATCGGCGATATAACCCTTTGCCTGTATTCATCCGGCCACGCGATACACAAAGCCTGTGTCAATGCGCCGCGGATGAAGTACATAAGTACCGTGCGTAGCGACAGGATGCCACAGGGCTTCGCGTGTTCAAGAACAGCAAGTAATGAAGTTGCTGTTAAAAAAGTAACGACTGGTAATAAAATTTGCAAGGGAAAAATGGTGAGTTACAAGATTTGATTGGACGGTTTTTATAAGGTCTTACGAGTTGTAATGGTGCGTCTGTTAATTGTGTAGTCCGTTTCCTGTTCGAAAGAGCGCGGCTGGCTTTGAAATAAAAAATGGTATTTGCTACTTGTCGAAGGAGCTGCTCATGCTCTTGAATGATGTAGGGTTATGCTATGGTGTGTGTAAGATTTTGCGGTGGTAAGAGGTGAAGGGATGCTGGGTGAAAACATGGCAGTGATCGGTTCATGGAAGCATGGCATGTTGATGTCGTGAGTTCAGATGTAGGACTTTTCTTGATGTTTTGTAAGGCTTCTCCTTAAATAAATATTTGTACGAAATTCTGTAAATGGTGTGTAATTTTTAAACCTTGTTTACGTATGTAGCATGTGAATGTATTCCTTGCTCTTCAAGCGTGTGTGCAGGACCGGGCGTCCGCATGCGGGGGCTTTTCAGTCGCCCTGCCAGGGGGGCGCCATGTGCACGTTTCGTTTTCCATGCTGCATGCCGATAACAGTGCGCTGTGATGGGGGCCTTGTTTTTGCGGGGCGCGAAGGGCATGACCTGTTTCAAATGACTCGACTAAAGGTATTGGTTTTAATTTGCTGGCGATAAGCCATGTATTGGTCTCGTGTCGTGACGCCGATGCAGGAATACGCTGGTGATACTTTGACAGGTGCAGCAGGGGCATTTCGAACTTGAAAGTTCGGCAAGCGTCTGGTGCGCGCATTTATCTACTGATGCTGCGATGCTTGTGCCGTAGCTATCAGAAAAAATTCACCAGGTTCCGAAAAGGAAGGCTCTGTGAAAATTAATAAAAAATGTACGGTTCTGCCAAGTATTGTAGGAAGTTTCTGCTGTAATTGTAGGAATGGTCTTTGGCTGTCGGTCCACAAGGGTGAGCGCCATGCAAAGCAGTAAACGACTAAGTTATTGTGCTGGCTCTGAAAATTCGAATAGCGAAAAATGGACTGCCCATGAATAAAGTGCTGATCGTGGATGATCATCCCGTCATTCGCCTTGCTGTGCGCATGCTGATGGAGCGTCATGGCTATGAGGTCATTGCGGAGACTGACAACGGTGTGGATGCTCTGCAACTGGCGCGTGAACACCTTCCGGATATCGTCATTCTCGATATCGGTATCCCCAAGCTCGACGGGCTGGAGGTGATTGCCCGTCTGTCAGCCATGACGTTGCCATTCAAGGTTTTGATCCTCACCTCCCAGGCACCGGGTCACTTTTCCATGCGCTGCATGCAGGCCGGGGCAGCCGGTTATGTCTGCAAGCAACAGGATCTGACCGAACTGCTCAGTGCCATCAAGGCGGTATTGTCAGGGTACAGCTACTTCCCCAACCAGGCGTTGCACACTGTTCGCTCCAGTATGGGCAACGCAAGTGAGTCGGACATGGTCGACCGGCTTTCCGGCAGGGAGATGATGGTTTTGCAGCAGTTGGCCAGAGGCAAGACCAACAAGGAAATTGCCGACGGCATGTTTTTGAGCAACAAGACCGTCAGTACTTATAAAACGCGTTTGTTGCTCAAGCTCAACGCGCACTCACTGGTCGATCTGATCGAGCTCGCCCAACGTAACGGGCTTGTCTGAGTAAGGGGCTCCCTAGAGTCGTCGTGCCTGATGCCCACTGGTGCAGTTCAGCTATCGAGTAGTCATTTCACGTCGTGATCACATAGTGAAGCCTCTTCTGCGAGAGGCTTCAGGCAACACATGAAAGGAAGTCGGTGGCGAGGTTTCGGATCAATCTAGAAATCGAAGTCGTAATCAGCCAATTGTTTCTGCAAACGTCTTTCTTCAAGAAGGTTGTCGATGGTGCGTCGTTTGCTCAGGTTGGTCTTCGCCGGCTCGACAGTTGCGGGTTCTGTGTCGTCCGCATCAACGGCGACAAGGTCGTCATCTACGTCCAGTTGTTCGTTGTCAGTGCTCATGAAGTCGACTCCAGGGCTTGGGCTCTCTGGCGCTTCTTATAGCGACAATCCACAGACGGGTAAAAAAGATTTTTTCAATCGACCAGACATCAATGAACTGTCGGGCTCAATCGTCGGACGTTTTTGCCTTGTAATCGCACAGGTCCTCTATGCGGCAGCTGCCGCACCGCGGTTTACGTGCCTGGCAAACGTAGCGTCCGTGCAGAATCAGCCAGTGATGGGCATCGAGCAGGTAGTTTTTCGGCACAAATTTCATCAGTTGTCTTTCTACCTCCACCACATTTTTGCCGGGCGCGATGCCCGTGCGATTGCTGACGCGAAAGATATGCGTATCCACGGCCATCGCGATCTGACGGAAAGCGGTATTGAGCACAACGTTAGCCGTTTTGCGCCCGACGCCCGGCAGCGCCTCGAGTGCTTCCCGGGTTTGCGGTACTTCGCCGTTGTGCAGTTCCACCAGCATGCGGCAGGTTTCAATCACGTTTTTGGCTTTGCTGTTATACAGGCCGATTGTCTTGATGTACTCGGAAAGCCCTTCTACACCCAGCTCGTAGATGGCCTGTGGCGTATTGGCTACCGGGTAGAGCCTGGCAGTCGCCTTGTTGACGCTGACGTCGGTGGCCTGGGCGGAAAGGATGACGGCTATCAACAGTTCAAAAGGCGTGGTGTAGGCCAATTCGGTTTTTGGGTCCGGATTGTCCTCGTGCAGCCTGCGAAAGATTTCCTGGCGTTTTGCGGCATTCATGGGCGGAGCTTTTCCTCGGAATTGGCCTGTGCGGGGGGTGGCAGAAGTGCTGCAAGTGTCTGCTCGGCAGCTTCGTATTCGCGCTGCAATTCCACAAGCCTGGCGGCCTGTTCCGCAATCGGAGGGTGACCAAATGCCTTGAGTGACTTGTTGAGCTGCGCGCGGCTCATGGCCAGGGCAATTCGGGCTTTTTTCAAGGCTTCATCCGGCCCGGCAGGTTTGTCGTTCCGGGCGAGTGCGACGGCGGATCGGGGCAGATTGTCACGAGCTGATTCAACGCGCTGCGACCGCGCAAGGCGCTCTGCCAGCCGCGTTTGCTGTTCGCGGTGCAGGCGTGCATTGCGTGCTTCGAAACGCAGTCGGGCATGGGTACGCTTGCGCTGCCGCGCCTCCTGCAGCTCGGGGGTAGGGGCCAGACCACCCACGATGGGAGTGACCGTTGCCAGCGGCAGCGGATGCATTTCAATGCAATCCACCGGGCACGGCGCAATGCACAGATCACAGCCTGTGCATTCATCGATAATCACGGTGTGCATCAGCTTGGCTGCGCCGAGAATGGCATCCACGGGGCAGGCCTGAATGCATTTTGTACAACCGATGCACTCTGCTTCGCGAATGAATGCAACCTGCGCCGGTGCAGTGCCGCGTTGCATATCCAGTGTCAGGACCGGAACCGACAGCAGTTCGGCCAGCTGGACGATCGTTTCGTCGCCGCCCGGTGGGCATTTGTTGATGGCTTCACCGCCAGCGATACCCTCGGCGTAGGGCTTGCAGCCAGGATGGCCGCACTTGCCGCACTGAGTCTGCGGTAGAAGGGCATCGATACTGCGGATGAGGTCCACGTCGGGAAGCAGGCGAATCAATTCAGTCATGGTCTTGCCAGGTGACCAACAGGTGTTCTGTCTATCGAGAGAGCAGCATTATCGGACAGATCAGGGAGCTTGCGAATGCACAGAGGCCCGGTATCCGCCTGATGGCAGGATACCGGGCCTCACGTCGTTTACTTGATGCGCTGGCCTGGTTTGGCACCGCTGTCAGGGCTGAGCAGATAGATCTCTTCACCACCGGGGCCTGCCGCCATCACCATGCCTTGCGAAATGCCGAAACGCATTTTCCGCGGCTTGAGGTTGGCGATCATCATGGTCAGGCGACCTTCGAGTTCGGACGGGTTCGGGTAGGCGCTCTTGATACCGGAAAAGACATTGCGCTGCTCGTCGCCGATGTCCAGGGTCAGACGCAGCAGCTTGTCGGCACCCTCAACATGTTCGGCTTTGAGGATCAGTGCGACGCGCAGGTCGATGGCAGCAAAGGCATCAAAGTCGATTTCCGCCGACAGCGGGTCTTTGGCGAGTTCGCCATTACCGGCAGGCGCGGTGTCCGCCGACGAGTCGGTAGCGGTCAGGTCTTCCTTGGAGGCAGTGGCCATGGCCTCGACCTTGACCGGGTCGATACGGGTCATCAGTGCCGAGAACGGGTTGAGCTGATGATTGGCCAGCAAGGTCTTGTGGTCTTCCCAGGTCAGCGGTTCGACATTGAGGAATTTTTCTGCATCGGCGGCCAGATTCGGCAGGACCGGCTTGAGGAAAATGACCAGTTGGCGGAACAGGTTGATGCCCAGCGCGCATACGGCCTGGACTTCATCCTGTTTGCCTTCCTGTTTGGCCAACGCCCATGGCGCTTTTTCCGCGATGTAGGCATTGGCGCGGTCCGCCAGCGCCATGGTCTCGCGCATGGCACGGGCGAAGTCGCGGGCTTCGTAGGCGTCGGCAATGCTGGGGGCAGCCGCCAGAAACGCGTCGGTCAGTTCGGGTGCGGCATTGGTTTCGACCATCACACCGGCGTTGCCCTTGTGAATGAACCCGGCGCAGCGACTGGCAATGTTGACCACCTTGCCGATCAGGTCGGAGTTGACCTTTTGCACGAAGTCTTCGAGGTTCAGGTCCAGGTCGTCGACGCCACGGCCCAGTTTCGACGCGTAGTAATAGCGCAGGTACTCGGGCGGCAGGTGATCGAGGTAGGTGCGCGCCTTGATAAAGGTGCCACGCGATTTCGACATCTTCTGGCCATTGACGGTCAGGTAGCCGTGTACGTTGATGCCGGTCGGTGTGCGCAATGCTGCGCCTTCCAGCATGGCAGGCCAGAACAGGGCGTGGAAGTTGACGATGTCCTTGCCGATGAAGTGATAGAGCTCGGTGGTCGCGTCCTTTCCCCAGTACGCATCGAAGTCCAGGTCCGGACGACGCGCACACAGGTTCTTGAAGCTGGCCATGTAACCGATCGGCGCGTCGAGCCACACATAGAAGTATTTGCCTGGCTCTTCGGGAATTTCAAAGCCGAAATAGGGTGCATCGCGGGAGATGTCCCACTGCTGCAGGCCGCTGTCCAGCCATTCGGCAATCTTGTTGGCAACGGCGTCCTGCAGGGTGCCGCTGCGTGTCCAGCTCTTGAGCATGGCGTCGAATGCGGGAAGGTCGAAGAAGAAGTGCTTCGAGTCCTTGAGCACCGGCGTGGCACCGGAAATCGCCGACTTGGGGTCTTTCAGATCCGTAGGAGCATAGGTAGCGCCGCACTTTTCACAGTTGTCGCCGTACTGGTCCTCGGCCGCGCATTTCGGGCAGGTGCCCTTGATGAAACGGTCGGCCAGGAACATTTTCTTTTCCGGGTCGAAGTACTGGGTAACCGAGCGCGTCGCGATATGACCCGCATCGCGCAGACGCTTGTAGATCATGCTCGACAGCTCGCGGTTCTCGTCCGAGTGCGTCGAGTGGAAATTATCGAAGTCCACCAGGAAGTCGGCAAAGTCGGCGCTGTGCTCGGCCTTGACGTTGGCGATCAGTTGCTCTGGCGTGATGCCTTCCTTTTCGGCGCGCAGCATGATTGCCGAGCCATGGGCGTCGTCCGCGCAGACATAGATGCATTGATTGCCGCGGTGCTTCTGAAAACGCACCCACATGTCGGTCTGGATGTACTCGAGCATGTGGCCAAGGTGAATGGAACCATTGGCATAGGGCAGGGCGCTGGTAACGAGAATCTTGCGTGGCTCGGACATGGGGCTCGGCTACTTGAAGTGAAACGGAGACCGGCCACTATAAAGGTCTGAACGATTTTTTTCACCCGTGCGGTTGTGGGAATGCTCCTGAAGGCTTGGGCGCGGTTCAGTGAAATCATGTGGGCGGCTGGCAGAACAGGTACGATAGCCGGCTGTTCCAGTCAGTCTTTTTACGGAGTAAGCCCATGAGCGCAGTCAATCGCGCAGCGGTGGAGACGATTCTTCGCCAGTACACCGACCCCTATCTGAATCAGGATCCGGTCACTGCCGGTTGCGTCCGGTCTATCGATATTCAAGGGGCGCAGGTCAGCGTGCAACTCGAATTGGGCTATGCCGCCGACCTGTTCAGGAACGGCTGGGCGCAAGTGCTGAAAAGCGCCATCGAGAATCTGGACGGTGTCAGTTCCGCCACGGTCGCCATCACCAGTGTGATCGGCGCGCACAAGGCCCAGAGCCAGATTCCGGGGCTTGCCAATGTGAAAAACATTGTTGCTGTCGCGTCCGGCAAGGGCGGTGTCGGCAAGTCCACTACCGCCGCCAACCTGGCCCTGGCGCTGTCTCGCGAGGGCGCCCGCGTCGGCATCCTCGATGCCGATATCTATGGCCCGAGCCAAGGGGTGATGTTCGGTATTCCCGAAGGCACGCGGCCGAAGATCAAGGACCAGAAGTGGTTCGTGCCGGTCGAGGCGCATGGCATCGAGGTGATGTCGATGGCCTTTCTGACCGACGACAACACGCCGATGGTCTGGCGCGGACCGATGGTCTCAGGCGCGTTGCTGCAACTCGTCACGCAGACTGCCTGGAATGATCTGGATTATCTGGTCATCGACATGCCGCCTGGCACCGGTGATATCCAGCTCACGCTCGCGCAGAAAGTCCCGGTCGCGGGTGCCGTGATTGTCACCACACCGCAAGACCTGGCGCTGCTGGATGCGAAAAAAGGTGTCGAGATGTTCCGCAAGGTCAACATTCCGGTATTGGGTGTCGTTGAAAACATGGCGGTGCACATCTGCTCCAACTGCGGCCATGCCGAGCATCTGTTCGGTGAAGGTGGCGGCGAGAAGCTGGCGACACAGTACGACGTCGAGCTGCTGGCGTCATTGCCGCTGTCGATGCTGATCCGCGAACAGGCAGATGGCGGCAAGCCTACGGCGATTGCCGAGCCGGAGAGTCAGATTGCGATGGTGTATCAGGAACTGGCACGTCACGTCGGTGCACGGATCGTGCTGCAGGAAGCTGCAAGCCCAGCAATGCCGACCATTTCGGTAAGCGACGACTGACTGTATGGTGATGATCGGGCGAGGGAGGTGCTTTGCTTCTCTCGTTCTGGTCAGGTGTTCAGCCAGTGAGAGGTCAAAAGGCGGGCAATAAAAAACCCCGCTTTTAAGGGCGGGGTTTTTAAGCGAATCAGTACAAGTTAGATAACTTGAACTTCTTCAGCTTGCATGCCTTTCTGACCGCGGGTAGCGATGAAAGAAACCTGTTGGCCTTCTTTCAGGCTTTTGAAGCCGTCGGATTGGATAGCTTTGAAGTGCACGAACAGGTCGTCACCGGATTGTGGAGTGATGAAGCCGAAGCCTTTTTCATCGTTGAACCACTTAACGGTACCAGTTTGGCGATTGGACATAGTATATCTCCTTGGACAAAGTTAACTGCGGCGTAGGAAGAGCCCTGGCCGAGACTGAGTGCAAAGAGCTGGAAAATTCATGGAGATGGTTGGATCGAAATTCAACATCGTGTAGAGATTCTCAGTGACACAAGCAACACAGTGACGCCACCTTAACCCTTTTTTCCGAACGTGCCAATGGTCTGTTGATGATTATTTCCATTCGCAGCGAAACAGCCCGGCCGGTCACGCAAACTCGCTATCTGTTGCCTTTGAACCGTCGGCCTCAGCCCGGTAAGATGCCGGATATCTTTTTCACCTCGCTATTCAGGACACCGCCATGAGCATCAAATCGGACAAGTGGATTCGCCGCATGGCGCAGGAACACGGGATGATCGAGCCCTTCGTCGAGCGCCAGGTGCGTGGCGAAGGCGCTGATCGAGTGATCTCCTTCGGCGTGTCCAGTTATGGCTACGACGTGCGTTGTGCCGACGAATTCAAGGTGTTCACCAACATCAATTCGGCCACGGTCGATCCGAAAAACTTCGATGAAAAAAGCTTCGTCGATATCAAGAGCGACGTGTGCATCATCCCTCCCAACTCGTTCGCCCTGGCGCGCACCGTCGAATATTTCCGCATTCCGCGTAACGTTCTGACCATCTGTCTGGGCAAGAGCACCTACGCGCGCTGCGGCATCATCGTCAATGTCACGCCGCTCGAACCTGAGTGGGAAGGCCATGTAACGCTGGAGTTTTCCAACACCACGACACTGCCGGCCAAGATCTACGCCAACGAGGGTGTGGCGCAGATGCTGTTCCTGGAGTCCGACGAGGAGTGTGAAGTGTCCTACAAGGATCGGGGTGGCAAGTACCAGGGCCAGCGTGGCGTTACCCTGCCGCGTACCTGATTTGAGCTTCAGGTGACTAGTGGAATTGAATTAATACTCTATTTCGCACTCTATCTGCTCACATGCTTTCGCATAATTCATTACGTGCGACGGCCTTTGATCTGGAGTGCCCTATGAAGACTACTTTCAAAATCTCTGAACAGGTTCAATCTCCGCTTAACGAGATCGGGCTGCTCGCCTGGTCATTGATGGCTCATTCCGATCTCAGCCCGGAGCTGAACATGGTCGGTGGCGGGATCCCGGGTAATCCAGATCCCGATACTCCGTTTCAGCCTACCGAGCCAGGCGGGCCTACTGTTCCTGACGAGCCGCCACCTGCACCTGTGGCCTGATTATCACAAAGCTGCCTGCTGTTCTCGCGAGCAGCAGGCAGTCTTGTATGTGGCGACCCACGACGCTATGCCACTCGCCATACCGCATCGCCGCCGGTGACATAGACCGTGCTGTCCTGCGCGGGACGAATCTGAAAACCGCCCGTGAATTCGCCGAACGCTGGCAGCAGACTGACCTTCCGGCCCAGGTAAAAGCACGCCAGCCGCAAACTTTGCCGACCGCGCCCATGCAGCCGGTACACCGGGTGAACGTGCCCGGCCAGTACATGCAGGTCAGGGTGCGGATCGGGTTCGTGCTGCAGGGCAAAGGGTCCGAGCGCCAGCGGCTCGGGAACCACATCGATACCCAGATAGGCGGGCGGATCGCCAGCCCGTTTGTCATGGTTGCCGCGGATCAATGTGATGCGCAGCGTCGAGCGCTCTGCTCGCCACTGCTCCAGCGCCGCCAGCGTGCCGACGGCATGAGATTCTGGTGCGTGCAGGAAATCACCGAGGAAGATCAGATGATCGCAGGGATAGGCATTCAAAAGGCTGTCCAGGCGGCGCAGGTTGGCCTGTGTAGTGCCATGCGGCACCGGCTGACCGAGCTTGCGATAGGCGGCTGCCTTGCCAAAGTGCGCATCGGCAATTAGCAAGGATCGTTCGGCGGGGTAGTAGATGGCCTTGTCGGCCAGCAACCACAGCTCTTCTCCTGCCAGCGTGACAGCCATATGCGGGTTCATTGTTCAGGCTCCGGGCCAGCGGCTTTCTCCAGGTCGCGGACCATGCGTGCGATGCGGTCGGCAAGTTTCTCCGAACTGAGGCTTTCGCGAAAGCGTTCGACCAGTAATGGAAAGGCCAGCGGGGTCGCGCGCTTTATCGCGTGCAGGTCAAGCGTGCGGCTGTTGATCTGGCGCAACGTCAGTTCCAGGCGCTGCAGGTCCAGTTCCTGACGCAGTACTTCCTGTTCGGCTTGAGTCAGCAGCATGTTGTCAGCGTCGTATTGCTTGAACACCTCGAAAAACAGCCCGCTGGATGCCTGAAGCTGACGATTGCTCTTGGCCGCGCCAGGGTAGCCGGAAAACACCAGTCCGGAGATGCGCGCGATTTCCCGAAAGCGTCGCAGAGCCAGTTCGCCAGCGTTGAGGCTGGCGATAATGTCGTCTAACAGATCCGTTTCGCTGAACAGGTCAGCCTGCAACGTCTGCGCCCAGTCGATTTCGCTGGCGCTGAGCAGCTCCAGCCCATAGTCGTTGACGGCAATGGAAAAGGTCAGCGGTCGGTGCCGGCTCAAGCGCCAGGCCAGCAGGCTGCCTAACCCCAGATGCACATGACGACCGGCGAACGGGTAGAGAAACAGATGCCAGCCTTCGCGGGATTTGAGTGTTTCAGCCAGCAACGTGTCGCGTCGCGGCAGCCCTGACCACTGTCGCTGCACTTCCAGCAAGGGTTTGATGGCGCGCATTTCCGGGCTGTCGAATTCGCCCCGCGCAGCAGCATCGAATTTCTCTACCACGGCATCCGCCAGTTCGCTGGACAGCGGCATGCGACCGCCATTCCAGCGTGGCACGGCGGCTTTCTTGCCGGTCGCGCGTTTGACGTAGGCCGTCATGTTTTCCACTCGAACCAACTCCAGCAAACGCCCGCCAAACAGAAAGCCGTCACCGGGTTTGAGTCTGGCAATGAAGCCTTCTTCGACGCTGCCCAGCGAGCCACCGCCGCCGCCTTTTTTCCAGTATTTCAGGTTGACGGTGGCCTCACTGACGATGGTCCCCACGCTCATGCGGTGACGTCTGGCCAGGCGCGCATCGGGGACGCGCCAGATCCCTTCCTCGTCGGGTTCAGCACGGCGGTAATCAGGGTAGGCGGTCAGTGAATGGCCGCCGTTGCGGACAAACGCCAGCGCCCATTGCCATTGCTCGTCGCTGAGGTCGCGGTAAGCCCAGGCGCTGCGTACCTCGGCCAGCAGCTCGTCGGGAAGGAAACCACCGCCCAGGGCGATGCTGACCAGGTGCTGGACCAGCACGTCCAGTGGCTGGTGTGGTGATTCGCGGGGCTCGATCATCCGCGCTTCGACGGCGTCTTGGGCGGCAGCGGCTTCGACCAGTTCCAGGCTGTGGGTCGGCACCAGCGTCACGCGCGAAGGGCGACCCGGCGCGTGCCCCGATCGCCCGGCGCGCTGCATCAGGCGTGCGACACCTTTGGGCGAGCCGATCTGCAACACGCGCTCGACCGGCAGAAAGTCCACGCCCAGGTCCAGGCTCGAGGTACACACCACGGCCTTGAGTGCGCCTTCTTTCAGCGCGCGCTCGACCCAGTCCCGGACCTCTCGGGCCAACGAACCGTGGTGCAGGGCAATCAGCCCGGCCCAGTCGGGGCGGGCTTCCAGTAGCGCCTGATACCAGATTTCCGATTGCGCGCGGGTGTTGGTGAACACCAGACAGCTTGCGCTGCTGTCCACCTCGGCAACGACCTGCGGCAACATGCGCAAGCCCATGTGCCCGGCCCACGGGAAGCGTTCGATGGAAGGCGGCAACAGCGTATCGACCTGCAAGTCCTTGACGATCTTGCCTTGCACGGTCACGCCGCCGTCGCCGATCAGTACCTGCTGCGCGTGCTGCTGATTACCCAGCGTCGCGGAAATGCCCCACACGATCAGTTGCGGATTCCAGCGCCTCAGGCGCGCCAGGGCCAGTTGCAACTGCACGCCGCGCTTGTTGCCGATCAGTTCGTGCCATTCGTCCACTACCACCATCTTCAGCGTCGACAAGGCGACCTGCGCGTCGGCACGGGTCAGCAGCAGCGTCAGGCTTTCAGGGGTGGTGATCAAGGCCGAGGGCAGCCGCCGACTCTGCCGGGCGCGTTCGCTGCCGCTGGTATCGCCGGTGCGCAGGCCCACCGACCACGGGATATCCAGTTCTGTCAGCGGTGCCTCAAGGGCTCTGGCGGTATCCGCGGCCAGGGCGCGCATGGGCGTGATCCACAGGACACTCAGTGGTTCAGCAGGCGGTTTGCGTTTGCGTGGTTTGTTATCAGCGGTGAGCGTATTGGCTTTGGCGAAGCGGTTGAGCGCGGCGAACCACACGGCGTAGGTCTTGCCCGAGCCGGTGCTGGCATGCAGCAAACCGGACTCGCCGTTTTTTACCGCTGCCCAGACCTCCTTCTGAAACGCAAAGGGCTTCCAGCCCCGGGCGAGAAACCATCGTCGAGCGAAATCGGTGGGTCTGCTCATCCGTTTGAGTGTGCTCTGAGTGGCGTTAAGTCAGAGACAGCAGAGAAAGGGTAATAGTTTTAAATGGTTATGTGGCTGATCGTTCCTGGATTACCTATCGTGCCGATGCTCTGCGTCGGCATGCAGTTCTGGACGCTCTGCGTCCTCTTTATGACGCGGAGCGTCACGAAATGCATTCCCACGCTGGAGCGTGGGAACGAGATTGAATCCAACTGACTATCGTGCCGATGCTC
>NZ_FNJH01000019.1 GCF_900103225.1 Pseudomonas congelans | reverse complement strand
GCATGCCTTTCCGGACGCTCCGCGTCCACCCTCGGGAGCCTTACTTGAACGTCACGACCCCACCGGCCAGTGATTCGACCCGCGCCAGGGATTCGACGCGATAGCCTTGGGCGTCCAGCTCGGCGCGGCCGCCCTGGAAAGATTTCTCGATCACGATGCCCAGCCCGGCCACTGTGGCGCCAGCCTGTTTGATGATCGAGATCAGCGCCTGCGAGGCTTTGCCGTTGGCCAGGAAGTCATCGATGATCAGCACCTTGTCGTCGCTGCTCAGATGGCGCGGCGAGATCGCTACGGTGCTTTCCACCTGCTTGGTGAACGAGTACACGGTCGCCGACAGCAGGTTTTCGGTCAGAGTCAGGGACTGGTGCTTGCGGGCGAAGATCACCGGCACGCCCATGTTCAAACCCGCCATGACTGCCGGCGCGATGCCGGAAGCTTCGATGGTCACGATCTTGGTCACGCCAGCGTCGGCGAACAGTCGGGCGAATTCGTCGCCGATTGCTTTCATCAGCGCCGGATCGATCTGATGGTTGAGAAACGCATCGACCTTCAGCACCTGATCGGACAATACGATGCCTTCTTCGCGAATTTTCTTGTGCAGTGCTTCCACTTCAATTCCTTGGCTGCGCCATTGCGCAATAAATGATCAATAGGGTGTCGGCTAGCGTTTCAGCATGGCGCGAATGTCGGCAAGCGCGGTGTTGCCGCGCACCGCTTTGACTTCCGTCGGGGTGTCGTCATTGCCTTCCCAGGCCAGGTCGTCCGGGGGCAGTTCATCCAGAAAGCGGCTTGGCGCGCAGTCGATGATTTCACCGTACTGCTTGCGCTTGGCGGCAAAGGTGAAAGCCAGGGTCTGCCGTGCGCGGGTGATGCCCACGTAGGCCAGGCGGCGCTCTTCCTCAATGGTGTCGGCTTCGATGCTGGAGCGGTGCGGCAGGATTTCCTCTTCCATGCCCATGATGAACACATACGGGAATTCGAGGCCCTTGGAAGCGTGCAAGGTCATCATCTGCACGCCTTCGGCACCGTCTTCCTCTTCCTGCTGACGTTCGAGCATGTCGCGCAGGACCAGCTTGCCGATGGCTTCCTCGATGGTCATGCCACCTTCTTCGTCCTTCTCCAGCGTGTTTTTCAACGCCTCGATCAGGAACCAGACGTTGCTCATCCGGTAATCGGCAGCCTTTTCGCTGGAGCTGTTCTGCCGCAGCCAGTTCTCGTAATCGATGTCCATGACCATGCTGCGCAGCGCGGCGATGGGATCGTTCTGCGCGCACTGCTGACGCACCCCGTCCATCCAGCGCTTGAAGCGCTGCAAGCGGTCGGTGAATCGGCTGTCCAGATGCTCGCCCAGACCGATCTCGTCGGTGGCGGCGTACATCGACACCTTGCGCTCGGTGGCGTAGTTGCCGAGCTTTTCCAGCGTGGTCGAGCCGATCTCGCGACGCGGAACGTTGATCACCCGCAGGAAGGCATTGTCGTCATCCGGGTTCACCAGCAGGCGGAAATACGCCATCAGGTCCTTCACTTCCTGGCGGCCGAAGAAGCTGTTGCCGCCCGACAGTCGATACGGTACCTGATGGTGCTGCAATTTCAGCTCGATCAGCTTGGCCTGGTAGTTGCCGCGATAGAGGATGGCGAAATCGCTGTACGGACGGTCGGTGCGCAGGTGCAGGGTGAGGATTTCCATGGCCACCCGCTCGGCCTCGGCGTCTTCGTTACGGCAGCGGATCACGCGGATCTCGTCGCCGTGGCCCATCTCGGACCACAGTTGTTTTTCGAAGGCGTGCGGGTTGTTGGAGATCAGCACGTTGGCGCAGCGCAGAATGCGGCTGGTCGAGCGGTAGTTCTGCTCCAGCATGACCACTTTCAACGACGGGTAGTCGTCCTTGAGCAGCATCAGGTTTTCCGGCCGCGCACCACGCCAGGCGTAGATCGACTGGTCGTCATCGCCCACCACAGTGAACTGATGGCGCGTACCGATCAGCAGCTTCACCAGCAGGTACTGGCTGGCGTTGGTGTCCTGATATTCGTCCACCAGCAGGTAACGCACCTTGTTCTGCCACTTTTCCAGGATGTCGGCGTGTTCCTGGAACAGCTTGACTGGCAACAGAATCAGATCGTCGAAGTCCACCGCGTTGTACGCCTTGAGCGTGCGCTGATAGTGGGTGTAGACGATGGCGGCGGTCTGTTCCTTGGGGTTGCGGGCGTTTTCCAGCGCCTCGGCGGGCAGGATCAGGTCGTTTTTCCACGAGCCGATCATGTTCTTGATTTCGTCGACACCGTCGTCGCCGGAATACTCTTTCTGCATGATGTCGGTCATCAGCGCCTTGACGTCGGTCTCGTCAAAGATCGAGAAGCCCGGCTTGTAGCCCAGCCGCGTGTGCTCCTTGCGGATGATGTTCAGACCCAGGTTGTGGAAGGTCGAAACCGTCAGGCCGCGTCCTTCGCCGCCTTTGAGCAGCGTGCCGACCCGCTCTTTCATCTCGCGCGCGGCCTTGTTGGTAAAGGTCATGGCGACGATGTACTGGGCACGAATACCGCAGTTCTGGATCAGATGCGCGATTTTGCGGGTGATCACGCTGGTCTTGCCGGAACCGGCACCGGCGAGCACCAAAAGAGGGCCGCCGACGTAGTTCACGGCTTCCTGCTGCCGGGGATTGAGTCGGGACATGGCGGTATGAAGAGTCGTCTGCAAAAAAGGTCGGGCATTTTAACAGGCCCACGGTTTTGTGCAGTGCTCATCGTCGTCAGACAGTGACTGCTATCTAATTCTTCTGTTTTTGTTACATTTGCGCCGCGACGCGCGATACGTGTATTTGTCGCGCTCCTGCGAGAGAGCGGCCACCGGTTTTTCCTTTGCACTTAGGAAGTTAGATTGCCTACACCTGTCGAACCCTTGCGATTGCTGTTATTGGCGCACGAGCCTTTCTGGCAGGCGCTGCTTAGCGGCTGCCTAACTGCGCCGGGAGGCAACGTGATACTTCTGCATGGCGCGAACTGGGACGTTTTCAGTGCCCGCTACGCTAACGAGCGCAATACCGTGCTGCTGACCACGCCTGATCTGCAGCCCAGGACCGGGGCCTGCCTGTTGCCAACGGTAGTGCTGCTCGAGACCGAACCACTGGTCGGACCGACCGGTGTCAGTGACTGGCTGGTGCGCGATGCCTTGACCGGTGACACGCTTCGACGCTGCCTGCGCTATGTCCACGAGCGCAGTCGCCTGGAAGACAGCCTGCGACGCCTGGTCGGCCAGGACCCGTTGACCGGCATCGCCAACCGCCAGGGGTTTCAGGCGCTGCTGTCGGCTCGCCTGAGCGAAGGCGGCAGCCTGGCGCTGGGGCATCTGGACCTCGACAACTTTCGCCGCGCCAACGATTCACTGGGTCATCAGGCCGGTGACCGACTGATCCTGCAAGTCGTGGCGCGCTTGAAAAACCAGCTTGATGCCGGTGATCAGATCGCCCGCCTGGGGGGCGACGAATTCGCCCTGCTGATCGACACCCGAACAGCCCCCGAACGCGCCCTGCAAATGGCCGAACGTATCACCGACGTGCTGTCCGAACCCTATTGGGTCGATGGCGAAAGCCTGCTGCTGGGTTGCAGCCTGGGCATTGCGCATTCACAAGCCCAGCCCGAAGCCGACCCGCTGATGTGGCATGCACATATCGCCATGCGTCAGGCCAAGAGCATGCAGGGCTGTACTTATCACCTGTTCGACGAGCGCATCAACCGCAACGCCCGCAGCCTCGCCGATCTGGAAGGTGAACTGCGACGCGCCTTGCGCCGCGATGAGCTGGAACTGCATTACCAGCCACGCCTGTGCCTGGACAGCGGGCGTATCGTCGGCCTGGAAGCGCTGGTGCGCTGGCGCCATCAGGAACGTGGGCTGCTGCCGCCCAGCGAATTCGTGCCACTGGCCGAGCAAAGCGGCCTGATCGTGCCGCTCGGCTACTGGGTCATCTTCCGCGCTCTGCGTGACATGCAGGCCCTGCGCGAACAAGGCTTTGCCCCGCTGCACATGGCGATCAACCTGTCGTTCCGGCAGTTTCAGGACAGCCAGCTGCTGCCAACCTTGAATCGCCTGATCGCGGAACACGATGTCGACGCGCGCTGGCTGGAGTTCGAACTGACCGAAACCGCGGTCATGCGACGCAGCGATCAGGTCAGGCAGACCATGGATGCATTGCGGCAACTGGGCGTGCGCTTTTCGCTGGATGACTTCGGCACCGGCTATTCGTCGTTCATGCACCTCAACAGCCTGCCCATCGCGCTGCTCAAGATCGACATGGGCTTTGTCGCGCAGATGGAGCTACGCGAAGAGAACCGCAAGCTGGTCAACGCCATGATCACTCTGGCGCACAACCTGAACCTGGAAGTGGTCGCCGAGGGCGTGGAAACCGCCGGGCAACTGGAGTTGCTGCGCAGTTTCGGCTGCAATCAGGTGCAGGGCTATCTGATCAGCAGGCCGCTGCCGGTGGAAGAACTGGTGACCTATCTGCGTTCGCAAGCCGCGCACGCAGATACATCCAGATCCGGGTGACGGTGCGCCGGATCAGCCCGGCACCGCCACCCCGGCTGCGTCCTGGCGCAACAGACGAGCTGTCTTCCATTCAAACGCGTAGGTCAGCGCCACTGCCGAGCAGAACAGGCCCAGTGCCAGCCCCCACCACACGCCTGAAGCGCCGGCATCGGTAGAGAAGCCGAGCAACCACGCGGCAGGCGCAGCGATCAGCCAGTAACAGCCCAGGCCGATCAGGAAAGTGGTGCGTGCATCCTTGAGCCCACGAATGGCGCCCATGGCAATGGTCTGGGTGCCGTCGAAAAACTCGAACAGCGCGGCAATGGCCAGCAGTTTTGTGGCCAGTACGACGATCTCGGCAAACGCCGGGTCGTTGATATCCAGAAACAGACCAATGACCAGATGCGGTGCCAGCCAGAACAGCATCCCGAACATCAGCATCACACAGCCGCCAAAACCGATGCCCAGACGACCGGCCATGCGCACCATCAACAGGTTGCCCGCACCATAATGCTGGCCGATACGCATGGTGACCGCGTAGGACATCCCCACCGGAACCATGAACGCCATGGACACGGTCTGCAGGGCAATCTGGTGCGCCGCCATCTGCGTACTGCCCATCGCCCCCATGCAGAACGCCGCAAAGGTGAACAGCCCGACTTCCACTGCATAGGTGCCGCCAATCGGCAAACCGAGCCGCCACAGCTCGCCCAGGTGACTGCGTGACAGTTTCGAAAGCCCCTTTCTGATCGGATACGCCGCGTAGGCCGGATGCCACCTGATATGCAGAGCCAGCGCGAGGGCCATGCAGTTGGTGACGATCGCGGTGACCAGCCCGATGCCCATCAACCCCAGGTTGGGTAGCCCCAGCCATTGATGGATCAATGCGTAATTGAGCACAAAGTTCGCTGCCGCACCGGCCAGGCTAATGGTCATCACCGGCCCCGCGCGCCCCAGTGCGCTGGTGAAGCCGCGCAATGCCATGAAGCTGAGCAGGCCGGGCAGGGCAAAGGGCAGGGTGATCAGAAATTGAGCAGCCATGTGCACGTTGGCTTCGGCCTGACCGAACTGCAACAGGATGGGTTCGAGGTTCCACAGCAACAACGCGGCAACCAGCGCCATGCCCCAGGCCAGCCACAGACCGGCCTGGGTCAGACGGGTCGCGCCCTCGGTGTCGCCGGCACCGTGACGGATCGAGACCAGCGTGCCAACCGCAGCCATCACGCCGACGCAAAAGAACGACACGAAGCTGTACGTGGCAGCGCCCAGACCACCGCCCGCCAGGGCCTCCGGGCCGATCTTGCCCATCATTACGGTGTCGGTGAACACCATCAGCATGTGCGCCATCTGCGACGCAATCAGCGGCCCCGCCAGGCGCAGGATGATCCAGAGTTCTTTGAGGGCGGAATGCTGCATGGTGGCGGTGCTCTACGGCGAAAGGACGATTGAGCGACGTATTCTGGGCAGTTGCCCGACTAAACACAAAACGATAAATCCGATGCTCAGCATGACTAAAACTCATCTGAAGCAAATTGCAGCATTTGCAGTAAAGTAGCCGTCTATCTTCCGCAGGAAGCGCCCCATGCCTCGCAGTCTCCCTCCTCTTTATGCACTAAGGGCTTTTGAAGCGGCTGCGCGGCATACCTCGTTTACCCGAGCGGCCGAGGAGCTTTCGATCACCCAGAGTGCAGTAAGCCGTCACATCCGCACGCTGGAAGAGCACTTTGCCTGTCGCTTGTTTCAGCGCAACGGACGCAACTTGCAGCTCACCGAATCGGCACGCGCGTTGTTGCCCGGCGTACGCGATGGCTTCCTGGCACTGGAACGAGCCTGCAGTACCTTGCAGACCGAAGAGGGCATTCTGCGCATGAAAGCCCCGTCGACCCTGACCATGCGCTGGCTGCTCGCGCGGCTCAGTCGCTTCCGTCATCTGCAGGTGGGCAATGAAGTGCAACTGACCAGCGCCTGGATGGAAATCGATGCGGTGGACTTTACCCAGGAGCCGTTTGACTGCGCGATTCTGCTCAGCCAGGGGCATTTCCCGTCTGACTGGGAAGCCACATTACTGTTTCCCGAGATGCTGATTCCGGTCGGTGCGCCCACTTTGTTGCAGGACCCGCCATGGAACGTCGAACGGCTGGCAAAAGCTGAGTTGCTGCATCCCACCCCAGATCGCCGTGACTGGCGCACCTGGCTGAACCGCATGGGCCTGGCCGATCAGGTGTCGCTCAAAGGCGGGCAGGTGTTCGACACCCTCGAGCTGGGAATGATTGCCGCAGCACGTGGTTATGGGGTGTCGATGGGCGACCTGCTGATGGTCGCCGAGGACGTAGCGCAGGCCCGTCTGAGCCTGCCGTGGCGCACGGCGGTGTTCAGTGGCGAAAACTATTATCTGGTCTGGCCGCGTACGAGGCCCGGCGCAGAGCGGTTACGACGCCTCAGCGATTTTCTTCAGGCGGAGGTGGGCGCCATGCAGTTGCCGTTAGTTGAAGTACTCTATTAAAATTTAGTTTAATATTGAACTGCCATCATCTGTAAATGTCACGCTCCGCTCTCAAGTAACGACCTTGGTGGCCGAAGCATTGCTTGAAGATTGCTCGTTCAAATAGCGTAAAAACACCAACTAAATCTATCAGCTGAATGGTAAGCCACGGACCCGGCGACTCCAATCATTCGGCACGGAGTCTCTATGTCCAAGCCTCGTACCCGAATTGCTTCGCAACTTGGTATTGCTCTGGCCGTGATCCTGGCGGTGGTTATCAGCGGTAGTACCCTGTTCGCGTTGAGGTCTCTGGACGCGTCCAACCTGGTCATTCGTGAAGAGCACATGTCGAGTGAAGCCAGGCTCCTCGCTGACCAGCTCAACACGTTCCACAGCACGCTGCGCGACAGCACTCAGCGCCTGAGTGGCCTGTTCGAAAAACGCTTCGCCGAGGGCCTGAGCCTGCAAGCCGACAAGCCGGTCACGGTGGCGGGCACGTCCACGCCAGGCCTGTTCCTGCGTGATGCCGCGCTGAACAACGACTTCACCGAAGTCGATGAATTCCGCTCGATGACCGCCGGCGTCGCGACCATTTTCGTGCGCAGCGGCGACGACTTCATCCGTATCAGCACCTCCCTGAGCAAGCAGGATGGCACGCGCGCCATCGGCACCGTGCTGGACCGCAAGGGCGCAGCCTACGAGCGCCTGATGGCCGGTCAGAGCTATGTCGGCAAAGCGGTGTTGTTCGATCGTTATTACATGACCCAGTACAGCCCGGTCCGCGACAGCAGCGGCAAGATCATTGCGGCGCTGTTCGTAGGGTTCGATTACACCGATGCGCAGAAGACCCAGTTCGATAACCTCAAGAGCTTCCGTATCGGCTCTACCGGTTCGCTGGCACTGCTCGACGACAAGGGCACCTGGCTGGTTCCACCGGCAGGCGTCAAATCCCTCGACGGTGCCGCCAAGTCAGTTGCAGAGCTCGCCAGCAAACCGGGCAAGGCGCAGTTCTGGAATGACGGTGATGACAACTATTACAGCGTCGGCCAGCCGTTCGCTGGTGGCCCCTGGACCGTCATCGCCAGCATGCCGCGCAAGGAAATCAGCGAAGTGACCTGGCACGTCGGCACGCAACTGGCGATCGGCAGTCTGCTGGCCATGATTATCGCGGTGATCAGCGCCATCTGGCTGCTGCGCAGCAAGCTGCGTCCGCTGTCCGAACTGGTACGCCAGGCCGATGCACTGGGTGCGGGCGACCTCAGCGTACGCCTGAATGTGACCAGCAATGACGAGATCGGGCAGTTGTCGGGCAGCTTCAACAAGATGAGCGAAGCACTGTCATCGATGGTGGCGCATATTCGTACTGCAGCGCAGGAAGTCAGCAGTCGTGCCAACGCATTGTCCGGCCTGTCGGGTGGCGCGTTCGAGGGCATGGAGCAGCAATCCGGCGAGATCACCAGCATGGCCGGTGCCGTCGAAGAGTTCAGCGCCACGTCGATGAACATCGCTGACAACATGGGCAATACCGAACGTCTGGCCCAGGAAAATGCCCAGCAGACGCGCATCGGTCGTACTTCGATGGAAGAGGCGTCTTCGTCGCTGCAACAGATCGCCACTTCGCTGAGCAGCACCGCGAAAGTCATCGACACGCTGGGTCAGCGCTCCCAGGAAATCGGCAGCATCGTCGGGGTGATTACCTCGATTGCCGACCAGACCAACCTGCTCGCGCTCAACGCTGCCATCGAGGCCGCGCGTGCCGGTGAACAAGGTCGCGGCTTTGCCGTGGTGGCTGACGAAGTCCGCAGCCTGGCCTCGCGCACCCGTGAAGCCACGGACGAGATTTCCGGCATGATCGCCAGCATCCAGCAGGAAACCGGCAACGCCATCACCACCATGCAGCAGGGCAATACGCTGATGCAGGAAGGCTTGTCGCTGAACGCCAAAGTGGCCTCCGCGCTGGCCCAGATCGACGAGCAAAGCCGCTCGGCCGGTCACCAGTTCGCCGCCATCACCACTGCAACCCAGGAACAAAGCAGCACCGCGACCATGCTCAGCAGCAACCTGCAAAGCATCGCCATGGCCAACAGCGAACAGCGCCAGGTCATGTCCAACCTCGCCATCACTGCCCAAGAGCTGAATGGTCTGGCGACAGAACTGCGTCACGAGGTTGACCGGTTCCGTTGATGGCTGATTGAGGGCTCACGACTATCGTGCCGTAGCAGCTCCGCTTCGGGGAACGATAAGAGCTCTCAAGAACACCATCGTGCCCATGCTCCACGTGGGTACGATGGTGTTCCGGACGCTCTGCGTCCTATCCTGAGTGTGTGGCGCGGCGCAGAGTTGTGACGCGGTGCGTCACGCAAGGCATTCCCACGCTGGAGCGTGAGGAACGATAAGTGCTCTCAA
>NZ_FNJH01000016.1 GCF_900103225.1 Pseudomonas congelans | reverse complement strand
TGGGCACGATAGTGTTCGCCCGGACACCGCGCACTTCACCCGTTCCGCGATCTCCCGAACACCTATCGTTCCTCACGCTCCAGCGTGGGAATGCCGTGCGTGACGCTCCGCGTCACAGGTTTGCGCCGCTCTGCATTGGCAGGCCTGAATACCGGGCCAAAGAATGTATGTCTGAAATTCTGGCATAGGGCTACTATCCGCACGGCACTTTGGCCGGGCTTTTGCTCGTGCAGATCTGTAAACCGGCAGGCTCCCTGTCGCCATGGATTTCAAAAGGATGTGTTCGATGCCCGTAGCCCCTCGTTTCCTTGACCATTACCGCAAGGCCGACCGGATCATGCTGGGTCTGATCTGGCTGTTGTTCGTCTACGCGCTCGGGTTGGCGTTCTGGTTCGACACCTTCACCCAGGCAGTCGTCGTCGGTGGTGGCACCGCGCTGGTGCTGACCGGGCTGTATCGGGCCATCGGCGGCACCCGATTGATGCGTTGCTGTTTCGGCGTCGGCCTGATGGTCATGACCGCGCTGCACATCAATCAGACCCACGGGCAGGTCGAGATACACTTCGGAATCTTTGTATTGCTGGCGGTGCTGACCTTCTACCGCGACTGGCTGCCGATTCTGGTCGCTGCCGTCACCATCGCCCTCCACCACATCGGTTTCCATGCCTTGCAGCATTCCGGCTTCCCGGTGTACGTCATGCACCACGGCTTCGGCTGGAGCATGGTGCTTGTGCATGCGGTGTATGTGGTTGTTGAAAGCGCGATTCTGGTTTACCTGGCCGTGCAGAATCAGGCCGAGGCGGTCGAGAATCAGGACATGCTCGATCGCATGCTGGCCACCACCAACAAGTTCTCCCCGGATAGCCAGACCAGTGAGCGTTCGGCCAAACGCGTGCCACTGGCGCAGCGTTTCGAGCAGTTTCTGGCACAGATCACCGGCCTGGTCGACGGCGTGGTGCGTGACACTCGCGGGCTTGGCGAACTGGGTCATGACCTCGCCAAGGCCAGCAGTACGCTGGAAACCGGTGCGCAGCATCAGCTCAGTGAAATCGCTCGCATGACCGGCGCGATGCAGCGCATGGGTGATGCCATGAACGATATCTCCAGCCACGTCGCGCAAGCCGTACAGCGGGCCGGTGACGCCAGCGATCAGGTCGCTCACGGGCGCGACAGCGTCGACCGTGCGCAGAGCGAAATCACCCAGCTTGCCGCACGCATCACGACCACCGATGAAACCGTGCAGGCCCTGGCCAATCAGTCAGAACAGATCGGCAAGGTGCTGGACGTGATCGGCAGTATTGCCGAGCAGACCAACCTGCTGGCCCTCAACGCCGCGATCGAAGCCGCCCGCGCCGGTGAGCAGGGCCGAGGCTTTGCGGTGGTGGCCGATGAAGTGCGCAACCTGGCCCAGCGCACAGCGTCGTCGACCAAGGAAATCCAGACCATCATCGAAGACCTGCAAAGAGGCAGTCGTCAGGCCGCTACGGCCATGAACGACAGCCTGCAGGGCGTCGGGCGTTGTGTCGAGGACAGCCAGCGAGCCTCGGAATCCTTGCGCGCAGTCGGCGAAGGCATCGGCCATATCACCCAGCTCAACGGTCTGATCGCCACGACCACCGAACAGCAGTCCGCCGTCAGCCGGGAAATTGCCGATCAGTTGCGCTCGGTGCAGACCATCGCCGAACACACCGCCGCCAATATCGGTGTGCTGGCGACCAGCAGCCAGAGCCTGTCACCGCTGGCCATACGCCTGGAAGCGCTGGGCCAGAGCTTTCACGCGTAGTTTTCGCGTTCAGGCAAACACCAGCCCCGACGAGCGCAGCAGTTCCTGAGTGTAGGCCTGCTGCGGTGCGGCGAAGATCTCGCGCGACGGGCCCTGCTCGACCACCTTGCCGTCCTTGATGACGATCAGGTCATGGGCCAGCGCGTGAACCACCGCCAGGTCGTGACTGATGAACAGGTACGTCAGGCCATGACGGATTTGCAGGGCGCGCAGCAGGGCGACGATCTGCTTCTGCACGGTCCGGTCGAGCGCCGAGGTCGGTTCGTCGAGCAGGATCAGATCCGGTTCCAGCACCAGCGCCCGTGCGATGGAAATACGCTGGCGCTGACCGCCGGAAAACTCGTGCGGGTAACGATGCCGGGTGGCCGGGTCCAGGCCGACTTCCTGCAACACGCGGATCACCGTCTGTTCGCGCTCTTTCGGCGTACCGATGTTGTGCGTCACCAGGCCCTCGGCAATGATCTGTTCCACGGTCATGCGCGGGCTGAGACTGCCGAACGGGTCCTGAAACACCACCTGCAGCTGACGGCGCAACGGGCGCATCAGGTGCTGGCTGTGCAGGCTCAGTTCCTTGGTACCGAAGCGGATGCTGCCCTCTGAATCGACCAGGCGCAAAATCGCCTGGCCCAGGGTCGATTTGCCCGAACCCGACTCGCCGACAATGCCCAGCGTTTTGCCCTTGAGCAGCTCGAAACTCACCCCGTCCACCGCCTTCACATATTGCGGTTCACGCTTGAACCAGGCTTTGCCCAGCGGGAACCAGACCTTCAGGTCCTGCACCGACAGCAGTGTGTTGCTGTGCGTGGACGGCACCGGTTCGCCATCCGGCTCGGCATTGATCAGCAGGCGGCTGTAAGGGTGCTGCGGGCTGTCGAACAGTGTCTGGCAATCAGCCTGCTCGACGATCTCGCCCTCCCGCATCACGCAGACCCGCTGGGCAATGCGCCGCACCAGATTGAGGTCGTGGCTGATCAGCAACAGCGACATGTTCAGCCGCTGTTGCAGGGACTTGAGCAACTCCAGAATCTTCACCTGCACGGTCACATCCAGCGCGGTGGTCGGCTCGTCGGCGATCAGCAGATCCGGCTCGTTGGCCAGCGCCATGGCAATCATGATGCGCTGCCGCTGCCCGCCCGACAGTTGATGCGGATACGCCTTGAGACGTGACAGCGGATCGCGGATACCGACCAGCTCCAGCAACTCCAGGGTGCGGCTCAGCGCGGCCTTGCCCTTGAGGCCCTTGTGGGTCACGAGGATTTCGCCGATCTGTTTTTCGACCGTGTGCAGCGGGTTCAGCGAGCTCATGGGCTCCTGAAAAATCATCGCCACCCGGTTGCCACGCAGGCTGCGCAATTGCTTGTCACTGGCGCTGACCAGATCCAGCCCGTCATAACAAATCGAGCCCTGGGTGCTGACGGTTTTGGCCGGCAACAAGCGCAGAATCGAATGCGCCGTGACCGATTTGCCCGAGCCGGACTCACCCACCAGCGCCAGGCACTCGCCACGGCGGATGTCGAGACTGACGCCATGCACCACTTCGTGGCCGTTGAAGGCGACCCGCAGGTCGCGAATTTCAATCAGGTTGTCTTGCATGTCAGCTCCGAGGATCGAACGCGTCGCGGCAGGCTTCGCCGATGAACACCAGCAGAGAAAGAATCAGGGCCAGCACCACGAACGCGGTCAGCCCCAGCCAGGGCGCTTGCAGATTGCGCTTGGCCTCGCCGATCAGCTCGCCCAGCGATGCACTGCCCGCCGGCATGCCGAAGCCGAGAAAATCCAGCGCAGTGAGGGTGGCGATGGCGCCGGTGATGATGAACGGCAGGTAGGTCAGGGTGCTGGTCATCGCGTTGGGCAGGATGTGCCGCCACATCAGCGCGGCATCGGTCAGGCCCAGCGCGCGGGCAGCTTTGACGTACTCCAGGTTGCGTCCGCGCAGGAACTCGGCACGCACCACGTCGACCAGCGACAGCCAGGAGAACAGCGCCATGATCCCCAGCAGCCACCAGAAACTGGGCGACACAAAGCCGGACAGAATGATCAGCAGGTACAGCACCGGCAGCCCCGACCAGATCTCCTGAATGCGCTGGCCGATCAGGTCGGTCATGCCGCCGTAGTAACCCTGAATCGCCCCGGCACATACGCCGATCACCGTGCTGATCGCGGTCAGCAGCAGCGCGAACAGAATGGAAATCCGCGCGCCGAACAGCACCCGCGCCAGCACATCACGGGCCTGCTCGTCAGTGCCCAGCCAGTTGATGTGGTCCGGCGGGCTGGGCGATGGCGCATCCAGGTCGTAGTTGATGGTGTCGTAGCTGAACGGTATCGGCGCGAACAGCATCCAGCCGTTTTTCGCCGCGATCAGCTTGCGCACGTAGTCGCTGGAATAGTCCGGTTCGAAAGGCAGCTCGCCGCCGAAATCGGTTTCCATGTAGGTGTGCAACACCGGGTAATACAGCTGACCGTCGTAGCGGATCAGCAGCGGCTTGTCGTTGGCGATCAGTTCGCCGCACAGGCACACCAGCATCAAACCGATGAAGATCCACAGCGACCACCAACCGCGACGGTTGGCCTTGAACAGGTCGAAACGGCGCCGGGTCTGGGGAGAGAACTCGAACATCAGGCGCTCCTCGCGGAAAAGTCGATGCGTGGGTCGACCAGCGTGTAACACAGGTCACCGATCAGTTTGATCAGCAGGCCGAACAGCGTGAACAGAAACAGCGTGCCGAACACGATGGGGTAGTCGCGCGAGACGGCTGCCTCATAACTCATGCGCCCCAAACCATCGAGGCCGAAGATGGTTTCGATCAGCAGCGAGCCTGCGAAAAACACTTCGATCAGGGCCTGTGGAATGCCGGCGATCACCAGCAACATGGCGTTGCGAAACACATGGCCGTACAGCACGCGGTGCTCGGTCAGGCCCTTGGCGCGCGCCGTGACCACGTACTGGCGGCTGATCTCGTTGAGAAAGCTGTTCTTGGTGAGGATGGTCAGCGTGGCGAACCCGCCGATCACCAGCGAACTGACCGGCAGCACCAGGTGCCACAGGTAGTCCTTCAACTTGCCCCAGGTGCTCAGGCTGTCGAAGTTGTCCGAGAACAGCCCTTGCGCCGGAAACCAGCTCAGGTAACTGCCTCCGGAGAACACCACGATCAGCAGAATGGCGAACAGAAACGCGGGCGTGGCGTAACCGATGATCACCAGCGTGCTGCTCCAGACATCGAACGCACTGCCATGCCGCACCGCCTTGCGAATGCCCAGCGGGATGGAAATCAGATACGTGATCAGCGTCGCCCAGAGCCCGAGGGACAGTGACACCGGAAGTTTTTGCGCAATCAGTTCAGTGACCGGCGCACCACGGAAGAAGCTGGTGCCGAAGTCCAGTTGCGCGTAGTTCTTGAGCATCAGCCACAGCCGTTCGTGCATCGGTTTGTCGAAACCGTAGTGTTGCTTGATCTGCTCGATCAGCGCCGGGTCCAGCCCGCGTGTGCTGCGGCTGGCGGTGCCGGAGGCAGCCACTTCACCCCCACCGCCGCCCACACCATTGGGGCTGAAGCCCTGAATGCGGGCGATGGCCTGCTCGACCGGACCACCGGGGGCGGCCTGCACGATCAGGAAGTTAACAATCAGAATGGCCAGCAGCGTGGGAATGATCAGCAGCAGGCGTCGAATCACATAAGCCAGCATCTCAGTACTCCTTGGCAGCGGCAGGTTTGCCGGTCAGCGCGGCGGCTTGAGCATTGGTCAGCGGCGTCGGGCTGATCTGCCACCAGGTTTCCAGGCCCACGTCGTAGATCGGTGCCATATCCGGCATGCCGAAACGGTTGGCGAACACCAGTGGCGTGCCCTTGGAGTAGTAGTTGGGGATCATGTAGTAACCCCACTGCAGGACTCGATCCAGTGCCCGCGCGTAGAGCACCATGTCGTTGCGCGTATTGGCGCTGACCAGACCGTCGATCAGCGTGTCCACCGCAGGATTGCGCAGCACCATGGCGTTGGAGCTGCCCACTTCGGTGGCGCTCTGCGAGCCGTACAGGTTGTACAGCTCACGGCCGGGGGAAATGATCGGATTGCCGTTTTTCGGCAGGCTGACCACGATCATGTCGTAGTCCCGCGCGTTGAGCCGGTTGATGTACTGCGCCGAATCGATACGCAGGAAATCCAGAGTGATACCGATCTGCGCCAGGGTGCGTTTGAAGGGCAGAATCAGCCGGTCGAAACCGCCTTGGCCGTCGAGAAAACTGAACACCATCGGCTCGCCCGCCGCATTGACCAACTGGTTGTCTTTCGGATGCCAGCCGGCTTCGGCCAGCAGCTTGAGGGCCTGCAACTGCTTGTCACGGATGTAGCCGCTGCCGTCGGTTTTCGGTGGCTGATAGACCTTGCTGAACACCTCGTCCGGCACCTTGCCGCGCAAGGGTTCGAGAATCTTCAGCTCGGCCGGGGTCGGCAGCTCGGTGGCGGCCATGTCGCTTTTCGGGAAGTAGCTTTGTTCGCGCACGTAGAAATTGCGCATGACCCGGCGGTTGATCCAGTCGAAATCCCACAGCAACGACAGCGCCTCGCGCACGCGGCGGTCCTTGAACATGGGTTTGTCCAGGTTGAACACAAAGCCCTGCGCGGCGACCGGACGTTGCCGGGCGAGGATGCGCTTTTGCAAACGCCCGTCGTCAATCGCCGGGCCGCTGTAGCCGACCACGAAGCCGGAAGAGGAGAACTCGCGGTTGTAGTCGAACGTCCCGGCCTGCAGCAGCTGGCGGGCGATTTCGGTGTCGCCGTAGTAGTTCACGGTGAGCGTGTCGAAGTTGTACAGGCCACGGCTGACCGGCAGGTCCTTGCCCCACCAGTCCTTGACCCGTTCGAAGGTGACGCTGCGTCCGGCGTCGACCCTCGCGACCCGGTACGGCCCGTTGCCCAGCGGCGGTTCGAAACCGCCGCCGTTGGCGAAGTCACGGGTCTTCCACCAGTGTTCAGGGAGGATGTGCAGGCTGGCAATGTCCAGCGCAAGCATGCGGTTGAGGTTGTTCTTGAAGTCGAAGCGAATCTGCAGCGGGCCCTCTACGGTAACCGCCTTGACGTCGGCGAACATCGGTCGATAGCTGAAGCTGCCCTTGGTGGTCATCAGCTCGAAGGTGTAGCGCACGTCTTCGGCGGTAACGGGCTTGCCGTCCTCGAAACGCGCCTTGGGGTTGAGAAAAAAACGAATCCACAGACCGTCGGGGTCCATCTCCATCCTTTCCGCGATCAGGCCATACACCGTGTACGGCTCGTCCAGCGAGCGGTAGGCCAATGGCGAATACACCCAGCTGTCGACCTCGCGCACATTGATGCCCTGATCGACGTAAGGGTTGAGGTAATTGAACTGGCCGATTTCTTCCGCCGAACGGGTCAGCGAACCGCCCTTGGGGGCGTTCGGGTTGACGTAATCGAAGTGCTGGAAGCCGGCCGGGTATTTCGGGGCCTCGCCATAGACGGTCAAGGCGTGGGTCGGCGTCGCCAGCACTGTCTGCCAGCCACTGCACAGCGCAACACCCAGAAGCAGGCGCCGCAGAAAACGGTTAAGACGCGACATGGTGGGGCTTTCCTCGTACGCACTGAATGACGGAACACTGCGAAAAAGCCCCCGGCCGGGGAAGGCGGATGAAACCTGGGCCGGAGGGGGCGAGCTCGCAATCTGACGTGGCCCACGGAGCGTGTATGGGCCACATCGTCACACTCAGAAGTGGTAAGTCGCGCGGGCGAACAGAGTGCGGCCCAGCGGGTCTGCGTAACGAGGGTCGTAGCCGGACTGGAAGTTGTAGGCCTGGTTGGAGAACGGCGGGTTGCGGTCGAACATATTGCGCACACCAGCGTCGATATCCAGCACCTTGTCGAAGGTATGACCCACCGACATGTCCCACAGCGCATACGACGCGACCCGCGCATTGGTGGTGCGGTCGTAGTCGTTGTAGCCGCTGGTGAAGCGGTTGGTGATGGAGGCGCGGGTATCGCCCAGTGCCCAGGTACCGGTCAGCACGTGTTTCCAGCGCGAGATCACGCCATCGCCCTGGAAGTCGCCGACCTTGTCGGTGTACGGGCCGTCGATGATGTTCTGGAAGTCATAACGGGTGACGTAGGTGCCGGTCATGCCCAGACCGAACTGGCCGTAAGGCGTGTTCGGGAAGCGATAGTCGAGGGTTACGTCGACACCGCTGGTCTTGACGATACCCAGGTTGGCGTTACCGGTGACGATGTTGGCGATCGAACCGTCGGCAGCGCGCACGTAGCGGTCGGCGTAGGTGTTCGGGTCATCGAACACGGTCGACTCGGGGAACGCCTGGATCTGGTTGGAAATGTGAATCCACCAGAAATCCAGACCCATCGACAGGTTGCTGACCGGCTGATAGACGAAGCCCAGGGTCATGTTGCGGGCTTTTTCCGGGGCCAGCTCGGTGTTGCCTCCGCCATTGTTGAGGAACTGCTGCTGGCAATCACGACCGGCGTTACCCCCAGGCTGGACGACACCTCCGGCACACAGAACCGGGTCGTTGTAATAGCCCTGGGTAAAGGTCGTGCTGCGCGGGGCATACAGTTCATAAAGCGACGGCGCGCGGAAGCCTTCGCTGTAGGCACCACGGACCACCAGTTGCTTGAACGGCTGGTAGCGGAAGGAGTATTTCGGGTTGGTGGTGCTGCCGAAGTCGCTGTATTTGTCGTGACGAACGGCGGCTGTCAGCTCCAGGCTGTCCAGCACGGGGACGTTCAGTTCGGCGTATTCCGCCTTGACGCTCCTGTCACCTTCGACACTGCCTGCGGCATCGGCGCCCAGACTGCTGACGTCGTTGACGTAAGCTTCGTACGCCTGATGCATTTTCTCTTTGCGGTATTCGCCACCTAGCGCAATGCCGGCAGGGCCTGCACCGAACCAGTCACCGATTTCCCGGCTTATGCGCGCATCAAGTCCGGCGACCCGGCCCACAGCGCTGGAGTACTGGCCATGGTATTGATTGGCGTCAATCAGTGCCTGACCGGCAGCGGTCTGCGGACCAAACGGATTGAGGGTGCCGTTGGCGAGGCCATTGAGCATTGCAGCATCGCTGATATAGCCATCGGTGAGTGATGACAACACTTTGTTCTGGTTGTAGGACGCGCCAACGTTGTAGTCCCAGCCGCCCACCAGACCGTCGAAATTCAGCAGAAAACGCTGACTGGTGTTTTGATCGCTCGATCCGCGCGGCCCTGCTGCGGTTTCTCGCCAGGCGGTGCTGACGGGTTGCGTCGGGTCGAGGGTGAAATCGGTGGGAGCCGGAGTGATGCCGTTACCGGGATAGAAGGGTGACGACGAGTCCAGCGACAGCCCGGTGAGAGGCGCCGGCCCGATATCGGTATGGTTGTTGTTGCGGGCCCAGAAGTATTCGAGGCTGACGTTATGATCGTCGGCCAGCTTGCCGGTGGCCCTGCCGAAAAACGAGGTCTTTTCGGTTTGCGGGATCAGGTCGATGTATTCGCGGGTACTGAAGCGGCAGATGCCGTTGCTGGCGATCAGGCTGGGGCCGCCGCAGTTTCTGCCCAGCGGGTTTGCGGAGTTGTCGCCCTGAAAATAATTGCCCGGGTATGCCGTACCGGAGGTCTGGTTGAGACCACGTCCCGGTACGTAATCCTTGGCAAACGAACGGTCATTGGCGTCCAGATTTTGCTGTTTGTTGTAGTTGAAGACGCCCATGACGTTAAAGCGGTCTTCTTCCAGATCACCGAAGCCCCAGCTGGCACTCATGTCCTTGGTAGCACCGCCGCCACTGGCGGTCGGCGTCTCTCCGCCCAGGGTCAGGCTGCCGTCGGTCAGAGATTTTTTGGTGATGAAGTTGATCACGCCACCGATGGCGTCGGTGCCGTACAGCGCCGACGCACCGTCACGCAGTACTTCGACGCGGTCGATGGCAGCGAACGGGATCATGTTCAGGTCGATGGCGCTGCCGTTGGGCGTACCTACACCGGACAACGCATTGTTGGCCAGACGTCGGCCGTTGAGCAGCACCAGCGTCTTGTTCGCACCGATGCCGCGCATGTCGGCAAAGGAGGCGCCTCCTGTTCCGGCTCCGACCGAGCCTGCACTGTTGTTGATCGACTGGCTGCCGGTGATGCGCTGGACCATTTCCTGGGTGGTGGTCACGCCCTGCTTCTTCAGGTCGTCGGCGCGCAGGATGGTAATCGGCACGGCGGTTTCGGCATCGACCCGGCGGATCGCCGAACCGGTGACTTCTACACGTTGCAGCTGGGTCGTAGCAGGCACAACCGCTGCACTGGTGGACACAGCCGAGCCGCTGGTGTCCGCATCGACGGCGTCTGCCGCCTGGGCACCGCTCATGCCCATGGCCAATGCGCAGAGCAGGGCACGTGGATGACGCCGGACCGCGAGGGCCAGTGGTTTGAGGGTGCAACCGGGAAGATTCATCAGCATGGTTAGTTCCGACTTGATCCAGACATTATTGAAATGGCCTTGTGAGCCCTCTGTTCCCGACGCGGTTGTGCCGAGCGGGAGTTCCACTTCTTCGTTTTCCAGCAAGCCGCTCCCCTCCATGGGCTTTTCAGCCCACGGACAACCGCATTCACGGGGGTCGGGTCAGACGGCTCCGCGAGGCGAAGCCA
Organism: Pseudomonas congelans; assembly: GCF_900103225.1. Lineage (GTDB taxonomy): Bacteria > Pseudomonadota > Gammaproteobacteria > Pseudomonadales > Pseudomonadaceae > Aquipseudomonas > Aquipseudomonas congelans. The sequence goes on along the minus strand of NZ_FNJH01000016.1, from coordinate 4,659 downwards.
CCCGGTCAGTCGAGCGTCATTTCGCTGTCATGACGGATATCCTGGTAATGCCGGAGCGTTCGATGGAGGCCATGGCCTTGGCCACCTGGCCATAATTCACGGCGGTGTCGGCCTGCAGCTGGACGCGGATTTCCGGGTCCTTGGCCTTTTCGTCCTGCAGGCTTTTCTCCAGCAGTTCCGGGGCGATTTCCGATTTGGCGAGGTAGAACTTGCCGTCCTGATCGACGCTGACCACCACCGGATTTTTCTTCTCGGCGGGGGCGACTGCGTCGGTCTTGGGCAAGTTGACCTTGATCGCGTTGGTCATCAGCGGCGTGGTGACGATGAACACCACCAGCAGCACGAGCATCACGTCGACCAGCGGCGTGACATTCATTTCGCTGAGTACTTCATCACTGTCCTGAGTGGAGAAAGACATTAGCTGGCCTCCCGAACGCCATGGCCATTCTTGCTGGCGATGGGCTGACGCGTGACGGCAAAGGCGCTGCGCTGGGCGAGGGCGTCGAAGTCATGGGCGAAGTCGTCCATGTCGGCCACGGCGAGCTTGAGGCGGCGCAGGAAGAAGTTGTAGATCAGCACCGCAGGCACCGCGACGGCGATACCCACGCCAGTGGCGACCAGCGCGTGACCGATGGGACCTGCGACCGCTTCGAGGCTGGCCGAGCCGGTCACGCCGATGCTTTGCAGCGCTTCCATGATCCCCCAGACCGTACCGAACAGACCGATGAAGGGCGCGGTGCTGCCGATACTGGCGAGAATCGCCTGGCCACTTTCCAGCGCGCGACGCTCTTTTTGTATCTGCTGGCGCAGGTTGCGCTCCAGACGATCCGAGCGGTTGATGGTGTGCGCCAGTTGTTGCGTGGTGCGCGGCGACTCATCGACCGCCATGGCTTCGAAGCCGCTGTTGGCGATGCGCGCCAGCGCGCCGGGGTATTGCGCAGAGTGCTCGGCAGCGGTGAGCAGGTCCGGTGCGCTCCAGAAGGCTTTGGTGAATTGCTTGTTCTGCGACTTCTGGCGGACGTACTGCGCCGACTTGATCAGCAACAGTGCCCAACTCAATACGGAAAACAGAATCAGTGCCCAGAGCACAGCCGGGACGATCATGGAAGAGAGCGATGCGTTCATGGTTTAAACCTCACCAGCTTTGATAATTGAATAGTCGGTTGTCATGCGCCGGATCATTCCGGCAACTTGAAGTCGATGGTCTGCGTCGCGAAGCCTTCTATCGGCGTGTCACCGCGTTTGGCCGGTATGAACTTCCAGTTGCGCACAGCCTCCACGGCCGCTTCGTCCAGTACCGGTTTGCCGCTGGATTTGGTCACCTCGACAGCCCCCGCGCGGCCGTTGGGCAGCACCTTGATGCGCAGAATCACGCGACCTTCCCAACTGCGTCGCAAAGCCAGCCCAGGGTATTCCGGCGGTGGATTGCCAAGGCTGGCGAGCCCGGATACCGCAGCGCTTTCCTTGACCGGAGCCGGTGGCGCAGCAGGTGCCGGTGACGCGGGCGCAGGTGTTGGCGGCGCGGGCGGACTGGGTGCGGCGGCAGGCTTGGGCGCAGGCGGCGTCGGTTTTTTCACCGGCTCGACCTTCTTGACCGGCTTGGGCTTCTCGACCTTTGGCTTTTCCACCGGTTTGGGCGGCGGTTCGACCGCGTCCGGGTCCTCGACCGGTTGTTCCGGTTCGGGGGGAGGCGGTGGAGGCGGCGGCGGAGGTGGTGGCTCGGGCGGCGGCGGTTCCGGTGCGGGCGGTGTCGGGCTGGTCAGTTCAATGGTCATTTCCGGAACTTGTGGTGCAACTTCCGGTACCGCTGGCTGAGCCGTTTGCATGTACCACCAGATCACACCATGGATAAGTACCGACGCAGCAATCAACACCATTACTTGCGGCTTGTTAAGGCCGCCCGGGCGTGACGTATTGGCGCTGAAAGGAATACCCTGCCACGCCGTCGAAGTGTCATCGGGCGAGGGAGAGGGGACCGCTTTCATTATTACCGCATCCTTCATTAACGCTCCCTCGGGTAGTTAAAGGGCAATAAAAATCCGCTCGAACAATGGGTAATTGTTCGACTGATAAAGGCCTGCCCACTGTTGATAGGCAGGGCAACGCGGTGGGTGCGCACACGGCGAACTCAAACGGTTAACAGACGTCTTTAATCAGGGCGCTGGCATTGCTGATCCTTGCTTTCTTATCGTCATGTACGGGGACGTACAGCGGTGTTCCTGAAAGCTTACATTGCAACCGCTGTGCCAGAACGCTTCGGCTGGAACCGCTGATACAGAGCGCGCGTCGCATTCGTATAACTATTTATCGATTTCCCGTTTCATTGACTTAAAAACGGCAGATATGAATAACACCTCGAACAAAAAAACAGGCAAACAATAACCCTCTGCTTTAGCAGACGCGTTCGAAAATCATGACCTGCAAGTCACTTTCTTTGATGCACCAATACTGTGTCACGAGGATCACGTTGGTGCGCTAGTTGATCAGTGCCTCATAAAACAATGCTCCGTGTTGGTACCGCGGTTGTGTGGACAGTTAGCGCTGTTGAAATAAATGCCACTTCTGAATGGTGGCAAAATGAAACCACTTAAAACAAAGTGTCGGACACTCTTTATAGGTCGACTATCTTTTAATTAAAAACAGTCGCCCTGTACTTATTACGCGCACGGTCGCGCCAGGTCCTGACTCATGATCAGAACACTCAAAGGCACAGGCGAAATGTCTTAAGTCCAGACGTGCAGGGCTGTCGAATAACAACGCGCAGATCGGGACAAGGGTGAAGCGGCCGCGCAGGCATCGCTTGGTGCAGGTGCTGCCCAAGGTGTGGATTGCCAGCGTAACGGCGGTCTGACGCAAGACTGATAAGGCACAGCTAGATTCCTTTCCTGGCGGGAAGCAAGACTTGTGGTCTGCCACCCTGCACTGTTTGTGGACGCTCTGACGTCCGTTAACTGCACTTTGGTGCGTGTAGGCACCCCATGAATGCAGCGTGCGCCATTGGTTTATGGCACGACCGTTCCACCTGAAAGAACTGTGCCAATTTGTGTCTTTTTGTATCTGGAGGGGTACATTTTCATCTGGAGACGAGTATTTGCGGCTGCAGGGCGCAGTCACTGACCCCGGCGGGTATCAACTCGGCAGATTGGCGCGGGTGCGTCGGGAGAGGGCCGCCCGTGATTCGGGCGGCCTGTAGGTGTCGTGAGTTACCAGAACGCAGCAGGTGCGCTGAGCGCCTTGCTGAACACCTCGATGGCGCGCTCGACGTCCGCCTGCGTGGTGTAGCGGCCAAGGCTGACGCGCACGCTGGCCAGAGCCTTGGCGGAGTCCATGCCCAGAGCAAGCAGCACATGCGAGGGGGCATTGCTGGCCGAGTTGCACGCGGACGTCGAGGACAACGCCAGGCTGTGTGACAACTGCGAGCTGGTGAAGCCACTGCGGGTGATGCACAGGTTCAGGGTGTGCGGTATGCGTTGTTGCGGACAGCCATTGAGTTGCACATCAGGCAGGCTCAGCAGGCCTTCGCGCAGGTGACGACTCAGCCCTTCGATACGACGGTTTTCAGTTTCGGCCTGGCTGATCGCCAACGCGAAGGCGGTACCCATGCCGACGATCTGATGGGTTGCCAATGTGCCCGAACGAAAGCCGCCTTCATGTCCGCCGCCGTGAATCTGCGCTTTCAGCAACGAGTGGGCACGCGGGCCCACGTACAGCGCACCGATGCCCTTGGGGCCATAAGCCTTGTGCGCCGAGAACGACATCAGGTCGACGGCCAGACTCGCCAGATCGACCTTCACCTTGCCGACGCCCTGCGCAGCGTCCACATGAAACAGCGCACCGTGCTCGCGCACCAAGGCGCCAATGCTGGCGATATCGGTCAACGTACCCAGCTCGTTGTTCACCAGCATCAGCGACACCAGCAGTGTGTCTTCGCGCAATGCAGCCTGTACGGCATGAGGCTGGATCAGGCCCTGAGCGTCCGGTTTCAGCCAGGTGACGGGAAAGCCCTGGCGCTCCAGCGTGCTGACGGTGTCGAGCACGGCCTTGTGTTCCAGAACGCTGGTGATGATGTGCCGGCGTTGCGCGCTGACATCATGGGCGATGCCCTTGATCGCCAGGTTGTTGGACTCGGTAGCGCCGGAGGTCCAGACGATGGTGTCGACAGGTGCGCCCACTGCATCGGCCACCTGTGCGCGCGCCTGTTCAACGGCCTGCCGCGCCACCTGCCCATAACCATGCCCGCTGGAAGCCGGATTACCGAAATGACCTTCACGCCCCATACAGGCAACCATGGCTTCGATGACCTGTTCGTCGACAGGTGTGGTGGCGGCGTAATCCAGATAGAGCGCAGAGGTGGTCATGGGCAATTCACTTTGTAATCGAGTCAAAATCAAGGGCTGGCATTACCAGCCCGACTGTTTGAAAGATTACTGATCCGCACGCGAAAATTTATTGATATTTGCACGGGCATGGGCAGCCAATGCGAAAAATTATTCGCTTCTGCTTGGCTTTTTACGATTAAAAATTCTAGGATGCTGCTTCAGGCGCCGAATCGTACCCAGACACCCATCGTTCCGCGCGCTCCGCGTCCAATCCGGGGATGCAAGGTGCTGCACCGTTGGGTGACGCGGAGCGTCACGAAAGGCATGCCAACGCGGAGCA
>NZ_FNJH01000002.1:220344-905667 GCF_900103225.1 Pseudomonas congelans | reverse complement strand
CATTGGAACCACCTGATCCCATCCCGAACTCAGTAGTGAAACGATGTATCGCCGATGGTAGTGTGGGGTTTCCCCATGTGAGAGTAGGTCATCGTCAAGATTGAATTCCAGAAACCCTCTTCGCTTACGCGTCGAGGGTTTTTGTTTGTCTGGGGTTTCAGAAACCTCTGCACTCTCCTGAACTCATAACTCCATCTCTCCGGCAGTACAAAGAAGCCACGGGAGCCGGAGCCTCTCCCAGGTTTAATGGAACGCCCCCATCCCTGCCAATCTGCTGCCGGGTCGCAGGTGGAAGCTGTGCAGCGCCGGCAGGCTTCCGTCTGACTGACGTGGCGCATCCCACCCCGTATCCGAGACATCCTCAAAGTCTGCGTCGGTTACCGGCGTTGGCAACATCCAGGAGTTGTGTGCCATGTCCAGCCCTTCGGTGTTAACGGTCAACCGCCCCTTGTAGGCAATGTTGTTGAGCAGGTTGCCGAGAGGGATCAGCGAACCATCCGGGGCGATACCTGCCATGTTGTAGTTCACGCCATTGGAAAAAGCCGTGTTGTTGATGAAGTCCAGTGCCAGGGTATGGTGATTGGCATAGAAACCAGCGGACTTATTGTCAAAGGCAACTGAATTACGGACGACATGTTTCACGCCATCAGGCACATACTTGCCACCGTATCCACCTGCTTTGATGCCATTACCATTGCCTGCTTCAAGTTTCGTACGCGTGCCAGGCAGGTAGCCTTGCTGCCATGCCCATGAGCTTTCGATGGTCACAGGCGAGAAGGCATTGATCAGGTCAAAGCCGTCATCGGAATTGGCCCACGCTCTGCAACCGCGAAATACATTGCCGGGATGCCCCGCCTTGATATGTGCACCGAAGCCGTCTGCACTCTGGCCCGCGCCGTTTGAGGTATAGGGATCGTAGTTGTAGTGGGAGTCGCTGTTCAGCACCAGGTTATAACCGCCGTTCTGAATGAACAGGCCTGGTCCCATGTTGTGATGCAGATCGAGTTGCTCGAAGGTATTGTGGCTGCCGCTGTTCCAGATGCCCCAGGATTCATGGTTGAGATGGTTTTGCGGCTGCTGCGGCACGCCTGTCACCTCCAGCCCTTTCAGGTGTATCCAGCTACCGGTAACGTTGAAGCCTTTGACGCGACAATCGTCTTTCATGGCCGAGAAATCGAAAACCGGTGTTTCGCCCGGATAGGCCCAGTAACGTATGGGTCTGTTTTCGCTGCCGCTGTTGTTCAGGGTGATGGCATTGACCGTATCTGTACGGCTAGCGCAGCGGTTGATGCCGCCTGTGTAGGCATAGAGGCCGCCGCGCAAGTACACCGTATCGCCGGCTTTTGCGGCTTGCTGTGCGCGCATGATGGAGCGCAACGGTGCGGCTTTGGTACCTGCCGCGTGATCATCGCCATTGGGGGCCACGTAGTAGTCAGTTGCCTGCGCTGTTGCAGCGACGACCAGCAAGACCGTCAGCAGTATCGTTTTCATGGGGTCACTCCAAGCCTGCCTCGTGTAATCGTATGCGTGTTTGCTGCAACTCATTATGAATTCGATGAATAAAGAGTCTGTTCGCCTGAGGCCTGCAACCGGACCTCACTCAATGGGAAGACAATAAAAAAGGCCGCATTCTCATGCGGCCTTCTGGCTACAACTTACAGCCCTTACGAGGCCAGTTCCGGAACCTCTGGTTTCACATCGTCACGGCGCTGAATGTATTTCCAGTCCGCTTCATCAATGTAGATGCCATTGGGTCCGCTGCCGCCTTCCAGGTCGATGGCGACGTGGGCCGAAACCTGTGGCTTCACACTGGCCAGAATTGGAACGAAGCCCAGTTGCAGACTGGTTTCCAGCAGTGCTGCCTGATTCTTTTCGTCGATGTCTGCTGCTTCGTCCAGGTAGTAAGGCAAGCGCACACGCCCTGCCTGATCGCGATCCATCAAGTGCAACAGCAGGTACATGTTGGTCAGCGCCTTGATGGTCATCGTGGTGCCGTTGGAGGCCGCGCCATCGATATCGGTGTGGATAACCGGCTGACCATTGACCTTGGTGATCTCGAATGCCAATTCGAACAGGTCTTTCAAGCCTAATTGGTTGTGGTTGGCAGCCACAAGCCGCGCCAGATATTCCTTGGCTTCTTCGTTTTTGTTGTCCTGCTCTGCGCTCTGGCTCAGGTCAAAGACCGACAGCGTCTCGCCTTCTTCGTACTGCCCGGCGCTGTGGATGATCTGGTCGATGTGCTTGAGCGCTTCCTTGTTAGGGGCGAGCACGATACGGAAGCTCGCCAGGTTCGAGACCTGACGCTTGTTGATCTCGCGGTTGAACAGCGCCAGTTGATGCTCAAGGCTGTCATAGTCGCTACGAATATTGCGCAGGGTCCTTGCGATATCCGTAACCGCAGCGCGACGCGCCTTGCCCAGCGTAAGCGCTTCGTCGGTACGGTGTGCGTAGGCATTGATCAATAACTGCAGGCGACGCTCCATGTCGTCCTCGCTGTCGAACTTGGCCACACCCTTGAGACGAACCTGTGCGTACAGCGCTTCGATCTGCCCATCGCTGCGCAACAGACCCTGCCAGCTGTCCTGGTAGTCGTTGAGCAGCGGCAACAGGTTATCCATGGAATCATCGATCGGGTCCATGAACGGTGTGCCGAACGGAAGATCCGCAGGCAGCAACTGACGGCGACGTAGCGCATCGTCCAGCGTACGTTGCTTGGATTCCATATCGCCGATCTGACGTGCGATCAATTGCAGCTTGGCTGACAGTTGCTGAACGCGCTCGGTGAACGCGTCGCTGGAGCGTTTCAGTTCATCCTGAGCGGCTTCCATCTGCGCCAGCTCTTCCAGCTTGGTGGATTCCTCCGCGCTCAAGGTCTGGCAACGACGGAAGTCTTCAAGCGCCTTTTGAGCATCCAGCACCTGCTGATACAGCGCTTCGGTCTGGGTCTTGCTCGCCGAACGGTCGGCGGCGACAGCCTGCTGGGTTTTCAGTTGTTTGAGTTCTTTCTCCAGTCGCTCTTTCTGATCGCGCAACGCGGCACGATCGGCCAGCGCCTGCAGGGCAGGAGGCTCGATGCTCGACAGGTTGATCGTCAGCCCCGGTACTGCAAACTGATCGCCCTTGAAGCCATCCAGAATGGTCTCCAGCGACTTGACCCACGCATCGCCGTCATCCAGCGCAATACCTTGCTCACCCAACGGCAAGCTGAACAGCGCGCTGTTGAACAGGCGCATCAGACGTTCTACGTCCGGCTGGGAAAACTCTTCACGCAGACGGGCATAACTGTTGTTGTCCGCATGATCGAGCTGTTGCTTGACCGACTTGAGGCGTTTTTCCAGATCGCGCAAACGCTCGTCCAGGTCTTCGGCGCTGAACTGCCGGGACTGGGCCAGCGCACCGGCCAGCTCATCGTGAGCGTCCTTGGCGGCGAGCAGTTGTTGCTCCAGCACCTTGACGTCATCGACCAGCGCAAAACGATTCTTCAGCACCGACAGCTCGCCCACCCAGCGCTGGATGCTGCTGATTTCGCGCTCCAGTCGCATCAGTTCCTGAGTGCTGCTGCGCTGATCGTTCTGCATCTCATCCTGCTGAGCACGATAATGCTCGGCCTGAATGACCAGTTCTTCCTTGCGTGCACCGGAGTAATCCGACCAGGTGCCGAGCAGTGAGTCGAGGATCGGTGACAGACGATGCAGCTTGCCGCGCAACACATCGCGCTGCTTGACGCCAGCGGCCAGCGCCTCGACCAGTGGACCCGCCAGCACCAGCGAGTTGTAGTCCTGTTCCATACGCCGCACATCGCGGAAGGCTTCTTCGCAGGCGGCAATGTAGTCGACGCTGCCCGAACGCAGGCTGTGCTCGAAGGCATCCAGAAACAGCTGCTTGAGTTTGGCGGCCGTGATTTCACGCATGTGCAGCAGGTTGATGAACAGTGCGCGGAAGGTCTTGAGGCTCTGCTCGCTGGTGGAGCGCAGCGGGATCAAGGTCAGGTCCAGCGGGATCGACGTGTGGCCGCCGACCAGCAGACGGCGCAGTTCGTCAGGTTTCAGTTCGTAGGCTTTCAGGCCCTGGCTTTCCAGGTTGCTGAACAGCTCTTTCTGACGCAGGCAGGTGTCGTTCTTCTGGTAATGACCCAGATCCAGCTCGCCGGCATAGGCGAAGAACTGATGGCCGAAGCCGCCGCCCGGACCGCGACCCACGACGCCGATGACATGCGGGCCGTGAGGCAGGGAAACTTCCACCAGAATGTAGCTGGTGTCGGAGGCGAAGTAGAAGCGCCGCGATTGTTCCAGGCTGTATTTGCCGAAGCTCATGTCCGACATGCGCGCCAGAATCGGGAACTGCAGGGCGTTGATCGAGGCGCTTTTGCCGAGGTTGTTCGCGCCATATACCGACAACGGGTTTTCCAGCGGGAACAGGCCGAGGCTGTAGCCGGCAGTGTTCAACAGGGCAAAGCGGCGGATGCCATAACGTTCCTGGCTCATGTGTCCATCTCCTGTTGTTGCTCATCGGCGATTGCCCGGGCCAGTGCCTCTTCTTCGGTCTCTTCGCCGAATTCAGCCAGGTCCAGCGGGTCATCGGTTTCCAGCAGCTTCTCGTCGCTGTCGTCATCGATGAGCACTGGCGTCGGCAGGGGCAGGGCGCTATGCAGGCTGGCTGCCAGATCGCGGTCCTGTTGCACCGACAGGCACACATCGAGAAAACGATGCATCGGTGGCAGGAAGCGGTAAATACCCACTTCCTCACTGGCGAAGCCCAACTGCGTCATGCGGCGCATGATCTTTTCTTCAAGCTCTTCCGGGGTCTGTACTTCAGCCTGGAGAAACAGGTCGCGGTACTTTTCCAGCATCGAAGGCAGCTCGTCGCGGCCCAGGCTGCCACCGTCGAGCACGGACATGGGATCACGGCCCTGATCTGCCAGATGTTCCACGAGGATGAAGGTAAACAGTGCCAGGCGCTGGGCGGTCTTGTTCACCTGCGCGGCAGCCAGTTCCGGTACGAAGTAATAAAAGCCACGCGTGTCGCAGACCAGTTCGAAGCCCAGCGCCTTGAACAGTGTGCGGTACTGGTCCTGGCAGTTGGAGAGCTGGGTGTACAGCTCCGGGTCGCGGCGGCTGATGTGATAGCCCTTGAACAGCTCGCGAAAGATCGGCGCGAGCTGGGACATTTCGGATAGATCAAGATGCATGAACGGTGCTCTCGGAAGGCTCGGCCTGCTCGTCTTTTGCAGCGAGCAGGGCAAAGGAGCGCAGGCTGACGCGGTGCTCCCGGGTGAAATATTCGCGACGCTCGAGGCGTTCACGGGCGAAGCGCTTGTCGCGCGACAGGCGTGAGAACCAGTAGAGCAGCTCGTCGGTCTCGCCGGTCGGCTCCTGCTCCAGCAACCAGACCATCAGGTCAGGCATCGGCAAGGCGTCTTCGCAGCGCTCGAGCATCTCCTTGACGGTGCGCGGTGCGCGTGGCGCCTGGCCCTTGCGGGTGCCGCTGGCCTTGGGGAATCTCGCGGGCTTGGGTTCAAAGCGCGCCAAGGCATACACGTAGGCCTCGACCTGACTTGCACTGCCCAGGAACGTACTTTGCGGACGGGTAAACAACGGCATGGCCGCCTGAGGCACTGCATCCAGCCCCTTGCGGCGAATGGCAGACAAGGCCAGCGCTGCACCGCGTGTCACCGCGTTGTGGCGACGCGCTTCTTCACGCAGTGGCAGCAGCAGTTCGCGCGCATGGCGCAAGGTCAGCTGGGCACTGGTCTGCATTTCGAGGATGCGCGCGTGGGTGCGCAGCAGCATGTCGTCGTCGACCAGATGACCGAGACGTTGTTGCTCGGTCAACAGACGCAGCAGGACGTTCTCGACCTTGCGGACACCCTGCTCGAACGCACCGTCGGCGTTGACCAGCTGAATCATCGGCTCGACGTATTCGTCCCACGTCGCCAGGACTTCGGCATAGCGCTGGCGCAACGGGATCTGCCGGTCACTGGTCTTGGCCCGGTCGGCTACGGCGACCAGCGCCTGTTCATCGTTGGCAAGTTTCTTGAGTACGTCGCGCACACGCATGTCCAGCAGCCGCAGCTGTCTGGCCAGGTCGTTGGCGTCGCGAACATCGAACGCGTCCTGAATGTAGCCGGCCAGTCGCTCAAGGTGGCGCAGGTAGGCCTCGATTTCCAGGCACAGACCCAGGCGGTGCTCGCGGCGCAGGTACGACAGGAAGTCATGGATCTGTGCATTGAGCTCGAAACGGTTCGGGCTTTTCGCGACGGGCACCAGAATGTCCAGACGGATCCACACGTCCAGCAGATTGGTGATGTCTTGCGGAGTGCTGTCCTGCTGCTGAGCGCCCAATTGCAGGCGCAGCTCGCTCAGGCTCAACGTACCCTGGTCGAAATGTTCGCATAAGGGCTCAAGGAGCGCCCAGTGCTCGGCAAGGGCGCGCAGAACGCGCTTGGGTTCGATCATCGTTAGGCCGACTGTTGGCAAGTGAAAAGCGGCAATTGTACTGCATCAGCCGACTGATATTTCACCTGCGGGCGATATGCTGCAGCGCAAAAAGGCGAACAACGCTAGAATTGCGCGCTTAACTTATCCACAGGTGGCCGACCCTTGCTCAACGAGTCCCGTCGCCGCGCTTATTTGACTGCCATGCAGGTGGTCAACTGGCTGCCGCGCACAGAACTGCCATTCGCCGCGCCGTCGCGTCCGCAACTGCTTGTACCGTTGCCGCCGCCGGTCGAGGTGCAGCGTGTCGCGCCTGCTGCTTCGCCAGCGGAGCACGCTGCGCCTGCCGAAACGTCGAACGTCGAGCCGGTGGCACGGCAGCCCGAGCGCCCGAAGGTCGAGGTGCCGCGCCCTTCATTGGCCAGCACGCGCACAGCCACCCCTGCCGCCGAAGAAGCCGAGCCGGCGCCACCCAAGGCGCCGGTGGTACCGCCACCGCGCTTTGCCCTGCAATTGTTGCGCGCCGGACGCTGCCTGTTACTGGTCGAACTCACCACCGGTCAGCCGTTTCAGAGCCGCGACCCTTCTTATCTGCTGCTCAAGGACATGCTGCGCGCCGCCGGTCTGCCCGACAGCCCGCAGATCATCGGCGAGCCCGTGCGCTGGCCGTTGCTGGTCCGCGGCCAGATGGACCAGGGCCCGGAGGCCGCGCGCGACTTCGTGCAGGGCTTCGTCGGTGCTCGGCTTGAGGACGAGCCCTGCGCCTGCCTGTGGCTGATCGGTCTGCCGTCGATGAAGTACGCCGGTGAAGCGGATGCCGAGTCTTACCACCGTGAACTGCAGATCGAGGGTCTGGGCACTGCCTGGGCGCTGCCCGGTCTTGAATTACTGATGGACGAGCCTGAGCGCAAGGCAGACGTCTGGAAAGCCATGCGTCGGCTGATGACGCGCTGGAAATCGATCGATGAGTGATGCCGTAACCTTCCGCCGGATGACCGAAGCCGACATGGACGCGGTGCTGAAAATCGAATACGCGGCGTTCAGTCATCCCTGGACACGCGGCATCTTTCTCGACGGGCTCAAGTCCTACGAGATCTGGCTGATGTTCGAGGGCGCGCAGCAGGTCGGGCATGGCGTCATTCAGGTCATCATCGATGAGGCACACCTGCTCAACATCACCGTCAAGCCAGAAAATCAGTGGCGGGGTCTTGGCTTGTTGCTGCTCGACCACCTGATGAAACGCGCTTACCAGCTCAATGCACGGGAATGCTTTCTGGAGCTGCGTGACAGCAACCGCCCAGCCTATCGTCTGTATGAAAACTACGGTTTCAACGAGATAGGCCGGCGTCGCGATTACTACCCGGCGGTCGGCGGCCGTGAAGACGCAGTCGTCATGGCCTGCACGCTTTTCGAGTAGTACAGGCTGTCAACGCTGGGTGTTGCCGTCCAGCGGGTCGATGATTGCCAGTTCTTCTTCGTCCAGGCCGTTGCCACCGCCAATGTCATCTTCATCGACGACCGTCACATCCAGGTCGGCCGCGGTGTCTGCGCCTGGTTCGTGCGGTGAACGGGCACCGTCTTCATGGATCAGGGTTTCCGGAGACAAATCATCGTCAGTCGAATGGTGATCATCCGTGGAAGCCCCCGTCAGGCCTGCTTCGCGCACTCTTTGCTCCGGAATTTCATGTTGCAGTTCGTCTTCAGGGATAAGATCACCAATACGGCCCGGTTCTTCCTCGTCGAAATCGAGCGTCTCCATGGAGCCCATGCGGTCTTCGTTATCGTCGATGGGTTCCGGCTCGGTGGCACCGAACGGGCGGCGTGAATCATTCATGGGGAAATCCTCATTTCAGGTGGTCGTAAAAAGTGGACCGGCCATGACTTTGAAGATTCCTTTTTGTTGACCGACGAGCCTTGGTGAATTTTGCCAGTAGTGGCAAACAGGCGTGACTTGAAGGATCGGACACCAGTCCAAGGCTGGGCATCATTATCGAGGCGTCAAAGCATGAACGAGCTACAAGACCTGATTGATAACAATGCACGCTGGGCCGATGCGATAAAGCAGGAAGACCCAGAGTTCTTCGCCAAACTGGCCCGCCAGCAAACGCCTGAGTTCCTGTGGATCGGTTGCTCCGATGCACGCGTTCCGGCCAACGAAATCGTCGGTATGCTGCCGGGTGATCTGTTCGTTCACCGTAACGTGGCCAATGTCGTGCTGCACACCGATCTTAACTGCCTGTCAGTGATTCAGTACGCCGTGGACGTGTTGAAGGTCAAACACATTCTGGTCACAGGCCACTACGGTTGCGGCGGCGTACGGGCGTCCATGCAGGACCGCCAGTTCGGCCTGATCGACGGCTGGTTGCGCACGATTCGTGACCTGTATTACGAAAACCGCGAGTTGCTGGCCAAGCTGCCGACCGAGGAAGAGCGCGTCGACCGCCTGTGTGAATTGAACGTGATTCAACAAGTGGCCAACGTCGGTCACACCAGCATTGTGCAGAACGCCTGGCACCGTGGGCAGAGCCTGTCTGTGCATGGCTGCATCTACGGCATCAAGGATGGCCGCTGGAAAAGCCTCGACGTGACTATCAGCGGTTTCGAGCAACTGCCGCCGCAGTACCGTCTGCGCCCGCAGGACTGACAGCCGCTCATCGCCGGCCAGCCTGTTGTTGAAGGCTGGCTGGCGAGTTTCGACCCATCACAGCACGAAACGCTGCACCATCAGGTTCAGATCATTCGCCAGCATCGACAGTGCGTTGCTCGCGACGGTGGTCTGCTGCGCGCCTGATGCGGTCTGGCTGGACAGGTCGCGAATACTGCTCAGGTTGCGATCCACTTCAGTCGCCACCTGGGCCTGCTGCTCTGCGGCACTGGCAATCAGCAGGTTGCGGTCGTTGATGGTGGCGGTTGAATGAATGATCACTTGCAAGGCTTCGCCGGTCGAGGCTGCCTGTTGCATGGTCAGGTTGGCCTGCGTTGCCGTGTGGCGCAGCGAACTGGCGGTTTGCTGGGTGCTTTGCTGCACACCGCTGATCAGCCCTTCGATTTCCGCGGTGGAAGCACTGGTGCGTTGCGCCAGTGAACGAACTTCATCGGCCACCACGGCAAAGCCGCGCCCGGCTTCGCCTGCACGAGCCGCTTCGATAGCCGCGTTCAGCGCCAGTAAATTGGTCTGATTGGCAATTGCGCGAATCACATCGAGGATGCTGCTGATGCTCTGGGTACGTTCAGCGAGCCCTTCAGCCTGATGCGATGAATCCAGCACATTCTCGGTCAGTTCCTTGATCGACAGAATGGTTGCCGACAGCTTGTCCTGCCCTTGTGCTGCCGCCTGGGTCGACGCCTCCGATTCGGTCACGGTATTGCTGGCGTTGCCTGCCACTTCGATGGCCGCCTGGCTCATCTGATTGACCGCGACAGCGGCTTGTTCGATTTCATTGTTCTGCAGTTGCAGATTGAGCGCACTGGCTTCGGCGATGCTGCCCATTTCCTGAACCGACTGCGACAACTGCGTCGCCGCTGCGTAGATCTGGTCAATCGTACTGTGCAGGTTGGTGCGCATGCGTCCGAGGGTCATCAGCAACTGAGCAGTCTCGTCCTTGCCGTCCGGTATCTGGTGTTCGCTCAGGTCACCATCGGCAATGGTGCTGGCGATGTGCAAAGCCTGCTGCACCGGATGGATAATGCTGACGCTCAGGCGCCAAGCCAGCAACAGGGTCAGTGCCAGAACCAGGCCGATCGCGCTCAGCGCAATGATCCGTGTCTGTTCATAGCTGGCACCTGCTGCCTCTACGGCGGCGGCCGCACTCTGTTTGTTCAGCTCCCGCAACAGCTGCACCTGCATGTCCATCAGATCGCCTTGCAGCGAGAGCATGGTGTTGGCCAGCATCCTGGCCTCGTCCAGCTTGTTCTGCTCGATCAGCGCGATCTGATCCTGCAAGCCGGGCATGAAGGCCTTGTAGGCGTCCTGCAACGCCACAATCGAGTCGTGCTCAGTGCCCGACTGAACGCGCGCGAGGTACTCCGAGAAGCCTTTCTCGACCTCGTTCCTGAGTTGTTCGACATTGATCTTGCTGTTGATGACAGCACCCGGATCGTCGGCGTTGGCGATCAGACGGGTGGTCTCGCTGCGCAGTTTGACCAGGCCGATGGCGATGGCATCGGCGGTGGCGATACTGGGCAGGGCGCCGCTTTCGACCGCCTCGCCCTGGGTGCGGATAGCCTGCATCTGCAACAGGCAGAACGCGCCAAGCGCGATCATCAGCAGGGAGGTTGCGGCGAAGCAGATCACCAGGCGCAGGGTGATTTTGAAGCGGCGCAGGAATGTTGTCGTTGTGGCTTGCCGACGTAGGAAACGAGGCATAAATCTTTTCACGGCACACAACCCCTATAAACACACGGACCTTCTCGGAGAGCCGTTTATAGGGCAATTGTGTGATGTCTTTATGACATCTTATGAATGATTGGTATGCAGCCGGGGATTCATGGCTGCGGGGGCGCAACTTCTTCCATCAGTTCATCCAGAAAGCGCTTGAGCCGGTGGTGCCGGATTTTCGCCAGCAGTGCGCCGGTGTCGGTCTGAAAACCTTCAGCCAGGTGCAGCAGCTTGGTGTGAAAGTGATCGACGGCAAAGTTCATGTCGTCGTAGGGGCGCTGGCTGGCATACGGATCATTCGGGTCGTAGAGCGCCTTGCCGAGCCGCCCTGATACGTAGAAGGTACGTGCTACACCGACCATGCCCAGCGAGTCGAGACGATCGGCGTCCTGCAGTATTCTGGCCTCAAGGGTCAAGGGCGTGATTGCCGCCGAGAAGCTGTGCGCTTCGATGGCGTGGGCGACCGAGGCGATGCTCTGGTCATCCCAACCCATCTCGGTGAGCAGTTCGCTGGCCCGCGCCGCCGCCAGTCGCGATGCGCTGGCGCGAAACGGCGAGTCTTTCTCGACCGCAACGCAGTCATGCAGCAGCGTGGCAGCAATCAGGACGCGGGCATCGCCGCCTTCGCGGTCACGAATGGCGCAAACGTTCTTCCAGACTCGCAGCAAGTGCGAGACATCGTGCGAGCCGTCGATTTGCTCTGCGTGGGTGTGGGGTATCAGCAGGTTGGCCAGATCCTCATAGGGGGCGAAGCTGGCAGCGATCATGCGGTGGTCCTCGGCTTCTGCGCAGGCATCAGCATTACAGACAATGGCGCCCGATAAAACCCTGTCACTGCTCAAGAATATGGCTGATCTGGCCGACAAGCAGCCCCGCGCCCCTGGCGTTGAGGTGGTTGAAGTCCTTGTAGTACGAATGCAGGTCGCCGATCAGGCATTGCCTTTCCTTGCAGAAAACGTCATCCAGCGTGACCAGGCTGATGTGTTTCGATTGGCTGGCATGCAGGAACAGCTGGCGGGTGAAACGCTGCAACAAGTCGTGTTTTTCGACGGGCACCGACAGTTCGCTGACCCGCTGCAAGGCTTGCGCATCGCTGTCCGAAGCGTCCCGCGCCAGGCGGTAATAGAGGCTTTCAGGATTGATCATTTGCTGCGGCACCTGCGCGACGATGAACACCTCGGCGCCAATACTGCGGTAGGACTCGATCGTGTGCTCAAGGGCCTGGCTGAATACCTTGCGTGAGGTTTCCCGGCTTTCCTCCGGATCGGTGCGCGAGGTCAGGAAATACCTGCTCATCGTCTTATTGCTGTAATCGTCGCCGGTATACAGCGTCCAGCGCGCCACCAGCACGACCTTTTTGATCTGTTGCTGCTTCACGTATTCGAATTCCCGATCAGCCAGCGCTTCGCAGATCCCGGCAGCGTAGTTGCCGTTGGCCACGTCCACGCCGAGCAGGGGCGGGCAGCCGCCCAGACCGATATGCACGAGGGTTCTGCCCTGATCCCGGGCGGCGGCGTCAAACGTCGACAGCAGCGCTTCGGAATGGCTGTCGCCGAACAGCGCCATGTCCGGCACTGCCTGCTTGTCAGAGAGCCCGAACAGGCAAAAATCGACGTTGCCGCTCTTGCTGTCCAGGGGCTGGTCGCATTTGTCGCGTACCAGCGGGTCGGCGAATGCCTGGTGCAGGTCCGGGCCGACAGCGAAACGCTGGGGAAAGCCGTCATTCACATAGCCGACCAGCCCCAGTGCGACAAACAGCGTAGAGGCAGCGCCAGCCGTGGTGAAGATCTGACGGCGATTGAAGGTGCCCGCCTTGCGAAAGGGCTGCTCGACGAAGCGCCAGCTCAGCCACGCCAGCATCAGCGACACAAGGGTAAGCGCCAGCATGAGCGGCAGGCCCGGCTCATTCAGGTTGTACTGGCGGGCAAAGGCAAAGACCGGCTGATGCCACAGGTAGGCGCTGTAGCTGAGCATGCCGATCGCGACGGGCACACGTGAACTCAATGCTTTTCCAACCCAGGTCTTGCCATGGGCGAAGACGATGATCAACACGGCGCCCAGTACCGGCACCAGCGCATTGAGGCCGGGGAAGGGCGTGCTGCTGTCGAAACCGACCACGGCGTAACCGATCAGAAAAATGCCCAGTAAAGTCGCCGCCTGATCGACAACGCTCGCGCGCTCGGTACTGCGCGGTCGCCACGCAAAGTAGAAAGCGATGAACGAGCCCGCCAGCAATTCCCAGGCTCGTGCCGGCAACAGATAAAACGCGTTGCTGGTGTTTTGATGGGCGCCCAGTTGCGCCAGCGCCAGGCTGGCCAGGGCGACGACCGTCAACAGCACGATCAGCCGCTTACGGCCCAGTCCCCAGGCCAGCATCAAGAGCAGCGGGAAGAACAGGTAATACTGTTCCTCCACCGCGAGCGTCCAGGTGTGCAACAACGGTTTGAGTTCTGCCGTGGCGTCGAAATAGCCGCTTTCCAGCCAGAACAGCACGTTGGATGAAAAGGTCGGCACCGCCACCAGACTCTTGGCGAAGTACTTCAGGTCAGACGGATCGAGCGTCAACCAGGCGACCGGCAGGCAGATCAGCATCACCACGAACAGCGCAGGCAGGATGCGCCGCGCGCGTCGCTCGTAAAAATTGATCAGCGAGAACCGGCCTCTGATCTTCTCCGCGATGATGATCGAAGTGATCAGATAGCCGGAGATCACGAAAAAGATGTCGACGCCCACGAATCCGCCGCTGAACAGCGGCAAGCCTGCGTGGAACAGAATGACCGGGATGACCGCGAGCGCGCGCAGGCCATCGATCTCGGCGCGATAGCCAAGTGCCGCGTTATGAGGAATGCCCATGTGATGTGCTCGATGCAGTAAGTGGCAAGAGGCGGTAAATGCACGCTGCAATAGCTACCGCCAACGCGAGGCGCAGGGGGCGTGATGGGAAAGGACGAAGAGGAGTTGCCGGACAGAGAGTGCTGTATTTTTTAGTTCAGGTCTTCGCTTCTGTCCAATGACTGAAGCAGGTTTATGACAACAGATCAGTCTCTTCCCACCTGAAACAGGAAAAGCCCTTTATAATGCATGGTTTTACCCCTCCTCGATGCGAGAACCATTGTGAGCTTACCGTCCTGCCCGAAATGCAATTCCGAATACACCTACGAAGACGGCAGCCTGCTGATCTGCCCGGAATGCGCCCATGAATGGTCTGCCGACGCCGCTGGCGCCGATGCGGCCGACGACGTGAAAGTCATCAAGGACTCAACGGGCAACGTGCTGCAGGACGGCGACACCATCACCGTGATCAAGGACTTGAAAGTCAAAGGCTCTTCGCTGGTGGTCAAGGTCGGCACCAAGGTCAAGAACATCCGCCTGGTGGATGGCGACCATGACATCGATTGCAAGATCGACGGCATCGGCGCGATGAAGCTGAAGTCGGAGTTCGTCCGCAAGGTTTGATTCTGCCGGGTAATGGCTTTAGCCTGAACGCCTCGCCGGTCCTTCGACTGGCGAGGCGTTTATGTTTCCGGGCGCGCCAGGGCTGTTTTTCCTGAACAGGTGAATACCGTGCCGATTACCCCCGCCCCGTATCTGAAACCCGATGAATGTGTCGTGCTGTTCGATGGCGTCTGCAAGCTGTGCAACGGCGTGGTGAATTTTCTGATTCGCCATGATCCGCACCGGCGTCTGCGCTTGGCCGCAGTGCAGTCGGAGCAAGGGCAGGCATTACTGAAGTGGGCCGGGCTGCCGCTGGACGATTTTCATACCATTGCGGTCATCGTCAACAATCGGGTGTTCGTGCGCTCGGATGCCTTTCTGCACATCATGGGGCTGTTGCCTGCGCCGTGGCCGCTGCTCAAAGTGCTGGGAATTTTTCCACGCTTTCTACGGGACTGGGCCTACAACCGTATCGCTCTCAATCGATATCGCCTGTTCGGGCGCTATGATCACTGCCAGTTGCCGTCGCCCGAGCACCGGCAGCGCTTCCTTGACGGCTAACGACCGGCGGTCAATTGCAAAGTCGGTTACGTGCGCACGGGTTGTGATCCACTCTGGCGGTCCGTAGAATTCGTGTCATCTGGCTTCACTCCCCATATCCACAATAATCCACTGTGCACACTGCGCCCGATCCGGAAGGTCGAGCGGAGCGTTTTTGCGTTGGTTTTTTCAGTGGGGCGGGCCGCGGTTTTCATACAGGTGTCAGGCGTGCGTGTGCACGCGTGGCGGTCGGCCTTCGGGTCGGAACATTTTTTCAGGGCGTTGTGATTCTTGATAACTTCACCTCCAAACGAGCAGGCAGGTAGCTGGCTTGGCGTATTCGCGCTGGCCTTGGCGGCCTTCATTTTCAATACCACCGAGTTCGTGCCGATCGGTCTGCTGAGTAACATCGGTCAGAGCTTCGAGATGACCCCGGCCCAGGTCGGGCTGATGCTCACGATCTATGCCTGGGTCGTGTCGCTGATGTCGTTGCCGATGATGCTGGCGACGCGCAACATCGAGCGCCGCAAGTTGCTGATGTTCGTGTTCGGCCTGTTTGTGGTCAGCCACGTCCTCTCCGCGATCGCCCCCAGCTTCGCGATTCTTCTAGTGAGTCGGGTCGGTATCGCGTTTGCACATGCGGTGTTCTGGTCGGTCACCGCGTCGCTGGCCGTGCGCATCGCGCCGCCCGGCAAGCAGGTTCAGGCACTGGGCCTGCTGGCCACCGGTACTTCGCTGGCCATGGTGCTGGGTATTCCGCTGGGCCGCGTGCTGGGTGAAGCCCTGGGCTGGCGGACCACCTTTCTGGGCATCGCCGGCATTGCTGCACTGGTAGTCTTCCTGCTGGTTCGCGCGCTGCCTTTGCTGCCCAGTCAGAACTCCGGCTCGTTGCGCAGCCTGCCGATCCTGTTCAAGCGCCCGCGGCTGATGGCGATCTATCTGCTGACCGCCATCGTGGTGACCGCTCATTTCACCGCCTACAGCTACATCGAACCGTTCACACAGACCGTGTCACAGCTCAGCGGCGAAATGACCACAATTCTGCTGCTGGTCTTTGGCGGCGCCGGGATCATGGGCTCGATCATCTTCAGCCTGTTCAGCGACCGTTTCCCGAACGGGCTGTTGATCACCGCCATTGGTACGCTGACCCTTTGCCTGCTGATGCTCTTGCCGCTCTCCGGTGATGCCGTGACGCTCGGCACGCTGACCATTATCTGGGGCATGGCGATCATGTGCTTCGGCCTGACCTTGCAGGCGCGCGTGCTGTCGCTGGCACCCGATGCGACCGATGTGGCGATGGCGCTGTTCTCGGGCATCTTCAATATCGGTATTGGCGGCGGCGCGCTGCTCGGCAGTGTGGTCAGCAGCCATCTTGGGGTTGCCAATGTCGGCATCGTCGGCGGCCTGCTGGCGCTCGGCGGGTTGGGGTTGTGCTGCTATACCACGCATTATTTCGGCAAGGTCCGGCCTGCTGCCGAGATGCAGGCCGAGCGCAAATAGGACGCGCATAAAAAAGCTCGCTGACCGCGCAATGCGTTCAGCGAGCTTTTTGCTCAGACTTGAGGGTCAGGCTTTAAGCCGGCCCAGCCACTCCAGCGACGTTCTCCAGATACAAATTCCCAGAAAATACGCCGACATCGCCAGCCACAGCCCCATGACCACCGGGCCATTGTGCGGGTGGTTGATGATCAGCAGTGCGCTGGACAGCAACCATACGGTGGTCACCGCGATATTGAGCGGCATGAAGCGGCGCACGCGAAACGGGTGCAGGAACTTCATGCGGGTCATGGTCAGCAGCGCCAGGGCGATGATGGTGATGAACGTCAGCCACGGCGCCGGTGACAGAATGTAGAGGCACAGTGCAACGACGTTCCAGGCGGCGGGGAAGCCCTGAAAGTAGTTGTCCTTGCTTTTCATGTCGACGTTGCAGAAGCAGAACAGCGACGAAACCAGAATGACCGAGATGCTCAGCAGCAGCGTGTAATCCGGCACCGGTATATAGCGGTAGATGAACAGTGCCGGGATGAACACGTAGGTCAGGTAGTCGATGACCAGATCCAGTACCGAGCCGTCGAAGTGCGGCAGTACCGACGTGGTGTTGACCTTGCGGGCCAGCGAGCCGTCGACTCCATCCACGATCAGGGCCGCGCCCAGCCACAACAGGCAGGCTTTGGGTTCGTTGTTGAACAAGGCAATGGTCGCCAGGAACGCAAGGACTACGCCGGTGGCAGTGAAGCCATGCGCCCCCCATGCGTTGAGTCTGGCTATGCGTTGATTGGTTATCACGGGGGCGCTCTCCAGGAAATAATGCTTGCCAGGGTGTGCCGCAAACCTGACCGGTAGCAACTATCGACCCGGCAATTGCCGATAAGTTTAGCGGTGACTATCCCTTGTTTCCCGGTTGTTTTCCAGAAAGCCACGCTCTTCGTCTGATCGCTGGTCTCTGTATTCTTCCGGTTTGACGAAACAGGTAGGCGAGTCACCGTTGGCATTGAGTTGGTTGATCAGGGTCGGCTGGCCCTGTTCATTGAACAGTACCTGCCCGACACCTGCCGAGTTCCATAAGCGTTCACCGGCCTTGCTGTGCTCGGGCGTGCGCGGAACAACCTTCATCAGGCGGCGCTTGGTGAACCAGTTAAGAGGTGAGCGGGGAGAGTATAACCAGCGATTCAGCCGATCAAAAGTGTCGAGTAGACGACGGGGGAATTCATTTTTGATGCCACTGCTGGTGATTTGCCAGATATGAGGCCCGCCGCTGCGCTGGCGAATCAGGATTTCGTAGACGAACGAGTAATGCACATCGCCCGACAGGATGACGTAATTGCCCGGGGTTCTGGAATGACGAAAGATGTTCAGAATCACGTTGGCGGCACCACGGTGCGCCATCCAGTTCTCCGCATCGACCAGCAACGGGTAGCCACACCAGCTGAATATACGTTGTATCGCCTCGATCAACTTGACGCCGAACACGGGGGCAGGTGAGACGATAATCGCCGATTTATGGTCGATCAGCTCCTGTTGCAACTCACTGAGCGCTTCCCAGTCCAGCAGCCCGGACGGGTGATTGAAATTCGACTCGCTGCGCCAGCGCCGGGTGCGGGTATCCAGTACCACCAGTGCCGGGCTGGTCGGTAGCACGTAATGCCATTGCTGAAACTTCAACAACTGATCAATCAGCTGATCCTGAGCCTGGCTGTCCAGCCAGTTGTCGTTCGACACGGCCTCGGTGCTCAGTGCATGAGCCTGTTTGACCAGCCCGTTGAGCGCATCCGGGTTATTGCCCCAGCCCTGGCAAAGCAGATAGGCGAGCAGGGCGTTACCAATGATGCGTTTGGAGAATGGATGGCCGTAAGCCGTTTGCTCCCAGTTCGCGGACAGGTTCCAGTCATCGGTGATGTCGTGGTCGTCAAAAATCATCATGCAAGGCAGATGCGCCATCGCCCGTGCTACGCCGCTAAGGCCCTCGGTAAACGCCTCGACCAGATGCTGCTCCCTGGCGTAGCGCTCGACTTCCCCGTCTTCCAGTTGCGGCCTGCCAGGCTCGATCAGGGTCCAGGACGTGGGTGACCAGACCAGCAGGTACATCGCCATGACTTCCGCCAGGGTAACCAGGTGGTTATCCGCTGTGCTGCTGGTGAATACCGGCTTGCTAGTGCCTCCGAAGAAGCGTTCGCGCAGCGTGTCGTTGCTTTTCAGGGCCGGTAGCAGGTCGGCACGCTGGTAATAGCTGGCCGGATGCGCATAAAGACGCGGGCTGTCATCGACGATGGCACCGTCGAGTCGCTCGTCGAACAACCCCAGCCGTTCGATCAACACATGGATGGCGCGCAGCATCGGCCCGGCGACATCGTCGGCGTAAATCTGATCGCCGCTCATCATCAACAGCGCAGGGCGTTGCAGCGGCTCCTTGATATCGGCCAGCAGGCGGTCCACGCAGAGCAGACCTTCGGCCGCGCTGTGGTGCGGCTTGCGGCACGAGCCATGCAGCAGGTGATCAATGCTGCTGCGCACCACGAAGTTCGGGTAGCGGTTGCCCTCATACAGCAGGTGCGGCGCCCACTCGCCAATGCCGCCTTCGCCTTCCACCCGCAGGTCGTAATCGATCCAGGTGTCACGGGGCAGTTCGGTTTTCAGTTGCAGGTCGATCAGGTGAATGAACGCATGGCGCCCGACTGCGATGACCTGACACTGCCGGTCGTCGAGTACGTAATCATTGAAGTCCGCGGAGGGGGCATCAGTGGCGGCATGGCGCAGGCGCAGTGTCAGACTCAGCGGACGGGACCCCACCAGCCATAACACCAGGCGGTCGGCCTCCTGACGGCGCAACAGCGGGCCGGCAAGGATGGACGGCAGCGAAGTGAGGTGTTCGACGGAAGAAGGGGACATCCTGACTCATGGCTCTGGCGGGACACAGGCGGGGATGTTAACGCAACAGGTCTTGAAAGTTCTTGTTACACCGCGCCAGCGCTTGTTTCCAGACATTGCAGACACTGCGAAACGGTCCGCTCAACCGTGCTCATATGAAGACTTTGTTAACCGTCTGCAGAGTGCTTTGAAAATGCCGATATACACCTATGCAGAGGGCCTCTGAATTCCATAAAGTTTTATGGCGTTATGCCATATTTGCTCATTAGGGTTTCAGCTATGAAATGGTTTTACAACGCAAGGCTGTCCGCCAAGCTTTTCATGTCTTTTGCGCTGTGCGCGCTTTTCACCCTCGGGGTGGGCGTAACAGGTAGTCGTGGCATCAGTGCGCTGTCCAGCAGCCTCGATAACGTGTTTACCAACAGCCTGCTGTCAGTTACAAAAACCGGCGAGGTGAAGGCCTCGGTCATTGCTCAGAACCGTGATCTCTATCGTTTATTGGCCGCCACTGCGGGCAATGCGCCGCAAAGCGTCAAGGACGATATTGTTGCCAGCATGACCGTTAACAGGACTCAAGCTGAAAAAAGCTACGCTGCCTATAGGGCTACGCCGCTTGACGATGACGAGCGCGCTGCAGGTGACCAGATGGACAGAGACTGGCCGGGCTATCAGGCACTCATCGATCAGGCCAGGAGCGTTGCCTTGTCCGGGGATGTTGCAGGGGCCAGAGCGATCATCGACGGCGATGTACGCAGCGGCTACCTAAAGCTCATGGATCAACTGACCACCATCGTCAACTCCAATAATCGTCAGGCGGGCGAGGCGGCTGTAGCTTCTGACCAGACACAGGACTCCGCGCAACGAAATCTTTACATCGGTATAGGTTTGTCATTCTTTGCCGCGTTTGTGATGGGCCTGTTCATCAGTCGCGCCATCAGCACGCCAATCAACACCGCGGTGATCAATGCCCGGCGAATCGCCAGCGGTGACCTGACCCTGCCGATTGCCAGTCAATATCACGACGAAGCGGGCATGATGCTGGTTGCTCTGAGCGATATGCAGGACAACCTGAAAAGCACAATCGGGCAAATATCCAGCGCTGCGGACCAGTTGGCTTCGGCGGCTGAAGAGCTGAATGCCGTGACTGAGGAAAGCAGTCGAGGTCTGATACGCCAGAACGATGAGATTCAGCAGGCCGCTACGGCTGTGAACGAGATGACCGCTGCGGTCGAAGAGGTCGCGCGTAACGCGATGTCAACGTCGGAAGCGTCCCGACAGACCAGCACCGACGCGGCTGCCGGTCGTGATCAGGCCCGCGATGCCGTGAATGCGATCAATACTGTCAGTGCCGAGATCAGCAGTTCGACCACCATGGTCGAAGAACTCGCCGGGCGCGTCCGTGAGATCGGGCAGGTGCTGGACGTGATCCGTGGTATCGCCGAGCAGACCAACCTGCTGGCCCTCAATGCCGCCATCGAGGCCGCGCGTGCAGGTGAGCAGGGTCGCGGCTTTGCTGTGGTGGCGGATGAAGTGCGTGCGCTGGCCGCTCGAACCCAGGCCTCCACCGGCGAAATCGAAACCATGATCGGCAGTGTCCAGGCCAGTGCCGATCAGGCTGTGCGGGCCATGGGTAACAGCCGCACTCTGGCCAGCAACACGCAAACCCTTGCTCAGGCCACAGGTCAGTCGCTGGAGCGCATTGCGCAAAGCATTGCCGAGATCAACGACCGCAATATGTTGATTGCGACGGCCTCGGAAGAGCAGTCCCATGTTGCGCGCGAGGTGGATCGCAACCTGGTCAACATCCAGGACCTCTCCACCCAGACCGCTGCCGGTGCGCACCAGACCAGTGCGTCAAGCCAGGAGCTGTCGCGTCTGGCCATTTCCTTCAACGACCTGGTAGGCAAGTTCAAGGTCTGACGCAAGCGTCAGGCTGTTGTGTTTGGCAGGCGCTTCTGGAAAAAGAAGCGCTTGTTGCCAGGCGGATAGTCGTCAATCTGGCCGAACTCGGTGTAACCGTGGCGACGATAGAAATCAGGAGCCTGGAAGTCGAAGGTATCCAGCCAGATTCCGGTGCAGCCTTTTTCAACCGCCAGATCTTCGGCCATCTGCATCAAACGCGAGCCCATGCCTTGCCCACGGGCTTGTTCGGGCACGACCAAAAGCTCAATGAACAGCCACTCATAAAGAATGCGAGCGTGCAGGCCACCGAGGACTTCCCGGGTCTGGTCATCGCGAATGAACATCGCCACTTTCTCGGACTTGCCGTCGCCCGCCTGCTCGGCATTGAAACGTTTCAGTGGTTCCAGAATCGCCAGACGATCTTCTTCCGTAGGGTTGGTATTGACGTCAATGTGAATGCTCATGCGATGGCTCCCAGCCTTGGTATGCGCCGAGATTAAAGTGGCAGCGGCGCGGCGTAAAGCAGGATCCAGCGGTGTGTTATTTCACGCGAAGCACACGCAATTACGTCCGGCGCGCTTGGCTGCGTAGAGGGCATTGTCCGCCGCGCCAATCAGGTTCTCGGCACTGGTCAGAGGCGCCGTCGCACACGCCACGCCGAGGCTGATGGTGACCAGCGCGTTTTCACCCAGCACCGGGTGCGGCAACTTGAGTTCGGCAACGGCGTTCTGCAGGGCCCCGGCCACTTCTCTGGCCTGCACGGCATTGCCGATCATCAGCACCAGCACCTCTTCGCCACCGAACCGGAACGCCACAGCGCCATGCGCATGCGCGCTTTGCTGGACTTTCTGACAGAGCAGTCTGAGGCAGGTATCCCCTTGCGGATGCCCGTAGTTGTCGTTGTAGGATTTGAAGTGGTCGATATCCAGCAGGATGATGGCCACGTTCGCCGGCTCATTGCGAGCGTGTTCCCAGACGGAGGTCATCACTTCGTCCTGGTAGCGTCGGTTGAACAGCCGGGTCAACCCATCGGTACGCGCGAACTCCACCAATTGCACTTGGAGCAGGCGTCCGCGAAGCGCAAACAGGTAGCTCATGCGGCCAGCCCGCTCCAGAAAGTAGGAGGCCATCAGCAGCAGTGCCACTGTCGAGACGAACAGCACGGCGTTGGCCTGCCAGATCACAAAGTCGGCGAAGTTGGCAATGTAGGTGGTCGCCAGCTGGATGATCAGCATGCAGGACATGGCGACAGCGGCATGGCGCAACGGTAATTGCTGGATCATGGTGCAGTAGACCATGATCAACAGCATGCCGAGTTGATAAAAGATTTGATAAGGGCTGTTGCTGTGAATCATGACCAGCAGTGGCATGAGCGAGCACATTACCGTGGCGAATGCAGCGATCGTTTCAATCGCCCAGCGCGTGGAAACGCGTTGAGCCAGCATCAACAGCGCTATAAACATCGGCGTTATCAGGCACAGCCGGCCCACTGCTACATAGAAAAATACATC
The DNA here is from genome assembly GCF_900103225.1 of Pseudomonas congelans. GTDB lineage: Bacteria > Pseudomonadota > Gammaproteobacteria > Pseudomonadales > Pseudomonadaceae > Aquipseudomonas > Aquipseudomonas congelans. The sequence continues at coordinate 883,102 of NZ_FNJH01000002.1, read as the reverse complement.
ACGCAGTATCAACCAGTCGCTGATCAGGAACAGGTTGTAGATCAGACTGCCGCCAATCCCTACCGCCGTCAGGAATTCGCGTCGTGGCAGCCGGGTTTCTTCCTGGTAGCGTTGCTCGAGAACACGGCTGAAGCGTAACGAGCCAACACCTGAAGTGATCGTCTGCTCGACCTCGGCAAGGAGTTGCGCATCTTCAAGGTTGGGACGTTCAAGGGCAGAAACAAGCATGTGACACCGGTACATTAACATCGAGAGACATAGGACATCATGGGTGATGTCTTAGTGCTATCAATGTATCGTGTGACCAACCCAAAGTCGACCGGTGGTGCCGGCTGCCTGTATGAGTAAGGCTTCAACCTTCGTCCTGCCCCTTGGGTCATCGACGTTTTGGCCATTGTCCAGCAGGGCGGTGAGGTTCCCGTAGCAACATCCGTCGGCAGCAGGGCGAGTCAGAGGTATCCAAAAAATGACTGCTTGCACTTCAGATCCCCATCTATAGTGGTCTTATGCCTCGACTCAAACAACGTGGGTTACTTTCGAAGCGGGAGCGCCGGGATTCATGAATTTATCTCGGCATAATAAATGAAGCCAAGCGAACCCGGACCGAGCTCCTATTTATGAATACATCTGAAGACTCTGTAATCATCACAGGTATCACTGGCCAGGATGGCGCGTACCTGACTCAACTTCTGCTGGAGAAAGGTCATAAGGTTTACGGCACCTACCGGCGTACCAGTTCGGTCAATTTCTGGCGTCTTGAAGAGCTTGGCGTAGCCAGCCATCCGAATCTGCACCTGGTTGAACATGACCTGACTGATTTGAGTGCCAGCATCCGCTTGTTGCAAAAAGCCGAACCTACCCAGATTTACAACCTGGCGGCGCAGAGTTTTGTCGGGGTTTCCTTCGATCAACCGATAACGACTGCCGAAATTACCGGCCTGGGTGCCGTCAACCTGCTCGAAGCGATACGCATCGTAAATCCGAAGATACGCTTTTATCAGGCCTCGACTTCCGAAATGTTCGGCAAGGTGCAAGAAGTCCCGCAGATCGAAAGCACGTCGTTCTATCCGCGCAGCCCCTATGGCGTCGCCAAGCTTTATGCGCACTGGATGACGGTCAACTATCGGGAGTCCTACGGGATATTTGGTGCCAGCGGCATTTTGTTCAACCATGAATCCCCGCTGCGCGGCAAAGAGTTCGTCACTCGCAAAATAACCGATTCTGCCGCACGCATTTCACTGGGCATGTCGCAACTTCTGGAGTTAGGCAATCTGGACGCCAAGCGGGACTGGGGGTTTGCCAAAGAATACGTGGAGGGCATGTGGCGCATATTGCAAGCCGACGAGCCCGACTCATTTGTACTGGCGACCCACAGGTCCGAAACGGTTCGTGACTTTGTGGCCATGGCGTTCAAGGCTGTCGACATAGATCTGGAGTGGCAAGGCAATGCGGAGAACGAGCGGGGCATCAATGTGACGACGGGCGAGACACTTGTTCAGGTCAACCCCAGGTTCTACCGCCCCTCTGAAGTTGAATTGCTGATAGGCAATCCTGAAAAAGCCAAGCGGGTGCTTGGTTGGGAGGCAAGCACTAACCTTGAGCAGCTCTGTCGGTTGATGGTGGACGCCGATCTGAAGCGTAATCGGCAAGGGACATCGTTTTGAGCAACCCTTTCCATACGTTCCGGCTCGAGCACTCAGGTGCTACTTATTACAACGCCAGGTGCACCGAGGCCTGATGACTCAGGCCATTTCAGCTACCTTTTCGCGCCAGTCATTCAATAGCGTTGCGAGCGTTTCCTGCAGCTTGATAGCAGGCTCCCAGTCAGTCGCTTTGCGGATAGCGGAGTTATCGCCGAACGCGCTGGGTATGTCGGACGGCCGCATCCGGTCAGGATCGTTGACCACCTCTATCGTGCTTGAGCTCAGTGCCATGAGTTGAGTGAGTATGGCCTCCATACGGATAGGCTCGCCACGGCAAATATTCAGGCACCGAGGATGGGCTTGCTGCGTGTTGGCTATTTTCAACAGGGCGATGTATGCATCGCACACATCACTTACATCGAGAAAGTCTCGCGCTGCTTGCAGGTTGCCGACTTTCAACTGGGGTGCCTGCCGGCCTGCTTCTATCAAGGCAATCTGACGAGCAAATGAGGCGGTTGCGAAGTCGGCTGATTGCCCGGCACCAATATGATTGAAAGGGCGTACGACGATGCCTCTCTGTCCGCGACGAAAGTTCTCATGGAAGGCCGTTTCAGCAGCAAGTTTGCTGGCGGCATACGGATTCATAGGCCTGCATACGCTGTTTTCGTCGAGGGCAATACCTTGCTTGAACGCCTCGCCATAGACCTCCGATGAACTCACAAACAGCACAAATGCCTGCGGACTCCGGCGTTGTAATGCCTGCAGAAGATTCAAACTTCCGATGACATTGGTTTGCCAGGTCTTCAATGGGTCATCGAAACTGGTGGGTACGTGAGTGATTGCAGCCAAATGGACAACATGAGTGGGGTTTGATCGGGACACTGCATGCTCCAGGCCAGCAGCATCGCGAATGTCGCAATGCAGCGATTCGGCAGCATGAGCGGACTCGGGAGACTGAGAGCTCACCAAGGCAATTACATGATGTCCTGCCTGCTGTAGCTTGCGACACAGCATCCGCCCGACGAAACCGTTTGCACCAGTGATCAGAATGCGTTGCATCGTGTGGCTTCCTCATGGTGCATGCTGCGAGTAAGTGAGTTTAGCAGTGGCGGGTCGATCCATCTGACCTGCTGCGCATGCCCTTTGTTTCGCCTTCGAGGCACTCTTCAGCAGTTGGTCTATTCAAGGCTTTTGCATTTGACGCCCGCAGGTGGCGGTACAACGTATACCAATCCGATTTGCCACCAGACGAAATGCCTTAATCCCGTCTACGCTTGTGTCGATATATACGTACAACTTCACTATGGGTGCCGTCATGTTCAACACTCGCTTGAAAAAGGAATTACAGGCACAAAACGCCGAGCTATCCATGTACCGGCAGATGCAGAAAGGGATGGATGCGCAAATGGTCTGTCTGACTCTGGACGCCAACCACCACATCGTCCACGCCAACGAGAACTTTCTCAATACGCTTGGCTACTCGCTCGAGCAATTGCTGGGTAAGGATCTGGACCACTTGGTGCCCACTTACGTCAAACAGCTTGAGTGCTACCGCAGTCTCAAAGTGGCAGTGCAGAAGGGCGAGTCGGTCATCGACAGGTACCGTTTTCTGCATGCCGATGGTCGACTGGTGTGGATTCGCGCCCTCTGGCAACCGGTGCTGGATGAGCAGGGCAGGCTGATGACATTGCAATGCTACGGTTCGGACATCACCCAGGTCGTCGAGACGGCTGCCGAGAACTCTGCGTTCATTCAGGCATTGTTGCGCTCCACCGCCGTGATCGAGTTCGACCTGAGCGGCCAGGTGCTGACTGCCAACGATCAGTTCCTGCGCGGCATGGGTTACAGCCTGGCGCAGATCAAGGGCAAGCATCACAGCATGTTCTGTGATTCGGCAGAAACCTCTCAGGCGTCGTACCGGGAATTCTGGGCGATGCTCAACCGTGGCGAGTTCGTGGCCGGACGCTTCAAGCGTATCGACAGCAGCGGGCGTGAGGTCTGGCTGGAGGCAACCTACAACCCGGTCCACGATGCTCAGGGCAGGCTCTACAAGGTGGTCAAGTTCGCCACGATGGTGACCGACCAGGTGGCCCGCGAAGAAGAAGTCAGCCAGGCCGCCAGCGTGGCGTTTGAAATCTCCCAGCAGACCGACGTCAGTGCCCAGCGCGGCGCGGATGTTGTGCAAAACACTGTAAATACCATGCGCAAGATCTCCGAAGAGATGGAGTCGGCCTCCTCGGGTATCGAGGCGCTGGGCAAACAGTCACTACTGATCAATTCCATCGTGCAGACCATTGGTGGCATTGCCCAGCAGACCAACCTGCTGGCGCTCAACGCCGCCATCGAGGCCGCGCGCGCCGGTGAGCAGGGCCGGGGCTTTGCGGTGGTGGCTGATGAAGTCCGCCAACTGGCAGGCCGCACCAGCGCCGCTACCGAAGAAATCGTCAGCGTCGTGCAGCAAAACCAGGCGCTGGCCGATGAGGCCGTCCGCGGCATGGCCAACAGCCGCACCCAGGCGGAACAGGGCCTGGTGCTGGCCAACGAGGCGGGTGCGGTGATCGTCGAGATTCAGGAGGGGGCCAAACAGGTGGTGGGGGCCGTGGGGCGGTTTGCCAATCAGTTGAAATAATCCTGCTGTGCCTTTGTTGAATGGCGCAAAAGCCTGAAGCCCGTCAATGCGGGCTTTAGGCGTTTCAATGTTGACTCATGTTCAGACTTCACACCGCAACAGCCCCCGCCTTGCCAGCCTCCACCACAAAACGCTTGAGCGTCGACACGCTCGCCGCCGGGTCCAGCACATCCGACACCACTTGAAAGCGGGTCTGCATCTGTTGCTCGCTCAGGTCTACTGCCACATAGCCGCGTTGACGGCTATCGAAGAACTTCACATGTGGGTTGAGGCCGAGAATGCTGTTGAAGGCGTCGAACGGTGGGCCGCTGGAGGTTACCGAGGTGCCGACGAATTCGGTGGCGACGATGGCTGAATCCGGATTGCCTGCGTCGGCGTGCAGGTCGGTGGTCCAGAACGAATGGATATCGCCACCCCAGAACACCGGGTTGCGGGTCTGGTGGCGTTGCAGGGAGGCCAGCACGCGCTCGCGGGTGGTCATGTAGCCGTCCCAGCCGTCGGTCCAGTGGCCTTGCGCCTGGGTCTTGAGATCGCGCTGTTCCAGTGGCGCGACCAGCAAATCCTGGGCAATGACATTCCACTGCCCCGGAGACTCGGCGACGCTGCGGTCCAGCCAGGTTTCCTGTTCCCAACCGAGCATGGTGCGTTTCGGGTCGCGTAGATCCGGGCAGTCGCTGGGCGCGACATGACCTCGACGGCTGCCGTTGGCCTGGATGCAGGGTTGCTCTGAGCGGTACTGTCGACCGTCCAGCACGTGAAAACGTGCCAGACGCCCATAGTCGAGGTTGCGGTAAATACGCATTTCCTGTCCTTTGGGCAGGCTGCTGGCGCGCAACGGCATATGTTCGTAAAAGGCCTGATAAGCGGCGGCCCTGCGGCGCAGAAAGCTGTCCACCGGCACGTCGGGGTCCTGGGACCACTGGGCGGCGTAGTCATTTTGCACTTCATGGTCGTCCCAGGTGGCGACGCTCGGCGCACAGGCATGCAGCGCCTGCAGGTCGGGGTCGGTCTTGTACTGCGCGTATCGGTTGCGATAGCCCGCCAGGTCCATGGGGTCTGGTGTAGCGTGGTGACGCGGGAACCGAGGGTTTTCCGCGGACACGTTCATCTCATAGATGTAGTCGCCAAGAAAGAACACCAGGTCCGGGCGCTCCGCGGCCAGGTGTCGATAGGCGCTGAAGTACCCGGCCTCCCAGTGCGAACACGACACGAAGCCGAACCGCGCCGAGACCATCGAGCTTGCCAGCGGTGCAGTACAGGCCTGACCGACAGCGCTTTGCGCCCCCAGGCTCTCGAACTGATACCAATACGGACGTCCGGGCTGCAAGCCGCTTACTTCGACATGCACCGAATGGGCAAGGCGCGGGTGGGCGGTGGCCTGTCCTGTGCGGACTACGTGAACCATGGCTGCATCGCTGGCGATCTTCCAGCGCACCTCAACGGGTTTTTTCAGCCCGCCATCACCCGAGGGCGTCATCACCTTGGGCGCCAGACGTGTCCATATCACGAAGCCGTCCGGCAACGGATCGCCAGACGCCACGCCGAGCGTGAATGGATAATCGACCCCCGCGCTGCGCGCAAACGGGCTGAGGATCGACAGCAGCGTCGCACCGGCGACTCCGGTAATGATGCGTCGACGGTCCGGGTTGAAATCTGTCATGACGTGGCCTCCGACGATTCGTATTCCGAGCGCAACAGGCTGAACAGCAACATGTTCTTGAACACACCGTTTTTCAGAAATGCCTCTCTGGTACAGCCCTCATAGGATAGCCCGCACTTCTCCAGAACCCTGGCGCTGGCCGGGTTGTCGCTGAAGCACTGGCCGGCGATGCGGTTGAGGTTCATCTCAGTGAAACCATGCCTCAGCAAGCCTTTAGCCGCTTCGCAGGCATAACCCCGATTTTGGTGTTGGAGTCCTGTCCAGTAACCCAGATTGCCGCTGCGGTGCGACATCGAAAGGCGCAGCGACACGATCCCGGTCAACTCTCCGGTTGCCTGGATGTGAACCCCGAGGCTCACCGTCTGACCGGCGGCGTATTGGTCATGGGTCTCGGCGATGAATGCCTGCGCATGCTCAAAGGTGTAGGGGCTGGGCAGGGCAGCGGTCATGTCCGCAATCGTCGGCTCGTCGGCCAGGCGTGCAAGGGTAAGTGCCTGTTCAGGCTGCAGTGCGGCGAGCAGCAGACGTGAGGTTCTGAGGGTAGGCAGCGGGTGACTCATCCGTATTTTCCACAGGGTTGAATGCCCAAACGCTGCCGCGTTGTTATGGCATTTCCGTGACGTCCTCAAGAATCATTTAAGTGCCATGAGATGTACAGGTAACAGCCATGTAACGGTCATGTATCGGTCTTGTAAAACCAGCCGATCGGTCATGTTCGGTTGCTAGATTCTCGGCCTCTAACAAGAAAGCGAGAGGCTGGCATGAGAACGTGGGACGAACCTAAAAAGCGCAAGGCGCACATCGAACTGATCCCCATGATCGACGTGATGATGTTCCTGCTGGTCTTTTTCGTATTGGTAAGCCTGAACGTGATTCCGGCGTTGGGGATGAAAACCCAGTTGCCGAGTGCCAGCAGTTCACAGCAGCTCAAGCCGCAGAACAAATCGATCCTGACGCTGGGGCTCAACGGCGAATTACAGCTTGATGGCAAGGCGACCACGGTCGACGCTCTGGTGCCTGCCTTGAAAGCGCTGGAAAAACCCGACACTAAAACCACGATCATCGTTAACAGTGACAAGGGCGTGGAAGTTGCCCGTCTGGTCGAGATCATGGACACCCTGCGTCTGGGTGGTTTCACGTCAGTCTCCATCGCCACGCGCAAATCCTGATCATGTATTTCCTGTTTCGTGTACGTCAGTGGCTCGGCGGCCTGCCCGCGCTGGTGGCGCTCATCGCAATCGTGATCGGTGTGCAGACCCGTCCGCTGAAAATGGAGCCGGTCTACGACGAATCTGCCGTGGAACTGGCGCTGATCGAGCCCGAGCCGCCTGCGCCCGAGCCCGTCGTGCAGCCCGAGGCGCCTGCGGTACAACCTGACGAGCCGCCACCTCCGCCGCCTGTAGTCGAAAGCGAAGAAGCTGAGCCGGCGCCACCACCACCGCCGCCGCCCAAGCCCGCCCCCAAGCCAAAACCCAGGCCGGAGATCAAGCCAGAGCCACGGCCTAAGCCCTTGCCCAAACCGGCAGTGGCAAAACCTGTCGAGCCGGTTCAGGCACCCAGCAAGCCGATCGCCAGCGCCCCGATTGCGCCGCCGTCACCGCCTGCGCCACCCGCAGCGCCGAAGGTCGACACCCAGGGTATGGAAGGTGGCTACCTCAAAGGGCTGCGCAGCGAACTGGACGGTTACAAACAATACCCGACTGGCCGCCAGGCCTCACTGGAGCGTCCGAGTGGCGAGGTTGTGGTGTGGTTATTGGTCGACCGCCAAGGGCGAGTGCTGGACTCCGGCATTCAGACCCAGGCCTCCAGCATGCTGCTCAACCGCGCAGCCGCCAACAGTCTGCGCCGCATAAAGCAGGTCAAGCCGTTTCCCGAGCAAGCCTTTAGTGGACGCAACGAACAGCGCTTCACCGCCACCTTCAACTACAGCGTGCAATAGCACTGACAAGGAACAAAGTGATGAAGTTTTCCAGAATTCACCTTGCGTTGGTCGCCGCCGGCATGAGTCACGGCATGGTTATGGCCGACTCGAGTGCCAGTGATGTCGGCACCATTGGTGTGCAAGGCAGGGCGACGGTTGGGGGTGGCTACATGGTGCAGGAGGAGAGCATCAAGGCGCGTTCCACTGTCACCAAAGAAGCGCTCGACAAGCAGACCGCGACCGGGAATGCGATCGACAAGCTCAAGTACACACCGGGCCTGAACATCTCCAGCGAAGACGCCACCGGTCTTTCTGGCTTCAAGTTCACCATGCGCGGGCTCAACTCCGATCAGGTCGGCATGTCGGTAGACGGGATGCCGATCAACGACTCCGGCAACTACGCGCTGTATTCCAACCTGCTGGGGGATCCGGAAAACATCGATCAGATTTTCGTGACCCAAGGCTCTGCCGAAAGTGACGGCCCGCATATCGGTTCCAGCGGCGGCAACATCGGTATTGTCACCATCCGGCCTACTAAGGAAACCGGCGCATTCGTCAAGCAGGTGGCGGGCAGCAACGGCACTTACAAGACCTTCGCGCGACTCAACACCGGAGAAATCAACGGGCTGAGCAACTGGCTGTCGATGTCTCATACCGAAGGTCAGAAATGGCGCGGCGATGGCGCGGTGCGCGCCGACAAGGTGGAGTGGAACAGCTTCTTCGACATGGGCTCGGGCAATACCGCCAACCTGATCCTCAAGTACCACGAGCAGGACAACAACAGTTACAGCCAGCTCACCAAGAGTCAGTTCCAGCAGAACGGGCGCAAGTTTGACCCTTATCCTTCGACGCCTGCGCTGGGCAGCAACGGCAAATTGTCCAGCTACTACGAGCTGGCGCAGAACCCGTTCCAGACGTTCACCGGCGTGCTCAATACGCAATTCAAACTGGCCGACAATCTGTCTCTTTCCGTCGTCCCCTATTATTTCTGGGGCAACGGCAGCGGCGTGAACAGTTCTTCCTATGCGCTCAATCGCGGCTCGAATCAGAACGGTGTATTCGACCTGAGCAACCTGCCGACGGCGGCGGCTTATAACGCAGACGGGTCATCGACCACTGGCGTTTATTACCGGCCTTCGCGCACCCAGACCTGGCGTCCGGGGATCACCACCAAGTTGAACTGGGACGTCAACGACGAACACAGCGTACAGGTCGGCTACTGGTATGAACGCGCGCGCCAGTCGCAGACTCAGCCCTTCATACGTCTGAAGAGCAATGGCAAGCCCGAAAGCATCCAGCCGGACTCGGATTACATGGTCGATGCCAACGGCAATGAGATCCAGGGCCGTGACCGCTATACCGTGACGCCTGCACAAAAAGTCTGGGCTCAGGACACCTGGTATTTCGCCCCGGACTGGACGCTGGTCGGCGGCCTGGCCTTTATGAACGTCGAACGCGAAGGCAACAACCACGGCAGCCTGACCGAGCGGCCGGAAAAACGCGACCAGACCTACAACAAGCTGTTGCCGAACGTCGGCCTCAAATATCAGCTGGATGAGCGCGACCAGTTGTTCTACAGCCTGTCCCGCAACATGCGCGTGCCGCAGAACTACGTCCTCTATGACCCGGGCACCGGCTCCATCGACAGCAAGCCGGAAACCAGCTGGAACCATGAACTGGGCTGGCGCTACACCGAACAGGACATGACGCTGGCGGCCACACTGTTTTACCTGCAGTTCAAGGACCGTCAGGTGTCATCAAAAGACATCAACGGCGACTTTGCCGATATCAACGCCGGTGCAGTCGACAACAGCGGGCTGGAACTGGAATGGAGTGGCCTGCTGCCGCACCATTTCAATTACTACACCTCGTACACCTACACCCGCGCCAAACAGAAAGATGACCTGACCGTCTTCAATAACGGCACCGCCATCGAGCTGCCCACCAGTGGCAAGCAATTTACCAACGTGCCGAAGAACATGCTGGCCGCCAACATAGGCTACGACGACGGCAGTTATTACGGGACCTTTGGAGCCAAGCTCACCAGCAAGCTGTATGGCGACCTGACCAACGACGAAAGTATTCCAGGGCGCACCATCTTCAATCTGGGCGCGGGGATTTACCTCCCGGTGGACAAGAAAATCGTCAAGGACGCCACCCTGCGTCTGAACGTCGACAACCTGTTCGACAAGGAATACCTGGACGGCGTTTACACCACCAAAACCAACGCGGGCACTTACAGCGGTTTCCGCGATGGCGACCCGGCCTACATCGTCGGTGTCGAGCGTACCGTTACCGTTTCTCTTGAAGCCAATTTCTAATCTTCATTGACCAGAGGTCCTTGCCATGGACATGAATCAGCTTCACGACATCACTTTCTATGTGATGTACGCCGCCATTGCGATAGCGATCTTTGTCGCGATCGAACGAGGCATCTACTTTGCTTACGTACGTCGCCAGTCGCGGGCGCTGCAAACGGCACTCGGTGCTTCGGTGCACAGTGAAAAGGATCTACCGGAAACGCTGACACGCCGGACCAGTCTGCCCCTGGAAATGGTCCTGCCAGTGCTTGCGCAAAAAAACGCGCAGGGCTCGCGCAGGGATCTGGATGATGTCATCGAAACCCAGTACCTGAGCACTCGTGCACCGCTGGCCCGCAGCCTCTGGCTGATCGAAACCATCACTACCGCCGCGCCACTGTTGGGCTTGCTGGGAACGATTCTGGGCATCATCGATACCTTCAAGGCCCTGGCCAGTGCCGGGGTGTCCGATCCCGGGCAGATTTCCGCCGGTATCGGTACGGCGCTGTTCGCGACCGGGCTGGGTATTGCCATTGCCTTGTTCTGCGTGGTCTTTCACAACTACTTTCAGGAAAGCCTGGAACGCATCAACGACCAACTCAAGATCCTGCTGATCCGCGCTTCCAGCGGAGCACGTGTGCATGATGAAGCCGAACATCCGGCTGCTTCGGCTCAACCGAAATACCGGACGGCCTGATCTACCTAACGGCGCGTGCCTTTGGCATGCGCTATCTTGTCTGTGTCTGGCGATGAGGCTCGCAATGCCCTTTTACCTTTCGTATCGTCGACTGTCCCTGAGCTACCGTGCCTTGATCGCAGCGTTACTGCTGGGCAGTTCGTGCGCCCAGGCAGACTTCGCCATCCCGGGTTTCGAGCTGGTACATACCTCGCCGGTCGGGGCTGACCTGCAGACGCCTGACCTGCGAGCACCCGGCGAGGTCTGGCGCGAGCTGTTTGACGGGGCTCGCGAGCGTATCGATATCGAACAGTTCTATGTCGCCGACCACGCAGGCTCGGTCATGGACAAGGTGCTTGAAAGCCTGACGGCAGCCGGGCAGCGCGGAGTGAAAATCCGTTTTCTGCTGGAAGAAAAAGGCCTGAAACTTTCCGACCTGCAGACCCTTGAGCGACTGCGCGCCATCCCCAACCTCACCCTGCGCGTACTGCCCTACGCAAAGCTCACCGGCAACGGCATCATTCACGCCAAATTTCTGGTTGTGGATGGCCGACAGGCGTTCATCGGCAGTCAGAACTTCGATTGGCGCTCACTGGAGCATATCCACGAAACCGGCCTGCGCATTGACGAGCCGACCGTCGTGGGGCAGACGCAAGCCATATTCGAGCAGGACTGGCTGGCCCAGGCTGCCATTACTGAAGGCAAACCGGTTCCTGTACCGCGCCCCGTTGATAGCACATTGCCCAGCGGCAACTACCTGATCGCCAGTCCGCAGCGCTATAACCCGCCAGGGGTCGTCGACTCCCAGGCCGAACTGCCCCGTTTGCTGGCGCAAGCCAAAAGCGAGGTGCGTGTCCAGTTGCTGGATTACGCACCGCTGTCCTACGGCCCCGACAAAACCCGGCCTTACTATGCGGTCATCGATAACGCTCTGCGCAGCGCAGCCGCCCGCGGCGTGTCGATAAAACTCATGGTGTCCGACTGGAACACCGGCATGCCCGAAGTCGCCTACCTCAAGAGTCTGGCCCTGGTGCCCAACGTGCAGGTGCGTATCGTCACACTGCCGATGGCTGCTCAGGGTTTTATCCCCTATGCACGCGTGATCCACAGCAAGACCATGGATATCGATGGTCAGGTTGCCTGGGTAGGCACCAGCAACTGGCTGGGCGGCTACCTCGACAACTCGCGCAATCTGGAAGTGGTGATGCACGACAGCTCGATGGCCAAACGCATTGGCCAACTGCACGAGCAGCTTTGGGACGGGCCGTACGCCAAGCCCGTCGACATCAATCGCGACTATCCGGAACCGCATCCGGGCCAGCCTTGACAGCAGGCAGGTGGGTAGCCGAAAGGGCAGGACAGCTTTGGTGAGGTCTCTGAAATGAGCTTGATCGTCCGTGCGATGGCAGACAGTGACTGGTCTTCGCTGGCTGATATGTTTGAACAGCCGGTATTCCGTTGGTGGACGCTTCGTATGCCGCACCAGTCGAGCAATGACATAAAAAAGCTTGTTGAAAGTCGAAGCGCTTCCGGACTGTCGCTGGTTGCCGAGCGGGATGGCATGGTTGTCGGCTGCGCCATGCTCTATCGTTTTCAGGGGCGAAGGCAGCACGTAGCGGATTTCTGGATGGGGGTCGCAGACAGTCATCATCGCCAGGGCATTGGTGACTCGTTATTAAAAGAGCTCACTGCCACTGCCTGTCGATGGATGAATTTAAAGCGCCTGGAGCTTACTGTTTTCGTCGATAACAAGCCTGCTATCGCACTGTATGAAAAGAATGGCTTTGTCATCGAGGGCACGCACAGAAAGTTTGCCTATCGAGATGGCGAGTACATAGACGCTTTCAGCATGGCAGCAGTCTACTGACGTATTTTAGAAAGACCCTCTGGCTGCAGCCTGTCTGTTATCAGGTACAAAGTCGGGTCCATGCAGCACCGGCCCAACGCGTATCACTCATGAGCGCTGACTGGCTCGATTGCATCTTTCTCTTTAAGCCGCATCGCCACATTGTCCAGACTGACTTTGCAGACACCCCCTAGGCCCCTCTGCCCGCTTAAGCCACAATGACACCTTTCACCCACCAGCCTGCTGCGGGCTGTAAAAGGATTGGTGCTACTGATGATGCTCTCTTTCAAGCCATGGTTGCGGGGCCTGGCGCTGGTTTTGCCACTGGCTGCGTTGCTGACCGCGTGTGACAAGTCCGACAAGCCTGTGACGCCGTCTGCGCCGCCGCATACCACTTATAGCCAGGCTGGCTGGGACGCATTGCCGGCGGTGTCTGACGCGGATTTACAGGCCGGCTTTGCCTCGTGGCGCAGCGCGTGTGTTCGTTTGAAAGCCGATGCGGTGTGGGGGCCGACATGTGCGGCGGCTGCGAGTCTTGCGGCTGCGCCGGATGCTGCGCAGATCCGGACCTTTTTGCAGGAGCAGTTGCAGGTCTATAGCCTGCGCGCCGACGGGGGCAGTGCCGATGGCTTGATCACCGGCTATTACGAGCCTGTTTATCCGGGCAGCCTGACCCAGACTGCCACGGCCAATGTGCCGGTGTACGGCATTCCTGACGATCTGATCGTGGTCAATCTGGACAGCATTTACCCCGAGCTCAAAGGCAAGCGTCTGCGCGGTCGGCTCGAGGGGAGGGTGCTCAAGCCTTACGACGACGCCGCGACGATCAGTGCGCAAGGCTTGAACGCGCCGGTGATTGCCTGGCTGACCGACCCGATGGATCTGCAATTCCTGCAAATTCAGGGTTCGGGGCGCGTGAGTCTGGAGGATGGCTCACAGCTGCGTCTGGGCTATGCCGATCAGAACGGTCGTCCGTATCGCGCGATTGGTCGCTGGCTGGTTGAGCAGGGACAGTTGAAGAAGGAAGACGTGACCATGGGCAGCATCGCGGCCTGGGCCAAGGCGCATCCGGAGCGGATCAGCGAGCTGCTGGCGAGCAATCCCAGCTACGTGTTTTTTGCCCGTAATCCCGACAGCAACGAAGGCCCGCGCGGCTCGCTGAATGTGCCGCTGACTCCGGGCTACAGCGTGGCCATTGATCGCAAGGTGATTCCGCTGGGCAGTCTGCTCTGGCTCTCCACGACGCGGCCGGATGGCAGCAGCGTGGTGCGTCCGGTCGCTGCCCAGGACACCGGTGGTGCGATTGCCGGTGAAGTACGCGCCGACCTGTTCTGGGGGACCGGCGATGAGGCGGGCAAGCTGGCTGGCGACATGAAGCAGAAAGGCAATATCTGGCTGTTGTGGCCCAAAGGCATGCCGTTGCCTCAGTCCGCAGAAACAGTTCCTGCAACAACCTCGGCTGCCGCTAGTAACTGAAATCCCTTCACCTCGATAGCTACCGTCCTGCTTAATGGACAGGTAGCTATCTTCTTAATATTCCCGTTTTCCTTCCAAATACGCCTGAGATAGCGAAATGCAATGGGGCGAGAGTGCTGCCAACAGCGCCGCCAGAGCCATCGGTTGGATATACGTCCCGGGCTTCGTATTACTCATTATCGCAAGCGTGCCGTAATAGCCTTCGCTGTGGATGCCGCGCAGGTATCAATCCTGGGTATTTTCTACGATGGACAGGACTTTGAGGCTGTCTTTCAAGCTGATCTGGATGAGTGATAACACGTGGGGCAGGCAGTGGACTGACCTTTAGCCAGCTCACCCCAAACGCGGATCGACCACAAACTCCAGCTCTTTCGCGGTCGCCACAACGGCCCTGAATTCCGTGTGCTGTACGTTGAGCAGGTAGTTGGACTCGCGCGGGATGATCACGCTGGGCACCGCCAGTGCCAGGCTCTGAGTGGAGGCCAGCCAGTCGTCGCCGAACGAGGCGGTTGCCGGTGGCGCGGGCTCTTCGCGCCAGTCGCGGGGCAGGGTGTCCGGGCGCGCATTGAGGACGTGCTCTTCGGCAATCTGCAGTTCAAGCATCGTGTAGTGCTGAGCCACAGTGGCGTTGTTCAGGTGCACCAGCACTTCCAGCAGGGCCAGTGACTCGCTGCCCGCGCAGTACACGCAGGCGTTGCCCTTGCTGTTCCAGCGTCCGCCGTAGAGTTTGGCGCCTTCGCCGTCAAAGGCCTGCGCCAGCCATTTGCGCTTGACCAGCCGATAGACCGCTATCACGCCACAACTCCGTGCTCCAGCCGGCCGATCAGGTCGAGTACTGCCTGAGCCTCCGCCGAGGTCGCGAGCATTTCCAGCGGCCTGCGATTGCCCAGCCCGTAGACCGGATTGGCCAGCCACAGACGAGTCGCTTCGGCGTCGTTTTCGAACAGGTCCAGCGCCGCCTTGTAAACCGCTGCCAGGCGGAACAGCCGATCGCTTTCCTCGGCATTGAAGCGGCGTACCTTGAGACGTCGCTGCAAGGTCGCCGGAGCGATGCCCAGATGCTCGGCCAGGGTCGAGCGGTTCAGGTCTGTGTAATGTGCCAGACGCTCGAAGACTTCATACGGCAAGCCGTCATGCAGCGCCGAGTACAGCCGCGCGCCGCGTGCGGGGATACCCAGGTGTTGCCAGAAATCGTCCTGCCGGGGCAGGGCCGGATGGTAGTCGCTGATGGGCAAGGACATGGCACACCTGTCTATCGAGTGATTGCTATTAAATCTATCAATTGATAATAGGCAGGTTTCAGACATCGCGATAGTGATTTACAGCAATCAATAGCGAATAAAACTACAGAAACTTCAAAAATCACCGACTTAGGCTATAGGTTTAGTTTGAATGTTACTGATCTCGCGTTATAGGCTCGAAGTCAGTCGCTTCCGATGGTGCCGTCAAACGTATACGTGCTGCCCGCCGTGGTCAGCCTGATTTTCCTGCAGTGAGAACCACACGATGTCCACGCTTGCGCTATTGATATGCGATGACTCGAACATGGCGCGAAAGCAGCTGTTGCGCGCGCTACCTGAAGACTGGGATGTGTCGGTCACGCTGGCCACCCAGGGGCAGGAAGGCCTGGAAGCGATTCGTAAAGGTCAGGGCCAAGTGGTCCTGCTCGACCTGACCATGCCGGTGATGGACGGTTACCAGACGCTGACGGCGATTCGTGCCGAAAACCTCGACGCCAAGGTGATTGTGGTGTCGGGCGACGTGCAGGACGAAGCCGTACGTCGGGTCATGGAGCTGGGCGCGCTGGCGTTTCTGAAAAAACCTGCCGACCCGGACGAACTCAAAAGCACACTCGAGCGCCTTGGCCTGCTGGGCAAGCCTGCGGCGTCGCCAGTTGCACTGCCAGCGCTCAACAACAAGGGCGGGGTGATCAGCTTTCAGGATGCTTTCCGCGAAACCATCAACGTCGCCATGGGCCGTGCAGCGGCGTTGCTGGCCAAGGTACTGGGTGTGTTCGTGCAGTTGCCGGTGCCCAACGTCAACATGCTTGAAGTCGGCGAGTTGCACATGGCGCTGGCCGATGCGCACAGTGACCAGCGTCTGACCGCAGTGTGTCAAGGCTATATCGGTGGCGGTATCTCTGGTGAGGCGCTGCTGATTTTTCATGATTCGGAAATCTCCGGAATCTCGCAGCTGATGGGCGGCGATCACTCCGACAGTTCCGACATGGAGATGCTGCTCGATCTGTCCACGATCCTGATCGGTGCCTGCCTGAGCGGCATTGCCGAACAGATCGACATCGCCTTTTCGCAGGGCCATCCCCAGTTGCTGGGTGCGCAGGGCGGCATCGACGAGCTTATCCGCATCAATCAACAGCGCTGGAAAAAGACCCTGGCGGTCGAAATCAGTTACAGCGTGGAAGGCCACAATCTGCATTTCGATCTGCTGATGCTGTTCACCGAAGATTCGGTCGAGCTGCTTACCAAAAAACTCGCCTACATGATGAGCTGACCCATGAGCAACGCTATTGAAATCAACGAGCTTCATTGGTTGCTGGCCGTCACGCAGAACATTGACGTAGGCATCGTGGTGCTGGACCTGAACTATCGCGTGACGGTCTGGAATACCTTCATGGAAAACCGCTCTGGCGTAGTGCCCTACGTGGCAGTCGACAAGACCTTTTTCGAGATTTTTCCGGAGGTCAACGCGAAGTGGTTCAGCAAGAAAATCGATAACGTCGTGACTCTCGGCACACCGGCGTTCACCATCTGGGAGCAGCGGCCGTATCTGGTGCGCTTCAAGAACTATCAGCCGATTACCGGGCAGGAGGAGTTCATGTATCAGAACACCACACTGTTCCCGCTGCGTTCGACCACCGGGGCGATCAGCCATGTGTGTCTGGTGATCTATGACGTCACCGACGTCGCGGCCAACCGCAATCAGTTGCTGGCGGCCAACGACAAGCTGCAGCAACTGTCGGGTTCAGTGAAAAGCTGACCCTTCCCCTGGCGTGGCGATGAATGAAACCTGCACTGCGGGCTTGATCCCGCTCGTGCTAGGATCGCGATTTTTCCGCTGACGCTCAGGGACATCATGCGACCTCAAGCCACCCTCACTGTTTTGCCTGTCGAGCGCCCGCTGGTCGGGCGTGTCAGCCCGCCGGGCTCCAAGTCGATCACCAACCGTGCATTGTTGCTGGCCGGGCTCGCCAAAGGCACCAGCCGCCTGACCGGCGCGCTGAAGAGTGACGACACGCGCGTGATGTCCGAAGCCTTGCGTCTGATGGGCGTGCAGGTCGACGAGCCGGATGACAGCACCTTTGTGGTCACCAGCAGCGGGCATTGGCAGGCGCCACAGCAGGCGCTGTTCCTCGGCAATGCCGGGACTGCGACACGCTTTCTGACCGCTGCACTGGCCAACTTCGAAGGCGACTTCGTGGTGGATGGCGACGAATACATGCGCAAGCGCCCGATCGGCCCGCTGGTCGATGCCTTGCAGCGCATGGGCGTGGAGGTCAGCGCCCCCAGTGGTTGCCCGCCAGTGGCGATCAAGGGCAAGGGCGGTCTTGAGGCCGGTCGTATCGAAATCGACGGCAACCTGTCCAGCCAGTATGTGTCGGCACTGCTGATGGCCGGTGCCTGTGGCAAGGGGCCTTTGGAAGTTGCACTGACCGGCAGCGAGATCGGCGCGCGTGGTTACCTCGACCTCACGCTGGCGGCCATGCAGGCGTTCGGTGCCGAGGTTCAGGCCATCGGCGACGCCGCCTGGAAAGTCTCGGCTACCGGTTATCGCGCTACGGATTTCCACATCGAGCCGGATGCCTCGGCGGCCACTTATCTGTGGGCTGCGCAAGCCCTGACCAAGGGCACTATCGACCTCGGCGTGGCCAGCGATGCATTCACTCAGCCTGATGCGCTGGCCAGCCAGATCATCGCCAGCTTCCCGGACATGCCGGCCGTGATCGACGGCTCGCAGATGCAGGATGCTATTCCGACCCTGGCCGTACTGGCCGCCTTCAATCGTCAGCCGGTACGCTTTGTCGGCATCGCCAACCTGCGGGTCAAGGAGTGCGACCGTATCTCGGCGCTGTCCCACGGTCTGTGTGCCATCGCACCCGGTCTGGCGGTCGAAGAGGGTGACGACCTGATCGTCAAGGCCAACCCGGCGCTGGCAGGCACTACGGTCGATGCATTGATCGATACTCACTCCGACCATCGTATCGCCATGTGCTTTGCGCTGGCGGGCCTGAAGATCGCCGGTATCCGCATCCTCGACCCTGATTGCGTCGGCAAGACCTACCCTGGGTACTGGGATGCGCTGGCTTCATTGGGTGTAACCGTCCAGCGCTGACCGCAGGCGCAGCGGCCGTTTTTCAAATCCCGAAAAACGGCTGCATCATCCGCGCCAGCAGCCCATGGAAACGCAGCTTCGATTCAGTGGCCAGCACGCAAATGCATTCCCGGTCAGGGTAGGCGATGGGCTGGTGCTGGATATGACTGTCCAGATCGGCCACATCGTTGAGTCCGAACTCTCCCTGTACGTCGTAATACGCGCCCTTGAGGACCATGGTCATCTCGCCGCTTTCGTGGCTGTGGACCGGCATGCTCACGCCTGGGGCGATTTTCAGCAGCATCAGGTTGCCCTGTTCGATACCTTCAGCGCGTACACGCTGTACGCCGGGAACCAGCGTCTTCCATTTCAATGTGCTCAGGTGTCGACCAAAATGCGCCTGCATGCAGGCGGGCATCAGGTCCGGGTCCTGATTGGCCGCCGGCATCGCATGCAGGGCAGGCACAAGTCCAGCTTGCTGCTCGTTCAGCCGCGCCAGAATGGCCGATCTGCCCTTGAGTGGCACCACACTGCTGGTGTGCTGCTGCATCAACACACCGCCAATCGCTTCGGCCTGCCTGAGCCGCGCCCGGCACTCGGCGCAGCGCTCCAGGTGCGCGGCAGTGACCAACGAGATGACCTGCGACAGCGCTCCTGCGGCATAGCTGACCAGCGTGGCGTCGTCCGGATGATGTTGTGGGCCCATCATTATTCCTCTATCCGCGAGCGCAATTTTTGAAACGCCAGGCGCAGGCAGGACTTCACCGTGCCGAGCGGCATACCAAGGCGTTCGGAAATCTCCCGGTGGCTGAGCGCTTCGAAATACGACATTCGCAACACTCGGGCCTGATCGGCGGGCAGGTTCTGGATGGCGCTGTTCAGTTGTTGCTCCTGGCGCTGGCTGTAGTCGAGTGTTCGATCTACCGGAGCCTCCAGGCGCTCGAGTTGTTCCAGCGAGTTCTGCACCTGCACCCAGCCACGGTCCTTGCGCACACTGTCGATGTAAAGATTGCGTGCGATGCGAAACAACCACGTCCCCAGGCTGGCCTTGGCCGGGTCGAACGAGTCAGCCTTGTGCCACAGTTTGAGCAGCACTTCCTGCACCAACTCTTCGGCCTGACCTTCTGGCACATTCAGCCCGGTGAGGTAGCGCAACAAGCGCGGAGCGAAGTGATCGTAAATGCGCATAAAGCTGTCGCGGTCCCTCTGGCGGGCCACGGCGGTGACTTCATCGATCCAAAGTCGTGTGATTGTCGATTCGCTGTGAGAGGGGGACAAGTGACAGAAGGTCCTGAGACTGGCAGTTATGCGCATGATCCACCTTCTGATCACCATTGTGTGGGTTTGGTTCGCGACGCATAGGTGTTACGTAACGGGGTGGGGAGTGGATCACAGTGCATCAAGAGAAGCGGCAGCGGTCGTTCAGCGTTGATGATGGCCCCTCGATGAATGACCGAGAGACGTATTCATGCCTGCCGCTTCAGCTCTTTGTAGCGAAGACTGAACCTCAAAGTCACTGACTCTCCCTGCCGCAACAGCCTCAATCCTGGCCGCCCCGGTAAATGATGCGCGTTGACCGGATGGCTGACCGGTTCGAAGCAAAAGAAGTCCAGGCCCGGTGGGCAGAACACCAGGAAGTATTCGCTGCCGGTGGCCTGGCAGTGCAGTTCATAGCCCAGGTCCGGCTGGCTGATGATGCTCTGGCCATCCCAGCCGGTGAAACCGTTGTCCAGACGTGTGTCGGGCAGCGCGTTGCCGTGCCGGAAGTTCCACTCGGCGGGCAGGTCCTGCAAGGCGCTGGGCAGACCGGCTTCGTCGCACAGCCAGACCTGCGCGGCCTTGGCCTGCAGGCGAGTGTGGGCCGTGCGCGGCAAGTACGGGTGCAGGCCCAGTCCGTGCCAGACCGCGCGGCTATCCTGATGGGTGGTGCTCAGTTCGATGCTCAGCGTGCCGTCGTGCAGGGTGTAGCGCAGGTGCGCGCGGTAGGCGAATGGCGTCTGGCTGTCGAGTTGCAGGCAGATCTGCTCAGCGCTCTGCTCGATGACGGTCCATGCCTGCTGCCAGGCGCTGCCATGGATCGGCAGCGGGTCGTTGGCACTGTTTGGCTCCAGGGCCAGCCAGCCGTCCGCTGTGTCAAAACCGCCGTTGCCGATCCGGTTCGACCACGGCGCCAGCGGATAGCAGGCCAGCCGACGGGGCGTCCCGGCCGCCAGAGCCTGTTCGTCGCTCGGGCGCAGCAGGTGTTGCCCGCTGGCCAGGACACTCCAGTTGACGATACTGCCGCCGATATCGGGAGCCAGTGTCAGGCGGGTCAGGCCATCTTCAAGGATCAGTACGTTCGCGGGCATGCTTCAAAGCCTTCCTGGATGATTGAGGGTCGGGCGACTGGGCGCGCCGCCAGGTCAGCAGCACGATGCCGCTGACCACGATCAGCCCGCCGACCACCTGACCGCTGCTGAGTAATTGATCGAGAATCAGCCAGCCAAACAGCAGGCTGGCCACCGGCTCGATGTTCATCACCGGCGCGTTGCGGGCGATGTCCAGTCGTGCCATGCAGATGAACAGCAGGGAGAAGCCCAGTCCGTACAAGACCACCAGACTGGCCAGTGCGGTCCAGCCGACAGAGCTCGTCGGCAGACCCACGCCACCGGGCAGCACGCCGCTGCTGCCGGCGATGGCCGCGACGACAAACACCACGGCCATGGTCAGCATGCTGCGCACGCTGCCGCGCATGCCCGCCAGTTTGTTATCGGTAATCCACAGCGCAAAGGCGAACACCACCGCCGCAGTCGACGCGTAGGCGACGCCCTCCAGCCATTGCGGGTCGCTGCTGCCGGGAGTCGACAGGCGCTGTGGCACGTCCAGCGCCAGCGTCAGGCCAAACAGAATCAGAGCCATCAGGCCTGCTGCGCGCCGGGTTGGCCTGGCGCCGCCCAGCGCCCAGGTCAGCAACGCCAGCAGGATCGGCGAGACATTGACCACCAGCAATGCCAGGGCCACCGGAATACGCGCCACCGCCGAGTAGATGCAAAAGCTCTGAGTGGCGATCAGCAGCCCCAGAAGCAACTGCCAGCGCCAGGTGCTGGCGGGCAGACTGAGCCTTTCGCGTTGCCAGAGCACCAGACTGGTCAGTACCAGCAAGGTCACGCCGGAGCGACAGAGAATGGCCAGCAGCAGGCCGGTGTCATGATCGAAAGCAATACGTGCGGCAATGTGATTGCCGGCAAACGAACAGGCCAGCAGCGCCAGGATCAGCACGGCGATGTGGCGCGGAAACAGGGCAGGGGCAGACATACGCAACCAGCCTCCTTGGCTGGACAACAGGAGTGCATGCCGGAGCCCTTTCAAGCGCTCCGGCAGCCTTGCAACTGAAGGCTTTAGAGCACGACGCTCGGCAGCCACAACGAGATGGCGGGAACGTAGGTCACCAGCATCAGCACCAGCAAAAGCGCGACGTAGAACGGCACCAGTGCTTTTACCGTCGCTTCAATGGTGACCTTGCCCACGGCAGCACCGACGAACAGCACCGCGCCCACCGGCGGGGTAATCAGCCCGATCCCCAGATTGACCAGCATGATCATGCCGAAGTGCACAGGATCGATACCGACACCGACGATGACCGGCAGCAGAATCGGGGTCAGGATCAGAATCAGCGGTGCCATGTCCATGACCGTGCCGAGCAGCAGCAACATCACGTTGATGCACATCAGGATCACGTAGCGGTTGTCCGACAGGGTCAGGAACGCGGTGGTGATCTTCATCGGGATTTCCATCAGCGTCAGGATGTAACCGAAGCTGGCGGCAAAGCCGATCAGGATCATCACGATGGAAATGGTGCGTGCCGCCCGGTGCATCAGTTTCGGCAGATCGCGCCATTTGTAGTCGCGGTAGATGAACATGGTGACGAAGAACGACCAGAGTACGGCAATGGCCGCCGACTCGGTGGCAGTGAAAATCCCCGACAGAATACCGCCGAGAATAATGACCATGGCCATCATGCCCCAAAGCGCTTCACCGGCAATTTTCAGTGCCTGGCGCAGGGGGATCACTTCACCCTTGGGGTAATTGCGCTTGCGCGCGAAGATCATGCACAGGCCCATCATCACTGCGCTGAGCAGCAGCCCCGGCAAGATGCCGGCCATGAACAGCGACGCGATCGACACCGTGCCGCCTGCTGCCAGCGAATAAAGCACCGAGTTGTGGCTGGGCGGTGTCAGCAGCGCCTGCACCGAGCCGCTGACGGTCACTGCCGTCGAGAAGTCCCGCGGGTAGCCGTTGCGTTCCATTTCCGGGATCAGCACCGAGCCCACCGAGGCCGTGTCGGCCACCGAGGAACCTGAAATGGCGCCGAAGAAGGTCGAGGCCACGATGTTGACCAGCGACAGGCCGCCACGCACGAAGCCCACCAGCACTGCGGCAAACGCGACCAGGCGTCGCGACATGCCGCCTTCGGCCATGATTGCTCCGGCCAGCACGAAGAACGGAATCGCCAACAGCGAGAATTTGTTCACCCCGCCCGCGATCTGGATCATCAGTGCATCGGCCGGAATGTCGATCCACCAGGCGCCGATCAGGGCTGAAAGGCCCAGCGCGTAGGCCACCGGCATGCCGATCAGGATCAGCGCGATAAAGCTGCCCAACAGTATAAAAGCGTCCATTTATGCGGCACCTTCGCTTTCTTCAATGACGTCGAACCGCATGACCGCGCGATGACTCTGGTCACCCAGCAACAACCTTTCCAGGACGAATACCAGGGTCACGAGGCCGCCAAGGGGGATCGGCAGATAAGAGATACCGACGCGCAGAAACGGCAGTTCGCCGACGAATTGATTCCAGGTGGTGGCGCACAGCTTGAAGCCCTTGAAGATCATGAACAGGGCGACGATCGCCATCAGCATCTGCACCACCACGCTGGCGACTCTGCGCACCTGCAGCGGCATGCGGTCCACGGCCATCGACACGGCCATGTGCGCACCGGCCCGGTAACTGGCCGCTGCGCCGAAAAAGGTAAACACCACCATCAGCAGGATGGCGGTGGGTTCAGGCCAGCTGGAACCGCTGCCGAGGATGTAGCGGGCAAAGATGCCCCAGGGAATGATCAGGGTCATGATCAACACCGACAGACCGGCAATGCCGATGCAGACCCGATAAAGCGTGTCGTTGATGCGCAATAGCGTATTTTTCATGAGGCTCACCACTGCGGCGGCGAACGAGCTGGTGCTCGTTCCCGCTGCTTGATCGGGACAGGCTTATTGGGCCGCTTGGGGATTGCTAGCGGCCAGTGCAGGATTGGTCTGAACCGCTTCGATGCGGCTGATCAGATCCTTGTAAGGCGCACCGAATTTGTCGCGCACCGGCTGGGTGGCGTCGTAGAAGGCTTTCTTCTGCTCTGGCGTCAGCGTGATGAATTCCACACCTGCTGCCTTGAGTTTGGTCTCGGCATCGGCTGACGACTTGTCCCACAGCGCGCGCTCTTCCATCTGCGCTTCACGTGCGAGCTTTTTCACCAGCGCCTGCTGCTCGGGGTTGAGCTTTTCCCACGTGGTTTTCGACATCACGATGGGCTCGGGCAGGATCAGGTGTTCGGTCATGGTGAAGAACTTGGCGTTCTGGTAGTGGTTATGCTGGAAATACGTCGGCGGGTTGTTTTCCGCACCATCGATGACGCCGGTCTGCAGGGCGCTGAAGATCTCGCCAGTGGCCATGGCGATGCCGTTGCCGCCCATGTCGTTGATGGTTTCGATGAACACCGGATTGCCCTGGACACGGATTTTCATGCCTTTGAGGTCGGAAATCTGCCGTACCGGTTTCTTGGTGTACAGGTTGCGGGTGCCGCCATCCATCCAGGCCAGGGCGACCATGTTGAATTGCGAATTGGTGATCTTGTCGAGGATTTCCTGACCGATCTCGCCATCGATGATGGTGCGCATATGCGCCTGATCACGGAACACAAACGGCAGGTTGAAGACGTTGACGTCCGGCACCACCGGGCCGACGATGCCGAGGCTGACGCGGGTCATCTGCACGGCACCGCTCTGGACCTGCTCGACGACCTCCTTCTCGGAGCCGAGCACGCCGCCCGCGTACATCTTGAAACTGATCTCGCCCTTGGACTGTTCTTCGAGTTTCTTGCCCATGTTCTGCTCTGCCACGACCGGCGCGTAGCCTGCCGGGTGAACTTCGGCGAACTTGATTTTGACCTCGGCGTGGGCCATGCCTGACACACAGAAGGCCAGCGGAAGTGCTGCGATGAGAAGCGTGCGTTTGAAATCCATGGATATCTCCGATTTTGTTATTTTTGGTCGAGCTACGGGATTTTCGGTAGGGCGCTGTCAGCCCTGAAACGTGGGTTCCTCCAGGCCTTTGACGCCAGGTCGCAGTGCGAACACACCTCCGGCCAGCGGCTGATCGCCGAGATCGCCACCCGGGCGAATGGACGTCACGAACAGGGTGTCCAGATTGGGGCCGCCAAAGGCACACATGGCTGGCTTTTTCACCGGCACGACCAGCGAGCGGTCGAGTTTGCCGGTGGGGGTGAAGCGGTGAACCAGGCCTGCGTCGTTACCGCAGATCCAGTAGCAGCCGTCGGTATCGATCGCCGCACCGTCGGGGCGACCCAGGTGATGGTTCATGTCGACAAACAGGCGGCGATTGTGCGGCGTGCCGCTGTCGGTGTCGTAATCGAAAGCCCAGATCTTCTGCACGCTGGGGTGCGAGTCGGACAGGTACATGATCTTGCCGTCGGGGCTGAACGCCAGGCCATTGGGAACGATGAAGTCTTCGAGCTGAGCGTCCAGTGTCGTCTGGCCTGCGCTGTAGCGATACAGCGCACCCACCCTCGCACTGGCGGCCATGTCCATGAACATGGTGCCCGCCCAGAACCGACCCTGTCGGTCGCAGCGGCCATCATTGAAGCGCATGCCTGTCTGCGCGTGTTCGACGCTGGCCAGAAGCGTGCTGATCAGGCTGCCGTCTTCGCAGGGCTGCAAATGAAAGATTCCGTTCTCCATCCCTGCAACCCAGCCACCCCGGCTGTCAGCGGCGATACAGGCCAGCATCTGCGGCGCCTTCCAGCTGCGCGTGCTGTCCTGATTGAAGTCCCAGCGATGCAACTCGCCCTTGGGAATATCCACCCAGTACAACGCTTGATCACGCACGCTCCAGACCGGGCTTTCGCCGGTGGCGTTCTGTGCATCGACAATCAGTTCGGCATCCATGGCAGTTCGTGTCTCCAGAGTGTTGCGAGAGGAAAGCGCTGCTTATTGGTCGCCGAACGGTCCTGAAGCGACAAAGGCACCGCCCTGGTAGAGCATTGCCGGGTCATCGGCTGCCGGCAGCGGCTGGGCTTCGACCTTCTCGCGGAACACTTCCGAGCTGTCTTTCGGGGTGTAATCCAGTTTGCTGGCCAGGCGGTTGTCCCACCAGACGGTCTTGTTGTCCGAGACGCCGTAGACCACGGTATGGCCCACGTCTGGCGTATACAGAGAGCGTTCGATCAACTGGGTCAGGTCAGCAAAGCTCAGCCAGGTGCTCATCATTCGGCGGTTTTGCGGTTCGGCAAACGACGAGCCGATGCGGATGCTCACGGTTTCGATGCCGTAGCGATCGAAGTAGAAGCTGGCCATGTCTTCGCCGTAGGACTTGGACAGACCGTAGTAGCTGTCCGGGCGGCGAGGGGAGTGCGCGTCGATGGTTTCGCTCTGCTTGTAGAAACCGATCACGTGGTTGGAACTGGCGAAGATCACGCGTTTTACGCCGTGCCGGCGGGCGGCTTCGTAGATGTGGAACACACCGCAGATATTGGCGCCGAGGATTTCTTCGAACGGTCGCTCGACCGATACACCGCCGAAATGCACGATCGCGTCGACGCCTTCGACCAGTTGGTGTACGGCGTCCTTGTTGGCCAGATCGCAGACGTGCACTTCTTCACGGTCGTTGGTGGCGGGTGCCATCTCGGCAATGTCGGAGAGCCGCAGCACTTTTGTGTAAGGGCGCAGTGTTTCGCGCAATACCTTGCCCAGGCCACCTGCCGCGCCGGTCAGCAGGAGGCGATTGAAGGGAGTTTGAGTGGTATGAGCCGATGCCATGAGAGAAGTCCCGATTGTTATTTTTGTCATCTGTTGTCGTATGACTTGCCGGATTATCGGCACCGCATACGTTGATTGTCAACGCGGCCAAGGTCTAAAAACGAGCTGTGCTCGCACTTGGCCGGATACATTTGTAACAAGGCAAAACCTGCCGTTGCCGACAGGCTCTGCCACCGGTTTCAGAGCAACGAAATAGGGTAGCTGACGAACACGCGGTTTTCGTCGAATTCGTTGGTACTGAAATCTCGACGCAGGCTGGAGTTACGCCATTTGACGTTCAGATTCTTCAGCGCACCGCTCTGTACGGTGTAGGCCAGCTCAGACTCTCGGCCCCATTCCTTGCCGTCAGTGATGTTGCCGGTGTGCACATTTTCGCCGCTGATGTAGCGATTCATCAGGGTCAGGCCGGGCACGCCCAGCGTTGCGAAGTTGTAGTCGTGGCGCAGCTGCCAGGATTTCTCCTTGGCGTTGTCGTAGCTGGAGTTGTAACTGTCGTTGGCCAGCGTACCGCCGCTGGTGCCGTTGACGCGCATCCACGCCGTGTCGCCAGTCAGCTTCTGCAGACCGACATAGAAGGTACTGCCACCGTAGCGGGCCGAGAGCAGCGCGTAGGCCGTCTTGTTATCCAGGTCGCCGGCCAGTTTGTTGCCGTCTTCCTTGCCGATGAAATAACCCAGGTTCGCGCCCAGGGTCCAGTCGCCGAGCGGCTGGCTGTGCAGCAGGTTGAAGAATTGCTGCTGATAGATGTCCTGCAGCTCCGAGTACCAGACACCTACCTGAGTGCGCTTGTCGTTGAAGACGTACTCACCGCCGCCGAAGTTGAAGCGGTCCGAGGTGAATGCGCCTCGCCCGTTCAGCGACATGTCTTCCATGCTCGCATCGTTGCGCGGGCTGTTACCGCGGAACTGCCCGCCATACAGCGTCAGGCCGTCGATCTCCTTGGACGTGACCTGGCCACCGCGAAACGTCTGCGGCAACGAACGACCGTCATCGGAGCGCAGGATCGGCAGCACCGGCATCCACTCGCCGACCTTCAGTTCGGTCTTGGAAATCCGCGCCTTGCCTGCCACGCCCAGACGCCCGAAATCATCGGCCGGACGACCGTCGCTGTGGATCGGCAGCAACTGGGTGCCGCCCGTGCCCTTACCGCCATCGAGCTTGAGCGAATACAGGCCCAGCACGTCAACCCCGAAACCCACCACGCCCTGAGTGAAGCCCGACTTGGCGTCGAGAATGAAGCTTTGCGTCCACTCTTCGGCCTTGTTCTGCGGCGCCGCACTGTTCGGGAAAGCCGGGTTGGTGAAGTTGCGGTTGAAGTAGGCATTACGCAGGGTGAGCGTGGCTTTGGTGTCGTCGACGAAACCCTCGGCCATGCCGAGCATCGGGAAAATCAGCGTCATGCCGCCGACGCCCAGCAGGATGCGTGAGCGGGTAGTGTGAGATGTCATTATTGTTGTGCTCCCTTGTTTAGTGAAACCGTCCCCTTTCCTGGCTGCGCGCAAGCGGCGGCCGACACCTTCGAGGATTACGTGATGCCTGTCGCCAGGCATGGCCTCGACCTGCAGGCGGCCGAGTACCGTTCGCTGAGTTTCAGCGAATGTTGTGAATCGAGAAGGGTGTCTGGTAGTGCGGGTTTTCAGTAAACGAGGTGTCACTGATCAAGGCGTCGATGATTGAGCCCTTGCTGATCGAGCGGGCAGACGCGGTGTGAGTGTTCATGATGGAAAGGCCTCGGTGTTGTTTTTATTTTTTGGCGTTATAGGTTGTCGTACAACTACGAGGATTATTTGCAGACCGTTGCCGCGTTGTCAACGCACCCATGGTCGAGGTTTAACGATTCACCGGTCATTTGCAGTGCCACTGTAAGCAAAATTAAATGCGAGTGAACGCTGCGGGCGGGTGTGCAGTCCACCCGGTAATCCCGTTCATTTTTTGGAGACTGCCGAATGAATCGTTTCACCCAAAAAGTCATCGTCGTCACAGGTGCCGGTTCCGGAATCGGCGAAGCGACCGCCAAACGTTTTGCCGAGGAAGGCGCAAGCGTCGTACTGGTCGGGCGCAATCGCGACAAGCTGGCCAAAGTGGCCGCCCAACTGAAAGGCGAAGGGCACTTGGTCAGAGCCACGGATGTGGCCGACCCGAGCGACGTTGAAGCGCTGTTCAAGGAAGTCGCGACCCGCTTCGGGCGTCTGGATGTGCTGGTCAACAATGCCGGCATCGTCAAGTCCGGCAAAGTGACCGAGCTGGGCATAGAAGACTGGAAAGAGCTGATGTCTGTGGACCTGGACGGTGTGTTCTATTGCACCCGCACCGCCATGCCGGCACTGATCGCCAGCAAAGGCAACATCATCAATGTCTCGTCGGTGTCCGGCCTGGGCGGCGACTGGGGCATGAGCTTCTATAACGCGGCCAAGGGCGCCATCACCAACTTCACCCGTTCGCTGGCCATGGACCATGGTGCTGACGGCGTACGCGTGAATGCCGTCTGCCCCTCTCTGACCCGCAGCGAGCTGACCGAAGACATGCTGGGTGACAAAGCATTGATGGCCAAATTCATGGAGCGCATCCCTTTGGGGCGCCCGGGCGAAGCCGAAGACGTCGGCGACGTGATCGCCTTTCTGGCCAGTGACGACGCGCGCTTCGTGACCGGCGTCAACCTGCCGGTGGACGGTGGCCTGTCGGCTTCCAACGGGCAGCCGCCGCAGGCGTGACGTTTACGCAGAAACAATCAAGCCCGGTAAAGACCGGGCTTGATGTCAACGCCGGGTGATCAGATCCGGAAGTGGCTGACCATCGTCTGCAACTGCCCGCCCAGGCGCGCCAGTTCGACGCTGGACGCAGCGGTCTCTTCGCTGGCCGAAGCGGTCTGCTCGGACACATCGCGCACGTTGACGATGCTGCGGCTGATTTCTTCAGCGACCGCGCTTTGCTCTTCAGCGGCGGCAGCAATCTGCTGGTTCATCGCCTGAATGCTCGACACCGTTTGTGTGATGCTGCCCAGCGACGTGCCAGCCTTACGGCTTAGGGTCACGCTGCTGACAGTCAGTTCACGGCTGTTGAGCATGATGCTGGACACCTGGCGCGTACCGCTCTGCAACGCAGCGACCAGTGTTTCGATCTCTACGGTGGATTGCTGCGTACGTTGGGCCAGGCCGCGGACTTCGTCGGCGACCACCGCAAAACCACGTCCGGCTTCACCCGCACGGGCCGCTTCGATAGCAGCGTTGAGCGCCAGCAGGTTGGTCTGTTCGGCTACCGCCTTGATGACGTCCATGACCTTGCCGATCTTGTCGCTTTCCTGCTCCAGCTGAGTCATGGCATCAGCGGAGCGACCCACTTCAGTGGCCAGACGCTCGATCTGCGCGATCGCTTCACCCACCACCTTGTCACCGTCACGTGCTTCGCGGTCGGCGTTGGAAGCGGCCTGCGAGGCCTGTTCGGCGTTACGTGCCACTTCTGCAACCGTCGCCGACATCTCGTGCATGGCGGTGGCGACCTGATCGGTTTCGACTTTCTGGTTGTTGACGCCAGCACTGGTCTGTTCTGTAACCGCCGACAGCTCTTCGGCGGCACTGGCGATCTGTACGACGCTGTCGCGAATACCGCCAATCAGCTCGCGCAGGGTGGTGCCCATGCGCTGGATGCCTTGCTGCAGAACACCCAGTTCATCACGGCGCGTCACCTCCAGGGTCTGGGTCAGGTCACCGGATGCAATACGGTCGACCACCGCCAGGGTTTCCTGCAGGGGACGGGTAATCTGCCGGGTGATGATCACGGCGGCGATGATGCCCAGAATGATAGCCAACAGTGTGCAGGTGATCTGCGTGGTACGTGCCTGTGCGCTTTCCTGATCGCGGCGATCCAGTTGCAGCTTGTACATGTCCTCGCTGATCTTGACGATATCCTGCCCTTGCGTGGTCATTTCCTTACGCGCCTGGACGATTGTGCCCGTGGCGGCCTTGAAGTTTTGCAAGGTCGTGCGGTACGCCATCAATGAGGTTTCCAGCTGCCTGAGCTGATCGGCCTGAGTGCCGCTGAAGGTCGCCTTGAGCGCGTCCAGATCCTTGATGGCCGCATCCAGTTTCGAGACAGCTGCCTGCTCGTTCTCGGGCGTGGCATTGGTGGTGTAGCCGCGCACTTCATAGCGCGCGAGTCTCAAGTCATCTTTGGCATCGGTGACGAGCCGGTACTGCTCGAAGCGGTTGGTGTCAGCCGGGTCCATGTTTCTGACTTCAGTCACAAGCTGCTCGAACACCGCGAGGCTTTTGCTCGCGTGAGTCGTCAGTTCATCACGAGCAGCGGTGCTGGACCTGTAGCCACTGCGCATGTTGTTGAGGGACTTCTGGTAGTCAGCGATCACGACGCCCAACTGCTCGAGCATTTTCACGTTTTCAGGACTTTTGAACGAGGCCTGCAGTTTTTCCTGGTAGGCCTTGAAGCTGTCCAGAGAAACCTGCACGGTTTCAGCGACCTTCTCGTCGCCGTCGGCCACCATGTATTGCAGGCGTGTCACGCGCAGTTTGGTCAACTGTGCATTGAGTGACGTAATGTCACTCATCCAGTTGCTGCGCTTGATCAGTCCGCCCATGCTGGTCCAGCCAGTCAGTGCAAGAATGGCTGTAAAAACAAGTACCAGACCGAAGCCAAGGGCAAGTTTCATATTCACGCTGATGTTTGCAAACCAGCTACTCATTAAATTCTCCAACAACTGCCATTGAAACGGTCTTATCCCTGAAAGGTATGGCTTACAGGTCAGGGGTGGGTTTAGGTATACAGACGCTATCGGCAGGGACTGGCCAAGCTGAAATAAAAAATAAAGAAAGTTCCGCGACGCCCCGGATATTTTTTTCCAGGCATATCATTTGCGCCTGCACATCGTTATAAAGCACCGCCGAAGTCATTCAAACAGAGCGCCGCATTTCCTGTGAGACGGCACACTGTCGGCTGTGTTTGCGAGATTAAAACCCTATCCGTTGCAGGTTCATTGTGTGTGCAGGGCATGACATTTTTTATGTCGCAAGTTGCTCTGGCATCCGAACCTGCTTCCAGCAGTCCTGTTGAGATGCCTTGTCATGAATTTGAAGTTTCGTCATAAGATTCTGCTGGCCGCGGCCGGTGTAGTGGTGCTGGCATTCGCCTTGTTCACCTTGTACAACGATTACCTGCAACGCAAGACGATCAACCAGAACCTTGAGTCCTCTGTCGCTCAGGCAGGTCAGTTGACTGCCAGCAGCGTCCAGAACTGGCTGAGCGGGCGCATTCTGGTGCTGGAAAACCTCACCCAGAACGTAGCCTTTCAGGGCGTCAATTCTGACCTCGGCGGGCTGGTGTCGCAGTCTGCGCTGGTATCGACCTTTCAGTTCACCTATGTCGGTGACAGCAAAGGCGTGTTCACTCAGCGACCCAATGTGGATATGCCAGCGGGCTACGACCCTCGCCAGCGGCCCTGGTACAAGTCCACCGTCGACGCAGGCAAGACCATTCTCAGCGCGCCTTATCTGGCTTCCGTGGGTGGTCTGGTGGTAACGATCGCCAGCCCGGTCAAGGCCGCAGGCCAGGTTACGGGTGTCGTCGGCGGCGATCTGAGCCTCGACACACTGGTCAAGATCATCAACTCGGTCGAATTCGGCGGGCTGGGTTATGCCTTTCTGGTCAGTGGGGACGGACAGATCATTGTCAGTCCGGACAAGGAACAGGTGATGAAAAACCTCAAGGATATCTACCCCGGACAGACCATCAGCCTGGATGCCCGCTTGCGTGAGGTGACCCTCAATGGTCAGCAGCGGCTGCTGTCCTTTACCCCGATCACCGGGCTGCCTTCGGCTGACTGGTACATTGGTCTGTCGATCGACAAGGACAAGGCCTATGCGCCGTTGAGCCAGTTTCGCAGTTCGGCGATGGTTGCCGTGCTGATTGCAGTGGCCGTGATTGCGTTGCTGTTGAGCCTGCTCATTCGTGCGCTGATGCGCCCGTTGACCGACATGGGCCGCGCGATGCAGGACATCGCCCAGGGCGAGGGTGATTTGACCCGGCGCCTGAGCATTCAGGGCAAGGACGAGTTCGCCGCGCTGGGTGGCTCGTTCAATCAGTTCGTGGAGCGCGTTCATGCGTCCATCGTTGAAGTCTCCTCCGCGACGCTTCAGGTGCATGACCTGTCGCAACGGGTGGTCAACTCCTCCAATTCGTCCATCGTCGGTTTCGATGAGCAGAGCGCCCGAACCAACAACGTCGCTGCAGCGATCAACGAGCTGGGGGCCGCAACCCAGGAGATTGCCCGCAACGCATCGGACGCTTCGATCCAGGCCAGTGAGGCCCGCAATCAGGCAGAAGACGGTCAGGTAGTGGTCGAGAAGACAATCCACGCAATGAGCGCACTGTCGGCCAAGATCAGTGATTCCTGCACGCAGATCGAGCAGCTCAACGCCAGCACCGAAAACATCGGCCACATTCTGGATGTCATCAAAGGCATCTCGCAGCAGACCAACCTGCTGGCCCTCAACGCGGCCATCGAAGCCGCTCGCGCGGGTGAGGCCGGACGCGGTTTTGCGGTGGTTGCCGACGAGGTGCGCAACCTTGCGCATCGTACCCAGACATCGGCCGACGAGATCCACAAGATGATTGGCGGCCTGCAGACCGGCTCTCAGCATGCCGTACTCAACATGAATGAAAGCCAGACGTCGAGTCAGGAAAGTGTCGAAGTTGCCAATCAGGCGGGCAGTCGCCTACGCGATGTAACGCGGCGCATTGGCGATATCGATGGCATGAATCAATCCGTTGCCGCTGCGACAGAAGAGCAGACTGCTGTTGTGGAAACACTCAATATCGATATCAATCAGATCAATACGCTCAATCAACAAGGCGTGGCCAACCTTAATGAAACGCTCAAGGATTGTGCTGCACTTTCGCAACAAGCCGGGCGTTTGAAGCAACTGGTCGACAGCTTCAAGATTTGACCGTACATCCAGTAACAGAGGCCGGCCACTTACAGGTGGCCCGGCCTTTAAGCGTGAGAGATCAAACGCACCAGCGCGTGGTGTTTCAGCAAACCCGCTGGATCGCCCGGCGTCATCCGCCCATTAAAAAGCCTGCTCGATGGCAGGCTTTTTGTCAGAGATCCTTTTTAACCTCTTTATCGATGTGCTTGTCAGCCTTGTGACGCTCCTTGTCGTCATGCTTCGCACCTTTGTCGACCTCGTCGGCGTCGTGCTTCATACCCTTGTCCACTTCCTTGGCGTCATGATCGACACCTTTATCCAGCTCACGATTATCGTGTCGGACACCCTTTTCCAGCTCACTCTCTGCAAGGGCGACGGGCGCTACAGCACCCGCCAGGAAGAGGGCGGCAGTCATTGAGAGTACGAGTTTACGCATGCTTTGCTCCTTCATGAGAAATGCTGGCTCGTCTTGAGCCATCATTTTCGAGCATAGACCAGGCATTCATAGTGAAAAATGCAGTTCGTCGAAAGGCCGCCTCGGGTAATGATCCAGTCCAGTCGCGGCCTTCAAACAGCTGCTTTCACCAGAATGCTTTCGTCGATCTGCTCAATCGACGTCACCCCGGTCAACGTCATGGCGACATGCATTTCCCTGGCAAAAATATCCAGCATATTCTCGACGCCACGCTGCCCATCGGCGCCCAGCGCATAGGCCATCGAGCGCCCGAGCAACACGCCTTTGGCGCCGAGGGCGAGCATGCGCACCACATCAAGCCCCGAGCGAATGCCGGAGTCGACCAGCACTGTCATGTCACTGCCGACAGCCTGGGCAATGGGCGGCAATGCCCTGGCGGTGGACAGCGCCCCATCCAGCTGACGTCCGCCGTGGTTGGATACCACAATGCCGTCCGCGCCAAAGCTCAGCGCATCCCTGGCATCCTGCGGATCAAGAATGCCTTTGATGATCATCGGCCCTTGCCAGAACTCGCGGATCCACTCCAGATCCTTCCAACTGATCGACGGGTCGAAGTTGTTCGCCAGCCAGCCCACGTAGTCCTCCAGCGTGGTGGCTTTACCCAGGTATTTGGAGATATTGCCCAGATCATGAGGGCGACCGAGCAGGCCGACATTCAAGGCCCAGTCAGGCTTGGTCATGGCTTGCAGAATGCGTCGAGGCGCGGCATAGGGCCCGGACATACCCGAGTGTGCATCTCGATAACGCGCGCCGGGCGTCGGCATGTCGACGGTAAAGACCAGTGTCGTGACACCCGCCGCTTTGGCACGCTCCAGAGCGTTTTTCATAAAACCACGGTCTTTGAGCACGTAGAGCTGAAACCAGATCGCCTGTTTGCTCTGCGACGCTACCTCCTCAATCGAACACACAGACACCGTCGACAGACAGAATGGAACCCGCTTGTTCGCCGCCGCCTTGGCTGCCTGCACCTCACCCCGTCGCGCATACATGCCGCTCAGGCCTACGGGGCTGAGGATAATCGGCATGGCCAGGGATTCGCCAAACAGCCTGGTTTCAAGGCTCAGGTTGTCGATATTTTTGAGAACGCGCTGGCGCAGACTGATACCGCTCAGGTCCGAACTGTTGGCGCGCAGCGTGTGTTCTGCATACGCACCACCGTCAATGTAATCAAACAGAAAGCGCGGGAGTTTGCGTTTGGCCGCTACACGGTAATCGGATGCTGAAGAAATAATCATGACGGTTTTCCTGGGCGAATAAATCTGCGAACCGAGGCCGCCAGACGTGAGCGGCAGGTTCAGATTACGAAAAAACCGACTATGATCAAAACAACTAATACAACTTGAATTCAGTCGGAAATCGAATACTTGTGAACCTTCGAACATTGCGCACTTTTGTCGAAGTGGTACGTCAGGGTAGCTTCTCCCAGGCCGCTGACGTTGTATCGCTTACCCAGTCCACCGTCAGCAAAGCCGTCAAGACGCTTGAAGATGAATTGGGTACACCGCTGTTGAGCCGTATTGGCCACCGCAGCGAGCTGACCGCTGCCGGAGAAATCGTCTACCGCCGCGCTCTGACTCTGTTGGCTGAACGCAACGATCTGCTGACCGAGCTCAACGACCTGCGCGGTTTGAAGGGCGGCGTGCTGCGCATCGGTCTGCCACCCGTGGGCAGCGGTGCGCTTTTCGCCACGATGTTCACTCAATACCGCGCCCGCTATCCGGACATCGATATTCAGCTTACGGAACATGGCGCGAGCAAACTGCATGAGTGCCTGGCTTCGGGAGAAGTAGAGCTGGCTGCACTGTTGAAGATGAACTCGTTCAGTGAAGAGTTCGATTACCAGGATGTGCGCATCGAGCCGGTGGTGGTGGTCGTGGCAGAAACCCACCCGTTGGCAAAGCGCAAACGGGTCTTCATTGAAGAATTGGCCGAAACACCGTTTATCCTCTTCGAAGCCGGGTTTGCACTGAACGCCATGATTAAACTGGCATGCGACCGCAAGGGCGTTACGCCCAAAGTGACCGCACGCAGTGGTCAGGTCGACTTTATTGTCGATCTGGTCTCGGCAGGGCTGGGTGTCGCGTTCCTGCCGAGGATGCTGGCGCAGAAGCATTATCACGACGGGATTCGATTGGTTGCGCTGAGCGAGCCGGATACCGATTGGCATATGGTGTTGGCATGGCGCAAGAACGCGCACTTGTCACCTGCGGCCGAGGCCTGGTTGGCGCTCGCCAGGGAAACCCGTCTGCAAATGAAATCCTGATTTGGGCTGATCATTCCAGAGGCGTGCTTTAGCGCGATCGATGCTGAAGCATGTGCACGGAGCCGGGGGCACCAGGAGGGGACAAGACGGGAAAGCCAGAAACAAGAAAGCCCGCACGAGGCGGGCTTCTTGTTGACTCACAGTTATCAGAAGAAAACTGTGAATCGGTACTTGGTGGCTACACAGGGACTTGAACCCCGGACCCCAGCATTATGAATGCTATGCTCTAACCAACTGAGCTATGTAGCCAAGTGGCGCGCATTATTCTCGGAGAACGCATATGTGTCAAGCGTTGTTGTGAAAAATAATTGCGTGCGATCAACCGGTTAGGGCTCAACCCTCGCTGAGGGTGCGTTTTTTCGGGGTTTGAGCGCATCGTCAATGTCTTCCCGTATGGCTTGAGCATGCGGCCATATAAAGAACGTTTCCAGCCTGATCTACGGTCCGGTTCTTGCTTTGTTGTGCATGAAGCGTCAATTACTGCGCCCTTTGCATGAAATACAACGCGGCGCCCGCGCTTTTCGTACCAATGTGAAGCAACACGTATCGCCATTGAAACAAGAACATGGCATTTTGCTGCTAGCGTTTTTTAAAAAAAAGGCATCGCCTCTGTTTGTGCAGATCTGGCAGGTGTTCACGGGGAGTCGCAGGACATGAACAGTCTTTTGTCACCAGGCATGCGCCTGATGGGAAATTTTGGTTTTGCTCGCAAGTTTCAGGTCTTGTTCCTGCTGTTCGTGTTGCCGCTGGTGGGGTGCGCGTGGGTCATCACCAAGGAGTACAGCAACAAGCTCGATGTCATTTCCGGAGAGCAATCAGGCGTGCGTCAACTGCTCGCGCTCGATGATCTGAACGTCGAGTTGTCCGCCCAGCGCGACCATGCCGCCCGCTGGAAAGCGGCCGACATCCTGCGCGAGCCGACTCCGGCTGCAAAAGCTGCCATGGCCAGCGTCGATGCGGGCATCCCTCGTATTGCCAAGGCGCTGGAGGGCGTTCAGGCCGTATTGGTCGAGGAGAAAGCGCCGGTTGATACCATGAACCGGTTCAAGGCGCTGCAAGCCGCGGTCACCGGCCTGGATACGGCGTCATTGCGCACGGTGGGCTGGTGGCCTGATGGCTATGACCGATTCACTGCAGTGCTGAATCTGGTCCAGGCACTGCGCGAGCAGATTGCCATGGACAGCGGGTTGATTCTCGACCCATGGCTTGAAACCTACATGCTCATGCAGCTCTCCACCCAGCAAGTGCCGGACCTGATCGAGCGTATCGGTCGTCTGTCGAGTGTGGGGCAGACGTCGGTGGCATCCGGTCAGTTCAGCCTGCAGAGCCGTCTGCAAATGCGTGATCTGCGTGGTCGCATCGATGATTCCAAGGATCAGATGCAAAAGGCTGCCGGCCTGCTGCTATCCAAGCTTCCCGAGCAGTTACAGCCCTGGGCCGACAAGTACGCTGCGGTAATGCAAGTGCTGGAAGCACAGCTGAAGGTGATTGATGACGGTGTTTTCGGCGGCAGTATCAAGCTAAAGCCGGAAGAGTTCGAAAACAGCATCGACGCCTTGACCGGCAGCATGGTGGATTTGCGCAGGCAGTCGCTTGAGGCGCTCAATGGACGCCTCGATTACTACCATGAGACCTCCAACACGGAGTTCATCCCGATGGCGGTGGTCTTCTGTGTTCTGGTGATCATGGCGATCTATCTGTTCGCCTGTCTGCAATCCTCGATTCGCAACAGCGCCAAAGGCATCACCACGCTGGCTGAATCCCTGCGTGACGGCAATCTGTGTGTGGAAGTGGCTGTGCAGGGCCGTGACGAACTTGCTGCCATCAGTCGCGCGCTGAATGTCGCGGTGGTGCAACTGCGTACCAGCCTGCTGGGCGTCAATCAGGAAACCGTTCGCGTCGGCGACGCCGTGCTGACGCTGAGTGCTCAGTCCAGCGGGACGCTCACCGAAGTCGAGGACCAGCAACAGCAGATCAGTCAGATCGCCGCCGCAGCCACCGAGCTGGCTGCCACTTCTCAAGGCGTGGCGAGAAGCTGTGAGCAGGCATCGGAAAGCGCCAGGCAGACGCGCCAGATTGCTCAGCAAAGCAGCCAGGACAGCCAGCGCACCACTGACAGCATTCAGCAGCTCAATCAGCGCCTGACCGAAACTGCCGCCGCGCTGGGTCGGGTCAGCGAGCAGGGCCAGCAGATTCAATCGGTGGTGGATGCCATTCGCGGTATCGCCGAACAGACCAACCTGCTGGCCCTCAACGCAGCCATCGAGGCGGCACGCGCCGGTGAGCAGGGTCGCGGTTTCGCCGTGGTCGCCGATGAAGTGCGCAGCCTGTCCCAGCGCACCCAGGCCTCGACCGCTCAGATCGCCGGCACAGTCGACAGCTTGCGCTCCACCGTGACGCAGGCGGTCAACCTGATGGAAGCGGCCTGCGGGCAAGCCGTCAACGATGCGCAGTCGGTGACCGGGCTGGGCGTCCGCCTGGGCGAAATCGCCATAGCAGTGCAGGGTGTGACCGATACGCTGGCGCAGATATCGACCGCCGTGGAAGAACAGGCGACGACCGCTGATGAAGTGAGCAGCAACATCCAGCAGGTCGATCAGGCCGCAGGGCGTTTGCTGGAAGGTGCCCGTGCGGTCAATCAGGCGGCGGATACACTGAGTCAGGGCAGCCGGGCGTTGAATGACAATACGGCGCGGTTTCGGTTGGGGTGATTGGACGGCTGGCCACGTCACACTGAAAAACCGGCGTGGTCATACACAGCCGGTTTTTTCGTATTTGTGGCCGTGATGTATGAAAGTTGGATAAACGGATGTGCATTCAATCATTTGAGGACTGACGGGAGTCGACACAAGGCGTAAAATGCGCGGTTTTTGCAGGCGAAAGGTTTCTTGAGAACGCAGCTCACCGAAAAACACAGAGCGGATGGTGACGGCTCGCTAAGACGTCGAGGTTTATCCGAGGTGTCAGGTCGCTCACGCGTCGCTATTTTGATGTGCACGTACAACGGGGCTGAGTACCTTCGTGAGCAGCTAGAGTCGTTTTCCGCTCAGACCTTTCGCAATTGGGTTCTTTATGTTTCCGACGATGCGTCGACCGACGACACTCTTCGCATTTTGTCCGAATACCAGGTTCGCTGGGGGGCGGAGCGACTAGTCATTTTCAGCGGCCCCTGCAAGGGCTTCGCGGAGAACTTTGTCTCTCTGGTCAAGCGCCCTGAAATAGAAGCTGATTATTTTGCGTTCAGTGACCAGGATGACGTCTGGTTCAGCGACAAGCTGGAGAGAAGCGTGGGGCGCCTTGAGCTCTTGAAGCCCGATGCGCCGGCGCTTTACTGCTCCAGAACCCGGCTGGTGGATGCAGACCTGAAGGTAATCGGGGTTTCCCCGCTATTCAAAAAAACGCCGTCTTTCAAAAATGCCTTGGTTCAGAGTCTGGCAGGTGCCAATACGATGCTGATCAACCAGGCGGCGCGGGATCTTTTGGCCCAATTGCCTGAACACGCTCCACTGATCGCCCATGACTGGCTGACCTACCTTCTTGTAACAGGGTGTGGTGGTCAGGTTTTCTATGATGCCGACCCCTGCCTCTACTATCGTCAGCACCGAGGAAACTTGATAGGCGCGAATGCGAGTACTCGAGAAAGGCTGGTGCGGTTTCGTAAAATGCTCTCGGGACGATTTGTCGAGTGGAACGATGCGAACGTGTCGGTTCTGAAGGGGATGGAGTCTGTGCTCACTGAAGAAAGCAGGAGCGTACTGACGTATTTCGACACCGGTCGAAGAGAAGTTTTTTTGAAGCGCGTCTTGACTCTGCGAAAGGCCGGGATCTACCGGCAGACGGTGCAGGGTAATCTAAGTCTGATATTGGCAGTGTGTGTGGGGCGGGTGTAGCAGGCGAGCAATCTTGCGTTGTGTTACGCAAGGCGCTTTGTAATGATCCAGAGAGGCATATTCGTCAAAGCATCTTCATTGGAAAGTTTACGGTGCGTGGAGCCGCGTGTGGTTAATAGCAATAATTCATTTGATTGTATTAGGCACCTTGCGGCATTAGCATTGTTAGTTAGCTATCACTATAGGGCTTCTGGTTTTGGATTCGATGCTTAAGGGATATAACTCATCAGGGGATATTGCTGTGCTGGCGCTTTTTGCTATATCGGGTTTCCAATTTCTTAACGTTTCCTAGATGCGTCCAGTTTTTGTTTGTATAAAAAAAGAGTAGCACGAATATTACTTGCTTTGATAGCTTGCGCGTTTGTTATGGTATACGTGGCGGGTGTCATCCTTACACGAGCACGTGGCATAAGGTATGCACTCAGTATTGAAGCTGAGTTTGATTTTATTAAAGTCATATTGCTTGATCGGCCCGATCATCAGTGATGTTGCAAGTGAATTCATACTCAAAGATTCAATGGATGCACGCTCATGGACGTTAAAAATTTAAATTCGGGTTCTATGTGATTTTCGTATTGAAACTAATAGTCATGCGTAACATTGTAATGCCAGTGCGCGCAATAAGTCGAGTGGCTGCTTGAGTATTGCGTAAGCCGAGCGACTTCATTGAAAAATATTTCCGTAATAGGGATGCTTTCATCGAGCAAGTCGTACGTAGATACTAGATATAAGCTTTTACTAAAGCTGGTTTCGTCGACCAGAACCAGTAAATACTCGGTGATGATTTAGCCCGTCGCCATCATTAGCTCACGGAGCGTCCTTGAGGGGAGCGCTCTATGAATGGATCGCACCGAAATACGTTTTCTTCAGTGCTCATCCTGTTTACGAGGTGTAATGTTCAAAGCAACAAGCAAGTCATCGTACAGTGCTAGAACTTCGCGTGTGTGGGATCTGGTTCTTTACTAAGCCTGACCAAGTACCGATTGCCAATCTTTTTTACCGATCCAGCCGCAGGCCAAACAGGCATCTCTGTGAAGATCGGAGTCATTGCTATTCGTTCCTCGGCTGCAGGTGTCGTCAGGTTTTCATAACCCATGACTCTCATGTAGGTGACCATTCTACCGACATTGCCGTCGTCCCAGGAAAAGAAAGACCCCTGCATCGTGGATGACCAGCCATTTGCATAAAGAGTGGTTATAACCTTTTTACCAAAAACATCAACTTCCAGTGGTGCATTTCTATCAAAATCATTACTGAGCTCACCTATTCTTCTATAAATATCTGCTGCCAGTGCCCGATCATGAGCCTGGGTTATAGTCGCAGAAACCATATATTGGGAGTTTGTACTGAAAATTTGAATTTGATAAAGCAGGACAGTCAACACTCCAAGGGCCAGAATGAATGGACGTCTACTGGAAAGTATAAGTAAGCTTGCTATCCAGCTAACATACGCTATCGCCAGCAGAGTGCGCATGGGCAACGGGGAGCCTCCGGAAACAAGATTGAATGCGAAGGGAATCGTCAGCACGCCAGCCCAGAGAAAAAGCGGAACGGCAATTTTTCCATG
Organism: Pseudomonas congelans; assembly: GCF_900103225.1. Classification (GTDB taxonomy): domain Bacteria; phylum Pseudomonadota; class Gammaproteobacteria; order Pseudomonadales; family Pseudomonadaceae; genus Aquipseudomonas; species Aquipseudomonas congelans. The sequence continues at coordinate 841,405 of NZ_FNJH01000002.1, read as the reverse complement.
GCTTTTAAATAATACAGTCAACGTCGAAGCTATAATTAAAAGTGCCGACAGACCCATGCTCGTACCGTAACGTGCTGAGTCGCCAGTGTAGATAAGTTTCATTTCCGTAAAGACTGACTCTAAGGCGTCAAATGGATGGTCGGCAAGCGCTTTGTAGTTTATAAAATTACCAATGTATCCGCTGTCTGCAGCAATGATTTTTTGCGCAATCATGTTGATTGCAATGTAGGTTCCCAACGCGGCTAAAACTAAGAGCATATTTTTCAACAGGGCTGTAGCGGTATGCTTTAAGAGTTTACCGTCGCCACAGTTATTGCGTTGGTAGCGGGTCAGTAGGGTTCCGAATACCATGGCTATAAAGAAAAGTATCAGTGACTGGTAGGCTGCTGTTGCACAGGCAAGAAGAATGACCACACTGATATTTTTTAGTGTGTGATTCCCGTTTTTAAGGCGGTCGTTATTGTTTTCTCCAAGCACTAGATAGGCGCTACAGCTTGTGAAAAATATACCAAATGCTACAGCAGGAATATTTGAATAGAATTCAGATATGAACCACCATGTTGGGAATGCGCAGAAGATGGGGTAGGTTGCATAGCTTCTCCAGTCCGGGGTGTAGCTATGTGCTCTTAAAATCAATGCGTAAGAAGCAGCAAGCATAGTGACTAGAAACGCATAGGGTGCAAATGGGATTGATGACTGAGGGAAGATTAGCTTTTCTACAATATATACAAACCAGCGGCCCTGGGTAACCCACGCGGCAGGGTCTTGACGTACGGCCGCCATTTCGTCATCAATTGAAAAGGAAAATGTTGATAAGAAATAAACATAAAATATAGAGCCAATCGCGATCAGGCAGCCTATTTCTTTGAGGCTGATGCCGTCATTGCGTAATTGACGTGCTGCCGCGAGAATTACGCTATCTATGTGATTAATTAATTTTTTTGCAGAGCTTCTGAAATAAAATAGTGCAACTAAAAAAAGCGCCAGAAAGAAGCCAAGAAGGGCGCTGGTGAGTACACGAGCTTTGCTTATTTTTTCGAAGTCAAGCGTCACGCCAATTTGGGGGTCTCTAGCGTCTACCTGTGTGGTAATATAGGTTTTCGCCCCCACTGATTGCATCTGCTCTATATCGAATAAAGGAGTTAACGATAAATTACCCGTATTTAACTTCTCCCCAAGGAGGGTTACATATAGGTTGTCAACTTCAAGAGAGCCTGGACCATCCAGTAGATCCCACCTTAAGGAAGAGTAAGATCCGTGAAGGGGGAAAATCAGTTTGTTTCTTCCCGGCACTACATGCTGCCATGCGCTGTTATCCTGTGTGTAGTTTGAATCTACCCCGAAAAAAAGCTGAGAGTCACCTGTCATTTTTGAACTTGTTTCAACAACCAATGAAGCATTGGTAATCGGTAAAAAAAACAGAGTCACACTAAGCACTAACTGGAGTAGGCAAAGGGCTGCTATCCATAAGAATATCGAGCGCTTCTTTAAAACCGGGATTTTTTTTGGAGAGGGCATTTTTGGGCCTGGTTTGCAATTATGGTATGTGCGGTTGCGAGAATGGTGTTGGCTTATTATTATTCATGGCAACGCAAAGGCGCGTATGAAGTGGAGTGTAGCTCAATTACATCCGTCAATCAAACCTCGATTCGTGCGACGAGCGAGAATGAGTCGAGCGCGCATGTTTATAGAAAACGGAGTTGACATGCGCGTCATTGGCACTCTTATTTTCTTATTAATCGAACGCCGATACGCTGGCGGGGGCTTGGCGGGAGCGTATTCAACATTGATCGAACTCGGCGTCGCCAGGCCTGCGCGATGAAGCGGCTACAGTGCCGAGCTTGATCAGCGACATGACACAAATAAAGGTTTTGCGCTCATTGACGATTATGAAAGAATAGCGGTACTTTTCCAGATCTGAAGATTGTCAGTGTTTTGTTATCCGGCTTGGTTAAAAAATAGGCTAAATTCATCTTCAGCCTTTGACGGAGAGTCCATATCCTCGATAGCAGTCTCGGGTTGGGGGTAGAGAGGCAGGTGCTGATTGACCATGAAATGGAAGGCAGCAAGCGGTTCTTGCTCGTCTAACATGCGATGTCGTCCTCACTGGGTTTTCATCGTTCGATCGGATTAGCGGGTTAAAAAGTAAAATTTTACTCATGCGGTATGTCTGCTGTTTTACGCCAGCACTACTTGCAAGGTCATCAGCGAAGTGTGCTAGCATTTTACAAAATTTTCAGCTTAAGGATTGTCATGAAATCCCTCCCTGCAGATTTCTCTGCCTCCGATTACCTGCGTTTGAACCCTGACGTTGCATTGGCAGGGGCCAACCCCGCCCAACACTACCTTGAGTTCGGTCATGCAGAGGGGCGTGTGTACACGATAGCTTCCATCGATAAAGAAGACCTGCTGAGTACTGGGCTATTTGATCCGGATTTTTATGTGCAATACTATCCTGACATCTTGGAGTCTGGCGTTGATCCAGCTGATCATTTCTTGGCGAGTGGCTGTGCCGAGGGCCGATGGCCAAGTTTGTTTTTTCGCAGTGATTGGTATATGGATCGCTATCCTGCATCCAGGAGTCATGCGAAGAACTGTCTATTCCACTACATTGAAATAGGTAGCAAACTTGGTTATGAACCCAATCCTTTTTTTGAACCTGATTACTACGTTGAAAAATATAGGCATAAGCTTGAGGGGAGGGAGCCTCTAACGCACTTTATAAAGTACGGTGAAGAAGGATTTAACCCATCTCCCAGATTTGATTCGAAATCTTACCTAAAGGAGACCGGTTGCTCGGGTAATCCGTTAAAGCATTATCTGGAAATCGGCATGGGGGCAGGTGTCGTCTTGCGAAGAGCAGAACCGTTAAAGTGGGGCGAATACGTAGAATCTGCATTTTTAACTATTCTCAAAGGCTCTGCGCCCGTTGAGCGTGTTGCACTGCTGATAACGCATAGTAGTGATGGCGAGATCAAGCCACACGTGGAGCATTATGCTACGGAACTTGCCAAGGGTGGATTATCTATTTTTCTTATTGTTGCGTCCGATTTTAGTAACGTATCGATACCCGAGAAATTAAAAAATGGATGTTCAAATATTGTCGTGCGTCAAAATATTGGTTATGACTTTGCTGCGTGGGCGCATATCCTGAAGTCATTTCCATGGCTTATGGACTGCGTAGAAATAATTCTGACAAATGACAGCATTATCGGGCCGATTGGTAAAACTGGGACTGCCTTGATGGCAGAGGTACGCTCCCACTCTGAAGACCTGGTCGGTCTTATTGAAAATCATGAGCATGCAGATCACCTGCAGAGTTTTTTCTTAATGTTTGGCGAAAAAGCGATAAGGTCAAACGCCTTCAAAGAATTCTGGTCTGCCGTAGTGAATCATAATGATAAGAGCAGAGTGATACGTGATTATGAGGTAACGCTTACCAGTCGGATGAAGGCTGCAGGCCTCACTACATCATGTGTTTTTCAGAAGGCAGGAGCGAATAATGCAACCATTTTTAAATGGCAAGAGCTGCTAGACTGTGGATTTCCATTTTTGAAGTTTGAAGTGGTCAAAAACTCAGGTAGTAAAGAGTTGAAGTCTATAGGCTCGAAATTGAATAAGATGTCTTACGATATTTCACTTATACCTCAATTGAAATAAGGTTTACTTGCACTGGTTACCTTGTATCTTTTCGATCTGTGAGGGCCAGTGTCTTGAGGCGTGAACTCTAAGCAGAAAGCGAAATGCTGCTGTTTTTTACTTACTTGTTAAAAGGTGTTATTGAAGAAGATTTCTCGGTTCGCCGATCTGTAAGTAAAGTCTCCGTGGTCGGTGGACATGAGTTATTCAGTGAAAAGCGTTTGGGCTGGCTAAAAAGGCGCTGCGCATTTTAGGGGGGGGGCATTGTTCTGTTCATGAAAAGTGAGAAGGAAAGGTGCAACTGCGTAACCGCGGCATTGGTAGTGTAACGAGATCTGTCCATCCAGGCCATGTGTGAATTTTTAGAGGTGGATATTTTTGGCCGTCGGCGTGTTGCCGGATCACGCTAAATGACGGCTGGTTTATAGAAAGGGGGGAATGGCTGGAACGCACACACACACACACACACACACACGTTGAAGATCACGAATGATTGAATCAATAAAAAAATGATGATTTTAATGCCTGAAATCTTATTGGAAACTTAACTGGCCGTCACAAGTCGTGTAGTATTAAAATCGTTGGTCGGAGCGCAGATGCCCATATTGCCTTAAGGGTGATGAGGTAGGCTCGAGAGAATTCTAAAATTTTATGAGGTCATTGAGTCATGCTTAAGCGTCTCCGCCGAGAAAACTCCCTTCAGAGAAAGCAATCTTCTGCTGACCTGGAAAAGCTGCAACAAGAGCTGGCTAGCAAAGAGGCGGCAATGACAGCTGCTCTGCTTGAGCGAGACACGCATATCCATAATCTAAATCTTACTATTATGGAAATACAAAGTTCTACCAGTTGGAAAGTAACCTCTCCACTGAGGAAGATAGTTTCTGCTCTTCGCCGCGTTGGCCGCAGTCATCCAATAATTGCACCATTGCCTTTGCCTAACACGCCTCAGGTCAGGTCTGATCTTGACACGACTGGAATCGCCCATCCAGAGCATATCGATACCTATGCTCAGTGGGTGGAAGAGTTTGACACAATCGATGATATAGATCGTCTTTGCATGTACGAGGAAATCGGACGGTGGAAAGTACAGCCGTTGCTGTCGATTATTATGCCGGTTTACAATCCGCCGATCGACATGCTGAGAGAGGCCATTGAAAGTATAAGAAGCCAAGTGTATTTTAACTGGGAGCTGTGCATAGCTGATGATGCGTCAACCGATCACCGTGTTCGGTTATTTCTTGAGCAAAGTGCCAAATCAGATCATAGAATAAAAGTAACTTACCGTACAGAAAATGGGCACATATCGAAGGCCAGTAATTCTGCATTGGATATGGCGGAAGGGCAGTTTATTGTTCTTATGGATAATGATGACCTTATTGCTGAGCACGCTCTGTTTTGGGTCGCCAAAACTATTAATAGTTATCCTGACGCCGGTATCATTTATTCGGATGAAGATAAAGTAGACGAGCAGGGTTTAAGGTCTAATCCTTACTTCAAAACTGATTGGAATCCTTACCTGTTCCGTTCACATAATATGATCTGTCACTTGGGTGTGTATAGAAGGGAGCTTGTAGAGAAGGCCGGACGGTTTCGAGTGGGGATGGAGGGATCTCAGGATTATGACCTGGCGCTTCGTTGCGTCGAACAAGTTGATGCTGCTCAGATTATTCATATTCCTCGCGTACTGTATCATTGGCGAATGCATGCTGGCAGTACTGCTATGTCCACTGGTGAAAAGCCCTATGCACTGCCCGCGGGGCAAAGAGCACTTGACGAGCATTTGAGACGCTCTGGGATAGCCGGGCATGTCGAGTTGCTTGATTTTGGGATGTACCGTGTTCATTATCACTTGCCCAAAGAAAAGCCTTTGGTGAGTTTAATAATACCTACCCGCAATGCCCATGGACTAGTAAAGCAATGTGTAGAAAGTATTCGTCATAAAACCCTTTATCCTAATTACGAAATAATTTTGGTTGATAATGGCTCTGACGATCCACAATCATTGCAGTATTTCGAAATGCTCTCACGCCTGACGGGTGTTACCGTTCTTCGTGACGACGGCGAGTTCAACTACTCCGCGCTCAACAATAACGCTGTAGAGCACGCCAAGGGTGAACTCATCGGGTTGATCAATAACGACATTGAAGTCATCAACCCCGAGTGGCTGGATGAAATGGTATCCCTGGCGTTACAACCTAATGCGGGAGCCATTGGAGCGCGTTTGTGGTACCCCGATGAGCGGCTACAGCACGGTGGCGTCATCATGGGGCCACTCACTCTCGCCGGGCACGCTCATAAAATGCTGCCCAGGGGGCATCACGGCTATTTCGGAAGAGCATCTTTGATCCAGGGGATGTCTGCGGTAACAGCAGCGTGTTTGGTCGTTAAAAAATCAGTCTTCCAGGAAGTAGGCGGGCTCAACGCCAAGGATCTGAAGATTGCCTTCAATGATGTGGACTTGTGCCTGAAGATCATGCAGGCCGGGTATCAGAATATCTGGACCCCGAATGCAGACCTTTACCATCATGAGTCGGCGACGCGTGGCTTTGAAGACACGCCTGAAAAAATAAAGAGGTTTATTAGCGAAGTTGAGTACATGCAGAATAAGTGGCGGGCGATTATCAAACATGACCCTTATTACAACCCTAACCTGACTATATCTGCTGAAGACTTTTCGGTAGCGTTCCCTCCACGCGTTACTGATTTGACCGGTAGCGTGTAGCCTGCAAAGGGCTTTGTTTGAGGCAGATGTCGGTAGTCACTGACACCTGCCTCAACCTGATCAAGCAGAACGTTTGCCCCGTTGTGATCGTGTTGGTTACTGGTTTTTATCAACCTTTGCGGCGAACGCAAATTTTGAAAGGATGAATGTAACAGGCAGTGTTAAAACAATGGCAGCCAGGGGCGCAAGCCTTTCGTCAAACTGCAGCTTTTCAACCCAACACCAGAGTATGGCCAGACTCAAGCAATACTGAATGGCGTAAATCAGCGGCAACAGGATCACAGAGCGAAGGCCCTGATGGCTTTTGAAGACAAAAAATCGATTCAGAATATAGGCCAGCAATATTCCGGTCACATAAGAAATCGTATAACTGATTTTATAGGACAGGAACATCAACAGAATAAGATAGATTCCATAAGTCAAGGCGGTGTTGAAACCGCCTGACATCAGGAATCGAGCAAAATCCTGTTTTAAGAGTTTTGAAACAACCTGATTCATCATGGTGCCGTTATTCAGCGTTTGCGATCAGGGACTTGAATTCTTCGTAGTTACGAATGTAGTCCCCGGCATCATAGTAATGCGATGCAAACACCAACAGTACGGCGTCCTGTGAATAGCGATACTGGATACCCCAGGTCATCGGCGGCAGGTGGATTCCCTGATTTGGCTTGTCGAGAATAAACTCTTCACGATTGACACCATCATCCGCTACAACATGAACCGAGCCCTTCACGGCAACCAGAAACTGGTGACATAGACGGTGCGCGTGCTCGCCCCGGGTCTCGGCAGTCGGCACATCGTATACAAGAAAATAGCGCTCGGACTTGAAGGGCACCGAACGCTCGAATTCGCCTGCCGACAAACTACCGCGAATATCCGCCACTTCATTCATGGTGTGCAGAGTAACGTTCTTCACCGATGTTGCTGTTACGCCTGGCGCCGCCTTTTCCGGGCGTGTCTCGCTATTGGCGTTGACAGGCTTGGCGTCCACGTAACCAATGATCTTGGCCGGGTTGCCTACGACTATCGCGTTAGGTGGTACCGAGCGGGTAACGACAGCGCCTGCGCCAACCATAGCGTTGATGCCGATGGTGATACCCGGAAGAATCGTGCAGTTAGCGCCTAGTGAGGCGCCTTTTCTGATGATGGTACGGGCGAAACTCTGTGGATAGACTTTGCTGCGTGGGAACAGGTCATTGGTAAATGTAGCGTTAGGACCGATGAAGACATCGTCTTCAACGGTAATGCCATCCCATACCTGTACGCCGCATTTCAGCGTCACTCGATCGCCGATGATAACGTCATTCTCGATGAAGACGTTGTCACAGACGTTGCATTCACTACCAAGACGTGCGCCTGGCAAAATATGCGCAAACGCCCACACTCGCGAATCTTTCCCGATATTCTCGGACTCGCACAGCGCATGACTGTGAACAAAGAAATCCTTACCGCTGCTCATGTGTTTCTCCAAATCCCTCAATCCGCATCGGGATAGCCAAGGGTCTATTCTTTGTGTTTTCGTAAGTACGCCATGCATAAGAACCGACGATTCCCAACCCCAGCAGGTTCAAACAGCCGAGGAAGGTAATGGCCAGCATGATCATTGCGTAGCCGGGCACTTCAATTCTGCCTTCGAGCTTGGCGATCAGTGTGAACACACCGAACAGCGCCGCAAACGTAGAGCCGAACGCACCAACGCGGGTCAATATACGTATAGGCATATCCGTGAAGGAGAATACGCTGTCCATCAGGTAATTGACTTTTTTACGCAGTGTCCACGCAGAGGTACCGTGAACCCTCTCCTGTCGGGTGTAGGTTACTACTTCGCGGCGATAGCCCATCCAGAAGATCTGAGCGATGAGAGAGCTATGACGTTCTTCAAGGGTCAGCAGAGTATCCCGAAAAGCCTTATTGCAGGCGAACATATCGACGCCGCCTGGCGGGATTTCAGGAATGACATAGCGACGATAAAAGCCCCAGAAAATCTTTGAGGCCGTCCGTGTTGCCCATGGATCCTGACGACCTTCACGTACGCCGACGACAACATCGATGTCGCCGCGCACAAGGACCTCATTCATTTCCAGAATCAGTTCTGGTGGTTCCTGAAGATCCGCTGCCATTACCGCAAAACGATCGCCGGTCCCATGCTGCAGGCCTGTGCGAATAGCCATGAAGGACCCGAAGTTTCTGGACAGCAGGATCAGTTTGGACTTGAAGGATTGTGAAGGCAGTTGTGCCCTGAGTAGTTCGTAACAGCGATCCGGGCTGCCGTCCACAACGAACACGACCTCCAGGTCGTGTCCGAGTTGCTTATCAAGCGCCGTGACTGCAACGAGCAAATCCGGAAGATTGCTCTCATTGCGGTACACGGGAATGACCAACGTCAGCAAGATCATATCTCCTTGGAAAAGTAGGCGGTCACCGCATCTATAACGCGATCAACTTCTTCGTCGCTCAGGCCCGGGAAGCAGGGCAGAGAGATGACGGTATCACATGCAAGCTCGGTTTCCGCAAGCGAAAACTTTTGAGTGACTTCGTAGGCAGGCTGGTGATGATCTGCAATGGGGTAATGAATATCTGTAGTAATAAATTTTTCCTTCAATGCAGCTGAGAACTGGGTTCTGTTTTCAACCCTTACAACGTACAGGTGGGCAACAAAATCTTCATCTGTAGAGCAGGGGAGCTGCATTTTTAATTTTGCAAAAGCAGCATTGTAGCGTCTTGCTATGGAGCGTCTCTGTTCATTCCATGTATCTAGAAGTGGTAGCTTGATTCTAAGGATGGCTGCTTGGATTTCGTCCAGACGGCTATTGCGTCCGCCCGGAATGGATACTTCGTATTTTTGCGACCAGCCATACTGACGTAGCTGTTTAACGCGTGAAGCCAGTACCTCATCGTTTGTAACTATCGCGCCACCGTCTCCCAGTGCCCCTAGGTTTTTGGTCGGATAAAAACTGAAGCAAGCGATCGTTCCAAAGCTACCAGCTTGTTTTTCGCCTCGGCGTGCACCATGGGATTGTGCGCAGTCTTCTATGACCGGCACACCTGCGGAAGAGGCCATCGATACGATGGTTTCAATATCGGCCAGTTGCCCATACAAATGAGTAACGATAATTGCTGATGGCTTGCTATCAAGCACTGATTTTAATGCTTCAGGGCACAAAGTAAGTGTTTTTGGGTTGACGTCGATATAGACAGGCTCGGCCCCCACTGCGTGGATCGCGGTGCTGCCATAAAACCCCGCATTAGCGACAGCCACAACTCGATCGCCGCTGCCAACGTTCAATCCCTTTAAAGCCAGTTCAAGAGCGTCAGAGCCGTTAGCAACGCTGACGCAGTGACTAACGCCTACGTAGTTCGCGAATTCATTCTCGAAACTCGTAACTTCTTGGCCTAGAACATACCAGTGAGAGTCAAGTGTCTTTGTCAAAGGAGTAATGAAATTCAGGCCAGCATTTGCTTTGGCTGCTGAGAATAAAGGCACAATATTTTTTGAGTTCATAAATAGTATCCTGAATAATTAATTAGTAATGAGCCGGGTCTGCTTCGTTGCCTAGTTTTACTAGGTAAGTGTCATTTATCTTTATAACGGACCCAGGTGCGGGCCATGCAGGCATTGACATGAATACGGGTTTCAATGTTTTTCTGGTGTTGTCATCAGCAGCGTACAGATTCGGGTAACCCTGAATTTTCAGGTAGGAGAGTATTCTTGATATGTTTCCATTGTCCCAGTCAAAGAAGGAGGCTTGCATGGTTGATGTCCAGGCTTTTGCATAAATGGTTTCAAATTTCTTATGCCCATAAAAATCTATTTTTACAGGGCTGTCGGCACTAAAGTCTTTATCGATTTCGCCAATTTTTCTATAAATGTCTGCAGCTAAAAGCTCGTCATGTTTTTGAGTTAACGTTGCAGATGCGATGTATTGGGAGTTCAGGTTCAGTAGCTGCATCGAGTAAACGATTACGAGTGGTGCGCAGACAGCAGCAGAGAACCCTTGAGCAGTAGTTAATAATACAAAGGTCATCAGCCATGCGACGTAAGCAAGTGAAATCATGGTGCGCATGGGGACGCCGTTCGCTCCCGCTAAGACATGCAAAAGAAAAGGGGTCGCTAACACCAGCAGCCAGATGAAAATGGTAATCAATTTGTTTTTGGCGGCGGCAGTATTTAGAGTCGTCAGTGTGGACACCAACAGTATGAGTGGGGCCAAGCCGATGGACGCACCAAAGTAATAGGGCGAGCCAAAATACACGCGCCCGGCTTCAGACACTATCTGTCTGAAGGCAGATAGTGGGTTTTCAATAATTCGATCCAGGTTTAAGAAATTATTCAGATAAGCGCTATAGGATCCGGAGATATCTTGAAATATTTTATTTAGCAAATAATAAATTGCCATGCCCCCGGCCGCGAGAAAGAGGTAGCGTACACCGTTTCTTAACACCCAATAGTTCATGCTTTGGGGGGTTGAGAGCGTTCTCGTCAGCATTATGCCTAACCCCATGGTTAGATAAAGCAGAATGAGTGACTGATAAGACGCTATAGCGATGGCAAGCATTGAGCAAATCGCGAGGGTTTTGAACTTGGAATTCTTGTTGTTCTTCACCGTATCAACGGGAGTCGAAATAGATGCCGAAAGCACAGTCAAAAACAAACCGATCGCAACGGCGGGGACATTAGAAGAAAATTCGGATATTAACCACCAGGTAGGGAAGCTGCAGAATACTGGAAAGGTCAAATATGATTTCCAGCTGGGTACTCCTCCGTGGATCCTAGTCATCAACATGTACGACAACGTCAACGCTACGTCCAATATTAGGTAGGGAAGAAATGGAATCGCTGGCAATGGGAGTAAGAAGCGCTCTATCAGATAGACTGCCCATCGTCCTTGAGAAATCCATACTTCGGGGTTGGTTCTTAATGCCCCCATTTCATCGTCGATCGATAATGAAAGGTTGGTTATAAAATAGCTGTTCAGCAGTGTTGATAAGAAAAGCAGGATGAAGAATTCTTTCTTTGAAAATTGTTGTTTGGCGATATGAGTCTTGAGGTCGAGTATCTTCCGGTTGATACCGAGCGCGTACTTATTCTGCACGCGGTCAGCTATTTTGCCGCCAGTGACAAGAAGAAAAATAAAGCAAGACAGTGTCATGCAGATAACCAGTCTGGCGAGGGCAATGTTGCTATCGTCAAACTGAACTAATACTTGTGGATCGTTAGCATCTGCTGCCATCGATAGGGCGTACTCATCAGGTGCTTTTGTCACGCTGGTGATCTGATTTAATGGCTGAATATCTATACGAGTGCCCGGCACTCTTATACCGGCCACGGTGACACGTATGCCGGAAACTTTTATATCAGCAGCGGACTGTGTCGGGTCCCACCGTGCTGGCGAGGCAGCATTGAGCAAGCTGAACCTCAAATCATTTTTTCCTACGGTAAGTGGCTGAGTCTCGGAGCCCGTCTCGGAAAAAATGGCGTTTGAGCTCGTATACAGCTGAGATTGACTTGCCGTATCGGAGGTCACGGTGAACTCAAGAGTCGGCGTGCATAGGGGGGACAGCCATATACATCCTGTCAAGAGAAGAAAAATGAATGTCTTTAACAACACCGCGTTGATCTTGTTATTCAGCATGATCTCGATTCTTGGTTGGGTTCTGCATTTTTCGCTGAAAAATGTACTCTTTTTTGCCTGTCATGGCTTCGTACATCCCTCATTTTCTGAAAGCGGCCACCGTACACTGATGACCGCGTTTCATGGGCGTTATTGCTGGTGCACTGTCCAGTGGTAGCGGATCAGGGTAGGATTTTTGGAGCCCGTGGAGGCCACGACAAACTAAAATCCTCATGGTCTAGTGATAGGTTCGGATTGTAACAATAGTCGCTTCTGATGTCAGGCCAGCGGAGCAACATATAGTTGACTTCTTTCGAAAATCGTTGTTTTTTTTCTGGCGTGTCTTCAAGTCCGCGAGTAGCCGATTCATGATGATAAAGCTCAGCAAACGGAGTCCAAACGTTGACATATCCCGCATCTCTGACACGTAGACAGAAATCAACGTCATTGAATGCGATTTTCAAATGTTCTTCGTCAAAACCACCGACCTGCTCAAAAATCGCCTTCTTGATTACAAGGCATGCAGCGGTCACTGCTGAGAACTCCTGAGCCAGCGCAGCTCGACAGAAGTAGCCATAACTACCTTTTGGCAGGTACTTGTGCGAGTGCCCTGCCAGCCCCCCGATACCTAGAATGACGCCGCCGTGCTGCAGCCTTTCATCCGGGTACCACAACCGCCCCCCTACCGCCCCGACGTTGGGCTGCAGAGCCATTGAAACCATCTCTTCCAACCAGCCAGGTGTGATAACTTCAATATCATTATTGATCAAGCCAATTAACTCGCCTTGGGCGAGTTTTACGGCACGGTTGTTAAGCGCGGAGTAGTTAAACGGCCCTTCATCGCGCACGACGCGTATGTTTTCTTCCCGATCGATATCGGCGAAGTATTCAAGCGCTTCCGGTTCGTCCGAACCATTGTCCACCAGGATGATTTCATAGTGTGGATACGTCGTCCGTTTACGTATGCTGTCAATACACTGTTTGACGAGCGCCTGAGCATTTCGAGTCGGAATGATCAACGTCACGAGTGGTAAAGTAGCGGGTAGCGAATAGTGAATTCGGTACATACCCATAGGTAAAAGTTCGGCGGTTCCAATTTTCCCGATTCGATCAAGGTGCTCATTCAAGGCTTTTAAACCAGCCAAGGCAGCGTAAGGTTTTTCATCTCCCGCCATGGCAGTGCTGCCTGCATGTATCCTCCAGTGATACAATACGTGAGGAATATGTACAATCTGATCGCGTTTTAGTTTTTCCACACATCTCAATGCGAGATCGTAATCCTGAGCGCCCTCGAAGCCGACTCGGAATTGGCCGACCTCAATGGTGAGGTCTTTTCGATAAGCCGCCAGATGGCAGATCATGTTCTGTGAGCGAAATAAAAATTCATTCCAGTCTGATTTGAAGTAAGGCGAGCTTCTCGTCCCTTCAATGTCTACTTTGTCTTCATCTGAATAAATCAGACCGGCTTCGGGATTCTCGATAATCGTGCGGGCAACCCAATACAGCGCATGCTTGGACAGCAAGTCATCGTTATCCATAAGCGCTACAAAATGCCCACGCGCCAAGTCCAGGGCTGAATTACTTGCCTCGGATATATGTCCATTACGCTCACGGAATATGATTTTGATGCGTTCGTCTTGCGATGCCAGGGATTTCAGATAATCCACGACCTCTGGATCGGTAGAGGCATCGTCGGCAAGGCATAACTCCCAGTGCGGATAGAGTTGATTGATCACGCTGTCAACTGCTTCGCGCAGGAGGTTTAGAGGCGGATTATACACCGGCATAATGATAGAAATTACCGGGCGGTCAGTCCATTGAGAGACTTCCTGGAGGATAGAGTCAATCTTGGTTTGGTCCAGCGTGTCGTAATAGTTGATCCATTGAGTGTAATTATTTCGGTCTGAAACGTGACGGGTTTCTCGCCCTGTGAATGCTTGCGCGGGTTCACCTTTGGCCCATCGTGCCTGAGCAACGACGCCGGCAAGACCTCTCATTTGCCATACACGGTACGCTTTCTTAGCTGTGCTTAGCAGACCACCACCGCGTCGAACGATGAGAGGCAGGGAGGTGGCGTTGTTCTTGACCCTATAGAAGGCTCTTGCCAGTTTCCTAAGTGGCGCCGTGATCTTCCAGCTGCTAGAAGACTGCATCGAGATAATGTTCAAGTTCAGGTTATGAATATGAGTATCTTTCTCTACCAGCTCCAAGCTGTGATTTTCCATCAAAATCAGGTTTTTGCTTTCAAGCTCAGACAATTGGCGAAGCTGATTTTTTTTCAAAATCAGCGTATTGGCTTCATAACTCTTAAGGATAAGGTGATGGTTTTCTCTAACAGCCAGGCTTTTAACTTCAAGCGCTCTTAACTCGGCTCTGTGGTTCTCGAGTGCGACCAAGTGCTTGCTTTCAGCCTCCATCAACTCGAGTCGATAGTTTTCCTGAAGTGCAGCGTCTTTAGCCTCTAGCTCCAGCAGCGCAAGGCGATAACTCTCTTGCTTGGCCTGACTTTCTGCCTCGATAGCTTCCAGGGCGGAATGTTCTTTACGATTCAGCTCTGAAGTGCTTTCAAGCGCCTGTTTGAGTTCCTCTTCTTGCTGAAGAAGCCTCTCAGCGACCTGACTTTCAGTGAGCAGAGTAAACGAGATCTGGACCTTAAATGATTTACCGGCGATCAACAGATTTAGATCGGCTGGCAACATTACGTGTGGATCATCGTTGAGCGTCATGAGCAATGTGCCGGTGGCGTCGCTAGAAAACGCTGTAATGCCCGCAGCTGTCAATTGAGCATCGCTACCATCGTGCCATGCCCATAACTCTGCGTTCGCGCTATAAACCTTGATTGCGCTGATGGAGAATGACTGCCTAACGTTAGTCGGATCGAAACGCAGAGAGGCGCATCCGGCTGAACCGGGGACGTCGAAAACTATGGTCTGAAAGCCATCGTGTACCCGCTGACTTTTGGTCCGGTCCTCAGAAAATCCGCCTTCGGTATCGCCCAGATAAAGCGTCGCCATTTTAGGCGTTTCGTTTAGTTGAGAACCGGTTTTCTGGATCGTCGCATCGGGCGCCCAGTTAAGAAAGCTGGCGGCCTCACGACCGGTGACCCTTTCCTGGAAGAGGGCTTCCAGCTCAGCAAAGCGATTGAGGTCTTGATCCGTCACAGTCAGGCCGACGCTGGCCATCAATTGAATGATGAAGTCGCGCCTGCTGATCATGGTTGCTGTGGGATGGAAAGGAACTGCGCTGGCAATCAACAGCAGTAAGCCACGCATGAGCAAATGGCCCAGTTCGACGCCCTCGGTCATCTCCCATTCGATGTCGATAAGGTGTGGCTGGCCCTCGCCATCAAGGATGATGTTTTGTGCTACCGCATCGATGTAGTGACCTGGCAGGCGTGCCTTCACGTGATCAAGCGCAAGGTCATGGCCTTCCGACGCGAGCAGTCGTTTGAGACTGTCCACATACAGCGACAGAAACGGCGTGAATGTACCGACGTCCCAGTTGTGAGTTGAAGCCGCTTCATAGAATTTCAGGCTGAGCAGCGAGCCTTTGGCATAACCATGAGCGTCCGGAAGAATGAACCTGTGCGCAGCTCCTGGGTTTTCCGAAACAGGCTTGTCACTAAGGCGGTGGTAACGAACCTCAATACCTTCTGGGGTCTCGACGAACACGGTCGCTTTGCAATACTCGGCATTGCGGCCTGTGCTGTAGTGGTACGCAAGGGTACCCGTTGGCACTACCTGTTCCGGCTTGCATGAGGCGACGACGAGGAAAGAGTTGGCGAGGTCCATACCCAGGTGGTTATCAATGACAACTGGCCAGGCTCTTTCCAGGTTGAACGTCGTGTTTGCAGGCAGTTGTGGATCTTTTCGAGTGTTCTGGCAGGCCAGTGCAGCCGCGTCGAAGTCTTGAGACCTGAAGCCACTTTCGGTGATGATCGAATTCGGAATTTTGTAATCGGGGTAGGGCGATAGAAAGTCCGACGCCATGAACCCTGCGCGAGCAATAAGTGCTTGCAGCTCTTTTCGGCCAAATGTTTTCGGCTGCCGATCTACATATCTGCCTTCGATGCCATACATTGCAACGCCGACATGATCTTCCGGCGCGCCTGCAAAATATTTCAGACCCAGCTGGTTCTCGATGGCGATAAACAAATGGCCGTCGGGCTTCAGCAATTTTCGAACGCGATTCAACATACCGAAGGCAGGGTCGGCATCTGCGCTGAACATACTGGCGTATTCAAGAACACCGATGAGTGTCACGACGTCGAATTGCTGATCAAGCTTGAAATCATCAAAGCGCTCAGCCAGTACCGTAACGTTATCCAGATCTCTGGTTCTGCTGGACGCAATCGCGGCGCGGCGCGGGCTACCCTCCAAAGACAGAACGGTGGCACCTGCTTCGCCAAGGTAGCGGCTGATTGCGCCGCATCCGGCACCTATTTCAAGAATCGATTTGCCTTTGATAAGGCTTTCGAAGGGGCGAAAGATATTTCCACGGCTGGAGGTCAGGTGATAAAGCTTAGGCCAATCGGTGCAATATTGCGGAAGCTCGCTGGACAGTACTGATACGTCCTTAGCCTCACGTACGATTTTTGCCAGTTCGTTCTCGGAGTTGTCGCCATCGCTGTAGGCGATGCCCTGGTAATCGGAGCGCACCCAGACATCTGTGCCCGCATCCAGGTTATAGCCATATTTATCAAGCTCAAACATCAACAAGTACCGGTTCAATTTCCATGGAGGCGCCCAGGTCTATCAAACCCAGAAGCTTCGGAGTAGGTTCTACGACGAAATGTATCGAATCATAGCGTCGGTCGTGAGGCACGATATCTTCGCTTTGCCGAGAGGCGATGCCGATGGAAATGAAGTAATCACCGGTCGCCAGCGCGTTTCTGAATTTCACACGCGCTTTTGCCTGTTTGCCAGCGCTGCCTATCAGGCCTGTGCCCTCGCAATCCTGCATGTAAGAGTTGGTGCCATAAACGGTCACACCCTCTTTGGTCTTGATCGTAAAGCCGATAATCGGGTTGACCACGGTGCGATTGAATTGCAGGGCCAGATCAATGACGATGTCCTCACCGGACTCGACACTGTTGGGAAACTCTCGTTCCGATGCACTCAGATGGAAGTCGAGCAGTGTTGCAGCGCCATCCCCCCAACGGTACTCATGGGGGTTGTAACCAGGCCTGCTGGCGTACACGTCTTCGTCAAAACGCAGCGCTATCTTGTCGGTCTGGACTGGAGCGGTTTCCACTCGCTCTGCTTCGGCGAGGTCCAGGCTCTTGTCGGTAATAGGGCTCTTCTCACGCCCGAACAGAAGGTCGGTGTAGCGGTTGATGACCGGGCGCGATTCCCCAATCATCTCGATCCTGCTCTTTTCCAGCAAAATGGCGCGATTGCAGTGGGTGACCACTTGCTCGCTGGAATGAGTGACGAGCAAGATGCTGGTGCCATTTTCTTTCAGCTGCCTGAGGCGCTCAAAGCACTTGGCCTGAAATCGGGCATCACCAACGGAAAGTGCCTCATCGACGACAAGGATTTCCGGATCGACCTGAGCCTGAACCGCGAATGCCAGGCGTACGGCCATGCCGCTTGAGTAGGACTTGACCGGCTGATCAAGGAACTCGCCTATGTCGGCAAAGCCGGCGATCGCATCAAAGCGCTCGTCCACTTCGTCACGCGTCAGCCCAAGGACAGCAGCGTTCAGATAAACGTTTTCACGGCCGGTAAACTCGGGGTTGAAGCCGGAACCGAGCTCCAGCAAGGCCGCCACCCGGCCACGTGTGTGAATCTCGCCCACAGTCGGGTTCAGTGTTCCGCAGATGATCTGCAGCAAGGTTGACTTGCCGGAACCATTACGGCCGACGATGCCGACTGTTTCGCCTTTGGCAACATTGAAGCTGACGTCGCGTAACGCCCAGAACTCTTTACCGTAGGTGGTAGTGGTTTCCTGCCCAGACCAGCGCTGAAGCCTTGGCACTAGCGCTTGCTTCAAGCGGTCATGAGGTTTGTCGTAGGTGTAAAAACACTTCGAGACGTTTTGTACGCTGATAACCGGTTGATCAGATGACATCAGCGAATCCTTTACGTGTTTTTTGGAAAAACCAGAACCCCATGACAGCAATTACTGCGCCAATCACAATGGCGATACCCAGGCTGTCCCAATGGGGAAGATTGCCGAACAGCAGCACGCTGCGGCTTTCTTCGATAATGTAGGTAAGCGGGTTCATCTGCAGCCAAGGGCGATAGACTTCAGGAAGCGCCGCTACCGGGTAAAGAACCGGTGACAGAAACAGCAGGACGGTTGTCAGAACCGTGATGACCTGCGCGACGTCGCGCAAGTACACGCCGAGGGATGCGAGAAACCAGCTGATACCCAGCGTGCCCAGAATCAGCGGCACCAGAATCAGCGGGAACAACAGCGCCGTCCAGAAAAGCGTGTGCGAGATCAGAAGTTGTGCCATCACCAGCACTATCAGGCTGATGCAACTGTGAAAGAGCGCCGAACCCAAGGTGATAACCGGCAGAATTTCCAGGGGAAACACCACCTTCTTGACGTAATTGCTGTTACTCATTACCAGAGAAGGTGCCCTGTTGGCGCACTCTGCAAACAAACCATGCACGATCATCCCGACGAACAGCAGAATAGCGAAGCCGCCTTTGCCGGTGTCGACGCCTACCCAACGTGCGCTGAAGATTTCGGAGAATACGAAGGTATATACCGCCAGCATCAACACCGGATTGAAGAATGACCACGCCAGGCCCATCACTGAGCCGCGGTAGCGACCAATGACTTCTCGCTTGGTCATTTGCGAGATCAATGAGCGGTTGGTCCACAGACTGCTGACGAGCCGCAAAGGGCCCGCCGAAGGGGTTTTATGAGGGTTCATTAAGCGAACACCTCGGCGTTTTCGAATGCCACGGCTTTCTGATCTTTGGCGGACAGGGAGGGCGCTTCGCCGAATGGCCAGTCAATGCCCACGGTGGCGTCGTTCCAGGCAAGGCTGCGCTCATGTTCCGGCGCCCAGTAATCGGTGGTCTTGTAAAGGAACTCGGCGTTTTCGGACAGTACGACGAAGCCGTGCGCAAAGCCTTCCGGAATCCACAGTTGTTTTTTGTTTTCGGCGGTGAGATGCATCCCCACCCACTTGCCGAAGGTCGGGGAGCTCTTGCGCAGGTCGACCGCGACATCAAAGACTTCTCCCACGGTTACCCGGACGAGCTTGGCCTGCGGCTGTTGAATTTGATAATGCAAACCGCGAAGAACGCCTTTCACCGAGCGGGAGTGGTTGTCCTGAACGAACGTTACAGTCCGCCCAACGACCTCTTCGAATGCCTTCTGGTTGAAGCTTTCAAAGAAAAAGCCGCGATCGTCGCCGAAGGTCTTGGGCTCGAATACGATGACGTCTGGAATGGCGAGGCGTGTTGCATTCATAGGTAACGTATCTCCGGGATGCTCATCAGGGTCTGCTCATATGGCCCTGGCTGGGGCAGGCGTGTGTTGAAAAACGCCTGCGCCATGGAATTTGATTGCGCCACTAAAACGCGTTTTACGATGTCGAGGCTCATGGGCGTCGGATGCGCCATAGACTGTCCACCTGGGCGGAAGATGTCTGCGCTGGATAAGGGGGTAGGTCTGTTAATACTGAAGGGCGCGGGGCATGCATCGTCTATTTTTGGTTTTCCGATGTAGGTTCCGACGATGAGCAACACTAGGTCTTCATTGCAGGACGGTTTTACGAATTGAAGCGCGTCCGGTATCTGAGCTCATGGCCGTGTGGGTGACTCGAGTCCCGTCATCCCTGGTTGGGCGGTACAAGTGACCCCACCTTCCGAGGCTGGTTCCGTTCAGCCCGGTTACACTGGCTTCTTTGCGCTTTTGATACCGAAAACAAAGGCCTGCACATTAACATAAGCCGCCGCTTGAGAACATTCGGCGCCCTGCGAAATTAAGCGGTTTCGGTGCGCTGACTGATAGCTGCGGTGCAGCGTCCAACGCCCTCTCTAGTTTGGGTGTAGATGTTGAAAGTTATTATTTTCAAGGGGTTGCGATACGGGACATCTGATCATTTGTTTAATCAGGCTGCATCGTTCTCATTGGCCAAGAGCTGGCGCGAGTGGCTATTTGGCAGTCAAGGCTTGTTTAACATTGCTGCCAGGCACGCAACAACGAAGAAAATCTTGTCTCGCGGTCTCCTGCGGCATTGCGGTGCCTTGAGCGCGAGCTTCAGGAACGACAGCCGTGTACTCCCTTGCTTTCCCGCAGTTTGCAGTTGGTTGTTTCCGGTCAAACGGCCAATGAGTAATACCTGCCCGGCCCACCAGCCATCAGCAATCTTTTTCAGTCGACTGATGAGTGAGGCAAACCCGGTATTGGCTCCCACCTGATTGTTGGCGTGCTGACGGTAGTCCAAACCTGAAACCGGATCGATAAGCCATTGGAAGCCGTGACTGCGAGCATATGCGTAACAGTACCAGTCATGCAGGCTGACGGCCTGAGCTTCGTCCCAGTGGGAAAGGAGTGATGACTTGAAGGCATCTGCAAGCCGGCGATTCAACACATAGGTGCAGCCGGGGCCGGCAGCTTCGAACAGATAGTCCCACTGGACCTGAGGCTGAGCCTTGTCCAGCAGTACGCGCTGCCCATCGGGCCAGAATGCGGTGACATTGCTGGAATAGGCATCGTGATGACCCGTCGCCAAGGCCGATACGGCGCGCTGAAGCTTGTCCGGATGCCAGAGATCATCTTGATCGGAGAACGCCACGTAATCAAACGTCGAGAAGTCGACATCCCGGATCAAGCGGAAGAAGTTGCGTGACGCTCCGCCAAATCGTCCGGCAGGCGGCAGCAGGGTGATATTCGCATGACGCTGCGCATAGTCAGCACACCATGCTTCAGTGCCGTCCGTGGAGGTATCGACACTGATGAATACGCTGATGCAGACATTTGTCTGCTTCAGAATGGAGTCAAGTTGCGCCTCTATCCACGCCATACCGTTATAGGCTGCCAGCAGCACGGCTACCTTGGGGAACACAGATGACATACTGTCAGCCTTGCGGTATGGGGGATGGAGTTTACAGTCTTAGAACGAGCCCAGATCCAGCAGCTTCTGCAGATATTGGCCGTAGCCAGTCTTCTTCAGTTTCTGAGCTTGCTCACCCAGCTGCGCGGCAGTGATCCAGCCGTTGGTGTAGGCGATCTCTTCCAGGCAGGCAACTTTCCAGCCCTGACGCTGCTCGATGGTGTGCACGAAATGACTCGCCTCCAGCAGCGACTCATGAGTACCCGTATCGAGCCACGCAAAGCCACGACCGAGAATTTCCACGGTCAGATTTTTCTGCTCGAGATAAGCACGGTTCACGTCAGTGATTTCCAGCTCGCCGCGCTCTGAAGGCTTGATGTTCTTCGCTATTTCGACAACCTGATTGTCGTAGAAGTACAGGCCGGTGACTGCATAGCTCGACTTGGGTGCTGCAGGCTTCTCTTCGATGCTCAAGGCGCGACCGGTTTCGTCGAACTCGACAACGCCAAATCGCTCAGGATCGGAAACGTGGTAACCGAAGACGGTAGCACCGCTGGTCTGCTGGCTGGCCGAGCGCAGGTTGTCGGAGAAGTGCTGACCGTAAAAGATGTTGTCGCCCAGGATCAGGCAGCAAGGATCTTCACCGATGAATTCTTCGCCGATGATGAACGCCTGTGCCAGGCCATCAGGAGTCGGTTGCTCTGCATAGGTGAGCTGAATGCCGTATTGGCTGCCGTCGCCCAGCAGCTTGCGGAAGCTTGGCAGGTCTTCTGGCGTGGAGATGATCAGGACTTCACGCATGCCTGCCAGCATCAACACCGACAGAGGGTAGAAAATCATCGGTTTGTCGTAGATAGGCAGCATTTGCTTGGATACGCCAAGGGTAAGCGGGTGCAGACGAGTGCCCGAGCCGCCGGCCAGGATGATGCCTTTACGATTAATGGTGGTCATTTGTTCAGAGTTTCCATGAGCATTCGGGCTACACCACTTTGCCAATCAGGCAGGTGCAGAGAAAAATTGTGGCGCAGCTTTTCTGTGTTCAGACGCGAATTCAGAGGGCGTTGCGCGGGTGTCGGGTATTCGATTGTGCCGATGGGGTTGATCGTTTCCACCGCCAGGGGTTCCCCTTGGGCGCGGGCGAAATCAATCACATATTGCGCGTAGGCATGCCATGACACTTCGCCGGCAGGTGCCAGGTTGTAGATGCCACACAACTCCGGCTTCGCCAGCGTCTGAAGAAGGGCAGCCGTCGCTATGTCGGCCAGCAACTCGGCACCTGTAGGCGCTCCAATCTGATCGGCGATCACATTGAGCGTCGGGCGATCTTTTGCAAGGCGCAGCATGGTTTTGGCAAAGTTGTTGCCGCGTGCGGCATAAACCCAGCTGGTACGGAAGATCAGGTGCTTGCAACCTGAGGCAGCGATGAGTTGCTCGCCTTCAAGTTTGGTTGCGCCGTAATAGTTGACCGGCGACACCGCATCGCTTTCTTTCCATGCGGTGTTGCCCGAACCGTCGAACACATAATCGGTCGAGTAATGAACCAGCAGCGCGTCCAGCGTGCGTGCTTCTTCTGCCAGTACCTGGCTGGCCAGCGCATTGACCGTGTGCGCAAGCTCACGCTCGGCTTCGGCCTTGTCGACTGCGGTGTAGGCTGCGGCGTTGACGATGACCTGCGGTTTAACGCTGCGAATGGTATTGCGCAAGCCATCCAGATCAGACAGATCGCCAGAAAGCTCGCCATAGGCCGTCGATACGCTATGGCGGTCAAGCGCGACAACTTCACCCACTACAGCGAGTGAACGTTGCAACTCCCAACCCACTTGGCCGTTTTTGCCCAGCAGAAGAATTTTCATCATTTATCGGCGCGCGCTGTGTAGTTCTTGTCGATCCATTGCTGGTAGCTTCCGCTCTTCACGTGAGCAACCCATTCAGGGTTATCGAGGTACCATTGCACCGTCTTGCGGATGCCGGATTCGAAGCTCTCTTCTGGCACCCAGCCCAGCTCGCGCTGAATCTTGCTGGCATCGATAGCGTAGCGCAGGTCATGGCCTGGGCGGTCCTGCACATAAGTGATCAGGCTGGCATGCGGGCGATGAGCTGAATCCGGACGCATCTGGTCGAGCAGGGCGCAGACAGTGTTGACCACTTCGAGGTTCTGCTTCTCGTTGTGACCACCGATGTTATAGGTCTCGCCGATCTCGCCTTCGGTGACGACTTTGTACAATGCGCGGGCATGATCTTCTACGTAGAGCCAGTCACGAACCTGATCACCTTTTCCGTAGATGGGCAGCGGTTTGCCTTCCAGCGCATTGAGAATGATCAGCGGGATCAGCTTCTCCGGGAAATGGCACGGGCCGTAATTGTTGGAACAGTTGGTTACCAGCGTGGGCAAGCCGTAAGTGCGGCTCCAGGCGCGTACCAGATGGTCAGAGCTGGCCTTGCTGGCCGAGTAGGGTGAGCTCGGCTGGTAAGGCGTTGTCTCGGTGAAGAGATCTTCCGGACCTTCCAGGTCGCCGTACACTTCATCGGTGGAGATGTGATGAAAGCGGAAGTTGGCTTTGCGTGCTTCGTCCAGCTGGTTCCAGTAGCCACGTGCAGCTTCAAGCAGCGTATAGGTGCCGATGATGTTGGTCTGGATAAACTCCGAAGGGCCAGTGATCGAGCGATCGACATGCGATTCGGCCGCCAGGTGCATGACGGCATCGGGTTGGTGTTCTTTGAACACCCGATCCACGTCCTCACGGTTGCAGATATCGACATGCTCAAACGCGTAGCGCTCGCTTTGATCGGCCGACTGCAGCGACTCAAGGTTGCCTGCATAGGTGAGCTTGTCGACGTTAACGACGGAATCGGTTGTGTTGGCAATGATGTGCCTGATGACCGCCGAACCGATGAAGCCTGCACCGCCTGTTACTAAGATCTTCAAAAGAGTATCTACCTTGGGTTGTGACAAGGCTCTGCCCGGTCCGTGGAAACAATCGCTGATCGGCTTCCGTCTTTCAGACATCTGCTGTGTTAAACATGAATGTTTAAATGACGTGGATGAGCGACGGTTAAAAAACGACATTTTACATATAAAAACAGACATCCCCATTAAAAATTTGAGGGTATCGGCGATAGGGTGGCGCGCTTGAGCATGGCTGTGCGTAAAAACGCGAAAGCCCCAGATAATGGGGCTTTCGCGGTGATCGGAGCACGCTCTTGCCGAGCGCCCTCTGGGCATGCGTGATGCTTAGACGTTAAACCGGAAATGCATCACATCACCGTCTTTGACGATGTATTCCTTGCCTTCCAGACGCCACTTCCCGGCTTCCTTGGCGCCGGCCTCACCCTTGAACTGGATGAAGTCGTCATACGCCACCACTTCGGCGCGGATGAAGCCTTTTTCGAAGTCGGTATGGATAACGCCTGCGGCTTGTGGTGCGGTGGCACCGACGCGGACGGTCCAGGCGCGCACTTCTTCGACGCCAGCGGTGAAGTAGGTCTGCAGGTGGAGCATTTCGTAACCGGCGCGAATCACGCGGTTCAGGCCGGGTTCTTCGAGGCCCAGGGCTTCGAGGAACATGTCTTTCTCTTCGCCGTCATCTAGCTCGGCGATTTCGGCTTCGATCTTGTTGCAGACCGGCACCAGCATTGCGCCTTCTTCTTCAGCGATGGCGCGGACCACGTCCAGCAGCGGGTTGTTTTCGAAACCGTCTTCGGCGACGTTGGCGATGTACATGACCGGCTTGGTGGTCAGCAGGTGGAAGCCACGGATGGTGGCTTTCTCGTCGTTGCTCATGCTCTTCATCAGGCTGCGTGCAGGCTTGCCTTCGCTGAAGTGTGCAATCAACTGTTCCAGCAGGCCTTTCTGGACCACTGCGTCCTTGTCGCCACCCTTGGCATTGCGCGTGACCTTTTGCAGTTGCTTTTCGCAGCTGTCGAGGTCGGCGAAGATCAGTTCCAGATCGATGATCTCGATGTCGCGCTTGGGGTCGACGCTGTTGGAAACGTGAATCACGTTCTCGTCTTCAAAGCAGCGCACCACGTGGGCGATGGCATCGGTCTCGCGGATGTTGGCGAGAAACTTGTTGCCCAGGCCTTCGCCCTTCGAAGCGCCTGCCACGAGGCCGGCGATGTCGACGAACTCCATGGTAGTCGGCAGGATGCGTTTCGGGTTGACGATGGCTGCCAGGGCCGCCAGGCGCGGGTCGGGCATCGGCACGATACCGCTGTTCGGTTCGATGGTGCAGAAGGGGAAGTTTTCGGCCGCGATACCAGATTTGGTCAGGGCGTTGAACAGGGTGGACTTGCCGACGTTAGGCAGGCCGACGATGCCGCAATTGAATCCCATGGTGTTTCCCCTCGAGTGATGTCAGGCCTTCTGGCTGTGCAGGTTTTTCATCGCCCGGTTCCATTCACCGGCGAAGATATCCGGCAGCACGCCGAGGGCAAAGTCGATACTGGCGTCCAGTTTTTCCTGCTCGGCGCGTGGCGCTCGACCCAGGACAAAACCGGATACCTTGCTGGCATCGCCCGGGTGGCCAATGCCAAGCCGCAAGCGATGGAATGTATTCTGATTGCCGAGCTGCGCAATGATGTCGCGCAGCCCGTTATGACCGCCGTGACCGCCGCCTACTTTGAGTTTGGCAACGCCCGGAGGCAGGTCAAGTTCGTCATGCGCCACCAGAATCGACTCGACCGGAATGCGATAAAAGCCGGCGAGTGCCGCGACAGCCTGGCCGCTGCGGTTCATGTAGGTGGTGGGAATCAGCAGACGAACATCCTGACCCTGGTGCGTAAAGCGTCCGGTCAGGCCAAAGAATTTGCGCTCGGGAACGAGGTTGACTCGTTGCGCCGCAGCAATACGCTCAACAAAAAAAGCCCCTGCGTTATGCCGGGTCTGTTCGTATTCGGCGCCTGGATTTCCCAGGCCCACGATCAGTTGTATGGCGGTCACGACAGGGGCTCTTCCTTTGGAGTTGAGGGTTGAACCGCTGACGACAGCGGCAATGTGGACGAAAACTGCTCATTTACCATGATGTAAACTCAGCGATCTCGCCCGCTTTGCCTGCTATCGCTCGCGATGTCTCCTGAGCAACTCCGACGTTACCAAGTAATGAATTACTCGGCAGCGCCTTCTTCAGCTTCACCTTCTTCTTCGTCTTTGACGATACGCGGTGCGTGGACGTTGGCGATTGCCAGGTCAGTACCGTGTGCCAAAGCGACGAACTCAACGCCTTTAGGCGCTTTCAGTTCGGACAGGTGAACGTTGTCACCCACTTCCAGCGCGCCCAGATCGACTTCGATGAACTCAGGCAGGTCTTTCGGCAGGCAGGTCACTTCCAGTTCAGTGGTAGTGTGCGAAATCTCGCCGCCTTTCTTGACCGGAGCTTCTTCGTTCAGGAAGTGGATAGGCACGATTGCGGTCAGTTTCTGGCCGGCAATAACGCGCACGAAGTCAGCGTGCATCACGTGGCCCTTGGCCGGGTGACGTTGCAGCGCCTTGATGATGACGTTTTGCTTCTTGCCACCAACGTTCAGCTCGATGATGTGGCTGTAGGCCGCATCGTTTTCCAGCAGTTTGGCAACTTCCTTGGCCAGCATGCTGATGGACTCGGGGGCTTTGTCGCCACCGTAGACTACAGCTGGAACCAGGCTAGCGAGACGACGCAGGCGGCGGCTCGCACCTTTCCCCAGGTCGGAACGCTGTTCTGCATTCAGGGTAAATTCGTTCATGTTGTATCTCCAAATTAACCACATCCACCGTTGCGTTTGCGACCAGCGCTCGGATGGTATGGGCAAAAAAGCCCCGCCCTGACCGGATGTCAGGGCGGGGCGCTTTTCGTCTGCGTGATGTCAGTTAACGGAACATCGCGCTGATCGATTCTTCGTTGCTGATGCGGCGAACCGCTTCGGCGACTACCGGGGCAATATCCAGTTGACGGATACGGCCACAGGCTTGAGCTGCGGCGGACAACGGGATGGTGTTGGTCACTACCAGTTCGTCCAGCACGGAATTTTCAATGTTTTCAATCGCCCGACCCGACAGCACAGGGTGTGTGCAGTAGGCGAAGACCTTGGCAGCACCATGCTCTTTCAGGGCCTTGGCCGCGTGGCACAGAGTGCCGGCGGTATCGACCATGTCATCAACCAGAATGCAGGTACGCCCTTCGACATCACCAATGATATGCATCACTTCGGAGTGATTGGCTTTCTCACGGCGTTTGTCGATGATACCGAGATCGACACCCAGGGATTTGGCGACAGCACGTGCACGCACGACACCACCGATATCCGGGGAAACGATCATCAGGTTTTCAAAGCGCTGATCTTCGATGTCGTCCACCAGAACGGGGGAGCCGTAGATGTTATCTACCGGAATGTCGAAGAAGCCCTGAATCTGGTCAGCATGAAGATCAACCGTGAGCACACGGTCGATTCCCACTACGGTCAGCATGTCAGCGACAACTTTTGCGCTGATTGCAACACGAGCGGAGCGCGGGCGGCGATCCTGGCGGGCATAACCAAAGTAGGGAATCACAGCAGTGATTCGGGACGCTGAGGAGCGACGGAAGGCATCAGCCATCACGACGAGTTCCATCAGGTTGTCGTTCGTGGGTGCGCAGGTCGGCTGAATGATAAAGACGTCTTTACCGCGGACGTTTTCATTAATCTCAGTGCTGATTTCACCGTCGGAAAATTTTCCGACAGAAACATCACCCAGTGGGATATGCAGCTGACGTACTACACGCCGAGCGAGATCGGGGTTGGCATTCCCCGTAAAGACCATCATCTTGGACACGCGCAGTACCTAGAGGCTGAGGGTAACCTGGATGAGTATAGAAAATGGCAGGGGCGGCTGGATTCGAACCAACGCATGGCAGGATCAAAACCTGCTGCCTTACCGCTTGGCGACGCCCCTGTATTGAATCAATCGAGTGCCTGGCACTCAATTCCTGCTACAGAATTTGCAGCTTGCGATGCAACATCGAGATGTTGCTTCCTTTCGCTACGAACCCCGTAAGGGTCTCTGTAAGAAGGGCCGAGACTTTATCAGCTTCAGCTTTGTTTGGGAAGGCCCCAAACACACAACTTCCAGTTCCGGTTAATTTTGCTTCGGTAAATTTACCTAACAAATTCAAAGCGTTACGTACTTCTGGGTAACGCCTCTCTACAACCGCCTTACAGTCATTTCGACTGTTTCCCTTGGGAACGGGGCGCACTTTAATGGGCGGCGTGTCGCGTGTCAACAACGGATCTGAAAAAATTTCTGCTGTACTTACAGCGACTTGCGGAACGAGTACCAAATACCACGGTTCTTCCGGGTCCACCGGGGTGAGAATTTCACCGACGCCCTCAGCAAAAGCGGCATGTCCACGTACGAAAACCGGTACATCGGCGCCTAGCGTCAGGCCCAGTTGCGCCAGGCGATCCTCATCCCAGCCGAGCTGCCATAAATGATTCAGGGCGAGCAGGGTGGTCGCTGCATCCGAGCTGCCGCCGCCGATACCGCCCCCCATGGGCAGGCGTTTTTCCAGCCAGATGTCCATGCCCAGTGTGCAACCGGACTGTTTTTGCAGGGCGCGGGCAGCTTTGACGATCAGGTTGCTGTCATGCGGGACACCGGGAACGTCGGTCTGCAGGCGAATCTCGCCATCGTCGCGAACGGTAAAACCCAGTTCGTCGCCGTAATCGAGAAACTGAAACAGCGTCTGCAGTTCGTGATAGCCGTCAGGGCGGCGTCCCAGAATGTGCAACATGAGGTTGAGTTTTGCCGGGGCAGGCAAAACCAGTTGTGGCGTGCTCATGGTCATTGCCCCAGTTTGCGAGGCTGCCAGTCCTTGATGACCAGCGTTACGTCCAGATCCTGACCGTGCAGCTTGACGCGCTCCGGCAGCCAATAGCCGTTCTGCTCGACGTAACTGAGGTATTCCACCTGCCAGCCATCCTGTTCAAGGCTGGCCAGCCGGCTGTCGCCATCGAGTGTGACGCTGCTTTTGCTGTCAGGTGCCGGCAGGCCGCGTACCCACCATACAAGATGAGACACGGGCAGTTTCCAGCCCAGTTGGTCCTGCAGCAGTGATTCTGGTGACGTGGCTTCGTAGCGGCCCTGATTGGCGACTTCGAGCACCACCGCCCCCGGCCTGCCGGTCAAGCGCGCCGCGCCACGACCGAGCGGGCCGGACAGGCGAATGTCGTAATAATCCTGGCGCTGCAGCCAGAACAGGGTGCCGCTGCCTGAGTCTTTTGGCGCGCGGATACCGACCTTGCCGTTGATCTGCCAGCCATCGAGGCTGCTCAGTTGTTGTTTGTGCTCGCGCCATTGCGCGGGGTCACCTTTGCCCTGAACGGCTTCGCGGGAGGTGAGGCCGGCGCAGCCGGTGAGCAGGGCGATGAGGCTGAATACGATTAGGTGGCGCAAAAACATAACGTCAAAGGGTCTCTGATCCGGTCAAGCGTCGCAATGTGCTGCGCAGGACGGTGCTGTCGGGTTGTTGTTCCAGGGCCTTGGCCCAGACTTTTTTGGCTTCGCGCTGCTCGCCCTTGGCCCAGAGTACTTCGCCCAGATGGGCGGCTACTTCGTGGTCTGGGTAGCGTTCGAGGGCCTGGCGCAGGTAGCGCTCGGCATCGTCCAGATTACCCAGGCGGTAGTTCACCCAGCCAAGGCTGTCGAGCACTGCCGGGTCATCAGGGTTGATCTTGTGGGCTTTTTCGATCAATTCGCGTGCTTCGGTATAGCGCGTGGTCCGATCGGAAAGGGTGTAGCCCAGCGCATTCAGCGCCATGGCGTTTTCCGGCTCGCGCTTGATGATGCTCCGCAGGTCTTTTTCCATCTGGGCCAGATCATTGCGTTTTTCAGCCAGCATGGCGCGGGTATACAGCAGGTTGGCGTCGTCCGGGTATTGCTTGAGCGCCTGATTCAACACCTGCCAGCCACGATCCAGTTGATCATTGCTGGTCAGGGTTTCGGCTTCGATCAGGTACAGCTGGACGGCATAATCGGGCTCTTCGGCGCGTGCTTCGGACAACCTTTTGGCGGCTTCCGCACCGTTGCCATTGCTGACCAGAATATCGGCCTGGCGCAATTGCGCCGCCAGGAAGTCCGGGCCAGGGCCTACCTGAGCGTATTCGTTGAGCGCGCTTTGCGGGTCCTCGCGCTCTTCGTGGATGCGGCCCAGATTCAGGTGCGCCGAATCTACATGCGCGCCGCGGGCGATCAGTTCTTCCAGATAGCCCGCTGCTTCGTCCCAGGCCTTGGCCTCAAGGCACACCAGTGCCAGCGAGAAGCGCAGCTCGTCGTCATCCGGATACTGCTGCAAGAGCGCGGAAAACTGCACTTTGGCGTCTTCCATGCGGTTCTGCTCGACGAGCATGCGCGCATACGTCAGGCGCAGGCGCTTGTCGTCCGGGTATTTCTTGATGCTTTTTTCCAGCAGGGGCACCGCTTCCTTGCCTCGATTCATGCTTTGCAGCAGGCGGGCGTGCAGCAGAATCGGCGCGATTTCACCTTCTTTGGGCGGGTTGTCTTCGAGCAGTTTCAACGACTGTTCGGAGTCGCCGTTCTGCTGCAGCAACAACGCCTTGCCGAAAATCAGCTGGCCGTTGTTCGGGTACTTGCCCAGCAGTCGGTCAAAGCTCTTGAGCAGACCATTGCGGGTGTCCGGATCTGTTTCGGCGGCCGACAGGGCAAGGAAGTCGAAGTGCGTATCGCCCTGGCCTTGCAGGACTCTCTCCATGTACACCAGCGAATCGTCGTAACGACCGGCGCGCGCCAGTTGGATGGCGGCAGCTCGCTGTGCTTCAAGATTGCCCGGTGCGTTCCTCGCCCAGATCAGCGCGGTATCCAGCGCCGACTGATCGGCGCCCATGTACTCGGCGATCTGATAAGCGCGCTCCGAGACCCCCGGGTCCTGAGTCTTGATCGCCTGGGTCACGTAGTTGTCCAGGGCGATGTCGAAGCGGTTGCGCTGGCCCGCCAGCTCCGCGCTCAACAGGCTGACCAGGGTGTCCTGAGTGAACGAACCATAGACCTGCGGCTTGGCTTCAGGCGCGGGCGGGGCGTCCTTTTGAGCGGGCACAGGCTGTGACGAGGCGGGGGTCATGGACTGACAGCCACCTAGAAAGGCGAGAGCAAGGAACAACGCGGAGGATCTATTCATATATAAGAAGGGCGGCTTACCTGCGGTGGGAGCATCATGACACAAGGCTGTTGGCAAAACCCACAGCCGTCGGAAAAACTGATGCAATGCGTGTGTTTGCAGTGTCGCGGACCCGAAAGCACGGTCTGCGACGAGCGATTGTAGTGGGACAATAATATGTGGTGGTTGTTCTGAGCTTATCGAAGTAGGACAATTACCGGCTTCACGTCACCACCTGCGACCCTGAATGGCCTTCCTTGCACTCGGTATCAACCATAAGACCGCCTCGGTCGACGTTCGCGAGCGTGTGGCATTTACCCCGGAACAGCTGGTCGAGGCATTGCAGCAGCTCTGCCAACTGACGGAGAGCCGCGAGGCTGCGATCCTTTCTACCTGCAACCGCAGCGAGTTGTACATCGAACACGAGCACCTCGGCGCGGACAGTATTCTTGCCTGGCTCGCCGATTATCATCACCTGAGTCTTGAAGAACTGCGCGCCAGCGCTTATGTGCACGAAGATGACGCCGCGGTGCGGCACATGATGCGTGTCGCCTCGGGGCTCGATTCGCTGGTGCTCGGCGAGCCGCAGATTCTCGGCCAGATGAAATCCGCCTATGCTGTTGCCCGCGAAGCCGGCACGGTCGGGCCATTGCTCGGCCGTCTGTTCCAGGCGACGTTCAGCGCCGCCAAACAGGTGCGTACCGACACCGCCATTGGCGAAAACCCGGTCTCTGTGGCCTTTGCCGCAGTCAGCCTGGCGAAACAGATTTTCAGTGACCTGCAACGCAGCCAGGCCTTGTTGATCGGTGCAGGCGAGACCATTACTCTGGTCGCCCGGCATCTGCATGATCTGGGCGTCAAGCGTATCGTGGTTGCCAACCGCACGCTCGAACGCGCCAGCATGCTCGCCGCCGAGTTCGGTGCGCACGCCGTGCTGCTGTCGGACATCCCGGCGGAGCTGGTCAACAGCGATATCGTGATCAGCTCGACGGCCAGCCAGTTGCCGATTCTGGGCAAGGGCGCTGTCGAAAGTGCGCTGAAGCTGCGTAAGCACAAACCGATTTTCATGGTCGATATCGCCGTACCGCGGGATATCGAGCCTGAGGTCGGCGAGCTGGACGATGTTTACCTGTATAGCGTTGATGATCTGCACGAAGTGGTGGCAGAGAATCTCAAGAGCCGTCAGGGCGCTGCGCTGGCCGCCGAGCAATTGGTCAGCGTGGGTGCCGAGGACTTCATGTCGCGCTTGCGCGAACTGGCTGCAGTCGACGTGCTGCGCGCCTATCGTCAGCAAAGCGAACGGCTGCGTGACGAAGAGCTGAGCAAGGCGCAACGTATGCTGGCCAACGGCAGCAATGCCGAGGACGTACTGATCCAGCTGGCACGTGGCCTGACCAACAAATTGCTGCATGCACCCAGCGTGCAGCTCAAGAAGCTGTCTGCCGAAGGTCGCGTCGATGCGCTGGCCATGGCCCAGGAACTATTTGCCCTCGGTGAGGGCTCGACGGATAAAACCCCGCAATGAAAGCTTCACTGCTCAATAAGCTGGATGTGCTCAGCGACCGTTTCGAGGAACTGACCGCGCTGCTCGGCGATGCGGAAGTCATCAGCGATCAGACACGCTTTCGCGCCTATTCCCGTGAATACGCCGAAGTGGAGCCGGTCGTTGCGCTCTACGCGCAGTTGCTCAGGGTGCAGGGGGATCTGGAGGGCGCCCAGGCGCTGCTCAAGGACAGTGATCCGGACATGCGCGAAATGGCCGTCGAGGAAGTTCGCGAAACCAAGCAGCAACTGGTCGAGCTGGAAGCGCAATTGCAGCGCATGCTGTTGCCCAAGGACCCGAACGACGGTCGTAACGTGTTTCTGGAAATCCGCGCGGGCACCGGCGGCGATGAAGCGGCGATCTTCTCCGGCGACCTGTTCCGCATGTATTCGCGTTACGCCGAGCGGCGTGGCTGGCGGGTCGAGATTCTTTCCGAAAACGAAGGCGAGCATGGCGGCTACAAGGAAGTCATTGCACGTGTCGAGGGTGAAAGCGTCTATGGCAAGCTGAAATTCGAGTCCGGCGCGCACCGTGTGCAGCGTGTTCCGGAGACCGAATCCCAGGGCCGTATCCATACCTCTGCCTGTACGGTTGCAGTGTTACCGGAGCCTGACGAGCAGCAGGCGATCGAGATCAACCCTGCCGACCTGCGTGTCGACACCTACCGTTCTTCGGGCGCCGGTGGTCAGCACGTCAACAAAACCGACTCGGCGATCCGCATTACTCACTTGCCGTCGGGTATTGTCGTCGAGTGCCAGGAAGAGCGTTCGCAGCACAAGAACAGAGCCCGGGCAATGTCCTGGCTCTCTGCCAAACTGAATGATCAGCAGACCAGCGCGGCGGCCAATGCCATCGCCAGCGAACGCAAGCTGCTAGTGGGTTCGGGCGATCGTTCCGAACGCATACGTACGTATAACTTCCCTCAGGGGCGAGTGACGGATCACCGCGTGAACCTGACTTTGTATTCGCTGGATGAAGTTCTGGCAGGCGGAGTCGATGCAGTGATAGAGCCGCTACTTGCTGAATATCAGGCTGACCAACTTGCGGCACTGGGTGAGTAAATGACCATCATCGCAAGTGTACTCAGAAGCGCTGAGCTTCCCGATTCACCGACTGCACGGCTTGATGCCGAGTTGCTGCTGGCGGCAGCGCTGGGCAAACCGCGCAGTTTTCTGCACACCTGGCCCGAGCGAATTGTCAGCACCGAAGCCGCAGTGGCATTCGCCGGCTACATGGAGCGCCGCCGCAAGGGCGAGCCAGTGGCTTATATTCTCGGCCAGCAGGGCTTCTGGAAGCTGGATCTGGAAGTCGCACCGCACACGTTGATCCCGCGCCCCGAGACCGAAATGCTGGTCGAGGCGGCACTGGAGCTGGTGCCTGCCTTCGCGTCTGCTCAGTTGCTGGATCTCGGCACCGGCACCGGCGCGATTGCGCTGGCGCTGGCCAACGAACGCCAGCAATGGAAGGTCACCGCGGTTGACCGTGTGCCAGAGGCTGTCGCCTTGGCCGAACGCAACCGGAAGCGCTTGCAACTGAACAACGCCGAAGTTTTCGAAAGCCACTGGTTCAGTGGCCTGCAAGGCCGACAGTTCGACCTGATCATCAGCAACCCGCCTTATATTTCCGACGCCGATCCACATCTGTCGGCCGGTGACGTGCGTTTTGAGCCGAGCAGCGCGCTGGTAGCCGGTTCCGACGGGCTGGATGACTTGCGCACGATCATCGAACAGGCGCCTGCACACCTCAATGCAGATGGCTGGCTGCTCCTGGAGCATGGCTATGATCAGGGGCCTGCGGTGCGTGAGCTGCTGATCCGCCAGGGCTTCGAGCGTATTCAGACCCGTCGTGATCTGGGCGAGCATGAGCGCATCACGTTCGGATGCAAGCCGTGCTGAGTGATCAGGAACTGCTGCGCTACAGTCGCCAGATTCTGCTGCAACACGTTGATATCGACGGCCAGTTGCGACTCAAGCAAAGTCGTGCGCTGGTCGTGGGCGTCGGCGGGCTTGGCTCGCCGGTAGCCTTGTATCTGGCCGCCGCAGGGGTTGGTGAACTGCATCTGGCGGATTTTGATCACGTCGACCTGACCAACCTGCAACGCCAGATTATCCACGACACGCAGAGCATCGGGCAGGCCAAGGTAGATTCGGCCCTCGCGCGGCTCAACGCTATCAATCCCGAGATCACCCTTGTCGCTCATCGTACTGCGCTGGACACCGACTCACTGAAGGCGGCGGTGCAAGCTGTCGATCTGGTGCTGGATTGCTCGGATAATTTCGCCACCCGCGAAGCGGTCAATGCCGCCTGTGTCGCTGCTGGCAAGCCGTTGGTCAGTGGGGCGGCCATCCGGCTCGAAGGACAGTTGTCGGTGTTCGACCCGCGTCGTGCGGACAGCCCTTGTTACCATTGTCTGTACGGGCATGGCAGCGAAGCCGAACTGACCTGCAGCGAGGCCGGTGTCATCGGGCCGCTGGTCGGTCTGGTTGGCAGCCTGCAGGCGCTGGAGGCGTTGAAACTGCTGGCCGGCTTTGGCGAGCCCATGGTCGGTCGACTGTTGTTGATCGACGCCTTGAGCACGCGTTTCCGTGAGCTGAAGGTCAAGCGTGACCCGGCGTGCAGCGTCTGTGGTCCGGCCAGCGTGCAGGGCGAGCATGCTTGACGTGCATATGAGCCATGGCAGCGATGCGCCGGTCGGAATCTTCGATTCCGGGGTCGGTGGTCTGTCGGTGCTCAATGAAATCCGTCAGCTGTTGCCCAGCGAGTCGCTGCTGTATCTGGCGGACTGCGGGCACATTCCCTACGGCGAAAAAACTCCCGAATTCATCATCGAGCGGTGCCTGACGATTGCCGGATTTTTCCGCGAGCAGGGGGCCAAGGCGCTGGTTGTCGCCTGTAATACGGCTACGGCAGCAGGTGTGTCGCACATACGTCAGCGCTACCCCGACTGGCCGATTGTCGGCATGGAGCCTGCGGTCAAACCGGCTGCCGAGGCGACCCGCAGCGGTGTCGTCGGAGTGCTGGCGACTACCGGAACGCTACAAAGCGCACGGTTTGCTGCCTTGCTGGACCGTTTTGCCAGCGATGTACGGGTCGTGACCCAGCCGTGCCCAGGGCTGGTCGAACTGATCGAAACCGGCGACCTGGTCAGTCCGCAAATCCGTCAATTGCTGCAGCATTATGTCGAGCCGTTGCTGGCGGCGCGCTGTGACACGATCATTCTGGGCTGCACTCACTACCCGTTTCTCAAGCCATTGCTGCGCGAAATGCTTCCCGAGTCGGTCACCCTGATCGATACCGGGGCCGCAGTAGCGCGGCAGCTGCAGCGTCTTTTGGCGCGGTCCGGCGTGCTTGCCAGTGGTGTCGCCCGAGACACTTTGTACTGGTCTAGTGACATACCGGACAATTTCAGAAAAATCCTACCTTTTTTGTCGCAAAACGTCGGCAATGTGAGAAGCTTCCGTTTGTAAAAAAAACGTGAAAAAGGCGCTTTTGGGGTGAACTAACGTCGCCTCCGCGGCTTCTATAAAAGCGGCTGATGAATTCCAACACTTTTCGTACAATTTAATATATTTAGGACGTTTCTCATGAAGAGACTCTTTTGCCTGGCCGTGATTGCGGCCGCTTTGGCAGGGCAAGCTTCAATCGCGCAGGCTGATGGTGTTGAGTTTTCGGTCGGTCAGACCGGCGAGTCCACCATGACTTATCGTCTGGGCGTACAGTTTGATTGGGATAAAACCTGGCTGCAAAGCGACATCGGCCGTCTGACCG
Organism: Pseudomonas congelans; assembly: GCF_900103225.1. Taxonomy (GTDB): domain Bacteria; phylum Pseudomonadota; class Gammaproteobacteria; order Pseudomonadales; family Pseudomonadaceae; genus Aquipseudomonas; species Aquipseudomonas congelans. The sequence goes on along the minus strand of NZ_FNJH01000002.1, from coordinate 804,978 downwards.
GCTACTGGGATGGCGCCTACACCTACTGGGATGGTAAGGACTACAAGGATAACCACAGCCTGTCGTTCTCCCCGGTTCTGGTCTACGAATTCGGCAACGGCAACGTCAAGCCATACGTAGAAGCCGGTATCGGCGTCTCGGTGTTCTCAAACACTCAGGTTGAAGACCGCAAGTTCGGTTCTGCCTTCAACTTCGAAGACCGTATCGGTTTTGGTCTGCGCTTCGCGGGCGGGCATGAAGTCGGTATCCGTGCGACCCACTACTCCAACGCCGGCATCAAAGAGCCGAACGATGGTATAGAAAGCTACGCACTGCACTACAAGATGCCGTTCTGATTTGATCGACTCTGGTGCGTGACAGCGTTACTGCCGTCGAGTGCTTTTCCCCACGCGATGGCACTGACGACGCAGAGTGCGACGTAAGTGACGGCTGAGTCCTGGCGCTGATCCGGGGGTAGCCTGGCAGGACGCCAGGCTAGCCGCACCGGGCCATGGATGGCCCGTTGCGGCGACCCCCGGATCAGTGACAGGGCGAAGGAACCCGACGAAGTCGGGCCGGAAACGGAGCGGTGACTTTGCTTACTTTGGTCCCTCAAAGTAAGGCGCCGTAAGGGCGCAAAGGTCACCTGAGCCGAACCCCAATCCACCTGACATCACAGAACCGCCGTGTGACGCAGAGCGTCACGAACTGCATTCCCAGGCGGAGCGTGGGGACGATACTCATCCATTCAGCAACACTGATCAAAGACATCCAGTCAGCAATACTGATCAAAGATAAGCCGTCGCAATCCCCTTGCGTTCGTTCAGGCAGTCTTCCGCACCCGCTTCGAATTCACGACAGATCAACGGGCGTTTCTCGTAGATCGTGCACATCATCGTGTTGCGATCCAGTGCAGCGCACCAGCCGTCATCCAGACGCAACATGACTTCGCCACCCCATTCATCGGTATCGATGTAACGCTCAGGTACGCCCGTGTCGGTGATCAGCATCACTTCCAGTTGGCAGCAGCAGGCTGCGCAGGTCGAACACGTGACTGCCGGTTCTTCGCCATGGACCTCTGCGAGCGGAATGAGTGTAGCGTTCAGAGCGGTTCTCCCGAGTGTCTGGCGGCGCGGGCTGCCAGCCATTGCAGCAGGGGAAATACCCCCGCCCAGACCAGGCCCAGCACCAGCATGCCTGGCCACACTCCGAGGGGAAGGTGGACCTGTGCCAGTTGCGAGCCGGCATAGTACGACATCGGGCCGCCAATAGCGCCCAGCACGACTGCGCGCCATAGCGGCTTGGCTGTCCAGGCCAGGCAATGATTGAGCGTGGTGCCCAGCACCGCCCACAACAGCGCCAGCCACAGCGGCAAGAGATAGCCGCCAGTGCCGAAATCAAAAACACCGAGTGTCATCAAGGCACTGTCCAGCACGATACCGATCAAGGTCACTGTGAGAATCAGCCGGCCTTCGGCTGCCCATGAGCTGATCCACAGAAAATGCACCGCCAGGACGCCGACGGCGATCATCAGCCAGTAGCTGTTGCCGCCCAGTACGCAGGCGAACCAGCCGATCTGAAACAACAGCGCATTGGCGATGGATTTAAGCATTGAAGCGGCCAAGCAAGGGTTCGCGCAACGCCTCGGGCTTGGCGAGCAGCAGCTGCGCGGTGCCAATGGTTCGCTCCAGGAAACCGCCTTCGCAATAGCACAGGTAAAACTCCCAAAGGCGCAGGAAATGCTCGTCGTAACCCAGCTCGGCGAGTTTGCCGTGAGCGTTTTTGAAGTTGTCGTGCCACAGGCGCAGGGTGCGCGCGTAGTGCAAGCCGAAATCTTCCATGTGCAGCAGGTTCATGTCGGTATCGCTGCCGACGATGTCGAGCATCTTCGCCACCGATGGCAGGGCGCCGCCGGGGAAAATGTAACGCTGGATGAAGTCCACATTGCGTTTGGCCTGTGCGTAACGCTGCTCGCGAATAGTGATCGCCTGCAGCAGCATCATGCCGTTGCTTTTCAGCAGGTTCGCGCATTGCTTGAAGTAAGTGGGCAGGAAACGATGGCCGACCGCTTCGATCATTTCGATGGACACCAGCTTGTCGTACTCACCGGTCAAATCCCGATAGTCTGTCAGCAGCAGCGTCACGCGATCCTGCAGGCCCAGTTCGATCAGTCGTCGCTCGGTGTAGGCGAACTGTTCTTTGGACAGGGTCGTGGTGGTTACCTGGCAGCCGTAGTGCTGCGCAGCGTAAATAGCCATGCTGCCCCAGCCGGTGCCGATTTCCAGCAGGTGATCGGTGGGTTTCAGGGCAAGTTTCTGGCAGATGCGCTCGAGCTTGTTCAACTGCGCCTGTTCAAGCGTATCGTCTTCGCTGAGGAACTGTGCGGCTGAATACATCATCGTCGGGTCGAGAAACTGCTCGAACAGCGTATTGCCCAGGTCGTAGTGGGCGGCGATGTTTTTCTGCGAGCCTTCGCGTGTATTGCGGTTGAGCCAGTGCAGCGCGTGAACCAGCGGGCGGGTCAGGCGCGCCATTCCGCCTTCCATCGCATCCAGCACATCCAGATTGCTGACAAACACCCGGACCACCGCGGTCAGGTCGGGTGTCGTCCAGTAGCCATGAATGAATGCCTCGCCCGCACCGATTGAGCCGTTGCTGGCGACCATGCCCCAGGCTGCCGAATCGAGAAGGTGGATTTCAGCCTGAATCAGTGCGCCGTTCTTGCCGAACACATGGCGCTCACCCCGTTCGACAATTACCAACTGGCCGTTGCGCAGTCCTGCGAGTTGCCGCAGCACACCTCGGCGCAGGAGGTTGGCAGTCAAACCATTGGTGCCCAGATTGGCAGAAAAACTACTGCTACTGCTTTTCATGGAGTGAGTCCTTGGATTGCGCGGCGGCAGCACGGTACTCGCCGTCAGCGGCCTGATGGGAAAAGATAGGTATGCGTTTGACCAGCAGGCGCATGGCCTGCCAATAAATGGCCAGACAGGTTTTCGCCGTCATCCATGGATAAGCGATCAGATAGCGATGTAACGTCGTGCGGTCGAGATTCTGGCGGGTCAGATTGAGCGTGGCGTCAAACATCTTCAGCTCGCCTTGCCAGTCAGCCATGTGTACACCTATCCGTTCGGCGGGCTGGCTGAAGCTCATGCGGTATTCGAGATCACGTGGCAGGAACGGTGAAACATGAAAGGCCTTGGCCACGGCAAAATGCTGATGGCCTTCACCGGTGGCGGGCAGCACGTAGCTGTAGCGCTCGCCCCACGGGGTATTGGTGACTTCACACAGGATGCCGGCCAATGTGCCGTCAGCCTCATGGCAGTAGAAGAAGCTCACCGGGTTGAACGACAGGCCCCAACTGCGTGCCTGTGTCAGCAGGCAGACGCGACCTGAAGGGATGCGGCCCAATGCTTTGCCGACCCGCTCGCGGACCGCCTCGATGAGCGTCAGCCCTTGCCCGGTCAGCTCTGGCAGATAGTCTCGCTCACGGAACGAGAACGGCGCAAAACGCTTCCGGCCCGCCAGTGGGGAGAGCCCCAGCACACTGTCCTGCTCATCCAGATCCAGATAGAGCAGGCCTATCCGATAGGTGAACTCATGGGAGCGCGGTGCAAACCGCCGGTGGCTGATCCAGCCACTGTACAAGGCGCTGTTCACAGCGTTTCACCAAAGGCCTGGGCGACACGCAGGCCGCTGACCACGCCGTCTTCGTGAAAGCCATTGGCCCAGTAGGCGCCGCAGTACCAAGTGTGATCGACACCATTGATTTCCTCCCAGCGCGCCTGAGCAGCGATTGCATCGAGGCTGTATTGCGGATGGGCATAACGGTAGCGGCCAAGGATTTTTGCCGGGTCGATGGCGGCGGTCTGGTTGAGGCTGACGCAGAACGTCGTATCGCTCTCGATCCCTTGCAGAATGTTCATGTCATAGGTGACGGCGGCCGACTGCTGTTCGCCGCCGCCCAGCCGATAGTTCCAGCTCGCCCAGGCCAGTGTGCGCCTGGGCAGCAATCGCGTATCGGTGTGCAGCACCACATCGTTTTCGGCATAGCGCAGGGCGCCGAGAATCGACTGCTCGGCACTCGATGGCTGTGCCAGCAAAGCCAGGGCCTGATCGCTGTGGCAGGCAAATACCACCTTGTCGAAGCGTTCGCTGCCCAGGGCGCTGTGCAGCGTCACACCTTGGCTGTCACGCTCGACACGTGTGACCGGGCACGACAGACGAATCCGCTCGCGGAACGAGGCGGCCAACGGTTCCACATAACTTCTGGAACCGCCCTGAATCACGCACCATTGCGGCCGATGGATGACCGAAAGCAGGCCGTGATTCTTGAAAAAGCGCACGAAGAACTGCAGCGGGAAGCCGAGCATGTCGGCCAGTGACATCGACCAGATCGCCGCGCCCATGGGTACGATGTAGTGATCGATGAAGCGCTGGCCATAACCGCCGTTCTTCAGGTACTCACCCAGCGTGGTGTCTGCCGCGATGCGCTGGTTTTCCAGATCATCGACCGATTGGCGGTTGAAACGCAGGATATCGCGCAGCATGCCCCAGAACCGCGGCGACAGCAGATTGCTGCGCTGGGCGAACAGGCTGTTGAGGTTGTTGCCGTTATATTCCACGCCAGTGCGCGGATCATGCACCGAAAAGCTCATTTCCGCAGGCTGGAAGCCGACACCCAGCTGGCCTAGCAGGCGAATGAAATTGGGGTAGGTCCAGTCGTTGAAGACGATGAAACCGGTGTCAATGGCGTAGGCGCGGCCTTCGACCTGAACGTCCACCGTATGAGTGTGCCCGCCGATCCAGTCCGAAGACTCGAAAACGGTCACCTCATGCGCGCGGTTGAGCAGGTAGGCACTGGTCAGGCCAGCGATCCCGCTGCCAATGACTGCGATCTTCATTGCGCGTCCTTATTCGACGATTCGCTGCGCGCCATGCGTTTGCCGAGGGCGAGTCGGGCGCGTGCCGGGAGCAGAGCCAGCAAGCTCATGCTGAAGATGAACAGCGCCGGAAAAGCGATATCCAGCGGGCGTTTGTTGCGCCCCAGTTTGCTGGCGATGTGCTTGGCTGCCTTTTCGACAGGCCAGCGCATCGGCATGGGGAAATCATTTTTCTGCGTCAGAGGTGTATCGACGAATCCAGGGCTGACCACCGTCACGTCGATATTTTCGCTGGCCAGGTCCAGGCGCAGCGCTTCGAGCAGATAACGCAGGCCGGCTTTCGACGCGCCGTAGGCTTCGGCACGGGGCAGGGCCAGGTAGGTCACCGCACTGGCCACGCCGACCAGATGCGGCTGATGACCTTTGCGCAGCAGCGGTAACGCGTGCTCGATGCAGTAACTGCTGGCCAGCAGGTTGGTACGCACCACGCGTTCGACCATGGCCGCCTCAAACTGCCGGGCATCAATGTATTCGCAGGTGCCCGCGTTGAAGATAGCGGTGTCCAGGGCGCCCCATTGCCGGTCGATGTCGTCGGCAATCGCCTTGACTTGCTCGGGGTCGGTGATGTCGCCGGTCACCAGCAGCACCTGCGTGGGATAAACGTTCGCAAGGTTTTGCAATGGCTCAAGCGTGCGGGCGGTCAGTGCCAGCCGATGACCGGCGTTGAGCAGTTCTTTGGCCAGAGCCAGGCCTATGCCGCTGCTTGCCCCGGTCAACCAGATGCGTCGTGCAACAGGAGTGCTCATCCCAACCTCTTCTTCAACCAATGGATGACTCGACCCATGACGGGCAGATGTTCGTAGAGCAATGCACCGGCATCGAAGTAGTCCCGGTGCCGATAAACCTTGTCGCGCCACTTCAGGTGCGAACAGCCTTCTACCTGAATTGTCCGGCCGGCGGCCAGGCGCGGATGCGAATAACTCATGGTCCAGACCAGATAGCCCTCGCCGGGGCGCACTTCGTCGAAGGCATGGAAGTCGAAATGCAGGTCCTGGACGTTGGCGTACAGCTCGCCGAAATAGCGGCGCATGGCGTCAAGGCCGTGGATATCGTGCATCGGATCGCTGAACGACACGTCTTCGCTGTACAGCTCGGCAACCTGATCAAGGTTGTCCTTGTTCAGAGCGGCAAAACCTTCGGCGAAGCGATGCAGGAAATCAGCCATGTTCGACTCCTGCAGCCGGCTGTCGAGCCGGGAGTGCCTTGAACGCTGCCAGGGCGCGGGCGCGGCTCTTGCTCAGATCGACGATGGGTTTCGGGTAGTCGGCAGCCCCAAACAGGTCGCCGATGGACGACGGATCGTGAATCTGCTTTTTATTCATATCCGCCAGTTCCGGCAGCCAGCGCTTGATAAACACGCCTTCGGGGTCGAAGCGTTCCGACTGCGACAACGGATTGAAAATACGGAAGTAGGGCGCCGAGTCGGTGCCGGTGGACGAACTCCACTGCCAGCCGCCATTGTTGGACGCCAGGTCGCCATCGATCAGGTGGCGCATGAAAAAGCGCTCGCCCTCACGCCAGTCGATCAGAAGATTTTTGGTGAGAAACATTGCGACGACCATCCTTAGCCGATTGTGCATCCATCCGGTTTCCAGCAACTGACGCATAGCTGCGTCAATGATCGGCAGTCCGGTGCGCGCCTCTTGCCATGCCCGCAGTTCTTCAGGGGCATCGCGCCATTTCAACGCTTCTGTTTCCGGGCGAAAGGCGCGATGACGCGAGACGCGCGGGTAGCCGACCAGCGTGTGTTTATAGAACTCCCGCCATAATAGCTCGTTGATCCAGGTCACGGTGCCGACGTCGCCGGTCTCGAACTCACCCTGATTGCTGGCCAGGGCTGCATGCAGGCACTGGCGTGGCGAAATCACCCCGGCCGCCAGATAGGCCGACAGCTGGCTGGTGCCGGGCTTGGCCGGAAAGTCGCGTTCGGTCTTGTAGTAGCTGATCTGCTCGTCGGCGAAGGCGTCCATGCGCCGTCTGGCTTCCGCCTCACCGGCTGGCCACAGGTCACGCAACGCCTTCGATGGTGTGGCAAAGCCTTTGACCTGATCGGGGACCGTATCGCTTTTTATCGACTGTGCCGGCTGCGCTTTCGGGGTGCGTATCGGGTGCGGCATGGCCTCGTGCATTCGGGTGTAGCAGACCTTCTTGAACTGGGTGAACACCTGAAAGTAGTTGCCGGTCTTGGTCAGGATGCTGCCGGGCTTGAATAACAGCTGATCAAGGTAGCTGTTGAAGTGCACACCGGCTTTTTCCATCGCCTTCTGCACTGCCTGGTCGCGACGGGTTTCGTTGATGCCGTATTCCTGATTAAGGTGCAGGCCCTCGACCTTGAACTGTGTGCACAGCTTTGCCAGCACTTCAGGCGCCTGATCCCAGGTGTTCGCTTCGCGGATCAGCAAGGGAACATTCAACTCGCCCAGCGCCTGTTCGAGCTCGACCAGATTGCGCAGCCAGAAGTCTACCTTGCAGTCGGCATCGTCATGGCTGCGCCACTGCGCAGGACTGAGCAGGTAGACCGCCAGCGTCGGACCGCGCTCCATGGCGGCGGTCAGGGCAGTGTTGTCTTGAGCGCGCAGGTCGCTACGCAGCCAGATCAGTTGCATGAGAAGTCCTTAGATAAGTCCGAGCTTGCCCAGCTCGATCTGAGCGCTGAGTACGTCGTGGGCAAGGGTCAGTCCAGATATCTCGTTGGCCTGTACGAGCAACTCGGCATTATGGATCTGCACCGTTGGTCCGCCCAGCACGACAGGGCAGGTGATATTGGCCAGCAAGCGGGGCAGTTGTGCCACGTTCAGCGCCTTGCTGGAGTAGAGCAACAGGCCGCGTGGCTTGAGGTATTCGGCTGCCAGCGCCAACTCACCGACAGGCAGCGGCCAGTCGAACACTTCGACCGGACAGTCGGCGCTGCTCACCAGCCAGGCCGCGAGCCACAGATGCGGCTCCAGCGGCAGATCGGACTGATTGACCAGCAACAACGGGCTGCCATTGAGCTGGCGATTGTTGTGGTAGATGCGCGCGCCAAACTTGCTGCGCAGCCAGGAATAGAAAAACGTGCGCTCCAGTTGTGCGCCGAACTTGCCTTGCCAGCGCTGTTCCAGTTCGGCCAGCAGTGGCAGCAGCAACTGTTCACACAGCGTGCGCGGCGGGTACAGCGACATCGCCTGATTGAACACGTCATCGACCCGGCGCTCGGCCAGCTCGCCGATCGCGACCAGCAAGGTCTGGCGCAGTGCGTCCCAGTCGTTGGTCGGCGGCAGGGCGTCCTGGCGGTTGTCATCGATCAGGCCCTTGACCTGACTGACGGACACGCCACGGTTGAGCCAGGTCAGAATCTTCATCACGCGCTGCACATGCTCGTCCGAATACAGCCGATGACCTTTGGCAGTGCGGTGCGGGACGATCAGTCCGTAACGACGCTCCCAGGCACGCAGGGTGACGGCGTTGACGCCTGTCTGGCGTGCCACCTCACGGATCGGCAGCCAGTCGCCCGGCACCTCTGTATCTGTTTCATTCATGAGTCAAATCGCATTGCGCAGGCTGAGGTTTTCCGGGTGGGGCTGCATGTACACCTGCAGTGCCACATACGGGTCCGGATGTTGGCGAAAATGATGCTTGAGCAGCGTCAACGGCACGATCAGCGGCACGATGCCCTGGTGATACTGGGTAATGACCTGCTGGATTTCCTGCTTGTCTTCGCTGGTGATGGTCTGTTTCAAATAACCACACAGGTGCTGCAGGACGTTGGTGTGAGTACTGCGCGTGGCGCACTTTTTCAAGGCAGCCATCAGTTGGCTGAAATACAGCGGCGCGATTTCATTCGGGTCGGTGCGGCCCATGCTGCCGAGCATCTTGCCCAGTGCCTTGTACTGCATCGGGTCATTGGCCATCAGCTGATATTTGTAGCGCGAGTGGAATTCGGTCAGCGCGCGCCGGGTGACGCCTTCTTTCAGCAATTGTTGCCAGGCGGCGTAGGCAAAAACGCGGGTGACAAAGTTTTCGCGCAGCACGGCATCGTTGAGCCGGCCGTCTTCCTCCACGGGCAGATCGGGGTGACGTTCGCAGAAGGCCTGCGCATAGATCCCACGGCCACCACCATCGACCGGCGCGCCGTTTTCGCGGTAGACCTTGACCCGCTCAAGGCCGCAGGACGGGGATTTCTGCATGAAGATGTAGCCGCATATATCACCCAGCTCATCGGCCATCTGTATGCCGTAATCCGCCAGTGCCTCGGTAACGTCGAGGTCACGATTGACCGTGCCGAGCGCCTTGGGATTTTCTGCGTCGCCTACCAGCCTGATCGGCTCGCGCGGGATGCCCATGCCGATAGCGACTTCAGGGCACGCCTGGACGAAATCGAAATACTTGCTCAGCGCCTGTGTACACAGATGAGATTCCTTGTGTCCGCCATTGAAGCGAACCTCGGCACCCATCAGGCAGGCGCTGATGCCGAGTTTGGGTTTTTCGATTGCGGACGTCGCCATCAGTCACCTCTACAGAAGACTTGTACAGATAGTTCGTGCTGTACAACTTGTCTTCATCATAGGGGTGTAGCTGTACAAGTCAAATTCTTTGTAGAGGGCGGTAAAGGCTGCCTCCAGCTACTTCCAGCCCATCCGCCACGTATCCGCCTGTTGCAACACCTGCCACGGCAGTCGCTCGCTGCGCTGGGTCAGCACGGCCTGCAGCTCGACTTCCAGAACGGTGCCTTCTTCATCCTTGAACAGCTCGGTCACCAGAAAGTGTTTTTCCCGGTTGAGCGGGGTGGCGGCTGTCCATTTCGACAGCAGCAGCTTGCGCGGGTTGATCTGATTCATTGCATATGCTCCAGCAGTCGGCGCGCTGCTTCCTGACCACTCAGCCATGCACCTTCCACGCGCCCTGACAGGCACCAGTCGCCGCACACGTAAATGCCCAGATCTGCATCCGACAGGGCGCCCCATTCGTGAGAGCCGGCAGGCCGTGCATACAGCCAGCGATGTGCGAGGCTGAACACCGGCGCAGGCATTGTGCAATCGATCAACTCCGCGAATGCGCCGTGCAATTGTTCGGTGACCTGTTCTCTGGAGGCGTCGATATTCTGCTGGCTCCATTGGCTGGTGGCGTGCAGTACCCAGGTATCGAGCGTGGCATCGCGCCCGGGTTTGCTGCGATTGCGGGCCAACCAGTCCAGTGGGCTGTCTTGCACGAAGCAACCCTGCATGGGCGTCTGCAACGGGGTTTCGAAGGCCAGTGCCACGGCCCAGGTCGGGTCCATCTTCACGCCTGCGACCACGCTGGCCAGTTTCGGCGCGGCAGCCAGCAGGGCAGTGGCCTGAGGGGCCGGGGTGGCGATGATCACATGGCTGAAGGGGCCGTGACTTTCGCCTTCGGCATCCAGTAGGTTCCAGTGTTGTTCACCGCGAAACACTTCAGTGATGCGGCACGAGAACGACACCGGCAGATCGCCGCGCATTGCTCGGGTAATGGCGCTCATGCCAGGCGTACCAACCCAGCGCACTTGCTCGTCCGGTGAAGGGCTGAGCCTGCCGCCGTGAAAGTTATAGAGCGAGGGGGTCCACTCGGCGACGTGACCCTCGGTTTGCCACTGCTTGACTGCGGTGGCAAAGCGCCGGTCTCGGGCGGTGAAATACTGTGCGCCCATATCCAGCGAACCTGCGTCGCTGCGCTTACTGGACATACGACCGCCGCTGCCGCGGCTCTTGTCGAAAAGGTGCACCTGATGCCCGGCGGATGTCAGCGCCTGGGCTGCTGAGAGTCCGGCGATACCGGTACCGATGATTGCGATAGGGACAGTCATAGGGGCCTCGTTACCTTGTCTGTACAGACTACGCCGTAGTTAAAACCTGTACAATCTTCTTGTTTGGTATAACTTGCAGTGGTTTTGCTATCTAGCGGTTGAGTCACATTGCCACTGGCAAGGTCGAACGGTTCAGCGACTCGGGCAAAGGCCTCGGAGCTGCGTTTCACTCTGCTGTGGCCTATGGTTCAGCTGACAGTTTCGTTTTCCGGACCAACGTCACGGACCGCGTCACTGGTAAAAATAAGACTACTCAATTGTCACCTACGCCACGCGAGGTTATCTGCCATGCACATATTGCTGACCGGTGGTACTGGTTTGATAGGACGAGCGCTCTGCCGTTTCTGGTCTGCCCAAGGCCATGAATTGACGGTATGGAGCCGAAAACCCGCCGACGTCGCCGAGCTGTGCGGCCCTTCAGTGCGTGGCATTGCCAGCCTTGATGAGCTGGGTACGCAGCCGGTGGATACAATCATCAATCTGGCGGGCGCGCCTATTGCTGACCGCCCCTGGACCCGCAAGCGTCGTCTGTTGCTGTGGGAAAGTCGCGTCGGCCTGACCGAACAACTGCTCAAATGGCTGGCCACTCGTTCGCAAAAACCTGCGCTGATGATTTCCGGTTCCGCAGTCGGTTGGTACGGCGACAGTGGCGAGCGCGAAATCGACGAAACCTCTCTGCCCGCCAAAGAAGACTTTGCCAGCCAGCTGTGCAACGCCTGGGAAGAAACCGCGCAACGTGCCGAGGCCCTGGGTGTGCGGGTGGTGCTGATACGTACAGGGCTGGTGCTGTCCGACCGCGCCGGCTTTCTGCAGCGTCTGTTGCCTCCTTTCAAATTCGGTATGGGCGGGCCTATCGGCAATGGCAGGCAGTGGATGCCGTGGGTTCACATCCAGGATCAAATCGCCGCGATTGATTTTCTGTTGAATCTGAATGAAGCAAAGGGTCCCTATAATGTTTGTGCGCCTTCACCGGTGCGCAATCGTCAGTTTGCCAAGTCCCTGGCCGGCATTCTGCACCGACCGGCATTCATGCCCATGCCTGCGCTGGCCCTGAAAGTATTGCTGGGTGAGCTTTCGGTATTGCTGCTCGGTGGTCAGCGTGCGCGGCCGGAGCGTTTGCAGGAAGCTGGTTTTACATTCAAGTACACCGAACTCGACACTGCCCTGCAGGATTTGCTGGGTCGCCACTGAACGCTGTTGAAATGAATAGGATGTTGCATGACCGATCACGCTTTGTTGCTGGTCAATCTGGGTTCGCCTGCTTCTACTCAAGTGGCAGACGTGCGCAGCTATCTGAACCAGTTCCTGATGGATCCTTATGTGATCGACCTGCCGTGGCCGGTGCGCAGGCTGCTGGTCTCGCTGATTCTGATCAAACGGCCAGAGCAGTCCGCGCACGCCTATGCGTCCATCTGGTGGGATGAAGGTTCGCCCCTGGTGGTGCTGAGCAAGCGTCTGCAGCAGGCGATGAAAAAGGAGTGGTCGCACGGGCCGGTCGAACTGGCCATGCGTTATGGCGAGCCGTCCATCGAAACCGTGCTGACGCGGCTCGCAGAGCAGGGCTTCAAGAAGGTCACCCTGGCGCCGCTGTACCCGCAGTTCGCCGACAGCACGGTGACCACGGTCATTGAAGAAGCCAAACGTGTGGTGCGCGCCAAATCGTTGAAGATGCAGTTCTCGGTTCTGCAGCCGTTCTACGATCAGCCCGAGTACCTGAGTGCGCTGGTGGAAAGCGTGCGGCCGCATCTGGAGCAGCCTTACGACCATTTGCTGCTGAGTTTCCACGGTCTGCCGGAGCGGCACCTGCACAAGCTCGACCCGACCGGCAAGCATTGCCTGAAGGACGACTGCTGCATGACCGCACCCGCCGAAGTGCTCGCCACCTGCTATCGCGCGCAGTGCATACAGTCGGCGGCGGCGTTTGCCAAGCGTATGGGCATTCCTGACGGTAAGTGGTCGGTGTCGTTCCAGTCACGTCTGGGGCGCGCCAAGTGGATCGAACCCTATACCGAAGCGCATCTGGACGAACTGGCGGCGAAAGGTGTCAGGAAGCTGCTGGTCATGTGCCCGGCGTTCGTGGCTGATTGCATCGAAACCCTGGAAGAAATCGGTGATCGCGGTGCCGAGCAGTTCAAGGAAGCGGGGGGAGAGGAGCTGATCCTGATCCCTTGCCTGAACGACGATCCCAACTGGGCGAAAGAGCTGAACAGGCTGTGCGAACGTGCGCCGTTGATGTTGTGATGCGCTGAACCGCGGAGCATGGGCACGATAGTGTTCTTCCAGACGCTTATCGTGCCTCACGCTCCAGCGTGGGAATCCCTTGGGTGACGCTCCGCGTCACAAGTCTGCGCCGCACCGCATACTCAGGATCGGACGCAGAGCGTCCAGAACGGCATGCCAACGCGGAGCATTGGCACGATGGTCATGCCCGCTCCGGCCAGGATTACGGCAACTGATCATCCAGTTGCTTGTTCTTCCAGCTGTCATTGCCCGGCAAGATCAGGTTCAGGACAATGGCGGTCACGGCGCACAGGGCAATGCCTTTCAGGCCGAAATCGTTCGGGCCGTTGCCGGTGCCGATCAATACCCCGCCGATCCCGAACACCAGGGTGACCGAGACAATCACCAGATTGCGCGCTTCGGCCAGGTCGATCTTGTGGCGGATCAGGGTGTTCATGCCCACCGCTGCAATCGAACCGAACAGCAGGCACAGAATCCCGCCCATTACCGGCACCGGAATGCTCTGCAGCAGCGCCCCGAACTTGCCGATGAACGCCAGGATGATGGCAAAGAACGACGCCCAGATCATGATCTGCGGGTTGTAGTTCTTGGTCAGCATCACCGCGCCAGTCACTTCGGCGTAGGTGGTATTGGGTGGGCCGCCGAACAGACCGGCTGCGGTGGTGGCAATGCCGTCGCCGAACAGCGTGCGGTGCAGGCCCGGTTTTTTCAGGTAGTCGCGGCCGGTCACGCTGCCGACTGCAATCACCCCGCCGATGTGCTCGATGGCCGGGGCCAGAGCGACCGGGACAATGAACAGAATCGCCTGCCAGTTGAATTCCGGTGCGGTGAAGTGCGGCAAGGCCAGCCAGGCGGCGTCAGCGATCTTTTTGGTATCGACCACACCAAAGTAGAACGACAGCGCGAAGCCCACCAGCACGCCGGAGATGATCGGCACCAGACGGAAAATGCCTTTACCGAACACCGCCACGATCAGCGTGGTCAGCAAGGCGGGCATCGAAATCAGCATGGCGGTCTGATAAGGAATCAACTGCGCGCCATCGCCGGACTTGCCCATTGCCATGTTGGCTGCGATCGGGGCCATGGCCAGACCGATCGAGATGATCACCGGCCCGATAACCACGGGAGGCAGCAGGCGGTCGATGAAACCGGTGCCCTTGATCTTCACCGCGAGACCGAGAAAGGTGTACACAAAGCCTGCCGCCATGACGCCGCCCATGGTCGCGGCCAGGCCGAACTGGCCTTTGGCGAGGATGATCGGGGTAATGAAGGCAAAGCTTGAGGCCAGAAAGACCGGCACCTGACGCCCGGTGACGATCTGGAACAGCAGCGTGCCCAGGCCTGCGGTGAACAGCGCCACGTTCGGATCGAGCCCGGTGATCAGTGGCATCAGGACCAGCGCGCCAAAGGCCACGAACAGCATTTGTGCGCCGGATAGAATCGTGCGCCACAGTGGATCGTTGAACTCCTGCTGCGTCATCGGGTTACGCGTCCTTCTGCTTGGTGCCGAAAATCTTGTCACCGGCATCGCCCAGGCCCGGAATGATGTAGCCGTGTTCGTTCAGACGCTCGTCGACGGAAGCGGTGTAGATCATCACGTCCGGGTGCGCTTTCTCCACTGCAGCGATGCCTTCGGGCGCCGCGACCAGGACCATTGCGCGGATTTCCTTGCAGCCAGCCTTTTTCAGCAGGTCGATGGTGGCGACCATCGAGCTGCCGGTGGCCAGCATCGGGTCGATGATCATTGCCAGGCGCTCGTCGATTTCCGGAACCAGTTTTTCCAGGTACGTGTGCGCCTGCAGGGTTTCTTCGTTGCGGGCCACGCCGACCGCGCTGACCTTGGCGCCCGGGATCAGGCTGAGCACGCCGTCGAGCATGCCGATACCGGCGCGCAGAATCGGCACGACGGTGATTTTCTTGCCCGCGATCTTCTCGACTGAGACCGTACCGGCCCAGCCTTGAATGTCGTAACTTTCCAGCGTCAGGTCGGCAGTGGCTTCATACGTCAGCAGCGCGCCGACTTCCTGAGCCAGCTCACGGAAATTCTTGGTGCTGATGTCGGCGCGGCGCATAAGGCCGAGCTTGTGGCGGATCAGTGGGTGACGGATCTCACGAATGGGCATGGGGAAAGGCTCCAGCGGGGCAAAAATCGGTCTAGGTTAATCTATTCGGCACTGACTGTCTTAGGCTCTGTACGTAAAGTGGCTGCGCTCGGTGATGCTGCGTTAAAAACAGGCTCGGAATGCTCATTTACAACACGTAGACTCCGCTTCCTCGCCTGTTTTTGCCTTGCCTGACCTTCGCTCGCCGACTTTTCGTACAAAGCCTAAAGCACATGCAGTATCGTTATGGAGCTTCGACGTTCGCGGCTTTTGCAAGACACCCGCAACGTTAGTCCAGAATCACTTGCTCTGGCTTGAACGGATGCGTACCTTTGCCCGCTTTTCTCAAACTGCCTTACCTGGAGAGCGTCATGTCCGCTGATCTCGAGCATATCCGTCAAGTCATGCGCGAAGCTGACTGCCTGTACACCGAGGCCGAAGTGGATGCGGCCATTGCCCGCGTCGGCGCGCAGATCAATGCCGAGCTGGCCGAGCGCAATCCTGTCGTGTTCTGCGTCATGAATGGCGGCCTGATTTTCTCCGGCAAGCTGCTCACCCACCTGAACTTCCCGCTGGAAGCGTCCTACCTGCACGCAACGCGCTATCGCAACGAAACCACCGGCGGCGATCTGTTCTGGAAAGCCAAGCCGGAAGTCTCGTTCATGGATCGTGACGTGCTGATCATCGATGACATCCTCGATGAAGGTCATACCCTGGGTGCCATCATCGACTTCTGCAAACATGCCGGTGCCCGCGCTGTGCACACTGCCGTGCTGATCGACAAGGACCACGACCGCAAGGCTCGCCCGGACCTGAAAGCCGACTACGTCGGCCTGCCATGCATCGACCGTTATATCTTCGGTTTCGGTATGGACTACAAAGGCTACTGGCGTAATGCTGCCGGTATCTATGCCGTCAAAGGAATGTAAGGCATTCTGACGGCCGCTTCTGCGAGCAGGGGCGGTCGTCGATTCGCAATTACATGGAAAGCCTCAATGAAGCTACTGATTCCCGGCGCCGTGGCGTTGGTGCTGTTGTCTGGTCTGGCAGTTGCCGCACCTGCTGCGCCGGTATCGGCCAGCCCCATGCACGATCAATACCTGCCGCCTGACGACCTGAGCCTGCGCGAAGGTGTGCCCGAACAGCAACAGTTGATGCGGGTCACCGAATACACCATCGTTGCCGGTAATCAGCGGCAGTCGAGTCAGCAGCCGATTCCGGTCACCTCACCCTTGTCGCTGCGCCTCAAGGGCAAGTCGCTGAACAAGGGTGCGTCCATCTCCCAGGTACTCGTGCACTTCGATGGCGGTGATAGCAAAAGCCTTAAAAAGCCGACCTATGATGAGCCATCGCGCACGTTGACGCTTTATTACCCGCTGTCCCAGTACCGCGTGCTGGTGGACCTGCTGCGCAACGAGAAGGTTTATTGCCAGTTCCTCAGTTATGCCAACGGGCACATCTGGGCTGATCTGCACACCACCTCTGCACGTGCGCGTTGAGCGCGGCGCTCGCCGGAGGGTAAACTGCCCGCCCGTGAAAGTGTCTGCGACCTGCTGGAGCCTGTAATGCGTAAAGATAAGAAGCAGTTGATTGGCGATGAGATCGGCGATGAGCAGATCAAGCTGTTCCTCAACTTCGAGCCGTATGATGCTACCTCGCCGTCGCTGCACAAGCTGATCAAGGCCTACCGTGGGCTGCGCATCAACGATTTCGAACGCTTTCTGGTGTTCTTCAAGGAAGCGGGCCATGACTTCGATGGCAAGGACGAGCACGGTAACGACTTCATCGCCCTGATCAAGGATCAGCGCAACGCTGATGAATACATCGAACTGATCGAGAAAGCCCGTACGTAATTGTCGTTTGACTGTCGTGCCAATGCTCCGCATTGCCAGGGCTGGACGCAGAGCGTCCGGAACTGCATTCCCACGCGGAGCTCTCAGTCGTTATACACACGTCCTAGAACGCCCGGAATAACGGGCTTCCGAGCTTCTGCCCAGAGGGCGTGGGAGCGAACTTGTTCGCGAAGACGGTGTTTTAGTCGATGCATTTTCGGCAATTATACGACCCCCTTCGCGAACAAGTTCGCTCCCACGGCCTTCGGCCAGAATCAAAAACAGACTTGCGTATAACACTGAGCGCAAAGCGTAAGGATGAACGCTGCAGTTATTTGCGCGCCTGATACGCCTTGCCGTAATGCCGTTCCAGTCGTGACTGCAATAACTCCAGCCCGATCGACATGATCCAGTACAGCACCGCTGCGGTGGTCAGCATTTCGATGTATCGATAGCTGGAGCGGCCGTAAGACTGCGCGAGAAACATCACTTCCCAGACGCCCATCACTGAAATCAGTGAAGAGTCCTTGAGCATGGAGATGAACTGGTTGGTGGTCGGTGGAATGATCGTGCGCATGGCCTGGGGCAGGGTGACACGCCAGAAGATCTGCGCCGGGCGCAAGGCCAGAGCCATTGCGGCTTCACGCTGTCCGGCAGAGACGCCGATGATCCCCGCACGGAAAATCTCGCTCAGGTACGCCCCGTAGTTGAGCGACAGCGCGATCACCCCCGCTGTGATGGCTCCGGGGACGATGCCGAGTTGCGGCAGACCGAGATAGATCAGCAGGATCTGGATCAACAGCGGTGTGCCGCGAAAGAACGAGGCGTAAAAGCTGGCGATGCCGAACGCCACCGCGCTGCTGGAAAGCCGCGCGAGTGCAGTGACAAAGCCGAGCGCGACCGAGACCACGATCGAACACACCGACACGAACAGCGTCAGCGCCGCGCCCTGCAGAAAACCGTTAGGGGCCAGATGCAGCCCGATCAGGTTCGGCAGTTTGTCGAGGATGATCGACAGCTTCAGATCGAAGCTCAGGAAGAAGCCGGCGAACAGCACGAACATGACCAGCCAGGTCAGGTAAAGCCGTGTGCGGAAGCCGAAAACTCGCTTGAGCAGGCTCTGTTCGGCCTGCTCTGGTGGGCGCTGGGGCTGGAAAGAAGTCATTTGCTGATGTCAGCACCGATCCACTTTTGCGACAGCTTGCTCAGGGTGCCGTCGCTCTTGAGTTCGGCGAAGACTTCGCGAACCTTGGCGTCCCATTCCGGATCGTCTTTTTCGATGGCCACGGAGTTGGGTTCTTCATACAGCGACTCGCCCGCCAGCTTAAAGCGTTTGTCCTGATCCAGGCGCGGCTTCGCTGTCACCAGATTGGTGAGTATCGCGTCCAGCCGCTTGCCAGCACCCAGCCCGAGGTCTTGAAAGGCCACGTTGTCGTTGTCGTACGGGGCGATCTGCACGTCTTCGAACGGGTACTGCAGTGGCTTGTCTTCGGCGCCATCGATGACCAGATTCTTGTTCAGGTAGCTTTCGTAGCTGGAGGCGCTGGTCAGGCCGACCTTCTTGCCGCTCAGGTCCTTGGCCGAATGGATACGATCATCTGTAGCGTTAACCACAATCACCGCTGGCGAGGCGTAATACTCGACCGGGAAGTTGAACACTTCGGCGCGAGCCTTGCTCGGTGTCATCGAGCAGACGCAAATGTCATAACGGCCACTCCAGTGGCCTGCGGCGATCACGTCCCAGGACGGTGTTTCGAGGCGCAACTTGACGCCCAGTTTCTGCGCCACGGCCTTGGCGACGTCGACATCGAAGCCATCCAGTTCATTCTTGTCATTCAGGAACGAGAAGGGCGGGTAACTTTCCATGAGGACGTTGACCAGCTCTTTGTTTTTCTGCACGCGATCCAGCGTGGCGCCGGCCAGAACTTGCGTGGAGGCTGCCAGAGTGACCAGGCCGATGCCCAGCAGAGCGCGATAATTCACAGATGTCCCCTGAAAAAGTGTTTGTAGTTTGATTAAAGGGCCGTATTAAATACGTTATACAAGACTGACTCATAATGAGTTTTTTTCATATACATATAAGCAGATCACATATGACCCAAGGCACAACTGTAATTCTCGATGGCGGCATGGGCCGTGAACTGCAGCGTCGCGGAGCCCCGTTTCGCCAGCCGGAATGGTCGGCGCTGGCATTGAGTGAAGCGCCCGAAGCGGTGAGTTCGGTACACGCCGCTTATATCGAAAGTGGTGCTCAGGTCATTACCAGTAACAGCTACGCCGTCGTGCCGTTTCATATTGGCGAAGAGCGTTTTGCCCGTGAAGGTCAGGCATTGGCAGCGCTGGCCGGGCAACTGGCGCGCGAGTCGGCCGATGCCTCTGGCGGACGCGTCCGCGTGGCGGGCTCCATCCCGCCGCTGTTCGGTTCCTATCGCCCTGACCTGTATCAGCCGGAGCTGGCTGCCGATGTTCTGAAACCACTGGTTGCCGGGCTGTCGCCGTATGTCGACCTGTGGCTGGCCGAAACCCAGAGCTGCATTCTCGAAGCACAGACCATCCGTGCCGGGCTGCCGAATGACGGCAAGCCGTTCTGGCTGTCGTTCACCCTTCAGGACGAGGACACTGACGAGGTTCCGCGTCTACGCTCAGGCGAGCCGGTCGCCGACGCCGCCAGGGCAGCCGCCGCAATGGGCGTCGCCACGCTGTTGTTCAACTGCAGCCAGCCAGAGGTGATCGGCGGCGCACTCGATGCGGCGCGTGAGGTGTTCACGTCGCTGAACGTCGACATTGCCATTGGCGCGTACGCCAATGCCTTCCCGCCGCAACCCAAGGACGCCACGGCCAACGACGGCCTGGATGAGCTGCGCGAAGACCTTGACCCACAGGGCTATCAGCAGTGGGCGGCAGACTGGGTCAAGCGCGGCGCCACGCATATTGGCGGCTGCTGCGGGATTGGTCCGGAGCACATTGCTGTACTGTCCAGAAGCCTCTGACCGGCACGTGTAATAAAGGCAATAAAAAGCCCCGTGGCTGGTGCAAGCTAACGGGGCTTTTGTTACAGCACAGCAGCGGCTGGATCAGGCGAAGCTGTGTTCCTGGCTGCTTTTCTCGACCAGTTCAAGCGCCTCGTCGTTCTGCGTGCTGATACGCTCGTAGAGCGGCGCATCGGTTTCGAGGATTTTCTCCCGGGCCGGAAAAATCTCTTCGAGCTTGGTCGCCCATTGCGTGCGGGTTTTCTCCGGGAAGCAGCGTTCGAGCAGCTCAAGCATGATCGACACGGTCACCGATGCACCCGGCGAAGCGCCGAGCAGGGCGGCCAGTGAGCCGTCCTTTGCGGAAACCAGCTCGGTGCCGAATTGCAGCACACCGCCTTTCTTCGCGTCTTTCTTGATGATCTGCACGCGCTGACCGGCGATTTCGAGACGCCAGTCTTCGGCTTTCGCTTCCGGATAGAAGCGACGCAGTGATTCCAGGCGTTGCTCCATCGACTGCATCACTTCGCTGACCAGGTACTTGGTCAGGTCCATGTTGTCGCGCGCCACCGCCAGCATCGGTTTGATGTTGGCCACGCGTACCGACAGCGGCAGGTCGAGGAACGAGCCGTGTTTCAGGAACTTGGTGGTAAAACCGGCATAAGGTCCGAACAGCAGGGATTTCTTGCCATCGACCACGCGGGTGTCCAGGTGCGGCACCGACATCGGCGGCGAGCCCACGGCGGCCTGGCTGTAGACCTTGGCCTGGTGGTGCTTGACCACATCCGGGTTGTCGCAACGCAGCCACTGGCCGCTGACCGGGAAGCCGCCAAAGCCCTTGCTCTCTTCAATGCCCGACAACTGCAGCAGCGGCAACGCTGCGCCACCGGCACCGAGGAACACGAACTTGGCATCTATCTCGCGCGTGCCGCCGCCATTCACGTCCTTGACGCTGACGATCCAGCCAGCGCCGTTGCGGGTCAGGTTGGTCACGCGGCTGCGGTACTTGATCTGGGTGCCTGGAGCGCTGGTCAAATGCCCGAGCAATTGATTGGTCAGCGCGCCAAAGTTGACGTCGGTGCCGTTCATCATGCGCGTTGCGGCAATTTTTTCGTCCGCAGGCCGGCCAGGCATCATCAATGGCATCCACTCGGCCAGCGTTGCCTTGTCCTCGGTGTACTCCATCGAAGAGAAGGCGTGATGCTTGCTCATGGCTTCAAAGCGGGTCTTGAGGAACGAGACGCCTTTTTCGCCCTGCACGAAGCTCAGGTGCGGAACCGGATTGATGAATGATCGGGCTGACCCAAAGGTGCCCTTGCGTGCCAAGTAGGCCCAGAACTGTTTCGAGACTTCGAACTGGGTGTTGATGTGCACCGCTTTCTTGATGTCTATGGAGCCGTCAGCCGCAGGCGGCGTGTAGTTCAGCTCGCACAGACCGGCGTGGCCGGTGCCGGCGTTGTTCCACGGGTTGGAACTCTCCGCGGCACCGGAATCCATCAGCTCAACGACTTCCAGCGTGATGCCGGGGTCGAGCTCTTTTAGCAATACCGCCAGAGTGGCACTCATGATGCCTGCTCCGACCAGTACTACATCGACTGCTTCGTTATGCGCCATTAACGCGTCTCCAAAATCTGCAGCACCAAATTGACGGCATACGATCCTGAGGCTGTTTGCCAGGTGTTCGTGGGCTGAATCAAGTGTCTACCCTCGTTTGCCTGGCCAGGATCGCCTGACCGATTCTTCGCAATTTTTCGCATCCAAAGCGCAGGTCCCGGTCAGGCCCGGTCATGGTTCATCAAGGCTTCATGAACGCATTTCCAGGCCTGCGAGGCCATTCGACCATCGTCAGGGAGCCCCTTGTGCAACGGGCTCCTGTCGATGGCGTCAGGCTCCGGTCATGGAGGCGCAGTCGCGGTCAGTCCTGTTCAAGAGAGCCGGTTCAGACGCTGATGGTGCATTTACAAACGCGTACCTATTCATTTGCTCGCCACACTCTTGTGAAGTAGTGAAACCCGTTTTTCACGTCCTTTTGGGAACGCGAACCAAACCTCGAAATGGCTGCGATGACAGCGCTGGCAGGTCAGGCGCATAAAGAGTGAGGCGCTGGCCGGCGAGAAAGGTTCGATACGATTCGAGCATTCTTCACCTTTCATCGAGCACACTCGTGCGCAAATGACCTGTGTGGGCGGCTCTCTGTGGGCATTACGAAGGCGCTAATACTGCGATTAGCAGTGCTGCGAGGCCCGATCAGGAGACGTCCTTATAATCGGGGGGAGATTATAGCGATTAAATGGCAGGAATTGATCGCTTTAAATGACTTTTATTCGCTCTCCGGTCAGGCGGTGAGCAACTGGCCGCGCGTTGAGCGTTCGCTACGCTGCGCCATGCGTGCGCTGGCGGGCAGTGGCTGATTCAGCCAGCTGAGCCGTTGCTCGGTCACTTCGACCCATTCCGCACCGGTCGGACGTTGCGCGCAGTGCTTGAACGCACGGCAGACGCCTGCCTGATCGATACGCGCGTAGTGGCGATGCTGGGGGCGTGCAGTGAACAGAGACCGGAACAGATTCATGGCGCAGCTCCTGTGACGTGAATGAGCGTCTGTGCGATGGAGGCGAGTCTGCAGCGCGGATGTGACGTCCTGATTACACCGTGCTGGAGGAATCTTGCCCTGCGTTGCTGCGTGAACCCCGATGCGTGTCGAATGTCCGAGGCTTAACGGTCAGTGGCCTCTGGTTTGCGGCTGTTACAGGCCGCTATACTGCGGCACATTCAGTGTCTGGCCCATGGAGAAATGAGCATGCTGCGTCGCATTTTGTTCGGTTTGCTTGCTGTAAGCAGTTTGACCCTGGTGGGCTGTGCCCACAGTCCGCAACAACTCAGCCCAACGCCCAAGCTCAACGCGCAGCTGGCGGCGGTAGGGCGTGGTCAGCCTGTGGTGGTGCGTGTCGTCGACGGCCGTCCTGGGCCGACGCTGGGCACGCGCGGTGGCATGTACCCGGAAACCAGCGCAATCAGCGTCACCGGTGCCGACATCGTTCCCAAGCTTCAGGCTCAGGCTGAAGCCGCCGTACGCCTGCTGGGCTTTACACCGACCCAGGGCGGCAGCGCTCCGCAGTTGACCGTGACCCTGGCAGACCTCAAGTACCAGTCGCCGAAGGAAGGTCTGTACGTAACTGAAGCCACCATCAGCTCGACGTTCCGCGCTGACGTGCGCAATAACGGCCGCACCTACAGTGGTCGTTATGCCGCATCGCTGGACCAGCGTTTCGGTATGGCGCCGAATCAGGAAACCAACACCAAGCTGGTGAGCGACGTGTTGAGCGACGCACTGACCCGCGTCTTCCAGGACCCGACCATCGGTTCGACCCTGTCGCAGTAAGCATGCGATAAAAAAAGCCCGGCCCCTGTTGAGGGGGCCGGGCTTTTTGCTGTTCAGGGTTTGGTATCAGGCTGCCTGCTGGTAGAAGTCGAGGAAGCTCAAGCCCGTGTCCTGATCCAGATCCGGCAAATCATGATGAACATGCCCGCCCAGTGCGCAGTAGACCAGCCAGTGGCGGTCCTGAACATTGAAGGCCAGGCCATCGATCAACTCCTGCTGCTCATCGCTTGGGGCGATGAGATAAAGGCGATCCTGATTTTTTGCATGCAGCATGACAAGCTCCAAAGAGAGGGAAGTCCGTTTCTCGAGGAGCCACACAATGCAGGCGAAGTATGACGCTGGGGTGACAGTGGCAGAGAATTTTCATGCAGGATATTTCGGGGACTGGATGACCGTGCGGAGCATGGGCATGATACGTGCTCTCCCGTGCACCTATCGTTCCTCACGCTCCAGCGTGGGAACAGCGCTGACGCGCTCAAGGTCGGACGCAGAGCGTCCAGAACGGCGTACCCACGCAGAGCATGGGTACGATAGACGTTCCAGTTCTTAAAGCGCGAGCCCTGCCTTGACGCGGTACTGGTTGCGCACTGGTGTCGCATATTGCTGAATCATGTAAGGGCGATGCTCGATCGGCGTGCCTGCCAGGCGGCTTTCCCACTCTTCCCTGGCGCGGTCGAGCTCATCTGCCGGGAACAGCGCTTCAGCCTTGGGCACTTCAAGCGCCGGATCGGCAGCGCTCCATTGCGCATACGCCAGGTAATGCACCGGGAACAGCCGATAGCCGCCGAGAATCTGCCGGTCCATCTCGATGGCCAGTTGCTTGGTGTCCTCGAAATGCTCGGTGATCGGCGGTGCAAAGTTAACGTGCACACGGCCTTTATAGCCGGTAATCCCCAGTGCAATGCTCACGTCGTCTTCGCCCGGCGTCTTGGTGTAGGCGCCGGTCGTCGCACGAATGTAAAGCTCGCGGGCCTTGGCGCTGTCGCACGGATCATACTCATAGCTGATCGACACCGGGATCAGGTTCAGCGAACGAATCACGTCACCAAACGGCTCATCCTTGCGGCTCATATGGAACATCTTGAGGATCGCCGACTCGGTACGGTCGTCACCGTCCTTGGCGCGGCCTTCGGCCTGAGCGATCCAGATCGACTGGCAGTCCTTGGTGATCGAGTGATTGATATACGCCGACAGCAATTGATAAGCCGCCATCTTCTCGCGCCGCCCAATGATCGAGCGGTGCACGATGAAGCTCTTGTTCAGGCGCATCAGGTCGCTGACGAATGGCTTTTGCAGCAGGTTGTCGCCAATCGCGATGCGCGGAGTGGGCAGACCTGCGTGGTACACGGCATAGTTGACGAACGCCGGGTCCATAACGATATCGCGATGGTTGGCCAGAAACAGGTAGGCGCAACCGGACTTCAGTTGTTCGACGCCGGTGTAGGTGACCCCGTCCGTGGCGCGTTCGATGGTGTGGTCGACGTAATATTCAACCTTGTCCTGCAGCGTGGCGACCGAGTCGATACCGGCGAACTCGCGGCGCAGCTTGCGTGCCAGGGTTGGCTGCAGCAGCCAGCCGAATGCGCCCGCAAGGCGGGGAAAGCGAAATCGGGTCAGAATGGCGAGAAAGGCTTTGTCGCTCAGCAGACGTGCCAAGACGGCGGGGACTTCTGCATCGTTGTAAGGTCGGATGGCATCAAATTCGCCCATCATGCTCTCTTGTTTGAATCGAATAGGGTAAAAAGAAGACGGATTTGTTAAAACTGCCTTCTGAAGAATGGGTCAATTATACGCATAACTGACCCCGGAGACCGTGATGCAGGAATTACAGAGTTACGACTGCCCTTATTGCGGCGAACCTGTCGAAGCCGTGCTGGACCTTTCCGGTGGCGATCAACAGTACATTGAAGACTGTCCGGTCTGCTGCCGCCCGATCGTTTTCGACCTGCAGACCGACGGCGAAGACTGGAATCTGGACGTTCGCAGCGAGAACGAGTGATGCAGAAGATCTACGAGCCCGAGAACCTGATGGAGGCCGAGTTGCTGCTGGCGATGCTTGCCAGCGAAGGCATCGACGCGCATCTGGCCGGTCGCGATCTGCTCGGGGCGATGGGCGAGCTGCCGGGGCTGGGGCTTCTGGCACTCAAGGTCGAAGATGCGCAGGTCGCTCGCGCACGAGCGTTGATCACTGCGTACAATAGCGCCTCGCCCCTGTCTGGCGATGAGCCGGACGACTTCCCCGATGTACTGGTGTGCTGAGCACCTTCAAACGAGTCTGATTACCCCCCATGTGTGGACGCTACGCCCTGTTTCGCTGGACCCCCGCCTTTGCCGCCTTGCCCGGTTTTCCTGCCGATCAGCAGGCGCAATGGAATATTTCGCCAGCCGACTGGGTATTGATCATGCGTGCTGCCGAGAACGCTGACGGTATCGAACTGGTGCGTGCGCGCTGGGGCCTGACGCCGGCCTGGCTCACCGACCTGTCGAAAACGCCTGCCCATGCCCGCGCCGAGACCGTGGCCGAGCAGCCGATGTTTCGCGATGCCTTCACCCATCGCCGCTGTCTGCTCCCCGCCAACGGCTTTTACGAATGGCGGGGCACGGTGCGCAAGCGTCCGTTCTGGCTGACGCCGGGGGAGGGCGCCGCGCTGTTTTTCGCCGCGATCTGGGAAGCCTATCCGGTGCAGGGGCATACTTACCTGAGCGTCGCGGTGGTCACCCAGGCGGCTGCGACCCAGCGTCGGCCGCTGATTCTGGATGCCAAGGGCCAGAAAGACTGGCTGGCCGCCGACACGCCGCTGCCGACCCTGCAAGCGTTGCTGGCTGCCCCGCAGACGGCGCTGCGTGAAAGGCCTCTGGCCAATCTGGTCAATGATCCCAAGCTGAATGCGCCCGAGTGCCTCACGCCATTAAGCTAGTCGGGCAGGGCAAAAAGCACCGAATCGGACAAATCCGATATCCGCGTTGAAGTACATCTGATACAAACTGGACACACCTGCGGGAACCATCCACCCCTGTCAAAGACCAAGATGCCAGTTGGCCGGTATCTGGCGCAGAGGTCTGCCCCGGGACTGACCGTTTCATAGACAAGGAGATACACCATGCGTCCTTCATTTGCCTTCTGTGCCTTGAGCGCTGCGTTGCTGCTCGGCGGGTGTCAGGCAGTCAATACCACGAGTGGCGACTCGGTCGGTGTGGAGCGCAAACAGTACATGTTCAGCATGCTCTCCACGGATGAAGTCAACAAAATGTACGCCCAGTCCTACCAGCAGACCGTTGGCGAGGCGACCAGCAAAGGGGTGTTGGACACCACCAGTGCCAATGCCAAGCGGGTTCATGCAATCGCCGATCGACTGATTGCCCAGGCGCCCAAATTGCGACCTGATTCGGCGCAGTGGCAGTGGGAAGTCAACCTGATCAAAAGTGACGAGCTGAACGCCAACTGTGGTCCTGGCGGCAAGATCATTGTCTACAGCGGTCTTATCGATACCCTCAAACTGACCGACGATGAGATCGCTGCGGTCATGGGCCACGAGATCGCCCATGCCCTGCGCGAGCACGGGCGTGAAGCGATGTCCAAGGCATACGGTGTTTCAATGGCCAAGCAGGGCGCAGGTGCCTTTCTGGGATTGGGACAGGACAGCCTGGCGCTGGCGGACACGGTGGTCAACTACAGCCTGACGCTGCCCAACAGCCGCAGTAACGAGAACGAAGCCGATCTGCTCGGTCTGGAACTGGCCGCGCGCGCTGGCTACAACCCTAATGCGGCGATTACCCTGTGGCAGAAGATGACCCAGAACTCCGGTGGTTCGCAGCCTGAGTTCATGAGCACTCACCCGGCCTCGGAAAGTCGCATCGCTTCGTTGCAGGCTGCGATACCGAAAGTCATGCCGTTGTACCAGAAAGCCGCTAAATCCTGAGTGGATGAATCGCCGATAGCATTGCGAGTTGTCTTCGCAATGCTATCGGCCCGCATCACACCCAGCCGCTGACCTGCATCGCCTTGTAAACCGCCACCAGCGCCAGCACGAAGAATGCGCAGGCAGCCAGTCGGCGGATCAGGGTCAGCGGCAGCTTCTCGGCGGCGAAATTGCCCGCCAGTACCACCGGCACGTTGGCCAGCAGCATGCCCACCGTGGTGCCCAGAATGACCAGCCACAGATAGGAATACTGCGCCGCCAGCATCACCGTGGCGATCTGCGTCTTGTCACCGATTTCAGCAATGAAGAACGTGATCAGCGTCGTCATGAACGGACCGAACTTGCGTGCCGTGCTGGCTTCGTCGTCATCCATCTTGTCCGGAACCAGTGTCCACAGCGCCGTGGCGGTAAAGCTGGCGGCGAGAATCCAGTGCAGCACTGCGTCCGAGAGATAACTGCTGAACCAGGCACCTACAGCGCCGGCCGCCGCATGGTTGGCCAGGGTTGCGGCGACGATGCCGGCGATGATTGGCCATGGCTTGCGAAAGCGCGCAGCGAGAATGAGCGCGAGCAGCTGCGTCTTGTCACCGATTTCGGCGAGTGCGACCACTGCGGTAGGGATTAAGAATGATTCCAGCATCAGGTTTCCTAAGGGGCGGGCCGACACGGCTATGACACGTACGACCTCCCCGCCCCGGGTAAGGTGTTCGTGTCATAGGTCTTGTCAAACCACCGATCCGTCTGAGCGGATTCCGGGTCGCACGTACCATGATCTGAGGACCAAGTATGTTGATACGTGCCGGACGAGCATGGCGCTCGTGGGAGACTACTCCCCTAGGACGGAGCGGATTCTGCCTCCGCGAAAACGTTTCGGCAAGTGCTTATTTCAGGGGCGTTTGGCGCTGTAGATTTTGAAACCGTTGCCCTGAGCCCTGACTTCGCACTGCCCGACGTGCTCCTCGATCAGCGGCTGATAACGCAGGAAGTTATTCGCCACCAGGCGCAGTTCGCCGCCTGATTTAAGATGTTGGCGTGCTTTTCTCAGCAGGTTTTCCGTTGCCATGTAATCGGTATGAACGCCGACATGAAACGGCGGGTTGCTCAGAATGGTGTTCAACCCCATCGGTGCTGCGTCGATGCCGTCACCGGTCAGCACTTGGGCTTGCAGGCCATTTGCGGCAAGTGTCAGGCGCGAACTTGCGGTGGCAAAGGCATCGACATCAAGCATGATGACTTCGTTGTGAGGGTAACGACGCTTGATGGCCGCCCCCAGCACTCCGGCGCCACAACCGAAGTCGAGCAGGTTGCCGCTGGGCAGCTTGTCGATGTTTTCCAGCAACAGGGCTGAACCACGGTCGAGGCGGCCATGGCTGAAAACGCCGGGCAGGCTGACGACGGTGAGCGGGCCGTCCTGCAATTCGATCTGGTAGGGCCTGGCGAGGCTTTCCAGAGTGACGGCTTGCGGTGCGTGCTCGACGGTGACCTGCCACAGCTGACAGTGACGTGCGCTGTCCAGCTTGCGCGCGCGACCGAACGGGCTCAGTTGCTTGGCAGCCGCTTCGATACCGCCACGTTTCTCGCCGACCAGAAACAGCTCGCGTCCGGCCAGTCGCGAGGCCAGTGCATTGAGCAGGTAGTCGGTCAGGTCACGCGCCTTGGGCAGGAACAGCACGGCGGCTTCAAAGGCGGTCTGTGGCGCCTCGACGCCGAAATCCACGCGTCCTTCAAAACGTGCGTCCAGGGCCGCCTGATCACCGGCGTGCCAGCACCATCCACGTGCGTCCGGCAGTTTTCCGAGCAGGTCATCGGCGGGCAGCCCGACCAACAACAGCGAGCCCTGAAACAGCTCGGCCTGACGGAGTAACACTTCACTGCGCGGGTCCATGGAATGGCTCCTGAAAAAGCGCGCAGTCTAACAGGATATGGTCCAGGAGGACGCGGAGCGTCCGGAACGGCATGCGACGCTGAGCGTCGCACGATAATCGAGATGATCGTTCCGCACTGATGCAGTTCTCGACGCTCTGCGTCGCCAAAAGGACGCATCGCATCAATGTCGGCACCTGTTGCGAGGACATCAGACAGCGTAATCTGCCGGGTCAGATATCAACTCTCCAGGAGGTCCTACATGTACTTGGCAGAATTTCTTACCGTTGCGCTGATTCACCTGCTGGCGGTTGCCAGTCCTGGTCCGGATTTCGCGGTGGTGGTGCGTGAAAGCGTGACCCATGGACGCAAGGCCGGGACCTGGGCGGCGTTGGGCGTCGGCTCGGCGATCTTCCTGCATGTGGGCTATTCGCTGCTGGGGATCGGAATTATCGTTTCCCAGTCCATCGTGCTGTTCAACGCGCTGAAATGGGCAGCCGCTGCGTATCTGCTGTACATCGGCATCAAGGCGTTGCGCGCCAAACCGGCAGTCGCGGCAGGGGAGGCCGCCATCAAGGCCACTCCCGGCGAGCGCACGGCGCGCGGGGCCTACATCAGCGGTTTTGTCACCAATGGCCTGAATCCCAAGGCGACGCTGTTCTTCCTCTCGTTGTTCACCGTGGTGATCAATCCGCACACCCCATTGCTGGTGCAGGGCGGTTACGGCGTGTACCTCGCAGTGGCGACGGCGGCGTGGTTCTGTCTGGTGGCGCGACTGTTCAGCCAGGCCCGGGTGCGCGCAGGATTCGCGCGCATGGGGCACTGGTTCGACCGGGCCATGGGCGGCGTGCTGATCGCGCTGGGCATCAAACTGGCACTGACCGAGGTCCGTTGAACGCTGAAGTCAGGACGCCTATCACCGAGCGTACGCAGCAGTCCGGACGCCCCTTGCAGACAGCGCGGGGCGTCTCGGCAAATCATCCCTTTTACTGATTTCACTGGCAGCCGGAAGCCCTAGAGTGCATATTTTCAGCACGCCTATGGACTTTGAAAAGGGCTTCATATGTTACAGACTCGCGTTCTTGCGCCCGCCGATGGCGCTTATCAGTGCCCTCTGTTGATCAAGCGCCTGCTGTTGTCGGGCGGTCGTTATGAAAAGACGCGCGAAATCATCTACCGTGATTCGGCCCGCTACACCTACGCGACCCTCAACGAACGCATCTGTCGCCTGGCCAACGTACTGACGGCGGCGGGGGTGAAAGCCGGCGACACCGTGGCAGTGATGGACTGGGACAGCCACCGTTATCTGGAATGCATGTTCGCAATCCCGATGATCGGCGCGGTCATCCACACCGTCAATGTGCGGCTTTCTCCAGAGCAGATCGCCTACACCATCAACCACGCCGATGACCGTCTGGTGCTGGTGAACAGCGAGTTCACGGCGCTGTACCAGGCCATGTCCGGACACCTGAACACTGTCGAAAAGACCCTGCTTCTGACCGACCTGCCAGACAAGACCGCCGATCTGCCTAATCTTGTGGGCGAGTACGAGACCTTGCTGGCGGCGGCCAGCCCCGAATACGTGTTCGAGGATTTCGACGAAAACTCGGTCGCCACCACGTTTTACACCACCGGCACCACAGGCAACCCCAAGGGGGTGTATTTCACCCACCGTCAACTGGTGCTGCACACCATGGGCGTGGCGACCATCATGGGTTGTATCGACAGCACCCGGCTGCTGGGCACCGATGACGTCTACATGCCGATCACGCCGATGTTTCACGTGCACGCTTGGGGCATTCCCTACGCGGCAACCATGCTCGGTCTGAAACAGGTGTATCCCGGCCGCTACGAGCCCGAGCTGCTGGTGGAGCTCTGGCGCAGGGAGAAAGTCACCTTCTCCCATTGTGTGCCGACCATTCTGCAAATGCTGCTGAACGCCAAGTCTGCCCAGGACGTCGATTTCGGCGGCTGGAAGATCATCATTGGCGGCAGCTCCCTGACTCGCAGCCTGTACCAGGCCGCCAAATCCCGTGGCATCCAGCTTACTGCCGCCTACGGCATGTCTGAAACCGGACCGCTCATATCCGTAGCGCACATCAATGAAGAGTTGAAAGCGGGCAGTGAAGACGAGCGCATCACCTACCGGATCAAGGCCGGCGTGCCGGGGATGCTGGTGGAAGCTGCCATCATCGATCAACAAGGCAACTTCCTCCCGGCCGACGGCGAAACTCAAGGGGAGCTGGTGTTGCGTGCGCCCTGGCTGACCGGAAGCTACTTTCGCGAGCCAGATAAAGGCGCCGAGTTGTGGGCCGGCGGCTGGCTGCACACCGGCGATGTGGCGACGCTGGACGGCATGGGTTTCATCGATATTCGCGACCGTATCAAGGACGTGATCAAGACCGGTGGCGAATGGGTGTCTTCCCTGGAACTCGAAGATTTGTGCAGTCGCCATCCGGCAGTGCGCGAAGTGGCAGTGGTCGGCATCGCCGATCCGCAATGGGGTGAACGACCGTTTGCCTTGCTGGTTATTCGCGATGGCCACCAGCTCGACGCCAAGGGTTTGAAGGAACATCTCAAGCCCTTTGTCGAGCAAGGTCACCTCAGTAAGTGGGCCATTCCCAGCCAGATCGCGCTTGTTACCGAAATTCCCAAGACCAGCGTCGGCAAGCTGGACAAGAAACGCATGCGCCTGGACATCGTGGAGTGGCAAAGCAGCAACAGTGCCTTTCTCTCGACCCTCTGACACCTTGGGCGTGCCGTATGCGTCGGCGACGGCACGTGTCTGCGCTGCAGGTCCTGCTCTGTGACTTGCCAAATTTGCAAATTACGCCATCCTCCCCGCCACATGTTTTTTGGCGGCTTCCCGGAAACGGGCGGTCCAGAGGCGTTGGTCGTGCAAATCACACTTTAGAGGGATCTAGCGTCAGAGCGTGCTGGCTATAGTCAGCACCGGGAATGGCAAGAACGGACCTGGCGTGTGTGTTGATTCGATGACTGATTCGTTTCTGGATTTCCCCACCGCCATAACAATAAAACACAAGGAGTAGCGTCGATGACAAGCACATCCCCCTTCTGGCGTCGGGCCAGGCTGCCTCTGGCTGTCAGCCTTGCCTCTTCGCTCGCCGGCCCGGCCTTTGCCGTAACCTTCAACGTCGGCGAGATCGAAGGCAGTTTCGACTCGTCGCTGTCGGTGGGCGCGAGCTGGTCGACTGCCAATCCCAACAAGAACCTGATCGGCGCCAACAACGGCGGGCGGGGACTGTCGCAGACATCCGACGACGGTCACTTGAACTTCAAGCGTGGGGAGACGTTTTCGAAGATCTTCAAGGGCATTCATGATCTGGAATTGAAGTACGGCGATACCGGCGTTTTCCTGCGCGGCAAATACTGGTACGACTTCGAGCTCAAGGATGAAAACCGGGAGTTCAAGGACATCAGCGACTCGGGCCGCAAGGAGGGCGCCAAGTCGTCCGGGTTCCAGCTGCTCGACGCTTTCGTCTATCACAACTATTCGATTGCCGATCAGCCGGGCGCGGTGCGCTTCGGCAAGCAGGTCATCAGTTGGGGTGAAAGTACCTTCATTCAGGGCGGCATCAACAGCGTCAACCCGGTCGATGTCTCGGCCTTCCGGCGACCTGGTTCGGAAATCAAGGAAGGCCTGATTCCGGTCAACATGTTCTACCTGTCCCAGAGCCTGACCGACAACCTGTCGGCCGAAGGTTTCTACCAGCTGGAATGGGACCAGACGGTGGTCGACAACTGCGGCACCTTCTTCTCGCAACCCGATGTGATTGCCGATGGCTGCAACAACAACCTGGCGGTATTGCGCAGTCGCAGCGGCCTGAACAGCTCGCTGACGGCGGCCGGTTTGCCAGCTGGCGCGCGGGGTGCGGTGTTCAATTCGCTGTCGCAGCAGGGCGTAGTGTTCGGCAACCCGGATGAGGGCGCGGTGGTGCGCCGGGGCCCTGACCGCGATGCGCGTGACAGCGGTCAGTTCGGTTTCGCCTTGCGTTACAACTTCGAGCCGCTGGACACCGAGTTCGGCGCGTACATGATGAATTACCACAGCCGGGCACCGATTTTCAGCGGGCGCGGTGGGTCGGCTGCATCGTTCAGTCCGCAAGGGCTGGTCGGTTCGCTGGTTCGCAACGGCATTCCTGCCAGCACTGCCGCCGCGCTGGCCCCCAGCCTGCTGCCGGTGGTAGTGGCAGGCAACTCCAGTTACTACGTCGAATACCCCGAAGACATTCGTCTGTACGGCCTGAGCTTCTCGACTACGCTGCCCACCGGCACGGCATGGAGCGGCGAGATCAGCTACCGCCCCAACGCACCGATTCAGGTCAATACCACTGACATCCTCTATTCGGGGATTTCGCCGCTCAACCCCAACGTGTCGCTACTCAGCGGGCAGCCGAATACGGATCAAGCCGGTTATCGCCGCAAAGAAATCACCCAGATGCAGACCACGTTCACCCAGTTCTTCGATCAGGTCATGGGCGCAGAGCGTCTGACGGTGGTCGGTGAAGTGGGCTGGACTCACGTGGGCGGGCTCGAAAGCACCTCGAAAATCCGTTACGGCCGCGATCCGGTGTACGGCCCTGGGCCGCTGCCTGGCGGTCAGTGCGCAACGTTGAACGCCGGCACGCTGACCGGTGCCGAGCAGAACAACCTGACCCGCTACTGCGAAGACGACGGCTTCACCACCGCCAACTCGTGGGGCTACCGCGCCCGCGCCATCTGGGATTACAACAGCGTGTTTGCCGGGGTCAACCTCAAGCCGAGCGTGGCCTGGTCGCATGACGTCAAAGGCTATTCACCCGGCCCTGGCGGCAACTTCGAAGAGGGGCGCAAGGCTGTCAGCCTGGGGCTCGATGCCGAGTACCAGAACACCTACACCGCGAACCTTTCCTACACCAACTTCTTTGATGGCAAGTACACCACGGTCGATGACCGGGACTTCGTGGCGCTGAGCTTCGGCATGAACTTCTAAGAACATGGTTTTCAGGATGACGATGAACATGAAAATAACAAAAAGTCTGTTGCAGGCTGGTGCTCTGGGTATGTCGCTGCTGGCGACGGGTGTGATGGCTGCGGTGTCCGAGTCCGAAGCGGCAAAGCTGGGCACCTCGCTGACGCCAATGGGCGCGGAAAAGGCCGGTAATGCGGCCAACACCATTCCGGCCTGGAGCCCGATGCCGAAGAACGCCGGGGCGGTGGACAGCAAGGGTTTCCTTGCCAACCCGTATGCCAGTGAAAAACCGCTGTTCATCATCACCGCGGCCAATGTCGAGCAGTACAAGGACAAGCTGGCTCCGGGTCAATACGCGATGTTCAAGCGCTACCCGGACAGCTACCGGATTCCGGTCTACCCGACCCATCGCGGCGCTACCGTGCCGGATGACGTGTTCGCCGCGATCAAAAAGAATGCCACCACCACCAAGCTGGTCGGTGGCGGCAGCGGCCTGGAAAACTTCGACACGGCCATACCGTTCCCGATCCCGGCCAGCGGCGTCGAGGTCATCTGGAACCACATCACCCGCTACCGGGGCGGCAGCGTCAAGCGTCTGGTCACCCAGGCCACGCCACAGCCCAACGGCTCCTACAGCCTGGTGTATTTCTCCGATCAGTTCGTGTTTCGCGACAAGATGAGGGATTTCGACCCGAAAAATCCGGGCAACGTGTTGTTCTACTTCAAGCAGGAAGTCACTGCCCCGGCGCGTCTGGCCGGTGGCGTGCTGCTGGTGCATGAAACCCTCGATCAGGTGAAGGAGCCGCGTTCGGCGTGGCTGTACAACGCCGGTCAGCGCCGCGTGCGGCGTGCGCCGCAGGTGTCCTACGACGGGCCGGGTACCGCGTCCGACGGGCTGCGCACTTCCGATAACCTCGACATGTACAACGGTGCGCCGGATCGCTATGACTGGAAACTGATCGGCAAGCAGGAAATGTACATCGCCTCCAACAGCCACAAACTCGACGATCCGACGCTCAAGTATGCCGACATCATCAAGGCTGGCCATATCAACCAGAACCTGACCCGCTACGAACTGCGCCGCGTCTGGCACGTGACGGCCACCCTCAAGGAAGGGCAGCGTCATATCTATGCCAAGCGTGACTTCTTCATCGATGAAGACACCTGGCAGGCCGCCGTCATCGACCATTACGACGGGCGTGGTCAGCTGTGGCGCGTGGCCGAGGCGCACTCGGAAAACTACTACGACAAGCAAGTGCCGTGGTACGCGGTAGAAACGCTGTACGACCTGCAATCGGGTCGCTATGTGGCGCTGGGCATGAAGAACGAAGAGAAGAAAGCCTACGAGTTCGGCTTCACGGCCGGTACCAGCGACTTCACCCCCAACGCGCTGCGTCAGGAAGGGGTTCGTTGATACCTGACCGATACACGCTGTAGATCAGCGCCTGCCCTGTGCGCCTGAAAAGCCCCTTGATCGGGGCTTTTTCAGGTGTGGGAAGCGGCCTCATAAGCTGTAGGAATTTTGTTACAGTCTTTTCGGTGATGACCTTTCAAAAGTAGCGACTTACCCGCTAGTCTCCGAACACCGCGATGCCGAAACAACGATTCCCACACGAGCCGGCCATGACTGATCTGTCCCGAATGCAAGGGTTTGCAGACGGCGCGATTCCTGCGTTGGAAGGGCGATTTTTCCGTCCACCTCTCCCTGAGGGTTATGTTCCCCGTTCGCGCCTGTGTCAGCGTCTCGATGCAGGGCTGGGCGGCCGGCTGCTGCTGGTCTGCGCCCCGGCCGGGTTCGGCAAGAGTTCGCTGGCCGTCGAGTTCTGTCAGGGGTTGCCGGACAACTGGCAAAACGTATGGCTGGGGCTGAGCGCGCGGGACAGCGACCCGGGCCGTTTTCTCGAGCGTTTGCTGGTCAGCCTTCAACAGTTCTTCCCGCACCTGGGCGCGCAGGCGATGGGCCTGCTGAAGATGCGCCAGCGCCACCAGCCGTTTGCCTTCGAGGAGTGGCTCGACAGTCTGCTCGACGAACTGGCCATGCACCTGATGCTGAGCAAGCCGCTGTTGCTGGTGCTCGATGACTATCATCTGGCCCAGGGGCCGGTACTCGATCGCTGCCTGCAATTCCTTCTCAATCATCTGCCGGCCGGGCTGGTGGTCATGGTGACCAGCCGCCAGCGCCCGGACTGGCATCTGGCACGTTTGCGTCTGACGCGGCAGTTACTGGAAATCAACGAACAGGACCTGCGCCTCACGCACGCCGAATCCATGGCAGTGCTGGACCGGCACAGCGGCTCGCTCGACAGCGAGGCGTTGCAAAGCCTGATTCAGCGCAGTGAAGGCTGGGTCGCCGGGCTGCGCTTCTGGTTGCTGGCGGCGTCCGAAGCCGGTGATGAAAGCGCCTTGCCCCAGGCTCTGCGCGGCAGTGAGGTGCTGATTCGCGAGTACCTGCTTGAAGAAGTGATCGACTGCCTGCCTGCCGATGTTCAGGCGTTTCTCTACGACACTGCCTGCCTGGAACGCTTTTGCGCCGAGCTGTGCAATGCTGCGCGGGATTGTCACGACAGCGCCGAGATGCTGCGTTATCTGCAGGCGCATCAGGTCTTTCTGGTGCCGCTGGACGAGCAGGGCCACTGGTTTCGCTACCACCACCTGTTTTCCGATCTGTTGCGCGCTCGTCAGGCGACCGGTGCACCACCGACCCGCCTGCACCTCAATGCCTGCCGCTGGTTCAGCGCTCAGGGCCAACTGGACGAAGCGGTCGAGCAGGCGTTGCGCGCCGGGCACCTGGATGTAGCAGCCAATCTGGTGCAGAACCTCTCCGAAGAACAGCTGCTGGCCGAACAGAATGTCGGCATGCTGCTGCGCTGGAAGATGGATTTGCCGGATGACCTGCTGACCAGTACGCCACGCCTGATCGTGCTCTACGCCTGGGCGCTGGGGCTGGCCTGCCAGCTGGATGCCGCCGAAGAGCTAGCCAATCAACTGAGCCGGTTTCTGCCAGCGCCCTCGGCAACCGCTCAGAAATCCATGCTTGCCCAATGGCTGGCGCTCAGCGGCATCATCGCCCGCGGTCGCGGAGACAGTGAAAAGACTCAGCGCTACTGCACCGAAGCCCTGCTGAGCCTGCCGGAAAAACGCTATGGCCAGCGGCTACTGTGCCTCTCGACACTGGCCAATCTCGCGGTTGCCAACGGTGATCTATGGCGCGCCCGCGTGTTGAATCGCGATGCGCTGGAACTGGCTCAGCGGGTCGCCAATCCGCTGTTCGAGGCGCTGGCGCATTACGACCGTGCCAGAGTCCTGCAGGCCCGGGGCGAAATTCTGCGCGCGCTTGATGAGGTGCGGCAGGGGCAGCAACGCCTCAAAGGTTTGTCCACCGTTCGGCTGTACGCGGTCCGCGCGCGTCTGACGCTGTATGAAGGCTACTTGCTGACCCTGCGCCTGCAGGTGGACGAGGGGCGGGCGTTATTGCTGGCCGGTCTGGCCGAGGCACGCGCCTGTCGCGACATCAGCGTGCTGATCGGTCACTGTGTGATCGCCACCCTGGAAGGTTGCTCCGGCCGGTTTGCCGAAGCCTTCGCCGAACTCGCCGAAGCCGAACGTCTGATGCACATCTGGGATGTGCCGCCGATCTACTACCTGGCGATGATTACCCTGGTCAAATGCGAGCTGTGGCTGTTACAGGGGCGCACGGACCTTGCCGAAGCCTGGCTGCTGCGCCTGACGCAGACCTACAACGGCGTTCTAGGCGCTGCGGCTCCCGAGTGCCATCCACAACTGCCGCAACACATAGAATTGCAGCGTGCCGTACTCGAGCGACTGCAGGGTGACGGCGTTGCCTGCGAGCAGCGCCTGCTGGGACTCGAACGGCGCGCTCATGAGGTGGGGGCGAAACTGCTTGAACTGATCGCCATGACCCAGCAGATCGGCTTGCTGCTGAGCCTGATGCGACGCGACGAGGCGCGGGCATTGTTGCTGCGCAGCCTGCCCGCAGCCTCCGGTGGTGCATTGATACCCTTCAAGGTGTTGCTTGCCGAGCACCCCCAGTGGCTGCATGAGCAACTTCTGCAACTGCCACCCTGCCGGGTTCGAGCTGCATTGCTGGAAAAGCTCCCGGCCTGTTGCACGCCGTCGCCCGAGCCGGCACATGGCAGTGATTGCCTCAGCGTGCGCGAACTGGGCGTGTTGCAATTGATTGCACAGGGCTGTTCCAACCAGGAAATCAGCGAGCAGCTGTTCATCTCCCTGCACACCGTCAAGACCCACGCCAGCCACATCAACAGCAAGCTGGGGGTCGAGCG
The DNA here is from genome assembly GCF_900103225.1 of Pseudomonas congelans. GTDB lineage: Bacteria > Pseudomonadota > Gammaproteobacteria > Pseudomonadales > Pseudomonadaceae > Aquipseudomonas > Aquipseudomonas congelans. The sequence goes on along the minus strand of NZ_FNJH01000002.1, from coordinate 766,674 downwards.
CCGTACTCAAGCGGTGGCGAGGGCCAAGACACTGGGCTTGCTGGGTTGACGACGCTGGCGTTTACCGGGCCACTCAGGCCGGACTGCCTGCCCACAGCGTGTCGACTTCTTCCAGTCCCCAGTCGGTGGGTTTTTCGATTCTTATGATCCCGTCCGGGTCGGAAGAGCAAGCCAGGTCGATGACTTGCGCGGCGAACGTCTTGCCGGTGCGCGCGGACATGAAAACCTTCACTTTCGGTGTCAGCAGCGACGCCTGACCTTGTTCGACCACCACGCCGAGGCGCCCGCTTTCCAGGCGTACCAGTGTGCCGATCGGGTAAATACCCACGGTCTTGACGAAGCTTTGAAAGACCACATCGTCAAAGTGCCCCTTCCACGACGCCATTTCGCGAATCGAATGGGCAACACCCCAGCCCTTTTTGTAAGGGCGGTCGGAGGTAATCGCGTCATACACATCGCACACCGCGCCCATGCGCGCAAAGATACTGATCTGGTCGCCTTTCAGGCCGTGCGGGTAGCCCGAGCCGTCGACCTTTTCATGGTGATGCAGGCAGACGTCAATAACCGACGCCGCAACGGGCTGTGTCTTCATGAGGATCTTCACGCCCAGTTCGGGGTGGGCCTTCATGATCTCGTATTCGCCACGTGTGAGGCGACCCGGCTTGTTGAGCACCGCCGGGGCAATCAGCATTTTGCCGATATCGTGCATCAGCCCGGCCACGCCCGCCTCACGCACCTGATCGTCAGGCATGCCCATGCGTTTGGCCAGCGCAACCATCAACGCGCAGACCGCCACCGAATGCATGTAGGTGTATTCGTCGGACGTCTTCAGGCGTGACAGGCTGATCAGCGCGTGCGGATGGCGCAGAATCGAGTTGGAGATTTCCTCCACCAGCAACTGCACATTGTCGATATCCATGGCCCGGCCCATGCGCGCTTCGGTAAACATGGACATGACCGCATCTCTGGCCCGCCCGCAGATCACCGTGGCGCGCAGGATTTCCTTTTCGAGACTGGCCGGAGTTGTATCGTCGCTGGCCGATGGTGCTAAGGGCTGGGGGGCCAGGACACGGCTTTTGCCGGTTTCGATCCAGACTTCTTTGGTGCCCGATTGCTGAATGCGCTCAAGCACTTCAACATCATCGAGTACAACTTCGACCAGGCCTATCCAGAATGGATCATTGGTCCAGCGGCGGCAGATTTTGTGGATGTACATGCCCAGGGCAAGATCGGCCACAGGTATCTTTTTCAGCATGCTCAGCCACCAGCGTGCTTAGGCATGGCAGGCGGCGGGTAAGCGCGACGAGCATCCGATGGACTGCTGGCGGGTATCAGCAGAATGCAGGCGCTATTGATCGACATGACTTCACCTCGTGGACTGCAAGGATCATCCTAATCTCAGAATGCCAGTATACGGAGCTGTCATAAAAAATCATGTCTATTTATTCCATTCCGCAAATCCGCCAGTCAGCCGGCAAAACCTTCAGGCCATTGGCGTTTCGACCGGCAGGTGATGATAGCCACGGGCGAAGTACACCAGTGCGTCTGCGCCGTCCTGACGCCTGATATCCACCACCTCGCAGAACAGAATGTCATGCGTGCCGACGCTGACCGACTGGCTCACCTTGCAGTCGAGCGACAGTCTGGCAGTGTCGAGGATCGGCGCGCCGGTCACTCCGGTTTCCCACTGGCTGCAGGCAAAGCGCTCCTGCTGTGAGCTCTTGCCGCCAAACAGGTTGGACAAGTCTTGCTGACCGTTGCCCAGCGTGTTGACGCACAACGTGCCGTTCTCGATGAAGGTGTCATACACCGACGCACTGCGGTTGATACACACCAGCAGTGTCGGCGGTTGATCCGTCACGCTGCACACCGCGGTCGCGGTAAAGCCGGCGCGTCCGCCAGGGCCGTCGGTGGTGATGATGTTGACGGCGGCTGCAAGGCTGGACATCGCATCGCGAAACGCCAACTGGCTGATAGCAGTGATGGGCGGAATGGCGTGAGTTGCAGTGGAGGCAGGCATGGGATGAGTCCTTTCAGGGGTGAATACTGAGAAAAGCGAGCAGGGCGCGCTGGAAGGGCAGTGGATCGGTAATGTTCGAGGCATGGCCGCCATAGTCCAGCAGCACCAGCGTTGCATTGGGCAGAGCGTTGGCCAGGTGCCGGGATTGCTGCCACGGCACCAGCATGTCGTCGCGGTTGGCAATCAGCAGGGTCGGGGTGTGGATGCGTGAAAGATCGGCCTCCACGTCGAAGGTTTCCAGCGCATGGATGCGCCGCAGCAGGTTGTCGGTGTCGGGAAAGTGCGCCAGAGCGTGGGCTTCGTCGTCGGCCAGCCGCGGGCCGTTGGCGGCGATCCAGTCCGCCGGGTAGAGGAACAGCGCCTGGGCCTGCACGTAGGCCTCCGGTCCGCTGTTCAGCAGCAGTTTTTTGCGCACTGAAAAGCAGCGCGCGCTGTGCGGATTCGGACTGCTCCAGGCATTGATCAGTACCTGGCTTTGCAGCAGCTCCGGTCGCAGCAGGGCCAGTTCCAGACCCACCAGGCCGCCCAGTGCATGGCCCATGAAATGGCAGCGCTGGATATCGAGTGAATCGAGCAGGGCCAGCAACTCGATAGCCATGTGCCGGATCGAATAATCCGCCGGCAGCACCGCAGGGCTGCGTCCGCTTCCGGCATGGTCATAGACGAGTACGCGGTAGTCGCGGGTCAGCACTGCCAGGTCATCCGCCCAGTAACGGCCAGACCCGCCCAACCCGGAGCTGAGCACCAGGGTCGGTGCATCGGCATGCTGGCAGGCATGAAACTCATGGAACATGGGTTTTCTCCGGGTGGGCATCAACTGCCCACAGTCGCGATTCAGCCGATGTGGGCGATGCTGGCGATTTCGATCAGCGCCTCGGGTTTGACCAGACCGCACTGGATGCAGTAACGGGCTGGCTTCTCGCCCGCGAAATACTCGGCATACACTTCGTTGACCTTGGCGTAGTCGGCCCAGTCACGAATCATGATCATGTTGAACGTGACATCGTCCATCGTCCCGCCCGCAGTCTCGACCACGCTTTTGATGGCTTCCAGCACGTGACGGGTCTGCGCGGTGGCGTCGCCGACGTGTACCACGTTGTTATCCTTGTCGAACGGCAGCGTCCCCGAGACATAGAGCACGCCGTCGGCCATTGAGCCCGGTACGAACGGCGCGATGGGTTTGCTGGTGCCGGCAGGGATGATCGCTTTCTTGGTCATGCTGGTGTCCTCACGAAGGTTGCCCGACAGGGCTGAAAGTGGTGCAGAAGTCATCGACGCTGGAAACCCAGCCAAAGAAGGTTTCGATGTTGAACAGCGCGGCTTGCTGAGCGAATTCGGGGCCCGCCTGATGGGTCGCGTCAGCCAGCACCACGCCGAAATATTCCAGGTGAAAACCGTCGCGCAGGGTCGACTCGACACAGACATTGGTGGCGATGCCGGTGAACACCAGGTTGCGAATGCCGCGGCTGCGCAGCACGCTGTCGAAGCTGGAATTGAAGAAGCCGCTGTAGCGGATTTTCGGCACCACGATGTCGCCAGGCTGCGGCGTCAGTTCGTCGACCAACTGGTAGTCCCAACCACCCTTGGCGAGCAATTGCCCTTCGAGCTCCGGGCGCTTGCGCATGGTTTTCAGAGCGTTGGACTTGTGCCAGTTCGGTGAGCCGGGACCACCGGCCTCTACATAGGCCGGGTCCCAGCCATTCTGGAAAAAGATCACCGGAATACCTGCTGCACGTGCGGCGGCACAGGCCTTGTTGATATTGGCGATGACCGGCCCGGTGCTGCTGACATCGAACCCGGCGAGGTCCAGATACCCGCCGAGCGATGCGTAGGCGTTCTGCATGTCGACCACCACCAGCGCGGTTTCGCCCGGTTTCATGCGCAGCGGTTCGGGACGGGCGGGTAGCTCGCGGGCGGGCTGCCCGTCCGGCAGGTCAACGCCTGCGACGGTTGCCGAGGTCGTCATCAGACCACCTCCTTGAGCTGCGCGATGTGCTTGCGGCTGGTCATCAATGGCTGGATCTTCTCGCCGAAATCTTCGACCCCTTTGACGAAATCATCGAACGTGAGCATCACGCCTTGAGTCCCCGGCACACTGGCAACCTCGTCGAGCATTCTCGCCACCGTGGCCCACGACCCCACCAGCGTGCCCATGTTGATGTTGACCGCTGAGGTCGGGTCGGCCATCTGCCGCAGGTTGGAACCGGCACTTTTATCCGCCGAACCTTTTTCGCTCAGCCACGCGATGGCTTCCTCATCGGCACCGTCCTTGATGTGCTCCCAGCGAGCCCGTGCGGCTTCGTCGGTATCGTCGGCGATGATCATGAACAGCACGCAGGAGGTGACGTTGCGGCCGGTTTTTTCGTTGGCTTCGATCAGTTTCTGTGCGGTCGGCGCAAAGGCCGTGGGTGTGTTGACGCCTTTGCCGAAGCAGAAGTTGTAGTCGGCGTATTGCGCCGAGAACGCCATGCCCGCTTCACTCTGACCGGCGCAGATCAGCTTCATGTCGCCCTGTGGGCGAGGGCTGACGCGGCAGTCCTGCATGCTGAAATGTTCGCCCTTGAAGTCGCTGCTGCCAGTGGCCCACAGATCGCGCAGCACCTGAGCGTATTCGGCGAGATATTCGTAGCGGGTATGGAAGAACTCGTCGCCCGGCCACAGCCCCATCTGCTCGTATTCCGGCTTCTGCCAGCCGGTGACGAGGTTGATCCCGAAGCGGCCATTGGAGATCGAGTCGATGGTCGAGGCCATACGCGCGGCGATGGCCGGCGGGATGGTCAGGGTGGCAACGGTGGCGAACAACTGGATCCGGCTGGTGACTGCGGCCAGGCCGGCCATCAGCGTGAAAGACTCCAGGTTATGTTCCCAGAACTGCGTCTTGCCGCCGAAGCCACGCAACTTGATCATCGACAGCGCAAAGTCGAAGCCGTAGCCCTCGGCCTTCTGCACGATCTGTTTGTTCAGCTCGAAGGTCGGCATGTATTGCGGAGCGTTGCTGGAAATCAGCCAGCCGTTATTGCCGATGGGGATGAAGATACCAATGTCCATATGAGGCCTCTCTGCGTGGGTCGATGCGTGCCAAAGCGCGACTGGCGGCACTTGAATCGTCTCTCAATCATCTTCTGCATTAAGCGGGCCAAAAATTTTTGTTGTTTTTATTCAAAGGCTTGAAATTTTTTATCGTTTGTTTCAGACCATTTGGTCTGAATCAGAGCACTTGGTTTGTGCAAGGCGCACGCAGATGGGGCAGCGTTGACGGCGCAGGCCATCCGTATCGACAAAACAGCTGCGCCCGTTAAGATGCCCGCTCATTTCGGCATCACTGGATGGATGTGCGTGAACAAGAAACCTCCCCTGGCTGACCCGGCGAACAAGCGCGTGCGCAAGGCCAAGCCAGAGACCGTGGTCAAGACGACCCGCGAGCCCAGTGCGACGTCCCTGAAGCGGCGCATGCGCCTGATGGAAGGCAAGCGCACGCTGATTCTCGATGCGGCGCTGGAGATATTTTCCCGCTATGGCGTGCACGGCAGCAGCCTGGATCAGGTGGCGAGCCTGGCGGACGTCTCCAAGACCAACCTGCTGTATTACTTCAGCAGCAAGGACGACCTGTACCTGAATGTGCTGCGCCAGTTGCTCGAGGTATGGCTGAGCCCGCTGGTGCACTTCACCGCCGACAAGGAGCCGGTGCAGGCGATCAGCGCCTACATCAAGGCCAAGCTGGAGATGTCCCGCGATCACCCGGCCGAGTCCCGGTTGTTCTGCATGGAAGTGATGCAGGGCGCACCGCTGATTCAGGGCGAGTTGCAGCACCCGTTGCGTGACACGGTGCAGGCCAAGGTGGCGGTGATTCAGCACTGGATCGACAGCGGCCAGTTGGCCCCCGTCAACCCGCACCACCTGATTTTCACCCTGTGGGCGACCACCCAGCATTACGCCGACTTTCGCACTCAGGTCGAGGCCGTGACCGGCAAGACGCTGGATGATCCGGCGTTTTTCGAAGAGGTGCTGGCGAGCCTGCGCAGCATGGTTCTGGACGGGATCCTGCCGCGCAAGGCGTGAATGGGCTTCCCCGCACCTGACCCGCGCACTTTGCCCGCGCAGTGCGCGGGCATCCTGCACAAACCAAGTGCTCCGATTCAGACCATTTGATCTGTTTTATTCGTCTCGATGGCGTCAGGTCGTTGTTCCATAGCGCTTTTCCTGTACTGGCATGGATGCTGCTAAAGCCTGCGTGTGCGGTCCTCATCGGCCATTACCCTCAGGAAAACGTCTATGTACAAGAAACTGTTGCCCGGGACATTGTGTGCGGCCGTAGCGTTGGGAGCGGTCAGCCTTGCTCAGGCTGAAGGATTGACCCTCGAAGGGAAGCCGAAAATCGCCATGGTGTATATCAGCCCGCGCAATGATGGCGGCTGGACCCAGGCATTCGACGAAGCACGCGTGAAGCTGGAAAAGGATCTGGACACCAAGATCCAGTACGTAGAGAGCGTGCCCGAGAACGCTGCGGCCATTACGCCAGTGGTCGACCGACTTATCGCACGCGGTGCCAACATCATCGTCGGCACTGCATTCGGCTATTCCGACACCTTTCTTGCACTGGCCAAAAAATACCCGAAAGTCGCGTTCCTCAATGGCTCGGGCACCACCAATGCGCCCAACCTCGAATCGTTTTACGGGCGTACCTACGAAAGCCAGTACCTGTGCGGCATGGCCGCAGGTGCGGCCTCGAAGACCGGCAAGCTGGGCTTCGTCGCCGCCAACCCGTTCGGCCAGGTCAACTGGACCATTAACGCCTATGAACTGGGCGCCCGGCAAATCAATCCGAAGGCCACCGTCACGGTGGTCTATACCGGTGCCTGGAACGACCCGGTCAAGGAACGCGCAGCAACCATGGCGCTGATCGACAACGGGGCCGACGTGGTCGGTCAGCACGTCGACAGCCCGACACCGCAAATCGTCGCTCAGGAGCGGGGCATTCACGGCACCGGGCATCATCGCGACCTGAGCGAGTTCGCCCCCAAGGCGACGGTCTGCTCGTCGCTGTGGGTCTGGGATCGCTTCCTCGGGCCTGAGCTGAAGAAAATCATTGCCGGCAACTGGACGCCGCCGGCCAACGGCGCGCTGCTGTCGATGCAGCAGGGCGGCACCGATATCAAGCTGGCTGCGGACGCGATCATTTCCGATGAAGACCGCAAGAAGATCGAGGCCGAGCGCGCCGAGCTGCTGGCCGGCAGGAAAATCATCTACAGCGGCCCGCTGGCCGATCGTGACGGCAAGGAGCGGGTGGCGGCCGGTCAGCAGTTGTCTGACCCGGACCTGTGGAAAATGGACTGGTTCGTCGAAGGCGTGAAGACTCAGCAATGAGTCAGGTCAATGCGCTGCAACTCACAGGTATCAGCAAATCGTTCGATGGCTTCAAGGCGCTGATCGATGCCGACTTCACCGCCTGTTGGGGGGAAGTGCATGCCCTGCTGGGCGAGAACGGTGCAGGCAAGTCCTCGCTGATGAACATCGCCGCCGGGCTTTACGCACCGGAAACCGGCACCCTGCTGCTGGACGACAACCCGGTCCAGCTTCAGGGGCCCAGGGACGCCAGCCGCTACCGGATCGGCATGGTTCACCAGCACTTCAAGCTGGTGAAGCCGTTCACAGTGGCGCAGAACATTCTCCTGGCGCTGCCCGAACAACCTGGCGAAGGCAGCTATCGCAAGCGTCTGCGTGCGCTGGAGCAGGAAATTGTCGGCAAGGCCGAGGCGCTGGGGTTTGCGATTGACCCGGCGCGTACCGTCGACAGTCTTTCAGTCGCCGAGCAGCAACGCGTCGAGATCCTCAAGGTGTTGTTGGCCGGTGCGCGGATTCTGATCCTCGACGAGCCCACGGCAGTGCTGACCGATCAGGAAGCCGAGCGTCTGCTGCTGACCGTCCAGGCATTCGCCCGGCAGGGCGCGGCGGTGGTTCTGGTCACGCACAAGATGGCTGACGTCAAACGCTATGCCGACCGGGTAACCGTGATGCGTGGCGGGCGCACCGTGCAGACCCTGGACCCGCAGAAGGTGAGTGTCGAGCAACTGGTGCAGCTCACGGTAGGCGAATCGGTGCCGGTTGCCGAGCATCAACCGGCGACACCAGGTGAGGTGCGTTTGCAGGTCAAGGACTTGCGCAGTGTTGGCAGCGGCGCGCTCAACGGCGTCAACCTGACCCTGCACGCCGGGCAGATTTACGGTATCGCAGGCGTGGGCGGCAATGGTCAGGCTGAACTGGCCAATGCACTGATGGGGCTGCCGCAAGCCACCGAGGGCGAAATCCATATGACCGGGTTTGGCGATTTGCGCGGTGCGTCGGCCGATCAGCGCCGGCAGTTGCGCATCGCCTCGATCCCGGCCGACCGCTACGGCGCGGCGCTGGCCGGGTCGCTGTCGGTGGCCGAGAACTTTGCCATCGGCAACATCCACAGCGGGCAGTACGGCTCTTTCTGGCGTCTGGGCTACAAGCGTCTGAAACAGGATGCGCAGCGCGCCGTCGCGGATTTCGACGTACAGGGCGTGCGCTCTCTCGATCAGAAAGCTGCGCTGCTGTCGGGAGGCAACGCACAGAAACTGGTGATCGCCCGCGAGTTCAGCCGCGATCCGCAATTGGTGCTGGTGCACAGCCCGAGCCGGGGCCTGGATGTGCGTGCCACCCAGGCAGTGCATGCCCGTTTGCGAGCGGCACGAGATGCGGGCGCTGCGGTGCTGGTGATCAGCGAGGATCTGGACGAAGTATTGGCCCTGGCTGACCGTGTCGGCGTGATGAACGGCGGGCGCATTGTCGCCGAGTTCGCGCACCCTGCCGACCGGCAAGCCATAGGCAAAGCAATGGTGAGCCATGACTGAATCAGTGCAGCCGATGAAATCCGCACGGCAACCTTTGCTGGCGCGGCGCTACACCCTGGAGCTTCGTCAGCAGACCGGCTGGCTGTTGCAAGCGCTGATCATTGCCCTGGCGTTGCTGATCGGACTGGCGATCTGCACCGTGATTCTGATTCTTGCAGGCGTGCCTGCCGACGAGCTGCTCAACGAGTTCGTCGTGCAGACGGTGTTCGATGCGCAAAACTTCAAGGCAGTGCTGTTTCAGGCATCGCCGATGATCATGGTCGGGCTCGCCGGGTGCATGGCGTTTCGGGCGCGTTTCTGGAACCTGGGTCTGGAAGGCCAGATGATCTGGGGCGCGATTGGCGCTACGGCGATTTCGCTGTTTCAGGTGGGCCCGGAGGCTTTGCGTCTGCCGCTGATGATGGCGGCCGCGGTGGTGTGCGGGTTGTTGTGGAGCCTGGGGCCGGTGCTGTTGAAGCTCAAGTGGCAGGTCAACGAGATCATCTCGACCCTGATGCTCAATTACATTGCCGCCAATTTCCTCCTGCATCTGGTGTACGGCAGTTGGAAAGACCCGCGCGACAACTTTCCCTATTCCCCCGCGTTCCAGAGCTTCGAGCGGTTGCCCGACCTGTTTGCCGGTTATAACGCGGCGATCCCTCTGGCGCTGCTGGTCACCGGTCTGACCCTGTGGTTCGTCGGTGTTTCGCGGGCCGGGCTGTACCTGCGCTTCGTCGATGCCAACCCGAAGGTCGCCGGGGCGGTGGGCGTACCGGTGCGCAAGATGATCATCGGCACCGTTCTGCTTTCGGGTGCGCTGGCGGGGCTCGCAGGTTTTGTCGTGACGTCGGGGCAGGAAGGGCGCCTTACTCAGTCGTTCTATCAGGGCTACGGTTTTTCCGGGATTCTCATCGCCTTTCTGGCCCGCAACAATCCAGTGGCCGCAACCGTGGTCGCGCTGCTGATCGCCATGCTGTTCGTGGCCGGGCGCAACCTGCAGGTGTTCTATCAGATTCCGTTTTCGATGGTGCAACTGATCCAGGCGATCCTGGTGATCTGCGTCGCGTCGTCGGACTTTTTCATCCGCCATCGCCTGCGACGCATTCAGGCAGGAGAACGTTGATGGAGCTTATTTCGCACTGGCTGGGCAGCGCACCGGACTTTGCCGTGCCGTTCGCCCTGGCAGCGCTGGGCCTGATTCTCATCGAGCGCAGCGGTGTGCTGGCGCTGGGCGTCGAAGGACTGATGCTGGTCGGCGCACTGGCGGGCATCGGCATGCAGTTGAGCCTCGGCTCGCCTGGCCTTTCGCTGCTGGCGTCGATGGCGGCCGCGGGTCTGGTGTCGTTGCTGTTTGCGCTGATGGTGCTGGTATTACGGATCAACCAGGTGATCGCCGGGCTGGCGCTGGTGTTCTTTTGTCAGGGCTTGACCGGGCTGCTGGGCACTCTGCTGGGCTGGACCAACCGGCCGGTCAGCGGCCTGCAGGCGGTCGAGTTGTGGCCGTTGTCCGAGCTGCCTGTGGTGGGCCGAGTATTTGTGCAGAACCCGGTGGTGTACCTGACCGTAGTGATTTTCATCGCGGTGGTCTGGCTGCTTGATCGCACGCGTACCGGGCTGCGTCTGCGCGCGGTGGGCGAGAACCCGCAGGCCGCCGATGCCGCAGGCATTTCCGTGCTCGGTTATCGCCTGGCGGCGATTGTCGCCGGTTCTGCGTTGATGGGGCTGGCCGGCGGTTTCATTGCCGTGCTCAGCACCAAGATGTGGATCGCCGACATGACTGGCGGGCGCGGCTGGATCGCGGTCTCGCTGGTGATCTTTGCACGCTGGTCGCCCTGGCGTGCGCTGGCCGGTGCCTTGCTGTTCGGCGGTATCGAGGCGCTGATTCCGCAGTTGGCGGCAACCGGCGTACGCCTGCCTCAGTATTTCGTCTTGATGACGCCCTACGCGGTCACCCTGCTGGTCATGGTCTGGGTGGCGAGCGGCAAGCGTCAATCGAGCAGCCAGCCCGGTGCACTGGGCGAACCTTACATTCGCGAGGAACGCCGCTGAGCGATGCACGCAGAAGCCCGCAAGACGGGCGGTTCAGCACGGGTTAAGGAATTTTTGATAACGGGTATGCTCTAATCCGGTTACTAGCGTTCGTCAAAACCAGGAGCTCCTGAATGTTTACCTCGCGTCGTTTGATCATTGTTGCCACCGCCGTAGCCATGCTGTCCGGCTGTGCGACATCCAATCCCTATGACAATCAGGGCCAGGCACAAAGCTCCGGTGGTATGAGCAAAACGGCCAAGTACGGCGGACTCGGCGCATTGGCCGGTGCGGTCGCCGGCGCGGCCATCGATCACAACCATCGCGGCAAGGGTGCCCTGATCGGCGCTGCAGTGGCGGGTGCTGCATCGGCGGGTTATGGCTACTACGCAGACAAGCAGGAAGCTGCGTTGCGCGAGAGCATGGCCAACACCGGTGTCGAGGTGCAGCGTCAGGGCGACCAGATCAAACTGATCATGCCGGGTAACATCACGTTCGCGACGGACTCTTCGGCGATTGCCAGCAGCTTCTATTCGCCGCTCAACAACCTGGCCAGCTCGCTCAAGCAGTTCAACCAGAACAACATTGAAATCGTCGGTTACACAGACAGCACTGGCAGCCGCCAGCACAACATGGACCTGTCGCAACAGCGCGCCCAGAGCGTCGCGACTTACCTGACCTCGCAAGGCGTCGATCAATCGCACCTGTCAGTGCGCGGTGCAGGCCCTGATCAACCGATTGCCAGCAACGCCGATGTCAACGGCCGCGCCCAGAACCGTCGCGTAGAGGTCAACCTCAAGCCTATCCCAGGTCAGCAGTACTGATCGACACCGCTGCGTCCGCCTGACAGCGGACGCAGAGTGACGGCACGATAGTTGAGATTTTACCGTGCCTCACGCTCGTCTCGCCGTCCCGGATACTGCTCATACAGGCTGTCCAGCAGCCGGTCTTTCTCTTCCCATAGCGCATTGATCCACTGCTGGAATTCCAGACGGTATTCGCCGTCCTGGTCGTAGTTTTTGCCGAGAAACTGCTGCGGGATTTTGATCTCTTGGAAGTGGGCAACCACTTCCTTCACGTTGCCGCACAGCAGGTCCCAGTAGCCGGGTTGTCCGCCAGGGTAGTGGATGGTCACATTGACGATCGATTCCAGTTGTTCGCCCATCGCATCGAGCACGAAGGCAATGCCGCCGGCCTTGGGTTTGAGCAGGTGGCGAAATGGCGAGTTCTGTTGTGCGTGTTTGCCGGCCGTGAAGCGCGTGCCTTCTGCAAAGTTGAAAATTCCCACCGGGTTATGGCGAAACTTCGCGCAGGTGCGGCGGGTGGTTTCCAGGTCCTTGCCTTTCTTTTCCGGGTGTTTGGCAAGGTACGCCTTGGAGTAGCGCTTCATGAACGGAAAGCCCAGCGCCCACCACGCCAGACCGATCACCGGAACCCAGATCAACTCCTGCTTGAGGAAAAACTTCAATGGGCGAATACGTCGGTTGAGCACGTACTGCAAGACCATGATGTCGACCCAGCTCTGGTGATTGCTGGTGACCAGATACGAGTGCTTGTAATCCAGTCCTTCCAGACCGCTCAGGTGCCAGCGCGTATGGCACAGCAGTTTGATCCAGGCATTGTTGTTGCCGATCCAGGTTTCATGGATGTGGCTCATCAGCCAGTCGGTGAAGCGCTGTGCCGCAGAGAAGGGCAGGCAGATCTTGAGGATCGTGACCGCGAACAGCACCGTGCAGCAGACGATGGTGTTCAGCGCCAGCAACAGCGAGGCAATGACGCCGCGTAACGGGGCAGGCAGGAAATCCATGAAGGCGATGGCTCCGCAAGTTATCGGAAGCCGCAGACTGCTCTGCGGCATTCGGGTCAGGTATCAGGACAGCGTGTCGGCCTGTATGGCTGTCAGCGCGATGGTGTAGACAATGTCGTCGACCTGCGCACCGCGCGGCAGATCGTTGACCGGTTTGCGCAGACCTTGCAGCATCGGGCCGAGGCTCACACAGTCGGCACTGCGCTGCACCGCCTTGTACGTGGTATTGCCGGTGTTCAGGTCCGGGAACACGAACACATTGGCGCGCCCTGCGACCGCGCTGTCCGGAGCCAGCTGCCGGGCGACCTGTTCGTTGGCGGCCGCATCATACTGCAGCGGCCCGTCGATCAATAGATCGCGGCGGGTTTCGCGTGCCAGTTGCGTCGCTTCGCGGACCTTCTCGACTTCTTCACCACTGGCCGAGTTGCCGCTGGAATAGCTGATCATCGCCACGCGCGGCGAGATGCCGAACGCAGTGGCCGAGTCGGCGCTCTGCAAGGCAATCTCGGACAGTTCGCTGGCGCTCGGATGCGGATTCATGATGCAGTCGCCGTACATCAGTACCTGCTCTGGAAAGAGCATGAAGAATACTGAAGACACCAGCGTGCAGCCTGGCGCGGTCTTGATCAGTTGCAGGGCCGGCCGGATGGTGTTGGCGGTGGAGTGAATGACGCCGGACACCAGCCCGTCGACCTCGTCCAGCGCGAGCATCACCGTACCGATCACCACCGGATCTTCAAGCTGTTGCTCGGCCATGGGGGCGTTCAGGCTTTTGCTTTTGCGCAGCTCCACCATCGGCGCAACGTAGCGTTCGCGAATCAGGTCCGGGTCAAGAATTTCCAGCCCTTGCGGCAGCTCGATACCGTGCGCCTGCGCAACGGCGTGCACTTCCTCGGGCCTGGCCAGCAACACGCAGCGCGCGATACCACGCGCCTGGCAGATGGCGGCAGCCTGAATGGTCAGCGGCTCGTTGCCTTCAGGCAGCACAATGCGTTTGTTGGCCGCTTGCGCGCGCTGGATCAACTGATAGCGAAATACGGCAGGCGACAGGCGCAGCTCGCGAGGTGTGCCGCAGCGCTGGTGCAGCCAGTTGGCATCCAGATGACTGGCAACGAAATCAGTGATGTTTTCCGCGCGCTCGCGGTCATCGATAGGGATTTCCTTGTTCAACTGATTCAGGCGATTTGCCGTGTCATACGAGCCGCTGCTGACCGACAGCACCGGCAGCCCTGCCTGCAACGCGCCGCGGCAGAGCTCCATGATGCGTGGGTCGGGCACGGTATCGCTGGTCAGCAGCAGGCCCGCCAGCGGTACGCCATTTATGGCCGCAAGGCTCACCGCCAGGATGATGTCGTCGCGGTCGCCCGGCGTCACCACCAGCACCCCAGGCTTGAGCAGTGGAACCGTGTTGAGCACCGTCCGCGCACAAATGATGATTCTGGTCATGCGGCGCTGATCGTAGTCGCCTGCGTTCAGCACCTGCGCGCCGAGCAGCTCGGCTACATCGCGGGTACGCGGCGCGTTGAGTTCGGCGCGATACGGAATACAGCCCAGCAGGCGAAAGTCGCCACTGCGCAGCAACGGCGAGTGCTCTTTCAGGCGCGAGGCAAAGACTTCCATGCTCTCTTCGGTGCGCACCTTGTTGAGTATCACGCCCAGCACCTTGGGGTCCTTGGGGCCGCCAAACAGCTGGGCCTGCAATTCGACCCTGCCCGACAGATCGGCGAGCACTTCGTTTTCCGGGGCAGAGACCAGAATGACTTCGGCATCCAGGCTCTTGGCCAAATGCAGATTGACCCGCGCGGCATAGCTCGCGCTGCGGGTCGGGACCATACCTTCGACTACCAGCACGTCCTTGCCGACAGCTGCCTGCTGATAAAGATTGATGATTTCTTCGAGCAGTTCATCCAGTTGCCCATCACCGAGCATGCGCTCGACATGCGCGAGCCCCAGAGGCTTGGGCGGCTTGAGGCCGTGGGTGCGAGCCATCAGTTCGGTCGAGCGCTCGGGGCCCAGATCGCCTGGGTGGGGCTGGGCGATCGGTTTGAAAAAGCCTACTTTCAAGCCGGCGCGCTCCAGCGTGCGCACCAGTCCCAGGCTGATGGAGGTCAACCCCACGCCAAAGTCAGTGGGGGCGATAAAAAAAGTCTGCATACTGGCTTCTCGATTGAGCAGTGCAAGGGGTCGCAGCACATAGGGAACCGCTGCCGACCGAAAAAGTCCGGAAACCGTCTAACGCGATTTCTCTGCCGCAAGACTATCGTTATCTGCGGCGTTCGCACACCAGCCGCAACAAAACGCCTGACCTCCCATCTGACTGCGTTGCCGCGGGTCCAGCACCCAGGGGCGTGACTGCCACGGAGGATCATGACGCAGGTGCTGGGTGTGACCGCACGACAGGAGCGCGAACCAGTGCCCGTGCTCGTCCTGTCTCAAATCGATAACGATTGAACCTTTCAAAGCGGGCCGTCCGTCAGAGTTGCGTTCGCTTTCGGGCGATTGCTTGGTTAAACTTGCCCGTTCTTCAATCTTAAGCAAAAGGTCTTGTCCCCATGCCGATCGCCGCCAATAAGGCTGTCTCCATTGACTATACCCTGACCAACGACGCTGGTGAGGTCATCGACAGTTCTACCGGTGGTGCGCCGCTGGTTTACCTGCACGGTGCAGGAAACATCATCCCGGGCCTGGAAAAGGCACTGGAAGGCAAGGAAGTAGGCGACCAGCTGAACGTTGCCGTCGAGCCCGAAGACGCCTACGGCGAGTACTCGGCCGAGCTGGTCAGCACCCTGAGCAGCAGCATGTTCGAAGGCGTCGACAAGCTCGAAGTCGGCATGCAGTTTCACGCTTCCGGCCCGGATGGCGGCATGCAGATCGTGACCATCCGTGATCTGGAAGGCGACGATGTCACCGTTGACGGTAACCATCCGCTCGCGGGTCAGCGCCTGAATTTCGACGTGAAGGTTGTTGCCATCCGTGATGCCAGTGAAGAAGAAATGGCTCACGGTCATGTTCACGGTGAAGGCGGTCATCAACACTGATTTGCGCTGCTAAGCTCAGGTACTGAAAAGGCGCCCTGGCTGTTCTGCGATGACGACTTTCGTTACGCGTGCGGTCACGGTGCCTTTTTTCGGGTTGTAGCCTGGGGCGACTTGTTTCAAAAGGGGTTCTCATGAGTGCTTTTCACGACATCAAATTGAAAGCGCTGGGTGGCCAGGAACTGCCGCTGGCGAATTTCAGGAACAAAGTGGTTCTGGTGGTCAACGTCGCGTCCAAATGCGGGCTGACACCGCAGTACGCAGCACTTGAAAACCTCTATCAGCAGTATAAGGACAAGGGCCTGGAGATACTGGGGCTGCCGTGCAACCAGTTTGCCGGGCAGGAACCGGGTACCGAGAAAGAGATTGCCGAGTTTTGCGAGCTCAACTATGGCGTGACGTTCACGCTGGGTGAAAAACTCGACGTCAACGGCCCCAATCGTCACTCGCTTTACCGTCTGCTGGCGGGCGAGGGTGCCGAGTTTCCTGGGGATATCACCTGGAATTTCGAAAAGTTTCTGGTCGGCAAGAACGGTGGTGTAAGCGCACGTTTTTCTCCGCGTACCACGCCGGATGATCCTGCAGTGATCCAGGCCATTGAAAAGGCCCTGGCGCAGAGCTGATCACATGGCCGGGGTAGCATTTCGCGCTCGCCCGGCTTTCTTTCGCGCTCGTCGCTTCTGAACTCAAATCAGCCAGATCAATAGTACTGGGCCACTGCTGACGCCCGGCGATATTCTGCGCGCCTGATGGCAATCGACCATTTCACAGGAGTTGCGCATGTCGGCAGAAGCCTTGTTCACGCCTTTCCGTCTGGGCAGTCTGGAGCTGTCCTCGCGTGTGGTCATGGCTCCCATGACCCGCTCGTTCTCGCCGGGGCATGTGCCCAACTCGAAGGTTGTCGAGTACTACCGGCGGCGCGCGGCGGCAGGTGTCGGGCTGATTATCACCGAAGGGACGACGGTCAATCACAAGGCGTCCAACGGTTATCCGAACGTCCCGCAGTTTTTCGGTGACGCGCCACTGGCGGGCTGGCGCAAAGTGGTCGAGGCGGTGCATGCGGAGGGCGGCAGCATCGTCCCGCAACTCTGGCACGTCGGTGCAGTTCGCCGTCCTGGCACCGAGCCGGACGGCAGCGTGCCTGCCTACGGTCCGATGGACAAGGTCAAGGACGGTCAGGTGCTGGTGCATGGCATGAGCAGGCAGGACATCGACGAGGTCGTGGCGGCCTTTGCCCAGGCTGCCGCCGATGCCAAGGCGATTGGCATGGACGGTGTCGAAATTCATGGCGCTCACGGTTACCTGATCGACCAGTTCTTCTGGGAGGGCAGCAATCAGCGCAATGACGAGTACGGCGGCAGCCCCGCCAACCGTTCACGTTTTGCCCTCGAACTGATCAAGGCCGTGCGCGTCGCAGTGGGGCCGGACTACCCGATCATTTTCCGTTTCTCACAATGGAAACAGCAGGATTACACCGCGCGCCTGGTGCAAACGCCCGAGGCGCTGGGCGAATTCCTGCAGCCTCTGGCCGACGCTGGCGTGGACATCTTTCATTGTTCTACCCGACGTTTCTGGGAGCCCGAGTTTGAAGGCTCTGACCTGAACCTGGCGGGCTGGGCGCGCAAGCTGACCGGCAAACCGACCATTACTGTCGGCAGCGTCGGACTGGACGGCGAGTTCCTGCAATTCATGGTCAACACCGACAAGGTCGCTCAACCGGCCAGCCTGGAGAATCTGCTGAAGCGGCTCGGCAACGATGAGTTCGATCTGGTGGCGGTGGGGCGTGCGCTGCTGGTCGATCCGGATTGGGCACTGAAAGTGCGCGAGGGACGCGAGCAGGACATCCTGCCCTTCAGTCGAGACGCACTGACGACACTGGCCTGATCTTCTTGCTGGCTGCCGGTCTGATCCCTTTGACGGTTGCAGTGTTCTGGCTCGGGCAGGCCTCGCGCAATTGACGCTCGAACTGATCGATGACCGCCGTCCAGCCCTGGCGACTGGCATGTTGCCGGGCATTGAGGCGCACGCGGCGCAGGGTCTCGCTGTCCTCCAGCAACCAGCGCGCCGCGTCGATGAACGCCGCCTCATCACCCGGCATGGCCAACGCACCGTTGTGGCCGTGACGGATGTGCTGTCCGGCTGCGGCTTCATCGTAGGCGACCACGCCCAGGCCTGAGGCGAGTGCTTCGAGAACCACGTTGCCGAAGGTTTCAGTGAGGCTGGGGAACAGAAACATATCGGCCGAGGCATAGTGCGTCGCCAGCACCTCGCCGCGCTGGGTCCCGCAGAAAATCGCATCCGGGATTTGCTGCTCCAGCTGCGGGCGTTGAGGCCCGTCACCAACCACGACCAGTTTCAGATTACGCTGGGGGTAACTGTCCTTGAGCGCCTCGAAGCAGGCTTTGAGCAGGCTCAGGTTTTTTTCGGGGGCAAGGCGGCCAACATGCAGGACCGCTACATCATTGGCTTGCAGACCCCAGCTTTCGCGCAGAGGCTGCGAGCGTCTGGACGGGCTGAACAATTGACTGTCGACGCCGCGCGACAGCAGCTCTATCCTCTCAAAGCCACGCCGCTCCAGCTCGACCTTCTGACTGATACTCGGCACCAGCGTCATGCGCGACCGATTGTGGAACCAGCGCAGGTAGTGCGTCAGCAAGCGGGTGATGAAACCCATGCCGTACTGCTGCGTGTACTGCGGGAAGTTGGTGTGAAAGCCACTGATCACCGCAATCCCCAGACGCCGCGCTGCGCGCAGTGCCGAGAGCCCCAACGGACCTTCCGTGGCGATGTACAGCACATCCGGCCGACGCCGTTGCCAGCGCCGTAGCAGCTTGTGCATCGACGACTGACCCCACTGCAAGCCCGGGTAACCCGGTATCGGCCAGCCCCGGCAGAGCAGCAGGTCCTCTGCAGCACCCGCGCCGATCTCGTCGTTCTGACGTGGCCGGACCAACTCGACCCGATGCCCGCGTAACCGCAACCCTTCGCACAGCCGCCCCAGGGTATTGGCGACGCCGTTGATCTCGGGAGTAAAGGTTTCAGTGATCAGGGTGACATTAAGAATTTGGCTCATGAGAGCAGTGTCGACCGATTACATTTCGGTTATGTGGCGGTTATGTGATGGATTGGTGATAGGGCATCAGGAAAGTGAGCAAGTTGGTTTGAGGGGGCGTGGAGTAGCTAATAGGCAAACGCAGGGTCTGTACAATGAATTTAATAAAGTTCACGATAAAATTTATTGGCTTCCTACAGATGTCTACATTGTTTCCTAAAGGACTGTAGTCCGCTCTAATGCGTATTGATATTCTCTGCTTGCCTAGTAATGTCTGGTTGTCGAACGTGGTAGTTCGTTAACGTTGGCTTGGAATGGCTGGATTTTAGTTGTTCCTGCTTATCAATATACTAGGGAAGTGAAATGAAATTTAACAACAACAATAACAAGTTGAAGCGGTCTCGTGCGGCCTCAGGAATCGCTTTTGCACTTTTAGCCTGTTCCAATCTTGCACTGGCTGGGAACTATCAATCGTCAGTCGCTCTGCCGGTTGTTCATTCAAAAGGCTATGTTCACACTGCTGAGCTGCCAGTAAGCAGGCATGCGCCTGCGGCAGCGACGATCAAAAGTGTCAGTTGGAACTGGAACGTGGTGGGCTGGCCTCAGGGGCTTGAGGTCTATTTGTGCCAAGGCCCCAGCGTATGCCTGAACGTATCACGTCAGCGAACGGGTTCAACAACGTTTTTCGGTAATCAGTTGGCAAGTCGTAAGTTTTATTACACGATGAAGGTTGGAGATACGGGAAGGGTGCCGGTCGCTGGACAGCAAGGGCGAATCACTGTCGATTGGTAATCTTACAAGCGCCCTCCCCGCAGACGGGGAGGGCGTTCAGGCTACCAATTTGCCATATCACGAAAATCGTGAGGAAGAGAGTCGTTAAAGGTTAGTATCTTTTCAAGAATCCTTGCCGCAGGCGTACCTTTCAAATATTCCTCTTCATAAAGGGCTGTTCGCTCTTTTTGCATGCACCCCCCTATTTTCTGAAAGTAAGCGCTAGACTCGGGTGTGACTATCTTGCCCGTGGCGCAGTAACGAATCACGGGGTAATCAGATAGATCCACACCTTCGCCAGTCAATGAATTGTACGCATAGTGTCTGGCCAGGAAGCTTGCTTCCAACGGGCTGCTTTGAGCCTGTGCCATTAGCTTGTGCCTGAGCTCTCCTCCTCCTCGCAGGATTGTCCTTGCGCAATGAGGTGTTTCTTTTTCGTGGACGGCTTTTTGAAGCACGTCAGCGAAGATTTCAGCTGTTGCCGCAGGGGGACGTGTTGTTTTTTGCCGTACACCCAACGGGGTAACGTTAGGGAATGGCGTAGCATTGTCGGTGCGTGTCATTTGAAAGTCCTTCGCGCACGTTTCATTGCCGTAGGCATAGGAACGAAGTCCTTCTCCTCAACGATGGCTCTGCGTTGTTCGATACTCATGCTATCCATGAATCGAGGCGAGCGGAGCATTGTGGAGCTGTCGAGTGTTGCGGGTGCTGCGACTGGAGGTGTCTGTGTGATGGCATCGTTCAACAGGCTGGCAAACCGACCTGAACGGGGTTCGGTTAGTCTTTCGAGGAATGCCGGTCGGTAGGTGGACGGTTGTTCTGTGGCAGATTTTGTTTTTATTTCCATAGCGGTTACTCCTGTTTTTAATCAGGAGAGCAAGGAAGATGCCATATTGAATGGAGAAGTTGTTCCTACGCTGTTACGACCTTTGGTTAGAGGCTGGATAGATATGTCCTACACCGTATTCTTACCTGTAATGTTTTTTCATATGTCGGCAAGTGGTGTCTGGTTGCGGCAAGTCGCTGCCGTCACGCGGAATGAAGTTATATGAGCTGTTTGTAGGAGCGCCGATATACAGCTGTAAGAATTTTCTCTTTTGACACTGAAATGCCGAACAGATAATTCATTATCTGTTCGGCACGCTCTCAGGCGTAGTCGTCACTCGGCCAGTCAAGCAGGGCAATCAGCCCAGATCACGAACCAGCTGGCCGATCACTTCGCCCACTTTGGCCAGATCCGGTGCCGCCAGGCGATGTTCATCGGCATACGAATACGCCACGGTGAACAGGCCGGCGGCGCGGGTGGAATAGGCAGGGGCGTCTTTCTCGAAAACACGGTTTGCTGCTTCGGCAGTCAGCGAAGTGGAGCTGATGACTAAGCGCTCTTCGGGGTCGTTCACACCGTTGATATAAACTTCGTCCGGGTTGATCGACCATTCGGCCAGTTCACTGACCAGAAAGGCGCGGATCTTTTCCTGAACGGTCGCGTTGTCAGCGGCCAGTGCAGCAGGGTTTACTGGGGTATTCATGATTTAACTTCCTTGTTAAGTTCATGTGTCGCCGGATTTCATGGAAGCTGGCTTCACATGAACGGATTGATTGAGACCCCATTCAGCCTCAGGTGGCAGAGTGAGTTGCGGTGCATATTTATAGACGTGAGATTTTTTTCTTCGGTTATGCCGAACCGCATTGCGCGGTCCGGCATGTCGACATTCAGCCGCGTGCGTGGGTCACCGGCAACGCATCCGCGCCACGCTCGCGCACCCAGAACAGCGTTGCACCGGCTACTGCCGCAGGCATCATCAGCAGGTTGACCACCGGGATCAGCAAGGCCACATAGACAATGCCGCCGAAGCTCAGGCTCTGCCAGCGCTTGCTCTTCAGCCAGCCGAGCATTTCGTTCCAGCCCAGTTTGTGGTTATCGGCGGGGTAGTCGATGTACTGGATCGCCATCATCCATACGCCGAACAATAGCCACAGCGGGGCGGCGATGATGTTGGCGACCGGGATGAACGACAGGATGAACAGGCCGAGCATGCGCGGCAACATATAACCCAGCTTGCGCGCTTCGCGGGCCAGCGTTCGGGGCACCATGGCGATCAGTTCGGCCCAGCTGAAATCGGGTGATTCGTCTACGCCGCGAACCACGGCTTCGACCTTTTCGGACAGAAACCCGTTGAACGGTGCGGCGATGATGTTGGCGACCACGGTGAAGGTGAAAAACACCATCAGCAGCACCAGCGCCACGAACAGTGGCCACAGGATGTAACTGAGAAAGCTCAGCCAGTGAGGCAGGGTCGGCATGAACGTATCGACCCACAACTCGAACTGATGCACCGCCAGATAGATCAGGCCGCAGAACAACACCAGATTGATGCTCAATGGCAGTAGAACGAACAAGCGCAAGCCAGGGCTGAGGACCAGTTTCAGGCCCTCTCTCAGGTATTGCGGGCCGGTAAGGGCGGGAGCGGGCATGGGAGTCTCCGAGTGCTTGAAAGGCGTGACCTTACCGGCTTTGTGATGCCCGTGAAAGAGCAGAGCGACGACGGCTTTTGAGCACGCCAGACTTGTGGCGTATCCTTGGCGAAGGAAGACTATCCGAATGGCTCGCCACCCATGGCGCCGCTTTCAAGCGCCCGCGCTATAGAAGTGACCTATAGGGTGGATTGTGAAACGATATTTCCTTAACCTCTGCGGCCCCGATAGGCTGTCCCGCAATCCAGGACCTGTCTTTCAGGTCAGAATTTTCAGGACCTGCCGAACCAAACGACGCTTCCCCAAGCGTTTCGGTGGTCCTTTTTATCCAGCCGTCCCGACCGCGGCGTAAACGGTCGGTCGATAGGAGTGTGTCATGTCAGACGTACGTCATTCCCGAGTGATCATTCTCGGTTCCGGCCCTGCCGGTTACAGCGCTGCGGTCTACGCCGCTCGCGCCAACCTCAAGCCCCTGCTGATCACCGGCATGCAGGCTGGCGGCCAATTGACCACGACTACAGAAGTTGATAACTGGCCAGGCGACCCGCACGGTCTGACCGGCCCCGCACTGATGGAGCGCATGCGTGAGCATGCCGAGCGGTTCGAGACTGAAATCGTCTTCGACCACATTAATTCCGTTGATCTGGCCGGCAAGCCTTTCAGTCTGCAGGGCGATAGCGCAACCTACACCTGCGACGCCCTGATCATTGCCACCGGCGCAAGCGCCCGCTACCTGGGTCTGCCTTCGGAAGAAGCGTTCATGGGCAAGGGTGTCTCTGCCTGCGCCACCTGCGACGGTTTCTTCTATCGCAACCGTGAAGTCGCGGTGGTCGGTGGTGGTAACACGGCGGTGGAAGAAGCGCTGTATTTGGCCAACATCGCCAGCAAAGTGACCCTGGTTCACCGTCGCGAAACCTTCCGTGCCGAGAAGATTCTGATCGACAAGCTGCACGCGCGCGTCGCCGAAGGCAAGATCGAACTCAAGCTCAATGCCACGCTGGACGAAGTCCTGGGTGACAACATGGGCGTGACCGGTGCGCGTCTGAAGAACAACGACGGCAGCAGCAGCGAGCTGAAAGTCGACGGTGTGTTCATCGCGATCGGCCACACGCCGAATACTTCCTTGTTCGATGGTCAGCTGGCCTTGAAGGACGGTTACATGGTTGTGCAGGGTGGTCGCGAAGGCAACGCCACGGCGACCAGCGTCGAAGGCGTGTTTGCAGCCGGCGACGTCGCCGACCACGTATATCGCCAGGCCATTACTTCGGCCGGTGCAGGCTGCATGGCGGCACTGGACGTCGAGCGCTATCTGGACGGGCTGGCTGACGTATCGTTCTGATTTGTGTGAACACCCATCGTTATGCATAGGTTCTGAAGAGTTCGGACACAGGGTGTTCAGGTTTCTGCCCACAGAGCGTGGCCACGGACAGGGCGACGCTCTTCATGTTCGCGAAGACGGTCATACGGATGATGCTGTTTCGGAGAATATACCGACCCTTTCGCGAGCAAGCTCGCTCCCACGGCCTTCGGCCAGAATCAAAAGCAGAGCTGCGTATTAAAACTAGTGCCCAGGTATGGGCACTAGAACGATGTGATTTCAATCCAGCCGATCAAGCCTTGCGCTTGAGCGGTTCGGCTGCAAACTTCACACCCGCCAGACCATTCGTCATCAGCGCACGGATATTGCCGTGGTCGCTGCCTTCAGGCGTGGCTTGCACCGAGCGGTAATGCTCTCCGAACGCCAGCAGTGCCTCTTCGTCAGTCAAGCCTTCCAGTAATGCCAGGCCCAGGGTCTTGCACGACCCTTCGTTTTGCCCGGCAGCATTGTCGACGTCGCCGTTTCTGAAAGGCTGAGGCTGGTAGTCGTAGCCTTCGGCGATGAACGCCAGGGTGTCGGCAAACGTGTGCTCGCCGCTGCGCAGGCTGGCGCGCAGGGAAGTCAGATCAGTCATGTTGTTTGGTTTCCTTGACGAACGCCGCCTGTTGTTCGGCGTTCGCTTCTTTCTGATAGCGGGCTTTCCACTCGCTGTACGGCATGCCATAAACCACTTCACGTGCATCATCGAGGCTGAGGTCGATGTGCTTTTCGTCAGCGGCGGCCTTGTACCACTTGGACAGGCAGTTACGGCAGAAACCGGACAGGTTCATCAGGTCGATGTTCTGGACATCCTTGCGGCTGTCCAGATGTGCGACCAGTCGGCGGAAGGATGCAGCTTCGAGTTCGAGGCGTTCTTGCTCGGTCATGACGGGCTCTTTCAGTAGACGGTTGACGTCATGATAAGAGTTTCAGCGTTGACCGGCGAGCGTGATCGACACCGATTCGGCAAAGCGCAGGGCATGCGGCTTGTCGACTTCCACTTCAGCGTAGGTCACCGCCTCGTGGCTCATCACCAGATCCAGCACTTCCTGGGTCAGTCTTTCCAGCAGGGCAAAGCGATTGCCCTCGACATGCTGGATGATGGCCTTGGTGATGGTGCGATAGTTGAGTGCATGCTCGATGTCGTTATCCCTAACGGCTTCCTGGGCGGCGTAGAGAATCGTCAGGTTGATCAGCACGTCCTGTTTATTGAGGATTTCGTCCTCGTTGATGCCGATGAACGTGCGCAAACGCAGGTCCTTGACCCGGATGCGTGCGGTGCCAGGTTCGAGTCTTGCCATTATTGTCTGCTCCGTCCGATCAATTGCAGAAACTCCATGCGTGTGGTGCTCGAGTCACGGAAGGCGCCCAGCATCACTGACGTGTTCATGGTCGAGTTCTGCTTTTCGACGCCGCGCATCATCATGCACATGTGCTGGGCCTCGATGACCACGGCGACACCGGCGGCTCCGGTGACTTTCTGAATCGCATCGGCGATCTGCTTGGTCAGATTTTCCTGAATCTGCAGACGCCGGGCAAACATGTCGACGATGCGTGCGATCTTCGACAGGCCCAACACCTTGCCGGTCGGAATGTAGGCCACATGCGCCTTGCCTATGAACGGCAGCAGGTGGTGCTCGCAGAGCGAGTACAACTCGATGTTCTGGACGATGACCATTTCATCGTTGTCTGAGGCGAACAGGGCGCCATTGACGATCTCTTCGACGCTCTGGGTGTAGCCGTGACACAGATACTGCATGGCTTTGGAAGCGCGTTTCGGGGTGTCCAGCAGACCTTCGCGGTCTGGATCTTCACCAAGGCCAAGCAGAATGTCTCGATAGTTCTGGGGCAGGGACGAACTCATCAGAATGATCCTCGGGGCGGCTTACTTGACGTGCCGTCCGCCGTTTACGGTCAGTGTTGTGCCGGTGACATAGGTGCTGTCCAGAAGATAACGCAGGCTCTGGTAAATCACCTCTGCACCAGGCTCTATGCCCAGGGCCGACTTGGCCAGGGCGTTGGCGCGGTAAGCCGCATCATCCTTGGGTTGAAACATCAACAGCGCCGGTGCTATGCCGTTGACTTTGACAAACGGGGCGAACCTGGCGGCGAAGGACAGCGTCAGGCTTTCCAGGCCGGCCTTGGTTGCGCAATAGGCGATGTGCTTGCTGCTGCCCTTGCGGGTCACGTCATCGCTGATATGCACAATGTCAGCGACCTCGCTGGCGGTCAGCAACGACTCGCAATGCAGATTGATCAGGTACGGCGCCAGCATGTGCACATTGAACATGCTGCTGAAGTTCACGGCTTCATCGCCCGGTGTTTCTGCCAGCCACTCGGAAGCGTTGTGGACAATGGCCCGCAGACTCGAGGTCTGGGCTTTCAATAGCTCGACAAAGGCCATGATCCCGGCCTCACAGGAAAAATCCCCGTGGATGGCTACTGCTCCAGCCTGGCGCAGTTCCGTCACACTTTCGTGCTCGGTGCGGTAACTGATGATCACCCGTTGACCGTGTTCCAGCAGACGCAAGGCGCAGTGCAGGCCCACGCGCTGGCTGGCGCCGGTGATCAGAATCGGTGCAGAAGAGATTGCCATCGACAGCTCACGTATCGGTTATCCGTATTGGACGGGGATTGTACGGTCGATTGTTTCTTCCGGTTTACAGGCAAAGTTATACCAGAGAATTTTTTTGTACAACCATGGGCATCATGAAACTCGCCGAGGCAGTGCTCGCATGCGCCGAGCACGGGGATACTGAGGAAATGAACGGGGCCGGGCAGCGACCAAGACCTGTACCGAAGGGCAGGGGGTGTACAGGTCTTTATGAGCTTAGCGAGGGGACGGTGATTGCGTCGGGCGTGCCGGTGCAGGCGTGCTCTGTAGCCAGGGCGCCAGCAGGCGCGTGGACAGCGGGATGAACAGATAGACCATCAGCGGGGTGAGCACCGCTGTGCTGACCATGATGCGCGGCAACAGGTCCAGATGATTGAGCAGCGGGCCCAACAGAAAGTTGAAGATCAGCGACACGGGGAAAAACGCCAGCCAGATCGCGACGGCCTGTTTCCAGCGCGGCGGGCGCTGATCGATTGCGCCGAACCAGCCGTCAATGCCGCTGACCCGATGCTCCGAGGGTTGTGCGAAAAGACCGCTGCCACGCACCAGCCAGGAGCGTCGAGAGGCGGAATGCTCCCAGGCGTGCATGGTGTGCTCATCGGTAAAGCGGAAAATGATCTGAAATTCGTCATCGCCGGGCGGAGGAGCCAGTACGCCGGAACCCAGATACCCCGGAAAGTCCGTGGCCAACTGTTCGCCTTCGTGCAGCCAGGCCATCATTTCATGGTAGCGACCCGGCGCCACGCGGCGGGCAACCATCAAGGTGACGGGTGAGGTAGACATTGTATATCTCCGGTAGAGGCGTGAAATTCCCGGGTAGGGAGGTCACATGCCGCGATCCGGGGTGGTGGATCGCGCCAGCTTCACGTGAACAGCAAGCAAGGATTATTCCTGAAACGCTGAGAGACCGGTAGAGCGTTGCCGGGCAGGCGGGTTACTTGTGCAAGGATGGATGTTTGCGACGATGCTCTTGCAGGATGTACTGGCGCAAGCGTTCCGCATCGTCCTTGCCATGTTTGCTGAAATGATAGGCACCGACGTTTTGCCCGATCATTCGCTCCAGCTTGCCGCGCATTGGAATAGGCGCTTGCCCTGGCGGGTTGAACCAGGCGGAAAAGTTTCTCGGCAGCTTGCCTTCCTTGCGGTACTCGAGCAGCACGCCCTTGAACGACAGCTCGTGAACCCAGAGCGCCGTCAGTGCGCCCTTTTCGGTTTCGAGAGGGATCGGCTCTTCAAGCACAAGCCGCCATGGGCGGATCTTCGGGCCTTCCTCGAAAATACTCGGCGCGCCGAGCTCCAGATGCAATGCGTGGAATTCGTCCTCGACCAGGTGCAGAGGGAAATTCATCTGCTGATTCTCGAACTGCGCATGGATCGTGACCTGCTCATGAGCGGCCAGTCGTGTGAGCAGATCCTGAATCTGGATGCCGCCATTGACCAGCAGGCTGCGCGTACTGTCACGTACGTTGAGCTGGGGATTGCGGTGCATGCTCTGGATGAAATCCAGCTCAGCCTGGGTGAGAAGAGAATCAGGTTGCATGGGCGGAGGCTCGGTCTAACCGGTTATTGAGAACAAAGACCATTGATTCCGCAAAGTGTTCTGGCCATCCATCATATTTTTTCATTTAAGTGTTTCAACTCTGCTGTGCTTCTTCGGGCAGACCGAAGGCAGAATGGTCCGTAGAAAATTCAGACGGCATTCTAAGGCATAATGTTTCACTTTTTTAAGTTGCTGCAGGAATAACCATGAAAGTCGCCATTGTGTGTGGAACGGTCTACGGATCGGCCGAAGAAGTTGCCAGACACGCCGCTGCACTGTTGCGTGCCGCCGGCCATGAAACCCTCGTCAATCCGCGGCTCATGCTGCCTGATCTGCTCGCCTTCGAGCCTCAGGCGATACTCGCTGTGACATCGACTACCGGCATGGGGGAGTTGCCCGATAACCTCATGCCTCTTTATTCAGCGCTGCGTGACCGGCTGCCAGGCGAACTGCGCGGATTGCCCGGCGGTGTGATAGCACTGGGCGATGCCAGTTATGGCGACACCTTCTGTGCAGGCGGTGAGCAGATGCGCGAACTGTTCGCTGAAATAGGTGTTACCGAAGTACAGGACATGTTGCGTCTGGACGGAAGCGAAAGCGTCACTCCGGAAACCGACGCCGAGCCGTGGCTGGAAGCGTTCATCAAGCACTTGGGCTGAAAACATCGCGCTGCTTTATCGGGCATGATTCAGCACAGCGCGTGTTGATTGTGACTATGCAGGGCGTGGACGACACTCATCGCAACGTATTCCTGAGGCATGGAGCCTGCGATGAGCGAGTCAGTGCGTTTTGACGATAAAGTCGTGATTGTGACCGGCGCTGGTGGTGGGCTGGGTCGGGCTCATGCGCTGCTGTTTGCGAAACATGGCGCGCGCGTGATGGTCAACGACCTGGGTGTTTCTGCGCATGGCGAAGGGGCCAGCGCGTCTGCCGCCGATCGCGTTGTGGCGGAGATTTGCGCGGCAGGTGGCACTGCTATAGCCAGCCATGATTCGGTGACCGAGGGCCACCGCATCGTGCAGCATGCGCTTGACGCGTTCGGGCGTATTGATGTGCTGGTCAACAACGCCGGCATCCTGCGTGACAAGACCTTCGCCAAAATGGAGGACGCCGACTGGGACCTGGTTTACCGCGTGCATGTCGAGGGGGCCTACAAAGTCACCCGTGCCGCCTGGCCTTATCTGCGCGAGCAGCATTATGGACGGGTGATCTTCACGTCATCGACGTCCGGCATCTACGGCAACTTCGGGCAGTCCAATTACGCGACGGCCAAGCTGGGGCTTTACGGGCTGACCCGCACCCTCGCGCTGGAGGGTCGCAAGAATCACATCTTGGTCAACGCCATAGCGCCAACGGGCGGCACACGCATGACCGAGGGCCTGATCCCTGCCAATGTCTTCGAGCTGCTCAAGCCCGAACTGGTCAGCCCTCTGGTGGTTTACCTGGGCAGCGAGCAATGCCAGAGCAGTGGAGACCTGTTCGAAGTGGGCGGCGGCTGGATCGGCAAGGTCCGTTGGCAGCGCAGTCAGGGAGCCTGCTTCGACCCGCAGACAGGTTTCAGCCCGGATGACGTTGCGGAGCACTGGCAGGCGATTGGTGATTTCGCCAATGCAGCGCACCCTGCCGACACCAGCGAGGCGTTGAAGGAAATGATGGCCAACCTGCAGAAGTACGTTGAATAACCAGCCTCTAGAGTTGATGCAAGACCGTGGGTATCGGTTGAACGTGCGCGCCTGTTCAAGCTGACGGCTTGATTATGTATGAGAAGTTTCACCGAGTTATGTAAGAGTATTCTTGTGGTCCAGTAGGTTGGGTATGGATTTTTGCACGCCTATCAACCATGCCGCGCTGGCTCCGATATGAAGTTCGAACACATTCATATCTGGAGTGACACATGGCCAAATCAATATGGGGCGATTTTCCGCCGGTAAACGTCGCGGCGCCTCCTGAACGAGTCAAGGTCCAGAAGGCCGCGGCACAGGTAACCCAGGTGCTTCAGGAGGTGGGCGAAAGTTCGATCGCGCTCAATGCTCTGGCGATGGAGAAGCGCAAGATGAAGCCGCTGTTCAAGGGCTTCAATCCCGAACAGATAACCCCCAAGGATCTCAACAGGGCGGGGATGATCCTGTACAAGTTCGGCATGATTGATAATCACACCGCCGAGTTGATGAGTCGCGCAGGCGACGAGTTCGACAAAAAAGGCAAAGTGATCGACCCCAGCAAGGAAATCAACGCGCTGGAGTTTTTTGCCAACCGAATCATCGAAATGAAAGAGAAGGCGCTGAACGGCGATCCATACGCCAAGGCGCTATTGCCTGATTACATCAAGACCATCCATATCATGCAGAACCTTCAGGCATTTGCCGACTCGGGCGACAGTTACGAGATGCGCAAGATCAAGGACATGGAAAACAAGGGGCTGATGAAAAGAACGCCGAATGCCAAGGGTTGAGGCACGCTGCATGGCATAAACGCGAAGAGTGCCAAAACCTGCGGGTAATAAAAAAGGCCGCTGCACAGAGAACTGCACGGCGGCCAAACAAAACGCAGGATCAAGGGAGCTTGCAAATCCACGTCGATTTAACGCGCGCAGGTTAACCGCCATCAGACGTCCGAAAAATCCCCGCACAGGATATGCAGCATTACCCGACAGGTAACAATTCGCAGCGAATGAGCAGCGCGCTCAATGAACGCGGTGGTTTACCGCTAAACGGCTCAGGCGCTCGGCAAGCTGGAGTCTTTGCAGTGGGTCTTCACTGAGCAACAGCGCGCGTTCCAGATCGAAGCGTTCGGCCTGCGGGCATTCAAGGAACTGGTACAGACTGGCGCGGGCCAGATGATCACTGCTGGTGGCCTGGCCCAGTTCGACGATGCGGTCGGCGTCCTTCAGCGCCGCGAGGACATTATCGTTGATCTGGTGCAGGTGCCGCAGGTTGCGCGACAACCTCTGCAGCATGCTGATCGGGGTGGCGCGTGTCATGTGCTCGGCGCGCAGTTGCAGGGTCGGGCCAAACTGTCTGATCAACAGCTCGCGGCAGTCAGCGGGATAGAGCCTGCGTCCGCTGCAGGGGTCGAGCAGGTGATCGGCGCCTGGCACGCGCAACAGGAAGTGACCTGGAAAATTCACGCCTTCCATCGCAATGTCCAGTCGCCGCGCGATCTCCAGCGCGATCATTGCCAGTCCCAGTGGCTGGCCTCGACGTTGCTGCACGATCTTGTGCAAAAGGGCCGAATCGGGTTTGGGAGGATTCCAGTCATCCTGCTGAAAACCCAGGGCGTTGAGTTGTCGCAACAGCGGTTGTGCAAGTTCAGGCGCAGGCAGGACAGGCAGCGCCGCGCTTATCTGGCGCTGCAACTGATCCATTTCGTTCATCACCTCATGCCACGCGAAGTGCGCGTCATGTTCGGTCGACACCCATAACGCAGCTTCAAACACCGAGGGCGGTGTCTGTTGCAGGCAGGCCAGGCAATGCTGACGTGGCGTCATTGACCACTCCGTGCGGCTCGAAATCCAGTGCGAAGACTCTTTGTAGCCCCGTGCGCGAATTTCGTCCAGCGCCACTTGTTTCTACTTGCTCAGAGCCTCTATCAGGTCGGGTGTCACATAGTGCGGACCGTCGAACAGGTACAGCGGATAGCCATCGAAGGCTGCGATCTGCGGTTTCAGTTCGGCCGCCGTTGCCGGGCGGAAGCCGCCGCCTACCTGCGGGCGAAAGGCTTCGACGATGATCCTCACGCGATTCTTGCCCAGCCGTTTGCGCAGGGCGTCGGCGTAGGTCCGGGCAACCGGAGCGGTGCGCGCATAGACGCCCACGCCATCCTGAAAGAACACGCCGATATCGTCCGGCAGCCAGGTTTTCAGCCAGTCCGCCGTTGCGTCGGGCCCGATGTTGGCGCCATCGTAGACGCTGATCCATAACGGTCTGGGCAGCTTCGCCAGCAGTGCGGGTAACTCCTTGGCACGACTCCAGCTGGGATCGACCTCGGCGGGGAAGTACCAGCCAGTAACATTGAGCGGCGTTTTCACCTTGGCCAGTTGCGCCGAAAGCACCGCCAGTTGCTCGATATTGTCCCGTGAGCGGGTTTCGCTGAAGTACCCGGCCAGCCCGAGGATCACCTCCTGCGCCCACGGCTCCTTGCCGATCCGTGTCCAGTCCGGCAACACCGGCACACTGGCCATCGAGGTGCCCGGTATGAACGACTGCTCATCGACCGCCGTCCACTGCACGAGCAATTGCCTCGCGCCGAGCCTGTCCCAGTTGCCGCTTATGCCTACCGTTGCGTTATCCGGTTGCCAGACGATGCCGACGACCCCCGGGCCCTTGGGCTGGATCAGCAGATACAGCTCGCTGGTGCCGAGGGCGATCGCCCCCACCAGTAGGGCGGCCACCGAGGTCTTGACCAATGTTGCCTGTCGCAGCAGTGCGGCCAGAGCCTTCAAACATTACTCCCTGATGGATGACGGGCGCGGATCACCACGAAAACGTCATGCGTGCGAAGACGCCTTGTGCACGGTCATCGCCAAATATTTTCTCGCGGTATTGCACAGAGACATCGACGTACGACTGTGGTGCCTTGTATTTGTCCTCACGGAACCAGTACCGCACGCCCGTACCGACGCCTAGCCCGCCAGCGTTTCCGGATGATGTGCTGCTACGGCCCAGGCTGTCGACCTCACTGCGCATCTTTGAATCGTAGTCCACTGCGGCGACCACGTGGGGGAACACCACCAGCCGCGGGCTGATGCTGTCCAGACGGAAGCTGCGCCCGACCTGCCACTCACTGTTGAAGTAGTTGCGCTTGTCCTGCAGATAGCGCCCGCCTTCAGCATACAGCTGCGAAGTCCACCAGCTGGGTACATCGACGCGCAGATCGGTGCCGATGCTCGAGCCGTAGCCCAGGCGCACCAGCCAGTCGCCATCGGCGTTTGAGTTGCCCAGCGGAAAGGTGCGTTCGAAGGCGCCGATCACGTTGACTGCGCTGAACGGCTTGACCCGGATACCGAGCGCGCCCTGCAAAGCGTCCGCGCCTGTGTCGGAGTCGCCTTCCTTGCTCCACAGCGTGTCGGTGATACGCCCGTAAAGCTCGACGAAGCGCGCATTGCGGTAACCGAAGGGGCGCCAGAACACTTCGGTGCTGTTTTGCACGCTGTCATTGCTGCCGCCGGGTGCGCCGCTCAGGCCGCTGCTGGTGCTGGCACCCCGATAAGTCGTGGTGTTGGTCAGGCCCCATTCACGGGACAGATCAGAGACGGCGCGTCGGGTGTCGAACACCTGTTGCACGGGCATCTGCAGATCGCCGGTTTGCTGGTAATCGAGCACGCGTTTGAAGTAGGCGATGGCCTGCGCATCGTCCGACGTGCGCATCGCGCTGTAGGCGGCATCCTGCACTTCACGGGGCTTGAGCCCCGACTGACGATCGACACGCTTGAACGTATCCAGCGCGCCTTGATCATCGCCCGCCTGGCTGAGGAAATAGGCAATCTGCACTTCATCGCCGGGTTGCAGTTCGCCCGCATCGCGAGCTTGCTGCAGACGTTGCAGCGCCTCACTCGGCTGGCCCATGGCGGCATACAACGAGGCCTGTTCACGCAGGGGCAGGTTGCCGACCGCCATTGCCTGGGCGAAGTCCTGACGTGCACCGTCCTGATCGCCCAGGCGCTGACGCATTCGTCCGCGTTGGACGAGCAGGGTGGCGTCGTTGCCGTTCAGCGCCAGCGCTTCGGTGGCTGCAGAGCGCGCTTCGGCATACTGCCCTTGGGCAATCAGCGCGCTGACCAGCAGCTTGCGGTAGGCCATCTGTTTCGGAAAACTGCGCACAGCCTCCCGCGCTTCGGTGACTGCAGTTTCGTTATCACCGCGTGCCAGTGCCTTATAGCCGGTGGCTGCCTTATCGACCGCCACCTGCTCCTGAATCGCCTGCCGACGACGCGTCAGGACCTGTTGCGGCCCCAGCGCCTGCTCGGCATCGTTGATGGCTGCCTGTGCCTCATTCAGACGCTGCTGACGTTGCAGCGCCTCGATCAGCATCATGCGGTAATCGAGGTTCTTCGGTGCCTGGGCAATGGCCTTGCGCGCATGACTGGCCGAGCCGTCGTAGTCGCGCTTGGCGTAGGCGCGCAGCGCCTGATTGCCTTCCAGATAGCCAGGTTGAGGACGTGTCTTGTAAGCGCGTTGCGGGTGATCGCGGCGGTACTTGTCGCGTTCGGCCAAAGTAATGAGGTCACGCAACTGCTGAGCGTCACCGCGCTGACGCAACGCTTCGTTGGCTTTGGCGATGGCCAGGTCGTAATCCTTGCGGTTGTAGGCCATGTAGGCTTCGTTGGCGATGGCATAGGCGGGTCCGGTCAACGGCAGGGGCAGTGTGTCCGCCTGGCTGAGCTGTGCGACAAGACCCAGGCCGCTCACCAGCAGCGACAGGATGAAGGGGCGCTTCATAGTGGCTGCTCCGTTTGATCGTCAGATCGGTAATGGTTGTGCTGACGTGCCACAGCCTGTTCGATGGTTTCTCTGGGCAGCACGCCGATGTCGACCAGATAATCGCCGATCCGGCCATGCACATGCGGACGGTAGCCGAGCATGGCTTTCTGGAACACTTCGCGGTCCAGCAGGCCTTGCTCGATCAGCAGATCGCCCAGCAATGGCGCCCTGGCTGGAAGCGGCTGACCCTCGACCACCTGCAACTGACGCAACTGCGCAACGATGTCGCTCTCACGGGCAATCAACTGCACCGGCTCGGCACCCAGCTGTTCGGTAATCTGCTGCAGACCGTCAGGCGGCAGCGGGCTGGCCACTGCAATTTCCTGGCGTCCCAGCGCATTCCTTTGCAACGGCACGACACGCCAGCGCAGGCAGAACTCATCGGCCAGCACATCGTTTGTCGAACGTTTGCCGGCAATGTCGAACACGCGCGGCAGGTCGTTCTGAAAAGCGATGGCCTCAGCCAGTGTTTCGTCGTCGAGCCAGCCATGACTCAACAGAATCCTGCCCAACGGCAGCTGGCGGGTCTGTTGTTCGGCCAGTGCGGTCTGCAGTTTTTCGTCGTTGATGGCTTGCCAGGACAGCAGCACGCTACCCAGACGGCGGGGCGCGACGGCAATCAGGTCGGAGGACGGAAAGTCGTGCATGGTCTTGTCCCAGACCAGCTTGCGGTTGAGCACCTTGCCCACCAGAAACATCCGCCAGGCTCGAGCCGCAGCCATGAAGTTGACGAAGTTGCCGACCACCATGCGCGGTATCGACAGCAAGCCATGCTGCCAACCGTAAAGCACGGTGGTGAAGTAGCAGCGATGCAGGATCCGCCACAGCAGCGCGATGCCGTTGGCCACCAGCAGATACTGAATCAGGCCGGTGGTTTCAAAGGGCGTCGGAAAGCTGGTGTTCCACAGCCCGCTGGAGCGCAGCACAATCAGCACCAGCAATTGAATGAGGATGGCATAAGCAAGGATGCTGACAAACGATGTCACCACACCCTTGCGGTCCCGAAACAGCAGGTATCGATTGGCCAGCGAGCCGGTCCAGCCCATTTGCTCCCAGCCTTGCAAACCGATACCCAGCGTCCAGCGCGCTTTCTGGCGAAAGGCGGTGCGGAAGGTGTCCGGGAAGAATTCGCGCACGCACAGCGGCATTTCCAGCGTCGACTCATAAGGCTTGCGGAACCACGATTTGCGCAGCACCCGGAATTGCACCGGGAAGCGTACGAAGATCGCCTGCATGCCGTACTTCGCCAGCCGCGCGCCGACGTCGTAGTCCTCGGTCAGGCTTTCGGTATTGAACGGCTGGTTCTGGTTTTCATCCGCCAGTACCATCAGCGCACGTCGCGAGAAACAAGTGCCGACGCCAGCCGAAGGCACGGTGTCCGTCATGCTTTCGCGCACTACCAGGTCCTTGCCGTGCCATTCGGCGAACTCGTCCATGTAGGTGCCGGCCACCCATTCGTACCAGTTGCGTTCCAGCGACACGACCGGCAACTGGATCATGTCCTTGCGTGGCAGCAGGTAATTGAACAGGCGCAGTTCAAGCGGGTGCAGCACGTCTTCGCTGTCGTGCAGGATGGTCCCGGCGAACTGTACGGAATGAGTCTTCTCGTACAGAAAAATCGCCTGGATCACCCAGTTCAGGCAGTCGGCCTTGCAGGTGGGGCCGGCGTGCGGCACCTCCACGCGGTGCAACTGCTTGTAGCGGCGACGCATGCGCTCCACTTCATCGATGGTGCGCTGGTCGTTGATGTAAGTGCCGACGAACACCACGTAGTTCTGATAGTCGAGCGTCGACACCATGTTTTCGATCATCGGCGCGATGACGTCGTATTCCAGCCAGGCCGGGACCATGATTGCCAGCGGCTGCTCGTCGCGGGCAATCAACTGCTCGGCAGTCAGTGGCCGGTAGCGACGTTCGGCGGTGAACTTGCGGTACAGCCGCCGCGACCAGTACCAGATATCGATGAACAGGTCATCGATACTCGATACCAGGATGATCAGCCCGACAACGATCGTCGCGACTTCCAGCACGCTGTAGTAATGGGCCAGCCAGTAAGGCCAATAGAGCGACGTCATTGCGGCGGCCTGTTACGAGCGATTGCGACGGGCGCTACGGCCAGCCAGCAACAGAATGAGAAAAAGTACGATGCCGGCCGGGATCAGCCACAGCAGCGACGGTTTGCGCCAGGCGTCGATGCCGGTGCTTTCCTCCTCCTCGATCATCTGGCTGCCGGTCGGGTCCTTGGCGTCGAAGGTGGCGACCGGGCCGCTGTCAGCCAGCAGCGCGGCGTTGCCACGTTCCAGCAGTACCGGGCGTTCGAAAACCGGGGTCTGACCGCCCAGCGTGCGATAGATCATGCCGTGCTGGCCGCCTGCTTCGATCACTTGCAGCGAAGCCAGGTGGTTGAGCGACTTGAGGTCGAGCAGCGTCTGCTCTTTGTGGTTGATCAGCAGATGCCCGTCGTTGCTGGCCTTGACCGACTCGGCGCCGTCCTTGATGGGCAGTTCGAAGGCCAGGAAAGACTTGGCCGGGGTCACGGCGACGCTGGCGTCATCGCTGACGCTGAGCTGTGCACGCAACGGCGAGACGCCGGAGGCGCTGGCGATGCGGATGACTTGCGGCAGGCTGCTGGTCGGGCGCTCAAGATAGCCCTTGGGCACCATGATCTGCGTGTCGGTGGCGAAGCGTGCCGCCATGCCCGAGAAGTTTTCGTCGGGCGTTACCTTGTCCAGCACGATGTGGCTGGTCGGCAGTACCGAGATCGGGAACGCCTGCGGCGTTTCCAGGCACTGGTTGCTGACTGGCTGACGCTGGAAAGACACACGCAGGACGTTCTGCGCCGCCAGTGCGTACTGCGGAATCCGGGCTTCGATGCGCTCTTTCTTGCCATCGGCAGTCAGTTGCATCGCACCGATCAGGTAATCATTGAGGAACAGCGTGGCAACCGGTGGGGTACCCGATGCGCCGGGGGCGGCAGCGATATCGATCATCGCAGTCACCGGTACGCGACCGTCATAGGCAACGCTGCCCAGCGGGAACGAGGCGCTCCAGTCGGTTTTTGCCAGCACATCCACCGTGCCGGGCTTGCCGCCCAGGCGGGTCAGTGCGATGCGACCGTCTTCGCTCAGCGGCATGGCGGCTTCTTCGCCAATAGTCAGCTGGCGATTGCGCGCCAGCTTGTTCCACGCCGAACTGAACAGGCCGATGGCCTTGTCGGCCGACTCCGGCTTGATCATCAGCAGTGCACGATTGCCCAGCAGGGCCAGACTCACGTCATCCCCGGCGCTGTTGGCGAGCGGCTTTTTGATATGACGTTCGCGCCATTGGCCCAATGCGCTGGCGGCCGAAGCATCCAGACCTTGCACCTGCGCCTGGAGAGCGTCCATGGCGTCGTCGATTGCCTTGAGCAGCTGTGGATCGCTAATCGCCAGGTCGGCCTGCAAGGCCGGTGTCTGGCCGAGCATCAGCAATGCACCGATTTCCGCCGGGTCGCGCAGGGTGTACTGGCCCTTGCCTTCGAGCCCTGCAAACGCCGGGATCTGCTTGAGTTCTGCCGGAATAGTCAGGCCGCTCAGGTCCACGCTGTCCTGAACCGCAGGGAACGGCAGGATGCGTGCCTGCTTGCCGATGCGCTCCAGCGCTACGCCCAGACGCCAGGCGGCATCGTAGCTGGCGTTCGACAATGTGCCGGGTGCAACCAGCAGGCCGGGCTTGCCGGGCAGTGCATTCCATACTGCGCCGACGTCCTGCAACTGGCTGGCGTCGTAGCTGTAGGTCAGGCGCGTGTGCGGATCGATGCGCAACACGTTGCCGATAGCGCGTTCATCTTCGCAGAGCACTTTTGAGATCACCGACGACCAGGCAATCCCCAGCCGCACAGAACCGTTTTCGCGCGCTGCCTTGTCGACGCCCAGTGTCGCACTGGCGTTGCCCTGTTCTTCACTGAGGCCCAGCGCACGTACCGGATAACCGTCCAGCGACAGCAGCAGCGTGTTGCGGCCTGCCTCGCCGTTCAGATAGCTGGCATCGAAATTCAGCGTGGCCTCGGTCAACGGCACATTGGCAGGCACCGGCAGGTACAGCTCGCGGCGGGCATCGCTGGCATTGAGGATGATCGGGCGATCAATACCCAGCTCCCTCAGTTCGACCACTCTCTCCTGGCGATTGTCGGCAGTGATTCGGTTGATCGCCTGGGTCAGCGGGCTTTCGGCAGCCAGGGCGAATGCAGGCATCAGAGCCAGCAGGCTCACCCCGCAGGCAAGTACGCCAAACGCGCCCATGTTTACGGCAACGGAAGATTTCATCGTGCAGATCTCGGTAAAGGCTCAAGGCCATTGGGTCTTGATACAGGCGCCGGTCTGCTACAACGTTTTTCGGGCACTCGGTCTGAACCGGGTGCCCGTATCGTTTGCGGACTGCTTCCTGCGGATTTTTAGGGTTTGCTTGCGCTACCTGCGCGTCCTTCGTGCTAACTGGCCATCGAGCGCAACTCTGCATGTTCGTGCTGGGGCTTGATTCGCGTATCCAGTTGCATGTCCACCGGGTCCTGGCGCTGACGCGGCAGCTCGGCGACAAATTCATCCACCGGACGGCCCATCAGGGCATCGACGATCCGTGAACTGGCTTTGCCGTCGCCATAAGGATTGGCTGAGCGGGAGGCGTTCTGCCACAGGACGTCATCGTCAAACAGGGCGTTCACCCCACGAATGATGGCGTCCGTTTCGGTGCCCACCAGGCGCACGGTGCCTGCGGCGACCGCTTCCGGGCGCTCGGTGACATCGCGCATGACCAATACCGGTTTGCCCAGCGACGGCGCTTCTTCCTGCACGCCACCGGAATCGGTGAGGATCACGTGAGCGCGTTGCATCAGGCGCACGAACGACAGGTAGTCCAGCGGTTTGATCAGGTGCACGTTGGGCAGTTCGCCCAAGTGCTCGGTCACTGGCCCCAGCACGTTGGGGTTCAGGTGCACCGGGTAGACGATCTGTATGTCATCGCGTCTGGCAAGTTCGCCCAGCGCCTTGCAGATGTTCAGGAAGCCGTCGCCAAAGTTCTCGCGACGATGACCGGTCACCACCAATACTCTGCGCTCGGGCACCAGGAACGAAAACTGGCGATCAAGAGCGTGGCGCAACTGACGGTTGCTGTCGATTCGTTGCGCGGTCAGGTGCAGGGCGTCGATCACGGTGTTACCGGTCACGAACGAGATTCCCTGCAGGCGCTCGCCCAGCACGTTGCGGCGCGACTCGGCGGTGGGGGCGAACAGGTGATCGGAAATCAGATCGATGCAACGACGGTTCATCTCTTCAGGCCATGGCTGACGGATGTCGCCGGTGCGCAGGCCTGCTTCGACGTGGCCGATGGGGATGCGGCGATGAAAGGCCGACATGGCCGCCACCATTGCCGATGTGGTGTCGCCGTGAACCAGCACCTTGTCCGGCTTCATCTCGTCCAGAATCGGGTCGATCGCCGCGTAAAGCGCAGCTGTCAGCGAGTTCAGTGTCTGATCGGGGCGCATCACATCGAGGCTGTAGTCGGCTTTGAGCTCGAACATGTCCAGCACCTGTTGCAGCATGCTTTGATGCTGCCCGGTAATGCAGATTCTTGAGTCGATACCTGGCTCTGCAGCCAGTGCTCTGACCAGGGGAGCCATTTTGATGGCCTCCGGACGAGTACCGAAAATGGAAAGGACCTTCATTCTGGGGTGCAGACCAGCCATTATTTCCTCCCGCGCCTTTAGCGCGCCGCACAGCAGCAAAAAAAACCAGGCTGAGAACAGCTTGGTCGTTTGCGAGTTGATGAATTTCTCGGGCGGAAAGATCGGAGTTTGTGGCTCGATGTTCACTTCAGTGTGAATGTAGCAATATGCCTTGTTACCCGGAGTTGTCGGGATTATTAACAGAACAAGATAATAAAGCAAAACGTTTTATTAAGTATTTTTCAAAGTAATGATGGGTATGAACTTTAGAATTTCACCACGGTCAGTACAGGATTGTTTTTTTGAAAAATGACGTTATGACCAATGAATACGGGGCTTTCAGAGATTTTCAGTAACGCTTTTCCGACTGCTTTGAATGCCCGCCTACCCGCGATAGTTATGGCTGATGGCAAAAAGCTCCAACAAAAAGGGCAGCGCTGAGGCATGCGTCACTACAGCAGAATCCTGACGCCTGTTTAATGACAGGAAGAGAGAAGGGGTTCACAAAAATGACGCTAATATAATGACGGTCGGGAACTTTGATTAGGTATCGAGTTTGACACGCTGACAGGCAGACGGGATGTTAGGAATGGGCTTAGATACTGTTCAAGTTGTGCGGCATATACAGTATTGAGTTGTAGCAGCAATACGAATGATTGCCCAGCCTTTAAATGAGAATGATTGGCGACCCCCTCGCAATGAGGGGAGTCGCAGCCCACAGCGGAATCAGTCTTTCGCCTCGGCCGGCTCCGACAGCTCGCTGAGCGCGGTCGCGTTGTTCTTGAAAGCCGCTGCGAACACGGCGCGATTCTTCGCCATGTAAATGCTCGCGTCCTCTGCATGCTTCTCCGAGATCCCCGGCACGTTCTTGATCAGGACGTCGGTGAGAAGCTCGGCCAGCTCGAGCATTTGGTCGTGCGCATCGGCGAGTTTACGGTCCACGAAAGTAGTCTCCAGATCGCGGGTACTGCGGTAAAGGGTTTCAACAGCCATTTTGGCCTCGTCGTCTTATCCAGTGTTGAAAGGGCTAGACCCGGACGTTCAGCGCTTTGTGCTCTGACCAGCGGGTATGCAAAGCATTGATCGTGCATGACCAGCGCGCCGGTCAGGTGTAGCGGGGCACTGCGTGAAGGCCTTTATGGAAGCTGACCTGCGACGCAACAGCGAAAGCGATTTCTCGATTACTGTGTTTTTATACAGTAAAAGCCATGTGCCAATCAAGCCCTGCCTGAATAGTGGCGTTTACGCATCTTTTTTGCGCCGCAAATGTGCCTTGCGACAACCCGCCGCGCTCTCAACCATAGCCTATGGCCCTGTTCCTGCTTTAAAAAGCAGGCCACAACGGTGTCACGAGTACCCGGCATCATCCGGTCGGCATAAACGAAGTTTCAGAGGTAACGCGTCATGGGAAACAAATGGGCAGTAAAGATAAGACACCGCGTGCATGCGCAGGCCGAGTCACTGGGCAATCTGTGTGTAGAGAGCTTCCACTTTCTCGCCCTGTTCGCGATCGGCGCAATCACTGCCTGGGCGTCAGTGGTCGCATTCCTGGGGATGGTCGAGAAAGGCAACGTCACGGTCGATGACATCCTGCTGCTGTTCATCTACCTCGAGCTGGGGGCGATGACCGGGATTTATTTCAAGACCAACCACATGCCCGTGCGCTTCCTGATCTATGTCGCGATCACTGCACTGACCCGCCTGCTGATTTCCGACGTGTCCCACCACAACCCACCGGATATCGGCATCATCTACCTGTGTGGCGGCATCCTGTTGCTGGCCTTTGCGATTCTGGTGGTGCGCTACGCGTCGTACAAATACCCGTCGGCGAAGATTCCCGATTCTTCCAGCGCCGTCAAAGGTGCAGTGACGGAAGAGAAGGG
Organism: Pseudomonas congelans; assembly: GCF_900103225.1. GTDB lineage: Bacteria > Pseudomonadota > Gammaproteobacteria > Pseudomonadales > Pseudomonadaceae > Aquipseudomonas > Aquipseudomonas congelans. The sequence continues at coordinate 725,064 of NZ_FNJH01000002.1, read as the reverse complement.
CGAAATCTGATCAAGGCAATGGCGGCATCTGTGCAAGATGCCGCCAGCACGCTGCTTACTAAAAGAAGGCAATCAGTTCAGCCAGACCCCGGCACGCCAGTGCCAGCCGTCACCAGCGCTTTCCCAGTGCGGATGCACATAGTGATAGCCGGGTCGTTCGGTTTCCCAGTGGCCATGTACCGGGACGAATCGCTGGCCGTTCCAGTGCCAGTAACCGCGTGCCCATACATAGCCTGGACGAGGGGCCGGTTCCACCTCGACGACGCGCTCCGGTGGCGGTTGCGGCGCGATCACTTCTTCGACGTATTCATGATGGACGTGCGGTCGTTCGTGGACCACACGCTCCTCGACACAGCCTGACGCTATCGCAAGTGATGCGATCAATACCCCATAACGTAAATACATGTTGCCTCCTCGGAATCAACCGCAGGTGCAGTGGCGCTGAACTCAGTGCTCAGTCGCTCGAATGTTTCTGCGCAAGGATTGTTGTAGCAGGATGTATCTGTACTTTTGCTGAAGAGGAGGGAGGGGGAATGATAGCGAAAGGCCGGTTCTACGGGGGGAGAAGCTCGTTCAAGCAGGCTGGAGAATATTGAAAGGCATCAACCTATTCTTGCTCTGTGCAGCGCCGACAACGGCACTGCACAGAAGGGAAGGGCAGGTGTGAATCAAACCCCGGCATTCACCGTTGCCTGACTCTGTGGCCACAGACCATTGGCCGGGACAGGCGTCTTTTTCAGGGTCGCGCCATCGGTCATCGCCGCAAGAATCTTGATCGCGCTGTCGCCACGTTCGATGGCGATGCCGAATTGCACGCTTTCTATCAGCTTGCGCAGGCGTTGTGGGTCATTGCGTTGGGCGGCGCTGATCAAGCGCTTCGCAACGACTCCGCGTTCGTTGGACAAGGTCAGCATGATACTGCCGTCCAGCCCTTGAATGCTCAGATTCACCCGATAGTCGGGGTGAAAAGTATCCGTGATCATCTGAAAAGGATTGTCCATATCATTCACCTGCTCAATGGTCTGCATAAGTTGACCGGGTAGTAGTCCTTTTGGTTCTCGACGACTGATCAGCGGTTGCGTTACTCCTGCGCTGGCTGCTGACAGTGTTGCTGTCGTCTTTCGCGTTGATGAAAGGTTGCGTTTCGACAAGCTTTGCGGCATTTACAACATTGAGTCCGCGTCAGGAAGTAGCCGTCCTGTTGGCCAGCCTCGTGGCGCTTACTAGAGGACACTGCACGGTTCGGGCCATATTGCAGGGGCGATGCGCTGGAAACCGCCGAGCGGGAGCACTGCGAAGCCGCTTCGTGGGTTGCTTTGCAGCAAGACGAACCAGTCAATTCGGCTGAAAAAAGTGCTCTCCAAAACGGGCTGGAAACATGTCTCGCACATGGTCTGGTCCTCTCGCGGATGCAGTTGCGGTATGACTTTTTCGAATGATTGTCTGACACTCCGACAACCGAATCTTGACGTCAGAGATTCGTAAAGACGGGGTCGAAACCGTACTCGTCCACTGTCCAGGTTCTGGTGTTGAGCGTCGTGCGGCGGAGCGGCGAGAAGAGTGTTGAGCGGTTGCCGGTATGGAGGGCTGACGGAGGGGAGCGGCATGATTTTTTGCTCGCTGATGGCTGTCAGGCGCAGCGCTCAGGCTGTTCGGCGCAAGATGTTAAATTCGATGGACGGCACGCGGCGATCAAAATGGCTGGGAGGCGAGCGAAGGGTCAAGGTGGCCAAAGCTGTGCAGCGACCGTTTGTGGTGCGCTTGCCGGCCCATCGCGAACAAAAAGGGCGAACCGTTGCCGGTTCGCCCTTTTCTTGCAAAACGTGTCAGTGAAGCATCAGGTCAGACGAGCGGCTTCTTTCTCCTGCTCTTTTTCCAGAAATTCTTCTTCGAGCAGCGCGTCCGGGCTAACCGGATCTTCATCCTGTTCGACGATGGTCGGTGCGGCGCCTCGTTTGCCGCGCAGTTTACCGAACAGATGCTCGAGGGCATGATCGAGTTTTACAGCAGCGCCATCCACAGCCTGATCTACCGTATCAGCCTTGTGGGAAACAGAAATGGGTTGGTGTCCTTTGGGGCGAGCTTCCATCTGGCACTTGATGTCGTGCGGGCCAGGCTTGTCGCCGTTCTCGTCGCGGATGTGGACTTCCACGCGGGTCAGGTTTTCATCGTAATGTTCGAGCGTGCTTTCAACGGTGGTACGAACCCACTCCTCCAGTCGGATACTGCTTTCGATGTGATTATCGCTATTGACCTGGATTTGCATAGTTAATCCTTATTAGGGCTTGCTCGTGCGAGGCTGGACTGCATGATTCCTCTCGGAATCGTTTTCGTTTGCGCTCATTCACAGTGTTGGCGGCAATGGCCTGACAATTCAACCCCAATGTGTAAGAAATATTTCGCAGCAAAAAAGGATGCCTCGGCGCGAGGCTGCGAATCAGGAGCGGACGCAGAGCGTCCGGTACGGCATTCCCATGCAGAGCGCGAGGAACGAGAGGTGTCCGGGAGAACACTGCTCTCGCTCTTGCGCCCGAAAACTAGAACGCGACCGACGTCTGTACGTACACCGTGCGCGGTTCGCCGACGTATTTGCCGCGGTTGTTGTCGTCGAACGAGCGGGTGTAGTACTGGCGGTTGAAGATGTTTTTCATCCCGACCGCTACGTTGAGGTCAGACAGTTGCGGTCCGAAATCGTAGTTGGCGCGGGTGCTGAACAGCATGTACCCGGGGATCTTGCCGGTGCTGCCGTCGGCGCTTTCAGCCGAGGTATTGGCGTTGTCGGCAAACTGATCGCTCTGGAAGGAGCTGTCGAAATTGAGCTTCCACGGCCCTTCGGTGTAGCTGACACCCATCGTTCCCTTGTGCTTTGACGAGAACGGCACGCGATTGCCCTTGTTCGGGCCGTCTTCGCGAATCGTGGCGTCGACGAAGGCGTAGGTCGCGTAGATATCGTAGCCGGCCAGCACCGGGCTCAACCCCTCTAGCGCATAGTTGACGCTGGTTTCGATGCCCTGATGACGCGTCTCGCCGCGCGCGATCACCGTGTCGTTGGTCTGGTTGCTGTCGTACTGGTTGTCGAAGTTGATCAGGAACGCGCCGATCTCGGCCCGCAGGTTGCCATTGTCGTAGCGTGTGCCCAGTTCCCAGGTGCGGGCTTTTTCCGGTTTGACTTCATCGCCGGTGACGCGGTTAGGCATCTGGCTGTACTGCACACTGCCGAACGAGCCTTCGGTGTTGGCGTACAGGTTCCAGGTGTCGGTCAGGTGGTAAAGCACATTCAACGCGGGCAGTGCGGTGCTGTAGTCACCCTGGTATCGGGCATTGGTCAGGTTGTTGTTCTGGGCGGTGTCGATCATCTCGTAGCGAACGCCCGGCGTGATGGTCCACTTGCCGATATCGATGCGGTCGTCGATGTAGAACGCATGCGCTTCGGTCGCGCCGCGTGTGTCGCGGTCGTTGCGGCTGGCGGTGGTCGGCAGGTTGCCGGTGACCGGCTCGCGGTAGCGCAGTTCGTGACCGGCCTCGTTGACGTAGCGGTAGCCAACGCCGACTTCATGCCAGGTTTCGCCCAGCGCAAAGCCTTGCGAGAAGCGCGTTTCCAGGCCGCGCACCCAGTATTCGCGGGGCGACAGGGAAACGAAGCTGCCCTGATCCAGATAGCCGCTGCGCAAGGTCTTGGTGAAGAACGTGTTGGCGGTGAATACGCGCGCGTCCTGCTCGTAGCGATAGCCGAAGTTGAACATCGTGCGACGGCCCCAGAACTTGTCCTTCAGGCGTGTCGACTGGTACGGATCGGCATCGTAGTCGGCGACGCTGAGGCCACCGGGCATTTGCGCTTCGCCATCGTAGTACTGCGCCATGGCGTTGAGGCTGTTGGCTTCGTCGATCTGGTATTTACCCTTGAGGATCAGGTCGTCGATTTCGGTGTCGCTGTGCTCGCGCCAGTCTCCGCCGCGTACGCCGGAGTACAGAATCGCGCCGCCCAGGCCGTTGTCCGCGGTGCCGCCCGCCAGCAGGTTGCCGGTGGTCTTGAAACCGTCGTGGCTGGAAGACGGGCTGGTCTCGGTTTGTATGCCGCCCTTGAGAGTTGGGGCGTCGGGGATCGCGCGGGTCACGAAGTTGACGATGCCGCCCACGTTCTGCGGACCGTAACGGACTGCGCCACCGCCACGCACCACATCGACTGCGTCCATGTTGCCCATGCTGATCGGCGCAAACGACAGTTGCGGCTGGCCGTAGGGCGCGAATGGCACCGGGATACCGTCCATCAACACGGTAGAACGCGACGCCAGGCGTGGATTGAGGCCACGAATGCCGAAATTCAACGCCATGTCATGGCTGCCGGTGCCGTTGTTGTCCGGAGCATTGACGCCCGGAATGCGATTGAGCACTTCACGCGCCGACGTCGCACCGACCCGCTCGAATTCCTCACGGCGAATCACGTCACGTGCGCCGGGATGTTCGAAAACGTTGGTTTGCTGCGCAGCGCCCAGCCAGTCACCGACCACCGTGGAAACCCCCAGCTCGATCGGCGCGCCAGCCGTATTTGCCGATTGCAGGGTGAAGCCGTTATTGCCATCGGCCATGGCCTGCAGGCCGGTGCCTTCGAGCAAGGCATTCAGGCCCTGCTCGGGTGTGTACTGACCTTCCAGGCCACGGCTTTTCAGGCCGCTGGTAATCTGCGAGCCATAGGAAATCAGCACGCCGGACTCACGACCGAACTGGTTCAGCGCCGCTTCAAGCTCGCTTGGCGCAATGTGATACACCTTGGGTGCGACCTCGGTGGCCTGCGCCATCGACAGGCTGCCGACCGAGAGGCTGGCGCCGAAAATGACATGGCGCAATGTGCGCACCAGCGGAGAAAGTTGAGTAGGGCGGGCTGACATGCGGGAGTCCTTTGACCGGAAGGTTGAGAGAGGCTTTCCCTGTCTGTCACGCGAGGATTGAAAAACGGCTCAAGAATTTTGAAAAATTTTAACTGGCCAGTGCAAATCCACCTGACATCCAAAAAATGCTGTGTGACGCAGAGCGTCACGAACGGCATTCCCACGCGGAGCGTGGGAACGATAGTCAACTGCATGCCGACGCGGAGCGTCTGCACGATAATCAAACTCCGATGGCACAGACGACGCAGAGTGCGACGTAAGTGACGGCTGAGTCCTGGCGCTGATCCGGGGGTAGCCTGGCAGGACGCCAGGCTAGCCGCACCGGGCCATGGATGGCCCGTTGCGGCGCCCCCCGGATCAGTGACAGGGCGAAGGAACCCGACGAAGTCGGGCCGGAAACGGAGCTTGGGACTTTGCTTACTTTGGTCCCTCAAAGTAAGGCGCCGTAAGGGCGCAAAGGTGACCGGAGCCAAACACCAATCCAACTAACATCGCAGAACCACTGTGTGACGCAGAGCGTCACGAAAGGCGTTCCCACGCGGAGCATGGGAACGATAGTCATCACTGATGTCACAGAACCGCTGTGTGACGCAGAGCGTCACGAACGGCACTACCACGCTGAATGGGAACGATAGTCAGCGTAGTGTCAGCCCTGTATTTCGGGCTCTCCAAGACGCGTATGTCCACGTGAGCACTGAAAAGTGGGAACGAGCAATCACGATCACACCCGCGCCTGCACGTTCACCCAATAGCGGGTGAAGCGTTGCACGCGTACCGGGAGGGCGAGTTCGAGCATGTCGAGGATGCGCTCGCTGTCGGCCAGCGGGTAGCTACCGGAAATCAGCAGGCTGGCAACCCTGGCATCGCAGTTCAGGCGACCGCGGCGGTAGCGGCTCAATTCTGCGAGAAAATCCGCCAGCCTCATGCGCGACGCCACCAGCATCCCGTCCGCCCAGGCGCCACTGCCAGCGTCCAGCGGACCAACCTTGTCCCAGGCATCACGACTGAACGTCACTTGTTGACTGGCCTGCAGCATCAAACCGGGGCCGCTCTTGCCGGCAGGGGATATTTCAAGCGCTCCGGCAAATACTGCCAATTGCGTGCGCCCATTTAGTTGGCGCAGGTTGAAACGGCTGGCGCCTGTCGACGCCTTGACCGTACCTTCGGCACTCAGCAGATTCAGCGGGCGCATGTCCGCAGAGGCAGTCATGAGGATTTCGCCCTGCAGCAGTTCTATCAGGCGCTGCTGTGCATCGAAACGCACATCCACCGCGCTGGCCGTATTCAACTGCACTTGACTGCCGTCGCTCAACGCCACCTTGCGCTGTTCGCCCACGCCACTGTCATAGTCGGCCAGCAACGGTTGCAGGGCGATCTGCTCGCGCAGGCTCCAGCCCGCTGCCGAGCCCGCACCGAGCAGCAACAGCAGTTTCAGCGCATGCCGACGGCTGGCGGACTTCGGCGCATTGAGTGCCGCATGCGCCAGCGGCGAGGACAGCCCGCTCAGGCGCTGATTGACCCGCTGCATGTGCGCCCATGCCCGCTGGTGCTCGGCGTTGCCATTGAGCCACAGCTGCCAGGCGTGCTGACGGCGGGCATCCAGCGTGCCTTCCTGCATTTCCAGCAGCCAGCCAACGGCCTGCTGTGCCACGGCAGGCGAGATGTCGGATTTGTTCAGGGAGTCACTGTTCGGATTCATAGGGCGAAATAGCAGCGCAGGGCGGCCTTGTTCAGATGGCGCTTGACCGTGGCGATGGAAATCCCCAGTTCGGCAGCGATGCTGCCATGACTCAGCCCATCGACCTGCGACAGCAGAAATGCCCGCTTGACCAGGGTTGGCAAGCCGTCCAGCAGTTGGTCGAGTTCGACCAGGGTTTCGAGAATGATCGCCCGCTCTTCTTCCGAAGGCGCCACGCTCTCCGGCAGTTCTGCCAGTGCCTGATAGTAGGCGTGCTCCAGGTCCTGACGCCGGTAGTGGTTGCACAGCACACGCTTGGCAATCGTTGTCAGAAAGGCTCGCGGCTCGACGATTTGCGGTGTATCGCGTGCGCCCAGCACTTTTATGAAGGTGTCCTGCGCCAGGTCCGCTGCGCTGTGCGGGCAGCCGAGCCTGCGTCGCAACCAGGTCGTCAGCCAGGCGTTGTGTGCCCTGTACAGGCCTTCGACAGTGTGATTGAGAGCGGAGTGGGCGACGGGCATCACGGGGAACAATCCACGGGGACTCATTGGTGGCGTGGATTCTGGCAGACTCTTTTGCGTATGAGAATATTTATCATTAATATTGCGGTTCATTTGTCCCGTCCGGGATGAATGGCGCATACCGCTGGCTTTCGTTGCGACCGCTTCCCGGTCGCCCAGGACCGGCTTCCCAGGTTTCATGAATCAATGAAGACCCTTTGATGGATGTCACCACTGCAAGCCGCCCGCTGCCGGAAAAACGCGCGGCAAAAGCCAGAACCAGTGGCGTGACGGCTGCCTATCGCCTTGCCATTGCCTCGCGGTCACTGGCTGCGGTATTTGCCGGTTACCTGCTGGCCTCGTTGTTCAGCACCTGCATCGCACAATGGCTGCCGATTACCCGTGCCGAGGCAGTAGTGACGGGCATGATGCTGTCGTTCCTCGCTTATCTGGGCGCGGTGCTCTGGTGTTTTGCCTGCCGCACGGCGCTGCAGGCATGGGTCGGGGTGCTGACGCCATCTGCATTGCTGGGGGCGGCCTATGCCTGCGGTCGGTGGTTGCTGTGAAGGAGGGGTTTCGCCAGTCGATGGCCTGGCTGCACACCTGGGTCGGTTTGCTGTTTGGCTGGCTGCTGTTCGCGATTTTTCTGACCGGCACGCTTTCCTATTTCAAGGACGAGATTACCCACTGGATGCAGCCGGAGATTCCGGTGCGCACCCTCGATGCAGGCACCAGCGTGCAACAGGCTCAGCATTACCTGCAAAGCCATGCGGCCGGGGCCACGCGCTGGTTCATCAGTCTGCCCGATCAGCGCACGCCAGGCCTGATGGTCGGCTGGCTGCCCGAAGGCAAGCAGGGCCAGCGCAACAGCTTCGTGCGCAAGCTGCTCGATCCGCAAACCGGCAGCGAGGTGCAGGCGCGTGACACGCGCGGTGGCGATTTCTTCTACCGTTTTCACTATCAATTGCAGATGCCTTATCCCTGGGGCCGCTGGCTGGCAACCAGCGCCGCGATGGTGATGCTGGTCGCGCTGATCACCGGCATCATCATTCACAAAAAGGTTTTCAAGGAGTTCTTCACCTTCCGGCCGCGCAAGGGCCAGCGTTCCTGGCTGGACGGGCATAACGCGCTGGGCGTGCTGGTGCTGCCGTTCCACCTGATGATCACCTACAGCAGTCTGGTGATCTTCATGTCGATGGTGATGCCCGCGAGCATCCTCAGCCAGTACGACACTGTTCAGGCTTTCTATAGTGAAGCCTATCCGTTTCCGGAAACGGTCAAGCGTGAAGGCACGGCTGCGCCGCTGGTGGCGCTTGCGCCGTTGGTCAACGCAGCGAACGCGAAATGGGACAGCGGCCAGGTCGGTCGGGTCATCGTCAATAATCCGGGTGACAGCAGCGCCTCGGTTTTGCTGACGCGTGACGACAAGGGCAGCATCGTGCCGGACCGGGGCGGGGCGCTGACGTTCAGCGGTGCCAGCGGCGAGCTGTTGAACGAAGTCCCCGAGCGCCCGTTGGCGCTGCTGATTTCCAGCGGGATGTACGGCCTGCACGTGGGCCATTTCGCCGAACCCTTGCTGCGCTGGCTGTACTTCATTTTCGGTGTCGCCGGGACTGCAATGATCGGCACCGGGTTGGTGATGTGGCTGGGCAAGCGTCAGCTCAAGCATGCAAAGACCGGCGTGCTGCCACTGGAATTGCGCGTGGTCGAAGTGCTGAACATTGCCAGCATGTCCGGGTTGATGATCGCCGTGGCCAGCTTCTTCTGGGCCAATCGCTTGCTGCCGGGCGAATTCGCCGGGCGTGCCGATTGGGAGGTCAGCGTGTTCTTCACGTTTTGGGCCCTGTCAGTCATGCACGCTGTACTGCGCAAGGGGCGTCATGCATGGCGAGAGCAACTGGGGCTGGGCGCCCTGCTGTTCGCCGGTCTGCCGCTGCTAGATCTGCTGACCTGCGGTCGCTACCTGCTGGGTGCTTTGATGTCAGGAAACTGGGTGCTGGCGGCCTTTGACCTGACGGCGCTGGTCACCGGGCTGTTTTTGGGCTGGGCGGCGCTGAAGTTCAAGGTTGCACCTGTCGCCGCTAAAGCCACGCGCGTCTCTTTGCCGGTCGTACCTCGGGAGACTCCCTGATGCTGCTGGCAGCCTTGCTGTGCTACGTGGGGTTCACATGCCTGTGCCTGTCCACGGCGCGCCATTACGGCGAACTGCTCAAGGGCCCGTTGAGCGGACAGCGGCGTCGGGCGTTCAAGCTGGCCGGCTGGAGCGCGCTGTTGCTGTCGTCGTGGGCGGCGGTTGATGACCACGGCTGGATGATGGGGACGGTGTACTGGTTCGCTGCGCTGATGGGCAGCGCGGTGCTGCTGGTTGCGTTGCTGTCATTCCGGCCGCGTTGGGTACTTGCGCTGGCGGGGTGCGGTGCGCTGCTGAGCCCGTTGGCAGCGGTGAGTCAGTTATTGGCCTAAGGCCGTTCTGTACTCACCCGGTGTCGCCCCCATGGCCTGACGAAAACGGTTGCTGAAATGGCTGGCGCTGGCGAAACCGCAGGCCAGCGCGATTTCGCCCAGCGGCTTGCCGGTACTGCGCAGTAACTGGCGCGCCTGCTCGATACGCCGCGCCAGCAGGTACTGGTGCGGCGGCAAACCGAAGCTTTCGCGAAACATGCGTGCGAAGTGGTATTCCGACAGCGCGCACAGGCCTGCCAGTTGGCCAAGGCTCAGCGGGTCGGCGAGATGCATTTCGATGAAGTCCACCAGATGCCGGCGCAGATGCGGCGCCAGGCCGCCCTTCAAACGCAGCCCTTCGCGCAGGCCCGCCTGGCTGAGCAGTGCGTGGCTGACCATCTCGTGCGCCAGGCTGCTGGTCAGCAGGCGCTCGCCGGGTTCTGCCCAGTTCAGGCGAATCAGTTGCCGGAAGCGTGCCGCTTGTGCGGGGTCTTCCAGGAAGGTGTTTTCCCGCAGCTGCATCTCGCGCGGCTCGCGATCCAGCAGGGTCACGCAGCCCAGCGCGAACTGTTCCGGGCTGAAATACAGATGCGCCAGACGGATCTCGCCATTCACTACCCAGGCGGACTCATGGCCGGCAGGCAATATGCACAGCTTGCCCGGCGCGCCTTTCTGGTCGGGTCTGCCGCGTCGGAAAGTCCCGGTACCGTCCTCGATATAGCACGACAGCGTATGATGGGTCGGTGCGTGATACTCCTGCGAGTCATGCCGATTGTTCCACAGTGCCGCCACCAGACCGTCGCCCAGCGGCGCGCTCTGCTCCAGATTGGCATTGGGTGAACTGTTCAGGGCCTGAAAGACCTGGATGGATTCAATGGCGGGCATGACGATTCCTCTTGGATTTGTATCCTACTCGCTGGCGACGCCGCTGCCAGTAGCGCCTGAAGCAAATGCGCAAGATTGTGCAAGCGCTGGCAGGCCGGCACGCAGCAGACTGATGGCTCACCAAGGAGCCTGCACCATGAACCTCTCGCTTTATCTGCTGACCGTGCTGATCTGGGGCACCACCTGGATTGCCCTGAAACTTCAACTCGGCGATGTGGCGATTCCGGTATCGATCGTCTATCGCTTCGCCCTGGCAGCGTTGGTGCTGTTTGCATTCCTGTTGCTGAGCAAACGTTTGCAGCCGGTCAATCGTCGTGGCCAGTTGATTTGCCTGGCGCAGGGCGTGTGCCTGTTCTGCGTCAACTTCATGTGTTTCTACACGGCCAGCCAGTGGATACCCAGCGGCCTGATCGCCGTGGTGTTCTCGACCTCGACGCTGTGGAATGCGCTGAACGCACGGGTGTTCTTTCGCCAGAAAATCGCCGGCAATGTACTGGCCGGTGGCGCCATGGGTCTGATCGGTCTGGCCTGTCTGTTCTGGCCTGAAATGTCCGGACATGGCGCCAGCCAGCAAACCCTGATCGGCCTGGGACTGGCCTTGCTGGGCACGCTGTGCTTCTCGGCGGGCAACATGCTGTCGAGCCTGCAGCAGAAAGCCGGGCTGCGCCCGCTGACCACCAATGCATGGGGCATGTTCTACGGGGCGACGATACTGGGTATGTATTGCCTGCTGAGCGGCACGCCGTTCACCTTCGAATGGAACACGCGCTATGTAGGCTCACTGCTGTTCCTGGTTATCCCCGGCTCGGTTATTGCGTTCACTGCCTACCTGACGCTCGTCGGGCGCATGGGCCCGGAGCGCGCCGCTTACTGCACGGTGCTGTTCCCGGTCGTGGCGCTGAATATTTCTGCCTGGGTGGAGGGCTATCAGTGGACCTCGGCTGCCCTGCTGGGTCTGCTGCTGGTGATGGTCGGCAATGTGCTGGTGTTCAGGAAGATCAGACCGGTTGCCGTCGTGATCGACGGCAAACTGGCCTGAATCGGTGTTGATCGTTTCTATCCTGCACAGCGGCCCTGCACTGCGAGAGAGGCGGGGCCTCAGCCTTTCCACACCTGCGGATTGACCAGATCCTGCGGTCGTTCGCCGAGCAGTGCGCTGCGCAGGTTGTTATAGGCGCGGTCGGCCATGGCTTGGCGGGTTTCGGTGGTGGCTGAGCCGATGTGCGGCAGGGTCACTGCGTTCTTGAGCTGGAACAGCGGCGATTCGCTCAGCGGTTCTTTTTCGTAGACGTCCAGACCGGCACCGCGAATGGTGCCGTTCTGCAGCGCCTCGATCAGCGCGGGTTCGTCGACGATCGGGCCGCGGGCGATGTTGACCAGGATTGCGCCTGGCTTCATCAGGCTCAACTCGCGGCGGCCGATCAAGTGTTTGGTCTTTTCACTCAACGGCACGACCAGGCAGACGAAATCCGCCTCGGCCAGCAATTGATCCAGGCTACGAAACTGTGCGCCCAGTTCCTGTTCGAGTTCGGTCTTGCGGCTGTTGCCGCTGTACAGAATCGGCATGTTGAAGCCCAGACGACCGCGCCGGGCAATGGCTGCGCCGATATTGCCCATGCCGACGATACCCAGCGTCTTGCCATGCACATCGGTGCCGAAGTGCGGCGGTTCGATGCTGCGCGTCCATTGTCCGGCCTTGGTATAGGCGTTCAGTTCGGCCACTCGACGGGCGCTGCTCATGATCAGCGAGAAGCCCAGGTCAGCGGTGCTTTCGGTCAGTACATCCGGCGTGTTGGTCAGCAGAATGCCGCGCTCGCTCAGGTAGTCGACGTCGTAGTTGTCGTAACCCACCGAGATGCTGGACACCACTTCCAGTTTGGTGGCGTTCTGCAGCTGTTCGCGACCCAGCTTGCGGCCTGCGCCGATCAGCCCGTGGGATTCAGGCAAGGCTTCTGCAAACTGGGCGTTGATATCACCCTGTTTGGGGTTGGGCACGATCACGTTGAAGTCTTGCGCCAGGCGCTCGGCCATTTCAGGAGAAACACGGCTGAAGGCGAGTACGGTTTTTTTCATTGGGCAGTCACTCTCGAGCGGTTGAATGAGTAGCACGCTAACATTCCTCCCCGCTCTTTGGCAGCCGCTTTTTGCAGTTGTACGATGTCAGAACGATGACTTGAGGGCCTGCACATGCAGATCGGCTTCATCGGCAGCGAGAATTTCCGGCAGGGAACCGCGCAGGTATTCAACCCAGGTTCTGATCTTCGCATCCAGATACTGGCGTGACGGGTAGATGGCGTACAGGTTCAGCTCCTGCGAACGGTAATCGGACAACACGCGCACCAGTGTGCCGTTGCGCAGCCCCTCGATCGCCGAGTAGATCGGCAGGATGCCAATCCCCATGCCGCTGGAAATCGCAGTCTTCATCGCATCCGCAGAGTTGACCAGCAGCGGCGAGCTGTTGATGGTGACCATCTCCTGACCTTCCGGACCATCGAACAGCCATTTGTCCAGCGGGAACACCGGGCTCACCAGACGCAGACATGCATGATTCAGCAGGTCGGCAGGCTTGTGGGCCATGCCGAACGTTTTGACGTACTCGGGGGACGCGCAGACGATGCTGTAGGTAATGCCCAGGCGCTGAGACACAAAGCCCGAGTCGGCCAGTTCGCTGGCCAGCACGATCGACACGTCATAGCCTTCTTCCAGCAAGTCCGGCACGCGGTGGGTCATGGTCAGATCGAACGCCACGTCCGGGTGGTTGCGCCGGTAACGGGCAATCGCATCGATCACATAATGCTGGCCGACGCCGGGCATGGAATGCACCTTGAGCTGCCCGGCCGGGCGGGCATGAGCGTCGCTGGCTTCGGCCTCGGCTTCTTCTACCGAGGCGAGAATCTGTTCGCAGCGCAACAGATAACGCTTGCCTGCTTCAGTGAGGGCAATGCGCCGGGTGGTGCGATTGAGCAGGCGCGTTTGTAAATGTGCTTCAAGGTTGGAGACCGCACGCGAGACGTTGGCGGTGGTGGTATCCAGCACGGCGGCGGCAGCAGTGAAGCTGCCCGCTTGCGCCACGCAGCTGAAGGCACGCATGTTTTGCAGGGTGTCCATGGGTACTTCTCTGAGTAGATGGCAAATTGTGACATGAAGTAACGGATGGATGTATCCAGACCAAAGGATTATCGCCGTTTCAGTAACAAAGATTCACAAATCTCCCCGCTTATCGCCGCGTCGAGTGCCGCCTAGAATCGCCGCCATTCAAGGTGTTTCACCTTCGTTCGGGAACTTGCAGCTGTGCCGCGTCGCATCATCAGAGGGCTCTGGCCCGTAGGTCTTCTGGCTTTTACGCTGGTCCTCAGCGGCTGTATCGGAACACATGGAATCACACCGCAGGGCAGTGTTCTGCACCCTGACAGCCTGGCCACCGATCAGGCGATTCAGAGCGCTTCCCTCGACGCCCATTGGCCCGCAGCGCAATGGTGGCGTGCCTACGGCGACGCGCAACTGGACCGCTGGGTCGACATGGCGACGCTGGGCAGTCCGAGTCTGGCACTTGCCGCTGCTCGTGTGCGCCAGGCAAAGGCGATGGCACAGGTGGCCGAGTCCGCCGAGTCTGTGCAAGTGCAGGGCAACGCCAGCCTGATGCGTCACGACTGGCCCGAGGATCAGTTTTATGGCCCCGGAGCGCTGGCCGATACTCGCACCTGGGACAACAATGCGTCGCTGGGCCTGAGCTACGCACTGGACCTGTGGGGACGTGAACGCAACGCCAGCGAGCAGGCCGTTGATCTGGCGCACGTGAGTGCTGCCGAGCAGCGCCAGGCGCAGCTCGAATTGCAGGAAAACGTGGTCCGCGCCTACATCCGGCTGTCCCTCGACTACGCCCGACTGGATATCGCCGAGGCGGCCCTGGCCCAGCAGCAACAGATACTCGACCTGGCGCAGCGTCGCCTCAAGGGCGGGATCGGCACGCACTTCGACGTCAGTCAGGCCCAAACCCCGCTGCCTGAGGCACATCGGCAGATCGACGCGCTGCAAGAGGCCATCGCGTTGAGTCGCAATCAGCTGGCCGCACTGGCAGGCAAGGGACCGGGGCAGGGCGCGGCGTTGCAACGGCCCGCGCTGTCCTTGCACAGCGCACTGGCATTGCCCTCGGCATTGCCCGCCGAACTGCTCGGCCAGCGGCCCGACGTGGTGGCTGCGCGCTGGCAGGTGGCGGCGCAGGCACGTGGTATCGACGTTGCACATGCGGGCTTTTATCCCAATGTCGATTTGGTCGGCAGCCTGAGCTACATGGCCACGGGCGGTGGCATGCTCGAGTTTCTGACCGGCAGCAAGCTGGGTTACAAGGTCGGGCCGGCCATCAGCCTGCCGATTTTCGACGCTGGACGCTTGCGTGCGGAGCTGGGGCGGGCGTCTGCTGCTTATGATCAGGCCGTGGCGCATTACAACCAGACGCTGGTCATGGCTTTGAAAAATGTCTCCGACCAGTTGATTCGGCGCGCCTCGATGGACAAGCAGCAGGCACTCGCCGCCGAGTCGGTAGCGTCGGCGCAAAAGACCTACGACATTGCCCTGATCGCCTGGCAGCGCGGCCTGACCGACTACCTGAACGTGCTCAATGCGCGCACGCAGTTGTTTCGCCAGCAGCAGGTTCAGCAACAGGTCGAGGCCGCGCGACTGGAAGCCTACGCCGGACTGGTGGTGGCGCTGGGCGGTTACGCTGACGGGAATAACAATGGCAATGGTCATTTCGCACACACCGTCGCCGAGTCTGAGGGCGGGCAATGATCGCCTCGCTACAGCGCATCACCGACCTGCCGTGGCGTCGCGAATTGCACAGCTGGGTGCGCAGTGACGGGGTGACCTGGGTTTACATCTTCAAGGTGCTGCTCGCCGCATTTCTCACCTACTGGCTGGCGCTGCGCCTGGAACTGCCGCAGCCGCACACGGCGATGATCACCGTGTTCATCGTCATGCAGCCACAGAGCGGGCAGGTGTTCGCCAAGAGTTTTTATCGCCTGCTGGGAACGCTGGCCGGGTCGGCGATGATGGTGCTGTTGATGGCCCTGTTTGCGCAGAATCCGCTACCGTTTCTCGGCAGTCTCGCGCTCTGGGTCGGCCTGTGTTCTGCCGGTGCGGCGCGCTATCGCAACTTTCGCGCGTACGGCTTTGTGCTGGCCGGGTACACGGCCGCCATGGTGGGCCTGCCAGCGCTGGCGCATCCTGAAGGTTCGTTCATGTCGGCGGTGTGGCGGGTACTGGAAATCACTCTGGGCATCCTGTGTTCTACGGCAATCAGTGCGGCGGTGTTGCCGCAGAGTTCCAGCGCTGCGATGCGCAACGCGCTATATCTGCGCTTCGGCGGGTTCGCTCGCTTCGTGGCCAACGGCCTGCGCGACGACATTTCACGCGCTGAATTTGAAACCGGCAACGTACGCTTTGTGGCCGAGGCCATCGGCCTGGAGGGACTGCGCAGCGTCACGGTATTCGAAGACCCGCACATGCGTCGCCGCAACGGGCGACTCAACCGTTTGAACAGCGAATTCATGACGGTCACCACACGTTTCAATGCCCTGCACCAATTGCTCGAGCGTCTGCGTCTCGAGCAGGCCGATCAGGTGTTGAAGCATATTGATCCTGGCCTTGAGAACCTTGCAGAACTGCTCGACGGCTTCGCCGAGCGCGCCTTGACCAACGATGACGCTGCGCTGCTGGTCACGCGTCTGGAGTCGTGCAGGGCGCACTTTCCCGAGCGGGTCAGAAGCCTGCGCGCCGAACTGGAGCGCATCCTGCCCAGCGACGCCGAACGACTGGACTTTCACACCTCGTTCGAGCTGCTATACCGCCTGCTCAGCGAGTTGCTCGACTACGCACGAACCCATGCGTCGCTGGCCGAGCACAGCCATGAGCGTGAACAGTGGAAAGGCTCGTTCGTGCCGCGCACCCACTGGATGACCGCGCTGGCAGCCGGCGCCCGGGCGACCTGCGTGGTCGGTCTGATGAGTGTGTATTGGGTACTGACGGCGTGGCCCAGCGGCGCAAGCATGGTCCTGGCCTCGGCGGCCACCGTTGCACTGTCGTCGACCACTCACAACCCCAGGCGCATGTCGCTGCAGATGGCCGGCGGAACGTTGCTCGGCGCGCTGTCGGGCTTTATCGAAACGTTTTTTCTGTTCCCGCACATCGACGGTTTTCCGTTGCTGTGCCTGCTGTTGGCCCCGGTATTTGTGCTCGGCGCGTACCTGGGCTCACGCCCACAGTGGACGGGGTACGGGCTGGGGCTGCTGATTTTTTTCAGCCTGGGCTCGGTGCCGGACAACCTGACGGTCTATGACCCCTACACATTCATCAACGATTACATCGCAATGGTCATCGGCATGCTGATCTGTGCCGCTGCCGGGGCAATCATCCTGCCACCCAATAGCCGCTGGATGTGGCAACGCCTGGAGCAAGCCGTGCGCAATCAGGTGGTGTTTGCCATCAGCGCACCGCTCAAGCATCTGGGCTCAAGTTTCGAAAGTCAGACCCGCGACCTGATGCATCAGGCGTACGGCTTGGCGATTGGCAAACCGCTGGTACAGCGCGAGCTGTTGCGCTGGATGTTCGTGGTGCTGGAAATCGGCCACGCCATTATCGAGCTGCGCCATGAGCAGGCGATTCTGCCGGTTCACCCTGCCTACGCCGACTACCAGCCCTGGCGCATCGCGCTACGAGTCATGGGGCGCGCTCTGGTGCGGCTGTTCATCCTGCCTGATGCAGTCAATCTGCAGCGCTGTCTGTCGGCAGTCGATCAGGCCATCAAGCGGGTGCAGGAAGCAGATGAACCCTTCGCCTCGCATTTCGACACGTCGGTGCTGCGCCGGGTAAAAAGCTATCTGCACTTTATCCGCACCTCGCTGCTGGACCCGCAGTCGCCGCTGGCCGCCTATGGCGTCGCGCGAACCGCTTCAGGAGTCGCTCATGCCGCGTGAAATAGCCTTCCACGGCCTGTACATGCCGGCCCTCACGCTGATCTTTCTGCTGGCCGTGGTTCTTGCCTGGGGGCTGGATCGACTGCTGGCCGGTTTTGACCTGTACCGGCATTTCTGGCACCCGGCCCTGCTGCGTCTGAGCCTGTTTATCTGCATCTTCGGCGCGTTGGCGCTGCCCCTTTATCGTTGACGCCTGAGTCGGGAAAAATCTCTGGATGAAAAAGCTTTTCAGTCTGTTTGCCACCTTGCTGGTGCTGGCAATCGCGCTCTGGATCGGTCGTACGCTGTGGGTCGACTACATGGATACTCCGTGGACCCGCGATGGCCGGGTACGCGCCGATATCATCAACGTGGCCGCCGATGTGTCCGGTACCGTGGTCGACGTCCCGGTGCATGACAACCAGTGGGTAAAACGTGGCGATCTGCTGATGCAGATCGACCCGGAGCATTACCGTATCGCCGTAAAGCAGGCGCAGGCCTTGCTGGCTTCGCGCAAGGCGACCTGGGAGATGCGCAAACTGAATGCCAGGCGGCGTGCCGACATGGATGAACTGGTCATCTCTGCGGAAAATCGTGACGACGCGAGCAACGTTGCCACCTCGGCCCTGGCCGATTACCAGTTGGCCCAGGCGCAACTGGAGGCGGCGGAGCTGAACCTGTCACGCACACGAGTGCTGGCGGCGGTGGACGGTTATGTGACCAACCTCAATGTCCATCGCGGCGACTATGCGCGCATCGGTGAAGCGAAGATGGCCGTGGTCGACATGAACTCGTTCTGGGTCTACGGCTTCTTCGAGGAAACCAAGTTGCCGCACCTGAAAGTGGGCGATCCTGCGGACCTGCAACTGATGAGCGGCGAGGTGCTCAAGGGCCATGTCGAAAGCATAGCCCGAGGCATCTACGACCGCGACAACCCGCAAAGCCGCGAACTGATCGCCGACGTCAACCCGACCTTCAACTGGGTGCGTCTGGCTCAGCGCGTGCCGGTGCGCATTCACCTGGATCAGGTGCCAGAGGGCGTGTTGCTGGCAGCAGGGATGACCTGCACCGTCGTGATCGTCAGGCCGGTAGATGGCTGATGCTTGAGGACGCAGAGCGTCCAGAACGGCATGCCAACGCGGAGCATTGGCACGATAGTTACACGACTCGGCTACAGATCAGCGTTCAGCCCAAAGCGTTTTCTCAGGCCCATATCCAGCAGCCTCTTGGGCAGCAACCACGCCATCAGCGGCAGCAGAAGTGAGCCGTTGCCCAGGCGCAGCAGGCGTGGCGGATGGGGGTGTTGCACGGCTTTGAGCAGGTCGCGAGCAAATGACGTGGCGGGGGTAGGGTTGTCCAGTGAAGCCCTCGCGCGTGCACGAATGCCCTCGCGGATCGGCCACCAAGGCGATTGCTCGCTGATCAGTTGCTCGGCTTCGTGGCTGGCGTTCTGCGCGAAACTCGACGCAATCGCGCCGGGCTGTACCTCCATTACCTGAACGCCGAACGGCGCCAGCTCCAGACGCAGCGCATCACTGAGAGCATGCACCGCCGCCTTGGACGCGCAGTAAGCACCCGCAAACGGCGTGACCAGCACACCGGATACGCTGCCGATGTTCACCACCAGACCCTTGTTGCGACGCAGTGCCGGAAACAGCGCCCGGGTCACCCCCACCACGGAAAACACATTGGTTTCGAACTGCCGCTGCAAGGCCTGCACACCGCCGTCGAGCAGGGGGCCCATAGCGCCATAGCCAGCGTTATTGATCAACACATCCAGGCCGCTGTGTTCCAGACCGGCGGCCAGTTGTTCCAGCGCCAGGCTGTCGTTGACATCCAGTTGCACGGCGATGAAACCCGCTGCACTGAGTGCCGCGACATCGTCGGCCTTGCGCGCAGTGGCCCAGACTTCATAGCCAGCGGCCTTGAATGCATCGGCCAGGGCGCGGCCTATTCCGCTGGAGCAGCCAGTTATAAGAGCAATAGGCATGTTTACGATCCTTGTGGTCAGTCCGAGAAACTGCCTTGCAGATGTTCTGCGCGAAATTCCAGGGTTTGTGGGCGGTACCCGCTGCGCAGTGCCGGTACCGGCACGCAATCCTGCCACGTGCCTTTTGCCTGAAGTTCGCCTGGGCCGCGATAGCGTGCGGACGCGTAGGTGTTGTCGGTCAGGTTCACCGAGTCACCGGGCGCATAGGCAGCAATCCGCCAACGCAGTTCCTGCAGGGTGACCTGATTGGTGTTGGTGATGCTGACCTGCAACGGACGATCTGCCGGGCAGCCTTGCGGGTTGTAATTCAGGCGGATATCCAGACGTTCAAGCTGGCGCGTTTCCCGACTGTCCTGCCAGATGACGATAGCCGCCACCGCCCCGAGCCCGACCGCCGCAGCCAGCGAAACGGGCAAGGCCTTTGCCGGGTAGCGGAGCAGAAGGATGAGCCAGGTCAGGATTAACAGGATGCCGATGAACATGCGGCGATTCTCCAGCGGGGTGAGTGCAGGACATCCTACAGAACCTGTAAGGGGGAAGTCGCGCAAATGAAAAACCCCCGACAACTCTTCACGTATAAACATACGTAAAGAGCTGCCGAGGGTTGTCTTACTTGCCGCTTGTTGCCGCTTGAAACGCTATCAGCGAGCGATAGTCTGGGTCTTTACACCCGCTTCAATCGCGTTCGAACGACCGTAGATGTCTTCGAAACGCTCGATGTCATCTTCGCCCAGGTAGCTGCCCGATTGCACTTCGATGATTTCCAACGGGATCTTGCCTGGGTTGCGCAGGCGATGGACCGAGGCGATCGGGATGTAGGTGGACTGATTTTCGGTAAGCAGGAACACGTTCTCGTCACAGGTGACCTGCGCAGTACCGGATACCACGATCCAGTGTTCGGCGCGGTGGTGGTGCATCTGCAGCGACAGGCAGGCGCCCGGCTTGACAGAGATACGCTTGACCTGGAAACGACCGCCCATGTCCACCGAATCGTAGGAGCCCCACGGACGGTACACTTCGAGGTGGTTCTGGGTCTCGGTGCGGCCCTGTTCGTTCAGGGTGGCGACCATTTGCTTGACGCCCTGGACCTTGTCCTTGTGGGCAATCATCATCGCGTCCTTGGTTTCGACGACGACGATGTTGTCCAGACCGATTACCGACACCAGCTTGCCGTTGCCGTGGATCATGCAGTTGCGGCTGTCCTGGATGACGACGTCGCCCTTGGTGACGTTACCGTTGGCGTCCTTGGCGTTGACTTCCCACAGCGACGACCAGCAGCCGACATCGCTCCAGCCGGCCGACAGCGGTACGACGCAGGCGCGCTGGGTTTTTTCCATGACTGCGTAGTCGATGGAGTTGTCCGGGCAGCAGGCAAAGGTCGAGGCGTCGATTTCCAGAGCATCGCCGTCCTGCACGCTGCGCTCGAGGGTCAAAAGGCAGGTGTCGTAGATGTCCGGGTCGTGCTTTTTCAGCTCTTCAAGGAAGCGGCTGGCGCGGAACAGGAACATGCCGCTGTTCCAGTAATAGCCACCGGCTTCAACGAACTCTTTGGCGCGTTTTTCGTCAGGTTTTTCGACGAACTGCGACACTCGGCTGACGCCTTCCGGCAGCAGGGCATCGGCGGTGGACTTGATGTAGCCGTAGCCGGTTTCAGGCTTGTTGGCCGGTACGCCGAACAGCACCATTTCGCCACGTTCTGCGGCTACGGTGGCCAGTGCCAAAGCGCGTTGCAGGGCTTTCTGGTCTTCGATGACGTGGTCGGCCGGCAGCACCAGCATCAGGCCGTCATTGCCTTCGTTGACCAGCTTCATGGCGGTCAGTGCAACGGCTGGCGCCGTGTTGCGGCCGAACGGTTCCAGGAGGATCGCCTGGGTTTCCAGGTTCAGCGCACCGAGTTGTTCGTTGACGATGAAGCGGTGGTCCTTGTTGCAGACCACGATAGGTTCCTGCATGCCTTCGAACACCAGACGCTCCAGCGTTTGCTGGAACAGGGTGTGCTCGCCGGTCAATGCCAGGAACTGTTTAGGGAATTGTTTACGCGAAAGCGGCCAGAGTCGTGAACCACTACCGCCTGACAAGATAACTGGAATCATTTTGTTTCTCCAAAAGCATTCAATTAGGGCCGTACGAGGTGTCTGTCGTTTCTGTCTTGTTCTTGTTCCGCGCGGGCCGGTTCAGCGCTGATGCCCTGAACCGACCGGCATAATCCGTTTAGCGGGTAGCAACCGGTGGCTTGACCCACACTGGCGAGAGGCTGCTGCCACTGCCGGTGATGTAGAGCACAGCGGCTTCGCCACGCTCCAGTGCCACAGGTTTCACATCGGTGACTTTCTTGTCGCCGTCGTACAGCGCCAAGCTGACCTTGACCGGGTTGATTTCACGCTCACCGGTGCCTTTTGCCGCTACAGCTTTGACCACGTCGGTCTTGCCATCAGCGGTTTTCAGGGTCAGGGACTTGTCGCTCAGGTTTTGCACACGAACCAGGGATTTCTGCTTGTTCTTGAACGGTGGCTCTTCGACCAGCTGTGGTTTGCCGCTGGCGTTGTTGACGATGGTGTAGTAGTGATCACCCGCCAGTTTCACCGGCAGGCTCTGGCTGCCCAGCTTGGCGGTGTAGTCGCCCTGCGGCATGAAGCTGAACGCAGTGCTGCCCAGTGGCGCCACTTCGTTGAGGTTGGTGTTGCCAACGGTGGCGCTGATTTCGGCGTTGCTGGCGTTGTAGACACGCACGAAGGTCGAGCCTTTTGGTGCGGTCGGGCCGTACAGGGCGGAGTCACCGGCGAAAGCTTGCAGGGACATCAGGCCCAGACCGGCGGCCATTGCGCAGGTTTTGAACAGGCGTTTTGCGGCCGAACGGTTAGCAGTAGTGTTAAAAGTCATGAGTCAGTCCTCTCAGTTTTGCGCCCGGTTGGGCGACTCGGATTGTTTGGCGTTGAGTGCCACGTTTTCTTGGGTGTCACGCGATTTCTTCAGCTCGGCGATCCACTTCGGATCGAACTCGCCAAGGTCGTTGTGTGCCGGCAGATAGCGCTCCGGGAATTCCCAGATCACCACTTGCGGCGGGGTGTTCTTGAAGGCATCGGTCTGCAGGTACTTGAGCATCGGCAGGATCGGGCCATGGCCGTCTTCGGCGTAGTTGACGACGTCGCTGCGCAGCGCTTCTTTCAAGGCTCCGACGAAGTTCCAGTTAGGGTTGGCGCTGTAGCTGGTACCCACCAGACCCACCGGGATGTCGCTGTCTGCGAACAGCGCGTCACCGCCTGCCGCTTCGCCTGCTACCGGATCGGTGCTGCGTTTCTGCAATTCGTCCGGCTTGGGCAGCATGTTGCTGAACAGCGGATCGAGCGGCAGGAATGTAGTCAGGTCACCTTTGTAGGCTTCGGTTCCCTTGGCTTGTGTGACGAACTGCTCAGGTTCGCCTTCCAGTGGCGTTTTCTGGGCAATCGCGGCGCTCAGTTGCTGCGCGGCGACTTCGGCACCCATTGGCGTCCAGTGGGTGTCGGTGCGCAGGAAAACCTGGCCCTGTTGCTTGGCAGCTTGCAGTGGCGCCAGCAGGTCAGGGGCAAAGATCCCGGCCTTGGCCACCTGAGCATGGAACTGCTGATACAGATCGGCGTGCAGGCTGGCAGGCTTGGTGTTACCGATGTGTTCCGGGTACAGGCGCGTCTTCGCCGGAACAATCGCCAGGACCAGCTTGGTGCCCTGTTTTTCCAGTGCGTCACGCACACCCTGAATGATCGCCAGGTTGTCGGCTTCGTTCTGCTCGCCGTTGGCAACCGCATCAAACTCTTCGTCGGTGTACAACCACTGGTCCTTGCCGAGCACGACGCCCGGACGACCTTCGTTGAACAGTTTGAAATCCAGCGCCGCCCAGAGGTTGGTGCCCAGGCGCTTGATCGGGAACTCATCGTCGTAATGAGTTTCCGCCGCCTTGGTCCATTTGCCGTTTAGCACGGTGGTCTCGGCAGAAGTCGAGAAAGTGCTGAAGCTGCGCAGCGACCAGACGCCCAGGACCAGCAGAATGGCCAGGAAGAGGGCGATGTAGAGGATTCGTAATGAACGTGTCATGTCAGGCTCCTCAGAACTGGAAGTAAAGGAACGGCGAGAAGCTTTGCGCCGAAAGTTTGAGAATCGAAGCCACGAACAGCAGCAGGATCAGTGCGCGCATGGCGTAACGTGGCCAGTCGGCAACCCAGTAGGCAGGTTGCACCTGGGCTTCGCTGCCCACGGTGTAGCCAGGCATGTGCAGGCTGCCAGGCGCGTCGCCAGGAACCGCTTTGATGGTGCCCGGTTGTGCGGTCGCAGGACCGTCGGCCTTGGCGCTCTTGCCGGTGTCTTTTTCGCGGTTCTGGTAGAAGTCGCGCAGGCCGAAGAACGCCAGCGTGAGATAAGCCACTACCAGTGTCGCGACTTGCAGACCGGTCAGGCTGGCACGGTTGAGTTCCGACAGCTGCCACTCGCCGAAGCTGAACATTGCGCTGTACATACGACCGGCGACGTGCAGGTTTTCAGCGCGGAAGATGACCCATCCTATGACTACCAGAAGGAAGGTAAGTGCCCAGCGGATCGGGTTGAAACTGTAGGGTTTGGTGTTGATGCCGACCGCTTTTTCGATCGCCAGCCACATGCCGTGCCAGGCGCCCCAGATGATGTAGGTGACGTTGGCACCGTGCCACAGACCACCCAGCAGCATGGTCAGGAACAGGTTGCGGTAGGTCGCGAATTTGCCGCCACGGTTACCGCCCAGCGTGATGTACAGATAGTCACGCAGCCAGGTGGACAGGCTGATGTGCCAGCGACGCCAGAACTCGGTGATCGACTGGCTGATATAAGGCTGTTTGAAGTTTTCCATGAAGCGGAAACCCATCATCAGACCCAGACCGATGGCCATGTCGCTGTAACCGGAGAAGTCGAAGTACAGCTGTGCGGTGTAAGCCAGCGCACCCAGCCAGGCATCGCCGGTGGTCGGATTCTGCAGGGCGAAGCAGTGGTCGGCGACCACGGCCAGGGTGTCGGCGATGAACACTTTCTTGATGAAGCCCTGCATGAAGCGCGTGGCACCTTCGGAGAACTTGTCCAGCGTGTGTGTACGGTTGTTGAACTGGTCGGCCAGATCGCGGAAACGCAGCACAGGGCCGGCGATCAGGTGCGGAAAGATCGCGACGAATGCAGCGAAGTCGATCAGGTTGCGCGTGGCCGGGGTGTCGCCGCGGTAAACGTCGATGATGTAGCTGATGGACTCGAAGACATAGAACGAGATACCGATCGGCAACAGCACGTGAGTCAGGATGAACGGTTCAAGACCCATTGAGGTCATGGCTGCGTTGATGCTGTCCACGCCGAAGTTGGCGTATTTGAAGTAGCCCAGAATACACAGGTCCACGATCACACCAAGCAGCAACCATTTCTGTGCCGGCTTGGTCCGCACACCTGCTGCGCCTACCTTGAGACCGATCCAGTAGTTCCAGACGGTCACGCCGATGAACAGCGCCAGAAAGTCCACTCGCCACCAGGCGTAGAAGATATAGCTGGCAATCAGCAGCAGCAGATTGCGATAGCGTTGCCCGCTCAGGTAGTACAAGCCGAGAAAGACCGGCATGAACAGGAACAGGAACACGTTGGATGAGAAAACCATCCTTATCTCTCCGTTTGTCCAACATTCAAGGGCTCAAAGCCCCCCCAAACCCCCCCGTCAAAAAGGAGGGGTAAATCACTTCACTGCGCGCTTGCGAAGCTGTTCAGGCGAGCCCTGCTTTCAGGGATGCATCGCCTGGCCAGCTTCGACAAAAATCAACTGCGCATCACTCGCTGACGTTGTCGCCCTTGTCGCCTTTCTCGTGCGACGGGTCGTAGACCTTGGTCAGGTCACCGCCCAGGCGGAACGTCTTGAATGGCTGCTTTTCGTGTTTCTCTTCCAGCACATCCGGGCTGCAGTTGTAGAGCGAGCAGTACGGTTCGAGCCAGGCGAATTTCGGATCTTTCTTCAGGTCCGTCATGTCCTGTTTCTCGCCGTTGTGTTCAGCGAATATCGAAGGGTCTTTGACGCCGGCCAGAACCCGGTCACCCAGACGCTTCAAGGCGCCATTGTTTTCCGGACGCAGGTCCACGCCATTGGCCTGGGCGAAGCTGGCAATCATCGCGAGCGGTGGCAATGCGTAGTTGTGATACGACAGTGCACGCTGACGGCGCTTCATCTCGTTGGGCAGGAAACCGTCCTTGTCAACTTGATTGGCAGCGACCTTGTATTCCTTCACGGCCCAGTCGAACAGGTCCTGACGATTGGTGGCGACAGCGGTTGCCATCACTGACCAGGCGGCCCAGTACGAGTGGTTGTTGATTTTTTCCAGCGGCAGATTGCTCCAGTCACTGACCACCTGATCGGCCAGCTTGCTGAACCAGGTTTCGATGATCTTTGCGTCCTGCTGACGATTGGCCAGCGGGTGCGACTCGGAGAACTTCAGGCGCAGGTAGGCGGAGGACATGCTGCCCAGTGCCCATTTGCGCATGGATTTACCGGTGTGGTTGAACTCGCGTGACTCCAGCGCATCGGCCTTGGCCCAAGTGGTCATCATGTTCAGCGCGCAATCAAGTTGTTCCGGACGACCGTCGCGCATGTACTGCATCACGACTTTGCTGACGCCACGCTCAAGGGTGGTGATGTCCTTGGTCGCATCGCGGAACGCTTCTTCGGATACTGCATTGAGCGTTGCGCGTGCCTTGTCCGAACCCTCGTACTTGCTGCGAAAGACCAGCTTGTCGGTGTAGGGCTTCGGAATGGCTTCACAGCTGAAGTTGTGATCGCCAGTCTTCATTTTTTCGATCGGGGCGTCATAGCCCTTGGGTGGAACCAGTGCGGCGGACGCGCCCGTGGCCCAGCCCATCGATGACAGGATTGCCATCGACAGCAGGGTAGGGCGTATCAGTTTAGGAGTCTGCATAAGTCACCTCATAGTCCGGCTTGAGCGGTGTGTGTCGCAGCGCTCGGGAACACGTTGCGTTTGCATACTTTGGCTTCGACTTTTTGTGGTGCCGTGCCTGCTTCCGGTCCCTGGATTTCCAGCGCCAGCAGTTGCTGGTTGGCCCAATCCTCGTCCTCGCGCAATTCAAAGGCGAAGCGTCCATCGGTGTCTGACGTTTCCGGTTTCTCGATTTTCAGATCCTCATGGCGACCGTTCATGTACCAGAGTCTGGCCTGAAGGACTTTCACCGAGGTGTCGTCAAACTTGATGTCGATCTGATTGCTGCCGTTGCGAATATCCTTGATGCCATTCTTGCCATTGACCAACACTTCGTTGGTGCCCGGCTTGAGTGTGGTGCTGGCGCTCATGACGGCAGGCTTGCCTTCACAGCCGTTGTCCAGCAGCGACATCATCTGGCGATAGATGGTCTCCTGATCCAAGCGATACAGCGGCGAGAATTCCCAGATGAGAATTTTCGGCGGACGCTTCTGGAAGTCTTCACTGCCCAGGTACTGCAGCATCGAACCTTCCAGACCGCCACCAGGGAACGCCACGTTCAACACGTCAGCGCCCATGTACTCCTGCAGGAAGCCCGCGAAGTTGTAGTTCTTGCCGCTGTGGCTGGTACCGACCAGGGTGATTTCCGGGTTACCGGAATCGCCGAACAGGTCGCCGTCGCCTGCCTCACCCTTGGGCTCGGTGGTGAACTGGTCCATGTACTGGATCGCGTAGCTGGTGCCGCACAATTGACCCGCCATATTGTGCAAAGTGCCCGTCTTGCCCATGCGTCCGGAAATATGGCTTTCGAACTCACGCTTTGGAATGTCGCTGTAACCCGGAACTTTCTTCACGGTTTCAGCAACGATCTTCGCCGTACGCTGCGCGCCATAAGGCGTCCAGTGCTGGTCACCGCGGAAGTAGAAGTCATGCGCCTGTTGCTCGTTGGTCAACGGCGACAGGTCAGGGACCCAGTAGCCCATCTTGCTGAAGCGGCCGAGCATGGCCTGATAGTTTTTCAGCGCCTTGTCGTAGTCGAACTTGTCGCGTTCGGCCGGGAACAGCTTGTTGCGATCCACCAGGCCACGGGTTGGCTGATAAACCACGACCAGTTCGACGCCTTTGCTCTTGAACGCATCGTGCAGTTCTTTCATGCGGCGGTAGCCGGCAGGTGTGGTGTCGAACTCGGTGCGCAGGTCTTCCTGTGTCCGGAACAGCCAGTCGCCCTGAGCCTGGACCAGCGTGGTGAAGTTCTGCTGATAGCGTGTGGTGTAGTTTTTCGCATCATGTGCGGCCGGGCACAGCGAGCAGCAAGGCTCGGCCTTGAACGTCGGCGCTTGCGCGTCGTCTGCCCGAGCGACACCGGCGGCGGCCATCAAGGCGGCGGTGAGGCTGGACAGGCTCAACAGCTTGATCAGATGTGCGTGCATAACAATACCCTTCCTCATTCCCGCAGCTCGGTCTGGCTTTCGACGGGGTCGATCAATACGGCTTTTTTCTGGCGTACCAGCAGGTCGAGGATTTCGTCCTGGCGCTCACCGAGGACGCCGTTGAGGCTGATGCCGACTTCTTTGGTAGGCATCAGCATCGAGACGCGATACAGCTCGACACTCAGTGGCGAATCGATGGACAGCGGGCCGGAGCCATTGCTGGACAGTTCGCCGCCGACCATGATCAGCGATACCTGAGCGTCGAACGGGTCGAGCTCGATGTCGCGGTCGGTGTCGCTCAAGTCCTTGATGTGGCCGTAAACGCCCATCAGGCCGTTGCCCATGGCGACGTTCTCGTACAGCTTGATGTTCACACTGTTACGCACGCGGATACCGTGGCGGCGGTTGGCGATCACGCGATTGCCCCACAGCAGGTTGTTGCCGCTTTCGTACAGGGTGATGCCGTCGGTGTGGTTCTGGTAGATCTCGTTGTAGGCGACGATGTTGCCGACGCTGTTACGGTCCAGAACCACGCCGGACAATTTGTTGTTATGGCTCTTGTTGCGGAAGATGAAGCTGTTGTCCACTTCCCGGGAAATGATGATCCCGTGCTTCTTCTTGGTCCCGTAAACGTCGTTTTCGGCGATGATCAGACCGTGCGAACGGTCGTGCGGGTCAATGCCGTAAATGATGTTGTCGCGGTAAGTGTTGCCCTTGACCACGAAGTCGCGGGTTTCATAGCAGTAGAAGCCGTACCACATGTCCGAGAACTCTGAATCGATGATCCAGCCCGTCGGTTCGGGACGCTTGAGCACCTTCGCGGTGTTGGGCGTGTACTGGGAAATACTGATGCCGTAGGACTTGCTCTGGTCATAGCCCAGGCTCGCCATCTTGGTGTTGGCGATCCAGGTTTCCGAGCCACCCCAGGTCAGCAGGAAAGGGCGAAACTCGTCAGGCTTGCGATAGGTCGCCAGGCTGTTGCGGGTTTCACTCCAGGCGTTGACCTGAGTGTGAGTGATCAGCATCTTGCCTTCACTGACGATGAACGAGCCTTTTTCCTGAGACAGACGCAATTCCTTGGTCTTGCTGTCGATCTCGAAGGTGCCGGTTTCCTTTACCAGAATCGGCAGGCGCGCCACGTAGACACCTGGCGAGACCTCGTTGAGGAACTGCTTGGGCACCTTTTTGGCCAGGTCCTGCAGGTTCACGTAGCCGTCGGAAATCATGATGGCCTGCGGGATACCGCGCTGGCGGTTGACCCACTCGGCCATCTTGTTGTCACCGCCGATGAATTCCTTCAGGCCGGTTTCTTCCATCATCCGCGAAACAGTGACCTTGCCCGGCTTGTTGCGCACGATCTTTTTCAAGGCGGCTTCTGCGGTGTAGCCCTTGAGGTCGGGCAACACCGGCTTGGCCATTTCCAGCGGCGCGGTCGGCGGGCTGGTGATGGTGTAGGTCTTGGCCTGGTGCAACTCCTTGACCACTGCCTTCTGTGCGTCGGGTACGACAGGCGCGTTGGCCAGCGCCACACCGCTGACCATCAGCAGGGCGCTGGTCAGCAATGCGCTTTCGAGCAGGGCGTGCGGCCAGTGCCGGCTACGCCCGTTGCTTGTATGACTGTTCATCTCTGGCACTCCTTTGGCGGTTCGCATCAGAAGCGCCAGATGACGTCGACAACAGCGCGGTGCATGTAGCTGTCCACGTTGTTCTGATACGCGTCGCCTGGCTTGAAGACACCTGCGCGCAGACGCACCAGTGCCGAAGGTTCATCGAACGACTGGCTCAGCGAGGCTGGCAGCAGCCCTTGCTTGAAGTACTTGGTCACGACCAGGTCCATTTCCTGACCCAGGTCCTTGCTTCCGTCTTCCAGTGGCAGCGAGCTGAACGTACCGTCCTGGTTGTCGTTCACCGCGTTGATGCCCGAGCCGCCGATACCGGTGTTGCCGTCCACGCGACGGAACTTGTGGTAGATCAGCGACGCGTCGTATTCCTCGTTCATCTGCCAGGAGGCGAACAGCGAACCGGTTTCCACGTTGGCCATTTCGCCCTGGAAGGCTTCACCGAAGCGATGGATGCGTGAGCGTGTGCCGGTCCAGTTGGAGCGGTTACTTTCCAGACCGTTCTGGACATAGTCCTTGCTGGCGCGCGAGTAGGCGGCGCCGACTTGCCATTGCGGATCCAGACGCAGGCGAAGACCCAGGTCGGTGGCCCAGCCATTCATGTCACGGCTATTCTTTTCGCCGGCGATGAACTGGTCGTTGGGAGCGGAGGTCACGCCGATTTCGTCGCGTGTTCCGTTGAGCCAGGTCAGGCTGCCCCAGTAGTTGAGCTGATTGGTGTTGCTGCGATAGTTGTAGGCATCGCTGTCAGCCTGCAGGCCGACCCAGGTCAGATCGCCATTGGAGGTCTTGTCCAGATCATCCAGCACCTGGCCCTGGGACTTGAGCTTGCCGTCGTCAGCGCTGTGGTGAGCGCGAATGCCGGCCCAGTTGCCCGGTGTCCACTGATAACTGACCGAGCCGAACAGGTGCTTGCGATCTTCGTCGTCAGGTGCCAGCTCGGTCAGGTCAGTGCGGTATTCGCTGAAACGCTGGGCAGCACCCAGTTCAGCGCGCAACAGTGTGGTATCGAACGACCAGTTGATGGCCTCGATGTTGGTGTCGTGCCATTGACCGTCGTCGTTGCGCAGACGCTGACGACCGACTTTCAGGATCTCGCCAGGGTAGGGCGTGAAACCGCTGTAGCCGATCCAGAACTCACGCAGTGCCGCGTAGGTCTTGTCGGTTTCGCGCTCGCTCGCAGTGCCGCGCGACGTCTGCGTGCCGCTGCCGTCGCTGTTGCTCTGCTCCAGCGGGTCGGTCTGGATGATGTCGGTGGCAGTGACCACTTGGCCCATCGCGTAACCGCTCCAGTCGCCGCGCTCGCCATAGACCCAGGGACGCAGGTCCAGGCCCACACCGTTGACGTCGCCGCCCGAACGGGTGCCCAGATCGCGATCATCCTCGGCCTGCGCCGTGGCTTTGATTTCGATACCGAAATTTTGCGGTTGTTCGGTCAGCGCTGCCAGCGTCGGGCAGGCCCACAACAGGGTGAAGCCAAGGCCCATGCCGGCGGCCATCAGGGGATTCAACTTCATAATGCTTCCTCACCGTCTTTTTCTTCTTGCAGGGCTTGCAATGCCATCGCGTTCTGATTGGCGGTAGCGCCCCGGACTTTTTGCTCGCGTGCCAACAGGTCTTTGGCGGTGGCGAGCTTTTCAGGCGGCAGTTGTGTGTTGAGGGCCTCGGCAAGCTCGGTCGCTTGCGGGGTCTGACTGGCCAGTGCCAGTTGTGCGAACACCCAGGCGTTGACCGGGTCGGGCATGGTGCCCTTGCCCTGCGAGAACAGTTGCGCGAGGGCGAAGTCGGCGCTGTTCTGGCCACCACGGGCGGCGGTCAGCAGCTCGTCCACGGCTTTTTGCGAGTAGACCTGGCCCAGGTAGCCACGACGGTAGATCTGCCCCAGGTAGTAATGGGCAGAGATTTCCGTGGCGGTGGCTTTCTTCAGGTGCTCCTCGGCCTTGAAGGCATCGGGCGTGACCCATTTGCCTTCGTAGTACAGGCGCCCAAGCAGCAGCTCGGCGCGAGGCTGGTCTGCCGCGCGGCCATTGTTCAGGTATTCCATCATCTTGTTGACGTCGCCCAGTTCGGGGAAGTCGTAAAGCAGTTTGGCCAGCGTGACCCACGAGACCGGGTAGCCCGGCGCGACACTTTCCAGCAGTTGCTGAGCGGTCTTTTCGTCCGGTGTACCGATGGTGGAGTCACCCAGTACGCGCGCTACGCTGTCCACTCGTTGTGCATTGACGCGGCCAGCGGCGTATTCGCTCTTGAGCTTTTCGATCAAAGCCGTGCGTTGCTCTGCCTGGCCGCGTGTCTGGTAGACAGTGGCCAGTTCGACGTAGCAGATATCGGTAGCCGACAGTGCCTGTTTGCAGATGCTCTCGACCTCGTCGAGGTGTTGAGCATAAGTGCCTTGAGTGCGATACAGCAGCACTTGAGCCAGACCTGCTTCCGGATAACCGGCGGCGCGCCACTCACTGATCTTCTGCTGCGCATTCACTTCAGGGAAGGTGTGCGGGTATTGCAGATAAAGCATCGCCAGCGGGATCAGCGTGCCGGACTCGCCATTGGCGAAGGCCTTTTTCAGCAGGCCCTCGGCTTCGCGATGTTCGGCTTCGGTAGCGTCGGGCTTGGCAGCCAGCAGACGACCCAGGCGCGACTGCGCCCGGGGGGAGGTCTGTGCGGCAGCGCGGTAGGTCGCCTCGGCCTGCTTGAGCTGAGCCGGGTCGCGAGTCGCGACCTGAATATCAGCCAGGCCGACTTGCGCGTCGCTATAGCCCAGGTCCGCCAGCTGCCGATAGTTCTGCTCCGCCAATGCAGTGTCGCCGTTTTTCAGGGCTTCATTGGCAAGACGTTGATCAGGCAGGCCGGCACAGCCGCTGAGGCCGAGCGCGACGGCGAGGCTCAATAGCGTGGGGGTCGACAGGCGTCGTAGTGGGCTGTTCATGGTTACAGACCCGCAGCCATTGCTTTATCGATCAGCCAGTTCACGGACGGGCCGCGATCGCTGACTACTTCGACAGGGCGACCGGCAAGCGAGCTGCTCAGGCTTTCGTCTGGCTTGATCTGCACGCGGATGTCGGTGGACAGGTCGGCGTCGCTCAGGTTGGTGCTGCTGATGATCTGGCCGGTGCGCAGTTTGTCTTCGCCAGCGATCTGGAAGCTGACACGTGTGCCTGGCTTCACGTCGTTGAACTGGCGATAGGTGAAGCGTGCTTCAACAGTGGCCGGCGCGTTGCGTGGTACCAGTTGGAAGATTACCTGACCCTTGGACGCGAACTGACCGTCGGCAACCAGTTGGCGAGCCACGACGCAATCGCACGGGCTGGTCATGGTGCCGCTCATCTGCTTGCCATACAGCTCTTCGATCTTGGCTGGCTGCAGGTCTTCACCGGTCAGGCTGCCTTTGAGCATTTCCAGCATGCTGGTGTTGAAGGACGCCAGTGGTGCGCCTTTGGCGGCTTCGCCATTCGGGGCGACCAAGCTTTGCACGGTGCCTTCACGCGGCATGGTCACGTCCATGCTTGGAATGGTGACCAGGCCGGCCGATGCATGGCTGACGAAGTACAGGCCGTAGATGGTCTTGAAGATGAAGCCGAAAGCGGCCAGACCGACAATGAAAACACCCAGGCTGAACGTCACGGCGCGCAGGCGACCGAAGGCGCTCATGCCGCTGTCTTTGCCCTTGACCTTGCGTGCCTTGGTGAAGTTGTCGCGCTGCAGCGTGGCCAGCACTTCGCCCAGGGTGACGACTTCGCCGGACAGGTGCGAGGTGATCAGGTGGCGCAGGGTAGCGATGTCCTGAGGTTCCAGGTTCTGGAACTGGCAACCGATGCGGTTGCTGGTGTTGTCTATCGAGCGCACTTGCAGATCGACGTCCATGGCCAGGCCAAGGTTGTCGATGATGAATTGCAGGCGCCCTTTGACGATCTGACCTTCGCTGAATTTCTGCCCGGACGGAGCAACGAAGCTCAGGCCACCGGCGGACAGGTCTTCGACACGCACCAGCGGCGCGTTGGGCTGATCATTCAGCAGGCGCAGCTTGGCAGGGATCTTGATCCGCGCGTGTTGGCGCTGGGCTTCGGATTCATGTACGACGTTCGCATTCACGGCTGTATTCATGGCTATTTTTCCTACTTAAGCGATTAATCCGTTGGCCCGGTCAAACCATCGTCAACAGCACAGCGACGAAGATGGTGCCAGCCGAGAAAGTCATGGTTCGGGACGACCACGTGTTGAACCAGCCCTGAAAGCTGGCCATGTCGCGGCTTAGTTTGGTGTCCTGGCGTGTCCAGGACTGGCGGTCCAGGCGGAAGAAGACATAGATCTTCATCAGCGCGCCGACGATCTGGTTGTAATAGAGAATGATCGGGTAGGCAGGCCCGATCCTGTGTCCCGACAGGGACAGCAGCAGAGTGAGGATCAGGCGGGTCATGCCGATCCACAGCAGATACATCAGCAGGAACGCACCGCCATACTTGAAGCTGGCGATCAGGGCAACGGTCAGGCCGAGGATGGACGTCCACATCGACACGCGCTGGTCGAACAGTACGATGCTGGTGAAGATCCCCAGGCGACGTACGCCCAGACCCAGTGCACGCGAGTTCTGACGCAGGTTGTTGCCGTACCAGCGATACATCAGCTTGCGGCTGGCTTTCAGGAAGCTCTTCTCGGGCGGGTGTTCCACGGTGTTGATTGCCGCATCCGGCACGTAGAACGTGTCGTAACCCAGGCGCATCAGGCTGAACCAGCTGGACTTGTCGTCGCCGGTCAGGAAGCGGAAGGTGCCCAGACGCCAGTGATTGAGCGAGTCGCTTTCCACGTCGGCAATGAACTCGGGGTCGGTTACCACGGTTGCGCGGAACACCGACATGCGACCGGTCATGGTCAACACGCGTTTGGACAGGGCCATCGAGCACATGTTGATGTGGCGCTGAGCGAAACGCAGCTTGTGCCACTCGCTCATGATGTAGCCGCCACGTACTTCACAGAACTCGTTGGTGGTCAGGCCGCCGACGTTGTCGAACAGCTGGAACCACGGCACGGTCTTGGCGACCACACCTTCGTTGAGCACGGTGTCGCCGTCGATCACCGCAACCACGGCACGGCTGTCGGGCAAGTGCCGCGAGATGGCACGGAAGCCATAGGCCAGACCGTCGCGCTTGCCGGTGCCCGGAATGCGTACGAAGTCCAGCTTGACGCGCTCAGGCGGGTTGAACTTCGCCCACATGCTCTTGACCAGCAGCTCATCGGACATTTCCACCAGCGAGCAGACGATAGTCGTCGGCAGGCCGCAGTCGATGGCTTCGCGGATAACCGAGTTGTACACCTGAGCGGTGGTCAGCGCGTCGATACGGAAGCTGGTGACCATCAGAAACACGTGGGATGGGTCTGCTGCGCTGCCCAGCTTGCGAACCTTGCGGCGCAAGTGCGGGTAAACGATGTACAGGAAGATCATCCCGCGCACGAAGTGCGTGATCCCCATCGAGTAGCGCCAGATACCAACGGCGCCAATCAGGAATATAAAGTTCTTCGACTGCGAGTCGAAGATACTGGTAGGCAATGCCGCGGCAAGGCCCATGAGTAAACTTAAATAGAACAGCCAACCGGCGGCCTGTAAAAGGCCGTGCTTGAGCCTCTGCATAATCGTATCCCTAAGTCAGTTGCGAGCCTCAAGCCCCAGGCTGCAAGCACATTGCTTGAGCCTGTGGCCTGGAGCCTGGCGCTTGTGGCTTGCGGCTGATTTACCAGCAGATACCTTCGGCACGACCGTCTTCGCTTGTGGCGTTGGCCATGAAGCCCACCAGATCGATGACGCGCTTGCCTTCAGGGGTCTTGTTGGCGAGGGCGCGGAAACGCTCGTCGCGGTTGCCGAGGATGATGACGTCGGAGTCATTGATGACTTGGTCGAAGTCCGAGTTCAGCAGCGAGGAAACGTGCGGAATCTTGGATTCGATGTAGTCCTTGTTGGCACCGTGAACGCGTGCATATTCAACGTTGCTGTCGAAGATACTCAGGTCGAAACCCTTGCCGATCAGCATTTCAGCCAGCTCTACCAGCGGGCTTTCACGCAGATCGTCAGTGCCGGCCTTGAAGCTCAGACCCAGCAGTGCAACCTTGCGGGTGTCGTAGCTGGCGACCATGTCGAAAGCGTTCTGCACTTGCGAGGTGTTGCTGCGCATCAGCGAGTTGAGCAGGGGGGCTTCAACGTCCAGGCTGCTGGCACGGTAGGTCAGGGCGCGAACGTCTTTCGGCAGGCAGGAACCGCCGAATGCGAAGCCAGGGCGCATGTAGTACTGGGACAGGTTCAGCGCCTTGTCCTGGCAGACCACGTCCATCACTTCACGGCCATCGACGCCGACGGCCTTGGCAATGTTGCCGATTTCGTTGGCGAAAGTAACCTTGGTGGCGTGCCACACGTTGCAGGTGTACTTGATCATTTCGGCAACGGCGATGTCCTTGCGGATGATCGGTGCATCGAGTTCTTCGTACAGCGATTGCAGAACGTCGCCCGACGCTTTGTCGAACTCGCCGATCACGGTCATTGGCGGCAGGTCGTAATCCTTGATCGCGGTGCTTTCACGCAGGAACTCAGGGTTCACGGCCACGCCGAAGTCAACGCCGGCTTTCTTGCCGGAGCAGTCTTCCAGGATCGGGATGACGACGTTGGCAACAGTGCCTGGCAATACAGTACTGCGAACCACGATAGTGTGACGGGTGTCTTTGTCACGCAGGACATAACCGATTTCGCGGCACACCGATTCAATGTAATCGAGTTCCAGATCGCCGTTCTTCTTGCTCGGCGTACCGACGCAGATCATCGACAGATCGGTGGCGCGAATGGCTTCGGCGAAGTCTGTAGTGCCGCGCAGTTTTCCGGTACTGATACCTTTCTGCAGCAACTCTTCCAGACCCGGTTCAACGATAGGTGATTTGCCGCTATTGATCAGGTCGATCTTGGTGCTGGAAATATCCACACCAACTACTTCGTGACCGCGGGCAGACAGGCAACCGGCACAGACTGCACCGACATAACCCAAACCAAATATGCTGATACGCATCGTATTCTCCTCGATTTTTCACGCCATAAATTGGCTGGATATTAATTTTGGCCAGCAGATGTCACGCGCCATCCCTCACGGCTAACAACGCCGTGGAACTAACGCAGGCATATTTAATGAGTGAGTGCCCAAAACAAGTGAGGCGAACTCAAATGACACTAAGTGCAAGCGGCAAGTAACCTGTCCGTTCGGTCAGGGCCCTGCTCTCCTTGGATGCAGTAAACCACTCCTTGTTTGACGATTGACGGCGGACCTCGGTAAGAATGCCTATGGCGCTAGCCATGGCCGTCCTGTTCGAATCCTGCGCATCACACCGGGTCGGCGCTTCGCCTGTCTACAACATCAACTAGTGATGTGAGTTTAATTCTGGTACCTGACGCCAGGGCCACGTGGGCCCGGCTTCCCTGTCGGTAACTTCCCGTTCTTCAAGGCGACCTGTAAGTGATCTCTTACACGTCAGCCCAGAATTGTTACGGGATGTAGGAGCGTACGAATTCGCATTTAGTTCCTGGCCACTCGTCCTGATTTGCAGATTTTGATGTATCCGTTTTGTCACGGGGGAGGTATCGAGATGATGGCTTTTTTCTTAAAAGCCTCGAATTACGAGGGGTGTAGAGGCGTGGGGGTAAGAGTGCCACTACTGCAAAATACTGAAACGCCACTACTTAAAAAAGTGGATTTTTTTTTAAGAAAAAATCGCACTCGAATTAGCAGTCGAAAACTTGACGTTTGTCTGGCGTCATGAAGTTGGCATTCGGTGTTGGATCGTAGGACAGGTCGTGTAACAGCGCGCGGTTACACGACGGTTACAGTATCTAGTCTTCTGCGATATTGCGCAAAAATACCAACTTGTCGAGGGTTGACTGTTCGCGGTTGTAACGGTAGCCCTGTACATCGAACGCCTGCAATGCCTCAGGGCGGTTGATGCGCTCTTCTATAACGAAGCGGCTCATCATGCCGCGGGCTTTTTTCGCATAGAAGCTGATGATCTTGTACTGCCCGTTCTTGAAGTCCTTGAACTCGGTATCGATGATCCGAGCCTTGAGCGACGAACGCTTGACGGCTGAGAAGTATTCGGTCGAGGCAAGGTTGAGCAGCAGGTCGTCGCCCTGATCGGCCAGCGCTTCATTCAGCCACTCGCTGATCCGCGTGCCCCAGAAAGCGTAAAGGTCCTTGCCACGAGCGTTGGCCAGTCGTGTACCCATTTCCAGCCGATAAGGCTGCATCAGGTCCAGTGGACGCAGCAGGCCGTAAAGGCCTGACAGCATGCGCAAGTGTCCCTGCGCGTAGTCGAGCTGCGCTTCGCTCAGTGTTTCCGCTTCCAGGCCAGTGTAGACATCACCCTTGAAGGCCAGCAGTGCCTGCTTGGCGTTGTCGAGGGTGAAGTCCGGGCTCCAGCTGCCAAAACGTGCCGCGTTCAGTCCGGCCAGCTTGTCGGACAGGTGCATCAGTTCGCTGATCTGCGCCGGCGTCAGTTCACGAAGCTGGTCGATCAACTCCCGGGAATGATCCAGAAACTGCGGCTGAGTGAAGCGGCCGGTAGTGGGCGGTGTCTCGAAATCGAGGGTTTTTGCCGGGGAAATCACCATCAGCATGAAGTCGTCTCCTTTTATCGTCCGTGGATTCTAGGGGCTGATAGCCTGCGACTCCAGCTATGGTGGCGATAGAGGTCGCTCCGATGGTAATGGCGGCAGGGCGTGCGGCTTTGTATGCGCGCCGACATAAGAAGCCAGGCGCATATCAGCTATAGTGGCGCGCTGGTCATGACGTTAATGGTTGATCGAGAGGACATCGGGTTTGCGTATCGTTTTAGCAGTGTGTGCAGGTCTGTTCTGGCTTCAGGCGCAGGCGGCTGCGCCGGTCATTGCCACCATTGACCGCAGTGTCTGGCCGGAGCGGCTCGAGACGCCGGAGTTGTTCGACGTCGCGTCGCGTGCGGAGATCCTTGCCTTTGCCCACGAACTGTACCTGAGCGAAAAGCTGGACGAGGAGGGCCTCAAGCAGCGCCTCGGCCTGCGTTTCGTCAACGTGCCGTCGTTGAACGTGGTTCGTCATCGGTTGTGGCTGCGCTTGCTGGAGAACTACCAGAACGCGCAAAAGAGCTGCGAGCAGGACGCCAATTTCTGTGTGCTGGTCGAGGACATGGACCAGTTGCGACAGCGCGCCGAGGAATATCAGGTATCGAACGATTCGTTCTACGCCAACTGGGCCAGACCCGGCGCCGCATTCCACCAGCGTTATCTGAACGAGCTGTTGTTCATGGCCGCCTTGTTTCCGCAGACCAGCAGCGAGATCGAGCGTTACAACTCCGATGAGATGAGCGGCGACGAGATGCCGGATCGCACCTTCATGCTCAACTTCGAAAGTGGCCCGAGCCCGGCCGACGGTGGCACCGACTGGCTGGCCGACTTCATGCGCCAGCAGAAGATGACCGCCACCTTCTTCGTGCTGGGCAAAAGCCTTCAGGAGCGCCTCGACAGCACATCGGTCGCAGGCCTGCAGGCGTTGTATCGCCAGCAATGTGTGGGCATTCAGGGCTGGGAGTACCGCTCGCACAGCCAGTGGCTGGACTGGCAGGACTCGGTGCGACGTAGCGCGGCACTGGTTCAGCAGGTGTTGCCGGACAACTTCGTGCCGCTGTTTCGCCCTCCTTATGGCCATCGACGTGCCGACAGCGGCGACTTCTTCCGCGCCGAGCATCTGCGCGTGTCATTGTGGAATATCGACGCCGAAGACGACACCGGACGGCTTTCTGCGGAGCAGGTGGGCGATCGTGTACTGACCCTCATGCTGCTCTGGCGCAAAGGGACGGTGGTATTCCACGACGTGGCCAACAAGGCGCAGTCAGCGCTGCCATTGCTGCTGGCCAATACCGCGCAAAGCGAGTTGATCTGGGAAGATTGCCGGAATATCTCTGAAGCGCCCGTGGAACAAGGGCCGCAGAGCAGTGAAGAGGCTGCGCCGGAAGGGGAGTGAAGGCAGATTCGGCGTGGGCGGACTTCCGACTTTAAACGCGCCGGGTACGTCCGCCAAGCCCTATTCGTCAGGCTGTGAAATAAACTTCAAAAAACTGTCAAAGAGCTTTTTTCTGTCATCCCTTTTGCTGTATTACGAATACAGACCGCCGAAACCTGCAACACAGGTGGCGTCTTCCAAGACCCACCTTGAGCGACATTTCTGCCCTGCCTGAAGGGGAGAATCCGGCGGCCTTTTCGTGGCGCAGTACTGTCGTGGTTCTGCGTCGCCCGGCTTCTATAAAGGTGAGCGAGTATGGATGACCACGGACGCACCCCTTCCACCAACCAGCCAATCCTTTACGTGCTCGATACCAACGTATTGATTCATGATCCAAACGCACTGCTGAACTTCGAAGAACACCACGTCGCCATCCCCATGACGGTTCTGGAGGAACTGGACAAGCTCAAGGCCGGTAAACATTCGGTTGCTGCCGAGTGCCGCCAGGCCATCCGCCTGATCGACAAGACTCTGGGTGAAGCTTCGCCTGAGGAAGTCGAGAAGGGCGTGCCCATCGACCGTGGAACAGGCGTGTTCAAGGGCTACCTGTCGATTTTGATGAGCAAGCGCGAGGAACCCAACAGCCTGCTGCCCGAGCACCTGAACGACAACATCATCATCAACCAATTGATCGACCTGCATGCGCGCAACAAGGACTTGAGCGTCGTGCTGGTGACCAAAGACATCAACATGCGCCTCAAGGCGCGCGCCTGCGGCATTGCTGCCGAGGATTACAGCACCGACCAGCTGGTCGACGACGTTTCGCTGTTGTCGCGTGGCTACCACGACATGACCGGTTCGTTCTGGGACCGCGTCAGCAAGGTCGATACCCGTCAGGAGCGCGGCCGTACCTGGCACCGCGTGCAGCTTACCGAAATGCTGCCGGCGGTTCATATCAACGAGTTCATTGTCGATGAGCAGGGATTTGTAGGCTGGATCAAGGGCGTCAAGAACGACGAACTGTTGATTCTGGATATGCACCAGGAGCCTTTGCTGCATCAGGAGGCCTGGGGACTCAAGCCGCGCGATATCTATCAGGGGCTGGCGCTGTTCGCGTT
This sequence comes from Pseudomonas congelans, assembly GCF_900103225.1. Taxonomy (GTDB): domain Bacteria; phylum Pseudomonadota; class Gammaproteobacteria; order Pseudomonadales; family Pseudomonadaceae; genus Aquipseudomonas; species Aquipseudomonas congelans. The sequence goes on along the minus strand of NZ_FNJH01000002.1, from coordinate 684,615 downwards.
GCTCGATCCGGATATTCATCTGGTCAACCTGTCAGGCGCTGCAGGCTCGGGTAAAACCATTCTGGCCCTGGCTGCTGCCATCGAGCAGACCATGGTCACCAAGCGCTATCGGCGCATCATTGCCACCCGTAGCGTTCAGGGGCTGGATCAGGAAATCGGGTTCCTGCCCGGCACCGAAGCGGAAAAGATGGAGCCTTGGCTCGGTGCGATCACCGACAACCTCGAAGCGTTGCACATGGATGACGAAAACACCCATGGCAGTGTCGACTACATCCTCAGCAAGGTGCCGTTGCAGTTCAAATCCCTCAACTACATTCGAGGTCGCAGCTTCCAGCAAAGCCTGATCCTGATCGATGAATGCCAGAACCTGACTCCGCACCAGATGAAAACCATCATCACCCGTGCCGGTGCCGGTTCCAAAGTGGTCTGCCTGGGCAACCTGGCGCAGATCGACACCCCTTACCTGTCGGCCACCAGTTCCGGGCTGACCTACCTGACGGAGCGCTTCAAGGACTTCCCGAACGGCGTGCACATCACCCTGCAAGGCGTGCCACGCTCGATACTGGCCGAATACGCGGAGAGTCATTTGTAAATAAGAGGCAAGCGGGGAGCCCATGCGTAAATGGGTTCCTTGCCTGCAGCTTGTAGCGTGTAACTGCCACTCCCTCTACACTTCTTGCTTCTGCCAAGGAGTAACGTTGTGCTCACTCATCTCGATTCCCAAGGTCGCGCCAATATGGTTGATGTCACGGATAAAGCCGTGACGTCCCGTGAGGCGGTGGCCGAAGCGTTCGTGCGCATGTTGCCGACGACGCTGCAAATGATTGTCAGCGGTGGTCATCCCAAGGGTGACGTGTTTGCCGTTGCACGTATCGCCGGTATTCAGGCGGCGAAGAAAACCAGCGATCTGATCCCGCTTTGCCATCCGTTGATGCTCACCAGCATCAAGGTCCACCTCGCTGCCGAGGGTGATGATGCCGTGCGCATTACCGCGAGCTGCAAGCTGGCCGGTCAGACCGGTGTGGAAATGGAAGCCCTGACGGCTGCCAGCGTTGCCGCGCTGACGATTTACGACATGTGCAAGGCGGTAGACCGTGGCATGGTCATCGAGTCGGTTCGTCTGCTGGAAAAGCTGGGCGGCAAGAGCGGTCACTTTATTGCCGATCAGGCACAGGTCTCCTCATGAAGGTTCAGGTTCAGTATTTTGCCCGTTACCGTGAAGTTCTGGGCCTGGATAACGAGTCTGTCGAAGGCGAGTTCGCCACGCTGGACGCGTTGCGCCAGATGCTGCTGCAGCGCGGTGACGCCTGGCAGGTGCTTGGCGAGCAGAACCTCATGTGCGCTCGCAACCAGGAACTGTGCAAACCGAACGAGCCGTTGGCCGATGGCGATGAAGTCGCGTTCTTTCCGCCCGTGACCGGAGGTTGATGATGAGCGTTCGCGTCCAGGCAGCAGCTTTCGATCCCGGTACTGAAGTCAACGCGCTGCATGCTGCCAACCTGGGCATCGGCGCGGTAGTCAGTTTTGTCGGCTATGTTCGGGATTTCAATGAAGGTCGAGAAGTGTCCGGCATGTTTCTGGAGCATTATCCGGGGATGACCGAGAAGGCACTGGCGAAAATCGTTGCCGAAGCCGAGCAGCGCTGGCCGTTGCTGCGTGTGGATGTGCTGCATCGGGTCGGTGCGCTGGAGCCCGGCGAGCCGATCGTGTTCGTGGGGGTTGCCAGCTCGCACCGTCAGGCGGCGTTCGAAGCCTGTGATTTCGTCATGGATTACCTCAAGACCCGTGCGCCGTTCTGGAAGCGTGAAAACACGTCGGAAGGTAAGCGCTGGGTCGAAGGCCGTCACAGCGATCACCAGGCGGCTGATCGCTGGAAGTAAACATCAGGCGTTACTGCGCACCACTGCCCTGAGCAGATGAGTCGGTGGTGTCTCGCAACTGATCTTGCGGCCCAGTTTTTCCTCGATGGCAGGTAACTGGTAAGAGTCATCCTCACCGGCAAAACTGATCGACACGCCATCGGCGCCAGCGCGACCGGTACGGCCGATGCGGTGCACGTAATCGTCCGGTACTTCGGGCAGGGTGAAGTTGATCACGTGGCTGATGCCGTCGATGTGAATGCCGCGACCGGCTACGTCGGTGGCGACCAGCACGCGGATCTTGCCTTCGCGGAAGCCTTCGAGGGTCTTGATGCGCTTGTGCTGAGGCACATCGCCTGACAGCTGCGCCGCGTTCACGCCATCGCGCACCAGGCGCTCTTCGATACGTCGGACTTCGTCCTTGCGGTTGGCGAAGACCATGACCCGTTCCCAACCGTTGTCGGTTACCAGGTTATAGAGCAGCTTGTACTTGTCGGCACCGGCGACGGCATAGATATGCTGTTCGACGTTGTCGCTGGCAACGTTCAACGATTCGATCTCGACGATGGAAGGGTCCGTCGTCCACTGCTTGGCGAGGTTCATCACGTCTTCGGTGAAGGTCGCAGAGAACAGCAGGGTCTGGCGTTCACCCTTGTGCGGCGTCTGACGGATGATCTGACGTACCTGCGGGATGAAGCCCATGTCCAGCATGCGGTCGGCTTCGTCGAGGACCATCACTTCGACCATGTCCAGATGCACTTCGCCGCGCTGGTTGAAGTCCAGCAGGCGGCCTGGCGTGGCGACCAGGATGTCGCAGTGCCGCGCTTCGAGTTGTTTGAGCTGCTTGTCGAAGTCCATGCCACCGACGAACGTCATGACGTTCAGGTTGGTGTACTTGGTCAGGTCGGCGGCGTCCTTGGCGATCTGCACCACCAGTTCGCGTGTCGGTGCGATGATCAGCGCGCGCGGCTCGCCCATGTAGCGTTCTGCAGGCGGAGGCGTCTGGGTCAACTGCTCGATGATCGAGATCAGAAACGCAGCGGTCTTGCCGGTGCCGGTCTGGGCACGTCCGATCGCATCCTTGCCCTTGAGGGTGAAGCCCAGTACGCCCGCCTGGATTGGTGTGCAGTACGGGAAACCAAGGTCCTGAATGGCGTGCATCAGCTCAGGTGCGAGGTTGAAGTCGTGGAAGCGGGTCTTGCCTTCCTGGGGTTCGACGACGAAATCTTCGAGTTTCCAGGTCGGCGCAGGCGGTTTTGTCACACGCTCGCGACGCGGGCGTTCTGCCCTTGGCTTGTCGGTGCGCGGCGCTCTGGCTTTGGAGGGCTCGCTGGTCGTGTCCAGAGCCTGAGTCTGGACAGCATGATCCGGTGTGTCGCCTGTGGCAGCGGGAGAGGCGGGAATAGAGGTTATCGGAGTAGGCGCAGGCTGCTCAGCCTCGCTCTTACCGAACATCTTTTTAAGTGCTTTGAGCACGGTCATCTCATCAATTGGTTAAGGAATGTACGCCGAGCAGTGTAAAGCAAGAACCGTGCTCGGCGTAGTGCCATCCATGGCGGGCTACAAAAAGCGGTCCGCCGCAAGGGGTTCAGAGCGCTTCAGCGAAGCCTTTCAGCCAGCCAGACGCCAATATCACGAATTTCTTCCGGTAACACTTGATGCTCCATTGGGTATTCCTGCCATTCAACGGTTACACCCCGGGCGGTGAGATGGTCGTAGACGGCGCGCCCCATCGGATAGTGCACGACCGCGTCATGCTTGCCATGCAGGCAGTAGGCCGGGATGCGTTGCTGACTCGCCGACAGGGTCATCTCGCTGCTGAATGTGGGGGCATAAGTGGACAGCGCGAGTACGCCGCCCAACGGGCCCTGCCAGCGTCGGTAGCCGGCGTGCAAGACCACCGCGCCACCCTGGGAGAAGCCGGCCAGGAAAATTCGCGCCGGGTCGATGCCGCTGTCGCGCTGCTGCTCGATCAGGTCCAGCACCTTCTGCGCCGAGGCCTCCATCTGATCATGGTCAATGGCCCGGGCCTCTGAACTCATGGACTTGATGTCATACCAGCTGGGCATTGCATAACCGCCATTGACGGTCACCGCGCGTGTCGGTGCCTGAGGCAGTACGAAGCGAGTGGTACGCAACGACTCCTGCAGTGCTTCGGCGACCGGCAGAAAATCATAGCGGTCAGCGCCCAGTCCATGCAGCCAGATAACGCAGGCGTCGGCGGGGCTGGAAGGTTCGATGATCAGAGAATCGCTCATGTCTGCTCCATTTGTGTGCGCGGGCTCTTTTTGAGCGCATTAATAAAGTGCGCGGTTAGATTAAAAATGAAAGAAGATGTCGCAAGGTTACAAGTTTTTGTCTTGACCTGTCGCTAATTCGACTTAGCCAGCATGCTGGTACGGGCTTTGCTACAGCAGGACTGGAGTCGAGTTGCTCACATCGTTCGGTAACACTATAAGGCTATTACTTATAGCGATCGAAAAGCAGCTCGGGAGTCCATGCGTCAGGATTCGCGGCACGATTCAACCTGTACCGCTCAGGTCCGGGAAAATCATGGGGTTTCAGTCCACGGGGCCGATTCTGAGTGATGAAGACGAATGACGGGATGATCCTGCAGGCAATTCATGATTCAGGCCCAGCGTCGCATGACCCAAAAATAAGCCAGCACGGGTCATTAGCGCCTCACAAAGGTGCGACGCGACTGAGACACCTACACAACAAAGAGCAAACTGGAGGTTTTTGAATGAAGATGTTGAAATCCACCCTGGCTGTCGTCACCGCCTTGGCCGCGTTTGGTGTGACCGGGGCTGCCAACGCCGGTGCCACGCTTGACGCTATTCAGAAGAAAGGGTTTGTTCAGTGCGGCGTCAGCGATGGCCTGCCAGGGTTTTCCGTTCCGGACTCCACCGGCAAGATCACAGGTATCGACGCTGACGTCTGCCGCGCCGTTGCAGCCGCTGTGTTTGGCGACGCTACCAAGGTCAAGTTCAGTCAGTTGAACGCCAAGGAGCGTTTCACTGCACTGCAATCGGGTGAGATCGACATCCTTTCGCGTAACACCACCTGGACCAGCTCCCGTGATGCGGGCATGGGCCTGGTGTTCACCGGCGTGACTTATTACGACGGTATCGGCTTCCTGGTAAACAACAAGCTGGGCGTCAAAAGCGCCAAGGAACTGGACGGTGCAACCATCTGCATCCAGGCCGGTACCACTACCGAGCTGAACGTCTCCGACTACTTCCGCTCGAACGGCCTGAAATACACTCCGATCACCTTCGACACCTCCGACGAAAGCGCCAAGTCGCTGGAAGGCGGCCGTTGCGACGTACTGACTTCCGACCAGTCGCAACTCTACGCACAGCGCAGCAAGCTGGCCAAGCCGGACGATTACATCGTTCTGCCTGAAGTCATCTCCAAGGAGCCTCTGGGCCCTGTCGTGCGTAAAGGCGACGAAGAGTGGTTCTCGATCGTTCGCTGGACCCTGTTCGCCATGCTCAACGCCGAGGAAGCCAAAATCACTTCCAAGAACGTTGAAGCTGAAGCCAAGTCGACCAAGAACCCTGACGTAGCCCGTATGCTCGGCGCAGACGGTACTTACGGCAAGGACCTCAAGCTGCCGAAGGACTGGGTCGTGCAGATCGTCAAGCAGGTCGGTAACTACGGCGAAGTGTTCGAACGCAACCTGGGCGAAGGCACCCCGCTGAAAATCAAGCGTGGTCAGAACGCTCTGTGGAATGCCGGTGGCATTCAGTACGCTCCACCTATTCGTTGATTGACCCGGCGCCCGACAGGCTTCCCAGCCTGTCGGGCGTTGTTCTGTTGGATTTTTCCTGGGGCATTTCATGGAAAAGCAAATCGTCGCACCCAAGCAAAAGCTCTCTCTGAGCGATCCGAAAGTGCGCGCGTGGTTATTTCAGATCATCACTGTCGTGGCGGTGATCGCGTTGGGCTGGTTTATCTTCGACAACACCCAGACCAACCTGCAGCACCGTGGTATCACCTCGGGTTTCGGTTTTCTTGAGAACAGTGCCGGTTTCGGTATCGCTCAGCACCTGATCGACTACAGCGAAGCGGACAGTTATGCCCGTGTGTTCGTCATCGGCCTGCTGAATACCTTGCTGGTGTCGGTTATCGGTATTGTCCTGGCGACCTTGCTGGGCTTTGTCATTGGTGTCGCTCGCCTGTCTCCGAACTGGATGATCAGCAAGCTGGCCACCGTGTATGTCGAAGTCTTTCGCAACATTCCGCCACTGCTGCAGATCCTTTTCTGGTACACCGCCGTATTCCTCACGCTGCCCGGTCCGCGTCAGGCGCATGGCTATCTGGACATGTTCTTCGTCAGCAGCCGCGGGCTCAACATGCCCAGAGCATTGCCTGCCGAAGGCGCGTGGGCATTCCTGGTCAGTCTCGTCGTTGCCGTGATCGCCATCGTCATGATGGTGCGCTGGGCCAACAAGCGCTTCGAAGCCACCGGCCAGCCGTTTCACAAGTTTTGGGTCGGCCTGGCGTTGTTGCTGGTCATCCCTGGCCTGAGCATGCTGATCTTCGGCAGCCCGGTGCACTGGGAGCTGCCACAACTGAAGGGCTTCAACTTCTCGGGCGGCTGGGTGCTGATCCCTGAACTGATCTCCCTGACCCTGGCACTGACCATCTACACGGCGGCGTTCATCGCCGAAATCGTGCGTTCCGGCATCAAGTCGGTCAGCCACGGCCAGACCGAAGCGGCCCGCTCACTGGGCCTGCGCCCTGGGCCGACGCTGCGCAAGGTGATCATCCCGCAGGCGCTGCGAGTGATCATTCCGCCGCTGACCAGTCAGTTCCTGAACCTGGCGAAGAACTCTTCGCTGGCAGCAGCCATCGGCTACCCGGAAATGGTTTCCCTGTTTGCCGGTACGGTGCTCAACCAGACCGGGCAGGCCATTGAAGTCATTGCCATCACCATGAGCGTGTACCTGGCGATCAGTATCAGCATTTCCCTGCTGATGAACTGGTACAACAAGCGCATTGCGCTGATCGAGCGGTGAGGAAAAGCGCATGACAACTCATACTTTCAAACCTGATATGCCACCACCGGGCAAAGTGTTCGGCCCGATGGCGTGGATGCGGCAGAACCTGTTCTCCAGCTGGATCAACACCCTGCTGACCTTGCTCTCGCTGTATCTGATCTATCTGGTCGTGCCGCCGATCATCAGTTGGGCCCTGCTGGATGCCAACTGGATCGGCACGACCAAGGCAGACTGCACCAAGGCGGGTGCCTGCTGGGTGTTCATCGAGCAGCGCTTCGGTCAGTTCATGTATGGCTACTTCCCCAATGAACTGCGCTGGAGGGTCGACCTGACCGCCATCCTGGCGATCGTCGGTGCTGCGCCGCTGTTCATCTCGAAGTTTCCACGCAAGGCTGTCTACGGTATTGCCTTCCTGGTGATCTACCCGGTGGTCGCGTTCTACCTGCTGCATGGCGGTGCGTTCGGTCTGACCAACGTACCGACCAGCCAGTGGGGCGGTCTGATGCTGACCCTGGTCATCGCCACCGTAGGTATCGTCGGCGCCTTGCCGCTGGGTATCCTGCTGGCGCTTGGTCGTCGCTCCAACATGCCGGCCGTGCGTGTGGTGTGCGTGACGTTCATCGAGTTCTGGCGCGGCGTGCCGCTGATCACCGTGCTGTTCATGTCGTCGGTCATGCTGCCGCTGTTCATGCCAGAGGGCATGAACTTCGACAAGCTGCTCCGTGCACTGATCGGCGTCATCCTGTTCCAGTCCGCGTACATTGCTGAAGTGGTGCGCGGCGGCATGCAGGCCATTCCCAAGGGCCAGTACGAAGCAGCCTCGGCCATGGGCCTGGGTTACTGGCGCAGCATGGGGCTGGTGATCCTGCCGCAGGCGTTGAAGATGGTCATTCCCGGCATCGTCAACACCTTCATTGCATTGTTCAAGGACACCAGTCTGGTGATCATTATCGGTCTGTTCGACCTGCTCAACAGCGTCAAGCAGGCTACCGCCGACCCGGCATGGCTGGGTATGGCCACTGAAGGCTACGTCTTCGCGGCCCTGGTGTTCTGGATCTTCTGTTTCGGCATGTCCCGCTATTCCATGCATTTGGAACGTAAGCTGGACACAGGCCACAAGCGTTAGGAGTTTTGTGATGAGTGAAGTTATCAATAAGCCTCTGGGCGCTGAAGGCATGATCCGCATGGAGGGCGTACACAAGTGGTACGGCCAGTTCCATGTACTCAAGGACATCAACCTGAACGTGCGCCAGGGTGAACGTATCGTGCTGTGCGGCCCATCGGGCTCGGGCAAGTCGACCACCATTCGCTGCCTCAACCGTCTGGAAGAGCACCAGCAGGGTCGCATCATTGTCGATGGCACCGAACTGACCTCGGATCTCAAGCAGATCGAGACCATCCGCCGCGAAGTGGGCATGGTGTTTCAGCACTTCAACCTGTTCCCGCACCTGACCATCCTGCAGAACTGCACGCTGGCGCCGATGTGGGTGCGCAACATGCCGAAGAAGAAAGCCGAAGAAATCGCCATGCACTATCTGGAGCGTGTGCGTATTCCTGAGCAGGCCCACAAGTTTCCGGGTCAGCTCTCCGGTGGTCAGCAGCAGCGTGTGGCGATTGCCCGTGCCTTGTGCATGAAGCCGAAAATCATGCTGTTCGATGAACCGACTTCGGCCCTTGACCCGGAAATGGTCAAGGAAGTGCTCGACACCATGGTGGGTCTGGCTGAAGAAGGCATGACCATGCTGTGCGTGACCCACGAGATGGGCTTTGCCCGTACCGTGGCGAACCGGGTGATCTTCATGGACAAGGGCGAAATCGTCGAACAGGCTGCGCCGAACGACTTCTTCGATAACCCGCAGAGCGACCGTACCAAGCTGTTCCTCAGTCAGATCATTCACTGAGTCGACATCTGCTGAGTCAAAAACCGGGCCATGTGCCCGGTTTTTTTATGCCTGTCGTTACTGCTTGGGTTGTATGCAATTGCGCTGAACCTTGTATTCGCGATGATTCTCCAACAGGATACCGCCCCCCTGAAAAGGGTCGACATACCTGATGACCGAGAAACCGATGACTGCCAAGGCTCAACCCAGCCCCCAACCGACTACCGATAAACCCCACTCTGCCTTGAAGCGCCCCTGGCTGTTGCTGCTGGGTCTGGTGCTGGTCGCCCTCAACCTGCGCCCGGCGCTGTCGAGCATCGCGCCACTGCTTGACACGGTGTCCGACAGCCTTGGCATGTCGGCTGCCGAAGCCGGATTGCTGACCACCTTGCCGGTCCTGTGTCTGGGCCTGTTCGCGCCACTGGCACCGATTCTTGCCCGCCGGTTTGGCAGTGAACGGGTGGTTCTGGTAGTGCTTCTGACACTGGCCGCAGGCCTGGCAGTACGCAGTCTGTTTGGCCAGACCGGACTGTTTGCCGGCAGTCTGCTGGCGGGTGCGAGCATCGGAATCGTCGGCGTGCTGCTGCCGGGTATCGTCAAGCGTGATTTCCCGCACAAGGCCGGAGCCATGACCGGTGTCTACACAATGGCCTTGTGCCTGGGCGCGGCGATTGCAGCCGGTTCGACGGTGCCGCTGAGTCAGTACGTCGGTGGCAGTTGGCAGATTGGGCTGGGTTTCTGGTTGGTTCCGGCACTGATTGCCGCCGCTTTGTGGTTTCCGCAGGCGCGTGAAGTGCATGGCACGCATCGCGATGTTTACCGAGTCCGCGGCCTGTTGCGCGACCCGCTGGCCTGGCAGGTCACGCTGTACATGGGCCTGCAATCGTCGCTGTCGTATATCGTCTTTGGCTGGTTACCCTCGATCCTCATCGGTCGCGGCCTGACGCCGACCCAGGCCGGTCTGCTGCTGTCCGGCTCGATCATCGCCCAAGTCATCAGCGCGCTGGCGGTGCCCTATCTGGCCACACGCGGCAAGGATCAGCGTCTGGCAATCATGCTGGTAATGTCGCTGACCCTGATCGGTCTGTTCGGCTGCCTGTACGCGCCGCTTGGCGGGCTGTGGGGCTGGGCGATCCTGCTGGGGATCGGGCAGGGCGGCACGTTCAGTCTGGCGCTGGCCCTGATTGTCCTGCGCTCGCGTGACTCTCATGTCGCCGCCAACCTCTCGAGCATGGCGCAAGGCGTCGGCTACACCATCGCCTCGACCGGACCCTTTGCCGTGGGCGTGGTGCATGACATGACCGGCAGCTGGAACGCGATTGGCTGGATCTTCGCGGTACTCGGGCTGGGCGCCATCATCGCGGGCATGGGCGCCGGTCGGGCGCTGCAGGTTCAGGTCAGCAGCGAGAAGGTTTGATTTTCGATGATTGTCGATCGTTCGGCCCGGGCTTGAGTTGCTTCAAGCCTGAGTCAGATTGGCCAGTGCCCATTGTTCGGCACTGGTGACGCTCAGCCCTGATTGCGCGTTGTAGGTACCGGCGACGTCCCATGCCACGCCTCGGCCCATGGCAAAGACGGTCCGGTATTTGCGCAGATTGTCATCCGGCATATCCGTCAGTTCGGCCTGCAACTGCGCAACACTCCATACGTGCCGCTCGATATCGCGCCCTGTGACACGCTCCACAAGGTTGGCAAGCCCGGCGTAGGTCAATGTGTCGCCAGCGGTGTACACCACCTGATTCACGATGCGCGGCTCGTGCATCACAATGGCCGCAGTCAGCCTGCCAATGTCCTCTGCGGTCGTGACTGTCACGGCAGTATCGAGGCTGCCCAGCGCATTGATCCGCCCGCTTTGCAGATCGACGACACCGAACGCGGGTTCGAACAGGAAGCTTGTAAACATACCGGTTGAAACGATCACCCATTCGGTGTGCTGCTGGGCGCGCAGCTTTTCTCGCACATCGAGCTGCTCGTCGAACAGATCCTGAGGGCTGCCCCGGCCGATGAGGTCGTAGTCAACGCCGAACTGCCAGGGCAGGTAGCGTTTTATGCCGGCCTTGAGCGCTGCATCGGTCAGTTTGCGTTGAGTGCCCCGGCCAGCGGCAAAACCTGCACAACTGATTACTGTGTCGTAGCGCTTCATGACAGTGGCAAGTTCGTCCACGGTGGCATCGGCCAGATCGGCGGTTTCGATGGCAATGTTCAGCGCGCGGATCTCTTCGATTTCCACACGCTTGGCAGGCGCTTGAGTACTCAAGCTCCTCTGGCGTAGCAGCACGGCAATGCTCAAGTCATGTGCTCCGGCTTTCTCGACCAGCCCTCGCAGCACGGCGAGCCCAAGTTCTCCTGCGCCTATTACCAGAATGCGTTGTTTGACGTTTGCGTTATCGGCTTGCATGGTGACCTCTTTGGACGGCCTTTCAATTCAGGCGGGAGAGATGCTGGCATGCCTGTCGACAGACAAAAAGTAGGCACATCGGTGATACCGGGCGGGCTGGACGCGCAGGAAGTGGTCAGACGCTCCGAAGCGGCCTGTGCTGCGCTCAGCGATGATGAGGATGGTCTCAAGCGCGACATTCTCGGCCACGCCGGTAACCGCTGGTCATTGGGCGTGGTACATGCCCTCGGCGTCAGCAGCCCTCTGCGCCATGCCGAATTGCGCCGAAGGCTGCATGGTGTGACCCAGCGTATGCTCACCCATACCTTGCGCCAGCTCGAGCAGGACGGGCTGATCACCCGCCACGACTACCGCGAGAAGCCGCTCAGGGTGGAGTATTCGTTGACCGACCTGGGCATGGGGCTGCTGGTACAAATGATTCCACTGTGGACTTGGGTCATTAAAAACTCTGAGGCCTTCAGTGCCGCGCGAAATCGTTATCTCGACAGGCAAAGTGATGGCTGATGCGCCATCAACCCCTCGCCATTTTCCGCGGCGCCGCTTATCGTGCACGGATAATTCGCCAAGGGATGTGCACGCATGAACTACGAAGAACAAAGTCAGGCCAACAGCGCACTGATCACCCGGTTTTACGAGGCATTCGCGCAGCTGGATGCCGAGGCGATGACTGCCTGCTATACCGATGACGTGCTGTTCAGCGACCCTGCCTTTGGTGAATTGCGCGGCGCTCAGGTCGGCGACATGTGGCGCATGCTGACTTCCCGGGCGAAGAATTTCTCGGTGGTCTTCGATCAGGTGCGAGCCGATGACCAGACTGGCAGTGCGCACTGGGTGGCGACGTATCTGTTCAGTCAGACCGGGCGCACAGTGGTGAACGATATTCAGGCCCGCTTCGTGTTCCGCGATGGCAAGATCTGCGAGCATCGTGATCATTTCGATATGTGGCGCTGGTCGCGTCAGGCACTGGGTCTGAAGGGCCTGTTGCTTGGCTGGACGCCACTGGTGCGCAATGCCGTCAGGGCTCAGGCGCTCAAGGGTCTGAAAACCTTTTCAGAGAGCCGCCGTGCCTGAGGTTGCCAGCACTTCGACTGCGTCGACTGCCGAACAGGCGCTCGGCAAACCCTGGTTTGTCTATCTGGTGCGCGCTGCCAACGGCTCGCTGTACTGTGGCATCAGTGATGACCCGCAGCGGCGGTTCGCAGCGCACCAGAGCGGCAAGGGCGCGCGCTTTTTCTCTTCGAGCCCGGCGATGGCACTGGTCTACGTTGAACAATGGCCCAGCAAGGGCGAGGCGTTGCGCCATGAGCGGTTGATCAAGAAGCTCAGAAAAAGCGCGAAAGAGGCGTTGGCTGCCAGCTACATAGAGTCCTCTATCCATGCGCGTGATGTCGTCCCATCAGTTTGAGGTCGTGGGCGGGCAGTGTGCTGCGGGTTAAGCTGTGTTTTTCCCACGTGCACAGAGGCTGAACATGTCCGAGTTGATCCTTCACCACTACCCCACGTCGCTGTTCGCCGAAAAAGCCCGTCTGATGCTGGGTTTCAAAGGCCTCACATGGCGTTCGGTGACTATCCCTTCGATCATGCCCAAGCCTGACCTGACCGCCTTGACGGGCGGCTACCGCAGAACCCCGGTACTGCAGGCCGGTGCAGACATCTACTGTGACACTGCGCTGATGGCGCGGCGTCTGGAGCAGGAAAAAGCTTCGCCTGCCTTTTACCCGAAAGGGCAGGAGTTCAGCGTTGCCGGCCTCGCCGCCTGGGCCGATTCGGTGTTGTTCATGCATGCCGTGAGTCTGGTGTTTCAGCCTGAATCAATGGCTGTGCGCTTCGCCAAGGTGCCGCCCGACGCCGCCAAGGCGTTCGTGGCCGATCGTTCGACGCTGTTCAACGGTGGCACTGCGTCGCGGCCGCCCGTGGAACAGGTCAAACACCAATGGCCCACCCTGATGTCGCGCCTGGAGCTGCAACTCTCGCACGGCGGCGACTTCCTGTTCGGCGTAGCGTCGATTGCCGATTTCTCGGTCGCCCATACATTGTGGTTTCTCAAGCAGACGCCGGTCACCGCGCCCTTTGTCGATGATTATCCGACTGTCAGGGCCTGGCTTGATCGCGTTCTGGGGTTTGGTCATGGCACGTTCAGCGACCTGAGCTCGGCAGATGCCATCGAGATCGCCAGAAACGCCACGCCTGCGCCGTTGCCCGAGGAAACTCTGGTTGATCCAAACGGCTTCAAGGCAGGTGACCAGGTTGCGGTTTCTGCGGTCGACTATGGCGTCGAAGCGGTTGAGGGCGAGCTGGTATTTACCGGCCGCGAAGAACTGATCCTGCGCCGCGAGGACGCGCGTGCGGGTGTCGTGCATGTGCACTTCCCGAGAATGGGCTATCGGATCGAGAAACGCTGAGTTTCAACGATGCTCTGCGTCGCCAAGGGGACGCGGAGCATCGGCACGATAGTCAGGTTGAGCTACTTCAACGCCGCCAGTATCTGATCCGGGTCAAAGCCCCGGATCAGTGTGCCGTTGACGTCGATCAACGGGATGCCTCTCCCGCCCAGCGCTTCATACGCCTTGCGGCCTTCTTCCGACTTCTCGATGTCGAACTCCTGATACGCGATCCCCTTGCTGTCCAGAAAACGCCGGGTCTGCTTGCAGTAGCCGCACCAGTCGGTGGCGTACATCACCACTTTTGCCTGGCTGTAGCTCTGCGCGACGTCTGCCGGCGGCGGGTTGACGAAATTCTCGATCCTGCCCCAGTTCTGGTAAATCACGACCACCAGCATGATCAGGGCAAATTTCTTCAGGGTGCGCAGCAGCATGTCGGTTACCGTCGCTTCAACTGGTCGGTCAGTTGCGTCGGCAGCCCTTTGATGATCAGGGTACCGGCAGTTTCGTCGTATTCGATCTTGTCGCCCAGCAGATGTGCTTCAAAACTGATCGACAGGCCCTCGGCGCGGCCGGTGAAGCGGCGGAACTGATTGAGGGTGCGCTTATCCGCCGGTATTTCCGGGGACAGGCCGTAATCCTTGTTGCGGATGTGATCGTAGAACGCGCGCGGACGCTCTTCGTCGATCAGCTCGGACAGCTCCTCCAGGCCCATCGGTTCGCCCATCTTGCTCTGACTGCTGGCGTAATCGACCAGGGTCTTGGTTTTCTCGCGGGCCGATTCTTCCGGCAGGTCTTCGCTTTCAACGAAATCACTGAACGCCTTGAGCAGGGTGCGGGTTTCGCCGGGGCCATCCACGCCTTCCTGGCAACCGATGAAGTCGCGGAAGTACTCGGAAACCTTCTTGCCGTTCTTGCCCTTGATGAACGAGATGTATTGCTTGGACTGCTTGTTGTTCTGCCACTCGGAAATATTGATCCGGGCGGCGAGGTGCAATTGGCCAAGGTCCAGGTGTCGGGACGGGGTCACGTCCAGTTCGGCATTCACAGCCACGCCTTCGCTGTGGTGCAGCAGGGCGATGGCCAGGTAGTCGGTCATGCCTTGCTGATAGTGGGCGAACAGCACGTGGCCACCGACTGACAGATTGGATTCTTCCATGAGCTTTTGCAGGTGCTCGACCGCCACCCGCGAGAACGCCGTGAAGTCGCTGCCACCGTCGATGTATTCTTTCAGCCAGCCGCTGAAAGGGTGCGCACCGGACTCGGGATGGAACAGGCCCCAGGCCTTGCCCTGTTTGGCGTTATAGCTTTCGTTGAGGTCGGCCAGCATGTTCTCGATGGCCTGGGACTCAGCGAGTTCGGAGTCGCGTGCATGGAGAACAGCGGGCGTACCGTCGGGTTTCTTATCGATCAGGTGGACGATGCAGTGACGGATCGGCATGGGCTTCTCGGCTGAAAAAGGTGAAGAGCGTGCAGCTCGTTGCAAGGCGCCAAGTGTAACGCACGCATGCGTCTGATGGCCCCGGGCGGGCTGGTTTTCGCCAGCAGCGAGTGTTTGCTGGGTGTTTTTTGTGCAATTAGTATTAAAACCTGACCAAAAGGATAGGTAGAGGCGGATATTTGCCCGGCTCTGTGCTAGTTTTGCGCGGTCTTGCGCACTTAGCGCGTCAAGCATGCAGTTAGCGCACACGTAGGTCGAACCATTGCCCGGTTTCAGTATCTACACTTTCGCGATTAATCGTGGCTGCTAGCGGGTGGCCAGGTTCGTTGCCTGGCCACGGGCCGACGTTGCGCTCTGCAATCCAAATGAATTTGATAGGGAAGGAACACCACCATGGCTCTTACTAAAGACCAATTGATCGCCGATATCGCTGAAGCTATCGACGCGCCAAAAACCACCGCGCGTAATGCTCTTGAGCAATTGGGCCAAATTGTTGCCGACCAATTGGAAAACGGCGTGGAAATCACTTTGCCAGGTATCGGCAAACTGAAAGTTGCAGAGCGTCCGGCTCGCACTGGCCGCAACCCTTCGACTGGCGCTGCCATCGAAATCGCTGCCAAGAAAGTTATCAAGTTCGTTCCAGCCAAAGTGCTGACCGACTCGATCAACAAGTAAGCAACCGCTTGCTGTGAAAAAGCCGTGCACCGGTTAACCGGGCACGGCTTTTTTGTGGGCGCTTGATTCCGCGGACGTTTATCGTTCCTCACGCCACGCGTGGGAATGCCGTTCGTGACGCTCTGCGTCACATGGCTGGGCCGCACTGCATACTCTGGTCCGGACGCCGAGCGTCCGGAGCATGCCAGTCAAAACTGTGCGCGCTGAGCCTTGTCGAGAAACGTCCAGGCTACAAAGCGGCTTTGCTTCTGGCCCTGACCCATTTCCACTATTTTCACTTCAAGTACGCCGGCTTTTTTCAGCGCGCTCTGGATCGGCGGCAGGTTGGAGGCCTTGGACACCAGTGTGCTGAACCATGCCACCTGGCTCGGCAGCAAGGCGCTTTCCTGGATCAGCTGGGTCACGAAGCCGATCTCGCCGCCTTCGCACCACAACTCCTGCGACTGGCCGCCGAAATTGAGCACCGGCAGCTTTCGCTTGGGATCAGCCTTGCCCAGCGCGCGCCATTTGCGCTGGCTGCCACGCTGCGCTTCTTCCAGCGAGGCATGGAAGGGCGGGTTGCAGAGGCTGACATGGAAGCGTTCGCTGCTGTCGAGTAGTCCGAGCAGGATCTGCTTGCGATTGCCCTGCTGGCGCACGCTGATGGCCTTGCTCAGGCCGTTGGCTTTCACAATAGTGGTCGCTGCAGCGATGGCGGTGCTGTCGATGTCCGAACCAACGAACTGCCAGCCATAGTCGCTATGCCCCAGCAGGGGATAGATGCAGTTGGCGCCGGTGCCGATATCCAGCGCCTTGACGGATGCGCCGCGTGGTATCACGCCGTCATTGTCGTCGGCCAGCAGGTCGGCGAGAAAGTGCAGGTAGTCCGCACGCCCCGGAATCGGCGGGCACAGGTAATCGGCCGGAATGTCCCAATGGGCGATGCCATAGAACGCTCTGAGCAGCGCGCGGTTGAATACCCGTACCGCCTGCGGATTGGCGAAGTCGATGCTTTCCTTGCCGTAGGGGTTGAGGATCACGAACGCTGCCAGCTCGGGACTGGATTGGATCAGCTTCGGAAAGTCGTACTGGCCCTGATGCCGATTGCGCGGGTGCAAGGTGGCCTTTTCACGCGGCGCAGCAGGTTTGCCTGGCCGCTGAGGCTTCTTGCGCGGTGGTTTGCGGGTATCGGTCATGGATTCGATTGTCAGCCGTGAGGTTGAGTTGCCTGGCTTATTCGCGAGCAAGCGAAGCGTCGCCTTTGGCGTAGTACGCCTTGCTCGCGAATAAGTCAGTACAGATATTCAGATAACAAAAAGCCAGCCCATGATCGGGCTGGCTTTTCCGGCCACCTTACAGGCTGGCGATGCGTGCGTGTTGCTCGGCCAGCTTGCCCAGTGCCTGTTCGGCTTCGGTCAGCTTGGCGCGTTCCTTGGCGATGACTTCAGGCGGTGCCTTGTCGACGAAGGCGGCGTTGGACAGCTTGCCGCCGACGCGTTGCACTTCGCCTTGCAGGCGCTGGATTTCCTTGTCCAGGCGCGCCAGTTCTGCGCCTTTGTCGATCAGTCCGGCCATCGGCACCAGCACTTCCATGTCACCGACCAGCGCGGTGGCGGACAGCGGTGCTTCTGCGCCTTCGGTGAGTAGGGTCATCGATTCCAGCTTGGCGAGCTTCTTCAGCAGGTAATCGTTTTCGCTCAGGCGACGCTGGTCTTCGGCGCTGACGTTCTTGAGGAACAGTTGCAGCGGCTTGCCCGGGCCGATGTTCATCTCGCCACGGATGTTGCGCACGGCGAGCATCAGGCCCTTGAGCCATTCGATGTCGTCTTCGGCGGCCTGATCAATGCGTGCTTCATTGGCCACCGGCCAGGGTTGCAGCATGATGGTCTTGCCTTGCGCACCGGCCAGCGGCGCGAGACGCTGCCAGATTTCTTCGGTGATGAACGGCATGAACGGGTGCGCAAGACGCAGCGCGACTTCCAGAACGCGGACCAGCGTGCGGCGTGTGCCGCGCTGACGCTCGACCGGCGCCGTTTCGTCCCACAGTACCGGCTTGGACAGTTCCAGATACCAGTCGCAATACTGGTTCCAGATGAACTCGTACAACGCCTGAGCTGCGAGGTCGAAGCGGAACTGATCCAGCTGACGGGTCACTTCGGCTTCGGTGCGTTGCAACTGCGAGATGATCCAGCGATCAGCCAGCGACAGTTCGACGGCTTCGCCGTTCTGGCCGCAGTCTTCGCCCTTGTCCAGCACGTAGCGCGCCGCGTTCCAGATCTTGTTGCAGAAGTTGCGGTAGCCTTCGACGCGGCCCATGTCGAACTTGATGTCGCGACCGGTCGACGCCAGCGAGCAGAAGGTAAAACGCAGGGCATCGGTGCCGTAGCTGGCGATGCCGTCGGCGAATTCCTGGCGGGTCTGTTTCTCGATCTTTTTCGCCAGTTGCGGCTGCATCAGGCCACTGGTGCGTTTTTCTACCAGCGTTTCGAGGTCGATACCGTCGACGATGTCCAGCGGGTCCAGCACGTTGCCCTTGGACTTGGACATCTTCTGGCCCTGGCCATCGCGCACCAGACCATGCACATAGACGGTCTTGAACGGGACTTGCGGCGTACCGTCCTCGTTCTTCACCAGGTGCATGGTGAGCATGATCATCCGGGCGACCCAGAAGAAAATGATGTCGAAGCCGGTGACCAGCACGTCGGTAGAGTGAAAGGTCTCGAGTGCCTTGGTCTTTTCCGGCCAGCCGAGCGTGGAGAAGGTCCACAGGCCCGAGCTGAACCAGGTGTCCAGTACGTCGTTGTCCTGCTGCAGCGCGATTTCCGGGCCCAGGTTGTTCTTCGCGCGAACCTCGGCTTCGTCGCGGCCGACGTAGACCTTGCCGGACTCGTCGTACCAGGCCGGAATGCGGTGGCCCCACCAGAGCTGACGGCTGATGCACCAGTCCTGGATGTCGCGCATCCACGAGAAGTACATGTTTTCGTACTGCTTGGGCACAAACGCGATGCGGCCGTCTTCGACAGCGGCAATCGCAGGTTCGGCCAGCGGCTTAGTGGAGACGTACCACTGATCGGTCAGCCACGGCTCGATGATGGTGCCGGAACGGTCGCCTTTCGGCACCTTCAGTGCGTGATCATCAACGCTGACCAGCAACCCGGCGGCGTCGAACGCGGCAACGATCTGCTTGCGCGCTTCGAAGCGGTCCAGTCCGGCATAGGCGGCGGGCAGGCTGCCGTCGACGCTTTCGTTCAGCGTGCCATCGAGGTTGAACACCTGAGCGGCAGGCAGCACGTTGGCATTCTTGTCGAAAATGTTCAGCAGCGGCAGGTTGTGGCGTTTGCCGACTTCATAGTCGTTGAAATCGTGGGCCGGCGTGATTTTCACGCAGCCGGTACCGAATTCGGGGTCGCAGTAATCATCCGCGATGATCGGAATGCGGCGGCCTACGAGAGGCAATTCGACGAACTTGCCGATCAGCGCCTTGTAGCGCTCATCCTGCGGGTTCACCGCAACGGCGGCATCACCGAGCATGGTCTCCGGGCGGGTGGTGGCCACGATCAGATAGTCCAGGCCTTCGGCGGTCTTTGCACCGTCGGCCAGCGGATAGCGCAGGTTCCACAGATGGCCTTTCTCGTCGTGGTTCTCCACTTCGAGGTCGGAAATGGCGGTGTGCAGCTTGGTGTCCCAGTTGACCAGGCGCTTGCCACGGTAGATGAGGCCGTCTTCATGCAGACGCACGAAGGCTTCCTTCACCGCTTCGGACAGGCCGTCGTCCATGGTGAAGCGCTCGCGGCTCCAGTCGACGGACGAGCCCAGGCGGCGGATCTGACGGCTGATGTTGCCGCCGGACTCGGCCTTCCATTCCCAGATCTTGTCCAGAAACTTCTCGCGGCCCAGCTCATGACGGCTTACGCCTTGCGCTTCGAGGCGACGCTCGACCAGCATCTGCGTAGCGATACCGGCGTGGTCGGTGCCCGGTTGCCAGAGCGTATTGCGGCCCTGCATGCGACGGAAACGGATCAGGGCATCCATGATCGCGTTATTGAAACCGTGGCCCATGTGCAGGCTGCCGGTAACGTTCGGCGGCGGGATCATGATGGTGTACGAGTCACCCACGCCTTGCGGAGCGAAATAGTTCTCGGACTCCCAGGTCTGGTACCAGGAAGTTTCGATGGCGTGCGGCTGGTAAGTCTTGTCCATGCGCGGCGGGAACCTGTGGCATTGATTCGGAAACCGGTAAGTATAGACCTGACCGTAAGCGACAAGCCATAAGTGCCGGGCCACAACTGGCAGATCTGTCAGCAGGTGGCGAGTGGGCCGGGGGCGGCTGGCTGCTCTGATAAGCTCGCGACTGGATACTCGCCAACGAAGTATCTATCTACCCAAGGGGCAGTTCCCGAGCCATGAACTTCACTTCGGCTGCTGCGCCAATAACCGCTCCAGCCTTGCCTCCAGCCGACGCTTGATTTCGTTTTCGATATGCGGGGCGAAGTCGTCGATCACGTCTTGCATGATCAATTGCGCGGCTGCGCGCAATTCGCTGTCCAGATGCAGCAGTGCATCAGGGTTGGGCAGCGCCTGCGGCTGGGCCGACTGCTGCACCTGCGGGGCGGGTGCTGCAGGGGCATCAGGTGTCAGTGTCGGGATGTCGTCTTCGTCGAAGTCCTGTTGATACGCCGCGTCGGGGCGAGCGCCGACGACATCGAACAACAGGGGAATCTGGCCTTCGGGACGAGTGGTGTCGTTCGCCAGGGGGGAATGTGCGGGGTCATCGCCGAGCAGTTGGCGGATCGACTCGAGGTCGTTCAGCAAATGCGCGGATTCAGCTTTTTTTGAAGTATCCATCGTGTCCTCAAAGGCGCTGCAGTCGGTGATCTTGCGGAGGATAGCCCTGTTCACGGTAGGAACGGAAACTCTCGCGTGCGGCAAGACGTATGGCCGGGTCTTCGACAACGACTTCGGCCACGCGGGCGAAACGTTTGAAGAAGGCCGGAATGCTCAGGTCGAGATTGACCAGCAGGTCGCTGTGTTCGCCCGAATCGTCGCCCAGGCCCAGTACCACGGCAGCATCGTGATCGCTCTCGGCGTCGCCATGCGGCAGAAACACTTCCCCTCTGAAACGCCAGAGGCGGGCATCGAGGTCCTCACGCTGCGCCGCATCACTGCAATGCAGATAGACCTTGTGACCCAGGCGCCAGGCCTTTTCCGTCAGCTTGCAGGCAAAGTCCAGGCGAGCCGCAGGATCGGCGCTGGGCAGGATGTAGAAGTCGACTTGAGTCATGTGGGTTCCAGAACCGGAGGCGTATCGACTGTGCAGCCGATACGCCAGGGTCTCTTTTTATACGCCGGCGCGGTCGAGCAGGTATTGGGTCAGCAGCGGAACAGGACGTCCGGTGGCGCCTTTCTCCTTGCCGCCGCTCAGCCATGCAGTGCCGGCGATGTCCAGGTGAGCCCAGTGGTAGGCCTTGGTGAAGCGCGACAGGAAGCAGGCCGCGGTGATGGTGCCGCCTTTCGGACCACCAATGTTGGCGATGTCGGCGAACGGGCTGTCGAGCTGTTCCTGGTACTCATCGAACAACGGCAACTGCCAGGCACGGTCATCGGCCTGTTTGCCGGCGTCGAGCAACTGATTGATCAGCGCGTCGTTATTGCCCAGCAGGCCAGAGGTGTGGCCGCCCAGCGCAACGACGCAGGCGCCGGTCAGGGTTGCAATATCGATGACCGCCTGCGGCTTGAAGCGCTCGGCGTAGGTCAGTGCATCGCACAGCACCAGTCGGCCTTCGGCGTCGGTGTTGAGGATTTCGACGGTCTGGCCGCTCATGGTCGTGACGATATCGCCCGGACGTGTCGCGGTGCCGCTCGGCATGTTTTCGGCACAGGCCAGAATGCACACCAGATTGATCGGCAGCTTCAATTCGAGCACTGCACGCAGGGTGCCGAACACGCTGGCAGCACCGCACATGTCGAACTTCATCTCGTCCATGCCCGAGGCAGGCTTGATGCTGATGCCGCCGGTATCGAAGGTGATGCCTTTACCGACCAGCACGAACGGCTGGTCGCCTTTTTTGCCACCCTGGTAGTTCATGACGATGAGGCGCGGCGGCTGGGCGCTGCCCTGTGCTACCGCGAGGAAAGAACCCATGCCCAAGTCGGCCAGTTTCTTCTCGTCGTGGACTTCCACTTTCAGGTTCTTGTGGGCCTTGCCCAAAGCCTTGGCTTCTTCGCCCAGGTAGGTCGGATGGCAGATGTTCGGCGGCAGATTGCCGAGGTCGCGGGTCAGCGCCATGCCGGTGGCGATTGCCTGAGCGTGAGTCGAAGCGCGCTCGACGTCGGCCGCCTTGACCTTGTCGGTCAGCAGGGTGATTTTCTTCAGGGCGCGAACGTCGGCCTTCTGGGTCTTGAAACGATCGAAGACGTATTCGCCGTCGGCCAGGGCTTCGACCAGCAGACGAGCCATGCCATAGGTGTCGCGGTTTTTCACCGACAGGTCATCGAGCGCAATAGCTGCATCGGTGCCGCCCAGGCCCTTGAGGCAGGTGAGCGCTGCGCCGACGATTTTTTTCAACTGACGGTCCGACAGCTCGTCTTCCTTGCCGGTGCCGACCAGCAGAACGCGCTCGGCCTTGATGTTGGGCAGATTGTGCAACAGCAGGCTCTGGCCGACCTTGCCGGCCAGATCGCCGCGCTTGAGGATCAGCGAAACGGCTCCGCCGCTGAGGATGTCCACAGTCCTGGCAGCACCGGCCAGTACACGGCTTTCGCCGACGGTGACCACCAGCGTTGCGGTTTTCAAGGTTTCTGGGCTTACGCTTTTAACAACCAATTCCATGTGGGGTCCCCGAATAGACGATGAGAGTCGCAATATGAATGTCGTACGCGGCATGGCCTGAGTGTTTTCAGGGGTGATGCCTGCGCTAAGCCTTGCAGTTTGACCCCGCTGCACGACTGCTGACAACCCCGCAAAGCGGCCTGTCTGGCGTCTATGTGCGAACTATCCCCGGTGCGCAGTGACAGAAACACACAATCACAGGATAATGCCGCATATTTTTTGAGGCCCACGCCTTTTGTCGGCGTGAAGCTCTGGTTGCCGTGGCTCACAAATTTTCCCTGTTTGGCTGCCTGAGCCTGACAACTCTGGAGTGTCTGGTTTGATTGTCTTCCGTTATCTGTCCCGAGAAGTGCTGCTTACCTTGAGTGCGGTCAGTGCCGTACTGCTGGTCTTCATCATGAGCGGACGCTTCATCAAGTACCTGGCGCAGGCCGCGTCCGGTGCGCTCGATCCTGGCGTGCTGTTCCTGATCATGGGCTTCCGCCTGCCGGGCTTTCTGCAGGTGATTCTGCCGCTGGGCCTGTTCCTCGGCATCCTCATGGCGTACGGACGCCTGTACCTGGAAAGCGAGATGACCGTGCTGGCCGCAACCGGCATGAGTCAGCAGCGCCTGCTGGCCATCACCATGGGGCCGGCCACGCTGGTGGGCCTGCTGGTTGCCTGGTTGAGCTTCAGCCTGGCTCCGCAGGGTGCTACGCAGTTTTCGCTGCTGATCAATCAGCAGGACGCCATGACCGAGTTCGACACGCTGGTGCCGGGCCGTTTTCAGGCGCTGCGTGACGGTACGCGTATTACCTACACCAAGGAGCTGTCGGAAGACCGCTCGCAACTGGCTGGTGTGTTCATCTCGGAAAAGCGCATGTCCAGCGACAAGAGCAAGGACAACGGCATCACCGTGCTGGTCGCGGAGAAGGGCCACCAGGAAGTACGGCCCAATGGCAGTCGCTTCCTGATCCTCGAGAACGGTTATCGCTATGACGGCAATCCGGGGGCGGCCGACTATCGCGTGATCAAGTACGACACCTACGGGGCGATGCTGCCCAAGCCGGAAATCAGCGAAGAAATCACCGATCGTGAAGCCATTCCGACCAGCGAACTGATCGGCAACCCGGCACCGCGTTCCGTCGCCGAGTTGCAATGGCGTATTTCGCTGCCGCTGTCGGTGTTCATCGTGACCTTGATGGCCATTCCGCTGTCACGGGTCAATCCGCGTCAGGGCCGTTACCTGAAACTGCTGCCGGCGATCCTTCTTTACATGTCGTACCTGGCCATCCTGATTTCGGTGCGCAGCTCGCTGGAGAAAGGCAAGCTGCCACTCAGCCTGGGGATGTGGTGGGTGCATGCCATCTACCTGTCCATCGGCCTGCTGTTGTTCTATTGGGAGCCTCTGCGTCTGAAGATGGCGAGTCGTCGCAGCGTCACGGAGGTGACTCGTGGTCAAGCTTGATCGATACATTGGCAAAAGCGTCCTGCTGGCGATTCTCGCGGTTCTGGGCATTATTCTGGGGCTGGTCTCGCTGTTCGCGTTCATCGACGAGATGGGCGATATCAGCGACACCTACACGCTGGCGGATGCCCTCAGCTACGTCATGCTGACAGCACCACGTCGCGTCTACGACACCTTGCCGATGGCCGCCCTGATCGGCTGCCTGATCGGTCTGGGTACGCTGGCCAGCAGCAGCGAGCTGACCATCATGCGTGCGGCGGGTGTGTCCATCGGGCGCATCGTCTGGGCGGTCATGAAGCCCATGCTGGTGTTGATGATCGCTGGCGTGCTGGTCGGCGAGTATGTTGCTCCCTATGCCGAGAACCAGGCTCAGGCCGCGCGCTCGTTGGCTCAGGGCTCAGGTGATGCTCAGAGTGCCCGCCATGGTCTGTGGCACCGCCAGGGCGACGAGTTCATCCACATCAACACGGTGCAGCCCAATGGCCTGATGCTCGGTGTGACGCGTTATCGTTTCGACGACCAGCGCCACATGCTGACGTCCAGCTTTGCCAAAGAGGCCAACTTCAAGACCGATTACTGGGAATTGAAGGACGTCGCCACCACGCACTTCAATGACGGCAGCACCGAGGTCGTCAATACGCCGGTAGAGCGCTGGGACGTGGCATTGAGCCCGCAACTGCTGAGCACGGTGATCATGCCGCCCGAGTCGCTGTCTATCAGCGGCCTCTGGAGCTACGCGCATTATCTGGCTGATCAGGGCTTGAGCAATGGCCGCTACTGGCTGGCGTTCTGGACCAAGGTCCTGCAACCGGCAGTGACCGTCGCGTTGGTGCTGATGGCTATCTCGTTCATCTTCGGTCCGCTGCGTTCGGTTACGCTGGGGCAGCGCGTGTTCACCGGTGTCGTGGTCGGCTTTACCTTCCGCATCATTCAGGACCTGCTCGGCCCGTCGAGCCTGCTGTTCGGCTTCCCGCCGTTGCTGGCAGTACTGCTGCCTGCCGCAGCCTGTGCGCTGGCCGGGGTTCTTCTGTTACGTCGTGCCGGGTAATGCACCTGCAGGACTGAAAAAGCCGACCCCTGGGTCGGCTTTTTCATGGGCGCTTTCTCAGCCCTGCAAATCCCGCATGCAAAAAAGCCTCTGGCATCGCTGCCAGAGGCTTTCTTGTCGAGACGTGGTGCGTCGTTCTCAGCCTTCGGCTTGAACTTCGTCAGCCTGCATGCCTTTCTGGCCTTGCACTGCAACGAAGGTAACTTTCTGGCCTTCTTTCAGGCTCTTGAAGCCGTTACCCTGGATCGCGCGGAAGTGTACGAACAGATCCGGCCCGCTCTCAGGAGTGATAAAACCAAAACCTTTTTCGTCGTTGAACCACTTGACGGTACCGCTCTGACGTTCAGCCATTTTCTTATTTCCCTGACGCTTGACTTGAATTGGTTACAGCCTCTTTCACATGAAAGAGCACTGGGGCTGGTTGCAGGAAGTAAGAAACGTAGAACGGGTTGTAGCAAACCTAGAGCTACTGCCCAGGTCCAGATTCGGCGACCCATGCAAACACAGTTCGGAAACTCTACGCCAAGTCCAGTTACAAATACAACCCCCTTGCCGGACACCCTGTTTCCGGGGGGTTGGCCTTATACCGGCAGTGTTTGCATGGTGTGCACGGGGGTGATCTCTCATAACATTTTGCACTTTATAGGTGCATTTTTTGCATATATGACGGACTGTTCACGCGGTTGAAATACTGCCGAAACACTGCTGGGGAAGAGTGCTCCAGCAACACTGAAGTGTTGCTGTTTTTTTGACGCCGCTATTTAACCGCGGAAGTAACGTTGCGCAACGAAAGGCATTTTTGCAACGAGCATGGGGACTCTCTTGCCGCGCACCATTGCCCACACAGGTGTATTCAGTGCGGTGTAATCGTTATGCAGATAACCCATGGCCAGCGGCCCGGCCAGAGAGGGGCCAAAACCGCCACTGCACACGGTACCGATAACAGTGCCTTGTTCATCGACGATCTCTGTACCTTCACGCACTGGCGTGCGCTCTTGGGGGAGCAGTCCGACCCGCTTCCTGCTGACACCGTTCTGCTGCTGGGCAAAGATTCGCTCGGCTCCCGGAAAGCCGCCTGCACGCTCACCGTCGGCGCGGCGCACTTTGGAAATGGCCCATAACAGACTGGCCTCGATCGGCGAGCTGTGCGTGTCCATGTCATGGCCGTACAGGCACAGGCCGGCTTCCAGCCGCAGCGAGTCACGTGCGCCCAGACCGATCGGGGCAACTTCCGGTTCTTCCAGCAGGCGGCGCGCCAGGGCTTCAGCCTGTTCGGCAGGCACTGAAATTTCATAGCCGTCTTCACCGGTATAGCCCGAGCGACTGACATAGCATTTGATACCCAGCAGCGTGACGCCGGCGAACTGCATGAAGGTCATTTTGGCGACTTCCGGGGCGAGGCGTGCCAGTACGGTCACAGCGGCTGGCCCTTGCAGCGCGAGCAGGGCGCGTTCTTCAAACAGTGGTTCGATCTTGCAATGCCCGGCCAGATGCTTGCACAAGTGCGCCAGGTCCTGATCCTTGCAGGCTGCGTTGACCAC
The DNA here is from genome assembly GCF_900103225.1 of Pseudomonas congelans. Taxonomy (GTDB): domain Bacteria; phylum Pseudomonadota; class Gammaproteobacteria; order Pseudomonadales; family Pseudomonadaceae; genus Aquipseudomonas; species Aquipseudomonas congelans. The sequence goes on along the minus strand of NZ_FNJH01000002.1, from coordinate 658,131 downwards.
CAGCATCAACTGGTCGTTGCCGAGATTGGCCACCATCAGGTCATCGAGAATGCCGCCGTTCTCGTCGGTGAACATCGCATAACGCTGCATGCCGACCGGCAGGTCAATGATGTCCACCGGCACCAGGGCTTCCAGCGCCTTGGCGGCGTCTGCACCGGTAAGGCGAATCTGGCCCATGTGCGAGACATCGAACAGACCGGCCTGAGCGCGGGTGTGCAGGTGCTCTTTCATTACGCCAGCCGGGTATTGAACAGGCATGTCGTAACCGGCGAAGGGCACCATCTTTGCGCCGAGTTCGCGGTGCAGCGCGTGCAGGGGAGTGGTCAGCAGTGATTCTGTGGACATGTTCGATTCCTTGTTGAGCGGGCCGTACCGATGGCACTACCTGTGCGCGCAGCGCGATCAGGCAATGCCAGGCAGGGGCTGTCACGCTTCCTGATAGTTCTCGATGGACGGGCAGGCGCAGACGAGATTGCGGTCGCCGAAGACATTGTCGACACGACCGACCGGAGGCCAGTACTTGTTCTCGATCAGCGAATCGACCGGGTACACCGCCTGTTCGCGGCTGTAAGGATGGCTCCACTGGCCGACGATTTCGGCAGCGGTGTGCGGCGCGTTTTTCAACGGGTTGTCATCTTTGTCCAGGCTGCCGTTTTCAACCGCGCGGATTTCTTCGCGGATCTTGATCATGGCGTCGCAGAAGCGGTCCAGTTCTTCTCTGGACTCACTTTCGGTCGGCTCGATCATCAAGGTCCCGGCGACCGGGAACGACATGGTCGGGGCATGGAAACCGAAGTCGATCAGGCGCTTGGCCACGTCGTCTACGCTGATGCCGCTGCTGTCCTTGATCGGGCGCAGGTCGAGGATGCACTCGTGCGCGACCAGGCCGTTGCTACCAGTGTAGAGCACCGGGTAATGCTCCTCCAGACGGCGCGAGATGTAGTTGGCATTGAGAATCGCCAGCTGCGAAGCGCGTTTCAGGCCTTCACCGCCCATCATGCGGATGTACATCCAGGTAATGGGCAGAATGCTGGCGCTGCCGAACGGTGCTGCGCAGACTGCGCCTTCCTTGCGCTCCATGCGGGCATGGCCGGGCATGAAAGGGGCGAGATGGGATTTCACGCCGATCGGACCAACGCCCGGGCCGCCACCGCCGTGGGGGATGCAGAAGGTCTTGTGCAGGTTGAGGTGGGATACGTCGCCGCCGAACTTGCCCGGTGCGCAGAGACCGACCATGGCGTTCATGTTTGCGCCATCGATGTAGACCTGGCCACCGTTGTCATGAACGATGCCGCAGATTTCGCGAATGCCTTCTTCGAACACGCCGTGGGTCGACGGGTAGGTGATCATGATCGCCGCCAACTGGTCACGATGCTGAGTGGCCTTGGCGCGCAGGTCTTCGATGTCGACGTTGCCGCGTGCATCACAGGCAGTCACCACGACGCGCATACCGGCCATGTTGGCGGTCGCCGGGTTGGTGCCGTGCGCCGAAGAAGGGATCAGGCAGATATCGCGATGTTCATCACCACGGCTCTGGTGGTAAGCGCGGATAGCCAGCAGTCCGGCGTATTCGCCCTGCGAGCCGGCGTTCGGCTGCAGCGAGATCGCGTCGTAACCGGTGGCCGCACAGAGCATGGCCTCCAGCTCATCGGTCAGTTGCTGATAACCGGCGCTTTGCTCGGCCGGGGCAAACGGGTGCAGGTTGCCGAATTCGGCCCAGGTCACCGGGATCATTTCGCTGGCGGCATTGAGCTTCATGGTGCACGAGCCCAGCGGAATCATGGTGCGATCCAGCGCCAGGTCCTTGTCGGCCAGCTTGCGCAGGTAGCGCATCAGCTCGGTTTCCGAGTGATAGCGGTTGAACACCGGGTGACTGAGGATCGCCGACTGACGCAGCAGCCCGGCCGGCAGGCGTGACTGGACGCTGTCTGCCAGCGCGGCGAAGTCCGGCAGGCTCTGGCCTTCGCCAGCGAAGATCGCCCACAGGTTTTCGACTGCCGACTGCGAGGTGGTCTCGTCCAGGGACAGGCCCAGACGCTGGTCATCGATTTCGCGCAGGTTGATGTGCCTGGCGCGGGCGGCAGCGTGCAGTGCAGTGGTCCTGTCACCGGTGTGCAGGGTCAGGCTGTCGAAGAAAAATGCCTGCTCGGCCTTCAGGCCCAGCGTGCTCAAGCCTTCGGCAAGAATCGCGGTCAGCTGGTGAACGCGATTGGCGATCTGTGTCAGGCCGCGCGGACCATGGTAGACGGCGTACATGCTGGCGATGTTGGCCAGCAGCACCTGTGCGGTGCAGATGTTGCTGGTGGCCTTCTCGCGACGAATATGCTGTTCGCGGGTCTGCATGGCCAGGCGCAGGGCCTGCTTGCCGTGACGGTCCACCGACACGCCGACCAGACGGCCTGGCATGTCACGTTTGAAGGCATCGCGGGTCGAGAAGTAGGCCGCATGCGGGCCACCGAAACCCAGCGGCACACCGAAGCGCTGGGCGCTACCGATCGCCACGTCAGCGCCGAACTCGCCTGGCGGGGTCAGCAGGGTAAGGGCCAGCAGGTCGGCAGCCACGGCGACCAGGGCGTTGGCCGCGTGGAAGCGCTCCACCAGCTCGCGATAATCGAACACATCGCCATTGCTGGCCGGGTATTGCAGCAACGCGCCGAAGTAATCGCTGACATCCTCCAGCTCGTGCTCATCGGCCACGACCACGGTGATGCCCAATGGCTCGGCGCGGGTACGCAACACATCCAGGGTCTGCGGATGACAGTGGCTGGACGCGAAAAACTGCTGGCTAGCCTTGTTTTTGCTCAAGCGTTTGCAAAAGGTCATTGCTTCGGCGGCCGCGGTGGCTTCGTCGAGCAGAGAGGCATTGGCAATCGGCAGGCCGGTGAGGTCGCTGATCAGTGTCTGGAAGTTGAGCAGTGACTCCAGGCGGCCCTGGGAAATCTCTGGCTGGTAAGGCGTGTAGGCGGTGTACCAGGCCGGGTTTTCCAGCAGGTTGCGCAGGATCGGTGCTGGCGTGTGGGTGTTGTAGTAACCCTGGCCGATGTAGGTCTTGAACAACTGATTCTTGCTGGCGATGGCCTTGATCGACGCCAGCGCATCGGCTTCGCTCTGCCCGGCAGGCAGGTTCAGAACGCTGGTGCCCTTGATGCTTTCCGGAATGACGCTGTCGCTCAGCGCTTCAATGGAATCGAAACCCAGCGTTTGCAGCATGGCCTGTTCGTCGGCCGCGCGCGGGCCGATGTGACGGGCGATGAATTCGTTGGCAGTGGTCAGTTCAATACGGTCAGTCATGGCGTGCTCCTCAGGCTTCGGCGTTGGCTTTGATCAGACGGTCATAGGCGTCCTGATCCAGCAGGCCGTGAATGGCGTTGGCGTCTTGTGGGATGAAGCGAAAGAACCAGCCCGCACCAAGGGCATCTTCATTGACCAGCTCCGGCGTGGCGTCGAGGGCGGAATTGACCTCGACGACTTCACCGTCCAACGGCATGTTGATGCTGCTGGCGGCTTTCACCGATTCCACCACCGACACTTCAGCGTGTTGAGTGTAGGCCTGTAATTCCGGGAGCTGCACGAAGACCACATCGCCCAGCGACTCCTGCGCGTAGGGCGTAATGCCGACCGTCACGCTGCCGTCGGTTTCGGCACGCAGCCATTCATGGTCAACGGTGAATCGCAACTCGCTCATACAAACTCCTCGGAGAACAGGGCTCGCGCAGCACGCGAGCAATATGAGTCATGACTTAGCAATTTAGCGGCCATGTTTAATTTATCTAATTAAATCAGTGGTTTAACGGTTTTTTACGTGAACGTGCCGATTCTGACTGTAGCGAAATCGATACACTGTTCGGCCATTTGAAAATATGTGTCTGATCAAGGCCTTGATACGCGCGGAGTGAAGTGCTTTGGAGTGAAATCGTTACAGTGGAACGATTTCGTTTCGGCAGGAGTGTCGTCGCATCCAGCCAGCGCATGAGCACTGGCTGAATGGTGTTCATAGAGCGGTTTACGGCTTGGGCGTGGTAGCGGCTACCGAAATATTTCCTGCTTCCCACTGGGACTCGCGCGCACCCAGTGCAACAGCAATGGCCTGTACTTTGGTCGAAGGAAGCTCCGAAGGCAGCGGATCAAGTCCCGCGCTGGCGAAGATCTGGCCATAAGCGTTACGCAGGTCGGCATACGCCAGGTCACGCCGCAAGTCGGCTTGCAGGGTGTTCAGTTCGCCCTGAATCAAGTCCAGTTCGCCCAGGCTGGCAGCCTGGTAACGGTTGCGCAGCTGGCCGACAATCTGGCTGTCGATGTTCGACAACTGCTGGCTTGTCTTGAACTGGCGCAAGGCTTCGTTGTAGTTGGCATTGGCCACATAAAGCTGGGCCAGTACTGCGATGGACATCGCCTGGCGGCGTGCGGCAGCAACTTCTTCGCCAGCCTTGGCTGCGTCAATGGCGGCAGGTGCCGACAGCACGTTGAACAGGTTCCAGGTGACTTTTACGCCCAGGTCAGCCCATTTGTCGTTGACCAGAAACGAGTTGCTGTCGTAATGGCCTCCTGCCGAGAACTCCAGGCCCGGCAGCATGCGCAACATGGCCTTGCGGGTTTCGGCCGAGCTGATGCGGGTCTGATAATCCTGCTCGCGCAGTTCGGGGCGGCTGGCCAGCGCTTCGGTTTCCAGGCGTGCCATGTCGACCTTGAGTTCCGGGATCGAGTAGTCGTCCGGCGTGGCCAGCTTCAAATCCGTGCCCAACGGCAGGTTGATCAGGGTCGCCAGTTCGGTCTTGGCCAGCGAGAGCGCCTTGCGCTGCTCTTCCAGCTGACGCGTCGCCTGGATCAGCGAGCGCTGGTAACCCAGTGCCTGCACCGGATCACCCACACGCTGCTCGCTCATTTTCTGGCTGTTGGCCTGGGCTTTCTCGACCCGCGCCATCAGGCTGTCGATCTGCGTGAGCATGCGTTCGGCAGCTACGGCGCGCCAGTAGGCCGAGCGCACGTCCTGAACGATGGTGTTGACCACCTTGCGACGCCGTTCCTGAACGATCAGGCGCTGGTCGCCTTGTTGTTTGGCACTGATGTAGCTGACGCCGAAGTCGAGCACGTTCCATACCATGGTCAGGTCAGCGACCCGGCGGCTGCGGTCTTGCGAAGTCGAAGGTTCGAGGGACTGGGTTCCGGTCTCGACACTTTCGCTGCTCGACGCGCTGACGTTGCTGCGCCCTGCATAGCCGGCGGAGAGTGCCATACGCGGCAGCATGTCGAAGCTGGCGAGGTCCAACTGGCGCTTGGCCAGGGCCTCCTCCATGATTTTCAGACGCGCCTCAAGGTTGTACTTCACCGCGCGGGCCATGGCCTGGTGCAGGGTCAAGGCGCCGTTCAATGGCTCCTGATCCCGGTACATCAGTTGCAGATCACTTTTAGCGCGCTGCTCGCTGACGCTCCGGTCGATCGGCTGGCTGGTGACAGCGCAACCACTCACTACCAGCGCCAGCAGGCTGATGCTGAACAACGTATGACTTCTTTTCATGCTCCGACCGCCCCTTGCTACCGCATTCTTTTTTTATGAGCGCCGTACAGGGACGGCGCATGACTCAAACTCTGTTTCAGGCTTGCACTTGACTCACACCTACTTCCCCCAAAGCCCATGCCAGTTCGCGCAGTTTTTCTTGCTCGTTATCAGTGATCTGTTGCAACTGCTGACCCAGGGTCAGTGCACCGAAACCTGCCTGGATGCTCTGCGACGAATCTTGCAAGCTATTGCTGCCTGCGCCTTCGAACGCCGCTGTCGTCGAAGTACCGGTAGCTGTTTCACGTGAAAACAGGGTCGACAGCGTACTGGTGCCGAATACGCTGCCTTCTCCGCTGCCGAAACCTATGAACCCGGACCCCGGGCCCCCGACACTGTTCGAGTCGAAGACCTGAGCGATGAAGCTCGGTGTCAGGGCACGATTGGTAATGAAAATATTGCCCACAGGCGGCAGATCACCCCCCGTGGTGCGCTGTTCGAACAACGGCGAGAAGCTCAACGGCGATCCCAGGTTGCCGGTAGGCGGGCTGAACAGTGCCGGTTGAAGTGGCAGATTTGCCGTGCTGATCAGCGGCGCCGGTGCATCGACCCGGAACTGCGGGTCGCCCGCCAGCGATGTCGTGGTGATGCTGTAGTTGGCAGACAGCGCGATGCCTGTGCCTGCATTGCCGGCCCGGTCACTCACGTTGCTGCTGTCCAGCACGATGAAATTGCTCGGGTCAGTCACGTTCGCGGTCGGTGTCAGGGTCGCGGTCCAGGTGGCCCCGCCATCGCTGCTGGCCAGACTGGACAGCGTGCCGTTGGCCACGCTGATGTCCGACAGCGTGAAGTTGGTGACCGGCTCGCTGAAGGCAAACGTCACCACTGAGGTCTGGCCCGTCGCCAGGTTCGGGTTGGCAATAGAGATATTCGCCGTCGGGCGCTGATTATCGATGGTGTAATTACTGGAGAGCGCTATTGTCGCGCCAGCATTGCCTGCCAGATCATTCACCGTGCCACTGTCCAGAACGATGAAGTTGTTGAGTGCGGTGACATTGGCGTCCGGCGTCAGGGTCGCGGTCCAGGTGCGCCCGCCGTCATCGCTGGTCAGATTGGAGAGGGTGCCATTGCCCACGCTGATGTCCGACAGGTCGAAATTGGTCACGCGCTCGCTGAAGGCGAAGGTCACCACTGAGGTCTGACCGATGGCCAGACTCGGGTTGGCGACCGTTATGGTCGCAGTCGGGCGCTGAGTGTCGATGGTGTAATTGTTCGAGGCCGTGGTGCCGCCGCCTGTGTTGCCCGACGCATTGCTGACGCCCGTATTGTCCAGTGTGATCAGGTTGGTCGCATCAGTCACATTCGCCGCTGGCGTAAAGGTCGCGGTCCAGGTGATGCCGCCATCGTTGCTGGAAACCGCACTCAAGGTACCGTTGGCCACGCTGAGGTCGGCATTGTTGAAGCCGCTTACCGCTTCGCTGAAGGTGATAGTCACCGGCGAGGTTTCACCGACCGACAGGGCGCTGTCGGCGACCACAATGGTGGCGGTCGGCTGAAGGGTGGCGATGCTGTAATTATTGGAGTTGGTTACGCCGCCTCCGGTATTGCCGGCCAGGTCGGCTACGCCAGTGTTGTTCAGCGCGATCAGGTTGGTGCTGTCGGCGATGTTTATGGCTGGCGTGAAGGTTGCCGTCCAGGTGACACCGCCATCATTGCTGCTGACGGCGCTCAAAGTGCCATTGGCAACGCTCAGGTCGCTGTTGTCGAAGCCGCTGACGGCCTCACTGAAGGTGATGGTCACCAGCGAGGTTTCACCCACTGACAGTGCGTTGTCGGCCACCACGATGCTGGCAGTCGGACGTGCTGTGTCGATGGCGTAATTATTGGAGAGTGTCAGGCCGGTTCCCGCATTACCCGCCAGATCGGTGACGCCTGCGTTGTTCAGGGTCACCAGATTGCTGCTGTCGGTAGTGCCGACCGATGGCGTCAGCGTGGCTGTCCATGTGATGCCACCGTCGCTGCTGCTCAGCGCGCTCAACGTACCGTTGGCCACCACCAGATCGGCGTTGCTGAAGCCACTGACTGCTTCGCCGAAGGTAATGGTAACCAGCGAGGTTTCACCGATGGTCAGCGTATTGTCGGCGATCACGATGGTCGCAGCAGGGCGCAGGGTATCGATGGCGTAGTTGTTGGAGGAGGTAATGCCGCTGCCGGGGTTGCCCGAGGCATTGGCAAACCCGGTGTTATCCAGGGTGATCAGGTTGCTCGCGTCGGTGACATTAGCCGTCGGCGTGAAGGTCGCCGTCCAGGTGATGCCGCCATCGCTGCTGCTGACTGCGCTCAATGTGCCGTTCTCGACTGTCAGGTCGGCATTGTTGAAGCCACTGACCGCTTCGCTGAAGGTGATGGTCACCAGCGAGGTTTCACCGACCGACAGGGCGCTGTCGGCGACCACAATGGTGGCGGTCGGCTGAAAGGTGTCGATGCTGTAATTATTTGAGTTGGTTACGCCGCTTCCGGTATTGCCGGCCAGGTCGGCTATGCCAGCGTTGTTCAGCGTGATCAGGTTGGTGCTGTCGGCGATGTTGATGGCTGGCGTGAAGGTTGCCGTCCAGGTGACACCGCCATCACTGCTGCTGACAGCGCTCAAGGTGCCATTGGCAACGCTCAGGTCGCTGTTGTCGAAACCGCCGACGGCCTCACTGAAGGTGATGGTCACCAGGGAGGTCTCACCCACTGACAGTGCGTTGTCGGCCACCACAATGCTGGCAGTCGGACGTACTGTGTCGATGGCGTAATTATTGGAAGGTGTCAGACCGGTTCCTGCATTACCCGCCAGATCGGTGACGCCAGCGTTGTTCAGGGTCACCAGATTGCTGCTGTCGGTAGTGCCAACCGATGGGGTCAGCGTGGCTGTCCACGTGAGGCCTCCGTCGCTGCTGCTCAGCGCGCTCAACGTACCGTTGGCCACCACCAGATCGGCGTTGCTGAAGCCACTGACCGCTTCGCTGAAAGTAATGGTCACCAGCGAGGTTTCACCGATGCTCAGCGTACTGTCGGCGATTACAATGGCCGCAGTCGGGCGCAGGGAGTCGATGGCGTAGTTGTTCGACGCGGTGGTGCCGGTGCCGGTAACGCCAGAGCCGTTGGCAAACCCGGTGTTGTCCAGCGTGATCAGGTTGCTCGCGTCGGTGACATCGGTCGTCGGCGTGAAGGTCGCGGTCCAGGTGATGCCGCCATCGTTGCTGCTGACTGCGCTCAATGTGCCGTTCTCGACCGCCAGGTCGGCATTGTTGAAGCCGCTGACTGCTTCGCTGAAGGTGATGGTCACCAGCGAGGTTTCCCCCACCGTCAGGGCGGTGTCGGCGACCACGACGGTGGCGGTCGGCTGCTGTGTGGCAATGGTGAAATTGCCGGAATCGGTCGTGCCGCTGCCGATATTTCCTGCCAGATCGGCTACGCCTGTGTTGGCCAGAGTGATGATGTTGGTGGTATCGGCCACATTGGCATTCGGCGTGTAGGTCGCGGTCCAGGTGACGCCGCCGTCGCTGCTGCTGACCACGCTCAGCGTGCCGTTCGGCACCGTCAGGTCGGCGTTGGTAAAACCGCTCACGGCTTCGCTGAACGTGATCGTCACCAGTGAGGTTTCACCGCCGGTCAGGGCGCTGTCCGACATCGAGATACTGGCTGTCGGGCGCGCTGTGTCGATGGCGTAGTTGTTCGAGGTGCTCAGACCGCTGCCTGCGTTACCCGCCAGATCGGCCACACCGCCGTTGTTCAGAATCACCGAATTGCTGTTGCTGGTAATCCCTGTTGTCGGCGTCAGGGTTGCGGTCCAGGTGATACCGCCATCGCTGCTGCTGACCGCGCTCAGGGTGCCATTGCTGATATTCAGATCAGCATTGGTGAAACCGCTGACCGCTTCGTTGAAGGTGATGGTCACCAGCGAGGTTTCAGCTATGTACAGAGCGTTGTCTGCCACCACGATGCTGGCGGTCGGCCGCTGGGTGTCGATGGCGTAATTGTTGGAGTTGATCGTGCCTGTGCCTGCGTTACCGGAAGCGTTGGCAACACCCCTTGTATCCAGCGTGATCAGGTTGGTGGTGTCGGTTACGTTTGCGCTTGGTGTGAGGGTTGCGGTCCAGGTGATGCCGCCGTTACTGCTGCTCACCGCGCTCAAGGTGCCATTGGCAACGGTCAGGTCGGCATTGGTGAACCCGGTCACGGCTTCGCTGAAGGTGATGCTGACCAGAGAGGTCTCGCCGGCGGAAAGGGCGCTGTCGTCGACGACCACTGTGGCGCTCGGGCGCACGGTGTCGATGGTAAAGTTGCCCGAGTTGCTCGTCCCGGCCCCGGCGTTGCCAGCCAGGTCCGCTACACCCGTGTTGCTCAGGCTGATCAGGTTGGTGGTGTCATTGACGTTGTTGTTCGGCGTGTAGGTCGCGGTCCAGGTGATGCCGCCGTCGCTGCTGGTGACGGTGCTCAAGGTGCCATTGGGCACTGTCAGGTCGGCATTGGTGAACCCGCTGACGGCTTCGCTGAATGTAATGGTTACCAGTGATGTTTCGTCAGCCGTGAGGCTGGCGTCTGCCACCAGAATGCTCACGGTCGGGCGCTGTGTATCGATGGCGTAGTTGTTCGAGTTTGTGGTCCCCGAGCCCGTATTGCCCGCCGCATCGCTGACACCTGTGTTGGCCAGAGTAATCACATTGGTGCTGTCGGTGATGTTATTGGTCGGTGTGAACGTCGCCGTCCAGACGATGTTGTTGCTCGTGGTCAGGGTGCTCAGCGTGCCATTGACGATGGTCAGGTCGGCGTTGGTGAAACCGGTCACTGCCTCACTGAAGGTGATGGTCACTTGTGAGGTTTCACCAATGCTCAGGGCGCTGTCGGTCAGCACGACGCTTGCGGTCGGACGTGCCGTGTCGATGGCGTAGTTGTTGGATGTGGCGACACCTGATCCGGTGTTCCCGGACAGATCTTGTACACCTGCCCGGTTGAGGCTGATCTGGTTGACGGTGCTGGTAAGGTCGGCGGTCGGCGTCAGCGTCGCGGTCCAGGTCTTGCCGCCATCACTGCTGCTGACAGCGGTCAATGTGCCGTTTGCCACCGTGAGGTCGGTATTGTCGAAGCCGGCGACCACTTCACTGAAGGTAATGGTGACCAGTGACGTTTCGCTTGCAGCGAGTGCGGTGTCCGCCACCACGACGGTCGCTGTCGGCGGCACGGTATCGGAGACTGCGTAGTTGTTGGAGGTCACGGTTCCGGTACCGATATTGCCGGCAGAGTCCTGCACCGCCGTTAACGGCAGGCTGATCGCATTGGAACTGTCGGAAATATTGCCGGAGGCCGTGAGAGTGGCTGTCCAGGTAATGTTGTTGGTGGTCACCAGATTGCTCAACGTACCGTTGGGCACGGTGATCTCGGAGATTTCCAGGCCGAAGACCGGCTCACTGAACGTGAACGTGACCAGCGACGTGCCACCCGAACTCAAGGATGTGTTGGCAATCACGATGCTGGAGCCCGTCGGCGCAGTTGTATCCGCGGTATAGGCAATGTTCAGCGTGCCGCCGTCGTTGAGGATGTTATTGACGGCAGTGGGTGATGTGCCATTGGCGCTGCCCGTACTGCCGTTTCCCTGGCCGCCTGCGCCGCTGCCGCCGACGTTGCCGGTCATCGCCGAGTTGTTGCTGGACGTGATATTGACCGTGCCTTTGTTCCAGATCGCGCCGATACCACGTCCACCGTTGCCACCAATCGTGCCGCCGCCACCGCCGCCACCGCCTGCACCGATGTTGCTGCTGATGGTCGAGGTGCCGATGATCGCCAGAGTGCCGTTCGAGGCGTTGTAAATGCCGCCGACGGCTGATCCGCCTCTGCCGCCATTGGCGTCAAAGCCCGAGCCGCCGCCACCGCCGCCGATGGTCCGACCGCCGCTGGTCGCGGTGCCGCCCGCGCCGCCGTTGGTGTAGCCGACAGGCGTGCCGTTTCCCCCGGCGCCGCCGCCGCTTGAATTGCCGCCCTGGCCTGCCAGATAAGCAGTGCTGAACGATGCCCCGTTGCCGCCGGTATTGGCTGACGGGGCGGTGGATGTGTAGGTGCCGGCACTGCCACCCGCAGCACCGTTCTGCCCGCCAATGCCGCCGCCACCGCCGCCGCCGCCGCCCACGTTTGGCGAGTTGACGCCACCGCCACCGCCACCGCCCGCTGCCGAGTTGGCAGTGACGGTGACGTTGCGCAGTGTGAGGTTGCCGGCGTTGTTGATGCCGCCGCCCAGTGCATCAGAGGCCGCAATGCTCGCGCCGCTGCTCGCACCCGTTGTGCTGGCCACGCCTCGGGTAATGATCACGCCATCGAGTGTGGCTGTGACCCCGGAATTGACCCTGATGACACTGGTTCTGTTCTGACCGTCCAGCGTCACGTCGGCCACGCCGTCGTTGTTCAGGTCGCCATCGAGGGTGATGTTCTTGCTGACCACCAGCTGGCTTTGCAGTGCAACGGTCATGCCGGTCGAGAAGGTTACGATATCGCCGTTCTGGGCATTGGTCAGCGCCTCGCGCAAGCTGCCTGTGCCGGTGTTGCTGGTAGACGTCACGGTGAAGGTCGCCAGCCCCCACTGGTAGGCGTCCATCGACTGTTGCGACAGGGCGCTGACGCTTTCGATGCTGCCGGTGGCAATTTCCAGATCCCAGTCGCCGCCCACGCCGGTACGGTTGGTGGACGCAGCAACATCCCGGCCGGTGAGGGCGGCCAGAGAATCGACGAAGCTCAGGCCCGGATCACCTTCGGCAGTGTTGCAGGCGTAAATCAGAATATCGCCGCCAGCGTTCATGTCATTGCCGATTTCGGCCAGCAGTGCGCTGCGTTGCGCAATGTTGTCGGCAGAAACGTAGCTGTTGCCCAGCCACAGATCACCGGAGTTGCCGTGTGCGATGATCTGCACTGAACTGACGCCCTGGTGGGACTCCAGGTAATCGGCAACCTGTTGCAGGCCATCCCTGGTAGCGTCCAGTTCGACCACTTGAGTGCCGGGTGCAACGCCAGTCAGCAGAGCCTGCGAATCCTTGACCCGGGAGTCGACAAAGACCACCGTACTGCCGGGCACGGCGGCCGGTTTGACGGGGACATCTGACGTGGCGCCGCTCTGCGCATGGGTGTCTTTACTGGCGCTACTGGCCTGTTCGGCACTCTTGGCCGATGCGTCGGGCGTTGGCTGGCTATCCGGCTGGGCCGCTTCAGCGACCGTCGCCGCGACCGCACCGTCGAACAGCATGCGCGGTTCGAGAGACATGATCATGGGCGAAACGGGGGAGGTTGCACTCGAGGGTGCCCGCTTTGTAGTCCGCGACTGTTGTTTGTTCCACCACATGCTGCTCACCAGAGATCGAACGTTACGAGTGATAAAACCGCGGTCAGTTGACGGCGGAGTCTGATTTCATACGGATGACGTTGGCTGCGCTGGCAGACCCGTCATTCCAGAACGACAACGCTGAATACTGCTCGAACAAGTCCGGCGGCAGGATGGTAGCCCTGGGCTCCAGCGCGACGCGGGGTTTGACCTTGTGCAGGCCGGACACGCCGAGCGCTTCATCGAACTCCGGGGCGTCATAGGCAAGGTTATTGAAATCGTGTTCAAACCACGGTTCGCCAATGAAGTCGTAGACCAGCCGCATGACGCGATCCGGTGCCTGAGACAGGAGGTCGTAATCGATCAGCAGAATCGAACTGGCATGCTCTCCGTAATAGGCTTCCTTGAGCGAGGCCCAGGCAAAACCCACCAGACGGTTGCGCTGCGCAAGCGTCTCGACCCTGCTGTAAACCGTGTTGCGTTCGACGTCGTCGTTGAACAGCTTGGTGTTTTCGAAAGGATTGGCGCGGTACAGGCGTTCGATGCTGTCCATCACCCAGGCGACATTGCGCACGCAGGCGATCACTTTGCTTTGCGGGAACAGGTCCATGAGTGCAGGCAGGCGTGCGCACCAGCCGCGGCTTGTATCGAACACCACGTCTTTATTGGCCTTGTCGGCGTAATAGGACTCGAATATCCCGCGCAACAAACGGCGGCGCATCTCGGTGCTGATCACTGAAGAGAATTCATTGCCAGCGCTGCATTGCCCCAGAATGCTGGAAAACAATGAGCCGACCGGGCTGCTCATGCCAGCATGGAAGCGCGGGTTCTGTAGAAGAATGGCTGAGAGCAGTGTGGAGCCCGATCTGGGCAAGCCTGCAATGAAATGGAATTTCTGCATCCATGCACCCATAGAATGACTTGCTTGAGTGTGAGAACTGCGTAACAAAAAGGTACTTGTATGCTAGTAGTTCGACATCATTGTGCAGATCTTAAGTGGGGAAGCCAGCGAAAAAGCCGCGCATGGCTGCGGGCCCCGCGGTTTAACAGGCCTGCCTCAATGGAAGGATGATGACTATCAGATGAACGGTAGTGAACTTTTCGGTTTTGCCAGGCAAATGTCACTGGATGTATAGCTGAAAGACGACCTGCAAAAACATCCACACTCTGAAAACTGCGTCTACGCTCCTTTCCTGCCACCTGCGGGACCGTGCCCCGGTGGATCGAAGTTTCCCATGACACAGAAGAAGGATGAGGCTGTATGGAAGTTTTTATGGGTTCGATCATGACGTTTGCCTTTCCATTTGCTCCCAGTGGCTGGATGCAGTGCAATGGACAAACACTGAGCATCAATCAGTACATGGCCTTGTACAGCCTGTTGGGGGTCACTTATGGTGGTGACGGCGCGCAGGGCTTCATGCTGCCCAACCTGCAGGGCCGGGTGCCGGTCAATCAAGGGACCGGGGTCAATCTCACCAGCAGGGTGATCGGAACAGCTTCGGGCGTCGAAAAGGTCACTGTGGCCATCGCCAACATGCCATCGCATGTGCATCAGATGAGCGCGTTGACGGCGACCACCACGATCAACCTGGCCAGTCCGGCAGTGGCAGGAGCGTCCATCGCGCCAACCGCTGACAATGCCTTCATCGGCGCTTCGACTACCGGCCCGACCTCCGCCAATATCTTCTCGCCCAGTGTGGGCACTGCACCGGTGGTGCAGAAGGGCGTCAGCACGGCCATCAGCGGAAGCATGCAGGCCGTGGGTGGCAGCCTTCCTCTCGACAGCATGAACCCGTTCCTGGTGGTGAACTTCAGTATTGCGCTGCAGGGTTATTTCCCTCAGCGGGATTGACTGATACGAGCCCAGGGACGGGCTCTTCCAATTCTTTCATGCTGGAGATGCATCATGCTGCAGGACGTTACGGTCGAACACTTCCAGAATCTGCTGGGCACTACCTGCCTGCTGCAAACAAGCAACGGGAGCCGGTTGCCTGTGCATGTCGCCTCGGTGGCCGAAAAACCCCAGGCACGAGCTGCCCGGCAACAACGCATGCCGTTCAACGTGTCCCTTGAGTCACTGGAGCCCAGCGAGTTTGTCGAGGGCGCCTGTGCTATCGAGCTGCCTGAACTGGGGCTGTTGACGGGGGTTTTCGTCTCTCGCGTTCCCGCCATGGGCCGCGACGAGAACATGGCTTATTACTGCATCAGCTTCAATTGATCAAAAGGCAGCGGACTGGCCTGGATACCAGATCAGCCTTGCCGCTGCCACATCCTGCTCCTCTACCTGAAACCCCAATGCCAGATACTGCTGGCGTGCGTGGGGGTTGTTGGACCAGACCACTGTCGCTACCGGGCAGCGGATCTGTTCTGCGGCCTGCTGGACGCCCTGTAAGACCTTGCGCCCATAACCCTTGCCACGTGCGGCCGGCATGAATGCCAGATACAGGACGCGAATCTCGTTATGGCCGAAATCCGTGACCAGCGCACCGATGAGTGTTCCGAGCTTTTCAATGACATAGTGCATGGCATTGGGGAAGTTCTCTCCCAGTCCCTGATCCTGTACACGAAACTGCTGAGCGATCACCTCTTCCACCTGATCGCGTTCGCCGTCGACCAATTGCAGGTCTGGACGCGCCGAGTGATAGAGCATCTGCAGAAAGGCACCGTCGGTTTCTCTGGATGGCCGCACGACCAGTCCATCGGTGTTGGCAAATGGCTTGTTTTGCATGTCTGCTGTCCTCTTTCCATGTGTCAGCTTCAGAACCCGCTTTCACGCACTCCCAATGCGGCGAGCCGGCGCCAGGTTGCGCCCAGCAGGGATTCGCTGCGGCCGTCCAGCACGGCGACGCCGCGCAGAGGCTGGGAGGGTGCGGCGGTGTTGTCTACCAGTTTGAGGCGTACACCATACTGACCCTGGACCGGCTCGGCGCGTTGATTCTCGTCACGGCGCACAGCAATCGGTCCGTGGTGGTCTGAGCTCAGCGCCTCCTGATCCAGCCAGGCCACACCGTTGGCATCCACCTCCAGCAATTCAACGGCCAGTGATTCGCGCATCGGGTCGTCGGCGATGAAGCGGCCACGATCACCGGGAGTAATACGCCACAGTGCATTTTCTGCCACATAACCACGAATCCGCGTGCCGTTCTCGACAACACGCAACAGGGGATCCTTGGTCGAGACCCAGCGACCGACGCTCAATTGCGGCAGCAGGTCGCGCACTTGTCCGGCCTTTGGCGCGCGCAACACCAAGCGCTCGCGACGTGCTGCCAGACCGCGATATTCGGCAACTGCCTCGGCCAGGCGCTGCTCGAGAATGCCGGCATCGGCAGCCGTCTCGCTACGACCGGCCTGGCGGCGCATCTGCAACTGCAGAATATTGATTTCACGGCGCACGATGCTTTGCCGCGAGTCGATATCCGGAGACTCCAGCTCCATCAGCACTGCGCCCTGTTCGACCTTCTGACCGTCCTGCACGTTGAGCTGTCTGACCCTGGCGGCGGCGGGGGCGTGAATGGCGGTCACGCTTTCGGCCTCCAGCATCACCGGCAGCTCGACACTGCTGTGCCACGGCACGCTCAGCAGTAACAGAAGCGCCAGCAAGCCTGCTGCGCTGAGCAATACACGCGGCGCCTGTGCCTGCTCACGGTTTGACCACCAGTGGCGACATTCCTTGAAAATCGGCAGGAAGATGAACCAGCCCAGCTCCACCAGCATCAGGAAGATCCCCAGCAACTTGAAAAACAGGTGATAGACCGCCAGCGCGATACCGAAAAACAATGCGGCACGCCATAGCCAGGACAGATAGCCCCACCACAGCAGACGACGCTGCATGGCCGGTGACCAGGGCTCGGGCGCAGGCAGACCGTAACCGAACAGTGCCTCGCGCAGCCGCCAGCGACACAGCGCAAAGGCCCGCCCCTGAAGGTTGTCGACTTCCCAAAAGTCGCTGATCAAAAAGTAGCCGTCAAAGCGCATGAATGGATTGAGGTTGACCATGACCGTGGTGAGCCACGTGGCGCTGGCCAGCATGAACGCTGCGGTGCGTGCCGGACCATCGGGCAGCAGCGACCAGGCCAGCAGGGCGACGCACGCCAGCAGCATTTCTGCCAGCACGCCGCCCGCGCCGATCAGCAGGCGGGCGCGTCGATCATTGACCCGCCAGGCATCGCTGACATCGGTGTAGAACAAGGGCAACAGAACCATGAACGCTACACCCATGCTCTGCACCCGGCATCCGGCACGCTTGGCCATGAAGGCATGTCCGAATTCATGACAGAGCTTGGCAAAAAACAGTGCAACGCCGAACGCCAGGGCGCCGCCGAGGCTGAACAAGTGCGGGAACGTGCCGACAAACCGCTGCCAGTCGCGGGCTACCAGAAAAATTCCCAACCCCAGCGTGAGTGGCAGCCCATAGCGCAGCAGCCTTGAACCGTAGCGCGCCAGCCACGGCCAGGCCCGGTTGAGAAAAGCGTCCGGACGCCAGAGCGGGATGCGGAAAAACAGGTATTGATGCAAGAGCATCTGCCACAGCCCATGGCGCGACGCCGCTGCCTTGCCGGCGTAGCTGGCGCGTTGTTCCGGGTCTTGTGCCGCGATCAAGTCATGCCCGCGCAAAAAGCGCAGCAGCTCGTCCACCTCGGTGTTGCCCAGTGGCAGGCCCGGTTCGCGATTGGCAGCCTGGAGCACCCGCGAGGCGTCGCCCAGTGCCCAATGGCGCAACAGGCGAATGGCCTGAGTGCCCAGCTTGAAATAGCGACCGCGGACCGGATCGGCCAGGGTCCAGCGTGGTGAGCCGTCGAGGTCCGGGGCGGCAGGTGTGAGCTGCAGGTCGGCGCGCAGGCTGGGCAGGCTCATTACAGGCCTACACTCTGACGCAGACCGGCAAGAGGGCGGCGCAGCAGGTAAAGCGCCAGAGGCGCGCGGTCACCGAATACCTTGGCGGTGCCGCGCAGACCGATTCGAGGCGGTGGTGAGTCGAGAAAGCTGGCATCCAGGCGGTACGCCAACTGCCCGCCAGGGGTGGCTTGCGCCTCGTACGCCGCCCGCTCCAGTCGAGCGGCGTGACGTTGCAGCGGGTCGCTGTCCAGAAACAGCGCGATTTCTGCATCCGGTTGCAGTGCGATGGCGTCGCCAACCGCCAGTTCGATACGCAGCTCAGCCTGGCTCGGGTCGGCAATTTCCAGCAGCCGTTCACCGGTCTGCACGGGTTTGCCAAGCCAGCGCTGGGCATCGGCAAACACCGCGATACCGTCGCGCTCGGCGCGTACTTCACTGCGTTTCAACAGTTCGCGAGCGTAGTCGCGTTCGGCACGCTTCTGTTCGACGCGGGCTGCCAGCAGGTCGATTCGCGAACTGGATTCGGCGTCAGCGAAAGAGCGTTGCGAATTGGCTTTCAGTTCTGCTTCGGCAACGCCCAACGCACGCTCGGCCACGTCGGCCTGAGCCTTGAGGGTGGTGTTCTCGAAGCGCAGCAGCAAATCACCGGTCTTGACGATCTGGTTGGGCTTGACCAGAAACTCGGCCACCACACCGTCCAGCGGTGCGGCCACTACCCGCCCGCCCAGCGGTACGACCTCGGCCGGTGCCAGCACCGACTGACGCACCGGAATCAGCAGGCACAGCAATGCCAGCATCGCCAACAGAGCCTGACGTTTACGATTGAACCGCAAGCGCCAGGGTTTACCGGGTTGCAGGGCGAGCCATGCATGGCTGCAGGTATCGCCCAGTTGTGCCAGCAGGACTTGCTCTGCCGGAGCCCAGGGTGTGTCGCGGGCCAGCCACAGGCCGCCAAAGACATCACCTTTGCGATCCTGTAGCGGCAGCCAGAAAACATGCGGTGCCGACAGACTGTTCCAGTCGTCGCGTACCGAAGCGCTCAGCGAGTCCATGTGCACGACGCGGGCGGGTTTGACCTGCTCGAGTTTGAGCAGTTGGCCGACCGCATGCTCGACGAAGGCCACAAACGGCGCATTCGGCTCAATGACGCTGACACCCGTCACCGCGCGCACCTTACCGGCAATTATCAGCGCCGCATGACGGTAGCCGAACAGCCCCTGGCTATCGTTGACCAGGCTGTAGGCCAGTTGCTCGGTGGTGGGCGCGGCGCGGGTCAGCCGTTCAAGGTCGAGAAACTGCGCGAAAACCCTTTCAATCGCGCCCTGTGCAGAGGCGTTCACTTGAGCTCCGCAAAATGTGCTGTGCCGCTCATGCCTCCCAGCAGACCCTCGGCCTTGGGCAGGCTGGCGATGAGCAGCAATGTCTGGCTGCCTTCATCGATGCGCGCACCCAGGCGCTTGATGGTGGCGGTCAGCGGCTGGCCCGTCTCGTCGGGAACGAAACTGAAGGTTTGTCCGGGCTTGAGTCTGCTCATCCAGCGCGAGGGCACCAGCAGGTGGATTTCCAGCGTGCGGTTATCGACGATTTCGAGCATCGGTGTACCAGCTGCAACACTCTCGTACCGCTTGACCTTGCGCTCCACGACTTGTCCGTCGTATGGCGCAACCACGCTGCAACGCTTGATCTGTACCTGATAGACGCCGGACTGCGCCTGGGTTTCGGAGAGCCTGGCCTCTGCGCGAGCCACCTCGAAACGGCCCACCGAGTTGAGCGCTGCCAGTTGCCGGTTGTGGGCAAGTTCCTCACTGGCCCCGCGACTGGCTGCCTGGGCTGCATTGAGTTGTGCCTGATAGGCCGAACAGTCGAAGCGGGCAAGTGTGTCGCCCTTGTTGAACGACTCGCCTTCCTGGAAAGGAAGATCAACGATGCGGCCCGACAGTTCGCTGGCAAGAACCGCTTGATTGGTCGCCCGCAGTACGCCCCTGGCGTCATTGGACGAGGCGGATGTACCGGCTGTTGCGTTGTCCTCGATCAAC
This sequence comes from Pseudomonas congelans, assembly GCF_900103225.1. Taxonomy (GTDB): domain Bacteria; phylum Pseudomonadota; class Gammaproteobacteria; order Pseudomonadales; family Pseudomonadaceae; genus Aquipseudomonas; species Aquipseudomonas congelans. The sequence goes on along the minus strand of NZ_FNJH01000002.1, from coordinate 638,417 downwards.
CCCGCATCGCTGGGCGTTTGCGCCTGAGCCAGGCCCGCCACACTTAGCATCCCTACAAGTACAGCCGGCAAACAGCGCATGCAGCGAACTCCTTGAAAAATGGCATGATCGGCACAGCGTGTGCCGATGACACTGGCTTATCCGGCGCGGCTTGCCGGTGAGCGCAAAAATGTTTCGAGCTCGTCAAGCGGCAGCGGCTTGCTGATCAGATAGCCCTGAATTTGATCGCAGTGGTTTTCACGAAGGAACGCCAGTTGCTCAGGGGTTTCCACACCCTCGGCGATCACCTGCAGGTCGAGGCTGTGAGCCAGCTCGATGATGGCTCTGGCGATGGCCGCATCCTGCGGGTTGCTGGTCACTTCGCGAATGAATGCGATGTCGATTTTAAGCTTGTCGATAGGGAATCGGCGCAGGTACGCCAGACTTGAATAGCCGGTGCCGAAATCGTCGATGGAAATACTCACGCGATTGGCCCGCAGCGCTCCTAGGGTGGCGATGGTGTGCGCGGTATTTTCCATCAACGAACTTTCTGTCAGTTCGACCTCGAGCCACTGCGGCGCAACATTATGTTTTTCGAGTGCCTGACGGATGTCGGCCACCAGGCTGCTGCTGGAAATCTGTTGCCCGGAAATGTTGACCGCTACCTGAAACAATCCCAACCCGGAGCGCTGCCAGCGCGCGATCTGGGCGCAGACGCTGTCGACGACCCAGTTGCCGACTTCACCGATCAGGCCGAGGCTTTCCAGCACGGGAACGAATACAGCAGGCGAAACGCCTGGGTGGCAAGGGCGTGGCCAGCGCAACAGTGCTTCAAGTCCGCAGATACGGTCGTTGTTCAGGTCCAGCTTGGGCTGGTAGACGATTTCGAAGGCCTGGTTACGCACCGCTTCGCGCAGCGCGGCCTCCAGGTCCAGGCGTGCCGAAACGTCGGCGTTCATCTGCGGCGTGTAGAACCGGTAGTTGTCCGGGCCGATCTTTCGGGCGCTGTTCATGGCGGTGTAGGCATGTCTGATCAGCTCGCGTGAGTCTTCGCCATCCTCCGGATAAAGCGCAATACCGATGCTGGCGGTCATGACCAGGCTCTGGCCTTCTATGCGGAAGGGCGCTCGCAATGCGTTGCGGATGCGCTCGAGCGTTTGCCGGGTATCCGCCTGGCCGGGACGAAGCATCAGAATCAGGGCGAACTGATCGCCGTCCACGCGGCCAAGGGTGTCGCTGGCATTCAGGCAGTTCGACAGTCGGCGGCTGACTTCCAGCAGCACCTCATCGCCCAGCACATGCCCCCAGGTTTCGTTGATGTTCTTGAAACCGTCGATATCGACCGTCAAGGCCGCCAGCTTCCAGCGACTGATGGCCGCCTGGGTCATGCCCATTTGCAGGCTGGTAAAAAACAGGTCGCGGTTGGGCAGGCCGGTCAGCGTGTCGTAGTGAGCCATGGTCAGCAGGCGTTGGTCGCTTTCCTTGCGCCGGGTGATGTCGCGCACGATGCCGACGATGACCCAATCCTCGCCGGTGCGGTAAGCCTGGCGATGGATTTCGACCTCGACATCCCGGCCGCTCTTGTCGCGAATCTGGGTTTCCAGAGGTTCGCTGGGGCCTTTACCGGCAATGATCTGGTCGTACACGACCTCAAGCTGCTCCATGGATGTTTCGCCCAGTTCGGCAGGCGTCTTGTGCGACAGCTCCTCGGCGGTATACCCCAGCAACTGGCAGGCCCGGCGGTTGAATTCGATCAGGCTCATGGTGTTGCGGTTGATCAGGAAGATCGCGTCTTCGGAGGCGTCCATCACCGTGCGAAAACGCTCAAGATCGATGGTCCGTTGCTGCAATTGATCTTCGAGGATCAGGCTGTGGCTCTTCAGGTAGTCGCCGAACGCCTTGAGGCGCAGCAGATTACGCACGCGCAGCCACAGTTCGGCGCTGTCCACAGGCTTGTTGAGGTATTCCTCGGCCCCGGCCTCCAGCCCCGACAGGCGGGAACTCTGGTCGTCGAGTGCCGAGAGCATGATGATCGGTATATTGGCGGTGCCCTTTTCGGCCTTGATCTGGCTGGCGACCTCATAGCCGTCCATGCCCGGCATCATGATGTCCAGCAGGATCAGGTCGGGTGCCTGTCGTTTGATCATGGCCAGCGCCAACTCGCCTGATTCCGCCGTCAGTGTCCGATAACCCTGGTTCTGCAAGAGCACCTCCAGCAGGTCCCGGACATGGACGTCGTCATCGATAATCAGGATGGTCGCGGCGCTCTGGGTCATATCGAATGCTCAGGTAATGGGCTGTTGAGGCAGATTTTTTTCCAGCAGGGTGTCGATGACCCGGTACAACTCCTTGTAGCGCAACGGCTTGATGACATAAGCGTTGCAGCCCGCCAGTCGGATCTTTTCCTTGTCTTCCTTCATGGCCATCGCGGTCAGTGCGATCACCGGGATCGCAGCTGTGCCGGCGTCTTTCTTCAACAGCGATGTGGCGGTCAGGCCGTCCATTTCCGGCAGATGGATGTCCATCAGGATCAGGTCGGGCTGACGCTCGCGAGCCAGTTTCAGGCCGCTTTCGGCATCGACGGCCGACAGCACGGCGTGCCCGGCGCTGGTCAGCAACAGCTCTGCCAGACGCATGTTCGCCGCATTGTCTTCAATGATCAGGATCTGGGCCATCGTGCCTCCGCTGATTCAGGTTGGCGGATGGGCAGCCACACCACGAAGCGCGCGCCGAGGTCCTTCACGCTGGCGACTGCGACGCAGCCGCCGTGAAGTTCGGTCAGTTGCTTGACCATCGCCAGGCCCAGGCCGGTGCCTTCGAATTTGCGTGCCAGGCCGCTGTCGATCTGGCTGAACGCCTTGAACAGCTTGTTCATGTCGCTCTGGGCGATGCCGATTCCGGTGTCGCTGACACTCAGTTCCAGAAACTGCTCACAGTCACCGGACGGAAGCGCGAACCCGTAGGTCGGCCAGTCACCGTCGATAAGACCTGCCTGGGAAGATGGCACCAGACGCACCGCCAGCGTCACCCATCCCCCCGGCTCGCTGAATTTCACGGCGTTGGCCAGCAGGTTGTAGACGATCTGTTTGGTCTTGCGCCGGTCGAGCTCAAGCACGCCGAAGTCGGCCTCTGTTTCCAGCTTCAGCTGAATATGTTGCAGGGCGGCCTGCTCGCGAACGATCAGCAGGCTGTTGCTCAGCAGTTCGTCCAGATCGACCGACTCGAGCTCCAGCGTCATCATCCCGGCCTCGACCTTGGACAGGTCGAGGATGTCATTGATCAGCGACAGCAGGTGCTGGCCACTGTTGAAGATGTCGCCTATGTAGCGTCGCTGGGCATCGGTCATGTCACCGACCATGCCGTCCTTGAGGGCTTCGGAGAAACCGATCACGGCGTTGAGCGGCGTGCGCAGCTCGTGGGACATGGTCGCAAGAAACTCGGACTTCATGTGGCTGGCATGTTCCAGCTCGATATTCTTTTCTTCCAGCGTCCGCTCGAAACGCTTGCGCTCGGTCACGTCGCGGGCCGCGGCGAACACACCCTTGAGCTTGCGGTCACGGTCATGAAAGGTCGCAGCGTTGTAGGACACTACGGTTTCAGTGCCGTCGTAGGCGCGCACGGTGAGTTCGTAATCACTGACCTTGTGCTCGCTGAGCACGCGCTTGATCGCGGCATCGGCACTCGCCGGGTCAGTGAAGAAGTTCTTGCAGGGCGCACCGATCAACTCGTCGCGGGTACGTCCGGTCAGCGCCATCATCTGCTTGTTGACGTCGGAAATGATGCCTTGCGGATCGGTCATCATCAGCGCATCGATGTTCGATTCGATCAGCGAGCGGGTATAGAACTGTTGGTCCCGCAGGCGCTGATCAAGCAAGGCCTGAGCCTCTTCCTCCTGCTTGCGTGCAGTGTTGTCGGTGCCGATCAGCAGATAACCGATGATGGTTTCGGCGCTGTCGCGCAGGGACGTGACCGAGACCATGGCCGACAGGCGGCTGCCGTCCTTGCGGATGTAGGTCAGTTCATAGATGTCTTCGATGCCCCGCGAGGCCTTGAACACCAGGGCCTCGAAGCCCGGCGTGATAGGCGTGTTGAGTTCATGGCTGAGGGCTGCCGCGCGGATGATGAGTTCGGCGGGGTCGGAGATGTCCGCAGGTGTGATTTTGTCGACCACGTCCTCGGAGTGATAACCGAGCATGCGTTCGGCGCCGACATTGAATATCTGGATAACGCCGTGTTCGTCGGTTGCGATACTTGAGAAGTAGGCACTGTTGAAAATTGCATCCTGCAGCGCACCGGTCTTGAGGAGGATTTTCTGACGGCGAGATTCTACGATTTTTTCAGCGCGAGACTGAGCGTCGACAAGCGGGCGGTCCACTGGCGAGGTTGGCATATGACTTCCCGGTACTAGCTGACCTTTTTGCCATTACGGCCGTAATCACACTACGGACACCCATTCAAATGGATGATAAGAGGTTTACTGACGATACCAGATCGTTATCGGCAGATTAGTTATTAAGTGAAACTTTTCGGAATATATTTTTGATACATGACGCCGATAGACTAACGCTTGTCGGGAATTCCGTATTTTCGCAGGCGATGAGCGATGGCGGTGTGCGAAGTATGCAGGCGATTGGCCAGTTGACGGGTTGAAGGGTAGTCCGCGTAAAGCTTTTCCAGCAGATTCCGCTCAAAGGCTTCGACGGCATGTTCGAGGCTGTCGATCGAGCTGTCGTTCTGACGGGCCACTGCAGTGCCGGCGATATCGAGGTCGCCTATATCCACTTGAGTGTGTTCGCAGATGGCAGCCGCGCGAAAAATAACGTTTTGCAATTGCCGCACATTGCCTGGCCAGCGGTTGCTAAGCAGGGCAGGGTAGGTGCCGGGTGCAAGCCTGCAGACCGGACGCTGAATCTGTGCGCACGCCTGCTCCATGAAGTACCGGGCCAGCAGCAGGATGTCCTGACCGCGCTCGCGCAACGGCGGAACCTCCAGATTGAGGACGTTAAGGCGGTAGAACAGGTCTTCGCGGAAGGTGCCTTCGCTGACCATCTTTTCCAGATCACGGTGGGTGGCGCTGAGAATGCGCACATTGACCCGCACTTCCCGATCGCCACCGACGCGCCGGAAGCTGCCATCGTTGAGAAAACGCAGCAGTTTGGCCTGCAGATAGGGTGACATTTCGCCGATTTCATCGAGAAATACGGTGCCTTGGTTGGCCAGTTCCATCAACCCCGGTTTGCCGCCACGCTGGGCGCCGGTAAAGGCCCCAGGGGCATAGCCGAACAGTTCGCTTTCGGCGAGGTTTTCCGGCAGCGCGGCGCAGTTCAGAGCCAGGAACGGTTCGCCGTGGCGGGCGCTGCTGGCGTGACACGCGCGGGCCACCAACTCTTTGCCGGTGCCGGTCTCGCCCTGAATCAGCAGCGGTGCGTCCAGCGCCGCCACACGTTGCGCCCGCGCCTTGAGCGTGCGGATGGCGGCCGAGTCACCGAGCAGGGCGTCGAAACCTTCGGCGTGATCGTGGTGCAATGCCGACAGGCGTTCGCCGATTCGACTGGGCAGGTACAGGGTAATCAACGCACCGGCTTCGGTGATCGGCGTGGCATCCAGCAGCAGCGCTTCTCCGTTCAGGGTGATCTCGCGCAGCGGCAGGCGAAAGCCGTTTTCCAGCAACGCGACGTGCAGACTGGAGTCGCTGAACAGCTCGCCGATGGATTCGCCCGCCGGCTCCCGGCCAATCAGTGCGATGAGTGCCGGGTTGGCCAGCAGCACATGTCCGGCGCTGTCCAGAGCCAGCACCGGGTCGGTCATGGCGGCGAGCAACGCGTCCAGTTGCAGGTGGCGACGCTGACCCGGAAGGATATCGACCACGGTGATAGCCTCGACACCACGGACCCGAAACAGCGCGTCCTTGAGCTCTTCAAGCATCTGATGGCTGAGCGTCGGGGCATCGATGTACACGTTGGGCGGCACCATCTCCACCGCGTCCAGATTCAGATTGCGTCCACCCAGGATTGCCAGCACTTCCTGGGTGATACCGACGCGGTCGATGAAGCTGACATGGATGCGCATGAGGCGTTGACGGCTCGCGAATGAGAAGGCGGCAAGTATGCCTTGTGGCGGCAGGTTTGGTGAAATCCGCTGGTGTGCTTCGGAGCCTGCCGTTCCTCACGCTACTGCACGATGGTGTTCTCCCGGATGCCTATCGTTCCTCACGCTCCCGCGTGGGATGCCTTTCGTGACGCTCTGAGTCATGGATTTATGCCGTCCCGCCTATTCAGGAGAGAACGCAGAGCGTCCAGAACGGCATGCCCACGCGGAGCATGGGCACGATGGTGTTTTCCGATGCCTCATTGCTGCCCGCTGGTGTTCTTGCAGGCACCTATCGTTCCTCACGCTCCAGCGTGGGAATGCCCTTCGTGACGCTCTGGGTCATGGATTTATGCCGTCCCGCCTATTCAGGAGAGAACGCAGAGCGTCCAGAACGGCATGCCCACGCGGAGCATGGGCACGATGGTGTTTTCCGATGCCTCATTGCTGCCCGCAGGTGTTCTTGCAGGCATCTATCGTTCCTCACGCTCCCGCGTTGGCTTACTCCAGATGCTCTGGATTAACCGGGTCGCCTGATTTGGCGTGGAGCTTGTCGCGAATGTCCGCGAACATTCGGTCGTAGTCCTTGTGCTGGGCGATGGGCAGTGCGGCCGAGTTGGGCAAGCCGCGCCTTATCGCGATGCGACTCGCATCGTGGGCGAAGTTGAAGGCAAGGTCGCGAGGCAACTGAAATTGCTCTTCGAACGGCTTGCCATTGATTTCGCCCTGCATGGTGAAGTGCATGGACGTGCCTTGCTTGGGATCTTCCTCCACGTTGTAGCGCAGGTGGATGTCATAGTTGATATCCGACGGTTGAAGCGCCACGTGGGTGAGGTGCAGATGGCCTGGCTCGTACATGAAGTGACTCCATCAAGTGGTGAGTGTGCTCAGTCAGACACTGACCGCGACCGGACGGTTCAGCCTTGTGCAGAGTGCTGCTCGCCTCATGCCGGCGCTCAACGGTCGATTTTGTCCGGCTCCGGTCTCGACCATATCCATAGATTGCCCAGCGCCATCCCCGTGAGCGCCAGGTACAGCCACCAGGCATGGCCGATCAGGCTCAGCATCACCACGGCACAGACAAGCATGCTGATGGTAGCGCTGATCTTGGCCTTGCGGGCGACCAGTCTGCCGTTGCGCCAGTTGTACAGAATCGGGCCGAACACACGATGGTTTTCCAGCCAGGCGTTCAGGCGCGGCGAACTGCGTGTTGCCGCCCACGCCGCCAGCAGAATGAATTCTGTGGTCGGCAGGCCGGGAACGAAGATCGCAACGATGCCTATGCCCAACGCGGTATAGGCGAGGATGCCGTATAAAAGGCGTGAAAGTCTTGAGCCGGGTGGTTTGTACGTCATGGTCTCTACAGGCAGGTTCGGGGAGCCCGGCCAGCTTAACAGCACCGGGCGCTTTTTCATGCCTGGGCCATGTCTGCAACGGGAGCATCGGCGTAGGCGTATTGCAGCAATACGTTGAAACGCTCGAATGCGGCGATGGCGCCGCGATCGAGTTCTGCTTCCTGTTCGGCAGTCATTGGCAGTTCATCAAGCGTTCTGACAAAGGCTTTCCAGCCGGCAGCCCGACCCCCGGCAGGCTCGCCCAGGTGCCGCGCACCAAAGCTGTCGCTCAGGTTCAAGGCCTGGGCTCGTTTGATCAGGAATGCTGCACCGAGCTTGGAACCTTCCGAGACGAACAGCCAGCCGAGCGCTTCTGCGCTGCCCGGTTTTTGTGCTGCACCTGCCAGCGGCAATGGAATGTCCATGTTCAGGTCGGCAAGGTCTGCCCTTGTCTGTTCGGCCCGGCAGCGTGCCGGGAGGTCGCTTATGATCGCTTCAAGGGCAGGGTCGCTGTAAAGGTGTTGCAGTTCGGTCTGGAACAGATACTGGGCAACCACGAAGCGCGAATAGCTGCCCAGCGTGTCAAACGGCGCATGGGCCTTGACCGCCTTGTCGAGCTGTTCATGTGGCGCGTGGGTGATCTGGTTCAGGCGTTGTGAACGCAGGGTCGGTGTGTTCGGGTCGAGAGGCATCGAAGTCTTCCTTGCTGAAAAATAGGGCTTGTTGAATGGACGAACAGCCAGCCCCGAGAGCGTAAAAAAAGCCTGCCGCCAGTGTTTGACGGCGGGCTTTCAGTCACTGTCGGGCTCAGATGTCCCACACCACGTTGACGCTGAAATTGCGTCCAGGCTGGGTCAGGCGATCAAGGTTTGCAGGTGCGGTAACGCCGGCTTCTCCCACGCCGTCGTAGCCGCGCACATCGTCCCAGCGCCAGTATTTTTTGTCGGTCAGGTTGTACAGGCCGGCATTCACGGTCACGTCGTTGCTGACCTTGTAATAACCGGTCAGGTCCAGAATGCCGAAGCCCGGTGTTCTGAACTGACTGGAGGTGCCGTCCGGCGTATAAAAGCTGCTGTCATCCACGCGTCTCTTGCGCTTGACCAGTGTCCAGCTCAACAGCCCGCCATAGTCATTGCGGTCGTAACCGAGCCCGACGACACCGGTCAGCGGGTTGACGCTGTTGAGTGGCTCGCCCGTATCGTTGTTGCGGCCGTGCAGATAGGCGATGGAGGCCTGGCTGTAAAGGCCGTTCGGGGCACCCAGACTGTCGAGGTTGATGCGGCCTTTCAGCTCGGCGCCTTTGAGGGTGGCGTGCCGGATGTTGTTGGACTGGAACGTGAGTTCGCTGTACACGGGTGTGATGGCGTCCTCGTTGATGAAATCGCGGTACTTGTTGTAGAACACCGCAATGTCGAACGAGCCTGACTCGAAACGACCGCGCAGGCCGGTTTCGTAACTTTTGCTGGTTTCGGGCTTCAGGTTCGGATTGGGTTCGACCACATAGCCGGCCGTCGGGTTTTCGAAGCGTCCGTATATCGACTTGGCCGAAGGGGTGCGAAAGCCTTCGGCATACTGGCCGTACCACGTGTAGGCATCACTGAGTGCGTAGGTCACGCCCAGCTTGGGTGACAGGCGATGCCAGGTCCGCGTTTCATCGTTCGCCTGGTCTGGGTCGGTCAGGCTGACCGATCTGAGGAATTGCGAGGTGAATGTCGGATCGAGCCGGGTGTGGTCGTAGCGCACGCCGGGCAGGAAGGTCCAGTCATTCCAGCTGATCTGGTCCTGTGCGAACAACGCGTAGCTGGTGATGGTCGGGTCGGGAAAATCACTCGTTGCGGCCAGCCGGTCGCTCGGGCTGTCCGCACCTACAGCGCGGCAGGAGCCGAAGACTCGCGCACAGGTGCCGCTGCCGCTGCGCAGTCCGGTGACTTTCTGACGCTTGATCGTTGTGCCGTAGGTCAGCACATGGTCAGTGCTGGCGATGGAGAATGCCTTGTCCAGCTGGGCATCGAGCACCCACTGTTTCTCCTGGTATTGCGTGTTGCGATCACGAATGACATCGCGGGAGAACGGAAAGTAGCGCTCCCGGGTACTCTGATCGGTTTTCGCGATCTGGTAGTTCAGGCTCCACTTGACGTTATCGACCAGCAGGCTGTCGAGGGCGAAGCTGTTTTCGATGCCGAAGCGCTCGCGGGTGATGGTGTCGTTACCCTCGCGTGACCGATACATCCCCAGACCGCTGCCGTTGGTGAACGGCCCACCGACTGCGCTTTTCAGATTGCTGTCGCGGTCGTCCTTGTACTTTTCATAGGCCAGCGCCAGACGCGAACCGTCGCCATAGTTCCAGCCCAGTTTGCCCAGCACGTTGGTACTGCGCGCATCCTGAGGGTTGGCTTGCGTGCGGCTCAAGCCGGTACCGCCGGTGCTGCCCCAGGATTCGGTTTCATGGCCATTGCGCTGGCTGAGGTGCAGCACGCCATCGAAATCGCCCTGACGGCCTGCAACGGTGGCCGAGTTGAGCCAGCTTTCGTCCGCGGAGCTATAGCCGGTCTTCAGCCGCGCGCCGACATCCTTGCCGGGCTTGATGATGTCGTCCGGGTCCAGTGTGTAGTAGCTGACCACGCCACCAATGGCGCTGCTGCCGTACAGGGCCGAAGCGGGACCGCGTAGAATTTCCACGCGCTTGATGATCTCCGGGTCGACATAGTTGCGGTGAGTCTGCGCATAGGGACCGGTGAAAAAGCTGTCGGGCACCTCGACGCCGTCGACCTGGGTCAGGATGCGGTTGCCGTCGATACCGCGAATGTTATAGCCGGTCGTGCCCGCACGCTGGCCTGCGCCACCCACGGAAACCCCCGGCTCGTAGCGCACCAGGTCACGGAGTGTGTTGACGTTGCTGCGATCCAGTTCCTCACGGGCATGTACGCTGACAGTGCTCGGCACTGTGGCGACATCCTGTGCCTGGCGTGTGGCGCTGACGGTGATCTGATCCAGCGCCAGGACGCCAGCGGTGGTGGCGCGTTTTTCCAGCACGACGCTGTTGTTGCCCAGATTGCGGTAGTTCAGCGAGCTGCCGGAGAGCATCCTTTCCAGGGCCTGAGCAGCGCTCAGTTCGCCGCTGGCTCCTGGAGAGATGACGTTTTGGGCCAGGCCCGCCGACATGCCTACCTGCCAGCCGGTCACGCGGCTGAACTCGTTCAGCGCCGATACCAGAGGTTGCTGACTGATCGAGAACGGGTAGGTGCCAGCCGGGCGTGTCGCCGGGGTGTCTGGACTGGCTGCACTGGCGTGTGCAATCTGCAGACTGCTGCCCAGTACCGCAATCGTCAGCAGAGAAAGCGTGAACCTTGCGCGTTGTCGGGCGACAGGCGTGAACGTGGATGACATCGGTAGCGCTCCCTGGGGTGTTGCTCGTCATAGTGTTTACAAGCTGTTTCAAAATGAGAATCAGTTGCATTGGCTATGACTAGACGAACGGGCAGTCGCTATCGAGTAAAAAAACTTTGCTTCAGTTGAGGATTACCAGTGCGGGCATTTCATGAATGCTTGCCGAGGTGATCTGCGCCAGCGAGCGCACTACGTCGAGCGGGTTGTCCAGGCGATAGTTGCCGGTAACGGCAACACGGTCCAGTTGCGCGTTGGTGCTGACGATCCAGCCGGGATAGTAACGACGCAGCTCAGTCAGGACCTCGCTCAGTGGGGAGTTGTCGAAGATCAGTCGGCCCTGCACCCAGGCCAGATCCCGCACCGGGTCAAGCTTTTCGCGGTGCCCGAAGCCGCCAGGCCCCACGCGAACACTGTCTCCAGCCCCCAGGCTGACGCTGGAGTCACCGTGGGTGGCATGCACGTCGACAGCGCCGCGCTGCACTTGCACCTGCGCGACGCCGTCCAGATAGCGCACCGAAAACGCGGTGCTGTTGGCGCTCATGCGTACCGGGCCTGCTTCGATTTCCAGCGGCAGCCCGGGTTTCGGCGTGACATCGAAGAAGGCTTCGCCCCGATACAAGCGGGCAGAGCGCTGTTTTTCTCCGATCTGGCTGGAGAAGGCCGAATCAGTGTTGAGCAGCACCTTCGAGCCGTCCGCCAGTTCCAGGCGCTGGCGTTCACCGACGACCGTCAGATGATCGGCCTGCAGGCGCAACGGCAGATTGCTGAAGCTGAACAGCCCCAGCAGCAACACCGCTGCAGTGGCCAGAGGTTTCCAGTGGGGGCGGACACGCTGCCATGCCGAGCGCTTGCGCGGTGGTGCAATCTTTTCCGCTGCGTGCCGAACCGGCTGCGAGCTCCAGAGTGTCCGGGCCTTCTCGAATGCGCGGGCATGTTCGGGATCGGCATTCAGCCATTCCTGAAAACGGGCCTGCTGTGCATCGTCTGCACCTTCCAGTTCGATCAGCCAGGTCAGGGCCTGATCCATTGCAGCGTTGCTCAACACGTCCTGCGCAATTGCGTGCGGGCGTTCTGTGTTCGGGGCCACGGTGTTCCTCGGTAATCCTGAAACTGTATCGATATGAGTCTGGCAGCGTGCGGCAGGGCTCAGGGCGGGTCAAGCCTGGAAAGAACGCCTACACAGATCGCCATGATCAGTTTCAATTCTTTTTGTACGGTACTGGCAGAGACCTGCAACTGCTCGGCAATTTCCAGATAACTGCGGCCATCGAGGCGGCTGAGGGTAAAGATTTTCTGCTGGCGCGGGCTCAGCGTGCTCAGACTGGCGCTGAGGCTTTCCAGCAGGCGCTTGGCGTGTGCAGCATCTTCGGGCGAGCCCAACTGAGCCACAACACTTTCGAGTCGCGCAGGCGACACGTCTTCGAGCATGGTCCGGCCATGGATGCGCCGCGCACGCAAATGGTCCAGCGCCAGGTTGCGAGCGGTCTGGAAAACGAAGGGTTCAAGATGATCGACGGGGTGTTCGGTCAATGCACGGCTGACGCGCAGCCAGGTTTCCTGGAGCAGGTCTTCGGCAGCGCTTTGATTGCCGACCATGCGTTGCAGAGTGCGTAAAAGAACCGGGCGCTGGGCCAGAAACACTTTGTTGAAGTCTGAGTGCGACACAGAGAAGCCTGACCGGAGATGCGAGCAAATGATAATGCTTCTCATCTTCTGGGCCGGTCAACCCTGCATCTGTAAATATTTGTCCGCAGACGCCCGGAACTGCATGCCCACGCAGTGCATGGGCATGAGAGCAGGTGTTGCTGGACAGCTATCCTTTACTGCGCGTTATGCAGTGCCAGGCAGTTGTCGAGCATGCGATTGGAGAACGCCCATTCGTTGTCGTACCACGACAGCACCTTGAGCAACTTGCCGCTGACCTTGGTGTGATTGGCGTCGAAGATCGACGACAGCGGGTTGTGGTTGAAGTCATGGGAGACCAGCGGCAGGGTGTTGTAACCGAGCACCTTGGAATGCTGACTGGCTTCTTTCATCAATGCGTTGACTTCATCAGCGGTGGTTTCGCGCTTCAGGGTCACGGTCAGGTCGACCAGCGAAACGTTGATGACTGGTACGCGTACCGCCATGCCGGTGAGTTTGCCTGCCAGCTCCGGCAGTACCAGGCCTACCGCTTCGGCAGCGCCGGTCTTGCTCGGGATCATCGACTGCGTGGCCGAGCGAGCGCGGTACGGATCGGTGTGATAGACATCGATCAGGTTCTGGTCGTTGGTGTAGGCATGAATGGTGGTCATCAGGCCGTTTTCGATACCCAGCTCGCGGTGCAGCACTTGGGCGACCGGGGCCAGGCAGTTGGTGGTGCACGAGGCGCTGGAGATGATCTGGTGCGACTGGCGCAGCGTGTCGTGGTTGACACCATAGACGATGGTGGCATCGGCACCGCTGGCTGGCGCGGAGATAATCACCTTGCGGGCGCCGGCGGTGAGGTGCGCGGCAGCCTTGTCGCGGCTGGTGAACAGACCGGTGCATTCGAACACCACGTCGATGTCCTGCGCTTTCCACGGCAGCTCGGCCGGATTGCGGATGGCACTGACCGAAATACGGTCACCATTGACGGTCAGGCTGTCCTTGTCGCACTCGACCGTGCCGCTGAATGGGCCGTGTACGGTGTCGAAGCGCAGCAGGTGTGCGTTCATTTCGCTGTCGCCAAGATCGTTGATGGCGACGACCTGCAGGTCCTGACGGTAGCCTTGGGTATACAGTGCGCGTAGGACGTTGCGGCCGATTCGGCCAAAACCGTTGATTGCGATACGAAGAGTCATACAGCCGTCCTTCTGAATTTGTTGTTGGAATTACAAGATTATTCTCATAGAAATAGAAAACAAGCCTTTTTAGTGGCAATATTTTGTTTTATCTACAACTACAAGCCTGAAAGGCACTCCCAGTTGATCGAGATCAGGGTTTTGCTCCCTGACAGTCACTGCTCGAAAACCGGAGCCGTCTTTACGGGTGACCTTAGACGTTAGCCTGGAGTTCATCACATGCATCCCCGCGTCCTTGAAGTAACCGAGCGTCTCATCGCCCGCAGTCGCGATACCCGTCAGCGCTACCTTCAATTGATTCGCGGCGCAGCGAGCGATGGCCCGATGCGCGGCAAGCTCCAATGCGCCAACTTTGCCCACGGCGTCGCTGCCTGCGGACCGGAAGACAAGCAAAGCCTGCGTCTGATGAACGCCGCCAACGTGGCAATCGTCTCCTCCTACAACGAGATGCTCTCGGCGCATCAGCCCTACGAACACTTCCCAGCCCAGATCAAACAGGCTTTACGTGACATTGGTTCGGTCGGTCAGTTTGCCGGTGGTGTGCCGGCCATGTGCGATGGCGTGACCCAGGGCGAGCCGGGCATGGAACTGGCCATTGCCAGCCGTGAAGTGATTGCCATGTCTACGGCGGTCGCCCTGTCACACAATATGTTCGATGCCGCGATGATGCTGGGCATCTGCGACAAGATCGTGCCCGGCCTGATGATGGGCGCGTTGCGTTTCGGTCATCTGCCGACCATTTTCGTGCCCGGCGGGCCGATGGTTTCTGGCATCTCCAACAAGGAAAAAGCCGACGTACGGCAGCGTTATGCGGAAGGCAAGGCCACCCGTGAAGAGTTGCTCGACTCGGAAATGAAGTCGTATCACGGTCCGGGAACCTGCACCTTCTACGGCACCGCCAACACCAACCAGCTGGTGATGGAAGTCATGGGCATGCACCTTCCGGGTGCTTCATTCGTCAATCCCTACACACCATTGCGTGACGCACTGACCGTTGAAGCGGCTCGCCAGGTGACGCGTCTGACCATGCAAAGTGGCAGCTTCATGCCGATCGGCGAGATCGTCGACGAGCGCTCGCTGGTCAACTCCATCGTTGCGCTGCACGCGACAGGCGGCTCGACCAACCACACGCTGCACATGCCGGCCATCGCTCAGGCCGCCGGCATTCAGCTGACCTGGCAGGACATGGCCGACCTGTCCGAAGTGGTACCGACCCTGAGTCACGTCTATCCCAACGGCAAGGCTGATATCAACCACTTCCAGGCGGCAGGCGGCATGTCGTTCCTGATTCGCGAGCTGTTGGCTGCCGGTCTGCTGCACGAAAACGTCAACACCGTGGCCGGTTATGGCCTGAGCCGTTACACCAAGGAGCCGTTCCTGGAAGACGGCAAACTGGTCTGGCGTGAAGGGCCGCTCGAAAGCCTCGATGAAAATATCCTGCGCCCGGTTGCCCGTCCGTTCTCGCCTGAAGGTGGCCTGCGGGTCATGGAAGGCAACCTGGGCCGTGGCGTGATGAAAGTGTCCGCCGTGGCTCCGGAGCATCAGATCGTCGAAGCGCCGGCCAAGGTGTTTCAGGATCAGAAAGAGCTGGCCGATGCCTTCAAGGCGGGCGAGCTGGAGTGCGATTTCGTCGCCGTGATGCGCTTCCAGGGCCCGCGCTGCAATGGCATGCCCGAGCTGCACAAGATGACGCCGTTTCTGGGTGTCCTTCAGGATCGCGGGTTCAAGGTTGCGCTGGTCACCGATGGACGCATGTCGGGCGCCTCGGGCAAGATCCCGGCGGCGATTCATGTCTGCCCGGAAGCGTTCGATGGTGGCCCGCTGGCGCTGGTGCGTGATGGTGATGTGATTCGCGTGGATGGTGTAAAAGGCACGTTACAAGTTCTGGTCGAAGCGTCAGAATTGGCCGCCAGAGAGCCGGCCATCAACCAGATCGACAACAGTGTCGGCTGCGGTCGCGAGCTTTTTGGATTCATGCGCATGGCCTTCAGCTCCGCAGAGCAAGGCGCCAGCGCCTTTACCTCTAGTCTGGAGACGCTTAAGTGAAGTTGGCCCTGGTCGGTGATATAGGCGGTACCAATGCACGTTTTGCCATTTGGGAAGACGACACGCTGCATTCTGTCCGGGTATTCCCGACCATTGACTACGCGGGCCCGGAGAAGGCCATCGAAGTCTATCTGCAGGATCTGGAGCTGCAGCGCGGCGATATCGGTCATGTATGCCTGGCGGTGGCCGGGCCGGTCGATGGCGATTTTTTCCAGTTCACCAACAGCCACTGGCAACTGAGCCGCAAGGCTTTCTGTGCCGACCTGCAGGTCGATGAACTGCTGCTGATCAACGACTTCACCGCCATGGCGCTGGGCATGACCCGGCTCAAGGACGATGAATACCTGACGGTTTGCCACGGTGTCGGCAAGCCTGATCGGCCGCGCGTGGTGGTGGGGCCCGGCACCGGGCTGGGCGTCGGTACGCTGATCAAACTCGAAGGCAGTCGCTGGATGGCGTTGCCGGGCGAGGGCGGTCATGCCGATCTGCCCATCGGCACTGCGCGCGAGGCACTGCTGTGGACGCGGTTGATGGCCGAGCACGAACATGTCAGCGCCGAAGTCGTGCTCAGCGGTGCGGGCTTGCTGTTGCTGTATCAGGTCAGCTGCGCGCTGGACGACATCGAACCGGTGCTCAAGTCGCCTGCCGCGATCACCACTGCTGCGCTGTCGGGCGACCCGGTAGCCGCAGCGGTACTGGAACAGTTCTGCGTGTTTCTCGGCAGAGTGGTCGGCAATCATGTGCTGGCCCTGGGCAGCCTGGGCGGGGTTTATATCGTCGGTGGCGTGGTGCCGCGCTTCACTGAGTTCTTCATCAACAGCGGGTTCAAGCGCGCCATGGCCGAGAAGGGCGTCATGAGCGACTATTTCAAAGGCTTGCCGGTGTGGCTGGTCACGGCTGAATACCCGGGCCTCATGGGTTCAGGCGTGGCCCTGCAACAGGCGTTTGGTGCGCAGATCTGAGCGATATGGCATAACAACAAAAATTCACAGCCAGACAAGGACGCTTCAACTTGAGCCCAGTCAGTAAATCGATCCTGTTGGTGGATGACGATCAGGAAATTCGCGAGTTGCTGGACACCTACCTGAGCCGCGCCGGTTTTCAGGTGCGCACGGTGGGGGACGGTGCGGATTTCCGCCGGGCGTTCAATGATGAACCGAGCGATCTGCTGATCCTTGACGTCATGCTGCCCGATGAAGACGGTTTCAGTCTGTGTCGCTGGATCCGCCAGCATCCGCGCCAACCGCATGTGCCGATCATCATGTTGACCGCCAGTTCGGACGAAGCCGACCGGGTAATCGGTCTTGAATTGGGGGCCGATGATTACCTGGGCAAACCGTTCAGCCCACGTGAGCTTCAGGCCCGCATCAAGGCGCTGCTGCGACGTGCCCAGTTCGGTCAGGAGCGTCCGGGTGGCGACGTGATCCTGTTTGATGAGTGGCGACTGGACATGGTCAGCCACCGACTGTTTCACAATGACGGCGAAGAGGTGATTCTGTCCGGCGCCGACTTCGCGCTGCTCAAACTGTTTCTCGACAACCCCCAGCAGATTCTCGACCGCGACACCATCGGCAATGCCACGCGTGGGCGTGAGCTGATGCCTCTGGAGCGAATCGTCGACATGGCGGTCAGTCGCCTGCGGCAGCGTCTGCGCGACACCGGCAAGTCACCACGTCTGATCCGCACCATTCGCGGCAGTGGTTACCTGCTGGCCGCGAACGTCAACTCGCAAGCAGGCAACGGCTATTAAACCGACTGGGGCAGGAGCGAAGAGAACCGGCCTGCCGCTGCCGCGCTCGTTGCTGGGGCGCATGTTGCTGCTGACCTTGCTGGCGGTTTTGCTGGCTCAGGCGCTGTCCAGCGTGATCTGGCTGTCACAGCTGCGTGCCACGCAGATGGAAGGCCTGGTGACCAGTGCACGCAGCCTGGCGTACTCGATGGCGGCCAGCGTCAGCTATTTTCGCTCATTGCCGCTGGCTTACCGGCCCATGGTGCTCGACCAGCTGCGCAGTATGGGCGGCACACGTTTCGTTGTGTCACTCAACGATCACCCGCTGGACATGCAGATCATGCAGCCCACCCCTCGCAAGCAGGCGGTGCTGGATGTGGTCGGCGAGGTGCTGCGCCAGCGTCTGGGCAATGGTCCGGATATCACCGTATGGTTTGCGCGGCCCGAAGAACTGCGGATTTTCAACAGCGGCCTGAAGCTCGACGAGTTGCCGCGTTCGTGGGCGCATTATGCGTTGACACTCGAGCCGGTGAACCCGCCAGTGCTGGTCACGCAAATCGAAATGGCGCCCGGCGAGTGGTTCTACATCGCTTCTCTTTTGCCTGAACCCTACACCTCGCTGGAGGAACAGGAACTGCCTCTTCAGCAGGTGTCGTTCATTGTCCTGACCAGCGCATTTCTGCTGTTGTTCATCGGTTTGCTGGTGCACTGGCAGAGTCGCCCGCTCAAGCGCCTGGCGCGGGCCGCACGGGACATGTCACTGGGCGCTGACGTCGAGCCTGTGGTTGAGGGCGGCGGCAGCGAAGTCATCGAGGTCAGCCGGGCGTTCAATGCCATGCGCACGCGGATCAGTCGCTACCTGACCGAGCGGGGGCAGTTGTTCAGTGCCATCTCCCATGATCTGCGTACGCCCATCACCCGTTTGCGCTTGCGGGTCGAGCTGCTTGAGGATGAGCAACTGCAACGCAAATTCAGTCGCGATCTGGACGAGCTGGAGTTGCTGGTCAAAGGCGCGCTGCAGTGCGTCAAGGACACCGACATTCATGAAAATATCGAGCCGGTGGACCTCAATGCGCTGCTTGAGTGTCTGGTCGAACCCTGGCTGCTTGCTGATGGCAACGGGCGGGTCACGCAGCAGGGTCAGGCACAGGCGGCCTATTCAGGCAAACCGCTGGCGCTCAAGCGCTGCATCGGCAACCTGATCGACAATGCGCTCAAATACGGTCACCGCGCGCACCTTAAGGTCGAGGACGATGCCCAGGCGTTCGTGCTGCATGTCGATGACGAAGGCCCTGGCGTTCCCGAGCAGCGTCTCGAACACGTTTTCGAACCGCATTTCCGTCTGGCAGGCAGTCAGCAGCAGGGCTATGGTCTCGGTCTGGGCATCGCGCGCAACATTGCCCACAGTCATGGCGGGGAAGTCAGTCTGCAGAACCTGCGTGATGGAGGGTTGCGGGTAACATTGTACCTGCCGAGAACGGCGGAATGAATTGCCGGGCAGTGGCTTTTGGCTAGTGATTACAGCGGTATTTGAATTGTCACCGTTCTGTGACAAACGCGCGTCCCTTCGTTACTGTCGTCGCCTCAGGCTTGGTTAGACTCCCACGAAGCGCAAGCACCAGACTTGCTCATGCATAACAACAAGAAAGGTCAATTCGATGAATTCCATGTCACGTCTCGCTGTTGTCATCTCTCTCGCTTCGTTGTTCCCTCTGAGCGCTAATGCCGCTGACTCCAAAGGCACCGTAGAAGTTGTGCACTGGTGGACGTCGGGTGGCGAGAAGGCTGCGGTCGATGTTCTGAAAGCTCAGGTTGAAAAGGACGGCTTTACCTGGAAGGACGGCGCCGTTGCAGGCGGCGGCGGCTCCACGGCCATGACCGTGCTCAAGAGCCGTGCGGTTGCTGGCAATCCTCCCGGTGTAGCCCAGATCAAAGGCCCGGATATCCAGGAGTGGGCCTCTACCGGTCTGCTCGATACCGATGCGCTGAAAGAGGTCGCCAAGTCCGAGAAGTGGGACTCCCTGCTGGACAAGAAAGTCTCCGACACCGTGAAGTACGACGGTGATTATGTAGCAGTGCCGGTGAACATTCACCGCGTCAACTGGCTGTGGATCAACCCTGAAGTCTTCAAGAAAGCCGGTATCGATAAGGCGCCGACTACGCTCGAAGAGTTTTATGCGGCAGGCGACAAGCTGAAAAAAGCCGGCTTCATCCCGCTTGCCCACGGTGGCCAGCCTTGGCAGGACAGCACCGTCTTTGAAGCTGTCGTGCTCTCGGTCATGGGCGCTGACGGCTACAAGAAAGCCCTGGTCGATCTGGACAACGGCGCGTTGACCGGCGCAGACATGGTCAAGTCGCTCACCGAACTCAAGAAAGTCGCGACCTACATGGATGCCGATGGCAAGGGCCAGGACTGGAATCTGGAAGCTGGCAAAGTCATCAATGGCAAGGCCGGCATGCAGATCATGGGTGACTGGGCCAAGAGTGAATGGACCGCAGCCAAAAAGGTCGCCGGCAAGGATTACCAGTGCGTAGCCTTCCCGGGCACCGAAAAGGCGTTTACCTACAACATCGACTCGCTGGCCGTCTTCAAGCAGAAAGACAAGGGCACGACTGCCGCACAGCAGGATCTGGCCAAGGTCGCCATGGGCGAGGACTTCCAGAAGGTCTTCAGCATCAACAAGGGTTCGATCCCGGTTCGTGAAGATATGCTGTCCGACATGAGCAAATACGGTTTCGACTCGTGTGCGCAAACCGCTGCGAAGGACTTCCTGGCTGATTCGAAAACCGGTGGTCTGCAGCCAAGCATGGCACACAACATGGCAACTACGCTGGCAGTGCAGGGCGCGTTCTTCGATGTGGTGACCAACTACATCAATGATCCGAAAGCTGATCCGGCCGAAACAGCCAAAAAGCTGGGCGCTGCGATCAAGTCTGCCAAGTAATTCGTTCTGAACCGCCTTTAACCGTCGTCCGCAGTGTTGAAATCCCTGGTTGATTTCACCTGCGGCTGCGGCCTGGATTCGATATACCGCATGGGATACTCCCGATGAGCTCTGTCGCTGCGAACAGCAAAGCCTCGCCAATGGATGCGCTGCAACGCTGGCTACCAAAACTGGTGCTGGCCCCCAGCATGTTCATCGTGCTGGTGGGTTTCTATGGCTACATCCTCTGGACATTCGCACTGTCGTTCACCAACTCGACGTTCCTGCCTTCCTACAAATGGGTCGGTCTGGCGCAGTACGCGCGTCTCATGGACAACGATCGCTGGTGGGTGGCAAGCAAGAACCTTGCTGTCTTTGGCGGGATGTTCATCGCAATCAGCCTGGTGATCGGTGTCCTGCTGGCCGTCCTGCTGGACCAGCGGATTCGTCGCGAGGGCATGATTCGTACTATCTACCTGTACCCGATGGCGCTGTCGATGATCGTCACCGGTACTGCCTGGAAATGGCTGCTCAACCCGGGTCTGGGTCTGGACAAGATGCTGCGTGACTGGGGCTGGGAAGGTTTTCGTTTCGACTGGCTGATTGACCAGGACCGCGTTGTGTACTGCCTGGTCATCGCCGCGGTATGGCAGTCCTCCGGCTTCGTCATGGCGTTGTTTCTGGCAGGTCTGCGTGGTGTCGATCAGTCTATCATTCGCGCGGCCCAGATGGATGGCGCGAGTTTGCCGATGATCTACTGGCGCGTCGTGCTGCCAAGCCTGCGTCCGGTGTTCTTCAGTGCCGTGATGATTCTTGCGCACATTGCGATCAAGAGTTTCGACCTGGTAGCCGCGATGACCGCCGGTGGCCCCGGTTATTCATCCGACCTGCCGGCGATGTTCATGTACTCGTTCACCTTTAGCCGCGGCCAGATGGGCATGGGTTCTGCCAGTGCGATTCTGATGCTCGGCGCGATCCTGGCGATTCTGGTGCCGTATCTGTATTCCGAGCTGAGGACCAAACGCCATGACTAGTCACGTTGGCAAACCGGGCATCAGCTTCAGTCGTGTTCTGATTTACGCCGTGCTGATGCTGGCCTGTCTGATTTATCTGGTGCCGCTGGTGGTGATGCTGTTCACCAGCTTCAAGACCCCCGAAGACATCGGCACCGGCAACCTGTTGAGCTGGCCGAGCGTAGTGACCGCAATCGGCTGGATAAAGGCCTGGGACCTGGTCGATGGTTATTTCTGGAATTCGATAAAAATCACCGTTCCGGCCGTGATCATCTCCACCGCAATCGGCGCGCTCAATGGCTATGTGCTGTCGATGTGGCGCTTCAAGGGCTCGCAGCTGTTCTTCGGTCTGTTGCTGTTCGGATGCTTTCTGCCGTTCCAGACCGTTTTGCTGCCGGCATCCTTCACACTGGGCAAGATGGGCCTCGCCAACACGACCACCGGGCTGGTGTTTGTTCATGTGGTCTACGGGCTGGCATTTACCACGCTATTCTTCCGTAACTACTACGTCAGCATTCCCGACGCGCTGGTCAAGGCTGCACGACTGGACGGTGCCGGTTTCTTCACCATCTTCGGGCGCATCATTCTGCCGATGTCCACGCCCATCGTGATGGTCTGCCTGATCTGGCAGTTCACCCAGATCTGGAACGATTTCCTGTTCGGCGTTGTGTTCTCCAGTGGCGATTCTCAGCCGATCACTGTGGCTCTGAACAATCTGGTCAACACCAGCACAGGTGCCAAGGAATACAACGTTGACATGGCGGCGGCGATGATTGCCGGCCTGCCGACACTGCTGGTCTACGTACTGGCTGGCAAGTATTTCCTGCGTGGGCTCACGGCCGGCGCGGTCAAGGGGTAATCATGGCGACTCTCGAATTACGCAACGTCAACAAGACCTACGGCAGCAACCTGCCGGACACACTCAAGAACATCGACCTGTCGATCAAGGATGGCGAGTTTCTGATCCTGGTCGGTCCATCGGGCTGCGGTAAATCCACACTGATGAACTGCATTGCCGGTCTGGAAAGCATCAGTGGCGGGGAGATTCTGATCGACGGCCAGGACGTCAGTGGCACCAGCCCCAAGGACCGCGACATCGCGATGGTCTTTCAGTCCTATGCCCTGTATCCGACCATGAGCGTGCGTGAAAACATCGCGTTCGGGTTAAAGATCCGCAAGATGCCGCAAGCCGACATCGACGCTGAAGTGGCTCGCGTTGCCAAGCTGTTACAGATCGAGCACCTGCTCAATCGCAAGCCGGGTCAGATGTCCGGTGGCCAGCAACAGCGTGTCGCGATGGGTCGTGCCCTGGCACGTCGACCGAAGATCTACCTGTTCGATGAGCCGCTGTCCAACCTCGACGCCAAGCTGCGCGTCGAAATGCGTACCGAAATGAAGCTGATGCATCAGCGCCTCAAAACCACCACCGTCTATGTGACCCACGATCAGATCGAGGCCATGACGCTGGGTGACAAGGTGGCGGTGATGAAGGACGGTATCGTCCAGCAGTTCGGTACGCCCAAGCAGATCTACACCGATCCGGCCAACCTGTTCGTCGCCAGTTTCATCGGTTCACCGCCGATGAACTTCATCCCGCTGCGCCTGCAACGCAAGGATGGTCAGTTGATCGCTGCGCTCGACAGTGGTCAGGCCCGTTGCGAACTGCCGGTGGGCGTGTCCGATGCAGGCCTTGAAGATCGAGAAATCATTCTCGGTGTTCGCCCTGAACAGATTATGCTGGCCGGCGCTGAATCGACCGGGCTGCCGACCATTCGTGCCGAGGTCCAGGTGACCGAGCCGACCGGCCCGGATACGCTGGTGTTCGTCACGCTCAACCAGAGCAAGGTCTGCTGTCGCCTTGCCCCGGATGTCGCACCGCAGGTGGGCGAAAGCCTTACCCTGCAGTTCGATCCTGCCAGGGTGCTGATTTTCGATGCTCAGAGCGGCGAGCGTCTTGGCGTGCTGGGAGCGCGGCAGGCGGCCGAACGGGAAAACAATGTGTCACCGGTCGAGCCGCAAGTGATAAATTGATTCAGCAACGAGCATCGCTGGCTGGCCGTTGGCTGCCAAAACGCACGGCCGACCAGCGAATACAAGGCAGTGAATGAAGCAACACGTCTACCAAAGCTAATAACAATAAAACGAGGATTGATGGGATGAAGAAGATCAACAAAGGTAAATCGCTTTCCCGGCTCCAGTTGGTATGCAAGCTGTCGGCGTTGGGTGCGATGGGTCTGGCAAGCAGTGTTCACGCCGCCGAGCCGTTTGCCGCAGATTCGCCCTGGATGACGGGTGACTGGGGTGGCAAGCGCACCGAGTTGCTGGACAAGGGTTATGACTTCTCGCTGGAATACGTTTCCGAGATGGCCAGCAACCTCAAAGGCGGCTACAACGACGACACCACCGGTCGTTACAGTGACCAGTTCGCGCTGGGCATGAAAGTCGATTTGCAGAAAGTTCTCGGCTGGCACGACGCAGAGTTCAAGCTGGCAATCACCGAACGTAGCGGTCGCAACATCTCCAATGACCGTATCGGCGATCCTCGCGCCGGTACACTCAGCTCCTCCCAGGAAGTCTGGGGCCGTGGTCAGACCTGGCGCCTGACACAGATGTGGATCAAGCAGAAGTACTTCGACGGCGCGCTGGACGTCAAGGCCGGCCGTTTCGGTCCAGGCGAAGACTTCAACAGCTTCCCGTGCGACTTCCAGAACCTGTCCTTCTGCGGCTCGCAGGTCGGTAACTACGTAAGCACCTGGTACAACTGGCCAATCAGCCAGTGGGCGTTGCGCATCAAGTACAACATCACGCCTGAAGTGTATGCCCAGGTGGGTGTGTACGAGCAGAACCCGTCCAACCTGGAAACAGGCAACGGCTTCAAGCTTAGCGGCAGTGGCACCGAAGGCATGATTCTGCCGGTCGAACTGGTCTGGACTCCATCCTTCAATTCGTTGCCCGGCGAGTACCGTATCGGTTACTACAAGAGCACGCCAAACGCCAACGATGTCTATGAAGACGTGAACGGTCAGCCGCAGGCTTTGACTGGCGCAGCGTTCAAGTCGCACAGCAGCAAGCATGGCTGGTGGGTCGTGGCTCAGCAACAACTGACCACTCATGACGGCGACGCCTCGCGCGGCCTGAGCATCTTTGCCAACGCCACCGTGCATGACAAGGAAACCAACTTCGTCGATAACTACCAGCAGATCGGTCTGACCTACAAGGGTCCGTTCAACTCGCGTCCGAAAGATGACATCGGTATCGGTATCGCCCGTATCCACGTCAACGACGATGTGCAGGATCGCGTGCGTCTGGCCAACCAGATCAGTGGCATCAACGACTACGATAACCCTGGCTTCCTGCCTGTTCAGAGCACTGAGTACAACTCTGAAATCTACTACGGCTTCCACGTCACCGACTGGCTGACCGTGCGTCCCAACCTGCAGTACATCAAACATCCTGGTGGCGTAGATCAGGTTGATGACGCGCTGGTTGCGGGCATCAAGATCCAGTCGAAGTTCTGAGTATTGACTGACGCGTAACGCGATCAAGGGTCGTGTGTGCTTTGCGGGCAGCTTGGCTGCCCGTTTTTTTATGGCTTGATGCTTTTATTTTTCAGGGACGCGATTGGCGATGACCACTCACGACGCGCAACTGCCTGAACATCCCTTGCAACGCTTCTTCCGATCCCGACGTGCCAGACCGACCTTCGAGTGGGAGCGCCATCAGCTGCGCGATGTGCTGGTCATCGACCACCCGCAGTGTCAGGCCGTATTCAGTCGACAGGGTGCGCAATTGCTGCACTTCCAGCCACAGGGCCAGAAACCCTGGCTCTGGTGCGCCGCGCAGTGGCCACAGGTGGGCGCCATTCGTGGAGGCGTTCCGGTCTGCTGGCCGTGGTATGGCCGACATCCCGGCGAGAGCGGCTGGCCTGCGCACGGTTGGGGGCGCTTGCTGGACTGGAAGCTGATTGACAGCAGTGAGTGTGAGGAGGGCGTGAGCCTGCACTGGCGCTTGCAACTGTGGGACTGGCAGGTCGATCTGCATGCCGAACTGGGGCAGGGCATGGAACTGCGTCTGAGCACACGTCACGAAGACAGCGAACCGTGTCACTTCAGCCATGCGCTGCACGCTTACTGGCGGATCGGCGATGTGGCTGAAGTCGCACTGGAGGGGCTCGACGGCGCACAGGGTTATGACGAACTCAGCCGCCAGGCCTGTCAGCAACAGGGCGAATTGCGCGTGGCAGGCGCCTGTCAGCGCGTATTCGAGCACGCCGGCGCCGTACAGCTTCAGGACCCGATCTGGCAGCGCAGACTCAACATCGACACCGGCGACAGCGCCAACACCGTCGTCTGGCACCCCGGCAGCAGACCGCTCCTCGGCGTATGCGGCAGCGAAACCGCAGGCTTTGTCCGCGTCGAAGCCGCCTCAGGCTCCGGCGACACCTTCAGCCTGCGGCCCGGAGAACAGGTGCAGCTCAAACTGCAAGCCAGCCTGGCAGGGTGAGTTGCAGATGACGCAGAGCGTCACGAACTGCATGCCGACGCGGAGCGTCGGCACGATAGTCAAACCCCGATGGCACAGACTACACAGAGTGCGACGTAAGTGACGGCTGAGTCCTGGCGCTGATCCGGCGGGTAGCCTGGCAGGACGCCAGGCTAGCCGCACCGGACCATGGATGGTCCTTTGCGGCGACCCCCGGATCAGTGTCAGGGCGAAGGAACCCGACGAAGTCGGGCCGGAAACGGAGCGGTGACTTTGCTTACTTTGGTCCCTCAAAGTAAGGCGCCGTAAGGGCGCAAAGGTAACCTGAGCAGAACCTCAATCCACCTTACAAAGAAAAACCACCGTGTGACGCAGAGCGTCACGAACTGCATTCCCACGCGGAGCGTTGGAGCGATAGTCAACGCGTTCTTCCGATCACATCCAGTCAGCCCTGATCCTCGATCGGATAACGGCTGTCATTCAGACTTTCCTTGATCTTGCGCAAATGCGGCTGGAAGTCGACGCCGCGGCGCAGCGTCATGCCAGTGGCCAGCACATCGAGCACGGTCAACTGAATGATCCGCGACGTCATCGGCATATAGATATCCGTATCTTCCGGCAGAGGAATGTTCAGACTCACCGTACTGGCCTGGGCCAGCGGCGAACCGGCTGCCGTCAGCCCCAGCACCGACGCGCCGTTGGCCCGCGCGATACGCGCCACTTCCACCAACTCACGGGTGCGGCCCGTATACGAAATGATCACGAACAACTCGCCGGTATGCGCCACCGACGCAATCATCCGCTGCATCAGCACATCGGCATGCGCCGTCACCGCCAGATTGAAGCGGAAGAATTTGTGCTGCGCATCCAGGGCCACCGGCGCGGAGGCACCCAGCCCGAAAAAGTGGATCTGCCGCGCCTGGATCAGCATGTCCACAGACTTGCTGATCAAGGCCGGGTCCAATTGCTGGCAGGCGCTGTCCAGTGACGCGATGGCACTGCCGAAAATCTTCTGGGTATAGGCTTCCGGATTGTCATCGGCTTCCACCGCCCGGCTGACATAAGCCGCGCCACTGGCCAGGCTCTGCGCCAGTTGCAGCTTCAATTCCGGATAGCCGCTGACACTGAACGAACGGCAGAAGCGATTGACCGTCGGTTCGCTGACCTTGGCCGCCTGGGCAAGCGCTGCAATGCTCAGTCGCGTTGCCATCTGCGGGTTGAGCAGGATGACCTCGGCCACTTTGCGTTCGGCCTTGTTCAGCTCGTCGAGTCGGCCCTGGATTTGCTCCAGGAGGTTTCTTACGCGGTCCATTCAAAGTCCTTGTCGGGGCTGATTTACCAACGGTTTTGTCTCGGGCTTTTATTAGCCCTTTAGCCTGTAGCAAAGGTGGCCTATCGTACTGAGGGCCTGTGTTGATCACCACTGGAATATGCTTTCAGGCAGAATGTTGTGGTTATTACTACATATGGCCTTGAGTAACGCCTTTAAAAAAGGTATTTGTAGCCTAACTTGATAAAAGAACCAACATTATGCCCTTGATTACGGTTGAACCGTGCACATTTGCCCTGTTTGGTGCCCTGGGGGACCTGGCGGTACGCAAGCTGTTCCCGGCTCTTTATCAGCTTGATCGCGCTGGACTGCTGCATGAAGACACAAAAATTCTGGCCCTGGCGCGTGAGCCGGGCGACGAAGAGTCGCATCTGGCGTACATCGAGAAATCCATGCGCCGCTTCATTCCCGAGATGGAACTGGAGCCGGACAATCTGGGCCGCTTTCTGGCGCGGCTCAGCTATCTGCATGTCGATTTCCTCAAGGCCGAGGATTACGTCGCGCTTGCCGAGCGCGTCGGCAATGCCGAAACCCTGATCGCCTATTTCGCCACACCGGCCTCGGTCTACGGTGCCATCTGCGAAAACCTCGCGTCGGTCAACCTCGCCGAACGTACGCGTGCCGTATTGGAAAAACCCATCGGCCACGACCTGGCCTCTTCACGCCGGGTCAATGACGCCGTCGCCCAGTTTTTCCCGGAAAACCGCGTTTATCGCATCGACCACTATCTGGGCAAGGACACGGTACAGAACCTCATCGCTCTGCGCTTTGCCAACAGCCTGTTCGAAACCCAGTGGAACCAGAACCATATTTCGCACGTAGAGATCACCGTGGCCGAGAAGGTCGGTATCGAGGGCCGTTGGGGCTACTTCGATCAGGCCGGCCAGCTGCGTGACATGATTCAGAACCACCTGCTGCAGCTGCTCTGCCTGATTGCCATGGACCCGCCAAGCGACCTGTCGGCCGACAGTATCCGTGACGAGAAGGTCAAGGTGCTCAAGGCACTGGCCCCGTTCACCCCGGAGCGTCTGGCGACCCAGGTGGTGCGCGGCCAGTACACCTCCGGCTACAGCGAAGGCAAGGCGGTGCCTGGCTATCTGGAGGAGGAAAACTCCAATACCCAGAGCGACACCGAAACCTTCGTCGCGTTGCGTGCCGATATCCGCAACTGGCGCTGGTCGGGCACGCCGTTCTATCTGCGCACCGGCAAACGCATGCCGCAGAAGCTGTCGCAGATCGTGATCCATTTCAAAGAGCCGCCGCACTACATCTTCGCGCCTGAACAGCGTTTGCAGATCAGCAACCGTCTGATCATCCGCCTGCAGCCTGACGAAGGCATTTCCCTGCAGGTGATGACCAAGGATCAGGGCCTGGACAAGGGCATGCAGCTGCGCAGCGGTCCCTTGCAACTGAATTTTTCCGACACCTACCGCAGCGCTCGTGTCCCCGACGCTTATGAGCGGTTGTTGCTGGAAGTCATGCGTGGCAATCAGAACCTGTTTGTCCGCAAAGATGAGATCGAGTACGCCTGGCAATGGTGCGATCAGTTGATCGCTGGCTGGAAGAAGGCGGGCGATGCGCCCAAGCCTTACCCGGCCGGAACCTGGGGGCCGATGAGCTCCATTGCCCTGATTACTCGCGACGGGAGATCCTGGTATGGCGATATGTGACCTCAAGCTGCCAGCAGGGCTGGCAGCACATGATTTCGACACTGCGCAGCAACTGGCCGATGCACTGGCTGAAACTGTCGCCGAGCGCCTGAAACAGGCGATCAGTGAGAACGGTCTGGCGACTCTGGTAGTGTCCGGGGGGCGCAGTCCGGTCGCCTTCTTCCAGCGTCTGGCGGCACAGCCGCTGGAGTGGTCGAAGGTCGTCATCAGTCTCGCAGACGAGCGTTTCGTGCCGACCGAACATGCCGACAGCAATGCGGGCCTGCTGCAGCGTCACTTGCTGCAGGGGCCTGCGGCGAAGGCGAAGTTTCTCGGCCTGTACAACGTGGCGAGCAGTGTCGAGGAAGCAGCGCAGGCTGCCGATCAAACGCTGGCCGAGCTGCCACCCATCGATGTACTGATTCTGGGCATGGGCGACGACGGGCATACCGCATCGCTGTTCCCCAACAGCCCGAATCTGAACGAAGCCCTTGACCTGCAAGGCGAGCGCCGCTGCCTGCCCATGCTCGCACCGAGCGTGCCGCACCAGCGCCTGACCCTGACCCGCCGCCTGCTGGCGTCGGCGCGCTCATCGATTCTGTCGGTGTCCGGTCAGGCCAAACTCGACACCCTGCGCACCGCGCTGGCAGGCGATGACCTCGCCGAGATGCCGGTGCGTGCCTTTCTCAACCCGTCTCTCGAGATTTACTGGTGCCCATAAGCCCCTATAAGCCCCACAAACAAGGAACCGTCGCCATGACACAGAACGAAAATAATCAGCCGCTGACCAGCATGGCGAACAAGATTGCCCAGATCGACGAACTCTGCGCCAAGGCGAAGATTCTGCCGGTGATTACCATCGCCCGTGACCAGGACGTACTGCCGCTGGCCGATGCACTGGCCGCTGGCGGCATGACTGCGCTGGAAGTGACTCTGCGCTCGGCGTTCGGCCTGAGCGCGATTCGTATCCTGCGTGAACAGCGCCCCGAGTTGTGCGTGGGCGCAGGGACCATCCTGGACCGCAAGATGCTGGCTGACGCTGAAGCGGCCGGTTCGCAGTTCATCGTTACCCCTGGCAGTACGCAAGACCTGCTGCAAGCTGCAGTCGACAGTCCGCTGCCGCTGTTGCCAGGCGTTAGCAGTGCCTCGGAAATCATGATCGGCTACGCCATGGGTTATCGCCGCTTCAAGCTGTTTCCGGCCGAGATCAGCGGTGGTGTGGCTGCGATCAAGGCTCTGGGCGGGCCGTTCAACGAGGTGCGTTTCTGCCCCACTGGCGGTGTCAACGAGCAGAACCTCAAGAGCTACATGGCCCTGCCCAACGTCATGTGCGTAGGCGGCACCTGGATGATCGATAACGCCTGGGTCAAGAATGGCGACTGGGGTCGTATCCAGGAAGCGACTGCGCAGGCAATGGCGCTGTTTGACTGATTTTCAGGATTTCGGAGTCAGCCCTTGCGGCTGATTCCGACAAGGAAGTTGTTGTTGGTTGTATGGCTTTTCGGTGCTCCCTGGTCCGGAGCACCGTTTTTTTCTCCCCTGACCGTCTCTCTGTTTATCCCTTGTCCTTGAATGTCTGACGTGGACGCGTGCGCAATGGGTCCAGTAGCGCGCCAAGGCCGTTGTGATCGATTTCCTGCATCAGCGCCAACAAACCTCCCAACTCTCCTTTGGGAAAGCCTTCCCGGGCAAACCAGTTCAGGTAATGCCCCGGTAAATCAGCGATCAGCCGACCCTTGTATTTGCCAAATGGCATTTCCTGCGTCACCAGCAACTTGAGTTTTTCCGGATTCATCAGCGATAGGCCTATGTTTCTCTTTCGGTCAGTACGATACGTGCATTCTGCATGCAGGCCAAACGGCAGATCATGCAGAAGTCACGAACGGTCAATTGTGAAAATTTCGTAAGTTATTGATTTTAAATTGATATTTTCATATTAAAAACTGGCACGGTGTCTGCAATTACCTATACATCGAACACTTTCGTATCAACCTGCCATTAGGAAATTATCAAATGACTGATATCAACAAAGAAACGATCTCTATCCTGAATGACCTGATCGAAACCAGCAAAGACGGCGAAGAAGGTTTCCGCACCAGCGCAGAACATGCAAAAAGCGCTCAGGTAAAATCGTTCCTTGCAAACCGTTCTACTGAAGTTGCCGCTGCCGTTCGCGAACTGCAAGCTGAAGTCACCGCACTGGGTGGCAAGCCTGAAGATTCCTCAAGCGTATCTGGCGCACTGCACCGCGCATGGGTCAACCTGAAGTCGATGGTTACTTCCGACGACGACAAGGCTGTACTGGAAGAAGTCGAGAAAGGTGAAGACGTCGCCAAGAAGGCTTATCGCGAAGCGCTGGAAAAAGCTCGTGCCAAGAACGTTTCCCCTAACGTGATTGCTTTGATTGAAAAGCAGCAAGCTGGCGTTCTGGCCAACCACGACAAAGTAAAAGCACTGCGTGATGCAGCCCGCGCCGCATCGTAATTCGATGCCTCAGCGGTAACCGAAAAAACGCCAGCCAGTCTGGCGTTTTTTTATGCCCGAAGGCAGCTCGTCAAGCCTGGTCCGTTACCTTTCGGGCAACCGAACTGCGGTACTCGACCCGGTTACGCCCATTGTCCTTGGCCTGATACAGCGCCTTGTCGGCCACCCCGAAAAATGCCTCCAGTTTGTCGCCTTGGCGAACGACCTCCGAAGCGACCCCGATGCTGACAGTGATGGCATGCTCGGCATTCATGAACAGTGGAAGTGACTCGGCGGCCTTGCGGATTTTTTCCGCGATCAGCATGGCACCCGGCAAGTCTGTTTCCGGCAGCACAACCACGAACTCTTCGCCGCCATAGCGTGCAATCCGGTCGCCCGGACGGCGAATGCAGTAGGAGATGGTCTGCGCGATCAGACGCAGCGCCTCGTCTCCACCCTGATGGCCATGACGCTCATTGAATGCCTTGAAATGGTCTACGTCGATCATCAGCAATGACAGCTGCTTGCCAGAGCGTTGCGCTCGCGCCCATTCGGTTTCCATGGCTTCGTCGAGCTGGCGGCGGTTGTCGAGCCCGGTCAGGCCATCTGTAGCGGCCAGGCTGGCCAGCGCATCTTCTGCACGATGGCGTCTTCGCAGCTCGCGACACAGCAGCCAGGTCAGCCACAGAATGCCCAGACACAACACGCTGGTGGCCGAGCCGACCAGCCAGGCATTGCGCCGCCAGACGGCATACACCTCATCCTCGGACTGCCCGATGACGACGATCAGCGGCAGGTTGCCGACTCGGGAGAAGGTGTACAGCCGACGAGCGTTCAACTGCGTGGACATCGCGGCAAAGCTGCCATCGCCTTCCTGAAGGATGCGCTGAAAGTTGGGGCTGCGGCTGTAATCCTTGCCGATCAGTTCCTGGCCTTCCATTTCCGGGTAGCGAACGATCAGAATGCCCGAGGTATTGATCAGGTTGATGCTGCTGTCACTGCCCAGATTCTGGCTCATGAATAGATGCTTGAAATACACCAGACGCATCGCCGCGCTTACGATTCCCATGAACTCGCCGTGGGGCCCTGATATGCGACGGCTGAAACTGATGCACCAGTCCTTGTAGCCCCAGCGAGTCTTGTACGGCGCGCTGACATGTAACGTCAAAGAGCGGTCTAACGCATGGTCCTTGAAATAGGCGCGATCAGAGAAGTTGTCATGTCGAGGGATGACAGATAAAGAATCAGCCAATATGTCGCCGCGGTTATCGAGCAATACCAGGTCGCCCTTGTAAGAGGCGGCAGTAGAGCGATCAAACAGAACAAGTTGGCGCAGTTCAGGTGACAACTGCTGAAGGTCCGGACGCTGCCACGCGCTGATCATGCCTTGCAGGGAAGAGTCGTAAAGTTCTGCGTTACGCATGACGTCCGCATCGATCAAACGCACGATATTGGACGCTGCACGTGCTGCTGTCTGTGCTGCGTCGTCGCGCTCCCGGGCCAGCAAAGACGCCACGATCGCCAGAATGGCGAGCATTGAAACCGAGCTGCCAAAGATCAATATCAGCTCCGGACGGGTCCATCTGAGCCGGGCTTGCCGAGAAAACGCAAACACCACCATCGGTTGTTCTACCTGCAGACGAATGATTCTTGATAACCGGTTAATAAAATTATCATTTATGTGGGGAACTTATGACGCGTGTATAACACGCTCCTTATAGCCCCATATGAAGGGAATGTGAATAAAGCAAGTGTATTTAAAACGCTGCGAACAGGCGCACACTGAGGACCGTGAAAACGCTCAGTGTAGTCAGTATTTTCAGGTGTCAGCGAGGCAACTGGATGCCGAAGGTATTGGCGCCCTTGTCGCTGTTCACGAACACGGTGCCGCCGTGCATCAAGGCAATCGCCTTGACGATGGCCAGCCCCAGGCCGTGATTGGCGCCGCTGTTGCTGCGTGAGGCATCGACCCGATAAAAGCGCTCGAACAGTCTGGGTAAATGTTCTTGAGCGATTTGCAGGCCCGGATTGGTCACGCTGACAGTGACATGGGCATCGCCGGACTCGATGTTGACTTCAATGACCTCGCCAGCGTCGGTATGCTGAACGGCGTTATGCAACAGATTGATCAGCGCGCGGCGCAGGTGGGGTTTTTCAATCGGCGCGCTGGCATCGCCGTTGACACGGACTTGCACGTGCGCGTCTTCCAGAATGAAGTCCAGGTAATCCAGAGTAGTCGCGACCTCTTCGGCCAGCGAGGTACAGGTCTGTGCCTTGACCTTGGTGCCCTGATCGGCGCTGGCCAGAAACAGCATGTCGTTGATGATCGAACGCAAGCGCTCCAGCTCTTCGAGGTTCGACTGCAACACCTCGAAATAATGCTCGGCAGAGCGGCCGCGGGTCAGCGCTACCTGGGTCTGACCGATCAGGTTGGTCAGTGGCGAGCGAAGCTCGTGCGCCACATCCGCATTGAACGACTCCAGCCTCGAATAGGCTTGCTCGACACGTTCCAGCGTAGAGTTGAACGAGGCGACGAATTGTTCGAGTTCCGGTGGCAGCGGCGACAGCTGCAAGCGTCCGGACAACCTTGGCGGGGCGAGTTTCTGGACTTCCTGCGACAGGCTGGTCAGCGGGCGCAGGCCAATCCGCGCGGCCCAGTAGCCCAGCGCCGAAGCAAGCAGAATGCCCAGCGAGGCCAGGCTGATCAAGGCGACCAGCAGCGAGTGCTGCGTGTGCCAGAACGTCTCGGTGTCGATGGCGGTCAGAAAGCGCAGTGCCGGACGCTGTTCCTTGGCCGGAAACTCGCTGACCAGCACTTTGAACGAAAACGGGTGATCCGCCAGTTTCAGGTCGTGCATGCCCAGCGGCCCCTGCGCAAAACGACGAATGTCCGCACCGGGATTGCCGAACTCGTAGAGCGGATTGTCACTCACCACCCAGAAGCGCAGACGCTTGTCCTCTTCGCTGAGCAAGGTGAGCTTGGCCTTGATCTTGCCCCAGTGCTCCGGGTTGCCGAAACGATTGACCGCCGATTCCAGCACGCTGTAACGCGCATCCACCTCGGCGCGGGGCAGCAGGTCGAGGCTCTTGTCGACCTGCAGGTACAAGGCCCAGCCGATCAGCAGGAAGACCACCAGTGCCACCAGCGCGAACAGTCCGCTCAGGCGCAGGGCAATCGAATCAACCCGCACTGCGGTTCTCCAGCACATAGCCCATGCCGCGAATGGTGTGCAGCAGCTTGTGTTCGTGAGGCCCATCAAGCTTGGCCCGCAAGCGCTTGATCGCGACTTCGACCACATTGGTATCGCTGTCGAAGTTGATGTCCCAGACCATTTCGGCAATTGATGTCTTGGAGAGAATGTCGCCCTGACGCCGGGCCAGCACGCTGAGTAGCGAAAACTCCTTGGCGGTCAGGTCCAGACGCAGGCCGGCGCGGGTCGCCTTGCGGCTGATCAGGTCAATCCACAGGTCGGCAATGGTGATCTGCACCGGCTCGTGGCCACCGCTGCGCCGGGTCAACGCCTGCAGGCGGGCGACCAGTTCCAGAAAGGAAAACGGCTTGCCCAGGTAATCATCCGCGCCTTCGCGCAGGCCGCGAATGCGGTCGTCGACCTGCTCTCGCGCGGTCAGCATGATGACGGGTGTCTGTTTGCGCGCGCGCAACGCACGCAACACACCGAAACCATCCAGGCCCGGGAGCATCACGTCGAGAATGACGATCGCATGGTCATTCTCCAGTGCCAGGTGCAGGCCTTCGATCCCGTCGCGCGCCACGTCCACGGCATAGCCTTGTTCGGTCAGACCCCGACGCAGGTAGTCGGCGGTTTTCTCTTCGTCTTCGATAATCAGCACGCGCATCGGGCGACTCTCACTTGTGCAGGGCCAGCGCCGGTGCGCCGGGCGCCGGGTGGCGTCGATGAAACAGCCGCTCCAGTTGCAGATAAATGACCGGCGTCGTGAACAGGGTGAGCATCTGGCTCACCAGCAGGCCGCCGACCACGGCAATCCCCAGCGGCTGACGCAACTCGGCACCGACCCCGAAACCGAGCATCAGCGGCAGCGCGCCGAGCAGGGCGGCGAGGGTGGTCATGATAATCGGCCGGAAGCGGGTGATGCAGGCTTCATAAATGGCCTCGTGCGGCGTGAGGCCCTGCTCGCGCTGGGCCTGCAAGGCAAAGTCCACCAGCAGAATACCGTTCTTTTTGACGATACCGATCAGCAGCACCACGCCGATCAGGGCCATGATCGAGAAGTCCTGGCCCATCATCCACAGCAGCAACAGTGCGCCGATACCTGCCGAGGGCAGGGTAGAGATAATGGTCAGCGGGTGCACGAAGCTTTCATAGAGCACGCCCAGAATGATGTACACCGCCACCAGCGCCGCAAGAATCAGCCAGGGCTGGTTGGCCAGCGAACTCTGGAACGCCTGTGCCGCGCCCTGGAAGCTGCCGATGATCGAGGCGGGCATGCCGATTTCGTTCTTGGCCTGATCGAGCATGCGCACGGCATCGCCCAAGGCGACCCCCGGTGCCAGGTTGAACGACAGGTTCGCCGCCGGGAACATCCCGTCATGGCTGATCGATAACGGGCCCATGCGCGGCGCGCTGACTTTGGCCAGCGCCGACAGCGGTACCATTTCGCTGGTCAGCGGTGAACGCAGGTAGAAGTACGCCAGGCTTTCGGCCTTGCCGCGCTGCTGGGCGTCCAGTTCAAGGATCACCTTGTACTGGTTGACTTCCGTCTGATACTCGCTGATCTGCCGCTGGCCGAACGCGTCGTACAGTGCCTGGTCGACGTCTGCCGTGGTCAGGCCGAAGCGCGCGGCAGCACTGCGGTCGATGTCGATGTGCGTGACGCTGCCACCCAGTTGCAAGTCGTTGGACATGTCACGAAACGCCGGGTTGCTGCGCAGTTTTTCAGTCAGCCGTTGCGTCCAGGTGTTGAGCAATTCGCCGTCGTTGCTCTTGAGCACGTACTGGTACTGACTGCGGCTTGGGCCGGAGCTGAGGTTGATGTCCTGCCCGGCGCGCAGATACAGGACGATGCCCGGAACCTTGGCCAGCTTGGGGCGCAGGCGGTCGATGAACTCACTGACCGACACATCGCGTTCGGAGCGCGGTTTGAGCGAAATCCAGAAGCGGCCGTTGGCGATGGTCTGGTTGCTGCCTGAAACACCTACCGAATGCGAGAACGCCAGCACGGCAGGGTCCGCGCCGACGATCTTTGCCAGTTCCAGGTGTTTTTCCACCATGTCCGGGTAGGAGATATCGGCAGCCGCCTCGGTGGTCCCGAGTGCAAAAGCGGTGTCCTGGACCGGAAAGAAGCCTTTGGGTATGAGAACGTAACCGACCACTGCCAGCGCCAGGGTCAGGCCGAACACGCCAAGCATCAGTCGCTGATGCGCCAGTGCCTTGCGCAAGCCACGCTCGTAGGAGGCGAGCAGGCGCTCACCGAACCCCGGTTTCTGATGCGGATGATGGGTGGGCGCGCGCATGAACAGGGCGGCCAGGGTCGGCGCGAGGGTCAGGGAGACGACCACCGAAATAAGAATGGTCGCCGTTGCGGTCAGCGCGAATTCCTTGAACAGTCGCCCGACCACGCCGCCCATGAACAACAACGGAATGAACGCCGCCACCAGCGAGAAGCTGATCGATACCACGGTAAAGCCGATTTCTCCGGAGCCCTTTATCGCGGCCTCGCGCATGCCCTGGCCCGCTTCAAGGTGACGGTGGATGTTCTCGACCACCACGATGGCGTCGTCCACCACGAAACCGACCGCGACCACGATGGCCACCAGTGTCAGGTTGTTCAGGCTGAAGCCGAACAGGTACATCATCGCAAAGCTGGCAATCAGCGAGACCCCGAGTACCGCACTGACGATCAGGGTGGCTGACAGCTGGCGCAGGAACAGCGCCATGACTGCCACCACCAGCAGCACCGCGATCATCAGGGTCAGTTCCACTTCATGCAGCGAGGCACGGATGGTTCGCGTTCGGTCGTTGAGTACCGAGACATCGACGCTGGCCGGGAGCATTTCCTGCAGGCGTGGCAGTTCACGCTGGATACGGTCCACGGTGTCGACAATGTTGGCGCCCGGCTGCCGGAAGATAGCGATGTTGACGCCT
The DNA here is from genome assembly GCF_900103225.1 of Pseudomonas congelans. Taxonomy (GTDB): domain Bacteria; phylum Pseudomonadota; class Gammaproteobacteria; order Pseudomonadales; family Pseudomonadaceae; genus Aquipseudomonas; species Aquipseudomonas congelans. The sequence continues at coordinate 601,047 of NZ_FNJH01000002.1, read as the reverse complement.
TGCTGATCGCCGGACCACGCTTTGACGTAGGCGTTTTCCGAGCCTGCGACAACCCGGGCCACGTCCTTGAGCTGGACGGGCGCGCCGTTTTTGTAGGAAACGATCAGTTGCGCGTAGTCCTGCGGTTTGAACAACTGGTCGTTGGAAGACAGGGTCGAAATACTGTCCTTGCCATACAGGGCACCCTTGGCCAGGTTCAGGCTGGTCTGCTGCACCGCCTGGCGAATGTCCGCCAGGGTCAGCCCCAGCGCAGCGAGTTTCTCGGGGGCGGCCTGGACACGAATCGCCGGACGCTGCTGACCGGTGATGAACACCTGGCCCACGCCTTCGATCTGGCTGAGCTGGCGCGCCAGAATGGTCTCAGTGACATCGCTCAGCTCTGTGCCGGGGATCAGGCTGGAACTCACACTCAGAATCAGCACCGGGCTGTCGGCCGGGTTGACCTTGCGCCAGGTCGGCAGACTGGGCAGATCGGCCGGCAGGCGTCCGGCTGCGGTATTGATGGCGGCCTGGACTTCCTGGGCCGCAGTGTCGATGCTTTTGTTGAGCGTGAACTGCAGCGTCAGGTTGGTGGAGCCCAGTGCGCTGCTGGAGGTCATCTGGGTCATGCCCGGTATCGCACTGAACTGCACTTCCAGTGGCGTAGCAACCGAGGACGCCATGGTTTCAGGGCTGGCGCCGGGGAGCTGCGCGGTAACCTGGATGGTCGGAAATTCCGCTTCCGGCAAGGGCGCGATCGGCAGCCGCGGAAAGGCGATGACCCCCAGCAGTACCAGGGCGAAGGTCAACAACAAGGTGGCCACCGGGTGATCGATGCACCACGCCGACACCGAGCCCCGGCCATTCATCGGGCGGGCTCCACTTGCGCGCTCGCCACATCCGCAGCAGGCGCGCTGATCACTTCGACGGTTGCCCCCGGGCGTAGCCGCGACTGGCCGTCGCGGACCAGTACATCGCCAGCACGCGGCCCGCTGATCAGCGTCTGTTCGCTGTCCTGATAGAGCACTTTGACCGGCACGACTTCCACCTTGTTATCAGCAGTGAGCCGATAGACGAAGTGCAGGTCGACGCCGCGCTGCACCACTTGTGGCGGTACTTTCAGCGAGTTGAGTTCGATACCGGTCTGGATCTTTACCGTCACCAGTTGCCCCGGCCAGAGTTGCTCGCCGGGGTTTTTGAATTGAGCCTTGGCGCGGATCGTACCGGTGCTTGCCGACACCTGATTGTCGATCAATGAAAGCGTGCCTTCACCCAGCAGCAGGCCGTTGGCCGCGCCGTCGCCCTGATACGCCTTGACGGTCGCGGCGTTGCGCTCGGCAATCAGCCCCTGCAGCGTCGGCAACATCTGCTGAGGCAGGGAAAACTCCACGGCAATCGGGTCGATCTGGGTCACTGAAAACAGCCCGGCAGCATCGCTGACGCGCAGGAAGTTGCCTTCATCGACATTGCGAATACCGACCCGTCCCGTTACCGGCGAGCGAATCTGGGTGTAGGACAGCTGCACCTGCGAGGCGTTGATGCTCGCTTCGTTGCCTTTCGCCGTGGCTTCCAGCTGCCTGACCAGCGCCTGTTGCTGATCGAATGTCTGTCGCGAGATGCCATTTTCCTGGGTGAGCTGGCGATAGCGCTTGAGGTCCAGTTGCGCCACGTCCAGCTGCGCCTTGCTCTGCGCCAACTGGGCACGCGTCTGCTCCAGCGCGGCCCGGATAGAGCGGTCATCCAGCGTTGCCAGCAAGTCGCCGGCCTTGACCTGCTGACCTTCCTTGACCAGCACGCGCGTCAGCACCCCATCCACCTGGGGACGGATCACGACGCTTTGCAGCGACAGCACCGATCCGATCCCTGTGACGAAACGCGGCACGTCCTCAAGACTGACCGTGATCACTTTGACGGGCACAGCGGCAGCGGCATTTTTTGGGAGTGTTGCCGGGCGTGTCAGTTTCCAGCCGGCAATCGCGGCACAGGCGATCACCAGGACGACGGCGGTGACGGTCAGGGTCTTTCTGCGCATATGAAGAAAACGCCAAATGTCGGTACGGGAGATGTTCTTTACAGCTTCCTTATAGCCTGCAAATCCGGTCAACAGAATGACTTTCAGCTGTCAGGTTTGTCAGAAAGCCGCGAGCGGTGTGGCGTGCAGTCAAGAAAAGTCGGAATTGGACGATACCTATGTTGAAGAGATAATTGTCCTGATGTTTATAAAGTCCTAGGAGTTTTCCTACATTTTCCTAAGTAGGTTTCTGGCAGGTCATTCTCTCATCAACTTAAATTACTGTATGAGTCTATGAAGGGAGTGTGCCATGAGCAGTCAGAAAAAAAACGGAAAAGTGATGTTGAAGTTACGCTCCCTTGATAAACGCTTGTGGGTCGTAATCCTGTCGACGTTGTGGCTGGCTGCTCCTGCTTTGTCATGGGCAAAGGACGGTGTAATAACGTTGCATGGCAGTATCGTCAACAGCGGTTGCAGGGTGTCCAGTGCCCATGCGAGTGCGTCAGATGTTCACACGAGAACGCTGGAAGTTGCACCAGGGGTCAATATACAAGTGAGCACCGAACACAATGTCTGTGGTGAGCAGGCAATGCCCTTCGTCACGCAGTATCAAGTGTTGCCTGCCGCCGTGGTAATCGACGGAGAAGCCCTGCAGGCGCGCGCTGCGGTGGTCACGTTGAGCTATCAGTAAATCCCTGTCTGTATGGTTTTCTCGTCCGGACTGTCACGTTAAAAAGTGGCAGTCCAGTGCTCGAAAAATGTGAACGATAAATAACCTCGGCCATAGTGAAGACATCGGTAGTCTGTGCTTGAGTTAAAGCGCGCTTCTGTGTGGAAAAGGGTTTTTATCAGTGTGCCGGGCACGAATTATAATTATTCCTACAGACCTGTCCTGCGTGTCGTGTTGTGTTGTCTGCGGGGTGAAAGTTATCGGGCTGACAGCACTGAAATAGACCTGGCTCTATAGTGCTCAGCGTCCGATAGCGGGCACACACGAAATAACACAAGGAAGGTCGTTAGCATGAAAAAGCGTTCTCTTACATTGGCAGTTCTGGGCGTAATGGGCGTTGGCATGGCAGGTACCGCCAGTGCGGCGAACAACGGCACAATGGTCTTCAACGGAACACTGACCAATATCTCCTGCGATGTGGGGCCGGGCACGGGTGTCAGTGCGGGGACCAACCCCGGCGAAATCAATATCGACCTGGGCAATGTGTCCTTCTCTGATATCGGTGTATCGAGCGAAAGCCGGTTCGAAACGGCTGCCCCCATCCAGCTGCTGGTCAACTGCAGTGCAGGTGCAGACCAATACAACATGGTGAAGATGCGCCTTATTGCCCGTAACGGCAGTGGCCTGGACAACAACGACGCGAAACTCCTGCGCACCACCGGTGCGGCCGATGGCGTCGGTATCGGCCTGCTCAATGCGTCCAGTGTGCTGATGGATCTGAGTGGTGACGAAACCGTCGACACCACGCTCATCAAGGATGGCGCCAATGGTGCCACCGCTGAAATCAATTTTGGCGCGGTATATGTGCTTAACGGCACGCCCACCAATCCTGGTAATGCCGACGGCTTCCTGCCGTTCGTGATGGATTACGAGTAATCGTATCGGGCAGGGCGGGCAGCGCTCGCTCTGTCCTCTACCGAATTCAAGGCGAACGCCAGCATGTTTTTCGATTTTTTCCGCTACACGATGCTTGTTGCGTTGTTGTCCTGCGCATCCGCCGTTCAGGCGGGCATCGTATTGAATACGACGCGAGTCATTTACCAGGGCAATGATAAAGAGGTCAGTCTGGGTGTTCACAACAGTGGCGGGGGAGAGATTCTCCTGCAGTCCTGGCTTGAATCTCCTGTGGCAGCGGGCAGCAATAACCCAACGCTGCAGAACCTGCCGTTCATTGTCACACCCGCACTGACGCGTATGGCCGGGGGTGGCCGGCAACTATTGCGGATCATTCATTCCGGTACCGACATGCCCACCGATCGTGAATCGGTGTTATGGCTCAATGTTCAGGAAATACCCCAGACCGCAGCAGAGAACACGCTGCAGATCGCGGTACGTCAGCGCATAAAAGTCTTCTTCCGGCCTGATGGTTTGCAGGGTGATCCACAGCAGGCACCGGAAAAACTGAACTGGCAATGGGGCGATGACACCGGTGTACAGGTCGAAAATCCCGGCCCCTATCATGTCTCGATGCTCAGGATTTCCATACGCCAACATGACACCGAACTTGCCCGTCTGGACAGCCAGATGCTGGCGCCGCATCAGCGTCTGCGTATTCCGTTACAGCACCCGCCGGCAAGTGCACCGCTGGTTCTGAGTTTCGTCAGTCTCAATGACTACGGCGGACAAGTGCCTTATCAGGCAACCCTTATCAATAAACAACCGGTTAACGCCGGCAAGGCGTCGCCCCGATAAGCTGGCTTAGCCACTGTCAGCGTTCATTATTCAAACCGTCGGGCCGCAGTGACAAGACAGCCCGGCAGACCTGCGTCTGTGTAAAAGGATTGCGCGGCGCGCGCGACAGCCGAAGTAGAGTGAAGACCGCTATGGAATGGCGCAAAGAAGTTAACCAGGGAGTCATGGCCCAGTGCGCGCTCCCTCACCCCCGACGCTGTGCGCCGGGTATCGCTTTCGGATTAACGTTGATGTTTGCGGTCAGCGCGTCGGCCGCCTCGTCGGGTGGCAACGGCGCAGTCAGATTCAACACGGCTTTTATCCAGGGAAGCGATCAGCCGGCAGACCTCCAGGAGTTTCTGCGTTCCAATAGTGTATTGCCCGGTACTTACCGGGTTGATATCTATGTCAATCGCAAGCTGAGCGGCAGGCGGGATATTCGCTTTTTGAAAAATCCGCTATCAGGCTTGATCGAGCCCTGTCTGTCGCTCGAGATGCTACAGAGCTTCGGTCTGGACTTGAGTCGTCTGCCATCAGGTGACGCATCTGCCCAAGCCTGTTTCGACCTGCCCGCGCGTGTCGAATTTGCCCGCGTCGACTATCAGCCCGGCGCGTTGCGACTGGCAATCAGTGTGCCGCAAGCGGTGATGTCGCGCGGTACCCGCGGTTATGTGTCGCCGGAGCTGTGGGATCAGGGCGAGACCGCAGGCTTTATCAATTACAACTTCAATGGCAGCCGGCGGCGTAACAAGGGCCTGGAATCGGATCAGTACTACGTGGGGCTGCGAAGCGGGCTGAACGTCGGCGCCTGGCGTTTGCGCAACGAGTCCTCTCTGGTGGGCGGCAGTGACAGGCCCTGGCGTTATCGCAGCAACCGTACCTTCGCGCAGCGCGATATCACTGCCCTGAAAAGCCAGCTCACGCTGGGCGAGACGTTTACCGATTCGCAGGTATTCGACAGTGTCCGCTTCAGGGGCGCGGCCCTGGCCTCTGACGATGGCATGCTGTCTGACAGCGAGCGGGCCTATGCCCCGGTCATCCGCGGTATTGCCGAAACCAATGCGACCGTGGAAGTTCGCCAGAACGGTTTTCTGCTCTACAGCGGCAGTGTGTCCCCCGGGCCTTTCGAGATTGCCGATATCTACCCCAGTGGCTCCAATGGCGACTTGTCGGTATCTGTCATCGAAGCCGACGGGCGTGTGCGAACCTTCACCCAGGCCTACGCGTCGCTGCCGATCATGGTTCCCGCAGGCTCGTTACGCTATAGCCTGGCCGGCGGGCAGGTCGACACCAATGATGATCAGCAGGCCGCTCCGGCGTTTGCCAGCGTAGCCCTGATCTATGGTCTTTCCGAACGGATTACCGGGTTCGCCGGGGTGCAACTGGCCGAGGCTTATCAAGCCGCGAACCTGGGCACCGGGGTCAACACCGGGCTGGGCGCGGTGTCGATGGACCTCACCCGGTCGGTCAGCAAGGTGGATCGGCAGGCGCGCAGCGGTCAGAGCCTGCGGGTGCGTTATGCCAATACGCTGGACTTCACCGACACCACCCTGGCTGTGGCCGGTTATCGGTATTCGACCGAGCAATACCGGACCCTGAGCCAGCATGTCAGCGATAGCGGCCCGCAGCGGCGAGTGCTGTCCTCTGGCCTTGCGCGGGATCGGCTGGAACTCAGCATCACCCAGATCGTGCCTGGCCAGGCGGCGTCGCTGAGCCTGACTGCTTCCGAGCAGCGCTACTGGAACCTGCCCGGCAAGACCCGGCAACTTTACCTGTCCTATAACGCGGCCTGGCATTCGCTCAATTACAGTCTGTCCATCGAACGCAACGAGGATTTCGGGCGAAGCGGTGACGCGAGCACCGACAACCGTGTTGCCCTGAGCGTGACTCTTCCGCTCGGATCCAGCCCCGGCTCGTCGCGACTGTCTTTCAACGCGGTGCGCGACAGCCGTGGCGAGTACAACGCCACTGCCGGACTCAATGGCCAGGTGCTCGGCGACCGCGATACGTTCTATTCGGTACAGGCCGGACGTGACAGCACCTCCGGTAGTTTTGGTGCAGGCAAGCTCAGCACCAGCACGGCATTCGGCCGTTTCGAAGCTGGTTACAGCCAGGGCCAGGACTACGATGCATTCAGCCTGTCCGCCGCAGGTTCGCTGGTGGCGCATGCCGGTGGCGTGAATCTGGGGCAGTCCTTGGGGGAAACCTTTGCGCTGGTTCAGGTGCCGGATGTCGGTGGCGCTCGCCTGAAGTCGTTCAGTAATGTCGAGACCTCCGGCAACGGCTATGCGGTTCTGCCTTATGCGCAGGCCTATCGCACCAACTGGGTCAGCCTGGATACCCGGCAGCTGGGTGCTGATGTCGATCTGGAAAACGCCATCACCCAGATCGTGCCGCGCAGGGGCGCGATACCCGTGGTGCGCTTCAAGGCCAATGTGGGCCGCCGGGTCCAGTTCGAACTGGTGCGCGCCGATGGCAGCAAGGTGCCGCTGGGTGCCAGTGTCGAAGATGAGCAGGGCAGGGCGCTGGCGGTGGTCGATCCCGGCAGTCAGGCGCTGGTGCTCAGCGAGCAGGATGCCGGCAGCCTGTGGGTGCGCTGGTCCGATCAACGTTGTCAGGCAGCATTCTCGCTGCCGCCCAGAGATCCGTCGCGAGCCTATGAGCGGATCAGAGTGGTATGCCGATGAGCGCCTTCGCGGGTTCATGCAAGGCGGTGTTGACGAGTTTGCTTTTGGCGACAGGTTTTGCGGCGCACGGGGCTGTTTCGCTGAGCGGAACGCGGCTGATTTTCGACGGGCAGTATCGCGAAGTCACTCTAGAGGTGCGCAATCGCGGCAAGTCCGAGGCGCTTTTACAAGCCTGGCTCAGCGACGCCGCGGATGGTGACGACACCCCGGTTGAGCTGCGCAAGGCACTGCCATTCTTGGTCACACCACCGCTTTCGCGTCTGGCGGTGGGTGGCAGGCAGGCCCTGCGCGTGCTGTATCAGGGCGCAGGCATGCCTCAGAAATACGAGTCGTTGCTGCATCTGTATGTGCTCGAGGTACCCCGCCGCCAGGACGGCGTGGGACAACTGAACATCGCCGTGCGCCAGCGCATCAATGTGTTCTACCGGCCCCCCGGTCTTGACGGTGATCCGGCCGATACCCCCGCGCGGCTGCTGTGGACACTGACTCATGACCCGACGCACGCCTTGTTGCTGACGGTCAGTAACCCCACGCCCTACCACGCCGCTCTGCAAGCGTTGCATATCGACGATGTGCCGCTCGGCAATCATCTGCTGCTGGCGCCGGGCGCCCAAGTGGCGATGGTTGTGCCGGCGAGTGTCGAGCCCTCTGCCACACATCGTTTTTCATTCCAGGCGCTGACCGACTACGGCGGCCGACGAACACATTGTGCACAGCTCACCGGACAGACGGCCACTACAGCCAGGCTGCCGAAAAACAATTCCCTTCAGGACGAATGCTGATATGAAACATCTCTCTGCCAGAGGCTGGCTGCGATCCCTTGCCGTATTGCTGTTACTGCATCCGGGCTCCACCTTCGCACTGGTCTGTACCACTCAAGGGACCGGCGAAACCGAAATTCACGATGATCTGAGCAGTACGGTGGCAATCCCGGAGTCGATTCCTGACGGGGAAGTGGTATGGCGTTCCGAACCTCTGAATGTTCAGGTCGAATGCGCCAGAGAGGGCTGGCAGTCCGAAGCAGAAGAGATTTTTATCTACCTGAATCCGGACAATCGTTCGATCGGTCAGGGAATTCGGGCCGGCATGACGTTGCAGGGGATCGATCACCTGCAAGGCAATGGACGGGTCAGTACCGGCAGCTACCTGCCGATATGTCGCGAGGGTGAAAGCACGCTCGAAAACTGCCCGAAGGTGCGCTTCAGCCTGGCGTTTTCGGTATTTATCCAGAAGTTCGGCGCCACACCGTCCTCCGGCGTGGCCAGTGACCTGCTGGATTACCGGTTTTTTCAGTTGGGCGGCGCGACAGACTCGAGTCGGCTGTCAGGGCGCAGCTTCAGTTATGTGATCAATAACCTGCGCGGGCTAAGGTTCGTGGCCTGCGACGCCGATCTGCAAGTGCTCCCGGAAACCGTGGAATTTGGCGACGTCGCGATACACCAGGTGGCCATTGGCAAAGTGGCTGCCACCCAGACATTCTCCCTGCTGACCAGCCGCAGCTGTGATTCGCCGTTCAGCATCGATGCACGTTTCAGGCCGGTGACGGGCAATCTGTCTGGCGAGCTGCTGATCCCCGTCGGTAATGATTCATTGGGGATACGCATTACCAGTGCAGTCAACGGTCAGCTGCTACGTTACAACGAACCATTCCATCTGGCGGAATTGCTCGGCGAAACCAACACTGCCAGGGCTGACTTCAATGCCGAACTGCTGTGGAACACCAACATGCCAAGGCCTGGAACGTTCAATGCCGAGGTGATGGTCGATCTGTTCTACAAATGACGGCGACAGGAGGCTCGGGCGGTTGTGCGGCGATTGATGTATGCTGCGCGGCCGCGGGCATCTGCCCGGCCAATTCGACTTTCTGGTGACACCATGACCACGCCTGAACAACCTCCTGTTCAAGACGCCGCAGCCGACTCCGTCGCAGACACTGAAAACAAGGCTGTCATTGCGCCTTTCAGCTTTCCGTTCAAGCCTTCGGAGTTTGCCCAAGCCAAAAAGGAGCCGGCGTGGCATCAGAAAAACAACAAGCACGGACACCACAAGACCCCGGGCGTCGCGCCGGCTGGCACCCGCAGGTCGATGGGCAAGCGCTGATCGCCTGAGTGATCCTGCTCAGGCCGCCTGCAAGGGGATGAACAGGTAGGAAACCGGCTGCCGGTCAGTCACCTCGGCACCTTCCTGTTGCAGGGTGTCAAGGACGTGCTGGCCGGCTACGTGAAACTCCCACTTCGAACCTTGGGTCCGCTCATCCTGCGCAGGATTTGCGACCTGTTCGATGGCCGCAGCAAACGCGTCCATGTCCGGCAGGTAGGCGACGAAACCGTTGCCCTTGAGGGCGGTAGTGCGGATGCCCAGCTTCTGGCAAATCAGCTGTTTGGTCTCTATTTCATCCCGGTCCGCCTGACGCGACCGTTCGATCAGGTCTATCAGTTGTGTATCGACCAGCCTGTCGTTAACGATGAGGTCGGGACCCTGCTCCCACGACTCTGGCGGGCAGCCTTTTGTCTCCGGGCGTAACGGAATGTGCGGGTTGATCTCCATCGGATAGATTCGGCAGACCAATGGCCTGCGCTCGTAGATGCGACACAGGTTCTTCTCGTCAAGATTCCGGCAGCGCCCCACGTTGTAGGCCGCGAAGGTGATCGCCACAAAGGCTGTGGTACTGCCGCTGCTGACCTCGGTCGAGCGACGGCTGGCATGGGTCAGCTGCGTCTCGGAAACCCCGTAGCCATTGCTCAGAAATGCCTCGGTCAGCACGATGACGTTGCCGCCATCGGCCGCCCACTGCGCGGCTTCGTCGAGCGTCAGCGGTACGTGATGGTCGGTGCAGCAGCCGCCACACCCTACGCAGGAAAACTTGGTGTCCATTATCTCGATGACCCGTCCAACAGGTAGGCGGCAAGCGACAACAATTGGTCACTCACTCGCTTGGTGTCTCTCGGGAAGCAAGTTGCGCGCCAGTCGTTGGCGTGTCGGTCGCGGGTTCAGGCTGCAGGGATGTCGAAACGCTTGAGATAGACCATTGCGGATTTTTCATAAAGCCGCCGCGCCGCCAGGTTGTTTTCCATGACGTGAAGGTCGACCGATGCTTCATTACGCGTACGCAGATGGGTGAACAAATGATTGAGCAGGGCGTGGCCAATCCCGCTGTGTCGCACATCAGGGTACACCACCAGGTCCCTGATGAATGCGCTGGTCCAGCACACGATCACACCGACTACCGTTTCGTTACGCATGGCCAGAACGCACAACGACGGATCGCATTCGGGATCGCGTTCGAATGCGGCCAGCCAGTCCGGATAATCCGCTACGCAGCCTGCCGCGCTGCCATACCCCAGGGTCAGCAGGCGGTGAACCTCTGCGGCTCGCTCAAGTGTAAGGGGATGTGGCTGGATGCCAGGCGGCCAGGCCGGGGGTGGCACTGGTGTTGCGAGATCCCGACGCATCAGCCAGTAATGCGCGGCGGATGCATCGGTCATGTTCGGACGTTGTGTCGCTGTGCGCTCAGGGATCAGAGCCCTTGGGCGACCACCGTACGTGCGGCCTCGATCAGGCATTTGGTCAACTCGGGTGACGAGAACTTGGTCAGCACGGCATTGGCCCCGGCGATCTGCGACTTCTCGCTGTTCATCGCGCTGTCGAGCGAGGTGTGCAGCAGGATGTACAGGTCACTGAAGTCCGGGGTATCCCGAAGTGTGCGGGTCAGGGCGTAGCCGTCCATCTCTGACATCTCGATATCGGAAACCACCACGTTGATCTGCCGCGCAGTACCCTGCAGATCGAGCAAGACATCGATGGCCTCTTTGGCACTGCGTGCCGTATGGCACTCGAGGCCGAGATTGCGCAAGGTAATGATCGACTGCTGCAGGGCAACCTGACTGTCGTCGACGACCAGAATCCGCGCCTTGCTCAGCAGTTCCGCATCCTCTTTGGCCAGCTCTGTGGACTGCACGACGATCTGCGCAGGGGCGATACCGTGGATCACTTTCTCGATGTCCAGTACCTGCACCAGCACGCCGTCGACCTGGGTGACCCCGGTGATGAACGACTTGCTGCTCGACCCGTAGGGTGGCGGACGGATATCGGTGGTCAGGCAATGCACAATCTTGCTCACGGCCTGAACATGCAGGCCCTGTTTCGAGCGGCTGACATCCGTAACGATCAGGCAGCCACCGTCGGGATCGGCCAGCGGCCGCTCGCCGATCGCACGACTCAGATCGATAACCGACAGCGACGAACCACGTAACGTCGCGATGCCTTTGACGTGTGGGTGCGATTCGGGAAGATGGGTTAGAGGCGGGCAGGGAATGATCTCGCTGACCTTGAGCAGGTTGATCGCCATCAGCTTGCCGCTGCGCAACGTGAAGAGGAGCAGCGAAAGTGAATCTGCTCGGACGTTCTTGGACATATGAACCTTCTGGCTGTAGGTGTTTCGTCGCCTGGTAGCGGCAAACAACTTTCTATGACAGGTTATCGACCTGAGGCGCGCTGGCTTGAGGATTTTTAACCGACAGCCGAGCGTGCCGTTCGCTTGCCATTGGAAGTCGTTGCACTGCACCGTGGCGCGCCTGACAAGCGGACTGCCCACGTGCCGATAGTGGCAGTCTGGCTTCGGTTGCGTCAAACCTGGGGAGGGCGGCAGATTGTCGCTCTCTGTATTCCGACAGCCTGCGTAGCGGGTTCGCACGCCATAGTGCTTTGCCAGAAAGGCGTCCTGCGACAAAATACCGCAGCTATATATAGAGGAAGAGGTGCGACAAACTGACGCACCGTTCTATATATAGAAGGGCTTTGCATCCGGCCCCTGCAAAAACGTCCTGCGGTCGTGGATCTGCTGCCACGCAGACCACCTGGCCGGCAAATGCGTCCGTATGGCTGGCCAATGCTTGAGTTGCCGAATCAGACAGATGATCATCGCGCACGCCTCGGCGCAGCCAGGGCCGTATACCTCCGTTCAGGCTGCGAACGCACGCTGTATGGCGTTGACCAATCCTTTCATCAGTTCAGTAAGGTATGTGAATGAGCGACAAAACGTTGTACCTGAGACGCGAAAAGCGCTTTCTGGTTTTGCTGGGCATTATCTGCCTGGCCCTGATCGGCGGCGCCCTGTACATGCAGATCGTGCTGGGCGAAGCGCCTTGCCCGCTGTGCATCCTGCAGCGTTACGCGCTGTTGTTCATCGCCATCTTCGCGTTCATCGGCGCAGCCATGCCCGGGCGCCGCAGCGTCACGGCATTTGAAACTCTGGTTACCCTCAGCGCCCTAGGCGGCATTGCCGCTGCCGGCCGGCATGTCTGGATCCTCGCCCATCCGTCCGACAGCTGCGGCATCGATGTGCTGCAGCCGATTGTCGATGGCCTGCCATTGGCTACACTGTTCCCTACAGGGTTCCAGGTCAGCGGTTTCTGCACGACGCCATATCCGCCGGTTCTCGGATTGTCACTCGCGCAATGGGCGCTGACGGCTTTTGTCCTGACTGCAGTTCTGGTACCGGCGTGCATCATCCGCAACCGCCGCAACCCTTACTAACTACAGGGGCTTTGGCTAAAAACGCCCCGTGAATGCGGGGCTTTTTTCGCGTGTAATGATGCGTTTGAAGAGGGATTGTTACGTATTTAGAGAATAACTGTTACAAAATTAGGCATAGTCATTAAAATTTTACGTATCTACAATCCCCGTCAGTTGTCGTTCAGCTTGGCCGAACGATCAGCATTTTGAGGCTTGGAGCGTCCCCTGTGCACTCTGAACAGGCAGCGCAACGCTTGCCTCTGAGGGCGTATAATGGCCGCGTCGAAAGCGTCTGCCCGAAGTTTTGGGCAGTTCCAGCAACTCAAAAAACAAGAATCCATAGCTAAACCCGGACTTGTCGATACGCCGCTGTGCGTACTGGCGGCCCTTGTTCAATTCAAAAAAATTAGCCGGCACTGGCAGGGCGAAGTGTTGGCGGTCGAAACCCAACTGCACCGCGCAAGCTGCTTTTAGAGGTCGTGAAATGAGTAAAAAAAGGTACCCCAGGTTTTTTGGCTTCTTGGCCCTTTTCTGTATGCTTTTGCTCAGTGGATGCGATGGCGTACCTCTGCTCGATCCAAAAGGGCAGGTGGGTATCGAGCAGCGGAACCTGATCATAATCGCAACGCTGCTGATGCTGATTGTCGTGATCCCGGTCATCCTGATGACCCTGATCTTCGCCTGGAAGTATCGCGCATCGAACAAGGCCGCCAAGTACACGCCGGACTGGTCTCACTCCACCAAGATCGAAATCGCAGTCTGGGGCGTACCCATGCTGTTGCTGGTCTTCCTGGGGTACATCACTTACGTCTCGACTCACTCGCTGGACCCTTACCGTCCGCTTGATTCGGACGTCAAGCCGATTACCATCCAGGCGATCTCGGTTGACTGGAAATGGGTATTCGTCTACCCGGACTACGGCATCGCCACGGTCAACAAGATCGTGTTCCCTGCCAAGACGCCGATCAACTTCCAGGTCACCTCGGACAGCGTGATGAACTCGTTCTTCATCCCGGGCCTGGGTGGTCAGATCTACGCGATGGCGGGCATGCACACCAAGCTGCACCTCATCGCCAACGAGAATCACGAATTCAACGGTATTTCGGCCAACTACAGTGGCGCAGGCTTTACCGGCATGAAGTTCAAGGCCATCGCTACCAGCCAGGCTGATTTCGACAGCTGGGTCAGCGAAGTCAAGAGCTCGCCCAAAAAGCTTGGCACGGCCGAATATGCCGAGTTGATCAAGCCGAGCGAACGCAACCCTGTCGAACTCTTTTCCTCGGTCACCCCGAACCTGTTCCAGATCGTCATCGACAAGTATGAAGGTATGAATCCGGGCAAGAAGGTTGTTGCTGGTGAGAAGGAAGTAGCCGGTGAGGCTGGTGCGGAAAAAGGCAAAAATTCAGCTGCTGGGGCAGAGGAGTAAACGATGTTTGGCAAATTAAGTCTGGAAGCGGTGCCGTTCCACGAGCCCATAGTCATGGTGACACTTGCCATGATCGCGCTTGGCGGCATTGCGGTTGTCGGGTTGATCACCTATTTCCGCAAGTGGACGTACTTGTGGTCTGAGTGGCTGACCTCTGTCGACCACAAGAAAATCGGCGTGATGTACATCGTCGTTGCCATGGTCATGCTGCTGCGCGGTTTTGCCGACGCGATCATGATGCGTACCCAACTGGCGATGGCCCAGAACGGTGCTGAAGGGTTCCTTCCGCCTGAGCACTATGACCAGATCTTCACCGCTCACGGTGTGATCATGATCATCTTCATGGCGATGCCGTTCTTCACGGGCCTGATGAACATCGTTCTGCCTCTGCAGATCGGCGCTCGCGACGTGGCGTTCCCGTTCCTGAACTCCCTGAGCTTCTGGCTGCTGGTCGCAGGCATGCTGCTGATCAACCTGTCTCTGGGTGTCGGTGAATTCGCCAAGACCGGCTGGGTTGCGTATCCGCCTCTTTCCGGGCTGCAATACAGTCCTGGCGTGGGGGTTGACTACTACATCTGGGCGCTACAGTTATCCGGGTTAGGTACGACGCTGACGGGGGTCAACTTCCTCGTGACCGTTCTGAAAATGCGTACCCCTGGCATGAAACTGATGGACATGCCGATCTTCACCTGGACCTGCACCTGGGCAAACATCCTGATCGTGGCTTCGTTCCCGATCCTGACCGCTACCCTGGCGTTCCTCACCCTTGACCGCTACCTGGACTTCCACATTTTCACGAACGAAATGGGCGGTAACCCCATGATGTACGTGAACCTGTTCTGGGCGTGGGGCCACCCTGAGGTGTACATCCTGATCCTGCCGGCATTCGGTGTGTTCTCGGAAGTCATCTCAACGTTCTCCGGCAAGCGTCTGTTCGGCCATAAGTCGATGATCTTTGCCTCCGGTGCGATCTGTATCCTGGGCTTCATGGTCTGGCTGCACCACTTCTTCACCATGGGTGCGGGTGCCAACGTCAACGCCTTCTTCGGTCTGGCGACGATGCTGATCGCGATCCCGACGGGTGTGAAGCTATTCAACTGGCTGTTCACCATGTATCAGGGCCGTCTGCGCTTCACTGCGCCGGTGCTCTGGACCCTGGGCTTCATGGTCACCTTCTCGATCGGCGGCATGACCGGCGTTCTGTTGGCGATCCCGGGTGCTGACTTTGTGCTGCACAACAGCCTGTTCGTGATCGCTCACTTCCACAACGTCATCATTGGCGGTGCGGTATTCGGTTACATCGCCGGCTTCGCGTTCTGGTTCCCTAAAGCGTTCGGTTTCACCCTGAACGAGAAGTGGGGCAAGGCAGCGTTCTGGTTCTGGATCGTCGGCTTCTTCGTCGCATTCATGCCGCTGTACGCGCTGGGCTTCCTGGGCATGACCCGTCGTCTGAACGCTACTGACATGCCAGAGTGGAACATCTACCTGGACGTCGCGCTGTTCGGCGCCGTGCTGATCGCCATGGGTATCGCTTCGCAGCTTATCCAGCTGTTCGTGAGCATCCGTGACCGCGACAGCAACCGCGATCTGACCGGTGACCCATGGAATGGCCATACCCTGGAATGGTCCACTTCATCGCCTCCACCGTTCTACAACTTTGCCGAGCTGCCAAAAGCTGACGACATCGACCCGTTCACCGATGCTAAACGTGCCGGTACCGCTTACAAGGTTCCTGCCCGCTACTCGGCGATCCACATGCCTAACAACACGGCGACCGGCCTGTACATGGGTATGTTGCTGACGGTCTTCGGCTTTGCATTCATCTGGCACATCTGGTGGCTGGTAGGCGCAAGCCTGGTTGCGACCATTGCCGTCTTCGTTGCTCACGCCATGCGTGACGACCAGGGCTACATGGTGCCTGCTGAAGATGTAGCGCGTATTGAAGGTGAGCATCACAAGGTCCTGGCGGCCAACGGTGCATACACTCCTGTCAAGTCCTCGCTGGAACAGGTTTAAACAATGTCAAATATTGCAATCAACTCCGGAGCCCACGATCACGGTCACGACCATGATCATGGGCATGACGATCACCACGACAGCGGTGGCATGACGGTCTACGGCTTCTGGCTGTACCTGATGACCGACTGCGTGTTGTTCGCCTCGTTCTTCGCGGTGTACGCCGTGATGGTCAACAGTGTCGCGGGCGGCCCGTCGGGCCAGGACATCTTCCTGCTGCCATTCGTGGCTGTGGAAACCGCGTTCCTGCTGGTCAGTAGTATCACTTACGGCTTCGCCATGCTGGCACTGTACAAGGGCAATAAAAGCCAGGTATTGGGCTGGCTGGCACTGACCTTCCTGTGTGGTGCTGCGTTTATCGGTATGGAAGTCTATGAATTCCATCACCTGATCCACGAAGGCTACGGTCCGAGCCGCAGCGGCTTCCTGTCAGCGTTCTTCGCGCTGGTAGGCCTGCACGGCGTCCACGTGACCAGCGGTCTGATCTGGATGGCGATCATGATGTTCCAGGTCCAGAAAAAGGGCCTGACCAACACCAACAAGACGCGCCTGAGCTGCCTGAGCCTGTTCTGGCACTTCCTGGACGTTGTCTGGATCGGCGTGTTCACCGTTGTCTATCTGATGGGAGCTTTGTAATGTCAAATTCGCATCACTCCGCTGAAGACAATAGTCATGGCTCAGTGAAGTCGTACATCATCGGTTTCGTACTGTCGATCATCCTGACCGCCATTCCGTTTGCCCTGGTGATGTCGCCTTCGCTGCCGAAGGACATGACGATCGCAATCGTTCTGGTCTTCGCGATCATCCAGATTCTGGTGCACCTGCATTACTTCCTGCATCTGGACTTCACAAGCGTGCAACGTAACAACGTGATGGCCTTCGCCTTTACCACGATGGTTATCGTCCTGCTGGTCGGCTTGTCGCTGTGGATCATTTTCAGCGTCCACCGCGAAATGATGGCGCATTGAGGAATACCAGATGTCACTGAAGCACTTTATCCAAATCACCAAGCCGGGGATCATTTTCGGTAACGTGCTTTCGGTGGCAGGTGGCTTTTTTCTGGCTTCCAAGGGAAATATCGATTTCGGCGTGTTCCTCGCTGCGGTCATCGGTACTTCCCTGGTCGTTGCGTCCGGTTGTGTATTCAATAACTGCATCG
This sequence comes from Pseudomonas congelans, assembly GCF_900103225.1. GTDB lineage: Bacteria > Pseudomonadota > Gammaproteobacteria > Pseudomonadales > Pseudomonadaceae > Aquipseudomonas > Aquipseudomonas congelans. The sequence continues at coordinate 583,854 of NZ_FNJH01000002.1, read as the reverse complement.
ATCGCGATATCGATCAGCGAATGGAAAGAACCCGTAACCGGGTTCTGGTGCAGGGCCTGGTTTCACTGAAACTGGCGCTGCTCTACGCAACCCTGCTCGGTATTGCAGGCGTTGGCCTGCTGTACACCGAGGCCAATCCGTTGGCCGCACTGTTTGCAGTGATCGGATTCGTGATCTACGTCGGCCTTTACAGCCTGTACCTGAAACGCAGATCCGTTCATGGCACGCTGGTGGGCAGTCTGTCGGGGGCAATGCCGCCGGTGATTGGCTACTGCGCAGTGAGCAACAGCTTCGACTTTGCGGCCCTGACGCTACTGGTGATGTTCAGCCTTTGGCAGATGCCGCATTCGTATGCAATCGCCATCTTCCGCTTCAATGATTACCGTGCTGCGAAGATTCCGGTTCTGCCGGTCAAGCGCGGCATTCTGGTTACCAAGCGCCACATCATGCTCTACATCCTGGCGTTCCTCGTAGCGACCCTGATGTTGACCGTCGGTGGCTATGCGGGCCTCAACTACCTGGCTGTAGCAGCAGGTATGGGCATGTACTGGCTGTACATGGCCTGGAAGGGCTACAAGGCCGTTGACGATACTGTCTGGGCTCGCAAGCTGTTCGTGTTTTCGATCTTCACCATCACTGCCTTGAGCGTGATGATGTCGGTCGACTTTCAGGTGACAAAAGAATTGCTGGTGACTTACGCCTTCTGATTCCACTTGGTACGCGACCTGAAAAACCCCGTTCTGCGAAGAGCGGGGTTTTTTTTCGAGTGTCGATCTACACTGGTTGAAAGACAGGACGTGTCTGCAGTTTTTAGCGGCCGTAAATGCCTGTTCACAGGACGTTTTTGACCTTTCATGGAAAAACAGGAGCGCTTGCCGCATGATGTGCCGTTTTCAAGCGACCTGTGACATATATCCGGTTTCCGAGCCCGTCAGGGCTGATCATGATTATGGCTGCTACCCATGATGTCTTCAGAAAGTCAGAACCTGAGGCCCAGCCCTTTGGTTTCCATCGTTGCCCCTTGCTACAACGCCGAGCGATTTCTTGAGGTCGCGATTCAGAGCATTTTTGCTCAGGACTACGAGAACTTCGAAGTCATCGTCGTTGACGATGGTTCTACCGACAACAGCATTGCCATGCTCGAGTCGCTGCAGCAACGCTATCCTTTCCAACTCTACCGTCAGGCCAATCAAGGCGTCAGTGCTGCCCTCAACCATGGTCTGCGGTACGCCAAAGGCGTTTATCTCTCTACGCCGGATCTGGATGACATCATGCTTCCCTCATCGGTGCGGATCCGTGCCGAGTATCTGGACAATCATCCCGCAGTAGGCTGTGTGGGCGCGTTGATCAGCTACATGGACTCTGACGGCAAGGAAATCAAAAATCAGTCTCGCGATTACATCGAGCGGCTGACATTCGACGACATATTGCGCGGTGCGGTGGTCGTCGGTGCGCCGGTCGCGCTGTACTGCATGAAGGCCATTAAGGACGCGGGCGGCTATGATCCGCAGATAAGGGTTCAGGATTTTCAGGCGACACTGAAAATCGCTCACCTGGGCTATGAAATTCATGTGCTCCCCGAGATCGTCACGCGCTATCGACGTCATCCGAACAACCTTTCGCGCAAGTACAAGGTGTTGCTTGAGGCTGATCTGAAAAGCATCGAGCCTTATCGGGATCATCGCGAATACCAGAGCGGCCGTACACAGGCCATCAACAAAGCCTTGAAATATGCAGCGGTTGCGGACAAGCGATATGCCTGGAGTCTGTTGTTTTCCATACCATGGAGGCATATCGATAGAACGACCTTGCGGCGCTGCAAGCGTTTGCTGTTGAGCTATCGGTAGGTGCGGCCTGGTCCAAGAACATGTGATTGAAGATATGAAATTCATCGAGCTGTTGAAAAATAGAAAAATACGCAAGCAGTTGCGCAAGATGGACAAGCTGGACAGGCATGCCGAAAAAATCAGATTGAAATACCCGCGTGCGGTCGTCGGCGTGGGGACTTATGGCATCCCGGATATTGTCGATTTCGGTGACGACGCGGTATTCAGGGTCGGTGCTTACACATCCATTGCCCAAGGCGTGAAAGTTCTACTGGGCGGCGAACATCGCACGGACTGGATTACCACATACCCGTTCCCGGCGATGGTCTCGCAAGTCGCGGATATTCAGGATTACGCGCCAAGCAAGGGCGATGTTGTGATCGGCAGCGATTGCTGGATTTGCGCGAATGCAACCATTGTGTCGGGTGTCACCATCGGCCATGGCGCCATTGTCGCGGCAGGTGCGATGGTCGTTCGGGACGTAGCGCCCTATTCGGTAGTGGGAGGCAACCCCTGCAAATTCATCCGTTGGCGGTTCGACGAGGAAATTCGCCAGCTCCTGCTTCAGGCGGCCTGGTGGGACTGGCCTGTCGAAGAGGTCAAGTCCGTTGCACGAACACTGTGCAGTTCGGATATGGACACGTTTATCGACTACATTCGCCAGCGTCAGGTATCGCCTCCACTCCCGGCAGGGTGACCGCTGGACTCATGAGGCGGCTGCCCGCAAGCCTCATTCAGAAATGCCATGTCGGTTTGCATTTATTTCGAGCCTCATGGCCTGAATGATCTGGCAGAATAAGGCATTGGCCTGACTCGACCAGGCAGTCGCTAAAATGATAGAGGGCGTTATGAGTCAAGAAAGCATCAACTGGGACACTCTGGGTTTTGATTACATCAAGACTGACAAGCGCTACCTTTCTCATTGGCGCGACGGTGCTTGGGATCATGGCTCACTGACCGACGACAACACGCTGCATATCAGCGAAGGGTCGACTGCGCTGCATTATGGTCAGCAATGCTTCGAGGGCCTCAAGGCCTACCGCTGCAAGGATGGCTCGATCAATCTGTTCCGTCCCGACCAGAACGCCCAGCGCATGCAGCGCAGCTGCTCCCGCCTGTTGATGCCCCACGTCCCGACCGATGTATTCATTGAAGCCTGCAAGCAGGTGGTCAAGGCCAACGAACGCTTCATCCCGCCTTACGGTTCCGGCGGCGCGCTGTACCTGCGCCCGTTTGTCATCGGTGTGGGTGACAACATCGGCGTGCGCACGGCGCCTGAGTTCATCTTCTCGATTTTCTGCATTCCGGTGGGCGCCTATTTCAAAGGTGGCCTGAAGCCGAACAATTTCGTGATCTCCGGCTACGACCGCGCTGCGCCCAACGGTACAGGTGCGGCCAAGGTCGGCGGTAACTACGCTGCCAGCCTGATGCCCGGTTCCGAAGCCAAGAAGCACAGCTTTGCAGATTGCATCTACCTCGATCCGCAGACCCACTCCAAGATCGAGGAAGTGGGTTCGGCCAACTTCTTTGCCATCACCAGGGACGATGTGTTCCTGACGCCCAAGTCGCCATCGGTGCTGCCGGGGATCACCCGCCTGTCGTTGATCGAACTGGCAAAATCCCGTCTGGGCCTGACGGTCGAAGAGGGTGATGTGTTCATCGACCAGCTCGGCGAGTTCAAGGAAGCGGGCGCATGCGGTACGGCTGCGGTCATTACCCCGATCGGCGGGATTTCCTACAAGGACAACCTGCACGTGTTCTACAGCCAGACCGAAGTCGGTCCTGTGACCCAGCGTCTGTACAAGGAGCTGACCGGCGTTCAGTCCGGTGACATCGAGGCGCCAGCCGGCTGGATCGTCAAGGTCTGATGACCTGACCCGGATCGTTCCTGCGTCGAACGCTGGAACGATCCTCGACCACAGGTTCAGGCCTCAGGTGTTTTCCCTTCCTCAACCGGCTCTTTCGCCGGCCCCAGCACAATCGCCAGATGCCGCAGGTCGTCCACCTCCAGGCCGTAGCTCTTGCCTGACGGGCTCTGTGTGACCGTTCCCAGCGCATACACGGTGAAAAACTTCACGTCGTCCGCATGGCTCAGCAGCTCACTGATGTAGCGGCTGGAGCGATAGGCCTGCATCTGCGCAGGCGACACGTAGAGCGTCACCAGTTTGCCATCGAGACGGTCGAAGAACCTGAACTTGAAGCCCAGCCCGTAACGCTGCTCGATCAGGCCGCCTCCGAACAGCACCCGGCCGTTATCGCCTGATTGCGCGTATTTGATGTGGCGAAAATACGAGCGCAGCGAAACCTCGCCCTGGCCCGGGATTTTAAGCTTCAGCAGCTTGAAGTCTTCCAGTGGCAGCTCGGCCTTGGCCTGCCGATAGCTGTCCACCAGCCGCTCTAGATTGTTGGTGCGGGTTTCGCTATAGCGAGAAACCGGTGGCTTGGCGGGATCTGTGGCTGGAGGCTTTGCTGCAGGTTGCTGACTGCCGGCATCGGGCTTTTCCGGGCCGGACTCGTCCTTGACTGGCGTCTTGATGACCGGGTCGAATATATCGATGTAATCATCCAGCTTGCGTTTGGCCTTGCGCAGGCGCGTCTGTACATCGGTTTCTTCGAGCGGATCGTTCGGTTCTTCCTCTGCCTCTGCGCGCTCATCCACCCATTCGCAGCTCGAGTGATGGTCGTAATGCGGATTGGCGCGAAAGTGCGCGGCGACGAAGGTCGGGTTGTCTTGTGGCTTCACGTCGTAGCGAACCCCGGTGACTTTCGCCCCCATTGCCCGGCAAGCCTCGGTGGAGCAGAGAAACTCGAAGCGTGCGCGTGGCGGCTCCTGAGAGAAGTATTCACGTCGGGCAGCGGCGATCGACAGCTCCTGCTGCAGTTCCACACAGTACGCACGGGTGATGGGTTTGCTGGGCTTCATGCTCGTTGGCTGCCTTCCAGTGGGAGTTGCTGCAACACGCTATTTCACCCGGACACGCCTTGCAACCATTGCACAGCAGGACGTCGAAGGCCGTGCCCGGAAAAACCGCTTCAAAGTTACTCGGCGGGCACTGCCAGCCACTCTCCCAGCGCCTGCTGATACTCGCCGGTCGCTTTGCTCAGATGCAGCCACTGGTCCACGTAGCCTTTCCAGGTGACATCGTCGCGTGGCAACAGGTAGGCCTTTTCGCCGTATTGCATGTACCGGGTCGGATTGACCGCGCATAAGCCGGGCATGCGCTTCTGCTGGTAGAGCGCTTCGGAAGCGTCGGTGATCATCACATCCGCTTTCTTGTCCAGCAGCTCCTGGAAGATGGTCTTGTTGTCGTGAAATGCCAGGGACGCCTTTGGCAGATGAGCGCGAGCGAAAGCTTCATTGGTGCCACCGGCTGGTTCAATCAAACGCACCGAGGGCTGGTTGATCTGTTCGACGGTCTGATACAGGGCCTGATCGGCGCAGCGCACCAGCGGGATTTTGCCATCCACATCCAGCGTGTTGCTGAAAAACGCCTTTTTCTGGCGTTCCAGACTCACCGAGATGCCGCCCATACCGATGTCGCACTTACCGGCCACCATGTCCGGCATCAGGTTTTTCCACGTGGTGGGCACCCACTGCACATTTACCCCCAGGCTCTTGGCCAGTGAACGGGCCATGGTGATATCAATGCCTTCGTATTCACCGTCCTCGCGCAGCAGGGTGTAGGGCTTGTAGTCGCCAGTGGTGCAGACAGCCAACTGGCCGGCCTGCAGCACCTTGTCCAGATGCGAGGTGTAGTCCTGAGCCTGAGCTATGCCTGTGATGCCCAGCAGCAGGGCGGTCAGTGCGCTGTGTTTAAGATTCATCATGAGTCTGGATGCTCTCAGCGGTGCAGTCGGTTTTATTGGAGTCGACAGATTGCTTCATTTGTCAGGCCGATGTGAAGCCGTAATCAAAACATGCAGTTGGCGGAAGAGCGTAAATCAGGGGTTGAACATTTCGTAAAAAAGCGTAATGTTGTGCCCCATGATTCTTGAGCAAATCAAAGCGGTCGGCAATGACACTCGCATGTTGATCATGGAGTGGCTGAAAAACCCGCAAGCCCATTTCCCTCCCCAGGACCACGGTGATCCGGCGATAGGCGTGTGCGTGTCGCACATTCAGGCCAAGGCCAGCCTGTCGGCTTCTACCGCGTCCGCGCATCTGGCCATCCTGCAACGTGCCGGGTTGGTTCAGGCGACCAGGATCGGCAAGTGGACGTATTTTCGCCGTGACGAGCAGGCCATCGACCGGTTTGCCGACAGGCTCAAGAAAGAACTCTAGGCTTTGAGCGTTACTTATACATTTCGTCATTTTGCGTAATGTTGAATTGATAGGAGATTGACCATGAGCAATACAACCATCTATGTGCAGGCTGGCGGCGGCTACGATCAGGTCAGCGTTGGCGAAAGCGAGGTGCTTGCACCTAAAGCCCGCGAGATCACTGTGCGTTTGCATGCCAACTCGCTCAACTATCACGACTTCGCAGTCGTCACCGGCATGTGGGCACCGACGGAAAAACGTATTCCCATGGCCGACGGTGCAGGCGTAGTCACCGCAGTAGGCGAGGGCGTCAGCGAGTTCGCGGTGGGCGACTCCGTGGTCAGCACGTTCTTCCCTGAATGGATCAGCGGCGAGCCGCTGGTTGAAGGTTTTGTCACTGTACCGGGTGATGGCGTCGACGGTTATGCCCGCGAGCAGGTGACTGCCCGTGCCACTTCGTTCACCCATGCACCCAAGGGCTACAGCCACGCCGAAGCGTCCACGCTGACCACCGCCGGCCTGACCGCGTGGCGTGCGCTGATGGTCGATGACGCGTTGAAAGCCGGCGATACCGTTCTGGTACAGGGCACTGGTGGTGTATCGATCTTCGCGCTGCAGTTCGCCAAGATGGTCGGCGCTACCGTTATCGCGACGTCGTCGAGTGATGAAAAGCTTGAGCGTCTGCAAGCCATGGGCGCCGACCACCTGATCAACTACCGCAAGGACAGCAACTGGGGCGAGACTGCCCGCAAGCTGACCGGCGGCCGTGGTGTGGATCACATCATCGACGTGGGCGGTCCATCGACACTGCAGCAGTCCATGAATGCGGCACGGGTCGCTGGCCACATCTCGGTCATCGGCATTCTGAGCGGTGTTGCCGGTCAACTGGAGTTCGTCCCGGCGCTGGTCAAACAACTGCGCATGCAGGGCGTGCTGGTGGGCAGTCGCACCCAGCAGCAGGACATGATCCGTGCCATTGATGCCAACGGCATGCGCCCGGTCATGGACCGTTCCTTCCCGATGACCGACATCGTCGAAGCGTTCCGTTATCAGGAAACCAATCAGCATTTCGGCAAGATCTGCCTGGATATCTGATCTGCACCACTGTGCTGCTAACCGGGCACAGGTGAACAGCGCTGGCCTGCCGACCCTGGTATCGGCAGGCCAGTCGTGATGTTTTGCATTACTTTCCCGGCGGTCCCGCTCATTTCCTTGCATCAAGTTCGCAGGTCTGTGGTCACATCCTCTGTGGCATGAAAGACGTTCGTGCTGTGCAGCGTCCAGCGCTGTCTGGCGCCACGTTCAATTCGATTATCAGATCAGGGACGCATTGAAATTATGAAACCTCATCTTCTGCTAGGTCTGCTTGGCGTTTTCTCTTTCGGTGTTCAGGCTGCATCGCTGGACGTTCCGATCAATCTGGTCAGCGCTGACGGCGCCCCCAAACCTATCGGCAGCGTGACAGTAAGCGAAACGCAATACGGCTTGCTGTTCACGCCGAATCTGAAGGCGCTGCCTGCGGGCATCCACGGTTTTCATGTGCATGAAAACGGCAGTTGCGAAGCAGGTACCAAGGACGGCAAGAAGGTCGCAGCCCTCGCGGCTGGCGGTCACTTCGACCCGGCCAAGACCGGCAAGCACCTGGGGCCTTACGCCGATGGCCATCTAGGCGACCTGCCTGCGCTGTACGTGGCCACTGACGGCACCGCGAGTTACCCGGTTCTCGCCCCACGCCTGAAGAAACTCTCGGAAATCAAAGGCCACGCGCTGATGGTTCACGCGGGCGGTGATAACCATTCCGACCACCCCGCACCTCTGGGCGGTGGCGGTGATCGTGCTGCCTGCGGCGTGATCTGATACATCGTGCCTGCATCCGTTTCGGGTGCAGGTGCGCCAATCGGTAAAGCTCTCTTTATCGCATGAGTAAATCGGGCGCTGCAGCGTGCCTGGCCCGGTGCAGGGCAGTCACGCGTGCTTGAGAGCATCTCCATGATGCATCGCCGAGTGACCGGTCTTGTCGCTCTTCACTTCGTACTGCGGATCGTCCCTTGAGGCGGGCCGATGTTTGCCCATGAACTCCACGTCTTTCACATGTACTTTGGTGACTTTGCCATGCACTTCGCCTGCCTCGGAATTCCAGCGTACAGCGTCGCCAACTTTGAATGTGATGGTCATTCGGATTTTCCTCAAGTGGGGGAGCGAATGATCCGGAAAATTCGCTCGGTACTGTTCGGAGTGTTCAGAAAAGGAAGAATTCACTGCGGTTGATTGTGTGGTTGGCCTTTATGTCGCTCGTGTACGCGCAGTCCGTTTGAAGGAAGTGACTACATGAGGAAGTGGCTTACAGACGCACAGATTGCCAATGATCAACCCCGGGTTGTGGTTGACGGCATCTTGCAACACGGCCGCGCATTGTCCGGCACACCGCCTGCTTAACGTGAACTTCAATCCTCGCGCAATACCGCCAGCCTGCGCAGGATCTTCAGCACGTAGCCTTTTTCAATCATCGCGCCATGGTGTCCATCGCAAAAACGCTCGCCTCTGATGCAGTAGGTCAGCAGGGTTTGCATATCAGCGAGGTTTGCCTGGGCGATATAGAGGTCGTCATCGAGCATGTCCGCCGCGCCATGATTAAGGTAATCAATGTCACACCAGCAGTCTTTGGCCACCGCGCGATAAAACGCTTCGACTACCGGAAAGTAGTCTGGCCAATAGGTGTTTTCCCTGACGATATAAGTCTTGATCGCCACGCCGTCTGGGTACAGCAGGGGCAGGTAGGAGAGTAGCTGGTCAATATCGTCGGGCCCCGGCGCGGGTTCATCAGGCAAACGTGTCGCGCTTGAGGGGTGTGGCAGGAATGTCCTGACCTGCCTTGGCGTATGTTCGGCCACATAAATATCAAAAGCCCAGACTTGCCCGGCCGTCAGTTGCTGGTCTTTGTAGTGCCGCACATATTCTTGATAGCGTTGAAACGCGTCCGATTGCGCGCCGTCGGCAAACAGTGAAGCGATTGCCGCTGATTGAGTCAGCCAGTAAACATCCGGCGAGTGTTCGGCTTTAGACGTGACGATGTCGATTGCCGCTGACTGCAGCTCTCTGGCCAACTGCCGTCCTGTTTCACGGCATGACTCGTCCTGACTGGCCGGATCAGCCTGTTCCATTTGCGCAACATAGGCGTGATAGCGAGCTCGCAGCGGTTCGTCCTGTTGCCCCAAGGGCGGGCAGGCTGGTGGCCGGAGACGCAGTGGCTCCGGCTCTCTATAGACTGGCAGCCACGCCAGATTTTCCTGTACGCGTGATAGGGGAGCTTGCTGATCGGCAGGCTGCGCTGGCGGCAACCGGACAGGTTGTTGCGTCTTGGGCTTTCGGTCGAAGCGCGCTTTCAGGCGCATCAGCAGCTTGATCATATGAGCACTCCAGTGCATCGCTTCGATTTAAAAGGGGATTCTCGCATCATTGCTCTTGGTGTAAGTTGAAAAGCTTCCTGATCAAACGATCAGAAAATTCGTGCTTTGCCTGCCAAGGAATGCCTTCAATAATGAACTTGTCACTCAAAAAACTGGCCGTCTCCACCCTGATACTGGCCAGTCTCTCGTCGTTCACCAGTCTGGCCAATGCCAACGTCACTGCACAACAGAGCGCCATTATTCTCAAGACGTTCAGTGAGACATCGGTAAAGGACTTCAGGCAGTTTCTGAACAGTCTTGCCAACGCTGATGTGGTTAAAACTGCTGATTTTGGCCCGGCCATCAGTGCCTTTCTCGACAACAAACAACTTTCCGAAGCGCAACAAAACGATATTCATCGCCTGCTCGGTCTTTATACCCGCATGAAGTACGGCAGCGCGGCCACTGAAACCCTGCGTGAGCTGGTGGCCATTCCCACGGTTCGTGTCGACGGCGTTGCCCAGCACGAAAACCCGGCGTTCATAAAGATCGCCGACACGATCAAGCGCCTTGCCGAAGGCTTCGATCTGAAGTTCCGCAACGTCGATAATCGTGTGTATGAAGTCTCGCTCGACGGGGTCGGTGATGAAGTGGTGGGCATTCATGTGCATGCCGATGTTGTACCGGTCACGCCGGACAACTGGGTCTTGCCTGACGGAACTCGTCTGGACCCGTTCAAGGTGACGCTGATCGGTGATCGCATGTATGGACGCGGCACCGAGGACGATAAGAACGGTATTGTGGTTGCGCTCTATGCCATGAAAGTCATCAAGGAAGAAAAACTGCCGCTGGCCAGAAACTTCAAGTTGCTGATCGATACCACGGAAGAAACGGCCGGTGACGCCATCCCTTACTATTTCGAGCGTAACCCGACGCCTGCCTACAACCTGGCGCTGGATGGCGGTTACCCGGTCGTGATTGCCGAAAAAGGTTACGGCACGGTCATGGCGAGCTTTGCCCGACGCAAGGCTGAAGGCGAGGGGGCCGAGATCGTTTCAATGACCGGGGGCATGGCTACCAATCAGATTCCATCGAAGTCGGTCGCCACGCTGCTGACCGACAAGCCTGCCGAGCTTGCTGCCAGCCTGCAACAGGCCGGTGCCGAGTACGTGAAAAGCAATGGCGGTGACTTCGAGGTCGATGCCAAGGTCGACGGCAAGGACGTCAAACTGACCGTGACCGGTGTTTCCGCGCACTCATCGGCACCCCAGTCCGGCGTCAACCCGGTCGCGAGGATGCTGGACTTCATCAACAGTCTGCAGGGCAAGGTTGCGCTCAAACACAACCAGATCACTGACGCTGCTCGCTATGCCGCCGACAACTGGGGGCTAGATTACCTGGGCAGCAAGTTGGGCGTCGGGTTCTCCGACGACTTCATGGGGCCTCTGACGGCATCCCTGACGTACGTCGCAATGGATGAAAAGGCATTCAAACTTGCGGTCAATCTGCGTGTGCCAAAGGGCAAGTCCCCGCAGGAGCTCAAATCCGAAATCGCCGAAAAGCTCGCGGCCTGGAGTACGAAAACCGCTATCAAGCCAGCGTTCGACTATTCCATTGCCGAGCCGATGTACCGCAACCCCGAGGGTGAGTGGGTCAAGGCGCTGCTCGCTGTCGCCAGTGAAAATCTCGGTATGGAGCACACCTTTGGCACCTCGGCTGGCGCGACGTCGGTCCATTCATTGCCCAACGGGGTGCAGTTCGGCCTGGCAAGACCCGAAGTCAAATACACCGGTCATACGGATAACGAGTTCAAGACCACCGGGCAGTTCTTGCTGGATCTGCAGATCGTCACTGAGATGATGGGGCGTATCGGACAGCTGCCGAAGCTCTGACACGACGTCCGGGCCTGTTGCAATGACAGGCCCGGTTTCGATGAGGGTTTTTATTTCGAAGCGCAGGCACACGACGCGGGGAGCGAGTAATACCGGATCTTCACTAAGCGCACTCAACTCGGTTGCGGCCCAGACGCTTGGCCTGATAAAGCGCCTTGTCTGCGCGCTGAATGAGGCTGGCAGCCGTTTCCCCGGCGCTGAGTTCTGCAACGCCAAGGGAAATGGTCACCGACCCTGTTTCCGGGATCACCAGGTTTTCAACGCTGTTGCGAATGCGCTCCGCGAGTTCGGCAGCCTGTCTCAACGAGCTGTCGGGCACCAGAATCAGAAACTCTTCTCCTCCCCATCGAGCGGCGATGTCCATCAGGCGGATCCGCTGTTTGAGAATGGCCGCAACACTGGTGATTACGCTGTCGCCGGCAGGATGGCCGTACCGGTCATTGACCGCCTTGAAATGATCGATATCGCAGATGATCAGGCTGAACGGCTTGCCCGACATGCTCACCGCAGGTATCTGTCTCTCAAGCATATGCTCGGCGGAGCGGCGGTTATCCAGCCCGGTCAGCGGATCGCTGTGAGCAATCTCCAGCAACTTTTGTTCCCGGCCCAGGCGTGTTGTCACATCCTGGCTGATGCTGACGTAGTGGGTGATTGCGCCCTCCAGGTTACACAGCGGAGAAATGCTGTGTTCCGCATAGAACAACGAGCCATCCTTGCGCTTGTTGATGAAGGTCGTGCGCAGCGGGGCGCCACTCTTCAGCGCTTCCCTGAATTGCGCATAGAACGCCTCATCGTGTTTTCCGGAGCGCAGCATCCGCGGGTTTTCGCCGATAATTTCGCTGCTGCTGTAGCCCGTGATCTGCTGAAAGGCTTCATTGGCAAACACGATGGTGGAATTGCAGTCGGTGATGATGATCGGATCAAGCGCAGCGTTCAGTGCCTGCGCCAGCAGGTGTTGCTCACGTTCGGCGCGGATGCGCGGGCTGATGTTTTGCTGCACAGAGACAAAGTTGCACACCGTGCCTGCATCGTCGCGCACCGGAGAAATCTTCCATTCGACGATATAAGGACTTCCGTCCGCGCGGTAATTGACCGTCGACCCTTCGAAAAAAAGACTCTCGCTCAGGCATTCGCGCATCCGCTCGATCACTTGAGGATCGGTGTCCGGGCCTTGCAGGATCCGTGGCGAGGCACCGATCAATGCCTCGGCTGTGTAGCCGGTCATCGAGCAGAATGCCGGATTGACGTACACGATGAAGGGGCCGCCATTGGCCAGATTGGCATCGGTGATCAATACGGCATTGAATGACTGTTCGACAACTGCTTCAAGCAAGGCAAGACGCTGGCTGGATGAGGTCATCTGATTTCCTGTCGAGTGATCCGTTAATTGATCGCGGCTCTGATCAGATAATGTGTGACGCAATGCCGGTTGGACAATGGATGCAGTGAGTTGGACCGCAGGCACTGAGCACTGGTTGCACAGGCACTATACCGCCATGAATAAACGGGTGCATGACGCCCATCACGACAGTATTCAGTACGCTGCGCAGAGCTTCCTGGATCAGTTACCAGATCACTGGCAAGATTTTACAGGTAGAGACACATTACAAGACAGCATGCTCACGCTCAGGCTGCGGGATGGCCGGGAGTCATTCCGGCCCATCAACGCCGGCGTAAATCAGGCAGTGCATTCGGCTGCGGACTTGATGATATGCAACAGCGCCTCTGAGCGCATCGGCCTGTTCAACAGGTAGCCCTGAAAGTAAGGACAGCCCATCTTGCGCAGCAGGTTGTATTGTTCTGCGGTCTCGACACCTTCCGCCGTGATATCCAGATTCAGCGCTCGGCCCAGCGACAGGATGCTGCTGACAATGGCTTTGCTGCGTTCGTACGTCATCATTCGGGACACGAAGGAGCGATCGATCTTCACCGCATCGATCGGGTAACGGTCAATGTAGCCGAGCGAGCTGTAACCCGTACCGAAATCATCCAGCGCCACCCTCACGCCAAGCTGCCTGATCTGCCGGAGAACCTCGGCGATCGCGTCAGGCTGATAGAGAAACACCGATTCGGTGACCTCGATCTGAAGCTGGTCCGCAGGCAGGCCGGTGGCAGCGATGATCCGTGTCACCTGATCGACGAATCCAGGGTGGCTCAGCTCTTTCCCGGACACGTTGACGTTGAGCCTCAGGTCCAGGTGAGAGAATTCCTTGCGCCAGGCCTGCACTTCGCTACAGGCCTGATGCATCACCCAGGCCCCCAATTCATGAATGATCCCCAGGTCTTCGGCAATCGGGATAAACGCATCGGGGGAGATGATGCCCATGGTCGCATGGTTCCACCTGACCAGAGCCTCGACCCCGACCAGATGTTCACAGTTGCCGCTGTAGATCGGCTGATAAAAGACCAGGAAATCCTTGTCTTCCAGTGCCTGGCGCAGCGCGTTCTGAATCACCAGCGTGTCGATCGCCGCCTCGCGCATCGAGGAGTTGAAGATGCTCCAGCGTCCTCTGCCCTGTTTTTTCGCGGAATACATGGCCACATCGGCGTCACGCAGCAATTCTTCGGGCTTGGTATGGCTTTCACCTGCGGTGACAATGCCGATGCTGCACGAGATGAAAATGTCCTGGCCTTCGATCTGTATTGCCGTGTGCAATTGACTGACGATACGTTCAGCCATTTTTACCGCAGTCTCCGGCTGATCCTTGCCCATCAGCAGGATCGCAAATTCGTCGCCGCCGATTCGCGCTAAAACGTCATTAGAGCGAACGCAGGTCTGCAATCGATTCGCCACTGCCTTGAGCAACTTGTCACCGGCCAGGTGCCCCATGCTGTCGTTGACCACCTTGAAGCCGTCCAGGTCCAGAAAGAGTACCGTTGCCCGTTCGTATCGGGGGTCGCGGATTTCAAAGGCCGTGGTCAACTCGTTCATCAGGTAAGCGCGGTTGAACAGTGAGGTCAGCTCATCGTGAAAAGCGATATAGGTCAGCTCTTCGGAAATGCGTTCGCGCTCCTCCAGCCGGCTCTGTAGCGCAAGCTTTTCTTCCCACTCCAGACGGGCTCGCTGAGCCAGTTGCTGAGACTCCTTGCGCTCGGTGATGTCGCGCTGCACGGACACCCAGTGGGTGAACCAGCCTTTTTCATTGGCCACCGGCACAATGCTCAGCTCGACCCAGAACTTGCTGCCATCCTTGCGGGTGTTGAGCAGTTCGACCTCAACCGCCCGCCATTGACTGAGTGCCTCACGAATGACGTCCAGCGTTGCCCGGCTGGTGTCCTCACACTGCAGGATGCGGGGCGTGCGACCTATGACTTCCTCTTCAGTGAAGCCGGTGATCGCCAGAAACGCAGGGTTGCAATAGACGATACGCGGGCCCGGCAGATCGATGGGTTCCGCTTCAGTGATAAGAATCGCGTCATTGGCGTTGATGACCACCGACTCAAGCAAGCGCAGGCGTTCGAACGAGGTGACCAGCGGGTTATTGGCCTCGGGATCACGGCCCGGTTGCAGGTAAGTACGAATATGAGCCGCCTGGGCCTGCAGCGCATAGCGTTGCGCAGCGCTCAGCACCATTGCGTCATCGCTGTTGCTCAACAGCATTGCGCCGAGCAACTCATGCCTGAAACCACGGATAGCAACGTAGATCAGCGTAGACCCCGACCTGTTGGTTTCCATCGTATCCGCCGGGCTGTCCTTACCGACCAGCACCACGTCGCCATAAGACGAGATCATCCTCAACCATGCCTCATCCGCTTTGGGCAGGCTTTGACCGGAGCTGACCAACTGCTCCCAGCCTGTAGCGCTGGATACCATCAGCAAACCGGCGGTGCACAAGGCGGAGTGAGCAGCGGCCTGCAATACCTTGGCAACATCTTCAATATTCGTCGGTATGACGTGGTCGTGCTCATAGCCCTGTGGGTTCATCGATCACTATTCCTGAGTGGCGCGCATGTGTGGCCCGGATCATGTTTGGCGGCGCATAAGCGGCGGATCCGTCCTGTGGACCTCTTCCAGCTGCGCGCAGACATGGCCTGGTTGACTTAGCAGTTTTCAGCTGCGACTACGTACAGACTTGAAGTTGCTCACGATGTTTGGTCGAGGCGACGACTGACCCATTGCATAACGAGCCAGACGGTCATTCACCGGCTAATCTGCAGTAGGGAGTCATGTGTCAATACATCGAATAAGAGATGATGGTTAAGTGCCATTACGTACTAATGGCTAGGACAGGGTTGGTTTGAAAAGGTTGCATGGGATCATATCTATCCGCATGGAGTGCTAGCGCTATTGTGGAGTGATAGCGTCAGACGGAGAGTCGAAGTTGGCCTGCTCATATGAATGAGCCAGTAAGGGGAAGTTGGAGTCGTTCGCAGCCATGCTATTTGTAGCGTTACGGTGCTCCTAACGCTCAGCTTTAAAGACACCCGCTTTCTCAAGCGTACTCACTAGATCATCCGGTTTGATGATTTCCGTCGTCGAGTTCAGTTCATGGGCGGACCACCACCGATGCTCCGTCATCACCTGGGTTTCCTGCAGCGTCCATTCTGATCGAGAGAGTACCTGGCTCTCTGCATATACAACGTAATAGCGTTCAACAGCGAGTACGCTCTCACCACTAGGGAGCAGCATTGGAAAACGTCTGTTGGCAATATGCTCAGCGACCGAGTTGACCCTGATACCGGTTTCTTCGCGCAATTCACGTATGGCGGCGGCCTCATAAGTTTCGCCGTCTTCGACGCCTCCACCAGGCGTTGCCCAATAATTGCTGCCGGCCAACGCCCCTTTTGTGTGCTGAAATCTGAAAAGCAGTATTCTCATCGACGGGCTGACGATTAACAGCCTCGATGATTTGCGCTCACGCAATGGTTTGTCTACCTGGAAATTTGACATGAAACCTCACGCCTCATACCGCCGCCGCGCATCACTGAGCATGGAAATCGTCAGTTTGCGTACTTCCAGTTTGCTGATCTCTACATGGGAGCGCAGCAGCAATAACGCTTCGTCACGTTTGCGCGCCTGAAGTGCATTGAGGATCGCGGCGTGTTCGAGGTAGGTATGTTTGATACGGGCGCTTTTGAAGAAGTCCAGCCGCCGTACAATACGAATGCGCTCGGTTACTTCCTGATGAATACGGGCCATTTCCAGATTGCCCGAAGCGGCCACCAGTTGGGTGTGGAACTGTTCATCGAGGTCGGCGACCACTTGCATGTCTATCTGCCAGCCATCGCGATCGATCAACCAGTGCTGGCGCAGAATATTGAGTTCCGGATGCACCTCGGCCGACGCACAGATGCGCTCGACCGCCGCACACTCCAGCACGATGCGCAGGTCGTAGAGCTGGTCGATCTGGTTGAAATCCAGAGGCTTGACCGACCAGCCGCGCCGGAACTCGACATCCAGGTAGCCTTCGCGTTGCAAGCGATAGAGCGCATCACGCACCGGTGTTCGCGAGACCTGATACCGGTCGGCCAGTTGGGTTTCGGTAAACCGGTCGTAGGGCAGCAGGTAGAAGTCGAAAATCTCCTGCTTGAGCCGCCGATAGACGTCTTCGGCCAGCGCGTTGGTGGTGTTCGGGGAATTCAAGGGCGTGGCTCCAGGCTGCTCAGGTCAATGCTGACATGTGCAGCAACGACTTTCCAGCCGCCCTCCAGTCGCGCCCAGGTCTGCATCTGCCGACCAAGGCGCTGGGTGACGCCATCATGAAACTCGGTACTGACCGTGGCGAAGTCTTCACCGAAGGTGCTCACCACGGTACGCAGCAGTGTGCGTCCCGGTCCGACCGGCTGACACTGGCGTCGATAGCGCGCGATCGTGTCCGCGCCCTGCAGGTTCTCGGCAACGCCGTAGCGGACGGTCTGTTCTGAATCCCAGAAATACGCATCCAGCGTGGTCAGCTCATTGGCCAGCAGGGCGCGTTCGTAGTCGTGAAAAGCGTGGGTCACTTCGGCGACCACGTGGGGGAGGTTGATGTCCATCAGTGTGTGCTCCTTGTCTGCAGCGCCTGCTCCAGGTCCATCAGTGTGTGCTCCTTGTCTGCAGCGCCTGCTCCAGGTCCATCAGTGAGGCAACCCGGCCGACAATCCCGCCTTGTGCGGTGATCATCTCCAGCGTGGCCCGCTTGAACGCGGGGAAGTAGCTTTCGGTCGCGTCCTCGATCAGCAGGCAGCGATAACCCCGGTCATTGGCTTCGCGCATGCTGGTCTGCACGCAGACTTCGGTGGTGACGCCTGCAAAGATCAAATGGGTGATCCCGGCTTCGCTCAGCCGCTGCTGCAGTTCGGTGGCGAAGAACATGCCTTTGCCGGGTTTGTCGATGACCCACTCGCCAGCGAGCGGCTTCAGGGCGTCGATAATCTGATTGCCGGGTTCGCCGCGAATCAGGATGCGTCCCATCGGACCAGGATCGCCGATGCGCAGGCCCGGCGAGCCATGGTCACGTTTGGCTTGCGGGCAATCGGCAAGGTCGGCACGGTGCGATTCACGGGTATGGATCACCGCAATGCCCTCATCGCGGGCCAGCGCCAGCAGGCGTTGCACGGACGGAACGATGGCCTGCAACGGTGCGACATCGTTGCCCAGCGCGGCACCAAAGCCACCGGGTTCGAGAAAATCGCGCTGCATGTCGATGATCACCACGGCGGTACGGGACGTGTCGAAGGCGAAGCTGTCAGGGCGTGCATTGACCTTGTTCATGCCGGTTCCCCCGTGAGGTGTTCGGCACCGGCCATGTGTCGACCCAGTTCGGTACGGTCGGCGTCCGCTGCGCTGGTTTCAAACACCAGCTCGCCATCGTGGATGACCACGATTCGGTCTGCCAGGCTCAGCAGTTCGTCGAGGTCTTCACTGAGCAGCAGGACCGCTGTGCCGCTGTTGCGAGCATCAATGAGGCGCTGGTGAATGAGCGCGACACTGGCGAAGTCCAGGCCGAATACCGGGTTGGCGACGATCAGCACCGCGACATCATGGGTCAGTTCACGGGCCAGTACAGCGCGCTGCACGTTGCCCCCGGACAAGGTGCCGATCGGCCGGTTCGGATCGTTGGGCGATACCTGGAACTGTTCAATCAGGCTGCGTGCCTGGACACCTGCCGCGCGACGATCCAGGCGCCAGCCCTGCCGGCACAGGGGCGGCTGGTCGAAATTACGCAGGGCCAGGTTGTCAGCCACGCTGAACGTGCCGATGCAGGCGTTGCGCAAGGGTTCCTCAGGCAGGCTGAACACGCGCAGGCGCTGCATCTGGTTGCGCCGCGCGTGGTAAGGCTGACCGTCGACCGATATCTGCCCGGCGCTTAAGGCTCGCTGGCCGAGCAGCGCTTCGGTGAGTTCGCGCTGACCGTTGCCGGAGATACCTGCAACCCCGACGATCTCTCCCGGGTGAACGGCCAGAGACAGGTTCTTCACCGCCAGCGTGCCTTTGTCGCCAGGGACATCCAGACCTGCCACCTGCAACTGGGGCGGGCGGGCCGCCATCACTGGGCGCTCGGTGCTCACCCCGCGTACCTGCGCTTCGCCCATCATCCATGCCGCCATCTGTTGCGTGCTGGTATCAGCCACTGCCGCGCTGCCCACCCAGCGACCCTTGCGCAACACCGTGACGTCATCGGCGTAGGTGCTGACTTCGCGAAACTTGTGGGTGATCATCAAGACGGTCAGTTCGCCACGATGCGCCATCGCCTGCATCAGCCCCAGCACTTCGTCGGCTTCCTGCGGCGTGAGCACCGAAGTGGGTTCGTCGAGAATGACCAGTCGACGCTCCAGGTACAGCTGCTTGAGGATTTCCAGTTTCTGCTTTTCGCCGGCCGCCAGGCTGCTGACCGGCCGATGGATGTCCAGACGAAAAGGCATCTTTGCCATGAACGCTTCCAGGCGCTGGTGCTCGCTGGCCCAGTCGATGCGCCAGGGCAGATCGCCGCGCGACAGCACCAGGTTTTCCGCAACGCTCAGGCCCGGTGCGACAGTGAAGTGCTGATACACCATGCCGATCTGCAATTGATGAGAGTCGCGTGGGGTACGAATCTCATGTTCGCGGTTGTTGATCAGAATGCTGCCCGACTGCAGCGGGCTGTAGCCGATGATGCCCTTGACCAGCGTACTCTTGCCGGCGCCGTTCTCGCCGAGCAGGGCGTGGACGGTGCCGGCGCGGACCTTGAAGGACACCTCGTCGAGTGCGCGAAACGCACCAAAATGCTTGCTGGCACCAATCGTCTCAAGGCTCGGGGCGCGCATGTTCATGCTCCCAACAGGTCACGAAGCATCGAGGAATGGCCGACTGCGCCGAACACGCCCCCCTGCATTTTGACCATGCTCAGGGCCGCTGCATGGTTGCCAGCGTCGGTCGCCCCGCAGCAGTCTTCCAGCAGCAGGCACTCGAAGCCACGGTCATTGGCTTCGCGCATGGTGGTGTGCACGCAGACGTCGGTGGTGATACCGGTCAGGATCAGGTTGTCGATGCCGCGAGTGCGCAGAATCAGTTCCAGATCGGTGGCGCAGAACGAGCCTTTGCCGGGTTTATCGATAACGATTTCGCCGGGCAGCGGTGCCAGATCGTCAATGATTTCCCAGCCCGGCTCGCCACGTACCAGAATCTTGCCGCACGGACCGGGGTCGCCGATCCCCGCGCCGATACGCTGCGAGCGCCAGCGCTTGTTGGCGGGCAAGTCACTGAGGTCCGGGCGATGGCCTTCGCGGGTGTGGATGATGGTGAAGCCCAGCGGGCGCATCGCGGCGAGCAGCGCCTTGATCGGCTCGATGGGCGCACGGGTCAGGGCCAGGTCGTAACCCATGCTGTCCACGTAGCCGCCGACGCCGCAGAAGTCGGTCTGCATGTCGATCACGATCAAGGCCGTATTGTGCGCATGCAATTGCCCATTCCAGGGCCAAGGGTAGGGCGCCGATGCAATATGACGTTCGCTCATGGCGTTACTCCTTCCAGCTGCTGGGGGTAGGTTTGAAGTCGCGCTCGGGGGCTGCAAAACCGCACGAGCTGCCATCGGTATGCACGACGTCGTCTTCCCACGGCAGACGGTACCGGCCTGCGCTCAGATCGTGCATGTAGGTGTAAGGACAGTCGCGTGCGCCACCCTTGACCGCCACATAGCCGCGATGCCCGAATTGATAGATGTTGTTCTCCACGCCCCAGTGCACACGGGCTTCGCGGACCAGATCGGGGCGCAGTTCGCAGCAGACGATTTCGTCGGCCCGGCCACCCCCTTCAGCCATGATCGTACCGTCGAAGTCGACAAACATCGCTTCGCCCATGGAGTCGAACGTGCCGTCGGAGCCGCACATGCAGACGCTTGCGGTCTGCATCAGGTTGGTGAAGGCATTGCTCTGATTGGTGATCTTCCACGAGTGGCGGATTGGTGCGGTGTAGCCCGCAGTGCGCAGCATGATGTCGGCGCCCTTGTAGGCACACTCGCGGGCCATTTCCGGGAACATGCCGTCGTGGCAGATGATCAGCGCCAGCTTGCTGCCGCGCGGTCCGTCGCAGACCGGAATGCCCAGATCGCCAGGCTCCCAGGGTTCGACCGGCACCCACGGGTGCAGCTTGCGGTAGTACAGGCGGATCTCCCCGAGGTCATCGACGATCAGGCCACTGTTGAACGGGTTGCCGTGCGGGTTGGCTTCCATGATCGAGAAGCAGCCCCATATCCGGTGCGCCTTGCACGCCTCGCGCAGCGCGATCACTTCCGGGCCGTCGAGGCTGCACATGATCTCCGGTGCGGTGCTCATCGAAAGGCCGTGCAACGAGTATTCGGGAAATACGATCAGGTCCATGCCCGGGTTGCTGCGTCGCGCCTTGGCGACCATGCCGACCACTTTCTGTGTCTGCGCCCACAACGCCTCGCGCGTATGCGGATCGGGCAACGTCAGCTGCGCCAGGCCGATCACCACGCCATTGGGCGACTTGTTCAAACCACCAAGACCACTGGCCATGCAATGTCTCCTCGAAAAGATCAGTTCATCGCGTCAGGCTGAGTTCGCCAGGCGCGCCGTTCAGAGTGCGACCACGGCGGCAGGTGGCGTACATCACCACCAGCGTCAGCGCATAAGGTGCTGCGGCAAACAGGTAGTAGCCGGTGCTGATTCCGACCGCTTGCAGGGCCGGGCCGATGGCACCGGCAGCGCCGAACAGCAACGACGCCCACAGGCATGCCAACGGACGCCAGCGGGCAAAGATCACCAGCGCCACGGCCATCAGCCCCTGACCGCTGGACAGCCCCTCGTTCCAGCTGCCGGGGTAATAGAGCGACAGATAGGCGCCGCCGATACCGGCCAGCCCGCCGCCGACCGCAGTGGCCACAATGCGTACTTTGAGCGGTCGATAGCCCAGCGCCTGAGCGGTTTCGGCATGGTCGCCGACCAGACGCAGCATCAGCCCCCAGCGCGTGGTGCTTAGCCCCCAATGCAGAACGAACGCCAGCGCGGCACCGACGAAGAACAGCACATTGATGTTCAGCGCCGAGCGCACACGTTCTTCGCTGCTCCAGGCGCCCAGCGCCAGTGAAGGCAGCATGGGCGCCTGTGGCTGGATAAAGGCCTTGCCGAGAAAGAACGCCAGGCCGGTGCCGAGCAGGATCAGCGCGATGCCGAAAGCGATGTCATTGACCCGTGGCAACGAGCACGCCAGCCCATGCAGCAGGCCCAGTAGAATGCCGACCCCGGCAGCCGCGCCGACGCCCAGCCACGCCGAGCCGCTCAGGCACGCGACGGCGTATCCGGACATGGCACCCGCTACCAGAATGCCCTCGAGCCCCAGGTTGATCCGGCCGCTTTTTTCAGTCAGGCATTCGCCCAGGCTGACGAACAGAAAGGGTGTGCCGACGCGGATAGCGCCGGCCAGCAGGGCGAGGAGAAATGTAGTCAGGTCGATATCAGCCATGTTGCAGTGCTCCCTTGTCGAGCGGCGCAGGCGACGCCGTCAGCCTGATCTTCCAGGCCGCGATACGCCCGCCCAGGGCTTCCCAGAGCAGCAGATTGGTGAACAGCAGACCTTCAAGAATCAGCGTGGTGGCGTCCGGCAGACCGAGCCGTCGTTGTAGCAGTCCGCCACTGGCTTCCAGCCCGCCAAGCAGGATGGCGCAGACGATAATTGCCAGCGGATGATGGCGAGCGGCGAAGGCCACGAGGATGCCGCTGGTGCCATAGCCTGCGATCAAGGCGGCGTTGGCGCTGCCTTGTACTGCGGTGACCTCGAACATGCCGGCCAGGCCAGCCGCCGCACCGCCCAGCAGGCAACTGAGCATGATCAGCCGGTCCACCGGCAAGCCGATCATCAGCGCGGTCCGCACGTTGCCGCCGACCACGGCGAGGGCAAAACCCTTGACGCTGTGGCGCACCAGCACATACGCCAGCACACAGGCAGCGACGCCCGCCACCAGGCCCCAGTGCACCTCAAAGCTGTCGCTGATCGTGCCGATCATATAGGCATCGTCCAGCGGCGGAGTCGAAGGCTTGTTCAGGCTGGCCGGGTCGCGCAGCGGCCCTTCCACCAACTGCCTGAACAGCGCCAGGGCGATGTACGAAAGCAGCAGGCTGCTGATCGTTTCATTGACCCCGCGCCGCTGGCGCATCCAGCCACTCAGGCCGATCCACAGTGCGCCCACGGTCATTGCGGCGACCGCCATGCAGGCGAGCATCAAACCGGCTGGCAGATGGCTGAGCCACAAGGGGGTCACTGCGGCAGCCAGGCCGCCCAGTACCAGCGCACCTTCGCCGCCGATGATGATCAGCCCGGCCCGCGCGGGCAGGGCAACGCACAGTGCGGTCAGCATCAGCGGCGCGGCGCGTTGCAAGGTGTTTTCCAGGGCGAACCACGAGCCGAACGCACCTTCGCCGACCAGGTGCAGCGCCTGCCAGGCAGGCTTGCCCTGAACCGCCAGAAACAGCCCGAACAGCACGCACGAGGAAAACACTGCCAGCACCGTAGGCAGCCCCGGCAACAACGCGCTGGCCAGGCGGCGCAGACTTATCGATGAACTCATGAACGTTCCTCAGAGCTGGCCAAGCACACCTTCGACCAGGTAATTCATGCTCTCCAGAGCAATGTCGGTCTGGCCTTGGGCAACGCCATCGGCAATCACCACGTTGCCCTTGTTGTCCTTGAGCGGGCCTTTGAAAATCACGAACTGACCGGCCATCATCTGCGCCTTGATGGCATCCGCTTTCTGCCTGGCGTCGGCGGTTACCGCAGGCCCGTAGGCGGACGTCTTGACGAAGCCTTCCTTCAGCCCGCCGCGCAGGAAGTTGATCATCGGCGCACCACTCTGGGCTGCCGCGATGTGAGCACGATAAGGTGTTTCCCAATTCCATTCGGCACCGGTCAGGTAGCCTTTGGGGGCCAGCGCAGCCTGGCTGGCGTGGTAGCCACAGGTCATGACACCGCGTTTTTCAGCGGTCTCGACAATCACCTTGGGCCCGTCGACATGGCAGGTCAGCACGTCACAACCCTGGTCGATCAGGCCGTTGGCAGCTTCTGCTTCCTTGACCGGCAACGACCAGTCACCGGTGAATATCACGGTGGTGACGATGCTTGGGTCGACCGAGCGGGCACCCATGGCGAACGCGTTCAGGTTGCGCAGCACTTGCGGCACAGGTTTGGCGGCGACGAACCCGAGCTTTTTGCTCTTGCTCATGTGCCCGGCAATCACGCCGTTGAGGTATTGCGCTTCATCGATGTAACCGAAAAAGCTCCCCGCGTTCATCGGGTCGCGACCTTTCTGCCACAGACCACCGCAGTGCGCGAAACGTACATCCGGGTACTTTTTGGCGACCTTGACCACGTGCGGTTCGAAGTAGCCGAACGAGGTCGGGAAAATTAACGTTGCGCCGTCCTGACGGATC
Organism: Pseudomonas congelans; assembly: GCF_900103225.1. Lineage (GTDB taxonomy): Bacteria > Pseudomonadota > Gammaproteobacteria > Pseudomonadales > Pseudomonadaceae > Aquipseudomonas > Aquipseudomonas congelans. Next base: position 559,646 of record NZ_FNJH01000002.1, on the reverse strand, counting down.
ATGGCTTCCATGGTCTTCTGTACGGCCACGGTTTCCGGAACGTTTTCTTCCTCGATCACTTTGACGTTGGGCAGCGTCTTGATGATGGCCGCTGCCTGGGCGTGGGCCTGGTTGTAACCAAAGTCGTCGCGAGCGCCGACGTAAATAAAACCCACTACCAGCGGTGCATCGGCTGAATAGGCGCGACCGAAAGGCAGCGCTGCGCTCAGGCCGATAATGCCCGCCAACTTGATGAAACTGCGACGATCAACATTCGACATGTGTGCTACCTCTGGTCATTGAGCGATGGAAGATGTGTGCGCAGCGCGGTAGGCGCGCCAGCCTTTGTAGTTGGTGATGTCCAACGCGCCTTCAAGGCCGCCAGGCTCACAGATGAAACCCTTGACCCACTGGCCGTCGGCCAGTTGCAGGGAGCCGATGCCCAGTGGCGCGGGAATGGCCGCGACGAAAGCGCCGAACTGGCTAAGCGGCATTTCCCAGACTTCTATTTCGATGCTTGCGCCTTGTTCAGCCACGCGCACCAATCCAGGTTTCGGCGGCGACGTTTCTGCCAGCGCATACAGGCGGTAATCCGCGCTGGTGGTTGTGGTGCGCAGCAGACGTGCGCCGCCTTCGAGCAACTGCCAGTTGAGTGGCTGGCCGACCAGGTGTGCACCGACAACCGCCACCTGCACGGTCGGGCTGTTATAGGGCAGGGGAGCCATCGCCACGACGTCACGCTGGTCAGCCTGGCCGAACAGCGGCTGCCAGGCTGCGGCGATCTCTGCCAGGCGCTGATCGGCACCGGCCGGGCCAATCAGTGTGATGCCCGCAGGCAGTCCGTCCGCGCGACAATCTGTCGGGATGGCGATGGCGCACATGTTCATCAGGTTGACGAAGTTGGTGTAGTAGCCAAGCTGTGAGTTGAGCGCGACCGGGTTGCCGAGCACCGCTTCGATGGTTGGCATGCACGGCGCGGTCGGCACCACCAGCACATCGATGTCGGTCAGCAACTGCTGCGCAGCGCGAGTCAGTTCTGCCAGGCGATAGCGGGCCTTGAACGTATCCACGGCGTCGAATGAATCCGCGCTCTGCACAATGTCGCGCACCACAGGATGAATATCAGCAGCGTTGCTGGCGAAGAATTCGCCGATGGCAGCGCGGCGTTCTGCCACCCAAGGGCCTTGATACAGCAGGGCAGCTGCTTCGGCGAAGACGTCGAACTCGATAGCGCTGATAGTCACCAGCGGGTCGTTCTGCAGGGCTTCCAGGGTTTTGAGGTAAGCCGCCTTTGCCTGCTCGTCACCAAAGAACTCGCAGTGCCGTGCGACGGCGACACGCCGAACCCTGCGCTGCACCGGCAATGCCTGTACGGCCACACTGGACGCATCCAGCGGGTCGTAAGCTGCAATGACCTGCGCCACCTGCCATGCTTGCATGACATCCCTGGCAAATATGGAGGGGCAGTCCAGCGTGCGGCAGGCAGGCACGATCCCTCGACTGCTGAACAGGCCAAGGCTGGGCTTGAGCCCGACGATGCCGTTGAAACCGGCCGGCACGCGGCCTGAACCTGCGGTGTCTGTGCCCAGTGCAAAACTGACGTAGCCACGCGCTACCGCCACTGCCGAGCCGGAACTCGAACCGCCGCTGACGTAGGCCGGATCATGCGCATTGCGTACCGCGCCGTAGGGCGAGCGAACGCCCACCAGGCCAGTGGCGAATTGATCGAGATTGGTCTTGCCCATCAGGATTGCGCCGCTGTCGAGCAGCAGCTGCACAACGTGCGCATTGTCCTCGGCCACGTAGGCGAACGTCGGGCATGCAGCCGTGGTCGGCATGTGCGCCACGTCGAAATTGTCCTTGACCGCAAAGGGCACGCCGAACAGCGGCAGCCGCTCATAAACCGCATCGCCCAGTTGTACGGCAATGCTCTCCAGCGCCTTTGCCCGCTCGACCAGCTGTGCCAGAGGAACGCGATGAATCCAGACCTCTGCCCGGTCATCCGTATCAATCTGTGCGGTCAGGGTGTGCACCAGTGTCGTCAGCGTGGTTTCGCCCGAGCGGAGCGCCGACTGAAGTTCAGGGATATCGAGTGCGGTCATGGTGGTGTTCATTCATGTATACAAGATGAACTGACGCGTTTGCACGTTACGGGCCAAACTCGGCCGGAGGATGATTTACGGAGAGATTATTGAGAATTGACGGGGTGTTTCGCTGCAGGCATGCGTCATGTTTGCGCCTGAGTGCATCGGCGTGCACAAAGATGGGTCGTGCCAGCCGGGGGCAAATGTATCGCCCTGCGGCTGACATTAACGCGGGGTTCTCAACTCTCGCAGAACCTCAGACGGTTACCGAACGGGTCGCAGACTTCCAGGGTTTTTCCCCAGCCTTGCTGAACGATGTCCGGGCGGGCATAGCCATACTGCTTGCCGATCAGCTCGTCGCGCAATTGCTCGATGTTTTGCGTGGGGATGAACACCGCCGCACCTGGACAGGCATCACCGTGATGCTCGGAGAGGTGCAGGTTCAGCCCGTTACGGCTGATGCCCAGATACAACGGCAGGTCCGCTTCGAAGCGGTGCTCGAATTCGATGCTGAAACCGAGAAAGTCGATGTAAAACTCACGCGCTTTGCGTTCATCGAATATCCGCAGAATCGGGATGGCACTGGTGAAGGTCACGGTGGCTGGCTCCTTTGCAGACATTGCTATTCCTTTATTTGAAATGATGGGCGTGCAGTCATTAATGCCGATGCACGCATTGATACCTGACGGTATCTGCGGCGACAGCCAGGCATCGCTATGCGGGCTGCTTTACCGGGAACGAGACGAACGGTTTTATTTCCTTGAGCACGAACATGCTCTGCATTTCCTTGATGCCGGGTAATCGTCTGACCACGGTCATGGCGAAGTCAGCAAAGGAATCCAGATCGGGCGCTACGACCTGAAGCAGAAAGTCCGCATCGCCGCCGATGCTGTAGCACGCCACGACATCTTCCAGTTGCATGACCTCCTTCTCGAACTTTCTGGCCTCGGCCTCACTATGACTGTCGATGCTGATACGAATGAACACCATCACGCCAAGCCCGATCTTGCGGCGGTCCAGTACGGCTCTGTAACCCTGGATATAGCGATGTTCTTCAAGCTGCCTGACCCGTCGCCAGCAGGGCGAGGCAGACATGCCGATCTGGTCGGCCAGGGTCTGATTGGTGATACGGCCATCCTGCTGCAGCGCCGTGAGTATCCTGACATCAATCGGGCCCAACGTCGGTTTGGTCATAAATACCGTTACTCCGCATAGAGCAGGAAATTTATACCGATTTTAGCCATTCAGCCAGTAAGAACAGATGATTTTTTCCGCATTGAAACGCGTAGTATTTTTCGGCACAGGGGCTCGTCTGATGGAGCTCAGGAACTCTGCAATCAGCGCCATGACTCAAGGAGTGCGACATGCTTGATCTGACTCAGGTTCTTACCTATTCGGCAGCGTTGGGCATCGCCGCCGCCATCCCCGGCCCCGGTATGGCCGCGCTGGTCGCACGGAGTGTCAGCGGCGGGGCGGTGTCAGGCTTTTGCCTGCTGTCCGGGCTGATCCTCGGTGACTTGACCTATCTTTCATTTGCAGTATTTGGCCTTGCCATGATTGCCGAACACTTCAATGCGTTGTTTCAGGTAGTGCGCTGGGGGGCGGCGATTTATCTGTGCTATCTGGCCTGGCAGTTCTGGTTCGCAGATCATCAAGCCATAGACATCGGAAAATCTGCGAGGAAAAAAGAGTTGCTGTCCGCGGCCGCGTCCGGACTGACCATCACCTTGGGCAACCCCAAGACTATTGCCTTTTATCTGGCGCTTTTGCCGTTGGTCATCAATCTTGAAACGGTCTCTTTGCAGACGTGGGGGCTGGTTCTGGTGCCGCTGACGGTGCTGGTACTGCTAGCGGTCGGGGCCGTGTTCATATTTGCCGCCTTGCGCATTCGACATTTGCTGTCGAGTGAGAGTGCGCAAAGAAAACTGTTTCGCGGTGCGGCGGCAATCATGGTTGCGGCGGCAGCTTCGATGCTGGTGCGCTGATCTGCCTGGAGGGTGGATGAGGCCGTTGATGACCTCATCCGGTCGCCGTTACAGCTCTTTCTTCAAATGCTTTTCGATCTGCTCCAGCGACTTGCCCTTGGTTTCCGGCAGGCACAGGAACACGAAAATCAACGAGCCAATGTTGATGGCGGCGAAGATGAAGAACGTCGGGTTGCCGATGGTATCGACTGCAATCGGGAACGTGAACGCTACCGATGCGTTGAACAACCATTGCATCGATACCGCTGTGCCGGTCAGCAGGCCGCGCACCTGCATGGGAAACAGTTCTGACATCAGCAACCAGTAGACCGGCGAGATGCACATCTGCATGAACAGCAGAAACACCAGAATGCAGGCGAGGGCGGTGTAGCTCTGGGTCATGTTCTGGGGCATGAACTGCAACACGCAACCGAGCGCTGCCTGCATCAGAATGACGATGACCAGACCAGTCATCAGCAAATGCCGACGCCCGTAGCGGCCGATGGCCCAGATCCCCAACAGGGTCGCGATGACTGACACCACGCCGTTGCCGATCGTCGCGGTCAACGCAGCGTTGGTGCCCATTCCGGTGTTCTTGAGAATGATCGGCGTGTAGTACATGAACGCGTTCACCCCCGTGAACTGCGCGGTAAAGCCCAGACCTATACCGATCAGCAACAGCTTGATGACCCAGCGCTTACGCAGCAATTCTCTTGCTTTCGGACGATGGCGAGCTTCTTCGTCCTGTGCTTTCATCTCGTCGACTTCGCGCTGCGCGTCCTGTGTGCTGGGGCGCAGTTGCTCCAGCACATCCTGCGCTTCGTCGAAACGGCCTTTGGAGGCCAGCCAGCGTGGCGACGCTGGTACGAAGAACGTACCGACCAGCAGCAACACCCCTGGCACCATGGCGATGGCCAGCATGTAACGCCAGATCCCCGGCGTATGCAGCAAGGCCGCCATCACCGCACTCAGCACATAGGCGAGCAACTGGCCGCTGACGATCATCAATTCGTTACGGCTGACCAACCGCGCACGCCGTGACGGGCCTGCGATCTCGGCGATGAACACCGGCACTGTTGCAGAGCCGCCGCCCACTGCGATACCCAGCAGGAAGCGCGCTGCGATCATGACCGGAATCGACGGTGCAATGGCGGTGCCGAGTGCTCCGGCGATAAACAGCACTGACAGCAGGCGCAATGTGAGGCGACGTCCGAAACGGTCGGAGATATAGCCACTGGCAAGCGAGCCGAATGCGGCGCCGACAATCAGTGACGCGGTGACCATTCCTTCGCTGTAGGCATCCAGACCCAGTCCGCCCTGATCGGCGGGCAGGGTCATGAACGGCAGGGCGCCGGCGATGATGCCAGTGTCATACCCGAACGCCAGCGCGCCCATGGTCGCCACAAGCACGGAGATAAAGATGAGTCGATTCGATGAGGCGCGTTGCCGGCTTTGCTGACCCGCCGCTGCTGAGGTGCTACTAGAAGACATGAATCTGAAGTCCTTGGCTTGAAACCAGCGTTGCGCCAGTACATGGATGTCACGCTTAGGGCGACGTCGGTCGCGCTAGTTCCCTACAAACCCGCTCGGGATTGTTTTCTTGGTGAAAGCCTTGCGCACAAGGCTGCTGAAACGATTAACTTTCTCTGGTCATAATGACAAGAAATTTCGCAATTATTGTCAATAAGACTCAGTCTTTTCGACTCTAGAAAAATGCTTTTCATTGATTTTCAAGTAGTTTTTATCTGGCATGCGCGTTGCTATCACTACAGGAACCTGCCTGAGTATTCCTGGAGTCGATCATGCTCACCACCACCCAGCGCGACATCATCAAAGCCACCGTACCGATCCTTGAGACGGGTGGCGAAGCGCTGACCACGCATTTCTATCGAATCATGCTCGACGGCTATCCCGAGGTTCGCCCCCTGTTCAATCAGGCCAACCAGGCCAATGGCGCACAGCCGCGAGCGCTGGCCAATGCAGTGTTGATGTACGCACGCAACATCGATCACCTGGAAAACCTCGGGCCGCTGGCGTCGCAGATCGTCAACAAGCATGTCGCGCTGCAGATACTGCCGGAGCACTATCCGATTGTCGGTGCCTGTCTGTTACGGGCCATTCGCGAGGTATTGGGCGCAGAGACCGCCACGGATCATGTGATTGATGCCTGGGCTGCGGCGTATCAGCAACTGGCTGACCTGCTGGTCAATGCCGAGCACGACGTTTACCAGAGCATCGCCGCTGCGCCAGGTGGGTGGCGGGGCGCACGGCAATTCAAGGTCACCCGCAAGGTCGCGGAAAGCAGCGAAATTACCTCGTTCTATCTGCAGCCTGTGGATGGTAAACCGGTGATCGCGCACAAGGCCGGTCAGTACATCGGTATTCGTCTGAACCCGGAAAGTGGCGAGGTTCGTCGAAATTACTCGCTCTCTGCGCCGGCCAATGGCCTCGGCTATCGCATCAGCGTCAAGCGCCAGCAAGGCGGGGTTGCCTCCGGCTATCTGCACGACCGGATCATGGTGGATGACACCGTCGAACTGTTCCCGCCCTCGGGCGAGTTTGTCCTCATCGACAGTGCCAGGCCGTTGGTGCTGATCAGCGGCGGCGTTGGCATCACCCCGACGCTGGCCATGGCTGAAACAGCGTTGCGGACAGGCAATCGAGACGTCGTGTTTATCCACTACGCGCGTAACGCCAGCGTACAGGGATTCCAGACTGTCATTGATGAATGGCGCGAGCGCTATCCGCAGTTCGCTGCACACGTCGTGCATAGCGACGTGACGCCCGGCGATGTGTCTGCGGGGCGGCTGACAGGGCGTCCTTCGCTGGCACATCTGAGGCAGTGGTTACCTGCCAGTCGGGATATCGAGGTCTACTTTCTCGGCCCGCAGCCGTTCATGGCCTTCATGAAACGTGCGCTGCACGAGGTGGGCGTACCGGATCGGCAAAGCCATTACGAGTTTTTTGGTCCGGCGCAGGCGTTGGCATAAGCGCTACAGTAAGGCCGCAATTGTATGCAGCCTTTTCAACGAGGCTGCGTCGGTATCTTTTGAAAAGGAGGGCGCAACATGAACCTGGCCGATCAGTACCGTGCCTACATCGCCTGCCTCAACGACCGTCGCTGGCAGGACCTGAGCGATTTCGTCGACGACGGCGTGCACTACAACGGCGAGCGGATCAGTCTGGCCGGTTACCGGGCGATGCTGGAAAACGATGTCAGGATCATCCCCGACCTGCGTTTCAATATCGACCTGCTGGTGGTCGAAGCACCACAGGTTGCCGCCCGTCTGCTCTTCAACTGCTCGCCGCAAGGCCGTTTTCTCGGGCTGGAGGCGCGTGGCCAGCGCATTACCTTCAGCGAAAACGTGTTCTACACCTTTGGCGACGGCAAGATCGTTGGCGTCTGGTCGGTCATTGATAAAGCGGCAGTGGAACGCGAGCTTCGTGGCGAAGCGGCGGGCGCCTCGAGTGACAGAAGCGCCTGAACGATTCCTGTACGTTCATCGAAGTAAAATCATTTCAGGGCACTCCGGGGTAGTAGCGCAGTCTTTTTTAGACACTCTCACCCGGCGGAGCCCGACATGATCACTGTCCATCACCTGAACAACTCACGTTCGCAGCGTATTCTGTGGTTGCTCGAAGAGCTCGACCTGCCCTACGAAATCAAGCGTTATCAGCGCGACCCGAAAACCAACCTGGCGCCACCCGAGCTCAAGGCCGTGCATCCGCTGGGCAAATCACCTGTCATCGAAGATGGTCCGCATGTCGTCATCGAGTCCGGCGCCATTGTCGACTACCTGATTCGCCGTCATGGCGACGGTCGTCTGCAGCCTGACCCTGCCAGCGCTACCTACGACGAATACGTGCAATGGCTGCACTTCGCCGAAGGCTCGGCGATTCTTCCGCTGATGCTCAACCTGTATGTCGGACGCCTGGGTGACGCGGGTGCGCCGCTGCATCCGCGTATCCAGTCGGAGCTGGCCAACTATCTGGGCTATCTGAACGAAGCCCTGGGGCTGACGCCTTATCTGCTTGGCGACGAGTTGAGTGGTGCGGACATTCAGATGAGCTTTATCGGCGAGTTCGCCAAAGCCCAGGGAATGCTGCAGTCCTACCCGAACGTGACCGCGTGGGTTGAACGACTGCAAGGCAGGCCTGCGTACCGCAAGGCGTTGGAGCAGGGCGGGGAATATTCTTTTGCCAAGTAACAGCCGCGTCTGAAGCGCTTGCGCTGCGCATAGTTACGAGAAGTGTTCTCCCGGACACCTCTCGTTCCGCACGCTCTGCGTCGCAAGAGGACGCAGAGCGTCCGGAACGGCATACGACGCGGAGCGCCGCACGATATTGGGGCTGATCGTTCCTCACGCTCCAGCGTGGGAATGCAGTTCTCGACGCTCTGCGTCGCAAGAGGACGCAGAGCGTCCGGAAAGGCATGCGACGCGGAGCGTCGCACGATATTCGGGCTGATCGTTCCGCACGCTCCAGCGTGGGAATGCAGTTCTCGACGCTCTGCGTCGCAGGAGGACGCAGAGCTTCCGGAAAGGCATACGACGCGGAGCGTCGCACGATATTCGGGCTGATCGTTCCGCCGCTCCAGCGTGGGAGTGCAGTTCTCGACGCTCTGCGTTGCAAGAGGACGCAGAGCGTCCGGAACGGCATACGACGCGGAGCGCCGCACGATATTGGGGCTGATCGTTCCGCACGCTCCAGCGTGGGAATGCAGTTCCCGAAGCTCTGCGTCGCAGGAGGACGCAGAGCGTCCGGAAAGGCATACGACGCGGAGCGTCGCACGATAGTTGAGATTATCGTTCCTCACGCTCCGCGTGGGAATGCAGCTTTCGACGCTCTGCGTCGCAGGAGGACGCAAAGCGTCCGGAAAGGCATGCGACGCGGAGCGTCGCACGATATTGGGGCTGATCGTTCCGCACGCTCGAGCGTGGGAATGCAGCTTTCGACGCTCTGCGTCGTCAAGAGGACGTAGAGCGTCCAGAAAGGCATGCGACGCGGAGCGTCGCACGATAGTTGAGATTATCGTTCCTCACGCTCCGCGTGGGAATGCAGCTTTCGACGCTCTGCGTCGCAGGAGGACGCAAAGCGTCCGGAAAGGCATGCGACGCGGAGCGTCGCACGATATTGGGGCTGATCGTTCCGCACGCTCCAGCGTGGGAATGCAGTTCTCGACGCTCTGCGTCGCAAGAGCACGCAGAGCGTCCGGAACGGCACAAGACGCGGAGCGTCGCACGATAGTTGAGATGATCGTTCCGCACGCTCCAGCGTGGGAATGCAGTTCTAGACGCTCTGCGTCGTCAAGAGGACGCAGAGCGTCCGGAACGGCATAAGACGCAGAGCATCGCACGATGGCGCTTACGTTGCGGGTCAGCCTTCGGACGGGCTGATCGAGTCCTGATCCGCTTCTGCCGCCAGCTTCACGCGGTCGGCCTTGCTGATGTATTTGGCCTTGCTCTGCGGGGCCAGTTTGGTGCTGGCCTTTTTGGCATGGGCTTTCAGCAACTGCTGGATTTTCTTGCGACGATTCATGTTCTTCAACTCGCTTGTACAGGCGCGAAGCATAGCAGTTTGCCTGTCGCGCCAGGCACCCGGCTACCCGCCGTTCTGAACCATCTGCCACAACGACGCACCTACGCCGGTAATGCTCTCGCCGGCAATCAGGCCAGCCGCAGCGGTGATGGCGAAGCGTTCGGTAAGCGATGGCCAGCGACAGTTCACCAGCCAGGTGAGCACTGCACCGAGCGCCATCATCAACGACACCGAGGCTGGCAGTACGAAGGCCAGGCCCAGTGCTGCGGCGCTGGGCAGGTACCTGGCGCGGTGAGCGGGCAGTGTGCTGTCAAGGATGCCCAGCAGCAAACCGGCAAGACCACCGATGAAAATTGCCCAGCGGATGCTCGCCGACAGCGAGTCCAGACCGTGCGTCAGCGTCTGCGCCACCGCTTTCCAGGTCGCCACTGCCGGGGCTGGCCACTCTTCGGTGAGCAGCATCGATTGCGGGTCCGGGATCAGCGCCATATAGGCCAGGACCCCGACGATACTGCCGACGAAAATCCCCAGGGTCTGGGCAATCAGCTGTTTACGTGGTGTGGCACCGATCGCCCGGCCTACCTTGAAGTCATTCATCAAATCGGTGCATTGCCCGGCTGAACCGCCGGCCGTGTTGGCGCTCATCAGGTTGATTGGCACCTGACCGGGCGCGACGATGCCGAAGCTCAGTTGCGACAACTGCCCGATTGCCCCGATAGGCGGAATACCCGTGGCACCCACCACGCGAGCCGCCACGGCCGCCAGGCAGATCGCCAGAGGAATGGTCAGCAATGCCATCCATAGATTGATACCGAACAACAGCGCCTGCAGGCTGACGACCAGCAGGATCGCCAGCGCAAAACCGGCGGCCGGTCCGGGCCTGGGCATTGACCAGGGCGTCCCGCCGCTGGCCTTGGTGGAAGCGTGCAGTGTCCACAGGCGGATGGCCAGAGAAGCCAGCGTCGAACAGACCATCAGACTCACGCCTGGCCACAGCAACCATTCCACCAGCGCAGCGAACTGCGGGCCGCTGCTGTCGGCCGGTAACGTCACCAGCCCCTGTTCCAGCAGCCACGGCGCCAGGCCGCCCCAGGCCAGCAAGGCACCGATCAGCAGGGTCAGGCCGACGCGAATACCGATAATCGCCCCGAACCCCACCAGCAGCAGCGAAGGGTCAGCGCTGAAGGTCAGGCGCTCCAGCTGAGCCGTTGGCGACCAGCGCGGGAACGCCCATATGAACGTGTCGATCCATTTGGCCAGCGCCGACAGCAACGCGGTACTGAGCAGGACCTTGAGGCGCGTCGCAGCTTCACGTCCATGATTGTAGATGTGCAGAAGGGTTTCCAGAGTGGCCATGCCTTCGGGAAATTTCAGCGATGTGTCATTGAGCAGTGACGGCCGCAAATACCAGGCAATCCAGATCCCCAGAAAGCTCACCGAGAAGACCCAGGCGATCATCGGGATGGCATCGAGTTGTTGGCCGGTCAGCAAGGTATAAGCCGGAATCGGCGCGACCAGTCCGCCGGAAATGATCGACGCAGCGGCGGAGGCGACAGTCTGATTGATGTTGCTCTCATGCAGCGTCCACGGCAGCTGCGCGGACGAGCGCTTTGACAGCCCTTGCCAGATCGCATAACCGATCAACAGCGCAATGATCGACATGTTGAACGACCAGCCGATCTTCAACCCGGCGTACACATTGGAAGGCGTCAACAGGATACCGAGCACAACCCCGGTAATGACCGCGCGTAGACTGAGTTCACGCTCGACAGGGCTGGCAAGAGGGGTCGCTGGTGAGGTCGAAAGCATGCGAATTCCTTTCGGCAATGAGACAAGGCAACCTATAAAGTGAGCGCCATATCGGCCGAAGGTTCATATGACAGGTTTCGTTGCTTGGTGGCGTGAAGGCATACGTCTGTTCCGATCTTCGCCGACCGGCTAAGCAGGGTGCCTGTTGCAGGAACCTCAGAAAACAGAGTGCCGGAAGGACATCGCCACGCACCCTTTGGTGAGTTACAGGCGGTGAGTTACAGGCCGTGAACCAGAATATCCAGCCCCTCATCAGTGTGGGGAGTCTGGAAGTAGCGGGTGATGAGCCTGAACTGCGCATCTGTAGCCGCAAAGTCATGCTCGGCTCTTTCGTTGCGGGCATGCAGTCTGGCAAGGCAAATATCATCTTCCACATCAAGAAAGTGCAGTCGATGCTTAACCTGCGCGTCGTCAGCCAGGCTGCGAAGCCACTGGCGGTCGGCGAGCGTATTGGCAGGGAAATCCAGAACCACGCACATGCCGGCCTTCAGCATGTCGATGACCAGAGGGCCGATGATGTCGCGAATCCGGTGGGCCAGGCGCACGTAGTCCGCCACTGATGTGATCTCGTCGGGGTAGAGCCGAGAGAGCCATTGATCTTCACTCAGCAGGATCGCTGAATGCTCGGTCGCGATTGATTTTGCCAGTGTCGATTTACCGGATGCGATCTTGCCGCACAGGAGGTGAAGTCTGGTGGCGAGCATCAACGTGTCCTTACTCTGTGGGTGCCTGTCAACCAAGCACATTCAGCCCATCATTGAAATGGCACTCGCGATCATCACCGCCAAGGTTTTCCGGCAGAAAAGCGGTGAGGTCGTAGGGCAAAAGCAGCGTATCCAGCGCCAGAGAGAACGGCACGTCTATCAGCCAGGGCCAGGTCGATGCGACGTCTTTAGTACCCCATGCCCAGCCGTGCCGTGTGCCGGGATAGACGCAACGTTCACCATCGAGGTGATACATCAGGCTCCAGCAGCCGCTCAGTGATATCGACGCAGCGAGTAACAGGCATTGCTTGAACATACATTCCCTTGTTTCCGGATTGATGCAACATGTGCGTCATTCTAGTCGCATAACCCTGCGGCGATCATCCTGCGCACGGCGCGGGCAATATCTTGCGTAGCCTGCGTGGTCTGCTCCCCCGGCAACTGATCGAACATATGTGGCACGCCTGGGTAGACATGCAATTCCACCGGCACCCCCGAGCGTGACAGGCTCAGCCCGAAGGCCAGATCCTCTTCCAGAAACAGATCGAGTGCGCCGACGCCGATAAAGGTGGGCGGCAGATCGCTCAGTTCGTTGGCCAGTGCCGGGGAGAACAGGGCCTTGCGATCATCGTCCAGTGCGTAGTCACCGCGCAGGCATTCCCAGCAAAAATGATTGGCCTGACGCGACCAGCTGAAAGTGCCGGTAGTCGGGTTGGCTGGCGGAGTGTCGGGCGCGCCTGTGCGGTGATCCAGCATCGGGTAGATCAGCACCAGGCCGGCGATTGCCGTAATCCCCCTGTTTCTTGCAAGCAGGGCAAGCGCGGCAGCAAGCCCGCCGCCGGCGCTGTGGCCCATGATCACCACGTGGCCGGTGTTCATGCCGTGCGCCGGCCCATTGCAGAATATCCACTCCAGCGCTGCGTAACAGTCCTCCAGCGGGATCGGGAACGGATGCTCGGGGGCAAGCCGGTAGTCGACGGCAATGACTATTGCCTTGAGCTCGACGGCCAGCTTTGCGAGGTAATCATCGGCCATCTCCGGGCTGCCAAGCACAAAGCCGCCGCCATGGATATACAGGATGACGGGGAGCCCCTTATGAGGGAGCGAAAGGTTCGGGCGATAAAGACACAGCCTGATGCCGTTGTCTGAATCGGAGGAAGTCCAGTGTTGTTCGCTGCATGCTGTGGCGGCGGCTGACCAGGTGGCGCTGACGCGAGCCCTTATCTCGGCAAGCGTGTGCAGTGTCCAGTAGCTCGACGGCTCATCCATGAACGAGCGATAGGCCGGATCCAGTAGTTCATTGGCGTTCAATACGTGCTCCCGAGGCACAAGGGGTATAAGCCCCTGCGCCTGCCAGTGCTTAAAGCCACGCCTTGATTTGCGTACAGACGGCGGGCGTGGAAATGCCATAACGGTCATGCAGTGTAGGCAGCGCGCCAGCGTCGAGAAAAGCGTCCGGCAGTGCGATCTGCCTGAACGTGGGCGTCACGCCATTGCGCAGCAGCACCGTCGCCACTGCCTCGCCCAACCCGCCAATGACCGAATGGTTTTCGGCCGTCACCACCAGTCGGCCTGGCTTTCTGGCCTCAGCGAGAATGGTCTGTTCGTCCAGCGGTTTTATGGTGGGTACGTGCAGCACTGCCACGTCGATACCGTCAGCCTGCAGCTGCTTGGCCGCTTCCAGTGCGCGCATGGTCATCAGGCCGGTGGCAATGATCAGCACGTCGTTGCCAGTGCGCAGTGTCTTGGCTTTGCCGATCTCGAATGTGTAACCGTACTCGTCCAGCACCAAAGGCACGTTACCGCGCAGCAGGCGCATGTACACCGGGCCCTGATGCGCTGCGATCGCCGGTACGGCCTGCTCGATTTCCAGTGCATCACAGGGGTCGACGATCATCAGATTGGGCATGGCGCGAAAGATCGCCAGGTCGTCGGTGGCCTGATGGCTGGGTCCGTACCCGGTGGTCAGGCCCGGCAGACCGCAGACGATTTTGACATTGAGGTTGTCTTCGGCAATCGCCATACAAATGAAGTCATACGCGCGGCGGGAGGCGAACACGGCATAAGTGGTCGCAAACGGTACGAAACCTTCCCGGGCCATGCCGGCCGCTGCGCTCATCAGCAACTGTTCGGCCATGCCCATTTGATAGAAACGCTCGGGATGCGCCTTGGCGAAGATGTGCAGATCTGTGTATTTCGACAGGTCAGCCGACAGCCCGACGATGTCCTGACGTTGCTCCGCGAGTGCCGCCAATGCATGGCCGAACGGAGCCGGGCGAGTGGCCTGACCCTCGGACGCGATAGACGCGATCATCGCCGAGGTGGTCAGTTTTTTCTTCGTGGCCACGGACGGAGCCGAGGTGTGATTGGCAGAACTCATACGGTTTTCCCCTCGTCGAGATTATTCAGTGCGACGTCCCATTCATGCTCATCCACACGGATGAAGTGGGTCTTCTCACGGGTTTCCAGAAACGCCACGCCCTTGCCCATTTTTGTGTCGCAGATGATCACCCTGGGCTGCGTGCCGTCATGCTGGCGCGCCTTGTCGAAGGCGGCCACGAGCGCGTCAAGATCGTTGCCGTCGACCCGTTGGGTAAACCAGCCAAACGCCTGCCAGCGATCGACAATGGGTTCGAAAGCCAGTACTTCACTTGAGTGGCCATCGGCCTGCTGGTTGTTCACATCAATAATCGCGATCAGGTTGTCCAGCTCCCAGTGCGAGGCGGACATGGCCGCTTCCCAGGTGGAGCCCTCGTTCAATTCACCGTCCGACAGCAGGTTGTATACGAAGGAACTGGAGTTCTTGCGCTTCAAGCCCAGGCAGGCCCCCACGGCAATGCCCAGCCCATGACCCAGTGAGCCGCCGGTGATTTCCATTCCCGGGGTATATGTGGCCATGCCTGACATGGGCAGTCGGCTGTCGTCGGAGCCGTAGGTTTCCAGTTCGTCGAGCGGGATGATGCCGGCCTCGATCAACGCCGCGTACAGCGCAATGGCGTAGTGGCCGATCGACAGATAAAAGCGGTCGCGCTGTTCCCAGTCAGGGTCTTCAGGGCGATAGTTCAGCGCGTGAAAATAGGACACGGCGAGCAGGTCCGCAGCGCCCAGCGCCTGTCCGACGTAACCCTGGCCCTGAACCTGACCCATGCGTAATGCGTGCCGGCGAATGTTATGGGCACGCTGCGCCAGTGAGGTGGCTGGCGCAGATAAAGTAGTGGCTGTCATGGTGATTACTCCGTGGACTCAACGATTGACCGAGGCGGCAGGGATGCGCAGCACCAGATAAGCGCCGATGAACAGCACGCCGGTAATCAGGTACATGCCGATGGCGCTTGAGCCGGTCGTGGTGGTGATCCAGCCGATCAGGTAGGGCGAACAGAAGCCCGCGAGATTGGCGAAGCTGTTGATTCCGGCGATCCCGGCGGCCGCCGATACCCCGCCCAGCAGGGTGGTGGGCAGCATCCAGAACATTGATGATGCCGAGAGAATGCCCGCTGCGGCGAGGCACAGACTGAGCACCGACAGCAGCAGATTGCCGCCGAACAGCGCCGCCAGACTCAGCCCGAGCGCGCCTGCGATCATCGGGCCGACCAGGTGCCAGCGGCGTTCTCGATGCTTGTCGCCGCTGCGCCCCATCAACAGCATCACGACGATTGCGCACAGGTAGGGAAGGCTGGTCATCAGGCCGATATGCAGCGGGTCGGAAACGCCCGCGTTGCGAATCAGCGTCGGCAGCCAGAAGGTGATCGCGTACTGGCCCATCACCACGCAGAAGTAGATGCACGCCAGCAGCCACAGACGCTTGTCGCGAATGAAGGCGCCTACCGACGCGTGTACCACTTTCTGGCTGTTGTCTTCTTGCAGCTCCTTGTTGACCAGCTCCTTTTCTTCAGCGGACAGCCATGTCGCCTGATGCACTCCGTCCTTCAGATAGCTCAGGACCAGCAGGCCGACGATCACTGTCGGGATCGCTTCGAGGACGAACATCCATTGCCAGCCGGCCCAGCCATGAACGCCTGCGAAGCGGGTCATGATGTAGCCCGACAGCGGGCCGCCGATCATGCCGGACAGTGGGATGGCGATGAACCACAGCACGGTCATGCGCGCGCGGCGATAAGAGGGGAACCAGTACGTCAGGTACAGCAGCAGACCGGGTGCCAGTCCGGCTTCCGCCACCCCGAGCAGAAAGCGCAGGGCGTAGAACTGCCAGGCGGTTTCGACGAAGGCGAAGAGTGCGGAAATGATCCCCCAGGAGATCATGATGCGGGCGATCCAGCGTCTGGCACCGACCCGGTGAAGAATCAGGTTGCTGGGCACCTCACAAAGAAAATAACCGATGAAAAACATGCCTGCACCCAGCCCGTAGACGGTTTCGCTGAAGGCCAGGTCGTTCATCATCTGCAGCTTTGCGAAGCCGACATTGACGCGATCGAGATAAGCGCACAGGTAGCACAGCATCAGGAACGGCATCAGTCGCCAGGCGGTCTTGCGGTAGGCATTGGCGCGCGTGGTCGACACCGCGTCGAGGGTCATGGTGGTTATCATGATGGTCTGATCTCTTGTTTTTATAGACCGCCAGGCAACCGCCTGGCGTATCGTCGATCCAGAACAAACACAGGCTGTTTGCCAGCCCGTCCACTCGCGGTCAGTGAATCAGCATGCCGCCGTTCACATCCAGCGTGATACCGGTGAGGTAGGACGACAGGTCGCTGGCCAGAAACAGCGCGGCATTGGCCACGTCCTGCGCCGCGCCCAGACGACCCAGCGGGATGCCATCGATAATCGTGTGGCGTCGCTCGTCCTGCATCAGGCCGCCGGTGATGTCGGTATGGATCAGGCCGGGGGCGATGGAGTTGACACGCACCTGATCGGGGCCGAATTCCCGGGCCATGGCTTTGCCGAGGCCCAGTACGCCGGCTTTCGCTGCGCTGTAATGAGGCCCGCCGAAAATGCCGCCGCCGCGCTGGGCGGAGACCGAAGACATGCACACGATACTGCCCGAGGCTTGGGCGCGCATGGTCGGGATCACCGCTTGCGACATGAGCAAGGTGCCGCGCAGGCTGACGTCGAGCACCTTGTCGTAATCGGAAGGGCGGATGTCCAGGGTCTTGATCGGCTGTGTGATACCGGCGTTATTCACCAGGATGTCAATGCGACCGTAGTGCGCGATGATTTTCGTGACGGCCTCGTGAACCTGTTTTTCGTCAGCGACGTTGGCTGCCAGACCCAGATGGCCTTCGCCCAGTGCGGCGGCGGCATCACGTGCCGCGGACTCGTCGAGATCGATAATCACCACGCGTGCGCCGTGGCTGGCGAAGGTGATCGCGGTTGCGCGACCGATACCGCGCGCCGACGCCGCGCCGGTGATCACTGCAATTTTGCCTTGAAGAAGCATGAGGGTTACCTCTGATTATTGTTATGGGTTCGATTCGGGTGATCGATGACTTCAGAGTGTTCCCGGTGCCGGTCCTGAGCAATGCCGCAAAAATCACTGGATGCTGAAAAAAATTCACCTCTCGTCAATTCGGCAGGCGAGTGGTTGAATGAAAGAAACTCAAATAATCGGACACATCGGAGCATCCATGCGGCCTGATGACGATGCACCTCAGAGCCTGCCACCGCTGAAAGCGCTTCAGGCCTTCGAGCAGACGGCGCGCTTTGGCAATCTGGCCAGAGCAGCCGAAGTGCTGGACCTGACGCCGTCGGCAGTCAGCCACCAGCTGGCTCGTCTGGAGGCATTGATTGGTCGCCAGCTGTTCGTTCGGGCCGCCCGTGGTGTGACCCTTACGCCAGTCGGTGAGCAGTACCTGAAAGATGTCTCTGGCGTGCTGCACAGTCTTGCCGTCGCCACCGAGCGTGCCGCCAGTGATGTCAGCCTTGATTGCCTGCGTCTGCATTCCGCGCCCAGTTTCGGGCTGCTGTGGCTGATGCCGAGGCTGGAAGCCTTTCGGGTAAGCCACCCGGACATTCAGATCAACCTGTCGTGTTCCTATGAGTCGTTGCATTTCAGCAGGGACAAGATCGACGTGGATATCCGCCATGGCAGGCCGAACTGGCCAAGCTATGAAGTGCGCACCTTGCGTGACGAGAAATTTGCTGTGCTGGCGTCTCCGCAATTATTGGCGCGGCGCCCGGTAGAGAGCGCCGCAGGCTTGCTCGACTGCGAACTGATTCTCTCCGAAGCCACATTGCTGAAATGGCCTGAATGGTTTGCCCGGCATGGCTTGGCTCGCCCGGAAAAACCCTACGCGCTGAGTTTCGACCGCTCGTACATGACTCTCGAAGCGGCCAGCCACGGGTTGGGGTTTGCGTTGGAAAGTACGCTGCTGGCGCAAAAGTACCTGGCCACTGGCGAGCTGATCGAAGTCGCCCCCCAAACCCTGACTGCACCAGTCGCAGCGCACCATCTGGTATTCCCCAAAGCGCACTCCGGCTTTCCCAGAGTCAGGCGATTTCTGGAATGGATGGAAAGCGAACTGGGGCAGGGATTTGTGTTTTGAATCGCACTGCCTGTGGTCTGGCAATGTGATGCTCAATGTCCGGCGTGCCGACGTGGAGCATGGGCACGCCAGTCAACTGCTTCTAAACGACCAGTCGATGCGGTTGCCAGGCACTGCCCTGCGGGTCTTGCGGGTCAGTCATCAGCTTTTGCCTCGCCGGCGCATCAAACATCGAGCGCAGGTTCTTCTCGATGGTGTTGCACAGGTCTTCCATGCGGATCCGGTGCTGGCTGGCGCCGAACGGGGCTTGCAGGTCAGTGCCGATGCGGTCCATTGCCAGCAGCATGCAGCCGACCACCGTGGATATCGCCGGGGTGAACCAGCCCAGGGTGGTCACCATACTCAGCGGCATGATGATGCAGAACAGGGTGCTGAACAGTCTGGGGAAATAGACGTACGGGTAGGGCAGCGGTGTATTGGCGATGCGCTCCATGCCGCCCTGGCAGTTGGACAGTTCGACCATGGTCGACTCCAGTCGCGCCAGGCGAATGCTGTCGATTCGCCCTCCAGCAAACTCCTCGGAGATCATGGCCGCCGAGCCGTTGAGGATGTCATTGGGAAAGTTGTTGCTCTCTTGTGCGCGCTGAATCTCGGAATCCGATAACAGCCCTTCGAGTCTGGCTTTGCTGACATCGCCTTTCAAATGAGCGCGCAGTGCCCGCAGATAAGCCACGTGGCGATTGAACAGCATTTCTTTCACCGGATTGCCGCGCTCATCGGCATTGCCTTCAATGTTGCCTTCAATCAAGGTCAGCACCTGGCGGCCATAGCTGCGCGAGCTGTTGACCATCGCGCCCCATAACGTGCGTGCTTCCCACCAGCGGTTGTAGGCGCTGGTGTTGCGAAAACTGATCAGCACGATCAATGCCGAGCAAAGAAGCGTGAGTGGCATCAGTGGGAGATCTATCCCCGCACCCTGAATCAACATGAAGTCCATGGTCACGGCCACGTCCCAGAGCAGAAGCCAGAACAGTGACCAGCCAACGTAGGTGACCGTTCTGCTGATGCACAGCCATTTTTTTTCAAAAGGACCAGGCATTGCGGCACTCCTTTGCTGGGTTGGAAGAGGTTTGGCGCGGTCAATCAACACACCACGCTGCAAACTTACTGACCGAGGCTTAAAGCTCGCTTAATTCTCCATGGTGGCGAAACAGTTACGCCTGTCTTGACCATGACGGCCCATGCCAACAGCTGTAACCCCCGGCGACAGTCCAGTCTTCGGACGGACGACGATAATGTATCGATTCGCACGTTAAGCAATAAAAAACTCATCACTCTGCCTATGACTAATTTTCAAGAGCGCAGGTCTAAAACTGCACCGCACAAGCGTTCGGGATTAGACGGGCTCGGAGCGTCTGGTAAATGAACTAGAGCCAGACGGTCTGACTGACGGATCACGGTATTCAATCACCCTCGTACTTTTCCTCTACCTTCAGGGATAAACAGTGATGCGTGCGTATAAAACTCTGACTGCAAAGATCGGCGGCCTTCTTCTTGCGTTGACCATCGTGGGGACTTCATTACCTGCTTACGCTGTAAACGATTGTGATCTGGACAACGACAACAGCACCGACGCCACCTGTGGCGGCAACGACAGAGACCTGGATAACGACAACGTGACTGACGCGGCATTTGGCGGTAATGACAAAGATATGGACAATGACCACCACACCGACGCGGCGTTTGGTGGCAACGACCAGGACCTTGACAACGACAATCACACGGATGCGGCGTTTGGTGGTAACGACAAGGACATGGACAACGATCACCACACGGATGCGGCCTTCGGCGGAAATGACCGCGATCTTGATAACGACAACAACACCGACAAATACGGCGGTGGAGCGTCCTCTGCCGCCAAAAAGTAGCAACGCGACCTGTCGTGTTATTTCGTGGAAGCGAGCGTCTTGCGCTTGCTGATACGGGCAGGTCTTTTGCGCGTGAGCACGCTTGCCGCTTGTTGAGGCAGGCGTTTTCGTATCAAAGGGCAGAGCGGCGTCAGTGACAGGAAGTCACTATTATTTATTCAGCTTGCAGATGACTGAGATTTTTTCGCCACCAGAGTCACACCTTCGGTGAAGCTGTAGCCATAACCGAAGACATATGACTGATCTCCTGAGTTCAAGACAGATCTATCGTGACGTATTTCGTATCGGTATTTGAGCGCATAATCATACGCCCCGGACAATATAGGCAATACCGTTTGAATCTCATAACCGTCAGCATTGAGTCGCGCCACTGCGTCTTCGACGTCTTTCGATAGCCGTTCACCGTCTATCTCACAGTCAGACCAGCCGGTTTGCTGCCATTGGGTCTCTTTTCTCGTTACTTCTTTCTCGCCGAAAAAGCCTTGTTTGATTTCGCCGGTAGGCACCTTAACCGTGACCTCTTCTCCAATGGGTTTGAAGTAAGCTTTTACGTAGACGATCTTGTTCATGGCGTTATCCTTGGTTGTGTGACTTCCGTTCCCACATGCTGCGCCGGAAGGCGACTCTGGGTGTTCTGCGGCCGATTCCGGGCAGGTGGGCAAATCGCGGATTCAGTCAGGGCACTTTCCAGCAGACGAAAAAAAAGACCTTGAAATTCAAGGTCTTTTTTAAAGGTGGTGCCCCGAGGGAGAATCGAACTCCCACTTCTTTCGAAAACGGATTTTGAATCCGCCGCGTCTACCAATTCCGCCATCAGGGCTCAATGGCGGCGAAGTATAAGGATGAGTTTTCTGTTGGTCAACAGGGATTTACGCAGGTTTTTTACTAATGCCGTCAAACCGGATAAACTTCCCGGCCCTGCTAAACGAACCCGATCATGCGCGTCGCTGACTTTACCTTCGAACTCCCCGATTCCCTGATTGCTCGCCATCCACTGGCCGAGCGTCGCAGCAGTCGTCTGTTGACCCTTGATGGGCCGACGGGGGCGCTGGCACACCGTCAATTCACTGATTTGCTCGAGCATCTGCGCCCGGGCGATTTGATGGTGTTCAACAATACCCGTGTCATTCCCGCACGCCTTTTCGGGCAGAAGGCCTCCGGCGGCAAGCTGGAGATTCTGGTCGAGCGCGTGCTGGACAGCCATCGTGTGCTGGCCCATGTGCGCTCCAGCAAATCGCCAAAGCCGGGCTCGTCGATTCTGATCGATGGCGGCGGCGAGGCCGAGATGGTGGCGCGGCACGACGCGCTGTTCGAGCTGCGCTTTGCCGAAGAAGTGCTGCCGCTGCTGGAGCGTGTCGGCCATATGCCGTTGCCTCCTTATATAGACCGTCCGGATGAAGGCGCGGACCGCGAGCGCTATCAGACCGTTTATGCGCAGCGTGCGGGTGCTGTGGCTGCGCCGACTGCCGGCCTGCATTTCGATCAGCCGCTGCTCGAGGCGATTGCCGCCAAGGGCGTGGAAACCGCGTTCGTCACCCTGCATGTCGGGGCAGGTACGTTCCAGCCCGTGCGTGTCGAGCAGATCGAAGATCACCACATGCACAGCGAATGGCTGGAAGTGGGCCAGGACGTGGTCGACGCTGTGGCCGCGTGCCGTGCACGGGGCGGGCGGGTGATTGCCGTCGGGACCACCAGTGTGCGCTCGCTGGAGAGTGCCGCGCGTGATGGCGTATTGAAGCCGTTCAGCGGCGATACCGACATCTTCATCTATCCAGGCCGGCCGTTTCACGTGGTCGATGCCCTGGTGACCAATTTCCATTTGCCTGAATCCACGCTGTTGATGCTGGTTTCGGCGTTCGCCGGTTATCCCGAGACGATGGCGGCCTACGCGGCGGCCATCGAACACGGCTACCGCTTCTTCAGTTACGGTGATGCGATGTTCATCACCCGCAATCCCGCGCCGACGGCCCCACAGGAATCGGCACCAGAGGATCACGCATGAGTCGCACCTGTCGTATGTCTTTCGAGTTGTTGGCCACCGATGGCAAAGCCCGTCGCGGTCGGCTGACCTTCCCGCGTGGCGTGGTGGAAACCCCGGCGTTCATGCCAGTGGGCACCTATGGCACGGTCAAGGGCATGCTGCCCCGTGATATCGAGGCGACCGGTGCGCAGATGATTCTGGGCAATACGTTCCACCTGTGGCTGCGTCCGGGTACCGAGGTCATCAAGGGCCACGGCGACCTGCACGATTTCATGCAATGGCAGGGGCCGATCCTGACCGACTCCGGCGGTTTTCAGGTGTTCAGCCTGGGCGCCATGCGCAAGATCAAGGAAGAGGGCGTGACATTTGCCTCTCCGGTCGATGGTGCCAAGGTGTTCATGGGGCCGGAAGAGTCGATGCAGGTCCAGCGCGATCTGGGTTCGGACGTTGTGATGATCTTCGACGAATGCACGCCTTACCCGGCCGATGAAGATGTGGCGCGTGTCTCCATGGAGCTGTCGTTGCGCTGGGCCAAGCGTTCCAAGATTGCCCACGGCGAAAACACCGCCGCGCTGTTCGGCATCGTTCAGGGCGGCATGCACGAGAACCTGCGCAAGCGCTCGTTGGAAGGCCTGGACGAAATCGGTTTCGACGGTCTGGCGATCGGTGGCCTGTCGGTAGGCGAACCCAAGCACGAGATGATCAAGGTGCTGGACTACCTGCCAGGCCTCATGCCGGCAGACAAACCTCGTTACCTGATGGGCGTAGGCAAGCCGGAAGATCTGGTCGAAGGTGTGCGTCGTGGCGTCGACATGTTCGACTGCGTGATGCCCACCCGCAATGCCCGCAACGGCCATCTGTTCACCGATACGGGCGTATTGAAAATCCGTAACGCGTTCCATCGCCACGACAATACGCCGCTGGACCCGACCTGCGATTGCTACACCTGCAAGAACTTCTCGCGCGCTTATCTGCATCACCTGGACAAGTGCGGGGAAATGCTGGGGAGCATGCTCAATACAATCCACAATTTGCGGCACTACCAGCTGCTTATGGCTGGTTTGCGCGAGGCTATTCAACAGGGTACATTGGCCGCCTTCGTCGATGCCTTCTATGCCAAACGCGGCCTCCCAACGCCGCCTCTGGGTTGAAACAGAACGAGTTTTTCCTGCTTTTTATACTAATTATGTAACTGGAGCGACAAATGAGCTTTTTCATCTCTCCCGCTTTTGCGGATGCTGCTGCACCGGCTGCCGGTCCTGCGGGCAGTGGTTTCGAGTGGATCTTCCTGGTCGGCTTCCTGGTCATCTTCTACCTGATGATCTGGCGTCCACAGGCCAAGCGCGCCAAAGAGCAGAAAAACCTGCTGGGCAACCTGCAGAAAGGCGACGAAGTTGTCACCAGTGGCGGTATCGCGGGCAAAATCAACAAAGTGACCGATGACTTCGTGGTTATCGAAGTGTCTGACACCGTTGAGCTGAAAATCCAGAAGGGCGCCATCGCGGCCACTCTGCCTAAAGGCACCCTGAAAGCGATCTGAGCAACAACTTTTTACCCATCGACGGGGCGCGCAAGGCGCCCCGCGTTTTAAGCGGGCGGCGTGATGCTGAACAAATACCCTCTGTGGAAATACGTACTGATCCTGGCGGTGCTGGTGGTCGGTTTTATTTATTCCGCACCCAATCTCTACCCTGATGATTCTGCCATTCAGATCAGCGGCGCAAGCACTGCGCTGCAGGTCAATCAGGCGGACGTGGATCGTGCAGCCAAGGCGCTTGCCGATGCTGGCATCTCGGTCAAGGCTTCTTCTCTGGCCGAGAATGGCAAGGGCGGTTTGTTGCGTCTGAGCAAGCAGGAAGACCAGTTGCCAGCCAAGGATGTCGTGCGCAAGGCGTTGGGTGACGACTACGTCGTCGCACTGAACCTGGCGCGTACCACGCCGACCTGGTTGCGTAACCTGGGTGCAAGCCCGATGAAGCTCGGTCTCGACCTGTCCGGCGGTGTGCACTTCCTGCTGGAAGTCGACATGGACAAGGCAATCGATGCACGTCTGAAAGTCTACGAAGGCGAAGTCAAATCCCTGTTGCGCAAGGAAAAGGTGCGTTATCGCAGCCTGCCGCAGCTGGGCAATGTGATTCAGCTTGGCTTTACCGACGATGCAGAGCGTGAGCAGGCGCGTGCACTGGTACGCAAGACCTTTACCGATTTCGAAATCACGCCTGCCGAGCTGAACGGTATCCCGGTACTGCGCATGGCGTTGACGCCGGCCAAGCTGGCCGAGATTCGCGAATACTCGATCAAGCAGAACCTGACCACTGTGCGTAACCGGGTCAACGAGCTGGGTGTTGCCGAGCCGCTGGTTCAGCGCCAGGGTGCCAACCGCATCGTGGTCGAGCTGCCGGGTGTGCAGGACACGGCCGAAGCCAAGCGTATTCTGGGCAAGACCGCCAACCTCGAGTTCCGTCTGGGTGCAGGCCCGGATGATTCGAAAGGCACCACCGAGATGTTCGAGTTCCGCGAAGGCGGTCGTCCGGCAGCGGCGGTGGAGCGTGGTCTGATCATTACCGGTGATCAGGTGACTGACGCCAAGGCCAGCTTCGACGAGCATGGTCGTCCTCAGGTGAACATCAACCTCGATGGTCACGGTGGCGAACTGATGAGCCGTGCAACCCGCAGCAATGTGGGGCGCAGCATGGCGGTGATCTTCATCGAGCAGCGTCCGACCACCACCTATACCAAGCAGATGGTCAACGGCGTCGAGAAAGACGTGCCGGTGCAGACCTTCAAGGAAGACAAGAAGATCATCAGCCTGGCGACCATCCAGTCGCCACTGGGCAGCCAGTTCCGGATTACCGGTCTGAACGGCCAGGGTGAATCTTCCGAGCTGGCGCTGCTGTTGCGTGCCGGTGGTCTGGCGGCACCGATGTACTTCGCTGAAGAGCGCACCATCGGTCCTAGCCTGGGTGCCGACAACATCACCAAGGGTATCGACGCTTCCCTGTGGGGCATGCTGTTCGTCTCGCTGTTCATCATGGCGATCTACCGCTTCTTCGGTCTGATCGCTACCGTGGCACTGGCCCTCAACATGGTCATGCTGCTGGCATTGATGTCCTTGCTGGGCGCCACACTGACCCTGCCGGGTATCGCCGGTATCGTGTTGACCATGGGTATGGCGGTGGACGCCAACGTGCTGATCTTCTCGCGTATTCGTGAAGAGATCGCCAACGGCATGACGGTTCAGCGTGCTATCAACGAAGGTTTCGATCGTGCCTACACGGCGATCCTCGACGCCAACCTGACGACGCTGCTGGTCGGCGGCATTCTCTTTGCGATGGGCACCGGCCCGGTCAAAGGGTTTGCGGTGACCATGTCGCTCGGGATCTTTACCTCGATGTTCACGGCCATCATGGTGACCCGCGCTATGGTCAACCTGATCTACGGCGGTCGTGACTTCAAGAAGTTGTGGATTTAAGGGGCTGCCATGTTACGTACCATCAACTTCATGGGCGTTCGCAATGTTGCGTTCGCCATCACGATGCTCCTTACCGCACTGGCGTTGTTCAGCTGGTTCCATAAAGGGCTCAACTTTGGTCTGGACTTCACCGGCGGTACGCTCATCGAGCTGACCTACGAACGTCCCGCCGACCTGGGCAAGGTCCGTCAGGAGCTGGTTTCGGCGGGCTATCACGAAGCCGTTGTACAGAGCTTTGGCGCCACCACTGACTTGTTGGTGCGCATGCCGGGCGAAGACCCGCAGCTGGGCACTCAGGTTGCCGAGGCGCTACGCAAGGCTGGTGCCGATAACCCGGCGGTGGTCAAGCGTGTCGAATTTGTCGGCCCACAGGTGGGTGAAGAGCTGCGCGATCAGGGCGGCCTCGGCATGCTGATGGCGCTGGGCGGTGTGCTGATCTACCTGGCATTCCGCTTCCAGTGGAAATTCGCAGTCGGGGCGATCATCTCGCTGATCCACGACGTGGTGGTGACGATGGGTATCCTGTCGTTCTTCCAGATCACCTTCGACCTGACGGTGCTGGCGGCAGTGCTGGCGATCATCGGTTACTCGCTGAACGACACCATCGTGGTCTTCGACCGGGTACGCGAAAACTTCCGTCTGCTGCGCAAGGCTTCGCTGATCGAGAACATCAACATCTCCACCACGCAGACACTGCTGCGTACCATTGCTACCTCGGTTTCGACCCTGTTGGCGATCGTGGCATTGTGGGTATTTGGTGGTGACAGCCTGGAAGGCTTCTCCATCGCGTTGTTCATCGGTGTACTGGCGGGTACCTACTCGTCGATCTACATCGCCAACGTGGTGCTGATCTGGCTGAACCTGACCACCGAGGATCTGATTCCTCCAGTGGTTGTCGAGAAGGCTGACGACCTCCCGTAGGTCCGGCCATCATAAAAAAGGCGCGAGTGCTGAACTCGCGCCTTTTTTTATGCTCCAAGGCTAGGCATTGCGCAGTCATGCTGCGTTTCGATTGGTCAGGAGGTTCAAGTGAACAAGTCTATGCTTGTTGGTGCTGTGTTAGGTGCTGCTGTCGTGACGGCTGGCGGCGCCGTTGCCACCTATAGCTTGGTCAAGGGTGGTCCTGAGTATGCGGATGTATTGGCGGTAGAGCCGATCAACCAGCAGATCAAAACCCCCCGTGAAGTTTGCAAGGACGTAACCGTTACCCGTCAGGCGCCGGTCAAGGACCAGCACCAGATCGTCGGTAGCGTTATTGGCGCGGTTGCCGGTGGCTTGCTGGGTAACCAGATCGGTGGCGGTAACGGCAAGAAGATCGCTACAGTCGCGGGTGCGGTAGGTGGTGGCTATGCGGGCAACAAGGTTCAGGAAGGCATGCAGGAGCGTGATACCTACACCACTACGCAGAACCGCTGCACAACGGTCAACGATGTGAGCGACAAGGTTGTGGGCTACAACGTCAAGTACAAGTTGAACGAGAAGGTGGGTCAGGTTCGTATGGAGCGTGATCCGGGTAGCCAGATTCCGGTCGACAAGAACGGTCAGCTGATATTGGGTCAGGCGCAGTAACGCCAGCCGCTGAGCTTCACAAGACATAAAAAAACCGGCTTGCGCCGGTTTTTTTATGCCTGCAGCTTAACGCTTGAGCGAAGCTGGCAGGTGCGGTGCGATCGCAGTCAGTACTGCCTTGAAGCACTTGGTGTTGCCGGCAACGATGTGGCCTTTCTCGAGGAAGTCGTGACCACCGGTGAAATCGCTGACCAGACCGCCTGCTTCCTGAATCAGCAGAGCGCCTGCAGCCATGTCCCACTCGGACAGGCCCGACTCCCAGAACGCATCGAAGCGACCGGCAGCTACATAAGCCAGGTCGAGGCTGGCAGCACCGGCGCGGCGGATGCCGGCGGTCTGGCCTACCAGGCTGCGGAACATGCCCAGGTAGTTCTCGATGTTGTCCATCTGGTTGTCACGGAATGGGAAGCCGGTACCGAGCAGGGCGCCTTCCAGGCTCTTGCGCTGGCTGACGCGCAGGCGGCGACCGTTCAAGGCTGCGCCACGACCACGGCTGGCGGTGAATTCTTCCTGGCGGACCGGGTCGAGAACCACGGCGTGCTCAAGGCGGCCGCGGTATTTGCAGGCGATGCTGACGGCAAAGTGCGGGATGCCGCGAACGAAGTTGGTGGTGCCGTCCAGTGGGTCGATGATCCACAGGTAGTCGGTGCCTTCGCCGCTGCCTTCGTGCAGGCCGCTTTCTTCGCCGAGAATGCCGTGAGTCGGGTAGGCCTTGCGCAGAGCGGTGATGATGCTTTGCTCGGCGGCGCGGTCGATCTCTGTTACGTAGTCTTTGGCTTCTTTTTCGTCAACCTTGATGGTATCCAGGCGCTCGATGGAGCGGAAAATCAATTCGCTGGCGCTGCGGGCGGCGCGCAGCGCGATATTCAGCATGGGCTGCATGGATAATTCACCTAAGGTTGTTAAAGAGAGCCGGGCATTCTATGGGCTGATTCGAATTATTTCCAGCCTTGCGTTGTTACGGTTGTCAGGTTCGTGTGTGTTTTTTTGCGTCCGGTGCGGTCGATTCTACTGTTGCGGCCCGCACGGCTTCATAGCGTTAGCCGAGCCGTTTCTGTAAGATTTGCACCCCTAATTCGTGTCAGTGAGCGTTCGCCTTGTTGCAGAACATTCGTGTTGTCCTGGTCGGCACTACCCATCCCGGAAATATCGGCGGGGCTGCTCGCGCCATGAAAAACATGGGGCTTTCGCGCCTGGTGCTGGTCGATCCGCGGATCTTCCCTTCGCCTGATGCCGATGCGCGTGCGTCCGGCGCTACCGACATTCTCGAGGGTGCGCAGGTGGTGGCGACCCTCGAGGAAGCGCTGTTCGGCTGCCGTCTGGTGCTGGGCACCAGTGCGCGGGATCGAAGCCTGCCGTGGCCTATGCTGGATCCGCGTGCCTCGGGTGAAAAAGTCATCGAGCGGGCCGGCGAGGGTGCTGAGGTGGCGCTGGTGTTCGGTCGCGAACATGCGGGCCTGACCAACGAAGAGCTGCAGCGCTGTCACTTCCATGTGCACATCCCGTCAGACCCGACGTTCAGTTCTCTGAATCTGGCGGCTGCCGTACAGGTGCTCAGTTATGAGGTGCGTGTGGCCTGGCTGGCCGCCGCAGAGCAGGGCGAGGCTTCAAGGCCTGCATCGGCGCACGATGCCGAGCTGGCGACGATGGATGAAATGGAAGGTTTCTATACCCACCTTGAAGCCACGCTTGTAGCCATCGGCTTTCTTGATCCCGAAAAGCCACGGCATCTGATGGCCCGGCTGCGCAGGCTGTATGGGCGTAGTGAAGTCGAGCGATCCGAGCTGAGTATCCTGCGCGGTGTGCTCACTGAGACCCAGAAAGCCGCACGCGGTGAACCCTACAAGCGAAAGGATCAGTAATGTTCGAGCGTCTGCGAGAAGACATTCAAAGCGTGTTCCACCGCGATCCTGCGGCGCGCAACGCGTTTGAGGTCCTGACCTGCTATCCGGGGATGCACGCCATATGGCTGCATCGCTTCGCCCACATTCTGTGGCGCAAGGGCTGGAAATGGCCGGCACGGGTGGTGTCGAACTTCGGCCGCTGGATGACCGGTATCGAGATCCATCCGGGTGCGCGCATCGGCCGCCGTTTTTTCATCGACCACGGCATGGGCATCGTGATCGGTGAAACCGCCGAGATCGGCAATGACGTCACCCTTTATCAGGGCGTAACCCTGGGTGGCACCAGCTGGAATGCCGGCAAGCGCCATCCGACGCTGGAAGATGGTGTAGTGGTCGGGGCGGGTGCCAAGGTGCTCGGGCCATTCACGGTGGGGGCGGGTGCCAAGATCGGCTCCAACGCAGTGGTCACCAAGGCCGTGCCTGCGGGCGCAACCGCAGTGGGTATTCCGGGACGGATCATCGTCAAGTCGGACGACGAGGTCGAGGCCAGGCGCAAGGCCATGGCTGAAAAACTCGGCTTCGATGCCTATGGTGTCAGTGCGGATATGCCTGATCCGGTCGCGCGCGCCATTGGCCAGTTGCTCGACCATTTGCAGGCTGTCGACGGGCGTCTTGAGGGCATGTGCGATGCGCTCGGCAGGCTTGGCAGCGATTACCGCGCCAAGGAGCTGCCGGAGCTGCGTGACGAGGTTTTCGACTGCGTCAAGGACTGCCAGGAAGGCAAGATCGGCTAGGTCCCAGGGCGGCCGGGGTGCGTGCCATTGCGCCGCACCTTTGCTATGATGCAGCCCGCACTTTTCGCTAATCCCGACTGTTTTACTTGGTCTAATAGTTGACTCATTTACTCGGGAATAGCATACTCGCTCTCATTCCGAACCTCTGCGGTATACGCCATGCGACTGACTACTAAAGGCCGATACGCTGTAACAGCCATGCTTGACCTGGCGTTGCACGCGCAGAACGGGCCAGTGTCTCTGGCCGACATCTCCGAGCGGCAGGGGATTTCCCTGTCCTACCTCGAGCAGCTGTTCGCCAAGCTGCGTCGCGGCAATCTGGTTTCCAGTGTTCGCGGTCCGGGTGGTGGTTACCAGCTGTCGCGCGACATGAAAGGCATCCAGGTTGCTCAGGTTGTCGATGCAGTCAATGAATCGGTCGATGCCACGCGGTGTCAGGGTCTGGGCGATTGCCACGCTGGCGATACCTGCCTGACCCACCACCTGTGGTGCGATCTGAGCCAGCAGATTCACGAATTTCTAAGTGGTATCAGCTTGGCGGATCTTGTCACTCGCCGTGAGGTACAAGAAGTCGCTCAGCGCCAGGATATGCGCCGTGGTCATAACCACATGTCGCAACTGGGTAAGATCGAAACGTCCGCCGTCGAATGAACGCAGATGAATGAGCGGTGCGCCTGCCTGATAGGAGAGCTTCAATGAAATTGCCAATTTACCTCGACTACTCCGCGACGACCCCTGTCGATCCGCGTGTCGCGCAGAAAATGATCGATTGCCTGACCGTCGAAGGAAACTTCGGTAACCCGGCCTCGCGCTCCCACGTCTTTGGCTGGAAAGCCGAAGAAGCGGTCGAGAACGCCCGTCGTCAGGTCGCCGACCTGGTCAGCGCCGATCCTCGCGAAATCGTCTGGACCTCGGGTGCTACCGAATCCAACAACCTGGCCATCAAGGGTGTTGCGCATTTCTACGCCAGCAAAGGCAAGCACCTGATCACCTCCAAGGTTGAACACAAGGCTGTCCTCGACACCACTCGCCAGCTGGAACGCGAAGGTTTCGAAGTGACCTACATCGAGCCGGGTGAAGACGGTCTGATCACGCCTTCGATGATTGAAGCGGCACTGCGTGACGACACCATTCTGGTTTCGATCATGCATGTGAACAACGAGATCGGCACGATCAACGATATCGCCGCGATCGGTGAACTGACCCGTTCGCGTGGTGTGCTGTTCCACGTCGATGGCGCGCAGTCGACCGGCAAGGTTGAAATCGATCTGGCCAGCCTCAAGGTTGACCTGATGTCGTTCTCTGCTCACAAGACCTACGGCCCGAAAGGCATCGGCGCACTCTACGTCAGCCGCAAGCCGCGTGTTCGCCTTGAAGCGACCATGCACGGCGGCGGTCACGAGCGCGGCATGCGTTCCGGCACCCTGGCCACCCACCAGATCGTCGGCATGGGCGAAGCCTTCCGTATCGCCAAGGAAGAAATGGCTGCTGAAAACGTGCGCATCAAGGCACTCAGCGATCGTTTCTTCAAGCAGGTCGAAAATCTGGAAGAGCTGTACGTCAACGGCAGCCTGACTGCACGCGTACCGCACAACCTGAATCTGAGCTTCAACTACGTCGAAGGCGAGTCGCTGATCATGGCGCTCAAGGATCTGGCGGTATCGTCCGGTTCGGCCTGTACCTCGGCCTCGCTTGAGCCTTCGTACGTACTGCGTGCCCTGGGTCGCAACGATGAGCTGGCGCACAGCTCGATTCGTTTCACCTTCGGCCGTTTCAGCACCGAAGAAGAAATCGATTACGCCGCGCAGAAGGTTTGCGAGGCTGTCACCCGGCTGCGCACACTTTCGCCGCTGTGGGACATGTTCAAAGACGGCGTCGACATCTCCAAGATCGAGTGGGCGGCGCACTAATTTAAAGTCGCCTCCAACACAGGTCATGCGCCATTGCGCGTGACCTGCAGAGCGGCTCCCTGATGTGAGAGGAATAGAATCATGGCTTACAGCGAAAAGGTCATCGACCACTACGAAAATCCACGTAACGTCGGCAAGATGAACGCGGAAGATCCTGATGTTGGCACCGGCATGGTCGGCGCTCCTGCGTGCGGCGACGTGATGCGCCTGCAGATCAAGGTCAACGAGCAGGGCGTTATCGAAGACGCCAAGTTCAAGACCTATGGCTGTGGTTCGGCCATTGCGTCCAGCTCCCTGGCGACCGAGTGGATGAAAGGCAAGACTCTGGATGAAGCAGAGACCATCAAGAACACTCAGCTGGCTGAAGAGCTGGCACTGCCGCCGGTGAAGATTCACTGCTCGGTACTCGCTGAAGACGCCATCAAGGCGGCCGTTCGCGATTACAAGCAGAAGAAAGGTCTGCTGTAAGCAGGCTTTTCAAGAGAGGCTTGCGACAGAGTTAACTGCAACAGGCTAATGCAACAGGCTAAGGAGTTCCGATGGCTATCAGCATGACAGAAGCTGCCGCTAACCACGTACGACGCTCCCTCGAGGGGCGCGGCAAGGGTGACGGCGTTCGTCTGGGTGTCCGCACCACAGGCTGTTCAGGTCTTGCCTATGTGCTCGAGTTCGTCGATGAGGCGGCCAGCGAAGACACCGTGTTTGAAATGCACGGCGTCAAGGTGATCATTGACCCGAAAAGTCTGGTCTATCTGGATGGCACCGAGCTCGACTTCGTGCGCGAAGGGTTGAACGAAGGCTTCAAGTTCAACAATCCCAACTCGCGCGGTGAGTGCGGCTGTGGCGAAAGCTTCAACGTCTGAGGCTTTTATTGTGGGTACTCCCTGTCACTTCGCCCTGTTCGACCTCAAGCCCGAGTTTCAGCTTGATCTTGATCAGTTGGCTACGCGCTACCGCGAGCTTGCGCGCAACGTGCACCCGGATCGTTTTGCGGATGCCCCCGAGCGTGAGCAGCGTGTTGCGCTGGAGCGCTCGGCCAGTCTCAACGAGGCCTATCAGACCCTGAAAAGCCCGCCGAAAAGGGCGCGCTACCTGTTGGCAATGAACGGCAACGAAGTGCCGCTCGAAGTCACGGTGCATGATCCCGAGTTTCTTCTGCAGCAGATGCAATTGCGCGAAGACCTCGAGGACTTGCAGGACGAGGCTGATCTGGCCGGCGTTGCGACCTTCAAGCGTCAGCTCAAGGTCGCTCAGGACGAACTGAACCAGAGCTTCGCGGCCTGTTGGAATGATGCTGCACAACGCGAGCACGCTGAAAAGCTGATGCGGCGTATGCAGTTTCTCGACAAGCTTTCTCACGAAGTGCGCCAGTTAGAAGAGCGCCTCGACGATTAACCCCGCGCGGCTTCGGCCGCGCGCCAGTGATTATTCTGAACAGCATGGCTTTACTGCAGATCGCCGAACCCGGCCTGAGTCCTCAACCGCACCAGCGTCGTCTGGCTGTGGGTATCGACCTGGGCACTACCAATTCTCTGGTTGCTGCAGTACGCAGCGGCCTGTCCGAACCGCTGGCCGATGCAGATGGGCAGGTCATTCTGCCGTCTGCCGTGCGCTATCACGCTGATCGTGTCGAAGTAGGGCAGTCAGCGAAAGTCGCCGCCTCCCAGGACCCGTTCAACACCGTTCTGTCGGTCAAGCGTCTCATGGGGCGCGGTCTGACCGACGTCAAGCAGCTGGGCGAGCAACTGCCGTACCGGTTTGTCGGCGGCGAGTCGCACATGCCGTTCATCGACACCGTGCAGGGGCCGAAAAGCCCGGTCGAAGTCTCCGCCGATATCCTCAAGGTCCTGCGCCAGCGCGCAGAAGCCTCGCTGGGTGGCGAGCTGGTAGGCGCGGTGATCACCGTTCCTGCCTATTTCGATGACGCTCAGCGTCAGGCGACCAAGGACGCTGCCAGACTCGCAGGCCTCAACGTGTTGCGCCTGCTCAATGAGCCCACGGCTGCTGCCGTTGCCTACGGTCTGGATCAAAAGGCCGAAGGCGTCGTTGCCATCTATGACCTGGGCGGCGGAACCTTCGATATCTCGATTCTGCGTCTGACCGGTGGTGTGTTTGAAGTACTGGCCACTGGCGGCGATACCGCTTTGGGTGGCGATGACTTTGATCATGCGATAGCCAGCTGGATCGTTACTGATGCCGGTCTGTCTGCCGATATTGACCCTTCTGCGCAACGCAGCCTGCTGCAGGCTGCCTGCTCGGCCAAGGAAGCGCTGACTGACGCCGAGTCTGTCGAGGTCGTCTACGGCGAGTGGCGTGGCACGCTGACTCGCGAGGCGCTCAATGCGCTGATCGAACCTATGATTGCGCGCAGTCTCAAGGCCTGTCGCCGCGCGGTCCGTGACACCGGTATCGAGCTTGAAGAAGTCGAGGCAGTGGTCATGGTCGGCGGTTCGACCCGTGTTCCACGAGTACGCGAAGCGGTGGCCGAGCTGTTCGGTCGTCAGCCGTTGACCGAGATCGACCCGGATCAAGTGGTGGCCATCGGGGCTGCGATCCAGGCCGATACCCTGGCCGGCAACAAGCGTGACGGTGGCGAACTGCTGCTCCTCGATGTGATTCCGCTCTCGCTGGGGCTGGAAACCATGGGTGGGCTGATGGAGAAGGTCATTCCGCGCAACACCACCATTCCTGTGGCGCGTGGTCAGGAATTCACCACGTACAAGGATGGCCAGACGGCCATGAAGATTCATGTCCTGCAGGGCGAGCGTGAATTGATCAGCGACTGTCGTTCGCTGGCGCGCTTCGAGCTGCGTGGCATTCCGCCGATGGTCGCAGGTGCGGCAAAGATTCGTGTCACCTTCCAGGTAGATGCTGACGGTCTGCTCAGCGTCTCGGCGCGTGAAATGGGCTCGGGCATCGAGTCGAGCATTCAGGTCAAGCCTTCCTACGGGCTGACGGATGACGAGGTCACTCGCATGCTCAAGGATTCCTTCGAGTATGCCGGCGACGACAAGGTCGCTCGTGTGCTGCGTGAACATCAGGTCGATGCCGAGCGCCTGCTCGAGGCTGTACAGGGTGCCCTGGAAGCCGATGGCGAGCGTCTTCTCGACGAGGAAGAGCGTCTGGTCATCAACCTGCAGATGGACGAACTCCGTGAACTGATGCAAGGCACCGATGGTTATGCCATCGAGCAGCAGACCAAGCGTCTGTCGCAGGTGACCGATGCATTTGCTGCCCGACGCCTTGATTCGACGGTAAAAGCCGCACTGGCCGGGCGCAACTTGAATGAGATTGAGGAATAACTGATGCCGCAGGTGATTTTTCTGCCCCACGCCGAGCATTGCCCGGACGGGCTGGTTGTAGAAGTGGAGCCCGGCACGTCTATTCTCGACATTGCCCACGAGCACCACATCGAGATTGAAAGCGCCTGTGGTGGCGTGTGTGCGTGCACCACCTGTCATTGCGTCATTCGCGAAGGGTTCAATTCGCTGAATGAAGCCGATGAGCTGGAAGAAGACATGCTCGACAAGGCGTGGGGGCTGGAACCACAGTCGCGTCTGTCCTGTCAGGCCATTGTCGGCAACGAAGACCTCACGGTCGAAATACCCAAGTATTCGCTCAACCACGCCGCTGAAGCGCCGCACTGATTCAAGGATTGCTCATGAGTCTCAAATGGGTTGATGTGCAGGAAATCGCCATCCAGCTGGCTGAAAGCCACCCGGAAGTAAATCCGCTCACCGTCAGTTTCCCCAGGCTGCGTGATCTGGTCATGGCCTTGCCTGAATTCGATGACCACCGGGACCGCAGCGGGGAAAAGGTCTTGGAGGCGATCCAGACATTGTGGATCGAAGAGCTGGATTGACGTTCAGTAACGCGCGCAGTTAGGCAATACACCAGAACCCGCGTATAATTCGCGGGTTTAATTTTTCGCTTCAATCACTGCTTCTGGAGTTTCACCATGGCTGTTCAACGTACTTTCTCCATCATCAAGCCTGACGCCGTTGCCAAGAACGTAATCGGCGAGATCACCACTCGTTTCGAAAAAGCCGGTCTGCGCGTTGTCGCTTCCAAGCTGAAGCAACTGTCCAAGGCCGAAGCTGAAGGTTTTTACGCTGAGCACAGCGCTCGCGGTTTCTTCGGCGACCTGGTTGCCTTCATGATCTCCGGTCCGGTTGTCGTTCAGGTTCTGGAAGGCGAAAACGCTATCGCTCTGAACCGCGAGCTGATGGGCGCTACCAACCCTAAAGAAGCTGCTGCCGGCACCATCCGTGCTGACTTCGCTGATTCCATCGACGCCAACGCTGTTCACGGCTCCGATTCCGAAGCAGCCGCCGCTCGCGAAATCTCGTACTTCTTCGCAGCTACCGAAGTAACCGCTCGCTAAGTCATTTTTGACTGACGAGTGAAGGGTGAATTCATGATTGCATCGACTGGTAAAACCAACCTGCTGGGGCTGACTCAACAGGAAATGGAGAAATTCTTCGACTCTATCGGGGAGAAGCGCTTCCGTGCCGGTCAGGTCATGAAGTGGATTCACCACTTCGGCGTCGACGATTTCGACGCGATGACGAACGTCAGCAAGGCCCTGCGCGAAAAGCTCAAGGCCTGTGCTGAAGTTCGCGGTCCTGAAGTGGTCAGCGAGGACATCTCCAGCGACGGCACCCGTAAATGGGTCGTGCGCGTAGAGTCCGGCAGCTGTGTCGAGACCGTCTACATTCCGCAGGGCAAGCGCGGCACCTTGTGTGTTTCGTCCCAGGCGGGTTGTGCCCTGGATTGCAGTTTCTGCTCCACGGGCAAGCAAGGCTTCAACAGCAACCTCACCGCCGCCGAAGTCATCGGTCAGGTGTGGATTGCCAACAAATCCTTTGGCAGCGTCCCGGCTACCGTCGACCGTGCCATCACCAACGTGGTGATGATGGGCATGGGTGAGCCGCTGCTGAACTTCGACAATGTCATTGCCGCCATGCATCTGATGATGGATGACCTGGGGTATGGCATTTCCAAACGCCGGGTGACCTTGTCCACTTCCGGTGTGGTACCGATGATCGATGAGCTTTCCAAGCACATCGACGTGTCCCTGGCCTTGTCGCTGCACGCACCGAACGATGCGCTGCGCAACCAGTTGGTGCCGCTCAACAAGAAATACCCGTTGAAAGTGCTTCTCGAGTCCTGCCGTCGCTACATGTCCAGTCTGGGCGAAAAACGTGTGCTCACCATCGAGTACACCATGCTCAAGGACATCAACGACAAGGTAGAACACGCGGTCGAGATGATCGAACTGCTCAAGGACACGCCTTGCAAGATCAACCTGATCCCGTTCAACCCGTTTCCGCACTCCGGTTACGAGCGTCCCAGCAATAACGCGATTCGTCGTTTTCAGGATCTGTTGCATCAGGCCGGTTATAACGTCACTGTGCGCACCACGCGCGGTGAGGACATCGATGCTGCATGCGGCCAACTGGTCGGGCAGGTGATGGACCGCACACGCCGTAGCGAACGCTATATAGCCGTGCGTGAGTTGAGCGCCGAGGCCGATGCGGCCCCTGTTGCGGTGACTCGAACCTGACTGCGAACCTGACCGAGAGAGACTCCATGTCTGTGCGTGCCTCGCTGCTGCTATGTTTTGTCGTCTTGCTGACAGCATGCGTGTCCACAGGCAACGTCAACCCGTTGACGACGGCTCAGGGGCGCGAGGAAGCGCGCAAGGCTTATGTGCAGCTCGGGCTGGGGTATTTTCAGCAGGGGCAGACCGAGCGGGCTAAGGTTCCTCTGAAGAAGGCGCTCGAACTCGACAGCTCCGATGCGCAGGCCAACGCCGCACTGGCTCTGGTATTTCAGACCGAGATGGAGCCGGAGCTGGCAGAGCAGTACTTTCGCAAGGCATTGGCCGCCAGCAATAACGAAACACGTATCGTCAACAATTACGGCAGCTTTCTGTTCGAGCAAAAGCGTTACAAGGAAGCCTACGAGCGTTTTGAACAGGCGGCTGCCGACAACCTGTATCCTGAGCGGTCACGGGTTTTTGAAAGCCTGGGCATGACCTCGCTGAAGCTGGGCAACCGCGAGCAGGCTCGCGAGCAATTTACCAAGGCATTGCGCCTGGACCGGCAGTTGCCAGTATCCTTGCTGGAAATGGCTCAGCTGTCCTACGAAGACAAGCAATATGTGCCAGCGCGTGACTATTACGACCGTTTTAGCCAACTCAGCGAGCAAAATGCACGTAGTCTATTGCTCGGTACACGGTTGGCGAAGATATATGATGATCGTAACAAGGCAGCCAGCTATGGTCTGCTGTTGAAAAGACTCTATCCCGGTACGCCGGAATATCAGCAATACCTGTCGGAGCAATGATGAAAGCGGCGCATCCCGAAGTTGTAGCAACCAATCGCGTGAACCCTGGAGAAACCCTGCGCCAGGTCCGCGAGAGCAGGAGCTGGTCGCTGCCAGATGTGGCCTTGAGACTCAATCTCACCGTGACCTCCCTGACCAATCTGGAGAACGGCCAGTTTGAAAAGCTGCCCGGGCATACGTTCGCCCGGGGGTATGTGCGCGCCTACGCCAAACTGCTTGACCTTGATCAGACGGCGCTGGTCGAGCAGTTCGATCAGTTCACCGGCACCGACGGCAAAGGCAGTTCGGTTCACGCGCTGGGCCGTATCGAAGAGCCGGTCAGGCTGTCGCACAACATTCTGCGTATTGTCAGCCTGCTGTTGCTGGTGATCCTGGTCGGCGGCGGTTTCTTCTGGTGGCAGGATCAGGCCACCTTGCGCGGCAAGGACCAGTCCGGGCTGAACATGGAGCATGTCGAAGTCGAAAGCGCTGACGGCACTACGCAGATTCACCCGCTTGACGAGCCGGAAGAGCCTGCTGTGGCCGAAACGCCTGCCTCCGGACAAACTTCCTTGCCGTTGAATACCGGTGCGCCTGCCAGTGAGGCACCCGCTGCTGCGCCTGCGGCCCCGGCTTCCAACGCTACAAGTCACGCAACCGCACAACCACAGACGCCTGCTGCCGCCACGCCACCGGCGAGCACGCCGCAAGCTCCCGTTGCTGCGCCGACCGTGCCTTCGATGCCGACTGCACCTGCCGAGCAGCCAGCGCCTGTCATGGCGGGTGCCGGTCAGGTGACCGTACAGTTCGTTGCCGATTGCTGGACCCAGGTCACTGACGGAAACGGCAAAGTGCTGGTCAGCGGTCTCAAGCGCAAGGGCGACAGCCTGGATGTCAGCGGCAAGCCACCGTTGACCCTGCGTCTTGGCTATGCGCGCGGCGCGCAGGTCAGCTACAACGGTCAGTCTGTGGATGTAGCACCTTTTACCAGCGGCGAAACTGCTCGCCTGAAGCTAGGGCAATAAGTCATGCACGGCGAATCTCCAATCAAGCGTCGCGAATCCCGAAAAATATGGGTCGGTTCCGTACCGGTCGGTGGTGATGCGCCGATCGCGGTGCAGAGCATGACCAACAGCGACACCAACGATGTGGCCGCTACCGTGGCGCAGATCAATCGTCTGGAAGCCGCGGGTGTCGACATCGTGCGTGTGTCGGTGCCGGACATGGACGCTGCCGAAGCCTTTGGCCGCATCAAGCAACTGGTCAAGGTGCCGCTGGTCGCCGATATCCACTTCGATTACCGCATTGCCCTGCGTGTGGCGGAGCTGGGCGTTGACTGTCTGCGTATCAACCCGGGCAATATCGGTCGTGAAGACCGTGTCCGTGCCGTGGTCGATGCTGCGC
The DNA here is from genome assembly GCF_900103225.1 of Pseudomonas congelans. GTDB lineage: Bacteria > Pseudomonadota > Gammaproteobacteria > Pseudomonadales > Pseudomonadaceae > Aquipseudomonas > Aquipseudomonas congelans. The sequence goes on along the minus strand of NZ_FNJH01000002.1, from coordinate 519,896 downwards.
GTGATCGGGGCATCCCGATCCGCATCGGCGTCAATGCCGGTTCGCTGGAAAAAGACCTGCAGAAGAAGTACGGCGAGCCTACGCCAGAGGCCCTGGTAGAATCTGCGCTGCGCCATGTCGAGCACCTGGAGCGCCTGAACTTTCCGGACTTCAAGGTCAGCGTCAAGGCTTCCGATGTCTTCATGGCTGTCGCTGCCTATCGTCTGCTGGCCAAAGAGATTGTTCAGCCGCTGCACCTGGGCATCACCGAAGCCGGTGGCCTGCGTTCTGGTACGGTGAAATCGGCTGTCGGTCTCGGTATGCTGCTTGCCGAGGGAATTGGCGATACTATCCGCATCTCGCTGGCGGCTGACCCGGTCGAGGAAGTGAAGGTCGGGTACGACATCCTCAAATCGTTGCGCCTTCGTTCGCGTGGAATCAACTTCATCGCCTGCCCGAGCTGCTCGCGGCAGAACTTCGATGTGGTCAAGACCATGAACGAGCTGGAAGGTCGCCTCGAGGATTTGCTGGTTCCGCTGGATGTCGCGGTCATCGGTTGTGTGGTCAATGGTCCGGGCGAAGCCAAGGAGGCGCATATCGGCCTCACCGGTGGCACGCCGAACCTGATCTACATCGACGGCAAACCCGCGCAGAAACTGACCAATGACAATCTCGTGAATGAGCTGGAACGCTTGATTCGCGAGAAAGCGGCTGAAAAAGCCGAAGCCGACGCCTCGGTCATCGTGCGCGGCTAACCCGGATTGCTAAGGATTTTCTGTGAGTAAGTCTCTACAAGCCATTCGTGGCATGAACGACATTCTGCCCGAGCAGACGCCACTGTGGCGTCACTTTGAAGGCACTGTTGCACGTCTGCTGGATAACTACGGTTACCGGCAGATTCGTATGCCTATCGTCGAATTCACCGAGCTGTTCAAGCGCTCCATCGGTGAAGTGACCGATATCGTCGAGAAAGAGATGTACACCTTCGCCGACCGCAACGGCGACTCTCTGACCCTGCGCCCTGAAGGCACTGCCGCGTGCGTGCGCGCAGTCCTCGAGCACGGCATCACTGGCGGCGGCCAGGTTCAGAAACTGTGGTACATCGGTCCGATGTTCCGTCACGAGCGTCCACAGAAAGGCCGTTATCGTCAGTTTCACCAGATCGGTGTAGAAGTTTTCAACCTTGACGGTCCGGATATCGATGCCGAACTGATTGTCATGACCTGGCGCCTGTGGGGCCTGCTGGGCATTCGCAACGCCGTCAAGCTTGAGCTGAACAGCCTGGGCACCAGCGAGGCGCGTGCGCGTTACCGCGATGCGCTGGTCGAATACCTCTCGGCACGTCTCGACCAACTGGACGAAGACAGCCAGCGCCGACTGAAAACCAACCCGCTGCGCGTGCTGGACACCAAGCACCCTGAAACCCAGGCTGTGCTGGTCGATGCGCCGAAACTGGCGGACTATCTGGATGACGAATCCCGCGTTCACTTCGAAGGCCTGAAGGCCCGTCTGGACGCAGCCGGTATTCCTTATGTGATCAATCCGAAGCTGGTGCGTGGCCTGGATTACTACAGCAAGACCGTTTTCGAATGGGTCACCGATCAACTCGGTGCTCAGGGTACGGTCTGTGCAGGCGGTCGTTACGATGGACTGGTCGAGCAGATGGGCGGCAAGCCTACTGCAGGCGTCGGTTTCGCGATGGGTATCGAGCGACTGGTTCTACTGCTTGAAACCCTTGAGCAGGTGCCGGAAGAAATTGCCCGTCAGGTCGATGTCTACCTGTGCGCGTTTGGCGAAGCGGCCGAACTGGCGGCCCTGGCACTTACCGAAAAGGTGCGTGATCAGTTGCCGACCCTGCGGTTGCAGGTCAACGCCGGTGCCGGCAGCTTCAAGAGCCAGTTCAAGAAAGCCGACAAGAGCGGTGCGCTGTACGCGCTGATCCTCGGCGAAGAAGAACTGGCGGCAAAGGTCATTGGCGTCAAACCCCTGCGTGGCCAGGGTGAACAACAAAATATTTCCTGGGATGCTCTGTCAGAGCACCTGGCCTCCTGCGTCGTGCAGGGTTGAAGCTGATTTAACAGCCGTTTAGCGAATAGGAGTATTGGGGTGTCGGGTACCGAAGATGAAGAGCTGGCGGTAATGAAGGACTGGTGGCAGCGCAACGGCAAACCTCTGTTGACCGGTGGTCTGCTGGCGCTGGTCGTGGTTCTGGGTTGGCAGTTCTGGCACAGGTATCAGGCCAGCCAGTCGCAAGGCGCCTCGATGCTTTATCAGCAGTTGCTGGAAACCGCACTGACGCCCAGTGGCCAGGCAGACACCGCACGTGTCGCCGAGATCTCCGGCAAACTGAAAAGCGAATTCGGTGGCACTACCTACGCACAGTTCGGTAGCCTGTTCGTCGCCAAGGTGGCGGTCGATGCCGGCAAGCTGGATGATGCTGCAGCCGAGCTGAAAACCGTGGCCGACAAGCCTGCCAACGACACGCTGGGCGAGATTGCCCGTCAGCGTCTGGCGCGCGTGCTGGCTGCGCAGAACAAGACCGATGACGCGCTGAAGCTGCTCGACGGCGATGCCGACAAGGCTTTCCTCGCCAGTCGTGAAGAACTCAAGGGTGACCTGCTGGTACAGCTGGGTCGTACCGACGAGGCGTATGCTGCATACCAAAAGGCCAAATCTGCTCTGTCCGAAGACGCAGCAGTGGGTGGCCTGCAAATGAAGCTCGACGATCTGGCGAAAGGGGATGCGTGACGTGATTCGTTGGAAACATGCAGCATTGCTGGCTCTGGCCATTCTGGCCGCGGGTTGCAGCAGCAACAGCAAAAAGGAATTGCCTCCGGCCGAGCTGACCGACTTCAAAGAAGAAGTGGTTTTGCACAAGCAGTGGAGCCGTTCCGTTGGCGACGGCCAGGGCAAGACTTACAACATGCTCGTGCCGGCCATTGATGGCGACCGCATCTATGCGGCTGACGTCACTGGAGAAGTCGTGTCGCTGGACCGTCTGACCGGCGACGTGATCTGGAAGAAGGATCTCGACCTGCCCGTTTCCGGTGCAGTCGGCGTGGGCTATGGCCTGGTAATGATCGGCACCCTCAAGGGTGAAGTGATTGCCATGGACGCCACGTCCGGTGAGGAAAAGTGGCGCGCTCGCGTGACCAGTGAAGTACTGGCTCCGCCTGCCACCAACGGTTCTGTGGTTGTTGTCCAGACTCAGGATGACCGCATCGTCGGTTTCGACGCTTCTACCGGTTCGCAGCTCTGGATCTACGAAAGTACGCCAGCGGTGCTTACCCTGCGCGGCACGGGTGCTCCACTGGCAACCAACCGTCTTGCCGTGGCAGGTCTGTCGACCGGCAAGGTAGTCGCTCTGGATATCACCAACGGCGTGCCGATCTGGGAACAGCGTGTTGCTATCCCGCAAGGTCGCTCGGAACTGGATCGCGTTGTCGATATCGACGGCGGCCTGCTGCTGTCCGGCGGTACCCTGTACGTCGCTACCTATCAGGGTCGCGTCGCCGGTCTCGATCTGGAAAGCGGTCGTGTGCTCTGGCAGCGTGATGCTTCGAGCTACTCGGGTGTCGCCCAGGGCTTTGGCAGCGTCTACGCCACTCTGGCCTCCGGTACTGTCGAAGGTATCGACGAGCGTTCGTCCTCTGCACTGTGGAGCAACGAATCACTGGCTCGCCGCCAGCTCGGCGCACCGGAAGTGTATTCCAGCTATGTAGCGGTCGGTGACATGGAAGGCTACCTGCACCTGTTGAGCCAGGTGGACGGTCGTTTTGTCGGTCGCGAACGTATCGACAGCGACGGCCTGCGTGCTCGTCCGCTGGTGGTTGGGGACATGATTTACGTGTATGGCAACAGCGGCAAACTGGAAGCCCTGACCATCAAGCAATAAGTGTCCATGCCCGGGGCCAATGGCCCCGGGTGCCCTTGCTTCGGCAAGGCTGCGGTGCCTTTGTGGCATCGCCCCGAACTCCGGCCGCTGCCCTGCAGCGGCTTTTGTATTTTCTGAAATAACGAAGTGGAGAGCCGCATGGTTCCCGTAATCGCCCTGGTGGGTCGACCGAACGTCGGCAAGTCCACCATGTTCAATCGCCTGACCAGGACTCGCGACGCCATTGTCGGCGATCTGTCCGGTCTTACCCGTGATCGCCAATACGGAGAGGCGAAGTGGCAAGGGCGCTCCTATATTCTGATCGACACCGGCGGTATCTCCGGTGACGAGCATGGCATGGACGAAAAGATGGCCGAGCAGTCGCTGCTGGCCATTGAAGAAGCCGATGTGGTGCTGTTTCTGGTGGACGCCCGTGCGGGCTACACCGCTGCTGATCAGATGATTGGTGAGCACCTGCGCAAGCGCAACAAGCGTTCCTACGTGGTTGCCAACAAGATCGACAACATCGACGAGAACCTGGCGCGTGCCGAGTTCAGCCCGATGGGTCTGGGTGACGCCATTCCGGTGGCCGGTGCCCACGGTCGTGGCATCTCGCAGATGCTCGAAATCGCCCTGCGGGAATTCCCCAGGGACGAGGACGAGCCTGAAGAGGGCGTTGAGGTCGAGGAGGTCGCCGAAGGTCAGGAAGCCAAGCGCATTCCCGGCCCGAGCGAGAAAGACGGCATCAAGATTGCCATCATTGGTCGTCCCAACGTGGGCAAGTCGACGCTGGTCAACCGCATGCTGGGTGAAGACCGGGTTATCGTCTATGACGAGCCAGGCACCACGCGCGACAGTATCTACATTCCCTTCGAGCGTAACGAAGAGAAGTACACGCTGATCGACACCGCCGGTGTGCGCAAGCGCGGCAAGATCCACGAGGAAGTCGAAAAGTTCTCGGTGGTCAAGACGCTGCAGGCCATCAAGGACGCCAACGTGGTGATCTTTGTGATGGATGCCCGCGAAGGTGTGGTCGACCACGACCTGAACCTGCTGGGCTTCGCCCTTGAAGCGGGTCGTGCGCTGGTCATCGCGCTGAACAAGTGGGACGGCATGACGCCGGGCGAACGCGATTTTGTGAAGATCGAGCTGGAGCGCCGGTTGTTCTTCGTCGACTTCGCCGACATCCACTTCATCTCCGCGCTGCACGGCACGGGCGTGGGCAACCTGTATCAGTCGGTACAGAACTCGTTCAAGTCCGCGGTCACACGCTGGCCGACCAGCCGCCTGACCCAGATTCTCGAAGATGCGGTCAGCGAGCATGCGCCACCGATGGTCGGCAGCCGCCGCATCAAGCTGCGCTACGCCCACCTGGGTGGTGCCAACCCGCCGCTGATCGTGATCCACGGTAACCAGGTCGAGAAGGTACCCAAGTCCTACGTCCGTTACCTGGAAAACACTTACCGGCGTGTGCTCAAACTGGTCGGTACGCCGATCCGTATCGAGTTCAAGGGCGGCGAGAACCCGTATGAAGGCAACAAGAACACGCTCACCGACCGTCAGGTCAACAAGAAGCGTCGGATGATGTCGCACCACAAGAAGGCCGACAAGAAGCGCCGCGACAAGCGCTGAGTCGGCATCGGGAAAAAGGCGCTTCGGCGCCTTTTTTTGTGTCCGTTTAATGGGCTATCCTGCCTGACCCGTGCCGCCCGGTGCCGGGAGATTGCAGGGAAAGGGTTCCATGATCGACAGCAAGTTGCCCAACGTGGGCACCACTATCTTCACCGTCATGTCACAGCTGGCCGCCGAAACCGGCGCTATCAACCTGTCCCAGGGGTTTCCCGATTTTGACGGCCCGCAGGCGCTGCGTGATGCGGTTTGCCGACACGTCACTCAAGGACATAACCAATACTCACCGATGACCGGGCTGCCTGCGCTTCGTCAGCAAGTCGCGGCAAAGATCGCCCGCAGCTATGGCCGTACGGTCAATCCGGACAGCGAAATCACCATCACGCCGGGTGCCACGCAGGCGATTTTCTGTGCGATCCACAGCGTTATTCGTGCTGGCGACGAAGTGATCATCTTCGACCCTTGCTATGACAGCTACGAGCCTGCCGTCGAACTGGCCGGTGGGCGCTGCGTTCATGTGCAACTGGGGCTGGATGACTTCTCCATCGACTGGCAAAAGCTGAGCGATGCGCTGAGCCCGCGTACCCGCATGATCGTCATCAACAGCCCGCACAACCCTAGTGGCGCGTTGATCAGCCGTGCAGAGCTCGATCGACTGGCCGCGCTGATTGCTGATCGTGATATTTACCTGCTCAGCGACGAGGTCTATGAACACCTGGTGTTCGACGGCGCACGTCATGTCAGTGTGCTCGACCACGAAGCGCTGTATCAGCGTGCCTTCGTCGTCAGCTCGTTCGGCAAGACGTATCACGTTACAGGCTGGAAAACCGGTTACGTGGTCGCGCCTCCTGCGCTGACGTCCGAGCTGCGCAAGGTGCATCAGTATGTGAGCTTCTGCGGTGTCACGCCGTTGCAGTACGCGTTGGCCGATTTCATGGCCGAGCACCCGGAGCATGTCGATGAGCTGCCAGGCTTCTATCAGGCCAAGCGCGACTTTTTCTGTGGTCATCTGGCCGAGTCGCGTTTCAGCTTCCGGCCGGTGGGCGGGACTTATTTCCAGTTGGTCGATTACTCGCAGATCAGGCCCGACCTCAATGACGTCGACATGGCCTTGTGGATGACCCGTGAGCATGGTGTGGCGAGCATTCCGATTTCTGTGTTCTATCAAAGCCCGCCAGCGGGGCAGCGCCTGATCCGCTTGTGCTTCGCCAAGCAGGAAGAGACGCTGCGTCAGGCGGCGGAGAAACTATGCGCGATATAAGCGGGCTGCCGAACCTGGACCTGGCGCTGATCCAGACCACGCTGGCGTGGCATGATCGCGAGGCCAATCTCGAGCATTTCGAGCAATTGCTGGATCAGGCGCGTGGCGCGGATCTGGTGATCCTGCCGGAAATGTTCACCACCGGTTTCTCGATGGAGTCCGAGGCCCTGTCAGAGCCTGAAGCCGGGCCTACATCGGCATGGCTATTGGCGCAGGCCAGGCGCATCGACGCCGTGGTGACCGGCAGCGTCATGATGCGCGCTGCCGATGGCAGTCATCGCAATCGCCTGCTGTGGGCACGACCGGACGGTGAGCTGCTGCATTACGACAAGCGCCACCTGTTTCGTATGGCCGGTGAGCACCAACACTACACGCCGGGTGATCGCCAGGTGATGTTTGAGCTCAACGGCTGGCGCGTGCGCCCGCTGATCTGCTACGACCTGCGCTTTCCGGTCTGGAGTCGTGATGCGCAGGACACCGACCTGTTGCTGTACACCGCCAACTGGCCGGGTGCGCGGCGCCTGCACTGGAATCGCCTGCTGCCTGCCAGAGCCATTGAAAACCTGTGCTATGTGGCGGCAGTCAATCGCGTCGGGTCTGATGGGAAGGGCTTTGCATACACCGGTGACAGTCAGGTCCTGGATTTCCAGGGCGAGAGCCTGTTGAGCGTGGGCGAAGCGGACGGCGTGTTCAGGGCAACGCTCAGCGCGGCAGACCTGCAAGCCTATCGCACACGGTTTCCAGCGGGTCTGGATGCGGACTCTTTTAATATTGAATAAAAGTGCTTCAGAATGTTTCAGGTCGGCCGATAGCTGTTCCAGACCTCCAGGAGACCGTCATGACTACTATCAATACATCCACGCTGAACAGTTACTCAAGCTCGTTGACGCTAGCGGTCAAACCTGCCGACGCTGAAACGAACAAAGCTGTCACTGCCGCTGCGACCTCGACGACTGAAACAGAGAAAAGCTCTGATCAGGCGTCAACTGAAGGTGGCAAGGCCGGTGCGGCGGGTGGCGGTGGCAGTGTTGGTGGCTCCAGCGAATCGTCTCTCAATCAGACGATCGAACAGATAAAGCAGCAGATCAAGGACGCTCAGAAGCAACTCGCCGAGCAGAAGGCGCAGTTGGCTGCCGCCCAAAGCGGTAAGGGCTCGGCGGAAGAAAAAGCTCAGAAATCCATGGCGATTCAGGGTCAGATAGCGACTATCAGCGCCAACCTGCAGACGCTGCAGGCCTCGTTGTTGCAGCTGGAAACCGGTGGCGGTGTAAATACCACCGCGTAATATCGCCTGTCGGGCGTCCGCAGTGACGCTCATCAAGCCCACGCACGTTGTTGCGTGGGCTTGCAGTTGCGGACGCTTTGCGTCCGCTCCTGCTCAGGCGGCGCAGCGTCCAGCGTTGCCTGTCACTCGTTCACGTTCATGAACTTGCGGGCCCACTCGACGTAGTCTTCAGGCTGCGTGTAGGTGTGAGTCAGTTCAGTCGCGCTCATGTTCGATTCGCTGCCCAGGATCTGGCGCTGCTCGCGCAGGCAGTCATAGGTGGCCTTGATCGCGGCGAAGTACGCAGCGTGGCCATGCACGCAAACCCTCACGCCCATCTCGGCAAGACGCGCGTTGTCGTGCAGTTCCGGGTTGCCGTACGTCACCAGCATCAGCGGCACGGTCACGCCTTCGGATATCTGTGCCAGGTGATCGAAGTCACGAATGCCGACGATGGTAATGCCGTCAGCACCGGCAGCCTGGTACTGCTGAACACGGCTGATAGCTTCCTGAACCGGAATGATCGCTGCGTTGGTACGAGCGAAAATCGACATTTCCGGATCGATACGCGCTTCCAGCGCTGCGCGGATCTTGCCAACGCCTTCTGCAGTGGAAATCAGGTCAGTGGATTTGCGTCCGAACTGCGCCGGCAGCAGGGTATCTTCGATCGTCAGTGCAGAGATGCCGGCACGCTCCAGTTCGACAACGGTGCGCATGACGTTAAGGGCATTGCCATAACCATGGTCTGCGTCCGCGATGACCGGGAGCTGTGCGACACGGCCGATGCGCGTGGCCTGTTCAACGAATTCGCTCAGGGTGATCAGCGCGAAGTCAGGGGCTGCCAGGACTTGCAGCGACGCCACGGAGCCGCCGAGGATGCCTACTTCAAAGCCCAGATCCGCTGCGATTCGCGCTGACATGGGGTCGAACACCGAGGCTGTGTGAAAGCAAGAGTTCGACGAGGTGAGCGCACGGAAGCTGCGGCGCAAATCTTGATGGGAAGCCTTGGGCATAATCGCTCCAAATGTGATTGGATCAGCTCAGCGTACCGAGGCCGATGGTAATTTCAATGCACGGTGGGTCTGCCCGAGCATTCTTTTCGTCCGGAAATCAATGCAGTAGTCGTCTTGGTTTTATAGGAAAGGTGCAGCTGGCAGGTAAGTCCGAGCAGGCATCGTCAGCATATGAATTGCTGTTGGATTGGGCGCGCTCTGGAGTAAGGGCAGCATGCTACCACAGCATAAATGAAAAAGATTATGCCGAAACAGGCAGGGTCATGCGCGGAATGCAAGAGGTGGGTGCAGCGTGTGGCGGGGAAGGGAGAGGGCGATGCGGATGGCGGACCTGCGTCCGCCATCCGGCTATCGAATCAGGCAGCCTTGGCCTGGGTCTGGCTGAGTGAACGATTCAGGGCACTGAACAGGGCGCGGAAGCTCGCAGTGGTGATGTTTTCGTCGATGCCCACACCATGCACGGCGCGCTCGCCATTCACGCGCAGCTCGATGTAGGCGGCCGCCTTGGCAGTGGTGCCCGAGCCGATCGCGTGCTCGTTGTAGTCCATGATTTCCACGGCCACTGGCAGACCGGCAACCAGTGCTTCCAGGGCGCCTTTGCCCTTGCCACGCCAGTGCTGGGTCTCGCCGTCGACGTGTACCTCGGCATCCACCGAGCTGTTGCCGTTCTCTTCCTGCAACTTATGGCTGATCAGCGCATAAGGAACGTTGGCTTGCAGGTATTCACGACGCAGCAGCGAGTGAATCTGCTCGGCGGTCATCTCCAGGCCCAGACGATCGGTTTCACCCTGAACCACCTGGCTGAACTCGATCTGCATGCGGCGTGGCAGGGAAATGCCATATTCCTGTTCCAGCAGGTAAGCGATGCCACCCTTGCCCGACTGGCTGTTGACGCGAATCACCGCCTCATAGCTGCGACCGATGTCGGCCGGGTCAATCGGCAGGTAAGGCACTTCCCACAACTCGCCTTCCTTCTGCTGGGTGAAACCCTTGCGGATCGCATCCTGGTGCGAGCCGGAGAACGCGGTGTGAACCAGGTCGCCAACGTACGGGTGACGTGGGTGCACCGGGATCTGGTTGCACTCTTCGACGACCTTGCGCACACCGTCGATGTCCGAGAAGTCCAGCCCGGGATTGATGCCCTGGGTGTAGAGGTTCAGCGCCACGGTGACCAGATCGACGTTACCGGTCCGCTCGCCGTTACCGAACAGGCAGCCCTCGACGCGATCCGCACCGGCCATCAGGCCCAGCTCGGTAGCAGCAACGCCCGTACCACGGTCGTTGTGGGTATGCAGGCTGATCAGCACGCTGTCGCGGCGGGTAATGTTGCGGCCAAACCACTCGATCTGGTCCGCGTAAATGTTGGGGGTCGCCACTTCCACGGTGGCCGGGAGGTTGAGGATCACCTTGTTCTCGGGCGTCGGGTTCCATACCTCGATCACCGCATCGCAGACTTCCTTGGCGAACTCCAGTTCGGTCGCACTGAAGGTTTCCGGCGAGTACTGGAAGGTCCACTGGGTTTCAGGCTGTCGTGCTGCATATTCGACGAACAGCTTGGCCGCGTTGACCGCGATCTCTTTCACGCCGGCCTTGTCCTGATTGAAGACAATGCGGCGGAACGACGGGCAGGTCGCGTTATACAGGTGGACGATTGCTTTCTTGGCGCCGCGCAGCGATTCGAAGGTGCGGGCGATCAGGTCTTCGCGAGCCTGAGTGAGTACCTGGATGGTGGTGTCATCCGGGATGTGACCGTCTTCGATCAGAGTACGCACGAAGTCGAAGTCAGTCTGCGAAGCCGATGGAAAGGATGCCTCGATTTCCTTGACGCCGACGCTGACCAGGGTTTTCCAGAAGCGCAGCTTCTTGGCTGCGTCCATCGGCTCGATCAGCGACTGGTTGCCGTCGCGCAAGTCGGAGCTGCACCAGATCGGCACTGCGTCGATGGTCTTCGAAGGCCAGGTGCGGTCAGGCAGATCGATGGTCGGGAACGCACGGTACTTCTTCGAGGGGTCTTTGAGCATGGTCATCAGGAAATCCTTTTGTATTCACGGGGCCGGGGTTGGGCGGCCTGCCGTTCTGGATAGATAGCACAGGGAATTGCGAACACAGGGACGAGGCACAGCACGCTAGCCAGGCAGTCGGGCGCTGACCAGGCTGAGGCACCGGTGTTGGCGCAACAGAATAAGGGTTTGAGAGCTTTTCATGAGGCCAACCGTAACCATTGGCATGGATGATGGCAAGCATTTGAAAAAGATTGGAATAAATTCTCGAAAAGGCGTCTTTAGCGATTTTTTATAGCGGAATCTGAAGCTTTATATGCAGGTTGTTGTTGGACGAAAGCGATGTGCGCAATGAGGGGGCAGGCGAGTGAGCGCCGTAGCGCTCGCTCACCAACAGGCTTACGGCTGAAACGCGCCGATGAAGATCGCCGGGTCCACGCGCGCATCGTTGAGGCTGACGTTCCAGTGCATATGCGGCCCGGTTGCGCGACCGGTTGCGCCGACTTTGCCAACCACTCCGCCACGCGGTACGAGATCGCCGACCTTCACGTCGATCTTCGACATATGGCAAAACATGCTGATGAAGCCCTGCCCGTGATCGACGAATACGGTGTTGCCGTTGAAGAAGTAATTACCGGTCAGGATGACCTTGCCCGCTGCCGGGGATTTGATCGGTATGCCGGCCGGCACAGCGAAGTCCAGGCCTGAATGCGGGTTGCGTTCTTCGCCATTGAAGAAGCGACGCACGCCGAACTTGCTCGACAACGGGCCGTTGACCGGCTTGTCCAGAATCAGATTGCTTGGCGTGCCTGGGCTGAAACTGCGGTAAGCGCGCAGTTGTTCGGCCAGTTCGCCCTCGATACGTTTGTTGTCTTCAGGGTTGGGATTGACCTGACGTTTGTTCTTGAGCGTGATGTGCTGTTCCGGGTATTTCTTGCTGCCAACGGTGAAGTTGAGCGTGCGCCCGCCGGACGTGACTTGCTGGGTACCGGGTTTGACGGTCAGCGGAATGCCGACGATGGCCAGCCAGTGCGTGCCCTGTTCCTTGACCACCAGCACCGGTTTGCCTTGATAGGTGGCGGTCGGTGCCTGAGCGCCCGTGCCCAGATCGATGACCGCCACGCCGCCGGGCACCGGCTTGTCGAGTGCGCGGGTAATAAAGCTGTCGGCGTGGGCGGGGAGACAGAGCAGCAGGGCGAACAGCGGGGCGATAAAACGTAGCATCAGGCAGTCAGTCCAGAAGGGAGAGGGTCACGGGTGTGAGGTGATTGTCTTCGACGCGCACTTGCAGTTCGCCTTCGCCGAGCCTGGCGGTAAGCCGCTGGCCCGTTTGCGTCTGGGCAGCGTTACGGATCGCGTGGCCGCGCTCGTCGAGCAGGATGCTGTAACCGCGTCCCAGTGTGGCGAGCGGGCTGACCACGTTGAGCGTCTGCACCTGACTTTGCAGTTGCAGCTTGCGTGCCTTGATCTGTTCGCGAATGGCTCTCGGCAGACGCTCGGCCAGGGCATCCAGACGTTGGCGCAAAAAGGCCAGGGTCCGGCCTGGATGCTGGGCAGCAAGGCGGCTCTGCATGTGCGCCAGACGCACCTGACGTTGATGCATGTTCTGTTCAAAGGCGCGGCGCAGGCGCATGTCCAGGTCATCCAGGCGTTGCGACTGCTGACGCAAGCGTTCGCCAGGGTGACGCAGACGCCGGGAAATACCCTCGAGACGCAGCCGCTCGCGCATCAGACGGTCCTGCATGCGACTGACCAGTCGCCGGTGCAGGTTGTCGACGCGTCGATGCAGGTCGCTGGAATCCGGGGCGAGCAGTTCGGCGGCAGCGGAGGGCGTCGGTGCACGCACGTCGGCGACAAAGTCGCTGATGGACACATCGGTTTCGTGCCCGACAGCGCTGACAATCGGCGTCACGCACGCGTCGATGGCGCGGGCGACCGCTTCTTCGTTGAAGCACCACAGGTCCTCCAGCGAGCCGCCGCCACGGGCGAGGATCAGCGCATCGAAGCCCCTGCTGTCGGCCAGCTTCAGCGCGCGGACAATCTGGTTGATCGCCTCGCGGCCCTGAACGGCTGTGGGAATCAGGGTCAGCTCGACCCGTGGCGCGCGACGGCGGAACACGCTGATGATGTCGCGGATCACCGCCCCGGTCGGAGAGCTGATAATTCCGATGCGTTGCGGGTGCAGCGGCAGCGCGATTTTGCGCTCTGCGCTGAACAGGCCTTCGTCGCTGAGCTTGGCTTTCAGCGCATCGAACGCCAGGCGCAATGCACCATCACCGGCAGGTTCCACCGTATCGAGAATCAGCTGATAGTCGCCGCGGCCTTCAAACAGCGAGACCTTGCCGCGCACCTTGACCTGCAAGCCGTCCTTGAGTGCCTGACGCACACGCGCCGCGCTCTGCCGGAACAAGGCGCAGCGTACCTGCGCGCCAGAGTCCTTCAGCGTGAAGTACACATGGCCCGACGCCGGGCGCGAGAGGTTGGAGATCTCGCCCTCGACCCAGATACTGCTGAACACGTCTTCCAGCAGAACGCGCGCGCGGCCGTTGAGCTGGCTGACAGTAAGGACTTCCCGGTCGAGGCCGAGTCTTGCGAAAGGGTCTTTGATCATGCCGGGCATCATAATGGCAATGCCGGTCTGGCGCACAGGCCTGTCTCGTCGGTAAAGGCAGGATTGCTTCTTGACCTGAATGGCCAGCCCATTAAGCTGCGGCCTCGAACAGCTTTAAGCGACGCTCCGTTATGAACACCCAAAGCATCATCGTCCCGCAAATTTCCACCTTTCCCGGGCACGAGGCCAGGGCGCGGCTGATCCTGCGCTGGCTGGTCAAGCTCGATGTGGTCGAGCCGGAGCTGACCACTTGCGGACGTACCTATAACAAGATGGCCTACGCGGTAGCACCGGGAGCGAAGCGTGTGGTGAAGAACCCCGACGCATTGCCGTTCGGGCAGGTCGTCAACGGCCTGGAAATCGTCACCAAACGCTGCATCTATACCCCGCTGAATGACTTTGCCGAAGAGGCCGGTTGCCCGGAGTGTCGCCGCGAAGTGGGGGAGGCACTGTTCGACAGCCTGGAAGACTGGATGCCCGGTCACACGGATAATTTCACCTGCCCTGAATGCCGCCACGAAGATGACATCAACGGCTTTCTTTTTCTCGACGCCTGCGGGTTTTCCAACCTCGGTTTCATCTTTAATAACTGGCTGGATGCGTCGTTCACGCAAACCTTTCTGGATGACTTCGCCGAACGTCTGGACCGCCCGGTCTCCTGCGTCAACGTGCGTCTATAAACAGCTTTGATAATAGGCTGAGGTTTACATTGAGCCGGGCGGGGTCTGTGGGTATAATGGCGCGCTTCCAATTTCCCGCTCGGGAGCCCCCGCGATGCTGCGTATCAGTCAAGAAGCCCTTACATTCGACGACATTCTCCTTGTGCCCGGTTATTCCGAGGTACTTCCTAACGAAGTCAGTCTGAAAACCCGTTTGACCCGTGGCATCGAGCTGAATATACCTTTGGTCTCTGCTGCAATGGATACTGTCACCGAGGCCCGTCTGGCAATCGCCATGGCCCAGGAAGGCGGTATCGGTATCATCCACAAGAACATGACCATCGAGCAGCAAGCTGCCGAAGTGCGCAAGGTCAAGAAGTTCGAGGCCGGTGTCGTCAAGGACCCGATCACGATCGAAGCCGACGCCACTGTTCGCGATCTGTTCGAACTCACCCGAATGCACAACATTTCCGGCGTACCGGTCCTGCACAATGGCGACCTGGTCGGCATCGTGACGTCCCGCGACGTACGCTTCGAAAATCGTCTTGATGTCCCTGTCCGCGAAGTGATGACGCCCAAAGAGCGTTTGGTCACTGTGCGTGAAGGCGCCGACAAGAACGAAGTGCGCGAACTGCTGCACAAGCACCGTCTTGAAAAAGTCCTGATCGTGGATGCCAATTTCGCGCTCAAGGGCATGATGACCGTCAAGGACATCGAAAAAGCCAAGGCTTACCCGCTGGCCAGCAAGGACGATCAGGCTCGCCTGCGTGTCGGCGCTGCAGTCGGTACCGGCAAGGACACTGGCGAGCGCGTCACCGCACTGGTCGCTGCTGGCGTTGACGTTGTTGTAGTCGACACCGCTCACGGCCACTCCAAAGGCGTGATTGACCGCGTTCGCTGGGTCAAGGAAAACTTCCCTCAGGTGCAGGTCATCGGCGGCAACATCGCCACCGGCGAAGCAGCCAGGGCACTGGTTGCCGCAGGCGCCGATGCAGTCAAGGTCGGTATCGGCCCGGGCTCCATCTGCACCACGCGTATCGTTGCTGGTGTCGGCGTGCCGCAGATCAGCGCCATCGCTAACGTCTCCGCTGCCCTTGAAGGCACTGGCGTGCCGATGATCGCCGACGGCGGTATCCGCTTCTCCGGTGACCTGTCCAAGGCCATTGTGGCTGGCGCCTCCTGCGTGATGATGGGCTCGATGTTCGCCGGTACTGAAGAAGCGCCAGGCGAGATCGAACTGTTCCAGGGCCGTTCCTACAAGGCCTATCGCGGCATGGGTTCGCTGGGTGCGATGTCCCAGGCGCAAGGCTCGTCCGATCGCTACTTCCAGGATTCGTCCGCAGGTGCCGAGAAGCTGGTGCCGGAAGGTATCGAAGGCCGTGTGGCCTATAAAGGTCCGTTGTCGGCCATCATCCATCAGTTGATGGGCGGCCTGCGTTCCTCCATGGGTTACACCGGCAGCGCCGACATCGAGCAGATGCGCACCAAGCCCGAGTTTGTTCGCATCACCGGTGCCGGTATGGCTGAGTCCCACGTCCATGACGTGCAGATCACCAAGGAAGCGCCGAACTATCGCGTTGGTTGATCCGGACTGCATCGAGGCGTATGCCACGATGCAGGCCAGCAAGTTTCATAGCCGGGGCTGTTGACGCAGCCCCGTGTCGTTTCTGTTTTTTGACGAGAATGAGTCATGGCCCTCGACATTCACGCCCACCGTATCCTGATCCTCGACTTCGGTTCCCAGTACACCCAGCTGATCGCCCGCCGCGTGCGCGAAATCGGCGTGTATTGCGAGCTGCATCCGTTTGACATGGACGACGAAGCGATTCGCGAATTCGCTCCAAAAGGCGTGATCCTCGCCGGCGGCCCCGAGTCCGTACACGAAGCCGACAGCCCGCGCTGCCCGCAAGCGGTATTTGACCTGGGTGTGCCGGTTTTCGGTATCTGCTACGGCATGCAGACCATGGCCGAGCAGTTGGGCGGCAAGGTTGCCGGTTCTGAGCTGCGCGAGTTCGGCTACGCTCGCGTTGACGTAGTCGG
Organism: Pseudomonas congelans; assembly: GCF_900103225.1. GTDB lineage: Bacteria > Pseudomonadota > Gammaproteobacteria > Pseudomonadales > Pseudomonadaceae > Aquipseudomonas > Aquipseudomonas congelans. The sequence goes on along the minus strand of NZ_FNJH01000002.1, from coordinate 503,566 downwards.
CAAAAGCCGTCTGCTCGACGGTATCGAAGACCATATCGACGCCGACGGCCTGTTTGGCCTCGACGTATGGATGAGTCACGGTGACAAGGTCACCAAACTGCCGGAAGACTTCCACATTCTGGCCAGCACCCCGAGCTGCCCGATTGCCGGTATGGCTGACGACACTCGCGGTTACTACGGCGTGCAGTTCCACCCGGAAGTGACCCACACCAAACAGGGCGGTCGCATCCTGTCGCGCTTCATCCTCGACATCTGCGGCTGTGAAGCACTGTGGACCCCTTCGAAGATTGCTGAAGACGCTATCGCTCAGGTTCGCGCTCAGGTCGGTACTGACAACGTTTTGCTGGGCCTGTCCGGCGGTGTTGACTCCTCTGTCGTTGCCGCGTTGCTGCACAAGGCCATCGGCGATCAACTGACCTGCGTATTCGTCGACAACGGTCTGCTGCGCCTGCATGAAGGGGAGCAGGTTATGGCCATGTTCGCCGAGAACATGGGCGTCAAGGTGATCCGCGCCAACGCCGAAGAGCAGTTCCTGGACAACCTGGCAGGCGAGAGCGATCCAGAGAAGAAGCGCAAGATCATCGGCCGCACCTTCATCGACGTGTTCGATGCCGAGTCCTGCAAGCTGGACAACATCAAGTACCTGGCGCAAGGCACCATCTACCCGGACGTCATCGAGTCGGCTGGCGCGAAAAGCGGCAAGGCTCACGTCATCAAGTCGCACCACAACGTGGGCGGCCTGCCGGAAGAAATGAACCTCAAGCTCGTCGAGCCACTGCGCGAGCTGTTCAAGGACGAAGTCCGCCGCCTGGGCCTCGAACTCGGCCTGCCTTACGACATGGTCTACCGCCACCCATTCCCAGGCCCAGGCCTGGGCGTGCGCATCCTCGGCGAAGTGAAGAAGGAATACGCCGACATCCTGCGTCGTGCCGACCACATCTTCATCGAAGAGCTGCGCAAGGCCGACTGGTACCACAAGGTCAGCCAGGCATTCGTAGTGTTCCAGCCGGTCAAATCAGTCGGCGTCGTCGGCGACGGCCGCCGCTACGCCTGGGTTGTCGCGCTGCGTGCGGTCGAAACCATCGACTTCATGACCGCTCGTTGGGCACACCTGCCTTATGAGCTGCTGGAGACAGTGAGCGGCCGGATCATCAACGAGATCGAAGGGATTTCGCGGGTGACTTACGATGTGTCGAGCAAGCCGCCGGCTACTATTGAGTGGGAATGATTGAGAGGCTGGTAATGTCCGGCAGCGATTAGTAATAAATGCCCTTGAGCCCGCTTAATTGCGGGCTTTTGGTTTTTTGGGGTTGGTAGTTTTAGCGGTTTTTTGCGTCTACAAGCACCGTATTTATGTGACTTGGTACGGGGGCATTGACTGAGCCAAATGCCATGCTTACCGATACCAAGCTGAGTAACCTCAAGCCGATAGAAAAGCTCTACAAGTGAACGACCGTGACGGGCTGTACGTGGTCTTCATCTGCGGATGTTCTAGTGCTGCCGCTCATCACCATGAGTAACTCTTTCGTGGCGGATACTGGCAGAACCGACTAGTTGCTGTCGCGTTAGTGGACCTTTCGGATGACCCTAGCAAAGCGTACTCCCTAGAAGCTTACTTAAGTACGGCGCTTTGTGGCCGATAGCCTCTCCATGCTTACGCACTTGCAATGAGCAGGTGGGCCGCAACGCTGGACACTCGAGAACACGACACAGGGATTGCTCGTATGAGTTTGGGTAAACTGCTCGTTGCTGGAGCCGCAGCTGTGGCCGCGGTTAGCGTCGCTTACTGGAAGCGCGACGAAGTGAAAGATGTCTGGGACAGCCAGATCATAAGGCTCAAAGGTAAGCGCGTGGCGGTGTTGGGGGAGAGGAATGTTGGTAAAACCGTTTTATTAAAGTTCCTTGCCAATGGCGAGGTTCCCGCCGAATACATGCAAACCGTGTTGATCGAGAAAATCGCAGGAAAACGGTTTGCAATGGGTGATCTGAAGCTGGACCTTAAAGAGACTCGAGACGTTCCCGGCGGATATGATGCAATTGAGGAATGGAAAGCTCTGCACGATGAAGCTGATATCGTTCTTTATCTAGTTAATGCGCAACAGGTAAATCAGCAACGCATCAGGCGCGACCTCGAAAAGCTCGAAAGCTGGAGCAAGTCGCGGACGCCCCGGCCCAAACTGGTCGTGATCGTCACGCATATGGACCTCGACCCGACATACATATCCACGCAGGAGTCCGGCCTAGGGCATTTTCGTGATCGCTTTGTCAAACTTAACCTTGATGCGGGTCTGTCGAAACTGAGCCTTCGGCCGCCAATTATCCTCGGTAGTATTGTGAATCGAGAACAAGCGGCCAAACTCGTCTCGACTTTGATCAAGACGGTGACGGCATGATGCATGCTAAAGTCTTTCAGGCCCAAGCTCTGGACAACAGGTCTTCGGACCATTTACGGTTGGCGGAACATGGTGTGGAGCTCCTTAGCCCGATCCGGGAGCAAACATACTCCGGAATGGCCAGCATCAGTGCGCATGGTACTGTCCTGTTCGCACAAGATGGTGTGAAGCTGTTCGTCAAAGGCAGCGCAGCGGTGTTGCAAGTCGTCCCAGAAGAGCGCGACTACGCGGGCCGTTTGGCACCAGTGGTGTGCTGGGTCGAGCAAAAACTCGAGCAGGGTTCAGGAGCAAGTGGTGTAGATGCGGTATGCGCTTCGTTTGAGCAGTTCGCTACCGCCATTGGGCGCAGCTTTTCCGAGCCCAAACGGTTGGCCACGCGGGAGGCGCTTGAGCTACTCGCAAAAAAGCAGCCAAGCCAGAGCTTTATAGCTCTGGCAATAGCACTTCTTCAGCGCGAGTGGGAAGCGTGGCTGAAACGAGTGCTGGCGACATTGAAAAACTTCAGCAAATAAGCGAACAGGACACGCGCACCGCGCGCAAGGGGAGCAGTGTGGCAACAGGTAGAATTCCGTTGGACCATGGTGCGCGCAGGGTAATGCTGGTGCTGGATGAAAACACGATCAATGAGTGTTTATACGACCTTGAACCAGAGGCCAAGGGTTTTTTATTTGATCCTCAGTCTCACATCGTACAGTACCCCTTGGCGGCTGATGAGCCGGATAGCCAGGCTCTACAGAACATTATCGATGCCGACTTACTGCGACCCGGCGCGGTGCTCTTGCAAAGCCCTTACGACCGCAATGCCTACGTGGACCTGAGTCAAGCGACAGACCAGTTCGCCATAGAAAAGCTTCGGCATTTTTCTCGGCTATGCCAATACTTGGGAGCTTGGGAAGTTACCGTTGAGCAAGTTGAGATCAGCAGGGACTGCTCGTCCGAAGTGTACAAGATGAGCGGTAAAGTTCCTGCCGCTAACCTCGATATTAAGGTCGAAAATAAAGCGAGCAATTCACTAGCAAGAAAGTTTTGTATCAATACCTCGTTTCGCGGGGGCAAGCCCGACACCGAAGCCGCCGAAAATTACTTGCGCGGCAAACAGCTCTGGGGTGACGTGGTTATGCGCAGCCTAGTCGAGCAGTGCGCAGATGAAGACAACCAGATCCTTGAACAGAAGGTGACGATCAGTCTGTCGAGCGAGTCGAAGCGTACCTTAGGCGTAGTAGCTAAGCTCAAACTGCCAGTCAAGGGACTTGGATTGACGGCAAGCTACTTGGCAAGCGTACAGTCCAGCGAAGAGTATCTTCTGACCCTAACAGTAAAGTTTGACGCTCCTGAAACCGATAGATTTTAGATGTATGCCACAAAAGTTTCTGGGATAAGTAGATAGCCTGGGAATGGAGTGAAGAGCCTATTATTTGCGGGGTTTTCTGCGATTTGGGCGACATCGCACAGATATTTTCACTGGTTGTTGTCGCAGAATTAATTGAGGTGATCTGGAGAAAGCTGTCTGGTCATGGCAAGGTTGGCTGGTTCCGACTGGCAGGCATAGAACTACGGATGAATGAATCCATTTTTGAATGTTTCAGTTGCCCGCTACTTGACAAACTGTCTCGTAAATGGAGGAATGATGACGCATGATATTGACGTAATTAAAGAGATCGATCCCGAGTCCTCTATTTTGTTCCTGGGCTCCGGGTTCAGCCTCGGCGCTAGCAACATCGCGAATAGTACTCCGCCCAACGGCAGGGGATTGCGGCGCCACTTTATCGAGCAACTCAACCTTCCGGCGGATACGGACTACGATCTGCAAGTCCTCAGCGAGGAGTTTGCCGAACATGACTCTGGGAAGCTTCGTGACGAGCTATATAGGATTTTTCGGCTGACCGAGCTAACGGCTGGACAAACGGCGGTGCTTAATGAGCCGTGGCGACGCATCTACTCGACCAACTACGATGACGCGGTCGAATTGCATCGGTTAAAAAATAAAGTGCCACCGAATGCCTACGATGTCTCGGAGCCAGTTCCGAACAAGTTGCCTCACGGCGCAGTAGTGCACCTCCACGGCAGCATCCGACTGATCACGTCAGATAATGTGATGAAGAGCTTAGTTCTCGGCGAAGGATCCTACGTGAACCAGCATGTCGTCCGCTCGCGATGGTACGATCAATTTCAGCGTGATTTAGCTTTCGCAAGTACTCTGTACATCGTTGGATACAGTCTCGCCGATTATCATATAGCCGGCCTACTGATGGCCAACCCTAAGCTTGCCGAGCGAACTATCTTCATTCAAGGGCCCACCGTCGACGAAACGTTCCTGCGACGTACCGCACAGTATGGGCGCACGATGTTTGTAGGCACTGACGGCTTCGCCGAGATTCTTGCGCAAGCTCCACGCTCAGTTGCTCCCTCATTGGATAATCTGCGTTCTTTCCGCTCGCTGTCACCCGTGCGCGATAAGAAGGCAGTCGCTCGTCCTACCGCTACCGAGGTCTTCGATCTTCTAGTCTATGGCGATTTCGATCCTAGTCGCCTTGCCCGCTCGCAACCCAGTGAGGAGTACGCGGTTGCTCGGGCGGATTCGGTGCGTGCGGCGGCGGATGGTGTTGAGAGCAAGGCATCGCTTGTTGTAGATGGTCGCCTTGGTAACGGCAAATCGATTTTTCTTCATCTACTTGCGTTCGAGCTTTCGTCGAGAGGCTGGACTTGTCTACAGCTTCAGCTCGGTCATCCAGATCTTCAGCGCGAGGTTGCGGCACTTGCCGAGGTTGATCGATTGGTCGTGTTTGTCGACCAATATTCGGCCGCACAAGACAGTTTGCGCGGCCTTCGTGAGGCTCTTCCACGGGCTAAGCTAGTGGTGGAGGTGCGTACGGGTACGTTCGAGGTCCGCTTTCACGAGTTCGTAAATCTTCTGCCCCAGCCGTTTGACCGGGTAAGCCTTAACGGCCTTACAAGATCCGAAATGGCCGCATTTGGCCTGTTGTGCGAGAGTGCGGGACTTCGTGCGCCTGATCTCGATCACCGTGGCGACCTACGCGACCTTTTGCTTGATCTTTTCGAAAATGCCGCAGTCCGCGACCGCGTGAAGGAGGCCTTAGCCCCACTCTTTGAAAATAGGGACACTCGGCGAATTTTGACTATGACTATGTTGATCGCCATGCATCAAGGGTCGGTCGGTGCGTCATTCGTGAGAAACGTAGTCGGTGCAGATCCGTTTATGGCGCTCAAACCGCTAGAGGATCTGTCGCACGAAATTTTCGAGACATCAGCCGACGGGTTCAGGGCTCGATCTTCTATTTTTTCCTCATTTGTGATTGCGGCGTTCATTGCGCCAGAGGAGATCGCTGACGCTGTGGTCGAGGTAACACTGGCTGCGGCGCAACGGCGAAGCGAGCGACCGTATCGAATTCTCATGTCGAACATGATGGCGTATTCGAGCTTGCGGAGAACCTTGCGCGGCAAGGGAGATCTGGATACCGTCATCGCCAGCATCTATGAACGTTTACGATATGACGAGCGGGTCAATGGTGAGCCGCTCTTTTGGCTTCAGTATGCGATCGCGATGGCGGAAAAACCTCGACTCGATGCGGCCGACGAATTCATCGCCACGGCCTACAGAAAGGCCGAAGAGCTTCCCGGTTTTCAAACCTACCAGATTGATACTCAGGCTTTCCGCATCGCTCTGATGCGCGCGTTGCAGCAGAACTCGGGTCAGGCGATATTTAATATTGATGCGGTTCTTTCTGGGATCGAGCGAATAGATGCCATGCTCGGTGACGGGAGCCGCCGGTCCTACGCTGTTAAAGTGCTTGAACATGTTCAGCCGTTTGTGGCGGCACGGCTTGGTGACTTGGAAAATGGCGAGCGCACCGCTTTGCAGTTCTGGCTTTTAAAGGTGGAAAAGTCGCTCTCTTTGCTGCCAGACGATTTTAAGGCGACATCTGGTTCTGAGGTAGTCCGCAAGAGCGTCGAGGCAGCTGCCAATATGTTTATCGACCAACGTTAATCCGTATGTGCGTCCTGTCAGCCTTGAGTTTTGCTATCACCTCGCGCCGGACGCGCTTTCTTGTACTTGTCGCGAGCTGATGAAAAAATCAGCACGAATGGAGCGGCAATGTTCAACCATTTTTGAAATGGAATTTTTGTAGCTTTAAGATTCAATGCTCTGTTTAAAGTTATAAACATACTGGAAAAATTTCCGTATTATAACTGAGTGGGAGTGCGCCCTCTTAGCTAACATCCAAAAGCCTGCTTGATAGCGGGCTTTTTCTTTAATATATCTAGATGTTTACGTTTAAGCCTGCATGTACTCATGAATTGTCTTGTTTACGATATATTTTATTGGGGTGGCGGGAGTTAGCGAGTCTCCATCGAAGAAGACGTAGTTCTTCCCTTGGCCAAAGGAACTATTGAAAACAATTCCGTCAAATCTTGCTTCGCTTTTAATGAACTCGCATAAAAACTGCGTGGGGATGTAATCTAGATTGCTGTTTTCAGGCCTGATAGGCTTAGAAAGCTCATCAGAAAAAAGCTCAAGTAGCCCTAGAAAACCTAATACCGCGGATAGCTGCTCTTCTCCGAAAGCTGACGCAGAGCAGTGTTTTCTCGGTGTTGTTAAGTCAAGCACTGAAAGTTCGCGTACAGGAGTGATTTGTGCAACATATACTCCACTTGAATTGCTCGGTCTTACCTCGCTTATACAGGTAATCAAACTGTCTGCCACATATAGATAGGGAATGCCTCGCGGGTTCGCCCGCCCGCCGGTCACTATTTCGCATGGTGGGCAGCCCATCTGATGCGCAACCAAAGGTATTTCTGATATTCGAGCCCTGAAGAAACTTTCCCTCACATCGACTGGTATTTTAAGCTGTTCTAAAAGCTGAAATAGCACACCTTCATTGCTACCGGGTGTCAATCTGCTGAACAGGGAGGAGTGTATAGTGGCCTTTGGGAAGAAACGATTCTTGTGTTTCAACTCAGTCTTGAAGTCTTCCCATTGATCGGTATAGCTAGCGACATCGAAATTAAACGAGAACCGCTTATCTGCTGTATTATTTCCGAAAATATCGTTAACGAGTATTTCTGTCTGCCGAACCCCGTTACTCAAAATGCCATATGATTTCAATATGTCTGCGAAAGGAATTCCGTTTTCATCCTCACGCAAACCATAGGTGAATAATTCCAGTTTATCAGCTAGCCCAGCGGGATCGATGCAGGAAACCTGACTGGTGCCACAGTAGCTGCATCGGCTTATTTCGCCCTCTGCGTTTATTTTGGCAACTATTACGGAGTCATGAAAACACTGAGCGCAGCATCTAGGCATCATGCACCCCTAACGAAGTCGCAAGTAGTTTCAATATGATGCTTAATTGAGTACTTCTTGACTTGGCCTAGCCCAGGGAACGGATTGCCTCTTAGCGATACAAGTTCTTTAAAACCTTGGGTGTGATTGAATATTCCAGGATGTGAGGCCGAAAACTCGCAAAGTTTTTCAAGCGCAGATTTGAACTTTCCGCCTGGGTTAGCAGGTGAGTCATCATTGAATGACGAAAAATGACGAACGTACATGGCGTCGAATTCTATCCGGTTAATATAGCTTAGGTGGATAGTTACCACATATGCAGGGCCACCTGCCTCACTATACTCCTCGCTTAATATTGTGTAGTCGCCAAATCCAATGGCGTTTTGGTAGGATTTCCATTCAGTATGCAACGACGAATAAAAGGACTTATCCTCGTAGTCGGCATTTCGAACTTTTTTATCAAAAAAATCGCCAAATAGAACGACGTTTTTCAATAGGGGCAACGCGCCAGGATGGATCTTCTCCTTGTTAACAAGAACGCAAGAGGCGGAGCTAAGTTTTTCGACAAATACTTTGTCGATACCCCCATCTATCAAAACTGCGCTGTCAGATAGGGAGAAGCCAAGATCTGGCAATAGAGAGAGGTCTGCGATGCTTTTTGCTTTGATGCACGGAGTAAACGAGTCTCGATCTCCTTCGATTTCAAACAAGATTTTTTCACTTTTAGAAAAGTCCCCAATGCTGGGGTTGATAATTAAAAGTGGCTTGATACCCGATTTATGTAGCACTTCAATTGTTTTATGTAGAGGTGCCAAATTCCCACGTACAGGCTCGATAACTGGGCGGAAGAGCTCAGGGGAGATTGTTTCTGCTAGCTCTCTCAGAGCTATCAGTTCAAATTGTTTGCCCCGTAATATTGGGTAGTACATGTAGTGTCCTTACTAAAGGTTTTGTTGAGGTTTTCTGCCAGGCTTCGCCTGTGCTCAGTGCGCAATTTAAATCCAATTCCAGCCATCAATAACGATCGAGGGAGAGATAGGATAAAATCTTTTTCGATCTTTCTGCTTTTTTTAAGGGTTGTGCAAAATGCTTTTCTAACATCCGCAGAAGGTAACTTCTGTAAAATATTCTCACATGCGGAAAAGATTTCTGTGTTCGGATAGTCAATGTTTTGATCTGAAAGTGCCGACACAATATCTCGATATTCATGTACGCGAAGTGAGCGCATCAGTATTGAGATATCCACTGGGTCTGTTGAGATCGCTGCTTCTCGGATTGTCCGGAGGTTCTTTCTGGATGTTAATTCCAGAATTCCCACGTCGCTATCGCAAGAGTTCAAGACTTTTGATAAGTGTGACTTGCCTACGACCACATAAACTTTGTCAAATAGCTTTTTGTAGGAGGCTAGCTGCTCGGGAAGACGATCTAGGTTGTCGAAGTCTGATTTTATTTCGTAGCACGTAGAACTGCCGTTTAATATAACGCAGTCGGCCTTATTTCGACCAACTCTGAACTCTGGCAGTACGGTTGCTGTGTTAAGGGAGTGCCTCCCTAAAAGCAAGCGCTCGGCGACAATGTTTTTAAAGAAGTATTCGGTCCTGTATTCCTTTGATAGGGCTGAGTACGAGTGCTCAAATACTTCTGCGGCAGTAAACTCTTCTCTCAGCGCGCCTTTGTAATGTGTTGCCACTTTCAAGAGAAAGTCGAAATTTCCGGATGCTACTTCCGTGAGCCGTTTGCTGGAGAACAGTCTCGCTGCATCTCTTGTACTGAACACTTTTGAACCTCATATACAATCACGTCAGCGGTCGTCAAACCATTGGCCGGTGTCTTTCCGACAGACGGTGATGTTTTCATTTCTACGCTGGCCAAATACGCCGAATACCGCACCCCGCGAGCAGAATACAGGGCGTTTGGGACAGTGCAATATGGCCAGCACTTACCTATGCGTAAGGATACGCCAACACGCAAAGCTTCGCACAAAGCTAATGCTTGCTCAGCGTCAGATGGGGGGCGTAGCCAATCGAAACTATTTCTCGCACGGGAGGAGAGCGATGTTGCGTAAAGCTGTAGCGCATTACGTTTCACGAGAGCGTAGTTGTTCCTGTCTCCGAGGAGGCTAAACGGGGCAATGTGAGGGGATATTTTTCGGCGGTACTCTGGGCTCGTTCATCTTGACGCTGGCTGCACGGCCCTCACGTTTCGCCGGACCGGCCCTGCGGAGACGTGACTTTCAGTAGAAACCGCTAAAAGAATTCCATGGTATCAAGCATGGCTTTTTTGTAATCTGTAATTTAAAGTCTATATAAATCAGATGATTAGGATCAATCTGATAACAGAGTGGGAATGATTGAGAGGCTGGTGATATCCGGTACTGATTAATACGAAATACCCTGAAGCCCGCTTAATTGTGGGATTTTTGCTTTTTGAGGTTGGTAAATTCTGGCAGGTGTGTGCATCACCAAGCACCGTGTCTGTACTGCATGATTTATCAGAACGCTCAAGCAAAAGACCCAGCGCTGCTTCACCTGGATCTCTTTCATTTTTTCGAGAGCATTAGGCAGGCTCTGAATAAACTTCAAACCTGGATAAAGCGATCCTTTGCCGCCGTCTTAACCAACGATGCCGCCCCTTACCACCCCCAAAGCATCTCATTTGAAACTGGCTTGAAGTTCTAGGAAAATCATTACGGAGAAGCCGCTCAAAGGCCCCGCCGACGTCGATGTAGGGGTAGCCCAGCAAAATATTCGATATCCGCATCCCCAAAAAACAAGGACCCCCGTTCATGAAATCCCGATTTTCCTTCAGTTCATCTTTCCTGATCATGTTGTCGCTGACAGGATGCGCAGCGAATATGGATGCTCCAAAGCACGATCAGTCTGGAGAAAGCGCGCTTTACGGCAGTTGGCATGTTGCAGGCGTAGCGGTATCAGACTCGGGCGTGCAGGCACTGGGGGATGATGATCCGAGCTTTATGGGGCGACGTCTCAGCTTCAATCACGACCAGCTTGCATGGAAAGCGTCCACAGACTCGACGGAAGATGTGTGCAAGGGGCCTGTTTTTCATAAGCTTCCGGCGATGAGTGGGGCTGAACTGGAGCCGCAACTCCATAAGCTTGGCATCGAAAAAGCCGTACGCTATAGCGTTGAATGCAAATCTGGAAGCTGGGGGCCTTTTGATAAAGAAACGCCGGCGTTTTTCCTGGCACAGAACGGGTCGTTAGCTCTTTCCTGGTATGACGGCGGACTGCTGAAGCTCGTGCGAGACTGATCACGCACAGACCCTTCGCATAGCACTGTGAAGGGTCTCCTGAAAAAAGGTGCTCGCGATGTAACCAGTGTGATAAGGACTCAAAGTCGGCTGGCGGGTCCAAGCGCTGCGCTCGGCAACCGAGCCATGCATGCTCGACGATTGCGGGGCAGGCTATGTCATCGCCAACTCTTCAACTATCCGCTTGCCGCTTTCCCCGGGAAGCAACCCACCTGAACAACCTGCTCAGCCACCAGCGGGCGCGAGCGTCGCGTATTTCGTCTATTTGCATGAAGGTATAAGGCGTGGGCATCGTCTTTTCCTGGACGCGCAGGGTGCGCAGGCCTCTGATGAGGTGACGAGAGTGGATGAGCATGAACGTGCATCCAAATACAAACAGCAGAATAATAAGGATGCCTGTTGTCAGTGGCGTGAAAGACTTTATAACCGCTGAAGCGACCAGTGTTCCAAGGCCTGCGATAACTCCGCCGCTGACGCTGGATGTGTCGGGCGAACTGAAGGAAACTTTATTGCCGGACACCTCGAATGGAAACTCTTTTGTCGGCTTCAGATAGATAAACAAATAGAGCAGCATCACGGCAGCCAACAGCGAGGCAGCGGCAAACCCGCCCGCAAGCCTGGAACCGCTCAGGTCATCTGTGACAACGCTATAGCTGACGCACGCGGGCGCGAATGCCAGGAGAAAGATCAACAGTGTTAAGTAGCCAGAGGCGAACAATGTGTAGCGCTCACACGCATACTTTATATAAAGCGCGTAAATGAATGCCGTCAGCAACATGCAGCCGTAAATCCACCAGCCACCTGAAAAACTCACTGGACCCATGACGCCAACGGTCCCGGTGAGCAAGAATATCGCTGTCGACACTTGCCTGACCGTTCGTGCGTCCGGATCGTAAATAGTGCTCATCTCGGCCAGTAATCCTTTCTTGTGTCGTCCAGCGTTTTGTCATGTCCTACTCTGGACATGGTGCATTGCGCGAGCAGGCCGACCGCTGTAACTGTACTAGGCTATGGCGGCTGCTCCAGGGGTGCCAGCCTGACCAGGTGCAAACGCCACAATATCACCAGTGGCGAATGTACACGCCGGCCCTCCGCACACGTTATGACTTGAAGCACTTGAAGCCACTGCCCATTAACCCCAAACCGCGGCGATTCCATTTATGTTCAAACGCATTCTGTCCGCCCTCAGCGGCAAGAAATCTCAAGCTTCAGCAGATAACGCGCCTGCTGATACGACGTCGCCAGAAGCTCACGACGGCGAATTGATCACCGCCTACGACAGTTATGGGCGCGAGATAAAGATCACTCGGAGCGAGTGGCGCGAGAAGGTGTTCCTGCCCAATCTGAAACAGCAGTGGGGTGATGCGGACGAGCTATACAACCTTATTGTTTCGGGGCTGAACGATGGATTTGCGACTGACCTGATGCCTGCCGCCGAACGACTGGTCGCGATCGACGCTAATCCCGAGCGCAGCCATGTGGTGAATGGCATCGTGCTGATGCATAACGCCCGGCTTGATGCTGCAGAAGCCACCCTGCGCGAAGGTCTGGCTAAAGTCGGCGTATCGGGAATCATCCTGACCAATCTGGCCAAGGTGTTTGCCGAGCGTGGTGAGCAATCAGTGGCGGATGCAACGCTTTGGCAGGCGGTTGAAGCCGATCCGAATCAGGAAAACGGCCTGTTGTGGTGGCTGAGCATTCAGCAGGAACGGGGCGGTGAGGCGGCCTATCTCGATGCTCTACGCACTGTAGCGGCGTTGCCGGGCAGTTGGCGTGCGCAGTTGTGGATGGCGCGGCATTACCTGCAGCAGCAGAACGTCGCGCAGGCGCGTGTGTTGTATGAAGAGGTATTGGCGGGAGGTCATTTCGACCGCAGTGCCTTGCAGATGATATCGGGTGACCTGGGCAACAATGGCCACATTCCGCTGATCATCGAGCTTGTCGGGCCGGCTTATGATGAGCACAAACATGATTCGACGGCAGGTCTCAACTTGCTGCGTGCCTATCAGGAACTGGGCAGGGTGGATGAAGGCGAGGCGTTGCTTACTCGCTTGTATGCACTCGGCTTTGCGCCAATCAAAAGTCACCTTGACCAGTTTGCGCATGCTTTCGAGGACGTGCGCAGGCAGGAAGACAAAGGCATTCCGATTGATCCTGCCAGCGTGGCGATCAATACCGTGGCGCTGAACAAGCCGGTCTGGCACTACGGTTTGCGCAATGCTGACTGGCTCTTCGCGCAAAAACCGGAAGGTGCGCCAGAAATCGGTTTCTTCGCCTTGTCCAAAATCATGGAGAAAGCAGAGCCTGCCGAATCGCAGCGCGAGGATGATGTCGGGCGCTATACGCGTGCCATCCCTCTTTACATGGCGGAGTCGGTTCACTACTGGAATGACTATGTAGCCAATTGTTATGTTCAGGTCGCGCAGGGTGCGGGGCCGGTTGTATCGGGGGTTGAGGTCGACGGCAACACACTGTTCGATATCGTCCCGCCAACGACGAAGTATTTCGTGACGGGCGAAGTGGGTTGTTCGGGTGAGGGCGATCAGGCCCAGTGGCGGATTTCACTGAGCCTATGGAATTGTGCGACCCGCACCCGGCAAACCGTTGAAAACGGTAGTGCAGGCAAGGCAGAACTTGGTGCGCTGGTACTTGATCTTCAACAGCGCTTGCTGGCCGGTATCGGACTCAAGCGTGAGCAGCCACTGGATGTGTTTTACCGGCAGCCTGCAGCCGAGGTTTTACCGGTGTATCTGACCCAGTTGGGCCAATCATTCATGCTGACGTTGCTTGCGAACGACCATTTGCCCAAGTCGTCAATGTGGGGTGAGCGGGCCATGCTCGAATGGCCCCTGAATATGGCGCTCCAGTGGCCTGAGATAGAAACCGCGAAACTGATGTACATCTCCGGGCTGGGAAAGGCCTTCGATTACCAGTCGGAGACAGTGGCCGAGCACAAGCAACGAAGCCTGCAAGTGCTGAGCGAACTGGAACGGGCGAACAGCCCTGCATCGCGCTTGGCACCGTTGGTATGGAAGGTGTTCGGCATGCAGGCAGAGCTGGAGGATTACCGCGACAATATGCCGCCTGATGCAGAGCCGGCGTATGTCGAATGGCTGGAGCGGGTTAGTCAGTTGTAGCCGTTGATCGATGCAAAAAGCCGGAGCGGGATGTCACTGCCTTGCCCGGCTTTTTTACGCCTCGACTTCAGTTCGTGGTATCCACCCTTATCTTTACGCAAATGCAGGTGTATCGTATTCGCCCCTCGCATTTGCTCGCAGATGCACTCAGTCGTCGTTTTCGAGGTTGCGCCGTTCATGTCCTTTACCCGTCGTCAAATCCTTACAGGCATCGCCGGTCTGGCCGTAGTCGGCCTAGGCGCCGGTGGGGCTTCGCGTTACTGGATGGGGCGACGCGAGTCTGAAGCTGGCTCTGACTTCGTGCTGATCGCGGCTCCGCTGGATGTGGAGCTGGTGGCGGGCCACAAGACGCCTGCCTGGGCCTTCGGCGGTTCTGCGCCGGGCACCGAGTTGCGCGTCCGGCAGGGCGAGTGGCTGCGGCTGCGCTTCATCAATCAGTTGCCGGTCGAGACGACCATTCACTGGCATGGCATTCGTTTGCCGCTGGAAATGGACGGCGTGCCTTACGTTTCGCAGTTGCCGGTCAAGCCGGGTGAATACTTCGATTACAAATTCCGTGTGCCGGACGCCGGTAGCTACTGGTATCACCCGCACCTCAGCAGCAGTGAAGAGCTGGGCCGCGGGCTGGTCGGGCCGCTGATTGTCGAAGAGCGCGAGCCGACCGGTTTTGCTCATGAGCGCACGGTCAGTCTGAAAAGCTGGCACGTGGACGAGCAAGGCGCCTTTACCGAGTTCAGCGTGCTGCGCGAAGCGGCGCGTGAGGGCACCGCAGGGCGGCTTTCAACGCTGAACGGCATTCCGCAGGCGGTGATTGAATTGCCTGCCGGGCAAATCACTCGCGTGCGCTTGCTCAATCTCGATAACACCGTGACCTATCGACTCAACCTGCCGGACGCCGAGGCGCAGATCTATGCGCTGGATGGCAACCCGGTGAAGCCGCGTCCCTTCGGCGACGAATACTGGCTGGGGCCGGGCATGCGCATCTGTCTGGCAATCAAGGCCCCGCCGGCGGGCGAGGAAATCTCCTTGCGTAACGGCCCGGTGCGCCTGGGCACGTTCCGCTCGGTCGCCAATAACGATGCGCCAGGCCAGTGGCCACCGGAACTGCCGGCCAATCCGGTGGCCGAGCCTGATATGGCTAACGCCGAAAAGATCAATTTCAACTTCGAGTGGGTGGGCTCGATGTCGGTCAACACCGACAATGGCAAGCCGCCGAGCCTGTGGCAGATCAATGGCGAAGCGTGGGACATCACCGACAAGACCTGCGCCGATCGGCCTATCGCCAGGTTGAAGCTGGGCAAGAGCTATATCTTCGAGTTGAAGAACATGACTCAGTACCAGCACCCGATTCACCTGCACGGCATGAGTTTCAAGGTAATCGCCTCCAATCGGCGCAAGATCATTCCTTACTTCACCGACACCTTCTTGCTGGGCCGCAACGAGCGGGCGCGGGTGGCGCTGGTGGCGGATAACCCCGGTGTATGGATGTTCCATTGCCACGTGATCGATCACATGGAAACCGGCCTGATGGCCGCCATCGAGGTGGCATGATGCGGCAACCGCAGATCATCGACCGCAGCAAGGATCAGTACTTCATGCGCGAGGCGCTGGCACTCGCCGCGCAAGGCGCACTGCTGGGCGAGGTGCCGGTCGGGGCAGTGGTGGTGCAGAACGGCGAGATCATCGGTCGTGGTTACAACTGCCCGATCAGCGGCAGCGACCCAAGTGCGCATGCCGAAATGGTCGCGATTCGTGAAGCCGCCAAGGCGCTGGACAATTATCGCCTGCCGGGCAGCACGCTCTATGTGACGCTGGAGCCGTGCAGCATGTGCGCGGGGCTGATCGTGCACTCACGGGTGGCGCGTGTGGTTTACGGGGCGCTTGAGCCCAAAGCGGGCATCGTGCAGAGCCAGGGGCAGTTTTTCAGCCAGGCATTTCTTAATCACCGCGTGCTCTTCGAAGGCGGGGTGCTGGGCGAGGAGTGCGGGACGATGTTGAGCGAGTTTTTCAGAATGCGGCGGGCCGCCAAGGATGCTGGCAAAGGCCAAGGTAGCGTTTAGAGCGCAGATTCGTCCGTATTGCTGGACGAGGGGACGGGGGAGGCGGGCGGGGCGGGCGGTTGGGTCTTGTCGACGCCAGGAACATGCAGATTGCCATCGGCGACCTGACTGCCTTCAAGCTGTGGCTGCGTCACCCAGGTCAGAATGTCGTAATAACGGCGAATGTTGGCCACAAAATGCACCGGCTCACCGCCTCGGGCGTAGCCGTATCGGGTTTTGCTGTACCACTTCTTCTGCGCCAGACGCGGCAGCATTTTTTTAACGTCGAGCCATTTATCAGGATTCAGCCCCTCGTTCTGCGCCAATTTGCGTGCATCTTCGAGGTGACCGCTGCCAATGTTGTAGGAAGCGAGAGCTAGCCAAGTGCGATCCGGCTCTTTGATCGAGTCGTCCAACTGATCCTTTATGTAGGCAAAGTACTTTGCCCCGCCCTGAATGCTCTGGCGCGCATCCAGCCTGTTGGACACGCCCATGGCTTGCGCGGTGTTCTGGGTGAGCATCATCAGGCCGCGCACGCCGGTTTTCGAGGTCACGGTCGGCTGCCACATCGATTCCTGATAGCCGATGGCAGCCAGCAGTCTCCAGTCGACCTGTTCTTTCTTGGCCGATGTCTGGAAGTGCTTCTCGTATTTGGGCAGGCGCTCTTGCAGGTGCTGGGCAAAGGTATAGGCGCCGACATAGCCGAGTACGTCGACGTGACCGTAGTAGCGGTCCTTCAGGCGTTGCAGCGTGCCGTTCTTTTCGACCTTGTCGAGGTAGGCGTTGATTTCGTTGAGCAGGCTGTTGTCTTCACCCGGCGCGACGGCCCAGCGCTGCGCACGCGCTTCACCCAGGTCGAAGGCGACGCGCACGTTTTGGAAGTAGACCTGGTTCATTGCCAGCTCATTGGAGTCCACCAGGGTCAGGTCGAGCTGGCCTTCGTCGACCATGCGCAGGAGATCAACGACCTCGACCGCGTCGGATTCTTCATATTCAATGCGCGGATTCTGCGCCTTGAGCGCCGCCAGTTGCTCGGCGTGCGCGCTGCCCTTGAGCACCATGATGCGCTTGCCCACCAGGTCGCCGGGATCGGTTGGCCGCGACTGGCCGTTGCGATAGACCACCTGAGGGGTGACTTCCAGATAAGAATGCGAGAAACGCGCCTGCGATTTGCGCTTTGGCGTCTCGATCAGGCCGGCGGCACCGAGTACCGGACCGCCCGGTTTGTTCATCTGGTCGAAAAGATCGTCCAGATTGTCAGCCGTTTCTATCTTCAATTCGACGCCCAGGTCCTCGGCAAAGCGCTTCACCAGCTCGTATTCGAAGCCGGTTTCACCGTTGCGATCCTGGAAATAAGTCGCCGGGCTGTTGCGAGTGATCACCCGCAGTACGCCGTCCTCCTTGACTCGCTCCAGTGTGGTGGGTTTTTCCACACAGGCGCCGAGCATCAGGAAGAGTCCGGTTGCGATGAGCCATTTGGCGCAACGTGGGCGGAAATCTGGTTTGAAGAACATCGGTGCAGTATACGCAAAGCGCACCGGGCGCCATATCTCGACAGTGAAGCTTGCGTCTGATAGGCGAGTGGCTTTTACGGGCATTTCCGGACTTTTTTTGCGTGGGGCGACATTCGGGCGCAGCGGATGCCGCCGTTTTGGGTGATCAAATGCCCGGTTTAGGCTAGAATACGCGGCCTCAAAGCACACCCCCTTCTCGAGGCTGTCCCGAAGATGTTGATCCTGCGCGGTGCTCCTGCCCTTTCTGCTTTCCGCCACAGCAAATTACTAGAACAACTGAAACAAAAAGTTTCAGCTGTCAGTGGCTTGTACGCCGAATTCGCCCACTTCGCTGACGTCAACGACGTTCTGACCAGCGAAGAACAGCAGGTTCTCGATCGCCTCCTGAAATACGGCCCCAGCGTGCCGGTTCAAGAGCCGAGCGGCCGTCTGTTTCTGGTGTTGCCGCGTTTTGGCACCATTTCCCCCTGGTCGAGCAAGGCCAGCGACATCGCTCGCAACTGCGGCCTAAGCAAAATCCAGCGCCTTGAGCGCGGGATTGCCTTCTATGTAGAAGGCCAGTTCAGCGAGACCGAGGCCCAGGCAATCGCCGACAGCCTGCACGACCGCATGACGCAACTGGTCCTGGGCGATCACCAGCAGGCAGCCAACCTGTTCAGCCACGCTCAGCCCAAGCCGCTGACCGCCGTGGACATTCTGGGTGGCGGCCGCGCGGCGCTGGAAAAAGCCAACGTCGAGCTGGGCCTGGCCCTCGCCGAAGATGAAATCGATTACCTGATCACCAGCTTCAATGGTCTGGGGCGCAACCCTCACGACATCGAGCTGATGATGTTTGCCCAGGCGAATTCCGAGCACTGCCGCCACAAGATTTTCAACGCCAGTTGGGACATCGACGGCCAGAGCCAGGAAAAAAGCCTGTTCGGCATGATCAAGAACACCTACCAGATGCACAGCGAAGGCGTGCTGTCCGCTTACAAGGACAACGCTTCGGTGATCGTCGGCAACGTCGCCGGTCGTTTCTTCCCGGACCCTGAAACCCGTCAGTACGGCGCGGTTCAGGAGCCGGTGCACATTCTGATGAAGGTCGAGACGCACAACCACCCGACCGCCATTGCGCCGTTTCCTGGTGCAGCGACCGGCTCCGGCGGCGAGATTCGCGACGAAGGTGCAACCGGTCGCGGTGCCAAGCCCAAGGCAGGTCTGACCGGTTTCACCGTCTCCAACCTGCAGATCCCCGGTTTCGTGCAGCCCTGGGAAGTGCCGTACGGCAAGCCCGAGCGCATCGTGACTGCGCTGGACATCATGATTGAAGGCCCGCTGGGTGGCGCGGCGTTCAACAACGAGTTCGGTCGCCCGGCGCTGACCGGCTATTTCCGTACGTTCGAGCAGTCCATCACTACACCGCATGGTGACGAGGTTCGTGGTTACCACAAGCCGATCATGCTGGCGGGCGGTATGGGCAATATCCGCGAAGATCACGTCCAGAAGGGCGAGATCACTGTAGGTTCCAAGCTGATCGTACTGGGTGGCCCGGCGATGCTGATCGGCCTGGGCGGCGGCGCGGCCTCCTCGATGGCGACCGGCACCAGCTCCGCAGACCTGGATTTCGCTTCGGTTCAGCGCGAAAACCCCGAGATGGAGCGTCGTTGCCAGGAAGTCATCGACCGCTGCTGGCAGTTGGGCGACCGTAACCCGATCAGCTTCATCCATGACGTCGGTGCCGGTGGTCTGTCCAACGCCTTCCCCGAACTGGTCAACGATGGCGATCGCGGCGGACGTTTCGAACTGCGTAACGTACCCAATGACGAGCCGGGCATGGCCCCGCTGGAAATCTGGAGCAACGAATCCCAGGAACGTTACGTGCTGGCCGTGGGCGTCGAGGATTTCGAGCGCTTCAAGGCTATCTGCGAGCGCGAGCGCTGCCCGTTTGCGGTTGTCGGCGAAGCCACTGCAGAGCCGCAACTGACCGTCACCGACAGTCATTTCGGTAACAGTCCGGTAGACATGCCGCTGGAAGTCCTGCTGGGCAAGGCTCCGCGTATGCACCGTTCGGTCGCACGCGAAGAAGAGATCGGCGATGATTTCGACCCGAGCACGCTGGACATCGAAGAAAGTGTACAGCGAGTGTTGCGCCATCCGGCAGTCGCCAGCAAAAGCTTCCTGATCACCATCGGTGACCGCAGCATCACCGGCCTGGTCGCTCGTGATCAGATGGTCGGTCCATGGCAGGTGCCTGTGGCTGACTGCGCCGTCACCGCCACCAGCTTCGACGTCAACACCGGCGAAGCCATGGCGATGGGCGAGCGCACTCCGCTGGCGTTGCTGGATGCTCCGGCGTCGGGCCGTATGGCAATCGGCGAAACGCTGACCAACATCGCGGCCTCGCGTATTGAAAAGCTCTCTGACATCAAACTGTCGGCCAACTGGATGTCGGCTGCTGGCCACCCTGGTGAAGACGCGCGCCTTTATGACACCGTGAAAGCGGTCGGCATGGAGCTGTGTCCGGAACTGGGAATCACCATTCCAGTGGGCAAGGACTCGATGTCCATGAAGACCCGCTGGAGCGACGAGGGCACCGAAAAGAGCGTGACCTCGCCGCTGTCATTGATCGTGACGGGCTTTGCGCCAGTGGTCGACATCCGTCAGACCCTGACGCCCGAGCTGCGCATGGACAAGGGCATAACCGACCTGATCCTGATCGATCTGGGTCGTGGCCAGAACCGCATGGGCGCCTCGATTCTTGCGCAGACTCACGGCAAGCTCGGCCGCGTCGCTCCAGACGTCGACGACGCTGAAGACCTCAAGGCCTTCTTCGCCGTGATTCAGGGCCTCAATTCCGACGGTCATATCCTGTCCTATCACGACCGTTCCGACGGTGGTCTGCTGGTCAGCACCCTGGAAATGGCCTTCGCCGGTCACTGCGGTCTGAACCTGCACCTCGACGGTTTGGCCGACAATGTTTCCGAACTGAGCGCGATCCTCTTCAACGAAGAGCTGGGTGCGGTCATCCAGGTGCGTCAGGACGCTACTCCATTGGTGCTGGCGCAGTTCAGCGCGGCCGGTCTGGAAGATTGCGTGGCGGTGATCGGTCAGCCGATCAACAACGATGAAGTCTCGATCAGCTTCCATGGCGAGCCGGTATTCAGTGGTCAGCGTCGTCTGCTGCAACGTCAGTGGGCCGAGACCAGCTATCAGATCCAGCGCCTGCGTGACAACGCCGAATGCGCGGATCAGGAATTCGATGCGCTGCTGGAAGAAGACAACCCGGGCCTGACCGTCAAGCTGGGCTTCGACGTCAACGAAGATATCGCCGCGCCGTACATCAAGACGGGCGTTCGGCCTCAGGTTGCCGTTCTGCGCGAGCAGGGCGTCAACGGTCAGGTCGAGATGGCGGCAGCCTTTGATCGTGCCGGTTTCAACGCAATCGACGTGCACATGAGCGATATTCTGGCCGGTCGTGTCGACCTGAACGACTTCAAGGGTATGGTCGCCTGCGGTGGTTTCTCCTACGGTGACGTATTGGGTGCTGGCGAAGGCTGGGCCAAGTCGGCATTGTTCAACAGCCGTGCGCGCGATGCCTTCCAGGGCTTCTTCGAACGTTCCGACAGCTTCACGCTTGGCGTGTGCAACGGTTGCCAGATGCTGTCCAACCTGCACGAGCTGATTCCGGGCAGCGAGTTCTGGCCGCATTTCGTGCGTAACCGCTCCGAGCAGTTCGAAGCGCGCGTGGCCATGGTTCAGGTTCAGGAGTCGGCGTCGATCTTCCTGCAGGGCATGGCCGGTTCGCGCATGCCAATCGCCATCGCGCATGGCGAAGGGCACGCGGAGTTCCGCAATGACGATGCGCTGCTTGAAGCTGACGTTTCCGGCACCGTGGCACTGCGCTTCGTCGACAACCACGGCAAGGTCACTGAAACCTACCCGGCCAACCCGAACGGCTCGCCACGCGGTATCGGCGGCCTGACCACCCTCGACGGTCGTGTGACCATCATGATGCCGCACCCGGAACGTGTGTTCCGTGCAGTGCAGAACTCGTGGCGTCCCGAGGACTGGAACGAGGACGGTGCCTGGATGCGCATGTTCCGCAACGCGCGCGCCTGGGTTAACTAAGGCGCGTGTACAAGCTCGCTTTCTTTGTTCCACCGAGCCATGTGGACGAGGTCAAGAGCGCCGTATTCGCTGCTGGTGCAGGGCGAATCGGCGCTTACGATCATTGCTCGTGGCAAGTACTCGGCCAGGGCCAGTTCCGTCCGCTGGATGGCAGTCAGCCATTTATCGGGCAGAGCGGTGTGGTCGAGTCCGTGGAGGAGTGGAAGGTCGAGCTGGTCGTCGCGGACGAGCTGATTCAGCAAGTGGTGCTGGCTCTCAAGCAGAGCCATCCTTACGAAACGCCTGCTTACGAGATATGGAAGCTGGCAGAGTTCTGAGGCGCATCCAGGGCTGGGCGCAGAGCGTCCAAAAATGCGTCACCACGCTGGAGCGTGGGGACGATAATCATCTTGAGTCTTGTGGGAGCGAGCTTGCTCGCGAATTCGCAACGTTGCACATTCAAGGTCGGATTTCGATCATCGTCCCGTCTTTCACCAGATCCCATATTTCCCGCATGTCGTTGTTCTTCAGCGCGATGCAGCCGTTGGTCCAGTCCAGCGTGTGGAAATACCATTCCGGATACTCTTCATCCACCGGTGTGCCATGAAGCATGATCATGCTGCCCGGTTTCACGCCCTCGGAGCGTGCGCGTGCCGAGTCCGAGACATTCGGGTAGGAAATGTGCATCGACAGGTTGTAGTTATTGCTGGGTTTACGCCAGTCGATCCAGTAAAAACCTTCCGGCGTGCGTTGGTCGCCTTCCTGCAGCTTGGTGCCCTTGGGGTTCTTGCCCAGCGAGATTCGGTAGGTCTTCAAGGCCTCGCCACCGCTGATCAGCTGCAATTGGCGCGCTGACTTGAGTACCAGCACCTTATCGATCGGCTTGCTGGCGATACTCTCGGTATTGATGACCTTGTTATTGATGATTTTCTGTTCGCTGCCCTTGGGCACGATGGTTTGAGTAAACGCGGCCTGCGAAAGCGGCATGAACGACATGCAAAAGAGTGCGAGCAACCAGCGCATTACGATTTCCCTGAAGATACTTCTTTAACAAAAGCGCCGATGTTGTGTGCGACCCTGGCTTTCAGGTGTCCAGCAACGGACGTGACGGGGGAAGGGCGCTGGTATGAACCGGGTAGGCCTGCCGACGCCGATCCGCAAAGAAGTATTCTAGGGTACGCCCGACTGTCATGAAAGCCAGGTCCGACCACGGAATGTCTGCTTCGTCGAATAACTGCACTTCCAGGCTCTCGATGCCTGCGGCGAATGCCTCATTCGCCATCTCCCCACGGTAGAACACATGCACCTGATTGATATGCGGCACGTCGATCAAGGTGTACAGATGCAGTTCGCTCAGGGTGGCGCAGGCTTCCTCCATGGTTTCGCGCCGGGCAGCCTGTTCGATGGTTTCGCCGTTTTCCATGAAGCCTGCCGGCAGCGTCCAGAAACCCAGGCGCGGCTCAATGGCCCTGCGACATAGCAGCACTTTGCCGCCCAGCGTCACCAGACAGCCCGCAACGATGTTCGGGTTCTGGTAATGAACGGTGTGGCAATGCTCGCAGACATAGCGCAAACGGCTGTCGCCTTCGGGAATACGCTGGATAACAGGGTTGCCGCACTGGCTGCAAAAATTCATGGGATCAGTCGATAGTGAACGCAGTCGCTATCTTGGCCTGTCGTGCGGCGGCTCGGCAACCCTCTGTGTGACAGGAGTTGTCCTACAAGGGCTTGGGCACAGCGTTGCTTTGGTGCATGATGCCAGGCAGGCAACAGATCGAGATTTCCCATGCTGGATGAGCTACTTCGCCGTGTAGTCAGTCACACGCCAGAAACCCTCGACTCGGATCGACAATTCCCCGAGGCGGCTGTTCTGGTGCCGATTACCCGCAGCGAGCAACCCGAGCTGATTCTGACCCTGCGCGCCAGTGGCCTGTCGACGCATGGCGGTGAAGTGGCGTTTCCGGGTGGCCGTCGCGACCCGGGCGACCCCGATCTGATTTTCACTGCGTTGCGCGAAGCCGAGGAGGAAATCGGCCTGCCTCCCGGGCTGGTCGAGGTGATCGGGCCGTTAAGTCCGCTGATCTCCAAGCACGGTATCAAGGTCACGCCTTACGTGGGGGTGATACCCGACTTCGTCGAATATCAGCCCAATGACGGCGAGATCGCGGCAGTCTTCAGTGTGCCGCTGGAGTTCTTCCGTCAGGACACTCGCGAGCATACTCACCGTATCGATTACGAAGGCCGCAGTTGGTACGTGCCCAGTTACCGTTATGGCGAGTACAAGATCTGGGGGCTTACCGCGATCATGATCGTCGAGCTGATCAACGTGCTGTACGACACCAGGATCAGCCTGCATCATCCGCCGGAGCGGTCGACGATCTGAGGCGCTTTTACTTGAAGCGTCATCTTTTATTGTTCGTCCCCATGAGTACGACCCGCCCGAGGAGGCTGCATGAAATTTCGCCTGGGAGAATCCCGTGTTCAGACTGATCCGCAGAGCTGGGTGGCTCCCAATGCAACGCTGATCGGCAATGTCAGGCTTGAGGCCGGCGCGAGTGTGTGGTTCAACGCGGTATTGCGTGGCGACAACGAGCTGATTCACATTGGTGAAAACAGTAATGTGCAGGACGGTACGGTGATGCACACCGACATGGGGTCGCCGCTGAGTATCGGCAGGGGCGTGACCATCGGCCACAACGCCATGCTGCATGGCTGCAGCGTTGACGATTACAGCCTGATCGGCATCAACGCGGTCATCCTTAATGGGGCGAAGATCGGGAAATATTGCATCATCGGCGCCAATTCGCTGATCGGCGAAAACAAGGTCATTCCTGATGGCTCGCTGGTCATGGGGTCGCCGGGTAAAGTGGTGCGCGAACTTACCGACGTGCAGAAGAAGATGCTTGAAGCCAGCGCAGCCCATTACGTACACAATGCCCAGCGTTACGCCCGTGACCTGGTGGTGCAGGAAGATTGATGAGCACTGATACCCCGATCGAAAAGCCGGTCCGTTCTCCGTGTGTGAGTATTTGTGCTCTGGACGAGCAGGATATATGCACCGGTTGCCAGCGAACCGTCACCGAGATCACCCGCTGGAGCCGCATGAGCAACGACGAGCGCCGCGTGGTGCTCGGCCTCTGCGACGAGCGCGCCAGAGCCAGCGGCCTGATGTGGACAGTGGGCGAGGCACGCTGATCAGTTCTCGACGCTCTGCGTCGTCAAGAGGACGCAGAACGTCCGGAAAGGCATGCCGAGGCAGAGCGTCGCACGATAGTTACGATGATCGTTGCTCACGCTCCAGCGTGGGAACGCAGTTCTCGACGCTCTGCGTCGCAAAGAGGACGCAGAGCGTCCAGAACGGCATGCCGACGCGGAGCGTCGCACGATAGTTACGATGATCGTTCCTCACGCTCCAGCGTGGGAACGCAGTTCTCGACGCTCTGCGTCGCAAAGAGGACGCGGAGCGTCCAGAACGGCATGCCGACGCGGAGCGTCGCACGATAGTTACGATGATCGTTCCGCACGCTCCAGCATGGGAATGCAGTTCTCGACGCTCTGCGTCACGAAGAGGACGCGGAGCGTCCAGAACGGCATGCCGACGCGGAGCGTCGCACGATAGTTGCGATGATCGTTCCGCACGCTCCAGCGTGGGAATGCAGTTCTCGACGCTCTGCGTCGTCAAGAGGACGCAGAGCGTCCAGAGCGGCATGCCGACGCGGAGCGTCGCACGATAGTTACGATGATCGTTCCTCACGCTCCAGCGTGGGAATGCAGTTCTCGACGCTCTGCGTCGTCAAGAGGACGCAGAGCGTCCAGAGCGGCATGCCGACGCGGAGCGTCGCACGATAGTTACGATGATCGTTCCTCACGCTCCAGCGTGGGAATGCAGTTCTCGACGCTCTGCGTCGCACGATAGTTGAGACTGAGTGCGAAGCGTGTGAGCAGCCAGCTTTGCTATCATTGCCATCCGTTTCCCCAAGCGTATAACCCTCCATGCTTTTCCTGATCGCTTACATCAGCAGTGTCGTGCTGATCAACTTCGCCTTTTCCAGTGCGCCGCATCTGGACATGATCTGGTCTGCCTGGGGCGGGCTGGTGTTCGTGTTGCGGGACATGGTGCAGATTCGCTTCGGCCATGGCGCGATCATTGCCATGCTCGTGGCGCTGGTCCTGTCCTATGTCACCAGCGATCCCACTATCGCGCTGGCCAGCGCCACAGCGTTTGCCGTTTCCGAATGCATTGACTGGCTGGTGTTCAGCATTACCAGACGCCCGTTGCGTGATCGCTTGTGGATCAGCTCTGCCCTCAGCATTCCGCTGGATACCTTTATCTTCTTCGGCATGATCGACGCCCTGACGGCGCCGGTCGTGCTCACCGCGCTGGCATCGAAGTTCGCCGGCGTGACCATTGTCTGGATGATCATGGCCTGGCGGGCGCGCAACAGTGCCTGTCCAGGCTGAGCGCCCATTTGCCGGGGCTTCGTGGTAAATTGCGCGCCTTTCTTCACAGCGGTTGCTTGCATACGGCGGGCAGCCCTCGACATCTGCTTCACGAGGACCTGAGATGACTCAAATCGGAACTCCACTGTCGCCCACCGCGACGCGCGTACTGTTCTGCGGTAGCGGCGAACTGGGCAAGGAAGTCGTGATCGAGCTGCAGCGCCTCGGCGTTGAAGTGATCGCTGTTGACCGCTACGAGAACGCTCCGGCCATGCAGGTCGCTCATCGCAGCCATGTGATCAACATGCTCGACGGTGCGGCACTGCGCGCAGTCATCGAGGCCGAGAAGCCGGATTTCATCGTTCCGGAAATCGAAGCCATCGCCACCGCGACGCTGGTCGAGCTTGAGGCCGAAGGCTTCACCGTGATCCCGACCGCACGCGCCGCGCAACTGACCATGAACCGCGAAGGCATTCGTCGTCTGGCCGCCGAAGAACTGAAGCTGCCGACCTCGCCCTACCACTTTGCCGACACCTTCGAGGCGTACAGCAAGGCGGTCGAAGACCTCGGTTTCCCGTGCGTGGTCAAGCCGGTCATGAGTTCTTCGGGCAAAGGGCAGAGCCTGCTCAAGAGCACCGATGACGTACAGAAAGCCTGGGACTATGCGCAAGAGGGCGGTCGTGCTGGCAAGGGGCGCGTCATCGTCGAAGGTTTCATCGACTTCGATTACGAAATCACCCTGCTGACCGTGCGTCACATCGGTGGCACCACGTTCTGTGCGCCGGTTGGGCATCGTCAGGAAAAGGGCGACTATCAGGAATCCTGGCAGCCGCAGGCCATGAGCCCGGTTGCGCTGGCAGAGTCCGAGCGCGTTGCCAAGGCGGTGACCGAGGCATTGGGTGGGCGCGGGATGTTTGGCGTTGAATTGTTCATCAAGGGCGATCAGGTGTGGTTCAGCGAAGTCTCGCCGCGCCCGCACGACACCGGTCTGGTGACCCTGATTTCTCAGGACCTGTCCCAGTTTGCCCTGCACGCTCGCGCGATTCTTGGCCTGCCGATTCCGTTGATTCGCCAGTTCGGCCCTTCGGCTTCGGCAGTGATCCTGGTCGAAGGCCAGTCCACGCAAACCGCGTTCGCCAACCTCGGCGCCGCGCTGGCCGAGCCTGACACGGCATTGCGTCTGTTCGGCAAGCCGGAAGTCAACGGTCAGCGCCGCATGGGCGTTGCCCTGGCGCGTGACGAGTCCATCGAAGCCGCCCGTGCCAAGGCCACTCGTGCCTCGCAGGCAGTAACCGTCAAGTTGTAAGGCTCAGGCCGCAGGCGGCAAGAAACAACGCTGCGCGTATTTCTTGTCGCCTGCACTCAGCAGGACTTCCAGCCTAAAGTTCGCTGTCCCGCGTCTCCTTCAGGCTCAACACCGCCAGCACGCTGATCAGCGCTGCTGCAGACACATACCCGCCAACCCAGCTCAGGCCGCCCATCGCCACCAGTTTCTGGGCGAAGAAGGGGGCAACCGACGCTCCGACGATTCCGCCCAGGTTGTAGGCCGCCGATGCGCCGGTGTAGCGCACCTGTGTCGGGAACAGCTCCGGTAGCAGCGCGCCCATCGGGGCGAACGTGATGCCCATCAGAAACAATTCAATGCACAGAAACAGCGCCACAGCCCAGGTGCTGCCGTGGGTCAACAGCGGCTCCATGGTGAAGCCTGACAGGATCGCCAGCACGCCACCCGCAATCAATACCGGCTTGCGCCCGAAGCGATCGCTCGCCAATGCGGCCAGTGGTGTGGCCGCCGCCATGAACAGCACCGCAAAGCACAACAGCCCCAGGAACGTTTCACGGGTATAGCCCAGCGTGGCCACGCCGTAGCTCAACGAAAACACCGTCGAGATATAAAACAGCGCGTAGCAGACCACCATCGACGCCGCACCGAGCAGCATGGGTTTCCAATGCTGGCTGAAGGTCTCCACGATTGGCAGGCTGACCCGTTGGTGACGAGCCATGGCCTTGGCGAAGACGGGTGTCTCTTCCAGTTTAAGGCGCACGTACAGCCCGACCATGACCAGTACGGCGCTGAGCAGGAAGGGAATCCGCCAGCCCCACGAACGGAACTGCTCGTCATCGAGGGTCATGGCCAGCGCCAGAAACAGACCGTTGGCGGCGAGAAAGCCGATTGAGGGGCCGAGTTGCGGAAACATACCGAACCAGGCGCGTTTGCCTTTCGGGGCATTCTCGGTCGCCAGCAGCGCCGCGCCACCCCATTCGCCCCCCAGGCCAAGCCCCTGACCGAAGCGCAGCACGCACAACAGAATCGGCGCCCATGCCCCGATGGTCGCGTAACCGGGCAATACACCGATCAGCGTGGTGCAGATTCCCATCAACAGCAGCGAGGCCACCAGCGTCGATTTACGCCCGATCCGGTCGCCAAAGTGACCGAACAGCGCCGACCCCAGAGGGCGAGCGAGAAAGGCGATGCCGAAGGTCAGAAATGACGACAGCATCTGTGCCGTGCCCGACGTCTGTGGAAAAAATACCGGACCGATCACCAGGGCGGCGGCGGTCGCATAAACGTAAAAGTCGTAGAACTCGATGGCCGTGCCGATGAAGCTGGCCGTGGCGACGCGGGTCGTCGAATTCACCGGTTTTGCGTATGTGTCGTGATCTTCGCGAGAGAGCGGGGTGCTGGTCATGCGGATTTCCTGACAGTCGACTCGCCAGTCGGCAAGAACCGAGTTCCGGCAAGCATGCATTTATTGTGATTGTGGGTGCAGCGTCGAGCAGAGTAACCCGAATGGACCGGGAGGCAAGGGCGGTGCAGCGATCTATTTGAAGGCAGACAGCTATTTGAAGGTGCGGACCAGCGTGTTCTGCCACATGGCCACGCGCTTGACGCGGTTGTCCTCTGTCTCGAGGATTTCCAGCCGGTAAGGCCCTATTTTCAAGCAGACCGGAGCATCCGGGATGGTCTCCAGCGCTTCGGTAACCAGGCCGTTGACGGTTTTCGGACCGTCTGACGGCAGGTGCCAGCCGAGGCTCTTGTTCAAATCGCGGATGGACGCTGCGCCTTCGACTTCGAGACGCCCGTCCTCCTGTTGTTTGACGTGCGGGTTATCCAGCCGCTGCTCGCTTTCGAACTCGCCGACAATCTCTTCGAGAATATCCTCGAGGGTGACGATGCCCAGCACTTCACCGTATTCATCGACCACCACGCCGAGACGCCGTTGCTGTTTGTGGAAATTCAGCAACTGCAACTGCAACGGGGTGCTTTCCGGCACGAAATAAGGCTCGTAACAGACCGCCAGCAACTGCTCCTTGGTCAAGGTGCCCTTGGGCAGCAGGTGGCTGATGTCGCGGGTATTGATGACGCCTTGCACCTGATTGATGTCGTTGTGATAGACCGGCAGGCGCGTGTGCCGTGAAATGATCAGGCGTTCGATGATCATTTCCATGGGGTCATCAAGATTGACGCCATCCACTTCGTTGCGCGGGATCAGAATGTCATTGACCGTAATGCTGTCCAGCGCACGAATGCCTGACAGCACGCTGGCGCGTGGAGAATATTCCTGGGCAGCATCGTTGCGCGGGGTATTTTGCGTGTCGTCCTCGAAAGCCTGATCCTGCTGCTGTACGGCGCGTGACAGGAAGGGGCGCAGCAGTGTCTTGGCCAGGACATTGAACACGTAGGCCAGCGGCCAGACGATCTTCATCGGAATGCGAAGTACGCCGTTGCCCAGCAGCAGTGTCGAGACAGGATGGCGGTTCGCCAGGCGACGGGGCATGTATTCGGCGAAGACCAGCATGATGCTCACGGTTGCGAGCCAGGCCACGGTCGGGCCGTTGTAGAACCAGTAATTGGCGGCAATAAGTGTCGCGATGACGGTGATCAGTACCCTGATCAGCGTATTGCCCAGAATCAGGCTGTTCAGGTTGAACGCCAGCTCGGGGAGTGGCGCCGATTTTTCCGGGCGGCTGGCGGCGCGCATCGCCTTGACCTGATGATGAGCGGCTTCGACTGCGGTCAGCAGGCCGGCCCACAGCAGGAGGAGGGCGAGGACACCGAGCAATGGGCCCAGGGGCAGATTATCCATGATCAGGGCCCGTCAGATGTGCAGGATGAATTCGCGTACCAGCTTGCTGCCGAAATAGGCGAGCATCAGCAGGCAGAAACCGCCCAGGGTCCAGCGAATGGCCTTGTGACCGCGCCATCCAAGGCGGTTACGCCCCCACAGCAGCACACTGAACACTATCCAGGCCAGACAGGCCAGCAGGGTCTTGTGTACCAGATGCTGGGCAAACAGGTTTTCGACGAACAGCCAGCCGGAAATCAGCGACAGCGAAAGCAATGACCAGCCAGCCCACAGGAAGCCGAACAGCAGGCTTTCCATGGTTTGCAACGGGGGGAAGTTCTTGATCAGCCCGGAAGGGTGCTTGTGCTTGAGCCGGTAGTCCTGCAAAAGCAGCAAAAGCGCCTGGAATGCGGCGATGGTGAACATCCCGTATGCCAGCAGCGACAGCAGGATATGGCTGAGGATGCCGGGCTCTTCCATGATGGGCTGCACAGTCCCGCTAGGGGCGAACTGGGCGAGCAATACGGTGACCATTCCCAGCGGGAACAGCAGCACCAGCAGGTTTTCAACCGGGATGCGCGACGTGGCGATCAGGGTGACGACGATCACCGAAGCCGCGATAAGACTGGCGGAGTTGAAAAAGTCCAGGCCAAGGCCGACCGAGTGCGTCAGTTGGGAAAACAGACCGATGGCATGTGCGATGACCGCCAGCGTACCGAGCAGGCAAAGCAGCCGCTTGTCGGGCTTGATGGCCTGGCTCAGACGCAGGCTCTGATAGACGGTCGCAGCGGCATAAATGATGGCGGCGGCGAGGCTGGGAAGCAGGCTGGGTGGCAAAGGGGACATAGATCCTGATGGACGGGCCTGAAAAGACGCTGAGTTTGGCATAGAACCGGTAAATCACGAAAGACCACAGAAGCAGTCTGCGTGGTGTCCGTGCGACGGAGTCTTCGCTATAATCCGCGACCTGCTCAAGCCGCAGGCTCGCCGAGCGCCATTTCTGCATTACGGGCCGGGCCGCATCAACCGGGGTTCGACGAGAGCCTGAAAGGATCGCGCATGTTTGAAAATCTGACTGACCGCCTCTCGCAGACGCTGCGCCATGTTACTGGCAAGGCCAAGCTGAACGAGGACAACATCAAAGATACCTTGCGCGAAGTGCGTATGGCGTTGCTCGAAGCCGACGTCGCCTTGCCGGTGGTCAAAGACTTCGTCAACAACGTCAAGGAGCGCGCTGTCGGCACCGAGGTGTCGCGCAGCCTGACGCCAGGTCAGGCGTTCGTGAAGATCGTCCAGGCAGAACTCGAAAGCCTGATGGGCGCTGCCAACGAAGACCTGGTACTCAATGTCACGCCGCCTGCCGTCATCCTGATGGCGGGCTTGCAGGGTGCGGGCAAGACCACCACTGCCGGCAAGCTGGCGCGCTTCCTTAAAGAGCGCAAGAAGAAAACCGTGATGGTGGTATCGGTCGACGTCTATCGTCCCGCGGCCATCAAGCAGCTCGAAACCCTGGCCAATGACATCGGCGTGACGTTCTTCGCCTCCGACATCAGCCAGAAGCCGGTGGACATCGCCCAGGCTGCCATTAAAGAAGCGAAGCTCAAGTTCATCGACGTGGTCATCGTCGACACCGCCGGTCGTTTGCACGTCGATGTCGAGATGATGGGCGAGATCCAGGCGCTGCATGCGGCGGTCAAGCCGGCCGAGACGCTGTTCGTGGTCGATGCCATGACCGGCCAGGATGCGGCCAACACTGCCAAGGCCTTCGGTGATGCATTGCCGCTGACCGGCGTGATCCTCACCAAGGTCGACGGTGATGCGCGCGGTGGTGCGGCCCTGTCGGTGCGTGCCATTACCGGCAAGCCGATCAAGTTCATCGGTATGGGCGAGAAGAGCGAAGCGCTGGAGCCGTTTCACCCGGACCGCATCGCGTCACGCATCCTCGGCATGGGCGATGTGCTCAGCCTTATCGAGCAGGCCGAACAGACCCTCGACAAGGACAAGGCTGACAAGCTGGCGAAAAAGCTCAAGAAGGGCAAGGGCTTCGATCTCGAAGACTTCCGCGACCAGCTGCAGCAGATGAAGAACATGGGTGGCCTTGGTGGCCTCATGGATAAACTGCCGAGCATCGGCGGCGTCAACCTGTCGCAGATGGGCAATGCCCAGGGCGCAGCGGAAAAGCAGTTCAAGCAGATGGAAGCCATCATCAACTCGATGACCCCTGCCGAGCGTCGTGATCCGGATCTGGTCAGTGGCTCGCGCAAGCGCCGCATTGCAATGGGTTCGGGCACTCAGGTTCAGGACATCGGGCGTCTGATCAAGCAGCACAAACAGATGCAGAAGATGATGAAGAAATTCTCCGCCAAGGGCGGAATGGCCAAAATGATGCGCGGCATGGGTGGAATGTTCCCCGGCGGCGGCATGCCAAAAATGTAATTGCGTCGCGTGCAAGAGGCTTTGCACGCTTCCCATCTGGGGGGTGACCCCCAGTCAGCCCGCGCTATGCGGGCTTTTGCCGGCTGTCATACCGACAGCTCCCTCGCAAATCTGGATGGCATGCCGATAGGCGCCGGAAAAAGACATTTGCAAAAGTCGGGATATTCCTTAGAATATGCGGCCTTTCGGGCACCTATGCCCGCTGTGCATCTTAGATTTGCAGCACCGACTACAGGAACGATGTTCAATGCTAACCATCCGTCTTGCCCTTGGCGGCTCCAAAAAGCGCCCGTTTTACCACCTGACCGTAACCGACAGCCGCAACGCTCGTGACGGTTCCCACAAGGAACAGGTTGGTTTCTTCAACCCGGTTGCCCGTGGTCAGGAAATCCGTCTGTCCGTTAACGAAGAACGCGTCAACTACTGGTTGAGCGTGGGTGCACAAACTTCCGAGCGCGTTGCCCAGCTGCTCAAAGAGCACAACAAGACCAAGGCCGCGGCCTGAGTCTTATGAACGCGACGCCTGCATCTGCCGACGATCTGATCGTCATTGGCAAGATTTACTCGGTTCATGGCGTTCGCGGCGAAGTGAAGGTTTTTTCCTTTACTGATCCGATTGGAAACCTGTTGGACTACAAAACCTGGACGCTTCGGCGCGAAGGCAGCGTTGATAAACAGGTGGAGCTGGTCAGCGGACGCTTGCAAAGCAAGTTCCTGGTCGCAAAGCTCAAGGGTCTCGATGATCGTGAAGAAGCACGTCTTCTGTCCGGTTACGAAATCTGCGTGCCGCGCAACCTGTTCCCTGATCTGGACGATGGCGAGTACTACTGGTACCAGCTTGAAGGCCTCAAGGTCATCGACCAACTCGGGCAATTGCTCGGGAAAATCGATCACCTGCTCGAAACCGGTTCGAACGATGTAATGGTTGTAAAGCCCTGCGCGGGTAGCCTGGATGATCGTGAACGCCTGTTGCCCTATACAGAGCAATGCGTGTTGGCAATCGATATGGCTGCTGGCGAGATGAAGGTGGATTGGGACGCGGACTTCTGAATGCCATGGCCAGCCTGCGCATAGAAGTCATCAGTCTGTTTCCCGAGATGTTTTCCGCCATCAGCGAATACGGCATTACCAGCCGTGCGGTGAAACAAGGGCTGTTGCAGCTGACTTGTTGGAATCCGCGGGATTACACCACTGATCGCCATCACACTGTGGATGATCGCCCATTTGGCGGTGGTCCGGGCATGGTGATGAAGATCAAGCCCCTTGAAGATGCTCTGGTTCAGGCCAGGCAAGCGGCAGGGGATGCGGCGAAGGTTATTTACCTGTCGCCACAAGGCCGCCAGCTGAATCAGTCTGCGGTACGCGAACTGGCGCAGGAGGAAGCAATTATCCTCATCGCCGGTCGTTATGAAGGCATTGACGAGCGTTTTATTGATGCTCATGTCGATGAAGAGTGGTCGATTGGTGACTATGTTCTTTCCGGTGGCGAGCTGCCGGCGATGGTCCTGATTGACGCGGTTACGCGGCTGCTGCCTGGAGCTTTA
This sequence comes from Pseudomonas congelans, assembly GCF_900103225.1. Taxonomy (GTDB): domain Bacteria; phylum Pseudomonadota; class Gammaproteobacteria; order Pseudomonadales; family Pseudomonadaceae; genus Aquipseudomonas; species Aquipseudomonas congelans. Next base: position 469,334 of record NZ_FNJH01000002.1, on the reverse strand, counting down.
GGGCATGTGGACTCCGCGGAGGAAGATTCCTTCACGGACGGTCTGCTGGATTGCCCGCATTACACCCGACCTGAGGTGTATGCGGATCAGCGTGTTCCCGACGTGTTGCTAAGTGGCAATCACGCGCACATCCGGCGTTGGCGTTTACAGCAGTCCCTTGGGCGGACCTATGAACGACGCGCTGATCTTCTGGAAAGCCGCTCGCTTTCTGGAGAAGAGAAGAAGCTGCTGGCGGAATACATCCGCGAGCGGGACGATAGTTAACGTATCGATGGTCGATCCAGACGGATTACCTTAGGAGCACCAGCATGACTAACAAAATCATTCTTGCCCTCGAAGCAGAGCAGATGACCAAAGAGATCCCTACCTTTGCACCAGGCGACACCATTGTCGTCCAGGTTAAAGTGAAGGAAGGCGACCGCGCTCGTCTGCAAGCATTCGAAGGCGTTGTAATTGCCAAGCGTAACCGTGGCGTGAACAGTGCTTTCACTGTTCGTAAAATCTCCAACGGTGTTGGCGTTGAGCGTACTTTCCAGACTTACAGCCCGCAAATCGACAGCATGGCTGTGAAACGTCGCGGTGACGTTCGCAAGGCCAAACTGTACTACCTGCGTGACCTGTCCGGTAAAGCAGCGCGCATCAAGGAAAAACTGTCCTGATACAGTTTTTCGATGCATAAAAAAGGCAGCCTCAGGGCTGCCTTTTTGCTGCCTGCTGTTTGATGATTCATCCCTTGTCTACCGACTCACGCACTGAGTAAACATGGCTGCCATCGACCACCCTTTGATTGACCAGTTTCTGGATGCGCTCTGGCTCGAGAAGGGGCTGTCCGACAACACCCGGGATTCTTACCGCAGTGATCTGGCGCTGTTCCACGGCTGGCTGCAGGAGCGCAACGTTGACCTGATCAGTGCCGGGCGTGAAGTCATTCTCGATCATCTTGCGTGGCGCGTTGAAAATGCCTACAAGCCGCGCTCCACGGCGCGTTTCCTGTCTGGCGCACGTGGTTTCTACCGCTATCTGTTGCGCGAGAAGCTGATCTCTGTCGATCCTACCCTGCAGATCGACATGCCTCAATTAGGCAAACCGCTGCCCAAATCGCTTTCCGAAGCTGACGTCGAAGCATTACTTGCTGCTCCCGACCTGAGCGAGCCCATCGGCGAGCGTGACCGCGCCATGCTTGAAGTGCTGTATGCCTGCGGTTTGCGTGTGACCGAATTGATCAGCCTGACCCTGGAGCAGGTCAATCTGCGTCAGGGCGTGCTGCGCGTGATGGGCAAAGGCAGCAAGGAGCGGCTGGTGCCTATGGGAGAGGAGTCCATCGTCTGGGTCGAGCGCTACCTGCGCGGTGCCCGCGACGAGTTGCTTGGCGGAAAACCCAGCGACGTGCTGTTCCCCAGCACGCGCGGCGATCAGATGACCCGGCAGACTTTCTGGCACCGCATCAAGCATCAGGCTACTGTTGCGGGCATCGGCAAATCCCTGTCACCGCACACCCTGCGCCATGCCTTCGCCACCCATCTGCTCAATCACGGGGCTGATTTGCGCGTGGTGCAGATGCTGCTGGGGCACAGTGATCTTTCCACCACGCAGATCTACACCCACGTTGCGCGTGCGCGGTTGCAGGAAATGCACGCCAGGCACCATCCGCGCGGCTGATTCACGACGCATTTTGCGAAGCTTCTTACGTCGCTCCGAGTCGGCCCCGCGAGGCTTATGTGGTAGGCTTTGCCGGTTTCGCCTATCAAGGCTGGCGCTCCTTTTTCGACAGTCGCCAGCCTGTCCGCCGTCATAGGAGTTTTCATGCGTTTGCCACAGATTTTCGCTGCCGCCGCTTTAATGCTGGCCGGCACCTTCAGTATGTCTGCCCTGGCTGATGCAGCCCCCGATCAGGCTATCCGCAAGACCCTCGACTCGCTGGAATTGCAGCTGCCGGTCGAGAGCATCTCGCCGAGCCCCCTCAATGGCCTCTACGAAGTGAAGCTCAAGGGCGGCCGCGTCCTTTACGCCAGTGCCGACGGTCAATTCGTGGTTCAGGGCTATCTGTTTCAGGTGCAGAACGGCAAGCCGGTCAACCTGACCGAGAAGACCGAACGTCTGGCCATTTCCAAGACTATCAATGCCATTCCTGCTTCCGAGATGGTGATCTATCCGGCGGTGGGTGAGACCAAATCGCACATCACGGTATTCACCGACACCACCTGCCCGTATTGCCACAAGCTGCATCAGGAAGTCGCTCAGTTGAACAAGATGGGTGTTGAAGTCCGTTACCTGGCCTTCCCGCGTCAGGGGCTTGGCTCTCCGGGTGACGAGCAGCTGCAGGCCGTGTGGTGTTCCAAGGACCGAAAAAGCGCGATGGACCGCATGGTTGATGGCAAGGACATCAAGGCTGCCAAATGCGACAATCCGGTCAGCAAGCAATACGAGCTTGGCCAGTCGATCGGCGTCAACGGCACGCCTGCCATTGTCCTGGCCGACGGTCAGGTGATTCCGGGTTATCAGCCAGCAGCGCAAGTTGCCAAGCTGGCCTTGAGCGCCAAGTAAGCCGGTGTTTAGGGCGCGCCTTGTGCATGCAGGGCGTACGTGTCCGGCGGGTCGTCAAATTTTCAGCCGCATGGCGCCATGCGGCAGTTTTTCCACAGCCGATTCAGGTTCGGCTGTTTTTCGGGGAGTTCATCAGTGAAACCGGTCAAAGTAGGCATATGTGGGCTGGGTACTGTCGGTGGCGGTACTTTCAACGTACTTCAGCGTAACGCCGAGGAGATTGCCCGCCGTGCCGGGCGTGGAATCGAAGTCGCGCAAATTGCGGTTCGTACACCAAACCCCAATTGCCAGATTACCGGTACGCCGACCACCAGCGATGTATTTGCCGTTGCGACCAACCCTGAGATCGACATCGTCGTAGAACTGATCGGTGGTTACACCATTGCCCGCGAACTGGTGCTCAAGGCCATTGAACACGGCAAGCATGTGGTAACCGCCAACAAGGCGCTGATAGCCGTTCACGGCAACGAAATTTTCGCCAAGGCACGCGAGAAGGGCGTGATCGTCGCTTTCGAAGCGGCTGTCGCCGGCGGTATCCCGGTCATCAAGGCCATTCGTGAAGGCCTGTCGGCGAACCGTATCAATTGGGTTGCCGGCATCATCAACGGCACTGGCAACTTCATCCTCACCGAAATGCGCGAGAAGGGCCGCACCTTTGCGGATGTTCTGGCCGAGGCTCAGGCCCTGGGTTATGCCGAAGCCGATCCGACCTTCGACGTCGAAGGGATCGATGCGGCGCACAAGCTGACGATCCTTGCCTCCATAGCCTTCGGCATTCCGCTGCAGTTCGACAAAGCCTACACCGAAGGCATCACCAAACTGACGACTGCAGACGTCAACTATGCCGAAGCGCTGGGCTATCGCATCAAGCATCTGGGCGTTGCACGCAGCACTGCTCAGGGCATCGAACTGCGCGTACACCCGACGCTGATCCCGGCCGATCGCCTGATCGCCAACGTCAATGGCGTCATGAATGCTGTGATGGTCAATGGCGACGCCTCCGGTTCGACGCTGTTCTACGGCGCGGGTGCCGGCATGGAGCCTACCGCGTCCTCCGTGGTGGCCGATCTGGTCGATGTGGTCCGTGCCATGACCTCTGACCCGGAAAACCGCGTGCCTCACCTGGCCTTCCAGCCCGATTCGCTGTCCGCTCATCCGATCCTGCCGATCGAAGCCTGCGAGAGCGCTTACTACCTGCGCATTCAGGCCAAGGATCATCCGGGCGTGCTGGCTCAGGTCGCAAGCATCCTGTCCGAGCGCGGCATCAACATCGAATCGATCATGCAAAAGGAAGTCGAAGAGCACGATGGCCTGGTACCGATGATTCTGCTGACCCACCGGGTAGTCGAGCAGCGTATCAATGACGCCATTCAAGCCCTGGAAGCCCTGCATGACGTAGTGGGACCGGTGGTTCGTATTCGCGTCGAGCACCTTAATTAACATCAACTGCAAGCTGTCAGCTCCAGGCTGCAAGCCGATCGTTTCGATTTTGCAGCCTGAGGGCCCTGGCTTTCAGCCCAGACCAAAGGTTTGATCCCATGCGCTATATCAGTACTCGCGGCCAGGCGCCGGCCCTGAATTTCGAAGATGTGCTGTTGACTGGTCTGGCCAGCGATGGCGGCCTCTATGTGCCGGAAAACCTGCCACGCTTCACGCAGGAAGAGATCGCTTCCTGGGCAGGTCTGCCTTATCACGAACTCGCCTTCCGGGTGATGCGCCCCTTCGTGGCTGGCAGCATCCCGGATGCCGACTTCAAAAAGATTCTCGAAGAGACCTACGGCGTGTTTGCCCACAGCGCTGTTGCGCCGCTGCGCCAGCTCCACGGCAACGAGTGGGTGCTCGAACTGTTCCATGGTCCGACGCTGGCGTTCAAGGACTTCGCACTGCAACTGCTTGGTCGTCTGCTGGACTATGTACTGGCCAAGCGCGGCGAGCGTGTCGTGATCATCGGCGCTACCTCGGGCGACACCGGTTCTGCGGCCATCGAAGGCTGCCGTCGCTGCGACAACGTCGATATCTTCATCCTGCATCCGAACAATCGGGTATCGGATGTACAGCGTCGGCAGATGACCACTATCTTTGGCGACAACATTCATAACATCGCCGTCGAAGGCAACTTCGACGACTGCCAGGAAATGGTCAAGGACAGCTTCGCCGATCAAAGCTTCCTGAAGGGCACGCGTCTGGTCGCGGTCAACTCGATCAACTGGGCGCGGATCATGGCTCAGATCGTTTACTACTTCCATGCAGCGCTGCAATTGGGTGGGCCTGCGCGTTCGGTGTCGTTCTCGGTGCCGACCGGTAATTTTGGCGATATCTTCGCCGGCTACCTGGCACGCAACATGGGGCTGCCGATCAACCAGTTGATCGTTGCCACCAATCGCAACGACATCCTGCACCGCTTCATGAGCGGCAATCAGTACGTCAAGGAGACCCTGCACGCCACGCTGTCGCCTTCCATGGACATCATGGTGTCGTCCAACTTCGAGCGTCTGCTGTTCGATATGCACGGCCGCAACGGCGCTGCAATTGCCGAGTTGATGAGCACGTTCCGCCAGGGTGGCGGCTTCAGCGTCGAAGAAGAGCGCTGGACCGAGACCCGCAAACTGTTCGATTCGCTGGCGGTCAGCGACGAAGACACCTGCACCACCATCACCGAAGTGTTCGCCAGTACCGGCGAGTTGCTCGACCCGCATACCGCTATCGGGGTGAAGGCTGCCCGCGAATGCAGACGCAGTCTGGACACGCCGATGGTGATTCTGGGCACGGCGCATCCGGTCAAGTTTCCGGAAGCTGTGGAGAAGGCCGGTGTAGGAAAAGCGCTTGAGCTACCTGCACATTTGTCTGATTTGTTCGAGCGGGACGAGCGCTGTACTGTTCTGCCAAACGACCTGAAAGCCATACAGGCGTTTGTCAGCCAGCACGGCAATCGCGGCAAGCCGCTCTGATCGAAGCGTCGTGTAACAACTTTAGGCCCGCCACTTGGCGGGCCTTTCTGTTTCTACGTGCCAAACTTCGCTGGTTTTTCGAACCATAGAGTCGGGTCATTCGTAGTGAAGCAGGCAAGTATGCAAAGCGTAGTCAGGGAGGCAGGCAGCATATCGAGAGGCCGCGCGTGGCGCAGGGTATGGGTATTGCTGGCGCTGGTCTTTGCCGGGGTAGCCAATGCGGCGCAGAGCTTGCCGTTTTCACTGACAGCCCCGTTCGTGGCTTCGGAGGATCTTAGCCTCGCAGATCAGGATCGGGCCTGGCTGGAGCAGCGCAAGGTCCTTCGGGTGGGCATTGCGATTGCCGACTACGAGCCGGTTGATATCACCAGTGACCGTAACCGTTATCAGGGCATCAGTGCCGACTACCTGGGGCTGGTCAGCGACCAGTTGAACCTCCCGGTGCAGGTTACCGGGTATGCCAAGCGTGATGAGGCTATCGAAGCGCTGCGCGACGGCAAGATAGACCTGCTGACCAGTGCCAATGGTTTCGAACGGGGTGTGAAAGGTCTGTCCTTCTCAACCGAATACATGCCCGATCGATCGGTAGTCGTTGGCCGTGGCAACGACCTGGGACCTTCGTCGGGCCTGGCCGGCAAGAAGGTCGTGCTGCTTGATGGCTATGCCGATTCGGACGTGCTGCACAGTGTTTATCCTGACAGCCAGATCATTATTGCGCCCAACCTTTACAGTGCCCTGGAAGCCCTGAGTCAGGGTGAAGTGGATGTGTTCATCGGCAACGAAGTCATTGTGCGTGCCTATACCGCCCTGCGTCCCTATCTCGGTCTGCAGATCAAATTCGAAAGTCGGTTGCCCCCGGTGGGGTTTTCCTTTGCGGTACGTGACGACGAGCGCCGCTTGCTGGCCCTGATCAATCGGGCCCTGGACAGCATTGCCCCGTCGACCGGTCGTGAAGTGCTCGGTCGCTGGACCATGGGCCTGGGCGCTGATGTTGAAGGGCAGCGGATTCGCCTCACCAGTGCCGAGCGGGGCTGGTTGCTAAAGCACCCGAGTGTGACCATCGCCACGGTCCAGCACCCCCCGTATATCTACAAGGACAATAATGGCCACTGGGTAGGGTTGAACGCTGATGTGCTATCACGCATCTCACGCATGACCGGCCTGCAGTTCGTTCATCAGGAATTACCTTCCACGCAGCAGGCTATCGACGTGCTGCGCGCGGGTCAGTTCGACATGAACACGACGCTCGCGGAAAACACCGAGCGCCGACGGTTTCTGGATTTTACCTATTCGTTCGGCGGCAATAGCTGGATGTTTGTGGTGCGCTCTGACCAATCGTCGCACATATCGCTCGACAGCCTGTCCGGGAAAGTACTGGCACTGCCTGCCAGACATGCGCTCGAGGACATGATCAGGCGCGAGCACCCCACGATCCAGTTGCGGTTGGTAGACACCTATGATCAGGCCCGTGCGCTGGTGGAAAGCGGCGCTGCTGACGCGACCATCCAGAATGAAGTGGGCGCCTATCTGTTTCCGTCCGGACGGCTGAAGGTTGCCCGCAGTGTCGAAGGACAGTGGTCGCCAGACAGGTTTTCAGTGATCAAGACCCAGCCCGAACTCCTGGGTATTCTGAACAAGGCACTGGAAGAGTTTCCGGTGGCCGAGTTGCGCTCGATCCGTATGCGTTGGCTGGGCTCGGCGCTGCCTCAGCCATCCCTTTGGGGGCGCATACCACAGTGGGTATTCTGGGTGGTATCCCTGGCGCTGCTGGCCGGACTGGTGTCGCTGGCCTGGAGCAGTCGTCTCAAGGTGCAGATTCGTCAGCGTCAAAAGGCGCAAAGGCAGCTCAATGATCAACTCGCGTTCAAACACGCTTTGCTCGACGGTATCCCCAATCCTATTTACGTGCGCGACCTCAAAGGGCGACTGATTTCCTGCAACCGTAGCTATGAGCAGAGCCTGGGCATCAGCTTCGAACAGATGAATGGCCGACGCCTCACAGATGTCAATCTGATCCCGCGTGCCTTGGCCGAGCAGATGCACACCGATTACCTTAATCTGCTGAAGGACCATCAGCCGGTCTTTTCCGATCGCACCCTCGAACTGCCCGGCAAACGTATGGATGTCTGGCAATGGACGGTGCCTTTCTTCGCCGCCGACGGGCAGTTGCAGGGGCTGCTCGGGGGCTGGATCGACATCACCGAGCGCAAGCAACTGGAACAGCAACTTCAGAACGCCATGCGCATGGCCGCTCAGGCCAACGAAGCGAAAAGCGCTTTTCTGGCCAGCATGAGCCATGAAATTCGCACGCCGATGGGCGCAATCATCGGCCTGCTGGAGCTGGAGCGCGAACATACTTTGCGCCGTGGAGAGACCCCCTCGCATGGCCTGCAGGTGGCGCACCGTTCGGCTAGGGAGCTGGTAGCGCTGATTGGCGAGAGTCTTGATCTGGCCAGAATCGAAGCGGGCAGTCTGCAGTTGTCACTGGCCATCACCCCCTTGCACGACCTTTTCGACGGCGTGATCGAACTGTTTTCCGCGCAGGCCCGGGAGAAGTCTGTCGAGCTGCGCATGGAGTTTTCCGCGCAGGCGCGAGGCGACTACTGGCTTGACCCGATGAGGTTGCGTCAGGTGTTGCACAACGTGCTGGGTAACGCGTTGAAGTTCACCCGGCAAGGGGCGGTGGTCGTGAAGGTCGATGTGACCAGTGAATCATCCGGCTCTACGCGCGTGCGTATCAGTATTCAGGACAGTGGCGAAGGTATCGAGCCGGAGCGTCAGCAGCATGTATTTCAACCCTTCACTCAGGCAAGCGACGACACGGCCGCACACTATGGAGGGAGCGGGCTGGGGCTGAGTATTACCCGGCAGTTGGTGGAATTGATGAAGGGCGATATCAGTCTGCATAGCGAGCCGGGGCAGGGGACACTGATCACTGTCGACTTGCCGTTGACCAGGCTGAACGAGCCGGTGTCGCCAACCGAGGATGTTCTGGATGCGCCTGTCGATACGCGCAGCCTGCACCTGCTGGTGGTCGATGACATGTCGGCCAATCGTCTGGTGCTGACCGGACAACTGGAGTTTCTTGGCCATCAGGTAACGGCTGTCGAAGACGGCAAGGCGGCGCTTTCGAGCTGGTGTGAAGGGGGGTTCGATGCGGTCATCACCGACTGCAACATGCCGGGCATCAGCGGCTACGCATTGACCCAGGCCATTCGCCAGATTGAAGAAAAAGAGCAGCGTCAGCGCTGCCCGGTGATTGGGTGTACCGCCAACGCGATGAGCGACGAGGCGGCACGTTGCGAGCAGGCTGGCATGGACGGCCTGCTGATCAAGCCCCTGTCACTGGCGCGTCTGGCTCAGGAGCTGGCGGATCGGGTACGTGAGCCGACGTTCGACATCGGTACGCTGCAAACCATGACTCAGGCCAACCCGCAGCAGATGCAACGGTTGCTGGGCGAGCTATGGAAGAATCTGAGGCATGAACACGCTTTGCTGGAGCCTGCGGTGTCGGCCAATGACTGGAAGACGCTGGGCGCCTGTCTGCATCGGCTCAAGGGCGCTGCGAGTCTGGTTGACGCAGTACCGCTTGCCAAGGCCTGCGCCGCGCTGGATGACAGTGTCCGGCTGCAGAGCGCGACCAGTCTGGTTGAACGCTGGCAGGCACTGGAGGCGGCCATGACCGGCCTGCGCGCCGATATCGAATTGCAACTGGTGGTCGTGCCCGAGACTGCCGTGCCAGGCGATTGAGCCCTGCGGACAAGATCTGGCGGGTTTAGGACATGTCCTATGGGGCGGGTGCCCTGGACGAGCTACAGTGAGTGCTATCCCGGGCCGATGGCTCCGACTCCGCAGGCGTGATTGTGCACTCACTCAAGGTTCTGATTCTCGAAGATCATCCCTTTCAGCTGATGGCTCTGCATCAGATGCTCAACGCCAATCAGGTGTTCGATGTGCTGGCGGCCGACAGTGTCGAGGTTGCCAGGCTTTCCCTGCAAAGCCGCGGTCCTGTCGACATCGCGATCTGTGATTTGCAGATGGAAGGGCCCGATGGTCTGGAACTGATCCGCTTCATGGCCGAGAACGGTCTGGCGCGAGCGTTGATCATTGTCAGCTGTTCCGCCGCCTGCGTGCTGGAAGGGGTCGCGCAGCTGGCGCTCGCCCAAGGCCTGAACGTTCTGGGCTACATGCAGAAACCTGCCTCCGCCGTGGCCTTGTACGAGCTGCTCGAAGCATATGGGCCCGGCCGCTCAGACTGCGTGTCGCAGGCGTCTGCCGGCAGCGCGTTCGGAGCTCTTTCCGCCATTGAATTGTTTGACCCGACAGGCAATGGACCTATAGACGTGGCGTCCATTGCCGAACAATGGATCGCCTATTTTCAACCCAAGGTCAGTCTGCAGGGCGAGTTGCTGGGTGTCGAAGCGCTGGTTCGCTGGCAGCACCCCCTGTACGGCCTGCTGGCCCCCGGGCCGAGGCTGAAGGGCTGACGGTTGCGTTGACCTGGCTGGTTTTGGATCAGGCCCTGCAGTTCTCTGCGCAGGTCATGCGCGAGCAGGGTGAGCCGCTGTCGGTTGCCGTCAATATTGACCCGCAAGTGCTGCAACAGCTGGATTTCGCCGAGCAGATCACGCAAGCGCTCGCCCGTCATGGCGTACCGGCAACCGCGCTGACCCTGGAAATTCTCGAGCAGGACGCCGCGCGCCCGGAAACCTGGCAGCTCGAAGGCCTGTTGAGGTTGTGCATGCAGGGTTGCAAGTTGTCTATCGATGACTTTGGCATGGGCGCTTCGAATATCGACCGGCTTCTGCAATTACCTTTCAGCGAACTGAAAATACCCACCGAGTTCGTGCGCGGCATGGCCGACGACGCGCGTAAATCGGCGGTGGTGGCCGGTGCCCTGCTCATGGCGCAGCGGTTGTCGATGTCGGTAGTGGTTGAAGGTGTCGAGACGATTGAGGACGTCCACAGTCTGCTTGCGTTGGGCGATCCCGCCATCCAGGGGTATTTCATTGCCCGTCCGATGCCGGTGCCGGCGTTCATGCGCTGGATGGCGGAGCGTGATAGCGGCCATCTGCAAGCCGTTTCGCAAGACGACTCGCCTCAGGACATGCCGCTTTCCTGCAAATAAATGAACAGGGCAGCGTCATTGGCCAGTCCGAGCTTGCGCATGGCGGCGACTTTCTGAGCGCTGACGGTCTGTTTGCTGCGATTGAGTTGCGCCGCGATCTGGCCGACCGTGTGGCCAGCCGACAGCAGGCGTAACACTTCCAGTTCCCGCGGCGACAGGCGTTCTGACGGCAGCGGCGTATCAGGCCCGTGCTGCCGAGCCTCTCTGAGTACCCTGCGTACGGACTCAGCGACAAAAAGCCCACCGCGCCTGACGCTGCGGATGGCAGCAGGAAGCTCTCCGGCAAGGCTGGCCTTGCTCAACAGACCCCGCACATTCAGGTCAAGCATGGACTGAAACAGTCCGGCATTGCTCAGGGTCGTCACGACGATCACTGGCAGCGCCGGAAAGTCCCGGCGAATGCGCTGCAGCAGACGCAGGCCATCGTTCTGCCGTTCGACGGGCATCATGAAGTCAGTCACCAGCACATCGCAGGCGTGGCGTTCGAGCACCTGAAGCAGTTCGTCCGGATTGCAGGCCTCGGCGATGACGCTGGCGAGATTGTCCTGTTCCAGTACGACCCGCAGGCCGATGAGAAAAATAGGGTGGTCATCAGCCACGATGACCCGCAACGGGCGATCAGCGGAATCGCTCAAGAGGTGGCTCCGTCAAAAAGGCTATACGCGTATTGCACGCGATGCAGTGAGTTGAAGCAGTGATCAAGAGCATAGGCACCTTGTAGGACGTGTAGCGGAATTGTGTTGGATTCTTCCTACAGGCTCACATTCTGTTGTCATCGGCGTACGGTTTTTTCCTTGTCACATTCAACAGGCATGCTCGAAATCACAGACAGGTGCTGCGATCTGGCGATAGAAAGAACTTTCTGCTGTCGCCGATGGTCATTGGTTAGCACCTTTGCATTCAAACTGTTGAGTGGTGATCCGGATGGAAAATATCAGCTTACTGCTAAGCGAAGCGCTGGCTCCCTATCAGGCCAGTATTGGCCCGGCCGGCTCTCGGGGCGAACGTCTGGTGACTCTGAAAGACAAAGCGGGCACCTGCGTGATCGAGCGAGCCTTCGGCGCAGATCAACTGAGCGACAAGCGTCAGCTCACCGACGTGGTAGACGGTCTGCGCCGCGATCTGATGGTTGCCGAGGGTCGAATCGAACCCTGCGTCATTGCTGCCATGCGCAATGCTGCAACCAGCCGCACATTTGTTGGCACTCCGTCATTTGCTTAACAGTTGCTTAACCGACGTTCAGGATATTGGAACCTGACGGGTTTGCTGCACTCCTATCCATTACGTCAGGTTTGATCATTGTGCTCCGGTGATCAAAGGCTGACGTACTGACCGGAATGGTCATGTTTACCCCGAGCAGGTCCCCCTCTGCCCGGGGTTTCTTTTGTCCGGTCACTCCTTGTCCAGCAGTGCCCTGACGTCCTCCAGGTAGCCCGCCCGTTGCGCGGGCTCCAGCCACTGCGCATAAAAGCCCATCAGGCTGGTTTCGCGCAGCACGCGCATCTCGCGGTTGATAAGTTCAATGGCCCGCTCGCCCTCGGGCGAGTTGCTGCAACTGACGTAGACGAACTGGTACGCAGGATTGCCCTTGATCGGCAAGAAGGTCAGTTCCTCCGGCCTTATGCCTTGTTGCATGGCCTGGTAGCGTGCTTCCGGCCAAAAACTGATAAAGGCTTGCAGACGCCCCAGGCGCTCCATTTGCACCAGACTGCCGACGGCATCGTTACCGTAGTGCGGCACGAGGGTATCTTCATCGACGTCGTGCAGCGTGTGGTCGATCATTTCTCCATAGCTGCGTTCGGCAACGATGCCCAATTTGATCGTCCGGCTGGCCATCAAGGCCGCGACGTCGATTTTTCCGTCCTCGACGTAGGGCGCGAACTTCGACATTTCCTCCTTTCGCACAATCAGACCGCTGCTGAGGATGGCGCCGATCGGTATGGAAAAAAGCAGGGTTCTGGCTCTTTCTGCCGTCCACAGCATGGTGGGATCACAACTGAGAGACGTGTCGTCGCTCAGCATTTGCAGAGCCCTGGCGCGGTTGACCCGCATCAGCACATGATCGTATTCGGGCATTTGCGCGGTCAGCAAGGGCATCAGCTGATCAATTGCTCCTTGCCCGCGCATGGAACCGGAAAAAATCGTCGAAGGAGGGATGTCGCGCATCAGCCAGGTCAGCGTCTCCCTGGCCTGGCTGACACACGGCATGGCAGCCAGCGACAGGGCGAGCATCAATCGAGCCGTTGTACAGTACGAGGCAGGAAGGGGCATTCGCGGGTGTCATCCTCGAAAAGGGTTCAACAGTCTGAGGTAGGGTTGGCAGCTATTTGAATGGCGCTGCGCCAGTGGCGTCACATTCAGGTGCCCCGGTTGGGAGTCCGGGTGCTCGCCGCATATCGTCATTAGCACAGATATGTATCAGAAATTTGTTTCAAACTATCGATTTTTGTTCGTCCTGCAAATGGGGGGCAAACACATCCTTGCGCGAGCAAGTTCGTTCACAGGCCCGGCATCGGGTAGACTTGCCGTCTTCCCTCCAGACTCTAGAAGCCCGTTCATGGCCCAGCCGTCCACGACCTACAAATTCGAACTCAATCTCACCGACCTTGATCGCGGCGTGTACGAGAGCGTCAAGCAGACCATTGCCCGCCATCCTTCGGAAACCGAAGAGCGCATGACCGTGCGTCTGCTGGCCTATGCCTTCTGGTACAACGAACAGTTGTCGTTCGGTCGCGGTCTGTCTGATGTGGACGAGCCCGCTCTGTGGGAAAAAAGCCTGGATGACCGCGTTCTGCACTGGATCGAAGTCGGCCAGCCGGACGCCGACCGACTGACCTGGTGTTCGCGCCGCACCGAACGCACCAGCCTGCTGGCCTACGGCAGCCTGCGCGTCTGGGAAGGCAAGGTCATCCCGGCGATCAAGAACCTGAAAAACGTCAATATCGCCGCCGTCCCGCAGGAAGTGCTGGAAGTGCTGGCCAAGGACATGCCGCGGGTCATCAAGTGGGATGTGATGATCAGTGAAGGGACGGTGTTCGTCACTGACGACCGCGGCCAGCATGAAGTCCAGTTGCAATGGCTTGCGGGCGAGCGCGGCTGACAGCCGCCGGTTCCGATCGAAAAACATATTCATCGACACTGCAAAGAGAATCAGCTGACCCGCATGCGCATCGAACCTCGTCTATTGCCCGACACCTTGCCGTTCCTTGGCGACCTGCCGCCCTTGCTTACTCGTCTGTACGCAGCGCGCGGTGTGGCCTGCGAGGCCGAACTGGACAAAAGCCTGGCGCGGCTGATCCCCTATCAGCAACTCAAGGGTATCGATGCTGCAGTAGACCTGCTGGTCACTGCGCTGCACGAAGGTCAGCGCATGCTGATCGTCGGCGATTTCGACGCCGATGGCGCGACCGCCAGCACCGTGGGTGTTCTGGGCCTGCGTCTGCTGGGCGCGGCGCATGTCGATTATCTGGTGCCCAACCGGTTTGAATACGGCTACGGCCTGACGCCGGAAATCGTCGAAGTGGCGTTGCAGCGCGAACCTCAGCTGTTGATCACCGTGGATAACGGCATTTCGAGCGTCGACGGCGTGGCGGCGGCCAAGGCGGCAGGCCTGCAGGTACTGGTAACCGATCACCATTTGCCCGGCCACGAGCTTCCGGCCGCCGACGCCATCGTCAACCCGAATCAGCCAGGCTGTACCTTTCCCAGCAAATCGCTGGCCGGTGTCGGGGTCATTTTCTATGTACTGATGGCCTTGCGTGCGCGTCTGCGCGAGACCGGCTGGTTCGAGAGCAATCAGCGTGCCCAGCCTAATCTGGGCGAGCTTCTGGACCTGGTTGCGTTGGGCAGCGTGGCCGATGTGGTGCCACTGGATGCCAACAACCGCATTCTGGTCCATCAGGGGCTGATGCGTATCCGTGCCGGGCGTGCCCGACCGGGGCTGCGCGCCATTCTGGAAGTTGCACGACGTGAACCTGCGCGCATCACCTCCACCGACCTGGGATTCATTCTCGGGCCACGCCTGAACGCGGCAGGGCGTCTGGATGACATGAGCCTGGGCATCGAATGCCTGCTCTGCGACGACCCGACACTGGCGCGGGAAATGGCCGTGCAGCTGGACGAGTTGAATCAGGATCGCAAATCCATCGAGCAGGGCATGCAACGTGAAGCGCTCGCGCAGCTCAAGGACCTGCCGCTGGAGTCGATGCCGTTCGGCCTCTGCCTGTTCGATGCCGAATGGCACCAGGGTGTCATCGGCATCCTCGCTTCACGTCTCAAGGAGCGTTACCACCGCCCCACCATCGCGTTCGCCAGCGCGGGGGAGGGCGTGCTCAAAGGCTCGGCCCGTTCGGTACCGGGGTTTCACATTCGCGATGCGCTGGACGCCGTGGCAGCCAGTCATCCGCATCTGATCAGCAAGTTCGGCGGCCACGCGATGGCGGCAGGCCTCTCGCTGCCTGAAGAGAACTTCCCGGCGTTTGCCGACGCGTTCGACCAGGAGGTGCGTCGTCAGCTTGATGAGCAGGACCTGACCGGTCGTCTGCTGTCCGACGGCTCGCTGGCGGTCGAGGAGTTTCATCTGGAACTGGCCCGCGCCCTGCGTAATGCCGGTCCCTGGGGGCAGCACTTCCCCGAGCCCTTGTTCCATGGCGTGTTTCAGCTGGTCGAGCAGCGGGTAGTGGGCGAGCGTCACTTGAAAATGGTGCTCAAGACCGAGTGCGGCAGCGTCAAACTCGATGGCATTGCGTTCGGCGTCGACCGCGATATCTGGCCCAATCCGAATATCCGCTGGGTCGAGCTGGCCTACAAACTCGACCTCAACGAGTTTCGCGGTAACGAAACCGTGCAATTGATGGTGGTGCATATCGCACCACGCTGACGATAGCAGGAACCCCTCTCCCTACCGGGTTGTCGACTCTACACAGTCTGCCAAACCTGTTCTGTGAATGAACGGGGCCTGGACACCTGAATTTTCATTACGAGAGGTCGCCATGAGCCTGCTGCTTGAACCCTACACCCTGCGTCAATTGACCCTTCGCAACCGCATCGCAGTCTCGCCGATGTGCCAGTACTCCAGTGTTGATGGCCTGGCCAATGACTGGCATCTGGTTCACCTGGGAAGCCGTGCCGTCGGTGGTGCCGGCCTGGTCATCACCGAAGCGATGGCGGTGACGCCGGACGGTCGTATCACTCCTGAAGACCTCGGGCTGTGGAACGACGAACAGATCGAACCGTTGCAACGCATAACCCGCTTTATCAACGCTCAGGGTGCTGTCGCAGGCGTCCAGCTGGCGCACGCTGGCCGCAAGGCCAGCACCTGGCGCCCATGGCTTGGCAAGCACGGCAGTATTTCCCTCAATGAAGGCGGCTGGACCCCGGTCGGGCCTTCGGCGATTGCTTTCGATCCGCAACACACTTCGCCTGTGCAATTGAGCGAGATGCAGATTCAGGAGTTGATCAAGGCGTTTGTCGATTCCGCACGACGTGCCCTGGAGGCGGGCTTCAAGGTGGTGGAAATCCACGCTGCCCATGGCTATTTGCTGCATCAGTTCCTGTCGCCTCTGAGCAACCAGCGTACCGACGAGTATGGCGGTTCATTCGAGAACCGCATTCGCCTGACCCTGCAAGTGACCGAAGCAGTGCGTGCAGTGTGGCCTGCAGAGCTGCCATTGTTCGTTCGCGTGTCCGCTACCGACTGGGTGGAAGACGGCTGGAACGCCGATGAAACGGTCGAGCTGGCGCGTCGGTTGAAAGCGATCGGAACCGATCTGATCGATGTATCGTCGGGCGGCACTTCAGCCAATGCGGAAATTCCGGTCGGCCCTGGCTACCAGACGCGCTTTGCCGAGCGGGTTCGCAAAGAGTCCGACATTGCGACGGGTACGGTGGGCATGATTACCGACCCCGCTCAGGCAGAACATATTCTGCGGACCGGGCAGGCCGATATCATCCTGCTGGCGCGTGAGCTGCTGCGTGATCCGTACTGGCCACTGCGGGCTGATGAAGACCTGGGTGGCCGCCTGGCCACCTGGCCTGCGCAGTATCAACGCGCGACACACCGTGATCAGCCCATCCATGAGTCTGACCTGCGCGACTGATCGCCAGTCGGCGCGCTGATAGCGATACCGAAAAACGAGCGCCGCACGGCGCTCGTTTTTTATGACTCGCCTTCCAGCAACTCGGTGACGCGGCCGATCAGTTCGGCAATCGCAAACGGCTTGGGCAGTACATGCATGCCTGGCTGAAGTGTGTCATGCGCCAACGCAGCGTTCTCAGCATAACCGGTCACGAACAGAATCTTCAGATCAGGCCGGACATCGCGAGCCGCGTCTGCGACCTGACGGCCGTTCATGCCGCCCGGCAGACCGACGTCTGTAATCAGCAGGTCGATCGCCGCTTTGGATTGCAGAATAGTCAGCGCGTCGGCGCCTCGTTCAGCCTGTAAAACGACGTAGCCAAGGTCTTCAAGCAACTCTGCAATGAGCAAGCGTATGGCGGGCTCGTCATCGACGACCAGAATGGTTTCGTCGCCGGTGCTGGCGGCGGGGACTTGCAGCGGGCTTTCATCGAGGGCCACCGTTTCAGCTTCACCTTCGTGCATCGGCAGCAGAATGCAGACCTTCGAACCCTCTCCCAGCTTCGAGGTGATGTGCACGCCGCCGCCTGACTGCCGGGCAAACCCGTAAATCATCGACAACCCCAGACCAGTGCCCATGCCTGTCGGTTTGGTGGTGAAGAATGGGTCGAAGGCCCGCGCCATGACGTCCTTGCTCATGCCCGTGCCGGTGTCGCTGACGGACAGCTCGACATAGCGGCCCGCGGGCAGTTGATACCTGGTTGCCGTGGCTGCAGTCAGGTGGCGGTTGCCCGTCTGGATCAGCAGTTTTCCGCCATCGGGCATGGCGTCCTTGGCGTTGATGCACAGGTTGAGCAGCGAGTTTTCCAGCTGATGCGGATCAACCAGGGTCGACCATAGTCCGCAGGAGGCACTGACCTGCATGTCGATGGCCGGCCCCACGGTGCGCCGGATCAGTTCATCCATGCCCGCGACCAGAAGGTCGATATCCGTGGCCTTGGGGGCCAGCGTCTGACGGCGCGAGAATGCCAGCAGTCGATGGGTCAGGGATGCCGCACGTCTCGATCCTTCCAGTGCTGCGTTGATGTAGCGATCCAGCTCCGTGAAGCGTTCCTGTCTGATCCTCGACAGCAGCAGCTCCATATTGCCGGTCACACCCATCAGCAGGTTGTTGAAGTCATGGGCAAGCCCACCGGTCAATTGCCCGACCGCTTCCATTTTCTGCGATTGAATCAGGGCCTCTTCGGCAATACGCAGGGCCTTGATGCGGTCCTTTTCGTGGGTCAGGTGCTTGCCCAGCGCAAAAATGATTCCATTGCCGGGTGCAGCGGTCCAGCCGAACCAGTGATAGCTGCCGTCGACATGCTGGTAACGATTTTCAAACAGCGGCAGTACGTGGTTGGTGGCGTGTTTCAGGGCGTTCTGGGTGTTGCGGACATCATCCGGATGCAGCAAGGTCATGATGGAGGTGCCGAGCAGCTCGTGTTCCGGGTGGCCCAGCAGCGCTGTCCAGGCCGGGTTTACGCGCAGGAAGATACCGTTGAAATCGAGGATCGCCAGCGGGTCCGGAGATATCTCCCAAAACGTGTCCAGCTCCAGCGTGCGTTGTTCAAGTCTGGCGGTCTGCTGTCGTTCCAGATTCACCAGGTCATCGATCAGTTTCAGGCGTTTGCGCTCGCTTTCCTGCAGCGCCTGCTGATTGAGGACGTGCGCGGTGGTTTCGTTGGTGATGCAGAACATGCCGACCACTACGCCGTGCTCGTCGATCACCGGTGAAAACGAGAATGACCACCATGTCTGCTCGACCTCACCGTAGCGCGCCATGGTCAGCGGCAAATCCTTGTAATGGCAGGGCTTGCCGGCAAGCGCGTCGATCACCAGCGGCGCGACCTGATCCCAGACGTCCGCCCACAGATCCGGGATCAGCGCTCCGATGGCGTTGTCCTTGCGCGGGCCGAGGATCGGGGTATAGGCGTCATTGTGGAAAAACACCAGATCCGGCCCCCACAGCAAGTACATGGACTCCGGGGAATTGAGGATAAGATTCAGGGTGTTTTTCAGCGATACCGGCCAGTTCTCGATAGGTCCGAGTGAGGTCTGGTTCCAGTCCCTGGAACGGATAATCCCGGCGGCGTTGCCGTTGGCGATCGGGAAACCAGTGGGTGATATCACGTCAGACAAGCTCCTGAAAATCTGTATGGAGGTGCAATGGCATTCACATGAATCAGGATGTGTGTTTGATCAGTTCTGGAAAGGGGCTGCATACCTGCTTTGTACTGACAGCCTGTACGTTATTGACCCTTCGCCACGGGTGCTGGTTGCAAGCATTTCGCCAATACACCGGACAGGTTGACGAGCGGATATGTTCGCTCCCGTAACATCCGGAAGCACACGGATAAACGCCAGACAGTGACTTCTCTTCAACTTGTTGGTCAATGAATTATCTGACAAACCTTGTAGGAGGCTTCCTGTGAATACGCGTGGTTTACTCGATCAATTGCTCAAGTCCGGACAAAGCATGTTGCAGGACAAGGACAAAGGCAAATCCGGCAAGCAATCGTCAGGCAGCGATTCACTGATCAATGGCCTCGGCAGCCTGCTTGGCGGTGGTAAAGGGCAGGGCGTCTCCCAAGGCGGCCTGGGTGGTCTGTTGTCCGGCGCTGGTGGTGGTGCACTGGCTGCAGGTGCCATGAGTCTGCTGCGCGGCAAACGCACACGCGGGATGGGCGGCAAGGTGTTGACCTACGGAGGTCTGGCGGCGCTGGGGGTACTGGCTTACAAGGCCTACAACAACTGGCAGGCCAGTCAGGGGCTAGCCGCACAGCGCGAACCGCAAACCATCGACCGGCTGCCCGAGGCTGAAGCCGAGCAGCATAGCCAGGCAATCCTTCGCGCACTGGTCGCCGCCGCAAAAGCTGATGGTCATGTCGATGAGCGTGAGCGCGAGCTGATCGAGGGTGAGTTCACCAAGCTGAACAGCGATCAGGCGCTTCAGCAGTGGCTTCACACCGAGCTGAACAAGCCGCTGGACCCGGCAGAAGTGGCCCGGGCCGCGACCACGCCGGAAATGGCGGCGGAGATGTACATCGCCAGTGTGATGCTGGTGGATGAAGAGCACTTCATGGAGCGCGCCTACCTCGATGAGTTGGCGCGTCAGTTGAAGCTGGAGCCCGGCCTCAAGACCGAGCTTGAAGGGCAGGTGCGAAACGCTCAGTAAACGAGCGCTCCCGCCAGCGGGTTGCCTGGCACGCCTTTTGTGCCAGGCAACTTGCTCAATCAATGATGTTCCAGTCCTTCAGCGTTGGTCAGCTCTCTGATCAGCGCTGTCTGCTGCTCCTTGAATCTGGCTTCGAACTCTAGAATCCGTCCTTCGTATTCCGGATCGTCGAGGCTGATATTGCGTTGCTCGAATTCGTCGGTGAGCTGGTTCAGTTCAGTCCTGTAGGCACGTTCGAGTGCTTCGAAGCGTCCAGCATGGGTTTCGCGCAGGTAGCTGATCCAGTAATCCTGCTGCTGGGCGAAGCGCAGGAAGGGCTCGCCGTGCTCTCCGTTTTGCACCCGAAGCAGTGCCGTATCGAACTCCCCAGGCCTGATGGCGGCGTGGGCCTGGTACAGCATGCCTTCCGGCGGCACGGGCAGGTCCAGCGCGCTGGCCCAGTGCGTGCGATACGCCAGACGTACCTCGGCTTCGTCACGGCTCCCGGTCTGTTCGCGGGCGGCGGCATCCAGCTCGGACAGGCGATACAGACGGACGGTCAGCCGGTACAAAAGGGTACCTCGCTGCTCCGCTACGACGTTCTGCAATGACTGCCGGATAAACACCAGCACTTCCATCTGGTTGAACTCCAGAAGGATGCCGTCCGGGCAGGTGTTGTTGTCACGGAACAGCCTGAGTGGCTCTTCGGCGATGGCGTTGAGGGTCTGGCCAAGTTGAGGGTCCTGACTCACGGTGACCAGCACTCGCCAGACGCGCTCACGCAGTGCTGCGCGGCTGGTGATGTTGCGATAGTCGGCGCTGTGACGCAGCGAATCGATCAGGTCGAGCAGGTGGCGAGTGTGCTCGCTGGCTTCCAGTTGCTCCCAGATTTCGCGCCGCCCGGCGCTCAGCGGGTTGGTGTCGTCCAGCCAGGGCTCGACGGTGACGGGTTCAGGAGTCGATGTGCGGCTGCCTGCCGACGACAGATACTCTGACATTGATGAGTCCGAGTCATGGTGTTCTGTCCAGTCCATCGAGCTGAGTTCGGGCGGCAGGTCCATGTCGAAGGTGAACGAGCGTCCGTAACGCTCCGACAAATGCGCCCGCCGCATGCTGTCTTCGGAAAGCGGGTTGCTCAGCAGGCTTATTTCCGTGTGCGCAAACTCGCTGCCGGGATTGGCGAGTATGTGCTCTGGCAATTCGCTGATCAGATTGCTCTCCAGCAACAGTGTCCTGATTTGCGCCGGAACCATGCTCTCCACCCAGGCTGGCCATTCGACCAGTCCGACATTGTTCAGTGACAGCCAGTTAAGCGCTGTGTCACTGAGGCTGGCCAGATGGCTGATGGCGCCTATCCGGTTGCCATCCAGCTCCAGCCGCTCGAGCGTGGCAATCCGGCCGAAGAAATCGATGTGCTGTTGATCGACCAGCATGCCCTGATCCATCAGCGATAGCGAACGAAGCGAGCGAAGCTCGAGCAGCGCCGGTGGCAGTTGCAGGAGGGGGGTGACATGCCCGTTTATTTCCAGCGAGGTCAGGTCGGTCATGCGGCGCAACAGTTGATCAAGATCAGAAACCGTGCCGGTGATTCTGCTCAGATGCAGATAGCGCACCTGGCGATAAAAAAAATCCGGCAGCTGTCGCGGAAAATCGGTCAAGGCAATATCTGCCAGGCGCAGAGGTCTATGGATCTGCCCCAGGCTGAAGGTTCGCCAGTGATCGATCAGTATCCTGCCGATCTGACGGCGTGATTCGATGATCTGCTCGCTCGGCACGGCCATCGAACTGGAGGCATGCGTCCACTGATCAACGGCGGCAGATAGTTCGGCACCTTCGTTCAATTGCCTGTTGATAGCGGCCTGTACGGCAAGCGGAGTGTCCATGACAAAACTGAAGGAATTGCCGGACATCGCTTCATTGATACGTGCATGCATTGCGCTGTGTCGGGACAGGATGTTGCCGCGTAAGTCGATCAGTGTCCTATGTCCGGCACTGGGCGGATTGTCGAGGATCCAGCCCGGTAGCTCCGTCAGGTGGTTGTGCGCTACCGACAGCTCCCGAATATTGTTCGGAATCATGTCGGTCAGCCAGGATGGCCAGCGATGCATGCTGACCCGCTCCAGCACCAGGCGATCAAGGTGCAGCCAGCTCAGGTCCATGGGCAGCATGCTGATCAGTCGGTTGCCACTGAGATTGAGCACTCTCAGGCCGGGCATGCTGCGCAAGTGGTCTATCTGTGCCTGATCCAGAAAAATCCCCTGATTGATCAGCGCCAGATCGGTGAGTTGCGGCAACGCACTGGAGACGTGTTGAGGCAGATTGAGAAACACCGAGGTCTCGGACGCCAGGCCGGCGGCCGGTTCACTGATCAGGCTCAGCGATCGCGCATTCGGGAAACGTTGCAGAAACGCGACGAGATCGGCGCTATTGTTCGACTGCCTGGGCAGGTTCATGCCGGCAGGTGTCAGGTCAATTGCACCCGGACGTGCTCTGGGCCCGACCGATATGTTTTCCAGATGCAGCGCGGTAACGCGATTGAAGACGAAGTCCGGCAGATGTCGCGGAAAGTCACTCAGCGAGACCTGTTGCAGGCGCAGCGGCTCAAGCGTCCGTCCTGTCTCGGGGAGATTGTTGAGGCGCCAGTGGTTCCAGATCGCGTCGTTGATGCGCGCGCGACTGTCGATATAAGCCTGACTCATAGGGGGCATTGCCACGGTTTCGTAGGCCCAGGCGTCAAGACTGGCGCGCAGCAGCATTTGCTCGCCCAGCAGGTTGTTGAGCCGTGCATCAATGGTTCTGTTGTCCCAGCCGGCGTGGCGCAGACGGCCGAGGATGTCTTCGGGAAACGCGTCTTCCAGTTCAAGCATGCGAATCTTGTCCAGCAGGCTCTCATCGGTCATGTGCCAGTCGACCTTGCCGTCGCCGCTCAATGGGTAACCAAGGCGACCGTCGGCCAGGCGCATGGGCGATCTGCTGCCAGGCTTGATCGCCTGCATATTCAGCAGTGGCGCGAGGTGCCGGCGGGGCAGGGGATTGTCCTGGATCAGCGCGGCCAGCGCCTGCCCCTGGCCGGTGTGGGCAAAGCCCAATTGGTTGCGTTCGGCATCGGGCAGGGCGTGCAGCACGGACGAGTAAAGATCGTCCAGCCCGTGCAGGTGCTGGTCGTCAGCGTCACGGGTCTCGTAACGATTGCCGTCCTTGACCAGCACTTTGCGCACAGGCGCATCCTCGGGACCGATGCTGTCGATCAGCCGGCCACCGAAATACCGGTCATGGACCTCCAGCCTGACCTGTGACGGCCATTGCGGCAGTGCTGCAAGGCTGTGCAACGCAAGGCAGTCGGTGTCAGCGCTGGAGGCCGAGGTCAGATAAAGCCCTTCATAGGCTCGCGCCAGCCTCACCTGTTGTAGATAGACGCTGGCCTCTTCGGCAATGGGTAGCGGCACACGGCGTTCCGTCGTGAGTTGCAGCCGTTCTGCCGGCGAGGCGTGGCTGGCCAGCTCCTGAGCAACCAACGTTGGCAGGCCGGGAAATGCCTTTTGCAGGGTTTGCGCTCCGTGCGCCTCGGCGACGTTCAATGCGCGGTAACGGGATTCGAACAGCCAGCCTCTGGTGGCGCGTGCGCGTACCGCCAATTGTGCCCGTAGCGTGATCAGCCGCGGTGACATGCCGAGCTGACCTGCGCCGAACTCTTCGTTGAGCAGGGTGCGGATTTCGTTGTTGCTCAGTTTTTCCAGCACTTGGCGCAGGGCATCCGGTTGATCGGCACGCACAGTGATGTCGAGGGTGTCAGCCGCGACCGGCTGATAGACCGGAGCGAATGTCTGGAGTGTGCGGCCCTCGGCATCTACCAGGACCAGCGCGCGATTGCTCGGCCAGCCACGGTCCTGGCTCAGCAGCTCCAGTTGAAGCGGTGCCGCCGCGTTTACATCGTTGGCTTCCAGTTGCTCTATGAAACGATTGATCTCCTGGTCCAGTTTGAAGCGGCGCGCCGTGTCCTCAAGCAATGCCGGAGGGCGACGCTGATCGGCGAGTGCCTCGCGCATCACCGATTCAGGCGTGTTGCTGACGTTGACGATGCGCCTGGCGGTGCTGTCGGAAAACGTTTCGCTGGAATAGCCCAGCCGTCGAAACAAGGTCAGACCTTCCATCTCCAGCGGCTGATCAAGCTCATGCAGCCATGCTCCCGCGCCGTTGTGTCGCAAGGCGGGCTGGTAGCTGTCCACGCGGGTCGGATGCTTGATCAGGTAACCGTCGCCGTTGGCGGCAGGGCTGACCGAATAGGTGCGTCCTTCAAGTGGTAACCATTGTTTGCCTTGCCATGTGTACAGGCCCTTAGCGTCGGGCTGCAGCCCCTTGGGCAGGACAATGTCATGGGCAAAGGGTGTCAGGTCAGGCTTCCACAGGCGGGTTGTGCCACCCGGTAAATCCACAGGCTTGAGGCTGGTCACGAACTCGGGCGCCTGTACCGCGGGGATGCCTGCTGCGCCTGTCGCTGCGGCGCCAAGCGCCGATATCAGCGCAACGTTCTCGAGCACATCGAACAGGTAGGCGAACGCCTGCCGTTTCTCGTCCTTGGCCCAGCTCTCCACGCCCTCGTACACTTCGTGAGCCAGCTGAATGGCGGTAACGGCCATCATCACCTCGCCCAATACCGGAACGACGAAGCCTGCGATATTCAGGACATTGAAGGCGGTGTCCATGAAGTACTGCACACGCTCATCGAAGGTCTTCTGGTCCTGCGCCGCGGTGGGTACACCATGAAACAGTGCGTCGTCGCGCAAGGCTGCGCGTTTGCGCTCGTACAGGTTGTCCAGCAGTGGACCTTGCAGCACGCTTTCTCTCAGGTCGAGTCGGGCGTTTCGGTCGGCTTCACGCTCCAGCCACTGACGCTCGAAAATGCCGCCTTTCTTGACTTTGGGGTGCAGGCGCTCGGACAACTTTTCAAGCAAGGCACTTCGATGGCGCGCAGGTATGAAGCGCATGAAGAAGTTCAGGTAGCCGTTGATGAACATCCGGTCGCGCAATGCGTTTATAAACACTTCGACCGAGTCGTACTCCTTCAGCGGCGCAACGGGATCATCCGGGATATACACCACAATCCGTTCTGCCTGAGTAGCAGTATCCCGGTCCTTGCCAATAACCAGAATACTGGTTAGTTCGATATCACCCAGGCACAGTACGCTGCAGTTGACTGGCCTGTTATCGAGCCGGACATCTTGTTTGCCATCGAGAATGTCCAGAACGGCGCCTTGCAACTCCGGGCTGACCTGTTGTTGCAGGGATGCAATCTGTAACTGCAGCCGGATCGACGATGATTCCAGTTGCATAAAGCTCTGACTCAGTCTCGATGCCGCAGCGTCTGCAGTTTCCTCGGGTGTCAAAGGTGTGCTGAAGACGGACTGAAGATGCGCCTGGTATCGGCCGCCCAGGTCCAGCTCACGGCACAGCGCTGCAAAATCGGTCGGTGAAATGGGCAAGGACTTGCCGGTGATCTGTTGGCCGAGGATTTCAAAGGAAGAAAACACCTGGGCCTTGATGCCGGTGCTGGAGTCCATTGCGCCCGGTGCTGTTTCCCAGGCTTCGAAATTCTGCAGCGCTGCCTTGAGCAGGCTTTGGGTTGCAGCCCTCAGGGCAATGTTGGCCTGTGTTACCGGGTCTCTGGATGCCGTATTGAACGATTGGTCGAGTCGCGCACGACTGGCGTGGAACAGCCAGGTGTCGGCAACGTCCACCTCCAGCCCGAAGCGATCCTTGATGGCGGCTGTCAGCAGAGGCCTTGCGAAGTCCTCCAGCGTCGACAGGCGATCCAGCGTCGGACGAACCTGTTGCTCGTGGTCGCGGTGCTCGGCATACAGGCGCTGCAGCTCGGCGACCTGAGCAGGGCTGGACGTACGTGCGCTCGCCAGCCATTGCACCGGGCGACGCGAAGCCTTGCGCAAGGCTGCATGAGTTGCCGGCTCAGCCTGAAGCAGCCACGCGGGGGATTTGTCTTTTATCAGTTGCAGATGCGGGAGCGCAGGCGCCTTGCCCGACGGAGATAGATCCAGCATTTAAGTGCCTTGTCGTGAATGAACAGGCGACAAAGCTTACGGCTGCGACTTGCCGTGCAAGTGTTAACTATCTATGTACCCTCGCTGTTTCTGAAGGCCGATGCTCAAGTAGTGGTGACGATGGCCGACAAGACATGAAGAGGGAAAAGGAGCGATGGTCGATAGCGGCCGTGACTTCGTTCTGTATTACCCATGTAACGTTTGACGGCTGGGCTATACTCACGCCGTTTGGACCGTTCGTCGGTCCGCTTCTTGAACACGGCCCGACGCCGTCGTTGAACTCTTGAGGGCTGACTGTGAAGAACTGGACCTTGCGCCAACGGATTCTGGCGAGTTTCGCCGTCATCATCGCAATCATGCTACTGATGGTCGTTGTATCTTATTCACGGTTGTTGTCCATCGAGTCCAGCGAGGAAGATGTTCGTCTCGATGCGTTGCCTGGTGTCTACTACAGCACCCTGGTGCGCAGTGCCTGGGGCGAGAGTTACATCCGCACGCTGGAGCTGATTGCCGAAGGGCAGGGGCGGCCGCTGACCAAGCAGGAAAAGGATCAGTTTCAGGGTTTCGACGACAGCCTTCAGTTGCAGATGGACGGCTACAAGAAGTCCATTTTCGATGAGGTGGACAGGTCCAGCTTTGCGGTCTTCGAGAAGCGCCGCGAGGCCTATTCGCGCATGCTCGCTGATGTCCATACCAAATACGAACGTGGCGATTATGCGGGCGCTCGCGGTGAGTTTTACGGCGAGCTCAATCCGATCTGGACTGAAGGGCGCAAGCAACTCAACGAGCTGATTGTTGCCAACAAACAACTGGCTGACCAGTCCACCACCAATATCGTCAACGCTGTGCTGGGTGCCAAGGTCAGCATGATCCTGTCGCTGTTGGTTGCCGTGCTGGCGGCTGCGGCCTGCGGGCTGTTGCTGATGCGTTCGATCATGGCCCCGATGCAATTGATCGTGAGCATCCTGGACGTCATGCGCAAAGGGGATTTGAGTACCCGTCTGAGCCTGTCGCGCAAGGACGAGTTCAATGCGGTCGAGACCGGCTTCAACGACATGGTCACCGAGCTCACCGCGCTGGTTGCGCAGGCGCAGCGCTCCTCGGTACAGGTCACTACCTCGGTCACCGAGATCGCTGCAACGTCACGTCAGCAGCAGGCCACCGCCACCGAAACCGCTGCAACCACCACCGAGATCGGCGCCACGTCGCGGGAAATCGCCGCCACCTCGCGGGACCTGGTGCGGACCATGACCGAAGTCACCTCGGCGGCGGATCAGGCGTCGGTTCTCGCCGGTTCCGGCCAGCAGGGGCTGGCACGCATGGAAGACACCATGCATCAGGTGATGGGCGCTGCCAATCTGGTCAACGCCAAGCTGGCGATTCTCAACGAGAAGGCCGGTAACATCAATCAGGTCGTTGTCACCATCGTCAAGGTCGCCGACCAGACCAACCTGCTGTCGCTCAATGCCGCCATCGAGGCCGAGAAGGCCGGTGAGTACGGTCGCGGGTTTGCAGTGGTTGCCACCGAGGTGCGTCGCCTCGCCGACCAGACTGCCGTCGCCACTTATGACATCGAACAGATGGTGCGGGAAATCCAGTCGGCGGTATCTGCTGGCGTGATGGGCATGGACAAGTTTTCCGAAGAGGTGCGCCGCGGCATGTTCGAGGTCACTCAGGTCGGCGAGCAATTGTCGCAGATCATTCATCAGGTTCAGGCACTGGCACCCCGTGTGCTGATGGTCAACGAAGGCATGCAGGCGCAAGCCACCGGCGCCGAACAGATCAATCAGGCGCTGGTGCAACTGGCGGATGCCAGCAGCCAGACCGTCGACTCACTGCGTCAAGCCAGTTTCGCCATCGACGAGTTGAGTCAGGTCGCGGTCGGGCTGCGCAGTGGCGTTTCGCGATTCAAGGTCTGAAGGCTCAATGAGCGATCAATCGCCGAGGCGCAATGGCACGCCACTGACCGCCAGCAAGCTCTTTCTGCTGTTTTGCATCGGCGAGGACCGCTATGCGCTGGACGCGACCGAGATCGCTGAAATCCTGCCGCGTGTGAAGCTCAAGAGCATTGCCCGGGCACCTCACTGGGTAGCGGGAATCTTTGCCCACCGCGGCGAGATCGTGCCGGTGATTGACATCAGTGCACTGAATTCCGGCCAGCCGGCGCGCTCGCGCACCAGTACGCGAATGGTGCTGGTGCATTATCGCTACGACGACGCGCACCCGGCGCAATTGCTCGGGCTGATTCTGGAACAGGCGACCGAAACGCTGCGCTGCCCGGTTGCGCAGTTCAAGGCCTACGGGCTGGACAATCGCCTGTCACCGTACCTCGGACCGGTGCGTGAGGATGAGCAGGGCCTGTTGCAGTGGATTCACGTTCATGAGCTGTTGAGCGAGCCGGTCCGCGAGTTGTTGTATCCGGTACCGCCGATTGACCTCGAGCTGCTCGAGGACGCGCAATGAAGGTGGATGACTCGCGCTTCTTCAGCTTTCTCAAGGAGCGTATCGGCCTGGATGTGACGTCCGTCGGCGAGGCGATCATCGAGCGTGCCTTGCGTCAGCGTGCGACGGCCGCCCACTGCGCTGACAGTGATGCCTACTGGCATCTGCTGGTCTCGTCGCCGCAGGAGCAGCAGGCGCTGATCGAAGCGGTGATCGTGCCTGAGACCTGGTTCTTTCGTTATCCCGAATCGTTTGTCACCCTGGGCATGCTGGCCCGCGAGCGTATCGCCAGTCTTGCCGGTGTGCGCCCCTTGCGCATCCTCAGCCTGCCGTGCTCGACCGGTGAGGAACCGTATTCCATCGCCATGGCGTTATTCGACGCGGGGGTCGACGCCAGGCAATTCAAGGTCGATGCCATCGATATCAGCCCTGTTTCGATTGCCAAGGCCGAGCACGGTGTTTACGGCAAAAACTCGTTCCGTGGCAGCGACATCAGTTATCGCGAGCGCTATTTCAATCCGGTCGCTGACGGCTTTGAAATCGCTGACAGTGTTCGCGCCTGTGTGAGTTTTCAGCCGGGCAACCTGCTCGACCCGAAACTCGTTTCGCAAGCGGCCTATGACATCGTCTTCTGCCGCAATCTGGTGATCTATTTCGATCGGCAGACCCAGCAACATGTGTTCAAGGTGCTCAAACAACTGACCCGTGAAGACGGCCTGCTGTTTATCGGTCCGGCGGAGGGCAACCTGCTGGCTGGTATCGGCATGCGTTCGATAGGTATCGCCCAGTCGTTCGCCTTCCAGCACGCACCTGTCGAGGCTGCGGTGCCGGCTCCGACGCCCAGGCAGGTCCCTGCACCCGTTGCACCCCGTCCTGTCGTCGAGGCACCTGCCAGAGCGGTCGCACCACGACCTGCGCCGCGCACATCCGCGGCATTTGCGCCTATTGCGAAACCCGTCGCTGCGGCGGGCAATAGCGATGTGTCGGCATTGCTCGACAAAATTGCGGGGCTGGCCAACGAAGGCAAAAGTGCCGAGGCGCGGGCTGCATGCGAGCGTTATCTGCAGCAGCATGAGCCGGTCGCGCAGGTGTTTTACTGGCTGGGTCTGCTCAGCGAAGTGGAAGGCCTTGTGCCACAGGCGCAGGGCTTTTATCGCAAGGCGCTGTATCTGCAACCGCAGCATTCCGAATCGCTGGCCCAACTGGCAGCATTGCTGGCTGCTCAGGGTGACACTGCCGGCGCACGCCGTCTGCAGGACCGCGCTGCGCGTGGCGCGAATAAACAAGGAAACCACTGATGGCGGGCGTGTCCGGTTTTTCCAGTCTCACCCATGATCAGGCGGTGGATCTCGATGATTGCTGGAACCGCATCGGGATTCATGGCGATCGCTCATGCCCATTGCTTGCAGAGCACATTCACTGCCGCAACTGCGCGGTTTATTCGGCTGCTGCGACTCGTTTGCTGGATCGCTATTCGCTGGCCCAGGAGTCGCCTGAGCATTTTCAGGGTTCGGTGTTGCTGCGCGATATCGAGACCCGTTCGATTCTGGTATTCCGTCTTGGCGAAGAGTGGCTGGGCCTTGCGTCGCGCTGCCTCTCTGAAGTCGCTCTCAGCCAGACCATCCATTCACTGCCACACCAGCGCTCGCGTGCGTTGCTGGGTGTCGCCAATGTACGCGGCGCTCTGGTAGCGTGCATTTCACTGGTCGAGCTGCTCGGGCTGGACAGCACCGTTGTGAATACCCCGTCGGCGCGGGTGGTGCCGCGCATGCTGATCGTGAGCGTCGAAGGCGGCCCGGTGGTGGTGCCGGTCGACGAGGTGGACGGCATTCACGCCATCGACGAGCGTGAGCTGGAGGCCGCTTCGGCATCCGGCACGCACGCCAACGCCCGTTTCACCCGTGGCGTTCTGCAATGGAAAGGCCGCAGCCTGCGCTGGCTGGACGAAGAAGAGTTGTTGTCGGCGGTGTATCGGAGCCTCACATGACGCCAGATCAAATGCGTGACGCCTCGCTGTTCGAACTGTTCACGCTGGAAGCCGACGCGCAGACTCAGGTACTGAGTGCGGGCCTGCTGGCACTCGAACGTAACCCGACCCAGGCGGATCAGCTGGAAGCCTGCATGCGTGCCGCGCATTCGCTCAAAGGCGCAGCGCGGATTGTCGGCGTCGATTTCGGCGTGAGCGTCGCGCATGTGATGGAAGACTGTCTGGTCAGCGCCCAGGAAGGGCGACTGCTGCTTCAGGCCGAACATATCGACGCGTTGCTGTCGGGTACTGATCTGTTGATGCGTATCGCCACGCCAGGCAGCGACGGTATTGGTCAGCCTGATATCGACAGTTACGTCGAAAGGCTCAATGCGTTGCTGTCTTCCGGCGCCGGCGCAGCGCGCGCGGTCAGTACGCCACTGCCGGACCCTGCCTCGGACGCTTTGCTTGCCAGCGCCATGCTGCAGTTCGAGACGTCCAGCGGGGCAGCTGTGCCGGAGTCCGTGCCTGAGCCCTCGGCTGTTGACTCGCCAGTGCCCGCCAATCCAGCCGCCATGCCTGTCCCGGAACCTGAAGCGCCGTTTACGCCGTTGCGTGAACGGCGTGTGGCCGAAGGTGGCGAGCGGGTCTTGCGAGTCACCGCCGAGCGCCTCAACGGGCTGCTGGACATGTCCAGCAAATCGCTGGTCGAAACTCAGCGCCTCAAGCCGCTGCTGGCCGGTATGCAGCGGCTCAAGCGCCTGCAAAGCAGCAGCGATCGTGCGCTTGAAGTACTGGGCGCCAGCTTTGGCGAGGAAGGTCCTTCGGCCGATGTGCAAAAAGCCCTGGAAGACGCGCGCAATCTCTTGTCCCAGGCGCAACAGGTGTTGGCCCGGCACACTGCCGAGCTGGACGAGTTCGGCTGGCAGTCGGCGCAACGTGCGCAGCTGCTATACGACACGGCGCTCGCCTGCCGCATGCGACCTTTCGCCGATGTACTGAACGGCCAGGCACGCATGGTCCGCGACTTGGGGCGTGAACTGGGCAAACAGGTCCGCTTGCAGATCGAAGGCGAGAAGACGCAGGTTGATCGCGATGTGCTGGAAAAGCTCGATGCGCCATTGACCCATCTGTTGCGCAACGCCGTGGACCACGGCATCGAATCGCCCGAGAAACGCGTGGCGTCCGGCAAGG
Source organism: Pseudomonas congelans (assembly GCF_900103225.1). Lineage (GTDB taxonomy): Bacteria > Pseudomonadota > Gammaproteobacteria > Pseudomonadales > Pseudomonadaceae > Aquipseudomonas > Aquipseudomonas congelans. Next base: position 437,787 of record NZ_FNJH01000002.1, on the reverse strand, counting down.
ACCCTGAAGGTCTGATTCGTCTGCAGGCCTCGCATCAGGCCGGCTTGCTGGTCGTCGAGTTGAGCGACGACGGTGGCGGCGTGGACCTTGAGCGTGTGCGCCAGAGTATCGTCGACCGCAAGCTTTCGCCTGCCGAGACCGCCGCGCAGTTGAGCGAAGAGGAACTGCTGAGTTTTCTGTTCCTGCCGGGCTTCAGCATGCGCGACAAGGTCACGCAGATTTCCGGCCGAGGGGTCGGCCTTGATGCCGTGCAGCATATGGTTCGCCAAATGCATGGCAGCGTGGAGCTGCAGCAATGGGCGGGCGAGGGCAGCCGTTTCAGAATTGAACTGCCGCTGACGCTTTCAGTGGTGCGCAGCCTGGTTGTGGAGGTGGGCGGTGAAGCCTACGCCTTTCCGCTTGCGCATATCGAGCGCATGCGCGACCTGCAGCCTGACGACATTCTGCAGCTGGAAGGGCGTCAGCATTTCTGGGATGAAGAGCGTCATGTGGGGCTGGTCTCGGCCAGCCAACTGTTGAACCGGCCGCCTGCGCAGAAGGCCGGAGAAACGCTCAAGGTCGTGGTGATTCGCGAGCGCGACGCTGTTTATGGCGTGGCCGTCGAACGCTTCATCGGTGAGCGCACGCTGGTGGTGATGCCGCTCGATCCGCGCCTGGGCAAGGTTCAGGACGTTTCGGCAGGGGCCTTGCTGGACGACGGCTCGGTGGTGTTGATCATCGATGTCGAAGACATGCTGCGCTCGGTGGAAAAACTCCTGAATACCGGCCGTCTGGAGCGCATTGATCGACGCAATCGTCAGGTAGATCTGGCTTCACGCAAGCGCGTGCTGGTGGTCGATGATTCTTTGACCGTGCGCGAGCTGGAGCGCAAGCTTCTGCTCAGTCGAGGTTACGACGTGTCGGTGGCCGTAGACGGAATGGACGGCTGGAACGCGCTGCGCGCCGAGGACTTCGACTTGCTGATTACCGACATCGACATGCCGCGTATGGACGGTATCGAGCTGGTGACCCTGTTGCGCCGCGATACCCGCTTGCAGTCCTTGCCGGTCATGGTCGTGTCCTACAAGGACCGCGAAGAAGACCGGCGTCGCGGCCTGGACGCCGGCGCCGATTATTACCTGGCCAAAGCCAGTTTCCACGATGATGCCTTGCTCGATGCTGTTGTCGAATTGATAGGAGACGCGCAAGGATGAAGATTGCCATTGTCAACGATATGCCAATGGCCATCGAAGCCCTGCGTCGCGCGCTGGCCTTCGAGCCCGCGCACCAGATCATCTGGGTGGCCTCCAATGGTGCCGACGCCGTGCAGCGTTGTGTCGAGCAGACCCCGGATCTGATCCTGATGGACCTGATCATGCCGGTGATGGATGGCGTGGAAGCCACGCGCCGGATCATGGCCGAAACACCCTGCGCCATCGTCATCGTAACCGTCGACCGCGAGCAGAACATGCGCCGCGTGTTCGAAGCGATGGGGCACGGCGCGCTGGATGTGGTGGACACGCCGGCCATCGGTGGTCCCAATCCCAAGGAGGCGGCGGCGCCACTGCTGCGCAAGATCCTCAATATCGACTGGCTGATCGGTCAGCGTGTCGGCCTTGCCCGAGTTGCGGCGGCACCGGCTTCCCCGCCCTCGAAACGCGACCGGCTCGTGGCGATCGGCTCTTCGGCAGGCGGGCCTGCGGCGCTGGAGATTCTGCTCAAGGGGCTTCCGGTGAGCTTCCCGGCGGCGATTGTCCTTGTGCAGCACGTCGATCAGGTCTTCGCTGCCGGTATGGCCGACTGGTTGAGCTCGGCCTCCGGTCTGCCGGTACGTCTGGCAAGGGAGGGCGAAACGCCACAGCCGGGGGTGGTGTTGCTGGCGGGCACCAATCATCATATCCGTTTGCTCAAGGACGGCACGCTGGCCTACACGGCGGAGCCGGTGAATGAAGTTTACAGGCCCTCGATTGATGTGTTTTTCGAGAGCGTTACCCGTTATTGGAATGGCGAAGCGGTCGGCGTTCTGTTGACAGGGATGGGGCGCGACGGTGCACAGGGGCTCAAGGCCATGCGCGAGCGGGGGTTTCTGACCATCGCTCAGGATCAGGCCAGTTCTGCTGTGTATGGCATGCCCAAGGCTGCCGCAGCGATTGATGCTGCCGTGGAAATCTGTCCGTTGCCCGCCATAGCACCTCGCTTGATCGAGGTATTTACTCAATGACTGTTCTGCTGGACTCAGCGGCAGTCGGCGATCAGGAGAAAGATCATGAATGACCTGCAAACGGATGAGATCAAGACACCGGATGAAAACAGCGCAATGGTGCTCCTGGTGGATGATCAGGCCATGATTGGTGAAGCTGTGCGGCGCGGTCTGGCCGGCCATGAGTCGATCGACTTTCATTTTTGCGCCGACCCGCATCAGGCGATTGCCCAGGCCGTGCAGATCAAGCCGACGGTGATTCTCCAGGACCTGGTGATGCCGGGCCTCGACGGGTTGACGCTGGTTCGTGAGTACCGCAGCAACCCGTTGACCCGCGATATCCCGATCATCGTGCTGTCCACCAAGGAAGACCCGCTGATCAAGAGCGCGGCGTTTACGGCCGGTGCCAACGACTATCTGGTCAAGCTGCCGGACAACATCGAGCTGGTTGCGCGTATTCTCTATCACTCGCGCTCGTACATGACCCTGTTGCAGCGCGACGAGGCCTATCGCGCCCTGCGCGTCAGCCAGCAACAGCTGCTCGACACCAATCTGGTGCTGCAGCGCCTGATGAATTCCGATGGCCTCACGGGGCTGTCGAACCGTCGTCATTTCGATGAGTATCTGGAGCTGGAGTGGCGCCGGGCAACTCGCGAGCAATCCCAGTTGTCGATGCTGATGATCGATGTCGACTACTTCAAACCCTACAACGATAACTTCGGCCACCTGGAGGGCGACGAGGCCCTGCGCCAGGTCGCCAAGGCCATCCGCAACAGTTGCAGTCGCCCATCTGATTTGCCAGCACGCTACGGTGGTGAAGAATTCGCCATGGTCCTGCCCAATACCTCGCCCGGCGGCGCACGTCTGCTGGCAGAGAAGCTGCGCCAAAGCGTGGCGGGCATGAACATCCCGCACATTGCGCCAGTGCCCGGTTCCAGCCTGACGGTGAGTATCGGTGTGGCGACCATGACGCCACAGGTCGGGATGCAAAGCCGTCAGCTTATTCTGGATGCCGACAAAGGGCTTTATCAGGCCAAGAACAACGGACGCAATCAGGTCTCTGCGGGCTGACGCCGGCAGCGACACGTAAAATAGGCCTCACAACGCCTGCCCGACGGGCTGCTTTCGTGGTCCGGCCTGGGGTATACTCGTCGGCTTTGAAAATTTCGCCTGCGAGTGCTGCCTATCATGGAAATCAACCCGATCCTAAACAGCATCAAGGATTTGTCCGAGCGCTCCGAAACCATTCGGGGGTATCTTTGACTACGATCACAAACATGATCGTCTGACCGAAGTCAACCGCGAGCTCGAAGATCCGAACGTCTGGAACAACCCTGCCTATGCCCAGGAACTGGGGCGCGAGCGCTCCCTGCTGGCGCAGATCGTAGAAACCCTGGACGAAATGTCCTCGGGTCTGGCCGATGCCAAAGACCTGTTGCTGATGTCTGCCGAAGAAGAAGACCAGGCTGCCGTCGATGACGTCGCCGCCGAAGTCGAGCGCCTGCGCGAATCGCTGGAAAAGCTCGAATTCCGCCGCATGTTCAGCGGCGACATGGACCCCAACAACGCCTATCTGGACATCCAGGCCGGCTCTGGCGGTACCGAAGCGCAGGACTGGGCCAATATCCTGCTGCGCATGTACCTGCGCTGGGCTGACAAGCGCGGTTTCGACGCCACCATCATGGAGCTGTCCGCCGGTGAAGTCGCCGGTATCAAGGGTGCTACCGTGCACATCAAGGGCGAGTACGCCTTTGGCTGGCTGCGTACCGAGATCGGCGTGCACCGTCTGGTGCGCAAGAGCCCGTTCGACTCCGGCAACCGTCGCCATACCTCGTTCTCGGCCGTGTTCGTTTCGCCGGAAATCGATGACAACATCGAAATCGACATCAATCCGGCGGACCTGCGCATCGACACCTATCGCTCCTCCGGGGCCGGTGGTCAGCACGTAAACACCACTGACTCGGCGGTGCGTATCACCCACGTTCCGACCAATACCGTGGTCAGCTGCCAGAACGAGCGTTCCCAGCATGCGAACAAGGACACCGCCATGAAAATGCTGCGGGCCCGTTTGTATGAGCAGGAAGTGCAGAAGCGCAACGCGGCGTCCCAGGCGCTCGAAGACACCAAGTCCGATATCGGCTGGGGTCACCAGATTCGCTCCTACGTACTGGACGCTTCGCGTATCAAGGACCTGCGGACCAACATCGAACGCAGTGACTGCGACAAGGTGCTTGATGGCGATATCGACGAATACCTGATCGCGAGCCTCAAGCAAGGGCTGTAAACCGTCAGCCGACACCTCAAGCCCCTCGTCGCAAGGCGAGGGCGAACCTGTGATGGAATATTTAAAGACATGAGCGACCAACAACTCGACCCGCAAGCCCTGCAACAGGAAGAAAACACCCTGATCGCCTTGCGCAAGGAAAAGCTTGCAGCAGGCCGTGCCAAGGGTCAGGCCTTCCCCAACGACTTCCGCCGCGACAGCTACTGCAACGACCTGCAGAAACAGTACGTCGACAAGACCAAGGAAGAACTGGCAGAGGCAGCGATTCCGGTCAAGGTTGCCGGTCGCATCATGCTCAACCGTGGCTCGTTCATGGTGATCCAGGACATGACCGGGCGCATCCAGGTCTATGTCAACCGCAAGACACTGCCTGAAGAAACCCTGGCCGAGGTGAAAACCTGGGACCTGGGCGACATCATCGCCGCCGAAGGTACTCTGGCCCGTTCCGGCAAGGGCGACCTGTACGTCGAGATGACCAGCGTTCGCCTGCTTACCAAATCGTTGCGTCCGCTGCCCGACAAGCACCACGGCCTGACCGACACCGAACAGCGCTATCGCCAGCGTTACGTCGACCTGATCGTCAACGAGGAAGTGCGCGAAACCTTCCGCGTACGCTCGCAGGTCATCGCTCACATCCGCAGCTTCCTGATGAAGCGCGACTTCCTCGAAGTCGAAACGCCGATGCTGCAGACCATTCCCGGCGGTGCGGCGGCCAAGCCGTTCGAAACCCACCACAACGCGCTGGACCTGGAAATGTTCCTGCGTATCGCCCCTGAGCTGTACCTCAAGCGTCTGGTGGTCGGTGGTTTCGAGAAGGTCTTCGAGATCAACCGCAACTTCCGTAACGAAGGTGTTTCGACCCGGCACAACCCCGAGTTCACCATGCTCGAGTTCTACCAGGCCTACGCCGATTACGAAGACAACATGGACCTCACCGAGGAACTGTTCCGCGAACTGGCGCAACTGGTGCTGGGCACCACTGACGTGCCTTATGGCGACAAGGTCTTCCACTTCGGCGAACCCTTCGTGCGCCTGTCGGTGTTCGACTCGATCCTCAAGTACAACCCTGAGCTGACCGCTGCCGACCTGCAGGACATCGACAAGGCGCGCGCCATTGCGAAAAAGGCCGGAGCCAAGGTGTTGGGCTTCGAGGGCCTGGGCAAACTGCAGGTGATGATTTTCGAAGAGCTGGTCGAGCACAAGCTGGAGCAGCCGCACTTCATCACTCAGTACCCGTTCGAAGTGTCGCCGCTGGCGCGTCGCAATGATGAAAACCCGAACGTCACCGACCGTTTCGAGCTGTTCATCGGCGGTCGCGAAATCGCCAATGCCTACTCCGAGCTCAACGACGCCGAAGATCAGGCCGAACGCTTCCAGGCTCAGGTGGCCGACAAGGATGCCGGTGACGACGAAGCCATGCACTACGACGCCGACTTCGTCCGTGCGCTGGAGTACGGCATGCCGCCTACGGCGGGCGAGGGGATCGGTATCGACCGGTTGGTGATGTTGCTCACCGACTCGCCGTCGATCCGCGACGTGATTCTCTTCCCGCACATGCGCCCACAAGCGTAATCAGTGGAAAAACAGCCGCCTTCAATGGGCGGCTTTTTTTTAGGTGTTTTTCAGATCGACTCATTTCAGAGCGACTTATAAGGAAGCCGTCGTGACGATTGCCAGAGAAGGGGCCGCCGGAGTAGCCAGCGCGGTGGCCAAAAGTGTCAAGTATCAGGGGCGCAAGGCTGCGCGCGAGGGCAGTGAGCAGCGCAGGCAGGTCATTCTCGATGCCGCCATGCGTATCGTGGTGCGTGACGGTGTACGTGCCGTGCGCCATCGCGCAGTGGCCGCCGAAGCCAGTGTGCCGCTGTCGGCAACCACCTATTACTTCAAGGACATCAATGACCTGCTGACCGATGCCTTCGCTCAGTATGTACAGCGCAGCGCTGACTATCTGGCGCGGCTGTGGCAGAACACCGAAGGCATTCTGCGCGAGATGATGAGCCGCAGTTCCGGGAGTCCGACCGACCGGTTTCGTCTGGCCGACGACATTGCGCGTATGGTGATGGAGCATATCCGCCACCAATTGCTGACCCGGCGTGACTACCTGATCGCCGAGCAGGCGTTCTATCACGAGGCTCTGATCAACCCGCGCCTGACGCCATTGGTTATGGCCCATCAGGAAATTCTGCTGCAAGGCAGTTGTCAGTTCTTCCAGGTGATAGGTTCCCTGCAGCCCTATCAGGATGCTCAGGTGTTGACGGGACTTATCCGTCGCATCGAGTATCAGGGCCTGCTTCACGGGCCGCAGCGTCAGGCGGATGAAGAAATGCTCTGTATCCTGACCCGGCAAATGCGTCTGGTCCTGGGGACCCCGCAGCCGGTTCGGGGGTGACTATACTGCTGCGCGAGTGCATCGGATCGGCTGTTCAGACGGCTTGACGATCCTGCCAGTTTCGATATTTTCCAGAGGTGGCGTGTTGTTCCGCGCCGCCAAGCAGTAGCGTGACAGCCAGCCAAGGAGTACCGGTGGACGAGTATCAACAGACTATTCGTGCTTTATCGGATCGGATCGTCGTTGCACAGACGCCGATTCGCATTCTGGATGCAGTTAAATGGGATGAGACCGTCCGCAAGGATTTTCTGGCCGCCAAAGGCAAGGCGCTTCCCAACGTGGACCGCGCCTACTACGAAAACCGTCCGCTGGGTTTCGACTCTTCCGCCTTGAAGCAGGAGTTTCAGAACATCGAGCGCGATGTCACGCGTCAACTGGGTCAGTTCAACCCGGTCGGGCAGATCATGCGCCGCATGTGCCGTGAGTACCGCATGGTGGTGCGTATGCTTGAGGCACGCGGCACGTCCGACTTCGGGTTGATTTCTCAGGAACTGTACGGCGCGGCATCCGACGCCTTTCATGCGGGTGATCCGACGCTGGCCGATCTTGGCTTGATGCTTTCCGATTACCTGAACAACATTGCCGGGCGCGGCGACCTGAAGGACGAGCCGAAAACGCTCACCGCCAAGGACGCCGTTTCGCTGCTGCAATCGCGTTTGAACCGCGTATTCGGTGAAGCCGAGGAGACCATCCGGGTTTTCGAATCCGACGGGATCGTCGCCGATGCGGCTGCCGGTGCCGACTACATCAAGATCCGCACCGACGCGATGTTCAACGAGCGCGATGTGCGTGCGCTGGAAGTTCACGAGGGGCTGGTGCACGTGGGCACCACGCTGAACGGGCAAAACCAGCCGATCTGTACCTTCTTGTCCAAGGGCCCGCCGTCGTCGACGGTGACGCAGGAAGGTCTTGCGATTCTCATGGAAGTCATCGCCTTTGCATCCTATCCCAGCCGCCTGCGCAAACTGACCAATCGCACCCGCGCCATTCACATGGCAGAGCAGGGCGCCGATTTTCTGCAGGTGTTCGAGTTTTACCGTGAGCAAGGCTTTGGCATGTCCGAAAGCTACGGCAATGCCAGTCGCGTCTTCCGCGGCTCGGTGCCCAACGGCCTGCCCTTCACCAAGGACTTGTCCTACCTGAAGGGCTTCATCATGGTCTACAACTACATTCAGCTGGCCGTGCGCAAGGGCAAGCTCGAACAGGTGCCGCTGCTGTTCTGTGGCAAGACCACGCTGGAAGACATGCGTACCCTGCGCCAACTGGTGGACGAAGGGCTGGTGGTTGCACCCAAATACCTGCCCGAGCAGTTCCGTGACATGAACGCCCTGTCAGCCTGGATGTGCTTTTCCAACTTCCTCAACCACCTGAGCCTGGACCGTATCGAAGCGGATTACTCGAATATTTTGTAGGCATCGATCGTCGCCGTACGCCAGTCGAACTTACTATCGTGCCAATGCGCCGCGTTGGCACGCAGTGGGTGACGCTCCGCGTCACAAATCTGCGCCGCGCTGCACAGTCAGGATCGGACGCAGAGCGTCCAGAACGGCATTCCCACGCTGGAGCGTGAGGAACGATAATCTTGTAACTATCGTGCCATTGCTCCGCGTCGGCTCGGCATTGATTTTGCGATGAAAACAAAAAGGAAAACTCATTTGAAACTGCTCGGCATTTTCGCCCTGATCCTCGCGCTCACCGGTTGCAGTTCGATGTTGTTCTACCCCGAGCCAGGTGTTCCGTTCACACCCGACAAGGCTCGCCTGCAGTATCAGGACGTGAACCTCACCGCTGCCGACGGTACGCGCCTGCATGGCTGGTGGCTGCCCGCCAAGGAAGGCGTGCCGGTGAAGGGCACGGTGCTGCATCTGCACGGCAACGGTGGCAACCTGTCCTGGCATCTTGGTGGCGTCTGGTGGTTGCCAGAGCAGGGCTATCAGGTACTGATGCTGGATTACCGAGGCTATGGCAAGTCGCAGGGCGAGCCAAGCTTGCCGGCGGTCTATGAGGATGTTCAGGCCGCTTTCGACTGGTTGAACACTGCCCCGCAAGTGCAAGGCAAACCCCTTGTGGTCCTGGGGCAAAGCATTGGTGGGTCGCTGGCGGTGCATTACCTGTCAGAACACCCGCAAGAGCGCTCGCGGATCAAGGCGCTGGTGCTGGACAGCGTGCCGGCCAGCTACCGCGGCGTCGCACGAAACTCGCTGAGCAAATCGTGGCTGACCTGGCCATTGAAAACGCCCCTGTCCTGGCTGATCCCGGAGGCCGACAGCGCCGTCAACGGCCTGCCACGACTGGCCGGCACACCGATGCTGATCTTTCACAGCATGGACGACACGCTGGTGCCGCTGGTCAACGGCATCGAGCTGTACAAGGCTGCGCCGCCACCGCGTGTATTGCAATTGACCCGAGGCGAACACGTACAGACGTTCGCAGACCCTCTCTGGCGTCAGGTGATGCTGCGCTATCTGGATGACCCGACGCATTTCAACGGCCTGCGCCGCCTCGCGGAAGTGCCCAACTACCCGACCCCTGCAGCACCGCCAGCGCTATGAGCCGCGACCGTAACCTCAATGGCATGATCCTCAGCGCTGTTGGTGCAGTCATCGGTACGGTGGGCTGTCTGTGGTTCTACGGCTACCTGCACTTCGCAAAGCCTGAGGATGCACTGCTGCTCGGTGAGTTCACCCTGCTCAAAACCGTGCCCGGCGAGGATTACAAGGTCGCTGCCACGCCAGCCGCCGAGGTTGCGCAATGCGTTGACGGTGTACTGGTGTTGTTCGATACGTCGCGAAAAGGTCTGTCGGGCGTATTGATCGATGACCGCAGGCAGGCAGTGCGTTGCCTGGGCCAGCAAACGCCCCGGCAATAAAGACAGCCTTGAAAAACCATCGCCCATTAAAAAGCCCCGCCTGTATGCGCAGGCGGGGCTTCGGTGCAGCAGCTCAGTCGCTTATTTCATCGAAGAGCGTGGTGCAACAGGCTGGTTGTCGTTGGAGATGGTGACTTCCACACGACGGTTCATGGCGCGGCCCGAGTTGCTGGAGTTGTCAGCAACCGGATATTCCTTGCCATAGCCCATGGTCACAATGCGCGCTGGGTCTACACCCATGCGTACCAGTGCCATGCGTACAGAGTCGGCGCGGCGCTCGGACAGCGACTGGTTGTAGGAAGCCGAACCGGTGCTGTCGGTATAGCCTTCGACAATCACTTTACGGTCAGGGTTTTCCTGCAGGAAGCCAGCCAGCTTGCCAATGTCGCCCTGGGCGGTTGGCTTCAGTTCGGCCTTGTTGTAGTCGAACAGCACGTCACCGAAAGTCACCAGCGTACCGCGTTCGGTCTGCTTGGCGTTCAGGCTGTTTTTCAGTGCAGCGATCTGCGCGTCACGCGCTTCCAGACGAGCCTTGGCACGGTCGGCAGAAGCGTTTTGCAGGGCTGCTTCAGAGGTGCGCAGAGCGATTGTCTGCTTGGCCAGCTCGACACGCTGGCTGGTCAGATACGACAGTTGGTCGACTTTCTGTACGTCGTCATCGTTGCGGAAGGCCTGTTCTGCCTTGGCCAGCCATTCGCTGGCGTCCTTGGTTTCAAGGGCCGCGACTTTGGTGGCTTCCGGGTTGGTCTGCAGCGCGGTGAAGTTGCTGCGAGCCTGTTCCAGGTTAGGGTTTGGCTTGGTTGCACAGGCTGCCAGGGCAACGCTCATGGCCAGCAGAGCAGGGATCATCAATTGTTTGCGCATAATAGGGTCGTCCTTTAATCGGTTACGAATTCATGAAAACAGAAGGGTGTTCAGGGCAATCACTGCACCTGACGCAGACCTTCTTCACGGAGTTCGTTGACGCCTTGACGAGCGTCCTGCACAGCCTTGGCAGCTTTGGCGGCCTGAGATTTGCGTTCTGCTACACGAGCGTCCCACTCGGCCTGTTCAGCCAGTCGGCGTGCTTCATCGTATTTGTGGTCCTGCATAGCCAGGTCAGCTGCCTTGAGCTTGTCCTGCGCCGACTTCATTTCCACCGCTGCGAACTCGGTACCGCCAGCGCTCACTGCGCTGTTGACGGCCGATTGCGAAACCGCGTACTGCTCGGATGGCGGGTTACCGGCACAGCCGGCCAGGATAAAGGTGCTACCGAGTGCCAGCGCAGCCAGCTTGAGACCGCGCAGGCCTTTGAATTTGGTTTTGGCAGTTAGGGTGTTCATGTTGATCAACTCCAATGTCTGACTCCAACGTGGTTATCCATGACAGTCGTTGCATCAAGTCCGGGCATCAGGTCGTACAGCCGCCTACTGCCTTTCGGGCTTTCCTGTAATGGTTAATCGTTCCGACCTGCGCGGTTTTTGAATAGTTCAGATAAATATCTACTGACCGGTCAGGAATCTTCAGAGACATCCGGATGAGTGCCAGTATGTTGATCGTCATATGAAGAGGCGTCGAACCTGGATCAATAACCCTGATGACGCTCAGGTTTTTGCTGAAGCATTTGTCCAATTGCAGGCTTTTGGTGCACTGTTGGCATAGCGGATTTGAATTCACGTACGCCCGTGCTGCCGAGCGGGTACGCAACTGAGCCCAGATAAAAAACGGGAGAGGAACGATGGCCGATATCGATGCGCGTCTGCGCGAAGACGTTCACCTGTTGGGTGAGCTGTTGGGGAATACGATTCGTGAGCAGCGAGGCGCTGAATTTCTCGACAAGATCGAGCGTATTCGCAAAGGCGCCAAAGCGGGCAGACGTGGTTCCGCAGAAGGGGCCGAGCAACTCAGTTCCAGCGTCGACGGTCTGGGTGATGATGAACTCCTGCCGGTTGCACGTGCGTTCAACCAGTTTCTCAACCTGGCCAATATTGCCGAGCAGTATCAGCTCATGCACCGCCGCGACGATAAACAGCCGCTGCCGTTCGAGTCGCGAGTGCTGCCCGAGCTGCTTGATCGTCTTAAAGCCGAAGGCCATTCACCTGACGCTCTGGCACGCCAGTTGAGCAAGTTGGAGATCGAGCTGGTGCTGACGGCGCACCCGACCGAGGTAGCACGTCGCACGCTGATTCAGAAATACGACGCCATCGCTGCGCAACTGGCCGCACTTGATCATCGCGATCTCAACAGTATCGAGCGCACACAGATTACTTCGCGCCTGCAGCGGCTGATTGCCGAGGCCTGGCATACCGAAGAGATCCGGCGCATCCGGCCCACCCCGGTCGATGAGGCCAAATGGGGTTTCGCGGTTATTGAACACTCGCTCTGGCACGCCATTCCCAACTATCTGCGCAAGGCAGACCATGCGCTGCATGCGGCCACCGGCCTGCATCTGCCCCTGGAAGCCGCGCCGATCCGCTTTGCCTCCTGGATGGGCGGCGACCGCGACGGCAACCCGAATGTCACGGCTGCGGTCACTCGCGAAGTACTGTTGCTGGCACGCTGGATGGCGGCTGACCTGTATTTGCGTGACGTGGACAACCTCGCCGCAGAGCTGTCGATGCAGCAGGCCAGCGACGCTCTACGTGCCAGCGTGGGTGACAGCGCCGAGCCTTATAGGGCGGAACTCAAACGCCTGCGCGAGCGCTTGCGTGCGACGCGCAATTGGGCCAATGCCTCACTGAGCGAAACCCTGCCTGCGCCGGAAGCAGTGCTGCAAGACAACCGTGAACTGCTCGACCCGCTGATGCTGTGCTTCCAGTCGCTGCACGAATGCGGCATGGGTGTGATCGCCGACGGGCCGCTTCTGGATTGCCTGCGTCGTGCGGTCACCTTCGGTCTGTTTCTGGTGCGTCTGGATGTTCGCCAGGATTCCAGTCGTCACTGCGCAGCGATGACCGAAATCACTGATTATCTGGGGCTGGGTCGCTACGAAGAGTGGGATGAGCAGACCCGCATCGACTTTCTGTTGCGCGAACTGAATAACCGCAGACCGCTGCTGCCGAGCTACTTCCAACCGGCAGCCGACACCGCAGAGGTGCTGGCAACCTGTCGCGAGGTGGCGGCCGCTCCGGCGGCGTCACTGGGGTCTTATGTGATCTCGATGGCTGGCTCGGCCTCGGACGTGCTGGCCGTGCAACTGCTGCTCAAGGAGTCCGGACTGCAGCGGCCCATGCGAGTGGTGCCGTTGTTCGAGACCCTGGCCGACCTGGATAACGCCGGGCCGGTGATCGAGACGCTGCTGGGGCTGCCGGGCTATCGCTCGCGTCTGCATGGCCCGCAAGAGGTGATGATCGGCTATTCCGATTCGGCCAAGGATGCCGGCACGACGGCGGCGGCCTGGGCGCAGTATCGTGCCCAGGAACGGCTGGTGGAAATCTGTCGCGAGCAGCAGGTCGAATTGCTGCTGTTCCACGGCCGCGGCGGTACAGTCGGTCGTGGCGGCGGTCCGGCGCATGCGGCGATTCTGTCGCAGCCACCGGGTTCTGTGGCCGGGCGCTTCCGGACCACCGAGCAAGGGGAAATGATTCGTTTCAAATTCGGTCTGCCGGACATCGCCGAGCAGAACCTCAATCTTTATCTGGCTGCCGTGCTGGAAGCGACCCTGTTGCCACCGCCGCCCCCACAACCGGCGTGGCGGACGATGATGGACCAAATGGCCGGCGACGGGGTCAGTGCCTACCGCGCGGTGGTGCGCGAGAACCCGGAATTCGTCGAGTATTTCCGGCAGGCGACGCCCGAGCAGGAACTGGGGCGTTTGCCACTCGGCAGTCGTCCGGCCAAGCGCCGCGAGGGCGGTGTAGAGAGTCTTCGTGCCATTCCGTGGATCTTCGCCTGGACGCAGACGCGTCTGATGCTGCCCGCCTGGCTGGGCTGGGAGGCGGCACTGAGCAAGGCGCTGGAGCGCGGCGAAGGCGAGGTGCTGGCGCAGATGCGTGAGCAGTGGCCGTTCTTCAGAACCCGCATCGACATGCTGGAAATGGTCCTTGCCAAAGCCGATGCGGACATCGCCCGACTCTACGACGAACGTCTGGTCAGTGCTGAGCTGCAACATTTGGGCGCACATTTGCGCGACCTATTGTCGCAGGCGTGCAATGTGGTTCTGGGCCTGACCGGGCAGACGCAACTGCTGGCTCACAGCCCTGAAACGCTGGAATTCATAAGCCTGCGCAACACCTACCTTGACCCGTTGCATTTGCTTCAGGCAGAGCTGCTGTCGCGCTCGCGTAATCGTGAAGCCAGTCTGGACAGTCCTCTGGAACTGGCGCTGCTGGTGTCTGTAGCGGGGATTGCTGCCGGTCTGCGCAACACGGGCTGACGGATCGGGCCAATGTCATCGTCGGGCCTTTTCGGTCCGATGATGGCCAGCGCCGGATTTGCCGGCTGGCCTGCCGCAAACGTTGATGCAGGTCATATCAGTCTGAAATCAAGGCTGGCGAGGCGGTACGCCTGCGGTTAGTGCGACTTTCGGCGGCTTGTGCGGCCTCTGTCTGCTGTGTATCTTGATCAGCCTTTCGGCCTATTGGCCTGATTCATTTTTTAGATTGGCCCCCGAGGCGAATCCGATGATTTCACTATAAAAAATTTGAGGAGCATGACGATGCGCGTGATTCTGCTGGGAGCTCCCGGGGCCGGTAAAGGTACTCAGGCAAAATTCATCACTGAAAAGTTCGGCATCCCGCAGGTTTCGACAGGCGACATGCTGCGCGCTGCAGTCAAGGCTGAAACCGAGCTGGGCCTGAAGGCCAAGAGCGTCATGGACTCGGGCGGTCTGGTTTCCGATGACCTGATCATCGGCCTGATCAAGGACCGTCTGGCCGAGCCGGACTGCGCGAACGGCGTGCTGTTCGATGGCTTCCCGCGCACCATTCCACAGGCCGAAGCCCTGCTGAAAGCCGGTCTGGAAATCGACCATGTGCTGGAAATCGCCGTCGATGACGAAGAAATCGTCAAGCGCATGTCCGGCCGCCGGGTTCACGAAGGTTCCGGGCGCATCTATCACACCATCTTCAATCCGCCGAAGATCGAAGGTATCGATGATGTGACTGGCGAGCCGCTGCTGCAGCGCAAGGACGACGTCGAAGAGACCGTGCGTCATCGCCTGGCGGTGTACCACGCCCAGACCAAGCCGCTGGTCGAGTTCTACAGCCAGCTGCAAGCGAAGAACGGCAAGCCAAAATGCAGCCATATTCCGGGCGTCGGCTCGGTTGAGGACATCACTGCAAAAGTACTGAAAGCCTTGAGCTGAGGCTTGCAGGCTGAACAATAAATGGCCCGCTTGCGGGCCATTTGTCATTTATACTGCTGCACTTTTCACATTGACCACGACGGAAACACCGATGACCACCTTGCTGGCCCTGGACACCGCCACTGAAGCCTGCTCGGTCGCTTTGCTGCATGACGGCAAAGTGCTGAGCCACTACGAGGTGATCCCGCGCCTGCACGCCCAGCGGCTGCTGCCCATGATCAAAAGCCTGATGGCCGAGGCGGGCATTGCCATGTCCGCGCTGGACGCCATCGCTTTCGGACGCGGTCCCGGTGCATTCACCGGCGTGCGCATTGCCATCGGCGTCGTGCAAGGCCTGGCATTTGCCCTGGAGCGTCCGGTGTTGCCCGTCTCGAATCTTGCCGTGCTGGCGCAGCGCGCCTACCGCGAGCATGGCGTGTCGCAGGTGGCATCGGCCATCGATGCACGCATGGACGAGGTGTACTGGGGCTGCTATCACGAGAGCGCCGGAGAGATGCGTTTATTGGGCGACGAAGCTGTAATGGCTCCCGAATTGGCCGCGCTGCCTGCGCACGCCAGCGGTGAATGGTTTGGTGCCGGCACAGGCTGGGGCTATGCAGAGCGTATTCCGGTCAGCCCGGCAGGCCATGATGCAGGCCTGCTGCCCCACGCGCAGGATCTGTTGACGCTGGCGACCTTTGCCTGGCACCGCGGCGAAGCGCTGCCCGCAGATGACGCTCAGCCGGTTTACCTGCGTGACAAGGTGGCAACGCCGAAGGCGCGTTGACTGAAGGGGGCCGGGATTGCACAGTGCCCGCTGCGTTTCATGAAAATGCCTTTCAATACTTGCCAATCTGTCAGCCAGTGCTGAAAAAATATCAATTTGCCATCTACCGTTTATCGTCTGAATGGTCTTTAATCTCATTTGGCGATAACAAGTTGCAAGATATGTGGTCTAGTTATCGTTAAGCAATTTGCGAACTACAAGGCAGTAACGCTAAATTGCCACTATCGACGCCGAGTACATAATCGATGCGCATAGACGGAACCTCATCACGCTCATACCCCATCAAGCGAAAGCCGCAGAAAACGCCTTCGACAGTCGAAGGTTCTTTTGAGGAAGTCGTAGTTGATGCCGAGTTGCCGCCGCCCCCAGCGCGCGCTCGCCGTGAAACGGGTGATTCACCGATTGGCAGCACTGCCAACGTACCTGCTCGTCCGCAAGACATCATTTTCCCGCGCTCCATGAGCTCTCGTGTCGCCCACGCGCTGGCCAGTTATATGGCCACTGCCAGTTTTGTCGATTGGGACCTTGAAGTATCGGGGCTCGATCTGCACGTCTGATTGTGTCTCGCCTGCCCTACTACGTCGGTTGTCCGTCATGGAGTGAAAACGCCTGGCGCGATTCGCTGTACCCCGAAGATGCCCGCCCCAATGATTTCCTGAGTCTCTACTCTCAGGTATTCAATGCTGTTGAAGGCAACACCACGTTCTATGCCCGTCCCGCCGCCACCACTGTGCAGCGCTGGGCAGAAATAATGCCGGACGATTTCCGCTTCACCGCCAAATTCCATAAAGACATCAGCCACAACGGCGACCTTCGTGAGCAGGTAGGCGCCGCTGAGGAATTCATCCGCCTGCTCGCGCCGCTGGGCGGACGGATCGCTCCGTTCTGGCTGCAGTTGCCGGCCAGCTTCACAGCGCAGCGTCTGGCCGAGCTGGCCGGCTTTCTTGACGAACTCAACGTGCCGCTCGCCGTAGAGGTGCGCAATATGGCGTTTTTCATGAAAGGTGACGAAGAGCGCATGCTCAATCGCCTGTTGCTGGACCGAGGCGTCGAGCGCATCTGTCTCGATTCCCGGGCATTGTTCAGCTGCGTCTCGAGTGATCCAGCAGTCCTGCACGCTCAATCGAAAAAGCCCAAAGTGCCGCCTCGTCCGGCTGCGCTGACGCTGTTTCCCCAGGTTCGTTTCATCGGCGGTCCGGACCTGGAGGCTAACGATCAGTTTCTGGTGCAATGGGTGGAAAAGGTCGCTGTGTGGATTGAAGAGGGGCGCACGCCTTATGTCTTTCTGCACACGCCGGACAACATCAGGGCGGCCGAGCAGGCCAAGCGTTTTCATCAGCAACTGATGACGCGATTGCCTGGCTTGCCGGCATTGTTCGAACTGGATCGCGGGCCCAAGGTGGAACAGTTAGGCTTGCTCTGAGGTCTTCCAGGTGTGGGCTGATAGAGTCCGACCTTGTGGAGAGCCCGCTTATGGATTCGCAACTGCGCTGTTTTGCCCCTGTTTACAGATGCTTCGCCGGATTCGCGCCTGTTGCCCGGCGCGAGGAATGAGCATGCGTGTGCTGCTGGTAGTTCTGCTGCTCTGCGCAATGGCTGCGTTCACAGTCTGGCGCGGCTGGGTCGATGTACCCGAGCGCTGGAATCCCTGGGCGCCGCTGAATGTAAGGGCCGAACCCAACTTTTTGACGTCCTACAAACTGTCGCGACTGCAGAACGATGCTGCGCTGTGCGATCAGGTGCTGAGTTCGTCAGGGTTGCGTTTCAGTCGCCAGGCCGACAGTGGCCCTTCTGCCCGTTGCCCTCTGGAAAATACCCTGCGCATCCAGGGTGGCGACGTGGCGCTGAGCAGCAGCTTTCTGGCCAGCTGTCCGTTGGCGGTCGCCTATGCGCTATTTGATATTCACACGTTGCAACCTGCTGCTCAGGCAGTTTTCGGCCAGCGGGTAGCGCGGATCGATCACTTGGGCAGCTTTGCCTGCCGCAACATCTACAACCGCGCCAACGCTCGGCTCAGCCAGCACGCGACGGCCAATGCGCTGGATATGGCAGGTTTTCGCCTGGCAGACGGTCAGCGCATCGGTGTTCTCAAGGATTGGGACGACAAAGGCGACAAGGGGCGTTTTCTGAGGCTGTTACGTGACGGCGCGTGCAAAAACTTCAGCACGGTGCTGGGGCCTGAGTACAACGCGGCACATCGCGATCACTTTCACGTCGACATGGGGCGCTGGTCGGTGTGCAGGTAGAGAGTCTGTAAGCTGCAGGCAGGAGCGCTCGGGGCTTATGCCGCCATCCGCAGGTTCTGCAGGATCAGCGGGCGTGCCCAGCTGTTCTCGTAGTCGAATTGGCGTTGTTGAGCGGCGATGGTCTGCTCATCCAGGGGCAGGGCAGGCTTGTCGGCCAGTTCCCATTCGAATTCGGCAATCGGCAGATGAAGTGGGCGTGGTTGCGGGCCAGGGCCTGGTTTGACGCTATCGTCATAAGGGTTCAGAACGGTAGGGCGCACCCAGTGGCTCTCGAATTCCAGGTTGCGTTGCTGTTCGATCATTTCAGCCATGCTGAACGGTTCTGCAGGTGGAGGCAGCAGATCCAGGTCAAACTCGGCAATCGGCAGGAACAGCGGCTCCGGAGGCTTGACCTCGGTGTCGGTGACCGGGCAGGCACGTTGCTCGACGATCTTGCTCAGGGTTTTTGCGCCAGCAACCGGTTCGCCTGTTTCTACATCCACCTCGACAGCCGTCGGGCGCACGGCTACTGGAGCGCTGTCACTGACCTGATCCGCCATCGCCCGGGCAAATGCATCCGACCACAGCTGCGTCACACCACCGAGTGTGCGGCTGTTGCTTACGCTAAAGTCGCCTGAGTGCGACAAATAGCCGATGGATGATTGAACAATCTCTGACATAGCGATCAGTACTGGCCTTGGGTCTGGCAAAATGCCGGATACTTGGTTATCGGCAGACTTTGCCGATCATTAACAATTTTTGAGTGTGTAAACGCAATGATTGAGCAGCAAGCAGGCAGTCGTATCCGGGTCGAAGCCCTGGCCGCTGGCGGACAGGAGCTGGCGGCGCAGTGGGCGCAGCGCCTGGGGCTGCCGTTGAGCGACGCGCAAGCTGATTTTGCACTGCAATTGACTGACGACGGGCTGCAATTGCAACAGTTGGGTGATGATGCACCGGGCGCAGTACGTGTCGATTTTGTCGAGGGTGCGGTGGCTCATCGGCGGCTGTTCGGTGGCGGGACCGGGCAGATGATTGCCAAGGCGGTCGGTATTCAGCCAGGTATTCGCCCCAGCGTGCTGGATGCAACGGCAGGTCTTGGCAAGGATGCGTTCGTGCTGGCAAGTCTGGGCTGCGACATGAGCCTGATCGAGCGTCAGCCGATCATCGCTGCATTGCTGGAAGACGGTCTGGCCCGCGGGCGCGGTGATCGTGATGTCGGTTCTATCATCGCCCGGATGCAGCTGTTGACCGGCAACTCGATCGACATCATCCGCGCCTGGGCAGGGGAGCCGCCTCAGGTCATCTACCTTGACCCGATGTTTCCGCACCGGGAAAAGACCGCACTGGTAAAAAAGGAAATGCGTCTGTTCCGGCCACTGGTCGGCGATGACATGGACGCGCCTGCGTTGCTGGAAGCAGCACTGGCGCTTGCCACCCATCGCGTGGTGGTCAAACGCCCGCGCAAGGCACCCTGCATTGACGGCCTCAAGCCGGGTTATGCACTGGACGGCAAATCCAGCCGCTACGACATCTATCCGAAGAAGGCCTTGAAGCCCAAGGCAGCCACAGACGAGAGCGGTGTATAGCGCCTATCGTCGACCGCCCGGGGCAGAGTCAAACGCAGATGCGCCTGTGAATACAGGCGCAAACCCTGCACTCAAAGCGCGCCAAACACCTTCTTCGCCAGCCCCGTAGCGGCGGCGGCAGGGTTGGCGCGGATGGTTTCTTCCTGTTTGGCGATCATTTCGAACAGCCCGTTCAGCGCTTGTTCGGTCACGTAGCTTTCAAGGTTGGCGTTTTTGCTGTCCAGTGCGCCAAGCGCTGCGGCTTTGCCGGCAAAGGCATTGTACTTCTGGGCCAGACCCACCTGATCAGTGGACTTCTTGACGATAGGCAGGAACCTAGCGCGGATCTGCTCGCGGCTGGTGCTGCTCAGGTACTGGGTCGCCGAGTCCTTGCCGCCACCGAGAATGGCCTTGGCGTCGGTGACGCTCATCTTTTTCACTGCATCGACAAGCAGTGCCTGAGCTTGAGGGACGGCGGCTTCTGCGGCCTGGTTCATGCTGGTTTCCAGCTGATCGACCTGAGTACCCATGCCCAGCATTTTCATTTTTTTCGCGATCTGGCCGAGTTTGCCCGGCAGCTCGATGCGCACCTCTTCATTTTTGCTGAAACCGCCGGGAACGCCGAGCTGTTTGACGGCGACCTGCGCGCCCTGAGTCAGGGCATCCTTGAGCCCACCGGTCGCGTCCGACTGCGAGAGGTCGCTCAGCGACAGCGCGAAGACGTTGGTCGACAACAGAAGGCCAGCGCACAGGCCGGCCAGGGTGAAGGAAAAACGAGGCATGAGAGCGTCCTTGTTGAAGTGGGTTCTGACCTGAACCCGGGTCGATAGTGGTGCGGTGCGTGATCAAGCGTATCAGGAAGTCGCGACAGGCACTTGCCCCCGTATTTGATAAATCCCGGTCATCGGCACATACCGGACCCTGGCAGAGGCCAGAGAGCAGAGAACAGCTGTCTAAAAATCCCTGTCAGGTTACGGAAAAGCCCTACGTTTTCTCTTGATCGCTTCCCACATCCTGCTCCTCTTCATTGCTGTGCAAGGCCACTTGCCGAATCGAAAGGCGGATTTCGGCAGGCAATACCCGCTTGGCTGCCCCTTCTGCCAGCTCGCCCAGCATCGGGTGATAGCTCAGCTTGCCGGCACTGTCCTTGCGCAGGACTTCCAGGTCCAGCAGGGTCTGGATGAAGTGCCGGAACAGGCTCTTGTCGAAGAACTCCGGCGCATTGAGGCCATGCAGAATCGACAGGCGCTGGGCCATGACCGTGCACAGGTCCTCAAGCTGCTCTGGGCTCAGCGTGTTCTGCCCGCTGTTGAGCAACAAGGCGATGGCCATGTAGAAACGCTGCAGGGTCTGCGCGATGGCGCGCGACAACAGCGTCAGCAATACGAACTCGCGGGAGCTGGGCTCCGGGCGCACGTAGGCGTCCTTTTTTAAGCGCAGCAGACCTTGCTCCACGAACGCCGCCAGCCATTGATCGACCACTTCATCCAGCTCGTTCAGCGGCCAGCGAATGAACAGTTCCGATTGCAGGAACGGGTACAGCGCACGTGTGTAGCGCAGGATCTGTTCGCGGGTCATGCGCGACGAGCTCTGGAAAAAGCTCGCCAGCAGTGAGGGCAGGGCGAAGATGTGCAGGACGTTGTTGCGGTAGTACGTCATCAACACCGCATTCTGTTCGTTCAGGTACAGAATTTTGCCCAGCGCATCTTTTTGCTCGGCGAGCAGGTCCATGCCTTTGACATGCTCGATCAGCGAGCGGCCGTCACCTTCCGGCAGTGTCGTGTGCGGGGAGTACGGAACGGCGCGTAGCAGGGTCAGGTACAGGTCGAGAACCCGCTCCATGGCCTGATCGTCGAGCGCTAGTCTTTGCGTCGACAGCAATGCCACGGCAACCAGGTTCATCGGGTTGACGGCAGCGGCTTCGTTCAGATGCTGGGCGACACGCTCACCCAGGCGGTGGGTGGTCTCGCTCAGCCATTCGGGGCGAAATTGCGGGGCCAGTTGCTGTTCGCGCCAGTCCGGTTGTTCGCCATCGAGAAACTCGGCCAGCTTGATGGGCGCACCGAAGTTCACTGAGACCTGGCCGAAGCGTTGCTTCAGCGCGCCGATGACTTTGAAGATATCGAAGATCGACTCTTTCTTCTTGGTTGCCCCGCGCAGCTCGCCCAGATACGTGCGGCCTTCCAGAACACGCTCGTAGCCGATGTACACCGGGACGAAGACAATGGGCATCCGTGAGTTGCGCAGGAAGCTGCGCAGGGTGATGGCGAGCATGCCGGTTTTCGGTTGCAGCATGCGCCCGGTGCGCGAGCGACCGCCTTCGACAAAGTATTCGACCGGAAAGCCCTTGATGAACAGCGTGTGCAGGTACTCGGTAAACACCGCCGTATACAGCGGGTTACCCTTGAATGTGCGGCGCATGAAAAATGCCCCGCCACGTCGCAGCAGGCTGCCGACCACAGGCATATTCAGGTTGATGCCGGCGGCGATGTGCGGCGGCGTCAGGCCGTTGCGAAACAGCAGGTAAGACAGCAGCAGGTAATCGATATGGCTGCGGTGGCAAGGCACATAAATGACTTCGTGTCCCGGCGCGACTTCCTGAACGCCTTCGATGTGGCTGACCTTGATGCCGTCGTAGATCTTGTTCCAGAACCAGCTGAGGACCACTTCCATGAAGCGGATCACCGAATAGGTGTAGTCCGAGGCGATCTCGTTGCCGTAGCTCAGCGCCCGTTCCCGGGCCTTTTCCTGGGTGATGTGTTCACGCTCAGCCTCTTCGATGATCGCCTGCTTGACCAGCGGCTCGTCCAGCAGACCTTTGACCACCGTGCGCCGGTGCGACACGTCCGGGCCGATCACGGCGCTTTTCAGGTTGCGAAAGTGCACGCGCAGCAGACGCTGGGTCATGCGCAGCGTCAGCTCGTAACCTTTGTTTTCACCTACCAGTTCGCGCATGTGGATGGGCGCGGAAAACTGCACGCGGGTCTTGCGGCCCAGAATCAGGATGCTGACCAGTCGGCGCAACCGACCGGTCACCGCCCAGCTGTCGGCAAACAGCAGCTTCCAGGCACTGGACTCGCGGTCAGGTGACTGGCCCCAGAACACGCTGACCGGGATGATCTGAGCGTCTTCGTTGGGGTTCTGGCTGACGGCGGCGACCACACGCTCCAGCGTCGGTGGCGCACCACGCTTGTCCTGGCGACCGAGCCAGTCGGGGGCGGGTGTCAGGTAAAAGAATGCGGCGGGTTCGATCAGGTTGCCGACCGCCACTGACAGCACCGGACGAGGCAGACCGGCCTTGCGGCATTCTGTGTCGATCACTGCCAGATCGCTGATTGATGGCGATTGCAGTGCATAGAACACCGGGCGACTGCGGTCCAGATTCAGCGTAAAGGACGATTGATTGATGGTTTCCGAGCGAACCCAGAGATACAACAACCGGCGCAGGGTGCCGAACACAAGACGACGGAATGGAGAGCGGGTCATACGGATTCTGCTGAGTGAGGGGCGGGCGGCTGCCCTGGATGGGCGCCAGTGTGACGTATCCCGAAGCGATCGGCAAAAGCGCCGGTGTGTCGGCTGAGCGGATCAAGTCCGAATGACCGCTTGCCGAGCCGGGCTCACCTGACGACGGCATGCATCAGGAACGTCGCAGCGAAAAATCCTACGAGGTTCGCCAGGTAATCTCTTCCTCGCCGTCGGCGCTCACGCGTATCCAGCGGTCGGCCGTCTCGTCGCTTTCTTCTTCAACCCAGGTGCCCGGAGCGCAACGTACTTCGACGTTCAAGGCTTTGAATGCGGCGCGGGCACAGGCGATGTCGTCTTCCCACGGGGTCTGATCGCTGTCCAGATGCAGGCTGTTCCACTTGCCGACCGCTCTGGGCAGCCAGGTCACGGCTACAGTGCCCGCTGTGCATTTCCAGGTCTGGCCTTTCTGCTTCCATTCGCTGCAGGAGCCCAGCGCGTCGCCGAGCCACTGGGCGATTGCCTTGTGATCGACGTCTTCGTCTTTCAGGTAAATCTCGATATCGGGTTGGCGCATGGGGGCCTCTGTTGAATGCTTATTGCAGCACGAAATAATCGTAGCGCATGGAAACGGTGACCTTGAAAGGTCCTGGTTGCTCGATGACGGCCGTACGGCGTTCGGCGCTGGCGCGCCAGCCGTGAGGTGTCATGGCCAGCAGATCGGCGCGGGACTGGCCGTCGATCAGCTTCAGCGTGTAGCGCAGGGTTTCGCTGTGTTGCAACTGCATACCTTGCGGCACCAGCGACAGGTGCTTGTCGTCGGCGTAATCGCGTACTTCATCATAGAGCCGCTGACGCAGCTCCATCAGGTGCTCGCTGGTCGGGCCGACCCGCATCAGCCCGCCGCCGGGGGTCAGCAGACGCTTGGCTTCCTGCCAGTCCAGCGGGCTGAACACGCTGGCCAGAAACTGGCAACTGGCATCCGGAAGTGGCACACGGGCCATGCTGGCGACCATCCAGGTCAGCCTCGGGTCACGACGGCAGGCACGCTTGACCGCTTCACGTGAGATGTCCAGCGCGTAGCCATCGGCATGGGGCAGGGCTTCGGCAATCTGCGCGGTGTAATAACCTTCGCCGCAGCCGATGTCCAGCCAGTGCGCGGGGGATCGCTCGGCGGCCAGTTCAGCCAGACGGCGGGCTACCGGAGCGTAATGCCCGGCATTGAGAAAGTCGCGTCGCGCCTCGACCATGGCCTGATTGTCGCCAGGGTCGCGGCTGTTCTTGTGCTGCACCGGCAACAGGTTCAGATAACCCTGACGGGCTCGGTCGAAACGGTGATTGGCCGGGCACACCACGCCGTTGTCGGCAGTGCTGAGCGGGGCTGAGCAGATCGGGCAGGTCAGCATCAGGCGAGCAACTTGACCAGGGTCCGGTAGTAGATCTCGGTCAGCACATCGAGGTCGCTGGCCAGAATACGTTCGTTGACCTGATGGATCGTCGCGTTGACCGGCCCCAGTTCGACCACTTGAGTGCCGAGGGTAGCGATGAAGCGACCATCGGAGGTTCCGCCGCTGGTCGAGGCTTGGGTGTCACGGCCCGTGACGCTTTTGATGCTGGAAGACACGGCGTCCAGCAACGCGCCCGGCTCGGTCAGGAACGGTAGGCCCGACAATGCCCAGTCTACATGCCAGTCCAGTTCATGCCTGTCGAGGATATCGGCGACGCGCTGCTGCAGGCCTTCGACGGTCGATTCGGTGGAGAAACGGAAGTTGAAGACTGCCACCAGATCGCCGGGGATGACATTGGTGGCTCCAGTGCCAGCGTTCAGATTGGAGATCTGGAAGCTGGTCGGCGGGAAGAAATCGTTGCCATGGTCCCAGTGCTCGGCGGCCAGTTCGGCCAGAGCCGGCGCGGCCAGGTGAATCGGGTTCTTCGCCAGATGCGGGTAAGCCACATGGCCCTGCTTGCCGCGCACCGTCAGCGTCGCACCAAGCGAACCGCGCCGACCGTTCTTGACCACATCGCCGACCAGCGTGGTGCTCGACGGCTCGCCGACGATGCACCAGTCCAGGCGTTCCTTACGCGCGGCGAGGCGCTCGACCACGGCTTTGGTGCCGTGATGCGCCGGTCCTTCTTCGTCGCTGGTGATCAGGAACGCCACCGAGCCTTTATGATCAGGGTGATCGGCGACAAAGCGTTCGGCGGCCACCAGCATGGCTGCCAGACTGCCTTTCATGTCTGCCGCGCCGCGTCCGCAGAGCATGCCGTGCTCGTCGATCAACGCATCGAACGGATCGTTCTGCCAATTCTGCAGGGGACCTGTCGGAACCACGTCGGTGTGACCGGCGAAACACAGTACCGGGCCGTCGGTAGTGCCGTGTGTCGCCCAAAAGTTGTCGACGTCTTCGATACGCATTGGCTCGAGCTTGAAGCCGGCATCGCCCAGGCGCTGCATCATCACGGTCTGGCAATCGGCATCGACCGGCGTCACTGACGGACGGCGGATCAGATCGCAGGCGAGTTGGAGGGTGGGCGAGAGGTCGGCTGGGGCCGTCATGTACAGAACTCCGGTAGCAAGACTTTGGGCGCGAAAAGGCGGATATCTTAAAGCAAAACGACGACTTGAGGCCGTCGTTTATCGTGCCCTGCTGATATGTCAGGCAATGGATGGAGAGGGGCGTGTTGCATTCGCGTTTGTGAACCTTGGTCGGACCCCTGGGCTTTCGATACCTGGCGTCTTTTCTTCGGGGTCTCTAAAAGGGTCGCTGTCGAGCGGTCGGCAGGGATCGCGTCAAGTCAGGTGTCTTGCCGTCGACAAACCCCTATAATGCGCGCCGGTTTTTGAGGTATTGATCATGAGTGCAGAAGATCCACGTTTCGCTGGCATCGCCCGTCTATATGGCATCGAGGGGCTGGCACGCCTGCGCGCGGCTCATGTGGCGGTGGTGGGTATCGGCGGCGTGGGCTCCTGGGCGGCGGAAGCCATGGCGCGCAGTGGCGTGGGCGAGATCTCGCTGTTCGACATGGACGATGTCTGTGTCAGTAACAGCAACCGCCAATTGCATGCACTGGACAGCACGGTCGGTCGGCCGAAGGTCGAGGTGATGGCCGAGCGTATCCGCGCGATCAACCCCGATTGCATCGTGCACGCCGTGGCTGATTTCGTGACCCGCGACACCATGGCCGAGTGCATTACCCCGGACATGGACTTCGTGATCGATTGCATCGACAGCGTCAACGCCAAGGCTGCGCTGATTTCATGGTGCAAGCGGCGCAAGATTCAGATGGTCACCACCGGTGGGGCGGGTGGGCAGATCGATCCGACCCTGATTCAGATCGCCGACCTCAACCGCACCTTCAATGACCCGCTGGCCTCCAAGGTGCGCTCGACCCTGCGTCGGGACTATGGTTTTTCACGCACGCCGAACCGTCACTACAGCGTCCCGTGTGTGTTTTCCAGTGAGCAACTGCGCTACCCCAAACCGGATGGGAGCATTTGTCTGGAAAAGAAATTCGTCGGCGAGGGCGTAAAGCTCGATTGCGCCGGTGGTTTCGGCGCAGTGATGATGGTGACCGCGACCTTTGGCATGGTGGCCGCTACCCGTGCAGTGGACAAGCTGGTGGCAGGCACGCGTCGGCCTTCGGAGCGGATCAAGCCAGCGCTGGCCACGCCCGATCAGGCTTGAGTCAGCTGACGCATCTTCTGCAGCACAGCATTCAGGCCGTTGCTGCGCGAGGGTGAGAGTTGGCGGGCGAGGCCCAGTTGATTGAACCAGTCAGGTAAATCCACGGCTGCCAGCTCTCGTTCCGACAGGCCGTTGACTCGCGCCAGCAACAGCGCCACCAGACCACGAATCAGTCGAGCGTCGCTGCCAGCCCGGAACAGCCAGGCGTTGTCGCTGACTTCGCCGATCAGCCAGACCTTGCTTTCACAGCCGTGTACCAGGTTGTCGTCGGTCCTTTCTTCGTCACTCAGTGGTGCAAGTTGATCGCCCCATTGCATCAGCAGGCGTGCGCGCTGTTCCCAGCCTTGCGGCCGGGAGAAACTGTCTAGAGCAGTTTGTGCCAATGCGGGCAGGCTCATCGAAGCAGCTCCAGCGCCTGATCCAGCGCGCTGAAGAACTGCAGCAGATCGTCCGAATCGTTGTACAGCGCCAGTGACGCCCGAATCGCGCCGGGCAGGCCAAGGGTCTTGAACAGCGGCATTGCGCAGTGATGACCCGCCCGCACGGCAATGCCCTGCTCGGTCAGCAGGTGGGCCAGATCGGCATTGTGAATGCCTTCGACGACGAAGCTGACCAGTGCCAGGTCCGGCGAGCCCAGAACCTGGATGCCGTCCCGCTGTTGCAGCCCTTCGAGCAGGCGACGGTGCAGTCTGGCTTCATGTTCTGCGACCGCCTGATGGTCGAGGCTGTCCAGATAGGCCAGCGTAGCGCCCAGACCGATCACGCTGGCGATGGGCGGGGTGCCCGCCTCGAAACCCAGTGGCGCCGGGCGAAATTTCGCGTGCTGATAATCGGAGGTCAGCACCATCTCGCCGCCGAACTGCCAATGCGCGAGGCTGGGTAACGCCTCGTTGCGTCCGTAAAGCACACCGAGTCCTTCCGGCCCATACAGCTTGTGGCTGGAAAACACATAAAAATCGCAGCCCAGCGCCTGCACATCGTGGCGTCCGTGCACCACGCCTTGCGAGCCGTCTACGACGGTGAGTGCGCCTTGGGTTTTGGCCAGTGCGATAAGGCGGGCAAGGGGTTGCCAGGTGCCGAGTACGTTGGACAGCTGGGTGACTGCAAGCAGGCGCGTGCGCGGCCCGATCAGGCTGGCTGCCGCGTCGCAGTCGATCACGCCGTCTCTGTCCAGCGGCAGAACCACCAGTTTCAGGCCGCGACGCTGAGCCAGTTGCTGCCATGGCAGCAGATTGGCGTGGTGTTCCAGCGCGCTGATGGCGATTTCGTCGCCCGCAGTGAATTCATGTTCCAGCCCGTAGGCCAGCAGGTTCAGCGCAGACGTTGCGCCGTGGGTGAAGATGATCTGGCCGTTCTCGCCGGCATTCAGCCAGTGGGCGGCCTTGCCACGGCTGGCCTCGAACGCTTGAGTGGCGTGCGCGCCGGGCAGATGCTGGGCACGATGCACGTTGGCGGCACCGTTGGCATAGTAATGAGTCAGGGCGTCGATCAGCGCCTGAGGCTTTTGCGTCGTGGCGGCGTTGTCCAGATAGGTCTGGCCTTGCCGTTGCAGAGCGGCGAGGGCGGGGAAGTCGCCGCGCCAGGGAGAGAAGAGGGGCATTGTTCGTCCAGCGTGTGGAGGCGGGTTCAAAGCCATCAGCCTTGAACCCGCACACAGCATCAGTTGTGAGCGTGCAGTGCTTCGTTCAGCTCGATGGCCGACTTGTGGGTTTTGCATTCCACTGCGCCGGTCTGCGAGTTGCGACGGAACAACAGGTCGGTCTGACCCGCCAGCTCGCGCGCTTTGACGATCTTGACCAGCTCATTGTTTTCGTCGAGCAGCGCGACCTTGGTACCCGCGGTCACGTACAGGCCTGACTCCACGGTGTTGCGATCACCCAGCGGGATGCCGATGCCGGCGTTGGCACCGATCAGGCAGCCTTCGCCGACCTTGATGATGATATTGCCACCACCGGACAGCGTACCCATGGTCGAGCAGCCGCCGCCCAGATCCGAGCCCTTGCCGACGAATACGCCAGCGGAAACGCGGCCTTCGATCATGCCCGGACCTTCGGTGCCGCCATTGAAGTTGACGAAACCTTCGTGCATGACGGTCGTGCCTTCGCCGATGTAGGCGCCCAGACGCACGCGAGCGCTGTCAGCGATACGAACGCCGCTCGGCACAACGTAATCGGTCATTTTCGGGAATTTGTCGACCGAGAATACTTCCAGCAGCTCGCCCTTGAGGCGTGCTTCGAGCTGACGCTCGGCCAGTTCGACCAGATCGACCGCGCCCTGGCTGGTCCAGGCCACATTTGGCAGCAGAGGGAAGATGCCTGCCAGGTTCAGACCGTGCGGCTTGACCAGACGATGCGACAGCAGATGCAGTTTGAGGTACGCCTCGGGAGTCGACGTCAGTGTGGCGTCTTCAGCCAGCAGGGTGGCGACCAGCGGCTTCTGGCTTTCGGCCAGACGAGTCAGCAGTGCGGCTTGAGTCGTGTCTACGGATTTGGCCGCTTCGGCCAGCTTGTAGGCCAGGTCTACATTGAAAGTGATTGCCTGGTTGCCGCCGGTGTAACCCAGAACCGGTGCGATAGCCGCGACCAGTTCCGCAGAAGGATTGATCAGCGGCTGAGCATAAAACACTTCAAGCCATGCGCCTTGACGATTTTGGGTGCCGACGCCGAAGGCCAGGCTGAACAGGGTGGTGGACATGTAAATACCTCGTGGCTTTATCAAGGGGCTTTCAGTAGCGCTCTGGCTTACTGTAAAGCCGCTGCATACAGGTCAGGCTTGAAGCCGATCAGGGTTTTATCGCCCAGATCAAGCACTGGACGCTTGATCATGGACGGCTGCGCGAGCATCAGTTCTATGGCTTTCGCCTGGTCGAGATCGGCCTTTTGTCCGTCTTCGAGCTTGCGAAAGGTCGTGCCTGCGCGGTTCAGCACAACCTGCCATCCGTGTTCATTGCACCACTGCTCGAGGTGCTCACGGTCGATACCCTGTGTCTTGTAGTCGTGAAATTCGTAGCTCGCCGAATGCTCGTCGAGCCAGGTACGAGCCTTTTTCATCGTGTCGCAGGCTTTGATGCCAAACAGAGTGTAAGTCATTGTTTAAGGTGGGGTGGCTGATATTGCTCGATACTCCCCACGTCCTCTCCTCGCAATTTAGCCGGCTATTATGCCACGTCAGTCCGTTCAGTGTTGTGACAGCGCCAGTACGGTGACTGAACGGAAACTAGATAATAAGGCTAACCATCATTAAGAAAACTTCACCCGCCCACGCTTGAGTGGCTGGCCGCTGCGGGCAATTATTACCCTTCATTTGAAGTTTGGGTGCGTTATGTCTGAGCAAGAAAAGAAGCGTCAGGAAGCGCTTGTCCGGCAACGTTATTACAGGGAGCGTCAACGTGCCGAGGGTTTCAAGCAAAGTACCATCTGGATTCACGGTGAAGCCGAGGCTCAGGGGCGATTGGCTGCCCGGGAAGGAAAGCCGCTGCTGCCCATGCAGTCTCATGACCCGGTAAGTTGGGCAGTCGGCTGGGTGGCTGAAAAATTGCGAACCCGGGAGTAGTCAGCAAACTTTTCCGGCGGACACGCCACCCGTTAGAAACGAATGGCGCGCTGTTGACTGGAGCATGATCAGCAGGTGTTCGCAGGCTGCCCTGTCAGGGTTTTTCAAATTTTGAGTTGCCACGGTCTGCATAGATGGCGCTCATCACGGCGATGTCATTGCTGCTGAGCGTCTTGCCCACATTGATAATCTCGAAGTCGCCGAGGGTCAGGTCGTTGGGGATATCGAAATGCATGACCGAATCCCGGTCGTAAGCCGAGTGGTGGAAGTCGGCGGCCTCGTACCGGTCGAAAAAATTGGTATTGATCTCTTCGTCACTCAACCCGGTTTGCGAAAGCAGTGAGCGCACCAGCGGTTCGTTCCAGGGGATGTTTGCCTGTGGATGCTGATGCTCGTGAACCGCTCCCAGCGCGTGCCCGAATTCATGCAGCACGATGCGCGTCAGGTCCGGCATGGGCTTCTGGTCCGCCGTGTACAACTCTTTGACGTTGAACTCCATGGTCGATTCATGCGGCTCGGCCAGCAGGGTGTCGGTGCCAATGGCGCTCCAGTTCAGATGTTCATTGAAGTCGATTCGGATATCGCTCGCGCCGTCCGCCACGAACTCGAATTTCAGGTTTATGTGAGGCAGCCATTTGCGTGCCGCTTCTACGATGGGGGCGGTGAGGACGGCAGGAGGATTATTCAGAAACAGAACTTTCAGGGTTCTTCCGCGAGCCCAGTACTTGCTGAACGAAACCATCAGGCGCGCCAGGTGCCTTGGCTGGCCGGTGTCGTCGCCCGTTTCCGCTTGGTGAGCAGGGGTGATTGCCGCGTTGGCAGGGTTCTCGCGAATCGCTGCTTCATACGAAGCCTGGTGATTTCCAGCGCTGCGCATGCAGCAGGATGCGGGCAGTTTTACGCCTTGGGTAGTAGCGGGTGTGGGCATGGGATTGGCCTTCATGGTGGTTCGCTTCGTGTCCGGAAGCATGAAAAATGAAGGTTGAGGGTATGTTCACGCCGTGGGCGGGAGGTGGTAACTAATTACTTACCCCGCCGCACATTGCATGCGGCGGGGCGGTTTCTGGTTTTCGCTTTTACTTGCTCAGGAATGCGCGGATACGTTCGGCCGCTTCGATGCATTCCGCCAGCGGTGCCACGAGCGCCAGACGTACCCGGCCTGCGCCAGGGTTGACGCCGTCCACTTCGCGGGAAAGGTACGAACCCGGTACTGCGGTGACGTGCTGATCGACAAACAGATCGCGGCAAAATGCAGCGTCATCGGTACCGACGTTCGGCCACAGGTAAAAGCCGCCGTCCGGGCGCTGAACGTCGAGCACCGGGGTCAGGATGTCGAGCACCGCAGCGAACTTCTCCCGATACAGATCACGGTTGGCGCGTACGTGCTCTTCATCATTCCAGGCGGCGATACTGGCCAGTTGAGTTTGAACCGGCATGGCGCAGCCGTGATAGGTGCGATACAGCAGGAAGGCCTTGAGGATCTCGGCGTCACCTGCCACGAAGCCTGAGCGCAGGCCCGGCAGATTGGAGCGCTTGGACAGGCTGTGGAAGACCACGCAGCGTTTGAAGTCCTCGCGACCCAGTTCGACGCAGGCGCTGAGCAGGCCCGGCGGCGGGGTCTGCTCGTCGAAGTACAGTTCGCTGTAGCACTCGTCGGCAGCAATGACAAAGTCATGTTCGTCGGCCAGGGCGATGAGCTTTTTCAGGGTTTCAAGCGGAATCAGTGCCCCGGTCGGGTTGCCCGGCGAGCACAGAAAGAGGATCTGGCAACGCTTCCAGATGTCCGCGCTGACGGCATCGAAGTCGGGATTGAAACCTTTCTCGCTCAGGCATGGCAGGTAGTGCGGCTGAGCTCCTGCCAGAAACGCAGCGCCTTCATAGATCTGGTAAAACGGATTCGGGCTGATCACCAGGCCGTCATCACTGCGATTGACCACGGTCTGGGTGAAGGCGAATAGCGCTTCGCGGGTGCCGTTGACCGGTAATACATTGCGCGCCGGATCGATCCAGCCCTGTGGCACGCCGAATCGACGGCTGCACCAGCCAGCGATGGCTTCGCGCAGTGCCGGAATACCCAGCGTGGTCGGGTAGACCGCCATCTGATCGAGGTTGTCTGCCAGCGCCTTGGCGACGAAATCGGGGGAGCGGTGCTTCGGTTCGCCAATCGACAGCGCTACCGGACGCTTTTCCGGATTGGGCGTTACGCCGGCCAGCAAGGCGCGCAGCTTCTCGAAAGGGTAAGGCTGAAGCAGTTGCATGGCGTTATTCATGGAGCGTGTTCCTCAATGAGCTGCGTTGAGTCGATTCGTATGACCGGGTATTCATATGCTGATCCGCAAATCGCTGCCTTGCTCTGAGTTGACGCTCAGTTGCTTGACGATTGCATCCTGCAACTGGCGACACAATTGCGGATCGGACAGCGGGTGATTGTTGGCGTCGGTGATGAAGAACACGTCTTCCACGCGTTCGCCCAGCGTTGCAATCTTGGCGTTCTGCAGGGACAGGTCGAACTCCAGGAAGATCTTGCCGATGCGTGCCAGCAGGCCGGGACGATCCGGTGCCAGCAACTCGAGCACCGTCACTGGACGCTGGGCGTCATTGTGGATGGTGACTTGCGGTGCGAAGGCAAAGTGCTTGAGCTGACGTGGCACGCGGCGCTTGATGATTGTCGGGTAATCATCCGGGTTGCGCAGGGCTTCGGTCAGGCCTTCGCGGATGTCCTGAATGCGCTCCGGATTGTTGCCGATCGAGCCGCCCTCATGGTCGAGGACGATATAGGTGTCGAGTGTGAATTTGCTGCTGGAAGTAATAATGCGCGCGTCGTGAATGTTCAGGTTCAGTTGGTCCATCGCCGCTACCGTAACCGCGAAGAAATCATGCTGATCCGGGGCGTAAATGAATATCTGCGTACCGCCCTCGAATTCACGCTGCGTGGTCTCCTTGATCAGCACCAGCGGGCCGCCGTCGGCTGGTTGCTGCAGAATCGCATCGCTGTGCCAGGCCACGTCGCCGGCGGTGTGACGCAGGAAGTAATCGTCGCCCAGCGCTGACCAGAGTTGCTCGACGTCATCAGGGTCGGTGCCGTTGCGTACCAGAATATCCAGCGCTGCAGTCTGTGTGCGACGGATCTGTTCTTCGCGGTCGACCGGGTTTTCCAGGCCGCGGCGCAAGGCCCGCTTGGTCTCGGTGTACAGCTGGCGCAACAGGCTGGCGCGCCATGAGTTCCAGAGCGTCGGATTGGTCGCGTTGATGTCGGCGACGGTTAGCACATACAGGTAATCCAGGTGCACTTCGTCGCCAACGAACTGGGCAAAGTCGTGGATGACCTGCGGGTCGGAGAGATCCTTGCGCTGGGCGGTGGTCGACATCACCAGATGGTTGCTCACCAGCCAGACGATGAGCCGGGTGTCCCACGCAGGCAGATGATGGCGCGTACCGAACGCTTGCGCATCGATTGCGCCGAGCTCCGAGTGGTCACCGCCACGACCCTTGCCGATGTCGTGATAAAGCCCGGCCAGGTAGATCAGCTCCGGCTTCGGCAGACGGCCCATGATCTTGCTGGCCAGCGGGAATTTCTCGGACACTTCGGTGTACTGCAGCTTGCGCAGGTGCTTGATCAGGTTCAGCGTGTGCGCATCGACGGTATAGATGTGGAACAGGTCATGCTGCATCTGGCCAACGATATGGCCGAACTCAGGCAAGTACAGGCCGAGAATGCCGTAGCGGTTCATCCGCCGCAGGTTGCGATGAATGCCGATTTCGCACTTGAACAGCTCGATGAACAGGCTGGTGTTGCGAATATCGTTGCGGAACTCGTCGTTGATCAGGTGCCGATGTTCACGTAGCAGGCGAATGGTGTCGGCGCGCACACCCTTTATCTCTGGGTGCTGGGCCATGAGCACGAAGATTTCGATCATGGCAAACGGCGTGCGCTTGAAGACGTGGGGGTGGGTGGCTTCTATATAGCCGTCGTGCAGTTGAAAGCGTGAATTGATCGGCTGTGCCGTACCGCTGTCGTCGGAAAGAATCACCTCTTCGAAATGCTGGA
This sequence comes from Pseudomonas congelans, assembly GCF_900103225.1. Lineage (GTDB taxonomy): Bacteria > Pseudomonadota > Gammaproteobacteria > Pseudomonadales > Pseudomonadaceae > Aquipseudomonas > Aquipseudomonas congelans. The sequence continues at coordinate 403,475 of NZ_FNJH01000002.1, read as the reverse complement.
TGATCAGATCGCTGAGTTCGGCGATGCTCATGACCACTCGGTAGTACTTCTGCATGAAGCGTTCTATGGCCAGCTTGGCATCATTGTCTTCATAGCCCAGCAACCCGGCGATGCGTACCTGATAATCGAACAGAAGCCGATCCTCGGAGCGTCCGGCCAGCATGTGCAGCGCATAACGCACTTTCCACAAAAATTCCTGAGAGGAGGCGAGCAGGGCGTTTTCGCTGCCCAGCAGGAAGCCTTCGCCTGCCAGTGCATGCAGGTTCAGCGTGCCGTACTGGCGTCGCGCGACCCAGAGGATGGTCTGAATATCGCGCAGGCCGCCCGGAGACCCCTTGACGTTGGGTTCCAGGTTGTATTCGGTGTCGTTGTACTTGTGGTGGCGTTTTTTCTGTTCCGCATGCTTGGCGAGGAAGAACTCCTTGCTCGGCCACATGTGCTCGGTGCTGGTGACTTCCAGCATGCGCTGGCGCAGATGCTCGGGGCCGGCGATGGTGCGACTTTCCATCAGGTTGGTGATCACGGTCAGGTCGGCGCGGCCTTCCTCTGCGCACTCGTTGACGGAACGTACGCTTTGTCCTACCTCCAGGCCGATGTCCCACAGCAGCGTCAGAAACCGCTCGATGGGTTCGCGAAAAACTTCGTGGTCGTCGCTGTCCAGCAGGATCAGCAGATCGATGTCCGAGTACGGGTGCAGCTCGCCACGGCCGTAGCCACCCACTGCCAGCAGCGCGATGTCGGCGTCTTCGCTCCACTCGAACTGATCCCAGGCCTTTTGCAGGATGTTATCGACAAACCATGCCCGGTCCTCGATCAATCGTCGAATGTCGCGGCCCGACCTGAAGCGCTCATCAAGGACGTCTCTCGCGCGGCGTATGGCCTTCTTGAAGGCAGCGATGGGGCTGGCTTTCAAGGCCAGTTCGGCCTGGAACTGGCCACGATCGAACAAGTCTGGATCTACTTGCGGCATTGAGCAGTATTCCTCGTGTCGGGCTGTGCAAGTGACGAGCGGGCGTTCAGCCGGGCAGTCTCGGGTCAGGGAGCCTTTTGGGCAATAGTGTCGTCGCTGCGCAGGGTGAAGATTTCGTAACCGTCGGCGGTCACCAGCAATGTGTGCTCCCATTGCGCCGAGAGCTTGCGGTCCTTGGTAATCGCCGTCCAGCCATCGCCGAGGATCTTGGTTTCAGGGCGACCCTGGTTGATCATCGGTTCGATGGTGAAAGTCATGCCTTCCTGCAGCTCGATACCGGTTCCGGCCTCGCCAAAGTGCATGACCTGAGGCTCTTCATGAAACACCTTGCCGATGCCATGACCGCAGAACTCACGAACGACTGAGAAGCCATTCTTTTCAGCGTGTTTCTGGATGACGGCACCGATATCGCCCAGGCGAGTGCCGGGTCTGACGATTTCGATGGCTTTGTACAGGCATTCCTGGGTCACCTTGGACAGGCGCTCGGCCCATACCGGAACGGTGCCGACATGGAACATCCTGCTGGTGTCGCCATGGTAGCCGTCCTTTATGACGGTGACGTCGATGTTCAGCGAGTCGCCGTTCTTCAGCTTCTTGTCGCTCGGGATGCCGTGGCAGACCACCTGGTTGATCGAGGTGCAGATCGACTTGGGAAAGCCCTTGTAGTTCAGCGGGGCCGGGATCGCCTTCTGTTCGTTGACGATATAGTCGTGGCAGATGCGGTCCAGCTCTTCTGTGGTCACACCGGGCTTGACGTGCGGCGCTATCATTTCCAGAACATCGGCGGCCAGGCGACCGGCGATGCGCATCTTTTCGATGTCTTCCGGGGTTTTGAGGGTGATGGTCATACGGAATCTCTCGACGTGGCAGGCACGCGGTTGGTGCGCAAAGGCGCAATTCTATCAGACCGCCGGTGCCGGGTAATCATCGCTTCCTTCTACAGGCTGTCCATGAAGCAGCAAAGTCACCGCAAAACAAGCACTTGATGGGAGTTCCGTTCTCTTCCCTTTTATGATATAAAATGCGCCGCTTTCCAAGGTCCGTCCTTGAAGCACAAACCCACACACGTGTCGACACGATGACCTGGGTGCCCTTGGCAGATGCCATTGGTTGGTCATTGGGATACGTGGAGGCCTAACCCGACTTATCAAGGAACTATTTATGTCCCAAGTCAATATGCGCGATATGCTGAAGGCTGGCTGCCACTTTGGTCACCAGACCCGTTACTGGAATCCGAAAATGGGTAAATACATTTTCGGCGCGCGTAACAAGATTCACATCATCAACCTTGAAAAAACCCTGCCTATGTTCAACGAAGCTCTGACTTTCGTTGAGCGCCTGGCCTCGGGCAAAAACAAGATTCTGTTCGTCGGCACCAAGCGTTCCGCTGGCAAGATCGTTGCTGAAGAAGCAGCACGTTGCGGTTCGCCGTACGTCGACCATCGCTGGTTGGGCGGCATGCTGACCAACTTCAAGACCATCCGTCAGTCGATCAAGCGTCTGCGCGAGCTGGAAGTACAGGCCGAAGACGGTACTTTCGCCAAGCTGACCAAGAAAGAAGCCCTGATGCGTACCCGTGATCTGGAAAAACTGGATCGCAGCCTGGGTGGTATCAAGGACATGGGCGGTCTGCCGGACGCTCTGTTCGTCATCGACGTTGATCACGAGCGCATCGCGATCACCGAAGCCAACAAGCTGGGCATCCCGGTTATCGGCGTTGTCGATACCAACAGCAGCCCGGAAGGCGTTGACTACATCATCCCGGGCAACGATGACGCAATCCGCGCTATCCAGCTGTACATGGGTTCGATGGCTGATGCTGTTATCCGTGGTCGTAACAATGTTGCTGGCGGCACCGACGTCTTCGTCGAAGAAGCTCCAGCTGCAGCTGCTGTAGAAGGCTGAGTACAAACGCCTGGCGTTTACTCAGTACGCGAAAAGGGGGCTTAGCCCCCTTTTTGCCACCTAGGAAATGATTTGTCGGTCTGTAGCCATGACCTCGCTGTCATGTGTTGCTGCCACCCTGATTTTTCAAGAATTGCACGCCCGGCCTGCCGGGTGGAATGGTTGAAGACCTATCCAAGAGGATTTTGAAATGGCAGAGATTACTGCAGCGTTGGTCAAAGAACTGCGCGAGCGTACCGGCGAAGGCATGATGGATTGCAAAAAGGCCTTGACCAAGGCTGGCGGCGACATCGAAAAAGCAATCGACGATATGCGTGCTTCCGGCGCCATCAAGGCCGCCAAGAAAGCAGGTAACGTTGCTGCTGAAGGCGCTATCGCCATCAAGGACGACGGCAAGGCTGCTGTCATCATCGAAGTCAACTCGCAGACCGACTTCCTGGCTCTGCAGGACGACTTCAAGGCTTTCGTTGCTGAAAGCGTCGAAAAAGCCTTTGCTGACAAGCTGACTGATGTCGCTCCGTTGATCGAAGCTCAGGAAGCTTCGCGTCTGGTACTGGTCGGCAAGGTTGGCGAAAACGTCAACATCCGCCGCCTGAAGCGTATCGAAGGTGACGTTGTAGGTACTTACCTGCACGGCAACAAGATCGGTGTTGTGGTTACCCTGAAGGGTGGCGACGTCGAGCTGGCCAAAGATATCGCCATGCACGTAGCGGCAAGCAACCCCGAGTTCCTGTTCCCTTCGGAAGTTTCTGCCGAAGCGATCGAGCGCGAGAAGAATGTCTTCCTGCAACTGAACGAAGACAAGATCAAAGGCAAGCCAGCTGAAATCGTCGAGAAAATGGTTGGCGGCCGTATCACCAAGTTCCTGGCAGAAGCCAGTCTTGTCGAGCAGGCGTTCGTCAAGAACCCGGAAGTCAAGGTCGGTGATCTGGCCAAGAAAGCCGGCGCTGAAATCGTTTCCTTCACCTACTTCAAAGTAGGCGACGGCATCGAGAAGCCAGTTGATAACTTCGCTGACGAAGTAGCTGCTCAGCTGGCTGCCGCCAAGCAGTAAGACGGTTTTTCAACTGTCGCCCCAAAGAGGCTGCCCGCTCACGCGTGCGGCCTCTTTGTCGAAAGAGAAAAGGAAATTTTCCTTGGAGATTGTGCTCACAAGGCTGCATTCTCCCGACGCTCGCAAAGCGTCAAGCTAAAGTAAGCGCAGGCTTGAAATAGCCTGCACAGATTTTTTTCAGAAAACGCCGCAGGAGAGATTCGCAATGGCTCAGCAGGGCAGTGGTTATCAGGCTCGCTATAAACGCATTCTACTCAAGCTCAGCGGTGAGGCCCTCATGGGCTCGGAAGAGTTCGGCATTGATCCCAAGGTGCTGGACCGCATGGCGCTGGAAGTCGGCCAGCTGGTCGGTATCGGCGTTCAGGTCGGTCTGGTGATCGGTGGCGGCAACCTGTTCCGTGGCGCGGCCCTGAGTGCTGCGGGCATGGATCGGGTGACAGGCGACCACATGGGCATGCTGGCCACTGTGATGAACGCCCTGGCAATGCGCGATGCGCTGGAGCGCGCTAATATCACCGCCATCGTGATGTCGGCCATTTCCATGGTGGGTGTGACCGATCATTACGATCGTCGCAAGGCCATGCGCCATCTCAGCGCCAAGGAAGTGGTTATTTTTGCTGCCGGTACCGGTAATCCGTTCTTTACGACCGATTCTGCTGCCTGTCTGCGCGCGATCGAGATTGACGCCGACGTGGTGCTCAAGGCCACCAAGGTGGACGGTGTGTACACCGCAGATCCGTTCAAGGACCCGAATGCCGAGAAGTTCGATCATCTGACGTACGATGAAGTGCTGGATCGCAAGCTGGGTGTGATGGATCTGACCGCAATCTGCCTGTGTCGCGATCACAAGATGCCGTTGCGCGTCTTCAACATGAACAAGCCGGGTGCCCTTCTGAATATCGTCCATGGTGGCGCTGAAGGGACCCTGATCGAGGAAGCACAATAATGATCAACGAAATCAAGAAAGATGCTCAGACCCGCATGCAGAAGAGTCTGGAGTCGCTGACCCATGCGTTCACCCGTATCCGTACCGGCAAGGCGCATCCGAGCATCCTCGGTGGTGTCATGGTTCCTTACTACGGTGCCGATACCCCGCTGAGCCAGGTTGCCAACGTGACCGTCAAAGACTCGCGTACCCTGCAGGTCGTGGCGTTCGAGCGCAACATGCTGGCCGCTGTCGACAAGGCTATCCAGAGCTCCGGTCTGGGTTTCAACCCGACCAACCTGGGTGAGCTGCTGCTGATCTCCATGCCGGCGTTGACCGAAGAAACCCGCAAGGGCTTCACCAAGCAGGCGCGCGATGCCGCAGAAGATGCCCGTGTGGCCGTCCGCAACATTCGTCGTGACGCCCTGAGCCAGTTGAAAGACTTGGTCAAGGAAAAGGAAATCAGCGAAGACGAAGAGCGTCGTGCGGCTGACGACGTACAAAAGCTGACTGACAAGTTCGTGGCGGACATCGAAGTTGCTGTCAAGCAGAAAGAAGCCGATCTGATGGCTGTTTAAGGTTTCGGACGCTTTCATGGAAAAGATAAAACCGGCCGTGCCGTCTTCGGTGCCGCGCCACGTTGCGATTATCATGGATGGTAATAATCGCTGGGCCAAGAAACGTTTGCTGCCAGGCGTCGCAGGCCACAAGGCGGGCGTCGATGCTGTGCGGGCCGTTATCGAGGTCTGCGCCGAAGCCCGGGTCGAAGTGCTGACACTGTTCGCGTTCTCCAGTGAAAACTGGCAGCGCCCGGCCGAAGAGGTTGGTGCGTTGATGGAGCTGTTTTTCACGGCGCTGCGCCGTGAAACCAAGCGCCTCAACGAGAACGAGATCAGCCTGCGGATCATCGGCGACCGCTCGCGCTTTCATCCTGAGCTTCAGGCTGCCATGCGCGAGGCGGAAGTGCGCACCTCAGGCAACAGCCGCTTCGTGCTGCAGATTGCTGCCAACTACGGTGGGCAGTGGGACATCGCGCAGGCTGCCCAGCGGCTCGCGCGTGAGGTGCAGGCCGGTCACCTGCAGCCGGAGGATATTACTCCCGAGCTGCTGCAGACCTGCCTGGCAACCGGCGACCTGCCGTTGCCGGACCTGTGCATCCGCACCGGCGGTGAGCACCGCATCAGCAACTTCCTGCTTTGGCAGCTGGCCTACGCCGAGCTGTACTTCTCCGACCTGTTCTGGCCGGACTTCAAACACGATGCCATGCGCGCTGCGCTGGCAGATTTCGCTTCTCGCCAACGTCGCTTCGGTAAAACCAGCGAACAGGTAGAAGCTGGAGCCCGGGCTTAATGCTGAAACAACGGATCATCACGGCACTCATTCTGTTGCCGATCGCCTTGTGCGGGTTTTTCCTGCTGACCGGCATGTACTTCGCCCTGTTCATCGGGGTGGTCGTCGTTCTGGGTGCCTGGGAATGGGCGCGTCTCGCAGGTTTTGCCGCGCAGTCGATGCGTATCGGCTATGCGGCTGTGGTCGCTGTTCTGCTTTTCCTCATGTATCTGCTGCCGGGGCTGGAGCCTTGGGTGCTTGTGGCTGCAGTCATCTGGTGGGGCGTTGCGACCTTTCTGGTCCTTACCTATCCGGACTCCAGCAGTCACTGGGCAAGCGCAGCGTGCAAGCTGGTCATCGGCCTTCTGATTCTGCTGCCTGCGTGGCAGGGTCTGGTCCTGATCAAGCAATGGCCGCTGGGTAACTGGCTGATTCTGTCGGTGATGGTGCTGGTCTGGGCCGCAGACATCGGCGCCTATTTCTCCGGCAAGGCTTTTGGCAAGCGCAAGCTGGCGCCCAAGGTGAGTCCTGGCAAGAGCTGGGAAGGCGTATATGGCGGTCTGGTGGTCAGTCTGGGCATCACGGCAGCAGTAGGCTTTTCCCGCGACTGGACGATTGCGCAGTTCATCGCGGCGCTCTTTGGTGCTGCGGTGATCGTATTCATTTCGGTGATTGGCGACCTGACTGAAAGCATGTTCAAGCGCCAGTCCGGGGTCAAGGACAGCAGTAATCTGCTGCCTGGCCATGGCGGAGTACTGGACCGCATCGACAGCCTGACCGCGGCCATCCCGGTATTTGCCGTTCTGCTCTGGGCCGCTGACTGGGGTGTCATGTGAGTGGGCCGCAACAAATCACCATTCTGGGTGCAACCGGTTCCATAGGGCTGAGCACGCTGGATGTGGTTGCCCGTCACCCAGCGCTTTATCAAGTGTTCGCGCTTACCGGCTTCAGCCGCATGGAAGAATTGCTGGCCTTGTGCATCAGGCACACGCCGCAGTACGTCGTAGTGCCTGATCAGGTTGTCGCCCGCAAGCTGCAGGACGATCTGGCGGCGGCCGGGCTCGATACCCGGGTGCTGGTCGGCGAGGGCGGTCTGTGCGAAGTGGCCGCAGACCCTCGGGTCGATGCGGTCATGGCCGCCATTGTCGGGGCTGCCGGTTTGCGTCCGACGCTGGCTGCGGTGGAGGCGGGCAAGAAGGTATTGCTGGCCAACAAGGAAGCGCTGGTCATGTCCGGCGCCCTGTTCATGCAGGCTGTCCGGCACAATGGCGCCGTGCTGCTGCCCATCGACAGCGAACACAATGCGATTTTCCAGTGTCTGCCCGGCGACTTCGCTCGCGGGCTGGGTGCCGTCGGTGTCCGGCGGATCATGTTGACTGCCTCGGGCGGGCCGTTCCGCGAAACACCGCTGGAGCAGTTGCAGAATGTCACGCCTGAGCAGGCCTGTGCCCATCCGGTCTGGTCGATGGGGCGCAAGATCTCCGTCGATTCGGCAACCATGATGAACAAGGGGCTTGAGCTCATCGAAGCCTGCTGGCTGTTCGATGCGCGCCCGGATCAGGTCGAGGTGGTCATTCACCCGCAAAGCGTGATCCACTCGCTGGTCGATTATGTCGATGGTTCGGTGCTGGCTCAATTGGGCAATCCCGACATGCGTACGCCCATCGCCAATGCACTGGCATGGCCTGCGCGTGTAGACTCTGGCGTTGCGCCACTGGACCTGTTTCGTATCGGCCAGCTTGATTTTCAGGCGCCGGACGAAGAGCGATTCCCTTGCCTGCGGCTGGCCCGACAGGCGGCAGAGGCTGGAGGCAGTGCACCTGCCATGCTCAACGCGGCCAATGAAGTGGCCGTTGCTGCGTTCCTCGATGGGCGTATCCGCTACCTGGAAATCGCCGGTATTATCGAGGAGATTCTGGATCATGAGCCTGTAACCGCGGTCGAAGGGCTCGATGCGGTGTTCGCCGCCGATGCGAAAGCGCGTTTGCTGGCGGGCCAATGGCTTGAACGAAACGGGCGATAGCGATCTGACAACCCGACAAGATGTGAGTGAAAGGGTTGATGTGGTGCGTCAACGGTGGGCCTGGAGGTCTGCAATGATTAACACACTGGCCGACCAGTCGGTACCCGGAGAAGGCTGATGAGCGCTTTATACATGATTCTCGGCACCCTGATTGCGTTGGGCGTGCTGGTGACCTTCCACGAATTCGGCCACTTTTGGGTGGCTCGCCGCTGTGGCGTCAAAGTGCTGCGTTTTTCAGTAGGCTTCGGCACGCCTCTTCTGCGCTGGCATGACCGTCAGGGCACCGAGTACGTCGTCGCTGCCATTCCCTTGGGCGGCTACGTGAAAATGCTCGACGAGCGCGAAGGCAATGTCCCGCCCGAGCTAGCCGATCAGTCGTTCAACCGCAAGACAGTAGGCCAGCGTATCGCGATCGTGATCGCCGGTCCGACAGCCAATTTCCTCCTCGCCATCGCATTTTTCTGGGTGCTGGCGATGATGGGCAGCGAACAGGTGCGCCCGGTTATCGGCGCAGTCGAGTCCGGAAGCATCGCTCAACAGGCTGGCCTGACCGCCGGGCAGGAAATCGTCGCTGTCGATGGAGAGCCCACGTCGGGCTGGGCCGGTGTCAACCTGCAACTGGTCCGTCGTCTGGGTGAGAGCGGTACTATCGCTTTCAAGGTCAGGGATCAGGGTTCTACGGTCGACACCTCTCGCGAGCTGGTCCTGAGTGACTGGCTGAGAGGCGCAGAAGAGCCTGATCCGATCAAATCGCTGGGTATTCGCCCGTGGCGTCCGGCGCTGCTGCCGGTGCTGGCAGAAATCGATCCGAAAGGTCCGGCGCAGAGCGCAGGGCTTAAAACGGGTGATCGTCTCGTTTCGATGGACGGTCAGCCGCTTAATGAGTGGCAACAGGTTGTCGACCGGGTGCGCGAGCGTCCCGAAGCGAAGATTTCGCTGCGCATCGAGCGCGACGGCGTGCAAATGGACGTACCGGTGACCCTCGCGGCCAAGGGCGAGGGCAAGGCTGCCGCAGGTTACCTGGGGGCTGGTGTCAAAGCTGTCGATTGGCCACCCGAAATGCTGCGCGAGGTCAGCTACGGGCCTTTCGCGGCGATGGCCGAGGGCGTGAAGCGCACCTGGAACATGAGTGTGCTGACCCTGGACTCGCTGAAGAAAATGTTGTTCGGCGAGCTCTCGGTAAAAAACTTGAGTGGACCGATAACCATTGCTAAAGTGGCGGGCGCTTCGGCCCAGTCGGGCATCGGAGATTTTCTGAACTTCCTCGCTTATCTGAGTATTAGCCTGGGTGTTCTGAATCTGCTGCCCATTCCCGTCCTGGACGGGGGGCATTTGCTGTTTTATCTGATCGAGTGGGCGCGTGGTCGTCCCCTTTCGGAAAAGGTTCAAGGTTGGGGGGCGCAGATCGGTATCAGTCTGGTAGTGGGCGTAATGTTGCTCGCGCTGGTCAACGATCTGGGCCGACTGTAAAGCGTTGCCGAGTTGCGAATCTGCCGCATTTTGCGGCAGTTTGTTTATTGCCAGTTGGAATAAGAAAGGACTTCATGAAACGTCTGCTGCTAACTGCGGTTCTTTCCGCACTGATGATCGCTGAAGTTCACGCCGAGTCCTTCACCATCTCCGATATCCGTGTCAACGGCCTGCAGCGGGTTTCCGCCGGCAGCGTCTTTGGTGCACTGCCGCTGAACGTAGGCGAGCAGGCGGACGATGGTCGTTTGGTCGATGCTACCCGTTCGCTGTTTAAAACCGGTTTCTTTCAAGATATCCAGCTGGGTCGCGACGGCAATGTGCTCGTCATCAACGTCGTCGAGCGCCCTTCGGTTGCAAGTATCGAAATCGAGGGTAACAAGGCCATCTCCACCGAGGACCTGATGAAGGGGCTGAAACAGTCCGGTCTGGCCGAAGGTGAGATTTTCCAGCGTGCAACCCTTGAAGGCGTGCGTAACGAGCTGCAACGTCAATACGTTGCCCAGGGTCGTTACTCCGCCGAGGTTGACGCCGAGGTTGTTCCTCAGCCGCGCAACCGCGTAGGCCTGAAGATCAACATCAATGAAGGCACCGTAGCCTCCATTCAGCACATCAACGTGGTGGGCAACACGGTCTTCTCCGACGAAGACCTGACCGACCTGTTCGAGCTCAAGACCAGCAACTGGCTGTCGTTCTTCAAGAATGACGACAAGTACGCCCGTGAAAAGCTGTCGGGTGACCTTGAGCGTCTGCGTTCGTACTACCTCGATCGCGGCTATATCAACATGGATATCGCCTCGACCCAGGTGTCGATCACGCCTGACAAGAAGAACGTGTACATCACGGTCAACATCAACGAAGGCGAGAAGTACAGCGTCAAGTCGGTCAAGCTCAGCGGTGACCTGAAGGTTCCTGAAGATCAGGTCAAATCCCTGTTGCTGGTGCAGCCGGGTCAGGTCTTCTCGCGCAAGGTCATGACCACGACGTCCGAACTGATCACCCGCCGCCTGGGTAACGAAGGCTATACCTTCGCCAACGTCAACGGCGTGCCGACACCGAATAACGAAGACCACACGGTCGATATCACCTTCGTTGTCGACCCGGGCAAGCGTGCCTACGTCAACCGTATCAACTACCGCGGCAACACCAAGTCGGAAGACGAAGTGCTGCGTCGCGAAATGCGCCAGATGGAAGGCGGCTGGGCATCGACCTACCTGATCGACCAGTCGAAAACCCGTCTGGACCGTCTGGGCTTCTTCAAGGAAGTCAACGTAGAAACGCCACCTGTCCCAGGCACCGACGATCAGGTTGATGTGAACTACGCCGTTGAAGAGCAGGCGTCCGGTTCGATCACCGCCAGCGTGGGCTTTGCGCAAAGCGCCGGTCTGATCCTCGGTGGTTCGATCAGCCAGAACAACTTCCTCGGTACCGGTAACAAGGTCAGCATCGGCCTGACCCGCAGCGAATACCAGAGCCGTTACAACTTCAGTTACGTCGATCCGTACTACACGCCGGACGGTGTCAGCCTGGGTTACAACGCGTTCTACCGCACCACCAACTACGATGACCTCGACGTTGATGTTGCAAGCTACGCAGTTGACAGCCTGGGTGCCGGTATCAACCTCGGCTACCCGATCAGCGAGACCTCGCGCCTGACCTACGGTCTGACCGTGCAGCAGGACGAGATCAAGACCGGTAAGTACACCGTTGACGAGATTTTCGACTTCGTCGAGAAGGAAGGCGACAAGTACCTGAACTTCAAGGGCTCGATCGGCTGGTCCGAATCGACTCTGAACAAGGGTGTTCTGGCTACCCGTGGCCACTCGCAAAGCCTGGTGTTCGAATCCACCTTGCCGGGTAGCGACCTGTCGTTCTTCAAACTGGATTACCGGGCCCAGTACTTCCACCCGATCACCGATAACTACACCCTGCGTCTGCACACCGAGCTGGGTTATGGTGATGGATACGGTTCTACCTCGGGTCTGCCGTTCTACGAGAACTACTATGCAGGCGGTTTCAACTCGGTACGTGGCTTCAAGGACAGTACCCTTGGTCCGCGCAGTACGCCAAGTAATGGCTCCAAGCCGGGCACATTGGCTGACCCGGACCAGGATCCACTGCCGTTCGGTGGTAATGCCCTGGTTCAGGGTGGCGTAGAGGTCATGTTCCCGCTGCCGTTCGTCAAGGATCAGCGCTCGCTGCGTACGTCCGTGTTCTGGGACGTGGGTAACGTGTTCGATACCAACTGCGACTCCAGCAGAAAGACTGCCAGTGGCAAGAATGTCGAGTGCAACAATATCGACCTTTCCGGCATGGCCAGCTCTGTGGGTATCGGCGTCACCTGGATCACCGCGCTCGGCCCGCTGAGCTTTGCTCTGGCGATGCCGATCAAGAAGCCGGACGACGAAGCCGAAACGCAGGTCTTCCAATTCTCCCTGGGTCAGACCTTCTAAGCGTCTGATCTTTGATAACGCAACGAATTTTGTAGGAGTTGTATTGTGCGTAAGTTGACTCAACTGGTAATGCTGGCAACCGTACTGGTCGCAAGCCCTGCATTCGCCGACATGAAAATTGCGGTACTGAACTATCAGATGGCCTTGCTGGAATCGGACGCTGCCAAGCGTTATGCAGTGGACGCCGAGAAGAAATTCGGTCCGCAACTGACCAAGCTGAAAAGCCTGGAAAGTAGCGCCAAGGGCATCCAGGACCGTCTGGTCAGCGGCGGCGACAAGATGGCTCAGCCTGAGCGCGAGCGTCTGGAGCTTGAGTTCAAGCAAAAGGCTCGTGATTTCCAGTTCCAGTCCAAGGAACTGAACGAAGCCAAGGCAGTTGCTGACCGTGAAATGCTCAAGCAGTTGAAGCCGAAGCTGGATCAGGCTGTAGAAGAAGTCATCAAGAAAGGTGGTTTCGACCTGGTTTTCGAGCGCGGTGCGGTGATCGACGTCAAGCCTCAGTATGACGTGACTCGCCAGGTCATCGAGCGCATGAACCAGCTGAAGTAACCATGAGCATAACCATCAAGCTCGGCCAGTTGGCCGAGTTCCTTGGTGCCACGTTACGTGGCGACAAGGATATCGAAATCACCGGGCTGGCCACTTTGCAAGAGGCCGGCCCTGGTCAAGTCAGTTTCCTGGCAAATCCCAAGTATCGTAAATTGCTGGTCGATACCCAGGCCGCTGCCGTGCTGCTCAAGCCTGCAGACGCCGACGGTTATACCGGTAATGCGCTGGTGGTTCCTGATACCTATCTGGCCTACGCGCGCATTTCGCATTTTTTCGATCCCAAGCCTAAAAGTAGCGCCGGCGTTCATCCGACGGCAGTGATTGCCGCAGATGCGCTGATTGATCCTGCTGCCAGCATTGGCGCCTTTGCTGTGATCGAGAGCGGTGTGCGCGTTGCAGCAGGTGTCACCATCGGTGCTCACTGCTTCATTGGTGCTCGCTGCGAGATCGGTGAAGACGGCTGGCTGGCACCGCGGGTCACGCTTTATCACGATGTGCGCATTGGCAAGCGCGTGGTCATCCAGTCGGGTGCCGTGCTGGGCGGCGAAGGCTTTGGCTTTGCCAAGGATAAAGGTATCTACCACAAGGTTGCACAGATCGGTGGCGTCACCCTGGGTGATGACGTCGAGGTTGGCGTCAATACCGCAATCGATCGTGGTGCGCTGGCTGATACGCGAATTGGCAATGGCGTCAAACTGGACAACCAGATTCAGATTGCCCACAACGTGCAGGTCGGCGACCACACGGCGATGGCTGCGTGTGTCGGTATCTCCGGAAGCACCAAAATCGGCAAGCATTGCATGCTGGCGGGCGGTGTCGGGCTGGTTGGGCATATCGATATTTGCGATGGCGTTTACATCACGGGTATGACCATGGTCACGCATTCCATCACCGAGCCGGGTTCCTACTCCTCGGGTACGGCCATGCAGCCAGCGGACGAATGGCGCAAGAGTGCAGCTCGTCTGCGCAAGATCGACGACATGGCGCGACGTCTGCAAAAGCTCGAAAAGGTTGTAGAGACGGTGACCTCCTCGGGTAATCGCTCATCTGATGGCTGATACCTTTTTAATATCAAGCGTGCTCAGTCGATAAACTGCCTCCTTGATGTAGAGGGGTGCTGCGCAGTCGCGACGCACTCCTAATCTTTACTACAGGCTTCCCCTCGAAATGATGGACATCAAAGAAATTCGCGAATACCTGCCTCATCGTTACCCGTTCCTGCTGGTGGATCGTGTGACCGAGCTGGATATCGAGAACAAGAACATTCGCGCCTACAAGAATGTCAGCGTCAATGAGCCTTTTTTCAACGGTCACTTCCCTGAGCATCCCATCATGCCGGGCGTGCTGATCATCGAAGCGATGGCACAGGCTGCCGGTATCCTCGCGTTCAAGATGCTCGACTCCAAGCCGTCGGACGGCACGCTCTATTATTTCGTTGGTTCGGACAAACTGCGCTTCCGTCAGCCGGTTCTGCCGGGCGACCAGTTGGTTCTCGAGGCGAAATTCCTGAGCAGCAAGCGTCAGATCTGGAAGTTCGAATGCAAGGCTACCGTTGATGGCAAGGCAGTCTGCTCTGCTGAAATCATCTGTGCGGAACGCAAACTATGAGTTTGATTGACCCTCGCGCAATCATCGATCCGACGGCCGTTCTGGCCGCCAATGTTGAGGTCGGCCCCTGGTCGATCATCGGACCCGGTGTGGAAATTGGCGAGGGTACAGTCGTCGGTCCTCATGTTGTCCTCAAGGGGCCAACCAGAATCGGCAAGCACAACCGTATCTACCAGTTTTCATCGGTGGGTGAGGACACGCCTGATCTGAAATACAAGGGCGAGGAAACCCGTCTTGTCATCGGCGATCACAACGTGATCCGCGAAGGCGTGACCATTCACCGCGGGACCGTTCAGGACCGTGCCGAAACCACGCTGGGCGATCACAACCTGATCATGGCCTATGCCCACATCGGGCATGACAGCGTGATCGGCAACCACGTGATTCTGGTCAACAATACGGCCCTGGCAGGCCATGTTCATGTGGATGACTGGGCTATCCTGTCCGGCTTTACCCTGGTGCATCAGTTCTGCCACATCGGTGCACACAGTTTCTCCGGCATGGGGACTGCGATCGGCAAGGATGTACCTGCGTTCGTCACGGTCTTCGGCAACCCGGCCGAGGCGCGCAGCATGAACTTCGAGGGCATGCGCCGTCGGGGCTTCTCCGAAGAAGCCATTCATGCGCTGCGCAGAGCCTACAAGACGGTTTATCGCCAGGGTCTGACCATCGGTCAGGCGCTGGCCGATCTGGCAGAGCCTGCGGCGCAGTTTCCTGAAGTGGCCGTATTTCTTCAGTCCATCCAGACGTCGACTCGCGGCATCATTCGCTAATCATGACCAGTCCACTCTGTATCGCTCTGGTCGCGGGTGAAGCATCCGGCGATATCCTCGGATCCGGTCTGATGCGTGCCCTCAAGGTGCGCCATCCCGATATCCGCTTCATCGGTGTCGGCGGTCCGTTGATGGAAGCCGAAGGCATGCAGTCCTCCTTCCCGATGGAACGTCTGTCGGTGATGGGGCTGGTTGAAGTGCTCGGGCGACTGCGCGAACTGCTGGCCCGGCGCAAGCTGCTGGTCCAGACCCTGATCAATGAAAAGCCGGATGTCTTCATCGGCATCGACGCGCCTGACTTCACGCTCAATATCGAACTTCAGCTGCGTCGCGCGGGCATCAAGACCGTGCACTACGTCAGCCCGTCAGTCTGGGCCTGGCGTCAGAAGCGTGTGCTGAAGATTCGTGAAGGCTGCGATCTGATGCTCACCCTGCTGCCATTCGAAGCGCGTTTCTACGAAGAGCAGGGCGTGCCGGTGCGTTTTGTCGGTCATCCGCTGGCCGACACCATCCCTCTGGATTCCGATCGTTCCGGTGCCCGCGCTGGCCTGGGATTCGCCGCGGATGCGCCGGTTGTCGCGTTGATGCCGGGCAGCCGCGGCGGTGAGGTGGGACGTCTGGGCGGGTTGTTTTTCGATACGGCCGAGCTACTGCTTGCCCGGCGTCCTGGCCTGCGCTTCGTTCTGCCCTGCGCCAGCCCGCAGCGACGGGCTCAGGTGGAGCAGTTGCTGCAGGGGCGTGATCTGCCCGTCACGCTGCTCGACGGCCAGTCGCACGTCGCCCTGGCCGCGTGCGATGCGGTACTGATCGCCTCCGGCACGGCGACCCTGGAAGCCCTGCTGTACAAGCGTCCCATGGTGGTTGCCTACCGCCTGGCGCCGCTGACCTTCTGGATACTCAAACGAATGGTCAAAAGCCCTTACGTGTCGCTGCCGAACCTGCTGGCCCAGCGTCTGCTGGTGCCTGAGTTGCTGCAGGACGATGCCACGCCCGAGGCCCTGGCGCGTACGCTGCTGCCATTGATCGAAGACGGTCGCGAGCAAACCGCCGGTTTTGATGCCATTCACCGCATCCTGCGCCGCGATGCGTCCAATCAGGCCGCCGATGCGGTATTGAGCCTGCTCGGACGGTCGCCTTCACTGTGAGGTCGCCCATGCTGCAAACAGGTCTGGATTTTACTCTCGTCGAGGACCTGGTGGCGGGTGTTGATGAAGTGGGTCGCGGCCCGCTGTGCGGTGCAGTGGTCACCGCGGCCGTCATTCTCGACCCGACCAGGCCCATCCTCGGTCTCAACGACTCGAAGAAACTGACCGAAGCCCGGCGCGAAAAGCTCTACGTCGAAATTCAGGAGAAAGCCCTGTGCTGGTTCATCGCCAGGGCTGAAGTCGAAGAGATCGACCAGCTGAATATCCTGCACGCCACCATGCTGGCCATGCAGCGCGCCGTCGAAGGGTTGAGTATCACGCCAAAGCTGGCGCTTATCGACGGCAACCGCTGCCCGCAGTTGTCGGTGCCCTCGGCGCCGGTGGTGAAGGGAGACTCCAAGGTACCTGCCATTGCTGCCGCATCGATTCTCGCCAAGGTAAGTCGGGATCGGGAAATGGCAGCGCTTGAACTCATCTATCCGGGTTATGGCATCGGTGGGCACAAGGGTTATCCTACGCCGGTGCATCTGGAAGCACTGGCCCGGCTCGGGCCTACGCCCATCCATCGGCGTTCCTTCGCACCGGTGCGTGCAGCCCATGAAGCGCGCGCCACGATAATGATAGGCGGCTCGCTAGCGCCGTCAGTCGGTTTGCTGCAGGACTGACGTTTCACTCCGGGCCAGCTACAATCCTGCCCTTCGTTTTTTGTACTTTCGCGTTTTATAGGATCACCATGCCGGCTTCTTTCGTTCATCTACGCCTGCACACCGAATATTCGCTGGTTGACGGTCTGGTCCGGGTCAAACCGTTGATCAAGGCGCTGACCGGCATGAACATGCCCGCCGTGGCGGTGACCGACCAGAACAACATGTGTTCGCTGGTCAAGTTCTACAAGGCCGCCCAGGGCTCAGGCATCAAGCCTATCTGTGGTGTCGACCTGTGGCTGGCGGGCAGGGATGAAGATGCCGCGCTCAGCCGCATCAGCCTGCTGGCCATGAATGCCCAGGGCTACCGCAACCTGACCGAGCTGATTTCCCGAGGCTTCATCGAAGGCCAGCGCAATGGACAGATCGTCATTCAGCGCCAGTGGGTGGCGCAGGCTAGTGAAGGCGTGATTGCGCTTTCCGCGGCCAAGGAAGGCGAGATCGGCATGGCGTTACTCGGCGGTAATCCGGGTGAGGCAGACGAACTGTTGCGCGAATGGCTGGAAGTCTTTCCTGACCGTTTCTACATCGAAGTGCAGCGTACCAACCGCGCCAACGACGAAGAACATCTGCATGCTGCGGTGGCTCTGGCCGAGCGTCACGGCGCGCCGCTGGTAGCGACCAACGATGTGCGCTTCATCAAGCAGGCCGATTTCGAAGCTCACGAAACCCGCGTATGCATCGGTGAAGGGCGTGCGCTGGACGACCCGCGTCGCTCGCACAACTACAGCGATCAGCAATACCTGAAAAGCCCGGAAGAAATGGCCGAGCTGTTCAGCGATCTGCCGGAAGCGCTGGAAAATACCGTCGAAATTGCCAAGCGCTGCAACATCGACGTCAAGCTGGGCACGCACTTCCTGCCCAACTTCCCGATTCCCGATGGCATGACCATCGATGAGTATTTCCGCAAGGTCTCCTTCGACGGTCTCGAAGAGCGTCTTGCCGTCCTGTTGCCCAAGGACACCACCGAAGATTACGAAGCCAAGCGTCAGGTGTATGTCGACCGGCTGAATTTCGAGCTGGATATCATTATCCAGATGGGCTTCCCCGGTTATTTCCTGATCGTGATGGACTTCATCCAGTGGGCCAAGAGCAACGGCGTACCGGTGGGACCGGGTCGTGGTTCGGGTGCCGGTTCGCTGGTTGCCTATGTGCAGAAGATCACTGACCTCGACCCGCTGGAATATGACCTGCTGTTCGAACGCTTCCTGAACCCGGAACGGGTTTCCATGCCCGACTTCGACGTCGACTTCTGCATGGACGGTCGTGATCGGGTGATCGAATATGTGGCCGAGAAGTATGGTCGCAACGCGGTCAGCCAGATCATCACCTTCGGTTCCATGGCCGCCAAGGCGGTAGTGCGTGACGTGGCGCGGGTGCAGGGCAAGTCTTACGGGCTGGCCGATCGTCTGTCGAAGATGATCCCGTTCGAAGTCGGCATGACCCTCGAAAAGGCTTACGAGCAGGAAGAGATTCTTCGCGATTTCCTCAAGGTCGATGAGGAAGCTGCGGAAATCTGGGAGATGGCGCTCAAGCTCGAGGGCATTGTGCGTAACGTCGGCAAGCACGCCGGTGGTGTGGTCATTGCCCCGACCAAGCTGACCGACTTCTCGCCGATCTATTGCGACGAGGCCGGTGACGGTCTGGTGACCCAGTTCGACAAGGACGATGTCGAGGCTGCGGGGCTGGTGAAGTTCGACTTCCTCGGTCTGCGTACCCTGACCATCATCGACTGGGCGCTCAAGACCATCAACCGTGACCGCGCCAAGGTCAACGAAGAGCCGCTGGACATCGCCTTCATTCCGCTCGATGACATGCCGACCTATCAGTTGCTGCAGCGCGCCGAGACCACGGCGGTGTTCCAGCTCGAGTCGCGGGGCATGAAAGAGCTGATCAAAAAGCTCAAGCCCGACTGCCTGGAAGACTTGATCGCACTGGTGGCGCTGTTCCGTCCCGGCCCGCTGCAATCGGGCATGGTGGACGACTTCATCAACCGTAAGCACGGTCGCGCCGAGCTCTCCTATCCGCACGTCGATTACCAGTACGAAGGCCTCAAGCCGGTACTGGCGCCGACTTACGGCATCATCCTGTATCAGGAGCAGGTGATGCAGATCGCCCAGGTCATGGCCGGTTACACCCTCGGCGGTGCGGACATGCTGCGTCGTGCAATGGGCAAGAAAAAGCCCGAGGAAATGGCCAAGCAGCGCGGTGGTTTCATCGATGGCTGCAAGACCAATAACATCGACCCCGACCTTGCCGGTAACATTTTCGACCTGGTGGAAAAGTTCGCCGGTTACGGTTTCAACAAATCCCACTCCGCGGCCTACGGGCTGGTGTCGTACCAGACCGCCTGGCTGAAGACTCACTACCCGGCGCCGTTCATGGCGGCGGTGTTGTCGGCGGATATGCACAACACCGACAAGGTCGTGACCTTGATCGAAGAAGTGCGCACGATGAAGCTGCGCCTCGACGCGCCGGACGTGAACACTTCGGAGTTCAAGTTCACAGTGAGCGACGATGGCCGCATTCTTTATGGGCTTGGGGCGATCAAGGGGGTAGGCGAGGGGCCGGTCGAGGCGATTACCGATGCGCGCCAGAGCGGGCCGTTCAAGGACTTGTTCGATTTCTGCGCCCGCGTCGATCTCAAGCGGGTCAACAAGCGAACGCTGGATGGTCTGATTCGCAGCGGTGCGCTGGATCGTCTGGGACCGTACTTCGAACTGGAGCCCAAGGCCTATCAGGCCAATATCGATCGTAACCGTTCGGTGTTGCTTGCCGCTCTGGAAGAAGCCATTCAGGCGGCAGAACAGACTGCACGCAGTCATGACAGTGGTCACGCCGACCTGTTCGGCGGTCTGTTCGTCGAAGCGGATGCCGATGTCTACGCCAACCACCGCAAGACCCGCGAGCTGAGCCTCAAGGATCGTCTGCGTGGTGAAAAGGAAACCCTGGGGCTGTACCTGACCGGGCACCCGATCGATGAGTATGAAGGCGAGATCCGCCGTTTCGCTCGTCAACGGATTATCGATCTAAAGCCTGCAAGAGACACCCAGACGGTCGCAGGCCTGATCATTGCCCTGCGCGTCATGAAGAACAAGAAGGGCGACAAGATGGGGTTCATTACCCTGGACGATCGCTCGGCGCGCATTGAGGCGTCGCTGTTTGCCGAAGCATTCCATTCGGCTCAGTCACTGTTGCAGACCGATGCTATGGTGGTGGTCGAGGGCGAAGTCAGTAATGATGACTTCTCCGGAGGGCTGCGCCTGCGTGCCAAGCGTGTCATGAGCATCGAAGATGCCCGCACCAATCTGGCCGAGAGCCTGCGCGTGACGGTGCGTGCCGAAGCGCTCAAGGGCGACCGGCTGCGCTGGCTGGGCGATCTGTGCAAGCGCCATCGCGGTGCCTGTCCGATCACGGTGGACTACACGGGGCAGGACGCCCGCGCATTGCTGCAATTGGGAGAAGCATGGCGGATTGATCCTGCGGACAGCTTGATTCAAGCTCTGCGTGACCAGTTCGGGCGTGAGAACGTCTTTCTCCAGTATCGTTGAACGTCGCAGGCTCGACTTGCGCTCAACCCTGAATTTTAATTTCGACCTGAACGCGCCGGTTCCGAACAGGAACGGCGCAGACGGATCAACCGGCCGGCCTCTTGGCCGTCGACCCAAGACGGATGCCTATGAACCCGAATTTTCTTGATTTCGAACAGCCTATCGCTGACTTGCAGGCCAAAATCGAAGAACTGCGCTTGGTGGGTAACGACAACTCGCTGAACATCGGCGACGAGATCTCCCGGCTGCAAGACAAGAGCAAGACGCTCACCGAAAGCATCTTCGGCAACCTCACCAGCTGGCAGATTGCGCGCATGGCGCGCCATCCGCGTCGTCCTTACACGCTGGACTACATCGAAAACATCTTTACCGAGTTCGATGAGCTGCACGGTGATCGTCATTTCTCCGATGATGCGGCGATCGTCGGCGGTATTGCCCGTCTGGACAACCAGCCAGTCATGGTCATCGGTCATCAGAAAGGCCGGGAAGTGCGCGAGAAGGTTCGCCGCAACTTCGGCATGCCGCGCCCTGAGGGTTATCGCAAGGCCTGCCGTCTGATGGAGATGGCCGAGCGCTTCAAGATGCCGATCCTGACCTTCATCGACACGCCGGGTGCCTATCCTGGTATCGACGCCGAAGAGCGCAACCAGAGCGAGGCGATTGCCTGGAACCTGCGCGTGATGGCCCGTCTCAAGACCCCGATCATCGCTACCGTTATTGGTGAAGGCGGTTCCGGTGGTGCGCTGGCGATCGGCGTCTGCGACCAGTTGAACATGCTGCAGTATTCGACCTACGCGGTGATCTCTCCGGAAGGCTGCGCGTCGATTCTGTGGAAAACCGCCGAGAAGGCTCCGGATGCTGCCGAAGCCATGGGCATCACCGCTGACCGCCTGAAAGGCCTGGGTATCGTCGACAAGGTCATCGCCGAGCCACTGGGTGGCGCGCATCGTGATCCGGTCGCCGCCGCTGCCCTGATTCGCGAAGAGCTGAGCAGTCAGCTGGCGATGCTCAAGGAGTTCGATAACGACGCGCTGCTGGCTCGCCGTTATGACCGCTTGATGAGCTACGGTCTGTAAGCTGCGTCGCCCCGATTGCTTCCACGTCTTGCGGGCTTCTTCCCGAAAGGCGTGGGAGCGAACCTGTTCGCGAAAGGACTGGTTTGAGCACTGAAGCAGTGAGTGTGCGAATCAGCCAGGCCGGTGAAAAACATCCATGACCACCCCTTCACGCACCGGTCATGATCTTTCTGCCAGGCTTCTTCAAGCCTTGATCCCATGGCACGATGCGCCTGTCTGGCATGTCGGTTTCTCCGGAGGCCTCGACTCAACCGTGCTTTTGCATCTTCTGGCTGAACTCGCCAGTCGCGAAACCCTGCCTGCGCTCAATGCAATCCATGTTCACCATGGTCTGCAGCCCGCTGCCGATGCCTGGCCAGAGCATTGTCAGCAGGTCTGCAAGACGCTCGGGGTGGCATTTGAGTCTGTTCGCGTTCAGGTCGAGCCTGGCGCAAGTATCGAGCAGGCTGCCCGGAAGGCGCGTTACAGCGCGTTCAGCCAGCGGCTGGCTGAGGGGGAGGTGCTGCTGACGGGGCAGCATCGCGATGATCAGGCCGAGACCCTGTTGTTCCGTCTGCTGCGCGGCGCGGGCGTACGCGGTCTGGCTGCCATGCCCTATAGGCGAGTGCTGGGGCGTGGGCATCTGGTGAGGCCGCTACTGGATGTGTCGCGAATGCAGCTGGAGGATTACGCGCGTCGGCATGGGCTGAACTGGATCGACGATCCCAGCAATGACTATCAGCAGTTCTCGCGCAACTTTCTGCGCAGTCAGGTGCTGCCGTTGCTGACCTCCAGATGGCCGCAGGCAGCGGCCAGTCTGGCACGTACGGCACGCCACCTCGGCGAAGCGCAGCATTTGCTGGACGAGCTTGCGCTGCAGGATATTGCCAATGCTCAGGCTGCAACGTCGTTCGGCTGGGTCGGCCTGCCGGTGTTGAGTCTTGGCCCGATTGCCGTGTTGTCCCCAGCACGGCAGCGTAATGCACTGCGTCACTGGCTTGCGCCACTGACACGCTTGCCGGACACCGATCACTGGGCTGGCTGGGAGGCGTTGCGCGATGCTGCGCAAGACGCGGGTCCGCTGTGGCGGCTCGCCGATGGAACGCTGTACAGGGCGCAGGGCTTTCTCTGGTGGGTGCCCGCTGACTGGGAGCCGCTCTGTCATCAGGCAATGGACTGGTCGGACACTGGTGTGGCGCTGGATTTGCCGGGCAATGGCCGCGTGGTTCTGGAAGGTGAGGCGCCGTCGGGGTGTCTGCAAGTCCGCTATCGGCAGGGCGGTGAAGTCTTGCGCCTCGGCGGGCGTGGCAGCCGAGATCTCAAGCGCTTGCTCAACGAGCAATCAGTGCCGGCGTTTCTGCGCGGCAGATTGCCGCTGCTGTACCTCGATAACGTGCTGCTGGCCGTCGCCAACCTGCCTGGACTGGACGGTTCGCCCAATGAAAACTGGCGTTTGCGCTGGGTTACGCCGACCGGCGACCAAAGTTTGAGCTGAAAGGCCCTTTCAGGTAGACTACGCTCCCTTCTTGATACAGCTTCTGTCGGCTCTTTTGAAACGACATGAGTTGCCGGTTACCAACCAGTATTTACTGGGTAATTCTTAAAATGTAGCGCACACCACACTGGCTTTTGCCGGTCGGTTTCAACGCAGCAGTTTCGGGAGTGCACCGTGAATTTTGTCGGTAATCGGGGGCTTCGGCCTTCCTTCGCTATCCCCGGCGGCTCTGACCGCTTTAACGCAGACTTCTAGGGTTTTTCATGACGCGCTACATCTTCGTCACGGGCGGTGTTGTTTCTTCATTGGGGAAAGGCATTGCCTCGGCTTCATTGGCGGCCATCCTGGAGGCGCGGGGACTCAAGGTCACCATGCTCAAACTGGATCCCTACATCAACGTGGACCCAGGCACCATGAGCCCGTTCCAGCACGGTGAGGTGTTCGTCACTCACGACGGCGCCGAGACCGACCTGGACCTTGGTCACTATGAGCGGTTCATCCGCACCACCATGACCCAGAACAACAACTTCACCACCGGCCGTGTGTACGAACACGTCCTGCGCAAAGAGCGCCGTGGTGATTACCTGGGCGCGACCATTCAGGTCATCCCGCACATCACCGATGAAATCAAGCGCCGCATCATCAAGGGTGCAGGCGATGCCGACGTGGCGCTGGTCGAGATCGGCGGTACGGTAGGCGACATCGAGTCCCAGCCGTTTCTGGAAGCCATCCGCCAGTTGCGCTTCGAAGTCGGCGCACGCCGCGCGATGCTGATGCACCTGACGCTGGTGCCGTACATCGCCACTGCCGGAGAGACCAAGACCAAGCCGACCCAGCATTCGGTGAAGGAATTGCGCTCCATCGGCCTGCAGCCTGATGTGCTGGTCTGCCGTTCCGACCACCCGATCGACGTTTCCTCGCGTCGCAAGATCGCTCAGTTCACCAACGTCGAAGAGCGTGCGGTCATTGCCCTCGAAGACGCGGATACCATCTACAAGATCCCGGGCATTCTGCACTCGCAAGGCCTGGACGATTTTGTGGTCGAGCGCTTCGGCCTGCAATGTGGTGGTGCCGACCTGTCCGAGTGGGACAAGGTTGTCGACGCCAAGCTCAACCCGGAACACGAAGTGACCATCGCGATGGTCGGCAAGTACATGGAACTGCTCGACGCCTACAAGTCGTTGATCGAAGCCATGAGCCACGCCGGTATCACCAATCGCACCAAGGTCAACCTGCGTTACATCGACTCTGAAGACATTGAAAACCAGGGCACCGGCCTGCTCGAAGGCGTGGACGCGATCCTGGTTCCGGGTGGCTTCGGTCTGCGCGGCGTCGAAGGCAAGATCACTGCCGTTCAGTTCGCCCGTGAGAACAAGGTTCCGTACCTGGGTATCTGCCTGGGCATGCAGGTCGCGGTCATCGAGTTCGCCCGTAACGTGCTGGGCTGGAAAGACGCCAACTCCACCGAGTTCGACCGTACCAGCGCGCACGCTGTAGTGGGTCTGATCACCGAATGGGAAGACGCCACCGGCGCAGTCGAAACCCGTACCGAAAGCTCCGATCTGGGCGGCACCATGCGTCTGGGCGCGCAAGAGTGCCAGCTTGAAGCCGGTTCGCTGGTCCACGACTGCTACAGCAAGGACGTAATCGTCGAGCGCCATCGCCACCGCTATGAAGTGAACAACAACCTGTTGCCGCAGTTGATCGAGGCCGGTCTGAAGATTTCCGGCCGCTCCGGCGACGGCGCGCTGGTTGAAGTGGTCGAAGCACCGGATCATCCATGGTTCGTCGCTTGCCAGTTCCACCCGGAATTCACCTCCACCCCCCGTGACGGTCATCCGCTGTTCAGCGGTTTCGTCAAGGCGGCACTGGCTCAACATCAGAAAAATTCCTGACAGGGACTGCAGACATGGCTCAGAAAATCATCCGCGTAGGTTCGATCGAGATCGCCAACGACAAGCCAATGGTGCTGTTCGGCGGCATGAACGTACTCGAATCCCGGGATATGGCCATGCAGGTCTGTGAAGAATACGTAAAGGTGACCGAAAAGCTCGGTATCCCTTACGTGTTCAAGGCCAGCTTCGACAAGGCCAACCGCTCGTCGGTGAACTCCTACCGTGGGCCGGGCCTTGAAGAAGGCATGCGTATTTTCGAAGAGATCAAGCGCACCTTCAACGTGCCGCTCATCACCGATGTTCACGAGCCCCATCAGGCTGCTGTGGTGGCCGAAGTCTGCGACATCATTCAGCTGCCGGCTTTCCTGTCGCGGCAGACTGATCTGGTCGTCGCGATGGCGAAAACCGGTGCAATCATCAACATCAAGAAAGCCCAATTCCTCGCACCTCAGGAAATGAAACACATCCTGACCAAGTGCGAAGAGGCCGGTAACGATCAGTTGATTCTCTGTGAGCGGGGCTCCAGCTTCGGTTACAACAATCTGGTTGTGGACATGCTCGGCTTCGGCATCATGAAGCAGTTCGAGTACCCGATCCTGTTCGACGTGACCCACGCCCTGCAGATGCCTGGCGGTCGTTCCGATTCCGCCGGCGGCCGCCGCGCCCAGGTGCTGGATCTGGCCAAGGCCGGTATCAGTCAGAATCTGGCCGGCCTGTTCCTTGAAGCCCATCCGGATCCTGACAACGCCAAATGCGATGGGCCATGTGCCTTGCGTCTGGACAAACTTGAGCCGTTCCTGGCCCAACTCAAGTCCCTGGATGAACTTGTAAAGAGTTTTCCGATCGTAGAGACCGCTTGAACAGGGTTCTCCGGTAAAGTGCCGTTCCCCGTCATTCGTGACGGGGTTGTCGCATTCAGACCTGCCTTTTTCTGCGTCTGATTGCGAGCATTGTTTCCCCAGCTGCGTCGTTTTCGTCAATCTTGGAGTGTTTACAACAATGGCAAAAATCGTCGACATCAAAGGTCGTGAAGTTCTCGACTCCCGTGGCAATCCCACCGTGGAAGCAGATGTGCTCCTCGATAACGGCATCATCGGCAGCGCCTGTGCGCCGTCCGGGGCCTCAACCGGCTCGCGCGAAGCGCTGGAGCTGCGTGATGGCGACAAGAGCCGTTATATGGGCAAGGGCGTTCTGAAAGCTGTGGCCAACATCAATGGCCCTATCCGTGACCTGCTTCTGGGCAAGGACCCGGTTGACCAGAAGGCGCTGGATCACGCGATGATCGAGCTGGACGGCACCGAAAACAAGGCAAGCCTGGGCGCAAACGCCATCCTCGCGGTCTCCCTGGCAGCTGCCAAGGCCGCGGCGCAGGATCAGGACCTGCCGCTGTACGCGCACATCGCCAACCTCAATGGCACACCGGGCGTGTACTCCATGCCGGTACCGATGATGAACATCATCAACGGTGGCGAGCATGCCGATAACAACATCGACATCCAGGAATTCATGATCCAGCCTGTCGGCGCCAAGTCCTTCGCTGAAGGCCTGCGCTGGGGCACCGAGATTTTCCATCACCTCAAGGCGGTCCTCAAGGCGCGTGGCCTGAACACTGCAGTGGGTGACGAAGGTGGCTTTGCGCCCAACCTGGCATCCAACAAGGAAGCGCTCGACGCTATCGCCGAAGCGGTTTCCAAGGCGGGTTACACGCTGGGCACCGACGTGACCCTGGCGCTGGACTGCGCAGCGAGCGAGTTCTACAAGAACGGCAAGTACAAGCTGAGCGAAGAGGGCGAATACAGCTCTGCCGAGTTCGCCGAATACCTTGCCGAGCTGACTCGCAAGCACCCGATCATTTCCATTGAAGACGGTCTGGACGAGTCCGACTGGGATGGCTGGAAAATCCTTACGGACAAGATCGGCGAGAAAACCCAGCTGGTAGGTGACGACCTGTTCGTGACCAACACCAAGATCCTCAAGGAAGGCATCGACAAGAAGATCGCCAACTCGATCCTGATCAAGTTCAACCAGATCGGCACGCTGACCGAAACCCTGGAAGCCATTCAGATGGCCAAGGCTGCCGGTTACACTGCGATCATCTCTCACCGTTCCGGCGAGACCGAAGATTCGACCATTGCCGACCTGGCGGTGGGTACCTCTGCCGGTCAGATCAAAACCGGTTCGCTGTGCCGCTCTGACCGTGTGTCCAAGTACAACCAATTGCTGCGCATCGAGGAGCAATTGGGCTCCAAGGCTGTGTATCGTGGTCGTGCCGAGTTTCGCGGCTGAGCCATAGATGGTAAAAAGACGCAGAGTGCTGCGCAGGTTCGGGTTCCCTGACTCGCCTGTGCAGCTCCGATGCTGACGCTCCGCGGTAATCTGGAGTGATTGAGCCTGGCTTATGTCAGGCTCAATGCCCTCAGTCGTTTGTTGTTCACGTTGGCTCTGCTGTCTTTTTTACTGGGTACCTGATATTTCAATGCGCAGTCCTAACTGGTTGTTCCTCGTCCTGCTCCTGTTGCTGGCTGGCTTGCAGTACCGCCTTTGGGTCGGTAACGGAAGCCTTGCGCAAGTGGCCAGCCTGACTCAGCAGATTGCCGACCAGCACGCTGAAAATCAGGTGCTGCTGGAGCGCAACCGCGTGCTTGATGCCGAGGTCATGGAATTGAAAAAAGGTCTGGAAACCGTCGAAGAGCGTGCCCGACATGAATTGGGCATGGTCAAGGACGGCGAAACCCTTTACCAGCTCGCGCAATAATCAAGTTGGTGCGATGAAAGACTCTCTTCCTGCCTTCTGGGCAGTGATACCTGCAGCGGGCATTGGCGCTCGCATGGCAGCCGACCGTCCCAAGCAGTACCTGCAACTGGGCGGCCTGACAATTCTGGAACACAGCCTGCTTTGCTTTCTCGATCACCCCCGGCTCAAGGGGCTGGTGATCAGCCTGGCTGTGGACGACCCTTACTGGGCTGCATTGCCCTGCGCGCATGACACTCGTATTCAGCGCGTGGACGGCGGCAGCGAGCGCTCGGGCTCGGTGCTCAATGCGCTTCTGCACCTGCACGCGCAGGGCGCCAGTGACAATGACTGGGTGCTGGTTCATGACGCTGCGCGTCCGAACCTGGCGCGCAGTGATCTGGATAATCTGCTTGGCGAACTGGCCGATGATCCTGTCGGCGGCCTGCTGGCCGTGCCGGCCCGCGATACGCTCAAGCGTGCCGACAGCAGTGGTCGCGTGCTGGAAACAGTGGATCGCAGCCTGATCTGGCAAGCGTTCACGCCGCAGATGTTTCGTCTCGGGGCCCTGCATCGCGCCTTGGCGGACAGCCTGGTGTCTAACGTCAGTATCACCGATGAGGCATCGGCCATCGAGTGGGCGGGTCAATCGCCACGTCTGATCGAGGGACGCTCGGACAACATCAAGGTCACGCGCCCCGAAGACCTGGAATGGCTGCGTCAGCGTCGCAGCGAGTTCGGCCGCTAAACGTCTGCTACTGGCGATACTCATCCCTCATCGCCAGCCCTTCCTTAAGATAATCCACCAGCTTGCGCACCTTGGGTGACAGGTGCCTTTGCTGCGGATAGAGCGCCCACACGGCGGTGTTGGGCGGTTGATGCGCCTCCAGCAATGAAACCAGCGTGCCGTCGTTGAGATGTTTCTGCACGTAGTAATCCGGCAACTGACACAAACCGACTCCGTGCAACGCGGCATCCAGCACGGCCTGGCCGCTGTTACAGCGCCAATTGCCCTGCACACGCTGGGAAAACTCACGTCCGTTCTGCTGGAGCTGCCAGGTGTCGCTGCCTCCGATCAGGCAGTTATGGCGATTCAGTTCCGAAAGGCTGTGTGGTCTACCGTAGCGCTCGATGTAGGACGGCGAAGCGCACAGGTACATCTGCCGTGGCGCGAGGCGGGTTGCGACCAGACGCGAATCCTGTAACCGGCCCAGACGAATCGCCAGGTCCATGCCTTCATGAACCAGGTCCAGCGTGTCGTTGCTCAACTCGATATCGACCCGCAGATGCGGGTACACATCCATGAAACGTGTGACCAGCGGCGTAATGAAGCGCTCCCCATAGGCCACGGCGCAGGTCATGCGCAACAACCCCTTCGGTTCGCTGGCCAGATCGCCCACGGCGCGCAGTGCTTCTTCGCGGCCATCTTGCAGGCGCTGGCAGTGATGCAGAAAGGTCTGGCCGGCTTCGGTGAGCGCGACCTTGCGCGTGCTGCGGTATAGCAGACGGGTCTGCAGGCGTTCTTCAAGGCGCACGATCTGACGACTGACGTGCGACGAGGAAACCCCGAGCCGCTGAGCGGCCGCCGTGAACTGCCCGCATTCCGCGACGGCAACGAACTCATCCAGACCTTCCCAGCGATTGGTGTACATCGATTATCCCTGCACAGCATTAATGTTTTGCTTTTAGCCGCATTACTCGTCAATTGGCACTGTACTACACTGCAATCCTTGTTTTTACCCGTCGGAGAAGATTGATGATCAAGTCGCGCGCTGCTGTCGCTTTTGAAGCCAAAAAGCCATTGGAGATCGTTGAAGTCGATGTCGCCATGCCCAAGGCGGGAGAAGTGCTGCTCAGAGTAGTGGCCTCCGGCGTCTGCCACACCGATGCCTACACACTGTCCGGGGCTGACCCAGAAGGGATTTTCCCGTCGATCCTCGGCCACGAAGGCGGTGCGATTGTAGAGGCGGTAGGTGAGGGGGTGACCTCGGTGGTGGTCGGCGACCACGTGATTCCGCTGTACACCCCGGAATGCCGTCAGTGCAAGTTCTGCCGCTCGGGCAAGACCAACCTGTGCCAGGCGATTCGTGCCACTCAGGGTAAAGGCCTGATGCCGGATGGCACCACGCGCTTTTCCTACAAGGGCGAGCCGATTTTCCACTACATGGGCACCTCGACCTTTTCCGAGTACACCGTACTGCCGGAAATCTCGGTGGCCAAAATCGACAAACAGGCACCGCTGGAAAAAGTCTGCCTGCTGGGTTGCGGTGTCACCACCGGTATCGGTGCGGTGCTCAACACCGCCAAGGTCAAGCCTGGCGATACCGTGGCCATCTTCGGTCTGGGCGGTATCGGCCTCTCGGCATTGATCGGTGCGGTCAAAGCCAAGGCCGCCCGAATCATCGCCATCGACATCAACCCGGCCAAGTTCGAGATCGCCAAACAGCTGGGCGCGACTGATTGCGTCAATCCGAAGGATTTCGACCGTCCGATCCAAGAGGTCATTGTCGACATGACCGATGGCGGCGTCGACTTCTCGTTCGAGTGCATCGGTAATGTGCAACTGATGCGTGCAGCGCTGGAATCCTGCCACAAGGGCTGGGGCGAGTCGGTCATCATCGGCGTAGCCGGCGCCGGCCAGGAAATCGCTACCCGTCCGTTCCAGCTGGTGACCGGGCGCGTCTGGCGCGGTTCGGCATTTGGCGGCGTGCGTGGCCGTACCGAATTGCCGAGCTATGTGGACATGGCGCAGACCGGTGAAATTCCGCTGGACACTTTCATCACCCACACCATGGGCCTGGAAGACATCAACAAGGCGTTCGACCTGATGCATGAAGGCAAAAGCATCCGTACGGTCATTCATTTTTAAGGAGCAGCGGCGGGCTCTGCGCTTCACGCAGCAAGCAAGATGATCCGATAGCGCTTGCTGCATGAGGCTGGAAGCCTGCAACTGGAGGAAACCCTATGCCTTTGGAAAATATTTCCTGCCAAAAAAGCTTCGGCGGCTGGCACAAGCGCTACAAGCACCATTCTCAAGTGCTCGGTTGCGACATGGTGTTTGCCGTCTATCTGCCACCGCAGGCGGAGCAGGGCGGCAAGCTGCCGGTGTTGTACTGGCTGTCCGGGCTGACCTGCACGGATGAAAACTTCATGCAGAAAGCGGCCGCCCATCGCCTGGCGGCCGAGCTGGGCATCATCATCGTGGCGCCTGATACCAGTCCGCGCGGTGCCGACGTGGCAGACGACCCTGACGGCGCCTGGGACTTCGGTCAAGGCGCGGGCTTCTACCTAAACGCCACCGAGCAGCCTTATGCGCGGCATTATCAAATGCATGATTACGTGGTCAAGGAACTGCCGTCGCTGATCGAAGGGCATTTTCCGGCGTCACAGGTGCGCAGTATCAGCGGGCACTCGATGGGCGGGCACGGCGCACTGGTCTGTGCGTTGCGCAATCCTGGTCGCTATCGTTCGGTATCGGCGTTCTCGCCCATCAGTAATCCGATCGATTGCCCATGGGGGCAAAAGGCATTCTCGCGTTATCTGGGCGAAGACCGTTCCCGCTGGCGCGAGTGGGATGCCAGCGTGCTGATTGCGCAGGCTTCCGAAAAGCTGCCGACGCTGGTCGATCAGGGCGATCGTGACGATTTTCTGGTCAATCAGCTCAAGCCCGGGGTGCTGGTTCAGGCGGCCAAGGCTGCGGACTATCCGCTGACGCTGCGCATGCAGCCAGGTTATGACCACAGCTATTTCTTCATCGCCAGCTTCATCGAAGACCATCTCAGGCATCACGCTGCAGCCTTGAACAGCTAACGCGCGCCAAAGCAGGTAGAATCACGCCCTGACTTTTTTCAGGGCGTTTTTTTATGCGTATTGGCCATGGCTATGATGTGCACCGTTTCGCTGAAGGCGACTTCATTACCTTGGGCGGCGTGCGGATTGCACACGGGTTTGGCCTGCTGGCCCATTCCGATGGCGATGTCCTGCTGCATGCCTTGAGCGACGCGCTTCTGGGCGCTGTAGCGCTGGGCGATATTGGCAAGCATTTTCCCGACACCGACCCGCAGTTCAAGGGCGCCGACAGCCGCGTGCTGCTGCGTCATGTCCTCACGCTTATTCATGACAAGGGCTGGAAGGTCGGTAATGTCGACGCCACCATCGTCGCTCAGGCACCGAAAATGGCGCCGCATATCGATGCCATGCGTGCAGTGATCGCTGAAGATCTTCAGGTCGAGCTGGACCAGGTCAACGTCAAGGCCACAACCACCGAGAAGCTTGGCTTCACCGGGCGTGAAGAAGGCATCGCGGTGCATGCCGTTGCGTTGTTGCTGCGCGCATGAATGAACTTGAACTGCTGGGGCCGCGAGCTTACGGCGATGCATTGGGACGTGCAGTCCTCAAAGCGACTGCCGAAGATTTTCAGGTCGACGAAGTGCTGGACATCCCGCTTTCCGGGGATGGCGAGCACTTGTGGCTATGGGTCGAGAAGCGCGGTCTTAACACGGAAGAGGCGGCCCGCCGACTGGCCCGCGCTGCGGGCGTCCAGCTGCGCACAGTCAGCTATGCCGGGCTCAAGGATCGTCAGGCACTGACCCGCCAGTGGTTCAGCATTCAATTGCCGGGCAAGGCCGATCCTGATCTGTCCGCTGCACAGGATGACACGCTGCAGATTCTCAAGAGCCGGCGGCACAAACGCAAACTGCAGCGCGGCGCCCATGCGGCCAATGGCTTCACGCTGCGTCTGACTCAGCTGGATGCAGACAAGGACGCCTTGAATCAGCGCCTTGAAACCATTGCCCGGCAGGGCATCCCCAATTATTTCGGCACGCAGCGTTTTGGCTATCAGGGCGGAAATCTTGGCGAGGCTCGTGATTACGCCGCCCGCAAGGCGCTGCCTGAGCAACGTGCGGTGCGTTCGCGACTGTTGTCCACCGCGCGCAGTTACCTGTTCAATCGGGTATTGGCCGCCCGGGTTGCCGATGGCAGTTGGCAGAAGGCTCAGGTCGGTGATTTGCTCGCGTTCACCGACAGCCGCAGCTTTTTCCCGGCCGGGGTGGATGAATGTAGCGATCCCCGTCTGGCGATCCTCGATCTGCACCCTACCGGACCTCAATGGGGTGAAGGCTCTTCGCCAGCTGGCGATGCGACGGCGGCGCTGGAAAATACCATTGCCGACGACGAGTCCGTGTTGCGTGACTGGCTGGTCAGAGCGGGCATGGAGCACGAACGTCGCATCCTGCGACTGCCCATTGGGCGGCTGACGTGGCATTATCCCGAGTCTGACATTCTGCAACTGGAATTCGTCCTTCCGCCCGGATGCTTCGCGACCGTCTTGGTACGCGAACTCATCGATCTGGTGCCGGTTGGGCAGACGGACAGCTCATGCGTATTCTGATATCAAATGATGACGGGGTGAATGCGCCCGGTCTTGTCGCGCTCCATGCGGCGTTGGCGGACTACGCCGACTGCGTGGTAATTGCCCCTGATCAGGACAAAAGTGGTGCCAGCAGTTCTCTGACACTCGACCGGCCCTTGCATCCGCACACCCTGGAAAATGGTTTCATCAGTGTCAACGGTACGCCTACCGACTGTGTGCATCTGGGTATTCACGGGCTACTGGAGCGTCAACCGGACATGGTGGTTTCAGGCATCAACCTGGGGGCCAATCTGGGCGACGATGTACTGTATTCAGGAACGGTCGCTGCAGCCCTTGAAGGGCGTTTTCTGCAGCGCCCGTCGTTTGCCTTTTCGTTTTTGTCACGTCAGCCGGATAATCTGGCGACGGCGGCGCATTACGCGCGCTTGCTGGTCGAGGCCCATGAGCAACTCGACCTGCCACCCCGCACGGTATTGAACGTGAATATTCCCAACCTGCCGCTCGAGCATATCCGCGGCATTCAACTGACCCGATTGGGGCATCGTGCCCGCGCTGCGGCGCCTATCAGGGTTGTCGACCCGCGTGGCCGCGCCGGCTACTGGATCGCTGCCGCCGGCGACGTCGAGGACGGCGGTGCCGGGACCGACTTTCATGCGGTCGTGCAAGGCTACGTATCGATCACGCCGTTACAACTGGATAGAACCTATCAGGACGGATTCAGCAGCCTGAACACCTGGCTGGAGGGACTTCGTTGATGTCACGCGAGCAGGATGATCTATTGCGTCGAGGGATCGGAATGACGTCGCAGCGTACCCGCGAGCGTCTGATTCAGCGCCTCTGTGAGGAGGGTATTTCCAACCAGCGGGTACTGGACGTCATTCGCAAGACGCCTCGTCATCTGTTTGTCGATGAAGCGCTGGCACATCGCGCCTATGAAGACACCGCACTGCCCATCGGCCACAACCAGACGATTTCCCAGCCTTACATGGTCGCGCGGATGAGCGAGCTGCTGCTGGCAGCAGGGCCGCTGGACAAGGTCATGGAGATCGGTACGGGGTCCGGCTATCAGACCGCTGTGCTGGCGCAGCTGGTAGAGCGGGTGTTTTCGGTCGAGCGTATCAAGGTGCTTCAGGACCGTGCCAAGGAGCGTCTGGTCGAGCTCAATCTGCGCAACGTGGTTTTCCGCTGGGGCGACGGCTGGGAGGGCTGGCCAGCCCTGGCGCCGTATAACGGCATCATCGTCACGGCGGTAGCAACCGATGTACCGCAGGCACTGCTCGATCAACTGGCACCGGGAGGCCGTCTGGTCATACCCGTGGGCTCGGGGGAGGTTCAGCAGTTGATGCTGATCATCCGTGAAGAAAACGGTTTTTCCCGGCATGTGCTGGGGGCTGTGCGCTTCGTACCGTTGCTCAATGGGCCCATCGCTTGAAGATTGTCTGCGGTAAACAATGAATTCTGGCGTCAGTCGTCTGTCTACAGCGCGCGGCCCGGAATCTTGAATGGCCTGATGGCATCATTTCCATGCAGATGATTGATACTTAACAGCGTTTTTCAGCGGTTTATCACTGGCTGCCCGTCGCTATTACGGCACAATAGGCATCTTTTTTGAATTCAGTCACCAGTAAAGGGAGTGGCGGGTGAGTCTCACAGTCATTCAGCAGCTCAGATCTTCAAAAAGTTATCAGCGTCTGGTGATTGGCATTGCTCTCAGTGTCCTTTTGGTCGGCTGCTCCAGCTCGCCTTCAGGCGGCGTTCGCGTTGTTGATCGCAACGGCAATGCCGTCGCCCAGCGTCCGACTGTCACCACTGGCCAATACGTGGTCAGGCGCGGTGACACACTTTTTTCCATTGCATTTCGTTACGGCTGGGACTGGAAGGCACTGGCTGCCCGTAATCAGATCCCGGAGCCGTTTACCATCAAGCCAGGTCAGACAATTCGCTTTGACGGACGCTCCTCTTCAACGCCGAGTGTGGTTTCAACGTCTGGCGCCGGGCGTCCGGTGACGTCCACATCCACCAATACCAGCAGTTCCGGATCCGTCAAAACCACGGTCATGTCCAAACCTGTTGCGGTTGTACCTGTGGTTATACCCCCCTCGGCGACCACCGGGACAGGCCCGGCCGGCAAGTCTCCGACGGGTTGGACCTGGCCTTCGAGTGGCATTTTGATAGGAAAATTTTCCTCAAACGGCAGTTTGAATAAAGGAATTGATATCGCTGGTGATTTGGGACAGCCTGTTTTGGCAGCATCTGATGGTTCAGTTGTTTACGCCGGAAGTGGATTACGGGGCTACGGCGAATTGATCATCATCAAACACAGCGATACCTACGTCAGTGCCTACGGTCATAACCGCAGGCTTTTGGTACGGGAAGGTCAACAGGTCAAGGCAGGGCAGACGATTGCCGAAATGGGGTCAACAGGAACTGACCGGGTGAAACTGCATTTTGAGATTCGCCGCCAAGGGAAACCTGTAGATCCTTTAGGATTCTTGCCACGTCGTTGATAGTTGCCAGCCTGTTCCTGGCGTAATAGGAACAGGCTCAAGTGTTGCCATGGAACCAGGCGACGCTGGAGCTTGAGGTCGAACTCACCAAAGGACTAAAACAATGGCTCTTGGCAACGAAGCGCCGGAGTTTGACATCGATGATGAAGTGCTCCTTATGGAAGCCGGCATTGTCCTGAAGGAAGCGTCGAACGAGAAGCAGCCAGCCGCTGTCTCGGGACGTACCAAGGCCAAGCATTCAACATCGCTCAAACAACACAAGTACATTGATTACACGCGGGCGCTCGATGCTACCCAGCTGTACCTCAATGAAATCGGTTTTTCTCCTCTATTGTCCCCGGAAGAAGAAGTGCATTTTGCGCGCCTGTCGCAAAGTGGAGACCCGGCCGGGCGCAAACGCATGATTGAAAGCAATCTGCGCCTGGTGGTGAAAATTGCCAGACGCTATGTCAATCGTGGGCTGTCATTGCTTGATCTGATCGAGGAGGGCAACCTGGGGTTGATCCGGGCGGTTGAGAAGTTCGACCCGGAGCGCGGCTTTCGTTTCTCGACCTACGCTACCTGGTGGATTCGTCAGACCATTGAACGCGCGATCATGAATCAGACGCGGACCATCCGGCTGCCGATTCATGTGGTCAAGGAGCTGAACGTTTATCTGCGTGCGGCCAGAGAGCTGACCCAGAAGCTGGATCACGAACCCTCTCCTGAAGAGATCGCCAACCTGCTGGAAAAACCGGTAGGCGAGGTCAAGCGCATGCTGGGCCTGAACGAGCGCGTCTCGTCGGTGGACGTTTCGCTGGGGCCGGATTCGGACAAGACGCTGCTTGATACCCTTACCGACGATCGCCCAACAGATCCCTGCGAGTTGCTGCAGGACGACGATCTTTCACAGAGCATCGATCAATGGCTGTCTGAACTGACCGAGAAGCAGCGCGAGGTTGTGATTCGCCGCTTTGGCTTGCGCGGGCATGAAAGCAGCACGCTTGAAGATGTAGGGCTTGAGATCGGTCTGACGCGTGAGCGTGTAAGGCAGATTCAAGTCGAAGGACTCAAGCGCCTGCGTGAGATCCTTGAGAAGAACGGTCTGTCCAGCGAGTCGCTCTTCCAGTAGTCCCCTTGCGCAGCATCAATCCCCGGCCGATATGACACAGCATGTGTATATCGGCCTTTTTATATGTCTTTCATCATTTAAATGTCGTTGGTCACTGCATCAGATGGGGGCGCCTTGTCTGGCCGGTAGCAGTGTAATCGTAATCAGAATGTTCAAAGCCTGTAAGTCATTGCGTACGCTTGCTGTAAGTCATCCGGGTAACAGCAGTGAGGCTTGTCGCCAACTTGTCGGTTTTTAAATTTCAAGACTTTGTTTTATAAGGGATTTAATTCCTGCCGTCGCTCATTGCGGAAATATTCTGGAGCGTTTGGGGAGTTGCTCTTCGAGGTTAAGTCTCTAATATCGAAGCTGTGCCAACGGACAGGCACAGGCCATCAAGGATGACGGTCAGGGATATCGCGGGATGCGATTCATCAGGATGATGACCAGGGAATACAGGGAACAAGGAAAAATGTGGGCGGGTCATACCGCCCCTTTTTTTGTCTGCAGAAAATCGTATTCAACAAAAAAGGCCCTCTTGAGGGCCTTTTGTCTGCGTGGAATCTAGCGTTCCAGTTCAGCGATCTTGCCGGTTTTGCCATCCCACTCTGCCGCATCCGGCATGGCGTCTTTCTTTTCGGTGATGTTGGGCCAGACTTCGGCAAGCTCGGCATTGAGCTCAATGAAGTTTTCCATGCCGGCAGGGATCTCGTCTTCCGAATAAATGGCTACGGCGGGGCACTCTGGCTCGCAGAGCGCGCAGTCGATGCACTCGTCCGGGTGGATCACCAGGAAATTCGGGCCTTCGTAAAAGCAGTCCACCGGACAGACTTCTACGCAGTCGGTGTACTTGCACTTGATGCAGTTGTCGGTGACGACGAAGGTCATTTCTAATTCTCTCCTCAGGCGGCTGCGGCAGAGCCCTTCCAGACAGGGGTGCCAGGTTCGGGAGGTTTCCCGGCCCTATGAAAACACGTGCTTTTGGTAGGCGGCCTTGAGACAGCAAGACTGCGTCGTTTGCTACCTGCCCCTGCTACCTACCGGTGGTTCGCTGCATTTTCACGCGGCTCGAAAAACGCCTCGACCAGGCTAAAAGCCGAGAGCGTCCCAAACCGCGCGGGATTCTAACAGTATGTAACGCTTCGCGTCACAGGCGAGTTTGCAATGTGTATAGCAAATCCAGCGCCTGTCGCGGGGTCATATCGTCGACCTTGACCTTCGACAGCTCGTCGAGCACCGGGTGCGGCAGACTTGCGAACATATCGCTCTGTTGCGGGACCGCTGGCTTGCCGGGTTTTGCGCGCGGCTGCTCATGCGGCAGGCTGGTGGTTTCCAGGCGCTGCAAGTGCTCCTTGGCGCGGCTGATGACTTTGCCCGGCACGCCGGCCAGTTGTGCCACGGCCAGACCGTAGCTCTGGCTCGCAGGCCCCGGCAGTACGCGGTGCAGGAACACGATGCGCTCATTATGCTCGGTGGCGTTGAGGTGCACATTGGTCACCAGCGGTTCGCTTTCCGGCAACACCGTCAGTTCGAAATAGTGCGTGGCGAACAGTGTGTATGCGCGCAGTTGCGCGAGACATTCAGCCGCTGCCCAGGCCAGCGAAAGACCGTCGAAGGTACTGGTTCCGCGCCCGACTTCGTCCATCAGCACCAGACTTTTATCGGTGGCATTGTGCAGGATGTTTGCCGTTTCGCTCATTTCGACCATGAACGTCGAGCGCCCGCCCGCCAGGTCGTCGCTGGAGCCGATGCGGGTGAAGATCCGGTCGACCAGTGACAATTCGCAGCTGGCGGCGGGTACGAAACTGCCGATATGGGCCAGCAGCACAATCAGTGCCGTCTGACGCATGTAGGTCGATTTACCACCCATGTTCGGGCCGGTGATGACCAGCATGCGAGTGCTGTCGTCCAGCGCCAGGTCGTTGGCAACGAAAGGCGTGCTCAGGACCTGTTCGACGACCGGATGACGGCCCTGCTCGATACGCATGCAGGGTTCGGCGACAAAGCGTGGGCAATTGAGGTCCAGATTCAGCGCGCGCTCGGCAAGGTTGCTCAGTACGTCCAGTTCGGCCAGGGCCGCTGCCGTATCCTGAAGCGGTGCAAGATGACCGATCAGGTCTTCGAGCAGCGCTTCGTAGAGCATCTTTTCCCGTGCCAGCGCCCGGCTCTTGGCCGACAACGCCTTGTCCTCGAACTCCTTGAGCTCGGGCGTGATAAAGCGCTCGGCACCCTTAAGAGTCTGGCGGCGTATGTAGTCGGCCGGCGCCTGCTCGGCCTGCTTGCTTGGCAGTTCGATAAAGTAGCCGTGCACACGGTTGTAGCCGACCTTCAGGTTGCCAAGGCCGGTACGGGCTTTTTCGCGGGCTTCCAGGTCGATCAGGAACTGACCGGCGTTTTCACTCAGCGATTGCAGGTCATCCAGTTCGGCGTCGTAGCCAGTCTTCAAAACGCCTCCGTCACGGATGACGG
Organism: Pseudomonas congelans; assembly: GCF_900103225.1. Classification (GTDB taxonomy): domain Bacteria; phylum Pseudomonadota; class Gammaproteobacteria; order Pseudomonadales; family Pseudomonadaceae; genus Aquipseudomonas; species Aquipseudomonas congelans. Next base: position 364,403 of record NZ_FNJH01000002.1, on the reverse strand, counting down.
CTGGCGGATTGTCGATGATCGCGCGCTGCAGCAAGTCGGCCAGCTCGGGATAGGTGCTGGCTGTCTGCGCAAGTTGCTGCAGATGCGGCGCATCCAGATCGGTCATCGCCTGTTGCAGCTCGGGCAGGGCGCTTAAGGCGTCGCGCAGGCGGGCGAGGTCGCGTGGCCGCGCGTTACGCAGGCCGATACGCGCCAGAATCCGTTCGATATCGCCGATTTCCTTGAGCTGTGGCTGCAGGTTTTCGAAGCGATAGCGTTCCAGAAAGCAGGTGATCGACGTCTGGCGTGCCTGAAGGATGGTCAGGTCGCGCAATGGCCGGTTCAGCCAGCGGGTCAGCAGCCGCGTGCCCATCGCGGTCTGGCAGCGGTCCATGACCGATTGCAGGGTATTGTCACGGCCCCCGGAAAGGTTGGTGTCCAGTTCCAGGTTACGGCGACTGGCGGCATCGAGGATCACGGTATCGTCGAGACGTTCGTGACGCAGGCTGCGTAAATGGGGCAGGGCGGTACGCTGGGTTTCCTTGGCGTAGCTGAGCAGGCAGCCGGCAGCACCGATGGCCAGCGTCAGGTTTTCGCAACCGAAACCCTTCAGGTCCTGGGTTGCAAACTGCTGACACAGACTTTTATGGGCTGAGTCGCGCTCGAAATCCCAGGGTGCTCGACGTCGAGAACCGCGGCGCTTCTCGGCAGGCAGGCCTTGCGGCCAGTCATCCGGAATCAACAGCTCGACCGGATTGATCCGTTCAAGCTCGGCCAGCAGGTTCTCCCAACCCTTGATCTCCAGCACACTGAAGTTGCCACTGGTGATATCCAGCACCGCGAGGCCGAACAGGCGTTCGTCACCCAGCACGGCGGCAATCAGGTTATCCCTGCGCTCGTCGAGCAGGGCCTCATCGCTGATCGTCCCTGGCGTGATGATCCGCACCACCTGACGATCCACCGGCCCCTTGCTGGTGGCCGGGTCGCCGATCTGCTCGCAGATCACCACCGATTCGCCCAGCTTCACCAGTTTGGCCAGATAACCCTCGGCCGCATGGTAGGGAATCCCGCACATGGGAATGCTCTGGCCTGCCGACTGGCCGCGTGCGGTCAGGGTTATGTCCAGCAGCTTGGCGGCTTTCTTCGCGTCTTCATAGAAGATCTCGTAGAAATCGCCCATGCGATAAAACATCAGTTGATCCAGGTGCTGGTTTTTGAGTTTCCAGTACTGCTGCATCATCGGCGTGTGTGCGGAGAGGTCGGAAATTGCTTTGTTCATCAGTGGCTTAGGCAAGTTCTTGAGAGGAGTGAGGCAACCTTCGGGCGTGACGGGTAGTCCCTGTCTGAATCAAGGGGCGTCTGCCGGGTATGTGCGATGGGCGCAAGGTTATCACGCTCGACCGGGTGGTGCAGTTACAGCGTTGCCTGGCCCCGAATTGGTGACTGGTCGTTTCCCGGCAGCCATCAACCTCGATTTGCCGTATAGACTTTCATCGCTGCCACCCGATCACCGGGCGGTCATTTATAAAAAAGGACTTTTATATGAAGAACAGACGAGCAAGGGACTCCGTCAACGGGCGCTTCATCCCCCTGGAAGAAGCCCGAAAAAGGCCGAGAGAAACCACGGTGGAAACGGTCAAAAAGCCTGGGCGCGGGAAAAATGATCGATAAATCGGCAGGCACAGCCCCTCAGCAAGGGGCGCGCGCTGCCTCAGGATTCACTTTTACAGGCCTTCCAGCATGAATGAGGACACCGTGGATGAGATAACCGGGCTTGCCGATACGCTTGGCAGGCTTCTCGATGCAATGAACGCTCAAGTGACGACGGCCGAATCCTGTACCGGGGGCGGAATCGCTGAAGCGATCACGCGCATTGCCGGCAGCTCGGCGTGGTTCGAAGCCGGCTACGTAACCTATTCGAATGCCCAGAAGACCCGGCAGTTAGGGGTGCCCGAGGGGTTGTTCGCACAGGTCGGAGCGGTCAGTCAGGCGGTTGTCGAAGCCATGATGCAAGGCGCACAGCGTGAAAGTGGTGCACGATTCGCCGTCGCGGTCAGCGGTGTCGCAGGGCCCGGCGGCGGTTCGCCGGACAAACCGGTCGGTACCGTGTGGCTGTGCTGGGGCAAGGATGAGGCGCTGATCGCCCGGTGTTGCCACTTCGATGGCGACCGTGATCAGGTCCGTCGACAGGCGGTCGAAGCCGCGCTGCACGGGCTGATACAGCTTGCACGCGGAGAAATGCCAAAACAGGGGTAGGCGCGCGCTCACTGCTGTGGAATAATACTGTCTACTTATACAGGTGTTGCGGCCATCAAGGCCCTAATTGAATTTGATTACGTGAGGACTTCAATGGACGACAACAAGAAGAAAGCCTTGGCTGCGGCCTTGGGTCAGATCGAGCGTCAGTTCGGTAAAGGTGCCGTGATGCGCATGGGCGATCACGATCGCCAGGCGATCCCTGCCATCTCCACCGGTTCGCTGGGTCTGGATATCGCACTTGGTATTGGTGGTCTGCCGAAAGGCCGGATCGTGGAAATCTACGGTCCTGAGTCTTCCGGTAAAACCACACTGACGCTGTCGGTCATCGCTCAGGCCCAGAAAATGGGCGCTACCTGTGCCTTTGTCGACGCCGAGCACGCACTGGATCCGGAATACGCCGGCAAACTGGGCGTCAACGTCGACGACCTGCTGGTTTCGCAGCCGGACACCGGTGAGCAGGCGCTGGAAATCACCGACATGCTGGTGCGTTCCAATGCCATCGACGTGATCGTGGTCGACTCCGTTGCTGCGCTGGTGCCGAAGGCAGAGATCGAAGGCGAAATGGGTGACATGCACGTGGGTCTGCAGGCGCGTCTGATGTCGCAGGCCCTGCGCAAGATCACCGGCAACATCAAGAACGCCAACTGCCTGGTGATCTTCATCAACCAGATCCGTATGAAGATCGGCGTGATGTTCGGTAGCCCGGAAACCACCACCGGTGGTAACGCGCTTAAGTTCTACGCTTCGGTACGTCTGGACATCCGCCGTACAGGCGCGGTCAAGGAAGGCGATGAAGTTGTCGGCAGCGAAACCCGCGTCAAGGTTGTGAAGAACAAGGTAGCTCCGCCGTTCCGTCAGGCCGAGTTCCAGATTCTTTACGGCAAGGGTATCTACCTGAACGGTGAAATCGTCGATCTGGCCGTTCTGCATGGTTTTGTCGAGAAGTCCGGTGCCTGGTACAGCTACCAGGGCAGCAAGATTGGTCAGGGCAAGGCTAACTCGGCCAAGTTCCTGGCAGATAATCCGGAAATCTGCAAAGCGCTCGAGAAGCAGATCCGCGACAAGTTGCTGACCCCAGGCGTCGATACCAAGGCTGTCGGCTCCCGTGAAGCAGTGGCTGCCGATGATATGTCTGAAGCAGATGTCGATATCTGATAGCCATGCCTGCCGTGCTTGATACACCTGTCGCCGTCAGGCGCACTGCAATGGACCTGCTCGCACGTCGCGAGCACGGTCGAGTCGAGCTGACGCGTAAACTGCGTCAGCGCGGCGCTCCCCCCGAGCTTATCGATGCAGCCCTTGATCGTCTGGTCGAGGAAGGCTTGCTCTCCGAGTCCCGTTACCTTGAAAGCTTCGTTTCTTACCGGGCACGTTCGGGCTACGGTCCTGTCCGTATTCGCGAAGAGCTTGGTCAGCGTGGCTTGCAACGTTCCGACATCGAGCAGGCGCTCAGGGAGTGTGGCGTGGACTGGCAGGAGAAGCTTCACGAGCTTTGGCAGCGCAAGTTTGCCGGTGCCTTGCCCGCCGATGCGCGCGAGCGAGCCAAACAGGGACGGTTTCTGAGTTATCGCGGCTATCCGCTGGAAATGATCGGCCGCCTGTTAAGCGGCCGTGGCGGGGATGACTGATATATCAGGGCGCTTACTCTGGCGCCCGTCTCTGAACCGAGTCCTTCGCCGCTGAAGCGTCTTCCCAGTTTTCCTGTTGATTGATGTAATCCACCAGTTCTCGAAGCCTGCCCTGATTGCGTCCTGTGAAGGTGAACGCCAGTCGTGTCAGGTGACTGAATTGCGCTTCATCGTGCTCTTCGCCCTGATAACTGTGCTGATGAAAGTTTTCATTGATGCACAGGTCAGCGAAAGCTTCCTGCATGTGCTCCAGGGCTTGCTCGTTCAGCGCATGATGCATACGGATAACGAACTTGTTTTTCAGCCAGCGGCTGGAATGGAAGTTGGCATAAAACTGGTTGATCTCTTCCACCGCTTCGTCGGCGCTGTACACCAGCCTCATCAGCTTCATGTCGGCTGGCAGAATGTAGTGATTGTCCTGCAACTGATGCTTGATAAAGTCCAGCGCACCTTGCCAGAAGCTCCCGCCAAGCGTGTCCAGTAATACGACGGGTACCAACGGGCTTTTGCCGGTTTGTATCAGCGTCAGCACTTCCAGCGCTTCATCCAGAGTTCCGAAGCCGCCGGGGCACAGCACCAGCGCGTCGGCTTCCTTGACGAAGAACAGCTTGCGCGTGAAGAAGAAGTGGAAAGGCAGCAGGTTTTCGCTGCCCTCTACGGTGGGGTTGGCATGCTGTTCGAAGGGCAGGGTAATGTTGAACCCAAGGCTGTGCTTCAAGCCTGCACCGGCATGGGCTGCCGCCATGATGCCGCCGCCTGCGCCGGTGATGACCATCATGTCGGAGCGGGCCAGCTTTTCACCCAGTTCCATGGCCTGTGCGTACAGCGGATGTTCCGTCGGCGTACGAGCGGAGCCGAATACGGTGACTTTACGGCGGCCCTTGAAGCGTTCGAGCACTCGAAAGGCCTTGTCCAGTTCGCGCAGGGTTTGCAGCGTTATCTTGACGTCCCAGCGGTTGCGGTCGTCCTGGGCCATGCGCAGCACCGTGAGCATCATGTCGCGGTACAGCGGCAGGTTTTTCGTGCCCGGAGCCACCTCATTGATGTGCTCTTCGATCTTGCTGGTCAGGTCGAGGCCGTTGCTTTGAAAGTGTCGGGATAGAAGATCGTCAGGTACATACGGCATTCGGGATTTTTCCTCCTGCAGAGTCAATGGCCTGTTGGGGCGTGTTGAATCGATGATGTCCCGGTTTGCACAGAAAGGCTACCCATTCCCTGCTCATTGCACGGGTGGATGAGTTGCAGGATGTCTTGAGTATTGCTCGACTGACGCGCCTGAGAGACAGGCGCGCGTGGGGGGGCGGCTAAATGTCGGGTGTGGCTTATTGCTTGGGCTTTACAGTGCAGTCGGAAGCCTGAAAGGTCTGCGTCACAACCGGGCGGTTGGTCTTGTACTCGGTGAACTGATACTTGAGTACGGCACCCTTGGTCATCAACTGGCGGAAGCCGTTGTTGTGGCAAACGCTATTGCCCAGCTGGTTGCGCATCACATCCGGATTGGCGCGCATCTGCTGAGCCTGGCCTTCACGAACGCTCAGGTGGTTGATCAGCTGGTTGCCGCTGACGGTATAGCCCTGATCAAGGATGTCTTCGTTGATCGCTCTCGGCGTGCCGACACTGCTTTCCTTAGCGACTTTTTCCAGCATCTTGCTGAGTTCGAACTCCTGTTTCGACGCCGCCTGGGCGCACAGTGGAGCAACGAGCAAAAGCGTAAGGGTGGGTACGATAAGGCGCAGCATTAAACTCTCCTGATTAAGTAACTGGCCGTTGGACCAGCGACTTCAAAGTGCGTTCCGGGCAGCCCACCGATAGCGCGGGGTGCGATGGCGCAGAAGTATAGAGCAGGAGTCTTCATCGGGCCTAGACTCTGTATGAAAAGAGGCGGCCGGACCGAAAGCGCGTTGAAGTGCCGGGGCTCTGATAAACTGCGCGGACTTTAATCCTGCCGAGTCTTTGTGGTGTCGATGTATTTCCCCCGCAGGCGTGTCCTGTAATGAGCCATGCCGTTTCCCGCCTGCGCGATGAGCGTCTGGCCCGCAGTACCAGGCCTTTTATTGCCCGTGGCTCGCGCGCGCCGCGCTGCCCGGAATGCCGGGTGATCTCCAGCTATTGTCTGTGCGAATGGCGGCCCAGCGTCGCTGCCGAGTCGGGCATCTGCCTGCTGATGTATGACACCGAGCCCTTGAAGCCGACCAACACCGGCTGGCTGATAGCCGATGTCATCAAGGACACTCATGCCTTCCTCTGGTCACGGATAGAGGTCGATGAGCAATTGCTCGCCTTGCTGGACGACCCGCAGTGGCAGCCCTACATCGTCTTTCCCGGAGAGTTTGTTGCCGAAGAGCGCGTGGTGAACAAGGTTGCATGCCTGGATGGCAAGCGTCCGCTGTTCATTCTGCTGGACGCCACCTGGACCGAAGCACGCAAGATGTTTCGCAAGAGCCCGTATCTGGAGCGGTTTCCGGTATTGAGTCTGGAGCCCGAGCAGATCTCGCGCTACCGTTTGCGTCGATCGAGGCGCGATGATCACTTCTGCACGGCGGAAGTGGCCGCCCTCTGTCTGGAACTGGCCGGTGACGCCAGTGCCAGCGGAGTGCTGGATGCTTATCTGGACGTGTTCAGCGCCCATTATCTGGGCGCCAAGTACCAGAATCCGATTGATTCCGACGACGCTGCGCATACCCATTTGAAGGCGTTCATTTGAAGGCTTTTCATGGACAAGGGCGGCAGAACTGCGCTGGTTTGGCTAATTGCCATCCATGTTCCCTGGTATCGACGCTTCGCGCTTGACCGTCATGGCCATGCTGGGCATGCTTGGCGCCGCCTGGAAGCCGATTCATGTGGTCTGGCGGTGCGCCGGGGCCCGCTATGGGGTTTCGCACTGCGCGTTCGCCAGCCTCGCTGGGCGGCCGATTCTTCGGCCCCTCACTATAAAAACAGGATCATTACATGACCTACGACATCCTGATCGCTGATGATCATCCCCTGTTTCGCAGTGCGCTGCATCAGGCGCTGAGCATCGGCCTGGGGCCTGACGCACGGCTGGTCGAGGCAGAAAGCATTGCCCAGCTCGAATCGCGCCTGGGGGAGAAGGCTGATTGGGACCTGGTTCTGCTGGACCTGAACATGCCTGGCGCCTATGGCTTCTCCGGGCTGGTCCTGTTGCGTGGCCAGTACCCGCAGATACCGGTGGTGATGGTCTCGGCGCAGGAAGAAGCCTCCATCGTGGTACGTTCCAGAGAGTTTGGTGCCAGTGGCTTCATTCCCAAATCCAGCTCGCTGGAAGTGATTCAGCAGGCGGTCCGCACAGTGCTCGATGGTGACGTCTGGTGGCCGCCGCAGGTCAATGAAGTGATCAGTGTTTCAGACGAGGCGAAAGCTGCCAGCGCAGGCCTTGCCAGCCTCACGCCGCAGCAGTTTCGAGTGTTGACGATGGTCTGTGAAGGTTTGCTGAACAAGCAGATTGCTTCTGAGCTCAGTGTGTCCGAAGCCACCATCAAGGCACATGTCACGGCGATTTTCCGCAAGCTTGGAGTACGCACGCGTACCCAGGCAGCATTGTTGTTACAACAGCTTGAGTCCATTTCATCCAGCTGACGGCTTTCAGGTTGCGAGCATTCACGCTTTTTTGACCTTTATTGCCTTAGCTTTCCTCATCTTTTTACACAGCAGCCTCTCTATGTCGCCCTTCAAAGGCCAAACCGGTCTGAAACGTATTCTTAACGCCGCTGGTTATTCACTGGACGGTATGCGCGCAGCCTACAAAGGTGAAGCGGCTTTCCGCCAGTTGGTACTGCTCAACGTGGTCCTGATTCCGCTGTCGTTTTTTCTGCACGTCAGCAAGGGCGAGCATGCCCTGCTGGTTGCTGTATGCCTGCTGGCGCTGATCGTCGAGCTGCTCAATTCGGCCGTAGAGGCGGCCATTGACCGTATCTCCCTGGACCTGCACCCGCTGTCCAAGAACGCCAAGGACATGGGCAGTGCTGCCCAGTTCATCGCCCTGAGCATGATCGGTCTGGTCTGGGCAATCATTCTGCTGGGCTGACGCCTTTCGTACAGACTCGTCAATACAGGCTTGGCAGCACGATCTCGTCGCTGCGCTGAGCCCCGGCGGTGAAGGCGCGGCACAGTTCGAGAAACTCGCGCATGGCCGAGGTCTGGTATTTCTGTTTGTGCCAGATGAAGTAGAACTGCCTGGCCAGATCCAGCTCCGGCGTGGCCAGTTCCACCAGATTGCCGCGCCGAAAGGCGTCGCGCAGCGCCAGCCTGGAGATGCAGCCAATGCCCAGCCCGGATTCGACTGCGCGTTTGATGGCCTCGGTGTGCTCTAGCTCCAGTCGGACGTTCAGCCCGTTACGATGATGACGCATGGCCTGGTCGAATGTCAGGCGTGTGCCTGAGCCCTGTTCCCGCAGGATCCAGGCTTCATGAGTCAGTTCCTCCAGCGTTACCTGGGGGCGTTTGGCCAACGGATGCTGCGGGGCGCAGAACACCACAAGTTCGTCTTCGACCCAGGATTGCACTTCGATGTCCGGATGGCTGCAATCGCCTTCGATAAGGCCCAGATCTATCTCGTAGTGAGCAACCTGTTGCACGATATGCGCGGTGTTCTGGACGTGCAGCTTGACCTGGCTCTCCGGGTGCCGCTGCATGTAGCCGCCGATCAGCAGGGTCGCCAGGTAATTGCCGATCGTCAGCGTAGCGCCGACCGCCAGTGAGCCGAAGCCTGATTTACCATTGAGCAGGTCTTCGATTTCCTTGGCCTGATCGAGCAGCGCGACGGCTTGCGGCAGCAATTGTCTGCCCGTGGCGTTGAGGCTGAGCCGCTTGCCGGCGCGGTCAAACAGCTGGCAGCTCGACTGGCGCTCCAACTCGGTGATGGAGGTGCTGGCGGCCGACTGCGAAAGCGACAGCAGGACCGCGGCCTTGGAGACGCTTTCCTGCCGTGCGACGGCAACAAATACCTGGAGCTGACGGAGAGTAAATCGCATATCTATATAACCGATAACCTATATCTTGATAATTCATTTAACAGATATTGTGTCTGCCACTAGAATGTCGCGCAATAGCGCAGTGCTTCTGCGCGCACTATTTTTTCAGGAGTCCTCACGTACATGAGCAACATGAACCACGAGCGTGTCCTCAGCGTCCACCACTGGAACGACACCCTCTTCAGTTTCAAGTGCACCCGCGACCCTGGTTTGCGTTTCGAGAACGGTCAGTTCGTGATGATCGGTCTGCAGCAGCCAAACGGTCGTCCGCTCATGCGCGCCTACTCGATTGCCAGCCCGAACTGGGAAGAGCATCTGGAATTCTTCAGCATCAAGGTGCCGGACGGCCCGCTGACTTCCCAGTTGCAGCACCTCAAGGAAGGCGACGAGATCATCATCAGCAAGAAGCCTACGGGCACGCTGGTGCTGGACGATCTCAAGCCGGGCAAGCATCTTTACCTGCTGAGCACCGGTACCGGCCTTGCTCCGTTCATGAGTGTCATCCAGGATCCCGAGACCTACGAGCGTTTCGAGAAAGTCATCCTCTGCCACGGTGTGCGTTACGTGAACGAAGTCGCCTATCGCGAATTCATCACCGAGCACCTGCCGCAGAATGAGTTCTTCGGTGAAGCGCTGCGTGACAAGCTGATCTACTACCCGACGGTCACCCGCGAGCCCTTCGAGAACGAAGGCCGTCTGACCGACCTGATGCGCAGTGGCAAGCTGTTCAGCGACATCGGCCTGCCGCCGATCAACCCGCAGGATGACCGTGCCATGTTGTGCGGCAGCCCGAGCATGCTCGACGAGACCAGCGAAGTGCTCAACAGCTTCGGCCTGACCGTTTCGCCGCGTATGCGTGAGCCGGGCGACTATCTGATCGAGCGTGCTTTCGTCGAGAAGTAAGCCGGCTGCACAAGACCCGCCTCGTCCTTGATTGGATCAGGCGGGTTTTTGTTGCGCGGGGTTTGTCGCCTCGATCGTGTCAGACAAGCAGCGGCTTCAGGCGAGCAGCACTTCCAGCACGCAGATCACGCCGGCCTGCGGGTAGTGCCAGCGCACGTCCAGATCCCAGAACTGAGCACCATAGCGACGTTCCGGCGTGGGGAGCTGGTAGGCCGGGCGCGGGTCCTGGGCCAGACATTGCTCGATCAGTTCGATCAGTGGCTCATTCAGGCGCAGTGCGTGTTCGCGAGCCTGTCGCAGCGCGGCGTCTTGCCAGTGCACCGGTATCAGGTCTGGTGCGGCACTGGCGATGTGGTTGGTTGCGTCGGCAATTGCATCGGCGTAGGGCACGTAGGGCTTGATGTCCAGCACCGGCGTGCCATCCAGCAGGTCGATGCCGGACAGCCAGAGTCTCCCGGCTTCGACCTTGTCCAGCTTGACCACCGATTGGCCGATGCCATTGGGGCGATGGGTGGCGCGGGTAGCGAACACGCCCATCGACTGGTTGCCACCCAGGCGCGGCGGGCGCACCTTCAGGCGTGGCTTGTCTTCCAGCACCAGGTGGAACAGAAACAGCAGCCAGACGTGACTGACCTGTTCCAGCCCCTGAACGGCTTCACCCTGATCGAAAGGTGCCACCAACTCCAGCACGCCGCGTGCCGCCGGGGCCAGCTGTGGCTGGCGCGGAATGGCGAATTTCTCCTTGAAGCAGGAGCGCACGAAGCCGACAGGCGAGACGTTGTAGCTCATCGGGTCAGGTTCAGCCACGCACGCGCAGGGTCAGGCCCTTGAGGAAGTTGCGCAGCAGTTGATCGCCGCAGGCCCGGTAGTTGGTGTGCCCGACCTTGCGGAACAGGGCGCTCAGTTCCGGCTTGGAGACCGGGAAGTCGACTGATTTGAGGATGGCGTGCATATCGTCTTCTTTCAGTTCGAACGCCACGCGCAGTTTTTTCAGAACGATATTGTTGGTGATCGGCAAATCGATCGCCTGTGGCGGACGGCTTTCGTCCTTGCCACGCTTGAAGTAGACCAGGCCATCGAGGAAGTGCGCCATGATTTCATCGCTGCAATCCAGGTAGCCTTCTTCTTCCTCTTTTTTCATGAAGGCGATGACATCGCTCTTCGACACTTCAAAACCGGTCAGTGCGGTGATCTCGACAATCTTGCTGTCGCTGATATCGAGCATGTAGCGCACGCTGCGCAGTACGTCGTTGTTCATCATGAGGCGTGTTTCCTGATAAGTCGTAGGGCAGCGCATGACGGTGGTCATGCGCGCTGTAATAAGGTGGGTGCTGCGAGGGTCAGAACTTTTCCTTGGCCGTCATGTAGCGCCACTGGCCCTCGGGCAGTTTGCCCATGGACACGCCGCCGATACGGATGCGGCGAATGGCGACGATCTTCAGGCCGACGGCCTCGCACAGCAGGGCGATGATGCCGGGCTGCGGATTTTTCATCGCAAAGCGCAGACGGTTCTCGTTCTGCCAGCTGGCCTTCACGGCTGGCAGTTCCTTGCCTTTGTAGGTCAGGCCGTGGTTCAGCCGGTTGAGGCCATGGGCAACCATCTCGCCCGAGATCTCCACCACGTATTCCTGCTCGATCTTGCTGCGGTCATCGGTGAGCTTGCGCAGGATCTTCCAGTCCTGGCTGAACACCATCAAGCCGCTGGCATTGGCCTGCAGGCTTGAAATCGCCTCGAGGCGCATGAAATGGCCCTTGAGCGGACGCTTGCTGTAGCTGTGCTCTACGGAAAGCGTGCCCGGCGTAATCATCTGCAAAGCCTCTTCGGCGCTTGCCGAGGCGGGTTTGTGCAGGATGATCGTCACAGGCTCCGGGGAGTCGGCCTTGGCGTCCGGGCTGAGCTCGATTTTCTGGGTGCTGACCTTGAAGTGCGGTTCTTCGATGACCTCGCCGTCCACAGTGACCCAGCCACCCTCGATAAACAGTTCGGCCTCCCGGCGGGAGCAACCGACCAGCTCGATGAGGCGTTTGGAAAGGCGAATGGGGTCTGTCATGACAAAAAAGCCGTTTGCTAAAATAAAGTCGCCATTGTAACCGCCCGGCGACGGTTAATCGCGGCAACATTGCATTTGCGCTGCAATCGGTGTCAGTCACAGCCAGTCAGACGCATTCTGAGCATGGGGTAAGGCTGGCCCAGACCATCAACTGCAGAGCGGCTGACAACCTCGAAACCATGCCTGCGGTAAAACCCCAGTGCCTGAGTATTCTGTTCGTTGACGTCCAGTTCGCGGATATTGAACCGCTCGATTGCGTGAGTCAGCAACTGCGTGCCCAGCTTCTGGCCGCGGTGGTCAGGGTCGATGAACAGAATATCCAGCCTGGTCTTGCTTGTGCCCGCAAAGCCGGTGATGTTGAGCTGCTCATCCTGGGTACAGAATAGGTTCACGCTACCCAGATACTGCGGCAGCAACCCCTTGAGCCGGGTGATGTAGGCGTCTGGCAGAAAGTCATGGGTCGCGCGCACCGAGCGTTCCCATACTTCGGTCAATTCCGGGTAATCGTGGGTATCCGGTATATATAACGGCATCTCGCGTACTCCATTCGGCCGGTCCTGGATAGACAACAGCCAGAGACAAAAAAGCCCTGCCGATTAAGGGCAGGGCTTTCGCTTGCGGCGAGGGAGGGTGCTTAGAGCATCTCGGCCCACAGGTCGTATTCGTCTGCATCGGTCACCCGGCACATGATCTTGTCGCCAGGCTGAACGGTGCTGCCATCCTCCAGACCGATGAACACGTTGCCGTCGATTTCCGGGGCGTCGAAGAAGCAGCGGCCCACGGCACCCCGATCGTCGACTTCGTCGATCAGCACTTCGATTTCCTTGCCGATCTTCATCTGCAGGCGAGCAGCGCTGATCGCCTGTTGATGAGCCATGAAACGATCCCAGCGGTCCTGCTTGACGTCGTCCGGCACGATGGCCGCGTCCAGCAGATTGGCAGGCGCGCCCTCAACCGGCGAGTACTGGAAGCAGCCAACCCGGTCCAGCTGTGCTTCGGTCAGCCAGTCCAGCAGATACTGGAAGTCTTCTTCGGTTTCGCCGGGAAAGCCGACGATGAAGGTCGAGCGGATGATCAGGTCAGGGCACTGCTCGCGCCAGTTCTTGATGCGTGCCAGGGTCTTGTCTTCGAAGGCCGGACGCTTCATCAGCTTGAGGATTTTCGGGCTGGCGTGCTGGAACGGGATGTCCAGGTACGGCAGGATCTTGCCAGCGGCCATCAACGGGATCAGTTCGTCGACGTGCGGGTACGGGTAGACATAGTGCAGGCGCACCCAGACGCCCATCGAGCCCAGCGCCTGGCACAGCTCGGTCATGCGGGTTTTGACCGGCTGACCGTCCCAGAAACCGGTGCGGTATTTGACGTCAACGCCATAGGCGCTGGTGTCCTGGGAAATGACCAGCAGCTCCTTTACACCGGATTTGACCAGGCGCTTGGCCTCGTCCAGTACATCACCCACCGGGCGGCTGACCAGCTTTCCGCGCATCGACGGGATGATGCAGAAGCTGCAACTGTGGTTACAGCCTTCGGAAATTTTCAGATACGCGTAGTGACGCGGGGTCAGTTTGACGCCTTGTGGCGGCACCAGGTCGATCAACGGATTGTGATCGTGGCGGGGCGGCACCACATCGTGCACGGCGTTGACCACCTGCTCGTACTGCTGAGGGCCGGTCACCGACAGTACGCTCGGATGCACATTGCGAATCACACTGGCATCGACGCCCATGCAGCCGGTCACGATGACCTTGCCGTTTTCCTTGATGGCTTCGCCGATCACTTCCAGCGACTCGGCCTTGGCCGTATCGATGAAGCCACAGGTATTGACCACGACCACGTCGGCGTCCTCGTAGGTCGCAACGACTTCGTAACCTTCCATGCGCAACTGGGTCAGGATGCGTTCGGAGTCAACGAGTGCCTTTGGGCAACCCAGTGAAACGAATCCAACCTTGGGGGCGGACGGCGTGGTGACGGTGGACATGGCAAACCTCGGCGTGAAGGGCGCCCGGACGCGAAGCGCAGGCGCTGACTGGGCGCTTGCTGCGCCTCTGATCAAAAAGTGCGCAATTCTAGCGGTGAGTGGGCAGGATGACCAGCGTTTGCATGAGAATTACGACGTACGCGAGACGCAGCCGGGGCCAGCACTTGAAGAGCCCATCGCATCACGATCGACAGTAAGTCGGTTACACGCAGTGTATCGGGGAGGATGGCCGATATTGCAGAGGGCAGTGGCTTTGTTTACATCGGTTCAGAGCGAGCCGAAGTTAATGGTCTTTCAGTCCGGCTGAATCCAGTCCAGTCCCACCTGCGCGGGCCAGGACTGGCTGTCACATGTTCTCAGCGCTTTGGCTCATGCATCGGGCAGCCGTTGTGCTGACTGCGAAAGCCCGCGGAGTGCTCATACGCAGGTTTGCGTACGCGCATGACGCCGCCCAGCGGACGATGCGCCTCAAGGCCATGCCATGGGCTGAATGCCATGCCTTCGTCGATTTCCTGGACGTTTTCCTCGGACCACGACGACTGGCGTGGCACATCGATTCGAGCGACCGCCACGTAAGGGCTGAGATCTTCCGGCCAGATCGCCGAGGCGTCCTCGATCGGCATTTTTTCCAGATCCGTGGCCAGTTGCACGCGGACCTCCCAGCTGGCGTCGTGTTCAAGAAAGAACGCCTTGACCGCTTCGCGCAAACCGTCCGGGTTGTCTTTCAGGTCCAGCGCCTTGTCGGTCAACGCAATCAGCTCGGCGGAGACAGGCACGACGCTGAGTTTGGCGTAGTAGGGGCCGTACAGAAAAGGTACGACGGTGTAGAACGTCTCGCCCAGAATGTGGGTCATCGGGTGCCCGCCAAGGCTTCTCAGTGTGCCGCTTTCGCCCCCGGCCGACTCGATCACCGATTCGATGCCGCGCAGGACGGCAGACAGCGCGCGTTTCATGCCCGGAGCCTTGTCGGTCGTCTTGGCCAGCAACTTCAAGGTCTTCAGAAAGGCCTTGGGGTCCTTGGCGGTAAAGGCCTTGGCGTTTTGCATGACGAAGTCCTGGGTGGTTGCCTCTGCGCTGCCAGGCAAGCGCGCGCCTTCGACGCCGACCAGTTTGATGGCCAGGCCTCTGGGCGTGGATACCTTGTCGTCGAGAATGTCGCCGGGGTTGGTCGAGAAGCGCATGACCACCGGAAAGTTGCCGGGCGTGGCAAAGGCACCTTGTGCCAACGGCTCGGGCAGGTCGCCGTATACCTGAATCTGACCGTGGAGCAAGCCGTGAGCCTTGGCGTGCACACTGCGAATGGCGTGCCCCGTATCTTGATAAGTGGTTTCGAGGATGGAGTGCATGGCTTCGACCAGCTCTTTGCCGGTCTGCGCTTCATCGTCCGGAACGACTTCAAATGAGGGCTGGAAGAGTAACGGCTGGACAGTCAGGTTTTGTGTGGTCATCAGAGCATCTCGGTCAGAGGTAATCAGGGTGCCCGGGCGTCGATGCGGTTCTTGAAGACCCCTGATGCGGCAGGCTTAACTAATGACCGGCCGATATTTTTGTCGTTCCATGAGAAATATTGCCTCGAATAACGGCTTCGGCAGGCCGTGATCAATGCGTGACGGCAGGCCGGATCGTTGCGACGATCTGCGTTTCACCAAGAATTACGACGAGTGCTGCGTTATGCTTCGCGCCATCGCGCCGAGGCATGTCAATGTCTGGCTGAATCTGAATTGTTACGCCTTGTGATGTTCTCAGTGTTGAACCTCATGTCTGGTTTCCGGGAGTAGTGGATGAGTCAAGCAAACAGTCATGCGGAGGCCGGAGGCGCTGCCAAGCCCATCGGGCTGCTGATCGCCGCAGTAGGGGTGGTTTACGGCGACATCGGCACCAGTCCGCTGTACACCCTCAAGGAAGTGTTTCAGGGTGGTTACGGCGTGGACGTGACCCATGATGCGATTCTCGGCGTGCTGTCGCTGATCTTCTGGTCGCTGATCTGGGTGGTTTCCTTCAAATACATGGCGTTCGTCCTGCGTGCCGACAACCAGGGTGAGGGCGGCATCATGGCGCTGATGGCCCTGGCGCGGCGTGCGTCCGCCAAGCACCCACGGCTGCAAATGATGATGGTGGTGTTCGGGCTGTTCGGCGCCGCGTTGTTCTACGGTGACAGCATGATCACCCCGGCAGTTTCGGTCTTGTCGGCGATGGAAGGGCTGGAACTGGCGTTCGACGGCCTTGATCACTGGATCGTGCCCATGGCGCTGATTGTGCTGGTGGGCCTGTTTCTGATTCAGCGTCATGGCACTGCGCGCATCGGCGTGCTGTTCGGCCCGGTGATGGTGACCTGGTTCCTGGTGCTCGGCGCGCTGGGTGTCTACGGCATCATGCAGTCGCCGGAAGTGCTGAAAGCGGTGAATCCGGCATGGGGCGTGAATTTCTTCATCATCCATCCAGGCATTGGCGTGGCCATCCTCGGTGCTGTGGTGCTTGCTCTGACCGGTGCCGAGGCGCTGTATGCCGACATGGGCCACTTCGGCCGCAAGCCGATTTCACGTGCCTGGTTCATCCTCGTGCTGCCTGCGCTGCTGCTCAACTATTTCGGTCAGGGTGCGCTGGTGCTGGGCAATCCCGAGACGGTTCGCAACCCGTTCTACCTGCTGGCGCCGGGCTGGGCGCTGCTGCCGCTGATCGGTCTGTCGACGATGGCCACCATCATTGCCTCGCAGGCGGTGATCTCCGGCGCCTTCTCGATGACCCTGCAGGCGATCCAGCTGGGCTACATTCCGCGCATGCACATCCAGCACACCTCCAGCGACGCGCAAGGCCAGATCTACATCGGTGCCGTCAACTGGGCGCTGATGGCGGGTGTGATTCTGCTGGTGATCGGCTTCGAATCATCTGGTGCGCTGGCATCTGCCTACGGCGTCGCGGTGACCGGGACCATGCTCTGCACCACCATTCTGGTGTCCACGGTCATGCTGATGCTCTGGAAATGGCCGCCATTGCTGGCCGTTCCGCTGCTGATCTGCCTGCTGCTGGTGGACGGTCTGTTCTTCGCGGCCAACGTGCCCAAGATCTTCCAGGGCGGTGCCTTCCCGGTACTGGCCGGTGCGGTGCTGTTTATCCTCATGACCACCTGGAAGCGCGGCAAGCAATTGCTCGCGGAGCGAATCGACGAGGGCGGGCTGCCATTGCCGATCTTCATCGGCAGCATTCGCGTTCAGCCGCCGCATCGGGTGCAGGGCACGGCGGTGTTCCTGACTGCGCGTTCGGATGCCGTGCCCCATGCGCTGCTGCACAACATGCTGCACAACCAGGTGTTACACGAGCAAGTGGTGCTGTTGACGGTGGTGTATGAAGATTCGCCCCGTGTGCCGTCCGCTCAGCGCTTCGAAGTCGAATCCTATGGCGAAGGCTTCTATCGGGTGATCCTGCACTTCGGCTTTATCGATGAGCCCGATGTACCCGCTGCGCTGGCCTTGTGTCACCTGCCGGAGCTGGACTTCAGTCCGATGCGCACCACGTACTTCCTCAGCCGCGAGACAGTGATCCCCTCCAAGATGGACGGCATGGCGCGCTGGCGTGAAGCGTTGTTCGCTTTCATGCTCAAGAACGCCAACGGCAACCTGCGCTTCTTCAAGCTGCCGTTCAACCGGGTGATTGAGCTGGGTACCCAAGTGGAGATGTAAACGTTGGCCGGGCTATCCGGCAGCGCAGATAAAAAAATCCCGGCAACCTCACGGTGCCGGGATTTTTTTTGTCGCAGACTGTGGCGTTATTGAGCGGCAGTCTTGCCCTGACGCTTGTTGATCGCGTCGATCAGACGTTTGGCCAGCGCCGGATAGTCCTCATCGAAGTGATGACCACCTGGCAACTGAACCGCTTCGCCGACGGCAGTGGTGTCGGTGCAACCGCTGTCTTTCTTCTCTTCGACCCCGTAAACGCAGAACACCTTGGCGGCTGGCAACTTGGCCATTTCCTGTCCGGTGGTGGCTTCCTTACCCGCGTTGCCGAGCCAGCCGTCAACGTGAATCTCGAAGCTGCCGGTGCGCGCGAAGGCCAGCAGAATGATCGCGTCAACCCGGTTCTGATCGTCTGCCGCCAGGCGGTTGTAGATGGCCGGCATGACGTCCGCACCGAACGAGTAGCCAGCCAGGATGAAGCGCTTGGTGCCCCATTTCTGACGGTAGTGGTTCATCAGGTCGGTGAGGTCGACGGCGGTCTGTTCCGGCGTCTTGTGTTCCCAGTAGTAGCGCAATACGTCGATGCCCACTACCGGGTAGCCCATCTTGGCCATGTCACCGGCCACGACTTTATCCAGGTCGCGCCATCCGCCATCACCGGACATGAACAGCGTCACAGTGTCGGAAGGTTGGCTGGCTGGGACTTCGACTGTCGGTATGCCCAGTCCGCCGCTGTCGTTCTCGCCGAGCAGCAGGTGACGAAGTTCGGTGTTGAGCACCTGAGGCAGCGGAATGTCGTAGTCGCTGATGCTGGTGTCGGCGTTGCTCTGGTCGCGTACAAATGCTGCGCTCGGATCATCCGGCGCGTCGTTCCAGGCGGCCAACCAGTGTCCGTGTGCAGCCTTCTGCGGCAGCGGCACGTCGCAGATCTGTGGCGGCTTTTCGTCCTCTTCCACAACGGGCGGCGGATTAGACACGTGCTCAAGCGCAAAATCTACGGAAATGGCTTGCGCCTTGTCGTCGGTCTGCCCGGCCAGCCAGCGCCAGGCCAGTGTCGCGCCAGGGCCTATGCCACCCACTACCTTTGCAGGGCCGTCGAGCTTCGTCAGCGCGTCCTGAAAGGTCTTTTGTTGCAGGACGCAGTCGTCCTTGGGCAACACCACCTGAATGATGCGTGCCGACGCATCCTTGCTGATCGCCAGCAATTGCTTGTCGGTCAGCATGTCTTCAGCGGTGACGGCCAGTGCGATACGGGTCTTGATGCTGGTGGCCGGCGTTACGCTGGTCAGCGGCGCGCCCCCGTCAAGGTTCGAATGTTCCAGTGAGGCGGGCGGGGCGGGGCGGGTCCAGACCCAGACTCCCAGCGCTACGATTAAAAGAACAATTACCAGAGCTGCGAGCAAAAGGCGCCAGGAGCGTCGAATCATCAGCGTTTCACCAATCCAGTCAGGCCGCCCGCAATCAGGGCGGCGGTGTCAGCCAGTGCCACGAGCGGATCAAGTCCGGCAGGCACGGCCATATAACGAGGTTCCCAATCGGGCTGGAACTTGTCCTTGAAGCGACGCAGCCCCTGGAAGTTGTACAGCTGTTCGCCACGGCGGAAAATCATCGAACCCAGACGCTGGGTGATGGGTGCGCCGCGTCGTGGCTGCAGGCCCGACAAAGGCACCATGCCCAGACTGAAGCGCGCGTAGCCTTGGGCTTTGTAATGCAGAATCAGGCCGACCATCATGAATTCCATGGTCAACTTGGGTGCATCCGGGTGCGAGCGCATCAGGTCAAGGCTGGCCAGTTCCGGGCTGGTGGTTTCCAGCAGGTTGGAGAACGCGACAGGCTTGCCCTGGAAGTGCACGATGGCAATGCGGAAGTACTTCAGGTACTCAGTACTGAAGCGGCCCAGCGAGAAGCCTTTTTCACGGACATTCTTGCCCGTCAGCCAGGCATCGGAAATCACTTTCAGCTCGTCGATCGGCGCCTGGCCCGGTTCGTAGATCTCCAGCGAAAGACCGTCGCGGCCACCCCGGTTCCAGGTGTAACGCAGATCTTTCATCTCTTTGCCCTTGGCATCGATGTCGAAGCGACGCAGGTCGACGCGCGCCTCTTCACCCAGCTTGATAGCCGTGAGACCGATGTCCATGTAGAACGGCAGGTTTTCTGCACGTACCTGATAGAACACTGGACGCGCATGGTGCACGTCGCACAGGTCGCGGAACTGCCAGATCAGCTCGGCACGCTGCTGTGTGGGGCCGATCGGGTCGTAAAGCGCTACCAGGCTGCGGCCGCGATGCGAGTACATCAGAAACGCATTGCCAGCCGGATGGAACAGGATGGCCTTGTCGCCGGTCAGCACCAGGCCGCCATCCGGCTGTTTGGATGCTTTGAGGATCTCGGCCGCCTTGTCCAGGTCTGCCGCGTCGGGCAGCTTGATAACCGGTCTGGCAGTGCGCAGCAACCAGGTCAGCGAAACCACCACCAGCAGCACTGCGCTGCCCAGCGCCGAACGCAGGCCACGCGGGGCGTCGGCATCGAGGGTGAACTGCCACCACAACTGGTGACTGTAGGGCACGTCCTGATAGGCGAACAGCAACAGCCAGATCGAGGCCCCGACCACGCAAATGCTGGCAATCAGGTAGACCGGTGAGAACGGCAGCTCCAGCAGGCGGCTTGGACGGTAGAACGAACGGCGGAATGTCAGCAGCAGGCAGGCGGTCAGCAACAGCATGCTTGCCTCTTCCCAGTCGAAGCCCTTGAGTATCGACAGCACTGCACCTACCAGCAGCAAAATAGAGGTCAGCATCCATGCCGCCGACAGTCGACGACGCAGGCCCTGTGCGAGCAGCAGGCACAGCACACCTACCAGACTGGCCCCGAAGTGCGACGCATCGATCAGTCGATGCGGGATCATGAAGCCAACGTTTTCGAGACGGGTATCGATTTCAGGGGTGGCACCAGAGAAGAGCAGCACCACCCCCGACAAGAAAACCAGTAGTGCCAGAATCGGTGCCGCCAGCCCTGAAGCGACGCGCATGGCCTGCCGGGTCGGCAGCAGGCGCTGGGCCTCGGTAAACAGCAGGGTAAGGCAAGCCAGCAGCAGTGGCAGGATCACGTAGATCAGGCGGTACAGCAGCAGCGCAGCAGCGAGGGGGGCGGCACCCAGCTCGTTGGCGAAGGCTGCGAGCAGAATCGCCTCGAAAACGCCGACGCCGCCAGGCACATGGCTGAGCACGCCGGCAGCGAGCGCCAGCAGGTAGATAAGAATGAAGGCGCCCAGCGGTGGCGCATGCGGCAGCAGCAGATACAGCACCATCGCTGCGGCGGCGACGTCCAGCGCGGTGATCACCAACTGAATAAGCGTCAGCTTCAGGTCCGGCAGGCGCAAGGTACGACGACCGAGACGAACCAGAATATTGTGCGGGATATCCTGTTCCGGCAGGCGGCGACGGTAGACGAACACCGCCAGCAGCAGACTGCCGATCAACACCGCTGTAGCGACTACAGCCAGCACGTCGACTGGAAGCTTGAGTGCCAGTGACGCGCCTGACAGGTTGCTCAACGTGGCCAGTGCAGCCAGTGGCGGCAGCGCACAGCCCAGTGACAGGCTGGCGAACACGGTCATGCGGGCGATTTCGATTGCGCCTACGCCATGGCGTGAATAAAGCCTGTAGCGTACCGAACCACCGGACAGCATCGACAGGCCGACCGCATTGCCGATGGCAAACGAGGTGAAGCCGCCGAGAAGCAGCGTCTTGATTGGCAGGTCGACATTGGCGTAACGACTGGCGGACAGTTCATAGCCCATCAGGATGATGTAGCCGACGATTGCCGCGAGCAGCGCACCGCCCAGGGCGGGCAGGGGGACTGCGAACAGCGAGTCGTGCAGCGCATACCAGTCCATTTCGACCAGCATGTGGCGGCAGGCTATAAGGGCCAGGCTGAACAACAGCAGCATCACCGCCAGCCCTATGGGCTGTCGGTATTTGCTCAGCAGCTCCCGCCAGTTATGGCGCGGTGGGCTGACCGGTTGTTCTGCATCAATGGTTTCATTGGAATCGGACATGTTGTCGCGCATCAATCACTCCTTGGATCGTGCGCGACAGGATGGAGGTATGCAGCCAAGTTACCAATCCCTACGCAGAAAATATTTCAGGATGTTAGCGCGTCAACGTCTAACGAGCGAATAGCGAATCGAGCCGGGTGATGCTGTTCAGCTACGGTTCAGTCGTGATTCAGCTTAGTAACACCTATCGGCAGCGCACGCAAAAACTGTCGTAAATGCACGCATTACGTTACAGATGTGATGATAGGGTTTCAAAGGGCTTTGGAAATAGTCTTTTTTGTCAGACAGTTAGCCGTTGCCCGCGCTACTTTTTTACCGGAAACAAAAAAGGCCACTCTTTCGAGTAGCCTTTCTTGATGTTTGGTTGCGGGAGCCGGATTTGAACCGACGACCTTCGGGTTATGAGCCCGACGAGCTACCAGACTGCTCCATCCCGCGTCTGTGTGGCGGCATTCTACAGCCGAACGCTGAAGTGTCAACCCTTAATCCGGAAAGCATGCGAATAAGTAGCGGATTGTGCTCATTTTGCACGCCAGAGGCCGGATGCTCGTTTTTCAGGGCTGCATATCTGCGTGGAGCATTATCAGCAAAGCGGACGGCCAGGCAGTGAGGATTTGCCGCAGGGCGTCGCGAGCGCTTTATAGCTGCGCGAGGCATGGGCAATGTCCTGGCTTGAGAAGGGCGCTTTTCAGGCGCGCACAAAAAAGGCCACTCTTTCGAGTAGCCTTTTTTGATGTTTGGTTGCGGGAGCCGGATTTGAACCGACGACCTTCGGGTTATGAGCCCGACGAGCTACCAGACTGCTCCATCCCGCGTCTGTGTGGCGGCATTCTACAGAGAGATGACGAGGTGTCAATGGTTAGTTTCAAAAAAGTGCTTTTTCTTCAAATGCTTAGCGGATCCAAATGATCGGTCTGCTCGGCATCGGCGCTTGCATGACGGGCCTTTGCAGCTGTTTCGGTCATCCGTGATGGGCTTTTGACTGCTTTTCATGACGACCTTTCACATCATTGGATGTTACTTGCCGGTACGAATGAGATACTGCGCGGCCATTGATTGCAAAATCCCATCAGGTCATGACGCAGCGCAAAATCATCCACATCGACTGTGACTGCTTTTATGCAGCCATTGAAATGCGTGACGAGCCCGACCTCGCTGGCAAGCCGCTGGCGGTCGGCGGCTCTGCGGAGCGGCGCGGGGTGATTGCGACCTGTAATTATGAGGCGCGCGCCTACGGTGTGCGTTCGGCCATGTCGTCCCGGCATGCGCTCAAGCTCTGCCCGGACCTGACCATCGTCAAGCCGCGCATGGATGCTTATAAAGAAGCATCGCGGGAAATCCATACGATCTTTCGGGATTACACCGACCTTATAGAGCCGTTGTCTCTGGATGAGGCCTTTCTGGACGTGTCCGAGGCCGGGCACTTTTCCGGGAGCGCCACGCGCATCGCGCAGGACATCCGTCGCCGGGTCTCGAATCAGCTGCATATCACGGTGTCGGCAGGCGTTGCGCCCAACAAGTTTCTCGCCAAGATCGCCAGCGACTGGAAAAAGCCCAACGGGTTGTTCGTCATCACGCCGGATCAGGTCGAGGATTTCGTCGCCTCCCTGCCAGTCACCAAGCTTCATGGCGTAGGAAAAGTCACCGCAGACAAGCTCGGCCGACTGGGTATCGTCGATTGTGCCGACCTGCGAAGCCGCAGCAAGCTCGCGCTGGTCAGGGAGTTCGGCAGCTTTGGTGAGCGCCTCTGGAGTCTGGCGCACGGGATCGATGACCGGCCGGTGCAGAATGACAGCCGGCGTCAGTCAGTCAGCGTTGAAAATACTTACGACACGGATCTGCCCGATCTGGCGGCCTGCCTGGAAAAGCTGCCCGACCTGCTGGAAACCCTGAGTGGCCGGATGGCCAGAATGGAAGGGCAGTACCGGCCCGGCAAGCCGTTCGTCAAAGTGAAGTTTCACGATTTCACGCAGACGACTCTGGAGCAATCCGGAGCCGGCAGGGATCTGGGCAGTTATGAACAGTTGCTGGCTCAGGCGTTCGCTCGCGGTGGCAAGCCGGTCAGGTTGCTGGGCATAGGCGTACGTCTGCACGATCTGCGTGCAGCCCATGAACAGCTGGAATTGTTCTCTCGATAATGACTGTGACTGGCCGCGGTTAAACGCCGCGGCCTTTCACGTTACTGGCTCTGGGCAGGAACGGCGACCAGGCGGCCGGCGTCTCTGGCGAGTGACTTGAGAAATTCACCCTGCAGTTGCGGATCGTTGCGCGTCAGTTCGATCAGGCTCTGTTCCAGCTCGCTGGCTTCTTCTTCCAGGCCCATATCAGAAAGACGTTTGACGCGATGCACCCACTGGCTGACCTCGTCATCTTCAAGATCGTCGTAGATCAGGGCGTGCGCCTCCAGCAACTTGCCGCGTAGCGAATGGCTGATGGGCAAACTGGCGTTTGCGTGCGCGCTGTCCTGATCGTCTTCGACATTGATATAGATGCGCGTGATGCGGCTCAGGTCCTGTTCGGCAAACGGACTGTCCAGCAGGTTCAGGCGCAGAATGCCGTTGCGGTCAGTGCTCATTTCGTGAGTTTCATTGCCAGCCTTGACCATCACCGGGCGTTCATTCCAGGGCAGCGTGGAGTTCTCGATCCGCTTGTCCTTCTGAACCTCGTCGATGCTCGCCAGATTCTGCTCGGCGCGGCCGTGGGACGGGGCATTCATGAACGGGTTCATGCCTGCCACGCCGTAGTGAATCCAGTCCTTGGTCATGCTTTCCGGCAAATTACCCAGCGCAAACACATTGACCACGTTGGCCCCGACACCCGCGACAACAGCAACCGCGCCGAGCGGGATCTCATAGACCTCCCGCCATGGTTGGTAAGGCGTGTAGCGGTCATAGTGGCGGGTGACTTCAAAGTCGGTGACTTCGAACGATTTGTGCTCGTGAATCCTTACGCGGCGTTGCGGCAACTCCAGTGTCTTGGGTTCGCCGATATCGACTTGCAGGGTATGTTCGAGCAGTTTGCGTTCGACTCGCTCCTCGTGCTCGCTGCGCTGAGAGAGCTGGTTGGCACAGCCGCCGACGAGAAATGAGCCGCACAGAACGGCGCTGCCGAGGCTTAGGGTGCTTCGTTTGAGCATGGGATCTCTGATGCGGATTGGGCGAGTGAAGAGCGGCGCACCTGCGAACAGGTGCGCCTTTTTACTCAGCGGTTCACTTTGCCCTGGATGAACGACAGCACGTCCGCGACCGCAATGGCTTGCGGCTGCGATTCGGTACGGCTCTTGTATTCCAGATTGCCTTCGGCCAGGCCTCGGTCACTCACCACGATGCGGTGCGGGATACCGATCAGTTCCATGTCGGCGAACTTGATGCCCGGGCTGGTCTTCTTGTCGCGGTCATCGAGCAATACTTCAAAACCGGCAGCCGTCAGGTCGGCGTACAGTTTGTCCGTCGCTTCGCGAACGGCCTCTGTCTCGTAGCGCAGCGGGATCAGTGCAATCTGGAACGGCGCGAGGGTGTCGTTCCAGATGATGCCGTTTTCGTCGCTGTTCTGTTCGATGGCAGCTGCAACCACTCGGGAAACACCGATGCCGTAGCAACCCATCGCCAGATTGACCGGCTTGCCGTTTTCACCCAGCACCTGGCACTTCATCGCTTCGCTGTACTTGGTGCCCAGCTGGAAGATGTGACCCACTTCGATGCCGCGCTTGATTTCCAGCGTGCCCTTGCCGTCAGGGCTTGGGTCGCCCGCAACCACGTTACGCAGGTCGGCAACGGTCGGAACCGGCAGATCGCGCTCCCAGTTGACGCCGAAGTAGTGTTTGTCATCGATGTTAGCACCAACACTGAAGTCGCTCATCAGCTCGACGGAACGGTCGATGATGCACGGCAGTGGCAGGTTCAATGGGCCCAGGGACCCTGCGCCTGCGCCGATGGCGTCGCGCAGTTCGGCTTCGGACGCCATGACCAGAGGGTTGGCGACCTGTTCCAGCTGGCTGGCCTTGATTTCATTGAGCTCGTGATCGCCGCGGATGATCAGAGCGATCAGCTTGCCTTCTTCGGCAGCATGGACTACCAGGGTCTTGACGGTTTTCTCGATTGGCAGACCGAAACCTTCGACCAGTTGGGCGATGGTCTTGGCGTTCGGCGTGTCGATCAGACGCAACTCTTCGCTAGGGGCAGGGCGCGTCTTCTCGCGAGGAATCGCCTCGGCCTTTTCGATGTTGGCTGCATAGTCGGAGCCGTCGCTGAACACGATATCGTCTTCGCCGGATTCGGCCAGTACGTGGAATTCGTGCGAGCCTGCGCCGCCAATCGAGCCGTTATCGGCTTCGACCGGGCGGAACTTCAGGCCCAGTCGGGTGAAGATATTGCTGTACGCCAGATGCATGCGGTCGTAGGTGACCTGCAGCGATTCGTGATCGGCGTGGAACGAGTAAGCGTCTTTCATGACGAACTCGCGTCCACGCATCAGGCCGAAGCGTGGGCGGATCTCGTCACGGAATTTGGTCTGGATCTGATACATGTTGATCGGCAGCTGTTTATAGCTGTTGAGCTCATTGCGTGCCAGATCGGTGATGACTTCTTCATGGGTCGGGCCCAGGCAGAACTCGCGGTTGTGGCGGTCGACCAGACGCATCAGCTCCGGGCCATACTGCTCCCAGCGTCCGGATTCCTGCCACAGCTCTGCGGGTTGAATGCCGGGCATCAGAATTTCGAGTGCGCCCGCGGCGTCCATTTCTTCACGAACGATGGCTTCGACCTTGCGCAGTACGCGCAGGCCCATGGGCAGCCAGGTGTAGAGGCCGGAGGCCAGCTTGCGAATCATGCCGGCGCGCAGCATCAGCTGATGGCTGACCACGACCGCATCGGAAGGGGTTTCTTTCTGTGTGGCGAGCAAAAATTGACTGGTGCGCATGGTTGGCCGTTGTCGGTTGCTGAGACAGGAAATGACCTGGCATTGTACGGCGCTGTTCCGGTCGCGTACAGGGCGGGGCTGGCTTGCAGGTCGCAGGAAGACGCTTTCCTGTCCTCATGAAAAAGCCCGGCATGTGCCGGGCTTCTTCTATTAACGAGTGCTGAGTGGTGATTACAGGATCGAGATCGGGTAATCGACAATCAGGCGGAACTCGTTGACGTCGCCATCTGGCTGGTCATCGTTGCTACGGTGCCATGCCTGACGCATACGGAAGGACAGGTCTTTGGCTGGGCCAGTCTGTACGACGTATTTGGCTTCAAGGTTGGTTTCGTGGTGTTTGCCGTCAGCACCGTACATATTGGCATAAAGGCTGGACGCGTCCACCTTGGTGCCATCGATGTTATCACCGTTGATGTAACGGGTCATGAAGCTCAGGCCTGGAACGCCGTAAGGCGTCATGTTCAGGTCGTAGCGCACTTGCCACGATTTCTCGCCTGGGCCGTTGAAGTCAGAGTACTGAACGGAGTTGGCCAGGAAAATCGAGTCGCCGCCACGGTTTTGGCTGCCGATACCGATGTAGTCAAACGGCGTATCACCGTCAACCTTCTGGAAGGCAACGGTAACTGTATGAGCTGCCAGGAATGAATAGGCTGCCGACGCCGAGTAGGTGGTGTTGTTGATCGAGCCCGCTTTGGCGCTGCCTTCGTCGAGTGTGCGATACAGATTGACGTCAAACGCCAAGGATTGATCGTTCCCCAAAGGCAGGGCGTAGTTCACATTGCCGTAGTACTGATCCCAGATGTCTTCAAGCTTGGACGCGTAGAACGCTACGCCAAGCCCGTCAGTGATCGCATATTTGCCGCCCATGAAGTCAGCGCTTTTCGCAGGCAAGCCGTTTTTGTTTGCGTAGGTTGCCCAGATCGTACCCTCATGGCTCGTCGTGTCCTGACCGGTACCCGAGTAGAAGTGACCTGCTTCCAGATCAAGACCGGAAATTTCACTGCTCTGCAGGCTCAGACCGCTCGCGGTTTGAGGCAGAAGGCGTGAACCACCCACAGCAAATACCGGGCTGGTAGGTTGCATGTCACCGATTTTCAGCTCGGTTTTGGAGATACGAAATTTGACGGCTCCGCCTAGTTTGCCAAATGTGTCTTTATTGTCCCGATCAGGCCCGTCAGCGCTGGTGGCGAGGTTACCTGAACCCGAGTATTTATCAGGGCCCCAAAGCTTGAGACCGCCGTAACCGAAAGCCTCAACGCCGACGCCGATGGTGCCTTGGGTATAGCCGGAGCTGAAGTTGGCCAGGATACCTTGAGTCCAGTCGCGATCGTCTTGAGATCCGTCTTTCTTGTCACGGTTGTAATAGTAATTGCGCAACTTCAGGTCAAGTGTGCTGCCTTCCACAAAGCCCTTGGCATCAGCCTGATCGCTGACGAAAGGTGCGGCTGTTGCCATTTGGGCGCTGGCGGCCGTAACGGCCAGTGCGATTGCGCTCCACTTCATCACTCTCATCGTGATTGCTCCTTTGGTTTTTAGAAGATTTTTTCTGCCGTCCCACCTGTTTTTTTATCTGGGCGGCTCTTTCTATTTTTGTCGGCGGAATCTATATCACGCTGACTTGGGTTGCTATAGCTACAGCCTTATCCTTTCAGAATCTTTACGACGCGCTGCCGGGCTGGCCTGTAGTGGCATTCTGCGCATTGTCCGACAGGTCAAAGCGCGGTCCGTCACAGCCTCCCCCGGGGTCGCAAGCCTTGTTTCCCTTGATTCTGGTACCCCTGTTTTCCGCCAGGGTTGCCGTCATCATATGGGTGATAAAGCAACAAGCGTGCACAAAGTTTCCGAAAATGAAAAAATTTTGTGAAAAATCAGAATCAGGATCGCCTTTTTGCTCCATATGACTGTTTTTAATGACTATTTTTATTTTTTTAAAATACCTCTCGCTTTTCTTCGTCAAGGGTGGGTGCTGCCCTTATCGCCTAAAAACGTTACCGGTATCGGCTTGCGTTGAGTAGAAAACGAATCTGCTGTGTTGCTGTCGCAACAGCAGTGTGTGATTTTGGTGCAGTCCTCATCGAACTCGCCTGAACCTGGAGCATTGCTCTGGCTGGCGTTCATGGTGAGGCAATGGATGTTTCATTTTCATGTACGTCAAGCAGGCAATTGTAAGGCGGTGGTTCAAGGGGGTGGGGGTTGCAGCGGTATCTGCTGTCAGTCGGTGGCGTCAAATCGGTGCGGCGACCGTTGTGGAGGGTGCATTCTGGTGCGCAGGTGAAGCCCCGCGCGAACCCTAGTATCCTGCCTGCCTATCGCAGCACCCTGTTACCGATAGGGCAGGTGCATTCACCTGGCAGTCAGGAGCTTTTTATCGTGTTCGTTCTGGATTCCCGCCTTCAACAAGACACCCTGCCGATCGGCGACTTTCCGCTGTGCCGGTTGCTACTCTCCAATGACAGTCATTACCCATGGTTCATCCTGGTGCCGCGTCGGGCAGACATCACCGAAGTCTTTCAGCTCAACGCTGCAGATCAAATGCAGTTGTGGCAGGAGACGAGCGCGTTGTCCAAGGTGCTGAACGAGCTCTTCGATGCGGATAAAATCAATATTGCCGCGTTGGGCAACGTGGTGAGCCAGCTGCATATGCACGTCATTGTGCGCAAGCGTGACGATGCCGCCTGGCCTGCGCCAGTGTGGGGCAAGCATGCTGCCATTGCTTATACCGACGAACAGCTCTCGGCAATCCGTCGGCAACTGAAGCCGGTACTGACAAATGATTTTCGATTTGAGGAGGAACAATCATGAGCCTTGAAGAGCGAGTCATGGAGCTTGAAAGCCGCATGGCCTTTCAGGACGATACGATTCAGGCACTCAATGACGTGCTGGTAAAGCAGCGGCGTGAGCTTGATCATCTGCAACTGCAGATGGCGGCGATGCTCAAGCGTCAGGAGGAAATGGGCAGTCAGTTCGAGACCTTCGAGGAAGATGTGCCGCCGCCTCACTATTGATGGGCTGACATAAAAAAACCGCGACTTCCGTCAGGAGGTCGCGGTTTTTTGTTGCTTGAAACAATTAGCGGCGGGGCAGGGCTGCGATGACATCTTCGGCCTGCAGGCCTTTGTCGCGGTTCATCACGGAAAATTCGACGCGCTGCCCTTCGACCAGTACGCGATGACCCTCACCGCGAATGGCGCGAAAATGCACAAAAATATCGTCGCCGGAGTCCCGGGAGATGAAGCCGAAGCCCTTGGAGGTGTTGAACCACTTTACGGTGCCAGTATCACGATTTCCCATGTCGTGGCTTTGCGGCGCGGACGAAGGGGTGTAAGACCTGTAAAAGCTGACGCCCAGATGCAGGACGACGGCTACGATAGCGACAGCGAGGCTGACCAGAATGGCGGGTTGACCTGCGATGTCGGGTAGAGGAACAAGCAAGGTTAGCGTCTGTACGATTACCGCGATGACAAGCAGTGCACTGACCAGATTTTGCAACGTATGACGCGGGCCTCGATTCCAGTAAGGGATTACCGGAGCAAGTATCAGGTTAAGCAGGCCGAGGAAAGCTAGGCAGATCGCGTCAGGATTTTGCAGGTAGAGAGAGGCCGCTTCACTACGCAGGCTGGGTATGAAAGAGAGCAACAGGGCTGCTGCTCCCGTCACCAGATGGACAATTTTCAACATTTTAAAAAGCTCACATGCAAGAAGGATTACAAGAAATAGCTGGTGGCACCCGGTACGCTTCTGAACACGATGAGGCGTGATGCACGGACGCTGGGCCAGCCTATGTGCCAGCGCTGAATGGCAACTCGATGGCGACACGCGGTGTATTTAACAGCAAAGCCTGATCCTACTCAAATCAGCAATTGATAATGGTGCCGGTGTCTCTCCGGCCTTGGCATTCGACCGTTCTGCAGTGACCCTGCAGGTGCTGAACCAGAGCGCTCGGAGAGCTTTTGCCAACGTTTTTACCGGGCTTGCGAGAATTTCCCACCCCGGGGTGCTCGCTGCGAACCGGCAGGAATCGCCCTGGCATGTGCGTAAGTCGCCGTCGGCAGAAGTCCTCGACGCCAACGGAAAGCTGCGTCATTCGGCTTCTCTTGATAGAGTAGCCTTCTTTACTGCTTTTCAATCCTCACCAAAAGGGCATGAAACATGGCAATCGATATCGGTATCAGTGAAGAGGATCGCAAGTCGATCGTTGACGGTTTGTCGCATCTGCTGTCGGATACTTATGTACTGTACCTCAAGACTCATAACTTTCACTGGAATGTCAGTGGTCCGATGTTTCGCACGCTGCATTTGATGTTTGAAGAACAGTATAACGAACTGGCCTTGGCCGTTGACTCCATCGCCGAACGTATTCGTGCTCTGGGCTTTCCGGCGCCGGGTACTTATTCGACTTATGCGCGTCTGTCTTCCATCAAGGAAGAAGAAGGTGTGCCAAGTGCTGAAGATATGATCAAAAGTCTGGTGCAGGGTCAAGAGGCTGTTGTCCGTACTGCTCGTAGTATCTTTCCTCTTCTGGACAAGGTCAGCGATGAGCCGACAGCTGACCTGCTGACGCAGCGCATGCAGGTTCATGAAAAAACGGCCTGGATGTTGCGCTCGATGCTCGAATCGAAGTAATGGCCAAGGCGAGTGGTGTTATTGCCACTCGCCCGCCTCTTCATCCGTCCCTGGCGGGCCACTGCATGAGCTCACGTCCAGTGCTGTAGCTGCCAGTCAGGTCAACGCCTGCCAGTCGCCGACTGTGTGCGTAACGTCTTGCAGTAGTTGCTTCCTTTTTCACTGTCCCTTCAAGCCTGAACGATATTCCGCTGATTCCTGTAGCCATGTCCTACAGTGACAACGTGTAGGGCCTTCTGGCTATAAAGTCGCCAATCATGTTTTATACATCGGGATATTTATTTGTTTTTGAATATTTCTTTTGGTGTT
Organism: Pseudomonas congelans; assembly: GCF_900103225.1. Classification (GTDB taxonomy): domain Bacteria; phylum Pseudomonadota; class Gammaproteobacteria; order Pseudomonadales; family Pseudomonadaceae; genus Aquipseudomonas; species Aquipseudomonas congelans. Next base: position 333,037 of record NZ_FNJH01000002.1, on the reverse strand, counting down.
TAAAACTCAATGATTCGAAGGTGGCGGTTATGGTGTTACGAAGTGCTGAGCGAGAGCTTAAGTTGTTACATCGGGAGGTGGAAATACGCCATGACCCTTTTGTCGAGGATTTCAATATGACGCTGGCGCAGCCGCATTCGAAATCCGTTCGACTTAATGGTCTGGCCACTTGTCTGCGTCTGGAGAAAGTGTACTGGAACATTCTTTCGGGTATCGCCAGTTCCAATGACTGCTCTGTCAACGCAGTATTGTCCTACATCGATCGGGAGGTTCACTTACGTTACGGTGGCGTCAAGAATTTCAGTGGTCTGATTCGTGTTGTCTGTGTGGCGCATCTTTTGAAGGGCGATTGCCTGGAAAATTCTCACGTCTAGCCTGGCTTTATCCTCATTCCTGCGGGCTCGCCAAGGTGTGCCTGCGCTTTCCCCCGCAGCGCGAGTAAACGGCTCGGCTGCGCGGGGTGGTCACGAACTTATCCGGGCGTTAATAGGTTCGTCCGGCTGCACGGTGCCAATTAACTCTATATAATCCCCTGTCTTGCTAGCGGGCGTGACTCTGTGTGGGCCTGGGCTGACTTTTAGCCCTGTGCCGGTGCCTTGTACCACTGAGCGCAAGCCAGGAGCGAAATCGCCACCGAATTCGAATTACGAGAAGTGAAAACACCATCATGATGCGCAGCCATTATTGCGGCCAACTGAACGAAAGTCTGGAAGGCCAGGAAATTACCCTTTGCGGATGGGTCCACCGTCGTCGTGACCACGGGGGCGTTATCTTCCTTGATATCCGCGACCGTGAAGGCATGGCTCAAGTCGTTTTCGACCCTGATCGTGCCGACAGTTTCGCAGCCGCCGACCGTGTGCGCAGCGAATACGTAGTCAAGGTCGTGGGCAAGGTCCGTGCTCGTCCGGCAGGTGCCGTGAACGCGAACATGGCGTCAGGCGCCATCGAGGTTCTGGGCTACGAGCTCGAGGTGTTGAACGAGTCCGAGACGCCGCCGTTCCCGCTGAACGAGTATTCCGATGTCGGCGAGGAGACACGTCTGCGTTATCGCTTCATCGACCTGCGCCGTCCGGAAATGGCCGAGAAGCTGCGTCTGCGCTCGCGCATCACTACCAGTATCCGTCGCTATCTGGATGACAACGGCTTCCTCGACGTCGAGACGCCGATCCTGACCCGCGCTACACCGGAAGGCGCTCGCGATTATCTGGTTCCAAGCCGCACACACCCGGGCAGCTTCTTCGCCCTGCCACAATCGCCTCAGCTGTTCAAGCAACTGCTGATGGTGGCCGGCTTCGACCGTTACTACCAGATCGCCAAGTGCTTCCGCGACGAGGACCTGCGTGCCGACCGTCAGCCGGAATTCACCCAGATCGACATCGAGACCAGCTTCCTCAACGAAGAGGACATCATCGGTCTGACCGAGAAGATGGTTCGTCAGCTGTTCAAGGAAGTCCTGGACCTGGAGTTCGGTGATTTCCCGCACATGACCTTCGAAGAGGCCATGCGCCGCTACGGTTCCGACAAGCCGGACCTGCGCAACCCGCTGGAACTGGTGGATGTTGCCGATCAGCTCACCGGCGTCGAATTCAAGGTGTTCAGCGGCCCGGCCAACGACCCCAAGGGGCGTGTTGCCGCACTGCGTGTACCGGGCGCCGCCAGCATGGCGCGCAGCCAGATCGACGACTACACCAAGTTCGTCAGCATCTACGGTGCCAAGGGGCTGGCCTACATCAAGGTCAACGAGCGCGCGAAGGGGCCGGAAGGCTTGCAGTCGCCGATCGTCAAGTTCATCCCGGAAGACAACCTGAACGTCATCCTCGATCGCGTTGGTGCGGTTGATGGCGACATCGTTTTCTTCGGTGCGGACAAGTTCAAGATCGTCAGCGAGGCCCTTGGCGCGCTGCGCATCAAGATCGGTAACGACCTCAAGTTGCACACCTGCGAGTGGGCACCGATGTGGGTCGTTGACTTCCCGATGTTCGAAGAAAACGACGACGGCAGCTTCACCGCGTTGCACCACCCCTTCACGGCACCCAAGTGCACGCCTGAAGAGCTGGAAGCCAACCCGGCGACCGCGCTGTCCCGTGCCTACGACATGGTGCTCAACGGCACCGAGCTGGGCGGCGGTTCGATCCGTATTCATCGCAAGGAAATGCAACAGGCGGTGTTCCGTCTGCTGGGCATTGCCGAAGACGAGCAGCAGGAGAAGTTCGGCTTCCTGCTCGATGCCTTGAAGTACGGTGCACCACCGCACGGCGGTCTGGCTTTCGGTCTGGACCGTCTGGTAATGCTGATGACCGGCGCGCAATCGATTCGTGAAGTGATCGCGTTCCCGAAAACCCAGAGCGCGGCCGATGTCATGACCCAGGCGCCTGGTGTTGTCGATGCCAAAGCATTGCGCGAGCTGCACATCCGTCTGCGCGAGCAGCCGAAGGCCGAGTGATGCCGGGCAGGGCGTATCGTCGATACGCCCTGTATCTGCCCTTATTGAGTGAAGCTTTTTGCCCGGTTAATCAGGGCGAAAGGTGAAGGTGTTTCAAAAAGAATCTGGAGCGAAAAATGGCAGGTCATTCTAAGTGGGCGAACATCAAGCACCGCAAAGAGCGTCAGGATGCCAAAAAAGGCAAGATTTTCACCAAGTGGATCCGTGAACTGACCGTTGCTGCGCGTCAGGGTGGCGGTGATCCCGGTTCCAACCCGCGTCTGCGTCTGGCGCTGGACAAGGCACTTGGTGCGAACATGACCCGTGACACCATTGATCGTGCGGTGGCGCGAGGGGTAGGGGCGTCCGACGGTGATGATGTCGAGGAGCTGGGTTACGAGGGCTACGGTCCGGGCGGCGTGGCGATCATGGTCGAAACCATGACCGACAACCGCAATCGTACCGCGGCGGCTGTGCGTCATGCGTTCACCAAGTGCGGCGGCAATCTCGGCACCGACGGCTCTGTTGCCTACCTGTTCGATCGCAAGGGCCAGATCTCCTTCGCTGCCGGTGTCGATGAGGATTCGCTGATCGAGGCTGCCATGGAGGCCGATGCTGACGATGTGGTGACCAACGAAGACGGCTCGATCGATGTGTTCACCTCGTTCTCCGGGTTTTATGCGGTACGTAATGCATTGGAGGTTGCGGGCTTCAAGGCTGCAGACGCAGAGATCGTCATGCTGCCGACCACCAGCGCCGTACTTGATCTGGACACCGCTGAAAAGGTACTCAAGCTGATTGATATGCTCGAAGACCTGGATGACGTACAGAACGTCTATTCAAACGCGGAAATCCCGGACGAAGTGATGGAACAGCTGGGCTGATCGCTCACAGGTAACACCAGGTCGGAAGCCGGGGGAACGAAGCTGTGAGCAACGCGCAGCTATCGGCCCCCGGCTTCTGCCTTTATGCTGCACCTATTGTTTTGCGTGACCTCCTCAAGCTGCAGGCGTTATGACTCTTATTCTTGGTATCGATCCCGGTTCGCGAATCACCGGCTATGGCGTGGTACGCGACACCGGACGGGGCTGTGTCTATGTCGCGTCGGGCTGCATCCGCACCGGCAGCGGCGAGCTGCACGAGCGTTTGCAGATCGTTTATCGCGGCGTGCGGGAGGTCATCAAGACCTACGGACCTGTGACGATGGGCATCGAAAAGGTTTTCATGGCGCGTAACGCCGATTCGGCATTGAAGCTGGGGCAGGCCCGGGGCGCAGCCATCGTGGCGGGTGCCGAAGAGGCGCTGGAAATTGCCGAATACACCGCAACCCAGGTCAAGCAGGCCGTTGCAGGAACTGGCGGTGCCAATAAAGAACAGGTGATGATGATGGTCATGCACCTGCTCAAACTGACCCAAAAGCCGCAAATCGATGCGTCCGATGCTCTTGCCATCGCCCTGTGCCATGCGCATACGCGCTCCAGTCTGATTCCTCACGGCTTGGGCACTGCACGCAGTCGCGGCGGCCGCTTGCGGCTCTGACAGGCATTATGATGATGACGGTGTTCAATTTCTTCGCGCGAGCGACAGGCAACACGAAAGGATCTGAAACGTGATTGGACGTTTACGCGGCTCTCTCGCCGAAAAGCAGCCTCCGCATCTGGTGCTGGATGTCAACGGTGTCGGCTATGAGGTGGAAGTGCCGATGACTACCCTGTACCGGCTGCCGCATGTTGGCGAAACGGTGACATTGCACACCCATCTTGTGGTCCGCGAAGACGCGCATCTGTTGTACGGCTTCTACGAAAAGCGTGAGCGTGAGCTGTTTCGTGAGCTGATCCGGCTCAATGGCGTCGGCCCCAAGCTGGCGCTGGCGCTGATGTCCGGTCTGGAAGTCGATGAGCTGGTGCGTTGCGTGCAGGCGCAGGACACTTCGGCGCTGACGCGCATTCCCGGCGTGGGCAAGAAGACCGCCGAGCGGCTGCTGGTCGAGCTCAAGGACCGTTTCAAGGCCTGGGAGTCCTTGCCAGGCACCTTTACGCTGGTTTCCAATGGCCTCAATCAGGCTGAGCCTGTGGCATCGGCAGAATCCGATGCGGTCAGCGCACTGATTTCGCTGGGCTACAAACCTCAGGAGGCGAGCAAGGCTGTCTCCGCCATCAAGGAAAAAGATTTGAGCAGTGCGGATCTGATTCGCCGTGCGTTGAAGGGGATGGGTTAAGTGATAGACGCCGACCGCCTGATAACCGCCTCTGGTGGCCGTGATCGTGATGAACAGATGGACCGCGCGATTCGGCCACTGAGCCTCGCAGACTACATCGGCCAGCCGACCGTGCGCGAGCAGATGGAGTTGTTCATCCAGGCTGCCCGTGGTCGCAGCGAAGCGCTGGATCACACACTGATCTTCGGTCCGCCCGGTCTGGGCAAAACCACGCTCGCCAACATCATCGCTCAGGAAATGGGCGTGTCGATCAAGAGTACGTCCGGCCCGGTCCTCGAGCGGCCCGGTGATCTGGCAGCGATCCTGACCAATCTCGAACCCAACGACGTGCTGTTCATCGACGAGATCCATCGTCTGTCGCCGATCGTCGAGGAAGTGCTGTACCCGGCAATGGAAGACTTTCAGCTCGACATCATGATTGGTGAGGGGCCGGCAGCGCGTTCCATCAAGCTTGATCTGCCGCCGTTCACGCTGGTCGGCGCGACCACTCGTGCCGGCATGCTGACCAATCCGTTGCGCGACCGCTTCGGCATCGTGCAGCGGCTGGAGTTTTACAACATTGCCGATCTTTCGACGATTGTCTCGCGCTCGGCAGGCATTCTGGGGTTGGTCATCGAGCCGCAGGGCGCTTTCGAGATCGCCAGGCGCGCGCGTGGCACGCCGCGTATCGCCAACCGCCTGTTGCGTCGGGTAAGGGATTTCGCCGAGGTGCGTGGCAACGGGCAGATTACCCGGCAGACCGCTGACAAGGCCCTTAACCTGCTGGACGTCGACGAGCACGGCTTCGATCATCAGGACCGGCGTTTGCTGCTGACCATGATCGAGAAGTTCGACGGTGGTCCGGTAGGTATCGACAGCCTGGCGGCGGCCATCAGCGAAGAGCGTCATACAATCGAGGACGTACTCGAGCCCTATTTGATCCAGCAAGGCTATATCATGCGCACACCTCGCGGGCGTGTGGTGACCCGGCACGCGTATCTGCATTTCGGCCTGAATATCCCGTCGAGGATGGGCGAGATACCGATACCGGACGATTTCGGCGATGAGCCTGTGGATTTATAGCAATGGTTTGCAATTTATTTGCGTTCTGCGTGGTCACATTGCCAGTCCTGCCGCCGATACCTGTAACTAAGTGGCAAAACGTTGAAAAACAGTTGCCTGACCCGATTGGCAACCCGAGGAGTAAGCTCTAGAGTATGCGCGCGCAAAACGGGGTTCAGTCGTTCGCACATCGCTGTCGCGTTTATTACGAGGACACCGATGCCGGCGGCATCGTCTACTACGTCAATTATCTGAAATTCATGGAGCGGGCTCGTACCGAGCGGCTACGGGAATTGGGCTTTGCCCAATCCGAACTGGCGCAGGAAAACCTTTTATTTGTCGTGTACTCCAGTGAGGCGCGTTATCACAAGCCGGCGCGGCTGGATGACGAGCTGCTCGTCAGTGCAGAAGTAACCGAATTGAATCGCGTCAGCCTGCGCTTTAAACAGCAGATCAGGCGGGCGTCGGATGCAACGCTGCTCTGTGAAGGGCAGTTCCTGGTGGCGTGTGTACGCGCCGATAGTTTTAAACCCCGGGCCATTCCCGAAGCTCTGCGAGCGGCCTTTGCCGACCAGGGCGGCGCGGGCATACATTCAGAGCAGGAGATAAAGCGTGGAAGCTAACGTCGTCGACCATTCCTCCATGTGGAGTTTGGTCAGCAATGCCAGCATTGTTGTTCAGTTGGTAATGCTGATTCTGGTAGCTGCTTCGGTCACTTCGTGGATCGTGATTTTTCAGCGCAGCAACATGCTGCGTGCAGGTCGACGTGCACTGGACAGCTTTGAAGAGCGTTTCTGGTCGGGTATCGATCTGTCCAAGCTGTACCGTCAGGCGGGCAGCAATCCCGATCCTGACTCGGGCGTCGAGCAGATCTTCCGGGCCGGTTTCAAGGAATTCTCGCGTCTGCGTCAGCAGTCCGGCGTCGATCCTGATGCGGTCATGGAAGGTGTGGCGCGCGCCATGCGGGTTGCCATCTCCCGCGAGGAAGAGAAACTCGAAGCCGGTCTGCCGTATCTGGCGACCGTCGGTTCTACCAGTCCTTATGTCGGTCTGTTCGGTACTGTCTGGGGGATCATGAACTCCTTCCGCGGTCTGGCGACTGCGCAGCAGGCAACGCTGGCTACTGTGGCACCGGGTATTGCCGAAGCACTGATTGCAACGGCCATCGGCCTGTTTGCAGCCATTCCGGCCGTTATTGCCTACAACCGTTTCGCCGCGCGTAGTGAGACCTTGATCAGCCGTTACTACACGTTTGCTGACGAGTTCCAGGCCATCCTGCACCGTAAAGTGCACACCAGCGAAGAGTGAGCAGGTAATTCCCCATGGCTTTAATCGCTCGAGATCGTCGCAGAAAACGCAAGCCGGTCGCCGAAATGAACGTAGTGCCCTACATCGACGTGATGCTGGTGTTGCTCGTGATTTTCATGGTGACGGCTCCCATGATCAACCAGGGCGTGAAAGTCGACTTGCCCAAGGTCTCCAGCGAGGCTTTGCCGCAAGACAACAACAATCAGGTCCTGACCATTTCGATCAAGGCTGACAAGACCTATTACTGGAACCTTGGCAGCGAAGTCGATACCGACAAGCAGATGGACAAGGCAATGACCCTGCCACAGCTGACTGCCGCCGTGACCAAGATCGTCGCTGCCGGTCGCGACGCAGGCAAGCAGACCCAGGTTTTCATTCGTGGTGACAAGACCGTCGATTACGGCTCGGTCATGGGCACGATGGGCGGGCTGCAGAAGGCTGGGGTCGGGAATGTTGGCTTGATTACCGAGGCACCCTGATGCAGCCGATTCGAGAGCCGTCCGCCTCGGAAAGCTACTTCTGGCCCAGTGTCTGGGCCGTGGCATTGCATATTCTGATTTTCGGCATGCTGTTCGTCAGCTTTGCCATGACTCCGGATCTGCCCGAAGCCAAGCCTATCGTTCAGGCAACGCTCTATCAGCTCAAGTCCAAGAGCCAGGCCACTACCCAGACCAACCAGAAGATTGCCGGTGAGGCGAAGAAAACCGCTGCACGACAGACAGAAGTCGAACAGCTGGAGCAGAAAAAGATCGAGCAGCAAAAACAGGAAGCTGTAAAAGCTGCGGAACAAAAGAAAGAAGAGTCAGCTCAAAAAGCCGAAGAGCAGAAAGCTGCCGACGAAGCCAAAAAGGCCGAACAGAAAGCAGAGGAGGCCAAAAAGGCTGACGATGCCAAGAAAGCCGATGAAGCCAAGAAGGTTGCCGACGCCAAAAAGCTTGAAGAGAAGCAGCTGGCTGATATAGCCAAGAAGAAGGCCGAAGACGAGGCGAAGAAAAAAGCCGAAGAAGACGCCAAGAAAGCTGCTGCCGAGGAAGCCAAGAAGCAGGCTGCTGATGAGGCCAAGAAAAAGGCCGCAGAAGACGCCAAGAAAAAGGCTGCCGAGGACGCGAAGAAAAAAGCCGCTGCCGATTCCGCCAAGAAGGCGCAGGAAGCAGCTCGTAAATCCGCTGAAGACAAGAAGGCGCAGGCACTGGCCGATTTGCTGTCCGACAAACCGGAGCGGCAACAGGCTTTGGCTGACGAGCGGGGCGATGAAACGGCTGGCAGTTTCGATGACCTGATTCGTGTCAGGGCTTCCGAAGGCTGGAGTCGTCCACCATCGGCACGTAACAACATGTCGGTAACGTTGCAGATCGGGATGTTGCCGGACGGTACGATTGCCTCTGTATCGATTGCCAAATCCAGTGGCGACGGACCGTTTGACAGCTCTGCGGTTGCTGCGGTGAAGAACATTGGACGTTTGACAGAAATGCAGGGTCTGAAGCCGGCTGACTTCGCGCCCTATCGTTCATTCAAGATGACATTCACACCTGGAGATCTAGCCTTGTGATCAACCTTTTTCGAGGACTGCTGGTCGTTCTCTGTTTCGCATCCGCAATGGTGTCGGCAGAAGAAAAGAACATTCTGGTCACCAGCGGCAGTGACCGTGCAGCGCCCATCGCTGTTGTGCCTTTCGGATGGCAGGGCGGTAACGTTCTGCCTGAAGACATGGCCGAAATCATAAGCAACGATCTGCGCAACTCCGGCTACTACGCGCCGATCCCGAAGCAGAACATGATCAGCTTGCCGACCCAGGCCAGCGAAGTCATTTTCCGTGACTGGAAAGCGCTGGGTGCGCAGTACGTCATGGTCGGCAACATCACGCCTGCCGGCGGACGTCTGCAGATCCAGTACGCACTGTTCAACGTGGCTACCGAGCAGCAGGTTCTGACCGGTAACGTATCGGGTACCAATGACCAGCTGCGCGACATGGCGCACTACATTGCTGACCAGTCGTTCGAGAAGCTCACCGGTATCAAGGGTGCGTTTTCAACACGTATGCTTTACGTGACGGCCGAACGCTTCTCGGAGAACAACACGCGTTACACCCTGCAGCGTTCGGATTACGACGGTGCTCGTGCGGTAACCCTGTTGCAATCCCGTGAGCCGATCCTGTCGCCGCGTTTCGCCCCGGACGGCAAGCGTATTGCCTATGTCTCGTTTGAGCAGAAGCGTCCACGCATCTTCGTTCAGCACATCGACACCGGTCGTCGTGAACAGATCACCAACTTCGAAGGCCTGAACGGCGCGCCCGCCTGGTCGCCGGATGGCAGCAAGCTGGCGTTCGTGCTGTCCAAGGACGGTAACCCGGAGATCTACGTGATCAATCTGGCGTCGCGCCAATTGAGCCGCGTCACCAACGATTCTTCGATTGATACTGAACCTTTCTTCGGTAAGGACGGGTCTACGCTATACTTCACGTCGGACCGTGGCGGCAAGCCACAGATCTACAAGACCAATATTAATGGCGGCGGTGCCGAACGCGTGACGTTCGTGGGTAACTACAACGCCAACCCGAAATTGTCAGCCGATGAAAAGACGCTGGTAATGATTCACCGGCAGGACGGCTTCACTAATTTCAAGGTAGCAGTGCAGGATTTGGCCCGCGGTAGCGTAAAAATCCTCACAGATAGCAACCTTGATGAGTCGCCTACTGTTGCGCCCAACGGCACCATGGTAATCTACGCCACCCGCCAGCAGGGCCGGGGAGTCTTGATGCTCGTGTCCATTAACGGACGCGTAAGGCTCCCGCTTCCTACCGCTCAAGGCGAAGTCAGAGAACCTTCCTGGTCCCCTTACCTGAACTGACGCGGCGCTACACGATTTGCTTAACACACTGGGGTTCATTAGGAGTTTCAAGATGGAAATGCTGAAGTTTGGTAAATTTGCTGCGCTGGCTCTGGCCATGGCTGTAGCTGTAGGTTGCTCGTCCAAAGGCGGCGACAATGCCGGTGCAGGCGGTGCTGCTGTTGATCCTAACGCTGGTTACGGCGCCAACTCGGGTGCTGTTGACGGCTCCCTGAGCGAAGAAGCTGCTCTGCGCGCAATCACCACCTTCTACTTCGAATACGACAGTTCGGACCTGAAGCCAGAAGCCATGCGCTCCCTGGACGTGCACGCCAAAGACCTGAAAGCTAACGGCGCTCGCGTTGTTCTGGAAGGCAACACCGACGAACGTGGTACTCGCGAGTACAACATGGCACTGGGCGAGCGTCGTGCGAAAGCCGTTCAGCGCTACCTGGTACTGCAAGGTGTTTCCCCAGCTCAGCTGGAACTGGTTTCCTACGGCGAAGAGCGTCCAGTTGCTACCGGCAACGACGAGCAGTCCTGGGCTCAAAACCGTCGCGTCGAACTGCGTAAGTAATTTGACATGCGAACGTGCCGACGTGCTCTAACCGTTTTGGCCCTCGCCCTTCCGCTTTCAGCGTTGGGTGCGGCACCTGTGGTCGATAACAATTCTGGCTCTGGCAGCAGCAGTTATCCGCCAGCGGGTTATGGCACGTCCGGCGCCTATGCCGGGGGAGGGGTTACGGCCCCTGCCTCGGCACAAGGTCAGCTGTTCATGCAGCTGCAGCAAATGCAGGACGAAATCGCGCGTTTGCGCGGTGTTGTCGAGGTCCAGCAAAATGACATCCAGCGCATGAAGCAGGAAGCTCTGGAGCGTTATCAGGAACTCGATCAACGTATAGCCAGTGGCGCATCCGCTCCGGCTACCAATAATTCCCAACCTGCTGGTGGCGCTATCGACGCCGGCGGGACGCCTTCGGCCTCAGCGGCTCAGCAGGCACCGGCAGCAGGCACCGAGCCTCCTGATCCGGCGAAGGAGAAGCTTTATTACGAAGCAGCCTTCGATTTGATCAAGGCAAAGGATTTCGACAAGGCCAGTCAGGCCTTCACCGCTTTCCTGCGCAAATACCCCAACAGTTCGTATGCGGGCAATGCCCAATACTGGCTGGGTGAAGTCAATCTGGCCAAAGGCGACCTTCAGGGCGCCGGTCAGGCGTTCGCCAAAGTCAGTCAGCAGTATCCGAAGCATGCCAAGGTGCCTGATTCGCTGTACAAGCTGGCTGATGTCGAACGCCGTCTGGGTCATACCGACAAGGTAAAAGGCATATTGCAGCAGGTCGTCGCCCAGTATCCGGGCACTTCAGCTGCACAATTGGCGCAACGAGATCTCCAGCGCCTTTGATGTCCTGACCCGCTGATCAAGAAAGCCGCGCTAGTCGCGGCTTTTTTCGTTAGAATCTCGCACCCGAAATTCCGGTACACCTTACGCTTTTCTGGATTCCGCGATTGCCGAGTCCCTTGAAGTGCCTGACGGAGGCGGACGGCCTGTTTAGCTGTTACGCCCGTGGCTGATATGCAAGACACATTACGCATCACCGAAATCTTTCACTCGTTGCAGGGTGAAACCCGTACGGCTGGCCTGCCCACCGTATTTGTTCGCCTTACCGGCTGCCCGTTGCGCTGTCAGTACTGCGACAGTGCCTACGCGTTCAGCGGCGGCACCATTCAGACGCTGGACGATATCCTTGGGCAAGTGGCCTCCTATCGCCCTCGTTATGTCTGCGTCACCGGTGGCGAGCCGCTCGCCCAGCCCAATGCCATTCCGTTGCTGAAGCGTCTTTGCGACGCGGGCTATGAAGTGTCTCTGGAAACCAGTGGCGCGCTGGATATCTCTGCGGTGGATCCTCGTGTCAGTCGCGTGGTAGACCTCAAGACCCCAGGGTCAAAAGAAGTCTCGCGTAACCGCTACGAGAACATGGAACTGCTGACGGCCAACGATCAGGTCAAATTCGTGATCTGCTCGCGTGAAGATTACGACTGGGCCGTTTCCAAGCTGATTCAGTACGGTCTTGATCGTCGTGCGGGCGAAGTTCTGTTCTCTGCCAGCCACCACGAGCTCAAGGGGCGAGATCTGGCAGACTGGATCGTGGCCGACAACCTGCCGGTACGCCTGCAGATGCAGTTGCATAAAATTCTTTGGGACGACGAGCCGGGGCGCTGATATGAGTGAATTGACCAAGACTGAAAAAAGAGCCGTGATCCTTCTGTCAGGTGGCCTGGATTCTGCGACCGTGGTAGCCATGGCGCGCGCCGAGGGGTACGTGTGTTACACCATGAGCTTCGACTACGGCCAGCGTCATCGCGCCGAGCTGGATGCCGCTGCGCGGGTTGCCGGTGATCTCGGTGCCGTGGAGCACAAGGTCATCGGCCTGAACCTCAACGGTATTGGCGGCTCGGCATTGACCGACAGCTCCATTGCCGTGCCTGAGTCGCCTTCTGAAGGCATTCCGGTCACCTACGTACCGGCACGCAACACCGTCTTCCTGTCGCTCGCCCTGGGCTGGGCTGAGGTCCTGGGCGCGCGGGATATCTTCATCGGCGTCAATGCCGTGGATTACTCGGGCTATCCTGATTGCCGTCCCGAGTTTGTCGAGTCATTCGAGCGCATGGCCAATCTCGCTACCAAGGCCGGTGTGGAAGGGCAGGGCTTCACGATCAGGGCGCCGCTGCAGAATCTGAGCAAGTCGGACATCGTCAAGGCAGGTACCGCGTTGGGGGTTGATTACTCGCTGACGGTTTCCTGCTACCAGGCTGACGACCAGGGCCGTGCTTGTGGCAAATGCGACAGCTGCCGCTTGCGCGCCGAGGGCTTTACCGCTGCCGGTATCGCAGACCCGACTCGTTATTTTTAAAGTTTTTCAAAAAAGGTGTTGAATTACTGATAAAAATCAGTAATATACGCGCCACACAACAGAGGGTCGTTAGCTCAGTTGGTAGAGCAGTTGGCTTTTAACCAATTGGTCGTAGGTTCGAATCCCACACGACCCACCATTTCGAAAATCTGGAAGGCCCATGAAAATGCGGATTTCCAGGTTTTTTTTTGCCTTGCAGATTATCCAGCCTGAGGTGGGGTAGCTGATTGGGCTTCCGTCACGGCATTGAGGCAACGATCTGTAAGGCAGCTGGCTAGTCTTTCGAAGCTGAAGGCAGGCGATACCGTTTGAGCGCGATGCGCACCCAGACAAGCAGCCGTCTGTCGCGAAACATAGCGCCGGCAAGCCGTGATGTCAAATTGCAAGGCGGAGTGCAGCTTCAGAGCTACTGGAGGCCACGCATATTTTTTCATCCTGACGCAGTGCGTGGCTGTTATCGGCTATCTTTGCACGTTTACTGAAACTGAATACATGCTCTGGTCGAGCGCTCATGATGATGGCATTTAGGGATCCGCCGCACCGTCGACTCACTTTACAGATCCACTGCTCCAAGGGATCCTGTAATAGCCGTCGGGCGATTGAATAGATGCCTTGCCTTCACTGATTGTGCCTATGTCTTCTTCGGCTGCAATCTGAACAACCATCTCTCCAGCAGCATTTTCCCTGATCCAGCGAGCAATATCCTCCAATTCGCCGAACTCATATTCCATCTCCGGTGCGTCCGATATCAAACTCAATGCCTGCGCTTTGGCCTCGTTTGAGGTGGCGGGCTCGCTATGAACAGAAACTGGTGTGGATTTTAATACATTGACCAAAGGTGCGGTCGACATCAGTTCCAGACGCTCCGCTATAGGGGGATTGGAGGCCGTATCGTCGGCTTTTTTGGCCTCACTCGATTCGGTCGTCGCCGGTTGCAGCTCTGTCCCGGATACCAAGCTCACCCGCGGTACTGCGCTGCCAGCCGCAGGGCCTGAACTTTTGGGGATTATCGGTCTAACTAGATAATTGATTTTGGCCTGTTGTTGACCTCTTTCATTCATAACTTCTCGCATCAGATCGTAGTCTGGTTCTATATACTCCATCGTCGTTGCTATATTTGAATGATTCAGCAGATTCTTTGTGATGTGAATATTACGCTCGGGCTGCCTCATCAGTTCGCTGGCTATCGTGTGCCTAAAGCGGTGCGGTGTCATGCGCGTGCCAGTCATATTGGTCAGCTTTTTGTACATGGCCTCCACCTGATCAGAGTTCATATACTCCCGTTTGTAGTGACCGGAGAATCTGTTGATATTGAAAACTTGGTCATTACCAGAAAAGCCAACCTTCTTGGCTGTGTCCATCACCAGCACCAGATGCGGCATCAGTCCATCAGGTATTGGAATCATAAACTCCCGGTGCGTTTTCTCTGTTTCTCCCCTCACTCTTATCAGTCTCTGTCCCAGATCTACGTTTTCGTACCTCAAGCACAGCAGCGCGTTGAGTCTTATGCCTGTGTAATAGAAGGTTTCAAACACTGCCAGCCAGAACCATGCTGGAGTGATCTCTGATCGTTTTCCAGTCGATAGTTCCTCTTGTACGAGAAACCTTAGCCAGTTACGTGCCCGAACAATGACGTCGTTGCCAATCGTCTTCTTCGGACGTTTGGTAGGCATGACACGGGTATCCTTTAGCGGATTTACTTTCAGCTCGACAAGCCCGTGCTCCATTGCGTACCTATACACCGTCCGCAGATGGCTTGAGTAAGTATTCCAGCTTCGCTTGGAGATCCTTGCCAGTTCCGATCGGCGCCATTCGAGCATGTCTCGATGAGTGGTTTCGCAGGCTAGGCATTCGCCAAAAAAGTTCACGTACGCTTTTGTAGCAGCTCTGTAAATCTTTACTGTGTCAGGACGAAGGTCATGGGTGAGGATGTACTCCTGGGTCAGTTCCGGAAGCGTCATCGGTTTCATTCAGATGTGTCCTTGTCTACCAATTCTGCCAAGCTGATGACCGGATTGTCATAGGGCACCTCGCTGAAAACGTCGGTAGGCTCTATGAGCAGATAGCCCCGCAGTTGCTTGCTTTTTCGTGGTCCTTTGACCAGGCATGTCCAGATGTTCAGGCCTGCGCCAGTCTTGCGATGTTTTTTCAGCTTCTCAAAAGAACGCTGAACGACCTGCCAAGCTTCCAGATCCCGCTCTTTAGCCTCACGCTCTATGTCTGGGTGCTCAAGTGCGTAACGTTTGAATATGTCCGGGCTAACTAGGAACGCGGTGCCATCCACGGTATGCACACGAGCCTTGGCGTCATTGATGATGATCCTGTGGGAGATCACGCCCCCCTTCAGCCAGGTGAGGAAATTCAAGCCGTGGCTTGAGCTACCTTCCGGCGAGACTTTTGCCGGCTCTTCGACCGGAGCTTTGTCGTTCGTTGCCTTGATACCCACAAGCTGCCGAGGTTGGCTAAGACTGGTAGCTGCCGGAGGAGGGGGCAAAAAGGGAATCTGATCATCATCGTCTAACGGCTCGGGTGCTGGTTGAGTCGGTGCTGTCGCTACCGGGTCGGGGAACAGATCGAGCAGCTCGTCCAGTGCATCAAAATCTTTTGCTGCAGCAGGCGCTTGCTTAGGTCTCGGGGGCGCTGCTGATACTGCAGGCGTATTTTTGCTGTTCACGGGTTGAGACTCTTCGCCTCCAGCAGGAGCTGGCTCGTTTTCATCTGCCGCTGGTGCAGATTCCACTGTCAGAGTGCCGGTATAGGTCTCAGGCCTATCAGTGGTGTTCGGCCAAATCAGCGCCGGCGCTATTTTCAGCACCGTGAACGTGTTCTTCCAGCCGCGACCATTGTCGATGCTGGCCTTCCAAATGGCTTTTCCCTCTCCGTTGGGCTGAATGATCGCCTGATCCTGGAGCAGGTTAAACATCGGGGCGTTGGATGAGGGGATGTGTTCGATACCCTGAGACAGTAGAAGAGCTCTGAGCTGATCTACGGCCGGCTTGCTGACAAGCCACAAGCCTTCCTGGGTCAGCCATCCGTCTGAGGGACCGTCGGGCTGGTTCAACTTGAATTTATCCGCAATGAGCATCCTCAGGCCTTCAGCCAGCTGCCGTTGGATAGACTGCTTGGGCGCTGACATAGCTCGGCCTGGATTGCCTCCGAGTTCCTGTGCCACGGAAGCCTGGTCAGCTTGGGAGACAATTTCACCAAGGATATCGGCATGCTCATACTGACCTGCGAACGCGAACACGAGTTGAGACCAGAGCTCGGGAAACCCGCTGAGCCAGTCCAATGCCTTCGCCGGAATCACATTGGAGTAGATCAGCGACGAAGCTGCTCCATGCAACCGATAGTCTCGACCTTTCACGTACTTGAATCGGTATGGCTGATCCAGAGGCCCGTGCCATGGATGCCAGATAGTGCCATCTGCGAGTTCAACTTTGACGTCTACCGCAATCTTGCCCAGGTCGTGGACGAGCGCACCATAGGCCGATGCTGCAGACCATGCTTCTGACTGAGCCGCCTGCGACTCGGGCGGCGCTCCGATGGGGAGCAGATACATTTGCCGTATCTTAAGTGCGTAGGCGACGATTTCGAGACCGTGATCCAGCATGCCACCATGATATGCATGGTGATGATTCTCAGAGGCTGGGAGATGCTGCGCCAAGGCTGCGTAGCTCTTGAATGCCTGCATGTAAAGCGTCTCGAACTGCTCACGGGGCAGAGAGGTCCGCTGCCAGATGTTTTCAATCAACTGGCGCCGTCGGGAAGTCGACAGCAACGCGTCGGGAGATTCTGGTTTGAAAAAGCCTGCAGCAGCATTGGACGAGATCGGAGACGCTTTTCTTCGCGTGAAGAAACTAAGCATTTAGGCACCCATGATGAAGTCATTGGTGGGCCTTTTGCTTTATATGGCTCAGCGTGACAAGTCGAAACCTATATCCATCCTGGAAAGGTTATATACATAAGCCGTCACTTGATTGGCTGGGATCCAAACAGTGACAGAATCGGATGTTGCCACGCTTGCGTAAAAAAATGTAGCCTCCAAGTGACTGTTAAGTAACATTTTTTGTAAATTTCATTTTTATTGAGGACGCCTTTCGAACCCTTTCGGCATCCATTTCCGGCGGACTCGCCGGCCCTTTCGGGTAAGGCACTTACCCTTATTCCCCCATTCCATTCAAACCCTTCGCTTTGCCATTTGCTTCAGCCCATTTCGCCCTTTCGGTGCGGACTACCTGGGGCAGACGAATACGGACAGCCGTTGGTCGGGTCGAAGTCAAAGGCGTTGGGCAGTCAAAGCTCAACGGGCTGGATGAGCTCCGGTCCTTGATTCCGCACGTTCCCCACTGCGCGATCAACCGGGAACCACTCAAAATCGTCAACAATCCTGCAGTGCTCTTTTGCCAACGCTTCGGCTTTCTGCGGTGTAGTTTCGGAATCAAGCCATGCCCGCGCATCTTCTGCCGTCAGTACCACCGGGCGGCGATCATGAATGTCCACCATTCCCGAGTCGCTTGCCGACGTGATGATGACAAACCCGTCGCCATCATGCGGCTCAAGCCCTCTGTGGACCTGGGCCAATGCCGCGAAGAACATAGGTTTTTTACTCTTGAGACGGATGAAGTAGGGCTGCTTTTTCTTGGGGTCATCCGGGTCCTTCACCCATTCAAACCAACCGTTCGCTGGGGCAACTGCCCGTCCGGTAGGCCAGAGCTCTTTGAAGAACTTTCCCGTCATTACGGTTTCGACTCGAGCGTTGATTGGGGCTGGTCGTTTGCCTTTCGCCCAGAAAGGCTCCCACCCCCACCGAACCTTGTCGAAACTCAGACCCTCCTCGGTGGGACGGATGATCTCAACCCGAGTGCTAGGAGCCACGTTGTAGCGCTCTATGGGCAGGAGGTCGTTCCCATTGATCACGATCTGCTCTGGGGCAAGCTCCTTGAGGTAGTGGTCCATGGATTCGTAGATCGAGTAGCGTCCGCACATGATGTCACCCCTAATGTCACTCGTCGAAAATGCCTTTCAGTAAGATTGACCGCGCGCTGGCCAGAGAGTTAACTGTATATCTATACAGCTAACTTTATAGAAAGGTCTTCATCATGAGCGTAGTCATTCTTGGTCCGTTGTCTGAAGGGGGTATCAAGCTACCGCTCTACTCATTTCAGGTGCCAGCTGGGTTTGCTTCTCCCGCTGTCGATTACATCGAGAAGCACGTGTCCCTGGACGAGCTGGCCGAGGTACGGGCACCGCATGTGTACCTGGCGAAAATTCTCGGAGACAGCATGATTGGGGCAGGTATTTTTGATAAGGATCTGATCGTCGTCGATCGCAGTCGCACTGCCGAGCATGGAGAGATCGTCGTGGCAGCGCTTAACAATTCGGAACCGATTTGCAAGCGGCTCTTCATGATGGATGGGGTTGTCAAACTTCAATCCGAAAATAGTGCCTACCCGTCCAAGCACATCCTTGAGGGTGACAACCTCGTCATCTGGGGCGTAGTGAACTACAGCATGCGCCGTCATGCAAAAGCATGAGCCTATTTTCGCGCTTATCGATTGCAATTGCTTCTATGCCAGCTGCGAGCGTGTTTTTCGTCCGGATCTGGAGAAGACGCCCATCGTGGTACTCAGCAATAACGACGGTTGTGTCATAGCTCGAAGTTACGATGCCAAGCCGTTTGTAAAAATGGGCGCGCCCTATTTCCAGATCAAAGAACTGCTGCGCCGCAACGGGATCAAGGTTTTCAGCAGCAATTACGGCCTATACGGCGACATGAGCGAACGTGTCATGTCGATCATCGAGTCGATGGTGCCAGCCTCTGAGGTCTACAGCATTGATGAGGCGTTTGCAGACCTCACTGGGATCCCCGGAGATCTAACAGCTTTCGGTCGACGCATCCGGGCGAACATTCTTAAATGCACTGGCATTCCTGTGGGTGTGGGTATCGGTCCTACGAAAACGCTCGCCAAGCTGGCAAACCACACTGCTAAGCGACTGCTATCCCATACAGGCGGTGTTGTAGACATTTGCGACCTGCATAACCGCAACTGGGTACTGCGTAATACGGCGGTCTCAGAGGTCTGGGGGGTAGGGAAGAAGAT
Organism: Pseudomonas congelans; assembly: GCF_900103225.1. Classification (GTDB taxonomy): domain Bacteria; phylum Pseudomonadota; class Gammaproteobacteria; order Pseudomonadales; family Pseudomonadaceae; genus Aquipseudomonas; species Aquipseudomonas congelans. The sequence continues at coordinate 314,209 of NZ_FNJH01000002.1, read as the reverse complement.
GAATGCCCACCTGGAGGCTATGAACATCCGCACCGCAATGGACCTTGCAACCGCCGACCCGCGTACTCTGCGCGACCGGTTCAGCGTGGTCATTGAAAAGACCGCACGTGAGCTGGCAGGTACTTCGTGCCTGGAGCTGGGGGAAGCTGCGCCACCCAAGCAGGAGATCTGTTGCAGCCGAATGTTCGGCAAACGGCTAACCACCATTCAGCCTATCAAAGAGGCGGTGGCCACCTACACTCAGCGTGCGGCCGAGAAGCTCCGTTCTCAAAACTCGCTGTGCAAGAAGATCCGCGTCAGCATCCGTACCGGCATGTTCAATCCGGAAGAAGCCAAGTACGCCAACGGCGCTTTGGTTGAATTGCCATACCCCACCAACGACGTGCGCTTGATGACCAGGGCGGCGACTGATGCAGTGGATCGTTTGTTTCGACCGGGGTTTAAGTACAGCAAAGCTGAGGTTCTGTTGCTGGATCTGAGACAGCCTGGCGAATTTACGGATGACATGTTCGCTGCTTCGCAGCCGGCATCTTCAGAGAAGGTGATGGGAGTCCTGGACGAGATCAATACACGCTGGGGCAGAGGGACTTTACGAGCTGGGAGTGTTCCTTCCAATCCGGAGTGGGCTATGCGTCGCGAGCTGATGAGTCAAAGTTATACGACCAGGCTCGATCAGCTGTGGGAGGTGAAAAGTCTCTAGTAGCTCTGTAACGTGCGTAATCGCATGGACTTGACCACCCATTTGCATTCGACTTGACCAATTGTTTGCATCGGATCCGACCCGCGCAATGGGCGCGCCTTGACCGGCAGGGGTCGGCCAAAAGCGGTCTTTGGGAACGACGCTTTAACATGTTCAAATCGCACCCGGTTAATGATCAGATTGTTCATTTTTAGGAAGCATTGTGAATGCCTGTTTTTGAAATTCTGCCGCTGGAAGCAATCGGCCCCGCGCGGCTTGGCGCTTCACGCGCAGCAGCAAGGGAAGCAATGTCTGTGAATGGATTCCCGCTTGAACGATCCTATGGCCGCGTCGATTATTTCTGCGAAGCCTCCATCCAGCTTGAGTACGACCCTAGCGATCAAGTCCAGTTCATAGGCGTTTCCGGAAACTCTCAGCTCAACTTCACGTTTAGAGGGGTTGATGTTTTTTCCATATCTGCGACTGAATTGTTTTCACTAATGGCTGCCTCGGACGATTCCGGCTCCCATGAGTTCGACCGGTATGAGTACTGCTTTCCGAACCAGATACTCACGCTTTGGGATGCTGATGAACAATATGACCGTCAAGGCGGAGAAGAACGTGAGGTGTGGGGCCAAGTCGGGATTGGCAATGATGCTTATGTGGCAGCCATCGAAGCTATTGAGAAAAAGCTATAGCTCGCTAGACGGCACTCGCTTAGGAATGGGGTATTTAGGCTGCGACGGTCACCGCTGACCTGAAATCACCTTCGGTGACAGGTAGCTATGAGTCGATAGCTGCCTTCCGCGATTGGCCGCTTTCGACCGATGGTGTTGAAAAAGTCGCTCCGCTAAAACTGCCCGGATATTGACCGGGGAAAATGCAACTTTTGCACGTTGCTACGTGAAATCTGAGGCCGGAAGCCTCAACCAAAAATAAGGATTTCAATCTTAGACGCGTACTTTTCTGCCGTAGAAACCAAGGCCGACTTTTTCAACAGAATCGACCCAAAGCTGCCGGTCAGATCCCATGGATGTCGGACAAATAGCCCAAACGCCTACGCATTCCCAGGCTGATATTTGAGAGGGTAAACTGAGCACCTTTCCATCTGTGTGGTACCAATATGGACATCAATCTACTGACCGAATCCATGCTTGGCCACTGGCGTGCTCCCTCGGGTGTCTGGCAATGCGAATTCCAGTTCGGCAGCCGATTGATTTACGTCCAGCACCACAATGACGAGCCACCTTACGCCAGGCTCGCCGCTGCGCAACGCGCGGTCAAGGCTACGTGGGATGATTTGCCCCAGGCACTGACGTTTGCCGAACAGCACTGTAAAGCACAGATGCCCGAACTGATGCGGTTGTACGAAACCCACATGCCGTGGGAATCTCCGTTGTTCGTGTACTCGATCCACTTCGATCTCGACAAACCTTACCCTAGCTATACCATTTCCAAGAATCCTGACTTCGATTGGGATCGCATCCTGATCGACGAAGATGAACTGTGCCAGGAACACAGTGTTTGCATGGAGCAATATGAGCCAAAGGATAACTTTTGGATTTACGTCAGGCGCGTGGGGTTTCGGCAATTCGAGCTTGGGGATTAGCTTGGCAATCAACTATGTATACCCCCCAGCCCCTGAATCACCGCTGATTAAGTAGACACTGGAGAGTGTCCGCTTCTGACCCAGAGTGTGTAAAAACGCTAAATCGGGTTTTCTATAGCGTAAGCGTCCGCCGAACACCTCTTGCGTGATTAAGCGGATGGCGTGGGGTTAGGAAGGTGAGCGGGCCGGATGGCTACAATGCTTTCGGCCCAAAGCGGAGGCCGGAGCAGGTTATCTACCAGCAGGTGTGTTTGCAGGTGCGTTTTGTTTAATTTGCCGCTACCTTTCTGGGAAATCACGCAATAAGGACTATGCACATGAATGTTGGAATGGCTTATGCAATTGAGGCTGCAGAAAGCGAGTATTTGTGTGCCCGCGTCGAGAGCTTGTCTCGGATAAGTGGAAACCCTTTTGGTGCTCGTGTGTTTTTCAACGAAACTTTTCCATGCTTTCAAGTGAAGGCATCACCTAGCCCGATGCTCAATCGCATCTACGGCGATAGCACCGGCAGGCCCCAGTCACTATTGAGCTTGCTCAAGGAGTCGGCAGAGTATTCGACCGTAACGCCTCTTATCGGAAAGGCCTCGACTATGGAACAGTACGCTTTTGTGGGGGAGAAGCGGCTGGAGCGGCTGAGGGGGTGGACGCATCTTCAACTCGCGTGCGCCATCGAGAACGTGGTCTTGAATCAGCACTCATTCGAAATCGAAGAGGCTACCTCAAAAACGCTTCCTGAGTTCGCAGCCGTGCATGCGAGTGGATTTCATACCAAACCAGAGCATCTTCAGTTGAGCCAGGCTTCGTTCGCAGGACTGATGCCAAATGAACGTCTGAAGATCTACGTTCTTAAAGCTGATGGAAAAATCGTCGCAGGAGCGTTGATGTACCTGGCCAGCAATGGAGTTGCCTACCTTGGGACTGCTGCCACCCGAAAAAATGCACGAGGACAGGGCTACCATGGAGCCCTGATATCTCATCGGATAGAGCAAGCAAAGAAGCACGGCAGCCTTGTGATCGCCGCGACCGCGCTTCCCAGCTCGCAAAGTCGCCGAAATTTGCAGCGTACAGGGCTAACGACATCCCACGCTCAAGCGCTATATCGCCTGGTAGATAGCTGAAGTCTGCTCTTCGACGCGTCGCTGGCACCCACCGCAAAGTAACCGTCCGGTAGGCACGTCTTGAGGGATCATCTTAGGCCGATGGCGCGAGCAAGACGTAAGCGCGGGGCATCCCATCTTGCGCAACTAAATTGGTTGCCATCGATGCGGCAGCAGTTCTTCGACTTCACTCGCCCGCTGTGTCGGCAGGCGTGTAAGAACATCCTTCAAGTAAGCGTACGGATCATGTCCGTTGAGCCGCGCCGACTGGATCAAACTCATGATCGCCGCCGCACGTTTACCGCTGCGTAACGAGCCCGCGAACAGCCAGTTCGAGCGCCCAAGAGCCCACGGCCGGATTTGATTCTCGCACCAGTTATTATCGATGGGCACAGCACCGTCATCGAGATAGCGCGTCAGCGCTATCCAGCGTTTGAGGCTGTAATCCAGCGCCTTGGCGATGGCCGAACCCTCAGGCACAAGCTGTCTTTGGGCGATCATCCAGGTATGAAGTTCGTCGGTGATTGGCGCTGCTTTTTCCTGCCGTATTCGCTGCCGATCACCCGGCTCCAGCTCTCGGACTTCTCGTTCAACTTCGTACAAGGCCGCGATGTAGTGCAACGCTTTTTCGGCGACCTGGCTCTTGTTGGTCGCGTGCAAGTCGAAGAACTTCCGGCGGGCATGGGCCATGCAGCCGATCTCCGTAACGCCCAGTTCAAAGCCTGCCTTGTAGCCGGCAAAGTCATCGCAGACCAGCTTGCCGTTCCAACTGCCCAAGAAGGCTCGGGCATGTTCGCCAGCGCGGCTCGGGCTGAAGTCGTAAACGACCGCCGCCAGGTTGGAGAACTGACTGGTGGCATAGGCCCAGACGTAAGCGCGATGAGTTTTTTTCACGCCAGGCGTCAGCATTTGTACTGGCGTTTCGTCGGCGTGAACGACGCCGTGCGTCAGCACGGCTTCGCGCAGCGCATCAACCAGCGGCTGTAATTGCACGCCGCAGTTGCCCACCCACTGCGCCAAGGTCGAACGGGCGATGGGCAGCCCGGCGCGGCCGAAGATTTTCTCTTGGCGATACAGCGGCAGATGGTCGGCGAACTTGGCCACCATGATGTGGGCCAGCAGGCCGGCGGTCGGGATGCCCTTGTCGATGACCTGCGCCGGAACTGGTGCCTGGATCAGGGTTTCGCACTGATCGCAGACCCACTTGCCACGGATGTGACGCTCCACGGTGAACACGCCCGGCGTGTAGTCGAGCTTCTCGCTGACATCCTCGCCGATGCGCTTGAGGGCGCAACCGCACTGGCAGTGGCTGTTGTCCGGTTCGTGATGGATCAGTGAGCGAGGAAACTGCGGTGGCAGAGGTGCGCGCTTGGGTTGCTGGCGCACTTTGGCTTCGACAGGTGCCGGTTGCAGCGCCTCAAGTTCGGCTTCGATAGCGGCGATATCCGTATCGATCAAGTCGTCGAGCAGGCTGGCTTGATCCGGGCTCAACTGCTCGCTGCGCTTGGCAAACTTGAAGCGTTTGAGCAGCGCGATCTCGTGGGCCAGTTTCTCGTTGACCGACTTGTGATGAGTGATTTGCTTGTCCATCGTTTCGACGCGCTGGATCAACTGCGCCGCCAATGCGCGCAGTTCTTCAGGGTTTAATTGATCGAGATTCGGATGCAAAGTCATGCCGCCGATTTTGCCAGAGAGGGCTAGTAGCGGCGATAGACTGATGGGCCAATTGCGCTGGCAAGCATGCCATGGCAGGCGAGTTAGAGGACTGTGATGGCTCCTCCGGAACCGACGCGTTGCCAAGGTAAGCCGAGCACCAAGGCTTGAAGTTGCTCTGCATCCAACTCGACTTCAGAGCCGTGCCGCACGCCTGGCCAAAAGAAGCGCCCTTGATTCAAGCGCCGGGCTGCAAGCCAAATCCCCACGCCGTCATGCACCAGCACTTTCATACGATTGGCGCGCCGGTTGGTGAATAGATAAGCACAGTGCGGCTTCGCCGCACCGAACACCGCCACGACCCGCGCCAGCGCAGTTTCAGTGCCAGCGCGCATGTCCATGGGCTCGGTGGCGAGCCAGATGGAGTCGATGCGGATCATCGCAGCAGGTCTCGCAGGAAAGCAGAACACCCCGCTGCATTTTCTGCCGGCCAACTCACCACAACTACGCCTTTTGAATACGGCACTTCGATTCGGATCGTGGCAGAAAGGGCCTGATGCATCTCCTGCGTTAACACTTTGGGTAATCATAGCAACGTTAGCCGGGTCTTCACGTACTCTGACGTAAGCACGATATGCTACTGAATTTGAAGTTGAAGGGCTTACCCATGGATGTAATTTCAGCGCACCGATTTTGTAAAAATCACCGAGCCCAAATTGAAGCAAGTGATCGTTGTGGCTGTTTTTACTGCTTAAGTGTGTTTTCGTCCGCAGAAATCACAGAGTGGGTCGATCTGGATACCACCGCTTTGTGTCCGAAGTGTGGGATTGACGCGGTCATCGGCTCAGCATCCAGCGCGCCGGTTAACCCAGAGTTTCTTTCGAAAATGAACGAGCACTGGTTTTAGACGACTCCATCGTTCGATGGTTTTCGGTCTGTCGGCCATCTACACAGAACGTGGTTTGACCCAGCGCCTTACGATGCTGCTGATCGAATACGTTTTTACACACTCTGGGCCCAAAGCGGACGCTATCCGCAGGCAAAAATTGGCGCAAAGCTGCCTTGCGATGCTGGCCGGGAATATTTCATCAACCGTCCATTGAGCGCGGCCGTGTGCTGCGCTCAGGTCGGAGTAATAGATCAGGGCACAAACGTAGCGTAAGAGGCGACTTCCGAGCTACGAATGCAGGAGGCTGAAATCGGCGATCTGGAAGATGCCAAACAGATGTCGTGGGCTTGAATGACCAGATATTTTGCCCGGGTCGGCTGACTACTGAGAGCCAGTTCCGCTGGGCTGGCGTTATCAGCTTGATGTGCTGGGCAGGTCATCAGAGAAGGAGGCTATCTAACTGCGACTACAAGCCTTGGGGAACCGGTGCCTCGGGCAATCGGAGATCCAGAGCTTTCAGCTTTTCTCGCATACTCATACAGTTATCTGTGCAAAACTTACTGTACCGCCGAGCCAGCAACCCTGAACCTGACCCTCTGTATCCCGTCGAAAGCGCAACGAAATCTCGGAGGGGCGGCCCATTGCCCAGCCTTGGCGAACCCGGACAGGACGTTCGTCTGCGGTCACCAAGCCGTTTTCCAACAGCCCAAAAGCCAGTGCGGCTGCGGCGATGCCGGTGGCTGCGTCTTCGGGATACCCAGATGATTTCGGGAACTGCCGCGCATTGAATTGCCGGGCGTCAAGATCTGATGTCGCGTAGGGATACAAACCAGTCGAACCGATCATTTCGCACAATTGCTCAATTCTGCGAAAATCTGGTCTCAAACCATCCAGCACCTCAACGCTTTTGAGTGGAATCAGGGTTTTGATCCGACTGGTGGCGGCATTCTGAATCGGCAGGGAAGCCAGTTCATTGGAACTGATGCCCAAGACTGAAAGGATATCCGCTTCGACCTCCAGTGCTGAAAGCGTTTCGACTTGGCCTTGAGGCTGGGTGATCTCGACTTTCACCGCTTCGGAGCAGTTGCGCGACACTCGTGCGTCTACGCGACCGCTTAGGGTCCAGATCGAGAGTTGATCCTTGGATAGCATCCCCAACTGATCCAGCAGCCACACTGCACCAACTGTGGCATGTCCGCACATTTCCATTTCGTGGTTAGGTACCCAGAAGCGAAAGGCATAGTCGTAATCGGTGCCAACAGGCGGTGAGCATACGAATCCGCATTCATACAGCCTGCATGTCTGTTGCGCTCATGCAATCGGCACAAGCCACGGTAGGTGCTAGATTGCCGCCGCTGCGAGCGGCAGGGAAGACGTTGACCATGTGAACTTCTGGTCTCATTTCGTAACTCCTTGAGCGTCCGATAATGCCGGTGTAGCTGCGTCGACGATTGCATTGGTGAACACCGCTTTCGGGTCGAGGCTGACTGGCTCGGCCTCAACGGCATTCATGAAACTGATGTTTTTTCGATGCCCGACAATTCGACCCTTGGATGGCCGGATAAGATGGCAATGAAGCTATCCATGCCGCATCGAAGATCGCTGCCTCGGTGTGCGCGAAATACGGCCGCACGGCTTGACGGGCCTTGCCTGGATCTGTTGCGATCAGATGCTCGGCACGCCACAGGGCTTTAACCATAATGCAAATGGCTGGTCAAGTGGGGTAGGGATCAAGGTGCGGATGCACTTGTATCACTGGAACAGTATTTCATTTGAAAACACTGTCGAATCAAAGGCCCAAGCGGTCTGAATCAGTTGGTCAGCTGTTCGTCGGAAGCTTGATTTCTAAGGGGAAGTAGGTTGAATATGGGGCTGGATAAGTCTATAAATGATGTCAGAACGACATGTTTTACTGAGTCACGAGGTGGCTATGAGCACAGTTAAAGTACCAGGCAGCGCTGCAATGCGGATCGGGCAAAGCCTGGGACGTGGTGTGGCTGCAGTTTTTCGCTTGGAAAAAGCATTGTGGTCATCGTTGCTTCGTGCCGGTTTGCCTCGGCCGATTATTAGCCCTATCAAGTGGATCGTTCGCGTTGCAATGATCGGTGCTGGTGCATTCTTCGCTGCGTGGGGGCTTTTGTACGTTTTGGCGATCGTGTGCTTTCTTGCAATAGCTATTGGTTTTGTCACCAACCCTGGGATTGAGCGCGCGTTGCGTGGTTCACAGCTCGTTCATTTTGACCAATCCTCGGAAGATGCATCCGGTGCTAGTGAGTCGGGTTGGATGAGTGGGCCACAAGGTTATGGCTACTACGAAAATGGTTTGAAACAGCAGTGAGCTAATAAATAGGAGCCCAATGCCAAGTGCTGGTAACTCGGCATCGATGATCCTCATACCTATTTCTTCATCTGCGACATGATTATATTTGCACCGCCTCCTCCAGCCGATTTTGCGTCCCTTGTGCCTTCGGTCAAGCCTTGCATAAGGCCGCCGATAGTCGCACCTCCCCATCCCAACGCGAGTACCCAGAAACTTGGGAGCACAATGAACATTGCGCCCATCACAAAGTCCAGCAGTAAGTCTCCTTGGGCATTGCTGGCCCCAAACACTGGGTCAAAATTGGAGTGGGGGACGTTGTTGCCGATCCCGTTACCATAAAGGGCGTCTAAAATTGTACTGTCCACCCAGCGTGCTAGCTGGAACCAGAAGTCGACAAAGATTAAAGCGAACGCAGCAAAAGTAATCGTCATCACGACTTTCAAGTCGAACGCCCCGATCACCAGTACAAACGGAATGCAAATGATGAGAGCCATCTTCAGGAAGGCCATCACCATGGGCGCTGCTTGCCTTACACTGTCCATGGCTGGATACATCACAAGAGATCCTGCTGCCTGACCAGCTGTAGCTGCAAGGCGTGTGAAGTCATTTAGCACAGAGCCACCGACTTGACCGCCATAGTCTGAATAAACCTGACCCTGGGTCAGTTGCTGCTTCCTCGGAGAGACCAGATCCCGGATGACCGAGTCGCTCACTTCGGTCTGGGTCATGAATTTTGCCCACTGAGCAAGCTTGCTCAGCATATCTGGACTGACCTGTTCCAGCAGCCTGGCTCTGAGCCCGACGCTTCCATCCGACCACCATTGAGTGCATGTAGGAAACCCACCACCACCAGTGGTTTGTGGCAGGCCCGCGTCCCGGGTTGCGTCATAGGGCCATTTGTTTCGGGGAGTGTGTGACCTGAACCCAGAGAAACCATCGCTGTAATAGCCGGATGTTTGCAGGAAGAAGTGCGAACCGATCCAATTGACGTCGTTGAGTTGATCATTGCTGAGGGTAGGCTGGGTCATGAACAGCTTTGCGCGTGCACGTGCGTAGCAATCGTTCGTGAAGTCAGCGACCTCCTGGGCAAGCAGAGGATCATTGATGCGGGCCTTGTTGACGTCCATCCGGACCTGTTGCAAGTCCACTCCACAGGGAATAGCTGCGACTGAGGCCGCAGTTGCTGCCTTGGACATCGCATGCACAAACAGCCACCAGACGGGCACTGTGGCGCTTTTACCGTTCAGCGTACTGAAGGATGTTTCCCAGCCTGTATCAGTTGGATTGGGTATTGAGTATTGGCATTGCTCTGAGCGGCTTCGGTCGAACTGGATGGTATCAATGCTGACGTTTACCAGAGGCATGCAAGCCAGGATGATGACTAGGATTGCCGTGTAGAACCGGTTTTCTACTCGGGCCAACGAGAGGACGCCCTTGTTGCCCTCATCAGCTCCCTCACCGCGGGCTCTGAGCCATTCGCTGATGACAATGGCGGCAAAGGGGGCTGCGAAGAGCCCGCTGTCCTCGATCATGTTCCAGATGCCGCCGTTTATGAGCCATCCGACCAACGTCAGGTAATACTCAAGGTAGTCATTCGTGTGCAAGATCATGGCAGGTCAACTCCCGCTACAGTGGCGGCGCGCCGAAGCTCGAAAAGGAGAATGACGAAGATGGCCATGACCTCGCAGCGACGAAGCCCCGAGGGGAATAGATTTGTGTCTGATGCTCGCTGTTTAAGGGTGCGCCTTAGCCTGTACCAGCCGAGCCCTATCGCTGCATAAAGCGACAGCCGCCAGGCCAGCATGTAGTTGTAGTGTGCTTTTTGCCATTCCCTGAACTGCTCAACATCCCCAAAGAAATGTGCGATGACTGTCATGAAAATCACAGCCAGAACAATGGTCAGCAAGACCGGCCAGGTTAATGACACGAGCGCTTTCGCGCCCCTACGCAGCCACCCCTTAGCAACCGGCAATGAGTTCATAGTCAGTTACCTTTTGCAGGGTTCTGCAGCTGATCGAGGCGGTCGGGTGTTGGATCGCCTTGAAAGATGCCTTTGGAGCTGTCCTTACGGCTCTGAGCCCTCTGTAGGATGGCTGTCGGTGAGTTGCTGGCCAAGCTGCGACGCATATCCAACTCGGTCTTGAGGTTGTCAATTTCCTGTTGCAGGCTGCTGTTCTGCTGACTGACCGCCTGCAGGGCCACATCGTTGGCCGCAATGTTCGGCTCTTTGCTGCCGGTGAACATGGTGCGCTGAAGCAGTAGCGCTTTGCCGAGAACCTCAGATAACGCGACCTCTGAAGCAAGACGTTTTGCGAGGATATCCTGGTCATGCTCAGTCCTGAGTGCCTCGACCACACCACGGGTAACAGGCAGAGAATCGCTACTCGCTGCAGTCAAGTTTTCCGAGGTGAGCGCTTTGCTGCCCGAGATCAATTCCTGCAGCGCCTTGAGCTTGGAGTCGTAGGATTCCTGGATGAGAGGAGTGAGCCCGACGCCGGCGGTGGAGGTTGTTTTGGTACAGTCCTCACAAGTGCGTTGTTGTTGCTCTCCCAGTACACGATTGGCGAACGTGGTGGCTGCCTGAGGCGAGGACCAGGTGGAGCACACCATGCCGTTGTTGCAGGCCGACGGACTAATGGACGATGTATCGGCTGCGCCGCGTCCGTTCAGCAAGTTGTATCCCGCACGAGTAACGTCACCTACGACCTTGATAGGTTGCTGGCCAGATCCGCCGGCCTTATTTCCTCCGAGCCAGGTGATACCGTCATTCCCTCCCTGCTTTTCGACCTGTGCAACGGCTGAGACAGCATCTGTGTTCCCGTTTTTCACCGCCTGACTCATAGCCTGGCCCTCGGCGATCTTGTTCCAGCCCATCTGTCCTCCAGCGACATCGAGCATCTTGTCAGCAATGGCACGACAAGTGCCTTTGGAGCGGTCGAAGTCAAGACGACCCTGCAGAATGCCGTTGGTGAGCAGGTTGTACAAAGCCGGGTTAGCCCGCTGGATAATCAGTCCTGGTAGTGATGAAACGGCGCTGGTAGCGTTCGAGATCATCGACCCCATGATCGTCTGAAATCCGGAAGTTGCTCCATTCAACTGATTCTGGAGCGTGTTGTTCATACTCATGTTTCCGCAGACCAGGTTGCTGTTCCAACCTCCGCCGATGCTGATGCTATCCATATTCCCCGCCGTACCCATCGTCACAGCGTTGCCGCCTCCAACGCTGTAGAGCACGTCGTCACCGATCACGCTGCCCGATGAGCTTGCATTGATTCCCGGGATTTCGGCGAGAGCAGTATGGGCTGTCAGGGTGCTCATGAATGCAATAGTCAGAAAGGCAGCGCGGCGCATAGTTGAAGTCCTCTTGATCATCATTGAAAGTCCGTACTGCCAAGAAAGGTTTGTCCTTCCCGCTTGCAGCAGGAATACGGGCGCCATAACGCCCAGGCGTAGCCACCATCGGTTGCCTGCACACGGGGCTGGGAGTTTGGAAATACCGCGCAGCTTTGACTGAGGGTCGGCGTGAGCTCTTGCCACTTACCGGTGGTGGCGTCGGTCTCGATCAATTCTCCTGCCGGCCAGTAGCCTGGCTGCGGCTGTGCCAGAAGCGGTTGATAGACATGAACCTGACCGCTGCGAGTGACCACGTCACCTGCACGCTGCGCGATCACGGATGCCGCCTTGTAATCGTCGGCTTGATGGATAAAACCACTTCGAGGGTAGACGCTTCCCCACATGTCCCCCGACGTCAGACCACCCACCTCTCGACGGCCGGGAATCAGTGCTTCTGGATACACTGATTCTGGAACGCCGTAACGCCAGGCGACAGTGTCCAAAGTGCTCAGCAGGTAGGGCATGTAGGGCGTGGCAGCACCCTGGCAGGCATAGCCCGAGGCGCTGGCAAACTTACTGAATGTTGCTCCTCCGGGGTGGCCTATGACGTCAGCGTTTTTGAATTTGGCCAGGCTATCTTCGTTGTTGTGATTGGTGGTTCCGTCACCACCATCCTGGGCGTACGAAGTTGATGAGCTTAACGAAGAAACCTCAACCCACGGGTTTTCACCGGTATTCGAGTAGCTTGAGACCACGGCGTCTGGAACGAAGTGACGAACCTTGGTCGACGTCTTTACCTTGCATCCAAACGGAGTGCAGAGCAGCCAGTAGCAGATTCCGACCACCTTGTACTCCAGGCAGTCAGGCGACAGGGTTGAGGCGACCAGGGTGGCAGATGTCACCGTGCCCGCTGCTGCCGGCCAAGTTGAGATCGACAAGGCCAAGGCTGCCCACGCTGGAGGCTTTCGCAGGTTCATCGCGGGGCATCTCCCTGGCCAGATGCGTTCTGATGTTTGGCGGCGGCGCGCCACTGGGCAACGCGATTTTCAGCCGCCGTAGCGTTGGTTTCGCCGTACACAACAAACTTGCGGTCGACCACCACTGCAGGTACCTTCGTTACCCCCATGCTCCAAGCGTCTACGAGATCTTGTTGAGATAAAGCCAGATCTCGTTGCAAGCGCTGCGCATCGCTGCTCTTGAGGCGTTGCTGCATGATTGCGATGGCTTGTTGCTGATTAGCCGGCAGTCCTTCAGAGAGCTTGGCCTCAAGCCTTTCTGATTCGTCCAGGAGGATCAGCCGGACACGTGCCGGTGCCTGAACTGGGTGGTTCCGGTCAGTAACGATCCACGTCTCCGCGTTCGCGAGGGGGACCTGTATGGCCGCAATCAAGATCAGTAAGGCCATGTGGTTCTTGCAGCTGAGACGGTAAGGTCTGGAGGGTGGCATTAGGCAGTACCTGCAGGTGGTGTCAGGTACAGAAAACGCGATTAATGAACTGTCGTCAGTAGGAAACCGTTATCAGGACGATTGAGGTTTGCGGACGACAGCAAGCTCAGACGGCCTTTCTATGCTGGGCTATCTCTAGTGTGTTCGTTTCGAGCTACGCCACACCATGCCTCATGGTTGACCAGCGTTTATAAACAGGGACCTACGCCTCGAGGCAGGCATGGAACCCTGCCTGCATTTGGCATTTAGGAATCTTTGAATTCAGAGTTCAAGTACTTGCGCTAAGGCTTGCTCTTCTGTCTTTTGAGACGCTTCCTGGACGGCGTTTGCGCGGGAATACCTCGTTTGGTGAGGTCCACTCCAATAACCTCAATATCTTCAACCTCGGGAAATTGGGGGGCGAGCTTCCTCCAGTATTGTTGCAGTCCTTCGATTAACTCTTCGAAAGTTTCGGCAACTTTCCCGGCGTCGAGCTTCCATTTTTTCCCCGGCTTCTGTCCGTGATACACCAGTAAGTAGACGCCATATTTAGAATGAATATCGCGGAGGTAGTCCCCGGCCAGCTGATTTTCCAAACGCTCCAGCAACTGGTCGCCGCTCCATTTCTCCGCAAGCTTCAGTTCAACCGGAACCTGAGCATCAAAGCCTTGACCGTGGAAGCGCAGGTCTGGACGCTTATCGTCAGCGAGTTGCTCTTCCTGAGGCACCGTGTAGCGATTTCGGGACCGCTCTCTGCACCAGTTGCCGATGTATTTGCGGATGTCGGTTTCTTGGAACGCTGGCTGAAGAAGTGACGCGATGCTGGAGTCGCCGTCTTCCAGTGAATGTTTAAGGTCTAGGAGCTGTACCACAGTCAGATCCCATAGGTCTCTATGGGTTGCGGGTGTGCGCTCCAGCCGATCATTGAATTCGCATACCTGCTGAGGGGTCCAGGGAGCCATATTCGCGTCGAGTGTAGCTTTTTCCTTAGCTTGCAAAGCCATCCAAGGCCGCGAGCTACTGTTGGGGTGATGCTTTGAAATTTCTAATAGGGCATAGAACGCCTCTTTGCCAGGGGTATCGCGAATGAATGTGAACAACGCATTGCGGGCATCCTGCGCGTCGTCTCTCAACTCCGGTGAATAAACTCCAGAGTTGGCACGCCGAATGTCACGTTCTTCATGGATATAGGTATTCATGAGTAAATACAATGCTTTCATATGGTCTATGGTGCGAAAAGCGTCGCGTGCCAATGCTCGCTCTCGACGACTGCTGACTAGTGCGGTAATGAAACGTATTGCGAAGTCAGTCGCACTTGCGTCATCGGGGATCGAAGATAGCCGTGCGGTGAGTGCTGGAATGGCCATATGAGGTTCAACGCCGACCCATGCTGCAAACCATAGCGGCGCTGTTGTTAGGTCCTTTGTGGCTTTCGCTTTGCGAGACACTAGTCCGATGATAGACGTTTGCTCCAAAGATGAACCTTGGATTATGGTCAGCATTTGGCGAAGCCGTTTAACGCTCTTCGGGGTAATTCTTAGACGCTCGATGAAGCTCTGGGCCAATCCATTCCATAACCATTCTCCAGCCCAACTAATATCGTACAACACGTAAGAACTGTCTGAATTAGGTTCCTTGATAGTCAACTCGAAATCGATTTCTTTGTTTAATATATCCAGCACCGCAGCTGGATATTCACGGTAGAGTCCAGGCAGCCAGCCCGGGAAACCGTTGAGTTCATGCAAGCCGTACCGAGTGGCCAGGACTGCCTCTTCGTGTGAGAGGGCTTTCAACCAACCTTCATCCTCCCTTGCTTCGATGGATAGCCCGACCAGCCCGAATATGACGCTGTAGAGCGTTGAGTTTTGAACTGCACCTTCGGAGCGCAGCAAAGGTTTGTACTCACGCCAGAACTCGACAGCGCCGTCGCGGAAGGCGGATGCAACGTCTTCTCCAAATTCTGGAGTCAGATCGCGCCAAGTTCTCTCGCTCCAATTGGAGGAGCCATTCGATGGTCTGCTCAGCCGCTCCAGCAAATAGCATTGGTACTTGTTGAACTGTCCTGGCACTTGAGGAGCTCTGATCAATGCTTTCTCGGCTTGTAGCCGTTCCCTCCATTGACGCTTGCGGCCATCCTTCACAAGGGCCCGACGCGCGGCTTTTCTTCTGAGGCGTTCGTGCTGCACAGCCCATTCCTGGGGGGGATTGTGCGGAGGATTTATCAGGTTTTGAAGCAAGGCTTCCAGAGCGTCGTCCCTTGGACATGCAGAAATTATGTACTCCAAAACATCACTACGCTCTCCGCTATCGCGGTAAAGCGAAAACGCCAGAGTCAACGCCACCGATTTGTCATCCGGTAACTCCCGATTTCTAATGTCTCCGCATATCCATACGAGATCTTTTTCGTCAAACGACCACAGATGACCGAAAATTCCTACCTGTGAAGAAAGGACTAGGGGTTGGAGCCCATGACTGTAAGATCTCAAGTACTCCCGCGACTCGGCTACGTCGTACCAGAACAATACTTGATTCAGTTCAGGCCAATTAGCTACGTGCTGCTGCAGTGACTCTACGATTCTGCTTGAATCGAGCTCGCCAACTTCGTGGAGCATTGGGATCTTACGCAACAGAGACAGCACTGGCTCACTTACAGCCGAAATAGCTCGGCTACTGATCAGTGCCAATATGATTTGGGCTGTAGGGTTGGTCAGCCACTGAAATCGTTCAGATATACTGGTTGTGAATGACTGCAAGAATGGAGGCGTATTTAGAAGTTCAAGCAGCCCTATAGCTAGATTTGCTAGAATTGAGGCCGGCCAGTCTGCTAAATGCTTAGAAAGCACTCTGGTCAAAGAGTCAATAATATATCGCTCTGCAGGAGCTGATTGCTCAAGCGCACGAACCAGCCATCTGACCGACTCTTCACTAGGCTCGAGCCAAGGTATTAGCTCTTGCAACCATTCTTGATGAAGCTCGTCAACCTCTTCAAGAATTTGTGTTCGTACATCCTGCCGATTTTTTTTAGACCCTATCTCTGACAAGGCTTGAAACGCCGCAACCCGAGTGCCGTGCAGGGGAGAGTTCAGTGCAAGATGCATTGTCTGTTCTACTGCTCCTGTCATTCGGCCTTGCCAAACCATCAGTAGTAGAAACCATGACGTGTCCTCGTTATGAACGAACTCAATTAGCAAGGCTTTGATCTCATCAGTTAGATCCGGCGCTGCAAACCGTTTGATAGATGAAAAATCAGTAATTGATCTGCTATACGCAGGTCGCGAGAGTTGCTTACAAGCGTCTCGTAAGATACGAATTCGAACCGGAAGAGGTAGCCGACTGGGGTCGCCGCCTTCAAATATGACCTCGGGGCAGAGACTACAAACATGGTCGAGGATCCGTTCGTCTTTCAGCACTAGCCAAGATAAAACCGGTCGCATCACGGGGATCACGACCTCTAACCCGTACTGACTTCGAAAAAATAGATTCTCTACTTGTTGGCGTGATGAGTCCTGTTTGAGGAGCTCACTTAGCCACTCTGCAGTCAGGTACTCTCGCACTGAACGGTGATGGAAGCGAACCGTACCGTAGATGCCTCCGTCGAAGATGGGTCGCTCCAAAAGCAGCTGACGCTTCGCATCATCCCATGAAGGAAGAATCTCTCGTATGTCTAGCCCTTGATCGTTGTGTTCCCCGTCGGGCGTTTGAATCGCTGACTGCTGACATAACGTTGCAGCCGCCGCAACAAGCCGGGCTCCTTTTCGCGATTGCAGTGGAGTGAGCGATCGAGCCTGTGCTCTGTCCTGATCACGCTCTTGCAAGCGACGATCAACGCTACTGCGCATCAGGTCGTAACGAGAGCCAATGGTGTGGTTAATTTTCCAGTAATCGATGAGTTCAATCAGGTCTTGCGGGCGTGTTGTCAGAGAGCCCGCATCCATAAGCTCAACCTGATTAAGAAAATCTTTGGGGGCTGGGACCTCCTTCGCACGGAGGAATGCGGTGATGTGATCACCATCTAGAGGCTCTAACGCGAAAATTTTGAATGGTGCGGCGGCATTTTGCTCAGGGGGATCTTCGCGGGATACGACGCCTAGCTCATCAGGTGCATCCTGTTCATTTGACTCGTATCTATGCACCTGGAAAGGAAATTTAGTTCGGCACAATATAAGGTCGGTTTTCACTCTCCAGGCAGAAGTACGTCCTGTGATGAGGATGTGGGCCTGCTGCATCACGCTTTTGAGTGTTAGGCTGAGACGCTTGATAGCGACCTCGAAATCCTTTGGATGTCGCAATCGTGCTTCATCCACCGAGTCCAATAACAACCACCCCTCTTCGCCACTTGCCAGCCATTCGTGAAACTCAGCGTGTGTGCCTTCTTCGAAGGCACTTTCCAGATCTGAGGTGATGGACTCTATTCGCATAAAAAAAGCGTGCTTGCCTGCATTCCTAAGTCTTCTGGCAGCATTTTGGATTTCAGCTGTTTTCCCCGCCCCGGCTTCCGACAACACAACGACTCGCGGTTCTCGAAGTAGGTCTTCCCAGCGAAGCGCGCTTTCCTGGCCAAATACCTGCGTCAACACTGTTTCATCGCTGGCAGCAGAGTCAAATTCAAGTTCACGAAATGTTCGGTCTACCGGGATGTATCCATCAGCCAGTGCTCGCATGGGAAATCCGTTTCTACGATATGGAGACGGCTAGTAAACACGATTTTCAACGGATGTGCTTCTCCAAGAGAAAACTATTTTCCGTATCCAGAATTCGCTCTTTTGGTCCGAATCTTGTCTCAAACACGATTCTGCCCACCAGGAGTCTTATTCAGCACGCCTGGTTGGAGTATTCTGTGAAGCTTCCATGAAGGTAAGTACTTATATCTGGCATGCCCGGCTTCAGCTACCGGATGAGATGCTTACTATCATCTCCCTTTTCAGAGTTGGGGATGTACGCATATAATTTTTGCGTGCAGTGCAGTGCAGTGCAGCAGCAGATCAGAAAAATCAGTATTTTTCGTCTGAATTGGTAGCGGCTTCGGAACATCCTTACAGGCTGTATAGAATATACAGTATCTGTACACTTCTATGGGGCTGGGCACATTATCAATGTAGTCACTACCAAAGCTATCGGGCTCGAAGATCTGGTAAAGATGCGACCTTTTCGCCCAGCATCGGGAGTCATGATCGCGCCATCCTTGGGGGCGTCTCATCGCAAATTCGCGACTAGTGAGTGGTGACATAATGATCGGGTTAGTTGCAGTGGCCATTCCATACGTAGCTCCAGCACACCCGACCTCGAACAGGGTGGCGTGAGCTGACCACTACTTCGCTTTTGAAGACGTTTGCGTTCACTTCTGAGCACCAGCGGTCGGCCCCGCTGCCAGCCAATCTATTGCGGAAAGAAGCACGTTACCGTCAGGTGCTCCCTGCAGCTTGATCGAGCGACCAGATTGCTTGTCCTTAATGACCAGCGTAGGGGTGGCTGTGATGCCGCCCTGGCTCGCCTTGTGAGCCTGGCTAATGACGGCCTGTTGCACAGACAGGTTTCTCGCAGCGCAGTTATCAATGAAGTGCTGTCGATCTTCAAGCCCAGGGATCTGCGGATTGCCAGCAGTTCCAGCACCGTTCGACCGAGTACGCTGATAAATCAGCTCGACTGCGAGCCAAAAAGCGTCATTGCCTCCCTCAATCCCCGCGCACTCAGCCCAACGAGCCTCATAGCTCGCTGCAGGCTCATGCATCGTCAGGGGCAGATGGTGCCACTGAAGATTCACGTCTGGATGCTGATCAACCCAGGCTTTAAGGTGTGGGAAGTAATCCTTGCAGTAGGGGCATTCCAGATCTGCATATTCGACGATGGTGAAACGGGCGCCACGGCTCCCGTATACCCATCCGCCACTATGTCTCTTCTGATCGGCTGCCGGCGCCACGGGGTCACCTGTGACGCCAGGGTTATTCTGAATCACCTCGGTCAGCAGAAAAGGTGAGATAGCCAAGGCGACCGCACCGATGCAGTAGAGGATTTGCCGGCGCGTCGGTCGCTTCATGCGGAGGCCTCTTTGTCGAGAATCTGTTTTGCCAGCAGCTCCTGATCCAGCAGCGTCAGAAGAGCTTTCTGAGCGCTTTCAGGCTGAGGGTGATGCTCAAGCCACTGATCCAGTGCTTTGTGCAGTTGGGACTGAATCTCTCGGCGATCTACCGCTACATGTTTGACGACTTGTAAGTGCTCGATCAATACCGGCGCGCAGATCTTCAATGCGAGCAGGGAGTCTTCCTGCGGGCACTGAAGTATTTTGGTCAGACTGTCGATCAGATTTTGAGTCAGGGCATCCATGGCTCTCATGCCAGGTTCTCCAATGCACGGGGTGTTGGGAATGTAATGTTCAGGGGCTCAATACCTCGTTTCCGGTCGAGATCTGCAGCTACTTCCAGGGCAGCTCCCAACTCGTCGACACCCATGGACTGCATCAGGTCGTAACGCTGTTTTTTCTCTTCAGGCTCGGTCATGGCCAATGCCAGGTACAGGCTCGGCGGAACAGCGCGAAACAGGACTTCCATCGATTTCGAAAGAACCACGCCTTCGGTGTATTTACCGCTCTCTTTGCGTGCTGACAGCATCAAGCCTTTCTGTGCAGGTGTGAGCTCACGGAAACGGGAGATCTTTTCCACTTCGTCAGGCGGCATGTTCAAGCAGATCCACCACTCGATCATGTTGAGCATTGGTGCAGTTGAGGGAGGAAAGTCATCCATGTTCTGTGTTGCCAGCCAGAACCAGGCCCCGAGCTTTCGCCACATTTTGGTGATCTTCATAATGTAAGGGGCGAGGAGGGGGTTTTTGGTGATGATGTGGCCTTCGTCTGTCACGTTGACAAGAGGACGGCCCTTGTACTGATCACGCTCCGCTATGTTGTTCACGGTGTTGATCAGCGAGATGTAAGCGATCGACAACTGGGCGTTGTAGCCCTCACGTGCGTAGGTGGCCAAGTCGACGATGGTCAGATCTGCCTCAGGCCAAGGCGTACCCGCACGGTTGAACATCTCCCCGTCGGCGCCCATGCAAAACATGTCCATGGCTTCGGCCATTTCAAGCATCCGATTGCGTCTGCCCTCGGGAATGGAGGTGTCTTCCCCGGCCGCGCGCAACGCATTGCGGACATCTTCCGTCAGGACGGTGCGATCGGCGTCGGAGCAAATTCTGGCCGCTGCAAGGATGCACTGTCGGATTACGCTGCGGTCAGCCCGGGTCAGCCGAGCTTCCTCTTTTTCCTCACCGCCGGTGATCATCAAACGGGCTACGATTTCCATCTCGCCGAGGACATCCCGTTCATCATCGTCTTCATCGGGCTTGGCATTCATGTCCTCGTCAGAGCTCTCTAGGTCATCAGCGTCCAAGGTCTTGACCTGGCTCGGAGTGTTTACCAAGCGAATGGCGTCAGCGAACGGAGCCAGGCTAACGCCCGAGTTCGGGGCCAGCTTGATCCTGTTGACTGTCAACCCAAGCTTTTTCGCGAAATCCCCGAGTAGGCCGAAACTGTTACCCGCCTCGACGATGAACAGGCGGGGAGCGTAAACCGCAATGAGCTGGTTGAGCAGGTTATTCAACGTGGCGGACTTACCTGCCCCTGTGGGGCCGAACAGAAACATGTGGGCATTCATCTGACGATCCAGCTTGTTGAATGGATCAAATGTCAGTGGAGCTCCACCACGGTTGAATAGCGTGATGCCAGGATGCCCAGTACCACTGGAGCGACCCCACACCGGGCACAGGTTTGCAACATGCTGGGCGAGCATCATCTGCACGTACCAGTCCATGGATCGCTTTTGATTGACGTCGAAATTCCCGGGAAGCCAACGCAGGTAGCTGTTGAGCGGGGCCACCTCGTCGTCAGATGCTACGGGTTCCATACCGGCACCCAGCAATGCGTTGGTCAACTGCATGCTGCGCGCGGTGAGCTGTGCTTCGTCATTTCCCTTGAGGTAAAAGGCGATGCTGCCTCGGTACAGCTTGTGCTCACGACCGATCAGTTTCCTGGCATCGTTTACCGCTTCGCGGGTCAGTAGTGAAGCCTGGTTGTCACCCACCGACTTGCGTGCCAGCTTTTCAAGATGAGCCTCCAGCACGTCTTGAGGTGTGATGACCAGGGTGATGGCCAACACAGTGTCCTCAGGCAACTTGTCGAACAGGGCATGCAAGGCATCACCGCCTTTACGTGTTTCGCCAGTCAGGTGGCCGGTCTTCGGGGCTTCGCGCAGCCGATCCAGCATGATGACTCTGTGAGGCTGGCCATCGAAGTACCACAAGCCTTTTTGACTGTCGGATTTTGGCTCTCGATAAAAGAGTCCCTGGGCGAAGTCGTCGCCAGTGACCAGTGGGAGATCCTCGCCTGCATCCTCTGTGCGTTTGTTCACCAGTTGAAAGAAGCGATCAAAGTCTTTGAGCGTCGTGCCCAGGTGATCAGGGTGAGGGTTGAACCACTGCAGGAGCCAATGTCGGATGTCGTAACCGTCCATCCGTTTGCTTTTAATGCCGGCGTTGGCCAGACCTCCTGTGAAACGCTGACAAATGTTGTCCAGGTGCATGGCAGGGGTTTGGCCACGGAACGCTGCATCACCGACTACCCGGCGATACACGACTACCCGCACGCGGCGCTGCTGGCCACGCCAAGGCAATTTTGAAACTGTGGTGTCTTCAAAAAGACCACCAGGTTTGGCGATTGCATCGAGGTGATGCTTGAAAAGATCCAGATACAGCTCCGAGAACGGGCTGCCTTTAGCCTGTGGTCGGATGTATTCACGCAGGTTACGAAGGTAGTCATCCCAGCTGGTTTCGTCCTTCGCGTAGAACTGCACAACCCAAGGTGAAGTATCGAGCTCGTCAAAACTGTTTTGCAGCGCGTTCTCCAGGGCATCGCGCACCTTGCGAAGCCATTCGGGATCACGGCCTTCAGTGCCGATCGGAGTCAGTTCGAAGAATGCTGCCAAGGATTTGCCATCCTCAAGCAGCATCGCTTGCTCAGCTGGCAGGTACTCAATCCATGGAAGGAGGTCGACAAAGCTCGGCTTGACGTCGTACAGCGCGGCGACGTCGCCAACCGTGGCAGGCTTCTGCTTCGGGTTTCTCCAATCGCCTGGCGCGGGTATGCCCTGATCCTCCAGTCGCTTCAGGTAACGTTCAAGGGCAGCATCCACATCGTTTTGATCTGAAGCTTTCAAATCCCCAACCAGATCATCCTCAGGCTGTTCAAGTTCGACCGCTGAAGGCTCGCTCAGCAGAGGGTCGCCCGCTATATCCGTCTGCGTAGCTGAATTGAGGGACGCGCGGCTTTTGAGCCGTTGAAAAAGAGTCATCAGTAGTCCTCGACCCGCTCGCCAGGCATGGCGTACTGCACACGCTGATAGAGAGGGAACACAGTGGTGTAGCCAGGGACTGGTGCTGGATCGGAGCCCGCAAGGTGCGGAAACACATACATGACAAGATCCGGATTGGGCAGTCGTTTGAACTGGCTGTAGATCTCGTTTTGAGCGGTACGGGTGTAGGCCGCGCTGTCCTGCAAAGGCTGGGTAGCGCCTAAGTCGATTGGACGGCGTAACTCCGAACGCGCATCGAGCAACTGCCGGCCACTAGCGCTCCCGGCCGAACCGGTCGTGCCTTGATTCCAGACGTCCATCATGGTGTTTTGACCATGTGGCAGCATTTGCTCTTTGTTTGTCGAGCATCCAGCCAGCAAGCCCGCAGTGAGAGCGCAATACAACAGCGCGCTGCGCGCTGACCCCAAGTGATCAATCCAGGTTGGCATTGGCATGGTTCGCTCCTGAGGCGTACTTGACCTTGCGGCCTTTGAGTTCGTAGTCAATTTCCAGCTCTTGATCGATGTGCAGCGAGACTTGCGCACCAGGCAGTACATATATGGCCGCGAACGCTTGTCCGTAGAGTTTGTTAACCCAGCTCGAAACGTCTGTGACTCCTTGGGTCAGGATCTTTCCCATCGCCTCGTTACCAGACAAACCGGTGCTACCCAGCGTCCCAGAAGCGTTCGAGACGTAAGAGGAGGTGCTTCCCTCGGTCTTGATCAACGATGCTGCTCCAGCACCGGCTGCGGTAATGAGGGCTTGTGAGCCGATGTACTGCTGAGCATTGCTGCGTCGCTCGCCCGCAATACAGGGAATGCCGTATGGATCACTGATCCAGCCCAGACCACCCTGGATGGGTTGTTGGTCTCCAGAGTTGTTCTGGTTGTTGTTCTGTTGATTCCCACCCTGAACCGGTGCTGGCAGCGTGCGGACAGTGCCGTCGGTAAACACGAAGGTCAGACTTTTGATCTGCCCCCGTACGCATGAGAGGGTCCAGTCGCCGGATGCTGTACCGCTGGCCACGGCACCCGCTACGTCGGGAAGGTCGATGCCATTGGCGGTCAGGTTGTCGGGACCGATCAGGACCTTGAACGGGTAGGGGTCATTAACCGTCCCATCAACAGGGACTCGCCCAATCAGCGCTGACATGGCCACAGATCCCATCAACGTCGAGTTCTGAGGCAGGGTATAGGCACGACGTACCTTCTTACGTTCCTGTTGCTGGCCACCCATGTCATCGCGGACAGACTGAGCGCCTGTTGTGAGCGCTTTCTGGCCTCGGTCTACGGACTCGCCGAAGGCTGTAGGAAAGCTGTGGGCGCTGGCTGGGACGCTATTGCCGGCAGTGATCGGTTTACCGTTGCTGTCCAGGGCCGTCGCGTCCTGTGGATCAATCCACACGATGTCTGAACCGCTTGTTTCCGATTTGAACTGTTGGCCATCACCAGGCTGAACACCCAAACCAATCGGTAGGTCCGAACTGGAATTACTGTTTTGTCCCATTCGGGTCAGTTCATCCATCTGTTTGCGCAAGCCCTCCAGCACGCTCTGCTGTTGCTGCTGACTATCCAGCTTGAACTGCTCCTGGGCGTTTTTAAGGCGCTGTTCGACGTTTTGGTCAACGTTTGCCAGTCGCTGTTTGAGCGTCTCGTTGTCCTGCTTGTAGGCATTGTTCTGCGCAATGACGTCTGTGATCTGTTGCTTGAGCTCGCGTCCTTCTGCGACGACCGTGCGCAGCGTGTCGCTCGGCGTGTCGCCTTCCACACCAAGAGCTTTGGCTTGCTCAGCCGTCAGTTTTGGAGCAGGGGTTTCGGTACTTGGTGCGGGGGCACTTCCCAGTGATTTGATGCCGACGATAATCACAATCAGGAGGAATGGAATCACCAGGTACTTGAGCAGCGGATTACCTTTCATGCTTCGCTCCTTGCGCTGCACGCGGGTCTGCTTGGGTCGCCGAGAATACGGCCGCCTGTGTCAGCCCGTGTCCCCGCGTGACCAGGTACAAGGTCGTGGTGTCACTGGCATCGCCGCGTGATCCAAGGTAAGGATGTTGAAACGCTGCAGTGACGAATTCACCCATGAGCTCGCGAGGGTCAAGCGTGATGCGCTGCGTCGTCTGATTCTGCAGCCTCACAGCAGTCACCCAATAATCATCCAGACGCCATGCACCTAAGGGTGTGGACTTCACAGGTAGAGTGGGAAGCAGGGTGGCCAGATCAAGGTTGCGCTCAACCTTCACCTGGGCGATGCCGTCTACAGGCTCAACGGTGCGCAATGGCGCATAGAGCATCTGGGCTGCATAGCGGGTGAGGACGACTGGGACGGGAGTTTCACGCTTGACCACTTCCTCTGGTTCATCGTCTTCATCGCTTGAACGGCTGGATGAGTCCGTGCTCTTCGCAGTGGCCTTGGCTGAGCGTGCTGTAGCAGCCCCTCCATAGCGTGCGGATGATGTTTCACCTTCGACTATCTTCACCGGCTCAAGCGGCGTTTGATCCGTAGATGCCTCTGTAGCAGCGATGTCGACCAGAATGATCTCACCGGTCTTGGCGTTCTGCAGCTGAAGTCGAGTTGGCTCTATCGCTTCCTTCGCATACAGGTAGATCGCGCCCCCCGTACTCTGCACCCGCAGCTTTTCAGTCAGCGAACGCGGGAGTCCAACACGAACATTCTGATCAACGAAGACGATGCGTTCCTGATTGATGCGCAGAGGAACGGCCAGCGGCAACCGCTCCCAGCGGAGAATCTCGACTGCCGAGGCGACTTGGACGTTGCCAACCAACACCGCCAGTAATGTCGAGCATGTGATTACCCGCAATACACTCATTTGAAGACTCCTTTCGACGGAGTTGCGGGAGCTTCAACATTGCCCTCGATGCGTTGTGGTGCGCCGTTGTAGCAGTCCCAGGCCAAACCGAAGGGATTGGTTTCAGGGTCGACGTCCATACGTACAACGTGGAGCGGATATCTCGCGAGGGCACGCTTGACCAACTGCCCGCCGTAATACTCGTCTGCTGTGATATCGAGCGTGACAGTCCAATCGTCGATAGAGTTGGTCACCGTCCTGATCTCTGGCGAATCTCCATAGCCTCGACCTGGAATTTCGTACACGCCTCGGACGCGCTTGCGTAGCTCACCGCTAGACCTGCGCAGTTCAAAATCACTCTGAAGGTAATGCTTGCAAGATGGCGTGATGTAAGCATCCAGACGGGTGATATTGGCTTGGTAGTCCTGCTCGCCGTCGACCGGCCACCGGTTCATTTGCTGAAAGATGTACAGGCCGAATGTGTATACCGATTGGGGAGGGACATCCCACCACATTCGCGTGCTTCCAGACCTCAGATCTGGCGGAACGTGAACGGTCAATTGCTTGGGGGCGCTCCACCAGCCGACACCGAGCCCGGCATTGATAAGCGCGAGCAATACAATGGCTATTCTCAAGCTTGTGATGTGGGCGCGTTGTGAGTCGGCCAACTTCAAGAAACGGCTCATCGGTGCTCGCTCCGGCGGCAAGTCCAGTTGCCTGATCGAAGGACCAGGTTGGCTTTGTTGAATGAGGTCGGGCCGAGCATCGCCGTTTGTAGCTGCAACCTGCGGTAGACCCATGTCTCTGGTCTACCGCGTTTAAGGCGTCGCAAGACCCTAGATGCGATGAGCATTCCCAATACTCCTCCTATGAGGGCGCATACCACCGGCATGGATGGAGTCACCATGAAGGCCAGCGGCAGACCAATCACAAAGCCAAACCCACCACAGCCAAATACAGTGACCCACATCTCGTCCGCCGTAAGACCGCCAATCACCACTGGCTGATTGTTCAATCGACTTGGCAGAAAACGCAGGGTGCCGTCTTCATGCTGATCTTGCTGGCGCTCAGTCATGGAAGCCTCTGCGACTCAAAGGATGTTGGAAGCTGTAGTGACCAGGTAGATCGTGACGCCAATCAAGCACACACCGACTATGGCAGTGCTGCCCAAGTCAGCCCATTTGGCTTTGCCCATATGGATTTCGTGGAAGACGCCAAGCGCATGGCGTCCGACCATCACGATGCCGTAAGCGCAGAGACACAACCCAAGTAGTGTGAAGCCATCAAACGCGTAGTTTTGAATCGTCTGTATGAAGCTGGTCCCCGTGCCGCGCGTCGGAGCCTGTGCGCCTGGTAGCGCTGCAAAAGCACTACCTGGGCTTACCGCCATCAGGACGATTGAGCGGCGGGACTGAAAAAGGGCAAATGCCTGGGAAAATAATCGATACAGCGTCATCTTTGTCTCCTTGGAAAAATCAACTCAACAGCATGAAAGTCATAATCATGAACAGCACCGCCCAGCGAGTAGCTGCTACTGCAGCCGCTGGAGCTGCAAGATTTCTTGTCGCCCAACCGCGATAAATGCTTGTAAACACCCAGACGCCCCACAGAATGAGGATGCCCATAGCAAGCCCGGTCCAAAGCGTGTTGCTGTTGGACGGTGAAAAGCCGGCAGCGGCCTGAAAGGCACTGATCTGGGTGGAGGACATCGTCATCGCGTGTGATCACCGCTGACGTTGTATTGGCCTGATATCTCGACTGGGTCGCGGGGCTGTGCCCGAGAGGGAGTCAGATAATCCTGCAGGCCTTGGCGAATGCGTGCGATATCGCTGACTAATCTGGAGTAATCCAGGTGATAGCGCTGGGCCGATTCACTGGGTAGGTTAGCGCTGCGCTGTGCTACGGCCTCAAGCGCATTGAGCTGGCGAATCATTACTTCCACGTTGGCTTGCTCGGAAGCCGTGCCGGCTGCTCGGGCATGCGAGGAAAGCAGCGGTGTGCATATGAGGACTGCAGACAGGCAGATCTGCACGCTTGAAAACGCTGGTTTGATCGCGGGGAGTTTGATTTTCACGTCGCGGGCCTTGGAAGCTGTAGGAATCTATGTCCACAGCATGACCAACGCCCCGGAAGGAATCAGTACGAAACCCTTTTTAGGTCTGAGGGGGTTTAGGTTGGCGTGCTAACTGCTCATCCGGCCAGAGATTCATTGAAGAAAGTCGTTTGGCGAGGCTTTAATGCACAGCATGCAGCGCTCTCAATGGTGGGTCGGAGCAGACATGCTGCTGAGAGCTTCATAGGGAAGGATTGGAGTTATTGATGTGATGGGTAAAGCACCAGCAAGCTTGTACAAATATTTAAGTTTCAGTGATCGTATGGTAGAGCAGCTGTACCACGGAAAAGTTTTTTACGCTGATCCAGGGACGTTCAACGACCCATTAGATTGCCGGCCTGTCGTAATCGCTGGTGACCAAAGCATTGAAAGACTGAAATTGCTTCTAAAGTTAATGGTCATTAGGCGCGTAGAGAAGGAGTCCTCTGCAGCGCTGAAACGCTTAAAGTTGAAGGGGCAGAAACTCGACTTGCACCGAGCTCGACTCGGGGAGACCGAGGTACAGGATGCTATCCGTGGAATAGAGTACATGGCGACGGATCCAGAGATCACCGATCAGGCAGGCTATTATCAACGTGAGCTGTTGATGCTGATTCAGAGTGAAGTAAAAGACACACTTGCCACGGGCGTTCTTTGTCTCAGTGCGAATGCGACAAGCCCATTGATGTGGTCACACTATGGGCAGCAGCATCGAGGTGTGTGCATTGAGTATGACACTTCGGATCTCAAATCGACGCGTATCCATAAAGTGGTGTATGGCAAGAGCCGTGAAATACTAGCCGACTCAATTCTCCGGTGGTTGCAGGATGGCGACGTACAGTCGCAGCTCGAGGTCGAGAGGGCCTCTCTACTCACAAAGTCGGGCGAGTGGAGATACGAGAAAGAATGGAGGTTACTCGCTCCCATCGGGTTAGACCGTAGCCCATTCCCTGTCAAATCCGTCACATTTGGTATGAACTGTCCTTCAGCAATTTTTGAGTCGACCATGTCGATGCTGGGAGGGGAAAAATCGACCATAAAATTTTGGAAAATAACCGAGCCTACGTCCAACTTTAAGCTCAAACGCGCGAGAATTCATTTCGACGACTCGATGAGACCTATGCTTGATCAAGATTATTCATGGCTTCTTGACGACTTGGACGATGCTCATGACGTTTAGGAGGCCAGCGACACTCCCTTCAAGTCATTTATCGCCAGAAAGCAGGTCGAAGTCCCATTATTCGACTTGCTGAATTCTCACGCAGCGTTTGAAGAAGAAAAGGAAGCCCGTACTGAGTGTGTAGCCAAGCGCCCAGCCCTGTGCGTTTTGGTTGCCAATCTGTTCACGGCCGCGATTTATCTGCTGAACGCTCACCAGCTCCCATCCTTCTCTGCCATGTCGATTCAATACGGCCAGAGTTTCTGGGTCGCTCAGATACCTCTCAACATCCGGCTGGGTCGTCTCATCTATCGACTTGAACATCAACATGCCGCTGGTCACGGTTTTGTAGGGCAGGGGGACGAAGGTCTGGGTGTATTCATAGAGTGTCATCGGATACCTACTGCAAGCAGATGGGGAAGGGCAGGTCATTTTTGCAGTCTCTAAGCGCTGGGCGAAGCGCCAAACCTATTCCATTTGGAAAATGGTATAGGTAGTGAGATATTTACTACGCCGGTCATGAGCCGGTCCACGCAGTTATTTTCAAAGGAAACGTAGGGATGCAGACGCTGGACTACCGCAATTTTGAGTACAAAGGCTTCCACTCCATGGGAGCATGTTTTGTTCGTGTGCGTATCAAGGATGACGGATCCCTTGTCTGTCTGATAGCTCAACTTCGTGACTACAACGGCACGTCCGTTACAAACGTTATTGAGGACATCATGTATGGTGTTGTTAAGCGTCTTGATTCTGAAAAAGCCCTTCCCAAGGCGCTTTCGTCAATGGATAAAATTCTTGAACGTTCTGTTTGGATCGAACGATATGCCCCCGGTCTTGGCATCTCACCAGACGGTTCGTGGGCAATCGTTACCCTTGATTCCGAACGTAAACCGGATTGGACACACGCGAGCTTTCAAAGCGTAGTAGCTCATTGCGGTGTAGAACCTGCCTTCTTAGATCTGACCGAAGAAGACTTGCGTCATAAGAGGTAGTTGATTGGGAATGGGGCAGCGCATCAAGGTTTCGAGCGCTGCTTCATATCTTTGAAGCGCTGCATGATGTCGATCACAAGAGAGTTGACGGCCAGAATCTTGATGGCTCGTGTGACAGCTACGTACAGAAGGTTCAGCTCATCGTCGCGTTTGCCGGCGTCGATGTCAGGGGAAAGCGGATCCGCAGAAAAGTCGTCATAAAGCCCAACGAAGTCCCACTCCAGACCTTTGGCTCTGTGCGCAGTGGTAAGGGTCACGGTTGCATCGAGCTCCGACGTGACAGATGCAGCACGCAGCTGCTCGATTCGTTGGGGCAGATCTGCGTAGTTTTCGATGATTTTGATCGAGCGCAGCATCTCAGGATCCTGCGTGGCCTTCGCTATCACGACATACTGGTCGTAATCGGCATAGTCGGTCAGCAATTTGCGCTGCTGGACCTGGTCATTCATATGCCGGCTGAAATAGAACAGGTCCTCCAGATCGCGCAAGGAATAGCTGTCGATCCCTCCGATCCACTGCATGCGGTGGTTTTGGTTGACCAGGCGCAGCGCGTTCTCGATCACACCGCTCACAGTACGGTGCAGGTAGGTGCGGTGAGGGAGATCGTCCGGTAAGGCTCGTTTCACCAACGTCGGCTGTCCCAGGCCTTGCAGGGGGATCTTTTCACCCTTGAAGGAAAGGATGACGTTGGCCACGTAGGCAACAGCCGGTCCAAATCTGAAGCTCTGAGTCAGGAAGTGCTTCTCGGCGTCCTTCATCGCCGGGCTGTTTAAAGCATCCACAGCGCCTCTGAACCGATACAGCTGCTGATGCCGATCACCTACAGTGACTTGAGTTATTGTTTGGATCTGGACCAGATTCGCGATTACCGGGTTCACGTCCTGCCCTTCGTCGAGCAAAATCGCACCGAAGCGCTGGCTCAGATCTGGCTGGCTCATCTGGTACAGCTTCAGATAGCCATCGTGCGTCATGGGGACTGAGCGATCGTTGATATCGACCATCTTCTGCCAAACGTCTCTGGTCAGGTTGAGCGCTTTACTCATGTACTGCTGCTGGACCGAGGTCAGTGTGCGGTTGCTCTGGAATCGCACAAAGTGGTCTTCCAGCAGCTCCAGATCCTTGCTGGCCATGAAGGCATTGAGGGTAGAAACGATATCTTTGGCCAGCTCCCAATCCTGGGTATTGATCGTCCTCGCGATGTCGGTCAAACGCAGATTGCCAGCCTGCTTCTGT
Organism: Pseudomonas congelans; assembly: GCF_900103225.1. Taxonomy (GTDB): domain Bacteria; phylum Pseudomonadota; class Gammaproteobacteria; order Pseudomonadales; family Pseudomonadaceae; genus Aquipseudomonas; species Aquipseudomonas congelans. The sequence goes on along the minus strand of NZ_FNJH01000002.1, from coordinate 283,583 downwards.
TTGTATTGGCTGCCATAGACAGCGTAGGCGAGGCCGTGAGCTGTTTTGCAGGTCACATTGCGTGGAAAACGGTTCTTTGCCGCGATCTCAACGGCTTTGTTGTAGCAGAGGTAAAGCATTTTGACCGACGAGTTATGCGTGGCGTAACCGACGAGTGTTGTTGTCTTCCCGGTACCGGCAAACGCCTGGACCAGTAGTTTCTTCGCGAAGGAGTGAATAGCTGGCAGTTGTTCTTCTGTCCATTGCATGGAGGGCACCTAAAGGTATTTTTTGAAGCTGGACGCCGTAATGCTGACCGCCAGGCCGAGCAGTGCCGCGCATGGCAGGAGCACTAGCAAAGGGCTCACGCTGAATGGCAGAGCCAGGTAAAGGCTCCAGGGGATGATCACCAGCGGCACCATCGTTGCTCGAGCTTTGTGATACAGGTAGCTGGACTCGCGGCCGGCACCGAACCGCCGCAAGTCTCTGCGCACCAGCCCGTCCACAAAACCAACAAATGCCGTCATCACAAATAACGGGATTGCGAGGGTCAGGATCACCAAGCGCACGCAAAACACCAGTGTCGTGTAGAGCGCAGCAAGGCCGTAATCCTGAAACTTGCTGACTCCCACACCGAGCATGTAGCGCATATCAAAACCGCGTGATCGTTGTCCTGTCGCAGCATAATCAGAGGTGTGTTGAACCCAGTCCTGAAGCTCAGTCTTCACCACCAGCCAGTCATACGTGGTTTGAACCAGCCATGTAGCTGTTCGGCCAGGCTCTTGAACAACCACACTCTGCAGGAACCCCTTAGAGAGCCAGCTGAGTTCATGATCGAGCATTGCGCGAGCGTGCTGCCAACCGGCCTCCGGCCAGAAAAAGTACATGCAGATCCATTCGACGATAATGGCTCCCCCCAGAGAGAGGAACATTACTGCCGCGAATCGGAAGGGCAGGGTGAAGAGAGAACCTATGAACGACTGTTCGTGGTCTTGTTGCTGTTTCGCGCGATCGGCAACGTCAGCCATATCAGATGCCCCCTTGCCGATCGCTCAACCCGCCGAGAGTCATGCCGCATCCTCAGGTGCAACAGCGATTTTTTTGAAGTCGTCGAGCAGATCTGCAGGCAGCGACTCGTTTAGCGTCTGATAACCGGGCGCTGACCACCAGCCAGTGTCGTCGACCTTGCCCACCTGATACGTCTGACGCATGCTTTCCGCCAAGGCCTGCAGATCTGCCGGCATTACTTCATCAGGATCATGGCCAGGCAAAGGCATTCTGATTTTCCACAGATTGCCGCCTTCCATGAGCGCAAAGCATTGGCCCTTGGGCAGGCCGACGACATGGGCTGGCTCAATCATTGGCACGCTGACCTGCTGCACCTGGTCATGACTGGATGATGTGAACGCGGTATTGCCCGTTGCACTGTCATTCGCCGAGCTGGCCGGGGTGGATGTGAAAACCTGAACCTTAGGCAACTGGTTTGTCAGCAGCTCGGCGGTGGACGTTTCGCGGACGCGCAGCATGAACACGTTGTTGAAGTTACCGATCACCTGGCCAGCCTTGGCCTTGTTGCCGATCTTCGCTTCGATATCGCTCATTGTCTGGGTGTAGGCAGTCACCTGCATGCCGGCACCACCACCCTTGTTGATCATCGGAATGAATTCCTCACCCATCAGCTCGTTGAACTCATCGGCATGGAGGTTGATAGGCACTTTGGTGCCAGGGACGCCGCCCGGTAGTCCGTCGTCGACACCGAACTTGTAGATATGGCCAGCGACCGAGACTAGGTCGGAGAACATAGAGTTGCCGACGGCAGCGGCGACCTCTGTGTCCGACAAGGCGTCCAGGCCGATATAAACCACGGCCTTTTTGCGGACCACCTGCATCCAGTCAAAGATCGGTCGAGGATCGTTCACGTCCTGATAGTCCGGCGAGATCAGTTCCGCCATGCGGCCTGTTGTCAGCTTCTCCAGCAGTGGCAGCAGCGAGGCGACGATCTTGTCGAAATAGGTCTTGTCGTAGCGGACCGCGCTGCGCAGTCCATCCATCACTGGATCTGCCACGCGCGTCTGAGACAGGTATTGATCGATTGCCACCACACGGAACGGCCGGCCCTTCATGTTGAACGGTACGTTTTTTTCGTTGAGCTTGCCTTCAATAGCGACGATCGCCTCCCAGGCCTTTGGATCATATTCATCAAAGTATTTAGAGGCATACTCCTGGAAGATCCCTTCGATGTTGATCACGTGCTGCTGGATCTGCAGGTAGTCAGGTCGACGGCCCAGCGCGACGAGGGCTCTTGCGATGATGTTCACGAATCGCCAAGCGAATTCACGGAATGCTGCTGAGTTACCTTCCCCGGAGAGTTGCCCAGCGATCCTGGTGGCCACCTCTGAAATCCGCCCAAAACGCCCAACGGCGTTGTAGCGTGCCGAGTGATCTGGCCAGCCCAGGTGGAACACATAAAATTCGTTCAGGCGGCCGGCGCGTTTGGCTTCGAGATACATGCGCTTGAGCAAATCTGCATCGCCCTTTGGATCAAAGACGATGACGACCTCGTGCTTGCCGTGCTTTTTCCGCCGAATGTCCTGAGTGATGAACAATTCAGCCAGGCGCGTTTTTCCGACACGGGTGGTGCCCAGAACAATCGAATGGCCTACTCGCTCGCCCAAAGGGAGAGAGACGTTCTCCTCGTATGGCTCGATGCCGTGCAGCCTTGGCAAGCCGCCTACGGGTGGCAGAGGTCGCACAGGATTGATGGGCACGTCCCATGATGTTGCTCTGGCCAGAAGCCGGACAGGGTATGGAGCGAACTCAGCTCTCTCCTCAAAGCGACGCGCTGCGCGGAACAGTGAGGTGGCCTCAACGTAGCTGGCGTACTTCGGCAGGTAAGTGTCCATCAGCCGCTGGGTATGGCGCTGCTGCCAACGGAAGCCAAGACCGATGAAGAGACGTTGATTGCTCACCGGCACTTCTTTACTGGTCATCGTGTAATGAGGCAGTCGACGGATGTTTCGACGATAGCGCAGCACCTGCCAAGCTTGTTTCAGACGCACTAAGCCCAAAGCGAGAAAGCCCGCGGAGGTCACGATGCCGAACAGCGGAGTAAGCGCAAACGCCCAGGGAGCGAACACGCACAGGAATGCACCTGCAGCGCACACGTACACGGTGTACAGCTCTACGGCGGGTCTGAGAAGTGATTCAATGGCGTAATCGTGAGCCATAACCCGACCTCCTATTGCTCGATGGCGGTTGGGGTGATCAACACCGGATAGTGATTCAGGCCGAGTCGTTGAGAAAGCTCGTCACCTGATGCGGGGGAAACGAGCGCGTCGGGCAACCAACTCCTGACTACGGCAAGTCGTTCTGGTGTGGCCACATTGACCACCAGTCCTACGGCCTGCATCTGCTTCAGCACCGCACCGCGTTCTTGTAGCCATCGGCGTGAAGTTTCATCGTCCCCGACCAGGAACAAAGGCTGCAGGCCTGGCGCGTTGATGATTCGGCCCTGAACTGTCCCCGGAGTCATTCGAGTGGTGCGTACCGGCAATCCCTGTGCTGCTACAGGATCCAGTTGCGAGGTCAGGTCATTTGAGACAGAAGAGGACGGCTCGGGATTGAGAGATCGATAGTAAGGCAGCGCTGAGTCACCACCTTTGTCTTCAACCACGGTGAGCTCTGCAGCTTGGCAGATCATAAATGGCAGGCAGAGCGCTGCGCCGAGGATCACTGATCGGGTCATGGATTGGTCACCAGCATTTGGATGCCGGTTACCCGGCTGAGATGTTTGGCAAAGGCCTTGCGGTAATTGGCTGCTGGAGCGCCGCCGGCAGGGCGGTGATAGCGTCCGGCTACGGTGATCCAGTCACCGCCAAGCGCGCGCAGTTCGGCGAGCATTTGTGCAGCTACATCGAGGTTCTTGTAGGGATTGAGCGCGTCGCACGGATTGCTTGATTTAAATCTCTGGCCGTTCCAGCCCATGTTGACCTGACCTAATCCGACGTCGACCCGCTTGGGACCCGCCTGCGCGAGTGCGATGATAAGTGCGGTGCAGGCATCGGCACGGGTTGCAAAACGATAACTAGCGCCGGCAACGTTCAGCGTCCAAGGCCACGGGACCAGTTGGCCCCGCAGTGGGGTCCCACTTTCCTGCAGTGCCACCGAGTAGAGCACTTCCGACGGAATGTTCGCTGCGCGGGCAGCCAACTGATAAGCCGGCGGGGGAAGCTCGGCTGCATGGCTTGTCAACACGAAGCACAGCAGGGCAAGGCCTGCCCACGTCACTGACGCAGCCATTGCCCATTCACCTCTCGCACAACGGCCGGTAACTCGCCACCCAAGCTCAGGCCAAGCCAACGTCCACCGTCATGGTTGAGGGTGATTTGTCGGGTTCTGACATTCGCAGGGTCGATCCCCGAGACAATCGCCCAGTTGCGAATTCGCTCATCGTCGTTCTGGCTACCCACCATGTACACGTCAAACGGCTGCTTCTGAGCTTGAAGGGCCTTAACCCGAACTGAGCACTCCGGGCAATCGTCCTTAACAAACACTGCCAATCGGCCGTTGCCCTGGTTAGCTGGGCTCGCGGCCGTCCCTTGGGGCGCAGAGCTGGCAATGGGCATCAGGTTCGGGTAGACGCGTTTGAAGGCATCGTCATAGGCGCGTTGATACGCTAATTCTTTTGCCGTGCGCTGCGCCTCGGCTTTGACCTGGAGCTCTGCATACCGCCGGCGCTCTTCATCATTGCGGGCTTCGATACCCAATGCTGTCAGCGGATCCAGCCCGGGGGAATACACACCTCGTGAACTCTGCATCAGCGTTTGATAGCGCTGCCATTCCTGAGGACTGAGGTTCCAGTCTCGTGCCAGGATCTCGTCGCTCGATTGCGACTGGCTGTCCAGCAAGGCGCTCTGGTGCTCTCTACTGGTGGACTGTGCGGAGGTGTTGGTTGCAGCGTTGGCCATGCCAGCTGCTGTGATCAGGATGACTCCCGTCATTGTGAACATTCGCAGGTTGTAAACGGTCATGTGAACCTCTAAGGGCGCAGGGGCAGAATGCGGGTTGAGCCGTTGATGCTGAACAGAGCGCGTGAATCATCCAGGCTGTTGAGCTGCCAGTTGCTCCCCGCGACCATGTCGCCCGGGCGTATTAAGTTCAGTTGACTGAGTTGAGTGCTGCCAGGCGGGGCTACTGACAAGAAACGTTCGCCTCCGCGATACTCCACACCCACGACCGAAAACGGTGGAGGAGCCTCCGGAACTTTGGTCAGTGCTGTTGATTTGCGGGAGGGGGGTGGAGTCTTTGGCCTGACTGCTGTGATTTGAATAGATGCTGGTTTAGAAGCGCGCAGGTCTTGGAGTTTCACCTGCAGCTCCTCGATCCGAGCGCCCATGACCACAACTTCTTGCATCGAGGCACCCTGCTGGGCAGCGTCCTTCGCCGCCTCCTGCACTTGCTTCAGCAGGGCTTGAACGGCATCGATTCGGTTGGAGAGTGCCTGCTGGCCGGCTCTGAAATCATCGATGGTCACGGACTTCAACTGGCTAGCGGCATCGAGCCTGTCATCCACGCCGTTGATGCGTTGGGTGATTGCGTTAACGGTTTCCAGGTTCGCAACGGACTCAAAGCCGGCCTTGAGGTGGAAAATCTGCCACTGCTGGTGGACCAGCATGCCGATCAGGACGATCAGGGCCAGGATTTGCAGTACGGTGGCGCGGGAAAGAGAAGGGCGCAGTGGCAGCTTCATGGAGGACCTCACTCAAGATGTGAGGTACGTTCGCAAAAACCATGATTTGAAGCATTAGGAAACCCTTTTCCTATCGGATGGGGTTTCATGAGGGGCAGGTCTGGCTTTGAGCATTGACACCGTTTTGATGTATAGCCGAAGAGTGTTTGCTATGAATCGCGGACTCGTCAAAGCCATCTTCAGAAGACTCCAATGGATGAGTTTTCCCCTGATAGCACCTCGTAAGGTCCCGCGGAGAGCCGTCACACTTAATCGCCAAGTCTGGCAGTCAAAACCAGCACCTACAACGGATTGGAAGAAGCACAATGGACTGCAATTCAAATTGTAACATTTTGTAAAGAAAACAGACATCAGTAAAAGGTATTCTGAAGTTCTTGAATCGCTCATTTTCTTAGAGGCTTAATAGCAGATGAGTGTTTTCAAGAACAACCAATCAATCAATCGATAGAGGGATTATCTATGAACGCTGATATGGATGCAAAAAAACTGACACTCGTGCCTGAAGACACTTTGACAGCCGATACGGTCTCCTACCCTTCAGAGGAAGAGATGGAATTATTCCAGCACGCTACAACCATGATGATTGATCGTGGTGACAACGACTGGATGGGTAACGGCATACAGAAAGCTGCATAATTTCATATGCAGGCGCGTCACCCCACCGGGTGACGCGTTGGAGATAAATATGAATAATGCAGAATTAATAGCTACTGATTTTTGTGACGAAATAATACGTACGCTACACGGTTTGCGTTTTTCAATATATGTAGGTGGGTCGATAGCTTTAAATAAACATGACAAGTTTTCGGACATAGATATCTGCATCATACATGATGGGGATATTAGCATTGCGGATATTCCAAATGCAGAAAGGATTTTAAAAACGCCACAGGGGATTCAATCAAGCGTTAATTTTAAAGGTGAGAAAATTGATTTAAGGCTGGATTGTTTAAAAACCTTGACTAATAGCGTTGAGGATTTTATATCCCGAAATGACCTAACGCCCCGAGGTCAGCTCTATTTGTCTGCATTGAAAGCAGGGCGTTATTGCAAAGACGATCTGAACGTTAAAGGGCTAACCAGAAACTTGAGTATTGACGAAGAAGCCAGATCTAAGGTTATCGCAGATAATTGTCGATTTATTAGAGATTACGGATTTTTAATATATCTTGAGCGAGGGGATTACGCAACATTGGCAGATACGTTGCTGTTTACTTACCGTGCTTTCATTCATGTGTATTATGCTCTTGATTTCAGTCTGTTTCGAGGTTACAAACACGCAGCAGCCTTCGAGACGAATAAAAACAAAGGTGGGCAAGCAGTTATAGAAGCGTTTCAAAGTATATTTATGCAGCCAGAGGCAGGCAAGCTTAAAACTCTTTCACGCCATTTAAATTCTTTTTTTCAGCTTCACTTGCCTCAGTTGGAAATGAATTTTGACTTCCAAATCGGTCGATAACTATGATGGACAAGGAAACGCCAATAGTAGTAATAAATAGAGCCGAATGGAGTATTCCATGTATTTCCATAGATTGGCTTAAATTGATTCTTCAGCGAGACTGGGACTTAAGGGATTTTTTAGTTATAAAGAAAGGCAGCACATGTAAAGAGTCTGTTTATATCAGGCCTTGTAAAAAAGAAATGCTTTCCTTGATAGATAGACTTTACCTTGCCGAAGGATGTACGCTTTACTTGAGGAAAATTGAAAATTACGACCCTTCTTTCTTTAAATTCAAAACAGAGCTGGAAAAAGAATTTCCAAACTGTGCAATACAACTAAATGCATTCTTCACACCCCCTTGGTCGTGTGCATTAACTGCCCACGCAGATGACCATGATCTTCTAGCAATACAAATCGCAGGCAAGAAAAAATGGTCTTTCTGGCGACCTCTGTCTGAGGTAGCTTGTAAGGGGCTAGATGCTCATCAAATAAGTGTGCTTTCCATGGAGCATGCAGGCAATTTTTCAGAAGAGCAAGAGCATGTTTTAGAAGCCGGCTCGTACTTTTTTATGGGTAAGGGCACCATTCACAAGGCTCAATGCTTCGATGAGCCATCTATTCATGTAAGTGTATGGCTTGAATATGATTAACTTTTATTTGTCTCGAGCAAGATTTGCAAATGAGAGGCTAGATTTTATCAGCCACATGAAAGTCTCCTCGCCGTTACTGTTCGCAAACTTGATTTCTAGCACTCAAGCATTTGTGCTACTTGCAATATCCATATCACTACTTTCACACCAAGCAATTATTTTTACTTATGCTGCAAGCATCGGGTTATTTTACACCTCGATGGTGCTAGCGGTCACTAATCCTGTAGGATACCGAGTAAGCTCGCATGTCGCTAAAAAAGACCATAGAGCTGCATTGATAACAATTGCGCGAGCTTACCCTTACTTGTTAATACTTATAGGTATTCTATGGCTTGCATTGGTGTATTGTCACGCATACACTATAAAGCCCATATCGGCTAGTGTTGATTTGGCTGTTTCAGCACAGTACATGAAGATTTACTGGGCTGACTCTGCTATCCTTACACTTTCTGTACCACTATACTTACTAGCACTTGCGCTCAAGAAAAATTTACTGATTTTGATGATTGCTATCTTTGGTGCGGTGGTAACATTAGTATATGCCTTTTACCAGGTATTCATCTTGCACGCACAGATACCCAGCCTGGCTGCTGCATCGCTTTATGGGAGAATCGTAATGGCTTTGGCTTACGCCATTATTTTTCTTACATATCTGCAAAGTGTTTGGCATGACCTAACGGTCGACGCAAATAGAAATGATGAGAAAAGCAAAAACTTATTTTCGGACATAGTTGATTATGTTTCTGCTTCTCTCGCTAGTAATGGCTTGAGCCTTACTCAAGCTCTGGTGCTCTCTTTGACGCCTACGATACTTATTGTTAACGCAGCAGTTAGTAGCGTGTCCAATATTTTCAACTCGCTGGGACTTGCTTTGGGAACATCCGGCGGCATAGCTTTGGCGAGAGCAAATGCAATCGGCGAACCGTATTGTCTAGAAGTTTCAGAAGCGATAAAGATATATGCAAAAATATTTACTATAATTGTTTTTCTTTGTGGCCTTGTCATCTTAATTGTTCAACTTGGCCTGACAAAGTATTTTGATGGTCTTAAGTTGATTTATATAAGCGTTGTAACTTCGCTTATCGTATGTACGGCTTTTTTTACTAGCTACACTTCCAAAGCTATTTTAAGGGGGGACGCTCGCTTTCAAAAGAACCTGACTTTTCGATTTGTTAAATTCAGAGCCGTGGCGCTCGTTTTTTTCTATGCACTAACGCTCAGCGACATGCTTACTGAAGTTGTTTATTTCAGTTTGATGCTGCTTATGGCATTCTACTATGCACTAGCTATTTCAAAACGTATTGACAGTGGCTTGTGGGTGGAGAAATTCAAAAGGATATAAAAATGAATATATTACGGCCTACGCTAACTACACCTAGATTGAAGATTCGAGCGTTCCGTCCAGAAGATTTTGAATCGTTTTACACTGCGATCAATGAACCGAAAATAGCAACCAGTATGGGGGCCTTAAGCTACCCCTACCCAAAAGAAGAGGCTATTAAATGGTTTGAATCTCACGAGGAGATGGAAGTGTCAGGGCGGTCGTTGGTAATGGCTATTACCTTTGAAGAAAAAGTTATTGGCGCAGTGAGTTTGGTAGGTATTTCTTATCAACATTCGAGGTGCGCAGTGACATATTGGATTTCTACGCCGTACTGGGGGAACGGATATTGCACTGAAGCTCTGGAAGCCGTAATCCAATTTGCGGCTAATGAACTGTCGATTCACCGGATATTTGCACAATGCTTTGAAAGAAATTATTCATCGAGAAGAGTGCTCGAAAAAGCTGGCATGACTTTTGATGGGCTTTTTGTCGACGACTATAAAAAAGACGGTGTATTTGAAAATATTGTGCAAATGTCATTGATTAATAAAAAAGACTGACGCATTCATTAGCTGACAGTCCGGCTAAGGCGTCTCGTAAAGCCTATAACGCAAATAGATGTGTCATACGCACGATGATCTTGGAGCCACCTGAAGGTTGATCCATCTACATATATACCAAAAAATGTAGGAGGTAGTGCGTTCAAAAAGCACATCAGGTCGTCGATGCGGTACCTTGCACAGCGCGGTGTGAAAAGGCCACCCGAAGGTGGCCATGTTCAAGCGTTGATGAGTTGTCTGGCGAGTGCCATCTCTACGGAATCGCCATCCTGGTTCAGTGAATCCAATCCAGACTCTGGAACATCCCCTGAAGTGCTCTGCGATACGGCGATCTTCTTGGCCATCAGCTGCAGGCAGGTGATCTGAGAGCTGCCGATGTAGCCGAAAAAGATCACTCGGACGTCCTGCTTCTGTCCGATCCTCCATGAGCGCCTTGCCGCCTGTTGCACCGTGTAGACGTTGTAACCAGTCTGCATGAAGGCAATGGTCGGAAAGTCGAGCAGATCCAGACCTGTTTTTACGAGCTCCGGGTTGGTGATCAGTACGTCGACACCTCGATCAACCTGGTCGAGGATCCAGTCCTCGCGCCTGGCGGTGTCCACTGATGCACGCAGCACTGCCACCTTCAGCCCCGATTGCTCGAGCACCCGCTTCATGCGGCTCGTGGTGTCTCTGGTACCCGTGTAAACCGAGTAGGCCAGAACCTTGCGGTTCCGGGCGTTTTCAGCAAGACATAGGTCCAGAAGGGCCTGTTCCTTCGGCATGAGCTCGTCGTCATCGAAGACCGACGGCACGAAAGCCAACGTGTCTCTGGATCGAGGATGTTTTACCACCTCAGGTCGAAAGCAGCAGTCCGGCCATGCCAACAGCACGTTCAACACCACCCCTAACAGCGTTGTATCTCTTCGGGCCAGCGCCTGCCGAAGCTCGACGGTCAATGTCTGGGCAAGCTTACGGTGAGCCGCCTCCTGGTCTGGAGACATCGGTACGTCAATGAACTCCTCCCGGTAACCAGGTAGCACGTTGCCGCCGATATCCTTGAGTTTCAGGAACACAGTGAAGGGTAGAACGAAGCGGTGAATGCCTTTCGGGCCGAACCCCGGAGCTTTGACCGTCCGCACTGAGAGTTTCTTGCCTTTGGCAGTCTTGTGAGAACTGCCATCACGCTCGGTGTAGATATCCTTCAATACCCCATGATCTCGCATAAAAGACATCGCCGCCGGCGCCATGCTTCCTCGCGCGTTGGGCTGATAGCCGTCCTCGATCATACGTCTGGTGAGGATTCGGAACAGGAGATAGAACAGATCGTCTGCATACCCGCCCATCAGAGTGCCGGTCAGCAGCACAGTCTTTCGTGCTTTGGCTGCGAGCACGCCCATAGCCTGACCTTGTGCTGATCCACTGTTTTTGTACTCGTGCCCCTCGTCCACGACCAGTAGGTCGAAGCATCCATCAGGCAGGTAGCGCTTGATGAACTCGGTGGGTTGGTAACCCCCCTCGCCGAACCCGAACTCGATGTTGGCCATCGCACGCTCCATGCGCTTGGCCTGGCGGTCGCTGAAGATGAAATTGCCTTTGGCGTCCATCAGGTTGATGAACTCAGAGACATTGTCCAGAAGCATCGAGGCGAGAAAGTCTTCGCCGAAGTCAGATAAAAGCCGTTCTGCACGAACAGGTCCGATTGTAGGGATGCGACACATCGACTTTAGGATCGTGTTACGGCGGCTGCCGCCATCCGATTTGCCCGGACGCATCAGCGTCCATAAAGCGGCATCACAGTGGTCGCAGCGTCGACGTCGCTCTTCACGCTGAAATTCCTCAGCAGTGATCAGATTGCCTTCCTGGTCCTGGAGCAGACGTCCACAATCTGGACACGCTGCCAGGCTCCTACCACCGCCGGCACGTCGTTGCCAAAAGGCCAGACGCCAGTGGAACCCCATCCGCATCCGCACACGGCCGAGAATAAAGAACTCTTGACGTCCGTCGTAGGTATCACCCAGTTGATCGCGCAGCTTCAGCAGCTTGACCAGGGTATCCGGTCCGTTGAGCACCCAGACGCGAGCGTCAGGGATGGTTTCGAGGATCTCGCGCCGCCACTTGTAGACCAGGTGCGGAGGCGCGATGACCATCGTCCTGCGATAACCAGCTCCATGCATGACTGCAGCGAGAGCGATGGCCATCATTGTTTTGCCTGTCCCCATCTCGGCATTGATGATGCCAGCCTGCTCATTCTGATCGAGCAAAAGCGCGGCAATTGCCTGGACCACTTGAGCTTGGGCAGGGAAGGGCTGTCGTTTGAGGCCTTCCAGCACCCACTGCCGAGCCGGATTGTCGATGCCGGCGTAGACCGGTGGGTTGGAGCGGTTGAGTGACTCCAGGAGTTCGTCGCCAAACTCTTCGATAAACTCAGTGAGCCCGATGTTCAAAGTTGGCACACAAGGGTGGCCTGCAGGCGCAGCCAAAGGCAGGTCGTTCATGATGTTTCTCCACTATTGGGTTAAACAGGGCATGCACGACACCACCAAGGGTATTGTTCATACCCTGAGGTGCGGTTAGATGATTGAAAGGTCTTGGTAAAGTTTCTTAGTAGTCAGATGGCAACATGACTGTTGTTGCTGAGCGATCAGACTCGGTAATGATCCAGAGTCTGGTCTCATCCTCTGCGTCGATGTCATACCCTGAAAACAATCGACCTTCAGCACTCAGTGCTTGCTGATTGCTGTCCCAGTCGTCGTTTGAAATCTCGCCCCAATCGCCCGTCGCGTGACGCTTTAGGTACTGCATCACGTCGAGAGAGTTGTTTTCGAGCAGACTTTGAACGCTATGCGTGAGCACCACACGGCCCAGTGCAAATAAAGCGTCCTGGCTACGTGCTTCAGTGTTTGAGGTGGTTTCGTGTGCCGCTGGTGTTGTCGCATCCGAGCTGATGGTCAGTGCGCACCCGAGATAGGATGAGCCTGGCGTCATGTCCCATGCCCGGATTCTGGGCACAAAACGATCAGTCAAGATCCGTGTCTCGAAAACGTTGCCGTTCTCGTCCTCGGTGAATTCGGTCTTGGGAACCTTATCCTTGTAAGTGTCGCCTTTGAGCACCAGGACACGCCCGGAACGAGAGGTCACTACACCAGTTATGGCTCCAGCAGCGAGTGCCAGTGCCAAGTGCCACCGTGAAAGTGCCTTCACCGGGGCCCGCGGTTGAGCGCCAGTCTGGCCAAAGTGCAGCGTGAAATCAGGCCATAGGCCTCTCAGACGAAGAACCTCTTCACTGAATTGCTCGGGTTCAAGAGTGATTCGGTAGAAGTGTTCCAGGTCATTAGCGATCGGTAGGACAGCGTATTGCTCCCATGGCCAAGTGGCCGGTAGCAGATCAGCAGCTTCTTCCCCGGATCCGATTGCCCGCAGATACTCACGCATCGCCGCCAGTTCCCGGGATCTTGCCAGATCCTGACGCCGTACCCTGATTCCGAATATCACGACCTGTTTGAACGTCCGGTCTACCGCGGCGCAGATCCGCAGCCCGGTAAAGTGATTGGTGAGCCAGCCACACAGCTCGTCGTCCAGCACGTAGTGAGGAACGATGAATACCATCACCCCTCCGTACTGAAGCAACGGCAGTGACCGTTGGTAAAATGCCTTCTCCAGCCTTTTGCGGCCGCTACCCTGGTACTGTGAAGCGCCAGAGTGATCAGCGACCAGATCCCCGTAAGGAGGGTTGAGCCAGAGCAGTCCGAAGGACTGTCGAGAGATCATGGTGTCCATCAAGTCACCCTGCAGCACTCGATCCAGCAACGTTTTCGAGTGATCAGCGCGCTCTTTGTCGTACTCAACCGCATACGTCTCTGTTCGGTCTCGCTCCAGCCGGTGTGCGACCTCAGCCAAAGCCACTCCTTCTCCCGAGCACGGATCAAGAATCCGCATCCGTCCCGAGGTCGCCGGCAACAATGCCTGCAGAGTGCGCTCCAGAGTCAGTTCGTCAGTCGGGTAATAGCCGTTGCGTGCAAAATTACGGGCAAGCCGTGAGAACATCAAAGCCATGGTTGGCTCCTTGGACTGGTGGGCGTGAACTACGCCGTAACTTCAGTGGTGAGTTTCCCTGCGCGAATGAGTTCGCCGAGAGCTTTTTCGAGCACGTCCAGCTGCAGCGACAAACGCCAGGCTGTCACCGAGCCAATAGCTCCCGGTAGCGGGTGCAACATGTTGTGCGCAGTAAGGACCTCCATCACCGGCTCACGCCAATGTGGAAGGAACGGAAGAGGGCAAGTGTCTACGATCAGCGGCCACAACCTATCGAACGGGTCTTGGGCTTGACTGATGAGCGCGTAAGCAGAATGGTTTGCTCTATCCGGCTGCGAGCAACGCTGATCGAACAGCCATAAGTGCAGCAGGCTGCCGAAGAGCGTTCCGCGAAGCTGGCGAGTGGTGCGTTTTTCCAACAGATCCGTATCAGGGAACACCGGGATGCGTTGGTCATTCATGACGATGTGGAACTGGTCCAGGCCGTTCTCGGTGGTACCGAGTGTGAGTCTGGCCAGAAACTCCTGCATGGCCGTGTCGCGGCCCCAGGCTGATAGAAATATCAGGTTTCGCTGCTCGTCACAGACGCACGCGTCGACGTACAGATCCGGGCATTCTTCGATGTGAAAGAGTTGAGTGCGGTTCGGCATTAGGTCCTCCAAAACAGGAGGGGAACCGCCCTGAGGGGCGGTGATGCCCCTCGGGATTCAATGTGTTTAGCGGATAAATTCGGGTTTATAGATTGCCGCCCGAGTTTGTTCTTCTGTCTCGTACTGCCAGCGACCATCAACGAATGCATCGCGGTCGAAGTCGTAAACTTCAAACATGACGTTTTTGTCGCATGGGTTTAGATGGGTGCAATACAGCTCACCCTCTGAATTCAAACCGGCTGCCCAGTGAGCCCCCAGTTTGAGTCGGTAACCCGGTCGACTCTTCAGCAGCATCGTGTATATCTCTAAGATCTGATCGAAACTCAAAGGCTCAGCAGCCACGAGTTTTTTCTCAAGCGGATCGAAGGTTACGGTGTTTGTTTGATACAACGGGCTTTGCCCAGCAATGAATATCTCGCATCGGAAGCGCGGTCGCATTGCTATGGCCGCGTCTGCCTGTTCTACGGTCAAGTCAAGTTCGTCGACCAGAATGTTCCAGATTTCTGAGTCAGGCGCTTCTTCGTTGTTGGTGAGTTGATCCTCAATGATATCCAGGATCGCTTTCTTGATATTTATGAAAAGCGGATGCATGTGATGCTCCTTCAGTTAGTAATGAGGAGCACCCATGAGGGAGCCCTCAGGGGATGTAAAAGTAGAAAACGCTCAGTTCTGAGCAAGGTCAATAAGTGCTGAGATTCCAAATCTGCAGCTTGAAGTCAAGCTCATACCCGAGCTCGCCAAGGCGAACACATTGTTGCCGCAGACGCTTACGGTCTACAGTTGTGTCCAGCTTGACTGAAGGTCCAATCGGCCAGATCGTGCCGAACAGCTCTGCATCAGCCTCATGTGCGGTGACCTGTTTCTCAGGCTCGGATCTCGTCATCCCGAACGGTGCGTCACTTCCAGCAGAAACTGATCTTCTCGGAGTTGTTTGAATAGTCGGGCGAGGTTTGGTTGACGACGAGCCTCCCGAGGCTTCTTCGTCGAGTGGGTCAGTTTCGTTGTTGGACAGCCTCTCAGCCTCGTCTGCGCTCAGGTTGGCCACATCGTCCAAAGACATGCTGTCCAGCCTGGCGCGGACTTCGACCACCAATCTGCCGCCGTTTGTGTAGTAGGAGGGACGAATTTCGGTGATAACAAAATCACCTCGATATTTGCCCTCGTGGTACTGGTCCAGCAGCGCGTCCTTGATAACGAACTCACCGATGGACGTCGAAAGTCGCCCAACGTTGAAAGCGCCGTTGCGACCGCTGATGGTGCGTATGGCCAAATAGCCGGGCAGGTTGATCATGACTACTCCGGATTATCGGGCAGGCCACTAATATGGGAGCCCGAAAAAAAAGCCCGAATATTCGGGCTTGTTCGTGGTTGCAGGTTGCTAACTGGGTCAGCAAAGATAGAGCGGCTTTTCATCCCTCAGCGAAATACACAGGTACGAATTACCGTGTGCATCAATGCGATGGAGTTTTAGCTCCAGCCATTCACGCCCTGAGCGGTCACCGTTAGGTGGGAAACGATAGATACCGAAGTCTATCTGGGTTTCATCGGGTTGCAGGTGGAGTTCGCGATACGCTTCGAGTACGACGTCGCCTAGGCGAGTGCCGACTTCTGCAATATGTGATGGGGCTTCCAGGTGAACAGATTCATTCCATGCGGAAGGCGTCAGCACAACTGGCAATTTCAGCAAAGTGGATGGCAAGTGGTTTATGGCGGTGGACATAGTAGTTCTCCAGGTGCGGGTAACCACCTGGCCCGACCGGGTGGTGAATTACCCGGTCAGGTTGGTTTTCGTTCTTGAGAACGTTTGGTTAGAGTCTTTCTGTTACAGCGGATGGGCTATCAGGATATATATCTATCCCGCACCATTCCCGAAGAGTCCAGTAAGACCTGAGGAGTGCAGCATCTTCAATATACGAGCTGTGGTCCGGTGTGAAATTCTCAACGTGGTCCAATAGGGCCAAGTCTTCGAGCTTGTCCAGGACATCCTCCCAATACAAACTGGAAAAGCGATCCGGCGGCGTATCTTTGTTCAAAACCTGTTGATAGATACTATCTTGAGTGTGTGCTTTTGAGATCAGCAAAGCGAGCTCAAGTCGCAAGGTAAGTCTATTAGTATTACTGTCCATAGGAGCTCCAATATAAGGGCCCCGGTCCCTTAAGGGTGGGGGCCTTAAGGGTAAAGTAGAAGGTTTAGTGTCAAGAAGTGATCACCATACCTGCCATTGCAAGAAAAGTGGCGACCAGTCCTCCTGCGCCGATCTGTGTCAGTAGTTGAGCGGAGAGCTGTTGTCCAAATTCCAGAAAAAATATGCTTAGCACTGTAAGCACGAGTGTAGCGATAGCGAATTTCATGAAGTCGTTACCTACTTTGTGGAGAAAAGAAAAGGCGCCTGCAGGGCGCCTTGAGGTTGTAAAAATCTATCAAGCGGCTTGTTTCTCTCCTCGTCCTGCGCGAGCTGGTTTTGCTCGTGTTGGCTTAGGGGGAGTAGCAGCTGGAGTAGCCACGTCAGTTGGTTCGCTGGAGGCAGACGCCTCGGATTGAACGACTGGGGTAGCTTCGGACTCTGAACTTTCAGAAGAGGCAGGTGCTTCTTCTTTCTGCGGAGCCTGATAGACGTATTCACCTTCAACTTTGATCCAGGCAAGGTACAAGAGACGGCCTTTGAGGCTGACACCTGCTTGGCCCTGCTTAGCACCACTGCTGTAAGTAAAAATATCAGCCCAGATATCGCCGATCCGGAAAGAGACAAGAACCTTCTTCTCGGCAGCAACAGCTTCCTGGCAACGGCGAATCAGCTTGTCAGCTTCAGCACCAACCACGTTGCAGTCGATGTAGGCGTACTCAGGTTTCTCAGATGTGCCTTTGAGGGCAGCTACTGTCACAGCCATGAAAGGAGCGCCCTTACGAGGCTTCACTTCACGAATGCGGTTGAGATAGCCAATGCCGACGGTGTGCAGGTCGAAGTATTTGGTTTCGTTGGTAGAATTGCTCATGATGTATCTCCAGTTTTGAGCGTTCAAAGCGGAGATACACTTCGCCCAGGGGGAAGGTATTCCCCGCATGGGTGGTAAAGCGAAATTTTACGACAATCAATGCATGAATCTGAACGCAGTAAGCATAACGCCTACAGCAGCAGTCAGCATGACGGCCATACGAATGGTGAGTTTCAGTTCGAGTCTAGACTCGAGAGTGTCGATGTCGGCTTTTGTCGCGAGTTGCGTTTGCATATCCGACTCCAGAGCATCGACGACTGCAGCGGCGCGGTCTTCCGGAACATCGATTGAAATCAATGCTTGGTACAGCGCAATACTGCTTTTCATGAAGGTCTCCTGCTGGGCACGAGACCAACCCTACGGGAAAGGTCCCGATGGGGTGAGAGAATCATTGTGCATCCATCAACCAGATAAACTGGTCAACCGTTCGCGCTTCCGAATGCTTTGCGAACTGGGGGTTGGATTAATGCGAAAAACGCATCGTAGTCATGAAATCCAGACTACCTCGGGCATGTTGCTGACAACGTCAGCGGTACATGGCTTTAGAATCCTTTAAGGGCGATTAGTTTGTCAACCCTCCAAATGAAAAAAGCCCCTCAATACATGAGGGGCTTGCCAAGGGTGGGGAGTATTAGGCAATGAGCTGGTCCAAAGGACCCATGACAGGGGCCTTGACTGGTGGTTCAGCATCCTGCTTTTGGGATGTTTCAAGCGCCTTCGATGCGCGAGATTTCCGGGGTTTCTTTACGGGTTTGGCTTGAATTTCTTGCATGTGGTGATCATACCAGCCAGCAAGATCGACGTGTTTGCATCGAGCCAATGCCGGCAGGCGGTATTGTTCCCACTGTTCGTTGGACATCACAGGTTCAGGCATTGTCCTGACTTGCTGTGGTGCGACTTGCACTGGTTCAGGATTAGGCTTATGAGTGACTGCACGGATGCATTCACGCAATGCTGTACCAACCATAACGCCAAAACGAAAGCTTGCTGTACTCATGATGTTTCTCCAGGGAAAATTACGGAGAACACCGCCCGAGAGGGGAGTGATTCCCCGCTGGGTGAGTGACGCGTTTAATGTGCATCCATCGGCGTTTGAAACACCGATCGTTCGCGCCTCCGGAAGCTTTGCGAACTTTAGGTTGGATCAATGCGTAGAACGCATCGTAGTCGTGAGATCCAGACTACCTTCGACGAATAGTTGATAATTCCAACGCCTTAATCCACAAAGCTTTGAGTAAGTTACGGATAGGTTTGCTTGCGTATACCATTTCTTGTTGACGCCATTGTTCATTCATAAGCTCCCATTCCTCATCACTCATCGCGAGGGCTGGATCACTTATTTCAAAGACTTCAGCATCAGTAAGGTCACAATCTTCAGGTCCATAGTGCTCATAAACCTCTGGCCCAGTGAACTCAAAACAACCGCATGGGCAGGTGTCTTCAGTAAGGCCGTGACTGCAGATTCCATGGCTTCGATTAACTTCCCTTGCCGCCTTGATTTCTGACGGGGAAAGATAATCATAGTCCAAGCGTGCATAGGTAAACGCATCTGCTGCTTCAAGCGCCAGTTCGTCATCGCCGAAAGTCTCAATCATCTGAGAGCAGAAGTGCTCAAAGACCATCGTTTCGTATGTCGGAAATTGACGGCATGCCTCGCCATAAAGCATATCAACGCGTTTCGTGATTTCAGCATTCTGAGATGCTGAGTGCATAGCCGTGTGATTCGACATGGTCAGTCTCCGTTCAAATAGTAGAAAACGGAGAAACTTGTCCCTAAGGGAAAGTATTCCCCGAGGGCAGGTGAGTTGTATGACATGACTCAGCCAAGCCGAGTGCAGCGTTGCGGGCGATGTGAAATATGCATCCATCGGTAACCAATACCGATCGTTCGCGCCTCCGGAAGCTTTGCGAACTTTGGGCGGGATCAATGCGTGGGACGCATCGTAGTCGTGAGATCCTGACTACCCGGGCATGTTGCTGACAACGTCAGCGTTACATGTCTTGAGAATGTGAATTCTTTGAAGGCTTGTCAAGCACGAGCTGTCGGGTTTGGCCACGACCAGCGTGAGATGCTTGTTTCAGAGCTCTCTACGACAGTATCTTCCTTCTGCTTGACTTGGTTCGCAGGCAGCAACCACAGCATTTGTCGCATCAATCACGGACTGCAGTCGACGTGTGATCATCGGGATCTCATCATGCTCCAAGGCTCCCCCTACTCTCAGAATCGCAGCGAGTTCTAAGGCTGCCTGAGCCGCTTGGTTCTCAACTGTTTCTGGTCTTACTGGAGACTGCTTAGACGCAAGTTTAATGATCATCCAGTCAAGCACTCCCTTCAGCACACTCATGTTAATTCCTAATATTGATGAACGCAAAATACAGTGTTCCTTACTGACTCAGCCCCGCAAAAGCGAGGCGTAATTAGAGCTTGTTTTATTCACGCGAAAGAACAACCTGTTGGATGAATTTCACGCGAACAGACGCTTTATCTGGCTGGAGAAACAATGTTGTTCTAACGCTGACTCAATGGGAATCGTGCTGAGAGCTATCTCATTGAAGACGCTAGCTCTCAGCCGATGTGTACTTTGCAACAACCTGTAAAGTTTGCCACCTGTGAGCGCTAGCTCAGCGAGGATCCCTGGGCATTGATCGCACGCATTGCTACATCGACATCACCCGGCCCGTTGTCGTGGCTTGGGCCAGTTATCAAAAGGCACGCATTCGCGCACAAAGGGAACCCGTTTTTTCACCGGTGGGCGCCGGCAGCGAAAAGTGGCTACCCCGGAAGGTAACCTGGTCATCCAGCGTTGCGAGATGACCAGGTTACCTGCCGAGAGAGTCGGAAGCGTTTTTAAAAAAAGTGGACCGCAACACCAGTGCGGCCCTGAGACGACTATGCATCGAACCTTCTGCGAACTCTGTGTGCCTATGAACCCGCTTTCACGAGTTAGACGGCTGCGTGTCTGCTACTGAACAGGGAGACACAGGGAGAATTCACAACAAGATCTGTACGCCCCTCCCGATGCTTTGCGTACTTTGGGGGAGGAGAATGAAGGCAAGGCCGACTTCTCCAGGGTGTCACTGATGACCGTCAGTGACCAGCGGGGTGGAACTGGTAGTAGCCCCATTGTGGCACATCATTTGTAACCCCGCTATCACCAGCCTCTCAGCTGCCCTTGACAGTAGCGGCTCGGGGCTTGGCTGACTTGCCAGGTGATTTTTTCTTCCCTGTACCAATGTTCACCGTACCTTTGCATTCGGGGTAGCGGGAACACGCCCAGAAAACGCCTGAGGATCCTTTACGCTGCGAGGTTTTCGCACTGCACAAAGGGCACTTGGGACCTTCGGGCACTTTGATCGACAAGGTGGTGCCTTTGTATTGGTCGACGAGCCTGGTGATCCAGTTCGATTGCCTGGCGATAAAATCATCGAGCGTCAGGGTGCCTTGCTCGATCATCGTAAGAGCTTGCTCCCATATCGCAGTTGTGCCGGGATCAGCCACAGCAGGAGGGACCGCATCAATCAGCGAGAACGCTGCTTCAGTTGCTCGCAGCGCGCTACCTTTCTTGATGAGTGATCCTCGGTCTATCAAGCCCTGAATTGTGCCTGCGCGAGTTGCTTCAGTACCAATGCCGGTGGTTTCCTTGAGCTTTTGAGCCAGTCGTGGATCCTTCACCAGCTTGGCAATGGTTTTCATCGCTTTGATCAATGTACCTTCGGTGTAAGCCTTGGGCGGCTCGGTTTTCAGCGATTTGAGATGCAGGTCCTGAACGTCACACCGAGTACCAATTTGCAGCACTGGCAGGATCTGAGAGCGGCCACCACTTTCCTCAGCCTCCTCTTCGGACGATGCAGAAAAAAGAACCTTCCAGCCTGGGACCACGATTCGCTTGCCCACTGCTTGCAGTAGAACTGCATTGCATTCGAAGGTGGCCACGGTCCGGTCGTACTCATGGGTAGGCAGGAATTGCGCAAGGAAGTGAGCGCGGATCAATTCATAGACCTTGCGTTCCTTCTCAGACATTGCTGAAAGGTTTGCTGGTTCAAGCGTGGGGATTATCCCGTGGTGGGGACCAGTGATTTTTTTGTCATTCCATGCCCGGGAACGTTGTTCCGGGTCGATCAGTTGCAGCGTCTTGCCGATGGATGGATCAGTTCGGTTCAGAGCATCGAGGACCATCGGCACTTCATCGAACATGCTCTCCGGCAGATACCCGCAATCGGTCCTTGGGTAGGTCGTCGCCTTGTGAGTTTCGTAAAGTGACTGTGCTACGTCTAGCGTCTCTTGCACACCCATCCCAAACTTTGCAGAGCACACTTCCTGCAGGGTGCTCAGATCGAACGGGAGCGGAGCTGGATCCTTGCCACGCTTTGTATCAACAGAAACAGTCGTTGCAGCCTGACGATTTTTCAGCGCGGCCAGTGCTGCAGCCGCAGCGGCTTGATCAAGGCAACGGCCTTCCTCATCTACCACGTCCTCGTCTGCGACCCATTTCGCCAGGAACGATTGTCCTGCCGTCCAGAGCTGAACCTCGACACTCCAGAACGGTTTGGGTATGAAGTTCGAGATCTCCCGGTCGCGGTCGACCACCAAGCGAAGGGTCGGTGTTTGAACACGGCCCACTGAGAGCACACCGGTGTACCCTGCCTGTCGGCCGAGCAAGGTGAATAGCCGCGAAAAATTCATACCGATGAGCCAGTCCGCTCGGGAGCGAGCGAGCGCCGAGAGATACAATGGGTAGGTTTCAGAGCCTTGTTTGACGGTGTTGAGCGCCTGGCGGATAGATGCTTCATTGAGCGCAGACAGCCATAGCCTTTGAGTCGGTCCCCGGTACCCACAATACTCGATCAGTTCGCGCGCGATCATCTCCCCCTCGCGGTCAGCGTCTGTCGCAATAATGAGCTCGGTGGCCTGCTTGAGTAGTTGCTTGACGATCTTGAATTGACCTGCTGTTTTCGGCTTGACGATCACCTTCCATTCCGCAGGCAGGATTGGAAGTGTGTCCAAGCTCCAGTTTTTGAGGTGCTCGTCATAGGCATCCGGTGGTGCTGTTTCCAGCAAGTGCCCAATTCCCCAGGTCACGGCCACGCCGTTGCCTTTGATGCAGCCATCTCCCCTGGTTGTAGCTCCTAGGACAGCGGCTATGTCTTTACCCTGGCTGGGCTTCTCGCACAGATACAATCGCATAGTGACTCCGATGACGGGTTATGACTCGTAGGATTACGTTGTCTGCCCCGTCACGAGATGTCATCAGTAAACCCTTACTCAGGTTTGTTGTGATTGTCTTGGAATCGGCATCGCCTGAACAGATGGTTCAGCATTTCTGGTCGCTGTGGAAACGGTGTTCTCCCATGCAGTAGGAGCAGGTGTGCTTCTAGACAGCACTTCAACGTTCGGCTGAGGAGCAAAATCAGACGGATGAAAACACAATTCGATGGTAGAGTTCTGGCATCTATATGCCATCATGCAAGGGATTACGTATGATAGTCGGACTGCTGGTTAGGAATTTCAAAACATATCAATCGATTAATTATGTAAAGCTATCGAATGGGAAGTACTTTAGCGCATTAGTGGGCGAGAATGGAGCGGGAAAAAGCTCGGTTTTAGAGGCGTTGAACAGTTTCTTTAACGGTGCTGAATGGAATCATAATCACTCCTTAACAAAAGGATATGCTGAAAGGGAGCCGTTTATATGCCCGCTTTTCTTAATCGAAAAAAATCTCATGCCCAGTTTGGGCGAGTTTCAATGGTTTATTGAGAAGGTGAGTGAACTCGCTTGGACTTCGAGCGTGGCTGATTTCAACCCTGCGCACAAAATTCATGCTGAGCTATTTTGTGAACATAGAGAAGTGATACAAGCAGAAGGTTATGGGCGTGAAAGCCACTATTTGATTCCTTTCGGTTTGAAGAAGGCTCAGCGTCATGCAATTCCGACAGTGTTTTTTTCAATGTTTGAAACGCTTCCGGCTTATAGTTCTGTTATTAATAATTATGGTGGCTCTGTCGGCGCGATTGCAATCCTTCAGCAGCGTATACTTGAATTTTATAAGTTTATTTATCTACCTGCCGATATTGATTTTAAGGAATATACTAAAATTGAGGGTCGTACTATTCAAGCTTTGCTCGGTCAGAAGCTAGACACTATCGTAAGGGAATTTATCAAGAAAGAAGATATTAGGACGATAAATTCTCGGCTCAATGAGTTTTTGGGTTCAATTTCGGATAAGCTCGGTGTGTACGAGTATAGAAAGCCGTCTCAAAAGCAGAACTTAGTCAATCAGTCTCATTTGACTGACAAAGTAATTGAAGCTTTTTTCGAGTCCAAGGTTTTAAATAGAAAAGATGGCAGGGACCGTACTCCGGTCAGTGACCTAAGTTCGGGTGAGAAAAGGCAGGCTTTGGTTGATGTAGCCAAGGCATTTCTGTTGGCCAAAGCAGCTCCCTCGCACCAGCAAGTTATCCTCGCGATTGACGAACCTGAATTGTCGTTACACGTTTCGTCGTGTTTCGGTCAATTCGAAAAACTTCGAGAAATATCCGAGTCAGGAATTCAAGTCCTCATCACTACCCACTGGTACGGTTTTATGCCAATCATCTCAAATGGGGTGGCGGTTTACTGTCCCAAGGGGGACCAATCCCCTCTGCTTTTGGATTTGAGATGCTTCAGAGAAGATATTAAAAAACTCAAAGCGGCAACACTAGGGGAGCTGCCTATCGAGCTTGAACTAAAGGGTATCAATGACTTAGTTCAGTCAATTATCGCTTCAATTACCAGTGCTGATTATCGATGGGTCATATGTGAAGGTTCTGCTGATAGTGTTTATTTGAATCACTATTTAAAAGGGCAAAAATTATTTATAGTACCTGTTGGGGGAGCTCCGACGGTAAAAAAGATTTTCAATTATTTGTACTTGGCGCTTGAGGATGTCAGGAGCGATGTCAGAGGCAGGGTTTTTTGTTTGATTGATACAGATAAGAAGTTCGAATCTTTTGATGGTAAGGAATCGTTGGTTGGAGTTCAAATTCGTAGATTGAAGAACGATGAGGAGAGCTACGTTACTCAGCTTCTTAAGACTAGCGATAACAATGCTTTTCCTCCTACTGTGGTTGAGGATGCGCTCAATGCAGATAGTTTTATTGCTGCGATTAATAGTTTTAAATCGCACGCCCTGTACGGTCCGTTTATTGTAAGTCTGTCTGCTCCTTTAAAGTCTGAGAACAAGGATTGGCCATCTAGTCTGGCTCTGAATCTAAGCTTCACAGATCGTAAGATTATGGAGCAGCTATTCGAGTCTGACGGATTTAAAGTTAAGTTTGCATTGAAATATACTGAGCTGGATGATGCTTCAAAAAAACCGGCGTGGATAACTGAGATTGAGTCTTTTTTACTTCCGACTAAGAATAGCTCTAATAAGCCAGCGCGTAGAGTGTCGCGCCAACTGCCGAATTAACAAACACGCGGCGCTACAGGGCGCTGGCACTCATTGCAGTGTGATAACGTCCACGGAACAGTGACTAAAAGAATTTAGACAGAATAGTCTGTCACTGCTGGGATTTGCGCGTCGCGGCTTTGGTAGCTGAGTCGCGGACTTGGCGAAGACGGCTTGAGGGATCTATCTTAAAGGAGTGATAAAATAGGTTATCACCACTTATTGCCGTTTATCGGTTTTAGCAACGGCGGACTGATATAGCGATGATTTTGTGACCGAAAGCTTTGAGAGCGATTGCAGGATAGCCAATGATGAGAACGATATGCAGGAACTGACGAAAAACCATACGAATGATCAGCGTCGGCTCACGGCGGTCGAATTTCAGACGCTGGCCAAGGTTCCAGCCGCGGTCGAGTGGTTTGCCAACCTGGACAACCCTCGAACACGACGTGCTTACCAAAACGACCTGGAAGACTTCTGTAGTTTTATCGGCTTGGCTTCGGCCGATGAATTTCGGGTCGTGACCCGATCGCATGTTTTAGCCTGGCGAGCCCACCTCGAGCATCGCGGTTTGGCCGGAGCCACGATCCGGCGCAAATTGGCCGCGCTGGCCAGCCTCTTTGATCACCTCCTGGAGAACAATGCGATCGCCGGCGGCAATCCAGTGCATGGGGTAAAACGTCCCAGGATAGAAAGCAATGAAGGCAAGACGCCGGCGTTGGGTGACCACCAGGCGAAGGCGCTGCTCGAGGCGCCGGATGAAACAACACTTAAAGGGCAGCGCGACCGGGCGCTATTGGCTGTTCTTCTCTATCACGGACTGCGCCGTGAAGAAGCGGCGCTGCTGCAGGTGAGCGACATTCAGGAGCGCCGCGGTATTCAGCATCTGAAGGTTCACGGCAAGGGCGGCAAGGTGCGATACCTCCCGTTGCACCCGATCGCAGCCGGGCGTATTCATCAGTACCTGGAAAACTCAGAGCATCATCTGGCCGAACGGAAGGTGCCACTGTTCATGCCGCT
Source organism: Pseudomonas congelans (assembly GCF_900103225.1). Taxonomy (GTDB): domain Bacteria; phylum Pseudomonadota; class Gammaproteobacteria; order Pseudomonadales; family Pseudomonadaceae; genus Aquipseudomonas; species Aquipseudomonas congelans. Next base: position 257,774 of record NZ_FNJH01000002.1, on the reverse strand, counting down.
GCGAGGTAAATTGACCGGCGCCGGTATCACGGCAAACGGCATCTATGCCGTCGTCACGGCCTACGCGAAAAAGGCCGGGATTGAGGTCGACGGCCTTGGGGTTCATGGACTCCGAGCAACGGCAGCCACCAACGCCTTGGAGCATGAAGCCGATATCGCCAAGGTCCAGGCCTGGCTGGGTCATGCCAACATCAGCACGACCAAGATCTACGATCGGCGGGAGAACCGGCCGGAGGATTCACCCACCTATAAAGTGAAGTATTAATTGAAGTGATCGAGGCCTAAGCGGCAGCTCACCCACGCGCACTGCCAAGGATGTGGTGCAACGCTGCCCATGGATGATGACCTTCCACATCGCTGGCTGGACAGGTGTCGGCATGTAGAAAGGGGCTTTCGCAGTCTTCCAGCGCTTGGCTTTCCATGCAGCCAGTGCATACAGCACGTCCGGCAACGATCGACCATCGACCGTTCCGTTCCTCAACACCTCGTTCAGTCTCCACTGTTTCGACTCCTCAGCGTACGTTTGTTAGATGCTGAAGGTAGCGCTGTGCGGGCCGATTTGATACGCCCAAAACCATACCCTTGTTTGAGTTGTAAGCCATGCGCACCAACCAACAAAGCGACGCCTGTTGGTCGGCTTATTAACGGCAGCTTTCGGCCATAAGCAGACCTTCGCCCGCATATTTACGATGCCCTACCGTTCTAATTGGCGTTGCCTCAGAATATCGGTCCACTAGCGGCTGGATGGAACCACCATGCGCATCGTCACAGACTCCCGGCCAAACGAAATCCTCAGGCTGGCGTTACGGGAATACGTCCAAGGTGTACCGTACCTCGGCCCCATTTTTCGTTGAAATGATCCATCAAAGATTTATGAGGCGCGGCGGCTGTATGTTGGCGAAAATATCAGGTGTGTATTCTTCTGGTTTGCGCCACTGACAAAGCCAGTGGCGTAAGCCAGCCTATTAATTATTTGACGTTACGGCTTGGCAACGTGCCAGACTTGGTTGACGCCGTCACCGGTTGTATCCCCTGGCTTGGTATCTTTGACCCAGCTGTAAAGTGGCATGCCTTTGTATGCCCATTGTTTTGTGCCATCGTCTCGAGTGATGACAGAGTAATCATGACCCGCTTTCGCGTCTGCGGATACCGGTAGAGGTGGCCAGTTTGAAGCGCATGGCCCATTGCAGACCGACTTGCCCGAGGTGTCCTTACCGAAGGTATAAAGAGTCATACCTTTTGCGTCTACGAGTACTTTTCCCTTGTCCGTTTCAGCAAGCTTGACTGGCGCATCGGCGAGCGCCAAACCCGACATGCAGCTGGCGGCAACAGCGACGGTGAGAATCATCTTTTTGAACATATGTATTTCCTTTGGTCATTTTTAATTTTTAGAAGACCCACCTGCCTCTGAAACGGCAAGCGATCAGACAATAGACGAGCCACAAACAGGTTAATTCGACTCCATAGAAAAAACGTCCCGATATCATTTTTTGCTGGAATGCTGGGCTCTCCCCCCCCCCGGACCCTGTGCCTTCCTCAATTGAGCAAAGCGACGCTCACGGTCAAGCATCATTGGCTCATCTCAATGAGCGACGGCGATCCATCATCCAGGACTCATCATTTTCACTCATTATTATTCACTTGGTCGTGGAGTATCAGCAGGCCCCCATGAAGGCCTGCGCTGTTCAATCAGTCGGCCTTGAGCGTCGACACCACCTTGTTGCTGGCGAGATCGACTGTGGAGATACTCAAGTCCTCATTGAGGACATACGCCTTCGACTTGTCTTTGGTGAAGACAATGGCCTGGCGGGGTGCCTTCAAACCGGTCACAGTGGTGGTCACTTTCAGCGTTTTGGTGTCGATCACTGAAAGGCTGTTGTCACCGAGGTTACCCGAGTAGACGTGCAGCCCGTCTGGAGTGAGGGCTGCGCCGTAGGGGTCTTTGCCAACAATGACGGTGGTTGTGATGGCGCGTTTTTGAGTGTCGACAACTGCGATGCTGTTACTGCCGCTGTTAGCCGCGTACAGCGTATTGCCGTCCGCCGATATGGAGATGGCGCGCAACTTGTTGAAGCCAGTGATCTCACCTTCAATCGTATTGGTCTTGCTGTCGACCAAGGTAATTTTGTCCCCAAGAAAGTTGGTGACATAGACGGTTTTGCCGTCAGGACTTACTCGGATGCCCTGGCGCGGTTGGGAGAAGCCAGGTACCACAGCTACTGGCCGCTGGTGATCAAGGTCAATGACCGACAGCGTGCTGGCCGCTTCATTGTTGACGTAGAGCAGGCTTCCGTCCTTGCTGAGTGTGGTACCAAAAGCACCTGCGCCCAACGGAATATCTGCGATCACTTTTAAAGTCTTGGTGTCAATCTTGCGCACGACCCCCAAACTGCTGTCGGAGAGGTAGAACACATCGCCAGTTGGCGAAAACACAATATTTCGCGGCGTGACGTAGCCGGTGAGAACCTGGCGAACCTTACCGGTTTTCAAATCATAAACCACTACATCTGGACGCTGACTGTAAGAGACCACCGCCGTCGTTTCATCAGGGCTGACGGCCAGCGAGTTGTTGTGAATATCGCCGTCAAACGTCCAGCGATCTTGCGCGGCCCACGCGCTCATCGATGCGGCCAACGCAACACCCAACGTCAGGGCTGTGACGGTTTTCTTTATCACATTCATCAGAATTTCCTCATAGGGTAAGCAAGGCACCCAGTCGCGCCTTGGCATATACAACTCGTTCATCGCTGCAGGGCAATGAGTTGACTTTATGCGTCGTTGATAAATTCCGCAAACAACTTGTTTTGGTAGCTCTTACCTGTTTTATAAATAGGTCTAGCTACTCCTGGCTCACGAATTGACTGCATTTTTCCCAGAATCGCTCAAGCCCAGGCGAGATGTATTTGTCCCGGTGACGGATCAGAAAAAAACGTCGGGTCAGTGCAGGCAACGCGTGCGGCAGTTCAACCAAGACTTCAGAGGCCAGTAGATCCCGAACGACCCAGCGGGACAGGCAACTGATGCCGATGCCTTGTGCGAGGGTATGCTTGATGGCCTCTGAACTGCCGATCTGGCGCGTTTCGGCGAGATCGTGCAAATGACGCAGCAGCAATTGTTCGACTTCTTCACGGGTACCAGAACCTGGCTCGCGCAGTAGCCATTCAGCGGTACGAAGATCATCAAGTGTGACCTGCTGCTTTAGTGCCAAGGGGTGCCGTTGGCCTGCGGCAATAAGCAACTCATCAATTAGCCAAGGCTCGGCACTGAGTTCGGGCAGGTGGCAAGGCCCCTCGATCAGGCCCATATCAATCTCGAAATCAGCGACTCTTCTTGCGATAGCCATGCTGTTGGCCATGTCGACATCGACCCTCAAATGTGGTGTTGATTGACGTAGCTCACCGAGAATCAATGGCAGAACATAATTGCCTATCGTGGTACTGCATCCTACCCGCAAGCGTGTCTTCAGCCCGGCATGGCCGGGTAAGAAACTGGCCTCTATCTGTTGTGCATTCTCAAGCATCCTTCTGGCTTGAGGCAGTAAGGCATGGCCGTTATCGTTCAGCACTAAACGCTTGCCTACACGGTCGAACAGCCTGGTATCCAAGGCGCTTTCCAACTCGTTCAGTGCGGCGCTGGTTGCAGATTGGGACAGTGACACCGAAATGGCGGCGCTGGTGGTGCTACCGTGCTGCGCGACGGCGCAGAAAATTTGTAGCTGGCGTAGGCTTAGCTTCATGTAATCTACCTTCTTTATAGGTCATATAAACCTATACTATCCGTTTTTACCGCTATTCCCATCAAGCTATACTTCAACCATGTCATATCGAAGGCACACTGAAGCGGGAGCGCGAAAATGAGTGAGACACGACTCGCAGCTATAATGGGCGGCAGCCATCCACTGGCGGCTTTGTCCAATCCACGAGAAGCGATCCGGCAGTTCACACCCAACTGGTTCGCCGCCACGATGGGCACCGGGATTCTGGCGCTGGCTCTGGGCCAACTGCCCTTTGTTGCGCAGTGGCCCAAAGCGTTAGGGGAAGCCTTGTGGTTTTTTAATATCGTGCTGTTTTGCCTGTTTACGCTGATGTACGCGAGCCGTTGGGTATTGTTCTTCGATGAGGCCAAACAGATCTTCGGCCACTCCACTGTATCGATGTTTTTTGGAACTATCCCCATGGGATTGGCGACCATCATCAACGGTTTTCTCCTTTATGGTTTGCCACGCTGGGGGGGTGGGGTAGTCGCTTTAGCCGAAGTGTTGTGGTGGATCGATGTCACCATGGCATTGGCCTGCGGGGTGCTGATCCCGTATATGATGTTTACTCGCCAGCAGCACAGCATTGATCAGATGACAGCGGTATGGCTGCTGCCAGTAGTTGCGGCTGAGGTGGCTGCCGCCAGTGGCGGTCTATTGGCTCCGCACCTCGCTGATGCGAGCGCACAGTTCACCATGCTCATCACCAGCTACGTGCTGTGGGCCTACTCGGTGCCCGTCGCCTTGAGCATACTGGTGATCCTGTTACTGCGCATGGCTCTGCACAAACTACCTCATGAAAGCATGGCAGCATCGAGCTGGCTGTCTTTAGGGCCGATCGGTACCGGGGCTTTGGGGATGTTGCTGCTGGGCAACGATGCTCCAGCAATCTTTGCTGCCCATGGAATGGCAAGCATCGGCGGCGTAGCCGAGGGCATTGGCTTGATCGGTGGTGTGCTGTTCTGGGGGCTGGGATTGTGGTGGATGGTATTGGCGCTGCTAATTACCGGGCGCTACTTCAGGGAGGGCATTCCCTTCAACCTCGGCTGGTGGGGCTTCACCTTTCCGCTGGGAGTGTACGCCGTAACAACCCTCAAATTGGGCTCTATGCTGCACCTCACGTTCTTTAGCTTCTTTGGCGTGGTGCTGGTGTTGATGCTGACTGTCATGTGGATGATCGTCGCGGCTAAAACCCTGGCTGGTGCCTATCGCGGCAACTTGTTCGTCTCGCCGTGTATCCACTCGCTGAGCAAGGCGAGCAAAACCTGAGCCTTTGGCTACTTGATCGACTGTTTGGCGTGACGCAGTGTGGACAAAATGCGCTGCCTAACATTCGGGTGAGTGCAAACGGAAAGGGGGCTTGGGTGTGGCATTTCCAGCAATGAAAAATTAGGGAAGGCGAGCCGAACACGCGGTATGGCTTTCTGGGCAACACGTCCGGCAAACACGATAGTGACGAGATCAGGGAAAAGCGTCAGTAGCGTGATCAGCATCTCGATACCTTCCTCAATTTGCGCTCTGCGGAGCGGACCCTTGGGCTTATCGAGATCTGGTAACCAAGGGTACAAATTCCAAAGGACGGTTTTGTGACGTGCCAGTCCAACCTGCTCAATGAAACCTTTCAGGTTGCGTTGTGCAGGCCCCGGATTGTCTCTTGAGACATACCGTGGAAGACTGACCGTTCGAGCGGGCGATTCCAACAAGATCAATACCCTTGCGAAGACGCCGCCATCCAGTGGATCGAAATACGGTAATGTTCTTTCGCCCGTGGACTGGGCCATTACCCAGCGCGTCAATTCAGCAGTTTTCGGCAGCAGCAAAAAGTCTTCTCTTACCTTAAGAGAAATTTCCTGCTCTGCGCTTTTCTGATTGAGTAACACTACTTGGAAGCCTCCTTCTTCAGGTTATAGGCCGCTACCGATTTACGAATATCTTCCCGCGCTTCGTCTGCGCTCCCCCAGCGGCCCATTTTCACCCACTTACCCGGCTCTAACGCTTTGTAGTTTTCGAAGAAGTGCTGAATCTGTGCGAGGAGTAACGCAGGGAGGTCAGAGCATTCCTTTACATTGCTGTACATAGAGCTGAGTTTTTCATGAGGCACTGCGATTACCTTGGCATCCGCACCAGCTTCGTCCGTCATGTACATCACACCTACTGGGCGACTGCGGATGACAACGCCAGGTGATACCGGGTAAGGGCAAATCACGAGGACGTCCAAAGGATCGCCGTCATCGCTCAAGGTATTTGGAATGAACCCGTAGTTAGCCGGGTAGAACATCGGCGTGCTGAGGAAGCGATCAACGAAGATCTGTCCACTTGGCTTGTCCACCTCGTACTTGATCGGCGAGTGGTTTGCAGGAATCTCGATAACGGTGAAGAAGTCATCGGGGATCGCGTTACCAGCTGGAATATCCGTGTAGCTCATGCTCATATCTCCAAGCGTCTAGGAAAGGCCAATGCCACTGACGTTTTTGCCAACAGCTATACGTGGTTCGTTTTTTTACGGTAACCAGTCCAACAGGTTTACCGGCGATAGGCCGTCAGCGCACGAATGCATCATGTCCTGCATAAAACGCACGGCTGCCAAGATCCTCTTCTATTCGCAGAAACTGATTGTATTTCTCGACCCGCTCCCCCCGGCATGGAGCTCCTGTCTTGAGATGGCCAGTCCCCATCGCGACAGTCAGATCAGCGATGGAGCTGTCCACCGTCTCCCCGCTACGATGAGAAACCATCGCCCCCCAATTTGCCCCATAGGCCATTTCGATGGCGGCTTTGGTCTCAGTCAGCGTTCCGATTTGATTAGGTTTGATCAATACGGCATTGGCGACGTTTTCTGTGATGCCTCGCTGAATCCGTTCGACATTGGTGACAAATAGGTCATCTCCAACCAACTCGATCCGGTCACCCAGAGCTGCATTCAATAGCTTCCAGCCTGACCAATCGTCTTCCGCGAGTCCATCTTCCAGTACCGCAATCGGATACTTGTCGACCCAGGAGGAATAGAGATTAATCAGCTCTTGAGCATCGACCTTACGACCCTCAGAGCGCAGATGGTAAAGGCCGTTTTCATAGAAGCCGCTGGATGCTGGATCGATAGCGATCTCGATCTGAGATCCAGGGGTGTAACCAGCCCTCTCGATTGCCTTGATGATCAGCTCAATGGCGTCTGAGTTTTTCTTGAGTGCCGGCGCAAAGCCGCCCTCATCTCCGACCGCTGTTGAATAGCCGGCGTCCTTAAGCACCGCTTTCAGCTCGTGGTACACCTCGGAGCCCCATCGCAAGGCTTCCTTGAAACTGCCAGCCCCTGTAGGTGCAATCATGAATTCCTGAAAGTCAGGGCCTTGCCAGTTGGCGTGAACACCGCCATTGAGAATATTGAACATCGGGACGGGCATTCTTGCTGCTTGCTCGCCGCCCAGATATTGGAACAAGGGCAAGTTCAGCGCAGAAGCCGCCGCTCTGGCAACGGCGAGGCTCACGCCCAAGATCGCGTTTCCTCCAAGCCTGGATTTATCAGAGGTTCCATCCAGCTTAATCATCAAATGATCAATTTGTTCCTGGTCAATCGCATTCATGCCCCTCAGAGACTCAAGTATTTCGGTATTCACATTGCTAACGGCCTTTAACACTCCCTTGCCGGAGTACCGCTGTGTATCTTTGTCACGCAACTCAACTGCTTCGTGAGCGCCTGTAGAGGCACCGGACGGTACTGAAGCCCGGCCCATGGCGCCGCACTCCAAGGTGACGTCGACTTCAACGGTAGGGTTACCGCGTGAATCGAGAATTTCACGTGCATGAATGGCCTGGATTTGCGTTTTCATTGATCTTCTCCAAGTAACGATTCGGGAGCGTCATTAACCATTTGAATCCGTTGAGAGGCCTCTATGTCGGACGTCAGCTCTCCATGAGTATCCTGAACAGCTGCACTGCCGACACCGCAATTGCGGGAACCAAGAAGCCTCCAATAATTAGTTCAGGAATCTCTCCCACCAAGGGCATGAACTGCCCTCTTTTTGCCATCTGGAAAAGCTCCATCATTTGGTTTGAAGCAACCATTACAGAGCAGCAATACGCCGTCTGGGCTTGTAGCCTGACGCGCCTTTGATTTAGCAGATGAAAGGTCAGCAAGGACACTCCAACGCTTACGATGAAAAGCGCGGCGAACTCATAGACGGATCCTGTGAAAAACCTGCCCATCACAAGCCCGAATACGATGCTCAGCGTCACTGCGCTCATGTGGTCTCCCAATTCTCTAAAATGATTTTGATGAGCCGACGTCGGTGAGCTCCATTTCGCGATCTCATCTTTGGATTGCCAACCGCCATCGCGCTCAATGTTGCTGTGCTCTCAGCTCGTAGCCCGGTACGCAGGTCTGGGCTACGTCGGCCTTGCAGGACTTTTCACTGGGCATACGCATCGTGACTAATGCGCCTTCGAGCGGGGTGACGACGTACCACCCCTCGCTCGAAATCTTTTGATTGTCTGCGATGCCCGCCAGAAAAAGCGACCAAAAAACCAGTCCTACGAGGAGCTGCCTGTTGTCATGAGCCCAGTTAGCGGGGGCTGGCTGTGGACGTAGGTTATAAACTCGGTACATGGCGTTTATCCTTTTTATCGGTTGTCCAACAAGGTGCGTTTTTTAGTTTTTCGCCTGGCCCACTCGACCGTATTCGATGGGCAATTTGATATAGCTCAGTGAAAACGACTCCTTGGCCAATGCCTCCAGCAACCTGTCGCACCCAATTTCATCAGTGGATATAGTCACCGTGACGGGATGGTCGGCACCGCCGAGGAAATGCGCCGTATGCAAATGCCCCAAATGATCTAGCCCCTCTGTACCGCTCACCAACGTCGCACCCAACGCGCCCTCTCGCTTGGCGAACTCGACCAACCACTCTCCCAGTGGAAGGTGCTGGTAGTTGGTACTCTGTTCGGTGAAAAACGTCAGTTGAAAGCCGTTCATAGCTACATCCTCTAATGTCGCGAGTGACCGACGCTTCGGTCGGCCTTACCTCTTCATTTCCGAGCTGTTTTCAAACTGAATTACGACGCGTCAGTGAGCGGTAACTCACATAAGAGAAGAACTGCTCGCACCTTGCGTAACTCGTCAGCGTGGTCGCGCAGGTATGCGCGCAGCTTGTCCTCTGTATCTAGCAATTCCAGACACTGGGGATGACGCATATCGCCAAGCTCCGGGTGATGATGGGAGATGCGATGGCCTGGCAAATAACCTGCAGAAATCGTCTTGAGCATGACCTGCTCAATTCTTGCTTTTTGAGCAACTTTAAGGAGGTGCTGGGCTAGTGCAGGTGCGCTTAGGTGGTGCCAGAAGCTGGTCACGCGAGCCCGGCTAGCGCCAGGAAAATAGAGTTGCAAAGCTGTCAGGCGATCTTGGTGATGTTCAATCATTTCTCTTCCCCCGCAAGAGTCACTTTCCGCTCGCTGGCGGATTCACTTTGAGCATGAAATTGCTTGATATCAGAGAGCCGGATTTCCTCCGGAAGAGGACGGTGATGCTTGCTGTGGCCGACGCGCTGGGCGTGATAGATCCCGGTGTGTCCGGATACGAGGTAACTTGCGATACAGGCAATGGCTGCAAGCGGAGCAATTTCGGGCCCGAAGAGCTCCATGGCCATAACGATGGTTGCCAGTGGCGTATTAGCTGCACCGGCAAAGACGGCGACAAAGCCGATACCAGCCAGCATGCCGAAGGGAAGGTGCAAGAGGGGAGCCAGCGCATTCCCCAAGGTGGCACCGATGTAAAACAGCGGTGTGACTTCGCCGCCCTTGAATCCAGTCCCCAGGGAGACAACGGTGAACACCATCTTTCCAAGCCAGTCCCAAGGGGCCATTGGCATTTGAAAGGATTGGACGATGCTCGGAATGCCTAGCCCGATGTACTTATCAACGTCGATGTAATGGTTACTACCGAGCGCCCACACTGCGACTGCGATCAGCAGGCCGCCGGCGAAGGGTCTTAATGGTGAATAGGTGATAAGCCGCTTAACGAAGGCTCCGAGCTTGTGGGTCGCAGTCGCGAATAGCAGGCCGGTAAGGCCAAAGACAATCCCAGCTGCCACCACAGCCATGACGCTCCACAGCTGCACCGGAACCACTTCGCCAATGACGTAATGCGTGTGAACCACGCCCCAGGCTTGCCCCACCTGGTCAGCAACGATTGCCGCAACCACGCAAGGGAAAAGCGCGTCGTAACGCATACGTCCAATGGCCAATACTTCAAGTCCGAATAAAGCCCCGGCAAGAGGGGTGCCGAAGACGGACGCAAAGCCAGCACTGATACCGGCCATGAGAATCACCCGACGGTCTTCGCGGCGCAGACGGAAGACATGCGTCAGTTGATCGGCAAGGGCACCGCCCATTTGCACCGCCGTCCCCTCACGTCCCACAGATGCACCAAAAAGGTGGGAAACCACGGTTCCGATCAGCACCATCGGCACCATGCGCAAAGGCACGATCTTCTTAGGATCATGGATCTCATCGATGATCAGGTTGTTTCCGGCATCAACGGGTTTGCCTATCAAGTGATATGCAAGTCCCACAGCAAAGCCGGCCACTGGCAGGAGCCAGATTACCCAGGGATGGGTTTCTCGCCACTGGGTGGCATGATCCAAAGAAAGCAGGAATAACGCAGAAGCAGAGCCTGCCAAAAGAGCTACAAGACCAGCAAGCGCAAGCCATTTCGCTATATAGGGCAGTAAGTCGAGTTGTTCAGGTCGTCGAAATTTAGACATTTGGCCAGCCACAAAAAATAAGTGGGCCTGACCAAAGAAGGGATTCTAAGCGCGAACGCCTACAGACCTGGTTTGATCAGGTTTCTGTAGGCATCATCAGCTGCTACGGGCGCAGCGGTTTGTTAATGGAGGAATGCCATCTCCAATGCGCCGATCTTAGCTAGGTCTGTCCAAAATGTAAAATCGTGTTTCGGAGTACGAGGCAAGCGAAGGCGTCTTCGAGTCACCGCTTACGAAAGAGGGCCAAACTAGGTGACCTCTGTTCCGACGAAGCCCAGCTCAACTGGGGTTTTTATGTAAAACAACGAGATATCTTCAAGCTCCAATCGCTTGAATAACTGTTCAGATTCGTCCTCGGTAATGGCCATACGAATTTCGGTAGGCTGATCCGCTAGTTCAAAAAAATGCGAGGAATGCAGCCGGCCGGTATGCCCAAAGCCTTCGATACCTGTGGACAGAGTCGCACCCCGCAGTCCCATTTCTTTCGCCAAATCAACGACCCAGTCGCCGAGCATCTTTCCCTGATAGCGACGATTCTGTTGAGTAAAGAAGGTCACCAGAAAAGCTTTCATGTTCCTCTCCTCAGCGCGTGTTGATTATTTGATAGGACAGAAGCCCGGCAGCCGTCATTACCAGCGAGCCCACGACGTGTAGTGAAACTGAGCCTAGCGCCCAGGGCAGCCTACCCATCACGACCAATACAGCCGCCATAGCCGGTACAGGCATCCAGGCCCATGCGTTGTTCCAGCTTTCAACGATGCGTGATCTCTTTGCCCCGGCAGCTGTTGCTACCGCTAAGACCAAAGGCAAAGCGATCAGCATCACAAAGGCCTCAACAAATGGGCCTATAGAAATGACCACTGTTGAGTCGTTACCCAGCATGAAGGTCAGGTACACCGGCAGCAGTACAAGCTGCATCAAAAGAAGCAATGGGGTGGCCGCCAGAGTGAGTTTGGAGTCGCCTTTACCGATATGGGTAAAAACCACCACATAGTCGATACAAGGCGTCAGCAAGACCAACAGGGCACCCACCAAAATCGCCGGGTGATTGGTTATCCCCATCGTCAATGCCCAAACCAGCAAGGGGATGGCCACGAAGTTGGCTGTGAGCAGCGCCGCCATGAAACGCTTATTTGCGAGGCCATTACGGAGATCCAAGAACGGGATCTGTAGAAACATGGCGTACATCAGCACTGCGATGGTGGGTGTCACCGTCGACCCTAATGCTTCAGACGCATTGGGGGCGAGCAGGCCTCCGAGGGCCGCGACAATGACCGCGACGAAGTAAATGGGAATCTGGTTAGTCTCTAGCTGTTCTCTGTCCACAAAATGCCCTTCAAGCGCGTGAAATTATTTTCTGAAGACAGGTTAATATCTGTAGCTGCTACAGGTTCAAGAAAATGCTTGGGGAGTTTGCATGTCAGGAATCGGGGCGCTGTCGAAATCAACGGGTTGCCACATTGAAACGATTCGCTACTACGAGAAAATAGGCCTTTTACCTCCCGCCCTGCGGTCGACTGGGCGTCATCGAATCTATACTGAAAAGCATCGATCAAGACTCGTCTTCATCCGGCAGAATCGTGAATTGGGTTTCCCGCTCGAAGATATCCGAGAACTCATCGCGCTCGCAGCAGATGCTGATCGTCCGTGCGCTGACGCGCTTTCGGTGGTCAAGAAGCACCTAGCGGAAGTAGAGTCGAAGGTAGCAAAGCTTCAGCAAATCCGGGTAGAGCTGCTCTCAATGGCAGGTATGTGTGAGTCAACATGCTTAGGTTCGAACACTCCAGACTGCACGATTGTTGAGTCACTTTTTGAACCTGCTGCTGGGGTTCGCTCTGGTTGCTGCTCCTAGACGAGTCAAGAGCATAGGGGGAGCAAGCTGCCATCGAAACCGAATAGCGCGATAGCCTCGACAGGGTGTTTCGAGCGTCCGTCTACACCAAACGGGCTGGTACAAGATGTGTTCGGCAGACGCTTACGACCTGATCAATTCCTGGTGGAATGAAAGGCGTGACGCTGGCCCGGGAAGCCAAGCGCTTTTACCCCACTCCAAAGGTGTCGCTGAAAACTGGTTATTCCGAAAACTCGCTAGAGCCTACGGATGCGGGGGGATTTTGATGTTATCCAAATCTTACGTGCCCATCGATCTGGCTAAGAAGGTGAGGCAAGTGCTGGAGGGGCCCAACGGGGTCAGATGACTATTCGTTCTTGTTCAGTGCAGCCGTCAAAGCCCGCCAGCTTGCTCTAATGGTGCATTGATACACCATGCGAGACTGAGCTGACTACTAAGCGTGCGACCACTGCACCTGGACAATACCGTGCCGCTTGGCGAGTGGCTTGCTAACGATCTGGACCCTGTCTCGGCGATATTTCGGGATCTGCGCTACCCCCGAATCCACTGCAGCCCAGTGCCAGGCCTCAGCATTGCTCATGATTTCCGCGCTGACGTAAAAGCTCTTGTCGGCACCATTGTGCACGTACTCGATTCGATAATGAGCGGAGTGTGGCATGGGCAATTCCTTTCCCGGAATGTGACGAAGTTCCCTTATTCGGAAAATCCCCAAGTTCCTAAGTTCCGTCTCTTTGAATCACCTCACCAGCTCCGGCAATGGCGGCATAGTGTTTAGTCCACACTGAGGCCTAAAGGCAAGTGGCGAATCCCCGATCTGTTATCAACCAATCTTCAGGCCATGAAGCTCAATTGCTGTGGAGTCACTCAGATTGCTGACCGGGTGGAGCGACTGGCTCATACCCATGGCAAGACGTGGCACACCTGGCACACCGATCAAGACAAAACACTTCCCCTAGGTGTTCCACAACTGATGATGGGGTTCACAGCTGACGGCCAGGCTGATCCCGCAATGCAGCAACAACGCAACCAACGCTTGGGAATCGTCAAGTCGGCAATCAAAGCTCAACGAGCCGATATTCAGATCCCCAAAGCAGATCCAGGTGCGGATGGATGGCAGCATGGGAAGACAATTCAGATCAACGATCCTACGGGACATCTTCACGGGCCCGCAACGTCACCCACCCCACAAAACACAAACAGCCGATCAACCCAATAGCCAATAGACTGTGCAATCCCTGCAGGCTCACGCTCAGGGAGGACGGTATATCGCCAAGGCACAGTCTACAGTCTAGGTCCGATATCCAAGGACATCGGACGAGTCCGCTGACGTACGTGAATACCTTAAACCTTGAAACGATTGACCAGCTGATTCAGACTAACCGCAAGCTTCGACATCTCGTTGCAAGCGCTTGCAGTCTGGCTTGCACCTGCAGAACTTTGGGAGGCCAGCTCGCGAATGCTAACCAGATTGCGATCGACTTCCCGGGCGACGTGCGCCTGTTCTTCCGAAGCGGTGGCGATGAGAATGTTACGCTCGTTGATGCCCGTAATAGCTGTCGCGATCTGGTCAAGCGAACTGCTGGCATCGCCTGCGACGCTTAGGGATTCTGCAGCCAGTTCTCTGCTGGTGGCCATCGCCTTCACGGCCTGGTCAGAATCGTTCTGAATGGCCTGAATCATCTGCTCAATTTCTTGCGTAGACACTTGCGTGCGGTGAGCGAGGGCTCGAACTTCGTCAGCAACGACTGCGAAGCCTCGGCCTTGTTCACCCGCCCTAGCGGCCTCGATCGCGGCATTGAGCGCAAGCAGATTGGTCTGCTCAGCAATGGCTCTGATCACCTCAACCACTTTGGAAATGTTCTGTGCACGATTGGACAAGCCAGTGATCTGCTCGCTGGTGTCGCGCACGTTGCTCGACAGCTTTTCGATGGACTTAAGCGTCTGCGATACACGCTCCAAACCAACCTCCGTATAGCCCTGACCTTTCCTGGACTCTTCGGAAGCTGATTCGGCATTGCGTGCTACCTCGTCCACTGCAGCGCTCATCTCGGTGACAGCAGTTGCAGCCTGATTTACTTCATCATTCTGCGACACCAGGCCAAGGCTGGATTGCTCAGTCACCGCGGTCATTTCTTCCGAGGCGGCAGCCAGTTGGGATGAGGAGTCAGCGATCTGCATGATCGTGCTTCGAAGGTTCTGCTGCATCGTGGCCAACGCGCTCAAAAGCCTGCCTGCCTCGTCGGTACCGCTTACCTCAACCTCCTTCGTCAGATCGCTTGAGGCAATGCGTTCGGCGACGCTAAGGGCGCTCCCGATGGGCGACGTAATCGTTTTGGTTAGAAGAGTTGCCAAACAAAGAGTCAGGAGCGCGACGAAGATAATCAGGCCGATGACGATGTAAAGACCTGAATCATAAACTTGCGTCGCTTGAACACCGGCAAGCGCAGCGCCTTTGTTATTGAATTGTGTTAATTCCTCGACCTGAGTTTCCATTTGGTTCGTGAGGGGACGTATACCGGTAGCGACGAGTTTGACAATCGAAGCGGTGTCGCCTGCCTTCAACAAAGGTTCCAGCAGATCCAGTTGGCTTGCGTAATCGTCGTAGGACTTTTTCACGGCCAAGAACAACTGTCGCTCCTGGTCACTCGCAATGAGGGTCTCATAGTTATAGACCGCATCCTTCATGGCTTTCCGGTAGGCAGGAAATTTGACGATGGTCTGCTGAACGGTTTGAGGATCGGCAACGGCCCGCTGGGTCTCCAACCGGACGCGAAGGACGGTGGAGTTCATCATCGCGGTTTGCCGAATACTGGGTAGCCAATTCAGTTCGACATCCTTTTCCGTATCGCGAAGCTTGCCCATCTGCAGTATGGCGATGACGCCCAAGACCACGACCAGCAAAATGATGGCCGAAAAAAACAAGGTGGCGCGTGGAGCGAGGTTTATATTTCTGAGCCGCATAGGACTTCCCACTGCAAGATGGCCAGAGGCCTGGTCTTGAAGCTATCGGCTAGAAATCGTGAAGGATTATGGCTGTTCGTCAGCTCGTTGACACCACGTCCCCCGGCGGCGCATGCGTACCATTGTCGGTTATGGCCGTTACTTACCAATGTAAGAAATACGTTATCACGCTAATTCAGGAGGGCTGACCGTATGTCTATCATTGAGCCAGTTCGGCATTATTTTCATAGACGCGAAGCTGAAATGATGATTCAGGTGGCGCACAAGTTGAGTTTGTTGGTTCAGGAGCAAGCAGCGCCACGAGGCAACTTCGTTTTCCCTGGGATGGACTATTTGGCCAGGCTGGAGGTCGAGGGCAAGCGAGTGGGCCACATTGATTACTGCATCAACCCGCTGCAGGACCGGCTCTACATCGACAAGATCGAAATCGACGCAGATTATCGACGACGCGGGTTCGCCTTAAGCGCGCTCTGGCAACTCTGGCAAAAGCACCACCTGCCCATAGTGCCCCTGTATCAATTTGGCACATCAGATGGATTCTGGCACAAGGCGCGGATACGTTTTGCGGCGGTGGGAGCCGTAATCGGAGATGAGATTCGTAGCATGGAAATGATCGCCGAAATGGATCGCTGGCAGCACCTAGTGCCTGAGCCGATCCATGAGCGCTTGCAGCGTGAGCTCATGGCATCGGATGAGTGGCCTGCTATTAAGGCTAAATGGGACGCGGAGTACGGTCCATGCCGGGAGAATTGATCTCAATTGAGGATGGCGGACGTCGGCTTACGGCGGCGGAGTTCCAGCAACTGACGGCTGTACCCTCAGCCGTGGAGTGGTTTGCCAATATCGATAATCCACGTACCCGCCGGGCGTATCAGATCGACCTACAAGACTTCTGCAGTTTCGTCGGCTTGGCCGGGGCCGAAGAGTTTCGGGCCGTGACGCGCGCACATGTCCTGGCCTGGCGCGCTCGGTTGGAGCAGCGTGGTCTGGCCGGAGCAACGATCCGGCGTAAACTCGCCGCGCTTGCCAGCCTGTTTGATCATCTGCTCGAGAACAATGCAGTGGCAGGGGGCAATCCGGTCCACGGCGTCAAGCGGCCCCGGATCGAAAGCAACGAAGGGAAGACGCCCGCGCTCGCGGACCACCAGGCCAAGGCGCTTCTCGATGCGCCGCCGGCTGACAGCCTCAAGGGACTACGAGATCGTGCTGTGCTGGCCGTGCTGCTGTACCACGGCCTGCGCCGGGAGGAGGGCGCGCAGTTGAAAACCAGCGACTTGCAGGAGCGACGGGGCATTAAGCACCTGCGGGTGAACGGCAAAGGCGGCAAGCTGCGCTGGCTACCGCTGCACCCCGTGGCCGCCGAACGTATCTACGCATATATGGAAAAGGATCTTGAGCGAGGAGCAGGGAATGGGTCGCTGTTTAGGTCACTACGAGGTCGCGCCTCTGGTACCGGGCTGAGCGCCGATGGCATTTATAAGATCGTGTGTCATTGGGCGATGTCTGCCGGCATCAAGGTTGATGGTCTGGGCGTCCATGGTTTGCGGGCCACGGCGGCGACAAACGCGCTTGAGCATGACGCGGACATTGCCAAGGTGCAGATCTGGCTGGGGCACTCAAACATCAGCACGACGCGTTTGTATGATCGGCGCGGCCAGCGACCGGAAGACTCTCCGACGTTTAAAGTCAAATACTGAGAACCGCGGATTGTGGGCCACCCTTCAACCACTACCACTCGTCGGAGAATTAAGGTTGGTAATTACTGCTCACTCCAAATCTCGAAATTTGACGGAAAGGCTCGTAGAGGTCTCCCGGATGCTTCCAGATACCTCAAAACACCATTTCTACGAAAATCGCGTAGTCATAAAAACCCCCGCGCGAGGCGGGGGCAGAGTGCATCACTGTCTTTATCAGGTGGCAATGCAATTTTCTTGCGTTTAACATCGGTGCAACACATGACGCATACAACGGGACCTAGGAAATCTCAGAGTATTGCTGGTAACCCTCTGCGTCAACTCCTCTAGGGGGTTTACTCGCTGTCGTGTGGATATGTCAGGAGCCTAATCCTGATCCCATTCACTCTGCGAGGACATCGCCATGCTGCGATTCATACCTGAAGAGTTGATTAGAGCGCTGCAGACCGTTTACTGGTCTATTCGTCTGATTCGACTAATTCAACAAGTCTAAGCAACACCAGCAGGGGCATGCGCCCCTGCTGCCTTTCTGTTCGCATCTGTGACGATCCGTCAATTGACTCATTGGTACGCCACGGCTGCGCCGTTGGGTACTGTCGCCGGCAGTGCGACCCCCACGTTACCAGATGACGGGGTGACAAGGCTGCCAGACGACGCCGTTCCGATGGCCAGCGACCCCCCAGTCAAATTGATCATCTCTGAAACAAGACCGGGAGGAGGGGATCCGACGAACGCGTAACTTCGTCCAGCATCGATCACTCCCTCCACCCCAGGGTAACGCGCGTACCAGGTGGGCAGTGCCAACTGGTTATCGGCCACCGTTCCTGATGCAGCTTTGTGAGCGTAGGCATACTCGGCCAAGGCATTTCTGTAGACGAGGACGTTATGAGCAATCAAGGAGATTTCTACGGTCTGGGAGCTCTGTTCTGCCTGGTGTGACTTCTCATAAACCATTCCGAGCACTGCTGTAATCACCACCATTGCAAGCCAGTAAATGTTCACTCTACGTCCTCGATGACAGTTATGAGCCTGGTCAGAACTGACAACAGAAAATGGTGGCGTAATCGTTCTGGCCGACCACGATTCCTGGGGTGCTGCTGAATCGTTGGCCTGAGCCGGCCGTGTCCCAACCAACTTTTGTGTAGCCGACTGGGCAAGCGTAGGTAGTGACGTCGTTTGCGTCGTAGCCGGGGATGGTTTTTGCCGTGCAGGTAGGGGCACTGGAACCGTTCACCACCCAGACCTGGTTATCACAAGAAAGGGATCGACCCGTACTGGTTCGACCAACCATACCGTTTGCAGCACAGGCAGTGCCGGCAGTTGCAACGCCATTCAGCTGCAGGTATTCACCGACGGTCGCGCGACCTTCCGAAGTCACTGTCCCACCCCGGATGTTCCCGGCTGTGTAGAGGTTCTTGTCGCCGTAGACCCGAACCCAGTCCGAGTCACTCATGTACCAGCCACCACCCCATTTTTCGCTGTACCAGCCGGTGTCGCCCTGAGTGCGAAACCAACCGCCTGTGACAGTCTCGCCTGATATGCGGGCAGCCGCCCCCGTGAGGTTGGCCGAGGCATTCACCGACTGCGCGTATACATCACCTGCAGCGATGACGTTGCTCTGGGCTGTGACGCTCCCCGACGCACTCACATTCCCCTGGGCTGTGACAGATCCCGAGGCACTCACATTGCCAACGGCGTTCACTGACCCAGCAGTGTCGACATTACCTCCAACCGTCACTGTTCCAGAGGCGTTCAATGCAGCCACATCGTTGACATTGTTTCCTCCCATACTGAGCGCCGTGTTCATGCGATTGAGTTCAGGCTTTCCTGGGATGGCGTTGCGGTACAGGTAGTCGTTGGAGAGCGTGCCATCCTGGAGAAACAAGGCACTCGCAGTGTGGCCAACGCCTGGGTTGATCCCATAGTTGCTCAGCGCAAGTTGCCAGCCGCCTCGTACTCCTTGGATAACGCCGGTGTTGTTGAACGGGATGAAGCCACCCGGCGCACCCATATTTTCCGCAATCGTCCGGGTACCGATCTCATCGATAGCCTGGCCACCGGTAGTGATCACGATGGATTCGAGCTGGTTGACGTTGACCCTTCGAGCAAGCACCACGAAGCTTTGACCGAATGCATTTGTGTCACTGAAGCTGGCTGGCAGATAGTTGGTGTTGCGTAGCATCTGAGGGGTAATCGTCGCAGGCGTGGTTGTGCCCGCCGATCCATAGACCGTTGCGAAATTGTCCTTCAAGTATTTAGAAGCGGCCTCTGCGATCTGCTGCTGTTGCTGAGCTGCGATTTGATAGTTCTGCGCATCCATCCTGTCGGCCATCAGCGAGACGCCTATGGCCGACGCAATGGCGAAAATGATCAGGCCGAAGAGCAGCTCGATCACCACAAAACCATTCTTTCTGGTCTGGCCATGCTTGAGAACATTCATCCCCAGAGGCTCCTGTTCGATTGTTGATCCACATCCTGGCTAAGCATCGCGATCTGATTCGAACGGATCTTCTCGCGAATACCAGGGCCGTCAGGTCCAGTCAGTGAAAGGCTCTGGATCTTCAGATGTCGCATTTCGCCTTCACCTTCGAGGGCAAGCGCAGCTACAGCTACCAAACCCTGTGACAGAATTGATCGGACGTTGCTGATGGCCGGCTCCGCAAGAGTCGCTACTCGCTCGATCGCCTGCGGTACTGTTCCCGCGTGAACTGTGGTGATGATGAACAGGCCATTGATTGCCGCTCGCACTGCCTGAACTGCCGTGGGGGTGTCTCTGATCTCACCGATAAGCATCATGTCCGCGCCAGAGCGGAGGCCTCTCATCAAAGCCTCCTCATACCCGCCATTGCGTCTCGAAACCTGCATCTGGATGCAACGACCAGGTCCGTGACGACCGTTCAAATCTGTCTCAGCTGGATCCTCTGCAGCCAACGCGATCCCACCGCACGCATTTAGCCTGGCGATGATCAGCGAAGCTGCGCTTGACGTCTTACCGGTGCAAATCTCGCCGCAAAAAATCACCAGGCCGCGCACCTGCTTCGTAAGCAGCGATTCGACAAGGTCTTCAGGAAAACCCAATTGGTCGAACTGCCGGACCTGCGCATTTGATCTGCGCAGTACGAACACGGCCTGGCCAAAGGCATCGGGTATCTGAGTGACGCGAAGCACCGTTCCTTCTTTGATCAACGAGAACTCAGGATCCTGATGCACTTCAAAATGCTTTGCGCATTCCTCCCGTAATAGCAGGGCGCTTTCTTTCCAGTTTTCCGGAGCCTCGACACGTCCGCTCTGGCCATCCAGGCCTTTTACGTCCGTAAAATCCGGCCCCAAGTAGAGGTCACTAAAAGGCGTGTCGATAATTGGGTTCATGCTCAGTAGGCCGTCCAAGCCAACGTGTTGCTATCAGTAGAGCAGCCACTGGTGGCAGCAGCTGAACTCACCTCGCCGTTCACAGCTGTGCCGCCATTGATAGAGGTGGTGACCTTCTGCCCGCGTCCAATCTTCGTGGCCAGTGTCACACAGGCATCTTGGGGCAAACCGGCCTCGGTCACGGTGAATGTCATCCCGTTGGCAACCACAGTGACCTGGCCACTCCAGGCGTTGTAGAGCTTGCCGCTGGAGAACGACATATTGGGCAGGCCACGTATCGAGCTGAGCTGGGCGATCAGATCGGTCCCTGACGCTCCGTAACCGGTACTGCCTTTGAGCTTGCGAGTGTTCGCGATCAATTGACCGACGTTACCCTGTTCGTTGTTGACGTCCGAACTGCCCATCGCGCCCCAACCGTTGTAAAGGGCGTAGCCCATCCCGATCAGGATAACGATGAGAACGAAGAGCAATTCAATCGAGATATAACCGATCTGGTTCGCCCGAGCGGAGTGAGTGGTGTTTTGCATGTGTGTGGTCCTGGGTATGTGGGTAACGGGTGTAGTGCTCAGTGCGTCATGCCTTGTGTGGCATTGCCGGTCATGCTGTAGGCCCCGACCATGACCAGAATCATCAACAGGCCGATCAGAACCATGGATACGAGGGACAGTGTCTTTGCGTAACGCTCGACCTGTTTCAGTGATATCTCCAACCAGCGAAGGCTGTAGCGGTGCACTGCAGCCGAGAAGCTCTGCGTAGTGGAGAGAACAATCAGAAATTGAATCGCTTCGTGGTCTGGGAATTCATGCCCGGAAAGATCTAAAGCCTCCCCAAAGTTTTTACCCATCCGAACCCCGTAGTGGGCGGCTTCCAGGCGTTCACGCAGCCACGGATTTGCCCCACGCTTTAACGTGTCCAACGCTCCGAGCGGATCGATGTTTGCTCGCAGCATGACCGCGATATTGAGGAGGAACGTTGAGCCGTGGAGCGCTTTGTAGATTGACCAGGGAGGCAATATCTCCAGCCTTGTCCGCCAAGGGCCACGGAAGTAAGGCAGAGTGACGACACTGGTGACAACCAGGACTACCACAAGGCACAAAGTCAGAAGTCCCCAGTTAGTCACAAAGGTGGCGATCATGTGCAGAACCATGGGTGCGCCGGACCAGGCTTCTGGGTTGGATGAGCGGCTCATGGCCGGCACCACCCGGGTGGCGATTACGTTCAGCAAGTAGGCCATCAGGCTCCAGACAAAAACCGGGTACGAGGCCGTTGAGACCACCAGCTTCATCACTTTTTGCCGAGCTTCGATGATCCGCACGCAGTCGCTGAATGCCTGGATCAAGTTCCCTGACTTCTCGCCGGCGCTGATTACGGCGTGCTCCTGATAAGGCACCCAGTTAAGGCAGGCCTGGGCTAGCGTCTTGCCGCCGTCCACAGCCTTGCCTATGCCATAGCTGGCAAGGGCAATCGGATGTCGAGCACGGCGGCCACCGTCACTGTAGATCGATCCGATACGATCAAGAGCCAGGTCGAGAGGCACCCCGTTCTCCAGCAGGGCGGTCATGCTCTCGTAAAGCCGGATACGCTCATTGCCTCCGAACTGGTTTCTGTAAAAGCCTTCTACAAGCCCTGACCAGGCGTCCATCGCCTTACTCAGCATGGGCTTCAACCTCAGGTGGCTCGGCATCCAGCATGTAGCTGTCAAAATCCACTGGCCCGACTACGGCCTCTGCCATGCGCGGATCGATCAGCCCCGCATTGATCTTGATGAGCGTGTGGGCAACCTTCGTGATACCACCCATGTGCTTGACCCAATACTGGCGCGCTGCGCTTGGTCCGTTCTTGCGGATCTCCTCCATGAACCGGTGGGTCGGGAGAAGAATCTCTGCGACAGCGACCCTGCCGTTGACCCCGTCACGGCATAGAGAGCAACCTGGCCCAGCCAAATAAACCTGATCGAGCACGGTCATCTTTTCAAGCCTCTCGACCAGCTGCGGATCCAGGGTACTGATCTGGCTGCGCGCAGGCACGCGACACTTCTTGCACAGCGTTGGCAAGAGTGACTGGTTGATAAGACCGACAATGAGTGTTGGGTCGGTGACCAGGCTTGTATCTGCACCCATGTCGATCAGGCGAGGAATTGCTGCTACAGCGTTGTTGGTGTGCAGAGTCGATAAAACGAGGTGGCCGGTCATCCCCCCGCGCAGTGCCCCCTGAGCTGATTCAAGGTCGCGAATCTCCCCGTACATCAGTATGTCGGGGTCGAGTCGCACGGAGTTTGTAATGGATTCTCCCCATGTCTCATTGCTGCCAAGAGGGGACTGATTTGCACGCATCGGATACTCGGGCGGGTCCTCAACGGTCAGGATATGTTTCGTGCCTTTGCACTCTTCAGCCAGAAGGTTGATCTGCACCTGGAGCGACTTCGATTTCCCTGATCCAGTTGGACCGGTCAATATGATCACGCCGTAAGGAAGGCTTCGCAGCCGCTTGAACAGCAAATTCTGTTCTGGCAGAAACCCCAGATCGTCGACTGACTGTTTCTCCTGATCGTCATAGATCAGTCGCAGCACCATCAAAGGCCCTTCGACCAGAGGGCGTGTAGCTACACGGGCTCCGGACAGTCCCAATTGATCGAGGAAGGTGCGAGCCATGCGCGCATCTTGTTTCAATTCCGGTTGATAGTAGCCCTCAGATTTGACGTCGCACATTGAGTTGAAGAGTGAAGAACAGAGCTCGTTACCTACGGCGCTCTGGATCTGCCCGTATTCCCGCAAGAGACCGTCCTCACGGAACTTGATGTAGGTGATTTCGTGGCCAACGATGAAGTGAACGTCGGAAGCACGGCGTCCATGGGCCGCGCCGATGATGCGAATCACCTCTTGTTGGCGCTGGGTACTGTCGATAGATCCGGCGAAAGCTTTGCCCGCATTCTGGTACAGAGACTTGATATCGCTGAGCGTGCTGCTGATGGTCTGAAACGGCACGCCAGCTCTGTCCAGGCGGTCCATAAATGCCATCACATAAGGGTCGTGCATGTGCTGAGACGAGACGAGCAGTTCAGCTTCATCAGCCTCTGGGGCAGGTGCCAACAAGGCAACCAGCTGACGCAACTCGCTGGTAATGTCCCCCCACCGCTGTCCCTCAGCAGTAAGGACTGTTCCGACCACGTCAGATTGCATGGCGATGGTTATCGGTTGCACGACTGCGGTTGGCCGGGTGACCTGGCGTGCCAACGGATCAGCCTTGATGTCTGGCTCAATTCGTACCGCGCCGCTCATCGCTGTAACTCCTGCGACATGCTGGACAGCGGACTCGTAACCGAGGGCTGGCCGGGAGCTATAGGCTTGAGTGTCTGCAGTGACATTTGGGGTGCGTCGACCGAACCAATCGGCGCCCGGGTCGAGAACCCTAGTGGATATCGGCGTCCGTCATGGCCCAGTACAACGCTGTCGAGAGACACGCTGATTACCTTGAACCCTCCTGGCAACTCGGCATTGCCAACTGATGCATCGACCTCGAAACCACTTCCGTACAGCAACGTGGCATATAGAGCGTTATTCGTCCTGAACACGGTCTTGACCACTGGCAACTGCGGTGTGCTGTTGCTGGCCGGGGCGGGCGTCGTGTAAGCGTTCTGCGTAACCTGAACCGGCGCGGACGTGGTCGTTTTGGCCCCGTTTACGATGTCTTCCTTGGCACGAGCTCGCGCCGCCTGTGCCGTGAAGAGCAAGGTTTCACTCTGCACCTGGGACAACTCGCCAATGTTGATCCGACTGAGGTCGTTGGGGGATGGATCCGCCGCGACGGCCATGTTGCCGGCAGCCACGCAGGACAATAGAAACGTCAGCAGAATGGAGGCGCGAGGGTTAATGCACATAGAGGTCACCTATGACGTTCCAGGTTAATTTGCCGTCTTGAAAGTCGGTTTTGATTTCACGCAGGCGCATGCCCGTGCTTTCCACGCCTTGAAGAACAGTCGCTGGCGGCAACAGGCTCGTGTAGCGGATCTCGAAGTGTCGGTAATCCGGGGGCGGTGGTGGTGGAGGCGCTGGTTGGCCAGGCAAAGCTGGTGGCTGTACAAATGTCACAGGTACTTCCGTGATCTTGGGCTGCAGGGCTTGGGCTTGAAGCCATGAAGTGATGCTGTCCAAAGCCTGCGTTGCCGGGTTCAGAACGTCATCACCCGCCAGCGGCAGCTCGAACGTAAGCTTCACTGCGGCCATGTTGCCTTCGTCGTAAAACGCTGGCGTATCCGCAAAGTAGCCCGCCGTAGCGGCGCTGAAAGCCATCGTGGTGCTGTTGCCGGTGCGGTTGTAGTTGGCCGACATCAGCGTTCCGTCGCATTTAGCGGAGACGAATAACCACCCTTCGATTGCCGGTGGTAACTGGTCAATTGCGCCGTTACAGCCTTCAAGAAATACCGGGACAGAAGGCTGTTTCACCCACGGATGCACAAGTGCCTCGATCACGACTGGTGAGTTTGTTCGCTGGTTCAGGGCATCCAATTCGGCTTGTCTTGCCGCCTCTGCCGCTTCCTGCGCCTGGCGAGCAAGTTGCTGCTTATGTTCGTTCCACTGATGCCACCCAATCAGGCCGGCCACGACCAAGGCACCGATCACCGCGGCTTTCAGCAATTCCTGTCTGGAAAGGCCGAATGCCAACGGTGTCAGCTTGTATTCGCGTTTGAGATTTGATGGCTGCAACAATGTTTCAGCGTCGAATTGTTCGCCACCGCGACCAAACTCCGGCGGGAGAAAGATCTTGTCGAAGCTCATCGAGCGGCTCAACTGTTGAGCCACCTTCTTTTTTATTTCCTCACTGCTGCCTACCAGGTCTGCTCCCGGAATGACCGCGCCTCGGTACACAGCGACCAAGGCGTACCTGTCCTCGGTGTTTTCGATCTTCCAGGCAGCCAGCCAAGATGCGCCCAATTGCCCAGCGAGGGCGGCTGCAAGCGAGTACATGCCTTTGACTGCACCGTCATTCTGCGAAACGAATCCAGCCTGAATCACAGACTCGGTATGCCTGATGGCAACGATGTCCATTTGCTGGGTGCGACCGAACTGGCGTGCTTCCTTCATGTACCCGGTAAGGCTACCCAACGGGTGCCACAGCAGGCCTGTCACGAAGGACCGTCCGTGATAAGTCAGAATCTGAACTTTGCCGTCACTGGGCATTTGAGCGCGCGGCGCGCGCCTTCGTAACAGGGAGAACAGGTTCGCCATGTCAGTTGGTCACAATCGGAGTGATCAGCACCACCAGAACGCTTTTTGACGAGGTGCGTTTACGCCCACCTCCAAGACCGAAGAATCCGGGTGAACCCGTGCCGATCTTGTCCGTGTTGTCGCTCAGCTCCTCAAAGCCCGACAGGATCAATGTCTGACCGCTGCGGAGCTTCACCTTCGGCGACAGACTTTTCGCATCATAGTTGGGGATCTGAACGCTGGAGCCGTTGCTGGTGAATGGCTCGAATGTAGGCTTGGAGCTCATGTTGATTGAAACCATGAGCAGCATCTCGTCATCGTCCATCAAGCGAGGCTGCAGTGTCATGTTGAAGCCGGAGGTGATAGTGCCCGGAGTAATTGCCGTGCTGGAGCCCACTGACGCCGTGGTGTTGGTCTGAACCGATGGGATGTAGCCTTGGACGTTGCCGATCTGCAGCGGAGCAGGCTGCAGATTCAATGTGGTCACAGACGGCGATCGAACATTCGAGATCCGGGCCTGCTCTGCGATTGCCTGGATGATCGCGTTCGAACCTGCCCAGGCAGAGTTGGCTGTATCGACAATGCCAACAGAGCCCGAGATTGCGCTGGAGCTGATGCCTGGCACAGTATTCGAGAGAGACAGGCCCCACTTTGTGCTCAGCGAGTTGTAGACGGCCGCCCAGTTCAAAGCCAGCTGATCGGTGTCGGTCAGCGTCGCCTCAAACACCTTCACATTGAACAGCACTTGTTGGGTGATCGCGTGGTTGGTCTTGGCCAGATAGGTCTCAACGTTCGAAAGCACGTCGGGCCGGTCAGTCACGGTCAACGTCCCGGTCGACGGTGACAGATACATGCGACCAGGCGGCGAGGTACTCAGCATTGCCCTCACGTTGCTCTGGATGTCAGTCAGGATCGATGTGTTGAGAGTGACTGTAGTGCTCTGGTTGCTGCCCGAGTCACCCGAAACGCCTGAGGAACTGCTACCTGACGATGATCCGCTCGACGAACCACTTCCCGAACCTGAGGAGGTGGTCATACCGGATCTGACGGTGCTTTTGATTTCCTGCACGTCTCCAAATGCGTAGACGTCAAACACCTTGGTATCGAAATAGCTGACCTGCACTGACCGTGAGGTGGGATTGAATCGATAGGTGAGTCCCAGCCGCGCGGTGACCTCATCCAGCAGACCCGAGGCTTTCCCTGTGAAGCGCAACCCACTGACGAGGTTCGGTGTCAGCATGGATGCGAAGTCAGAACTTCTCCCCTGAGAGGCCTGCGCCAGGTTGGAGCCGCCCGTAATACCTGCAGGCAGCAACCCGGCCAGGCTATCAGGGTTAGGGGCCGTGCTGATTGGAGGCGCATTGTTGCCCTGTGCAGGTGCATTAGCGTTCAGCAGGCCAGGATTGAGCGCATCCGGCGAGACCAGGACAGGGATCCCGCACTGTCTTGAAATGTACTGGGCAATTTCAGCAATTCCGACACTGCCAGCAGGCCGATATGCGACCTCACAGTCATACTTGGAGGGGATGCCTCGTCTCGCAACAACTGGCTGCGTTGAAACCCAGGGTTTGTCGCTGAATATCACTGTGTCCCGACGTTCCTGTTGCTGCTTGTTACGCTGGATAGCCGCGTAACGGCCGGCAGAATCGGCGGTAGCCTCTGCCCGTGCAGCGGCTTCATCCACCCGTTGCACTGAGCATGCTGATGCCGTTAGAACAGCGAGACTCAGAGCGGTCTGACGCATGAAGGGCATGCTCATTTTTTCCTCTCCGATACGTGCAGAACCTGCTGACCATTGCCCTCATTACCGTCCACCACAAAGGACCGTTTGGCGTTGTCGTACAGTGGGAATATCTGCCTGACCGCCGAACTGAAGGAGCCTTTAAAACTCAGCGGTGCTTCGATGGGGTAGTCCAGGTCCTCCGGTACCCAGAT
Organism: Pseudomonas congelans; assembly: GCF_900103225.1. Lineage (GTDB taxonomy): Bacteria > Pseudomonadota > Gammaproteobacteria > Pseudomonadales > Pseudomonadaceae > Aquipseudomonas > Aquipseudomonas congelans. Next base: position 230,250 of record NZ_FNJH01000002.1, on the reverse strand, counting down.
AACCTGCCAGCCGGCCCGTTTGGCCCAGTCTTCGACCGATTGACGCAAGGTACTGCCCACAGGCGCATTCCACGTTTGCTGTGGCGCAACCGTTGCGACGGGTTTCGCTGCTGGTTCAGGTTTCATCGGAGCTTGGCTGGTCGAAGCGATGCTCTTGGTGACGGTGGTCTGAGATGTGGCCTTCGCCGGAGCCGCGCTCACAGGAGTCAGCTTTTGCTGTGTAGGGGTGCCTTCCTTGGCTGGGGTGCTGATGGATGCAGCTGGTTGCGCTTTTGCCTGCGTGACGACCGTGGTTTGCGGTTGCCCTGCAGGCGATGTGTCCTTGCTGAATGGGGTTCCGGTTGCCGGGGCCGTTACAACGTTAACGGCAGGGGAGGTGCTGGCTACCGAGGTTGATCCAGTGCTGGCCGGTTGCGCAGGTTGAGCCAGTGCCACGGGCTTGGACGTCTCCGGCAGTTGGTAACCTGGCCGCAGTACAAAACACACACCGCGCGTTACTTCGTTGACCTTGACCTGCCATGCCGGACCGGCCAGTACCTGCAGCGTGTTGCGCAGGCTCATTGGCCCTAGCTTGTACTGAGCAGCAGGAAGAGGGCGTGTGAACAAGATGTTTACGTGACCGGTGCTCGGTGGGCACAAGGTGTAGCCTGAGCGGCTGACCACATACTGCATCGCATCCTGGACGGACGGATGCATATTGGCCGGAATGCTGACATCGATGATCTGGGCCATCAGGTCACGCTGTTCGGCCTCTGGAGCGGTGTTCACCAGAGCGTATCGACCATAGCGAACCATCGGCTCCTGACCGGACTTGGCGCCACTTGAGTACAGGTCTGGCGAGAGCAGCTCAGGATTCTGGCTGCTGTCGAAAGCAGGTCCAACCGGTTTGTCCGCTACAGACGTGCATCCGGCGAACAGCGCGAGTATGGAAAGTGTGGAAAGCTGCCTGATCATGTGTGCCTTGACCCCATTTCTTGATGGTGGCCAAGGTGCCAGCGCTCAGGTTGCAAAGCACTGCTAAACCCTTAACGGATCGATTCAGGTTATTCGCGAAAGCATTGGGAAGCCGGGAGTGGGAGGAGCGCCGTCGCGACAACCCTCCTGGTTAATGCGCCACGCCGGTTAATAGGTGACCGCTAACCTGATGACGATGTAGTCTGGCAAAGTCAGCCTCTTGGTTATTCTAGAGAACGAGTTAAAGCTTAGGACGCTATAAACTGAGTGAAGAAAACCAATGCTATAAAAAGAATAATCTGTGCTGTCCAAGGGATTGTAAGCAAGTACTTGAGCTTCGCAGGGAAGCGTTTAATCTCTTGAATATCCGCCAAGCCCCTTTTTTTGCCTAGACCTGGCACCCAAATGTAAAAATAAATCATGCTGCAACGCATGATTTTCCCCAAAAGCCCTGCATTTGAGAAGGCCGTCTTGTTATGCTCTACAAACACACAGCTGGGGAGGCAGCGTTCAAATTTTTCGGTATAAGCATGTGCGATATAAAAAGTAATGCACATCGTTATAACGATCGATAGAGTAATAATAGTCGCTATTAAACCTGGGTCTATGTCTGTCATGGGCTCGTTTGCCTATACAGATAGTCGCCCATCATCTCACCGCTTTTAGACCCCATCGCACCTCCCGCTATACCTCCAACGGCACCTCCAATTACTGCACATGCCAACGCAGCAGCTCCGCCTGTAGGGACGCTCATCGCAACACATATGATTCCAGCCACGCCACTACCGATCGTGCCCCCTAACGTTCCGCCACCTAAGCCGCCGACCAGAGAGCTACCCTCGACATATTTCGCTTTTCTACACTCGTCCTCCCTGCCCATCGTACAAGCCTTATGGATCGACAACCCCGTTGATGCCACATCCAAAGCTGTGCCGATGTAGGCACCTCTCTTAACTAGATTGGCGGCCCTTGCGACGCCAGAGACTTTATCGGCGTACCCGGAGATTTCACCTGTGTGCATATAGCTAGATGTAGAGATTCCCAAAAGCTTTTTAATTGAACCTTCATTACGTAATCCCGAACCGTAAGAGGCCATGTTTGATAACTGCTTATCAAGTTTTAAGAAAAGGGCTGTTCTTTTCGCATAAAACGTGTCGCGTTCTACCATGGAGCCTGAACCGAGGTGCTCCCGATGCAGAATTTCTATGTCATCAAGTGTGGTCTTGATGGCGTTCAGATGTTTATTCCAACCATCGGTTACAGCACCTACGCCCGTTGAAGCATGAAATAGAAGGCTTTGCAATAGCTCAAAGTTGTCAAGAAAAAAATCATCCCCTCCAGCGCCATTGCTTAGCAAGTCCGTATGAACTTGACTAGCCTTGGCCATCAGGTAGGCTTCTTGGCTTGTGCAGGAGGGTGTAGACGGATCACCTACAATGACAAGTTCACCAGCGCTTACAACACTTCCTGCTATATGAGAATTGAGGACGTTGAATTTAGCTTTAGAATTCCCAGAAAGCCCGATATTCGCCTTTAGGGTTTCGAATGTTTGCGTTCTAGAGTTGATGAAAGATTTAACTTCGGCCATGTCCTTGCCTCACGAATATATTTTGTTGCCGATCCGATCCCATCCCCCGGTTACGTTACCGCCGGCCGCGCCATCGCTGCGCTTTTGCAAGGTATACGTTGCTTTTATACGTCCATAGTTGAGCTGTACAATTTCGATTGGTACGCCTGAGCTTGCGCTTTGAGAGTAGTCAGCGATTATGACCTCCTCCAGTACCACCTCATAATATTTTAGTCTATCTGTGCTTGCTCGGCAGAGCACAAACTTGACTTCTTTAAGGTGCTGGCCCGCGCAGCTGGCCTCCATAAGCTTACAGCTGGCGCTGTCCAGATATTTGGTGAAGGTGAAATTGGTCATTGTAGTTCGACCAGAGGACGCGCCTCCTGATGAACTGGCTGTAGCTGACGTGCTTTGACTAACGCCGAAATTGTAGCCAGTGATTTCGATCCACTTACTAAACTTCTCGTCAAGAGCTTCGCCAGGAATCTCTGCGATTTGAATATAACCGTCAAAAGCCATGTGTACCGCTCCTTGGCAAGCTGTAGTGTGTAAGGTTTAACCCTATGTAAAGGACAGCCCTTTTTTTTTGAGGTTCCGTATACAGCCACCTATTTTTTGCGCTTCGTTCAATTTCGTTACCACTTAGATAGTTTCGGCAAGAGCTTTTTTGCTCGACGCCTCCGCCTCCGGATCGATGAGATCGCTGGCCAGAGCGCGCTTATCCATGAGCATCTGCCACAGCTGCTGGTCGATGGTGTCCTCAGCTAGAGGGATTTTGACGACAACCATGCGCAACTGCCCGTTGCGATAGGCTCGATCCTCGGCTTGGTCCTGCAGCCCCGGTGTCCATGGAAGCCCCAGAAAGAAGACATAGTTCGCAGCAGTGAGGTTGTAACCTGTGCCGGCGGCCGACCTGGTCCCGATGAACACCCTGCAGTCCGGGTCCTGCTGGAAAGCATCAATCGCCTTCTGGCGCTTCTTGGGCGAGTCACTTCCCACCAACGTCACGCACCCGACGGCCATCTTTATGCAGTGCTCACGCAACGTGGCCACGGATTCCTGATACTCGCAGAAGAGGATCACCTTGTCGTCGACGTCCAGCTCGGCCATCAGATCCGCCAGGATCCGTACCTTCACGCGCTCGAGCAGTTGGCGCAGTGCGCCCAGCCTTGCGAATCGATGCTGGTCGCTGCGCATGATCTGATTGTACTCGTCACGTTCTACCTGGCTGAGTATCACCGGCACAGTCTGGCGCTGCTTCCCCTTCAGGTTGGGCAGCACATCCTTGCGGCGTCGAAGCATCCAGTCAGATATCTCATCTCTAAGCGTCTTGCGAAACTCAGGACTGCCGGCGAATCGCTCGCAGAACTCGTTCAGAGGTAGCTGACCGATTGGGTGGCCTGAAAGCCTGAGGAGTGTGTGCAGCTCGGCTTCACGATTGAGCACAGGCGTACCCGTCAACAGGTAGCGGTTTTGTACCTGAGCCGCGATGTCGAAGCCGTGGCGTGTCCATGCAGCAGTGGGTTCCTTGAGTCGGTGAGCCTCGTCAATGACCATCACCGCGAAACGGCTCGCGTGCATGACAAAATCACCCAGCCTCTCGTAGTTCACGATGATCCAGCCAGCACTGGCATCAAAGGTTTGCATGGCGATCTGAGCCTGGGGAAACACCATCAGGATCTCGCGCTGCCAGTTGATGATCAGGCTGTTGAGCACAATAACCAGAACCGGTTTGCCTTGGGCGCGTATACCAGCTGCAATCACCGCCTGGCGAGTTTTGCCCAGTCCCATATCGTCGGCCAGTAGCGCACTCGTGCGCTGCAGCAGGTGCCTGATACCTGCTGGCTGATGTTCCATCAGCGAGAACCCTCCCAGCGCCTTATCGATCTCGGCGCTGGTCAGCTCGGTGTTTTTGATGGATGGGACAGATGCCAGGTAGATACCTGAGTCTGAAACTTCCTCTTCGCTTTTGGTCGACTCCGGAGAGTGACCACCCAGACTGATGCTGGTGACCTCACTCACCGCCTTGACCGACCCGTCAGCGAGCAACTCCTGCAACGTGTCCAGAATTTCGAACTGATCTTCGGCCAAACCCAGTTCCAGAAGCAGGTTGCTGCGGACCAACTCTGCTGTGCCCTGCACCCGCCAAGCTTTGCCCGCCGAGAGGAACACCCCACGCATGCGCTTGGCAATTGCTACGGCACCAGGATGAAAATCTCCCGACAGAATCACACCGCCTTCCGCCAGCGGCGCGAGCCGGAACTTCATCCCCCAGGTGAATGCGTCACGGTGCACGTCAGACTGGGCAGAGGTGATCCTGTCTCTGAATGCTTGCCAGCTCTCGATATGTTTGCCATCTGCGAGCTCTGCCAGCTCCCGGTAGAGCACATCGAGGTCATCGAGTAGCTTGTCTTTGGGCACACGCCAAAACTGGTTCAGTGGGTGATCAGACCTGCGTATGAAAAAGCCCCTCCGGCGAAGCAAAAGCTTGTTTGCACCTTGTAGGTAACTGAGGGACAGCCCGAAGTCGTAGCCATCGAAAATGGCTTTGCGAAGCAATACCGGACGCTTGTTCATCAATTGGGGCGATGCCATCTTCAGAGCCCCTTGTCCAACAAACTGTTAGCCCAGCCCACGATCTCTTCCCCAAAGCGGATGTTGAACATCGATTTTTCATCAGCGTAACGCGCCATCTTCATCGCCATATTTGGCCATTCCAGGAGCACGGGCATACGACCGCTTCTGACTGCGGCCATGAATAACTCAAAAGCATTCATCACTACCGAGTGAGCATCCGGGGTTTCGTTTTCGTGGTCTCTGATCTGAACGATATGCAAATGCTGAGTTGTAAAATCGCCAGTCACTCGCTCACTACGGCCTGTTCTGAGTGTGAGCTCGACCGATGCCAGCGGCAGCCCTCCAGATCGGATGGATAAGAGTCGGCAGTTGCCCGAATATGCACGGAAGTCGTATGTGTCGATGCAGTGACCCAGAGAGCGATGCTCCTGTTCTAAGTCTGCTGGGCAGCGTAATTCGACGATCTGCAAACCGGTTGCACTGCAGGTGATTGGATCATTACCCAGCAGCAGCCCCGGCCACCTTGTGAAACAGTCAGATGGCTCAGGCGGGAAATCCCGCTCCAGCCTCGCTCTGATGTCTGCGAGTGCTCCATGGAATGCATCGACCACATTTGATATTTGGCGGAAGTTCAAACCGCTTACAAATGCGTACAGGCGCCGCTTGGTGTTACGAGCCTCGCAACTACCAGCCCGTTCTAGGTTGTCGAACAGCTCTCTCAAATCAACAAGTTTGGCCGCCATGCTGGACCAGGCAGGGTCTGCCCAGTCAGTAGGGCAGCCCACCACAAGATTGTTCATATCACGCAAGGGTCGGAGTGAATCCCATGGAATCGCTGATCTGAACGCATAGAAAAAACGCCATTCTGCTTTGGTTCTCGGGCGACGATTGCCTAGCACAGAGCCCGCGATCAGATGCTCCCAGCCTGCCTCAAGGCCCTCGGAATTCAAACGACTGAGCGCGCTGCCGGTATCGTAGACCCGCTGGTGGCCAAGGAAACGGATCGAGGACGTCGGTACCGAGAACAGCCATGCCAGAACCCTGTTAAGCGGTAAGCCAGTGTCGACTGCTCTTCCCACGAACCCGGCCCCGTCCATGATGGTTTCACCCTCCCAGGAGCAGCAAAACTCCTGAAGTTCGAGCCATGGGCATTCCACCAGCAGTCCACCTGCAATCATGGGCCACGGCATTCCAACCCCAACGATCAACACCGGCACCAACACCGGTTGTGCTTTCAAGGCCTGTAGTCGACGAGTGCGATCGCCTTGAGCGAGCCAGTTATAAAGTTTGGCGGAAGGGCACTGCACGGAACGCACTGCATGCAGCAGCTCCTGGTCGAGACTCTGACAAAACCTCTTCACTGCCGCGCCGATACAGGTGATGTAAAATCGACCGCGTGGCGCGTAAAAACGTTTGTTCCGGCCCTCTGAACTAAGCGCGCCCAAATTGTACTTCGTCAGCGGTCTTATACTAAGTTCCGCTTCATCCCGCGCCAGATCCCGTGCTGGTTTGCAGAATGACGTCAGAAGAGCATTAGCACTATCATGAGTAATCAACTCATGAGCTAGCTTCAAAGCTTGGCTTGGACTGGGTGCGCGGCCTGGGACTTTTCTCTGATCATTAAATCGTACAGCTGAAATCAGCTTGCCATCGAAGTATTGCAGCTGCCTGCCCAGCCGCGCCACAGTTGGACGTGCAGCCGAGTCATCGTTATGGAGAGCAACGCACCAGCATCGAGTTGATGAGGTGTGAGTCAGGTAGTGCAGTATGAACTCGTCACGTCCTTCCGCCGGTACGTCGAAATGCTCAGCCCAAGTGTTGGCAACTGCACGATGACGCTCTGGGAATTTCGCAATATCGAGAAGAGTTTGGACGAAAGTTGTTTCGCAAATAGGCTCGGCGGTCATGAATCAATGAGCTCAAAGTGACTTGAGCCAGCACTGTCCTAGACCTGATCTGCGCTCGCCATGCGTAACCGTAAATGTGGGGAAGTGGGTTAATCGCCCTGAGTCAGAACTTGAAGCTTTGCTGTTGCTCCTGGGCAAACCCCTTTAGCCACGATGCGCGCATGGCTGGATGCCGGTAGGGGCATTCGTGTAGGGGGATGCCTTTAAGCGCCGCTTCAGCACCCGCAAGCATCACGGCATGGTGTGGGTTGTTGAATCGACGCCGATCCGAAGTCTCGTGCGTCGCTGTAGGGGCTGTTCTCACAACTGAGGATTCCCGTGGAGTAGATCGGATACATCCAAGACTTCACGAACGAGGCGATTTTTTCAATCTTCGAGGTATTCAGCTGTCGCCAGCTCCTTAGCTGCCCGCCGGGCTTCTTGGACATCCAGGTCGTTCATGCGTGCTTCAAATAGCTCATTGAGCGTGATTTCATCCTCCAGTGATGTTCCGGTCAACTCCCCTCCATTTCTGATAACCGCCTCAGCCAATTCAGTAGTCAGGGCGGTCCTTAACGCGGTGTCGTTTGGCATGCGGATGACATAGGTTACGAAGTTGTTGATGTCACTCATTGGATTCGACCTGTAAGAGGATAGTCGTAAAGTGGGCTTCCCGATCCGCTGATTCATTTCACCAGTAGATCCACGAGGAGGGCGTTTTTTTGCTCCATCGGGTGAACAATTTAGAAGTACCTGCCTGCTGATGGAGAACAACGTTGATCAGTGTCGTTTCCACCAGCAGCTTCACGCAGAGGGCGCGATTTTTCGCACAGGTTTCCTACACAGGAATATCGTCGTCGAAATGCGGAGCTGCATCATTTTGAGTTGAACTCCGGTCGGTATTCTGTTGCTCGCTTTGCGGCTGGTTGTATGACTGGGAAGGTGCCAATTGCACCGCTTCAACCCGGTGGGGAAGGATTGCGACCCGCGATGCCTGCACTTTCAACGCAGAGAACTCCTTACCCTCCTTGGTCCAGTTATCAATGAGCGCTCGCCCTTGGATCATGACCCGCATGCCCTTTTGGAACAAGTTGGCATAGTGTTCCGCATCGCGGTGCCAATATTCTACGTTGGCCCAGAAACCGCCTCTGTCCTCAAAGCCTGATCCATCGGCTTTCGGAATTGAATTGTCAAAGTAAACGTTGAGCTTTAGCAAGCGGCGCGGATCTTTGTTGCCGTTTGGGAACTCCTTGAATTCTGGAGCAGAGCCAAGGTTACCTTCCCAGTCTACTGATGTGCCCATGTTAGGACTCCTTCTGCGTGTGCGGTGAAATGCCGCTGGATTGTGAGATCTGTTGCAGCCGTCCTGAGTAAACGGCATCTGCCTGGGCCATCTTTTCGGCGCATTCGGCGGCCTGCCGGCCGATGGTATGGACCAGACTTATTTGCATATTCAAAGCGACGCGTTGCTGTTCCATGGAGTGCAGATCCTGGAGCAGTGATTCGGGTGTTCTGGGATCGGCCAGCAAGCTGGACCAAACATTGACGCCCATCTGCCGCGTTCCCATTTCCTGCCAGCGGAGAAAAACTGTGCCAGCGCTTGTTCTTTGCCGGACCATCCGAACAGGCAGAAGAGTGAAGGGATGTCTGTTGGCCTGGGCAAGCACTTGATCCTCGGCCAGCGCGTTCAGATCATCTTCAAGGGACCGGCATAACTCTGCCAACTGGAGCATCCCCCCCTTACCTTTAAAAGGTTTTAAAAGGCCTTTTAGGAAGGGCGCATGTTGCAGTGCTACGAAGGCATCCTGTTGCAGGGGTTGGAAGGCACCCTGTTGCAGGCTCTGGCGCTCTTGATTCTGGTGCGCGGGGTTGGCCGTCACGTTAGTCACTCTGCGGACTCAGATTCAGGCTTGTCAGGGTGCGGCTGGCCCAGCGTGATGGTCTCCTCGAAGCCGTCGTCATCACCGTCTTCACTGACCGCGGCATTTGATGCCGAAGAGGGGGACGGCGCGAAGCTTGATTTGCGAGTTCCTTCCAAAATGTCTTGGGGGATTTCACCAAACGATGCGTACATCTCACGAGCCTGCTCGGAACGTGCGTTCTTGGCCGCAAAATCATCTCGGCTTGCTCCCGAGAACTTCCAGCGCTGACTCAAACCGAAAAGACGACGCAGGATTGCAGCCCCCTCATCGAGCCACTGGCCTTTGGCGTTGTTGTCTATAAGGCCGACGTGGCTGGCCAGAAGAATGCGCCGCACCAGCTCGTCGTAGGCAGTGAGCAAAAAGACCGCTTTGAACGCCAGCGGCGTGGACAGGAACAGCGGCAGTGTCACCGGCTGCACGGATAGGTTTTGACCTATTGAAAGCATCGGCGGCAGTGAGGCCATAACTTCGTCCAGCCTGGCGTCGATATCTTTCATTTCCTGTTCAGAGGCTTCGATCTTTTCTTCTATAAGGATCAGAAACCAGTCTGAATAAGGATCGTCCTGTTCACAGCCACGCTTGATGCGGTTGAGGATGTTGGCAAAGCCGCTCAGGCCGATCATGCCAGGCTTGCCTTCGGTACGTTGACGCCCAAACCAGAGGCGCGAGGCATGGTGGGTGTGCAGGGTCAGGTTGACGCTGCTTCGCAATGAACCGAGGTTGAGCTGAAAGTTGTCAGCCATGCTGAGCGCTTCCTTTATAAGAAATGATTGATAGGCCGAGGCAAGACTGCCTGCGGGTACAACTCAGGGTCAGTAACAAACCGTTTCTTGATCGGAATGGTTTTTTGGTGGAGACCCTGATTTTCGTGGGCTTGCGTGTGGCATCACCCAGACTGGAGCTGGAAGTGATTCCCGGGGAATCACCGTGGTCGGTGCTCAAAGTGATTCCAGTGGAATCACCCCGTTCGGTGCTCAAAGTGATTCCAGTGGAATCACCC
>NZ_FNJH01000002.1:0-220124 GCF_900103225.1 Pseudomonas congelans | reverse complement strand
TCGGTGCTCAAAGTGATTCCAGTGGAATCACCCCGTTCGGTGCTGGAAGTGATTCCCGGGGAATCACCTCGGTCGATGCTTGAAGTGATGCCAGTGGAATCACAGTGCTTGCATTGATTGCAGCATTCAGCTGATCTGTTCAACCCTGTGATCTCGGTCGAATTATCCGCTTGATGTCCATCATTGAGCTGCGCCCGGCAGCCAGTGAAGACTCGTCACGATCTTGCGGCGAGACTTTTTTGACGGGAGGCGGGGGAGTTGGCTTTGGTTGATCAGGCGCGTTGCTGAGATGTTTCGGCTGGGGGGAGTGCGCCTGTGGATTTGGAGCTGACGCTCTAGGAGCCTGCCACTGGGCATTGAATTCCCCACTCAGGGCTTTCTGCATGCAGCTCAATAGATAACCGAATGGGTTCTTCACGGAACCGCTATTGCAACGATGGCGCCATTGATCAAGCAACGGTTCTCGCAGTGTCGGCTCGACGCTCTGCAATGCGGTCATCGCCCTGAAGCGTTGATCCTCAGTAAACCTTTCAAACCCTGGAGGTAGATCGACTGGAGCGCTCACAGCCTCGCGCGGTACAGAGCTTTTACATACAGATGTATTTGTATTCGTATACGTACTATATGAGTTCGGAATCCGAACTGTGCCGTATGACGCTGATTTTAGACTGAGTTCGGATTCCGAACTCGGTCTATCGAGATTCGCTTTCTCACTGATTTTACTGAGTTCGGAATCCGAACTCAGTGCTGAGGGCCGGCTTTCTTGCTGAGTTCGGATTCCGAACTCAGGCTGGTTTTCTTCGCGATCCACGGCATTCGGTGCATCATGCCAACCCTGACTACGCCATCTACCCTCAATGACATCAAGTCGCGTGGGCAGCACACCTGTCGATTGATTAGGGTCGGCTGCGAATTCTTTGAATGCCAAATCTGCCACGGTCCTGACAGCTTTATTTGCATGCTCGAGGGAATGGCCTACAAGCAACAGGTAGTCGCGATCAAGCTCCATAGCCTCAACACACCCGACCGGTTCGTCATGCAGGATGTAGACGTTTCCCTGCATTCGACCGCTCAGAGAGTCTCTTACTCGGCGTCCAAGACTAAGCCAGCGCGTCAAGCGAAGCACTGTCAGAGCCTTCGCTACAGTCTCTCTGGATGCGAATTTTCCTGGGACGGAGCCAAGGTAGGGACGAAGTTGTTCATAAGTCGGAAAGGCTGTGATGCCATCTGCGTTAATAAGCAATCTGAAGACTTGCCAAGCATTGCGCTCAAGCGGTGAAAGTCGATCATCAAGCAGGAGGCTTCGCGGCACCGTCTCATGTGGATTTCCACTGAAAACGATACCGTCGAGTGTCTCCTCAGCATCTGAGCCAGCAACCGACTTTCTATTATCTGAGCCAGAGCTCTGCTGTTGGGCCAGCTTTAATTGCTGGAGCAGCAGATGATTTTGTAGAGCCCCGGCAGCGGCATTAATGGCTCCCCCCAGAGAAGGGCGCCGGTTCATCCTTATCACATCCGGTCGCCTTCTACCTTGCCCACGGGCTTGTTCGCCTGGCTTTGACCCGGCCGGCTCCGATTAGCGTTTGCTTTCGACTGTTGCCGAGACTCCCCCAGCATTACGAGGCTTGCCGATTTACGCTTCTTGCCAGTCGGGTATAGGTCCTGAGCCAGCCATCCTTGAATCTTGTTCCAGACGAGGCCCAGGGTGATCTGATCCGGAGGCACGATGTGGGGCTCTTCAGGAGGGACGTTTACCTCCTCCGTCAGCATCATCGCGATATCAAGTAATGCGACACCATCCGTATGATCCACGTTGTACTCTTCCATCAACTGCACAAACCTATGCCACAGAGGTGCGTCATCGGGAATGTCTCTGAATCGCCCAGGGCGTCCAGGAACACCTACCAGTACCCGTTGCAAGGAAACTTCTTGGGGAGACATGCCGAAGAACTCCTGCAGCATTGGGGTCGTCGCCCCCAAACGAAGCGCGCGCTGCACGATTCGGTTTTCCTGATCAGTGCGCTCCTTGTTTGCCAGCAGACGCTTCACCATGTCCGGATCAACTGCCACCCGGCACCAGATAACTGCAGAGTTAAGCAACACACTTTGTGATGAGGGATGCTGGAGCAGTGCCAGAATTTCTGGGTCCAGTCCCATATCAAGGCAACGTCTCACTTCACCGTTGCGCAAGTGATGCAGAATTTGCGCGACCATGGCTTCGTTGAGGGGGTTATGTTTTTTCGACATGACCAAACTCCTGTCTCACAACGTCGGAAAAAAACCTCATGGGGTCTGAACCACGCTGACGCTTCCCATCTCCAGCTCCACCAGCCGTCGGCCGAGGCGAATGAGTCGGAAAAGCTTCACGATGCAGGTATCGTCCAAGCGTCCCTGGAGAATTGCTTCACGGTCTTCGTATCTCGGGCTACCTAACAGCAACTGGGCCAGCGCGGCGGTGAACTGAAACTCGGACACATCCAGTGGTTGCTCGGTGGACTCTTTGATCAAGGCAATTGCGTATACGCCACTAATCGACTGGAGAAGGGTCAGTACGTTATTGGCCAGATCGCTGAGGTCTACATCTTCAGGAGGGTCTTGGCAGAGGAAGCCCAAACCACCTGGTACATCAATCACGCTGTCTGGATTGATGCCTGACAGGTGGGCGATTTCCCGGGCGAGCTGAGCGATTACCTGCCGCAATTCATCCGGCTGATCGAGGATACGTTCGATGTACCAGACGTCAGAGATAGGATGTAACCCACCCGCTTGAACGGGTATCGAAATCAGCGCATTTGTCTTGAAGTCGGGCAGATTTTCCCCATCGAGGGCTGCCAACTGCCGCTTTACATCCTGCACACGTTCAGTGGTGGATATCGGGCTAACGATATGCCCGGCAAGCCTTGCTGCGCGCTCCTCCTCGGTGAGTTCAGGAGCCTGAGGCGGCGGCTTGTCAGCTTCGTTTTTTGAGGACTTCGGTGAGACGTCCTGTTTGCCCTTGGTTTTGTCAGCCTCAGGTGGGGGAGCCTGAATGCCTGGTTCCTGTTGCTGATCGATACCCGGATCGTCACCCTCAGGCGGAAGACCGTCAGGTCGAGGCTGTTGAGCTGGCGTCAAACTCACTGGCGTGTCGATCACAGATGAACGCCGTGCTTGGTTCTGATTTTCACTCAGTGTGAGCAGGAGCTGCTCGTAAGATAGCCCCGTTCCCGACTGCATGTGACTGATCAGCTCATCCTGAACCCGCTCGTATACAAACTCGCTTGCATCTCCATCGAACAGCGAAAGTACGTCCTGGAACAAACCTTCGAAGTCAGGGATGTGTTCTTTCCCCTCTGTATGCGTGAGCCAGGTCTGGCCAGCAGCCTTGCGTAGCGAAAGGAGACGCTCGATCTGAGGTTTTCCTAACCCTGAATAAAGCGCACTGGGTATTACTGGAAGAAGGCAGCGAACCGTATCCTGCATCTTGCTGATATGTGACTGGGAAACCGGATAGCCGTCGGCACTTAGCCTTCGAACCAGCTCCCTCTGAGATATGGACTCACCGGCTTCTTTCTCATAAATGGCACGAGCATTTTCTATGCCCACCGCCCTTTCGATGAACATCAGAGAACCGCGAAGATCGTTTTCCGAAAGGTGACCTGTGAGAGCGATAATCTCCCCACGTGCTGAGTCCCAGGGCCGAAACAGAACATTGTGCCGATAGAAACGGTCTTCGCCGGTTTCGCTGTACAGCTCACGAAGAATCTGCAGACGTGTATTGCCGCCGTTGTTGATGGTGAATTTAATTTCGCCAGGTCGACGCGTTACTGTAGGGCGGTGATCCAAGCCGCGCTGCCTGATGGAGTCTTTGATCTCCTTGTACTTCGCATTGGTTACGGTGCGAGGGTTTTGCTCGAAGGCTTTCATCTCGTCCAGGGTAAGAACCATGGGCGTATCTACAATCGGGTCCGGCAGTTGATCAACCGTCGGGCCAGAACGACTGAATGAGCCTTGTAACAACTTGCCCGAGATTTCATCTGCAGTCAGTTTGCCAGCCATGATTATTGGCCCGCCTCAGGAAGTTGGATGACGTTGCTGGTCGGTGTTCCGCCTTTGAGCAGCACATCGATCACAGCCGTAAGCCTCGCAATCTCCTGCTCGTGACGGAGCGTCGCTTCAATACGGCTTATGATTTCTGAGTTCATCGAGCGATGGTTTGCTTTCGCAGCCCCACGGACCCGGCCCCTCATTCCGGTAGGTAGGCGGATGACGAATTTCTCGTCTTTGTCGTCCTCACGAATATTCACAGCTTCGTTATTCAGCATGGCGATCTCCAATCTGGCGTTGGTTTTGTGCGCGGCGCAATTGAGCGCGAGCATTGAGGCCGGCCCTGTGGTCGCTGGGTGTGAAAGAAGTGAAGATGGGTGAACATCCACCTTTGGTGAACTTGATATGCCCACCATGAGTGCGATGCACTGCCCATCCCTGTGAGATGGCGAAGTCAGCCAAGTCCTGCAGGGACTTTTTCCTGCCTCGAAGAGACGTAGATGTATTGCTCATGACCGCGCCCTCGCTTTTGTAAAAGCAGCAGAGCGGAAGGGGATCTGATAGCGACGAGCTATGGCTTCACAACGCTTCCGCGTTTGATTGAGCGTCGCAGCGGCGGACGCCAGTGATGCCCCTGCTGTGCAGTGGGCTTTCAGCAGTCGCGCCAGCTCTGTGTCGGTCAGATCGTTTGTTTTTTTCCGCCCACGAGCGCTGGTATCCGCCTTCAACTGTGCGGTTTTTTCACAGTTGATAATGAATGAGCTGTCATTCGAGCGCTTGCTGGCTTCAACCTGATTGATAGCGCCCCCACGACTTAAGTAATCAGCCATCGCCTTCTCGATATCGCTCCGGAGGCGCTCTTTTTCCCGGTCCGACTGGACCGGCAAATCTTCTTCAGTGGTGTGATATAGCTGCATGTCACTGGCCTCCCGATCCGCCGAGCTTGTCACCCGACTGGATCTCTAGGATTTCAACCTCGTGGTCGACAAAGGTGTCAGTGAGTTTTTTCATGAAGGCTTTTCTGGAAGTACCTGGGCTCATGCGGAACACGACGGTGTACTCCTTGCTGTCTGGTGCCTTACTGGAGGCCACAACGCTCCACTGTGGGTGCACCAGCTCCAGTTCGACGACTTCACCGCTGTGGCACGAAGGGCACTCGGGCGCACGTTTTCCTGCTGGCATGACCGCAGTGAAAGGGTGGTGGTGGCCGCAAGAGCGACACTCATGAGTTATGCAAAGAGGTTTATTGCGCGCGCTCATGATCGAGCTCCTTGCCATGCGGCGGCCGAGAGGTTTTCGAAACGGGTGTGTTGGGGGATGAAGGCCGTTCGGACGGTGCCGAGCGCGCCGTTTCGATGCTTGCTGAGAATGAGTTCGGCGACCCCTTTTTGCTCGCTGTCGGGGTTGTAAACCTCGTCCCGATATACGAACAGAATCAGGTCAGCGTCTTGCTCAAGCGCGCCCGACTCACGGAGGTCTGCATTGATAGGTCGCTTGTTCGGACGCCGCTCAAGTTCTCTGTTGAGCTGAGAGAGCGCCACGACAGGACAGTCGAACTCTTTGGCCAAAGCCTTGAGTGACCGAGATATCTCACTGATTTCATTTGTCCGATTTTCTTTACCTGGACATTTCATCATTTGCAGATAATCGATCAATATCAGGACTGGCTTTCCGAAACGCCGTGCGCCTCTGCGAGCCCGCGCACGGATTGCCGAGGGAGTGAGGTCAGCTTGATCATCAATTACAAGGCGATCGCCATACGAGTTGATCTTTTGCACTGCCATCGCGAGCTTCGGCCAGTCCTCATCCTCCAACTGCCCGCGTATCAACTTCTCCAGGTTCAGGTGCCCCAGGATCGAGATGAGCCTGTAAATGATCGCCTCTGCCGGCATCTCGAGGCTGTAGACCTGAACAGTGGCCTGAGCATCTTTTTGAAGCGCAGCGTCTACCAAGTTGAGCGCCAGGCTGGTTTTGCCCATGGAGGGTCTGGCCGCAATGATGATCAGATCGGCTGGTTGTAGTCCGCCCGTCAATTCATCAAGATCGGAAAGCCCTGTGGGCAATCCAACGACCGACTCCCCAGCGTTGAAGCGAAGATCGATCTTGTCGACCACCTGCATAAGCATCTGGTTGACGTCCACGAAGTCGGAAGTCTGCCGTCCTTGCCCCAAAGCAAAAAGTTGCTGCTCGATGACGTCCTGAACCTCAGACGCATTCGCTTGAGGATCTGAAGCCTCCCGGGTACATGCATAGCCGTGTGAAATAATCCGGCGTAGATGAGCTCGGTTACTCACTGTTTCTGCATAAGCCTTGATGTTGGCCACAGAAGGGGTGTTTTTGGCGAGCTCACTGAGATAAGCCAAGCCCCCAGCAGCATCTATTGCTGCAATGGAGTCGGAAACCGTGACCACGTCAAATGGCCTGTTCGATTCAGCCAGCCCAGCAATGCTCTGGAATATCAGACGGTGCTCGGCCCGGTAGAAATCATCGGCTTTGATACGGTCTGCGATCAGGTCCCAAGACTCGTTATCAAGCATCAGTCCGCCAAGCACAGCTTGTTCGGCTTCCACGGAGTGGGGAGGTGCCATATGAGAAATGTCCATCAAGCCCTCCCGATTCTTGCCGGGGACGGAGAGTGCTGATCGACGCCTCTGTGCAATGCCGCTGTAGAACCTTGCATCCAGCCCTGATGTTGAGATCTCAGGTCGTGGCCCTTAACATAGGTGGGCTCAAGATCTTTTTCGACCAAGGTAGGGTGGTGCAGGCTGAGGTAAGCGCTTATCGCTTGTTGAGTTTCAGCGTTTTGTCGCCCAGCGAACTTGTAAACGTTGCTGGCCACTGCATTGATCCATGCTTCGGCAAAAATCCGTCCACGTCGTCTTTTGGTGGTTGGATTGCAGCGTTTGAGCTGCGATACGTGCTGACGACGCGCCGAAACAAGCTGCAGATGAAGCGCGGAATAGGCATAGCACGCCAGATCGGGCGACACACCCAACCCGACGAACTTGAAATGCCAGTCTCCAGGCCGTGAGGGGAAAGCAAAACAATCGCAGTCGAAAGCGCTCGCGCACGTGCCCGCCAGGCTGTGCAGCCAACTCGCTGGCGCTCGCTTTGTGCCGGCAGATACTGACGCCTCACGTGCGAGGTGGGCGTCCACCTCAAGCTCTTCTAGCTGGTACTGCTCCATAAGCTTGCGGCCTTGCCGCAGGGCTGTCTCCGCTTCATTAGGAGAGGCACCCGCAGAACGTGCCAGTGCGAAGCATTTGATGACTTTGTCGATTATCCGTCGGCGGTCAATGCTCATGGCCGTACCTCCGGTACTGCCTCAACTGCCAGAGCCTCTTTCCAGAGTCTGAGGGTTTCATGTTCTTCAGTTGTGAGCGCGGCTTTAGCATTCGCATCACGGACTTTTGACTGCAGAGCGGCTAGCCGATCCTCGACCTCAGATCCATCGTCGTAAGAGATGTCATTAGTCAGTGCCTCAACGAGCCGGATACGAAGCGAGTCTAGGCAACTGAGTCGGTAAGCGGTCAGGCTTCCCCAACCTATCAGTCTGCTGAACGGCGTCAGTAAGGTGCTTCGGATCTCGCTATTAAGCTCGACTGCGGAGTAGAAACTGTCATATGCGCCGATGCGGTTGAATAACAGCGCCGTTTTCAGGAGCTCAAGTTTCTGGTCCAGGCTCTCAGTGGGCAGGGGATATGTGGCCGCAATCAGTAGTTTCGCTCTTGCGTTCCGAGCCTCCTGCCGACGTTTAACCGCTTTCTCGTCGCGTACACGTTTTTCCTTGGCATGCTCGACATGAGAGTTCACTGATTCAAGGAACTGCGCGGCCTGTGAGAGCAGTTCACGCTGTTCCACGCTCAAGTAATCACCCAGTCGACTAATCAAGCCGCGGCCCATCTTATGGCCGGAGCTTAAATTGCGGAGCTCACGTGACGTGTTCGTAAGCTTGGTCTGAGCGGCGCGCAGTTGTGATGAGTCGTACTGCTCGTTGAGCTTCTGCATCAACTGAGGAGTAATGCCGGAAGCTTCCGTGAGATTTGTCTTTGCCATCTCATTGACCCCCTTTTACCAGGGCCTCTACGGCGGATTCAGTCATCGCCTCGAAACGGTCGGTCCACTGCGGAAAAAGCTCAACCACAAGCTCTCGAATGACCTGTAGCGCGCTAGGCGCGCGTCGATTGGAAGGTTTTTTGTATTCGAGCCGATGTGCCGACATGCCTGCTGTAGATCCCTCGCGGAAAATTACTGAAGCAGGAACTGTGCTGTTGAGGACATCGACTTCCATGTTGTCCGCGAAGGTCTTTCTGATGGCGTCATGAATCCCGCGAGCGTCAACGGTCTGGTCGAGGCAGTTGACTACAACCTTGATTGGAGGGACGTGCAGTCCAAGCCTCGAGTAAGGACGCAGTCCTTCAAGCATTTGCAACGTCCCACGGTTAAACTCGCGGGCGCTGAGCATGTTCGGTGGCAACGGGGATACAGCAAGATCTGACGCTAAAACCACCATCTCCAACATGACGCTTCGTGCGCCCTGGGTATCAATGAGAATCAGGTCGAACTGACCCTCGAAAGCTTTCAGCAGAGAAGCCAATCGCAGACGACCATCCGCAGCCTGAAGCAGGAGGCTAATCAACTGGTTGTTAGGGTCGTTCGACAAGATCAAGGACAGGTTCGGGATGCTTGTCCTCGATATGATTCGCTCTGGATCAGTCAGGTTATGTGCGATGAGGTCGAATATGCCGCCGCTGACTTCCTGTGCCATTGGGTAATAGGAGGACAGTGAAGGCTGTACAGGGTCCATGTCGATGAGGAGGACCCTCAAGCCGGCGTCGGCGCAGAAGCCGCCGATGTTGGCAGCCAAAGTGGTTTTACCGACACCACCTTTGGTGGACAAAAGCGAGGTTATGTACATGATTTAAAGCCTCTAATGGGGACATTAGAGACTGCGGTTTGGGATACTGAACGATCTCAAGCGGGGTCCTGCCTCAGCGTTACGACCAATTGGCTTTTAACCAATTGGTCGTAGGTTCGAATCCCACACGACCCACCATTTCGAAAATCTGGAAGGCCCATGAAAATGCGGATTTCCAGGTTTTTTTTTGCCTTGCGGATTGTCATGGTCGGATAGCGGCTTTGAGCTTTTTTCCTGATCCAGCGAGCTCCGCCTGTCTCAGGCATAGCAACATGGTGACCTGGAACCCCTTTCGGTAGAGCATTTCAAACACGCTGAGCCAGAATCAGGCCGAAGTGATTACTGTCCTTTTCGCAGTGGCAAATTCCTCTACTACCAACACTTCGATCCAGTTCATGGCGCGGACGCTAGCGCCGTTTTCAAACTCTATTGACCGTATCGGGCTTTAAATCATGAATGGCGCCTGCCGGTCGGCCTGCAATCGGTGAACGGTGGACCGCCATCCAGATGGATAGATGTTTATTTGCACCTCGGACTCGCTTTGGGTTTAGTATCCGGCCACCAAGACAGGACCGGCATGGGTCCGAGTCCGTGCTTGGCTCTTCTGGGCTGTGCACATGATCAAGCAGAACACCTTCAATAATGCCAGCGCTCCTGTAACCGTCCATGTCGTCGACGATGACTTAGACACCCGCGACCTGCTGTGCCAACTGCTGACGCCAGCAGGCTACCCGGTGCAGTCCCATAATAGCGGCACAGCTTTTTTACAGGCTTACGACGGCCTGGCCGGCTGCGTGATGCTCGATCTGGTAATGCCTGGAATGCGCGGCGAGGCGTTGCTGGATGAGATCGTGCGGCGCAAATTCAACGTGGTCGTCATTGTCATGACCGCTCACGCGACGATCGAGTCCGCCATTCATATAACCCGGGCAGGGGCGATTGGTTTTCTGCAGAAACCTTTCGACGGCGATCAGTTGCTGAAAACGCTGGAAAAGATTTCCCTCCAGGCGCAAACCGTTTTCGCCCGTCGCGCTCTGGTCGACGATTATCGGCTACGGCTGGAAAGCCTGACGTCACGAGAGCGCGAAGTAATGGATCTGATGCTGGCTGCTATGACCAGTCAGGAAATAGCCACTCAGTTGGGTAATAGCAAGAAAACCGTGGATATTCACCGAGCGCGGGTTATGCAGAAAATGGGGGCGAGTACTATTACCGAACTCATCATGGGCTGGACGCTATTATTTCATGGTCCCGTCATTTAAGTGTCATAACCGGTTTCCCGTTTCTTGATAGGTATTAGTACCTATAGTGGCTTTTTGATCCTTGCTAAAAGAAAGGGTAAGCATAAACTGTGGTGACCAAGGTGAATTTCTTGGGCGCCGTTTCTAACTCGCTATATCAAGCATGGAAATATCCGGATTGAGTCGACCCCGACGCCCATCGTCGTGGCTTGGCTTGAACCCTTGTTTCTGATCGCTGAGCGTGCGCATTTTGTAAAACTCTCAATTTACGGTCCGTTCTGTAGCCGGAGTTGTGTGTGGTGAACTCATCGCAGACAAACAGCATGGTTGTGGGTCAACGTCGGTGTGAGCGTTGCAGACCTACTGAAAGCTTCAATCCTTTAGATGCGCTTTTAGATGAGCTTAGAGGGCATCTGTCAATTTACGGTTGCGCATAAAAGTTGATGTAGAAAGCACCGAGCCTGTGACGCCACAGGACTCTTGTATCAATAGATAGACCCGTAGTTAAAAATACCGAGAGAATTATTGTGCAGAAGAAGTTTGTGGCGTGCGTGGTTTTGACCTTGAGCCAGGGCGTATATGCGGCATCGCTTGTGCCGAGTGCCGGGAGCCAGATCCAACAGATCCCCGTTGCTCCCACACTGGAAAAAGTGCCTCCGCACATGAGTGTCGAGCATTCCCAGGCACCTGCAGTTCCCGCTTCCGACAGCGCCCGGTTAAAAGTCAGTGCGTTGCATCTGACGGGTCATCGTCTTTATTCCGAAGCACAGTTACTGAGCCTGACCGGCTTCGTGCCGGGCCAGGAACTGAGCCTGGGCCAGTTGCAGACCATGGCTGCGAAGATTGCCGACTTTTATCACCAGAAGGGCTATTTCGT
The DNA here is from genome assembly GCF_900103225.1 of Pseudomonas congelans. Classification (GTDB taxonomy): domain Bacteria; phylum Pseudomonadota; class Gammaproteobacteria; order Pseudomonadales; family Pseudomonadaceae; genus Aquipseudomonas; species Aquipseudomonas congelans. The sequence continues at coordinate 209,062 of NZ_FNJH01000002.1, read as the reverse complement.
TGCCCAGGCGTACTTGCCGGCCCAGGAAATCAAGAACGGTGCCGTCACTATTGCGATCATCGAAGGCCAGTACGGGGCCATAACGGTACGCAACCAGAGCTCTCTTTCCGACCGGTTGGCCAATGGCGCGGTGGACGATCTGCACAGCGCCGACGCCATCCATTCCAGTGCCCTGGAACGTGATTTGCTGTTGCTCTCGGACACGCCCGGCGTCGAAGTACGCTCAACCCTGGTGCCCGGCGCATCGGTGGGCGCGGCTGACCTGATTGTCGATGTGACGCCTGGACAACAAGTAACCGGCAGCATCGATGCCGACAACGGCGGCAATCGCTACACAGGCCAGTACCGTCTGGGTGGGACCCTGAATATCAATAATCTGGCCGGGCAGGGCGACGTGGCCTCAATGCGCGCGCTTTCCAGTTTCGACGGTCTGGACTATGCCCGCGCCGCCTACCAGATGCAGTTTGGCCAGGCGACCGCAGGCGTTGCCTACAGCCGACTGGATTACAAGCTGGGTCGAGAGTTCAGCGAGCTGCACGGTAATGGCACGGCGGACATTGCCAGTGTCTACGGCAGCTACCCGCTGCTGCGTTCACGCCGCACCAACCTGTATGTGCAGATGGGCGTGGATTACAAGACGTTCGACGACCGCATCGACCTGGTGTCGTCGCATGTCGAGCGCAACGTCGCGGTACTGATGACTACCCTGCGTGGGGATCATCGCGATGACTTCGGCGGCGGCGGACTGACCGCCGGCTCCCTGACGTGGTCGACAGGCAACCTGGATATCGAAACCCGTGAAGCGCGCTCGGCAGACGGGCTCACCGCGCGCAGTAATGGGCACTACGACAAGCTGGGTTTCAGCGCCATGCGCTTGCAGCGCATCACCGATGCGTTCTCGCTGTATGGCGCCGTCAATGGCCAGGTGGCTTCCAAGAATCTGGATATCTCGGAAAAGATGTATCTGGGCGGCATCGACGGCGTGCGGGCCTACCCTCAGGGCGAAGCTTTCGGTGACGAAGGTTACCTGGCGACCGTGGAAGCCCGATACCTGCTGCCGCCTTTTTCGGGGATGGGGCAAGTGCAACTGGTCAGCTTCGTCGATACCGGTACGGTCACGCTCAATGAAAATCGCTGGGATAACTCGGACCGGACTCGAACCCTGAGCGGGGCGGGGGTAGGCATCAACTGGTTCGACTTCAATAACTATTCCGTGAAGACCTACTACGCGCAAAAGCTGGGTGGCGAAACGGCTACCTCGGCTCCGGATTCGAACGGCCGCTTCTGGGTCCAGGTGGTCAAGTATTTTTGATCACAGCCTCGGTAACCGCAGCGAACCCCACGTAAGCCATGCCTGAATCAAGTAGGTAAACCTCATGAATACCCATTCCCTCTCAAGCCGACATGCCAAGGCCGGCACCGTCGTCGCCTTTGGTCCTTTGCCTTTCACGCTGCAACTGCTGGCGGCTGCCATCCTGTTCGCGAGCTCAGGCGGCGCCTATGCGCTTCCCGTTGGCGGGGCTGTTTCGGCGGGCAGCGCCACCATCGGTTCGGGCGGCGGCACTACCACCATTACCCAGTCCAGCCAGAATGCCGCGATCAACTGGCAGAGTTTCAATATCGGAACCGGCGAGTCGGTCAATTTCGTGCAGCCCAATGGCAGCGCCACGGCCCTCAACCGGGTACTGGGCGCGGACCCTTCAAGCATTCTGGGTAGCCTGAATGCCAACGGCAAAGTATTTCTGGTCAACCCCAACGGTATCGTTTTCGGCCAGGGCGCGTCGGTCAATGTTGGCGGCCTGGTGGGCTCCACGCGCAACATCAGCGACAGCGATTTCATGGCTGGGCAATACAATTTCGAGGGCACCGGTGCCGGCAGTGTGGTCAATCACGGCACAATTAACGCCAAAGGTGGATCTGTGGCGCTGCTTGGTGCCAATGTCAGCAACCAAGGTGTGATTCAGGCGCAACTCGGCACGGTTGCCCTGGCGGCCGGCAACGCGTTCACCCTGGATGTGGCGGGTGACGGACTGCTCAATGTGGCGGTCAACAAGGGCGCGGTGGATGCTCTGGTGCAGAACGGCGGGCTGATCCAGGCCGACGGAGGCCGCGTGCTGATGACTGCTCAGTCGGCGAACAGCCTGTTACCGTCCAGCGTGAACAACACCGGCGTGGTTCGGGCCCAGACCCTGGAAAATCACAACGGCACCATCATGCTGATGGGTGACATGCAGAGCGGCACCGTGAATCTGGCCGGTACCCTCGATGCCAGCGCGCCCAATGGTGGCTCCGGAGGTTTTGTCGAAACTTCCGCGGCACACGTCAATGTCGCCAGCGGCACGAAAGTGACTACCTTGGCGCCCGCTGGCAAGACGGGCACCTGGTTGATCGACCCCCAGGACTATGTGATATCGAGCACGGGAAATATCTCCGGCACCACGCTCTCGAACAACCTGGTTACCAGTGACGTGCTCATTTCCAGTCCTGCAGGAGCGGGTAACGGCGATATTCTGGTCCAGGACCCTGTGACGTGGACAGCTACGACCACCCTGACCCTGAGTGCCGCTCGCGATATCCAGGTGAGTGCGCCCATCACCACGACTGGTGGCAACCTGAAGCTGCTCGCCGTACGTGATGTCAATCAGAATGCAGCCATCAACGCGACGCAAGCCGGTGGTAACGGTGGCAATGTCACGATGGTCGCGGGCAAGGATGTCAGGCTCAACCAAGTGCTTACCGTGACCAACGGCAACGTATTGCTGGTGGCCGCCAATGACGGCCTGGACCAGGGGACTGTCAGCTTCGCAGCCAAGGCCGTGGTGACCGGGACGCTGTCCACCGTCAATATTTACTACGCGCCGACCAGCTACACAGTGCCAACGGATTTCACCGGCAACTTCACCCTGACCGGTGGCGCGACGCTGAAGCCGTTCATGTGGACTTACCTGCAGGCTGACAACAAGGTTTATGACGGCAACAACGCGGCGATATTGTCGTTGCGCAGGAACCCGCCTGGCGTCGTGGCCCAGGGCGGAACGGCTACCTTCGATACGGCGAACGTGGGCACCGGTAAAACAGTGACGTACAACAGTTACTCCCTGGGCGGGGCCGACAGGGGGCTGTATGCCTTGTTTGCGCCGTTCAGCTATGTGACGGCTGCTGCCAGTACTCCAGGGTCCGGTACTACCCTGGCGAACATCACGCCCGCCCCATTGGCCATCAAGGCCAACGACGCCAGCAAGACCGAAGGCGATACGCTGGTGATCCCGAGTTCGGCGTTCACCTCCTCCGGACTGGTCAATGGCGAGACCGTTGGCAGCGCCACGCTGACAAGCCTCGGCACCGCGGCGAGCGCCAGCGCGACCGGCAGTCCTTACCTGATCAACGCCAGCAATGCCACCGGAGGAACGTTCAACCGGGCCAACTACACCATCACTTACGCCCCGGGTAACTTTTTGATCGCGGCACGGCCTGCCACCACACCACCTGCCACCACACCGCCCGTCACAACTGTGCCAGGGTCGACGTCGCCGGGTACAACGCCAGGCACGACAGTGCCAGGGTCGACGTCGCCGGGTACAACGCCAGGCACGACAGTGCCAGGATCGACGTCGCCGGGTACAACGCCAGGCACGACTGTGCCAGGTACAACGCCAGACACGACGTCACCGGCAACGACGGTGCCGGATACAACGCTTCCGGTGACAACAGTACCGGGCGCGACGCCGCCGGTGAACACCCTGCCGGGAGGGACGACTCCGGTTTCAACGCCGGTTGGCTCCACGGCTCCAAATCCGAGTGCCACGGATTCGACACTTCCGAGCAGCGGCATACCGGGGCTGGCAGTGGCCGCTACTCTACCGGGCGTGCCTGTGGACCAATACCTGGGCGCAAAAACTCCTGATATCGGCAATACAGGCAATCCGAACGACCCAGGCAACCCGGCCAATCCAGGCAACCCGAGCAATCCCGGCAGTCCAGCCCAGCCCGGCAACCCGTCAGAGGGCCGCGGCCCACACAATGGACGTGCCTATATACCGTCCATGGCCGCGCTCACGGTAGTGGGGGCCGGGATCAATATGCCTGCCAGCCAATTGGCGCAAGTTACGCCCGTTCTGCCAATTCAGGTCAAGGACTCGATCGGCGATCCGGCCAAGGCCAACACCCAGCAAATACCTTACCCCTACAAGGCCCCGGTTTACTTGCCCAGGCAAGAACGTAACTGAATCCCGGCGCCGCGACGGGTTGTCAGCACCAAGGTGCTGGCTCCCGGCCGGGCCGGCCTGTCATGAGTCCTGAAAGGAGTAATGCCTTGAACCTTTTGTCCAGGGCCAGACCTGACCGCGCACCGAAGACGGCACGGGCGGCATCGAACCTCGCCAGCCTGGGGCTTTTGATCGTTGCGTGTACTTTTCACTTGCCGGCGCTGGCTGCAGGGGTTCCCGCCAACACTGTTTCTGCACCGGCAAGCCAGTCGGGCGCTTCGTCCCGGCGGGCAGACTTCAGGAACACTGAAGTGTCGCCGCAGGCGCGCGATACCGCCAACTGGGTTGTGGACTCGGGTGACAATCAGGGTATGCCGTTCATCATCATCGACAAAATGCAGGCCCGGGTGCTGGTGTTCGATGCCCTTGGTCGGCTGGGTGGCTCGGCCTCGGCGCTGTTGGGGCTGGCCGTTGGCGATGACTCTGTGCCGGGCATCGGGCAACGTAAGTTATCCAGCATTCTCCCCCATGAACGCACCACCCCGGCAGGGCGCTTTGTGGCGTCACTGGCCCCCAATCTGAAGGGTGAAGAAATTCTCTGGGTGGATTATCAAAACGCTATCGCAATGCACCCGGTGGTGACCAGCAACCCGAAAGAGCACCGGGCCGAGCGTCTGGCGTCGTCCCGTCTTCAGGACAAACGCATCTCTTACGGCTGCATCAACATACCGGCGGACTTTTACCTCAGCCATGTCAGCCCGGCTTTCAGCGGCACCAATGGCGTGGTGTACGTGCTGCCGGAAACCCGTTCGAATGCAAGCGTGTTTACCTCGTACTATCAAGTCAAGTAACGCCTTCACATTGGCCACCTGAGCGCCTGTGTGCTTCTACTGCTCTCTCTGAGCGTCCCAATGCCTCGTTGTGCTCGTCAACAGCCTGCAGGCACCCGAGTCCGTCCTGATAGAGATCGCTCTGTTCGCAGCCATGCCCGGAAGGGCTGGCAAACTTATTGAATGTTGCGCCCTCGGGCTGATCTATAGCCTCGGCGTCTTTGAGTTTTGCGAGGCTGTATTCATTGTTGTGATGGGTGGTCCCGGTGCTGTGATTCCGAGCGTCGATTCGGTTCACCACCCCATTCAAAAGATTCAGGAAAAGTAGAAATGGAAAAAGAGGCTTTTTTGCAACTGCTTGCTGTCGAAGGATTCGGCACCGTCGTTGAGGTTGAGCGCGAAGCGTTGGGTACGCTGGACTCGCATGCCCACAACTTCGAGGCGATGGCGCTGGTTCTGCACGGTAGTCTGGTGATCCATAAATCCGGTGGTGATTTCACCTATAGCACTGGAGATATTTTTCATCTGGAATGCAACGAACCCCACTCGGAAGTCTTTGGTGAACATGGCGTACGCTATTTGGTGGGAAGAAAGTGACGAAGCTGGCATTTCAGCCTGGATTCAAGTGATGTCAGACGTACAGGAAAGACCATGTTCGAACATCTAGACCTCAACGCGCTGATCGCCGCCTACGGCTATTGGGTGATTTTTCTGGGCTGCCTGCTGGAAGGCGAAACAGTGTTGATCCTCGGCGGCATGGCTGCGCACCAAGGCAATCTGCAATTGCTGCAAGTGATCGGCTTGGCCACGTTGGGCGGTATGCTCGGCGATCAGTTGCTGTTCTGGACCGGACGTTATTCCGGGGAGCGCCTGCTGCCTAAACTCAAGCGTCACCAGTCTGCTATCAAGCGGGTCGAGGGTCTTATCCAGCGTTACCCCACGACCTCTGTATTCGCTGTTCGCTTTCTCTACGGCATGCGCCTTGTGGGGCCCATGGTGATAGGTGCAAGTGGCCTGTCGCCCTGGCGTTTCGCGCTGATCAATGTCCTGAGTGCGGCAGTCTGGGCGACCCTGTTCGTCTGCGCCGGCTATTGGGCCGGAGAGGCATTACAGCATTTACTTGGTGACCTGAAGCCGTATCGCCTGCCGATCTTCCTTGCGGTGGTAGCACTGGTGACCCTTGCGGCGCTGGTACGGTATGTGCGCCGCCGAACCAGGGCAACGCATGATTGAGGCGGTGGCGTCGACAGGCTTTTAGGCCATTGGCCATAGGATCGAATCCCGCACGATCCACCATGCCGACTCCCAGGTCACACAAGAGGCACTGCAGTACAGAGTTTCAAGTAGGCGACTGGTCACGCTCAATACGTTGGGATAACTGTTGTAAAAGATCCTCATCAAAGACTCGCCCCTCTCGGCGGGAGGCAGAGGTCTGCACATTCTGGTCCAGACTTCTTTCCAGCTGCGCTCTTATGTTGTCACTCATAAACTGTCCATTTCTCCGATCCGGTCGGGGAGCGAAATCAGCATCGTGTGTATTTTCCTCTGACGAAGAGAGACTGCTCGTTTCCGACGGGCCTGCGCTACGTGCATCCTCAGCCGGGAGCCAGTGTTCCTCATGAAAATCTGCGAACTCTTGCTTGCTGAATTCGTATTGCAGACCACGCGGAGTACTAAGCGTGGTGGCAGGTACAGATGCCGATGGTGGCTGTGATTGTTTGTCCGACACCTTTTGAAAAGGCGCTGTCGCCAGCTTGCGCAGTCTCGCGCCTGCGATTGTTACATGGGCGACGGGTAGTGCGGTCATGCGGCTATTGGAGCGACCATCATTGACGCGCATATCAGCAAGCTTGCTTGCCATCTTGCGCTGCATACTCTGCTTGTCGAAGCGTTCAACGTCTCTCTTCAACGCCTTCTGTTCTTCAGCAATATCGCCCTGTGATCGCTGCTTCAGCTCCGGTAGACTTGCAGTAGCAGATGGGAGAGAAGAAGGCTCTTCAGCTTTTACTTCGGACAATTCACGGGCGTGCTCCAAAATAACCTTTGTGATACTGCCAGCTTCGGTTTCGAAGTACCGCTCTGCTCGAAACGCGAGCGCCTCAAGTTCAAGTTTGTCGTCATGAGGCATGAAGTTGGCCAGTAACAGACCTTTCTTCTCATCCAGAATCGCACTGACGCCGAACTGAACGACAGGCTTTTCCCGAGCTGGATTGGGAATGAAGAGATCCTTTGCCAGTGCATCGCAGGCCGAACTGGCGAGTAGTCGTTGCGTGGAAGTCCCATGCGCTCTCAGGCGCTGAAGATAATTCTCGGTACGAGGCGTTACACGGCTTTTCAGATTGACTCGCGACGGCGCTGCTGCCCCTACGCTGCTTGAGGCTGACGCAGATTGCGCCGCATTTACCTGGGCTGGGTGCGTATCAACAAAAGCCGATGGGCGATTGACCTGCATGTAGTGCCTCCTAAAAATCTGGAAAAATCTTTAGGCTGAGTGGCCGAGGCTCAAATCTGGTTCCGTAATTCCTTGGTCCTTGAGGCCCGGCCATAGCGTTGTCGTGCGCCGGTACGATCATCTTACGGTGCCGAGTGCACCTCACTCTTTCGGAAAGTCTGCTCCGGTGCTGATGTCGCGAACCTGCTCGATCTGCTTCAAGCGTGCCTGACGATCAGCCACTACGGCGTCATATCCCCAGCTGCCCAATACAAGATGACGCGGCGCATCGGGTTTTTGTGTCAATGCGATCATGGCCTCTGCGGCACGTACCGGGTCTCCGGCCTGATTTCCGTTCGATTGCCTGGTCGACTCCAGACGCTTGGCGGCGGTGTCCTTGTAGTCGTCGATACGCGATGGCGTCTGGCGCAACGAGCGTCCCGCCCAGTCGGTACGAAACGGCCCCGGCTCTACGCACGTGACGGAAATCCCCAATGGTTTGACCTCCGCGAGCAGCGCGTCGGAAAAACCTTCGACGGCGTGCTTGGAGGCTGCGTAGTAGCCCGATCCCGGAAAGCCGATCAGGCCGGCGACCGAGGTGATATTGATGATGTGACCGCTGCGTTGCTCACGCATGATCGGCAGCACCGCGCGGGTAATGGCGAACAGGCCAAACACGTTGGCGTCGAACTGGGCACGTATTTCAGCATCCTCGCCTTCTTCGATCGAGCTCTGATAACCGTAGCCTGCGTTGTTGACCAGTACGTCGATTCTGCCGAACTGCTTCTTTGCGGCGGCCACCGCGGCGTGTATCTGGTCCGCCTTGCCGACGTCGAGGTCGACAGCCAGCACCTGGCCTTCTGCGCCCTCGGCCAGGTCTGCTACTCGCGACTTGTCCCTGGCCGTTGCGACGAGGCGCCAGCCGCGAGCGATGACGAGTTTGGCCAGTTCGCGGCCGAAGCCGGTGGAGCAGCCGGTGATGAGCCAAACCGGGGTATTGGTCGATTCGCTTGCCATGTCATTTTCTCCTTCACAAAGGGGGGCTGAAGGTTGTGACAGGGCACAACGTGTGTCGTTTCATTGGCGGGCTGGTCGGAATGAATGCGTTATCAAGCGGTTTTCAAGAATGCTTCTCATCGGTGTCTGCTGAGCCAGAAACAGCTGTTAAATCAGTTTTTTGGCGCTAGAATCGGCGCGCCTTCAGAAGTCTGGCCGATATCCACCGGGTATCAGCCATAAGCCTTGGTTGCAGATGGCGCAGCCTCTGTCAGGCTTTTTTTATTGCCTGTATTTCGGGTGTAAACTTGCCTTTCGCGCACTGGCGCTTTCAGGTCCCGTGAACATGACACAGATCTCCGAACGTTTCCTGGTGCAGGCGCATCTCGATGCCAAACAGCCCAGGACGTTGAGCCCGGCAGAGCAGGCGCGTTACCGTGCCGACATCGCTGCGCAACTCAAGAAGCAGGACGCCGTGCTGGTCGCTCACTATTACTGTGATCCGGTTATCCAGGCCCTGGCCGAGGAAACCGGTGGCTGCGTGGCCGATTCTCTGGAAATGGCGCGCTTCAGCAATAACCACGCGGCCAGCACTGTGCTGGTGGCGGGTGTCCGTTTCATGGGTGAAACCGCGAAGATCCTCAACCCTGAAAAACGCGTGTTCATGCCGACGCTCGAAGCCACCTGCTCGCTCGATGTGGGTTGCCCGGTCGACGAGTTTTCCGCTTTTTGCGACCAGCACCCGGAGCGTACCGTGGTGGTGTATGCCAATACCTCGGCAGCCGTCAAAGCCCGTGCGGACTGGGTGGTGACCTCTGGCTGCGCGCTGGAAATCGTCGAGAGCCTGATGGACAACGGCGAGAAAATCATCTGGGCGCCAGACAAGCACCTGGGCCGCTACATTCAGCGCGAAACCGGTGCCGACATGCTGTTGTGGGACGGTGCCTGCATCGTCCACGAAGAGTTCAAATCCAAGCAGCTCGAAGACATGAAAGCCCTGTACCCCGAGGCTGCGATTCTGGTCCACCCGGAATCGCCGGAAGCGGTCATCGAGCTGGCTGACGTGGTCGGCTCCACCAGCCAGATGATTGCCGCAGCGCAACGCTTGCCCAACAAGACGTTCATCGTGGCCACTGACCGGGGCATCTTCTACAAGATGCAGCAGCTGTGCCCGGACAAGATCTTCATCGAGGCGCCTACGGCCGGTAACGGCGCGGCGTGCCGGAGCTGTGCACATTGCCCGTGGATGGCGATGAATACGCTTGAGCGCACCTTGCAGTGCCTGCGTGAGGGCAGTAACGAGATATTCGTCGACCCGGCGCTGATCCCCAATGCCGTGCGCCCATTGCAGCGCATGCTGGACTTCACTCAGGCAGCGCGCTTGAGACAGGCAGGCAACGCCTGACCGCTGTGATGAAAAAGCCCGACTGAAGTGTCGGGCTTTTCATTCGTGGCTGAATCGGGCGCCTTGCGACGCCGGACGATCAGTTCATCATGTCCTTGACCATCCGCTCCTGCTCGATCAGATCCTTTTGTCGCGCGTCGATACGTGACGCCAGCTGAAAATTATTGGCCGCACGGCGTTTGGCGAAGTCCAGCTGCTGGATCGCCTGACGGAAATCACCGACCAGCGCAAAGTACTCGGCGCGCGCCTGATGCAGGCCGATCGTATTGCCGTTCAGGCCCCGGGTTTCCGCCACGACGTACCAGATGTCCGGATCATCCGGGCGGGTCTTGAGCAGTGCTTCAAGGCTTTTTTCAGCCTCGGCCGTGCGGTTCTGCTTGAGCAGCACGTCGATACGCACGTCATTGAGCGGATAATTGCCGGGGTACAGCGTCAGCATGCGATCAACACGCTGCTGCGCATCGGCCAGCCGGTTATTGGTGATGTCCAGGTCGATCTGCGTCAGGTTGTAGGTGATGTCGTTCGGCGCTTTTTCGAGCAATGGCTTGAGGGTTTCCCTGGCCTCGTTCAACTGGCCGCCCTTGATCTGCGCGATGGCCAGGCCATAGCGAGCCGGATCGGATTTCGGGTTTTCAACCAGTTGCGCACGGAAGCGCTTGGCGGCGATGCCAGGCGTTTCTTCGTAGATCAGTGCCACGCGGGCGCGCATCAGTTGATACAGCAGGCTGTCTTCCTTGCCGCCCGGTTTGGCCTGTTCGGCACGGTTGCGTGTGTCGGCGATCCGCGATTCGCTGACCGGGTGAGTCAGCAGAAACTCCGGAGGCCTGGCGTCGAATCGATACTGACGCATGAGACGCTCGAACATGGTCGGCATGTTGCGCGGGTCATAACCGGCTTTCTCCAGATTGAGAATGCCGATGCGGTCGGCCTCCTGCTCGTTCTGGCGCGAAAAGCGCCGTTGTTCCTGGATCGCGGCGGCCTGCGAGCCGGCGATGGCAGCAATACCGGCGTCACCGGCGCCTGCGGCTGCCATGACGATGCCCGCCAGCATCGCGGCCATGACCGGCACCTGCATGCGTTGCTGGGCCTCGATGCCCCGGGCGAAGTGGCGCTGCGACAAGTGGGCCAGTTCGTGAGCCAGCACCGAGGCGTACTCACCCTCGGTCTGAGCATTGAGAAACAGGCCGCCGTTGACGCCGATGATGCCGCCGGGTGCAGCAAAGGCGTTGAGTTGCGGGCTGTTGATCAGGATGAATTCAAGCCGCCGGTCCTGAACCTGACTGGTCTCGGCAAGGCTGTAGACCGAAGTTTCGACGTAGTCCTTGAGTTGCGGGTCCGACAGCTGTGCCACCTGACCGCGCAGCAATCCCAGCCACGCACGGCCCAGACGGTGCTCCTGTTCAGGGGAGACAATCGAGGAGCTGGCGTCACCAAGCGAGGGGAGGTCATCCGCCATGCCGTGTGTAGCGAACAGGCAGGCGAGGGTGAGCAGTGTAGGACGCAAAAAATTCATGCACGAAGCTCTGGTCAGAAGAACCTGTACTGTAGCTGGCTCAATGGCGTGCTGACCAGAGTGAGGTATTCTTGCCGTCTTGTTCGCCCTGCCTTTTCGGACCTGCTTTGTAATTCGATGTGTCCGCCTGGAGAGAAACGATGTCTGACGCTGTAGTGCGCCCCGAGGCCTGTGACGCCGAACTGGATGCCAGTGGTCTCAACTGTCCGCTGCCCCTGCTGAAAGCCAAGATGGAGCTCAACCGCCTGGCCAGCGGTGCGGTGCTGAAAGTAATTGCCACCGATGCCGGTTCGCAGCGGGACTTTCGAACCTTTGCCAGGCTCGCCGGGCACGAGTTGCTGCATGAAGAGGTCGATGCCGGGATTTATCGTTACTGGCTGCGCAAGGCCTGACCCACTGCCGCGTTTTTTTCCGAAAAGGATGTTTGATGTTCAATGTGCTTCGCAATTGGGTGCAACGCTACTTCTCTGACGAGGAGGCAGTGGTACTGGCGGTCCTGCTGTTTCTGGCGTTCACCCTTGTCCTGACGCTGGGTGGCATGCTGGCTCCGGTTCTCGCCGGTCTGGTGCTGGCGTTTCTGATGCACGGTCTGGTCAGTGTTCTGGAACGCCTGCGCCTGCCTGAAATGGCCGCCGTCGGTCTGGTGTTCACCTTGTTCATCGGCGTATTGCTGGTGTTCCTGCTGGTATTGGTGCCGTTGCTCTGGCACCAGATGATTACCTTGTTCAACGAAGCCCCGGGCATGCTTGCCAAATGGCAGTCGGTGCTGTTGTTGCTGCCCGAGCGTTACCCGCACCTGGTGTCTGACGAGCAAGTGCTGCTGGCCATCGAGGTCGCCCGTGGTGAGGTGGGCAAGATCGGTCAGTTGGCGCTGACGTTCTCGATCTCCAGCTTGCCGTTGCTGGTCAACCTGATGATCTATCTGGTGCTGGTGCCGATTCTGGTTTTCTTCTTCCTCAAGGATCGGCACATGATCGGCCGCTGGGCGCGTGGCTATCTGCCCCGCGAGCGTGCCTTGATCAATCGGGTGGCGGATGAGATGAAGCGTCAGATTGCCAATTATATTCGCGGCAAGGTCATCGAGATTTTCATCTGTGGGGGCGTTACCTACATCGCTTTCGCCGCGCTCGGGCTCAATTACGCAGCGCTGCTGGCAATGCTGGTCGGCATATCGGTGGTCGTGCCTTATGTCGGTGCGGTGGTGGTCACCGTGCCGGTGGCATTGATCGGTCTGTTCCAGTGGGGCTGGGGTGATCAGTTCATCTACCTGATGATCGCTCACGGGATCATTCAGGCGCTGGATGGCAACGTGCTGGTGCCGCTGCTGTTTTCCGAGGCCGTCAATCTGCACCCGGTCGCAATCATCTGCGCCGTGCTGCTGTTCGGTGGGCTGTGGGGGTTCTGGGGGATCTTCTTTGCGATTCCGCTGGCGACCCTGTTCAAGGCCGTGCTCGACGCCTGGCCTCGCAATGAGCCGACGGTAGCACCTTTGCTTTGACGCGATAGCCGCGACATCAGGGCTTAATCGCTGCGGCACGTGGCGCGCCGCAGCGGGTAGGCGGATCAGCCCTTGTTCAGGGCTTCGGCCTGCGCCAATACTTCAGCCACATGGCCCGGCACTTTCACACCGCGCCATTCCTGACGCAGTACGCCTTCCTTGTCGATCAGGAAGGTGCTGCGGTCGACGCCCAGGTATTCCTTGCCATAGAGCTTCTTGAGCTTGATGACGTCGAACAGCTGGCAGACCGCTTCGTCCTTGTCCGAAATCAGCTCGAACGGGAACGACTGCTTGGCCTTGAAGTTTTCATGGGTTTTCAGGCTGTCTCGGGACACACCGAGCACAACCGTGTTGGCTGCCTGAAACTGCGCGATGTGGTCACGAAAGTCCTGGCCCTGCGTAGTGCAGCCGGGCGTGTTGTCTTTCGGATAAAAATAAATCACGACCTGCTGACCCTTGAGCGCAGACAGCTCGACAGTCTGTCCGCTGGTAGCGGGTGCCTGAAAATCGGGAACCGGATGATCTACTGTGACAGTCATGAGGACTCCTTACATTGGGGCTTGTGGGCGCCAGGGTTCGATCAGTGCGTCCAGATTCAACGCATCGGCGAAATCGAGGAATTGATCGCGCAGCCAGCTGATCTGCGTCCCGGCAGGCAGTGTCACCGTGAACGTGGCGTTGAGCATGGTGCCGCCGGTCTGCGGAGCCTGGTAGGTATCGCAGATCAGGTTCTCCAGCTCGACGTTGTGGTCAATGAAGAACTGGCACAGCTCATTGATGATGTCCGGGCGGTACGCCGAGCTGACGTAGGCCACGTAGGGCAGAGCTTCAGGGCGGTTCTCCAGGGTGGCGCTGCGCACGACGCTGGTCGTGAACGCATGCTTCTTGGAGAGGCTCGACAGGCCGGTTTCAAGGCGCGCCAGAGCGTCCCAACTGCCCGACACCTGAAGAATCAGCGCACTGCACTCGCCGTGGCGGGTGAGACGCGAGGTGACGACCGAGCAGCGGTTTTCATGGCTGGCGCGGCACAGGACGTTGGTCAGCTCCATGGGGTTTGCGCCAAGGGCACTGATGACAAGGAATTGTTCGCGAACTGTGGGGGTGGACGACATGCAGCATTCCTAGACGATGAGCGGTCGGTACTTTTTCGGACTTGCGGGGCTGTTTCGACAATCGATGGCGCAAGATAACTTGCCGGGTCCCTCGGCGCCTGGCTTGCATGGATATACCATGACAGGGCTGGAGTGCGCTGGGGCAGGGCTTCTGGCGACAAATTCGACCGATTGAGCGAGGTGCGCAGGTGACCAGTACCGATCAAAGGACGAAGGGTAGCGAAAACCATCGCTCAGGGGAATGCTCAGAGCGCGGTACTTTGCTTGTACAAGGCTGATAGCGCCAGTACCATTACGGCTCTCTTTTTCCGGCAGGAGCGGTTGCATGATTGCGGGCAGTATGGTGGCACTGGTCACACCAATGGATGCACAAGGTCGTCTGGACTGGGACAGCCTGAGCAAACTGGTTGACTTCCACTTGCAAGAGGGCACCAACGCCATTGTTGCCGTAGGCACCACCGGTGAGTCGGCGACGCTGGATGTGAACGAACACATCGAAGTCATCCGCCGGGTGGTCACTCAGGTTGCAGGTCGCATTCCGGTCATCGCCGGTACAGGCGCCAATTCGACGCGTGAAGCTGTCGAACTGACCACCAACGCCAAAAATGCGGGTGCCGACGCGTGCCTGCTGGTGACGCCTTACTACAACAAGCCGACTCAGGAAGGCCTGTTCCAGCACTTCAGCCACATCGCCAACGCAGTCGACATCCCGCAGATCCTCTACAACGTGCCTGGCCGTACGGCCTGTGACATGCTGCCGGAGACCGTTGCGCGTCTGTCGAAGGTAAAAAACATCATCGGCATCAAGGAAGCCACCGGCAACCTGCAACGCGCCAAGGACATCCTGGCCAGCGTCAGCAGCGATTTTCTGGTGTACTCCGGCGACGACGCCACAGCCGTCGAATTGATGCTGCTGGGTGGCAAGGGCAATATTTCCGTCACCGCCAACGTTGCACCGCGCGCCATGAGCGATCTGTGCGCAGCGGCCATGCGCGGCGATGCGCAAACGGCCCGGGCGATTCACGAAAAGCTCATGCCGCTCAACAACACCCTGTTCATCGAATCCAACCCTATCCCCGTGAAGTGGGCGTTGCATGAGATGGGTTTGATGCCAGACGGTATCCGTCTGCCGCTTACCTGGCTCAGCGAAGCCTGTCATGAACCGCTGCGTCAGGCCATGCGCCAGTCCGGCGTCCTGGTTTAATTGAGGAAGTATCACGCAATGAAGCGATTGGCCGGACTTTCCGCACTTGCTCTTATTATCTCCAGCACCAGCGGTTGCGGTTGGCTCTGGGGCGAAGATGGTTACTTCCGTGATCGCGGCAGCGATTACCTCCAGGCGACCCAGACCCCCCCCATGCAGCTGCCCGCCGATGTCAGCGGCGTCAAGCGTCTGGATCCTTTGCTGCCGATCCCGCGTAACGTGGCTGACAGCACTCAGAAAGACGGCGAGTACACGGTGCCCCGTCCTCAGCCGCTGGGCACGACTTCCGAGTCGAGCGACTTCAGCCTGCAGAAGAGTGGTGATGCGCACTGGATCCTGGCTCAGCGTCAGCCGGCCGAAGTCTGGCCGGTGGCCCATCAGTATTTCGAAGACAACGGTTTCCGTATTGCTGAAGAGCGTCCGCAGACGGGCGAATTCAGCTCTTCCTGGCAGCGCCTCGATGAACTGTCCGCTTCGGTGGCCAAGCGTCTGAGCGCTGCTGGTGTCTCGGCCGACTCGGAAACCCGTGTACGTGTTCGCATCGAGCCGGGCGTGCAGCGTAACACCAGTGAAGTCTACGTAGTCAGCGTCGAGCGTCCTGCCGGCAGCACTGCCGACGTGGCCTTCCCGACTCGCACCACCAACCTGGGCCTTGATGCCGCACTGACCGACGATCTGTTGGCCAGCATGGGCCGCAACGCCGAGAAGGGCGGTTCGATTTCCCTGCTGGCGGCACGTGACTACGACACCCCAAGCCGTGTTGCCTTGAGCGAAGACGGCAGTGGCAACCCGGTATTGAACGTCGGTGCCGATCTGGATCGCGCATGGTCGAGCGTCGGCCGCGCGCTGGATCAGGGCGACTGGCGTGTCGAGGACATCAACCGCAGCCTGGGTCTGTACTACATCAACCTGGCCGAAAAGGCCAAAACGCCTGAAAACGAGCCTGGTTTCTTCGGCCGCATGTTCGGCAGCAAGTCGACCAAGGAAGAGATCGATGCCCGTGCCGAGCGCTATCAGGTCCGCCTGAGCAAGGTCGGTGACAACGTTCAAGTGACCGTCGAGAAGAACATCAACACCGTAGCGCCTGCGGATATCGCGCGTCGGGTGTTGAGCGTTATTCAAGACAACCTGGGTTAAGTGCGTTTCGCGGTTCTCGGCAGCGGCAGTCGTGGCAACGGCACGCTGGTCGCAAGCAACGAGACGTACGTATTGGTCGATTGCGGTTTCTCCCTGCGGGAAACCGAGCGGCGCCTGGCTCGTCTGGGCGTCTCGGCAAGCCAGCTGAGCGCCATTCTGGTGACCCACGAACATGCCGATCATGTGCATGGCGTGGGGCTGCTGTCGCGGCGCTACAATGTGCCGGTCTACCTCAGCAGCGGGACCTTGCGCGGAATGCGCAAACCGGTGGAAATCGCCGGCCTGCTGGCAGGCGGGGAGAGTCTGCAGATCGGCGCACTGGACATAGATGTGGTGTCGGTCGCTCACGATGCACTGGAACCGACGCAGTTCGTCTTCAGTGACGGCAAGCGCCGCTTCGGCCTGCTGACCGACCTTGGCTCTTACTGCTCCAACGTATTACAGCGTTATCAAGGCCTGGATGCCTTGATGATCGAGGCCAATCACTGTCGCGACATGCTTGCCCGAGGCCAGTATCCGGTCTTTCTCAAGCAACGCGTTGGCTGTGAAACCGGTCATTTGAACAACCATCAGGCTGCCAGCCTGGTGAGCGAACTGGGATGGCAGGACCTTCAGCACCTGGTGCTGGCGCATCTCAGCAGCAAGAACAACCTGCCGCATCTGGCCCGGCAATGTTTCGTCGACACCCTCGGGTGCGACCCGGACTGGCTGCAACTGGCCGATCAAGATTCAGGGCTCGACTGGCGACATATCGCCTAGCCCAACTACTTAGCAAGCGGAGCCCATCATGGAAAAACGTGAAGAACTCTACCGCGGCAAAGCCAAATCGGTTTACAAGACCGACGACGCCGACCGCTTGATCCTGCTGTTCCGCAACGACACCTCGGCGTTCGACGGCAAGCGCATCGAACAGCTGGACCGTAAAGGCATGGTGAACAACAAGTTCAACGCCTTCATCATGCAGAAGCTTGAAGAAGCGGGTATTCCAACCCAGTTCGACAAGCTGCTGGGCGACAACGAGTGTCTGGTCAAGAAGCTCGACATGATCCCGGTCGAATGCGTCGTGCGTAACTACGCTGCTGGCAGCCTGGTCAAGCGTCTGGGCATCGAAGAGGGCACCAAGCTCAATCCGTACACCTTCGAACTGTTCCTCAAGGACGACGCCAAGGGCGACCCGTTCATCAACGAATCCCACGTTGTGGCGTTCGGCTGGGGCACCGCCGAGCAACTGGTTCGCATGAAAGAGCTGTCGATCAAGGTCAACGATGTGCTGACCAAACTGTTCGACGACGCCGGCCTGCTGCTGGTCGACTTCAAACTCGAATTCGGCGTATTCCACGGTGAAATCGTCCTCGGTGACGAATTCAGCCCGGACGGCTGCCGCCTCTGGGACAAGGACACCCGTAAGAAAATGGACAAAGACCGCTTCCGCCAGGGTCTGGGCGACGTCATCGAAGCCTACGAAGAAGTCGCAAACCGTCTGGGCGTGCCGCTGTAAGCGGAAAAAACACGCAAGCGCTTGATAGCACGAAAAAAAACAGCAGAAGGGCTTCGCCTTCTGCGCTGATGCTGTTATGATGCGCGCCGTTGGAGAGATGCCAGAGTGGCCGAATGGGACGGATTCGAAATCCGTTGTACCTTCACCGGTACCTAGGGTTCGAATCCCTATCTCTCCGCCATACATAAGGCCCCGAGCGTTAATCGCGCTCGGGGCTTTTTTCGTTTGGGGGAATTTTGGGGGAATGGGGGAGGATGTTATTCCCCCGTACCACCGGTTATGATTCCCCTATGGCCTACTACGAAAAGCGCGGCGATGCCTGGCGAGCCCAGATTCGGCGCAAAGGATACCCCACGATCAGCGCCACCTTCGACACCAAGGCAGAAGCCCAGCGCTGGGCTGCCGAAGTCGAAGGCGATATGTCGCGCGCCCGGTTCGTAGATATTCGCGAGGCAGAGTCCACCACCCTTTACGAAGCCCTCAAGCGATACCTCAAAGAGGTTTCGAAAGGGAAGAAGGGCGAAAAGCAGGAAAAGGTTCGTATCAAGAAGTGGCAGGCATCAGAGTTTGCCACCAAGTCCCTTGCAGCCATCCGATCCAGCGACATGGCCAGCTACCGCGACGCTGAGTTGGGCCAGGGCAAATCAACAGCGACCGTGCGTCTTGATCTGGCTGTGATCAGTCATCTCTACACCGTTGCTTCCAAAGACTGGGGCATCGAAGGGCTGACGAACCCATGCCGCGCCATTCGCATGCCGAAGGGCAGCAAGCAGCGTGAGCGCAGGCCTACTGCCGAAGAGCTGAAGGACATCTACAAGCTGGCGGGTGAAATGAATTCGGAGTTACCGGTGATTATCGAGCTGGCGGTTGAAACCGCGATGCGACGTTCCGAGCTGGTAGCGCTGCGTAAAGATCAGGTACGTGGGAGGGTTGCGTACCTGGAGGACACCAAGAACGGCGAGCGCCGGGCGGTCCCGCTGTCATCGCGGGCGCTGGCTCTCTTGGAGGGGTTGCCCACGCCGATTGCTGGGGGCAGGTTCTTTCATTTGAAAGCTGACACGGTCAGCAATTACTTCCCGCTCGTTTGCGAGAAGGCAAAGATTACCGATCTTCGACTACACGACCTGCGGCATGAAGCGACCAGCCGCCTGTTCGAGCGCGGCTTTACGCTGATGGAAGTAGCCTGCATCACCGGGCACAAGACGCTAGCTATGCTTAAGCGCTACACTCACCTTTGCCCACAGGGTCTGGCCGAAAAGCTTGGCTAGCAATGGGTGATCTCAGGTTCTTTAGAAACTCATTACCGGAAGTATCAGGGAGGTTGTCATCATCAAGTTTAGTGATAGAAAGTTGCTTTGGCTTGTGTACACCGTTCTTTTCGGCATGGTTCCTATTTTTGTGCGTTTGATTGTTGCTGGTCTAGTCAACGGTGGGAAAGTACCTTGGCTGAGCGCATCTGACCTCATATCGCTCGGAATCGTGATCCAGATCTCAATTCTGGCTGAGATCAGATACAACGAGTCGCACGAAGCCGATTGGAAAAAAGCGGCCGCAGGATTATCCGTTCTGGCAGTTCTTTTCTATGCTGTGCTTTATGCGTTTTCGCTGTTGGCGGATGTTTATGCCGACATAAACGCCAATGCTATATTAATAGTGTCAGCGGTTATGGCATTAGGCTCGCTTGTAATTTGCTGGGCTGTGTTTGATAGGATCACTTATCTGTCTGCATCTGCGAGAGAGGTATCGGCATGATAAATATTCTGGTAATAGCCATAGGCGGCATTTTTATTTTGGTGGCGTTTTTGTTCGCGGCTTGGTCCGCTAACAATACTAGAAAGATTGATGTCCGCGAAAAATATTATAATGAATTTATGAAAAGGAAGTCAGAGCGTGAGAAGCTTCGTATATCTAGATGAGTACAAGATGTATTCCCTTTCTTCGCAGATAATGGAAGGCGTAACTGACTTTGTCTTAAAGGAGTCGCGTCAGTCAGATACTGATGTAGAGAAACAGAAAGGTCCTCAGGACAGCGGAAAGAAAATGGCTGAAATCATTGAAACGACTTCAGCCAGCATGGAGAAGAAGTTCCTTCATGATTATGCTTTCTCAATATTTGAAGAGAAGCTTATCGAGCTTGATAAGGTAGTTTCTTTGACTGCTGATTCAAGCTTTGATGAGCTGGTGGGTGATGAGAGAGGGCGAAGACTAGTCAGAGTCAAAGCGAAAGCCAACTTTCTAGATGCTTTCGACGTGATAAAAACTCTCGAAAACCTTGCCAGTATTCAGGATGCATTTACAATCGTTGGTGCCAACGATCGCCGAGAGGAAATCATCTCGCAACTGGCGGAGATGGATGGGAAGAATGCCCAGAAAGGAGCTTTCGTCGCGCTGAGGAATGAGCTTGAGCACTTGTCAAAGTCGCTGGTACCTCGCGAGAAGCAGGCAAACGATAAACTGTATTATAAGAGCATGGCCGCTATCTTGGAACATGGGTTTAAAGGGAGGTTGGATGTTCGGATGAACTTGAGTGATTGTAAAGTGTGTGCCGATCTTAAAAGATCTTGCTTGAAGGATCCTGAGGATTTCATATTTAAAACATATTCTAGGGCGTCGCAGATTGAGCTGGTTTTGCTCGGCGTGGCTACCCAACTGAGGCCCGCAGGAGAGGCATTAGATGATATTGACAATCTGCCTGCGGCGGAGTCAACGATGGGCGAAATTATTGCCAACAGCACAAGCGCAATGAACATCTTGGAAAATCACTTTTACCGAAGTCAGGGTAATCAGGTTTTCATCGACCCTATCGCTCTCTATCTTGAGCTGTAACAGCAAGGTGGGCCTGCATACCGTGTTCAGGGCTGCAGGTCCGAGTTAGGCCACCTCTCTCAGTGTCGGAGGCGTCTTCCGCTTCCGGCCTGCCTTCACCTTATCGTGCTCCCCGTCGCGAAAATCGCGCAGGAATTTTCGCACATCCTCTTTAAGCCAGCAGTGCTTGCCGCCCATTTTGAAGCTTGCGGGCAGCCAGTTAACGCCTCGGCGGATCCCTTCCCTGATTGATGCTTCGGTGCGGCCAAGCATCTTGGCCAACCCCTCAACATGTACAACCTCTGTTTCTTCAGACATAAGTGCTCCGGGCCGCCCTGGGCGGCGGAAAGGGTTAAGATTTTGATGCTTTGGCGTGACCGACGCAGACCTTGGTCGGCTCGCCTTGTTCGTCGAAGTGCGCGTGACACATGAAACCTTTCTGGTCGTGCGCCATAAATTCCGCATCGCATGTGGTGATGGGCGATTGGTTGGCAATAGACCCAAGGCGGTAGGCGCATCCGTGGCAAGCGCCGGCGGGATCGCACTTGCTCGCGATCAGCACGCCCTGGCAAGCGCCTATGATGGTTGGCAGGTTCACTCCCGTGAACTTATCGGGGTGGACGCCGCACTCTTCAATTAGCACCTGATCGCTCATCTCAGCGCAGTTTTCCGCGACCGAGTTGGCAAGACCAATCAGTTGGGCCGTGAATTCCACCAGCCTCTGTGAGCCATTGAGTCGAAGATAGCGGGTCAGAGCTTCCCGCCGCATAGCAAGGTCAAGCTGGGCAATACCTGCAAGATCGGAGGCATCGCTCCGGGTCATGTTGTATTCAATGTTTGCGGCCATATCGATTCCTAGCCCGTCGATCACCGGCAGGCTCTGTAGGGAAGAGGTAATCAGGCAGGTGCCTCTGATCACTGCTATGGTCCACGCAGCCAGCAGGAGCTGGCGCAACACCAAGGAGCGGTCATGGAATGCACCACAACAGCGGATGAGGTTTACGGCCCGCGCAATGCCAAGCTCGGCAGGCGGGCGGTGGACGGCAATATCTGGTCAGGCACAACGATGATTTTCAGAATCATCGATGATCGGGTCTACTCAATGCACGAGCAGTACCTGGGCCGGCTCAAGTACGGCATGGCCATGACTGACAGGGGAGAGCTGATTTTCATGGTGCGGTAGGGTCACGATGTAACGCGCTTGAACTCGACGACCCAGACCCACGGGTTTGCGTTCCAGTCGCCTCCTACGGATGTCCAGAGCAGCTCGAACGATTTGCGCGGGTCAGCGCTGTAGGTTTCGATCCCATCGACGTGCCACCACTCACCGAGTTCGGCATGATCGGTGTAAAGCCGCACGCCTTCGGCTCTGGCCTGATCCTCGCTGATAGCCTGCAACCGCTCGACGCGCACGTCAGTGATCTCCAGCAGGATGCGGCTGACCCAGCGCGGCATGTGGATGGATGGCCGCCACCGGCCTTCTTTGCCGCCGAGCAAATCTTCTGACCAGCAGGCAAATTGATAGGGCTTCGAGCGCGGATCGTCGTAGTTGAATGCGCCGTCCTCATCAAGGAAGCTGGCTTCTTCCATCAAGTCGCGCACGTCGCCGTCTGCTCGATACGCGATGCCTGGCGCGCCCTGCAAATTCACGTCTGACCACGTCTCTCGCACCCAAAGCCGGTCGCCGACCTTGCCGTATGGACATAGGTCGGAGTTGCCAGGCAGTGCCAGAAAGGCAGGCTCGAAACCGGCAGCCAGACAATCCAGTGCGGCTGGCTTCTTCACCTCGCGGCGCGTGACCGTCTTCCGGCCTGACAGGATGGCGCGCATCATCGGCGCGCTGAACAGGATCGGTCTTTCTTTGATGTTCGCCATGAATTACTCCACGCCGGCAAGGTATGTAGGCTCATTGGCTTCTGCCAGCCACTGACGAAGGCAGCCGCACTCCGCGTGTGGCGTATCTTCATCGATCCACTGCTTGTCGAGCATGCTTTCGCTTGTGAGCTCTACATCCCAGTCGTGGTACGTGCCAGGTTCTTCACCGTTCATTTCCTCCAGCACCTGGCGGGCACCGGCTTCGTCGACCGCAGCAACCCAGTCTTGATCTCCCACCTGAAAGCAGAGCAGGGCTGGGCGTGCAGGTTGACTGCCGTTGAGTTCAAAATCATCAATTTGGTTTTCGATGGGCATGACTTCGTCCTTGCCGCACACGCGGCTGACATTGAATTGATTGAGAGGGGGTGGTTACTGCGGGGTGTTCGGGCGCACCGGGCAAAAGTGAGGCCCTGTCAAACCCTTGGAGAAGCGCTTTATGAGTTCAAGTATCGGCCTTTCGGCGGTTATACTCGGTTGTGTCGGCACTGCCTGGGCCGCTGTACGCCAGCAGATTGGTTTGTTTGTCACGAATCGCCGCCGAGCGCTGGCGGTTTCGTAAGCGGCTCACCATCCGGCACTTCGCGCGGATCCAGCTTGGTCCAGAATGCCAGCACCTTACGGCCACTACCCTTGTACGACCCCAACCAAATCCCTTCCATCCGCTCGTACGAAGTGCTGATATGACCCTGCTTGACCTTACCGCTAAGCTTCCCAAGCCCATCCGGCAGGCGGTAGAGGGCGACAGTCTCAAGTTCGGGATCAAGCGTTTCCAGTTGGCCAATCAGTTGGCGAACAGTCTTCGGCGCTCCCCACGCCACCGGCTCTTTCTGCGGATGAAGAGCTTCTGCCTGCTGTTCAAAGTAAGTCTGCGTCACGGTGCGCATCTGTGTGAAAACGCCGCACGGGCCGAGCTCTTGAACTTCATCCTCGATGCGACTGAACTGGCTACGCAGCCAGCCGGGTATTGGGTGATTGCTCATAATTTTTCCCCTGTGTATTCACGCCAAGCGACCTTAACGCCCCTGACCAGAAAGCCCCACGTACCTTGGTAGGGGCCTGATATGAAGAGGGTGTACACGCCGCCGGGCGACACTTCGTCGATGCGGTGGTATTCGCCGTGCTTGAGCCGGGCGGTGTCGCCCGGCATCCGGTCGATGTACCCGGTGAGTTCCATGGCTGCGCCTGGCGGAAGGCCTACATCGAGCAGCCTCTGTTCCGTGTACCAACCACGTAGGATCACCGTGCGTGCATTCCACGGATGGTCGTGCAAGTCCCGGTCGGCGTCGGGTCGCATGATGTGGTGCACGCGGATCGACCAAGGGCACCAGCGGAAGCGCCCGAGGTGAGTTTCCCGGTCGTAGGCGTTGAACAGCCACCAGCGGCCCATGTACACCTCTCGGCCATCAGCTGACCGTATGTGCAGGTATGGGGTGCGCTTTGCGCGGGTGATGAGCCAGGCAGCGATTGCCGGGCGCGCGAGTAGCTTTGCGAGCAGTCGCCAGAAGAGATTGATCATAGGTTTACCTGGCCAGGTGGCGTGATTCGCGGAAGTGGGTTAGTGAGTTACGCGGAGGCGATGATGTCGGCTTCGGCCATCTCGCAAAAAAAGGAGCAGGAAGGCAGTTTTTCGTTGCGGCGCACCGGGCCTTCGCCCAGATCGCGCAGTGAAAAACGCACATTGGTCGTCCTGTTACGGTGCAGGTAGGAGCCAGAACCGAGAGTGTCCTGTACCTGGCAAAGCGCCTCGAACTGCTCCGGGAAATCTTCGCGTATCGCGCGAAAGTATCCTTCGCCACCCTTCACGCAGCCTATGCAGTTGGCGTTGTCATAACCCATGCGATACATGACAGGAAGCTCGATACCGGCTCTCTGGATCATCGCTTTGCAGTCTTCTTTGCCGAGCCCTCGATCAATCAACGGAGCGATCACTGGGCGATCTGGATTGCGCTCGCGGAAGTCTTCCAGGCGGTCGGCCTCTTCGGCGGTATACCCGAAAACCATCACATCGCCAGGCTGTTCCAAAGTAGCTAACAATCGACGCTTGAGCAGCTTCGTGCACGGCGCGCCGTATTGGTTCTTCATGAACCTCTCGCGACGAAACACCTGGATGATATCGGCGCCATACTTGGTATCGCGGAGAACCGTCACCGGTCGACCGAACCAAGCCTCACAGTCAGCCAGAAATCGACGGTTGTCGGGGTGCTCGTTCGCCAGGTAGGCGTTGAGGATCTGCACGTCATGAGTTGCGCCATAATCGGCCAAGGCCAGCTTCGTGGCCACCGCCGAGGCAGCACCGCAGCTGAACTGGCAAACGATGCGGGGTAAGTGATCAGGCATGGTTCATCCTCGCCGGGGTGGCGTGAGTCGTTGAAGTGGTTCAGATAAAAAGTGTGGGCGTGTCAATAAAAAAGCGCCGGGAGTACCGGCGCGTAACGCTTTGAAGTTAGGCGGCGAAGCTGCCCAGAGCCAGCTGAGCGGCATCGCCCACCTTCGCTTCAAGCACTGACTTGAACTCTTGCGCGATCTCTTCGCGCTGCACGTCCTCGCCCACCCAGCGCAGCTTCAACACCGGCTGTGCGCCGCTGGTGATCACCGAGATTCGCAGGATGATTTCGCGCTGCTGCAGGCCTTCAAACGGCACGGCCGAGAAGATCAGCGACGTGGGCAGGGTTTCCTTGCTGGTCGCCTCGATGGCATCCATTGCGCTGCGGCTGGCGCGCGTCTCGCTGACAGTGTGATCGCTTTCCGACGACGCCTTGACCGTGATCGTGCGCACGGCGGCGATGGCTTTGGCCAACGGGATGTTCTGCAGCTCCTCACCGACCGCCGACAGGGTGCTGTGCCAGTCTTCAATCCAGTCGCTCATATCCTTCTGCGACATGGCTCGGCCGCTGATGGCCTGCACGGCCTGATAGGCAGCGGTGGGCTTGAGCTTCAGCACGGCGCGATCATCTGCGTGGCCCGGCACTTCCTCGTTGCCCAGGTTGAACAGCACCGAACAGGTCATTTCGTCCTGATTGATGAAGCCTTTTGCGTCGGCGACTGCGCGGTCGGACACGTATTTGGCGAAGTCCGCCAGGGAGTTGGTGGAGAACGTGCCACGGAAGCGACTGCGGCCTGCGCCGAATTGCTCAAGGTTCACGATCTTCGCGCCTTCGGGCAGCACGATGGTGGGCGTGACGGTGTCCAGGACCTTGCCGTCCGCGATCAGCGCGGTGTCGGTGATCAGTTGAATTGCTTCTTTCGTGAGGGACATATTTCAGGTCTCGCTTGGTGGGAGGGTGATCAGTCGCGGCGTGGGATAGGTGCATCGTCACGCGTGAACAGCTGGTCGTGCTTTTCGGCGAACAGCGTGATGTTGCCGCCGGAGCCAACGTGCATTGGCGTGTCGAGGCTGGTGTTCTCGCTGCGGGTGCCGCGCTTGGTCGGCACCTTGTAGTCGAGCTTGTGTTTGATCTTCACCTGGCTGGACTCGCCGATCTGGGAGAAGTCCAGGGTGATGACCACCTTCCCGGCTTTGCCGTGGTCGACGACGCCGGCGGCAACTTCGGAAAGGGCGTGGCCGATCTGGCTGGCGAAAGCCCCGCCATTCAGTTCGTTGAGGAATTCACTGGTGTCTGTCGGCTTCGACATGGTTGTTTCTCCGGGGGCTTGATTCCACTGGGTGGGATGTTGAGTTGAAGAGGGCGGCGGCGATGGTTGGCGCGGGACTGCAAACGCCTCATTTCGGGCTTGGCCCTTGCAGCGGGTAGTCGATGTTGAATTCACGGATCAGCCGCTTGATCATCGTGTTACTCAGTCCGAGCTCGACGACGGCGGCCTTCTGCGATATGCCTCGGTCGCGGGCGGCTTTGATCCGCACTACGTTCAATGCGTCAGCTACCGGATCGGTCTGATAGGGGATTAGGTTCGACGCCGGGCTGAACGCCTTGTATTCGAAGCCATGCACGCGGGCCATCTTCCGAAGCCTGTAGATGCTCACGTCAGTTTTGCGCATGACATCGGTGATCGTCATTGTCTCGGCAAGCTTGCGGATGACCTCTACCTGCTCGGCTCGGGCGTTGCAGCGGTCTTGGATCACGTCTTGCGGCGCTGCGGCCCGCATTGCTTCTTTAGTCCGCCGACGCGGTAAAGGCTGGCGCGCGACCGGTGCACTCATCCGGCCGTATTCCTTTGGCTTGGGCTTCAACGGAAAGCCGCTTTTGGTTTCGATCACGCCGCCGCGCTTGAGGAACGCCGCCACCTCAGCCTCGAGGATGGCGGACCGCTCTTTGTTGCGCTGAATCGTGCTCAGCTCTGGACTGATCATCAGCTGGCACCGTACAGCGCGAAGAGCGCCAGGCCGGTAGCGATGGCAGCAGTCCAGCGCAGCATGTGAGTTGCGAACGACCGCTGACGTACAGGCTGGGCTTCCAGTTGATCAGCGGCCTTGCAAGCCGCGCTGTGGCCTCGAACCACGCCACGCACATCGCCGGTCGAGCGCTCGACGATGCCGAACTCGTTATTGCCGTTCGGCACGACCGTGAAGCGCGGCAGAGCTGCCGGGTTCTTGCGGCCGACCTTGTCGTAAAACTCGGCAGTGGAAAGGTTGCAGCGCTGGCGCAGGCCTTCGAGGATTGCACGACGCTGGCTGATTGTCTGATGCATATGAGGCTCCTTGACCGCATTGGCCAGATGCCAGGCGCGGGTGACCAAACCCAGCCGTGAGACTGGCCTGGCACCTGCCGATGCGGTCGTTTGATTTAGGGGAGGGGTACTGCAGGCTTGAAGCTGCATTGGAATGTCGGGCCGCACCATTTTTTGCAATCGACGTCCGGGCTTCGCCACAACCTGATTGCTCTGGAGACGCTTTTTTCATGTCCCGCCGACATTCCGATGCAGCCTGGCGCTATGACAGGGGTCGGGCAGTTTTCGTCAGGCTGACGCTGGCGCTGGTTTTCAGATAATCGCTGTCAGGGTCTTGGAGCCATCGGCGGCTGTGCTGGTGATCGACATACCCACCATGTGATGAGCTCCCTGTTGAATTGCTTGAGCGCACCGTTTGTAGCGAGGGTCGAATACCTCATCGCCATCTGGCAGATGGGTTGTACAGGTCAGCGTGGAACAGTCCTCGCCATTGGGCCCCTCGCCGTCGTGGGCAATGCTGAAGCTCGCCACCATCGCGATACCGTTCTGCCTGGCAATGTCGACGATCTGCTTAATCAGAGGGCTGATCTGATCGTCGTAAACCTGTTCTTTGTTCATGTTTGCTCCTGATGGTTGGATTGATGCTCAGCAGATCGCAGCCACTGGCCTGAGCTTGTCCGAGCCCTTACGGCTGATCTTCTGTTCGTACCCGCCCCGGCGTGACTCGGGGGCTCTGCGCTCGCGCCTCATCGATTCATCGCCCAGCACGGCGTGCAGAACGATCACCGACATGAACAACAGGCAGAGCGGGGAAATGATCTGTCGGCGCATGGCCTCGGCGATCATCGCTGTCTGGCGATTCACGCCGAGCTTGAACATGGCGACCGACAGCCGCTTGACTACCGTGCCCGGCGCGATGCCGAACGTGCGGGCGATTTCCTTGGCTGTGCAGCCCTGGGCCGCTGACAACAAAAACTGCAACTCTCGCGGCGCAAGACCACGGCCGAGGTGGCCTCTCCATGCCCCACATACGATGGTGGTGTCCATTACGTTTACTCGGTGGTTGTCATCCCAAAGCACCCGGCGAGCCAGGTGCTTCAGTGATGCTGTCCAACAGGTGATTCCGTTCTCTGTAAAGAGCTTCGTCCAGTCGGTCCCGTTATCCGGGGCTGGGAGATCACTTCGCTGATCCCGTGCTATCTGGCGGCTTCACCAGTCTTGTGGTCGATCCGAGACGGCGTGCAAGGGCGTCGTTGCGTTTCGATGGATGCAATTTAGAAAACTAAACAAAATTAGTCAACCTGTATTTTTAGATAACTAAATATTTTGTCCGTGAGCAAACGTCGAGCACAAAAAAACCCGCGTTTGGCGGGCTTATCTGACGCTGTAGTGGGGCGCTATTTCGCTGCCTTGATGTCGGCAATGATTCGCTTGGAGATCGCTTCCAGCTGCTTCTCTGTCATCGCCGAAAAGACACCTTCCCAAGCAGTGGACTTAGTATCGTAGGATCTCAAGCCCATCCGCCGGCCGCTCTCCATATCGATGAACTCGACCTTAGAGTTCACCCAAGCATTGCCTGTCATTGAGCCAACTGTGTAACGGGCGCCGGAGGTGATGTAGCGAAAGGTAGAAACATCCACTTTCAACAGAACGCCCGGGCGGGGCGCCGGATCTTGTTTGACGACCAGAAGGTCGTAGCCTTCCGCAGCCGCCTCGGTCTTCAGCGACTGCGACCAGGTGGACTGAAGCAACGGCCAGTCTTTGTGGGCCAGCACCTTTTCGCTGCCGTCGAACTCCACGGCGATATTGTGCTTTGCGGCCTGACTGGCGCTCATCGTGCCAAGGCCGCCGCGCTCTACAGTAGCGGCGCAGCCTGTCAGTAGGGCTGTGAAAATCAGTCCGGCTACGGTTAATGCTTTCGACATTCTTTACATCCTTGCGAGTGGTGATCCTTTACTAGAGCGTTCCCGTCATACGCACGGCAACACCAATAATTCTGCAGTCGTCCGAGCATTTGATCATTGAATACCCTGGGTTCAGGGGCTTCAGATAAAGCTGACCCGCATCGTCTATCAGCTTTTTGAAGGTCGCTTCATTGCTGCTGGGGAGCTTGGCAACGACTAGTTTCCCAGGCCTTGCCTCAATGCCTGGATCAACCAATATCAGCATTCCCTCGGGAACACTCATGCCGGTGGGCGCCGTCATTGAGTCGCCAGCTACTTCAAGCCAGAAAGCACGACCTTTGGCCTTGTAGTCACTGATCTCATAACGGTCCACTAATCCGGTTTCAATAGCCTCACTCCAGGCGCCGGCGGCTACCGAGCTGACGACAGGGTAGCGATATATGCCTGTTGGGCGGTCAATCTCGCCAACGTTCGATGGCTCGGTACCGCGCATGGGTGAGTCCTGCATATCACCCTTGCCGGTCTCCAGCCACTGGGGCGAGCACTGCAAAGCCTTGGCCAGCTCCATGAGATTAGATCCGGTCGCGCCGTTGGTGCCGTTGCGCCAAAACGTGATGGTTGCTTTTGACACACCAATCCTCGCGCTGAGCTCTGTAGCGCTCAGCTTTAGGTCGGTCATGCGTGCCCGAAGGCGATCTTTAAATTCCATATTTAGGATTCTAAACTCTTCGATGTTTAGATAACTTGCCTTGAGCTGTTAAGATCTCTAAACTCGAGTGAAGACACTGGAGAATCACGATGACCTATGACGAAGCGCTGAAATATTTCGGCACCGGCCGCGCAATCGGCGATGCCCTTGCCGTGACCAGCAGCCGGGTTTCTCAGTGCCGTACTGCGGGCGGGTTCTCCTACCCAATGCAATGCGTACTTGAGAAGGAATCGAGCGGAGCCTTGGTAGCCAGGCGCGAAGACGATCCAGCAAGCGCCTCACGAACGACTGCCGCTTAAATCCGCTAATCAGCTGCGGAAAGTAGTGGCGTGACGGCAATTATCCGCTCAGGCGGGAAGGGCAGGTAGTACAGCGGATGGGCTGTTGATTCATCCAGTACCAAATTTCAGGCAAAAAAAAGCCGGTGGCTAGACCGGCTTCTTCACAACTTGACGAGACAGATTATGCACATCAGACCTGAGCAAGGCAACACAGGCAGAACGATTGGAGTAGCACTGTGAGCGTTCAAGCAATGTCGTGGGCGCTACAGATCCCGCGCGTGACCCTTTCCGATTCCAGCGCCCGGCATGTGCTTCTATGTCTGGCCAACTACGCCGGTACTGACGGACGCGGGGCGTTCCCGTCCGCCACCACTCTGAGCGAAGACACTGGCCTTTCTGAGCGCACAGTTCGCTCCAAGCTTGAGCTGTTGAGGGCGTCTGAACTGATCGTTCCAGGCAATCAGGCGCTGGCCGCCGTGTACATCGAACGTCATGACCGACGCCCAGTCGTCTATGACTTGCCTATAAAGCGGGGTGCAAATCCTGCACCCCGCACTGAACGGGGTGCAGATGACGGCACGGGGTGCAAACCACAGCAGAGCGGGGTGCAGAATTCGACCGAACGGGGTGCGAAATCTGCACCCAATACGTCACTTAACCATCAATTAACCGAACAGCAGCAGCCGCGCGAGGTTTCGGACGTGATCGCTGATCAGGACAAGCAGGCCCTGGAATCGACCGATGATCGTCAGCGCTTCGCAATGTTCGCCGACTGGGCACCGGACAGCCGTTACCTGATCGCCCAGGCTCAGATTGCTGGCGTCAAGCCGACCGATATCCCTGATGCGGTGATCAAGGGTTTCATGGGGTGGTTCGTTGCCAAGCCCAGCACAGTGGACACTGCGGCTGGCTGGTGCCACCGCCTTGTGGTCTGGTTCGTGAAGGAACGCGCTTCGGCCATGACGACCGGGGCCGGCCATGACGAAATCGAAGACGACAGCACCGACTGGATGCGGCAGGTGCCGAAATGAGGGCTGTATCGAGCATTGCCCAATCGGCGGTATCCGTTGTTCGAACTCGGGTTTCGACTGATTCCGACAACGAGTCGGCCCACCAGGCCCAATCCGAGGCTGTCGGCCAGATCATCAACGAACTTTTTCGGGAGCTGCGCACCATTCGCACAGCTTGGCGGCAGGCCTGGCCCGACAAAGCAGCCTACCAGGCTGCCAAGGCAGTTTGGGTCCGCGCTCTTTTCGAGGGCGGAGTCTGTACGCAAGAGCAGATCGATATGGGTCTGGCCCGCTGCCGCGCCGAAGAAACTGATTTTATCCCGAGTCCTGGCAAGTTCATTGGCATGTGCATGCCGACGCCTGAAATGGTTGGCCTGCCGGCCGTTGAAACAGCTTACGAGCAGGCCATGCGCAACTGCCACCCAGCTATGCGCGGCCGAGAGAAATGGTTTCACCCAGCCGTGTACCACGCGACTGCTGCCGCCGGTTTTCACAGTCTTCCGTTACTCAGCCGTGAGCTGGGGCTGGCCAGCTTTGGAAAACGCTATCAGGTTCAGGCTTGCCGCGTATGGCGTGGCGAAGACCTGGGCCCCATCCCTCTGGCGGAAATTTCGGAGGATTCATCGAAAAGTGCGCCGGAAGTTGGCAATTGCGCGTTGGCAGAACTGCGCGCCAAACGCGGTGGAGGTCCACGATGAGCAAACTCACCAAGGCAGCGCGCGACCGCGAATGTCAGATCCGTTACCCAGGTTGCTCGAGCGAATCCTCGACCACGGTGCTGGCCCATTACCGTCTCGCTGGTACTTGCGGCATGGGCATCAAGCCAAACGACCTGCAGGCCGCTTGGGCTTGTGCGTACTGCCACGACATCGCCGATGGCCGCCTGCGAGCTCCGGCGGTGCTGAGCCGTAACGAAGTCCGCCTGTTCCACGCCGAGGGGGTAATGCGCACCCAGGACGCGCTGATTCGCGAAGGGAAGGTGTCACCGTGAAGCCCGCCGAAATGACGTTGTTCAAACTGAAGCGCACCCGCGCCAAGTCCGTCGACCGTGAAGGCCTGGAGCAGGCCGCATTGCTGCGCGAGCTCAAGCTGCGTATGCCCTTGGTGGCGGCGCTGATCTATCACGTTCCCAACGGTGGCCACCGGCACAAGCTGGTTGCGATCAAGCTGAAAGAGCAGGGCGTGCGCGCCGGTGTACCCGATCTGGTGCTGCCGATGGCACGCGGCGGGTACTTCGGCCTGTACATCGAATTCAAGGCCACCCCGCCGAACGATGCCGCTGTCTCGGGCAGCCAGTACGAGTGGATACGTCAGCTCAACCTGCAAGGCTATCTGGCGATTGTCTGCCGTGGTCATTTCGACGCGATGGAGCAAATCCGCGCTTACCTCCGACTTCCTCAGACCACGGTGGCAGCATGAATCATCAATTCAAGCCGGGCGACCTGGCGCTGATCGTCGGGGCGCACATGACTCCGGACAACGTCGGCAGGGTATGCGAGTTGGTAGAGTTTTTGGCTCAAGAGCAAATCAGTACATGGCGAGAGCCCCACCACGGCATGGTTATCCAGAACGGTGATGTTCATGCCGCTTGGGTTGTAATCGGCGCTGGCCTCGCATCGTGCTTTGGCTTGAGTGGTTGGGCGCTGGTTGATCAAACCCACCTGATGCCGCTGCGCGACGACTTCGTCCCAGAGCAGCAAAAAGCCAATGCGACGGAGCCAGCATGACTGCCGCCGTGCGCATCACCGACGCTGAAATCAAGCGCCAGGCCGCTGGCACCGAGCGTGACCTGCGCGACGTGGAGAACCGTGGCCTGTACCTGCGCTTCACCCGGGACCGTGCACGTGCGTCGTGGTACTTGGTCAGCAAGGGCAAATGGAACCTCGTCGGTAGTTTCCCCGATCTGTCGGCCAAGCAGGTCGTTGCGGCACTGCCTGCCATCCGCTTGCGCCTCGATGCCGGTGCCGGTTCTAACCTGTCGAAGTGGGTCACGACTGGCGAGCTGCTGGATTGGTATGCCGACCGCATGGCGCGCGACCGCAGCCTTTCCGAGAAGCGCAAGAAGACCGGCGCGTCGCTGATCAAGTGCCACCTCAAGCCGCGTCTGGGCGACCTGCCGCTGACCGGTATCGACAAGGCCAGCCTGGATGATCAGTTCATGTGGCCAGCGCAGGAGACCATCGGCATCGACTACGTGCGGTCGGCGTTCCAGCTGCTGGCCCTGGCATTCCGGCAGGCGTTCAAACTGCGATTGATCGCAACCAACCCGATGAAGGACATCAAGTTCAGCGACTTCTCGAAAGCCAAGGTCGGCATCAAGCCGTCCCGGCTTCGCGGCACCCAGCTGCAGGACCTGATCGCACACCTTCTGACCGTGCTCGAGGACGAACCGGCTGACGGCCTGCTGGCGCTGATGATGCTCTGCCACGGCACCCGCATCGGCGAGACGCGGCAGGCGCGCTGGTCGCACATCAGCCTGGCAGAGCGTGAGTGGTTCATCCCGGCCGAGAACACCAAGACCGGTGTCGAGCATCACCTGCCACTGACAGACCAGGTGCGCAACCTGCTGATCAGCTATCGGGACATTCAGTTGGCTGACGGGTACAGAGGACAGTTCCTGTTTCCGTCCCGCAGCGGCAACGCACTGAGCGAGGGCCAGGCCAGCGCCGTGTTTACCCGGCTGGGGCAGGGCGAGTGGACGAGTCACGACCTGCGCAAGGTCGCGCGCACCGGCTGGGCAGACATCGGCATCGACCACCTGATCGGCGAGCTGCTGATCAATCACGCGATGGGCCACAACGTGAAGGTGTACATCCAGTCGGACGTGATGAGCCGCAAGCGCGATGCCCTTGAGAAGTGGCACGCGCATCTAGATTCAAAGGGCCTGAACCGCATTCAGACATTGACCGGCTTTAGATCGGGAGATTCTGGTAACGGGCTACAGACCACGGAACATAAGGGCTGTGACCCTATTCAAGAATCAACCATAGGCGAGGTTTAAAAATGACCGAATCGACCACGAAGGTGCGGTTTTTTGGCCACGAAGCACTCCTTGTCCATGGGGCTCGGACCTCTAACGGTCATCAAATCTATGAGGTGGGTGGTAAGCGGTGCTGGGCGAGCGCAGTGATGGGCTTGATGGATCAGCGCGGTGATCCCGTTCCTGGCCCATACACTTGCGTCGTCTTCTCCCAAGTCGAAGAGGTCCCGGCCAAATGAGGAAGAGTCACGGCCCAGCATTCCGTGCCGCCCGACTGGACCTGGCCCAGTGCCCGGCCTGCCGGGGTCGGGCAGTGATCAAGGGTGTTTTCCACGATCTGGCCTGCGTGCAGTGCAATGCCTCGGGCTGGGTCGCCGCCGAAACAGGTGACGCGCTGCCGCTGGAAGTGCTGGTGACGCAGCTGAGCATGCGCCTGCAGGCCGCTAGCCGGCAGATCGAACAATTGAAGCGCCCGGCCCAGATGACTGGGCCTGCCGCCATTTACCAACAGAACAACCGCCGCGGTGCCGGTGGATCGAATTACACAGGGGACTGACCATGATGACTCGCAATACGCTGCACCGCCCGCTGGGTGAGACTGAAAACATGCTCGAGCAGTGGGGGTACTGGCGGATGGATGGTATGGGCGTGCCCAGCTACGCGTCGCCCACGCTCGCCCTGATGCGGGATGCCATGCCGATGCCAGGTAAGTCGTATGTGATCACGGACGAGCTTGCCGGCCTTGTTGACGCGGCCGTTGCCGGTCTGTGCGCTCGTCACCAGCAGATGGGCGATATGGTGTGGTTCTACTACGGCGCCAAGTGGCCAGCGATCCGAGTTGGTCGCCACTTCGCAATGAGCGAAGGCAAGGCCCGTGAGCTGATCAAGGCCGGTGCAGCCTGGGTGGACTGTTATTTGGAAGGTGTTCGAGCAGCGGCGTCAAAAAGAGTTGTCCATATGGAATAGCTCTGTTTTCATGGCACGGTGTTCAGCTGTTCCAGCGCGGCACCTCAATCAAAAGCCCGGCCACCAAGTCGGGCTTCTTGTTTTATAAATTAAGGTGTATACCTGGCCTTCAACTATATGGCTAGGAGCCACTAATGTCGGATATTGAACAGGATTCATCACCCTCATCTAGCGACGACAAATTTTTTGATTCGCCAGAAGTCATGAGGACGCAATGGGAGGGGCGTAAGACAGACTGGCTGCTTCAGTGGTTTGTGAAGTTTATCAGCGACACTTCTACATCTGTTGGTATGACTTTGACGGTTGGCGGTTCTCAGATTTCGGGAAACCTCATAAGTCATGAGCTTTATTTCGAAAAGCTGGCGACCGGATTCTCGGAGGGTTTCCGAAAGTTTGAAGGCGTGAATGTCTCGGAGGTTAAAGACTTGATCCTGAGTTTTAATCGACCTGTTGCTTCTGAGACTGAGAAAAAAGATCAAGCGTTTCAGTATTTGCACCTTTCTGACGTAACAGTGATATCTGGGGATAGACCTATAAACATCCAAAACGGTCTTTGGCGTGGAAAGATTGCAGCTGTTGAGGGTTTTATTCTAGGAAGCTCGTCTACTTCGTGATCCACGAATGAGCACCATCAAATTCATTCATGCAGATGAATGCGCAGGCTAAGGCGTAAAGGTCAAGGGCTTTGCCCTAGCGAAATCGAAGTCCCAATGGATGATGGTGCAACTCCATCAACCCGA
The DNA here is from genome assembly GCF_900103225.1 of Pseudomonas congelans. Lineage (GTDB taxonomy): Bacteria > Pseudomonadota > Gammaproteobacteria > Pseudomonadales > Pseudomonadaceae > Aquipseudomonas > Aquipseudomonas congelans. The sequence continues at coordinate 173,337 of NZ_FNJH01000002.1, read as the reverse complement.
ATGCCGGAGATCAGCACCGGCCATCTGCAACCATCCAAGGCTCGCCATATCGGCGGGCCTTTTTCATTTCTGGAGAAACGATGGACCCGACCGACCTCGGCCCAGGCACCGCCACCTGGCTGGGCGGCACGGGCACAATCCTGCTGGGCGGCTTCCTGTGGCTGAGGAAATTCCTCTCCAGGGATGCGACCGACCGCGCCATGGACAACGCCGATATAGGCACGGTCCGCAGGCTGAACGAACTGCTCGACTCGGAGCGCATTGCGCGCAAAGAGGCTGAGGCCAGAGCCGACCAGTTCGCCAAAGAGCGTAACGAGCTCGCTGCCGCAGTCGGCCGGATGGAAGGGAAGGTCGAAGCCCTCACCGGCCATGTTGCTCAGCTTACCGAGAAGGTGACCAGCCAAAGCGCTGAGATCGCTCGTCTGCGTGCACAGCTTGGAGGTATCAACTGATGGAAAGATGCGTTAGAGACTTCATCGCCCGGCACTGGTGGCGTCGCTTGGAAGTGTGGGTGATTGCCTCGCTGCTCGTGACTGGCTCTTTCGCGCTGGGCTTCGGTGCTTCGCAATGGTCGCTTGCCAGCTGGTATAGCTCCCAGGTTGCCGAAGTGCGCCGTGGCTATGACGAGGCCACTGTCCAGCGCGACATGCGCCTGAACAAGTTGGCCAAGACCGCGACCGATGCAGCCGTAAAGGTTGAGGGTGCAGCAGGGAAGGCCACGGAAGCGGCAGAGGTGGCCAGCAAGGCCGCTGACAAGGTCAACGAGGCGGTAGAGCGGCAGACGCCTTAAAGCGCCACATGCTGGAGTAACACATGGCACGACTCAAGACGCTGGGCAACCGAGTAGCTACTCAAGGCGACCGGGTAAGCACCGCGCCTCCAGCTACATGGCGAGCGGGCAAGACCACGGCTAACCAGCGAGGTTACAACTACGCATGGCAGAAAGCGCGTTTGGTCCATCTGGGCGCCTACCCGCTGTGCGTCTACTGCGACCGAGCTGGGCTAGTCGTCGCTGCGTCGGTAGTCGACCACATCATCGCCCACAACGGTGATCAGACCCTGTTCTGGGCACGATCCAACTGGCAATCCCTCTGCAAGACCTGCCACGACAGCGTGAAACAGCGCGAAGAGGCGAAAAATCGGTCGTTTTGACCGGTTTTGACGTGATTTGCACGGTTTTGGTGCGAAATCAGGCGTTTTGGAGGGGGGGGTCAAAAATATAGGGTTTTTCGATCACTAGACCGCCCTCGACCGCACGTACAGATTTTTTCCCGCTCAGGATTTTTTGTTAATGGCCCTCACCCCTAAAAAACGCGCATTTGTCGATGCGGTCAGGGGAGGTGCGTCCAATAAAGATGCAGCCATAGCCGCAGGATACGCGGCGTCCAGCGCTGCACAGGCGGGTGCGAGGCTGGCGAAAGACCCGTTCGTGATTGAGGCTTTAACAGGCCTGGCAGTTAACAAAAAAGTTAACAAATTTGTTAAAGGCAGCTCCCCAGCAGCGGCGTCACCCGCGGCACCTGTCGGCGAGCATGGCCAGGCTGGAGAACAGCCCGACGAGGCTTTCGATCTGTCGAAGGCTTTGCGCTTCTCCGACCCGAAAGACTTCCTGCTGGCAACGATGAATGACTTCGCGGCCGAGGCCAAGCTGCGGGTAGACGCAGCTAAGGCGCTCATGCCGTTCATTCACCCGCGTAAAGGGGAGAGCGGTAAGAAGGAGACGGCGAAGGACAAGGCCGCCGGCGCCGCTCAGGGTAGGTTCAGCGTGCGTAAAGGCCCGCTCTCGGTGGTGAAATGATGGAGTGGTCGACGTCCTGCACAGACTGGGAGCAGCGCATCGTCGCTCGCCAAAGCCTGATTCCTTTCGAGCCTCTGTTCCCGGATCAAGCAGCTGAGGCGCTGAATGTCTTTGGCGACCTGCGCATGGTGGATGCTACCGGCAGCCCTCTGATGTGCGAGACAGTCCGGCCGTGGGTGAATGAATTTGTCGCCGCGATATTCGGCGCATACGACCCGTACAGTGGTCGTCGGATGATCAGCGAATTCATGCTGCTGATCAGCAAGAAGAACGGCAAGTCGACCATTGCCGCCGGCATTATGCTGACTGCTCTGGTGTTGAACTGGCGCACCTCTGGCGAGTTCATCATCCTGGCGCCGACCAAGGAAATTGCAGACAACTCCTACATCCCTATACGGGACATGGTGAAGGCCGACGAAGAGCTATCGGCCTTGCTCAAGGTGCAGGATCACTTGCGCACCGTTACACACATGCAGACCGGCGCGACCCTCAAGGTTGTGGCAGCCGACAGCGAGACGGTATCAGGCAAGAAAGCCATCGGCGTATTCATCGACGAACTCTGGGTATTCGGCAAACGAGCCAATGCAGAGGCCATGCTCCGCGAAGCTACTGGCGGCCTGGCCTCGAGGCCCGAGGGGTTCATTATCTGGGCTACGACCCAGTCCGATGCACCGCCTGCTGGCGTGTTCCGGCAGAAGCTGCTTTACGCACGCCAGGTGCGCGACGGTCTTATAGTCGATAAGTCGTTCTTGCCAGTGCTCTACGAATTCCCGAAACACATGATCGACGCGGGCGACCACCGAGACGTCAAACACGCGTATATCACCAACCCGAATCTGGGGCTGTCGGTAGACGAGCCGTTCATTGAACGCGGCTTCACCCAGGCGCAGATCGACGGCGAAGAGTCGTTCCGTGGTTTTCTCGCCAAACACTTGAACGTCGAGATCGGTTTGGCGCTGCGCTCTGATCGATGGGCCGGTGCTGAGTTTTGGGAAGTGCAGGCCAAGCTGCCCGGCCTGACGCTGGACGATCTGATCGAGCGCTGCGAAGTGATCGATATCGGCATCGACGGCGGCGGTCTGGATGACCTGCTTGGGTTTGCGGCAATTGGACGTGACAAGCAAACGCGCCAGTGGCTGTTGTGGACGCATGCCTGGGCTCACCCGTCGGTGCTTGAGCGCCGTAAGGGCGAGGCGCCACGTCTTCATGACTTCGCCAAAGAGTGCCATCTCACCATGGTTCAAGTCATCGGCGATGACCTTGAAGAAGTCGCGGACCTCGCAGCCCGCGTCGAAAAGGCCGGCCTGCTGGATCAGGTTGGCGTCGACCCAGCCGGCATTGGTGGTGTGCTTGATGCGCTTGTCGCCGCGGGCGTACCGCAGGACAAGATCATTGGTATCTCGCAGGGCTGGAAGCTGGGCGGTGCGATCAAGACCACCGAGCGCAAGCTGGCCGAGGGCGGCCTGATCCACGGTGGCCAACCCATGATGGCCTGGTGCTGCGGCAATGCCAGGGTCGAGCCGCGTGGTAACTCGATCCTCATCACCAAGCAGGCTTCAGGCTCGGCCAAGATCGACCCGCTCATGGCCACCTTCAACGCGGTATCCCTTATGTCACTCAACCCCGAAGGTAAAGGCGGGATGGATGACTACCTGAATAATGGTTTCTTCGGACTTGTAGGCTGACTATGTCATTTCGTTGGTACAACCCACTGACGTGGCGTTTCTTTGGCTACACCGATCCGTTGACCGGTGACTACGTCGAAGTCGATCTTGAGATAGGCGGTAAGCGCACCAAGGCTGGCGTACGCATCACGTCCAAAAACGCGCTGAGCATCGGAATTGTCTGGTCTTGCGTGAAGATTCTGTGCGAATCGGTGTCCGGGCTGCCGCTCAAACTGTATGACGACCAAGACGGCAAGCGTGTGTTGGTCCCGTACAAGGACCGGGCAGCAAGGGTGCTGCGTAAGCCCAATCCCTACATGACGCGGCTGAACTTCCTGAAAGCGGCCGTCGTGAACATGGCGTTGCGGGGTAACAGCTACAACCTGATCGAGCGCGCGGCGAACGGCGATCCGATAGCGTTTCTGCCAGTGCCGTTTGACTCGGTTGAGGTCAATACAGACGGCGACCTGATTTATTTCGTGACCCTGGCTGGCGAGCGGTTTCCGGTGTCGCCCGAGAACATGCTGCATTTCAAGCTGTTCAGCATTGACGGCATCGTTGGGCTGTCACCAATCGAGTATCAGGCCGAAACGATGGGGCTGGCCAAGGCCGCGCAGGACTGGTCGGCGCACTTCATGCGCAAGGGCGGATTCACTGGCGGCTATGTGATCTACGAGCAGTTCCTGACCAAGGAACAGCAGGCGCAGGTCATGGAGAAATTCCCCGATGTTCGTAAAGGTGATGCAGCTGACATCGGCAAGATGGCGATTTTGCAGGGCAACCCCAAGATCATACCGGCGGGCCTCAGTCAGAAGGACAGCCAGTTCATTGAGTCTCAGCAGTTTCAGGAAGAGGCGCTGGCAGGTGTGTGGGGCGTTCCGCTCTATCTGGCCAACCGGGCCGGTAAAACCTCAATTATGGGTTCGAATCTGGAGCAGCAAACCAGCGGCTTTGTAACCTTCGGCCTAAAGCCCTACCTCGATGCCATCGAGGACGAGCTCAACGACAAGTTGTTTGCAGGCACGACTCGCTTTGTCGAGTTCATCGTGGAAGGCCTGCTGCGCGCTGACAGCGCTGGTCGATCGGCTTACTACACAGCGGCTCTTGGTGGCTCCGGCGGCTCTGGCTGGATGGCGATCAACGAAGTCCGCGAAAAAGAAAATCTGCCCCCGCTATTGGGCGATCAATACAACCAGGTCACCCGATGGGAGATGCAGACCAATGCTGACAAAAATTGAAGTTCCCTTCGAGGTAAAGGCCGTTGATGACGCCGGTAACTTCGAAGGTTACGCCTCGGTGTTCAACAACGTGGATCTGGGCGATGACGTGATTCTGCCGGGCGCTTTCACCAAGGTGAAGGCAACGCGCGGAGGGCGCTTGAAGCTGGCACTGTTTCACGACCTGACTCGCCTGGTTGGGTCTGCCGAGTTCACCCAGGACGCCCACGGCCTGTTCCTGAAAGGCAGGATCAACCTTGCCGTCAGCTATGCCCGTGATGCCTACGAGCTGATGAAGGAGGGCACGCTGGACAGCATGTCCATTGGCTTCAACACGCTGCTGTCGAGTTACGAAGAGCGTGCAGGCCGCCAGATTCGCATCATCAAGGAGGCTGAACTGTGGGAAGCCTCAATCGTCCCGTTCGGCATGAATCCCGAGGCGACCATTACCGACGTGAAGTCGGATATCAGACTTTTTGAAAAGGCCCTGCGTGAACGTATGGGCCTTTCGCAAAAGGAGGCGGCTGCGGTCGCCTCGCTCGGCTATACCGCCGTCCACCGTGATGGTGGTGCAGCGGACACGGTGATCGTGGATGAGCTGAAAGCAATCTCCCAACTGTTCATTACCCAATTTGGAGTTCAGCCATGACCGCTGACGTAAAAGAAATTCGCGAATCCCTCGAAAAGCAACTCAAAGAGGGCTTCGGTAACCTGCAAGTGAAGTACGACGCCGTTTCTGGCGAGCTGGAAAAAGGCAACGCTGTGGCTGGAGATCTGAAAAAGCAGATCGAAAACCAGAAAGGTGAGCTGGAGCGCATCATAGAGCAGGTGCAAATTATCGAAGAGAAGGGCATCAAGCTGCGTGGCCAGGGCGGCGAAAAGAAAGGCTTTATCGATTTCGTCAAAGGCAATGACGATTTCAAGGCCATGAGCTCGCGAAAGCAGGATAAGGCTGAAATCGAGATCATCAAGTCCGACATGGCGTCGATGACTGAAATGAAAGTCACCAGCTCCGGCCTGGTGGTCCCTCAGTACGATCCGATTATCCAGGACGTGCCCCGCCAGAACCTGCTGATTCGCGACCTGATCCCGAGCACTCCAGTAGACGGAAATTCTTACAGCTACTTCGTCGAGAACGTCCACACCCGGGGCGCTGGCATGGTTGCTGAAGGCGGTGTGAAGCCCACCAGCAACGTGACGTTCACCCAAAAGACCGACACCATCAAGAAGATGGCGGTTTGGATGCCGATCACCGACGAAGCGCTGGACGATGTGCCGCAGCTGTATTCCTACATTCAGGAACTGCTGCGCTACGACCTGAAGCTGGAAGAAGAAGGGCAGATCCTCAAAGGCGACGGTCAAGACAACAATCTCAACGGCGTCATGACCCAGGCAAGAGCATTTGACGCTGCTCTGTCCAAGACTGGCGACACGGCAATCGACACCGTGCGCCGCGCGATCTACCAAGTCCGCAAGCAGTCCAAGCGCGCCGCAGATGCCGTGGTCATGACCGACCTCGACTGGATGAACATCGAGCTGCAGAAGGATGCGGAAAACCGCTACCTGTTCGCCAACCTGCAAGGCCTGGTCACTCCAATCCTTTGGGGTCGTCCGGTGGTTGCTTCGGACAGCATGGACGAGGGCGATGGCGACACCACAGGTGGCGAGTTCCTGACCGGCTCGTTCGCCCAGGGCGCGCGCATCTATGACCGCATGGCGTTCACCGTAAAGGTCGGCATGATCAATGATGACTTCGTGCGCAACCAACGCGTCGTACTCGTCGAAGAGCGTCTGGGTTTGGCGGTCCGCCGTCCATACGCCTTCGTCAAAGGTCGCTTCGCGGCCAAGTAAGCAGCATTTCATTCACAAGGGCCTAACGGCCCTTTTTTTATGGATAACGAATATGAAAATTCGAGCGCTGTGGGGCTTTAAGGGCGTCCAGGCAGAGTTGAAAAACGCCACGGGCCAGGCCCGCGCTGGCGAAGAGTTCGACGTGAGCGACGAATACGGGCACACACTGGTGGGCAAAGGGTTGGCTGCGGAGGTTGACGGCAAAACTGCTCCCAAGACCACCAAGCAGGCCAAGCCCGAAGAGAACAAGTAAATGATCGACCTGGCGCTGGTGAAGATACAGCTCAAGGTGGACGGCGAAGAGGAAGACAGGCTCATTGCTGGCTACGTCGAGGCGGCCAAGTCTCACGTCGCCATGCACTGTGACCGGGAGCTGGTCGAGGGAGATCCGGCCGGCCCAGAGCAGATGGGTTTTACCCCGGATGTCGAGCAGGCCGTACTGCTGTTGGTCGGCCACTGGTACGTCAACCGCGAGGCCGTCGTTATTGGTGGCGCGCCTGCTGAGGTGCAATTGGCCTTTGAGCGACTGCTTTGGTACAGGAAGCGATTCTAATGAGAGCAGGCCCAATGCGGCACCGTCCTACGCTCTACAAGCCTGAGCGGGTCAAGAATCGAACCGGTGGTTTTGACGACACCTGGATCGAGTCCGGCAAGCTCTGGGCGGAGTTCACCTTGCCAACTGGCCGCATCGAAGCCATTGCTGAAAAGCTTTCTGCGGTGGTTACCGCAGAAGTCCGGGTCAGGCCACGGCCGGACCTGATTGCAGGCTGCCGCCTGGTGAACAGAGGCGTCACCTATCTGATTGTGGCTGCACTGCCAGACAACGAGCTTTCAATGCTCCGTCTGCTCTGCACCAATGTCCCCAACCCTTGAGGAAATCCCATGAACGTTAGAGCACTTGCCAACATCTCCGGCGCCGTAGGCGAGCGGACTACAGGCGATGAATTCACCGTGGACGCTGCTACGGCAAAGTCTCTGATTGAGCGAGGCCTGGTCGAAGAGGTCAAGAACACCCCGGCGCCGAAAGCCGACAAGGCAAAGGAGTAACCCATGGCGCGCCGGTCCCGTATGTCCGGTGACTTCAAGCTACGCCGGACGCTGCGCAACATTCATCAGAACGTGGATAACGAGCTGCGCCCGACCATGCAGGAGGCCGCCAACAAGATCCTGGCCACCATGAAGTCGACCATCCCTCGGGACACTGGCGAAGCGGCTGGCGCCCTGAAGGCGTTTGTCTCCAAAAGTGGCTTGGATGCGCAGATCGGCATTCGTGGCAAAAAGGACAACCGTCGATTCTTTTACCTGCGGTTCCTGGAATATGGCACCAAAGGCTACGACGGGGCAAAGCGCGCGGGCAACCGAAGCCGCTCGGTCAAGAATAAGTCGGACGGCTCCACTTTTTTCGGCAAGTACCCGAGCATACCTGCGCTGCCGGCTCATCCCTGGTTGCGGCCTTCGTTGGACGTGAACCGGGAGGTGGTGCTGGCAGACATCCGCGCTGCCGTGAATCGAACGCTGAAGAAGGCCAGTCAGGGAGGAAGCGATGGCTGATCCGTCCGTTGCCCTGCAGGTCGCACTTTTCGAGCGGCTACAGGCCGAGGTGTCATGCCCCATTTACGATGGTGCACCGCTGGACACGCCTATGCCGTATGTATCCATCGACCGCGAAATCTCGACCAACACCAGTCCTATCGCCGGGCGCAAGCGTCAGCAGCGCCTGCTCTACCTGACCGTCTGGTCGGATGCTCACGGCCAGGCCGAGGTCAAGCGCATCAACGCTGAGGTAACCGCCGCGCTGGATGAGCGCCCCCTGCCGCTGGAAGTTGGCAGGGCGGTGTCTGTCCGCGTAGAGCGCGCGGATTCACAGCGTGATGCAGACGGCGTCACGTACATGGGCGCTATCACGGTCCGCGTCATCACCACTCACTGATTCAACATCTGCCGCTTCGCGGCTTTATCCAATGTGCCTTTTGGAGGAATTTCCATGGCCGACGACAATTTGAACACCGCTGCAGGCTGCCGACTTAGCCTCGGCACCAAAACCGGCGCCGATACCGAAGCCGATTACAAACAGGACGTTTACGTCGAGCTCGGCGAAATCGAAGACCTGGGCGAGTTTGGCGACACCTTCAGTTCGGTGACCTTCACGTCGCTGAAGGATGGCCGCGTGCGCAAGTACAAGGGCACTGCTGACGCTGGCGACATGACGCTGACTGTCGGCCTGGACAACGGCGACGCGGGTCAAAAGGCCGTGAAGGTTGCCCACAAGGACCGCTCCAAGGGCGATTACAACATCAAGGTCACGCTGAACGACGGTGACGCGACAGCAACGCCTGCCGTGCTGCCGACCACCTTCTACTTCCGCGTGAAGGTGATGAACAACACCGTTGCGCCTGGCGCAGCTGACAACGTTGTGCGCCGCAACATCACCATGGGCATCAACTCCGATGTCATCGAAATTGCTGCCGGCCCTGCCGCCTGATCGGGTGAACCATGAGCAAGACATTGCACGGCAACATCGATCTTGTCATTGGCGGGACCACTTATCAATTGCGGCCAACCCTGGCTGCCGTCCGTTCTATCGAGGCGCGTTTCGGCGGACTTCGAGGCGCAGCCAGCGCGCTGCATCAGGTCAGCGTGGACGGTGCCGCGCTGATCATCGCTGCCGGTGCCAACCTGACTGAAAAGCAGACGGAAGGCTTGGCAGAGGCGGTATGGCAGGCGGGCGTAGCAGACATGACCCCGCAGCTGAACGATTACCTGGCAGCCCTGTACAACCCGCGCGGCGGTGAGCCGGGAAAGGAGCAGCCGACGGAGTCAGCGCCGTAGAGGCGGGGAGCTACGTCGATCGGCTTTACGCGGTGGCCACCGGCTGGCTCGGTTGGTCACCGCAAGTGGCGTGGCATACCTCGCTGCCCGAACTGTTCCTCGCCATGGACGCGAAGATCGAGTGGGCGCGCATGACCAGCCCCTTCCCCAGCAGCACCCAGTCCAGCCCCCAATCCAAACCCAAGCCGGCGACCGTCGCGCAGAAGCTGCGTATGGCGCTCACCGGCAAGGGCAGCACATAACGTTTTTCCGGAGTTCTACACGTGGCCGATACCGACGTCCAAGGCATGCTGGTTCGCATCGAAGCCACAACGGCGCAGTTGCGCCAGGAGTTGACCCGCTCGGAAGGCTCGGTGTCGAGCACCGCTCATAACATCGATCAAAGCCTGGGTCGGATCGACAACGCTTTCGACCGAGTGAACGCCAGCGCCCAGACCGTGGGCCGTGCGGTCACATCAGCATTCGATCAGATCGGCGCCGGTAACCTGGCCGCTGCTGGTTCGATCGCTGGGTTGGTGGCGCTGACGACCAGCACCATCGATTACGCGAAAGAGGTCAAGAACCTTTCCGCGCTATCGAACACCACGGTCGAAGACTTCCAGCGCATGGCCTTTGGTGCAAAAACTGTCGGCGTTGAGCAGGACAAACTGGGCGACATCCTGAAAGACACCAACGACCGCGTCGGCGAATTCCTGCAGCGCGGCGGCGGCGAGATGTCTGATTTCTTCAAAGAAATCGCGCCGAAGATCGGGGTAACTGCTGGCCAGTTCGCCAATCTGTCCGGGCCACAGGCCTTGCAGCTTTACTACACCTCGCTCGAAAAGGCCGGTCTGAATCAGCAGCAGATGACGACCTACATGGAGGCGATGGCCGACGAAACCACGGCATTGATTCCGCTGCTGCGCAATAACGGCAAAGGGTTCAAGGAGTGGGGGGATCAGGCCGATCGCGCGGGCTCGGTTATCTCAGAGTTTAACGTCAACCGTCTTGTCGCTGCGGGGCAGGCTATTTCCGGGTTGAAAGCGACCTTCTCCGGGGCGGCCAACCAAATCACCATCGGCCTGCTGCCAGGTATAGAGAGCATCACCAAGTCTCTGCAGGGCCTGAGCGACAACGGCGGCGCTCAGCGCCTGGGCGAGACGATCAGTTTTCTGGCCGAGAACGTGGATGTACTGGTCGCAGCGCTGGGCGGCAAGATGGCGGCGGCTTTTGCCAAGTTCGCCATCGATGCGGTGGCATCGTCTGCGGCGGCTACAAAGGCGACTCTCACCAACATCGCCACCACCAAGGCCTCGGCTATCGCCAAGGCCGAGGAAACGGCGGCGTCGGCAGCGTCCGCTGCGGCCAAACTGCGTGAATCAGTCGCAGCGTACTCGGCAGCTCAGGCGTTGGAAGCGGAGACAATCGCGCGGCTCGCCCAGGTGCAAGCAGCGCGTCAGGCGCTCGCCTATCAGGCCCGCCTGGCCGTTGGCACTGCGGAAGAGGCGCGCTACACCGCCGCGCTGGCGGCAATGGACGCTGAGCTGGCGGCAGCCAAGACGGCGGCCACCGCTGCCACTCAGCGCCTGGCTATCGCTACTGCGGCGTCTTCGTCTGCCATGGCGCGCGACACGGCGGCCACCGTCGCCAACGCGGCAGCACAGGCTCAGGCCGCAGCGGCCAAGAACGTGCTGGCGCGGGCGAGCTCGTCCCTGCTGGCGCTGCTGGGTGGACCGGCCGGGATCGCGGCACTGGCGATCGGCGTCGGCGTGGCGTTCCTGGCTATGGGGTCCAATGCCCAGACCGCCCGCACGGACGTGAACGATCTGAAGCGGTCGGTCGAGGAGGTGCGCAAGGAGTTCGCTCAGCTCACCCGCGACCAGCAGCAGGGCGCACTGGTGCGTATCTCCGAGCAGCAACGAGACTCGGCAAACGAAGCGGCGGACGCGTTCGAGGGCCTGCGCACTTCGATGCAGCGTGCGCTCATCGGGCCGCGCTCCAGCGAAGCGGGCGGCAAACAGTTCGCTGCGTTGGCGAGCAGCATGGACGAAGCCAGGAAGGCGGGACAACCGCTGTCCGACACGATTCTCAAGGTCGGCCAGCAGCTGGGCATTCCTCAGAAGCAGCTGGACGGCTGGGTCAAACAGTCCGAAGCCGTCAGCACGCTCGACGTTAATACCAACCTGCTGGCGGCCCGTCAGGAGTTGTACACCAAGCAGCTTGACGGCAGCACGAAGAGCACGAAGGACAAGAACGAAGCCGATATCGCCGCCGACAACGCCGGCAAGAATTATCAGCAGACCCTCGACAAGCAGATCCATGCGCTCAAGGACAAAACGAAGCTCGAGGAAGCCGACCGGTTCATTACCGAGAACAAGATTGATCCGCAGGGCGCGCTCGCTAAGCAGATCCGTGACACCGCCAAGGCCTACGACGCCCAGAAGGACGCGGACAAGTCTGCGACGGAGTCAGCGCAGAAACATAAAGAGGCCCAGAACAAGCTTGAGCAGCAGCTCAAGACCGCTGCTGATGCCTATGCCAAGCTCAAGGAGAGCTTCGATCCGGTCAGTGCGGCGGCAGATGAACAGTCGAAAAAAACCGATGAACTTCGGCTGCTTTACAAGGCCGGGAAGATTTCTACGGAAGAGTACGGCAAAGGCCTGCAATGGCTGAAACAGCAGTATGACCAGACCGTGGCGTCCGCCGACGGTATGGCTGCAGCGATGAAGTACGAGGCTGACCTGCAGCGGCAGCTCGCTATTGCTACCGCGTCTTACCAGCAGACGGCCTCAGCAGTCGGCATGGGTAGCAAAGAGGCTGAGCGGGCACAGGCTCGTTTGTCGCTGGAACAGGACACTAACAACAAGGTACTGGCGTTGCGTGAAGCTCTGGCAACTGCCACGACGGACAAGCAGCGTCAGGATCTGGAAAGACAGATCGCCTTGACTCAGCAATACGGCGCTAAGACCGCCCAAGCGATGCAGGACGGCTGGAAAAAGGTGGATCAGGCGCAAGGTGATTGGACCAACGGTGCTAAAGCAGCGTGGCAGAACTACCGGGACGAAGTTGCCAATATCGCCGGACAAACCCAGTCGCTGATTTCTGACGCGTTCGACGGCGCCGAGGATGTTCTGACCGAGTTCGTCAAAACCGGAAAGCTGTCTTTCAAAAGCCTGGCTGACTCCATCGTCGATGACTTGATCCGCATCCAGGTGCGCAAGGCGCTGGTCGGCGCCGTGTCATCTTTTGCCAGCAGTGGCCTGGGATCAGGTATCGCCTCGGTGTTTCAGGCTGATGGCGGTGTCTGGGATCGAGGCGTGCAGAAGTTCGCCAAGGGCGCCGCCTTCACCAACTCCATCGTCAACACCCCGACGCTTTTCGGTATGGCGGGCGGTAAGACTGGCATGGCGGGCGAGGCCGGGCCGGAGGCGATCATGCCCCTAACGCGCGCTGCCGACGGCTCGCTGGGCGTCCGCATGGTAGGTGGTGATGCAGGTGGCGGCAGTACCGCGACGACTTCGACCGCGCTGGGAAGCGTTACCCAGCACTTCACCTTCCAGGGCAACGCTGACGCCGTATCGAGAGCCGAGGTTCGGCGCGCAGCCCAGGAGGGCGCACAGGCGGCATATCAAATGGTGCTTAACGATTTCAAAACCAACGGGCCAGCCCGGCAACTGATCAACGGCTGATTACCAGCATAAGGAGGCGTCATGGCGCTTGATTGGCCTGAATCGCTTGAGCCATCGCAAACAACATGGGGTGTCACGTACAACAACCGCGCATTCACTTCCATTCTGTCGAACTCCCAACAAATCCTTGGCTACCCCGGCGCGTACTGGATATGCACGATGACCTTCGGCGTGCTGTTTGATGAGGACGAGCGCCAGCTCACCTCGCTGATCGGGAAGCTGCAGGGCATGTATGGGACTGTGAATATCCCCGCTATCACCCGTACCCGAGTCGACGATATTGGTGCTGCGGTAGTGGTGTCAGGTTTTTCCCAAGCCACGTTTATGACCATTGGCGGCGTGATACCCAGCGCCAAAGTGTTTTCGATGGGGGACTACATCACGGTTGGCGGTGAGATGTTCGAGGTGATAGATGATGCCAGTTCGACAGCGGAGGGCCGGGTGCAAGTTTCGCTCAACAAGCGCATCCGAAAAACGCTGACCGTGGGCGCACACGTTGAATATCGCAATCCCTACTCGGAGATGCGCCGCTTAGACGACACCCACCAGGTGGTTCAGGATCCCTTGGTATCCAACAGCGCTTTGCAATTCAGGGAGGCGTTCTAATGCCCTCAGCATTTCCTTTCAGTCAGCGTGTGGTGGATATCATCGCCACTGGCAAATTCATGCCGGTCTACGCCGTGCAGCTGGACTTCGCCGACGGCATGGTTTTCGCTCACACCGGAACCGGTGAGCTGGTCGTCGACGGTATCACCTACGAAGGCGTGGGCAATTTCGGTCAGGTCAGCCAGTCGAAAGAGAGTGACAACTCAGGCTCGCCCATGTCGGTGGATCTGACCCTGAGCGGGCTGGACTCCTACATCCTTTCCGAAACCAACGTGCGCGGTTGCCGGGGCCGAATGGCCAAGGTCATCTTCGTGGTGTTCGACGAGGCCGGTAACTACGCCGCCGACATCCTGTTTTCCGGGCGCATGGACGCCGCCAAATTCTCGTTCGCAGGGAATGGCCAGGAAGGCAACACCATAACCGTCCCGGTCATCGACCGCATGGCCGAATGGAGCCGGACCGGCACTGAGCGCTGGACGGATGAAAACCACCGCGCCCGGCACCAGGGCGACCGGTTCTTCTACGCAATCGCGCAAATGTCCGAATGGCCCATCTACTGGGGGTCTGCCAAGGATGCGCCGACCTTCAACTACGGTAGTTAGCTATGCGCCATAGAGACTGGACCACGCGTCTGAACGAAGTAATCAAGGCTGCCCAAGGGCGGCCTTTTTCGTGGGGCGGATTTGACTGTTGCCTGTTCGCCGCCGACTGCTCTAGCGCCGTGTGCGGTGTCGATCCAGCAGAACAATACCGTGGCACCTACAAGACTGAAGCGGGCGCCAAGCGTGCGCTGAAGAAGCGTCACGGTAGCCTGGAAGCTGCGTGGGACGCGTGCTTTGTAAGGGTTGCAGTTCCGTTCATCCAGCGCGGCGATGTGGTGATGTACGAAGCGCCGGCAGGGCGAAGCATGGCCGTGTTCTGGGCTGGTGATTATTGGGCGACGACCGATGACGGCGTTGCGCGCGTTATGTGTGAGCCGCTGGCGGCGTGGAGGGTTGAGTAATGCCAAGTGGCGTAAAGAAAATTGCTCAGGTCGCTGTCGGTGCTGTGATCGGCTTCGTGCAAGGTGGCCCGGTGGGCGCTGCTATCGGCGCTGGCCTGGCCTTCTATGCAGCATCGCAGCAGGAGAAGCTCAACACCAAATCCCCTTTGCGCGATAACGAGCCCTCCGCTCAAACGGTGAGGTCGTCGAAAGCACCGATCCGTTTCATCCTTGGCCGTGTGTCCACTGGCGGCGTGCTGGTCTGGGCTCAGGAGCAGTCCGGCACGCTCACAGAGGGCGAGCAAATCCACCTTGTGTACGTGTTGTGTGAAGGTGCTATCGATGCCTTGGAGAACATCTACCTGGGCGAGGAAGAGATCGGCTCGTTCGGTGAGTTCGCCAGCTATGAGCTGATCGTCAACCCGACAGAAGTGAACGCATTCCTCAAGGCAAACTGCCAGGACTGGAAAGACAGCCAGATCGGGCGCGGCCTGTCGTACGTGCGCATCACCCTAAAGTACAGCGCCGAGAAGTTCCCGTCCGGCATACCTGACACCCGCTTTGTGCTCCGTGGCCGGAATGATATTTACGACCCGCGCACCGGCAATAACATCTACACCGCCAACACCGCGCTGCACATCCTCTGGTATCTACGCACCCGCTGCAACGTTCCGGATGACGAGATCATTTTCGAGACCTTTGCCAGTGCGGCAAACGTCTGCGATGAAGCGCTGACCAATGCCGATGGCTCCGTCAGCCAGCGCTATCGCACCTCCTGCGTGATTGGTGCAGACGAGCAGCGCCCGGGCGTGCTGCAGAAGCTGGAAGCGTCATGCGCCGGGAAGTTGATACGCGTCGGCGGACGCTGGATGCTCCAGGCCGGGGCCTATTACGGGCCGTATGACTTCGAGATCACCGAAGACATGATCATCGGCACTGTGTCCGGCAGCACCGAGTCGACGAACGATTCCGCCATCAACACGGTGCGTGGCACGTTCATCGATCCTGAACAGTCCTGGACCGAAACGGATTACCCCGAGGTCAGCGTGTCCGAATGGATTCTTGAGGACGGCGGCGAAGCTGCAGAGACGATGACGTTCTCGTATGTGACCGACGCCTATCAGCCTCAGCGCCTGGCGAACATATCCCTGCGACAGCGGCGCGCTGGCGGGGCAATCAGCCTGCCGATGAACTTCTCTGGCTACAACTGCCGGCCAGGCCGCGTCGTTCGCGTAAACCTGCCATCACTGAACATTCTTGGCGAGTTCATCGTCTCTGACTGGTCGATGGGTGACAACGAAGGCTGCACTGTTCAGGTCAAGCAGTACGAGGCGGCTATCTTCGATGATGCCGTAGGGCAGCCTTACAATCCGCTGGGATTCATCAACCTGCCAAGCGGCGGGCTTGGGTCGCCCACCGGCCTTGCATGGTCCGCTGGCGATGCTGCTGAGGTGGTGCAGGGCGTTCTGTCGTGGGTACCACCGCAGGGCATCGTCACCTCGTATGTGGTCACGGTCCGCCAGGGCGGCGGTGTCGCGCAGTCACGCTCGGTGCCCGCGACGGCCAACACGCTTGCCATCAACGGATTGGCGTCAGGCACATACACTATGAGTGTGGCCGCCCTGGGCCCAATGGCTCGATCTGGCGAAGCGACTATCTCGGTGAGCATTCAGGGGCCGCCAATCCCTGAGTCGTGCGTGGTGCAGTCCTCAATCGACAGCATCGTACTGATCCCGCAGAACCCGAACCACGGATTGAACGGCGGCACCTACGAGTACTTTTTCAGCACCAACCCCAACGCTACATCGGGCACGGCGCAGTACTTGGGCCAAGGCCTCTCGTTCACGCACAACGACCTGACGTTCTATACCAATTATTACTATTTCATTCGCTCGACCAACGCATACGGGAAGAGCGCCTTCCTTTATGTGCCTACGTCGACATCAAACGATGTGTCGGCCTATCTGTCGGCTCTGGCCGGCAAGATCAGCAAGACCGAGCTCTCGCAGAACCTGCGTTCAGAGATTGAGCTGATCAGTGGCGACGGAGCTGGCTCAGTCAATGAGCGCCTGGAAGAGCTGAAGGCCAACATCGGAGAAATCACCGACGCGCTGGTCTACGTGCCGACCGATGCCTATGTGCGCGACAACACCGTGCGTGTAGGTGACAACCTTTGGACGGCCATTGCGGCGGTCCCAGCGGCTGCCAATGGTTCGAACGGTCCGCCCAATCCGACGTACTGGGTCAACACTGGCCAGTCGATTCGGTCGGCCAACGCGCAGGCGGCGCAGGTCAGCAAGAACACCGCCGATATCTCGACGGTTGACGGCAAGACCACCGCGACAGCTACCCAGTTGCAAGCGGTTCAAGCTCAGTACCGATCAGACAGCGTGGAAGGCGATCTGCTCGAAGCACTGAAAGGTTGGGACAGCACAGCCAGTTACGCGCAGGAAGTAAAGGTCAGGACAGAGCAGAACTTTGCCCAGGCGCAGCGCACTACGTTGCTGGATGCTCGGGTGGGAGGCACAGAGTCAAAAATCAGCATCGTTGAAACTGCTCAAGCTACGGACAGGGAGGCTACCACCCAGAAAATTACGAACCTGACGGCGACGGTCACCACGAACCAAACGACGGTTCAGGCGGCCATTCAGTCTGAAGAGAATGCCAGGTCGACCGCTGACGGTGCGCTGTCCACAAAGCTGGACCAAGTGCAGGCTACGGCCAACGGCGCGAGCGCAGCCGTTCAGACGGTCAGCTCGGCCCAGGCGACCACGGACGGCAAGCTCACAGCGATGTACACCGTCAAATTGCAAGTCAACTCCAACGGCCAGTACGTCATGGCGGGGATAGGCGCAGGGATTGAGAACGTTGGCGGGGTGCTGCAGAGCCAGATCCTCATGTCTGCCGACCGGTTCGCGCTGGTAAACACGCTGGCGGGCGGCGCGATATCGACTCCGTTCGTTGCCCAGAACGGGCAGCTGTTCCTCGGTCCGACCTTCATCATGGACGGCACGATCACTAACGCCAAGATCGGGAGTTTCATCAGCTCGACTGACTACGTCGCCGGACAGCGTGGATGGATCTTGCGCAAGGATGGAACGCTCGAGATAAACGGTTCAGGCGCTGCTGGCGGCAGGCTGGTGGTGACCAACAGATCGGTACGCGTGTACGACGCCAACAACGTCAAGCGCGTGCAGTTGGGGGACCTCAGCGAATGAGCAACGGAATGAGGGTATGGGGCGCAGATGCTGCGCTTCAGCTTGACGAGAATTCGTTCACGATCCGGGTTGTGCTGTCGACGCTCGTTACCTTCTCCGGCACCACAAAGACCAGTCAGGACTTTGCTGTGCCGGGTGTCGGGCCGGGTAACGGTGTGGCAATCGTAATTCCGGCTGGCGCTTACGACGGCAATCAGAGGCAGCACGAAACGGAGCTCGTTGACGGTATCGCGAGGGTTTACAACCACACCAGAACTTACGGCTCAAGCACGGTTTCGAACGGCACCATGCGGCTGCTTGTCATGAGGTTTTCATAATGGCGGAAGCATATGGCCTGGAGTTTTCCAACAACAGCAATGTGGTAGTTCTCGATTCGCAATATGCGCGTCTGATGGTGATTGCTTCGGGTCGCTATCAGCCCACCGAGGAAAGCGGGCTTGGCTCAACTACCTATTTTCCTCGGCCTGTTACATCACAAGAACCGCCCTTGGTGTTTGTGCGGCCCGACACTGTGAATGCGGTTGCAGGGCTTTGCATGATGCGTCTTGTCGGATCGGCCGGTAACTGGACGGGTTTCTATGTGCGGGCATATGACGTGAACACCGCTCAACCCAACGGCCGCTATTTCGTTGCTCAATTTGCTGCCCAGCCGGTGGCTGACTTCGGGATGCGGCTTTGGGATGGTGCGACAAACTTGCTGTTTGATTCTGGTACTTCAAGTGCGAACTTCACTCGCTCGTTCCAATCGTGGACCTACGAGAGATTTGATTACACCAGCCAGAGTCTTGTCAGGTGTTATTACTCAGTACCTTTTAACTTCCCTGAGAATGAATATCTATTGATTAATTCGTTCGGTATGGGACTGAACTCGGGTAGCGCCATATCCCGCGCACTGTATTGCTGGTGGGACTTTCCGAACAGTAAGCTTTACGCGATCACTATTGCCGCCGCTAACCCAACAGCATTTTTCCTACCGGCAGTCTTCGCAAAGATGAATGTCTGAAATCCATTTAGTGAGTAACAAATATGCCTTGGCTTAGAAACGGTACTGTGTCCGTGACAAACGGATCAACAGCTGTAACTGGCGTAAACGTAGCGTTTGACGCCAACTCGCGAGTGGGTGATGCATTCGTAGGTCCGGACGGACTTAATTACGAGATCGCCAACGTGGCCAGCCCCACGGTTATCTCGATTCTGCCACCCTATAAGGGGGCGACAGTCAGCGGTGCCGCATACGCAATCATGCCTGTGCAAGGCTACGATAAAATGCTGCGCGACGCTTTCAACCAGCTGCGGGTACAGTTCGGCGACAAGATGGCCGGACTCGGCACTACTGGCAACTACGACACGCTGCCAGTCGCGAAGGGGGGTACAGGTCGCAGTGACGGGAGAGCGATATTTTCAGAGGTCGGGATTCAGCAGTCCAGCGCGCTCTACAATATCCAAGGCCTGTATATGGGCTGGAACTCGGGCTCGCAGGGTGAGGGGCACTTCATTGTGAACCGTGGCGGCGGGGCTGGCGGATTTACTTGGCGCTCCGTAAACGGTGCAAACACAGCATCCGGACCGTCAATGACCTATAGCTATGAAGGTCTTCTTACCGTTCCCTCGCTTTACGTTAGTAGTCCCATTGGAGTTGCATCAGGCGGTACTGGCGGTAACAGCCAAGCTGCTGCGCGTCAGGGGTTGGGGCTGGGAGCAGCCTCGGTCGAGGACGTGGTTCCCATCTCTAAGGGCGGGACAGGGGCTAATAGTTCAAACGGCGCTAGAACCGCATTAGGCGTAGGTCCAGGTCAGGCCCCGACATTCGCGTCTATTGAACTTACAAACTCCAGTCCTTATATAGACTTTCATTATAACAATTCCGCAACGGACTATGACGTCAGGCTTATAAACCAACAGGCTGGCGTGTTGCGATTGGAAGGGGCGTTTCAAGTATCAGGAAGGCTAGAGTCGACCGGCACGTGGTGCCGTGCAGGCTTGAGCGCAGGTCGTGGCGGGACCGTATATAACTATAACTGGACCGGCTCTAATGTGGATGTATGGATCGATAACACTTACGTCGGCACAATGACGCTGTTTACTTCCGATTATCGCATCAAGAAGTTTATTAAGACCTTGTCCGATAAGCGCGAAATGGTCGTTGATTCTGTACCGTCGTTTTTTTTAGACCGTATTGATGCGTACCGAGTAGTTACGTTCCAAAAGAAAAAGTTCGGCGATGTGTTTTCTGGCGATGGCACCACCTACCAAGGGCTTATCGCGCATGAGGCGCAGGAGGTAAACCCGTTGGCCGTTACCGGCGAGAAGGACGGCGTCGACGAAAAGGGTAATGCACGTATCCAGCAGCTCGACCCGATGGCCTTGATCACAGACCTGATGGGGGCCGTCAAGGAGCTGCGCGCCGAGGTTATAGCGCTCAAGGCTGCTGCACAGCCAGCGGCTGAACCTGCCGCCGCGTAACACCTGCACAGCAACACCCGCACCCCGCCATCGAGCGGGTATTTTTTTGCCTGGAGAAACACCGATGTCGATCACCGCGCAGCAACTTCTGCAGATCCTCCCGAACGCCGGCCAGAAAGCCGGCGTTTTTGCACCCGTCCTCAACACAGCAATGAGCAAGTACCAGATCGTCACGCGCCTGCGCATTGCTGCATTCATTGCCCAGGTTGGGCATGAGTCCGGCCAGTTGCTTTACGTGCGCGAGTTGGGCGGCAGCGCCTACCTGTCTAAGTACGACACCGGCAAGCTGGCTGAGCGCCTTGGCAACACACCCGAGGCGGACGGCGACGGCCAGCTTTACCGTGGCCGTGGCCTGATTCAGGTGACTGGACGTGCCAACTACGAGGCTTGCGGCGAAGCACTGGGCCTGGACCTGATCAACCATCCCGAGTTGCTCGAGCTGCCGCAGCACGCCGCGATGTCGGCGGCGTGGTTCTGGCACCGGGCCGCGCTCAACACGCTGGCAGACAAGGGCGAGTTCGTGACCATCACCAAGCGGATCAACGGAGGCACGAACGGCATGGCCGATCGGCAGGCGCTGTACGCCCGGGCGCTTGAGGTGCTGGCGTGAAGGCCCTGCCGTGGAAGGCAGTCGGCCTGCTGCTGATCCTGCTGGCGCTGGCCGGGGCGTTATACGGGGCATACCGGCACGGCGTGACCGTCACCGATCTGGCCTGGAAGGCGAAGTGGGCCGAGGAAGTCAGCGCCCAATCCGAAGCGGTGGCCACCACGACCACCGACTACCGAACCGAAGAGCAACGCCGCCAGAAAGCGGCCAACCAGGTGGCAAACGATGCAAGACAAAACCAGACCGCTGCGCTTACTGATGGCTCTGTCGATGATGCTTCTGGTGAGCTCATGCGCATCGAAGCCGGAAAAATGGCAGCAACGGCAAGTTGCGTGCCCAGCGATACCGGAGCTGCCGAACGAGGCAAGGCAGCCACCCGCGCCGCTATGGTGCTCTCCGACCTGCTCGGCAGGGCTGACGCGCGAGCGAGAGAGCTGGCTAAGGCTTATGACCAGTCCCAAATAGCAGGGCAGGCGTGTAACCGCTTTGTCGATGAGCTATCCAGCACCACCAATTCAGCCAGGCCGTAGGCCGCCGGGGAAGCACTGTGCAGACAGCAACGAAGCAAGAAACCTACGACCGCACCATGAAAGTGACGTTGGCAGTGAAGGCGAACGGCGGGTCCGTGACGGTCCAGATCCAGGCCGGTGATAACTGGATCACCACCGACACGTTCTGGACAGACGGTGGCTATCAGCTGAGCATTCCGCCCGCGACGATCCGCTACGTGCCCGCTGCTGGCGCTGCGTTTGAGGTGTACGCATGAGCCTTCTGGTCAACCCGATCCCACGCCGCCAACCGATCAGGCGGGGACTGGGCCTGCTCGGCGACAGCTTCTCGGGCAACTGCCACACCATCGCGGCGACGGCGTTT
This sequence comes from Pseudomonas congelans, assembly GCF_900103225.1. Classification (GTDB taxonomy): domain Bacteria; phylum Pseudomonadota; class Gammaproteobacteria; order Pseudomonadales; family Pseudomonadaceae; genus Aquipseudomonas; species Aquipseudomonas congelans. The sequence continues at coordinate 151,561 of NZ_FNJH01000002.1, read as the reverse complement.
GGCACCGAGGCCTATGGCTATGCGGGCTGGATAGCGGCGCGCACCGGCCTGTTCCCGAGCTACGTCGACAACCAGGGCAAGCTCGGCGACCACACCGGGCAATTTCTGGCCAGGCTTCCGGCCTGCATTGCGTCGTCCACTGCCGACCTGTGGCTGCTGCTGTCGCGCACCAACGACAGCACCACGGCAGGTATGAGCCTGGCCGACACGAAAGCCAACGTGATGAAGATCATCACCGCGTTCCTGAACACGCCCGGCAAGTACCTGATCGTCGGCACCGGCACGCCTCGCTTCGGCAGCAGGGCGCTGACCGGTCAGGCCTTGGCCGATGCGATCGCCTATAAAGACTGGGTGCTGAACTATGTCAGCCAGTTCGTGCGGGTCGTGAACATTTGGGACGGCTTCACCGAGGCAATGACCGTTGAAGGCCTGCACCCGAATCTCCTGGGTGCCGAGTTCATCAGTTCGCGGGTGGTGCCGATCATCACCGCGAACTTCGAATTCCCCGGCATCCCGCTGCCCACGGACGCTGGCGACGTTTACTCGGCCATCCGCCCGTTCGGCTGCCTCAATGCCAACCCGCTGCTGGCGGGCACCGGCGGTTCTCTGCCTGCTGGCGTGAATGCCGCGGCCGGGTCAGTGCTGGCGGACGGATACAAGGCCGTAGGCTCTGGCCTGGCCGGTATCACCACGCGCTGGTTCAAGGAGCCTGCCGCCTATGGCGAGGCACAGTGCATCGAGCTGCGTGGAAACATGGCGGCGGCGGGCGGCTACATCTACATGCAACCCACGGCCAACGTGGTACAGACCAGCCTGGCGGCCGGCGACGTTATCGAAATGGTGTCGGCGGTGGAAATCATGGGTTCGTCGCGCGGCATTCTGGCTTGGGAGGCTGAGTTGACCATCACCAAGACGGTCAGCGGTGCTGCGTCCACGTTCTACTATCGGTCAATGGACAAGTACCAAGAGCCGTTCACCATGCCGGCCAGCTTTTCCGGGGCGTTGGAAACGCAGCGCGGCACTATTGACCTGAGTGAAACCGTGATCACCTCGCGCATGGGCCTGTACCTGGCAGCAGGCGTGCCGCAGGACTCGACGGTCAAGGCCGCGCAGTTCGGGATACGCAAGGTGTAGGTGGGCGAGCGGGGCGCTCCGCTACTCTGTCGGAACGCCTCGTTGGCGGCTGAGTGACTGCGGCAGCTTGTTCGGGCATTCCGGGTCTTCGATAAAGCCTCGTCCATCGCAGTGCGTGCAATCGTCACGCACTGCGAATCCGTCCAGGCAGTGAAGGCATCTGATAAATATCGAGTAGCTATGACGCTCCCACAGCGAAACGTAGGCCTTGAAGTCGCCTTGTTCGAGGGCTACCGCTGAGGCGTCGACGAGCGCTCGATATTGATCTTCATCGCTCAGGCGTTGATAGCTCACACCGTTGATCTGCCTGGATTGCTCAACCAGCGTCAGCGTCTGGCCGGTTTCGGTGTAGATGTAGCGACCCTCGAGCACGCCGTACTTCTTGTAATCCCTCATGATGAGGTCGTTTTTCTCGTCGAGAAAGGCGAAGTGGGCAGCACGGTAGGGCGACTGGTCGGCCTCATGAAGCACGTATCGGGAGTTGAGCAGGCTGCCGACTATTACGCCGCCCTTGTTGTAGGCCAGATAGTCCGATGCCTGATGCCGCCATTCGTGGTTGCCTTCCTCGGTGAAGTGGCAAAAAGCGGCGCTGGCCAGCTCGAAGAGCTCAAAGCGCTCCAGCGGATCGACCAACCCGCCAGCCTGCATGTCTTCGGCCATGCGTGCCAGAAACCGGTAAGTGACCGCGGGGTTCGTCCACTGCCTCCTGTCGTTGATCCTTTTGTTCCATTCGGCCAAGGCTTCTGAGCTGTTGCTCTCGTTCATGGGGGTGATTCTCAATTGCTGTATGGGCATACAGTAGTTGAGTCTTTCAGATTTGGGGAGTGGTGTTCGTCGGCAGGAAGCCGGGAAAGGGTTTGGTGCGCATAAACTCGTATCGTTGAATTTCGTTCAGACCAGACTTAGTGAAAATTTGGAAAGTGCAAAGGCGCTGGGGGAAATTTGGGGGAGAAGATCCCCCGAATGATGTGGAACCCTGTTGTGTTATAACGCGCTAGAAGCCTTGTAAATGCTAGGGTGTGCTGATTTTTGATTTGTAAATATTGGGGTTGAAAACGGATTCGAAATCCGTTGTACCTTCACCGGTACCTAGGGTTCGAATCCCTATCTCTCCGCCATTATTTATCCAAAAAGCCCCGCAATGCGGGGCTTTTTGGTTTCCGGGATTTGATAATCCCCAGCCCAGCTCCCCACTTCTATCCTAGAAGGCAGCTTTGACCGCGAGGCCAGCCGAGGTACCGCTTGAACGCGTCGCCCCGACCAGTAGGTCAAGCGCGGTAAGGCGTGTAGTCGATGTAGCCCTGCGCATCGCCACCGTAGTAGGTGTCACGGTCCGGGGTCGTCAGGGGCCAGCCGTTTTTCAGCCGGGCAACCAGGTCGGGGTTGCCGATGAAAGGCTGGCCAAACGCAGCCAAGTCGATCAGGTTTTCTTCCAGCAGTGTATCCGCGCGTTCGCGGGTCATGTCGCCGGCGAGGATCAGCGCAGTGTTGCCCAGTTCGGCCTTGCAGTGCTTGAGCAGTTTACGCAGTGCCTGTTCCTGAGCGGCCGAGCTTTCGCCGGCCATGAAGAAGTGCGTCTGGTCCATGACGTGTACATAGGCGATGCCGCGTTCGCGCATGCCTGCACACAGCGCCGAGTAGGTTTCGTCGATCTCCGGGTAGAGCGGCATATCGAACAACTGGCCGTACGGCGAGATGCGAATACCGACGCGGTCGGCACCGATTCTGGCGCAGGCGGCATCGACCACTTCGAAGACGAAGCGCAGGCGGTCTTGCAGATTGCTCGCACCGTACTGATCGGTGCGGTCGTTGACCTGCGGGTTGAGGAATTGCTCCAGCAGGTAGCCATTGGCGCCGTGAATTTCCACGCCGTCGAAACCGGCGTCGATCGCATTCTGCGCGGCCTGGGCGAAATCCTCGACGACTCGCGCCACTTCATCGGTAGTGAGCGGGCGCGGCAGAGAGGTGGGCACGAAGCCGGGTTCGCCGTCTTCTCCATAGGCGAATGCTACTGCGCCCTGTGCTTGTTTGGTGGTGGCGCTGACCGGTGCTTTGCCGTCGATCTGGATCGAAGTGTGGGACACCCGGCCAACGTGCCAGAGCTGCGCGAACATGCGACCGCCGACGCTGTGGACCGAGTCGGTCACCAGCTTCCAGCCCTGGATCTGCTCCGGGGTATAGATGCCTGGATTGAACAGATAGCCCTGGCCTTCGCGAGAGATCGGCGTGCCTTCCGAAACGATCAGTCCGGCGGTAGCGCGCTGGGTGTAGTGCAGCGCGATCTGTTCGGTGGCGATATCCTCGGGGGCACGCGAGCGGGTCATGGGCGCCATGACGACGCGGTTGCTGAGGGGCGTGTTGCCGAGTTTGAATTCATTGAACAGAGTCAAGGCTGTCTCTCCTGTGGAGGGGGAATCAAAAGAACGATGACGGCAGCAGCCTTGGGGAAGACGGCTGTCAGGGGAGTACTGGCGACGTGTCGGCGGCAGCGCAGCGATCACTCCGAAGCCCATTAGCCACCCGCCAACCGGCCCTGCAGGGATGTTGCGACCGCCATCATCAGGACTGATAGTCCGAGCGTGAGGTGTTGTCCGGAGCCAGTTCAGCGCTGCATCAGGCTTAACTCCGAACAGGTTTTGACATAGTCTATTGGAGAAATAGTGTTTTATTTCTGCTGGTTTCTATCAAGTGAGTGGAATGGAATTCAATAATCGGAGTGTCTATGTTTTCGTCTGAGCGCCTCAAGGGTATCGATGTGTTCGTCATCGTCGCCGACATGGGCAGCTTCACGGCCGCCGCTGAACGGTTGAACCTGACCAACTCGGCGATCAGCAAGAGCATCGCGCGACTGGAAGGGCGTCTGCGCACCCGGTTGTTTCAGCGCACTACGCGTCGGTTGTCGCTCACCGAGGCTGGGGAAACCTTCTACCGTACCTGCACCACGGTCCTTTCGGATCTGGAGGAAGTCGAGATTGCGCTGACTTCAACCCAGACCGAGCCACAGGGCAAAGTGCGCATTGATTTGCCTGCTTCGTATGGGCGTTTACATGTCCTGCCGTTGATTCTTGATTTCATGAAGCAGCACCCCAGGTTGCAGCCCCATGTGTCTTTTTCCGATCGGTACGTCGACCCGGTGCACGAGGGCATCGATATCGTCGTCAGGATCGGTGGTTCAGATGCCTGGCCAGCCGCTATGGCTCACCAGTTTTTCGGAACACAGAAACTGATTTTCTGCGCGGCGCCCGAGTATGTGAACCAATATGGCGAGCCCAAAACGGTGTCAGACCTCGATGCCCACCGGTGCATCGGCTATGGGCAAAATGATGGTATGGCGATCCCCTGGTATTTCAAGGGCCGCCAGCCGGGGGATCGGGAGCGCAGGATCATGCATCCGCACATTGCTGTGGGCGACGGAGAAGGTGAGGTGATGGCGGTGTTGGCGGGGCTTGGCATCGCTCAGCTACCGACCTGGCTGGTCCAGGTGCATCTGAATAGCGGCAGGCTGGTGGAGGTGCTGCCGGATCTTGCTACCGAAGGCCTTCCAATGAATCTTGTCTGGCTGCGGAGTCGCGAGGCGCTGCCAAAAGTCAGCGCCTTGGTTGCCTACCTGGGAGCCAATCTCACGCCTGCCGGGCGTGTTGAGCGGGCTTGAATAGTCATTGGATCGATGACCGTAAACCCGGTGACAACAGGCTCGCGAAAGGCCGCGGCGGCCCCAAGCGCCTGGCAGCAAGAGGCTGACCCCGCCTCCTCAGCCTGACGTGATCGAAAATTCGGGGAGGATGTGTTCCTGAAGTTCATCGATCACCTCCAGAGAAGGGCGTCGCGTGGGCTTGAGGTTCAATGCGACATGATTGATCCCGGCGTCGCGTTGCCGCGAGAAGAAGTCTTTCAGCGCCTTTCGACCGCCCCGTAGCACCCGACCGGTTTGTAGCGGCGCGTCAGGATTGGCGTCGAGGTCGAACATCGCGCCATAGCCGAAAGGGACGAATCCCCTCAAAGCGGTTGCCTCACGCCAGTGCGGTACAGCCTCCGGCATGCGCAGCGCGTCGCCGTGCCAGATCCAGGCATCCACATTGGCCGCAAGCCACTCCAGGCTCTGTCCTGCACGACCGATGGCAATGATAGGGACCCGTTGAGCTGCGGGTTTGGGCACCAGATCGATATCGCCCCGCAGTTGGCCGAAATGCTGTGTCTTCAGGCGCGGAAATGACTCCGAAATCAGCGTTTTGATCAGCGTTACCGCTTCCCGATAGCGTTCCGCTCGGCTGGCAAAGTCGACCCCGAAAGCCGGGTACTCTGTTGCTCGGTCACCCGAGGCCATGCCGGCGAGAAAGCGGCCTCCCAGAAGTTGGTCCGCCGTCGCGATCTGCTTGGCGGTGATAACCGGCTCTCGCAACGGGCTGACGATGCCTGCAGTGCCGATGGCGATTCTATGAGTGAGTGCTGCCAGCCAGCCCGCGTACACCATCGGATCAAGGACCTGGCCGGTATCGCCAAATGACGGATCGTAAAACGGCACATCGCGCAGCCACAGCGCCGCAGCATCGCTCTGATCGAGGCGCTGCACGATCTCGGCCTGGTCCTCCAGGCTGGGAAAAGGGCTGTCAGGATAGCCTCTCGCGGGCGATATGAATCCGATGGTCAACTGATCAGACTGGAATGTACGGCGGAACGCCGTATGGTTCTCCAGGCCGAGCGATTGATTGTTCTGAATCATCGTTTTACTCCGTTTCGGAAATCGATCATTCGATTCTATAGGTGACCTGAAAGCTGATCTCAGATCTTTTGGATCAGTCATTGTGAAAAAAAATCACCAATATTCTTTCTGCAATATTTGACCGAACGACCGGCTGTCGATGCAGAGTAGAAACACTGTCATCCTCCTCGTGCGAAATCGCTTGGTTTTCACATGTTCCCTTTGGCCATTCGCAAACTAATCCTGCCTCCCGGTTTCGCTTTCGCCCTTTCTGATCTATACCTTGGGTTCAACGTTTTGTGAGGCGAGGAGCTTTCAGATGTCAGACGTAGATCAGGTACAAAAGTCGCAACCTTCTCCCAGCCAGAGCCACGATGACGTGATTGCTCAGTTCAAGTGGCAGGGCAAGCAGATCGACTGGTTGCTGCAATGGCTGGTCAAGTTTGTTGCCAACACCAAGGTGGAGATGGGCGTGACGCTGTCGGTGGGCGGGAATCTGGTTTCCGGGCATCTGATTTCTCACGATGCGTATTTCGAGCAATTGGCCGACGATATCTCGGCACCTTTCAGCTCGTTCGCCAATGGCACTGACGCGACCATGAAAGAGATGATCCTGTCCTTCAAGCCCGGTGAGTCGTCTGAAGACACCCCGGCCTTCCACTTCATTCACTTGAAGGACTGCCGCACCTATTCCACTGACGGCAACCCGATTTGCGATGCCGGCGTGCTGTGGCGAGGCCGGATCTCGGCAGTCGATGGCTTCACCATCGGGCTTATCGCCGAAAAGCCTGGCGCAGCCTGACCCCATGAAGCCTCGACATTCGTCGAGGCTTTTTCAAACCCGCCCCATGATGGCTTCCGGCATGCTGAATGCACTCGCTGGTCATGGAATGCTGCGCCTGCAATAGCGTCACTTAGCCACTCTTTGCGCGACAAAATGTCGCAAGCCGCTGTCAGGCGAGTAATATGTTCGCCCTGACCTTATCCGCCGAATGGTTTTCGGCATGGCCTGATAGAGAACTGGCGACAAGAAAAAACAACAAGAACTGAGCCAGGCTGCCCGCCCCGGTCGACGTAAAGAATTAATGAGTAGACGAAAAAGGCGATTAGAGAAAATGACCAAAACTTCGCGACCTTTGTACATTTCCTACGCAGGACCCTCACTGCTGGAAATGCCCCTGCTGAACAAAGGCAGTGCCTTCACCCCGCAAGAGCGGGTCGAATTCAATCTGATCGGGCTCCTGCCACAGAACGTAGAGACGATCGAAGAGCAAGTCACCCGGGTTTACAGCCAGTACAAACAATGTGCCAGCGACCTGGACAAGCATATCTACCTGCGCTCGATCCAGGACAACAACGAAACCCTGTTTTTCCGTCTGCTCGATTCCCATCTGGACGAGATGCTGCCGATCATCTACACGCCGACGGTGGGGCAGGCCTGTCAGGAATTCTCCAAGATCTACCGCACGCATCGCGGCCTGTTCATTTCCTACCCTGAGCGTGACCGCATCGATGACATTTTGCGCAGCGCGACCAAGGACCGGATCAAGATCATTGTCGTGACCGACAGCGAACGAATTCTCGGGCTGGGCGATCAGGGCATCGGCGGCATGGGCATTCCGATCGGCAAATTGTCGTTGTACACCGCTTGTGGCGGGATCAGCCCGGCGTACACGCTGCCGATCGTGCTGGATGTTGGCACCAACAATCGTGAGTTGCTGGATGACCCGATGTACATGGGCTGGCGTCACGAGCGGGTATCGGGCAAGGAATACGAAGACTTCATCGCGCTGTTCATCGACGCGGTGCAGCGTCGCTGGCCGGACGTGCTGTTGCAGTTCGAAGATTTCGCCCAGTCCAACGCCATGCCGCTGCTGGAAAAGTATCGGGATGAACTGTGCTGCTTCAACGATGACATCCAGGGCACCGCGTCGGTGGCTGTGGGTACATTGCTGGCGGCCTGCAAAGCCAAGAATGAAACCCTTGGCCAGCAGAAGGTGGTGTTTGTCGGTGCCGGTTCGGCAGGCTGCGGCATTGCCGAGCACATCATCGCAGCGATGCGCATCGAAGGCCTGAGCGAAAGCGAAGCGCGCAAGCGCATCTTCATGGTTGATCGTTTCGGCCTGTTGACCGAGGGCATGGACAACCTGCTCGACTTCCAGAAACGACTGGCGCAAAAGACTGCCGACGTGTCCGGCTGGACTGCCGGTACAGACGCCTTCCCGCAGTTGCTCGACGTGGTCACCCACGCAGGGGCCACAGTACTGATCGGCGTGTCCGGACAGCGCGGTCTGTTCACTGAACAGGTGATTCGCGAACTGCACAAGCATTGCCCCAAACCTCTGGTAATGCCGCTGTCCAATCCGACCTCCAAAGTGGAAGCCACGCCGGAAGAAATCCTGCGCTGGACGGATGGAAATGCGTTGGTGGCTACCGGCAGTCCGTTTGCGCCAGTGGAGATCAACGGTCGCACGGTGCACATCGCGCAGTGCAACAACTCCTACATCTTTCCGGGCATCGGCCTCGGCGTGGTGGCCTGCAAGGCATCGCGCATCACCGACCGGATGCTCATGGCCGCGTCCAATGCGCTGGCCGAGTGCTCGCCGATGGTGACAGGGAAGGGCGATGCGGTATTGCCGCCGCTCAAGGAAATCCAGCAGGTCAGCCGCAAGATCGCGCTGGCTGTAGCGAAGGAGGCGCAGGCCGAAGGGCTGGCACTGGAAACCACCGAAGAGGCGCTGCTTGAGGCCATCGAGCGTAATTTCTGGTTGCCGGGCTACCGGGCTTACCGCCGTCGCTCGGTCTGATCAGGCGCATTTGAAAGGATGAGGTCTCCGCAAGCCTGCTTGCGGAGACACGCTGCTCTGAACATGCAGTAATGCTGCAACGAATTTCTTCACAGTGAAATAAGCTTCATTCAACCCAATCCTCTCACCTTTTTCACATAAAATTGATGATGCGCTGCCTACAGTGCGCGCCATCCGGGAGTTCACTGGCTCCTGAATGCCCGATGCATATTAATTCGATAAGCAGACCACGATGCCGACACCCAGAACTGTTCGTCCAGAGGTTGTAACCCTACTTGCCAGTGCGTTTCTGTTACTGGGTTTCAATCTCAATCTCTGGCAGCATCTTTTCTCGATTACCAGCGCCGATAGCAAAGGTTTGGCCATGCGCTTCGCGTTTGGTGTGATGATTTTCTGCGTGTTCAATATCGTGTTGACGCTGTTGGCGTTCCGTCGTGTGTTTAAGCCGGTGTTGATCAGTCTGTTTATGATCAGCGCGGGGGTGGTTTATTTCATGAGCGAATACGGGGTCATGATCGACGCCGGGATGTTTCGAAACTTCGCCGAAACCAACGTTACGGAAGTGCAGGGCCTGCTGTCTTTAAAACTGGCGTTGTATATCCTGTTGTTAGGCGTATTGCCTTCGCTGATACTCTGGAAACTGCCGATCAGCTACCGTCGCTGGCACCTTGAACTGTTCAGCAAACTGCTGGTGACGGTGGTGTGCTGCGTGGCAATAGGCGGCGTTGCACTGGCCAATTACCAGGGCTTGTCGTCATTGTTTCGCAATCACCATGAATTGCGCCTGATGGTGGTGCCAAGCAACTACATCGGTGCGTCGCTGGGCTACCTGAGCGAGCAGGTGATCTCCGCAAGACGTCCGTTCGTCAAGATCGGCGAGGATGCCAAACGCTCTGCGGACTGGGCCAGGCATGCCCGCAAATCCTTGACCGTGCTGGTGGTCGGCGAAAGTGCCAGAGCCGAGAACTTCGGGATCCTTGGCTATGGTCGCAACACCACGCCCAACCTGAACAGGGAAAGCGGGCTGGTAGCGTTTACCGACGTGTATTCCTGCGGCACCGAAACCGCCGTGTCGGTGCCCTGCATGTTTTCCAACATGGGTCGCAAGAATTACAACGCTACCCAGGCGCGTAATCAGGAAGGCTTGCTGGATGTACTGAAGCGCGCGGGCATAGACGTGATATGGCGTGACAATCAGGCAGGCTGCAAAGGCACCTGTGATCGAGTGACCTTTCAGGACGTGAGTAATCTCAAGGACCCGCTGTTGTGCAACAACCATGAATGCCGGGACGAGATACTCTTGCAAAACCTGCAGACCTTTATCGACAGCCTCGACAAGGACACGGTGCTTGTTCTGCACCAGATGGGCAGCCACGGGCCTGAATACTTCAAGCGTTACCCAAAGGAGTTTGAAAAGTTTACCCCGGTGTGTGAAAGCAATGCGCTGAACAATTGCAGCCGGGACAGCATCGTCAATGCGTACGACAATACGTTGTTGTACACCGACCATGTGCTGTCCACGCTGATTGATCTTTTACGCGCCAATCAAAACAAGGTCGATACCGCCATGGTGTACCTGTCTGACCATGGCGAGTCGCTGGGCGAGTACAACCTGTTTCTGCACGGCACCCCTTATGTGCTGGCGCCTGATCAGCAAAAGCATGTGCCGATGATGGTCTGGTTGTCCGATACTTATCAGAAGTCCTTTGCCGTCACGCCGGAGTGCCTGGCCAAACAGCGTAATGCACCGTTGAGCCAGGATAATCTTTTCCATTCCATGCTCGGGCTGCTGAAAGTCGATACCAAGGTCTATGACCCCGGTCTCGATATGTTTGCCGGATGCCGCAGCGAGTTGGCGGCCACCGACAAGTAGCCACCGCGCGGCGTGTCGGGTTTTGATCGTCCTCTCCCGCGATGGGGATGATCATCGGCAGCGCGTCTGCCGGGCAATGGCGCCTCCTGTCCGTCATTTGCATGAAGATGCGCCAGACCCGGACGACAGACGCGCGATAATCTCCCATGACGATATATACTGCGCGCCATTGTTGAAGGGAGAGCCGTGTGGCCATCGATATTCACTGGATTCGCGACGACGACAGCCTCGCCCGGCATTGCGCACAATGGCAGTCACTGCCTTTCGTGGCGCTCGACACCGAGTTCATGCGGGTCGACACTTTTTATCCGATCGCTGCGCTGCTGCAGATCGGCGACGGGCAGAGCGCCTGGCTGATTGATCCGTTGGTGATCAACGACTGGCGGCCGCTGTCTGCCTTGCTCGAAAACCCCGACGTCATCAAAGTGGTGCACGCTTGCAGCGAAGACCTCGAGGTGTTGCTGCGCCTGACCGGCAGCCTGCCGGTTCCGCTGTTCGATACCCAGTTGGCAGCGGCCTACCTGAACCTCGGTTTCTCCATGGGTTACTCGCGTCTGGTGCAGGAGGTCCTCGACATCGACCTGCCCAAGGGCGAAACCCGTTCCGACTGGCTGCAACGTCCGCTGTCGGAAACGCAGATCAGCTACGCTGCCGAAGATGCGGTGCACCTGGCCGAGTTGTTCATCATCCTGCGCCCGCGCTTGTCCGACGACAAATACGCCTGGCTGCTGGATGACGGCGCCGAGCTGGTCGCCAACCTGCGTCGTGAAGTGGACCCGTACGAGGTGTATCGCGACGCCAAGCTGGCCTGGAAGCTGTCCCGTGCCCAACTGGCGGTGCTGCGTGAGTTGTGTGCCTGGCGTGAGCGCGAGGCGCGCGCGCGCAACCTGCCGCGCAACCGTATCGTGCGTGAACACTCGCTCTGGCCATTGGCCAAAACCCAGCCGGACAACCTCGGCGCACTGGCGCGGATCGAAGACATGCACCCGCGTACGGTCCGCCATGACGGCGAGTTTCTGCTCGAACTGATCAAGACTGCGAGCGTGCTGCCCCCGGAAGAATGGCCACCTGCGTTGCCCGAGCCTTTGCCCATCGATGCGGCCGGGTCGATCAAGCGTCTGCGTGCAATCGGTCAACAGTACGCCGAGCAACTGGACATGGCCCCGGAGCTGATGCTGCGCAAGAAGACCCTCGAAGCCCTGCTCAAGAGCGGCTACCCCGACGGTCCTTACCAATTACCCGACTCGCTGCGTGGCTGGCGTCGCGAGTTGATGGGTCAGGCGCTGCTGGACAGCCTGGCTACACCCGGAGAACCGTCTTGAAGCGCATCTGCTCGATTTATCGCAGCCCGAAAAGAAACGAGATGTACCTTTACGTCCTGAAAAGCGACGTCCTCAAACGTGTGCCGCCAGAGCTGATGGTGGCCTTCGGCAAGCCGATTCATGCGTTCGATCTGGTGCTTAGCCCCGAGCGGGCGCTGTCGCGCGAAGACATCAACGTGGTGCTGGAGAACCTCGACAGCCAGGGCTATCACTTGCAGATGCCGCCGGCTGAAGACGATTACATCGAGCACCTGCCCGAAGAGCTGCTGCGCCGCAACGATCCCATGTAATCGTTGCTCACGTTGTAAAGCGGCCCGCATCGACGTGGGTTGCCTGTCCTGTTTTTAAGGTTTTTGAAACATGCGCGTTCTGATTGCCGAGCACGATTACCACGTTTACACCCAATTGTTGCGCAAGGCTGCGCCTGATCTGGAAGTTTTCAGCACTGGCGATTCTGCCGAGTTGTCGCGCATGGCCAGCGACTGCCCGGTCTGGCTGGGACAGCCGGACCTGATGGCCAACCTTTTGCGGCAGGGGCACAAGCCGCAATGGCTGCAATCCACTTGGGCGGGCATCACACCGCTGCTGGCCGACAGCCTGTCGCGGGACTATCGCCTGACCCGTGCGGTCGGGATCTTCGGTCAGGTCATGGCCGAATTCGTTTTGACCTACATGCTCGGCCATGAGCGTGAGGTGCTGGCGCGCCTGATGAGCCAGGTCGAACGCAAGTGGGACAACCGCACCGGGCAGAGCCTGGCGGGCCGCAAGGCATTGATCGTCGGTGCCGGTGATATCGGTCAGCGGGTTGCCGAGTTCCTGCTGCCGTTCGGTGTACAGGTTTACGGTGTGGCTTCCAGTGCACGCACTCAGGAGCCGTTCATCGAGGTAGCGGCGTTGTCAGACATGACGCGTCTGCTCGGCGAGATGGATTACGTCATCAACCTGCTGCCCAACACGCCCGAGACACACGACCTGTACGACGCGAAGCTGTTCGCCAGCTTCAAGCCCACGGCGCTGTTCATCAACGTCGGACGCGGGGTAGCGGTTGTCGATGCGGATCTGGTCGAGGCGTTGAAGGAGGGGCATCTGGCTGGCGCGGTGATTGACGTCTGCCGCCAGGAGCCTTTGCCGCAGCGCCATCCGTTCTGGACTGCCTACGGTCTGCTGTTGACCGGTCACAGCTCGGCGCCTACCTCGCCAGTGGCCATGACCGAGCTTTTCGTGCATAACCTGAACGCTTTTCAGGCGGGAGAAGCGCTGCGCGGCGAGGTCGATTTTTCGCGAGGTTACTGACGCCCTTGCCAGCGGGCCGACGTTTCAGGCGTCGGCGCGCCGGCTTCGGTTACAGCAAAAGGTCGGTTACAGCGAAAAATCACCTTCGGCGGCCAGTTCTGCCAGCGGCTTGCGCGGGCTTGGCACTTCGCGGCCTTGCAGGTAGTCCGGCAAGGTCGACTTGTCACCCAGCTTGCCAATCGCGATGGCCGCATGCACTGCGTAGCCCTCCGGAATATTCAGTTCCTTGCGGGTCAGATCCTGATCGAAACCGGCCATGCCGTGGGTGTGCCAGCCGCTCAGGCTGGCCTGCAGTGCCAGGTAACCCCATGCCGAGCCGGTGTCGAAGGTGTGCCACAGGGCCGGGCTCTCTTCGCTTGCGCCGGGGGCGACGAAGGTGGTCTTGGAAATGACGATCACCAGGGCCGCTGCATGTTGCGCCCAGCTGCGGTTGAACTCGTTCAGCAAGCCCAGATAACGCTCCCAGTTCGGCGTATCGCGACGTGCATAGAGAAAGCGCCAGGGCTGTGAGTTATACGCCGAGGGTGCCCAGCGTGCGGCTTCGAAAAAGCTCAGCAGGGTTTCCTGGTCGATGCTTTCGCCGCTGAAGGCACGTGGCGACCAGCGTTCGGTGAATTGCGGATCGATCGGGTGATCGGCGATGCGAGGGTTTGTGCTCATGAAAGTCCTTGATAGCGAAGGTTGAAAACGAGCGTGGCTTGATGGGCCGTGGTCGGCAGGCATCGCTTGAACGCACTGAAAACCCGTTAACGCTACTGTTTTGCCCTGTCGCTGACAAGTCCCGGCTACCGGCAGTCGCAAGTGCTTGGCCCGCACCCCGTGTACCTCTAGACTGGCGGCCTTTTCATTATCGATACCGTTGTCCGAACCATGGCCGCTAAAGTTGAACCCTTCTGGATTCGCAAGACCCTTGACCAGCTCGATACCCAGGAGTGGGAGTCGTTGTGCGATGGCTGCGGCCTGTGCTGCCTGCAGAAGCTTGAGGATGAGGAAGACAACGCGGTTTATTACACGCGAATTGCCTGCAAGCTGCTGGATCTGAAAACCTGCCAGTGCTCCGACTACGCAAACCGGCGTGCCTCGGTGCCCGATTGCATTCAGCTAACGCCTGGTCAGGCAGATGAATTCAAATGGCTGCCACCGACCTGCGGCTATCGTCTGGTCAGTGAGGGCAAGGATTTGCCGCTCTGGCACCATCTGGTGTGTGGTGATCGCACGGCCGTGCATCAGGAACGTATCTCCCAGTCAGGCCGCATGCTCAGCGAGAACAATGTGGCCGAAGACGACTGGGAGGATTACCTGATTTTTCGCGCAGGTTGAACGCTTAAATGACCGGCTTTGGCTCGGTCAGCGCTTCCACGCCTTTGGCAGCAGCCGTCTTCACGGCATTTTCAGCGTCGTCCTTGAGGTTGTTCAGTTCCGCACCGGCACGTTCGATGGTCGAACGTGCGCTTTGCAGATCACTGCGGCCTTTTTCCATCAGGCTTTTGGCCGAGCAGTGACCACTGATGCCGCGCGCCAGTGCCGCGCCGCCGATGGCCAGTTGGATCAGGCCCAGGAAGCCGCCACGACGGACGCCTTTACCCATCAGCAGTACGCCGCCAGCCAGTGAGCCGATGCGCTCCCAGCCCTGTACATTCTGCTCGGGGTTGCGTTGAAGCAGTTCAGGTGTGTCGATGCGTTCGATGATCGGGGTGTCGCGCATGATGGCTATCCATGAGGTAGTAGGTCGGAGTTGGCAAATTGGAAGCAGTTGCTCGATTCAGAGAAACTGACTGCCCGTGCGCGACACAGGTTCAATGCTTTTCCGTCAGCGGTCGCTGGCCGGATCAATTTTCTCGCGACCGAACTGCGGGCCCGAACGGGTATTGATACCTTTGGCCATGCGGTCATAGAGGACGACGTTGACGGTCGCCGCCAGATTCATGCAGCCCTCGGTCGGGATATAGACCACGTCTTCACACCAGTCGCGAATCTCCTGATCCAGCGAGCCATCTTCCGGGCCGAAGATATACAGTGCGCGATCAGGGTGGGTGTATTCGGGCAATGCGCGGGCGCCCTCGACCAGTTCGACGGCCACCGGAATGCAACCCAGCGGCAGAATGCTTTTGAGGTCTTCGATGCCGATCAGCGGGATGTCCTGATGGATTTTCTTGGTGTCGGTGATGAAGTCCCGCGCGCGCTCATAGCGTTTACCGGTATAGAACACCGACGCCACGCCGTAACAGCCGGCCGCGCGCATGACGGAGCCGACGTTTTCCGGGGACTTGGGGTTGTAAAGACCGATGCAGGCGTACCGTTTGTTGGCCACGGGGAGGGTGCTCTGAAGAAAACCGGGATTATACGGCAGCCTCGGAGCAATGCCATTGACTGTGTTCAGAACCACATGCGCACGCCGACCACCAGTCGCGCGTCCTGAGTGTCTTCGTCGTCCTCGCGCGCGTAATCGGCCGTCTTGCCGTACGAGCGGTCCCAGCTCACCCCGACATAAGGGGCGAACTGCGGGGTGATCTCGTAGCGCAGCCTGAGGCCGAACTCACTGGTCGACAGGCCCGAGCCGTCGCCGCGCTGCGGGTCGTTCTTGCCGTAGAAGTTCAGCTCTGCGGTGGGCTGCAGCACCAGATTGTTGGTTAACTGGAGGTCGTAGTCGGCCTCCAGGCGAGCGGCGGTCTGTCCGGCTTCACCGATGAACGCTGTGGCCTCGATGTCCAGATCCGAAATGGCTTGCCCCTGCAGGCCGAAGGCCGCCCAGGTTTGCGGTGCGCCCGGTTTGAAATCCTGACGTGCTCCGGCGACAACGTCCCACCAGGGGCTTATCGAATGCCCCCACAACGCCTGGATTTCCGCTTCTTCGGTCTTGCCGTTGGTTCGCTCACCTTCGGAACGCAGCAAAAGGCGGTCGATATCTCCGCCAATCCAGCCGGACAGGTCCCAGGCCAGCGCGCTGCCGTCGTTGGCGTCCTGCCATTCCAGCTTGTCGGCCAGAAAGTAACTGTTGATGGCGCTGTCGTGGACCTGATGGCCCGCGTGGCTGGTGTACACCGCAGCCCGGTCCGCATCGGTGATCGGCGGGATCGGAGTTCGGCTCCGGGCGGGCGCAGGCTGCGGCGAGGGCGCGTCCTCGCCGTCGCTGGCGTCCATGTGCATCTCGTGGCTGCCGTGGTCCATGCCTTCCATTCCGGCGGCCATGGTCGAGGTCCACGGCGTGGCGGTCAGCCCGGCGGCTAGCAGCAGCATCGGCAGGCGGGGCGAATTCAGCGTTCTGCTCAACATCAAGGTCCTCATTCTTCCACCCGCACTTCGCGGAACATGCCCATTTCCATGTGGTACAGCATGTGACAGTGATAAGCCCAGCGGCCCAGCGCATCGGCGGTCACGCGATAGCTGCGGCGTGATCCCGGTGGCATGTCGATGGTGTGTTTGCGCACCATGAACTGGCCGTTTTCATCTTCGAGGTCGCTCCACATGCCATGCAGATGGATGGGGTGGGTCATCATCGTGTCGTTGACCAGCACGACACGCACCCGCTCGCCGTATTTGAGGATCAGCGGTTTGGCGTCCGAGAACTTCACACCGTCGAACGACCAGGCGAATTTTTCCATGTGCCCGGTCAGGTGCAGCTCGATCGTGCGGCTCGGCTCACGACCATCCGGGTCTTCGAAGGTGCTGTGCAGGTCAGCGTAGGTCAGGACTCTGCGACCGTTATTTCTGAGGCCGATGCCCGGATCGTCGAGCCTGGGCGAGGTGCTCATGGCTTGCATGTCGACCAGCGGGTTGTTGTTTTCGCTCTCCGGGTGCGATTGCAGGGTCGGCGTTTTCCTGGCCGGAATCTGCGCGTGGTCCATCCCCGGCATTGCGTCGTGGCCCATCTTGCTGTGGTCCATGCCCGCCATGCCCATATCATCCATGCTCAACAGCGGGCGTGGATCGAGAGGCGGCACGACAGCCTGCAGGCCAGGCCTGCTGGCCAGCGTGCCGCGGGCATAACCGGTGCGGTCCATCGACTGGGCGAACAGGGTATAGGCACCTTCCGCCGGTTCGACGATCACGTCGAAGGTTTCCGCCACTGCGATGCGCAACTCATCGACGGTCACCGGCTTGACGTGCAGGCCGTCGCTGGCCACGACGGTCATCTTCAGGCCCGGGATACGCACGTCGAAGTACGTCATTGCCGAGCCGTTGATCAGCCGCAGTCGAATCCGCTCGCCAGGCTTGAACAGCCCGGTCCAGTTCATGTTCGGCGCCTGACCGTTCATCAGGTAGGTGTAGGTCGCACCGCTGACATCCGCCAGGTCGGTCGGGTCCATCCTCATCTTCGCCCACATCCGGCGATCACGGGTGGTCTCGCTCCAGCCTTTTTCACCGACGTCGTTGATGAAGTCACCGACGGTGCGCTGGTTATTGTTGTAGTAATCGGACTGTTTCTTGAGCGTTTTCATCAGTTGCACCGGCTCTTCGTCGGTCCAGTCGCTGAGCATGATCACGTGCTCGCGGTCGTACTCGAACGGCTCTGGCTCTTTCGCATCGATCACCAGCGGCCCGTAGACCCCCGACTGTTCCTGGAAGCCGGAGTGGCTGTGATACCAGTAGGTGCCATGCTGCCTGACCTTGAAGCGGTAGACATACATGCCATCCGGCGCGATGCCGTCAAAGCTCAGTCCTGGTACGCCGTCCATGTTGGCCGGCAGGATGATGCCGTGCCAGTGGATGGACGTGGCTTCGTCGAGCCGGTTTTTGACCCTCAGGGTCACGGTGTCGCCTTCGCGCCATCTGAGCAGCGGGCCGGGAATGCCGCCGTTGATGGTCTGCGCGGTCCTGGCATTGCCGGTGATATTGACCTGGGTTTCGCCGATATACAGATCGAACTCGGTGCCGGACAACCCGTCGGGCTGACCCGGATTGGCCACCGCCCACGCCGGGCTGCGCCACAGCCCGAGGCCGCCGAGCAGGCCAGTGGCGGCAAGCCCTTTCACAAAGGTTCGTCTTGAGGTTCGGGAGGGCATGGCGAAATATCCGGTCGGTCGGGTGGCCGCAGGCTAGGGGAAGTGCGGGTAGGGCGGGGGAGCGTGACTGCTCGGAAGTACCGGGGTCACTCGTCCTTTTTCATCAGCCCGGCCAGTGCAGCGAACGGGTTGTGGGTCGCCTTGGCGGTTTTCGGACTGCCCAGGGAGCCATCGGCGAAGTACTGCTGATCGGTGTAGCGCGAGTGCTCGTTATCGTGGCAATACAGGCACAGCAGCTCCCAGTTGGAGCCGTCCTGCGGGTTGTTGTCATGGTTGTGGTCGCGGTGGTGTACGGTCAGTTCGCTGAGGCGTTTGCCTGCGAACTCGCGAGCGCAACGGCCGCAAACGTGCGGGTACATGCGCAGCGCCTTGTCGCGGTAGCCCATTTCGCGATCGCGCTGGGCGTCGGCCAGGATGCGGTCCAGCTTGGCAGTATGGGAAGGAGGATTGGCCGTGCTCATGGTGTCACCTGTGCGTGTGCGCATTGAAAGCGGAATGTCGGCAAGTTTAGCGCCAGATGGGCAAACTCACACCTGCTGGGAGAGTAATTGACCATCGACCATGCGCAGGCGCTTGGACAACGAGATGGCCAGGGCGCGAATGATCTTGGCGGCGATTTTCGGCGCGTCCTCGAGCATCTTGTCCAGCGAATCACGGCCCAGGTTCAATAGCTGGCAACTGGTGGCTGCGATACAACTGGCCGAGCGGCGCTCGCCGTCCAGCACTGCCATTTCCCCGAAGGCGCGTCCGCGCCGCAGAACGGCGATTTCCACCTGTTGACCGTCTGCGGCAAGCTTCTGCACAGACACGGTGCCTTGATGGATGATGCACATGAAGGTTCCGGCATCGCCCTCGGCGAAGATGGTCTCGCCTTTATCGATATCGGTAATGCTGAAATAGCCGGCTACGGTAAAGAAGTCGCCGGGCAGCAGCGTGTCGAACAGGCCGCAATCGAGCAGCATGTCGCGTATGGCGTTGTTCAGGTTGGACAGTGGTTCTGACATGTGAGGTCTGGTAATCCTGACAAAGGGGCAACTCCGCTGCCCCCGATCCTAGTAAGACAGGTGTTTCACACCAAGTTCATTCGGCGATCTGCAATACCTTGAAGATAAACGCGTACTCCAGCGCCACGTCACGCAAGCCCTGATAGCGACCGCTCATGCCACCGTGTCCGGCACCGAGTTCGGTCTTGAGCAGCAGCGGGTTGTCGTCGGTCTTGGTGGCGCGCAATTTCGCGACCCATTTGGCGGCTTCCCAATACTGCACGCGGCTGTCGTTGTAGCCGGCGATGACCAGCATGGCCGGGTAGGCCTGGGCCGTGACATTTTCATAGGGCGCGTAGGCCTTGATGCGCTCGTAGACCTCCGGCTCCTGCGGGTTGCCCCATTCGTCGTATTCGGTGACGGTCAGCGGCAGGTCCGGGTCGAGCATGGTGTTCAGCACGTCGACGAACGGCACTTCTGCAATCGCCGCCTTGAACAGCTCGGGCCGCTGGTTGAGCACCGCACCGATCAGCAGGCCACCGGCACTGCCGCCGCTGATCACCAGTTGCTCGGCGCTGGTCAGACCCTGGGCGACAAGGTGTTCGGCGCAGGCAATGAAGTCGCCGAAGGTGTTCTGTTTGTGCTCCTGCTTGCCGTTGCGATACCAGGCCTCGCCCAGCTCGCCGCCGCCGCGCACATGGGCAATGGCGAACGCTACGCCACGGTCGAGCAGGCTCAGTCGGGCGTGGGAAAACCACGGGTCGAGGCTCTCGCCATAGGCGCCGTAGCCGTACAGATACAGCGGGGTGGCCTGTCCGGCCAGTTCGCGCTTGACCACCAGACTGATCGGCACCTGGGTGCCATCGCCGGCCGTGGCCCACAAGCGCTGGCTGACGTACGCATCGGCGTCGAAGGTGCCCAGCACCGGGGTTTCCTTGAGCACCACTTGCTCGCCGCTGGCCAGGGTCAGTTGGCGGACCTGGGCCGGACGGTTCAGCGACTGGTAGCGCAGGCGGATTTTGTCACTGTCGAATTCCAGCGTGTCCTGCACATACAGGCTGTAGGCGGCGTCAGGCAGCTGTACGCGATAAGTCGGCAGCGCTTGCGGACGTACCTCGATGATCGGCAGGCCGCCCTCGCGCAGGCTCAGGCTGATGCCCTTGGCATTGAGGCTGACGCCTTCAAGCATGATCTTGTCGTCGTGCGCGACCAGCGTCTGCCAGTCATCCCGCACCGGTACGCCACTGGCTTGTTGCGCAGCGCGATACAGCGCGAAGTTGATGCCGCTCTGATTGCTGCGGATGAACCAGGTCCAGACGCCGTCGAGCAGCCCGTGGTCTGGATAGTATTCGTGACCTTCGCTGCGCGGCGCGAGGCAGGTGAAGGCCTGTTGCGGATGATCGGCGTCCAGCACCCAGGCTTCGCTGGTGGTTTTGCTGTTGAGCAGAATGATCAGTTGGCGCTCTGAGCTGCTGCGGAAGCAATGCAGGAAGAATCGGCCATCCGGCTCGTCGAATACCTGCTCGGCCGATGCCGTGCCCAGAGTATGGCGATGCAGCTTGCCCGGGCGATGGGTTTCGTCCAGCTCGCCGAAAAACAGGGTCTGGCTGTCGTTGGCCCAGGTCATGCTACCGTCGCAGTTTTCGAAGGGCAGGCTGCTGATCTGGCCGGTGCTCAGCTCCTTGACGTAAAGCGCGTACACCTCGTCGCCACTGGTGTCCAGGCTGTAGGCCAGACGCTGGTGGTCGGGGCTGATGCTGAATGCGCCCAGCGAGAAAAAGCCGCCATCGGCCATCTCGTTGGGGTCGAGCAACAATTCCTCGGCGCTTTCATCCACCGTATTGCTGTCGTCGGCCGGGCGCGGGCAGCGGTAGTGCCGGGCGTATTCGTCGCCCTGTGTGGTGCGGGTGTAATAAAGGTACGGGCCCCAGGGCGAGGGCAGGGACAGGTCGGTTTCGAGGATGCGGCCCTTGATTTCCTCGAACAGGCTTTCGCGCAACCCGGTCTGCTCTGCCAGTTGCTGCTCCTGCCAGGCGTTTTCGGCCTTGAGGTAGTCGAGCACTTCTTCGGTGTCGCGGTTCTGCAGCCAGGCATAGGGGTCGGAACCGTCGGCCTTGCGAGCGATCGGGGCGCTGGAGGTTGCATTCGAGAAGGACATGCTGGGCTCTCTGTTAAGGCATCAATCAGGAAAATATCGGTACACGCTGAACCGAATACTGAAGCGAGGCAAGCCGCGTCAGGCAAAAGCCGTTATCATAAGCGCCTCTTTACCTGGCTTACCACGGACGTCATGACCGAAAACGACTATCTGATCGCCTGGAGCGTCTACGCCTTCGCCGCGTTGGGTTGCCTGCTGGTATGGTTTCTGATGACCCGCTGGATGTGGCGGTATCTCAAGGAGCCGTTGCTGGTGGCGGTCGCGGTGCTGCTGTTTACGCCGACCATGGTCGACCCTGCCAAGGATGCGATGGCGCCAGCCGTGGCGATCACCGCCCTCGACCTGATGTTCAAGGTCGGCAGCAATGTCTGGACCGCCGTGTCGGACCTGGCCATGTATGGCATGTTCGCCTTCACGGCATACCTGTTGTTCGTGCTGATCCGCTGGCCGATCGAACGCAGCCGCAAGGCTCGCCAGCCCAAGCCTGCGGCCCAGCCTGTCGAAACAGACCCTGCTGACGAGCCCTTTGCCGAAGACGATCACTACGCTCGCAGGAATGCTGCGCCTCTTCCGCCGACCAGGGCTGCGCGAGTCGAGCCGCGGTTGTAGCTCCCGCTTCGTTGGCAAGCGCCGTGACCTGCGGCGCATGACCTGCTGCAAAACGTCTTGAAGCGAGAACCTGAGCATGTGTGAACTACTGGGCATGAGCGCCAATGTCCCGACCGACATAGTCTTCAGCTTTACCGGGCTGATGCAGCGGGGCGGCCGCACCGGTCCGCATCGCGATGGCTGGGGCATTGCCTTCTACGAGGGCCGTGGTCTGCGCCTGTTTCAGGACCCGGCAGCCAGCAGCGAATCGGAAGTCGCACAACTGGTGCAGCGTTATCCCATCAAGAGTGAAGTCGTGATTGGCCATATTCGTCAGGCCAACGTCGGCAAGGTCTGCCTGTCCAATACCCATCCTTTCGTGCGTGAACTCTGGGGCCGCAACTGGTGTTTTGCCCATAATGGCCAGCTGGCGGATTTCACCCCGGGCGTTACCTTTTATCGGCCAGTGGGCGATACCGATAGCGAAGCAGCCTTCTGCGACCTGCTCAATCGTGTTCGCGCAGCCTTTCCCGAGCCAGTCGAGGTCGAGGAGTTACTGCCTGCGCTGATCCAGGCGTGTGCCGAATATCGCAGTAAAGGCGTGTTCAACTGCCTGTTGAGCGACGGTGACTGGCTGTTTTGCTTTTGCAGTACCAAACTGGTTCAGATCACCCGCCGTGCGCCGTTCGGTCCGGCGCGATTGAAAGATGTCGACGTGATTGTCGATTTTCAGGCTGAAACGACGCCGCACGATGTGGTCACGGTCATCGCGACCGAACCCTTGACCGAGAACGAAAACTGGAACCGCTATGAACCGGGCCAGTGGAGCCTTTGGCGCAAGGGCGAATGCGTGGCGCAAGGTTCGGTCGACACGGTCACCGAGACGGCCAGGCCCTGATACATCAGCACATTGGCTTACTGGATAAAAAAGAAGAGGGATATTGATGCTGCGAAGTTATCTGCGATTGGTGCTGTTCACCGTGGGCCTGCTGTTCGGGGTTCAGATTCCCGGTTTCATCAGTGACTACAGCAAGCGTGTCGAAGCGCATCTGATCGAGGCGCAGCAAGCCGTGAAGGGCTATACCGCCACTGCGCAGCAGTTCTTCAAGGGCGATATCCAGGCGCTGATCCAGCACTATCGCAGCAGTGAAGACCCGGTTTTTCGCAGTGATGCGGATACCATCGACACCCTGATGAACCGCACGCACATCCTTGAGCGTCAGTGGCTCGGGCTTCAGGGGCCGTGGTATTCAAAAGCCTTGTTCGTCGCCACCTCTTCCGACCCGGATATCCGTCGCGAAACCTTCAACGGTTACACGTGGCAAGTCCTGCTGGCCCCCGAAGTCATCGCCTGGGGCATCATCAGCGCCTTGCTGCTGGCGCTGGTGATCGAAAGTGTCGTGCTGCTAATCGGCTGGGTTTTCAACGGCGGACGACGCAAGCCGCAACTCGAACGGGATTGGCGTTGACCGCGGGTAGCGCGCAGCAAAACATAGCGAGGCAGTTCATATGACTGCCCGCGTTTCATTGTGTAGATAGGCGAGTACTGTTTCAGGTGCGTTCCACATCAGCACGTCAATGATCGAAAGGTTTTCGACAAAATTCATGGGTCCCGTGGAATAACTGAATGAAGAGGGCTCAAGAAACCTCAGTTCTATACCTCTTTCCTGCCAGTCGCCGGGTGTAAAGATTTCGCGTCCACCAGTGGCATTGACGTACTGCCGCGCTTCCAGCACGGTGCTTATTTCCAGCGCCCATTGGCCCGCATGTTCAATGGGGGGCAGGTCCAGGTTCATCGCTGCACAGCTTTCCCAGTTAAAGCTCATGCCTAAATACTCGCAGACCACTTGCAGCGCGCGCGTGTTGAGTTCACACAAGTGGGTGGCAGGTGTGCCGAATGTCTGCTCGACCACGTGCAAGGTTTCCCGGAAGTAGGGGGCCTTGCCTCTATAGTGTTCAAGCTGATTCGTGATTCGTCGGTGGGCGCAGGCAAGGTCGATAATGGTTGCGTCCTTGATCAGTGCGCCCTCGCTGACGCAGACCGGAACACTGATGTATTGCCAGTCGCCTTTACTGTCCAGTACCCGATTGCGGTTCATCCAGCTTTTGCGTTTGTATTTGACGATGTCAAAGACAAGCCCGCGCTGAACCGCCGCAATGAGCTGGAAGTAACCGATGTAGGGGAAAAAGTAAGGCTGCATGATCCCGAGCGTTTCGTTCATAAGTAACCCGCGAAGTCGCGACGGCTGCTCAGGCAAAACGATGGAGTAACTGCAAAACTATCTACTCAATCAGCACTTCTCCGTCTGATTGGTGGTGTGGAATTGTCAGCGTAGTTCGGCGTTTTAAAACGATCATGCTGCTGGTCGGGTTGTAGCGGCCGGTCGATGACCGGCTTATACATTATTGGACGCACCCTTATTTCATTTCGCCAGGTAGCGCATGCCTTCTTCCAGGCCGCTCAGGGTCAGCGGGTACATCTGACCTTCAATCAAGTCACGTACGATATGCGTCGAGGTGGTGTAGTCCCAGGCATCTTTCGGGTAGGGATTGATCCAGATGATCTTCTTGAATTTAGCCATGAAGCGCTGCATCCACACATAGCCTGCCTCTTCATTCCAGTGTTCGACACTGCCGCCGGGCTGGCTGATTTCATAGGGCGCCATCGAGGCGTCGCCGATGAAAATCACTTTGTAGTCCTCGCCATACTTATGCAGCAGGTCCTGGGTGGCGGTCCGCTCCGAGCTTCTGCGCTGGTTGTTCTTCCACACCGATTCATAGATGAAGTTATGGAAGTAGAAATACTCCATATGCTTGAACTCGGTCTTGCACGCGGAGAACAGCTCTTCGCAGACCTTGATGTGCGAATCCATCGAGCCACCGATGTCGAACAACAGCAATAACTTGATGGTGTTGCGCCGCTCCGGACGCATTTGAATGTTCAGCAGGCCCGCATCGCGTGCGGTGTGATCAATGGTGCTGTCGATGTCCAGTTCATCCGCAGCGCCCTGACGAGCGAACTTGCGCAGGCGGCGCAGGGCCACCTTGATATTGCGCGTCCCCAGCTCAACCTGATCATCCAGATTCTTGTACTCGCGCTGGTCCCAGACTTTGACGGCCTTGCCTTTGCGCTCGCCTGCATCGCCGACACGAATGCCTTCCGGGTTGTAGCCACCCGAACCGAACGGACTGGTGCCACCGGTGCCTATCCATTTGTTGCCACCGGCGTGACGCTCCTTCTGTTCTTCCAGGCGTTTCTTGAACTCTTCGATCAGCTTGTCGAGGCCGCCCAGCGACTGGATCTGCGCACGTTCCTCGTCCGTCAGCGAGCGCTCGAACTCTTTGCGCAGCCAGTCTTCCGGGATCAGCGCCTGCAAATGATCGTCGAGGTTTTCCAGACCGTTGAAATACGCACCGAAGGCGCGGTCGAACTTGTCGAAATGGCGCTCGTCCTTGACCAGAATCGTGCGCGCCAGAAAGTAGAACTCATCGATGTCAGCGAAGACGACCCGCTGTTTCAGCGCATTGATCAGGTCCAGCAGTTCACGCAGGGACACCGGCACCCTGGCCGCGCGCATTTCGTTGAACAGGTTGAGCAGCATGGCTGTCGCCCTTACATGGCAGGTTGGGTAGACACGATCAGCGATTACCGCGACGGCTCATGAACGCCAGACGTTCCAGCAGGTGCACGTCCTGCTCGTTCTTGACCAGCGCGCCGGCCAGCGGCGGAATGGCCTTGGTCGGATCGCGTTCGCGCAGCACGGCTTCACCGATGTTGTCGGCCATCAGCAGCTTCAGCCAGTCGACCAGCTCGGAGGTGGAGGGCTTCTTCTTCAGCCCCGGTACCTTGCGCACGTCGAAGAATACGTCCAGTGCTTCGCTGACCAGGTCTTTCTTGATGTCCGGGTAATGCACATCGACGATGCGTTGCAGCGTGGCCCGGTCCGGAAAGGCGATGTAGTGGAAGAAGCAGCGACGCAGAAAGGCGTCCGGCAGCTCCTTCTCGTTGTTAGAGGTAATGATGATGATCGGTCGCTTCTTGGCCTTGATCGTTTCATCGATCTCGTAAACGTAGAACTCCATCTTGTCGAGTTCCTGCAAAAGGTCATTGGGGAACTCGATATCGGCCTTGTCGATTTCGTCGATCAGCAGGATCACACGCTCCTCGGACTCGAAGGCTTCCCAGAGCTTGCCCTTTTTCAGGTAATTGCGTACGTCGTGGACCTTGTCGACGCCCAGTTGCGAGTCGCGCAGACGGCTCACCGCATCGTATTCGTACAGGCCCTGATGGGCCTTGGTCGTGGACTTGATATGCCAGGTGATCAGTTTCGCGCCGAAGGACTCGGCCAGTTGCTCGGCGAGCATGGTCTTGCCGGTGCCGGGCTCGCCCTTGACCAGCAGTGGACGCTCCAGCGTGATGGCCGCGTTGACCGCCAGCTTCAGATCGTCAGTGGCAACGTAGGCCGGCGTACCTTCGAACTTCATTGATCCATCCTTTTCGCATGGGCGTGCGTAACCGGTCGGCACGCACGCCGTAATAGGGGCAAGCAATGCCCTGACTATAACGTGGCTGCCCGAGGGCTGTGAACGAAGACGCCTTATTCAGTTCTTGAATGGGGCGTCACGTCGTGACCGGGTCTGAATTGTAACGCCGCTTTTGGTAGGGCTGATTTGCCGATACCGCTGCTTACTGTCGTCTGAATACCGCACTCAGTTGAGAGAAAAGAGCATCCGCCGCCACTTGTTCATTCGGAATGCGCCGCGGAAAAGTGGGGCGTATATACCGTGGATAAACAAGCACGTCAGGAACCCTTGCTGCTCTCATAGCGCGCATTGAATGCCTGCACGAACGCATTGCGCAGGATCTGCAGAAACGCCTGGAAGCCGCTGATGTCCTGCTGATGAACGCTGCCGCTAAGGTCGACGCGTGTGGCGAACTGGTTTTCCCGCTGGTTTTTCAATACGGTTTCGCTGGTGCCGACCAACGCTTCCCAGATCGAGCGGAAAACCCCCTTGTCCTTGTTTTCGACATCCTGCTGCCAATTGAATACGTCCACATTGCGCAGCAGCGGCTTGATGTAGCCCTTGAGCTGGCCCTTATCGGCCTGGGCTTCAATCACCACGTCGCCATCGCCGGCATTGAAATCGAACTTGCCGTAGGCCGACGAGAAGTCGTTGAGTTTCTTGAGCTGGATGCCGGTGGCGCGCAGTTTGAAGTCGAAGTCTTCAAAGTTGCTGAACGGGTCGAATCTGGCTGAGCTCTCCAGATCGGCATGGCCCAGCAGACGCGCCTTGCCCTTGAACTCGGCATCGCGATTGCCTTCCACGTCGACCACATTGGTCAGGTTGTAGATGCTGGCATTGACCTGATCCGCCTCGATTTTTACCTTGGGCTTGGAGTTGAAGTTATTGAACGTGATGCGCCCGTTGTCGATGCGCAACTCGTTGAGGGTCATGGGCAACAGCTTGTCCATCTGGGTACGCCAGTCGGTGCCCTGACCGGTCTGCGAGTCTTGCTTGCTGCCGCCGTCCACGAAGTTGATCTGCGGGCCGGTGAACAGGGCTTTCGCGACCACAGCATGGTCATACCAGAGTGAATGCCAGCTGACTGCCAGTTCGATCATCGGCGCGTCGAAGAAGGGCACCGGCACCTTGCCATCGGTCTTGACGATCTTCAGTCCCTTGATCCGGTACGCCCCTCGCCACAGTGCCAGGTCTACATCGGCGATCTCGCCTCGGTAGTCCCCCATGTCGGCCAGTTTGTCGTTCAGATAGTCACGCACCAGATAAGGCAGGGCGATATTGACAGCGATCAGCAGGACTACCAGAGCGGCCAGGGTCCATAACGGCCAGCTGTAGCGACGTTTCATGACATGAGTCTCCTGTTTCAATGAAGGATTGACTGCTTGCGCCGTCATCCGTTCGGTCAGACTGGACGCCCCAGAGTTGGCGGCATAGGCTTTGGGTCTTTAACCGATGTGCACAAGGACACCCTCATGAGCCGTATCTACGCTGATAACGCCCATTCCATCGGTAATACGCCGTTGGTGCAGATCAATCGTATCGCGCCGCGCGGTGTCACCATTCTGGCCAAGATCGAAGGGCGTAATCCCGGCTATTCCGTCAAATGCCGTATCGGCGCCAGCATGATCTGGGACGCCGAAAGCAGCGGCAGGCTCAAGCCGGGCATGACCATCGTCGAGCCGACTTCGGGCAACACCGGTATAGGCCTGGCCTTCGTTGCCGCTGCCCGTGGCTACAAGCTGATGCTCACCATGCCCGCTTCCATGAGCATAGAACGTCGCAAGGTACTCAAGGCACTGGGCGCAGAACTGGTGCTGACCGAAGCGGCCAAGGGGATGAAAGGCGCGATTGCCAAGGCCGAAGAACTGCTGGCAGGCAACCCCGAGAAATATTTCATGCCTGCACAGTTCGAGAACCCGGCCAACCCGGCCATCCATGAAAAGACCACTGGCCCGGAAATCTGGGCAGACACCGACGGTGCCATCGACGTCCTGGTGGCAGGCGTAGGAACTGGCGGGACTATCACCGGTATCTCCCGGTATATCAAGCACACCGAAGGCAAACCGATCCTGTCCGTCGCGGTCGAGCCGGACGGTTCGCCGATCATCACCCAGGCGATGGCCGGTGAAGCGATTACCCCCAGCCCGCACAGGATTCAGGGCATCGGCGCCGGCTTCATCCCGAAAAACCTCGATCTGTCGATTGTCGATCGGGTAGAGCGTGTCACCGATGAAGAGGCCAAGGCCATGGCGCGGCGTCTGATGCAAGAGGAGGGCATTCTCTGCGGTATTTCGTGCGGTGCGGCAATGGCGGCCGCCGTCCGTCTGGCTGAAAAGCCGGAGATGCAGGGCAAGACGATCGTGGTGGTCCTGCCGGACTCCGGCGAACGTTACCTGTCGAGCATGCTGTTCAGCGATCTGTTTACCGATCAGGAGCTTGCCCAGTAACACATCTTCGCAAGTGTGCACTTCATGCGGGCAACGCAAGGGTTTATGATGGCCAGCTTATGACTCGCCGGACGATGAGCGCTGCCGCCCGGCGCTCCGGTCATTATTCAGAATCATGCATCAGCACTGCCCGCGTGACGTTTGGCGTTATCCGCCCGCTTCAAGGAGAGCTTCATGACCCTTTCATTTGTTGCCAAGGCATCGATCCTGATGCTGTTTCTGGGCAGCACGCTGTACGTTCACTTGCGCGGTCGGGCCCGGCTGCCTCTGTTGCGGCAGTTCGTCAACCATTCGGCATTGTTCGCACCGTACAACGCACTGATGTACCTGTTTTCCCGCGTGCCGTCCGAGCCCTATCTGGACCGCAGCAAATTCCCTGAGCTGGACATCCTCAAGGACAACTGGGAAACCATTCGCGACGAAGCCATGCACCTGTTCGACGAGGGCTATATTCGTGCAGCGGAGAAAAACAACGACGCCGGTTTTGGCTCGTTCTTCAAGAAGGGCTGGAAGCGCTTTTACCTGAAGTGGTACGACAAGGCCCTGCCGTCTGCCGAAGCGCTGTGCCCGAAAACCGTTGAACTGGTCAACAGCATTCCCAACGTCAAGGGCGCGATGTTCGCGCTGCTGCCGGGTGGCAGTCACCTCAATCCGCACCGCGATCCGTTTGCCGGTTCGCTGCGTTATCACTTGGGCCTGTCGACACCCAACTCCGATGATTGCCGGATCTTCGTCGATGGCAAGGAATACGCCTGGCGTGACGGTCAGGACGTCATGTTCGATGAGACCTACGTTCACTGGGTCAAGAACGAGACCGATCAGACCCGTGTGATCCTGTTCTGTGACATCGAGCGTCCGCTGACCAACCGTTTCATGACCCGTATGAACCGCAGCGTCAGCGCGTTTCTGGGTCGCGCCACCGCTCCGCAGAACCTCGACGACGAGCGTGTCGGCGGAATCAACCAGGCGTATGCGTTCAGCAAGCGTTTCAGCGATGGCTTCAGTGGCAAGGTCAAGCAGTTCAAGCGCGCCAACCCCAAGGCTTACCGGGTACTGCGCCCTGTGCTGGCAGTCGCGGTACTGACGCTGCTGGGCTACTGGTTGTTTGGTTAAGCGACAGTCTTTCCGGTTATTCCCCTCTGATCCGGTTGTTCGTGGCCTCTGCGAACAACCGGTATTTCGTTATCCTTCCAGACTTACATGCCGGCTCAACAGCGCGCGCAGCGCTGCAGGCTTGACCGGCTTGGGCAGGTAATCGAGTCCCGCCGCGTGTACCTGAGCGATCAACTCTGCACGCCCATCCGCACTGATGAGCACGCCCGGTACCGGCTGACCCAGTCGGGTGCGCAGCCAGGCCATGAGTTCAGTACCGGTTTCGCCCTCATCCAGGTGGTAATCCACCAGGGCAATCTGCGGTAGAACGCCGTTGTTCAGCAGCGCTTCGCACTCCTGACGATTGCGGGCGGTCCAGACCTGACAGCCCCAGCGTGACAGCAGGCTGTGCATACCGATCAGGATGCTGTCTTCGTTATCGACACACAGCACGTGGGTACCGTTCAGCGCGGGGCGGCTGACATCAGGCAGTGTCGCGGGAAGTGCTGCCTGAGGCGCGGCAAGTGGCACCCTGACGCTGAACACGCTGCCTTTGCCAGTCCAGGAGCGCACCTGCAAAGGATGCTCAAGAATGCGACACAGGCCATCGGCAATCGCCAGCCCCAGACCCAGCCCCTTGGCCGCGTGAGTCTTGTGGCTGTCGAGGCGTTTGAATTCTTCGAAGATCACCTTGCGCTTGTCCTCGGGAATGCCCGGTCCACGGTCCCAGACTTCCAGGCTCAGGCTGTCACCGTAGCGCCTGACGCCCAGCAGAATAGGGCCTTTGGCGTAGCGGAAAGCGTTGGTCAAAAAGTTTTGCAACACCCGGCGCAACAGCTTGATATCACTGTCGACACGCAGTGCACTGCCCCTCACACGAAAGATCAGACCCTGCTCCTGGGCCAGCGCCTTGAACTCGGCACCAATTGTGTCAAACAGCGCGCTGAGCGGGAACGGCTGACGGTCCGGGGTGATCTTGCCGTTTTCGATTCGGGAGATATCCAGCAGGTCGCCGATCAGGTCTTCGGCAGAGCGCAACGAGCTGTCCAGGTGCCGAACCAATTGCAGGGCGTCGCTGGAAATCCCTTCCTGCTGGTGTGACAGCGCAGCGGAGAACAGTCGTGCAGCATTCAAAGGCTGCATCAGGTCGTGACTTACCGCTGCCAGAAAGCGCGTTTTCGATTCGTTGGCGGCTTCAGCGGTGCCCTTGGCTTCGGTCAGCGCCTGGTTGAGCTGGGACAACTCATGGGTACGCGCGGCGACCCGCTGCTCAAGGCTTTCGTTGACGCCTTTGAGGGCGTGTTCGGCGGCGCGAAACGCAGTGATGTCGGTGAAACTCATGACGAATCCGCCGCCCGGCATCGGGTTGCCAATCAGCTCGATCACCTGGCCATTGGGAAACAACCGCTCCGAGGTATGAGCGCGGCCCTGGCGCATCCAGTGCAGACGCCGCGCCACGTGAACCTCTGCCTCGCCCGGTCCGCAAAGGCCGCGCTCGGCGTTGTAGCGGATGATGTCGGCGATCGGTCGGCCGACGCCAATCAGGCCTTCGGGGTAGTTGAACAGCTCAAGGTAACGGCGATTCCAGGCCACCAGTCGCAATGACTGGTCAACCACGCTGATGCCCTGGGTAATGTTTTCGATGGCACCCTGCAGCAGCGCGCGGTTGAACTGCAGGACTTCGGAGGCTTCGTCGGCGATGCGTACGACGTCTTCCAGCTGCATGTCGCGACCTTCGATAGCGGCCTTGACCACGGCGCGGGTCGAGGAGGTGCCGAGCACGCCGGCCAGCAGTCGCTCGGTATGCGCGATCCACTCGCCGTCGGCATTCAGGCTGGGATTGAAACCCTTGCCCTGCCTTTGGGCGAAGCGGATGAAACTCTGCCGCGCGCGGTCTTCACCGACGAAGCGCGCCGACAGGCTGAGCAGGTCCTCGATCTGCACCGCAAGCAGTGGGCGGCTGAAGTCGCGTCCCTGGGTTTCCTGACCGATGAAACGCCCCGCCTGCCAGTGCTCGGCCACTCGCGTGCGCGACAACATCGACACCCAGGCGAACAGCGTGCAGTTGCCGGCCATCGACAGCACCACACCCTGGGTCATCGGCGAGATAGGCAGGTCGAACGGGTTGCTGTGCAGCCATGAAAGCAGCGGGAAAGTGCTCAGTGACCAACCCATGCCATGCGCCGCCACCGGTAGCACCAAGGTGTAGAACCATATGAAGATGCCCGCCGCCAAGCCTGCAAAGACGCCACGCCGATTGGCCTGTTTCCAGTACAG
Organism: Pseudomonas congelans; assembly: GCF_900103225.1. Classification (GTDB taxonomy): domain Bacteria; phylum Pseudomonadota; class Gammaproteobacteria; order Pseudomonadales; family Pseudomonadaceae; genus Aquipseudomonas; species Aquipseudomonas congelans. The sequence goes on along the minus strand of NZ_FNJH01000002.1, from coordinate 119,361 downwards.
CGCACCAAACATGGCGGGCGCCAGTTGGGTGATCGCGGCAAAGGCGATCTGGCCGATGGTTGCCAGACTCGCCGTCGACCCGAGCATCCGGTAGCTGACATAGGCCAGCAGGAGAATCATCACGATGCTGATGCGTCTGACAGAAAGCATCCAGTGACGAAACGCTTCGAACGGCCGCTCGGTGTTTTTGCGTCTTAACAGCCACGGCAGCAGCATGTCGTTGGAAATCATCGTCGACAGGGCCACGCAGGCGACGATCACCATGCCGGTTGCCGCCGATGCTCCGCCGATGAAGGCCAGCAGCGCCAGCGACGGGTGGGCGTGCGCCAGCGGCAGGCTGATCACGAACGAGTCGGGCAGCATGGAACCGGGCAGGAGCATTTGTCCGGCCAGTGCAATCGGCACCACGAACAGCGCAGCCAGCGCCAGATAGGCCGGGAACACCCATTTGGCGAGATTCAGGTCCTGAGGCTCGATGTTCTCGACCACGGTGACGTGGAACTGGCGGGGCAGGCAGACAATCGCCATCATCGCCACGCCGGTCTGCACGAACATCGACGGCCAGTTGATCGTGTCTTTCCAGTATTCCTCGAGGCGTGGCGCCAGTTTGGCCTGATTGAACAGGTCGTCGAATCCGTCGTACAGGCCGAACGTGACGAACACACCGACCGCCATGAACGCAAACAGCTTGACCAGCGCCTCGAAGGCGATGGCCAGCACCATGCCGCGATGGTGTTCGGTGACATCCAGATTGCGCGCGCCGAAGACGATGGTGAACAGCGCGAGAATCAGCGACACCACCAGCGCGGTGTCCTGAGCGCGGGTGCCGGTGGAGTCGGCCACGGCACCGATCAGGATATTCACCCCCAGCACGATGCCTTTGAGCTGCAGCGCGATGTACGGCAGCATGCCGATCAGGCAGATCAGCGCCACCATGACCGCCAGGGACTGGGACTTGCCGTAGCGCGCCGCAATGAAGTCGGCGATTGAGGTGATGTTTTCCTGTTTGCTGATCAGCACCATTTTTTGCAGCACCCAGGGTGCCAGTACCATCAGCACGATGGGCCCCAGATAAATCGGCAGAAACGACCACAACTGTTCGGCGGCCTGACCCACTGCGCCGAAAAACGTCCAACTGGTGCAATACACCGCCAGCGACAGGCTATAGACCCAGGCACGCATGGTCGGGCGCAACGAGGCGCTGTATCGGTCGCCGTAGAAGGCGATGGCGAACATGATGGCCATATAGGTAAGGGCAACGGCCGCAATCAGCCCGCTGGACAGCGACATATCAAATTCCACACCGTATCGATAACGCGCAGTCTCGCACGATGGCCGCGCTTCGTCTTTGTCGACCAAGGTCGAGCGTGGCGCGGTGTCGCAGCGGCCCTGGCAAAGTCCGAAGCGATAAAAATAGCGACACAGGTTTTGTAAAAAGAAATGCTCTATCGACATTCGGCGGCGTTACGTCTTCAATGTGCCTTGGATTGGCCGCTGCGTCAGTTCACCCCAGCCTCTCAGGACCACGGACGATGAGCCAACAGTCACAATTCAGCCTGCTCGGGAAACGCCGTTTCCTGCCGTTTTTCATCACGCAGTCCCTCGGGGCGTTCAATGACAATATCTTCAAGCAGTCATTGATCCTTGCCATCCTTTACAAGCTGAGCATCGACGGGGATCGCTCGATCTACGTCAATCTGTGCGCCTTGCTGTTCATTCTGCCGTTCTTTCTGTTCTCGGCGCTGGCCGGGCAGTTCGGCGAGAAATACCCCAAAGACAAGTTGATCCGGATCATCAAGTTTGGCGAGATCGTCATCATGGCGGTGGGCGCGGCAGGCTTTCTGTTCAATCATCTGGAGTTGATGCTGGCCGCGCTGTTCGCCATGGGCACGCATTCGGCGCTGTTCGGGCCGGTCAAGTATTCGATACTGCCCCAGCACCTGCGCGAGAGCGAACTGGTCGGTGGCAACGCGCTGGTCGAGATGGGCACTTTTCTGGCGATTCTGGCCGGCACCATCAGCGCGGGTGTGATGATGTCCTCCTCGCAATACGCCTGGGTGGTGGCTGCTGCCATCGTGCTGGTCGCCTGCCTGGGATTCCTGGCCAGCTTCGGTATCCCGCGCGCCGATGCTGCCTCGCCGGAGATGAAACTCAACTGGAACATCTTTACCCAGTCGTGGGCCACCTTGCGCATGGGGCTGGGGCAAACGCCCGCAGTCTCGCGCTCGATTGTCGGCAACTCGTGGTTCTGGTTCGTGGGGGCTATCTACCTGACGCAGATCCCGGCCTATGCCAAGGAATGGATGTACGGCGACGAAACGGTCGTTACGCTGATTCTGACCGTGTTCTCCATCGGCATCGCGCTGGGCTCTCTGCTCTGCGAGCGCTTGTCCGGGCATAAGGTCGAGATCGGACTGGTGCCGTTCGGCTCGATGGGCCTGACGATTTTTGGCCTGCTGCTGTGGTGGCATTCGGGCGGTTTCCCGCAGAGCGTGCAGGCCAACGACTGGCTGGCGGTGCTGTCCTTCGGGCAGGGTTGGCTGGTGCTGTTCGACATTCTCGGTATCGGCGTATTCGGTGGCTTTTACATCGTGCCGCTGTACGCGTTGATCCAGTCGCGCACGCCGGTGAAGGAGCGCTCGCGCGTCATTGCCGCCAACAACATCCTCAACGCGCTGTTCATGGTGGCCTCGGCGATTGTCTCGATCCTGCTGCTGAGCGTTGCCAAACTGTCGATTCCGCAGCTGTTTCTGGCCGTGTCGGTGATGAACATCGGGGTCAACATCTACATCTTCAAGATCGTCCCCGAGTTCACCATGCGCTTCATGATCTGGCTGCTTGGCCACTCCATGTACCGCGTCGAACATCGCAACCTGGACCGGATCCCGGACGAAGGTGCGGCGCTGCTGGTCTGCAATCATGTGTCCTTTGTCGATGCATTGCTGATTGCCGGAGCAGTGAGGCGTCCGATCCGCTTTGTCATGTACTACAAGATCTACCAGCTGCCGGTGCTTAACTTCATCTTTCGCACGGCCGGGACCATCCCCATTGCCGGGCGTAACGAAGACATGGACATCTACGAGAAGTCGTTCAAACGCATCGCCCAGTACCTCGCGGAAGGCGAACTGGTGTGCATCTTCCCGGAAGGCAAACTGACCACCGACGGCGAAATCAGCGGCTTCAAGAGCGGCATGACCCGCATCATCGAGGAAACACCGGTGCCAGTCATTCCGCTGGCACTGCAAGGCCTGTGGGGCAGCTTCTTCAGCCGTGACCCGAGCAAAACCCTGCTTCGCCGCCTGTGGTCTCGCGTCGTACTGGTTGCCGGTTCGCCCATTGCAGCAGATGTGGCGACACCCGTGGACGTGCGCGAAGAAGTTAAAGCACTGAGAGGGAAAGTGCAGTAGCGTTTACGCTCTGTACAACTGACGTGCCAATCACTTCGGATTGGCACGATGGCCAAAGGTGACCTGAGCTGGAACCCACATCTACCTGACCTCGCAGAACCGCCGTGTGACGCGGAGCGTCACGAACTGCATTCCCACGCGGAGCGTGAGGAACGATAGTCAAAATCGCATTAACTACCACCGAAATGCTTTTCAACCGCGATGGCACAGACGACGCAGAGTGCGACGTAAGTGACGGCTGAGTCCTGGCGCTGATCCGGGGGTAGCCTGGCAGGACGCCAGGCTAGCCGCACCGGGCCATGGATGGCCCGTTGCGGCGACCCCCGGATCAGTGACAGGGCGAAGGAACCCGACGAAGTCGGGCCGGAAACGGAGCTGGGACTTTGCTCACTTTGGTCCCTCAAAGTGAGTCGCCGAGGGGCGAAAAGGTGACCTGAGCCGGACCACAATCCTCCTGATATCGCAGAGCCGCCGTGTGACGCGGAGCGTCACGAACTGCATTCCCACGCGGAGCGTGGGAACGATGGTCATTCATTGCCAGCCACTGTTGCATAAGCGCTTTTCGAACGCGATGGCACTGACGACGCAGGGTGCGTCGACCCCCAATCTACCTGGCATCAACGAACGGACGTATTCTCTTCCTCCGGCATCTTCCTGAAATACGTCGACAGCAACGCACCGGAAATATTGTGCCAGACACTGAACAGCGCGCTTGGCACCGCCGCCAGCGGCGAAAAATGAGCACTGGCCAGCGCAGCGCCCAGTCCCGAGTTCTGCATACCGACTTCCAGCGCCAGCGACTTGCGTTGCGCCAATGGCAGCTTGAAAACCTTGCCAGTGAAATAACCCAGCAGAAAACCGAACGTGTTGTGCAGGATCACCACCGCCATGATCAGCAGGCCGGATTCAGCGATTTTCGCCTGGCTGGCGGCGACCACCGCACAGACGATCATCACAATGCTGACCACCGACACCAGCGGCAGCACGTCTACCGCATAGCTGACCCGCGCGCCCAGCAGGCGTTGGGCAATCACGCCCAGCACAATCGGCAGCATGACCAGTTGCAGGATCGACCAGAACATATCGAGAAAGGACACCGGCAGCCACGCCGACGCCAGGAACCAGATCAGGGTCGGGGTCAGCAGCGGGGCAAGCAGAGTGGTGACTGCAGCGATTGCCACCGCCAGCGCCAGATCACCCTTTGCCAGCCAGGCCATGACATTGGATGAAGTACCGCTCGGGCAGCAACCGACCAGAATCACGCCCACGGCGATTTCCGGCGGTAGTTGAAACACCTGGCAGAGCAGCCAGGCCACACCGGGCATGATCACAAAGTGCGCGATCACACCCAGCGCCACTCGCCAGGGGTTACGCGCGACTTCGGAAAAATCGTCGAGTTTCAGGGTCAGGCCCATGCCGAACATGACCAGCCCCAACAAGGGCACGATCCAGCTTTTCAGGCCGATGAACACCTGGGGAAACAGGAACGCCAGAATGGCGAACAGCAAAACCCAGTAGGCAAACGTGTTGCCGACAAAACGACTCAAGGCAGCCAGAGCGCGCACGGTACTTCTCCTTCTTTTGCTTCGAATGTTTATGAAAGCACCGGCCGGTCTATCGGCGAGGGGAGGGATCGTAACCAAAAATGCCCTTGCCGAACAGGTCCGGCAAGGGCAGAAAAGGGGGAGGAGCGGCGCGTTGCACGCAAGCCCTTTCTCTGGCGCAGGTGGCTTCAGAAACCTGTACGCAGATGCTCAGGGTCATCTGCGTACAGGTCCTGTGCCTATTTTTTCGAGGTGTCGCCTTGCGCGGATGAGCTGGCCTCTACCTTGTTGCCCTTGAAGGCTTTTTTTACACTGCTACCCGCTTCAGCCAGCAATCCCGGACCGTCCTCCAGTGTGTCGGTGACCAGCGCCTCGACCATTTCGCCCACACCCTGAAGCCTCACGTAGGCATCTTCCGCCTTGCGAGACAACGTGCCGGCCTTGGTCGCATGAGTGAAGTGTTCGCGTCCCGGGTCGGTGGTATTGTTTAACGCCGTGCGCAGTCGTTCATAACTTCGAGGCCCGGCTGGTGCGGCGGTTCCGCCTTGCTCCAGCGCTTTTCTGTCACGCTCGGTGGCGAGTGCCTTCTTGTCGGCCGTCACCTGTGCCCCCAACCCGAATCCTCCCCAGGCTTGAGACAGCAGCATGGCCGACTGCACGCCTGCAGCAAGACCGGTCAAACCAGCTTTCATGGCGGGACTGCTGCCAGATACCGCGTCGATAGCGGGGTCCAGTATCTTGGCGTAACCCATAGCGGCAATCATCGCTGCCACTTTGTTTTCGAACACCTTGCGATTGGCCGTTTCAAAAGGATTCAGTTTTGCCAAGCCATCGTCAACGGCTTTTTTCACTCGGGCTCCTGTTGGTTTGTCGGAAGGCTCTTTCATGGTGTGCGCATGCAGTTTGCGTCCGAACTGATCGGTCATTTTCGCGTTCAGTCCGTCCGCGCCGTGGGTTCCGCCCATGAAAAATCCGGCAAGAATGGAACCGAGCGTTACCGCCCCTGCGTCCTGAAACGCCGTCAGGTCCATATCACTGGTGATAGCGGCACGCGCGCCCTGAACGCCTGAAAAAAACGCCCAAGCCTTGGCTTCGCCGGGAAGAGAGCCTGTCTTGTTGGCATTTTTGCTTTGCTCATGTTCCTGACGCATCGCATTGACCAGGTCCATTTCCTTTTTCATTTCTTCGTCATTGCGGGGGCGGACCTGACCGTCTTCACTGACCAGTTTGTTGGGCGTTGGCAGAACCTCGGCACTGTTGATGGGGCGTGTTGCCCCTCCGACTATTTCCAGGATCGCCGTGGCCAGCAGTTGAGTGCCGACTTCGTGGGCGATGCCGGTAGTGAGGCCTGCGCCGAACACCTGGGCAACGGGGTGATTTGCCATCCCCGCGAGTGTGAACGCGCGGACGGCTCCGAGTGCGAAGCCGGACAGGCCCGCCTGACGCAGGCCCTGACCCATGAAGGCGCGCCCCTGGTTCTTCCAGTCGGAACTGGTGTCCTGATACTGCTTGAGCACCAGCGAGAGCTTGGCCTGATCGATCGCCGTCTTGAAGTCGGAGGAAATATCCTTCTGGACTTCCTTCAATTCATTCGCAGTGGCGTGCCATTGTGCCGCCTCTTCGGGTTGCCCCAGTGTGTCCAGTGAGGCGGCGATCACCGAGGCCTTGTCCAGTGCCTTGTCGACCATGGCTGGAATCTGCACGGCACTGTTGGTTGCGTAAGTCGCGAAGCTCAATTCGCTGCGCAGGATATCTGCTTTGTCTTCCGTGGAAAGGTTCGGCATCCTGCGCACTTCTTCATACTCTGCGGCATGTGCGGCAAACAGCCTGGATTGGGCGTTGAGCAAGTCCTTGAGCAGGCCCGTCATGTGCTGCATGTTGCTCTGATCCGGCCTGGCCGGCTCCGCCAGGAGTTCCTCAAGCTGTCTGGATAACTGCGCGCTGGCCTGGTCGATTTCGTCTGCGATCGAGTTCTCCGATCCGAGCCCCGCAGCGATATGGGAAAAGCTCACATAACCGCTCTCGGGTTCTCCGATTTGTTCAGCATGTGCCATGCGTTCGGCAAGGTAGCGCCCTTCGACCTGCATACGATGGCGCAATTGATCAGCGCTCATTTTCTGCTTGCCTTTGGCAAGCTTCGTCGCATCTCTTGCAAGCTGTGACGACATCCTGAAAGGAGCTCTGTTTCTGGTCTGCTGGAGGTCGCCAGGCACCTGGTGAGGATCGACGGGGCCTCGGCTGGAGGTTTTCACGCCCTGCACTTTGGCCAGTTCGATGTTGTCGTGTTCAGGTGTTTGTACGCGCCCGATTTGCTTTGAGCTGCCAATGCCGAGTGGACTCATGAGAGGGCCCTCTGCGAAAGTACGGTGCGTGCCGGTTGCGGCGCTGGCGCTGCCGTCGTCCGCTGTTTTGAGCTGCTGTCGCCGAGGAAGAAATGCTCACGCCATGCCAGTGCGTAGTCGGCCAGCGAGCCCATCTGATCGAGAACCGCCTTGCCGGACAGATCAGCCAGCGGCTGTGCTGCGCTGAGCATCATGTGCCCGCTTTGCTCGTTGCGACAGAACGTGACGGATTTTGCGGAATTCACCATATGGAAATTGGTGTCCATCAGGCGGATCAGCACTTCTTCGCGGCGCTTGTCGGGCAGTGCGCCAAGCTCGCAATGGATCACGACGTGCTCTTGCTGCTGGTCGCCGACCGGGTACATGGAAAAGTCGACGCCGCGAATGGTGAGGTGCGTCAATTCATGAGACAGGATGGATTCAGGCAAGAGGGCCAACTGGCGGATTTCGTCCAGCAGCCGGCGATATTGATGAGGTATAGCCATGATTATTATTGTCCTCAGCTAGGGATGGGGTGCTGCGATGCAATCGCTTGTCCAGGCCAGGCAGCCATAGGGCAAGCGTTAAAAAGTGAGTGGCAGCACGTGCACAACGGGTTCCCGACAAGGGTGTCCGTTCGGCCGAAAATGCCGTGCAGGGGGATCTGTTCAGTGGGGTGTTACGGTGCCTGCGTGCAGGCAGGGGGCGATGTATCGAGATGCGCACGCTGTAACGAAGGTCGTGACGAACGGCCACGATGAGGAGTGATGCCGTACCTGCCTGGCAGGTTCAAGACCCGCCGCGCATGTTTACACCAGCGAAATGCGCGGCAGGGGACAGTGCCTGAAGCCAGAAAGCTTGAAGCCAGAGAGGCGGCTTAGAGCATGCCAGCCACCTTGCGTACTTCTTCAGGGGCCGCCTCGTTGCCTGCCAAGGCCCCGGTATAGGCCCCGAAGAGCGCCGTTGCAGGGTTCTTGCCACCGCGGGCAATGCCTTCGAGTGCGTCCACGGCCGTTTCTACACCACCTTCGATGCCACCCTTGATCATCCCGCCCAGGCTGCCGTCCGAATCGCCGACACCGGTCAACACTCTGCTCAAGCCGGGAATGAACCACAGCGCCTTGCCGGCCTCGCCTGCAGCCCAGGGCAGATCATTCTTGGTACTGCCATCTGCTTTCACGTGGGTGTCATTGGTCTTGTCCAGGCGGTGATCATCCTTAAGTGCGCCATAGCCTTTCTCTGTGAAGTCCTTCCAGTTGCCGGCGGGTGTTCCGTGCCGTGCATCGCCGTCGTCGGTAATGCCTTCCAGGTCGCCGTTGCCTGCCTTGTCGCCGCGATCACTGCCACTGGCGCCGTGCGAGGCATCGATGTAATTGAGCACGCGTGCAGCGTTATAGGCCGCGTCGGCCCGTGCCTCCGGGTCCTTGTTATTCTCCGTCCAGTCTCCGAGCTGCTTGTAGGCACCCTCACGGTTGATGTCCTTCTGATCGCCCAGTTTGGCGAGGATAGGGTTGGCCTCGATGATTTCCTCGGCGCTACGGGTGTCACCGGCTGGCCTGCCGGTGGCTTCGGTCGGCTTGGTGGAGGTGTCTTTCTCGCTCTCCGCTGCCGGTTGCGCGCCGGCGTCGCCGGTGACCTGCGAAGGTGCTGCGGTGGTGGTCGCGCTGGACGGAGTTGCAGCAGGCTGCAATTGCGCCAAGGGGGCGGCTTGCTGGGCGCTGTTACGACCTGCTGTGCCCAGCTGGATGTTGATTTCTACGTCAGGGGTGGGTTTGTTCTGCGCAGACGCATTGCCGCCGACGTACTGCATGCTTGAGCCATCGCCGGAATGCTGGAGCATGGTGCCGAGGACTTTATCCAGCATCTTCGCCAGTGGCGAGAGCAGTTTCGACAGCCCGTCACTGCCGCTCAGCCCCTGACTCTGCTGACTGGAGGTGTTGTTTTGCAGAGAGGGCGGTATCGAGCCACCGCTGTTGCTGCCATAGCTCACGCCACCAGAGCTGCCTTGAGCGCCTTGATTGCCCTGCGTCGCCTAGGGCTGGTTCTGACTGCTTTGGTCGGCGCGATACAGAGACGCACTGCCGCTGGCCAATGACCCTGTGCCTTGAGCCACGTTACTGAAATTGCCGGTGGCGCTGTTGCCGCCGTTACCGGAGTTGTTCTGGGTGTCGGCCGGTTTGCTGGCGTCCTGGCTGGGCTTGGCTTCAGGCTTTGTAGCATTCGGTGTGACGTCAGGGGTTTTGGGTGGCGAGCTGCTGAGTCCAGGTAATTTCATGTGCTCTCTCCGAACGGATGATCGATTGGCGGTGCTCCAGCCCACTGATGGCCGCTTGCCGGGCAGCGGGCGTATTCGAGGTTGCCGGTAGGGGTTGATGCTTGAAGACCCGCGGGTGAAGTGGGCAAGGGATGTGTGGCTGCGCAGGGACAATCGGTTCCTTGCAAACGCGTTTCAGAAAACTTTGCACAAAACATGGAACCGGTTTGGTGGCTTCGACCACACAGCGTCATGATCACGACGAGATCGACCCGATGGTGCCTGGCAGTTTTTTCCGTGCGCAGTACGTGCACAAGCCTTCGCGCGGGCGTACGGAAAGGTCTGTGGCCAGCAGCGCAGGCGATAAACATTTGATGCGCTCGATGCGATTCGCCGGCGGGCTTGTGCTGGCCAGTCTGTGTGCTTCTGCCCACGGCGCTTTTTTCAGCGGGCACGACCTGCAGCAACCGTTACGCGAGATCCGGCAGGGACGGCCATTGACGGCCGGCCAGATGCAGGCGTTGGGATACGTTCAGGGTGTTTACGATGCGAATGCAGGCTTGTTGTTCTGCAGTCAGGAGGGCGTGGATGCCGGTGAGGTCGTGCAAACCGTCAATGCCTACCTGCTGACGCATCTGCAGATGCTGGACCAACCGGCAAGTGTCGGCCTGACCGCTGCGTTTATTGCCCGATGGCCTTGTCGACGCCAACACTAGTGGAGCGATCCAATACTCCTTTTCACGGGCAACAATACTATTTTGTAGTTTATAAACTTTGAACAGGTTCACACCGTATGGCACAGTAGTGGTGGCGCAGTTAATGTGATGCGCGTACATGATTATGAGAGTTAAGTTGTTGGTGTGAAGTGCATTCATAAAAATGTCACTTTTAACAGTCACCCTGATCTGCTGTGTCGCAAACAGTAGGTGAGTGTCGTTTTTAGAGTGCTTGAAGGCTCTGGGTCGGCACATGCAGTAAGCCAGTGTTTACGGGCTTAACAGCATTAAAAAAGCGCTAACTATAACTTCCCGGGAACTTAGTTCGTGAAGCCTAGGTCTAGGATGAGCGGACTTTTCGAAAATACCGCATCCCCTCTGACTGCCTTCCCGTTGTAACCAGGGAGAGGAAAGTCATTAGAAATGCAATCACTTTACTTGTGCGGCCTCTGTAGTTTGTCAAGCGCAAATTATATACCAATAAGGCCGAGACACCGGACGTTTGTGCGAAGAGGGTATCCCACATGGATAGACGTGAGTACGAAGCGGACCTGAAGGATATTGCCTATTTTGGCGATTTCGTTGACTTGCAGTACCTGGCTACCAATACGGCTCCGTTGAATATCGACCTGTTGCTGGTCGGTGAAACCGGCACGGGAAAGGATACCCTCGCTCGACAGATTTACCGTCTGTCGCGACGACGCGGAGCGTTCGTCGCGATGAATTGCGCTGCCATTCCGGAGAGTCTGGCCGAGAGCGAACTGTTCGGTGTCGTCAGTGGTGCCTATACAGGTGCCAGCAAATCACGCAGTGGTTATGTCGAGGCTGCTCAGGGGGGCACGCTATACCTCGATGAGATCGACAGCATGCCACTGTCATTGCAGGCCAAGCTGCTGCGGGTACTGGAAACCCGAGGTGTGGAGCGCCTGGGATCGACCGAATTCATCCCGGTGGACATGTGCGTGATCACCTCGTCGCAACGTCCCTTGGAGCAACTGGTGGAAGAGGGTACTTTCCGCCGCGACCTTTACTTCCGCCTCAGCGTGGTCAGCATTCAGATGCCGCCGCTGCGCGAGCGTCGCGAGCAAATCATCCCGCTGTTCAATCGCTTCCTGGCCAAGCAAGCCATGCTGGTTGGGCGTCCCGCACCGGTGGTGACGCCAGCGGTGACTCAGCAACTTCTGACTCATTCATGGCCCGGCAACATCCGCGAGCTCAAGTCCAGTGCCAAACGTTTCGTATTGGGCTTTGCGCCGCTGGCCCAGGCATGTTCACCGGAGCCCTTGCAGTTGAAGGCGCAGTTGCGGGTCATCGAGCGGATTCTTATCGATGAAGCCATGAAGCGGCATCAGCAAAGTGTCGAGGCGGCCAGTTTCGAACTGGGCATCCCGAGTCGCACTCTTTATCACCGCATCAAAAGCCTTTCAGCCTGACGCCTCGTTTTATCCGACTCGGTTCTCAATACCGTTTTAACCTTCGATCCCGGCCCTGCAGCCAGTATCTGCAATGGTTGCGCGCCTCTGGCGCTCACTGCGGCGGCCGTCGCCAACGACTTCATTCGTCAGTCACCGACTAATCAATTCGTTAAAAGTGGAACTGCTTTCTTCCTCGTGCCCACTCAGTGATCAGGACTGACGATCCAACCGTGTCAGGCCTGAATCTCCCACGCTATTCAACAAGCTGAGGTGCATTATGCTGGGCAATCTTTTTAACTCCATTAATAACACTATTGGCAGTGCTTCCAACGCGTTCGGCGCGATGACCGCGGGCAGTGACGGTGGCATGACCGATCGCTCCTCCGAGAACGCCGAGAACTTGTCCGACGCCACGGGCGCAGCTGACTCCAAGGTCACTAATGCCGGTCGCGAAAGCGTCAAGGTACAAGCTGAAAACGCCGTGCAGAGCATGGTCCAGAAAGCCGACATCAATCACATGAACAACGTCTCGCAGAACGTCGGCTCCATCAGCTACTGATCGCGTCTGGCGGCGGCTTGGCAAGCCTGTTGCGAGGTTTGCCACGACGCCGCCGTCATTCTTGTATGCCTGATCATCAGAGGACGTATAGGCATGTCTATCTCCCCCATGAATATCGAAAATAACAGTCGGTCGTTCGGCCTCGGCAACGAGTCGCAGACGCGATTCGGCACGAACGCGTCTGGCGCAAGTGAGCGCCCACAGACCCTGGATGCCGCGCTGGACACATTGGTCAAGTCGATGACCAATGACAAGGGTCAGGTCAACAGCGACAACCCGCTGGTCAAAATGCTCTCCGATTTCCTTGAAAAAGCCCTCGGTTCGATGCTCCAGCAGATGGGCGCAGGCAGCGGTGCGCAGGGCGCCGCGCAGGGCACAGGCGCCTCTACGGTGCAGAACATGTCGCCGGAAGAACTCAAGGAAGCCTTGAGCGGCATGATCGAGCAACTGCTCGGTGGCAGCGCGGGGGCGGGCGGCAGTAGCGGCGCAGGCGGTGAAGACATATTGTCCAAACTGCTTGGCGGCCTGGCTCAGGAAAAGCTCAACAGCCTGCTGCAACCTTCTGATGAAGCCTCCAATTCGGGGGGGGCCACGTTTGACGAAAAGGACAAAGCCATCCTCGAAGAGGTTGCGCAGTTCATGGATCAGCATCCCGAGGAGTTTGGTTCTCCGCATGACGCAGACGGCAACACCAAGTCGTGGTCTGACGAACTCAATGAGGTCGATGACAAAGGCAATCCTGACTTCAAGCTCAACAGCGCCGAGGCCAGCGCCTTTCAGGATGCGATCAATATGCTGGGCCAAAGCGCTGCCAGTGGCTCTGCGTCATCGTCGGGCATGCTGGCAAACAGTGGCTTGCCCATCTCCTCTGGTGAAGGCGGCGGTGGCGGATCGGCTGGCGGTCCTGGTGGTGGAAACTTCGGCGGCGGCAACGTGAGCGTCACCCTCAGTGCCGAGGACTTCCTCAAGCTGATGCAAGGCGGCACTCAGGGTGGGGCTTCCGCGCAGAGCCAGGCTCTGAGCCAGGATGCCTCGCAGACCGCCGGATCAATCATGGACAAAATGTTTAGCTGACAACCGCGACGGAGGTCGATATGTCGATTGGAAAACTGGATAACAGCTCGGCCTCCGCCGCGGCACTCAAGCCGGAACTGGAGGAGCAAGAGGGCTCCGCGACTCGCGGCGATGCCGACTGGTTCAAGGCTGCTCTTCAGAAGACCGAGCCCACCGAGGCTGCGGGGAGCTTCTCCGAGCAGGTGATGAACCCGCTCACGCGCAAGGCCCTGTCTCTGGAGGACATGTCCAAGGACGCCGGCAAGGCGCTTCGTGAAGCCTCCCTGGACTCGGACCCGATGAAATTCATGGAGGCCAGCCGGGCGCTGAGCTCCTACTACTTGCAAACCTCACTGTCGGTAAAAATGATCAGCAAGGGTTCGCAAGCCTTGGACAAACTCACCAACATGCAGTGACGGATGGGCTGATGAGGCATTTTCTGCGACATCTGGGCATGATCGGGCTGGTACTGTTACTCAGCGCCTGCGGCGACGAGATCGAGCTGCACGGCAAGCTGTCGGAGAACGATGCCAACGACGTGATCGCCGAGCTTTCGAGCAAGCACATCGAGGCTACCAAGCGCAGCAACAAGGAAGGCGTGAGCGTGCTGCTCTCGGCCAGCGATATCAACCGCGCAGTGCGGGTGCTGGAGGCGGCGGGGCTGCCGAGACGTACGCGTACCAACCTGGGTGAAATTTTCAAGAAAGAAGGGGTCATTTCCACGCCTCTGGAAGAGCGGGCCCGCTATATCTACGCCTTGTCTCAGGAGCTTGAGTCGACCTTGTCGCAGATCGACGGGGTCATCGTTGCCCGTGTGCACGTGGTATTGCCCGAGCGTGTCGCGCCTGGTGAGCCAGTGCAGCCGGCCTCTGCCGCAGTTTTCATCAAGCATGCCGCCAGCCTCGACCCGGACACGGTGTTGCCGAGAATCCGGCGCATGGTGTCCAGCAGTATTCCGGGTATGGCGGGCGCTCTGGATAACACCGAAAAACTTTCGGTGGTGTTTGTCGACGCCCAGGCGTACCAGGAGCAGCAGGTACTGGTCAGTTTCGGCCCGTTTCTGGTGCCCGAACAGCAGCTTGGCTCGCTCAAGGCGTGGAGTGTTGCGCTCGCTGTGGGGATTTTTGTCTTGCTCGCCGGTCTGGCGCTCTGGCTGCGTCCGGCCCTGCGTCATACGTTGCTCGGTTTTCTCGGCAGGCGTTCTGCACCCCCCGCGCCGGGGACCGATGTCGTTCCAGCGGGCGAGCGCGCCACATGAATCAGGCGCTGGCCCACTACTGGCTGCAATGGTGGCTGCGCCCCTGGCAGTGGGCTGACCCCAGCTGGTCCAGCGTGCTGGGCGAGCGTCAGTTGAGTAATGACCAGTTTGTTCTGCTCTCATCGCTACACCCGGATCATCTGGGTACGGCGTTTGGCGTACAGGCCAGCAGTCCGCTGCTGCCCGATGCGCTGATCGTGGGACTTATTCAGGCAAGCGAGCAGCGAGAGACGGTGCTCGCGGTCGTTGAACACCTGTGTACCGCGCGCGCCACCCGGCCTTTGCCCAATGACGATTTACGCCCTTGGTGTCGCAGTATTGCCAAGGCGCTGCGTCCCGGCAGCTGGTTGCCCGACGAGCACATTGAGCCTCTTCAATTGCTGGCCCAATGGTGTGGCGAGCAGCAGTGGCAGCGTCTGCGCCTGTTATGGCCACGGGCTATGGCGATGGCTATCGAGCCGCAGCCATGCAACGAGCCCAGACGTCTGGATATGCTCTGGCGTGCCGCGTTGCAACGAGTTCTGGAGGAACCTCATGTTCATTCGCCGCAAGCTTAGCCTTGACCCGAACCTTCCCAGCCTGGCCCAGCCCTTGTTGCGTCGTGAGTGTTTCAGTGATGTGGCTTTGGCCAGTGAATATCTGCAACGCGCTCGCGCTGAAGCGCAGGCGCTGCTCGCTGATGCCCAGGTTGAAGTCGAGCGCATGCTTGCCGAGGCTCAAGCAGATTTCTGGGCGCGTGCCGATGCCTTTCTGGGTGACTGGGAGGCTGAACGTCAGGCACAACGCGACGCGCTGGTCGAGCAGGCACAAGGCCTGTTGAGCCAGACCCTGAAGACCTTGCTGGACGAGTTTCCCCAGGAACAACGTGCCTTGGCGCTGGTACGTCAGCTTGACCAGAGCCAGTCCCGGCCGGTGCGTGCCACCTTGCGTTGTGCAGTGGACATGCATGAACCCGTCGAGGCCTGGCTGCAGCACCAACCCCGAGCGCATTGGCAACTGGAGCGTGATACCGGCCTCGCTTCCGGCACGTTGTTGCTGAGCACCGAGCAGGGCGATTTCGGCCTCGACTGGGAACGCCTGCGCACGTGCGTGCTTGAGCTTGCCTGAACGGCTCCCGCGTGACGCAGCTTTCAAAAAAATGATCAATGTGACGGGTCACGGAACCGTTTTCCGCGGCGCGACCACTCATCACTGTCATCCTTTTTCGAGAGAACGCGCCATGACGACCAACGCCCTGGAAAGACGGCTGGACAACAACTACGAGCGAGCCAATCGCAGCTATGAGTCGGTGACCAAAGCCGCCGCCGACGACCCCAGTGTCGAGAACATGCAGGCTATTTTTGAAGAGACCATGAAAACCTCTTCGGCCAACTTCGCCATGAACCAGGCGTTCAAGGTCAAGCACAGCCTGACCAAGACGGTGCTCGATGGCTTCCAATGAGCTGTACGCTCAGCTCGAAGCCTGCCGCCTCGAGGCTGGCGGGCTGTTCGAATGCTGGGTGGACGGAGTCAGCATCCAGGTGCAGAACCGTGGTGGTTTCTTCTGCCGCGTCGCGTTGCCTGGGCGCATTGGTATGCAAAACGAGCAATTGGCACCTTTGCTTCGCCTCGCCGAGGCCAGCCTGATGGGGGACGACCCTATTGCCCTCGCTTACGACAGCCGTCAACAGCGAGCCTGTCTGGTGCGCTGGCTGAACGCCGATGCCGACACCTCGACCCTGATCGCCACGGTAGAAAACCTGGCCAATCAGCAAGCCGCCTGGATTCAGGTACTTGCCGAGCAGGCACCCCGCCAACCCGCTAGCCGACCAGCCATTCAGGCTTCGCTGGGCCTGGGACTTTTGCACAGAGGACTTATGAATGGCTAGAACAGCCTGGACCTGCCTGCCCTTGATGGCTGCGATGCTCTGGGCGACGCCCACCCTGGCAGTTGTACCGGAACAATGGCGCGATACACCGTATGCCTATGACGCCAAGAATGCCCCGCTGAGCCAGGTGCTCAACGACTTCGCCGAAAGCTTTGGCGTCAAGCTGGAGGCGGAGGGAATCAGCGGCACCGTAAACGGCCGGATGCGCAGCGAAAGTCCGGAAGCCTTTCTGGACCGCCTGGGGCTTGAGCACAAGTTTCAATGGTTCGTTTACAACAACAGCCTGTATGTCAGCCCACTCGACCAGCAGCAGTCGAAACGTATTGAAGTGGACGAGAAATCCGTGGACGACCTCAGCGAGGCGTTGACCGATGTCGGCCTGCTGGACAAGCGTTTCGGCTGGGGTGCGTTGCCCGAGCAGGGCGTGGTGCTGGTGCGTGGCCCGCGCAAGTATGTCGAGCTGATCGAGGATTTCAGCAAGAAGCAGAAGAGCCGCGATGAAAAGCAGGAGGTCATTTACCTGCCGCTGCGCTTCGCCAACGCTGCAGACAGACCGATCAAGTATCGCGGCGAAAGCCTGAAAATCGATGGCGTTGCCACGCTGCTGCGCAACCTGCTCGAACGCCGTGCCTCGTCGCTCGGCGGCGGAGCCTTGAATGCCGATGCGTTGCGTTCCGGTACGCTGCCGATGGCAGGCATGGGTGGCTTCGGTGCTGATGCGAGCAACTTTCCGCAGTTATTCGATGACTCCCGTTCGAGCGAGTTTGCCGGCCAGAATTACCAGCCTCCGAGCGAAGATGAACAGCGCTCCAGTCGTTCGCGCAGTCATATCAGGGTCGAGGCCGACGTACGCAATAACGCCGTGCTGATCTACGACGCACCCGAGCGCCGCTCGATCTACAAGGATCTTGTCGAGGAATTGGACAAACCGCGCAATGTGATCGAAATCGACGCGATCATCGTCGACGTCGACCGCAGCCAGATGGACGAACTGTCCAGCAACTGGGGGCTGAGCGCCGGCAACTTCAGCGGCGGAGCGAACATTGCCGAGAACGGCCGCAGCTCAACCATGTTCGTCCAGGATCAGGACAAGTTCTTTGCCGGGCTGCGTGCCCTGGAAGGCAACGGGTCGGCCACGGTAATCGGTAATCCATCGGTGCTGACCCTGGAAAACCAGCCTGCAGTGATCGACTTCAGCCAGACCGAGATTCTCGAAGCCGTGGGCGAACGGGTCGCCAACTTCCAGCCGTTGACCGCAGGCACCAGTCTGCAGGTCATTCCCCGCTCGATTACCGCGTCCGGTGCCAAGAACCAGATGATCCAGCTGGTCGTCGACATCGAGGACGGGCAGATCGAGGAGTCCAATATCCGCGCCGAGCAGCCATCGGTAAGGCGTGGCAACGTCAGCACTCAGGCCGTCATCGCCGAGAAAGCCTCGCTGGTGGTGGGTGGTTTCCACGTTTATGAAAATAACGAGCGGACGAAGAAAGTGCCGTACCTGAGCGCCATTCCGATTCTGGGCAAGCTGCTGTTTACCGCACGCGAGCGGGGCCAGTCCAATCGCGAGCGGCTGTTCATCCTTACCCCGCGCCTGGTCGGTGATCAGGTCAATCCGATGCGTTATATCGACTATGGCAATCCCAATCATGTGCAGGACCGTCTGAACAAGATCAAGGAACGCCGCGAGGGTGCCGAGCAGCCTAACCGCACCGTGGTCAGCAATGCCCTGAGTGAAATGATCCGCGGCACGGTTCCTGCCGGATTCACCAGTGCTTCGATCCCGCTGCGTCCGGAGACACTGTGTGACGGCAATCCTGCGCTGCAGCTCGATCCGCGTCGCGCCCAGTGGTATGCCAGCGATCAGGGGTTCGGCATCGCAGTGGCTCTGGTGCGCAATACCACCGACAAACCGCAACGCGTCGATGAAGCCGGTTGTGGCGGGCGCTACGTGGTGGGTGTGAGTGTCTGGCCCAACGCCTGGGTGCCACCTGGTGGCGAGGCCGAGGTGTTCATTGCCTTGCGACCACCCAAGGTCAACAGCGGTGCGCCATCACGCCGCTCCTTGCTGACAACTGCCGCGGAGGTGCGCCAGCCATGAAGGCTCTGGTACTTGCTGTCACTGTTTTGATATTGGCCGGTTGCTCATCCTTTGGTCACTCCGGATGCACCGGGGAGGCATGTGATCGGCCAACCTCCACTAACCGTGAGGTTGTTATCTGGTGGCCGCCGCAAATGCGCGACGGTCTCGGCCTGGGGGATGAACAGGTCGATTTTACTCGAGTGCCTCTGGAGGATTGAAAGTTATGACCACTCGTAATATTGACAAGGAGCAGTTCTACGCCGAAGTGGTGGCAGGGCGTCCTGCCATCTGGGAAATCGCTGCGGGC
Source organism: Pseudomonas congelans (assembly GCF_900103225.1). Lineage (GTDB taxonomy): Bacteria > Pseudomonadota > Gammaproteobacteria > Pseudomonadales > Pseudomonadaceae > Aquipseudomonas > Aquipseudomonas congelans. Next base: position 100,579 of record NZ_FNJH01000002.1, on the reverse strand, counting down.
GTGTCGTTCTGTACGCGCCGTGAGTGCATGGACTGGGGGCTGGCCCTGCAGGTCGACTGGCACAACCTTGGCCCGTCGCAGTTTGGCGAGGCGCTTGAACGTCGTTTCGATGACCCGGAACGCTACCACGATTACTTTCTGTTTCTGGACTCACGTCGTGAATTCGTGATCTGGCGCTGTCTGCCGGGTGAGCTGGACAGAGCCGCACTGGATGAAATCAGCACCCATCAATTGCAACTGATGGGGCTGGAGCATCTTGGCAAGAGCCTGTCGCGTCATTGAGACCCGTCAGGTTCCTCATAGCTGATACGGAGCATAACTTGTGAGCACACCTCATGCAGATCGCCTGCTTGCGGCCCTGGCCGCTCAGGCTGGCAGTCCACTGGCGTTCGAGAATGGCCTGTGTGCACTGGCCGATGAGCAAGGCCAAGAATTGGCCAACATCGAAGTCCCGGCCCCCGGTGACGTAGCGTTCGTACACGCACGTATCGATCTTGATCAAGCCGGCCCGGGCGTTCACGAGCGTTTGCTGCAGCTCAACTTCAAGCCTGAACAGATGGGCGGATGCTGGCTGGCGCTGGATGCGCAGAACAGCGTGCGCCTGTGCGCCCAGCAAGACCTTGGCAGGCTTGACGAGCTGAGCTTCTGTCAATGGATCATGGGGTTTGTCGATCGTCTCGGAACCCTGCGCAAGATATTGGTGCGCTAGGAGCGCTCGGCGTTCCAGCTCGGGTTGCGCTGGGACAACAGCCGCTCCTGACGCCGCGCGTGATCTTTTCCGGGCCACCAGGTTCAACCTGCGGCCGGATCGGCTCAGGTGCCTTCAACCGGTTAAACCATAACGTTGTTCATAAACCAGAGAGGAAATCCCCATGCTCCAAGCACTCGCTGCAATCGCACGTCCCCTGGCTCCGATCGCTCAGGATGCCATGCGCAACGTCGCTCAAGGTGCCGGTCAGCAATTGGCCGGAAGCGGTGTAGACGCCATCAAGAACATGATGAGCGGCCAGCCCAGTGGCGGCGCAGTCTCTTACGCCAACGACCCGTCGGAACAAAAACCGGCGACCTACTAACCTCGTTTCGGGCGAACGGTGCTGCCGAAAGGCAGCCCGTCGCGCCTGTCTCTCGCAACCTCCCGCCTGCTTGTTTCGTTCTCCTGCCTCTATTGATTTTTCATGCTTGATCAGCGATCAGCGATCAGCGATCAGCGGCCACGCGAATGCCGACGGCCGCTCGAGAGCGGCCGTCGGCAGCCATCACAACGCGCCTGTGCCTCGTGGTCCACTGCCGGTATTGGCGCTGCCGCTGGCATGTTCCATCGCGCTCTCGCCAGGCTCTGCCGGAGCGCTGTGCAGATTCTTGCGGTTATTGCTGCTCCTGATCTTGATGTTTTGCTGCGCCAGGTCGTCGCGTACATCTTTTTTGACCCATGGCATGACCAGCAGACCACCCGGTGTCACGCTGACGGGCTTGTGTTCCTGATCATGGCTGTACTTGAAGTCCAGTGAAGCCAGAACCACCGTGCTGTTGACCGCTGCACTGCTCTTGGCGCTGAGCAGCAGGCTTGGCGTGGCTTTGCCGTCACTCTGCGTAGCGCTGCGCAACACGGTCATACTCTTGATGCGAATGTTTTCGTCGTCACGCAACGCGGCTTCGAGTTTTTTCTGGATATCCGGATCCCCGGCATTCAAGCCAGCCTCGAGGTGCTCCAGTGTTCTGGGCTTGAGTTCCAGAACCAGCTCCATGGATGTGGGGCCTTCGTTTTCGGCGCGTCTGGCCATCTCCTGAAGCACCGGGTGCTTGTTGATGAACCTGACGATCTCGTCGGCGTTCTTGCCAGAGGTCCTGTCACGCCAGGGCGCTGAAGCCCCGGTCAGACCACCTTTGTTCAATTGCACCCCGGTCGCGGTGTACTTGTGTTCACCTGAGGCCAGCAGGCGTCCGCCGGATTTGGACAGCTCGTTGTTCTTGTCCAGTTGCTGAACGGTGTAGGCCAGCTCTTTGAGCGCCTCATTTTCCAGAGGCAGATGCTCAAGTTGTTTGACTACGCGTTGCAGCGCCGCCAGGTGGCCTTCCATTTCCGTTTTCTCCAGCTTTTGTCCCGCAGCGATGGCCTTGGTGGCTTTTTCCTGTAGGGCGGTCGTGTCGTCTGCCATCGTGTTGGCTTTCATATCGACAGCCAACTGGCGCGCCTGGGCCAATACCGCATCGCGCTGTGCTTCGGTTGGCTGGGCGGGCAGGGCATCCACCGCGTCTTTCAAGTCGGTTACCCGATTGGCCTGGCGGGGCAAGCCCTCCTTCAATCGGGGTAGCAGGGGTTTCAGTTCATCCAGACGGGTCGCAGCCGGTCGTTGTCGAGTGGATACCGTGGGCGAACTGAAGCTCCCCAGAGGGCCGGGTGTCAGTGTGGGCGGAACGTTTACCGGTGCCGGCGCACACCCCTCCAGTTCGTCCAGCAGAGCCTGCCGTTCACTCACCGCCTGTGCAACCTCCTTGTCCTTGAGCACTTTTGTCAGGGCTTTTTCAACATCGTGCAGCTGCGGTGTGGTCACCGCCTTGCCGGGCTTGAAGTTGAGCGTGAATTTATCGTTCTTCGCGCGATCGATGGCAAAGCTCACGCTGAAGGCATCGGTCAACACTGTCTGGCCAACGAGGATATGGTTTTTGACTCCCATATTATTGGCGTACCCGTCAGGGTGGACGATGCCATTGGTGGCGCCACCGATTCGGGAATAGGTGCCTACACTGGCGCCTGGCAGTACATCACGGGCCCGTTTCGTTGCGATGGCGTCCTTGCCCTCGCCTTTATGGGTGGTCACGCTGGTCTTGGAATTATTCAGCAACGTGGCTTCGGCATTGACGCCCAGGGTGGCACGCAGGAACGCGTTCCAGACGCCACCGTCTTCGCTGCGCAGCAGCGTGCCGCCCAGGTTCAGACGCCCGATGTCCACGCTCGCACCGGCGCCCAGAGTCTGCTGGAACAGCTCGCTTTCTTCCACCGAACCGCCCTTGTCCTGGCCCAGCCGATACAGGTCCGACAGCGAAGCACTCGGGTCGAGCAGGTTTTCCATGATATTGGCCATACTGGCGTTGCTGGCGGTCAGCCAGCCTGCGATCGCATGGGTGTAGGTGGCCTTGGCACTGACGTCGGCGCTATACAGGCTGCTGATTCTGCTCGGATTGTCGGTCGGACCGGAACCGAACAGGCGGTGCGCCACCGCCGAAGGCGCGTGGTAGTAACCGACGTTTAGAAAACCATTGGTGCTGTGGCTGTTTTTCAAACCCAAGGTGGTTGCGCTTTCACCGCCTTCGGTTTCAAGGCTGATGCCGTGCTCGCGTCCTCCGCCGAAATTGACGTAGATGCCACCGCCGTCAGGGGTGAGCGGGACGATCAGCGAAGGTGTGGTAAAGGTAGCGCCCTTGCTGCGCAGCAATGATGTCGCATCGCCCGCTTTCAGGTTGCCGAAGTGGTCACCGATGACGTGCATGTCCGCAGAGAACGAGCGGGTGGTGTTGTACTTCAGGCCGTGTTTGCCGGTCAGCTCGCGTGCCACGGTATCGCGGGCCTCCTGGAGTTTTTCCAGCTCAGTATGGCTGACGACGCCATTGTCGCTGAACAGCTTGATGTCGTTGTTCTCGTACGCCATGCGTAAACCCTGCAACTGATCCAGCGCGGAGCTGGCACCGGTTTTTTTGCCGGCGTCATTGCGGCCGCCTGTAACCGTTTCGTCGTTCGGATTTCTGCTCAGAAGGTCGGCCATCTGATGCAGGAGCTGTGCGTCGAGCAGTATGCGATCTTCCAGCAGGCTGCTGGGGCTCTTGCTGCGGCCGGTGTTGTCGAGGCTCGGTTCGAGTCGGCGGTCCGGTAGCTTGAGGCCCATGTTCACCAGCTCGCGAAGCTTGGCCCGAGCCTTGTTGTCGTTATCGAGCCCGCTGCCGTTCAGCGCTCTGCTCAGCACGCTCACGGTTCCGCCGTTGGCGTTGGGCATGCGAGTGACAGGCTTCAACGCGACGCCGCGCTCGTCCAGCAACTCGTGAATCTGCCCCAGACGCACAATGGCCTGGTAGCTGCTATCCTCGACACTCTCGCGTAATGCCTTGATCTGTTTATGCAGTTGCGCTTTTTCTTCGCCCGCGCGGCCCTGTGGCTGACTGCCAGTCTTGAGTTTGTCAATGCGTGGGTCCAGCGGCGGTTTGCCGATCATGGCCGTTGGGTTATCGAAACTTTCGTAGAGTCGTTGTGATTCCTGATAGAGCGGGTTGAGCCCCGCACGGCTCCGCGCACCGGAGGTTGCGATATGATTGAGCGCGTTCTTGAAGCGGTCTTTGGCCTTGTCGCCTGATTGATAAGCCCGCTTGAGGTCCTGGGCATTGGCCCTGTGCGTTTCAACGGGATGGAAGTGGTGTCGGTAGGATTCCCCCATTCGATGAAACGCTTCATTGGCGTTCTTGAAGATGTTCCCGCTGCTCACGCGCGCATTATCGGTGGTGGAGCCAAGCATCGTGGTGGTCGACGAGCTATTGGCATTGCCAATCTTGCCGGTGCGGTGGTTGCGCGCCTGCATCATTTCCCATTGGGTATTGGCCGCCGGGTTGGACTGAGCCTTGGTCGGCCGCAGGCTGATCGCGCCGAGGCGGTCATAAGACAGTTCCAGTGTGTGGGTAGATACTGAAGGGCGGTTTTTTGCGGCGTTGGTGTTCGTGGCTCCGCTATCTGACGCAAGGCCCACACGCGCCTCGCGGGCCAGGGGCGTTTCCTGCCCGCTTGGCTGTAGCCGTGGACGTTGCAGCCTGACCTCGAACACCGGCCGCTTGTTCGGACCCATCTCGACCTTGCCGATGGTGACTCGGGCCCGGGAAAGCTCGGCTTCGCTCAGCGCCATGCCAGGCTGTTTTGCCAGAACTGCCTTGACCTGGTCCTTGAGTACGTCGGTGGGGGCGTGCGAAGGCTCCTCGGCAATGCTTTCCAGAGCCTGCGCCGAGGTGGCGGCTGTCTTGCCAGCAGAGCCGGCCTGCAATCCGGCTGGCGTCCACGCCGCTGTTTCTCCGTGTTGACTCTGCGTCCACTGGTCATGGTGCAGCCTGTAAAGATTGCCACCGGCGGATGCATACAGGTGTTTTGCCTGATCGAGCGCCAGACTGTTGATGGGCAGCGGCCTGCCATTGGCATCACGCGGGGCGGGAATATCGACACTCAGGCCGTCCAGGCTTGCCTTGAGCGCAGCGGGAGCAGTGCTGTCGGGGCGGGTGAGCAGGGCGAAGTGCTTGTCGTCGAGCACCGCACAATGACTGACCGGCTCCTCGCTCAAGGTGCTACCCAGTTCCGCAGAGGTCGAGCGTCCCAGTGCCACCGGCTCCTCGTTACCCAGTTTCAACTTGGGTTGAGCGAAACTGACATCGAGAGCCTTGGGTGCGTGTTTATGGATCACATAGGGTTTGTCGTCCAGGCCCAGCACCAGATCACTGACGCCATGCGTATGCAGTTTGTCCCACTGCTGAGTGGTCTCGTTCCACCCGCAGAGCTCGCCGGCCTTGTTCAACCCCAGCGCTGCCCCGTTGTGCAGGCGGATCTGGGTGTCGCTCGCGTTGATGCGATCGGGCAGGCCGTTGTTATTGAGCAGGTGCAGTTGCTTGCTTATCCGCCAGCCCGGCTCGATTCTGGCCTGCACTTCTTCTGCATCGGGGATGACCCTTGGCTGGTGCAGTCGAGTACTGTGACGCAGACCCATACCGTCGCGTATCACGGCTTTGAGTGTGCCGCCGTCGGCGATGAATCCCTCGACGGCCGCCTTGTCGGCGGCCTCTGCACCGACGGCCTGATCAAAGTGCAGTTTCACGCGCTGCAGTTTGAACTCGTCCTTCGGCTCCAGCTCCTTGGGCATATGCAGGTGATAAAGCCCGTCATCCTTGTCGAGGACGAACAGGGTCGCTCGTCCGTTGGTGGCTGGCAGCAGTCCCACGCGCTTGACATCAATGGGCTCGCCATTGGCCTTGCGCAGAAGTGCCTCACAGCTTTTGCCCTGATACGTTTTCTCGGCCAGTTGCACCTTGCCATTGCGCATCAGGTTCGCTTCATGGGTTTGTGTCGCGCTGTGGTCGCGCACGTCGTCCTTGTGGCGGTAACGTTTCAGATCGCCGTTGAGGTCCAGCGACAGGCGAGAGATGTCATCCTGGGACGGTTGATCAGGTACCCAGCGCTGTGTGTTCTTATCGAACGCGTACACCGTGCGGCCATGCAGGGTGAACTGGCGATTACGCCGGTCGGTATAGATGCCGGTACTTTCGGCCTGATGCCCCCGGCCAGCCGGGTCCGGCCTCCATTTCATCGGCATCGACGATTTCAACGTGCTGATCAGTGCAGCACTCTGTTGCACCTGATGGTAATGATTATCCTGATCGCGCATCAGGTAACCCCGCACATCGGTGCCTGTTTCATGAGCCAGCAATGCCCGAACGTCTGCGTACTTGCCTTCGGCGTTGAGCTTTTGGGTAATTGCGTGCGCCGCGCTGGAGTTGACCATCTGCAGGCCGTTCTCGCTGCGGTCTCGCGGCGGTCGCATCAGAGGCTCGTGCCAGGCGCGCTGTTCGTTTTTGTCGACCTTGCGCTGGCTTGCACGGAATGCGCTGGTGAGCTTGCTGCCGGCCTTCACCAGAGAGTTCGCCAGGCGTACTCGCGATGAGCCATCCTGGATCTGATTGAGGCGCGGGGCCTTTTTCTGGCTGTGCAGATCGGGCTGCTGTTCTTTTACCGCATGAGGTTGACCATGCGTGCGGAATGAGAGCGGATTCAAGTTGACCATACCTGGAATACTCATTTGCAGAACCGAACATCTGTGTGGCCTTAAGGCCGAGAGTGGTTCCAGAGGCTCTGGAAAAGGGTTCTTGATAAATCCTGCAAGGCGGTGTCAGAGGATATCGATGTCGTTGGCCTGGATGACTTCACGCTTGGCTTCGTCGTCCAGTTGCTTGATCACGCCATAGATCTGCGCCACGGCCTGCAAGGTGTCACGCGGGATGAAGCGGTCCTGGGGGACGCGATACAGCGTGCGCGCAAGCCAGATGCACTGCACGACAGGTATGCGTTCACGCTTGGCTTCTTCGATCAGAGCCAGGGCGCCTGCGTCGATATTTTTACAGTGAATGCGCGGCAGCGCGGTTTCGCCCGGTCGGTAATACAGGGCCACCGCGTAGTGGGTCGGGTTGACGATCAGCACATCGGCATCCTTGACCGGCTTTGGCGGGGCCTTGGGTGCCTGATTGAGCAGTTCGTGCGCAAGCTGGCGACGGTGACCCTTGATCTCAGGGTTGCCCTCGGAGTTCTTATATTCCTGCTTGATGTCTTCCATGCTCATGCGCAGCTGTTTGGCGTGGAAATATTTCTGAATGGCAAAGTCGGCGACGGCGAGTACCAGCAGGATCCCGCACGTGACTCGCAGAATCTGGTGGAACAGTTTGGAAAGTGCATGCCAGAACGTCACCAGGTCGCTGTGCACCAGGCTCACCAGAGTGCCCAGCGCGGGCTCGACGATCATCCACATCACTACAGCTATAATCGCTGCCTTGATGATCCCGGACAGTGACGTGGTCAGGCTGCGCAGGGTGAACATCTGCTTGAGGTGGCTGAACGGGTTGAGTTTTTCCATGCTCGGCTTCAACGCTTCGGGCGCGAACAGCACGCCGAACTGCATCCAGCTGCCCAGCAGTCTCATCAGCATGGCGACGCCCACGCTGAGTACTGCGAAGGCCGCCACCAGCCAGACACCCTGGGTCACCACTTCTCCAACGGTACGCAGGAAGGGCTGATCCATGCGCGTCATGGATAGCTTGATCAGCGACTGAAGTTTTTCCATGCTGACATCGGCCATGCCCAGCGTGATCTCACTGACTACCACCAGAATCAGCAGCTTGGGCAAGTCCTGGCTCTGGGCGACCTGCCCGCGCTTGCGGGCGTCGCGAATCTGCTTGGGCGTAGCGTCCTGATTCTTTTCACTCATGGCGCAGGCTCCAGAGGTGCCGGAACAATCAGCAGCAGCGTGTGCCGCACGTCGCGCAGCAGTTCAAGGCGCTCGGTACCCAGATCCAGCAAGGTGGGCAGGTAGATCACCAGAAACGCCAGACCGATCACGCACTTGGCCGGCATGGCGAGGATGAACACGTTCAATTGCGGGCTGTAGATCCCGATCAACGCCATGGCGGCTTCCACCAGCAACAGCAAGGCAATGAACGGTGCCGAATACAGCAGCAAATGGGTGAAGGTGTCGTTCACCAGGCCCAGGTACACCTCGAAGCCCTGTGCCTGCAGCGCTGGCCACCAGCTGGTGGCTGGCCAGATCTGATAGCTGTCCCAGATCACCTGCATCAGCAGCGGCAGGCCGCCAATGATGATCAGCAGCATCACCAGGGTTTCCTCGAACAGTTGCGACAACGGTGTGACATCAGCGCCCAGTGCCGGATTGAGCTGGCCGCCGGTCAGCGCGCCGCGCTGGTTGTCGAGCAACACACCCACGGCGCTGAACAGGAAGAACGGCAGATAGAGCACCAGCCCCATCAGGGTGCCGAGGACCATTTCCTTGAAGATCAGGAAGAAGATGCCCGTCCACGACTCGCCCAGACGGCTCAGCTCCTGACCGATGCCGGGAGCCGGAATCAGTGCCAGGGCGGCCAGAACGGCATAGCGCGGCAGGCCCTTGAGATGCTTGAACAGAAAGGCCGGCACCAGAAACATGCAGGGATAGAGGCGCGCCATCGACAAGGCGATGCCATTGAACAGTTCATAGGCGAACTGGGCGTCGAACATGATCAGCCCTTGCCGCTCTGGGCAATCATGTTGAACGCCAGGTTGGTCAATTGAATCAGCTCGACGCCGATCCAGCGGCCCGTCATTGCCAGGGTCAGCCCCACCGCCAACAGCTTGAGGCCGAAGGGCAGGGTCTGGTCCTGGACCTGCATCAGCGCCTGCACCAGCGAGGTCAGCACGCCGACGGCAACGGCGACGATCAGTGGCGGGGCGGTCAGGAGCACGACGAGAATCATGCCCTGCTTGAACAGGTTCAAGGCTTCCATCGTACCCTCACATATAGGAGTAAAAGAGGCTGTCGAGCAGGCGTGTCCAGCCGCTGACCAGCACGAAGAGCAGGATCTTCAAGGGCAGCGAGATGGTCATCGGAGAGACCATCTGCATGCCCAGTGCCAGCAGGAGATTGGAGACAATCAGGTCGATGACGATAAACGGGATGTAGATCAGGAACCCGATCTCGAACGCTGCCTGCAGCTCGGACAGCACGAACGCCGGGATCAGTAGCAGCAAGTCTCCACGGCTCGCGGCATCGGCCATATCCTTTGGCCACATGCGCAAAGCGTTTTCGTGCAGATGGGTCAGCACATCGGGGTCCACGTTGTGATTCATGAACGCCTGCAGCGGTGCCAGCAGGGCCTTGGCGCTCCTGGTCAGGTCGCGGGTGTCGCGCAGTTGCAGCGGATTATCCTGAGCGATGGTCGCGATCTCGGAGAACACCGGAGCCATGACGAACAGCGTGGCGGCCAGGGCGATGCCATACAGCGCCATGTTCGGCGGCACTTGCTGCACGCCGATGGCGTTGCGAGTGATCAGCAGGACCGAGGCGATTTTCAAAAACGAGGTGCACACCACCAGCAGGAAGGGCAGCAGGGACAGCGCTCCGAGAAAGAGCGCCAGCATGATCGGGTTCGTGTCATTAAGCGTCATCCGCGCTCGTCCACCTGAAGGATCTGCAAGCCGAGTCGCCCCTCGACGTCCACCAGCTCACCCTGCGCCAACCGCCGCTCGCCGTAGTAAAGGCCGGCCAGCCCCGGCTTGATGCCTGGCACTTCGAGTACCGTACCCGGCACGAGGGTCGCCAGCTCGCCAAGGGTCAGGTTGATCTGGCCGCAGCGCAGCGTCAGCGGGAGCGCCAGATCATTGAAAGCCCCGGTTGGTGTTTCAGACACAGGACCGGACGACGGGTGCGGGTCGGCGTGATGCTCATGACCGTCCTCGTCTTCAACCGCGTCGTCTTCGTATCGGTCATCGTCAAGGCCGGCGTCTTCCTCATAGGCATCAGCCCCATAAGCGTCCTGCGCATAGGCGTCATCGGCCTGCGCTTCATCGTGCGCCCATGTCTCGGCGGCCTCGCTGATCGGTTGATCCAGCTCATCACGGTCTGTCACCGTCCTCTCCTCGATTTGCAAAACTTCCAGTTGCAGGCGTTCGGCGTGCTCAACGATACGTACCCGAACGTGGCGCGGCCCCATGACCAGCGCGCCATGTCCGGCAGTGTCGAAATCGGCTTCGCCGGGGCAGAGCACGTCACCCGGACGCAGGCTTTCGATCGCTTGCCAGGGCAGGCTCAGGCGTCCGAGACGCATTGCGAACGTCAGTGCCAACCCTGAGTGGTCGAGTGGTGGATTTACGTTCCATACGGGTTGCTCGAGCCAGTCGGCGAGCGCGTGCGCAGGGAGTGCCAGTACGCTGTGCAGGCGTCCGGCGCTCAGTTGCAGGGTCAGCTCGCAGTATTCGAACTCCTCCTCTTGCTGTTCAGGCGAGGCCGATCGCTGCAGGGCGCCCAGCACATTGGCCAGCTCTGCTGACAGCCCGGCGTTGTACAAGGGCCACAACCAGCTTTCGGCGCTGTCGGCGGTTATGAAGGCGGGGGTGCTGGACCAGGCGCCGAGCACAGCCTGGGCATCGCTGAGCCCCATCTTTCCCAGCGCGCAGTCGAACCAGTGCATGGGTGTGCTGGCAGGGGCACGGCGGCTGGTTCTGAGGGTCATGCGTCCCGGCTGATCGGAGACGCTGAAATCCATCCAGGGTTCGCCTGCCAGACGCCGGGCAATGCGCACCTGGGCATGGCTGAGGCGCCGCAGCGGCAGGGCGTGGGCATTCATGCGCGCCCCTCATGGCGAACACTGAGGTTGACCGGCTGGCAGAGTGCCCTGCTCAGATCATCCTGACAGCGCGTATGTTGCTGGCGCAGATGCTCGGCGGCATGTGCCTCGGCGCAGTCCAGATCGATGTCCCAGCCGCGTGGCGAGCGATTGCGTGCATTGAGGCCGATGCGTCCCAGGTTGGGCATGAACAGCGTGGCCTGGAGAGACTGGCCGGAGCCCGACGGCAGGCGCATGGCCAGGTCATCGACCAATTGATTCCACCCGGCGAAACCGGCCAGACCAGCCGTGTCGGTCTGGCCCATGAACGACTGCCCTCGTGAGCCGCCTTGACCTTGACCATTCATGCCGCCCGGCGGAGCCAGCAGTTGCTCAAAGAACAATCCGTCGGCGAGTCGCTCGGACTCACCGTGCCGGGTTTTTCCGGCCTCCCTCGAAGGGGCTTCCCGAAGGCGCTCGGGCTCGTTGTTTCTCCCTTGCGGGCGTGCAGGCAAACCTTGCGGCCGAGGGGTGTCGCGGGCAGGTTCGCGTTTGCTTTCCTGGCGTTCCGGCACTGAAGGTTGGCGGTGATCGAGCAGGTGATGGACGGGGCTGTTGAGGTTCATTTCGTCTCCTGTAGCAGATCGTCTAGGCCAGGGTTTCACGCAGGCAGGCCAGTTTTTCCAGGGCTCGCTGGCTGGCGCGCAGTTCGGTCTGCACTTCTCTCGCCCGCAATTGCTGGTTCTCGAGTTCCAGGTTCAGGCGTTGCGTATGCAGGCGCAATTCGGTCTGGCGGTCCATGAGCTGCTGCTCCTGTTGCTGCCATTGCTGGATGCCATTGATGCTCATCACCTGGCCCTCGCACTGCAGCGCCAGCGCCTTGCGTTCCTGCCTCTGCTGGCGCAGGTCTTCAACACACTCCTGTTCGGCCAGTTCGATGGCAGCCTGCATTCGGCTGATCTGTTCCTGCTCTTCCCGGCAGCGGCGTTCCAGGCTGTTTTTGCGCCGCTCCCGCAGCGGTGTGAGCAATGCGACGACCTCGACCAGCGCGTCACGTTGCGGGTCCGGATCGGGTGCCGCTTCCTCGACCGCGACCCTACGGCGCATGATCGATCAGCGCATAAAGTTGGTGAAGGGTGTCCTGCAGCGCCTGAGGCTCGCGCAACTCCTGCTGGAGAAAACCGTTGATCTGCTCATGCAGTTGCACTGCGCAGTCGGTCATGGCGTCGTTGCCAGGCGTGTATTCGCCCAGCCGCAGAAGCATTTCCACCTGCTGATAAGCCGCCAGCAGGCGGCGCAGGGTGACGTTGCCGCGCTGATGCTGGCGGTCCGTGACGCTGCTGGTGATACGGCTGAGACTGGCCTGCACGTCGATGGCAGGATAATGACCGCGCTCGGCCAGCTTGCGTGACATCACGATGTGCCCGTCGATCAGCGAGCGGACTTCATCGGCGACCGGGTCGTTCATCGAGTCCTGTTCGATCAGCACGGTGTAGATCGCGGTGATCGAGCCTTGCTCGCTGCGGCCGGCACGTTCGACCAGGCGCGGCAGCAGGGTATAAACCGACGGCGGCAGGCCGCCGCGGCCGAGGGGTTCACCCGCTGCAATACCGATCTCGCGCTGGGCCCGCGCGAAGCGGGTCAGGGAATCGATAAGCAGCAACACACGTTTGCCGCTTTGTCGGTAGGCCTCGGCAATGGCCGTGGTGGTGAAGGCTGCGCGCGCGCGCTCCATGCTCGAGCGGTCCGAGGTCGCGCAGACCAGCACCGAGCGGGCGCGCAGTTCATCGTCCAGTTCATGATCAAGAAACTCGCGCAGTTCGCGACCACGCTCGCCGATCAGGCCGAAGACGATTACATCGCAGGGCATATTGCGCGCCAGCTCGGCCAGCAGTGTGGTCTTGCCACACCCCGCGCCTGCGAACAGGCCGACGCGCTGGCCTTCACCCAGAGTGATGGCTGCGTCTATGGCACGCAGACCGGTAGGCATGGCATCGGCGATACGTGGCCGCTGGGTGGGTGGAATGGCGTCGCAAATCACCGGCTGGGTAGGGCGGTGCTCGCCGGGCAAGGCGAAGGCACCGTCTCCCTGACCATCCAGACGTCGTCCGAAGCCGTCCAGCACGCTGCCCAGCAGGCTGTCGTCGACACTCACCGAATGGCTGACGCCCAATGGCTCGATCCGTGCGCCTTGCTCGATGCCTTCGGGCGTGCCCAGTGCACTGAGCAGGGCGCAGTCTTCGGTAAAACCGACGATTTCCGCCAGCATCGACTCGCCGCCGGTCTTGTATACGCGGCACAGATCGCCTATCCGGACAGCAGGCACCTGGCATTCGAGCAGGATGCCGTTGACGGCACTGACCCGTCCGCTGACCACCACCGGGCTGAGACTGTTCAAACGCCCACGGCAGGCATCGGCCCACTCGGCGAGGGGCGCAGCGCTGGCCAGTCCCGGGTTCACCACTTCACCTCGTAGTGCTCGTCGCCATCGAACTCGACGTGATTCTTGTCGATTTTGGTCAGTCGCAGGCCGTCCACCTCATCGCCCAGGAACAACCGACGGTTATCGGCCAGCACCACGTGAGCCCGTTTGCCGCTGGCGATCTGCACGATGTCGAAAGGCAACTTGCGGCCGAACGGTTTGACGTGGTCGAGCACCGCGACTGCGCTTTTTTCCTGTTGATTGAAGCGTTCGAGCATGCGTCGGAACAGCGCCAGTTGCTCCGGGGTCAATGAACCGCGCAATTCGATCCCCTCGGAAACACTGTTCACGCTGACCGCATCACGCAGTTCGCGCTCCCTGAGCATGGTCTGCAGCCTTTCGACGGTATCCGTTGCGCTGAGGGCCTGCGGCTCTCTCTCCTGCACCGGCGCACGGGCGGTGCTGATCACCGGCGCCGGGCTAGTGAGGGCCCAGGCGCTGCCCGCCAGGGTGACCACGATTCCGGCGATCGCCAGTCGCTTGTGCAGCGCAGGGCGTTTGGCCGGTCTCGGCGGCTCCTGGGTTTGCTGCGCTTCTGCCGTCGGCTCATCGGTCGGTGCACCTGGCGCGGCCGCAGGTTCGCTAACGGCAGGCCAGTTCGACGAGCTGGACATGATGCTCAACTGCACAGTGCCGAGCTGGAATGTCTGGGCCTCTGTCAGGTCAGTCAGGCTGTCGCAGGACTGGCCCTTGTCGTCGATCAGCGAGCCGTCTTCAGCTTCCAGGCGCCAGTGTTCGCCATCACGCGTCAGACGGCAGTGGCGTTTGGCAATGCCGGGATCCTGCAGCAGCAGGTCGTGCTGCTCGTCACTGCCGACCAGCCAGTGATCGCCAATCAGTGGCAGGGCCGCACCGCGGTGCAAGCCGTTCAATACGCGTAACTCGTACATCACTCACTCCTCGATCGGTTAAGCAAACTCATGCCGCGTTTTCGTCGGCGATGGTTTTTTGCAATTCGTCGTCCAGGTCCAGTCGGCCGAGCACCTTCACCTGGGCTGTGCTGTTGAGTTCGGCAAAGGACAGCACGGGAATTCGATGGAATTCGTCCTGCAACAGCGTGCGCAACGGGCTGCGCAGGTCTTGTGCGACCAGCAGCACGGCGCTGTCGCGAGCGCGACGCGGAAAGGCCTCTGTCAGTTGATCGACCAGTTGCTGGCTCGCCTCGGCGGGCAGGGCGAAGAAAGTTTCGTTCTGGGTCTGACGCTGGCTGTCACGCATCAGGTTTTCGCTTTCCGGCGATAACAGCCACACCTGCAAACCTTCCGGACCGCAGTACTGGTGGAAGATCAGCGACTTCAGCGCGATGCGCACGTAGTCGGTCAGCGCACCCACTTCACGCTCATGCTGGCCGTGTTCAATCAGTGCCTCGGCGATCAGGCGAATGGCGCGCAACGGCACACACTCACTGGCCAGACGCTGCAGCACTGCGGAGAAGCGCGAAAGGGGCAATACACGCTGCATCTCCTGCGCCAGTTCCGGTTGGTCGCGCTCCAGCCAGCTCAGGATCGCCTTGCTTTCCTGAAGGCCGATGAACTGCGGCCCGCAGGCTTGCATGGCGCGGAACATGCGATCGACGATCAGATCGCTCGAAGTACTGGGATAAAGCTCGGCGTCCTGCAGTGTCGGGTCGTCGGCAGGTATCCAGAGCAGATCGCCTTCTTCGCGGGCCACGCTGCCCGGCAGGGCATGGATCGGTTCGGCCGCCAGCAACTGACGCTCCACGGCGAGAAAGCCCTGGGTGAAGGTCGCCTTGAGCATTGGCACCTCGTAAACCAGAAAGCGGAACTCATCCGTGTCCAGGTGTTTGGCGTACTCAATGTCGAACGAGGGCAAGGTGATGCCGAATTGCGCCACCAGTTGGTTGCGGCGTTGGCGTATCTGGCTGATCAGGGCGATGATCTGCGCCTGATCCTGGTCCGGATGAAACTGCAGAAGGAAGGTTCGGCAGGGAAAGAACTCACGAATATCCCGCTCGCCATTCTGTTCAGGCGGCACCTGGGCAGCGGCAGGCTGCAGTTTCGGGTTGCGGCTGCGCAGCAGGAAAACCCCCAGGCTGCCGACCAGAATCGAAATCACTACGAACACCATGGTCGGCATGCCCGGCAGGGCTGCGAAGCCAAGCATGGCCACCGATGCGATGATCAGTGACTTGGGTTGTGCGCCCAGTTGCTTGGCGATGTCGCCACCGATGTTGGAGTTCTCGTCACTTTCCTCGTTGGGCACGCGGGTGATGATCATGCCGGCGGTGATCGAGATCAGCAGCGCCGGAATTTGCGCAATCAGGCCGTCACCGATGGTCAGTACCGAATAGAGCTGCATCGCGTCGCCAGCGGCCATGCCGTGCTGGACCACGCCGATCGAGATACCACCAATCAGGTTGATCGCGACAATGATCAGGCCGGCGATGGCGTCGCCGTTGACGAACTTCATCGCGCCATCCATGGCGCCGAACAGCTGGCTTTCCTTGCCCAGGTCCGCACGCCGCTGACGGGCCTGATCGACGCTGATGAGCCCGGCGCGCAAATCACTGTCGATCGACATCTGCTTGCCCGGCATGGCGTCGAGAGTGAAACGCGCACCGACTTCCGCCACCCGTTCCGAGCCCTTGGTGATGACCAGGAAGTTCACCACCGTCAGGATCAGGAAGATCACCATGCCCACTGCCAGGTTGCCACCGACGACGAAGTTGCCGAAGGCTTCGACGATGTGCCCTGCGTCCTGCTCGAGCAGGATCAGCCGGGTGGTGGCGATCGACAGTGCCAGGCGGAACATGGTGGTCAGCAACAGCACGGCCGGGAAGGTCGAAAAGGCCAAGGGTTTGGGAAGCTGCATGGCCAGCATGATGAGCAGGCAGGAGACGCAGATATTCACCGCGATCAGCACGTCCACCAGTCCGGTCGGCAGGGGGGTGATGAACATGAAGACGATGCCGATGACGATGATCGCGCCAGCGACTTCCGAACGTTTCGAGGCGGCGACGGCCACCCGGGTCAAACCGTTGAGCACGGCATTCATGAGCGGCTCCTCCGATCAGGCAAGGCCTTGCGCTCGATCGGCACCAGGTCATCTGTGACCAGCTTCACGTTGCGCAACGAGGTCTGAAGAATCTTTTCGTCACGGCACACGTTGGCAACCAACTTTTGCAGGCGGTTGAGAAAGGTCAATTTCAGCGAGGGCGAAGGACCGCCGGCTTGTTCCGAAAGTTTTTGGGCATCGACTACGTTCATCGACTTTTTGGCCAACTGCATCAACTGGCGCATCAGCATAATGGTGCTGAGGGTCATGGCCGGGTTTTTGGCAGCCATGCGGCCTACCAGGTCCGAGCAGCCATGCATCAGGTTGTTTACCTGGCTGGTACACCCCAGACTTTCCATCAATGAGCGAAGCTTGCCCTCTTGAGGCAGCTGCGCCAGATTGGCAATGTCGTCCGCCAAAGCCTGCTGCAAAGCGCGCAACCCCTTGAGGAAATGCTCTTCGCCGCACAGGTGCAGCACCGCCTCGATGAAGTTGCCCAGTGACGGGTTCTTGATCAGGTGCTCGTAATAGACCTTGCGCATGCTGTCACGCAGGTCGGGGTTCTTCACGGCCTGAGTCAGCGCCGGCGTGATGCTAAGGCCACTGCGAATCTCCTCACCATGCTCGGCGTCCAGTGCCTCCAGACAGGACTGAGCCTGCTCTGCCTCGCTGTCATCGCCTCGCTCTCTGGCCTGATGGTTGATTTCCTCGAGCAGCAGATGCGTCTGCAGCGGGTTGTCGCCCTGATCCTTGAGAATCTCCTTCAGCGATTTCTGCTGGCGCAGCAGTTGGCGTGTCTTGTTGAGCTGGGCATTGATATTCATCGACCCATGATTGCCCATGCCCTGCAACAGCTGCTGCAGGCTCATGGGCTGGCTGTTGGCATGCTTGCCGCAAACCACTTCACGCTGACTCAATAACTTGCCGGTGGCGACCAGGGCTGCGCTCATCAACTGGCTCAAGTGAGCTGACTCGTGCTGTTGATGAACCGTGGTCACCGCGGCTTTTGCCGTCGTCGCAGCCGCAGCCTGAGGCGCCGCTGTCTGGACGGTGGTCGGCTGGAAAGTATTGATACGTTCGAGGGACATGGGCCGGATACGCGTCTGGAGAACACTCCTCTGTGTGGTCGCAGGCGCTATCCGGTTCCATGCAAAAGGCGCTCATCGGCCTTGTATCCGGATTTTGCAAAATATTGCGGAGCTTTTCGGGAGTGCTTGCAAAAGATTGCGGGGCAGGCGACCTGCGTTTTCTGAAAATACCATTCATAACAATGATTTAAAGGCATTCAGGAGGGTGGCACAGGTTTCGCTATAGGACCTTCAGCATCGCCGTGAAGCGCTCACGGCGAATGATCTAAGGGAATACTTCATATGAATGCCATGAATCAGAGCCTGCTGCCCACGCCATCCGGCACCTCGTGCTTCGCTCAGTTGACCCAACAACAACTCCAGAAACTGCAGAACTTCATACGCAAGCGCGTCATTCATCAGGAAGATGCCGAAGATATTCTTCAGCAGACCTTCGTCGAGGCTCTGCACGCAGAGGGCAAATTTCTGCAGCAGAGCAAACCGGAAACCTGGCTTTGCGGTATAGCGCTGAATCTGATCCGCAATCACTTCCGCAAGGTTTACCGGCGCCCCATGCACGTTGAGTTCGAAGAGCAACTGGCGCATGCTGAGCCCACTCAGGATATTTTCGGCCACATCGAGAGTTATCGCGACCTCCAGCAGACTGTCCAGGCCATCTCTGTATTACCAGCGGTCATGCGCCATACGCTGGAAATCACGGTCGAGACCGAAGGCAGTTATCAGGAAGCAGCGGATGCTCTGGGTGTGCCGATAGGTACAATTCGATCGCGGCTTTCCAGGGCCCGTTCGCAGTTGCGCGACTGCCTGCCAGAAGGGTTTCGCGCGTGAGAGGTGAGCATGTCGAACTTCAGGATTGGCCGTCCTCGTCAGGTTCAGCCGGGGTCCGAGGCCATCCCGTCAAGGGCGGTTCAGGATCCTCTTGATCAGAGCATTCAGCGGGTTTGCAAGAGTGCCTGGTCAGGGATGCCGGATTCCCATGCGCAGATGTTTCAGCGCTTTGCCGAACATCGTCGGCTGGTGTTCGGCGTGCGCGCCAGCGGTGCCGGAATAGCCCGTTTGTGGGCCGGGGGGCAGTTGCTGTGCGAGATCGATGGCCTGGCGGGTTTCAGCCAGCCCGGCCTGCCGGCGTTGCCCGACGGTTTGCCATTGACCTCTTCCGCTGCGCGTGCAGCCCAACTGAGCGACAGCCATCTGCGTCAGTTGCTGAGCCGTGGAGACCTGCTGGCGATGGGGGGCGAGCGCAGTGGCGTACAGAGTTTGCAGACCCTCGGCGTCGGCCAGCAGATTCTCTCGCTTCAGGCGCGTCGCGAAGGCCCTGAGCTGTGGAGCCTCTGGCATGGCAGCGCGCCTCTGGTACTGAACGCCGAGCCTGACGTGCCCGCTGCCATACCTGCTCGTTACGAGCTGTTGCTGCTGGCCCCGCTGCTTGACTATGGCGGGCCGACCTACGCCGACACCCAGGCATGGAATGCCGCTTACCGGCGCAGCCTGGGTGATAGCCCTGAACCTTTCGATCCGGCCTGCGCCGAGATGGCCGGACGCATCGAAATGATCCTGGCTGCCCTCGACGATGATGCTGCCGGCATCGTACCTCTGGACCACGACATCAGGCCTCGTCCGGGAGGTCTGAAGGTGGAAGACTTCCCGGCAACGATGTTTCTCCCCCATCCCATCGGCGACTTTCCCTCACTGTGTCGGGTCGATGACCGCGCCGCGCTCTATCGTTTGCTGTTAGCCGTGCATGAGGCCGGCATTGCACTGGATATCGATCCGGGCTGGCGTGATCTGATCAATTGATCAGCGGCATGCAACGTTTTCGCAAGCTGTGACCACACAGGCTCAAGTGCGGTGACGCAAGCGGAGACAGGATCATGAAAATCAAGCTGTACCTGGCGATAGTGTTGGCGGGATTGCCGTGTCTTTCTCTGGCAGCAGGGCCTTCTCCGAGCGCCTGCGCTCAGGCCCACAGCGCCGCGAGCCAGCGGTTGGCCGAGGCCACCGCCGAACAGGACGGCATTGCCGCGGGCAATGCTCGTCGACAACTGGCCACAGTGGTTGCGCAATGTCAGGCGGCACAGCAGCAGCGCCAGCAGTTGCAGAACAGTCGCCAGAACCAGCAGCGTCAACGGCAACAGCAGCTCAACTACCAGCGCAATGTTCAGCGTCGCATCGTCGAGCAGCAGCGTCTGCGCCAGCAGATGCAGCAACAACGCATCAATAACCAGAACAACATGCCGGACATCCGTTACTGATGCCTGCTGTTCGTCATCTTCTTCATCAAGGAAGTCGTTATGAATGTCAGCTCTCCCGGCATGAGGCGCGGGTGCTGTAAAAGGACGGGTCAGGCCGGTGCCTTGCTGGTGTTTCTCGGTCTTTTCATGGCCGATCTCGCCTGGGCGAGGCCACCCACCGCCTATAGGCAAGTGGCCGAGGCTGCCGGCGTTCCCGAGCAGTTGCTGTACGCGGTAGCGCAGACCGAGAGCAACACGCGCCTGCAGATCGGTTTCTATCCCTGGCCCTGGACCCTGAACGTCAAAGGCAAACCCTTGCGTTTCGAAACCCGTGAACTGGCCTGCCAGGCCGTGCACAAGGCAATTGTCGAAGAGGGCATCTACGCAGTGGATATCGGGCTCACCCAGCAGAATTGGGGCTATATCGGGCGTGCCCGCTTCCGCGAGCCTTGCGATGCGCTGCATCCGATCCACAACCTGCAAAGCGCTGCCTTGCTGTTGCGCCAGTATTACCAGCAAACCGGTGATTGGGTGAGCGCGGCGGGGATGTACCATCGCCCCGCAGGCGGCGAGCCGGCGCGTCTGTATAAAAGCAAGATTCAGGAACGCCTCAGGCACATGGTTGCCGATCGCTGAAGCTTTTGAAGGGAGGTGAGTGTGCGCGGGGCAGGGCAGGGGAAGTCATTGCGGACCGGGCGAGCCCGGTAAGGCCCTGAAAAGCATTCGCGCTGTTTCAGGACTCACCGGGAAACACCATGCGCAAGCCGCTTACTGAGGGACGGCCTCGCCACCCAGCGCTTCGAACAGCTCCGGCAGAAACTCGCCGAAGGTCAACATCATCAAGGTAAAGCTGGCATCCAGTTGGCCAAGAGCCTCGTCGCCGCCGTCCTGTTCAGCCTGATCCTGCAGCAGGTCTTCGAACTTGAGGCGTTTGACGATCATCTTGTCGTCCAGTACGAACGACAATTTGTCCTGCCAGGCCAGCGACAGTTGGGTCACGACCTTGCCTGTGCTCAGGTGCAGCTGGATTTCGTCGCCGGTCAGGTCTTGACGCTTGCAGCGCACGATACCGCCGTCTTCGTGGGTGTCGCGCAGTTCGCACTCGTCCAGCACGAAGAAGTTGTCGGCCGCTTTCTGGGTCTTGACCCATTCAGTCATGGTCGCGCTTGGCGAGGCATTGACCGTCAGTGGACGCACCGGCAGCGAGCCCATCACTTCACGCAGCGTCGACAGCAGGTCTTCGGCACGCTTGGGGCTGGACGCATTGACCAGAATCAGACCCTGCTTGGGCGCGATGGCCGCGAAGGTGGCAGAGCGACGGATAAACGCACGCGGCAGGAACGCCTGGATGATTTCGTCCTTGAGCTGATCGCGTTCCTTCTTGTAGACCTTGCGCATCTGCTCGGCTTCGATCTCGTCGACCTTTTCCTTGAGCGCGTCACGCACGACGCTGCCCGGCAGAATGCGTTCTTCCTTGCGTGCTGCAATCAGCATGAAGTCCTGACTGATATGTACCAATGGAGCGTCTTCGCCCTTGCCGAAAGGAGCGACGAAACCATAGGTGGCTACCTCCTGGCTGGCGCAGGCGCGCGCCGGCTTGGTCGCCAGTGCTGTCTCCAGCGCTTCGGCATCAAAAGGCACGTCCTGGGTCAGGCGATAGACAAGCAGGTTTTTGAACCACATGAGGTGAATCTCTCTTTCTATACAAAGGCGGGCATTATTCGCTCCTCAGCCGCTGCGGCCAACCCTGTACAGAGCGTTTGTAAGCCTTTGGAAGGATTATAAAAATTATTTAAAAAAGTGCTTGCCAGAGTACAGGTCGCTCCGTAGAATGCGCGCCACACCGAGAGTGAAGGGTGATTAGCTCAGCTGGGAGAGCAGCTGCCTTACAAGCAGCGGGTCGGCGGTTCGATCCCGTCATCACCCACCAAACTCGCTTTTAGTGTTACGCGCAGCGGTAGTTCAGTCGGTTAGAATACCGGCCTGTCACGCCGGGGGTCGCGGGTTCGAGTCCCGTCCGCTGCGCCATATTCCGCTTCAAGGCCCTTGAACTCCTTGAAGCAAACAGAAAGCCCGCCTAGTGCGGGCTTTCTGCTTTCTGTCGTTTGGAAATCTAACCCTCCTCCTGCAATGCCCCCGCGGCAGTTTTATTAAACTTATGTAGGAATTATTCTTCGCGGATGTAAGTAATTTCCTTAATTTTTGAAGTTAAAACCAGACTTGTTAGTTAGTCTCGGTGAATGCTTGATTTATCTTCTTTGCTGGTATTAGCTGAATGGGTTGACGGGGTATTCAGACATCAGTCATGTCTGTCGAGTACTCAAAATAATTAATCCAAATCGGCCGCCTGATTCAGGTGAGCTAATACTATATTGAGTGAAGGGATAACTATGGAAAATCGTTTTAAACTGCTTGCAGGCACCGCCGCCTTGATCCTCTCTGCAAGTGCGCTGGCCATGCCGGAACTGCACACGGCGACCATCGACCAGCATGGCAATGTCGTTGCTCGGTCGTCCCCATGGATCAAGTCTGTAAGTTACAGCAGCCAAAAAGACTACTTCGCTACTTATAAGGTGTTCTTCAAGGAAGGGCAGTTTGAAAAGTCTCCAGGTTTCTGCTCTGTATCTTCCATTGATACCAGTGATCATGAGCGGCTGTTCTACGGACACGCCAAGTTGGGCGGCGCTGCAACGACAGAGCAGGTCAATGTATTAGGGCTTATGGTTGGTAAACGGGGTGCTTCGGGTGATTCCTCGATGAGTTTCCAGTTGGCCTGCAGTAATTGATTCAATGAACCCCGCCTGGTGCGGGGTTTTTTACGGTGGTCAGGTCTGGCGGCGCACCGTCCGGCTTTCCATCCAGCGCATTTGCGCAGATCATTCCTCTACCTCCCAACAAGAACGGACGTGTCATGAGCCTACCTCTTCAGGGCATCAAGGTAGTGGAGCTTGGTCAGCTCATTGCCGGGCCTTTCGCGGCGAAGATCCTCGCCGAGTTCGGTGCCGAGGTCATCAAGGTCGAGCCGCCGCTGACCGGCGATCCTCTGCGCAAATGGCGTTTGCTGCATAACGGCACGTCCGTCTGGTGGGCGGTGCAGTCCCGCAACAAACAGTCGGTGACCCTCGATCTGCGCCAGCCTCAAGCGCAGGAAATGGCGCGTCGGCTGATCCGGGATGCCGACGTACTGGTCGAGAACTTCCGTCCCGGCACACTTGAAGGCTGGGGATTGAGCTGGGAAGTGCTGCACGCCCTCAATCCGAAACTGATCATGCTGCGCGTGTCTGGTTATGGGCAGACCGGCCCGTATCGCGACCGGCCGGGTTTTGGCGTGATCGGCGAGGCCATGGGCGGTTTGCGGCACCTGTCGGGTGAGGCAGGACGCACGCCTGTGCGTGTCGGCGTATCGATTGGTGATTCGTTGTCAGCACTGCACGGCGTCATCGGTATTCTGCTGGCGCTTCGTCACCGCGAGCAGAATGGCGGCGACGGGCAACAGGTAGATGTCGCGTTGTACGAGTCAGTGTTCAACATGATGGAAAGCCTGATTCCCGAGTATTCGGTATTCGACACTGTCCGGGAGCCGGCTGGCAGCAGCCTGCCAGGTATCGCTCCGAGCAATGCCTACCGTTGCAATGACGGCAAGTACGCGCTGATCGCGGGTAATGGCGACAGTATCTTCCGGCGCCTGATGGAAAAGATCGGCCGCGCGGACCTGGCCAGTGACCCCGAGCTTCAGCACAACGACGGCCGGGTCAGGCATGTGGCACGCATTGATGCGGCCATTTCGACCTGGACCGCCGAACGCTCGATGGACGAAGTGCTTGCGGCGCTCAACGAAGCACGTATCCCGGCAGGCAAGATCTACGATGCTGCCGACATCGCCAGCGACCCGCATTATCAGGCGCGGAACATGCTGTTGCAGGGCACGCTGGACGACGGAACGCCCGTCACCCTTCCGGGTATCGTGCCTAAACTTCAAGACACGCCGGGTCAGGTACGGTCGTCTGCGCCTACACTCGGTCAACACACCGATGCCGTGCTTGAAGCGCATGGCATCAATGCGTCCACACGTGCCGAGTGGCGTCGGCTAGGCATCATCTGATCCGAAACGTGGCCGTTGTCGTAAAACAGAATTCTATTCCAAACGGAGCTGATCCCGTGATTGATCATCTGGACCACCTGGTACTGACCACTGCCGATATCGACGCCTGCAAGGACTTTTACGTACGCGTTCTGGGTATGACCCCTGAACGCTTTCGTCAGGGGCGTCTGGCATTTCGCTTCGGCAATCAGAAAATCAACGTCCATGAGCGCGGCAAGGAGTTCGAGCCCAAGGCCCATTTGCCAGTGCCGGGTGCGCTGGATCTGTGTTTCATCGCCACCATCCCGCTGGAGCAGGTGATTGTGCACCTGCAGGAGCAGGAGTGGCCTATCGTTGAGGGTCCGGTCGAGCGCACCGGCGCCACCGGACCGATCCAGTCGGTGTATGTGCGTGACCCGGATCTGAACCTGATCGAAATTTCCGAGCCGGCGGTGGATGCGTCGATTTAATCGCGCTCGCTGACAGCGGTTACGTCAAGGCATCAGCAGCCCTTCGCAGGCGCTCCGTCCTTCGGCACGAACGCGCTCTTGTCGCCTGGCTTGGTGATGATGTACGCACGTCGCCAAGGCTGATCGTCGATCAGCTTCCAGCGATGACCGGGGCCGGTAGTGTCCTGTGCCAGCAACACTTCCCCGGGGTGCAGGACAAAGTTCTCGCCACCCGTGGTGGAAAATTCCAGCGTGCCGGACAGGGTGATCACGTACTGCTCTTCGGGTGCCGGATGCCAGTCAAAGGTCGAGTGCGCCGGGGTTTCCTTGAAGTGCAGGGCGCTGACATCGGTCATGGCCTGTTGATCAATCGACCCCTCGATGACGTGTGACAGCTTGTCTGAGCCTGTGCACAGCCGGTAGGCCTTGATGCCCTCAGTGACAACCAAAGGCGGCTTCTTGGTGGCGTGGGCTGCGCTGACCGGCAACATGGCTGCTGCTGCGATCACGGCCAGGCTTGCCCACTGGCGAGCTGTCGAGCGCTTTGGGCGAAAACGAGTGGTCGATTGCATAAAACGTTCCTGAGCACGACATGCTGCACGAGCCCTGATCGCCAGTCGCGATGGTCGACGCAGGGGCTGGGCAGATTCGCCCACGCCGAGGATCGAAGCACATCCCGGAGTGCTTAAAAATTATCTTTAATTTCATGTTGTTCGCGCCGGCTGACCTACGTGACGCCATATTCATCTATGTCACTCGCTGTGTCGGGTTTCCTTACGCTCATGACTCAATCAGTCAGGCTTTCAAGGAGCCCCGGATGTACCTCAGAAAAAGACTCTACAAACGATCCATCGATCACCATTCCGACATGCCGGCGCTCAGCGCGCCGTTCGATCATCCTGATGACGCGGCGCGTTATGCCCATGAGCGAATCGGCAACCGGCGTGATCGCGAATACGGCGGTTTCATTCTGATTCGCAGGGACGGCAAGTATGTTGCGACCGAACCCATGAACGGCAGCCAGTTCAGCTTCGATCCCAACGAAGTGTTTCCGCGTAATGAGCAGGAAGGTTACGTGCTCTACCCGCAAGGGCATGAGGACTATGCGGTCTACCATTCTCACCCGTCACTGCAGGCCGGGCTCGACGAGTGGCCGGAGAGTGAAAAGGTCACTTACCCGAACAGTTTTTCAGCCGGCGACATCTATGCGGTCATCGATGATCAGGAGGTGTGTGCCGCGACCTACCTTTCCGGGCCGGACGGTTCCCTGATCAAGTACACGCTGTCGCGCTCTGCCGCCGAAGACACCCTGCTTGCGCGCGTCTCCGGTCCGCAGAGCATGCCGCACCTGTGTGAGCTCAGCCAGATCCACAAGGCGTTGCAGAACCTCAGCATGATGCCCAGTGATGTGGTCCGCCTGCTGGCCGGTGCCGGGGATCTGCAGGTGATCGTGCCCAGTCGCCTGTGGGGGCAGGCCGGCAAAGTCGCGGCCGACTGGCACCCTTACCCCGACGAGGCTGCCGCTCTTAGACCGCCCGCCAAGTCGCCCGCAAGTTGCGACGCGCAATGGCCACCCCGGCCTCTGAGCCTCAGCGCGCCGTTCAGCAGTGCCGATGAGGCTGCACGTTACGCACATGGTCGTATCGGCAGTCGTATTCACTCGCAAATCATCGGTTTTCTGCTGTTCAATCCGGTCACGCGAGCCTATCGGGCTGCCGAGCCGATTCTCGATGACGGCATGCCGGTGTATGCGCCGTGTTCGGCGTTCCATCCCGATGCGTATTACCGGCCTGCATTACCTGACGGCTACCGTGTGGACGGCATGTATTTCTGCTCTGCCAATCTGGCCGCCGAGGGCGGGCGTGCAGTCATCAACGATTTCTTCGAGCCGGATGACCTGCATCGGGTGTTCAGCTATCGGCACAAACCGGAAAAGCGCCGCAAAGGCTTGCCGATTCGCTATGGGTTCGAGATGTCCGCCGTTTATTTCTCGGCCGCCGACGGCGCGCTGCTCTGTTACACCCCCAGCCAGTCCGACGAGGAGTTTCAACTGTTGCAAAGCGTATCGCGGGTGTACTCCGGGGCCGATTCCATTCAGGCGCAGCTCGCTGCCGGTACCCTCAGCGTGCAGGAATTCGTCCTTCGGGTCGCGCGGGCCGGGCTTCTGCGCGTGCTGCAGACGAGTGAGCGCTGGCCGGATGCCGGTGTGATCAGTCCGGTGGCCTGAGCCCTTTGCAGCGAGTCAGCGCCTTGCCTGTATGAATTGCAAACTGAACTGCAACTGAACAATGCGGTACAGATCCGGGAAAACCTTTGGATACCTGAACTTATCGGCGTTTTCTGCCTCTCATGCCGGTAGCCATTGATCGCGGCGGCCTGATAAGCTCGCGGCTTTACTCGTTTGCCCTTTTGGCGCATGAACAAGGAATTAGCATGAAACAGCATCGGTTGGCAGCGGCGATTGCCCTGGTCGGTCTGGTACTCGCAGGTTGTGACAAGCAAGCCAGCACCGTAGAGCTGAAAACCCCAGCACAAAAAGCGTCTTATGGCATCGGTCTGAACATGGGCAAAAGCCTGGCTCAGGAAGGTATGGATGATCTGGATTCCAAGGCTGTGGCCCTGGGTATCGAAGACGCTGTCGGCAAGAAAGATCAGAAACTCAAGGACGAAGAGCTGGTTGAAGCCTTCTCCGCGCTGCAAAAGCGTTCCGAAGAGCGTCTGGCCAAGATGAGCGAAGAAGCTTCTGCCGCTGGCAAGAAATTCCTCGAAGAGAACGGTAAAAAGGACGGCGTGGTCACCACCGCTTCCGGCCTGCAGTATCAGATCATCAAGAAAGCCGATGGCGCTCAGCCCAAGCCTACCGATGTTGTGACTGTTCACTACGAAGGCAAGCTGATCGACGGCAAGGTCTTCGACAGTTCCGTTGAGCGCGGCAGCCCGATCGACCTGCCTGTTGGCGGTGTGATTCCGGGTTGGGTCGAAGGTCTGCAACTGATGCACGTCGGCGAGAAGATCAAACTCTTCATCCCGAGTGATCTGGCTTACGGCGCACAGAGCCCGAGCCCGGCGATCCCGGCCAACTCGGTACTGGTGTTCGATCTCGAACTGCTGGGTATCAAAGACCCTGCAGCGGCACCGACGCCTGGTGCTGATGCCGACGAAGAAGAGGCAGCCCCTGCCGCTTCGGCTCCGGCCAAGAAGTAACGCACCACCTGGCTACAGAAAACGCCCTGTCTCGACAGGGCGTTTTTGTGTCCGGCTTATTTCCCGAACGCTTGGCCATTCGGGCAGTCCCACTATCATGGATGCATGCAAAAGCATTGTCCGACAGTCCGGCAAGATCCAGGCATTCGTTTCATAGAAGGTGTCGGGTTCACACGTTTGTAGTTTTTTTGTGAGTAAAAAACGCCCGATTTGACTACGGCCCCCCGAAAATGGGGTGTTGAGGCTGGAAAAAAGCCGCTGTTCACAAGGTTATCCACAATTATTGTGGATAACCCTGTGGCACTGTCCAGGCAGGTTCAGCGGATCTGCTTTTATCGAACAACGATTTGCTGAACGGGAGTGGGTATGAAAGCACCGTGGAATTTTATCCGTTATCTGCCAGGAGCCCGGCGTCTGCTGGCCGCTGGACGATTGCCAGGACTGTTGTTTGCTGTTGCGCGCAAGGGCAACAGTGAAGGCAGTCGTCTGGGCAAGCTCAAGGACGATCTGCGTTTGCTGCAGGCCTTGTGCCTGGCTTACTGGCGTGGCGAATACCGCAGCATAAGCCCCAAAGCGATCCTGTCCATTGTCGCCGGTCTGATGTACTTCCTCAGCCCGCTGGATGCGATCCCTGACTGGATACCCGGCCTCGGCATGCTCGATGACATTGCCGTGCTGGCATGGGTTACCAAGCACCTGAGCAATGAGCTGGACGCCTTTCGTGCATGGCGCGCGCAGCAATCGCCCGAGAAACTCATTGTGGTCGAGCAACTGCCAAAGACTCAGGCATTGCTGGAGCAAGAGCGGGGCAAGGTGTAAGTCTCACGCAATGAACACAAGCCCTGGCGTTACGCTGTTAAGATGCCTGCCTATGGATCAGGCCTGATCAGTATGCGGTCGTGTAGTACAAGGTGATTCTATGGATCTTCAAGTGATATCCCGTGACGGTGAGCCGGAATACGCCGTGCTGCCCTGGGCGCAGTATCAAGCGCTGCTCAAGGCCGCCGGACTGGCCGACAAGCCATCCAGCGAGCCGGCTGCATCGACTTCCGGTACCACCGCCAGTGAGCTTCCCGGGTTCGATGAATTGCGTGCGCTGCGCGAGGCCAAGGGCCTTGAAGCGGCGAGCCTGGCGCGTACCGTCGGGATCAGCCCGTCCTATCTGGAATTGATCGAAAACGGTACTCGTCAGCCGGACGGCGCAATCAAACGTAGCCTGGCGTGGGAGCTTGGGGTACCGGGCTGGCGAGGTGAGTCGTGAGCGTGCGCATCAGTCGTCAGCATTGGGACGGGTTGCTCAATGAACTCGATCTGGCCCGGCGCCAACGGCATCTGCTGACCTATCGCGCTCTTGTGGAGCGCCTGCAATTGCCCAGCCCGGCCATGCAGACCCTCACCGCGGCCCTGGAGCACCTGGCCGCCATGGATGCCCGCGCCGAACAGCCCTTGCGCAGTTCGCTGGTCATCAGCCAGGGCGCAAGCCGCCTGCCGCGGCCTGGGTTTTTCGAGTGCGCCGAGCGCCTGGGCCGTTTCTCCGGGCCTTCGGACGGTGTCGCTGCAGCCTCCTGGCACGCCTCGGAGGTGGTTCGGGTCTTTGAATACAGTTATCCGGAAGTTGAAGCGCAGTAAGGGTATGACACCGGCCCTTACGCCTGCATCAACAAATCCAGTCGCGTCGAATCGATGACGTGAATGCTTGCGCCGGCGATATCCTTGGCGAAGTGCTTGGCCTGTGAGGCGAGGTCGGCCAACTGGCTGGCATCGACCAGCGTGCAGCTTTCTTCATGCAGGTGGACCACGCCAATCGACAGTGACAGCAGGGGGAATTCCTGGCGTTGCCCCTGACGGTTGAGGGCGATGAAGCAACCGGCTTCCAGGTGTTCTGCGCGGTAGAAACGTCGACATTGATTCTGAAAATCATCCAGCAGGGTTTTCAGGCGCCGTTCCCAGTCATCAAAGCCCAGCACCATCAGAAAATCATCCCCGCCGATGTGCCCGACAAAGTCCCTGGCCGGATCGACGCGGTCGCTCAGGCATTGCGCCAGACACAACAATACCTCGTCGCCACGGGCGTAACCGTAGATGTCATTGAAGGGCTTGAAGCTGTCGATGTCCACGTAGCAGATCATCGACGCACGGCCCTGCTGCAGCAGCCGAGTCAGGCACTGCTGAATCGGAACGTTGCCGGGCAGCAGGGTCAGCGGGTTGGCGTAACGTGCCTGCTGGATCTTCATCTCGGTAATCAGCTTGAGTACGTCGATCACCCGGCCCAGTCCCAGATAGGCACCGTTCGAGGTGATGATGAAATCCTCCTCGATGCGCTGCCGGGCACGGCTGGTCAACAGCCGGCTGACCTGTTGCAGCGACTGGCTGACTTCAACGGCCAGAAAGTCACTGCTCATCAGGCGGCTGATCGGTTTGCGGGCAAACAGCTCGGTACCGAAGGGCTTGAGCAGTGCTTCTGACAGCGAGTGCCGGTGGACGATGCCACACGGTCGGGCTTCGTCATCCAGCACCGCCAGAGAGTTTAGGTTGGCCTGCCTGCGAAACGCTTCCAGGACTTCAGCTGTGGGAGTGGACTGGCTGACCGATGGCTGTGGGTTGAGCAGGGCAGACAGATCGGCGGCTTCTTCGTTGAGCGGCGCCACTGCGATCTCTGTTCTGGGCAGCATGGCGCGGGTATCGCGCGGCGGGCGCTCCTGAGGGCGAGCCAGCAGATAGCCTTGAACCAGGTTCACGCCCATCTCTTTAAGCGTCGCCAGCTCTTCTGGCAATTCGATGCCTTCGGCAATCACCGTCGCTCTGGAGGCCTTGGCCATCTGCAGCATGGAGCCGACGAACTCGCGCTTTACCGCATCCTGGTGAATGCCGTCGATGAAGTGCCGATCGATTTTCACGTAGTCCGGGCGCAGCTCCGACCAGAGTCGCAAACTCGAATAACCGGCACCGAGATCGTCCAGCGCGATGGAAAAACCCATGTCGCGATAGTGGTGCAAGGCGTTGTACAGCAGATCGAAATCATCGGTCGGCATCTGCTCGGTCAATTCAATGACCACGTCCTTGGGCGCTATGTGGTACCGACGCAGCATTTCCAGAGTCCGACCTGGAGGATGAGAGGTTTCGAGCAGCGATTCGGGGGAGACGTTGAGAAACAGCTTGCCCGGCAACTTCTGCTGACTGAAACGCCGGCAGGCGCTGTCCCGGCAGCTCAACTCCAACTCGCTCAGGCGACCGGCCTGGCGGGCGATGGCGAACAGGTTCAAGGGCGAGTGCAGGGCGCTGTTGGACGGGCCGCGAGTCAGGGCTTCATAGCCCAGAATACGGTGCTCCGACAGCGAGACGATGGGCTGGAACAAACTGTGCAAATCACCACGAGCCAGAATGGAACTCAGTGCGCTCAGCTGCTCTGTTATGGTCATGGTCGTCTCGAAGAGAATGAAAAAGGGCTGAGCGCTTTCGCGTTCAGCCCCGTATTTCACGACAGCTTCATGACTGTTTGATGACGTTGAGACTAAATAGCCATCAATGAGGCTGCGTTACTTTTTCGCGACAGCCGCACTCAGACCCAGGTAGTCGATAAGAATGCGCCCGGTCTCTGCCAGATAGGCATCGTCCTCGGGTTTGGTTTTCTCGTCTTCTACCGGCAGCGCGTCTTCGTCCTCTTTCTTCAGCTCTTTGAGCGGCTCTTCACCCTTGGCCTTGCGGCGGGTGTTTTCCAGCGCAAGCTGCTTGCTTTCGATAGAGGCATGCTCGGCACGACGGTCAGCTTCATTGAGACTGACGGTCTTTTCGTTCATCAGCTTCTTGGCCAGCGCCAGGCGATCCTCGATGAACACGAACTCGGCGTCTTTTGCCGAGCGTGCCTCATGACGCGCCTGCAATTGGGCCAGGAACGGCTTGAACGGATCGATCGCCGGCCTGATCGCCGGTTTGATGCTGTCCCACGGCATGGCCTCGGGCAGCGCGCTCTCGCCGATTTCCTTGGTGTCGATCAGCGACGGGTAAGTGATGTCCGGTACCACACCCTGATGCTGGGTACTCTGGCCGGAAACCCGGTAGAACTTGGCCAGCGTCAGTTTCAGTTCGCCGTGATTGAGCGGCTGAATGGTCTGCACGGTGCCTTTACCGAAGGTCTGACCTCCGATCACCAGCGCGCGGTGATAATCCTGCATCGCCCCGGCGAAAATCTCCGATGCCGAAGCAGACAGACGGTTGACCAGCAATGCCATCGGGCCTTTGTAGAACGCGCCCTTGGCTTCGTCTTCCAGAACGTCGACCTTGCCGTCGGCATTACGCACCAGTACGGTCGGGCCCTTGTCGATGAACAGGCTGGTCAGCTCGGTGGCTTCCTGCAACGAACCACCACCGTTGTTGCGCAGATCCAGAACCACACCGTCGACCTTCTCGGCCTGCAACTCGGTGAGCAGTTTCTTCACGTCACGGGTGGTGCTCTTGTATTCCGGATCGCCAGCACGGTAGGCCTTGAAGTCCAGATAAAAGGCCGGAATGTCGATGACGCCGAGCTTGTAGTCCTTGCCATCCTGCTTGATGTGCAGGATCGACTTCTTGGCCGCCTGTTCTTCAAGTTTCACCGCTTCACGGGTGATGGCAACGATCTTGCTGGTCTGGTCATTCGGCGCATTGCTGGCCGGGATGATCTCCAGGCGTACCACGGATCCTTTCGGACCGCGGATCAGCTTGACCACTTCATCCAGGCGCCAGCCGATCACGTCGACCATTTCCTTGTCGCCCTGGGCAACGGCCACGATCTTGTCGGCCGGCGCGACCTGCTTGGTCTTGGCCGCTGGACCTGCCGGGACCAGACGCACGATCTTCACGTTGTCGTTGTCGCTCTGCAACACGGCGCCGATGCCTTCCAGCGACAGGCTCATGTTGATGTCGAAGTTCTCCGCGCTGTCAGGTGACAGGTAGTTGGTGTGCGGGTCGTAGGACATGGCGAACGTGTTGATGTAGGCCTGGAAGATATCTTCGGCACGGGTCTGGTTCAGACGCGCCTGCTGATTCTTGTAGCGTTTGGTCAGGGTTTCCTGAATCTTCGCCGGGTCCTTGCCTGCAATCTTCAACCGCAGGACTTCATCCTTGATGCGCTTGCGCCACAGTTCGTCGAGCTCGGCTGTATCCTTGGGCCATGCGGCGTCCTTGCGGTCGACCAGCAGGGTTTCCTTGGTATTGAAGTCGAGCTTGTCGACGCCCTTGCCCAACTCGCCCAGCGCAAAGTTCAGACGCGCGTTGACGCGGTCCAGATAGCGCTTGTAGATGATGAAGCCGGCGTTCAGGTCGCCACTTTTCAGGAAATCGTCGAACTGGAATTGCCATTTGTCGAAATCGGCAATGTCGCTGGCCATGAAATAGCTGCGCGAGGGGTCCAGTTGCTTGATGTAGCTCTGGTAAATAATCGCTGAGCGCTTGTCGTCCAGGGGCGGCTTGCTGTAGTGATGTCGTTTGAGCAGCTCAACCACGTTGAGGCTGGCAATCACTTCGTCGCGGTCCGGCTGAAGGTTATCCCAGCTGTTGGCGGCAAAGGTACTGGCTGACATCGGCAAAACGCTAAGGCCGACAAACAGTGCGAGGGCAGTGCTGGGGAATAATTGCTTCATGCTGATTCGACGCGAGGACAATTGATAACGCATATTAGGCCGTCTTTGAGGTCGCCGGTTCCTTTGGACCCGGCCGCATAATGCAAAAGCCCGGGCAAAACAGCCACGGGCTCAGTCTGGACTCACTATGGAGGCACCGTGAAGGCATTGCAAGGCGTTGAAGGACATGTGGAATGGGTCGAGGAGCCGAGTCCGGCCCTTGATGTGGGGCAGGTACGTATCAAAGTGGCAGCTGCAGGTTTGAATCGTGCCGATCTGCTGCAGCGCGAAGGCAAGTATCCGCCGCCGCCCGGCGTCACTCAGACACTGGGTCTGGAGTGCTCGGGCGTGATCGCCGAAGTCGGCCCGGGTACGTCCTGGGTGGTCGGAGACCGCGTCTGCGCGCTGTTGGCGGGCGGGGCGATGGCCGAAGAAGTGGTGGTCGACGGGCGACACGTGCTGCCGGTACCGGAAGGGCTGTCGCTGCATGAGGCGGCGGCCATTCCCGAGGTCTATGCCACGGCGTGGCTGAACCTGTTCGAGCTCGCCGGGCTCAAGCCTGGCGAGAAGGTTTTATTGCACGCTGGTGCAAGTGGGGTTGGTTCAGCCGGGATTCAGCTTTGCAAGGCGTTTGGCAACCCGGTCTGGGTCAGCGTCGGCTCGGCCGAACGGCTGGCCTATTGCGTCGAACTGGGTGCTCAGGGCGGCGTGGTACGCAGCGAAAGTCTTGAGGGCCTGAACGATTTTGCACCGTTCAACGTCATCCTCGACCCGGTGGGGGCGAGCTACGCCGAGCTCAACGTCAAACTGCTGGCCCTGGATGGTCGCTGGGTGCTGATCGGCATCATGAGCGGCCGCGAGGCGCAGGTGGATCTGGCTCACGTGCTGGGCAAGCGTATCCAGTTGATGGGATCGACCCTGCGCAGCCGAGACGATACATTCAAGGCCGATCTGCTCAGCGATCTGGGCCAGCACGTCTGGCCGCTGTTCACTGAAGGTCGCCTCAAGCCGCAACTGGCGAAATCCTTTGCGGTCAAGGATGCCGAAGCGGCGTTCGAAGAGCTGGCGACCAACACGGTGTCCGGCAAGATCGTGCTGGTGATCGACGAAAGTCTGGTCTGACCCGGCGGTGCCTCTGGACTCAGCTCCAGTCGTGCACCGGCCAGCCTGCTTTCTGCGCGTGTTCCAGTAACACGGCATCGGGGTTGACCACGTTAGGGTGGTCAACCTTGAGCAGCAGCGGCAGGTCATTGCGCGAATCCGAATAGAAACTCGCACCCTCGAGATTTTCCCCCTCGGCATCCAGCCACTCCATCAGGCGCGTGATCTTGCCTTCCCGATAGGTCAGCACGCCGACGGTGGCACCGCTGTAGACGCCATGCTGCACCTCCAGCTCGATACCCAGCACTTCGTCGATCCCGAGGCGTTCGGCAATCGGCTTGACCAGGTGCACGCCCGACGCCGAGATCACCAGAATGCGGTCACCCTTGGCGCGGTGCTTTGCAATGCAGGTGCAGGCGTCACTGTAGATGATCGGTTCGATGACGTCCTCTACCCAAGGGCCGACCAGATGATCGATTTCTTCAGGTGTACGGCCAGCCATGGGTTCCAGGCTGAAGGCCATGTAGTCTTCCATCGCGAGCTCGCCCGCGCTGTAGGCAGCCATCAGTTCGTCGTTGCGTTGCATGAACGACGTCGAATCAACCCAGCCCAGGCGACCCATCTGCTCGCTCCAGAGCGTGGCGCAGTCACCACCGATCAGGGTCTCGTCCAGGTCGAAAATTGCCAGGGGCATGTGCGTTTCTCCTAAAGTCTGTTGAATCAGTTGTCAGCTTCACGCTTGGCGTCTTGATCGGCAAGCGTGTGGCGTTATTCGTGCAGAACAAATTCAGTTCACGGCGCGTTCAGTTCAAGGCGCAAAGTGCCGACGGTTCGATGTTCAGTGTTACACGCCTTCCGTCCGGGTGCAGGTCGTCGGCGCTGCGGTTCAGCACGTCGACCACCAGTTCCACGCCACGGGCCTGCACCCGGTAGCGGATGACGTTGCCAAGCAGACTGTGACTGCGTACTTCGCCTTCCAGTTCGCCTGTCAGGCTCAATTGGATCGATTCAGGGCGGATCGCGACACGGCTGTTGATCGGGCGCTGCATCAGGCGAGTGGCGTCGTCGGCTTCCAGCAGGTTGTAGTTGCCGATGAAGCCTGCGGCGAAGACGTCCACAGGCGCGGTATAGAGGGTTTCGGCGTCGCCGCTCTGCACAATCCGGCCCTGGTTCATCAGGAAAATACGGTCTGACATGGTCAGCGCTTCTTCCTGGTCGTGGGTCACGAAAATAGTGGTCAGGCTCAGCTCGCGCTGAATGGCGCGGATCTGTTCGCGCAGGTTCTTGCGAATCCGCGCATCCAGCGCTGACAGCGGCTCATCGAGCAACAGCAGACGCGGGCGAGTGACCAGCGAGCGTGCCAGCGCGACGCGCTGGCATTGCCCGCCTGACAACTGATGCGGGTAGCGCGTGGCAAAATCGTGCAACTCGACCATGCGCAGAATCTCGGCAACGCGCCTTGCGCTCTCGTCGGCACTGACTTTCTGAATCCGCAGGCCGAAGGCTACGTTTTGCTCGACGGTCATGTTGGGAAACAGCGCATAGCTCTGGAACACCATGCCGATGTTGCGCTTTTGCGGTGTGAGCGGCACCAGGTCGCTGCCATCGAGCAGAATGCGCCCGCTGTTGACCGGGGTCAGCCCGGCGATACAACGCAATAAGGTGGATTTGCCGCAGCCCGACGGGCCCAGCAAGGTAACGAATTCGCCCTTCGCGATGCTGCAGTTGATGTCGCTGAACACTGACGTGCTGGCGTAGCTTTTCTGCAGGTTTTCAATGCTGACAAAACTCATCTCAGTCTTTGTCCTTGTTCAGTCGATTGGCGGCCCAGGTCAGCACCAGCACGAAGAGGAAATAGGAAATCACCAGCGCACTGTTGAAGTGACCGCTGCTGTTGCGCATGTTGTTGAGGTAGACCTGCAGGGTTTCATAGCGCGTGCCGACCAGCAGGTTGGCGAACACGAATTCGCCGAACAGAAACGAGAACGACAGCAGCAGGGCAATCATCAGGCCCTTGCGCAGGTTGGGCAGCACGACCATGAACGCCGCCTGCCAGGTGCTGGCGCCGAGCAATTGGGCTGCATCCATCAGGTCCGTCAGGTTGATGGCCTGCAGGTTGTTGGTGATGGCGCGGTACATGAAGGGTAGGGCGACCGTGAAGTAACAGCCGATCAGAATCCACGGTGTGCCGACCATGGCCATGGGCCCTGAGCCATACAGCTGCAGCAGGCCGACCGAGGAGACCACCGGCGGTACGGCGAACGGCAGCAGGATGAGGATGTTCATCAGCCCGTCGAGGCGCGGAAAGTAGTAATGCACGACGAACAGCAGGGGCAGAATCAGCACCACCGAAAGGACCAGTGCGCCAACGCAGACCAGCAATGACTGGCCGAACGCCGTCAGAAAGCGCGGGTCGCTCCACAGCGCCACGTACCATTTGAAGGTCAGGCCGCTGGGCAGAATGGTCGCCGACCAACTGGTCGCGATCGAGTACAGAAAGGTGCCGGCCAGCGGCAGCAAGAGGATCAGGAACAGCAGGTAGACCACTGTCTTGTGATAAATGCTCGCAGGCCCTCGTTCAACGCGTGACATGGTAGCTCCTTCTCAACAGCCACTGATGGACCACGGTGACCAGGGTCATGAGCCCGACCAGAATCATCGCCAGCGCGCTGGCCATGTTCGGATCAAGCGTGATATCGCCCGCGACCATTGCCGCGATACGGATGGGCAGTACGTTGAAATTTCCGGTGGTCAGCGCGTAGACCGTGGCATAGGCGCCGAGCGCATTGGCCAGCAGAATGACGAAGGTGCCGAGCAGTGCCGGGGTCAGCACCGGCAGGCCGATGTAGCGCCAGAACTGATAGCTGCTGGCACCCAGCAACGCTGCCGACTCGTTCCAGTCTTCGCGCACGGCATCGAATGCCGGGTAGAGCAGCAGCACACCCAGGGGGATCTGGAAATAGGTATAGAGGATGATCAGCCCGGTCTTGGAATACAGGTTGAAGTCATCGATGATCCCGGTCTGCTTGAGGATCAGGGTCAGCGCGCCGTTGAACCCCAGCAGGATGATGAACGCGAACGCCAGTGGAACACCGGCAAAATTGCTGGTCATGTTGGCGAAGGAATTGACGAAATCGCGCAGCCGAGAATCCACCTTGCGCAGTGAATAGGCGCCCAGGACGGAAATGACGATGCCGAACAGGCTCGACCAGAAACTGATCTCCAGGCTGTACTGAATGGCCTGCCGATAGAACTTCGAGCTGAACGCCCGGGTGAAGTTTTCCCAGCCCCAGCCGGCATCGCTTTGCAGGCTGTGAATCGCGACCCACAACAGCGGTGCAATCTGAAACACGATGAAGAATACGGCGAAGGGCAGCAGGCACAGCAGGCCCAGCCACTTGCCTCGGGAAAAGGTCGTCAATTGAGGAGCTCCCGGCAGATCGGCTTGTCGTGGGGGATACCCAGCAGTTCGCAGACCGTGCCGCACAGGTCGGTCTGGCGCGGCGTTGCGTCAACATTCAGGCTGAAGGCATCACCGATGACGAACAGCGGCACTTCCCGCTCTTCCGGCAACAGCCCGTTGTGCGAGCGGTCATTGTTCATGCCGTGGTCGGCCGTCACCAGCACTTGATAACCCGCGTCCAGCCAGCGTTGCAGGTAGTCAGCCAGAATGATGTCGGCGCTGCGGGCGCTGTTGCGGTACTGCGCAGTATCGAGGCCGTGCTTGTGCCCGGCGTCGTCGATGTTCATGGGGTGAATCAGCAGAAAGTTCGGGGCGTGGCTTAGACGCAGACTTTCGGCGTCGGCGAACAGGTGCGAATCAGGGTAGTGATCGGCCCAGTAGAACAGGCCGTGCTGGATCGGCAGGTCCGCTGCCTCGGTGTGGCGATCGCGTGCCGGGTCGAAAGGCGCACGGTTGTACAGCTCGCTGACCCAGTGATAGGCCGCCGCTGCCGTACTCAGCCCGGCGTCGCGAGCATAGTGAAAGATGCTGCGCTGATTCGACAGGCGCGAGACGTTGTTGTGCACGATGCCGCTGTCAATGGGCGCGACACCGGTCAGTATGCATTCGTAAAGGGGACGGGAGAGGGCGGGCAGTTCGCATTCCATCTTGTAGAGCGCGGCCCGTCCTGCAGCGTGCCAGGCTTGAAGATGCCCCATCGCATGGCGTGCCACTTCGTAATTGAGGCCGTCTAGCACGATCAGGATGACGTTGTGTTTCATGGGCGACTCGCTTTGAAAGAACGGGCGAGACTGGCTCGCCCGGTGTACACGACTTCATCCCTGAGCCGCAGGAGAGAATCAGTTCATCTCGATGATGACCTGCTCGTTCCACATCTGCGGCAGCGCTTTGGAGGTTTTCTCCCATGCGTCTGCTTTCTCGATCGGTTTGACATTCTTGTACTGGTCTTGCGGCAGCAATTTGGCTTGAACATCTTCAGGCAGTTTGATGTGCTCTACGCGAATCGGGCGCGCATTGCCTTCTGCCAGCCTGATCTGACCCGCATCGCTAAAGGTGTATTCACGCGCCAGCTTGGCGGCGTTCGGGTGCTTGGCGTACTTGTTGATGATGGTGGTGTAGCCGGAAATCACCGAGCCATCCGACGGGATCAGCACTACGTAATCATCGGGCTTGGTCATCTTGGCTTTGTAGCTCAGGCCATTGAAGTCCCAGACCACACCGACTTCGATTTCGCCTTTCTCGATAGTCTGAATGGTCGGGTTGGCCAGTGACAGACGCTTCTGTTTGGCCAGATCGGTGAACAGTGCCAGGCCCGGTGCGATGTTGGTTTCGTCCCCTTTCATGGCGATGGCTGCTGCCAGTACACCGTTGGCAGCCTGAGCCGCAGTGCTCACGTCGCCGATGGAAACCTTGTATTTACCGGTTTTCAGGTCAGCCCAGCTTTTCGGGATTTCAGAGCCGTGCAGCAGATTTTTGTTGACGATGAAAGCGATGGTGCCGGTGTAGGCCAGCGCCCAGTGGCCGTCCTTGTCCTTGGCCCATTCCGGAATCTGCTCCCAGGTGGTCGGCTTGTAAGGCTGGGTGACGCCTTTTGCTGCGGCGATAGGGCCGAACGCTGCGCCGACGTCGCCAATGTCACCGCTGGCGTTATCTTTTTCCGCCTCGAACTTGGCGATCTCCTGGGCCGAGCTCATATCGGTGTCCATGTGCTTGAGGCCGTACTTGGCTTCCAGGT
This sequence comes from Pseudomonas congelans, assembly GCF_900103225.1. Taxonomy (GTDB): domain Bacteria; phylum Pseudomonadota; class Gammaproteobacteria; order Pseudomonadales; family Pseudomonadaceae; genus Aquipseudomonas; species Aquipseudomonas congelans. Next base: position 61,252 of record NZ_FNJH01000002.1, on the reverse strand, counting down.
CTTTCCAGATGCCGCCCCAGTTTGCCCAGTCATTCGGCATGCCGAGGCTGTTGACCGCGCCTTCAGCCTTGGCCGCAGCCTCCAGCGTTTTAAGATCCGTGTCCGCAGCCATGACCAGCGAACTCATTGCCATGGCTGAACCGAGGAGTGATGCCAACAAAAGATGTTTCATTCGGAGCTCCTAGTGCACTTCTTGAGAGAAGCGTTCGTTGCGGATTGTTTGGTCTAGATCAGCAATACCTGAGCCAAGTTAGGCGTTTTGCATGACATTTTCGTGTCGCGTTGCGCAGACAAAGTCGTTTTTCACAGGCCCCGGCAGTGCCTGGCGCTAAGCGTAGACCATCGCAACGTGCGCGCTGAGCAAGGGTTCAAGGGCTGTTTTCGGCGCAGCTGGCATGGAACGTGATTTGTCCTGTAACAGGACAGTCATCTACCCGGCCTAGGCTCACGGCAACGGAGTGAACGGCGTTGGCCGCACTGATGTATGCCTCGTAACAGGGCTGGTCTAGTCCAGACGGATACCGGAATGCGCGAAGATGTACCACGGGCGGTAACAACGATTTGCCATGCGCTGCAGGAGCAGATCGAACACGGCTTGTTGCCGCATGGCAGCAAGTTGCCTGCAGAACGCAAGCTCAGTGAGGTATTCGCCACCACCCGCATCACCTTGCGTGAAGCGCTTTTGCAGCTCGAAGCGCAGGGGCTGATCTACCGGGAAGAGCGTCGTGGCTGGTTCATTTCCCCGCCGCGACTGGCCTATGACCTGATCAGGCGCAGCCATTTCCACGCTATGGTCTGTGCCCAGGGCAGGGTGCCGCATACCCTGCTTCTGTCGGCGCGCCTGCAACCTGCTTCAGCGCTGATCTGCGAAATGCTGGAACTGCCGGCGCTGTCGAGCGTGGTCCAGATCTGTCGCGCGCGGCGAATCGATCAGCGGCTGGTGCTTTACGTCGAGCACTACCTGAGGCCGGAATTGTTCCCCGGCATTCTAGAGCATGATCTCAACGAATCACTCACCGAGCTTTATGCTCGCAGTTATGACGTGCATTACGGGCAGGTGCGTTTCGACATGATGCCGACCGCGCTGCATGCCGACGCGGCTGCCGCACTGAAGGTTTCGCCTGGTAGCCCGGGCCTGCGCATTGCGCGTGTCAATTACGACCGTAAAGACCGGTTGATCGACTGCGATATCGAATACTGGCGTCATGATGCTATTCATGTGCGCGCAGAGGTGCATGGCGACTGAATGCCGGTGTGGCAAGCCCACTTCCCAAGCGCGGCCTGTACCACCGTTAGTTCGCTGTTTTCTATAAGTAAATACTCATTTATTTGATAAAAACTTGCGCAGTGCACAGCCTGTTTAATAGGTTTTGTGTAATGCCCGCGTTTGATTAACAAAAAAATTTAATGAGAATTATTCTATTGCTTCTGGCGTGGCGGGGTTAAATTAGTTGGTTTTTTCATGAGATTTTCCAGATTAATTATTCTAATTTTTAGCGGGCTATAAGAAAAATCTCAATATTAATTAATACTTCTTAATAGGGTGTGGTAAGTTTTTAGTGTGGGCGGGTGTGCGCTGCTTAGTTGATGTAATGTGCACCATCGTTCCACTTTAGGATTAAGGCTGACACGGCGGTTGTCCTGTAAAGCAATGCTTGATAAGTGCAGCTGCTTTTATTTAAAGGATCTATGAGGATGCTGTAATGAATATCGACAAGGCGTTGGTACTGCGTACCTGTGCAAATAACATGGCCGATCATTGCGGCCTTATATGGCCCGCCTCCGGCACGGTGGAATCCAAATACTGGCAGTCAACCAGGCGGCATGAGAATGGTCTGGTCGGTTTACTGTGGGGCGCTGGAACCAGCGCTTTTCTAAGCGTGCATGCCGATGCGCGATGGATTGTCTGTGAAGTCGCCGTTGCAGACATCATCGGTCTGGAAGAGCCGGGGATGGTCAAGTTTCCGCGGGCCGAGGTGGTTCATGTCGGCGACAGGATCAGCGCATCACACTTCATTTCGGCACGTCAGGCCGACCCTGCATCAACGCCAACGCCAACGCCAACGCCAATGGCCACGCCCACGCCTGCGGCAGCAAATATCGCGTTACCGGTGGTAGAACAGCCCAGTCATGAAGTGTTCGATGTGGCGTTGGTCAGCGCAGCTGCCCCCTCAGTAAACACCCTGCCGGTGACGACGCCGCAGAATTTGCAGACCGCTACTTACGGCAGCACGTTGAGTGGCGACAACAACAGCCGGCTCATTGCCGGTTATGGCAGTAACGAGACCGCTGGCAACCACAGTGATCTGATTGCCGGTTATGGAAGTACAGGCACCGCCGGCTCCGACAGCTCGCTGGTAGCAGGCTATGGAAGCACCCAGACCGCCGGTGGGGACAGCGCGCTGACGGCGGGTTACGGCAGCACCCAGACCGCCCGCGAAGGCAGCAACCTGACGGCCGGGTACGGCAGCACCGGCACGGCGGGCTCCGACAGCTCGCTGATCGCCGGTTACGGCAGTACTCAGACTTCCGGAGAAGACAGCTCGCTCACAGCGGGTTACGGCAGCACGCAAACGGCTCAGGAAGGCAGCAATCTCACCGCCGGGTACGGCAGCACCGGCACGGCAGGCTCGGATAGCTCGTTGATCGCCGGTTATGGCAGTACTCAGACTTCCGGAGAAGACAGCTCGCTCACAGCAGGCTACGGCAGCACGCAAACGGCTCAGGAAGGCAGCAATCTTACCGCAGGGTATGGCAGCACCGGCACGGCAGGCTCGGATAGCTCGTTGATCGCCGGTTATGGCAGTACACAAACCTCGGGCGGCGACAGTTCGCTGACAGCGGGCTACGGCAGTACGCAGACGGCCCAGGAAGGCAGCAACCTGACCTCCGGGTACGGCAGCACTGGTACAGCAGGTGCCGACAGCTCGTTGATCGCCGGTTATGGCAGCACACAGACTTCGGGGAGTGACAGCGCTCTGACCGCAGGCTACGGCAGCACGCAAACGGCTCAGGAAGGCAGCAATCTCACCGCTGGGTACGGCAGCACCGGCACGGCAGGTTCCGACAGCTCGCTGATCGCCGGTTATGGCAGCACGCAAACATCGGGCAGTGACAGCTCGCTTACGGCAGGTTACGGCAGTACGCAGACGGCCCAGGAAGGCAGCAATCTCACCGCTGGGTACGGCAGCACTGGCACAGCCGGTGTCGACAGCTCGTTGATCGCCGGCTATGGCAGCACGCAGACGTCTGGAAGTGACAGTGCGCTGACAGCGGGTTACGGCAGTACGCAGACGGCCCAGGAAGGCAGCAACCTGACCGCGGGTTATGGCAGCACTGGTACAGCAGGTGCCGACAGTTCGTTGATCGCCGGATATGGCAGCACGCAGACATCAGGCAGCGAAAGTTCGCTCACCGCAGGCTATGGCAGTACCCAGACTGCCCGTGAAGGCAGCACCCTGACGGCCGGGTATGGAAGTACGGGAACAGCTGGCGCTGACAGCTCGTTGATCGCCGGTTATGGCAGTACGCAAACCTCGGGCAGTGACAGCTCGCTCACGGCAGGTTATGGCAGTACCCAGACCGCACAGCAGGGCAGCGTACTTACATCAGGCTATGGCAGTACGCAAACGGCCGGGGCTGCCAGTAACCTCACCACCGGTTACGGAAGTACAGGCACCGCGGGTCATGAGAGCTTCATCATCGCGGGTTATGGGAGCACACAGACAGCCGGCCACAAAAGTATCCTGACCGCTGGTTATGGGAGTACTCAGACTGCCAGGGACGGTAGTGACCTGGTTGCGGGCTATGGCAGTACAGGAACCGCAGGCTCAGGCAGTTCGCTGATCGCAGGTTATGGCAGCACCCAGACCGCGAGTTACAAAAGCATGCTGACCGCCGGTTATGGCAGTACCCAGACCGCCAGAGAACACAGCGACCTGGTCGCAGGCTATGGCAGCACTTCGACGGCAGGGTCAAACAGTTCGCTGATCGCCGGCTACGGCAGCACGCAGACGGCGGGCTTCAAAAGCATAATGACCGCAGGTTATGGCAGTACACAGACGGCACAGGAGCGCAGCGACCTGGTCGCAGGCTACGGAAGCACGTCGACTGCGGGCTATTCCAGTTCCTTGATCGCCGGCTATGGCAGCACGCAGACGGCAGGCTACGGGAGCACGTTGACGACCGGTTATGGCAGTACGCAAACCGCTCAGGAAAACAGCTCGCTCACCACTGGCTACGGAAGTACGTCGACTGCGGGCTATTCCAGCTCGCTGATCGCGGGTTACGGCAGTACACAGACGGCAGGCTACGAGAGTACGTTGACCGCCGGTTACGGCAGTACGCAAACCGCGCAGGAGCGCAGTGACCTGGTGACAGGTTATGGAAGTACTTCTACTGCTGGCTACGCGAGTTCGTTGATTGCGGGTTATGGCAGTACGCAGACTGCGGGTTACGAGAGCACCTTGACCGCCGGTTACGGCAGCACGCAAACCGCACAGGAAAACAGCTCGCTCACCACCGGGTACGGAAGTACCTCCACTGCCGGCTTTGCCAGCTCGCTGATCGCCGGTTATGGCAGTACGCAGACAGCGGGCTATGAAAGCACTCTCACGGCTGGTTACGGCAGTACCCAGACCGCAGAGTACGGAAGCTCGCTCACTGCGGGCTACGGCAGCACTGCAACGGCCGGGCAAGACAGCTCATTGATCGCCGGTTATGGCAGCACCCTGACCAGCGGAATCAGGAGTTTTCTGACGGCAGGCTATGGCAGCACGCTGATCGCCGGACTTCGCAGCGTTTTGATCGCCGGGTATGGCAGTAGCCTTACATCGGGCATTCGCAGCACATTGACTGCGGGTTATGGCAGTAACCAGATTGCAAGTTACGGCAGCTCGTTGATTGCAGGCCATGAAAGCATTCAGGTCGCCGGCAATAAAAGCATGCTGATTGCCGGCAAGGGCAGCTCGCAGACAGCAGGTTTTCGCAGCACGCTGATTGCCGGTGCGGGCAGCGTACAGCTGGCGGGTGATCGCAGCAGGTTGATTGCCGGTGCAGACAGTAATCAGACCGCGGGTGACCGCAGCAAACTATTGGCCGGTAATAACAGTTATCTGACTGCCGGCGATAGAAGCAAACTGACCGGCGGGCATGACTGCACGCTGATGGCGGGAGACCAAAGCAGATTGACCGCAGGAAAGAACAGTATCTTGACGGCAGGCGCGCGTAGCAAACTTATTGGCAGTGAAGGCTCGACGCTCTCGGCTGGAGAAGACTCAACGCTTATTTTCAGGCTCTGGGACGGGAAAAGGTACAGGCAACTGGTTGCCAGAACGGGTGAGAACGGTGTTGAAGCCGACATACCGTATTACGTGAACGAAGATGACGATATTGTCGATAAACCCGACGAGGACGATGACTGGATAGAGGTCGAGTAGCCCGCGTATTCAAGTACGCCACGACTGAATCATCGACAGGGTGCGTCGATGGAATTCGGGACATGAAGTCCCTTTATAAACGAACGATCTTTTGTTACATACAAGGTGGTTCTGAATGACGCAGGCAAACGCATCTTTTTTATCGTTGTGATCAGAGAAGTTTTTATTTCTTTCAATGAGCATTTTTAGCGCGCGTCAACACCGATACGCGGGAGCAGCAGGCCGCCCCCACAGTATCGATGATCGCCTCAGCTGTCAGGGCAGCTCGTGGCTGGCATAGAACGCGCTCAATACCTTGACCAGATGCGCAAGGTCATGGCTGCCGGCCAGTTCGCGAATCGAGTGCATGGCGAACGTCGGCAAGCCGATGTCCACCGTGCGGATACCCAGATGGCTGGCAGTGATCGGTCCGATGGTCGAGCCGCAACCCATGTCGCTGCGTACCACAAAGCTCTGCACCGGGACTTCTTCGGCCATGCACAGATGGCGGAAGAAACCGGCGGTTTCGCTGTTGGTGGCGTAACGCTGGTTGCTGTTGACCTTGATCACCGGCCCGGCATTGAGCTTGGGACCATGATTGGCATCGTGCTTGTCAGCGTAGTTGGGATGAATGCCGTGGGCGTTGTCGGCTGATATCAGCAGCGACTTCTGAATCGTGCGCACGTAGTCTTCGCTGCTTGGCAGCAGGCGCTGGACGATCTGCTCGAGCATCGCACCGTCTGCGCCACAGGCAGAAGACGAGCCGACCTCTTCGTGATCGGTGCACACCAGCAGGGCGGTTTCGTCGCTCTCGGTGTTGAGCAGTGCCTGCATCCCGGCGAAACACGACAACAGGTTGTCCAGGCGTGCACCTGCCAGGAAGTCCCCGTTGAGGCCGACCAAGGCGGCGCCCTGAGTGTCGTAGAAACTCAGCTCGTAATCGAGCACCACATCGGCATTGAGTCCGTGCTCGCGGGCCAGTTGGTCGGTCAGCAGCGCCCGGAAGTCCGCTCGCTCGTCACCGGCAACCTGCGCCAGAATGGGGGGCAGTTCGTTTTGCGCATTGATCGCCCAGCCTTCGTTGGCCGTGCGGTTCAGGTGAATCGCCAGATTGGGAATCACGGCGATCGGCAGTTTGAAGTCGATCAGCTGGCTTTCGACCTTGCCATCGCGGCGGAAAGTGACACGACCGGCCAGCGACAGATCACGATCGAACCAGGGAGCCAGCAGGGCGCCGCCGTAGACTTCGACGCCCAATTGCCAAAAACCCTGACGTTGCAGTTCCGGTTGCGGCTTGACCCGCAGGCACGGGCTGTCGGTGTGTGCGCCGACCATGCGGATGCCGCCAGTGAGTGGCGACTGACGACCCATCCGGAAAGCGACGATAGAAGAGTCATTACGGGTAACGAAGTAACGACCGCCGGTTTCTACCGCCCAAGTCTCACGTTCGTCCAGCCGCTGAAAACCTGCGGCTTCGAAGTGTTGCACGAGTGTGGCAGTGGCGTGGAATGGGGTAGGAGAGGCCTTCAGGAAATCAATGAGGCCTTTGTTCAACTCTGCGCGCATAAATAGCTCCAGACAACAATGGCGCGAGTTTACCGTATTGGCTCAAACGTTGCCTTGGGTTGCACTTATCGTTACCTGATGGTTCTCGCCAGCTAACCACAGCCACAGAAGCGCTATGTGACGCAGAGCGTCACGAACTGCATTCCCACGCTGGAGCGTGAGGAACGATAGTCAAGGTGTCGCTCACCACGCATTCAGATCAGAACGGAGCAGCACACTCGAAGGTCAGTCGCTCGCCGGTGCCTGGATGCGTGAAGCTCAGCATGCTGGCATGCAGACACAGACGTGGATAGGCCGCCAGCGCTTGCGGATGCGCGTACAGACCATCACCCAACAGCGGATGCCCGATCGACAGCATGTGCACACGCAACTGATGCGAGCGGCCAGTGATCGGCGTGAGCTCGACGCGGCAGTGAGTATCATGCCGCTCGATAACCTTCCAGAACGTCAGCGCGTGTTTGCCAGCTTCGTGGTCCACCACATGCCGGGGCTTGGTGGGCGGGTCATAGCGCAACGGCAGATCGATACTGCCGCTGTCCAGTGACGGTTGTCCCCAGCACAGCGCGGTATAGGCTTTCTCGGTTTCCCGGTCGTGAAACTGACGCGACAGTTCCCGATGCGTATCGGCATCGCGAGCCAGCAGGATGATGCCCGAGGTTTCCCAGTCCAGGCGATGGACGATACGCGCTTCGGGGTAACCGTTTTCCTGCAGGCGGGTAATCAGGCAATCCTTGTTGTCGTCGGCACGGCCGGGAACGGAAAGCAGCAGGGTAGGCTTATCGATCACCAGAACGGCGGCGTCCTGATGAATGATGCGGATGTTCGACAACGGCATGCAACGGCCTCGAAACGCTAGAAACGCCAACGGCGGCAAGGGCGCAGCTTCCGCAGAAGTGCACCGATACCGCCGCGAGCGACTGCCTGATCAGCGATCGGGCAGGGTGATATTGAGTTCCAGAATCGAACAGCTGCCCTGGCTTTCCAGAGCGACCTGTACCTGGTCAGACTCGATATTGACGTATTTACGGATCACTTCCACCAGCTCCTTCTGCAGCGCAGGAAGGTAGTCCGGGGTACTGCGTTGGCCGCGTTCGTGAGCAACGATGATCTGTAGACGCTCTTTCGCTACCGAGGCCGTGCTTCCTTTTTTGCGGTCACGAAAGAAGTCAAAAATATTCATTAATTACCCCCGAACAGGCGTTCAAAGAATCCTTTCTTATGCACATCCAGAAAGCGGTGCTCAAGTGTTTTGCCCAGCAGGCGGTCGACCGCATCGCTGTAGGCCTGACCTGCGTCGCTCTGGTCATCGAGAATGACCGGCACGCCCTGGTTGGAGGCTTTCAGTACAGCCTGGGATTCGGGAATCACGCCGAGCAGGGTAACGGCAAGGATTTCCTTGACGTCTTCAACGCCGAGCATTTCGCCCTTGCTGACGCGCTCAGGGTTGTAGCGGGTCAGCAGCAAGTGTTCCTTGATCGGGTCTTCGCCACGTTCGGCGCGACGCGATTTGCTGGCCAGCAGGCCCAGCATGCGGTCGGAGTCACGCACCGACGATACTTCAGGGTTGGTCACGACGATGGCTTCATCGGCGAAGTACATGGCCAGGTGAGCACCGGTTTCGATACCGGCCGGCGAATCGCAGACGATGTATTCGAAGGATTCCTTCAGCTCCATGAGGACTTTTTCAACGCCCTCCTTGGTCAGTGCTTCCTTGTCGCGGGTCTGGCTGGCGGCCAGCACGAACAGGCCTTCGATCTTCTTGTCCTTGATCAGCGCCTGTTGCAGGTTGGCTTCGCCATTGACCACGTTGACGAAGTCATACACGACACGACGTTCGCAACCCATGATCAGGTCGAGGTTACGCAGGCCGACGTCGAAGTCGACGATGACTGTCTTGTGGCCGCGCAGCGCGAGACCGGTACCGATGGCGGCGCTGGTGGTGGTCTTGCCCACACCACCCTTGCCGGATGTAACAACGAGAATCTTGGCCAAGGTGTATCACCCCTAGAGGAAAAGGACATTGAGTCCCTGAAAGGCATCTCCTGGCGCCGCGCCCGCCGAAGCATTCTGGAAGTCCTGGGGTCTGATTCCGGAAAGCTAGCACTAAGCTATTACTTTCGACTCATATACCCACTGAAAAGCAGTGCTTTTCAGAACTTCCGGCCGCCTTCACGACAATTTCGCGACGAATTAGAGATGCTTTGAAAATTGCGGCAGTATCCGTTAAAGACGAATGATGTTCAACACATCACCTGACAAGCTGATCTGGACCGGCGAGCCCCATAACGGGTCCCTGCGCAAGTCCTCGGACACCTTGTATTGTCCGGCAATCGAAATCAGCTCGGCACTCAACTGCTGACAGAAGATGCGTGCCTTGGTATCGCCTTTTATTCCTGCCAGTGCCCTGCCACGCATCGGGCCGTAGACATGGATGTTTCCATCGGCGAGAAGTTCCGCACCTGGACTGACCGGCGCGACGACAACCAGGTCGCCGCCCTGGGCATAAATCTGCTGACCGCCGCGTACCGGAGCGGTTATCACGCGGGTCGGCTTGATCAGTGGCTCGGGCGGTTTTTCCGGGATTTTTTTCGGTGCTTCGGCTTCAATCGGGTCGATCACGCGTTCACGTGCGCCGGACGGCGGCAGGACCGGGAGGTCGACGGCAATCGCCGCCGCAATGTCTTCGATACGGTTGGCGCGGATCGCCAAAGTGCGCAGGCCGTGCTGGCGACAGATGCGCACCAGGCCCGGGAGGTCCACCGGACCTTCGTTCGGTGCGAGTTTGTCCAGAGCCAGGATCAACGGCGTGTTGCTGAAGAAGTTGGGGGCTTGTGCCACCTTGGCCGCCAGTTGCCTGTCGAGCGCTTCAAGGTTGGTTCGGGCCAGCTCCATGACGGTGATGGCGAGCATGCTGCCCTTGAGCTGAAATACAGGTTCCGGGTTTTGCGATTCAATCTGGCTCATGGTTGATATACACAACAGCTTGTCGCTAAAAGTGCCGAGACTTATAGCGAGAACGCCCGCGAGCCGCAAGCGGCTAGAACCGTTGTAGAATGCGCGGCCTTTGTTCTGACGGAAGCCCAAATGGATCGCCCGCGCTTTAAAGCCAGTTTCCTTCACCCCCGTTTCTGGCCGTTATGGCTGGGGCTGGGGCTCTTGTGGCTGATTGTCCAATTGCCATTTCGCGTTCTGCTGGTCATCGGTCGGGCACTGGGCGCCATCATGTACCGTGTTGCCACTGATCGAAAAAAAATCGCGTCACGCAATCTGGAGCTGTGCTTCCCGCATTTGTCCGCGGCCGAGCGCAAGCGTCTGCTCAAGGAAAACTTCGCTTCCACCGGGATCGCCTTCTTCGAGATGGCCATGAGCTGGTGGTGGTCGAAAAAACGTCTGGCCAGGCTTGCCCACGTCGAAGGGCTCGAGCATTTGCAGAATGCTCAACAAAAAGGCGAGGGCGTGATTCTGATGGCGCTGCATTTCACCACGCTGGAAATCGGTGCGGCGCTGCTGGGCCAGCAGCACACCATTGACGGCATGTACCGCGAACACAAGAGCCCGCTGTTCGACTTCGTTCAGCGGCGCGGGCGCGAGCGCCACAACCTTGATTCACTGGCTGTCGAGCGCGATGACGTGCGCGGCATGCTCAAGTTGCTGCGTGCCGGCCGGGCGATCTGGTATGCGCCGGATCAGGACTACGGCGCCAAACAGAGCATTTTTGTGCCGCTGTTCGGTATCCAGGCCGCCACCGTGACCGCGACCAGCAAGTTCGCCCGCCTGGGCCGTGCGCAGGTTGTGCCCTTCACCCAGCAGCGTCTGGCAGACGGCAGTGGTTACCGGCTGGTGATTCACCCGCCACTGGACAACTTTCCGGGTGAAAGCGACGAAGCCGATTGCCTGCGCATCAATCAATGGGTAGAAAGGGCTGTCACTGAATGCCCGGAACAGTATCTTTGGGCCCATCGACGCTTTAAAAGTCGACCGGCCGGTGAACCGAAGCTATATGAGAAGCCTAAATAAAAAGCGTCGTTGATCACCGAGGTCAGTCGTAGATGCAGGATCGCGCAGTAACGAACAGTGCAATAAGTAATGTCGAGCCTGTAACCGGGCTGATTTTGTCGGGTGGCGGGGCGCGTGCGGCCTATCAGGTCGGCGTACTGGCAGGCATTGCCGATCTGCTGCCGCCCGGTTCGCCCAATCCCTTTCCGGTCATCGTCGGTACCTCGGCTGGCGCGATCAATGCGGTCAAGCTCGCCAGTGGCGCGCTGCATTTTCGAGTTGCCATCCATCAATTGACCGAATTCTGGCAGTCTTTTCGCAGCCATCAGGTGCTGCGCAGCGACTGGTCCGGGGTGATTCATCAGGCCAGTCGTTTTTTTGGCCGCAGCCTGCTGGGTTTCGGGCGAAATATCCCGGTTGCCTTGCTCAACAGTTCGCCCCTGCGTGATCTGCTCAATGAGCGGCTGGACCTGTCCGGAATCGAAGCCGCCATCGAAGCCCATCATTTGCGTGCCGTGGCAGTGACTGCCTTCGGTTACGAATCGGGTCAGGCGGTCACGTTTTATCAGGGCCGCGGTACGATCGAACCCTGGCTGCGTCATCGCCGCATCGGCCGTCCGACGCAACTGACCGTGGATCACTTGCTCGCCAGTTCGGCCATTCCCTTGTTGTTCGCCCCCGTGATGCTCGACGAGGAGTACTTCGGCGACGGAGCTGTGCGTCAGTCGGCACCGATCAGCCCGGCGCTGCACCTGGGCGCCAATCGAGTTCTGGTGGTCGGCGTCAGCGGCAACCCGCGCGGCCTCAAAACCGAAAGACCGGCGCCCCGCGCACCCCGCGGTGTTCAGCCAAGCCTGGCGCAGATCAGCGGCCACATGCTCAACAGTACGTTCATCGACAATCTGGAAAGCGATATCGAGCTGCTCGAACGCTTGAACACCGCCAGTGCGTTGCTGCCCGAGGATCAGGTCCGGCAGCCGGGCATGGAGCCGGTGGAGGTGCTGGTGATTTCGCCGAGTCGTCCGCTGGATGAAATCGCAGCCCGCCACCGCCGCGAACTGCCCCCCGCATTGCGCACATTTCTGCGCGGGCCGGGCGCGACCAAGAGCAGCGGCGCCAGCGTGCTGAGCTATCTGCTGTTCGAGTCAGGTTATTGCAGTGAATTGATCGAGCTGGGTCGTCACGATGCGATTGCTCAGGGTGCCGAGCTGAAGCGCTTTTTGCGTCTGGAGTAATGTGGCGAGACAGGGGAGGGGCCCCTGTCTCTTGATCGGCGGGCGCAGGGCTCGGTGACCGAAGTCATCAAGCGGTCAGACGATCTTCCCGGAAGTCACGAATCGCCTGCTCGATCTCTTCCTTGGTGTTCATAACGAAGGGGCCGTATTGCACGATCGGCTCACGCAACGGCTTGCCTGCAATCAGTAACAGCCGCGCACCGGCGGCGCTGCTGATCTGCACTTCACCACTGTCGGACAGGCGTGCCATTTGGCGTTTACCGATCGGCTGGGGGCTGCCTTCGAGCTCGACACTGCCTTCATAGACGTACAGCAGCACAAGGTGCCCATCGGGTACTTGCGGGTTGATACGACTGCCGGCAGGCATGTCAAAGTCGAAGTACAACGGCTCGGTGTCCGGGCGCTGTACTGCCCCGGCCTGGCGCACTTGGCCATCGTCGAAATGCCCGGCCAGTACCACCACCTGCACACCGGCCTGGGTGGTGACACTCGGAACGTGTTCCGGCTGAATGTCCTGATAGCTGGCGTCGCTCAGCTTGTGCTTGCCCGGCAGGTTCAGCCAAAGCTGAAAGCCGCGCATGGTGCCTTCTTCCTGCTCGGGCATTTCGCTGTGAATGATCCCGCGTGCCGCAGTCATCCACTGCACACCGCCGCTCTGCAGAAGGCCGACATTGCCCATATGGTCTTCATGACGCATACGGCCTTCAAGCATGTAGGTCACCGTTTCGAAGCCCCGGTGCGGGTGAGGTGGAAAGCCGGCGATGTAGTCATCCGGCTTGTCCGATCCGAACTCGTCCAGCATCAGAAACGGGTCGAACTGCTCCACGCCGCGCCCGCCGAAGACGCGCGTCAGTTTGACACCCGCGCCATCGGACGCTGGCTGACCCGCTTGAATGGACAGGACTTTACGAAATTGAGTCATGGGAGAGAGAGCACTCCTTAATCAGGTGATACGAAGTGTCATGGTATGCCTGTTTATTCGATAAATTCATTCGAATGCCGGTACGTAATGATCATTTTTATCGATGAGTTGCGCGGTACGGCGCATTTATGCGAGGAGACAGGCAACCTGCCCGAAATGACCTCCGGAGCAGGCTTGAAGCCAGGCGATGCTCAGTGCTTGCTGCCCTGTGTTGACATGCTCAGCAGCTGTTTCTCTTGATTCCAGTCGAACGGTTCTTCGTTCTGCTCGGCTTCGTAGCGGCGTTCTTCCAGCGCCTGATACAGCTCGATTTCATCATCCGGCATGAAATGCAGGCAGTCACCGGCGAAGAACCACAGCAGGTCGCGCGGTACCAGATGCGCGATTTGCGGGTAGCGCTGGATGACCTGGCAAAGAATATCCTGACCCAGGTACTGGCTTTCGATGGGATCCTGCGGCAGCAGCTCGACCAGTTCGTCGAAACGCTCCATGAACAGCGCGTGGCTTTCTTCCGGAACCTGCTCGGCCTCGCCCAGCGCGACCAGAATGCTGCGCAGGTGTGCCAGCAGGCCAAGTTGGTGATCGAGAGTGGCGTCGGCCATTGGGTAATCCTCAAATGCAAAAACAGGCGCGAGAGTATAAAGCTCTACGCGCCTGCTGTGTGGTGCGACCTGACTATCAGCGAATCTTGCCGGCTGCCAGGGTCAGTTCTTCCTTGTCGAAATCATCCACGTCGATCACCTTGCGGCGGGCTGCCTCGGCGGTGCGCAGGGTTTGCGCTTCGTCGGCCTGCAACACACCGATGCGCAATGCGGCGTCGATGACAGGCTCGCCGGCGTCCGGCTTGACCTGACCACTCTTGAGAGCCATTTGCAGCTTCTTGTGCAGCGGATACGCAGCGCTGAGCAGGTCGATGGCCTGTTGCAGTGCGCCGACCGGGTCGTCTGCCGATTGCGGGCGATAGCAGCCGGCCAGCAACTCTTCCAGCGTCGGATCGCCCTTGGCGCGGCCCAGTACCTGGGCAACTTCGGCGTCCAGTCTGTCCGACGGCCCTTTGTGCCTGCGACCGAACGGGAACACTACGGCACGCAGCACGCCGCCCAGTATGCGGTTGGGGAAGTTGCTGAGGATCTCGTCCATCGCACGTTCCGAATGCCCCAGGCTTTCTTCCATGGCCCAGCGAAACAACGGGCTCATGTGGTCCGGCGAGCCGAGGTCGTGATAACGCTTGAGCGCTGCCGAAGCCAGGTACATATGACTGAGCACGTCACCCAGGCGGGCGGACAGGCGTTCGCGGCGTTTCAGCTCGCCGCCCAGCAGCATCATGCTCAAGTCCGCCAGCATCGCGAACGCTGCTGCCTGACGGTTCAGCGCCCGGAAGTAGCCCTGGCTCAGGCTGTTGCCCGGCGCTCTTTCGAAATGGCCAAAACCCAGGTTGAGAATGAAGGTGCTGGCGGCATTGCTCACCGCAAAGCCGATGTGTTTGAGCAGCAGGCTGTCAAACTCGATCAGCGCCTGCTGCTTGTCTTCACGCCCGGCCAGGGCCATTTCCTTGAGTACGAATGGATGGCAGCGAATCGCGCCCTGGCCGAAGATCATCAGGTTGCGCGAGAGGATGTTGGCGCCCTCGACGGTGATGAAGATCGGCGCACCTTGCCAGTTGCGACCCAGGTAATTGTTCGGGCCCATGATGATGCCCTTGCCGCCATGCACGTCCATGGCGTGACCGATACACTCGCGGCCGCGTTCGGTCAGGTGATACTTGAGGATCGCAGAGAGCACCGAAGGCTTCTCGCCCAGGTCGACCGCATTGGCCGTCAGCATGCGTGCACTGTCCATCAGCCAGGCGTTGCCGCCGATTCGCGCCAGTGCCTCCTGGATGCCTTCGAATGCGGAGATAGGTACGTTGAACTGCTCACGCACCTTCGCGTACTGGCCGGTGACCAGGCTGGTGTACTTGGCAGCGCCGGTGCCGACTGCCGGCAGCGAGATCGAACGACCCACCGACAGGCAGTTCATCAGCATCATCCAGCCTTTGCCCAGCATCGGTTGACCACCGATCAGGTAGCTCAGCGGGATGAACACGTCCTTGCCCGAGTTGGGACCGTTCATGAACGCCGCGCCCAGCGGCAGGTGACGGCGGCCGATTTCCACGCCGGGCGTATCGGTCGGAATCAGCGCCAGGCTGATGCCCAGATCTTCTTTTTCACCGAGCAGGTGCTCAGGGTCGTGGGCCTTGAAGGCCAGGCCCAGCAGGGTAGCGACCGGGCCGAGGGTGATGTAGCGTTTTTCCCAGGTCAGGCGCAGGCCGATGACTTCTTCGCCCTGCCACTGGCCTTTGCAGATGATCCCGGTGTCAGTCATCGCACCTGCATCGGAACCGGCCAGCGGGCCGGTCAGCGCGAAGCAGGGGATATCTTCACCGCGTGCCAGACGTGGCAGGTAATGATTGCGTTGCTCGTCGGTGCCGTAATGCAGCAGCAACTCGGCCGGGCCCAGCGAGTTGGGCACCATTACCGTGGAGGCCAGGTCGCCGCTGCGGGTGGCCAGCTTCATGGCCACCTGGGAGTGGGCGTAGGCGGAGAAGCCCTTGCCACCGAATTCCTTGGGGATGATCAGCGCGAAGAAGCCGTGCGCTTTCATGTGCGCCCAGGCTTCAGGCGGCAGGTCCATAGCCTGGCCGATCTCCCAGTCGCTGACCATCGCGCAGAGTTCTTCGGTCGGCCCGTCGATAAAGGCCTGTTCCTCTTCGGTCAGCTGGACTTTAGGGTAGGCCAGCAGCTTGTCCCAGTCCGGGCGACCGCTGAACAGCTCGCCATCCCACCAGACCGTGCCGGCATCGATCGCATCGCGCTCGGTTTGCGACATCGGCGGCAGGACTTTTTGAAACCAGCTGAACATCGGCGCAGTGAAATGCTTGCGGCGCAGATCGGGCAGCATGACCGGTACGAACACTGCCAGCCAGAGCAACCAGAACACCGTCAGCAGCCATCCTGGCGCGTGACTGAAAATACCCATGGCCAGCAGGTAGACAGCTACCACGCCGAGCGCCGGGAGCGGGCCGGTTCGCCGATGAGCCAGCCAGGCGATGCCGACGACCAGCACAACAATCCACAACAACAGCATAAGTATTCCTCCGTGATGACCGCCGCCGTGGCAGCGATCAAGAACTGGTCGCCAGGCAGTGGTGGGGCGACATCGATAGTGACCCCTGGTTGACGAGTAAGTTGCCGCCGCTTCGGGGTAGACTGTGAGCCTTTATTTATCAGCGAGTGCGAGGGGAACGCAATGCTCAAGATCTGGGGACGGAAGAATTCCAGCAATGTGCGCAAGGCACTCTGGATTGCCGAGGAAGTGGGCGTACCTTACGAAACGCAGGACGCCGGTGGTGCATTCGGCCTGGTCAACGAAGCAGCCTATCGCGCGAAAAACCCTAACGGCCGGATTCCGATGATCGAAGACGGCGACTTCGTGATGTGGGAGTCCAACGCCATCGTGCGCTACCTGGCCGCCCGTCATGCCCCGGACTCTGATTTATACCCCGCAGATCTGCAGGCCCGCGCCAACGCAGACAAGTGGATGGACTGGACCAGCTCGACCATCGCCGCGCCGTTCAGCCCGGTGTTCTGGGGCGTAGTACGTACCCCGGCCGACAAGCAGGACTGGCCGGCCATCGAGCAAGGCATCAAGACGCTGCACAGCCTGCTGCTGGTTGCCGATGAGGCGCTGTCGCGACAGCCTTATCTGTCTGGTGATGCTTTCGGTATGGGCGATATTCCCCTGGGATGCTTCGCTTACGGCTGGTTTGAAATGCCGATTGAACGTCCGCCGCTGCCTCACCTCCAAGCTTGGTATGAGCGTCTCAAGACGCGCCCGGCCTATCGCAAGGCCGTCATGACCCCATTGACCTGAGCGTGTGATGTGAACAGGTAAAAGGGCTGATCGGGCGCATGTCCGCCGCTTGATATTTACTATTAACAGATGTGTCTGTACTTGAACGGCGCAGCCGAGCACCATTGCGCGGCTGGGTCGTCACGGCAGGCGGCTGCTTACAGTCATCTTCAATTCCTTTTTCTGATGAGTACCTATCCCGATATGTCTTCAGCTCTGTCCATTCGGCAGTTAACCAAAACCTACGGCAACGGTTTCCAGGCCTTGAGTGGCATCGATCTGGACGTCGCCGAAGGTGATTTCTTCGCGTTGCTGGGCCCCAATGGCGCTGGCAAGTCCACCACCATCGGCATCATCTCGACGCTGGTCAACAAGACCAGCGGCACGGTGAACATCTTTGGCCACGACCTGGATCGCGAGCCCGCTGCGCTCAAGCGTTGCATCGGTGTCGTGCCGCAGGAGTTCAACTTCAACCAGTTCGAGAAGACCCTGGACATCGTCGTCACCCAGGCAGGCTACTACGGCATCCCGGCGAAAATCGCCAAGGAGCGTGCCGAGCAGTACCTGACACAACTGGGGCTGTGGGAAAAGCGCGATGTGCCTTCACGTTCGCTGTCCGGCGGCATGAAGCGGCGTCTGATGATCGCCCGTGCGCTGATTCACGAGCCGCGCCTGTTGATCCTCGACGAACCTACCGCAGGCGTGGATATCGAGTTGCGCCGTTCGATGTGGACTTTTCTGACCGAGCTGAACAGCAAAGGCATCACCATCATCCTCACCACGCATTATCTGGAAGAGGCTGAACAGCTGTGCCGCAACATCGGCATCATCGACCACGGGGTGATCGTGCAGAACACTGGCATGAAGCAGCTGCTCAGCACCCTGACCGTCGAGACTTTCGTGCTCGATCTCAAAGCCTCCTGGCAGAGCGCGCCACAATTGCCCGGTTTCCCTTGCCGCCTGCTCGACAGCCACACCCTGGAAGTGCAGGTCGACAAGAACGTCGGCATCACTGCGCTGTTCAGCCAGCTCGCCTTCCAGAACATCGAAGTCTTGAGCCTGCGTAATAAATCCAATCGCCTTGAGGAGTTGTTTGTGTCCCTGGTGGAAAAAAACCTCGCGAAGGTGGCGGTATGACCGTACCCAACGGCGAGTTGCGCCCCAACCTGATTGCCCTGAAAACCATCGTCTATCGTGAAGTGCACCGCTTCATGCGGATCTGGCCGCAGACCTTGCTGCCGCCAGCCATCACCATGGTCCTGTACTTCGTCATCTTCGGTAACCTCATCGGTCGCCAGATTGGCGACATGGGCGGCTTTACCTACATGCAGTACATCGTGCCGGGGCTGATCATGATGTCGGTGATCACCAACTCCTACGGCAACGTGGTGTCGAGCTTCTTTGGTGCCAAGTTTCAGCACTCCATCGAAGAACTGATGGTGTCGCCGGTCTCGCCGCACACCATCCTGGTCGGCTACACCCTGGGCGGTGTGCTGCGTGGTCTGATGGTCGGTTTCATCGTCACCATGCTGTCGATGTTTTTCACCGATCTGCAAGTGCACCACTTGGGCGTGACCATTCTGGTGGTGGTGCTGACCGCGACGATTTTCTCGCTGCTGGGCTTCATCAACGCAGTGTTTGCGCGCAACTTCGATGATATCTCGATCATTCCAACCTTCGTCCTGACCCCGCTGACCTACCTGGGCGGCGTGTTCTACTCGATCAACCTGTTGCCACCGTTCTGGCAGACCGTGTCGCTGGCCAACCCGGTCCTGCACATGGTCAATGCCTTCCGCTACGGCATCCTGGGCGTCTCCGACATCAAGATCAGCATCGCTCTGGCGTTCATGATCGTGGCGACCTTCGTGCTTTATATGGGCTGCGCAAGGTTGCTGGTGAGCGGTCGCGGTATGCGTCAGTAACACATTGGTTTCGACCCGCCAGGCTGGCGGGTCGAGCGTTGGCCTAGGCCGGCTGTTCAGATTCTGCAATACACCATCACTTCCGAAATGTCCCCGGCACGCTGATCCTTGAGGCTTTCCGCTGCAAGGAACCGCCATGCGCACAGGGATGATCGCGCTCGCGTTCGGGCTGCTTGCCCTGCGCTTTCTACCGGCACTGCCGCCGACCTGGCTATTGCTGCTGATGCCGATAATGGCGTTGATGCTACTGCCGTTCCGTACCTATCCGCTGGCGTTGTTCCTGCTCGGTTTCACCTGGGCCTGCGTTTCGGCGCAGTGGGCGCTGGGTGACCGGTTGGCGCAGCGTCTCGATGGTCGGACTTTGTGGGTGCAGGGCAAGGTGGTCGGCTTGCCGAGTGTCGCCGAAGGTGTGGTGCGTTTTGAACTGGAAGGGGCCTGGTCACGGCGTGCCAGGCTGCCAGCGCGAATCCGGGTGGCCTGGTACGGCGGCCAGCCCGTAAACAGCGGCGAGCGCTGGCGCATAGCGATCAAACTCAAGCGGCCGGCCGGGCTGGTCAATCCCGATGCGTTCGACTATCAGGCGTGGTTGCTGGCGCAGCGCATCGGTGCCACCGGCACGGTGGTGGATGGTCAGCTATTGGCACCCGCACGCGCCGCCTGGCGCGATGCCATTCGTCAGCGCCTGCTGGCGGTCGATGCGCAGGGCCGGGAGGGCGGTCTGGCGGCGCTGGTGCTGGGCGATGGCTCAGGACTGTCGAGCACCGACTGGCAGGTGTTGCAGGATACCGGCACCGTGCATCTACTGGTCATCTCCGGCCAGCACATCGGTTTGCTGGCCGGGGTGATTTACGCGCTGGTCGCAGGCCTGGCGCGCTGGGGGCTGTGGCCACGCTTTTTGCCCTGGCTGCCGTGGGCGTGTGCACTGGCGTTCAGCGCTGCACTGGGCTACGGACTGCTGGCCGGTTTCGAGGTGCCGGTCCGGCGCGCCTGTGTGATGGTCGCGATGGTGCTGCTGTGGCGCTTGCGTTTTCGGCACCTGGGCGTGGTCTGGCCCTTGTTGCTGTCCTTCAACGCAGTGCTGATCTTCGAGCCGCTGGTGACGCTGCAGCCGGGTTTCTGGCTGTCGTTCGCAGCGGTCGGCATTCTGATCCTGATTTTCAGTGGACGTCTCGGCGCCTGGAGCTGGTGGCAAAGCTGGACACGGGCGCAATGGCTGATCGCCGTTGGCTTGTTGCCGATTCTGCTGGCGCTGAACCTGCCGATCAGCCTCAGCGGCCCGTTCGCCAACCTGCTTGCCGTGCCTTGGGTCAGCGTGATCGTCCTGCCTCCGGCATTGCTCGGGACGCTGTTGCTGCCAGTCCCTGTGATCGGGGAAGGTCTGCTGTGGCTGGCGGGCGGGGCGCTGCAGTGGCTGTTCGTATTCCTCGGTGCGGTGGCCGCCGCATTGCCGGCCTGGCTGCCCAGTGCGGTGCCGGTCTGGGCATGGTGGTTGAGTCTGCTCGGGGCCTTGCTGTTGTTGCTGCCCAAAGGCGTGCCCATGCGTCCGCTGGGCTGGCCGTTGTTGTTACTGTGCGTTTTTCCGCCGCTCGAATCAGTGCCTGAAGGTCAGGTAGAGGTGTTGCAGCTGGATGTGGGGCAGGGCTTGGCCATCCTCCTGCGCACCCGCAAACGCACACTCCTGTATGACGCAGGTCCACGTTTCGGTGAGTTCGATATCGGTCAGCGCGTGGTCGTGCCCGCCATGCGCAAGGCAGGTGTCCGCCATCTCGATCTGATGTTGATCAGCCACTCCGACGCGGACCATGCCGGAGGTGCAGCGGCGGTTCATAAGGCTTTTCCGGTGAGCCAGGTCCTGGGCGGCGAGCTGGCCAGGCTCGCGCCGCAACTCGACGCCCGATTGTGCGAGAGCGGTGCGCGCTGGGAGTGGGATGGCGTGGTGTTTTCCACGTGGCGCTGGGAGCAGGGGCCTGACGGCAATCCAGCCTCGTGCATCCTCAGCGTCGACGCCAGTGGCGAGCGTCTGCTGCTGGCGGGCGATATTGACGTGAATGCCGAGCGCGCGGCGATCGACAGCGGCTTCGACCTTCGTGCCCACTGGTTGCAGTCGCCGCATCACGGCAGCCGGACCTCGTCGTCCAAAGCATTTCTTCGCGCCGTGGCACCGGTTGGCGTGCTGATTTCCCGTGGCCGCAACAACGCATTCGGTCATCCGCATCCGTTGGTCATGGCGCGCTATCGAGGCTTGGGCATCGCCAGTTTCGACAGTGCCGAGCTGGGCGCTGTGCGGCTGCGACTGGGTACGTTCGGAGCGCCACAGGCCGAGCGCGCGCAACGGCGCTTCTGGCGTGATTGAGTGAATGGATATCGATCTCGGCGTTCGGCACTTGGCGACCCTATGGTAGAGTGGCGCCAATTTTTCGAGGGAGTGATCACTGTGTGGGAACTGGTCAAATCTGGCGGCTGGATGATGCTGCCGATTATTCTGAGCTCCATCGCCGCCGCCGGCATCATCATCGAGCGCCTGTGGACGTTGCGTGCCAGCTGTATCACGCCACCGCACCTGCTCGGGCAGGTCTGGCAGTGGATTCAGGAAAAGAAGCTGGACAGCGAAAAGCTCAAGCAGCTGCGCGCCGACTCGCCGCTGGGTGAAATCCTTGCGGCAGGCTTGGCCAACTCCAGGCATGGTCGCGAGATCATGAAGGAGTGCATCGAAGAAGCCGCTGCCCGGGTTATTCATGAGCTGGAGCGCTACCTGAGCGCGCTGGGCTCGATCGCTGCCATGGCGCCGTTGCTCGGTTTGCTGGGTACCGTGCTGGGCATGATCGATATCTTCGGCTCGTTCAACAGTTCCGGAGCCACCGCCAACGCCGGTGTGCTGGCAGGTGGTATTTCCAAGGCGCTGATCTGTACGGCGTCGGGTCTTATCGTAGCGATCCCGGCGATTTTCTTTCATCGCTTTCTGCAGAGCCGCGTCGATGAGCTGGTGGTCGGCATGGAGCAACAGGCCATTCGCCTGGTGGAAGTGGTGCAGGGCGACCGCGATGTCGATCTGATCGACGCCAAGATCGATCTCAAGTCGCTGGCCAGAGCGGGCGGGGGCAAGAAGAAGTGAAATTTCGCCGTCGCAGACCCCGGGAAAACATCGACATCAATCTGGTCTCCCTGATTGATGTGGTGTTCATCCTGCTGCTGTTCTTCATTGTGACGACCACCTTCACCCGTGAAACCCAGTTGCGGGTGGATCTGCCACAGGCCGTTACCGGAACGCCGGACGTGGACGCCAGCGCCAAACAGTTGGACATCGCCATCAACGCCGACGGGATTTTCTCGCTGAACAATCAGTTGTTGCCGAAAAACGACCTGGCGACGCTGATCGAGGCGCTGCAGCGCGAGTCGGCGGGCGATACCAGCCTGCCGCTGTCGATCAGCGCCGACGGCAAGACCCCACACCAGTCGGTCATCACGGCCATGGATGCGGCGGGCAAGCTGGGCTTCAGTCATTTGCGCATGACCACTGTCGAGGCCACACCGGCTAACTGATGGCATTCACTGATCGCTTGCTCGATGCCTGGTACAAAGGCCACCCCGCGCTGGCGCTAATGCGCCCGCTCGAAGGCCTTTACCGGCGTGTCGTAGAGCGCAAGCGGGCGCGGTTTCTGGCTGGTGGGGGTGATATCTATCGCGCGCCTGTGCCGGTCATCGTGGTGGGTAATATCACTGTTGGCGGCACTGGCAAGACGCCGCTGATTCTCTGGATGATCGAGCACTGCCGCCGTCGCGGCCTGCGTGTCGGTGTGGTCAGCCGTGGTTACGGCGCTAAACCGCCAAGCCTGCCGTGGCGCGTACGTTCTGAACAAAGCGCCGGCGAGGCGGGGGACGAGCCGTTGCTCATCGTACAGCGCTGCGGTGTGCCGCTGATGATCGATCCGGATCGCAGTCGCGCGGTACAGGCCTTGCTCGCTGCCGAACCGCTGGATCTGATTCTTTCCGACGACGGCTTGCAGCATTACCGTCTGGCCCGCGACCTGGAACTGGTGCTGATCGATGCCGCCCGTGGTCTGGGCAACCGCCGTTGTCTGCCTGCCGGGCCGCTGCGCGAACCGGTCGAGCGGCTGAGCAGTGTCGACGCCTTGCTTTATAACGGCGCGACGGCTGACAGGGACGACGGCTACGCCTTCAGGCTCAAACCTTCGGCGCTGATCAATCTGCGCAGTGGCGAACGTCAGCCGGTGGATTATTTCCCGGCCGGGCAGACGCTGCACGCGGTCGCCGGAATCGGCAATCCCCAACGTTTCTTCAATACCCTCGAAGGATTACACTGGCGACCGGTACTTCACGCGTTCGCCGACCATGCTGTCTACAGTGCCGAGGCGCTGACATTTACACCCGCGCTGCCCTTGGTCATGACCGAGAAGGATGCGGTGAAATGTCGTGCCTTTGCCGCTGATGACTGGTGGTATCTGGCAGTGGATGCAGTACCTTCCGATGCCTTTGTCGGTTGGTTCGACCAGCAACTGCTACGTCTTTCTCCATGATTGCTTCAGGATCTCCTATGGACACCAAACTACTCGATATCCTCGCTTGCCCTGTCTGCAAGGGACCATTGAAGCTCAGCGCCGACAAGACCGAGCTGATCAGCAAAGGCGCAGGCCTTGCCTATCCTGTGCGCGACGGCATCCCGGTGATGCTCGAAAGCGAAGCTCGGACCCTGAGCACTGACGAGCGGCTGGAAAAATGACAGCAGCGTTTACCGTTGTCATTCCCGCGCGCTACGGCTCCAGCCGTTTCCCGGGCAAGCCGCTGAAAACCATTGCCGGCAAACCCATGGTTCAACTGGTCTGGGAGCAGGCGTGCAAGAGCAGCGCCGAACGTGTGGTGATTGCCACCGACGATGCGCGCATTGTCGAAGCCTGCCAGGCTTTTGGTGCCGAAGTGCTGCTGACGCGCGACGATCACAATTCCGGCACCGATCGCTTGGCCGAGGTGGCCGCGCAATTGGGTCTGGCGGCTGACGCGATTGTCGTCAATGTGCAGGGCGACGAGCCGATGATCCCGCCTGCAGTGATCGATCAGGTGGCGTCCAATCTGGCCGCTCATCCCGAGGCCGGGATGTCTACGCTGGCCGAGCCTATCGACGACGTGGCCGCGTTGTTCAACCCCAACATCGTCAAGGTGGCTACGGACATCAACGGCCTGGCGCTGACGTTCAGCCGGGCTCCCTTGCCGTGGGCGCGTGATGCGCTCGCAGCAAACCGTGACCAGTTGCCTGCCGGCGTGCCTTATCGTCGGCACATCGGTATCTACGCCTATCGTGCAGGTTTCCTTCATGACTTCGTCAGTTGGGGCCCGTGCTGGCTGGAGAACACCGAAAGCCTGGAACAATTGCGTGCGCTGTGGAATGGCGTGCGGATTCACGTTGCCGACGCGCTTGAAGCACCACCCGGTGGGGTCGATACGCCTGAAGACCTGGAGCGCGTAAGGCGCTTGCTGGAGGGTTGATGCGCTTCGTCCAGTGGTTCGGGAAGGCGAGGGCATGACCTTGCAGGTGCAATCCGCGATTTCCCTCAAGCCGTTCAATACGTTCGGTGTGGACGTTCAGGCCCGGTTGTTTGCCGAAGCGCACAGCGATGACGATGTTCGCGAGGCGCTGGCCTATTCGGCCGAGCACGACGTGCCACTGCTGGTGATTGGCGGTGGCAGTAACCTGCTGCTCAGCGCTGACGTGCAGTCACTGGTGGTGCGCATGGCCAGCCGTGGCATCCGCATCGTGCACGAGGACTGTCTCGAATCGATTGTCGAGGCAGAGGCCGGCGAGCCCTGGCATCCGTTTGTGCAGTCCTGTCTGGAACTGGGGCTGGCGGGGCTGGAAAACCTCAGTCTGATTCCAGGCACCGTCGGCGCAGCACCCATGCAGAACATCGGTGCTTATGGCGTCGAGATCAAGGATGTCTTCCATAGCCTGACTGCGCTGGATCGTGAGACGGGCGAATTGCGCGAGTTTTCTCTGCAGGACTGCGCGTTCGGCTACCGCGACAGCGTATTCAAGCATCAGGTCGCGCGCTGGTTGATCCTGCGTGTGCGTTTCAAGCTCAGTCGCGTAGCCCGCCTGCACCTCGAATATGGACCGGTTCGTCAGCGTCTCGACGAGCAGGGTATTGATCGGCCGACGCCGTTCGATGTCAGCCGTGCGATCTGCGCCATTCGCAGTGAAAAGCTGCCTGACCCAGCGGTGCTGGGCAATGCCGGCAGTTTCTTCAAAAACCCGATTATCCCTGCCGAACTGTATGCAACGATCAAACAGCAGCACCCAGGCGTGGTCGGCTACCCGCAGGACGATGGTCGGGTGAAGCTGGCGGCCGGGTGGCTGATCGAGCAGGCGGGCTGGAAGGGTTATCGCGATGGTGATGCCGGCGTACACAAGCTCCAGTCGCTGGTGCTGGTCAACTATGGGCAGGCCAGTGGCTTGCAGTTGCTGAATCTGGCGCGCCGTATCCAGACCGACATCGCTGAACGCTTTGGTGTCGAGCTGGAGATGGAGCCGAACCTCTACTGATAGTCTGGAGATGGTCTCTTGTGGGAGCGAACTCGCTCGCGAAGAGATCAGATCAAGCGCCGCGTATTGAAGATGAACGCAGTGCAATGCTCAATCAACGGACATGAAAAAGCCCCGCCTGTTTGCACAGGCGGGGCTTTTTCATGGGCCGGGTTTAAACGAGGGGTTTAGGCTCGTTTTCTTTCTCGGCTTCGTGTTGCGGTTTAACTGCTGGTTGCTCAGTTGCCGCTTCTTCGGTCTTTTCCTCGGCTGCCGGTGAAGGCTGAGCCGATTCTGCTTCAGCGGCAGCAGGCGCTGCCTCGACGACTGGAGCGCTGGCAGCAGCGGCTTCCTGTTGACGACGTGCTTCTTCTTCACGCTTGCGGCGACGAACTTCACGAGGATCGTTCGGTGCACGTCCTGTGCTGCTGACCACTGGTGCAGCCTCTGCTTCTACAGCCGCAGGTGCCTGCTCTTGTGGGGCAGGTGCCTGTTCTTCAACGACCGGCTGAGGCGCGACGTAAGGAGCAGGCTCTTCTTTCACCGCTGCCGGCTCGACGACAGCAGCGGGTGCAGGCGTTGGCAGTTCGGATGATTCAGTGGCTGGCACTTCCTCATGGGCCGCTGCTTCGACCGGCGCCTGTGGTGCCGGCTCTGGCGTTGGCTTGAACGGCACTACGCGTTCTGCGTGAGGTGCTTCGAACAGTTCGGACTGCGCAGCAATGGCAGGTGCTTCGACCGCTGCCGGCTGAACTTCCACCTCGGGAGCAGGCTGTGCTACAGGCGCATCGTCTGCAACAGGGGCTTCAACGGCCGGTGCTTCGACAGTCGGCTCGACAACGGTCGGTGCTTTTTCGACAACCGGTGTTTCGGTGGCTGGCGTTTCAGCTACTGGCGTTTCGGTCACAGGCGTTTCAGTCGCAGATGCTTCGGCAGCAGTTGCCTGATGCACCGGCTCGGCGTCTGCAGAGACTGCGTTGCTGTTGGCACGTTCGGCCTGCTGATGTGCATCGGCTTCGGCTGGTGCGCTGATCACGCTGCTGGCGGCCGAGGCGGCGGCGGTGAAGCCCAGGCCAGCCGACAGGTCGGTGGCGCTGCCTTCTTCTTCGTTGCCGTTCTCTTCGGAGCCTTCGATCACGTTGCCATTGGCATCGCGCTGACGCTCACGACGATTGCTGCGACGACGCTGGCCACGCGAGCGGCGGCGAGGACGGTCGCCTTCGCTGCCGTCGTTGCCTTCCTGGTTCTCGTCATTGATCTGCTCTTCGTTGAGCAGCACTTCCTCTTCGCTCACGGCAGCCGCGGCCTGTTCGGCGCGTGGTTGACGTTCTTCACGAGGTGCGCGCGGCTGGCGCTCTTCGCGTGGTGCGCGTTCAGGACGTTCCTCACGAGCGAGGTTCACCGCCGGGGCTGCATCCAGAGGCTCGCGCAGTTCGCGAACCGGGCGATCTTCACGCGCTTCACGCGGCTTGCGCTCGCGGGTGGTGCGGGCTGGACGCTCTTCGCGCGGTGTCGAATCCTCGCGGGCTTCACGCGGTTCGCGAACAGTGCGCTCTTCGCGAGGTGCACGTTCCTCACGCGGAGCACGCTCTTCACGCGGTGCGCGCTCTGCACGTTCTTCTCGGGGGGCACGTTCTTCACGAGGCTTGCGCTCTTCGTCGCGGCGATTGTTGCGGCCACGGCTCTGCTGGCGGCCGTTGCGGCGTTCCTCGTTGCGGGCTGGACGCTGTTCTGCAACAGGCTTCTCAACCACAACCGGAGCAACAGGCTCTTCCTTGGACGCGAACAGGCTGACCAGGGATTTCACCAGACCCTTGAACAGGCTTGGCTCGTGAGCGGCAGGTGCCGGTGCAGGGTTTGGCGCAGGGGCAGCAACAGCTTCTACCGGGACCGGCGCATTGGCGCGAGCCGGGGCAGTCTTGACGGCTGCTTCCTGACGAACCAGGGTGCGGGTTGCGGCGGCCAGCGGTGCAATTTCTTCCACTTCGGCAGCGGCAGCGGCGATTTCGTAGCTGGTCTGGCTGCTGTGCGCTTCAGGACTGTCATCACGCAGACGCTGAACTTCGAAGTGCGGAGTTTCCAGCTGATCGTTCGGCAGAATGATGATGCGGGCACGAGTGCGCAGTTCGATCTTGGTGATCGAGTTGCGTTTTTCGTTGAGCAGGAAGGCCGCGACCGGGATCGGCACCTGAGCGCGCACTTCGGCAGTGCGGTCTTTCAGGGCTTCTTCTTCGATCAGGCGCAGGATGGCCAGCGACAGCGATTCAACATCACGGATGATGCCGGTACCGTTGCAGCGAGGGCAGACGATGCCGCTGCTTTCGCCCAGCGATGGACGCAGGCGCTGACGGGACATTTCCAGCAGGCCGAAGCGCGAAATGCGACCGATCTGCACGCGGGCACGGTCGGCTTCCAGGCTTTCACGGACTTTCTCTTCCACGGCGCGCTGGTTCTTGGCCGGCGTCATGTCGATGAAGTCGATGACGATCAGGCCGCCGATGTCGCGCAGACGCAGTTGACGGGCGATTTCCTCAGCCGCTTCAAGGTTGGTCTGCAGAGCTGTTTCTTCGATGTCGCTGCCTTTGGTGGCACGCGCCGAGTTGATGTCGATGGACACCAGGGCTTCGGTCGGATCGATGACGATGGAGCCGCCGGAAGGCAGTTCGACCACGCGCTGAAAGGCGGTTTCGATCTGGCTTTCTATCTGGAAGCGGTTGAACAGCGGAACGCTGTCTTCGTACAGCTTGATCTTGCTGGCGTACTGCGGCATCACCTGACGGATGAAGGTCAGTGCTTCTTCCTGGGCTTCGATGCTGTCGATCAGGACTTCACCGATATCCTGACGCAGGTAGTCACGGATGGCGCGGATGATGACGTTGCTTTCCTGGTAGATCAGGAAAGGAGCGGAACGATCGAGGGACGCTTCCTTGATGGCGGTCCACAGTTGCAGCAGGTAATCGAGGTCCCACTGCATTTCTTCGCTGCTGCGGCCCAGGCCGGCAGTACGAACGATCAGACCCATGTCGGCTGGCGCGATCAGGCCGTTGAGGGCTTCACGCAGTTCGTTGCGCTCTTCGCCTTCGATACGACGCGAGATGCCGCCGGCACGAGGGTTGTTCGGCATCAGAACCAGATAGCGGCCTGCGAGGCTGATGAAGGTGGTCAGGGCTGCGCCCTTGTTGCCACGTTCTTCTTTCTCGACCTGAACGATGACTTCCTGGCCTTCGCTCAGGACGTCCTTGATGTTGACGCGGCCTTCAGGAGCTTTCTTGAAGTACTCGCGGGAGATTTCCTTGAGGGGCAGGAAGCCGTGGCGCTCAGAGCCGAAATCGACAAAGGCAGCCTCAAGGCTGGGTTCGATGCGAGTGATTCGGCCTTTATAGATGTTGGCCTTCTTCTGCTCGCGTGCACCTGACTCGATGTCCAGGTCGTAGAGGCGCTGGCCGTCTACCAGTGCAACACGCAACTCTTCGGGTTGAGTTGCGTTAATCAGCATTCTTTTCATGTAGTACCGTCGGTTTCCGGGCTGCCGGAAACGGCGTTCGGCACACACGACTTCTCACGGTCGGTGTCAGGGCACGTCAGGAGTGGTTGGACACTCCAGTGTCTAGCGAGGTCCTCGCCCAGAGGGGGCGGAGGGTCGCGACGACGTTTCCTGCTTGCTGTGGTGGCATAAGACACCCCTTTCAGCAAAAGCTTTGTCAGGAGGAGGAATCGACCATCGGTAGCGGACGAGATGAAGCGTCTAGAACAAGCCTTGTGCTACACAGTCCGATGGTTGTGCGTCTCCACCCTACACGTATCCCTGATAATTCGGGTGCTGCCGCGCGCAGAATCCGCAGCGGGTTGGCATTTACCGCGATCTTCGATAGGGAAGGTCGCGCATCATGGCTTGAGGCGTTGTTCCCGAAGCATTCGCTCGTAGCGTCTGAAAGCGACTGCACTTTGTGAACTGGCCATGAACTGTCCGCACTGGCCGCGAGCTGTCTGCTCTGCTGTCAGGCGTGTTTCCGGCCTCATGTCACCTGCGCTTGTTACGTTTTCAGCGTGCTCCGTTGTCACCGAACACTGCGTAGGACGGCCTCCCGTCCTTGTGAATTGCGTTGGTCAGGGCCGGTTGTCAACCGTTGGTCCGCTGTCCGGCCGCTTTTGGCGGCGTTCGCGACTATAGCAGCAATCATTAAGTGCTTCAAATCCATAAAAAATTGTTATCATTTGCGGCATGACGAATATTGCCCCTCCAACCCCCGGCGTCCAGCTGGTTGAGGTTGCCCCGGAACTTGCCGGTCAACGCATCGATAATTTTCTGATCACTTATCTCAAGGGTGTGCCCAAAACCTTGATTTACCGCATTTTGCGCAAAGGCGAAGTGCGTGTGAACAAGGGGCGGATCAAGCCGGAGTACAAGTTGCAGGCAGGCGATATTGTGCGCATTCCTCCTGTGCGCGTGCCTGAGCGCGACGAGCCGGTGCCGGTCGCGCAGGCGCTGTTGCAGCGTCTCGAAGCTGCGATCGTCTACGAAGACAAGGCACTTATCGTGCTCAACAAGCCTGCCGGTATCGCCGTGCATGGCGGCAGTGGCCTGAGCTTTGGTGTGATCGAAGCATTCCGCCAGCTGCGCCCGGACGCCAAGGAACTCGAGCTGGTGCACCGTCTCGATCGCGACACGTCCGGCCTGCTGATGATCGCCAAGAAACGCAGCATGCTGCGCCATCTGCACGAAGCCCTGCGCGGCGACGGCGTCGACAAGCGCTACATGGCGCTGGTCCGCGGTAACTGGGCAACGGCGCTGAAGCAGGTGCGTGCGCCGCTGATGAAAAGCAACCTGCGCTCCGGTGAGCGCATGGTCGAAGTGAATGAGGAGGGCAAGGAGGCCCTGACGATTTTCAAGGTGCTGCGCCGTTTCGGCGACTTCGCCACCATGGTCGAAGCCAAGCCGGTCACCGGGCGTACTCACCAGATCCGCGTGCACACCTTGCATGCCGGGCATGCGATTGCAGGCGACACCAAGTACGGTGACGAGAATTTCAGTCGCGAAATTCGCGATCTGGGCGGCAAGCGCCTGTTTCTGCACGCTTACATGCTGACGGTGCCGATGCCCGATGGCAGCAAACTCAATGTGCAGGCGCCTGTCGATGACATGTGGGCCAAAACAGTGGAGCGTCTGAGTGCGCCGTGATTACGACCTGTTGATTTTCGACTGGGACGGCACACTGGCCGACTCGGTCGGGCGCATCATCCTGTCCATGCGTACGGCGGCCATCGAGACCGACCTTGAAATTCGCGACGATATGGCGATCAAGGACATTATCGGCCTGGGGCTGCCCGAGGCGATTCGAACCCTGTATCCGCAGATCAGTGGCAATCAGCTTATCGAGTTTCGGCAGCACTACGCGGACAGTTACATGGCAATGGATAACGTGCCGTCGCCGCTGTTCGAGGGTGTGGTGGAGTCGATTCAGGCGTTTCGCGAGGATGGCTATCGCCTGGCGGTCGCTACCGGCAAGGCGCGTCGCGGGCTCGATCGTGTGCTGAAGGCCAACGGCTGGCAGGATTACTTCGATGCCACCCGGGCGGCCGACGAGACCGCCAGCAAGCCTGATCCGCTAATGTTGAACGAGATCATGGCGCACTGTGGTGTTACCCCGCAGCGTTCGCTGATGATTGGCGATGCTTCGTTCGATCTGCTGATGGCTCGCAACGCCGGTATGGATTCGGTTGCGGTGGGCTATGGCGCTCAGCCGCTTGAGTCGCTGCGCCAGTTCGAGCCGCGGCTGGCTATCGAGCATTTTTCCGAGCTGCGCACCTGGTTGAACAGGCGCAGCGTCTAGTTTTCGGGTTGGAGTGATTGGAACATGTCTGACGAATGGAAGGCACCCGTTTCGCAAAGCGCGGACGAGGGCATCAATGGCAGGGAAGAGGCGAAAAGCTGGAAGCTTCTTGAAAAGACGCTGCTGGCCAGTGTTCAGGAGCAGCGCCGGGCGCGTCGCTGGGGGATCTTTTTCAAGCTGCTGACGTTCGCGTTCCTGTTTGTAGCGGTCGTTGTGCCGATGCTGGATTTCGAGGGCGGCACTTCGCGCCGTTCCAGTCACACCGCGCTGATCGATGTGCAGGGCGTGATTGCCGACAAGGAATCGGCCAGTGCCGAGAACATTGTCACTGCGCTGCAGAAGGCCTTCGAGGATGAAAAGACCAAGGGCGTGATTCTGCGTATCAACAGCCCGGGCGGCAGTCCTGTGCAGTCGGGCTATGTCTACGACGAGATCCGTCGTCTGCGCGCGGCGAAGCCGGACATCAAGGTGTATGCGGTCATTACCGATCTCGGTGCTTCGGGGGCTTATTACATCGCCAGCGCCGCTGACCAGATCTATGCCGACAAGGCCAGTCTGGTGGGATCGATCGGTGTGACGGCAGCAGGTTTCGGCTTTGTCGGTGCCATGGATAAGCTCGGCGTTGATCGTCGTACCTATACCTCCGGCGAGCATAAGGCGTTCCTTGATCCGTTCCAGCCACAGAAGGCTGATGAAACGCAGTTCTGGCAGGGCGTGCTGGACACGACTCATCGTCAGTTCATCGCCAGTGTCAAACAGGGTCGCGGCGACCGGTTGAAGGACAAAGAGCACCCAGAGCTGTTCTCCGGGCTGATCTGGACCGGCGAGCAGGCTGTTGCGCTGGGTCTGGTCGATGGCCTGGGCAGTGCAAGTTATGTTGCGCGAGACGTGATCAAGGAAAAGGACATCGTCGAGTACACCGTCGAAGAGTCGCCTTTCGATCGCTTTTCGAAAAAGCTGGGCACCAGTATCGCCGAGCGAATTGCCATGCTGGTCGGTTTCAACGGCCCAAGCCTGCGTTGATGGCTTGATATAGGCATAAAGAACCCGGCCAATGGCCGGGTTCTTTGTCTGTAAGGGTCAGGGTACGCTGACGCCTTCCTTTATTAGCATGTCCACCAGGCGTATCAGCGGCAGGCCGATCAGGCTGGTCGCGTCGCTGCCTTCGGTGCTGCGAAACAGGCTGACGCCAAGGCCTTCTGCCTTGAAGCTGCCTGCGCAGTCATAGGGCTGTTCGGCATGGAGGTAGCGTTCGATGCTGGCCCGGTCGAGTTCGCGCATGTGCACCGTAAAAGGCACGCAATCGATCTGGCACTCGCCGG
Source organism: Pseudomonas congelans (assembly GCF_900103225.1). Lineage (GTDB taxonomy): Bacteria > Pseudomonadota > Gammaproteobacteria > Pseudomonadales > Pseudomonadaceae > Aquipseudomonas > Aquipseudomonas congelans. The sequence goes on along the minus strand of NZ_FNJH01000002.1, from coordinate 28,618 downwards.
TTGAGCTATTGAGCAGGGCCAGGCCGGTCAGGAAGGTCACGCTTTTGCCGCTCGCTGCCGTCAGCTGTTCCAGTGCGCGTTCGAAGTTGTGCGGCTTGCCCAGTACCTGTTCGTCAAGGATGGCAACCTGGTCGGAGCCGATGATCAGGTGGTGCGGATGCTCTGCGGCCAGCGCTGTGGCTTTCTCCTGGGCAAGGCGTTGTACGAGGTCGAATGCGGACTCGTTCGGTCGCCGGCCTTCATCGATATCCGGAGACCTGCAGGTGAATGGCAGGCGCAGGCGGGCGAGCAGTTCGCGGCGGTATGAGGAGCTGGAAGCGAGGAGCAGGGATGGCATGCGGTTCTCCGTAGGCTGAGCGTTGATTCTAAAGAGTGGCCGGAGTGACGAACAGGCCTGAATTTCCTTTGACATGCCCGGGGGGCATCCCTAGAATGCTGCGCCTATGTTGAATGACCCGATTCCATCTCACGTTGACCCGCGCAAATTGTCCGATCGCGGCACTACCCTTCAGGGTGAAGTGCTGCTGGGCGATCTGAAGAGACTCTGCGACCCGCTTGCCGACACTGTCGGTACGGTGCAGGCGAAATTCGTTTTTGAGCGTGACGAACGCCGCTCTGTGGTTATCCACAGTTCGATAGACGTCCCGGTCAAGATGGTTTGCCAGCGTTGTCTTGAGCTGGTGACCCTGCCGATCCACAGCGAATGCAGTTACGTTGTGGTGAAGGAGGGTGCGAATACCCAGTCGTTACCGAAAGGTTATGACGTGCTGGAACTGGGCGAAGATCCTTTGGATCTGCTGGCATTGATCGAGGAGGAGCTATTGCTCGCCTTGCCCATTGTGCCTGCTCATCATCCTGAAGAATGCCAGCAACCGGCGGGTCTCGATGAGCCCGAACCGAGCGTGGACGAGGTAACGCGGTCCAACCCGTTCAGTGTATTGGCGCAGTTAAAGCGTGACCCAAACGTTTAGGAGTTAATCAATTATGGCTGTTCAGCAGAACAAAAAATCCCGCTCTGCCCGTGACATGCGTCGTTCGCACGACGCTCTTGAGGCAAGCACTCTGTCGGTAGAAAAGACCACTGGTGAAATTCACCTGCGTCACCACGTATCGCCAGAAGGCGTATACCGTGGTCGTAAAGTGATCGACAAGGGCGCTGACGAGTAATTTCTTGTCCGCTCCGATCATCGCGATCGACGCAATGGGCGGGGACTTCGGTCCCCGCAACATTGTTCAGGCAAGCCTCGCGTGCCTGACCGCTACACCCTCGCTTCATCTGGTCCTTGTCGGCCAAGCTCCCCTTATTGAAGAACTCGTCTCTGGCCATGAAGCCGTGGACCGTTCGCGCCTGCGTGTCATTCATGCCAGTGAAGCGATTGCAATGGACGAGCGCCCGTCTCAGGCGTTGCGTGGCAAACCGGACTCCTCCATGCGCGTTGCCCTCGAGCTGGTGGCCAGCGGTCAGGCCCAGGCATGTGTGAGTGCCGGCAATACCGGTGCGCTGATGGCGCTTTCCCGGTTCGTGCTCAAGACCTTGCCAGGGATTGATCGCCCGGCAATGATCGCAGCCATTCCCACTCGCTCAGGTCATTGCCAGTTGCTGGACCTGGGGGCGAACGTCGATTGCAGTGCCGAGGCGCTCTATCAGTTTGCGGTGATGGGCTCGGTGCTTGCCGAGATCCTCGGTGTCGCAACGCCCAGAGTGGCCTTGCTCAACGTGGGCACTGAAGACATCAAGGGCAATCAGCAGGTCAAGCGTGCTGCGGGTCTTTTGCAGTCTGCCTCGGGGCTTAACTACATTGGCTATGTTGAAGGCGACGGGTTGTACCGAGGGGAAGCTGACGTGGTGGTGTGTGATGGTTTTGTCGGCAACGTGTTGCTCAAGTCGAGTGAGGGGCTGGCGACCATGATTGCGGCCAGAATCGAGACGCTGTTCCAGCGCAATCTGCTCAGCAGGGCAGTCGGCGCGCTGGCGCTGCCCTTGCTGAAGCGGTTGCAGACCGATCTGGCGCCCGCCCGTCATAATGGCGCGAGCCTGCTCGGGTTGCAGGGGGTCGTGGTGAAAAGTCATGGTTCTGCAAGTGTTTCAGGTTTTCAGAGCGCGATTCAGCGAGCCATCGTCGAGTCCGGGGAAAATCTGCCACAGCGTTTGAGGGGGCGGCTTGAAACGGTGTTTCAGGGCGGCCGAACCTGAAAATGTGACGCATCAGACTGGTCAGTCATCCAACCGATCAGTCATATACATTAGAATTCCCGCGTTCGGCCTGTCCGGACGCCCATTTTGGCGACAATAATTCAGAGGCTTGTCAAATGTCTGCATCCCTCGCATTCGTCTTTCCGGGTCAAGGATCGCAATCGCTCGGCATGCTCGCCGAGCAAGGCGCGCAACATCCGCTGATCCTCGACACTTTCGAGCAGGCTTCCGAAGCCCTCGGCTATGACCTGTGGGCACTGACTCAGAACGGTCCTGCCGAGCTGCTCAATCAGACCGACAAGACCCAGCCGGCCATTCTGACCGCTTCCGTAGCCCTGTGGCATGTATGGCTGGCCGAGGGCGGTGCGGTTCCTGCATTCGTCGCCGGCCATAGCCTGGGTGAATACAGCGCACTGGTCGCCGCGCAAAGCCTGAGCCTGGCCGATGCCGTGAAGCTGGTCGAGCGTCGTGGCCAGTTGATGCAGGAAGCGGTGCCAGCGGGTCAGGGCGGTATGGCCGCCATTCTGGGTCTGGATGATGCCGACGTTATCGCAGCCTGCGCCGAAGCGGCACAGGGTGAAGTCGTGAGTGCCGTGAATTTCAACTCGCCGGGCCAGGTGGTGATTGCCGGTTCCGCCGAGGCCGTCAAGCGTGCCATGGAGCTGTGCAAGGCCCGTGGTGCCAAGCGCGCCTTGCCGTTGCCGGTCAGCGTGCCATCGCACTGCGAACTGATGCGCCCGGCCGCCGAGCGTTTCGCCGAGGCCGTTGAAGCCATCGAATGGCAAGCGCCGGAAATTGCACTGGTACAGAACGTCAGCGCCAGTGCCGTCAGTGATCTGGCGACGCTCAAGCGTGATTTGCTGGAGCAGTTGTACAAGCCGGTACGCTGGGTCGAATCCATTCAATGCCTGGCCAGTCGCGGTGCGACCCAGCTTGTGGAGTGCGGTCCGGGCAAAGTGCTGGCTGGTCTGAACAAGCGTTGCGCCGACGGCGTGATTACCTACAACCTTGATACCCCGGACGCCTTTGCCGCCGCGCGCGCGGCACTGGCCTGATTAGGAGAAGCCTGCATGAGCCTTCAAGGTAAAGTTGCACTGGTAACCGGTGCAAGCCGCGGCATTGGTCAAGCCATTGCTCTGGAATTGGGACGCAATGGTGCTGTCGTCGTGGGTACCGCGACGTCAGAGTCCGGCGCCGAGCGCATCAGCGCGACGTTCAAGGAAAACGGCATCGAAGGCTTTGGCCTGATGCTGGATGTCTGCGATGCCGAGTCTGTGAATTCGGTCCTGTCCACCATTCAGGAGCGCGTCGGCGCACCGTTGATTCTGGTCAATAACGCCGGTATCACCCGTGATAACCTGATGATGCGCATGAAAGATGACGAATGGTATGACGTCGTCAACACCAATCTGAACAGCCTTTTCCGTCTTTCCAAGGGTGTTCTGCGTGGCATGACCAAAGCGCGTTGGGGGCGTATTATCAGCATTGGTTCGGTTGTGGGTGCCATGGGCAACGCCGGTCAAGTAAACTATGCTTCCGCGAAGGCCGGTCTGGAAGGCTTCAGCAGGGCTCTGGCCCGTGAAGTGGGCTCGCGGGCGGTCACCGTGAATTCGGTGGCACCGGGTTTTATCGATACCGACATGACGCGTGAGCTGCCTGAGGCTCAGCGTGAGTCACTGATTACCCAGATACCCCTGGGCCGTTTGGGGCAAGCCGAAGAGATTGCGCACGTAGTCGCTTTTCTTGCGTCCGAAGGCGCAGGCTACGTTACCGGGGCCACAATCCCTGTTAACGGCGGCATGTACATGAGCTAATGTGACGACCTGTTTCAAAAAAATGTCATACGAGCTGTCTAAAATCCGTTATAAAGCTGCAATCTATGAATGGGCAAAGGTACGGTTGGGCATAAGGGGAGAGCGTTAAGCTTGAAATTCGCAAAACCTCTTCTATACACTTACCCACTGGCCAGATGCCTGAACATTTCCACTAGGAGTTAAAACTAGGTATGAGCACCATCGAAGAGCGCGTCAAGAAAATCGTTGCAGAGCAACTTGGCGTCAAACAAGAAGAGGTTGTCAACACTGCTTCTTTCGTTGAGGACCTGGGCGCTGACTCCCTGGACACCGTCGAGCTGGTAATGGCTCTGGAAGAGGAATTCGAGACCGAAATCCCGGACGAAGAAGCGGAAAAGATCACTACCGTTCAAGCAGCAATCGACTACGTCACTAGCCATCAGGCTTAAGATTTGTAATCGCTGACTGCTGTCACGGGAAAACCGCACTGCTTTAACCGGCGTGCGGTTTTTTCTTTAAAAAACGCTGTGATTGTTCCGTAAACAAGAGAGAAGGAGAGTCCTGTGTCGCGTAGACGCGTCGTGGTCACCGGGATGGGCATGCTTTCGCCACTGGGCAATGACGTGCCCAGCAGTTGGCAAGGCATTCTGGCGGGCCGCAGTGGCATTGGCCTTATCGAGCACACGGACTTGTCAGCCTTCACCACCCGCTTCGGCGGTTCGGTCAAGGGTTTCAACGTCGAAGAATACCTCGCGCCCAAAGAAGCGCGCCGCCTCGATCTCTTTATTCAGTATGGCCTCGCGGCCAGCTTTCAGGCAGTGCGTAATGCCGGCCTTGAAGTCACTGATGCAAACCGTGAGCGCATCGGCGTTGCCATGGGTTCGGGCATCGGTGGTCTGACCAATATCGAAAACAGCAGTCGTCTGCTGCACGAGCAGGGTCCTGGGCGGATTTCACCGTTCTTCGTTCCCGGCTCGATCATCAACATGATTTCCGGTTTCCTGTCGATCCATCTGGGCGCACAGGGACCCAATTACTCCATCGCGACGGCTTGCACGACTGCAACCCACTGCATCGGTATGGCGGCTCGCAATATCGCTTATGACGAAGCGGACGTGATGATCGCCGGCGGCGCTGAAATGGCCGCCTGTGGCCTCGGTCTGGGTGGCTTCGGTGCAGCGCGTGCGCTGTCGACCCGCAACGATGACCCGACCCGCGCCAGTCGTCCCTGGGACAAGGGCCGTGATGGCTTCGTCCTGTCCGACGGTGCCGGTGCCATGGTGCTCGAAGAACTCGAGCACGCCAAGGCGCGTGGCGCGACCATTTATGCAGAGCTGGTCGGGTTCGGTATGAGCGGCGACGCCTATCATATGACCTCGCCACCTGATGACGGCGCCGGTGCTGCACGCTGCATCGTCAATGCGTTGCGTGATGCCAAGGTCAATCCCGAGCAGGTGCAGTACATCAACGCGCACGGTACATCGACACCGGCAGGCGATCTGGCCGAAGCTTCTGCGATCAAGTCGGTATTCGGTGATCACGCCTACAAGCTGGCAGTCAGTTCGACCAAGTCGATGACCGGCCACCTGCTGGGCGCCGCCGGTGCTGTCGAGGCGATCTTCAGCGTGCTGGCAATGGTTGATCAGGTGGCTCCACCGACCATCAACCTGGATGAGCCAAGCGAAGGCTGCGATCTGGACTTTGTGCCTCACGAAGCGCGCCGCATGCCGATCGACGTCGTTCTGTCGAACTCCTTCGGCTTCGGTGGCACCAACGGCTCGCTGGTATTCCGTCGGTTCGCCGAGTAATGCCCGGCTGGGTCGATGGCTGCCCCGCAGACGCCATGTCCCTCAAGGACCGAGGGCTGGCCTATGGCGATGGACTGTTTGAAACCATCGTCGTCAAGGCCGGGCAGCCATTGCTCCTGGAGCGCCATCTGCAGCGTCTCGAAAACGGATGCGCGCGCTTGTCGATCGCAGCCGACCACATGCTGATCCGTGCAGAAATGACCCGCTTTGCTGCAGAACTCGGCGACGGGGTCATGAAGCTGATCCTTACCCGCGGCGACAGCCAGCGCGGCTACGCTCCGGCCCCCGATGCCCAGCCGCGTCGAATCCTGCAGGGCAGCCCTGCGCCAGCCTATCCCCATACGCATGCCGAGCAGGGCGTGCGTCTGTTTGCCTGCCAGACGCGTCTGGCGCAGCAGCCGCTTCTGGCCGGACTCAAGCACCTCAATCGTCTGGAACAGGTACTGGCCCGCTCCGAATGGAGTGACAGCGAGCACGCCGAGGGTTTGATGCGCGACACATCTGGACTACTGATAGAAGGTGTCTACAGCAACCTGTTTCTGGTCAGTCAGGGCCGTCTGCTGACGGCTGATCTCAGCCGCTGCGGGGTCGCAGGTGTCATGCGTGCCGAGTTGCTGGATCAGGCACCAAAGCTGGGGCTGGCTGTCGATATTCGTGACCTGCACATGTCTGACCTTGAATCGGCAGACGAAGTGTTTCTATGCAATAGCGTGTACGGCGTCTGGCCGGTTTGCAGCTTTGCAGCGTTGAACTGGCCGGTCGGGCCGCTCACCCGTAAACTGCAAGGCATTGCCCGCACCCTTCTGGATATCTGATTTTGATCCGAAAAATATTGGTGTTGCTGGAAACAGCGGTCGTCCTGGCAGGTTTACTGCTCGGCTTTGCGTTCTGGCAGCAGTATCAGGCGCTGAACCAACCGCTCGAGGTGGCTCAGGAACAACTGCTGGATGTTCCGGCCGGTTCAACGCCGACCGGCGTACTCAATCGATTGCAGGCCGATGGCGTGATCAAGGACGCTTTCTGGCTGCGTCTCTACTGGCGTTTCAACCTGTCCGGACAGGCGCTGCACAGCGGTGAATACCGCATGGTGCCGGGCATGAACGTCAAAGGCCTGTTCGACGTCTGGAAGCGCAAGGAGGTCGTGCAATACAGCCTGACGCTGGTCGAAGGCTGGAATTTCCGGCAGGTGCGTGCTGCATTGGCCAAACAGGCCAAGCTCGATCAAACGCTGGCAGGCCTGTCCGACAGCGAGCTGATGGCGAAAATCGGTCATCCAGACGTGTTCCCTGAAGGCCGTTTCTTTCCGGACACCTACCGCTACGTGCGCGGCATGACCGATGCCGAATTGCTCAAGCAGGCTTACAGCCGCCTGGAAGAAGTGCTCGACGAGGAATGGAATTCGCGGTCGTCGGAGGCTCCCTATTCAAACCCTTACCAGGCGCTGATCATGGCGTCACTGGTCGAGAAGGAGACCGGCGTACCTCAGGAGCGCGGCCAGATAGCCGGCGTGTTCGTGCGTCGCCTGAAGCTGGGCATGCAGTTGCAGACCGACCCGACCGTGATCTACGGCATGGGCGAGCGCTACAACGGCAAGCTGACCCGCGCCAACCTCAAGGAAGCCACGCCCTATAACACCTACGTGATCGCCGGCCTGCCGCCGACGCCCATTTCGCTGGTGGGGCGCGAAGCGATTCATGCTGCGCTCAATCCGGTGGACGGCAGCAGCCTGTATTTCGTGGCCAAGGGCGATGGCAGCCATGTGTTCTCGGACGATCTGGATGCCCATAACGCGGCCGTGCGTGATTATCAGCTCAAGCGCCGTGCGGACTATCGCTCTAGCCCGGCACCCGCCGCACCTGCCACACCGGCACCGGCAACTGACTCGCCCTCTTCGGAAGCCGTGCCTGCGGATGTTCCGGATGCCCCGCAGCCCGAGTCGAATGCGCAATGATGACGATTAAGGATGAGCTGTGACTGGTTTGTTTATCACTCTTGAAGGCCCGGAAGGTGCAGGCAAAAGCACCAACCGTGATTACTTGGCGGCGCAGTTGCGTGCGCAGGGTGTTCAGGTATTGCTGACCCGCGAGCCTGGCGGTACACCGCTGGCCGAGCGTATACGCGAGCTGTTGCTGGCACCCAGCGACGAGGCCATGAGCGCTGACACCGAGCTGTTGCTGGTGTTTGCCGCGCGTGCACAGCATTTGGCCGAAGTCATTCGTCCAGCGCTGGCGCGGGGCGAGGTGGTGCTCTGCGATCGGTTTACCGATGCGACCTACGCCTATCAGGGTGGCGGTCGCGGCTTGTCCCATCAGCGTATTGCAGCGCTGGAGCAGTTCGTTCAAGGCGACCTGCGCCCTGACCTGACGCTGGTGTTCGACCTGCCGGTGGAGATCGGCCTGTCACGGGCCGCTGCACGCGGTCGGCTGGATCGGTTCGAGCAGGAAGGGCGGGCGTTCTTCGACGCTGTGCGCAGCACCTATCTGGAGCGGGCCAAGGCCGAACCTGCGCGCTATCGCCTGGTAGACGCCGCGCAAACCCTGGCCGATGTTCAGGCGTCTCTCGACACCTTGCTGCCTCAGTTACTGGAGCTGCAACGTGGCTGAAGCCTACCCCTGGCAGGCTTCGCTCTGGCAGCAGATGGCCGGTCGTGCTCAGCACGCTCACGCTTATCTGCTGCATGGGCCGGCGGGTATCGGCAAGCGCGCCCTGGCTGAACGGCTGATGGCCAGTCTGCTGTGCAAGACGCCCGAAGGGCTTGATGCCTGCGGACACTGTAAGTCCTGTCTGTTGCTGGCAGCTGGCAGCCACCCCGACAATTACGTCCTCGAACCGGAGGAGGCGGACAAGCCGATCAAGGTCGATCAGGTCCGTGATCTGGTCAGTTTTGTGGTGCAGACCGCTCAGATGGGCGGGCGCAAGGTGGTGCTCGTCGAGCCGGTGGAAGCGATGAATACCAACGCGGCCAATGCCTTGTTGAAAAGTCTGGAAGAGCCTTCAGGCAATACCGTTCTGTTGCTGGTCAGCCATCAACCGAGCCGCTTGCTGCCAACGGTCAAAAGCCGCTGTGTGCAGCAGGCGTGCCCATTGCCCGGCGAGCAGATGAGCCTCGATTGGCTGAACGGCGCATTGCCTGATTGCACGCAGGACGAGCGCTTCGAGTTACTGACGCTGGCCGCCGGATCGCCGCTGGCTGCGGTGGCGCTGCACACGCAGGGCGTTCGCGAGCAGCGCGCGCTGGTGGTCGACGGCGTCAAGAAGCTGCTCAAGCAACAACAGTCGGCTACCCAACTGGCCGAGGGCTGGAAGGATATTCCGCTGTTACTGCTGTTCGACTGGTTCTGTGACTGGTCGCACCTGATCCTGCGCTACCAGATGACGCAGGACGAGGAAGGTCTGGGCCTGGGCGACATGCGCAAGGTGATTCAATACCTGGCGCAGAAGTCTTCTCGCGCCAAAGTGCTGGATATTCAGGACTGGATTCTGGCGCAGCGCCAGAAAGTCATGTCCAAGGCCAACCTCAATCGGGTTTTGCTGCTTGAAGCGTTGTTGGTGCAGTGGGCAGGCCTGCCAGGACAGGCGTAGACTCTGCGTTATCCGGGAACCGTTGAGGTGTTGTCATGAGTCTGCCGCCGAGCACAGGTCCACGTAATGGCATTCTGTCCCTGACCATCAAGGACAAGTCCGTTCTTTACGCTGCTTATATGCCGTTCATCAGAAATGGCGGGCTGTTCATTCCGACCAGCAAAAGCTACAAGCTGGGCGATGAAGTGTTCATGCTGCTCAATCTGATGGACGAACCGGAAAAGGTGCCGGTTGCCGGCCGTGTTGCCTGGATAACGCCAAAAGGCGCGCAGGGCAATCGCACCGCCGGCGTCGGCGTGCAGTTCAATGACGGCGACAACACTGCCCGCAATCTGATCGAAACTCACCTGGTCGGCGCTCTCAAGTCCGATCGTCCAACCCATACGATGTAGTTGTGTTTTAACCCATGCTTGTAGATTCCCATTGTCACCTTGATCGCCTTGACCTTGCCCAGCACGACGGCTCTCTGGATGCAGCCCTCGACGCCGCCCGTGGCAGAGGGGTCGGGCACTTTCTCTGCATCGGTGTCAGCGCCGACAATGCGGGTGCGGTCAAGGCACTCGCCGAACGCTACGCGGATGTCGACTGCTCGGTGGGTATTCACCCGCTGGACGTGAAGCCCGGCGAAATGCCGCCTCTGGACTGGTTGCTCAAGGAGCTGGACCACCCGCGGGTGGTGGCGATTGGCGAGACCGGTCTGGATTATCACTACGAACCTGAAGCAGCCGAGCTGCAACAGGCGTCTTTCCGGGTGCACCTTGAGGCGGCCCGAATCACTGAGAAACCAGTGATCATCCACACCCGGGGCGCACGTGCCGATACCCTGAGCCTGCTGCGCGAAGCGGCCTTGCCCCACGCCGGTGTGCTGCACTGTTTCACCGAGGACTGGGAGATGGCCAAGGCGGCGCTGGACCTGGGGTATTACATCTCGCTGTCCGGCATCGTGACGTTCCGCAATGCCGATGCCCTGCGCGACGTTGCAAGGCAGGTGCCCGCCGATCGTCTGCTGGTCGAGACCGATTCCCCGTACCTCGCGCCCATCCCGTACCGGGGCAAGCCGAATCTGCCCCAGTACGTACGTGAGGTTGCCGAGTTTCTGGCGATGCTGCGAGGCGAGTCCTACGAGCTTTTTGCCGAACAGACCACCGCCAATTTCGCTCGCCTGTTTCCGCTGGCGCATGTTCAACGCTGACGGATACGCACGTTGATACGCAGGCAAATCGCAGGCAAAAAAAACCCGGATTCTGGGGGGTGAAGCCGGGTCAAGACCATTAGGAGTAAAACAAAGGCGCGCGAATCCTTCGGCACCTTTACTGCCGAGTCATTTGGGGAATGATGACGCGTCAGCAGCTTAAGTATTGTTCAGGGCGGCGTATCGTCCAGTGTCTTTTGGTCGTTTTTTAAACAGTTTTGGAATACTAAAGCGGTCCTTGAGTGCTCGATGAACACTTTTTATCGGGTGACACACAGGGGCGCTGCATTGATTTTGCCCGGACAAGCCTGCAGGCCAGGCATGTCCGGGGCTGTTGTGTTTCTGGTGGGAGTGGTGGGGTGGAGTTTTCCAACGGTTTTCTGCTGAGTCTGTCCTTGTGCCTGGACATTGGCCTGGCCAACATCGCCATGATCACGCTGTCCATGCAGCGCGGTTTTTCCAGGGGCCTGTGGCTGGGCCTGGGAACCTGCGTCGGTGATCTGGCCTACGCCATCCTGGCGATGCTCGGCATGGCCGTGCTGCTGCAATATGAAGCCGTGCGCTACGTGCTCTGGATTGGCGGCACGGCGGTGCTGGCCTGGTTCTGCTTCAGGATGGTCATGAGTGCCACCACCGTCAGCGCCGGTCTCGGCAGCCAGAACGCTGAATCGGAAAAATCCAGCCTGGCACTGTTCCTGCGCGGGATTTTTCTGGCGATGTCCTCACCCAGCGCCATCCTCTGGTTTGCCGCAGTCGGCGGGGCGCTGATTGCCCGGCAAGGCTCTGATCTTGCCAGCGCTTCGAGCTTTCTCGCCGGGTTCGTCGCGGCGGGCGTGGTCTGGTCGATTTCACTGTGTGCGCTGGCTCATCAGGGAGGCCGTTTCATGGGTGAACGAATGTTGCGCTGGTCATACATTGCCTCGGCGCTGATCTTTGCCTACTTCACCTTGTATGTGGTGATCACGGGCTACCTGGAATTTGTCGTTGCCTCTCCCGCGTTGCCAGCGCATTAGGTTGCAGGCGCACTGGAATGGTATCGGGCGTCCGGGATAGCCGGTGCGGATTTCCCGTGCGAATCGTTCATGCAAGTCGACAAGTATGGATGAACCGTGCAATTTAGCGCCGATTGGGCATAATACCCGGCTTCGATTTCGATCCTGACAGACCTCTCTATGCAGAAAGAACCTCGTAAGGTCCGTGAATTTCGCCGCCGTGAGCAGGAAATTCTCGACACCGCGCTAAAGCTGTTTCTCGAGCAAGGCGAAGACAGCGTCACTGTCGAGATGATCGCGGACGCCGTCGGCATTGGCAAAGGCACCATCTACAAGCACTTCAAGTCCAAGGCAGAAATCTACCTGCGCCTGATGCTCGACTACGAGCGGGACCTGAACGAGCTGCTGCATTCCGCCGATGTCGACAAGGACAAGGAATCGCTCTCGCGCGCCTACTTCGAATTCCGCATGCGTGACCCGCAGCGCTATCGCCTGTTCGACCGCCTGGAAGAGAAGGTGGTCAAGGGCAATCAGGTGCCTGAGCTGGTCGAAGAACTGCACAAGATCCGCGCCTCCAACTTCGAACACCTGACGCTGCTGATCAAAGGCCGCATCAGCGAAGGCAAGCTCGAAGATGTCCCGCCTTACTACCATTACTGTGCTGCCTGGGCGCTGGTGCATGGCGCCGTGGCGCTGTATCACTCGCCGTTCTGGAGCAACGTGCTGGAAGACCAGGAAGGCTTCTTCCACTTCCTCATGGATATCGGCGTGCGTATGGGCAACAAGCGCAAGCGCGACGGCGAAGTCACCGCCGAACCCACGCCGGATCCCGCCGCCGAATAACGCACCGGCCCGGTCTTGAGCATCAGCTTCAAGGCTTTGGCGCCGGCTGCGCCAGAGATGGCGCGGAAGCTGCATCCGACGACCATTCGCCGGTTTTCCGTCACCGGTATTTGGGAGGGGATAATGCGTAGCCTGGTTATGCTGCTCGCGCTTCTGGCGTTGAGTGGCTGCATGAAAGTCAGTGACATGGGCGAGGGTGTTCGCGAGCAATTCAGCGATGCGGGTCTGCTCGATCACAGCGAAACCCGTCGTACTGCCAACTGGCGCGTACAGCCTGACTCATTCATTTACATCGCTCAGGGCGCCTTCGTACCGCCAGGCAATGCCTATCCGCGCCCCAACGTGGTGGCTGAAGAGGCCTTCAAGGGCTTTATCGAGTACTTCCCGATGGTCCGTCGCGCCCGAGGCCCGATGGGGCTGGATGAAGCCATGGTCGAGGCTCGTGCTGCGGGCGCACATTATTTGCTCTATACGCGTTTCGCTAAGGCTGACGACCGCATCGGCAATGGCGATCAATGGGCCGATCAGGAGGCGGTGGATCGTCTGGGCGTCGACAGCGGAGTCATTCAGCTGATGCTGATCGAGACCGGCACCCGCTACCTCATCGACAGCGCACGCATTCGCAGTCGTGGCGGATTGCTGACGCTTTACGACAAAAGCCCCGAAGATTTGCTGGGTCCGCCTCTTGAGGACTACGCTCGTACCTTGTTGGGTGTCGAACGCTAGAAGCTGTATCAGGAGAATTGAGTGACCGATTCAAACAAGGCGGGCGATCTGTTCGCGCAGATCCCCAAAACCAAAGGATTGCCGCCTGTTCATTTGTGGAATCCGGATTTCTGCGGCGATATCGACATGCGTATCGCCCGCGACGGTACCTGGTATTACCTGGGCACGCCGATCGGCCGCAAACCGATGGTCCGGCTGTTCTCGACCATCATGCGCCGCGATGGCGATGACTATTTCCTGATCACTCCCGTCGAGAAGGTCGGCATCACGGTCGATGACGCGCCTTTTGTCGCTGTCAGCCTCGAGGTGCTGGGGGAGGGCGAGGGTCAGGTGTTGCGCTTTCTGACCAATGTAGAGGATCAGACCGAGGCGGGACCGGAACACCCTCTACGGGTTGTAACCGACCCTGATACCCAGGAGCCGGCGCCGTACGTTCACGTGCGAAGCAATCTGGAGGCGCTGATTCATCGCAACGTTTTCTATCAGCTGGTCGAGCTGGCCGTTTCCCGCGAAATCAACGGGCAGCGCTGGCTGGGCGTCTGGAGCCAGGGCGTGTTCTTTCCGATAGGGCTCGAGCCTTGAAATACACACCTGATTGCCGGCTTGAATTGCCTGCCGGCAGTACGACGGTTAAAGTGCCGCTCCCTGATTTTCCTGAGGTTTTTGCATGAGCCAGTCCTTTGATATCGCCGTAGTCGGCGCAACCGGTACTGTCGGCGAAACCGTTGTGCAGGTTCTGGAGGAACGCAATTTTCCGGTGGGCAATCTTTACCTGCTGGCCAGCATCGAGTCCGCAGGCCACTCGGTGCCGTTTCGAGGCAAGAATGTGCGCGTACGCGAAGTCGACGAATTCGACTTCAGAACGGTGCGCATGGCGTTCTTCGCTGCGGGGCCTGCGGTGAGTCGTAGTCATGCCGAAAAGGCGGTAGCGGCGGGGTGTACGGTCATCGACCTGTCGGGCGCATTTACGTCAGCGCAAGCGCCTAATATCGTGCCGGAAATAAATGCTACGCTTTTGCACAGCCGTGGCGTCGCTCCTTGTCTGGTTGCCAGCCCCAGTGCTTCTGCCACTGCGGTTGCTCTGGCTCTGGCGCCGTTGCGCGGCCTGATCGATATTCAGTCGGTGACGGTAACGGCGTGTCTGGCAGTGTCGGCACTGGGGCGTGAAGGCGTCAGTGAGCTGGCACGTCAGACCACCGAGCTGTTGAATGTCCGCCCGCTGGAAGCTCGGTTTTTTGATCGCCAGATGGCGTTCAACCTGCTGGCCCAAGTGGGTACACCAGACGCGTCGGGTCATCTGCCGCTGGAAAGGCGTCTGGTCGAAGAATTGCGCGAACTGCTCGCGTTGCCATCGCTCAAAGTGTCTGCAACCTGCATTCAGGTGCCGGTGTTCTTTGGTGACAGCTTCACTGTAGCGCTGCGCACGGCCGGGGCGGTCGACGTGGCGGCTGTCAATGCTGTACTCGAGTCTGCAGAAGGGGTCGAACTGGTGGATGCGGGTGATTACCCTACGCCGGTGGGTGATGCGGTGGGTCAGGACGTGGTTTATGTGGGACGCGTCAGGGCGGGAACTGACGACTCCGAGCAGCTCAATCTGTGGCTGACCTCGGATAATGTGCGCAAAGGCGCTGCGCTCAACGCTGTGCAGGTTGGCGAATTGTTGATAAAAGACTATGTGTAAAAGATACTTGGCAACAATTTGAATAATTTTTTTAGCGGCGATACGCCTTACACCCAAATGCAGGACTACCTCCCCGGATGTCGGGGAATCTTTAAACAAGGGATGGGCTATGGTTCAGGTTCGTAAACTGGTATTAGCAATCGCTGCGGCATCAGCGCTGTCATCGGGTATGGCGCAGGCGCTGGGGCTCGGGGAATTGTCGGTCAAGTCGACCCTGAATCAGCCATTGGTAGCGGAAATCGAGTTGACCGAGGCGCAGGGACTTAACGCAACGCAAGTTGTGCCCAGTCTGGCCACCACTGCCGACTTCGCGCAGGCGGGTGTGACCCGTCAGGCATTTCTCAACGATCTCACTTTTACCCCGGTGATCAATGCCAGCGGTAAAAGTGTCCTGCGCATTACATCCAGCAAGCCGGTGCGCGAGCCTTATGTGAAGTTCCTGGTTCAGGTGCTCTGGCCAAATGGCCGGTTGCTGCGTGAATACAGCCTTCTGCTCGATCCGCCGAAATTCTCTCCGGAAGCAGCCGCTGCGGCGGCTGCCCCGGCACCCGCTGCAGCGCCGGCAGCGCCTGCGCAACTGGCAACGGTAGCCCCGTCGGCTGAAGCGCCGGCTCCGGCACCCGAGGCGCCTGCACCGGTCGCTAACGCTGCCACATTGCCGCCGCCAGCCGCTGACAAGCAGTCACAGTACGTCACCGCCAATAACGACACCTTGTGGGAAATCGCTGCGAAGGTGCGCAATGGCGGGACTGTTCAGCAAACCATGCTGGCGATTCAGGCGTTGAATCCGGAAGCGTTCATTGGCGGTAACATCAACCGTCTGAAGAAGGGGCAAGTGCTGCGCCTTCCGACGCCGCAACAGACCACCGCGCTGCCGCAATCACAGGCAGTGGCAGAAGTTTCCCGGCAATACAGCGCCTGGCGTGATGGCCGCCGTCTGCCTGCCGGTACACGTCAGGTCGATGCTACCCGTCGTGACCGTGCGGGCGCGGCGCCCTCCAAAGTCGATACCTCCGACAACCTCAGTCTGGTTTCGGCAAGCGGCAAGCCTGCGGCAAAAGGTGCAGCGGGCGACGGCGATCTGGGCAACAAGCTGGCCGTGGCTCAGGAAGCACTGGACACCACGCGTCGTGATAATGCCGAGCTGAAAAGCCGCATGAACGACCTGCAAAGCCAGCTCGACAAGTTGCAGCGTCTGGTCGAGTTGAAAAACGGTCAGTTGGCCAAGATGCAGGCTGCTGGCGCAGCGGTGCCTCCTCCTGCCGCCACCCCGGAAGCGGCGACGCCCGCCAACGCGGCGGTACCTGCCTCGCTGGTCGACGCCAACGGTGCTCCGGTCAAACCGGCTGGCGAGATCGCCCCTGAAGATGCGTTGCCTGCCGGTGCTGCCGAAGTTGCGACCCCTGCGCCAGAACAGCCATTGGCTGTGGAGCCGGTTGTTGCAGCAGACGAGGACGAGGATGCGCTGCAGAAAATCATCAACAATCCTGTGCTGCTTGGCCTGATCGGCGGCGCAGTATTGCTGATCCTGGCCTTGCTGCTGTTGTTCCTCGCGCGTCGTCGCGCGGCGAAGGCCGAGGCCGAGAAGCACAAGCGCATGGCACGTGCGCTGGCCGAGGAATCGGATTTCGTCTCGGACATGGACATGAATGCGCCGCCAGCCAGCTTCGACGGGCTTGATGTGCCGCCGCCCAACGTGCGTATGGGAGGTGCCGCAGCAGCAGCCTCTGCCGGTCGTGAGCGTCCTGCCGATCCGTTGGTTCAGGCCGAGATCCATATCGCTTACGGGCGCATGAATCAGGCGATCGAGTTGCTGGAAGAGGCCGTCAACGAAGACCCCAAACGCGACGATATCCGTCTGAAACTGATGGAAATCTACGCCGAACAGGGTAACAACAAAGCCTATGCCGCCCACGAACGTAAATTGGTGGCTGCGGGAAAGCTTGAAGCTGAGGTCGAGCAGCGGGAAGAACTTAACTCGACCCTGAAGCCGGTGGCACCTGTTGCTGCGCCGCTGGCTTCTGAAACCTCCACTGCATCGGCTGCCCCTGCGGTCGCTGCAGCCGCTGCAGCCGCTGCCGCGGCCACGACAGCCGCATTGGTTGCAGAGCTTGATGCCAAATATGTCGAAGAACTGCTGGCTGATGATTCGGCAGAGCAGGTAGCCGAGCCTGAACCTGAAATTGTTGCTACACCTGAGCCCGAGCCTGAACCGGAAGTAGTCGCGCCACTGGCCGCAGAGCCTGTTGAAGAGGCCGACCCGTTCGATCACGATTTTGACTTGAGCCTGGACGAGTTCGAAGAACCGTCTGTGCCTGAAGTCTCTACTGTGAACGAGCTAGATGACCTGATGCTCGACGAGCCCAAGGTCTCGGCGTTAGCGGATGATGAGGCGCTGAGCTTCGAGTCGGTCATGCAGCAGCAGGAAGAGGCCCGTGCAGCCACAACGCCGCAGGACCTTGCCGATTTCGATCTGGATCTGTCCGAGGAAGATCCGGCTCTCAAGAGCGAAGATGACTTCCTGCTCGGCCTTGGTGAGGATCCACTGGATCTGGGTGAAACCTCGCCTGTGCCGCCGGTCAGTGATGACCTGGAGCTTCCAGAGGATTTCGACCTGTCGTTGGCGGACGAGATTGAAACCGATCAGGCAAGTCAGGCATTCGCGACTGAAATCGACGACGTCAATGCCGAGCTTGAGCGTCTTTCGCAGAATCTCGAGCATCCGCCGCTCGATGAGCCAAGATTCACCGCCGAGGATGCGGCAGCGCTGGAGGACGAACCGGACTTTGACTTCATGTCCGGTACTGACGAGGCGGCGACCAAGCTTGATCTGGCGCGGGCCTACATCGACATGGGCGATGCAGACGGCGCTCGGGATATTCTTGACGAGGTCGTGACCGAGGGTGATGACGGTCAGAAGAGTGAAGCGCGGGAGATGCTTTCACGACTCGCCTGATTCAACTCTGCCAACCTGCAAACGGCCGCTTATGCGGCCGTTTGCATTTCAGATGTCCGGCTTGAGTAGCGTGTTTTTTTTGCGGCCGTATAATGGCCGACTTTTCGCGAACCGACAGGCTGTACCACTTTGGCGAACATAGATAACCCGGCCGCCGAGATGGCGGCCGAGGGCTTTTCCCGAATCGCGCTGGGCGTTGAATACAAGGGCTCGCGCTATTGCGGCTGGCAACGCCAGGCGTCCGGCGTGCTGACCGTGCAGGAAACCCTCGAAGACGCGCTGTCAAAAGTGGCCGCGTCACCGGTTTCACTGATGTGCGCCGGTCGCACGGACGCCGGCGTGCATGCCTGCGGTCAGGTGGTGCATTTCGATACCCAGGCTGAGCGCACCATGAAGGCCTGGGTCATGGGCGCCAATATCAATCTGCCCCATGATGTCAGTGTCACCTGGGCCAGGGTCATGCCGGCCGCTTTTCATGCGCGCTTCAAGGCCATTGCCCGGCGTTATCGTTACGTGATCTACAACGATCAGATCCGCCCGGCGCACCTGAACCAGGAAATCACCTGGAACCACCGCCCGCTGGATGTCGAGCGCATGGCGCAGGCTGCCGAATTCCTGGTGGGTACTCATGATTTCAGCGCCTTTCGCGCCGGCCAGTGTCAGGCCAAGTCGCCGGTCAAGCAGTTGCACCACTTGCGCGTGACCCGTCACGGCAAGATGATCGTGATCGATGTGCGCGCCAATGCCTTTCTTCATCATATGGTGCGCAATATCGCCGGTGTGCTGATGACCATCGGTACCGGAGAGCGTCCTGTCGAGTGGGCGCGGGAGGTACTGGAAAGCCGGATTCGGCGCACCGGTGGCGTAACGGCTCATCCTTACGGCTTGTACCTGGTCGGGGTCGAGTACCGTGATGAATTTCCGTTGCCCGAGCGCTATATAGGGCCTCATTTTCTTACGGGCTTTGCGGAATTGGACGGCTGACGATCCGGGCAGCATTTGCTAACATCCGTGACTTTCCGAAGGCCTGAGGTTACTCACTACATGTCAGCCGTTCGCAGCAAGATCTGCGGGATTACCCGCATAGAGGATGCACTGGCTGCCGCCGAGGCAGGTGCCGACGCGATCGGCCTGGTGTTCTATCCGAAAAGCCCGCGTGCGGTGACGGTATTGCAGGCGCGTGCCATCATTGCCGCGTTGCCGCCGTTCATCACCACCGTGGGCCTGTTTGTCAACGCCAGCCGTTGCGAGCTCAACGAGACGCTGGATGCGGTTGCGCTGGACATGCTGCAGTTTCATGGCGATGAAACACCCGAGGAATGCGACGGGTATCATCGTCCGTACATCAAGGCGTTGCGGGTCAAGGCCGGTGATGACATTGCCGGGGTTTGCCGTACCTACCGCAATGCACGCGGCGTGCTGCTCGATACCTACGTCGAAGGTGTGCCCGGCGGTACCGGAGAAACCTTCGATTGGGCACTGATTCCGGACGACCTGGACAAGCCGGTCATCCTGGCGGGCGGGCTGACGTCGGCCAACGTGGCGCAGGCCATTGCTCAGGTCCGGCCCTACGCCGTGGATGTAAGCGGCGGAGTTGAGAAGAGCAAGGGCATCAAGGATCGCGAGAAGATCCTGGCGTTCATGAGTGCGGTGCACGGCACCTGATGTGACGGCTATTGATCGGCCGCCGTCCATAAGCCTGTCCGCGCCACGAGACACGCGGGTCGAATCAAGTAAGCGGTGGTGCCAATGTGCAACGCCGTCGTTGTGAAAAATCGGGGTGAGGGGTGTGCAGGTCCGGCCGTGGGTCGATCGCTATCCTTTCATCGTCGTCCATATACGAATTTATCTGAGGGCATGCGGCTGGCGTTTGATTTGTCAGTCGTTCGAGCCACACCGGTACTGGAGATATAGAGCATGAGCAACTGGTTGGTAGACAAACTGATCCCATCGATCATGCGTTCCGAGGTCAAGAAG
The DNA here is from genome assembly GCF_900103225.1 of Pseudomonas congelans. Lineage (GTDB taxonomy): Bacteria > Pseudomonadota > Gammaproteobacteria > Pseudomonadales > Pseudomonadaceae > Aquipseudomonas > Aquipseudomonas congelans. Next base: position 8,874 of record NZ_FNJH01000002.1, on the reverse strand, counting down.
AGCTCGGTTCCCGAAGGCCTCTGGCACAAATGCCCGTCCTGTGAGGCGGTGCTGTATCGCCCTGAGCTGGAAAAGACCCTGGACGTCTGCCCCAAGTGCAACCACCACATGCGTATCGGCGCACGTGCACGCCTGAACATTTTTCTGGACGTCGAAGGGCGCGAAGAGCTGGGTGCCGATCTTGAGCCGGTCGACCGTCTGAAATTCCGCGACGGCAAGAAGTACAAGGATCGCCTGACCGCTGCGCAGAAGCAGACCGGTGAGAAGGACGCGCTGATTTCCATGAGCGGCACCTTGCTGGGCATGCCGGTGGTGGCTTCGGCATTCGAATTCTCGTTCATGGGCGGTTCGATGGGGGCCATTGTCGGCGAGCGTTTCGTACGTGCCGCCAACTACGCGCTGGAAAATCGCTGCCCGTTCGTCTGCTTCGCCGCTTCCGGCGGTGCGCGCATGCAGGAGGCGCTGATCTCGCTGATGCAGATGGCCAAGACCTCGGCTGTTCTGGCGCGCCTTCGCGAAGAAGGGCTGCCGTTCATTTCGGTGCTGACCGACCCTGTCTACGGTGGCGTTTCCGCCAGTCTGGCCATGCTGGGCGACGTCATCGTCGCCGAGCCCAAGGCGTTGATCGGTTTTGCCGGTCCGCGGGTCATCGAGCAAACCGTTCGCGAGAAGCTGCCTGAAGGCTTCCAGCGCAGCGAATTCCTGCTGGATCACGGCGCCATCGACATGATCGTCTCGCGCAGTGAACTTCGTCCGCGCCTGGGTAACCTGCTGGCACAGATGATGAACCTGCCGACCCCTCGCTTTGTCGCGCCCGTCATCGAGCCAATCGTCGTACCGCCGGCACCTGCGACGATATGACCTCTACGTCCCTGAGCGACTGGCTCGCCTACCTGGAGCAACTGCATCCGTCGGCCATCGACATGGGGCTGGAGCGGTCTCGACAGGTGGCGCTGCAATTGGGGCTTACACGCCCGGCGCCGCAGGTGATCACGGTGACGGGCACCAACGGCAAGGGCTCAACCTGCGCTTTTGTCGCCGCCTTGTTGCAAGCTCAGGGCTTGAAGGTCGGTGTCTACAGCTCCCCGCATCTGATTCGCTATAACGAGCGGGTGAAAGTGCAGGGCGTCGAGGCTACCGATCTGGAATTATGCGACGCCTTTGCTGCGGTCGAAGCGGCGCGTGGCGACGTCACCCTGACTTATTTCGAAATGGGCACGCTGGCGGCATTCTGGCTGTTCGAGCAGGCCCGGCTCGATGCGGTGGTTCTGGAGGTCGGTCTGGGCGGTCGTCTGGATGCGGTCAATCTCGTGGATGCGGACCTGGCGCTGGTCACCAGTATCGGGGTCGATCATGCCGAGTACCTGGGCGACACCCGTGAGTCGGTCGCTTTCGAGAAGGCCGGCATCTTTCGCGCCGGATGTCCTGCGTTGTGCGGTGACCCGGCGCCACCCGAGCCGCTACTGGCCAAAGCCCGCGAGCTGGGCTGTCCATTGTTGTTGCGTGGCCGGGATTTTGATCTTTCCATAGGCGATGACAGCTGGGACTGGCGCGGTGTCGCTGATGGCGAACGGGTCGAGCTACGTGGTCTGCCGCTGCTTGACCTGCCCATGCAGAATGCAGCGCTGGCACTCCAGGCCTTCGCCCTGCTGGGGTATCCATTGCAACCGGATGTTACAGGCAAGGTGCTTGCCGAGACCCGGCTTGCCGGTCGTCTCGATCGCAGGGTGGTCAGTTGGCACGGCAAATCGCTCAACCTGCTTCTGGATGTCGGCCATAACCCCCACGCAGCCCAGTTTCTGGGGCAGCGCCTCGCGCGGCAGCCGGTTGGCGGCAAGCGCCGCGCGGTGTTTGGCCTGCTCGGCGACAAGGACCTCGACGGCGTGGTCGCGCACCTGGCGCCGGTCATTGAAGAGTGGGCTGTTGCGCCGCTTCCTACCTCGCGCAGTCGACCGGCAGAAGAGTTGCAGGCGGCCTTGCAGAACCTTGGCGCCCGCGTGACGTCCTATCAGAGTATCGCGCTGGCGCTGGAAGCTCAGTGCGCGCATGCCACGCCCGATGACGAGATTCTGCTGTTCGGTTCATTTTACTGTGTTGCCGAGGCCCTGGAATGGTTGGCCCGGTACACCGATGAGGACGCTGCAAATGGCTTTGCTGGATAACGTATTCAAGCAGCGAATGGTTGGAGCACTGGTGCTGATCGCCGTGGCGGTCATCTTTCTGCCCATGCTTTTCACGCGTGAAGATGAAACACGTCAGGTGCAGGTCGAGGCGCCAGCCGCGCCCCAGGCGCCTGCGGCTTCCCAGGTGCAAGTCGATCCGGTGCCTGTTCCGGAGCCCCAGGTACTGCCTCAGGAGCCTGTGCCGGGCGACGATGACATGAGCAGCAACCAGCCGCCTGCCATGCCGATCGCGCCTGCGCCGACTGCCCAGACCGCACCTGCCGCTTCGGCCTCCAAGCCTGCTGCCAAACCGGCACCTGCTCCAGCGCCAGCTGCTTCACCTGCAGCGACACCGGCGCCTGCGGCCCCCGCCAAACCTGCAGCACCTGCTGGCGTCGATGCCAATGGTCTGTCGATCAGCTGGTCGGTGCAATTGGCGAGCATGTCCAATCGTGCCAATGCCGACAATCTGCAAAAGACGCTGCGCACCCAGGGCTACAACGCCTACATTCGCACCGCTGATGGTGTGAACCGGGTATTTGTCGGCCCGCTCATCGAGCGCGCCGAGGCCGATCGCCTGCGTGATCAGCTCGACAAACAGCAAAAGCTCAAAGGTATTGTGGTGCGCTTTCAGCCCGAACGGGGCTGACCGTTCGGCACCTCGTGCCCTTGATGCAAAGTTAAATGCCTCGCGCCGGTAATCGCTGCTTACCGGCAGGCAGGCGCTCTGCTAAAATGCGCCGCCTTATCCGTCTGCAGGCTGCAACGTGCCATTTACTCCGGTTGACTGGGCAATTCTCGGAATTGTCGCCATCTCCGCCCTGATCAGTCTGAAGCGCGGCTTCGTAAAAGAAGCACTGTCGTTGACGACGTGGATCATTGCAGGTGTTGTGGCCTGGATGTTTGGCGCAGGGCTGTCGCAGTATCTGGTCAACTACATAGAAACACCTTCGGCCCGCGTGATCGCGAGCTGTACCATTCTTTTTGTCGCCACCTTGCTGGTAGGCGCCATGGTCAATTTTCTGATAGGCGAGCTGATTCGCGTCACCGGGCTTTCCGGGACCGATCGTTTTCTCGGCATGGTCTTCGGCGCAGCGCGCGGAGGCCTGCTTGTCGTTGTGGCGGTAGGGCTGTTGAGCCTGGGGCCGGTGCAGCAGGATCAATGGTGGCAGCAGTCCAGGCTGGTGCCGCAATTTCTCATGGTCGCTGACTGGTCGAAAAACCTGATTCTCGGGATGTCCAGCAAGTGGCTCGCCAGCGGCATCAGCGTACCCGCTGACATGCCGTTCAAGGAACAGATCCTGCCGTCTACAATGCCGCAGGATGTGCTCGGTAAATCCAGTTCCACTAAGTAGGGGTTGTGTCGCATGTGTGGCATCGTCGGTATCGTCGGCAAGTCGAACGTCAATCAGGCGCTGTATGACGCGCTTACCGTCCTCCAGCACCGCGGCCAGGACGCTGCCGGTATCGTAACCAGCCACGATGGCCGGTTATTCCTGCGCAAGGACAACGGATTGGTGCGCGATGTGTTTCATCAACGTCATATGCAGCGTCTGGTCGGGCATATGGGCATCGGTCACGTGCGCTATCCCACTGCGGGCAGCTCGACGTCGGCCGAGGCTCAGCCGTTCTACGTCAACTCGCCTTACGGCATCACCTTGGCGCACAACGGCAACCTCACCAACGTCGAGCAGTTGGCCAAGGAAATTTACGAATCCGACCTGCGCCATGTGAACACCAATTCCGATTCGGAAGTACTGCTCAATGTGTTCGCCCACGAGCTGGCCGTGCGTGGCAAGTTGCAGCCGACCGAAGAGGATATCTTCGCGGCAGTGACCGACGTGCACAATCGCTGCCGTGGTGGTTATGCGGTTGTGGCGATGATCACCGGCTACGGCATCGTCGGCTTCCGTGACCCGGACGCCATTCGTCCTATCGTGTTCGGCCAGCGTCACACCGACGAAGGCGTCGAGTACATGATCGCCTCGGAAAGCGTTTCTCTGGACGTGCTGGGTTTCACCCTGATTCGCGATCTGGCGCCGGGCGAAGCGGTCTACATCACCGAAGACGGCAAGCTGCACACCCGTCAGTGCGCGGCCAACCCCAAGTACGCACCGTGCATCTTCGAGCACGTCTATCTGGCGCGCCCGGATTCGATCATCGACGGTATCTCTGTCTACAAGGCGCGCTTGCGCATGGGCGAGAAACTGGCCGACAAGATCCTGCGCGAGCGTCCGGATCACGATATCGACGTGGTCATCCCGATTCCTGACACCAGCCGTACCGCGGCGCTGGAGCTGGCCAACCATCTGGGCGTCAAGTTCCGCGAGGGCTTCGTCAAGAACCGTTACATCGGCCGGACCTTCATCATGCCGGGCCAGGCTGCGCGCAAGAAATCCGTACGCCAGAAGCTCAACGCCATCGAACTGGAGTTCCGCGGCAAGAACGTGATGCTGGTGGATGACTCCATCGTACGTGGCACCACCTGCAAGCAGATCATCCAGATGGCCCGCGAAGCCGGCGCCAAGAATGTCTACTTCTGTTCTGCAGCCCCGGCTGTGCGCTACCCCAACGTCTACGGCATCGACATGCCGAGTGCTCACGAGCTGATTGCCCACAACCGTACCACTCAGGACGTGGCCGACCTCATCGGTGCCGACTGGCTGGTCTATCAGGATCTGAATGACCTGATCGAGGCGGTCAGCGGCAGCAAGAAGATCAAGATCGACAACTTCGATTGCTCGGTTTTCGACGGCAAGTACGTGACCGGCGACATCGACGAGCATTATTTGAACCGGATCGAGAGCGCGCGTAATGACGCCTCCAAGATCAAGACTCAGGCAGTGAGCGCGATCATCGATCTGTACAACAACTAATCGGGCAAGGAGTGGGCGGCATGACTCAGGAATGGGATGCAGGTCGGCTGGACAGCGACCTTGAAGGCGTAGGTTTCGATACGCTTGCCGTACGTGCCGGGCATCACCGCACACCGGAAGGAGAGCATGGCGAACCCATGTTCTTTACCTCCAGTTACGTATTTCGCACAGCCGCCGACGCGGCTGCGCGTTTCTCCGGTGAGGTGCCGGGCAACGTCTACTCGCGTTACACCAACCCGACGGTGCGTGCTTTCGAAGAACGCATCGCCGCACTGGAAGGTGCCGAACAGGCCGTCGCTACGGCGACCGGCATGGCGGCAACCCTGGCAGTGGTGATGAGCCTGTGCAGTGCCGGTGATCATGTGCTGGTGTCGCGCAGTGTTTTTGGCTCGACCATCAGTCTGTTCGACAAGTACTTCAAACGCTTTGGTGTCGAGGTGGATTACGTTCCTCTCGCAGAGCTGAGTGGCTGGGACGCGGCGATCAAGCCCAACACCAAAATGCTTTTCGTCGAATCGCCGTCCAACCCCCTGGCCGAGCTGGTCGACATTGCGGCGCTGGCTGAAATCGCCCATGCCAAGGGCGCGATGCTGATCGTCGACAATTGTTTCTGCACGCCGGCCTTGCAGCAGCCGTTGTTGCTGGGCGCTGACATTGTCGTGCATTCGGCCACCAAGTTCATCGACGGCCAGGGCCGTTGCATGGGTGGCGTGGTTGCCGGCCGCAGCGAGCAAATGAAAGAAGTGGTCGGCTTCCTGCGTACTGCCGGGCCGACGCTCAGCCCGTTCAACGCGTGGATCTTCCTCAAGGGGCTCGAAACCCTGAACCTGCGGATGCGCGCTCACTGTGCCAATGCTCAGGCGCTGGCCGAATGGCTCGAGCAGCAGGACGGCATCGAGAAAGTCCATTACGCCGGACTGAAGAGTCACCCGCAGCATGAGTTGGCCCAGCGTCAGCAAAAGGGCTTTGGCGCTGTGGTGAGCTTCGAGGTCAAGGGCGGCAAGGAGGGCGCATGGCGCTTCATCGATGCCACGCGACTGATTTCGATCACTGCCAACCTGGGTGACAGCAAAACCACGATCACTCACCCGAGCACCACCTCTCACGGTCGTCTGGCGCCTCAGGAGCGTGAAGCTGCCGGTATTCGCGACAGCCTGATTCGGGTTGCAGTGGGGCTTGAAGATGTGGCTGACCTGCAGGCGGACCTGGCCCGTGGTCTGGCGGCGTTGTGAGTAGCGAGGCCAGCAGTCCGGCCGGTGGCAAGCCGGGCGAGGAGTGGGCGTTGAAGTTTGCCAGCGTCCACAATGGTCGTGTCGCCCTGGTGACCGGTGCCGCTCGCGGTATCGGGCTCGGTATAGCCGCGTGGCTGATTGCCGAAGGCTGGCAAGTGGTGCTGACCGATCTGGACCGTGCGCGTGGCTCGAAAGTGGCCGGTGCACTGGGTGAAAATGCCCTGTTCATTGCCATGGACGTTGCCAGTGAAGAGCAGGTCGCCGCGGGCGTGGCCGAGGTGCTTCGGCAGTTCGGTCGTCTTGATGCGCTGGTGTGCAATGCAGCGATTGCCGATCCGCACAACACTACGCTGGAAAGCCTTGAGCTGTCGCACTGGAATCGGGTTCTGGCAGTCAACCTCGGCGGCCCGATGCTGCTGGCCAAGCATTGCGCGCCTTACCTGCGTGCCCACTGCGGCAGCATCGTCAACCTGACCTCCACACGCTCCCGTCAGTCGGAGGCAGATACCGAGGCTTATGCAGCCAGCAAGGGCGGCCTGATGGCGCTGACGCATGCGCTGGCGATCAGCCTGGGTCCGGAGATTCGTGTCAACGCCGTCAGCCCTGGCTGGATCGACGCGCGCGACCCCTCGTTGCGCAGAGCCGAGCCGTTGTCCGAGACTGATCACGCCCAGCACCCGGCCGGCAGGGTAGGGACGGTAGAAGACGTTGCGGCAATGGTCGCCTGGCTGTTGTCCAGAAACGCCGGTTTCGTGACCGGGCAGGAGTTCGTGGTCGACGGTGGCATGACGCGCAAGATGGTGTACGCCGAGTAGTTTGTGCGGGTGAGCTTAGATTGAGCTATTGCTTGTGCTTTTGGTGTGTGATGAGGGTTTTGTGATTGAGGTGGTTTTTAAAAAAACTTCAATCAGGCTATTGACTTAGGTTCGTTAGGTGCGTAAATTTCGCGGCCTCAACGAAGCAAAGGGTGATTAGCTCAGCTGGGAGAGCAGCTGCCTTACAAGCAGCGGGTCGGCGGTTCGATCCCGTCATCACCCACCATCGTTGAGTTTGAAAGCTGAGGTACGAGGGCTTTCAAAAGTGCTTTTACAAAGCTGGTACGGACGCAAGTCCACAATGCGCAGCGGTAGTTCAGTCGGTTAGAATACCGGCCTGTCACGCCGGGGGTCGCGGGTTCGAGTCCCGTCCGCTGCGCCATATTTGTACAGATCGGGTTCGCCGGGTCTGCGATTGAAAAGCCCAAGGGTCTTTCAGTCACATGTACAGGAAGCAAACTATCAAAGGTTTGTTTCAAGCAGGTTTACAGCGATACGCAGCGGTAGTTCAGTCGGTTAGAATACCGGCCTGTCACGCCGGGGGTCGCGGGTTCGAGTCCCGTCCGCTGCGCCATATACCGTTTCAAGGCCCTTGAACTCCTTGAAGCAAACAATAAAGCGGCCCTAGGGTCGCTTTTTTGTTGTCTGCGTTTTGTGTGCTCGCAGGTACATTGGGTTCGCTTGAGCATGGGCTGTATCCAAATCCTTTTGAACTGTGCGTTGATCCAGCGTCGGCCTTGTTGCAGACTTACCGCCATTTCCCAGTTCGCAGTCTTGCTGGCAGTCTTTTCCTTCCTCAGGATTTTCGATGTTTAAGCTACTGAACGTTCGTACCGCTTTCTGGATTTCTGCCGTGTTGATGGCAGCCGGGTGTTCATCGCCCAAGCAGGCGGTGTATGACCATGAACACTTCGACGACGCCGGGACCTTCTCCCGAAGCTACCCTGCGACCGACATGGCCTACTGCGAGGCAGGAAGGCGTGCCTTGCTGAGTCAGGGCTATATCATCACCAGCAGTGACCCGAAGATGATTGCCGGTCGCAAGAGCTTTCAGCAGACCGGCGATACGCATATCGAAATCAGCTTCAATCTGGTGTGCGCCGCCGATGCGAAGGATGGAAATTCCACCATGTTCGCCAACGCCCTGCAGGATCGCTACGCGTTGAAGAAGACCAACAACTCGGCAAGCCTCGGTGTGGGCGTGCTGGGCTCCGTCTCGATGCCGATAGGCTCTACTGACGACTCGATGGTCAAGGTCGCCAGCGAGACCGTCTCGTCGGCCAAGTTCTACGAGCGCTTTTTCGGTCTGGTGGAAAACTTCCTGCCGCCGGAGGTGAAAAAGGCTGCGCATATTGTCGAGAAGCCCAAGGCCGACCTCGGTGTGCCTGACACAGCTCCCGCTGCCCCGGCGGCCCCCGCCAAGGCTGCCGAGCCTGCGAAGCTGGCGCCTGCGTCGTCAGAAAGCGCGCCGAAGACCGAGCCTGCTGCCGAACCTGTTACGCCTGCTGCAAGCGAACCTGTGCCTGCGCCGTCCGAACCTGCTTCATTCAAGGCAGAAAAGATTGAACCACCGGCCGCAGAACCTGCAGAAAGCACCGCCCCCACGCCAGTCGAGCCCACCCCGGCTCAGTAAGGTGTAGCGCGGAGACGATAATCATAGGTCTCCAGAGAACATCTATCGTGCCCATGCTCTGCGTGGGCATACCGGTCTGGACGCTCCGCGTCCTCTTGCGACGCAGAGCGTCGTGAACTGCATTCCCACGCTGGAGCGTGAGGAACGATAGTCGTC
>NZ_FNJH01000023.1 GCF_900103225.1 Pseudomonas congelans | reverse complement strand
TGATGATGCGGTAGAGGAGCGTTCTGTAAGCCTGTGAAGGTGAGTTGAGAAGCTTGCTGGAGGTATCAGAAGTGCGAATGCTGACATGAGTAACGACAATGGGTGTGAAAAACACCCACGCCGAAAGACCAAGGTTTCCTGCGCAACGTTAATCGACGCAGGGTTAGTCGGTCCCTAAGGCGAGGCTGAAAAGCGTAGTCGATGGAAAACAGGTTAATATTCCTGTACTTCTGGTTATTGCGATGGAGGGACGGAGAAGGCTAGGCCAGCCTGGCGTTGGTTGTCCAGGTTTAAGGTGGTAGGCTGAGATCTTAGGTAAATCCGGGATCTTAAGGCCGAGAGCTGATGACGAGTGTTCTTTTAGAACACGAAGTGGTTGATGCCATGCTTCCAAGAAAAGCTTCTAAGCTTCAGGTAACCAGGAACCGTACCCCAAACCGACACAGGTGGTTGGGTAGAGAATACCAAGGCGCTTGAGAGAACTCGGGTGAAGGAACTAGGCAAAATGGCACCGTAACTTCGGGAGAAGGTGCGCCGGTGGAGGTGAAGCATTTACTGCGTAAGCCCCTGCCGGTCGAAGATACCAGGCCGCTGCGACTGTTTATTAAAAACACAGCACTCTGCAAACACGAAAGTGGACGTATAGGGTGTGACGCCTGCCCGGTGCCGGAAGGTTAATTGATGGGGTTAGCGCAAGCGAAGCTCTTGATCGAAGCCCCGGTAAACGGCGGCCGTAACTATAACGGTCCTAAGGTAGCGAAATTCCTTGTCGGGTAAGTTCCGACCTGCACGAATGGCGTAACGATGGCGGCGCTGTCTCCACCCGAGACTCAGTGAAATTGAAATCGCTGTGAAGATGCAGTGTATCCGCGGCTAGACGGAAAGACCCCGTGAACCTTTACTATAGCTTTGCACTGGACTTTGAATTTGCTTGTGTAGGATAGGTGGGAGGCTTTGAAGCGTGGACGCCAGTCTGCGTGGAGCCAACCTTGAAATACCACCCTGGCAACTTTGAGGTTCTAACTCAGGTCCGTTATCCGGATCGAGGACAGTGTATGGTGGGTAGTTTGACTGGGGCGGTCTCCTCCTAAAGAGTAACGGAGGAGTACGAAGGTGCGCTCAGACCGGTCGGAAATCGGTCGTAGAGTATAAAGGCAAAAGCGCGCTTGACTGCGAGACAGACACGTCGAGCAGGTACGAAAGTAGGTCTTAGTGATCCGGTGGTTCTGTATGGAAGGGCCATCGCTCAACGGATAAAAGGTACTCCGGGGATAACAGGCTGATACCGCCCAAGAGTTCATATCGACGGCGGTGTTTGGCACCTCGATGTCGGCTCATCACATCCTGGGGCTGAAGCCGGTCCCAAGGGTATGGCTGTTCGCCATTTAAAGTGGTACGCGAGCTGGGTTTAGAACGTCGTGAGACAGTTCGGTCCCTATCTGCCGTGGACGTTTGAGATTTGAGAGGGGCTGCTCCTAGTACGAGAGGACCGGAGTGGACGAACCTCTGGTGTTCCGGTTGTCACGCCAGTGGCATTGCCGGGTAGCTATGTTCGGAAAAGATAACCGCTGAAAGCATCTAAGCGGGAAACTTGCCTCAAGATGAGATCTCACTGGAACCTTGAGTTCCCTAAAGGGCCGTCGAAGACTACGACGTTGATAGGTTGGGTGTGTAAGCGCTGTGAGGCGTTGAGCTAACCAATACTAATTGCCCGTGAGGCTTGACCATATAACACCCAAGCAATTTGCGTCGAATGACCAGATTGCGGTGACTGTG
>NZ_FNJH01000003.1:572903-740022 GCF_900103225.1 Pseudomonas congelans | reverse complement strand
GATCGAGCTGATCAAGTCCCGCGCCCTGTTGGGCAAGGTCGTCGACGATCTGAAGCTCAGTACGCTCCAGACGCCCGACTTCTTCCCTGTGATCGGTCCTTATCTGTATCGCACCTTCAAGCCCGCACGCGACGGTGAACTGGCGCAGCCTTTGTTCGGCCTGACCCATTATGCGTGGGGCGGCGAAAAAATAGAGCTGTTCCAACTGGAAGTGCCGGAGCACCTGCTGGGTGAAAAGCTCACCCTGACCGCAGGCAAGCCGGGACAGTTCTCGCTCTACGATAACGAACACAATCTGCTGCTCGGCGGTGCCGTCAATCGCGTCGTCGAAGGCAAAGGGATCAAGATCCAGGTCGCTACGCTGCAGGCGCGGCCCGGTACCGATTTCACTGTCTCCAGACAACGCACGCTCAGCACCGCGCTGCTCTATCAGAACCGCCTGAAAATCATAGAGGCCGGCAGAGACTCCGGGATCATCTACCTGTCGATCGAGGACCAGGACGCACAGCGGGCCAACCGGATTCTCGATGAGGTCAGCCATCTGTATGTACGCCAGAACGTCGAGCGCAGTTCGGCCGAAGCCGCCCAGCGACTGCAGTTTTTGCGTTCGCAGTTACCGGCCGTGCGCAAGCAGCTGGAGGAATCGGAAACCGCGCTGAACACCTTCCAGACCAGTGCCCGATCGGTGGACCTGAGTATCGAGACCAAGGGGGTGCTTGATCAGGTGGTCAGTCTCGAATCGATGCTTTCCGAACTAAAGCTCAAGCGCGTCGAACTGGAGCGGCTTTATACCCGAGAGCACCCGACCTATCGCAGCCTGATGAGCCAGATGAACCAGCTGGAACAACAGAAACAGGGCCTGCTGAAGAAAATCGATGCGCTGCCCATGACCCAGCAGGAATTGTTGCGTCTGACCCGCGATATGCAGGTCATCAGCCAGACCTACACACTGATGCTCAACAAAAGCCAGGAGCAGGACATTCTGCGCGCCGGCAACATCGGCAATGTCCGGGTCATCGACAACGCGGACACCAATGTCGAAAGACCCGTCAAACCGATGAAGACGCTGATCGTGCTGATTGCCACGCTATTCGGCGCACTGGTCGCAATGACCATCGTTTTCGTGCGCCAGGCGTTCTATCGCGGCGTCGAAAGCGCCGAGGTCATTGAAAACCTGGGTATGCCGGTCTACGCGTCGCTGCCCCACTCGCGTCAACAGGAGCATCTGGACAAGCGCGACCCTGCCGGCAAGGACTCGAAGTTGCTGAGCATTGCCGCGCCCGCCGAGCTGGCGATCGAATCATTGCGCAGCCTGCGTACGAGTCTGCACTTCGCCATGCTTGAAGCACGCAACAACGTGCTGATGATATCCAGCCCGACACCGGGAGCCGGCAAGTCGTTTGTATCGAGCAATCTGGCGACCATCATTGCCCAGACCGGCAAACGGGTCCTGCTGATCGATGCCGACATGCGCAAAGGCTACCTGCATCGCCTCTTCGGTCTGCAACCCAAACACGGGCTGTCCGACGCACTGGCGGCGCGTCTGCGTTGCACCGAGGTCATCAACGCCACGCGTGTCCGGCATCTGGATTTCATCTCCTGTGGTTTCGCCGCGCCCAACCCCTCGGAACTGCTGATGCATGACAACTTCAACAAGATGCTTGCCGAACTGTCGCCGCTGTATGACCTGATTCTGATCGACACCCCGCCCATTCTGGCCGTGACCGACGCGACGCTGGTGGGTCGTCAGGCGGGCACTTGCCTGCTGGTGGCGCGCTTTGGCATGACCACCGTCCAGGAAATCGAAGCCTGCAAACGCCGTTTGGGGCAGAACGGCATCCTGATAAAGGGCGCCATTTTCAACGCGGTGGTGCGCAAGGCTACGACGTCCGACTACGACTGCGCCGCCTATGGCTACAACTACCACCCCGCGCCCCGATAGACGGGGCGCTGCTTGCCGCTGACCGAGCCGTTTCATTAAAAGGAATTAACCATGTCCCGCTCCGAACAGGATGTCCGCTGGTACCTGATCCAGACCAAACCGCGGCAGGAAGCCCGCGCCGAAGAGCATTTGCGGCGTCAGCAGTTTGAGTGCTATCGACCGCTACAGGCCGATGCCAAAAAAACCGGCATTCGGGGTCAGGCCGACGAGCCCTTGTTCCCCGGTTACCTGTTCATTCACATGGATCAGGTGCAGGACAACTGGTACCCGATCCGCTCCACCCGCGGAGTCTCGCGCATCGTGACCTTTGGCGGTCACCCGGTGCCGGTTCGCGATCATCTGATCGAGCAGATCCGCCAGCGACTGGCCACACCAGCGCCGAAAACACAGTTTGCCCGAGGGGACGCGGTGCTGATTACGCATGCCAGCTGGGGTGACGTCGAGGCCATCTTTCTGAGCGAGGACGGCACGCAGCGCGCAGTGATCCTGCTCAATATGTTGCAGCGTCAGCAAAAAGTGGTGCTGCCGATCAGCAGCCTGTCGCTAATCGAGGCCAGCGCCTAGCGCTGGAACCCGCCGCAATCTGCCGCTCGACGCGTCCTGAAAACATGCGTCGCACGCCCGTTTCACCCGCCTTGGAATCGCACCATGCCGCGCCAGACCACCCTGGTGACGCTCACCTATGGTGAACGTTTCAGCTATCTGCACACCCTGATCAGTCGCTCGCTGGAGAGTCCGCTGATCGGCCGTGTGATCGTTGTCAGCAATGCCTCCGTCGCGCCGCTGCATGCGCTGTGCGACGAGTGGCCCGATCAGGTTCAAGTGATCTGGCTATCGCACAACACCGGTTCGGCCAATGGCTACTCGGTGGGCATCAACGCCGCGCTGCAGGCCGGAGACGAGTGCATCTGGCTGATGGACGACGACAACGCGCCGACCGCGCACGCCATCGAGGTATTGCATCGGTCCTTGCGTGAACGGCAAGTCATCGACGGCCAGGACAACTGCGCGGTGCTCGGCTTTCGCCCCACGCATCAAGCCGATATAGCCGCAGGTGTACCGCTGCAATACGCGATTCAGCGACGCTCGAGTTTCTTCGGCTTTCACATCGCCCAGTTGCCGTACAAGATCTGGCGACGCCTGCCCTGGGGACAGCCAGATGCGGCCCGGCTGATGCCGGAACGCGTGCAACTGCCCTTTGCCACCTACGGGGGGCTGCTTGCCCATCGCAGCCTTTACGAAAAGATCGGCCTGCCACTGGATTCTCTCAAGCTGTACAGCGATGACAGCGAATACACCTGGCGCATCACCGACGGTGGCGGAAAGCTGTTTCTGGTGCCCGACGCGCGGCTGGATGATCTGGAAGATTCCTGGAACATCAAGGCACGTACGCGCAATGTCTATGAAAGCTACCTGCTGGGCGGATCGGATCTGCGCGCCTACTACGCAGCACGCAATCAGGCCTGGTTCGACAAGCATGTCTGGGCAGCCTCCACACTCAGCTATCGACTCAACCGCCGGGTCTTTCTCTGCCTTCTGAACCTGTATGCCTGGCGCTATGACGCGGCCCTGCGTCTGGACCTGCTCAACGACGCCATTCGCGAGGGCGAAGCCGGCAGGCTGGGCCTGAACAAGGCCTACCCACTATGAAAATCCTGTTCATCAACAGCCTCTACGCACCCGATATCGGTGGCGGCGCAGAAATCATTCTGCAACGTACCGTCGAGGGTCTGCAGCAGCGTGGGCACAGCGTCGCGGTACTGGCCACCACCGACCGGCCTGGCTTGCAACTGGCGGAGGTCAATCGGGTGAAGGTCTATCGGGCCGGCCTGCTCAACTGCTACTGGCACTTCATGGCCCAGCGCCCAGGCCGTCTGACGCGGTTTGCCTGGCACTGGCGTGATCGCTATAACGCAGACATGCGCGAGTACGTAGAGCGTGTGATGGAGCTGGAGCAACCGGAACTGGTGGTGTGCCATAACCTGACGGGCTGGTCGGTCTCGGCATGGGACCAGATCGCCCAGGCCGATTGGCCGATCGTGCAGGTCCTGCATGACTTCTACCTGCTCTGCCCGGCAAGCACGATGTTCAGAAAGGGCAAAAATTGCCAGCACCGCTGCACCACGTGCACACGGTTGCGCAGCCATCATGCACAACAGTCGGAACAGGTCGGCGCTGTGGTCGGTGTCAGCCGCTTCATGCTCGACACACTGCAGGCACAGGGTTACTTCAAGAACGCCAGAGGGTATGTGGTGCATAACGCCAGCCCGTTTACGCCAGCGAGTCGCGAGCAGCCAAGAGCACCTGTCGATACCGCGCCGTTGCGCTTCGGTTACTTGGGCACACTGTCGACCAACAAGGGGCTGGAGTGGCTGATCGATCAGTTCCAGCATCTGCCGTTCAAAGCCACCCTGCAGATTGCCGGGCGCGGACAGCCATCCGATGAAAAGCGCTTCAGGGCCATGGTCACATCCCCCGACATCAGCTTCGTCGGTTTTCAGAGACCCGAACATTTCTACCGCCAGATCGACGTGGCGATTGTGCCTTCCCTGTGGAATGAGCCGTTCGGCATGGTCGCGGTCGAGGCCTGCGCGCATTCGCTGCCGGTCATCGCCAGCCGCATGGGCGGGCTGACGGAAATCATTCAGGAACCGCTCAACGGTTTGCTGTGCAGCCCAGATGATCCGGACTCACTGGGGCTGGCGATGCTCAGGCTGCATCAGCAGCCCGAACTGCTGGCACGCCTCGGCAGCCAGGCGCGCAACAGCGTCGCGTCGTTGATGAACCTGGACCTGATGCTGGACCAGTACGAAAGCATCTTCGCCCAGACCTTGCAGGACCGCAGCACGTAGCACGTAGCACCTAACACGTAGCACGGCGCACGGGCGCAATCGCCCCCTTTGACGACATCACGGACACGGTGTGGCACCCGCCCGCTCACCTTCATCAGCAGGATGCTCAAGATGATTTTCATCAATGCACGGTTCCTTACCCAGGACATCAGTGGCGTACAGCGCTACGCAGAGCAGATGTGCAGAGCGCTGAAACGACTGCGCGACGATCTGGTATTCGTTGCCCCGCGCAATATCAGACGGCATGACTGCGCCAGCGCACTGGAGGCGCACTGCATCGGGCGCTGCACCGGGCATGCGTGGGAACAGATCGATCTGCCGCTGTACCTGAAGCGTCGTGGCAGTCCGCTGCTGATCTCGATCAGTAACACAGGGCCCATGCTGTATGGCAACCAGATTGCGACTCACCACGACATCAACTATGTGCGCTACCCGCAAAGCTACACCCGGCTGTTCCGGCTGGCCTATCGGACCATCACCCCGATCCTGCTGTCACGCGCCAGAACACTGATCACCGGCAGCCACTTCTCGCGCAAAGAAATATCCTCGTTCTATGGCTACGCCGAAGACAAGGTGCTCGTCTTACCGGCTGCGGTCAGCGACGATTTCATACCGGGTCCGACCACTGTCGATCAGCCTAAATACCTGCTGGCCGTTTCCTCGCCGGCCGTGCACAAGAATTTCAGACGCATGATTCAGGCCTTTCTCAGTCTGCGTGGCCACACGGATCTGCAGTTGCATATTGTCGGCGCAGCCAGTGGGTTGTTCGCCGACCCGAACCTTCAACACCTCGCCTGCCGTGATCCGCGTATCCGTTTTCTGGGTCGCCTCAGTGATGCCGAACTGATCACGCAATACCAGGGCGCTACCGCCTTCGTGTTCCCTTCGCTTTACGAGGGCTTCGGCATCCCGCCGCTCGAAGCCCAGGCTTGCGGCTGCCCGGTGCTGGCGGCCAACGCTGCATCGATCCCTGAAGTTCTGCAGGCCAGTGCACTGTATTTCGACCCACTGGATGTCAGCCACATGGCCGCAGCCATGCAGCGCATTCTGCTGGATGCGCCCTTGCGCAAGGCACTTCGTGTCCAGGGTCTGCAAAACGTCCAGCGCTTTTCCTGGGAGCTTTCCGCGCAGCGCCTGTCCCAACGCATCGATACGTTGCTGGCGTCCGGCCCAGAGGCGCAAAGCAGACTGGCCGTTACCGCCGAATCGTCCACCGGTAAACCCTGAATCCACAACAGCAACGCCAGGATGCGCGCCGTCGCGTCCGCAGTAGCGCGGGCCATTACAGCAAGGAACGCCCATGAGAATCGCTATCGTCCACGACTGGCTGGTGAGCTACGCCGGTGCCGAACGCGTGCTCGCGTCACTGATCAACGTCTGGCCCACTGCGGACCTGTTTGCGGTCATCGACTTCCTCAGCGATCAGGACCGCGCACACCTGCATGGCAAGATCGCCAGAACGACGTTCATCCAGAAGCTGCCCGGCGCCCGCAAACACTAC
The DNA here is from genome assembly GCF_900103225.1 of Pseudomonas congelans. Classification (GTDB taxonomy): domain Bacteria; phylum Pseudomonadota; class Gammaproteobacteria; order Pseudomonadales; family Pseudomonadaceae; genus Aquipseudomonas; species Aquipseudomonas congelans. The sequence goes on along the minus strand of NZ_FNJH01000003.1, from coordinate 733,727 downwards.
TCGCGCTACCTGCCGCTGATGCCGCTGGCCATCGAGCAACTGGATCTGTCCGGTTATGACCTGATCATCAGCAGCAGCCACGCGGTGGCCAAGGGCGTGCTGTGCGGCCCGGACCAATTGCACGTCAGCTATGTGCACTCGCCGATCCGCTATGCCTGGGACCTGCAGCATCAGTACCTTCAGGAGTCAGGGCTGAGCAAGGGCATCAAGAGTGGTCTGGCGCGCCTGATCCTGCATTACATTCGCCTGTGGGACCAACGCACATCGACCGGCGTGGATGCCTTCATTGCCAATTCCGGGTTTATAGGAGCGCGCATCACCAAGGCCTATCGGCGCGACTCCACCGTCATCTACCCGCCAGTGGACACGCTCGGCTTCACCGCCCAGGGCGCGCGCGGAGACTTCTACATCAGCGCCTCGCGGATGGTGCCTTACAAACGCATGCCGATGATCGTCGAAGCCTTCGCCGCGATGCCTGACAAACGCCTGATCATGATTGGCGACGGGCCGGACCTGGCCAAGGCGCAGGCCATTGCCGGCCAGGTGAGCAACGTGACACTGCTGGGTTTTCAGCCAGGCAGCGTACTGCTGGAGCACATGCGCAGCGCCAGGGCGTTTGTCTTCGCTGCCGAGGAGGATTTCGGCATCAGCCCGGTCGAGGCCCAGGCCTGCGGCACGCCGGTCATCGCCTTCGCCAAGGGCGGCGTCATGGAGACCGTGCGCGGTCTGGATCACCCGCAGCCGACCGGCGTGTTCTACCGACAGCAAACGGTCGCGTCACTGAGCGCCGCCATCGGCGAATTCGAAGCGGCGCAATCGCGCATCTCTCCCGAGGCCTGCCGGGCCAATGCCGAGCGGTTTTCGGTCGTGCGCTTCGAGCAGGAGATCAAAGCCTTCGTCGAGGGCCGCCTGGCCATCTCGCACAGGGCTCATATGGCGCGCCCGCCTCAGTCGCAATGGGTCGTTCAAGCATCGCCGGAGGCAGGCAGCGAACTGCCAGGCCGTGTCGTCTCCCTGAAAACCGTCTGAGCGAGCCCTCCCAATGCGTACTTCAGTCCGCGGCATTCTGCGTGCCCATCAGTCAGCGCTTTCGCTTGCCCATCGCTTGCTGGACCTGACCGTCATCGTGCTGATCGGGTACTGGCAAACCGGGCTGACGGTCACCGGCAGCACAGAAGCCTGGTCGCACATTTTCCTCGCGGTGCTGGTCTTTCACTGGGTCAGCGAGTATCACCAGCTATATGGCTCATGGCGTGGCGAGCGCATCCTGCGCGAGCTGACCAAGGTCTTCAGTTACTGGGCGATGACCTTCATCACCCTGCTGTCGCTGAACAGCCTGCTGCTCAGCCAGACGCAATTGCCCGATAACGGCCAGATGAGCTGGTTCGCGCTGGCACTCGCCGTGCTCTGCGGCTACCGGCTGCTGATCCGTCTGACCCTGCACACGTTGCGTCGGCGTGGCTTCAACACGCGTCGGGTGGCCATCGTCGGCACCGGCCAGGTCGGCGAGCGGCTGGCCCGGTCCATCGCCCTTGCGCCCTGGATGGGCCTGATCCTGCTCGGTTTTTACGACGCGCACCCGCAGCAGATGAATCTGCAGGCACACAAGCGCCGCCCGCCAGTACTGGGTGACCTGCAGCAGTTGATCGAAGATGCCCGCGCAGGCCGGATCGACAAGGTGTACATAACCCTCGCCTTCAGCGCCGAACCGCAACTGCGCGAGTTGATCAGCGGCCTGAGCGACACCACCGCCTCGGTATATCTGATTCCGGATGTGTTCATGTTCGACCTGCTGCATGCGCGCAGTGAAAGCATCAACGGCCTGGCCAGTATCAGCATTTTCGACTCGCCCATGGACGGTGCCTGGAGCCTGGCCAAACGTGCCGAAGACATCGTGCTGTCGAGCCTGATCCTGTTGCTGATCGCTGTGCCGCTGCTGACCATCGCGGCAGCCATCAAGCTCACCTCGGCCGGCCCGGTGCTGTTCCGCCAGCGCCGCTACGGGCTGGACGGCCGCTCGATCATGGTCTGGAAGTTCCGCAGCATGAGCGTCCAGGAAAACACCGACGTGGTGCTTCAGGCGACACGCAACGACCCGCGGGTAACGCCGCTCGGGCGCTTTTTGCGCCGGACGTCGCTGGATGAACTGCCGCAGTTTTTCAATGTGCTGCACGGCGACATGTCCATCGTCGGCCCACGCCCCCATGCCATTGCCCATAACGAGCAGTACCGCGGGCAGGTCAGCGGCTACATGTTGCGCCACAAGGTCAAGCCCGGCATCACCGGCTGGGCGCAGATCAACGGCTGGCGCGGCGAAACCGACACGCTGGACAAGATGCGCATGCGCGTCGAATTCGACCTGGAATACATCGAGCACTGGTCGCTCTGGCTGGACCTGAAAATCATTCTGCTGACGCTGCTCAAGGGGTTCGTCAACAAGAACGCCTTCTGATGCCGGCGCTGACCTGAGCACCCACCGAACACCCTCGGTACGCAACGAGAAAGGAGCAATGCCATGAAAGGAAAAACGTCATGAATCGAAGCTTTACTGCGTTACTGCTGGTCAGCCTGGCGCTGCAAGGCTGTGCGTTCGCGCCGGGGCAACATATGACGCCGGATGACGTCACCCTCGATACGCCGGACGAACCCCGGGCACAGTTGATCGAAGTCACCCCGAAAACCCTGCAGCAACAGCAACTGCGCGCCACTGCAGAGGCCAAGGCCCTGCCGCAGGCGCTGCTGGACTACAGGACTCCGGAATACGTGATCGGTGCTGGCGATACCTTGCTGGTTACCGTGTTCGAACACCCGGAACTGACCGCGCCCGGCTCACAGGACCAACTGGATGCCAACACCCGGGAAGTGCTCAACGACGGCACGCTCTACTTCCCCTATGTAGGTAAAATCCGCGCGAGTGGCAGAACGGTCAGCGAGGTTCGTGAGCAGTTGCGCATGGGCCTGGCGCCGCAGTACACCGAGGTCAAGGTCGACGTCAAAGTGCTGCGCTACAACAGCCAGCGAATACTGCTGTCCGGTTCCTTCAAGGTCCCCGGCCCGCAACCGATTACCAATATTCCGTTGAGCCTGGTGCAGGCGGTGAGTGTCGCCGGCGTCGACCTGACCGATGCCAACCTGGCCGGGCTGACCTTGCGCCGGGAGGGCAAGGATTACCTGATCGACATCGACTCGCTGAATCGCCGGGACTCGCAACTGAGCCGGATCTTCCTGAAGGATGGCGACTACCTGCACCTCAACAGCAACTCGCGAAACAAGATCTACGTGCTGGGCGAGGTCCGTAACCCTCAGGTGATCTCGTTCGGCACCACCCGCCTGACGCTGCTCGAGGCGTTGGGAAATTCCGGCGGACTCAGCCCGGACAGCGCAGACGGCGATGCGGTGTACGTCATACGCGGTGCGGAAAACTTTGCCCAGGCGCCCTCCACCGTCTACCACCTCAATGCCAAAAAGCCCACCGCTTACCTGCTGGCGGGGCAGTTCGAGCTCAAGGCGCAGGATGTGGTGTTCGTCGGCCCGGCCGATATCACCCGCTGGAGCCGCTTCATCAGCCAGTTGCTCGGCTCGGCCAGTGTGATACAGACCGGTGCGGCCTTTCGCAACTGACCCAGGCGGCGGTTCTCCAATCTCCCTGCACGCGGTTGTGCAGGGATTTTTTTTGCCCGTCGCACAACGCCAGACTGTTGCCAGAGCAACAGCTGTTCAACAGTTGACGGGTTTTGCATCAGCGCGGCGATCCCGCTCTCGCGGTACGCAACACACGCAGAGCCAATGGCTGCGGGCCATAGCCAGACGCACAAGAAGGCTGGCACATAAGCTGCTTTGCAGATTTACGCTTATCGCAAGGACATCCCACATGCGCGTCGTTTCACTTTCAGGCAGTCCCTCCCCCAGATCCCGTTCCGGCGTTGTGCTGGCCCACGCCAGCCGCTGGCTGCAGAGTCACGGCATTGAAGTCACCACATTGCGCATACGCGACTTCAATGCCGAGGATCTGCTTTTCGCCCGCTTCGACAGTCCGCAGGTACTGGAATTGATCGAAGCGGTCAGTCAGGCCGATGGCCTGCTGATCGGTACGCCGGTGTACAAGGCATCATTTTCCGGTGCACTGAAAACCCTGCTCGACTTGCTGCCCGAGCGCGCGCTGCATGGCAAAGTGGTCTTGCCGCTGGCCACCGGCGGCAGTATCGCGCACATGCTGGCCGTGGATTACGCGCTCAAGCCGGTGCTCTCGGCGCTCAAGTCACAGGAAGTGCTGCACGGCATCTTCGCCATCGATACCCAGGTCAGCTACGACGACAACGAACAGGGCGGTACGCTGGACGAAATCCTCACCGAGCGTCTGCATGAAGGGCTGGAACATTTCCACCACGGTCTGCAACGCCGCTTGCAGGCGCGTCACAAGCAGGCTGGCGGGCATTTGCAACTGGCGTTGTAGAACCTTCAATGCTCGATGAACAGCGGATACAACGAGGCCACCAACAGCGCTGCCATCACGCCGTTGAAAATACGTAACCCGAGCGGATCGCGCAGAACGTTGCGCAGCAAGCTGCCAAAGCCTGCCCAGACGCCCACGCTGGGCAGGTTGATCAGCGCAAACACTGCCGAAATCACCACCACGTTGTAGAAGTAGCCCTGCATGGGGGTGTAGGTGCTGATTGCCCCGATCGCCATGATCCAGGCCTTGGGATTGACCCATTGAAAGAGCGCAGCGCTCATGAAACTCAGCGGCTTGCCCTGGCTGTCGACGTTGTCGGAGGCCGGCCCCGAGGTGGCGATTTTCCAGGCCAGGTAAAGCAGATAGGCAGCGCCCACGTAGCGCAGAATCGTGTAGAGAACCGGCCAGGCCTTGAACACACTGCCCAGACCGAAGCCGACGGCCAGCACCAGAACGAAAAAGCCGACACTGATACCCAGCATGTGCGGCATGGTGCGACTGAAACCGAAGTTCACGCCCGAGGCCAGCAGCATCATGTTGTTGGGGCCGGGAGTGATCGAGGTGACGAACGCGAAGAGTGTGAATGCCAGAAGCAAATCGAAAGAGAGAAACATGCTGCCTGTCCGGATCAGTGAGTCAGGTACTCACCCTATCGAAGGCGGTCAAGGAAACACACGGACAGTTGACGGCCAATTACAGCAGTACAGTTTTTACGGAAAGCCATGTTCAGGCAGACTGTTAGCCTTGTGGCTGCTGACCCGCGATACCCAGGTCGACACTCGTTTCGCCTTTTTCATCGAAGTCCCGCGCCTGCTGGATCTGTGGGTCCGCCATCAATTGCGCCTTGCGTGCCTGATACTCATCAAACGACAGACCGCGACGGTTGAGGTCTTCAAGGGCCAACTGATGGCTTTCTTCAGCGCTGAATGCCCGCTGCTCGACAGCGTGGTGAGTGGAGCAGCCGGAAACCAGTGCAACAGTAAATGTCAGGACAAGCGCAAGGGCGAGCATACGGTTCATCGGGGGCCTCCGGTCGGGCTTCATTTCAGGAATGAAGCAAGGTTACGCCCGCCCCCGACGCAGCAAAAATCATCCGCCGTGATAGTCGCTATCGACTGTTGCGAGCATTCTCGATCAACACTTCGCACAACGCCTGGGCAGCCGCTGAAAGCTTGTGATCGGCGAGCATCATCAGCCCGATACGCCGCTCGATCAGCGGCTCTACCAGCGCAATGCAGCAGGCCCCCAGTTCCTGCATCTGCCCGATGCACAGCGACGGCACCGCGCTGACGCCCAGGCCATTGGCGACCATGCGCCCGATGGTCGACAACTGATGGCTCTCGAACGCGACCGCCAGCTTGCCATGGCGAGGCTCGATGGCCTGTTCCAGGAGCAAACGTACCGCCGACGGGCGTTGCAGGGCGATGAAGTCTTCACGCAGCAGTTCTTCCCAGGCGACCTCGCGCCGCTCGGCCAGCGGCGACTCACGGGGCACCACGGCGACGAAGCGGTCCATATAGAACGGAGTAAACGAAAGGGCACTGTTCGACTCGGGCTCAAAGCCGATACCCAGTTCGACACGGCGATGGCGGACCATCTCCAGCACTTGCTCGTTGATCACGTCATGCACCGCCACATTGACGCGCGGGTAGCGCCCACGAAACACCTTCAAGGCCGCTGGCAGCAGATTGCCGGCGAACGACGGCATGGCGGCGACCGACACCCTCCCCATTTGCAGGGTAAAACGCTGACGCAGCAGTTCTTCGGTGTTGTCCCAGTCGGCCAGCAACTGGCGCGCCAGCGGCAACAGGGTTTCGCCTTCGGGCGTCAGACCCACATTGCGCGTGGTGCGCGTCAACAACTGTCCGCCAAGGTCTTCTTCCAGGCTTTTAATCGTCAGGCTCAAGGCCGGTTGCGAAACGTTCAGCCGCTCTCCGGCCTGAGCGAAGCTCAGGTACTGCGCTACGGCCAGAAAAGCGCGAAGCTGCTTCACGTTCATATATTTGCTTTTCTTATGAATTGATCAGAAAAACAAAATTAACAAATCAGTCCCGTCGAGAGAAGATGCAGGTCACCCGATCCTCCGGCAGTGCGACTGCCGGTCAACAACTATAAAAGGCGGATCATCATGGCTGGACTCGATAAACGAGTAGCGACCTACGAAGAAGCCCTCGCCGGGCTGACCGACGACATGACGGTACTCTGCGGCGGCTTCGGCCTGTGCGGCATCCCGGAAAACCTGATCGCGCAGATCAAGCGCATGGGCATCAAGGGCCTGACCGTGGTTTCCAATAACTGCGGCGTTGACGGCTTCGGACTCGGCATCCTGCTGGAAGACCGGCAGATCCGGAAAATGATTTCGTCCTATGTGGGCGAGAACGCCTTGTTCGAAAAACAGCTGCTCAGCGGCGAGCTGGAAGTCGAACTCACGCCACAAGGCACCCTGGCGGAAAAACTGCGCGCCGGTGGCGCGGGCATTCCCGCGTTCTATACCGCGACCGGTTACGGGACGCCGGTCGCCGAAGGCAAGGAAACCCGTCAGTTCAACGGCCGCAACGTGATTCTGGAAGAGGCCATTACCGGTGATTTCGCGCTGATCAAGGGCTGGAAAGCCGACCATTTCGGCAATGTCATCTATCGTCATACCGCACAGAACTTCAACCCGGTGGTGGCCACCGCCGGACGGATCACCGTGGTCGAGGTCGAGGAAATCGTCGAGCCCGGCGTGCTGCTGCCCACCCAGATCCACACCCCCGGCATCTACGTCGACCGGGTCATTCAGGGCACTTTCGAAAAACGCATCGAACAGCGCACCGTCAGAAAATCCTGATAGCGCAGCCTTGGTCCTACAACAACAAAGAGGCTTCAGACGATGGCACTTTCCCGCGAACAAATGGCTCAACGTGTCGCCCGTGAACTCAAGGACGGTTATTACGTGAACCTTGGCATCGGTATTCCGACCCTGGTGGCCAACTACGTGCCCGATGACATCGACGTCATGCTCCAGTCGGAAAACGGCCTGCTGGGCATGGGCGCCTTCCCGACCGAAGACACCATCGACGCGGACATGATCAATGCCGGCAAGCAGACGGTCACCGCACGCGTCGGCGCATCCATTTTCTCGTCGGCCGAATCCTTTGCGATGATCCGCGGCGGCCATGTCGACCTGACGGTGCTTGGCGCTTTCGAGGTGGATATCGAAGGCAACATCGCTTCGTGGATGATCCCCGGCAAGCTGGTAAAAGGCATGGGGGGCGCGATGGACCTGGTGGCGGGTGCCGACAATATCATCGTCACCATGACCCATGCGTCGAAGGACGGCGAATCCAAACTGCTCACCCGTTGCAGCCTGCCGCTGACCGGTGCGGGCTGCATCCGCAAGGTGCTGACTGACCTGGCGTACCTGGAAATCGAAAACGGCGCATTCATCCTCCGCGAACGCGCGCCGGGGGTCAGCGTGGAAGAAATCGTGGCCAAAACAGCAGGCAGGCTGATCGTGCCGGACGACGTCATCGAGATGAGTTTCTGAGCGCAGGCATCTTTGACGCGCCTCTCGTTGCCACACGCTCGTGTGGCCTGCACAACCGTATGACGCAGAGCGTCACGAAATGCATAGCCAGCCCCCATCGTTCCCACGCTCCAGCGTGGGAACGCCGTTCTGGACGCTCTGCGTCCGCAATAGTCGGCTGTTCAAGTAACTCCCCGATAATAATTACAAAAAGAGGTGCCCCAGATGGCCGCCAACATAGAAGAAAGCCGCTCCGCCCGATTTGCCTTGCGCTGCGCGGCGTGGGCTGAACGCTGGTTTCCTGATTCATGGGTATTTGCCGCACTGGCGGTGGTCATCGTCACGCTGGCGACGCTGGCCATCGGCGCACGTCCGGCAGAGGCTGCCAAGGCATTCGGTGACGGGTTCTGGAGTCTGATTCCGTTCACCATGCAGATGGCCTTCGTGGTCATCGGCGGTTACGTGGTCGCCAGCTCACCGCCTGCGGTGCGCCTGATCGACCGCCTGGCCCGGGTGCCGCGCAACGGCCGTTCGGCAGTCGCCTGGGTGGCGCTGATTTCCATGCTCGCTTCGCTGCTCAACTGGGGCCTGTCGCTGGTGTTCGGCGGCCTGCTGGTGCGTGCCCTCGCACGCCGCACCGACCTGCGCATGGATTACCGTGCAGCGGGCGCGGCAGCCTATCTGGGCCTGGGCGCGGTCTGGGCGCTGGGGCTGTCGTCTTCGGCCGCGCAACTGCAGGCCAACCCGGCCAGTCTGCCGCCGTCGATCCTGGCGATTACCGGCGTGATCCCGTTCACCGAAACCATCTTTCTCTGGCAATCCGGGGTCATGCTCGCCGCGCTGGTGGTCATCTCACTGATCGTTGCCTACGCCACCGCGCCGGGTCCGAACAGCGCCCGCGATGCCAAAGCCTGCGGTGTCGATCCGGCCTTCAATCTGCCGCCACTGCCGCCCCGCACACGGCCCGGTGAATGGCTGGAATACAGCCCGCTGCTGATCATCCTGATGGTGCTGCTGGGGGTTGGCTGGCTGTTCAACGAGTTCTCGAACAAACCGGCGATCACCGCCATTTCCGGGCTCAACACCTACAACTTCCTGTTCATCATGCTCGGCGCCCTGCTGCACTGGCGACCGCGCAGTTTTCTAGACGCCGTCGCACGGGCGGTGCCCACCACCACTGGCGTGCTGATTCAATTCCCTCTGTACGGTTCGATCGCCGCGCTACTGACGACGGTCAAGGGCGGCGACGCGCAGACCCTGGCGCATTACATCTCGACGTTCTTCACCAGCATTGCCTCCCACGACACTTACGCGATTCTGATGGGGGTCTATTCGGCCATATTGGGCTTTTTCATTCCGTCAGGCGGCGGCAAGTGGATCATCGAAGCGCCCTACGTGATGCAAGTCGCCAACGACCTGCAGTACCACCTCGGCTGGGCGGTACAGATCTACAACGCAGCCGAAGCCTTGCCCAACCTGATAAACCCGTTCTACATGCTACCGCTGCTGGGTGTACTGGGCCTGAAGGCGCGTGACCTGATCGGCTTCTCGTTCGTGCAGTTGCTGGTCCACACGCCGCTGGTGCTGTTTCTGCTCTGGGCACTGGGCACCACGCTGGCTTATGTACCACCGGTAATGCCCTGAAGGGCTACGCATCGAATGCGTAGTCACGCTCGACTCGGCAGATTCGCGTGGTAAACGCCTGATACCAGTGCGAACGCCCCTGCTCGCGGACCTCGGCATGATCGGCCTGCTGTTTCCAGGCGAGGATCGCGGCTTCGTCAGTCCAGTAGGACACGGTGATGCCCAGGCCGTCTTCGCCACGCGCCGACTCCACGCCCAGAAAGCCGGGCTGTTGTCGGGCCAGGCCGACCATGCGCTGCGCCGCCTCTGCATACGCCTGATCATCGTCAGGCGTGCGCAGCGAAGTGAACACCACGGCAAAGTAAGGCTTGGCAAACCGGGCGGCCATCATGCCGGCTTGCTCAGGCAGGCACGGACCAACGCGGCCACCACAGGAGGCGTTTGACCCTGCAGCGCAGCGCGCTCCGGCTGGAACAGTGTGGCGACATAGAACGGGTGCCCCTGTAACTCCATACAGCGCACTTCGCCCTCGGAACCGCGCCCGCTGACCTTCAGATGCTCGCCGAACAGCGCTGGCTCCAGCTCGCGGCGCAGGCCATAGCGGCAGTGGTAGCGCTCTTCGATATCGAGCCTGCCATAGGCTTGGGCAATCAGCGTGTCGGGTTGCAACTGGATCGCTGCCACCGATTCGACCAGTGAGCAACTGAGCGGCTCGATGATCACGTTTGCCGCGTCCGGCGCCGTTTCGCCATGTTCGGCGTCTGCCCAGCCCAACTGGTTGCGTGCGTACTCGACCAACGCGTGCTGAAAGCCCCCGCAGGTCCCCAGAAACGGCACCCGATGCTCGCGAGCGAAACGAATGGCCGTCAACGCGCCCTGCATGTCCAGATACGGACTGGCCGGCACGCACCACAGGCCGTCGAATCCGGCAAGTTGCGCACCGCTGCCGATCAGCGGCGTCGGCAACCATTCGAAGCCGACCGATACGTGATTGGCCTCCGCCGCCCTTTGCAAGGCCAATGGAATGGCCTGATGCGCGGGGACATCCGCATTGAAGTCCCCTACCAGACCGATCCGTATCCCGTTGCGCGTGTTATCTGCTTTGCCCATGTCCTGCTCCCTGTTTAATGTCGTACAGCCCGGGCGGACTATAAACAGGCAGCAAAATCAGCAGAATGGGCGTTACAGCAATGCCTCGCATGCAACGCTGCACGGTTGCTCATTCAGTCACAGGCGTCAGCACCGGTTGCCCGGCAAAAAACGCCAGCAGGTTATCGTTGACCATTTGCACACTGTCTCTCGAGGCCTCGGGGGACAGACCTGCCACGTGCGGTGTCAGCACCACATTGCCGAGGGTCTTGAACACGTCCGGCACCGTCGGTTCATCGTCGAACACGTCCAGCGCGGCTCCGGCAATCTGCTGATTCTGCAGTGCACTGACCAACGCCTGGGTATCCACCACGCTGGCGCGGGCAATGTTGACCAGAAACCCCTCAGGGCCCAGCGCTTCAAGCACCCCAGCGTCGATCAGGTGCTGCGTGCCGCTGCCACCGGGCGTGGCGATGACCAGAAAATCCGACGCGGCCGCCAGGGCCTGCGCCGTCGCATGCCAGGTGTAATCGCAGTCGCTGCGCGGTTTGCGGTTGTGGTAACCGATGGCGATGTCGAAGGCGGCAGCACGCCTGGCAATCGCCAGCCCCACTGCCCCCAGCCCGACGATCCCCAAGCGCTTGCCTGCCAGTGACGGGCGTACCACCTTGCGCCATTCGCTGCGTCGCACCGACGCATCGACCTGCGGAATGTCGCGTACCAACGACAGCAGCAACGCCAGCGTATGATCGGCCACGGTGGCGGCGTTGACGCCGGCACCATTGGTCACGACGATGCCCCGCGCCTGCGCGGCAGGCAGGTCGACCTTCTCGTAACCGGCGCCGCTTACGCAAATGATGCGCAGCTGCGGCAGTGCATCCATTTCCTCGGCGAAAAATCCCAGCGGCCCGCGGGTCACCACTGCATTGATGCTCTGCCCGTGCGTGGCAATCGCCTCGGCGCGCAGTTCGGCCGTCGGGGCGCGAATCAACTGATAACCGCTGCTTTCAAGAATCGGCAAATACGTGTCCAGGTTTTCGACCAGCACCAATACCGTTGTCATGCGCGCTCCCGCTCGATCAGCAAAACGCTGACCTTAACGCGACTCGACGCGCTTGTGCAGGGCTGCTGACGCTGGAACTGAAAAAAGCCTTCCCGAACGCGCCGGGCATTCATAAAGTGGACGCATTTTCCGGACAGACTAACCGGCAAGCAGACCTGGCAATCAGCAAGTGCGCTATCGTTGCGCGCAGCGGCGCGAGCAGTGCCGCTATGAGCTGGCGCGCAGGCTGCTCATAAAACAGGCTTTCTCAAAAACAAGGAAACACCCGCCCATGCAAGGATTTCCCACCACCCTGTTGAAAAAGACCCTTTTGGCTGCGGCTGTCATGTCAGGCCTGATGCTGTCGTCAGGCATGGCAGCGGCGGCGGACGCCCCAGGCAAGGTGCTGAGCGAGAAATACGGCCTGCCCTGGCCGGCTGTGATTGCCCATCGTGGTGCTTCGTTCGACGCGCCGGAAGAGACCATCCCGGCCTACACCTTGGCGCGCGATCTGGGCGCGGACTACCTGGAAATGGACATCCAGCGGACCAAGGACGGCGTGCTGATAGCACTGCACGATGACGTGCTCGAACGCACAACCAACATCGCACAAGTGTTCCCGACACGGGTGAAAGACCCGGTCAGCACGTTCACCCTGGCGGAGCTCAAGCAACTGGACGCCGGTTCGTGGTTCAACAAGGCTTACCCGGACAGGGCCCGCGACAGTTACAACGGGTTGCAGATCCTGACGCTGGATGAGGTCATCGACATCGCCGAGGGCGGCGCGAACAAGCCGGGGCTGTACATCGAGACCAAGGTGCCAAACAAGTTTCCCGGTGTCGAAGCCGACTTGAAAAAACTACTGGCCAAACGCGGCTGGCTCGACCAGCGCCCTGCGGCAGCGGCCGGCCATGTCAACGTCGCGCACATGCCGGGACGCGTGGTCCTGCAGACGTTCGAGAAGCAAAGCCTGGAACTGCTGCAGAAAGAAATGCCGAAAGTGCCCAAAGTCATGCTGTTGTGGATTGGCGAAGGCTCGATAGAGCCCAAGTCCAGCGTCGCGTTCAAGGACTCCGGAGCCAAGGACAAGGCCAGCTATTACGCGACACAGGAAGTCAAATCACCGCAGGAGTTCGAGCAGTGGATTGACTGGGCCAAGGCCCACGGCGCCATCGGCACCGGCCCTTCGTCGCAACTGGCCAAGGGTGGCGACCAGAGCTACATGGACCTGGTCAAACCCTGGATGAACAACCTGACCCACGAGAAAGGCATGGTGATCCACCCGTACACCGTGGACGACGCAGAGGACTTCAAGCGGATCAGCCATGATGGCGCGGATGGCTTCTTCACCAACCGCACCGCCGAACTGTTGAAGTTCTACGAGCGGCCAGCGAAAGAAAGCATTGAAACGATTCTGAAGCGTAACGGCTACTGATCCAGCGGCTGGCCGCATCCTGCGATGCGGCCAGTCAATCAGAAGTCGATAGTGCCCGACAGCTTGAGGGTACGCGGCTCGCCCTGAGTCAGGTAACCGCCATTGGCTGATGCCCAGTAATCCTTGTTCATCAGGTTCTCGACATTGGCACGCAGGGTCACGTCCTTCTGCGCAACGTTGAAGGTATAGCGTGCGCCCAGGTCGAAGCGGTTCCAGGTCGGGATGCTCTGGTTGTTGGCAGCATCGACATATTGCCCACCGGTGCGCAGCATGCGCGCATTGATGGCCGCACCTTCGATCCCGGGGATATCCCAATCGGCACCCGCGTTGAACTGGAAGGTCGGCACACCCACGGCGCGATTGCCGTCGTTGCTGCCGCCGGACGTGCCGCTCACCTCGGTATCCATCAGGGTCAGACCGGCCAGCAGACGCAGGCCGCTGACAGGCTCGCCAAACACGTTCATCTCCACGCCGCGGTTGCGCTGTTGACCATCACGAACATAACGCGACTCGGTGCCTTCCAGAACCTGGTAGCCGTCAGCCGGTTGCTCGATGCGGTACACGCCCAGGCTCGCGCCGAACGTGCCCATGTCCAGCTTGACGCCCGCCTCCACCTGTTTCGAACGCGACGGCGCAAAAACTTCGCCAGGGTTGATGGTGACTGTATCCGGAGCCGTTGGACCTTGCGCCAGACCTTCGATGCGGTTGGCGTAGAACGACACATATTGCCAAGGCTTGAATACCACCCCGTAGACCGGCGTGGTGATGGCTTCGTCGTACAGCGCATTGCGCGGGCCGCTGCCGTATTCATACCCCTGAACGCGCAGTTGCTGGCGACGCAGGCCTGCGGTCAGCAACAGGCGATCATCGAAAAAGCCCAATGTGTCGGAGAACGCGACGCTGCGCATGCGGCTCTTGCCGACAATGCCGGGATCATTCAGATCGCCTGCGGTGAAACTGTCGAGTGCCGGACGCTCCTGGGAAACAGGGTCGTAAAGGTTGTTGCTGGAGGTGCCGCCGAACAGATACGCACTGCGCTGTTCGGTCCAGATACCGGACAGGCCGACGTTGACCTTGTGACTGACCGCACCGGTCTGCAGCTTGCCGTTGATGCCGGCCATGGCGGTCTTGTTGTCTTCGTCGTGCGGGATAAAGGACGGTGCGGCCGTGGTGTTGCCTGCGGCATCGTGGACGGTTGGCGAGCCGTATATGCCGACCTCGCGGGTGTGCTTGGCGCCCACTGCGGCGTACAGCGTCCAGTCTTCGTTGAGGTCGTACTCGGCGCGGCTCATACCGAAGGTGTCTTCGGTTTCCGTCCAGGTCCAGTTCGGCGCGTAATTGGTGTCCGAGTCCGGGGCATGCGGCACGCTGGTCAGGGCGCTGTCGACAAACACCGTGTTGCGGCTCTGGTTGATGCGCTGCTTCTGGTAGGCAAAATCGCCGGACAGACGGAAGTTGTCACCTCGATAATCAAGCCCCAGCGCGAACAGCTTGCTGCGATGCTCTTCGTCCTCGACACCCGTCTCGCCTTCGCGCTGCGACAGGTTGAGACGCGCGCCGAAGCGATTGCCTTCGCCAAAGCGCTGCCCCAGATCGAGATGCTCGCCGATCCGACCGTCGGTGCTGATGTCGGTGGTAAAACGACGCGTCGGTGTGTCCTGCGCGCGCTTGGGCTGCAGGTTCACGCCGCCGCCAATCCCGGAACCGGTCGGGGTCACACCGTTGATAAAGGCGTTGGGACCCTTGAACACTTCAACGCGCTCCAGCGCATCGGTCGATATGATCTGGCGTGGCAGTACGCCGTAAAGGCCGTTGTAGGAAATATCATCGGTGGTCAGCTTGAGGCCACGAATGACGAAGATATGCGAAGCGTTGGCATAACCACTCGACTGACGCACCGATGCATCGTTGAGCAGTACGTCGCCGACGGTTTCGGCCTGCTGGTCCTCGATCAACTGTTCGGTGTAACTGGTCATGGTGAACGGTACATCCATGATGTCGGCATTGCCCAGAACACCCAGTTGCCCGCCGCGCGCCACCTGCCCACCGGCATAGACCGGCGGCAGCGCATGCGGGTCGGCCTTGTCGGCACTGATGTCGGTCTCGCCCAGCACCACAGGGCCGTCCTGCCGGGTAGCAGCCTCTGCAGCGGCCCAGGCCGGAGATCCAATGGAACAGCAAAACGCGAGCAACGTAAGGCGCATCGGGAACGATGGGGAGTTCATCAATAGGTCCTGAAGACAAGTTGAACGAGATCGGAAGCAACCGTCCTGGACATCACCGATCGGGGGATGCGAAATGATATCAGATGTTACTGGTAATGCTTATCATTTGTTTACGCATGAAAAGTGATAACCGCGCAACGCCAAACGCGTCGTTCCCGCGCTGCAGCGTGAGCAATCAGCGCGCATGGCGGCCCGTAGCGTTCCGCAATGCCTTGAAACAGGTTGGCGACAGCCACATGAGGGCGACTGTCGTGTAAGCTCACAGGCTATTGGTTTTCCCATCGAGAGGCCTATGCAGTCCACTTTCCGACGCTCGACCCTGGCAGCACTTCGCGGTTTTGCCGTGCAGAGCGATGCAATCTCCATTGTTCCTTCTGCCGCCGACTATCGACGCTGCCTGCTGGAAAGGATCGCCTCGGCCACCCGGCGCATCTATATCATTGCGCTGTACCTGCAACAGGATGAAGCCGGCCAGGAGATTCTCGACGCGCTGTACGCCGCCAAATCCGCGAGGCCGGAGCTGGATGTGGTGGTACTGGTCGACTGGTTCCGCGCGCAGCGCGGGCTGATCGGTGCCGGACGCCAGCCCGGCAACTCGACGTGGTATCAGGCGCAGAACCTCGAATACGATGAAGAAGTTCCGATCTACGGCGTGCCGGTGCAGACCCGAGAACTGTTCGGCGTGCTGCACCTCAAGGGCAGTGTGATCGACGACTGTGTGATCTACAGCGGCGCAAGCATCAACAACGTCTACCTGCACAAGCTCGACAAATATCGTCTGGACCGTTATCACCTGATCGAAAGCGCAGCACTGGCCGACGCCTTCCAGAATCTGGTGCAGCAAGAAATACTCTCCTCGCCGGCCGTGCACCGCCTCGATCTGCAATCGCCGCCCAGCTCACGCAGTTTGCGCAGCGAGATCCGCGCGTTTCGCGGCGACCTGAAACGCGCCGCCTACGACACCTCGGCGGGCGAAAAGGAAAACGGCGAAATGCGCGTCATTCCGCTGCTGGGCGTCGGACCGCGCAACAGTCTCAACCGCGCCATTTGTGACCTGATCGCGTCGAGCAAGATCCAGCTGACCATCTGCACGCCATACTTCAACCTGCCGGTCGCCGTCACCCGCGAGATCAATCGGGCGCTCAAGCGCGGCGTGCAGGTCGATATCATCATTGGCGACAAGACCGCCAACGACTTCTTCATAGATCCGGATGAGCCTTTCAAGGTGATCTCCGCCCTGCCCTATCTCTATGAGATCAGCCTGCGACGCTTTGCCCACAAGCATCAGAAGGCAATCGCCCAGCACCGCCTCAATGTGCATCTGTGGAAACACGGTGATAACACCTTCCACCTCAAGGGTATCTGGGTCGACCAGCGCTATACCCTGCTGACCGGCAACAACCTGAACCCGCGCGCCTTCAATCTGGACCTGGAAAACGCCTTGCTGATCGACGATCCGAAGGGCCAGTGGAGCGAGCCACGGGAAGCGGAAATCGCTCATTTGATGCGCAACACACAGCGCGTCAACCAGTACGACGAACTCGACACTCTGGCCAACTACCCGGAAGGCGTGCGCAAGTTTCTCAAGCGTGTCAGCCGCGTCCGGGTCGAGCGTCTGTTGTACCGGATTCTCTAAGCACTCAGCGTGCGGCCGGCATGTCGGTTATTGCCAGGCGTGCCGGCCACGCATCCCTTTGCAAACCCCGGACAGCGACCTTGCCTCAAGGCCGCTTCGCGCCCAGTTGTTTCCACATCTTCTGCGTGATTTTGCGCCGGTTGCTGTAGCCGGCCCACGGGTCGTCCTTGAGCCGCTTCAAACGCTGTTCAAGGTTGGTGATGTCCCACTGTGCCGAAGACTTAAGACCCGCCAGTTCATCCAGCGCGATCGGCACCGAGACCGGCAACCCTGGCCGGGCGCGTACTGAATAGGCGGTCACGGTGCTGCCGCCGCGGCTGTTGCGCAGGTAATCGATGAAGATTTTTCCGACGCGGTTTTTCGGTCCCATGGTGGCGGTGAAGCGCTCCGGCAACTGACGGCTGGCAAACTCGGCGATGGCCTTGGCGAACGCCTTCACGGTGTCCCAGTCTGCATGCCGCGCCAAGGGCACGATGATGTGCATGCCCTTGCCGCCGCTGGTCTTGAGGAACGCCTCCAGACCCAGCTCTTCCAGCACAGCGAGAACCATTTGCGTGGCCTCGATCATGCTGCGCCAGGGCAGTGCCGGATCGGGATCAAGGTCCAGCACGAAATGGTCCGGCGTTTCGATCCTGTCACGCGTCGCGCCCCAGGTATGCAGCTCGATGGCGCCCATTTGCGCAGCACCGACCAGTGCCGACACCGAATCTATTTCCATCAGCGCGGCATGCCCGGGGTCAAGGGCACGATCCAGTTGCCTGATGTGCGGGATCGCCAGGTGCTCGGCGTGTTTCTGGAAAAACTGCTCACCGTCGATACCCTCCGGACAGCGCAGCAGTGCCACGGGACGCTTATTCAGGTAGGGCAGAATCCAGTCGGCGATGGACTGGTAAAACTGCGCAAGCTCGATCTTGCGGGTGCCGGTCTTGCTGTCGATGACGCGGTCCGGATGACTGATCCCGGTGCCCGCCACATCAACTTTTCCCTGCGCGGCCTTTTTGCGCGCCTTGGGCGCTGCCGTTGCGGCTGGAGCCTGGCTGGCCACCTTGGCAGGCTGAGCGTCTTCACGCACCACGTCCTTGGCGTGCTTGTCGCTGCGCAGTCCGACAAAGGCGGCCTGGCGGACGATACCTTCACGGGTCCACTGGGCGAACTCGGCTTCGCAGACCAGTTGCGGCTTCACCCACTGCACGCCACGGGCCTGGGACGCGGTGAGTTTTCTGGCCAGCGGTGAATCCTTGCACTGCAATTTCTTCAGCTGTTTATGCAATTGCTCAAGGCTCACCTCAGTGAACCCGGTGCCGACCCGCCCGGCGTAGACCAACCCGTCCTCACCGGCATTGACCGCAAGCAACAGGGCCCCGAACGCCGAGCGGCTACCCTGCGGCGCCGTGTAGCCGACGACCACGAATTCCTGCCGCAAGCGGCATTTGAGCTTGATCCAGTCGGCATTGCGCTTGCTGACATACGCGCTGCCGGCACGCTTGCCGATGACCCCTTCCAGACCCATTGCCGCCGCACTCGCGACAATGTCCTGATGGCCCGCCTGAAAGGCATCCGAATAACGCAACAGGCGACTTTTCTGCGCGTCGAGGACTTGCTTCAAGGCGTCACGACGCTGCTCAAGCGGCACTTCACGCAGGTCTTCCGCGCTCAGAAACGGCATGTCGAACAGGTAATACAGAATGTCCTTGCTGTTCCCCGCGTCAAAGGCATTCTGCAGCCCCTGGAAGTCGGGCAGCCCCTGCTCGTCGAGAACCACCACTTCGCCATCGAACCAACTGTCGCGCAGCTTCATGCCCTTGAGCGCCTTGACCAGCTCCGGCAGTCGCTCGGTCCAGTCATGCCCGTTGCGAGTGAACAGACGCACATCGTCACCCTGAATACGGGTCAGCATGCGATAGCCATCGAATTTGATTTCGTACAGCCAGTCACCGGCTGGCGGCGCGTCTACCAGCGTTGCCAGTTGCGGCGAAAGCGTGTCCGGGAAAGCCGATTTCGCTTTCCTGCGCGTCGGCTTTGCAGCTGCCTTCGGCGCCTTTGATGCAGCAGGTGTCGCGGCCCTGGCTTTGCCGCTTGCAGCACTGGCCGCAGACTTTTTCGGAGTGCTGCGGTGCTTGCCCACATGAGCACCACTGATCACGCTTTGCGGCTGCTCATGGGTAATGTCGTACTCCGCAGCAGGTCGCGCGATGTCATCCTTTTCCTTGATCAGCAGCCACTGTTCCTTGCTGCCGCTGCCCTTGAGCCGGGTACGCACCAGCGCCCAGTCGCCGCTGAGCTTCTCGCCGACCAGGGTGAACTTGAGTTTGCCGTCCTCGTAGGTCTTTTGCGGATCACCATGCGGTTGCCAGACACCCCGGTCCCAGACAATCACATCACCTCCACCGTATTGACCCTGCGGGATACTCCCCTCGAAGTCGGCGTAGTCCAGCGGATGGTCTTCGACATGCACTGCCAGACGCTTTTGCGTGGGGTCCAGGCTCGGGCCCTTGGGCACGGCCCAGCTCTTCAGCGTGCCATCCAGCTCCAGTCGGAAGTCGTAGTGCAGGTTACGCGCGTCATGCTTCTGGATCACGAAACCGAGCGCACCGGGCTGCGATTTGCCTTTGCCCTTGCGTTTGCTTTCCGCAGGCTCGGACGTGATGTCGAAATTGCGCTTGCGGGTGTATTCACTGGCGGGCTTGGCCATCACCGGTCACTCCGTAGGGCTCAAGAGGCTTTGCTGGTTTTCTTGCGCGCGGCGGGCCGCTTGGGCCTGGGGCTGTCCTTGTCGGCCGGTTTTTCCTTCGCCGCAGGCTTGCTCGCCTTGCCTTTACTGGCACCGCCCTTGCCCGCCAGACTGCGCCGCAGCAGGTCGGTGAGGTCGATGACATCGGCACTCTTGCGTTCTTCCTCGGCCGGATCGGTCTCGACATCCTCGATCTCGCCTTCGTCTGCCTTGGTCTTGACCAAGTGCATGATCTTGTCCTGAAAGGTGTCGCGATACTGCTCAGGCTGCCAGTCAGCGCTCATGTCCTTGACCAGACGCTTGGCCATGTCACGTTCGCTTTTGTTCAACTTGGCATCGGTCACCGCATCGCTCAGTTCCAGTGTGTCCAGTTCACGCACGTCGGCAGGCCAGCGCAGGATCACCATCACCAGCGCCGATTCCAGCGGCATGACCGCCGCCAGGTGTTCACGGGTATGCAGCACGACATTGGCCAAGGCGACCTTTTTGGTGTCGACCAGGGTTTCGCGCAACAACGCGTAAACTTTCTCGCCGCGCTTGTCGGGGGTCAGGAAATAAGGCGTGTCGATGTTCTGCAAGGGGATCTGCTGGCTGTCGACGAAGGCGAATATGTCGATGGTCTGCGTCGATTTGGGGTGCGCAGAACGAATTTCCTCCTCGCTGAGCACCACATAGCGATCCTTCTCGTACGCCACACCCTTGACGATGTTTTCGCTGGTGACCTCCTTGCCGGTGACCTTGTTGATTCGCTTGTAGCCGACCGGGTCCATGCTGCGTTTGTCGAGCCAGTCAAAATCGACACTGGTCGACGTTGTCGCCGAGACCAGCGCGACCGGTATATGCACCAGCCCGAAGCTGATTGCGCCCTTCCAGATTGCCCTTGCCATGGTCTGACTCCTGTTGGTCCTGAAAAAGTGACAGGGCCGGTCGGAGAAAAGTTTCGGCAGCCTGACGAGCGCCGGGAAACCAGCCGAGCTGGAGACGTTTTTTACCCTGACAGCCAAACCGTCAGTACGTCGACGCTCGACAGATCAGGTGTCGGTACGGCTCCGCCCGACGCCAAAGCCTCGTATTCAAAGGGCTGCCCTGAAGGCTTTATCGAGGTTGCGACACTCATATGCATTTAGGATCTAAAAATATGGTTTAACGTTCTTTTGCGGAATAAAAAAGACGTTCTATAAATGGCCCCACCCCGAACGCTGCTGGTGAGGTGTCTGCCAACCGACAGCGGGTCCCGTCAGCTACCACCTGGCTGATTACTTCCAAGGATTTGTCATGAACGTTTTCTGGTTTCTTCCGACTCACGGCGATGGCCATTATCTGGGCACGACAAAGGGCGCACGTCCCGTCACCCTCAATTATTTGAAACAGGTAGCGCAGGCCGCCGATGACCTGGGTTATTACGGCGTATTGATTCCTACCGGTCGCTCCTGCGAGGACTCGTGGGTCATCGCCTCGGCGCTGGTACCGCTGACCGAGCGCCTGAGGTACCTGGTGGCGATCCGCCCTGGCATCATCTCGCCGACCGTCTCGGCACGCATGGCAGCCACGCTGGATCGCCTTTCCGGCGGCCGGCTGTTGATCAACGTGGTGACCGGTGGTGACCCGGACGAAAACCGTGGCGATGGCAGCTTTCTTGACCACAGCGAGCGTTATGAAGTCACCGACGAATTTCTGAAAATCTGGCGTCGCGTCCTGCAGGGCGAAGCGGTCGACTTCGAAGGCAAGCACTTGCGCGTGCAGAACGCCAAGGCGCTTTACCCGCCAATTCAAAAACCCTACCCGCCGCTGTACTTCGGTGGTTCCTCCGACGCGGCGCATGACCTTGCGGCCGATCAGGTGGACGTGTACCTGACTTGGGGCGAGCCACCGGCAGCCGTGGCGCAGAAGCTCGCCGATGTCCGTGAGCGGGCAGCGCGCAAGGGACGTACCGTGAAGTTCGGCATTCGCCTGCACGTCATCGTCCGCGAAACCAGCGAGGAAGCCTGGAAAGCTGCCAGCACGCTGATCGAACACATCAGCGATGACACCATTGCTGCGGCGCAGAAATCCTTTTCGCGTTTTGATTCCGAAGGCCAGCGGCGCATGGCAGCGCTGCATGACGGGCGCCGCGACAACCTGGAGATCGCGCCTAACCTGTGGGCCGGTGTCGGACTGGTACGTGGTGGTGCAGGCACGGCGCTGGTCGGCAATCCCGAAGAAGTCGCGGCACGCATCAAGGAATACGCCGACCTGGGCATCGAGAGCTTCATTTTCTCGGGTTACCCGCATCTGGAGGAAGCTTATCGCTTCGCCGAACTGGTCTTCCCGCTGCTGCCTGAGCCTTACGCCAGCCTCGCCGGGCGCGGCATCACCAACCTGACGGGCCCGTTCGGCGAAATGATCGCCAACGATCTGCCCCCGCAGGCCAAGTGATGTCCGGGCAACTGCTGACCTTACCGCACTCGCCTGCACTGGCCACCTCGATCAGGGCCACTGCGCAGGTGTTCGAAGATCCCAAGTCCCGAGCCTTGCTCGCTCACGTGCGCCAGGTCGCGCCCAGCGATGCCAGCGTGCTGATCATTGGCGAGACCGGCACCGGCAAGGAACTGGTCGCCCGTCACGTCCACGAACTGAGCGCCCGCCGCGACAAACCGTTCGTGGCGGTCAACTGCGGCGCGTTCTCCGAGAACCTGATCGAGGCCGAGTTGTTCGGCCACGAAAAAGGCGCGTTTACCGGAGCGATCAGCGCCAAGGCGGGCTGGTTTGAGGAGGCCAACGGCGGCACGCTGTTTCTCGATGAGATCGGCGACCTGCCGATGACCCTGCAGGTCAAATTGCTGCGCGTGCTTCAGGAGCGTGAAGTGGTACGTCTGGGCTCGCGCAAGAGTGTGCCGATTGACGTGCGCGTCCTCGCGGCGACCAACGTGCAGCTGGAAAAGGCCATCAACGCCGGGCATTTTCGTGAAGACCTTTATTACCGGCTCGACGTGGTCAATCTGGAATTGAGCCCGCTGCGCGACCGGCCGGGCGATATCCTGCCCCTGGCCCGGCACTTCATAGAGGTCTACAGCCAGCGGCTGCGGCATGGTCCGGTACGGATCAGCCCCGAAGCCGAGCACAAGCTCAAGACCTACAGTTGGCCGGGCAATATTCGCGAGCTGGAAAACGTCATCCATCACACCCTGCTGGTGTGCCGTGAAGGCGTCATTCAGCGTGATGACCTGCGCATGTCCAACCTCAGAATCGAGCGTCAGGATGAACAGAACCCGTCCGACGAATCAGCCGAGCAACTGCTCAACCGGGCGTTTCAAAAGCTGTTTGAAGAACAGGCCGGTGCCTTGCACGAGAAGGTCGAAGACACCTTGCTCAGAACCGCCTATCGCTTCTGCCACCACAACCAGGTGCACACCGCCAGCCTGCTGGGCCTGACCCGCAACGTCACGCGCACACGTCTGATCAAGATTGGCGAGCTGGCAGTCAACAAACGCAGACCGGGTGAAAACCTCCAGGGCGACCGCATGCTGCACCTGTCGGTGTGAAGCGCAGAGCAGATGACGCAGAGCGTCACGAAAAGGCATTCCCACGCTGGAGCGTGAGGAACGATCGCTGTCCGCACGCTGCCAGCGAAGTGCTTTTCGAGCACGATGGTACCGACGACGCAGAGTGCGACGTAAGTGACGGCTGAGTCCTGGCGCTGATCCGGGGGTAGCCTGGCAGGACGCCAGGCTAGCCGCACCGGGCCATGGATGGCCCGTTGCGGCGCCCCCCGGATCAGTGACAGGGCGAAGGAACCCGACGAAGTCGGGCCGGAAACGGAGCTTGGGGCTTTGCTTACTTTGGCCCCATCAAAGTAAGTCGCCGAGGGGCGAAAAGGTGACCTGAGTCGACCCCCAATCTACCTGACATCACAGAACCACTGTGTGACGCAGAGCGTCACGAACTGCATTCCCACGCTGGAGCGTGGGGAACGATTGCTGTCCGGAAGAACACTATCGTACCCATGCTGCGCTACGCCGAGAGCTGACGCGGCGCGCCACGAACTGCATTCCCACGCTGGAGCGTGAGGAACGATCGGCGTCCGGCAGAACACCATCGTGCCCATGATCCGCGTGGGTATGCCGTTCCGGACGCTCTGCGTCCTCTTCTGAGCGCGCGGCGCTTTATGACAAATGCATCGCCAGCGCCTTGGCCTGAATCGCCACGTCGGTGACTGCGGTACTTTCCCACCACATGCCCCGCAATGGCGGGCCCATGGCGAACAGGCGCGCCGAGTACTGACCCTGTGCGTCGAGCACTGCGCCAGTGGCGTCGGCGGCGATACCGAGTGCAAGCGGGCCAGGCTGGATCAGCCCGCGCGTCAGCAACTGCCGAGGCAACGGGCGATCCACGCGCCGCCAGTCGTACTCGATACCGGTGGAGTTGATCAACGCATCGCCGGTGACCTGCGTCGGCTGACTCTCACCACGCCGACGAACACTGATCTGTACCTGACCTGACGGCAGGCTTGCCACGCCCTGCAACGAGGCCGCATCAATGCTCAGCCGTCCTTGCCTGATCAGCCGCGCCAGCAGCGCAGCGCTCGGTGGCGGGGAACGATGGTGGTGGCTCTCCCACCACGGCCGGACATGACGGACGAACTGGCGGCGCTGCTGGTCGCTGGCCTGATTCCACAGCCTGCCGACGTTGGCGCGCACGGTGTCCAGCGGAGCCTGCCAGTCAATACCACTTTCGATGGCCAGCTCGCACTGTTCACGCACTTTGCGCACCAGTTGCCGAGTGCTGCGGATACTCGGATCCTGACCCAGGAAATCAGACCATTCCGGCGGCTGACGCCGGACATGCGGCAGCAGGCCGTGCCGGGAAAAAATCTGAATGGCACCGCGATGCCCGGCCGTTTCCAGCGAGACCAGCGCATCGACCATAGTCAGACCAGAGCCGATGATCAGCACCCTCGACTGCGGATCAAGCTTTCTCATCACCGCCACATCCCAGGGATCCAGCGCTGCCGTGTTCAGCTCGTTCGAATCACGTCGCGGAGTACGTGAAGCCGCGTACATGCCGGTCGCCAGCACGGCGCGGCTGCCGCGCAGCATACGACCGTCAGCCAGCGAGACACTGACGCCACCTTCATGGACCTGAAGGTCAACCGCCTCGCCAGGCACATGCACGGCGGTCGAGCCAAAAGCTTCACCAGCACTTCGGGCTTCACGCAATCGCTGCTGAACATAAAGCCCGAACACACCACGCGGCGGAAACAGTTCGGCGACCGGCACCCTCTGCCCGGCAGCTTCAGGCCAGCCCCCGGCGGCCAGATAGTCGCTCAGCCACTGAGTGAGGTCATCCGGGTTATCCGGATCGACGCTCATCCGTGCAGCGTTGCCATTGAGCGTGTGGCCCGGCTCCGTCGCACTGTAGGCCTCGCCCCGGCCGAGTTCGCTGCGGGTTTCGATAATCAGGATTCGGCGCTGGCCCGGCCTGCGCAGCAGTTGCGCCGCCAGCATGGTGCCGCTCAGACCGCCGCCGATGATCAGAATGTCAGCCGTCTGGTTGGAATCTTCGGTCATCGAACAGCGCCTCGGTCGGGTTGCGATAAAGAATCGGAAGGTCAGAGCACGACATTGCGCACAAATCGCAGGGGCACATCGGCGTCGTTGCAATAGCGGTGCGGCTGATTGCTGGGGAACATGAAGAACTCGCCCGCAGCCACCTGCTGAATGGCTGCAGGTTCGGACAAGCGCAACGTCAGATGCCCTTCGACGACGTAGACCTGTTCACTCCAGCCATCGGGATCGGCTTCCGAGATATAGGCGTCCCCAGGCTGCAGACAGAACTCCCACAACTCCACCTCGCGCCGGGCAACAGCCCTGGCCAGCAAAACCGCCTTGCTGCCCGCGATCGTACCTGCCCATGCCAGCTCGTTGATACGGCTGTAATCACGATTTTCAGGTGCCTGGATCAGGTCGCTGAACGCCACTTGCAGGGCTTCGGCCACACGATCAAGGGTCGCCAGACTGACGTTTTTCTCGCCGGCCTCGATAGCGACCAGCATGCGTCGGCTGACCCCCGACTTTTCCGCCAGAGCCGTCTGACTGAGGTCCGCACTGTTGCGCAGACGCCGCACGTTCTGGCTGACGTGCTGCAGCACCGGAGGGCGCTGAGAATTTTCTTTGTGCATGCTGGTGCTCACATCAAACCGTTGCGCATTATACTGCCCAGCCCAGGAACACTGTCAGAGTGTTCAGCCTCTCATCGCGCGCATGGCAATTAACAGGAATCCGGAGCTGACATGAAGTCTATCAGCCGCATACCCCGCATCAGCAAGGCAGAAGCCGTACTGATTCTGATCACCATGCTCTGGGGAGGCACCTTTCTGCTGGTCCAGCACGCGATGACCGTCAGCGGGCCGATGTTCTTCGTCGGCCTGCGCTTCGCCGCCGCAGCGCTTATCGTAGCGTTGTTTTCAATGAAGGTGCTGCGCGGTCTTACCATTCTCGAGCTCAAGGCCGGCGCCTTCATCGGCATCGCAATCATGCTCGGTTACGGTCTGCAGACCATCGGACTGCAGACCATTCCCAGCAGCCAGTCCGCGTTCATCACGGCGCTCTACGTGCCCTGCGTGCCGTTGTTGCAATGGCTGGTACTCGGCAGGCGGCCAGGGTTGATGCCGACACTGGGCATCGTCCTCGCCTTCACCGGGCTGATGCTGGTAGCCGGGCCGCAAGGCGCATCCCTGCAACTCAGTTCCGGCGAAATCGTGACGCTGATCAGCGCGGTGGCCATCGCCGCCGAGATCATCATGATCAGTGCCTATGCCGGTGAGGTCGATGTGCGGCGAGTCACGGTGGTGCAACTGGCGACCGCCTCGGCGCTGGCATTTCTGATGATCGTTCCCACCCAGGAACACTTGCCGGATTTTTCCTGGCTGCTGGTGCTCAGTGCTGTGGGACTTGGGGCCATGAGTGCGGTGATCCAGATCGCCATGAACTGGGCGCAGAAAAGTGTTTCGCCTACCCGCGCCACCGTTATTTATGCGGGTGAACCGGTCTGGGCCGGGATTGTCGGAAGACTCGCCGGTGAACGTTTGCCGGGTATCGCCCTGCTGGGCGCGGCATTGATTGTGGCCGGGGTGATCGTCAGCGAAATGAAGCGGCGTTCTGCGCCTGATGAACAGAACATTGTCGACGAAGAGGAAGAACAACAAGGCATGCGCAAAGCTGAATGAACAGTGGGTATCGCAGGCCGTGAAACACCTCGTTTCTTCAAAACTATTTCAACGACCTGTCGCTGTATCCGGAAGCAATTATTTACTGAATTAAAAAATCAGACACTTTTTGTAGGAAATTTCGGAAACCGTCCCTTTGGTATCGGGGTGTCTGGCACGTATGATGCTTGACATTCCCCTGCAGATTAGAAGCCTATGTCCCTGATAGTTCTACTGCTTCTGCCTTTCATCGGCAGCTGTCTAGCGGCCTTTTTGCCGCACAACGCGCGTAACGCAGAATCGTTTCTGGCCGGTCTGATCGCCCTCATCGGCGCTGTGCAGATGGCCTTGTGGTTCCCGCAGATCGCCGACGGCGGCGTGATTCGCGAAGAGTATTTCTGGCTGCCTAGCCTGGGCATGAATTTCGTTCTGCGCATCGACGGCTTCGCCTGGCTGTTCTCCATGCTGGTGCTGGGCATCGGTGCGCTGGTCTCGCTGTACGCACGCTACTACATGTCGCCGGACGATCCGGTGCCGCGCTTCTTTGCGTTTTTCCTGGCATTCATGGGCGCCATGCTCGGACTGGTGATGTCCGGCAACCTGATTCAGATCGTGTTTTTCTGGGAACTGACCAGCCTGTTCTCGTTCCTGCTGATCGGCTACTGGCACCATCGGGCCGATGCACGGCGTGGCGCTTACATGGCGCTGATGGTCACCGGCGCGGGCGGTCTGGCGCTGCTGGCAGGCATGATGATCCTCGGCCATGTGGCCGGCAGTTATGACCTGGATCGTGTACTGGCCTCCGGCGACGCGATTCGCGCGCATGCCCTGTATCCGGTGTTACTGACCCTGATTCTGATCGGCGCACTGACCAAGAGCGCCCAGTTCCCGTTCCATTTCTGGTTGCCGCACGCTATGGCGGCCCCCACACCGGTGTCGGCGTATCTGCACTCGGCGACCATGGTCAAGGCCGGGGTGTTTCTCATGGCGCGCATGTGGCCGGCGCTCTCCGGCACCGAGCAATGGTTCTGGATCGTCAGTGGCGCGGGTGCCTGCACGCTGATTCTCGGCGCTTACGCGGCCATCTTCCAGAATGATCTCAAGGGCCTGCTGGCCTATTCGACCATCAGCCACCTGGGCCTGATCACCCTGCTGCTCGGTCTCAACAGCCCGCTGGCTGCAGTGGCTGCGGTGTTCCACATTCTCAACCACGCCACCTTCAAGGCGTCGCTGTTCATGGCCGCCGGCATCATCGACCATGAGAGCGGGACCCGCGACATCCGGCGTCTCAGTGGCTTGGTAAGGCTGCTGCCCTACACCGCGACACTGGCGATGGTCGCCAGCGCGTCGATGGCGGGCGTACCGCTGCTCAACGGCTTCCTGTCCAAGGAAATGTTCTTCGCCGAAACCGTGTTCATTTCCGCCACAGCCTGGGTCGAGATTGCCTTGCCGGTGATCGCGACCATCGCCGGGATCTTCAGCGTTGCCTATTCACTGCGCTTCACGGTCGATGTGTTTTTTGGTCCGGCGGCCAAGGATCTTCCGCACTTGCCGCACGAACCGCCGCGCTGGATGCGTGCGCCGGTGGAACTGCTGGTCCTGACGTGTCTGGTGGTGGGGATTTTCCCGGCGCAATCGGTCGCCCCGTTGCTCGCCGCCGCTGCGCGTCCGGTGGTCGGCGGAACACTGCCCGAATACAGCCTGGCGATCTGGCACGGCTGGAACCTGCCGATGGTCATGAGCCTGGTGGCGATGGCGGGCGGTATCATCCTGTATCTGTTGCTGCGCAAGCCGCTCAAGCACGAGCGCATCACCGCCCCGCCACTGGTGGGACGCCTCAATGGCAAGCGCTTTTTCGAGCGCAGCCAGGTGGTGATGATGCACTGGGCGCGCCGTTTTGAACGCAAGGTCAGCACTCGCCGCCTGCAGCCACAACTGTTTTTACTGGTGCTCGCGGCCGTATTGGGCGGCTTCATTCCGATGTATTTCAGCGGCCTGACCTGGGGCGACCGGCCGAAGATTCCGGGCTCCGGGGTGTTTGTCACGTTATGGCTCATCGCGATTGCCTGCGCCATAGGCGCGGCATGGCAAGGTAAATATCACCGTCTGGCAGCACTGGTCATGGTCAGCGTCTGCGGGCTGATGACCTGCATCACCTTCGTCTGGTTCTCGGCCCCCGATCTGGCGCTGACGCAACTGGTCGTGGAAGTAGTGACCACCGTGCTGATCCTGCTCGGCCTGCGCTGGCTGCCGCGACGCAATGAAGACGTCGCTCCGCTCAGTGCACGCTTGCGTGCCCGCACCCGGCGCATACGCGACTTCGGCCTGGCGGTGCTCGTGGGTCTGGGCATGGCGATACTCTCCTACGCCATGCTGACCCGCCAGACGCCCAACGCCATCTCGTCCTTCTACCTGAGTCGCGCACTGCCCCAGGGCGGCGGCACCAACGTGGTCAACGTGATGCTGGTGGATTTCCGCGGCTTCGATACGTTTGGCGAGATCACTGTGCTGGCAGCGGTTGCCATGACCGTGTTCGCCCTGTTGCGACGCTTCCGTCCACCGAAGGAAAGCATCCTGCTGCCAGCACAGCAGCGCCTGCTGGCCCGTGATGTGGTGACGGATCTGGTCAACCCGCGCAGCGCCAGCGATACCGCACTCGGTTTCATGATGGTCCCGGCAGCGTTGGTTCGATTGCTGCTGCCGATCGCCTTCATCATCTCGATGTACCTGTTCGTTCGCGGCCACAACCAGCCCGGCGGCGGGTTTGTTGCTGGCCTGGTGATGTCGGTGGCGTTCATCCTGCAATACATGGTGGCAGGCACCCAGTGGGTCGAGGCGCAAATGAGCCTGCGTCCGCTACGCTGGATGGGCACAGGCCTGTTGTGCGCGGTTCTGACCGGCGCGGGCTCGATGGTGCTGGGTTATCCGTTCATGACCACCCACACCGCCCATGTCGATTTGCCGATCCTGGGTGATATCCACATCGCCAGCGCGCTGTTCTTCGATGTCGGCGTCTACGCCGTGGTGGTCGGGTCGACGCTGTTGATCCTCACCGCACTGGCTCACCAGTCGGTGCGCAGCCATCGGCCGACGCAGTTGCCCAAGCCTGTCGCCAACCCGCAAGGAATCCTCTGATGGAAGAAGTCATTGCAATCGCCATCGGCGTGCTGGCCGCCTCGGGCGTCTGGCTGATACTGAGGCCACGTACCTTTCAGGTGGTCATGGGGCTGTGCCTGCTGTCATACGGGGTCAACCTGTTCATCTTCAGCATGGGCAGCCTGTTCATCGGCAGGGAGCCGATCATCAAGGACGGCATTCCCCAGGACCTGCTCAATTACACTGACCCGTTGCCACAGGCACTGGTGCTGACCGCGATTGTCATCAGCTTCGCCATGACTGCGCTGTTTCTGGTGGTATTGCTCGCCTCCAGAGGCCTGACCGGCACCGACCATGTAGATGGCCGGGAGCCCAAGGCATGAGCTGGATGAACCAACTGATCATCGCGCCCATCCTGCTGCCGCTGCTGACTGCGGGGCTGATGCTCTGGCTGGGCGAAAAGCATCGGCCGCTCAAGGGGCGTATCAATCTGTTTTCCAGCATCCTCGGGCTGGGCATTTCCGTGGTGCTGTTTCTCTGGGTACAACACAGTGGTAGCAGCGGCTCGATCGGTGTCTATCTTCCGGGCAACTGGGGCGTACCGTTCGGCATCGTGCTGGTGGTGGACCACCTGTCGGCGATGATGCTGGTACTGACCGGAATTGTCGGTGTCTGCGCCCTGCTGTTCGCCCTGGCTCGCTGGGACAGGGCCGGGGCCAGCTTCCACGCGCTGTTTCAGATCCAGCTCATGGGGCTGTATGGCGCGTTCCTGACTGCTGACCTGTTCAACCTGTTCGTGTTCTTCGAAGTGCTGCTCGCGGCGTCCTACGGCCTGATGTTGCACGGCTCCGGCCGGGCACGAGTGTCCACGGGCCTGCATTACATTTCGATCAACCTGCTGGCTTCGTCGCTGTTTCTGATTGGTGCCGCGTTGATTTACGGGGTGACCGGCACGCTGAACTTCGCCGACCTGGCAATCAAGATCCCGCAGGTGGCGGAGTCCGATCTGGGCTTGCTGCATGCCGGGGCTGCGATTCTGGCCACGGCCTTTCTGGCCAAGGCTGGCATGTGGCCGCTGAACTTCTGGCTGGTCCCCGCCTACTCGGCAGCGAGTGCGCCGGTGGCAGCGATGTTTGCGATCATGACCAAGGTGGGGGTCTACACCCTGTTGCGTCTGTGGACACTGCTGTTTTCCGGTCAGGCCGGTGCATCGGCCTTCTTCGGCGGCGACTGGCTGATCTACGGCGGCATGGCGACGATTTTCACCGCGGCCATAGCGATCATCGCCGCCCAGCGCCTGGAACGCCTCGCCAGCCTGAGCATACTGGTGTCCGCAGGCATTCTGCTGTCCGCCGTCGGTTTCGCCCAGCCGAGCCTGACCTCGGGCGCGCTGTTTTATATGGTCAGTTCGACGCTGGCATTGAGCGCTATGTTCCTGCTGGGCGAACTGATCGAACGCTCCCGCTCGGCCAACGAGATCCCCCTGGAATACGACGTGGATCAACTGCCTCGTACCCTGGAGTCTTTGCATCCGCCGCCCGGCGCCAACCTGGACGACGAACAGAAGGTGGTGGTCGGTCAGGTCATTCCCATGACCATGGCTTTTCTGGGCCTGAGCTTCATTGCCTGCGCCTTGCTGATCATCGGCATGCCACCGCTCTCGGGATTCATCGGCAAGCTCACATTGATCAGCGCCCTGATGAACCCGCTGGGTCTGGACGTCGCTAAAGATGAGGCGCTTTCCACTCAGGCATGGATGCTGATCGGTCTGCTGATCTTTTCCGGGCTGGCATCACTGATCGCTTTTTCAAGGCTCGGTACGCAACGTTTCTGGACACCACACGAGCGTCCTTCGCCGATGCTGCGACGCAACGAATGCCTGCCGATCATCATTCTTCTGGGTCTGTGCATCGCGCTGACCTTCAAGGCCGAGCCGTTGTTGCGCTACACCCAGGACACCGCTGCAGCGCTGCATGAGCCCAAACAGTATGTGCAGTCAGTGCTCGCCACACGCCCGATACCCGGCCCCACCAGTCAGGAAGTAGACCAGGAGGAACGGCCATGAAGCGCCTGTTTCCCGCCCCGCTCCTGTCGCTGGCACTCTGGCTGCTGTGGCTGGTATTGAACCTGTCGATCAGCCCCGGTCACCTGCTGCTGGGCGCGGTACTGGGTTTTCTCGCGCCGTTGTTGATGGCTCCGTTGCGCCCGCTGCCGGTACGTATTCGCAAACCCGGCACGATCCTGAAATTTCTATGGTTGGTGGGAATCGATGTGGTGGTCTCCAACGTGCAGGTGGGCCTGAGCGTCTGGCGGCTTGAAAAACGCCCGCCACGTTCGGCCTTCGTGCGCATTCCACTGGAGCTGCACGACGCCCACGGCCTCGCCGCGCTGGCGATGGTCACCACGGTAATACCCGGAACGGTATGGTCGGAGCTGGCACTGGATCGCAGCGTGTTGCTGATGCATGTCTTCGATCTGGAGGACGAGGCACAGTTCATCGAGCACTTCAAAACCACCTATGAGCGACCGTTGATGGAGATCTTTCAATGAGTGCATTGCTCGACAACGCCATCCTGATCAGCCTGCTGATCTTCGCCCTGGCGATGGTGATCACCCTGCTGCGCCTGCTCAAGGGGCCTTCAGCCCAGGACCG
Source organism: Pseudomonas congelans (assembly GCF_900103225.1). Classification (GTDB taxonomy): domain Bacteria; phylum Pseudomonadota; class Gammaproteobacteria; order Pseudomonadales; family Pseudomonadaceae; genus Aquipseudomonas; species Aquipseudomonas congelans. Next base: position 701,092 of record NZ_FNJH01000003.1, on the reverse strand, counting down.
GGTGCTGGCGCTGGACTATCTGTACATCATTGCCATGCTGATGATGCTGGTGCTTGGCATTCGCTACGCCAGTGACACGTATTTCGAAGCGGCCATGCTGATTGCCCTGTTCGGCTTCGTCGGCTCGTTCGCTCTGGCCAAGTTCCTGCTGCGCGGAGAAGTGATCGAATGACCGGACTGCCGAATACAGTACCTTTCTGGGTGGAAATACTGACCGCCGGGCTGCTGATCGCCAGCAGCCTGTTCGCCTTGACCGGCGCGCTCGGGCTGCTGCGCCTCAAGGACTTTTTCCAGCGCATGCACCCGCCTGCCCTGGCGTCGACGCTGGGCGCCTGGTGCGTTGCGCTGGCGTCGATCATCTATTTCTCGGCGCTGAAGTCGGAACCGGTGATCCACGCCTGGCTGATCCCGGTATTGCTGGCGATCACGGTACCGGTGACGACCCTGTTGCTGGCGCGCACGGCGCTGTTCCGCAAGCGCATGGCCGGTGATGACGTGCCCGCGGAAGTCAGCAGCGGTACCGGCAACGGAGAATCGGCAGGCGGCTGAGTCGATGCCTGGCCAGTGTTACTCGCTGGCCTTGAACGTCAGCTCGCCCTTGCGCCATTTGGCGGCCTTGCCGACTGCGCCTTTCAGAAGTTTGCTCATGCCGATCTGCAGTTGCTCTTGCGCAGCGAAGACCATGAAGACGGTCTGACCTTCCTTGAACACGATACCGTGACCTTCGGGGATATCGACGAAGGCATATTCGCCCAGCCCGTAGACGGTGGTCTTGATTTCACGGAATTTCAATTCAAGCTTGCCGCCCTCGCGGCTGGGCAGAACAGAAGCGCGGAAATGATCGCCCACCTTGAGTTCAAGACGCGGCTTGTCGTCGACTACCAGTGCGGTTTCGGTATCGATTTCAGCGATATAGATGCCTTCGGCTGATTGCTCGGTGATGTAGACAAAACGGGATTGGAACTGCTTGACCAATTGTGCGCGGAGATCGCCGAGCACGAACAAGGCATGGGTATCCAGATTACTTACAGCCAAAGTACAAACCCTCAAACATGAAATGAGGCTGCCTGATGTCAGGGCAGTCGAGAAAGTGATTCATCCATAGACCGCTTCATGTGGCCGGAAATTTTTCGGCATGCTGCACGCAGAGGCGCAGACAGCGCCGCCACAAACCTTGTGCAGACGGGTGGCGGATTCTACCGGCTCATGGCCGCTACGGGATATATACCTTTTGTACACAGCAGTGTCGCGCAAGCGCTGGTGCTCTGAAAATTGCGCTCAACCCGGGCACGGCGCAAAGACTGGACGGGTTCCAGCCTGCGGTGGGTGCATCCTGCGAAAGCGGAAACATATCATTTATATCCGCTGCAGAAAAAGCCATCTTTTCTACACGGCCAAATGCATCGAACTCTTGCTTGTGCCCACCACTCCCATAAGAACTGATGAATACGGGGATATCCCCCGGTGAGGAGATGACATGGAACAGACCACAACTACCATCAACGACCTGTTCGCCCAATTGGCGCTGGATTTCGATGATGAGAGCATCGAAAAGTTTATCGCCAGCCATCCTCTGCCCGATGACGTCAAACTGATTGATGCAGAGTTCTGGACGCCGCGTCAGGCTGACTTTCTCAAGGAACAGCTGCACGAAGACGCCGAATGGGCGATGGTGGTCGACGAACTGAACGTGCGTCTTCACAAAAAGCCCGAGTGAACTACTCGGGCGTTGATGACTATTGCGGATAACCGGGCTGGCCGATATTGGGATGCAATATCCGGCCGCCTGGTTGTGGTGCGTGGACGAAAACGGCGTCGCCAAAAGTCCCCGCTCTGCCGACCACTGCATTCCAGTGCGCAGACTGATGGATATAGCGCCAGCGCAGTAATGCCTCTTCATGACTGTCCAGCAGGTAAGGCCCGCCTCGCGCATAGTCGATCAACCGGCTAGAGATGTTCTCGAGCTCGGGAGGCAGCTGGAATTCGGGGGTCAGTGGCACCGGATTGAAAGGCACGCCCTCGTCACACGCCAGTGTGTGCATCACCAGCAACGATACCCTCGACAGGTGGCCAAATACCTGGCGGCCCATGCCCACTGCGGCAACAACTGTACTCATGCCATTCAAGCTTTTTCTGCACGGATAACACTTGCTCTCGCAAGCCTGAACCCTCAGCCAGGCCTGACTATCGAGCGGGTCGATCCAGCGATCGCGGTTCATTCGGGTCAAGTCAGCCTGTGCCTCCTTCCAGCTCGGCGCCTCCTCGCACGGGCTGCCACGGCTGACCACACTGCTGCGGGGGCGCGTGAGCAGTACGCTTTCTTCCATCTGCGGAGGGTAACCCCCACCGATATCGGAATGCGCACCCGGCAGAATGATTTCCCTGGGCCACACTGGCAGAACACTGTTCAGCGCAAAATTGCGCCTTATCTCATCGCGTGCCACCAGGTGTAAAACCTGTTGCGCGCACCCGGGTGGCAGATACAGATTGACCCTTCTGTTGCTCGCATCCCGGGTATTGCCCATGTCCTTGAAGCTGCCTATGGCGGCAACGGTGTCGAACAGGCCGATAACCTTGAGCCGTACGCTGTCATTAACCCAGCTGAAACGTTCGCTCAACCTGACCTTGCGGCTTCCGAGTATGGGCTCGAGCATGCCGGAGCGCTGCTTGAGAATTTCATTGATCAGATGCCTGGCAGACGCTGCACCTCGACTGAAGCCGAACACGTCCAGTTCCAGCGCATCCAGCACACAATCGGGGTTGTCGCGGGGGAACGCCTTCAATACCGATTCCAGCTTTCTGAATGCATTTTCCACCTTGGAAATCACGCCGGTGGCACCACGACCGAAACTTTGCCCAGGGCATATAGAATCACGCCCTCCGGAAGTAGTGCCGGCCCCGCTGACATAGATCGGGTAATACACCCTCAGCCCTTCACCGTCATTTTCGGCCACAGCTTGCAGACGATACATATCGACCAGCCTGGCTATATTACTCGGCTCATTACTGTAACTACTGCCCGGTTGAACATGACGCCCTGCACACTCTTTAATGTGCTTACCCTCATTGATCTCGATCAATGCCTGGCAGTCGGCACCGATCTGACTGTTAACGCGATTATTTCCCGTGCCGTCGAAGAAAATCCCTACGCGCGCCGTGACGCGTCGCGTTGCAACCTCTGACACTGCTGCTGACTGCTGGAAACTCCATTTCTCGCTCATAACTTTTCCATCCTTAGAGGCAAGCCATAAAAAGGCCGCACTTAAATCAAAACGTAAATAACGTTGATTTAAACAGCTTGCTTAAAGACAGTGAGCAGTCAAGGCGGGAAATGCGTTTTCAGACAGCTCCTACAACCTGTATCGCAATAACTTTATTGTTTGCTAACAAATAACCTACACGCGCACAGATAATCCTCTCTGCTCGATCTTACTTCCATTTAACCATCCCACTAACAGGCCCGTCTGTGACTGGCCTGTTTACACGTATCAACGGCCTTGCGGTTTGTAGCCGAGGCGCAGCCCACCCCAGTGCCGCCCGTTGACCATGATCGGCACAGACAGATCGTGCATCAGTTCGCCGGTGTCTCGCGTGTAGGTTTGCAGCAGGACCGGCTGTTGGTGGCTGCCACAACGAATGCCGGTACGGTCATCGAACTTGCGCTTGCTCCGATTGCGCGCATTATCCACCGTCGCATCGCCCGTCAAAGGCTGGCTGAAGGCGTTGTTGTGCGTCGGCACATAACCCTGCTGGGTACAGGCGATGGCAAATACCAGACCTTCATGACGTGACAGCAGCGGTTCCTGCAGTGCTGGCAACACCTGATCGGTGTAACGGTCGAACCGCGTCGTAAAGCGGGTCGGTGAAGTATTGGCGACGGGTTTGTAATTGCGATCGAACAGGTCCTCCAGGCTGACCCGCCCCTGCTCGATATCGGCCTCGAACTTTTTGGTGATCATTCGCGCACCCTCGCGAGCCAGGTCATAAATGCGCTGGTGGTATTCATCCAGACCGACCTGCGCCAGGCGCTGGCTGATGGTCTCGGCCTGCCCCTCCATCTGCACTGAGGCTTTGGCCAGGTGCAGGGTCTGCTCATCGCTGACGGCAAGATCACTGCGCATATGCTCGACGGCATCGAACAAGCTCGCCAACTGATTCTGATTGCTACTCGCGCCCTGAGCGATTTCGCCGACCTGGCTTTCCAGCTCAACCGCAAGCCGGGCGATATTGCCCAGGTGCTCGCCGGTCAGCTCGACCTGCTCGACCCCCACATCCAGATCGGACGACAGCTCGCGAATCTGCTCCACGACCTGCGCGGTGCGCTGCTGGATATCCGCGACCATCTGCCCGACCTCCCCGGTAGCGCTGGCAGTACGGCCAGCGAGCCCGCGGACTTCGTCGGCTACCACTGCGAAACCGCGTCCGTGCTCACCAGCCCGTGCAGCTTCGATGGCGGCATTGAGCGCCAGCAGGTTGGTCTGGCTGGCAATCGACTGAATGACCAGCGTCACACGCTGGATTTCCTCACTGCGCTGGCTCAGCGCCTCGATCAGCTCACGGCTGCCGACAGCACGTTTGCTCAAGCGGTGCATGCGTTCGATGGACTCATTCAGCACGCTGCTGCCCGACTCGCTACGCTGCCGCGCTTCGCTGGCGGCAACCAATGCCTGCTGACTCAACTGGGCGGTCTGCTGCTCGGTGGCGATCATCTGCTCGGCACTGCTGACGATCTGTTCGGCAGCACCCAGTTGCGATTGCACCTTGCCAGCCAGCTGGCCAACGGAAAACGCCACCTGGGCCGCAGACAGGGCGTTGTGGCTGGTGGTGCGCGACAGGTCACGGGTCAACAAGGCGATATCACTGTTGCCCACCGCACTCCGTGGCAGCGGTTGCCTGCTGCGCACCAGGCGTGGCAACCAGACCGCCAGCAACGCCAGAGGAACGACGACATACAACGACAGGCCAGCAACACTCATAGCGGCGAACAGCAGGCACAGAACAACGCTTTGCACCGCCGGCACCCACCACTTCGATGCAGCGTCGGGCGTATCGGCCAGCGGTAATCCGGCTGCCATGGATAGGTTCTCGGCCATGCTGCGTCACCCCTTCTGTAATTGTCGTTATGGTGCTATTAAACGCCAGATAACGGCCTTGTGCCATGCGCTGTTGGTCGTAGCGGCCCAACGAAGGCGATCAAGGCGTTTTCGACAAATTCCGGGCACAACAAAACCGGGAGGCAATGGCTTGCCTCCCGGTCTGGTCACTCAGTCGCGGCTGCCTGCGTATCAGGCCTGGCGCTGGTGTTTGTCGATCTGCTCGTGGCGCTCTTGCGCTTCGATGCAATACTTGGTGGTCGGGCTGATCAGCAGGCGCTTGAGGCCAATTGGCTCGCCGCTGTCGTCGCACCAGCCGAAGGTGTCATCGGCAATACGCGAAAGGGCCATTTCCAACTGGGGCAGCATGCGCTGGTCGCGATCGATCACGTTGACCAGCCAGTGACGCTCTTCTTCGACCGAAGCGGCGTCGGCAGGGTCGGCAGGCGTGTCCAGGCTCTCGATCGCAATGCGGCTCTGCTCGATACGCTCATGGATCTCGACCTTCATGCCCTGCAACAGCTCGACGAAGAAAGCGTGCTGCTCGGCGTTCATGTAGTCATCGGCCGGCATGGCCAGCAACTTTTCCTTTGTCATTTATTTCTCTATAAAAAAACGTGCATTGAGGAGCGGCCTGACGTTGCCGTGCAAACCAATAATCTCCAAGCGCCACCTGGCACTCAATTTACGAGGGGCGGCAGTCTAAGGCCGGCTAGCGGGCTCGGCAACACAATTGAAGGGTTTTTGTACAGCAAATGCCGTAAAACCCTTGAAATGCGGGCGAAACATCTGACCAGCATGTTGCTTGATGAGGCTCTGACCCACTGACAGCGAATCGGTTCCTGCAACTTCCAACGCACAAAAGGGCCTTAAAAGGCCCTTTGATGCAGGTGATTAAATCAGCGCTTGGTTTTGCGCTTGTTGCGATATTGATCGATTACCACGGCCACGACAATGATCAGGCCTTTGATAATGTCCTGAACATAGGCGTCCACCCCGACAAAAGTAAAGCCGCTGGCCATCACGCCGAGGATAAGCGCACCGATCACCGTACCGGTGATCCGTCCCACCCCACCGGAAAGACTGGTGCCACCAATGACCGCGGCGGCGATGGCATCCAGTTCATAGGACATGCCCATCCCGGCCTGCCCGGTTGCCGCTCGCGCCGAGGCAACCACCCCCGCCAGCCCGGCCAGCAGCCCGGCGATGCTGTAGACAATGACCAGGTGGCGCTTGACGTTGATCCCCGAAGTACGTGCCGCCTGCATGTTGCCGCCAATGGCGTAGGTGTACTTGCCGTACTTGGTATAACGCAGGGCAATGTGAAAGATGACCGCCACCACCAGAAAGATGATCACCGGCATCGCGCCCTGGCCGATGGCCGTGTACGAGTCGGAGAGCATGCTCACCGGCTGACCTTCGGTGTAGAAGCGTGCCAGACCGCGCGCAGAGACCATCATGCCCAGCGTGGCAATGAACGGCGGAATGCCGGTTATGGCAATGATGCTGCCGTTGATGGCGCCCGCCAGCAGCCCGACCCCGAGACCGACGACGACCGGAATCCACACCGGCAGGTCGGTCAGCGAAGGGAACACCGCCCGGGAGAAGTCGGAGGTTTGCGCCAGGCTCGCGGCAATCATCGCTGAAAGCGCAAGCACCGAGCCGGACGAGAGATCGATGCCGGTGGTGATGATCACCTGGGTCACGCCGATAGCCAGCAAGCCGATGATCGACACCTGCAGGATCATCAGTACCAGACGCTGGGAATTGAGCAGGAAGCTCTGATCGCGGACGATCCAGCCGAACAGTTCAAAGATCAGCCCGATGCCGATCAGCACCAGAAAAATACTCAGTTCGGTAGGCAGCCGCCGTTTGCTTCTGGTCGGCGTCATGGCCGGTTTATTTTGCAAAATCGCGTCGCTCATGTTCGTTATCCTCTTGTTCTTCTTCTACCGAGCCCTGCAGTACGAACTCAATGAACCTTGTGGCCGGAGGCCAGATGCATGACTTTTTCCTGGGTCGCTTCACCGCGATCAAGGATGCCCATCATTTCACCCTCGTGCATGACCATGACCCGATCACTCATGCCGAGAATCTCCGGCAACTCCGAGGAAATCATGATGACGGCCATGCCCTCACTGGCCAGCAGGGAGATCAGGCGGTAGATTTCCACCTTGGCACCCACGTCGATACCGCGTGTGGGCTCATCCAGAATCAGCACCCGGGGGTTGGTCATCAGCCAGCGCGCCAGCAGCGCCTTCTGCTGGTTACCTCCGGATAATGTGTCGATGCACTGCTCCAGCGACGGCGTCTTGACCCGAAGCTTTTTGCACATGTCTTCGCACAGTGCGCGCAAGGCCTTCTGTTGCACGAAACCGTTACCGGCGTAGTTGGCCAGCACCGCCATCTCCATGTTTTCCATCACTGACAGGCATGGAAACAGGCCGGTCAGTTTGCGGTCCTCCGTGAGCAGCGCAAAACCCAGTTCGATGGCCTGATGAGGATCGCCGATGTGCACCGTCTTGCCATCGAAGCGCACCTCGCCGCTGTCGCTGGGGGTTATGCCGAACAGCGTCTCGGCCACATTGGTGCGCCCAGAACCCATCAGCCCGGCAATGCCAAGCACCTCCCCGGCACGCAGGTCGAAGCTCACATCCTTGAAAATGCCGTTCAGGCTCAGTTGGTTGACGGACAGCAGCACGTCGCCTGCCGGCTTTTCCCGCTCGGGAAACAGCTGGGTCAGTTCACGGCCCACCATCATGGTGATCAGGCTGTCGCCGTCCATGCTTTCGGCGCGCTGCAGGCCGATGTAGGCGCCGTCGCGGAACACCGCCACTTCGTCGGCGATTTCGAAGACTTCGTTCATCTTGTGGGTGATGTAAATGATGCCTTTGCCCTGGGCACGCAGGTCGCTGATGATCGAAAACAGGTGAGCGACTTCGGTTTCGGTGATCGCCGAGGTCGGCTCGTCCATGATCAGCACGTCCGAGTCGTATGACACAGCCTTGGCGATTTCCACCATTTGCCGCTCGGCAATGCTCAGCGTACCGACCAGTTCCTCGGGATCGAGCTTGATGCGCAGACGCTCCAGCAGCTCGGCAGTGCAGCGGTGCATCTCGCGATGATCGACCATGTGCAGGCCGTTGAGCTGCTCGCGGCCGATCCAGATGTTCTCGGCAATGCTCATGAACGGCATCAGGTTCAGTTCCTGATGGATCATGGCGATGCCTGCCTGCAACGCGGAAAGAGGCGTATCGAAGCGGACCGGTTTGCCACGCAGGCGGATCTCCCCCGAATCCGGCTGATAGATGCCCGCAATGATTTTCATCAGGGTGGATTTTCCGGCTCCATTCTCGCCCATCAGCGCCAGCACGCTGCCAGGGCGAACGCGCAGTTGCACATCGTTGAGCGCAATGACGCCAGGGAAGCCCTTGCTGACATGGCTGATTTCCAGCAGATACGGGGCCTGGGCGTCAGGCGCCCCGCCACCCCCGTCGCCGGACGGCAGATCGCGTTGCGCGGGCGGATTGGCAGTAGCAGAACCGAACATGATCACAACTCCTCAAGCGGCAGACTGCGGGAGGACATTGGCGTGCCCTCCCGGGTCTGGCGATCGTTGTTATTTGAAGGTGGCGACGTTTTCAGGGGTGATCAGACGATAAGGAATGATGATCGCCTGGGGCTCGACCTTTTCCTTCCTGGCCAGTTTCACCGCGGCATCGATCGCCCCGTCGGCCTGTCCTTTCGCGTCCTGATAGACCGATACGGCCAGATCACCTTTGGTCACGGCGTTGAGCCCGTCAGGCGTACCGTCGACACCGGCGACAAAAACGCTGCCCTTGCCGACGCCGGCCTGCTTCAGCGCCATCGCCGCGCCAATGGCCATTTCATCGTTGTTGGCCAGCACAGCGTTGAATTTGCGCCCTTGGGTGAGCCAGTCGTTGGTCAGGTCCATGCCCTTCTGGCGCAGCCAGGTACCGGTCTGTTCCTGGTCTATCTTGATGTCCGGGTACTTGGCCAATACCTCCTTGATGCCCTTGGTGCGGTTTTGCGTGGAGTTGTTGGCCAGATCACCCAGCAGAATCATGACGCTGCCCTTGTGGTCCATCTTGTCAGCGATGTATTGCGCCTGAAGTCGACCGGCCTCCATGTCATCCGACGTCACGGTGGCAACGCCTGCAGGCAGTTTCGGATCGTCCGGGCGACGGTTGACGTAAACCAGCGGGATACCGGCAGCGACCGCTTCCTTGGTGATCCGCGCAGTCGCAGCGGTGTCGACCGGATTGACGATCAGGGCGTCGACTTTCTTGTTGATCAGGTCCTTGACCTGATCGAGCTGCTTGTTGACGTCCGCGCGGGCATCGACGAACTGCAGGTCCACTTTCTCGGTCGTGGACATGACTTTGGCCTTGGCATTCATGTCGTCACGCAGGTAGGTCAGCCAGGTGTCGTCGAACTGCGACATGGCCACACCGATCTTGAGATCGGCCAAAGCTGCACCGCTGCCCAGCATCAGCGCCATCGCCAATGAGGTCAAAGCAATCTTGGTCTTCATGAGGATCTGTCTCCAAATTATTGTTGTTGTACGGATGCAGCGAATCAGCGTGACAGGCGGATCCCGGTGGCACCGGGGATGCAGAACAGTTGCGCATCCTTATGGCGCACACACAGGCCCCGGGCGACGACGGTGAGAAATCGCTCCATGGTCCGGATCCAGAATGACGAGGTGGCAGAACGCTTGGCGGTGACGCCAGAGGTAGGGGTTTTCATCGACAGTACCTATCTTTTGTTTTTGTCGGGCTTGCTTCTCGTGATCTGAAAAACCTTCAAAGCGCGAGTGATTCGATAGTCGGTAACCTGAAAACGACTCTATTGGAAAATATTTTCCAATTCAACTGGTTTTAGAATTTTATTCCATTTCATTTTATTCGGTTGCAGAAACGACAGAGCCCGACGCATGGCAAGCGTCAGGCTCTCTTCGATGACGGACTGACAGGTGTGCTGCAGCGCACGATGACTACAGCACTACAACCCTTCCTTCTTTAGCGCTCAGGCGCGCGGCATCCATGACCTGCGCCGAGGCTATCGCATCCTGTGGGTTGACCGGATTACAGCCCTGCTCGTCAACGGCGCTTTGCAACTGGCGGTAGAACTCGAGCCAGCAACCGCGCTCCGACGGCACACGCTCGCGATGCTCGCCCTGCTCGAACCAGCCCCAGCGACGATGCTCCTCGACACCCCAGCGCTCACCCTCGGATTTTGGTGTCAGCCCGGCAAAGGCGGCCTCTTCCTGGCCGTCCAGCCCGTCGACGCTGTAACAACCCTTCGTTCCACTGACCCTGAAGCGCGGCTTGGCACTGTTTTGCAGGCAACTGCCGGACAGGTGCGAGGTCACGCCACCGGCATGGCTCAGGGACACGAAGAACGTGTGGTCCAGTTCGTCCTGAGGCGTAGCGAATTGCAGTTCGGCGTACACCCGTTCGACCGGACCGAACAGCACCAGCGCCTGATCCACCAGATGACTGCCCAGGTCACGCAGCACGCCGCCGCCGCTGGCCTTGCCGACAGAACGTGGCGAATAACGCTCGATGCTGGACTCGAATCGGCTGACCGCGCCCAGCGCGCCACTGTCGAGTAACTTGCGCACAGTGAGGAAGTCCGAATCCCAGCGGCGGTTCTGATAAACGCTGAGCAGCACGCCACGGCGCTCGGCTGCGCCCACCAGCTCGCGTGCCTGCGCTGCATCACTGGCGAAGGGCTTGTCGCTGACCACCCCGACACCCAGTTCTATCGCTTCGAGGATCAGTGCTCGCCGCGAGGCCAGCGGTGTGGAAATCACCACCACATCAACCCCGGCAGCGACTAGGTCGGCCAGCGTGTCGAAGGTCGCCACGCCGGGATGGTCTTTGGCAACTTCCTGTTTGCGCTCTGCAGAGCGTGTGACCACGCCCACAAACGTAGCACCCGGCAAACTTGAAATCAGCGTCGCATGAAAGTAACGCCCGCCTTTGCCATAGCCAACCAGCCCTGCTCGCATGCATGTCTCCTGTAGTCCATGAACCTCATGGCCGCAGCCGTCGGTTGTGTGGTTGATGCCGCCGTTTCAACGGAGCAGCTCGCTTTTGACCCGCTCCAGCATGAATCGGCTCGATTCATCTGCGCGTTCCTCCCAGGCAAATACCGCCACTGTGGCAATACCGTCGAACTTGATGTCCCGCAACGTCGAGAAGAACGCCTCCCAGTTCACCTCGCCCTGGCCGATGTCCAGGTGCTGATGCACAGTCGCCGTCACGCCGGGCGGGTTGACGATGTAGCGAAGGTTGGAAGAAGCACGGTGATTATAGGTGTCGGCAATGATCAGATGCGTGAGCTTGTCGCCGGCATAGCGCAGCATCGAAGCGATATCGCCAACGCCATCGTCGTAGAAGAAAGTGTGTGGTGCCGCGTACAGGTAGTTGATCCAGTCCCGATCGAGCCCGCGAATGATATCCACCGACTCGTTGTTGCGTTCGCAGAAATCGTAGGGGTGCGCCTGAATATCGAGCTTTATACCTTCGCGCTCGAAATGCGGCATCAATTCATCCATGGATTTCATGAACTGGTTTTCACAGACCAGCGCATGGTCGGATTGCCCGCTGAACTCGGTATTTATCAGGTCGCAGTCCATTTCAACGGCGACCTGAATGGCACGTTTCCAGTTGCGAACCGCTGCAATACGCAGGTCTTCATCTGGCGCAGCCCAGTGGTACAACGGCAGCAGCGAGGAGAGTTTCACCCCGGCATCGCTCAGGGCCTTGCGAAACTCCCTGATCCGCGCCCGATCTACCCGAGGGTATTTGTAAAACGGCATGAAATCTTCACGCGGCGACAGCTCGATGTACTCATAACCCAGCTGCGCGGTTTTATCGACCATCGCCCCCAGGGACAGATGGCGATACATGTAAGGGTCTAGTGCAATACGCATGATGCCTCCCTTTTATTCCTTTCAAGAGATGTCCTGGTTAACCGCAAGATGGTCAGCTATAGAACACCGGACGCATGGCGAGGGTGATCGGCACGACTGCACCCGTGTTCTGCGCCAACACGCAGGCATCGGCGGCCACGGCGGCGGCATAGCCGTCCCAGGCCGAAGGGCCGTAGAGGGTCCCCGCTTTGACGCCGTCGATGAAGTCCTGCAACTCGACGTCGTAAGCAGCAATAAAGCGGTCTTTCCAGTCCATCAGAATCGCGTTGGACAGCTTCGCTTCACTGCGCAACTGGACCTGAGAGGGCTCCGGCAGTCTGGCAATGCCAGTCTCGCCGACGACTTCACACTGGATGTCGTAGCCATATTGGCAATTGACGAATACTTCGACGTCGATGCGTGTGCCTCTGGCCGTTTCCAGCATCACGATCTGCGGGTCCTTCATGTGCGCCAGGGCCTTGCTGGTCTTGCGCGGGAATACCACCTGCACCGACACATAGTCATCGTCAAGCAGCCAGCGCAGCACGTTGAGTTCGTGAATGAGAGTATCGGTGATGGCCATGTCGGTCTTGTAATTCTCGCCTACACGCGGGTTGCGGTGCGCGCAGTGGAGCATCAGCGGCTCGCCAATCTGGCCGCTGTCGATCACTGCCTTGAGCGCGCGATAGCCCTGGTCATAAGGACGCATGAACCCTACCTGTACCAGACGCCTGCCACTGGCGATCTCGGCTTCGACAATGTGCCGGCAGCCTTCGGCAGTGACTGCCAGCGGCTTTTCGCAGAATACCGGCTTGCCCGCAGCGATGGCCGCCAGCACATATTCTTCGTGACTGGGCCCCCAGGAGCAGACCAGTACCGCCTCGACATCCGGAGCGGCGATCAATGCGTGCCCGTCGGCATACACTTCGGCGCCGAGGTCCAGATCGCGAACCACTTTCGCTGCCTGTTCGAGATTGATGTCGGTGACGGCCACCACCTGACTGCCGACCAGCGTCTTGCTGCAACGCCGGATATGATCCTGACCGATTGCGCCTGTACCGATCACGCCGAGTTTCAATGCCATTTTCATGTTCCTTTTTTGTTATTGGATGTACCCGTGAACGGGTCACGAGCGCTGAACGATAAAAGTGATCAGTACTGACGAGCCTTGACCAGCTCGCGGTTGAGCTTTTCATACACCTGGGCGGTAGTGCCGGTGGTCGACACTTCGGCAACCCCGACACGCCACCAAGACAGGTATTTGTGGATCATCGTCTTGGGCAGGACCTTGATGTCGATCAGCGTCGACACCGTCTGACGTTGCGCATCGGCGAGCGCCTGGCGAAGTTGTTCGGCGGTACTCACCTTGTAGGTCTTGCAGCCATAGGCGGCAGCACTCATGGCGAAATCCACTGGCACAAAGTCACCGTCGAGCTTGCCGGTTTCCGGATTGCGGAAACGGAACTCGGTGCCGAAGCTGTTCATGCCGTGCTCCATCTGCAGATTGTTGATGCAGCCAAAAGTCATGTTGTCCAGCAACACCACGTTGATCTTGCGCCGTTCCTGGATCGAGGTGGCCAGTTCCGAATGGAGCATCATGTAAGAGCCATCGCCGACCAGCGCAAAGACCTCGCGATGCGGCGCTGCGAGTTTCACGCCCAGTGCCGCGTTGACTTCATAGCCCATGCACGAATAACCGTACTCGACGTGATAGGTGTCCACACCAGTGCTGCGCCAGGCACGCTGCAGGTCACCCGGCAAACTGCCCGCTGCTGCAACGATCACCGCATCGGCAGGCAGGCTCTGGTTGAGGATGCCCAATACACCACTCTGAGTCAGACACGAACCGGTCAGCTCGATGAAATCGCGCAGCACGGCCGGGTCCAGGTGATCGTTGATTTCCGGGACAAAATCCTCACGCTGATACTCGACCGCGTACAGGCGATCCACCTCGGCGTCCAGCTCGGCACGTGCCGACTGCGGCGCATCGCCCCAGGCCGCACGATAACCGCTGGCTTGCAGGCTTTCGGTCAGCGCCTGCAATGCCGTCTGCGCATCGGCCAGGACCTGCACGCCGTCCAGTTTCTGCACATCGAAGGCACCGACATTGAGGTTGAGAAACTGTACATCCGAATTCTGGAACAGCCATTTCGACGCGGTGGTGAAATCGCTGTAACGGGTGCCGACGCCGATGATCAGGTCGGCCTCTTTGGCCAGCCGATTGGCCGCCAGCGTGCCGGTTTCGCCGATGCCGCCCATGTTCAGCCGGTGCGCCGAAACGATCGCACTCTTGCCGGCCTGGGTTTCGGCGAACGGGATATCGAAGCGCTCGGCAAAAGCTTGCAAGTCATCGGCCGCACCGGAGTAACGCACCCCGCCGCCGCAGATCAACAATGGCTTGCGCTTGTCGGCCAATAGCCTCAATGCGTCGTCAAGCATGGCCTTGCTTGGCGGACGCCGGTCAATACGGTGCACACGTTTTTGCAGGAAGCTGTCCGGGTAGTCGTAGGCTTCGGCCTGCACATCCTGAGGCAGCGCAAGGGTAACGGCGCCCGTGTCGGCCGGGTCGGTCAGTACGCGCATGGCATTGAGCGCAGCGCTCATCAACTGCTCGGGGCGGTTGATACGGTCCCAGTATTTGCTCACCGCCTTGAACGCGTCGTTGGTGCTGATACTCAGGTCGTGAAACTGCTCGATCTGCTGCAGCACCGGATCGGGCTGGCGGCTGGCGTAGACATCGCCCGGCAACAGCAGCAACGGGATGCGGTTGGCTGAGGCCGTTGCCGCAGCGGTGACCATGTTCGCTGCGCCAGGGCCGACCGATGAACTGCACGCGTATATCTTGCGACGCAGGTGCTGCTTGGCAAAACCGATGGCGGCGTGGCACATGCCCTGCTCGTTACGGCCCTGATGGACCACCAGGTCGCCGCTGTCCTGCTCCAGTGCCTGCCCAAGCCCCAGCACGTTGCCATGCCCGAAAATGGTGAAAATGCCGGCGACGAATTTGCTCTGTACGCCGTCGACTTCGACGTACTGGTTATCGAGAAACTTCACCAGGGCCTGGGCCATGGTCAGTCGGGTTGTACTCATGTTCGCACCTTGTTCTTGTTTGAGGTGGCCAGGGTTTAAGCCGGCCTGACGGCTGAAGTCAGTGACGCTGCGAAACGGCTCGTGACAAATGCGTCATGCTTGCCGCTATTGCTTGAGGAATGTCATCCAGCACGTGAACGCTTTCAGCAAACGGTTCGAACGACAGATGCCCCTCATAGCCGCTGTCCAGCAAGCGCTCGATCTGCGACGCATTACCCAGAATGTCGCCTTCGCCGACCAGCACGCGATGACCATCGCGAATGCTGTTGAGCGGTGTCTGCGCATCCTCGACACCGGAGATATGTACCAACCCGGTCAGCTCCGGGAACAGCTCGACCTCGCCGGCCAGATGGTGGTGAAAGGTATCGTGAACCAGTCGGTAAACATCCAGACCGCCGACAGCCTTGATCGCATCCACCGCTTGACGCTTGAGCCGCAGCGAGCACTCCTCAAAGCCGAGCGGTTCGACGAAGCCGAGAATTCCGTGCTCGCGAAGAATCGGGGCCAAGGCCGTCAATACGGTGCGTAACCCCGCAGCACGCTGCGCGCCGTTGCGCGGATCGGCACGGTCATTGAGCGGGCACAGCACCAGACCGCGGGCACCGCAGTCGCGGGCGTACTGCGCCAGCTTGGTCGCTTGGGCAGCGCGCTCCTGGTTCCAGACATCGAACGGGTACAGGGCGTTGATGGACAACACCTCTACCCCCTTGGCAGCACAAAGATCACGGACGACCTCGGGGGCAGTGCCGTCTTCGATCTCGATGCCCTTGAGGTCGTTGCGAATCTCGATGGCATCGGCACCCAACTCAACCGCCAGGTCGACGAAACTTTCCAGAGACAGGCGTGGCGCGACCATTCGATTAAGGGCGAAACGCAGAGGGTGGTTCATTGTTTTTGTTCTCCGCAACATTCCATTGATGAAGACTATTTGGCAGTCGGCATACTGAACTCGGGGCCTTTGGCGATGCTGTCCGGCCAGCGCTGCATGACGCTTTTGTAGCGGCTGTAAAAGCGCAGGCCTTCTTCGCCGTAGGCGTGGTGATCGCCGAACAGCGAACGCTTCCAGCCACCAAACGAATGCCAGGCCATGGGTACCGGGATCGGTACGTTGATGCCGACCATGCCGACCTTGATGCTGCGAGCGAATGCGCGCGCCACGCCGCCATCGCTGGTGAAGCACGACACGCCATTGCCGAACTCGTGTGCGTTGATCAGCGCAACGGCGCTGGCAAAATCCGCGACGTGCACGATGCCCAGCACCGGGCCGAAGATTTCCTCCTTGTAGATCTGCATCTGCGGCGTGACGTGGTCGAACAGCGTCGCGCCAACGAAAAAGCCCTGCTCGGCACCCGGCACCTTGAAGTGGCGCCCATCGACGAGCAGCCTGGCGCCCTCTTTGACGCCCTGATCGATGAAACCCTCGACCTTGGCCTTGTGCACTGCGGTGACCAGCGGCCCCATGTCAGAATCGGCCTGCATGCCGTTGCCAACCTTGAGCTGGTCGATACGCGGCAACAGCTTGTCGATGAGGCGCTGGCCGACATCGCCGACCACCACGGCAATCGAGATCGCCATGCAGCGCTCCCCAGCCGAGCCATAAGCCGCCCCGATCAAGGCGTCGGCGGCCTGATCCAGATCAGCGTCGGGCATCACGATCATATGGTTCTTGGCCCCGCCCAGCGCCTGCACGCGCTTGCCGTGGGCAGTGCCTTGCTGATGAATATATTCGGCAATCGGGGTCGAGCCGACAAAGGAAATGGCTTCGATGTCAGGGTGCTGCAGCAGCGCATCGACCGCCACCTTGTCGCCCTGCACCACATTGAAGACGCCATCGGGCAGACCGGCTTCCTTGAGCAGGCGCGCCATCAGCAGGCTGGCCGACGGGTCGCGCTCGGAAGGCTTGAGGATGAAACAGTTGCCGGTCACCAGCGCCATGGGAATCATCCACAATGGCACCATGACCGGAAAGTTGAACGGCGTGACCCCGGCGCAGACGCCCAACGGCTGACGCAGGTTCCAGTTATCGATACCGCCGCCGATGTTGTCGCTGAAATCGCTCTTCAACAGGCTGGGAGCACCGCAGGCAAATTCGACGATCTCGATCCCGCGCACCACCTCACCGCGCGCGTCGGACAACACCTTGCCGTGCTCGCGGCAGATAATCTGCGCCAGCTCGTCGTGATGCTTGTCCAGCAGCTCCTTGAACTTGAACATCACCCGCGCCCGGCGCAACGAGGACTGCTCGGCCCAGGCCGGAAACGCCGCCTTGGCCGCCGCAACCGCTTCATCCACGGTCTTCACGCTGGCCAGCGCAACACGCGCCTGGACCGTGCCGATTGCGGGGTTGAAGACATCGCTGTAACGCTCACCCTCGCCATTGTTCAGGTGTCCGTTGATGTAGTGGCCGATCACCGGTGACTCGTTCATCTCATGCCTCCAGAACAAAAATGGGAAATCAGAGATCCAGCAGCCAGCTGTGCTGCGGATCGTTGTGGAACTGCCAGGCGCGCGTCGGGCCGGCCATTACGTTCAGGTACCAGGATTCGTAGCCATAGGGTACTGAGACCGGGTGATAGCCCTTGGGCACGGTCACCAGGTCATTGTTTTCCACGGCCATGGCCTGATCGATGCTGCGGTCGTCGGTGTAAACCCGCTGGAAAACGAAGCCCTGCGGCGGGTTGACCTGGTGGTAGTAGGTTTCTTCGAGGAAGCTCTCGTGCGGCAGGTTGTCCCGGTCGTGCTTGTGCGGCGGGTAACTGGAGGAATGCCCGGAAGGTGTACGTACCTCGACCACCAGCAGCGAATGAGCCGCTTCACTGTCCGGCAATATGTCGCACACATAACGGGTATTGGCGCCCTTGCCGCGTACGCTGCGCTTCATGCTGCCCGGCATGATCAAGCGTGCCGGAAAATGTTTGCCGGCATCGCCCGGTGCCGTGCATACGGCAAGCTGCACCGCGCCACGCGCGACAAACTGCGCCTGGCTATGCGGCGGCAGGTAGACCGCAAACGGCGATTTTTCTTCGAACACCGATTGCCGGTCGCCGATGTTTTCCCAGCTGAAAGCGCCCTGCCCCGGCGCTTCGCCTGTGACGCTGGCATGTCCGGTCAGCAGCACCACGCACAGCTCGTTTTCTTCTGCGCTCAGCGGCAGGGTTTCTCCGGCCTCCAGGCGGTAGGCGGCAAAGTTCACGTATTCCAGCGAGCCGGGGGCCAGCGCCACGACGTCGCGGCCGCTGGATTTGCTCTTGGTCAGCAGGTTCATGTTTCAGTCCTCTTTATCGTGCATCGGCCAGCAGTTGGCGCAACGTGTCATAGCCTTTTTTGGCGTACACATAACTCGGCGCCACGGCAGGGTCCTGTTCGGCCTCGACCACCAGCCAGCCGCTGTAATCGGCCTGCAGCAACACCTTGAGCAGCGCCGAGAAATCGATGTCGCCATCGCCCGGCACCGTGAAGGTGCCGTTGATGATGCAGTCCGGAAAGCTCCACAGATTGTTACGCGCCAGTTGCACCACCGGCTTGCGCACGTCCTTGAAATGCACATGACAGATACGCCGGATGTGCTTGCTCAACACCTGAAGAGGGTCGCCACCGCCCATGTAGCAATGCCCGGAATCGAACAGCAGCCCGACCTCCTCGCCGGTCAGCGCCATCAGCCGGTCGATGTCCTGCGGCGACTCGACGTAGGCGCCCATGTGGTGGTGATACGCCAGACGCACGCCTCGGGACAGGGTGAAACGCGCCAGCTCGGTGAGTTTTTCGGCGTATTCATGCCAGGCGGCATCGGTGTGAAAACGCGGTCGTTCGACCAGCGGAATACGCTGCCCCTGAATCGAGTCGGCGACTTCGCCATACACCAGCACCGAAGCGCCATTTTCGGCGAGCAGTTGCACATGTGCATCGATGGCTTCGATTTCCTCGGCCACCGAACGCCGCGCCAGGCGGCTGGAATACCAGCCGGAAACCAGCGCCAGATCATGGGGCCGTAGTACATCGCCGACGCCCTTGGCATCTTTCGGAAACTTGCCGTTGAGCTCGAAGCCCTCGTAGCCAATGGCTTTGCCTTCGCTCAGCGCCGTGATCAACGGAGTTTCTCCGCCAAGGGCCGGCAAATCATCGTTGCTCCAGGAGATCGGATTGATGCCGATGCGGATCCTGGGTATGGAAGTCGAAACGGGCATGGCTGCACCTTTTTTGTTGTTATCGCGACGTTGTTGTCGTGACGTCGAAATCCGGAACCAATCAGGCGCGGCTTTCGCGCCAGGATTCGATCAACCAGTTGAAGGTGCTCTGCACCCGACTGATCAACGTTGCATCGTCTATTTCTCCGGCCATCCAGGCCCGGCTTGGCTCACGGAATATTGTCCGGCCGACGGCAAAGCCCTGGCAGACGCGGCTGTGGCGTGCTTCGGCAAAGCCGGCGGCAAGGTCTTCGACAGGCGCATTGAGCCCGAGCAGTACCACGCCGCGGCAATACGGATCGCGTTGCTGGATCAGTTCGTCAAGTTGCTGCCAGACCTGTGCGCTCTGCGCCTCGATCTTCCACCACGCCGGGTAGATGCCAAGGTTGTACAAACGCTTCAGCGAGCGAAGCATCACGTCCGGATGCGGCGACGGATGATCCTTGGGCGGAATGATTTCCAGCAGCAACTCATGGCCGCTGACTTTCGAAGCGTCATAGAGCGCCTTGATCTGCGCTTCCTGCTCCAGGCGCAGCATCGGCTCGTCATCGGGGTGATATTGCACCAGGCACTTGATGATCTGCTCCTGCGGCCAGGCGAGCAGATTGCTGCCGATGGAGCGACCGTGCTCGAATGCCAGCGGCCTTGAGCCCTGCACTTCCACCGGACGCGCCACCCACCAGCCGCGACCGGTGGCGGCGTTGAGTGAGTCCTGACCGAAGCGCTGGTCGGCAAGCAGACCGACATCGGCTTCGATACCGCGCTTGCACAGGTCGGCTTCGACCCGCTCGACCGCCTGCACGAACAGCTGCTTGAGCTGGCTGATGCTGCCCAGATCACGCCCGGCCTGTTGCGCCAGTTCGACCAATTGGCCGCGATGATCGAAGGCGAAGATGAACAACTGCCGCCACTGCTTGCGCGGCACGCTGACCTGATGCAGCCGTTGCAGGTCGACATCCTGATCAGGGCGGGTGATGGGTTCCGGGCTGTTAAACAGGTAATCGAGTTCGGCTGGGGTCGGCATCGCGGGCGCACAGGCATGACGCGACACCACCAGCCCGCCACAGGCATTGGCAAGCTGGCAGCAGCGCTCGTCGCTGGCCTCTTTGAGCCAGCCGCTGAGAAAACCGGACATGAACGCATCGCCCGCACCAAGCACGTTGAGCACTTCGACCTGCACGCCTGGGTAGATGGCGCCCTCTTCCAGCCGCGCAGGAATGGCCCCGTGAATCACCGTGCAGCCTTGCGGGCCGAGCTTGACCACCAGTGTCGCGGCCGTCAGTTCACGCACCTTGCGCAGGGCAACGAGCAAATCGGTGGAACCGCCGGCAATCTGGAATTCTTCTTCAGTGCCGACGATCAGGTCGAAGCGCGGCAGGATGCGCTGCACATGCTGGCTGACCTTCTGATCGGCAACGAACCGGGTCTCGCCATCGGCCTTGCCTGCCAGCCCCCAGAGCACAGGGCGGTAGTCGATATCCAGTACGCGTTTGACGTCGTGCTTCTCGGCATAGTCGAGCGCCTGACTGCTGGCCTTGAACACCTGATCAGTGGAGAAATGCGTGCCGGTGATCAGCAGCGCCTTGCTCGAGGCAATCTGCTGCTCGTCGATGTCCTCGGCGCGCAGGGCCATGTCAGCGCAGTTTTCCCGGTAGAACACCAGCGGGAAGGTTTCGCGGTCCTTCAACCCCAACAGCACCATCGCCGTCAGACGCTCGGGGTCACGCTTGATGGCGCTGACATCACAGCCCTCGCGGGCCAGGGATTCGACCAGAAATCGACCCATGTGGTCGTCGCCGACCCTGCTCAGCATGGCCGACCTGAGCCCGAGCCTGGCCGTGCCAAAGGCAATATTGGCCGACGAGCCGCCCAGGTATTTGGCGAAACTGGAAACGTCTTCCAGCCGCGCCCCCACTTGTTGCGCATAAAGGTCGACGCCCAGGCGTCCGAGGCAAATCAGATCTAACTGACGCCCAGTGGCAAAGCGTGTCTGGCCCATGGTGGCTCCTGTTATTTTTATCAGCCTGCAGCGCTTGCATCATGTGTACACGCTGCTTTGTGAATGCAGCGTAAAACGTCAAGACACATCAATCAATATTTTTTCTATAATTATTTTTAGTGGAATATTTTTTCCATACCGCCACTCAAGTGCTGGCACACTGCGCAGGCGGGTAGGATATAGTCGTCGTTCCTGCCCCAAGGCAGCCTCCACCGTCAGGCCCACAAGGGTCGTGCTCTGCACGCCATTGCCCTGAAAAAGAACAAGCAGAAAGGATTTGAATATGACCAGCGCCGATCAGCCCACTCTGCCCGGGACGAGCGTCGACATGCCGCCGAACAGTGCCGAAGGCTTGTTGCGGCTGATCACTGATGAATACGAAGGACTGCCGCGTCAGCTCAAGCGGATTGCCAGCTATATGAGCCAGCAGAGCGACCGCATCATGGTTGACCGGATCAGTGACATCGCCCGCGAGTGTGAAGTCCACCCCTCGGCCATCGTGCGATTTTCCCAGCGTTTCGGGTTCAGCGGCTTCAGCGAGATGCAGGCGTTGTTTCGCGAGGCTTATACGCACAAGACCACGCCGGTACAGAATTACCAGCAGCGTATCCGCAGCCTGATCGCCAACAAGTCACAGAAGGCCAACGCAGGCGATCTGGCACGCGAATGCGTCAGCGCCACACTCTCCGGCCTGGAACGCCTGAGTGTCGAGCTGGATGACGATGAATTCGAAAAAGCCGTGGACCTGGTGGTCAACGCCGACAACATCTATGTCGTGGGCGTGCGCCGTTCGTTCGCGGTGGCTGATTATCTGGTCTACAACCTGCAACACACCAACAAGCGCATTCATCTGATATCCGGCCTGGGGGGCAGCTATCGCGAGCAAATGCGCAGTGTGCGCGCCAATGACCTGGTGATTGCCATCAGCTTCACGCCCTATGGCAAGGAGACCCAACACTGTCTGCGCATCGCCCAGCACCATCAGGCCAAGACGCTGATCATCACCGACAGCAACCTGTCGCCGCTGGCCAAGCGCGCCGACTCGGTGTTGCTGGTCAACGAGGGCAGCTCGTTCGCCTTCCGCTCGCTGAGCGCCACGCTATGCCTGTGCCAGGCGCTATTCATTGCGGTGGCGTATCGCCTGGAACTCAAGGTTGACGAAATTCACGAGCAGGTCGGATTCGACGACTGAGGGCTGAGCCCTCAGGACTTGGCCTCCTCGCCCATCCGCTGCTGGTTTTTCTCGCCCATTTTCTTCGCGCGTTTTTCCAGCACCAGATACACCACCAGTGCCAGCAGCAGCGGCAGCAGGAAGTAGATCGCGCGGTAGCCGATCAGTGCTGCGAGCAGGCTGCCCTTGGAGAACTGGTGCGCCAGCAAGGTGATGAACACTGTCTCAAGCACGCCGAGGCCCGCTGGAATGTGAGTGATCACACCGGCAATGCTGCTGATCAGCAGTACGCCGAGAATCGCCGGATAGAACGCCTTGTCCGGCAGCAGGGTATAAATCACCGCAGCCATCAACGACCAGTTCAGTGCCCCCAGACTGGCCTGCATCAGGGCCTGCTTCAGCGTCGGCAGATTGAATTCCTGATCACGAATGGTCCATGAGCGTTTTTTGGAAAACCGGCAGGCCAGCAGGTAGGCAAAACACACTGCCAACAGTCCAAAGCCGATCAGTTGCAGGGTCGTGGTGCCGATCGACCACTCCTTGGGCAACTCCAGAAAGCGCATCGAAAACACAAAACCGGCCAGCAGCATGTAACCCAGCCAGTTGGTAATCAGGCTGAGGCTGAGTATCCGCGTGATGGTCGAAACATCGAGCCCCAGTCGCGAATACAAGCGGTAACGCAGGGCAATGCCGCCGACCCAGGAACTGAGATTGAGGTTGAACGCGTAGCAGACGAATGTCACCGGCACGATCTGCTTGATCGACAATTTGTGCCGGGTGTAATAACGCGCCAACACGTCAAAGCAGCAGTAGGTCGCATAGCTCGCAAAGGCCACCACCGCAGCGATGGCCAGGGTGCTGGCCTTGTAGGACGCCAACGCCTGTTTCACCTCTTGCCAGTCAAGGTTCTTGACCAGCAGAAACAACAGAACCGGTACGGCGATGAAGAAAAACAGGTTGAATACCCGCTTTGCCCATTTCCACCTGGTTCCCTGCGCACTTTGCGGCGCTGCATGCATGGCTTGGGTCATAGGGTTTTCTCCTGGTCCATCGGATGGTTATTCTGCTGCTGTTCGATCACTTTCGCTTCGGGCACTACGTCACCGGCGCGCAGGGGCTTGAGGCGCACACCGTGAACCGGGAACAAACCGGCAATGGCCGGGAAACGGCGCAGGAAGAAGAAACTCAATACGATCATTGGCGCACGCCACCACTGGCCACGCGCCGCACCCTTGAGGCTCATCTGCTTGCTGTGCGCAGCGGCAAGCTCCATCAGATGACTTTGCAGATGCTCATTGAGCGCGCGATCACGAATGAACAGGTTGGCTTCCAGGTTCAGTGCGAGGCTCAGCGGGTCTAGATTGCTGGAGCCCACGGTGGACCAGTCCTGGTCGATCAGCGCGACCTTGCCGTGCAATGCACGTTGCTTGTATTCATGAATGACCACGCCGTCGCGCAGCAGGTAGGTGTAAGTCAGTCGTGAGCAGACCCGCACGAACGGCATGTCGGGCTGGCCTTGCAGGATCAGGGTGACCTTGACGCCCCGCCGTGAGGCATTACGCAGCTCACGCAGAAAGCGGTAGCTGGGGTAGAAATACGCATTGGCCAGGGTGATGCGTTGCTTCGCAGCGCGAATCGCCTCAAGGTACTGCTCTTCGATATCAGTGCTGTGCTCGTCATTATCGCGCTCGGCGAGCAGCATGCTGGCGTCACCGGCGCGGTCCAGCTTGAGTGCAATGGGCGGCAACTTGTCACGAACGACCTTGCTGAGCATGTTCATCGCGCTGTGGTGAATATCGCCAACAATCGGCCCGCGTACCAGAACGGCGTAATCCTGTTTGGCCGTCAGACCGGTGTCGGTCATATGATCGACGCTGTAATTGATGCCACCGATAAAGCCCAGCTCGCCGTCAATCACCACCACCTTGCGGTGCAGGCGGCGGAACAGGTTGGTGCGCATGCCCATGAACCGGGGACGCGGATCGAACAGCTGAATCTGGATACCGGCGTCGATCATGGTTTTGACAAACGTCGAGCTCAGGTCCGAGGTGCCGTAGTCATCCACCGTGACGACGACTTTCGCGCCATTTGCGGCGGCTTCGAGCAACGCCTGTTGCAGGCTCTCGCCGATCCGGTCTTCAAAAATAATGAAGGTCTCTATCAGCACTTCCTTGCGCGCGGCACGTATGCACTCGAATACCCGGGCGTAGAAATCCTCGCCATTGATCAGCAACTCTACCGAGTTGCCGTCACGCCACTGCCCTGTCGTATTGCTCATAAGGTCAACTCCACCGCCAGCGGTGCATGATCGGAAAGGTGGGACCACGGTCGGCTGGACAGTACTTTCGGCCGATGCGACGTTGCATTGCGGACATAGATCCGGTCCAGGCGGAGCAATGGCCAACGGGCCGGAAAGCTTTTCGCCGGTGCCCCGAAGCGCTCTACGAAAACCTCGTGCAGCCCGCTCCCCTGGAGCGACTCATCGGCGCGCTGGCGCCAGTCATTGAAGTCACCGGCAACGATGACCGGCTCGCCCTCGGGAATACGCGCCATCAGCTCGTTAAGCAGTTTGAGTTGCTGACGCCGATGGCTTTCACGCAATCCCAGATGCACACAGACCGCATGCACCCGACCTGCGTGTGGCACCTCGAGAATGCAGTGCAACAAGCCGCGCTGCTCGGTGCCATGAATGGAAATGTCGAGGTTTTCATGCTGGATGATCGGGTATTTGGAGAGCAACGCGTTGCCATGATCGCCATCCGGATACACCGCGTTGCGGCCGTAGGCAAAATCACTCCACATGCTGTCGGCGAGAAACTCGTACTGCGAAATCGTCGGCCAGTCCTTGACCCTGCGCGCGTGGCTCTGATGTTCGCCGTGTACTTCCTGAAGAAACACGATATCGGCCGATACAGTGCGCACAGCTTCACGCAGCTCCGGCAGAATGAAGCGGCGATTGAAAATGCCAAAGCCCATGTGCATGTTCATGGTCAGTACATTCAATGAAACACTGGCGGACACTGGTGTTGCTGGGCCGACAGGCGGATTGGCACTGGTCAAGACTTGCTCCCGGGTGAATATTCACGGCATATGAAGCCACCCGTGGGCACAGGTTCCGTCGCGTATCTCACGTGCTATGTATTTGCCATATTCAGTGGCCGGAGAGGCACGCGAAAAAAATCAGACCAACATGAAACGCAGGCGCCTGATCGACAGCCTAAGCTGTCTACCAGCCCTGCAAAAAAAGAGACAAGGAATCCAACCGTGGATGCATCGACTTCTCAACGCTACACCGCCCGGGCCAGATGGCTGCACTGGCTCATGGCCATTCTGATCGTGCTGGCGTACACCCTGATTCTGAGCCGCACTCAGTTCGGCAAGGGCTCGGAATATCGGTTGCTGGTTGTGCAGAGCCACTTCTGGGTCGGCATTCTGATTCTGATCATGGCGTTTTTCCGTGTCGCCGAGCGTCGACGTCATCGTCCGCCCGGCATTACACCGCCGCTTGAAGGGGCGTTGCGCATCGTCGCAACCGTCACCCATTACGCGCTGTATGCGTTCCTGTTTGCCCAGCCTCTACTGGGGCTGTTGACGGTGATGGTGGAAAAAGGCGCGCTGCCCATCCCTCTTACCGACCTGCAGATTCCCTGGCCGCTGGCCACCTCGGACCGCCTGGCCGAGACGTTCGAAGACGTGCACAAGTTGCTGGGCTCGATCTTCTACTATGTCATCGGCCTGCATGTGCTCGCCGCGCTCTGGCACCATCTTGTGCGCAAGGACAACACCCTCAAGCGCATGCTGTAACTCAGGACGCCGAAAGAACCCGGGCAAGCGTGGCCTTCACCTTGCCCATCCCCTCGCGCAGGGCCTGTTCGATTTCCGCCATGGTAATGACGGTCGTCGACTTGCCCGCTGCCGGGTTGACCACCAGCGCCAGGCAGGCGTATTCAAGTTCCAGCTCTCGAGCCAGCGCGGCCTCGGGCATGCCGGTCATGCCGACAATGTCGCAACCATCACGCTCGAGGCGGATGATTTCGGCAACAGTTTCCAGACGCGGTCCCTGAGTACAGGCATAGACGCCACGGTCGGAGAACGCGCATCCCTCGGCGACCAACGCCGCAATCAGCCGGGCACGCAGCGGTTCGCTGTACGGATAGCTGAAGTCGATGTGCGTGACCTCTTCCAGGTCATCGGCGAAGAACGTGTGCTGACGACCGCTGGTGTAGTCGACCAGATCATGCGGCACACAGAAATGCCCGGTGCCCATGGCGGGATGAATGCCACCGACTGCGTTGACCGCAAGAATCGCTTCGGCACCCGCCTGCTTCAGTGCCCAGATATTGGCCCGGTAGTTGACCTGATGCGGCGGCAAGCGGTGCGGGTGGCCGTGGCGCGCCAGAAACATCACTTCGCGACCGGCATAGTCGCCGATCTGGATTTCCCCGGAAGGTGCGCCATAAGGGGTGTTCATCGGCAGGGATTGCCGAATGTTCAGGCCCTCGAGCTGGGTCAGGCCAGTACCGCCAATAATCGCGTAAACAGTCATCGCACATCCTTAATCGATCAGTTGAGCAGCACGCAGAGCCTGGAGCGCGGCCTGCCAGCGCGGGTGTTGCCGATAGTCGGTACTGGCAGACGCCTGACCGCGCATGCGCGCGATACGTGGCGAAGGCTTGACCTTCAAGCGCTGCGCAGCGCCAAGCGCAAGCTCTGCGGCCGCCCGGTCGTTGCACATCAGGCCCATATCGCATCCGGCTGTCAGCGCCGCCTCGATACGGCTGGCCGCATCGCCGACGACATGAGCGCCGGCCATCGACAGGTCGTCACTGAAAATAACACCGTCAAATTGCAGTTCGTCGCGCAGAATGTCCTGCAACCAGCGCTTTGAAAAGCCGGCGGGCTGCGAATCGACTTTCGGGTAAATGACATGAGCTGGCATCACTGCGGCCAGCTGTTGACTCAGGCGTGCAAACGGCACCAGATCACTGGCGCGGATCTCTTCCAGGCTGCGTTCGTCATTCGGGATAGCCACATGAGAGTCGGCCTCAGCCCAGCCGTGGCCAGGGAAATGCTTGCCGGTGGCAGCCATGCCGGCAGCGTTCATCCCACGAATGAACGCCCCTGCCAGCAACGCCGCGCGCTGCGGATCGCCTTCGAACGAACGCGTGCCGACCACAGCGCTGCGCTGGTAGTCGAGGTCCAGTACCGGGGCAAAACTCAGGTCCAGCCCGACCGCCAGCACTTCGGTCGCCATCAGCCAGCCACAGTGTTCGGCGAGAAGCTCGGCTTCAGGCTTGTCGGCGATCGAGCGCATCGGCGGCAAGCGTACGAAACCCTCACGCAGACGCTGCACCCTGCCGCCCTCCTGATCGACGGCCAGCAGCAGGTCCGGGCGCACGGCACGAATAGCCGCACTCAACTCACGAACCTGACGGGGATGCTCGATGTTTCGGGCAAAGATGATCAAACCGCCCACTTCGGGCTGACGCAAAAACTGACGGTCTTCGCTGGTCAGCCAGGTGCCGGCGACATCGACCATCAGGGAGCCTTGCAGGCCAGAACTCATAGAAAAACCCTTACACACCAGTGCTCGTTCACAATCCGGGCATGGTGCTTGATCCTGAAGCCCGACGCAATCCGACACGCCGGTGCAGCCTGATTCAGAGCAGGCTGATTAACGGCAGAGGCTTCAGGCCTTGGCGACCGCAGGTGTGCTGGTGCTGCTTTTGGTCCGCGGCCTGAGTTGGGCGGCGATCATCGCGGGGTCGCTGACGCCGGTGTCAGCGCGCATGCCAGCGGCCAGAAACGGCACCATCAGGCGCATGACCTGCTCGATGGAGGTATTGACGCCGAAATCGGTCTCGGCAATGGCGCGCAGGGCCTTGATCCCGGACATGCTGAACGCGGCAGCACCGAGCATGAAGTGCACACGCCAGAACAGCTCGATGGGCGGAATGCGCGGGGCCGCTTCGTTGACCAGCGTCATGTAGCGACGGAACACCTTGCCGTACATGTCTTCGAGGTAGCGGCGCAGGTGGCCCTGGCTCTGACTGAAGGCAAGCCCCAGCAAGCGCATGAAAATCGACAGGTCGTTACCGCTGCGCGGCTGCACCACAAGTGCCTGCTCGACGAGAATCTCCAGCAGTTCCTCAAGGCTTGGCTTGTGTTCGGGTTTTGCCTGGCGACGCTCCAGTTCGCGATCGAGGCTGATGCAGAACGGTCCCAGAAAACGCGAGAACACGGCCTGAATCAACGCCTTCTTCGAGCCGAAGTGATAATTCACCGCAGCCAGGTTGACCGACGCCTTGCTGGTGATAAGACGCAAGGACGTTTCGGCAAAGCCTTTTTCTGCAAACAACTGCTCTGCAGCATCAAGAATGCGTTCAACGGTTTCCGACTGGGCCATGGCTCTCTGCCTAACAAACGAACGTTTGAAACATACGTATCAAACGCCTCGGTTGTCAAGCCAGGCCGTTCATTTTGTGGCCGAACAGTCACGCTAATGGATGTTAAATGACAAAACGCGAGTATTGCCGAGGTTTTTGACGAGAGGCGCTGTCTGGGTTGTCCACCGTCCGGCGACGAAAATGAAATGGATGATTGCCAACGCGCCTTCACTGTATATAATCCCAGTCACTGTATAAAAAGCCAGAGCGCCCCTCATGATCAAACTGACGCCACGCCAGGCTGAAATCCTGGGTTTCATCAAACGCTGCCTGGAAGACAACGGGTTCCCGCCGACACGTGCGGAAATCGCTCAGGAGCTGGGCTTCAAGTCGCCCAACGCGGCGGAAGAACACCTCAAGGCCCTGGCCCGTAAAGGCGCCATCGAAATGACTCCGGGCGCTTCACGCGGCATTCGCATCCCCGGCTTCGAAGCGCGGCCGGATGACAGCAGCCTGCCAGTCATCGGCCGCGTTGCAGCAGGTGCACCGATCCTGGCCCAGCAACACATCGAAGAGTCCTGCAACATCAACCCTTCCTTCTTCCACCCCAGCGCCAACTACCTGTTGCGCGTTCATGGCATGAGCATGAAGGACGTCGGCATTCTGGATGGCGATCTGCTCGCCGTGCACACCACACGCGAGGCCCGCAACGGCCAGATCGTGGTGGCCCGGATAGGCGATGAAGTGACCGTCAAGCGTTTCAAGCGTGAAGGCAGCAAGGTCTGGCTGCTGGCGGAGAACCCTGATTTCGCACCCATCGAGGTCGATCTCAAGGATCAGGAACTGGTGATCGAAGGTTTGAGCGTCGGCGTCATTCGCCGCTAAGGAGACGTTATGCAGTTCCATCAAGCACCGCATTCGCAATTGCCGTTGTTCGAGGCATTTCTGGCGCAGCCCATCGCCCCACTGCTCACAGATGCAGTCG
The DNA here is from genome assembly GCF_900103225.1 of Pseudomonas congelans. Taxonomy (GTDB): domain Bacteria; phylum Pseudomonadota; class Gammaproteobacteria; order Pseudomonadales; family Pseudomonadaceae; genus Aquipseudomonas; species Aquipseudomonas congelans. The sequence continues at coordinate 671,241 of NZ_FNJH01000003.1, read as the reverse complement.
AAACGCCGTGGAGCGATGAGCCAGAGCCCTTCAGTGAACTGTCATTGCGCGGCGCCGCCGGGAACTGCCTCAATCTTCTTGCGCCCATCCTTAGGGAACTGAGCGAGGAGCTGGATGCACGCTGGCTGACACTGATCGCACCGCCATCCAGCCTGACGCAGACATGGCTCCGCGATGCGGGACTCAACAGGGAGCGGATTCTGCTGCTGCAGCCACGCGGCGCACAAAGCGTACTGGAGCTGACTCGCGAAGCACTTCGACTGGGCCGTAGTCATACGGTGGTGAGCTGGATCAACCCGCTGGGCGCCATAGCGCGTCAGCAATTGATCAGTGCAGCAAAAATCGGGGAAGCACAGAGCCTGAACATCCGGCTGGGCTGAAGCCCAGTCGTCGATCAGTGCAGAACGTGTGGCACATCATCCTTTTCGATTTCGCCTTCAGCCAGGCGGCCAGCCATCTGCACACCCACACTCAACATGGCTTTGGCGACTTCGACATGCTGACCTTGCATGAACGCTTTGGCATCCGCAGAGAAATCAAGCGTTACCAGGGAACCCTCGTCATCGGCACGACGCAGCTCGATACGTCCGTCAGGTAGTTCGACAATTTCCAGGAAAGAGGTAGGCATTGGTACAGTTACTCCGCGATAAGCCGGCATTGTAACAGCCTGCCAGCCCTTACTTCATTGGTTTTCAGCACTCGCTCAGGCCTTCACGAAAACGGATGGCCAACCCTTTGAGTTGTTGACGCCAATTTTCTAGCTCTTCACGTGAGAGTTCAGACTCCGGCTCGGCGTCCAGGTTCACTGCCTGTATCATCGGCTGCGTAACATCACCCTTGAGCTTTTTCGGTGCACGCGGTGGCTCATACAACGCGTTATAGGCCGCCAGCAATTGCGCAAGCCACGTCTGGCGATTCTGGGCGAGCTCTACCAGCTCGGCCATTTCGGGAATGGCGATGGCGTTCAGCACTTCCTGCGTCAACAACTCTTCCGCACGACGCGTACCGGCTTGCGGCAGACGGTAGTAGCCCGCGATCTCGTGGCACAGGCCCAGCAGCGCACCATACAGATGAAACAGCGCGGACTCGCGCTCTGCCTGCAACAACGCAGGAGAGTTCACCGCCTGCCCCTTCTCCGCCCTCCCCAACGCTTCGAGGGAGAGCCCTGCGAAATAGATTTTCTGGTTTGTACGGGTATAGAGCTCATGAGCCATGGCGACACTCTCCACAACGATGGGATAGAGAACAGCATAGTCTGCGGGGACTGGACAGTCCGGCGAAACAGGCGGATGCCTATCGAAAACAGCGCCCGACTCTCTTGAGCCGGGCGCTTGCGATCAACGCTTGTCTTCAACCTTCCAGGCGCTGCCGTCGTAGAACGCACGCCAGCCGGTAGGCTTGCCCTCTACTTCGGTCTGGACGTATTGCTCTTTGGTCTTGCGGCTGTAGCGGATCACTGCTGGACGACCGTCCGGATCCTTCTTCGGCGCTTCGCAAAGGAAGTGATACTTGGGATCGATTTCGTCCTTGTGCGGGGCGATTTCGATGACCAGCGGTGCGCGGGTTTCGCGATTCTTCGGGAACTGGCTGGCGGCCAGGAACAGACCCGAAGCACCATCACGCAGGATGTAGGTATCGTCAACCTTGTCGCACTTGAGCTCCGGCATTTTCACCGGGTCCATCTTCGGCGGCGCCGCGTCACCGCTTTTCAGCAGTTTGCGGGTGTTCTTGCAGTCCGGGTTGGTGCAGCCGAAGAACTTGCCGAAACGGCCGGTCTTGAGCTGCATCTCGCTGCCGCACTTGTCACACTCCAAGCTCGGACCTTCGTAGCCCTTGATGCGGTAAGTGCCTTCCTCGATCTCGTAGCCGGTGCAATCGGGGTTGTTGCCACAGATATGCAGCTTGTGCTTCTCATCCAGCAGGTAGGCATCCATCGCAGTACTGCAAATCGGGCAGCGATGCTTGCCGCGCAGAACCCGCGACTCGGACTCACCCTCATCATCGTCGGCAATTTCGTCGCCGGGAGTCAGATTGACGGTCGCCTTGCAGCGCTCCTTGGGCGGCAGGCTGTAACCGGAACACCCCAGGAAAACGCCCGTCGAGGCGGTACGGATCTGCATCGGACGGCCGCACACCTTGCACGGGATATCGGTCATCACCGGCTGGTTGGCGCGCATGCCGCCATCGGCAGCCTCGGCCACGTCGAGCTTTTTACGGAAATCGCCGTAAAACTCGTCCAGTACGTTTTTCCAGTCGCGCTCACCCTGAGCCACGTCGTCGAGGTTTTCTTCCATCCCGGCGGTAAAGCCGTAGTCCATCAGGTTGGAAAAGCTTTCGGACAGACGTCCGGTGACGATGTCGCCCATCTTTTCCGAGTAGAAGCGGCGGTTATGCAACGCCACGTAGCCACGGTCCTGGATGGTCGAGATGATCGCTGCGTAGGTCGACGGACGGCCGATGCCACGCTTTTCCATCTCCTTGACCAGGCTCGCTTCCGAGTAACGCGCAGGCGGCTTGGTGAAGTGCTGGCTTGGGTCGAGCTTGTTCAGTTTCAGGGTTTCGCCCTGCGCCATGTCCGGCAGAACATCGTCATCGCCCGGCTTGGCCATCTGTGGCAACGCACGGGTGTAGCCGTCGAATTTCAGGATACGACCCTTGGCGCGCAGTTCGAAATCGCTCGCGGCGACTGTGACAGTGGTCGACAGGTATTGCGCAGGCAGCATCTGGCAGGCCACGAACTGACGCCAGATCAACTCGTAAAGACGCTCGGCGTCACGCTCCATCCCTGTCAGTTTGCTCGGATGAGTGTTGACGTCGGAAGGACGAATCGCTTCGTGCGCTTCTTGCGCGCCTTCCTTGCTGCTGTAAACGTTGGGCGACTCCGGCAGGTACTTCTTGCCGAACTCGGTTTCGATGTAGTCACGCGCCATACTGACTGCGTCGGCCGACAGGTTGGTCGAGTCAGTACGCATGTAAGTGATGTAGCCCGCTTCGTACAAGCGCTGCGCCATCATCATGGTTTTCTTTACGCCGAAGCCCAGACGATTGCTCGCCGCCTGCTGCAGGGTCGAAGTGATGAACGGTGCCGATGGCTTGCTGCTGGTCGGCTTGTCTTCACGCTTGACGATGCTATAGCTGGACGCCTTGAGCTTTTCAAGGGCGGCCATGGCCTGGGTTTCATTCAGCGGCTTGAATGCTTCGCCGTTTTCCCGCGCCACTTCGAAACGCACATTGGCGCCCTTCGCGGTGCCCAGATCGGCGTGGATCTCCCAGTACTCTTCAGGGTTGAACGCACGGATTTCACGCTCGCGCTCGACCACCAGCTTTACTGCGACCGACTGCACACGTCCGGCGGACAAGCCTCGGGCAACTTTCTGCCAGAGCAGCGGCGAGACCATGTAGCCGACGACGCGGTCGAGGAAGCGGCGCGCCTGCTGGGCGTTGACCCGGGCGATGTCCAGTTCGCCAGGCTTGGAAAACGCTTCCTGAATGGCTTTCTTGGTGATCTCGTTGAACACCACGCGCTTGTAGCGGCTGTCATCACCACCGATGGCTTCGCGCAGGTGCCAGGCAATGGCTTCCCCTTCGCGGTCCAAGTCCGTCGCGAGATAGATGATGTCGGCATCCTTGGCGAGCTTGCGCAGCTCCTCAATGACCTTTTCCTTGCCAGGGAGGATCTCGTACTTGGCTTTCCAGCCGTGTTCCGGATCGACTCCCATGCGTGAGACCAGCTGGCGTTGCGCCTTTTCTTTCGGCGTCAGTACCGGGCCTTCGCCCGCAGCAGCCTTGCCACGCTTGGCGGCAGGATCTTTGGCGGCACTAGCCGAACCGCTGGTGGGCAGGTCTCGGATATGGCCGATACTCGACTTCACCACGTACTGGTTGCCCAAATACTTGTTGATGGTCTTGGCCTTAGCCGGGGATTCCACGATGACCAGCGATTTGCCCATGGATCAGAAAATTCCTGAATACTAGATGAAAGACAGTGAGGAGCTTGTAAAGGCCACGCTATATATAGTGGCTACAAGGTGAGGTCAAGCACAGCCTGTTGTGCAATCCCCTCTCACGTTCGGGAAAACAGGCTGGGTTCAGCCTCAACCAGAGCAAAGCGCGGGACGTGCTCGCCGTCAACCTCGACCGACTCGAGAAACATGTCCAAGGGACGTACCCACATCCCGAAATCGCCGTACAAAGCCTGATAAAACACGACCTCCTCTTCGGTTTCGGAATGTTTTGCAACGCTGAAAACCCGGTAGTGCGGGCCCTTGTAATGGCGATAGAGCCCTGGTTGCAGCTGCATGTTGCGGTCCCCTTTGTAACACGTCCAAAAAAATTGCCTGAAACCATTTTTTCAAAAAACAAAAGCCGGGGCACCAAGCCCCGGCTCGCATCACACTCGGGAAGTCAGACGCGTTCGAAAACGGTCGCGATACCCTGACCCAGACCAATACACATGGTCGACACACCGAAGGTGCCGCCATTTTGCTTCATGACGTTGAGCAAAGTGCCGGAGATGCGTGCACCGGAACACCCGAAAGGATGCCCCAGAGCGATGGCGCCGCCGTGCAGGTTAACCTTCTCGTTCATCTTGTCGAGCACTTTCAAATCTTTCAACACCGGCAGGGCCTGTGCAGCGAAGGCTTCGTTGAGCTCGAAGAAGTCGATATCGGCAATACTCAGACCGGCGCGCTTGAGCGCTTTCTGGGTCGCCGGAACCGGACCATAGCCCATGATTGCGGGGTCGACACCGGCCACGGCCATCGAGCGGATCACCGCCATGGGCTGGATACCGAGGTCCTGGGCACGCTGGGCCGACATGACGATCATGCACGACGCACCGTCAGTGATCTGCGAGGACGTACCGGCGGTCACGGTGCCACCTTTTGGATTGAAGGCAGGCTTGAGTGCCGCCAGACTTTCCAGAGTAGTGTCCGGACGGATGGTCTCATCGTAGTCGAAGACTTTGAGGAAGCCATTTTCGTCATAACCCTGCATCGGGATGATCTCGTCCTTGAACTTGCCTTCCAGCGTCGCCTTGTGAGCCAGCTGGTGGGAACGCAGACCGAAAGCGTCCTGCTGCTCGCGGGTGATGCCGTGCATTTTCCCGAGCATTTCAGCGGTCAGGCCCATCATGCCGGAGGCTTTGGCGGCGTGCAGGGACATGTGCGGGTTAGGGTCAACGCCATGCATCATGCTGACATGGCCCATGTGCTCGACACCACCGATGACGAATACGTCACCGTTGTTGGTCATGATTGCCTGAGCAGCGGTGTGCAGTGCGCTCATGGACGAACCACAAAGACGGCTTACCGTCTGCGCAGCCGAGGTGTGCGGGATCTGGGTCAGCAATGACGCCATGCGCGCGATGTTCCAGCCCTGCTCCAGGGTCTGGTTGACGCAGCCCCAGATCACGTCCTCGACTTCAGCCGGGTCAACCTTGTTGTTGCGCTCGAGCAATTTGCTGATCAGGTGCGCGGACATATCTTCGGCGCGGGTGTTGCGGTGCATGCCGCCCTTGGAGCGGCCCATCGGGGTGCGACCGAAGTCGACAATCACGACGTCTCTTGGATTAAGGCTCATTGGTTCATTCCTCGGAAGACGCTTGACCGAAGAAGCTCTGGCCATTGGCGGCCATCTCACGCAGCTTCGCGGTCGGTTGATACAGGGCACCCAGTTCGGCGTATTGGTCAGCCAGGGCAACGAATTCGGCAACACCGATGGAATCGATGTAGCGCAGCGCGCCGCCACGGAACGGAGGGAAGCCGATGCCGTAGATCAGGCCCATGTCAGCCTCGGCAGCGGTTTCGACAATGCCGTCTTCCAGGCAGCGGACCGTTTCCAGGCAAAGCGGGATCATCATCCAGTTGACGATGTCTTCATCGCTGACTTCGCGCTGCTCGTAGACAATCGGCTTGAGCACGTCAAGCACTGCCGGGTCGTTGACCTTCTTGGGCTTGCCTTTCTTGTCGGTCTCGTAGGCGTAGAAACCCTTGCCGTTCTTCTGCCCGAGGCGCTTGGCTTCGTACAGCGCGTCGATCGCAGAGCGACGATCGTCCTTCATGCGATCAGGGAAGCCTTCGGCCATGACATCACGACCATGGTGGCCGGTGTCGATACCGACTACGTCCATCAGGTAGGCAGGGCCCATTGGCCAGCCGAATTTCTCCATGACCTTGTCGATGCGCACAAAATCCACGCCCGCACTGACCAGTCTGGCGAAGCCGCCGAAATACGGGAACAGCACGCGGTTGACCAGAAAGCCCGGGCAGTCGTTGACCACGATCGGGTTCTTGCCCATTTTCTTGGCATAGGCAACAGTCGTGGCGACTGCTTCTTCACTGGACTTCTCGCCACGGATCACTTCCACCAGCGGCATCATGTGCACAGGGTTGAAGAAGTGCATGCCGACGAAGTTTTCCGGGCGCTTGAGGGCCTGGGCCAGCAGACTGATCGAAATGGTCGAGGTGTTGGACGCCAGAATGGTGTTCTCACCCACGTTGGCTTCGACTTCGGCCAATACCGCCTGCTTGACCTTGGGGTTCTCGACGACCGCTTCCACTACCAGATCGACGTTGCCGAAATCGCCGTAGGACAGCGTAGGACGAATGGCGTTAAGCGCTTCGGCCATCTTCGCAGCGGTCAGACGACCTTTCTCCAGGCGACCGCCAAGCAGTTTGGACGCTTCGTTCAGACCCAGTTGAATGGCTTCTTCGCGGATATCCTTCATCAGGATCGGCGTGCCTTTGACTGCCGACTGATAGGCAATGCCGCCGCCCATGATGCCGGCGCCCAGTACGGCAGCCTGCTTCACGTCCTTGGCGATCCTGTCGTAGCCCTTGGCTTTCTTTTTCAGTTCCTGATCGTTCAGGAACAGGCCGATCAGACTCTGCGCAGCAGAAGTCTTGGCCATTTTCACGAAACCGGCGGCTTCGATCTCCAGCGCCTTGTCACGACCGAAGTTGGCGGCTTTCTGGATGGTCTTGATAGCTTCGACAGGGGCCGGATAGTTCGGGCCGGCCTGACCTGCGACGAAGCCCTTGGCGGTTTCGAATGCCATCATCTGTTCGATGGCATTGAGCTTGAGCTTGTCCAGCTTCGGCTGGCGCTTGGCCTTGTAATCGAACTCGCCGGAAATGGCGCGCTGGATCAAATCAAGGGCAGCAGACTGCAGCTTGTCGGGCGCTACCACCGCGTCCACGGCACCGACCTTGAGAGCATCTTCCGCAGCGTTTTCCTTGCCCGAGGCAATCCACTCGATTGCGTTGTCAGCGCCGATGATGCGTGGCAGACGCACGGTGCCGCCGAAACCCGGGTACAGGCCCAGCTTGACCTCGGGGAGACCGACACGAGCGCTGCTGGCGATGACTCGATAGTCTGCGGCCAGGCACATTTCCAGACCGCCGCCCAGCGCGATTCCGTTGATTGCCACGACAGTCGGCACGTTCAGGTCTTCGAAATCACTGAAAATCCTGTTCGCTTCCAGATTGCCGGCGACCAGTTCAGCTTCCGGCAACTTGAAGTTTTCGACGAATTCGGTGATATCCGCGCCGACAATGAATACATCTTTGCCACTGGTGACAATCACGCCCTTGATCGACGCGTCAGCCTTGACCGCATCGACTGCCTGACGGAGCTCATTGAGGGTGAGACGGTTGAACTTGTTGACGGACTCACCCTTGAGGTCGAATTTCAATTCGACGATGCCACTTTCAAGAGCCTTAACCGTGATGGCTTTACCTTCGTAAATCATCAACTGATCTCCACAATATGGAAGCTGAACAATACCCGCCGGACCTCAATGTCCGACGGGGCTACGACGTCGCCGTCGATGAACACGCCAAATCACACGCTTACCGCCGCGACGTGGTAGTCGGGATTCTGTCAGAGCCCTCTGACGACCAAACGCTCATTTCATACGCCCGTTTGATTTGGGTACGCACACCATCAGGCATAACCACACGATTGTCAATTCGACAAAACGTCTGAAAATCGTCGTTTTAACAGGAGCATGCGCAGACTTCATAATGCCCACGTAGACCTACGATCCTCCATCATTCGCACCAATGATAGTGGCCATTCGAATGCCCTGCAGCTGCCGCAGGGGGCACGCTGTAATACGCCGCCACGCAAGGCCTGGCAGGCATCTGCATGACGATAGCCACGCCGCGTGACATTCGATAGGTACAGGAAAAAATCAACCAGAAACGCACCGCACGAGGGCACGCGCAAAAAATATTTGCAGGAATCGCGACAAAAAGGAGCAAAAGGTCTAGAGTCGCAACACTGCGCCACAAGAGGCTCGCAATGCAGCTGATTTGCGGGTGCGCAACAGCGAAAGCCGACATGGCGGCGAAAGCCTGTCGGCACGCGACGAATTATCGGCCTGCCTGGCCAACCCCGGCCCGATGTTGTTATCGGGCTTTTTAATGCCTGCGATTCAGGGTCAGGCCAGCGCCTTGAGCACCGCGTCAATACGCTGTAACACTTCTGCCTCGCCCCGCTCGGCCCAGTACACCGCAATCAACTGCCCGTCAGCCTCGACCTTGTAGGCATCCACGGGCAGCGTTTGCAGATAAGGCAGCAGCTTTGCGTCTTCGCAAGGTTCGCGCCAGCGGTTGCGCCACACGCCCGGTTCGCTTTGCCAGTACACCCAGGCATCTGCATGCGAGCCCAGACGCGGGCGATGGTACTGCGCGCAAGGACTGGGCGGCTCCTTGCTCAGCCAGTGCGGCCATTCCTGCGGGGTCAGTTGCATGCCCATGCCCAAGCGCCGCGCCTGCATGCGCAGCGCCATCCTGCCGCTCTGCTGACGTGAGGGACGTAACCATACCAGCGGACTCAGCATCACACCAATGATTGACAGGACTATCCAGAACGTCATATTTCTTGCCCCCACCCGATTTCAGGCTCTTTACAACATTCTTGAAAACAATGACTTGCACATGGGCCTGCCCAGATGCGAACGAAAGAGCCATACTCCCATCATTGCATTCTCCCGGAGGACACCCTCATGCCGTACGAACACATTCTGGTTGCCATCGACCTCACCGATGAGTGTGACCCGGTCATACGTCGCGCCAGCGGGCTGGCCAAGGCCAGCGGGGCAAAATTGTCGGTCGTGCACATCGTCGAACCGATCGCAATGGCGTTCGGCGGCGACGTGCCGATGGACCTTTCACAGCTGCAACAGCAACAGATCGATCAGGCCAGGGAGAAGCTAGCAAAGCTGGAGGACAAGTATCCGCAACTGGAGAACAGCAAAAGCCACATGGTGTTCGGCCAGCCCCGCCAGGAAATTCACAAGCTGGCCAAGAGCGAAGAATGCGACCTGATCGTTGTCGGCAGCCATGGCCGTCACGGCCTGGCCCTGCTGCTCGGCTCGACCGCCAACGACGTCCTGCACGGCGCACCCTGTGATGTGCTGGCAGTGAGCCTCAAGAAGCCCGAGTAAGCTGCCCCGCTACAGCGAAAAGCCCGGTTAACCCGGGCTTTTTTGCATGTCAGGAACGCGCCGGACGATCACTCGTCCAGCTCGGCCCAACGCTCCAGCAGCTTGTCCAGCTCGGCCTGCAGGTTTTCCAGCTGCGCCAGCACAGCTGCAGTCTGCTCTGCCGAGCGCTGATAGAAGCCCGGCTCGGCCATTTCCGCATTCAGCGCGGCCATCTTACCTTCCACTTCATCAATCTGCGCAGGCAACGCCTCCAGCTCGCGCTGAAGCTTGTAGCTGAGCTTTTTCTTCGCCACAGGCATGTCCTGAGCGGCAACCGGTGCGGCCTGCACCACAGCGCTGGCTAGCTCGGCCTTGCCCGACTTGGTGTCGGCGACGCCCAGCAGACGCGGCGAACCGCCCTGACGCAACCAGTCCTGGTAACCCCCCACGTACTCGCGAACCTTGCCTTCGCCTTCGAACACCAGAGTACTGGTGACGACGTTGTCGAGGAATGCCCGATCGTGACTGACCATCAGCACAGTGCCCTTGAAGGTCAGCAGAACCTCTTCAAGCAGCTCCAGGGTTTCGACGTCCAGGTCGTTGGTCGGTTCGTCGAGTACCAGCAGGTTGGCCGGCTTGCTGAACAGCTTGGCCAGCAACAGACGTGCACGCTCGCCACCGGACAGCGCCTTGACCGGTGTGCGGGCACGCTGCGGGCTGAACAGGAAGTCACCCAGGTAGCTCAGGACATGACGGCTCTGGCCATCGATATCGATGAAATCACGACCTTCGGCAACGTTATCGATCACGGTCTTTTCCAGATCGAGCTGGTGACGCAACTGGTCGAAATAGGCCACGTCCAGACGCGTACCGACTTCAACCTTGCCGGCAGTCGGCTGCAGATTGTCGAGCATCAGCTTGAGCAGCGTGGTCTTGCCGGTACCGTTGGCACCGAGCAGACCGATACGGTCTTCACGCTGCAGGACCATGGAAAAGTCCTTGATAAGGGTCGGCCCGCCCGGATGAGCGAAGCTGACGTTCTCAAGGATCATGACCTGCTTGCCGGATTTCTCGGCAGTGTCCAGCTGAATGTTGGCCTTGCCGGTGCGTTCACGGCGCTCGCTGCGCTCTACACGCAGCTCCTTGAGCGCCCGCACACGACCTTCGTTACGGGTACGACGAGCCTTGATGCCCTGACGGATCCAGACTTCTTCCTGAGCCAGACGCTTGTCGAACAGTGCGTTGGCGGTCTCTTCGGCGGCCAGCGCAGCTTCCTTGTGAACCAGGAAGCTTGCGTAATCGCCGTTCCAGTCGATCAGGCCACCACGGTCCAGTTCGAGAATGCGGGTGGCGAGGTTTTGCAGGAATGCCCGGTCGTGCGTGATGAACAACACCGCACCCTGGAAATCCTTGAGGGCTTCTTCAAGCCAGGCGATGGCGCCGATGTCCAGGTGGTTGGTCGGTTCGTCGAGCAGCAGCAGGTCCGGTTCGGAAACCAGCGCCTGGGCCAGCAGGACGCGACGACGCCAGCCGCCGGACAATTCGGCGAGGGTCTTGTCGGCAGGCAACTGCAAGCGGCTCAGGGTGCTGTCGACCAGCTGCTGCAAGCGCCAGCCATCGCGGGCTTCGAGGTCCTGCTGAACATGCATCAGCTTGTTAAGGTCTTCCTCGGTGACGCAGTTCTGTGCCAGGTGATGATATTCAGCAAGCAAGGCACCGACGCCGTCCAGACCTTCGGCCACCACGTCGAACACGGTCCGTTCGTCGGCTACCGGCAATTCCTGGGGCAATTCACCGATCTTGAGGCCTGGCGCGCGCCAGACGGCGCCTTCATCAGGCTTCTGAACGCCTTTTACCAGCTTCAACATGCTGGATTTGCCTGTGCCGTTACGGCCGATGATGCACACCCGCTCACCACGGGCGATCTGCCAGGACACCTTGTCCAATAACGGCATGGCGCCGAAAGCAAGGGACACATCGCTGAATTTGAGCAGGGTCATGAGCTTCTCCAAAAACCGGGCGCGCATTCTACCTGAGATAGCAGGCGGATGTCGGCATTCATGGCACCGCCCCGCGCCTCGACAAGACTTTATGACCGCCAATTATTTCCATATGAGACAAGCTCGTCGGCAATGCTTTCACCAAGAGCTGGCAAAAGGCTAAGCTAGCAATACTTTTCACCGACTCATCTGCTCGGAAGTCTCATGCGCAGTCGTTTGTTCAGCTTTTTATCGTGCCTGCTCCTCTCCGCCACCGCCGTCCAGACTGCTCATGCGGTAGACCTCAACCAACAACGCAAGTATTACGACGAAGCGAAGCGCGCACTGGCCAAGGGCGATTCAGGCCCCTACCAGATGTACGCCACGGCCCTGGCCGACTATCCGCTGGAGCCTTACCTCGAATACGACGAACTGACAGCGCGCCTGAAAACGGCAAGCAATCCCGAGATCGAGAAGTTTCTTGCCGAACACGGCGACCTGCCGCAAGCCAACTGGATGAAGCTGCGCTGGTTGCGCTGGCTGGCCGAGCGTGGCGACTGGCAGACCTTCGTCAAGTATTACGACCCGAAGATGAAGTTCGTCGAGCTGGACTGCCTGTACGGGCAGTACCAGTTGAACAGCAACAAACGCGCCGAAGGCTTCGCCAGTGCCGAAAAGCTCTGGATGACCGGCAAGACATTACCCGCCGCCTGTGACGGTTTCTTTGCCCAGTGGGCGGCCGCTGGCCAGCTGACTGAACAGAAGCGCTGGCAGCGCGCCAAGCTGGCGGCGCAGACGCGCAATTACAGCCTGGCCAGCACGCTGGTCGACAGCCTCAACTCGCTGGCACCGCAAGGACGCCTGCTGCTGGCTGTCGCGCAGAAACCGGAGATGGTCAACAATCCGTCGCAATTTGCCCCGGTAGACGAAGCGATGTCCGACGTGGTCGGTCTCGGCCTGCGCCGGCTCGCCAAGCAGGACCCGCAGAAAGCCCTGTCGATGCTCGATGGCTATGCCGCGACCATGCATTTCTCCCGCGAAGAGCAGGTCGAGATTGCCAAGGAAATCGGTCTGACCCTGGCACGTCGTTATGACGACCGCGCGCTGGAGGTCATGACCAAATACGACCCTGAATTGCGTGACGACACCGTGACCGAATGGCGCCTGCGCCTGCTGCTGCGCCTGGGTCGCTGGGAGGACGCCTATGAGCTCGCGCGCCGACTGCCCAAGGACCTCGCAGCCACCAATCGCTGGCGCTACTGGGAAGCCCGTTCTCTGGAACTGGCGCAACCCAATAGCCCGCTGATTGCCGCGCTGTACAAGGATGTAGCCAAGGAACGTGACTTCTATGGGTTTCTGGCCGCCGACCGCACCCAGAGCCCGTACCAGCTCAACAACAAGCCGCTGGTGCTGAGCCAGGCACTGATCAACAAGGTGCGCAACACGCCCGGCGTGCGTCGCGCACTGGAGTTTCATGACCGCGGCGAGATCGTCAATGGTCGACGAGAGTGGTATCACGTGAGCCGTCTGTTCAATCGTGACGAGATGGTTGCGCAGGCCAAGCTGGCCTACGACATGCAATGGTATTTCCCGGCAATCCGAACCATCAGCCAGGCGCAATACTGGGACGACCTGGATATTCGCTTCCCGATGGCGCACCGCGACACCCTGGTACGCGAAGCCAAGGTGCGTGGCCTGCATTCGAGCTGGGTGTTCGCCATCACGCGCCAGGAAAGCGCCTTCATGGACGATGCCCGCTCGGGCGTCGGTGCCAGCGGGTTGATGCAACTGATGCCTGCCACCGCCAAGGAGACCGCGCGCAAGTACAGCATCCCGCTGGCCTCGCCTCAGCAGGTGCTGGACCCGGACACCAACATTCAGCTGGGCGCCGCCTACCTGAGCTCAGTGCACGCGCAGTTCAACGGCAACCGTGTGCTAGCCTCAGCGGCCTATAACGCCGGGCCGGGGCGCGTACGCCAATGGCTCAAAGGCGCCAACCATCTGGCCTTCGATGTGTGGGTAGAGAGCATTCCGTTCGACGAAACCCGTCAGTACGTGCAGAACGTCTTGTCGTACTCGGTGATCTACGGCCAGAAACTCAACTCGCCGCAGCCTCTGGTGGACTGGCACGAGCGGTTTTTCGACGACCAGTGACCGGTCGGCAGGAGTGCTGCGTACAGCACTCCTGCCGGACAACAGCGATGCCCGCCCCTACTCCAGCACTTCGACTGACATCCCCACTTCAAGCTCGCCCAACCCCTCGTTTGCCACGTTCTGACCGAACAGCACGTTGCCTTCCACTTCCCGATAAGTCTTGAGCGTGGCGAATGGCTCGCGGTCTGCGCTGCGCTCGCCGGTTGCCGGGTCGACGGTAGTCAGGATGCAGCGCGCACAAGGCGTCAGCAGCTGGAACTCGATGTCACCAATGCGGATGCGCTTCCAGCCATCCTCGGCAAAGGCCTCGGCGCCTTCAATCACCAGATTGGGCCTGAAGCGCAGCATTTCCAGCGGCCTGCCCAGACGCGCAGACAGGTCGTCGAGCGAACCCTGCCCGATCAGCAGCAATGGAAAACCATCGGCAAAGCTCACCCGATCATTGACCGTCTGATAGCCGCCAGGGATCCAGCGCGCACGCTCCGCCGGCAGGTAGACCATACGCGTGGGCTTGCCGATAAACCGGCTGACCCATTCGGCGGCCTTATCGCCTGCATCCGGCACCTGCAACGAGTCGCGCCAGACCGTCACACCACGCAGGTTCACGTCGATATCCAGCGGAATCGCGACATCCAGAGGCTCGAAGCCAGGTGCCGAAAGCGTCACACCGCCGCTGGCGCTCCACAACACCGACAGTTGGGACATGTGCGGCAGAGCACGCTGAGTGAAGAACCGGCCATTGCTGGCGTCGACCAGCATCCAGCGTCGATCGCCCGCCAACCCCAACGCATCGAAGGATGCGCGCTGCATCGACTCGGCCTTGCAGGATTTGAGGGGGAAACGATAGAGCGAGCTGAGACGTAACATGGGCGCCGATTCCTTTGAGGGCTGGATAAGCTTTGATGCAGACAGCAAAGCTTATCCGAAGCCGAAGCCGGCGGCACTCGCGATGAAGAATCGAGCGCGGTGTCAGACAATCATCAAAAGACGCTCGCGCACGACCTCGACCAGCTTGTCGGGCTGAAACTTGGAGAGGAAGTTGTCACAGCCGACCTTCTTGACCATCGACTCGTTGAAGCTGCCGGACAACGAGGTATGCAGGACGATGTACAGACCGCGCAGGCGTGCATCGTTGCGAATCTCGGTGGTCAGACGGTAGCCGTCCATTTCCGGCATTTCCGCATCGGTGAACACCATCAGCAACTTCTCATGCACATTCTCGCCGGCATCCGCCCAGGCCTTGAGCATGTTCAGCGCCTTGAGGCCGTCACTGGCTACGTGCAGCTTGAGGCCCAGCTGGGACAGCGTGTCGCGCAGCTGCGCCAGCGCGACCTTGGAGTCGTCGACCAGCAACACTTCGCGACCACGGGCATTTTCCAGTACCGGGTCTTCGAGTTTTTCGCGGGACACCTTGGCGTTGTACGGCACGATCTCGGCGAGCACCTTTTCAACGTCGATGATTTCAACCAGTTGATCATCGACCTTGCTGATGGCGGTCAGGTAATGCTGACGACCGGCGCTGACCGGCGGCGGCATGATCGCGTCCCAGTTCATGTTGACGATGCGGTCGACACCACCGACCAGAAAGGCCTGAACCGATCGGTTGTACTCGGTGACGATGATCGTGCTGCCTGGGCCCGGCACCAGCGGGCGCATGCCGATGGCCTGGGAAAGGTCGATCACCGGAAGGGTCTGGCCGCGCAGATTGACCACGCCACACACAAACGAATGACGTTGCGGCATGAGGGTCAGCTTGGGTAGCTGCAATACTTCCTGGACCTTGAACACGTTGATCGCAAACAACTGCCGACCGGCAAGGCGAAACATGAGGATTTCCAGGCGATTCTCGCCCACCAGTTGTGTGCGCTGATCTACTGTGTCGAGAATGCCTGCCATTATTAGCTCCTGAAGCGATGGTCGCGTTGATTCTGTTGAGCCTGTATCGGCTGAAATCAGCCGGACCTTAATGGCGATAAACGGCCACTCTCAAGCATTGATGTCACTTTAGCATCATGCTTTACTGATGTCGCTTTCCAGACACGCAAATGCAGCCACAAACCAGCACCGAAAATGCCTCGGTGCTTCTTTGCGCCCAAAGCCAGATCAAACAACCGCAAAAAGTCAATCAGGGATAACCTGATATGATCGACATCTCTTTGCCACTATCGTGACGCCATTCTCATTATATGAATGGCGTCAGGTTTGTGTCCGCTTTCCAATCCTTGCAATCGAGCGGCGCTGGCAACATTCAGAAACGCCCTACATACTTTTGTTTGAAATCGACATTAACTGTCAGCTATTCGCCGCGGGCGGAAGTTCGCTATCCATGATCAGTGGAGACAAAGGATGCTGAGTCACAACGATTGGCAGCACAAGCACGACGAGTTTCTGAGCCTGTCTCAGGCACTTCTGCACAAGTCGGAAGAATGTCTTTCGCATCTGGAACTGATCCCCAACGACGAGGACGCTACCGGCTGCCTGCTGACAACCCTTCGCAAACTCGCGCAAGAGGCAGAGGCCGTTCCTGTGCCGTGCATTGCCGATTTTTCCCGCCAGCTGTGCCAGCTGTTGAAAACCGGCAGCCAGACCAGTGAGCTTTCGCAGGAAGCTCTGCTGGCAGTCAAGAACTGCCTGACACTGATGTACTGGCAAGTCGAGCTTCTCGATCCGCAAACAGGAGAGCTGACGATGGACGACCACGAACAGCTTGAGCTGCTGGAAAAACTGGCCAGCGTCTCCGCGCAATCGGCCTTGCCGAAAGATGCAACCCGCCAATAACACGCCATCACGTCAGGCCGCTGAGAATCGCATCGCGATGTCATTGAGGCAGTGTTGTCGCGTCAGCATTTTCCGTTCATTGTCTTTAATGCCGTTAACATCGTCTTCGAGCTTGACCAGAGACTGCACACGCGCTTGAGCGCGTCCCATTTGCACAAGAAATCACAATGACCTGCAATCTGTTATTGGTCGACGACCACTCCCTTATCAGAGCCGGCGTGCGAGCGCTGGTTGCAGACATGCCTGGATACACCATCCTCGGCGAAACGGCTGACGGTACGCAGTTGGCGAGCCTTGCTCAGCAGCTCAAGCCCGACATCATCCTGCTCGACATCTGCATGAAAAGCATCGACGGCCTGGATGCACTCGAGCACCTGTTGAAGATGCAACCGCGCTGCAAGGTGCTGATCCTGTCGATGCAGAATGATCCGGACATGATCATGCGTGCGCTGGACATCGGCACGCATGGCTACCTGCTCAAGGACACTACGGCTGCGGAACTCGAACAGGCACTGGGGGCGTTGCGTAACAACGAGCGCTATCTGAGCCCGGCCATCGCCGAGATGGTCATCGAGTGCGCACTGCGCGGTACACCTTCGGACAGAGCCTGGGCGGCGAAAGAGCGCTATCGCCTGACCGCTCGCCAGCTCGAAATCCTGCGCCTGATCGTACGCGGCAAGTCCACGCGCGAGATCGCCGATGGCCTGGGGCTGAGCGTCAAGACCATCGAGACTCACCGTGCCCAGGTCATGAAGCGCCTGCAGATATTCGACGTGGCCGGACTGGTGCTGTTCTGCGTTCGCGAACGGATTATCAGTCTGGACGATTGAGCTTCGGTGCGCCGCCCAGTACCGGCGAGTCCGCTGGCAGGTGCACCTGAAGCGCGCCCGGCCGGGCCTCGAAACGCAGGTCCTCGCCCGACAGCGGCTCACCGTCAAGATTGATATCCAGGCCTTGCGCGGACTTGAGCTCTACCCACGGCAAGCGCGCTCGAATGAACATGTTATCGATACCCAGGCCACCCTCCAGAAGGCTCCTCAGTGTGCCGACCACCTCCTGAGGCGCTGGCAGGATACTGATGTCGAGCAGACCATCATCGGCCAGCGCGGTCGGGCACAGCTCGTGTCCACCACCCGCCTGCCGACCATTGCCAATACCCAGTGCAAGCAGATCACCGCGCCAGTGAAAATCCGGCCCGGTGAGCTCGCCATGGGCCGCATGCAGCTCGCTGAATCGGGTCAGGCCGGTGAACAGGTAGGCAGCCCCACCCAGGACCTTCTTCAGGTCCTCGGAGGTGTTCGCCGTGACCTGGCTGCCAAACCCGCCGGTCGCCATGTTGAGGAACAGCTTGCCGCCGACCTCACCCAGATCGACGGCACGCGGAGCCACGTCCATGAGTTGCAGGGCTTTGGAGACCTCCAGAGGCACGCCGGCCGCACGGGCAAAGTCGTTGGCAGTCCCCAGTGGCAGAATAGTCAGGCTGGCCTTGGTTTCAGCGAGTGCCAGGGCTTCGGCGATATCCCGCAAGGTGCCGTCGCCGCCACCCGCAACGATGTGCCGATGGCCGGCGGCCAGGGCTTCGTTGACCAGGCGCTGAGCATCGCCAGCTTCCCAGGTCAGACGCACGTCCAGTTCCCAACCCTGCTTGCGCTTGTCTGTCACCGCATCACGCACGTCTTCGTTGAGTGCCTGTTTACCGTGAAGAATGAGCATTGCCCTGCGTTGTGTCATGACACCTCCCCTGCCGAACCCTACGAATTGAAGCCTGCGAGCAACGCTCTTTGTGTAATCGGCGTCCGCACACATTTCGCACGACGCATGACTGTGACCCCGGTCAGCCGGAAAAAGCCCATCTGTTGCGGAAATTTTTTTCACCCTGGCAACAGCTCATTCGCCCCCGCCGGTACTGGGGAGAAGCACGCAACGGGCTGTACGGATCAATGCCTGCGCCAGGACTGAAGCACTTTTGTGCTGTCGCTATTCGTTTCATGAGCTTTACTGACAGCACCACCCTCACTTGAGGGAAATTTCCTTCACAAATGATTGAAAAGGCTTAAATAAAATCCGGTAAGGGACGACACATATAAAGTGATATTCACAAAAGACGGTCCGGATTCCTCATCAGCACGACGTGTAACTGGCTACGCTTGGATACAGCCCACATAGAAACACCTCAAGGGTGTTGCAGGCAGACAATAGAAAGACGTCCAGGATCAGAAGAATTCAGGCGCATACAGGGAGTAAGGGATTTCTATGAGGTTGCAGCCCGTCGACAGTCTTTCGCTGACCCGCACCAGCCTGGTCGAATATTTTCT
Source organism: Pseudomonas congelans (assembly GCF_900103225.1). Classification (GTDB taxonomy): domain Bacteria; phylum Pseudomonadota; class Gammaproteobacteria; order Pseudomonadales; family Pseudomonadaceae; genus Aquipseudomonas; species Aquipseudomonas congelans. The sequence goes on along the minus strand of NZ_FNJH01000003.1, from coordinate 652,585 downwards.
TTTCGGCATCCGCCTGGCTCACGGCATCGCCTGCATTCTGCCGGGCTTCGTGATCATGCTGCTGGTCAACAACGGCGGCGCGGAAACACAACAGGGTTACCTGACCATGCTGCTGTTTTTCGGCTTCGTCGGGGTGCTGGTGTTTCAGGCCATGGGCGTCTATTCCGAAGCGCTGTTCAGCAACGATCTGCGCATGGGCGCGATGGCGCTGGCCTGGACCGCTGCCTTCGGCCTGCTGCTGTTCATGCAGCAGGCGATGGGCCTGTTCGGCTACCTCCCACCCGAAGAACTGCTGATCTGGTACCTGACCAGCCTTGCGCTGTTCGGCATTGTCCGCCTGCTGCTGCTGATGCTGTTCAAACGTCAGATGCGCAAGGGCGTCTTCCTGCAGCACGCCGTGATTCTCGGCGCAACGGAGAATGGTCAGCGTCTGGCCGAATACCTGCTTGAGCATCAGGACATTCGTTCAGGTGTGACCGGCTTTATCGACGACCGTATCGGCCGCATGCCCAAGACCGTGGCCAACCTGCCGCTGCTGGGCAATACCAGCGATCTGGAACGGCTGATCCGCGAAGAGAAAGTGACTCAGGTGCTGGTCGCCCTGCCCTGGACGGCAGAAAACCGCATGGACTACATCATCCGCGAATTGCGCAGGCTGCCGGTCAATGTGTTGCTGGTGCCGGACATGATCGCCTTCCGGCACACCCACAACCGCATCACCGAAGTCGCCCGGCTGCCGATGTTCAACGCCTCGGATCTGCCGCTCAATGGCTGGTCGCCGTTTATCAAACGTGCTGAAGACATCGTGCTGTCATCGCTGGCATTGCTCGCACTGTCACCCTTGATGCTGCTGGTCGCGCTGGCGATCAAGCTCGACTCGCCAGGCCCGGTGTTTTTCCGTCAGAAGCGCTACGGGTACAACAATCGTTTGATCGAAGTATTCAAGTTCCGCTCCATGCATCAGCACCAGGCCGATGCCACCGCCGAACGGCAGACCACCCGCGGCGACGCCAGAATCACACGAGTCGGTCGCTTCATTCGCAAAACCAGCCTGGATGAACTGCCACAGCTGTTCAACGTGGTGGCGGGCAGCATGTCGATGGTCGGGCCGCGCCCGCATGCCACGGCAACCAAGGCTGCCGGGATTCTGTTCGAGCAGGCGGTGAAGGAGTACACCTCACGGCATCGCGTCAAACCAGGCATTACCGGGCTGGCGCAGATCAACGGCTATCGGGGTGAAACCGACACCGTTGAAAAAATCGAAAAACGCGTCGAGTTCGACCTTGAGTACATAGAAAACTGGTCCGTCTGGTTCGACCTCTACATCCTTATGCGCACTGTGCCTGCAGTGCTATTCACCCGTGAGGCTTACTGATGAGCACTCTCATTCCCTGCATTATTGCCGGCGGCTCCGGCACTCGCCTGTGGCCGGTTTCGCGTGAAGCCATGCCCAAGCCGTTCATGCGCCTGCCGGACGGTCAGAGCCTGTTGCAGAAGACCTTTCTGCGTGCGGTCGGTCTGCCCGGCGTCGAGCGTCTGCTGACGGTTACCAACCGGGAAGTGTACTTCCGCACGGTGGACGACTACCGCCAGTTGAACAAAGGCAATGCCCGCCTGGATTTCATCCTCGAACCCTTCGGCCGTAATACGGCCGCTGCCGTCGCCGCTGCGGCACTGCATGTCAGCCAGCTGTATGGCGACGATGCGCAACTGCTGGTGTTGCCGGCCGATCACCTGATTACCGACATGGCGGAATTCTCCAGAGCAGTGAGCGCCGCACAGAAGCTGGCCGCAGAAGGCTGGCTGGTGACGTTCGGCATCCTGCCGACCGCGCCGGAAACCGGTTTCGGCTACATCGAGAAAGGCCCCGCGCTCACTGCCGAAGCCTGTCAGGTCGCCCGCTTTGTCGAAAAACCCGACGCGATCACCGCCCAGGGCTATCTGGACAGTGGCCAGCATTTCTGGAATGCCGGCATGTTCTGCATGCGCGCCGACGCCGTGCTGCGCGAGTTGCGCACCCATGCGCCGGACGTCCTCAGCGCCGTCAGCGCGTGCCTGGAGTCGAGCCCGCGCAAGGAAGGCAACCGTGAGCTGCAAGTCGAACTGGACAGTGAGTCGTTTGCCCTGACACCGGATATTTCCATCGACTACGCGCTAATGGAACGCTCCGACAAAGTCGCCGTGGTGCCCTGCCAGATTGGCTGGAGTGATATCGGCTCGTGGCAGGCAGTGCGTGAACTGTCCCCCGGCGATGCTCAAGGCAACTACTGCAATGGCGAAACCGTGCTGCACGACGTCAGCAACTGCTACATCGACTCGCCCAAGCGTCTGGTGGGCGCTATCGGCCTCGACAACCTGATCATCATCGACACCCCTGACGCCTTGCTGATCGCCGACGGTCGTCGCAGTCAGGACGTCAAGATCATCGCTCAGGAGCTCAAGCGCCAAGGCCATGATGCCTACCGCCTGCACCGCACGGTCACCCGTCCCTGGGGCACCTACACCGTCCTCGAAGAGGGCAAGCGTTTCAAGATCAAGCGCATCGTGGTTCGCCCGCAGGCGTCCCTGTCGCTGCAGATGCACCATCACCGCAGCGAACACTGGATCGTGGTCAGCGGCATGGCCCGCGTCACTAACGGCGAACGTGAATTCATGCTGGATACCAACGAGTCGACCTTCATCAAACCGGGCCACACGCACCGTCTGGTCAACCCCGGTGTCATCGATCTGGTGATGATCGAGGTCCAGAGCGGCGAGTACCTGGGCGAAGACGACATTGTGCGTTTTACCGATATTTATGGACGTGCACCCGACAAGGCCGCGAAGAACTGATCGGCGCAGCAATAAGCGCCGCTTGATTCAAGCGGCACGCAATCGACAGCACCCGGAACAGGCACGACCCGCCAACATGAATTTATTACCCGCGAGGGAGCTGTATTTGTGCATGACAGGAGTTCAGGAACAATGAAAAGCATGATGCTGATTGCCAGCTTATTGCTGTTGAGTGCGTGCAATACCCCTTCCAGAGTGGGCCTGCCCGATGACCGTGCGCAAATCGAGGCTGGCCAGGCTGCGGGCCGCGCGCTGGCTGGCAAACCGCTGCCGCCGGAGCGAATCCGCCCCGGCGACACGCTGCGCATCGTACGTAACAGTGGCGAAGCGCCGTCGATTTCGGCGTTCACCGCCAACTCCATCTATGAACTGACCCTGTTTCAGGTGCTCAACGACGGCACCTTTTCCTACCCTTACATCGGCACCGTCAAAGCCGCGGGCCTGACCCTCCAGCAGCTGAACGACCTGCTGGAAAGCAAACTGCAGAACGTCTACCGCGAGACCGCGCTGACCATCAACATTTCCCAGTCACCGGGCAATACGGTGTTCGTCGGCGGCGCGGTGCGCAACTCGGTCACCCTGCCGGTCAACGTCGCCACCAACCTCGACCAGGCCATTGTCGGCGCGGGCGGCGTGGCGCTCGATGCCGATGCCGGCCAGGTCGCGCTTCTGCGTCAGGAAGAAAACGGTCTCTACAAGACCTACTTCTTCGATTACAGCAAGTTCCTCTGGGCAGGCGGCGCCGGTGGCCCTACCGCGCCGGTCCTGTTGAAACGCGGCGATATCGTGTTCGTTCCCAAGTCATCGGTCGGCAACAAGGTTGACGGCGTGTCCCTGTATTTCAACCAGTTGATCCCCTTCGCGAAGTCGATCGGCCTGGGCCTGAATTACGAGCTGCGCAACAACAATTAATTGTCAGGGAAACAGACATGATCAACATCCGCTCATTCCGCGACTTGCTGCGCCTGCTTTTCATCTTCCAGCGCGAAGTCAGGATTACCGTGCTGGCGACGTTCGTCATCATTCTTCTGGGTGCGTTTCTGCTCCCCAACCGCTATGAATCCACCGCCCTGCTGCTGGTCAAGCCCGGCCGCGACAGCAGCACTGTGCCTATCGAGCTGTCCGATCGTCAGGCCATCGTGATTCCGAGCGGCCTGCGCGATCCGCTGCTCGACGAGGAGCGCATGCTCAGCGGGCGACCGATCATGCGTGCCGTGTCCGAGAAGTACCTCGCCGAGCTGTCCACGGTGCCTCCCGAAACCGGCGCCCTGGCCTCGGTGAAGAACGGTATCAAGACTGTCGTCGGTGCGCTCGTCAACGGCGTGCGCAGCGTTCTGCAATTTATCGGACTGGTGGAGCACCGCTCCCAGGCCGAGCGTCTGGCCGAGGATCTGGAGAAAAACTTCAAGGTCAGCCATGAGCCTGGCTCATCGGTGATGGAGCTGAGGTTTACCTGGAACGACCCGGAAGTCGCGCAGACGGTGCTCAAGACCTGGATCACCGAGTACCAGACACAGCGCACCAAGACGCTGGGGCGGGTCAGCCTGTACGCATTCTACGAAGGGGAAGTGAAGACCACCGGTGCGAACATCATCGAGTACAAGAAGCAGATCCAGAACTACCTGAACCAATTGAGCGCAGTGAGCATCGCCCAGCGCCTGGCGGACACCTCGCAGGCGCTCAACGACCTGCGCACCGAGCGCAACAACACCACCCGTTCGATTGCCTCGACCAAGGCAGGTCTGGACCTGCTGAAAAAACAACTGGCAGAGCAGCCCAAGACCGTCTCGGCAGGCCGCGAACTGGCCCTTAACCCCAATCGCCAGGACCTGCAGAACCGCATCAACGGCAAGGAAGTGGAGCGTCAGGAAATGCTCCGCTCGTTCAAGGACGAGGCGCCGCCGATTCGTGCGATCAATGAGGAAGTCAGTAACCTCAAAAAGCTGCTCAAGGAACAGGAGGCAACCGTACAGCGTTCCGAAAGCATCACGCCCAACCCGATCTACAACCGCATGCAGAACGTGTACGCCGACCAGCAGACCAGCTACGCACGCCTGCAAACCCAGTTCATCCAACAGAACGAGCAAATCGCGCAACTGGAACGCGACCGCCAGCAGGCACTGAATCTGGAGCCGGAACTTTCACGCCTGCAGAACGAGCTGGATGCGGCAGAGAAAAGCTATGCGCTGTACAAAAACAGCCTGGAAAAATCGCGTATCGACCGTGAACTGGACAACAGTCAGATCAGCAATATCGCGACCATTGAAGAAGCGACCTTCAACCCCAGCCGGGTGTTTCCGAAAAGCCTGCTGATGCTGTTTCTGGCGTTCCCGTTGAGCGTCGTGGTCGGTGCTGTGGCGCTGTACTTCTTCTACCTGCTGGACCAGCGCATTCACGACGGCGACAAGATCGAGAGCAGCTTCGGTGTTCCGGTCTGGACCAGCCTCCCCGACCTGGAACGTGCCCAGGAACGCAGTGCAGCCCTCACCTCGAATCTGCATCGGGTATACGGCATTCTGCCGCTGGACCAGGTGGAAGAGCGCGGCTTGACCATTGGTTTTACCTCGGTCAAGTACGGCGCCGGCGTGTCGTTCGTGATCGCGCGGTTGAGCGCGCTGCTGATCGAACAGGGCCATCGGGTACGCACCGAAGGCCGCAGTCCGGCCATTGCGGGCGAAATTGTGCTGATCAACGCTTCGGCACTTTCGGCGAATCAGGACGCCTTCGTGCTGTTGCGCAAGGCTGACCTGATCGTGCTGGTGGTTCGCGCTCAGGACACCACCGTGCCGATGCTGGAAGACACGCTGACCAACCTCAACACCGCATTCAAGAAAGTCGACGGCATCATCATCAACCGTCGTCGCTTCGAAGTGCCTGAAAAGGTCCTGAGTTTTCTCAAGCGGATCGGGAGCCGAGGCTGATGCGAATAGCTTTGCTTGCGCCGCTGCCACCCGAGCAGAATGGCATCGCTGATTACGCCGGACATCTGCGGCATGCGCTCGAGGGCCTGGGTGTGCAGGTCAGTACACCACTGCAGGGGGTCGGTAACGATCCCCGCGCCGCAGAACAGCGAGTGGCTGAAACCGACTGGAGCGGCATCGATCTGGTCCACGCCGAACTGGGCGGCGGGAGACTGGCGGAGTTTCAAGCCCTGCGCGCACTGCGTCGGCGTTTCCCCAAGCTACCGTTGACCGCGACGGTGCACGATCCCGAGCGGCTGGTCTGGCGGCGCGAGAAACTGCCCTGGCCATTGTCGATCGTCAGCGGTATGCGCTCGCCGCTGCCGGAAGTCGCCACGGTATTGGTCGACCCACTGTGCCTGCATGAAGAACGGCAACTGGCGCGGCACATGACCCGGCTGGTGACCCTGACCCAGGCGGGTAGCCAGAGCCTGCGCCAGCGCATGGGCCTGACAACGGCGCAGATGGCCGTCATCAATCACGGCAACCTCGACATCGCCCCCGCGCCGTTGCCGCCCTTGAAGCCTTTGCGTTTGCTGTATTTCGGTTTCATTTATCGCGGCAAGGGTATCGAGGACCTGCTGGATGCGCTGTCCAGCGTATTCACTGCCCAGCCTGCGCTGCGCTCGACCGTGCGCTTGACCCTGGCCGGTGGCAGCGAGCCGGAAATGGCCTTCGGCCCATCCGGCAGTTATCTGGAGCAACTGCGACTGCGTATCCGCCAACTGGGCCTTGTCGATCTGATCGACTGGCAACTGGACCTGCCTGCCGAACAGATTCCGCAGGTTATCCAGGCCCACCACGTCATGGTTCTGCCCTATCGCGAGTCGAGCAAACTGAAGATTCTCGGCAAGCTACGCGGCACCAGCGGCGCGCTGTCGTGGGCGGTGGCCTGTGGCAGAGGCGTGATCACCTCGGACGCACGCTCGTTTGCCGAAGAAGTCTCGCATGGCAACGGCACGATCTACCCGCAAGGCGATGTCGACGGGCTGGCGCAAGCGCTAATGCGCGCCTGCGCAACACCGGAGCTGGTCAGGCAATGGGCCGAGAACGCCGCGCAGATGGGCAGGGCCAGAGTCTGGAGCCACACCGCAGAACATTTTCGGGATGTATTCCGCCAGGCCTGCCAGGAGAAGTGACATGCAGCGTCCATCCAGATTCGGGCAACTCGTCACCACCGTACTGCTCGGCGCAGCGCTGAGCTGCGCCGCGCAGGCGGCAACGGTCCTCAAGGCTCCCCGCGAAGTCGTCTGGGCGGACTTTCTGGGCGTCAACGTACAGTTCCAGTATTTTGCCCCGGACATCTATCAACAGCAGATGAGCCGTCTGGACGAACTGGGCCTGAACTGGGTGCGACTGACCATTCACTGGCCGTTGATCGAGCCGCAAAAGGATCGCTACGCCCTGACCGAGCTGGACGCCGCCATGGCCGCGATCAAGGCGCACAATTACAACACCCTGGCGTATCTGGTCGGGTCAGCGCCTTTCGCCAGCAGCGCACCGGCCGATGCAAAGGGCCGCGATCAATATCCGCCGACGGATTTCAACGTGTTTGCCGCACGCATGACCGCCCTGGCCCAGCGCTATCCGCAGGTCAACAACTGGCAGGTCTGGAACGAGCCGAACATCGTCTGGCTGCCCAAAGAGGACCCGGCTGCCTATGGCCGTTTGCTGACCACCACTGCCAATGCGATTCGTGCGGTCCTGCCGAGCAAGACGATCGTCACCGCAGGCATGGCTTATTACAGTCAGATGCACAGCACCTCCGGCTACATGCTGCAGACCCTGCTCGATAACGGCCTGGGCCAGCAGAATATCGTCGCGGCCTATCACCCCTACTCCGAATACCCGGAAGGCGACTCCATACCGGACCGCGATTTTCTGGTGCGCGCCAATGCGATGAATCAGTTGTTGCACAGCAATGGCGTCAAGCAGGTGTGGGCCACCGAATGGGGCTGGTCGAGCTATGCAGGGCCGGTGGAGATGCAGCACCTGATCGGCACCTCCGGCCAGGCTGACTACACCCTGCGGCGTCTGGCGCTGATGAGCGCCATGGATTTCCAGCGCATCTTCCTGTTCAACCTCAGCGATCTGGACGAGCGTGCCTCGGCCCGCGATCAGGGCTATGGGCTGCTTGACCTGCAAGCCAGCCCCAAGCCGGCCTACACCGCGTTGCAGAACTTTCTGAAAATCACCGGCCCGCGCCTGCAACCCGCCGAGCCACCAGCCGTGAGCAGCGTACCGGACGACCTTTATGCCGTTCCGTGGACGCGCGCAGATGGCTCGCATTTACTGATGTTCTGGAGCGCAGCGGGCACGTCATTGAATTTCCCGACTATCACCGATGCTGTGGTCCACGACCCATTGACCGGTAGCAGCACCCCGCTGACCGGCAGCCGTGGCATCACCCTACTGTTGAAGCCGACTCTGCAAATTCTGGAATGGAAGCCCTGAGCCATGCGAATCCTGTGGACGCTACCCTACCTGCCCTGGCCCACCACCAGTGGCGGCAAGACCCGCGAATACCATTTGCTGCGCAACCTGGCAGCGCGTGGTCATCGCATCACGCTGCTGGTGCAGTCCAAGAACCCGCTGGACGACGACGCACGCGCGGCGCTGGAGCCCTGGCTGGAGCGCCTGATCGTGATCGATCGCCGCCCGCTGCTCAGCCTGCGTACGGTGCTGGCTGTGGCGTTCGCAGCGCCACCGATGCTGGCCAGCGTGAACGGCTACGCGCCGCACCTGGAAAAGGTCTTCGAGCAGTTGCTGGAGGAGGACTGGGACATTATTCAGTTGCAGCACACCTATGCCTTTCAGCCCTTCGAGCGCGCGCTCAAGCGTTCCGGCAAACCCTTCGTATTGACCGAACACAATGTCGAATCGGACCTGGGTGCCGCCAGCTACGACCGTCTGCCGCGCTGGGCCAATGCTTTCGCGGTCTATGACCGCTGGCGCTACCGGCGCTGGGAAACCCGCGTGTTTCGTCAGACCGGCGAGTTGATCGCCGTCACCGAGGACGATGCCAAGGCGCTTTCGCGCCTGAGCGGCAGGGCCACGTCCTATGTGGTCAACAGTGTCGACTGCGATCACTACGCCAGCGTCCATGCGGACCGTCACAGCCATCGCCTGCTGTTCATCGGCAATTATGAATACGGCCCCAATGTCGACGCCATCGAATGGGCGCTGGACGAGATCATGCCGAAGGTCTGGGCTCAGGCACCCCATGTACGTTTTGCCATCGGCGGCTTCGGTATGCCCTCGGCCTGGCGCGAGCGCTGGCCTGACCCGCGTATCGAATGGCTGGGTTTTGTTCCTGACCTGCGTGCATTGCAGGCCACTGCCTCGATATTCTTCGCGCCCCTGCGCCAGGGTGGCGGCTCCAAGCTCAAGACGCTGGAAGCCATGGCCGCCGGCCTGCCGGTAGTGACCACCGCACAGGGGGTTTCCGGTCTGGCGGTGAAGCATGGCGAACATTACCTGGGCAGCGAGGATGCCTCAGGCCTGGCAACACTGATCGCTGAATACACTGACAAACCACTGCAGCTCGAGCAGATTGGCGAAGCCGGCCGGGTTTATGTTCGCGCCCGGCACGACTGGTCCGTTTCGGCCGCTCAGTTGGAAGTGATCTACACCCGCTTTTCGTTCTCCAAGCAAGGATTGCGCTCATGCGTATAGGACTCGACTACCGCGCGGCAGCCGGTTACCCCACCAGCGGCATCGGTCGCCAGAACCTGGCACTGGAACAGGCGTTTCGTGAACATCCGGACGTGCAATTGCAGCTGTTCGGCGTGGCCCCCTACGATCACCCGGTGCGCCGCCTGATACATACCCCACGCTGGGCCGCCCCTCTGAATTCGGTGCAGCGACTGCCGGATCGCCTGCGCTTCGAAGGCCGGTTCCTGCCTGTTGCCCTGCGCGACGCCGGTATTCAGATCTACGTGGCCAATATCAACATGGGCCTGCCGCTGGGACGCAAACCGGCCGGTATGCGCTACGTATTGCAACTGCACGACTTGTTTCAGCTCACGCAGCACAACAGTCACGGTTCGCAACTGAAAGCCAGGATCTACCGGATGACCGACTACCTGTCGATTGCCTGGTCGCTGAAGGTTGCCGACCAGATCTGGGTGCCTTCGCAATTCACTGCCAACGAAGCAGCGCGTCTGTTCCCCAGAATCAAGGCCAAGCTGCGCGTCATACCGCTGCTGGTAGAAGCCTTCAAGGGTGAGCCGGCCGACATTGTTCACCTGCGACTGCCGCTGCGTTACTGGCTGTGCGTGGGCACCCGCGAACCGCGCAAGAACATCAAGTGGTTCGTGGATGCCTGGCAGACCGCGCGCATGCAATTCGTCGATACTCCGGAGCTGGTACTGGTCGGTGGCGATGATCCGCTGACCGAGGCCCAGCGCCAGTTACCGGGTCTGCATGTGCTCAGCGGCCTGAGCGACGCCGAACTGCATGCACTCTACAAGAATGCCGAACGGCTCTGGCAACCCTCCAGAAGCGAAGGTTTCGGGTTGCCGGTGATTGAGGCACTGAATACCGGCACACCGGTTGCGGTGGCCACGGGCTCCTCGCTGGACGAAGTCGCTCCGCCCGACAGCCCGCGCTTTTCGCCGGTCGACAGCGGCAATCTGATCAGGTTGATGGGCACCCTGTCGCAGGCCCCCGAAGAGGATCCTGCGATTGCCAGGGACTGGACGCAGCGCTACCAGTTGAAAGCCTTTTGCGAGCGCGTGCACGCGGCGCTGGAGGAATTGCGCTGATGCCACTGGCCTTGCCCCTGGGGCTGCTGTTCAGCCTGCTGTTCGGCGTGATGATCTGGATGCTGCCCGCGCCCTTCGTGGTGGCGGCAGCAATCGGTATCGTGGCGGTTGCCACGATCATGCGTCGGCCGGTGCGCGGGCTGCTGCTGTTCTGCCTGCTAGGAACCTTCCTGCCCTACTCGACGGTTCAGATCGGCATTCGCACCACGGTGTCCGAAGCGCTGATCATGCTGACCTGGGCAAGCTATCTGCTGCACGCAGTCTTTCAGGAACGCCATCGGCTGCCCAGCATGCTGCGCCCCGAACGGCTGCTGGTGGCGCTGATGCTGTTCAGTGCGTTTCCGTTTCTGGTCGGCCAGTTGACCGTCGTCGCCGAGGGTAACGGCCCGATCAACTGGATACGCTGGCTGTTCAACCTGTCGATCCTGTTTCTGGTGCCACGCTTGCTGACCAGCCTCAAGACGCTGGAAGACGCGATCATTGCGCTGCTCGGCGGGACGCTGCTGATGCTGATGCTGTCGATCGGGGTCTACGTCACCAAAGGCTCGGCCACTGCAATCATTCCTATCCTCGGCAGCCTGGGCTACAGCGGTGCCGACATCCTGAACGAGAGCCTGCGTTCGCTCGCCAGTCGCATGGGCTCACCGTGGATGCATCCCAACGTGGCGGGGGGTGCGCTGGCGATGCTGCTGCCGCTGGCCTTCTGCTTTGGCATGACGCGCAGCGGCGCGGCTCGCAAGCTGGGCCTCACGGTGGCTGCACTGGGCGCAGTCGGCCTGTTGCTGACCGGCTCACGCGGCGCGCTGTTGAGCCTCATTGCGATGATGCTGCTGATGGCCCGGCGACGCATTCCGCACCTGGGACGGCTGCTGATGGGTGGCATGGTGGCCGGCATTCTTCTGCTGATGTTCTATCCGCCTCTGCAAGACCGGCTGATGGGGCTGTTCAGCGACGACGACGCCAGTACCGCGATTCGCTTTCTGGAATACAGCCATTTCCCCGACGCAGTTGCCACGTTCCCGTTCGGCATCGGTTTCAAGACCGACCCACCGGTATTGGGCTACACCGAGTTCGGCATTTCCAACCTGTGGCTGAACTACATCTACAAGATCGGCGTACCCGGCATGCTGCTGTTCATCGCCATCACCCTCAGTTGGTGGAAAGAAGTGCGCCCCGCGAGCGGCCGGGTCGTACTGACTCGCGATAACGCCATCGCGCTGGGCTGCACCACCGGTGTGCTGGCGGCGCTGTTCAGCGGTCTGTTCGACCATTACTTCAGTTTCACCAATGTGCTGGTTGCAGTGTTCTGGCTCTTGCTCGGCATCAGCCTGCAGGAAACCCGACGCCTGCGCGCCAGGCCCGACACCCCATCCAGATACCTTGACGCCTCACCCGAGCCGGGAGCCTCCTCATGAAACACCGCATGATGCATTCTCATAATCTCAGAGAGGCACTGCCCGATTACGCGCGCAAGATGGCGGTGCCGCTCGAAGAGCTGGAAGCCGCCTACCAGTGGATGCTGGACAACGAAGTGTGCTTTGAAACGCGTATCAAGGAACGCACCCTGTCGTTCATCTGCTACCTCAATATCGAGCCGAGAATCGAACACCCGCTGGCGCGACGCTTTTACAAGCTGCTGGCCATCGAGACCAAAGGCCCCCTTATCCCACTGTACGGAATCAACTGGCCGACCCTGCGCGACCGCATGTTGCGGACCTGGGAGCAGGCTTACAACATCCTGATCTGCAAGGTCCCCAGTCATACCCTGCGCCTGCTGTGGTTGCGCATCGGCGGCGCGAAGATCGGCAAGGGGTCGACGGTCTGGCGCAATACCGAAGTACTGGGCGTCGACAGCCTGCGCATCGGCAATGACAGCACGGTGGGCTGGCACTGCCAGCTGGACGCGCGGGGCGGACTGGTGATCGGCGATCACGTCACCATCGCTTCGCATGTGCTGATCATCGCCGGCGGACATGATCTCAACGAACCCGAATTCTGGGCAGTAGGCGGACCGGTGTTGATCGGCGACTACGCCTGGATCTGCAGCCGGGCGCTGCTTTCGTTCGGCGCCGACATCGGCGAAGGCGCAGTCGTGGGCGGTAACAGCGTGGTCTCCAAACCGGTTCCGCCGTACGCCATCGTCAGTGGCCCGAACGCGGAGATCAAGGGCGAGCGCGCCCGTGGCCTCAATTACAAGGTGGGCGGCAAAGGCCTGTTCACCTTGTTTCACTGATCAGAAGCGCAGGCGATGCTGGGTTCGACACTCTGGCTGACACTGGCCACCCTCACCGGGCTGGCTGCCGGATTTGCCCGCGAATGGCTGTTGGTGGCGGCCTGGGGTGCCGGAGGCCAGAGCGACGCGTTTCTGGTTTCGATGTTCCTGCCCGAGGCGCTGCGCATGTCACTTGCGGCAGGCTTGCTCAGCGCTGCCGCCCTGCCCCTTTATCAGCAGCGTAGCGTTGAACGGCAACAGCGCTGGCTGGGAGGCATGGCACCGCGTCTGTTACTGACTGGCGTGGCAGTGAGCGTCGTTCTGCTGCTGGGCGCCGGAGGGCTGGTGCGGCTGATCGGTCCGGGGCTGGACGCCGATGGCTACGCGCAGGCTGCCAGCGGCCTGCGCTGGCTGGCATGGTGCGCACCGGGCTTCATGCTGCATGCGCTGTTTTGCGTACCGCTGCAGGCTCGCTCGCGCTTCGTGCTGGCCGGGCTCGGCTCGCTGCTGTTCAACCTGCCGCCGGTCATCTACCTCGCCACGTTCAGCCATGCCTCGACGTCGACCGGGCTGGCCAGCGCATGCGTACTGGGTAGCGTGCTGATGCCGAGTGTGTTGTTGCCAGCCCTGTATCGTTCGGGCTGGCGGCCCTGGCAGTGGCACGCGGAAGCTGGCGCAATACGTGAGCTGTTGCAGCGCATCGGCCCGCTGCTGAGCAGCAACCTGGCCAGCCAAGGGCTTGCCCTGCTGGAGCGCATGGTGGCTTCGCTGCTCGGCGAGGGCGCGGTGACCTGGGTGAACCTGGCGCGCAAGCTGATCAACCTGCCGCTGATTGCCTTGATGAGCCTGAATCAGGTGTTGCTCGGTCTGATGAGCGGCAGTGCTGGCGATCAGCGCCTGTTGCTGCTGAAACGCGGGCTGGGCAGCGCGACATTGCTGACCTTGCCGGCGGTAGCCGGGCTGATCGGCGCGGCCGGGGCGCTGTTGACACTGTTGCTGCCTGATCAGACCCAGGGCGGGCCGCTACCGGGGCTGCTGGCCTGGTTTGCCGTACCGCTGATGTTCGGTGCCTGGAATGCCTTGCTGGCGCGCTATGCCTATGCTGCCGGTGACACGCGCCTGCCGCTCAACTGCGAGCTGATCGGCAGTCTGTGCAATGCGCTGCTGCTCGGCCTGTTGCCTTTTACAGTCGGCCTGACCGGCATTGCCCTCGCCGCGCTGGGCGGCGCGCTGGTCACCGGCGTGCTGCTGATGCGCCGCCAGGCATTGCTGAATGTCTTGCCGTGGCGCAGCCACTGGTTGCTGGCCGGCCTGCTGATGGCTATCGCCGCCCTGCTGCTGCATCCATTGCACGACACCTGGCTGCAATTGGCCCTGAGCTGTGTCTATGGCGCGCTACTGCTGGTCGGGCTGGCACTGTGGCTCAAACCGTGGCGCAACGTGTACGCCTGATCGGCGGCCTGGCGGCAGGCTTCCCTGAAGCGCTCCAGGCTCGGCGAGATGAACTTGTCGCGGTGCCTAATCATGAAGAACCGACGATTGAGCGGCGGCAACGGACTGGCAAGCGTGCGCAACTGCCCGCTCGCCAGCAGGTCGGCGACCACACGACGGGACAGGCAACTGATACCAATGCCTTGAGCGAGAGTGCGCATGATCGCTTCCGAACTGCCTACCTGGCGCATGTCCTGCAGGTCATGCAAATGTCTGAGCAGCAAGTGTTCGACTTCTTCACGCGTCCCGGAACCCTGCTCCCGCAGCAGCCACTCGGCGCTCTGCAGTTCGCCCAGCGACACGTGTTCCTGCCCGGCCAGCGGATGGGCGCAGCCGGCGACGATGACCATTTCATCCACCAGCCACGGCTCGGCGATCAGCTCCGGCAGATGACAAGGTGCCTCGATGAGGCCCATGTCGATTTCAAACTGCGCGACCTTGCGAGCAATCAGCGCGCTGTTGCCGATGTCCACATCGATTCGCAGGTGCGGCGTCGAGCCGCGCAGTGCCCCGACGATCTGCGGCACCACGTGGTTGCCGATGGTGCTACTGCTGCCGATGCGCAGGCGAGCGTTCAGCGCCGCGTCGGGCAACAGAAAGCTGTCTTCGATCTGCTGGGCGTTTTCCAGCATTTTCATGGCACGGGGCAGCAGTGTCTGCCCGCTGTCATTGAGAACCAGCCGCTTGCCCACCCGGTCGAACAAACGCGTACCCAGCGCGCTTTCCAGCTCGTTCAATGCCGCGCTGGTCGCTGACTGGGACAGCGCCAGAGCGCTGCCTGCGCTGGTGGTGCTGCCACAGCGGGTGATCGCGCAAAAAATCTGTAATTGCCGCAGGTTGATTCTCAAGGCGTTCTTCTCTCACGGAACAAACCTACCTGAAAAACAGGTAACGATGAGAGAGATTACCCGTTTAGAAGATTGACTGTCGATCCGTAGACTGATGGCACGTCCCGAAACCATCAGCAGGAGACTGTCATGAGCAGGCTCGCAATCCTCATCAAGGGCAACGCCCCTTTCGCAGCACTGACCAGCCCGCTGGAGGCGATCCGACAATTCACTCCCAACTGGTTCGCGGTCACCATGGGTACCGGGATTCTGTCGCTGGCGCTGGCTCAACTGCCGGGTGGCCCTGCTTCGCTGCGCGCGGTGGGCGAAGCGTTGTGGTTCCTGAACATCGCCCTGTTCACGCTGTTCAGCGTGATGTACGCCAGCCGCTGGTTGCTGTTTTTCGATGAAGCACGGCAGGTCTTCGGGCACTCCACCGTGTCGATGTTCTTCGGCACCATCCCCATGGGCCTGGCAACCATCATCAATGGCCTGCTGGTGTTCGGACCGGCGCGCTGGGGCAGCGCCATTGTGCCGGTTGCCGAAGCCTTGTGGTGGCTGGACGTGGCAATGGCCCTGGCCTGCGGCGTGCTGATTCCTTTCATGATGTTCACCCGTCAGGAACACAGCATCGAGAAGATGACCGCTGTCTGGCTGTTACCGGTGGTGGCAGCAGAAGTCGCCGCAGCCTGCGGGGGATCGTTGACGACGCATCTTGCGGCCGCTGACTCGCAGTTCACGGTGCTGATCACCAGCTACGTACTGTGGGCCTATTCGGTGCCCGTGGCGTTGAGCATTCTGGTGATTCTGCTGTTGCGCCTGGCGTTGCACAAACTGCCCCATGAAAGCATGGCGGCATCCAGCTGGCTGGCACTCGGTCCCATCGGTACGGGCGCACTGGGCATGCTGGTGATGGGCAGCGACGCCCCGGCCATCTTCGCCGCCCACGGCCTCGCATCCATCGGCACGGTGGCAGCAGGCATCGGTGTGCTGGTCGGTACGCTGTTCTGGGGGCTGGGTCTGTGGTGGATGGCGCTGGCCGTGCTGATTACGGTGCGCTACGTGAAACAGGGCATCGGCTTCAATCTGGGCTGGTGGGCGTTCACCTTCCCGCTCGGAGTGTATGCGCTGGCGACGCTCAAGCTCGGCGCTACCCTGCATCTGGGCTTGTTTGATGTGTTTGGCACGTGGCTCGTCGCGCTGCTGGCGCTGATGTGGTCGGTCGTGTCGGTACGGACGCTGGCCGGTGCCTATCGGGGTCATCTGTTCGTCTCGCCTTGCATCGCCGCACAAGGGGGTGTCCGCCGGTAAGTTTCCTTGAACTTACCTCTGTTACGAGGCGCCTGAGAGGAATATCTTCATGACAGAGAGCCTTCATGCCCAACTCAGTCTTTTCCGCGAGCACCTTTTCCGGCAACCACGCCGCTCGCGATGAAAACATCGTTATCAACTCCTACACCACCGTGCTGCGCAAGACGGGTGTTCCCCATGAACTGTTTGCGACTTACTGGCGCGACGTTCATGGCCCGCTGTGCGCCAGGCTTGAAGGCCTGGGCTGGTATGTTCAGCATCACCTGACGCGCGAAAAGGACGGCCACCTGTGGCCAGTCATCGAAGGCGTTACGGCATTGCCGGGCTATGTGCTGGAT
This sequence comes from Pseudomonas congelans, assembly GCF_900103225.1. GTDB lineage: Bacteria > Pseudomonadota > Gammaproteobacteria > Pseudomonadales > Pseudomonadaceae > Aquipseudomonas > Aquipseudomonas congelans. Next base: position 635,848 of record NZ_FNJH01000003.1, on the reverse strand, counting down.
GGTGGCGTCGAGATCGGTTTTCTGTCCGCCGAAGCGCAGAAACAATTCAAGGATGCCAGTGCCCTGCTGTTCTCCGACGAGCAGAACATGTTCGAGGAAACCATCGCCTACGACGTTCCGGATGGCTCCAGCACCCTGGTGGATCGTCTGCCCGACCCGATCCCCAACGAAACCGCCGCGCAGGACAAGATGCATCTGCACTTTCATCTCGCCAGCGATGACCTGCCTGCGGCCCGCAAAGCCATTGAGCAACTCGCCCATGACATGGCCAGTTCCGATGCCGTGCTGAAACTGCGCCTGCACCTTGCACAACCCTACGATAACGCCAAGCCTGCACCACCGGCGCCGGATGTTAATCACGAGGTCGAAGAGTCGCGCCTGAATATCGTCATGATGGAGTTGGTGTTCGAATCGGCCTGGACGCGCAGAACCTATTACGCCAGCGAGCACTTCAAGACGATCACCCAAGGCCTCAGCAAGCATGTTCGCTACATCACACCGTTTGGTGTCAGCGGTGTCTACACCTACGTGCGCGATGCGCTGATGACCACTGCCGGCGTGCGTGGCAGCAGGCAGGCCCAGTTGATCCGTCAGTTGGGTGCGATCAACCAGACCCGGCCCGAGATCGAAAGCCTGTTTGGCGCGCCTTCAACGTTTTGAAGCGCCTGCCTCGCATGTCTGCTCTAACCGGCATGATTCGGAATCCTGCCTTACTCAGCAAAATGGAATTGAGGGACGCCTGTGAAAGCGCTGACGACTCGTGAGGTGTATCAACAACTGCGCGATGCTGCAATGGGTACGCGGTCGCTGAAGCTAATCGGCACGCCGTCCGGTTCCGGGCTGCAGCAGGTCGAGATCGAGGGCTGGCTGCTGACTCTGGAAATAACCGAAGGCACCCCGACCCGCTGTCGCGCATGTCGCTGCCCGCAGGGTCGGGAAGGCTCGTTCGAAAGCTGGCTGCGCACCGATCCGGTGAGCTTGCTCAGTGGCTGGGAGCATGCGCAGATCGAGCAGTTGCTGGGTGAGGCGATGGCCTGGCAGCCCGCTCTCGATCAGGTTAGAGGGCAGTCGTCGGGCTCTCAATGATCGTGGCTTTAACGTGCCTGGTTATGCTGGGCCGAGGCACCTCTCGTTCCTCACGCTCCACGTGGGAATGCGGCTAGCCTGGCGTCCTGCCAGGCTACCCCGGATCAGCGCCAGGATTCAGCCGTCACTAACGTCGCACTCTGCGTCGTCAGTGCCATCGCGCTTGAAAAGCACTGCGTCGGCAGCGGCTGCGTACACGGCATGACATTGACTATCGTTCCAACGCTCCGCGTGGGAATGCAGTTCGTGACGCTCCGCGTCACACAGCGGTTCTATGCCGGGAGGTGGATTGAGGTTCGACGAGTCATTTTGATGAGGCCAAAGTAACCTCGCAGTCTGTGCCGTCAGTGCCATTGCGACTGAAAAACGCTTTGCCTGGACTCAGCCCATTGCTGAATCGTTTAACTCGGCGTTAAATGGCTACTCAGACGATACGCAACGCCATAATTCCAATAATTACAGAAGGACCACCACCATGAAATCCCTTCCCCTGCTCGTGGGCCTCAGCGCCCTCACAGCCGCTTCCAGTGTGTTTGCCTGGGATTACGTGCTGCTCGACACCGACAAGGCTGCGCAGAATCAGCAGATCACCAGCCAGCAACTGGGCGTCAAGACCGACAAGCCGTTCACTATCACAATGCGTACGCTGCACGGCGGTCGTCAGGAAGGCGTGAGCATCATCGATATCGACAACGGCACGATGAAGCTGTCAGTCGTCCCGACCCGCGGCATGAACGTGCTGCAGGCATCAGTCGGCGATGTGCGCATGGGCTGGGATTCGCCGGTCAAGGACGTGGTCAATCCGGCCTTCATCGAGCTCAATGGACGCGGCGGACTGGGCTGGCTGGAAGGTTTCAACGAGTTGGTGACTCGCTGCGGCTATGAGTGGGTGGGCCATCCGGGCATGGATAACGGCGAACTGCTGACCCTGCACGGCCGTGCCGCCAACATTCCGGCGAGCAAGGTGACACTGCAGATCGACGAAAAACCGCCTTACGCGATTCGCCTCAAGGGTGAATTGAAGGAGCAGGCGTTCAAGAAGGTCGACTTCTCGGTGCAGACCGAACTGGTCACCGAGCCAGGCAGCACGAGCTTTTCGCTCAACGATACGCTGACCAACAATGGCGACTATCCGAAAGAATACCAGGCGCTGTACCACAGCAACTTCAGCACGCCGTTCCTCGAGCAAGGGGCGCGTTTCGAAGCACCGGTCAAACAGGTTTCGCCATTCAATGAAAAAGCCAAGGGTGACCTGGGCGACTGGCAGACCTACCGCGCACCGACGCCGGATTACGACGAGACGGTCTACAACATCGTGCCCTACGGTGATGCCAAGGGTGACACGCTGACCGTGCTGCACAACAAGGCTGGCAGCCTGGGTGTGTCGGTCGGTTTCAATACCAAGCAGTTGCCGGTGTTCTCGCTGTGGAAAAACACCGACACCAAAGGCCAGGGCTACGTCACCGGCTTGGAACCGGGGACCAGCTTCTCCTATAACCGTCGCTTCCAGCGCCCACTGAATCTGGTGCCAACCATTGCCCCAAAAGAGCAACGTCAGTTCCAGATCAGCTACAGCCTGCTGGCTGACAAGGGCGCGGTCGACAAAGCCCTTGGGCAGGTCAAGCACATTCAGGACGGTCGCGAGACCGAAGTGCGCAAAGAGCCGCTGGTGGATCTGACCAAAGAGCAATGATCCTCATGTGACGTCTCTTCAACACAGCGATGAAACAGGGCCGGATGTCGACGCAAGTCATTGTGTCGACATCCGGCCCTGCTCGTTCAGGTCGTAAAAATTCTCACAACACTTGAGGCTTTCGCCTGTCTACACCCTCTCAACCCTTCAAAGACGAGCATGCACATGAAAATCCTGATGGTTTTGACATCCCATGACCAACTGGGCGACACCGGCAAGAAAACCGGTTTCTGGCTAGAAGAGTTCGTCGCGCCGTATTACGCGTTCAAAGAGGCCGGTGCCGACGTTACGTTGGTTTCTCCGAAAGGCGGTCAACCACCGCTGGATCCGAAAAGCGATGAGCCAGACGCTCAGACCGAAGACACCAAGCGTTTCTCCAAAGATGCTGAAGCTCAGAAAGCGCTCGCCAGCACAGGCCGCCTGGCTGACGTCAATGCTGCCGATTTCGATGCTGTGTTCTACCCGGGCGGTCACGGCCCACTGTGGGACCTGGCTGAAGACAAGAACTCCATCGCTCTGATCGAGGCTTTTGCCAAGGCAGACAAGCCACACGGGATGGTCTGTCATGCACCTGGCGTATTGCGTCACGTAAAAGCGCCGGACGGCCGGCCGCTGGTCAAAGGTCGCCGCGTCACAGGCTTCACCAACAGTGAAGAAGAAGCGGTCGGCCTGACCAATGTCGTGCCTTTTCTGGTCGAAGACACGCTCAAGCAACTGGGCGGTGACTATTCCAAAGTTGAGGACTGGGGCGTTTACGTGCTGACCGACGGCAAACTGGTGACTGGCCAGAACCCGGCCAGCTCTGCGCAGGCGGCCAAAGACCTGATCACTCTGCTGAACTGATCGGTTTGCGCGGTTCGGCGTTCGACGCTATCAGCATCGGGCAAAGGACCGCGCGTCATTTAAATCGAATCTTGCCCACGCCACACTGACCAATAACCACACACCCCAACAAGAAGGAGTACGGTCATGGCCGATGAATCCAAACGCGAAGACCTCGATCACAAGCCGGAAAACGCCGGCAAAGTGGGCGAGAAGAACAAACAGCTCAATCAGCAGGGTGAACAGGCTCGACCTGCGACCTCACCCGACCCGCAGAAAGACAAGTCAGGCAACTGACACCGCGTCAGAGCAGGCCGCGTTCGGCACACACCTTCACGACTTGTTCACGCAGCCAGCCACTGGCTTCGTCTCGATCCGCCTGGGCGCTCCACAGCATGTCCAGACTGAAGCCTGGCAGGTCAGGCGGCAGTTCGAAAACTGAAATCCACAGTTCATTACCCAGCAGCGTCTGAATGCGCCGTGGCAGCACCAGCATGAAATCGGTGCCTTCCAGCAATTGCAAGGCCGCCCGGTAGCTGTTGGCCCGCGCGACGATGTTGCGCTCCAGCCCCTGCCGCTGCAGCCAGCCATCCACCATGTTGGTGTCGGACGTCCACGGCGTCGGATAGACATGACGATGCTGGATGAAGGTTTCAAGGTCGATCAGGGCGCTGAGCGGCGCAAACCGGGAGTCCATGACGCAAACCAGATCATCCTCCATCAATACCTGCGAAATCAGACTGTCCGGGACTCGGTGAAACCCAGGCCCGAAGCACAGGGCAAGGTCGAACAGACCATCGTTCAATTGCTCGGCAGGCAACTGCTTCTCCAGCTTCTGCACATTGACCGTCACCGAGAAACCGGCGGCAACAAAGTCACGCATCAAATGCGGCAATACCAGCAGCTCGAAATACTCAGGGGCGCAGACTGTGAAGGTGGTCTGTGCACGAGTCGGGTCGAACAGGTCGAGGCCGTTATGGCACAGATTGACCGAGCGGAGAATCTGCTGCACATGGTCGTGCATGGCCAGCGCCTTGCGGGTCGGCCGCATGCCATTGCGGGTGCAGATGAACAGATCGTCTTCGAAGTTCGCACGCAGCTTTTTCAGGCAATAACTGACCGTCGACTGGCTGACATGCAACGCTTCCGCGACCAGGGTCAGATTGCGCTGCTCGTACACCGAGACAAAGACCATCAGGTCCTGCATGTCCAGCTTTCTCAGGGCATTACTGTTAAGCATCAGGGTATCTCGCTGGCGCTGTGACCAGGCGGTCAGGTCAACGCGCACAAGATAGCATCAAAATGCGATCATGCCGCCTACCTGCCAGTGATTACAGGTTCGCCGAGTGCGTTGCGCAGATGATCAGCATAACGTCGGGGGTCGAGTCGCACCACCATCAACAGCATGATCGCGACCAACGTCATCAGTGACCACCACGCCCCTTCAAAGCTGCCCGTCAGGTCACGAATCACTCCCGCAAGCAGCGGCGACAGGCTGGCAATCAGATAACCCACACCTTGCACGAATGCCGTCAGGCTGCCCGCCTGCTGTGGATCATCGAAATGATCCATGGATACGATCAGGCTCATCGGAAAAAGACCGCCGATCCCCAACCCCAGCAGGCATGCCCACAGCAGGCCCAGCTGTTGCGGCATCAGAATCAGCCCGACAAAGCCAATCATCATCAACATCAGCAGCACAACCAGCGCCATGCGCTTATCGCGACTGCGGTTGGCCAACGCCGGAGCCAGCAGACCCGATACGACCTCCATCAGCGTCAGAAAGCCCAGCAGCAGCCCTGCACTCTGCTCACTCCAGCCATTCTCCAGATAATACGGCGCCAGCCAAGCCAGCACGCAGGTATAGGACGCCGTGCCAAGGCCGAAGAAAATCCCCAGCATCCAGGCCCGAGGCGTGTGGAAGAAGGTCTGCCGCAGACCTGCAGCGGCTGACGCGTCAGGCCGCAATACGTGCCGCTGGGCAAACCAGAAGCACAATGCCAGAAGAGCCAATAGCGACCAGACCGCCAGGCCGAAGCGCCAACTGCCGCTGCTGCCCATCAGCAGAGGGCTGAATGAAGCGGCCAGCGCGGCGCCGCCCATGATTGCGGTCACATACAAGCCCATGCACAAGGAAACGTCGGACTTGAAGCGCGATTTGATCAACGCGGGCATCAGCGCCTGAATCAAGGCAATACCGAGACCCGCCAGCACAGCGCTGAGAATCAGTTCCGCAGCAGAATCGAGAAACAGACGCGCCAGAGTTGCCAGACCGATAAGCGCCAGTGAAAGCATGATGCTGCGATACGAACCCAGGTAACGAGCGATGCCCATGCCGAAAAACATTGCCAGTCCCATGGTCATGACCGGCAGCATGGTCAGCAATGACGCCGTCCCGAAACCCAGCGGAATGTCCAGACGAATCGCCACCAGCAACGGACCGACCGCGGCCATCGACGGACGCAGGTTCAACGCCACCAGCAGGACACTGATCATCAACCCAATATTCTGAACCACCGAGCTACGTATCTGCATACCGTCACCACTGCTATCGAGGTCACGATTAGGCCGGGCGCATGCTCAGGGGACAAATCAAAATCTGGGCCTTGCCATTTAAAAATCAGTTCACCGTTACCACAGGTGGTTTTCAGGCGTTCTGCCGACGGCATCTGCAGGATTCTGCGCCATCTGCCGGCTCGGTTTCGGACTCAGCCACCTCATCCACGCCCAACCACCAGGTCAGACCGCGACACGGGTATTGCACATAGAACGGCTGGCCCATCATCGGCGTGGTGATCGAGACATTCTGCTCCCAGGCCAGAGCCAGAATGCGATCGAACGGCTCGTGCCAGGCATGCATTGACAGGTCGAAGGTGCCATTGTGGATCGGCAGCAACCAGCGACCGCGCAGGTCCAGGTGCGCCTGCAGCGTCTGCTCGGGCTGCATGTGCACATCGGGCCACTCGACGTTGTAGGCGCCGGTTTCCATCAGGGTCAGGTCAAACGGCCCGTATTGCTCGCCGATGGTCTTGAAGCCATCGAAGTAACCGCTGTCGCCACTGAAGAAGATCCGCTGATCGCCATCGATCATCACCCAGGACGCCCACAGGGTTCGGTTGCTGTCGAGCAGCGTGCGCCCCGAGAAATGCTGCGAGGGCGTGGCGACGAACTCGATGCCCGCGACTTCGGTGGACTGCCACCAGTCCAGCTGACGCACCTTGTGCGCAGGCACGCCCCATTCGATCAACGTATCGCCCACGCCCAGTGGCGCCAGAAAGTGCTCGGTCTTGTCGGCCAGCGCCTTGATGGCCATGCGATCCAGGTGATCGTAATGGTTGTGTGAAAGAATCACCGCCTTGATCGGCGGCAACTCTTCGAGGCTGATCGGCGGCTGATGAAAGCGCTGCGGGCCCGCCCACTGCACGGGCGAGGCACGCTCGGCAAACACCGGGTCGGTCAGCCAGAACTGGTCACGCAGTTTGAGCAGCACGGTCGAATGCCCCAGGCGATACACCGTGTTGTTCGGTGCAGCCAGCAATTGCTGACGCGACAGCGGCTGGACCGGAATTTCCCCTGCCGGGCGTGTGTCCTTGGGCTTGTGGAATACCTGATCCCAGAAAATAGCGAGCGTGCGCCACAGACTCGACGGCTTCATCGTCGCGTGATTGCGATATCGCCCTTCGTGACGGGACAAGACAGGCAGTGAAGATGCGTCCTTTTTCTGATGTGTCGAGGCCATGGTTCGCTGACTCCTGGGGGCAGGTTGAGGCTCCAGCTGTGCATACTTCGTACGTGATCCTGTTGCAGGATGCCCGAGGGAAAATATGTAACAGTGTTTTACACTACACGGTGTAGTTTTAAGCTTGCATGATCCTTGGCGACAAGTAAACTGCTGAGTGTAATTTTCTCTAAACGCACGTTTGAAGCGAACCTATGACCGAACCCATGCGCCTCACCGATCAGAAACGCGAATCCATCGTCCAGGCGGCAATTGCCGAATTTGGCGATCGTGGCTTCGAGATCACCAGCATGGACCGGATCGCCGCGCGGGCCGAGGTTTCCAAGCGTACGGTCTATAACCACTTCCCCAGCAAGGAAGAACTGTTCGCCGAGATGCTGCAACGCCTCTGGAGCTGCGCCCCGCCGCAGGCCGAAGTGGTTTTCCGCCCGCAGATCGGCCTGCGCGAACAGTTGCGGGAACTGCTGTGGGGCAAGATGCGCAACCTGACCAACAGTCACTTTCTCGACCTGGCCCGCGTGGTGGTAGGCGCGACCATTCACTCGCCCGAGCGGGCACAGGTGTGGATGGCGCGTATCAATGAACGAGAAGAAACCTTCAGTGCCTGGATTCGCGCCGCGCAGAAGGACGGCCGCCTGAAACCGGTCGACCCGGCCTTTGCCGCGACGCAAATGCACGCATTGCTCAAGTCGTTCGCGTTCTGGCCGCAGGTAACGTTCAGTGCTGCAATGCTTACCCCCGAGGAGCAGCACAATGTGGTCGAATCGACGCTGGACATGTTTCTCGGCTGGTACGAAATAACCCGCTGACGCTGAAGCAGTCGAGCACGGTATTTTCAGTCGAGCACAACGCCGCGGCACTCGCCAAAGCCAATCGAGACGTGCCCTTCGCGATGACAACGGGCACGCAGAAGCACCTCGTCGCCACGCTGCAGGAACATTCGCTCTTCACCATTGGGCAAGGTCACCGGTTGTTTGCCGCCTGCGGTCATCTCCAGCAGGCTGCCGTACTGACCTTCCTGGGGGCCGGACAACGTACCGGTGCCGAGCAGGTCGCCCGGTTGCAACTTGCAGCCATTGACGCTGTGATGCGCGACCATCTGCGCCACTGTCCAGTACATGTTCAGCGAGTTGCTCAGACCCAGCCGGTGAGGCGCCAGCCCGGCGTCTTTCATCTGTGCAGTCAGCAGCAGCACTTCCAGCTCGATATCCAGCGCCCCGCCCTGCTGATCGTGGTCATCCAGCAGATACGCCAACGGTTGCGGATCGCCGTCCGGGCGTGGCGGTTGGGCGCGACGAAACGGTTCAAGGGCTTCGGCGGTCACTATCCAGGGCGAGATCGTGGTGGCAAAGCTCTTGGACAGAAACGGACCCAGCGGCTGGTATTCCCATGCCTGAATGTCACGCGCCGACCAGTCGTTGAGCAGGCACAACCCGGCAATGTGCTCGGCAGCCCGATCGATCCCGATGGCCTCGCCCTGCGCATTCCCCGGCCCGATCCAGACCCCCAGTTCCAGCTCGTAATCGAGGCGTTTGCAGGGACCGAAAACGGGAAACTCCTGACCTGCCGCCAGGGTTTGTCCACTGGGTCGCCGCACCGCCGTACCGGAGGGGCACAAGGTCGACGCTCTGCCGTGATAGCCGATCGGCACGTATTTGTAATTGGGCAGCAGCGGGTTGTCCGGGCGAAACAGCTTGCCGACATTCAGCGCATGATGAATACCGACGTAGAAGTCCGAGTAATCACCCACCCGAGCGGGCATGTGCAGGGTGCACTCACTGATCGGCAGCAACAAACCGGCAACGCCCTGCAGCCTGTCGCGTTGCGGACTGTCTTCATCGAGCAACTGCAACAAGGCGGCGCGCAATGCCTGGCGCGCGGCGGCGCCCAGCGCAAGGAAATCATTGAGCTGGTCGCGGCTGGCGACTTCGGCAACCTCGGCGGCCGGTCCCTGAAACACCCCGGAGTCCGTTGCTGCGCGCAGATCGAAAATCCAGTCGCCTATGGCCACCCCGCCACGCGCACCGGTCTGGCCATGACTGAACACACCCAATGGCAGGTTCTGCAGCGGGAAATCGACATGCCCGTTGGCAGACTCGACCCAGCTACGACGATTCAGCACGGTCGTCATCAGAGTGGCTCCTTGGTGAATGTCCTGGCCATATCCTTCCAGCAGGCATCGTAATCAGTTTGCAGTTGCGGGCAGTCGAGTGCGTGGCGACTGGGGCGCAAGACTTTTCCGGTCTCGAACATGAAGGCCATGGTGTTGTCGATCCTGTGCGGTTTCAGCTCGGCGGCAATGGCTTTTTCGGCGGTGACATTATCGGGGCCGTGTGCACTCATGCAGTTGTGCAACGAAGCGCCACCGGGCATGAAGCCTTCGGCCTTGGCGTCGTACGCTCCGTCGATCAGGCCCATGAATTCGTTCATCAGGTTGCGGTGGAACCACGGCGGGCGGAAAGTGTTTTCCGCCACCATCCAGCGCGGTGGAAAGATCACAAAATCAATATTGGCCTGGCCGTGAATAACTCCCGGTGAGGTCAGCACGGTGAAAATCGACGGATCCGGATGATCGTAGCTGACCGTACCGATGGTGTTGAAACGCCGCAGGTCGTACTTGTACGGGACGTTGTTGCCGTGCCAGCCCGCCACATCGAACGGTGAGTGCTCCAGTTGCGTCGACCACAGCTCACCGAGGAACTTCTGCACCAGCTGCATAGGCTGGCTACTGTCTTCAAACCAGGCGATCGGGGTCAGAAAATCACGTGAATTGGCCAGCCCGTTGCTGCCGATCGGCCCCAGTTCCGGAAGGCGCAAGGCGCAACCATGATTCTCGCAGAGATATCCACGGGCGCTGCTGTCGAGCAAGTGCACGCTGAACTTCAGCCCTCGCGGCAAGACGGCGATTTCCAGAGGTTCGATGTCCAGCATGCCCAGTTCGGTGACGATTCTGAGCCGGCCCTGCTGGGGCACCACCAGCCATTCGCCATCCGCACTAAAGAAAGCTCGCTGCATGGAGGTATTGGCGGTGTACAGGTAAACGCTGACACCGTCAGCCTGCTCCGCCGCCGAGGTGCTGGCGATGGGGATGAGACCGTCGATGAAATCGGTGGGTGCGACCGGTATATCGAAGGCATTCCAGCGCAACCGATTGGGGTTGATCGGCCCCTGCTCCTGCCCGGCCATCTGCCGATCCATGCGCTGGTAGCGCGGATGGGCGGCCGACGGCTTGATCCGATACAGCCAGGTACGTCGGGCTTCGCTACGCGCGACCGTGAAAGCGGTGCCCGAGAACTGCTCGGCATACAGACCCAGCGGATGCTTCTGCGGCGAATTCCGGCCAATCGGCAAGGCCCCGGGTAGCGCCTCGCTGCTGAACTGGTTGCCGAAGCCCGACTGATAAACCAACGCTTCGGAACTGGAGTGGATAGCCATCTGGACCTCTTGTTGTTATGGGGTCGGGCAGAGACAGGAAGAAACATAATTTAACGTAAGCGGATTACGCATAACGTAATTTGAGTTTGCCAGCCGGTCAAGCTATAAAGCTGCCTTTCCCGATCGGCGCACAGCACTCCATGACCCAGGAAACCGAAAGCCCCGCAGGCGGACGTCAGCAGAAGGTCCAGGCCGCCGAAGTCGGGCTGGGCGTGCTCAAGGCGCTCGCCGAACTCTCCCCTGCCACATCCTTATCGAGACTTGCCGAACACCTGGGCATGCCTGCCAGCAAGGTTCACCGTTATCTGCAGGCGCTGATTGCCAGTGGCTTTGCCGAACAGGATGCCGTCAACAATCACTACGGGCTGGGCCGCGAGGCGTTACAGGTGGGACTGGCTTCGCTTGGCAAGCTGGATGTCCTCAAGGTATCGGCACCTTGGCTGGCCAGCCTGCGCGATGAGCTGAACCAGACCTGCTTTCTGGCGGTATGGGGCAACAAGGGCCCGACCGTGGTCTATGTTGAGCCCTCGATGGGTGCGGTGACGCTGGTCACGCAGATCGGCTCGGTGCTGCCGCTGCTTGGTTCGTCTACCGGGCTGGTGTTCGACAGCTTTCTGAACGACCGCGAAACCGCTGCGCTTCGCGAACAGGAAGTGCCTTTGCTGAACGCCGGGCAGTTGCGTGAGGTCGAGCAGCATGTCGAGCAGATTCGTACCACTGGCGTGCACCAGATTCAGGGCTTGTTGATGCCGGGCATAAACGCAGCCTCGTCACCGCTGTTCGCAATGGGCGACAAGTTGGTGGGCGTGATCACCGTGGTTGGGCCGGGATCGCTGTTGAACGACGAGACGCAGACTCTGGCGGCCAGGCGGCTTTTGCAAACGGCGGTGGCAATCAGCGAACGCATGGGAGGTAGCCGTCCGTCAGACTGACGTTGCGCCTGCCGCGACGCACGTTGGTTTGCCGAACCTGTTGATAGCAACCCTGTGCAGGTACAGATCCGTGACACTCTATTGACCATCAGGTAGAAGCGCTGGATACCCTGGCAAAATGGCTATCTGCTTGCCACCCTTGAATCAAGCGACCTTCGACGCGGTTACGCCCTTTGGTTTTGGCCAGGTAAAGGAGTCGATCAGCTTCCTCCAGCGCAGCGGTATGCCGATTCTGCTCTGCTGCGTTGACCGCCACCACGCCCGAGCTGATGCTCAGCCTGCACAGCGGGCTGGACGAGTGCTCTATGCAACTGGCTTCAATGGATGATCTGATCTTTTCCGCAAGTCTCAGCGCGCCTGCCAGGTCGGTTTCAGGCAACAGAATGACAAACTCTTCGCCGCCGTAACGTGCTGCAATATCCCCAGACCGGTCAAGACTGTTGCCAATCAGCCCCGCCACTTGCCTCAGGCAGTCGTCACCCTGTAGATGACCGTAGGTGTCGTTGTATTGTTTGAACCAGTCAATATCCAGCAAAATAATTGCGATGGTTGCATCATTCCGGCTCGCCCGCCCCCACTCCTGCTGCAAGGCCGTATCGAAGCAGCGTCGATTGGCCAGGTGCGTCAGGCTGTCTGTGTGAGCGATGATCTCCAGGTCGTTTCTGGCGCTGTTCAGTTCACCCTCCGCAGTGATCAACTGCTGGATTTGCCGGTACAGCAGGACGCCCAGAAAAACCAGCGCCAGGGTAATGATGCCGGTAATGGTCATGGACCGCTGTGCATAAATCCACCAGGGCGCGAGCACATGCTGGCAGGAGATACCGGCAGCGGCGACGATGGGTAATCCTGACACGCGCCGATAGGCGTAGATCCTTTCCACCCCATCCACCACGGAGTTGATCACCGCGGTGCCGCTGTCGCTGTACGGCAGATAGCGAGTGAAGATATCGCCCTTGGCCACATTGGTGGTCATCAGTGCGGTTAACGTGGGCCGCCGCGCGAGCAGGTCGCCATTATTCAGAGCGAGGAAGATTACACCCTTGTCGTCTACATCCATGCGCTGGAAAAACGCCTGAAAATAAGTCACCGGCACCGTGGCCAGTGCAACGCCTGCAAAACTGCCATCCGCCGCATTGATACGCCGACTGACCGGGATGATCATATCCCCCGTATTGCGGCTTTCGACAATGGACCCTACATGAATGGACGGGTCAGGGTTGTCGCGGTGGTAAATGAAGTAGGCGCGGTCTTCGTTGTTTCTGGTCTGTACGCCCTTGGCAAAGGAATTGGCGACCCAGTTGCCTTGAGCATCGTAGATGAACAGCCCCTGAAGCCCTTTGACGTTGATAAGGTCTTGGGCCATCAGCCTGGTCAAGCGGCTTTGCTGCTCGCCAGCGACGCCATCCTGCTCCACCCGCTCGACAAGGTCACGCAGCGTATTGTCAGCCTGCTGCAGGGTGTCCTGAGCCTGCTGCTCAGCGGCAAGCACAATATTGGACACCGCAATCCTGGCAGTGGCGACGCGCTCCAGCTTGGATTGGTTCATCTGCCAGGCGGTGGCCAGGATCAACGAGAGACAGACCAGGGCAATGAAGCCGATCAGAGCTTTGCTGAGCGCCGAAGGTGTAAGCCTCGTCGAAATAAAGGAAAGCCGTTTCATAGGGTTGTCATCAAATTGGCAGTGAAACCCGCTATGCAGTTTCCATACCTTTGCGACACTGAACCTGAACATCTTGTTGCACCAAGGTAATACTGGCCTTAGTTGGATCCATACCCGCCACGCTAGTTGCTCGATAAGTTGTTACAGGTATCCGGTTTTTTGACGATATAGCTTCTAGGCTGCTTGAGACAGCTACCGATGCTACTGTGAGAGGTGCCGCATGTATCTGACTTTCCTTTTCCGGCGTGGCGCAAGCGCATGCTGGCAGGGTACCTACACCGGTGCCGACAAAGCGACGTTGCCCGTCGATCGCTTCGTGCTTCAGATGCGATCAGCTTCCAGCGATGGCCTCAAATGAATACTTACCCGGTCGGCGATGATGACGAAGAACGTATTCGCATGTTGAATGCTTTTTCGTTGATGGATACCCCACCTGAGCACGAATACGATCAGATCGTGCAAATGGCATCGCGGATTTTCGATGTGCCTATTGTTCTGATTTCTCTGGTTCATCGCGACCGACAATTCTTCAAGGCGCGCGTTGGCCTCGATGTCTGCGAAACGGGCCGCGACGTCTCATTCTGTAATTTTGCGCTCATGGGCCGTAACGTTTTTCTGGTACCTGATGCCTTGCAGGATGAGCGGTTCAGCTCAAACGCCCTGGTTACAGGCGCTCCCTATATTCGCTTTTATGCAGGCGCGCCGCTGATAACCGCCAGCGGCCATGTGCTGGGCAGCCTGTGCCTGATTGACGATAAACCTCGAGAAACCTTCTCGGAGAGGGATCAGCGGGTTCTTCAGGACCTGGCGATCATGGTCATCGAAAAAATGGAGTTGCGTCGGCTCGAGCTCGAGAATGAAGACAACCACACCCGCTTCATGAGTATCACGTCGACTTCACCCGACGCGATCATCTGCTCGGACAGCAAAAACCGGATCACCTCATGGAATAACTCGGCCGAGCTTATTTTCGGGCATCGAGCCGAAGATGCGATGGGAAAGCCTCTCGACATCATTATTCCGCCCGAGATGCGCTCCAGGCATCACGCAGGTTTGTCGAGGGTGGCTGCAGGCGGCCCGACCTCCATCATCGGTAAATCCATCAACCTGACGGCCATTCATCGCGACGGTCATACCATCCCCATCGAGCTCTCGCTCTCACAATGGATGTACGCCGGCGAGCCACAATTCGGGGCGATCATTCGTGACATCACCCAGCGTGTCGAGGCGGACAAATTGCTCAAGCATGCGGCCGAATACGACCATCTCACCGGCCTTGCCAATCGATCGACCCTCAAGAGACGGATCAAGGAGGCGTGCGACGCGCAGTTGTCAGCAGCCATCCTGCTGATCGACCTGGACGGCTTCAAGGACGTCAACGACACGTTGGGCCACGCTGCAGGTGATTTTGTGCTCAAGGTGACCTCTCACCGACTTCGCGAACACGTACCGGCCTGTCATATGGTCTCGCGTCTGGGCGGCGATGAATTTGTCGTGTTCCTTTCAGATACGGCAGATCCTGAAAAGGCGATTAAGCTGGGCCTGGCGCTCATCGCCGTCATCGAGGAGCCGATAGAATTTGAAGACAATTCAGTCTATATCGGCGCCAGCATCGGCGTCTCCGTAAGGTGTGGCTCTGACTACGACGAAGAGCAAATGCTCGGTAATGCGGATCTGGCGCTCTACCAGGCCAAGTCTGACGGACGCTCCCTGGTCCGCACCTTCACCTCCGAGCATCGACAGACCGCTTCAAGAAGAGGGGCACTCAGCTCATCGATGCGTCAGGCATGGGCCAACAAAGAGTTCGAGCTGTACTACCAACCTCAGGTACGACTTGCGGATGGTCGTATCACTGGAGCCGAAGCCCTCATACGCTGGAACCATCCGACGCTGGGTGTCGTGTCCCCGGCAGTTTTTCTACCTGCACTGGAAGCCGGTCTTCTTGCGGTGCCGGTGGGCGAATGGATACTGCGTTCAGCCTGTGAGCAGGCAGCTCAATGGCGAAATACCGGCTGTGACGAATTCCGCATCGGCGTCAACCTGTTCGCCGCGCAGTTTCGCATGCGTGACTTTGCCGAAATGGTCGAAAGTGCGCTTGAAGACTTTTCCCTGCCGGCACACTCACTCGAGCTGGAGATCACGGAAAACATCATCCTGCGGAACGAACAGCGCATTATGGAACCGCTGCGCCACCTTCGCTCACTGGGTGTGGGCATTGCGTTCGATGATTTCGGTACAGGCTATGCGTCCCTGAGCCTGCTGAAAGACTATCCGGTGACACGGCTGAAAATTGACCGCTCATTTGTAAGTGGCGTGGAGCGCAGCAAAAAAGACGAAGTCATCATCGAGGCCGTTGTCAGGCTGGCGAACGGCTTCAATCTTCAAGTCACGGCAGAAGGCATAGAAACCCCTGAGCAGGAAAGTCTGATGCGCCACTATGTGTGCGACGAAGGCCAAGGCTATCTGTACGGTCGCCCCATGCCGGCTCATGCATTCACCGAGCGCTATATCCCGTCTCACAATCGGCAAGCTGACATGCTCAAGCATAAATGACCCAGAACGAGCCCGAGCAGGCTCGTCTGGTAGGGCAAGACGGACGCTTCCGGTGATGACTCAATCCGGCGTCAGTACACCACGCTGGATCTGGTCGCGTTCGATGGATTCGAACAGTGCCTTGAAGTTGCCCTCGCCAAACCCGTCATCGCCCTTGCGCTGAATGAATTCGAAGAACACCGGCCCCATCAGCGTAGCGGAGAATATCTGCAACAGCAGGCGACGCTCGCCCCCTTCGGAAGAGCCATCGAGCAGAATGCCACGTGACTTGAGCTCGGCCTCCGGCTCACCGTGATCGGGCAGACGATCTTGAAGCATCTCGTAGTAGGTATCCGGCGGCGCAGTCATGAAGCGCATGCCGGTTGCTTTCAGCGCGTCCCAGGTCTTGATCAGGTCATCGGTAAAGAACGCCACATGCTGAATGCCTTCGCCATTGAACTGCATCAGGAACTCTTCAATCTGGCCTGCACCCTTGGACGATTCTTCGTTGAGCGGAATGCGGATCATGCCGTCCGGCGCGGTCATGGCTTTGGAGGTCAGGCCGGTGTATTCCCCCTTGATATCGAAGTAACGCAGCTCGCGAAAATTGAACAGCTTTTCATAGAAGCCGGCCCAATACGCCATGCGCCCGCGATACACGTTGTGGGTCAGATGATCGATGAATTTCAGACCGGCACCGACCGGGTGGCGGTCCACGCCTTCGATGAAGTTGAAATCGATGTCGTAGATCGACGTGCCCTCGCCGAAGCGATCGATCAGGTACAACGGCGCGCCACCTATGCCCTTGATCGCAGGCAGGCGCAACTCCATGGGCCCGGTAGCGATTTCCAGCGGTTGTGCACCCAGTTCAAGTGCGCGGTTATAGGCCTTCTGCGCATCTTTCACGCGGAACGCCATGCCGCATACCGAAGGACCATGCTCGGCGGCAAAGTATGATGCCAGGCTGTGCGGCTCGTTATTGAGGATCAGGTTGATCGCACCCTGACGATACAGGGATACGTCCTTGGAGCGGTGGGTCGCGACTTTAGTGAAGCCCATCATCTGAAACACGGGCTCAAGGCTGTTGGGCGTCGGTGATGCGAATTCGATGAATTCAAAGCCCATCAGGCCCATCGGGTTTTCGTAGAGATCAGCCATGACTGGCTCCTTGCAGGAAAGTGAGAGTGGGTAACCCTGGCAATCACTGTCCTGCGGGCGGCGCGCACGGGATGCCTCGCACACTGCGTGCGAGAAAATCACCAAATATCAGTTGCAGACCAAGAATCTTCATGAGGGCAGCCTACTCCGGCTTGTCCGATTGTGCATCAGGATGTGCCTGCTGAAAGGCCGGGTGCTGCAGGGCCAGATGCTCGACCCGCTGAATGCGCGCAAATGCAGTCAGGTCGACGTGGTAACGATGTGCTGCGTACAACTGGGGTAACAGGTAAATATCCGCGAGACCCGGGCTCGCGCCAAAACAGAAATCGTGGTCCCCGATCAACTGCTCGACAGCCTGCAGCCCTTCGCCGATCCAGTGCCTGATCCAGACCAGGACAGCATCCTCGTCGTGACCGAGAGTACGCAACCGGTCGAGCACCGAAAGGTTGTGCAAGGGCTGGATGTCACAGCCGATAAGCGCCGATACGGCACGCTGTCGAGCCCGCATCACAGCCTCCTGCGCCAGTAACGCAGGCTGCGGATAACGCTCCTCCAGGTATTCGATGATCGCCAGCGACTGAGTGATGATCACTCCATCGTCCAGCCGCAGTGCAGGCACCCTGCCCTGCGGGTTCAAGTCCTTGTAATCAGCTGTGTGCTGCGCGCCACCCTCGCGCGACAGGTTGACCGGAATCGCAGTGTAATCCAGCCCTTTGAGGGCCAGCGCAATGCGCACACGGTAACTGGAGGTCGAGCGGTAATAAGTGAATAGGTCCACGGAAGTCGCCTGCCTGACGCATGGGTGCGGTCTTGTTATTTTCGTAACCACATTACGTAATGCGTAAATTGCGTGATCAGACCTTCGCTGTCAACTCAAGCTTCGTAGCGAATGAGCTAGGATGCATTAACCCGATAAAAACAACCCAGGGTGGCTCGATGAATATTCTGTACGACGAACGCATCGACGGCGTGCTGCCCGCCGTCGACAAGCAACAACTGTTGCAGGCGCTGCAACGGCAGTTGCCCGACCTGGACATCCTGCATCGCCCCGAAGAGCTGCGGCCTTACGAGTGCGACGGGTTGTCGGCGTATCGCACCACACCGATGCTGGTGGCATTGCCACGTCATGTGGAAGAAGTACAGACGCTGCTCAGGCTGTGCCACGCACGTCGCGTACCGGTAGTCGCTCGCGGGGCCGGCACAGGACTATCGGGTGGCGCGTTGCCGCTGGAAAAAGGCGTGCTGCTGGTCATGGCACGCTTCAACCAGATCCTCGATATCGACCATTCAGCGCGCCTGGCGCGGGTTCAGCCCGGCGTGCGCAACCTGGCCATCTCCCAGGCGGCAGCGCCCCACGGCCTGTATTACGCGCCGGACCCGTCCTCGCAAATCGCATGTTCCATCGGCGGCAATGTGGCGGAAAATGCCGGCGGCGTGCATTGCCTCAAATACGGGCTGACCGTGCATAACCTGCTCAAGGTCGAAATCCTGACGGTGGAAGGCGAGCCCATGACGCTGGGCAGCGACACGCTGGACTCACCGGGCTTCGACCTGCTGGCACTGTTTACCGGCTCTGAAGGCATGCTCGGCGTGATTACCGAAGTCACGGTCAAGCTGTTGCCCAGGCCGCAGGTGGCCAAGGTGCTGCTGGCGGCGTTCGATTCAGTGGAAAAGGCCGGACGCGCAGTGGCCGATATCATTGCCGCAGGCATCATCCCCGGCGGGCTGGAGATGATGGACAATCTGGCGATTCGTGCTGCCGAGGATTTCATTCACGCAGGCTACCCGGTCGATGCCCAAGCCATCCTGCTCTGTGAACTGGACGGCGTCGAAGCAGACGTGCACGCCGACTGCGAACGGGTCAGCGAGGTATTGACACTGGCCGGCGCTACCGAAGTGCGCCAGGCCAAGGACGAGGCCGAGCGGGTCCGCTTCTGGGCCGGGCGCAAGAACGCCTTCCCGGCCGTGGGTCGCCTGTCACCGGACTACTACTGCATGGACGGGACCATTCCGCGCCGTGAGTTACCGGGCGTGTTGCGCAGCATAAAGGAGCTATCCGAGCAATACGGCTTGCGCGTCGCCAACGTGTTTCATGCGGGCGATGGCAACATGCACCCGCTGATCCTGTTCGATGCCAATCAATCGGGGGAGCTGGAGCGCGCCGAAGCATTGGGCGGCAAAATCCTCGAGCTGTGCGTCAAGGTCGGCGGCAGCATTACCGGCGAGCACGGTGTCGGTCGCGAGAAGATCAATCAGATGTGCGCGCAGTTCAATAGCGACGAGCTGACCTTCTTCCATGCCATCAAGGCGGCATTCGACGCCAGCGGCCTGCTCAATCCCGGCAAGAACATCCCGACCCTGCATCGCTGCGCGGAATTTGGCGCCATGCACATTCACGCCGGGCAATTGCCGTTCCCCAACCTGGAGCGTTTCTGATGAGCACGGTGGACAAGGACGTAAGCCAGGCAATGCTCGAGCGGGTCGCTCAGGCGCTGCGCGACAACACGCCGTTGCGTATTCAGGGCGGCAACAGCAAGGCTTCGCTCGGTCGTGAAACCGCTGGCGAGCTACTCGATACCCGCGGGCACCGTGGCATTGTCAGTTATGACCCGACAGAACTGGTGATCACTGCGCGCGCCGGCACGCCACTGAGCGAGCTGATGCACACGCTGGATGGCGCAGGCCAGATGCTGCCTTGCGAACCGCCCGACTTCGGCGCTGCAACGCTCGGAGGCATGGTCGCTGCGGGCCTCTCGGGGCCGCGCCGCCCATGGAGCGGCTCGGTGCGTGATTTCGTGCTCGGCACACGCGTCATCACCGGTCTTGGCAAGCACCTGCGATTCGGCGGAGAAGTCATGAAGAACGTCGCAGGCTACGACGTTTCGCGCCTGATGGCAGGCAGTTTCGGCTGCCTGGGGCTGCTGACCGAGGTGTCGCTCAAGGTGCTGCCCAAACCACGTCTGTGCAGCAGCATCGCGTTGGAAATGGACTGCGCGCATGCCCTGGCCCGCCTCGCAGAATGGGGTCAGCAACCGATACCGATCAGCGCGGCCAGCCATGATGGCCACGTATTGCGCCTGCGCCTGGAAGGCGGCGAAGGTTCAGTGGCAGCAGCCCGGGACCGGCTCGGCGGCGAGCTACTCGATGGCGTGTACTGGCAACAGTTGAATGCGCATCGCCTGCCCTTCTTCCACGACCCGCGGCCCCTGTGGCGGCTCTGTGTACCTGCCGACAGCCGCCTGCCGGAGCTGCCGGGCCAGCAGTTGATCGACTGGGGTGGCGCGCAACGCTGGCTCAAGTCGGATGCTGATGGACAAACCATTCGAGCGATCACTAAAGCGGTTGGCGGCCATGCGACCTGCTACAGCCAGGGCTTCGTCGACAGCCCCTTCGAGCCGTTGGCCGCACCCGTGCTGCGTTACCATCAGGCACTCAAGACCCGACTCGACCCGCAGGGGGTTTTCAACCCCGGCCGACTGTACGCGGAGCTTTGAAACATGCAGACCACATTGAGTGAACACGCCAGAACCCTGCCGCGCGCCGCAGAAGCCGAACGTATCCTGCGCAGCTGTGTGCATTGCGGCTTCTGTAATGCCACGTGTCCGACCTATCAATTGCTGGGTGACGAGCTGGACGGTCCACGCGGCAGGATCTACCTGATCAAACAGGTGCTCGAAGGTCAGCCGGTCACCGAGAAAACCCGTCTGCATCTGGACCGCTGCCTGAGCTGTCGCAACTGCGAGACCACCTGCCCGTCCGGCGTGGATTACCACAACCTGCTGGACATCGGCCGCGCCGCGGTTGACGCCCTGGTCCCGCGGCCACTCGCGGAACGCATGCTGCGTGAAGGCTTGCGTCGGGTCATCCCCAATCCCGGGCTGTTCAAATCCCTGGCCGGCATGGGCTTGAAGTTCAGGCCGTTGCTGCCACAGACCCTGGCTACCAAGCTGCCGGCGACTGTCCATCCTGCCGGACTTCGCCCGCACACCGGTCATGCGCGCCAGGTGCTGCTGCTGGAAGGTTGCGTTCAGCCGGGCCTGTCGCCCAACACCAACAGCGCCACGGCGCGGGTGCTGGATCGTCTGGGCATCGGCATTACGGCGGTCAGCCAAGCCGGCTGCTGCGGTGCCGTGGATTACCACCTCAATGCACAGGAGGCCGGGCTGGACCGGGCACGGCGCAACATCGATGCGTGGTGGCCCGCGCTGCAGAGCGGTGCCGAAAGCCTGATCCAGACGGCCAGTGGCTGCGGAGCGTTCGTCAAGGACTACGGCCACCTGCTGCGCCATGATCCAGCCTATGCCGACAAAGCCGAGCAGATCAGCGCGCGAACAAAGGACCTGGTCGAACTGCTGCGCGACGAACCGCTGGAAACCCTCGGCATCAAGGCCGACCAGCGCCTGGCGTTTCACTGCCCGTGTACGCTGCAGCACGCGCAAAAACTCGGCGGCGAAGTCGAGCGCGTCCTGACTCGTCTAGGCTTCAATCTGACCGCAGTGCCGGACGGTCATCTATGCTGCGGCTCTGCAGGCACCTACTCCATCACTCAGCCTGCCATCGCCCGCCAGTTGCGCGACAAGCGCATGAACGCGCTGGAAAGCGGCAAACCGCAGGTGATTGCCACCGCCAATATCGGCTGTCAGGCCCATCTGGCCAGCGCCGGTCGAACGCCGGTGCGGCACTGGATCGAACTGATCGACGCGGCACTTGGCACGCCTGAATCACACTGAATCCCTATTCAATAATCACTGCTCCGGAGAGTCCCATGAAGATCAAAGCCGTCCTGACCCAGACCGAAGTCAGCCTGATGCTCGGTGCTGCACGTGAAGAGGCGCATGCCAATGGCTGGGCCGTGTCCATCGCCGTCGTTGATGACGGCGGCCATCTGCTGGCATTCGAGAGGCTGGACGACGCCGCACCGATCAGCAGCTACATCGCGATTGAAAAGGCACGCACCTCGGCACTCGGCAAACGTGAATCCAAGGGTTACGAAGAGATGGTCAATGGCGGGCGCACTTCATTCCTGAGTGCTCCACTGCTGACTTCGCTGGAAGGCGGTGTGCCGGTCATTGTCGACGGGCAGGTAATCGGTGCGTTGGGGGTTTCAGGCGTGAAGGCCGAACAGGATGCCCAGGTCGCCAAAGCCGGTGTCGCAGCGCTCGACGCCGACTGACGGTCGACCCGGCTGGCAACACGAAAACCAGGCAACTGCAGGCGTATTCATAGCCGGTAGATCGAAATCCAGCTCATGTCCGGATGGGTGGAATAGATATACGTGCCGGTCTTGTTGAGTACTGCACCACCTACCGACGGAAAGTAAGCGATACAGGTTGCGATCCCCTTCACGGTGTCGATCCGGTAGACGTCGTAATTGCAGGTATAGATCGCGTAGACATAACGGTCATCCGGCGTCACTCCGACGACTTTCACCGGGTAGCCCTGCGTGCCGATCCTTTCCCGATAGAAGGTTTTATTGGTCGCGGCATCGATAATGTAGACCTCGTCGATGCCGCCGACATACAGCCAGGCGCCATCGGAACTGAAAACCATCGAACGCGGGTCGGAAAACCCGGGAATATCATGTTGCAGGTAGTCGACTTTGCTGATCGCAAGAACATCGGTAGGCGCGTTCCGGTCAACCAGCATGGTCGCGTAAAACCTGTCGTTCAACGGGCTGATCCCGAGGGCCAGCGATGCGTTGGTCAGGGCGCCCAGATCGAACTCGTTTTCGACCGTGTAATTCTCGGTCTCGATGAGGCGAATCAACCCGCCGAGCGCATTCTGAAAGGACAGGCAGATAAAACGTCCATCGGCACTGCACAGGATCCTGTTGACGTTGGCTGCCGGGAGTATCCTGATCACTTCGCGCATGCGCGTATCGACCACGTAGCACCTTTTCTGGCCGATGGTGTAAAGCCTTTTGCCGTCAGGGCTCAGGGTAATCGCGCCTGCCCCAGCTCGCTTGATGGCGCCCGTCACGCTGGCACTGGCGATGTCGACCACACTGACTTCGCGACCACTTTCATGAGCGACATACAACGTGGTTTCATCAGGACTGATAGCGATCTCTGCGGGTACAAAGCCCAGCGGGATGATCCCGGTCAGCCACGCGATGTCCAGGGGAGCACCTGAACCGACGGGGTCGGCGATATGCGTCAAGGCTCTAACGTTCTGAGATGCTTTTTTTTGCATTTCTCTCACCCTTCAATAGGTCTTGTAAGACCGCCAGAACGGGGAATAGATAAGAAGATATATCCCCGTCATCCAACGATGCGGCCAAGACACTTATGCCGCTCCGAGCCAAAAACGTAGGGTCATTGAATACTCAACACGGGGGGATGGGTACTGTCAGAAATAACAGTCGAAATGTACCGGAACCGTTCAAATGAGGGTATCGACGGCGGCGCAGACAGCGCGGTCGGGCACTCCAGCCCGGAGGCAGGGAGCCCGCAGAGCCCCTTACCATTGGTCAGCGCAATTATCTGGGGAAGGCTCGCCAGGGTTGGCCGGAAAAAGTCCTCAAGAGCTTTCCCGCACCACCAGCTCAAACCCGAGATCCACCCGCGGGTGCTGGATCACCCCGTCCAGCAGGCCCAGCAATACCTGAGCAGCGCGCTGCCCCACTGCTTCCCTGGGCGTGCGGATCGAGGTCAGGCGCGGCACCATGTGCGCGGACCCCGGCAGGTCGTTGAAGCCCACCAGAGAGACCCGTTCGGGAATCGCGACGCCCAGCCGCAAGGCCTCCAGCGCAGCGCCCTGCGCCAGATCGTCGTTACAGAAAAATACCCCGTCGACATCCGGATGCTGGTCAAGCAGGCGCGCAAACAACTCTCCGCCCAGACCGATCGAGGAGGACTGGTGTGTCGAGACCTGCAGCGCCGGGTCGAACAGCCCCGCGTCTTCCAGCACGCGACGGAACCCGGCGCCACGTTGCAGTACGCGGGGATCGAGCTGGGCGGCCATATACGCCAGCCGACGGCGGCCACGCCCTAGCAGGTGACGCGCGGCTTCGGCACCGGCCTGTTGTTGCGAGAAGCCTACGCAATAGGCGCCCAGACGGGTGTCGAGCTCCATCATGTGTACGCACGGTATGCCACTGGTTTCAAGCATATGGCGGGACGCTGCCGTGTGGTCGAAACCGGTCAGCAAAATACCGCGCGGGCGATTGACCAGATGGTTGCGCAGCAGCTTCTCTTCCTCTTCAGGCGAGTAATGGTAGTTGCCGATGACCACGTCCAGGCCACGCACGCGCAACACATCCTGAATGGCTTCCAGCGTCTCGATGAACAACTGGTTGGACAGCGAAGGCACCAGCACCACGACGGTCTGACTGCAGGAAGAGGCCAGCGCCCTGGCCGCCGGGTTGGCCACATACCCCAGGCTCTGCGCCGCAGCACGGACCTTTTCGACCAGTTCAGGCGCCACTGTGGCGATGCCGCGCAACGCACGCGAGGCAGTGATCGGAGAGACGGCCGCCAGCTTCGCCACTTCATTCAGCGTCGGGCGACCGGTAGAGCGGGAACCAATACGTATCATGCGTTGCCAACTAACATAGGGGTTGCCAAATGTGTCGAATGCCCCATAAGGTAGCGCTGTCTCATGGAACGTGACAATGCTTTATCGCTGGTTTCATAGGGGTCACCCGGTTCGGGTCGCCGCGGAGAACAGCCTCCCATGCTTATTGATGAGCCCAAAACAACGACAAATAACTGGAACAGCCCGGGCTGAGACTCACGTCCACCGGACAAAGACAGCGCTGTCTCCAGATGAGGTGCCTACTGTGACAACTGCGAATACTGCTATTTCCGCCCTTGTGGTGATGGGCGTGTCTGGCTGCGGCAAAAGCGCCGTGGGTGCCGAGATTGCCCTGAACAGCGGCGGCCGCCTGATCGAAGGCGACGCGTTCCATCCACCGGCCAATATCGAAAAGATGAGCGCCGGAACCCCCCTCAACGACGAAGACCGTGCCGGCTGGCTGACCCGCCTGGGCGAAGAGATGGCTGCCGCCCTCGCCAAGGGTGAACACCCGGTGCTGACCTGCTCGTCGCTCAAGCTCATCTATCGCCAGCGCCTGCGTGATGCGGTGCCTGGCCTGGGTTTTGTTTTCCTGGAACTCAGCAAGGAACTCGCCGCCGAACGTTGCTCGCACCGGCCTGGACACTTCATGCCCGCCAGCCTGGTGGACAGCCAGTTCGCGACCCTCGAACCGCCCTATGGCGAACCGCTGACATTGATCGTGGACGCGTCCCAGCCTATCGATGTCATCGGCAAACAAGCCGCAGCATGGTGGAAAGGCTCTCACGCCTGATAAAGGCGTGAGTGCAAAAGACAGCGCTGTCTTGCGCACACACGATTGAATTCGGCGCTGTTTACAGTTCCTTAAAACAATAAACCGGAGAGACACCCCATGTTCGGTATGACCCATGAGACGTTCCTGCTCGTCGATGCGTTG
Source organism: Pseudomonas congelans (assembly GCF_900103225.1). Taxonomy (GTDB): domain Bacteria; phylum Pseudomonadota; class Gammaproteobacteria; order Pseudomonadales; family Pseudomonadaceae; genus Aquipseudomonas; species Aquipseudomonas congelans. Next base: position 610,339 of record NZ_FNJH01000003.1, on the reverse strand, counting down.
GTGACCATCGTCGGCCTGGTGCTGCTGATCACCACCTTCAAGGTGCACCCTTTCGTCGCGCTCACCCTGGCGGCAGGCTTTCTTGGCCTGACCTCGGGAATGCCGGTCGAAAAAGTCATGAAATCCTTCCAGGACGGCTTCGGCGGCGTGCTGGGCTTCGTCGGTATTATCCTTGGCCTGGGCACCATGCTCGGCAAGCTGATGGCCGACTCGGGCGGCGCGGATCAGATTGCGCAAACGCTGATACGCACCTTCGGCAAACAGAAAGTGCACTGGGCAATGATGTTCGCTGCCTTCCTGGTGGGCATCCCGCTGTTCTTCGAGATCGGTTTTGTCCTGCTGATCCCGCTGGTGTTTATCGTCGCGCGGCGCACCGGCGTGCCCATCGTCAAGATCGGCATTCCGCTGCTGGCTGGCCTGTCAGCCGTACACGGCCTGGTTCCGCCGCATCCGGGTCCGCTGCTGGCCATCGGCATCTTCGGCGCTGATATCGGCAAAACCATTTTCTACGGACTGATCGTTGCGCTGCCGACGGCCATCATCGCTGGCCCGATCTTCGGTAACTGGATTTCCAAAAGCATCCCTGGCACACCGTCCAAGGAGCTGATGGATCAGATCGCCAAGGAGTCGAGCACTGAAAATCTGCCAGGCTTCGGTATCACGCTGGTGACCATCCTGCTGCCGGTCTTCCTGATGCTGCTCAAGACCTTTGCCGACGTGGTGTTGCCGGAAAACAACATGTTCCGCATCTGGATGGACCTGATCGGTCACCCGATCACCGCCCTGCTTGCAGCGCTTTTGCTGGCGTTCTACACCTTTGGTGCCGCGCGCGGCTTTGATCGCAGCAAAATCATGAAGTTGCTGGACCAGAGTCTGGCTCCGGTGGCGGCAATCGTGCTGATTGTGGGCGCAGGCGGTGGCTTCAAGCAGATGCTGGTGGCCAGCGGCGTGGGTGATGTTATCGGGCACATGGCTGTGCAGGCGCAGATCAATCCGATCATGCTGGCCTGGCTGGTAGCGGCGGTGATCCGCGTCGCAACCGGTTCGGCGACTGTGGCAACCATTACCGGCGCCGGCATCGTAGCGCCGGTGGTCGGTCTGATTCCAGGCGTCAATCGCGAGCTGCTGGTGCTGGCAACCGGTGCCGGCTCGCTGATCCTCTCGCATGTCAATGACGCCGGGTTCTGGCTGGTGAAGCAATACTTCAACATGACCGTTGCCGAGACCTTCAAGACCTGGACGGTGATGGAGACCATCCTCTCGGTGGTCGGCCTGATTTTCATCCTGCTCTTGTCAATGGCGGTTTAAACCCCGGACGAACCTTCGCGGGTGCTGAAACCCGCGAAGGCCTCCTCGCTTCACAGTTGTGCATCCCCTTCCCAGCCCCCCCCCCCCAATACCCCGCATCAGCGTGGACACGACGTTGATCCGCAGCCTCTTCCTACACCCTCGTTCACCACTTTCATTTGTATTTTCAGAAAGCCCGGGCAATCTGGTGAAGTCGTGCCTACGCTTGTACTCATCTCGAAATTGCTTGAGCGGCACCGTCGACTGAGACGATGACGACCCGGAACGGTGCAGCGGTTCACGTTACTTTTTATATGACGCCAGTAAATACGGGCATTTTCACGTCGAAACGGGCAGAATTGGCGCACTCGTCGTACCCGGGATGCAAATCTCGATGACAAGAAAATGAACCGAGGGAATTTAATTGACCTGTGCGACGTCATAAGACGGATGCATTTGGATGCACTCGGCAACAATCACCACGCAAAGGCAAACGCCAGCCTCTTGAGAGAGGCGTTTTCAAGAGGCCATCAAGGAAAAGATTATGTTGATACTCACTCGCAAAGTAGGCGAAAGCATAAACATCGGTGACGAGATCACCGTCACGATTCTTGGCGTTCAAGGGCTTCAAGTCCGCCTGGGCATCAATGCACCCAAAAACGTTTCAGTGCATCGTGAAGAAATCTACAAACGTATCCAGGCAGAACTGGCTCCCAACCAGGACCCACAATAATTCCCGCATTACCCCCTTATTCAATGCTGATTTGCCGTTCATTGGCAGACCGGCCGTACGGCGTCCCTGGGACGCCGTTTTTTATGGCCGCCGTTCTGCGCTTCGCTGCAACACCTGCTTACCCGGCCTGAAGGCGGAACGTTGCCTGCATGAACCCTTCCGAAACGCACGTCTCGGCAGCTACAGGCTGATGAGAGAGTCTGCGCGTGACCGCTTCAAGCACCGCTCGGCTGGCATCGTGGTGAAACTGCCAGACGCCGTATATGCGGCCGTCGAAGGCCGGTTCACTGCCCAATAGCGGGTCAACGCCCAGTCCCGCGCCCAGACCGAAGAGATACAGGCCCTTCAGTCGACGACCATGCTGATCAAGCGGACAACCGCCAGCGTCCGAGTCGAGACCACCTTTGGTTTCGCGAAGGCTGACGAGGTCACCCTCGGCATCCCTCAGTCTCGGCAACACGGGTTGATAGCCCGAGCACTGCACGACCACAGTGGAGTCGGCCAGGGCGAGTCGGGCCTGCTCATGTTCATCGGGTCGTCCGCCCAGTGTCTGCAACATCTGCACACGCACACCGGTTTTGCCTACGCGACCGCTTTGCAGCGCTTCGCGGCCGATCTCCAGCGCACGGTAACGCAAGCCACCGGAACGGTTGACCCGACCGGAAACCGGGCAGACATCATGCTGCGGGTCGAATATGTAACCGGCAGCGTGAGCCAGTTCTTCACTTTCGTAAAACAGCCTGATGCTGCTTCGATGAACAAGTGTCAGTTCCTGCAGGCCGGCAAACTCCAGTGCATCCGCCAGATTTTCCAGTGTCGAGAACGCACTGTGCGATCCCCCGACGATGGTTATGCGCCCGTTATCGGCCAAAGCCGGGCCAAATACTTCGCGTAACTGCACCGCGTTCATGCGCAGCAAGCGGTCGGCGCTCTGGACAGTGCAGTGGTCCGCCAGCGCCAGACCTTGTCGGGCAAGATCATCGATCAGGTGGTGTGGATCCTGGCGCCCGCCGAGATTGAGTACCAGCGCCCGGCAGCGCACGCGTCTTTTGCCGTACACACTGTCAACGTGCAGGCAAAACTCGTCGTCCCCGCAAATGACCTCATCGATGCGGGTACCGGGCCAGACCTCTACGCCATAACGTTGCACGATGTGGTCCAGCACCAGCCTGGCTGCCTCGGCCATGAGCAGGCCCACATCCGACAGTTGCGGCGCGCTCTGTGCCTGCGCCTTGATGCGCCAGTAGGCTGCGGAGTTTTCCAGGGGTTCGAACACCTCGCGCAATGCCGGATCGCGAAGGCAATCGATGAATACATCGCCTACCGAGTTGGCAGTGATCCGATAGTCGCCCAGCGCACCTGCGCCGGGCTGGTCACTTGCATCAATGACAATCAGTCGTTTCGCAGCAAGCCCGGGCATCGCGCCGCTCTTCAGGGCGTTGAACAAAAATCCCATGCCTGCCAGCCCGGCACCGCCCACCACGCAACCGCAGGCTGTTTCCATACAGTTATCAAACATAATGATGCTCCATCGTCATTTTCATACGTTGGTGCATTCCAGAAGTTCTGGATGATCGAATACCTGGCTGATAAAGCGAACCAGCGTCCATGCACGATTCGGGGCGAAACATATGCAGCAGAATACACACGCACTCATTCACGGCACTGAGGAGACGCCATGCGCGGAGAGGGTGTTATTCACAAAAAGTTACACTAGGTCCAACGGACAAAGGCCTGAAGTTCGGCCTGACAAGAAGGAGGCGTCATGCTACCGCCCTTCTTAAGACAGCGCTTTTATCAACCTAAAAAAAGTGACAATGCGTTACAAAATAAATCGGGCAATTGAATAGTTGCAAAGAAACGCGGGAGTGTCAAATGAGCTGCAAGCGGCGGCAATGCCTCAGTAACGCTTTATAACCCGATGATTTGAATGACCTTGTATCTTTTAATCGTTGAATGCACCTTCAAAAGGACAGTTTTCGGTGACATTAACGCATTCAATGCGTTCAACTTATTTTTTATCGTCTGCGCTTAAAACAGCATTCTTTCGACGCTGTTAATTTGACGAGCACCCAGCGACTATCTACCACCAGAGGTTAGCGGCCATGAAGACAGCCGAGCCTGTTGTTCGCGCTGATCCAAGGCGACAGGGTGGCCCGTAAAAACGACAAGGCCCCGATCAGCGATGATCAGGGCCATGCAATGTGATGCCAGAGCATCAGCGGGGTGCAGCGGTATCAGGCAGCGCTGTAATACGCTTTCGAGACACGTTGCATTACCGGCTCTTCGCGCAACTCGGCCACCAGTGCCGAGATGTCCCGAACGGTATTGATACGGCTGAGCGGCAGGCTCTTCTGACGCTGGGTACGCCCCGATACCGGGTCGCTTATCTGCACCGTCATCTGATCATTGGCAATCGTGCAGGTACAACGCAATGGCAGGAAAGCACGCTCAACAATGCTCCTGAGTTCCAACTCGGACAGTCCACTCGCGATCATTTCTTTATCTCCTTATGTGTGTAAGCATGTCCCGACAGTGACAATTTTTTGATAATTTTTATTGTTGATGACTTTTTAAAAACGGCCCGCGCCAGCCCGCCAATTATCTGTCGCCACTCACTTGATGCTTAAACCCCTTATACACTGCCCCCTGTACGTCAAGCAACTTCCATATCTGAATATCCATAACCCTTTTAACGCTGTTTTTTATTAAAGGCACGCACAGAAAAAACGATTCACCGTCATGCTCTTCAACAAAACGGGACTCGGCGTGAACAGCAGCGGATGAAACGCGCGTAGTAGAGGAAGGGAAGAAAGACTGACGAACGGTCGAAGAATAAAAATGCTGCTCTAACCGGGCACGACCGTTTCCTCGAAGAGAATGGGGCGTGCCCTGCTCGAAAACTTATTCTTGTTTGTCAGGTATGTTTTCTTTCGCGTCGTGGCCGGACAACCGCAGATGAATCAACGCGACACGCTCGCCGCGCTTATCGCGCTTTTCTTCGATATGGAATGGACGGAATCCCATCCGCGGATAGAACAGCAGGCCAGGGACGTTATGGTTGTAGCAGGAAGCGACCATTTCAGTAGCTTCATGCTTGTCGAACGCGATCCCCATCATGGTGGTGATCATGAAGCGCCCTACCCCTCTGGACCGGGCTTTCGGGGCGATGATGACGTTACCCAGCGAACAGCGGCCACGGAAGGTGCATTGAGAGAAATTGGCAAAACCTACCACTTCGCCGTCCATTTCAATGACGGTCGAATCATGCCGCGTCTCAAGCGCTTCGCTGAGTTGCGAGGCGGTCAGCGGGTACGTTGCCCTGGGGAACATATAGAACAGCTCATCGGCATTCTGCGGCAGCTCGCAGATGAGGGGGACGTCTTTTTCTTCCAGGGGACGGTGAGTGAACATAGGCGGTAACCTCTTGAAGAAATTGAAGAAAGCGCGGGTATACGGCAAGCAAATGGGCGAATCAGGCGGCGGTAGGTGACAAAAACACAGCGCCCTCGCCGACACAGCATAATCCGTGGCTATCGAAAAGGGCTACCTCAATAACGAATCGTGCTAAAGAGCGTGGTTATCGAGGTTGCCTTTGGCCCACGTCGCGCAAGGTATTGACGCATCGGGCTTTACTCGCATATCGGATTGCCGCTCAGCCTATGGGTATTTCCGGCGCATGTACGCAATATCCTGTAACCCGGTGTTCGTCGGCTGGTCTTGCATACCGGATGCAGATTCTGCATTTATTTCACTTTGTTGACCGGAATATCCCTCTTATGTCGATTTCGCCTCTGGCTCGCTTCAAGGCTCGTCCGCTCAGATGGGTGTGCATGATAGCCATCATCCTCGGCCTGCCCGTCGGCTGTGCGGTGCTTGAACACAAGGAGCGCGAACTGGTGTTTCGCATCGAGCCCGGTACCGCTAGCTGGTACAGCGGTTTGCCGGCAGATGTGCAGGAGATCGAACTCAGTACACCGTCATTCGGTACCTCGCAGAATATCCACGCATGGTGGTGGCCCGCTGCGGACAAGAACGCCCCGGCGGTACTGTACCTGCATGGATCACGATGGAACCTCACCGGCCAGTTGTTCCGTATCCAGCAACTCAAGGCTCAGGGCTACTCGATACTGGCGATCGATTACCGGGGTTTCGGGCAAAGCATGGGCCAGTTGCCGTCGGAAAAGTCCGTGTATGAAGACGCACGCATCGCCTGGGAACGCCTGAAGCAATTGCAACCCGATCCGCAGCGCAGGCTGATTTACGGACACTCTCTGGGCGGTGCGGTGGCAGTGGACCTGGCCGCGGAGCTGGGCGAAGACGCTGAAAAGGGCGATGCGCCGATTCAGGCCCGCGGGTTGATCATAGAATCCACCTTCACCAACCTGGCCGATGTGGCCACCGCGCTTGCCAATACCTCGCTGCCGGTACGCTGGCTGCTGTCGCAGAAGTTCGACTCACTGGACAAGATTGCAGACATCCGTATGCCGGTGCTGATCGTGCATGGCACCGAGGATCGCTATGTACCGGCCCGCTTCAGCGAACAGCTGTTTGCAGCCGCGCAGGAACCGAAGAAACTGCTATTGGTACCTGGCGGTACGCATAACAACAGCATGCAACTCGGGCAGCCCGCTTACAGCCGGGCCATCCGTGCCCTGCTCGATACACCCGCATCACTGCCTCAGGTGACAAAACAGGGCAAAAGCTCAAAGACTGCCGGTTAGACAGTTCAGGGCGCGTGGCAGTAGTCTTCGGATTCATGGCCGAAGGACCACGCAATGAACTGTATTGTCGAGTACTCAGACCCGCATCACCGCCTCGCGGTCATCCAGCTGTGGAAGACCGTATTCAATGACGACATGCCACACAATCGCCCAGACCTGTCGATCGACAAGAAACTGGCTGTCGACGACCATTTGTTCTTCGTTGCTCTCACCAATGACGAGGTGGTCGGTACCCTCCTTGCCGGCTATGACGGTCATCGCGGCTGGCTGTATTCGGTTGCCGTTGATCCGCAACAGCGCGGCAAAGGCCTCGGTACCCGGCTGGTCAGGCATGCAGAAAAGGCGCTTGCGGATCTTGGCTGCGTGAAGATCAACCTGCAGATCCATACTTTCAATGAAAGCGTGCAGGCCTTCTATCAAACCCTGGGTTATACGCCTGAGCTCATTATCAGCATGGGCAAGCGGATCGATGCCAACGTAACGGCTTAGTCCTGAGCGTCGCGCCCTTTGTTTGCCGAGGCGACCGCAACCATCGGGCGCTTCAATCATTTATTTACATGAGAATTAATATCAAATTACAATTATTGCTATTAACGTCCTAGCAGAGCATTTCCCTTGAGCACTTCCTTGCAATGCCCTCGCCGTCCCGGCACTTTTCTGCTGTCCGCGCTTTCTCTGGCGATGTTCTCCGGCGGCGCAGTACATGCAGCCGAAACTGCAACGCTGCCCGCTACGCAGGTGTCGGCAACCGCGACCGAAGCGCAGGAAGGCTACAGCGCCAAAAGCGCCAGCACCGCGAGCAAGAGTGATGTACCCCTGAAGGAAGAAGCGCAGTCGGTCAACGTGGTGACACCGCAGACCATCGCCGACTACAACGTGCGCTCGCTGGACGATGCCATGAAGTTTGTCAGTGGCGTCAGCCAGGGCAATACGCTCGGCAATACCAAGGACTCACTGGTCAAGCGCGGCTTTGGCACCAACGATGATGGCTCCGTGCTGCGTGACGGCGTGCGTTCAGTGGTGTCGAAAAATTTCGGGGCCACGACCGAACGCGTTGAAGTACTCAAAGGCCCGGCCTCGCTGCTGTACGGGGCGATGGAGCCGGGTGGCGTGATCAACGTGATCAGCAAACAGCCGCAATACGTGCAAAGCACCACGCTCAGTGGTTCGGCATACAGCGAAGGCGGCGGCAGTTTCGGCATCGACACCACCGGCCCGCTGGGCGACTCGGGGCTGGCCTACCGCCTGGTGGCCGAGCGTCAGAGCGAGGACTACTGGCGTAACTATGGCGTTGATCAGCACACGCTGGTTGCACCGTCGCTGTCCTGGACCGGGGAGCGCGCCAGCCTGACGCTGGCTTACGAATACAACGACTACGTCAGCCCCTTCGATCGTGGCACGGTATTCACGAACGGCCATCCGGCCGATATCAGCTACGACAAGCGCCTGGACGAAAAATGGGCAAATACGGTCGGCATCAGCGAAACCGCAACCGCGCGCTTCGAGTACCAGCTCAGCGATGACTGGAAAACCCGCCTGACCTACGGCTGGAACAACGACCGCTACAGCCTCTCGATTGCCCAGCCGAGCACGCTGTCCAGCAGCGGCGTGCTGCGCCGCCAGGCCAATGGCGGCCATTACGATTATGAAACGCGTTATGCCAGCTGGGACTTCATCGGCAAGCAGGAGGTATTCGGTCAGCAACATGATCTGCTGATCGGCGCCGAGCAGGAGGATTCCGACAAGTACCGCGGCAAGACCTACCGCAACGCCGTCCAGGGTGGCTTCAATATCTTTTCGCCCAGCTATGGCAGCCTGGCAGAGCCCAGTGTCGTCAGTACGACCACCAGCAACCTGAGCAATCAACTGACCTCGTCGTCCGTTTACCTCAAGGACAACTGGCACCTGAATGACCGCTGGATTCTGGTCCTGGGTGGCCGTTACCAGCATTACGACCAGTACATCGCCCAAGGCCTCGGCGCAAGCCGCAACACTAACCTGAACAAAAATGACGATATATTCCTGCCGATGGCGGGCCTGGTGTTCAAGGTCAATGAAGACCTGTCGCTGTACGGCAACTACAGCCGCTCCTTCGTCCCAAACGAGGCCGTTAACGATGACGGCACCACCTTCGACCCGGAAGAAGGCCGCAGCTACGAAGTCGGGGCCAAATATGCACTGGCACCGGAGCTCGACTTCAACCTCGCCGTGTTCGACATCGAGAAGAAAAACGTTGTGACCACCGTTGCTACTGGCGTCAGCGAAGCGGCTGGCAAAGTGGGCTCACAGGGCGTGGAGCTGGACGTGACAGGACGCATCGCCGAGCGCTGGGACATGATCGGTACTTACGCCTACACCCATACCGAAGTGCTCGACGATCCGAAGAACGAGGGCAATCGTCTCATTCAGGCACCCAAGCACACGGCCAGCCTGTACCTCACCCACCATCTGCAAGTCCCGTCCGGCTTGGGCGACTGGCACGCCGGTGGCGGCGCACGCTATGTCGGCGAACGCGCCGGCGACGATGCCAACACTTTCTATATGAGCAGCTATACCGTGGCCGATGCGTTTCTGCGCTGGGACGTGCCCATGGCCGGTTATAAAACGCGTCTGCAGTTGAACGTGGATAACCTGTTCGACAAGCAGTACTACCCGTCCAGTACCGGTAGCCAGTTGCAAGTCAATGTGGGGGAGCCGCGTACCGCACGCCTGAGCGCCAGCGTCACGTTTTAACAGGTTGCAAGGAGCAGGCCTGCGCGGGCTTGCTCGGTGGACTTGAAGGGATGTATCAGAACTTCATTCGGTAAAAGCTGATCAGCGCTTCATTGCCATACAGGTATTCGAACCTGCCGATGAACGCGCTCTTCTCCAGCCACTCGTTAGGGCCCAGAGCGACCTGAAAGCGGGGTGTGCAAGTGCACCGGTAATGGCCTTCGCTGATTGGCCATACTCCGTTCTGCAGTTCGTGCTGGCCCGTTTCGTCAACGAGCAGAGCGCCTCTGCTTTCAACGTTGATCATTTCACCCAGTTGGGTAACCAGCGTGAAACGGGTTTCCAGAAAGGCCAGCTCGGATGACAACTCAACTAGCGTATTGCTACCGCCGGAAAGTACCGAGCCGCTGAAGTTTTCGCCGTAAAACTCCCCGCCCAAAACAGTGCTGTTGCTACGCAGTCCATCGCTGCATATGCCCATGAGCACAGGAGCATCGGTCTTCAGAATCACCGTCAGCATTTTTTCCAGCTGAGGAGCCGTTGCCGTATTACCACGAAAAGAGCGTTTGACGGATTTGTTGAAGTCGATAATGGTCATAGAACTGTTCACTCCATCTTTGAATGGATTCGGGCAACGAATGGCCGGGTGCAGTCCATCGGCATTTATCTAAGCCTGCTTTTCCAGTAAGCTCCACGGAGTCGGCTGAAATCGTACCGAACGGTTCAGTTCCCGTCTAGAGAATTTTGTACATGGTCTGCTCACTGAAGAATTGAGGATATAAATGAAGGTTCGTACTGAAGCTCGACGCGAAGCCATCATTGATGCCGCAGCAAGCGTCTTCCTCGAAATGGGCTACGAGCGTACCTCGATGAATGAGGTCACCAAACGAATGGGTGGCTCCAAGGCGACGATCTACAGTTACTTCCCTTCCAAGGAAGAACTGTTCATCGCCGTGGTCAACAGGCTTGCAACCGCTCATCTGGCCGACGCGGTTTCAGAGCTGGTGATCCAGGATGACCAACAGATCGATCTGAGGAACCTGTTCACGCGTTTCGGGGAGCGCATGTTGATGGTGCTGATCAATGATGATAAAGCCCTGGCCGTGTATCGCATGGTGGTGGCCGAGTCCGGACACTCGGACATCGGCATGATGTTCTACGAGTCCGGCCCCACCCAGTGCCTGCAGACAGTCACCTCACTGATGGCGCTGGCGATGCGACGAGGTCAGTTGCGTGACGCCGACCCGCATATCGCCGCCTTGCAGCTGACCTCGCTATTGACTGCCGAGACCGACATTCGCCTTTACCAACAGGCGCCCATGCCGTTGAGCATCGAAGAAATTCGCGCCATGGTCGAACGCGCAGTGGATACATTCATGTTGGGTATGGAGAAACGTTAAGCCCGCAAAAAAGAACCAAGCGGTACAGATAAGAGCCGAAACTGCAACCCATCTGAAACACCTTGTTACTCTTTCACGGCCAAGTTAATCCGAATGAGGGCGATAGCTGTTTACCCTCTCGGAGAAATACTCATGATCCTGCGAAAACTCAACCTGGCCGCTCGCTCGACGCTTTGTTTCGGCGTGTTCTGCCTGATGATCATTTCCTTGGGCTTGCTCGCCCTGCGTCAGGCGGCCGAGCTCAATGCGGCGGAAAAATTCATCGAGACCAATGTGCTTCCGAGCGTGAAACAGCTCGCATCTATTGACCGGGAGTTCGTCAGCATCCGGGGCAACAACGCCCGCGTGCGCAATCCGATTGAACCGCAGGATCGAAAGACCAAGGCGCTCAGCGATATCCAGCAGTCTCGCTCGCTGATCGCTGGCTATTTTGACACGCTCGGCAAACTGATCGTGACTCCGCAAGGGCGCCAGGCATTCGACGAATTGTCCCAGGCACAGGCTGGGTACCAGGTGGCGCAGGATCGCTACCTGGCTTCGGTGGCAGCCGGTAATCTGGAAGCTGCAGTGGCAACCTCCAATGGCGAAATGAGAAGCGCGGCCGATCAGGTTGAAGCCGGGCTGAAGAAACTCATTGGCGTTAATGACTCCAAGGCTCAGAAAGCCGGTGATGCTGCTGAGACCGCCTATCAGCAGACGCTGTGGATGGTGGGTATCTTCATCGCCGTGGGCGTCATCACCACGCTGCTCCTCGCCTGGATGTACACGCGCAGTGTGACTGGCCCGATTGGCGATTCGTTGAGTATCGCGCAACGCATCGCTTCCAATGATCTGAGCAAGGATATCCCGCAACAGGGCACTGACGAGGCGGCGAAACTGATTGCCGCACTCGCCACCATGCAAACCAACCTGCGCGATGCCCTGATCCTGATCGGCGACTCCTCCACCCAGCTGGCGGCCACTTCCGAAGAAATGCATGCGGTCACGGAAGACGCATCGCGCACCATTCAGCGCCAGACCAACGAGATCGAAATGGCAGCCACCGCCGTCAACGAGATGAGCGCGGCGGTGGAAGAAGTAGCCAGTAACGCCGCATCGGCATCGGAAGTGACCTCACAATCCAGCACTGCAGCCATGGCCGGACGCGCGCAGGTCGATGAGACCGTCACGGCGATCAACCTGATGGTTTCCAAAGTGCAGATCACTTCGACCGAGGTACAAGGCCTCGCCGTCATGGCGACGGACATCAGCAAGGTGCTGGATGTGATTCGCGCCATCGCGGAACAGACCAACCTGCTGGCACTCAACGCAGCCATCGAAGCGGCCCGCGCAGGTGAAGCCGGACGTGGTTTTGCGGTGGTTGCGGACGAAGTCCGGGCACTGGCGCATCGCACCCAGCAATCGACCCGTGAAATCGAACAGATGGTCGGCTCGATTCAGACGGGCACCGGCAATGCCGTCAGCGCGATGGAGCAGACCAGCGTTCAGGCCCACAAGACGCTGGAGATGGCCAATGGCGCCGGCAAGGCGCTGCTGGAAATTACCGATTCCATCAGCCAGATCAATGAACGCAACCTGATGATTGCCACCGCCGCCGAAGAACAGGCTCAGGTCGCTCGAGAAGTAGACAGGAGCCTGGTCAGTATTCGTGATCTGTCCAGTCAGACGTCCGAGGGCTCCAACCAGACGGCCATTGCCACTGCCGAACTGTCGACCCTGGCTTCAAGCCTGAACCGTCTCACCAAGCAATTCCGCATCTAATACCCTATGCCGGGAAGTACGCTTCCCGGCATCTCCCCTTGTCGAATGGCCTGCCCTCATCTAAGTTGTACGACGACAGATGAACTCCTCACCTGCGCCGGTTTCACTCACCTTCAATAACGACAAGAAAAGGGATGAACATGAAAAAGCTGACACTGCTGATGGGCTTTCTGTGCCTGTTTACCGGTTACGTCGCAGCCTCAACCTCCGACGAGGCCGATGTCGCCAATGCCGTGGACAAACTGACACAGGCCATGTGGCACAAGGACATAGCGCAACTCAATGCGCTGACCGCCGACAACCTCACGTATGGCCACTCCGGCGGTACTATTCAGGACAAGAAGGCGTTCATCGCGGACATCGAAACCGGCAAGAGCGCCTTCAATGACCTGAAGATGCTCAATCAAAAGATCACCCTGTCCGGCGACGTTGCGCTGGTGCGCAATCACTTTTCGGCAGAAGCGGTGAATAGCGGCAAGGTTGTGCCGACTGAAATCGAGAACTTCCAGATCTGGCAAAAGCAGAACGGCCAATGGTTGCTCATCGGCCGTCAGGCATTCCGTTTCTGATTCCAGGTTTGCCAGTCCGTTGCGCAGCTATAGACGCTACTGCTGCGTACCGAACATTGCCGTCCAGTAGATCCCTGCGTCACTTTTGGGGTCCATTGCGTAGGCTGCGCCCAACTCGCGGAAATCCGGATTCATAAGGTTGGCGCAGTGGCCCGGGCTCAGCAGCCAGCCATCCACCACCTTGCGCGCACTGTCCTGACCGGCGGCAATGTTCTCCCCCACCTGCTGCCCCACGTACCCGGCCAGTTCGGCCCGGTCGCCAGGTGTACGGCCGTCACGATCCTTGTGGTCAAAAAAGTTTTGATTGGCCATCGCCTGGGAATGACGTTGCGCAGCGGTGCCCAGAACCAGGTTCCAGGCCAGCGGCGTGGTAGCGGCGAAGGATTGTGTGCCGCACTGGCGTGCCTGAGTGCGGGCGTTGTTGATCATTTCCAGAATCTTTTGCCCCTCTGTCTGCCAGTCGCCAAGACGCGACGCGACCAGCGAGCGCGCCAGCACGATACGCCAGTCTCGCCCTTCGCGGCTGACCCCGATGTCGACGAACTGCGGGTCCAGCACCACGCGGCAGAAACTCTCCAGTACTGCCTTGAGTGCAGCGTCTGCAGTGTTCGGGCCGGACAGGCTTATCGCCTGCACAGTAACCATCGGATAGGAGGCACGCGTCAGCGCCTGTTGCAGGTCCAGATTGCCACTGGCCGGCAGCACCAGACGTGCGTCGCTGGTCAGCGGTGGCAGCTCCATGGATACCTGCTCGCCACAGCGCTGGGCCTGGCCGCGATAGGCATTGAGGGATTCGATCAGTTGTGTTTCGTCACCGGCCAGCGCAGCACTGGCAAACACGCCAGAGCACAACACTGCCAGAAAGGATAACGACACTCGCGGGAGCGACAGGCGCAGAAGGTAATGAATGACAGGCATGAAAAGTCTCTCTCGGGCTGAGTCCGCCTATGATGCGCGAAATGACCCGGTCGGGCGCAATGCCTTTTTTATGCCTGACCGGAATTTCACAACCGATCAGGCCAGGACGTGCGCCAGACAATGCCTTGCGGGAACGACTTACAGCTTGAAATTGGCAACCAGTGAGTTGAACGAAGTGGCCAGTCGCGACAGTTCCTGACTGGACGCGCTGGTCTGGTTGGCACCTGCAGCGCTCTGGGTCGACAGGTCCTGAATATTGATCAGGTTGCGGTCCACCTCGCGAGCCACCTGAGCCTGCTCTTCCGAAGCGGAGGCAATGACCAGGTTGCGCTCGTTGATGGTTGCCACACCGAGGGTGATTTTCTCCAGCGCTGCGCCCGCCCGCAGGGCCAGTTCCTGGGTGTTGGTGGCCAGCGACAGGCTCTTGCCCATCGCCGCAACCGCACCGTCGGCACCCGATTGTACGGTGCTGATCATGCCTTCGATTTCCACTGTCGATGCCTGGGTACGGTGCGCCAGGGCCCGAACCTCGTCAGCCACCACCGCAAAACCACGACCCTGTTCGCCAGCACGCGCAGCTTCAATGGCGGCGTTCAAGGCCAGCAGGTTGGTCTGTTCGGCGATACTGCGAATCACGTCAAGCACCTTGCTGATTTCCCGCACATGCCCGGCCAGCTCGGATACAGCGCCGGTGGACGCGGTGATCTCGTGGACCATGGTGGTGATGCCCTTGACCGTGTGATCGACCTGACCACGGCCATCGACGGCATCATCTGTAGCAGACTTCGAAGCCTCGGACGTGGACACCGCGTTGCGCGCCACTTCTTCCACTGCGGCAGTCATCTGGTTGACGGCCGTTGCCGCCTGCTGGATTTCGTCATTCTGGCGAGTCAGCCCGCGGGTGCTTTCATCGGTGACGGCGCTCAGTTCTTCGGCAGCGGAAGCCAGCTGGTCGGAGGCACTGGCAATCTGTTGAATAGTATTTTTCAGACCGTTCTGCATATCGGACAGTGCGTTCAACAGTTGTCCGGCTTCATCGCCACGGTCAGTAACAATAGGTTGAGTCAGATCACCACCCGCAATGCGCTGAGCACTGGCGACTGCGACAGCCAAAGGACGAGTGATCATGCGGGTAATCAGCACACCCAGCATGATGGCCACCAGAAAGGCGATCACCACGCCAATCTCCAGCATCATTACCGAATTGGCCTTCAGGTCGGCAGCAGCGGCTGCGCCTTCCTTGATCTGACGATTGTTGGAATCGATAATGGTCCGCAGGTAACTGCGCACCTTGGTAAAGCTTTCCGAGGACAGGCTGTTCAACTGGGTCCGGGCAGCCTCGTAATTACCCGCCTTCATCAGGTCCACAACCTGTTGAGAACCGGAAACATAAGCGGGCAGCATCAGCTCCAACTGATCGCCGGCGGCGCGCTCGTCATCTTCCAGTGGCGTGGCGCGGTAAGTCGCGAACACTTTTTGCGCACGGGCCAGGTCATCGCTTAACGCCTGACGAACGCGATCCTTGTCCGTTTCGGAGACACCGCCATCCTGCGCATCCAGCAAACGGTAAAGCCCGCGGTTGTGAGCGGTGAAGCTGGTCAGCGCTTCATTAGTGTTGCCAACCGAGACGAGGTTGTTGGAAAAAGTAAGCTCAAGGTTATTGCCCAGGCGGGTCACTCCGACCATCCCCAGAGCGCCGACGGCCAGCGTGATCAATGCACAAACGATGAAAGCAGAGAGAAGCTTGGTAGAGAACTTGGACTGACGCAGGACGTTCATGGGGCTTACCTGTTGCTGAATGAGGAGTGGTGTCAGTGCCAAAATGAATTGATCAAATAGCGATGATGTCATAATGACTTCACCTCATTTGGATCGTTCCACCTCCTCCCGTTTTTTGATAGAAAACTTTGACAGGTAGCACTTGTGCGCCTAATGCCCTCTATCGGTCCTGCGTCGTCGCCCTTCTTTATCAGTGCAGCCGCAAAGTCTGCGGCACGCCGTCTGCCAGCTCACCTTCGCCAAGACGTTGCTCGACGAACGTTCTCGCCTCAAGGGTCATGCGGTCCAAATGGCGATCGCGTTGCTTCTCCGCATCGACCATCGCGCTCTTGCCGTGCTGTTTGAGCAGGTAGGCGTGAATCTGTCGCACCTCCACGGAGTTGTAGATCGGCTCGATATCCATGACCGCAAGCAGACCGTCAGTACCGTGATCACGCGTGTTCATGATGACCTGCGGACCACGCGCGCCCAGCACCTGAAAGCCCATTGCCTCGAAATACGCGGCTTTGTCGACCACGCAATACAGCTCTGCGTGCGGATAGCGACCGGTCATTTTCTCCAGCATCGCGCGTGCGATGCCCTGGCGACGATGGCTGTCGCGCACCGCCATGTAGGCTACGGCGCAGGCCTGCGGATCATCCTGCACGGGCAGGTAAAGCAAAAAGCCCAATACGGTTTCGGGATCTTCGTCGTCCAGCGCGACGATCAGCTCTACTGCCAGCTGTTGCGAACCGTCCATGGCATTCAGGTACAAATGCACCTCGTAGCCCACGCCGTACTGATAAAGGTTGTACAGCGGGTTGCTCGGGGCGATGGCCACCAGACTGATGTCCGTCACGTAGTCGACAACCATCTGCTGGATCTGGCTGCGGATGAATTCCGGCGGCGGGGTTTGTAGCAGCATGATCGTCGGCATGGGACAAGGGGCTCCATTAAAAGGTGTGTCTGTACAGAAAGTTGCCACATGATAGCGCGTCGAGGCATTCAAGACCGATATTGTCATATGGCCAGCATCCTGCCGCGCGGCAACTTAGTTGCAACTTATACGATGACCTGAAAAAAAGAATGTCAAATAGCCACCCACCAAAAAGTCGACCGCAATTATCAGTACGATCGTACCAGCACACATCACGGTCGCCAGTCTGTCACCAAATAATAAAGTTGATAATGATTCACATCTACCCGCACCAGGCGACGCACGCAAATTTAATGATTATCGACATTTTATAAAAATATATATTTTTCAAATGGATGCAGAACTAGCGGGACTACTGAAATATAACTTGATTCCCGGCATCCGAACGTGCAATCAGCGCATCAGGCGATACCGGTGCAAACTTTCTTTACCGGGTCCACCTTTTGCCCGGGTATTTATATCAATCACCC
The DNA here is from genome assembly GCF_900103225.1 of Pseudomonas congelans. Lineage (GTDB taxonomy): Bacteria > Pseudomonadota > Gammaproteobacteria > Pseudomonadales > Pseudomonadaceae > Aquipseudomonas > Aquipseudomonas congelans. Next base: position 593,070 of record NZ_FNJH01000003.1, on the reverse strand, counting down.
CCATACATTTTTATAATCACCGCGTTTCCCTCACGCGCCTAAGATTATCCGGCCTACTAAAAATATGAGGGATTCAAAATGCCGTTATTAAACTGGTCCAGACACATGGTGTGTCTAACTGCAGCCGGTCTGATTACTGTTCCGACCGTTTTTGCAGCCGACACCCTGACCCGCGACAATGGCGCCGTCGTCGGAGACAATCAGAATTCTCAGACCGCAGGCGCCGAAGGGCCCGTCCTGCTGCAAGACGTACAACTGCTGCAAAAGCTGCAGCGCTTTGATCGCGAACGCATTCCTGAGCGCGTCGTGCATGCCCGTGGTACCGGTGTCAAAGGCGAGTTCACTGCCTCGGCCGACATCAGCGATCTGAGCAAGGCGACCGTTTTCAAATCCGGCGAGAAGACCCCGGTATTTGTTCGCTTCTCCTCCGTGGTTCACGGCAATCACTCGCCTGAAACCCTGCGCGACCCGCACGGCTTCGCCACCAAGTTCTACACGGCTGACGGTAACTGGGACCTGGTTGGCAACAACTTCCCGACCTTCTTCATCCGTGACGCGATCAAGTTCCCGGACATGGTCCACGCGTTCAAACCTGACCCGCGTACCAACCTGGACAACGATTCACGTCGCTTCGACTTCTTCTCTCACGTACCGGAAGCCACCCGTACACTGACCCTGTTGTACTCGAACGAGGGTACCCCGGCGGGCTATCGCTTCATGGACGGCAACGGTGTGCACGCCTACAAACTGGTCAACGCCAAGGGCGAAGTGCACTACGTCAAGTTCCACTGGAAATCCCTGCAGGGCCTCAAGAACCTTGATCCCAAGGAAGTCGCTCAGGTCCAGTCCAAGGACTACAGCCACCTGACCAACGATCTGGTCGGCGCGATCAAAAAGGGTGACTTCCCGAAATGGGACTTGTACGTTCAGGTTCTGAAGCCTGAAGAGCTGGCGAAATTCGACTTCGATCCATTGGACGCTACCAAGATCTGGCCGGACGTTCCCGAGAAGAAGATCGGGCAGATGGTCCTGAACAAGAACGTCGATAACTTCTTCCAGGAAACCGAGCAGGTCGCGATGGCTCCGGCCAATCTGGTACCGGGTATCGAACCTTCCGAAGACCGTCTGCTGCAAGGCCGTGTGTTCTCTTACGCGGACACCCAGATGTATCGCCTGGGCGCGAATGGTCTGAGCCTGCCTGTCAACCAGCCCAAGGTTGCGGTCAACAACGGTAATCAGGATGGTGCGCTGAATACCGGTCACACCACCAGCGGCGTCAACTACGAGCCGAGCCGTCTGGAACCGCGTCCAGCGGATGACAAGGCGCGTTACAGCCAGCTGCCGCTCAGTGGTACTACCCAGCAGGCGAAGATCACGCGTGAGCAGAACTTCAAGCAGGCGGGTGATCTGTATCGCTCCTACAGCGCGAAAGAGAAGACCGACCTGGTGCAGAGCTTTGGCGAGTCGCTGGCCGACACCGACACCGAAAGCAAGAACATCATGCTGTCGTACCTGTACAAGGCAGATCCGGACTACGGCACTCGGGTAGCCGAAGTCGCCAAAGGCGATCTGAGCAAGGTCAAGTCTCTGGCTGCAAGCCTGAAGGACTGATGATCTGATACCCCGTCCCGGTGCTCAGTCGCCGGGACGGTTCCCGTCAGGAGAACGCCCATGAAACATCTGATCTATGGCTTGCTGCTGTTTGCCGCAGCCGCGCACGCCACACCGCCGACATCGACACCCACCCCCACTCCACCGCCTTCGGAACTGACCGCCGAACAGACTGCCAGCCAGCTGCGCACGCTGTTTTTCGATGCCTCCCGCGAAGGCAACAACCCGATGCTGGACACGTTTATCGAGGCTCATTACGACCTCAACATCCGTGACGAACAAGGCTATACCGGTCTGATTCTGGCGGCCTATCACGGCCATGAGGACTCGGTGATACGCCTGATAGACGCCGGAGCAGACCCTTGCGCCAAGGATAATCGCGGCAACACGGCGCTGATGGGTGCGATTTTCAAAGGTGAGCTGAGCATCGCCAAGCGTCTGGTTCAGGCAGATTGTGGTGCGAACCTCACCAACAATGCCGGGCAGACCGCCGCCATGTACGCCGCCCTGTTCAAACGCACTGAAGTGCTCAAGGAGCTGACCGACAAGGGCGCAGACCTGAGCATTCGTGACAGCATGGGTAACGATGTGGAAGGCTTGTCCAAAGGTGAATTCCAGGCGCCGCCTACCCGCTGACGGCTATTGGCATCAGTCTTCGCGCTCGATCATTTCGTAGATGCGGCTGGCAAACGCTTCCATGGTGAAGGGTTTGGTGAGCACCCACATCCCCGGATCCAGGTGGCCATTGCCAATGATGGCGTTCTCTGCGTACCCGGTAATGAACAGCACTTTGAGGTCGGGTCGAATGATGCGCGCGGCATCGGCCAGTTGCCGGCCATTCATGCCACCCGGCAACCCGACGTCAGTCACCAGCAGGTCGATACGCGCATCCGACTCCAGCACCTTGAGCGCAGATGCGCCTTCGCCCGCCTCGATCGGAATGTAGCCCTGATCCTCCAGCACTTCAGCCACCAGCATGCGGATGGTCGGCTCATCGTCGACAATCATCACGGTGCGCTCGGTCTGTACCGACGTCGATTCAGAGGCATCCGCAGACTCGATCTCTTCCGGCGCCCCAAGGTAATGACGCGGCAGGTACAGGCACATGTTCGTGCCCTGATCAGGCTCGGAATAAATGCGCACCTGGCCGCCGGACTGGCGCACGAAACCGTACACCATCGACAACCCCAGCCCCGTGCCCTGCCCCAGTGGCTTGGTAGTAAAGAAAGGATCGAATGCCCGATTGATGACCTCGGGCGACATGCCGGTACCAGTGTCGCTGACACACAACGACAGATACTGCCCGGGGATCAGTTCGCGGCTTTGTGAGCCGCGCTCGTCAATCCAACGGTTGGCTGTCTCGATGGTGATCCGCCCGCCTCGCGGCATGGCATCCCTGGCATTGATGCACAGGTTCAACAAGGCATTTTCCAGCTGCGGTGCGTCGATGAACGTTGACCACAACCCGACCGAGGTCACGACCTCCACGGTGATGTGCGGCCCGACCGTGCGCCGAATCAGCTCTTCCATGCCGATAACCAGCCGATTGACGTCGACCGGTTTGGGGTCCAGGGTCTGCCGACGCGAAAACGCCAACAATCGATGGGTCAACGACGCCGCACGTTTCGAGGCATCCTGCGCAGCCCCTATGTAGCGATCCAGTTCATTGAAGCGGCCCTGGCTCACCCGCGTCTTGAGCAGTTCCAGCGAGCCCGTGATGCCGGTCAACAGGTTGTTGAAGTCGTGGGCGATACCGCCAGTCAACTGGCCTACGGCTTCCATCTTCTGCGACTGGCGCAAGGCTTCTTCAGCCTGGCTCAGGCGCTTCTGCTCGCGCAGCCGTTCGCTGACATCGTAGGCAAACAGGTAAGCGCCAATAGCCTGCCCCTGAGCATTGCGCAGCGTGCTGTAACGTATTTCAAAATGGCTGGCAGGATCGTTCGAGTCGCTGAAGCTGACGCTTTCGGCGAACTCTTCGCCCGCTAATGCGCGCGTCCAGCGCCGTTCAAGGTCAGCCTTGCTCTGCGGCCGGTCGTCGAGCAAGTCGAGCATACTGTCACCGACTTGCGGCCGGATGCCGAACAGGCGCTCGAACTCGCGCAGCGCTGCGCCATTGATGGCCATCCAGCGAAAATTGCAGTCCACGACATGAATGATCGCATTGGTGCCGTTGACGACATCGGCCAGCACATTGCGCTCGGCAACGGCTTCGACAATGCGCGCCTCCAGTGTCTCGTTCAACTGCTTGAGCGCCAGTTCAGCGCGCTTGCGTTCAGTGATGTCTTGAAACAGCACAGCGACCTGCCGGCGGCTGGCCGGCTCGATGCGAAACGCAGTCAAGGCCAGATAACGCCCGGTGGCCACCAGTTCGCGCTCGAAACGGATCGGCTTGCCAGTCCGCAATACGTCGCCGTAAAACTCCACCCAGCCATCGGCCTCCTCGCGAACCATCTCGCGCAGCTTCTTGCCCACCACATTGGAAATGCCGGCGTGGTACTCGTAGGCCGGGTTGGCTTCAACGTGAATGTAATCGCTCAGCGGACCGTGCGGCCCGTCAAAGAACTCAATGATGCAAAAGCCTTCATCCATCGCGTTGAACAGAAAACGATAACGCTCCTGGGATTGTGCCAGGGCATATTCGGCCTCCCGACCGGTGACGCTCAGGCTCTCTTTGAGCGAAGCGTTTTCCTGCTCCAGAGCCGCTAACCGGCTCTGGAGATGTTGTAAATCTGTCGGGGTCACAGCGGCAGCACCTGAGGTATTGGTTGCGCCGCTTTCCCGTCATGCGGGGCGGCACGAGCACGCTACGAGAAAAACCGATCGCATGCAAAAACAATGGCGTTTTGAGCTCAAATTTGTTGGTTTTCGCCAAACCAGCGCGAGACAGGTTTGTGTGTACGGCATTGAGAAGAACAGGAGCATGCCCTGCCGGACGGATCCTGTGCCGCGCGTGGTCTCAGTTCGACGCTGCGGCGGTGGCATGCAGGCGCAGCCATTGGTCTGCGACCTGGCCCATGTTCTTGGGCTCGCCATTGTTGATCCACGCCATGAATGGCCGGTCGAACCTGAACGACGTCCCGCACTGTCCGGTCATGAAGCGCCTCACGTTCTGCGTATTCCGATAATGCTCATTCACCGGCGTATCGCGCGTAATGAGATCGGAGTGCCAATCGAAAGCCATGCCTGATTCCTTGTGCTGTCGGGTTGCAGGCACTCTTTATAGCGGGATTCTGTTGCAGTCGCGAGGCTGGAAAAGCTCGTGGCGTACAGGAAATTGCGCAAACCCGCCTCACTCTCCCGCAAACGGCACCAGCGACTCCAGCAGCCACGCGCCCGCAGGCCCCAGACTGCGCTGGAACGACCAGATAACGTCCACCGCCGAGCGCCGCGGCCAGCCGGAGACTTGCAGCTCTTTCAGAAGGCCGCCCGAATAGCGCGACACCAGCCAGCGCGGCAATGCCGACCAGCCAAAACCGAACGCAGCCATGTCCATCAACAGCAGGTAATTGGGCGCCGACCAATGCCGATGGCCGCTGGTGGGCAGATCGTCGGTAGGGATGCTGTGCTCGATCAGCGTATTGAGGCGCAAGGCGCGATAGCGGGCCAGCTGTTGGTAATCGACCCGTTCCAGCGCGGCAAGCGGATGTTTGTGCGACACGAACAGGCCGAAATCGGCACTTTCATCGATGGTCGCGTGACCGATCTCCGGTGGATAGCTGGCTTGCGCCGACAGCAGCCCCAGTGACGCCCTCCCGGACTGCACCAGGCTGATGGCGTCGCCGTGCTCGGCGAACACGCATTCCATCTCGAGCTCTGGAAAGCGTTGATCGAGTTCGGTCATCAGCCTTTCGAAATCGGCAAACTGGTTGGCATCCGACAGCACCAGCGTCAGCCGTGGCTCGACGCCTGCCGCAAGCCGCGCGGCAGCACGACGCAGCCGGTCCGAGGCGCACAGCAGATCATCGACACGACCAAGCATGACCCTCCCCGCTTCGGTCAGCACCGGTTGCCTGGAAGAACGATCAAACAGCTCCAGCCCCAGATCGATTTCCAGGCGGGCGATCGCTTCACTGATGGTCGATTGACTCTTGCCCAGGCGGCGTGCGGCGGCACTGAACGAACCCAGCGCTGCAATCTGAACGAAGGCTTCCAGGGCTTCTGGCGAATAACTCATGGCGCTCTCATATCGGTTTAACCGATGGTATTGATTTTCAGCTTAACGCAAACACCGATGATAATACTGCCATCCATCAGTACCAAGGGCAGCGCAGTCATGAGTAACAGCCAACCGCACATCGACCGGCAACCCGGCGCAGTCAGCAAAACCCTGCGTGAGCGGGCACTGCATGCCGCCCTGTTCGAAGTCGGCGGCGTGATTCTGGTCGCACCGCTGCTGGCCTGGCTGATGAACCAGTCGCTGGCAATGATGGGCGCCATGACAGTGATGATCTCGACCATCGCCATGCTGTGGAACATGACCTACAACGCGCTGTTCGACCGCCTGCGCAACCGCTACGGATTTACCATGAGCCTGACGGTGCGCGTCCTGCACGCAACGGGTTTCGAAGCCGGACTCATTCTGGCCGTGGTGCCGCTGGCCGCATGGTGGCTGACGATCAGCCTGATGGAAGCGTTCTGGCTGGACATCGGCCTGCTGCTGATGTTTCTGCCCTACACCCTGCTGTTCAACTGGGCATACGACACGCTGCGTGAGCGCTTGGTACAGCGACGTCTGGCAAGGTGTGAGGTGTAATGCATCAGGCACACGCATGCCGTGCATCAAATGTTCTTACTGGATAATCAAATCCTCGCCATTGCACACTGTTCCCCACTGACCCAGGCAAGGACACCCTTCGATGACAACTGAAGTACTCAAACTGGCGGCGTTCAGCGATGGCGATCGCGGAGGCAATCCGGCAGGCGTGTGGATTGGCGATGCGTTACCCGATGATGCCGTCATGCAGCAGATTGCCGCCGACATCGGTTTCTCCGAAACGGCGTTCGCTGCGCCTGTCGAAAGCGGTTGGCGGGTGCGGTATTTCTCGCCGCTCGCAGAAGTACCTTTTTGCGGGCATGCAACCATCGCCCTGGGCGCAGCGCTGGCGGCACAGCAAGGCGATGGCGTGTTTCAGCTGACGCTCAATCAGGCGCAGATTACCGTCGAGGGCCATGCGCAGGGTTCGCTGACGTCGGCGGCGCTGCAATCGCCGCCCACGTTCAGCAAGCCGGTCAGTACGCCGTTGCTGGAACAAGCCCTGGCGCTGTTCGGCTACAGCCATGCCGATCTGGATGAGCGTATTACGCCCGCGCATATCAATGGCGGTGCCGGACACCTGCTGCTGGCGCTGAACAGCCGGGCCAGGCTCAAGGCCATGCGCTATGACCAGCAGGCGGGTCACGACCTGATGGTCCGTGAAGGCTGGGCGACGATTCTGCTGGTGTGGGCCGAAACCGATCAGTTGTTCCACACCCGTAACCCGTTTGCTTTCGGCGGTGTTTATGAAGACCCGGCCACCGGTGCGGCCACTGCAGCATTGGGCGGTTATCTGCGCGATATCGGCTGGCCGCACGGCGGCCTGATAGACATTGTTCAGGGCGAGGACATGGGCAGCCCGTCGCGCCTGCGCGCCGAAATCCCGCAGCAACCGGGGAGCTCGATCCGGGTGTCAGGGATGGCGCGCAGGTTGTAACCGGGATCAGGTCCTGAGTTTGCTGCCACCGATCGCCACGCCCAACAGCATCACCGCGACGATCATGAACGCCAGTTCAAGACTGCTGACATGGGCGATGAAACCGATTGCCGCAGGACCGATCAGAATCCCGGCGTAACCGACTGTGGTAATGGCCGGGATCGCCACGCTTTCGGGCATGGTCTTCTGCCGGCCGACCGCGCTGTAGCAAACCGGTACGATGTTCGAACAACCCGCGCCCACCAATGCATAGCCCAGCAGCGCAGCCTGCCAGACCGGGATCAACGTCGCGACGGCCAGCCCCGCCGCAGCACACAGCCCCCCGAGAATGATCACTCGATTGGAGCCGACCCGTTTTACCACCGCATCGCCAAACAGACGCCCCAGCGTCATGGTCGCGGCGAATACCGCATAACCCAACCCGGCATAGGAAGGCTCGACACCACGCAATGAGGTCAGGAATACCGCGCTCCAGTCGAGCATCGCGCCTTCGGCCAGAAATACGGTGAAGCACAGCAGGCCGATGAACAGCACCACACCACGCGGGATTGCGAAGGCTGGCCCATCGGACGGACTGCCGTAAGGCAACAGATTCGGCGCCGCTTTCGCCAGCGCAATCAAGGTCAGGAATACCACGATCAGCATCGCCGTGAATGGCGAGATGCCCAGGCTGAGCAAGCCGGCGACACCCGCCGCACCGACAATCCCGCCAAGGCTGAACAGGCCGTGAAACCCCGACATCATGGTCTTGCCGCTGGCGCGCTCGACAATCACCGCCTGCACGTTGGCCGTGCAATCCACCCCGCCCATGCTCGCGCCAAACAGAAACAGCGTGGCGATCAACAGCGGCAGACTGGAGATCGTAGCCAGTAACGGCAGGCACAGGCAGATCAGCAGCGTCGAACAAACCAGCAAACGCCGACAGCCGAACCGCGCCGCCAGCGCTCCAGCCAGCGGCATCGAAATGATCGAGCCCACCCCCAGACACAACAACAAGAGCCCGAGTGTGCCCTCATCAAGGCCCATGCGCTGTTTGACGTAAGGCACCAGTGGCGCCCAAGAGGCCACACTGAAACCGGCAATGAAAAACGCGATACGCGTCGAAGACTGCTCCGCCCGAGCCTTGGCATCCTGGGCTGCGGTGCTGAAAGAGGTCATGCATGCTCCTTGTAATTTACCGAGTACGGTCACACCGGCCAGCGCGACAGCCTAACAAAGCTGATCGATTAGCCAAAACCTCTGATGCACTTGAAGGAGGCTCGTTCCATCGCCGTGCCGGGGCCGTCTGATTTGCAGCTTTTTGCACCTCAGGCCAGTAGACTGGCGACCACGCGCACCAGACAGGTGCGCAATCTGTCGAATAAGTTGTTGCGGAGGCCGTTGTGTACAAAGGTGTGGTGCTGTCGGTCCTGGCGTCTACGCTGTTCGGGGTCATGTATTTCTATACGTCACTGATGACCCCGCTCGACGGTGAAGAGATCTTCGGCTGGCGCATGCTGCTCACCGTGCCATGCGCAACCCTGTTCATGCTGGTCAGCGGTGACTGGCGGCGAGTCCGCGAAGTGGCTGTCCGACTCAGGCAGCAACCGCTGCTGATCTTCGCGCTGCTGCTGTCTTCGGTGCTGCTCGGGGCGCAGTTGCTGATCTTCATGTGGGCACCGTTGCACGGGCGCAGTCTGGAAGTATCACTGGGCTATTTCCTGCTGCCGCTGAGCATGATTCTCACTGGCCGCGTGGTGTATGGCGAGCACCTCTCCTACCTGCAGAAAGTCGCTGCGGTGTTTGCCATGATCGGTGTGGCGCATGAGCTGTGGCGGCTGGGCAGTTTCTCCTGGGAAACCCTGCTGGTGGCGGGCGGCTATCCGCTGTACTTCGTGCTGCGTCGCAAGCTCAAGACCGATCACCTCGGCGGGCTCTGGTTCGATATGCTGCTGATGCTGCCCATCGGCCTGTGGTTCATCGCCAACGGCCATCCGCAGGCCATTCAGCAGGCACCGCTGTTGTACCTGCTGATCCCGCTGCTCGGGGTGATCAGTGCCTCGGCGCTGGTCAGTTACATTCTTGCCAGTCGCTTGCTGCCGTTCAGCCTGTTCGGGCTGCTCAGTTATGTCGAGCCGGTGCTGCTGGTAGGCGTCGCCCTGCTGCTGGGCGAGAGTATCGGTCGCGATGAGTGGCTGACATACCTGCCGATCTGGATGGCCGTCGTGGTCCTGATGATCGAAGGCGCCAAGCATATGCTGGCCCAGCGCCGCCGGGACGCGAGCTGAGCGTCAGGACTCGGTGAAACGCTCCAGCTGCATTTCCTGAAGTCGACTAAGGGTGCGCCGAAAGGCAAACGACAGGTAGCCCTCGGTGTACAGCTCGTCCATCGGCACCGGCGCTTCGACATACAGCGGAATGCGCCGGTCATAGCACTCGTCGACCAGCGCGATGAAACGGCGCACGCCATCATCGTTGGGCGACAACTGCGGTAGCTCGCGATCGCCTGCGATCACTTGCTCGACGCCATCCTCGGTACCGCGGGCAATTTTCGCTTCGCGCTGTGCGGCCCCCAGCAGCGGCACCTCGCTGAGCAGAATCACTGAAAAGCGATCGCACAGGGCGATGAAATCCATGGCTGCCAGCGGCTGTTCGCAAAGGTCGCGATAGCGGCACCACACGGCGGTGTCGGAATGCCGAACCACGTTGATGCTGCGATAACCGAGCATGACCTGCGAGTCGTGAACCGGCTGATCCGCGCTCAACGCTTCGAAGATACCCTGCAAGGCGCTGGGTCGACCGGCTTCGGCAATCCAGTAGCGCTGATGCAGTTGCCCGGGGTGCAGCCGGTGATCCTCGCCGCCGTCGACCGGCACGACATCCATGTACTTCAGAATCGCCGCAACCGCGGGCAGGAAGCGTTCGCGATTGTGGCCATGGCTGTATAACTGCTCCGGTGGCTGGTTGGACGTGCAGACCAGCACCACGCCCTCTTCAAACATCACCTGCAACAGCCCACCCAAAATCACTGCGTCGCCGATATCGGTAACGAACAGCTCATCGAAACACATCACTCGCACGTCACGCGCCAGTTCCCTGGCAACCACGGTCAGTGGCTGGGAAGTGCCCATCAACTCGAACATGCGTTTATGCACCCAACGCATGAAATGATGAAAATGCTGACGCCGGGCGGGTACGCTCAGGCTTTCGAAAAAGCGGTCCATCAGCCAGGTCTTGCCACGCCCGACCGGCCCCCACAGATAAACGCCGCGTGCCCGACCGCGAGCGGCAGCCAGCCCCTCATAACACGCCTGCAACTGGCGGGCGGCCTGCAACTGCGCCTGATCGGGTTGAAACCCACGCTGAACGGCACGTTCGTAGGCTTGCAGAGGAGAGACGGCATCCATCAGGCACACACCTTCAGTATCAGAGAAAAGATATCCAGCCTGTACGAGGCTGCGCCGCGCAACTCAACTCATCAAGTCGACTCAGGCAGGCTGCACGCCGGCACGCTTGAGCAGTCGCTTGCAGCGCTCGGACAGGTGTACTACACGCAGATGCTTGCCGGCTTTGGCGTAACGCTCGCGCAGGGTCTTGAGCGCGGCGATGGCCGAGTAATCGACGAAGCTCAGGTGGCGGCAATCCAGTGTCACCTGCGCAGGGTCTTCGGCCGGGTTGAACTGGTCGAGAAACGGTGTGGTCGAGGCGAAGAACAGCGTGCCATGCAGGTGATAGACCTTGCTGCCATCGGCTTCGATGTGGCTGTCGGCGTATAGCTCGCGAGCCTGCTGCCAGGCGAAATTGATCGCCGCGATGATAATCCCGAACAGCACTGCGGTGGCCAGGTCGGTCAGCACCGTGACCACGGTCACGGCAATGATCGCCAGCACGTCGTTGAGCGGCACTTTGCGCAACACACGCAAAGAGGCCCAGGCGAAGGTCTGCTGGGCGACCACGAACATCACTCCGACCAGCGCCGCCAATGGAATACGCTCGATCAGCGGCGAGAGGAACAGCACAAACATCAGGATCATCAAACCCGCGACCACGCCCGACAGACGACCGCGGCCGCCAGAACTCAGGTTGATCACAGTCTGACCAATCATCGCGCAGCCGCCCATGCCGCCGAAGGCACCGGAGACCACGTTGGCAGCGCCCAGCGCTACGCACTCGCGATCCGGATAACCACGGGTTTCAGTGATCTCGTCGGTCAGGTTCAGGGTCAGCAGGGTTTCCAGCAGACCGACCAGCGCCATCAGGATCGCGTAAGGCGCGATGATGCGCAGCGTCTCCAGATTCCACGGAATGTCCGGCATGGCGAATACCGGCAGGCCACCGGCAATGTGCGCCATGTCGCCCAGAGTGCGGGTTGGCAGGCCGAGCAGGTAGACCGCCAGCCCGACGCTGAGGATCGCCACCAGCGCGGGCGGCGCAACGCGGGTCACGCGCGGCAACAGGTAGACAATGGCCATGGTCAGAGCCACCAGCCCGAGCATCACGTACAGCGGCGTACCGCTGAGCCATGATTCCCCCACCTTGAAGTGCTCCAGTTGCGCCATCGCGATGACGATCGCCAGACCGTTGACGAAGCCCAGCATCACCGGATAAGGCACCAGCCGCACCAGTTTGCCCAGCCGCAGCAAGCCGAACAGGATCATGATCAGACCGCCCAGCAATACGGTCGCCAGCAAATACTGCACCCCCTGCTGAACCACCAGCGCGACGATCACCACCGCCATGGAACCTGCCGCACCGGACACCATGCCCGGACGCCCGCCGAACAGCGCGGTCAGGGTACAGATGATGAACGCGCCGTAGAGCCCCATCAGCGGATTGAGATGGGCCACCAGCGCAAAGGCGATGCACTCGGGCACCAATGCAAAAGATGTGGTGAGGCCTGCCAGGACTTCGGCACGTATTCGGATCGTTTTCATGGGTTACCTGAGCGGCGCTCCATGGAGGAAGCGCAAAAAAGTGGGCATATTACGCAAACCTTTGATGACCGACCACCACGGCGGGGCTTCCAGGAAGGCTCTCTGATGATCGGCCCGAACCTGAAACAACAAGGAGTAAACCGATGCAATGGAATGGAACGCTGCTCTGCACAGGACTTCTGCTGGCCAGTGCGATGGCTGTTGCCGACGACGACACAGCGGCTGTCGACGCATTCGTGCAGGCAGAAGCCAGCAAAGTGATGCAGGAAAATCATATCGCGGGCCTGTCGATCGCCGTCACTCGCCAGGGCAAACAGCAGTTCTACGCTTACGGCGTCGCATCAAAAGCCACCGGCCAGCCAGTCACGCGCGATACGCTGTTTGAACTTGGCTCGATCAGCAAGACCTTCACCGCCACCCTCGCTACCTGGGCGCAGACCAATGGGCAGCTGTCGTTGACGCAAAGCATCGACAGCTATATTCCGCAGTTGCAGGCCTCGCGGCTGGGCAAGGTGCCGGTGTTCCATCTGGGCACCCATACGGCTGGCGGCTTCCCGCTTCAGGTGCCGGATAAAGTGCACAACACCCGTCAGTTGATGGAGTATTTCAAGGCGTGGCAGCCCGAATATCTGCCCGGCACCCAGCGCACCTACGCCAATCCCAGTGTGGGCCTGCTCGGCATGGTCGCGGCACGCAGCATGAAGATGCCATATGAAAAAGCCCTGCAGCAGCGGCTGTTTCCGGCGCTGGGTCTGAGTAATACCTATATCAATGTGCCCGATGAAAAACAGGCGCTGTATGCGCAGGGCTACAACAAACTCGACGAGCCGGTCAGGGTCAATCCAGGGCCACTGGCGGCTGAAGCCTACGGGGTGAAATCGAGTGCCCGGGACATGCTCCGTTTTGTCGAAGCGAACATCGGGCTCGGTCAAAACGACGCCGCGCTGCAAAAAGCCCTGCGCGACACGCGGACCGGCTATTTCAAGGTCGGCGGCATGACTCAGGACCTGATCTGGGAGCAGTATCCGCTGCCGGTCCGTCTGGAGGCGCTGCTTGAGGGCAATGCCAGCGCCATGCTGAACACGGTCAAAGCCGAAATGATCGAGCCACCGCAGGCAGCGCAATCTGCGGTCTGGGTCAACAAAACCGGTTCAACCAACGGTTTCGGCGGCTATGTGGCGTTCATTCCGGAACAGCAGTTGGGGATTGCCATCCTCGCCAACAAGAATTACCCGAACGAGGAGCGGGTGAAACTGGCCTATCGGATCCTGCAGAAGATGGGCTGCTGTTCAACGCCCTGAAAAGAGCCCTGACCCCTCGGCCGCCTCGATTTCAAGCAGCTTGCGCTTGCGCTCGACGCCCCAGCGATAGCCCGACAGCGATCCGTCGCTGCGCACCACGCGGTGGCAGGGAATGGCCACCGCGAGCTTGTTCGCACCACAGGCATTGGCAACCGCACGGACTGCACTGGGCAGTCCTATCTGCGTGGCGATCTGCGTATAGGTGGCCGTCGATCCGGCAGGGATGTCCCTGAGCGCCTGCCAGACCCGCTGCTGAAACACCGTGCCGCGGATATCCAGTGGCAGCGCCAGGCCGGTCGCCGGTGATTCGACAAAACCCACGACCTCGGCAACCAGCTGTTCGAACGCTGCGTCTGCACCGATCAGGTTGGCGTTGGGAAACTGGTCCTGGAAAGCTTCGATCAGTGCATGCGGATCATCACCTAGCGAAATCGCGCAGATGCCCTTGCTGCTCGTGGCCACCAGAATCGAGCCCAGCGAACTTTCACCCAGGGCGAACCTGATGTCGACATTGGCGCCGCCCGCGCGATATTCGGAAGGTTTCATGCCGAGCATTTTCTGCGAAGCCTCATAGAAACGACTGTTGGCGTTGTAGCCCGCCTCGTATAACGCATCGGTAATGCTTACGTCCTGTGAGAGCTGGACTTTCACCCGCGAGCGCAACGAGGCGACACTGTAGGCTTTGGGCGTCAGCCCGGTCAGCTTTTTGAAAATACGGTGGAAATGAAAACCGCTCATCCCGACCTGCTCCGCGAGCTCGGTCAGATTGGGCATCACATCGGCGGCATCGATCAGTCTGCAAGCCTGGGCAACGGCTTCTGCATGCTTGAGTTGCAGCGCATGTGAATCGCCAGCGTTGCGCAGGGACGGGCGAAATCCGGCGGCCTCGGCCTCGCGTGCATTATCAAAAAACACCACGTTTTCCGGACGCGGCAGCCGGGTCGGGCTGCACGGGTTGCAATAGACGCCGGTGGTCAGCACGCCGTAAACGAAGTCAGCGCCGGCGTGTGAACGCCGATTGACCAGGATGTCCCAGCGCGGGTCGTCTTCAGTGCGCAGGGCGCGTGCCGTTTGAGTGCGTTCTGTGCTGTCCATGGTGGAGCCCGCCTTGAGTTTCGATAAGCCTGCGCCTGTCAGAGCCACTGGGCACTCCGAGTCTTGCTTTCAAATTCGAGATGAGCCGATTTCACTGAAATCGACCGGCACTCGCCACAGATACCAGGCAGCGATGGTTCGGTAAGGCGCGAAGCGCTCGGCAAGGCGGGCCATTTGCCGGTGAGACGGTTTGAGTTCGAGAGCATACAGTCGCCGATAGCCTTCGCACACGCCGAAGTCGCTGGCTGGCATCACATCCCGCTGACCGAGCCCGTAAATGAGCATCATCTCCACGGTCCAGCGCCCCACTCCCGGTAGCTGGATCAGGCGTTCGACCAGCGCTTCGTTGCCCATCGCCAGCGCAGCACTGACCTCGGGCACCAGACCGTCCAGCCGCGCAGCGGCAATCGCCTTGATCGCCCGGCATTTGGACGCCGAGAAGCCACAGGAGCGCAGTGCCTGGTCATCCAGCTCGACTAGCGCCTGTGCCCCGGGAAAGCTGACCTCTGGAGAGCTGTCGTCCAGAAACAGCGCGCGCAATCTACGGACCATCGCGTCGCCCGCCCGGGCATGCAATTGCTGATAGGCAACGGCCTTGACCAGCGCCTGAAACGGGTCCTGCGCTGCGCTGACCGGATGCAGACAAGGTCCGACCTGGTCGATCAGCAATTGCCATTGCGGGTCTATGGACCTGAGCGACGCCACCGCCTGGGCATGCTCGCGGTCAGCGCTGTCTGATTCTGATGACATGATGATTTCCGGATTGAGGCAGCCTGAAGGGCATCTACGGTTTACAAAGGCGTTGAAAATGATCGCTGATTTTCGAAGACAGCGGAACGTTCAAAACACCGTGATCGATTAGCTGAACCTGACCTGAACGACCTGCTAAAAACCAAAGACAGATAAAAAACAACTATCCGCATTCAAGAATGAGTATCATTATGTTACGCAGTGTTTCAGGTCTATGGCCTGCTGCGACA
The DNA here is from genome assembly GCF_900103225.1 of Pseudomonas congelans. Classification (GTDB taxonomy): domain Bacteria; phylum Pseudomonadota; class Gammaproteobacteria; order Pseudomonadales; family Pseudomonadaceae; genus Aquipseudomonas; species Aquipseudomonas congelans. The sequence continues at coordinate 577,480 of NZ_FNJH01000003.1, read as the reverse complement.
GCTTCACCCTTCAGCTTTGACCCGGTGAGATATGCTCGTTCCCTTTTTGATCATGCTGCGCGAAGGCATCGAAGCCGCGCTTATCGTTGGCATAATCGCCAGTTACCTGAAGCAGACCGGCCGCGGCGAGTGGATGCCTGCGGTGTGGATCGGCGTATTTCTGGCTGCCGCGCTCTCGCTGTTCGTCGGTGGCGGGCTTGAGCTGATGAGCGCCGAGTTTCCGCAGAAGCAACAGGAACTGTTCGAAGGCATCGTCGGCCTGATCGCGGTCGGCATTCTCAGCTCGATGGTGTTCTGGATGCGCAAGGTCGCACGGTCGATCAAACACGCGCTGCACGAATCACTCGACGCTGCCCTCACCGGCTCGAAAAACCAGACCTACGCGCTGATCGCCATGGTGTTTTTCGCCGTGGCCCGCGAAGGCCTGGAAACCGTGTTCTTTCTGCTCGCCGTATTCCAGCAGAGCGAAGGCTCCGGTGCACCATTGGGCGCCCTGCTCGGCTTGCTGCTGGCGGTCGGTTTCGGCGTGGCCATCTACAGCGGCAGCATGCGCCTGAACCTGAGTCTGTTTTTCCGCTGGACCGGGCTGTTCATTCTGGTAGTGGCGGCGGGCATTCTCGCCAACTCCGTTCAGGCACTGCATGAAGCCGGGGTCTGGAATCACCTGCAGGAAGTGGTCTTCGACATCAGTGCGCTGTTGCCGATGGACGGCCCTGCCGGTTCGGTACTGGCAGGCATGTTCGGTTACCAGGACGCGCCGACGGTCAGCACCCTGAGTGCTTACCTGATTTACCTGATCGGGGCGCTGCTGCTGTTCTTCAAGCCGCATACCCCGACCGCTGGCAAGGTCATGCAGCCAAACACATCTTCTGTTACGAACGAATAAGGGCCTCCATGTCTAACCGTCCTTCAGGGCCTTCCGGGAAAGCCCGGCCGCCCCGTGTCCTGCGATTGGCAGTCGCCGGCTCAGTGATCCTGATGATCGCCGCTGGCGGGCTGTTCTACTATGCCTCGCAGGTCGCGGCCAAAAAGCGCGCAGCCAATGCCGGTACTGAAACCGTGGTCAATATCCACGCGCACAACTGCGAACCGAACGCCTTGACGGTTGCCGCGGGCAAGAACGCCTTCCGCATCGTCAACCGCTCCGAGCGCGCCGTCGAATGGGAAATCCTCGATGGCGTGCTGGTAATTGAAGAACGGGAAAACATCGCCCCAGGGCTGAGCCAGGTGATCAACGCCAACCTGGCACCCGGCGATTACGCGATTACCTGCGGTCTGCTGAGCAACCCGCGCGGCACCCTGCACGTCACGCCGACGGCAGAGTCCGACGCCAAGGCCAAAGCGCGTCCGTCCATGACCGCCTTCATCGGTCCGCTCTCCGAATACCGCGTGTACCTGAGCCTGCAGAGTTCGGCGTTGATCAAGGCCGTCACCGCTCTGCAACAGGCCATTGATGCCGGCGACCTGAGCGCCGCCCAGGCGGCCTACCTGCCCGCCCGCACCGCTTACCAGCGCATTGCACCGGCTGCACAGCGCCTCGCCGAGCTGGACAATGCGATCAATGCCCGCGCCGACTATTACGAGAAACGTGAACAGGACCCCGGTTTCGGCGGCTTTCACCGCATTGAATACGGCCTGTACGAGCAACACAGCGTCGAGGGCCTGGCGCCCGTCGCGCAGCGTCTGCAAACCGATGTCACCCAGCTCAAGCAACAGTTGATGGCGCAATCGCTGGCACCCGAACAACTGGCGGCCATTGCCACTCGCACACTGCGCAGCCTGGCTGAGGTACGCAGTAACGGCGAAGAGGAACGCTACAGCCACAGCGACGTCAACGGCTTTGCAGCCAACCTGGACGGCACCCGCAAGATCGTCGACCTGCTGCGTCCGCTGCTGACCCGCAGTGCGGGCGATCTGCTGCAGAAGATCGATGCAGCCATGGCTGATCTGGACACCACGCTTGATGCGTTGAGCACCGCCGATGGTGGCGTGCGCCCCTACGATCAGGTGGATGAGACGCAGCGCAAGCAGATCGCAGCCAAGGCTGGCGCTCTGGCTGACGCGCTCAATGGCATAGACCCGGCACTTGGCCTTTCCGGCCTCTGATTTACTGGAGCACAGCACACCACGATGAAAAATCCGGACAGCAATCCAGACACAAGCAACGCTCCGGCCTCCGCGCAACGCCGCCGCGTTCTGATGGGGCTCGGCGCTGCAGGGGCCGCGCTGGCTGGCAGCAGCCTGAGTGGCAATGTACTTGGCGCAGCACCTGCGCAAGTCGCCGAAGCGCCGAACAGTGAGAAAACGCAGGACCACAACGAGTTTCACGGCCTGCATCAGAGCGGTATCGTCAACCCGCGCCCGGCAGCGGGCATGCTGGTGGCGTTCGATGTTCTGGCCGCCGACCGTGAAGACCTGGAGCGTCTTTTCCGCACGTTGAACGAGCGCATCGCGTTCCTGATGACCGGTGGCCCGGTGCCGGAGATCGATCCGAAACTGCCGCCGCCAGACTCGGGCATTCTCGGTCCGGTGGTGACCCCGGACAACCTGACCATCACCGTGTCGGTGGGCGAATCGCTGTTCGATGAGCGTTTCGGCCTGGCCCCGCTCAAGCCGAAACGCTTGAGCCGCATGACCGGTTTCCCCAACGATGCGCTGGATCCGGCCAGTTGCCACGGCGACCTGAGCATTCAGTTCTGCGCCAACACCGCCGACAGCAACATCCATGCGTTGCGCGACATCGTCAAGAACCTCCCCGACCTGCTGCTGGTGCGCTGGAAACAGGAAGGCACCGTGCCGCCCCAGGCACCGAAAAAACCCGGTCAGCCGCCGGAAAGCGCGCGCAACTTCCTGGGTTTCCGGGACGGTTCGGCGAACCCGGACTCCAACAACCAGAAGACCATGAACGAGCTGGTCTGGGTGCAGCCGGGCAGCGATGAACCGGCCTGGGCCGCCAATGGCAGCTATCAGGCGGTGCGCATCATCCGCAACTTCGTCGAGCGTTGGGACCGCACGCCATTGCAGGAGCAGGAATCGATTTTCGGCCGCAGCAAAAGCACGGGTGCACCCATGGACGGCAAGGTCGAGAGCGATGTGCCCAACTACGCGGCAGACCCGGAAGGCAAGAAAACCCGGCTGGATTCGCACATCCGCCTGGCCAACCCGCGTACCGCCGAAAGCCAGCGCAACCTGATCCTGCGCCGCCCGTTCAATTACTCCAACGGGGTAAACAAGAACGGTCAGCTGGACATGGGCCTGCTGTTCATCTGCTACCAGGCCGATCTGGAAAAAGGCTTCATTACGGTACAGAGCCGACTTAACGGCGAGCCGCTGGAGGAATACCTCAAACCGGTCGGTGGCGGCTATTTCTTCACCCTGCCGGGGGTAAACGGCGACCAGGATTACATCGGTCGCTCACTGCTGGCGGCCGTAGCGCCCACTAAAAACGCATGACCTATCCACTCCTGACCCGGAAGACACTCATGAAAAAGACGCCCCTGGCTTTGCTCCTGACCCTTGGCCTGCTCCAGACCCCGCTGGCTGCCTTTGCCGCCACCGCGCCGCTGGATCTGGTAGGCCCGGTGTCGGACTACAAGATTTACGTGACCGAAAACATTGAAGAACTGGTCAGCCACACCCAGAAATTCACCGATGCCGTGAAAAAAGGCGACATCGCGACAGCCAAAAAGCTCTACGCCCCTACCCGCGTTTACTACGAGTCGGTAGAACCGATTGCCGAACTGTTCAGTGACCTGGACGCGTCCATCGACTCACGCGTCGACGACCATGAACAAGGCGTGACGGCAGAAGACTTTACTGGCTTCCATCGTCTGGAATATGCGCTGTTCTCGCAGAACACCACCAAGGATCAGGGCCCTATCGCCGACAAGCTGTTGAGCGACGTCAAGGACCTGGAAAAGCGCGTGGCCGACCTGACCTTCCCGCCTGAAAAAGTCGTCGGCGGCGCAGCAGCCCTGCTGGAAGAAGTGGCAGCGACCAAGATCTCCGGCGAAGAAGACCGTTACAGTCACACTGACCTGTATGACTTCCAGGGCAACATCGATGGTGCGAAGAAAATCGTCGACCTGTTCCGCCCGCAGATCGAACAGCAGGACAAGGCCTTCTCCAGCAAAGTCGACAAGAACTTCGCCACCGTGGACAAGATCCTCGCCAAGTACAAAACCAAGGACGGTGGCTTTGAGACCTACGACAAGGTCAAAGAGAACGATCGCAAAGCCCTGATCGGTCCGGTCAACACCCTGGCAGAAGACCTCTCGACCCTGCGCGGCAAACTGGGCCTGAATTGATCTGCAGCGCCGCGCCTGAAAGCGCTTTTTAACGCGATGGCACTGACGGCGCAGAGTGCGACGTAAGTGACGGCTGAGTCCTGGCGCTGATCCGGGGGTAGCCTGGCAGGACGCCAGGCTACCCGCACCGGGCCATGGAGGGCCCGTTGCGGCGACCCCCGGATCAATGACAGGGCGAAGGAACCCGACGAAGTCGGGCCGGAAACGGAGCTGCGGGCTTTGCCTACTTTGGCCCCATCAAAGTAGGTCGCCGAGGGGCGAAAAGGTGAC
>NZ_FNJH01000003.1:322470-572598 GCF_900103225.1 Pseudomonas congelans | reverse complement strand
CGAAGGAACCCGACGAAGTCGGGCCGGAAACGGAGCTGCGGGCTTTGCCTACTTTGGCCCCATCAAAGTAGGTCGCCGAGGGGCGAAAAGGTGACTTGAGTCGAACCCCAATCCACCTGACATCGCAGAACCGCTGTGTGACGCAGAGCGTCACGAACGGCATTCCCAAGCGGAGCGTGAGGAACGATAATCTCACTCCGCTATCGTGCGACGCTCTGCGTCCGTTCCTAGATCCCGCTGAACCAGTTGTAGCCCTGATCTTCCCAGTACCCGCCAGGGTTTTCGTTACTGACGAAAATCTCGACGATGTGCTTGGGGTTCTTGAAGCCCAGCTTGGTCGGCACCCGCACCCGCAACGGGTAACCGTAATCCGGTGGCAGCGCCACTTCGCCGAAGTCCAGCGCCAGCAACGTCTGCGGATGCAGCGCGGTGGGCATATCCAGGCTTGAGTAATAACGATCAGCGCACTTGAAACCGACGAAACGCGCCGTCGTATCAGCACCGATGTACTCCAGAAAGGTCTTCAGCGGCACGCCGCCCCACTGCCCTATCGCACTCCAGCCCTCGATACAGATCAACCGTGTGATGTCCGTGCGTTGCGGCAATTTGCGCAGCGCCTCCAGCGTCCACGGCTGCTTGTCCCGCACCAGCCCCGAGACCGCCAGTTGGTAATCGGAAAGATCGAGCTCCGGCACATTGTATTCAGGGTAGAACGCATTGAACGGGAACGGGTTGGTCAACTGCGCCTTGCTGTAGGTCGGCGCCAGCTTCTGGCCATTGAACAGCCAGGCCTGAACCCGGTCATTCCAACGCGACATGGCCCACAGCACTTTGTCGACCTGATCGCCATCCTGCAGATTGCAGCCCGTGAGCATCGACATCGCACCCACCGTCAGCCCCGCGCGCAGAAACGAGCGACGCTGAATATCGACCAGCTGGCGCTCCTGCGCGGGCTCCAGGCGGATACGCTGAGTGATGCGTTTACGTGGTTCGTTCATGATTGCGCAGTTCCGTCTTCGTTCGGCTGGCGGCCGCCGGTAATCATCGGCAGCAAGGTACTGGGCACCAGCACGACCAGCACCAGATGGACGATGACAAACGCGCCGATGGCGGTCATCGCCCCGAAATGTACCCAACGGGCGAAATCGAATCCGCCCAGCAGACTGACCAGCCCCTGAAACTGCACCGGCTTCCAGATCGCCAGGCCGGACAGCACCACCAGCACGCCCATGGCCAGCACCAGCCAGTACATCAACCGTTGCACGGCGTTGTAACGGCCTTTGACGTGGACCAGTCGAAAATGCAGCGCGTCACTCATGTCACGCGTCACTTCGGACGGCCGGACCGGCAGCAGGTCACGTTTGAAATGGCGGCTGAACACGCCATACAGCACATAAATCAGGCCGTTGATGACCAACAGCCACATCACCGCGAAGTGCCAGGCAATGGAACCACCCAGCCAGCCGCCGAGTGTCAGGAATTTGGGAAAGGTGAACGGCATCAGTGGCGATGCGTTGTAGATCGCCCAGCCGCTCATGAACATACAGACCATGCCCACGGCATTGACCCAGTGGGTCAGGCGCACCGGCCACGGATGAATGGGGCGGGTTTTCATGTCGAGATCCCTCTGATCAGGCACGGAACGAGATGTCAGGGGCAGCCCTGTGCCCCTGACAACCCTGGCGGTGATTACATCGGCGGCGTGAAACCGTTCTTGCCGACTGCCACACCGCGAGCGGACTTGCCGTCGTCAGCCGGGAATACCACGACCTTGGCGCCCTTGGTCAACTGGTCAACCTTGCCTGGCTCGACGTAGGCAATAGGCACATCCTGCGGCACCACCAGTTTCTTCTCGCCACCCTCGTATTTGACGGTCAACGTGCGGCCATCGGTGCCGGCCAGCGTGCCAACGGTGCCATTGGTCATGGTGCCGGTGCTGCCATCAGCGTTTTCCCAGCCATAGTGACCTTCGCCGCTGCCTTTGAGGCTGGCTTCAAAAACGGTCACTTCCAGCGCTTTCAGGGTGCCATCCGCCTGCGGGATGGCAGCCGAACCGACAAAGCTGTCGCCTTTGATTTGCTTGAAGTCGGCTTCGGACACAAGACGAATACCGGTCTTGTCAGTCAGCTTGATACTTTCGTGCTGACCCGAACGGGTGGTGAAATCGAGGGTGTCGGCGCTGACGCTGTCGACGGTCCCGCGCATGGGTTTGACCACCTTCATGTCGGCAGCCTGGGTCATGACAGCGGCACTGAGCAACAGCAGGCCGAACGTAGTAGAGAGTGCAGTCTTCATCGGTACTTCCTTGGCAGGTGAGATCTGAAACCCATCTTTGCACCGCTACCGGCACCGCAGAATGACCGGGCAATGACATTTTTGTCATTCGCCGGACACCTTGTCGGCAACTGGTTAGACTCCGGCATCGGCGCACCATGGGTGCAGGCAAAAGCGTAGCGGACAAAACGATGCATATCCTGCTCATTGAAGATGACACCAAAACCGGCGAATACCTGAAGAAGGGTCTGGGCGAGTCCGGCTACAAGGTGGACTGGACCCAGCACGGGGCCGACGGCCTGCACCTGGCGCTGGAAAACCGCTACGACCTGATCGTGCTGGACGTGATGCTGCCGGGCATCGACGGCTGGCAGATCATCGAAGTGCTGCGCGCCCGGCAGGACGTGCCGGTGCTGTTTCTCACCGCGCGCGACCAGTTGCAGGACCGGATTCGCGGCCTGGAACTGGGCGCCGACGATTATCTGGTCAAGCCGTTTTCCTTCACCGAACTGCTGCTGCGCATCCGCACCATCCTGCGCCGGGGCGTGGTGCGCGAAGCTGATCATTTTCATCTGGCCGATCTGGAACTGGACCTGCTGCGCCGCCGCGTAACGCGCCAGCAGCAGGTCATCGTGCTGACCAACAAGGAGTTCGCCCTGCTGCACCTGTTATTGCGCCGCGAAGGCGACGTATTGTCCAGGGCACAGATTGCCTCGGAAGTCTGGGACATGAATTTCGACAGCGACACCAATGTCGTGGACGTCGCCATCAAGCGCCTGCGCAGCAAGGTCGACCTGCCCTACCCGGTCAAGCTCATCCACACCGTGCGTGGCATCGGTTATGTGTGCGAGGTGCGGCCATGCGACGCCAGCCTTCCCTGATCCTGCGCTCGACTCTGGCATTTGCCCTGGTAGCGATGCTCACCGTCAGCGGCGCCGGCCTGTACCTGTATCAGTCCATCGAAGAAACGGTCATGCAACGCAGCGACCATGCCGTGCTCGCGCGGCTGGACCACTTTCGCAAGCTGTTGCGCTATGACCTGACCATGGACAACCTCAAAGGCAGCCCGCAGCTGTTCGAGAACATGCTCGACAGTGAAGAAGACATCTTCATCATCGGCGAGCCGGGCAAGTCACCGGTCATCTCGGTCAACCCGCAGCACGCCCCCCTGCCGGAGCTGCCGACGGTGGCGCAGGACCAACCGCTGCGGGTCGATGACCTGCGCAGCGGCATCAGCCTGCAAGGCGTGTCGTTGCGCGCTGCTGCCGTGCAGGTGATGTCCAACGGTGTCGAAGTACGCTTGCAGGCCGCACACCTGATGGTCAAGGAAATGGCCATGCTCGCCAGCTTCCGTCAGCGCATCTATATAGCCGTGGCCCTGGCGTTTCTGATCACCGCAGCGCTGGGCTATGTGCTGTTGCGCCGCGGCTTGCGTCCGCTGCGCAGAATGGCTGCCCATGCCGCCGCAATCACCCCGGCCAGCCTGCACAAACGCCTCGACAGCCGTGATACGCCCGTCGAGCTGCAACAACTGAGCGACGCCTTCAACGCCATGCTTGACCGTCTGGACGATGGCTACCGACGCCTGATGCAGTTTTCTGCCGATCTGGCCCACGAAATCCGCACACCGGTCGGCTCGCTGATGGGCCACTGCCAGGTCGCCTTGCGCCAGAACCGCAGCGCCGATGAATATCAGGCCCTGCTGGCCTCCAACCTGGAAGAGCTGGAGCGCATCTCGCGGTTGGTGGAAAGCATCCTGTTTCTGGCAAGGGCTGACGAAGCCCAGGCCGCGCTGGAGCGTCAGTCGCTGGATCTGCATGATGAACTGCAAAGGGTCGCCGGCTATTTCGAAGGGCTGGCCGAAGAACGCAACCTGACCTTGAGCACCCACGGACAAGGTACGCTGCTGGCCGATCCGATTTTGCTGCGGCGTGCATTGAGCAATCTGGTCGCCAATGCGATTCGCTACGCCGATGAAGACAGCGAAATTCTGATGCGGGTGACGGCTGTGAACAGGCACTGGAAGATAGATGTGGAGAACCAGGGACCGGTGCTGCCGGAGGCCACCCTTGCACGCTTGTTCGATCGTTTTTATCGCGGTGACGCTTCACGCCATGAGCGTTCGGACTCCAACGGTCTGGGGCTGGCGATCGTCACGGCAATCATGCAACTGCACGGCGGTAGGGTCGAAGTCGCTCAACCCGCCGTCGGCAGAATCTGCTTCAGTCTGATATTTCCGGCAGCCTGAAGCCCGCGCTGCGCAAGGATCAATTCTTTTTCTCGTGGGCAATGGCCAGCTTGTAGAACGTGGCCGAGCCGCCTTCCGTGGTGTAGCCGGTATTGTCCTGGGTATAGACCCCTGCCTTGAAATAGAACAGTTTGCTGGCCCAGGCTGAATCGAGCTTGGCGTACCAGACCGAGTCAAAGGCATTGACCGTCAGATCGCCAGACGGCGACAGATTGATGGTGTAGTTGAACTGCTTATCGAGCGGCACACCCTGGGCGATGGTGATGACCTCGATTTCCGAGTCCGGCGTACGACGAAACTTGGCGACGATATTGCCGGTCTTCAGCTTCTCCTTGTACTGATACTCCACCTTCAGCAACGGTTCGGTGCTCTGGTAGCAGTGGATCTGGCCGATCACGATCTTGCCGCTGGAAGGTACCTGATCGACTTCCAGGGTCGCACGCAGAAAGTTGTCGGCACTGGAGTAAGCCCAGTTGAAGACTCTTCCGTCTGAAGTCGTCTCGCGCAATTCGGAACGCGGGTACTTGGCGTTTTCGGTGGTCGAACCGGTCACCGGCGCCCAGAAAAACAGCGTATCCCCGGATTGAAAGTAGCCATCCCGATAACCCCTTACCAACTTGGGGGTTTCGATAATGGTCGCAGGGCTTCCGACAGGTACGGAGAGATTCCAGGTAGCAAGGTCGATCATGGCGTAACTCGCAAGGTGCGCATCGCACCGACAGAATGGCTCTGGAACGGGTGTGCTGGCCCGTTCGGTCATCCAGACTATCGGCTGAATCGTTTACTTTTTAAACAGCCTCGACAACGCTTTGGCGTCAACAAACCGTCTAAAAACAGCCAATGCCATCACTTCAATATCAGTTGTTGCGATACGGCCATGTGCCACTGTCGAGCTGCAAGCGTTGATTCACGTGAAGAAGTTTTCTGTGAACCGCGTCATTTTTTTGAATGTATCGAGGTGGATACAGCGCAAAAAAACGCGAAATACCGACAGACGGTAGCAATTATCTTCATAGCAAATGAACTTCCGCTGCGTGAAGCGGACAAAGGCACCCTTTTTAGAGCATCACGTCGCCTCGAAACACGCTTTCAGCCGGTTAAAAAGAAAGCACCTCCGCCTGGCGGCTCCGGGTTGACTGTAAGCAGTTGTTACGAGATATTAGTTAGCAAGCTATTTATCTCCCTGCTAACAATATCGCTCCTAACTAAATTCCTGGTATTTCCATGTCTGTCGAATCCCTCCATCGGACAATCAGCAGTGGCCTGGTGGCCGCGTCTCGCCAATGGCGACGCATCTGTCAGAACACGCTGGTGACCTATGGCATTTCCGAAGCCTGTGCAGGTCCGCTGCTGGCCATCGCCCGTCTGGGCGATGGCGCACATCAGGTAAAAGTGGCCCACGCGGCAGGTATGGAAAGTCCGACGCTGGTGCGTCTGCTCGACCAATTGTGCAAGGCCGATATCGTTTGCCGCACTGAAGACCCGAACGACCGCCGCGCCAAGGCCTTGAGCCTGACGCGCAAAGGTCGCGCACTGGCGTGTTCGATCGAAGCCGAGCTGACCCGCTTGCGTGCCGAAGTGCTGCAAGGGCTGCAACCTGCCGACCTGGAGGCCACCTTGCGTGTGTTACAGGCGTTTGCCGATGCGGCGCAGCGCGAACACGGGGGCCAGGCTTGAACGGATTTTTCTCCAGCGTTCCACCGGCACGTGACTGGTTCTACGGTGTACGCACCTTCGGCGCGTCGATGCTGGCGTTGTACATCGCCTTGTTGATGGAAATGCCTCGCCCCTACTGGGCAATGGCCACGGTCTACATCGTCTCCAGCCCCTTCGTCGGCCCGACCAGTTCCAAGGCCCTGTACAGAGCAGCCGGAACCCTGGCCGGTGCCGCAGCATCAGTGCTGCTGGTGCCCATGTTCGTGCAGACGCCCTTGTTGCTGGCCATCGTGGTCGGGCTGTGGACCGGCACCCTGTTGTTTCTGTCCCTGCACTTGCGCACCGCCAACAGCTACGCCCTGATGCTGGCCGGCTACACCATGCCGCTGATTTCGCTGCCGGTGGTCGACAACCCGCAGGCGGTGTTCGACATCGCGGTGTCGCGTACCGAAGAGATTTTTCTCGGCATCATCTGCGCCGCCGTCGTGGGTGCGATGTTCTGGCCCAGACGCCTGGCACCGGTGTTTCAGGCCACCACGGAAAAATGGTTCAGCGATGCTGCGACCTACAGTCAGCGCTTTATAAGCCGCACCTGTCAGCCTGAAGAAATCGGCACGCTGCGCAATTCGATGGTCGGCAGCTTCAACTCGCTGGAAATGATGATCGGCCAGTTAAGCCACGAAGGCGCCCGCAAGCAAACCGTACGCAACGCCAATGAACTGCGCGGCAGGATGATCCACCTCCTGCCGGTCATCGATGCACTGGATGACGCACTGTGGGCGCTGGAACGACGCACGCCCGAGCTGCTGGCCAGCATCAAACCCTTGTTGCACAAGGTTTGCGACTGGCTAGAAAGCACTGCCGACGGGCCGCAGCTGGAGCAATGGCAGCAGCTGCATCGCGATGTACAGAGCCTGCAACCGGACTCCGCGCAACTGGACGACCGCGATCAACTGCTGCTTTCCAATACGCTGTTCAGGCTGGGTGAGTGGATCGACCTGTGGCTGGATTGCCGAACCCTGCAATACGCGATCAAGACCGACGACCAGTCACAGTGGCGCGCGGTCTATCGCCACTGGCGCCTGGGCCGGCTGACCCCGTTTCTCGATCGCGGTCTGATGCTCTATTCGGTGACCTCGACGGTGCTGGCGATCATCGCCGCGTCGGTGCTGTGGATTCTGCTCGGCTGGAAAGACGGCGCAAGTGCGGTGGCACTGGCGGCGGTGTCGTGCAGCTTCTTTGCCGCCATGGATGACCCTGCCCCGCAAATCTACCGGTTCTTCTTCTGGACCCTGCTCTCGGTGGTGTTCGCCAGCCTGTACCTGTTTGTGGTGCTGCCCAACCTGCATGACTTCCCGATGCTGGTGCTGGCCTTTTCCGTGCCGTTCATTTGCGTCGGTACCCTGACCGTGCAACCGCGCTTCTTTCTCGGCACGCTGCTGACCATCGTCAACACCTCGTCATTCATCAGTATCCAGAGCGCTTATGACGCGGACTTCATGAACTTCATCAATTCCAACCTGGCGGGTCCCGCCGGACTACTGTTCGCCTTCATCTGGACCCTGGTGTTCCGCCCGTTCGGCGTCGAGCTGGCCGTCAAGCGCCTGACCCGTTTCAGCTGGCGTGACATCGCCAGTCTCAGTGAAGACGCTTCTCTGGCCGAGCATCGGCGCATGGGTGTGCAAATGCTCGACCGCCTGATGCAGCAACTGCCGCGCCTGACGCTCACCGCCCAGGACACCGGGATCGCCCTGCGTGAACTGCGCGTCGCGCTGAACATGCTCGACCTGCTGGCCTACACCCGCCGCGCCACGCCTGCGGCCCAGGGGCTGTTGCGTCAGGTGATCGATGAAGTCAGCGGCTATTTCAAACTTTGTCGCAAGGCCGGCGAACGGCTGCCCGCGCCCAGGGGCCTGCTGATGGCCATGGACCGCGCACGCCGGTCGTTGACCGATCAGGAGATGGGCGACAACCCGGCCCGGCTGCACCTGTTGCATGCCCTCAGCGGCCTGCGCCTGGCCCTGCTGCCAGGGGTCGAGATCGTCACCGTGGGCGGCGAACTGACCGAGCAACTGCCGCATAACATCGATGGAGCGCCCCTGTGATCGGTGATCTGGATATCAGCGGGATCTTCATCCCCACGTTCCTGGCGATGATGGGCATCGCCTATCTGCTGTTTCTCGTCGTGCACGCGGTGCTGTCGCGTGCCCACTTCTACCGTCTGGTCTGGCACCGGGCTTTGTTCAACGTAGGTCTATACGCTTTGTTGCTCGGCGCCGTGGATACTCTAAGTCGATACCTGATGACATGAAAAAACCGATACTGACACTGGGCCGCGTGGTCCTGACCCTGCTGGTTGTCACCCTGGCCGCCGTGGTCGTATGGCGCATGGTGATGTATTACATGTATGCACCGTGGACGCGCGACGGGCATATCCGCGCCGACATCGTGCAGATCGCACCGGACGTGTCCGGGCTGATCCAGAAGGTCGAAGTCACTGACAACCAGCCCGTGCACAAGGGCCAGGTCCTGTTCACCATCGACCAGGACCGCTTCCGTCTGGCGCTGCGCCAGGCGCAGGCGACGGTCGCCGAACGTCAGGAAACCTGGGAGCAGGCGCGTCGCGAGAACAAGCGTAACCGTGGTCTGGGCAATCTGGTTGCCCGCGAGCAACTGGAAGAAAGCCAGTCCCGCGAAGCTCGGGCCCTTTCGGCACTGGGCGAATCCAAGGTTGCGGTGGATGCCGCGCAGTTGAACCTGGATCGCTCGGTGATCCGCAGTCCGGTGGAAGGCTACCTCAACGACCGCGCACCCCGCGAACATGAGTTCGTCACTGCCGGGCGTCCGGTGCTCTCGGTGGTCGATTCGACGTCGTTCCACATCGATGGCTATTTCGAGGAAACCAAGCTTGATGGCATCCATGTCGGCCAGGGCGTCGACATCCGTGTCATCGGCGACAACGCCCGGCTGACCGGCCACGTGGTGAGTATCGTTGCCGGTATCGAAGACCGCGACCGCAGCAGCGGCTCGAACCTGCTGCCCAACGTCAACCCGGCCTTCAGCTGGGTGCGTCTGGCGCAGCGGATTCCGGTGCGGATCGCCTTCGATGACGTGCCTGCCGATTTCCGCATGATTGCCGGGCGTACCGCGACGGTGTCGATCATCGATGACACGCAGGAGCGCAGCCGATGAAACGTGCGTTACGCGTGGCCGCGCTCGGCTTTACCGTCGTGCTCTCGGCCTGCCAGATGGTCGGCCCGGATTACCAGTTGCCCAAAGAGGGCGCTATCAACCGTCCGGACCTGCAGGGTGAACTGGCCGGCCGCTCGGTCAACACGGTTTCAGCCCCGGTGCCTGTGCACTGGTGGCGCCTGTACCAGGATGCGCATCTGGATGAGCTGGTGCGCCAGGCTATCGCGTCCAATACCGACCTGCGCATCGCCGCCGCCAACCTGCAGCGTGCCCGCTATCAGACCTCGGAAGCCGAGGCGGCTGGCGGCTTTACCAACGGCGCGAAGATCGGCGCCCAGCGTGTGCAGGAGTCGGGCGAAGCGTTTCTGCTGACCGACAAGGTGCCGGTGGCCAATGTGGGCGACGTGGGTCTGACCACCTCGTACCAGTTCGATCTGTTCGGCACCTTGCAGCGTGGTATCGAAGCGGCGCAGGCCAATGTCGATGCCAATCAGGCGGCGGTGGATACGGCACGCATCACGGTGGTCGCCGATGTGGTGCGCGCCTACACGCAGATTTGTGCGGCCAACGAAGAGCTCGACATCGCCCGCGAATCACTGGACCTGCAACAACAGAGCGTGACCCTCAACCAGCGCCTGCGCGATGCCGGGCGTGGCGATGAAACCCAGGTCACTCGCTCGCAGACGCAGTTCAAGTCGTTACGCGCCGAAATGCCCCGTTACGAGGCACGCCGTCAGGCTGCGATGTTCCGCCTGTCGATGCTGCTGGCCAAACCTGTCGAGCAACTGCCTGCCGGGGTGAGCACCTGTAACGAGTTGCCGCAGATTGCGCAGGTCATGCCTGTGGGCGACGGCGCAGCGCTGCTCAAACGCCGCCCGGATGTGCGCCAGGCTGAACGCCATCTGGCCATGTCGACTGCCGAGATCGGCGTTGCCACCGGCGAGCTGTATCCGGACATCAGCATCGGCGCGAGCATTGGCACCACCGGCCTGATCGAGAACCTCGGCAAACCGGCGGCCAATCGCTGGGGCTTCGGGCCGCTGTTGAACTGGACCATCCCGTCCAATGGCTCACGCGCCCGCATCCATCAGGCCGAAGCCTCGGCGCAGGCGTCCCTGGCGCGCTTTGACGGTGTGGTGCTCAACGCCATCCGTGAAACCCAGACCGGCCTGGCGCAATACACCGCCCTGCTCGACCGCCGCGACGCCCTCAAAGAGGCCGAGCAGTCCGCCAAAGAAGCGGCTGACCAGACGCACCGTTTCTATCAGGCCGGACGCGCTTCGTTCCTCGCCGACCTGCAAGCCACTCGCACCTACACCGACGTACGCGCGCAGATGGCCGAAGCCAACACCCAGGTGGCGATGGGGCAGATCAATCTGTTTCTGGCACTTGGCGGCGGCTGGGAGAAGGATGACGTGGCGCAGAAATAGGATGGGCGTTCGCCCGGCCATCAGGCCTCGTTCGGATTGATCAACGCCCTCAGGACATGGTCTTCCCAGACGTCGGCAATTTTCAGGTAGGCGCGGGCATAGCCTTCCTGTTCGAAGCCAAGCGACTGCAGAAGTCGCTGGCTTTTCAGGTTGCGTGGCAAGTGGTTGGCCATGATTCGATGCAGGCCCATTTGCTCGAAACAGTAGCGATTGGTGACCTCCAGCGACCTTTTCATCAAGCCCTGCCCCTGAGCGGCTTGCGCCAGTGAGAAGCCGAGGTTGCAGGCCTGGAAAGCACCTCTCACGATGTTGGTGTAGCTGCAGCGCCCCTGCAAGTTGCCGTCGGGATCGGTAATAAGGAAAAAAATCGCGTTGCCTGCCTGCATGCTTTCCCACTGCTGCTGGACCCTTGAGCGGGCGTTTTCGAGGATGAAATAGTCATCATCCCTTAGCGGTTCCCAAGGCTGCAGATGCTGGCGATGGGTGTTTTCATAGCGGTTGATCAATTCGGCATCATCAAATGCCAATGCCCTGAGAGAAAAGCCTTCGCCTGCATACTGCATGTTTACTCCCCTTATCAGTCTCTATCCGGATTATCGTTCCTACGCTCCAGCGTGGGAATGCAGTTCGTGACGCTCCGCGTCACACGGCGGTTCTGCGACTTCAGGTGGATTGAGGTTCGACTCAGGTCACCTTTTCGCCCCTCGGCGAGTCACTTTGATGGGGCCAAAGTGACCAAAGCCCCTGGCTCCGTTTCCGGCCCGACTTCGTCGGGTTCCTTCGCCCTGGCACTGATCCGGGGGTCGCCGCAACGGGCCATCCATGGCCCGGTGCGGCTAGCCTGGCGTCCTGCCAGGCTACCCCCGGATCAGCGCCAGGACTCAGCCGTCACTTACGTCGCAATTTGCGTCGTCAGTGCGATCGTGGTCGAAAAGCATTTCGGTGGCAGTGACTGCGATTTTGACTATCGTACCCACGTTCCAGCGTGGGAATGCGGTTCGTGACGCTCCGCGTCACACAGCGGTTTTCTTTGTCAGGTGGATTGAGATTCAACTCAGGTCACCTTTAAGGCGGCTATAACGACCTCTTCGCGAGCAAGCGAAGCGTCGCCCGGCTCGCTCCCACAGGTGTTGTGTGCTTGCACTCAACCACCCAATGCTCCTAGGCTCACCCGACCTTTGATTCGGGAAGCACCATGGACAGCTCTCTCAGCCGCCGCGAGCGGCTGCATATTGTTATTTTCGAGGCCAATACGCCTGCCGGACGGACGTTTGACAAGGCGGTGCTGGTCGCGATTCTGCTCAGTCTGCTGGTCACCATTATCGACAGCATCGAGAGTATTCATCGTGATTACGCGATGCTCTTCGCGTGGATCGAATGGGGCTTCACGCTGATGTTTGCCATCGAATACATTCTGCGCCTCTATTGCTCGCCACGGCCGCTGAAGTACGCGTTCAGTTTCTACGGGCTGGTGGACCTGCTGGCCATCGTGCCGGGCGTGCTGTCGATCTATTACAGCGATGCGCAATACCTGCTGATCGTGCGGATCATCCGCATGCTGCGGATCTTCAGGGTGCTCAAGCTCGGCACGTATCTGCGTCAGGCCAATTACCTGCTGGCGGCGCTGCGTGGCAGCAAGCAGAAGATCATCGTCTTTCTGGTCACGGTGTCTACACTGGTCACCGTGTTTGGCACGCTGATGTACGTGATCGAAGGTCCGGAGCATGGTTTCACCAGCATTCCCAAGGGCATTTACTGGGCTATCGTGACCCTGACGACGGTGGGCTTTGGCGATATCGTGCCCAAGACCCCGCTCGGCCAGATGCTCTCCTCGCTGGTGATGATTACCGGCTACTCGATCATCGCCGTGCCCACCGGAATATTCACCGCCGAGCTGGCCAATGCCATGCGCGGCGAGCAGCTGAAACACGATTGCCCGGTGTGCTCGAAAAACCTTCACGAGCATGGCGCGGCGTTCTGCTCACGTTGTGGCAATCAATTGTTTAAAAAAACCGAGCACAAGGCATAAGCAAAGATCTTTTCGGTCTTTAAACCGCAGGCGCGATGCTGATAGTGTCGCGGCATTACGCCATCAGGCTTGTTACACGACTCTTCATCTCAAGGACCCTGCAGTGAACAAACTCTTCGCCGCCTCGCTACTGGCCGCCGGCCTGGCCTTTGCCAGCGCTGCCCAGGCAGCCCCGACGCTGCTCAACGTCTCCTACGACGTGATGCGTGATTTCTACAAGGACTACAACAGCGCCTTCCAGAAACACTGGAAAGCCGAGAAGAATGAAGATGTGACCGTGCAGATGTCCTTCGGCGGGTCGAGCAAGCAGGCGCGTTCGGTCATCGACGGGCTGCCGGCCGACGTGATCACCATGAA
Source organism: Pseudomonas congelans (assembly GCF_900103225.1). Lineage (GTDB taxonomy): Bacteria > Pseudomonadota > Gammaproteobacteria > Pseudomonadales > Pseudomonadaceae > Aquipseudomonas > Aquipseudomonas congelans. The sequence continues at coordinate 559,412 of NZ_FNJH01000003.1, read as the reverse complement.
CATGGCCACTGATATCAACGCCCTGGCCGACAATGGCAAGCTGGTGCCGCAAGACTGGGTCAGCCGTCTGCCGAACAACAGTGCGCCGTTCACCTCGGCCACGGTGTTCATCGTGCGCAAGGGCAACCCGAAGGCCCTCAAAGACTGGCCGGATCTGATCAAGGATGGCGTGGAAGTCATCGTGCCCAACCCGAAAACTTCCGGCAACGGCCGCTACACCTACCTGTCGGCCTGGGGTTACACCCTGAAAAAAGGCGGCGATGAAGCGGCGGCGAAGAAATTCGTCGGTGATCTGTTCCTCCATGTGCCAGTCCTTGATACCGGCGGTCGCGGTGCGACTACAACCTTCATGACCAACCAGATCGGCGACGTGCTGGTCACCTTCGAGAACGAAGCGGAAATGATCGCCCGCGAATTCGGCCGTGATCAGTTCGAAGTGGTTTACCCCTCCGTGTCGGCAGAAGCCGAGCCACCGGTGAGTGTGGTCGACAAGGTGGTGGACAGGAAGCAGTCGCGCGCTCTGGCCGAAGCCTACCTGAAATACCTGTGGTCACCGGAAGGCCAGGAGATCGCCGCCAAAAACTACCTGCGCCCGCGTGACCCGCAGGTGCTGGCCAAGTACACGGATCGCTTCACGAAAGTGGACTTCCTCTCGGTGGAGAAAACCTTCGGTGACTGGCGCACGGTGCAGAAGACCCACTTCATCGACGGTGGTGTATTCGACCAGATCTATCCGGGCAAATAAGCCGCTCAGGCAATGCAAAACGGCGACCTTCGAGGTCGCCGTTTTTATTGAAGCCTGAATCATTTACTGAACTGTTTGCCCAGCCCTGCCGGCACACCACTGACATCAGTCGCCTGCCATGGACCGTTGGGGCTGGTCGCCCAGCTCCAGCCGTCATTCCACTGGTAGTAAGTGCGCTGGCGATAAAAGGTGTTGGGCTGATCGTCCATCACGTACACGCCCAGGCGCGGGTCCCAATGGCTGCCGCCGCCCGGTGGCGGCGCGAAGCTGGCCGAGGTCTTCGGCGCTGCGGCAGGCGCCTTGGCAGGCTCCGAAGGCGCAGGACCCGGACGCGGTGCGCCGGGCTGCTGGCCACCCGGCAGGTTGAGGATCGGATCCTGGCCATGTGGCGGCGCCGGATGCTGGACAGCACAGGCACTCAGGCCAACGACCAGACCCAACAAGGTAATGCGTGCGATACGGTACATAAGCGAATTCTCTAGTTATCCGGACTGTCGATGATCAACGCCTGCTGAACCCCGGAATCACTGGCCAGTGGCTGACTGCGGCCGACCCACTCACCGGTGGTTGGCTGCCCTGCGCGAGACACTCGCGCAACCAGTTGGACTTGCGCAAAGTTCGACAGGTTCAGTTGCGGCATCATCGCGTCGGAATCGCTCAGTTCCACGTTGGCAGGCAGGTCCGCCACGGTAATGCGTTTGACCGCCAAGGGTGCCGCCGGCCCCTTGATGGCGCGGGCGAAGATGAACACGCTGTCGCTCGGCCTTACTTTGCCCTGAAGCGCAGGAGCCAGCTCGACATGAATTCTTATCGACTTCGCCTTCACCGCAGGCGCAACCTCTGCAGCGCGTTTGGCGAGGTTTTCTCTGGCGCGGGCAATGCCGCCTTCCAGGGCCGAACGCGATGCGTCATCTGCGGGCAGTGCCGCGAGCAGCCGGGTCCAGTAGTCCATCGCCGCCTGATAGCGCTGTGTTTCGAACGCGGCAATCCCGAGCAGACCAAGACTGGTGACTTCCCTGGGGTCAGCCTGCAGTGCTTCGTCGGTCAGCGTCTGCACCTGTGGCGTGAAATGCTTGTCGCTGGCGAAGTACAGCGCCTGGGCCCACTGCCCGAGCAATTCGGGCTGCCTTCCGGCCAGCGCCACTGAACGCTCGAACATCTGCGCGGCATCACCCGGGCGGTTCTGTGCCATATAGCTGCGCGCCAGAAAATACAGGTTTTCGGCTGAATCCGGCTGAGCCTGCACACTACGCTCCAGACGCCGGGTCATGTCTGCCAGCGAGGTCGGGGGTCGAGCGAATTCGCGACTCAATTCAACCCGGTCACTGGCACCCAGCTCGAGATAGCCTGCCAGCCCCAATACCGGCACCAGCACCGCGGCCAGCACCAGCCAGGGCTTACCCAGACGCGATGTCCGGGCGGGCTCTGCACCTTCGGTGTCGGCCAGCAGCTCGCGCGCTGCTTCGGCACGTGCAGCCTGCAGTTGCGTCAACGACAACACGCCCTGTTCCTGCTGAACCTGCAGCTCGCTCAGTCGCTCCTGATACAACGCCACGTTGAGAGCCGTGCGGTCTTCTTCCCGTTGCGCGCGATGGCCGCGCAGCAGCGGAATCAGCAGAAAGCTCAGCGCAACCACCAGCAACAGCCCGGTTGCCATCCAGAAATCGATCATGTGCGGTGGTCATCCAGCAAGGTGGCGAGACGCTGCCTCTCATCGTCGGAAAGCCCGTCGGCCTCCGCCGATTGCGCCTTGCGGCGGCGGCCAACGATAAACCCGATCACCACAAGGCCGCCGACCAGCAGGCCGGCCGGCCCGAACCACAGCAGCCAGGTGCGCGCCGTCAGGCTCGGATTGTAGCGAACGAAATCGCCATAGCGATCGACCATAAAATCGATGATTTGCTGATTGCTCTGCCCTTCGCCCAGCATGCGGTAGATTTCCTTGCGCAAGTCAGCGGCAATTGGCGCATTGGAGTCGGCGATGTCCTGATTCTGGCATTTCGGGCAGCGCAGCTCTCTGGTGAGTTCGCTGTAGCGCGCGCGCTCGGCGTCGTCGCGAAAGGCATAGGCATCGATGGCCGCGTGGGCAATGCCGGCGCACAGCACGCTGAGCAGGACGATCAGCAGGCAGCGCTTCATGGCCGCGCCTCATCAATCAGTTGCTGATAACGCGCCGCAAGTTTTTCGCGCCACACTGCGTCGTCGATGACCCCGACGTGTTTGTAACGAATGACGCCCTGAGCATCGATCAAAAAGGTTTCCGGCGCACCGTACACCCCCAGGTCGAGGCCCAGAGAGCCGTCCTGGTCACGAATATTCAACTGATAAGGATCATGGAATTCCTTGAGCCATTTCAGCGCGTCAGCGTTGACGTCCTTGTAATTCACGCCGTAGATCAGCACGCCCTGCTGCGCCAGCCGGGTGAGCACCGGATGCTCCACCCGGCAAGCCACGCACCAGGTGCCCCAGACGTTGACCAGCGCAGGTTTGCCGAGCAGATCGGTACGGCTCAGCATCCGCTCGCCCTGCACCGCCGGTAGCGAGAATGCCGGAAAAGGCTTGTCGATCAGTGCCGAGGGCAGCTCGGCGGGGTCCAGATACAAACCGCGATACAAAAACGCCGCCACGCCCAGAAACAGCACCAGTGGCAACACCATGACCCAGCGTCTCATTGTGCAGCTCCCGACATACCCAATGCCTCGCGCACCTTGTTCTTTACCCGGGTGCGATAACGCCGATCCAGCGCCGCCAGCACACCGCCCAGACCGGTCAGCAGGCCGCCAAGCCAGATCCAGCGCACAAACGGTTTGACATGAACCCGAACGGCCCACGCACCATCGCCCAACGGCTCACCCAGGGCGACATACAGGTCACGGGTGAAACCGGCATCAATACCCGCTTCGGTCATCATCGACTGTTGCACGGTGTAGAGGCGCTTCTCCGGGTGCAGTTCGGTCAGTTGAGAGCCGTCGCGCAACACGCGAACCGTGCCCCGATCAGAGGTAAAGTTCGGTCCTTCATAATGCCGGGCACCCTCGAAGACAAAGGTATACCCACCCAGTTCGGTGGACTCGCCGGGAGCCATGCGCAAATCGCGCTCGGCGCTGTTCTGGCTCGACAGCACCACGCCCAGCGCACACACGACAATGCCAAGGTGCGCCAGCTGCATGCCCCAATAGCTGCGGGTCAGACCGCGTGCGCCGCTGAGCAGACCCTTGTGGCGGGTCTTGTCGAGCAGGTCGCGAACCCCGGCCAGCAGCACCCAGGCTGCGAGCATCAGGGTCGCCAGTACCGCCCACTGGAAATCGCCCAGCAGCAGACCGGCAAGCACCGCCAAGACGACGCTGCCAACCAGTACCGGGGCCAGCATGCCGAGCAGCCATTTCAGCGGCGTATCCTTCCAGCGCACCAGTACGCCGACCGCCATGACCACCAGCAACAGGCCCATCAATGGCACGAACAACGTATTGAAGTACGGCGGCCCGACCGACATCTTGGCGCCGCTCATGGCATCGATCACCAGCGGATAAAGGGTGCCCAGCAGAATCATGGACGCGGCAACCACCAGCAACAGGTTATTGCCCAGCAGCAGGGTTTCCCGTGACCACAAGCCGAATCCGACCTGGCTTTTGACCACCGGTGCGCGAATCGCGAACAGGGTCAGCGAACCGCCCACCACGACCAGCAGGAACATCAGGATGAACACGCCGCGCGCCGGGTCCGAGGCAAAGGCGTGCACGGAAGTCAGCACCCCGGAACGGACCAGAAAGGTGCCGAGCAGGCTCAGCGAAAACGCAGCAATGGCCAGCAATACCGTCCAGCTCTTGAACACGCCTCGTTTTTCCGTGACCGCCAGCGAGTGAATCAGCGCAGTGCCCACCAGCCAGGGCATGAACGAGGCGTTTTCCACCGGGTCCCAGAACCACCAGCCACCCCAGCCCAGCTCGTAATACGCCCACCACGAGCCCAGGCTGATACCGATGCCAAGAAAGGCCCAGGCCACCAGCGTCCACGGCCTGGACCAGCGCGCCCAGGCAGCGTCGAGGCGGCCGCCGAGCAAGGCGGCGATGGCGAACGCAAAGGCCACGGAGAAGCCGACATAGCCCATGTACAGCATCGGCGGATGCACGATAAGGCCAATGTCCTGCAACAACGGGTTCAGATCACGTCCATTCGCTGGCATCTGCGGCAACAGACGCGCGAACGGGTTGGAGGTGAGGATCAGAAACAACAGGAAACCCAGGCTGATCATGCCCATCACGGCGAGGACCCGCGCCAGCATCACCTGGGGCAGTTGCCGGGAAAACACCGACACAGCGAAGGTCCAGCCACCGAGAATCAAGGCCCAGAGCAGCAATGAACCTTCATGCGCGCCCCACACGGCGCTGAACTTGTAGTACCAGGGCAGCGCCGTGTTGGAGTTCTGCGCAACGTAGGCGACGGAGAAGTCGTCGACCATGAATGCATAGGTCAGGCAACCGAAGGCGAAAATCAGAAAGCTGAACTGGCCCCAGGCTGCCGGACGGGCAAGGCTCATCCATAAGCGATCGCCGCGCCATGCGCCGATCAGCGGAATGATGGCCTGCACCAGCGCAAAGCCGAGCGCCAGAATCATGGCCAGATGGCCGAGTTCGGGAATCATCGATCAACCCTGTTTGACGGGTGTGGGAGACGCAGCCGGTGCCGCCTGACCGCTGTCACGCAGGGCCTTGGTGACCTCCGGGGGCATGTATTTCTCGTCATGCTTGGCCAGCACTTCATCGGCCACCACCACCCCCTGTGCATTGAGTTTGCCCAGCGCCACGATGCCCTGCCCTTCACGAAACAGATCGGGAAGAATGCCCCGATAGGTGATGGTCACCGACTTGTTTAAATCGGTGACCACGAAACGCACGTCCAGTGAATCAGCCGAACGCTGCAATGAACCCTTTTCGACCATGCCGCCAGCCCGAATCCGCGTGTCCAGTGGTGCCTCGCCATTGGCGATCTGACTGGGGGTGTAGAACAGGTTGATGTTTTCCTGCAAGGCGCTGAGGGCCAGGGTCAAGGCCAGACCGACACCGGCCAGCAGCGCCACAATGATCAACAGACGCTTTTTGCGCAGCGGGTTCACGGGCGATTCTCCCGCTTCAGGCGACGCGCCTGCTGTTTCATAAATCGCTGCCGTGCCCATAGCGGCAGCGCCACGTTGATCAGCAGCACTACAAGGCACAGGCCGTAGGCCGACCAGACAAACACTCCGTGGCGGCCCATGGCAAGAAAATCGCTGAACGATGCAAAACTCAAAGCGTGTTCTCCGACTGCGCTGTCGTGTGACCCAGGCAGCGCAGAATCTCGGCCTTGACCCACTGCGTGCGCGCCTCGCGACGCAGCACTTCAAGGCGCATGCGCATCATCAGCAACACACCGAACAAGCAGTAGAAACCCAGCGTGGTGAACAGCAGCGGCAGCCACATTTCAACCGGCATGGCGGGTTTCTCGGTGAGGCTGAACGTCGAACCCTGGTGCAGGGTGTTCCACCACTCGACCGAATACTTGATGATCGGAATGTTCACCACACCGACGATGGCCAGCACCGCGCAGGCCTTGGCGGCGCTGTCGCGGTTGCTGACGGCATTGCCCAGCGCGATCAGGCCGAAATACAAGAACAGCAGAATCAGCATCGAGGTCAGTCGCGCGTCCCAGACCCACCATGCCCCCCAAGTGGGCTTGCCCCAGATCGCACCGGTCACCAGCGCCAGCGCGGTCATCCACGCGCCGATGGGTGCAGCGCATTGCAGTGCGACATCGGCCAGCTTGATTCTCCAGACCAGCCCGACCAACCCGCACACGGCCAGCATGACGTAGCAGGATTGAGCGAGCATCGCGGCAGGTACGTGAATATAAATGATCCGGAAACTGTTGCCCTGCTGGTAGTCCGGCGGTGCGAACGCCAAGCCCCAGACCATGCCGATGACCAGCAACAGCACGGCGGCAACACTCAGCCAGGGCAGCAGGCGTGCGCTGACGCGGTAAAACCCTTTCGGTGAGCCGAGGGTGTGCAGCCAGGCCCAACGGATGCTGCTTTTCATGGCGTTGCTTTTCATCAGGGTGCATCCAGGGTATTGACCGGCATCGAAGTCTCGATCCCGGAACCTCAATTATTCGCCGATGCTGATTTTCAGGCCAGCGGCTATCGCAAAGGGTGTCAGGGTGATAGCCAGCGCCGCCAGGCTGCCCAGCCACAGCAGATAGCCGGTCGCCGGCATGCCCTGCAGCGCGGCCTGCAAAGCACCGCTGCCCAGAATCAGTACCGGGATGTACAGCGGCAGAATCAACAATGCCAGCAGCAGGCCGCCGCGCTTCAAACCCACGGTCAACGCCGCACCCAGTGCCCCCAGCAGGCTGAGCACCGGAGTGCCCAGCAGCAGCGAAACCATCAACACCGGCAGGCACTGCACCGGCAGCCCGAGCATCAAGGCCAGCAAGGGTGACAACAGTACCAGTGCCAGCCCGGAAAAAGCCCAGTGTGCCAGCACTTTGATCAGAACCAGAAGGGCCAGCGGGTGCGGCGAAAGGACCCACTGCTCCAGCGAGCCATCCTCGAAATCACTGCGTAACAGCCCGTCCAGCGACAGCAGCACGGCCAGCAGTGCCGCCACCCAGACCAGCCCTGGCGACAAGGTTTGCAACAATTGCGCCTGCGGTCCCAGCGCCAGCGGGAACAGGGCAACCACGATCGCAAAGAACACCAGCGGGTTCGCCAGCTCTGCCGGACGCCTCGCCAGCAGCCGCACCTCACGGAGCATCAGCAGAACAAACACGTTGCTCATGCTGACCACTGCCCCAGGTCGAGGTCCCGATAGCCCGCAGGCAGACGGCTCAGACTGTGGTGGGTGGTCATGACAATCATGCCGCCTTGCTCACAGTGCCCGGCGAGGTGGTTTTCCAGTTGCTCGACTCCTTGGCGGTCGAGCGCGGTAAACGGCTCGTCGAGCAACCAGAGTCGCGGGCCCGGCAGATACAGACGTGCCAGCGCAACGCGACGCTGCTGCCCGGCCGACAAGGTGTGGCAGGGCACGTCCTCGAAACCTGCCAGACCGACCGCATCGATCGCGGCGGCGATGACATCGGCACCGGCCGGCTGGTGAAGTGCACTGAGCCAGGACAGGTTTTCCAGCGGCGTCAGCAAATCCTTGAGCGCCGGCGCATGACCGATCCACAACAGCTTGCTGCCCGGTGCAGCAAGCTGCCGGCCCATTGGTTGCGCGTCGAGCAGTACCTGCCCGGCCGTTGGCTGCATCAACCCGCACAGCAGGCGCAGCAGGCTGGTCTTGCCGCAGCCGTTGGGACCGCTGATCTGCAGCATGTCGCCCGCGTGCAGTTGAAGATCGAGGTTTTCGAACAGCATCCGCCCGTCCCGCTCACACGCCAGAGCCGTCGCTTGCAAAAATGGGGTGGCTGGGATCATGGGGCGTTTCCAGTGCTTTGCGTCGCGAAATGTGCCAAAACAGACACATACGGAGTAAAACGCGGTTCAAGTCGGGATTGATACGGCCGTTACATGAAGAGAAGTTAATGGCGGCTGGTCCGGTTTCGGCCGGTATTATACATGCGAGTCCTGTTATCAAAGGGGCAATTTCCTTGGGTCGATAGTTCAATGACAGGCGACATCACCAGCGTTCCGGCAACAAACGCCACCATGACACTGCTGCGCGCCGGCATATCCCCGGCGCAAGTGCTGACCATGCTGCAATCGGCGGAAAATCTGATCCCCGAAGGCGAAACCGCCAACGCCGAAGTGCTGACCCTCAAGCAGGTCAATCAGAACTTCCAGTTACTGCTGCGGCTGGTGCTTGCCAACGGCAGCCTGACCAATTTGCCGGTCACCAGCAGCGTCCCGTTCACGCCCGGCAGCCTGCTGCAAGTGGCGCAGGCGTCGGCCAACGAGCTGACCTTGACGCTGCAGCAGCTCAACAGCGCGCTGAAAAACTCGATGACCAGCATCGATACCCGACAATTACCGGTCGGCACGCTGCTGCAGGGCAAAGTCATGACCAGCCAGGAGATTACTCAGGCAGTCAATCAACCGGCCGCCCAGAACCCGGCCGCTGCGACGCCTGCCTATCGCTCCATCGTGATGCTGCTCAACACGGCGCTGGCGGGTTCCAGCCTGACCATCGAGAGCCCGCAGCCGCTGACGGTGGGCAGTCTCTTGAGCGCTCAGGTACAAGGCAATCAGGCACTCAACTTCGTTGCCCTGCCCGGTCGTTTCGACCAACTGGCAGTGGCGCAGCAACTGTCCGCACAGCAAAATCGCCAAGGCTCGCTGGATACCCTGATCAACGCCCTGCAAAACCTGCAGTCCGGCAGCCCGGCCAGTAACAGCTCGGCCATCAGCGCCCCATTGCAGGCCAGTATCAACCAGTTGCTCGCCGACCTGCCCGATGTCGAGCAGATGACCACCCCCAAAGGCGTGGCCCAGGCACTCAACGCCAGCGGCGTGTTTCTGGAAGCCAGACTGCTGGCCGGCTTGAACCCGGCGCAAATGCCGGACATGAAGGCCAACCTGATGCGCCTGATCGCCCAGATCCTTCCCGGCCTGCCGGACAACATGTCTTACGGCGCAGCGGCGGCTTCCAATACCCTCGCGCGCACGATGCCCAATGCCATTCGCAATGCGCTGGGCACACTTGGCCTGGTCGCGGCACGCACTCAGCCAAGCATTTTTCCGTTGCCGTCGCGCACTGTCAGCGGTGGTGAGAAGGAGGATGATCTGGAAATCCTCCTCAAGCTCGCTGCGGCTGCCGTCTCACGCCTGCAAAGCCATCAACTGGGCGGGCTGGAACAGACGCGGACCAACGCCGACGGCACCCAGGTGACCACCTGGCAGCTGGAAGTGCCAATGCGCAACGCCCACGACATCGTGCCCCTGCAGGTCAAGGTGCAGCGCGAAGACACACCTGATCAGGAAGCGGCCGAAGACCGTGATGATGTCGAGATCAAGGACACCCGGGAAAAGCTCTGGAAAGTCGATCTGGCGTTCGACCTCGAGCCTTTGGGGCCCTTGCAGGTGCATGCGCAGTTACTGCGCGGCACGCTGTCCAGCCAGCTATGGGCCGAGCGCCCCGACAGCGCGGCATTGATCGAACATGAACTGGGGTATTTGCGCGAACGGTTGATAGCCTGTGGCCTGGCGGTGGGCGAACTGGCCTGCAGTCACGGCGCCCCGCCAAGCGGTCCGCGTACCGCACTCGAACAACGCTGGATCGACGAGAACGCCTGATGACCCTGCCCGATCACACTCCGCGCCAGGCTATCGCCCTCAGCTATGACGGCCAGCACGCACCGACACTCAGCGCCAAGGGCGACGACCAGTTGGCCGAGGCCATTCTAGCCATTGCCCGCGAGTACGAAGTGCCGATCTACGAGAACGCCGAACTGGTCAAGCTGTTGGCACGCATGGAGCTGGGCGACAGTATTCCCGAGCCGCTGTACCGCACAATTGCCGAAATCATCGCGTTCGCCTGGCACCTGAAAGGCAAGTTTCCGGTGGGTCAGGATCCGGACGCGCCACCTGTCGAGCGCGATATCACACCGCGCTACTGACAGCAGAAACGCTGGCCGGTATCACATCGCAATCGGCTTGCGCCCTGCAAACGAGTGCGCCAGGGTGCCGCCGTCGACCAGGTCCAGCTCGCCACCCAATGGAACGCCGTGGGCGATGCGTGACGCGACCAGGCCCTTGTCGTGGAGCAACTGGGCGATGTAATGCGCCGTCGCTTCGCCTTCCACCGTCGGATTGGTCGCGAGAATCACCTCGGTGAAAGTGCCCTGCTGGCTGATGCGCTCCATCAACTGCGGAATGCCGATGGCCTCCGGCCCCAGACCGTCGAGTGGCGAAAGATGGCCCTTGAGCACGAAGTAACGACCGCGGTAGCCGGTCTGCTCCACCGCATAGACATCCGTCGGGCCTTCGACCACGCACAGCAGTGTGTCGTCACGGCGCGGATCCGCGCATTGCGGGCAGAGCTCCTCTTCGGTCAGCGTGCGGCACGAGCGGCAGTGACCTACGCCGTCCATCGCCTGCCCCAGTGCCTGCGCCAGCCGCGAACCGCCGCTGCGGTCACGCTCCAGCAACTGCAACGCCATGCGCTGAGCGGTTTTCTGACCGACGCCCGGCAGCACGCGGAAGGCATCGATCAACTGGCGAATCAGGGGGCTGAAGCTCATGGAGAAAAATCCGACAAAAACACAAGACGCGGTTTATACCCGCGCGTTGCCGTGAGCGTCAATTAAGGTATTCAACCCAGCGACCAACAGCGTGCCGGTGCTTTGCCGAATCAGGCTTTCAGGGCTGTCTCGAGAAACTCGGTCAACGCCTGTACCCGTGCACTGCGATGCTTGCGTACGGGCACCAGCAGGTTGATCGGCGCACTGGCCAGCTGCCAATCGGCAAGCACCCTCACCAGCCTGCCACTGGCAATGGCATCGCTGACATCCCACTGCGAGCGCAACACGATGCCCAGCCCCTGCTCGGCCCAGCGCCGGGCCACCGAGCCGTCGTTGCTGAGCAGCGCGGGCTCGATGCGCAGAGTCTTTTTCGTCTGGCCCTTGCTCAGGTGCCAGAGGGTGACGTCTTCGTCGTTTTCGCGAATGCAGATGCAGCGATGGCCAGCCAGTTGGTCGGGCGTCGAGGGCGCACCATGCTGCTCGATATACGCCGGGCTGGCGCACAGCCAGCGATGATTCTGCGCCAGAGGCCTGGCGATCCACAGGCTGTCATTGAGGCTGCCGATGTGGATCACCGCATCGCTGTCATGACGGTCCGGCCAAGGCGTTTCGCGCAGGTCCAGGTGCAGACACAACTGCGGGTGCAGCCTGGAGAAGCGCGCCAGCAGCGGCGCAATGCGCTGGCGTCCATAACCGAATGGCGCTGCCAGGCGCAGCGTGCCCACCAGCCGTTCATCACGCTGCTTGAAGGACTCCGGGAGCGCCTCCAACTGCTCCAGCAACTGTGCGCTTTCGCGTGCGAAACGCTCACCATCGGCCGTCAGACTCAGGCGTCTGGCATCGCGGTTGGCCAGGGTGATGCCCAGTTGCGTCTCCAGTTTGCGCAAGCGCATCGACAGCGCGGGCGGCGAGACATTGAGGATTCTGGCGGCAGCACTGAGCGATTCGCAGCGCGACAGGGTCACGGCCAGACGCAGGTCTTCGATGGCAATCATTCACTTCAGCTTAAGGATTGATGATCACGCATTGAACCACAGCTTTATCATCGCTGCGTAGAGTGACGGTCGTACCCAGTCACACGAGCGCTTTCCATGTCAGCCTCCCTGTCCTCTCTCGATACGCCTGTGGCGCTGCTAGATGTGTCGCGCATGCAGCACAATATCCAGCGCATGCAACAACGCATGAACGAACTGGGCGTGCGCTTGCGTCCGCACGTCAAGACCAGCAAATGCCTGCCGGTCATCCAGGCGCAGATTGCAGCAGGCGCCAGCGGCGTCACGGTGTCGACGCTGAAAGAGGCCGAGCATTGCTTTGCCGAGGGCATCAACGATGTGTTCTATGCCGTCGCCATTGCACCCGGCAAGCTGGAGCAGGCACTCAGACTGCGGCGCAAGGGCTGCCGCCTGAGCATCCTCACCGACAGCGTGGCGGCTGCCCGGGCGATTGTGGTCTTCGGCCAGGCACATGACGAACGTTTCGACGTCTGGATTGAAATCGACTGCGACGGCCATCGCTCCGGCCTGACTGTCGACGATCCCTCGCTCATCGAGGTCGCGAGGACGCTGGTCGACGGCGGCATGCAACTGCGCGGGGTAATGACTCATGCCGGGTCCAGTTATGACCTCGACACACCCGCAGCACTGCAAGCCCTCGCCGAACAGGAACGCAGGCTCTGCGTCAGCGCCGCCGAGCGGATTCGTCAGGCAGGACTGCCCTGTGCGGACGTCAGCATCGGTTCGACCCCGACGGCACTGTCGGCGCAGAGCCTGCACGGCGTGACCGAAGTTCGCGCCGGGGTGTATGTGTTCTTCGATCTGGTGATGCACAACATCGGCGTATGCCGGGCGGATGAACTGGCCCTGAGCGTGTTGACCACAGTCATCGGCCATCAGCAGGACAAGGGCTGGATCATCGTTGACGCAGGCTGGATGGCCATGAGCCGCGACCGTGGCACCCAGCGCCAGCGCGAGGATTTCGGCTACGGCCAGGTGTGCAGTGAAACCGGCGAGTGGATCGACGGTGCACGGGTTACCGGTGCCAATCAGGAGCACGGCATCATCACGCTTGCTGCGGGCAGCGAGGCCGACATCAGCGAGCGTTTTCCCATCGGCAGCCGACTGCGCATTCTGCCCAACCACGCCTGTGCCACCGGCGCGCAATTCCCGGACTACCACGCTTGCGACAGCGAAGGCGCAATCCATACCTGGAGTCGCCTGCATGGCTGGTGAGATGAAACCGATCAGTACGCCCCTGGCTGCAGCACCCGGCGGGCATTATTCTCAGGCGATGCTGCATCAAGGCACGCTGCATGTTTCCGGACAACTGCCGGTGCGCGCCGATGGCAGTCACAGCGTCGGCGAGCCGTTCGAGGTCCAGGCTGCCGTCGCGCTGGACAATCTGCTGGCCATTCTTGAAGCAGCGGGATGCAGCACGCATGACCTGCTGAAAGTGACCATCTACATCGCCGGCGTCCAGCACTGGCCAGCCTTCGACCGCATCTACGCTGGCTATCTGGGCGAGCATCGCCCTGCGCGTGCGGTGGTGCCGGTCCCGGAATTGCACCACGGCTACCTGATCGAGATCGAAGCCCTGGCGCGTTGCAGCCAATGAACATGCCCGGGAGCCTCTCATGACCCCACAAAAAAGCGATGTCCTGATTATCGGCGGCGGCTTCATGGGCGCGTCCTCCGCATTTTTTCTGCGTCAGCACGGCCGCTCGGTCACCCTGCTGGAGCGTGACCAGATCGGCCAATACGCCAGCGGCGTGAATTTCGGCAACGTGCGTCGTCAAGGACGGTTTCTCGGCCAACTGGAACTGTCCAATCGCTCCTGGGCATTGTGGAAGCGCCTGCCGGAGCTGATCGGCGAAGACCTGGAATTCATTCCCAGCGGGCATATGCGCGTTTGCTACCGCGAAGATGAAATCGCCGAACTGGAGGCCTATGCCGCCGCCCCGGAAGCCCGCGAGCTGGACTTGCAGATCCTTTCCGGCAAGGCACTGCACGACCGTTTTCCGTTTCTCGGTGCACAAGTCAAAGGCGGTTCCTATGCGCCCCATGACGGGCACGCCAACCCACGCCTGGCAGCCCCCGCATTCGCCCGCGCGGCGATTCGTGCGGGTGCAAGAATCGAAGAACGCACTGAGGTGACCGAGGTACAGAAGGTCGGCGGAGAGTTTCAGGTCACCACCGCCGATGGCCAGCTATTCGTCGCCGAACAGTTGCTCATCACTGCCGGTGCCTGGGGCGCCAGGCTCGCCGAACAGTTCGGCGAGTCTGTCCCTCTTGAGCCCAACGGACCGCAGATGTCGGTGACAGAACCAGTGCCGTACGCGCTGCCGACGGTGATCGGAGTGTTTACCAAGATCAAGGAAGAAGTGATCTATTTCCGGCAGATCCCACGCGGCAACATCATCATCGGAGGCGGCAATCGCAATAAACCGGACATGCTCAACCGCCGCGCCTACTTCAAGCCGGAGAGCCTGATCAACCAGATGAGACAGATGAAACGCCTGCTACCGGGCGCAGAAAAGCTGAACATCATCCGCGTCTGGAGCGGCATCGAGAGTTACACGCCGGACTCGTTGCCGATCATGGGCCGCAGCGGCAAAGTCGACGGCCTGTTCTACGCGTTTGGCTTCTGCGGCCACGGTTTTCAGCTGGGCCCCGGCGTCGGTGACGTCATGGCCGAGCTGATCAGCACCGGCAGCACGCGCACGTTGATCAGCCCGTTCGACATTCGCCGCTTCACCGACCCGACGGCCATCGAAATGCCATTCACGTCCAGCCTTATTAGCGCCGGAAAGTTGATATGAGCCAAATCGCCCAACCACCCCATCGCAACGGAGGCGCCATGCCTGCAACCTCAAACCCTCAATACCGCTATCGCCCGGTGACTGCGGCGGATATCCCGGCAGCCCATGCACTTTCAGTGAGCCTCAAGTGGCCACACCGCGAGCAGGACTGGGCGATGGTGCAACGTACTTCCGAGGGTTTTGTCGCCGAGCATGATGGCCAGCTGGTAGGCGTGGCGTTTACCTGCCATCAGGGCGACTGGTCCTCGATCGGGCTGGTGATCGTACGCGATGATCATCAGGGCAAAGGCATCGGCCGCTGTCTGATGAAGCTGTGTCTCGACGCAACGGCGCCGCGCACACCAATCCTCAACGCCACGGAACTGGGCGCGCCGCTCTACCAGAGCCTGGGTTTCGTCGACTTCGCACGCATCCAGCAGCATCAGGGCATTGCGGACTTGTCAGGTCTGGCGACACCGAAAGACGACTTGCCGATTCGTACGCTGGGCGCGACCGACCATGCAGAACTGATCCGGCTGGCCAACGCGGGCAGCGGCCTGGATCGTACTGCCGTGTTGACTGATCTGTTGCACGACGCAGAACAGGCGGTAGGGATTGAACACTCAGGCCAGTTGCAAGGCATCGCCCTGCTCCGCCGCTTCGGGCGCGGTCATATCATCGGCCCGGTGGTTGCCGGTGATGCAGATCAGGCACAACGATTGATTGAACACCTGCTGCAACAGATACCCGACATGTTCGTGCGCTTCGACATTCTGGCCGACTGCGGGCTGGCACCGTGGCTCGAAAGCCTGGGCCTGCCATGTGTCGACAGAGCACCGCGCATGGTGCTCGGGAGGCCACCTGCCTCGAACCCGGATGTGCAGCAATTCGCGCTGGTGACTCAGGCAATCGGCTGAAAACAGCACGGATAAACCGCCGAAACAGGTCCGCCATGTTAGCGGGTTGCATACAGCAGATTATTCTTTGCAACCCGGCAGATCGGCGCTTTTTATCCAGACTGCTTTGTTAGCTTATGGGTATCGAACGGCCTGGCAGCAAAGGGCCTGGCCTTGACCATTATTGCTCCAGGGAGCCCGCTGGATGACCTCAAAGTCCTTGAACAGCCATCACGTTGATCCGGACACCGCGCTGAAACTCTATATCGATGGTCGTTGGTCCGCCCCGCTCGACCCGGTCAGTATTGCGGTGATCAACCCTGCGACCGAAGAAGTAGTGGCGCATGTCGCCAGTGGCTCGGCCGCCGATGTCGACCGTGCGGTCGCGGCAGCGCGGGCAGCCTTTGCGGGCTGGTCTGGCACCTCGCCACAGGCCCGGGCACAGGTCATCGGCCGGATCCACGCGCTCATTCTCGAGCGCAAGGAACAACTGGCGCAGGCGATCTCGCTGGAGATGGGTGCAGCCATCAGTTCGGCGCGGTCCATGCAGGTGCCGCTGGCCGCAGAACACGTGCGTGTCGCACGTGACCTGCTGGCGACCTATCACTTTCACACCGTCGAAGGCGGCACCGCGATCGAACGCGAGCCCATCGGTGTGTGCGGGCTGATCACGCCGTGGAACTGGCCGCTGTATCAAATCACCGCCAAAGTCGCCCCGGCTATCGCGGCTGGCTGTACCGTGGTGCTCAAGCCCAGCGAACTGTCGCCCTTGAGCGCGCTGCTGTTCGCGCAACTGGTGCATGACGCCGGCCTGCCGCCGGGGGTGTTCAATCTGGTCAATGGCAGCGGCCCCGAAGTCGGCGGCGCGATGGCGGCCCACCCTGATATCGACATGATCTCGATCACCGGTTCCAACCGGGCAGGCGCATTGGTGGCGCAGGCCGCCGCACCGACGGTTAAACGAGTGACTCAGGAACTGGGCGGCAAATCGCCGAATATCCTCCTGCCCGACGCCGACTTCGCCAAAGCCGTGCCGCCCGGCGTGATGGCCGCGTTCCGCAATGTGGGTCAGTCATGCAGCGCGCCAACACGAATGATCGTGCCCAGGAACCGACTGGCGGAAGTCGAAGCGCTGGCTGCCGAAACGGCCGCGGCAATCGTTGTGGGTGATCCGCAGCTGGAGGAGACGGTATTGGGCCCTATCGCCAACGAGGCACAGTTTCATCGTGTCCAGTCGATGATCGAGGCCGGACTGAGCGAAGGCGCGAAGCTGATCTGCGGCGGGCCGGGACGAGTGCAGGGCCATGAGCGAGGCTTCTATACCCGGCCAACTGTGTTTTCCGAGGTGGACTCGTCCATGCGTATCGCTCGGGAAGAGATTTTCGGCCCGGTGCTGTGTCTGATTGCCTACGACACGGTCGAGGAAGCCATCGCAATTGCCAACGATACGGTCTATGGCCTGGGCGCGCATGTCCAGGGACAGGACCTTGACCTGGCGCGCTCGGTCGCTTCGCGCATTCGTGCCGGGCAAGTGCATTTGAACTACCCCGCCTGGAACCCGATGGCTCCGTTTGGCGGCTACAAGCGTTCGGGCAACGGTCGCGAGTACGGCGTACAGGGGTTCGAAGAGTATCTGGAGACCAAGGCTATTGTGGGGTTTGGTTGAGTGGGGGTTGCGCTACGCGCTAATTCTTAGCTGATCGTGAGGATCGTTCCAACGCTCCGCTTGGGAATGCCTTTCGTGACGCTCCGCGTCACACAGCGGTTCTGCGACATGATTATCGTGCCGACGCTCTGCGTCGTCAGTGCCATCGTGGTTGAAAAGCGTTTTAGAAGCATAGCTGAGAGGCTGATGACTATCGTTCCTCACGCTCCGCGTGGGAATGCAGTTCGTGACGCTCTGCGTCACACAGCGGCTTTTCTTTGTCAGGTGGATAGGGTTCGGCTCATGTCACCTTTTCGCCCCTCGGCGAGTCACTTTGAAGGGGCCAAAGTGACCAAAGCCTCTGGCTACGTTTCCGGCCCGACTCCGTCATGTCATTAATCCAGGGGCAATTCACAGAGCGTTGGAACGATAGCCATCTTTTTACAACTCAACGTTATGCCTCATCAGTTAGCTGCTACAGATTTGCTTTTTAAATGCGATGGCACTGGCGACGCAGAGTGCGACGTAGGTGACGGCTGAGTCCTGCCGCTGATCCGGGGGTAGCCTGGCAGGACGCCAGGCTAGCCGCACCGGGCCATGGATGGCCCGTTGCGGCCACCCCCGGATCAGTGTCAGGGCGAAGGAACCCGACGAAGTCGGGCCGGAAACGGAGCTGCGGGCTTTGCCTACTTTGGCCCCATCAAAGTAGGTCGCCGAGGGGCGAAAAGGTGATTTGAGTCGAACCCAAATCTACCTGACATCACAGAACAGCTGTGTGACATGCCAACGCGGAGCATTGGCACGATATTCCCTGAAGCCTGCGGAACGAGAGTAAGAAATCACTTCCTCGCCGCTTTGGCCACGTCCAGCCTGCGCAGGTGGCAGGTGACTTCTTCGCGGTCGTGGTAGAGCTGTTTGCAGCCGATGGCCACCCGCACACCTCGCGCCTGAAAGCCTTCTTCGATGCGGTCGAGCAGTCGGCGTACTTCAGCGTAGCGCTGTTTCATCGGCAACTTGAGGTTGACCACCGCTTCGCGGCACAGGCCTTCGCCCAGCCAGGTTTCCAGCAGCGCCGCATTGCGTGCAGGCTTTTCGACGATGTCGCAGACCATCCAGTCCACGGGCTGTCGAGGCTTGTAGGTAAAACCGTCCGCCATCAAATGCTGCACCAGCCCGGTGTCCATCAGGCTTTCCGCCATCGGCCCGTTATCGATGGCGGTCACCAGCATGCCGCGGCGCACCAGTTGATACGTCCAGCCGCCCGGTGCGGCACCCAGGTCCACGCCGGTCATGTCGCCGGAAAGGCGTTCGTCCCACTGGTCTCTGGGAATGAAGTGGTGCCACGCCTCTTCAAGCTTCAAGGTCGAACGGCTTGGTGCCTCGCGGGGAAACTTGAGGCGCGGAATGCCCATGGGCCACATGGCGGAGTTGTCCGCGTCGGCCAGACCGAGAAACACCTCGCGACCACTCTTGAAGGTCAGCAGCAGACGCGGCTTGCGCGGGTCATCCACCAGTCTGCCTGCCTGAGTAAGGGCCTTGCGCAGCGGCGCCTCGAACTTTTTGCAGAAATTCGACAGCTCCTTGCCGTCGTTGGTATCCACGACCTCCAGCCACAGACTGCCGCAGGTCGGGAACGCCGCCAACTGCGCCAGAATCACGCTGATGCGATCGGTTTCCGGCAACTCGAGAAACAGCCCCCGCGCCCACTGCCGGGGAAAGATCAGCTTGTCGAAGCGCTGACCGTTCATCAACCGTTCGGCACCCTCCGCCTCGGTGCAAATGAATTCGGCGCAGGCCGTGTCGGGACGGGCCTTGGCATACCCGGCCACGTCCAGGCGCGCGGCGTGATCGGCTATTTCCGAGCAGACTTCGCCCTCAAAACCGGGTCGGCAGTGCATAAACAGTGTATTCATGGGTTACTCCTGGGCAGTGGGCACTCGGGCGTAACCCCGCAGACTTGAAAGCCGCGCATGATAGCCCAATCCAGGAACCACTGGTGCGGCCGAACAGTCCACAGAACTTGAAGCCTGATGCGGCGCTCCCGGCCTGATGCACATGGAGCCCGTGAACCGATGTTCGGAGAACATTCCTCAAAGGAGACATTCATGCCCTCCCTCGATAGCCTGAAAAGCCTGAAAACCCTCGAAATCGATAACAAGACCTACCACTACTTCAGCCTGCCGGAAGCCGCACGATCACTGGGCGATCTGGACAGGCTGCCCATGTCACTCAAGGTGCTGCTGGAAAACCTGCTGCGCTGGGAAGACAACAAGACGGTAACCGGCAACGACCTCAAGGCCCTTGCCGACTGGTTGACCGAGCGTCGTTCGGACCGGGAAATCCAGTACCGCCCTGCCCGCGTCCTGATGCAGGACTTCACCGGCGTACCGGCGGTGGTCGATCTGGCTGCCATGCGCGCGGCCGTGGCCAAGGCCGGCGGCGATCCGCAGCGGATCAATCCCCTTTCCCCGGTGGACCTGGTGATCGACCACTCGGTGATGGTCGACAAGTTTGGCAACGCCGAAGCCTTCGGCGAGAACGTCGATATCGAGATGCAGCGCAACGGTGAGCGCTACGCGTTCCTGCGCTGGGGCCAGAGCGCTTTCGATAACTTCAGCGTGGTGCCGCCCGGCACAGGCATTTGCCATCAGGTGAACCTCGAATACCTGGGTCGCACCGTATGGACCAAGGAAGAGGACGGCCGCACCTACGCGTTCCCCGACACTCTGGTCGGTACCGACTCGCATACCACGATGATCAATGGCCTGGGCGTACTGGGCTGGGGCGTGGGCGGTATCGAAGCCGAAGCGGCGATGCTTGGCCAGCCTGTGTCGATGCTGATCCCGGAAGTGATCGGTTTCCGGCTGACCGGCAAATTGAAGGAAGGCATCACCGCCACCGATCTGGTGCTCACCGTTACCCAGATGCTGCGCAAGAAAGGCGTGGTCGGCAAGTTTGTCGAGTTCTACGGTGACGGCCTGGCCGATCTGCCGCTGGCCGACCGCGCCACCATTGCCAACATGGCACCCGAATATGGCGCGACCTGTGGTTTCTTCCCGGTCGATGACGTAACGCTGGACTACCTGCGTCTGTCGGGCCGCCCCGACGAAACCGTCAAGCTGGTCGAAGCCTATTGCAAGGCTCAGGGTCTATGGCGTCTGGCAGGCCAGGAACCGGTGTTCACCGACAGCCTGGAACTGGACATGAGCACGGTTGAAGCCAGCCTTGCTGGTCCCAAGCGCCCTCAGGATCGTGTAGCACTGCCGAATGTGTCCAAGGCCTTCAGCGATTTTCTCGGTCTGCAGGTCAAACCTGCCAAGGTCGATGAAGGTCGCCTGGAGAGCGAAGGCGGCGGCGGTGTCGCGGTGGGCAACGAGGCCCAGGTCAGTGGCGAAACCCAGTATGAATACGACGGCCAGACCTATCATCTGAAGGACGGCGCCGTGGTGATCGCGGCGATCACGTCCTGCACCAACACCTCCAACCCCAGCGTCATGATGGCAGCCGGGCTGGTCGCGAAAAAAGCCGTCGAGAAAGGCCTGAAACGCAAGCCGTGGGTGAAAAGCTCGTTGGCACCCGGTTCCAAAGTGGTGACCGATTATTACAACGCAGCAGGTCTGACCCAATACCTTGATGCCTTGGGCTTCGATCTGGTCGGTTACGGCTGCACCACCTGCATCGGCAACTCCGGTCCGCTGCTGGAGCCTATCGAGAAAGCCATTCAGCAGTCCGACCTGACCGTCGCGTCGGTGCTGTCGGGCAACCGTAACTTCGAGGGCCGCGTTCATCCACTGGTCAAGACCAACTGGCTGGCATCGCCACCCCTGGTGGTTGCCTATGCACTGGCAGGCTCGGTACGCATCGACATCAGCAGCGAACCGTTGGGCGAAGGCTCGGACGGCAAGCCGGTTTACCTGCACGATATCTGGCCGAGTCAGCAGGAAATCGCCGACGCCGTGGCCAGCGTCAACACCGGCATGTTCCACAAGGAATACGCGGAAGTCTTTGCCGGTGACGAGCAATGGCAAGCGATCGAGGTGCCGCAGGCGGCCACTTACGTCTGGCAGGACGATTCCACCTACATTCAGCACCCGCCATTCTTCGAAGGCATCGACGGTCCGCTGCCGGTTATCGAAGACGTGGAAAACGCGCGCATTCTGGCCCTGCTGGGCGACTCGGTAACCACCGACCATATCTCCCCTGCCGGTAATATCAAGGCCGACAGCCCTGCCGGGCGCTACCTTCAGGAGAAAGGCGTCAAGTATCAGGATTTCAACTCTTACGGTTCGCGCCGTGGCAACCATGAAGTGATGATGCGCGGGACCTTTGCCAATATCCGCATCCGCAACGAAATGCTCGGCGGCGAAGAAGGTGGCAACACGGTGCATGTGCCCTCCGGCGAGAAGCTGGCGATCTACGACGCGGCCATGCGTTATCAGACAGAGGGGACGCCACTGGTAATCATTGCCGGTCTGGAATACGGCACGGGTTCAAGCCGTGACTGGGCTGCCAAAGGTACCAACCTGCTGGGCGTCAAGGCGGTCATCGCCGAAAGCTTCGAACGGATTCACCGCTCGAACCTGGTGGGCATGGGCGTGCTGCCATTGCAGTTCAAGAACGGCCAGACGCGCAAGACCCTTGGCCTGACCGGCAAGGAGACGCTGAAGATCACCGGGCTGACCAACGCAGACGTGCAGCCGGGCATGAGCCTGACCCTGCATATCGAACGCGAAGACGGCAGCAAGGAAACCGTCGACGTGCTGTGCCGCATCGATACGCTTAATGAAGTGGAATACTTCAAGTCGGGCGGCATTCTGCATTACGTGCTGCGCCAGCTGATCGCGTCCTGATACCCCCTGAATGCGGCCTGCACCCTGTTTCAGGGTCAGGCCCTTGCATGAAAATTTCTATAATCTCGCCCCTGCCCTGCTGAACGCCGGATAGAATTCCCCGCTCTCAAGGCAGGACTTACTCATGACCACAAGGCACTGGCTGACTTTCTGCCTCCTGAGCAGCGGCTACGCGCTGGCGTTGTTTCACGGCAACCTTGACCCTTCGGCGGCGTTGAGCTTTGGCGCATTGTTCATTGCCTGGTTTTGCGTGGCGCGATCCTCTTATTCCTCCATCCGCCTGTGTGGCCACGGATTGTTCATCGTGACCGGTCTGGCGCTGGCCTTTCACCTGGCGCCCGGCTTCAATAACGCCAACGTCATCGAAGCGACGCGATTCAGTGCCGATGCCGCGATGTTTTCCATGGACCTGAATCTGGACAAGCCGCTGATCGGCTTCTGGCTGATACTGGCCTGCCCCTGGATTCTGCCGAAAGTCGACGTCGCCCATTCACTGCAGACCGGGATTCTTGCGCTGATTGTGACGTCGGCGTTCTGCATGACCGCTGCAGTCATGTTAAACGTCGTCGGCTGGACACCAAAATGGCCTGCTCAGGGCCTGATATGGCTACTCAACAATCTGTTGCTGGTGACCCTGACCGAAGAGCTGTTTTTCCGCGCTTATCTGCAAGGCGGCCTGCTGCGCTTGTTCAAGGGCTCGAGGTATGCGACGGCATTATCGATCACCCTCGCTGCCGGCCTGTTCGGACTTGCGCACGCAGGTGCAGGTCCGCAGTGGGTGGCATTGACGAGCATGGCTGGCGTGGGGTACGGCATCGCATTTCGTTTCGGCGGGCTGCAGGCCGCTGTCATCAGTCACCTGGGCCTGAACCTCGTGCATTTCGGGCTGTTCACCTACCCCATGCTGGCCCGACAGGGCTGACTCTCCGGTCACTTGTCGCACGCCGCTCAATTTATCGACGTGCCCGCCGATAACCACGCCATAGTCTTCCGGATCGAAGGATCGAAATCCCATGCGCAACAACCAGCCCGTCACTCAACATGAGCGTACGTTTCCTGCCGAACAACGACTGATTTCCACCACCGATACCCGAGGCACCATCACCTACTGCAACGATGCCTTCGTCGACATCAGTGGTTACAGCGAGGCTGAATTGCTGGGCGCGGCGCACAACACCGTGCGTCATCCGGACGTACCACCTGCAGTCTTCGAGCACATGTGGACCACGCTCAAGTCCGGGCAGCCGTGGATGGGCATCGTCAAGAACCGCTGCAAGAACGGCGATCATTACTGGGTCAATGCCTATGTGACGCCGGTGCTGGAAAACCGCCAGGTGGTGGGTTTCGAGTCGGTACGTATCAAGCCGACCGCCGAACAGATCCGCCGTGCCGAGGCGCTTTACGGCCGGCTTAACAAGGGCAAGAGCGCGGTACCAAGCCGCGACAAATGGCTGCCGGTACTTCAGGACTGGCTGCCGTTCATTCTGGTCAGCCAACTGAGTTTCCTGATCGGCGTGTGGCTCAATTCACACTGGGGTTTTGCCCTGGCTGCGGCATTGTCGGTACCACTGGGCCTGCTGGGGCTTTCCTGGCAGCAACGTGGCACCAAACGCTTGTTGCGCCTGGCCGAACAGACCACTTCCGATCCGTTGATCGCGCAGATGTATACCGACAGCCGTGGCCCGCAAGCGCGCCTGGAAATGTCGATCCTCAGTCAGGAAGCGCGCATGAAAACCTGCCTGACGCGTTTGCAGGACACAGCCGAACACCTGAACAGTCAGGCCCGCCAATCCAACTCGCTGGCCAATGCCAGCTCGACCGGGCTGGAACGTCAGCGTGTGGAAACCGAGCAAGTTGCCGCCGCCATCAACCAGATGGCCGCTACTACTCAGGAAGTCGCCAGCCACGTTAACCGCGCCGCTGATGCCACCCAACAGGCCAACGAACTGACGCGCCGCGGTCGCGATATCGCCGGTGAAACCCGCGAAGCCATTCAGCGCCTGTCCACCTCGGTGGGCGAAACCGGCCTGACCGTGACGCGCCTGGCCAAGGACAGCGATGAAATCGGCGGCGTGGTCGATGTGATCAAAGGCATTGCCGACCAGACCAACCTGCTGGCCCTCAACGCTGCGATCGAAGCGGCACGCGCCGGTGAGATGGGTCGCGGCTTTGCCGTCGTGGCAGATGAAGTGCGCCAATTGGCACAACGCACCGCAGAGTCCACCGGGCAGATTCATGGCCTGATCGCCAAACTGCAGCAGACTGCCACCGACGCGGTACAGACCATGGACACCGGTCGCCGTCAGGCCGAAGAAGGCGTTGCACGGGTACTGGAGGCAGATCAGGCGCTGGTGGGAATCAGCGAGGCCGTGGCCAATATCACCGACATGACCACGCAGATCGCCACCGCCACGGAAGAGCAAAGCGCCGTGGCCGAAGAAATCAACCGCAATATCGCCACCATCGCCACCCTGGCAGACCAGACCGCTGACGAAGCACGTCGCTCGGCGGTATTGAGTGGTGAACTGACCGACACGGCCAACTCACAGTATTCGCTGGTAGAACGGTTTAATCGCTGAGACTGTTTGCCAAGCCTCGACAAACTTCGTTTGGTCGGGGCTTTTTTATGACCGCTCATAGTGTGCACTGTTAGCTTTCTATTTAAATCTGACAGAACTTGAGAAGCACTCTGAAGACTGCGTAGGATATTTCTTTAACGATTTAAATGACAGCAGCACGACACCTCTGACCATTGACAGCGAGCGCACACTCCGATCAGTTGAAACCCAGGTGATGCGGTAGTTATTTATTACCCCGGCAAACATCGATTATCACCCGAGTGAAACTTTAGCTCTGCGACCGGCGCAGCACTGTTTGCACCCACCATCTTCCGTTCGATCAGTTTTGGCGAAGTCCTTAAACGAATGCTCTCCGGTTACACCGGCATGCGAGCCGGCGACTGCGTCCAGACCTTCTGCAATAACAGAGAAGGCCCGGTTCATGCGGTAGAACCTGAAAACCTTGTTACCGCCCCCTGCAGATCATTTTCAGCAAAGCCTTCCTGCTTGGTGTGGGCAGCCAACACTTCACCATCAACTGTCAAGTCATCGACCGTGCGGGCGACCTGTCACTGCTCTCGCACTCCGTGACACTGTCAATGCAGCTCTAAGCACAGCACCTGCATTTCTGCCCACAACCTTGACGGCTTCGCACACTGACGCTTGCGGGACCCTAATGATAAAGTTGAGTGAATATTCCTACGTTGGAGTGGGAATTCAGCCAAAACGTAATTTTTCACCTTTTATAAGACTTATCTGTAGTTAATGTCCTACGGGTATTTCATGCATAAGAAACCCCAAAAAAACACCCACAACAAGCCACACCCTTTATTTACAGCATCTCAGATACTAACAAGCGATAATTTACTACGCACATGATACCAAATGTAACTGCACAACCTCACACAACCTCTGCCTGGCCTTTACATCTGCAGACACTTGACCTGAACACTTATGTGCCTTGTAATATTTCCGTTGCCGACCACTGCCGGCACGCATATAACAACTCAACTTAATGTCAATAAAAGAGTTCACGATGGATAAAGAACAATCCACGGATGTAGCGGCGCGCACCCAAAAAAAACAAAACAATCCCGACAGCGCGAGCACTGTTCAAGAAGCCCCGCCCCACAAGAGCCTCTACCGACACGCGAGTCCCCTCCATCTTCCATCCGATATTTCCGACACGCTGAAAGCACCTGTGCTGCCTGACATCGATCCTGATTCCATCAGTCACGAACAGGCACATGCGGGCATTACCATTCATATCCCGGGGTCAGTCAAAATGTGCTGGGGTGACGAAATCCGTTTCTATTGGGGGAAAAACCTGTCATCGACAACGCTTTTTCATCGGGTAGGCGAAAACAGCGTGATACGTGTGCTGTGCATTTCCTACACTTTTACGCCCTATATTCAGTACGGTCTGGTTGATCTGTATTACGAGCTTTATCGTGATCATCGACTGATCGGCACATCGCCAGTGCTACGGGTGAACGTCAACTACGCGGTGCCTGTCACCTCCCGACAGAGACAACGCAAACGCAGGTTCACCGATCATTAACTGAAAAGCCCCCGGTGATCACTCACCGGGGGCTTTGGTGTTGCTCAGGCACTGGCTTCAACAATCAGAATGCCAGGCGGAGCCCCACATTCGCTCCCCAGGGTTGCTCGATATGCCGACCTTTCATGTAATCGAAGTCTGCGTGCAGTCTCAGGCGCTCGGACAGCGACACCGATACCCCGGCCCCCAGTTCGCCGCGCGAACCGAACAGGCTGTTATCGAATTTCACATCGTTGGCTTTCACCTCGTTGCGGCGCGAAAACTCCTGTGCAACGGCGACGCGCACATAAGGCTGCAAGACCCCGCGATCCTTGAGCGCGACACTGCGGCCCAGCGAGGTGCCCACCTTGCCCAATACCGATTGAGTCTGGTTGTTCTTCGCCTTCATGCCGTTGTCCAGGCGCAGTTCCTGTCCCTGAACGACGACACTGGACAACTGAGCGAACGGTTCGAGAAAGTAATCGTCCGCCAGTTTTATGTGGCGGCCGAACTCTACCCATCCCCCTACCCCGTTGTTGGTGTAGTCACCCTTGGCCTTGCTTGCATCGCTCATGGCAACATCTGCCTTGTTGCGAAAGCGGTTGAGTTTGAGCACGCCGTCAACGTAGTAGCCTTCGTCCAACAGCCAGGTGGCATAGGCGCCTGCATAGTAGCTGTCGACTTTACCCGTAGTGCCACGGCTCAAATCGATACCGGACGTGCTGTACCCTCCCAGCACACCCACTACCAGTTGGCCGTTGCTGACCTCGACGGGCGCATCGGCACCCAGCGACAGGCCACTTTGTTTCTGCCGGTAGTCAACACCGTCACTGGTCGTGGCATTCAGCCTGTTGCCATAGGCACGCATCCAGCCGCCCGCCCTGCCGCTTGCACGAACCTCACCCATGCGCGAACGCAAGGTAGAGAGCTCACTCATCCAGATGGCAGGTGCCGCACTGTAAAGGGCAAGCGCGCTCTGGGTCGAAGGGCTTATGACCTTGTGTTTACCGACGATGAACCAGTCATTGCCCTGCTGCTCCAGCAAATACGAATAGGCGCCCAGGTCGACCCGTCCGCCCAGCAGGCTGAATTGCGCGTCGCCACCTTCGGTATGCACCACCTTGAGCGGTGCCATGTCGGCAGGCACAATCTCCTCCCCCGTGTTGCGCACCCGCAAGCCGAACTGCCCACTGGCCTGACCGTTGACGTCAATGAGGTCTCCGAAGCCGTTGTCCAGATCCACGCGCAAGCCGAACGTGCCAGCCCCTGACAACTCATTCAGCGAAAGGGTATGAAACCCTTCGCCAGCAAACGAGACCCTGCCACCCTGCAGGGAAAGCGACCTGACGGCATTGTCGCCCTGCATCTGCCAGTGACTGCCCGAGGTAATCGCCAGACGGTTGCCATTGACGATGTCGCCGTTCAATTGCGCGCCGTTTTGCAGCGTGATATTCAGGGTGCTGGTGTCATCGGCGACAAGGTTGCCATTGAGGGTGCTGTTGTCGACGTTGAAGTTGGCGGTGCTCTGGTTCAGAACCTCAAGAAGCATGCCATTGCCGGACAACAGGAGGGTGTCGTTCTTGATCTCAATATCCGCAAGGTGGCTTATACCCTCACGCCCTTCCACCCTTATGGCGGCTCCTGTCAGCCCTTCGACGGTAGAGTTGTCGATGCTCAGTTGACCGTGATTGAACTGCGTTCCATCACCCACTGTGAGGCCTGGATGAGTGAACCATACCCCGTGAGACAAGCCTTTTATGTAGCTCCGGGAAGTGATATCAGCGCGAGCGCCAAAAATGCCAACGCCCCAGCCAGTGTGTCTACCAACTTCACCCTGCAGCGAGCTGACCTGTGTATTGCTGATCAGGGCCGAGGCGTCCTCGACAACGGTAATGCCGCCCCCTTTTCCCTCAACGACACTGTGTTCAAGTGTCACGTTCGAGTTGCCCTGCACGATGAGCGCTACCGTGCGATCGCTGAGGATGGTGGAGTCCTTAACTAAAGCTCGAGCGTCACGGTCAGACAGCATTCCATCCTTGACCAGGGTATTACCAGTTAACTCGGTCCTTCCGCCGTAGGAATAAATATGTTTGATCGCAGCCCCGTCGGAATGAAGGTATCCAGTACCGTATACAGAGTAACTATCAAATGCGCTGGCCGCATCCACATACTCTGTCCGGTCTCTGACAATCTCCCTAAGCGGAGAGTCGGCCATCACGTGAGTCGACGCGAGGTACGCAATAGCGCCCAGCCCTGCCCTGTAAAGCCCACACTTCCCAATAAAACACTCAGCCACGATAAGAAACTCTCAACATTCATAGGAGTTTTATTGTGGCTGCACTGCTAGCAGATACAATTAATTTCCAATAACAAACAAGTAGTCCAATTCCGAAAATTTAGTAGTACCTTTCCCACAAAACACTAGGCTAGTCCGATTGGACAGCCAGCCTACATCCATAAAAATACTTGCCCAAAGAGCATTGACAGCCGCCCAAAAAGTCTATTACTTAAAAATCCAGATGAAGCCAAGAGCTTCTCTCTGACGGCCAAGCGCCCCTGGAATTATCGTTATCGACTGACGGCATCAGGACACTCCTGCTCGTCAATAAAAATCAAATAAAGGAATTTCGACATGCATCAAAACAACAATTTTTACACACGCGGCCCCAATCAAGAACCGACGCTCATACCACCGTTTGTTCCTGTCGCAGACGAAGCGGACGGACTTATAAAAACAGCCGACCTTGCCAATGACATCATCGTCGAATTTCCAGTCTGGGAAGGTGCCAGGCTTCAAGACTCTTACCAGTTGCGATTGAATGGCGATGAAGTTGGTTTAGCAGGCCAACTGATACCTCTTCCACCGGTCGGAACGCTATTACGCTTGACCATCCCCGTCGACACCGAACTGAAAGACGATGGCGCGTACGAACTTGACTACATGACGATCGGTTATCCCAGTGGTGCGGAGCAATCGTCCCAAATCAAAACGCTTGTTGTCGACCGCACCGCTCCGGGCGCCCATCAACTGGGTTACATGGATTTTCCGGCTGAGGCCAAAGATGGCCTGACACTTGAAGAGCTTCAGTCCATGGGCGGTGTATTGACCGGTAGCATTTTCGGATATTCGGGACTGAATCGCGGCGACGTTATCAAAACCTATTGGGGAAACGTGCCCGGTCCAGAGCTTGAACTGAACGGTCTGGAAGATGAAAGTCAAGCGATCGAAATCCTGTTTACCAAGGAGTTTCTTACTGCTCTCGGCAGCCCTGCAGGCGCAACCTATTACACGGTGACAGACCGAGCCGGCAACACGTCTGCCGAGTCTCAGAAGATTACCATCCCTCTGTTTCTGACCGAAGTGACGCCCGGCCTGCCTGCTCCGGTTATTGATAATAACGACGGCGTGATTGATTACGCAGAGGCCACGGCCAGCGTCGAGGTAAAAATTCCGTTCTCGTCCTTTTTGATGGAAGGCGATCAGATTCTCCTGCACTGGGGTTCTGAAGACTTAGGGCCTGCCTCTGTTGCCGTGGAGGACCTGGACGAGCCTTTCATTCTGTTCTTTGATGTCCCATATCTGATCATTGAACAGGCTCAGAGTGGTCTGCGCGACATCAAGTATGACGTCATCAGAAACGGACAGGTTACCGGTACTTCAGACCCTCTTGAAGTGCTTGTCAATATTGAGCTGCCCGTGCCTGGCGTTCTCGACAAGCCGACGATCAAAGGTAGCAGCAGCACGCCCAGCAATGAAGACAACTTTATTGATGAGAACGACTTTGAGCTTGACGCCACCGTATTGGTTAACTGGAACCCCCTCTTTAAGGCCAATCAGATCTTGACGGTCTTTTGGGGCGGCCAAGAGGTATTGGAACAACCCTACACGCTCACCAACAGCGACGTCGTCGCAGGCCGTACGCTGTTGCTCACTGCGCTGAACAGTAAGTTTACCGCCGTGGGCACAGGAAACGACATCAGAGTTTATTACACCGTCAAAACCGAGGGTAATCCCAATCTCTCCACCTCATCAGAGCAGGGCTTGATTGTGCGCTCGAAAAATGAATTACCGGGTGGTCCGGAAGGGCCAGAAGCACCGCAATTTATGTCGCTGTCTGCCAACGGCACGCTGACCTTTGAAAATAGCGCGCAAGGCGCCCCCATTTTCATACATCCCTATATAAACATGGCGCCAGGACAAGTCATTGTCTTCACCTATGAAGCCTACAACGAGCTGGTGGGCGATGATAAAAAATTCGAGTGGTCAGTCACGTCACCGGCCATCACTCAAGAAGAAGTTCAAAACGGCGTTAACATTCTGGTGCCACGCACTGTATTGAACCAGCACTGTTACGGGCATGCTGACATCAGCTTCCAGGTAAAAAGCAGCATGGGCCAAGGTAACTCTAAACGCGCCAGCGCCTACGTCGATATGCGTGTCGGTGGACTCTGCAGAATTTGACCTTGCCTGAACTCCGCCATTTATCTTTAAACAAGAAAAAAGAGAAAATACATGAATTCAATACACACGTCATCTGCACTGCCTGTTCCATTGCCCTTGAGCTATAACCCTCAAGGCATTGGCGATGTTGACGTAGCAGACCCGGCCAAGCCGATAGAAATACTGATCGGCCCTATCAACCTCAAGCCAAAAGATCGGATCGACCTGTTCTGGGGAACACACAATGAGGTTATTGATACCTACACACATTCTTCAGACTCATCGAACACCAATGGCATTTTTTCATTGTATGTGGATATCCGCTGGATACAGTCAGGCCTTACGGATGTCAGCTATCTCTACACAGCGTTTCCCTCCAATATCCAGGAACATTCGCCTGTTAACAAAATAGTCGTCAAACTGGAAATCCCCGGTGGTCGGGATCCCGACCCAGCCACACCGTACGAAAATGAAAAGCTCAACATTCCGACCGTCAATCCCTCTGGCGTGATCACCTCACCGGAAGAAGTAAGCGTCACCCTCGATGCTTACGAGAATATGGCTGCAGGGGACTCGATTTTCATCTATTGGCACGGCATCAGGGTCGAATACCCTCCTCTGACAGAAGACCAGCTTGGTAAACCCGTGACTGTGAGTATCGACAAGCAGATCATTATCGAAGCGGGGGACTCGGAAAATATAGTTGTCCGGTACGACGTCAGGGATGTCGTCAATAACTGGTCCCGCTTCTCTTTCCCAGCCTATGTCGCAGTCGAGGCTGGCAACTCCAGCCTGCAGGCACCGATCGCCCCACAGGCGCCAAACATGGAGCTTGATCTCGATAAACTGGCTGGCGCTGATGTTCAAGCGCTCGTGCTGTCAAATGTCAATATCGCGATTGGCGACATCATAAATTTTGTGATGGAGCGAAACACTGCAGAAGGCATGCAACTGGAATCCTTCACTGAATCAAAAGTGGTTCAGATACCTGGCAGCTTCATCGAGTTTCTCATCCCCAATGAACAGTTCCATCCCATCGCACAGGGCCGGGCACGTCTTAAATATACGGTGATCAAAGGCACTGGCGAGGTGCT
Organism: Pseudomonas congelans; assembly: GCF_900103225.1. Lineage (GTDB taxonomy): Bacteria > Pseudomonadota > Gammaproteobacteria > Pseudomonadales > Pseudomonadaceae > Aquipseudomonas > Aquipseudomonas congelans. The sequence continues at coordinate 527,638 of NZ_FNJH01000003.1, read as the reverse complement.
GCGCTCAAAGAGTTTGACACTCGCAGTGCTCGGTCAACCGCAGCAGTTATCATTGCCGCATGTCCAAGGCGTCACCAACGGAATTCTGAACCCTGATAGTCACAATGTGATAACTCAAGTGCCGCCTTATTACTTCATGGCAGACGGCCACGACATCAATCTGGTATGGATTGGCAAGGCTGCTAACGGTGAGACGGTCATGCATCAAGAGGTTAAAAACCTGAATGCCGATGATATCGGCAAGGGCATCGACTATTTGATTCCGGATGACAAGGTGGGTGCATTGGCAGGCGGTTCACTTGAGGTGTATTACACAGTAACCACCTACGCGAAAGCGTTCTTCAAATCGCCCATACTACGGTTGCTCGTGGACGTGGATAACAGCACTCCGCTGGAAGCTCCTGTCGTGGACAAACTGAGTGCTGACGGCGTTCTCGACCCGGCCGATATACCGCTGGAAGCCATTGTTCGCGTGTTGCCTTATCGCGCAATGGCTGAGGGAGACAAAGTCACCATTCACTGGGAAGGCGGTGATACAGAGGGTACCTATGGCACATACACCGTCATTAATTCCGGAACGGTCAACAGGGAAACCGTATTCCGCATTCCTAAACGATACGTAGATGCCAATTTAAACAGGCTGGTCCAGGTCTGGTATACGGTACAACAAGGAGACCGAATTGCTGAATCGGAGACATTGGCAATTACTATCCGTGAGATGGTGGCACTGCCCCTCCCCACCCCCACCCTGAAAGAAGCCATCGGCACCACGCTAGACCCGGCCGACGCTTTATCCGGCGCAACAGTGGTGATCGACGCGACAGCCAATCTGCAAGCCGGCGACCAGGTCATCACACAGTGGCAAGGGCCCAACGGCAATGACTCCCGCGAAAAGACCCTGACCGGCGCAGACGCTGGCAAGACGCTGGAGGTCGTGTTTGCTGCAGCGCTGGTTACGGCAAACGCCGGGCAGACGGTCGCGATTTCTTATGTCGTCAATCGCGTCAACGGCCTGGTACAGGTCTCCGGCACGCTGGCCTTGCAGATTCTGGCGGCGCAGCCCGAGCTGGTGCTGGACACTTCGCCGGTCACCCTGGCGGGCAAGGTCTATCTGCTTCCGGGCTCGCCGGACCTGCTGCCGAACTTCCCGGCTGACACCACCCTTCAGCGTCAGGCCAGTGGCGGGCAGGCACCCTATCAGTACACCTCGAGCAACCCGCTGGTCGCGAAAGTGGACAGCAACGGCCTGACCTCGGTTCGAGGCAAAGGCACGGCCATCATTACCGCGACCGATGCGCTGGGCGCGAGCAAGCACTACACGGTCACCGTGACCGGCGTCATTCATTGCGTCGGCCTGGGCAGTGGCAGCTTTTCTCAGATCAACAAAAACGCGGGTAACAATGGCGCGAGGATTCCAACCATTCACGAGCTGGTGGATATCCACGCCCTGTATGGCAATCGCTGGCCGATGGGTAACGGCAACTATTGGTCGTCGACGGTTTCAAGCGCTGGCATCGGTGGATGGAACTGGTATTACGTGAAGAACATGGTCACTGGCGGCAACTTCAAACTGAAGAGTCATAACGCCAGTCTTGGCGTAGGCATCAGATGATCGATTGCTGAAACCCCATTAAATATCCGGCAGGGCGTTGCGCTAAAGGTGTAACGCCCTGTCGCCGTTTTCAAGAGTCTTTCAGGGTCAGCCCATGCATCGTCCGACTCCCTCACCGCGGCGCCTCGTTCACCCCGCTGTCCATGAAGGCCGCTTTGCCGCCAGCATCAACACGCAGCCATTCAGGACGTCCTCACTGACAGGTCGGCTGACGCTGAGATCGGAGCTGGAACGGGCCCCAGCTCAATGGATATGGCAGGTCATCGCCGACGGCAGGGTGGGCAACAGGCGAACCACCATCGGCTTGTTTCTGGATCGCGATCTCGAGCCTGGCGACCACGACCTGATCGATCATGAGCAGATCAAGGTGATCTACAACGAAACGCTGCACCGCAAGAACACGGTTTACCACTCTGCGCATTTCCAGGGCGGCCGGCTGGTTCTGCTTGAAGCCAGCCCCTGCACACTGCGGCTAAGGGGCGTGTTCAGTTTCAATATGTCATCGATCAACCTTGATGTGACCGACGGCGCATTCGACCTGTATTGCCGGTGACTCAGGCGCGCAGGAACCCGGCAATCTCTCTCGCGGATTCAGCCAGGCATTGCTCGTGGCTGACGCCCGCGACCTTCAGTGGTTTGAGGTCGTGGTTGGCAGTCGGCAACCAGTGCAGCCGGACGGCACTCGACAATGCATAACCCTCTACTGTTTCGCGATTGCCCAGCGCGTCGCGTTCGCCCTGGACGATCAGCGTGGGTGTCTTCAGTTCGGCCAGATGAGCCACGCGTGGCTTTTCAGGCTTGCCCACGGCGTAGAACGGATAACCCAGACACACCAGCACATCGACCTCAAGCTCATCGGCGATCAGGCTGGCCATCCGCCCGCCCATTGACTTGCCGCCCACCGCCAGACACCCGGCGATGTGAGCACGCGTACAGGCGAACACCTCTCTCCAGCATTCCAGCAGTTGTGCTTGTGGATTGGGGGGACGCTTGCTGCCGCCCTGTCGCCGCTGCGCCATGTAGGGAAACTCGAAGCGCAGGACGCTGATACCTTGGGCCGCCAGATCAGCCGCCATGCGGTTCATGAAGTCGCTGTCCATCGGTGCGCCGGCACCGTGCGCCAGCAGCAGGGTCGGCGTGTCCAGCGCATGCGCAGGTAGCGCGGGCGTCCACAGCCAGCCTCTTTCACTGACCAGTTGCAGCCATTGATCGATACCGATACCGGGCTTCAAGCCGTTGCTCATGGTTACCTCATTCAGGTGGGTCACGGAGTAGCCCGCTACTATAGCGGCGAACAGGGCAGTGAATCCCGCACGAATCGCGAGCGCATGGCGCATCGTCACGCCCCGACACGTCGGACAGCCACCATTCAGGTCTGCCCGGGTACTCTGTCAAGGTGCACAAGGTCAAGTACCGAGGCGATGAGCGCCCCAAACCTGACACCGCCGGGCGGTTTCATTGACGGCACTGGCCTCGCACGTGCAACAACACCGCTGAGTCGGTCACCAGAGTCATATGCCTGCTCAGGCCAATTTGCCGGGCAATGACAGGTGTCACTGCCGACTGAACATACGTGACAGTCTTTGCGCGGGTCCTGATCAACTCGTCTGTACGCGAAGGTCGCCACCGCTGTGTTTCAGTCCAGCGGCGATGCGTGAACTCCGCACCCTGCAACGGGGTGCGGAATGCCTGCCGAGCCTGCTTTTAACGCAGTCTCATCAAGCGCAGCCACTTTTCGCACAGAGCCTGCGACTTCCCACACCTCCGTTTCAAAGCTAAACTCGCCAACACGCGTCTGCCGCAACCCTTTGACGCTCGTTGATGTGCCTGTCTGTTCCAGCCCCTGCCTTTTCGGTGTGCTTCGATGCCATTTCCAGCGCGGCATCGCCCTGTCCCGATTACGTCTGCGGTAACCCTCTGAATCGTGGAAGTCTGCAATGAGCACAACCATCACTCCGACAACCTACAACTACACAGTGGTGCGCCAGTTCGCCATCATGACCGTGGTCTGGGGCGTGGTCGGCATGAGCCTGGGCGTGTTCATCGCATCGCAACTGGTCTGGCCAGGGCTGAACCTGGAACTTGAATGGACCACCTTCGGCCGCCTGCGCCCGCTGCACACCAATCTGGTGATCTTTGCCTTCGGCGGCTGCGCGCTGTTCGCCACCTCCTATTACGTGGTGCAACGCACTTGCCAGACACGGCTGATTTCCGATGGTCTCGCAGCCTTCACCTTCTGGGGCTGGCAAGCCGTGATAGTCGGCGCCATCATGACGCTGCCGATGGGCTACACCACCACCAAGGAATATGCCGAGCTCGAATGGCCGGTGGCGATTCTGCTGGCCATTGTCTGGGCCGCCTACGCAGTGGTGTTTTTCGGCACGATCGTCAAACGCCGCACCCGGCATATCTATGTCGCCAACTGGTTCTACGGCGCATTCATCGTGGTGACCGGCATGCTGCACATCGTCAACCATATCTCGTTGCCGGTCAGCCTGTTCAAATCCTATTCGGCGTATGCCGGCGCGACCGACGCCATGATCCAGTGGTGGTACGGACACAACGCCGTCGGGTTTTTCCTGACCACCGGTTTTCTCGGCATGATGTATTACTTCGTGCCCAAGCAGGCCGAGCGCCCGGTCTACTCCTATCGTTTGTCCATCGTGCATTTCTGGGCATTGATCACCCTGTATATCTGGGCCGGCCCGCACCATCTGCACTACACCGCCCTGCCGGACTGGGCGCAGTCGCTGGGCATGGTGATGTCGATCATTCTGCTGGTGCCCAGCTGGGGCGGGATGATCAACGGCATGATGACGCTGTCGGGCGCGTGGCATAAGTTGCGGACCGATTCGATACTGCGCTTTCTGGTGGTCTCGCTGGCGTTCTACGGCATGTCGACCTTCGAAGGTCCGATGATGGCAATCAAGACCGTCAACTCGCTTTCGCACTACACGGACTGGACCATCGGCCATGTCCACGCAGGGGCACTGGGCTGGGTCGCGATGATTACCATCGGATCGGTCTACCACATGATTCCGAAACTCTATGCCCGTCCGCACATGTACAGCGTCAGCCTGATCAACACGCACTTCTGGCTCGCGACCGTCGGTACCGTCCTGTACATCACCTCGATGTGGGTCAATGGCATCACCCAGGGCCTGATGTGGCGCGCAGTGAACGACGATGGCACGCTGACCTACTCCTTCATCGAAACCATGCAGGCCAGCCACCTGGGCTATATAGTGCGGGCCATCGGCGGCGCCATTTTCACCAGCGGCATGTTGCTGATGGCCTACAACGTCGTGCGTACGATACGTGCCTCGGACCCTCAGGCGGCCGCGGCGGCCACCCGCATCGCAGTCGCGGGAGCGCATTGATGAAGCATGATGCGCTGGAAAAAAACATCGGTCTGCTGGCCTTCTTCATGGTGATTGCCGTGAGCATCGGCGGGCTGACGCAGATTGTCCCGCTGTTCTTTCAGGACGTGACCAACCAGCCTATCGAGGGCATGAAGCCGCGCAGCGCGCTTGAGGTGGAGGGCCGTGATGTGTTCATCGCCAACGGCTGCGTCGGTTGCCACTCGCAGATGATCCGCCCGTTGCGCGCCGAAACCGAGCGCTACGGGCATTACTCGGTGGCGGGCGAAAGTGTCTGGGACCACCCCTTCCTGTGGGGCTCCAAACGCACCGGGCCGGACCTGGCAAGGATCGGCGGTCGTTACTCGGACGAGTGGCACCGGGTACACCTGAACAACCCGCGCGACCTGGTCCCGACCTCGATCATGCCGGCTTATCCGTTTCTGGCCGAGAAGACAATCGACAGCACACAGACTGCGAAAAAGCTGCAGGTGCTGCGCACCCTCGGCACCCCTTACACCGACGCGGACATCGCCGGTGCAGCGGCTGCGGTACAGGGCAAGACCGAAATGGATGCGCTGGTGGCCTATCTGCAAGGCCTTGGCACGCTCATCAAGAGCAAACGGTGATCATGATGGACATCGGAATGATTCGAGGCCTGGGCACACTGGTCGTTATGGTCGCCTTCATCGGCCTGATGCTGTGGGTGTTCAGCCCGGCCCGCAAGGCAGACTTCGACGATGCGACCCTGCTGCCTTTCGCGGATGATCCCGAGGCCATCGGCAAGGTCGAAAATGCCAGGGCTGAACGGGAAGACCGGTCATGAGTACATTCTGGAGCCTGTATGTCGCGGTCCTGACCCTGGGCACCATCATCGCCATGCTCTGGCTGCTTCTGTCCACGCGCAAAGGTCAGCCCGACGAACCGACAGATGAAACCGTCGGCCATACGTTCGACGGTATCGAGGAGTACGACAACCCGCTGCCCAAATGGTGGTTCTATCTATTCGTAGCGACCATCGTCTTTGCGCTGGGCTATCTGCTCCTGTACCCGGGGCTGGGCAACTGGCAGGGTTTGCTGCCGGGTTATGAATACCGGGACCAGGACAGCAAGACACAATTCTCCGACGGCCAGCAAGGCTGGACCAGTGTCCATGAATGGGAACGAGAAGTCGCCAACGCCGAGGCCCGCTACGGGCCGCTGTTTGCCAGGTACGCCGCCATGCCCGTAGAGGACGTGGCCAAAGACCCGCAGGCGTTGAAAGTCGGCGAGCGTCTGTTCGCGTCCAACTGCTCGGTCTGCCACGGCTCTGACGCGAAAGGCGCCTATGGCTTTCCCAATCTGACCGATGCCGACTGGCGCTGGGGCGGCGATGCCCAGGCGATCAAGACCTCCATCCTTGCCGGGCGCATGGGCGTGATGCCGGCCCTGGGTGGCGTGCTTGGCGAACAAGGGGTGCGCGATGTAGCGGCCTACGTCCTGACGCAGCTGGACGCGCGCCCGCTACCGGAGGATGCCAAGGCTGACCCGGTGGCCGGACAGAAGACCTTCGCCAGCCTGTGCGTTGCCTGTCATGGGCCAGAGGGCAAGGGAATGCCGATTCTCGGCGCGCCGGACCTGACCCACCCCAACGCGTTTATCTACGGCTCCGGCTTCGCTCAGTTGCAGCAGACCATTCGTGATGGCCGCCAGGGCCAGATGCCGGCCCAGCAAGCTTTGCTGGGCAATGATCGTGTGCATATTCTGGCTGCCTATGTTTACAGCCTGTCCCGCCAGAAAAATCCTACTGAAAAAGAGTGATGCGACGCTGACAGACAGTGCGTTTGGCGTCGTGACGGCCTGACCCCCTCACGACTGCCCTTGCCGACACATCAAGGCTTGGAACCGCACCTCATCCTCATGCCGTTCAAAGCCGTATCGTCGTCGTACTTATCATCATCGTCCCCCTGATAGTCTTCGACACGTGTTTCAAAACCGATAGCAACCGTTCCGGCGGGACAACGGTAGGTTTTTTTCCAAATGCCATAACTTGTGTCATAGGGTGTAGCTATATACTGCCCGCCTTCACAGACTAGTTTGACGGAATCTACTCCAGTGTCATCTCCGTCCCCTTGAGACGGCTCGATTTTTAACTGAAATCCAACGACCGCCTCGTTGGCAGGGCAACGTTTGTAACCTGAGAAATCCCCCCATGCCCCTTCTTTGCTTCTTATGCCAACATTATCGTGGCAGTACATAACAATCGCATTGACGGCCGTATCGTCATCGTCCCCTTGCCATTCTTCCGCCTTTACATCAAAAGCGTTTATGAATTGTCCATCTGGACAGAATGCCGATGGCCCCCAAGTCCCCCACCCCCCTGCATTGTCATATTCGTCGGCGGGAGGAACCACAACACCACGTTTAAGGGGAAATACGCCCAAATTTTCCGCGGCCCCGGGATTATTGTTTTTTACGAGCCAGACCTGAAAATTCCTTTCACTCTCATTGATATCGGCGATGAGAAAAGTCTCGTCAGTTGCCGAGCCACTTAGAAAAACGGGCACACCTTGATAGGGACCTGGATATATTCCAGCACTGGTGTGAAAGTGGCCTGCAAAAATGGCTGAGACCTCATATTCCTTCAACATTTTACGAAATTTAGTGAGAATAGCTTGAGTACGTGAATCGGACGACCGGGTCCATTCCTCTGCGTCATGCATACCAACAATGACAAACTTTCCATTATCCCTTGCATTCATCAGCACACTCTCCAGCCAGCCATTCTCAACGGGTGATAAAACATGAAACTCATTTGTTGTCCATACCCCTGACGAATAAAACCATCTTATATACGAAGGGTCCAAATTCAGTTGAACATACCGCACACTTCCAAAATCCTTAAAGTAGGCGAAGCTTCCTGAATACTTTTTGGTTGAGTGAATAAACCCGCTTTCCTCAACACTGTAATCCATCTGATTACCGCCCATCCGGCCTATGAGATCCTCCATACTGTCTCGGGCGCAGCCATCGTTCACACAGTCGCCCACATTGTTCTTGTAGTCATGATTACCAAGTCCAAAATACCAATTCGTCGACAATATTGAATCCAGTGCCCCGTACAAAAATGCCCTTTCCTCCTCGTGACCAAAAGCTGTCATATCACCGTTTATGATCACCGGGTTATTACTGCTCCCTCCCATGGCCCCTGCGCGCCATGTCTGTATGGCATTGTATTGATTTCGAATCAGGTCTTCAGCGCTGACCTCCTTCACTGATGACTGGGGTAGCGGCGGGCGACTTACGCCTTGCCCGCGTACGGAATCACTCAGGCTACTCTCTTGGTTTTTTGTATCTTTTGGCCAGGGGTATTGAGGGTCGGAGGCGAACATAATATGCCTTACTATGCCGTTGGGCTCGGCCGCCGCCATCATCGCCCCTGTGCCTGAGCGATCACTTTTTAAAGCCTGCCCACACCCGGATACCAGTAACAGAACGCTGAAAAATGCATAAGAAAAAAACCTGTAAATAGACATTTATTATTCCTCGCAGGGCTTAATTACCAGAACCAATACGCACACCGAGCAGTGGATACCGATTGCGTTGGTCATAGCTATTATTGCGAACCTGCCCTAAAAATCCACTATCAAATCTGATAGGGCAAAGACTATTTCAACGCGCTCTTTCTATCGATAAAAACAATACAGCCTTTCATATCCACCCCTTTAAACAGCTCACTTATAAGTCCAACTATGCTTTAGCGCTTCTGAAAAATTACTGCACACCGCCTGCACTTGGCACGCCGACAGGACTCCAGGGTGCGTCGGGATTCATACATCCCCGATGTGCCTTTGCACTGTGAAATATCTCGCATGTTGTAGTTACATATCTACAAGCCTAGAATTACTCATTGATCCGCCACCCCGCTCATCCACTCAGGAGGTCGCTTGCATGACGACGACCCTTTCAAGCCGCGAGTTCAATCAGAACACCAGCGGGGCCAAGAAGGCTGCGAATGAAGGTCCGGTCTTCATCACCGACAGGGGGCGGCCCGCTCATGTGCTGCTTTCGATCGAGGATTATCTGAAGCTGACCGGCGGGGCAGTCAGTATTGCCGATATGCTGATCATGCCGACTGACATCGATATTGAATTCGAGCCGCAACGAGCGGTTATCAATCCCCGGCCAGTGGACTTGTCCTGATGTTTCTGCTCGACACCCATGTGGTCTTTGAACTCAGGAAGCGCAACGCCGACACCAACGTGGTGCGCTGGTCGCGAGGCCACATGGCGTCCAGCCTGTTCATCTCGGCCATTACGGTGCTGGAACTCGAAACAGATGTGCTGCAAATAGAGCGCCGCGACCCCGCTCAAGGTGCGGCGCTGCGCATGTGGCTGGAGAATCATGTCTTGAAAGCGTTCGCCGGGCGCATACTGGCGGTCGACACTCAGGTTGCCAGGCGTTGCCCCCGATTACACGTGCCCGCTCCACGCAGCGAATGCGACGCGCTGATCGCCGCCACTGCACTGGTGCACGGTATGACCGTGGTGACTCGGAACACTGTGTACTTTCAATCGTGTGGGGTCGCTTTGCTCAATCCATGGGTCGGTCCACTCAACGAAGACGCCGCCCTTTATTCGATCAACGCACGTTGAGCCCTCGCCACAGGACGCCTCAGTGAGCAACCAGATTCCGCTCCACGACATTACCCCTCTTCCCGCTGAAAGCGGCGAAACGGTCGAGCTTTACGCGTCGCGGGAAAAGATCCATACCCGCGCCTTCAAAGGCCTGTTTCGCAATCTGCGCATGGCGGGTGGCGCCGTGCTGTTGCTGATCTTTTTCGGCACGGTCTGGCTGAATCGCAGCGGGCATCAGGCGGTCTGGTGGAACCTGCCGGAACGCAAGTTCTACATCTTCGGCGCGACCTTCTGGCCGCAGGATTTTATCCTTTTGTCCGGCATTCTGATCGTTGCAGCGTTCGGGCTGTTCTTCATCACTGTCTATGCCGGCCGGGTCTGGTGTGGCTATACCTGCCCGCAGAGTGTCTGGACCTGGATGTTCATGTGGTGCGAGAAAGTCACCGAGGGCGACCGCAACCAGCGCATCAGGCTCGACCATGCACCGATGAGTGCCGGCAAACTGTTGCGCAAGCTCGCCAAGCACAGCCTGTGGCTGCTGATCGGTTTTGCCACCGGTATGACCTTCGTGGGCTATTTCTCGCCCATTCGCGCGCTGTGCGTGGATCTGTTCACGGGCCAGGCGGATGGGTGGGCCTATTTCTGGATCGGTTTCTTTACCCTGGCCACTTACCTGAATGCGGGCTGGCTGCGCGAACAGGTGTGCATTTATATGTGCCCCTACGCGCGGTTCCAAAGCGTGATGTTCGACAAGGACACGCTGATCATCTCCTACGACCAGAATCGTGGCGAAGCCCGAGGTCCGCGCAAGAAGGAAGCCGACCCTCAGGCACTGGGGCTGGGTGACTGCATCGACTGCACGATGTGCGTGCAGGTCTGCCCGACCGGCATCGACATTCGTGACGGCCTGCAGGTGGAGTGCATCAGCTGTGCGGCATGCATCGATGCCTGCGATACGGTCATGGACAAGATGGATTACCCTCGCGGCCTGATTCGCTACACCACCGAACACAATCTGTCCGGGCAACGCACCCGCACCCTGCGCCCGCGTCTGATCGGTTATGCGCTGGTCCTGCTGCTGATGATTGCGCTGCTGACGGCTGCATTCTGCATGCGTACGCTGGTAGGTCTGGAGGTCAGCAAGGACCGCATGCTGTTCCGGGAAAACGCAGAAGGCCGGATCGAAAACGTCTACAGCCTGAAAGTGATGAACAAGGATCAGGTGGACCACACCTATGTGCTGCAGGCCAGCGGCCTGCCAGACCTGAAACTGCAGGGCCGTCGGGAAATCAGTGTTCCGGCGGGCCAAATCGTCAGCCTGCCGGTGGAGCTGTCCAGTGCGCCGGAAAAACTGTCGTCGCACAGCAACGAGGTAACCTTTACCCTCAAGGACATCGACAGCGATACCCAGGTCGAGACCCAAAGCCGCTTCCTCGGCCCACCTATTCGTTAAGAGCCCCGCCATGCCCGCCGCGACTGCTGCAACCCCCTGGTACCGGCATCTATGGCCATGGATCATTATCGCCATCCTGACCGGCTCGGTGACCTTGAGCCTGTCGATGGTGTTCATCGCCGTGACCCACCCGGATCCGCTGGTCACCGATAACTATTACGAGGCTGGCAAAGGCATCAATCGCTCGTTGAATCGCGAAGTGCTCGCCCAGACCCTCAAGCTGCACGCGCGCTTGCACATGGATGAACTGACCGGCGAAGTCGAGCTGCGCCTGAGCGGCAACAGCAACCCGGAGCGTCTGGAACTCAACCTCATTTCGCCCACGCGCCCTGACAGTGATCGCCGGGTGTTCCTGACCCGCAGCCCTTCCGGGCAGGGCCGTTACATCGGTCAGTTGCAGGACAAGGTCAACGGTCGGCGTTTTGTGGAGCTGCTGGGTGTCGAAGGCGAGCAGACCTGGCGCCTGTTCGAGGAAGAACAGATCGGCACTGACGACGTGACCCTGGGTGACGAGCCCCTGCAAGCCGCGCAACGCCGGAAAGACTGAACGTGGCCAAGCTCTCCTCTCCCGCGCCGGTGCAGTGCTACCACTGCGGTTTGCCGGTTCCGGCGGGCAGCCATTTCAACGCGCTGGTGCTCGGTGCATCCCGACAGCTGTGCTGCCCCGGTTGTCAGGCAGTGACCGAGGCCATCGTCGCCAGCGGTCTGGACAATTATTACCGCCACCGCAGTGAAACCTCGGCCAACCCGGAAAGTCTGCCCACCCAATTGCTCGACGAACTGGCGCTCTACGACCGCGCCGATGTACAGGCGCCATTCGTGCGCCACGACGGCGACCTCTCGGAAGCCACCCTGCTTGTCGAAGGCATCAGTTGCGCGGCCTGCGGCTGGCTGATCGAGCAACACCTGGGACGCCTGCCTGCGGTGACTGAGGCGCGCATGAACCTGTCCACTCATCGCCTGCTGGTGCGCTGGAACGCCGACCAGCTTGCCCTCAGCCAATTGCTGAGCGAACTGCACGCGATTGGCTATGTCGCCCATCCATGGCAGGCCGACCGCGCTGCCGAACGCATGGCACGTGACAATCGCCTGGCGTTGCGACAACTGGGCGTCGCCGGCCTGCTGTGGTTTCAGGCAATGATGGCAACCATGGCCACCTGGCCGGAGTTCAATATCGATCTCAGCCCGCAGATGCATACCATCCTGCGCTGGGTAGCCCTGTTTCTGACCACGCCGATTGTCTTCTACAGTTGCGCGCCGTTCTTTCGCGGTGCGTGGCGCGACCTGCGCAGCCGTCACCTGACAATGGATGTCTCGGTGTCGCTGGCAATAGGCGCGGCCTACGCCGCAGGTATCTGGACCGCCGTCACTGGCGCTGGGGAACTGTATTTCGATGCGGTCGGCATGTTTGCACTGTTCCTGCTGACCGGACGTTACCTGGAACGCCGGGCCCGCGAGCGCACGGCGGCGGCCACGGCCCAGTTGGTCAACGTGCTGCCCGCCTCATGCCTGCGCCTCAGCGATGACGGCCAGAGCCAGCGCATCATGCTCAGCGAACTGCACTTGGCCGATCGGGTGCTGGTGCAGCCCGGCGCAGTAATACCGGCTGATGGCAAAATCCTCGAAGGTCGCTCCAGTGTCGATGAGTCGCTGTTGACCGGCGAATACCTGCCGCAAACGCGCAGTGTGGGCGATGCGGTCACCGCAGGAACGCTGAATGTCGAAAGCCCGCTGACCATCGGCGTGACGGCGCTGGGTCACGAAACCCGCCTTTCGGCCATTGTCCGGCTGCTCGAACGCGCACAGGCAGAAAAGCCCCGACTCGCGCAGATCGCCGACCGGGCGGCACAGACCTTTCTGCTGTTTTCGCTGATCGCGGCTGCACTGATCGGGGTGATCTGGTGGCAGCTGGATGCTTCGCGCGCTTTCTGGATCGTTTTGGCCATGCTCGTCGCCACCTGCCCCTGCGCCCTGTCGCTGGCGACACCGACCGCCCTGACTGCGGCGACCGGCACGCTGCACACAATCGGCCTGCTGCTGACCCGGGGTCATGTGCTCGAAGGCCTCAACCAGATCGACACGGTCATCTTCGACAAGACCGGCACCCTGACCGAAGGGCGCCTGACGCTGCGTAGCATCCACCCGCTGCGCGAGCTGGACGCCGATCGCTGCCTGGCGCTGGCGGCGGCGCTGGAAAACCGCTCCGAGCACCCCATCGCCCGCGCGTTCGGTCGAGCGCCAAGGGCTGCCGAAGAGGTGCTTAGTACACCGGGGCTAGGGTTGGAAGGTCGTGTTGACGGGCATCTGTTGCGCATCGGCGAGGCGGCTTTCGTCTGTGCGCTGAGCGGCGCTGAAACACCCTTGCCAACCGAGCGGTCCGGCCAATGGCTGTTGCTGGGCGATGCGCGGGGCCCACTCGCATGGCTGGTGCTGGACGACCGGCTGCGCGAGGATGCAGACACCCTCTTACACGCGTGCCGGGCGCGAGGCTGGAAGACGCTGCTGCTGTCTGGTGACAGCTCGCCGATGGTTGACAGTGTCGCGCAGGCGCTGGGCATTGATGAAGCGCGTGGCGGCATGCGCCCGGACGACAAGCTGGAGGTGCTGCGCCAGCTTCAGGCTCAGGGGCGCAAGGTGCTGATGATCGGTGACGGAGTGAACGACGTGCCGGTCATGGCAGCAGCCGACATCAGTGTGGCAATGGGCTCGGCCACCGATCTCGCCAAAACCAGCGCTGACGCCGTGCTGCTGTGCAACCGCTTGCCGGTGCTGATCGACGCCCTGAATCTGGCCCGACGCACGCGTAGCGTCATTATCGAAAACCTGCTCTGGGCCGGTCTGTACAATGGCCTCATGCTGCCCTTCGCAGCGATGGGCTGGATCACTCCGGTGTGGGCGGCGATCGGCATGTCGGTCAGTTCACTGACCGTGGTGCTCAACGCTTTGCGGCTGACCCGCCTGCCGCGTCGTGCGCTTGCCCCCCACTCTGCCCCGGAGGTTTCATGCCCGCGCTTTACATCATGATCCCTGCCGCCCTGCTGCTGGTGGGCGTCGCGATCTACGTGTTTTTCTGGGCGGTGGACAGCGGCCAGTACGACGACATGGAAGGCCCGGCACACAGCATATTGTTCGATGACACGCCGCCTGTGGAGCATGCCGCGCCTGAGCCCCACCAGCCGGGCTCTGACGAGAAACGCGATGTTTGAACTCGCTTCGCTGCTGTTCTCGGCGTTCATTCTCGGGCTGCTGGGCGGTGGGCACTGTCTGGGCATGTGTGGTGGCCTGATGGGGGCCCTGACGCTGGCCATCCCCAAGGAGCAGCGCAGCCGCCGGTTTCGTTTGTTGCTGGCCTACAACCTGGGGCGCATTCTCAGCTACACCGCAGCCGGCCTGTGTTCCGGACTGGTCGGCTGGGCGGTGGCGCAAAGTCCGCTGGCGACGGGCTTGCGCATCATTGCCGCCGTGTTGCTGATCATGATGGGGCTGTACCTGGCCGGCTGGTGGAGCGGGCTTACCTATATAGAGCGTCTTGGCCGGGGCCTGTGGCGCTATTTGCAACCCTTGGCCAGTCGCCTGTTGCCGGTGTCCAGTGTGCCGCGCGCCTTGTTGCTCGGCGCCCTGTGGGGCTGGCTGCCCTGCGGGCTGGTCTACAGCGCCCTGCTCTGGGCCGCCAGTCAGGGCAATCCTCTCGACAGCGCGCTGCTGATGCTGGCCTTCGGGCTGGGCACCTGGCCCGTTCTGCTGGCCACCGGCCTGGCTGCCGAACGCACCACCGCTTTACTGCGCAAACGTGGTGTGCGCATGGCAGGAGGGCTGCTGGTGATGGTCTTCGGTGTCTGGACCTTGCCAGGCCCGCATCAACATTGGCTGATGGGGCATTGAGGCAGTCAACTCTTGCCATTTGATCCACATCAACGCCGACCCTCGCCCCCCTGCGTATGCTCGCGACATCGCCAGCCGGACCGGGAAACGCGCGCATGCTTGACGCCATTCGTTGGGATTCAGACCTGATCCATCGCTACGATGTGGCCGGACCGCGCTATACGTCCTATCCGACGGCGGTGCAGTTTCACACCCAAGTGGGCGCCTTCGATCTGCTGCACGCGCTGCGCGAAAGCCGCAAGGCGTCACGTCCGTTGTCGCTCTACGTGCATCTGCCCTTCTGCGCGAACATTTGCTACTACTGCGCCTGCAACAAAGTCATCACCAAGGATCGCGGACGCGCTCAGGCCTACCTGCAACGACTCGAACACGAGATGCAGATGCTCGCCTGCCACCTGGCACCCGGTCAGGTGGTGGAGCAACTGCACCTGGGCGGCGGCACACCGACCTTTCTCAGTCACGATGAATTGCGCCGTTTGATGGCGCAGTTGCGCTTGCATTTCAACCTGCTGGACGACGACTCCGGCGACTATGGCATCGAGATCGATCCACGCGAAGCGGACTGGTCGACGATGGGGCTGCTGCGCGAGCTGGGTTTCAACCGGGTCAGCCTGGGCGTGCAGGACCTCGACCCGACGGTGCAGCGGGCGATCAACCGCATGCAGAGCCTGGAAGAGACCCGCGCGATTGTCGAAGCCGCACGTACGCTGCAATTTCGTTCGGTGAATATTGACCTGATCTACGGTCTGCCCGCACAGAATCCGCAGACCTTCAGCCACACCGTGGACAAGATCATCGATCTGCAGCCTGATCGGCTGTCGGTATTCAACTACGCGCATCTGCCCGAGCGCTTCATGCCGCAGCGGCGCATCGAAGCGGCGGATCTGCCGGATGCAGCGAGCAAACTGCTGATGCTGGAACGCACCGTCGAACAATTGGGCAGCGCCGGTTATCGCTACATCGGCATGGACCATTTCGCCCTGCCCGACGACGAGCTGGCCACCGCTCAGGAGGACCTGACCCTGCAGCGCAACTTTCAGGGCTATACCACGCACGGCCACTGCGATCTGATCGGGCTGGGGGTCTCGGCCATCAGCCAGGTCGGCGAGCTGTACAGCCAGAACAGCAGCGACCTGAGCGAGTACCTGCGGTTGCTGGACAGCGACCAGCCCGCAACCCGACGCGGGCTGCTCTGCAGCGATGACGACCGCATCAGGCGCGCCGTCATTCAGCAACTGATCTGCCACTTCACGCTGGATTTCGGCGAAATCGAAAAGGCCTTTTGCATCGATTTCAAGGACTATTTCAGCGAAGCGTGGCCGCAACTGCTTGGCATGGCGAGCGACGGGCTGATCACACTGAGCGATACCGGCCTTGAAGTCAGACCGGCAGGTCGACTGCTGGTACGCGCAGTGTGCATGGTCTTCGATGCCTACCTGACACGGCAGAACAGACAGCAGTTCTCCCGGGTGATATGACCCGCGGCCAAGTGCTACATTTTGGCCAGAACCAGCATCCCCGCCTTCGTTTTGTCGGAGTCGCTGGAGTTCAGGCTGTTCATGAGCGACGACAGATCGGCCGTGGAATTGCTCACTTGCGCCTGCAACGTGCTGAGCACGGTCTGTAGCGCCGCAGCCTTGGTCCTTCGCTCCTCGGGGCTCAGGCTGGGGTCATTCAGCGCCTTCTGGATCTGCTCCATGGTTTCCTCGATCCTGCGCTGAAGTTCGCGAATCGCCTTGAGGATCTTCTGCACGGAAGAAGGCAGGCCGCTCTGCTCGATATCAGCGTTTCTGGAAGACGAAGACGCAGCGGCCTTGCCTTCTGCCGACAAGTTGACCTGTACGCCCTTTTTCTCGCTTGCAGGCGTCTCGGCAGTGCCTGGATCGGCATAACTGTAGGTGGTCTGCGAAGTCGCAGTCCGTAACGTAATGCTGTTGATCAACGGGAGTGTCGTTGACATGACAAGGCATCCTGGTGTGGCTGAAGGAATACAGGTTTATCGGCAGGCAGCCTGCAACCTTGATGATGCCGACAGTTTTGCAGGCTGGCCCCGACAAGCATGGGTGAGTTACCCTTACGGCTTATGTGTGATTTCCCACAAGGAATTAAGTGATGTCCGAGCCAGTCAAGTCGCGCGCTCAAACCCAGGCTCACTGCAAGGATTGCAGTCTCGCGCCGTTGTGCCTGCCCCTTTCGTTGAACACCGAAGACATGGACAGCCTTGACCAGATCGTCAAACGCGGCCGGCCACTGAAAAAGGGCGAGTTTCTGTTTCGTCAGGGGGATACCTTCGAGTCGGTCTACGCGGTGCGTTCCGGGGCACTGAAAACCTTCAATATCAGTGACAGCGGCGAAGAACAGCTCACCGGCTTTCACCTGCCCAGCGAACTGGTGGGCATGTCAGGCATGGACGCCGAGGCTTACCCGGTCTCGGCGCAGGCACTGGAAACCACATCGGTCTGCGAAATCCCGTTCGAGCGTCTGGACGAGCTTTCCGTAAAACTGCCGCAACTGCGTCGGCAGTTGATGCGCGTCATGAGCCGTGAGATCCGTGACGATCAGCAAATGATGCTGCTGCTGTCGAAAAAGACTGCCGATGAGCGTATCGCCACGTTTCTGATCAATCTCTCTGCACGCTTCCGCGCCAGAGGCTTTTCGGCCAATCAGTTCCGCCTGAGCATGTCGCGCAACGAAATCGGTAATCACCTGGGTCTGGCAGTCGAAACGGTTTCCCGGGTATTTACCCGGTTCCAGCAAAATCAGCTGATTTCTGCCGAAGGCAAAGAGATACATATCCTCGCCCCCATCGAGCTGTGCGCGTTGGCTGGCGGATCGATGCAAAGCTGAAACGTGCGATCTTTGGCGGGTCGGCTTAAACTGTCGGCCAAAACTGCCATGGAACCCCCTGATGACTTTCGATCAATCGAACTTCAAATCCCTGATACGCCCGGTCGTGGACTTTCCCAAGCCGGGCGTGGTCTTCCGCGATATCACGCCCCTCTTCCAATCGCCCAAGGCCACCCGTCAGGTGATTGACAGCTTCGTGCAGCGCTACATCGATGCCGAGTTCAGCCATATCGGCGTTATGGACGCACGGGGTTTTCTGATTGGTTCGGTGGTCGCGTATCAGTTGAACAAGCCGCTGGTGCTGTTCCGCAAACAAGGCAAGCTGCCTGCCGATGTGCTGTCGGAGGCGTATCAGACCGAATACGGCGAAGCGTATCTTGAAGTGCATGCCGACAGTCTGTGCGAAGGTGACTCGGTCATCATGTTCGATGACCTGATCGCAACCGGGGGCACGCTGATCGCCGCCGCCAACCTGATCCGCCGCATGGGTGCCGAAGTGTATGAGGCCGCTGCGATCATCGACTTGCCGGAACTGGGCGGCTCCAAGCGTCTCAACGACCTGAAGATCCCGACGTTCTGCCTGACCGAGTTTGCGCTGGACGAGCAGTAAGGGCATAGGCACGAGAGCTACAGGTTCCGAACGGTCCAGCGCTCACGGCTATCGTAAATGCGTTTTTTTCGCGATGGCACTGACGACGCAGAGTGCGACGTAAGTGACGGCTGAGTCCTGGCGCTGATCCGGGGGTAGCCTGGCAGGACGCCAGGCTAGCCGCACCGGGCCATGGATGGCCCGTTGCGGCGACTCCCGGATCAGTGTCAGGGCGAAGGAACCCGACGAAGTCGGGCCGGAAACGGAGCGAGGGGGTTTGCCTACTTTGGCCCCATCAAAGTAGGTCGCCGAGGGGCGAAAAGGTCACTTGAGTCGAACCTCAATCAACCTGAAATCGCAAAACCGCTGTGTGACGCAGAGCGTCACGAACTGCATTCCCACGCGGAGCATGGGAACGATAGCCATCCCGAACGAGAAACTAGCTCGCTGTATTACCGTGCAGTTTGGTCATCAACTGAGCTTCGGCCTGGGTCAGGCCGCAGGACTGGGTCAGCTCATCGATGCTGGCACCCATGCCGACCAGACGTGCGGCCTGGGCGAAGGACAGCGTGGAGGGATCGCGCTGCTCCAGCGCGGTGAGCTTGTCCGGCAACGGCGCAACAACGGCACGCAGCTCATGCAACGCTTCGCCCATGCGCACCGTACCGTTCTGGTAGTTGTCCAGGCGTCTGGCCAACTCCTTGATCCGCTGATCCCGCAAGGCAGCCGCCTCATCACGCTCGGCGTCGAGCTTGCGCTGACGCCTGGTATGGGCCAGGAACATAAACAGGGTGACTACCCAGAGAATGCCCAGGAAGACGACAGCTACCTCAAAGATCAATCAGATGTTCTCCAGCTCGGACCACTCTTCTTCGGACATCATTTTGTCCAGTTCAACCAGAATCAACAGTTCGCCGTTCTTGTTGCAAACGCCCTGAATGAACTTGGCCGACTCGTCGTTACCGACGTTAGGCGCAGTTTCAACTTCTGACTGACGCAAGTAAACCACTTCAGCCACGCTGTCGACCAGGATACCGACGACTTGCTTGTCGGCTTCGATGATCACGATACGCGTGTTGTCGCTGACTTCAACCGGGTCCAGGCCGAAACGCTGACGGGTATCGATCACGGTCACGACGTTACCGCGCAGGTTGATGATGCCCAGTACGTAGCTTGGCGCACCCGGCACCGGGGCGATTTCAGTGTAGCGCAGCACTTCCTGCACCTGCATTACGTTGATGCCGTAGGACTCGTTGTCCAGGCGGAACGTAACCCATTGCAGAATAGGATCTTCGGAACCTTGTGCAGACGACTTATTCATAACCCCAACCCCTCACGTGTGTTCTTTGCAGGTGACGCCACTGGCATCGACCCATGATTATTTCGACTTGTTCAACTGCTTGACCGCACCACTGGCTATCAGCTCGGCCAACTCTGCAACATCCAGCAACGCGCACATATGCTCGATGACCGTACCCGCCAGCCATGGACGATGACCTCGCTGCGCGCGCCATTTGATCTCGTTCGGATCAAGACGCAACGAACGGCTGACCTGATGCACCGCCAGCCCCCACTCGTATCCCTGCACCGAAATCACGTACTGCAATCCCTGGCGAAAATCGTCGCGGTAGCGATCAGGCATGATCCAGCGCGCGGTATCCAACACTTTCAGGTTGCCTGCCTGACAGGGCAGGATCCCGAGAAACCAGTCCGGCTGACCGAACAGCGGCGTCAGCTCCTGCCCTGCCAGCGGATAAATCGACCCCAGGCACACCAGCGGCACCGCCAGCGTCAGACCGGCCACATCGAACAACAGACATTCGAACGGCTCGGCAGCCCATGCCGGACGACCATCGCTGGTCGGCGGCGGTGTCGGCGTGCGTTGAGCTGCCAGCGTGCTCAACTCGGCGACCGGTTCTACCAGCGCAACGGTTGGCACTGCCTCTTCGACCTGAGCCACTTCAACCTGCACCGCTTCGGCAACGATCACCGGAGCGACTTCAACCACTGGCGCAGGCGCTGCGACCTTTACCTCGACAGCCACCGGAGCCGGTGCGGCAACCGCGACTGCCAGCGGCTTGATCTGCGCCTGCATCCGCGCATCAAAGGCCTGCTCTTCGAGCACAGCCGCCTGAAATTCATCGATGCTGCTGCCGGGCTCTTCAAGCACTTCAGTCGCGTCGTACAGCAATGCATCCAGGTAGGACTGCAAAGCCAGTTTGGGTCGTGTTGCTACTTCTACAGGGCGGTTCATACCGGGGCCCAACAAAAAATGGAGCATGTGCAGCCTGATAGAGTTATCGGCCGCATTGAGGCATCACTTGAGCAAACAATGTAGAAAGAGTCGACGTTCACGTCAGGCCACCTGCGCATTGAGCTGCTCGGCGAGCATATGCTTGAGCAATGCCCGGTAAGCGATCACACCGCGACTCTTGCTGTCGTTCTGCGACGGCGTAAGCCCCAGACGGCTGGCATCGCGCAGTCGTGTGTCGACCGGCACATAGGCTTGCCAGACATGCTCGGGGAAGCTGTCGCGCAACAGTTTCAAGGTGCCCATAGAGGCCTGGGTACGCCGGTCGAACAATGTCGGCACGATGGTGTAAGGCAGCGGCACCTTGCGCGAACGATTGATCATGGTCAGCGTATTGACCATGCGCTCCAGACCTTTTACAGCGAGAAACTCGGTCTGCACCGGAATCGCCAGCTGCTGGCTCGCAGCCAGTGCATTGACCATGAGAACGCCCAGCAGCGGCGGACTGTCGATCAACGCATAGTCAAAATCCTGCCACAACTGAGCCAGACTTTTTGCAATGACCAGGCCCAGACCACTCTGCCCGGGTGATTGGCGTTCCAGTGTGGCGAGTGCAGTGCTGGACGGTATCAGCGAGATACGTTTATCGCTGGTAGGCAGCAGCAACTGGCCGGGAAGACCGTCCGGCACCGCGCCTTTGTGCAGGAACAGATCGAAAGCGCTGTGTTCCAGCTCGTCCGGGTTATGCCCGAAATAACTGGTCATGGAGCCGTGAGGGTCAAGATCGACCACGACCACGCGCTTGCCTGAATCGGCCAGCAAACCGGCCAGGGCAATGGTCGTGGTGGTCTTTCCGACTCCACCTTTCTGGTTGGCTACTGCCCAGACTCTCATTGATGTTTTTCCTTCCGTACAGCGACGACCATACCGATACGATGTTTAGGGGGCGGGTGACGGAGAATTGACGGCGTTCGCGCGTACCGGCGGCTTTGCTGGCACCGGTGCAGTTTGTGTGCCAGCACGCCTCAATGCAGCATCCGGCTGCACATTGGCCGATCCGGCGCTGGTCAGACTGCGGCGAACATCCAGATTGCGCGAGATAACCAGCACGACACGGCGGTTCTTGGCGCGTCCGGCAGTGCTGGTATTGGGAGCGATCGGCTGAAACTCACCGTAACCCACCGAAGCGAGTCGCGCCGGATTGACACCGTCCATGGCCAGCATGCGCACAATGCTGGCAGAACGCGCCGAAGACAGCTCCCAGTTGGTCGGAAACTGTGCAGTGCTGATCGGCTGGTCATCGGTAAAGCCCTCGACATGGATCGGGTTGTCGAAGCGTTTGACGATCCCGGCGACCTTTTCGATGATGGTGAAGGCCTTGTCACTGGGCATCGCATCGCCGCTGCCGAAAAGCATGCTGGAGTTGAGTTCGATCTCGATCCACAGTTCGTTGCCGCGCACAGTCATCTGGTCAGACTTGATCAGGTCACCGAACGCGTCACGCACGTCCTGGGCAATGGTCTGCAACGGGTCATCGGAAGCCTGACCTATGCCGGCGTCAGTCTGCTCGCTTTCCTTGACCAGCGGCTCGGCGGGCTTGATCGAGACCGGGCGCTGCTCACCGATGGGAATCGGCTTCATGGTGCGCTCGGTGTCGTTGAACACGCCGACCAGTGCCTGGGACAGGATCTTGTACTTGCCTTCGTTGACCGAGGAAATCGAGTACATCACCACGAAAAACGCGAACAGCAAAGTAATGAAGTCGGCATACGACACCAGCCAGCGTTCGTGATTTTCGTGTTCTTCGACCTGACGACGGCGAGCCATACGCTGTTACTCCATGAAGCCTTGCAGCTTGAGCTCGATGGAGCGCGGGTTTTCACCCTCGGCGATGGACAAAAGACCTTCAAGCAACATCTCGCGATAGCGCGCCTGACGGTGGGCAATGGCCTTGAGCTTGTTCGCCACGGGCAGGAGGATCAGGTTGGCCATGGCCACGCCATAGATCGTGGCGACAAAGGCCACCGCGATACCACTGCCCAGTTGACTGGGGTCAGCCAGGTTGCCCATGACATGAATCAGGCCCATGACGGCGCCGATGATACCCACGGTCGGCGCGTAGCCGCCCATGCTTTCGAATACTTTCGCAGCCTGGATATCGCGGGTTTCCTGAGTGATGAAATCGACTTCAAGAATGCTGCGAATCGCTGCCGGCTCGGCACCGTCGACCAACAGCTGCAAGCCCTTGCGGGCATAACCGTCGGGTTCGGAATCGGCTACGGTTTCCAGACCCAGCAAGCCTTCTTTGCGGGCGGTCATGCTCCAGCCGATGACCCGGTCGACACCGCCGGGCAGATCGATACGTGGCGGAAAAATGATCCAGTGGATGATCTTCATGGCGCGCATGAACGCGTTCATCGGCGACTGCAACAGCGAAGCGCCGAGTGTACCGCCCACCACGATCAGCGCCGCCGGACCATTGAGCAAGGCACCGAGGTGTCCGCCTTCGAGGAAATTGCCACCAATGATCGCGACAAACGCCAGAATCAGACCGATAAGGCTCAGTACATCCATCAGAGACAGGCCTCTACCAGGTGCCGACCGATGTCGTCGAGACTGTAGATCGCATCCGCGAGTTCAGCCTTGACGATGGCCATCGGCATGCCATAAATCACGCAGCTCGCTTCATCCTGCGCCCACACGGTACTGCCGGCCTGCTTGAGCAGCCGTGCGCCCTCGCGGCCGTCGGCCCCCATACCGGTCAAGACCACCGAAAGCACTTTGTCGCCATAGGACTTGGCGGCAGAGCCGAAGGTGATGTCGACGCAGGGCTTGTAATTGAGACGCTCGTCGCCCGGCAGAATCTTCACCGTACCGCGTCCGTCAACCATCATCTGCTTGCCACCCGGTGCCAGCAGCGCGAGGCCGGGACGCAGCACGTCGCCGTCTTCGGCTTCCTTGACGCTGATCTTGCACAGTTTGTCGAGACGCTCGGCAAATGCCTTGGTAAACGCCGCAGGCATGTGCTGAATCAGCACCAGAGGTGCCGGGAAATTGGCTGGCAGTTGGGTCAGTACGCGTTGCAGCGCGACCGGGCCGCCTGTCGAGGTGCCAATGGCCACCAGCTTGTAGGCCTTGCGCTTGGCTGTGCCGGAAGTTGTCGGGTGCGCCGCATGATGGGCCGGAGCTGCCGCAGCCGCAGCAGGGGTCGCAGTGCGTGACGGCGCCGCCCTGGCAGGTGCAGGGGCTGGCGCCGATGCGCGGCTGGACAACGTCGACGCAGCCGGTGCCGCCGGAGCCGCGCTGGCTGAACCGAACCCGCTGGAACGACGGTTGCTGCGTGAAATACTGTTGATTTTCTCGCACAGCAGTTGCTTGACCTTCTGCGGGTTGCGCGAGATATCTTCGAAATTCTTGGGCAGGAAATCCACCGCACCGGCGTCAAGAGCATCCAGCGTCACACGCGCACCTTCATGCGTCAGCGACGAGAACATCAATACCGGGGTGGGGATACGCTGCATGATATGGCGAACTGCCGTAATGCCATCCATCATCGGCATTTCGTAGTCCATGGTGATGACATCCGGCTTGAGCGCCAGCGCCTGCTCAATCGCTTCCTTGCCGTTGGTGGCGGTGCCGACAACTACAATGTTGGGGTCCGAAGAAAGAATTTCCGTAACGCGGCGGCGGAAAAAACCGGAATCATCCACCACCAGGACCTTGACTGCCATAAACACTCCAATAGGTGCCGCAGGCAGCCAGGCTGCCCGCAACCCCGGGTTCAGATACGCCGTGCGGCGTAACGCTTGAGCATGCTGGGTACATCGAGAATCAAGGCGATGCGACCGTCACCGGTGATGGTGGCGCCCGACATGCCCGGCGTACCTTGCAGCATCTTGCCCAGCGGTTTGATGACCACTTCTTCCTGACCGACCAGTTGATCGACGACAAAGCCGATGCGCTGGGTGCCGACCGTGAGAATCACCACGTGCCCTTCGCGCTGCTCCTCGTGAGCCGCCGAACTGACCAGCCAGCGCTTGAGGTAGAACAGCGGCAAGGCCTTGTCACGTACGATCACCACTTCCTGGCCGTCAACCACGTTGGTAGTCGACAGGTTCAGGTGGAAGATTTCGTTGACGTTGACCAGCGGGAAAGCGAAGGCCTGGTTGCCCAGCATCACCATCAGGGTCGGCATGATCGCCAGGGTCAACGGCACCTTGATGACGATCTTCGAACCCTGGCCCTTGGTCGAGTAGATGTTGATCGAGCCGTTGAGCTGGGAGATCTTGGTCTTGACCACGTCCATGCCCACACCGCGACCCGACACATCGGAAATCTCGGTCTTGGTCGAGAAGCCCGGCGCGAAGATCAGGTTATAGCAATCGGTGTCACTCAACCGATCGGCTGCATCCTTGTCCATGACGCCGCGTTTCACAGCAATGGAGCGCAGTACATTAGGGTCCATGCCCTTGCCGTCATCGGAAATCGACAGCAGGATATGGTCGCCTTCCTGCTCTGCCGAGAGGATCACCCGACCGCCGCGGGACTTGCCCGTGGCTTCGCGCTCTTCCGGCGTTTCGATACCGTGGTCGACCGCGTTACGCACCAAGTGGACCAGCGGATCGGCAAGCGCCTCTACAAGGTTCTTGTCGAGATCGGTTTCTTCACCGACCAGCTCCAGGTTGATCTCTTTCTTGAGCTGGCGAGCCAGGTCACGAACCAGACGCGGGAAGCGACCGAAGACTTTCTTGATCGGCTGCATGCGGGTTTTCATCACCGCAGTCTGCAGATCGGCAGTCACCACATCCAGGTTGGAAACGGCCTTGGACATGGCTTCATCGCCGCTGTTGAGACCCAACCGCACCAGGCGGTTACGTACCAGCACCAGCTCGCCGACCATGTTCATGATCTCGTCCAGTCGGGCGGTATCGACACGAACCGTGGTTT
The DNA here is from genome assembly GCF_900103225.1 of Pseudomonas congelans. Lineage (GTDB taxonomy): Bacteria > Pseudomonadota > Gammaproteobacteria > Pseudomonadales > Pseudomonadaceae > Aquipseudomonas > Aquipseudomonas congelans. The sequence goes on along the minus strand of NZ_FNJH01000003.1, from coordinate 502,082 downwards.
CGGCTTCTGTCGCCACCGGCTTTTCACCGCTGGGTACAGGAGCGCGCGCCGGGGCTGGAGCCGCAGCGGGTTTGGCCGGTTCGGCTTTCGCAGCAGGCGCCGGAGCAGGCTTGGCAACAGGAGGTGCCGGTGCAGCCGCTGCGGCCGCCGGAGCAGGCGCCTTGGCAACAATCGCCTCAGGCTCGAACTTGCCCTTGCCGTGCAACTCGTCGAGCAGGCTTTCGAATTCGTGATCGGTGATTTCGTCCGATGCAGCAGCAGCACTGGTCGCCTTGGCAGCAACAGCTACGGGGGCAGCAGCGACAGGCGCAGCTACTGCGGCATCAAACGAGCCTTTGCCGTGCAGTTGATCGAGCAACGCTTCGAATTCGTCGTCGGTGATCTCGTCACCGGCAGGCGCTGCACTGCCCTGCGCTACAGGTGCAGGGGCCGGAGCAGTTGCAGCGTCGGCCGCAAACTTGCCCTTGCCATGCAACTGATCAAGCAGGGATTCAAATTCCTGGTCGGTGATTTCATCACCGGCCGGCGCGGCCGCTGGTGCCGACGCTGGTGCTGGCGCGGCAGACACCGGACTTGAGCCGTGCAGCGAGTCGAGCAGTTGCTCGAACTCATCATCGGTAATCTCGTCGCCGGCCGCTGGCACTGCAACCGCAGTAGCCTGGACTTCAACCACCGGCTCGGGCTCTGGCTCGGGCTCTGGCTCGGGAGCCGCGACCTCGTCGGCGGATTGTGGCTCGGCCAGACGCGCCAGCGCGGCCAGCAGTTCTGGCGTCGCCGGAGTCACGTCAGTCCGTTCACGTACTTGACCGAACATGCTGTTGACGGTGTCCAATGCTTCAAGGACCACGTCCATCAGTTCGGAATCAACGCGACGCTCACCCTTGCGCAGGATGTCGAACACGTTTTCGGCGATGTGGCAGCACTCCACCAGCTCATGGAGCTGGAGGAAGCCGGCGCCCCCTTTTACAGTGTGAAAACCGCGAAAAATTGCATTGAGCAGATCAGCATCATCCGGTCGGCTTTCCAGCTCGACCAATTGCTCTGACAACTGCTCCAGAATTTCGCCGGCCTCTACCAGAAAATCCTGAAGGATTTCTTCATCGGCGCCGAAGCTCATGGGGTGCTCCCTAAAATTAACCGTCAACAGACCTTAGAAGCCGAGGCTCGATAGCAGATCGTCTACATCATCCTGTCCGGATACGACGTCTTCACGTTTATCGGCATGAATCTGCGGACCTTCACCCTGAGCGAGATGTTTTTTAGGATCTTTTTCAGCGAGGATGGATTCTTCGTCATGTTCGATGCCTGCGAAGCGATCGACATGGCTGGCCATGAGCACCAGTTTGAGCAGATTGCTCTCGACCTCGGTGACCAGTTGTGTCACGCGCTTGATGACCTGACCGGTAAGGTCCTGGTAATCCTGGGCGAGCAGAATGTCGTTGAGATGTGCGGAAACCTGATGGGTCTCCTTTTCGGTACGCGTCAAAAAACCATCGACCCGCTTGGCCAGCTCGCGGAACTCTTCGGCACCGATTTCGCGGCGCATGAAACGTCCCCAGTCGTCGCTCAACGCCTTGGCGTCGGAACTCAGGCCGTTCATGACCGGCGTGCTTTCCTCCACCAGGTCCATGGTGCGGTTGGCCGCATTCTCGGTCAGCCTCACCACATACGACAGACGTTCGGTAGCATCCGTGATCTGCGACACCTCCTCGGCCTGAGGCATGTGCGGATCAATGTGAAAGTTCACGATTGCACTGTGCAGCTCACGAGTCAGCTTGCCCACTTCCTGATAAAGGCCGCGGTCGCGTGTCTGGTTGAGTTCGTGGATCAGTTGCACAGCGTCGCCGAAACGACCTTTTTCAAGGCTGGTGACAAGTTCCTGCGCGTGTCTCTTTAAGGTCGACTCAAAGTCGGCCATCGAATCATTGTTATCCATAGCGCCCTCGCGGCTTGCATCAGCTATTGACGCGTTCAAAGATCTTGTCGATCTTGTCTTTCAGGGCTTGGGCGGTGAATGGCTTGACTACATAACCGTTCACCCCGGCCTGGGCAGCTTCAATGATCTGCTCACGCTTGGCTTCGGCAGTGACCATCAGCACGGGAAGGCTCTTGAGGCGTTCGTCCTTGCGGACTTCGCGCAGCAGATCGATACCGGACATGCCAGGCATGTTCCAATCCGTCACCAGAAAGTCAAAGGCACCGCTCTGCAGCATCGGCAATGCGGTCAGACCATCATCCGCTTCCGATGTGTTGGTAAACCCCAGATCACGCAAAAGGTTCTTGATGATCCGCCGCATCGTTGAGAAGTCATCAACGATGAGGATTTTCATGTTCTTGTCCAATTCGACCTCCAAGCAGTCTTTAACGCGTTCAGCACCTGAACACGCTGTTCACTCAATACTGGCACAGCACACCCCCGGCTGTACGAAACGACGACGGGCTTGGCACAACAACAGGCAAGGACCTGAGAAACAAGCCCATCAAGGCAATGCCTGACAGGCTTCCGACGGGTCCATCCTGTTACCACGTAACGCTCTGCACAGCCGGCTTGCAGTCAACGCGCGGCCATAGACCGCACCTTGCCTGTCAACGCGCTCGCCACTCCCCCAAACGCCCTCGCAAACGAGCTGCGCACTGGCTGTGTAACTGACTGACCCGAGATTCGCTGACCCCAAGAACCTCTCCGATTTCCTTGAGGTTCAGCTCTTCGTCGTAGTACAGCGCCAACACCAGACGCTCGCGCTCTGGCAGATTGGCAATTGCATCGGCCAACGCAGCCTGGAAGCGCTCGTCTTCCAGGTCGCGCGACGGCTCAAGCGAACCGCTTGCGCCATCCTCGTGCAGCCCTTCATGATCGCCGTCCTGCAGCAGGTCGTCGAAACTGAAGAGGCGGCTGCCCAAGGTGTCATTCAAAATCCCGTAGTAATCATCGAGACTCAACTGGAGTTCGGCCGCAACCTCGTGATCTTTAGCGTCACGGCCGGTTTTAGCTTCAATTGCCCGAATTGCGTCACTGACCATGCGCGTATTACGGTGTACCGAGCGTGGCGCCCAGTCACCCTTGCGCACTTCATCGAGCATCGCACCACGGATGCGAATACCGGCATAGGTCTCGAAACTCGCACCCTTGGTGGAATCATACTTGGTGGAGACTTCAAGCAGGCCGATCATACCGGCCTGGATCAGATCCTCGACCTGTACGCTGGCCGGCAGGCGCGCCAGCAGATGATAAGCGATACGCTTGACCAAAGGCGCATAGCGCTCGATCAACTCGTATTGCGAATTACGGGACGCCTTGCTGTACATCTGGTAGCCGCTCGCAGTCATTGCACAGGCCCTGCACTGGTCTGGTGAACGAGTCGCTCAACGAAGAACTCGAGATGACCCCGCGGGTTGGCTGGCAACGGCCAGGTATCAACCTTCTGGGCAATGGCCTTGAAGGCCAGTGCACATTTGGAACGCGGGAATGCTTCGTAAACGGCGCGCTGTTTCTGTACCGCCTTGCGTACGCATTCGTCGTACGGCACGGCACCTACATACTGCAGCGCAACATCGAGAAAACGATCCGTCACTTTGGTCAGTTTGGCGAACAGGTTGCGCCCTTCCTGCGGGCTCTGTGCCATGTTGGCCAGCACCCGGAAGCGGTTCATGCCGTAGTCGCGATTGAGCAGTTTGATCAGGGCGTAGGCATCGGTGATCGACGTGGGCTCGTCGCACACTACCAGCAGCACTTCCTGAGCGGCGCGCACGAAGCTGACCACCGACTCGCCGATACCGGCGGCCGTATCGATCACCAGCACATCGAGGTTGTCGCCAATCTCGCTGAACGCCTGGATCAGGCCGGCATGCTGGGCGGGCGAAAGATGCACCATGCTCTGGGTGCCGGAAGCAGCGGGGACGATTCGAACCCCGCCCGGCCCCTGCAGTAGCACGTCGCGCAACTCACAACGCCCCTCGATGACATCGGCAAGTGTGCGTTTGGGCGTCAGCCCAAGCAGCACGTCGACATTGGCCAGACCCAGATCGGCGTCCAGCAGCATGACGCGACGGCCAAGCTCGGCGAGGGCCAGTGAAAGGTTCACTGACACGTTAGTCTTACCGACGCCACCTTTGCCACCGGTCACAGCGATAACCTGTACGGGATGCATGCTGCCCATGTTATTTCTTTACCTTGTCTTGCGTAGACCGAAACCACATCGAGGGCTGCACATGCGCAAATGAACACTGCATGGCAGACCGTTGACGCAGGGACATTCCAATAATATCCATCACTTAACCCACTCTCTTGCCAGGGGTGTGATAGAGGTCAGCAAACATATCAGCCATTACTTCTTCGCTAGGCTCGTCCTGCATCTGCACACTCACAGCGCGGCTTACCAACTGATGACGACGCGGAGTATGCAGGTCATCAGGAATGCGTGGTCCGTCCGTGAGGTAGGCCACAGGTAGTTCGTGACTGATCGCCAGGCTCAGGACTTCACCGAGGCTGGCAGTTTCATCAAGCTTGGTCAGAATGCATCCGGCCAGGCCACAACGTTTGTAACTGTGATACGCGGCCGTCAGCACCTGCTTCTGGCTGGTGGTTGCCAGTACCAGATAGTTGCGCGACTTGATGCCGCGACCGGCGAGGCTTTCCAGCTGCATGCGCAGCGCAGGATCACTGGCCTGCAGCCCGGCGGTATCAATCAGCACCACGCGCTTGCGCAGCAGCGGTTCCAGCGCCTGAACCAGAGACTGGCCGGGATCGACATGGGTGACCGGCACGTTGAGGATGCGCCCAAGGGTCTTGAGCTGCTCCTGCGCGCCGATACGGAAACTGTCCATGCTGACCAGTGCGATATTCTGCGGACCGTACTTCAACACGTAACGTGCTGCCAGTTTGGCCAGGGTGGTGGTCTTGCCCATGCCGGCAGGACCGACCATCGCAATCACACCGCCCTCTTCCAGCGGCTCGACTTCCGGTACGGCGATCATGCGTGCCAAGTGCGCCAGCAGCATGCGCCAGGCCTGACGAGGCTCGTCAATCTCCGGAATCATCGACAACAAGTCGCGTGACAGCGGGCCGGACAGGCCGACACGCTGCAGACGACGCCACAGGTTGGCCTGCTGCGGACGAGTGCCCTGCAACTGGTTCCACGCCAGCGAGCCGAGCTGGACTTCCAGCAGCTCACGCAGGCCATTCAATTCGGAGCGCATCGAGTCATAGGCGCGCTGGCCAACGGCAGGCTCGGCGGCCTGCGGCGGTGCGTAAGCAAATGGACGCGGCGGCTCTTCGAGTGTCGGTTCGATGTGCGTATCGGCAGGGTTGACCGGCTTGCCGGAAAACAGCTGCAGGTTGATCGATGCGTCGCTGTCGCTGCGATTGTTCAATTCGGCCTGGGCGGAGACGATGCGCGACTGGGTCTTGCGCAGCTCGTCTTCCAGTTCCATGTTCGGCACACGCGGTGCCAGGGCGGACAGCTTGTAATCCAGAGCAGCAGTCAGCTCTACGCCACCAGCAATGCGCCGGTTACCGATGATGGCCGCTTCCGCGCCCAGCTCATCACGAACCAGCTTCATGGCTTGACGCATATCGGCGGCGAAAAATCGCTTAACTTGCATGACTCACTACCTCAGCCGTTCGGCCCGACAGTCGCTACGATGGTTACTTGCTTGTTGTCCGGAATTTCCTGATACGCCAGAACATGCATGTTCGGTACAGCCAATCGTCCAAATCGTGACAGCATGGCCCGGACAGGCCCTGCTACCAGAAGAATTACCGGCATCCCTTGCATCTCCTGACGCTGGGCGGCCTCAATCAACGAACGCTGGAGCTTCTCAGCCATGCTTGGCTCAAGAAGAACGCCTTCTTCCTGACCCTGACCAGCCTTCTGCAAACTATTGAGCAATATCTGTTCCAACCTTGGCTCCAGAGTGATAACAGGCAGCTCCGGCTCAACGCCTACAATGCTTTGGACGATTGCGCGGCTCAGACCCACTCGCACTGCGGCCACCAAAGCGGCGGTATCTTGACTCTTCCCGACGTTGTTGGCGATAGCCTCTGCAATGCTGCGAATATCCCGCACAGGTACGTGCTCAGCCAGCAGCGCCTGCAGCACGTTGAGCAGAGAGGACAGCGACAGCACGCCAGGTACCAGCTCTTCAGCCAGCTTGGGCGAGCTTTTGGCCAGCAATTGCATCAATTGCTGGACTTCCTCATGACCAATCAGCTCATGCGAATGCTTGTAGAGAATCTGGTTCAAGTGGGTTGCCACTACGGTACTGGCATCGACCACGGTGTAACCCAGCGACTGCGCCTGACTGCGCTGGCTGATTTCGATCCATACGGCTTCCAGACCAAACGCCGGGTCTCTGGCGGTGATGCCATTCAGGGTACCGAACACCTGACCGGGGTTGATCGCCAGTTCGCGATCCGGGTAGATCTCGGCCTCGGCCAGAATCACGCCCATCAGCGTCAGACGGTAGGCGCTGGGTGCCAGATCGAGGTTGTCGCGAATGTGCACAGTGGGCATCAGGAAGCCGAGTTCTTGCGAGAGCTTCTTGCGCACACCCTTGATACGCGCCAGCAACTGCCCTCCCTGATTGCGATCCACCAGCGGAATCAGGCGATAACCCACTTCCAGGCCGATGATATCGATGGGCGTCACGTCATCCCAACCCAACTCCTTGGAGTCCTGAGCGCGGGTCGGCGAAGGCAGCAGGTCCTGTTGACGCTGCACTTCGGCCAGCGCCTGGACTTTCACCTGGTTTTCTTTCTTCCAGAGCATATAAGCGCCGCCTGCAGCCACCAGGCCGAGGCTGATGAAGGAGAAGTGCGGCATGCCCGGCACCAGTCCCATCACGATCATGATCGCGGCCGAAACCGCCAGCGCCTTGGGCGAAGCGAACATTTGACGATTGATCAGTTTGCCCATCTCTTCCGAACCGGAAGCACGGGTCACCATGATCGCTGCGGCGGTGGACAACAGCAGTGATGGCAATTGCGCCACCAAACCGTCACCAATGGTCAGCAGGGTGTAAACGCGGCCTGCGTCGGCGAAAGTCATGTTGTGTTGCAGGATACCGACCAGCATGCCGCCAATCAGGTTGATGAACAGAATCAGCAGACCGGCAATCGCATCGCCGCGCACGAATTTACTGGCACCGTCCATGGAACCGTAGAACTCGGCTTCCTGGGCGACTTCGGCACGGCGGCGCTTGGCTTCCGGCTGATCGATGAGGCCGGCGTTGAGGTCGGCGTCGATTGCCATCTGTTTGCCGGGCATTGCGTCGAGGGTGAAGCGCGCGCTCACCTCGGAAATACGGCCGGCACCCTTGGTGATTACCACGAAGTTGATGATCATCAGAATCGCGAACACCACGATACCGACAACGTAGTTACCACCGATCACCACTTCACCGAAGGCCTGAATCACCTTGCCTGCAGCGGCGTGGCCGTCCTGACCGTGAAGCATGACCACCCGCGTGGAAGCGACGTTCAGCGCCAGACGCAGCAACGTGGCTACCAGCAGAATGGTCGGAAATACCGAGAAGTCCAGCGGCCGCAGGGCGTACACGCACACCAGCAGCACGACGATGGACAGTGCGATGTTGAACGTGAAGAACACGTCCAGCAGGAACGGCGGCATAGGCAACATCATCATTGCCATCATGACCAGCAACAACAACGGAACGCCCAACTGACCACGGCCGAGGCCGGTGATATTGCTGCGTGCGCTACTGAGTAATTGAGAGCGATCCACTGATTCGTTACCTGCGCACTAGATCAAAACATTGACGCCGATGGCGACCTGTAACGACCCTGTTGCAAAAAGCTGTCCAACTTTTACAAAGCCAGTGGCGGCAAGGCTTTAGAGACGGAGGTAACGTAAAACCGGTGTGCTGAGCACAGTCAGAAATCTGCTCGTTTACCTGAGCAAAAGCGGACGCGGAGCGTCCGGAACGGCGCGCCCACGCGGAGCATGGGCACGATAGGTGTCTTCAGGAACATCTGGTTCCTCACGCTCCAGCGTGGGCATGCCGTAGGTGATGCTCTGCGTCACAAATCTGCGCCGCACCACACATCCAGGAGCGGGCTACGCATCGCGCTGCAGGTCGGGAGGGATCTTGATGTCGCCCAGAGGGTCGGGGCGCTTGCCCTGACCGGCGCGGAACTGGCGGATCTGGTAGACGTAGGCCAGCACCTGGGCAACTGCCAGATACAGGCCGGCGGGGATTTCCTGATCAAGCTCGGTACTGTAGTAGATAGAGCGCGCCAGTGCTGCGGACTCCAGAATCAGGATTTCGTTATGCGCGCCGATTTCGCGAATTTTCAGCGCGACCAGATCAGTGCCCTTGGCCAGCAGCATCGGCGCCCCGCCTTGCTCGGGATCGTATTTGAGGGCAACGGCGAAGTGGGTCGGGTTGGTGATGATCACGTCGGCCTCGGGAACCGAGGCCATCATGCGCCGCTGGGACATTTCACGCTGCAACTGGCGAATGCGCTGCTTGATCTCCGGGCTGCCCTCGCTGTTCTTGTGCTCGTCGCGCACTTCCTGCTTGGTCATCAGCAGCTTCTTGTGCGCTTCATACAACACGAACGGCACATCCGCCGCCGCGATGAATATCAGGCCACACGCCATCCAGAAGCTGCTCCAGCCCACCACCATCAGGCTGTGGATCATGGCCTGTTCGAGCGGCTCGTGAGCAATCGCGACCAGGTCCTTGCGCTCATTGTTCAGAACCACCAGCGCCACTGCCAGAATGATCAGGAATTTTCCGAAGGACTTGAGCAACTCAACCAGCGCATGCGGCGAGAACATGCGTTTGAGCCCTGCTGCCGGGTTCATGCGGCTGAACTTGGGCATCAACGATTTGGTTGCGAACAGCCAGCCACCGAGCATGATCGGCCCCACCAGTGCGGCAACCAGCATGGCGATCAGGAACGGCAGGACCACTATCAGCGCGTGCATACCGGAACTGAGCAGCGCCTTACCCATGTAGGACTGATCCATCAGGGTTTCACGGGATATCGTGAAATTGTCACGCATCAGCTCGGACATCATCAGGGCGATATCAGAGCCAAACATCAGTAACCCGCCCGCCCCCATCAGCATCACCACCAACGTAGTCAGCTCCTTGGAGCGCGCGATCTGGCCGTCAGCCCGTGCGTCCTTGACCTTTTTTTCCGTGGGGTCTTCTGTCTTGTCCTGGCCATTCTCGTTTTCTGCCATTCAACGAGCCCTCACCATGTCGCGCAACGCCTGCAATCCCTGCGTAGCGATCGGTTGATACTGATTGAGAATGTCGCCCATGGTCATCCATAGAATGACCATGCCCAACACCAGCGTAAGCGGGAAGCCGATGGAGAAGATGTTGAGTTGCGGTGCGGCGCGAGTCATGACGCCAAAGGCGATGTTGATGATCAGCAGCGCGGTGATCGCAGGCAATACCAGTCGCAGACCGGAGCTCAGCACCCAGCCCAGCCCGTTGGCCAGCTCCCAGAAATTGTTCACCAGCAAACCACTGCCAACCGGCATCGTGGTAAAGCTCTCGACGAGAATTTCCAGCACCACCAGATGACCATTCATGGCCAGAAACAACAGGGTGACCAGCATCGTGAAGAACTGACCGATGGTGGCGGAGGAAACGCCGTTGGTAGGGTCGACCATCGACGCAAAGCCCATCCCCATCTGCGTCGAGATAATCTGCCCCGCGACGACAAAGATATGGAAAAACAGCTGCAGCGAAAGGCCCATCCCGGCGCCGATGATGATCTGCTCACCGATCAGCAACAGCGCGCTCAGGTCGAGCGCCTGCACGGGCGGCATGGCGGGAAGCGCAGGCGCGACCACCACCGTGATCGCCACGGCGAGGTACATGCGCACGCGACGCGGGACCAGCGTGGTGCCGATGATCGGCATGGTCATCAGCAACGCGATGATGCGAAACAGCGGCAGCATGAAGCTGGCTACCCAGGTACTGATCTGGGTATCGGTCAGCGCAAGCATCGGCTGCATGCGGCGCTAGCCGATCAGGGTCGGAATACTGGTGTACAACGACAGCATGTATTCCATGAATATTTTCAACAGCCACGGGCCGATGGCGATAAGGGTGATGAGCATCACCAGCAGCCGCGGCAGGAAGCTCAGGGTCTGTTCGTTGATCTGTGTGGCCGCCTGAAACATCGCCACCAGCAGACCGCACAACAGGCTCGGCACTACAAGAATCGCGACCAGCACAGTGGTCAGCCACAGGGCCTCGCGGAACAGATCGACGGCTACTTCCGGCGTCATCGGGCAGACTCCTCAGTAAAACGGCTCATACACCACCAAAACTGCCAGCCAGGGTGCCGACAATCAGCGCCCAGCCGTCCACCAGCACAAACAGCATGATCTTGAACGGCAGAGAAATGATCAGCGGCGACAGCATCATCATACCCATCGCCATCAGCACACTGGCCACCACCAGATCGATAATCAGAAACGGAATGAAGATCATGAAGCCGATCTGAAACGCCGTCTTGAGCTCCGAGATCACGAACGCCGGAACCAGAATGGTCAACGGTGCGGCATCCGGGGTCGGGATATCAGTGCGCTTGGACAGACGCATGAACAGCTCAAGATCGCTGGTGCGAGTCTGCGCCAGCATGAAGTCCTTGATCGGCACCTGCGCCTTGGCCACCGCATCCTGCGCCGAAAGCTTCTCGGCCAGGTAAGGCTGCAGAGCATCCTGGTTCACCCGGTCGAATACCGGCGCCATGATGAACATGGTCAGAAACAGCGCCATGCCGGTAAGAATCTGGTTCGACGGCGTCTGCTGCAGGCCGAGGGCCTGACGCAGAATCGAAAAGACGATGATGATGCGCGTGAAGCTGGTCATCAACATGACGAACGCCGGAATGAAGCTCAGCGCGGTCATGATCAGCAGAATCTGCAGGCTGACCGAATACTCCTGCTGGCCATCGGTACCGTTGGACAGCGTGATCGCCGGAATCGACAGCGGATCGGCCGCCAGCGCAGCAGGCGTCACCATGACCAGCAACAGCAGTATCAGGAAACGCAAGGCGCCCATTACTTCTTGTCCTTATCCTTGCCCATCAGCTCCATCAGGCGCTGAGCGAATTCAGGGGTAGCCTGCTCGCGCACCGGCACCTGTACGGGCTCCTTGAGCACATGCAGAGGCGTGATTCGCCCGGGCGTAATGCCCAGCAGCACCTGTTCATTACCGATCTGTACCAGCACCAGCCGATCACGCGGCCCCAGCGCACGCGAACTCACCAGCTCGATCACCTGATTGCTGTTCGGCCCGACGCGCTGCACCCGGCGCATCAGCCAGGCGAGCACGAAAATCAGGCCAATCACCAGGATCAGACCGAACAATAGCTGCACCACCTGCCCGCCCATACCGCCTGAGACCGTGTTGGCCACTTGCGCAGGCGCCGCCTGGGCGGCGGGTTCGGCGGCCCAGGCCAGCGATGGCAAAGTCAGCAGAACACTCAGCCAGCGCCTCACTTAGCGCAGCTTCTTGATGCGTTCGCTCGGGCTGATCACGTCGGTCAGACGGATCCCGAACTTTTCGTTGACCACTACCACTTCGCCATGCGCGATCAACGTGCCGTTGACCAGCACATCCAGCGGTTCGCCCGCCAGACGATCCAGCTCGATCACCGAGCCCTGGTTGAGCTGCAACAGGTTGCGAATGTTGATATCGGTGCTGCCCACTTCCATGGAGATCGATACCGGAATGTCGAGAATCACATCCAGGTTGGGACCATCCAGAGAAACCGGCCCGCTGCTTTTCGGCACGCTGCCAAACTCTTCCATGGCCATCCGGCTACCCGAGTTCCCGGCGTCCGCAGCCAGCAACGCATCAATATCAGCCTGACTGTCGCCAGCTTCGCCCAATGCAGCAGCCCATTCATCGGCCAATGCCTGGTCTTCAGCAGACGTCATATCGTTTTCATCAGCCATCGGTTGTCCTCTGCACGCAGTATTTCAGTTACGCAACAATTTCCGACGCAGACCAGAAAGGTCAGCGTCGCGCTATGGGTTCGATTACTTGCAGGGCCATCTTGCCCTTGTGCGAGCCAAGCTTGACCTTGAACGAAGGTACGCCATTGGCACGCAAGACCAGCGAGTCGCTCAGCTCCACCGGGATCACATCACCAGGACGCATGTGCAGGATGTCCCGCAACGGCAACTGGCGCTGGGCGATGGTCGTGGTGAGCGGCACGTTGACATCCAGCACGTCTTCCTTGAGCGCGTTGACCCAGCGCTCGTCCTGATCGTCCAGATCGGACTGGAAACCGGCATCAAGCATTTCGCGAATCGGCTCGATCATCGAGTACGGCATGGTCACGTGCAGATCGCCGCCACCGCCATCGAGCTCGATGTGGAAGGTGGAAATCACGACAGCCTCGCTCGGCCCGACGATGTTGGCCATGGCCGGGTTCACTTCCGAGTTGATGTACTCGAAATTGACTTCCATGATCGCCTGCCAGGCCTCCTTGAGGTCGACAAACGCCTGATCCAGCACCATGCGCACGACACGCAGTTCGGTCGGCGTGAACTCACGGCCTTCGATCTTGGCGTGACGACCGTCACCGCCGAAAAAGTTATCCACCAGCTTGAACACCAGCTTGGCGTCGAGGATGAACAGCGCGGTGCCACGCAGCGGCTTGATCTTGGCCAGATTCAGGCTGGTCGGCACGTACAGGGAATGCACGTACTCACCGAACTTCATGACCTGAACACCGCCCACCGCCACGTCCGCAGAACGGCGCAGCAGATTGAACATGCTGATACGCGTGTAGCGGGCGAATCGCTCGTTGATCATTTCCAGCGTCGGCATACGTCCGCGGACGATCCGGTCCTGGCTGGTCAGGTCATAACTTTTGACACTGCCAGGTTCGCTGTTGTTGTCAGTCTGGACCATCCCATCGTCGACGCCATGCAGCAGCGCATCGATCTCATCCTGGGAGAGCAGGTCTTGCACGGCCATGTGAGAGTCCTACTGCAATACGAAGTTAGTGAAGAGCAGCTGTTCGATCACAGTCTTGCCAAGTTCTTTCTGTGCGACTTCCTGAATGCTGGCAGTCGCTTTCTGACGCAGCATTTCCTGGCCGATCGGCGAAGCCAGCGATTCGAAAGGAATGGCTGCAAACAGCATGACCAGATTGTTGCGGATCAATGGCATGTGTACCTTCAGTGCTTCCATGTCGGCTGCGTTACGCCCCAGCATGGTGATACTCACCTGCATGTAGCGTTGGCGACCATTGGCGTTGAAGTTGACCACGAAGGCCGGGGTCATCGGTTCGAACACCGCCACTGGCTTGACGTTCGCTGCCGCAGCGGCCGCCGCTGGATCTACCTTGCTTTCACTCTTGTGCATGAGGAACCAGGTCGCGCCCACCGACAAGCCTACCGCCAGCAGCAACGCCACGACGGCGATGATAATGAGCTTGAGTTTGCCTTTACCTTTGCCTGTGGTCGCGGGGTCTTTAACTTCTTCGCTCTGCGCCATGCCAATAATCCGTCACTATTCAAGAGGTTCTTCAATACGTGACAGAGGCAGAGCAAGTGTTATGCCAGATTTGTACGAGACGGGGATGTATTGGACACAACTGGTTACGCGCCTGGGCGCAGAGGCATGGTGATTCTTGTACAGGCGTTGAAGACGCGGTCCGGTAGCTGATGACTATCGTTCCTCACGCTCCGCGTGGGAATGCAGTTCGTGACGCTCCGCGTCACACAGCGGTTCTGTGATGTCAGGTGGGTTGGGGTTCGGCTCAGGTCACCTTTTCGCCCCTCGGCGAGTCACTTTGATGGGGCCAAAGTGACCAAAGCCCCTGGCTCTGTTTCCGGCCCGACTCAGTCAGCTTCCTTCGCCCCGTCACTTACGTCGCACTCTGCGTCATCTGCGCCACCGCGGTCGAAAAGCACTGCGTTAGCAGCGACTGCGTGTAAGGCATAACATTGTTTCGCATCGACGATTTGTGACGCGGAGCACCAGGAACTCCATGCCTGCGCGGAGCGTTGGCACGAGAATCGGATCAGGACAGGCGTGCCTCACGCGTAATAATCGATCTCACTGCTGCCGATCACACGTGCCGCTGGCTGGCTGACCGGAATGGTCGCATCGACGCCTGCGATTTCATCGGAGGAATCGCTGGAGCTCATGCCACCGCCACGACCGCTGCGCTGGGCGCGACTGGCCTGCTCCTGAGCCTGTTGCTGGGCCTGCTGTTGCGACTGATCGGAGACATTGACGTCAACGTTGCCAAGCCCCTGCTGCACGAACGATTCACGCAACTTCGACATCTGGCTTTCCAGTGCGTCGCGCACGCCCATATGTGCGCTCATGAATGTCACCTGGGTCTGCTGCTCAGGCGCCATGTTGATACGGATATCCAGACGACCGAGTTCGGCAGGTTCCAGCTTGATATCGGCGGTCTTGAGATTCTGGCTCGACAGGTACATGACGCGGTCGACGATGCCTTCGGTCCAGCCACTTTGATGCATGGCCAATGGCTGGTTCATCAAGGGCGCGGCAGGTGCAGCCGCTGCGCGTGCAGGTTGCGCGGCCTGACTGAGCGCAGCGAGGCGATCGGCAAAGTTGTCGACGCGAGTGTCACCAGCGGCACCTTTGACATCCTTCAGCCCTTCACCGATCAAACCGCTGAATGACTTGTCGCTGCTTTCAGTGCTGCTGCCTTCGGACGGAAGCTGCTCGCTCAAGACCGACAGGTTATTGACGATATTCTGAGTGGGGTCAGCTTCGGCATTGCTCGGCGTCGCCTTGTTGGCAGCCTGGGCATTCTGCGCAGCCAGTTGAGTCTTGGCAGTGGCGTTTTCCAGCGCCAACTGCACGGCATCCAGACCGTCAAGCGGATCGGCGTCGGGATTGAACGCTTCTTCGGCCACGACTGACGGTGCGGCCTGGGTGGTAGTGACCGCCGAGACCGCTGGCGCAGTGATGACTTGCACACTTGGCGCCTTGGCTACAGGCGCCCCGGGAGCCTGTGCGACCATTGCCTGCAATGCCGGATCAAGGACCGGATCGACGACCGCCTGACCCTCAGTCAGCGCCGGATCGGCAGAGGCCTGTGCATCATCCTGCTTCGCATCAGAGTGGGCCGCGTCATCCGCAGCAGCCGACTTGGCTGGCAAATCATTGCCGCTATCGGCAACGCTCGACTTGTCGGCGGCATTTGCCTGATCGCTTGCAGACTTGTCCTTGCCGGCGGCAACCTTGTCCTTGTCAGGCGCGGCCTTGTCGCGAGCTGACTTCACTGGTGCGTCATCACGCGCAGGGGCGGTGTCTTTAGCCTGCTTTGCATAGACGTTGGAAAAGCTGGAGGCCCCGTCGTTGCTACTGTCAGCAGACTTGACCGCATTGTTGGCCACACCGGACCTGGCGGTCACAGTAGTTGTGGCCTGAAGAAGCGCATTGGTAGCAAGGGGCATTTCGGTCTCCGCATGAGCTGCTGGTTATCGCCTTACTTAAATAGCTAGCAATATGCGGGCCAATCTTTTAATGAGTTCCCACAGCGGGAATAGAGGGGGTGGTTCTCAAGACTCAGCTGACGAACAGCTGCAGCTCGGACTTGAACAGCCCGCGAATCGTCATGTATTCGCTGTCGATGGTGCCAATCAGTTCTGCAAGACCTGCGAACTGCTGCCGCCGGGCCTGCTCTTCAAGCTGACGACACAGCTCTGAAAGCTGCAAGGCGCCCATGTTGCTGCTGCTGCCCTTGAAACTGTGAGCGGTAAGGCTCAACTCCTGAAAATCAGGATGGCAGGCCCCGACAGCCAGACGCAGCTGCGCGATACGCTGCTCGGAATCCTTGAGAAAAACATCCAGCAAGGTCGGATATTCGTCCTCCATGACCTCCTGCAAGGCATTCAATACGCTGTAATCCAGATGAATCGACACTTGTTCACTCCTTGATCAAGACTCCAGGCGGGGATTATGCCACTCCCTCCCAGGAAAATTCCACGCAGGCGGTCCTGCCGTCCCTAGACCACCTGGCCTTGCGGCTCAATTCACAGACCAGATTCAGTCCGCGCCCATACAGTTCGTTACTGGCAGGCGTCTGCATCCGGGCCTTTTCCACATCAAACCCCTGGCCGCTGTCCTCGACGCCGAGGGTCAGCCGACCGCCCTCCGCGACCGTTTCAACCTGCAGGGTCACCCGGATGAAGCCAGAATGCAGGCTGTCGAGACGCTCTGCCCGCTGCTGATAATAAAGCCCGAAACCTGCGGCATCGTGCTTGAGTGTCGAATCCAACCCTAATACACCATGCTCCAGCGCATTGCTGTACAGCTCGCCGAGCACCATATGCAGCGCAGCGCCCTGATTACGGAGACCATGAACCTCCAGCAGCAATTGCAGTACATAAGGCAGCGGGTTGAAACGTTTGAGGGTCGAGGCACGAAACTCGAAGCTGGCCGACCAGTCCAGCGGGCTGGATGCGCCGCTGTCCGAATACATCATGGCAGGCAGGCTCTCCAGCGGCGCCTCGACAGCGCTGACTTCCAGCAGGCTGACATCGTCACGCGCCTTGCCGCCAAATTCGTTGAGTGCCTCGAGGATCTCTTCGATCAGTAACTGCGGCTCGCGATTGGCAGACAGAACCTGTCGCAGACGCTGCGCACCGAACAGCTCGTCCTGGCTGTTGCTGGTGTCGAGCACGCCGTCGGACAACAGAAATATGCGATCACCCGGTGCCAACGGATACACGTCGGTGCGCGCATCGAAGGCATCGACGCTCAACACGCCCAACGGTAGATGATTCGAGGTCAGCGGCACATGCTCGCCCTGCGCGCCGCGCAACAGGTAGCCGTCCGGCAAGCCACCACTCCAGACCTCGACCTGCCGCTGCGGCAGATTGATACACAGCAGCGTGGCACAGCAAAACATGTCGACCGGAAGGATGCGCTTGAGCTTGGCGTTCATTTCACGGAGGATTTCAACCAGGCCATAGCCCTTGGCTGTCATGCCGTAGAACACTTCTGCAAGTGGCATCGCGCCGACGGCAGCCGGCAAGCCATGTCCGGTGAAATCCCCGAGCAGCACCTGCATGTGCCCGGCGGGTGTGTAAGCGGCCAGCATCAGGTCGCCGTTGAACAGCGCGTAGGGCGACTGCAGGTAGCGGATATTGCTGGCCCCCAGGCAACCCGCATGGGCGATCTGATCGAACACCGCCTTGGCGACGCGCTGCTCATTGAGCAGGTACTCATGGTGCCTGGCGATCTGGTCACGCTGCTGGCGGACGGTTTCGTGCAATACCCGCAGACGGTTCATGGCATTGATCTTGGCGGCCAATACCAGCGGGTTGTAAGGCTTGGACATGAAATCGTCGCCACCGGCGTCCAGGCAGCGTGCAAGCGCTTCGCCTTCGGTGAGCGAGGTCAGGAAGATGATCGGCACCAGCGATTCGCCGGTCATCGCCTTGATCCTTCGCGCCGCCTCGAAGCCATCCATGACCGGCATCATGGCGTCCATCAGAATCAACTGCGGGCTTTCAGCCGTGAAAATGGCCACCGCTTCCACACCATTGCCCGCGCAGAGGACCCGGTGCCCCTGGCGCGCGACGATAGTTGAAAGCAGCAGCCGGTCGCTGGCGCTGTCATCAGCGATGAGAATGCACAGTTTTTTCGGGGCTGGCTGCACTGGGTATGCTCAATTCGAACAGCTTCGAGAAATTGGAAATGGCCAGAATCTTCAGCACATCAGGCGTGCAGTTGACCAGGCGCACCAGTGCCTTGTCACCTCCGGCGTGATCGCGCAGCAGCAACAGCATCCCCAGCGCAGAACTGTCCAGGTAATGAGTACCGCGCAGGTCGACCACGTAGCTCAGTGATTGCGGGTAGTCCTCATAGGCAGTGCGAAATGCCTGGTGGGAGTTGAAATCGAAGCGCCCTTCGATATAAAGGGTCAGTGTCTGGCCATCGGCAGAACGTTCGGAAGTGACAGTCATGGGAACCTCGAGGTGTTTCATCACCGAGACATTGATAGCGTAGACCAGCCAGAGAGATCACTGCGGGTCTGATTGAGTCAAACGTCAGAATTGTTCATGGCGAGGCAGGCGCTGCGACAATTCGTCGAGCAATTTCTGCTCACGCTTGTCCTCCAGCCTGCGCGCCTCGTCCATGTACCGCTGCACCAGCTTGCGCAAGCCCTCTACCCGCGCGTAGCAATCCTGCCAGGCGCTGCGCGCCCGATCCAGGTTGGCCTTGTGCCATTCGAGACTTTTGTATTGCTGTGCAACCGCAACATCGAGCTGACTGAGAAAGCGTTGATAACCCAGCAGCCATTGTCCGGAAACCCCGGCGCTGCCGCGCTCCAACCATTGCTGCTGATAATCCTGACGAAACTGGTCAAGCTCCTGCAGCTTGTTGTTGGCAAGGTTGACCTGCCCCTGGAAGTGCCCAAGGCGCTGGGCGGCCGTTCGCTCGGCAGCTTCTGCCATCTCGACCACCGGCGCCAGACGCGCCGCTCGACTCTGGGCCATGGCTTATCAGCCGCCAGGAGCCGGTGCGAAGATCGACGCCAGCGCCTCGCTGCTGCCTTGCATGCTTTCATTGTCACGCAGCCCCTGACGCTGGTAGCGCACCAGTACCGGATGCAGCGCAATGGCCATGTCCGTCTCGCGATCGCCGCCCGCTACATAGGCACCCACACTGATGAGATCGCGGGTCTGCTGATAGCGCGACCACAACTGTTTGAAATGCTGCGCACGCGCCATGTGCTCGGGGCTGACCACTGCGGGCATGACCCGGCTGATGGACGCTTCAATATCAATGGCCGGGTAATGCCCCTCTTCGGCCAGACGCCGGGACAGCACGATGTGACCGTCGAGTACACCACGCGCCGAGTCGGCAATCGGGTCCTGCTGGTCATCACCCTCAGACAGCACCGTGTAAAACGCGGTGATCGAACCACCGCCTGCCTCGGCATTGCCGGCGCGCTCCACCAGCTTGGGCAAACGGGCGAACACCGAAGGCGGATAGCCCTTGGTGGCTGGCGGCTCGCCAATGGCCAGCGCGATTTCACGCTGAGCCTGAGCAAAACGTGTCAGGGAGTCCATCAGCAACAGGACATTCTTGCCCTTGTCACGAAAGTATTCGGCGATTCGCGTGCAGTACATCGCGGCACGCAAACGCATCAGTGGCGCATCATCGGCTGGCGACGCGACGACCACAGAACGCTTCAGGCCCTCCTCGCCGAGGATGTGCTCGATGAACTCCTTGACCTCACGGCCCCGCTCACCGATCAGGCCGACGACGATGATGTCCGCCTCGGTGAAGCGCGTCATCATGCCGAGCAGCACACTCTTGCCCACACCAGTACCGGCAAACAGCCCGAGACGCTGACCGCGGCCCACCGTCAACAAACCGTTGATGCACCGAATGCCGACATCCAGCGGCTGACTGATAGGGTCACGCTTGAGCGGGTTGATGGTCGGGCCATCCATCGGCACCCAGTCCTCGGCCTTGATCGGCGAGCGACCATCCAGCGGGCGCCCGGCACCATCAAGCACCCGGCCCAGCATACTCATGCCCATCGGCAGGCGACCGGTATCGGCCAGCGGCACGACGCGCGCGCCAGGTGCGATGCCGGCCACGCTGCCGACCGGCATCAGAAACACCTTGCCGCCCGAAAACCCCATTACTTCGGCTTCGACTTCCACCGGATGATGACTGTCGTCATTGATGACCACACACCGGCTGCCCATTGCCGCGCGCAGGCCCTCGGCCTCAAGCGTCAGACCCACCATGCGCAGCAGACGGCCTTCCACTACGGGCTGGGCTGGCAGGCTGATCGACTCGGCATAGGAACCGAGGCGCTTGCCAAAACTGGTGCGATCAAGGCGCATCGAGCGTGTCCGCGTCAGAATGGTCAGCGTTGGGCGCTTTACCTGGCGAGGCCTCCAGATCAACACTCAGATCGGCCGCCGCAGGATGGGTCAACTGTTCGTGCAACTGGTCGTGCATCTTGGAAATTGCCAGGGCGATGCGTGTCTCGACGCTGGCGTCGATACGGCTATGCTCGGTTTCGATCCGGCAACCGCCCGGCAGCAGGTCTTCGTCTTCGACGATTTTCCACGACTCTTCGTGACGTTCACGCATGGCCTTGACCAGCAGAAAGTCCTGAGGGTTTATGAAGATTCGCAGATTCTGCGCGCCCATCGGCAATAGCTTGAGTGCATCGCGCAGGACGCTGGCGATCTGCCCGGAATCAGTGACCAGCTCGCGCTGAATCACCTTGCGCGCGATGTGCTCGACCAGGTGAATGACAGCCTTTTCGATCTGGGTGTCCTGCTCGGCAATGGGTTCCAGCAGGTGCCCCATCAGTTGCTCGAGGCTGGCGACCTTCGCGGCAAGCACGACTTCAGCCTCTTGTCGGACCTTGAGCTGGGTGCTGTGAAAGCCTTCTTTTTCGCCCGTGGCAAAGCCTTCGTTCCAGGCTTCCTGGCGGATGCTTTCCAGCTCTTCCAGGGTCAGTGGCTGGACTTCCTCCAGCGGCACTTCTTCCATCTCGGCCGGTTCGTCGACCAGCTCGGGCTCCGGTTCAGGTTCGGGCTCCACATGTGGATCGAAGCTGGGCAGCGACCAGATGTCGAGCAGCCCGGCGTCCTTGGCGCGAATGAGGTCGCTGGCCGATTCTTTATTGGAACTGGACATGAGTCGGCTGAATCCTTAGATCATTTCCTCGCCACCCTTGCCACCGAGTACGATCTCGCCGGCCTCGGCCATACGACGCGCAATGGTGAGGATTTCTTTCTGGGCGGTTTCCACATCGCTGACACGTACCGGACCTTTTGCTTCCAGGTCGTCGCGCAGCAGCTCGGAGGCACGCTTGGACATGTTCTTGAAGATTTTTTCCTTGATCGCTTCGTCCGAGCCCTTGAGCGCGAGTACCAGCACGTCCGAGGATACTTCGCGCAGCAGCGCCTGGATACCGCGATCGTCCACGTCGGAAAGATTGTTGAAGACGAACATGAGGTCTTCGATCTGTACCGAAAGGTCTTCGTCGACCTCGCGAATCGAGTCCATGAGTGCGCCTTCGATGGAGCTATCGAGGAAGTTCATGATATCGGCCGCACGCTTGATACCACCCAGTGTGGTACGCGACGTGTTGGCGTTACCGGAGAACTGCTTCTCGAGAATCTGGTTCAGTTCCTTGAGAGCCGCTGGCTGTACGGTGTTGAGCGAAGAAACGCGCAGGATGATATCCAGACGGACCTTGTGGTCGAAATGCCCAAGCACTTCGCCCGCCTGGTCGGCGTCGAGATAGGCAACCACGATAGCCTGAATCTGCGGGTGCTCGAAACGGATCACGTCGGCAACGGCACGTGGCTCCATCCACTTGAGGCTGTCCAGACCGCTGGTATTGCCACCCAGCAGGATCCGGTCGATCAGGCCGTTGGCCTTGTCCTCGCCCAGTGCCTGGGTCAGCATCTTGCGTATATAGCCGTCGGAACCGACGCCAAGGCTGGTCTGATCGCCGACGATGTCGACGAACTCGCTCATCACCTCTTCGACCTGCTCGCGATGCACATTGCGCATCTGCGCCATCGCTACGCCCACTTTCTGGACTTCCTTGGGGCCCATGTGCCGGAGCACCTGGGCCGCATCGGTTTCGCCCAGCGAGAGCAACAGTACAGCCGCTTTTTCAACTTTGGAGAGTTTGGCTACCATGGCTCGTTCATTCATCAGTGTTGATCCACTCTTTCACAACCTGAGCCACACGGCCAGGATCCTCAGCCACCAAACTCTTGATTGCATTCAGCTGTGCGTCATAGCCTTCGGTCGGGCTCGGCAGCAGAATGCTCTGCGGGCCGCCCAGGCTTACGCGATCGTTGGACAGTTCGCCGTCCAGACCGCCCATGCCACCCAGTTCGGCGTCGCCACCGAAGCCTGCCAGTTCCTTGCGCTTGCCGTTGGTGATGTTGTTCAACACCGGGCGCAGTACACCGAACACCAGGATCAGGATGAAGATAACGCCAACAGCCTGCTTGACGATGTCCCAGAACCAGGGTTGCGAATAGAACGACGCTTCAGGCAGCACTTCAGCGCGTTCGCTGGAGAACGGCACGTTGATCACGCTGACACTGTCACCGCGGCTGGCGTCAAAACCGACGGCATCCTGTACCAGACGCGTGAAGCGAGCCAGATCCGCCGCGCTCCACGGAGCACGGGTGACTTCACCATTGGCCGCGTTGGTCTTGACCATGTCATCGACCACTACCGCGACCGAAAGACGGGTCAGACGGCCCTGCTGCTGCTTGGTGTGACTGATCGAACGGTCCAGCTCAAAGTTCTTGGTCGATTGCACGCGCTTGTCGGCCGGGTATGGCGCCAACGCGGGCTGACCGGTTGCCGGGTCCATGATCTGCTGACCATTGGCGTCCAGCAGGGGCTGGCCTGGAGCGATAGGACCGGCGGCACCGGCAGCACCACCTCCTGCAGTTTGCGGAGCCGTTGCCGGGCCGGGCGGCTGGTTGCTCAGCGCCCCTGGAACGCCGCCCGAGCTTGAGCTGCTGGAGCGTTGTTCATTGACCGACTGCTCACTACGCAAGGCAGGCTGGTCAGGGTTGAAGCTTTCGGCAGTCGATTCGACAGCGCTGAAATCAACCACTGCCGAGACTTCGGCCTTATAGCGGTCATTGCCCAGAATCGGCTGCAGAATGTTCTGCACGCGCTGGGTCAGCATGCTTTCCATGCGACGGCTGTAGTCGAACTGCTTGCCGGCCATGGTCAGTTCGGAGTTTTCCGCCTGATCGGAAAGCAGAGCGCCCTTCTGGTCGACGACAGTAATCTGCGACTTGCTTAGCTCGGGAACACTGGTGGCCACCAGGTTAATGATGGCCATGACCTGACTTGGCTCCAGCGAACGACCGGCGTACAGCTCGACCAGTACAGAAGCGCTTGGCTTGCGGTCGTCGCGGACGAACACCGAGCTTTTCGGAATGGCCAGGTGCACACGGGCACCCTTGACGTTGTTCAGCGCAGAAATGGTACGCGCCAGTTCACCTTCCAGGCCACGACGATAACGCGTGGCTTCCATGAACTGACTGGTGCCCAGGCCCTGATCCTTGTCGAGGATTTCGAAGCCGATGTTGGCGTCGTTCTGTACCACACCCGCCTGCGCCAGCTGGATACGCGCACGCTGCACGTCATCGGACTTCACCAACAGCGCACCGGAGTTCGGCTCGACGGTGTAGTTGATGTTCGCCGCAGTCAGGGTGTCCATGATCTGCTTGCTGTCCATGCCGGCCAGACTGCCATACAGCGGACGGTAGTCAGGCTGCTGGGACCAGAGCACCACGGCGAAGCCGATGGCCACGCTCGCGGCAAGACCGACCATAAGGCCGATCTGACGCAGCATGGTCATTTCGGAAAGATTTTCCAGAAAAGACATACCGAACAACGGTTTTCTTTCGGAAGCGTCCGCTCTTGCAGGAACGGTATCAGCAGCTGCTTCGGCCATGACTCAGTACGTCCCTTAAACCGGCATCTGCATGATGTCTTGATAAGCTTGAACCAGCTTGTTACGTACCTGGGTCAACGCCTGAAAAGACACGCTGGCTTTCTGCGACGAAATCATGACGTCGGTCAGATCCACGCCGCTCTTGCCGACTTCAAATGCATTGGCCAACTGACTGGACGCCTGCTGGGTCTGCGCGACCTTGTTGACGGCTTGCCCAAGCATGTCAGCGAAGCTGCTGGCACCGGCTTCCTGCGCACCGGACACGGGCTTGGGTGCAGACATCGCATCCATCTGCATGGCCCGCATATCCAACATCAAGCGATTAAATTCAACACCTTGGCTCATGGACATATCTCTCGTAAGGCCCGCAAATTTTTGACACTGATTCAGCGGGTACAGAAGGTATAGCAACAACGATGCCAGCTAGATGGCGGCGATTTGCCACACCGCATGAATGCATCATGTCGCTTGACACGAGGTCACGCCGGACTGCCCGTATTTACTGGGCGCCGGGTAATTTCAGGTTTGCATCACAGCAAAAATTATTCAGTGACCGCTGATCGGGAGTAGCGATCAGCGTTCCGTGTTCATGTGGCAAACAGATAGGCTTCCACATCCATTCCGGCGTCACGCATCTGCGCCAGCTTGTAACGCAATGTACGCGGGCTGATACCCAGGCGCTCCGCAGCCTCCTTGCGACGTCCCCGTTCAGAACGCAGGGTATCGATGATCATCTGAAACTCGTGACGCCTGAGGTCATCGCCCAGTGCGCCGGCAGATTCCGGACTTACGCCGGCACCGGCATTCTCCGCCACGGTTGTGACAGTCATAGCCGCTACAGCCTCAACGGGCGCAGCAACGGGCAGGCTGGTGACCGGCCCGGACAGACAGAAGTCCTGCGCCTGAATTACCCCGCCCTGCTGCAGAATCAAGGCGCGCTGCACAGCGTTATCCAGCTCCCGCACGTTGCCGGGCCACGGATAGCTCACCAGACACTGCTGCGCTTCGGCGGAAAGACGAACCGGCGCGTGCTTCATTTTATTGACGTGCTTGGCCAGCAGCCGCTCGGCCAACGGCAGAATATCGGCAGTCCTTTGACGCAACGCCTGCCATGCCAGTGGAAATACCGACAGGCGATAAAACAGGTCTTCACGAAAGCGCCCCGCCGCCACTTCACCTGCCAAATCGCGGTTGGTGGTTGCCACTACGCGAATGTCCAGAACGATCGGCTTGCGCGCTCCCACGCGTTCGACTTCGCGCTCCTGCAGTACACGCAGCAATTTGGCTTGCAGCCCCAGAGGCATCTCGGAAATCTCGTCCAGCAGGATCGTCCCGCCGTCCGCCTGTTCGAACTTGCCAGCCTGCGCCGCTATGGCACCGGTAAACGAACCCTTTTCATGACCGAATAACGTGGCTTCCAGCATATTGTCCGGAATCGCTGCACAGTTGATCGCAATAAAAGGCTTATCGGCACGCGGCGAGTTTTGATGAATGAACCGCGCCAGAACCTCTTTACCGGTCCCGGATTCGCCGGAAATCAGCACGGTGGAGTCGCTTTTCGCCACGCGGCTGGCCAGGTTCAGCAACTGGATACTGGCAGGTTCGACGGCAATCGGTCCGTCGCGCTCGGCAGGCTCCAGACGACCCAATGCATGCCGTCCAACCAGCGCGATCAGTGCCTTGGGCTCGAAGGGTTTGACCAGGTAATCCGCAGCTCCCTGGCGCATGGCATCGACCGCGCGCTCGACCGCGCCGTGCGCGGTCATCAGCAGCACCGGCAATTGCGGATGACGACTGCGTAACAGACTCAGCAACTGGTGGCCGTCCATGCCCGGCATGTTGACGTCACTGATCACCAGACTGAATGGCTGCGCCTCGGCAGCTACCAGCGCTTCTTCGGCGGAACCGACCGCCTGATAGCCATAACCGGCCAGCTCGAGGGTTTCCCCAAGCGCTTCCCGGAGCGAACGGTCATCCTCGACCAGCAGCACATTGATCGGCATCAGTTATTACCTGTCGGACTGGAAGCCGGGATCAACGGCAGACTGATAATGGCGCAGGTACCACGGCCGACCCGCGACAAATAATGGACGCGCCCCTGATGCGCACGCGACACCGCTGTCACCACGGCCAGACCAAGCCCTGTGCCGGTGGTCTTGGTGGTAAAGAACGGCTCACCGATGCGCGCCAGCCCGGCCTTGTCAATGCCGCTGCCGTTATCGCTGAAGCAGATCCGCAGTACATTGCCGCGGCTGTAGGCGTGAATTTTCAGCAGCGTCCGGCCCGCGCTGGCCTGGACGGCGTTTTCAATCAGATTGAGCAGTGCACCGACCAATGTGTCGCGATTGCACAGCAGCTCGCCATCGATACTGTCGCACTGCCAGCGCACTGACACACCCTGAACATGCGTCGCAGCAGCATTCTGCAGCGCCTGAAACAGAGCCCCGGGCGTCAGGCGATCTGTCAGCGGCAGCTCGCCCCGGGCGAACACCAGCATGTCGCGAACCTGATGCTCCAGCTCATGCAGACGATCCTTGAGCCGCGCGGCGAAACGCTGCTGGGTTTCCACCGGCAGCTCCTGCTCGGTCAAATGGCTGGCGTAAATCATGGCGGCCGACAGCGGCGTACGAATCTGATGCGCCAGAGAAGCAACCATACGACCCAGCGAAGACAGGCGCTCGTGACGGGCCAGCTGTTCCTGGAGATGACGGGTTTCGGTCAGGTCATTGAGCAACACCAGTTGCCCCGGCTCGGCATCCAGCGAGCGCGTGGCAATGGAAAGCCTGCGGCCATCCTTGAGCGAGACTTCGTGGCCATCGTCCTCGCGGGGTGCGAAGCAACGGCTGATCACGTGCCGCCAGAGCATGCCCAGCAGCGGCTGCCCGAGCAGATCGATGGCAGCGGGATTGGCCTCGCGCACGACGCCCATGCCATCAATGACGATTACTCCGCCGGGCAGCAGATCGAGCAGATTCTGCAGGCGATTGGCCAGGCGTTCCTTTTCCGCCAGCTCTTGAAGGCGCTGGGCTCCGGCATAAGCCAGCTCGCCCTTGAGTTCGGTGACACGCGCTTCAAGCAAGCCATAGGAATCGGTCAGTTGCTCCGACATTTGATTGAACAGCGAGAATGCCTGCTCAAGCCCCTGACGACTTTCCAGCTCCGGGGAGTACTGAGCCTGAACAGATAGGGCGGAAGTCAGTTGGGCGGCCTGGGACATGATTCATCTCTCTCGTGGCGAACCGTCAGTAAACGGTGTGTTAAGAGAGACTTAGCAATCCCCGTGCCTAAAAAAAACCCCTGAAAAATCAGGGGCTTGGTTTTTGGCACAAAAAACCGGCGTCAATCATCTGCCTGTTCATCGCCCTCGCGACGGCTCATACCGTACTTGCGCATCTTCTCGACCAGCGTGGTACGACGAATACGCAAGCGCTCGGCAGCGCGGGCAACGATACCGTTGGCATCGTCGAGCGCCTGCTGAATCAGGCCCTGCTCCAGACCACCGAGGTAGTCCTTCAGATCGAGCCCTTCGGGCGGCAGCATCGCGCCGGAAGCGAAGTTCGGCGTGTTGCTGTTGATCGCTACACGCTCTTCGATCTCGCTGCGCATGCTGTCGACCATCTGCTCGTCTTCATCGTCGACATAGCGAAACTTCTTGGGCAGCTCGGCCACGCCGATCACGCCATACGGGTGCATGATCGCCATGCGCTCGACGAGGTTGGCCAGCTCACGAACGTTGCCCGGCCAGGCGTGGCGACACAGCGACATGATGGCCGCGGAGTTGAAGCGAATCGAACCGCGCTTCTCGTGCTCCATCCGCGAAATCAATTCGTTCATCAACAGCGGGATGTCTTCGACACGCTCGCGCAACGGCGCCATTTCGATCGGGAACACATTGAGACGGTAGTAAAGATCTTCGCGGAAGCTGCCCAGCTCGATCATGGTCTCGAGGTTCTTGTGCGTCGCGGCGATGATTCGCACATCAATGCTCTGCGTCTTGTTGCTGCCCACACGCTCAAAAGTGCGTTCCTGCAGGACGCGCAAAAGCTTGACCTGCATCGGCAGCGGCATGTCGCCGATTTCGTCAAGGAACAATGTACCGCCGTTGGCCAGCTCGAAGCGGCCGGCACGGCTGGTGATCGCGCCGGTAAACGCGCCCTTCTCGTGTCCGAACAGCTCGCTCTCGAGCAGTTCAGCCGGAATGGCACCGCAGTTGACCGGTACGAACGGCGCATCACGACGCTTGGAGTGATAGTGCAGGTTACGCGCAACCACTTCCTTGCCGGTCCCGGACTCGCCAAGGATCAGTACGCTGGCATCGGTGTCGGCGACCTGCTGCATCATCTGCCGGACGTGCTGAATCGCGCGGCTGGTACCTACCAGACTGCGGAACAGGTTCGGCTCACGATGACGACCGCGCTCACGGGCCTGGTCGTACATCTCGCGATAAACCTGGGCACGGTGCAACGAGTCGAGCAGCTTGCTATAGCTGGGTGGCATTTCGAGTGCGGAGAGGACTCGCCTGCGCAAATCCTCGGGCAGCTCGACAGAAGAATTTTCGCTCATCAGCAGCACGGGAAGGAACTCATCCCATGCTGCGATGGTCTTAAGGAGCCCTTGCAGGCTGCCCGGCGCGTTTACGCTACCGACCAGTACGCATAGCACTTCTCGCGAAGACGCCAGAGAGCCGACCACCTGCTGCCAGTCCTGACTGGAACAGGAGAGATTTTCTTCGCCAAGAAAATTCAGGATCACCGCCAGATCCCGGCGGCGCTGGCTATCGTCATCGATTAGCAGAATCTTGATTTCACGCCACATGCAATAGCAACTTCCCTAGTCAACTCAATGCCCATGATTGGGGGGCAGCTTGGCTTCTCAGCTGTATAAACCATGAGACGCCAGAAAATAGTAAACATCACTAGTTAAGTCAAAAAAACGAACACAGTCAAATTTATGGCGAAATTCTTATCGAACAATAAAAATGACAATTAAACATTAACCAAACAGATGGTATACCTTCGTCGCGCTCTTCGCATTCTGGATTTGAGTCATTTCTTCGACAACCGCTTGACGCGCACCGGTTGCAACATCAATCAGTTGCCTGTAGACACCCAATAGCTCCTCAAGGTTGCTGCGCAGTGCAGGTTCGTCATCGGGCGCTTCACTGACCACCGCGTCGACACACTCGCGACACGCAAGGTCAAGCTTGACGATAGCCTCCCAGTCACGCTCGGCCAGCGCTCCTACCAAGGCTTCCCGTGTTTCTTCGATACGCTTGAGCGCAGCACTCATTATTGTTCTCCTCAGGCCAGCAGATTATTGCACGGTGCCTATAGCGTCCCAGCCTTCCTTGACGGTGATCAGCAGACCGGCGACTTCATCGAGTATCTTCTGATCATTGCGAGCGTTGGCTTCCGCCAGGCGCGTCATCATGTAGTGATAGAGGCTGTCCTGCCTGACCAGCGCGTCGCTGGGCGTATTTTCCAGATCCAGGCCCTCACGCAGCCCACCGACGATGCCGATGGCCTTGCTGATGAACACGCCCTTGTTGGCGATATCCTTGCGGGCCATGGCGCCCTTGGCCTGAGCGATGCGGTCGAGACCGCCCTCCATCAACATCTGCACCAGACGATGAGGGCTGGCTTCCGAGGTCTGAGCCTGGGCGCCGATTTTCTGATACTGCCGCAACGCTAACATCGGATTCATAATGGGCCTCGTAACAAATCCAGAATACTGATACTCAAGCTATCGACGCAGTGCCCGGAAACTTTAGCCCAAAAGCAAGAACCCGACACAGGGTCGGGTTCTTGGCACTTCGGTAAAAAGAACTTACGAAGCGTTTTTCTGGGCGTTCATCGCCTCAAAGATCGACGTGATACTGCTAGCGGTCGCCTTGAGCTGCCCAACGACCAGGTCCATGGCGTTGTATTTCTTGGTCAGGGTTGCCGTCAGACTCTCGATACGACGGTTGAGGGCCTCCTGATCACTGGCTGTACGTGCCTGTATTTTATTGAGGCTGGTTGTCTTGGTGGCCAAAACGCCGTCAGCCTTCGTATAGGGCAGAAGCGCCTTGTTCATGCGCGAAATCAAGCCATCCGAATTGTTGGTGCCATCGGCTTTTGTCGTACCGGTAAACATCGCCTGGATCTGACTGCCCAGCTTCTTGTCACTCAATGCTGTGGTCAATTCAGCCGTGTTCAACGACAACTTACCGTCAGCCTGCTGAGTCTTGATCCCCAATTGCGCCAGGGAGCTGAGACCCGCATTCGACGTAGCCGTTGAAATCTGGTCGCGTATTGTTGCCAGCAACCCACGCGGCGTGGAGTCGCCGGTCAGCGCAGCGGCCTTGTAGTTGCCCTCACTGTCGGTAGTGCCCTTGGTCAGGGACGAAACCAGCGTCACCAGCGTGTTGTAGGAGTCGACGAAGGACTGCAAGGACGTCTTCAGGCCATCGGTGTTGGTGGCTACCGTGACCGTGGTCGATGCCGAAGCAGCAGAGGACGCGCTAGGTGCGACCAGTTCGAAGGTGAGACCGGAAATTGCCGTGCTCACGGTATTGGTCTTGCTGGTCAGACTCAGACCATCGACCGTGAACTCCGCATCGCCGGCAATTGCAGTGATCGCGCCGGCACCACCAATCGGCTTGCCGTTGGCGTCATTACCGGTACTGGTGGCGCTCATCAGCTTTGTACCATCGATATTCAGCGCTTCCTGACCGGAACCGCCTACGACAGAGATGTCACTGCCCGCGCCGGTGGTCGTCGAGCTGAACACCAGCCTGGAGCCGTTGTTATCGTTGATAATGTTGGCTGTGATGCCTTTACCCTGGAGCGTCGAGTTGATCTTGTCGCGCACTTCCGTCAACGTCGAGGTATTGTCGATCTTCACATCATAATCAGTGCCATTCTGAGTGATTTTCAGGGTACCACTCGGAATGGCACTCGCCTGCGTCGAACTCAGCGAGGCAGTAGCAACCTTTGAAGGTGTTGCCAGCTTGCTGATGTTAATAGCATACGTACCGTTGACCGCAGTGTTGCTGGCAGTTGCCTTGACTACCGCTTCGTTGGCAGACGTCGCAGCAAAGCCCTGGAAGGCAGGCGTGGTGGAGCTGGCCAGAGTGTCCAGTGTTTTCTGGAATGCAGCCAGTGCCGACGTCAGCTGACTGACACCCGAAAGTGATGCAGTGGTAGAGGCGGTCTGCTTGTCGATCTGGTTTTGCTTGGGCGCCTTCTCGGCACCTACGAGGCCTTCGACGATGGCGCCGATAGCCAGACCGGAACCAATACCATTTGTAGATGTAATAGGACTTGCCATGGTGCTTCTCCCTTCAAGAATGCTGCGGGGTTTGCCGCCCTTTCAAAAGGCGAATGACCCGACAACACATACCGTACCGGTGATCAGGCTCTGGCGCGGAACAACAAACTGTTCGCATCACTCAGGCTATCGGCCAGTTTCAGGATTTCTGCATTAGGAATTTGTCGAACCACTTCACCAGAATCACTCGCAATCACTTTGACAATGACTTTGCCAGAATCTTCGTCGATCGAAAACTCGAGATTGCGTTTGACCGAATGAAAAAATTTCTGGATGTCCTCTGCCGCGGCTTTGACTTTAGCATCGTCATTGGAATCATCCTTGTGCAGATCGGAGCCTTTACTTTCCGCCGTGGCGGCAACACGCTTGACTGATGGCGTGTCGGCAGGCTTGTCAACTGACGTGTCGGGCACAGGGGCCTGGCTCGCCGGCTGAACGGCCGGATAAGACAAGTTCAGTTTCACACTCATATCCATGACCATCACCTCCGAAAGTAAAAAAGCGAGAGAGCGCTATCAAGCACTCCCCCGCTAAAACTCATGCCGATATTACTGAAGCAGTTTCAGTACAGCGGATGGCAGCTGGTTAGCCTGAGCCAGAACAGAGGTGGAAGCCTGTTGCAGGGTCTGTTGCTTGGTCAGCTGTGCAGTTTCAGCAGCGAAGTCGGTATCTTGTACGCGACCCAGTGCAGCACTGGCGTTTTCGTTGATGTTCTGCAAGTTGGAGATGGTGCTGGTCAGACGGTTTTGCGAAGCACCGAGGTCAGCACGGGTGGAGTTGATGGTCTGCAGAGCCGAGTCGATAGCGGCCATTGCGCCAGAGAAAGCAGCCTCTGCAGCGGCACTGTCAGAACCGGCGATCGAGATGGCCGAACCGACACCCAGGGTGTTTGCGTCAAAGCTTGCGCTCAGAGTCAAAGTGATCTGGTTCGACGCGCCAGAGTTGGAACCAACCTGGAAAGTCATGGTGCTGGCAGAACCGTCGAGCAGGTTCTTGCCGTTCAGGTTGGTACTTTGAGAGATACGGGTCAGTTCCGAACTCATCGCGGTGAATTCTTTGTTCAGCGCGTCACGGTCGGTAGAGCTGTTGCTGTCGTTTCGCGACTGAACAGCCAGTTCACGCATACGCTGCAGAATGTTGGTCGACTCTTGCAGCGCGCCTTCAGCGGTCTGAGCAAGGGACATACCGTCGTTGGCGTTTTTGATCGCCATTGTCTGACCGCGGATCTGCGAAGTGATCTTGGTAGCGATTTGCAGGCCAGCAGCGTCATCTTTAGCGCTGTTGATTTTCAGACCGGAAGACAGACGAGTCATCGAGGTCGAAAGAGCGTCGGAGGCGCGACCCAGGTTCTTCTGGACGTTCAACGATGCTACGTTGGTGTTTACTGTTAAAGCCATGATGAATTCCTCGTTGGTTTGGTACTACGTGGCTTCCGGCCCCTGCAAGCGCCGGGTGTGCCTAGAGAACCTTCGTAATAGTTATCGTCGCAATGGCAGGTTGCTTGAGCGTTTTTTTTTAATATTTTGCCATCACACGGCCACCCCTTATAAAACAAGGGCTTAGGCCATAATCACGCGACTGGAAAGAGAGAAATTCATCAACAACAGAAAGAGGGATCAAGCGAGGGCGTAGCGTAGCGAAGTTCAAAGTGTGACGTGGATCACTGTTTAATTTAAAAACGCCTGGGGCATAAATCCACAGGCGTTCTTTAATCAGGCTGTATGCATTCAGCCTTTATAGATAATGGCGGAGCCCCAGGACAGCCCCACACCAAAACCACTCAAGGCGACGCGCTTCCACGAAGAGCCCAGTACGTGCTTTTCAATCAGCAGCGGAATGCTGGACGAAACGGTATTGCCGGTCTCGACCATGTCCTTGAGAAACTTCTCGGGCTTGTCTTCGAAACGGCGCGCGACAGCGTCGACGATGGCGGCACTGCCCTGGTGGATACAGAAGGCATCGATATCGTCAGGGGTCAGATCAGACTCGGCCAATAGCTCGTGCAGATGCGCTGGCACTTTCAACAGTGCGAAATTGAACACTTGGCGACCGTTCATGAAGAAAACGCCGTTGCTGACCTTGAGGTGTGGCGCTCCGGAACCATCGGTACCGAATTTCGCCTTGCCCAGCTGCCATTCCGCGTCCTCACCCATCCAGGTGGCCGTCGCCGCGTCACCGAACAGCATGGTGGTGTTGCGATCTTCCTGATCGACAATTTTCGAATACGGGTCGGCAGTGATCAACAGGCCATTTTTCAAGCCTGCCGCTTCCATGAAGCCCTTGATCGCATAAATGCCATACACATAGCCGGAACAGCCCAGCGATATGTCGAATGCAGCAACGTTGGTCGACAGCCCCAGCTTGTCCTGAACGATGGCTGCAGTATGCGGCAGCCCCTCCTCGTCACCGTTCTGAGTGACGACGATCAGCACATCGATGCTGTCGCGCTTGAGCTGCGGGTTATTGGCGAACAACGTGTTGGCTGCCTCAACGCACAGATCCGAGGTTTCCTGGCCGGCGTCTTTGCGCGGCAGGAAGGTGGAGCCGATTTTCCCAAGGATGAATTCTTCATCCTTGCCGAATTTGGCGCCTTGAGCGTAGTTATCAACACCTGCAACAGGCACGTAACTCGCTATGCTTTTAATGCCAATCATCATGGCTTCCCGATGAGTAAACAGGTCATTTTTCGTCCCGATGAAATCGGGGCGCTACCGAATAGGGGTGATTTACGGACATTTTCAGGGCGCTTGGCAGGTTAAAGCAAGTCAGGCGCATGTCGCTCCCTGTAAAACAATACAGTGGAGATGCACTTTATGACCCGCAGGTCACTCCCGTCTGCCTGCTTTACGAAAATTTGCGTCGAAGGAATCTGCACTTGATCCTGGCCAACGGTCCCCTGCGAAGAGGCCTTCCAGGCGACAAACCGGCCGCGAAGCAGCCGGTTTTACGAGGGTGGACGACTCATCCAGCTAGAGTGAAGCCCTGGCCGTCGAGACCCAGATTGACGTTGTAGGCCTCATCCTGCGCGAACTGCGCTGACCACTTGTCCATAAGTGCATCGCGCGCCTGCTGCGGAGCATGCACCACGCCGGAATGCACCACCTGCACATGCGGCGTCCATACAGTCAGATAACCTGCCTGCGCAGTCTTGAGGCACAGGTCGACATCGCCGAGCGCCTCGGCGAAAGCCTCTTCATCCAGACCGCCCACTCCGTTGTAAAGCTCTTTGGCGATCATCAGGCAGGCCGATGACACGGCAGAATAATTCTGCTCGACCACCAGGCGCTGCATGTAACCGGTGGACGTCTTCGGCTCGCCGACAAAGCCCGAACCCACGCAGCCATTCAGTCCCAGCACCAGACCCGCCTGAGTCACGGCGCCTTCGCCATCCACCAGCTTGACGCCTACCACGCCCACTTCCGGACGTTGCGCCTGATTGAGCAGTGATTCGATCCAGCCGACATTGACGATCTGGCTTTGCGCATCCACCAGCACAAGGTATTCGCCGGTGGCTTCCTGGCTGATCAGATTGCACAGCGCTGCCGGGCTCATGCGCTGCTCGGCGCGGAACACACGCACGCGACCCGAAACCTGCTCTTGCCTGTCGAGCCAGGTCGACAGTTCGGCAGACGTGCTGGCATTGTCGCCGATCAGTACTTCGTAACGCGGATAGCGGGTCCGTTGCAGGATGCTTTGCAGACAGCGTTGCAGCTCCGCCAGGTTGTCCTGGCTGTGCAGCAGAATCGAGACCACCGGCCGATGGGCGTGGCGATAATCGATCTTGTAAGTGCCAGGCTGTGCCGAGCTGATTTCTGCCTGATAACCGCGCTTGCCAAGGTGGCGTTTGAGCGCTTTCTGTTCGTCCGGATTGTCTTCCAGCTCTGGCGCGTCGCAGATCAGCACCGGTTCGCTCAGATGAGCAAGACCGCTCATGCCGCCCTCCTCGATCAAGCGCAACAACAGGTCGAACTCCAGTGCTTTGGGGAATTCGCGCGAATAACCACCCGCCTCGACCAGCAGGTCACGACGAATCAGCCAATGCCGCGCCATCAGGGTCGGCAGGCTTTGCAGCAAGTCCAGATTGAAACCGGGACGGAACACCGGGGCCAGCGTGCCATTGGCTTGACGCTGAATCTCGTCTACCGCGACAGCCCGGCACTGTGCTGCGTCGACCAACTCGGCACTGGCCAGCAGCAGACCGCTGCGGGTGAACTCTTCACCGACCTGCGCCAGCATCAGCCAGTCGCTGGGTGACTGCTTGACGACCTGATTGATCCTGTCCACGTAATTGCTTTCGGTGACCTTCACGAAATGCAGGGTGTTGTGCGGCGTGGTCACTGCCGGCAGTTCTCCGGTAGTAAACACCACCACCTTGAAGGCCTTGTAATGACTGTTGATCAGGCTGTCGAACGTCGCCTGCAGCTTGAATATGTCGGCTTCCAGATCCAGCAGCAAAATACCGATCTGCGACCCGGCCGGTTTATTGGCGAGTTTCTCACTGATTTTCTTGAACGCTTCAGGTGTCGGATCACGCGAATCGAGCCAGTTGAGCAGCCGGCCGGACGCCATACCGTCGAGCAGTCGACCGTTGTCGAAACCGGAAGCGGCCTGCAGGCGCCGGGACCAGGCCGAAAGAAGCTCGATCTGCTTCTCGCTGTCCTTGTCGTCCTTGCTGTGGCCAAGCTCTTTAACCAGACTCTGCACGACACCAAGGTTGAAGGCGTAGGTTTCGTAGGCGTACCACAGACGACTGAGTTTCGGCTCAGCATCCGGATTGCTTTGCTCACGCAGTAACTCCGCCTGTTTGAGCAGTGCTGCCTCAAGCCCTTCCATCTGCAAGCGGCCTGCCGGCATGACATGGATGAGGAATTCGATTCTGGCCAGCTCATCGAACAGCGGCTGGTTGTAAAACGGCATCTCGACGAACTGGCGAGGCTCGAACAGCGCATCGGACTGCTCAAGGGCAACATTCCAGACCGCGCTGATGATTTTTTCATCGCCCTGAAAGCCCTGTGTCTTGAGGCGCTCAGCCATGGCGGCGAGCCCGGCGAGGATCTTTTGCACGCCCTGCACGCCTTCGAGACCCGAGCCTTCGCCGATCAGCGCGATCATCCCCTCGGCAAACGACTCGCGGGCCGCTCTGGCTTTGGGGTCACTGTGCTTGACCGCTGCGGCAATGGCCGCACCGTGGCGTAGCTCCGCGTCCTTGCCCGGCGTGAAGTGCAACGCATACGGAATTGGCAGGATGCGCAGGCGTGCAGCGGCAACCAGGTAGTTCATGTGGCCTATTTCCTGCCAGTGCGGCTCGGTGCCTTCGGCAACCGAAGCGAACCACTGCTGCGCCAGTTCAGTGCGGGTCACGGCACTGAACAGCGACAGGCCTTCGCTCATGAAACTCAGCACCCGCTCGCCGACATCGTCTGACGCATAGTCTTCGCAGATTTTGCGGTCGCGACGGAAATAGTCCACCTGATTGACCTGCGCCTGATAGCTCAGGCTATAACCCTGACAAGCGCCGTAAGCCGGGTTAGCTTCAAGAAAACTCAAGGCAGCGGTCAGCGCATCCGGCAACAGGAAACTGTCCACCGGAGCCTGCACCACGAAGGGTGTGGTCACCTGTTTGAGACCTTCGGCGATCCTGGCGCTGTGGTTGCTGTTCGCCCATTCGGCGCTCTGCACGTAATGCAGACCAGACGCACCAGCGATCTCTGCATCAGGCTGAGCCGATGCGTCGACCACCACCACGTTGCACGGAAAGCTGCTGTAATACTTCAACGCGCGACGCAGGAAATCAGGCTGGTCCTTGGCCATCAGCAACAGGGTCAGACGCTGATTCAGCGCAGTGTGTTCATTTCCCGAATGGCTTTGCATGATCTTTCCTTATAACGAATCGATTGCGCCTTCAACCCGCAATGGGCGTTGAAGCAGGAGCGTAGCGTGGCGGCACCCGCGAGCAAGCCGCTGGTGCATGTTCAAACGAACGGGATCAGTCCGGCAACCAGCCGTTGGCCCAATATTGCAGGTTTTCGCCGCGCAGCATGAAGTCGCGTAACACCGTCTCGCGCAGTTCGTCGCCCATGCGGTAGCTGGCATTGGGGTCGGACAAGTGCATGCGGATTGCCTGCAACCATTCTTCAGAGCTGTTGGTGTACACGCGGGTGGCTGGCAGATGACCGCGGTAAGCTTCGGTGTCGGAACAGATGACCGGGTAACCACATGCGCCGTATTCCAGCAGCCTGAGGTTGCTCTTGCAGTCGTTGAAGATGTGGAATTCCAGCGGCGCCAGCGCCAGATCGAGGTTCAGGCTGGCGAGCTTGGCTGGGTAGGTCTTCAGGCTGACCGCCGAATGGAACTCGTGGATGTAGGGCTTGAGCAAATCAGGGCACATGCCGAAGAACACCCACTCAACTTCGTCGGCCAGTTCGCGCACCACGTCGACAATCAGCTCCAGATCACCGCGATGGCTGGTACCGCCCCCCCAACCGATACGCGGCTTGCCAGAACTGCGGCGCTGACTTCTGAGGTTGCTCCACAGATGGGTCGCCAGCATGTTCGGCACCACCCGGATATCGGTGTGCATGGTAGACAGCACTTCGGCCAGCGGGTGGGTCGATACCACCACACGGTCACACAGGCCTATGCCCTTGCGCAGCATGGCGGCGATATTGTCGGGCATGTTGCGCTTGTGCTCGTTTCGCTCGGGGACATCGGCAATGTAATCGTCGAGCTCGAAAATGCGCATGGCACTGGAATAGTTCTTTGCCATTTCTATATCCGGGACTTTTGCTTCGGTATAGCGGCCCTGAAAAACAATGACATCTGGCGACTGGCGCTCTATCTCGACCGGCGTTGCCGTTTCATAAGTCATTCGGCCAACCACCCGCCCGGCGCTCATCAATTCCAGCAGCGGCTGGCTGACGCGGTAATGGCCGACTGCCGAAGAGTTGACCGCCATGCCCAGGATGGAAGGCAGATGACGGGTGCAGAAAGGGTTCCAGCCTGCCAGCAGACCAGGGTCAAGGGAGAACGACAGCACTTCATTGAGATGCAGGTTGGGGTTGTACGCCTGATCCCTCGCCATCTTCGGCAGCCATTTCTGGAAGAATGACTTCTGCTCGTTATCGAGTACCTGACGAGACGCCTCGTTACGCTCAGCGGCAGCGGGCTCGGCCAGTAGCAGCGACGAATCCGGCGTACCCACAATCAGATAGCCCTCGCGCCCGACGCGCATGCACAGGTCCAGATCCTGCAAGCCTTGAGTGAAGGTCGCAGCCTCCATCTCGCCCGCGCTGTCGAACACGTCCTTGCGCACCATCAGGCAATTGCCACTGACCGCGCTCCAGTTCTGCGTCAACTGCAGACGCTGCATGTAGCCGCTCGCACTTGCCGGGAAATTGATGAAGGGTCGACCCGCCAGGCCGTCCATGCCCATGACCATGCCGGCGTACAGAATAGTGCCTTGCGGATTGAGGATACGCGGCCCGACGATGCCGACTTCCGGGCGCTGGGCATGGTTGAGCATCCCTTGCAGCCAGTCGGCTTGATGAATCATGGCATGCGGGCTGAGCATCAGCAGGTAGTCGCCCCTTGCTTGCCGCGCAGCATGGTTCTGGGCCGAGGCTTCGCTGCCAGCTTCAGACAACGAGAAAATCCGCAGTTTGTCGCTCCCCAGCTGGCTCATTGCCGCGAACCATGCCTGGGCATCGGCACCTTCACTGGCGTTGTCGACGATCAAGACTTCGTAATTCGTGTAGGTCGTGTTGCTCAGCAGGCTGTCGACGCAGCGCTCCAGATCGCCCAACTGATCCCTGGCGGTGATGATGATCGACACCAGCGGCAGCGACGGATGAACGTACTCGATGCGGTTCAGCAACGGCAACTGATCATGGTGAATTACATGCTCCCTGCCGATACGTGTCAGGTGGGCCGATACCACCGACTCGTTGTGTTCAATGACCTGCGGCAGTGACAGCCAGTCGGCAAACGCCAGGCGGGATTCGACCTGCACTTCGGCAATGTGCTCGATAGTCTGCGGACCGGCACCCTCGACCAGACGCCAGATAACGTCGTGCGGGGCCAGCTCGTCGTGAGCCGGATCGAAACCGCCCATGTCGAGCAGATTGCGGCGTTCGAACGCCAGCGCGCGCCCGACGTAAGGATAAGCACGCAGCAAATCCAGATTGAAACCAGGCTTGAAAATCGGCTCTCTGGACTCGTCGTCGACCAGTGCCCCTTCATCGCTGTAGACACACAACAGCCCGGAGGTCTGGGCGACACGCTCAGCCAATACCAGCAACGCGGACTGAGTCAACCGGTCGCCGGCACGCAGTAGATAAACCCAGTCGGCGCTGTCCAGCAACGGCAAGACTTCGTTCAACTGCTGCGACCAGTCCGGCTGCAGGGAAAAGCGCAGCACTTGCGGGTCATCGACGCTGGCATTGGTGAGTACCACCACCGAGTCGGCGAGGTAATCCTGTTCGGCAATGCTGCGCAAGGTGATGTCGAGGCCTTCGGCGTCACCGTCAGGATCGATGATCACCGGGACGATGCGCGGCTGCCAGGCCCAACTGCCAATGCGTTGCTCAAGCAGCTTCTTTTGCGGGACGGAAAACCGTCGGCAGGACAACCATTCAGCGTAAAGCTCGGCATAGCTTTCACTGTTG
Source organism: Pseudomonas congelans (assembly GCF_900103225.1). Classification (GTDB taxonomy): domain Bacteria; phylum Pseudomonadota; class Gammaproteobacteria; order Pseudomonadales; family Pseudomonadaceae; genus Aquipseudomonas; species Aquipseudomonas congelans. Next base: position 462,629 of record NZ_FNJH01000003.1, on the reverse strand, counting down.
CTGCCGACCCGACTCATCATGATGCCTTGACGCCCGGCCATCACCCCGTAGAGACCGACTTCGTCCCACTCGCGCGGTTCTTCCATTGCACTGCGTAACGGCAGGAAACGCACCCAACCCTGCGCAGGTGCATCTTCGCCGCTGCGTGCCTTGAGCATTTCGTTCAGCCAGCCCCGTTCGGTGGTGGCCTTTTGAAGCATATCCACCTGACTGCTGAAGCGCCCGGGATACAGTCGCTCGGTACTCTCGACGTTGTGCAGCACGATGAGATTGCCGCGACGCAGCAGGCAGATAAACAACGTGAAATCCAGCAGCGCGACAAAGCCCTGCCCCGGCACTGCGAGGGACGGCAGGTATTCCAGCACATCGGCGCGGCGCATCAGCGCACCGCTGAAACCGCCCAGGTAATTGCGCGGCGTCCGCTCGAAAATCGCCAGCATGTCCTCACCCTTGAACACAGCGTCGTAGGGCACCAGACCGACGTTTTCCATGCGCGCGGGCAATACATAATCGTCGATATCCACCAGATGGCGTTTGCTGACCACCAACTGAACATCTTTGTAGGCATCAAGGGTCTGCGCCTGATGCGCGACGCACCAGGTGTAGAGGCGATCGTCATCGCAGAGAAACTTGATGTACTCGCCAGCAGCCTCTTCCAGGCATTTGAGCAGATTGCCCTGAAAACCGAGGCGCTGAGGGTTGCTTACGTAACGCGCACGGTCGCTCCCCAGAGGGACCAGCTCGTCAAAAATCGTTTTAATCTCATTGGTACGGCAATCGTCACAGACGATGATTTCGAGATTGTCGTAAACCTGGTTCAGCGCACTTTGCAACGCATCGCGGAAGAACCGTGGATTGAAGGCGGGAATGACGATACTGACAAGGGGAGCTGAATTCACTGGTGCAGACTCGTGAGCGGTGGAGAGCCAGTCAGTCGAAAGGCCCTCCTCACCGCTGAAAAAAGACGGTGGATGCTCAACGTCAGGGTTCAAAGCTGACTGAACAGGTTCAACTTGGACAGCATGGTGAATACCTGCTGGGAAGCGTCCAGCATGGTCTTCTGCAACGTCAGGCGAGTGGTCGCCTCTACGATGTCGGCGTTCACATAGGTGCCCTGCTCGACCGTATTATTGCCTTTGAGCAGATCGTTGGTCGTCCCTTGAGCAGTTGCCGCCAGCTGACGAGCACCGCCATTCGAACGCGCCGTGGACGCCTGCTCGATGCTGCTACTCATGTTGCCCAGCGCGGAAGTCATTGATGCGCTCAGTTTCTGCGAAGCCACCAGATTCCCGTCCGCTGGCGTCGACAAGGCTTTGATCGCCGCTGTCAGTGTATTCAGGATGTTCTCGGTCTGGTGAGTGCCAGATTCCACAAGGAACTGATCACCGGCGGCAGGTGTACCGCTGATATTGAAGTTGACCCCTGAAGCATTGGCGGTTGAACCGCTCATCGTCCCGCTGGACACCGGCTTGCTGCTGCTGGTCAAGGGCGCAGCATACAGATCGTAATCGGTCGGGCTGGTGAACTTGAGAATCGCACCGTCCGTAGGAAAGGTGTTGTTGAACGCAGTACGGTCGGCCGCCGAGTTACCTACAACCGAGCTACTGACCGTAGCGGTAGAGGTATTGCCGGCGCTGCGCGAGGTGGAAACGCTGTCTGGCGTCGAAGCCAACTGATAGGTGCGATTGGCGAGCGCGGCATCGGCCGTGGCGCTGGTGGCTTTGTCAGCGGCGGTCAGGTTGACGTTGAGGGTCAACTCGACACCTCTGAACGTGAACGTCTGAGCATCGAACGAGCCGTTGCTGAACTTGCCGCCAGAAGACGCCTCACTGCTCACATCGGTGCCAGTGGCATCGGTGATCTTGAACTGCGTACCGCTGAGGAACGTCAGCGTGTAGGGTTCGCCGCCTTGATAATTCGAGTTATAGGTGGGGGTAGACGTCACCAGGCCGCCACTCAAACCGATCTTGCCATCATCGGTCGCAGGAGAGACCAGCGTCGAAGACGTACGCGTGGCGTTGACCGCTTGCTCGAACGCTTCAAAACCGGTGGTATTGCTGGCCATGACCAAGCCGTTGCCCACGGCGAGGTTGACGCTGGTCTGATCGCCCTTGTAGCTGTAAGAGCCGTCGGCATTCTGCGAGTAAGGCGGCGTAGAGGCCTTGGAGCCGGCAAATATGTATTGACCGTTCGGGTCCTGGCTGTTCATCAGCCCCAGAATCTGACTCTGATATTGCTTGAGCGCAGCGGCCTTGGCCAGGCGGTCGGAATCAGTCAATGCACCGTTACTGGCTGATACGATCTCTTCGCGAGCAGCCTGCATGGTATCGACGATGCTGGTCAGTGCCGTCTCGGTATTGACCACATTGGTATTGATCGTACCGATGTTCGCCTCGTACTGGGTCAGCATGGAGTTCTGCTGAGTCAGTTGCAGGACCCGGGATGCACCCACAGGATCATCGCTCGCCGTATTGAGCTTGATGCCGCTGGAAACCTCTTCACTGGTCTTGTTGAGGTTTGAATAGTTACGCTGATAGTTGGCGTTCGTGGCTTCGTAGAACTGGGTAGTCGAGATACGCATGGCTCACGATTCCTTAAAGGCTGTTGATCAGCGTGCTGAAAATGGTTTGTGCCGCCTTGATGATCTGCGAAGAGGCGGTGTAGTACTGCTGGTACTTGATCAGATTGGACGCTTCTTCATCGAGCGAGACGCCCGAGACCGAATCACGTGAAGCCTTGGCCTGACCGACAACGGCGGCAGTGGCCGTGACATCGTTCTTGCCCTGGCTCGCCAGTGTACCGACCACGGAAACCAGATCCGCATAAGAACCGGACAGGCTGGTGCCCACGCTACCATTGGTAGCGCCGACGGTCTTGGCCGTCTGCAAACCGACCACGGCCAGGGCGTTGCGGTTATCGGACGAGCCGGCACCGGTCATTCCGATGCTGAACGTGTCGTTGGCAACCGGAGAGCCGGAAATGGTCATTTCCAGCTCAAACGCAGTTTTGCTGCTCGGCGTCGTGGTGGTATCGGTGTAGCCAATGCTCAGTTTGAGCTTATTGGACTGCCCCTGAATGATCGAACCGCCGACAGCATTGCCGTTCTGGTCGAGCACTGCGCCACCGCTGGCATTGAGCAGCGTGTAGCTCTGCACGCCGGTGCTGCTGACCGCGCCCATCACCAACTTCATGGGTGCGGAATTTTTGACCGCGTTACGCAGGTCGGCGGTCTGGGTGCTGTTGTAAATATCTGACTTGGTGTTCAGCACCGGCTGGGTAAAACCACCAGTCCCGGAGTTGCTGGTACCCGCCGTTGCCGTCAAGGGTGCAGCAGCTGCAATGTCCTTGGCATCGGTCAGGACCACCGATATTCCGGAAGCGCCGTTGCGTGTCGGAGTCACCTTGAAAATGTCACCGGCCGCCAGCGTATTGCCGTTGAGACTGACGCTGAAACCCTCGAACTGCTTTGGCGGGTTGTCCGCGAGCGAACCGGTACCCACGCTCTCGCCGTTCGGCAGACGCCGCACGGTGAAGTTGGAAGCGTCATTGAAGGTAACTTCGTAATCATCAGCGGTCAGCTTGCTGGTGTCACCGATGGTCACGTCCAGGTTGCCTGAACCGGCGCTGTTGGTGGTCTTGCCGATGCTGCGCTGGGTGATGGCGTCAGCGCTGTTGATACTGGAATAAAGGTTCGAGCCGAAATTGCCCTTGCTGTCGATACCCTGGCTCATCTGGCTGTTGACCTGATCAGACAGCACCATTGCCGTGCGGCCCAGCTCGTTGGCCGCAGGCACCAGCACTTCGCTGCGATAACGCAGCAGACCGCCGATCGAGCCGCCCGTAACGACCGAGCTTACGTCAGTCTGGGTCTGACCGTAGGCTATCTGTACGTTGTACTGCAGCGGGTCGGCCGCGCTGGGGGCGGTCGACATCTTGTACGCCGTCGAACCGCTGACCAACGCTTGCCCGGTGCCGGTGTAAACGTCGTAGTTGCCGTTGTTTTCAGACACTTTCACACCCACCAGCTCATTGAGCTGACGCACCGCTTCGCTACGCGAATCGAGCAGTGTGTTGGGCGTGCCGTTGCCTGCCGATGCCTGAGTGATTTGTTTGTTCAGGCTCGCCACCGTGTTGGTCAGTTCGTTGACCTGGGTGGTGAAGTTAGCAAGCTGGGCATTGACGTTGTCGTTCTGTGAAGACAGCTGTGAAGCGATCGAGTTGAACCGCGCACTCAATGCGTTCGCCTGAGTAAGGAACGAGGAGCGATCTGACGACTGCGTCGCATTGGTGGCAATGCCCTGCATCTTGGTGAAAAAGTCAGACAGTTGCGTGGCAATACCCGTCGCACTGTCCGACAGCAGCGTATCGGTCTTGCTGGCCTGACCGGAATAGGCGACAGCGTCCGCACTGAGGGCGGTCGTGGTTTGCAATTGGGTGTCCAGGTAGCTGTTATAGATGCGACGCACATCCGACAGCGTTGTACCCGTGCCGATGTAGCCGGTGCCCTGACCCAAGGCAATCTGCGCCGACGCCGTGGTCAGCACCTGCTGACGCGAATAACCAGCAGTATCCACGTTGGCCGTGTTGTTACCGATGGTGTTGATCGCGGCACTGCTGGCATTGATACCTGAGAGCCCAATTGAAATCAGCGACATGAGTCAAACCTTATAAAGTCGTGGAAGAGCCCGCTGCAGCGGCGTAAGTCTGGTAACTCTTCATCTGCTTCGCAATCTGCGAAATCTTGCTGGCATAGTCCGGGTCAGTGGCGTAGCCGGCTTTCTGCAATTCTTTTACAAACTGTTCCGGTTTATCGGCCGAATTGACCACTTCTTTATACCGGCTGTTGTTCTGCAACAAGCTGACCAGATCGTGGAAGCTGTCGGCATAGGAATCGTAGGAACGGAAGTCCGCCGTTTCCTTGACCATCTTGCCGTCACGGAACTCGCTGGTGATCGCGCGCGCTTCGGCACCCTTCCAGCTGCCCGCCGCCTTGATACCGAAGAGGTTGTGACTGCTGCTGCCGTCCTGCTGACGCATGATCGATTTGCCCCAACCGGTTTCCAGTGCCGCCTGCGCCACCAGCATGACCGGATCGACGCCGATACGTGCTGCGGCTTCCTTGGCCAGTGGCAGCATGGTTTCGACGAACTGATCGGCGTTGCTGAACGCACGCTTGGCCGGTGCCAGCGGCGGCTGGGCCATGGAGCGCACGTACTCCGGCGCCGGAGCCAGGTTCGGATCAAGTGTCCAGTCGCCGTTGTTGCCAGTAGCACCGGCTGTCGCGCGAGCGGGTACCGGGCTATTGCCGACGGCCGTTGTAGCGGAAGGCACGATGCCGGCCAACAGACGGTCGGTCAGTTTGGCGGGCAGCGACAGACGGCGCGAGTTGAGCATCGCCATATCATTGCGGCCTTCTCCGGACGCCGATGCGGCAGCCGCTGCCTGATCGGCAGCCGCCGAGCGCGTGGCCCACAAAGGACGCTGATAGACGCTGGTCGCCAGACCGGTCTTGGCCGGCGCAGCATCAGTAGCGGCCGTTGCAGCTTTGGCGGCGTCAGTCGTAGTGGTCGGCGCGGCGTGGTTTATCCCCTTGTCTTTGGACAATTGGCGCATCAGTACATCCTGCAAACCGATACCGTTGCCACGGGTGGACAGCGTGACCGCCAGTTGCTGGTCATACATATCCTGATACTGCCGCGTCGCCGCCGTGTTCATCGGGTTGTCCTTGGCCAGCACTTCGTTGGCCGAACGCATGGCCTTGAGCATCTGGCTGACGAACAGCGATTCGAACTCGCGGGCCACTTTCTTCTGGTTTTCCACACTGTCCTTGTCGCCATGCTTCAGCGACGCCAGACGGTTGACGTCGGTATAGGCACCCGAGTCGACCGCCGACGAAATTCCGCTCTTGGGCATATCCATGCTCGAATCCTCAGATCACGATCAGGTCGGCTTGCAACGCGCCGGCCTGCTTAAGGGCTTCGAGAATGGCCATCAGGTCACCGGGCGCAGCGCCCACCTGATTGACCGCGCGAACGATCTCATCCAGCGTGGTGCCTGGACCGAACTTGAACATCGGGTGCAGCTCCTGCTGGGCATTGACCCGCGAGCGCGGCACTACTGCAGTCTGACCGCCGGACAATGCGCCCGGCTGGCTGACGATCGGGTCTTCGGTGATGGTCACAGTCAGGCTGCCGTGAGTCACGGCAGCAGGCGAAACCTTGACGTTCTGACCGATGACGATGGTGCCGGTCCGCGAGTTGATGATGACCTTGGCAGCGGTCTGGCCCGGATCGACTTCCAGGTTTTCCAGAATCGACAGGTAATCCACACGCTGGCCCGGATCAAGCGGCGCGGTCACGCGCACCGAACCACCATCCAGTGCCTGAGCGACGCCCGGGCCCAGCAATTCGTTGATCTTGTCGACAACCCGCTTGGCCGTAGTGAAGTCGGAGCGATTCAGGTTCAGGGTCAGGGTATTGCCCTGATTGAAGCCGCTCGGCACCGAGCGCTCGACCGAAGCTCCGCCAGGAATGCGTCCCGACGACGGAACGTTGACAGTAATCTTCGAACCGTCACGGCCTTCCGCATCGAAACCACCGACCACCAGGTTGCCCTGAGCGATGGCGTAAACGTTGCCGTCGACACCTTTCATCGGTGTCATCAACAGCGCACCACCGCGCAGGCTCTTGGAGTTACCGATCGAGGAAACGGTGATATCGACGGTCTGGCCCGGCTTGGCGAAGGCAGGCAGATCCGCGTACACAGCGACCGCCGCAACGTTTTTCAACTGCACGGTGCCGGAGCCGGCGGGAACCTTGATGCCGAACTGCGACAACATGTTGTTGAAGGTCTGCAGGGTGAACGGGGTCTGGGTGGTCTGGTCACCTGTACCATTGAGACCCACGACCAGACCGTAGCCGATCAGCTGGTTGGCCCGTACGCCGGAGATGCTCGCGATGTCCTTCAGACGCTCGGCGTGAACGCCGAACGCTGTGGACAACAACAAGGTCGCCGCTATCAGTTGTTTGAGCTTGATCATGTCTATCCCGCTATCAGAAAGGGAACAACGGGCTGAGGAAGAACCGGTCGAACCAGCCTGGCTGGCTGGTATCGGCAAAGGCTCCGGTCCCCGAATAGGTAATACGTGCATCGGCGATACGGGTGGACGACACGGTGTTGTCGGTCGCGATGTCGTCAGCCCTGACCAGGCCGGCAATCCGCACCAGTTCATCACCGGTATTGAGGGTCATCCACTTCTCGCCACGCACCGCCAGAATGCCGTTGGGCAGCACATCCGCAACCGTCACAGTGACCGAACCGGTCAGGCTGTTGCTCTGTGCGGCCTTGCCATCACCCTTGGTGGACCGCGCGCCGTTGTAACCGGCGTTGAGGCTCAGGTCGTTGCCACCAATCGGGTTGTTGGTGGTCAAACCCGAGCCGAACAGCGAGGTCAGACCAATGCTGTTGGTGCTGTCCTTGGACATTGCCGAAGTGGCTGCCTTGCTCGCCGCCATACGCTCGGAAAGCGTGATGGTGATGATGTCGCCAATACGGAAGGCCTTGCGGTCGCCGTACAGGTTCTGCTCGAAACCGGCCTGATAGATGGCGCCATTGTTGGCAGCCGCCGACATGGGCGTACGCGGCAACACCGGAGCGTAATAAGGGTCATTGGGCTTGGCCGTCGGCGCAACACAGCCGGACAGCAGGGTGATCCCGCACAATGAAGCGATCAACACTGAAAAACGCGGAACACTAAGGCGGTTCATGACACTTGAAACCTCGCGGTGTAACAGGCGCTTATCAGGCGCCCCATCGGATTGAGCGGTTCTACGAGCAGCGACATCAAGGACTTACAGGTTCTGAGTCAGGTTTTGCAGCATCTGGTCAGCGGTCGAGATCACTTTGGAGTTCATCTCGTAGGCGCGCTGAGTGGTGATCATGTTGACCAGTTCCTCAACGGTGCTGACGTTGGAGTTTTCCAGGGTGTTCTGCAGGGTCGGGCCCAGGCCGTTGAGGCCAGGGGTGCCGATCTGCGGCGCGCCGCTCGAACCAGTTTCCAGGTACAGGTTGCCGCCGATGGCCTGCAGGCCGGCCGGGTTGATGAAGTCGGCGGTCTGGATGTTGCCGATGATCTGCGGTGTCGCAGTGGCACCTGCCAGTGTGACGGACACAGTACCGTCCTGACCGACCGTGAAGGTCTGGGCATTCTGCGGAACGACAATCGCAGGCTCGAGGGCGTAACCGTTGGCGGTCACGATCTGGCCGTTGGCGTCGAGGTGGAACGTACCGTCACGGCTGTAGGCAACGGTGCCGTCCGGCTGGGTCACCTGAAAGAAACCGCGACCGTTGACCGCCAGGTCCAGCGGGTTGTTAGTGGTCTGCAGGCTACCGGCAGTGAAGTTCTTCTGCGTACCGACAATGCGCACACCGGTACCCAGCTGCAGGCCGGAAGGCAGTTCGCTATCCTGAGTGGACTGGGCACCCGGCTGGCGTTTGATCTGGTACAGCAGGTCCTGGAACTCGGCACGGTCACTTTTGAAACCGGTGGTCGAGACGTTCGCCAGGTTGTTGGAGATGGTGGTCAGGTTGGTGTCCTGAGCGGCAAGACCGGTTTTGGCGACGTATAGTGCAGGAAGCATGTGTGTTCTCCTCGAGCGCCGGTTTGTCGGCGCAAGCTGTCATTGATTAGCCAAGTTGCAAGACGCGAGCCATAGACTGATCGTCTTCTTCGGCGGTCTTCATCATCTTGACGTGCAATTCGAATTGACGGGACAAGGCCAGTACCGAAGTCATTTCCTCGACCGCATTGACGTTGCTCGCCTGCAGAAAGCCGGACTCGACCTGAACGGTGGCATCTGCGTCGGCAGGCCTGCCGGTCTTGGTGTGGATCAGGCCGTCAGGGCCCTTCTCCATGGTCTTCAGGTCAGGCTTGACCAGCTTGATACGGTCGACCTGTGCCATCACCTGCGGACTCTCGCCCAGCGAACGAATGCTGATCGTGCCGTCGGCGCCGATCTCGATCTGCTGCTGAGGCGGCACGGCAATCGGACCGCCGTTGCCCATAACCGGCAAACCGCTGCCGTCGCGCAATACGCCGAGAGCATCGATGTTCATGCCGGAACTGCGGGTATAGGCTTCACCGCCGTCGGGCGTCTGCACTGCGATCCAGCCATCACCCTTGACGGCGATGTCCAGTTCACGACCGGTCTGCACCATGGCGCCGGCGGAAAAGTCGGTCCCAGGACGCTCGCTCATGGCGTAGGCGCGCGATGGCATGACCTCGCCAAACACCGGCATCGAGCGGGCCTGTTCAAGGTCACGCATGAAACCGTTGGTCGAGACGTTTGCCAGGTTGTTGGCATGAGCCTTTTGCGCGATCGCGTTTTCGGATGCACCGCTCATTGCGACGTAAAGCAACTTGTCCACAGTCTTCCTCCTCCGACAGACGCTTGCCGCCTGTAGCTGTTCTGAAAGGGTTAAAGCAATTTTTGAACCAACTTGTCAGGCTCGATACAAATGCTTGATTAGCCAGCAAAAACAGGCATCGGCCGCCTGCCTCTCGGCAAAGTGCCAGCCAATAGCGGCGGCGGACTGCCGCCCACCTCACGCCAAACCTCGCGCAACGCCAAAAAAACTTCGCAGGTGCGCGCAGACAGCCTGATCGACAGTGATAATCTGACCGACATCACAGCTCTCATCGGGAACCGCCATGTCTTTTCGCGTGTGCATTGTCGGCATCGCGGCAGCCAGCCTGACCAGCCTCGCCCTGCTCGCCCAGGCCGCTCCCGCGCATTACTACAAATGGCAGGGCGACAGTCGGATCGTTTGTGCCCAGACCAGTCCCGGCCCGGGCTGGAAACGCTTGAAAGGTCAATTCATCAAGGCCGACTGCTCGATTTGATCACTCACAAAAAAGCCCCTGTTTCAGGGGCTTTTTTACCATTTGACCAGCGACGCTTATTACGTCATCTGAATAGTGGTCTGCATGATGGTGCTCTGCGTAGAGATGGTCTTGGCGTTAGCCTGATAGTTGCTTTGCGCCTTGATCAGGTTGACCAGCTCAAGCGTCAGATCGACGTTGGATTCTTCCAGCGCCTGACCGGTGACATAACCCAGAGTCCCCGACTGCGGAGCGCCAGTGCCCGGGATGCCCGAAGAGAAGGTTTCGCGCCAGTTGGTCCCGCCAGCAGGCGCAAGGCCTTGCACGTTGGCAAAGGACGTCAGGGAAACCTGGCCGATGACCTTGGACTGACCATTGGTGTAAGACGCGAACAGTTTACCGGAGGCATCTACGCTCATGTCCTTGATCTGACCTGCCGCGTAGCCATTCTGCGCCTGCGCCGAACGGCCTGTTGCCGAAGCGGTCTGCGTCGAAGCCGTCATGTCCAGCTGGATACCCGAAGCAACACCCGCAGCGCCGTTGGGACCCCAGGTGGCCGAATTACCCGTACCGGTCTGAATAGCCGGTACCCAGTTGGTCACCTTGAAAGTGCCGTCGGCGTTGACCGCCACGTTAGCGCTTGGCGAAGGTGAAGTCGGCGTGGTGCCGGTATTGATGATCAGCGACCCAGAAGAGTCGAACGTCAGATTGTTTGCATCAGGCACCGTGCTGGCCGGATTACTGATATTACGCCCGTCAATCAGCGAGTACATGGTCCAGCTATTCGTACCATTCTTGGCAAAATAGCTTTCCATCCTGTGCTCGTTGCCTTGTGAGTCAAAGACGGTGGTGCTGTAAGTATCGTTGTAGGTTTTGGAATTGGTGGCATCAAACGGAGTGACCGTCGGAATGGCCGATGTCGAGTTGAGGTTGGCAGTGTTGGTAATCATGCTGGTCGGACTTGCCAGCTGGTTGGAGCTGTCCACTCGCAGATCACCGGAAGAGCCGACCATGACCGTGCCGTTTGCATCAACGTTATAACCCTGAAGGTTCATGCCCGAACTGTTGACGACGTAGCCGTCCTTGTCAGTATGGAAGGCGCCTGCACGGGTATACAACGAATCACCCTTGTTGCTGAGCATGAAGAAACCATTGCCATTGATGGCCAGGTCAAGTGAATTGCCTGTGCCGGTGGTCAGGCTGCCTTGGGAAAACTGCTGAGAAACAGCGGCCGTGGTAACACCGCTGCCGACACTTGTGCCGCCCGACGTGCCGCGAATCGATTGTGCGTACTGGTCAGCGAATTCGATGCGCGAACTTTTGAATCCAGTGGTCGCCACGTTGGCAATGTTGTTGCCGGTAACGTCGAGACTTTTGTTTGCAGCATAGAGCCCACTAAGGCCGATATTGAAAGACATGTTTCACTCCTGCGCCGTAGCGGCTCTACAATCCGATGGTTTGAACTTTGGACAGGGCAACACTGCCGCTGGCCAGGTTAAGCATTGTTTCCGCGCCATTGACACCCAGCGTGACGCTGTTGACCGTGGCGGGCAGGTAAGTCGCAAACTGGGTGTTCTTGCCGTCAACCGCGCCTTCCGCCTTGAAGCTGTAAGTACCCGAGGGCAGCGCAGTGCCGCTTGAATCGGTACCGTCCCAGGCGAAGTTGGTCGTGCCGGCGGCCTGGGCTCCCAGATCGACACTGTCAACCAGGTTCGATTGTGCGTCGTATACCTTGACCGTTGTCGCCGAGGTTGCAGCCGGAACCACGATCGAACCGGTCAGACCCTTGGTCGTGTCGACCGAGGTGCTGCCCGAATCAATGATCACTGAACGACCCACCAGCGATGAAGCCTGCAAGGCCTGGGACGACTTGTAACTGGTTGCAATCGTGTCAACGGTCGACGTCAGGTTCTGCATGCTTTCGAGGCTGCTGAACTGCGCCAGTTGCGCCACGAACTGGGTGTTGTCCTGTGGGTCCAGAGGATTCTGATTCTTCATCTGCGTCACGAGCAGTTGCAGAAACGAATCCTTGCCCAGCGTGCCGGTAGAATTCGTCGCCGTAGGCGTCGGGTTCTGCAGCGAATTCAGAAACGTCGATGAGACGCTGGTTGCTGAGGTGTTATCAACGGCCATAACTTTCGCCTTCTATCACTGACCGAGGGTCAGAACCTTCTGCATCATGGATTTAGCGGTGTTCATGATTTCCGCGTTGGTCTGGAAAGACCGGCTGGCAGAAATCATGTCGGCCATTTCTTCCACGACATTGACGTTGGGGTAATAGACATACCCGTCCTTGTCAGCGGAAGGATGATTGGGCTCGTAACGTGCTTCGAGGTTCGAGCTGTCTTCGATGATGCCGTTGACCTGAACGCCCTGCCCGGCTTCGCCCTGATCCTGAAACAAAGAACCACCGGTCGACTGCTGACCCTGCATCACGGTGGCGAACACCGGGTGACGGGCACGATAGGTCTGGTCCATGCTCGAAGACACGGTCTCGGCGTTGGCGATGTTGCTGGCCGTGGTGTTCAGACGCGTGGTCTGGGCACTCATGGCGCTACCGGCAATGTTGAACACATTGGCTAGTGACATGAATTATTCTCCGCGAAGGGCTGCAACCAGCCCCTTGAACTTGCTATTGAGCAGTGTGAAGCTGGCCTGGAAGCCCATGGCGTTCTCGGTGTAGCTGGCCTGCTCGACCTGGGAATCAACGGTGTTCTGGTCCAGCGAAGGCTGCGACGGAGTGCGATACATCAGCGTTCCGTCGTCATTGCCCATGCCCTCGGCTTCGATATGGCGGCTGTTGGTCTTGTTCAGCGCGAAGTGACCGTTCTGGGCCTTGTCGGTTTCGGCAGCCAGCACCGAAGAAAACTCCAGATCGCGAGCCTTGAAGTTCGGGGTGTCGGCGTTGGAAATGTTGTTGGCCAACACCTCTGCCCGCTGAGCCCGGAAGTTGAGGGCCTTTTCATGTATGCCTAGCGCTTTATCGAAGCTGATGCTCATTTCGGGAAACCTTTGCCGGTTGACCTGATTCTGTTGTTACTGACAAAGCAATCGGCGTGCCATGTTGTAAAAGCCAATGTTTGCAGGGTCTGCAGGCGGCGGCGAGGCGGCAATGCCAGAAAAGCGGCAAGGCATTTCCGCTGTGGAGGGGCAAAGCGGCAAGGGGAGTGCCGTTTTTTTGCCAGTATGGGGGGTGTAGCTTGGGTGAATCGTCTTGTATTTGCGCTACAGGATCGTGGTAATGACCGATACACTCAGGCGCACAAGGAATAGGGATTAGAAAGGAGCTTCATCTTGGTCGACTCAATAGGCAAGAACAGTAACCCGAGCATTAACACTGCAAAAGCCGTGGTCTCCCCCACCACCTCACCACTCACCCGCGATCCCTCTGCCACCTCAAACGAAAAACTGGATTCAGGCAAACTTTCTTCTCTTTCTGTGCAACTCAGCGAAAGCGCGACGCGTGCGGCGTCAAGAGATGCGAGCCTTGACCGTAACGCCTTGAGTGAAAAAAACAGCCAGTTGACAGAGCAACTGGTAGGAAGCAGTTACGACGCCAATAAAGCCAGTCACGATGCCGAAGTCCCCCAAAGCAAAGATTCTGATCGCCTGGAACGCGCAAAAAACGCGACTGAATTCGTTACTGGCAGTGGAAAGAACCCGTTTTCCGGCATGTCCCGAGACCAGCTTTCACTCATCGCCTATGACGAAAGCGGCGACTTTACAGTCAACGAAAAAAAGTCAGCCTGGCTGGAGTCCTATCGCCAAGAGAGGGTATGGCGCCAGCAAGTTGTAGCCGAAGGAAGCGCTGAATACAGTAAGACCGGCAAGCTGACTGACTTTTACACATCGGTTCTCGATCACTATAAAGGGCTGCCAGCCATCGAGCAGTCGCAATACCCTTCCAGCTATGGAACCAAACTTCAGGACTGGATTGATCAAGACTTCAACTACAAAACGCACGCCACTGAAGGTAATGCTTATGATAAAAGCCTTCTGAACAAAATCCTCGATCCTGACAGCGCGATATTTTCAGGCGAAGGCGCTGCCGACACTGAATCTTGAACGTCTACTATTAAAGGGAGTTTTATTTTGGTCACCTCCGTCAATACGAACGGCAGCACTGGCGCTACGGCACGCACCCACTCACTTTCATCTACCACTTCAAACTCCCCCCGCCCCCCTTCTGCCACCTCAAACAAAACGCAGGACTCAGGCAAGCTTTCTTCTCTTTCTGTGCAACTCAGCGAACGCGCGACGCGTGCGGCGTCAAGAGATGCGAGCCTTGATCATGATGCACTAGGGGCGAAAGCAGCTGAGCAGCTTGACCAGATCATTGGCCGACGCTACGACGTCAACAAGGCTAAAAATGATGCCGAGATGCCTGACACGACTGATCCCGAACTGCTGACACGCGCGAAGAAAGCAACTCAATTCGTAAACGGCGGTAGAGAGAATCCCATCGCAGGCATGTCTAGAGATCAACTGTCACTGATCGCCTACGACGAAAGCGGAACATTTACCGTAAACGAGAAGAAAGCTGCGTGGGTTGAGGACTTCAATCAGGAATCCTTGTGGCGCCAGCAGTTTGCGGCCAAGGCGATGGCGGAATATAACAGCACTGGGAAACTCAACAACGCGTTCGGTGAATCTCTGGAGCATTTCAAAGGATTGCCTGCCATCGAAAAAGCGCAGTACCCGGAGAATTATGAATCCAAAATACAGGGCTGGATTGATCAAGACTTCAATTACCTGACCAATACGGCTGAAGGCAAAAGTGACGCTCAATATTTCATCGGCAAGCTACTGACCCGTAATGAAAGCTTATTTGGCGACAGCGCATCAGCCGCCGACTCACCATCCACCGAATGAAAGTCCGGGAGGTTTTCGATAATCACCGCCTGGACAACGCTTTCAATCAGAGACCCAGCTCGCTCAAACCCGGGTGATCATCCGGTCGGCGTCCCAATGGCCAATGGTATTTGCGCTCGGACTCGGCGATCGGCAAATCGTTGATGCAGGCAAAGCGCCGTTGCATGAGGCCGTTTGCGGCGAACTCCCAGTTCTCATTGCCGTACGAGCGGAACCAGTTGCCGGAGTCGTCGTGCCATTCGTAGGCATAACGCACTGCAATGCGGTTATCGGTAAATGCCCACAGTTCCTTGATCAACCGATAATCCAGTTCCTTGCGCCACTTGCGCTCAAGGAACGCCTGAGCCTCTGCGCGACCATTGACGAACTCGCTGCGGTTACGCCAGTAGGTGTCTTCGGTGTAGGCCAGCGCGACTTTCGCCGCATCGCGCGAATTCCAGCCATCCTCGGCGCCGCGGACTTTCTGTATGGCGGTCTCCAGGGTAAAGGGTGGAAATGGCGGTCTTCCTTTATCACTCATCTCAGCGTCCTCAGAACGGTTTATAGGGCAGGAATTTTCCATCGAGGGTGATCACGGCTCGCTCGCCCCCTTCAGGGTCTTCGACTTTCTTGATGTCGAGCTTGAAGTTGATTGCGCTGATGATGCCGTCGCCGAACTGCTCATGCACCAGTGCTTTCAGCGTTGTGCCGTAGACCTGAACCATTTCATGGAAGCGGTAGATGGTCGGGTCACTGGAGACGTCTTCGACATTGCCGCGCAACGGGATGGTTTGCAGTTCGGCGACCGCGTCCCGGTCCAGCCCGAGACGCTCGGCGACCACCTCGGCCACCGCTTCCGGCAAGGGGTGCTGACCAAGCAAGGCAGCGGTGACATACACCACGCTCAACCCCGTACCTTCTGCGAGCCCCACCCAGGTCAGGTTCTTTGCAGTCTTGGCCTGCAACACACGTTCAGTCAGATGCTGGCGCGGCGCCCTGGAAATATTGCTGTGCGGCATTGGTAACCCTCCGGAATGAATTCACGTCAACCACAGCATCGGTAAGTATCACCATAAGATCCAAGACTGATTTATGATCATCGCCATAACCCTGACTTATGGTGATGCCGTGCTGTTACGCCACATACGCTATTTGCTGGCAGTCGCTGACCATGGCAATTTCACCCGGGCGGCCGAGGCCCTGCATGTCTCCCAACCGGCGTTGTCACAGCAGATCAGGCAACTGGAAAGCAATCTGGGGGTGCAACTGTTCGACCGCACCCGCCGCAGTGTCGTGCCGACCGATGCCGGCCGTGTGTATCTGGACCACGCGCGTCGCTGCCTGCTTGAGCTGGATGCCGGAAAGCGTGCGCTCAACGATGTCAGCGATCTGTCACGCGGACAATTGCGCCTCGGCGTCACGCCAACCTTCAGTGAATACCTGATAGCGCCGCTGATCGATCGCTTCAGCGCGCTGTATCCTGGCGTGGCAATCATCCTCACAGAGCTGCCCCTGGAGCAGATCACCGAGGCATTGATCAGTGACGCGCTCGATCTGGCCATCGGTTTTGCCGGCAGTCACGGTGTCGAGATAGACGGCCAGCCTCTATTCGATGAACAACTGTGCCTGGTCATGGCCAAGCCTGGCCTCGAGACTCAGGTCGCGCTGACACTTGAGGACCTGCAGGCGCTTCGCTTTGCCTTGCTGGCCCCTGGATTTGCCACTCGCCAACTGCTGGATACCTGGTGCCAGACGCAAAACTTCAAGCCGACGGTCGGCCTTGAAGCCAACTCGATTGCCATTTTGCTCAAGGTCGTCGCCCAAGGCCGCATGGCTACCATTCTTCCCGATGCCATCGTTCGCGAGCAGCCTGGGTTACGCGAAGTTCAGACAATCCCTGCCCTGCCAGGGCGGACGGTTGCGCTGCTGCGGCGTAAAAACGGATACCAGAGTGCCGCAGCAAACGCTTTTGCAAAACTGGTGAGCGGCAGTAGAACTCAAACATGAAATCGATGGACAGACGATAAGGGCTGGTTTCAGTCGCCCACAAAAAAAGAGACCCGAAGGTCTCTTTTTTCATGACAGACAACTGGCAGACCATCACTTGGCCTTGTAGATGATCCCGGGGCTGCACTGAACCATCTGGTAGTGATCAGGCAGACCGTTGAGCGCTTCGGAAGCCCCCAGAAACAGGTAGCCGCCTGGCTTGAGCGTGCCATGGATGCGCAGCAGGATGTCTTTCTTCACTTCGGCGGAGAAGTAAATCAGCACGTTGCGGCAGAACACGATATCGAATTTGCCCAGCGAGGCGTAGCTGTCGAGCAGGTTGAACGAGCGGAACTCGACACGACTCTTGATCGGCGCCTTGACCACCCAGCGGCCCGGGCTTTTCACGTCAAAAAAGCGCTGCAGACGATCCGGCGACAGGCCGCGGCCGATGGCCAGGCTGTCGTATTCGCCGGTCTTGCAGTTATTGAGCATCAAGCCCGACAGATCGGTTGCGACGATCTGCACGCCCGATTTGAGCTGACCCTGATTGGCACGTTCGAACTCATCGATGGACATCGACAGCGAATACGGTTCCTGTCCCGACGAACAGGCCGCCGACCAGATGCGCAGTCGCTGACCGGGGCTGGCCTTGATCTGCTCGGGCAGCACCTTGTTCTTGAGCACTTCGAACGGATAGGTATCGCGAAACCACAGGGTTTCGTTGGTGGTCATCGCATCGACCACCTGCTCGCGCAAGCCACTGCGCGGCTGGGTCTGAATACGCTGGACCAACTCGCCAAGCGACTTGATGCTTTGCTGCTCCATCAATTTGTTGAGGCGGCTGGACACCAGGTACTGCTTGTTTTCCCCAAGCAGGATGCCACAGGCTTTTTCCAGAAATACCCGGAACTGATCAAAATCCAAATTACCCGTAGACAAAGTGCCGCCTCTCAAATCATGTGAATCACCAGGGACGACGCCCCCGGCTGGTTATTCTGCTGCCTTGATCCGCGCAACAACCCTGGCTGCCAGATCATCAGGCCGGAATTTCGCGAGAAAATCATCAGCGCCGACTTTCTTGACCATCGCTTGGTTGAATACCCCTGACAGCGAGGTATGCAGAGTAATGTGCATCTTCTGCAGACGGGGATCATTGCGTATTGCTGCGGTAAGGGTATAGCCATCCATCTCCGGCATTTCAATGTCGGAGATCATCATCAGGAACTCTTCTTCAGGTTTTTTGCCTTCTGCGACCATCTTGAGCAGGTAATCCAGCGCCTGACGACCATCGTTGAGTGCTACGACTTCCACCCCGACGGTTTCCAGGCAGCGGCTCACCTGTTTGCGCGCCACCGACGAGTCGTCGACGGTCAGCACACGCAGGGAAACAGCTTTGTGCTGAACCTCGGCGTCAATCACACCAACCGAGATTTCTTCGGACACCGGCGCGACTTCGGCGAGAATTTTCTCGACGTCGATGATTTCCACCAACTGGTTATCAACCCGGGTTACGGCGGTCAGGTAATGATCGCGCCCGGTACCCTTGGGTGGTGGATGAATCTCTTCCCAGTTCATGTTGACGATGCGTTCGACAGAATGCACCAGAAAGCCCTGAACCTTGGTGTTGTACTCGGTAATGATGACGAAGGAATTAACCAGCGAAATCATGCCTGTGGATCCTGTCGCCATTGCCAGATCCATGATCGGGATCGTGCCGCCACGAATGTTGGCCACGCCCCGAACGATCTTGCTCGATTTGGGCATGATGGTGAGTTTCGGGCATTGCAGTACTTCTTTTACCTTGAAGACGTTGATCCCATAGAGCTGCTTGCCGTCGAGACGGAACAAGAGCAGCTCTAGGCGATTCTGACCCACCAGCTGAGTTCGCTGGTTTACCGAATCCATTACACCTGCCATGCCGAACCCCCTTACAAAATGACCGCCGCCCAGACACCAGATCAACAAGCGGCACGGGCTTTGCTATTTATTACGTCATGAACGCAAAGACGACAATTTCTCGACACCTCGCATTAGAAACCCGCAGGCTTCTGTGCGCAATCGCCCTGCTGTGCCTTTCCAGCACGGTGACCCTTGCTCGTGCCGAGAATTTCACACTGCCTGAACAGCTTATCGGCGTCACCCAAGGGTTTCTTGAGTTCACAGTAGAAGACTATTTGGCAACCAACCAGATTGACGGGCGTCATGAGATACAGGTCAAGCAGCTCGACCCGCGTTTAAGGATGGGTGCCTGCGACAAGGATTTGACAGCCACACTGGAAAGTCCGCGCCCGGTTGGCCGGGTTACCGTACGGGTGCGCTGCGAAGGTTCTTCGCCCTGGACGGTGTTTGTGCCCGCCCAGGTGCTGCTGTATCGCAACGTCGTGACGGTAATGCGCCCGCTCAAGCGTGACGCGATCGTCACCGAAGAAGACGTTGCAATGCGCGAGCGCGATGTCAGCAGCCTGGGCCAGGGTTTTCTGGCGTCGCTGGATCAGGCAGTCGGTCAGAAGGTTGTCCGACAGATGGTCATCGACCAGGTCATTACCCCGGTGGCGCTTGAACAGCCACAAATGGTTCACAAGGGCGATCAGGTGGTCATCATCGCCCGCAGCGGCTCGCTGGCGGTTCGCATGCCCGGCGAAGCAATGTCCGATGGAGGCTTCAACGAACAGATACGGGTGAAAAACCTCAATTCCCAGCGGGTGATCAAAGCAAGCGTCACCGGCCCAGGGCAGGTGGAAGTCGCTATGTAATGCATTGATGGTGGCGCGAAGGGTGTGTTTTTTTTAGACTGCGGGGAATGCCCGACGGCAAATGTCGTCTATTGGGAAGCTTTCTCAAAATCAGCCTAAAGTTTGATAGGGGTTGGCCGAAAACAAGGCAAGCGTCCAAACACCCAGAGGTTTTTTCAATCATGGTCATAGATTTCAGTCGCCTTAACAACTCACAGTCTGTTGCCGGTGCTTCACGTACCAGTGCCAGTAAAGACACCGCCAAAACCGATGCTCCAGCCCCTGCCGCCACCGCAGGTGTCAAAAGCACCGGGGAAACTTTTTCCTTGAGCAGTGAGGCTCAACAGTTGCAGAAAATCACGGACAAGCTGACCGATCTGCCAACCGTCAATAGTGCTCGCGTTGCCGAGCTCAAACAGGCCATCGCCGACGGTAGTTACACAGTGGACAGCAACCGTGTCGCCAGCAAACTGTTGAATTTCGAAACCCAACGCTAAGCCAAGGCTGGCGCTGGATATTCTGGACGCTTAAAAACCAGAGCATGCGATGCAAGACACTACTTTGCTGCAGATGATCAACGACGACATGGTTTCGGCCCGACAGCTCCATGAGCTGTTGCAGGCCGAATCATTGATTCTCCACGGTCGCGACATGGGCGAGATGGAGCAGGTCCTGGCGCAGAAACAGGCGCTGGTCATTCTTCTCGATCAGCATGGTCGCAAACGTAGCCAGGTGCTTGCGGGCATGGGGCTGTCAGCCAATCGCAGTGGTCTCCAGCAACTGGCCGAGCAGTCGGATATCGGCGAGCAATTGCTGCTGGCTGCCGACGAACTGAATACGTTGATCAACGAATGCCAGACGCTCAACGAGCACAATGGTAGTCTGATCCAGATGCAGCAGGTCAGTACCGCTCACCAGCTTCGCATCTTGAACGGTGGCGATACGCCTACACTCTATGACAGCCGCGGGTCGACTGCACTTAGAGCAAAACCACGCCCTCTGAGTCAGGCGTAACTTCCTGTATCAAGGTTTCGTGCATGGTGGCAGAATGCCTGATGTTGCGTTGCCGTAGTATTTTGCCTGGAGATTCAAGAACGTGAATGGCTCAAGCGCGGACGATGCTCCGCAGCCCCCGAAGGTTCTCAATACACCTTTGGAAATTGCCGCCAACCTGCGGCTGCTACTCGAGAGTCATGATCCTCTGATCATTACCTTTCATGAGCGCCCCCAGCGCTTTCAAAGCTATATGCTTGAAGTCGACCGTGACAACAACGTCATGGCCCTCGACGAAATGATCCCCCGCGATGGCGAACGCTTTCTGAGCAACGGCGAATCCTTCCGTGTCGAAGGCTTTCACGACGGCGTGCGGATTGCCTGGGAAAGTACTGCGCAAATGGACATCCTCAGCACCGACGGTCAACGCATGTACCGTGGTCCGATGCCTGAGGAAGTGGTTTATCACCAGCGGCGCAACGCATTCCGGGCCGCGCTGAAGCTGGCGCAACTGGTCGACGTCGAAATCGGCGGTGACCGCCTGAAGTTCACGCTGGCCGGCAAGCTGCTGGATATTTCTGCCACCGGCTGCAAGTTGCGCTTCGAGGGCGACGTGTCCGATCGCATGCAATTGGGCCAGGTATACGAACGCTTTGTTGCCAAGCTGCCTTTCGGTGCCATGACCGCGCCTGTCGAGTTACGCCATCTGCATTTCGAAGAAAGAATCAACACTACCTTTGCCGGCGTACGCTTCCACAATATGAGTGGGCTGGTGCAGCGTCAGGTCGAACGTTTCGTCTATCAGTTACAGCGCGAAGCACGACGCTTCGACAAAGACGACGACTTCTGACACTCAGCTGAAAATCCCCGACGATTGCGGCGTTACGGCCGCAATCGTGCGCTGCCCTCCTCTACCCCTCAGGCCTTCCAGGTCTCGCTTTCACGCTCGCGTTCATGCTCATCGGCTTCGGCGGTTTCGGCGGTTTCCGCTCCGGCAGCCGTCTCGGTCTGAGCCATAACCTCGCCTTCCGTCTCGACCTCCGCTTCAGACACCACCTCGGAATCCGGCTCTGGCTCTGGCTCAACGGTCGCCTGCATCTGTTCCTGAACCACCTGCTCGTCGACACGCGGGTCAAGTGCAACCACCAGCGGCGAGCTGGACATACTGTCCGGCATCGCAACGTGGTGCAGCGGTGCGTTTTCGACCTGGTGCAAGTGAGTGACGGCCTTGGGCCTGATCAGCAGTACCAGAATCACGCCAGCGCCACAGACGAACGCGTACAGCATGTGACCGCCAAACAGCTTCATCACCACACCCGCTGCCAAGGGACCGATACTGGCACCAATGCCGTAGGTCATGAGCAACATGGCCGTCAGCGACACTCGGCGCTCGGCCTCGACGTGGTCATTGGCGAATGCCACTGCCAGCGGATAAAGGCAGAACTGCATCAGCGAGGCCAGAAAACCGACACCGAACAGCACCTCGACCGGCACGCTGGGAAACACCGCCAGCGGCAAAGACGCCACCACCAGGGCGGCGGCAAAGATACGCATCAGTACAGAACGGTCATAGCGGTCGGACAGCAGGCCCAACGGCCACTGCACCAGAAACCCGGCCAGAATGCAGCAGCCCATGAACAGACCGACCTGCTCGGTGGACAGCCCCTGCTCGGCGGCGTAGACCGGTGCCAGACCGTAGAACGAACCGATGATCAGACCGGCGCCCAGTACCGCCGTCAACGACTGCGGCACACGCTTCATGAAGAAGCGCGGCTCCAGTGGTGCCGGATGCAGCGGTGCCGGGTGAATCGCGCGGGTCATCGCGACCGGCACCAGGCACAGAGCGAAACACATCGCCACCAGCATCAGCAGTTCAGGCCCCAGTTGCGGGTGCACCACCAGTACCAGTTGACCCAGCACCAGCCCCAGGTAGGACGCGATCATGTAGCCGCTGAAGACCATGCCGCGCTGTTTGGCGGCCGCCTGCTCGTTCAGCCAGCTCTCGATGACCATGTATTGGCACATCATGCCCAGACCGACGATCACCCTCAGCACCAGCCAGGCTGGCAACCAGCTGATCAGGCCATGCCCGAGCACCGCGGCACCGACGATGCCGGCACAGGTGGCGTAGGCGCGAATATGACCGACACGGCCGATCAGGCGGTGACCGATCTTGCCACCCAGCACCAGACCGAAGTAGTTGGCCGCCATCAACGCACCGACCCACAGGCTGTCAACCTGATCGGCGGCCAGGCGCAGCGCAAGATAAGTGCTCAGCAGACCTGAGCCGATCAACATCATCAACGAGGCAAAATAAAGCGCTCGAAAGGACTTCCAGATTTGGCGCATCAACTTTCCAAAAATAGGGAGTCGCCCGACTGGGCGAGCCCGACACTGCGATTCTTAAACCTGAGCAGCCAGCACACGCCGTTCCCAGGGGGTTATCTCGTCAAAAAAACTGGTCAGTTCCAGGGTCTTCGACGCGATGTAGCCTTCGATGAATTCATGACCAAACAGTTCCTTGGCCAACTGACTGCTTTTCAGACGCTCCAAAGCAGCGTGCAAGGTACACGGCAACGACAATTCTTCCGGCACCTCCAGTTCGCCCTGCAGGGGCGGCGTCGGTTGCAGTTGCTGCTCGATGCCGTACAACCCGGCCGCCAGACTTGCCGCGATGGCCAGATAAGGATTGGCGTCAGCGCCCGGCAGACGATTCTCCACCCTTCTGGCCGCCGCTGCACTCGATGGAATGCGTAATCCGGCAGCGCGATTATCGTACGACCAGCAAGCGTTATTGGGTGACGCGTAAGGGTGGCACAGGCGCTGATAGGAATTCACATTGGGCGCGAACAGCGCGGTGAAGTCCGCCATGCAGGCTTGCTGACCAGCAATAAAATGACCAAACAGGTCAGTCGGCTCACCCTGCGCGTCACTGAAGACGTTCATTGCGGTCTCCGCTGCCACCACACTCTGATGAATATGCATCGAACTGCCCGCCGTATGGGCGAGCGGTTTGGCCATGCACACCGCGATGAGCCCGTGCTTGAGCGCGACTTCCTTGAGCAGGTGCTTGAACAGAAAAGTCTGATCGGCCAGCAGCAGCGGATCGCCATGCAACAGGTTGATCTCGAACTGGCTGACACCCATCTCGTGCATCACGGTGTCACGCGGCAGCCCCAGCGCTGCCATGCAGGCATACACCTCGGCGAAGAAAGGTCGCAAACCGTTGTTGGAGCTGACGCTGAATGCCGAATGCCCCTGTTCGCGTCGTCCGTCCAGCCCTGTCGGCGGCTCAAAGGGATAAAGCGGCTCGGGATTGGGCGCAAAGACAAAAAACTCAAGTTCGGTGGCCACCACTGGCACCAGGCCCCGTGCGGCGTAACGGGCAATGACTGCCTTGAGCTGATTGCGGGTGGAGAGCATGCATGGCTGGCCATCGAGGTCCTGCGCATCACAGATGGCCAAGGCACGCGGCGACGTGCTCCAGGGCAGACGGTGGAGCTGCTGTGGATCACTGATCAGCGCCAGATCGCCGTCATCACTGCCGTAAAAGCGCGCCGGCGGATACCCGCCCATGATGCATTGCAGCAACACGCCGCGCGCCAGCTGCAAACGACGGCCCTCGAGAAATCCTTCAGCCGTCATCACCTTGCCGCGCGGCACACCGTTCAAATCCGGGGTCACGCACTCCACTTCATCAATGCCCATCAGCTGCTGCGCAGGCGAATGGGGGTCATTGCGTGTCATGGTCAATCCTTTGTCATCGTCCAGGCCGCGTGGCGGCAACCCGTACAAAATACGCAGCGGACGTTCAGGATTTCAAGCGCTGAAAAGACTCCGTGGTCACGATCACGACGTAACCACTGCACGCGCTGGCGAAAGTGGTTTTGGCCGGGTTCTTGCTGTGTACCAGGATCACAACAGTTCGACTGTCATTTTTATGTCAATGGCGACTTCAGACAGGGAAGCCTTTGAAGCTGATGCCCTTTCGAACAGCAATCGGATAAACACGAGCAGAGACCCCTCCATGAGCGCACCGATTCCCGTAACTCGTCCTCTGTTACCGCCTCTGGAGGAGTTCATTCCCTACCTCGAAGAGATATGGGAAAGTCGTCAGCTCACCAACGGCGGTCCGTTTCACCAGCAGTTGGAAAAGGAGCTGGCCGAGTACCTGGGCGTGCAACACCTTTCGCTGTTTTCCAACGGCACCCTGGCGCTGATGACCGCCATCCAGGCGCTGCGCATCAAGGGCGAGGTCATCACCACGCCCTACTCGTTCGTCGCAACCGCCCATTCGCTGCTCTGGAACAGCCTGACGCCGGTTTTCGTCGACATTGATCCGGGCACTTACAACCTGGACCCGGACCGAATCGAAGAAGCCATTACCCCGGCAACCACGGCGATCATGCCCGTCCACTGCTACGGCATCCCCTGTGACGTGGACCGGATCCAGCAGATCGCCGATCGTTACGGCCTGAAGGTCATCTACGACGCTGCCCACGCCTTCGGCGTACAGCATCGCGGGCACAGCCTGTTGAATCACGGTGACCTGTCGGTCCTGAGCTTTCACGCCACCAAGGTGTTCAACACCTTCGAAGGGGGCGCCATCGTCAGTCCGGATGCCAAGACCAAACAACGCATCGATTACCTGAAAAACTTCGGTTTCGCCGACGAGGTCACGGTGGTCGCGCCGGGCATCAACGGCAAGATGAGTGAAATCAACGCCGCGTTTGGCCTGCTCCAGTTGAAGTACATCGATGCAGCGCTACTCAAGCGGCAGCGTATCGATGAGCGCTATCGCGATGCGCTGGCAAACATCCCGGGCCTGAAAATCCTCTGGAAGAGCACCGAAAAACACAACTATTCATACTTTCCGGTGCTGGTTACCGAAGACTTCGCGATTTCCCGCGATGACCTTTACCAGCGGTTCCGCGACCACAATATCCTCGCGCGCCGTTACTTCTATCCGCTCATCTCCACCTTCCCGATGTACCGGGGCCTGGAGTCGGCAAAACCCGATCGCCTCAGCGTTGCGAGCGGCCTGTCCAGCCAGATCCTGTGCCTGCCGATCTTCGACAGCCTGACGGATGAAGCCTTCGACAGCGTGATGAATGTGATCGTCAACGCCAGCAAAGAGAACTGCTAATGCGCACGTGCCCGGTCTGCTCCTGTCGTTTTCCGAACTTCTATCCGCTGGGAAGAAGCTACCTGGAAACAGCCCATCGATTGAACGTTCATTACTCGATGGAAGACTACGAAACCCTGAATGTCAGCCAGTACAGCTGCCCGGAATGCGCAGCCTCGGATCGCGACCGGCTTTACGCGCTGTATGCCATGCACATGCTGAATAACCCTGACGGCACAGTGTTACGCATACTGGATATCGCACCGGCGCCGGTGCTGTCCGGGTTTCTGCGTAGCCTGCCCAATGCCCGCTATCGCTCCGCCGACCTGTTCTCGCCCATGGCAGATGACAAGGTCGATATCATGGACATGAACCTCTACACCGATGAGTCTTTCGATCTCATCGTCTGCTCACATGTACTTGAACATGTACGTGACGATGCAAAGGCAATGTCCGAGCTCTATCGCGTTCTGGCCAAAGGTGGTTCTGCAATCCTGATGGTGCCGATTCTGCTGACCGCCACCGAAACCGATGAAGACCCGGATGAACCCAGTGTCGACGAACGCTGGGCGCGCTTCGGTCAGGACGATCATGTGCGCATGTATGCCCGGCACGACTTTCTGGCCCGCCTCGAACAGGCCGGTTTTCACGTCGATGCCCTCGGTACCGGAGCATTCGGCGAGGGCGTATTCAAGCAGCATGGCATTACCGAACAGTCGGTCTTGTACATAGGCCGAAAAGCCTGACTTCAGCTATCGATCAAGGATGCCGACTGCGCTGAACAGTTGGTTTTTTCAACATTTTGCACACGTGGTAATGCGATGAGTTCTTCACGTCTGGTCAGTATTGTTATTCCGGCTTACAAGCCTGCTTTTTTTGAAGCATCGCTTGCCAGCGCACTCCGGCAGAATCATGACGAAATCGAGATCATCATCACTGACGACTGCCGCGACGAAGGCATCAAGACCATTGTCGACAAGCTCAGTCCGGGCAGCCGCTGGCCGATCCGTTACTTCAGGAACGAGACGCCACTGGGCGAGGAATACAACAACGCCAGAGCGATCAGCCTGGCGCAGGGTCAGTACATCAAATTCCTATATGACGACGACATCCTGCTGCCAGACTGTGTCCGCCTGCTGTTCGATGTGCTGCATGACAGCCCGGATATCAAGCTGGTGTCGGCAGTGCGCAAACGGATCGACAGCAATGGCGATCTGCTGCCCGACAACATATACACCGCTTACCCCTTCGGCCAGAACGTCGTCATTGACGGGCCGCAGCTCGTCTCGTTTCTGGCTCAACACCCGGTCAACTTCATCGGCGAACCGGCTTCGGTGATGTGCCGCCGCGAAGACGTGCTCGCGTTCGGTCAGGAAATCATGTCGCTCAAAGGCGTTTTCGTCTGGGGTCTGGGTGACGTTGCGCTTTATCTGAAGCTGCTTCGTCAGGGTAACCTGGCAATGCTGGCGCGACCGTTGTCGTACTTCAGGGTTTCAGATCAGCAAACCAGTGAACTGGGGCGCACGAGCCCTCATCTTTCTCGCGACGGTCACGCCAACCACTACAGGCTGACCCGCGAACTGGGCTGGGTAAGGCCTGACGAGTTCAATGGCAAAGTCAGAATCGCGCCGTTGGCGCAGCGCGACAATGTTCAGGAGATGGACCTGCTGGCGTATTTCGACAGAAGGCCCGAAGCCACCGTTCGCAATACCCGTGCGGCCCAATGGCTGGGTCACCGTCGTCCTACCCCCGCACAGCACGCGCTGCTCGCCGAGCACTTGCAACAACATGATGGCGGCCCGGCGATTGCCATCGTCGTGTCGGACTTCAATCAGCAACCCGAGAGCGTATTGAGTACGCTGCAGAGCCTGGCCTCGGATGCGCCGCTGCTCGACAAACTCAAGGTCTTTGTCCTCGCCGATTACGACAGGAACCAGCAGACGCCACTGCAGGCTCAGTTGCCCTGGCTGCAGGCCAGCGTGGAAAACCGCGCAACGGTCATCAACGAGTTGATGCAGGAGAATGACCATGCCTGGTGGATTCTGGTCGACGCGGGCATCACCTTCACCCAGAGCGGCCTGCTGTGTGCCGTGCTGAAAATGATCGAAGCCCCCGAAGCCTGCGCCGTGTTCGGCGACGAGGTGACCCTGCACGCACAGGCAGGTGCCAATCTGGTGTTTCGACCGGACTTCAGCCTGGACTACCTGCTGACCTGCCCGTCGGCCACCAGCCGCAACTGGCTGTTCAACCGGGAAAAGGCCCTGACAGTGGGCGGCTTCGATCCAGACCATGCGCAGGCCATCGAGCTCGACCTGATCCTGCGCATGATCGAGGATGCGGGCTTTACCGAATTTGCTCACTCTTCCGAGCCCATGATCATCGCGCCGATGTGGCAGCCACAGGACAACTACGATCAGGCGCGTACCGTGCAACGCCATCTGCACACACGCGGCTACGCAGGCAGTCAGGTACATGCCCTGAAATCGGGACATTACCGGATCGATTACGGCCATGTGGATCAGCCTCTGGTGTCGATTCTCGTCACTTCGCATGACACGCTGGAGACGCTGCTGCCCTGCGTGGAAAGCATTCTGGAAAACACGGCGTACTCGTTCTATGAAATTCTGATCTGTGACAACAACAGCCAGTCTGCGCAGACCCGGGAATGGCTGGCGAACATCGACTCGATGCAATCGGAGCGTATCCGTGTCATTCGCCACGAGCAGACATTAAGTCCGTCGGCGCTGCTCAACTCTGCTGCCGCGCACGCGCTGGGCGACTACCTGCTGATGCTGGACAGCCACGCCCTGATCATCCAGCCGGAATGGCTCGACCACCTGCTCAACCATGCACAGCGACCTGAAGTCGGCGTGGTCGGCGCGAAGCTTGTTTCCACGGATGGCAATGTTGTACAGGCCGGGATCATCGTGGGCCTCAATGGTACCGCTGCCCCTGTCACTGCCAGTGATATCGCAACGTCCGCGAGCGATGTGCAGCGCCTGGAAACCGATCAGAACTACAGTGCTGTCAGCGGATCCTGCCTGATGATTCGCAAGTCGGTGCATGAACAAGTGCAAGGGCTGGACGAGCACTTGTTCCCTCTGCACTTCAATGATGTGGACCTGTGCCTCAAGGCGCGCAGCACCGGCCACCTGGTCGTCTGGACACCACACGCCATCGTTGCGCTGCGCCCGAACGACGCGCTGTTCGACGCCGAAGCCCTGGACTTCGCGACGCGCGCGCTCTCCCATCGGTGGCTGCACTACATGGCCTGGGACCCTGCCTACAACAGGAACCTGGACCTGAGCAAAAGCTTTGCACCGCTGAGCAACCCCGAGTTGAGCTGGCGACCGCTGACCCACCGTCCGCTGCCCGTCGTTCTCGCTCAACCCTGCAATCACGGGGCTGCCGGCAATCGCATCAGTGCCGTTGTGCAAAACCTGCGTACCGAGTGCAAGGTAGACGGCGTCATCAGCCATACGCCACTCCCGTTCGTGGAGATCGCCAGGCTCAGCCCCGACGCCGTGGTCATTCAGGGGCCGGTAAACGATAGCCTGATCGCCAGCATCAACGCGATCAAGGACCATACCAATGCCCGGGTGGTCTACGACCTGCCGGAGTATCCGGCTTACGCTGAAATCGCCAAGGGCGCCCCGCCACTCGCTGCGGTGCAGGCGTCATTGCGTCACGGGCTGGCGCGGGCTGATCGGGTGACAGTGCCGACCCAGGCGCTGGCCGAGCTGCTGGGAGATTCGCATCCCGATGTGCGGGTCATCGAGGACCGACTTGATCCGAGCGTCTGGCTGAACCTGCAGAGCCAACGTCAGACGCGGCCCAAACCGCGTGTCGGCTGGGTCGGGGAAGTGTCCGGACTGGATGATTTGCTGATGCTGACAGAGGTCATCAAAGCGCTGGCCGACCGCGTCGAGTGGGTCATCATGGGCCCCTGCTCCCGCTGGCTGCGGCCTTATATCCACGAATTGCGCGCGTCGGTGGAAGGAGCATTATTCCCGGGCGCACTGGCCAGTCTGAATCTGGATCTGGTACTGGTGCCGGCCAGATCGAATCTGCTGAGCCAGAGCAAAGGCGCAGCTTCCCTGCTGGCGTTGGGCGCGTGTGGCTATCCGGTCATCTGCAGCGACAGCCTGTGCGCTGAAAGCAACCTGCCGGTAACCGCTGTCAGCGAGGCTCCGTCGGCCTGGATCGCAGCAATAGAAGCGCACATCGATCACCCCGAGCAGTCAGCGCAGCGAGGGGATGAGCTGAGGCGCGAAGTGTTGCAAAACCGGATGCTGGACAAGGCGCACCTGCAGGAATGGTGCGGTCACTGGGCGCCCTCCTCGTGACTTGAGTCACCGCAGCCTGGGGCCACCTTGATAAAGGGGCCCCAAGCCACGGGCAGTGGGCATCGAGCAGCTGTCAGGCTTTCTCCAGTACGACCTTGATGAAGTACTTGTCACCTGACTCATCGATAAAATAGGCGTTCTTGAAGTCACCGTGCGACGTGGCCCGTAGCAGGTTGATATGGTCGCGCAACGAACCTGTCTCTTCGAGATCCAGCTGACACAACTCGTTATAGGCTTTGATGCCGTTGTAGTTGCCTTCAGACAGCGGTTTGAACACTTCGTACTGTCCTTGCAGAATGTCCGCAAGACACTCATGCATGAGCGCCTTCTCCACCTCGACCACCTTGTTGTAGACCTCGAGTGACGTGTCACCCGAGCCCACCTCTACCTGTCTCTGGACAATGATGTGGCCGTGATCGATGGCTTCATCCATGACATGGATAGTCGCCCCTGCGGGCAGGCCATTGAGAATGGAAAAGGCCTGAGGGTACCAGCCACGATTGAACGGATTGAAGCCGGGGTGAAAGTTGATACAGCGCACCCCTTCAACCAGACGTTT
Organism: Pseudomonas congelans; assembly: GCF_900103225.1. Classification (GTDB taxonomy): domain Bacteria; phylum Pseudomonadota; class Gammaproteobacteria; order Pseudomonadales; family Pseudomonadaceae; genus Aquipseudomonas; species Aquipseudomonas congelans. The sequence continues at coordinate 432,154 of NZ_FNJH01000003.1, read as the reverse complement.
CGGAAAGAGCTGTTTGCAATGAACACTAAGAACCAAATCGTAATGCTCGATGATGAAATCCACGACCGACTCGTCCTTGACATCGATCACTCGCGCGCCGAGATCGACCATGCCCTGCGGTGTGTGGTTGTAAGCGGTGTAACGTAGATCGACGTCGACTGTCAGATCGCCTGCCAACGCCTCGATACACTGCAGCAACGTCGCAGAAAGCGGCTTGTTATCGGAAACGACCAACAGCCTGATTGGCGAATGAGGCTGAGTGTTTTCTGTCAACTTCACGGTGTTATCCATATGCCAGTTAAATGTCCGATCGCGCCGAAAATATAGCAGCGATCGTCAACACGATGCGATATTTGACGGCGCGGGGAGGAATCAGGGCAGGGTCATACTGAACATCGCCCCGCCCAATACGCCGCCGTTGGCGATTTCAATGCGTCCGCGCATACCGTTGCGTACATGCAGCTGGGCAATGTGCGCAGCGAAGTACAGGCCCAGGCCGGTGCTGCCGCTGCCCTGGTTGATGCCCTGCACATAGTCGGTCTGGCGCTCGATCAGATACGCCGGGTAACCGGGGCCGTCGTCATTGATGGTGATCTTCAGCTGCCCGCCTTCATCACCGACACTGACAACAATCTGCTCGCGGGCAAAGCCGATGGCATTGACGATGATATTGCCCACCACCGAGCCGATCAGTTCGCGGTCGAAAAAGCCCAAGGGGCTTGCCACATCGATCGCATGACGCGCGGCAATGTTGCGGCTGCCCAGCACATCCTGATGATGGGCCAGTTGCGCTTCAATGAAATCGTCCAGTTCGTGGTAGTCTGGACGCAACGGCATCTGGTTGACACCCAGTTTGTAAAGTCCGAGCAACTGCACGAGCATGCCGTTGAGGTTGGCAAACTCATAGTCGATGACGCCATGCTCCGGCGTGTCGCGTTGCTGGACCGAAAGCTTCGCCTGCCACTGGCTGTGCGCCTGGGTAAGCGTTGCCAGTGAGTTCTTCATGTCGTGCACGGTGGAAGCGATCACCATGGAAAAGTCGAGGCCCTGTTCTGTCTCTTCACTCATGCGCTAAACGCCCTCTCCCTGAGTTTCTGATAACGCTCATAGCGCGGGTCGCTTTCCGGGATCTTGCCCAGCATGGTCAGGCTGGCACGACACTCGTCAATTCCGGCCTGGCCCAGATTCTGGCCAGGGTGAAGCAGCGACTGCACCATGTTCAGCGCAATACTGATGTTCTTCGGCTGCAGCCCCAGCGCACTGCGGAAAAAGGACTGTGCTTCGGTGAGGTTGCCAGCCTTGTAACTGCGCACGCCTTGCAGGTTGAAATCGACAGCCGCCTTGCTGGCACCCAGGATCGCCGGATCATCGGTCATGCCGGCAATGCTTTTCATCACCGCAGGATCGTCGCCATAGGCTCCCGCGCAACTCTTCAGGACGCCGGCACCGGCCTCTTCCTGACCCAGTTTCTTCAGTTGCGCAGCCACCATCAGTGCGGCATCGGCACTGAGCACCTGCTCCATGCCATCCAGCCTGGCCATTGCCTGCTCGGTGAGCTTGGCTGCGGCTTCCGGGTCCGAATGCTGCAGGCTGGCCGCCTTCATCAGCCGCGTGCGCACTTGCAGACCTTCGTCGTCGCCATGCTCCTTGGCGACATCGACGAGGGCGTTGTTGATCTCGACGCGGGTGCGCGCATCAAGTCCCTGATCACCGCCCTTGCTGATCAACGCATGCGCCAACCCCAGATTGGTTTCCGGATCCTTGAAACGCGAATGCTGACCCTGGGAGACGGCCTGGCGATAGGCCTTGGAAGCACTTTCGAAGTCCTCATTGCCAAGTGCCAGCTTGCCCAGCAGCTTCTGCCGACGCACCGCCAGCGGCGACAGGCGCACTGCGCTTTCCAGCACAGACTGCGCGCGTTTGCCATCGCCAAGCGCCACCAGCACATCGGCCAGGCCATCGAACAGCGCAGGCATTGTCGGAAACGCCTTGATCGCCTGCTCGTAGACAGCCTGTGCCTCGGCGGTCTTGCCGCGCTTGAGCAGCAGGCTGCCCAAGGCACCGTAGGCCCACGGCGTGGCCCGATCAGCCAGAATGGTCTTGAGGAACGCTTCCAGGGGTTCGTTCTGCTTCAGGTCACGCAAGGCATCAGCCTTGTAGCGAAGGCACAACGGCGCATAACGCGGGTCCTGCTCGATCAGCTTGTCGCACGCGGCCAGCACCTCGGCCGGTTTGCGACGGTCGAGGGCCTGCAGAATCGGCTTGAGCAGGGTCTTGCGCTGCACCAGCTTTTCCAGCCGCTGGGCCAGCCCGGCGCGGTTGAACGGCTTGGTCAGGTAACCATCCGGCTCCCACTCAAGCGCACTCATGACCATCGCCTGACTGTTTTCGGCAGTGACCATGATGAATACGCTTTCGTAACTCAGCAGCCGCTCGATCATCAGGTCTTCCAGCACCTGCTGGCCGTTCTTGCGACCATCACCCAGGTTGAAATCGTGCAGCACGAAGTCATAACGCTTTTGCGAGCACATGCGCAGAGCCTGCTCGCCGGTGTCGGCGGTGTCCACTTCCTTGACGCCCAGTTCACGCAGCATCGACCTCACTGAACTGCGAAAGTCAGAGAAATCATCAACGATAAGAAAGCTTTTTTGGTTGTACGCCAGCATCCGGATTCCTGCACAGGGGAGGGGTGAAAATATGAGACCCGCGGCCTGAAAACCGTTCAGACCCGACTCGGCAGCCCATTTTTCAGGACGCACACAATAAGTAATGGCATCGAGCCACAATACAGCTTGCCGTTACCCCTGCCCGCGCGTCGGAGCGAAGGGCTGAGGGCGACACTCAGTTTTTCGACCATCCACGCAGAAACTGTAGAACGAACATCAACTTCGCACACGGACCCTGTGTCGGGCAGGCACAAAGAGTGTGGGCTGGATCGTGATTGCGGCAGGGAAAAGGCGTTTTCGGAGAGGTCTGTCACACATCAAACTGCGCACTCGATACAACACGCAGCATGGCGGACAACATGCCAGCGCGGGGCGCTGGCATGTTAGGTGGTGCAAGCGGTTTTACACCCAGCCGTCGTTCTTCTTGCGGCCCTTGGTCAACGCCGGAAGGATCAGGCCGACCAGCAAGCCAGCACCGGCAATGCTGCCGCCGTAGACCATGTAACGCATCATCACCTGTTTGTTCTCATCGCCAAGACGCGCCTGAGTCGCACGCAATTCAGCCTGAGAGTCGGCCAGTTGATCGTTGAGGGTCTTGGTGCGCGCCTCCAGTTCGTCGACCAGTTTCTTGCGCGCGTCCAGCGTTTCCTGCATGCCCTGCACGCGGGTCTTCCAGGTATTGTCGATGCCCGCCAGTTGCTCGGTCAGATCGGCGACCTGCTGAGTCAGTTGTGGCACACGCTCGGCCTGACCAGGGACTTCCTGCAAGTCGCTGCTCGGAATCCACACCGTGGAGCCGCCTTCGCCACGCACCTGGCTGAACTTGCCCGAAGAACTGAGCAGCTCGACCTTCTGCCCGGACTTCAGCGTACCCACAATCCGGTGATCATCGGTTGGTCCGCTGCGGACATAGGTGGTGAGGCTGTCGCTGACCCAACGATCGCTGCCTGCGGCCTGTGCGCTGCCAGGCATGACAACGGTCAATGCAGCGCCAAACAGGCCTGCGCCGAGCAGGCGACGCGAAACGACGAACAGGCCAGGGGCTCGGGAAAGAAGTGCGGAAAAATGACGAGACATGGCGATAATTATCTTTATCTGAAATGAAAATAAAGCCTCGTTTAACGGGCCGGCTAAGGATGGGAGCCGCAGGCGATCAAAGGTTTTGCAACTCCTGCCCGGACGGAATGTCTGCCTGTCAGGCGCGCTGAAAAAGCACCTGATGATCCCTTTCATGCAGGCCGTCCAGAAAGTCCATCAGCTAACAGACTCCTTTAAAGAGGTCAGGTTCACTATTGCCCGTCGTCCGCGTCAAAATTCAGCCACACGGTCATGCGGAGCAAGTGCCTGCTTTCAAAAGAATTCGCCTGCCGATTCAATCCTGCGATGACGCACAAGGGCTCAAGCAAGGGGCGTCTACGGTCCGGCGTTTGCTTTCGCGGCCAAGTGCTGTAGAAAAGGCTCCACAGGGGTGAATGTTCTCGATATTCGCCATCCTGATGCTCGACTGCATCGCTCTAATGGAAAATAGAATGATCCCAAGACAAGTGATTAACGCCACCGTAAGCCCGAAAGGCAGCCTTGAAACCCTGTCCCAGCGTGAAGTACAGCAGCTCAGCGCGGCCGGTTCAGGCAGCACCTACACCCTGTTTCGCCAGTGCGCCCTGGCCATTCTTAATACCGGCGCCCACGTCGATAACGCCAAGACCATTCTTGAAGCGTACGAGAGTTTTGAAGTCCGTATCCATCAACAGGACCGCGGCGTGCGCCTGGAGCTGCTCAACGCGCCTGCCGATGCATTCGTCGATGGCGAAATGATCGCCAGCACCCGCGAAATGCTGTTCAGCGCCTTGCGCGACATCGTCTATACCGAAAGCGAACTGGACAGCCAGCGCATCGACCTGAGCGATTCCCAGGGCATCACCGATTACGTGTTCCATCTGCTGCGCAACGCTCGTACCCTGCGTGCCGGTGTCGAGCCAAAGATGGTGGTGTGCTGGGGCGGCCATTCGATCAATACCGAAGAATACAAATACACCAAGAAAGTCGGCCATGAGCTGGGCCTGCGCAGCCTGGATATCTGCACCGGCTGTGGCCCTGGCGTGATGAAAGGCCCGATGAAAGGTGCGACTATCGCGCACGCCAAGCAGCGCATCGTCGGCGGTCGCTACCTGGGTCTGACCGAGCCGGGCATCATTGCCGCCGAAGCGCCCAACCCGATTGTCAACGAGCTGGTGATTCTGCCGGACATCGAAAAACGTCTCGAAGCGTTCGTGCGCGTCGGTCACGGCATCATCATCTTTCCGGGTGGCGCAGGCACTGCCGAAGAGTTCCTGTACCTGCTGGGCATTCTGATGCATCCGGACAACAAGGACGTGCCATTCCCGGTGATCCTGACCGGCCCGAAAAACACCGAACCGTACCTGCAGCAGTTGCACGCATTCGTCGGTGCCACACTCGGTGAAGAGGCGCAGCGCCACTACCAGATCATCATCGACAACCCGGCAGACGTTGCCCGCCAGATGACCCAGGGCCTGAAGGAAGTGAAGCAGTTCCGCCGCGAGCGTAATGACGCGTTTCACTTCAACTGGCTGCTGAAGATCGAGGAAAGCTTCCAGCACCCTTTCGATCCGACCCACGAGAACATGTCCAGGCTGCAACTGAATCACGATGTGCCGACTCACGAACTGGCTGCCAACCTGCGCCGGGCGTTTTCCGGCATCGTCGCCGGCAACGTCAAGGACAAGGGCATTCGCCTGATCGAACAGCACGGTCCTTATCAGATTCACGGCGACCCATCGATCATGGGCCCGCTGGACAAACTGTTGCAGGCCTTCGTCGATCAGCACCGGATGAAGCTGCCTGGCGGCGCAGCGTACGTGCCGTGCTATCAGGTCGTGACCTGACCGCATAACCACATGCAGAAAGCCGACGGGGTGCTCTTGAGCACCCCGTTTCTATTTCTGCTGGCGAAACGCCTTGGGGGATTGCCCGGTAGCACGCTTGAAGAAGCGCGAAAAATACGCCGGCTCGGAAAACCCCAGGCTGTCTGACACCTGATTGATGGTCAGGGTGGTGTAGATCAGGTTGCGCTTGGCCTCCAGCAACAAGCGCTCACTGATGATCTGCAAGGCCGACTGGTTGCAAAGCCGTCGGCACAGTGCATTCAAGTGCGCGGCGCTGATGCCCAGCGCCTGCGCATGCTGGTCAATCGACCAGTGCTCGCGAAAACTCGCTTCCAGTTGATGCATGAACGCCTGCAAATGCTCGCGACCGCGATCCATTGCATGAGTCTCTTCGCCGGCATGTTCACTGCTGCACCGACTGAGCCACACCGCCAGCACATTGACCAGCGAATGCAGCATCAGATCACGGCCCGCTCTGGGCTGCCGATATTCGCTGGCAATGGCATTGAACAGCGTGTCCACATAATCGCTGTCCGCCCCGAGCGCATAACACCGTGCAGTGCTGAAGGCAGAGACATCGAGCGCAGCCTCGAGTTGCTCCACCAAAGGTCTGGCCAGGCTGAGAATATGGCCCTGAATATCTCTGGAGAACCTGAAGGTGTGCACGCTCAGTGCCGGAACGACCTGCAACGAAGGTATCTCGACCTCGCTGACCCGGTCCTCGACCTTGAGCATCGCCTTGCCCGACTGCACGTAAAGCAGCTGGACCAGATCGCCATGCCGATGCGGCTTGATCTCCCATTCGTGAAGCCTGCTGCGCTCGGGGATCGACTCGCAGTGGATCAGGTCCGGAGTCGGCCAAGCCGTGGTTTCCCCATAGAGTTTGAAAACCGGTATCACTGCCGTGGCAGGTCTGGCCATGTCGTCTTCTCCCGTCCGGATCCTCGAAAAGTCCAGATAATGCAGCGGATATTGCCTTCTTATCTCAACGGCATCCATTAAAAATGCAGGAGACAAAAATAATCACATCCCGCTGACGACACCTGGCAGGGATCAAAAAGACAGGACTATAGCCATGAAAACCAAGGTTGCCATTATCGGTTCAGGCCCTTCCGGGCTGCTGCTGGGTCAACTGTTGCAGCGTGCCGGCATCGACAACGTCATCGTCGAGCGCAAGGACCCCGATTACATCCTTTCGCGCATCCGCGCCGGTGTCCTGGAACAAGGCATGACCGACCTGTTGCGTGAAGCGGGCGTCAGTGAGCGCATGGACGCCGAAGGCCTGATCCATGACGGGTTCGAACTGGCGTTCGCCGGTCGCTGCGAGCGCATCGACCTGAAGAGCCTCGCCAACGGCAGGACGGTGATGGTCTACGGCCAGACCGAGGTCACCCGCGACCTGATGGCCGCACGCGCCGCCACCGGTGCAATGACGATCTATGACGCTGCGGACGTCAAAGTGCATGACCTCAAGAGCGATAGTCCGTACCTGACGTTTGTCAAAGATGGCGAGAGCGTGCGCCTGGACTGCGATTACATTGCCGGCTGTGACGGCTTTCACGGGGTCTCGCGGCAATCGATTCCCGCCGACGCCCTCAAGGTATTCGAACGCGTCTATCCGTTCGGCTGGCTCGGGGTGCTGGCCGACACACCGCCGGTCAACGAAGAGCTGGTCTACGCCAATCACCCGCGCGGCTTTGCCTTGTGCAGCATGCGCTCGGCCATTCGCACCCGCTATTACGTGCAGGTCAGCGCCGACGAGAAGGTCGAAGACTGGTCGGACGAACGCTTCTGGGATGAACTCAAATCCCGCCTGCCCGAGCATCTGGCGGAGCGCCTGGTCACCGGCCCGTCCATCGAGAAAAGCATCGCGCCGCTGCGCAGCTTTGTGGTTGAACCCATGCAGTACGGTCGCCTGTTCCTGCTCGGCGACGCCGCGCACATCGTCCCGCCGACCGGGGCCAAGGGGCTGAACCTGGCGGCCAGCGATGTCAGTACGCTGTACCGCATCCTGCTCAAGGTCTACCGCGAAGGCCGCACCGACCTGCTGGAAAAGTATTCACAGATCTGCCTGCGCCGAGTGTGGAAAGCCGAACGCTTCTCCTGGTGGATGACGTCGGTGCTGCACAATTTCCCCGACACCGACGCCTTCAGCCAGCGCATTCAGCAGACCGAGCTGGACTACTACGTCGGCTCGGAAGCCGGGCGCAGGACCATTGCGGAGAATTATGTGGGCTTGCCGTATGAGGCTGTCGAATAAAGCGTTGCCCCCGGCGCCGTGATTTTCGTTGCGTACTGACATTCGCGACAAGCCATAAGCTCCCCCGCGTACATGCGTTGTGCAATCACACAACGCATGCCCCCTGCCGCCGTGCAAAACCCCAAAGCGTTTTCATCACTGCTCACCTATGATCGGGAGTGCGCCCAATAGCTATTCGGCTATATAAAAACAACAAGCACAGAGGAACACCCGCCATGACACCTGTTTCGACCCACGATGTGGGCGACGCCGAAGGCAATCATGTCTACCGTCGCATCACCCTGCGCCTTATCCCGTTTATCTTCATTTGTTACCTGTTCAATTACCTCGACCGCGTGAACGTCGGCTTCGCCAAGCTGCAGATGCTCGATGCCCTGAATTTCAGCGAGACGGTCTATGGCCTCGGTGCCGGTATCTTCTTCATTGGCTACGTGCTGTGTGGCCTGCCCAGCAATCTGGCACTAAACCGCTTCGGGCCGCGTCGCTGGATCGGTCTGATGATGATTACCTGGGGAATCTTCTCGACCTGCCTGCTGTTCGTCACCACACCGGTCGAGTTCTACGTGCTGCGATTTCTGACCGGTATGGCAGAGGCCGGTTTCTTCCCCGGCATCGTGCTGTACCTCTCGCGCTGGTATCCGAATCAGCGTCGCGGGCGGATCATGGCGCTGTTCATGTCGGCCATTCCGGTCTCCGGCCTGCTGGGCGGTCCTTTTTCCGGATGGATTCTCAATCATTTCGCCGCGGGCCAGGGCGGCATGGCCGGCTGGCAATGGATGTTTCTGATTCAGGGTCTGCCAACCGTGGCGCTGGGTGTGCTGGCCTTCGTTCTGCTCTGCGACAAGGTCGAGGATGCAAGCTGGCTGACGCCCGGGCAGCGGCAACGGGTCAAGACCGATATCACCAACGATGAACTGAGCCGTCCGGTGCACGGCAAAAGCTCGGTGGCTTCCGTGCTGACCATGCCGTTCATATGGATTCTGGGCTTCATCTACTTCTGCATTCAAAGCGGCGTCTACGCGATCAATTTCTGGCTGCCGTCGATCATCAAGAACCTCGGTTTCAGCGATGCACTGGTGATCGGCTGGATCAGCGCCGTGCCTTACCTGATGGCTGGCGTGTTCATGCTGCTGGTCGGCCGCTCCGCCGACCTGCGCAACGAGCGCCGCTGGCATCTGGTGGTGCCCATGCTGATGGGCGCGACCGGCCTGATCATCGCCGCCAACTTCGCGACGCTGCCCATCGTTGCCATTATCGGGCTGACCATCGCCACCATGGGCGCCCTGACCAGCCTGCCGATGTTCTGGCCATTGCCGACCGCCCTGCTGAGCGCCAGCGTTGCCGCAGGCGGGCTGGCGCTGATCAACTCGATCGGGCAGATGGCAGGCTTTCTCAGCCCTTACCTGGTGGGCTGGATCAAGGACCAGACCGGCTCGACCACACTGGCGCTGTACGCACTGGCCGCGCTGACCATCGTCGGCAGTCTGGTGGCATTGCGGGTCAGCCGTTCTTCGGCAGTCAAGGCGGCAGGAACCGCCTGACCGCCATGGCCGAAGACAGCGTGGTCCTGCGCACCTGGCGTGGCGCGGCCCACGTCCCCGCGGGTGCGCAGACTTTTGCGCACCCCATATCCGTATAAACCCGACAACGGCTTGTATTCAAAGCGCTGCAGCACACATGCATGAGTCAGCGCATATGCGCAGAGGCTTGCGCACTATTTCACGTTTATTTACTCGATATCTTTGCTTTAAATCTCTATCTATTTGTTTTTTATGGATAAATAGACAGTCGGCACATATCTTGGAATGCACCTCTGCATACAGCGGGCGATATCGACCGTTTCTGCGCAGGGATTCCATGCATGACCGACAAATCCGGCACCCATACTCAACGACGTGCTGCAACGTTCCCTAAAACACCCGCCACGGCCACCAGCCTGTGTCCCTTCCGAGGGCCTGACGTCGCCATCGTACCGGTGCGCTACGCGCTGGATCGCTCCCGCTACGATACCGCGCCCGAAAAGCTGAAGCCGCTGCTCAAGGGTAGCCGCTGGGCGGTGATGCCGAAGCTGAAAACACGCACTTATACCCTTCGCCAACTGTATGACGGTTACGTGTATGTCTATGACGAGACTGCCGGGACCTTTCATGAATACGTCTCGTCAGCCGCCAACGGTCATCTGAGCCGCATCATCTGGACAGACGCACAGATCGGCAGTGACCGGCGAAGCGGTGCCGACGATGGCAAACCCTTCCTGCTCTATCCGCGGAACAACCGGCTTCACATCGCCTTTTCTGCGCAGCAATGGACGTGGCGAATCTGCGAACACCTGCGCTCGAATCCGGCAAGCCGCGCGTCATGGATGAAAGCGCTGGATCTGAAGCGTTACTGCGTGACCATGGCCGAGCCGGATACCTTGCCGTTGAAGCGTATTGCCGAAGCGGTGGCGGACATCGACAAGGAACATGTGGTTAACGATGACCGTTTTGCAGACTCGGCGATTCCCACCTCCAAGGCCTTCAGCGAGGACGCCAATCCACTGCTTTCGCCCATCGGCGCTGACGTTTTCTGGCAGGGCAGTGTTGAACACCAGGACAGCTCTCTGCTCATTGCCCTTGATGATCCGCTGGCCATTTTCAACGATCTGGGCATGCAACTGGCCGCCGATCAGGCCGCTTACCGTAACTGGCAAGCCAAGCACGAACACAAGATCCAGATCGCCCAGACCGTTGCCACACTATGTGGAGCTGAGAGCGAACCGGAAAAACTGCACGCATCGGTGCGCGGCAATACGGCGCTTACCCACCAGTACCTGAGCGACGTCGAAGCCTATTTTGAGCAATGCATTTTTGAACAAGAGCAGATCGGCAACAACACCGCTCCCGGAGGCGTGCTGTTGCTACCGGATATTTTCAAGAGCCCGGAGATGCGCAGATCGATTGAAATGCGTTACGGCAGCGCGCCTTCTGACGAGGCTATGCAAGCCTGGAAAGATCGCCAAAAATGGCGACGCGAGGTCGATCTGACAGGTGCGCGTCAGTACCTTCAGCAGCACCTGCCAACCGGAGACAACCTGCTGCAACAGGTGCGTGACACGCAAAGCGATTTCCGACAATGGGCGACCCATCTGGGCACGGAACCGCTCCAGCTGTTTGTCGACACCACCCATCCAGAAAGCCTGCTGTACCTGCAAACGGTCATGCTAAATCTGCAGATCATCTACGCTCAGGACAGCGCCGCCAGCGCCTGGCTCGCCGAGCAGGAGGCTAACGACAGCAGCCTGTTTGGCACCTTGCGCTACGGCTTCTCACCGGCGCTCAAGCACGCGCTGCACCAGGAGGCCAACGCGCTGCTGAACGGTCTGGGGGACGCCACCAATCTGGCCACCCGCATAGGCGAACTCAACAGCACACTCAATCATCAGGGCTTTGCCGACAAGCCGTGGATGAAGACGCTGAAACAGCCTGTTCAGGACACCTTCAAAGCTCTTGGCCAACTGGCCAGCAACGCAGGCAAAGCGACGTTCGAAAGTATCCTGCTGGCCTGGGTGCCCATCGACAGCCGTCTGGCGGTGGGCAAGCAGCAGAACATCGTTGCACTGATTCGCACACTGTTGATCGGCCAGCTCCTGCTCGATTCGAACGCACGTATTGCGATCGATCAGAAAATGTTTACGAAGCTGAAAAGCTGGATCACTGAGTGGCGGGTACTCAACAAGCAGATCAGCGACACCCGCCGCAGCTGGCTCTATCCCACCGCTTACAACCCCCGCAAAAGCATCGCCAGCAACCTGCGCGCGCTCGAGCAAAAACTTCGCCTGCACGAACTGAGCATGCCCGCCCTGCTCGACTATCAGAACAACCAATACGCCAAGCAATTGCAGGACGAGATTCGCCTGCACTTCCAGTCCGGCAAAGCCATCGCCAAAGACTGGCTGAACACCGCCAAACGCTGGAGCGAAAGCCTGGGCGGCACTGCCGGCTCGATCACCTGGGGCGTGATCATGCTCAACTTCATCAACACCGCCTTCACTTATCGCGACCTTACTCGGGACGGAGACTTCAGCGCCAAGGATATCGGCAAGGTGACCTATGGGTTGGGGTACAGCTTTAACTTGTTGATGGCGGTGTTTGTAGAAGCGCCGTGGGCGGTTATCAGTTCGGCGAAGCCCCTTTCTATTGGCGGCTATAGCATAGGCATTCTCGATAAATCGGCGGCTTACTGGAAGGCACGGGGTAACGTGGCTTGGGGTGATGCGATACGCGGGTTCAGAGTTTCAATGGTGGCGATGGGTGGGTTTGGACTCGCGGCAGTTACGCTTGAACTATTTGAGGTTGCAGATGACTTTTATGCAGCAAAAACACCAGAAGAAAAGAATGTGATCATCGTAAAAGGCATTTCTGTGTTCACAATGGGAGTAGGCTCAACTTTTCAATTGATGGCAGGGTTATCCCCTGCCAGTGCCTTCGCGACTGTTGCGATGAGTTCATGGTTTAGTGTGGCGCTGCTCATAATAGGTTCTATTTATCTTTTCACTACAATGGCCCTGAATTATTTCAAGCAAGACAGTGTTGGCTGGTGGCTACGCAAGTGCTGTTGGTCGAGAACCCTAGATTATCGCTACCCCGAGACTGCCAGAGGCGAGAGTGAAGAAGTACGCGCATTGATGGAAATTCAATTATCTCCGCAAATTCATGTTAAAAGCACCGTGCACTATGAGGATCGTTATCTAGGCAAAGGCGATTACTACAGCGTAGCGGTACAAAATGGCGCTGGCGTACAAGTACGCTTGCCAAATTTGGTACGCGGGGAGTCCGTGCACTTCAATATAGTCAGCAGCAAGCGACCATGGGGCGTGCTACCTGTAGAAAAAATAGGCGACCCACTGCATCAAGCTTTTCTGGACCGTGGGCAATTCAGGACTGCCGAACAGTTCGGGACGCTTACCAACAAGCCAGCTGGCAAGGCGAGTGAAGATTTCACCTATCCTCTCATGCCACCTGAAAATGAAGACCTCATCTGGGAAACCTGGGTGCCGCTCGACAAGGACGCAACGTATCTCGAGCTGCAAATCTGGTATCCGGCCAATCTTTTAAACCTTGGCGAAGACGATAGAAGCTATCTATTTCAGATGGAGCTTGGCCTAAGAGGCGATACCGCTATTGACGGACTGGCTGCTGTGGAACTTGAAGTGAAGGCATCAAACAGGGCCAGTACGCTGACTCTAGAAGTCGCAGAGGGCACGCCATTATGACTCAACAAGAAAAAACCCCAACTTTGCCACAGGGTAGAGATGTTCTGAACTGGAAAATCAAAACACTTGCAAGATCGCCCAGAGAAATGATGATAACTCAGTCCATATTCATCGCAGTTTACCTAACAGGAAGCACACTTTACATGTGGGGGGGCTGGATAATGTTCTCAGATAGCCTCTACTCATTAGTAGGCACTGTATTAGCGCTCGCCGGCATTCTTGCCTATTTCACAGGCCTGCTAATCCGCCAAAAAACCATCTTCAACTACACCCTGAAAACCGACGGAGCAACCGTCGAGTACTACCTCCACTACCCCGACTTCGCCTCCTATTTCTTCAAAGGCGTCGCCATTTTCGTCATGCTGGTATTCGGATTCGTCGCTATCCTCACCGGATCGTTGCTCTTTCTGGTCGGCCCGGTAGCGATGGCCTTCATCGCCGCCATCAAACTGCTGAATTGGGAAAACCCCGTACACCATCGACAAACCGCCCCGTGGCAACTGCATGAATTTGTCACGGTTGATTACAAACGGCTGATGGTCATTATCCATTGCGACGATATCACCACCGGCTTCGCCGCGCGCTTTCCCAGCAAGGCGTTGATGGACAAGTACCTCGCCTTCCTGCGCGACGTACTTCCAGCGAATGTTGAATACATCGAAAAGGCCACCCACTGGCATCAGGGCTGACGCGACTCAGGCTTGAGTTGAAACTCACTGCAAGCCTGAGAAAGCGATCAAACCGCCATTGGCACGGTAAAGCGGAACTCGCTGCCCTCGCCCACCCGGCTTTGCGCAGCCAGTTCACCACCGTGGGCCTTGATGATGCCTTGCGAGATGTACAGACCCAGGCCAGTGCCGGTCGGGTTGCCTTCCTTGACGGTCCAGTAGCGTTCGAAGATGTGTGGCAACTGCTCGGGAGGGATGCCCTCGCCGGAGTCCCGCACGGTGAACACGATTTCAGTGCCATTGGACATTGCCGCCACACCGATCGTACCCATTTTCGGGGTGAACTTGATGGCGTTGCCGATCAGGTTGGACAGCACCTGGAAGAGACGCTCCGGATCGGCCTGGACCTTGAGGTCGGGCTCGGCGTTGAAGGAAATCTCGATGGACTTGTCCATCGCCAGCGGGGCCAGCAAGGTGTAGGCCTCCTCGAATATCTGGCTGACTTCCAGCGGCTGCGGCGTAATGGTGTAACGGCCCGCTTCGATTTTCGAGGTGTCGAGCAGGTCTTCCAGTAACACATTCATGCGGCTGGCCGCTTGCTGCATGGTATCGATTGCCGTGGAAATACGTCGCGACGTGTGCGGCCCATCGGAGCTGAACGACTTCTGCATCATTCCGCAGAGCATGGAAATGACCGTCATCGGATTACGCAAGTCGTGGGACACAACCGCTACCAGCTCATCGCGGGCGCGAACGGCCTGTTGCTCCCTGCGCACCTGACGGGCGAGGTCATTTTCCAGAGCGGAGCGGCGCAGGTCATTGGCGGCGAACACATCGCCATGACTCCACTTCGTCGCGATCCCGGTCATCTCGACCTTCCAGATTTCAAACGAGGTACGCGGCCGAAGGCGCATAACGCCTGCCGAACTCTCCATATCCAGTGGTTTTTTCGGATTACCGCTCCACTGGACCGTTTCCTTGACCTCGGGACGAAACCAGATAACGCCGTTGTCGACCGGCTTTGGCAGGCTCATCGCCAATACGCCGCTGGCAATTGGCTGATAAGCCTCGGCAGGCGGATAGACACTGGATAGATGATGACTGGCATACACTGGTTCGCCACCAGCGATCATCCAGGCATGCAGTGCACGTATGTCGGACGGCTCAGGGCAGATGCCGAAACAATGCGTTTGCCGGTCTTCGATGATGGCGACGCCGGTCGCGCCTACCAGATCCATTAATAACTGTGGTTGCTGCGCCAGACCATCGAAGACGTTTTCTTCAGACCCGGCCATCGCCAGATTCAATTGCTCGAGCGTTCTGACCTTCGCCTCTCGCTGACGGCTTATTTCCAGCGCTTCCATGGCGCTGATCTGCAGCGACAGCACCTGGCCTATCGCCTGGCAGGCGCTGCGCAGTTCATGGGACACGTACAACGGCGTGCGATTGCCGCAACTGATCAGCCCCCACAACTTGCCGCCCTGAATCAGCGACACACTCATGGATGACAGCACGCCCATGTTCTTCATGTACTGACAGTGGATCGGCGAAACACTGCGCAACGTCGAAAAGCTCAGGTCAAGCTGCTGCTGAGTGTCCGGGCGCAGTTGAGGCACCAAAGGCACCGGGGTGTAATCGGCATCGGGAATAATGCGCAGCCAATTGCGGCGATACAGTTCGCGTGCCTGCTCGGGAATGTCCGATGCCGGGAAGAACAACCCGTTGAAGAGCTCCATGCTTGGCGCCGAGGCTTCGGCGATCACCTGACCATGGCCTTCTTCTTCGAAACGGTAGATCAGCACGCGGTCATAACCGGTCATCTTCTGGACCTCGCGGACACTGACTTCATACAGGGTCTGCAGATCACTCGCAGCGTGCAGCTGGCGCAACATGCGCCCCATGTTGCCAGTGCGCTCGGAATAACTGACCGATTGCGTATCCTTGCCCTGAATTTCGAGTTCCAGAACCAGAACGCCCTGATGGCGATGCAACAAGGCTTCGAATTCGATGCCGTTGATCGACATCAGGAGGCGTTGCGCGTCGATGAACGAATCATGGGCACTGGCGCTTCTGATCACGTCGGCCCAGCCAGCGCCGAGCACACAGTCCAGCCCCTTGCCCAGCAACTGCTCGGGCACATGGCCCAGCAAATCCTGCACATTGGCACTGACTTGCAGGATCGTCAGTCCTGGCTCTTCAAGAGTAAACAGCAGGCCATGGGGTTGAATGGCCCCGGGAAACTGAATGGGCTCATCCGCACAATTGGCCAGAAGGACTTCAAAGGCATCTTTGTCGAGTTGGCTCATAACAGTACCTCTTGACCCTCGAGCCAGTGCTCGAAACATGCAAATGTGGAGTGCGCTGCAAAAGCGGCGGCATCAGTAAAGACAACTTCTCGCGGCACTTCGTCCAGATGATTAAGAAACGCCTTCCAACGAGGCCCTGTTCGGGCACCGTACACATCGAGAAAGGCCGTTCCACTTTGCTCATCCAGACCCAGGCGCCTGTTTATTTCGCGTCGCAACACCTGCCCGCCCAATGTCGCCCCTTCCAGTACATACATCACCCCCAGGCAAGCGCCGGGAGAATCAACAGCAGGCAGCTGCTGGCAGCGGGGCAATTGCCCGATATCGTGATCGGGCATCCCTAGCGCACGCAGATCCTCGACCAGCACAGGGGTTTTGACCCTTTCGGCAGGGATAAGCTCCGCAGGTATCAAGGCACTCGCATGCAGTATCGCTTCAAGCGGTGCATAAAAACCGTAGTAGGCCTGAAGCAGGCGAAGGTAAAGAGCGTGATCCAGAGCGGATGAAAAAAACGGCATGCGTTTTTCAAGCTTGACGTGCAACTGACTGGTTTCAGCACGTAGTGCATCAAGCAGTTTCGGCGGGGGAACACGTGGAAAACTTGCCGGCATCCAGGAAGGCTCTTGAGTGTGCAATGGGCAGAAAACGCATCCGAGCGAAAACAGGCCGCCAAAATACAGATTCAGAGCAAAATCTGACAGGTTTTTCCTGCGTTTGCGATGAAATACCGCAAGCCATAAAGAAAAACAGTCAGCGTTACAAAACGACGGTTTGCAACTGCCCGCAAAATACGCACTCAACTAAAAACGAGAGTCGAAAACCGAGCCCTATACGCGTTTGATGCGTGCGTGGTTCACAGAGGCAAGCACTTTAACATCATCTAATAACGATGCCATCCTCAAGCAAGCCACCGACTCGACCGGCGGCTCGCGTGATAGTCCTGAACAAGGCCAGCTCGCCTCATTAACGTACGTTCTGATACAGCATTATTCGCGAGGTTTCATGCAGACCGCGGGTGAGGTCACGCAGCCGTTCGAACTCTTGCGGGTTCTGTTCGGCGACGTTATCCAGCGGCGTGGGGGAAGACAGGTCGTGGAGCGTTGGCGAACTGCCGTCGTGCTCCATTTGCAGCAGGTAGTTGCGCGTGACACCGCCGATCAGGGGGAACGTGCCTTCGCGCAGCACCAGTGGCACCACTCGCTCACCTTCCGGAGCCGCCTGCTGAATGTCACGGCCCATGGTACCGCTGGTGAAGTCCATACCGGCCATCCCTGCCAGGGTCGGCAACAGGTCGGCTAGACCGACCGCTTCGTCGACAACCCTTGTGCCCAGCAGGCCGGGGGCGTGAATCAACAGCGGAACGTTGTTGCTCTCCAGGCCCAGTTGCTCGAACGCTGGCGCCATGTGCGGGATCTGGCTGATGCGCGTGTTGTGATCGCCAAACAGCACGAAGATGGTGTTTTCGTAGTAACCGCCCGCCTTCGCCAGTTCCATCAACCGACCGATATTGAAATCCAGCAGGCGCACTGCGTTGTACTGCTCCACGCTGCGTGAACCGGCGGCCTGGACCTGTTCCACGGTCTTGTCGCTGACCTGAAAACCGTCATTGTCCTTCGGAATGGTAAAAGGCCGGTGATTGCCCGCAGTCTGCACGTAGGCAAAGAACGGTTTGTCGGCTGGCAATGCACGCAGGATTCGGTCGCTCTCCTTGAACAGATCCAGGTCGGAAATCCCCCAGACATCCACCTGCGGTGACTTCCAGTCACGCTCGTCGTACAGCCGTACGTCGTCGATACTGCGACGGATCAAAGCGTTCATGTTGGCCCAACCGGAATTGCCACCAATCATGTACAGCTTCTCGTAACCCTTGAAGTCATTGATGATGGTGTTTTGCCGTGTGAGCAACGGATGACGCGTGGCGGTTTCCTGCCGAGTGACGTCGGGCACCCCGGTGATGCTCGCCCAGACCGTTTTGGCAGTGCCGGTAACCGGTACGTAAAAGTGCTTGAAGAACCAGCTTTGAGTGGCCAGATGGTCGAGGTTAGGCGTCGGGTTCAGCGGGTTGCCGTATGCGCCGACGGCACTGGTGCCCAGCGATTCGAGCATGACGAACATGACATTCGGCGGCCGCTCGCCCGGCAGCCGGTAGGGCTGCACGGTCTGGTGGCGTTTGAAACTCAACCCCTGCACGTCTGGCTGCCGGACGCCCAGATAACGCGCGACCTGCTCATAGTGCTTGCGCACCTCAGGCTCGTCGAAGTTCGACTGGGAGACCTTGAGCGTGTCGTACAGGAACAGCGCCGGGTTGAGCCCCAGAGCCGCCACCTGACTGTTACCGGAGAAGAATGCATCGCTCCAGCGCAACGGTACCGGGTTTTCCAGATTGAGATTCTCGACCCGGCCCAGCAGGCCAAGGAAGGTTGCACAGACCATCAGGACCGACCCCCAGACCACGGACCAGCGTTTGATCGGTCTGGCCTCACGGTCCAGGGTGGCACGTTCAAGCCTGATCAACGCCCAGCCGAGCGCCGCGACAGTGAGCAGCCAGCCGACAGTGATCCACAGCACTGGATAGGTCTGCCAGAGCATGTCCCGGGAAATCTGCGCATCCTCCAGGTAGCGCAGCACGCTGGCGTTAAGCCTGACCCCGAGATAGGCGTAATGGCCGAAATCGACGATATGAATCATCGTCAGAATCGCCAGCGCGACGATCAGATAGCCTCGCGCCAGCCAGCGCAAGGCACGCACGCTGATCAGGTTCCAGCACGGCAACCAGAGCAGCACCGCGACCGGCAGCAGTATCAGCAGCGCCAGGCGCAAGTCGAAGCGCAAACCGATGCCCAGCGTCTGAGCGACCTCGTCATGCGTGAACAGCGTGCCCGGTTCGATGCCGGAAAACCCGTAGAAGAACACGCCCCTCAGCAACGCCGACAGCAGGAACACCAACATGACCGCGCCCAGCCAATAATGCAGGCGTCGCGATTGCAACCAACTCATCGTCATTCCTCTAGACATTGCCGACAGACAGAGCGGCCGGACGGCGCGCCTCCATTGCCCGGCGATAAACAAAACGGACAGCCAAAACCAGCAAGGCCCCACAACAGTAAAGGCCAAGCAGCGGGTCGATCAGGTAATCCCAATAATTTTCCGAGGGCTTTATGCGGAAAGTGAAGGCCAGCGTCGCCGCGCTGAGCATCACTGCGGCCAGTGCATTGCGCATCAGGACCAGCCCCAGCGCGATGACAGCGACAATGATGATCATCGGCCGCGGGTTGTAGCCCCAGCGGTACGGATCGAAATACGTCAGGCCCAGCGTGGCCGGGTACAGGGTCAGTGCCAGCGCAGCGAACACCAACAGCACCACCCCGCGCCTGGACGCTGCCAGCGGCTGGAGCACACCCAATCGCTGCAGGGTCAGCCAGCCCAGCAGCGCCAGACTGCTGATGGCCAGGTCATCGGTCAGGCTGCGCGCATAGGATGCCATCGACAGCCCGTCGATCGAGATCACACTCAATACCGAGACCGCGGCCAGCAGGCCGCAGCGCCACCATAACGATGCGGTCAAGGGCGCCAACAGTACAAACAGGGTCCAGGCAAACGCTAGATGAGCCAATCCCAACGCGATCATAAAAGTTGCTCCGCCAGCCAGGCCTCGTTGAAGCTGACATGCTTGATGAAGGTGTTATTCCATGAGTAGACCAGGTGATACAGGCCGTCCGGGCTGCGGATGAAGTACGGGTATTCGTATTCGAAGTCGCAGCCCTGGGGCGAGCAGACGCGCTGGTCCAGATTGCTCAGAAAGGCCTCTTCCATCGGTTGACGCAGGGCGCCACTGGAACTGCGGAAGCCCTCGCCGATCACCTCCTTGTACGCCTCAAGGGTAAACGGCGTGCCCAGCGGATCGGGCGACTTGTCGAAATCCATCAATGGCCGCCAGACGTTCATCTCCTCGTCAGTACCGTACAGGCTGAGCTTGAAACGCCCCTCGCGCAGGTCATTGAGCGCCACCAGCAGCCCCTTGCCCGGCACACCAACCGCAGCCAGCGAAGAATTGGGGTTGCTCGGGGTCAACGGATACGGCTCGCTCCAGCTCTGCCCGCCGTCTTCGGTGCGGCTGGCCAGCACCCGGTGGAACGTCTCGCCGGCATAGCGCAACAAGGCCACGGCGCGCTGTCCATCCAGGGGCACGACGGTGGGCTGCAGGGAATTGTTGCCACGGCTGATGCGAAACTTGTCGATCACTTCACCGTCGGCGCTCAGGTACAGGTATTCGGCAAACTTGCCGAGAAACTCGTGATAGACCGGCAGGCCGATCGAACCGTCGGCATGAAACACCGGCGCGCCGCGTACCAGCGTACTGATGTTCAGAAACGGCGTTGTCACCAGTTGCCACGGCGGCGACCAGTTGGCCCCCATGTCGCTGGAGACCATGGCGTTGACCGTGCTGCCCGCCCAGCCGCCGACCGAAACTGAAACGTAGAACAGCCACAGGCGATTGTCCGGAGCCAGGGCGATCACCGGATTGCCCAGTTTGCGGATGTATTTGCCAGTGCCCGACTGGGTGGACTCGCGGGTTGCCAGCACCTGCTCGCCGCCCCACTCACCACTGGCCGCATCGAAGCGCGAGGTACGTATTTCAACGTCGCCCGCCCCTTCGCGAGAGCCGGCGAACCACACCGACATCAGGTCGCCACCGGGCAACGCCGTCACGGCTGAGGAATGCACGAAGTCGTCCAGGTCGGAGGACGCGAAACGCGAAATATAGGACGCCTTGGGCGCCACGCTCTCAGCGCCAACCGGCGCTGCACTGACCGCAAAGGGCGCAATACGGTGCTGTGGATGACTGAGCCACGCACTGAGAAAAATCGCCACAACAATCAAGCCTGCGCTCCATGCAGTCAGGTTTCGGGAAATAACAGGCATCGGGAGGCATCACTGTGAAAAGGAACAAGGGTGTGGTTTCAGCGATGGCGATCTTCGGGCAACGGACGTCGTTTGCCGGTCAGCATCGACAAGGGCAGGTTGTCACGCACCTGAAAGCTTTCGAAGATGGCGGCGGCCATGTGCAGCACCACCAGGGCACACAATGTGTTGGCGAGAATTTCATGGATGTCCTGCGGCCAGTCGGCGCCCCACAAGGCATCGACTTCTTCCATCAGAAAACCGGTCAGGCCCATACCGAAGATCAGCACCATCATTAGTACCATGACCAGCGCGCCGAGCGGGGAATGGCCGAGCCGATGTATCGGCCGCCGATCGATCAGCGAGCGGATGTGTGCACGCAGGCGCGCCGGATTTGGCCAGAAATCGCTCCAGCGTGCGCTGCCCGGCCCGATGAATCCCCACACCACTCGCACCGCCAGCCAGGCAACCGCGTAATAGCCCAGCCAGATGTGCCAGTCGCCACCTGCTTCATTGAAGAAATAATTGGCAACAAAAACACCCGCGATCGAGACGTGAAACAGCCTGACCAGCGGGTCCCACAGGCGCAGGGAAACACGGTTCATTACTTGATCTCGGTCTTCACCGCTTTACCCGTCACCGGATCGTGGTAGATCTCGACCTTGCGCTTGTCCTTGTCGAAGCCATAGATTTCGTAGCAGTTGCCGTCAGTCACCTTGAACTTGCTGATCTCGTAACCCTGAGCCTTGAGCTGCTCCTGGAATTTGGCCTGATCCTGCCATTGGGACTTTTCAGCCGTGGTGCATTGCGGCCCGGCAAGTGCCAGCGGGCTGGCAAGACACAGGGAAATCAGCAGGACTTTACGCATGACAGATACTCGCAAGCAGTTAAGGAGCGCCTACTGTGCGAAACGAATCTTAGGAAAAGCTTAATACGTAACAGCTCGTAACATCTTCCCGGACACGCGGCACTTCGCGCTGCTGCCTGCTGACGGCATCATGGCGCCCTTCTTCCCCACACTCACCGGTCAAACCCTATGCGCCTGCTTCTCGTCGAGGATGATCGAGCCATTGGTCAAGGCATCCGCGTGGCCCTGAATACCGAGGGCTACACCCTCGACTGGCTGGAGGACGGGCTGAGCGCGCTGCACGCCCTGCGCAGCGAGCCATTCGACCTGTTGCTGCTCGACCTCGGGCTGCCGCGCATGGATGGCCTGGACCTGCTGCGCCAGTTGCGCGCCGAAGCACTCACCCTGCCGGTGCTGATCCTGACCGCGCGCGACGGGACTGCCGACCGTATTGCCGGTCTGGATGCCGGTGCAGACGACTACCTGATCAAGCCATTCGACGTCGATGAACTGAAAGCCCGGGTCCGCGCCCTGCTCAGGCGCAGCCAGGGCCGTGCGCAACCGCTGCTGGAACACGCAGGCATCAGCCTCGACCCGGCGTCGCAACAGGTCAGCTTCCAGGGCAGCGAAGTACCGATGACGCCGATGGAGTACCAGTTGCTGCATCAACTGATGATCCGCCCCGGCAAGGTGGTCACCCGCGAGCGCTTGTCCAATACCCTGTACGGCTGGCAGGACAAGGTCGAAAGCAACACGCTGGAGGTGCTGATTCACAACCTGCGCAAGAAGCTGTCCACCGAGCTAATCCGCACCGTGCGCGGCGTCGGCTACCTGCTGGAGCTCAAGGCATGACTTCGGTACGCGCGCGCATTCTGGTCCCGGTACTGATGCTGTTGCTGCTCGGCGACCTGACGATCAGCCTGCTCGCCCTGCGCGACAGCCATCACGAAATCGAAGAAGTCTACGATGCACAGCTGGCCCAGAGCGCGCGCCTGCTGCAAGGTGTACTGCGTCAGCGCGCAGCGGGCGAACAGGACCTCGACAAGCTGTACCAGGCGTTCGATCAGGCCATGAGCCGGGTCGGCACCAGTGGCGTGGCCCATCCCTACGAAACCCGGCTGACCTTTCAGGTCTGGCGAACCTCGGGCGAACTGCTGGTACGCTCGGCCGAAGCTCCTCTGCTCAGTGCACCTCCGGCAACCGAAGGCTCCCATGACCTGATCGAGAACGGGCACGAGTGGTGCGGCTTTCTCCTCGCCGATCCACAGCAGGGTTTTCTGATCTGGGTGGGTGAGCGCGATGATGTGCGCCAGGACCTGATTCAGCGCATTGTCAGTCACACGCTGTGGCCAACGCTGATCGGTGTGCCGCTGCTGGTGGTCGCGATCTGGCTGGCTATCGGCTGGGGCCTGCGCCCGCTGCAAGCGATGGCCAGAGTCATCCGCAAGCGCGATGCCGAAAGCCTCGAACCGCTTGATGTGACGCCACTGCCCAAAGAACTGGAGCCCATGCAGTACGCGCTCAACCGCCTGCTGACCCAGATCGAGAGTGTGCTGGAGCGCGAGCGACGCTTCATCGCCGACGCTGCCCACGAACTGCGCACGCCGCTGACCATCCTGCGCATCCACGCGCAGAACGCGCGCCAGGCCGAAACCCCGGAGCAACGTCTGGAGGCACTGGATTTCCTCGTGCATGGCGTCGATCGCGCCGCGCGCCTGGCCAGTCAGTTATTGACCATGGCACGCCTGGAGCCGCGCCTTGAAGTCAGCCAGTTACAGACGTTCGAGTTGAACACGCTGGTACGCGAGGAAATGGCCGAACTCACGCCGCTGGCACTGGAGAAGCGCGTCGATCTGGTGTTTGAGGAAGGCGAGGATTGCATGATCCGCAGCGACCCGGCAGCCATCACCATTGCCCTGCAGAACCTGCTGACCAATGCGCTGAATTTCGCCCCGACCGCCAGCGAGATTCGCGTCGCCCTGCATGCCCAGGAAGATGGCAGCGCGCACCTGTCAGTCGAAGACGCAGGGCCAGGTATCGACGAGCAGCAGAAGGCGCGCCTGTTCGAACGCTTCTACAGTCAGGGCCACAGCAATGGCGCAGGGCTGGGGCTGGCGATCGTCGACATGATCGTGCGCAAACTGGAAAGCAGCCTGCACCTGCGCAACTCGGCGCAGGGCGGACTGTGTGCAGAGCTGCGCATCAAGAGCAGAACAGGCTGACCCCGCTCGGCTCAAAGCACCACGCGCAGGCATTGCCCGGCGTGATACAGGGTGAAACCCGTGTCGTAAGCCAGGCTACGCAGCGAACTGCTCGAGACCTTCTTGCCGCTTGAAAAACTCATCGGCAACGCAGTTGCATCGTTAGTCAGCAGGTAATCGGCAAAGCATTTGCCAACCAGTGTCCCGGTGGTAACCCCGCGACCATTGAAACCGGTCGCCGCCAGCAAGCCTGGCGCAGGTTCGAACAGGCGCAGCAAGTGGTCCGGCGTAAAGCCGATGCGCCCGGTCCAGGTGCTCTGCCACTCGACCCGGCCCAGTTGCGGGAAGTAATGCTGCTGGACGCGATCCGCCCACTGACGAATGAACCACAGCGGATAATTGCCGGCGTTACCCAGGCTGCCCAGCAGCAAGCGCCCATGAGCATCGCGACGAATGTTGCTGAGCACCGTGCGCGTGTCCCACGAACCCTGCCCGCCGCGCAGAATCTGCGCCTGCTCGGCACCGCTGAGTGGCTGCGAAGCGACCTGATAATAGTAACCCGTGAATATGTGATCCTTGATATCGGTCCACTCGCCTTCGGTGTAGGCATTGGAGGCGATGATCACTTTCTCGGCGCGCACACTGCCTGCCGCAGTAGAGACCTTCCAGCCGTCAGCGGTGCGTTGCAAGCCGTTGACAGGAGAATTGCCGAACACGTGCCCACCCTGCGCCACCACGTTGAGCGCCATGCCCGAGACATAGGCCATCGGGTTCACCGTGCCGGCGCGGTGATCAAGCAAGGCGCCGCTGACCTTGTCGGTGCCACAGGCGTCTTCGCAGGGTTTGCCGGTCAGCAATTCGACGTTGGCACCGCGCCGCTGCCACTGTGCGGCGCGGCTGCGCAAGTCGGCCAGGCCCTTGGCGTTATGCGCCATGTGCAGGTTGCCGGTGCGGGTGTCCTGGCAATCGATGCGGTACTTGTCGATGGTCGCGAACACCAGTGCCGGTGCCGCGCCCAATGCGCTATTCAGTCGGCTGGCCTCGACGCTGCCCAGTACTTTGTCCAGCTCATCGGGCGCCACCCAGGTCCCGGCATTCACCAGACCGACGTTGCGTCCGGAACCGCCATGCCCGACCTGGTGCGCTTCGACCACGCACACCGACTTGCCGCCTTCCAGCAAGCGCAACGCCGCCGACAGACCGGTGAAACCGGCGCCGATGATGCACACGTCGGCGCTCCGCTCACCACTAAGGGCCGAGCTGACCGGACGTTGCGGAGTCAATTGTTCCCACAGACAGCCTTCAGCAAACTGCACCATCGAAAAACTCCAGCAATGTCGGTAGTAAGCGCCCGCTTCAAATCAGTCGAAAACGATGCCCTGAGCCAGCGGCAATTCGCGAGAGTAGTTGACGGTGTTGGTCTGCCGGCGCATGTAGGCGCGCCACGAATCGGAGCCGGACTCGCGACCGCCACCAGTTTCCTTCTCGCCGCCAAATGCCCCGCCGATTTCCGCACCGCTGGTGCCGATATTGACGTTGGCGATGCCACAATCGCTGCCCGCTGCGCTCTGGAAAGCTTCGGCCTCGCGCAGATCCGTCGTGAAAATGCACGACGACAGGCCTTGCGGTACTTCGTTGTTCAGGCGCAAGGCCTCTTCGAAGTCGTCGTAGGCCAGCACGTAGAGAATCGGCGCGAAGGTTTCGTGACGCACGACTTCGCTCTGGCCAGGCATTTCGGCAATGGCCGGCGTGACGTAATAGCCGTTCGGGTATTTGTCCTGCAACTGACGCTCGCCACCGAACACCTGCCCGCCTTCGTCACGAGCCTTGGTCAGCGCGTTCTGCATGGCCGAAAAGGCTTGCTGGTCGATCAGCGGGCCGATCAGATTGCCTTCACGCGGATCACCGACGCGCACCTTGGCGTAGGCTGCCTTGACGCGGGCGACCACTTCGTCCTTGATCGAACGATGCACAATCAGGCGGCGCAACGTGGTGCAGCGCTGACCGGCGGTGCCTACCGCACTGAACAGAATGCCGCGCACGGCCAGGTCCAGATCGGCGCTCGGGGCCAGAATCATCGCGTTATTGCCGCCCAGTTCCAGAATGCTACGCCCGAAACGGGCGGCAACACGCGGACCGACTTCACGGCCCATGCGGGTGCTGCCGGTAGCGCTGATCAGTGGCACGCGAGGGTCATCGACCAGCGCTTCACCGGCGTCACGGTCACCGATCACCAATTGCGCCAGCGCTGCGGGCGCATCACCGAAAATCTTCAGCGCCTTGTCGAACAGCGCCTGACAGGCCAGGGCCGTCAGCGGAGTCTTTTCCGAAGGCTTCCAGATCACCGGGTTGCCGCAGACCAGCGCCAGTGTGGTGTTCCAGGCCCAGACCGCAACCGGGAAGTTGAACGCACTGATCACGCCAACCACACCCAGCGGGTGCCAGGTTTCGCGCATGTGATGACCGGGCCGCTCGGAGGCGATGGTCAGACCGTACAGCTGGCGCGACAGACCGACGGCGAAGTCGCAGATGTCGATCATTTCCTGCACTTCACCCAGACCTTCCTGAGTGATCTTGCCGGCCTCGACCGACACCAGTTCGCCCAGATCAGCCTTGTGCTCACGCAGCACTTCACCAAAGATCCGCACCAGCTCGCCACGCCGTGGGGCCGGTACTGTGCGCCACGTCAGAAACGCGCTGTGGGCGCTGTCGATACGCGCCACGACCTGGGCCTTGTCTTCAAGCGTGACCGAGGCAATCCGGCTGCCATCAATCGGGGTGTAGACCGGATAGTCCCCTTGAGTGTGGGCACTGCTCGCCACGCCCAGACGTGCTAATAACTCGGCAACCATGTTGATTCTCCTGTCATGAACCACGGTGGAAATCATCGATGGCCTGAGTATCAAGCCACTCGGGGCCTGGCTACAAACGACGTTTTTGAAAAACATGATTCCTTTTAGGAATGAACTTCTGGCCATTAACAGCCAGGAAGGCCATTACATCGGGAATTATTGGAATGACCCGGTGATTTTATTTCGTTTGCGAGCGTTGCCCGATGTTTGTTTGGATAAGGCCATGATGATCACCCGGAGTCAGGGCCAGGCCGATGAGCGAACACATCAGCGAATCCATTTCGTTTGTCCACAACATGACGCTGTCTCACGGCCGCAATGCCGAAGTCTGGGACACCGCCGGCAAGCGCTACATCGACTTTGTCGGCGGCATCGGGGTGCTCAATCTGGGGCACTGCAACCCGCAGGTGGTCACGGCCATTCAGGATCAGGCGGCAAAGCTCACCCACTATTGCTTCAACGCCACGCCTCACGACCCGTATATCCGCTTCATGCAGCAGCTCACGCAATTCGTGCCGGTCAGTTACCCCCTCAGCGGCATGCTCACCAACAGCGGTGCGGAGGCGGCCGAAAATGCGCTGAAGATCGTGCGTGGTGCCACCGGCCGCACGGCAGTCATCGCGTTCGACGGTGGCTTTCATGGCCGAACGCTGGCGACCCTGAATCTCAATGGCAAGGTGGCGCCCTATAAACAGAAAGTCGGTGTGCTGCCCGGTCCGGTCTTTCACATCCCGTTCCCCAGCAAGGACAACGGCGTGTCCACCGAGCAGGCACTCAAGGCCATGGACCGGCTGTTCAGCGTCGAGATTGACGTCAACGACGTGGGCTGCATCATCTTCGAACCGGTCCAGGGCGAAGGCGGTTTTCTGGCAATGCAGCCGGACTTTGCTCAGGCCTTGCGAGCGTTCTGCGATAAACACGGCATCGTGTTGATCGCTGATGAAATCCAGTCCGGCTTCGGCCGTACCGGACAGCGTTTTGCGTTCAGTCGTCTGGGCTTCGAGCCGGATCTTATTCTGCTGGGCAAAAGTATTGCGGGCGGCATCCCGCTGGGTGCCGTGGTAGGTCGCAAGCAGTTGCTGGACAACCTGCCCAAGGGTGGCCTGGGCGGCACGTATTCCGGCAACCCGATTGGCTGCGCAGCGGGCCTCGCGTCACTGGCGCAGATGACCGATGCCAACCTGTCCAGTTGGGGCGAGCAGCAGGAACACGCCATCGTTTCACGCTATGAAGCCTGGCATGCAAGCAGCCTGTCACCGTACCTGGGCAGGCTGACCGGTGTTGGCTGCATGCGCGGTATCGAATTGATCACGCCAGAGGGCGAACCCGGCACCCGGCAGCTCGCCGAGCTGCTGAGCTCAGCCAGGGACGCCGGGCTGCTGCTAATGCCCAGCGGCAAGTCGCGGCACATTATCCGCCTGCTGATCCCGCTGACCATCGAGCCCGACGTGCTGCACGAAGGACTGGATATTTTCGAGCGCTGCCTGGCGGCGCTGGCTTGAACCTGTACGGAGAAAACACCCTGATGAGCACAGCACGCTTTGCCGACCCGGATCAGATCCGCGCGGGCTTTTCTCGCGCCATGTCGCAGATGTACAAGCACGAAGTGCCGCTGTACGGCACGCTGATGGCGCTGGTGAGTGAGGTCAACGAACAGGTCATGAGCCATGACAGCCGTGTGCTGGACAGCTTGCGCCAGACCGGTGAAATCCAGCGTCTGGACATGGAACGGCACGGTGCAATTCGCGTCGGCACCGCACAGGAACTGGCCACCCTCGCCCGCCTGTTTGCGGTCATGGGCATGCAGCCGGTGGGTTACTACGACCTGAGCGCAGCCGGTGTGCCGGTTCACTCCACCGCCTTTCGCGCCGTGCATGAGCAGGCGCTGCAAGTCAGTCCGTTTCGCGTGTTTACCTCATTGCTGCGCCTGGAATTGATCGAAAGCGACAGCCTGCGTGAGTTCGCCAGTCAGGTGCTGGGCAAACGCAGTATCTTCACGCCCGGCGCCCTGGCGTTGATCGAGAAGCATGAAGCAGACGGCGGCTTGAGCGAAGCCGATGCGGCCGAGTTCATTCAGCAGGCGCTGGAAACCTTTCGCTGGCACAACACGGCGACCGTTTCGCTGGACGACTACCAGAAGCTCAACACTCAGCATCGCCTGATCGCTGATGTGGTGGCGTTTCGAGGCCCGCACATCAACCATCTGACGCCACGCACGCTGGACATCGATGCGGTTCAGGCCGGCATGCCCGGCAAAGGCATTACACCCAAGGCAGTAGTCGAAGGACCGCCGCGTCGTCAGTGCCCGATTCTGCTGCGCCAGACCAGCTTCAAGGCGCTGGAAGAACCGATTGCTTTCATGGGTCAGGGGGGCGCTCAGTCGGGCAGCCACTCGGCACGCTTCGGCGAGATCGAACAACGTGGCGCTGCACTGACGCCCAAAGGCCGCGAGCTGTATGACCGGCTGCTGAACGAGGCCCGCGACGCGCTGGGCGAGTTCCCCAATGAGGCCAATGCCCTACGCTATGCCGGGCTGCTGGAAAAGACGTTCGAGGCGTTTCCGGACAGCCACGCTGAAATGCGCAGGCAGGGCCTGGCCTACTTCCGCTATTTCCCGACCGAATCCGGTATTGCCGCGCGTGCATCCGGCAGCCTGGAGCAGCGTGTCGAAGCTGGCCATGTGCGCTTCGAACCACTGGTGTACGAAGACTTTTTGCCGGTCAGTGCGGCAGGCATCTTCCAGTCCAACCTGGGCGATAACGCCCAGACGCACTACGCGACGACTTCGAATCAGCAGGATTTCGAACGAGCGCTGGGCCGCGAGACGCTCAACGAACTGGACCTGTATGCCGATACCCAACGGCGCTCACTGGAGGAATGCGCCAGGGTGCTGGAGCTGAGCAGTCCCGGCTACTAGCTGCATGCCTGCGCAGGGCGTCGGCACGATAGCCAAACCCCTAGAGCACGTCAGCAGCTACATGCCTGCGCGGAGCATAAGCACGATAGCCAACTAGTGGGAGCGAGCTTGCTCGCGAAGACGATGTTTCAGACGATGCATTTTTGGCGCCCATACCGACTCTTTCGCGAACAAGTTCGCTCCTACGGCCTTTGGCCAGAATCAAAAGCGCATTTGTGCATAAGGATGAACGCTCTGCGTGGGAATGCAGTTCTCGACGCTCTGCGTCGCAAGAGGACGCAGAGCGTCCGGAACGGCATACCGACGCTGAGCGTCGGCACGATAGTCATCTTGCCTCGCAGAGCCCTCAAGATCGGACGCCCTGCGTCACATTCCCGGGGCGTTCTGTGTTCTGTTTAAGGCAACGATAAATAAAATTCGCAATATTGGTGTGTAACCTCGCGCTATGCATACTGCGATTGCGTGTGGACAGCAAAGTGCCGTATTCAAAGGCTCATCCCTTCAAATAACGCACCCTGTGATCCCCTTGCAAAGGCTCGAAGCAGCCTGGGTCCGGATCACATTCAGACCTCATAAAAATACCTGGCCGGATAACGGTCTCCATGACTTCATGGACTTTTCAACGCTGCCCTGGCGCTTCACCGCGCCGACCTGAAAAACAGAATAACGATTGATAAGGCCTGAAAAAGGCCATTCAGCAGGCAAGGGGATCATCATGCAAAACTCACACGCTGCAGTGTCGGGTGACAATCAGGCCGTTTCATCGACGGTGAAACTGTATGTCTGGGCCGCCATTATCCTCGTCATTGCCGAAATGATCGGTGCCATCAGTATTCCGCTGGGCCCCGGCAAGGTGGTGCTGTTGCCGATGGTGTGGGCGCTGCTGCTGGGCGCGATGATCGGCCTTGCCAGTCGCCGTCTGCCGGGCACCATCGGCATCGACCACGGTACGCAATTGCGCTCGGCCTCCATCCTGCAACCTGCCCTGCTGCTTTTCATCGCCAAGCTCGGCCTGGTCGTCGGCGGCTCGCTGCCGGTGGTGTTCGCCTCCGGGTGGGCGCTGATGTTTCAAGAGTTCGGCCACTTCGTCGGCACCGTGATGCTCGGTCTGCCGGTTGCGCTGATGCTCGGCATCAAGCGCGAAGCCATCGGTGCGACCTTCTCGGTCGGTCGTGAGCCCAGCCTGGCAATCATCGGCGAGCGCTATGGCATGGATTCTCCGGAAGGTCGCGGCGTATTGGCCGAGTACCTGACCGGCACCCTGTTCGGCGCGCTGTTCATTGCGATTGTCGCCGGGTTTATCGCCAGCCTGGGGATCTTCCATCCCAACTCGCTGGCCATGGGTTCAGGCATCGGCTCGGGCAGTATGATGGCCGCCGCTGCCGGGGCCATTGCCGCGCAACAGACACCGGAAGTCGCCAAGGAAGTCATGACCCTGGCGGCGGCATCGAACCTGATCACCACCACCATCGGCACCTACTTCACCCTGTTCATCTCACTGCCACTGGCGGTCTGGGGCTATCGTGTGCTCGAGCCGCTGATCGGCCGCACCACCAAGGCGTCCATGAGCGAGGAAGGCCTGCGCCAGAGCGACGTGTCGCTGGAGGTGCCGGAATTGGGCTGGTCGGGCAAGATCAGTGCCTGGCTGGCGGCGGGTGCACTGGCACTGATTGCCAACTATGTCGGCTACAAGACACTGTCAGGCGATGCCTTCACCGGCATGGGCATCATGATTTTCTGTGCCTTCGTGGGTGAGGTGTTTTGCAACCTGCTTCGCCGCAAGATCCCTGCGGTGTGCATGGTGTCGCTGGTGGCAATGTTCCTGACCTCGCCAGCTTGCCCCTGGGCCGCCGAGATTGCGCGGATCACCAGCTCGATCAACCTGCTGGCGGTCATTACTCCGATGCTGACCTTCGCCGGTCTGTCGATTGCCAAGGACCTCCCGGCCTTCCGCCGCCTGGGCTGGCGGATTGTGCTGGTATCGTTCCTAGCCAACTTCGGTACGTTCATCGGTGCGGTATTGATCGCCGAGCTGTTCCATTGATCCGCACCGTCTGATTCGCCGCGAGTCAGCCCAGCGCCTCGTTCACCAGCCAGTCATGCACTGCGCGACGTGACGGGGTGCTGAGCGCACCTTCGCGATAGGCCAGCACGTATTTCTTCCTGGCCTTGATCGGATGGCCGAAAGGCACGATCAGCAAGCCCTGCTCCAGCTCATCGGTAATCAGCGCCTTGCGCGCAATGGCCACGCCCATGCCCATGCGCGCCGCGTCGATGGTCAGGTGATTACGGTTGAACGTGTGGCCGCGACGCACGTCGATGCCATCGGCACCGATGGCCGTCAGGTAGAACTCCCACTCTGCATATTCATAGCTGCCGCGCCAGGCGGTGATGTCGTGCAGCAACGGAAAGTGCACCAGCTGACTGGGCGTATCCAACGGTGGCTTGCCCACCAGCAGGTCTGGCGAGCAGACCGCGAACAGCTCCTCCTCCAGCAAGGGCGTAGTCGACAACCCCGGATAGCTGCCGTCGTTCAGGTCGATGGCCAGATCGAAATCGTCATCACGCAACGACCCGCTGCTGTCCTCGGCAATGATCCGCAACTGGATATCCGGAAACGCCGCCTGCAAGCGTGGCAGGCGCGGCATCAGCCATTTGCTCAGGAATGACGGGATACAACGCAGCTTGAACACCCCGCCGATACGCCCGGAGTACAGCAGGCGCAGCTCTTCGCTGATACGGCTCTGCACTTCGTTGGCGACCACCGCCAGACGCTGACCCTCAGCGGTCAGCTCAAGCCCGCGCCCGACCCGGTGAAACAGCGCAAAGCCCAGGCGCTCTTCGAGCTGGCGCATCTGCTGACTGATCGCGCCGGGGGTGACGTGCAATTCTTCCGCGCAGCGGGTGAAGGACAGGTGACGGGCCGCGCAGGCGAACACCTGTAGCCAGGCGTGCATCTGTGCGTTGAAGATTCTGCTCATTGAAGAGTTCCGCTAAAGCGTTGCATAGCAACAATCGTTTGTCGTTTCGACAGCCGAAGCCAAAGATGAGTAACAGAAAAAGGGGAATACCAAATTCCCGTGCATCATCTCACCTGAAGGACCTTCGTGATGGCTATCAGCGTCTTCGACATGTTCAAAATCGGCATCGGGCCGTCCAGCTCCCACACCGTCGGGCCAATGCGCGCCGGTGCGCTGTTCGTGACCGAGCTGCGCAACCAGAACCGCTTGCACAGCGTAGAACGGCTCGAGGTGCGATTGTACGGATCTCTGTCGGCCACGGGCATTGGTCACGGCAGCGATCGCGCGACAGTCATGGGCCTGATGGGTGAGTGGCCTGACCAGATCGACCCTAGCCAGGTCAACCAGCGCATCGAGGCGTTGCGTGCCGATAACCAACTGATGCTGGCGGGCGAACAGGCCATCACCTTCGTCTGGGAGCGGGACATGTGCCTGCTCGATGAAAGCCTCCCCTACCACCCCAATGGCATGACCCTGTGTGCCTACGGCAAGAACGGCGAACTCTACGAGCAGACCTACTATTCGGTGGGCGGCGGTTTTGTGATCGACGCCGAACAGGCCGCCAGTGGCGTGCTGGACAACGATACAACCGTCCTGCCCTATGATTTTTTCAGCGGCGCGCAGTTACTGAGGCTGTGCAAGACCCACGGCATGAGCATTTCCGAACTGATGATGGCCAACGAAAAGGTCTGGCGCAGCGAGGAAGAAATCCGCGAGAAAATCATGGTGATCTGGGCCGCGATGCGCGCCTGCGTCGACAAGGGCCTGGTGGAAACCGGCATCCTGCCCGGTGGCCTGAACGTGCGGCGGCGTGCCTACCGCCTGCATCAGAACCTGCAGAACCTGGATAACCCCAACGTGATCGGCTCGACCCTGAGTGCCATGGAATGGGTCAACCTGTTCGCCCTTGCGGTCAACGAAGAAAACGCCGCAGGCGGGCGCATGGTGACAGCGCCCACCAATGGCGCAGCTGGCATCGTGCCCGCCGTGCTGCATTACTTCATGAAATTCAAACCCACGGCCAATGACGACGACGTGGTGCGGTTTTTCCTGAGCGCTGCTGCGGTCGGCATTCTGTGCAAGAAAAACGCCTCGATTTCCGGTGCCGAAGTCGGTTGTCAGGGTGAGGTAGGATCGGCATGCGCAATGGCCGCCGCCGGTCTGGCGGAGATCCTCGGCGCGACGCCCGAGCAGGTGGAGAATGCCGCGGAGATCGGCCTGGAGCATAATCTGGGCCTGACCTGCGACCCGGTCGGCGGGCTGGTGCAGATCCCCTGCATCGAGCGCAATGCGATTGCTGCCGTGAAGGCCATCAATGCCGCCCAGATGGCCCTGCGCGGTGACGGCGAGCACCACATCTCGCTGGACCACGCCATCCGCACCATGCGCGACACCGGCGCCGACATGCACGACAAATACAAGGAAACCTCACGCGGCGGGCTGGCAGTCAATCTGATCGAGTGCTGACAGGCACTCATCGGCGTCGCGACGTATTCGAGAGCGTCAGGGACGGTACATTTCCTGCGGATGTACCGTCCTTTTCGCGAACCGGTTAGCTCTATGGCCTACGGCCAGAATCAAAGGCTGGCGTAAGCGCGCGAGCCATTCAAGCCACCGGCAAACACTGCTCCACCAGCGAGGTCCACACCGCGACACCGGGTTCGATGACCTGGTCGTTGAAGTCGTAGTAAGGGTTGTGCAACGCCGCCGACGGCTTCTCGCCGTCGACGCCCATCCAGATGTAGGCTCCCGGACAGGCGTGCAGCATGAAGGCGAAGTCTTCGGAGGCCATCGACGGGTTACAGCCCCACTGCACGTTGGCCTCGCCCACTGCAGCGACCGCTGCACGACGGATCGTGGCTGCTGCTTCGACGTGGTTTTCGGTCACCGGGTAGCCGACGTTGTAGACCAGCTCGCCGCGCACGCCGAAGGCCGTCGGCATACACTCGACGAACTCGCCGATCAGGCGCTGAACCTTTTCCCGCACAGGGGTTTGCAGGCAACGCACGGTGCCACGCAGCGTGGCGGTTTCCGGGATCACGTTGATCGCCTCGCCGGCATTGAACTGAGTGATGCTGACCACCGCCGAATCGAGTGGCGACAGGCGCCGGGAGACGATGGTTTGCAGCCCCAGGACCAGTTCGGCCGCGGCCACGATCGGATCGTTGCCCTTGTCCGGCATGGCTGCGTGGCTGCCCTTGCCGGTCAGGATGATTTCAAAAGTGTCGAGCGACGCCATCATCGGCCCCGGATTGATCACCACCTTGCCCGCAGGCACACCCGGCCAGTTGTGCAGGCCGTAGATGGCTTCCATCGGAAAGCGCTCGAACAGCCCGTCTTCGATCATTCGCTGTGCGCCGCCGAGGTTCTCCTCGGCAGGCTGGAAGACGAAATGCACCGTACCGCGAAAGCGCCGAGTCTCGGCCAGATGCCTGGCGGTAGCCAGCAGGATCGCGGTATGGCCATCGTGACCGCAGGCGTGCATGCAGCCCTTGTGGGTCGACTTGTGAACGCTGTCGCCCAGCTCCTGAATCGGCAAGGCATCCATGTCGGCACGCAGGCCGATGGTCGGGCCATCGCCGTTACGCAGGGTGCCGACCACGCCAGTGCCGCCCAGACCACGGTGAATCTCGATGCCGAAACTGCTCAGCAGCTCTGCCACCTTGTCGGAGGTCTTCAGCTCCTGGAACCCCAGTTCCGGCGCGGCGTGAAGGGTGCGGCGCCACACGGTTGCTTCGTCAATCAACGTCTTTGAAATGGACATGTGCTTACTCCAGACTCGCGCCGTAGCCAAAGCTGGCGGCTGGCTTGGCGGCGGTTTCGACCCAGACGCTTTTCACTTCACTGTACTCGCGCAGGGCATCCAGACCGGAAGACCGGCCATAACCACTCTCACCATAGCCGCCGAACGGCGAACTGACGTGAATAGTCTTGTAACCGTTGACCCAGAAGGTCCCGGCCCGCACTTGTCTGGCAACGCGGTGAGCGCGGCCGACATCGCGGGTCCAGACACCACCGGCCAGGCCGAAACGGCTGTCGTTGGCGATGCGGATCGCGTCCTCTTCGTCCTTGAACGGAATCGCCACCACCACCGGGCCGAAGATCTCTTCCTGCGCGCAGTACAGCGCGTTGGTGCCCGCCAGAACGGTCGGGTTGATGTAGTAACCGGGTTTTTCCGGGATCGGATCAGCGTGCTCGCCCACCAGCTTCGCGCCATCTTTGAGCGCCTGCTCGACCATGTTTTTCACATGGCTGTATTGCTTGGCGTTGTTGATCGGGCCGATCTGGGTTTCCGGATCGCTCGGATCACCGACCTTGAACTGCGTCGCAGCCACCGCCAGGGCATTGGTGAACTTCTCGAAGATCGACTCCTGCACCAGCAGGCGTGAACCGGAAACGCAGCTCTGCCCGGCTCCGGAAAAGATTGCAGCCTGGGCACCGCGCAAGGCGACTTCCAGATCGGCGTCGTCGAACACGATGTTGGCCGACTTGCCACCCAGTTCCAGCACCGCAGGAATGCAGCGCTGCGCTGCCGCCACGGCGATATGCCGGCCAGTGGCTGGCGAGCCGACGAACACCACCTTGCGAATGTCAGCCTTGGCAATGAACGCTTGGCCGATGGAGTGACCAAAACCGGCAATCACATTGACCAGCCCTTTCGGCACGCCGGCACGCTCGATCAGCACGCCGACCATCAGCGAGCTGAGCGGGGTCAGCTCCGACGGCTTGAGAATGACCGCGTTGCCCGCTGCAATCGCCGGGGCGATCTGCCAGCCGCAGGTGAAGATCGGCGCATTCCAGGGCGTGATCTGCAACACCGTACCCAGCGGTTCATAGGTCACGTAGTTCAGGTGCGTGGTCGGCACCGGGATGATTTCGCCATGCAGCTTGTCCGCCCAACCGGCGTAATACTCGAACATCTCGGCCACTTTGAGCACTTCGACACGGGCATCGCGGATCGGCTTGTTGGCGGTCAGGGATTCGATCTGCGCGAGGTTTTCCAGCTCGTCACGAATCAGATTGCCCACCTGATACATGGCGCGGCCGCGCGCTTGAGCGGTCAGCGCCCACCATTGTTGTTGCGCAGCCTTCGCCGCCTTGTCGGCCACATCGACCAACGACTCGTCGGCGTCCGGGAAACTCAGCAGCAGGCTGTCGTCATGAGCATTGCGCACTTCGACGGGCGCGCCGTGGCCTTCGATGAACTGGCCGCCGACGTAGCTGGCGATGACACTGCGATCGCCCCAGTAAGGACGCATCAGTTCGAGGATTTTTGCAGTGCTCATCGCTTATTCTCCATGACCGTAAAGTTTGCCATCGGTGCGTTGCACGATGGCGCAGAAGTCTTCGTTGTCCGCCAGGGTTTCACTGCTGGCCTGCCACAACTGCGCGACGACGCGTGACAGCGGCAGGTCCATGTCGAGGCTGTCTGCCAGATCGCTGGCCAGGCCGACGTCCTTGCGCATCAGGCCCATGGTGAAACCGGAGTCATACGCCTTGTTGAGTACCCAGGTCGGGAACATGACCTGCGTGGCACCGCTGCGTCCGGAGCCGGCATTCAGGCCCTGCAGGAGCTTTTCCGGATCGACCCCTGCACGCGCGGCCATCGCCACGGCCTCGGCAGTGCTGATCAGGTGACAGGCGGCGAGCATGTTGTTGGCGATCTTGGCGACGTTGCCCGCGCCACATCGCCCGACGTGCACGCGTGTCCCGCTCATGCCTTCCAGAACCGGCATGGCGCGCGCCAGGTCAGCGTCCTCGGCACCGATCACCATCGACATGGTGCCGGTGGCTGCGCCTTTCGGTCCGCCAGACACCGGCGCGTCGATGAATGCGATACCGTTCTTCGCCAGTTCGGCGGCGACCTTGCGGCTCATTTCCGGCGTTGACGTCGTGGTATCGACGACGATCAGGCCCTTGCGACCCACCTCATTGATGCCACCCGCGCCGAGGCACACCGACTCCACGTGCTCGGCCTTGGGCAGCGAGAGGATCAGAATGTCCACGCCTTGAATCAGCTGTGTGCGGTCGGCAACCGGCTTGACGCCCTTGCTTTCGGCCTGGGCCAGCGCGGCCTGCGACAGGTCGAAGCCGCTGACATCAAAGCCCTTGCCCGCCAGCGTGGCAGCCATGCCGCCGCCCATGTTGCCCAATCCGATCACACCTGCTTTCAAAGTCATGTCTGCATCCCTATCAAAGGTTTTTGTACGAATTCGAGGACAACGCTGCAGGCTCTTTCAGCCGGCAATGTGCTGATGATTCGAGTATGGACAGCGCTCTCCCCTCTCAGCAATAATCCAAAAATCGAATTTATGTTGCCTTTAGCGCAACACTGGAAGCCCATGAGCCTCGTTCAAGATCGACGCATCCTGTATTTTTTCGAAGCCGTGCGATTGGGCAGCGTCCGGGCTGCCGCCGACTTTCTCAACGTTGCGCCTTCGGCGGTCAGCCGCCAGATCGCACAGTTGGAACAGGAGCTGGGCTCACCCTTGCTGGAACGCCATCGACGCGGCGTCAAACCGACCGAGGCGGGCGACAAGGTGCTGGCCTACTATCGCCAGCGACTGACGCAGCAGGAGGTCCTGCTGGATTCGATTCAAGCGCTGAAAGGCTTGCACAGCGGCTCGGTTACGCTGGTCTCCGGGGAGGGGTTTCTGGAAAGTCTGGCGCAACCGCTGGCCCGGTTTTCCGAGCTGTATCCCAGAATCGAACTGATCGTGAACGTCTGTGGCAGCAACGAAGTGATTCGCCAGGTGGTCGAGGATGAAGCGCACATTGGCCTGGTCTTCAATCCGGCTGCCGACCCGAAAATCCGTTCGCATGCGCATCAGCGCCAACCGGTCTGTGTGATCACCGCGCCGGATCATCCGCTGACCGAAGAACCAGGCCCGATACAGCTGCGGGCACTTGAAAACTACCGTGTCGCCCTGCCTGCCGTGTCTTACGGTATTCGCCAGATCCTGCTGCAAGCCGAACACCAGCTGGGCATCACCGTGCAGCCGACGCTGACCTGCAGCACCTTCGCCATGCTCAAGCATTTCGCCATGCAGGGTGGCGTCACGTTGCTGCCGACCTTTGTCGTGGAGGAAGAAATAAAGGCCGGCACATTGCGTGCCCTGCCCTTGCAGCACGAGGTGTTCAGCAGCCCGCAGACTCACCTGATCAGCCGCCTGGGTCGTCAGCTGAGTGTCGGCGCCAATCGCCTGATGGGCATGTTGTTGCAGGATATGACAGCGTTCCGCAACTGACCTACCGTTAGTCCCCGCGTCGATCAATCGCGCTGAACCAACAAAAAACTCATGGTTCATCTTCAGTAACGGATCGGAAATTTCTGCTACCACTGAGGATTAACCATGAGAGCTTTGACTTACCACGGCGCGAACAGTGTGAAGGTCGATACAGTGCCGGACCCTGTGATCGAGCAAGCGGATGACATCATTCTGCGCGTCACGGCTACCGCTATCTGCGGTTCCGACCTGCACTTGTATCGCGGCAAAATCCCTACCGTTGAACACGGCGACATCTTCGGCCACGAGTTCATGGGTGTCGTGGAAGAAACCGGCTCGGCCGTCACGGCTGTAGCCAAAGGCGATCGCGTGGTAATCCCGTTTGTCATCGCTTGCGGCAGCTGTTTTTTCTGCGACCTCGACCAGTTCGCGGCCTGCGAAACCACCAATACCGGACGTGGCGCGATCCTCAACAAAAAGTCGATTCCGCCAGGGGCCGCGCTGTTCGGCTTCAGCCATCTGTATGGCGGTGTCCCGGGCGGTCAGGCTGAGTACGTGCGTGTGCCCAAGGCCAACGTCGGTCCGTTCAAGGTGCCAGGCACTCTGGCTGACGAGAAGGTGCTGTTCCTCTCCGATATTCTTCCCACCGCCTGGCAGGCTGTACTCAACGCCGGGATTGGCCAGGGTTCGACGGTTGCCATTTACGGCGCTGGCCCGGTCGGGCTGATGAGCGCCGCGTGCGCAAAAATGCTCGGTGCCGAGAAGATCTTCATGGTCGATCACCACCCGTATCGTCTGGCCTATGCGCAGAAAACCTACGGCGTGATCCCGATCAACTTCGATGAAGACGATGATCCGGCCGACACGATCATTCGCCAGACTGCCGGCATGCGCGGCGTGGACGGCGTCGTGGACGCGGTGGGTTTCGAGGCCAAGGGCAGTACCACTGAAACCATCCTGGCCACGCTGAAACTGGAAGGCAGCAGCGGCAAGGCGTTGCGTCAGTGCATCGCGGCGGTACGTCGCGGCGGCGTGGTCAGTGTGCCAGGTGTATATGCCGGGTTCATCCACGGCTTCATGTTCGGCGATGCGTTCGACAAGGGCCTGACCTTCAAAATGGGCCAGACCCACGTGCATCGCTTCATGCCTGAGTTGCTGGAGCACATCGAGGCTGGCCGCCTGGAACCCGAAGCCATCATCACGCACCGGATGTCACTGGAAGATGCGGCGAAGGGCTACAAGCTGTTCGACAAGAAGGAAGAGGATTGCCGCAAGGTCATCCTGACGCCCGGCAACAACACGATTGTGGTGCCGGACGACACGACTGAAGCCCTGGTCGGGGGTGGCGTGCCGGCTATGTAAGGTACAAGTTCGCTTCTGATTGTGGCCGTAGGCCTTGGGAGCGAACTTGTTCGCGAAAACCGTGTTTCAGGCGATGTACTTTCATCGTTCATACCGCCCCCTTCGCGAACAAGTTCGCTCCTACGCCCTCCGGGCAGAAGCCTGAAAATGTCAAACCGCGCAGGGCGCTCGTCGTTATGCGCACATTCGTTTTTGATTCTGGCCGTAGGCTGTGGGGGCGAACTTGTTCGCGAAAACCGTGTTTCAGACGATGTACTTTCATCGTTCATACCGCCCCCTTCGCGAACAAGTTCGCTCCTACGCCCTCCGGGCAGAAGCCTGAAAGACACGTATTTCGTGTTCCCCAGAACTTGTGTGTAACGCTAAGCGCGAAGCTAAGCCTTCACTGATCACCGACTCATATAGGCAAACCGGCCTTTGAACGGTTTGCCGATGGGGTCGGCCAGGTCGCCGTGTTTGCTGGTGGTCAGGCCCAGATCCACCAGCGATTCGGCCAGTTTCACCGCCGCAGCCACGCCGTCGATGACTGGCAGACCAATCGCTTCGCTCAATTGCCTGCCCAGATCCGCCATCCCACCGCAGCCCAGCACAATGGCGCCTGCCCCTTCTTCGTCACGGGCGCGACGGGCCTGCTCGGCCATGCATTCGATAAGCTCCGGCCCGCTTTCCTCCAGCGCCAGCACTGGCAGATCGATACAACGCACCGATGTGCATAACTCACTGAAGCCATAACGCTGCAGCAGATGCTCGGCAATGATCCGGGTGCGGGTCAGCGTGGTGACCACGGCGAAACGGGTGGAAATCAGGCTGGCCATATGAAAGGCCGCTTCGGCGATGCCGATCACCGGGGCACTGGCGTACTCGCGTGCCGCCAGCAGCCCGGGGTCGCCGAAACAGGCAATGATATGCGCGTCGACCTGTTGCTCGCGTCCCTTGCGCACTTCTTCGAGCACGCCCAGCGTCGCTATCGCCTCGTCGAAATGGCCTTCGATGGACACCGGGCCATCCGCAGGACTGCAGGCGATGATCTGCGTGCCGGGGCGCGCCACGGCTTGCGCGGCCAGACCGATCTTGTGGGTCATGGCTTCGCTGGTGTTGGGGTTGATCACTTGAATACGCACCGGGACTCCTTCAGCGCCGTTTGAAAATGCTATGAAAATCCACTGTCTCGCTGACCGGCGCATCCACATTCAGGCTGGCACGGATGCGGCGCAAATGCTCGGCCATCCACTCACGCGCCTGTTCGCCCTGCCCGCTTTCGAGCAAGGTCAGCAAGTCAACATGCTGGCCACACTCACAGCCGACGCTGCGTCGCGAGCCGTAGACCGCCACAATCAACGAAGACCGTGTGGTGAGCTGCGCGACTTGTTCGGTCAATACCTGATTGCCCGCCAGCGCGCTCAACTGCACATGGAAGCGCGCCGACAATTGAATCGCTTCGCTGTGGCGCCCCGCGTGTTGCGCCTCATGTTCCTGAGCGCAGAGCGCGCGCAGTGCTTCCAGGCGCTGGCCGCCAACTCGCGTGGCAATATCGGCCATCAGCGCGGGCTCGATCAGTTGCCTGGCACCCAATACGTCCTGTGCTTCCTGAGCCGACGGTTGCGCAACTTCTGCGCCGCGCTTGGGGCGCAAGGTCACCAGTCGTTCCAGCGCCAGACGCTGCAAGACCTTGCGGATGCCGGTACGGCTGATCTCGAATACTTCGGCCAGGGCGTCCTCGGGCAAGCGCGTCCCCGGGGCGAGCCGATGTTCGACGATGGCTTCCAGTACATGCTGGTAAATCTGTTCATCACGGCCTTTTTCATCGGTAGAAGGCGCGAGAAACAACGGAGCGCTGTCAGGTCGGATCATGGCTTCACATCACATTGGCATTACAGATCGTATACAAGAATAGTGCCTGATGGGGAACATGATGAGTAGCGCAATTTAAACAGCAGGTCAGATAGCCCCTTAACAAAAAACGCACGAACCGCACCGTAAATGAGCAAAAGCGCCCTGTTTACGTGCACTTCAAGCAAATGCTCGAACCTGCCTGGTTTATCCATCTTTCTCGACATAACCGCCCTGCAACAAGCCTAGCGACCATTCCCGGCTAATGAGAAAAAGCGTGGCACATGTTTTGCGTACACGATCGTATACAAAAAAATCATCGATCGTACTCCGATCCCGTCACGACACACCGAGGGAGTCACGCAATGACAGAACAACGCCCAGCCGGGTACAGCCCGCGCCTGCATAACCATGATCTGGGGCCGGTGCCGCAGAAGTGGACCTGGTACAACATTCTGGCGTTCTGGATGAGCGACGTGCACAGCGTCGGCGGCTACGTTTTCGCCGCCAGTCTGTTCGCGCTGGGCCTGGCCAGCTGGCAGGTGCTGATCGCGCTGCTGGTGGGGATCTGCATCATTCAGGTGATTGCCAATCTGGTCGCCAAACCCAGTCAGCAAGCCGCCGTGCCCTACCCGGTCATCTGCCGCCTGGCCTTCGGCGTCTTCGGTGCCAACATTCCCGCCATCATTCGCGGGCTGATCGCAGTGGCGTGGTACGGCATTCAAACCTACCTGGCGTCCAGCGCACTGGTGATCGTGGTGCTGCGTTTCTTCCCGGAACTGGCCGCGTATCAAAGCGTGACGTTTCTCGGGCTGTCCTGGCTAGGCTGGTTCGGCTTTCTCGCCTTGTGGGTGGTGCAGGCCGCCGTGTTCTGGACGGGTATGGAGTCAATCAGGCGCTTCATCGACTGGGCCGGCCCTGCCGTTTATGCGGTGATGTTCGCGCTGGCAGGCTGGATTGTCTGGCGCGCTGGCTGGGACAACATCAGTTTTACCCTGGCGGAAAAAGAGTTGTCCGGCTGGGCGGCGTTCGGCCAGGTGGTAATGGCCATTGCGCTGGTGGTCTCGTACTTCTCCGGGCCGACGCTTAACTTCGGCGATTTCAGCCGCTA
The DNA here is from genome assembly GCF_900103225.1 of Pseudomonas congelans. Classification (GTDB taxonomy): domain Bacteria; phylum Pseudomonadota; class Gammaproteobacteria; order Pseudomonadales; family Pseudomonadaceae; genus Aquipseudomonas; species Aquipseudomonas congelans. The sequence continues at coordinate 388,828 of NZ_FNJH01000003.1, read as the reverse complement.
TTGCCGAAGCATGGCCGACGTACGCCGCGGCAATTTCTGGGGCTTGCCGGTGAATTTTCTGGCGTTCTCACTGGTAACGGTGGTGATTGTTTCAGGCACGTTGCCGATTTTCGGTGAGATGATCCACGACCCGATCGCGACCGTCGCGCGCATCGACAACACCACGGCCGTGCTGCTCGGTGCCTTTACTTTTGTGACCGCGACGGTCGGCATCAACATCGTCGCCAACTTCGTTTCCCCCGCCTTCGACTTCGCCAACGTGGCGCCCAGCCGCATCAGCTGGCGTGCAGGCGGCATGATCGCTGCGGTGGCGTCGATCTTCATCACACCCTGGAACCTGTTCAACAACCCTGAAGTGATTCACTACACCCTGGACGTGCTGGCGGCCTGCATCGGCCCGCTGTTCGGCATCCTGCTGGTGGATTACTACCTGATCAAGAAGCAGCAGATCGACGTCGACGCCCTGTTCAATGACACGCCGAGCGGTCGCTACTGGTACACCAACGGCGTGAACTGGATCGCGGTCAAGGCATTGCTGCTCACCGCACTGGTCGGTCTGTGCTTCACCTTTATCGAGTGGTTCAAGCCGATTGCCAACTTCGCCTGGTTTACCGGCTGCATCCTGGGCGGCGCAGTGTTTTATGCGCTGACCCGCTGGTCGCCGGTACAGGCTGCCAACCTGCCTACGCCTGTCGGCCAGCATTGATACATTCGCAAGACGCTGAATACTTGAATGAAACCAGCGCCTTCAGGTGATTTGCCAAGCCCGGCATCACTTGAAAGCGCTGCCCTGCCTGCTCCGCGGAAAATAGCGCGCACCTCAAATGATATTAATTTAACATCACTCCCTGCTGGATCATGGAATGATCGAGTGTCACTGATCGCTTTGTCAGGCATCTGGCACAAAATAGAATAAATTTTGTACAACTTTCAGGCCGCTGCGCTGCCCTATGACTGAGTCTTTGTGAACCAGGCGTTCAAGTGGGTCGATAGTGATGAGCAATGATGTTTCCGGCGGCAGGCCATTCGCCCTCGAGCCACGCCTTCCCTCGGCGCAGGAAGCAGCCGAGCGGCTGCAACTCGCCCTGGATTCGGGGGCCGTTGTCGGCGCTTGGGTGTGGGACATCGTTGCCGATCAACTGACCGGCGATGAGCGTTTTGCCCGGACCTTCGGCTTGTGCCCGAAGCTATGCGCCAAAGGCTTGCCACTGGAGCTGGTGATTGCCTCCATTCATCCTGACGATTCGGCCAGAGTCGACAAGTCAATCGAGGACGCGCTGCAGAGCAGCGAAACCTATCGATGCGAATACCGGGTTCTCCATGAAGACGGTATTTATCGCTGGGTCGAAGCCAGCGGAAGAATCGAGCGTGATAGTCGTGGCAAGCCTGTTCGCAGTCCGGGCGTATTGCTCGATATAGACAGCCGTCGCACTGCCGAAGACGAGCGCGACCGGCTCAACGAATTGCTGAGGATATTCACGGCTGCCGTTCCCGGCGTTGTCTACGCCAAGGACCTCGAGGGACGGATGCTGGTCGCCAATCGCGGCACCGCCGACCTGATCGGCAAGCCGCCCGAGTTTTTCATCGGCAAGACGGATCTGGAGTTTCTGGATGACCAGGAACAGGCGCGGATCCTCATGGAAACCGACCGCCGGATCATGCAGAGCAATGTCAGCGAACAGATCGAAGAACAGGTCAACCTGGCTGACGGCTCCGCAGCGATATGGCTCTCGACCAAAGCGCCGCTGCTCGATGCCAACGGCGAAGTGATCGGTCTGATCGGCTCCTCTATTGATGTAACCGCCCGAAAAAAAGCCGAAGAAGCGGTCAGAGAACTCAACCAGACACTCGAACAGCGTATCGAACAGGCCGTTTTCGAACGCGAGCAGATCGAAGATGCCCTGCGCCACTCACAGAAAATGGATGCCGTCGGGCAACTGACGGGGGGCATCGCACACGACTTCAATAATCTGCTGGCCGGTATTTCCGGCAGCCTGGAACTGATCACCAAACGACTGGCCCAGGGCCGCGTCGGCGACGTCGACCGTTACGTATCGGTCGCCCAGGGCGCGGTACGCCGCGCGGCGTCGCTGACCCACCGTCTGCTGGCGTTCTCACGACGCCAGACACTGTCGCCGAGAGTCACCGACGTCAACGGGTTGATTCATGACATGGAAGAGTTGATCACCCGTACCGTCGGCCCGGAGATAGACATAAAGGTCATCGCGCAAAATGACCTGTGGCCCGCGCTGATCGACCACGCTCAGCTGGAAAGCTCGCTGCTGAACCTGTGCCTGAATGCCCGCGACGCGATGCCCAACGGCGGGCGCATTGTCATTGAGACTGCCAATGCGTCCCTTGAAGAGTGCACCGACCCGGATCATGGCATTCCTGCCGGCGAGCACCTGAGCATACGGGTCACCGACACGGGCATCGGCATGAGTCCGGACATCGCCGCCAAAGCGTTTGAACCGTTCTTCACCACCAAGGCCATCGGTGCAGGCACCGGTCTCGGGCTGTCGATGGTGTATGGTTTTGTGCGTCAGTCCGGCGGGCAGATTCGCGTCGAATCGGTCGAAGGCCAGGGCACCAGCGTGGTCATGCACCTGCCACGCCACACCGCTGAAAATGCTCCCCGCGCCGTTGAACCGGAAGTCATCGAAGAACCACCGCATCACACCGGTGAAACCGTTCTGATCGTGGATGACGAACCCTCGGTGAGGATGCTCGTCGCCGAAGTCATCAGCGGTCTGGGCTACAACTGCCTGGAAGCCGCTGACGCACAATCAGGCCTGGAGATACTGCAGTCGGATACCCGCATCGACCTGCTGATCAGTGATATAGGCTTGCCAGGCGGCATGAACGGCCGGGAAATGGCCGATGCCGCCGGTGACTGTCGACCCGGCCTGCCGACCCTGTTCATCACCGGTTACGCCAAGACGTCGGTACTGGACGATTGCCACCTGCGGCCTTGCACGCAGGTACTGACCAAGCCGTTCGGGCTGGACACGCTGGCCGGGCGAGTGACAGGCCTGATCGGCGCCGACGCGGTCGCCCGCGGATATCCGTAGCATGAACCCGACCACACCTGATGGTCGGTATTTTGTGGTCAAAGGGCAACTCTGGCGGTGCTCCAACCCCTCTTTGAGCCACGACGTCCGCCAGCATCTGGTGGATGAACTGATGGCCGCACGTCGTGCAGTCAAAACCGCCAAGGCATCCGAAGACCCCGCAGCCTTGAAGGCAGCACGAGCCAGTGTCGACAAGGCCAAAGTTGCACTGGGCGAGCGCGGTGAAGTCTGGTGGACCGATGGCGCCGAGGATTTCAATCGGCGCAAGGTGCAAAACACGCCTTATGCACAGTGGTATGCAGAGCACGAGGCGTCGGAACAACAGGCAAGTGGTAAGTAAGCACTTTCATGCCACAACGCGTAATGATGAACATCATTGTGATGTTCGCCCACTCGACTATTTGACACGCCTTTTCTCCGCAGAGGGGCGGTAACCGAAGTAGGAGCTGTAACACTTGCTGAAATGACTCGGCGATACAAATCCGCACGCCACCAGCACTTCGGTTTGAGACAACTCAGTGTGCTGCAGCAGCCGCCGAGCTTCGGTGATGCGCAGTTCCAGATAATAGCGCTGCGGGGTAGTGCCTAACTGCTCTTTGAACAATCGCTCAAGCTGACGTCGCGAACGGCCCCCATAAACAGCGAGCTCTTCCATTTCCAGAGGCTCCTCCAGATTCGACTCCATGAGTCGAATCACTTCGCGCAAAGGAGCGCTCACGGACAGTAACGGCGAGGTTTTGATACGCCGGTATCTGGACTCCTCGAATGACAGGATGTCTTCGATCCCCTCTACCAGCGCCTTGCCATGCAAACCTTTGATCCACTCCAGCGCCATATGATAGGCGCCTGTCGGACTTGAGGCGGTCAGTCGGTCCCTGTCTGCGACATACGCTTCACTCGTGACCTGGCCCACGCTGGCGATCTCCGCGAGAGCGGGTCGATGCTCCGGGTGGATCGCGCATCGGTATCCATCCAGCAAACCGGCCCGCCCCAAAAACCAGGCGCCGTTCCATAGTCCTGCCAGGGTTACTCCCTGAGAGGCAGCGTCGCGCAATAAGCGGATCAGGTTATCGCTTGCCTTCAACTCGGTGCGATAGCCTCCGCAGATGACCAGCAGGTCGAGTCCTGCAAGGCTGGCTCGCCCAAACAGCTCATCCGGGCGGATCACCAGCCCGAGGTCACTGACTACCTCGCCTTCGCCAAGACCAAGCGTGATGGTCGAAAACAGATCCCGCCGCAGCAGATTGGCCGTGACAATGGCGTCCAACACCTGAGTGAAAGCAGGTAGCGAAAAATGCTCCAGCAGAAGAAAACCGGCACGCGTTTGCCGCCTGGACTCATGTTTTTCCTCTTGCAGAAAGCGAAGGTTTTTTCCTTGCATTGCGTCGCTGAATTTACGCCTGGCGATCACTTGAAACCTCGCTTGATTCACGCCAATTGAAGACCACTCTTGCCGACGTACCTGTGCCACCTGGTGAACGGTTCATGTCTTCTATCCCCATAAAGAACCGCAAAGCGCAGGAAACGTGAAACGTTGCAGAGAGGTATACATTGAAAACGCGCGCTGAATGCGTTCCATGCACTTCATTTTTGCTTTCGTGACGTTATCAAAACATCGTGAAAAACGCTGCGTCGCTTTTAGAAATGCGTGCTGTCGCTTTGTGCGCACTCATTCATATGACGATCGGCATTCATTAATCAGCCTGCCAGCCGATAAAACGCCGTTGCGCTCGCAGTACATCATTTCCGAGTAATATCTAAAGGCTCATATCGGCATGAGAAAATCTTTAAAATTCAGCCATAAAATCCTCTTGGCGGCGTCCCTGGTGGTGATCGCCGCATTCACGTTGTTCACCTTCTATAACGACTATCTGCAGCGCAATACATTGCGCATGCAACTCAAGGAGAACCTGAACCAGACAGGCGAAAGCACCGCCGGCAATATCCGTAACTGGCTTTCAGGACGAATTCTTCTGGTAGAGAGCCTGGCGGAAAACGCATCTTCGCCTCAGTCCCCGCAAGAGCAGAATCGGGTGCTTGGCCAACCTACGCTGATCGCCACCTTCATGAGCATTTACCAGGGCAGAAGTGATGGCTCTTTCGTCACCCAGCCGCCTGATGACATGCCGGCCGATTACGACCCCAGAACCCGACCGTGGTATGTCGATGCCGTTCGCGCCGGCAAAACCATCCTCACCGAGCCGTATCTGGACGCCGTGACCAAGGGTTTGATCGTGACCCTTGCCACACCGATCAAGGGTGAGTCTGGCGTGGCCGGTGTGATTGGCGGCGACCTGAGCCTGGAAATTCTGGTGAAGATGATCAGCTCACTTCGGTTGCACGGCGACGGATACGCGTTCCTGGTCGACGCGAATGGCCGCATCCTGGTTCATCCGGACACCTCCCTGGTGATGAAGACGCTGGCCGAAGTCTACCCGGCGAAAACACCGAAGCTGTCGCAAGACCTGAGTGAAAGCGAGTTTGCCGGCAAGACGCAGATCCTTACCTTCGCGCACGTGGACGGCCTGCCCTCGGTCAACTGGTACGTTGGCGTGGCGATGGATAAAAACACGGCTTACGCGGCGCTGGGCGAGTTCAGAAACTCGGCCATCGTGGCCACTGTGATTGCTGTGGTACTGATCATCCTGCTGCTGGGCATGCTCCTGGGCGTTCTGCTGCGGCCACTGAACCTGATGGGCCGTGCCATGCACGATATCGCTGCCGGCGAAGGTGACCTGACCAAGCGCCTGATCATCGAGAGCCAGGACGAGTTCGGGTATCTGGGTAATGGCTTCAACCTCTTTGTAGAGCGAATCCATGACTCGATGCGTGAAGTCGCCTCCTCCACCGTGCAGCTCAATGAAGTTGCACAGCGGGTACTGACTGCATCCAACTCGTCGATGCTCAACTCCGATCAACAGTCCCACCGCACCAACAGCGTCGCCGCTGCCATCAATGAACTGGGCGCCGCAACGCAGGAGATCGCCCAGAACGCCGCGCGTGCGTCGGGTCACTCCAGCGATGCACGGACGCTGGCGTCGGACGGGCAGGACGTAGTCGGGCAGAACATCTCGGCCATGAGCCGTCTTTCCAAACGAATCAGCAGCGCAAGCGAGCAGATCGAAACGCTGAACACCAAGACAGCCAACATCGGCCAGATTCTGGACGTGATTACCGGCATCTCCCAACAGACCAATCTTCTGGCCCTCAATGCGGCCATCGAGGCCGCGCGTGCGGGTGAAGCCGGCAGAGGTTTTGCCGTGGTCGCCGACGAAGTCCGCAGCCTGGCACATCGAACCCAGGAATCAGCGAGCCAAGTGCAGGAGATGATCGAGCAACTGCAATCCGGTGCCCGTGAAGCCGTAGCGATCATGAATGAAAGCCAGCGTGAGAGCATTGAAACGGTCGAGATTGCCAACAAGGCCGTGACAAGTCTGGAGAACGTCACCGATCGGATTGGCGAAATCGACGGCATGAACCAGTCAGTGGCGACTGCCACCGAAGAGCAGACCGCCGTCGTGGAAGCGATCAACGTGGACATCACCGAGATCAACACGCTGAACCAGCAAGGCGTAGAGAACCTGAACGCGACCCTGCGCGCGTGCACTGACCTTGAACAGCAGTCCACCCGGCTGACGCAGTTGGTGGGCAGTTTCCGAATCTGACGTGCCAGGGCCGCTGCCGGAAAGCTTCGGCAGCGGCCTGCCTTGCATAAATATCGGGGAATAGCGCCAATCTCTCGTTTTGACGGTATGGTTATGCTTTCGTACGAGGGTGATCCATGGCCGTTCAAAACCCCAACAGCGCTCAAAAGCACTTGGCAGTGCTGATTGATGCCGACAATGCGCCAGCGGCTATCGTAGAAGGCCTTTTCGAAGAGATCGCCAAATACGGCGTGGCCAGCGTCAAGCGCATCTATGGTGACTGGACCGGCCCGCAACTCGGCGGCTGGAAGAAAGTTCTGCTCGACTACTCCATTCAGCCCATCCAGCAATTCGCCTACACCAAAGGCAAGAATGCGACTGACAGCTCGTTGATAATCGACGCGATGGACTTGCTCTACACGCGTCGTTTCGACGGGTTCTGCCTGGTGTCCAGCGACAGTGACTTCACACGTCTGGCTTCGCGTTTGCGTGAGGAAGGCCTGACCGTTTATGGCTTTGGCGAAGAAAAGACACCCAAACCCTTTGTGGCGGCCTGCGACAAGTTCATCTACATCGAATTGCTTCGTGAAGAGATCACCACCCCGGCCAGCGGAGACTCTACGCCCGATGCAACTGCAACACCGAGCAACGTGAAATCGGTGGCAACCGAGCCGAGCAAGAAACCCAAAGCCCCCGTGGGCTTCATCGCAAAGATAATGGACGATATTGCTGATGAAGACGGCTGGGCACCCTTGGGCGCCATTGGCACAAACATCACCAAACTGCGCCCTGAGTTCGATCCTCGTACTCATGGCTACAAGAAACTGAGCGATCTGATCAAAGGCTATCCACAAACGTTCGAGCTACAGGCCCGTGCGGCTTCCGGCGGAACAGCAGTGCTCTACGCGCGACACAGGGTGCAGGGCAAGTGAGGTTCGTCAGTCCGGGACTGACGGCTGCGACTATTGCATCACTGTCGGTTCTTTCCTGACGCTGTAGCTGGAACGGCTCCGCCGATCACATGTAAAAAAGGTCAGCCTGAAAGCTCAGGTTTTCCAGTACGGCCGCACCTGTTTCGGTAACACCGAGAACAATGTGCTGGACATAGGGAAACGAGATGTCGTGCTCCAGCACAGCGGCTGAAACCAGCAGCCCCTCTTTGACCAGCTCATCAATCATTGCCATAAACTCCCCGGCCGCCGGAACGTCTGATTGAAGACGTATCAGTGCGAGATAAATTTGACCAGACGTCAACTTTCCAGGCCGAACGAAGTTCGCGCTGCGGACGATTTCAAGCACCGCCAACTCATCGGAAAAATTATTAAAACCCATAGCGGCCTCCAACTTCTGAAGACACTGACCCGCCTGTCCGGCTACGTCAGGACTTTTAAAAGAAGCTCAGCTCGTGATGAGCGGAAACGCACCTGGCTTCCGTTATTCATCTTGCAATTGAACGAGCCAGATCCAGCTGGCACATACGGATTTCATGAAGCTGCGTGTAGACGCTTTAGAGTGGAAGCGTTGGAAAGGCCATCCGTTGCGGATGCCGTTAATGATGATCCGGTTTCAGAAACTTCATCGCTTCCGCAATAACCGACGGATGATCAATCAGCCGATTGTGGCCAAGCCCTTCAGTGGTAAACAGACGCGCGCCCGGCCATAGTTCTGCAAAACGAGCACCCTTTTCCCACGGCGTTTCACGATCACGGCGGTCATGAATGATCAGGGCGGGACGATCAAGCAGCGGCAGTCGCGGACTGGCGTCGTAATCCGCGAAGCGGCGACCGGTCAGCGAATGCAGGACGCCCTCGAAAGGCTTGAATACCTTATGGGCAACACCGACTGAATCGAACTGTTGAAGTACGCTGTCCGCAGGTGCCAGGAACGGCGCAATCAGGATGAAGCGCTCAGGGCTCCACTGCGGCTCCTCAGCAAAAACAATGGATGAAGCGCCCAGTGAATGCGCTATGACCGCCGCAGGCTTTCCGAAATGGCGTCCCACGTGCTGCTGCACCGCCACGAACTGGGTCATATGACTGATGCTGCCTGCGCTCAACCCGTGCGCGGGCTGATCGAACCCCACCACGGCGTAGCCCATGGAGCGCAGTAGCGGAACCCATCCGATAAAACGCAGCGCGTAACTTGACCAGCCGTGGGCCAGCAACACGTACGGCTGGCTGGCAGGGTCGCCCCAGACATAGGTGGCAATTCTGATGCCGTCCAGCTCAAGGCTACCGGTTTGCATATCCGTCGCCTTACTCAGGATTTCGGCAGCCTTGGCACGTCCGGATGCCTGTGGAGTCACAAAACGTCGAGCGAGATATCTTCCAGTGATGCCCGGTAGAATACGGCTGATCAGCGTGAACGTGCCGCGCAGCGTCAGTAGTCGAAGCCTTTTGATGATGTCGCTCATCGGTATTCCCCACGCCCGTCAGATGATCTGGCACCATTAGAACAGCCTATCTTGTCACTGACAAGATAGGCTGAGCCGACGGGAATATAACTTTTGTTTCATGATAGGGAGCCTTAAATGTCGACTTCAGACGCCCCGCGGACCTACCACCACGGCAATCTGCCCGCCGTCCTGCGTCAGGCCGCCTGGGATATCGTGGGGGAATCGGGAGCCCGCGGCATGTCACTGCGCGAGTGCGCCAGACGGGCGAATGTCTCTCATGCTGCCCCCGCCCACCATTTCGGCTCTCTGGAAAACCTGCTGGCGGAGGTGGTGGCCGATGGGTACGAGCGCATGGCCGACGTCATCATTGCCGTGCAACAGGAACTGGACGACACCCTCCTGGGTTGCGGCATTGGTTACGTAAGTTTCGCCAAAAGTTACCCGGAACACTTCCGGTTGATGTTTGGCTCGGGTGTAAACCGCACGTTGCCCCGGCTTCTCACATCGGGTGAACGTGCGCTGCAAGTGCTCCGCCAGTCGATACGCAATGCCTGGATAGCGAAATACGGTAGCGAGCCCGAGCCGGAACTGCTTGAACAGCGCACCTTCCTCGCCTGGAGCACCGCACACGGCTACGCTTCCCTGACCATCGACAGAAAGACGAATAACCCCCCTATTCCCTCTGCCGAGTCGATACTTCAATTGATGACGAGCGCCGTGCTCACGCCGTCAGACTGAAAACAGACGCACTGCCTCCACCCAATCGCTAAACAACCGCCGTCGTGACTGTGCTTGCGCAGAAGCGGTTTCGACGGTGTGCATGCAATTTACCCGTACTCCTTACGTTGATGTTCTCCAGACCCCCTTCAGAAATCTGAGCACGATCGGCATCGACCATTTTGATGTCGATCAACATCAATACGTTGACATTTTAGATTTCGATCGTAATCATAAGTGCCATCTCCTAAACGCACTTTACGAGCACATCCTCCATGACAACGCCATCCACTGTTCTCATTACCGGTGCCTCCAGCGGCATCGGCGCGGTCTATGCCGAACGATTTGCCCGTCGCGGTCACAATCTCGTGATGGTCGCTCGTGACAAGGCACGTCTTGATGCCCTGGCAGCACGCCTTCGTGAAGAAAACGGCGTTGCCGTTGAAGTCATCCAGGCCGATTTGACTCAATCTGCCGACCTCACGGCGCTGGAAACCCGCCTGCGTGACGATGCAAGCATCGGTGTGCTGATCAACAACGCAGGCATTGCCCAATACGGAGGGTTCGCACAACAGAACGCCGAGTCCATCGACAAGCTTGTCGCACTCAATATCGTCGCCCTGACACGCCTTGCGGCCGCAGTGGCCCCGCGTTTCGCGCAGTCCGGCTCGGGCTCGATCGTCAACCTCGGATCGGTGGTGGGCTTTGCGCCAGAGTTCGGCATGTCGGTCTACGGTGCGACCAAGGCCTACGTGCTGTTCCTTTCCCAAGGAATGAACGTGGAACTGGCGCCCAAGGGCGTATACGTCCAGGCAGTGCTCCCGGCGGCCACGCGCACCGAAATCTGGGAGCGCGCGGGGATCGATCTGAACACTATTGCAGAGGTGATGGACGTCGACGAACTGGTTGATGCGGCGCTGGTGGGTTTCGACCGCCGCGAACAGGTGACCATTCCGCCGCTGCATGTGGCGGGGCGTTGGGACTCGCTGGATGAGGCGCGCCAAGGGCTGTTGTCGGACATTCGGCAGGCTCAGGCAGCCGAGCGCTATCGCCCGCAAGCCTGAAGCGGATCAAGCCGCGGCGGATGCACATCCTTGTTCGACGACACTGGAATCAGAGCGTCATGAAAGCACTGACATTCGAAAATTACGGCAAGTCGCCCGAGATTGCGATTACCCACATTCCCATACCAGCCATCAAACCTGACGAACTGTTGGTGGAAGTTCACGCGGCCGGGTTGAACCCGATCGACAACATGATCACTACGGGTGTCTTCAAGCCTGTGGTGAAGTTGCAACTACCGGCCACCATGGGCAGCGATCTGGCGGGCGTGGTCATTCAGGTGGGTAGCGCAGTCACTCGTTTCAAGGCGGGCGACGCGGTATTTGCGAGCCTGTTCGAACTGGGTGGGGGCGCCATCGCCGAGTTCGCCGCCGTACCGGAACACGCTGCCGCCCTGAAGCCGGCCAATCTGGACTTTGTTCAGGCAGCCTCCATCCCGATGGTCGGGCTTACGTCGTGGCAGGCTTTCAAGGACTGCGCCCCTCTTCAAGCGGGCCAGAAGGTGTTCATACCGGCCGGGTCTGGAGGTATCGGCACCTTCGCCATACAGCTGGCAAAACATCTGGGCGTCACAGTGGCCACGACCACCAGCACCGGGAATATGGAGCTGGTCCGCAGCCTGGGCGCAGATGAAGTGGTGAATTACAAAGAGCAGGCATTCGAACAGGTGTTACACGACGTTGACCTGGTGCTCGGCACCACCCGGGGAGACGACCTTGAAAGAGCTGTCGGCATCCTCAAGCCCGGCGGCAGGATCGTATCCCTGGTCGGCCCGCTGGATAAGGCATTCGCCAGGGCTCGGCGGATGAATGCCTTCTTCACCTTCGTATTCGGGTTGATGAGCCGCAGGATCACGCGTCTGGCCAGCAAGAAAAGTGTGTCGTACTCGTTTCTGTTTGTTCGCGCGGATGGCGCTCAACTTGGCGACATTGCCAGGTTGCTTGAACGTGGCCAGCTAACACCGGTGATTGACAGCGTCTTTGCGTTTGAACAGGCCAGCGAAGGGCTTGAATACCTGGGTCAGGGCCGTGCCAAGGGCAAGGTCGTCGTGAAGATCAAGTAAGCGCTTACTCATCGCCCCGCTCAACCACACTTCAGGCCCGCACCTGTCGAGTATTGGAGTATCAAATGAACACTTCTTCCGAAAGAACCGCCATCGTCACGGGTGCATCATCGGGCATCGGTCGCGCCACCGCCGAGGCGCTGGCGCGCTCGGGGTATACCGTGTTTGGCACCAGCCGCAAAGCCGGTGACAGTTATGCACAGGTCTCCATGCTGAGCTGCGATGTCACGGATGACGACTCTGTCCGTGCGCTGGTTGCAACCGTTCTCGCGCAGACCGGGCGCATCGACCTGCTGGTCAACAATGCCGGCATCGGTATGCTGGGCGGCGCCGAGGAGTTCTCGATCCCGCAAGTGCAGGCACTGTTCGACGTCAACCTGTTTGGCGTCATGCGCATGACCAACGCAGTACTGCCGTCGATGCGCCAACGAGGTCAGGGGCGCATTATCAATATCGGATCGGTCCTGGGGCTGATACCGGCGCCCTACTCGGCTCATTATTCGGCGGTCAAACATGCCCTGGAAGGCTATTCCGAATCGCTCGATCATGAAATTCGCGCCTTCAACGTCCGGGTCTCGGTCATTGAGCCGGCCTACGTACGTACAGTCTTCGATCAAAATGGCATCGAGCCGGACTCGCAGTTGCAGGCGTACGATCAGGTGCGAGCAGGTGTCCGTGCGTTGCTCGCCGATGTCATGCCGACAGCCGACCTGCCCGAAGTTGTTGCAGCAGTGGTGCTGAAAGCGGCGAGCGATGTTCGCCCACGGCATCGATACACCGCCGGCAAGACCGCCCGACAAATCAGCATGCTGCGGCGCTTCGCGCCTGCCGGAGCGTTCGATAAGAGCTTGCGCAAGCAGTTTCGCTTGCCGGTGTAGATGCCATGGTCTGGACGTATCAGCGCCGTTCCATACTGACTTGGTTCGGCAGTAGCCCACAGGCACGATAGGTGTCGATCAACGTGTCAAAAAGGGCAATGTCCGACCTGCTTCTGGCAACCAGTTGCGCGCCCGCCACCGCGGAAAAAATGGCCTGCGCCCGCACCTCGCTGTCCGAGGGCGAGCAAACGTTCGCGGCCACCAGAAGCTTGCTCAGCCAGGCAATGTTGACCTGGGCAAATAGCTGCATTTCCTCGGTCATCTCTGGCGGCAGGTTGTCGGTTTCAGCGCCGACGAAACTGCCCAGGCAAAGGCGGTTTTCAACCTCCAGCGAACGCCGGAAAATTTCCGGGAAACGCTGTAACGCTTCGATCGGATCGGGGGTTTCTGCGGAGATCGTCTCGAGTTCAGCGGCACCGTCCTGCCAGTATCGCGTGGCAACCGCGACACCCAGATCAGCCTTGCTGGGGAAGTGGTAGTAAATACTGGCCGGCTTGATTCCGACCTGGGCGGCCAGATCGCGAAAGTTCAGGCCGTTGTAGCCCTGGGACTGGGCGATGTTTCTGGCAGCAAGCAGGATCGCCTCACGGGCGTTGATGGTCATCGTAATGCCTTGTACTTCGGACGCGTTTCTGGAAACCGACACATGCTAATTCAAAAACCTGCCTTTTGTTAGGTAGAAAGACGGGGTCGCGCATGGCAGCGGTCATCCGCTGCTGAACGGCCGTCGTTGGTATATCCCGGCCTGCAACGGCTATCGCCGGGAACATCCTGCATGACGTTCCCGGCGACAAGGTGCGCGAACACCAGGCCAATCACTCGGCCGGCGAGTCCAGCTCAGGAATACCGCTGCTGCGATCAGCATAGGCCGCCTGGAAAGCCGGACGCTTCTGCCAGCGCTGCCAGTACAGGTCCAGGAACTCGAAACGCTCATCCAGTGGCGTGGCGTTGACCGGGAACTTGGAGAAGGCAATGGCAGTTGCGAGCGTGATGTCCGCGAACGTTGGCGCATCGCCGCCCAGCAGCCACTCGCGACCATCGGACAGATGAAGATTGACCAATGCCGCATGGCTCAGCGCCTCCTTGCGACAGTGCTCGCCCCATGCTTCGTTCCTGGTCAGTTCAAGCTTGAAACCGAGGCCGGTGTGCAGCACGTGAAACGCCGTAACGATCCGATAGAGGATATGCACCCAGATGCGGTTATCCCACATGTTATCGAGGCCCTGCTCCAGAGCGCCCTCGCCCATGATCTTGCGGCCCGGATAAGACTGATCCAGATAGCGAGCAATAGCTGCCGTCTCGGAAATAAAGCTACCGTCTGCCAGTTCGAGGGTCGGCGTTTCACCCCACGGGTTCATATTCAGGTGCCGCCAGCCACGCTGCTCTCCGCCGGGCGCCATGTCATAAATGGTTTCATCGAACAGATCGGCGATGCCTTTTTCATGGATGAACAAACGCAGGCGTTGAGGATTCGGAAAAGCCGAAGGAGAGGTGAAAAGTCGCAATTTAGAGGTCATGGTCGGGCCTGTGCGGTAGGGTAAAAAACCTACCTAACTATCGTTAGGTATCCGTACCGTAGCGGCACCTTTGCATCGAGTCAACACCTACCTAACATTTGTTAGGTGAACAGTATTGGCTCGGCTTATCAGTTAGCCTGGCAACCAGAGAAAATTCTGCTGAGAATGCAGGCTTGATGCACGGTTTGGCCCGCATTGACAGCGCTCAAACGTGAGCGCCTTGATATCCTGTCCGCCGATCTCGGGCGGCCAGTGAATGCCGCTCAAAACCGTACAAGACCCAGGCTCGAACCACAGGCCTCGCCAGGCCGCATAGCGCAGAGAAAGAAGGAAAAAGAATGCAGCACGCTTCGCTGAACCGTTTTCGTACCGGGTTGCTCGCCTTGCTTTTGCTGTGCGTGACCTTGCCGGCCCTGGCCCAGAATGCCCCCGCGCCCCAAGCTGATAGTGCCAGCAGCGCCGCGCCTGCCGTGGATGTCCCGAGTCTGGATGATCTGAACAAACAGCTCGATCAGATCCGTCAGAAAGTGACGGGCAGCGCCAACGATGACCTGCTTTCAAGCCTGCGTCAGGCGGCTTTGCAAGTTCAGAAACAAGCCGACAATCTGGTTGCGCAGCAAGCTGTCGACATCGAACACCTGAATGATCAGCTCAACATTCTCGGGCCGGTGCAACCGGACGAAGCGCAAAGCCTGACCAGTCAGCGCAAGACGTTGACCGCGCAGAAAAACGCGCTGGTCAGTGATGAACGGCAGACCAATGAGCTAAGCCAGTCAGCCCGGGATCTGGCTACGCAGATATTCAACCTGCGCCGCAGCCTCTTCGATTCACAGATCAGCACGCGCACCGCTAGCCCGCTCAGCTCGGCATTCTGGTCCACACTGATTCGCCCGACCGATGACGACCTGGGACGTTTGAACAGGCTTCTGGTGGACGTGCGTCAGGTGCTCGACAACGCGATGGCACCGGACAACCGTGTGCAATTCATCAGCGTGGTGCTGGGCGCGTTGTTCATCTGGGTGGTTGTCCGGCGCCTGCTGGAGCGCCTGCTGATCTGGGCGATGATTCGCTGGCTGCCCGAAGGCCGCCTGCGCCGCAGCGCCCTGGCCCTGGCGGTCGGGCTGTCGACCATTCTCACCATCACCATCGCCACGTCCTTGCTGCGCTGGGGAATCGTCCACAACGCGGTGCTCAGCAATGACGTGGTCAATCTGCTCGATCAGGTGCAGACGCTGATTACCTTCTGCGCCTTCATCGTCGGTCTGGGCCGCGCGCTGTTGATGCTGGCACATGCCTCGTGGCGCTTGCCGCAAATTCCTGACCAGATCGCCACCGCACTGGGCCGCTTCCCGCCCGCACTGGCGCTGGCACTGATGGTCATCGGCACGCAGGAGCGAATCAACAGTGTGATTGCCAGCAGCCTGGCACTGACAGTTGCGGTCAATGGCCTGACGGCACTGGCGGTTTCGCTGGTGTTCTTCTACGCCCTGTTGCGCTACCGCCGTACCCGCCGCCGCTTTGAGCTGGAGCGCCCGGCAGGCTTCGCCGGTCTGATTCCGTTTATCGTTGCGGTGTGGGTCGGCCTGAGTTTGCTGGCATTGTTGAGCGGCTATCTGACGCTGGCGTACTTTCTGGCAGTGAAACTGCTCTGGGTGAGCGTGGTGGCGTCCACTGCGTACCTGCTGATCGCCTGCTTCGGTGACATCTGCGAAACCCTCCTGTCGCCCAAGCAACCTGGCGGCCTGGCGCTGGGCTCAGCGCTGGGCTTGTCCACGCGCCATCAGGCGCAGGCAAGTACCGTGCTCGCCGGCATAGGCCGCACCTTACTGCTGCTCACCGCTGTACTGCTGGCGTTCCTGCCTTCGGGGTCGAGCCCGGGCGATCTGCTCGCCAGCTTTACTCAGCTGGATGTCACGTCCAAATCCATGGGCAACCTGAACATCGTCCCCAGCGACATTCTAGTGGCATTGGTCTGCCTGGTCGTCGGCCTGCTGAGTGTGCGTGTACTCAAGGAGTGGTTTGGAGAACGCCTGCTGCCCGAAACCAACATGGACGCGGGCATGCAGGCCTCGCTGGTGACCCTGATCGGTTACATCGGCTTTGTGCTGGTGGTGGCTGTGGTGATGTCCACACTCAATATCAGCCTCACCAATCTGACCTGGGTGGTCAGTGCGCTATCGGTGGGGATAGGTTTCGGCCTGCAAGCCATTGTGCAGAACTTCATCTCCGGCCTGATTCTGCTGACCGAGCGTCCGGTCAAAGTCGGCGACTGGGTAAGCCTGGCGGGGGTCGAAGGCGATATTCGCCGGATCAACGTCCGCGCGACCGAAATCCAGATGGGCGACCGCTCGACAGTGATCGTGCCGAACTCGCAGTTCATCACGCAGAACGTGCGTAACGTGACCATGGGCAATGCGCTGGGAGTGGTCGGAATCACCCTCACCCTGCCCCTGGAAACTGACGTTCTGCAAATACGCGAACTGCTGTTGCAGGCCTTCACCGAACACGAAGCGATACTCGATGCGCCAGCGCCTTCAGTCACCTTTAAAGACCTGACCAATACCGGCTTGATCATCAGCGCCAGCGGCTACGTGAACAGCCCACGCTCGGTGGGTGGCGCACGGAGTGATCTGTTGTTTACCGTTCTGGGGCGTCTGAGGGAATTGGGTGTAGCGCTGTCTGCACCGCAGAGCATGGTGTTGATCAATGAGGGGGCTGGGAAGGAGGCGACGGAAGATTCGGTGACGCCTTAGGGCGGGAGTGGAGCGCAGGGGTGGGAGGTTCTGGGGCCTGCCTTATTCTTTCACAGGCAATACAAAAAGCACCCGTCAGGCTCGGCCTGATTGGGGCTTTTTCAGTTGCCCTTACTGCCACTCTGCTGTCACGAAAATTTCATGCCGTTGGGATTTTTCGCCCTAGATGTAGTGCCTTTTACTGGCTGCTGTTCCCATGGCGGGCGAGGTGACCAAGCCTCCACAAGCTTATCGATGAAGAGTCGAATTTTTGGAGAGAGGTGGCGCTTGCTAGGGTAGATCACCCGAATAGGCTCTGCCGCCTCTGCATACCCAACGAGCAATTGCACGAGCTTGCCGCTCCTCAAATCGTCGTTCACCACGTAGGAAGGAAGAGTCGCGATACCCAGGCCAGCGATAGCTGACTGGTGCAATGACTCAGCACTGTCCATCTGTAACCTTCCACCATGAGTAACGGGCACAGAGCTACCGTTCACGCGAAAATTCCAAGGAAGCAATCTCCCACCGCTCACAAAATGCAGACACTGGTGCTCGGATAAATCCTCAGGCGTTTTGGGCTCGTCATGCTCAGCCAGATACTTGGGTGAAGCGCAGGTAATCATTTGTTGATAGGCCACCGTACGCGTGAGCAACCGAGAATCTTCCTTGGGAGGCCCGATGCGCATGGCCAAGTCAAACCCCTCATCAATCAGGTCGACCAGCCTGTCGGAAAAAGTGATATCCACGCTCAAAGAGGGCCAATCGTTCAGGCAGCACTCAATGTGCTGAAGAACATGAAGTCTGCCCAACGCAACCGGCAAGCTTATCCGCAATCGTCCACTGGGTGTCGAACGACGAAATGCCAGCGCGTCCTCTACATCGTCCAGATCCTGAAGAACGCCCACGCAGCGCTCATAAAGAATCTGGCCTTCGTCAGTCATGCTCAAACTGCGAGTTGTGCGATTGAGCAGACGTACCTGCAATCGAGCCTCCAGTCTCACTATCGATTTCCCCACCGCCGAGCGAGTCAACCCCAGCTGCTTGGCCGCCGCAGTGAAGCTTCCTGCGTTTACCGAGCTTACGAATGCTGCAATGTCATTCAGGTTATGGAGTTCCATACGGCATCAGTGGTCTCAACGTTCGGGCGGCTTAGCACCTGTTATAGGGAACCCTATTCCCCAATACTAAGCATAGTATCTCAATTAGCTAACCAACTCCGAACGATCAATTGAGGTCATTATGAACACTAAAGTCCAAGCAGCCGTCCAAACCTGGGCCAACAGCCTTAGCGATCTGGTACCTGTTCTTACGGGAATCGATACCACTACAAACATGAGCGACATCCGCGACTCTTACGCAAAAATGCTCGCGCAAAATCCAGCGCCAACTGGCGTTAAATTCGAAGCAGTCGACATGGGTGGCGTACCCGGCACACTGGTCACTCCGAACGAGATCAAAACCGACGCGGTTGTGATGTACATCCACGGAGGCGCCTACATCGTAGGTCGTCCAGACGGCTACCACGGCATCGGCGGCAACTACGCGAAAATGCTCGGTGCTCGTGTGTACATGCCGGACTACCGCCTTGCCCCTGAGCACAAGTTCCCAGCCTCTATTGATGACACACTGCGCACTTACGAGTGGCTGCTTGAGCAGAAAGTCCCGGCTAACAGAATTGCGTTCTGCGGCGAATCGGCTGGCGGCGCGATGGTTGTCAGCGTCATGGTCGCGGCTAAATCGAAAGGGCTGCCATTGCCTGCGGTTGGCTCCTCCATCTCGCCATGGGCGAACCTTGAACACACCGGTGCTTCCATGAGTAACCGTGAAGGTCTGGATCCTCTGAACTCCAAGCCTGTATTGGACATCCTCGCCAGAGCATTCCTGGGCGACACGCTGGCCAATCATCCGCTGGCATCTCCGGTGTTCGCGGACGTCACCGGTCTTCCCCCCATCTTGGTACAAATCGGCGAAAACGAGTTGATGTTGAGTGACGCGATGCGTCTTGCAACTCACTTGGCTGATAACCGTGTTCGCGTCAACCTGGAAGTATGGCCTGCGATGTTCCACGCCTGGCACTTCTACGCCACCATGCTGCCAGAAGGTCAGCAGGCAATGGAGAGTTCCGTTCGCTTCATTGAGACTGGCCTGGCCGACGCAAACCGCTAAAACGCAGAACAACCGCGACAGCTTTCGGCTGTCGGGGTTTTGCTCGTCCTGTTTCTACGAAAGCTTTTTCAAGGTATTCGAAAACCTGGGCAAGTGCCCTGCCCCAACTCGTCTGCATCGCTAGCCCCCACTATCGGTGCGGCGGGTGGGCTCGTGACAGCTTTTGCTCTATTGACTGAGCCACCAAGACAACGACAGCACATTGCTAAAACCTTCCAGGTTGCAGAAATGCTGATATCCAGAAGCGGACGACCTCTGTATATCCGCACCACTGAAAGGTAACAACCAGACTGTGTCTGCAGGCTATTTCAGACTTATGGAAAAGGGCATCCATTACGGATGCCCTTTATTGGTTGCGATTTAGTATTTGTGATTCGTGCTTACCTAAACAGCTTTTCTCACCGGCTTCGGAAGCGGGTTGGACGTAGTAGTGTCGAGATTGGTGGCATAGAGCTGCGTCACCCTGCCGTCACGGAGAAGGCGAGCTATCAGGATAATGGCTTGAAGAGCTTTATTTATATGGTGTCCCAGGCGGGGTTCGAACCTGCAACCTTCCCCTTAGGAGGGGGATGCTCTATCCAATTGAGCTACTGAGACACTGCATGCCGACACACCGATCGGTGCCAGCGAGGACGGCGTGCATCTTAGCGGCATGTGGCGCTTTTGTCATGTCGTCATTGCCCTACAACCCTGTAGCCGATGTCGCCTGGAAACATGGCCTGATAAACCGATCATGCAATTTGCAACACCCCAAAAAGCCATCATTGCAAAACGCACTGTAGAGCACTTTTTTTCATTTACTAAGACATTGATTTATAAGGAATTTATATCAATTTCTGATTGGCATGCAGACTGCATTATCTATATCTGTGGAACACATCTCATCCCAAACGGTCGGGCACAGGTACTGGAAAATGAACAAGACTCTCTCAGCGTTGAATGCGGCAGCTCTGGTGGCTCTGGTGGCATTTCATTTCCAGGATTCTGGTATCAAGGACGCTCAGGCCATCACGCCTGCTCCTGTCCATCACCAGATCAGTCAGGCGCCAAAGCTGGCAATCATGACTGAACGCGTTGCAAGCGCAGCGATGCTGGCCAATGACGATGATGAGTCACTTCAGTTTCCACGCGCCGAACAGCGCTGGGTTTTCTGATAACGCCTGTAACGACCCTTTCAAGAGAGAGTAGCCATGTCAAAATCCGCGTTGTCATTTCTGGTCCTGGCGATCATGGCCGTCGTCGCCGACCTGTTGCTTCCCGTTAACGCGCAAGCTACGAGTATCGCTGCAAATATCGCTGCCGGTGTATTCGCCAGTCTCTTCGTGGTTGCGCTGTTCGTCGGTCGTCGCTTCAAATTCGATCCGGTGCTTCGCTGACAGCGAAGCTACTTGCAGCAATGTGTCCGGTCGCCTGACCATCTCGCATCCGAAATCCCCCCCTGCTCCAGAACAACCCTCCTGCACCGCAGCCAACCCTTTGTCGGCTAACCTCGCTCACGCTGAATTTAGACGCATACTCAGAGTCAAATGGCCATGACAGCAAAAAAGCTCGGTGGCGTGCCCTTTTATCCGGGGACAAATGCGATGACTTTGCAAATTCGCTCGCATTTCTGATAATTGGTGCTGGCAATACGCCGCTACCTGAGTCAATATTTGTCACAGAATTGACGCCAA
Source organism: Pseudomonas congelans (assembly GCF_900103225.1). GTDB lineage: Bacteria > Pseudomonadota > Gammaproteobacteria > Pseudomonadales > Pseudomonadaceae > Aquipseudomonas > Aquipseudomonas congelans. Next base: position 367,910 of record NZ_FNJH01000003.1, on the reverse strand, counting down.
GGATTCGACGCAATACGGCATGATGTCGGCCCCTTGGAACCCCGGTTGAACATTTGGCCAAAAAGACTGTCTGACTGTGACAATCTTGCGGCCACTTGCTAGAACCGCTTCCCCTGAACTAACCGGTTAAATATATGAGCCCTATGAAACAGGCTACTTATTCCAGCCGCACGGCTGACAAGTTCGTCGTTCGCCTACCAGACGGCATGCGTAATCGCGTGCAAGAGGTAGCCAAGAATCATCACCGCAGCATGAACTCGGAAATCATCGCTCGTCTCGAACAAAGCCTGATTCAGGAAGGTGCTCTTGGTGATGAACCAAGCCTGCGCCTCGATAGTCCTGAGCTGTCCTTGCACGAACGCGAGCTGCTGCAGCGCTTTCGTCAGCTTTCACATCGTCAACAGAACGCCCTTGTTTCGCTGATTGCTCATGACACGGAACTCGCTTCCGAAGAGTCCTGAGACTTGACGTAACAGACAAAGGCCAGCGAAAGCTGGCCTTTTTCGTTATAGCCTTTTTGTAGTCTTTTTCTTTATTAGTCGTCGGCTTATTGCAGTACTCAGCGACATGAAGACTTGGCCGAAGCATAAAAAAACCGCCTGATCACGGCGGTTTTTTTATTTCAAAGGACTGTAAGAGTCGCAAGACTTAGAGCAGAAAGATCGTTGCCAGTCCAAGGAAGATGAAGAAACCGCCGCTGTCGGTCATTGCCGTAATCATGACGCTCGCCCCCATCGCAGGATCTCGCCCCAAACGGGCAAGCGCCATGGGAATGGAAACGCCCATCAGCGCTGCCAGCAGCAGGTTGAGCGTCATGGCGGCGGTCATGACTACACCCAGCGACCAGCTGCCATACAGCATGTAAGCGACCACGCCGATCACACCCCCCCAGAGCAGCCCGTTGATCAGGCCGACAGCCAGCTCCTTGCGCAACAATCGCGCTGTATTACCGGTATTGACCTGGTCCAGCGCCATCGCGCGGACGATCATGGTGATGGTCTGATTACCGGAGTTGCCACCGATCCCGGCCACGATAGGCATCAGCGCAGCGAGTGCCACCAGCTTCTCGATGGAGCCTTCGAACAGGCCGATCACACGCGAAGCCAGAAACGCGGTTACCAGGTTGACTGCCAGCCAGGCCCAGCGGTTGCGCAGCGAACGCCATACCGATGCGAAGATGTCTTCTTCTTCGCGCAGACCCGCCATGTTGAGGACTTCGCTTTCGCTTTCCTCACGGATCAGGTCGACCATTTCATCGATGGTCAGACGACCGATCAGCTTGCCGTTCTTGTCCACGACCGGCGTGGAGATAAGGTCGTAACGCTCGAACGCCTGTGCCGCATCGTAGGCATCGTCTTCCGGGTGAAAGCTGACCGGATCGTTGGCCATGACTTCGCCAACCTGCTTCTCCGGATCATTGACCAGCAGACGCTTGATCGGCAGCACGCCCTTGAGCACGCCCTCGGAATCGACCACGAACAGTTTGTCGGTGTGGCCAGGCAGCTCTTTGAGCCTGCGCAGGTAGCGCAGTACAACTTCAAGGCTGACATCCTCACGGATCGTCACCATCTCGAAGTCCATCAGCGCGCCGACCTGATCCTCGTCATAGGACAGGGCTGACCGCACACGCTCACGCTGCTGTGAATCCAGTGTTTCCATGAGCTCATGAACGACGTCGCGGGGCAACTCGGGAGCAAGGTCGGCCAGTTCGTCGGCGTCCATGTCCCGTGCCGCCGCGAGCAACTCATGATCGTCCATGTCGGCGATCAGGGTTTCACGAACGGAATCGGATACTTCAAGAAGAATGTCGCCGTCGCGATCGGCCTTGACCAGCTGCCAGACGGTCAGACGGTCTTCCAGGGGCAAGGCTTCGAGGATATAAGCGACGTCGGCAGAGTGAAGGTCTTCGAGCTTGCGTTGCAACTCGACGAGATTCTGCCGGTGAACCAGGTTTTCTACACGGTCCTGATGCTGACCTTCCTGACGATGGGTCAGGTCTTCAACAATACGCTGGCGCTGCAGCAGATCGACAACCTGAGCCAGGCGGTCCTGCAAGCTTTCCTGCGTTTTTTTTACTTCTCTTTCGGTCATAGGCGAACTCCACTCCCAGCAGCGGAGCACGCCGGGAGATCAATCAGTTAATTCATGATTGTTGAAAAACATTATTGAGTAACGACTGGGTATGTCCATGGAGGTGTTCCACAAGCCCCGGCGGAGCTGACGGGCGCAATGATACACCGCTTTGAGCGAAGCGCACGCGAGAAAATTCAGCCCAGAACAACCGTTTGCAGTGCAAACCTGCACAACTCCGTAAGCCAGCCAGGGTTCGACGTCACATTCAGCCAACAAAACACGCTCGCCCCATCCAAAGACGGCAGTTAGCCTTTGCTGACACCCGTCACGGAGGACCTTGAGCATGCGACCTGCCAATCATCTGCTGTGGAGCGCCCTGCTCTGCCTTTCTGCAACGGCAACCGCCAGCAGCATTCATCGCTGCGAGGATGCATCCGGAAATATTACGTTTACCACCCTGGGATGTCCGGATGGGCACAGTACAAGCCTGCAAAGGGCCTTCAATGCGCCACCAGGCACCCGCATCGATTTGCTGCTGCCCGGCAACACTCCGGCCCCCGCGCCTCGAAAACCGGCAGCTCAGACAGTAGTCGTGGTCGGCGCGCGAGATGATGGCTGCGGCAACCGTTTGAGCGCCGAACAGCGCAGGGCTGCAATCATCAACCAGCGCACCCCTCCCGGCATGACGCGGCGCGATGTCGAAAGCCTGCTGGGGCGCCCCGACAAAGTCACCAATCGCAACGGAGAATTGCACTACGTGTACAACCAGAAAAAAGGTCGCAGTAATCAGGTGACATTTGACGAGCACGGATGCGTTAAAGGAAAACGCTAGAAAGCAAAAAGCCCACATCTTTCGATGTGGGCTTTTCGTTTGTATGGTGCACTCGACAGGATTCGAACCTGTGACCGCTCGGTTCGTAGCCGAGTACTCTATCCAGCTGAGCTACGAGTGCATTGGTGTTTTTAGACCAGATCACCTCTGGTTGGAGCCAGTTATCGGAAACCCTGTAATTGCTTACAACGCTTCAAACAACTTTAAATGGTGCACTCGACAGGATTCGAACCTGTGACCGCTCGGTTCGTAGCCGAGTACTCTATCCAGCTGAGCTACGAGTGCATGTGTTGGTGCCGCGTATTATAGGTCGTAAGATTGTTTAGTCAAGCACTTTTTCTAGTAAATTCAACAACTTACAGATCAAGCCCAATCTTACGCACTACATAAATAATGGCGGAGAACGGGGGATTCGAACCCCCGACACCCTTTTGAGGTGTACTCCCTTAGCAGGGGAGCGCCTTCGGCCACTCGGCCAGCTCTCCGCAACACGGGGCGTATAATAACCACCCTTTTCCCCGTTTGCAAACCAAAAATTCAATAAAAATTAATGGCTTGGTTCTTCGTCCTTCTCTTTCTTGATACGCAGGTAAATCTCTTCACGATGGACAGCGACTTCCTTGGGCGCATTGACACCAATACGCACCTGATTACCCTTCACTCCGAGCACGGTGACGGTGATTTCACCATCCCCAATGATCAGGCTTTCCGCGCACCGACGAGTCAGAATCAGCATACTTTTCTCCTTACGCCTTTATTCAGGGACAACAGTCTGCAAACCTATAGGCAGTGACAGTAGCAAAACGCCATAACCACTACCTGTATATCGACTAACGCAAAGAAAACAAAAGCCCTTCTGCGCAGCACCCGAAAGACGCGGTCACGCCGCGCCCTTCGATGACAGGGTCATTCACCCTGCCGCGGAGCATCCAGCTCAAAGGCCGTGTGCAATGCGCGCACAGCCAACTCCAGGTATTTCTCTTCGATGACCACGGAAACCTTGATTTCCGATGTGGAGATCATCTGGATATTGATGCTCTCCTTGGCCAGCGCTTCGAACATGCGACTGGCAACGCCTGCATGCGAGCGCATGCCGACGCCGACGATGGACACCTTGGCGATCTTGGTATCGCCGGACACTTCACGTGCACTGATTTCACGCGCAGTGGCCTCAAGAACCTGCAAGGCCGCCTGATAGTCGTTGCGATGGATCGTGAAGGTGAAATCGGTGGTGTTATCGTGCGAGACGTTCTGCACGATCATGTCCACTTCGATATTGGCCGCGCTGATCGGGCCAAGAATCTTGAACGCTACACCGGGGGTGTCTGGCACACCACGGATGGTCAGCTTGGCTTCATCGCGGTTGAAGGCGATGCCGGAAATGATCGGCTGTTCCATGGATTCCTCTTCATCGATTGTAATAAGGGTGCCCGGCCCCTCTTTGAAGCTGTGCAGAACGCGCAGCGGGACATTGTATTTGCCGGCGAATTCGACCGCACGGATCTGCAGCACCTTGGAACCGAGGCTGGCCATTTCCAGCATCTCTTCAAAGGTGATCTTGTCGAGGCGCTGGGCCTGCGACACGACGCGCGGATCAGTGGTGTATACGCCATCGACGTCGGTGTAGATCTGGCACTCGTCCGCTTTCAGCGCCGCCGCCAGGGCAACACCGGTCGTGTCAGAGCCACCACGCCCGAGGGTCGTGATGTTGCCGTGTTCGTCGACACCCTGGAAACCGGCGACCACCACCACGCGACCCGCTTTCAGGTCGGAGCGGATCTTCTGGTCGTCGATCTGCAGGATGCGCGCCTTGTTGTGCGCGCTGTCGGTGAGAATACGCACCTGATTGCCGGTGTAGGACACCGCAGGAACGCCACGCTTCATCAAGGCCATCGCCAGCAGCGCGATGGTCACCTGCTCGCCCGTGGAGACAATGACATCCAGCTCACGGGGAACCGGCTGATCACTGATTTGCCTGGCCAGTTCGATCAGACGATTGGTTTCGCCGCTCATGGCCGACAGCACGACCACCAGGTCGTCACCCGCCTCACGGAATTTCTTGACCTTGTCGGCCACCTGCTCGATGCGCTCTACAGAGCCCACGGAGGTGCCGCCAAATTTCTGTACGATTAAAGCCATCTCAAAGCCGCCTCAAATCCCGTTAAGAGTACCCATTAACATTCGAGCCCAGTACGGCCTGCCGGTGTGCGGCAGGCCCGCTGACCCGACTCAGATACCCTGCTCTACAAAAGGAACGGCCAGTGCCAGCGCTGAATCCAGCGCACCGGCATCGACACCACCGCCTTGAGCCATATCAGGACGGCCACCACCTTTACCACCTACGGCGGCGGCTGCCTGCTTCATCAAATCACCGGCTTTGAGTTGGCCAGTCAGGTCCTTGGTCACGCCTGCGACCAAGACAACCTTTTCCTCATGAACACTGCCGAGCAGGATCACTGCGCGGCCGAGCTTGTTCTTCAACTGATCGACAAGCGCCAACAGCGCCTTGCCATCCTGACCATCCAGGCGCGTGGCCAGAACCTTGACACCTTTGACATCCAGCGCCGCTGACGACAGGTCGTCACCGGCGGCACTGGCTGCCTTGGCTTGCAGTTGTTCCAGTTGTTTCTCCAGCAGACGGTTGCGTTCAATCACCGCCGTCAGCTTGTCCAGCAGGTTGTCGCGATTGCCTTTGACCAGCGTCGCGGCTTCCTTGAGTTGATCTTCGGCCGAATTCAGCCAGGCCAGGGCCGCAGCGCCGGTGACTGCCTCGATACGGCGCACCCCTGCAGCGACACCGCCTTCACTGACGATCTTGAACAGCGAAATGTCACCGGTACGCCTGGCGTGGATACCACCGCACAGCTCGACCGAGAACTCGCCGCCCATGCTCAGTACGCGAACGCTGTCGCCGTACTTCTCGCCGAACAGCGCCATGGCGCCCTTCTTCTTCGCCGTGTCGATATCAGTCTCTTCGGTCATCACCTCGGTGTTCTTGCGAATCTCGGCGTTGACGATATCTTCCAGCGCGCGCAGTTGCTCGGCCTTGATCGCTTCGAAGTGACTGAAGTCGAAGCGCAGACGCTGACTGTCGACCAGCGAGCCTTTCTGTTGCACGTGCTCACCCAGCACCTGACGCAATGCGGCGTGCAGCAAGTGGGTGGCCGAGTGATTCAATGCGGTCGCATTGCGAACCTCATCGGAGACCTGCGTTTCAACCTGCGTGCCCACGCTGAGACTGCCGGAAGCAACGACACCATGGTGCAGGAAGGCACCGCCGGTCTTGGTGGTATCACTGACGTCAAAGCGCGCATCACCGGCCTGCAGGAAACCGCTGTCACCGATCTGACCGCCCGATTCGGCGTAAAACGGGGTGATGTCGAGAATCACCACGCCCTCTTCGCCTTCGTTCAGATGCGAGACCGACTGGCCTTCCTTATAGAGGGCCACGACGCTGGCGCTGCCAGTGGTCGCAGAGTAACCCGTGAACTGCGTGGCCACATCGACCTTGACCAGGCTGTTGTAATCCATGCCGAACGAGCTGGCCGAACGGGCGCGCACGCGCTGGGCGTCCATTTCACGCTCGAAGCCGGCTTCGTCCAGGGTCAGGTTGCGCTCGCGAGCGATGTCGCCGGTCAGGTCCATCGGGAAACCGTAGGTGTCATACAGCTTGAACACCACTTCGCCCGGAACCACGGTGCCTTTGAGGTCGGCCAGATCCTGTTCGAGAATTTTCAGACCTTGCTCGAGGGTCTTGGCGAACTGCTCTTCTTCGCCTTTCAGCACGCGTTCGATGTGCGACTGCTGTTGCACCAGCTCAGGGAATGCAGACCCCATTTCGGCAACCAGCGCGGCAACGATCTGATAGAAGAAGCTGCCCTTGGCACCCAGCTTGTTGCCGTGACGGCAGGCGCGACGAATGATGCGGCGCAGCACATAACCACGCCCTTCGTTGGACGGCAGCACGCCGTCGGCGATCAGGAAGCCGCACGAGCGGATGTGGTCAGCCACGACTTTCAGCGAAGCCTGGTTGTCATTGCTGCAACCAATGGCCTTGGCCGATGCAGCCAGCAGGCTCTGGAACAGGTCGATTTCATAGTTGGAATGCACGTGCTGCAGAACCGCACTGACGCGCTCCAGGCCCATGCCGGTATCGACCGACGGCGCTGGCAGCGGGTGCAGCACGCCATCTGCAGTGCGATTGAACTGCATGAATACGTTGTTCCAGATTTCGATGTAACGGTCGCCGTCTTCTTCCGGCGAGCCTGGCGGGCCGCCCCAGATTTCCGGGCCGTGATCGAAGAAAATCTCGCTGCAGGGACCGCACGGGCCGGTATCGCCCATGGTCCAGAAGTTATCGGAGGCGTACGGTGCGCCTTTGTTGTCGCCAATACGGACCATGCGCTCGGCTGGCACGCCGATCTCTTTGGTCCAGATGTCGTAGGCTTCGTCGTCAGTGGCGTACACCGTGACCCAGAGCTTTTCCTTGGGCAGGTTGAGCCACTTTTCGGAGGTCAGGAAGGTCCAGGCGTAGGTAATGGCATCACGCTTGAAATAGTCACCGAAGCTGAAGTTGCCCAGCATTTCAAAAAAAGTGTGGTGACGAGCGGTATAGCCGACGTTTTCCAGGTCATTGTGCTTGCCACCGGCACGCACGCATTTCTGACTGGTAACGGCGCGGGTGTAAGCGCGCTTTTCCTGGCCCAGGAAGCAATCCTTGAACTGGTTCATGCCTGCGTTGGTGAACAGCAGGGTTGGGTCATTGCCCGGAATCAAGGAGCTTGAAGCGACACGGGTGTGGCCTTGCTCTTCGAAGAAGCCAAGGAAGGCTTCACGGATTTCTGCGCTTTTCATAGGTTCTTCCACGGAGACTGCGGCCAGAGGCAAGTGCAAAACGTCAAATGACGTAGCGACGGCAAAGGGCCGCATTATATAGGCGTTGCGCCCTCGGTACAGTGTGTTTGTGCGATAGAAACAAGTAACTGGATTATCGGCATGTCATGGGTGTTCAAAGGCTGCGAATGCGGCGATGACCTGTTCGACCTGAGCGCGCGACACGTTCAGGTGGGTCACCATGCGCAGCCGCGACGCGGCCGTGAGTACGATACCCCGCTCGGCGCAGAACGCCTTGAACGATGCCGCGCGCTCACCGATCTGCACATAGACCATATTGGTCTGTACCGGCTCGACAGAGTAGCCGAGCCCGCTCAGGCCTTCAGCCAGAAACGCCGCGTTGGCATGGTCGTCCGCCAACCGCTCGACCTGATGATCCAGCGCGTAGAGCCCCGCCGCAGCCAGCCCTCCGGCCTGACGCATGCCACCGCCAAGCATTTTGCGCAACCGGCGGGCCTTGGCGATCAACGGATGTGAGCCGCACAGCACCGAGCCGATCGGCGCGCCCAGCCCCTTGGAGAGGCAGACCGAAACCGAATCGAAGTGCCGGGTGATCTCGCGGACATCGACACCCAGCCTGACCGAGGCGTTGTACAGCCGTGCGCCGTCCAGATGGAGGGCGAGCCCTTTTTTCAGGGTCAGGGTACGCGCGGCGGCCAGGTAGTCCAACGGCAGCACCTTGCCCTGCATGGTGTTTTCCAGGGCAAGCAGGCGCGTGCGGGCGAAGTGAAAGTCATCGGGCTTGATGGTATCGAGCACCTGCTGCAGGTCCAGAGAGCCGTCGGCCTGTAATTCCAGCGGCTGCGGCTGAATCGAGCCCAGCACTGCCGCACCGCCACCTTCGTACTTATAGGTGTGGGCCTGCTGACCGACGATGTACTCATCGCCACGCTCACAGTGCGCCATCAGTGCCAGCAGATTACTCATGGTGCCCGACGGCACGAACAGCGCGGCATCGAACCCGAGGCGTCCGGCAAGCGTCGCTTCGAGCAGATTGACGGTAGGGTCCTCGCCGTAGACATCATCGCCAACGGGCGCACGTGCCATGGCATCAAGCATGCCGGCCGTGGGCAGAGTCACTGTGTCGCTGCGCAGATCGATGACAGTCACGAAAAAGCTCCCTGAAGTTGGAGACCGATAATGCATGCAACCTTTGGCTTGCAACAAGGCATTACTGAGGCCGCGGTACATGATAATCAAGCGCTGCGGCTCTCGATACTCCGACCCCTTATAAGAAAAAGGCAGGTACACCGTACGAAAGTGTCCATGCATGATCCAGCGAACTATGATAAAAATCTCGCGCCGGACACGTAAAGTGACGGCAACGTTCTCAGGGCGGGGTGCAACTCCCCACCGGCGGTAATGGCGTGCAATGCGTCTAGCCCGCGAGCGCTTGGGGGTCGTGGCGTTGGCCGCGATCTGCAAGGTCAGCAGACCCGGTGTGATTCCGGGGCCGACGGTCATAGTCCGGATGAAGAGAGAGCGGGATTGGCGTCAACAAGAACGTCTGCAAAACCTATCCATGAACGACATCGTTCAGGAGGCTTTCCTACGCGACTTGAATCCCTTTCGATCCAAATGCCCTGTTTTTTCCATAAACAGGAGTCAGAACACGTGCAACCAACTGCAATCGACAGCAAAAGCAAAAGCCACGCAAACGAGCGTGTCGCGTTCATCCAGGCCTGCTGGCACAAGGATATCGTCGACCAGAGCCGTAAAGGCTTTATCGCCGAGATGGCCAATCAGGGCTATGCCGAGAGCGACATCGATATCTTTGAAGTGGGCGGCGCCTTTGAAATCCCGCTGCATGCAAAACTGCTGGCCAATACCGGCCGCTACGCTGGCATCGTCGGCGCTGCACTGGTAGTGGACGGAGGCATCTATCGTCACGAATTCGTTGCGCAGTCAGTGGTCAGCGCGCTGATGCAGGTCCAGCTGGAAACCGAAGTACCGGTGTTCTCCGTGGTCCTGACACCGCATCACTTCCATGCAGGCGAAGAGCATCAGAAGTTCTTCTTCGATCACTTCGTGCACAAGGGCGAAGAAGCAGCCAAAACCTGCGCTGATACCCTGAACAAGGTACGCAGCCTGCGCCGTCTGGATGCACAACAGAAAGCGGCCTGCTGAGACGCAGCATCGGTAGGTGTTCTCCCGGACACCTATCGTTCCTCACGCTCCAGCGTGGGAATGCCGTTCTGGACGCTCTGCGTCCGGTCTTGAGAGTGCCGAGCGATCAGCCTAGGCTATCTGCATCAGTCGGTACGATCAGAATCCCCGCCCGCAGGCCGTTTTTGACCTTGGGGTTGGGGAAGATGATCCTCGCACCCTCTTCTTCCACTACCCAGCGTGAACCACCCGCATCTTCGGCCAGCACGTAGCCTTTCTCCAGAGGGGAGAAGTTCTCGACCTCATCGGCCAGGTTGAACGTGAACGCATCGGTGCGCTTGATGACTTCCCGCGCCACGCTGAACAGTTGCAACCCTTCAAGATCGTCATCCAGCTCGGGCTCGGTACCTTCGATGAGCTGCTCAAGACACAAGCGCAGCGGTCCAAGATTGACCTGCTGGTTCTGCCCGAACGGGCGTGCCTTGCCCAGTTCCAGGGTAAATGCCTCGGCCCCCAATTGATCGTAGGTATAGGCGCTGAACACAATGGACGGCTTGTTCTGCAACAACACCGCACGCATGCCCGCAGCCCGCAGACGGGCCAGTTCGAGCCGCGAATGCTGACGTCCGTCCTTCCACGGATACAGTGCGAACTGCTCGATCGTCGAGCCTCGAATGGCGGTGTGCAGATCGTAGTGCAGCCGGTAACGCTCCGGCAGGCTGAAAAAGCTGGCAGCCAGTCGTTCCAGCTCGCAGGCCCGCAAGGCCTCGACGCCGCCACTTTGCAGATGACGGCCGTTGAACAGCCGATTGACATCCTGCTCGACAAAACGCGTCCCGCGTCGCATGGCGTCGGGATTGCCGAACAGGAACAGAATACGTGCGCGCGGTTTCAGGTCGCCGCGCGCGATGCTGCGGATCAGTTCATCCAGCAGCTCGATGGGGGCAGTCTCGTTGCCATGAATACCGGCAGACAGCAGCAGGTCAGTGCCATTGTCACGACCCTCTGGCGGGCGGACTTCCAGTGCGCCCTCGCCCATCCAGCGCATGCGCACGCCTTCGACGGTCAGTTGAGTCTTTTCCGCCGGCTCGCGTCCAGCCAGGGTCAGTTCAAGCAGTTTGCCGAGGGCGAGCATGGCGCGCTTCCTTAGTGGTTGCAGTCAGGACCGTGAACGTGACCGTCTTCCTCGACACCCATGTCGGCCGGCTCCATTTCCAGTTGCAGGCTGACCAGGTTGGTCGCCAGCGGGCGCAGCAGCAGGTTGGCGTATTCGGCGTCGTCTTCTTCGACGTCGACGCCGATCAGCAACTGGCCACGGCCATCCTGCTGAATCCACAATTCCTTGCCCTGCCAGATAACGGCAACGCGGGTGCAGGAAGTTTCCAGCTGGGTGCCATCAGTGTCTTCAAGGATCAGTTGCAGGGCGTCGCTCATATAGGAATGCTCTCTATAAAGTGGATAGTGCGCCGGACAGTTGCCCGACGCGCAGGATGCTTCAATTCAGTTGAAACGGATAAACCGCGCCCAGTTTAAGGATTTGCGTCAGTTCATCCAATGCCGTGCGGCATTCGTTGAGCAATCGGGGGTCGGCCAGATCGCTTTCACTCATGCGATCGCGGTAGTGCCTGTCGACCCACTGCGTCAACGTTTCGTACAACGGCGCCGTCATGATCACCCCCGGGTTCACCGCAGCCAGCTCGGTCTCGTTGAGCGCCACACGCAAACGCAGGCAGGCCGGACCGCCGCCGTTCTGCATGCTTTGTTTGAGGTCGAACACCTTGACCTCGGCAACCGGGCTGTCATCGGCGATCAGTCGTTGCAGGTAAGCCCAGACGCTGGCATTGGCCTGGCATTCCTGTGGCACGATCAGCAGCATCGAGCCATCGGGACGCGACAACAGCTGGCTATTGAACAGGTAGGAGCGCACTGCATCCTGAACCGAGACCTCGGCACGCGGTACGCAAATAGCCCGCAACTGCCCGCCGACACGACTGAGTTTATCGCGCAGCTCGTCGAGCATCGGTTCGGTATGGAGGAACGCGTCCTGGTGATAGAACAGCACCTCACCGTTGCCGACCGCAATCACATCGTTATGGAACACACCCTGATCAATGACCGCCGGGTTCTGCTGACTATAAACCACGCCGTCCTCGCTCAGACCGTGCAACCGCGCAACCGCGCGCGACGCCTCCAGGGTCTGACGGGCCGGATACTTCTGCGGTGCCGGATAGCGCGTGTCGAACGCACTGCGGCCAAACACGAAAAACTCCACACCGGCCTCGCCGTAATCACGACAGAAACGAGTGTGATTGGCAGCACCTTCGTCGCCAAACTGCGCGACAGCCGGTAACGCAGGGTGATGAGCGAAATGCGTTGCATCGGCGAACATGGCGCCGAGCACGCGCGTGGTGGTCGGGTGCTCGATGCTGCGGTGGTATTTGCAGTTGAGATTGGCCGCCGTGAAATGCACGCGCCCATCGGCAGTGTCGGCACTGGGGCTGACTGTGGCGGCGTTGGCCACCCACATGCTGGACGCCGAGCAGCTGGCAACCAGCAGCGGCATGTCCTGACGGGCCGCTTTTTCAATCACCTGCTCGTCGCTGCCGGTGAAGCCCAGGCGGCGCAGGCCGGACACATCAGGACGTTCCTGCGGTGCCAGCACGCCCTGGGTAAAACCCAGGTCCATCAGCGCTTTCATTTTCGCCAGGCCTTGCAGCGCCGCCTCACGCGGGTTCGCGCATTGCTGGCTGTTACTTTGCGAGGCAACGTTACCGTAGGACAACCCGCCGTAGTTGTGGGTTGGCCCGACCAGACCGTCAAAATTCACTTCACAGGACTTCATCGGCAAGGCTCCGTGGATCTGTTTTTATAAGCAATCGTGCGCACTGTCAGCTCAGCCTGATACCGGGGGGCAGTGTCGCAGGCAGCGTCAGGCTGCCCGCCTCCAGCGAAGCCACCGGATAGGCGCAGTAATCGGCCGCGTAATAGGCGCTGGCGCGGTGGTTGCCCGAGGCGCCTACCCCGCCGAAGGGTGCGCTGCTGGCGGCTCCGGTCAGCTGCTTGTTCCAGTTGACGATACCGGCACGGCTGTACAGCCAGAACTGCTGATAACGCGCTTCGGAGTCCGAGAGCAGGCCTGCCGCCAAACCGTAACGGGTGGCGTTGGCTTCGGCGATGGCGGCGTCAAAACCAGCGTAACGGATGACCTGCAGCAGCGGGCCGAACAGCTCTTCGTCGGGACGGTCGGGCACCGCGCTGACGTCGATAATGCCCGGTGTCAGCAACGCCGAACCGGGCTGCGGCTGGCGCATTTCCAGCAGGGTCAGCGCGCCGTTGGCGAGCAGATTGCGCTGCGCGTCGAGCAAGGCACGTGCAGCCTCCAGCGAAATCACCGAACCCATGAACGGCGCAGGCTGTTGATCGAACGCCCCGGCCTGGATAGTTGCGCTGACGCCAACCAGTCGCGCCAGCAAGGCATCACCCCAGTCGCCTTCGGGCACCAGCAGGCGACGCGCACAGGTGCAGCGCTGGCCTGCGGAAATGAAGGCGGACTGAATGATGGTGTACACCGCTGCATCGATGTCCTGAACCTGATCGACGATCAATGGGTTGTTACCGCCCATTTCCAGCGCAAGGATCTTGTCCGGTCGGCCGGCGAACTGCTGGTGCAGCGCATTGCCGGTCCGGCTCGACCCGGTGAAGAACAGGCCGTCGATACCCGGATTGGCTGCCAGCGCGGTACCGGTTTCGCGACCGCCCTGCAGCAGGTTCAGGACCCCGGCAGGCAGCCCGGCTTCTATCCAGCACTTGACGGTCAGCTCAGCGACTTTCGGTGTCATTTCACTAGGTTTGAACAGCACCACGTTGCCCGCCAGCAAGGCCGGGACGATATGGCCGTTGGGCAAATGTCCCGGAAAGTTGTACGGGCCGAATACGGCGACCACGCCATGCGGCTTGTGGCGCAATACCGCAGTGGCATCGCCCAGTGGCCCGCTCTTTTCGCCGGTTCGTTCGCGATAGCTCTGCACCGAGATGGCAATCTTGTTGACCATGCTGGTCACTTCGGTCGCCGATTCCCACAACGGTTTGCCGGTCTCTTCACCGATGCAGTGCGCCAGCGCGTCGGCGTGATGCTTGAGACGTGCAGCGAAAGCCTCCAGTACCGCGATGCGCTGATCCAGGGGCATCAGCGCCCAGGCGGGAAATGCCTGACGCGCCGCCTGCACCGCCTGTTCGACCTGCGCGACACTCGCCCCACGCCCGGACCACAATACCTGCTGGGTCACCGGGTTCAGCGAATTGACCACCTCACCCTGCCCGTCCTGCCAGGCACCTGCGATGTAAAGGCTGTTCATCAAGCGCCCTCCCGTGCCGCAGACAAAGGCACCGCACGCACGTTGTCGCCAGCACTCATGCGCAGACGCTTGGCGGTTTGCGGAGCGACGACCAGCGTGCCGGCGGCAAAACGTGCAGCGCCTACCGTCACGCGGCAGTCTTCACGCTTGCGGTTGTAGATCAGGAACTGTGGAGCATCGTCACCTGGCGTGCCGATGGCCAGCACAAGCGCCTGGCTGTCCTTGATTGCGCGAATCTTGCCGGTCTCGCACTCGATGGCCGGGCCGGCATCGAAGATGTCGACATAACCCTGATACGAGAAGCCCTCGCTCTTGAGCATGGTCAGCGCAGGTTCGGTGTCGGCATGCACCCGACCGATCACGCTGCGTGCGTCTTCGGAAAGAAAGCAGCTGTACAACGGAAACTTGGGCATCAGTTCGGCGATGAATGCCTTGTTGCCCACGCCGGTCAGGTAATCGGCCTGGCTGAATTCCATCTTGAAGAAATGCCGCCCCAGGCTTTCCCAGAACGGCGAACGGCCCTGCTCATCGGACATGCCGCGCATTTCGGCAATGATCTTGTTGCCGAACAGCGTGGGGAATTCAGCGATGAACAGCATGCGCGCCTTGGACAGCAGCCGGCCGTTGAGGCCAGTGCGCGAATCGCTGTGCAGGAACAGCGAGCACAGCTCGGAATTGCCGGTCAGGTCGTTGGCCAGGAACAGGGTCGGAATTTCCCGGTAGATATTCAGCTCCTGCGAAGCACTGACGGTCAGGCCGACCCGGTAGTTGTACCAAGGCTCGCGCAGACCGACCGCTCCGGCGATGGCGGAAATGCCCACCACCCGGCCGTCGTCATCTTCCAGCACGAACAGGTAATCGGCATCGCCGCGCTCGGCTTCTCCGCGAAAGGTCTTTTCAGCCCAGCCTACCCGGTGCGCCAGACGCTGCTCATTGGCGGGCAGGGTCGTCAGACCGGCGCCGGTGCTGCGCGCCAGCTCGATCAACGCGGGCAGGTCGCTGCTGCGTACAGGACGAACGATCATGTTATCTCCTCAGCGGCTCATCGAGAGCCTTGAAACTCGCTAATCGGCTATCGAACGTCCGGTTCAGACCGCGACGATCCGCACACTGGCACCTTCACCAACACCCAGGGCATCGGCAGCCTGGAGGCTCAGCACCACCGGCCTGCCGGGCGCCCAGTCCAGTTCCAGGAGCACCGCGCGGTAGTCCTGCAACAGGCCATTGGCGATCAGATACAGACGCCCGCCCTTGCCGACATCGCTGCTTTGCCCGGGCTCGACCTTGACCGGAACCAGACGGCTCTGGGCAATCGAACGAATCCCGGACACCCGCGCATGCAGCGTCGGTCCACCGTCGAAAATGTCGATGTAGTGATCGGTTTCAAAGCCTTCGCGCATCAGGATGTCGAAGGTGATCTGCGCGCGCGGATGCACCTGCCCCATGGCTTCCTGCGCAGCGTCCGGCAGCAGTGGCACGTAGATCGGGTAATGCGGCATCAGCTCGGCGAGGAAGGTCCGGCTTTTCAGCCCGCACAGGCGCTCGGCAGCGGCGTAATTGATATCGAAGAAGTTGCGCCCGATGGCATCCCAGAACGGTGAGTCGCCCTGCTCATCGCTGTAACCGACGATCTCGGTCACCACCGAATCGGCAAAGCGCTCGGGGTGGCTGGCGACAAACAGCAGGCGGCCGCGCGAATTGAGCTCCGACCAGGCCGTGCCGACCAGCTCCGGGACCACGTAAAAACTGGTCAACAGGCTGTTGCCGGTCAGGTCATGACACTGGGACAGCACGTGAATCTTGTTATGGATCTTCAGTTCGCGGGAAGCATGCACGAAGGTTTCGTTGCGAAAACTGTAGAACGGCTCGGAGTAGCCCGCCGAGGCCACGATCCCCGAACAGCCCACCAGCTTGCCGCTTTCGCTGTCTTCGAGCACGAAGAAGTAGGTTTCTTCACCGTTGAAGCTGACCTCGGCAGCAAAGGACGCCTCCGACGAGCCGATCTTGTCGGTCAGGCGGCCAGCATCGTCGGGCAAGGACGTGACACCGATAGGGCTGTCGGCAGCGAGGCGTTGAACCTCGGCCAAGTCAGCCATTTGCGCAGGGCGCATTACCAGCATGGTGCCACTCCTTGTAGATCGACCGGCCTTTACGACCGGCGCTAGTAAAAGCACCACGCGGCGTCAGGCCGCGTGGCGCAGGAAACAGGTGCGGCGCCCGCCATCAGGCGAACACCGCAAGGCTGCAATCGAGTCAGGATGTCAGTTTGGCGATGGCGCGCTCGAAGCGGTTCAGGCCCTCTTCGATGTCTGCGTCTTCAATCACCAGGCTTGGCGCGAAACGAATCACGTCGGGGCCGGCCTGCAAAATCATCAGGTCCTGAGCCTCGGCCGCATTGAAGATGTCCTTGGCCTTGCCTTTCCAGGCATCGGACAACACGCAACCGATCAACAGGCCCAGGCCGCGCACTTCAGTGAACACGCCGTATTGCTGGCCGATGCTTTCCAGGCGGGTCTTGAACTGTTGATGCTTGCGCTGCACACCCGCCAGCACTTCGGGCGTATTGACGACATCGATTACCGCTTCACCGACCGCACAGGCCAGCGGGTTGCCGCCATAGGTGGTGCCGTGGACGCCGACTGCAAAGTGCTTGGCGAGCTTTTCAGTGGTGAGCATGGCCGCCAGCGGGAAACCGCCGCCGATGCTCTTGGCGCTGGAAAGGATGTCCGGTGTCACGCCGTAGTGCATGTAGGCAAACAGATGACCGCTACGGCCCATGCCGCTCTGCACTTCATCGAACACCAGCAGGGCGTTGTGCTCGTCACACAGCTTGCGCGCACCTTGCAGGTATTCCAGTTGACCCGGCAGCACGCCGCCCTCGCCCTGGATCGGTTCCAGCACCACGGCACAGGTCTTGTCGGTAACCGCGGCCTTCAGTGCGTCGAGGTCGTTGTACGGCACATGGCTGATGCCGGTGATCTTCGGCCCGAAACCATCGGAGTACTTCGGCTGCCCACCCACGCTGACGGTGAACAGGGTGCGGCCATGAAAGCTGTTCAGCGCAGCGATGATTTCGTACTTTTCCGGGCCGTACTGGTCATGCGCCACACGACGCGCCAGCTTGAAGGCGGCTTCGTTGGCTTCAGCACCGGAGTTACAGAAGAACACGCGCTCGGCGAACGTCGCATCCACCAGTTTTTTAGCCAGACGCAGGGTCGGCTCGTTGGTGAACACGTTGGACACATGCCAGAGGTTATTGGCCTGCTCGGTCAAGGCACCGACCAGCGCCGGGTGGCAGTGGCCCAATACGTTGACGGCGATACCGCCCGAGAAATCCACCAGTTCGCGTCCCGCCTGATCCCAGACCCGGGAGCCCGCACCGCGCACGGGGATGAACCCGGCCGGGGCGTAATTGGGGACCATTACCTGGTCGAAATCGGCGCGTTGCACCGCAGCATGCTCAACGGACATCGGAGTCTCCTGATGAGGAACGCCTGCCTGAAACTGGCGAGCGATGGAAAGATTGTAAGGACTGAATTGTGTTCGGCCTTGCCGCCAAGCGACAACTTGTTACAGCGCAAAACCGGGTTTTTTCAAGGTTTTCGGCAATGCGACAATTTGCGTCACAAAGGCGCAGTTTAAACGGATTGAGGCCGGCCTGTCTGGACCTGAGCTGTCGCGGCAGTACTTCTATCGCGACAAGGCAATCAACCGCGTTCGGCAGGCACAGGAGAAAGTTCGAACGGGCTGCTGCTGCGTCGCTGATTGCGGTCTTCACGCGGCGTGGCGCCGAAGAAATTGCGGTAGGCGCTGGAGAAGTGCGGCCCCGAGGAAAAACCGCACGAAAGGCCGATCTGAATGATCGACTTGCTGGTCTGCATCAGCATCTGGCGCGCCTTGTTCAAGCGCAGTTCCAGGTAGTACTGGCTCGGTACACGGTTGAGGTACTGCTTGAAAATCCGTTCCAGCTGACGACGAGACACGCACACGTGCTGGGCGATTTCGTCGGTGGTCAACGGTTCTTCGATGTTGGCTTCCATCAACAGCACAGCCTGGGTCAGCTTGGGATGGCTGGAGCCCAGACGGTTCTGCAGCGGAATGCGCTGACGTTCGCCACCTTCGCGAATGCGCTCGACCACCAGCTCTTCGGATACCGCCCCGGCCAGCTCGGCGCCATGATCGCGAGACAGCACCGCCAGCAGCAGGTCGAGCACCGACATGCCACCACAGGCGGTCAGGCGATCCCGGTCCCAATCGAACAAATGGCTGGTGGCGATGACCTTGGGGAAGCGCTCGGCAAAGTCGTCCTGCCAGCGCCAGTGCACGGCAGCACGGTAGCCATCCAGCAGGCCCAGTTGCGCAAGTGGATAGACGCCTGCCGACAGCCCGCCAATCGAACATCCGGCACGCACCAGCTGCTTGAGCGCACTGCCCAGCGCCGAGGCCACGCCTGTCGGAGGCTCGTCAGCCAGCAAAAACAGCTTCTGAAAGCCTTCCAGCCGCCCGGCCCAAGGTTCACCCGGCAACTGCCATGCACCGGCAACCGCCGCTGGCTCCGCAGCCTCGGCCTGCAGGAACGACAGTTCATAAACCACTTCAGGGTGAACGCGCTGCGCAACGCGCAAGGCTTCCTCGGCCAGTGCCAGGGTCAGGGCTCTGGTACCAGGCCAGACGAGGAAACCTATTCGATGGGCAGTCATTGGGAGATCCGATACGTATTGCCGCAAAAGCCGAGCCTTGGAAGATAGCTCGATCTGGAACATCCAGGTCGTGTCGCGCGTCGCGCAGCATGCCCTGTTCTGCCATAAAAAGGCATCGTCATGCGTTGCCGATCGTCACTTCAGGCTGCCGGACAGGAATTGCTGCAAGCGCTCGGTCTGCGGATTGGCCAGCACCTCGCGCGGATCGCCACGTTCCAGAACGACGCCCTGGTGCAGGAAAACCAGTTGGTTGGAGACCTCACGGGCGAAACCCATTTCGTGCGTCACCACCACCATGGTGCGGCCTTCCTGAGCCAGCCCCTGCATCACCTTGAGCACATCACCGACCAGTTCGGGGTCCAGCGCCGAGGTCGGCTCATCGAACAGCATCACCTCAGGCTCCATCGCCAGTGCGCGGGCAATCGCCACACGCTGCTGCTCACCGCCGGACATGTGCCCCGGGTAAGCGTCCTTGCGATGAGACACACCGACCTTGGCCAGATAGTGTTCGGCCTTTTCCAGCGCCTCCTTTTTCGAAACGCCCAGCACATGGACCGGCGCTTCGATGATGTTCTGCAGTGCCGTCATGTGCGACCACAGGTTGAAGTGCTGAAACACCATCGACAGGCGTGAACGCATACGCTGCAGCTGTTTGGCATCGGCAGCCTTGAGGCCACCTTCCTTGTTCGGCACCAGCTTCAACTCTTCGTTATTGAGCAGGATCTTGCCGGCATGGGGCTGTTCGAGCAGGTTGATGCAGCGCAGAAAGGTGCTTTTGCCCGAGCCGCTGGAGCCGATGATGCTGATGACATCGCCGGCCCTGGCGGTCAGGGACACGCCCTTGATCACTTCGTGACTGCCATAGCGCTTGTGCAGATCCTGCACTTCCAGTTTGTTCATGCTTTGGGTTTCCACAGAACGGTCAATCACTGAGCAGACGTCCGTGACGGAGCGCCGTGCGCCCTGCCACCTTGGCCAGCCAGAAACCGGGTTGAGCGTAACGAAGCCGCTCGATGGCGAACAACACCCCGGCAGTATTCGCAAAAATGGTACTGACCTGATCGGACAGCGGGTCGATCACTTCGAACAGCGGATCGCCCACCTCGACCCTGTCGCCTGCGGCGCGCAGGAATGTCACCACGCCAGGGTGCGGCGCATAGAGCAATTCGGTGCCTTCGAACGGCAAGCCCTCGCAGGCTTCGTGCGCCGGCTGCGGCCAGTCGCCACTGATGAAGCCCTGTTCGGCCAGGAACGCCAGGATACCTTCGGCGTGCACAAGTGCCTGCGGCTTGCCGGTGTCAGCCTGACCACCCAGTTCAAGGGTGGTCGCCAGGCAGGCCAGCGGGATCTGCGCCTGCGGGAAAATCCGCGAAAGGCGCAACCACGGCAGCGAACAAGCCTCATCGAAGGAGCTGCCACCCGAATCCTCGGCGAGCAGCGCCACCTGGATATTCAGATGCGCCGACAGCGAACGCCATTGCGGCCAGTGCTGCGGCAAGGCGTACATGTGCAGCGCGGCATCGGCATCACAATGCAGGTCGAGCACCACATCAGCGACGCAGGCATGACTCAGCAAGATGCGTTGCATGCCTTGCAATTCGCTCTGCGGCGCGGGCAGACCTTCAAGCACAGCGCTCATCGCCTGGCGAATCAGCCGGGTGTTGGCGCGCGGGTCATCGCCCAGCTGACCTTCCAGCAACTCGGCGACCGGCTCGCTCAGCTCGGTGAAGTCACGGTTGAAATTCTTGCCACTGCCGAACTCGAAACGACCCTGATGCGCGCCTTGCAGTAACTGCCCGAGGCCCAGCGGATTGGCCACCGGCACCAGTTCGACGACACCTTTGAGGAGGCCTTGCTGCTCCAGCTCGGCCAGGCGTTTTTTCAGCTCCCATGCCGTGCGCATGCCAGGCAGTTCGTCTGCATGCAGGCTGGCCTGAATGTAGGCCTTGCGTTCGCCGGTGCCGAAGCGAAAGACACTCAGCGTGCGTTCGGTGCCGAGGGTGCTCCACGGCAACACATGATCGGTTCTTTGCATTTCAGACCTTCCGTGGGGCGAGATAGCCCAGCCAGCGACGTTCGGCGATCTTGAACAGCCGCACCAGAATGAATGTCAGGCACAGATAGAAAACGCCTGCGGTGATGTAAGCCTCGAAAGGCAGGTAGAACTGCGCGTTGACCGTACGGGCCGCGCCCGTGATGTCGATCAGGGTCACGATGGACGCCAGACTGGTGGTCTGCAGCATCATGATGACCTCGTTGCTGTACTGCGGCAGTGCCCGGCGCAACGCCGACGGCAGCAGAATGCGTCGGTACATCTTGGCTTTCGACATGCCCATGGCCCGTGCTGCCTCGATTTCACCGGCCGGTGTGGCCTTGAGGCTGCCGGCGATGATCTCCGCCGTATAGGCGCTGGTATTGATGGTGAACGCCAGGCAGGCACAGAAGGTGGCGCTGGACAGCCAGGGCCACAAAAAGCTTTCGCGCACCGCATCGAACTGGGCCAGCCCGTAGTAGATCAGGAACAGCTGCACCAGCATTGGCGTGCCGCGAATCACGTAGGTGTACAGCCAGGCAGGCATGTTCACCCAAGGGTTTTTCGATACCCGCATCAGGCCCAGCGGCAATGCCGCCAGCAGCCCGAACGCGAGCGAAATCGCCAGCAGCTTCAGGGTGGTCAGCAGACCGCCGAAGTACAGCGGCAGGCTGTCCCAGATCACGTTGTAGTCAAAGATCATAGGTCAGCCGCCCTGACGCCTACCGAGTAGCGTTTTTCGAGGTAACGCAAGGCGAGCAGCGAGACGCTGGTGATCACCAGGTACATCGCCGCAACCGCCAGAAAGAAGGTGAAAGGCTCGCGGGTGGCATCGGCCGCCTGCTTGGCCTTGAACATCATGTCCTGCAGACCGACCACAGAGATCAGCGCAGTGGCCTTGGTCAGCACCAGCCAGTTGTTGGTGAAACCGGGAATCGCCAGACGAATCATCTGCGGCACCAGAATGCGGAAGAACACCTTGCCGCTGTTCAGGCCATACGCCATGCCCGCTTCGGCCTGGCCCTTGGGGATGGCCATGAACGCGCCGCGAAAGGTTTCCGAGAGATACGCGCCGAAGATGAAGCCCAGCGTGAAGATGCCGGCCATCAACGGATCAAGGTCGATGTAGTCGTCAAACCCCAGCAAAGGGGCGACGCGGTTGAGCAGGTCCTGGCCGCCGTAGAAGATCAGCAGAATCAGGACCAGATCGGGAATGCCACGAATCACCGTGCTGTACAGGTCGCCCAGCCAGGCGATCCAGCGTACCGGCGACAGCCTCAGCGCCACGCCGATCAGACCGAGAACGATCGCCAGAGCCATCGACGACAGGGCCAGCTGCAACGTCAGCCAGGCACCTTCGAGGATGACAGCTCCGTAACCTTTCAACATCATGTGCGGTCCTCAAGCGTGGAATAAAAATGGCGCAATCCAGGCAATTCTGTTTGCGCCATTGGTCAGGATAAGGACGACGACTTATTTGCCGTAGATATCGAAATCGAAATACTTGTCCTGGATAGCCTTGTACTTGCCGTTGGCGCGGATCGCGGCGATGGCGGCGTTGAGACGGTCAAGGTTGGCCTTGTCGCCCTTGCGCACGGCAATGCCGATGCCGTCACCGAAGTATTTCGCATCGAAGAACGACGGGCCTACAAACGCATAGCCTTTGCCAGCGTCGGTTTTCAGGAAGCCGTCCTGCAACAGCGTGGCGTCGGCGATAGTACCGTCCAGACGGCCGGCACTGATGTCCAGGTAGATTTCGTTCTGCGAACCGTACGGGGTCACTTCGACACCCTGCGGGGCCAGCACTTCACGGGCGAAACGCTCGTGGATCGTGCCACGCTGCACGCCGATCTTCTTGCCCTTGAGTTCAGCCAGACTGTCGCTGACCTTGGTGCCGTCCTTCATGACCAGACGTGCCGGAGAATTGTAATACTTGCCGGTGAAATCCACGGACTTCTTGCGGTCGTCGGTGATGGACATCGACGACAGGATCGCATCGATCTTGCGCACTTTCAGCGCCGGGATAAGACCGTCGAATTCCTGCTCGACCCAGGTGCACTTGACCTTCATTTCTTCACACAGCGCATTGCCGATGTCGTAGTCAAAGCCGACGATGCTGCCATCCGGCGCCTTGGACGCGAACGGTGGGTAAGCCGCTTCGATACCGATTTTCAGTGGTTTTTCATCAGCAAAGATCGGCTGGGCGAGCACGGACAACGCCATCGCGCCAATAAGCATGAGCTTTTTCATTTCCAGGGACTCCATCGGTAAAGCACGACAAATGGCAAAGTGAGCAAGCGCCCAATGTGCGAAAGGACAATCTCGGGGAAAAGCGACGCCGGGTGCGTGACCGCGCTGGCGGCTCACAGCCCTTCGGCGAATGAGGGGCATTTTAACGACAGGCTCGAAGTCGATATTTCTTCAATGCGACAACTAGTTACAGAAGCGCCTGAAAACCCACTACACGGTATTGACGGGGCCTGTTTCTGCTGATCCAGCAGCACAGACTCAACCTGTCATAACAGCAAAAAGCGCGCCCATTATTGGCAAACCCTTTTAATCCGGCAAGCCCAGCGTGTCACATGGCGATTTAAAAGCCCTGCTGCGTCGCGCTTTCCTACGCGTAAAGCCCAGGTATGTCCTACAACGAAGCACCGCTCGACAACACCGGGTAAACCGGTAACAACCCGATATATATCCCGCTTCCAGTATCTGACCCTGGAAACGAAGGCGCCCCGTTCGGCTCTCACCGAACGGGGCGCTTCAGTCACAGGATCGCTCAGGCAGCGTTCATGCTCTTGTGCGTGTCGATCAGATGCTGCACCACGCCCGGGTCGGCCAGGGTGGAGATATCACCCAGCGCATCGTACTCGGCAGTCGCAATCTTGCGCAGGATACGGCGCATGATCTTGCCCGAACGGGTCTTCGGCAGGCCGGGAGCCCACTGAATGAAGTCAGGCGAGGCAATCGGGCCGATTTCCTTGCGCACCCAGTTGCGCAATTCGGTGCGCAGTGCGTCGCTCGGTTCTTCACCGCCGTTGAGGGTCACATAGACGTAAATGCCCTGCCCCTTCAGGTCATGCGGCACACCGACCACAGCCGCCTCGGCTACTTTCGGATGCGCAACCATCGCGCTTTCGATCTCTGCCGTGCCCATGCGGTGGCCGGAAACGTTGAGCACGTCGTCCACACGCCCGGTGATCCAGAAGTAACCGTCCTCGTCACGACGGGCACCGTCACCGGTGAAGTACATGCCCCGGAACGTCTTGAAGTAGGTGTCGACAAAACGGTCGTGATCGCCATACAGCGAGCGCGACTGGCCCGGCCACGAATCGAGGATCACCAGATTGCCCTCGGCAGCGCCCTCGATGAGGTTGCCCAGGTTGTCCACAAGCGCCGGGATCACGCCAAAGAACGGACGTGTCGCCGAGCCCGGCTTCAAAGCAGTGGCGCCTGGCAGCGGGCTGATCAGGATGCCGCCGGTTTCGGTCTGCCACCAGGTATCGACAATCGGGCAGTTCTGCTTGCCGACCGTGTTGTAGTACCAGGCCCAGGCTTCCGGGTTGATCGGCTCACCCACCGAACCCAACAGACGCAGGCTGGAACCGTCGGCGCCTTCAACGGACTTGGTGCCTTCAGCCATCATGGCGCGAATCGCGGTCGGCGCGGTGTAGAGAATATTGACCTTGTGCTTGTCGATGATCTTCGACACACGGGTGATGTCCGGGTAGTTAGGCACACCTTCGAACAACAGCGTGGTCGCACCATTGGCCAGAGGGCCGTAGACGATGTAACTGTGCCCGGTGACCCAGCCGACGTCGGCGGTGCACCAGTAGATTTCGCCTGGCTTGTAGTCGAACACGCGCTCGTGAGTCAGCGCGGCATACAGCAGATAACCGGCGGTGGTGTGCAACACGCCCTTGGGTTTGCCGGTCGAGCCCGAGGTGTAGAGAATGAACAGCGACTCTTCGGCACCCATCTCTTTCGGCGCGCAGGTGCTGGACGCCACTTCCAGAAGCGAGTGGTACCAGATATCACGGTGCCGGTTCCATTCGATCTCGCCCCCGGTGCGCTTGCAGACAATGACCTTCTGCACGCTGCTGGTTTCCGGGTTGGTCAGGGCACGGTCGACGTTGGCCTTGAGCGCAGTCTTTTTGCCGCCGCGCAGACCTTCGTCAGCGGTGATGACCACCTTGGAACTGCAATCGATGATCCGCCCGGCCAGCGCTTCGGGCGAGAAACCGCCGAACACCACCGAGTGGATCGCACCGATCCGCGCGCACGCCAGCATGGCGACCACAGCCTCTGGGATCATCGGCATGTAGATCGTCACGACGTCGCCACGGTGCACGTCCTGGCCACGCAGGGCGTTGGCGAACTTGCAGACTTCGGCATGCAGTTCGCGGTAGGTGATTTCCCGGTGCTCGGAAGGGTCATCGCCCTCCCAGATGATGGCGATGCTGTCGCCGCGTTCTTCCAGATGGCGATCCAGGCAGTTGTAGGCAACGTTCAGCGTGCCGTCGGCGAACCATTTGATATCGACGCGGTGATCATCGAACGAGGTCTGCTTGACCACGGTGAAAGGTTTGATCCAGTCGAGGCGCTGAGCCTGTTCACGCCAGAAACCATCAGGGTTGACCACCGACTGCTGGTACATGGCCTTGTAGGTCGCTTCATCCGTCAGCGTAGTCGCTGCGACTTCTGGGCGGACGGGGTACAGGGAAGCTGCACTCATCTTGGTTACCTCGGTGGATAGTTGTTGTTTTATGCCCCTGTTGTATCCCGCCCCACCCGCAGGGGCCATTCGACGTTGGTCTTACCGGCGGGGCCGGACCATGACGACAAGCCACAGGCTTGATGCGGCGCTTCAGATTATTACCATTTTGATAAAAGCGCTTATCCGAAGTCTTTATATATGCGCTGTCGCAACAGGCATAGAATTCGATCCGCCAACAAGGCAGACATCAACTGCCCCCACGCAGTGTTGTTCCAACTCGAAAAACGTATCAGACCGCCTTAGCACATGACGTCAAAAACGTGATGCGACGGCGCTCACTTTGAAAAAGGTAAACGACAATGAAAGCTTTACTAGTGGCACTGGCCCTGTGCGGTATCAGCAGTTTCGCCATGGCCGAAGAATCGCAGACCAAAGTGGCTGCCCAACAGGCGCGGGTCGAGCAATATACCTACGGCACTCATCTGGATATCGCCCGGGTTATCTCCATCAGCCAGATCCCCAACGTCTGCGAAGTGGTCCCGGCGCGCATGGTGTATGAGGACTCGCAAGGCGCACGTCACACCCTGGGCTATCAGGTGATGGGCAACGGCTGCAGCAACGGTTGAGGCTTGTCGCTGCAACAGCCTGTGCACGACGCCTCGCCGCTCTATGCCGCTATATAAGGTGCGAGGCGCATGCACGAAGTTGATTACCGGGCGATCAATGAGCGCGTTATTTATCGACTGAATGCGGATCTGATTCGCGACCCAATTCATAATCACGCAACTTGTTGGCAATCGTTGTATGAGACACGCCCAGGCGTTTGCCCAATTGGCGACTGCTGGGATATTGCGCATACAGCTGTTCCAGTACCGACTTTTCAAAGCGCCCGACAATGGCGCCCAGCCCGCCCTCCAGCGACACCTCGCTCAACCCCTGTCGCACGCCGTAATCCGGCAAACGAATATGTTCGGCCTGCACCTTGCCGCCGTCACACAGCGATACGGCCTGAAACAATACGTTTTCCAGTTGCCGCACATTGCCGGGCCAGTGGTACTGACTCAAACGCTTGATGGCCGCAGGTGATATGCCCGGCAGCGCACAGCCGATCTGGCGGCTGGCCTGATCGAGAAAATGCTCCACCAGAGGCTCAAGACCATCCAGACAGTCGCGCAGTGGCGGTATATGCAGCGATAGCACGTTAAGGCGATGGTAAAGGTCCTGCCTGAATAGGCCCTTGGCGCACAGCTCCGAAAGATCGACCTGGGTCGAACACATCACCCGCACATCGAGAAACATGTCCTCGTCGCTGCCGACCCGGCGAAAGCTGCCATCCTGAATGAAGCACAGCAGTTTGGCCTGCATGCGGGCGCTCAGTTCACCCACGCCATCGAGAAACAGCGTGCCGCCCGCGGTCAGTTCCAACAACCCCAGCCGCCCTTCCGCGCGCGCGCCCTCGAACGCGCCAGGGTCATAACCGAACAGCTCGATCTCGGCCATGGACTCCGACAACCCGGCGCAGTTGAGCGCCATCAGCGGCGACTGGCCGCGCGGGCTGGCCAGGTGACAGGCGCGGGCCAGCAATTCCTTGCCGGTGCCGGTTTCACCCTCGATCAGCAGCGGCGCATCGAGGGGCGCCATGCGCCGCGCCTCGCGAACCACCGCGGCCATGACCTTCGAGCTCTGAAAAATACTGTCGAAGCCGCGCAGCTCCTGCTTGCGCACATGGTAGATGCGCTCGCCGACCCGATCAGCACGGTGCAGCGTCAGCACGGCCCCGGCCATGGCCTCGCTGTCGTCATGTTCCGATTGCAGGGGCGCGATGTCGGCAAGAAACACATCGCCGCATACCTTGACCCGCAGGCCATTGATCCGCGACTGGCTGGCACGCACCAGCTCAGGCAGGTCGAAATCCTCGGCGTAGCGCGACAAGGGCATGCCCGGCACTTCATCGACCCGCACACCCAGCAACTGCGCGGCGGCACGATTGGCCGCAACGATGGCCCCACCCATGTCGATCGACAACACCGGGAATTCCAGCGCGCCGAGCAAGGCATTGAGCTCCATGTGCCGGCGTTCGCTGGGCATCAGCCCGACCCGCTTGACGCCGAACACTCCGGTGATCGCCTCGAACTTCGGGCGCAGGGCCTGGAACTGCAGATTGATGAGGTTCGGGCAGTGCAGATAGATCGCGTCACCGTGCTCGCCGCCAACTTCACCGCGTGCCACGTTGACGCCGTAAGCCACCAGCAGATCGAGAATATCGCGAAGAATGCCGATGCGGTTCTGGCAGTGCACCTTGATGCGCATGAGTCATTGTCCCTGTGAAGGTATGTTTTTTATGAAACGGCAAAATTAATGTCAACAATACGTTACGCATTTACGCTTCGCGAGGGGCAGGATGACTGAATCAAGGCCTCATCCATCGCAATCGTAAACTTTTCGTTACGAGCGGATGATCAAATCCGCACGCGACCCAGCTCACAGCCACTGACGCGCCCTCGAAACCGGGTTATTCCTGAACACAGGCTTTTACAAGAACATTTTAAAAACAGCAGCCTTTCGAGGACATCAGCATGGCCCAGACGCTTTACGTGGCACGCGAGCCGGACGCTTCGGGTTTCATCGACTACACGGCGGACGAACATGCGGTATGGAACACCCTGATCACCCGGCAGATGAAGATCATCGAAGGGCGTGCCTGTCAGGAATATCTGGACGGCATCGAGCAACTGGGCCTGCCGCTCGATCGCATTCCTCAGTTAGGCGAAATCAACAAGGTTCTGGGCGCGACCACGGGCTGGCAGGTCGAGCGGGTGCCCGCGCTGATCCCCTTCCAGACGTTTTTCGAACTGCTGGCCAGCAAGCGTTTTCCGGTAGCGACGTTCATTCGTACCGCAGAAGAACTGGATTACCTGCAAGAGCCGGACATCTTTCATGAAATATTCGGCCACTGCCCGCTGCTGACCAATCCGTGGTTTGCCGAATTTACCCACACCTACGGCAAACTTGGCCTGAGCGCGAGCAAGGAACAACGCGTGTACCTGGCCCGGCTGTACTGGATGACCATCGAGTTCGGCCTGGTCGACACACCGCAAGGGCGGAAAATCTACGGCGGCGGTATTCTCTCTTCGCCGAAAGAAGCCTTGTATAGCTTGTCCTCAGCCCCTGAACACCACCCTTTCGATGCACTTGAAGCGATGCGTACACCGTATCGCATCGATATTCTGCAACCGCTGTACTTTGTCCTGCCGGATCTGAAGCGCCTGTTCGACCTGGCGCAGCAAGACATCATGGCGCTGGTCGGGCAAGGCATGCAGTTGGGCTTGCACGCCCCCAAATTTCCGCCTAAAACCAAAAGCCACGCCGCCTGACACTCGGCCAGTTCTCCGAAAAGGACACTCTGCTTATGACCACCTTGAATCAAGCTCACTGTGAAGCCTGCCGTGCCGACGCGCCGCAGGTCAGCGAAGCCGAATTGCCGGAACTGCTCAAGCAGATCCCGGACTGGAACATCGAGGTCCGCGACGCGGTGATGCAGCTGGAAAAAGTGTTTCTGTTCAAGAATTTCAAATGGGCGCTGGCGTTCACCAACGCAGTAGGCGAAATTGCCGAAGCGGAAGGCCATCACCCGGGCCTGCTGACCGAGTGGGGCAAGGTGACCGTGACCTGGTGGAGCCACTCGATCAAGGGCCTGCACCGCAACGACTTCATCATGGCCGCGCGCACGGACGAAGTGGCCAAAGGCGCAGAAGGCCGAAAATAAAATGATTGGCGGGTGGTGGACCTGCTCATGCGGTCCGGCCCAATGAAATCAAGCTGCTCAGCGCTTGGAGAGGTGAGAAGCCGGACAGTAAAAAAGCCATTTTGTTTCACGAGCAGGGCAATCGGGGTAAAAAAATATCCTGATTGTCATTTTCAGTGGGTTATCCTGCGCAGGCTTTTTTAAAGCACGGTTCTATCTGCAACCCCTTGCGAGGAGCGACGACGATGCATGAAATCCCTAACTTCCCACCAGGCCAACAGGAACCACAACAGTCGACTCTGGCTCAGCAAGAGCTTGGTCAACCTGTCGCAATGAAAGCAGCACCCTCGGCTCAAGACAGCCAGAAAGCCGGAAGCAAAGACTGAAGGCGATTGTTTTCAGGCGTATCGAAAAACGGTTTTGCCGGTTTTCAATACGCCTGGAAAACCAGCAACAGGCAAACAGCAGATTTTTATGAGCGACTTCACTGAAACACAAGCCAGCGCCCTGATTGGCACCGCAGAGAAAATGATCGAGATCTGGTCACGCCTCAGCCCGGAAAAACAGAGCGCCCTGCTCGCCCGTTTCGGTACTCAGGAAAACGCCCTGGCCGCACTTGTGACCACACACCTTGTGGCACCCAGGGACGAATAGCCCTCCATTCAGGTTTATTTCAATCTGTTGCACCTGCATCACCCGATGCATCGGTATGATGAGCACTTCGAGAGCTTGCTAAGGGTTTTTCCCTGCCCGCTCGAACGCCATGCCCGCACAGAACGAAAGCCCGCCCCATGTCCGAGACACAGCAAAACGCACCGCAAACCCCGATGGCCGTTACCCTGACCGTCGTTTCCATCGTGATGTTCACCTTTATCGGCTACCTGAACATTGGCATTCCCCTCGCCGTTCTGCCCGGCTATGTCCACAGTGATCTGGGCTTCGGTGCAGTCATCGCCGGGCTGGTCATCAGCGTGCAATACCTGGCCACGCTGATCAGTCGGCCTTGGTCGAGTCGCATCATCGACAATCTGGGCAGCAAGAAAGCTGTGCAGATCGGACTGACCGGTTGCGGGCTGAGCGGTGTGTTCATGCTGGTGCCGGTGTGGCTGGACAGTTGGCCGATGGCAAGTCTGGTGATCCTGCTGATTGGCCGGGTGATCCTCGGTGCCGCGGAAAGCCTGGTCGGTTCTGGCTCGATTGGCTGGGGTATCGGCCGGGTCGGAGCGCAAAACACCGCCAAGGTCATTTCCTGGAATGGCATCGCCAGCTACGGCGCGCTGGCCATCGGTGCGCCTCTGGGCGTGTGGATGGTCAACGAACTCGGCCTGTGGACAGTGGGCGTGAGCATCATGCTGCTGTGTGCGCTGGGGCTATACCTGACATGGCATAAAGAGCCCGCGCCGATTGTGCAAGGTGAGCGACTGCCGTTCATGCATGTGCTGGGGCGAGTGTTTCCGCATGGCATGGGCCTGGCGTTGGGCGGTATCGGTTTCGGCACTATCGCGACGTTCATCACCCTGTATTACGCGAGCAACCACTGGCCGAATGCCGCACTGTGCCTGACGCTGTTCGGGGGCAGTTTCATCGCCGCGCGCCTGCTGTTCGGCAGCCTGATCAATCGCCTGGGCGGCTTTCGAGTCGCGATTGTCTGTATGTCGGTGGAAAGCCTGGGGCTCTTACTGCTGTGGCTGGCGCCCAATCCTGACCTGGCACTGGCAGGCGCGGCGCTGACCGGCTTCGGATTCTCACTGGTGTTCCCGGCGCTGGGCGTGGAAGCGGTCAATCTGGTCCCGGCGTCAAGCCGAGGTGCGGCAGTGGGCGCCTACTCGCTGTTCATAGACCTGTCGCTGGGCATCACCGGCCCACTGGCAGGCGCGATTGCCGCCGGCTTCGGCTTCGTCTCGATCTTCCTGTTCGCGGCACTGGCGTCACTCACCGGGCTGGGACTGAGCGTCTACCTGTACAAGCAGGCGCAGGTGCTGCGCCAGTGATGCCCACCACGCTCCAGCGTGGGAACGCCGCTCTGGACGCTCTGCGTCCGATCTCGGGTGTGCGGTGCGGCGCGGATTTGTGACGCATAGCGTCACCCAAGGCATTCCCACGCTGGAGCGTGAGGAACGATAACCTCAACTATCGTACGACGCTCCGCAGGTCATCGTTCCCACGCTCAAGCGTGAGGAACGATAGTCTTAACTTACGCTCAGAAATCCACCTTCCCGCGTCCGGCCTTGATCGAGCCGCGCTTGCTCTTGGATTCCAGACGTCGGGTCTTGGAGCCGAGGGTCGGGCGTGTCGGGCGGCGTTTCTTTTCGACCTTGGCCGCGTTGACGATCAGCTCACTCAGGCGCAGCAACGCATCGGCACGGTTCTGCTCCTGGGTCCGATACTGCTGAGCCTTGAGCACGATCACGCCGTCGCTGGTAATCCGGCTGTCACTCAACGCCAGCAGCCGTTCCTTGTAAAACGGCGGCAGCGACGAGGCGTTGATGTCGAAACGCAAATGCACGGCGCTGGAGACCTTGTTGACGTTCTGCCCACCCGCGCCCTGGGCACGGATAGCGGTCAATTCGATCTCTGCATCCGGCAGATGAACGTTGTTGGAAATCACCAGCATCGGGGTCTCTTCTTCTCGGAAACGGGCAAGGCTATTTGCCAGACTGTACAGATAGGACAACGCTATGCCTGTTTTTGGCCCGGTAACAGACCCACATCACCGCCAGCCACACCGGTATCGCGTAGACCGATATGCGGATGCCGGGAATCATCAGCATGATGCCGAGAATAAACACCACAAAGGCCAGGCACACATAGTTGCCATAGGGATACCACAGCGCCTTGAACAGCGGCACCTGTGCGGTCCGGTTCATATGCTGGCGGAATTTCAGGTGCGAGTAGCTGATCATCGCCCAGTTGATCACCAGTGTGGCCACCACCAGCGACATCAACAGTTCCAGCGCCTGCTGCGGCACGAAATAATTGAGCAGGACGGCGACCAGTGTCACCGCGGCAGAGGCGAAGATCGCCTTGACCGGCACGCCGCGTTTGTCGACCTGGGCCAGCGCCCTGGGTGCATCGCCCTGCTCGGCCATGCCCACCAGCATGCGGCTGTTGCAGTAAGTGCCGCTGTTGTAGACCGACAGCGCGGCCGTCAGCACCACGAAGTTGAGGATGTGCGCCGCCGTGTCGCTGCCGAGCATCGAGAACACCTGGACGAACGGACTGCCGCTGTAGGAATCGCCAGACGCATTGAGACTGGCCAGCAGGCTGTCCCAGGGTGTCAGCGACAACAGCACCACCAGCGCGCCGATGTAGAAAATCAGGATGCGGTAGATGACCTGGTTGATCGCCTTGGGGATCACGGTTTTTGGCTGCTCGGCTTCGGCAGCGGTGAAACCGAGCATCTCCAGGCCGCCGAACGAGAACATGATGATTGCCAGCGCCATCACCAAACCGCTGACACCGTTGGGAAAGAATCCGCCATGCTCCCAGAGGTTGCTCACCGAGGCCTGCGGGCCACCGCTGCCACTGACCAGCATGTAACTGCCCAGCGCAATCATGCCGATGATCGCCACCACCTTGATGATCGCGAACCAGAACTCGGTTTCGCCGAACACCTTGACGTTGGTCAGGTTGATGGCATTGATCAGCACGAAGAAGGCCGCTGCAGATACCCAGCCAGGGATGTCCGGCAACCAGTAATGGATGTATTTGCCGACGGCGGTCAGTTCGGACATGCCGACCAGGATGTACAGCAGCCAGCAATTCCAGCCCGACAGGAACCCGGCGAAACCGCCCCAGTAGTTGTGGGCGAAATGGCTGAACGATCCGGCGACCGGCTCTTCGACAATCATCTCGCCCAACTGGCGCATGATCATGAAGGCGATGAAGCCACAGATGGCGTAACCGAGAATCATCGACGGCCCGGCTGATTTCAGCACGCCCGCCGAACCGAGAAACAGGCCCGTCCCGATGGCACCGCCCAGGGCGATCAGCTGGATGTGTCGATTCTTCAGGCCACGTTTCAGTTCGCCCGAGGGTGAGGTTGTTTCACTCATTCAATAGCCACCTGATCGATCTTGTTCTGTGACGGAATAGAACCTGCTGCGCTCGTGGCACAACAGAATTGCAGCGCCCAAGGCGGATGGCCCGGAGCGTTGAACAGCACTGTTTCACAGAAAAAAGCGCAGCATTGTACACGTGCATCCCGGCTGAGGTTTAAAACAGGAAGGTCGATGCGCAACGGCAGTGTGACAGCGCTTTTCAGATCGCCGAAAACGACAACGCCAGCCCTGTGGGCTGGCGTTGCCATTCATTCACACCGCTCAATCACTCAGGCTTGCGACGACCGAAGCCCGGACGCTGACCTGAACCTGCCGGTGGACCACGACGCTTGCCTGAAGGCGCATCATCGTTGACCAGCTTGATGCCGACACGCTTGGGGCCCGGCTTGGCCGGACGCTTGTTCATGTCGCTAGGACGCTCGGCAACCGGTGTGCCACGGCTGTTGTCGGCCGGACGCGGCGCGCGTGAACCGGGCTTGCCCGAATCCTTGCGCGGCGAAGGACGCTGAGTCGAATCGCCACCGCGCGGACGATCACGCTCGCTACCGGTGATCTGCGGCTGACGCGGTGCGCGCTCGCCGCCGGTCGCTGGAGCACCAGCGGCAGGACGGAGTGTACGGACAACGCGCTCGCCCTTGCCCAACGGACGGGACGATTGACGCTGCAGACGCTCCATCTTGTCCTTGGTCTTGGCATTCATCTGCGGCTGGGCCACAGGTTGCAGACCGACTTCGGCGGCCAGAATGTCGACTTCGTACTGGCTCATTTCGCGCCAGCGGCCCATCGGCAAGTCGGAGTTGAGGAACACCGGCCCATAACGCACGCGCTTCAGGCGGCTGACCACCAGCCCCTGGGATTCCCAGAGACGACGCACTTCGCGGTTACGGCCTTCCATCACCACGCAGTGATACCAGTGGTTGAAACCTTCGCCGCCCGGCGCCTGCTGGATATCGGTGAAGCGCGCAGGACCGTCTTCGAGAATCACACCGTTCTTGAGGCGCAGCAGCATGTCGTCATCGACTTCGCCACGCACGCGAACCGCGTATTCACGGTCCATTTCAAACGACGGGTGCATCAGGCGGTTGGCGAGTTCACCGTCGGTGGTGAACATCAGCAGGCCGGTGGTGTTGATGTCGAGACGACCGATGTTGATCCAGCGGCCTTCTTTCGGGCGCGGCAGACGATCGAACACGGTCGGACGGCCTTCAGGGTCGTCACGAGTGCAGATTTCGCCATCGGGCTTGTTGTACATGATCACGCGACGGACCGTTTCGGCCGCTTCTTCGCGCTTGATGACGCGACCATCGACACTGATGGCGTCATGCAGGTCGACGCGTTGACCAAGGGTCGCGTCCTTGCCGTTGACCTTGATACGGCCTTGGGTAATCCAGGCTTCTACGTCACGGCGTGAACCCACACCAATGCGCGCCAGAACCTTCTGCAGCTTTTCGCCTGCGGGTCCGATTTCCTGGCTGTCCTGCTTGTCTTTTTCACTCATCTGGGCACCTCCCGGTGTGTCGAATCAGGGCTGGCCGAGAACCGGCAAGACCTGTGCCCGGCGCGCTGTGGATAGCGGCAAGGCGAAATACTTGAAAGCCCGGGCGACACTTGATCGCCGAGGGTCGGCCATCATACGCCCCTGCGCCGGTTTGCGCATCCGGCGTCAACGGCAAATACCCGGATCACTTCTTCTTTTTGCGACCGGCGGTCTTGAGCTTCGCCAGCCGCTTGGCAGACTCCTCAAGCACCGTACGCTTGTCGTCCTTGTCGAGTTTCTTCCAGGCCTTGATTTCGCGCTTGCTGCGGCCGCATCCCAGACAAATGTCATCATCGAACTTGCACAGGCTGATGCAAGGGTTCTTGGTCGAACTCATGGGCAGCGAATCTCATGGCGAGTGGTAACAGATGTGACCCTGGGCTGACGTATGAATTCGACCAAAGTGCGCGGAGCGTTGGCACGACAGTTCGGATTGTCGTTCCGCACGCTTCAGCGTGGGAATGCAGTTCTCGACGCTCTGCGTCGTCAAGAGGACGCAGAGCGTCGAGAAAAGCGCTACCACGCAGAGCGTGGGAGCGATAATCAATCAGACCTCATCGTCGCCTTTGCCGTCTTCAGGCTCCGGCTCCGTACGCAACAGGTCGTCGAAATCGGTCTTGAGGCCCTGCTCCATCGAGTCCAGTTCCACCAGCAGACTGCGGAAGCTGGTTTCGTCACGCGGGGCTTCGGGCTCTGCGTCCGGGTCGAGGCTGGCGTCGGCCAGGGCTTGCAGGTGCGCAGGCACCGGCGCTTCTTCGAAATCCAGCACCGGCTCGGTTTCCATCTCGCGCAGGTCGGCCAGCGGCGGCAGTTCGTCGAGGCTTTTGAGGTTGAAGTGGTCGAGAAAACCTTTGGTGGTCGCGAACATGGCCGGTTTGCCGGGTACATCGCGATAGCCCACCACGCGAATCCACTCGCGCTCGAGCAGGGTCTTGACGATGTGGCTGTTGACCGCCACACCGCGCACATCTTCGATCTCGCCCCGCGTGATCGGCTGGCGGTAGGCGATCAGCGCGAGGGTTTCCAGCATGGCCCGGGAGTAACGCTGCGGGCGCTCTTCCCACAAGCGCCCGACCCACGGCGAAAAGCGGTCACGAATCTGCAGGCGATAACCCGACGCCACTTCCTTGAGCTCGAAGGCGCGACCCTCACAAGACTTGCGCAGCACCTCAAGTGCCTTTTTGAACACCGGAGGCTCAGGCCGCTCGCCCTCCTCGAACAACTCATACAGGCGCTCCAGCGTCTGCGGTTTTCCGGAGGCCAGCAGAAATGCTTCAAGCAGCGGGGCCAGTTCGCGAGGTTCGTTGAGGTTCATGAATGTGTTTTAGCTCTACTCGGCTCGCGCCCGGACATGGATCGCCGCAAAGGGCTCGTTTTGGACCAGCTCGACAAGTGATTCCTTGA
The DNA here is from genome assembly GCF_900103225.1 of Pseudomonas congelans. GTDB lineage: Bacteria > Pseudomonadota > Gammaproteobacteria > Pseudomonadales > Pseudomonadaceae > Aquipseudomonas > Aquipseudomonas congelans. The sequence continues at coordinate 331,455 of NZ_FNJH01000003.1, read as the reverse complement.
CCAGCTCAAGCACCGCCATAAACGTCACGACCACACCCAGACGCCCTTCTTCGGCGGTAAACAGCTCGGCGAACGGCACAAAACCGCCGCCCTTGAGACGTTCCAGTACATCGCTCATACGCTCGCGGGTGGACAGTGCCTCGCGGCTGACCTGGTGGCTTTCGAACATGTCGCCGCGGTGCAGCACCTCGGCCATCGACATCAGCACTTCTTCAAGGCTGACATCCGGCAGCAACTTGCGTGCACGGGCTTCGGGAGCGTCCAGTTTCGGCACGATGACGTCGCGGCCGACCCGGCTCAGGCCATCGATGCCTTCGGCGGCGGCCTTGAAGCGCTCGTATTCCTGCAAGCGGCGAATCAGCTCGGCGCGCGGATCGCCCTCTTCCTCTTCGACTTCCGCCGAACGCGGCAACAGCATGCGCGATTTGATCTCGGCCAGCATGGCGGCCATGACCAGATACTCGGCAGCCAGCTCCAGGCGCACGGTTTTCATCAGCTCGACGTAGCCCATGTACTGCTTGGTGATCTCGGCCACGGGAATATCGAGGATGTCGATGTTCTGTTTGCGGATCAGATAAAGCAGCAGGTCGAGCGGCCCTTCGAACGCTTCGAGAAAAACCTCCAGCGCATCGGGCGGGATGTAGAGGTCCAGCGGCATCTGCGTGACCGCACGCCCGTAGACCAGTGCGAACGGCAGTTCCTGCTGGGCGTCGGCCTGGCTGTCCACTGCCTCGACGGCTGTCATCAGGCGCGTTCACCGAACGGCGTCGGATCACCGCAGCCAACCCGAACGATCTGGGGTTCACCCTCGGCCAGATTAATGACCGTGGACGCCGAAATACCGCCGATCCCGCCATCGATGATCAGGTCGACCTGATGCTCGAGAACCTGACGCATCTCATAGGGGTCGCTGAGCGGCACAGTGTCACCCGGCATGATCAGGCTGACACTCATCAGCGGCTCACCCAGTTGCTCCAGCAGGGCCTGGGCGATGGGATGGCTCGGCACACGCAGGCCGATGGTACGACGCTTGGGGTGCAGCACCAGACGCGGCACCTCGCGGGTGGCGTTGAGAATGAAGGTGTACGGACCTGGCGTGTGTGCCTTCAGAGCACGGAACGCGCCGGTATCGACCTTGGCAAACAGCCCCAGTTGCGACAGGTCGCAACACATCAGGGTGAAGTTGTGCTTGTCGTCCAGCTGACGCAGGCGGCGGATACGCTCGATGGCGCTCTTGTCGCCGATCTGGCAACCCAGTGCATAGGACGAATCTGTCGGGTACACCACCAGCCCGCCGGCCTTGATGATTTCAGCGGCCTGCTTGATCAGGCGCGGCTGCGGGTTTTCCGGATGGACCTGGAAAAATTGACTCACGATTACTTCCTGTTCAGACGGCGGCAGTAGGCTGTTCATGTTTGAATCTGCACCACAAAGGCGGTAGATCTTCAGGCACGGGACGATAAGTGCCGATCTCGCCCCAGGTGCCAGGACCGTGGAAGTCGCTGCCGGCAGAGACCAGCAGTCCGAACTCGCGTGCAAGGATGGCCAGGGTGCCGACCTGATCGGCAGGCTGCATGCCATTGACCACTTCTATGGCGTGCCCGCCGGCCTGGACGAAATCGCCGACCAGTTTACGCCGTTTACTGCGGGTAAAGTCATAATGTGAAGGATGCGCGAGGCTGACCCATGCACCCGACGCCCGCAGGGTGGCAACCGTGTCTTCCAACGTCGGCCAGTGCTGCTTCACATCGCCCAGTTTGCCCGCCCCCAGCCATTTGCGAAATGCCTCGGCGCGGTCCTTGACGAAACCCGAGCGCACCATGAAGTCGGCAAAGTGCGGACGTGCAGGCGCATTACCGCTGTCACCCAGCTCCTGCTGAATCGCGCGAGCGCCTTCCAGCGCGCCAGGCATACCTTTGATCGCCAATTTGCGGCTGATTTCTTCCGCACGCAGCCAGCGTCCCTCATGCAAACGACTGACGGCTTCGGTCAGCGCCGGGGCCTGGGTATCGAATCCGTAACCCAGAATATGAATGGTCGCGCCGCCCCAGGTGCAGGACAGCTCCACCCCGTTGACCAGTTGCATACCCAATGAATGCGCCGCCGTACGGGCTTCTTCAAGCCCTTCAAGGGTGTCGTGGTCGGTCAGCGAAAGGACGCGCACGCCGTTTTCATGAGCACGCGCAACCAGTGCCGTGGGCGAGAGTGCCCCGTCGGAAGCGGTGCTGTGGCAGTGCAGGTCTACATTCATAGTGATGCTTTCGTGTTCATTGATGTTTGTTATTATGCCGCCACATCCTGCTTCTGGCTGCCATTGTGAAACAATTCATCGACTTCATCCCGCTGCTGCTGTTCTTCATCGTTTACAAAACCGAGCCGCGTGCCGTGGATATCCTCGGCAATACCTATATGGTAGGCGGCATTTTCAGTGCAACGGCGATGCTGATCATCAGTTCGGTGGTGGTCTACGGCATTCTCTACGTCAAACAGCGCAAGCTGGAAAAAAGCCAGTGGCTCACGCTGGTAGCGTGCCTGGTGTTCGGCAGCCTGACTCTGGCCTTCCACAGCGAAACCTTCCTGAAATGGAAAGCCCCGGTGGTCAACTGGCTGTTTGCCGTCGCCTTCGCCGGCAGTCATTTCATCGGCGACCGTCCGCTTATCCAGCGCATCATGGGCCATGCATTGACCCTGCCGGCGGCGATCTGGACCCGGCTCAACATCGCCTGGATCATATTCTTCCTGTTCTGTGGCGCGGCCAACCTGTATGTGGCCTTCACTTATCAGGAATTCTGGGTCGACTTCAAAGTATTCGGCAGCCTGGGCATGACCCTGGTCTTCCTGGTCGGCCAGGGTATCTATCTGTCGCGCCACCTGCACGACTCCGCTCCCAATACGACCAAATCCGAGGACTGACATGCTCTACGCAATCATTGCCACCGACGTCGAAAACTCGCTGGAAAAACGCCTCAGCGTTCGTCCGGCACATCTGGAGCGCCTCAACGCGCTCAAGGATGAGGGCCGACTGGTGCTGGCCGGCCCACACCCGGCAGTCGACAGCAACGACCCGGGCGCTGCCGGTTTCAGCGGTAGCCTGATCGTTGCCGAGTTCGAATCGCAGAGCGCCGCCAAGGCCTGGGCCGAAGCCGATCCGTTCGTTGCCGCAGGTGTCTACGCCAACGTCGTGGTCAAGCCGTTCAAGCAAGTCCTGCCGTGATCCCCTCCCCTTTATAGCAACTGCAGGCCCTGCTTTCAGCGAAGCAGGGCCGCGCCGCCGCCTCGCCCTTCATTCATCATTCCCGCCTGCCTGCCGATAACCCGCTCAATGTGCGAATTTACACGGCTCGGTAAAAGGGAGTTCAGATGCGTTCAGCGACGTGGTGTCTGTTGGCGATATTGATGGCAGCGGGTGTGCAGGTAAACGCCGAGACTGTCAGTGAGGGTGGCGCGGTGCAGCCTTTGCATCAGCCCGGTGCCGCCAGCCAGATTGCCGACCTTCAGTTGCGCCTCAAGGACAGCGAGCAGCAGCGCGAAGAATTGACCCGGCAGTTGCAGAACGCCGATCCGGAACGCAACAACGCCTTGCTGACACGTTTGCGTCAGGAGAACCAAAAGCTCAAGTTGCAGCTCAAAGAAGCACTGTCCGCAGCGCCCCCGCGTCTGCTGACCGAGCAGCAACAATGGTTCATCGCAGGCGGTGGCGTTGCGATGTTCGCCCTTCTGTGCGGTATATTGGTCAGCGGTTGGCGTAGGCAACGTCGGCAGTGGCTAAATTGAGTGAGTCATGAGCGAGCTGTTACTAATTGATGATGATCAGGAGCTGTGCGAACTGCTGAGCAGTTGGCTGAGCCAGGAAGGCTTTCAGGTGCGCGCCTGTCACGACGGGACCAGCGCGCGTCAGGCATTGGCCGACGCCGCCCCCGCTGCCGTGGTGCTGGACGTGATGCTGCCCGATGGCAGCGGTCTTGAGCTGCTCAAGCAATTACGCGCAGACCACCCTGACCTGCCGGTGGTGATGCTCTCGGCACGCGGCGAGCCGCTGGACCGCATTCTGGGCCTTGAACTGGGCGCTGACGATTACCTGGCAAAACCCTGCGACCCTCGCGAACTCACCGCCCGCCTGCGCGCCGTACTGCGCCGCAGTCATCCGGTAGCCTCGTCCAGCCAGCTCGAACTGGGTGACCTGACCTTCAGCCCGATGCGCGGCGTGGTCAGTGTCGACGAAAAGGAGCTGACCCTCACCGTGTCCGAAAGCCGCTTGCTGGAAGCATTGATGCGCCAGCCCGGCGAACCGCTGGACAAGCAGGAACTGGCACAGTTGGCGCTGGGCCGCAAACTGACCCTGTACGACCGCAGTCTGGACATGCACGTCAGCAACCTGCGCAAGAAAATCGGCCCGCACTCCGACGGCCGCCCGCGCATCGTCGCCCTGCGCAGCCGCGGCTATTACTACGCGCTTTGAGCCGCTTCACGTGGCAAGCTTCACGCGGCAAGTTGAAAGCACCGCGCTTCTGGCGTGTAGCCGCAAGCTGAAAACTTGCAACGGTCTCCTTACACAAGCTTTACCAAGCGCTGACCGCGCTTGACCTTGATCTCCCTAAACTGGGCTCATCGGCATCGAGCCGCACTAGAGACAAGGAGATACACAATGCGCAAGACCCTGATCGCTTTGATGTTTGCCACTGCCCTGCCGACCATTGCCATGGCCGCACCACCTCCGCCACCTGCCGGTGGCCCGGATGCTGACGGACCTGCCATGCACATGGATCGCGATGACCGCGGCCCAGGCCCACGAATGGATCGCGGCCCTGGCCCGATGGGACCGATGGGTGAGCTGGACCTGACACGTGAACAGCGTCAGCAGATCGAACGTTTGATGCGCGAGCAAAAGCATGAGCGTCGCGAAATCACCCAAAGCTACCTGGAAAAAATGCCTGCTGCCGACCAGAAGGCAATGCACGACGAAATCGAAGCCAAACGCTCCAAGACCGACAGCGAAGTTCGTGCACTGCTGAGGCCTGACCAGCAGAAGCTGTTTGACGAAATCAAGAAGAAAGAAGACGCACGTCGCGCCGAATGGGCCGAGTTCAAGGCCTGGAAAGCGGCAAAAGCAGCAAAGACGCTGTAACCATCAGGCCTCGCGGCCCGATGAGTTGAACACAACCCGGCATGCGCGCGCATGCCGGGCTTTTTTACTGAGACCGAGGAAATCCCGTGCGTTCATTGTTCTGGCGAATCCTGGCCAGCTTCTGGCTGGCCATCGCTCTGGTAGGCGGCCTGTCGGTGCTCATGGGGCATATGCTCAATCAGGATGCATGGATCCTCAGCCGTCACCCGGTGCTCAACTCGTTGCCCGAACAGTGGACGCAACGCTTCGAGGACAAGGGCGCAGATAACGCTCAGGAATTTCTTCAGGACATCAAACGACGCAATCGTATCGACACACAGGTGCTCAGCGACAGCGGCGAGCCCATGGTCCGCGGCACCTTCCCGCCGCGCGCCGCAGCCCTGGAAGCACGGCAGCGGGAAGGCGACGAGCAGGGGCGCAAACTGCCCTGGCGCCGACTGGCCACCGAGTACAGCAGCCCGAAGACCGGCGAAACCTACCTGTTCATCTACCGCGTTCCGCACCCGGAGCTCGACGAGTGGCACCGTCAGAGTCTGATGTGGCCATTGAGCGCGCTGGGCATTGCACTGGTGGTTCTGACCCTGTTCAGCCTGTTCGTGACGCTGTCGATTACCCGACCGCTGAGTCGCCTGCGCGGGGCGGTGCACGATCTGGGGCAAACCAGCTATCAACAACACAGCCTCGGACAACTGGCCAACCGGCGTGACGAATTCGGCGTGCTGGCCAAGGACTTCAACCGCATGGGTGCGCGCCTGCAAAGCCTGATTGGCAGTCAGCGCCAGTTACTGCGCGATGTGTCTCATGAACTGCGCTCACCGCTGGCCCGATTGCGTATCGCCCTGGCGCTGGCTGAACGTGCGGAGCCTGCCGAGCGTGAAAAGCTCTGGCCACGACTGGGCCGTGAATGTGACCGACTGGAGGCGCTGATCAGTGAGATTCTGGCCCTGGCACGCCTCGACGCCGAGCTTCGTGGCCCTGAGCCCATCGACCTCGAAGCGCTGCTGCAGCGTCTGAAGAACGACACACAACTGGACGGTATCGATCAGAATATTCATGTCGAGGTGCAGGACAACCTGCATCTCAAAGGCTGGCCGGACATGATCGAGCGGGCGCTGGACAACCTGCTGCGCAATGCGCTGCGCTTCAATCCCGCCGGGCAGCGCATCGATCTGCAGGCAATTCAGGTCGACAATCACATTCGTCTGAGCGTCCGTGATCACGGCCCGGGCGTTGCCGACGAACATCTGACGCAACTGGGCGAGCCGTTTTACCGCGCTCCCGGCCAGACCACGCCGGGTCACGGCCTGGGGCTGGCGATCGCCAAACGCGCAGCGGAGCGACATGGCGGCAACCTTATGCTGGGCAATCATCCGGAAGGCGGTTTTATCGCCACGCTGGATCTGCCCAGAGAGCCGCTCAGTTCATCGTCGGTATGATCAGCCCTGCCACTCGCTGACAAACCCGCCCACCTCGACTTTCGGCGCTTCGCGCGGCGGGTTCAGGGGGGTGCCCAGGTATAGAAAACCGAGCACTTCTTCGTCGGCTTCAAGGCCGAAGCCCTTGGCCACCTGCGGAGCATAGGACAGCTCACCGGTCCTCCAGACGGCACCGATACCCAGTGCATACGCTGCCAGCAACACACCATGAGCGGCGCATCCGGCAGTGATCCGCTGTTCTGAACGGGGGACTTTGAAGTGGTCCTGCAGGCGCGCGATCACGACCACTACCAAGGGCGCGCGCAATGGGCCAAGACGGGCCTTTTCCAACGCCTGCGGGGTCACTTCAGCGCCACTCCCCTGCAGCGCCTGCGCCAGCATCTCGCCCATACGATCACGGGCAGCGCCTTCGACAGTCAGAAAACGATATGGCTTGAGCTGTCCATGATCCGGCGCGCGCAGTGCGGCACCGAACAGGATTTCCCGCTGCGCAGCGTCCGGGGCCGGGTCGACCAGTCGTGGAACCGATACACGATTGAGCAAAACGTCGAGCGCCTGCATGGACTGTCTCCTTAAAAAGTGATCGAGCATTCTAGAGCCTGTTTAGCGTCAATAACGAGCGCGACGCACAATTCGTTACCTCTGCGCTTGAAGCAGGTCCTCGGCCGCGCCGGTTTACATGCCCTCAAGCGCAGGTAGAATGGCGCCTTTCCTCACACCAGCCAGAGCCTGTCATGTCGTTGCCGACCTTGCGTATCATCGGTTTCATTATCGGCATCTTCCTGATCACCCTGGCTGTCGCCATGATCGTGCCCATGGCCACGCTGGTCATCTACGACCGTTTCGAGGACCTGCGCGAGTTTCTCTGGGCCAGCGCAATCACCTTCATCGCCGGCCTGGCGCTGGTGGTGCCCGGACGTCCCGACAACGTTCAGTTGCGCCCGCGGGACATGTACATGCTGACCGTCTCCAGCTGGATTGTGGTGTGCATTTTCGCCGCCCTGCCCTTTCTGCTTACCCAGCACATCAGTTACACCGACTCGTTCTTCGAGAGCATGTCCGGCATCACGGCCACCGGCTCGACAGTACTCAGCCACCTGGACAGCATGTCTCCGGGCATTCTGATCTGGCGTTCGATGCTGCACTGGCTGGGCGGCATCGGCTTCATCGGTATGGCCGTGGCGATTCTGCCCTTGCTGCGCATCGGCGGCATGCGCCTGTTTCAGACCGAGTCCTCGGACCGCTCGGAAAAGGTCATGCCCCGCTCGCACATGGTGGCCAAGTTCATCGTGCTCGCCTATGTGGGCTTTACCGCGCTGGGCAGCCTGGCCTTCTGGGCGGCGGGCATGAGTCTGTTCGACGCGATCAATCACGCGATGTCGGCGATTTCCACCGGCGGCTTCTCCACCTCCGACCAGTCGCTGGCCAAATGGCCGCAACCGGCGGTGCATTGGGTGGCGATTGTGGTGATGATCCTCGGCAGCCTGCCCTTTACCCTGTATGTCGCGACGCTGCGCGGCAACCGCAAGGCGTTGCTCAAGGATGAACAGGTTCAGGGGCTGATCGGGCTGCTGTTGATCACCTGGCTGGTAATGACCGTCTGGTACGCCAATACCACTGACCTGCCGTGGACCGAGGCGCTGCGCCATGTCGCGCTGAACGTGACCTCGGTGGTGACGACGACGGGTTTTGCACTGGGTGACTACAGCCTGTGGGGCAATTTCTCGCTGATGCTGTTCTTTTATCTGGGCTTTATCGGCGGTTGTTCCGGCTCGACCGCGGGCGGGGTGAAGATCTTCCGCTTTCAGGTGGCCTACATTCTCCTCAAGACCAACCTCAATCAACTGATCCATCCGCGCGCGGTGATGAAGCAGAAATACAACGGCCATCGGCTGGACGACGAAATCGTGCGCTCGATCCTGACTTTTTCGTTTTTCTTCACGATCACTATCTGTCTGATCGCGCTGATGCTGTCGCTGCTCGGGCTGGACTGGATGACCGCACTGACTGGCGCTGCCAGTACAGTATCGGGTGTAGGGCCAGGGTTGGGTGAGGTCATCGGGCCAGCGGGCAATTTCTCTACCTTGCCGGATGCGGCCAAATGGATTCTGTCCGGCGGCATGCTGCTGGGTCGTCTGGAAATCATTACTGTGCTGGTGCTGTGTGTACCGGCATTCTGGCGGCATTGAGGTCTGGCAGCACTCATCGTCGTACACAAGTCTTGAAGAGTCCGGAAAACGGAGATTTTTATCGTCCCCACGCTCCGCGTGGGAATGCAGATCGTGACGCTCTGCGTCACACAACGGTTTTTCTTTGTCAGGTGGATTTGGGTTCGGCTCAGGTCACCTTTTCGCCCCTCGGCGACCTACTTTGATGGGGCCAAAGTAGGCAAAGCCCGCAGCTCCGTTTCCGGCCCGACTTCGT
>NZ_FNJH01000003.1:219184-321985 GCF_900103225.1 Pseudomonas congelans | reverse complement strand
AGCGCCAGGACTCAGCCGTCACTTACGTCGCACTCTTCGTCGTCAGTACCATCGTGGTCGAAAAGCGCTTCGCTGGCAGCGGCTGCGGGTAAGGCATGACGGTGTTTCGCATCTTGGATTTGTAACGCGGAACGTCACGAACTGCGTGCCAACGCGGAGCATTGGCACGATAGTCGTAAACATGAGCGCGACTCGAAAGCTCCACATCGGCAAGACAGTCGGCTAAATTTGTGTATAACAACAGGAAACCACACGAGGACGAGCACAGTGGATACCATCAGGCGTTTTTCGAGCTTCGCCGAGTTCTATCCTTTCTATCTGGCCGAGCACAGCAGCGCTACCAGCCGACGTCTGCATTTTGTCGGTACGTCGCTGGTGATTTTTCTGCTGGCGTTTGGTGTGGGCAGCGGCCGGTGGGGGTTGTTATGGCTGTTGCCGGTCGCGGGTTACGGCTTCGCCTGGGCCGGGCATTTCTTTTTTGAGAAGAACCGTCCGGCCACGTTCAAGCATCCGTTTTACAGTCTGCTCGGCGACTTCGTGATGTACCGCGACATGCTCTTGGGCAAGGTGCCGTTCTAGGCCGGTTGCTTCAGGCAAGCGTTTCGCTGGCGGGTTCCTCGACGGCAACCTGTTGCGCCTTCAAATGCGCATCCGCCAGGCGGAACAGTTCGATGTTGCCGTCCAGGTGTTCGATCAGGGCGGTACAGGATTCGACCCAGTCGCCGCAGTTGAGGTATTCCACACCCCCCACCTGGCGAATTTCCGCATGGTGGATGTGCCCGCAGACCACTCCGTCCAGCCCGCGCTTCACGCACTCATGGGCGATGGCTTCCTCGAAATCGCTGATGAAATTCACCGCACTCTTGACCTTGTGCTTGAGGTACGCAGACAGCGACCAGTAGCCATAACCGTATTTGGCGCGCCAGTGGTTGAGCCAGCGATTGAGGGTCAGGGTGAATTCATAGGCCGAGTCACCCAGAAAGGCCAGCCAGCGGTGGTAACGGGTGATCACGTCGAACTGGTCGCCGTGAATGACCAGAAAACGACGCCCATCGGCCGTCACGTGTTCGACTTCGTCGACCAGATGAATGTTGCCCAGCACCAGCTTGGAGTAACGGCGCAGGAATTCGTCGTGATTGCCGGTGACGTAAATGACTTCGGTGCCGCGCTTGCTCATGGTCAGCAAGCGGCGAATCACGTTGGTGTGCGCTTGTGGCCAGTACATGCCGCCGCGCAGTTTCCAGCCATCGATGATGTCGCCGACCAGGTACACCTTGTCAGCCTGATAGCGTTTGAGAAACGCAGAGAGGTGCTCGGCCTGGCAATCACGCGTGCCCAGATGAACGTCGGAAATCCACAAGGTGCGCACGCGCTGTTTGCGGCTGGGTGTGGCGAGCTGAGCACTGGTCATGTGACGACCTCCGGCAGGGTTTCCAGAAGAGTGGAGCATGCCGGTTAACCGAATGTGACACGTGCGTGGCGATGTCGTGACAGTTGCCCTGTATTACTGAGGACCTGGCGGAGTATGGCGGTCGTTATGGCCCAGATCGCGGGCCGGGTCGATCTGATCGCGCAGCCGCTGCTTGAGCACTTTGGCTTCTGGAAAGCCGCCGTCGGCCTTGCGCTCCCAGAGTTGTATACCGTCACAGGTAATGCGGAACACGCCGCCGGTGCCAGGCTGCAGCGAAACTTTGCCCAGGTCATCGCTGAACGTGCTCAGCAGTTCCTGGGCCAGCCAGGCAGCGCGCAACAGCCACTGGCATTGAATGCAATAGGTGATGATGACTTCAGGCTTTTCGGCAGACATGGGCGTCCCCTTCGGAAATTCAGACGACCATGATACGCAGCGTGCGCCGAATCAACGAGCGTTGGCGAAGCGGCGCAGTGCACTGAGGGTGACATCCTGTTCCGGCGCTTGCGGTGCGGTATCGGCAGCCGCGTGTACCTTGACGCCGAGCAAGCCCAACAAGCGGCTGCGAATCAGTTGAAACCCTGGCTGCCCGCTGTCGCGCTGGCGCGGCAGGTCGACGCGGATGTCGTCGGCAATCTTGCCGTCGGCCAGCACGATGACCCGGTCAGCGAGCAGGATCGCCTCATCGACATCGTGTGTCACCAGCAATACCGCCGGGGTGTGCTTGCGCCACAGGTCGATGATCAGTTGATGCATGCGAATGCGCGTCAAGGCATCGAGTGCGGCAAAAGGCTCGTCGAGCAGCAACAGTTTTGGCTCACGCACCAGTCCCCGCGCCAGTGCCACTCGCTGCGCTTCGCCACCGGACAAGGTGACCGGAAAGGCATTCAGCCGATGCGCCAGGCCAACCTCGGTCAACGCTGCTTCGGCACGAGCCCTGGCATCGTTGATGCGCAGGCCGAGAACCACGTTTTTCCAGGCGTTTTTCCACGGCATCAGGCGCGGCTCCTGAAACACCGCCGCCCGCGCCACCGGCACACGCAGTTGGCCGCTGTCGATCTCGTCAAGCCCGGCCAGGGTGCGCAGCAAGGTGGTCTTGCCGGAGCCACTGGCGCCAAGCAAGGCGACAAATTCGCCTGGAGCAATATCCAGATTCAGTCCGTCGATGACCCGTTGCCGACCAAACTGGCGCACCACGTTACGCAGTTTTACAGGCGCCTGACTCGCCTCGGAGGCGACAGCGGGAGTATTGCGCAGATCAGAAGTGGCCATGTTTCAATGCCTCACGAAGGTCGGGCGCCAGGCCAGCGCATAACGCTCCAGCGTGCGAATGATGGCGTCGATCACCAGGCCAAGGACGCTGTAGATCAACAGGCAGATAACGATTACATCAGTGCGCATGAAGTCCCGCGCATCGCTGGCCAGATAACCGATGCCAGCGGTGGTGTTGATTTGTTCGACGAAGACCAGGGCCAGCCACGAAATACCCAGGGAATAGCGCAGCCCGACAAAAAAAGCAGGCAACGAGCCGGGCAGGATGACGTGCCAGATCAACTCGCGGCGGCTCAACCCGAGCGTGTTGGCAGCCTCGATCAGTTTCGGATCGATGTTGCGGATGCCGGAAAACAGATTCAGGTACACCGGAAAGGTGGTGCCCATGACGATCAGCGCCACTTTGGTGAACTCGCCGATGCCGAACCAGAGGATGAACAGTGGCACCAGTGCCAGCGAGGGAATGGTGCGCAGCATCTGCATGGGCGAGTCGAGAACGATTTCGCCGCGTCGGGAAAGCCCGGTCACCAGTGCAGCCACCACGCCAATACTGACGCCGATGCTCAAGCCCGACAGTGCCCGTTGCAACGAAACCCACAAGTGGTGGGCCAGTTCGCCCGAGACGATCATCGACCAGAGCGTACCGCCGATCTGCGACGGCGCGGCAATCACCCGGACTGGCAGCAGGCCGGTTTGAGAGGCCAGCTCCCAGAGCAGCAACAGCGCCAGCGGGCTGAGCAGACGCAAGACAAAGCCAGGCACTTGCCAGCTCGGGCGACCCGGTTGCGAGACGTGGCCCTGTTCAGGTTTGTTGACCACCAGAAAACCGGGTTCTGCGAGGTTGAGCGTTGTATCAGACATGGGCACATCCTTCCTGGACAAACCGGGCAAGACGCACCCGATGCATTATGAAGACCATGCTATGTGCATAAGAACGCTGCGTGAAATTCGATTTAGACCTAAGCTAATAGTTAAAATATTTGATCACTACAAAACTTAATAATGCATATTTTTTATAATTAACTTAGACCGAAATCGAATTTCACAGCGTCTGCCCCTTGCCTTTATGGTGCCTCTCGACAAGGTCGAACGGACCTCAACCATTGGCAGGAGTTTTCATGAGCATCGAATTCATTGGCTATATTGCCACGCAACCCGGTTCTGAAATCCACCCGCGCAGCGGCGCGACCATCCAGCCCGACTACGTGAAGACCGTGGCCAAGGCTCATGAAGATGCCGGTTTTGATCGTGCACTGATCGCCTACCATTCCAATAGCCCGGACAGCACGCTGGTCGCAACGCATGCCGCCAGCGTCACCACCAAACTGAAGTTTCTGGTCGCCCATCGCCCGGGCTTCATCGCCCCCACTGTGGCGGCACGACAGTTCGCGACGCTGGACGTGTTCAATGGCGGGCGCACTGCCGTGCATATCATCACCGGCGGTGACGACAAGGAACTGCGCGCCGACGGCAGCCATATCGGCAAGGACGAACGCTACGCACGCAGCGACGAGTACCTCAGCGTAGTGCGTCAGGAATGGACCAGCGACAAGCCGTTCGATCATGACGGCACCTACTATCAGATCGAGGGCGCGCACTCGCTGGTCAAATCCCCGCAACAGCCACATATCCCCCTGTACTTTGGTGGTTCCTCGGCAGCGGCGATTGCCGTGGCCGGCAAACATGCCGACGTTTATGCGTTGTGGGGCGAGACATACGAACAGGTGCGTGAGGTGGTGAAAAAGGTCCGCGCCGAGGCTGCCAGACATGGGCGGACCATTCGTTTCAGCCTGTCATTACGTCCGATTCTGGCCGAGACCGAGGAGCAGGCCTGGGCACGCGCCGACAGTATTCTGGAAAAGGCCAGGGCACTGGCAGACCGCAACGGCTTTGTACGACGCGAACCGCCGAATGAAGGATCACGCCGCCTGCTGGACGCCGCGGCACAAGGGTCGCGGCTGGACAAGCGCCTGTGGACCGGCATCGCCGGCCTGCTTGGCGCACAGGGCAACTCGACCTCGCTGGTCGGCACTCCGGAACAGGTCGCCGAAGCGCTGCTGGATTATTACGATCTGGGGATTACCACGTTCCTGATTCGTGGCTTCGATCCATTGGAAGACGCCATCGACTATGGCAAGAAGCTGATCCCGCTGACCCGCGCGTTGGTGGCGCAACGCGAACAGCAGGCGCGCGAACAGGTCGCCTGATTCACCCCATGCCCTGCGGGCAGGCCTGACGCTCGACGCCAGAGCGCCTGCCCGCGATGCCGTTTTCAGGCGGCTGCCGAGACCGGCTTGAGCGACCGGGCCACCAGTGCGCCGAAGGCTTCGACCGGCGCCTGCAGGTTACCCAGAAAGCGCGGGTAGAACAGCCACAAGTCCATGACCGGCTTGAAGTCCTTGAGCGGCAGCGCCACCAACTGCTCGCGGTGCGCACTGCGTTCCAGCAAGGGCCTGGGCACCAGGCCAAGCCCCATGCCATCGGCCACCAGCCCCAGTTGCAACTCGGTGCCGAAAGTCTCCAGATTGACCTTCATGCTCAGACCCTGATCGGTCAGCGTGCGCTGCAAACCTGCACGAAAGCCGCAGCCGTCCGGATTAAGCACCCAGCCCTGTTCATAACAGTCCGCCAGCCTGCCGGGCTTTTTCGGGGCCAGGCCCTTGGCGCAGACCACCACCAGCTCCATCTTGCCTATCGACTGACCGATGATGTTGTCCGGGAATATCTTGCCTGCCGGAAACAGCGCCGCCGCCGCATCCAGCTCGCCGTTTTCGATCTTGCCGATCAGATGGCTGCCCCAACCGGTGCTGACCTGGGCACGCAGATCCGGAAATTCCCCACGCAATTGCTTGAGCGCATCGAGCAGCACCACGTCACCGATGGTTTGCGGCACGCCCAGACGCAACAGGCCGCTCGGCGGCGTGTCACTGGCCACCAGCTCGCGCAACGAATCCATCTTGCGCAGGATTGCCAGGCACTTCTGGTACACCTGAAGGCCCATCGGAGTCGGCTTGAGCGGCTTGGTATTGCGGTCGAACAGCTCGACCCCGAGGGCCTGCTCGAAATTCTGCACCCGGCGCGTAATGGCTGGCTGGGTCAGATCCAGCGATTCAGCGGCGTGGCTGATCGACTGGCAGCGGATGACTGCAACGAACGCATCGATATCATCAATTTTCATTCGGACCGCACATAAAAAAGAAATTAAACATAGGCAAAAAGCATAGTACCAGCAGGCGCTCATGGATAGCCCGAGCGTAGATTTCGCGGATTGCTGCAGAGAAGTAAAAGACGTTTTCGTTATAACCTAATCATTAAAAAATAGCATATTAAATATCCATATTATGCTTATATCGAACCATTCCCCGACTGTGATCTGGAAATGGACATGACTCAGAACCGACACCCGGAACGACTCGGGGCCTTTATCGATGCCCTCACCGAACTGATCGGCAGCGAGCCGCACGAAGGCGACCTGTTACGCCGCGGCGGCAAGCTGCTGGCGCAACTGGTCAGCCACGATGACTGGCTGGCAGAAGAATTCGCCGTACCCGACGCCAACCGCTATCAGCAATTTCTGCTGCATGCCGATCCTCAGCAGCGCTTTTCGGTAGTCAGCTTCGTCTGGGGGCCGGGGCAACGCACGCCGATTCACGACCACCGCGTCTGGGGGCTGATCGGCATGCTGCGCGGCGCGGAAGATTCCCAAGGCTACCTTCGCAACGCGCAAGGGCGCCTCGAAACCAGCGGCCCGGCGATTCGCCTGCAACCCGGCCAGGTCGAGGCGCTGTCACCGCACAGCAACGATGTCCATCAGGTCAGTAACGCCTTCAACGATCAGGTGTCGATCAGCATCCACGTCTACGGCGCCGATATCGGCACCGTGAAGCGTGCGGTGTATGACCTCGACGGCACCGAAAAACTGTTCATCTCCGGCTATTCGAACGCCGCCGCTACTGCCCATCAGGATCAGCCAACAGGGAGCCCGACCCAATGACCACACCTGCCACCCGATCATTCGCCGATATTCGCCAGGCCTTGCTGGACCGTCAGGAGCTGGCCCTGGTGGATGTCCGCGAAGAGGCATCCTTTGCCCAGGCTCATCCACTGTTTGCCGTAAACATCCCGTTGTCGAAGCTGGAGCTGGAGGTTTTCTCACGCATTCCGCGACGCGACACGGCCGTGACCCTGTACGACGATGGCGAAGGCCTGGCACAAGTAGCTTTGCAACGCCTGCAGACACTGGGCTACAGCGACGTGAAACTGCTCGACGGCGGCCTGCAGGGCTGGCGCACGGCTGGCGGCGAGCTGTTCATCGACGTGAATGTGCCGAGCAAGGCGTTTGGCGAGCTGGTGGAGCATCATCGAGCCACCCCGTCGCTGGCGGCGGAAGAGGTCAAGCGCCTGCTCGACAGCAATGCCGACGTGGTAGTGCTCGATGCCCGGCGCTATGACGAATACCAGACCATGAGCATTCCCGGTGGCATCAGCGTGCCGGGCGCCGAACTGGTGCTGCGGGCACGTGAGCTGGCACCCGATCCCGCTACCCGAATCATCGTCAATTGTGCCGGTCGCACGCGCAGCATCATCGGCACCCAGTCGCTGGTCAACGCGGGCCTGCCCAACCCGATCAACGCACTGCGCAATGGCACCATTGGCTGGCTGCTGGCCGGCCAGACGCTGGACCATGGCCAGAACCGGCGTTTTGCGGCAGTCAGTGAAGAGACCCGCGAAACCGCCAGTGCCGATGCCCGCAAGGTGGCCGATCGCGCCAGCGTCAAACGTGCCAGCCGTGCTGATCTGCAACGCTGGCAAGCCGAGGCTTCACGCACCACTTACCTGTTCGACGTACGCACCCCGGAAGAGTTTGCCAAAGGCCACCTGCCCGGCGCGCGCTCTACACCGGGTGGGCAGTTGGTGCAGGAAACCGATCATTTCGCCAGCGTACGCGGTGCGCGAATCGCGCTGCTGGACGATGACGGCGTGCGCGCCAACATGTCGGCCTCCTGGCTGGCGCAATTGGGCTGGGACGTGTCGGTAATCGATGACCTGGATGCAGCAGACTTCAGCGAACAGGGCGACTGGGACGCGCCCTTCCCGAGGCCGCCGCAGGTGGAGGCGATCAGCGTCGAAACCCTCACCCACTGGCAGACACAGGTAAACGTGGCGGTGCTGGATTTCACCGCCAGCGCCAACTATGTCAAACAGCATATTCCCGGCGCCTGGTGGACCTTGCGTGCCGACCTCAAGCAGGCGCTGGGCAGGCTGCCGGCTGCTGACCGCTATGTCTTGACCTGCGGCAGCAGCCGTCTGGCGCGCTTTGCCGTGGCCGACCTTGAGGCGTTGACCGACAAGCCGGTGTTCCTGCTCGAAGGCGGCACCGCCAGCTGGATCAAGGCCGGTCTGCCGCTGGAGCACGGCGAAAGCCGACTGGCCTCGCCACGCATCGATCGCTATCGCCGCCCGTACGAAGGCACCGACGCACCGCGCGAAGCCATGCAGGCGTATCTGGACTGGGAATTCGGCCTGGTGGAGCAACTGGGACGTGACGGAACACACGGCTTTTATGTGATTTGAGCAGGTGAATGACCATCGTGCCAATGCCCTGCGTGAGGAACGATGGGCATCTGACCGACCAATCAACTCAATGGAGAAACACCTCAATGCTGCCTTTTTTCAAATCCACCCTGCCGTTTAAAACCCTGCTGCTGGGCGCACTGCTCAGTGTGTTGGCAGGTCAGGGAGTGGCTGCCGAGCAGGCGCCGCTGCGGGTCGCCAATCAGAAGTCGCTGCTGAAAACCCTGCTGCAGGTTTCCGGCGAGCTCAAGGACGTGCCTTACGAGATTCAGTTTTCCGAGTTTCCCGCAGCGGCACCCCTGGGGGAGGCGCTGAATGCGGGCGCGGTGGATATCGGTGCGCTGGGTGATGCGCCCTATGTATTCGCTCTAGGGGCGGGTGCACCCTTGAAAGTGGTCAGCATCACCCACGCCCAGGGCCGCTTCACCACTGCGGTGCTGGTGCCGAAAGACTCGCCGATCAAGACCGTTGCCGATCTCAAGGGCAAGCGCATCGTCACCGGCCGCGGCTCCATCGGCCACTACCTGGCGATCCGCGCCTTGCATGAGGCCGGGCTGAAAACCAGTGATGTCACCTTCATCAATCTGCTGCCCAGCGAGTCGCGTCTGCTGCTGGACAGTGGCGATGCCGATGCGTGGGCAACCTGGGACCCTTACACCACGATCTCCATCACGCAAAGCGACGCGCGAGTACTGGTCAGCGGCAGTGAGCTGCTGAGCAACCACCTCTACCTTGCCGCAACCAGCGAGGCCATCGAAGGCAAGCGCGCACAACTGGATGATTTCGTTGCCCGCGTCGAGCGCGCTTTCAATTGGTCCAACGCCCATCCCGAGGAGTACGCGGCGGCCCAGGCGAAAGTTACCGGCCTGCCCCTGGCGGTGCACCTCGCAGTGGCCAAGGCGACGAAAATGCAACGCACGCCGATTGACGATCAGATCGTCCAGGGCCTGCAAAACACTGCCGACACTTACTTGGCCGAAGGCATTCTGAGCAAAAGGATCGACGTTTCGACAGGCTTCGACAAAAGCTTCAACACTTCGCGCGCGCAGATCGCGCAGGCCGCCGCTCAATAAACGCTGCGAAAAGGACCCCGCATGACACTCTCGACCCTGCGCCCTACTCCGCGCCAGCTGCATGACGCGCCCGAGCCCGCCGAGGACTTCGGCAAACGGCTGGCGGAACTGACCGCCGCACTGGCCGAAACCGCCGAGCAATACGACGTCAGCGCGCAATTCCCCCACGCCAACTTCCAGCTGCTGCACGCTCACGGCCTGCTTGGCCTGACCGTTCCGACCGAACTGGGCGGCGGCGGTGCCGATCTGCCCCGAGCCCGGCAGGTGATCAGCGCGGTGGCCAGAGGAGAGCCGTCGACGGCGCTGATTCTGGTCATGCAATACCTGCAGCATTCACGCCTGCAGGAGAACCGCAACTGGCCAAGCCATCTGCGCGTACAGGTGGCCGAACAGGCCGTGCGTGAGGGCGCGTTGATCAACGCCCTGCGCGTGGAGCCCGATCTGGGAACACCTGCGCGCGGCGGCCTGCCAGGCACCATCGCGCGCCGCACCGCTCAAGGCTGGCGCATCAGCGGCAGCAAGATCTACTCCACAGGCAGCCATGGTCTGACCTGGTTTGCCGTGTGGGCACGCAGCGATGACGATGATCCGCTGGTGGGCAGCTGGCTGGTCCACAAGGACACGCCGGGCATCACCATCATTGAGGACTGGGACCATCTGGGCATGCGCGCGACCAGCAGCCACGAAGTCAGATTCGACAACGTGCTGGTGCCACTCGATCACGCCGTCAGTGTCAGCCCGTGGAGCGCCCCGCAATCCGAACTGGATGGATCGGGCCTGCTGTGGATGGCGGTGCTGCTGTCGTCGGTCTACGATGGCATCGCTCAATCCGCCCGCGACTGGCTGGTGCACTGGCTGGAACAGCGCACGCCCTCCAACCTCGGCGCCGCGCTGTCGACCCTGCCGCGCTTTCAGGAAACCGTCGGGCAGATTGATACCCTGCTGTTCGCCAATCGCAGCCTGCTGCAATCGGCTGCCCACGGGCACACACCTGCCCAGCACGCCGGGCAGATCAAATACCTGGTGACCGGCAACGCCATCCGCGCGGTGGAACTGGCCATCGAGGCCTCGGGAAATCCGGGACTGTCACGCAGCAACCCGTTGCAGCGCCACTACCGCAACGTCCTGTGCGGCCGGGTGCATACCCCACAGAATGACGCGGTGCTGGCGGGCGTGGGCAAGGCGGCGTTTGCGGCGCGCAGCAAAGACCGATAAACCGCGTCAGAGCAGTGACGGCGGTTCGAACGCCGTCACCGGCGGCAGATCCTGATCCCATTTGACGATCTCCACCGTTGCCGTCTGCGCTGAACAGCCCTGCGACAGGCTGGAGGCGCCCACATCTTCGGTGATCACATTCGGGTTGCCGTGCTTTTCCAGACTGCCTCGCTCGCCATGCACCAGCGGATCGAACCAGGCTCCGGTGGCTATCTGCACTACGCCGGGACGAATGCCATCCGACACGATCACCCCGGCCAGAAACGCGCCCCGCTCGTTGAAAACCTTGACCACATCGCCATCGACCAGTCCGCGTGCGCGAGCATCCAGCGGGTTGAGGGTCAGCGGCTCGCGCGCCTGAATTTTCGAGGAGCGACTGTAACTGCCGTGGTCGTACTGGCTGTGCAGACGGGTTTTCGGCTGGTTGGACAGCAGGTGCAGCGCGTGGGTCGGCACAGGCTTCTCCAGCCACACCGGGTGACCGGGACAATCGGCATAGCCAAAGCCTGCAATGCGTTCGGAGAAAATTTCGATGCGTCCGGACGGCGTCGGCAGCGGATGCGCGTCAGGGTCATGGCGAAAGGATTCAAGCAGTACGTTGTCGGTGTGCGGATAGTCTATTTCCAGTACACCGTCACGCCAGAACTGCTCGAAATCCGGCAGGGTGATGCCAAACGTTTCGGCCCGCTGCCGAGACTCGTCATAGATAAAGCGCAGCCATTCCCGGGCATCCCGACCTTCGGTAAACGCCTGGGCCACACCCAGCCGCTCGGCCAGCGCGGCCAGAATCGAGTAGTCGTCACGCGACTCCCCTACGGGTTCGATCGCCTGCTGCATGGCGATCATGAAACGGTCGGAGGCCGAACTGCCAATGTCATCGCGCTCCAGGGCCGTGGTGGCCGGCAGTACGATGTCGGCATAGCGTGCCTGGGCGGTCCAGAACTGCTCGTGGACAATGATGGTTTGCGGCCGCTGCCACGCCTCCAGCAGCCGATTGAGATCCTGATGGTGGTGAAAGATATTGCCACCCGCCCAGTACACCAGGCGAATGTCCGGGTACGTGCGCTGTTGCCCGTTGTAATCGAAGGGTGTGCCGGGATTGAGCAGCATATCCGTGACCCGCGCGACTGGAATGAAGTCCATGACCGGGTTGCCGCCCTGGGAAAAGCGTGGCCCCGAGAACGCCTTGCGGCCACTGCCGGTGTTGTTCATGCAGCCGTAACCCAGGCCAAAACCGGCACCGGGCAAACCGATCTGGCCCAACAGCGCGGCCAGGGTCACCGTCATCCAGAACGGTTGCTCACCGTGCAGCGAACGCTGCAATGAATAGGCGACGTTGATCATGGTGCGCTTGCTGGCCATGCGCCGTGCCAGCTCGACAATCTGCTGCGCAGGAATATCGGTCAGCGCCTCGGCCCAGCGCGGGTCTTTCGGCTGGCCATCAGTGTGGCCCAGCAGATAATCGCGAAAACGCGCATAGCCCACGGTATAGCGCTGGACGAAATCCTCGTTGTGCAACCCTTCGCTGATCAGTACCCAGGACAGCGCCATCATCAACGCCGTGTCGCTGCCGGGACGTACCGCCAGCCACTGGTTATGCGTCGGGCCAACCAGATCGTCACGCAGCGGGCTGACGTTGACGAACTGCACGCCCGCGTCGGACATGCGTTGCAGCGCATCGACCAGCAGATGGTCGCTGGCACCACCGGGGCTGGTCTGCGCATTCTTGGCGGGCAAGCCGCCGAACGCGACGAACAGCTCGCAATGCTCGGCGAGGTTTTTCCAGGAGGTATGTGCCGCCAACAGCCAGTCCATGTTGCCGACGATGTGCGGCATCAGCACCCGCCCGGCACCCAGGCTGTAGCTGTCGGTGCTGAACACATAACCGCCAATGCAGTTGAGGAAGCGATGCAGCTGGCTTTGCGCGTGATGAAAACGCCCCGCGCTGCCCCAGCCGTAGCTACCACCGAAGATCGCCTGATTGCCATGCTCGTGCCGGACTCGCTGCAACTCGCTGGCGACCAGATCCAGCGCGACCTCCCAGGAAACCTCGATGAACGGCTCCTGACCACGCAGATCGGGTCGTCCACCGGCTTGCTGAAGAAAACTGCGGCGTATCGCCGGGCGCCTGATGCGGGTCGGCGAGGTAATGGCGCCGGCAACCGAATCGCCGATCGGAGACGGATCCTTGTCCCATTCTGCTGGCAACAGTCCGATCAGCTTGCCGTCCTTGACCTGTGGGCGGTAAGCGCCCCAGTGCAATGATGTGAAACTCATGTTGAAGGCTCCCGGATAGCACAGTGGCAGGCGCTCGGTCAGCGCGCTGCCTGCGCCTGATCGGCCAGCGCTGAACTGAACGACTCGTCAAACACGCTGGCAGCAGGATAACGCTTGGTCAGCCCCGCGTTGTTGAAAAAATCGATGGTTTGCTGCGCACCAGCCACCACTTGCGCAGTGATCGGCACGACTACCACCTGAGCACGGGAAAACCAGCGGCGTGCTACCTCGGCATCGGCCTTGGTCAGCGCGGACCAGGCGTTGGCGTAGCGTTCATTGTGCTGCGGATCACTGACCGACCAGGCGCGGGCGGCCTGCAGGCGCTGCAGGAAATCGCTGATCTGCGCACGCTTGTCCTTGATGGCCTGATCGTTGGCGACGATGAAGCTTTGCGCTGGAATCAGGCCCTCGGCAGTCGCGATAATCCGAGCACCCTGTCGTTCCTGCTGGGTGACGTAGGGTTCCCAGGTGGCAATCGCATCCACCGAACCGCCGTCCAGCGCATGGGAGGAATCCAGTGCGCTGAGGTAGCGATAGTCAACGGCATCGCGGGCGACACCAGCCTTGTCCAGTGCGGTGAGCATCAGTTGCTGGCTGAACGAACCTTTCCAGATGGCGACCTTCTTGCCCGCCAGATCCGCCACGGTCTTGATCGGCGAGTCCTTGCGCACAACGATGGCAACGCCGTCGAGGTTCTGTCGCGACACACCGATGACCTTGATCGGAGCGCCCAGCGCGCCCATGAACAGCGCAGGCGAATCGCCTAGCAAGCCAATATCCAGGCTGCCGACGTTCAAGGCCTCGGCGACCGGCGAGCCTGCAGTGAACTGCTTCCATTCAAGTTCGTAAGGCAAATCTTTGAGCACCCCGGCGGCTTCCATCACGGTGCGGGCGCTGTAGCTCTGATCGCCGACGATCAGATTGGCCGACTGGATATCGAGCGAGGCCACAAGGCTCAGCACCAGCCCCTTCAGCAAGCGTTGGCTCCAGCGGATGAGGGTCGTTGGCACAGGTATGTTCTCCACAGGCATCGGGCAAATCGAAATGATCGGCAACGACCCTAACACCAGGGTAAAAATTAGCTAAATTCATTTTTGTTCTAGCCTAAGATGCAAATTAATCATCAACAGGGTGATCATCAGCTTGCTTCAAGCTTGCGGATCATTCAGCTCAATACCCGATTCCAGACGCTCGCGCAGGAACTCGATGAATGCCTGCACCGGTCGCGAGGCCTGACGGTGTTGCGGATAAACCGCTGACAGCGTCAGTGGCTCGGGACGCAGGTTGTCCAGCACCCGCACCAGGCTGCCGTCGCGCAGCGCGGCACCGACAATAAAGGTCGGCAAATAGGTGATGCCCAAACCGGCAATCGCCGACTCCCTCAGCAGCTCGCCATTATTGGCACGCATGCGCCCGCTGACATTGAGGGTCAACGGCTTGTCCTGCCGTTGGAAACGCCACTGCGCTTGACGGCTGTGGCCATAGGGCAGGCAATCGTGGGCGTGCAGGTCTTCGGGTTTTTGCGGTATGCCGCGCTCGGCCAGGTACACCGGACTGGCGCAGTACACCCGGTCGATCGAGGCAATGCGCCGGGCGATCAGGCTGGAGTCTTCAAGCACGCCGATACGCAGTACCAGGTCGTAACCTTCACTGATCACGTCCACCGGACGATCACTCAGATCGACTTCTACTGCCACGTCGCGATAGCGCTGCAAAAACAGCGGCAGCAGGCAGGCCAGGTGGGTAACGGCAAACGACAGCGGCGCACTTACGCGCAGGGTGCCGCGCGGTTCGTGGTTTTGCCCGGTGATCCCCTGCTCCACCTGCTCCAGCTCAGCCAGCAGACGCAGGGCCGATTCGTAGTAACTCTGGCCCAACGGCGTGACGTCCAGACGTCGCGTCGAACGGTTGAGCAGGCGTACGCCCAGCCGCTCCTCCAGTTGCATCAGACGACGACTGACAAACTGTTTGGACAGGCCCAGCTTGTCGGATGCGGCAGTCAGGCTGCCGGACTCCATCACCTGGCAGAACATCCGCATGTCTTCGAAAGGGTTCATGTGTTGCGACCTGATCAAGCGCTGAATGGCGTTCGGTGGAGCGTAACGTAGCGCGACCTACTGTCAACCTCAGAGAGACAGTCATTCATATTTCAGCTACTTATTGCGACAGTCGATAAGCCGTACTCTTCTTCCTACGTGATCGATTGCTGAATGTGCAGCGTCGATAGATGGAGAAAGAATCATGCTGACTCTTCGCAAAGCCTCCGATCGTGGTGCAGCCGACCATGGCTGGTTGAAATCCTTTCACACCTTTTCCTTTGCCGGCTACCGTAACCCGCAGGAACAGGGCTTTTCCGACCTGCTGGTGATCAACGACGACCGCGTCAGTGCCGGCAAAGGTTTCGGCCAGCACCCGCATCGGGACATGGAGATTTTTTCCTACGTGTTGGAAGGCGCGCTGGAGCACAAGGATACGCTGGGCACCGGCTCGGTGATCCGTCCCGGCGACGTGCAGTTGATGAGCGCGGGCACCGGCGTGGCACATAGCGAGTTCAACCACTCGCACACCGAGGGTGTGCATTTTCTGCAGATCTGGATCGTGCCAAATGTTGCAGGCGCGACGCCCAACTACCAGGAGAAGCATTTCAGCCCCGAGCAGAAACGCGGTCGCCTGCAGTTGATCATCTCGCCAGAAGGCGAGAACGGCGCGCTCAAGGTGCGCCAGGACGCTCGCGTGTATGCCGGCCTGTTCGATGGCGATGAAACCGCGACCTTGGAGCTGGCAGCCAACCGTTATGCCTATGTGCACGTTGCCCGTGGCAGTGTGATGCTCAATGGCGAGCAGCTGGGTGAAGGGGATGGCGTGCGTGTACGCGACGAACAGACTCTGAGCCTGAGCGCAGGGGTTGACGCAGAGGTGTTGGTGTTCGACATGCGGCCAAATGAATTGCCGCAGATGCCCAGAGCCTGAGATGAAAAAACGCCGCCTTTAAAGCGGCGTTCTTTTACATGACGTTAAAACATCTGAAGTTAAAACGCACAAACAAAAACGCCGCTCTGTTGAGCGGCGTTTTTGTGAATTTGGAGCGGGAAACGAGACTCGAACTCGCGACCCCGACCTTGGCAAGGTCGTGCTCTACCAACTGAGCTATTCCCGCAATATGGCGTCCCCTAGGGGACTCGAACCCCTGTTACCGCCGTGAAAGGGCGGTGTCCTAGGCCACTAGACGAAGGGGACACTGCCTGAAACACAATGGTGTGTGTTTCAGTTCCAGACATCATCCGAAGACGTGTTCTGGTTTCACTCAACCCTGCCCTGAGGCAAAGCTGCTTAAAATTGGAGCGGGAAACGAGACTCGAACTCGCGACCCCGACCTTGGCAAGGTCGTGCTCTACCAACTGAGCTATTCCCGCAATGGCGTCCCCTAGGGGACTCGAACCCCTGTTACCGCCGTGAAAGGGCGGTGTCCTAGGCCACTAGACGAAGGGGACACACGTACAACATTCACTACTTATTTGCGCTACGCTGTGTGCTTTACGCTGTAAGTGGCGCGCATTCTATGGATGGATTGAGGGGTCGTCAACCCCCATGTGAAAATTTATTGAAATCAATAACTTCGCTGCCGTTCGGACGCTGACCGACCGTCGCCGGGCGCCCGACTGACGAATCTCTCCTAATCTATATAGAAGAGATGCCGACAAACTCCGAGAGGGACATCTATGCGCAGTAGTGCTTAGCCACTACACTCGCACTAAAACTAATTGAACAAATGAGGTTTGCACAGTGACTCCACTCATGATCACGCTGATGGTAGTAGCAGGTATCGCACTGCTCATCGCGATCGGCTACCTGAATCACGTCGCTGAAAACGGCAAACTGGAAAAGGCTCGTACCAAGGTCGAACTCGGGGATCGCCTGCGTCGCTGCAGCGAGATCACCGAAGTATTCCCGGGCCAGTTGATGTCCCCCGCCTTGAAGCTGTTGCTGACACGACTGGAGCTGAACGTCGTGCAGCGTATGCTGAACATGGAGAAAGGCAACGCTCAGCTCAAGCATCGCATCGGCGAACTGGAACAGCAGATTGCCAAAGGCGAAGGCATCGATATACCCAACCCGGTCACACCGATCCAGACCGAAGCCAAGGCCAAGGACGTGCGCTTTCTGCTGGAAGCCCTGCACGGTCAGGTGACTCGCGCTGCGCATGACGGTTTTCTGCAGACCAGCGAGGCTAAACACTGGATCCGTGAAATCCGTACGATTCTGGTCAATCTGCACATCGAATTCTTCAACAACCTTGGCCAGACCGCACTTTCGCAGGATCAACCGGGTCAGGCACGTCTGGCATTCGAACGCGGCGTACAGTATTTGCGCAACCAGCCTGACCCGGTCACTTATCAGCAGCAACTGCTGGCGATGGAAAAACAACTGGCCCGTGCCAATTCGGTGGTGTTGACCAATACCGCACCGACCGAAGACGACGACAACGCACTGACCGAAGGCCTGAAGCAGGACGACACCGAATCGGAATGGAAAAAGAAAGTCATCTACGATTGATGACCGCCCCGCCGCTGCCGGAATTGTGCTCCGGGCAGCGGCAGGCCGACCGGCTCAGCAGTCGGTCGATGCCAGAAAGATAGCCGCAAGACGCTCGACCCCTGCCTGATCCTCTTCGTTGAAACGCCCCACACTTGGACTGTCCAGGTCCAGCACCCCGATCAGACGCCCCTCCTTGATCAATGGCACCACCAACTCGCTGTTCGATGCGCTGTCGCAGGCAATGTGTCCGGGAAACTCGTGGACGTCCTGAACGCGCTGGGTTTGCCGACTCTGCGCGGCCGCCCCGCAAACGCCACGGCCGAAAGGAATGCGTACGCAGGCGATCTGCCCTTGAAACGGCCCCAGCACCAGTTCTTCATTGCGATTGAGGTAAAAGCCCGCCCAGTTCAGATCGTCGAGCTGGGTATAGAGAAACGCCGAAAACTGCGCCGCATTGGCGATGAAATCGCGCTCGTCGGCCAGCAGTGCTTGCAGCTGGGCAGTCAGCAGGCCGTAGCCGTCCAGGCCCGCCCCGGTGTTTTGCAAATCAATCATCTGTGTTGCTCCAACAATTCAAGTCCTACCCAGTAACGTGCAAATTGATAGGCACAGCGGCCATTGCGATTACCGCGCGCGGTTGCCCAGCGAATCGCGGCTTTCTCCAGATTTTCGTCGCGCTGCCACTGCAATCCGGCTTTTTGCGCCAATTGCGTGATCCAGTGCTCGACCACGTTCAGATAATGTTCCTGAGTGAACGGATAGAACGACAGCCATAGTCCGAACCGGTCAGACAAGGCGATCTTGTCTTCGACGGCCTCACTGGGGTGCAGTTCGCCGTCAACGTGCTTCCAGTCGACGTTGTCACTTTCCTTCTCGGGCACCAGGTGACGACGATTGGAGGTCGCATACAGCAGCACGTTGTCCGGCGCCTGCTCCAGCGAGCCGTCAAGTACACTTTTGAGCACGCGATAATCGCCCTCGCCCGACTCGAACGACAGGTCATCGCAGAACAGCACAAAGCGCTGCGGCAGCTTGTGCAGTTGCTCGACCACACGCGGCAAGTCGCCCAGGTGATCGCGTTCGATCTCGATCAGACGCAGACCAGCCGGGGCATACTCGGCCAGCAGAGCGCGGATCAAGGACGACTTGCCGGTGCCGCGCGAACCCCACAGCAAGGCATGGTTGGCAGGCAGCCCGTCGATGAACTGACGAGTATTGCGGCCCAGCTGATCGCGCTGCAGGTCAACGCCGATCAGATCGGTCAGGCGTGTATCCAGGCTCACTTGCAGCGGCATCAGATAACCGCTGCGGCCTTCTTGCACCCAGCGCGCGGCCAGTGCCTGCGACCAGTCGACCGGCTCGCGCAGCGCTGGCAGCAACGGCTCCAGTCGGGCCAGCACGGCGTCGGCGCGCTGCAGAAAAGCATCCAACCGAGAATCCACGGGATCTCCTTATATTTAACTGATTAGTCAGCAGTGCCGATCAGCTATGCTTGGCCGGCACCGGGCACCAGAAGTGGCAGTACTCATGGATATATCGCTCAAAAACAGGCTGTCGTTCAAGCAGGCGCGCCTGGCTGTATCGATCGGCTTCGTGCTGGGGACCTTGCTGAGCCTGTTCCAGATTGCGATCGATTATGCCAGCGAAGACGCTTCCATCAATCGTGAAATCAAGTCTCTGCTGGAAATCACCCAGAACCCGGCGTCGCGTATCGCCTATAACATTGACTCCGAGCTGGCCCAGGAACTCACACTCGGCCTGCTGCGCTCACCTGCCGTGGTCAGCGCCAGGCTTACCGATAACAACGACGCTGTGCTCTCCAGCGTCGAGCGCCCCATGGCCACCGGGCGTTATCGGGTCTTCAGCGACTGGCTGTTCGGCGAAAGCCGGCAGTTTCAGGAAAAACTGCACCTCAATCATCTGCCCAATGAAACCATCGGCACGCTGTACCTGACCGTGGACACCTTCGCGTTCGGCAGCCATTTTCTGCAACGCGCTGAAATCACCCTGCTCAACGGCTTCGTCCGCAGCCTGGCGCTGGCCGGCATTCTGACCATTCTGTTTTACGCGACCCTGACCAAGCCTCTGGTGAGGGTGATCCGCGAGCTGAGCAGTCGCGATCCGCGCAACCCTGACCAAGGCAAAATAACCTGCCCGCCCTACCATGCCCAGGATGAAATCGGCGTACTGGTCGAGACGTTCAACCGTCAGTTTGAAAGCATGAGCAGCGAGTTTTCCAGACGACGCGCAGCCGAGGACCGGCTGACCGACCACCTCAACGAACTGGAAAACATCGTCTCGGCACGCACCAACGAGCTCAAGGCCAGCAACCTGCGCCTGCGCGAGTCCAATGAGGAACTTCAGATAGCACGCAGTACGGCGCTGGACATGGCTCATGCACGCTCGGCGTTTCTGGCACACATGAGCCACGAGATTCGGACACCGCTCAACGGCCTGCTGGGCATGCTGGCGCTGTCGCTGGACAGCCCGCTGAGTGCCGAACAGCGCCAGCAAATGATGATCGCCCACGACTCCGGCAAGGTGCTGGTCGAGTTGCTCAACGATATTCTCGACATGTCCAAGTTCGATGCCGGTCACCTGGAGATCGAGCGCATTCCTTTTGACCTGGGGATGTTGATCGAGGACACCGCCAATCTGCTGTCGCAGAACGCAGCGCCCAGCGTGGAACTGACCTGTCTGATCGCACCGGACTTTCCGGCCATGGTCACCGGCGACCCGACCCGAGTGCGACAGATCGTCAGCAACCTGCTGTCCAACGCCTTGAAGTTCACCCGTTTCGGGCGTGTGGATGTGCGTCTGACTCATCATCGGGACGCCGGCTCCGGTGAAAACCGGGTGCGCATCGAAGTCCGCGATACCGGCATCGGAATTGCGCAGGACGCACAGACCCGAATCTTCCAGCCGTTCACCCAGGCTGAAACCGCCATCACCCGTCAGTACGGCGGCACTGGACTGGGCCTGGCACTGACCAACAACCTCTGCGAGGCCATGAATGGCACGCTGAGTATCCAGTCGCAGTCCGGTTTCGGCAGCCAGTTCTGCGCCGAACTGCCGCTGCCGGTACACGTGCCCGCGGTCACCCAGACCCCGCTCAAGGGCCGGGTGACCGTGGTCAGTTCGGCAGGCAGCGGACTGGTGGAACTGCTTGGCAGTCTGCTGCCGTTCTGGGGCGTCGATCTGAAACGACGCAGCATCGACGATCGCCCGGAAACAGTGGACCTCGACAGCAGTCCGGATCTGGTCATTACCGACTGTCCCGAATGCCTGTTTGCGATTCGCCCCACGACGCCCGTGCCGATCCTGCTGGTGACCGCCTATGGCAACTTCATGCCCGGCGAACAGGTGGCTGCCCTGGCCCCGCTGCAACAGCAGGCCCGGCCACTGGCGCGCAACGCGCTTTACCACACGCTGCGGCGCATACTGGGTCAGGAAGAAACCGGCCTCAAGGATACACAGACGCTCGAGCACAGCGCACCACGTCTGGCGCGGGTGTTACTGGTGGAGGACAACCCGGTCAATCAACTGGTCGCCAAGGGCATCCTCGGCAAGCTCGGGTGCGAAGTGATCATCAGCAGCCATGGCGGCGAAGCCCTGGAACAACTGGAGCAAGGCCATTTCGACCTGGTATTGATGGACTGCAACATGCCGGTCATGGACGGCTATGAAGCCAGCCGCCAGATCCGCAGCAGTGGCCGCTGGCCGAATCTGCCGATCGTTGCCCTTACCGCCAACGCCATGCCCGATGAACGCGAGCGCTGCAAGGCGGCGGGCATGAATGACTATCTGGCCAAGCCGTTCCGGCGTGCCGAGCTGATCAGCATTCTGGATCAGTGGATACCCATTACCGGTATCGATTGACGCTTAGCGCAACAGCGCTTCGATTTCGCCCGTCAGTTCCTCGGGCTTGGTCAATGGCGCAAAACGCTTGACCAACCGGCCATCCTTGCCAATCAGGAACTTGGTGAAATTCCACTTGATGCGCTCCGTACCCAACAATCCCGGAGCCTGCTGCTTGAGCTGCACGAACAGCGGATGGGCCTGCTCGCCGTTCACATCGATCTTTCTGAACAACGGGAAGCTGACGCCGTAGTTGAGCTCGCAAAACCCGGAAATCGCCCCCTCGTCGCCTGGCTCCTGCTTGCCGAACTGGTTGCAGGGAAAACCCAGCACCACCAAGCCCTGATCCCGGTAGTCCTGCCAGAGCTTCTCCAGCCCCTTGTATTGAGGAGTAAAGCCACACTTGCTGGCGGTATTGACCACCAGCAAGGCCTTGCCGGAGAAATCGGCGAGGGTTTTCTGTTCGCCCTTGATCGTCGTGACCGGGATGCTCAGCAGGTTTTCACTTATCAAAGGAGGCCTCGATACTTGTATTGGAACAGAGCGGTGGCTGAATCTGCACAGAGCCTAGGCGCGCGGCACCAGATCCAGGCAGACCGAGTTGATGCAATAACGCAGCCCGGTGGGTGGCGGCCCATCCGGGAACACGTGGCCCAGGTGCGCATCGCACTTGGCGCAGACCACTTCGGTACGAATCATGCCGTGGCTCATGTCGCGAACCTCGACCACCGCGCTGCCCTCGAGCGGCGCATAGAAGCTGGGCCAGCCGCAGCCTGAATCAAACTTGGTCCTGGAATCGAACAGCGGCTCATTGCAGCAGATGCAGTGATAGACGCCCTCTGTCTTTGTTTCGTTGTACTTGCCGGAAAACGGCCGTTCGGTGCCTTTCAGACGGCAGACGTTGTACTGCTCCGGGTCGAGCATCTGTTTCCACTCTTCAAGCGTTTTTTCCAACTTGTCCACAGGTACACCTCCGAATTCGAAAAACCCTGATCTGTACCTTTTCCGCAGATCAGGTGGCACGTATCATTGCGCCAGGTCAGACGTCAGTCTGGCACCCGCGTTTGTCGTACACAAACCCATTTTCATGGCGAATGTAGCGACCTTCATTGCAAGCCGGCGACAGCTCGTCCATTTTCGGGATCATCACCATGCAGTTCAACAAATCGAACAAGCTCGCAAACGTCTGCTATGACATTCGCGGGCCGGTGCTCAAGCACGCCAAACGCCTGGAAGAGGAAGGCCATCGCATCCTCAAGCTGAACATCGGCAACCCGGCGCCGTTTGGTTTCGAGGCGCCGGACGAAATCCTGCAGGACGTGATCCGCAACTTGCCGACTGCGCAGGGCTACAGCGACTCCAAGGGCCTGTTCAGCGCCCGCAAGGCGGTGATGCAGTATTACCAGCAGAAGCAGGTCGAAGGCGTCGGCATCGAAGACATCTACCTGGGCAACGGCGTGTCCGAGCTGATCGTGATGTCCATGCAGGCGCTGCTCAACAATGGCGACGAAGTGCTGGTTCCGGCCCCCGACTACCCACTGTGGACCGCTGCCGTCGCCTTGTCCGGTGGAAGCCCGGTGCATTATCTGTGCGACGAGCAAGCCAACTGGTGGCCGGATCTTGAAGACATCAAAGCCAAGATCACCCCGAACACCAAGGCCATGGTAATCATCAACCCGAACAACCCGACCGGTGCGGTGTACTCGCGCGAAGTATTGCTGGGCATGCTGGAGCTGGCTCGCCAGCATAATCTGGTGGTGTTCTCCGACGAAATCTACGACAAGATCCTGTATGACGACGCTGTGCACATCTGCACCGCCTCGCTGGCACCGGACCTGCTGTGCCTGACCTTCAACGGCCTGTCCAAGTCGTATCGGGTCGCAGGCTTCCGCTCCGGCTGGATCGCCATTTCCGGGCCGAAACACAATGCGCAGAGCTATATCGAAGGCATCGACATTCTGGCCAACATGCGCCTGTGTGCCAACGTACCGAGTCAGCACGCCATCCAGACCGCGCTGGGCGGCTATCAGAGCATCAACGACCTGATTCTTCCTCCTGGTCGTCTGCTGGAACAGCGCAACCGCACCTGGGAGCTGCTCAACGACATTCCCGGTGTCAGCTGCGTGAAGCCGATGGGCGCGCTGTACGCGTTCCCGCGCATCGACCCGAAGGTCTGCCCGATCCTCAACGACGAGAAGTTCGTCCTCGATCTGCTGCTTTCCGAAAAGCTGCTGGTGGTCCAGGGCACAGCGTTCAACTGGCCGTACCCTGATCACTTCCGCGTCGTGACCCTGCCGCGCGTCGATGAACTGGAGCAGGCCATTGGCCGCATCGGTAATTTCCTGAAGGGTTATCGCCAGTAAACAGTCACCGCCCTCTCGCCTGACCTCTCTGCCCCGACCCGCTCGGGGCAGTTTATTTCTGCCTGCCCGAAACAGCGTGAATGCCCTGCCGCAAACGCTTCAGGCATCGACCACTCTGGCTCAGGCGCCGTTCAGCCTTGCGGGATTACCATTGATTACGACAAGAGGACACAGTTTGAAATAGTCCCTCTGTTGAATAGCAGCAAGCATCACCTTATATACCCGGCATCGAGTTACATATTTACCTGAGGAGAACGTTTCGACCATGATGCGCATTTTGCTGTTTTTGGCCACTAACCTTGCGGTCGTGCTGATTGCCAGCATCACCCTGAGCCTTTTTGGCTTCAATGGGTTCATGGCGGCCAACGGGGTTGATCTGAACCTCAATCAGCTGCTGGTTTTCTGCGCTGTGTTCGGTTTCGCGGGCTCGCTGTTCTCGCTATTCATCTCCAAGTGGATGGCGAAGATGAGCACCGGTACTCAGATCATCAGTCAGCCTCGCACTCGCCATGAGCAATGGTTGCTGCAGACCGTCGAACAACTGTCCCGCGACGCGGGCATCAAGATGCCGGAGGTTGGTATTTTCCCGGCGTACGAAGCCAACGCGTTCGCCACGGGCTGGAACAAGAACGATGCCTTGGTTGCGGTCAGCCAGGGCCTGCTCGAGCGATTTTCGCCGGATGAAGTGAAAGCCGTACTGGCGCACGAGATCGGCCATGTTGCCAACGGTGACATGGTGACGCTGGCGCTGGTACAGGGTGTAGTGAACACCTTCGTGATGTTCTTCGCCCGCATCATCGGCAACTTTGTCGACAAGGTGATCTTCAAGACTGAAAACGGTCAGGGCATCGCTTACTACATCACGACGATCTTCGCCGAGCTGGTACTGGGCTTTCTGGCCAGCGCCATCGTCATGTGGTTCTCGCGCAAACGCGAATTCCGCGCTGACGATGCCGGTGCACGACTGGCGGGTACGGGCGCAATGATCGGCGCGCTGCAACGCCTGCGTTCCGAACAGGGCGTACCGGTGAACATGCCCGACAGCCTGACCGCCTTCGGCATCAACGCCGGCCTCAAGAAAGGCCTCGCTGGCCTGTTCATGAGCCACCCGCCGCTGGAGCAACGCATCGAGGCTTTGCGCCGCCGCGGTTGAACCTGCTTGCTCCTACGTCCGGACTCATTGCGACAGATATGCCGATAAGCCCGGGACAAGAGGTTTCCAGACTTCTACCCAAAGGGCGTGGGAGCAAGCAGGGCGACGCTTCGCTTGCTCGCGAAGAAGACGCATCAAGGCCCTGTTTTTTGAGGGCTGTACCGGCCTCTTCGCGAGCAAGCTCGCTCCCACGGCCTACGGCCAGAATCAAAAGCGGACTTATGTGTAACGATGAACGCTACGCATGGGAACGCAGTTCGAGACGCTATGCGTCAAACGGCTCTGCGCTCGGCGAGGGATCCAGGCACGACTCAGCGCGATTGACGCTCCAACACATACACGTGCTCATCCATACGCTCCAATCCGGCCTTCAACCCCTTGGGGCTGCTGTGCAGCGTATCCTGCCCGCCAACCTTCTTGATCTTCCAGCTCCCTGACATGACGCTCTGCAGCCATGTGTATGGCACGGAGAATGGCGGGCCTTCGAGCAGGTTCTGATCGTATTCCAGAGTGATCAGCAAACCGCTGCATGCCTGCGGCATCAGCGCTTCAAGCTGCTGCACGTAACGTTCGCGCATATCCGCTGGCAAGGCGATCAGTGCAGCGCGGTCGTAAAACGCCGCGCAACGACCAATATCGCGCGCAGTCAGCGCGAAGAAATCACCGCACCAGATTTCAATGCCGGGCGCTGCGTAGACCTTGAAGTCGCCCTGCAAGGTGATGTGCGGCTGCTCACCACGCTCGGTGAAATAGCTCTCCACTGCAGCCTCGGACAACTCGGCGCCCACTACGTGATACCCCTGCCCCATCAGCCAGCCCATGTCCTGGCTCTTTCCGCATAAGGGCACCAGAACCCGTGCCCCTGGCGCGACCTGCAGCAATGGCCAGGATTGTCGCAGGTCCTGATTGACCTGCGACTGATGAAAGCCGATCTGTCCGGCGCTCCAGCGCTGCAGCCAAAAATCCGCCTGCATGAAACCTCCTGAAAATCCGATAAAAAAGCGCCAGAACTTATATTAGATTTAGATCATAAAAATGACCGACTATGAGTCATCCCTCTATTCTGGAGCTTTAAATGTTCCCCAGCCTGTTTATTTCCCACGGCTCCCCCATGCTGGCGCTGGAGCCCGGCGAAAGCGGCCCTGCCTTGAAGCGGTTGGCTGCCAGCCTGCCACGGCCTAGCGCCATCGTGATGGTGTCTGCCCATTGGGAAAGCCACGAACTGATCGTCAACGGCAACCCACAACCCGAGACATGGCATGATTTCGGCGGTTTTCCAGCCGAATTGTTCGCAGTGCAGTACCCGGCGCAAGGGCTGCCGGAACTGACGCGCACGGTGGTTGAACTGCTTGCCGCCAGCGACCTGCCTGCACGCATCGACAGCAGACGCCCTTTCGACCACGGCGTCTGGGTGCCGTTGTCGCTGATGTACCCGGACGCGGATATTCCGGTGGTGCAGGTTTCGCTGCCCAGCCGCCACGGGCCGGAATTGCAGACCCGCGTGGGCCGGGCACTGGCCAGTTTGCGCGAACAGGGTGTGCTGATCATCGGCTCAGGCAGCATCACGCATAACCTGCGTGACCTTGACTGGAACGCCGGCCCTGAGAGTATCGAGCCTTGGGCCGCCGCGTTTCGTGACTGGATGATCGACAAGCTGCAAGACAACGATGAGGCCGCACTGCACCACTACCGCAGCCTAGCTCCTCATGCGGCCCGGGCGCACCCGAGTGACGAACACCTGCTGCCGCTGTATTTCGCACGCGGCGCTGGCGGTGTCTTCGGCATTGCCTATCAGGGCTTCACCATGGGCGCGCTCGGGATGGATATCTATCGGTTCGGGTGAGGCCAGTAGCACCAACTTGCCTGAATCCAAAGCAAAAAAATCCCCGAACCAGTCGGGGATTTTTTATGGGCCGATCAGCTCAGGAGCAGATCAGTCTTCGCGATAGCGACGCAGCTTGAGCTGCTTGCCAGCAACGCGGGTGTCCTTGAGCTTGGTCAGCAGACGCTCAAGACCATCTTCCGGCAGTTCGACCAGGCTGAAGCTGTCACGAACCTGGATACGGCCGATCGCTTCGCGGGCCAGGCCGCCTTCGTTGAGGATGGCACCCAGCAGGTTCTTGGCAGCGATACCATCACGCGCACCCAGCGCGGTACGGCAACGAGCACGGCCTTCAGCCAATGGAACCGGCGCACGACGCTCACGCTCAGGACGATCACCACGGTCGCTGCTGCGCTCTGGACGATCACCGCGCGGGGCGTTGTTCGGAACCAGTGGACGCTCGCGCTCGATGGCTGCCAGGGTCAGTGCCTGACCGTTGGTAGCCTTGCGCAGCAGTGCAGCGGCAAGAGCGCGAGGGCTGCAGCCGATGTCGGCAGTCAGACGATCGAGCAGATCACCGTGAGTCGATTCGGCATCGGCAACCAGCGGCGACAGGCTGTTGGTCAGTTTCTTGATGCGCGCATCCAGAACGGCCTGGGCATCCGGCAGGCGGACTTCCGCAACCTTCTGACCGGTAACACGCTCGATCACTTGCAGCATGCGGCGCTCACGAGGCGTCACCAGCAGCAGTGCGCGACCTTCGCGACCGGCACGACCGGTACGGCCGATACGGTGAACGTAGGACTCTGGGTCGTAAGGCATGTCCACGTTGAATACGTGGGTGATACGCGGAACGTCAAGACCACGGGCAGCAACGTCAGTCGCCACAACGATGTCCAGACGGCCATCCTTGAGGGATTCGATAACGCGCTCGCGCTGGTTCTGGGCGATGTCGCCGTTCAGTGCGGCAGCCTTGTAGCCTTTGGCTTCAAGGGCACTGGCCAGATCCAGGGTCGCCTGCTTGGTGCGGACGAACATGATCAGGGCGTCGAAGTCTTCGACTTCCAGCAGGCTCAGTACGGCCGAGGTCTTCTGGTCAGCGTGAACCAGCAGGTGAGCCTGCTCGATCGCGGTGACAGTCTGGGTCTTGGTCTGGATCTTGACGTGCTTCGGATCGCGCAGATGGCGTTCGGCGATGGCACGGATCGACTGTGGCAGCGTGGCCGAGAACAGTACGGTCTGGCGGGTTTCAGGCATGGCCTTGAAGATGACTTCGAGGTCGTCCATGAAGCCCAGCTTGAGCATTTCGTCCGCTTCGTCGAGAACCAGATGGTTCACGGTCGCCAGGACTTTCTCGTCACGACGCAGGTGGTCGCAGAGACGGCCCGGGGTAGCGACGACGATCTGTGCGCCATTACGGATAGCCTTGAGCTGAGGGCCCATAGGCGCGCCGCCGTAGACCGCTACAACGGTTACGCCCGGCATTTGTTTTGCGTAGGTCTCGAACGCGGTGGCAACCTGAAGTGCCAGTTCGCGGGTCGGGGCGAGGATCAGTGCTTGCGGCTCGCGCTTGCTCGGGTCGATACGATGCAGGATAGGCAGTGCGAACGCGGCGGTTTTACCCGTACCGGTTTGCGCCTGACCAATCATGTCGTGACCGGCGAGAATAATCGGGATCGATTGCTGCTGAATGGCCGAAGGCTCTTCGTAGCCAGTGGCGACGACTGCTGCAACGATATTTGGATGAAGTTCGAGAGCGGCGAAGCCGCCGATTTCCTGGGTCATGGGTCTGCCTCTAGTGCATCCGCAAAGACCCATGCTTCAAAGCTGCGCGTGCCGTGTACGACCTTGAGGTCACCCTGGCTGCTTTGTCGGCGGGGATTTGCGAAAACGTTTGATGAATGGATCGTCCAGGCTAGTCCGTTGTGCGAACAAGCAACCGAAGCTGGCTTCGGGGAACTGCAATACCTTGACGAGGGCCGTGTTAAGGCCGGCGCGCACTATACCGGAAATACGCACCTTAGTGAGTCTTTTTTTACGAAACGTTGCGCCATTTTTGAGCGGCGGCAGGCCCTGAGTGCGGGCAGAAGGCCGTCTGATCAGGGCGCGGGCCCGGGATTGCGGGCATTGCCGCTTAAACGTTTAATCTATTCCTGCGTATGACTGGTATCACGGCCTTCGAGGTGTGGCGAATTGTCCCACCCTGTTTTCAGCACAATCGACTCACCTGTCGTCAGCTCAGGTCGCGGGACGAATAGCCCCGATCAGCGATGCCAGCGAGTAACCCAGATCCGGTGCAAGTGCCTCGGCGCGCCCGCGTAACGCGTCGATATCCAGCGTCTGATCCAGGTCGGCCGGCACGAGCAGGATGACATTACCCTCCTTCACCGGCAGCTCCCAGTAGTGACGGTGATATAGACCACGCAACAGCGCCGCGCCCAGCGGCTTGCCGTCGTCGGTGGCCCACTGATTGATGATCAGCCAGCCGCCCGGACTCAGCCGCTGCTGACAGCTCTGCAGGAAATTCCAGGCCAGGTGCCCGACGCCCGGCCCGACATCGGTGTACAGGTCGACAAAGATCAGGTCGGCAGGCTCGGCGCTGTCCAGCAGGTCCAGCGCATCGCCGATGCGGATATACAGACGCGGATCGTCGTCGAGCCCCATGAACTCCATGGCCAGACGCGGCACATCCGGGCGCAGCTCGATGACTTCAACGTCCTCGAGGGGCAGGAACTTCATGCAGGCCTGGGTCAGCGTGCCGGCTCCCAGCCCCAGAAACAGCGCGCTTTCCGGCGCGTCATGACACAGCGCGCCGATCAGCATCGCTCGGGTGTAGTCGTACTCCAGCCAGCTCGGATCGGCTGTAAAGGTACAGCTTTGCTCGATGGCATCGCCAAACTCCAGAAAGCGGTAGTCCTCCACTTCCAGCACGCGAATCATGCCGAAATCGTCGTGGACCTCGGCCAGGATCCGCTCTACGCGCTCACGCTCTTCCGTCATCACCGTTCCTGGTTGTCTGCGCTGAGCGCAAAATACGAATTGTCGGGCAAGCGCGCGGCTTTGTCACACGTTGTGGCGTGCGGCGCCGCTCGAATGGTCCGCACCAGACTGGCAGAGCAACGACGAACTGCTAACATGCCGATCCGATTGCACAACTCTAGAGCCAATAATGAGCCAACCCTGGAGCCCCGACAGCTGGCGGGCACTGCCGATTCAGCAGCAACCTCACTACCCTGATGCCGAGCACCTGCACAGGGTCGAACAGACGCTGGCCAGTTATCCGCCGCTGGTGTTCGCCGGCGAAGCACGTGAGTTGCGCCGTCAGTTTGCCGAAGTGACCCAGGGGCGTGCGTTCTTGCTGCAGGGCGGCGACTGCGCGGAAAGCTTCATGGAGTTTTCCGCCGCCAAGATTCGCGATACGTTCAAGGTCCTGCTGCAGATGGCAATCGTGATGACGTTTGCCGCCGGCTGCCCGGTGGTGAAAGTCGGCCGCATGGCCGGGCAATTTGCCAAGCCACGCTCGGCCAACGATGAAATCATCGATGGCGTGACGCTCCCGGCGTACCGCGGCGATATCGTCAACGGCATCGGGTTCGACGAGAAGAGCCGTGTACCGGACCCCGAGCGCCTGCTGCAGGCCTATAACCAGTCCACCGCCACTCTGAACCTGCTGCGCGCTTTCGCTCAGGGCGGGTTCGCCGACCTGCATCAGGTCCACAAATGGAACCTGGACTTCATTGCCAACTCGGCGCTGGCAGAAAAGTACAGCCAGCTGGCCGGGCGTATCGATGAAACCCTGGCGTTCATGCGCGCCTGCGGCATGGACAGCTCGCCGCAATTGCGCGAAACCAGCTTCTTCACCGCCCACGAAGCGCTGCTGCTCAATTACGAAGAAGCTTTCGTACGACGCGACAGCCTGACTAACGATTACTACGATTGCTCGGCGCACATGCTGTGGATCGGCGACCGTACCCGCCAGCTGGATGGCGCGCATGTCGAGTTCCTGCGCGGGGTCAACAACCCGATCGGCGTCAAGGTCGGCCCGAGCATGAACACCGACGACCTGATTCGCCTGATCGATACCCTCAACCCGGATAACGACCCGGGACGCCTGAACCTGATCGCGCGCATGGGCGCCAACAAGGTAGGTGATCACTTGCCACAGCTGATCCGCGCCGTCGAGCGCGAAGGCCGCAAGGTGCTGTGGAGCTCGGACCCTATGCACGGCAACACGATCAAGGCAAGCAGCGGCTACAAGACCCGCGATTTCGCGCAGATCCTTGGCGAAGTGAAGCAGTTCTTTCAGGTGCACCAGGCCGAGGGCACTTACGCGGGCGGCATCCATATCGAAATGACCGGACAGAACGTCACCGAATGCATCGGTGGTGCCCGCCCGATCACTGAAGACGGCCTTTCGGATCGCTATCACACGCATTGCGACCCGCGCATGAACGCCGATCAGTCACTGGAACTGGCCTTCCTGATTGCCGAGACCCTCAAGCAGGTCAGGCGCTAAACCGGAAAAACTGCCCGCTCAGCGCTTGAGCGGGTCGTCCCAGAATGGGCGCTCGGCTTCCTGCTGAATGTCGGCACGGCTCAAGCCAAGGTCCTTCAGTGTTCCGTCACTCATCTGTGCCAGCAAGTGGCGCTGCCGATGCAGCTCCAGCCAGCGCTGCAGATGACACCTCAGCGCTGTGAACAGCGTGCCCGACTGCGAACACCCATCAGCCTCTTCCATCAATACGCATTGTTTCTGACCTTTCATCACCTAGCCCTCCGTGTGGGATGACTGAAGTCTCGCGCCGGGCGTAGGATCAATCCAACGAATGTTCCTTATGCGTTACATCTGGGAGATTGATGTATTGGCCACCTACCCGAGCATTGATACCGAACTGCTGCGCACCTTCGTGGCCATTGCCGATCACGGCGGCTTTACCCGCGCAGGCGAAGCCGTCAATCGCACGCAGTCGGCGGTCAGCATGCAGATGAAGCGTCTGGAGGAAGATGTCGTGCAGCGCCCACTGTTTCAGCGTGAAGGCCGGGTGCTGAACCTGACTGCAGAGGGTCAGGTACTGCTCGGCTATGCGCGGCGGATCCTCAAGCTGCATAGCGAGGTATTCAATACCTTGCGCGAGCCACACATGATCGGCGTGGTAAAAATCGGCTCGCCGGACGACTACGTGATGCGCTTTTTGCCCGGCATTCTGGCGCAATTCGCGCAGGCCTATCCGCTGGTTCAGGTGGAAGTGCATTGCGAGCCATCGGACCTTCTGCTGCAACGTCACGACCTTGATCTGACCATTGTCACGCGCAAGCCCGGCACCGAGATCGGCACACTATTGCGTCAGGAACGCCTGATGTGGATGGAGGCCATCGGCTTTGCCCCGCATGAGCAAACGCCCATGCCGCTGGCGATGTTCAACACACACTGCTTCTGTCGTGACTGGGCCTGCAATGCGCTGGACAGCGTGGGGCGCGATTACCGCATCGCCTACAGCAGCTCAAGCATGGCGGCGATCACCGCAGTGGTCAGTGCGGGACTGGCTGTCACCGCGCAGTTCCAGAGTCTGGCCACAGCGGACTTGCGCATCCTCGGCGAGGCGGAACAATTGCCACAGTTGCCGACCGCCAGCATCGTCCTGCTGCGCAACCCTGAAACCCCCTCGCCCATTACCGAATGCATGGCCGATTACATCATCGCCGGCTTCAAACCTTGAGCGCGAGAATGACCGCACAGAGCACCAGAAACACGCAGAACATCAAGCGCAG
Organism: Pseudomonas congelans; assembly: GCF_900103225.1. GTDB lineage: Bacteria > Pseudomonadota > Gammaproteobacteria > Pseudomonadales > Pseudomonadaceae > Aquipseudomonas > Aquipseudomonas congelans. Next base: position 289,662 of record NZ_FNJH01000003.1, on the reverse strand, counting down.
GGTTCGCTCAGGCAACGAATGCGCCAGCTTCACGCCCCAGCTGATGCTGGCCAGGCCGCCGATGGCCAGCGGAATACCCATCGACCAGTTGACGTGATCGTGCAGTGCGTAAGTGACCAGCGTGATACCGGTGCTCGGCGCCGCCAGGGATAGCGCCAGCCCCTGGGCCACGACCTGGCTTGTGCCGAAAAAACTGGTAAGGATCGGCGTTGCCACTACCCCGCCGCCGACGCCAAACAGACCACCAGTCACGCCGGATCCGACGCCCAGCAGCCATAGCCACTTTTCATGACGCAACCCGGCAGCAGCCTGCTTGCTGCGCCAATACATCTGCGCGACATTGAACACGGTGAGCACCACCAGAAAGCCGACAAAGCCCAGGCGCATAGCTTGCGGGTCGACGCGGACCGCGAGCAGCGAGGTCAGCCAGGCAAAAATGAAACTGGGGATGATCAGCATCAGCGCATTACGCAACAGAATCCGGTTGCGCTGGTTGTAACGCCACAAGGCAAGCAGCACGTTGGGCAGGACCATCAACAAGGCGGTCCCTTGAGCGAGTTGCTGATCAAGACCGAACAGCACCCCGAGCGCGGGAATTGCCACAAGACCACCACCGATACCGAACAACCCTCCCAGGGTGCCCATCGCTGCACCCAGCAACACAAACATCACAATTTCAATCACACTGCGTCCCCACCCGGTCAATGGCCAAATGCTACGCAGTCCTGCTCTGGACCGACACCCGATGACGCGGTTTTTTTCGCGCATCACGCACGATGCCAGCGCTTTGAGCGCGCATGAACGAAATTATCTGGCGCATTAAAGAGTGCAACACTAAGTTAAACTCATTCGACTGAGTTTGAGGACCTGATATGAGTGCCGACGAAAGCCCGACCCGCTCCGCACCTGCCGATTGCGATTCGCTGCTGCTGGATAACCAATTGTGTTTCGCTCTGTATTCCACCTCGTTGATGATGACCAAGGTTTACAAGCCGCTGTTGCAGGCGCTCGGGCTGACCTATCCGCAGTACCTGGCGATGATGGTGCTGTGGGAACGGGACGGGCTTACCGTGGGAGACGTCAGCACCCGCCTGCTCACCGATCCTGGCTCATTGACGCCTCTGCTCAAACGCCTTGAAGGTGAGGGCTTCATCAGCCGTACGCGCAGCAAGGAAGACGAGCGGGTGGTGTTGCTTCACCTGACCGCACAGGGCCGCGAATTGCAGCAAAAGGCCTTGACCGTACCTGGCTGTGTTCTCTCGTCGAGCGGACTGACCATGGAAAAGCTTCGCGACCTGCAAGCCCAGTTGCTGGAGCTGCGCGAGCATCTGCACCATAGCCTCTAGGACAAGCCCTCCCCCAATTCCGGCAGACCTGTCCTCGTCATGCACGACCTACCGTGCGTGAGGCCTGGCAGGCTTTCCAGAGCGGTGGCCCTGCCCGCCAACGACAGGCCTCGCACTTTTCTGAAAAATTAACTTGCGCGCAAACTATCCTTGGACTACCTTTGCCCTGCGATTAGTTAGCGCGCAAGTATTTTGCGCAATCAAACCTTTATCGAACGAGGAAAGATCATGGACACTCTTTACACCGCAGTTGCAACCGCCACCGGCGGCCGTGATGGTCGTGCTGTCTCCAACGACAAGATTCTCGACGTCAAGCTGGCGACCCCGAAAGAACTCGGCGGTGCTGGCGGTGCAGCGACTAACCCTGAGCAGCTGTTCGCTGCCGGTTATTCGGCCTGCTTCATCGGTGCATTGAAGTTCGTGGCCGGCCAGAGCAAACGCAGCATTCCGGCAGACACCTCGATCACCGCCCACGTAGGCATCGGCCAGATTCCGGGCGGTTTCGGTCTGGACATCGATCTGCATGTCAGCCTGCCAGGCCTGGAACAAGCCGAAGCCCAGCAACTGGTCGATGCTGCGCACGTGGTATGCCCCTACTCCAACGCCACTCGCGGTAACGTCGATGTGCGCCTGCATGTAAAAGTCTGATCCTGTCCGACGCCTGAGTAACGGCTGCCCGGCAAGAATCTCAGGCACAAAAAAACCCGCAGCGATGCGGGTTTCTTGCGTAACGGGGTTACAAAACCGTGCTTACTTCGCACGGCCTTTGTAGGAACCGCCTTCACGGGTATCGATCTCGATCATGTCGCCGATTTCGATGAAGTCAGCAACGCTCAGCTCGGTGCCGTTTTTCAGTTTGGCAGGCTTCATGACCTTGCCCGACGTGTCGCCACGAGCGGAGCCTTCGGTGTAGTCAACCTGACGCACGATAGTGGTCGGCAACTCTACGGAAACCAGGCGCTCGTCGAAGAACACGGCTTCGCAGACGTCGGTCATGCCTTCTTCAACGAAAGGCAGAACGCTTTCGATGTCTTCGGCGTTCAACTCGTACATGGTGTAGTCAGTGGTGTCCATGAACGTGTAGGTGTCACCGCTGATGAAAGACAGGGTGGCTTCCTTGCGATCCAGGATCACGTCGTCCAGCTTGTCGTCAGCGCTGTAAACGATCTCGGTCTTGTAACCGGTCAGCAGGTTTTTCAGCTTGGTCTTCATGATCGCGCTGTTACGACCGGATTTGGTGAACTCAGCTTTCTGAACCAGCCAAGGATCGTTTTCGAGACGGATCACGGTACCGGGTTTCAGCTCTTTACCAGTTTTCATTGCATATATCCGAATTTGGATGGAATTAACCAAAGGCTCTGTACGAGAAACAACCTGCGCAGGCCTTTTTCGTACAGAGCCTTGTATCAAGGCCGCGTATCATAGCGAATTTACATAAAACTGCACCAGCGCCGTGGCAAGATCAGTCTGTGCGGCTTGTTGCTGGCACCAGCGTTCGGCATGTCGCTCGATCTGCGGCCAGTGCTCGGCCAGCGCCGCCCAGCACTCGCCAAGGTCGCCACCGGCATTCCAGCGCTGCCAGAACTGATTCACCGCCTGAGCGGCCGCCGGCGTAAGACCCGCGAGATAGAGCTTTAAAAACGCGTCGAGCTTGGGCAGATGCGCATCGTCTTCCTGCTGGTAGATGTGCCAGAGCATCGGCTGCCCCGCCCACTGCGAACGCACGAACGAGTCCTCGCCGCGTACGATGTTGAAATCGCAGCTCCAGAGCAGTTGGTCGTAAAGCTCCTGACGGATGAACGGCAGGACCTGAACCGTCAGCCCCGCGCGGACCTGAATGAACCCGGCGCGCAGCGGATCGTCGATACCCAGCCAGCGCTGCAGGTCGCCGAGGATGCGTCCCTCCGGCACTAGAAGATGCGTCGGCCGGCTATCGCTGGCCAAGGCATCGAGCCAACTGCAGAGCGCGGGATTTTCATAGGCGAATACCGAGATCAGCCGTGCATCGGGCAACGCTTCGATACCCAATCCCTTCAGGAAGTCTTGTCTCGCGACTACGTCACGCTGGAACGCATGACGCTGCTCGATCAGGCTCGTTTCGCGCAGCAAACCACCCGTGGCTGCGGAAAAGCCCGGGAAGAAAAAGAACTTCTTCAAACCGTTCGACTGTGGCGAAGGCAGGCCGTGGCAGCCAGACACCCAGTCTTCGGCGCTGAGGTACTCGAGATTCAGCCATAGCGGCCTGGGCGAACGCTGCAGCATCGCTTCGGTGTAGCCCGTCGGCAGGCGGCAGGCGAAGGCTTCGATGACTACATCAGGAATATCGGTGTTCACCCATTCGGTCGGCCACTGGCAAACGCTTACGCCCTCTTGCCATTGCTGCCGGGCCAGGGGTTCGGCACCAGGGCACAAGCGAACGAAAGCCGACAAATCATCGATCCATAAACGCACCTGCAGGTCATGCTCGGCAACGAGCTGGCGCGCCAGACGCCAGGTCACGCCCGCATCACCGTAGTTGTCGACTACGCTGCAAAAAATATCCCACGAGGCTTTCATCCTGGCTCCCTGAGGCTGGACGGCAAAAAACGCTGATTGTCGTTCAGAACGGCACGTTGTCACCAGCCTGATGCTATCGGGCAACCATGCGGTACCGTTTTCATGCCTGGCCATCAGGCATGGCACAATCACACCTGTTGGCCTGCAAGGAGTTCAGTCATGTCATTCCCTACCCGCCGTCGCGACCTGTACGTGTCGTTGAAATTGATCGTGTGCATTGCCCTCGGCATCTGGCTGGGCGCTCTGGCCGTGTTTCTGACCGGCTTGCTGTATTACAAAAGCCTGCCACCGGCCCAGACCCAGGCGCTGGACAATGCAGCAGCCCAGCTGACCGCCCCTCCCGCGCAAAAAGCTGCCTCCCCCTCTGCGCCGGAGACCGAGATGTTTCGCAAATATGAGCAAAGCCTGCGTGAAAGCGAGGCTCGTCAGGCCCGCGAGCAGGCTCAGGAGCAACAACAGCGCACCTTCAACCGTTCGAAGTGTGATTTCTGGATGCAGCAGGATCGCACGGCACCGAGTGAGAAAAGCCGTGCCAGCATCTATCAGTACTGCGGATAAACCATGAACAAACGGGATGTACTGCAACTGATCGTCGAGAAACTGAAAATCGATCTGGACATCGCAGAACGAGCGGCGCAGACCGCCTACGAAACGGCCACCCACGAAGAGAATATCGCCGAGAACAAGTACGACACGCTGGGACTGGAAGCGTCTTACCTGGCCGCCGGCCAGGCTCGGCGCGTCGAGGAGATTCGGCAGTCGCTGGCGCTTTATCGGAAATGGCCGCTCAAGCCATTCGATGAATCACACGGTATTCAGACCGGTGATCTGGTGGTTGTCGAGGATGCCGGCGGGCAGACGCACTGTCTGTTCCTTGGCCCCGATGCTGCCGGCCTGAAGGTCAGTGCAGGGAATCGACTGGTCACCGTCATTACTGCCAGGGCCCCGCTCGGGCAAAGCCTGCTGGGCAAATTCGAAGACGATGCTGTACAGATTGTCATCAACGGCAGCGGACAATCCTACGAGATAACACAGACGTTGTGACACACCCGGCATCTGCAGGGTTGATCGCATCAAGTTTTTGTGGGTAAGGTGAGCCGTCGCCATAACCACCGCAACCGGGGCAACATCAAAGCAAACAAGGACTAAAACCCAAGGAGATTTTTCATGACGAACGTCATCGCATTCCCTGACGCCCATGAACGTGATCGCCTGAAGTCCAGCCAAGATCCGGCGTTGAGATACTTGAACAAGAAAGAACGACAACTGATCGACCAACTGCGTTCGACCAGCCATGCGGGACGGCAGTACGTTTACGACTATGCGAGCATCATGCACTTGTCCAGGCCGTTGTATCCCGAGCCGGTGGATTGATCACGATCGCATAACCTGATCGCAGTCTGCGCCGTTGGATCGGCGCAGACCTCGATATCTCGCCTGCCGGATTCAGCGGGTCAGCGAAAAGATCAGTGCTGAAATCGCTACCACACCGGCGGCAACCACAAAGTAGTTGGACCAGGCGCCAGCGTATTTACGCATGGCCGGTACTTTGTGAATGGCGTACATCGGCATCAGGAACAGCAAAGCCGAAATCACCGGCCCGCCCAGGGTTTCGATCATGCCCAGGATGCTTGGGTTAAGCGTTGCAACCAGCCAGCACACCACCAGCATGAACGCTGCTGTCATACGGTCAAGCGCCTTGGGCGCAGGACGACGACCCGCTTTCAGAACCAGGCCTTTCAAGCCCTCGCTTGCACCGATGTAGTGGCCGAGAAACGATTTGGAAATAGCCACGAACGCAATCAGCGGTGCGACAAAGGCGATGGTCGGGTTATTGAAGTGATTGGCCAGGTAGGACAGGATCGAGATGTTCTGCGCCTTGGCCTCGGCCAGTTGGGCAGGCGATAGTGTCAACACGCAACTGAACACGAAGAACAGCACCATCACGACCATCAGACCGTGCGCGCGGGCCAGAATCTGCGAACTGCGCACTTCGGCGTTTTCGCCATACTGGCGCTTCTGATCCACGGCAAAGGCCGAGATGATCGGCGTGTGGTTGAAAGAGAACACCATCACCGGAATGGCCAGCCACAGCGTAGGTATGAACGCCGACAGCTCAGGGAACGTGTTGGCAGTGCTCAGAATGCCGCCGGTCCAGTGCGGGATGAGGAATACCGCCAGAAACAACAGTGCGACGATGAACGGGTAAACCATCAGGCTCATGGCCTTGACGATGAACCGCTCGCCGCAACGCACCACGGCCAGCAGGCCCATGATCAGCACGAACGCCAATGCGGCGCGTGGTGGCGGCGTGATGTGCATCTGGTGCTCAAGAAAACTGCCTACCGTGTTGGTAAGGGCCACGCTGTAGATCAGCAGGATCGGAAAGATTGCGAAGAAATACAGCAAGGTGATCATCGCGCCGGCACTCTTGCCGAAATGCTCTTCGACCACATCGGTGATGTCGGCACCTTCACGTCCTGACAGCACGAAACGCGTCAATCCGCGGTGGGCGTAAAACGTCATGGGAAACGCCAGCAGTGCCAGCGCCATCAATGGCCAGAAACCACCGATACCTGCGTTGATTGGCAAAAACAGGGTACCCGCACCTATGGCGGTACCGAACAATCCGAGCATCCAGGTGGTGTCATTGCGATTCCACGACGCGATGCTCTCGGGAGCTACATCCAGACGTTCTACGACGCCATTAGCCTGATCATTCATCCGGTCGACTCTCCGTGGCCGGTTTATCAAAAAGGGAAACGCCTCGAAAAAACCGGCAGTTCAGCGCCCCCTCGAAAACAGCGGGCGAGATTCTCCGGGATTGACGCCAGAAGTCAAAGCCTTGTAGGACAATAGTTTTTTGCACAGCATGCTGGCATTCGAGCGCACGCCTTTTGCACAAAGGGCTGGAGGACGATCAACCTCTTGTCGATGAAAGTGCGGTTTGACTAGCCGCGAGCCAATACCGGTTGCCCATGCTGCTTAACATTCGGGAACAGTTCCGCGTTTTCACTGAAGAGGCAGCGGCGATACCATGCCGCGCCTTTACAGTACGCAATGGATCGTTGCCAGGCAGACACATGCACCTGCAACTGAATGCGATCCCGGTAAAAAAGCCTTTCAAGGACCAAAAACGATGTTGAGCATCAACGCCGGACCGTTCGCCCTCGCAATATCCCATCTGTTGCTACTGGGCGCCTTGATAACGGCCACGTTGGTAGAGGCCCGGCTTGTCCGGCATACCCGGGCCAAAAAGACCGCCGTATTCGGGCTCTTCATTCTGGGTATCGCCACCGCACGTATCGCGTTCGTCCTGACCTATTTCGCGCAGTACAGCGACTCCCCCTGGAAGGCACTGGATATCCGTGATGGCGGTTTTCTAGTCTGGCCCGGGGTTATCTGCGCCCTGCTGGGCGGCTTGATAATCGGCTGGCGTCGTCCCGAACAGCGTCGTGCCCTGACGTTCGGGCTGAGCATCGGACTGGCCATCTGGGTGGCGGGCGGTTTGATTCTGGACAACTATCAAAAGCGCATTTCATTGCCTGATACAACACTTCAGACGCTGACTGGAGAGCCGGTCAGGATCTCCGACTATCGGGGCAAACCAGTGGTCATCAACATTTGGGCGACCTGGTGCCCTCCATGTCGTCGCGAAATGCCAGTGCTGCGCGATATGCAGCTGGAACGCAAGGACATTACTTTTCTGTTCGTCAATCAGGCCGAAAGCGCCGGAACCGTCAGCGACTACCTGTCGAAACAGCAACTGGTGCTGAGCAACAGTTTTCTGGATCCGGACGGCGAATTCGCCCGAAAGGTCGGTTCAGTGGCGCTGCCCACAACCCTCTTCTATTCGCCGGACGGACGGCTGACCGGCAGTCATCTGGGTGAATTGTCCAGAGCCAGCCTCACTCATTACCTGGATAAATAGGCAGGTATTCACCTGTCTTATTGAGCTGAAGTTCTCATAGTGAGCGAAAGCCTGCTGCATCGTTTCACCTATCCATGTATAAATGCGCTGACACATTGGCCCTCTCTGGAGACTCAGCGCATGCGTTACGCGCTCGATCATAAGGCCCAAACGCACCAACGCATTGTCAAGGAAGCGTCCATGCGCTTCCGTCGCGACGGCATTGGTGCTACGGGCTTGCAACCTTTGATGAAGGCACTTGGCTTGACCCATGGCGGTTTCTACGCGCATTTCAAATCCAAGGATGATCTTGTTGAACAGGCATTGAGTCACGCCCTCGACAATGTAAAAGGAATCACCAGCGACGTTTTCGCCAGGCAGGACTCGCTCAGTGAATTCATTGATCTCTACCTATCGATATCCAGCCGCGACGCGGAAGACGGCGGATGCCCGTTACCGACCATGTGCCTGGAACTGGGCCAGCGCGATCAGCCCAGCATGACGACAGATAAAATCATCCTTCACCTCCTGGAACTGTTCGACAAGACCCTTGCGGAAAAGGGTCTGGAGTCCAAAAGCCTGCCGGTGCTGTCCGCACTGGTAGGTGGCCTGGCACTCGCCCGCAGCGCTTTTGACGAGGAGCTGTCACAGCGCATTCTGGAAACGACCCGCGACTATCTCAAACAGGAGATAAAAAAGAGCACCAACTGACCATTGAGAACTCGCTTTCCCGAGGCCAACTCTCGGCGAAGGTTTATAAACGCACAGGCCGATCAATGATCGGCCTGTGTGTTTAATGAGTGAAACCCTTGTCAGTCAATCGCAAGTTTTTCGCGATTCCTGTCCAGAATGGCCTTGCCGATCCCCTTGACCTCGATCAGCTCATCAATCGATGTGAAGTCGCCGTTGGCTTCCCGGTAAGCCACGATTGCATCAGCCTTGTTCTTCCCGATTCCCGCCAGTTCTTTCTGCAGTGTCTGGGCATCGGCCGTATTGAGATTGACCCTGTCCTTGCGTTGTTCATCCGCAGTAGTGGACGTTTTGTCCTGCATCGTCGGCGAATGGGACACCGCAGGCTCTGATATGGCGGGCTGGGACGCAGGGGCGGCGTTGACCGCCACCGAGGCAGTGGTGAGCAAGGCAAAGATCAAGGCACTGAAGATAGGGGTTCGCATAGATAAAGCTCCATAGCAGTTCAAGGCAGCATTCCACATGCTGTGCCTGAAACTTAGACCAGCGTCCCCTCCTGGAGAAGCAGCCGAGCGTTGCTGCCTGTTGCCAGATCGTTCAGCGTATTTCTACCTCTGCCTACACACCCGAAAATGCTTATGGAATCACGTTTCGCCGCTGCGCTCCTGATACATCCAGTCAACGATTTCACCCTCTGGCGTATAACCATTTACCGTTTCGCGCAGCAACTGCCGCACGCTGTTGTAATCGTCCTGATCGACCGCATCCAGCAGTTTTGTCAGGCGGACTTTCAATACATCCCACGGCAGGCAATCTTCGTTTGCGCTCATGATCATCGGGTGCTCGGTGGCAACTACGTTGTCTCCGATCAACAGTTCTTCATAGAGCTTTTCGCCAGGACGCAAGCCGGTGAACTCGATGGAAATGTCACCGTGTGGATTTTTCTCCGAGCGAATGGCCAGACCGGACAGGTGGATCATCTTCTCGGCCAGTTCGACAATCTTGACCGGCTCTCCCATATCTAGAACGAAGACATCGCCGCCATGCCCCATGGAGCCCGCCTGAATGACCAGCTGAGCAGCCTCTGGGATAGTCATGAAGTAACGGGTGATCTTGGGATGCGTCACTGTCAGCGGCCCGCCTGACTGGATCTGCTTGTGGAACAGCGGGATCACCGAACCGGACGATCCAAGCACGTTACCAAAGCGAACCATGGTAAAGCGGGTCTTGTTGACCTGATAGACGTTGGCCTTGTCACCGAAGATCACTGGCGCGGTTTCGCGGCTCAGTGCCTGCAATATCAATTCGGCAAGGCGTTTGGTGCTGCCCATCACATTGGTCGGGCGGACCGCCTTGTCTGTAGAGATCAGGACAAAGTTGGATACCCCTGCCTGCAACGCTGCCTGAGCGGTATTGAGCGTGCCCACGACATTGTTGATGACGCCTTCGGCAATATTGTGCTCGACCATGGGCACATGCTTGTAGGCCGCAGCGTGATAGACCGTGTCGACCTTCCAGGTTTTCATGATCGACAGCAGTTTGGGGTGATTGCGTACGGAACCGAGTATGGGCAGCAATTTCACCGAGAGTGACTCGCGAGCCGAACGCTGTTCAAGCTCCGAGAGAATGCTGTAGAGATTGAATTCGCTATGGTCCAGCAACAGCAACTGGGTAGGTTTGAGCAGCAGTATCTGTCGGCACAGCTCAGAACCGATCGAGCCGCCTGCGCCAGTCACCAGCACCGTCTTGCCCTTGATGCAGTGCTCAAGCAGGTTATCGCGTGCCGGGACTGCATCGCGGCCCAGAAGGTCTGCGATGTCGACTTCCTGAAGGTCATCGACCTTGACCCTGCCAGCGGCCAGATCCATAAAGCCCGGAACGCTTCGTACGTGCAGCGGAAAGCCTTCCAGAAAACCGAGGATTTCCCGACGACGCCCACGCGACGAAGACGGGATTGCCAGGAGGATTTCCTGAGCCCCCGTGGAATCTATCATTCGCTGGATGTTTCGCGGTTTGTAGACCTGAAGGCCGGAAATGACCCGGTTGGAAATCGATTCATCATCGTCAATGAATGCCACCGGATGCATCAGACGGCCCATGCGCAATGCGGCGACCAACTGGTTTCCCGCTGCACCAGCGCCGTAAATGGCGACCTTCTGCAGTCCGTTATCGCTCTTGGCGAAAGGCACGTGCTGCGCCGCAGCGAACCAGTCGCCAAGAAAATACTGCCGCATGGCCAGTCGCAGACCGCCGATCATGACCATGCTCAGCCACCAGTAATTGAAGATCACCGAACGCGGGACCAATTGCTGGTGGTTACTGTAAACGTAGACCATGCAACCAAGGATCAACGACGACATCGTGACAGCCTTGATGATGGCGATCAGCGCGTCATTGCCGAAGTAGCGCATCACTGCGCGATACATGCCGAACCGGATGAACAGCGGGATAGCCGCAACGGGCGCACTGATGAACAGCCACGTGTGCTTCTCGAGGGGATTGATCAGCTCATCGATACCCAGTCGTACGACAAACGCCATCCACAGGGCCAGCCAGACCAAAAGGACGTCGGCAGCCACCTGAATTATTCGTTTTTTGCGACGTGGTAGAGCCAGTAGTCTGGCTCGCAACCTGCTCATCAATTTTTTAGTGCTCCGTTATGCTACCGGTTGCAACATGACTTGAAATCGGTACCTGTGAAACAATTACTGTCTGAGACAACCGGAATAACACTTCGTTACCTTATTCCGCCTTGCCGGCGCTAAACCTTAGCGCCAGCAGAATCAGCGGGCAGTACGCCATTACCGCCCATATAAGCCCTTCTCCATCGCCCAGCGCAACCCATAGTGCAATGGGCAGCAACCAGACAAGATTGATCAGTCCCACTGCAAGCGTAACCGGCACATGCCTGCCGTAATGACGCGACGCAAACTGGTACGCGTGGCTGCGATGCGCCTCGTAGAGCCTTTCTCTGCGTAACAGACGTCGCACAAGGGTGACGGTCGCGTCGACGACAAACACACCCAGCAGAATCAACCAGCACCAGAATAACTGAGGTGAGGTCCAGGAACCCTGAATGGATAGCACGCCGAGCACTATTCCGAGGAAACCGCTGCCCGCATCGCCCATGAATATCTTCGCCGGAGGGAAGTTCCAGTAGAGGAAACCCGCTGCGGCAGCAGCCAGCATGAGTACCTCCCAGGACAGCCCGGTGTGGCCGCCCAGCGCGTAGATAATGCTCATGCCCAGGCATACAGTAACCGCCTCGATACCGGCGATACCGTCGATTCCGTCCATGAAGTTATAGAGGTTCAGCATCCACACCAGATAGAACGCCGCGAGTACCTGCCAGAGCGGGCCCGCGTCGAACGTCCAGCCCATGACGTCGAGCGGAGCAAGTCCGTCCAGCCAGAACAAGGCCCATGCAGCCGCAGCAAAATGCCCCAGCAGGCGCCATCGTGCGGCGATATGCCCGTGATCGTCCATGAAACCGATCACAGCCACCAGACCTCCCGATCCGACAATTGCGACAAACGCAGAGGAAGGCAGATGACCGGCCCACCCCAGGACCGCCATCGCCATGATGAAGGTGATGACGATCGCAACACCACCGCCCCTGGGCGTGGGTATGGAATGTGAGCTTCGGGCGTTGGGAATGTCGATCAGACTTTTGGCAAGCGCATACTTTCGCAGCAGCGCCGTCAGAATCAGAGACAGAAAGGCAATAGCGATTACCGACAACCACTCAATCATGCTTGTCGTGTTCCAGATAATATCGAGCGGTGTCCTGCATGGCGTGTTCAATACTCACAGGTGGATGCCAGTCCAGCATCGTACAGGTTTTACTGATATCGACCTGCAGCGAGTTGCATAGCCGTTGCGAAAGAGCTTTCTTGCCCAACACTGCTGCAGCCGCTTTCAACAGCACGGCCGGCACCGGCAGCAGTCGGGCAGGTTTGCCGAGAGCCTTGCCCATTTCGCGCAGCAGCCTGGAGGTGGACAGATCGTCCCCGTCACTGACCAGAAACGTCTGGTCAGCTGCGGCGGGATGATCGACACAGACCGTGACCAGGTCTGCCAGATTATCAACCGCCACCAGGCTTCTGCGATTATTGATAGACCCGAGCGGCAATGGCAGCCCCTTGTCCAGCCAACGCATCATGTTTCTGAAGTTGGCCTTGACCCCCGGACCGTAGACCAGCACCGGACGAATGATCACCACCTGCATGCCGGTACGGGCAGCCAACTCGCGCAAGCCCTCTTCAGCCCTGTGCTTCGACACGCCATAAGAATCCAGCGGCTTGCACGGGTCGCTGGCCTTGAATGGTGCACCCGGAAGCGTAGACTCGCCATTGGCCTTGATGGAGCTGATAAAGATGAAGCGCCTGACCCCTGCCGCTGCGGCCTGCTCTGCCAGATTCAGTGTTGCGGTGACATTGGCGCGGAAGTATTCCTGATCCGGTGCGTCAGCGGTCTCATTGAGCACATGAACCCGCGCAGCACAGTGAATCACCACAGCCGCGCCGGTTACAAAGCTTGCCCATTGATTATCCGGGGCCAGCGATTGCGCACTGACAACATCGATGCGCGGATTGCAGGCAGCATAGGCGCCGCGGACCGCAACCCTCAACGTACAGCCTGTGCGTTCAATCAGCCGGCGAACCACAGCACTGCCCACGAAACCTGTCGCACCTGTTATTGCAACCAATGCAACATCACCGCTCATGCAAGTACGCCCTTCAAAATTGACCAAATATTGCTTATGTAACGCTTTTTGACAACTGAAATATCTTCAATCCATTTTATAACTTTGCCATGACCGCGCTCTTTTCCGTTATTGCACCGGACTTACAGGCATCAATGCCTTGCCAGTGCTCAACGTGGTCGGAGGTGATTCGCAATAATCGCGTGAAGAAGCTCGCACGGCAAAATTTCGGTTACACCGTCAGCTTACAACTAACACGCCCACTTTCCGTTCAAGGGATGATCATTTCCACGTGGCGCTTTTCGCGCGCGTACTGCTGAACCAGAATATTGCCCAGCGTCTTTTTTGCAGCCGCTTCACCATGCACCAGCCGAATCTGTTTCGGCCACTCGTTCATGCCGGTGACGAACTCCACCAGTTCGCTCTGATCGGCATGGGCAGAATAGCCTTTGGCGGTATGGATGCCGGCGCGAATATCAAATCGCTCATGGTCCAGCTCTACATAGCCGCCCAGTGGACCGTGTAACTGAATGGCCTCACCCGGCGTGCCCTTGCCCTGATAGCCGACAAACACCACATTATGACGCGCGTCACCGAGCATGGCTTTCAGGTAATTGACGATTCTGCCTCCGGCACACATGCCGTTACCGGCAATCACAATGGCCGGTCGCGCAGTGCTGGCCAGGTAATTGACCGTGCGCAAGTGTTGCCCATGAGTGTCGACAGTAACCAGCTGCGCAAAACCCAACGGCTTTCTGCCAACATCGAGCCTCAGCCGTGCATCCTCATCCCAGTAGTCGTCGAGCGACTGGTAGACCTTCGTGAACCGGTTCGCCAGAGGCGAGTCGAGGATGATCGGCAACCTCGACCAGTTGCCGGCGGTTATTTCACCGCCACTCGGGTTGGCACTGTTCCGGGCAGAGTGATTCGACTGCATCCTGCGCCGCAGGATGTCCTCAAGCTCGTAAAGCAATTCCTGGGTTCGACCGATACTGAACGCCGGGATCAGGACGGTGCCCTGATCTTCCAGCGCCTTGTCTATGATCCGCTCGAGCCTTTGCTGGCGAAGGCTGCGATCTTCGTGAATACGATCGCCATAAGTACTTTCCAGAATCAGCACATCCGCCCGCTCGGGCGGCTTCGGCGCAGGCAGAAACGGTGTGTTGCTCGCCCCCAGATCTCCGGAAAAGACCACTCGCACAGAACGCGCTTGTGCAGGGTATTGAAGATCGCATTCTATGTAGGCCGAACCCAGTATGTGCCCGGCACGCTGCAAACGGACCCGGCAATGCAGGGATTCGTTTTCGACCAGGCTGAACCAGTCATCGAATGGCAGGGCGATGACTCTCCTGCTGATGAGCTCCAAATAACGCGCTGCCTGCCCGGGGTCGTGTGCAAATTGAATGTTCAGGAGATCTTCCATGACCAGTGGCAACAGATGGGCACTGGGTTCGCTGCACAATATCGGCCCTGTGTAACCAAATGCAAGCAGCTCGGGAATACGTCCGACATGGTCATTTTGCACATGGGTGATCATCAACGCCCTGATCGCTTCGGGATCGAAGCCGAACGAAGCGGTCCCGGACTGCCTGCCGCGCTCTTGCACCGACCCGCAATCAATCAACAGGCTGCACGACGCATCCATATGCAACTGGTGGCACGAGCCCGTCACGGTATCGACAGCGCCGTGATGAGTGATTTCCGGATAAGACATGCAGTCACCTTTTCTTGTCAGCCTGCCCTGAATACCTGGAACATCCGGAGTGGAATCTGAACAGTAAGTTTGGCGCATTCTGCACTTGAACGACTCATGTTCAAGTCTTGACACAACCCTCTCAGGGCAGCAGCAATCGACGCAGAAAATGAATATAACCGGCTAACCCTTTAGAATGGATACATGAATTAAAAAAGCGAATATTCCTACACAGCGAAGTAACTATTCTTGATAAAAGCCAAGAATAAACCGACAGAATTATAAGACTCTTTTTTCAACAAAACCGTTTGAAGACAAACAAGCGCGCCAGCTCCGGAGCAGCGCGTGCTGTTTCATTGAACAGGAGGAAATAAAAAACACGCGCTACCGTGTCGTCAGATTGATCTCCGACGACGCCTTATCAGCGCTGCTCAGACAGAGCGAGGGGAAGGTGTGCGCTTTTTACTAAAGCTGGCTATCCACGCCAGTATCGGGCCGATGACCATGCCGACGAGCAAGGCAAGCACGACAGGCAATGCCAACGGAAGCTGAGGCGCCGACCAGCCGAAAAGCGTCACGGCGACAGACTGCCGGTTTTCAAGCACAAAAACGGTTGTTGCCAGAACAACAAACAACACGGCGACGATCAAAATGACTCGTTTGAAGATACGCATCTGGTGATCCTGTAGTGAATGGCTTTAAAAGCCCTCTTCCTCGTCCTCGTTGACCCGATCCCGAAGCTCCTTGCCTGGCTTGAAATGCGGGACAAACTTGCCATCGAGGCTGACCGACTGACCGGTCTTCGGGTTACGCCCTACCCGCGGTGCGCGGTAATGCAATGAAAAGCTGCCAAAGCCCCGAATTTCGATTCGGTCGCCGGTAGCCAGGCACTGGGACATTTGTTCAAGCATGGTCTTGATGGCCAGCTCCACATCCTTGGATGAGAGCAGCCCTTGATGGGTGACAATTCGTTCGATCAACTCCGACTTCGTCATATTTTTCCCTTCTTTTTCAAGCAGCTAGATCAGCGCTTGGAAGGTTTTAGCATGACCGGATGAATTTGAACAGCCCATCTATTGACTTATGTTCAACACCGTCTAACCAGGCATGGACAGATGACAGCGACATGACAAGCAAGCGGTCTAGGAAGGGAGCTGGGACAATAGACGAAACAGGACGGCCTGAGAGGCCGCTGGAGGCGCTTTGCGACTCACACTGTGCGTGAGAGCAAGCCGGGGGCACCCTAATCTGCAGGGCCTGAACGGCAGAAACAAAAAAGGACGACCGAAGTCGTCCTTTTTTTGGTCAAGCAGAACTTAGTTCTGTTTTTCCATTTGCGCGCGCAGCAGGTCACCAATAGTGGTAGGACCAGTGCTTTCAGCGACTTCAGGCTTGCTACGCAGGCTCTGGATCGCTTCTTTCTCGTCTTCAACGTCTTTCGACTTGATGGACAAGCTGATCACGCGGCTCTTGCGGTCAACGCTGATGATCTTGGCTTCGATCTCTTCGCCTTCCTTCAGAACGTTACGCGCGTCTTCAACGCGGTCACGGCTGATTTCGGAAGCCTTGAGGGTCGCTTCGATGTCGTCGGCCAGGGTGATGATGGCGCCTTTGGCGTCAACTTCTTTAACGATACCGCGAACGATGGCGCCCTTGTCATTGACAGTGACGTACTCGGAGAACGGATCGCTTTCCAGCTGCTTGATACCCAGCGAGATACGCTCACGCTCAGGATCAACCGACAGGATTACAGTGTCGAGCTCGTCGCCCTTCTTGAAGCGACGTACGGCTTCTTCGCCCACTTCGTTCCAGGAGATGTCGGACAGGTGAACCAGACCGTCGATGCCGCCGTCCAGACCAATGAAGATACCGAAATCGGTGATCGACTTGATGGTGCCGGAGATTTTATCGCCCTTGTTGAACTGGCCAGAGAAATCTTCCCATGGGTTGGATTTGCACTGCTTGATGCCGAGGGAGATACGACGACGCTCTTCGTCGATGTCCAGAACCATGACTTCCACTTCGTCGCCAACCTGAACGACTTTCGAAGGGTGGATGTTCTTGTTGGTCCAGTCCATTTCGGAAACGTGTACCAGGCCTTCCACGCCTTCTTCCAGCTCTGCGAAGCAGCCGTAGTCGGTCAGGTTGGTAACACGCGCAGTAACGCGGGTGCTTTCCGGGTAGCGAGCCTTGATAGCAACCCATGGGTCTTCACCCAGTTGCTTCAGACCAAGGGAAACACGATTGCGCTCGCGATCGTACTTCAGGACCTTGACATCGATCTCGTCGCCAACGTTGACGATTTCCGATGGATGCTTGATGCGCTTCCAGGCCATGTCGGTGATGTGCAGCAGGCCATCGACGCCACCCAGATCGACGAATGCGCCGTAATCGGTGAGGTTCTTGACGATACCCTTGACTTGCTGACCTTCCTGCAGGGACTCGAGCAGAGCTTCGCGCTCGGCACTGTTCTCGGCTTCCAGGACACTGCGACGGGAAACGACAACGTTGTTGCGCTTCTGGTCCAGCTTGATGACCTTGAACTCGAGCTCTTTGCCTTCCAGGTGAGTCGTGTCACGCACAGGGCGGACGTCAACCAGAGAACCAGGCAGGAACGCACGGATGCCGTTAACGTCGACAGTGAAGCCGCCTTTAACCTTACCGTTGATAACGCCCTTGACCACTTCTTCAGCTGCGAAAGCCGCTTCCAGAACGATCCAGCACTCGGCACGCTTGGCTTTTTCGCGGGACAGCTTGGTTTCGCCAAAGCCATCTTCGACCGCGTCCAGCGCAACGTGAACTTCATCACCGATCTTGATGGTCAGCTCGCCAGCGTCGTTGTGGAACTGTTCCAGCGGGATGAGGCCTTCAGATTTCAGACCGGCGTGAACCGTAACCCAACCTGCCTGGTAATCGATATCAACGATGATAGCGGTGATGATCGAACCGGCCTGAAGGTTGAGGGTCTTTAGGCTTTCTTCAAAAAGTTCTGCAAAGCTTTCGCTCATTTTAATTCCTGTTGATCAAGGGCGAAGAATACGCCCATCTGCCACGCTCCAGACAACGTGGGTTTCGTTCAAGTAAAAGAAAGCCTGCGGGACTATGACTGGTCTCCCACACGCTTCTTCGTCATCCGGCAATACCGCGAAGCGCGATTTCACTCAGAATGCGTTCCAGCACCTGTTCGATGGACAATTCAGTGGAATCCAGCTGTATGGCGTCGTGCGCCGGCTTCAGCGGTGCTACCGCTCGCTGGGTGTCACGCTCGTCGCGTGCACATATCTCATCTAGCAGACTCGACAGACTAACATCATCGCCCTTGGCCTTCAACTGCAAGTAACGTCGACGCGCACGCTCCTCGGCACTGGCGGTGAGAAATATCTTCAGCGGTGCATCCGGGAATACCACTGTGCCCATGTCGCGACCGTCCGCGACGAGGCCAGGCTCTTCCTGAAACGCGCGCTGGCGCAACAGCAACGCATCGCGTACCGCCGGCAGCGAGGCCACTTGCGATGCGCCACTGCCGACCTGTTCGTTGCGAATCGCGTGGGTGACGTCCTCGCCTTCGAGAATGATGCGCTGCCCCTGCCCTGCCGCAGTCGCTTCGAACTGAACATCCAGATGAGCGGCCAGAAGCTTGAGCGCTTCTTCATTGGTCAGGTCGACGCCGTGATTGCGCGCGGCAAAAGCCAGCAGGCGATACAGCGCACCGGAGTCGAGCAGGCACCAGCCGAGTTTCCTGGCCAGCAATCCGGCGACAGTGCCCTTTCCGGAACCGCTGGGTCCGTCGATGGTAATAACAGGAGCTTTGATTTTCACTTTTTGTCCTCTTGCGCTACACGCATGCCAACTTGAGCGCACAGCGCCAGAAAATGGGGAAACAATGCGGCGGCATCCGCGCACGCCTGAATACGGATGGGCGCCGAAGCCCTCAACGATGCAACGCGAAACGCCATGACGATACGCTGATCACCGCGAGCATCAACCTCGCCGCCGCCCGGCGCACCGCCTTCGATAATGATGCCATCCAGCACCGGCTCGGCCTCGATGCCGAGAGCCAGCAAGCCGTCGGCCATCAGCCTGACGCACTCCGACTCATCGGCTTGCAGGGCCTGCGCGCCGCGCAGAATGGTACGCCCTTCTGCGCAGGCTGCGGCAACAAGAAGCACCGGAAATGCATTCAGCGCCAGCGGCACCAGCGCTTCGGGGATGTCAGCGCCTTTGAGCCGGGTCGAGCGTACGTGCAGGTCCGCGACCGGTTCACCCGCCAGTTTGCGGACATTCTGCAGCACGATATCGCCGCCCATCAGGCGCAAAATATCGATCGCACCCTCGCACGAGGAACTGACAGGAACGTCCTCCAGCAGCAGGTCGCAACCTTCACTGATCGACGTGGCGACCATGAACAGCACCGCCGAGGTCACATCCACCGGCCCCTTGATGCGATGACTGACACCCTCTGCAGATCCGCCGTGAATTTCACGCGGCTCGCCAGGTGTGGTATCGACACGGGCACGGCTGGCAAGGATTCTGCCGAAGTGCTCCCTCGCTGCGCGCGCACGGGTGAATACGTCCATCAACTGCGCGCCGTCACCGGCATCCACTGCGTCGCGCAAGGCGTCGAGATCGGTGCGAAAGCTGTCCAATGTGCGCAGTACGGCATCACGGTTGGCCATGAAAATGTCATGCCACATGGTCGGATCGCTGCCTGCGATACGCGTGAAGTCACGAAACCCGCCTGCGGCATACCTGAATATGTCCAGGTTTTCATTGCGCTTGGCCAGTGAGTCGACCAGACCGAATGCCAGCAGATGCGGCAGATGGCTGGTGGCAGCCAGCACCTCATCATGGCGCTCGACCTGCATGTGCTCTACGTCGGCCCCAAGGGCTGACCACAACTGGTCGACAACCGCCAGCGCCTGAGGGTCGGTTTCAGCCAGCGGCGTGAGAATGACCTTATGGCGGCGAAACAGCGCCGCGTTGGACGCCTCGACGCCGCTCTGCTCGGAACCGGCAATCGGGTGACCGGGCACGAAGCGCGACGGCATATGCCCGAACGCCTGACGCGCAGCCCTCACCACATTGCCTTTGGCGCTGCCGACATCGGTCAGGATTGCATGACCCAGATCGATCGGCGCCAGCAGCGCAAGCAGCTTTTCCATGGCCAGTATCGGCACCGCCAGTTGAATCACGTCCGCGCCACGGCAAGCAGTGGCAAGGTCAGCCTCACAACGGTCCACGACACCCAGCTCGACCGCCAGCTGTCGTGACTGTGGATCAAGGTCGACGCCGACCACCTCGCGACACAGGCCGCTTTCGCGCACGCCCTTGGCAAAGGAACCACCGATCAGCCCGAGCCCGACAACCACCAGACGACCTATAACGGGACGTACTGACTGCTCTGCAATCACTTCAACCACGCGAACATACCTGGCAGCCCGGCAAGGTAAAAAACAAACGAATCATGGACAGCGCACTCAGAGAACCGCCTTCGGGTAGGAACCCAAGACCTTCAAGGCCACGGCTTCACTGCTGATTTTCTCCAGCACCGCCTTGACCAGCGGATCCTTGTGATGCCCGACGAAGTCGATGAAGAACACGTAGGTCCACTTGCCGCTGCGCGAAGGACGGGTCTCGATCCGCGTCAGGTCCAGGCCATTCTCGTGGAAGGGCACCAGCAGCTCGTGCAGCGCGCCCGGCTTGTTGCTCATCGACACGATGATGGAGGTCTTGTCATCGCCGGTCGGCGGGACTTCCTGATTGCCGATGATGAGAAAGCGCGTGGAATTGTCCGGACGATCTTCGATCTTTTCCGCCAGACGGGTCAGGCCGTACAGACCTGCCGCCATATCGCCGGCGATGGCCGCCGAGTTCCACTCGCCCTTGACCCGCTTGGCGGCTTCGGCGTTGCTGGCAACGGCGACGCGCTCGACATTCGGGTAATGGGCATCCAGCCATTTACGGCACTGGGCCAGTGACTGAGCATGGGAATAGATGCGCGTGATGCTTTCCGTCTTGGTGCTTTCGCCCACCAGCAAATGGTGGTGAATGCGCAGTTCGACTTCGCCGCAGATCACCATGTCGTGTTCAAGAAAGCTGTCGAGGGTGTGATTGACCGCGCCTTCGGTGGAGTTTTCCACCGGAACCACGCCGAAATTCACGGCACCGGCGACCACTTCGCGAAACACTTCGTCAATTGCTGCCATCGGCAGACTGATGACTGCGTGGCCGAAATGCTTCATCGCGGCGGCCTGGGTGAACGTACCCTCAGGGCCAAGATAGGCGACCTTGAGCGGCTGTTCCAATGCGAGGCAGGAAGACATGATCTCGCGGAACAGACGCGCCATTTCTTCGTTGCTCAACGGACCGCGATTGCGGTCCATGACTCGCCTGAGCACCGCAGCTTCGCGCTCCGGACGATAGAACACAGGCACTTCACCTTCAGCCAGCGAGGACATCTTGACCCTGGCCACTTCCTGGGCACAGCGGGCACGCTCGCTGATCAGCTCCAGAACCTTCTCATCGAGGCTGTCGATACGGACGCGAAGCGCCTTGAGTTCTTGCTCGGACATCAGCCGTGCTCCTTCTCGAAGTCTTTCATGTAGGCCACCAGCGCGTTGATGGCGTTGATATCGATTGCGTTGTAGATGGAGGCACGCATGCCGCCCACCGAGCGATGGCCCTTGAGGTTGAGCAGCCCGTTTGCATCGGCACCGGCAAGGAACGGCTTGTCGAGACGATCGTCAGCCAGACGGAACGGCACGTTCATCCACGAACGATCAGGCTTGTTGATCGGATTGCTGTACAGCTCGCTGGCGTCAATGAAGTCATACAGCGTGCGCTGCTTGATTTCGTTGCGCTTGCCGATCGCTTCGACACCGCCCTGCTCTTTCAGCCATTCGAAGACCAGCCCGGACAGGTACCAGGCGAGGGTCGGCGGCGTGTTGTACATAGAGCCATTGTCGGCAGCGACCTTGTAGTCGAGCATGGTCGGGCACAGCGAGCGTGCGCGGCCCAGCAGGTCTTCGCGAATGATCACCACCACGATGCCACTGGGGCCGATGTTCTTCTGGGCACCGGCGTAGATCATGCCGAAACGCGAGATATCCAGCGGACGCGAGAGGATGTCCGAAGACATGTCGGCTACCAGAGGCACGTCGCCGGTTTCCGGAATCCAGTTGAATTCCAGGCCGCCAATGGTTTCGTTTGGCGCGTAGTGGACGTAAGCCGCGTCTTTGGACAGCTTCCACTCATTCTGGCCGGGAATGGCAAAGTAATCGTAGGCCTTGGCGCTGGCCGCGACGTTGATCGCGCCGTAGCGCGACGCCTCGTCGATAGCCTTCTGCGACCAGATACCGGTGTCGATGTAGTCGGCCTTGCCGTTTTCAGGCAGCAGGTTCAGCGCAACCTGGGCGAACTGCTGGCTGGCACCGCCTTGCAGGAACAACACCTTGTAATTCGAAGGAATGGACAGCAGGTCACGCAGATCCTGCTCGGCCTTGGTGGCAATGGAGACAAACTCATCGCTGCGGTGGCTCATTTCCATGACGGAAAGGCCTTTGCCGTGCCAGTCGAGGAGTTCCGCCTGGGCACGCAGCAGAACAGCTTCAGGAAGCGCAGCAGGACCTGCGCAGAAGTTAAAGGCTCGCTTGCTCATATCCACTCTCGTCAAATACGTTGGGTCTGTATGCGCTTGTTTCTGGTTGCTTGCCACGAGCAGACAGACGCCGCAGCGACTGGCAGCTCCTTGCGGGAATTTTGCTCCGGCCGCCGGGCTGGCCGAATGCCGCAAGGGCTGGACTTGCCTGGAATGCAGATGCATGCACAGACGAGCCAGCCCTTACCTGATTTACGTTACCGCTTAGTTCTGTGGTTCGTCTTCGTCTGACGCAGCATCCGCCTGCAGGTCTTCACCGGCATCGTCCACTTCAGCAACATCGACGATCACGCCGTCGACAACCTCTTCGCCCTCAAGCTCTTCGCCTTCGACTTCCGACGGCTCCTGAACACGCTCCAGACCGACCAGTTTCTCGTCGCTGGCCAGCTTGATCAGGGTAACGCCCTGGGTGTTACGACCCAGACTCGACACTTCACCGACGCGGGTACGAACCAGCGTGCCCTGGTCGGAAATCAGCATGATTTCTTCGCCATCGAGCACCTGAACCGCGCCGACCAGACGGCCGTTACGCTCGTTGCTGACCATGGCAATAACACCCTGACCGCCACGCTT
This sequence comes from Pseudomonas congelans, assembly GCF_900103225.1. Classification (GTDB taxonomy): domain Bacteria; phylum Pseudomonadota; class Gammaproteobacteria; order Pseudomonadales; family Pseudomonadaceae; genus Aquipseudomonas; species Aquipseudomonas congelans. The sequence goes on along the minus strand of NZ_FNJH01000003.1, from coordinate 266,532 downwards.
GTACTCGGGGAACTCGGAAATGGCCGTACGCTTGCCGTAGCCACGCTCGGAAGCGGTAAGAATCTGGCTGCCTTCTTCCGGGATCAGCATCGAAATCAGCTTTTGCCCTTCTGGCAGACGCATGCCACGAACACCGCGAGCGGTACGGCCCATGGCGCGCACATCGGATTCCTTGAAGCGGGTCACCTTGCCACCGTCGGAGAACAGCATGATTTCCTGTTCGCCATCGGTAATGGCCGCAGAGATCAGGATGTCGCCCTCGTCCAGCTCAAGGGCGATTAGGCCCGAGCTGCGCTGACGGCTGAATGCAACCAGCGGGGTCTTCTTGACGGTACCGTTGGCGGTGGACATGAAGATGAACGGAGCCTTCTTCTTGTCGGCAGCCTTGATACGGGCCTTGCGCTCTTCTTCGCTCTCGCTGCTGTTTTCCGCGTCGTCCAGCTCGCCTTCCAGCGCCTCGCCTTCCTCATCGGCACGCTTGCGCATGGCTTCGAGGTCGACCGGCAGCATGGTGGTGATGTATTCGCCGTCGCTCAACGGCAACAGGTTGACCAGCGGACGACCACGAGCAGCGCGGGACGCTTCCGGGATCTCGTACGTCTTGAGCCAGTAGACCTTGCCCTTGCTGGAGAACATCAGCAGCGTGGTGTGGCTGTTGGCGACCAGCAGGTGAGCGATGTAGTCCTCATCCTTGATGCCGGTGGCCGACTTGCCCTTGCCACCACGACGCTGAGCCTGATAGACCGCCAATGGCTGAGTCTTGGCATAGCCGCCGTGGGAAATGGTCACCACACGCTCTTCTTCGGTGATCAGGTCACCCAGCGTCAGGTCCAGACGTGCATCGAGAATCTCGGTGCGACGGGCATCGCCGTATTCGGAGCGGATCAGTTCCAGTTCTTCGCGGATCACTTCCATCAGGCGCGTGGCGCTGTTCAGGATGCGGATCAACTCGCCGATCTGATTGAGGATCTCCTGGTATTCGCCCAGCAGCTTCTCGTGCTCCAGACCGGTCAGGCGGTGCAGACGCAATTCCAGAATGGCCTGAGCCTGTTCCGGAGACAGGAAATACTTGCCTTCACGCAGACCGTATTGCGGATCGAGGTTCTCGGGGCGGCACGAATCGGCACCGGCACGCTCGACCATCTCGACCACTGCGCTCGATTCCCAAGGCGTCTTGATCAGCGCTTCCTTGGCTTCGGCAGGCGTCGGAGAGGCCTTGATGAGGGCAATGACCGGGTCGATGTTGGACAGCGCAACCGCCTGACCTTCAAGGATGTGGCCACGTTCGCGCGCCTTGCGCAGTTCAAACACGGTACGGCGGGTAACCACTTCGCGGCGGTGACGAACGAAGGCTTCCAGCAGGTCCTTGAGGTTCAGGATGCGCGGGCGACCATCGATCAGGGCAACGATGTTGATACCGAAAACGCTTTGCAGCTGGGTCTGGGCGTAAAGGTTGTTGAGGATAACCTCAGGCACTTCGCCACGACGCAGCTCGATGACCACGCGCATACCGTCCTTGTCGGACTCGTCGCGCAGTTCGGTGATGCCTTCGAGTTTCTTTTCCTTGACCAGCTCGGCGATCTTCTCGATCAGACGCGCCTTGTTCAGCTGGTAAGGCAGCTCGGTGATGACGATCTGCTGGCGACCGCCGACCTTGTCGATGTCTTCGACGATGGAGCGCGCACGCATATAAATGCGTCCGCGGCCCGTACGATAGGCTTCGATGATGCCGGCGCGACCGTTGATGATCGCGGCAGTCGGGAAATCCGGGCCGGGGATGTATTGCATCAACTCGTCGACCGTCAACTCGGGGTTGTCGATCAGCGCCAGGCAACCGTCGATGACTTCACCGAGGTTGTGCGGCGGAATGTTGGTCGCCATGCCCACGGCGATACCGCTGGAGCCGTTGACCAGCAGGTTGGGAATACGGGTCGGCATCACCGCCGGGATCATCTCGGTGCCGTCGTAGTTCGGCACCCAGTCCACGGTTTCCTTGTGCAGGTCGGCCAGCAGCTCGTGCGCCAGCTTGGTCATGCGCACTTCGGTGTATCGCATGGCGGCCGCGTTGTCGCCGTCGACCGAACCGAAGTTGCCCTGACCGTCTACCAGCAGGTAGCGCAGCGAGAATGGCTGAGCCATACGAACGATGGTGTCGTACACAGCCGTATCGCCGTGCGGGTGATACTTACCGATCACGTCACCAACCACACGGGCGGATTTCTTGTACGGCTTGTTCCAGTCGTTACCCAGCTCGCTCATTGCGAACAACACGCGCCGGTGCACGGGCTTCAAGCCGTCGCGCGCATCGGGCAGTGCCCGACCGACGATTACGCTCATTGCGTAGTCGAGGTAGGACTGCTTCAGCTCGTCTTCGATATTGACCGGGAGGATTTCTTTGGCCAGTTCGCCCATGAGAAGCCTGATTCCTTTTTCTGGTGAAACCTCGCAAACCCATTCGGGGTATACGAAGCTCGCCGCTGCCAGCATGTGCAGGGCAGCGACTTACGACAAATCAACGAGTTATGCCATGAATCTACGCAGCGTGGGTGACCACAATCAGTGTCCCCGATAACCGCCGGATATTACCACAATCGCCGAGGCGCTCACATCCTTTGCAGGCGCTGAAAGCGAGCCACAGACGCATAACACGCCTGAGAAACGCTTACAGGCCCGCCCAGCCGCATTGCACAGCGGCAATGGGTCGGACCTGTGAGCATCAGTGAAGGTGTTTACGGCTCATCAATTGCGCCATGCGTGCGGTATCGGGGCGTTCGACAATGCCCTTTTCGGTCACGATGGCATCGATCAGGTCTGCCGGCGTCACATCGAACACCGGGTTGAAGGCCTCGACCTCGGCACCGACCCGCTGACCGCCCACTTCGAGCAGTTCGCGGCCGTCACGTTCTTCAATGATGATGTCGTCGCCACTGGCCATGTCCATGTCGATGGTCGAGCTCGGCGCCACCACCATGAAGCGCACCCCGTGGTGCATGGCGGCGACGGCTAGCTGATAGGTGCCGATCTTGTTAGCAACGTCGCCGTTGGCGGTGATGCGGTCGGCGCCGACGATGACCCAGGTGATGCCCTTGGTGCGCATCAGGTGCGCGGCGGCGGAATCTGCGTTCAGGGTCACCGGGATGCCTTCATTGGCCAGTTCCCATGCGGTCAGCCGCGAGCCCTGCAGCCAGGGCCGGGTTTCGTCGGCGTAGACCCGTTCGATCATGCCTTCCAGATGCGCCGCGCGAATCACGCCAAGCGCCGTGCCGAAGCCGCCCGTGGCCAGCGCCCCGGTATTGCAGTGGGTGAGCACCGTCTGCAGGTTGCCTTGATGCTTGCGGATCAGGTCGGCACCCAGCTGCGCCATGGTCAGATTGGCCTCGCGGTCGCTCAGGTGAATAGCCACGGCTTCGGCCTCGAGGGCTGCCAGCGGGTCATCGCCATCCTTCACGCGCATCAGACGATCACGCATCCGGTTCAGCGCCCAGAACAGGTTCACTGCCGTCGGGCGTGAATCGGCCAGCAACTGCATGTCCTCTTCCAGCGCCGGATACCAGTCTGCACCTTGCGCGATACGCGCACGTGCGGCCAGCACCGCACCATAGGCGGCACTGATGCCGATGGCCGGCGCCCCGCGCACGACCATCGTGCGAATCGCTTCGGCGACTCCCTCGGCGGTGGTATAGCGGTGCCAGACTTCCTCGAACGGCAGTACCCGCTGGTCCAGCAGGTACAGAGCGTCGTCCCGCCAATCGATGGCCTTAACTTTCTCCGCAGCCAACATTCGATCGCGCATCGCCAACTCCATCTTGAACATCCGAAACCCAGCATCAAAAGCCGCTGATTATAGCGAGCCGCCTGCGAAGACGCTCGGGTATACTTCGTCATCAACGTAATAAACGATGGAAACCTTCTCATGCCGAACGCTACAGCACCGCTCGACCTTTTGCTCCTGCCCGCCTGGCTGGTGCCGGTCGAGCCCGCAGGCGTCGTGCTCAAGGACCACGGCATCGGCATTCGCGATGGCTGTATCGTCTATATAGGCCCACGCGCCGAAGCGCTGCGGCAAAACGCCGTGCAGGTTCAGGAACTGCCCGGCATGCTGCTCAGCCCCGGCCTGATCAACGCCCATGGCCATGCGGCGATGACCCTGTTTCGCGGGCTGGCCGACGATCTGCCACTGATGACCTGGCTGCAGGACCATATCTGGCCTGCCGAAGGCAAGTGGGTCGATGAAGACTTCGTGCGTGACGGCACCGATCTGGCCATCGCCGAACAGCTCAAGGGCGGCATCACCTGTTTCTCCGATATGTATTTCTACCCCAAAGTGGCCGCCGAACGCGTCCACGTCAGCGGCATGCGCGCGCAGATCACCGTCCCGGTGCTGGATTTTCCGATTCCAGGCGCCCACACCACGGCTGAAGCCCTGCACAACGGCATCGAACTGTTCAACGACCTTGCCCACCATCCACGCATCAAGATCGCCTTCGGCCCGCATGCGCCCTATACCGTGGGCGACGAGAACCTGGAGAAGGTCCGGGTTATCGCCGACGAACTGGACGCCATGATCCAGATGCACGTCCACGAGACCGCATTTGAAGTCGAGCAGGCTGTCGAACAGCGCCAGGAACGCCCCCTCGCCCGCCTCAACCGGCTGGGCATGCTCGGACCTCGCTTCCAGGCCGTGCACATGACGCAGATCAGCGACGATGATCTGGCCCTGCTGGTGGAAAGCAATACCAACGTTATTCATTGCCCCGAATCCAATCTCAAGCTGGCCAGCGGTTTCTGCCCGGTCGAACGACTGTGGCAGGCCGGCGTGAACGTTGCAGTGGGCACCGACGGCGCCGCCAGCAACAATGACCTGGACCTGCTCGGCGAAACCCGCACTGCCGCCTTGCTGGCCAAGGCTGTCGACGGCTCGGCCACGGCGCTGGATGCACACCGCGCGCTGCGTATGGCGACGCTGAATGGCGCGCGCGCCCTGGGTATTCAGGCCGAGACCGGCTCGCTGGAGATCGGCAAGGCGGCGGATATGGTTGCTTTCGACCTGTCGGGTCTGGCCCAGCAGCCAGTCTACGACCCGGTATCGCAACTTATATATGCCACTGGCCGCGATTGCGTGAGCCATGTCTGGGTGGCCGGCAAGCAATTGCTCGACGCTCGCCAACTGACCCGTATGGATGAACACGCACTGCGCGATACCGCGATTGCGTGGGGTCAACGTATTTCCGGTAAAGCCGAATAATTCGATTCGGACCGAACACATGCCAGTCAGGCTTATCTATAAGTCTGACTGATGAAAAAGAATTTTGAGTTCAAGAGGGACACCCATGAGCAACGTCGACCGCGCAGAAATCGCCAAATTCGAGGCCCTGGCCCATCGCTGGTGGGACCGCGAAAGCGAATTCAAGCCGCTGCATGACATCAACCCGCTGCGCGTCAACTGGATCGACGAGCGTGTCGGTCTGGCGGGCAAGAAGGTGCTGGACGTCGGCTGCGGTGGCGGCATCCTCAGCGAGGCGATGGCCCTGCGCGGCGCGACGGTGACTGGCATCGACATGGGCGAAGCGCCGCTGGCAGTCGCACAGCTGCATCAGCTCGAATCGGGTGTCAGCGTCGAGTACCGGCAGATCACCGCCGAGGACATGGCCGAAGAAATGCCCGAGCAATACGATGTGGTGACCTGCCTGGAAATGCTCGAGCACGTACCGGACCCATCCTCGGTGATCCGCGCCTGCTACCGCATGGTCAAGCCTGGCGGCCAGGTGTTCTTCTCGACCATCAACCGCAACCCGAAAGCCTATCTGTTCGCCGTGGTCGGCGCCGAATACATCCTCAACCTGCTGCCGCGCGGCACCCACGACTTCAAGAAATTCATCCGCCCTTCCGAGCTGGGCGCCTGGAGCCGTGATGCCGGCCTGCAGGTCAAGGACGTCATCGGTCTGACCTATAACCCGCTGACCAAGCACTACAAGTTGACCTCCGATGTTGGCGTCAACTACATGATCCAGACCCTGCGGGAGGCATGACAGATGCGCCTGAGAGCAGTTTTATTCGACATGGACGGCACCCTGCTCGACACCGCACCGGACTTCATCGCAATCGCCCAGGCAATGCTTGCCGATCGCAACATGCCTGCGGTGCCGGAAAAACTGATCCGCGACGAAGTTTCCGGCGGCGCCAGAGCTATGGTCGCGGCCAGCTTTGCGATGTCCCCCGAGGATCCACAATTCGAGGCATTGCGCCTGGAGTTTCTGGAACGCTATCAGCGTGACTGCGCCGTCCACAGCAAACTGTTCGACGGTATGGACGAACTGCTGGCCGACATCGAAAAGGCCGGCCTGATCTGGGGAGTGGTTACCAACAAGCCGGTGCGCTTTGCTCAGCCCATCATGGAGCGGCTCGGCCTGGCGGAACGCTCGGCGCTGCTGATCTGCCCTGACCATGTCACACACAGCAAGCCACACCCGGAACCGATGATTCTGGCCTGCCGGATGCTTGACCTGGACCCGGCCAGTGTTCTGTTCGTAGGCGACGATCTGCGCGACATCGAGTCCGGGCGCGACGCCGGCACTAAAACCGCCGCGGTGCGCTACGGCTACATCCACCCCGACGACAACCCCGATCACTGGGGCGCCGACGTGGTGGTCGATCATCCGCTGGAATTGCGCAAGGTGCTGGATAACGCACTGTGCAGCTGCTAAACGAGGCTTTACATGTTTGATTACTCCGCGCACCCGGAACTGCTCAAGGGCCGGATCATTCTGGTTACCGGCGCCGCTCGCGGCATCGGTGCCGCAGCCGCCAAAGCCTGTGCAGCGCATGGCGCCACCGTGTTGCTGCTGGGCAGGACCGAAGCCAGCCTGGTTCAGGTCCATGACGATATAAAGGCAGCAGGTCTGCTGCAGCCGCTGGTCATCCCCTTCGATCTGGAGAGCGCCGACCCTGCGCAGTACCACGCCCTGGCAGCCATGATCGAGCGCACCGTCGGCCGTCTTGACGGGCTGCTGCACAATGCCTCGATCATCGGACCGCGCACTTCAGTGGAACATCTGCCCGGCGAAGACTTCATGCAGGTCATGCACGTCAACGTCAATGCCACCTTCATGCTCACTCAGGCACTGCTGCCGCTGCTTCAGCGTTCGGAGGATGCGTCGATAGCCTTCACCTCCAGCAGCGTGGGCCGCAAGGGACGCGCGCAATGGGGCGCTTACGGCGTGTCGAAGTTTGCCACCGAAGGCCTGATGCAAACCCTCGCTGACGAGCTGGAAGGCGTCAGTACGGTACGCGCCAACAGCATCAACCCGGGCGCAACCCGGACCGGCATGCGCGCGCAGGCCTATCCGGATGAAAACCCGCAGAACAATCCGGCACCCGAAGAGATCATGCCTGTCTATCTGTACCTTCTTGGGCCGGACAGCAAAGGCATCAACGGGCAGGCATTGAATGCTCAGTGACATAAGAAGACTGTTGTGACGAAAAACCGTCACAAAGGCCGTTTCAAGCGGCTTTTAAAGTCAATGAATTGCCGATCTGGCGCCACTGTCAGAGAGATGGCGTCAGCTAAACCACTGATTTTAATAAGTCTGGCCAAAAATGAACCGAATGGCGCCACGTCCCCTCTAACCCAGCCAAGCCAGCAATATGTGCTGAGGAGCGAAGAGATGAATTTTCCTACCCAGACCCATGCAATCGACTTCGATACGGCTGAACTGCAACGCCTCGGTTTTAGAAATCGACCTGACGCCGTGCTTCCCCCCCCGTCACTGCCCGAGCTGATCTACCAGCTTGGGCGACAATTGCAGACCAGTCTGGAAGCCGAGCGGATACTGACCTTGTTCTTTCAAGGCGTACAACGGTTCCTGCCATTGAGCGGTCTGATGTATCGACATATCGAAAGCGACTTGCACCTGCGCCTGGGCGAGATGTCATCCGACAGCGCCAGTTTTCATCTGCGTCACGAAGGCAAATGCATCGGCGAACTGGAGTTTCAGGGCTCCAGGCCATTCGACACGCGTCAACTGAGCGATCTCGAATCCCTGCTGGTGTGCCTGGTGTACCCTTTGCTGAATGCGCTGCTGTACCGCATTGCCACTCAGACCGCCCTGCGCGACCCGCTGACCAGCACCGGCAACCGCATCGCCATGGATCAGGGCCTGGCCCGTGAAATCGAGATTTCACGTCGCCACAAGCAACCCTTGTCCCTGCTGATGCTGGATATCGACCACTTCAAGAAAGTGAATGATGAATACGGTCATCACACCGGTGACGATGTGCTGAAAACCGTCGCACAGAGCCTCAAAGCACAATTGCGCAATATCGATCGGGTGTTCCGCTATGGCGGCGAAGAGTTCGTGGTAATTCTGTCCAACACTGGCGCCGATTCTGCCGAACTGATTGGTCAGCGACTGTGCCAGGCCGTGCGAAATCTAGAGTTTCGCGAGCTTAGCCCGGCATTGACCATGACTGTCAGCCTGGGCTGCTCGACACTGCTGCCGACTGAAACAGCCGACAGCCTGCTGCGCCGTGCCGATAATGCTCTGTACGTCGCCAAGCGCGAAGGCCGCAATCGTATCGCCATGGCAAGCTAGCACTCTCTCCCGTCTTCTCGCCCGCCCCTACGCCTCCAGCGCGGCAACACGTCCTCGCGGCTTGACCCTGTCCAGCTGCATGCAACGCTCAAGAAACAGGTACATATAGTCGTAGCTTTTGGTAACGGCCTGACGCAGCTCGGCCTGCAATTGCACACTCGGCTTGTTACCCACCAACGTACAAATGATCTCGAGCGCCTCCCAAGGGTGCGCGTCGTCGTACTGTGCATGCATCTTGAGCCACTTCATGGCTTTCTTGCGGGTCTCTTCGGGAAACGCTTCCGCGTAAACGCCGCTGGAGCAGACCACGGCCGACCATTCGCCGGTCGCCCCTTCAATGGCGTAGTTGGTTGCCGCCATAGCCACTGCCAGCGAATCCGAAGAGCTGGTCTGCCAGCACCAGTGGCTCAGCGCATGCAACTCGGGTGCTACTCGCTGATCATGCAAGTCTTCAAGCGTCACTTCATGGGCCGCACACCAGTTCACCCAGTAGTCGGCATGATTGAGTTCGACGCGGATATTGCGCATCAGCCAGCGGCGCGCCATGTCTTCACCAGGATGACGACCGAAACGGGTCTTGGTGAGGTTCTTGGCCATGTACACCGCGAATTGCTCAACGACTGGCCACCCGCCGATCAGGTAGTGGCGCATGATCTGCGGACTCAGCTTCGCGTCACGCATCTGCTGGTACAACTCGTGCTCGACCACCCGTGCTTTTGCAGCGCTGCAATCCTTGATCAACTGCTGCGCCCAGGCCGGATAACTGCTGGCATCCATGAGCGGACCGGTTCTATCGAAAGCATCGATCACTGGGGTATCTCCTTATGAGGGTTTCAACTGATTAACGTAGCGTTCCTGGCGCGCCGAACATCAGGGGGTCAGGCCGTACGGGCTGAATATAAAGACTCTCGCAAGTGAACAATTCAGGGCGGGAAATCAGATAGCCTTGTGCAAAATCCACGCCCATTTCCTGCAACGCAGATTCGATCTGCGGCGTTTCAACGTACTCTGCAATGGTGCGTTTGCCCATGACATGACCGATGTTATTGATCACCTCGACCATCGCCTTGTTGATCGGGTTGTCGAGCATGTCCTTTACAAAACTGCCATCGATCTTCAGGAAATCCACCGGCAAGTGCTTGAGATAGGCAAAAGACGACATGCCCGAGCAGAAATCATCAAGGGAAAACTGACAACCCAACCCCTTCAGATCGTTGATGAATCTGATCGCACTTTGCAGGTCGGCAATCGCGCTGGTCTCGGTGATCTCGAAGCAGATCATCTCGGGCGATACCGCAAACGTCTCGAATTGCTGTTTCAGGTATTCGAGAAACGTATCATCCCCGATACTCGATCCAGACAAATTTATAGCACATAGTGCCTGCGGCACCTGATGCCGATCATCACTCTGACACTGGGCGATGACTTTGAACACATTGTGCACTACCCAGCGATCCAGCGTAGTCATGAGTCCGTAGCGCTCGGCGGCCGGAATGAAGTTATCCGGCACGACCATTCGCCCGGACTCGTCGCGCAGACGCAGGAGAATTTCAATGTGCCGTACTTCGCCCACTTCGCCCTTTATCGATGCAATTTCCTGCGCATAAAGGCAAAAGCGATTCTCGTCCATTGCCATGTGCAACCGCTGTATCCAGGCCATCTCGCCAAAACGCATCGACAGCGTCAGGTCATCCACGCTATAGGCCTGGACCCGGTTGCGACCTCTTTCCTTGGCCATGTAACAGGCCATATCAGCGGCAGACAATGACCCTTCCAGGCTCGCAGGTGTATCGCCTAGGTGCACCAGGCCGATACTGACGGTCGTCATGAATGGCCGACCTTTCCACATGAAATGCAGACGCTGCACCACTTCGCGCAACGCCTCGGCAATATCGAGCGCCGTTTCGGCAGGACAATCGACCAGCAACACACCGAACTCGTCACCTCCCAGCCGGGCCAGCGTATCCCCGTCACGCAAGCCATGCGGCAAGTCCCGGCAAAGCTGCCGCAATAGCTCATCACCCGCCGCATGGCCACCGGTATCATTGACCAGCTTGAACTGATCCAGATCGAGAAACATCAGGCAGTGGCTGCGGCCCTGACCGCAGTCTTCATCGAGCACTCGCTGCAAGCGACGTTCGAATTCACTGCGGTTGACCAGCCCCGTCAACGGATCATGGGCAGCCTGCCAGGACAGATCGGCGATGTACTGCTGCTCCTGGGTCATGTCATGCAGCACCAGCACCGCACCACTGATCACGCCTTCGGTGTAGATCGGCGTCCCTACCAGCGCGACCGACACCGTGCTGCCATCAAGCCGCTGAATGAGCTTGCTGTTGGCGCTGCCGCCCTTGAGCTTGCCGGTGATGATCTGCTCGACCAGCGTTGACTGGTCCTTCTGATCGTTTTCATCCAGCAGATTGAACAGTGCCGCCAGGGGAAGCCCGCTGGCCTGAGTACTTTTCCAGTGGGTGAGGCCCTCGGCGGCGGGGTTCATGTAAACAATGGCGCCGGCCACATCGATGGTGATCACCCCGTCGCCGATAGACTCCAGCGTGATCTGTGCGCGCTCCTTCTCCAGTTGCAGGGCATCGGCAAATACGCGCCGCTGAACGATCAGACGTCGCACCCGCAGCAGCGCCAGGAGAATTAGTACCACAGCGGTCACCAGGTTGACCGCTATCAACAGGTTGAGGATCAGCCTGGAGCCTTCGCCCAGTGCATCACTGAACGCGCGCGCAGCAGGCGTTACGCCTTCATCGATGACATTGATCTGCTCGCGCCATTGATCGACCTCGGCGGCGCTCACAGCGCCCTGAACGACCCGCTCATGAATATGCCGCGCAAGCTCATCAAGCTGCATGAGGTAGCCGTCACCCACTTCCCAGAAGTGAATGACCTGCTTCATGAAACTGAAGTTGTGGAAATTCAGGTACATCCAGATGATGCCGTTTACGTCATCCGGGTGATTGCCGCCCTGAATGATTCCACTTCTGGCATCGGCCAGCGAAGGGTTGGGCTGATCAAGGGCTTTGCGTAGCGCCTGACCGCCCTGAGGTACGGAAAAGGCTTTTTGATACTTGAGATAGTCACGCTCATCGTGACGGCTGGCGTACAGGCTCAGATAGTGAATGGCGTCCTTCTGTCCCTTGGACCAAAGACTCTCCCCCGCCACATAGCTGCGTACCGCAGACATGGTGTAGAGACTGACGCACCCCAGCAACGCCTGAAACAGGGCGACAGCAATGAAAGGCCACACGATGCCCAACAGACGGGGCTTGGAGAAGGTCCATGCTTGCTTCATGGGTTTCACGTCACCACATGCCTGAATAAACGTCTAGCGCAAAGACTAGGCTAAATTCGTCCGTGATGGCAGGTGATTCTCCCGCAATCGAGCCAACCTGTGCGCTGATCGAGGCTTCGCGCATCAGATTTGTTGCAAATGTCCGTACAGTTTGGCGTACAGACCTCCATCGGCAATCAGCTGCTGATGGTCACCATCTTCAACGATACGCCCGCCATCGAACACCAGTACCCGGTCAGCCTGCTTAACGGCCGACAGGCGATGGGCAATGATCAGTGTCGTGCGGCTGCGCAAAAAACGTGCGAGCGCCTGATGCAGGTTGTACTCGGTGGCAGCGTCCAGCGCCGAGGTGGCTTCATCGAGGATCACAACCTTGGGATCGGACAGCACCATGCGTGCGATGGCCATGCGCTGGCGCTGGCCACCCGACATTCTGACCCCGGAGCGCCCGACCACGCTGTCCAGGCCTTGTGGCAGATCGCGGATCGCAGGATCGAGTTGTGCAACTTCCAGTGCGCGCCAGCAGGCTTCATCGCTGCAGTCGCGGCCCATGGTCAGGTTGGCGCGCACGGTGTCATTGAACAGGGCCGGATGCTGCAGCACCACGGCGACATTCTCGCGCACGGTTTCCAGGCCGATGTGCTGCTGGCTGACGCCGCCAAAACGGATCACGCCGGTACGGGCTGTATAGAGCCCCAGCAGCAACTGCACCAACGTGCTCTTGCCGCCACCGCTGGCACCGACAATAGCGACCTTTTCTCCCGGCGCGATGTTCAGGTTCAACTGGTCCAGGACCAGGTCTTCGCCATAGCCGAAACTCAGGCCACGCACCTCGACCCCTACGGTTTCCTTGCCCTCGAACGGGTCGGTGCCACCGGCATATTGCGGCTCGTCGGCACGCGCCAGCAGTTCGTTGATGCGCGTCAGAGCCCCGCCGGCCGCATAGTAGGCGTATTGCAGGTTCAGCAGTTGCTCGACTGGCGTCATCATGAACCACAGGTAGCTGAACACCGCGAGCATCTGCCCGATGGACAGGTCCGAGAACAGCACCGTAAGCATTGCCGCGGCGCGAAAGATATCGATGCCGAACTGGAACAGCAGACCGCTGGCACGGCCCGAGGCATCGCTTTTCCATTGTGAATTGATTGCGTAGTCACGCACTTCCTGCGCACGTACGCCCAGGCGTCCCAGAAAGAAGCCTTGCCTGTTCCCCGCCCTGACTTCCTGAATCGCATCCAGCGTTTCGCTCAGTGCCTGAGTGAACCGCGACGTGCTGTCGTTCTCCAGCTTCTTGAGGTGCTTGACGCGCTTGCCCAGTTTCACCGTGAGCAGGATGACCAGCGGGTTGAACAGCATGATCAGCAGCGCCAGCTTCCAGTGCATCCACATCAGGATGCCTGCAGTGCCAGCCAGTGTCAGCGTGGCCACCAGCAGACGACTGAGGGTTTCACCGACGAACTTGTCCAGCGTATCCAGATCGGTCACCAGATGCGTGGTCACCGTACCGCTGCCCAGGCTTTCGTATTCACGCAGGGAAATGCGCTTGAGCCGTTCGATCAGCCGCAGCCGGATACGATAGACGATGTCCTTGGCCAGCCCGGCGAACAGCCGCGCCTGCAGAACGTTGAACACCAGCGCCCCGACCCGCAGCACCAGCGTCAACGAGAGCATCAGGCCAATGTAGCCCGCCGCCTTCTGCCAGTTGCCAGGCAGCAGATGATCCATGACCTTGAGCGCAGCATCGCCACGGCCGAGCAGGACCTCGTCGACCAGCAACGGCAGCAGCAACGGAATAGGCACACTGCACAACGTGGCCAGAACCGCGACACCGTTGGCCAGCCACAGGGCTTTTTTATGCCGCAGTGCGAGACGACGAATTTCGGCCCAGCTCAGCGCATCACTGCGAACAGCGTGCGACGACCGGCCAGCCTCAGGCGCTTCGTCATGCACTGGCTGCACGCTCCAGCCATCGACCCAGCAAAGGCGAAAGGCTGCTCAGCGGCTGGTAACCGTTGGTCAGCAGCGCCAGCTGACCGTTGCGCTCGGCCAGCAGCGTCGGGAAGCCGGCAATGCCCAGATCCTGTGCCCAGGCGAAATCGGCGGCAGTGGCCGCCTGGCGCTGGGGACTTTCGAACTCATCGGCAAATGCCTGACGCGACAGCCCCGTCTGCTCCGCGAGTTCAGCCAGCAGCGACGGACGCGTCACATCCCGGGCCTCGCTGTAGAACGCTCGCTGAATCAGTCCGACCAGTTCCCAGGCGCGGTCCGGGTCCAACTGCCGTGCCGCCGTGACGGCCAGACAGGCAGGCGTGGTGTCGTAAACAAATCCTTCCGGCAGAGCACCTTCGCGACGAAACGGCTGGCCGGTGGCCTCTTCGACCGCCTGCCAGTGCTCGAGAATGTAACGCCGCTTGGCCGGCTCCAGCGCAGCACCTTCGGAGCGCAGCCCGCCCATGACCAGATGCAGCGGCACGCCCGCCGCCCGAGCCTGTTGCACCAACGCGTCGGCAACCGGAGCAAAGCCCCAGCACCAGGAGCACATCGGGTCCATGACATAGATCAGGCGGGCAGACATGGCTCAGGCCTCTGAGGATAAACGATAGTTGCGACCGATCGGATGAGGCTGGTTACGTGCCTTGGCCAGTTCGATCTGCTTTTGCCGGTCGATGGCGCTGCGGCGCGTCTTCTCGCTCAGCGAATCCCAGCAATGCGGGCAGCTGACGCCGGGCGAGTAATGCTCGCTGGCGCGATCCTCGGCACTGATGGGCGTGCGACACGCGTGGCACTGATCGTAATCGCCTTCGGTCAGGTCATGGCGAACCGTGACCCGATTGTCGAACACGAAACACTCGCCACGCCAATGACTTTCCTGCTCGGGGACCTCCTCCAGGTACTTGAGAATGCCGCCCTTGAGGTGATAGACCTCTTCGAAGCCCTCGCCCAGCATGTAACTCGAGGCTTTTTCGCAACGGATGCCACCGGTGCAGAACATGGCGACCTTCTTGTGCACTGCCGGGTCGAAATGCGCCTTGATGTATTGCGGAAACTCTCGAAACGACGTGGTCTTCGGATCGATGGCGCCCTCGAAGGTGCCGATAGAGACTTCGTAATCGTTGCGAGTATCGATCAACAGCACTTCGGGATCGCTGATCAGGTCGTTCCAGTCCTTGGGCTCGACATAAGTACCGACGCTCTTGTTCGGGTCGACGCCTTCGACACCCAGGGTCACGATCTCTTTCTTGAGCTTGACCTTGGTGCGATAGAACGGCTGCTCGTCGCAGTAGGATTCCTTGTGGTCGATATCGATCAGGCGCGGGTCGTTCTTCAACCACGCCATCAGGCCATCGATGCCTTCGCGAGTGCCGGACACTGTGCCGTTGATGCCCTCGTCGGCGATCAACAGCGTGCCCTTGATGCCGTTGTCGACCATCGCCTGCAACAGCGGCTCGCGCAGCTCCACGTAATCGCTGAGGGTGACGAACTTGTACAGCGCGGCCACGACGATCGGCTGAGTCATCGGCTCTTGAGTCATGTATTTCTCCAGTGGCGACCCTCGCAAAGGGCCTACCGGGTAAAAAATTGCGGACCAAAAAAACGCACCGGCCAGGCGGCGCGGTGCGGATTCTAGCAAAAACCGGAGTACAGCAGACAGCTCGGCGGGGCAATCGCCCCGGCAAGGGGGCAGGATCAGTAAAAAGCCCTGATCAATGCCCGCCGGCGCAGGTCGGCGAAGCAGGCGCCGCATCGACCTTCGACCATTCTTCAGGCGTGTAGGTATGCAACGCCAGTGCATGAAACTCGCCCATGAGCGCCCCCAGCGTGGCGTAAACCTTCTGGTGCCGCTTGACCGAATTCAGGCCCTGAAACTGATCACTGACCAGAACAGCCTTGTAATGGGTCTGCTGACCACGACTGTGCATATGACTCTCGTCGAGCACTTGCAAATGGTGCGGTTGCAGCAGCGCAAGCGCCGACTCGATTCGTTGTTGCATGGTCATGATGGAAATCGCCTGTCAGGGCTTTTTGGCCGGAGCCGGAGCAGCTGCCTTGGCAGGTTCCAGTTCGGCAGTCATGTCAGCCAGCAGCTTGTTGACGACCGGAACAGCGCTTTCCAGCTTGCTCTGGGTCAGCTGGGCCGACTGCTGAGCCAGCTCAGGCATTTTGGTCATCACTTTCTTGCCCAGTGGCGACTGGTAGAACGCAACCAGATCCTTCAGCTCGCTTTCAGTGAAGTTGGCGGTGTACAGCTTGACCATCTCGGGCTTGAGCTTGTTCCAGCCAATGGCTTGGTCCAGAGCGGTGTTGGCCTTGGCCTGATAGGTTTCAAGCAGGGCTTTTTTCGATGCAGGTGCCTTGGTTTCAGCAAAACGCTGAGCGAACATCTGCTGAACCTGAGCGTAGACCGGAGCGCCAAGGCGATCGGCGTTGGCAAGCTTCAGGAACGTTTCGGCGCTCGCGTTGTGACTGGCGGTGTCGGCGAAGACCTGGCCGCTGGCACAGACCAGGGCTACCGCGGTACAAATGGCACGAAGACGGGTCATCGAGTTTCCTTATCTAGCAAACGAGGCATTACCCCAGGGCCGACCATTCTGCGCTTATCTGGGCTTTTGGCTCAACCCCCGGTTCACCCAGCGGTTAAAAAGCACTGCGCGGGAACCCTGTGGGCATATGGACACCTAACCCTGCAACGCACTTAAAGGAGTAAGAACAGTGAGCCGCACCGAAACCGATAGCATTGGCCCGATCGAAGTCCCCGAAGATGCCTACTGGGGCGCGCAGACCCAACGCTCACTGATCAATTTTGCGATTGGCGACCAGCGAATGCCGCTGCCCGTCCTGCACGCGCTGACCCTGATCAAGAAAGCCGCTGCACGTGTCAACGATCGAAATGGCGATTTGCCTGCCGACATCGCCCGCCTGATCGAGCAGGCTGCCGACGAAGTGCTCGACGGTCAGCATGACGCGCAATTTCCGCTGGTGGTCTGGCAGACCGGCAGTGGCACGCAAAGCAACATGAACGTCAATGAGGTGATCGCGGGCCGCGCCAACGAACTGGCTGGCCAGGGTCGGGGCGGCAAGTCGCCAGTCCACCCCAACGATCATGTCAACCGCTCGCAAAGCTCCAATGACTGCTTCCCGACGGCCATGCACATCGCCACTGCCCAAGCGGTCAAGGAGCAGTTGCTGCCCGCCATCGCCGAACTGTCCAGCGGGCTGGCCGAACAGGCCACGCGGCACATGAAGCTGGTCAAGACCGGGCGCACGCACATGATGGACGCGACGCCGATTACCTTCGGCCAGGAGCTGTCGGGGTTTGTCGCGCAACTCGATTACGCTGAAAAGGCCATTCGCGCTGCCCTGCCCGCCGTCTACGAGCTGGCTCAGGGCGGGACGGCAGTCGGCACCGGGCTCAATGCACCCAAAGGCTTTGCCGAGGCCATTGCCGCAGAACTGGCTGCGCTGTCCGGCCTGCCGTTCGTCACCGCGCCCAACAAGTTCGCCGCGCTGGCCGGTCATGAGCCACTTGCAGCGTTGTCCGGTGCATTGAAGACGCTGGCCGGTACGCTGATGAAAATCGCCAACGACCTGCGCCTGCTGGGCTCAGGCCCGCGTGCCGGGCTGGCAGAAGTCAGACTGCCCGCCAATGAGCCAGGCAGCTCGATCATGCCCGGCAAAGTGAACCCGACGCAGTGCGAGGCCTTGTCGATGCTCGCCTGTCAGGTCATGGGCAACGACGTGACCATCGGCTTCGCCGCCAGTCAGGGTCACCTGCAACTGAACGTGTACAAGCCGGTGATCATTCATAACGTTCTGCAGTCGATTCGACTGCTGGCCGACGGCTGCAGCAATTTCAACGAACACTGCATCGCGGGCATGGAGCCGGATGGCGAAAAAATGGCCGAGCACCTGGAGCGCGGCCTGATGCTGGTCACCGCACTCAATCCGCATATCGGCTATGACAAGTCGGCGCAGATTGCCAAGAAAGCCTACACCGAGGGCCTGACTTTGCGCGAAGCGGCATTGGCGCTGGGTTACCTGACCGATGAAGAGTTCGACGCCTGGGTGCGGCCGGACAAAATGCTCGAGGCAGGCAGTAATGGCTGATGCCAGAAGCGGCGCAACGCCACTGGAAGGGAATGGCAAACGAATCCTGATGGTCTACGGCACGCCGAAGGCCATCAGTTTCTGTCATGCCTTGGGTGACGCCTATGCGCAGACGGCGCGCGGTGAAGGGCATGTGGTGCGGGTCATCAAGCTCGGCGAACTGGACTTCGATCCGATTCTGCACAACGGCTACGATCAGACACAGACACTTGAGCCAGATCTGCTCGAAGCTCAGCGCCAGATTCACTGGGCCGAGCATCTGGTCTTCGTTTATCCGGTCTGGTGGGGCGGCTTGCCGGCATTGCTGACGGGCTTTTTCGACCGGGTACTGACACCCGGTTTTGCGTTCAAGGTGCATGGCCGCAAGCACTCATCCAATGAACTGCTCCGGGGCCGGACGGCGGAACTGCTGGTCGCCATGGACACACCGCCGCGCTATTTTCACTGGATTTACGGCGCGCCAGCGCACCGGCAGATGGTGCGCACCATTCTCGATTTTTGCGGGATAAAGACCAAACGCCTGACCGAGTTCGCACCGGTGCACAGTGCCAGCGAACAGCAGCGTCAGGAATGGATTATTCAGGCGCAGGGCCTGGGCAGGCGCTGATCGGCTCGAGCCTCCGCCATTCAGGCCTGCGCCAGCCGGGCCTTGCGTGCCCTGAGGCCGGCGACCAGCGAAGGGCCAAGCGCAGTCAGCGCCGACCCGGTCACCACCAGCAGCGCACCCCCGTAACCCACCGTGTTCAACTCTTCAGCCTGCACGTAATCCGGCCACAGCCAGGCGGCAACCGCCACAGCGGTCAGCGTGACCAAGGGCGTCAGCGCAAGCGTCGCACTGACTCGCGAGGCCTCCCAGTGCGCCAGCGCTTCGGCAAAGGCGCCGTAGGCCACCAGCGTATTCAGGCAGCAAGCCAGCAGCAGCCAGCCTTGCAACGGGCTCAGCAGCAAAGCCTCGGCGGGGTGTGCCCACGGCGTGAGCAACAGGGCGCAAAACAGGTAGATCACCATCATCACCTGCAGCGAATTCCATACCGTCAGAAGCTGCTTCTGGCTCAGCCCGTAGAACGTCCATATGGTCGAGGCCAGGAGCACCACCAGCACGCCCAGGGTGTAATCGCCCAACGAGGTGAAAAGCTCCACCAGACGCTGATTGAAAAAGAACCCGAAGCCCACCAACAGCACCATCAGGCCGATGCCCTGTCCCAGACTGAAACGCTCCTTGAACAGAAAGATGCTGCTGATCAACAGAAAAATCGGACCGACCTGAACCAGCAATTGCGTGGTACCCGGGCTCAGCAGCCGCAAGCCTATGAGGTACAGCACATAGTTGCCGACCAGACCGAATACCGCCAGACCGACCAGCACCCTGCCCTTGCGCCCCAGTAACTTGAAGCTGGGCAGGCGCCTGACCGACGCCAGCCAGATAAACAACAGCGCCCCGGACACAGCCAGGCGGAACCAGGTCACGGTCACCGGATCCATCACCTGCAGCACCTGCTTGAGCTTGATCGGCAAAATGCCCCACAGCAGCGCGGTCAACAGTGACAGACAAAGGCCATAGACCCAGCGACCAGACGAGATGTGCATCGCAACTTCCGCAAGAGATAGAACAGAACACTCATTCTAGGCGCTGATCGGCAAAGCGACAGTTACAGCTGGGCGCAGTTAACGGCGCGAATTTTGTTCTTTAACTTTGGCCGCCGTGATTGCGAAGGTAGGTCTCACTGCCCATTGCCTGAATCTGACCTTCGATCAACGCGTCGAACGGCTTCAGCAACGCTTCGAACGAGTTAGGTGCTTCCAGCGTCTGCAAGGTATGAACGATGGCCTCGAGCGTCGACAAAGCCTCCGGACCCGGCGCCTTGCGCAAGCGATAACGCGAAACAGGCGCGGCGCCCGGCGTCACCCTAGGCAGCTCGGCGAGCAAGGGGTTGAGGTGCAGCAATTTGCGCGCCTTGCGCCAGGTGCCATCCGGCACGACCAGCAGCATGGGCAGCGAATCCTGAGCATAGGGCGTCAACGTCTGCGCAGCGTCACCCGGAAACAGCAATCGCGGTTGATAGCCCGGCAGATTCAGAAGCGCTTGCAGATCATCGAACACTTCGCCCACCACCAACTGCGCATTGACCAGGCCTAGCGCGGCCAGTCGCGCAGTGTTCAAGGCGTGGCCGACTTCATCGGGATGCTGCAGGATCAATACCCGCGTGCGACTGTCCAGCCGGGGAATCAGGGCGCACAGACAATGCGTGGCAGGACGCAGACAACGTTCACAACGGGCGCGGGACATCGATCTGTACTCGGTCAATCTCACAAGGTTAAAGAGGCTGCGCTGCGCGACGAATCAGCGTTGTCGCAAACCGCCTGTCGAACAGCCAGGCATTTTAAACAAATCATCACCGTAACGGCGGAGCAATCCCTAGCTGCAAGAGCGATTTGAGCTAGCCTCATGGATCTGGGCTGGAGAAATGAAGTACGCCTGCTGTATCTGACAAGATCCACATCAGGGGCTTTCATGAATCGCGAAGAGATCAGGCAAAAGGTATTCGACGCCCTAGGCATCATTCTAGTGGACAAGAGCGCCATTCAGGATGACGCCACGCTCATCGATCTGGCCCTTGATGACGATGATATCGAGCGCTTTTTCCTCGCTTTGGAGGCAGCCTTCGATTTCACTCTGCCTGAAGCCATCAGGAGACAGGCAATCGCCAGACCTGAGCAGTTTGCGCTGCACAGGATCATCAAGCTGATTTTGCAGGAGACGAAAAAGGGATCGGCAAAGTCGGAGAAAGGGCCAGGGCATCAGCATTGAAAGCAGGCCCTTTTATCGGGATATCGGGACGCCCGGTGCGCCCCGACGAAATTCAACATGCGCATTACCCTGTGGCCAGGGGTCAGGCGAGAGGCTTACCGGCGCTGGCGGCGACGATCATCATCATCGGCACGAACCGGAATCGGTTGCAGTTTTGGGCGTTCTATCAAACCCAATGCAACGCCTACATCGTGGAGCCATTCTTGCAGTTTGCTATTCATAGAGCCCCCTTGAGGGAAATACTCGGCAGTCGATCCGTACTCATCACTCACTAGAGATCATAGAAGCAAATGAACTGTTAGCCGAGTGCACCGGGAAACAATTTTCCCGATGGAGTCAATGTGACATTTGTGCAGGATCGCTTCTAGTCTTTGCGACGGACGGCCTGTTACTGAACATTACGCCGACGAGCCCTACGGCTCAGTCAGGCGGGCTGATCAGGCCATCATTATCGGTCATCGCCCGTTCCAGCAGATCGGCGGGCAGACTCTTGCTGGCCCGCGCGCCCAGCAGTTTGAGCTGTTCGCTGCGGCTGATCAGGTTGCCGCGCCCTTCCGTCAGCTTGTTGCGCGCTGCCGAATAGGCCTTGTCCAACTGCTGCAGGCGGTTGCCTACCTCATCCAGGTCCTGGATGAACAACACGAACTTGTCATAAAGCCAGCCTGCCCGCTCGGCAATCTCACGGGCGTTCTGGCTCTGACGCTCCTGCTTCCACAGGCTGTCAATTACCCGCAAGGTGGCAAGCAAGGTCGTGGGGCTGACAATCACGATATTGCGGTCGAAGGCTTCCTGGAAAAGGTTCGGCTCGGCCTGCAAGGCGGCAGAGAAGGCTGCTTCGATCGGTACGAAAAGCAGAACGAAATCCAGACTGTGAAGCCCCTCGAGACGCTTGTAATCCTTGCCCGACAAGCCTTTGACATGGTTACGCAACGACAGGACGTGCTGCTTCAGCGCAGCCTGACCAATGACCTCATCATCGGCAGACACATATTGCTGGTAAGCCGTCAGGCTGACCTTGGCGTCGACCACCACCTGCTTGTCGCCCGGCAACATGATCAACACGTCAGGCTGAAAGCGCTCGCCGTCCGGCCCCTTGAGGCTGATTTGCGTCTGGTACTCACGGCCCTTTTCAAGCCCGGCATGCTCCAGCACACGCTCCAGAATCAGCTCGCCCCAGTTGCCCTGGGTCTTCTGCCCCTTCAAGGCGCGTGTCAGGTTGGTCGCCTCGTCACTCAAACGCTGATTCAACTGCTGCAGACGCTCTAGTTCCTTGGCCAGGGAAAAGCGTTCGCGCGCTTCGTTCTGGTAACTTTCCTCGACACGCTTTTCGAACGACTGGATACGCTCCTTGAGCGGCGTGAGCAATTGGCCCAACTGCTGCTGACTGGTCTCGGCGAAGCGCTGCTCGCGCTCATCGAAAATCTTGCCCGCCAACTCGGCGAACTGCGCGCGCAGCTCATCCCGGGAACCCTGCAGATCGTTCAGGCGCTGCTGATGGCCATCCTGCTGTTCACGCAGCTCAGCGTTAAGCGCTGCACACTGCGCATCAAGACGACGCAACTCTGCCTCTCTGGCGGCACGCTCATGATTCCAGCCCTGTGCCGTTTCGCGGGCGCTATCGCTTTCCTGGCGCAGCAACTCGACCTCGCGGCGCAACGCCGCAAGATCAGCCTGCTTGGCAGCGTTGGCCTGACTGAGGTCGCTGACTTCGTCACGGCATGCATCCAGTTGGGCATTGAGACCTTCCTGTGCCATTTGCGCCATGCTCAGACGCTCATCGAGCAGTGCGCTCTCAGCCTGCCGAGCAGCCATGCGGCGCTGCAGATGCCAGAGCAGGGCCAGCAAGGGCAACGCTGCTGCGGCAAGCCCCAGTAACAAGCTGTTCAGGTCCAGTGCCATAAAGACTCCATGCGGGCTGAATAATAAAGCCAGCGGCAGATTGGGTAGAGCGTGATAGTGCAGCAGAAACATAGTCTCGGGTGAGACGGGATCAACAGGCGGGGGCAAATCGGGGGAACGGATTGTACGCGTTTTCAGCAAAGCACACAGCCCCTATTAGGGGGACATTTTGCTCGGGACAATCCACAGAAGCTGTGGATAACTCAGTGGACAACCCCCCTTTAACTTCCGCAAACGCAAGCAGGATGGGGCCTGCGCTCAAACTGACGATTTTTTCACCAGCTAAAAAAAACGATGTTTTTCATTGACTTAATAATTCACCATCATAAATCAAACCCTTAGCTGCGCTTGTGACAGTGATGTGGCAGCTTGTGCCGCTAATGTGCACAACTCATCCTCAAGGCCGTTTTTCGTCATTTCATGCATCATATATTGCATGTCCAATTGCATCGCATTCTCAATGAATACAAGGCTTTCAGCAGGTTTTCAGTTTCTGGTTAGAGATGTGTGACGACGCATTTCGCGCATTATTCAGGGCAACAAAGCGAAGCGGGCGACAAATTGCACATTTTGCGGTCCAAGCACTGCCAAAAATGCACCCCCACTCTAATTTACCAACGATTCAGTGAAGGAATCCATGAAGGAGATAGCCAAGTTCTTCCTGCTATTGTTGGCCGTTTGCCTCGTCGCCCTGGCAGTCAGTATCGTACTGCCACCCCCGGACGGCGGCGTGTTCGCCTACAGCGTGCTGCTGTCAGCGATCGCCCTGATGCTGATCATCTGCAGTGACTTGAGCAACGGGCGTATCAACGCGACAGGCGATATCATGCGCGCCATCGAAAGCCGCAGGTCGCTGCGGCTTACCATCACTGCCTACCTGCTGGGCTGCTCGATGGTTGCGTCAGTCACCGTGCTGATCTATCGCCTGGCAGGGCATTGGTGAAGATTTATTCACTGCCACTTGCAATGTCCTGATGAGGCGGGTAATATCGCCGCCGTTAGTACCAAGCTGAAAATCAATTCCGGTCGACAAGTCCCCCGACAGACACTCCTCCATGCGACGAGAATGTTGGCAACAAGGGATCGACCACCTCGATGGTTTCCAGACATGAACCTTTCGCGCTGATGCACCATTTGGGGTGACAGTGCAGTCATGGCTCTCATGGTCTGCTTCAACCAGCCTGCAATTGATCAGGATCTTCACCCGGAGCGTAGAACCTTTGCTCCTGTTGTGTTGCCTGCCCTCCTAAGTACCTACCGGTCAGCCAGAGCGCCATACGATAAAGCGCGCTTCAACTGCCTGTCTTTGTTCCAGTCAGGTTCTCCGCCCAGCCAGGCTTTTGTATCAAATGTCGGCCCGCGTTTACTGGAATCTTTATTTTTGCACGGTATTGTTCCGTGTTGCTTCAGGAAACACCTTGAATATGAATACTCAGACTCAACATGCAATTCACACATTGACCAACGCTTTTGCTCCAATGAACTGCCTGATCATGGCCGCTCGCAAAGGCTGCTTCAGTTTCACCATCGTCAATGAACACGGCATCGCCCGCCACAGCGAACGCCTGTACCCCGATCAGTACGCCAGCGCCGAACCGCTGCAGGCCGTGATCGAGCGTACCCGTCAGGCCCTCATCGCCTGACGAAAACGCTGCACCGCAAGCCGAAAGCCCCGCACTGCAAAGGCGGGGCTTTTTTTATGCGCGCTTTATAACAGCGTCATCATCCAAGGATAAGGCTCTGAACCTGCACTAATTCACAGTTCCTACTCCTTGGCCAGGATTGTCCTACAAGAATAGCTCTAAATCGGGCTCCTCAGCCTATAGCGCGCCGTCGAAAATGTTGGTAATTTTCGACCGGTGAACAACAAGGAGTTCTAATAATGAAAATAATGACAAAAGCATTGAACCGGACAACACTTGGACTCGCACTGGGTCTGGCCTCTTCTCAACTGCTCGCTGCCGGCTTTGCCCTCAACGAACAAAGCATCAGCGGCATGGGCACCGGCTTTGCAGGTCGCTCCTCGTCAGCAGATGACGCAAGCACCGTATTCGGCAACCCTGCCGGTATGTCCCGCCTCAAACGTGAACAAATCAGCGGCGGCGCGGCTGCCGTGATCGCCAAGACCGATATCGACAACGGTCGTGGCACATTTGGCGGCAGCAACGACGGCGATATGGTTCCGGTGGTCGGCGTACCCATGGGCTACTACGTCAAACCAATCGATGATCACTGGGCATTTGGTCTGGGCGTGTACGTACCGTTCGGCCTGGTCACCGATTACGAAAAAGGCTTCGCTGGCCGCTACTGGGGTGACAAGAGTCACGTCCAGGTCGTGACCTTCCAGCCGACTGTCAGCTATGCATTCAATGACAAGGTCTCCATCGGTTTCGGCCCGACGATCAACCGTATTGACGGCGAGCTGACCTCGGCAACATTGAACGCCGCAACACCGGGCCGTAACGACGGCAAGGTAAAGATCGAAGGCGATGACACCGCAATCGGCTTCAATGCCGGTATCCTGGTGCAGGCAACCGACACCACTCGTCTGGGGCTGACTTACCACTCCAAGGTCGATTACAAGCTCAAGGGCAAGACCAAGATCGAAGGTTCGGGCTTCGGTCCTTTCGGCGGTCAGAAGTATGACGCTTCGCTGGACATTTCCACGCCTGAGTCCGTGGACTTCTCCATCACCCAGCAGATCGACGAGAACTGGACGGTCTATGCCGGCAGCACCTGGACTCGCTGGAGCCGCCTGCAAGACATCACCGTCAACAACGATGGCGTCCCTGCCCTGCTGGGCGGCTCGGCCGGCCCTATCGGCACCATCAGCGAAGAACAGAACTGGCACGACACCTGGGCACATGCCATCGGTGCTTCGTACAAGGTCAATAAAGAGTGGACGCTGCGCACCGGTTTCTCCGTTGATCAGTCGCCGACCAACAACGTCAACCGCTCCCCACGCATCCCGACTGGCGATCGCAAGATCATCAGCTTCGGTGCAGGCTGGAGCCCGACCGACGACCTGACCATCGACGTGGCGTACTCGTACCTGCGTGAAGACGAAACCAAGATCCGCGATTCCAGCGCGACCAAAGGTTCGTACAGCGCCGACTACCGCAACACCGCTCACGGCCTGGGCACGTCGGTTACCTATCGCTTCTGATAAGCAACTGCCTGGCTGAAAAAAAGCCCGCAACCAGTAATGGTTGCGGGCTTTTTATTGCGTTTCTGGTGCGCTCAGACCTGCATTGACTGACTATCGTGCCGACGCTCCGCGTCCTTGACTGACTATCGTGCCGAAGCTCCGCGTCGGCATGCAGTTCTGGACGCTCTGCGTCCTCTATGTGGCGCTCCGCGTCACACAAGGTTTTTGCGATGCCAGGTCGATTCAGACAAGACTCAAGCCGCCCTTTTTTGCCCCCTAAGGCTTCGACGCAATCGCCTTTTCAATGGCTGAGATCAGTTCCGGATCATCCGGCTTGGTCATGCTGGAGAAGTTGGCGATGACCTTGCCCTGGCGGTCGACCACGTACTTGTAAAAGTTCCAGCGCGGCGCACTGCTCTGCTCGGCCAGCACCTTGAACAAATGGGTCGCATCGTCACCGCGCACGGCCTGCGGCTCGGTCATGGTGAAGGTCACGCCATAATTGACGTAGCAGACCTTGGCGGTCTCCTCACCATCCTTGGCTTCCTGCTTGAAGTCATTGGACGGCACGCCCAACACCTCCAGCCCCTGCCCTTTGTAGCGCTGACTCAGTTCTTCAAGGCCTTTGAACTGCGGTGCGAAGCCGCAGAAACTGGCAGTATTGACCACCACCAGCGGCTTGCCGGCAAAGCGCTTGCACAGGTCGATGTTTTCCTTGGCGCGCAGCTTGGGCAGCTCGCCTTGCAGCAACGGCGGGCAGTCGGCGGCCATTGCAGCACCGCTCATGGCCAGCAGCAAAAGAGGGATCGAAAAAAAGCGAATGTTCATCATGGCGGCCCTGAATATTGTTGTCGTCTGCCGACACGCTACCCCATGCCGGAGCGTCTGCCTAGCAAGCGCCCATTCCCAGTTGCAATGCGGCCAGCCCGACATGCTGCCAGGCCCACCAGAGCAATCCCAGCACCACCGCGCCCACCAGCAGCGCCGCCAGCAGAGGCCAGCGCCGACTCATGCCAGACTGCCCTGCGCCTGCAACCGTGCCACCGGGCGCTCGCGCACCGGCCAGTTGAGCGCCGCGGCGAGCAGACTCAGAAGTATCGAGACTTGCCAGATCAGGTCGTAGCTGCCGGTGCGGTCATACACCAGCCCGCCCAGCCAGCCACCGAGGAAGGCGCCCAACTGGTGAAACAGAAAGACAATGCCGCCCAGCATCGACAGGTTGCGCACACCAAACAGTGTCGCCACCGTACCGTTGGTCAGCGGCACAGTGGACAGCCACAGCAAGCCCATCGCCACACCGAACAGATACGCCGTGGTCTGGCTCAAGGGTATCCACAGAAACAACACGATCACCACCGCGCGCAACAGGTAAAGCACGGTCAGCAGCCGGGGCTTGGACATGCGTCCGCCCAGCCAGCCTGCGGTGTAGGTGCCAAAGATATTGAACAGGCCGATCAGGGCCAGCACCGTAGTGCCGACCTTGGCGGGCAAGTGTTGATCCACAAGATAGGCCGGTAAATGCACGCCAATGAACACCACTTGAAAGCCGCAGACAAAGAACCCCAGCGCCAACAGCCAGAATCCTGAATGCGAGCACGCCTCACGCAGCGCCTCGCCGAGGGTCAGTTCGACGCCTGTGGATACGCTCGGCGTATCCTTGAGCATGCCCACCAAAGGCAGGATCAACGCCACCATCACGCCCAGTACCAGCAAGGCACCGGACCAGCCCAGCCAACTGATCAAGCCCAATGTACCGGGCAGCATGGCGAACTGACCGAATGAGCCGGCTGCGCTGGCGATCCCCATGCCCATGCTGCGTTTTTCCGCAGGCAGCGCGCGCCCCACGACACCGAGGATGACCGAAAACGATGTGCCGGACAGACCGATACCGATCAGCAGACCGGCGCTCAGTGAAAGGCTGAGGGAAGAATCGGCGGTACTCATGCACAACAGACCTGCGGCATACAGCACACCGCCGACGAAGACGACCTTCGCCGCACCAAATCGATCTGCCAGCGCCCCGGCGAATGGCTGCGCCAGCCCCCACATCAGGTTCTGCAAGGCAATGGCAAAGGCAAAGACTTCACGCCCCCAGCCAAACTCGGCGCTCATGGGCGCCAGAAACAGACCGAAGCCGTGCCGCGTACCAAGCGAAAGCGCAAGAATCAACGCACTGCCCAGCAAAACCCAGCCACTGGTACGCCAGATCGATGTCATGGTTAAGCTCCCTGCGCTTTGTGTTACATGGTTTTACCCGCGATTCGCGAAACTACGCGGTGCCGGTAAAAGCTGTCAACAACGCATTGAGCAGGGTCTCAAAGCAGCGCCAGCGTCAACAGCACCGCCAACTCCAGCAGCTCGAGCAATGCACCGGCCGTATCGCCGGTGCATCCGCCCAGCCGGCGCATCATCAACTGCCGCAGCCAGAAGAAACAGGCGGCGCAGACCAGCAACACGGCTACCCCTGACCAGCCGGCGAGCAGCACGCACGCAATGGCAGTGGCGAGCAAAACCTTGCGTCCAGGGCCACGCGGCAAGTGATCGGCCAGTGCCTGCCCCAGCCCGCCGGAACGCACATACGGCGTGCCCAGAAACAGTCCAAGCATGGCCGCGCGCCCGATCACTGGAGCCAACAGCAGCCAGACACTGGCATGGCTCTCGATCAACACCAGAATCGCGGCGAACTTGAGCAGCAGCACCAGGACCAGCGTGACCACGGCGATAGGCCCGCTGCGTGGGTCCTTCATGATCTTCAAGGTGCGTTCACGGTCACCGAAGCCGCCCAGCCAGGCGTCAGCACTGTCGGCCAGCCCGTCCAAGTGCAGGCCGCCGCTGAGCAATACCCAGGCACTGAGTACCAGCGCGGCGTGGAGCATGGGCGGCGCACCACCGAGCAGGGTGTTGAACCCCAGCAGCAGCGTGCCGAACACCGCGCCGACCAACGGGTAGTACAGCAAGGAACGTCCAAGCTCTTCGGGGCGCGGCATGCCGGGCAGTCTGATCGGCAGGCTGCCGAGAAATTGCAGGGCGATCCAGAACGGCAGCATCTCAGATCTCCGTGAGTACGCGATCAGCAGCGACCTGAATCGACAACAGCGCGCCATGCCCGACCACCACCTGCAACAGTTGTTCACGCGGCAAGCCACGCGCCTGCGCCAGCAGCATGCGCATGACACCGCCGTGACTGACCAGCAACACGCGCTCGCCGGCATAAGCCTGATGCAGACGCTGAACGGCACTCAATACCCGATTCGAGAAATACAGCACCGGCTCGCCACCGGGAGGCGTGAAGGCATAGGGATCAGCCCAGAACAGACCCAGGCCCTCGGCGTCGGTTTCCATGAGTTGCGCAGGGCTGTGCCCTTCCCAGTCACCGAAATGCAGCTCCTGCAAACCGGGCTCCAGGTGCAGGGGCAACGACAAGCGCTGCGCCAGCTCTTCGGAGAAACGTGCGCAACGTTGCAGAGGCGAGCTGACAATCCGCGTCCAGGGTCCGCCGTCGGCCACTGCTGCACGCATCTGCTGCCAGCCAGACTCGGTCAGGGCATCATCGATACTGCCGCGCAGGCCGCCGCCCAGTTCGGTTTCGCCATGACGCAACAGATCAAGGTGCAAGGTCATGCGGGGCGATCCGCCACAGCCGCTTCGGCAAACGTCGCCATGCCGTTATGCAGCTCGCACGCCAGGCGCACCAGCGGCACCGCCAGTGCGGCACCACTGCCCTCGCCCAGACGCAAACCGAGGTCCAGCAGCGGTTCGGCTTGCAGCGTTTCCAGCAGATGCCGGTGGCCCGGTTCGGCACCCCGATGACCGAACAGCAGCCAGTTGCGGCAGGAAGGGTTCAGGCGCACCGCCACCAGCGCGGCCACGCTGCAAATAAAACCGTCGACCAGCACCGCGATACCTTCCTGCGCGCAGGCCAGGTAAGCGCCCGTCAACGCGGCGATTTCGAAGCCACCCAGACAGAACAGGCTATTCAACGGGTCACCGGCCTGCTCGGCGTGCAATGCAAGCGCGCGTTCGATGACATGAGTCTTGTGCTGAATACCCTCGGCGTTCAGCCCGGTGCCCGGACCGACCAGCAATGGCGCGGCACACTCCAGCAGCGAGCAGGCGACTGCGCTGGCGGCTGTGGTGTTGCCGATGCCCATCTCGCCACCGATGAACAGTTCGGTGCCGACAGCCTTGGCGCGCAATACGCTGTCACGCCCGGCCTGCAGGGCGGCGAGCCCCTGCTCGACACTCATGGCCGGCCCTTGGGCAAAATTGGCGGTGCCCGCGCCAATGCGCAGATGGCGCACCCCGGGCAAATCCATTGGCGACACGGTGCCCAGATCGACCACGTCCAGTTGCGCGGAGAGCTGACGCGCCAGCACGCTGATCGCGGCGCCGCCATTGACGAAGTTGTGCAGCATCTGCCCGGTGACTTCCTGCGGGTACGCCGACACGCCTTCAGCGACGACGCCGTGATCCGCGGCAAAAATCGAGATCCACAGTTGATCGGCGGCCGGACGCTCACGCCCCTGCAAGCCGGCCAGCTGCACTGCCAGACGCTCCAGTTGCGCCAGCGAACCGGCGGGTTTGGTCAGTTGCTGCTGACGGGCCAGTGCCGCCTCGCGCATTGGCACATCAATGGCCTGTGCAGGCTTGAGCCACCAGGAATTACTCATAGCGCGGTTCCTTTCAACGTCAGGGGCAAGCCGGCAACGGTCAACACGACACGCTGGCAACGCTCGGCCAGCGCCTGATGTAACAGGCCGGCTTCATCGACATAGCGACGGGTCAGTTCGCCGAGCGGCACGACGCCAAGCCCGGTTTCGTTGCTGACAAAAATGATTTCACCCGGCAGCCCGGCAAGACTGTCGAGCAGGGATTCACGTTCTTGAAGCAGGCGCTCGGGGTTGTCGAGCATCAGCAGATTGGTCAGCCAGAGGGTCAGGCAATCGACCAAGAGGCAGCAATCGGGCGCCGCGTTTTCGCGCAGCACGCGCGCCAGCTCGATCGGTTCTTCGACCAGTCCCCAATGTTCGGGACGGCGTGCGCGATGGCTGGCAACACGCTGATTCATTTCGCCGTCCAGAGGCTGACTGGTGGCGATGTAGACCACCCTCAGCGCGCTGTCGGCGGCCAGTTTTTCCGCCAGGCGACTCTTGCCGGAACGCGCGCCGCCGAGGATCAATTGCAGCATTCAGTTCGCCTCCAGGCCGCACAGTTCGCGAAGCAATGGGCCGTCCAGGTGCTTTTCCACCAGGTCCGCCAGGCGTTCGATGTCGCGCTCGCGCAGGGCGTGATAATCGACGGACTGCACGTTCGCCAACCCCGCCCAGCGCAGCAACGCGCTACAGGCAGCAGGTGATTCGAACAGGCCGTGCAGGTAAGTCCCCAGCACCTGCCCGTCGACACTCTGCGCGCCGTCGCAACGCCCGTCGTCCAGTTGCACGGCAGCCTGCTCAAGCGCCGGCCCTGTCGTGACACCGGCATGAATTTCGTAACCGCTGACCTCGGCGTCTTCGAGGGTCAGACGACCGCGCACATTGCGCAATTGCTTTTCCGCTTCCAGCACCGTGCTCATGGCCAGCAAGCCGAACCCGGCGCTGGACCCGGCTGCGCCTTCCAGCCCGAGTGGATCATGTACCTGCTCACCGAGCATTTGCAGACCGCCGCAAATCCCCATCAGCTTGCCGCCGTAACGCAAATGTCGATCGATGGCGGTGTCCCAGCCATTATTGCGCAGGTAGTTCAGATCGCTGCGCACACTCTTGGAGCCGGGCAGAATGATCAGGTCCGCAGGCGGAATCGCCTGGCCGGGGCCGATGAATTGCAGATTGACCTGAGGGTGCAGGCGCAGCGGGTCGAAATCGGTGTGATTACTGATGCGAGGCAGCACCGGGACCACCACGTTCAGCACATGCTCGACCTTGTCGGTCTGACGCTGGTCCAGGCCGTCTTCGGCCTCCAGGTGCAGATCCATCACGTAGGGCAGCACGCCGACCACCGGCTTGCCGGTACGTGCTTCCAGCCAGTCCAGGCCTGGCTGCAGCAAGGCGATGTCGCCGCGAAAACGGTTGATGATGAAACCCTTGACCCGCGCCTGCTCGCTGGGCGACAGCAACTCGAGCGTGCCGACCAGATGGGCAAACACCCCGCCACGATTGATGTCGGCAATCAGCAGCACCGGGCAGTCGACCGCTTCGGCAAAGCCCATATTGGCAATATCGTTGGTGCGCAGATTGATCTCGGCCGGAGAACCCGCGCCCTCGACGACGATCACCGGATAGCGTTCACCCAGGCGCCGATGCGATTCCAGCACCGCCTGCATGGCGATCTCTTTGTAGCCGTGATACGCCACCGCATTCATGGTGGTCACGGCGCGGCCGTGAATGATCACCTGCGCGCCGGTGTCACTGTTGGGCTTGAGCAGCACCGGGTTCATGTCGGTGTGCGGTTCGAGGTAGCACGCCTGGGCCTGCACGGCCTGTGCGCGACCGATCTCGCCGCCGTCTGCAGTCACCGCGCTGTTGAGCGCCATGTTCTGCGGCTTGAACGGCACGACTTTGACGCCCTGGCGGGTCAGCCAGCGGCACAGGGCCGTCACCAGAGTGCTCTTGCCGGCATCGGAGGTGGTGCCTTGTACCATCAGCGTGCTCATGGGTATTCCTTGCGGTATTCAAGCAGAACATCGTGCAGCCGCAGCCAGTCGGCCTCGTCGCACGGCAGACCGAAACGCAGACTGGACGACTCGGAGGTGTCACCCTTGAACAGGCGCAGCAGCACGCCACGCTGCGCACAAAACTCATAGAGCGTCTGCGCTTCAGGGGTCACCAGCCATTGGAACAGCGCACAGCCGCCTTGCGGGCTCAGGCCGTAGCGGTCGAGCAACGCCACCAGCCGGTCGCGGGCCTGCTCACAGCGCTCACGCTGGCGCGCCTGCCCCTGCTGATCGCTGAGGCACACCTGACCGATGATCCGCGTGGGCCCACTGACCGACCAGGGGCCGATTTCCTGCGCCAGCATTCTCAACAGTACCGGCTCGGCCATGACAAAACCGAGCCTGACGCCCGCCAGGCCGAAAAACTTGCCAAACGAACGCAGGACGATCAGCCCGGCACGCCAGGTCTCGGCCGCCAGGCTCATGCCCGGCGTGTTATCCATGAACGCTTCATCGACGACCAGCCAGCCACCGCGCTCGGCCAGTCGCGCATGCCACTCCAGCAGGCGCTCGGCGCTCAGGTGCAGACCAGTCGGATTGTTGGGGTTGACCACCACCAGCACGTCCAGACTGTCGAGAAAATATTCGACCTCCTGCTCACCGACCTCACGCACCACGAAACCGTTCTTGCGCCAGGCATGCGCGTGCTCTGCGTAGCATGGCGACAGTACGCCGACCCGCCCTCCGCTGCGCACCCTGGGCAGCGCCTGAATCGCAGCCTGCGAACCGGACACCGGCAATAACCGGGACACGCCGTAATAAGTGCAGGCCGCTGCTTCAAGGCCATCGTCGGTCTCGGGCAACCGCGCCCAGGCACGCGTCGGAATCTCCGGGATGGGCCACGACCACGGCGCGATCCCGGTGGATAGGTCCAGCCAGTCGGCCAGATGGATACCATAATGCTGCGCCGCCGCGCGCAACCGCCCGCCGTGCTCAAGCATAAAATTCAGCTGCCACGCAGATGACCAGCAGCCACAACCAGACGCCCCGCTGCACCAGTTGCCAGCCGCGATCGATCGAATCCGCATCGGCAGGCGCACCCTCCCCCAGTTGCGGACGCTGATGCAGCTCGCCGTGATAGATCGCCGCGCCACCCAGCTCGACACCCAGTGCGCCAGCGCCAGCGGCCATCACCGGACCGGCATTCGGACTGTCCCAGGCCGGAGCCTGCGTACGCCAGCAACGCAGCGCCAGTCGGGTCTTGCCCAGCAAGGCGTAGGTCAGTGCCACAAGACGTGCGGGAATGTAGTTGAGCAGATCGTCGATCTTCGCCGCAGCCCAGCCAAAACGCTCAAAGCGCTCGTTGCGATAACCCCACATGGCGTCCAGCGTATTGCTCAGCCGGTACAGCACCACACCGGGTGCACCCGCCACGACAAACCAGAATAGCGCAGCGAACACCGCATCGCTGCCGTTCTCCAGCACCGACTCGGTGGCTGCGCGGGCGACTTCGGTAGCGTCCAGCTCAGTGGTCTGGCGACTGACCAGATAACCGACCCGCTGACGCGCTTCGACCAGATCATCACTGCGCAGTGCTTGCGCCACTGGCTGAACGTGCTCGCCCAGGCTGCGCATGCCCAGCGCGCAGTACAGCGCCAGAATGTCGAACAGCCAGCCGATATAAGGCAGCCAGCTCAATAAGGTGGCCAACAGCGTCAACGGCACAACGGTAATGACCCAGGCGGTGACGCCATGACTGCGCCAGCCACGGCCGCCACTGTTGAAACGCTGCTCGACCCGACTGGCGAAGTTGCCGAACGCCACCAGCGGATGCCATCGTTTAGGCTCACCGAGCAGCGCATCCAGCGCGACCCCGGCGACGCTCAGCAGCGCCACACTCATTGACTCACTCCCCATTGATTCTCATACAGCAGCTCATGCAGCGGACGCGCTTGCGCCCAGCCTTCCATCACCAGCATTGGCGCAGGATAAAACTCCTTGACCGGGCCCAGACAAATGATCGCCAGCGGCTTGGCGCCGTCGGGCATGCCCAGCAGTTCGGCCAGCGCCTCGGGGTCGAACAGCGACACCCAGCCCATGCCCAGGCCTTCTGCACGCGAAGCCAGCCAAAGGTTCTGGATCGCGCAGGACAGCGACGCCATGTCCATTTCCGGCAAGGTGCGCCGGCCGAAAATGTGTTGCTCACGCCCTTCCATCAGCGCAGCGACCAGCACTTCTGCGCAGTCATTGATGCCTTCGACCTTGAGCTTCATGAACTCGTCGGTTCGCTCACCCAGCGCCTCGGCGGTACGAATACGCTCTTCCTCTACCTGCGCCTGCATCCTGCCGCGCAATAACGGGTCGCTGATGCGGATGAAGCGCCACGGCTGCATCAGCCCGACGCTGGGAGCCTGATGCGCGGCCGCCAGCACACGTGCCAGCAGTTCGGGCGCGACCGTGCCGCCGATGAAGTGGCGCATGTCGCGACGTTCGGCGATGGCGCGGTACACCGCAGCCCGCTCTTCGGGGCTGAACGCTTGCTCGGTCATGGTTTGAACAGCGCCGCTATCGCCCGAGGGCAGGACGGAAAATAGAAATGCACGTAGGACGCGGTCAGGCGACCCAGGCGATAAACCGCTTCTGCGCCGCGCCCGCCATTGGGGCTGACGCCACGGGCAATCGGCTGCAGCTCGGTGCTGGTCAGCGAATGGTGATAGGTGTGACCGTGCAGCGTACCCTCGGGCAGCTCGACGGCTTGCAACGCCAGCGCGGCAAGACGCTTCTGCATGACCGCTTCACCGGACAGCAAGCCGACCAGTTCAGCGCGCACGCCCTCGACATCGGTCAAGGCTTCGAGCAAATAGAGCATGCCCCCGCACTCGGCCAGAATCGGCTTGCCGGCAATATGGTGAGCCCTGATCGAAGCCTGCATCGTGCCGTTGGCGGCCAGCGCAACGTGGTGCAGCTCAGGGTAGCCGCCTGGCAGGTACAGGCTGTCGGCGTCGGGCAGCTCGCGATCATGGATCGGCGAGAAGAAACTCAGCTCGGCGCCCATGTGCCTCAGCAGGTCCAGGCTCGCGCCATACAGAAAGGCGAAGGCTTCGTCGCGCGCGATGGCGATGCGTACGCCGCGCAGCAGCGGCTCGACCTGAACCGGGTCGGGCGCGGTAAAGGTCACGGCCGGCGGCAAGGCCACTTCACACGTACTGGCCAGCGCCGCAGCGGCCATGTCCAGACGCACGTCCAGATCGTTGAGCTCACTGGCCTGGACCAGCCCCAGATGACGGCTGGGCAGTTCGAAGCCGACTTCCCGGGACAGTGCGCCGTACCAGCGCAGGCCTTCGGTCAGGCTGTTCTCCAGCAACTGCGCATGGCGTACCGTGCCGACGCGATTGGCCAGCACGCCGGCAAACGGCAGATCAGGCTGATAGCGCGCCAGACCAAGCGCCAGTGCGCCAAACGTCTGCGCCATGGCCGTGCCGTCGATCACACCGAGCACCGGCACGCCAAAATGCCGGGCCAGGTCGGCGCTCGACGGCGTGCCATCGAACAGGCCCATGACCCCTTCGATCAGAATCAGGTCCGCCTCGCCGGCCGCTTCCCACAACAGGCGACGGCTTTCATCGGCGCCGACCATCCACATGTCCAGCTGATAGACCGGCGCGCCACTGGCCCGCTCGAGAATCATCGGGTCGAGAAAGTCCGGTCCGCACTTGAAGACCCGAACCTTGCGCCCCTGGTTGCGGTGCAGGCGTGCCAGTGCAGCGGTCACCGTGGTTTTGCCTTGCCCGGAGGCAGGCGCAGCGATCAATACCGCCGGACAATCACGCGGGGCTCTCATTGCAATGTGCTCAATGATGAAGGGTTCACAGCTCGATACCTTTCTGCGCACGAATACCGGCCTGAAACGCGTGCTTGACCACGCCGATCTCGGAAACGGTATCGGCCAGGTCGATCAATTCGGGTTTGGCACCGCGGCCAGTCACCAACACATGCTGCATCGGCGGACGGGCCTGCAGGTCGCTCAGCACCTGTTCAAGGTCGAGGTAGCCATGTTTCAGGGCGATGTTCAGTTCGTCGAGCACCACCAGACCAATGGCCGGATCGCGAAGCATTTCCCGAGACACGGCCCAGGCGGCTTCAGCGGCGGCGATGTCGCGCTGGCGATCCTGGGTTTCCCAGGTGAAGCCCTCGCCCATCACGTGATAGCGCACCTGCTCGGGGAAACGGCGGAAAAACATTTCTTCGCCCGTGCTGTTACGGCCCTTGATGAACTGCACCACACCACACTGCATGTCGTGACCCATGGCTCGGGCGAGCATGCCGAATGCAGAGCTGCTCTTGCCCTTGCCATTGCCGGTCAATACCAGCAGCAGGCCGCACTCGTTGGGCGAGCTGGCAATACGCTCGTCCATGACGGCTTTCTTGCGCAGCATGCGCGCCAGATGGCGTTCGTCGCGTTCGGGGGATTCGTTCATCTGGGTTCTCCGCTCGGGGCAGGCGACAACAGACGGAAGGACAGCACTGGACAGCACGGCAACGCCCTGCACAGAACATCACCCTCCGTGATGCCATTGAGTGATTCAGGCCGGTCTCCGGGCTCATGAGCGGGTCACCCCGGCTGTGCGCCTTCCCATGTCGAAACACAGTGGCGTCAGGCACAGCCTTGACTCATTTACCGTTGCGGGGGCAGCGCCGGGATCGGATCTGTCGACCCACACCGGCTTCCCTGTTTCACTCTGCCAATCGAGGATTGCAGAGCACCTGAAACAAACCGCGAAGGGTAGAGGGTTGGGCCGGGAGCGTCAATCGACACCGTCGCCGCGGAACGTGATTGAACCTAGCGGGTTGGCGACGCCTCTATCAGTTACTGGACCACGCCCTTGTTTATGGAGATCGATCATGTTCAAACTCAGACCCCACTATGCAGTGTTGCTTCTGGTCGCCGGCGGCCTCGCTGCCTGCGGCGAGTCGTCGACCCTGAAAGTCTCGGATGGAACAGGCCCCTCGCCCAAGCTGCCGGAGCCCAACAAGACGCTGATCCCGACCGTCAACATCGCACCCGCCGTAGGCTGGGAAAAAGGCGCCAAGCCGGTTGCTGCGCCGGGCACACAAGTGGCTGCATTCGCCGAGAACCTCGACCACCCGCGCTGGCTGTATGTGCTGCCCAACGGTGACGTGCTGGTGGCGGAAACCAATTCGCCTGCCAAACCGGATGATTCCAAGGGCATCCGCGGCTGGGTGATGGAGAAAGTCATGGGCCGCGCCGGTGCCGGTGTGCCCAGCGCCAACCGCATTACCTTGCTGCGCGACGTGGACAAGGACGGTGTTGCAGAGACCCGCACGGTTTTCCTGCAAAACCTCAATTCGCCGTTCGGTATGACCCTGGTGGGCAACAAGCTGTATGTCGCCGACACCGACCGCCTGATCAGCTTCCCGTATGAATCCGGGCAGACCTCGATCAGCGCGCAGGCGACCAAGGTAGTCGACTTGCCAGGCGGCACGCTCAATCACCACTGGACCAAGAACGTCATTGCCAGCAAGGATGGCAGCAAGCTGTACGTGACCGTGGGTTCCAACAGCAACGTGGCCGAGAACGGCATGGACAAGGAAGAAGGTCGTGCAGCGATCTGGGAAGTGGACGCGGCGACCGGCAACCACCGGATCTTCGCTTCCGGCCTGCGCAACCCCAACGGCATGGATTGGGAACCGAAGACCGGCAAGCTGTGGACAGCGGTCAACGAGCGCGACGAGATCGGCAGCGACCTAGTGCCTGACTACGTGACCTCGGTACAGGACGGCGCGTTCTATGGCTGGCCTTACAGCTACTACGGCCAGCACGTCGACGAGCGCGTCAAGCCGCAGAACCCGGCACTGGTCGCCAAGGCGATTGCCCCGGATTACGCAGTCGGTCCGCACACCGCTTCGCTGGGCCTGGTGTTCGCCGACGGCAAGACACTGGCTGCACCGTTCAACGAAGGCCTGTTCATTGGCCAGCACGGCTCATGGAACCGCAAACCGCACAGCGGCTACAAGGTGGTGTTCATTCCATTCAGTGGCGGCAAACCCAACGGCACACCGGTCGATGTGTTGACCGGCTTCCTCAACAAGGATGAAAAAGCCATGGGTCGTCCGGTTGGCGTGGTCAATGACCAGCGCGGCGGATTGCTGGTGGCCGACGATGTCGGCAACAAGATCTGGCGTGTGATATCAGCCAAGGCAGCTCAGTAACGCGGAGCGTAGAGGTTTGACGCGGAGCGTCGCACGATAGTTGAGATCATCGTTCCCTACGCTCCAGCACTCGGCGTTACACACAAGTCCTGGAGAGCCCGGAATACGTGCCTTTCAGGGTTCTGCCCGAAGGGCGTAGGAGCGAACTTGTTCGCGAAGGCGGTGTTTCAGAAGATGCATTTTCGGCGATCATACAGGCCCTTTCGCGAACAAGTTCGCTCCTACGGCCTACGGCCAGAATCAAAAGCAGACTAGGTGTAACGTTGAGCGCTCCGCGTGGGCGTGGGCATGCACTTCTGGACGCTCTTGAGCGGGCGCAGAGCAATCAGCGCGAAGCGCTTAAGGCCGATTCTGCGCCAGACTGGACGGCTGAATCACGCGTTTGGCGTTGAGATAGGCTCTCTGCCAGTAAGGCTTGTCGAGGCTGTCGAGCTTCACCGTGCCGCCGCTGGCCGGGGCATGCACGAAGCGGCCTTCGCCGACATAGATCCCCGCGTGGGACACCTGCGAACCGCCCGATGTGGCGAAGAACACCAGATCACCTGACTGCAATTGCTCGCGACGAATATTCGGCGCGCCCATCACGATCATCTCGCGCGTGGAACGCGGCAGGGAAATACCCGCCGCATCACGATAGACATAACCTATAAGACCGCTGCAATCGAAACCGGAGTCAGGCGTGTTGCCACCCCAGCGGTAAGGCGTGCCGACCAGCCCCAACGCACGAAACAGCACGTCTTCGGCAGCAGGAGAAAGAATCTGGGGAGGTGCAGTGACCACCGGACGCTGAACGATCCGGGGCGCTTTGGGCGGAGGCGGCGCGCTGGCGCAGGCACCGAGCAACGCAGCAACAGAGATGACTAACAGGCGCAACGCAATCGACATAACCACAACAACCTATCCGGATGCGGCTTACGCTGCCGAGAAGCTCAAAAACGCAGAAAGACCCGAAGGTCTTGTACTGCGCGTTCTATTTATTTACGCCGCTTGGGCGCGGTCTTGACTGTAGTCGAAGTCATCGCCGTTGTCTGCGTTACTTCAGGTGTCGATTTTACTGCAACAGTACCCGGCGCCATCGCCAGAGGCCGCTTGGCCTCAATGAAGGTCTTGCTCCAGTAGGCGTCATCGAGGCTATCGATGCGCACACCGCCGCTGCGGCGACTACTGGAGTGGATGAACTGCTGATTACCGGCGTAGATCGCTGCGTGGCTCACCTGACCGCGACCGCGAGTACTGAAGAACAGCACATCGCCCGGCTGAAGCTTGTTGCGCGCCACCAAAGGTGCGTTGACGTTGATCATTTCACGCGTCGAACGTGGCAGGCTCATGCCCGCCTCTTCGCGAAACAGATAGCCGATGAAACCGCTGCAATCGAAACCCGAAGAAGTCGACGTGCCGCCGAACTTGTAGCGTGTGCCGATCAGGGATTTGCCACGCTCAAGGATGCTGTCGGCCAGGGCCGGCAGTTGGTAAGACTTGTTATCAGCGAACTGGGCCAGTTCGTCTTCGGTCGCGAGCTCGTCCTGCAAAACTGCTGCGTCGGCGCGACGGGCTGCGGACTGGGCATTGGCGTTGATTGCGCTCTGGTAGCGTGGAACCGGCTGGGCCTGTTCCTGCTGTGCGACCGGCATATTGGCCGAGCAACCGAAGAGGAATGTAACGAGTGCGAGAGGCACGAGGGGTGCGAAGCGAACAACTTGCATGGGCACAACCGTGGCTGACTAGTTAAGATGGCGAGACTATGCCTTTTATGAAAGTGATTTGCAAATTCAATCGAACTAGATGTGACTTATGAGTTCGGCCATGACATGTGCCGCGCGGTACGGCAAAAAGACGTCCATCTGCGCACTGTGATCAGTCGGCTGCGGATTGATTTCGGCGGTGAAACCCCCGGAAACTCTGGTGCGAATGACCGGTTCGTGAATATAGGGGAAGCTTGCGGTGGTGCCGATACTCAGCACTGCGTCATAGCCTATAGCCAGCTGTTCATACAGTGTTTCCAGCGCTTTTTCGGGAAGCATTTCCTGAAAAAGAACGACGGACGGTCTCAAAATGCCACTACATGCCGGGCATAAGGGGGGCAAGGGACGCTGAAGGTGCTCACTCAATTGCGAATCTTCAGCACCGCAGGATTGGCAAAACAGTGGCGAGAGCTGCCCGTGAATTTCGATCAGGCGCTCCGGCGGACTGCCCGCCGCGCGGTGATAACCGTCGACGTTCTGGGTCAGCACCCAGCACTCGGGTTTGATGCGCTGCAACTGGGCGATGGCGTAATGCGCGACGTTCGGCTCGCCACCCAGGCACGCCTTGCCCAGCTCGGCGATGTATTTCCAGCACAGCTCAGGGTCACGGCGCAGCATGGGCCCGGACAGGGCCATTTCGATAGGCAGGCCGTCGTCGGTCTTGCCATTGTAGAGCCCGCCCACGCCGCGATAGGTAGGCAGCCCCGAATCGGCAGACAGACCCGCCCCGGTGATCACCAGAATCCGTCGTGCATGGCGCAAGGCAGCCGCCGTCTGCATCAACAACGCCTGATCTACCACCCGAGGGTCTCTTTAAGGAAGGGAATGGTCAGCTTGCGCTTTTCCTGGAGTGACGCCTGATCGAGGCGCTCAAGCAATTCGAACAACGCGCTCATGCTGCGCGTACCACGCGTCAGGATGAAATGCCCGACATCGTCGGTCAGGTGCAGGCCACGCCGTGAAGCACGCAGTTGCAAGGCACGCAGCTTGTCCTCGTCGGACAGCCCGCGCATCTGGAACACCAGCGCCATCGTCAGGCGCGATTTAAGGTCGGGAAGCTTTACCGGCAGCTCGCGGGGCGACTTGGATGCGGCAATCAGCAGACGACGCCCGCTGTCACGCAGACGATTGAACAGGTGAAACAGCGCTTCTTCCCATTCCGGCTTGCCGACTATCGCCTGCAGGTCGTCCAGACACACCAGTTCGTACTGCTCCAGATGATCGAACAGCTCGATGCCTTCGTCTATGACCTCGGCCAGCGGCAGATACACCGCAGGCTCGCCCAACTGCTCGAAACGCAGGCAGGCAGCCTGCAGCAGGTGCGTGCGCCCTACTCCGTCCTTGCCCCACAGATAGATGAGGCTTTCGGTCCAGCCAGCATCGGCTTCGCACAGCCGCTCGACATAGCCGAGTGCAGCGGCGTTGGCGCCTGGATAGTAATTGACGAAAGTGGCGTCATCACGCAGACGCACACTCAGGGGCAGCTGAATCGGTTTCATGCTGACTAACGGCTCATGCAAACCGTCAAGGGCCTCTGTGTAAAGAGCGCAAAGTTTATACCCGTGACGCTGGTCGCACAATGCGACAGACCTCAAGCAAAATCAAAGGTTTGCGTCAGGGTGAGTAAAGCGCCGCTCAGGAAAGAGCGTTTGAAGGTGTGTAT
The DNA here is from genome assembly GCF_900103225.1 of Pseudomonas congelans. Classification (GTDB taxonomy): domain Bacteria; phylum Pseudomonadota; class Gammaproteobacteria; order Pseudomonadales; family Pseudomonadaceae; genus Aquipseudomonas; species Aquipseudomonas congelans. The sequence goes on along the minus strand of NZ_FNJH01000003.1, from coordinate 224,391 downwards.
GCACTCAAGGCATGAGCCTCTTCACCGGGCGGCGAAGAGGCTTGCATCGTTCCTACAGCTCCGGATCTTCCGCGCCTGCGTAGATTTCCGAGTCCTTGTACAGATCGTGCATGTGGCGCACCAGCACCATGATCACCGCCGCCACCGGCAGGGCCAGCAGAATGCCAGTGAAACCGAACAGCTCGCCACCCGCCAGAATCGCGAAGATGACTGCAACCGGGTGCAGGCCGATGCGATCGCCGACCAGCAACGGCGTCAGCACCATACCCTCAAGGGCCTGACCGATCATGAACACCGCCACAATCCCCATCATCGGGTACAGGTCACCGCCAAACTGGAACAGCCCGGCCACCAGCGCCGAACCGATACCGATCACGAAGCCCATGTAAGGCACGATGGCCGCCAGACCGGCAATGACGCCGATCAACAGGCCCAGTTCCAGCCCGACCAGCATCAGACCGGCCGCATAGATCACACCCAGGCCCACCATCACCAGCAACTGACCGCGTATGAACGCGCCCAATACTTCGTGGCATTCGCCCGCCAGCTTGACGATTTGCGCTTCACGCTGACGCGGCAGCAGGCCACGGATCTTGCCGGTCATGATGTCCCAGTCACGCAGCAGGTAGAAACACACCACGGGAATCAGCACCAGGTTGGTCAGCCAGCCAATCAGCGCCAGGCTGGAAGCCGTGGCCTGGGACAGCACGATAGAGACGATGTCCCCGGCCTGGCCCATGTGCTCGGAGATGGCTGCCTTGATCTTGTCGAACTTCCAGAACCCGTCTGCCAGCCCGAACTTGGCCTGGACCCACGGCAATGCCGCGTGCTGCAGCCAGTCGAGAATCTGCGGCGCCAGCTCGTAGAGCCGGAACAACTGCTTGGCCAGCATCGGCACCAGAACCAGCAGCAACGCCATCAGCACCAGCGTGAACAGCCCGAACACCACCACCACGCTCAGGGTTCTGGACAGTCCGGCGCGCTCCAGGCGATCCACCAGCGGATCGCCCATGTAGGCCAGTAACAACGCCACCAGAAAAGGAGTGAGGATTGGGTGCAAGAGCACCACGAATGCGACCAGCAAGGCCAGGCCGCCGATCCAGAACCAACGCCGCATATCAGTCATCAACATCCCTCAAGCCAATGGAAAAGCGTTCTTGCCGGGTTACCAGCGGAAATAAAGTTGTGGCGCGGACGCCGGAACAATCATCGGTGCGGGCGCAGGTGCCGGAACAGCAGCAGCTCCATTCGCCGGCGCAACCGGTGCAGTCGCATCGACAGGCGCAGCAGGCGGCGTGGCGGTAGCGGCTGCCTCGGCTGCGGGCACTTCCTGCAGTTTGGCCAGCGACAACTGCGAGCGTAGCTGCTCGGTGCTGCCACTGACCTCAAACACCACTTTATCGCCTTCGACAGAACTCAGACGCACGCCGAACGGTTCGAGTAACTGAAGCAGTTGCGCATAGCGCTCGAGCGTCATGCCCTGAACCTGGATCAGCATGCCGGTCGACGCACCGGGCTTGGCCACGAAGCGCGGCGCCAGACGCTCGCTTACCGACAGCAGCACCGCGTCAGCCAAGGCCTCGGAGGTGGCACCGGTTGCGGTGCCCTGTTCGCGCTGATCACCCAGCCACAGGCGCCATTTGCCTTGCCACTGACCACCATCTTCCCTGGCATGCACGGCCAGTATCGCGTCAGCGCCATAGCGCTCGGAGGCTTCCTTGAGCGGCGCGGGGTCAGTGCCCTCCAGGGTTTTGGCGTTACCGATGCCCTGCTCGCTCAAATCAGCCAGCGGCAGACGCAGTGGCAGTCCGCGGTGCTGAGCGGCCTGGCGCAAGGGTTCGGCGGCGGCCTGACCGTCGCCGACCAGATTCGAACCTTCCACCGAGTCATTCAGCCACCAGCCGAGGATCGACGGACGATTGCTGCCCCAGATCGACAGACCCGCATCGTGCAAGGCACGGTCGGTGGTTGCCGGATCGAAGTCCACCAGCAGGGTTTCCGGCGGTCCGGCCTCGTAGCCGAACTGGCTGATGATCTGCTGTGGGTCCTTGCGCAGCGCGGCGATGGCCGAACCCTGCACGGCCTTGGCGTCGCCGGTCAGGCGCAGCACCAGGGTTTCGACGGCGGCCTGCGTGGCCCGCGTACGTTCATCGGGCGATTGGCCATTGACCGGCTCGCGGACCTGATAAAGGTTGCTGACCGTTTCGGCAAGGCTGGGAAGGCTGATCAGGGACAAACAGCCGATTAAAAGAATTCTGGAAAAACGCATGGACAGTTCCCGAACGGAAAAAAGTAAAAAGAAGCTGTTTCAGTAGGCGTACAAGTCTGGGACAGACATAAGCCACCCATCATTCAGTTCGCGCATAAAGTACACCTTAAACGTCCAGACTCGCACTGACAGGCCACCTGGTTGAGGTTTATTTGGTGCAACACCGCCCTGTTGTCGGCGCAAGGATGGCCCCTGGTGAGCAAGCCTGATAAAATCGCGCGCCTTCGCAGACCGGCAATCGCCATGGCCCCAACATTACCACCGCATCACAGCGCGGTGCTGAACGGGCCCTAACGCAGCGGTCGATACCTCCGAATCCCCCCTAAAGGCCTGGATTTTCTATGAGCAAGCAACCCTCCCTGAGCTATAAAGACGCCGGTGTAGACATCGACGCCGGTGAAGCATTGGTCGAACGCATCAAGAGCGTCGCCAAGCGCACCAAGCGTCCGGAAGTCATGGGCGGCCTGGGAGGCTTCGGCGCCCTCTGCGAAATTCCAGCCGGCTACAAGCAACCGGTTCTGGTTTCCGGCACCGACGGCGTGGGCACCAAACTGCGTCTGGCGCTGAACCTGAACAAGCACGACACCATCGGCATCGACCTGGTCGCCATGTGCGTCAATGACCTGGTGGTCTGCGGTGCAGAGCCGCTGTTCTTCCTCGATTACTACGCCACCGGCAAGCTGAACGTCGACACCGCCGCTCAGGTCGTCACCGGCATCGGCGCCGGCTGCGAACTGGCTGGCTGCTCGCTGGTCGGCGGCGAAACCGCTGAAATGCCGGGCATGTACGAAGGCGAAGACTACGACCTGGCAGGCTTCTGCGTCGGCGTGGTGGAAAAGGCCGAAATCATCGACGGCTCGAAAGTCGCTGCCGGTGACGCCCTGCTCGCCCTGCCATCGTCCGGCCCGCACTCCAACGGCTACTCGCTGATCCGCAAGATCATCGAAGTGGCAGGTGCCGATATCGAAAACATCCAGCTGGACGGCAAACCGCTGACCGAACTGCTGATGGCGCCGACTCGCATCTACGTGAAGCCGTTGCTCAAGCTGATCAAGGAAACCGGCGCAGTCAAGGCCATGGCCCACATCACCGGTGGCGGCCTGCTCGACAATATTCCACGCGTACTGCCGAAAGGCGCTCAGGCCGTGGTCGACGTCGCCAGCTGGCAGCGTCCGGCCGTGTTCGACTGGCTCCAGCAGCAGGGCAACGTTGCGGAAAACGAGATGCACCGCGTGCTGAACTGCGGCGTGGGCATGGTGATCTGCGTAGCTCAGGAGCACGTTGAAGTGGCACTGAAGGTGCTGCGTGACGCAGGCGAACAGCCTTGGGTGATCGGCCAGATCGCCACCGCTGCCGAAGGCGCAGCGCAAGTCGAGCTGAAAAACCTCAAGGCGCATTGATGCCAGCCATCTGCGACGTCGTGGTGCTGCTGTCAGGCACCGGCGGCAACCTGCAAGCGATGATCGACAGCTTCAAGGACGGGGCCAGCCCCGTCCGCATCTGCGCGGTGATTTCCAACCGCGCAGATGCGTTCGGCCTGCAACGCGCCCGGGACGCAGGCATCGAAACCTGCGTACTGGATCACACCGCATACGACGGCCGTGAGGCCTTCGATGCAGCGCTGATCGAACTGATCGACACCTTTCAGCCACAGTTGGTGGTACTGGCCGGGTTCATGCGCATTCTCAGCGCCGGGTTCGTCCGCCACTATCATGGCCGCCTGCTGAATATTCACCCTTCCCTGCTGCCGCGTTACAAAGGCTTGCACACGCACAAGCGTGCACTGGAAGCCAGCGACACCGAGCATGGCTGCAGCGTGCATTTCGTTACCGAGGAACTCGATGGCGGCCCACTGGTCGTACAGGCAGTTATTTCGGTACAGTTGCACGACACGCCCGCAACGCTCGCGCAACGGGTCCATGTTCAAGAGCACCGTATTTACCCACTGGCCATTCGCTGGTTTGCCGAAGGCCGACTGAGCCTTGGTGAACAAGGTGCGTTACTCGATAGCCAGTTACTCCCGGCCAGCGGCCATCTGATTCGACATTAGGAGATACTATGCGTCGCGCTCTGCTCTTCGCTTTCGCTCTGCTCGCATTGCCTGCCGTACAGGCCGCAGACCTTCAACCCTTCTCCGCCAGCTACACCGCCGACTGGAAACAGCTGCCCATGAGCGGCACGGCTGAACGCAGCCTGGAAGCCGGCGCCAATGGCACCTGGACCCTGAGTTTCAAGGCCTCGATGATGATCGCCAGCCTGACGGAAGTCAGCACGCTGAAGGTCGACAAGGACACCCTGCTGCCACAGACCTACAGCTTCGAGCGCAGTGGCCTGGGTAAATCCAAGAAGGTCGATCTGGCCTTCGACTGGAACACCAAGTTCGTCACCGGCACCGACCGTGGCGATGCGATCAAGCTGCCGCTCAACCGTGGCATCCTCGACAAGTCCACCTATCAGCTGGCGTTGCAACACGACATCGCTGAGGGCAAGAAGAGCATGAGCTACCAGGTTGTCGACGGTGATGAAGTGGACACCTACGACTTCCGCGTACTGGGTTCGGAAAAAGTCACCACCAAGACAGGCCAGGTCGATGCGATCAAGGTCGAGCGCGTACGTGACCCGACGCAAAGCAAGCGCACCACCGTGCTGTGGTTCGCCAAGGACTGGGATTACCTGCTGGTCCGCCTGCAACAGGTTGAAACCGACGGCAAGGAATACAACATCGTATTGCTGGACGGCACCGTCAACGGCAAGGCCGTCAAAGGTAGCTGATCGCCCTGACTGCCCGCGCCACAGAGCCCCGCTTTTCAGCGGGGCTTTTTATTGGCTGCACGATCTCGCGCCACGCCCACTCAACATCGGACGCAGAGCGTCCGGAAATGCATGCGACGCAGAGCGTCGCACGATAGTCGGGATTCTCGTTCCTCACGCTCCAGCG
>NZ_FNJH01000003.1:198294-219154 GCF_900103225.1 Pseudomonas congelans | reverse complement strand
GATTCTCGTTCCTCACGCTCCAGCGTGGGAATGCAGTTCTCGACGCTCCGCGTCGTCAAGAGAACGCGGAGCGTCTGGAACGGCGTTTTCACGCGCGTTCGGACGGTCAGACAACGCACCCGAAGCACATGAAACATCCTTCATTTTGCTACTACTCCGCTGCAAGCCTCGCCATGCAAGGGCTGCAGAGGATCGATCACTTTCCGGTCACCGGGGAACCTGAACAGGCTATTTACTTAGGCAGCTAACAAATCCTATAAAAGAGTCCTGCGACACATCGCCGCAGTATCCAGAGGCCTAACCATCAAGGCCATCAAAGTCAGGAGCTTACTACTATGACTGTCAGAGTTACTGAACGCGACGACGCCCACCTCTCTCACGAAGCCGTTGCCGACGGCATCCAGATCTGGGACGTGCACCAACAGGACCAACTGGTAGGCATGTTCCACGTTGAGTCCGATGCCCTTCGCTATAAGGAAGAGCTGGAAGCGCTGGAAAGCCAGGGCAACCACTGACCCATACTGAGAACAGGAAAAGACAAAACCCGCTGATTGCGGGTTTTGTTTTGACAACTCATTGACGGCGCCGCGGGCTTACCACATCAGATCGTCAGGCACCTGATACGCCGCATACGGGTCATCTGCATCCGGCGCTTCGGTCGGGGTATTGAGCAACACGATACGGCGCGGATCGCGCTCCTGGATCTTCAGCGCGGCCTCGCGCGGGATGATCTCGTAACCGCCACCGTGATGAACGATGGCCAGTGAACCGCTACTGAGCTTGTTGCGCACCATGGCGTTGACCGGAATGCGCTTGACCTTCTTGTCGTCAACGAAGTTGTAGTAATCCTCGGTGATCAGCTTGGGCAGGCGCGACACTTCGATCAGTTGCTTGACCTGAGCGGTGCGGGCCTTCTGCTCGACCTTCTCCTGCTGCTGACGGTTCAGCTCCTGATCACGTTTGGCCTTCTCGGCCATGGCCTCCTGGGCCGCACGCTTTTGCGAGTCGTCGGCCTGCGCCTGACCCTTGTGCACCAGACGCTGCTCTTTCTGCTTTTCTTTGCCGACCTGCTTGGCCTGCTTTTGGTTGACCAGACCTGCCTTGAGCAACTGATCGCGAAGGGAAAGGCTCATTGTCTACTCACTTATACCGTTACCGCACACTCAGCCGCAGCCGGGCGTGCTCTTTTCCTGACGTTTGGCTTCGCCCCACAACGCATCCATTTCTTCGAGCGAGCACTCTTCGATAGGACGCTGCAGGTGGCGCAAAGCCTGTTCAATGAATCGGAAGCGTCTGTCGAACTTGCTATTGGCCGAGCGTAGCGCAGTTTCCGGGTCGACCTTGAGGTGTCGGGCCAGGTTGACGACGCTGAACAGCAGGTCGCCGACTTCCTCGGCAATGCCCTCGGCGTCATTGTCGACCATGGCCTCGAGAATTTCATCGAGTTCTTCACGTACCTTGTCGACCACCGGCAATGCCGCAGGCCAGTCGAACCCCACCTGCGCCGCACGCTTCTGCAGTTTGGCTGCACGACTCAATGCGGGCAAGGCCCGGGGCACATCGTCGAGCAGCGACAACTGCTCGGGTGCACCGGCCTTCTCGGCACGCTCCTCGGCCTTGATTTCGTCCCAACGACGGTTGACCTGCTCGTCGGTCAGGCGCGGCGTTTCTGCTGGCGCATACAGCTCGCCAGTCGGAAACACGTGCGGATGGCGACGCAGCAACTTGCGGGTAATACCGTCGATGACATCGTCGAATTCAAACCGGCCTTCTTCCCGGGCCAGCTGGGCATAGAAGACCACCTGAAACAGCAGGTCACCCAGCTCCCCCTTCAGATGGTCGAGATCACCCTGTTCGATGGCATCAGCCACTTCATAGGCCTCTTCCAGCGTGTGCGGCACAATGCTGGCGTAGGTCTGCTTCAGGTCCCACGGGCAGCCGAACTGCGGATCACGCAGCCGGGCCATGAGGGTCAGCAGGTCTTGAACTGTATACATGGGGCTCCCTGTGAGCGCAGGCGACGCTTATGGCGTCCTGTTCCTGCGCGTTTCAATGATGTTCGGCAACTGGGAAATACGCCCCAGCAACCGCCCCAGCGCGTCCAGACCCGGAATTTCGATGGTCAGGGACATGAGCGCTGTGTTGTCTTCCTTGTTCGACCGGGTATTGACCGCCAGCACGTTGATCCGCTCGTTGAGCAGCACCTGGGTGACGTCTCGCAGCAAGCCGGAACGGTCGTAGGCGCGAATGATGATGTCCACCGGATAAGTGAGTACCGGCACCGGCCCCCAACTGACCTGAATGATCCGCTCGGGCTCGCGACCGCCCAGTTGCAGCACTGAAGCGCAATCCTGACGGTGAATACTGACGCCACGACCCTGAGTGATGTAACCGACGATGGCATCGCCCGGCAGTGGCTGGCAGCAGCCGGCCATCTGCGTCATCAGGTTGCCGACGCCCTGAATCTGAATATCGCCACGCTTGCCGGGCTTGTAGCCGGTGGCCTTGCGCGGGATCAGCTCCAGCTGTTCATTGACGCGATCAGGCTCGACCTGCTGCTGAGCCAGATTGACCAACTGAGCCAGACGCAGATCGCCTGCACCCAGGGCCGCAAACATGTCGTCGGCCGTCTTGTGATTGGCCTTGTCCGCCAGCTTGTCGAAGTCGACCTGCGGCAATGCCAGGCGCGCCAGTTCGCGTTCGATCAGGGTTCTGCCGGCGGCGACGTTCTGGTCACGGGCCTGCAACTTGAACCAGTGAACGATCTTGGCTCGCGCGCGCGAGGTGGTGATGTACCCCAGGTTTGAGTTCAGCCAGTCACGGCTCGGCGTACCGTGCTTGCTGGTGATGATCTCGACCTGCTCGCCGGTCTGCAGGCTGTAGTTGAGCGGGACGATGCGGCCATTGATCTTCGCACCCCGGCAGTTGTGGCCGATTTCGGTGTGCACCCGATAGGCGAAGTCCAGCGGTGTCGCGCCCTTGGGCAAGTCGATGGCGTGGCCGTCCGGAGTGAAGACGTAGACGCGGTCAGGCTCGATATCGACCCGCAGCTGGTCTGCAAGGCCGCCGATGTCGCCCAGCTCTTCATGCCATTCGAGCACCTGACGCAGCCAGGAAATCTTCTCTTCGTAATGATTGGAGCCGGATTTGACGTCCGTGCCTTTATAGCGCCAGTGCGCACATACGCCCAGCTCGGCCTCTTCATGCATGGCGTGGGTGCGGATCTGCACTTCCAGCACCTTGCCTTCCGGCCCGATCACGGCAGTGTGCAGCGAGCGATAGCCGTTTTCCTTGGGGTTGGCGATGTAATCGTCGAACTCTTTGGGAATATGCCGCCACAAGGTGTGCACGATACCCAGCGCGGTGTAGCAGTCGCGCATTTCCGGGACCAGCACACGCAGCGCACGCACGTCATAGATCTGGCTGAACGCCAGGCCCTTGCGCTGCATTTTGCGCCAGATGGAGTAGATATGCTTGGCACGCCCGCTGATGTCGGCGGTCACGCCGGTGGCCTGCAGCTCGTTGTCGAGCTGGGACATGACGTCGCTGATGAAGCGTTCGCGGTCCAGCCTGCGCTCGTGCAACAGCTTGGCGATCTGCTTGTATTGATCGGGCTCCAAGTAGCGGAAGGACAGGTCTTCCAGCTCCCACTTGATGTGACCGATGCCCAGACGGTGGGCCAGCGGTGCATAGATGTCGAAGACTTCACGGGCGACACGGTTGCGTTTTTCGTCGTCGGCGTTCTTCACCGCACGAATCGCGCAGGTACGTTCGGCCAGCTTGATCAGCGCAACACGCACGTCGTCGACCATCGCCACCAGCATCTTGCGCAGGTTTTCGACCTGCGCCTGGCTGCCGAGTACCAGTGACTGACGAGGGCTGAGACTGGCGCTGATCGCGGCCATGCGCAGCACGCCGTCGATGAGTTTGGCGACCGTTGCGCCAAAGCGCTGCTCGACTTCCGGCAGCGCAATGAGACCTTCACGCACGCCACGGTAAATGACCGCAGCGATCAGCGAGTCCTGATCCAGCTTGAGGTCAGCCAGGATCTCCGCGATTTCCAGACCGGTCTGAAAACTGGAGGTGCCCTCTGCCCAATGATTCTTGTGGGCCTTGTCGGTCTGCTCGGCTTCCCGGGCAAATTCACAGGCCTTTTTCATGACTTCCCGGTCCAGGACCAGGTCGACGCTGACAATATGATCGAGCCACGCGTCGAGATTGATACTGCCGTCTGTGTTTATCGGCTGGTTCGCTCTCACCTGTACCATGCTGCTTACCTTCCCTACGGCGCGATGAATAGCGCCATCAGTCGCCAGCCTTCTGAGCGAATGCCACTTGCCGGGCAAGCAAGGACCGGCATTCGCGGGCCAGTCGGATTAAATGAGATTCCCTGTCAGCAACGACCTCGTTCCAGTGAACGCTGCTCACTTACTCATTTCAAATAAAGCCATCGCCTCGACATGCGCCGTCTGCGGAAACATATCGAGGATTCCGGCACGTTTTAATCGGTAGCCCTGACGGATCAGTTCGACCGCGTCACGAGCCAAAGTTGCCGGATTACATGAAACATAGAGCAGTCGCCGGGCCCCCGTCTTGCTGATCTGGCGGACCACTTCAAAGGCTCCGTCACGCGGCGGGTCCAAGAGTACCGCAGAAAACCCTTCTGCCGCCCAGTCGGCATGTGTCAGCGGCTGGGAAAGATCCGCCTGAAAAAACTGCACATTGTGCAGATCATTACTCATTGCGTTGACAGCTGCACGCTCGACCATGGTCGCAACGCCTTCGACCGCCACCACCTCCCTGGCCATACCTGCCAGCGGCAAGGCGAAATTACCCAGACCGCAAAACAGGTCCATGACACGCTCGTCTTTTGCAGGCGCCAGCCATTGCAGGGCCTGCTCGATCATCGCGGTATTGACCGCCGCGTTGACCTGAATGAAATCTCCCGGTCGCCAGGCCAGTTGCAGGTTCCAAGGCTCCAGCCGGTAGCCCAGCGTATCGCCGGGGCTGGCCGGTTGGGGCTCGCCTTCTCCGTGCAGCCAAAGCTGCGCGCCATGCCTGGAGCAAAACGCCTGCAACAGCGCCAGATCGATCTCGGCAAGCGGCGCGGTGTGGCGCAACAACACGGCAGTAGCAACCCCACTGAACAGCTCGACATGACCCAGCGCCTGCGGCTTGCTGAAACTTTTCAGCATGCCAGGCAGCTCATTCATGATGGGTTGCAAGGCCTGTACCAGCACCGGACAGTGTTCGATGCTGACGATGTCCTGGCTGGCGGCTGCACGGAACCCCACATCCAGCCGTTTGGCCTTGGCATCCCAGCGAACCGCGACCCGCGCGCGTCGGCGATAAGCCAGCTCGGCACCGCTCAAAGGTGCTGCCCATTCATCCGGCACAACATTCGCCACACGCATTAACTGCTCGGCGAGCATGCGCTGTTTCAGGGCAAGCTGTTCTTCGTGGGGCACATGCTGAACACTGCAGCCGCCACAGCGACCGAAATACTCACAGGCCGGAGCGCGACGCATGGCACTGGCGGTGAAGACCCGCTCGGTGCGCGCCTCGACCACCTTGCCGCGTGCATTGAGCACACGCGCCTCGACCTCTTCGCCCGCCAGACTGCCGGCGACAAACCAGGTTTTGCCCTCGAAAAAGGCGATACCGCGGCCGTCGTCGGACAGCCGCTCAATGGTCAGCCGCTGCTTTTTGCCGGCAGGAATCTGTACGGTTTTAACGCCGCCCGCAGGCTGAAAGCGCAAACCTCTTTCGTGCTTGGCCATCAGTTGGGCGAATCATAGACGCCGGTCGACAGGTAACGGTCGCCTCGGTCACAGATGATCGCCACAATCACGGCGTTTTCGACTTCCTGGGAAATACGCAACGCCCCGGCGACCGAGCCACCGGATGACACGCCACAGAAGATGCCTTCTTCACGGGCCAGGCGGCGCATGGTGTCTTCGGCTTCGGTCTGGCCCATGTCGATGATGCGGTCGACCCGGTCCGACTGATAGATTTTCGGCAGGTATTCATACGGCCAGCGGCGAATACCGGGGATCGAAGCGCCCTCCATCGGTTGCAGACCAACGATCTGCACGTCGGGATTCTGCTCCTTGAGATAGCGCGAGGTACCCATGATGGTGCCGGTGGTGCCCATCGAGCTGACGAAATGAGTCACGGTGCCGCCCGTCTGCCGCCAGATTTCCGGACCGGTGGACGTGTAATGCGCCTCGGGATTGTCGCCATTGGCAAACTGATCGAGCACCTTGCCGCGGCCTTCGGCCTGCATGCGCTCGGCCAGATCACGGGCACCTTCCATGCCTTCGTCCTTGCTGACCGAAATCAGCTCGGCGCCATAGGCTGTCATCGCGGCCTTGCGTTCGGCACTGGAGTTGTCCGGCATGATCAGAATCATCCGGTAGCCCTTGATTGCTGCGGCCATGGCCAGCGCGATCCCGGTATTGCCGGAGGTGGCTTCGATCAGCGTGTCACCCGGACGGATCTGGCCGCGCAACTCGGCGCGGGTGATCATCGACAAGGCCGGGCGGTCTTTTACCGAGCCAGCGGGGTTGTTACCTTCGAGTTTCAACAGGAGGGTATTGCTGGTGTTACCCGCCATGCGTTGCAGACGCACCAGCGGGGTGTTGCCGACGCAATCGGCAATGGTTTGATACTGCAGGGTCATGGCGTCTTCGCAATCCAGACTGCGGGGGGTGCCTATCATAACGGCAAACGCCCAAAGCCCATATCACGCAAAGTGCGCTGCTTATTCCCAAAAAGAATAAACGCTTATTTTTCCGCTGCCGCCCCCTCCCTGCACAGAGAGTTATGTGCCCATGTCGGCGGTAAATGGCTAAACTTGTCCCCTTGTGCCGATACAGCAAGGCAGCCGATGCCTGATATCGACGGACTGATACGTGTTGCCGGAGTAAGAGCGTGCTGACCAAGCTGGGTATAAAAGGCCGTGTGCTGCTACTGACTATTTTGCCTGCCAGCCTGATGGCGGCGATGCTCGGTGGCTATTTCACCTGGATGCAGTTGAGCGAGCTGCAAAGCCAGCTGCTGCAACGCGGCGAAATGATCGCTCAGGATCTGGCGCCGCTGGCCGCCAATGCACTGGGGCGCAAGGATAAAGTGCTGCTCAGTCGCATCGCCGCCCAGACCCTGGAGCAGAATGACGTGCGCGCCGTGTCGTTTCTCGACACCGATCGCACGGCACTGGCCCACGCCGGGCCGACCATGATCAGCCCGTCGCCGATTGGCAGCGCCTCGCAGTTGCTCAGCTCGACCGGCACCGACGCCACGCGCTACCTGCTGCCGGTATTCGGCAGTCAACGCCACCTGACCAGCCCGATCATTCCTGCCGAAGCTGACACCCTGCTGGGCTGGGTCGAGCTTGAAATATCCCATAACGGCACGCTGCTGCGCGGTTACCGAAGCCTGTTTGCCAGCCTGCTGCTGATCCTGACCGGGCTGGCGTTTACCGCGACCCTCGCGGTACGCATGAGCCGAACCATCAACCGGCCGATGAGCCAGATCAAGCAGGCCGTGTCGCAACTCAAGGACGGCAATCTGGAAACCCGCCTGCCACCGCTGGGCAGCCGGGAACTGGATGAACTGGCGTCAGGCATCAATCGCATGGCGGCAACCCTGCAGAACGCGCAGGAAGAACTGCAACTGAGCATCGATCAGGCGACCGAAGATGTCCGGCAGAATCTGGAGACCATCGAGATCCAGAACATCGAACTGGACCTGGCGCGCAAGGAAGCACTTGAAGCAAGCCGGATCAAGTCCGAATTCCTGGCCAACATGAGCCATGAAATCCGCACGCCGCTCAATGGAATTCTGGGCTTCACCCATCTGCTGCAAAAAAGCGAGCTGACCCCGCGCCAGTTCGACTACCTGGGCACCATCGAAAAGTCCGCCGACAACCTGTTGAGCATCATCAACGAGATTCTCGACTTCTCCAAGATCGAGGCCGGCAAGCTGGTGCTCGACAATATCCCGTTCAACCTGCGCGACCTGTTGCAGGACACCTTGACCATCCTCGCCCCGGCCGCGCACGCCAAACAGCTCGAGCTGGTCAGTCTGGTGTACCGCGATACGCCATTGGCGCTGTCCGGCGACCCGCTGCGTCTGCGGCAGATCCTGACCAATCTGGTCAGCAACGCGATCAAATTCACCCGCGAAGGCACGATCGTCGCGCGTGCCATGCTCGAGGATGAAACCGAAGAGCACGCGCAACTGCGCATCAGCGTGCAGGACACCGGGATCGGCCTGTCCAGCCAGGATGTGCGGGCACTGTTCCAGGCCTTCAGCCAGGCCGACAACTCGCTCTCGCGCCAACCGGGCGGTACCGGGCTGGGTCTGGTGATCTCCAAACGCCTGATCGAACAGATGGGCGGCGAAATCGGTGTTGACAGCACACCGGGCGAAGGTTCGGAATTCTGGATCAGCCTGAAACTGCCCAAGGCCCGCGAAGACAAGGAAGAGTCGCTCAACATTCCGCTCGGAGGCCTGCGCGCCGCAGTGCTTGAACATCATGACCTGGCGCGTCAGGCGCTGGAGCATCAACTGGAAGACTGCGGCCTGCAGACCATCGTGTTCAATAACCTGGAAAACCTGCTCAACGGCGTGACGGCAGCGCACGAGACGCCAGCGGCCATCGATCTGGCGGTACTTGGCGTTACGGCGCTGGAAATCTCTCCGGAACGGCTGCGCCAGCACATCTGGGACCTGGAAAACCTCAACTGCAAGGTCATGGTGCTGTGCCCGACTACCGAGCATGCGCTGTTCCAGTTGGCGGTCCACGATGTCTACACGCAATTGCAGGCCAAGCCCGCCTGCACCCGCAAGCTGCAAAAAGCCCTGTCCGAGCTGATCGCGCCGCGAGCGGTGCGTGCCGACATCGGCCCGCCATTGTCGAGCCGCGCGCCGCGAGTGCTGTGCGTGGACGACAACCCGGCCAACCTGCTGCTGGTGCAGACCCTGCTTGAAGACATGGGCGCTGAAGTGGTCGCTGTCGAGGGTGGCTATGCAGCGGTCAACGCTGTACAGCAAGAAGCATTCGACCTGGTGTTGATGGATGTGCAGATGCCCGGCATGGACGGTCGTCAGGCCACCGAGGCGATCCGCGCCTGGGAGGCCGAACGCAACCAGAGCTCGCTGCCGATCGTGGCCCTCACCGCGCATGCGATGGCCAATGAAAAACGCTCACTGCTGCAAAGCGGCATGGACGACTACCTGACCAAGCCGATCAGCGAACGGCAACTGGCGCAGGTGGTGCTCAAGTGGACCGGACTGGCGCTGCGCAACCCTGCGCCGGAACGCCAGAATGAAGCGCTTGAGGTGCATGTCGGCCCGCTGGTACTGGATCATGAGGAAGGGTTGCGCCTGGCTGCGGGCAAGGCGGATCTCGCCGCCGACATGCTGGCCATGCTGCTGGCCTCACTGGATGCCGACCGCGAAGCCATTCGGGTGGCGCGTGCCAGCCAAGATGTAAACGCCTTGATCGAACGCATCCACCGCCTGCACGGCGCAACGCGTTATTGCGGCGTTCCCCAGCTGCGCAGTGCCTGCCAACGCGCCGAAACCCTGCTCAAGCAAAATGCCCCGCACACCGAAGACGCCCTCAATGATCTGGACAAGGCGATCATCCGCCTGGAAGCCGAGGCGCGGGTCATGGCTTGAGCGTGCGGCGGGACACCTTTCGTGCCTGACGCTCAAGGGTCGGCGGAGCATGTTAGGATGCGCGCAATTTTGGAGGACCCATGGTCGAACACGATTTTCGCTACAGCATGCTCAACCCCCAGCACACACTGACCGAATGCCGCACTCTGGCACCCGGTCGCTATCAGGTCACCGGCAACGGCGGCTCGATTCACGACAGCGACCAGTTGCTGGTGACCATCAAAGGCAGCAAAAGCCTGCACATGCGCCTCACCGTCGAGAAAGTCCGGCACCTGATCAACCCGCCCGGGCAATGGATTGCAGTGGCCAAAGGCCCGGTATTCGACGAGTTGGCGATTCACCAGTGGAAAGTGAATTGCGACAGCTGCGCCGCCGAGCTGAACTTCGAGTTCATGGTGGAGAGCAAGCTGGGCGTCAAGGCGCAGAAACCGGCCGCTACCGCGCGCATCGCAGAGCTGGGCTGGAAAACCGATGGCGAGAAGCACTTCTGCAAGAAGTGTCAGGAGAAAGCGGCATGAAACAGTTTGCGCTCCTGAGCCTGATCGGCGGCGCGCTGCTGGTTGGTTGTACTGCTGACCCGCTGCCGATCCAGCAGGATCACAGCTATGTAACCGAGTGGATCGGCGAACGTCCGCTGATCGATAACAGTCGCTTGACCATGACGCTGGGTGCCGATGGCCGTGCGTATGGCAATGCGGGCTGCAACCACTGGTTCGCGCCTTACACACTGAACGACCACAGCATCAGTTTCGGCCCGGTAGGCAAGACTCGCAAGATGTGCGCGCCGGCGCTGATGGAGCAGGAACAGCGTTTTATCAAGGCGATGAGCAGCGTGCAGCGCTGGGACATCTCGCCCATCGAGCAGTTGCGCCTGTGGCCGACCCAGGGCAAGCCGCTGCGTTTCTGGCTGGAAGATAGTTGAGGCTTGTCGTGCCCATGCTCCGCGCTCACGGCTGCACGTAACTCTTGTGGGAGCGAGCTTGCTCGCGAAGAGGCTGGTAGCTCCTCAGAATAGGGGCCTTTGAACCACTGCCTTCGCGAGCAAGCTCGCTCCCACAGGGATTGACTATCGTGGCACCCTGCGTCACATAGCGTTTCTTCGATATCAGGTAGCTGACTATCGTCCCCCCCTCCGCGTGGGAATGCAGTTCGTGACGCTCTGCGTCACAAGTCTGCGTTACACCGCATAGTCAAGATCGGGTGCGGAGCATCGCAATCAGCCCTCGCCACGCAGTGTCTTGAGCTTCTGGATCACTGTCGCAGCTGATTGCTCGCCGAGCAGTTGTTCGCGCATCTTGCCCTTGTCATCAATGATGTAGGTCACCGGCAGCGCCTCGGAGGGCGGCAGGCTGTATTGCTCGGCAGGGTCCTGAGCCAGCACGGTGAATTTGATACCCAATGCATTGGCAGCGCTTTTCAGCTCGTCGCCCTGCAGGTTGTCGAAGTTGACCCCCAACACAGTGACATTCTTGTCCTTGAGCTGCTCGGACAACGCATTGAACTCCGGAACCTCGGTACGGCAAGGACCGCACCATTCGGCCCAGTAGTTGACCACCAGCCAGTGCCCTTTGATGCGCTCGCTGGCGACCTTCTGGCCATTCTGATCATTGCCCAGGTCCACGCCACAGCCGCTGAGCAGCAAACTGCCGAAAAGTATTGCCGCTGCTGTTAATCGCCTTGCCATTCGCTTGTTTCCTCGCCCCGTTCAACCTGAATTACTTATACCCAAGCCACGACTATTGACCATTCGATATGTCGGACAGTGCCATCGCTGGTTAGAATACGCCACCCCACACAAGATGCGACGTGCAAATGACCGATCTGACGCTGTATCACAACCCGCGCTGCAGCAAGTCCCGCGGCGCGCTGGAACTGCTTCAGGCCCGCGGCCTGACGCCGGACATCGTCCTGTACCTGGAAACACCGCCCGACGCCGACCGTGTTCGCGACCTGCTCGGCAAGCTGGGCATCGGTGCCCGGCAACTGCTGCGTACCGGCGAGGACGATTACAAGCAACTCAATCTGGCCGACCCGAGCCTGAGCGACGAGCAACTGATCGCCGCCATGGCCGCTCACCCCAAACTCATCGAGCGGCCGATTCTGGTCGCCGGCGACAAGGCTGTCATTGGCCGCCCACCCGAGAACATTCTGGAGCTGCTGCCGTGAGCACACCCTACATTCTGGTCCTCTATTACAGCCGCAACGGCTCCACCAGCGAAATGGCCCGGCAGGTTGCCCGCGGCATCGAACTGGGCGGCATGGAAGCGCGGCTGCGCACCGTACCCGCCGTTTCCGCCGACTGCGAAGCGACCTCCCCCGAGATTCCGGAAAGCGGCGCGCTGTACGCGACCCTCGACGACCTGAAAAACTGCTCCGGCCTGGCGCTGGGCAGCCCGACACGCTTCGGCAACATGGCCGCTCCGCTGAAATACTTCCTCGACGGCACCAGCAACCTGTGGCTGACCGGCGCACTGGTCGGCAAACCCGCTGGCGTCTTTACCTCCACCGCCAGCCTGCACGGCGGTCAGGAAACCACGCTGATGTCGATGCTGCTGCCACTGCTGCACCACGGCATGCTGATCATGGGCCTGCCCTACAGCGAGTCGGCGCTGCTGGAAACCACCGGGGGTGGCACGCCTTACGGTGCCAGCCATCACGCCGGTGCCGATGGCAAGCGCGCGCTGGACCGTCATGAAACCGACCTGTGCCGCGCCCTGGGCCAGCGTCTGGCCAAGACTGCGTTACAACTGGACGCGCCGCGCAGCTGAATCGGCAGAGCGCCGGATGCTTTCAGTTAAATCGTAAACTTGCAGGGCAAGGGTCGGTCTGACCCCTTGTCCTGCCTGTTGAATTTCTTTGGAGAACCGATGCACGACTACAAATGGCTGAACGAGTATTGCCTGAATCGATTCGGCTCCGCCAAAGCTCTGGAAGCTCATCTGCCCTCCCCCAAGACACCCAGACAACTGCAAGCCATCAGCGCCGACCGCTACCTGTCGACCATGGCCCTGCGGGTTTTCCGCGCAGGCCTGAAACACAGCCTGGTGGACGCCAAGTGGCCAGTGTTCGAAGAAGTGTTCTTTCGCTTCGATCCGGAGAAAGTCGTGCTGATGGGCGCCGATCACCTGGAGCGGCTGATGCAGGACGCGCGCATCATTCGTCATCTGGGCAAGCTCAAGAGCGTGCCGCGCAATGCGCAACTGATTCTGGACATCGAGCAGGAGCATGGCAGTTTCGGCAAGTTCATCGCCGAATGGCCGGTCGATAACATCACCGGCCTATGGCAGTACATCGCCAAACACGGCAACCAGATGGGCGGCCTGTCAGCGCCGCGCTTTCTGCGCATGATCGGCAAGGACACCTTCATTCCGACCTGGGATGTGGTTGCCGCCCTGAACGCGCAGGATATCGTCGACCGAGTACCGAGCAGCAAGCGCGATCAGGCGATCGTGCAGGACGTCTTCAATCAGTGGCACGCAGAAAGCGGTCGGCCGATGTGCCAGCTGTCAGCCATGCTGGCGTTCACCGTCAACCACTGAGCACCGTCAGATATTGACCACATTGACGAACCGCGACGCAGCGGTTTCGTCGATGCGCAGGTTGCTGAAATCGAACAGGTTGCGGTCAGCCAGCTGCGAGGGCTGTACGTTCTGCAGGGCGCGGAAGATGCTCTCCGTCCGGCCCGGCGTCTTGCGCTCCCAGTCCTGCAGCATTTCCTTGACCACCTGACGCTGCAGGTTCTCCTGCGAGCCGCACAGGTTGCACGGGATGATCGGAAACTGTTTGAAGTCCGAATAGGCCTGAATGTCCTTTTCATGGCAGTACGCCAACGGACGAATCACCACATTACGGCCGTCATCGGCGCGCAGCTTGGGCGGCATGGCCTTGAGCGAGCCATTGAAGAACATGTTGAGAAAGAATGTCTCGACGATGTCGTCACGGTGGTGCCCGAGCGCCATCTTGGTGGCGCCGATCTCGTCAGCGAAGGTGTACAGCGTGCCGCGACGCAGCCGTGAACACAGCGAGCAGGTGGTCTTGCCTTCGGGGACCAGTTCCTTGACCACTGAATAGGTGTCTTTCTCGACGATGTGGTACTCGATACCCAGTTCTTTCAGGTAGGCAGGCAGCACGTGCTCAGGGAAGCCGGGCTGCTTCTGGTCCATGTTGACCGCCACGATGTCGAACTTGATCGGCGCGACCTTCTGCAAGTGCATCAGCACATCGAGCATAGTGTAACTGTCCTTGCCGCCGGACAGGCAGACCATGACCTTGTCACCCTCTTCGATCATGTTGAAGTCGGCAACCGCTTCGCCGGCCAGCCGACGCAGACGTTTCTGCAGTTTGTTCTGATTGACTGAAAGGGTGCCCATTTATGGAAATATCCGCTGACGGTAGCTTGAGAAAAGCCGGACATTTTACCCGTAACCGACCATTCGTTAAATATGCTGCGCCCGTACTGTTCAGACAGGCGACCACGCTGGACCAAAAATGACCACCGGGCAGGTGGCCTGTTCAGAGCGTAGCCACATTGCGGCATACTTGGCGCACTGGAGAATCCTAAAGCATGCCCGAACAACTCAATTCACGCGTCGAAACCTGCTACCAACAAGCCGAAGCTTTCTTCAAGCGCACCTTCAAACGCCCGGTGGTCAGTTTCCAGTTGCGCGGTCAGAAGGCCGGTGTCGCTCACCTGCATGAAAACCTGTTGCGCTTCAACCCCCAGCTCTACAAGGAAAACGCCGAAGACTTCCTGCGCCAGACCGTGCCTCACGAAGTCGCGCACCTGATCGCCCATCAGTTGTTCGGTGGCAGCATCCAGCCGCATGGTGAAGAATGGCAATTGATCATGCGCGGCGTCTATGAACTGCCGCCCAACCGCTGCCACACCTATGCGGTCAAGCGGCGCAGCGTGATCCGTTACATCTACCGCTGCCCGTGCCCCGACAGCGACTTCCCGTTTACCGCGCAGCGTCACAGCATGGTTCGCAAGGGACGGCGCTACCTGTGCCGCCGGTGCCGCGAGCCCCTGGTGTTCAGCGGCGAGACGCGTACGGAATAATCCTCCAGTAAACGGCAGGTATAAAAAAACCCATCCGAAGATGGGTTTTTTATGGCCTGAGGGTTATCAGACGGTCTTGGTGGTGTTCACCGCAGCGGCTGGAGTCGGGCCTTCGGCAACGCCGAGGTCGTCTTCAGGGCGGGTTTCCAGAATGGCAGAGCCACCGGAAGTCAGCTCGGACTGCAGCTTGTCGGTGTCCAGCTCGCCGACCCACTTGGCAACCACGACGGTAGCAACAGCGTTACCGACCAGGTTGGTCAGGGCGCGGGCTTCGGACATGAAGCGGTCGATACCCAGAATCAGCGCCAGACCGGCAACCGGCAGGTGGCCTACAGCCGACAGGGTCGCAGCCAGTACGATGAAGCCGCTACCGGTTACGCCAGCAGCACCTTTGGACGACAGCAGCAACACCAGCAACAGGGTGATCTGGTGCGTGATGTCCATGTGCGTGTTGGTCGCCTGAGCGATGAACACAGCGGCCATGGTCAGGTAGATCGACGTACCGTCCAGGTTGAACGAATAGCCCGTCGGGATAACCAGACCTACAACAGACTTCTTGGCACCCAGGCGCTCCATCTTGATCAGCATGCGCGGCAGAGCGGATTCCGAAGAAGACGTACCCAGTACGATCAATAGCTCTTCACGGATATAGCGAATCAGTTTGAAGATGCTGAAGCCGTGAGCGCGGGCGATGGCGCCCAGTACGAACACAACGAACAGAACGCAGGTGATGTAGAAGCAGATCATCAACTGACCCAACTGCACCAGCGAGCTGACGCCGTAAGCGCCGATGGTGAAGGCCATGGCACCGAACGCACCCAGCGGCGCCAGTTTCATGATCATGTTGATGATGTTGAACATCACATGCGCAAAGCGATCGATGAAGTCCAGAACCGGCTTGCCGTAGGCACCCAGACGATGCAGGGCGAAACCGAAGATCACCGAGAACATCAGCACTTGCAGGATGTCGCCGTTGGCAAACGCACCGACGATGGTGTTCGGAATGACGTTGAGGATAAAGCCGACGATGCTCTGATCCTGACCGGCAGTGACGTAGGCGGCGATCTTCGAAGCGTCGAGCGTGCTGACGTCGATGTTCATGCCGACACCCGGCTGAACCACGTTGACCACGATCAGACCGATCAGCAGGGCGATGGTCGAAACGATCTCGAAATACAGCAGCGCATACCCGCCGGTCTTGCCGACCGACTTCATGCTCTGCATGCCGGCGATGCCGCTGACCACGGTACAGAAGATGATCGGGGCAATGACCATCTTGATCAGTTTGATGAACCCGTCACCCAGCGGTTTTAACGCCTTGCCGGTGTCCGGGTAGAAGTGACCGATCAGGATACCGATGACAATCGCTACGATTACCTGAAAATAGAGGGATTTGTAGATGGGCTGACGAGTCGTCATTGCAGTTTTCCTCAAGGGCGTCGTCGGCATCTTCACCTGATGCGCGCGAGCCTATAAAGCGCTAACCCTCCTGCACTGGAGGGATTTGTTTTGTCGAGCTGCGCAAGGCAGGTCTCTGCCATGTAGATAGCAATACGCGTGCCATGGAGTCATTTTGATATCAAAACCCCGCTGTATAAGGCGCACACTGGTAACGGTAGCCGGGATCTGACAGGAGAGGTGGCGGTTTTCCGCCGTATGGTGGGAAAAACAGGCACACAGTGGCGGGTATCCGCCTTCTTTCGGTGGCGACAGGAGTGTTCGATGACGCGCAGAGGTGTGACGCAGAGCGTCAAGAACGGCATTCCCACGCTGGAGCGTGAGGAACGACAGGTGTCCGGGAGAACACTGTCGTTACTGCGCCAGAAAATGAATCCTGAACGCCGCGCCGCCCATTGGGGAATCGCCCAGCGTCAGTTGCGCGCCGTAGCTTTCGATGATGTCCTTGACCACCGCCAGGCCGATGCCTTGCCCGGGGTTCTGGCGGTCCAGCCGTTCGCCGCGTTCGAGAATGCGTGCGCGCTGGCTCTGCGGGACGCCGGGGCCGTCGTCTTCGACGCACAGTTCATCGCCGGTCGCCGAACGCGTGAAGCTGACGCGCACTTCGCTCAGGCACAGCCGATAGGCGTTTTCCAGCAGGTTGCCGAGCATTTCCAGCAGCGCGCCCTCCTCCATGTGCACTTGACAGTCTTCGGGCAGATCCAGCGTGGCCTTGACCTGTTTGTCGCGATACACCTTGTCCAGCGTGTTGCACAGGCTTTCAACCACGGGGCGCAACATCACGTGGTGGCGTACCAGACCGCTTTTGCGCAGACTGGCCCGTTGCAGTTGATAGCCGATCTGCTGGCTCATGCGTTCGATCTGCGATTGCAGCACCCACGCCTGCTCGACATCCTCGGGGCGCTTGGCGATGTTCTCGCTTACGCCCTGCAAGACCGCCAGCGGGGTTTTCAGGCTATGCGCCAGGTCATCCAGAGAGTCGCGGTAACGAATACGCTGCTCACGCTCGCTGCGTAGCAGGCGGTTGAGCGAGTCGGTCAGGCGCAGCAGTTCGCTGGGGTGTTCTTCGCTGAGGCTGTCGCGCACGCCGGCTTCCACCTGATCCAGTTCCTGGCTCAAGCCGCGCAGGGCCCGCAGCCCCCAGGTCAGGCCCATCCACAGCAACCCGAGCAGCACCGCCAGTGCTGCGCCAAAGCCCAGATAAAGCTTGCGGCGCAGACCGTCGATGGTTTCCTGATAGCCGCGCAACGGTTGCACGGCAACGATACTGAATGCAGCGTTGCGCCCGCCGAGCAGCCGGATCTCGACGTCATAGACGAAATACTCATCGCCATTGATTTCCTTGATCTTGGTGAACTCGCTGCCCTGCCCGTCGTATTGCGGGCGGTAGTCGATGTTCTCGCCTTCGGTCGACAACGAACGCCAGACCATCTGCCCCTGGCGGTTATAGATGTAGCCCAGCAGACGGCTGCCGGGCAGATTGAATTGCTCGCCCGGCAGTACAGACGGCATTAACAGGTGGCCGTCTTCGACGCGAGCGGCCGAAATCATGGTGGTGACATCAGAGGCCAGACGTTGCTCTATTGCCCCGCGTAGCGCCAGGCTGAATGCCCCCTGCAGAGCAGGCAGCATCAGCAGCATGAAGATCACCGCCAGCGTGGCGGCCCCCAGCATCAGGCGCAGGCGAAGCGAACGAATCACGTACAGCGCTCATTGAACAGATAGCCCATGCCGCGCACGGTTTCGATAGGTTTGAATGCCACGCTGCTGTCCAGTTTGCGACGCAGACGCCCCACCAGCACTTCGATCACGTTCGGGTCGCGCTCATCGTCATCGGGGTACAGTTGCTCCATCAGGCGCTCCTTGGGCACCACTTGCTGATGATGGAGCATCAGGTACTCGAGAATGCGGTACTCGTAAGCCGTCAGCGCCAATGGCTGCTCGGCCAGTGCGGCGTGCTTGCGATTGAGGTCCAGCAACAGCGGGCCCGCTGTGATGGTTGACTGAATGAAGCCGCTGGAACGCCGTAACAAAGCGTTCAGGCGTGCTTCCAGCTCCTCGAACTGGAAGGGTTTGACCACATAGTCGTCAGCCCCGGCAGCCAGGCCTTCGACCTTGTCCTGCCAGTTGCCGCGCGCGGTCAGAATCAGGATCGGAAACGCCTTGCCCAACGTGCGCAACTGGCGGATCAGGTCCAGGCCGCCGATGCCCGGCAAGCCCAGGTCGATCACCGCCAGGTCGTGATTGAATTGCGCGACCTGATACAACGCCTCTTCGGCGTTGGCCACTGCTTCCACCACATGCCCGGCTTCGGTCAGACGGGTTCGCAGGTGGTGGCGCAGCAGCGCTTCATCCTCAACTACCAACAACTTCATGCAGCTCTCCCAGGCACAATCGCAGCCTCAAGACAAAGAATGAAACGACATCGTCGCATCAGTACTCAACAGGCGGGCGCTGACGGGCACATGTTGTGTCACATCATAGCTGCCCAGCAGGATTTCGCGGCTGACAGGCGCACCATTGTGAGTGCCCGTCAGGCTGCCGTAAACCGGTGGCGAATAAAGCGTCCCCACCGAGACGTTGGAATGCGCCTGCTCCCCGAGTGCGTGTCCCCAGCTATTGGTATCGTCAAGCCTTTCGCTGGTCTTGCTGAACTCGATACGGGCCACATCAAGTCGACCATCACCCGCCTGCACCGCAGCACTGCCGCCCAGAAAAGCCAGGGCCAGGAAAAACTTGTTGAGATTCAACATATCGACTCCTTTTGCGCTCGGGGACGCTGTCAAGGTATGGGGCAACAGTAATCGCGCCGGGCTGAACCCCGACTGAACACTGCATGAACCGGCGCTGAACAGTCATCCACACCCTGGGCAGCAGAATCGGCTATCGTTGTTTGCCACTTCAAAACATCAACAAGGAGCTGACCATGCGTGTGTGGATTGCAATGATCATGATGGGCCTGACCGGCCTCGCCCAGGCGGCGATCAAGACCGAGCAGATCGATTATAAAAGTGCCGACGGCACCAAGCTGGTGGGCTACTACGCTTACGACGACGCTATAAAAGGCCCGCGCCCCGGCGTCCTGGTGGTTCACGAATGGTGGGGCCTGAACGACTACGCCAAGCGCCGCGCCCGCGACCTGGCTGCGCTGGGTTACAGCGCGATGGCCATCGACATGTACGGCGAAGGCAAGAACACCGAGCACCCGAAAGACGCGATGGCCTTCATGCAGGCCGCTCTGAAGGACAGCGATGCCGCCGACAAGCGCTTTGACGCCGGGCTGGAGCAACTGAAGAAGCAGCCACAGACCGATCCGAAAAAGATCGCAGCGATCGGTTACTGCTTCGGCGGCAAGATCGTACTCGATGCGGCACGCCGCGGTGAACCGCTGCTGGGCGTGGTGAGCTTCCACGGCGCACTGGTCACCAATACACCGGCGAAACCGGGCATCAAGGTGCCAATGCTGGT
The DNA here is from genome assembly GCF_900103225.1 of Pseudomonas congelans. GTDB lineage: Bacteria > Pseudomonadota > Gammaproteobacteria > Pseudomonadales > Pseudomonadaceae > Aquipseudomonas > Aquipseudomonas congelans. Next base: position 199,482 of record NZ_FNJH01000003.1, on the reverse strand, counting down.
CGAACACGGCGCCAAGGACAGCATGGTCACCCCTGAAAACGTCACTGCGTTCAAGAAGGAAATGGACGACGCCAAGGCCGACTACAAATTCGTCAGCATCGACGGCGCCAAACACGGCTTCAGCAACCCTGACGCCGACCGCCTGAGCCACGGCGAACACGGCGGCCCGGACATCGGCTACAGCAAAGCCGCCGATGAGAGCTCCTGGGCGGACATGAAAGTGTTTTTCAAGAAGATATTTGGTTGAGCGACAGCTGACACTCCGCGTCCACCCGAACCTGGGAGGACGCAGAGCATCGGCACGATAGTCGAGATCATCGTTCCTCACGCTCCAGCGTGGGAATGCAGTGCTCGACGCTCTGCGTCGCAAAGAGGACGCGGAGCGTCCGGAAAGGCATGACGACGCAGAGCGTCGCACGATAGTTGATATCTCGTTCCGCACGCTCTGCGTCGCAACAATGCGTCAATACCAGCGCTGAATATCGATCAAACCGCGCTGCCCTTCGTAATCACGAGCGCTGGAGTACCTCCAATGCTCACCGACATCCACATAACCTCTTTTTACCGGGTTATGGTGAATGTAATCGAGCTTCTGCCGCATAACCTTTTCATTCCACACAAGCTCGGCATGAGCCCCTTCCTGCCAGATCTGATAAACCCTGTCGGTCTTGTGCATGCGCTTGACGAACCGCAGGCGCTCCAACGTGCTCTCGGCATTGGCGCTCTCAAGAGCGTCGATTATCCGTCGAGCCGTAAACGACTTGAAACTGCTCACACATTTGTCCAAGGCGGGCGCCTGGGCCACGAAGTGCAAGTGGTTTTCCAGAACGACATACCCGAAGAGCTGCAGTCCCTCATGAGCCTGTTGATAGCGCCAGGCGTTCAACAGAATGTCTACCAGAACAGGCCGGGTAAAAAGCGGTAACCACTCCACCACTGTGCAGGTCAGGAAGTGAGGCTTTTCAGGTTCGGTGATGGTGTATCGACTCCGGCCCATGTGTTCATCCTTGAATCATCAGAGGCGCGAAAGGTACCGTCCGACCGAGTACGTGGAAATAATGAAAGTGTGACCAGTTTTTTTGCTCTGCATCGTTGAGAGGACGCGGAGCGTCCGGAACAGCATGCGACGCGGAGCGCCGCACGATAGTTGCGATCATCGTTCCGCACGCTCCAGCGTGGGAATGCAGT
>NZ_FNJH01000003.1:129957-197819 GCF_900103225.1 Pseudomonas congelans | reverse complement strand
CTCGACGCTCTGCGTCGTCAAGAGGACGCGGAGCGTCCGGAAAGGCATGACGACGCGGAGCATCGGCAAGATAGTTACTGTGCCCTTCCCTCCAACCCATTCCCCCGGCAAAATGCCGCCCATGACTCGACTATCCCACCTTCCCGTCTGCTGCCCGGAACTGATCCGGCATTGGCCGTTGCCGCAAGCCTTGCCGGGGGCGGTGCTGGTGAGTGGGCGTTTTGATCCGCTCAAGCTGGTCGACGGCGACTTTCAGCGTTGTGAGCTACAGATGCCCGCGAGCATTCAGCGCTCGGTCGCCAAGCGTCAGACTGAATTCCTTGCCGGTCGTCTCTGCGCTCGCGAAGCCATGCGTCAGCTGGATGGCCGTTTGCACGTTCCTGCAGTGGGTGAAGACCGCGCGCCGGTCTGGCCCGCGGATGTTTGTGGTTCGATCACTCACAGCACCGGCTGGGCCGCCGCCGTGGTTGCGCATAAGCAGCAGTGGCGCGGGCTGGGGCTGGACACGGAAAACCTGCTTAGCCACGACCGCGCCTCGCGGCTGGCCGGGGAAATTCTGACGGCCGCCGAGCTGGCAGAGATGGCGGCGGGTCCGGAAGATCAGATCGCACTGCGCGTGACCCTGACCTTTTCTATCAAGGAAGCGCTGTTCAAGGCGCTCTACCCCATCGTGCACAAGCGCTTCTACTTCGAAGACGCGCAACTGCTGGAATGGTCCGCCGACGGCCACGCCCGACTCAAGCTGCTGATCGATCTGTCCAGCGAGTGGCACGCGGGTAAGGAGCTGGACGGTCAGTTCAGTGTGCAGGACGATCACCTGTTGAGCCTGGTCGCCGTCGAAGGTTGATCAGTCGGGCAGCGGACAATGCTCGCAACGCCCAACCCACTCGACCCGATGACTCAGGCAGCACACACGCCGTTGCCTGCGTGGTTCACCACCTTGCGCCTGCGGCACATAACGCACGGCCTGAAACAGAGGATTGGCCGGCCCGTCCGGCCTTTTCCTCTCGCTTAACAACGCCAGCCCCGCAGCCAGCGACACGTCACTGCAGGTGGCCAGCTGCGCAAGGCAGCCTTCCAGGTAATCCCCGGCGCTGCTCCATAACACCGCGGCAGGCAGTCCACCATAAGCGCTCAGCGAGGTAATAAAGGGCTGCAGATTGTCATCGAGCAACCCGGCAAAGCGCTGAAACGGATCAACCGGGATACCCCGCCAGACGCGTCCCTCCCCCGTCAGCCTGATACCGCTCGGCACGCCGCGCTCATCCAGCGCCAGCGCCACCTGCTCCAGCTGCAACGGCCAATGCCAGTCATGCACCAGGCTGGCCACCAGCACCGGCGGAATCAGTTGCATGAAGTAAAACTTGGCCCACTGCGACACCAGCACCGGCAATTGACCGGACATCAGTTGCGGCCCGTAGACACTCAGCAGCAGTTGATCAAGACGCTCGGGGCGCAGCAGATCAGGCAACATCACCACCGGGCGCGCATCATCCGCCGTCAGCAACGTCTGCCCGAACCGCGCAAATGGCCCGGCAAACAACCGCAAGCTCAACGCGGCACCTGCGTGCGCGGCCAGGCCAGGCTGAAGCATGCCCCGCCCAGGCTGACGCTATGCCCGATCAGCGCGCGGCCTTCGTGCCAATGGATGATCCGCCGCACGATCGACAGGCCCAGCCCATGCCCGCCCGAGGCTCGGGTGCGGCTGTCATCGATGCGCATGAACGGCGTGAAAATCTGTTCCCAGGCCTGCTCCGGCACGCCAGGACCATCGTCGTCCACGTCGATGCGGCATTGCTGCGCCTCCAGCCGATAGCTGATACGCACCTCGTTCTCGGCATGGCGCAGCGCGTTGCTCACCAGGTTCTGCACGGCGCGGTGCAGATAGCGCGGCTCGCCCTCGACCCAGGCAGCCTCGCCGTCTTCGGCCCTCCGGCATTCGCCCCTCGAAACCCGTACATCGGCACGCAATGGCGCCAGTTCGGCGATTACCTGATCGATCAGCGCATCGAGATCCACACGCTGGAAATTCAGGGTCGGCGCGCCTTGCTCAAGACGCGCGTAGGTGAGCATCTCATCGACCAGCTTGTCGAGGTCCTGAATATCACTGTCCATGCCACGCATGTATTTGCGCCGCGCCTCGGGAGTCGCGGCGTCGCTGACCATCTCCAGACCGAAACGCAGACGCGCCACCGGCGTGCGCAATTCGTGAGACACGGCACGCACCAGTTCGCGCTGGATCATCAATGAGCGCTGCAAGTGCTCAGCCATGCTGTTGAACGCCGCTGCCACACGCCCAACCGAGTCGGAGCCCTCGGTCGGCACGCGGGTTTGCAGGCTGCCCCGGGCAATCTGCGTTGCCGCCGCTTCCAGTTCCAGCACGCGGCGCTCCAGACGCCGCACCAGCAAGTACACCACCAGACCGATCAGGCACAGGCCCATCAAGGCGATCAGCAGCAGCCAATGCAACGGATAAGGGTTCATCTGGTACAGCGGGCCGATTTCCAGCACCCAGTTGGTGTCGACGATACCGGCCAGCACGCGGATCGAATCGCCGCCCTTGCCCAGCGCCATGACCGTATCGCCCTCATAGACGCGGCGGCGCTGGTCATCGTCCAGATCCGCCTGATCCAGCGCCAGCAGGTGCAGATCGAAACCGAACCCTTTGTCGCTACGCAGGGCCTGCAGCCGCGCCGGTTGCTCGTCGACCGGAAAGCGCACCAGCTCATCGATCAGCAGGTAAATAGTGGCTCGCGCCAATTGTTCGGTGATCTGCTGCACTTCGCCGGTCAGCAGCAGCGGCTCCTTGTCGCTCAACTGACGGTAAACCCTGGCAGCGTGCGGCCCGATCTGTTCGACCACCACCTTGCCGCGCGCCAGTTGCCCCAGCGCGCTGCTGTCGAGGTGGGCCTGTTCAAGGCTTTGCAGGCTCAGGGGAATGCCCAGCAGGCGCTCCCAGATCGCCAGGGCGCGACGCCGTTCGATGCCATCGAGCGGCACCAGATTGTCGGCCATGATCGTAAAGGTGCCATGAGCCAGGCGCTCGCGGTACTGCTCGCCGCGCGACTGATTGAGCACATGCAGGGCCAACACGCCGAGCAGCGCGACCAGCACCAACACGCCCAGTACGCCACCGTAGATGCGCAGAAAGATCGAATTCATCAGGTCAGCCGCTGAACACGTGGCCGCTCATGTCCTGCGCCGCTTCGGGCACAAACAGATAGCCCTTGCTGCGCACGGTCTTGATCAGACGCGGATGAATGGGATCGTCGCCGATTTTCGGGCGAATACGCGAGATGCGCACATCGATGGAGCGATCCTGCCCGTCATACCCCACGCCGCGCAGCGCGGTGAAGATCTCTTCGCGGGACAGCGTGCGCCCGGCATTGGCCACCAGCAGCCACAGCAGGTCGAACTCGGCACCGGTCAGCTCAATGCTCTGCTCGCGCAGCCAGGCCTCACGCAATGCGTTGTCCACCACCAACGGGCCGAACACCAGACGGCGCAGTTCGGCGGCCGGCACCTGCGGCGCTTCACTGCGGCGCAGCAAGGCTTTGATACGTGCCAACAGCACGCGCGGATGCACCGGTTTGCAGACAAAATCGTCGGCGCCGGTGTCGAGCCCTTCTATATGGTCGGTGTCATCGGTGCGCGCGGTGAGCATCAGAATCGGCCCGTCGTAGCGGTCACGCACGCGGCGGCAGATGCTGAAACCGTCTTCGCCGGGCAGCATCAGGTCGAGAATCACCAGATCCGGCTGCTCGGCGATGATCCGCGCCGCCGCCAGCGCGCCGTCGCCTTCGATGCTCACGCGCAGGCCGTGGTTCTGCAGGTAATCGCTGGTCAGTTCGGCCAGTCGCTGGTCATCCTCGACGATCAGCACATGCCAGGTGTGTGGCTCCACAGCAATCTTCCTTGTCGTTATCGACCGCTTTTTGTTTTTGAAACGCAGGGGTTGCGGCACCACGTCGCAGGCGAGTGTAGCAACCCTCGCGCGGATCACACGCACTGCATGCGGCGTAGCACATGACATGCCAGATCGGCCTTGCAGCTATGTTTTTTTGTGATAGGGTTCGCGCCCTCAAAAATCAGCAGTGCATCGCCAGTGCCTACAGAAATCGGTGACAAACGGTCACGATCCAGTAGTTATGCGGCCTACACGCATGGTGTGCGATTCATACACAAACTACACACACTTTATCCACAAGCGGTGCGTTGCAATTCATGTCCAAAACGCATTATCTTGTAGCCCGACGACGAGACACACCCTACATGTGGGGTTTTGAACAAAAACGCCAGCACAACTCAAATGGGAATTTCAAGCATTTTTGTTGCGTCTGAGGGGTTGAACTTCAAGCCAGTTTAGGCACCAAGACGCTCGCGCGTGAACCAGAGCTGTCCCGTATACGTTTTGCAACATCGAAACCGCACTCTTGATCAGATTTTCGAAGGATCGGGCATAGCCCGGTCCTTTTTGGCTTCAAAACCTGGAAGCGGTGACAGACCCCGCTTTCACCTTCGTTTTGGAGCCTTCCAGTCGCCTTTTGCGACTGACTGCTCTAAACGAAATGGTGGGCAGCAATGCCCGAACAAACTTAAAGAACGTGGAGTCACACATGCAAACAGACACAACTCGCGAGAACTCGCCGACCGGCGCGCCGCAGGCAAGCCAGACCCAGCAGGATCTGTCTGCCACTGCCCCCGGTCAACTGCGCGTGATCAAGCGTAACGGTACTGTCGTTCCCTACACGGACGACAAGATCACCGTTGCCATCACCAAGGCGTTTCTTGCAGTTGAAGGCGGCAATGCTGCTGCCTCGTCGCGCATCCATGACACCGTTGCCCGCCTGACCGAACAGGTCAGCGCCACGTTCAAGCGTCGCATGCCTTCGGGCGGCACCATCCACATCGAAGAAATCCAGGATCAGGTCGAACTGGCGCTTATGCGTGCCGGCGAGCAGAAAGTGGCTCGCGACTACGTCATCTACCGTGACTCGCGCGCCAAGGAGCGTGCCGTTCGCGCCCCCGAAGAGCAGGTCCAGGCCCACCCTTCGATCCGCATCACCCGCGCAGACGGCAGCTTCGCGCCGCTGGACATGGGTCGTCTGAACACCATCGTCACCGAAGCGTGCGAAGGCCTGGCTGAAGTCGACGCCGACCTGATCCAGACCGAAACCCTGAAAAACCTGTACGACGGCGTGGCGCTGAAAGACGTCAACACCGCGCTGGTGATGACCGCCCGCACCCTGGTCGAGCGCGAGCCGAACTACTCGTTCGTCACCGCCCGCCTGCTGATGGACACCCTGCGCGCCGAAGGCCTGGGTTTCCTCGGTGTCGCCGACAGCGCCACCCACCACGAAATGGCCGACCTGTACGCCAAGGCGCTGCCTGCCTACGTCACCGCCGGTATCAAGTTCGAACTGCTCAACCCTGTGCTGGCCGAATTCGACCTCGAAAAACTCGGCAAGGCGATCAACCACGAGCGCGATCAGCAGTTCACCTACCTGGGCCTGCAAACCCTGTACGACCGTTACTTCATCCACAAGGATGGCGTGCGTTTCGAACTGCCGCAGATCTTCTTCATGCGTGTGGCCATGGGCCTGGCAATCGAAGAGAAAGCCCGTGAAGACCGCGCCATCGAGTTCTACAACCTGCTGTCGTCGTTCGACTACATGTCGTCGACCCCGACACTGTTCAACGCCGGTACCCTGCGTCCACAGCTGTCCAGCTGCTACCTGACCACCGTGCCGGATGACCTGTCGGGCATCTACCACGCGATCCACGACAACGCCATGCTGTCCAAATTCGCAGGCGGCCTGGGCAACGACTGGACACCGGTTCGTGCGCTGGGCTCGTACATCAAGGGCACCAACGGCAAGTCGCAAGGCGTCGTACCCTTCCTGAAAGTGGTCAACGACACCGCCGTTGCGGTCAACCAGGGCGGCAAGCGCAAGGGCGCTGTCTGTGCCTACCTGGAAACCTGGCACATGGACATCGAAGAGTTCATCGAGCTGCGCAAGAACACCGGTGATGACCGTCGTCGTACCCACGACATGAACACTGCCAACTGGATCCCTGACCTGTTCATGAAGCGCGTCTTCGACGACGGCCCGTGGACCCTGTTCTCGCCATCCGAAGTACCGGACCTGCACGACCTGACCGGCAAGGCCTTCCAGGAGCGTTACGAGTACTACGAAGCGCTGACCGAATACCCAGGCAAGATCAAACTGTTCAAGACCATCCAGGCCAAGGATCTGTGGCGCAAGATGCTCTCGATGCTGTTCGAAACCGGCCACCCTTGGCTGACCTTCAAGGACCCGTGCAACCTGCGCAGCCCGCAGCAGCACGTGGGCGTGGTTCACAGCTCGAACCTGTGCACCGAGATCACCCTGAACACCAACAAGGACGAGATCGCGGTCTGCAACCTGGGCTCGATCAACCTGCCGAACCACATCGTCGACGGCAAGCTGGACACCGACAAGCTCAAGCGCACTGTCGATGTAGCCGTGCGCATGCTCGATAACGTGATCGACATCAACTACTACTCGGTACCGCAGGCCAAGAACTCCAACCTGCGCCACCGTCCGGTCGGCCTGGGCATCATGGGCTTCCAGGACGCGCTGTACCTGCAGCACATCCCCTACGGTTCCGATGCTGCCGTGCAGTTCGCCGACACCTCCATGGAAGCGGTCAGCTACTACGCGATCCAGGCGTCCTGCGACCTGGCCGACGAGCGCGGTGCCTACGAGACGTTCCAGGGTTCGCTGTGGTCCAAAGGCATCCTGCCGCTGGATTCGCAACAGATCCTGATCGAGCAGCGTGGCGAGAAGTACATCAGCGTCGACCTGAAGGAAACCCTGGACTGGGCGCCGGTTCGTGCCCGTGTGCAGAAAGGTATCCGTAACTCGAACATCATGGCCATCGCACCGACCGCCACCATCGCCAACATCACTGGCGTGTCGCAGTCGATCGAACCGACCTATCAGAACCTCTATGTGAAATCGAACCTGTCCGGCGAATTCACCGTGATCAACCCGTACCTGGTACGCGACCTCAAGGCCCGCGACCTGTGGGACTCGGTCATGATCAACGACCTGAAGTACTACGACGGTTCGGTACAGCAGATCGAGCGCATCCCGCAGGAGCTCAAGGAGCTTTACGCGACTGCCTTCGAAGTGGACACCAAGTGGATCGTCGACGCGGCAAGCCGTCGTCAGAAGTGGATCGACCAGGCTCAGTCGCTGAACCTGTACATCGCTGGCGCCTCGGGCAAGAAGCTGGACGTGACCTACCGCATGGCCTGGTACCGTGGTCTGAAAACCACCTACTACCTCCGTGCCCTGGCCGCGACCAGCACCGAGAAATCCACCGTCAACACCGGCAAGCTCAACGCAGTATCGAGCGGCGGCCACGGCCCGGACGACTCGGCGATCACCGCCCCGCGTCCAACCGAAGCAGCACCGGCCGGCCCGGCCCCAGTGCCAAAGGCTTGCGCAATCGACGAGCCGGATTGTGAGGCTTGCCAGTAACCGTTAACGCCTGACTTGCCCCACGTTGGTAATGCCAACGTGGGGGCAAACTGCCCCGCCCTCACCCGCCTTCAAACGGCTCCCCGCCGTTGCGCAACACGTCCACTCGTTCACGCAACCACTCACGCATCCGTAAACGTCTGCCCTCGGCTGTGCCCCTTGGCCAATGGCGGAGGCGTCTGCGATTCGCTGAAATCAGCCGTCCAGCACCAATTGCGAATCTCCGGCATGTCTTCGAAGTGTTCGCGTATCCAGGTGTGATGCTTGCGTAACTGACTTTCGAAAAAATGCACCGCATCCAGACTCTGCGCGCGTAAACGCGGTACGTGGCTCAATGCGTCGATGGCCAGCTGATAACGGCTAAGGCGATTGAGCACCACCATGTCGAATGGCGTCGTCGTGGTCCCACGATCACTGAAACCACGGACATGAAAGCGCGCCTCGTTGGCGCGGCCATGAACCATGGAATGGATCACCCAGGTCGAACCGTGAAAGGCGAACATCACCGGCGCGTCACGGGTAAACAAGGCCTCGAACGACACATGGTCCATGCCATGAGGCCGATCTTCAGGGGCGCTCAGAATGCCCAGATCGACGACATTGACCAGCCTCACGCGAATACCCGGAACGTGTTTTTGCAGCAACCAGGCTGCCGCCACTGCTTCGGTGGTCGGTACATCGCCCGCACAGCCCAGCACGACATCCGGCGTCTCACTGTCGTCACTGCCTGCGAAGTCCCAGATCGACGCCCCTTGCGAGCAATGTTTGAGCGCCGCGTCGAAGTCCAGCCATTGAAAGTCCGGTTGCTTGCCGCAGGTCACAACGTTTATGTAGTTGCGGCTGCGCAGACAATGGTCGAAAACGTTGACCAGGCAATTGGAATCCGGCGGGTAATACACCCTCACCACGTCGGCTCGGCGCTGCAAGACGTTGTCGACGAACCCGGTGGACTGATGGCTGAAACCATTGTGATCGTTACGCCAGGCATGGCTGCTGATCAGAATGTTGAGTGAGGCCAGCGGACGACGCCAGGCAAACTCGCGGCTCTGCTGCAACCATTTGGCGTGCTGAGTGACCATGGAGTCGACCACCTGAGCAAATGCTTCGTAGGTCGACCACATACCGTGTCGTCCGGTGAGCAGATAACCCTCCAGCCACCCTTCACACAGGTGTTCACTGAGCACCTCCATCACCCGACCATCGCTTGCCAGGTGATCGTCAATCTCCAGACACGGGCCTGGTGCAGTGCGGTTGCTGGCTTCGAACACGGCGTTGAGTCGGTTAGAGTTGGTCTCGTCAGGCCCGAAGACACGAAAGTTGTGCGGGTTATTGCGCATCACATCACGCAGGTATTCGCCCAGCCGACGTGGTGCTTCGGCGATGACCTGACCGGGGCCCGGCACTTCCAGTCCATAGTCGGCAAAGTTCGGCAGGTCCAGCGCCACCAGCACGCGTCCGCCGTTCACGTAAGGTACGGCGCCCATGCGCAATGCAGCCGGCGGGGTCAACGCCTGAAGCTCGGGCAGCAACCGGCCGTTCTGATCGAACAACGTCTCGGGCGAGTAACTGCGCAGCCAGCGCTCCAGTTGCTGGAGGTGCTCCGGGTTACCGATGACATTGGCCAACGGCACCTGATGAGCGCGAAAGGTGCCCTCCACCGGCACACCGTCCACGACTTTCGGTCCGGTCCAGCCCTTGGGACTGCGCAGGATAATCATCGGCCACCGCGCACGCGCAGCGCCCCCTTCCGCTCTGGAGCGCGCCTGCTGTTCGCGGATCGCGTCATGACAGATATTGAGCGCCGCTGCGAAGCGTTGATGCATGCCTGGCAGGTCATCCCCCGCGACGATAACGGGCTGATAACCCCGCCCTCGGTACAGCTCAATCAACTGCTCGTCCGGCAAACGTGCTTCGACCGTCGGCCCGGAAATCTTGTAGCCATTGAGGTGCAGGATCGGCAGCACGGCACCATCCCGACGGGGATCGAGAAAGTGCACACTTTTCCAGCTGCCTTCCAGCGGACAGGTTTCAGCTTCCCCGTCACCAATGACGCAGGCGACCAGCAGGTGGGGATTGTCGAAGACAGCGCCAAAGGCGTGCATCAGCGAATAGCCCAGCTCTCCGCCTTCATGCAGGGAGTTGGGTGTGTGCGGGCCGCAATGGCTGGGGATACCGCCGGGGGTGGAAAAGCTGCGAAAGAAAGCCAGCATGCCCTCTTCATCGGCCGGAATGTCGGGGTGAACCTCGCTGTACGTGCCTTCAAGCCAGGCGCAGGCGTTCATGGTCGGGCCGCCATGACCTGGACCGGAGATGAAAATCGTCTCGATGCGTCGGTCGCAAATCAGGCGATTGAGGTGCACATAGATAAAGTTCTGCCCAACCGACGTACCCCAATGCCCCAGCAGTCGTGGCTTGATGTGCTCGGCCAGCAACGGCTCGTGCAGCAGTGCATTGGCCTTCAGATAGATCTGGCCAACGCACAGGTAATTGGCGGCATTCCAGTAACGATGCAGGCGTGACAGCAGATCGGCGTCCAAGGGGCCTGCTTCGCTCCCCGGCCGTTCAGGCTGCGTGGCCGATTCAGCGTCCGACTGTTCGGCACTGGAAAGCGTTGAGTTGAAGTGATACATGGCGACTCCATAGGGTGCAATGCACAAGCCTTGCGACTCGCAGGTTTCAATGTGTGGAAGTGCGTGAACGGGTTCAGGTGCGGTCGTGCAGCAGCCCGAGCGCATGACGGGCGATGACGGCGTTCTCGTCGGTGGCAATCGTCCAGGCCGAAACAGCGCTGCCGGGAAGCGACAGCCGGGCCGCGGGTTGAGATGCGGGTTGAGTCGCTACAGACCTGTCGCGCTTGAGCCCCAGCCAGGCGCAACCGTCAAGAATCGCGTTGCGCACCTCGGCGGCGTGCTCACCGATGCCACCGGTAAAGACCAGTGCATCGACACCCCCAAGAATCGCGGCGAGGCTGCCTATCTCGCGCACTACACTGCGTACGAACAAAGCGATGGCCTCTCGGGCCTCGGGAGCCTGGCTGGCAGACAGCTCGCGCATGTCACTGGAGATGCCACCGGAGACGCCCAACAGCCCGCATTCGTGATACAGCAAATGCTCCAGCGCCTGCACACTCATGCCCTGCTCGCGCAGCAGGTACAGCAGCACGCCGGGGTCCAGGCGACCGGGGCGCGTCCCCATCAACAGACCGTCCAGGGTGCTGAAGCCCATGGTGGTGCCGCGACTGACCCGGTTGTGCATCGCACACAGACTCGCGCCATTGCCCAGGTGCGCAACGATCGTCCGCCCTTCGGCTGCACGCTGATCGTAATGCGGGAACACGCTGGCGATGTATTCATAAGACAAACCGTGAAAGCCATAGCGGCGAAGGCCCTGCGCGGTGAGCGACGCAGGCAAGCCAAAACGGGTTTCGAGCGCGTCCAGGCTGTGGTGAAACGCGTTATCGAAACAGGCAAATTGCACCAGGCCGCCATGCTCACGACTCAAATAGGTCATGGGTGCCAGACACAACGGCTGATGCAAGGGCGCAAGCGGAACAAGCGCCTGCATTTCAGCCATGAGCGCAGCATCGACCCGCGCGGCTACTTGCGTGCGGCTGCCCCCATGCACCACACGAGGAGCGGCGGCGCAAAGCTGCCCGTCTGTGTGGCGTTCGATCCAGCCCATAAGGTTGGCCAGCGTGCCGCTGTCTGGTGAGGCACCATTGCGCGGCCACTCCTCGTGCTTTTGTGCAGCGCTGCCAGTGTTCTGGAAGATCAGCCTTTCAGTGTCCTTGCGCACCTCGAAACTGCCGTTGCCCAAGCACTGAGGCTCGAACGCTGCCAGCGGAGCCGCGCTGTACAGAGAGAACTTGATACTGGAGGAACCCGTATTGAGCACCAGCAGCAAAGGCTGCGATCGATCCGTCATGGAGCACTCCGTCAATGGCTTGGGGATTCGCACCGGCGAAACCTTGCTCAATGCAAACAACCGGAGCCAGTCTGATCGTCGTAATCACGGCGGTATTGATCTGGATCAGAAAGCCACGACACACTGGGCGTAGAGATAGGAAGGACGAACTGTTTTCACTTGCGTATCGACCTTCCAAGGAGCGCCCCATGAGCGTGCTACCCCTTCAACCCTCTTCTGCCGAAGGCAACACCACACGAAAAAACTCTGCCGTCGATCACTGGGTCGTGCCCCTGAATGATGGCAGCCACGTGCTGATTCGCCCGCTGAAGGCCGAAGACAGAGAACGTGAGTTTGCATTCATCAAGAACCTGTCGCCGGAGTCGCGGCATTTTCGCTTTCTGGTCACGATGAAGGAGCCGGGGGAGCCATTGCTCGATCAACTGATGGACATCGACTACCAGCAACGCATGGCGTATATCGCCCTGCACATGGATGATGGCCTGTTGACGGAGATCGGCGTGGCCCGCTACGCCGCAGACGACAGCACGCAGTGCGAATCAGCGATAGCCGTTGCTGACGCCTGGCAGCGCAAGGGCCTCGGTAGACAACTGATGGGGCACTTGATCAACGCTGCGCGCCTCAATGGTTTTCAGCACATGACGTCCATGGACTCCGCCAGCAACTCACCCATGCGTCACTTGGCCAGAGCGTTGGGTTTCACGTCCGGCGGTGACCCGCTGGACGCCACTCAAGTGGTGTACCGGTTGAAGCTGAACTGATAACGGCAACCGCTACTTGCGTATCGAAGCAGAACTCAAAGCGCAGAAAGGCGCGGGTTCAACGCCAGCAGGCTGCCTGACAGATGATGAGCGACCTGCTCGGTGGTGCTGCCCAGCAACGTATCGACACGATTACGGTGCATCGTGCCCATGACAATCACATCGATGCCCTCGGCCAGAACAAACCTACTGATCACCTTCGCCGGGCTGCCCAGGATCACGTGTCTGCATTCATCGGGCACACCAAACCGGTCTGCCAACTGATCAAAGGCTTCTTGCTCGGTCTCATACAACGTGTGCTCCAGGCTCGTTGAAAGACCCAGATCACCTGCCGAAGCAAAGATGTAGGTCATGTCATGGGCGTAAAGCAGATGCAATTGAGCGTTGCACTGCGCGGCCAGCTTCTCGGCGCTCTTGATGATGACTTCGTTGACGTTACAGAACTGCTCCTCGGTCCGGTAAGGATCGACGGCTGCCAGTATCTTGCGCGGCAGCGCATGGGCCACTTTCGACACCAGATGTAACGGCACCGGGCAGTCATGCAGCAGCCGGATATCCAGCGAAGTGAACATGGCACGCGTTAGCCAGGACTCGTGCCCGAGGTCCTTGATCACCATCGAGGGCTTGATCTCATGCACATGCGCCATGATTTCGTCCAGTGGGCGCATGACCCAGACGACTTCTGTGGTCACTTCCACACCCGACTGGCGTATCAGTTGTGCCTGCTGCTCCAGCCATTGTCGGTGGCTGGTCAGATACCCATCGCGCATCTCGTTCAACGCCCTCTCGTTGAGCAGTCCAGCCGCGGCCAGACCCTCGACGTAATCGAAGGCGACAATATGCAATGCCGCACTTTTAGCCCGAGCCAGCGCCCCGGCGCGTTCGAACGCCGGGGTCCTGCTCATCAAGGGCGACGCAATCAACATTAAACGCTCTGGCTCAAACACGGAGCACCTCACTGACACGGGTGGCGATCACACGGCTGAAAAGGGATCGTGGGAGTACTGCCCGTTCATTCTCGATGGCCCATCACAAGGCTGTTTGACTTAAATCAAGAACGGCGAAAAGGTCACAAACCAATAAAAGCAGGACACAGGACCCCGCTCATCCACATTTGAAATGCCTGCTATCACTGCACCCTCGACGCGCCTATGCTGGTTTGAACAAGGAGCATCCTATGACCGCCCATCTGGCAGCCATCAACGGTTTGCGTCTCAAGGCAGAGTGCTCCAGTTGCGGTGTTCGAGAGCTGTGTCTTTCAGTCGGCATGAGCCATACAGACACGGATCGTTTGTCCGCAATCATTCCTCAGCCCGTCAAGGTGAAGAAAGGCGCGGCGCTTTATCACGCGGGTGATCCGTTGCGATCGCTGTACGCGGTGCGTTTCGGTTTTTTCAAAACCACGATCTCTTCGCAGGACGGGCGGGACCAACTGACCGGTTTTCAGATGTCGGGAGAGTTGCTGGGCTGCGACGCAATCAGCGATAACCGCCACGTGTGCGACGCCATCGCGCTGGAAGACAGCGAAGTGTGCCCTATTCGCTTCACCCATCTTGAACAGCTGTCGCGAGAACTGCCCTCACTGCAACACAACCTCAATCGCGTACTGAGCAAAGAGATCGTTCGCGACCATGAGATGTTGCTGCTGCTGGGCAACCTCAACGCAGAAGAACGCATGGCCGCGTTCCTGCTCAACCTGTCTGGCCGAATGACCAGCCGAGGCTATTCAGCGACAGCGTTTGTGTTACGCATGACCCGAGAAGACATCGGTTCCTACCTGGGGCTACGACTTGAAACCATCTGCCGCGCCATCGCCAATCTGCGCAGTCTGCACATCGTCAGTATTTCCGGACGCCAGGTAGAGATCCTCGACCTGCACCGCCTGCAGGCATTGATCCACGGGTGCAGCTACCGCGCAAAAAGCCTGTGAATCAGCCTGGGCGGGAAATCCTCCGATGATCGCCATCACACTGATCAATATTCTGATCATCACCACGGTGGTCATTGTTCATTACGAATGCCTGATGCGCCTGAACCAACTGATGCCCAGACTGCATCTCTGGCACCGGTTCAGGATGGTATTCGCCGTCTTGGGCGCGCTGGCCGCCCATGCCATTGAAGTCTGGATATTCGCACTGGGCTATTACCTGATGAACCGCTCCGACTCACTCGGTCGCCTGACGGGCAACTTCGACGGCAGTTTCATGGATTCTGTGTACTTCTCGTTCACCACGTTCACCACCATCGGTTTTGGCGACATCACGCCCACTGGCCCGCTCAAATACCTCACAGGACTCGAAGCCCTGACAGGGCTGGTGCTCATCACCTGGACGGCTTCCTTCTTGTTTATCGAGATGCAGAAGTACTGGGGCACACACGCCAACCGCATGGAGCGACGCCGATAAGCAGACGGGCCGTTGTGCTGCAACGCAGCTTTAACTGACAAAACTCAATGTTTGACCTGCAGAAGGGTATTCACTGCTGTGACTGCGGCACGAAAAAAATAGCCGCGCCGTCCATCATCAAGAGGATTGAGCATGAACGACCTGACGTTACGCCGAACGATTCTGGACGAGCTTGAATTTCTGCCTCACATCGATGCCGGCGCGATTGGCGTTGCGATAGATAACGGCGTGGTGGTCCTCAGCGGGCATGTGAAAAGCTTCGCTGAAAAAATCGCGGCCGAGCGCGCAGTCAAAAGCGTCAAAGGCGTAAGAGCTGTGGCTGAGGAACTCGAAGTGCGGGTGCCGAGTGATCTCTACATCGACGACAGCGTGATCGCAGCGCGCTGTCTGGACCTGATTCGCTGGAACGCGATATCGCCCGACCTGGCCATACAGGTCAAAGTGCAGCAGGGACGTGTAACGCTTGAAGGCGATGTGGAGTGGCAGTACCAGAAAGAAGCCGCACAAAAAGCCATCAACACCCTTGCTGGGGTCACTGGCCTCGACAACAGGCTGACCGTCAAACCGAAAGCCGCAACCCTGGACATCAAGACACTGATCGAGCAGGCCCTGGCACGAAGCTCGGAACTGGATGCCAGCACAATTCGCGTTACCGCCGAAGGCAATCAAGTGAAGCTCGAAGGCTACGTTCACCGCTGGCGTGAACGCAAAGCGGTCGAACATGCCGCCTGGGCAGTACCAGGTGTAAAGAACGTGGACAACCATCTGCTCATCAATTGACCGACTGTCTGCAGACCGGTTTAGCGAGCCGATAACCGCGGTGCGTTGGCCGGACCAGGCTGCAATGGACATTCCCCTCTTTCATCCGGAGCTACTCGCATGCCCTACACAGCAGACATCCTCAAACGCTTCAACGAAGACACTGACGATCTGGTCGACGGGTTCTGGGTCGAGAAGCTACGCGATGGCACCCCGATGCTGATTCGTCAGTTGGCGGATAAGGACCGTGACAGAGAGTTCTCCTTCCTGAATGACCTGGGAAAGGGCATGGCGCATTTTCGCTTTCTGGGGTCGTTCAGCAAATATGCAAAAGTGCACGATCAACTTATGGACGTCGATTTGCACAATCGCGTGGCCTACATCGCACTGGCCTTTGAAAACGATGAGCTGACCGAAATCGGCGTAGCGCGCTACGGTGCCTATGAAGGCGATGCTCATTGCGAGTTTGCCATTGCGGTTTCCGAAAGCTGGCAACGTCGCGGCGTGGCGACAGCGTCGATGAGGCACCTCATGGAAACGGCGACGAGTGAGGGTTTCAGCAAAATATCGTCGATGGACGCGTCCGGAAATCTGGCTATGGACGGGCTGGCCACGAGCATAGGCTTCACCCGTTTCAAGGATGAACAACACGGGCCCAGAGTTTTTCATGAGTATATTCTGGCGCTGTGAGCGAGCACGTCAGGCATGACCAACGCGCCGGTTATGAGCGATGCACAATTGCACCGCCCATAACCATTCGTCGCCTGTCATTCAGGCCGATCCCATGCCTGCGATCAGCCCTTGTCCTTCACAGCCCCCGATCTGCATGCAGCAGGGATGCATTGACGCACATCACATCCTGAAGGATGACCTCGAATCTCCTTGCCGGGCCGATTGCAGCAATTCTCGCATCACTATATGCTGCGCCCCAGATTCGAAAAAAACACTACATAAGGGATTTACGCCTCGACATCGAGCATTCACGAGCCGGTTCACCGGACGGCGAGACTATCGAAAAACAGGTGTAATTCCCGCATCAAAGTCAGTCACGCACGCACAAGAGCCGGAGAAAATCTGTATAATCCGCGCTCGCTCAAGGGTACTCAAATGACCATTTGCAAAAGCAAACCTGGCTTGTCTGAAAGCAACCTCGAGTTTTCGATCTGCTCGCCTGTGAGGCACAGCCTCGGCAGCACATTCAAAGAGCGACCGGCACACTCATAAGCCGGCCGATCGCGACAACAGACCCCGAGTAAAAAATTCCATTGCCAGCGCACGTTCAGCGCGACGCTGGCAGCCCATACTTTGAAAATCCAACAGGGGTGCCACAGGCAACCCCTCAGGCAGGAGACGTACACCATGCTGAGCTGGGACGAATTCGATAAGGAAGACGGCGAAGTAGTCGCCAAAGCGACCAACGCCGGTCATGCCAACGAAGCCAACATGGACCGCCTCGACAGCGCCGGTGGCCTGGCTGCACAGGAAGCCCGCGCAGTAACCGCCGCCGACTCCGCTGCACTGATCCGTGCCAAGAAAGCGCTGGACGCACTGGACGTTGCTGAAGGTCTGGCCGAACTCGAAGGCGCCGCCGCCCGCGTCGCCGTTGATGAAAAAATGATGATCAACTGCCGCGCCGACCTCAACCAGCTCGTACCTTTCAAGTACGACTGGGCCTGGCAGAAGTACCTGGACGGTTGCGCAAACCACTGGATGCCGCAAGAAGTCAACATGACCGCCGACATCGCCCTCTGGAAAAACCCGGAAGGCCTGACCGACGACGAGCGCCGCATCGTCATGCGCAACCTGGGCTTCTTCTCCACTGCCGACTCGTTGGTTGCCAACAACCTGGTACTGGCCGTGTACCGTTTGATCACCAACCCGGAGTGCCGCCAGTACATCCTGCGCCAGGCCTTCGAAGAGGCGATCCACACCCACGCCTACCAGTACTGCATCGAATCGCTGGCCATGGATGAAGGCGAGATCTTCAACATGTACCACGAGATCCCGTCGGTCGCTAAAAAAGCAGCCTGGGGCCTGAAGTACACCCGTTCGATCTCCGATCCGAAGTTCGAAACCGGCACCGTCGAAACCGACAAAGAGCTGCTGCGCAACCTGATCGCCTACTACTGCGTACTGGAAGGCATCTTCTTCTATTGCGGCTTCACCCAGATCCTCTCCATGGGCCGCCGCAACAAGATGACCGGCGTCGCCGAGCAGTTCCAGTACATCCTGCGCGACGAGTCCATGCACCTGAACTTCGGCATCGACGTGATCAACCAGATCAAAATCGAAAACCCGCACCTGTGGGATGCCGAGATGAAAGAAGAAGCCACGCAGATGATCCTGCAAGGCACCCAGCTGGAAATCGAATACGCCCGCGACACCATGCCTCGCGGCGTACTCGGCATGAACGCAGCGATGATGGAGGACTACCTGAAATTCATCGCTAACCGTCGTTTGAGCCAGATTGGCTTGAAGGAAGAGTATCCAGGGACGACCAACCCGTTCCCTTGGATGAGCGAGATCATGGACCTGAAGAAAGAGAAGAATTTCTTTGAGACGAGAGTGATTGAGTATCAGACTGGTGGGGCGTTGAGCTGGGATTGATGCATAACATAGTGGCAACTTCATAAAACCACCTAAGGCCTCGTAGAATACGGGGCCTTTCTTTAGGATTATATCCATGGAATTACACGCGTATACAAAGAATGTTAACGAAATTTTCTCACTTAATAAAAAATATGTGGTACCTCGCTTCCAAAGAGAATATTCGTGGACAAAGGAGGAAGTTGGAGAGTTTTGGGAAGACGTCACCGCCTGCATATCACCACTAAGAAAAGGCAGCAAATCTTTAAAAAATGAAGATTACTTTATAGGCTCATTAGTTTTAATAGGCGATGACGCATCATTCGAACACAGTATAGTTGATGGACAACAACGCTTAACTACGCTAACTATATTACTTCGCGCCTTGGCTGAAGCCTTTAACACAGCCGGTGAAGCTAGCATCGGACAAGCATTGTATAAAAACTATATAGAGGGCACAGACAATGACGGAGCTACATACTTTAAGCTAATAAACGAAACCCCCAAGCCTTTTTTCCAAAATGAAATACAATACATAAAGCCTGAAAACAATAGCACGCCATCTAGCGACGAAGAAAAACTTTTAAATGATACCTTCATCTTCTTCAAAACAAAGCTTGAAAAAAATCACTAACTACTACCTTCAAAGAAATAACATACATAGACTCCTTAAAAGCTGTAAGGGAGCAGACTCTTAATCATCTAAAATTTATTTATATAAACGTAAAAAAAGAGGATGACGCATATTCAATTTTTGAGACTCTAAATGCTCGCGGCATGAGTCTTTCTTCTGTGGACCTCATAAAAAATTGGATATTTAAAAACCTCAAAAGAACTCATCCCCATGACAACACAAAAAGCACCTGGAAAAAAATGGGAGAATCATTGAGAAGTCGGCAAATACCTGTCGATATAGAAACTTTTTTTCGGCACCACTGGAACTCAAAATATGGTTATTCCAGTGAGGATCGAATTTACAAAAGCTTCAAGCTTTTAGTTAAATCCAAAGAAATTGGTGATCCAAAAACTTTCTTAGAAGCTTTAACATCTGAAGCTAGCACGTACAACAAAATTTGCAATCCATTAGAAAGTGATTGGAAAGGACAAGCCGAAAAAAGCATATACTCAAGCTTGACAGCCATGAATCTTTTTAAAGTAACTCAAACTAGGCCATTTCTACTGGCGCTGTTGGAAAATCGAAAAAACATAAATACGACACATCTGATACAAATCTTAAGATCTTTGGAGCATTTTCACTTTATATTTACTGCAGTCTGCTCGAGCAGAGCATCAGGTCTCGATGGAAAATACGCTAAATCAGCTAAAGAAATACGCTTTTCCGGCTCAAAAAATGAAAGCAAAAAAATACTAAACGACCTTATAGAAAGTCTGATACAAAAACTCCCTAGTGAAACTGTCTTCATTGAAAGCTTTTCTAACCTATGGTTCTGCAAAGAATATGAGAAAGACAAAAAACTAATACAGTATCTTTTCTCGAAGGCAGAGGCATTCCACCAAGGAAACAATGAATTAAAGCTAGACGAGTTCTCGTTAGAACATATTCAGGACCAAAGTCTTGGAGGTGACGCCATGGGAAAAGTAGGCAATTTAGTCCCTCTAGCAGCCAAGATAAACAACAACATCCCCAAAGACAGTAACTTAATTAAAAAATTATCCTATTACAATAAATCAGCACTTAAAACCGTCTCAACGCTAACAAAACACATCTCAGAAAATAAAATCTCTGTATGGACAGACACGCAGATTGACAAAAGAACAAGTGCTCTAGGACATGAATTATACAATTCTATAATCACGATCGACAAAGTATAAACATCAAACTCAGCATCGATTATAATCGATAATCGACGCTGAGTTTAATTACCCCACAACAAAACCCCACAGCAATTAAAAATCTAGAACTTAGGAAAACGTACAAAGCCTTATTATTCCTGACGCTTATCAAAAACCAAAAAAAACACAAGCAAATTACAAGCCATATATCAACCCAAGAAAAATCAACAAATTATATTAAAATAAAACCTCACCCCTCCATCCAACAAAGCGTTAGACGCCCCCTATAAAAACTCTTTTACGATGATATTCTAAATATATTTTCTGACGATCATGAAAGCCACCTACTTTTTGCAAGCACGCCTGTTCGACCCCCAGTTTTCTTAAGTCTAATTCCTTTATGAGATTAGAGATTAAGACATCCCCATCGTCACCAAAACTTATTAATCCACGATCAAACAATAGATCTGCATTAGGGGTTAGCAATAATCCATTTGCACCGTCGAGTCGTTGTTCTGCAGTCTCACAAACTCTCCAAGGCTTAATATGGCTCGCAATCAATAGCTCGGGTGTATCTACACCAGTTAGCCTGCAAGACTTTTCGAACTCAGATACTCTTTTTCTAAATAACCCCTGACCTCTACGCGCACTAATAGTTGCCTGCTTGACAGTTTCACTAAGACTCTGATCAACCAATATATTTTTCTCGATGGCAAAATCAATATCATCGAGAACTTTATCTTTTCTATTTTCGTCAAAAAAAACTGCAATAGGCTCAGAAACAAACCCCACTTTTAAGACATTAAAAACCTGCTCGCCAACTTCAGTTAGATAAACTCCTTGATGGCCTTTACCAGTCACGGGACTGATAGGTGAATATTTTTTTGGCAATGTATCTCTAAGAACCTCTATATATTGCTTTGGAAATACTGGCGTTTTTAAAGCTCTCCATTCAACAGGTAAAACCCAACCATTTTTTTTGTCCCAATTCTCACCAGCCTGCCTAAATGAAGGGGGTTTTGGCGCAGGTGATGCAAAATTAGTTACTAAGCCTACATAGCGAATCTGAGAGTTTGCATATGAAATTACAAGATCCCCAGGTGAAGCTTGTCGCAAAGTATTGTAAAAGTAATTGCTCTTGCCGTCAGCTTTATACATCGGAGACCAAAGAAAACCGCCTGATATCTCATATTGGGACGTCTGCTTATGATTGACCCACCAATATCGCATTGTGCATACCTATGGCTCGCCTAAATTTGGGCGGATACTCTTTTGTTGCCTGTGAAGGTGAATGACCTAATTGAAAAAATGGCACCCTACAGGAGGTTTCCTACACGATAAACAGATAACCACTACAGGTAAAGAACGACTACACCTAGACTTGAAGTTTTTTCAGAAATATCCTACAGAGTGGCTTGTTGCAGCGATGCGAGTCGGAGCCTACACTTGTGCCGCGCCTAAGAAACGCTTCAAACAGCGGGATGACCGCTTCCGATACAATGCGGCTTTGGTACGTGCGGCTTTCGGCTGCACGTCCTGAATTTTCTGTCATGTCGGGAGTGGACTAATACAAGACCTGCAAGGGGAATATGTCCGGCCTTCTGTTTGGGGTTTCTTAGCTCCCGACACCTTAGCCCTAAGAAGCTATCAAACAGAGATCATCGTAAATGTTTAAAAACCGGTTAGTGAGCAATCACACGCCCCGCCCTGCCGAGGCTAAAGCACCTAAACTCCTCACCCCAACCCCCTTTCACCGCCACAACCGCCAACTCCTCGCCCTACTCCTCGAAAACCAACCCTGGTTCAGCGCCCGCGATCTGGGTCGCATGATCGGCTGGCCTTTGAACGAGCGGACGCTGCGCAAGCTGGACGCCGACCAGCACCGGATGATCACGCTCGACCTGCATGGCGAAGCACAGTCAGAGCTGATGGTCAGTGAGTCAGGGGCGTACGCGATGATGGTGCATCACTATCACGCGGAGAATCGCGGGTTGCGGCAGTGGATTACCCATGAGGTGGTGCCTGCGTTGCGGGATGGGCAGGTGCCGTTCGATGACTGCACGCCGAACCTGAGCATGCTGCAGTGGCCGGGGTTGTCGGTGAGTCTGTTGCACTGGCACAGCGAGCCGTGGATACGGTTGCGGGATATGCCGATGCTGTTGGCGCATCCGCAGATGCAGGTTGAGGCGCGGCCGCGCAGTTCAGGCAGGTCTTGGTGGCGGGCAGTGCTGCCTGCTTCTCGGCTGGGTTGAATGCGTGGTGATGGCCGTGACGTGTGGGTGACGGCCATTGTGTCTAGTCGGATCAGCCTTTCAGGCGGCGTCGGTAGTCGTTGATCATTTCTTTGTTGACGTCATCCTTGTAGCAGATGGGCGCGTAGCCGCCTTTGCGGCTGTAAGCGCTGCGTTTGCCACATTGACTGCCATTGCGGGCAGAGTTGTAGGGGCACGGGCAGCGGCCGGGGTAGCTGTCTATGGATTCCTGGATGATGGCTTTGACGATTGAGGTATCTGTTACCTGGGTTTCTCTGGCCTGCACGGTGAAAGCGCAGAGCAACGCGAGTGTGGCGAAGAGGCCTGTCCCTGTCTTTTTCATGGCTATTCCTTAGCGAGTGCAGACGAGTGTCTGTTGCAAGGTTTTACCATGATGGTATTGAGCCATCAAATTTTGTTTGTTGAGGTGGTTGTTGGGGATTCGGGTTGTTCGGTGAGCCTATTTGGCAATGAGGCATGGCTAGGCCAATCTGAGATTTGGTTGCCAAGGACGTAACGTATACACAGGTTTTGCTGCCGGTTCCCGGCAGATCGCGAACAAGTTCGCTCCTACGCCCTACGGGCAGAAGCGGGTCAGCGAAACGTCGACCGGTGCGCCCCACGGCCTCCGGCCAGAAGCCGGAGTTGTGAGTGATCAGGCATTTGCCTGATGGCTTGGATATGACGCGGAGCGTCACGAAATGCGTGCCAACGCTGAGCATTGGCACGATAGTCACATGGAGCGATGGACACGATAAGTGGCGAGAGCCTGCGGGGCTACTGCACCCCGCAGGCGGCGTACATCAGAACTGCCAATCCAGCGACAGCCCTACACCGTGGTTTTTATCCCGTGCACCCAGCAAACCGTTGTAGTCCAGGTTGATGCGTGCGTCCCTGCCCAGGGCCAGGCTGGCGCGGGCGCCGACTACTGCGGCGTCGCGGTCCATCGAGACGCTTTGCACGTTGAAGCTGTTACCGGCGCCGGCGAAGGCCAGGTGTTGTTCCGACGAGGTGTCGCTCAGGTTGTGCTGCCAGCCGAGGGTAGCGGAGACGTCGAGTTTTTGGGTGTCGTTGAGGTTGAAGCGGTTTCCGGCACGCATGCCCAGGGTCGAGAGCACGGTATCGCGTGTGTCGTCGCTGCCTTTGAGGGCCGTGGCGCCGCCTTTTTCGGTGAAGCTGTCGCTGTCGAAGTGTACGTAAGCCAGGTTGGCGAATGGCTCCAGAGCCAGCGGTTGCAGGTTCAGGCGGTAGGCGGCTTCGGTGAACACCTGGCTCGACTGGGCGTCGCGCTTGACCTTCTGACGGTCGGAAAACGCGCCGAATTGCAGGTCGCGTTTCACGTCGATGCGGTGCCAGCTGTGTGATGCGCCTGCGGTGAGGCGCAGTGCGCCCTGTTCGTGGCCGATGTAGGCGCCCAGGTGGTAGCTATCTGCCGAGGCTCGCGAGTGGGTGTCGTCGCCCAGGCTCAGCGAGGTGTCGCTATAACCTGCCATCGCGCCCAACCGGGTGTGCTCGCTGATCAGGCCGTCGACGCCTGCCAGCAAGCCACCCAGCGACGAGGTCGAGCTGGCGCTGTCGCTGCTGCCGCTGTTTTTGCCCCAGGCCCCCAGCGCCTTGACCCACACCGAGTTGTCTTCACTGCCCGGTGCCGGTTGGTCGTACAAGCCTTCAACGCGCAGACGATCACCCACGGCGTCGCGCAGTTGACGGCTGTCGTTGATCAGTTGCGTGGCGATGGCCGGGTGCACTTCGCCCGCCAGTTGCGTGAATGCACGGCGTGCGCTGGCAGTGTCCTGGCTGAGGATGATGCTCTCGTAGACCGGGTTGCCCGCACTCAGTTGCTCAATGGCTTGGGCCACGCTGCGCTGGTTGGACGTTTGCGCCGCGCTGGCGAAGCTGTCGCCGTTACGCGCAAGGGCCAGTGTCACGCCGCTGCCGGTGTAGGCCAGGTTGCCGTCCAGGAAGGCGTAGTTATCGGTCACCGAACCGAACTGACCCTGAACGCCGCCAGCCGCCTGCAGCACGTTGAACTGTTGACCGAGGACGCTGCTGGTCTGGTTGCTGCTGAGCAGTGCGGGGTTGTCGTTTTCGAGAGACAGGGCCATGTTGGCGCCGCTCACGGTCGCGATGCCGCCGACCACGATGCGATCGCTGACGGTGGGCGAGAATTCAACCGCGTAAGTCGAGCCCGGCGCCAGGTTGAGGTCGCCCGCCACTTGCAGGGTGCCGATGGAGTTGCCCGGCGCGACGGTGCCGCCCTGATTGGCGGTCAACGACGCGACGCTGCCATTGCCACCCAGAATGCCGCCGTTGTTGACGGTAACCGCAGAGGCCAGCGAGCCGTTGATGGCCAGGCGACCTTGATTGACCAGCGTCGGGCCGCTGTAGCTGTTGGCCCCGGTCAACACCAGGGTGCCGATGCCTTGTTTGGTCAGGCCGCCGTGGCCGGAGATGTCGTTGCTCCATACGTCGAGCCCGCATTGCGGCCCGCTGCAGGTGCGTTGGGTCGGCTTGCCGGCATCGACAATCGCTCCGACGCCGGGCAGGTCAGCCACGAACTGGCTGTCGCCGTAGGCGCCGTCGATACGAAACTCGGCAGGAATGTCCGCTTCGGTAACGAACATGCTCGGGCCGTTGACTGCCTTGCCGAGGTTGATCATGCCCCAGCCATACAGCGCGTCGACGCCCGGCGCGCCGAGGTCGGTGGCGGTGGTTTTCAGGACGTCGGCGACCTGCGCGCCGGTCATGTACGGGAAGCGCTCCATCAGCACAGCCATGCTGCCGGCGACATGAGGCGCGGCCATCGAGGTGCCGTTCTTGTTGGCCCAGCCGACGGTCAGGTCTGTAAGGCTGGTGCCGTTGAGCACTGAGCTGTAGATACGCGTGCCCGGCGCCGAGACGCAGAAGCTGGCGGTGTAGCCGCAGCGCGAGGAGAAGGTGCTCAGCGTGTAGGGCGTGGTAGCGGCCGCTGCGGCATCCGGGTTTTGTTGCAGGGCGGCGACGGTCAGCCAGTTGGGGGCGATCTCCGGTACGAAGTAGCCGAGCCCGGCCATCGCGTCGGGGTTGTTGAGGTTGTAGTCGTTACCTGCGGCGAAGATGGTCACCACGCCGCTGCGTGCCGCGTCGATCGCCCCCTGATAGGCGCCACCCGGACGCGTGCCGAGGATCTGGCGGATCTGGTCGAACTGCACTTGCGCGTCCTGCACGGTGAAGTGCGGGAACGCCGGATCGCGACCGCCTTTGTCGAAGCGGTCGGTGATGCCGATGCCCCAACTGTTGTTGATGACCCGCGCACCGCTGTTGACCAGTGCATTCCAGCCGGCCTGATACACCGCGCCGTCGTTGCCCAGCACGATGCCGTCTTCCGGGCCCGGGTCGCCGTTGTCGGCGCTGATGATTTGCGCGTTGTAGGCCACGCCGTGCATCGGCCCGCCGTCGCGATTGCCACCGGCGATGCCGCCGACGTGGGTGCCGTGGTTACCCAGTTTGCCGCCGGAGTCCAGGCTCGGTGCGCCGTCGTAACGGAAAGCATCGCCCGCCTTCACCGGGATGTACGGGTCGGTGTATTCGCGGATGCCGCTGGTGACCAGATTGATCACCTTGTCGGGGCTGTCGAATTCCGGATGCAGGGCATAGACCGGCTGGTCGAAGATGCCCAGTTTGATGCCTTTGCCCGAGTAGCCTGCGGCGTAGGCCTGATCAGCGTTGATCGCGCCCAGCCCCCAGTCGGCGTTGAATTCGGCACTACGCCAGCTGGCGGCATTGCCCGCCTGCCCCGCTTCCACATAAGGTGCGGCATGAGCCACGCCCAGTGTCGCCAGGTAGCAGGCGAGCGCGCCGCAGGACGCGCGATTGATCGCCCGAATGGCTTGGCCCAGGGGTTTGACCGAGGTGTGTCGGGTGTTGAATGCATCTTTCATGAAAATTACCGTCCTTAGTTAACGCGCACGAATCTCCGCGCGCATGCATCTGCATGCGCGTCGTTCTTTTGGGTTTAGGGTTGCGTACTGCTTAGAACTGCCAGTTGAGGCTCAGGCCGATACCGTGACTTTTCTCATGACTGGCCAGCTGGCCGCTGTAATCGAGGCTGATCCGCGCCTCCTTGCTCAACGCCAGACTGGCGTGAGCACCGACCAGCGCGGCGTCGCGCACCAGTGGCGAGCTTTCTATACCGAAGCTGCTGCCACCGGTGGCAAACGCCAGATGCTGTTCGGAGTCGGTGTTGCTCAGGTTGTGCTGCCAGCCGAGGCTGCCGGACAGGTCGACCTTCTGACGGTCGCTGATCGCGATGCTCTTCAGGGCACGCAGCCCCAGGGTGCTCAGCACCGCATCACGGTTGTCGCTACCGGCAGACAGCGCTGCAGCGTCGCCCTTCTCGGTGAAGCCATCGGTGTTCAGGTGGACGTAGGCCAGATTGGCGAACGGCTCAAGCGTCGCGGGTTGCAGGTGAATGCGATACGCCGCCTCGGTGAACACCTGGGTGCTCTGCGCATCGTGTTTGGTTTTCTCCTTGCCCGCTGCGCCGCCGACCTGCACATCGCGTTGCGCGTCGATGCGATGCCAGCTGTGTGCGGCGCCGAGGGTCAGCCGCAGCGCGCCGATTTCATGGCCGAGGTACGCGCCCAAGTGGTAGCTGTCCACCGAAGCCCGGGAATGCGTGCCGGAGCCCATGTTCAACGAGCTGTCGCTGTAGCCTGCAACGACACCCAGACGTGTGTCATCGGCAAGGTTGCCATCGACACCTGCGAGCAGCCCGCCAATCGAGGTGGTGTAACTCGCGGTGTCGTCACCCGAGTCGGTCTTGCCCCAGGCGCCCAGCGCCTTGAGCCAGACGTTGTCTTGTGCGGCAGTGTTGCCATCGGTGCCGAACACGCTGGCGCCGAGGCGCTCGCCCACGGCATCGCGGACCTGACGGCTGTCGTTGATCAACACGCTGCCGATCGCCGGGTAAATTTCGCCGGACAATTGCTGGAAGCTGTCGCGTGCCGAGGCAGCGCTCTGGGTAAGCAGCAGGTTTTCATACACCGCGTTACCGGCACCGAGTTGCTCGGCGGCAGTCGCCACAGCCGCCTGATTGGGGGTTTGCGCCACGCTGTTGAAAGCCGCGGTTTGCTCGACGTTCAGTGCCACGCCCGTGGCCGCGTAGTCGAGTCGGCCACCGAGGAAGGCGTAGTTGGAGGACACGCTGCCGAACTGGCCATTGATGCCATTGGCGGCTTGCAGCACGTTGTACTGGCGACCTACCACGCTTTGGATCGGTGCGGAATTCAAGGCCACTGGCGTCGCATTCTCCAACGCCAGCGTCATGTTCGCGCCTGACACAGTGGCGCTGCCGGTAGCGACGATGCGGTCACTGGCGGTTGGTGAAAGCTCCACGGCGTAGGTCGAACCCGATTCGAGGGTCACATCGCCATTGACCTGCAATGTGCCGATGGAATTACC
The DNA here is from genome assembly GCF_900103225.1 of Pseudomonas congelans. Lineage (GTDB taxonomy): Bacteria > Pseudomonadota > Gammaproteobacteria > Pseudomonadales > Pseudomonadaceae > Aquipseudomonas > Aquipseudomonas congelans. The sequence continues at coordinate 170,367 of NZ_FNJH01000003.1, read as the reverse complement.
CGGCGCGACGATACCGCCGTTGCGCGCCGTCAGCCCGCCGATCTGGCCATTGCCGCCCAGCGTGCCGCCCGCATTGACCTGCACGGCTGACACCAGCGAACCGTTGACCGACAGCAAACCGCCGTTGACCTGCGTGTCACCGCGATAGGTATTGGCGCCCTGCAGAATCAGTCGACCCGAGCCGGATTTGATCAGGCTGCCTTGGTACTGACGCTGTGCCGCTGCGGCGGCGCGAGCGGTGCCGGTGGCGTAATCGGCCTGATCCTGCTGGCTGGCGGTGCTGGCAACGCCGTTCTGCCAGCCTTTGCTGATCAGCGTCTGCTGCCAGGTGGCCTGCTCGGCGCTGTCCTCGGCCTGACGCTGGATCAGCGCCTGATCGGAAATATTGTTGCTCCACACATCCGTCAAACCTGCGCCCAGATTGGCGTCGAAGGTGCCGAGCAATTGGCCCGGACCCCGCATCGCCCGCTCCAGGTTCGCCACACCCCAGCCGACGCTGTTGGTCGGTGCCTGGGTTATCGAACCGTCGAGCTGGGTGGCGGTGGTCAGCAGCACTTGCAGCGCCTGCTCGTTGTTCATGTACGGGAAGCGCTCCATCACCAGCGCCAGCGCGCCGGTGGCATGCGGCGCGGACATGGAGGTGCCGGATTTGATGCCGTAACCGCCGCCCGGCACGGTGCTGTTGACCAGCCGACCGGGCATGGTGATGCACCAGTATTTGGACAGGCCGCACTGGTTGTAGCGTTGACCGTTGCTGCTGTCGAGGCCCGACACGGCCAGCCAGTGGCCTTCGAGATCCGGTTCGAAATACGGCAGCGACGCCCGCACGCTGGCATTGGCATAACCGCTGTTGCCTGCGCTGAAGACGTTGATCACGCCTTTGCGCGAGACATTCGCCGCTTCGTCCAGCCAGGTGCCGCGGTTGTAGTGCTGAGCGTAGGCAGCGCGCACGCCCGCTTCAGTGGCGTAGGTCACATCGGCCGGCTGGCTGCCCCAGCTGTTGTTGATGGCGCGCACGCCGGCATCGGCCAATGCACCGTACACCGCCTTGAAGTACTGCGGGTCGGGGTTAGGGCCGAACAGGAAGCTGTCGTTTTGATTGGTGTTGCCGACGTAGATCTGCGCGTTATACGCCACGCCGTGCATGCCGACGCCATCGCGCGCAGCGCCCATGGTGCCGGTGACGTGCGTGCCGTGGGTGTCGTTGTTCGGGTTGATGGCACCGGTGATGCTGAACGGCGAGCCATCAACGTAGGTGCCGCTGGCGGTGACTGCGTGGTAGCGGGACGGCGTGGCTTCCGGGTGGGACGGGTCGAAACCCGAGTCCAGCGCACCGATCTTCACGCCTGCCCCGGTGATGCCAGCGGCGTAAGCCTGATCAGCCTGGATACGGCCCAGCCCCCAGTCGCTCTGGAATTCTGCAGAACGCCAACTGGCAGCGTCCCCTGGCTTGCCCTGCTCGACATAGTCAGCATAGGCCGAGCAGCCGAACGTAAACGACAGCGCACAAAGTGCGCCGGTTGCTACAGGCTTGAACGAATAACGGACAACACTCACGCACTTCGACTTTTGCATCCCTGCACACCTGATACTGGTTGGCTCTTGATTGAGCGATTCCAGAACATAGTCCGCAGTTTGAAACTTGGCAACCTATTTGTTTCAAATCTGTTACAAAGATTAAAACCATAAGGAAAACGCATCGCAGGACATATATATCGCTGATAGGCGCTTGAATCTATTGAGATTATTTTGGATTTTATTATGCCGTTGAATTATTGCGTAGTGGCCATTTAATTGCACGCGACTTATGTTTCTCGCGCTCTACCCACTGTTTCCAGTGACAGTTGCCAACGGCGTTACTTGCCTGAAAGCACCAAAACTTGTCCGGTAATAACAAATGTCCATTCGGAGATTCCCGGAAAAAAGATGACGCAGAGCGTCATGAACGGCATGCCCACGCGGAGCGATGGGCACGATAGAGGTGGGCTGGGGCTTGCGTGAACACACCATCAAGCCCCCCAGCACGGCACCAGGACGCAGAGCGATGGGCACGATAAGTGGTGTGCTCACCATCGTTCCCACGCTCCGCGTGGTAATGCCGTTCAGGACGCTCCGCGTCCTGTCCAAAGAAGTGGCCTGCTTAGCGGCTGAGCCAGGTGTTTGCGCTGCGACGAGGATGCCTGCACCATGCCGCCCTGATCGCGACCCGACCCAAGGCAACCCCATGGCACACAACACGGCCTCTGCGCTGAAAGCACTTATCAAGAAACTGCGCGGAGTATTGAGCCGGGTTGCAGGAGGCACAGCGAGCCAGCGACAGCACCCGGAGCCCGCTACGCCTGCAGCGCAATTGCCTGAACCGCAAGCGCCTGTCAGAACACGCCGCGCCAAACCCGGCAAAAAGCCCCACAAGCCTGCGCCGCCGACACCCACGGCAAAGCCGGCGGCGCCTGCGTGCCCGCACTGTCGGAAAACCATGGTGATCAAGGTGGCCCGCACCGGCAAGAACGCCGGGGAGTTCTGGGGTTGTGTGGCCTACCCGAAATGCCGGGGGATCCGACCGATCTTTCGCTGAACGCAGGACCGGTCGCCCCTTACACGCTGCGCTTAGCTGATGTTGGCCAACAGCTCGCGCGCCATGCGCTGATGCTCTTCGTCGGACTCGTCAATCACCTGCTGGAGGATCTCACGGGCCGACTCGAGATCGCCGTCCTCGATCAGCACCTGCGCCTGATTGATCTGGCTGAGCGGCGGCTCTTCCAGGTCCAGCAGGTCGAAATCGGCGTCGTCGTTCATGAAGCTGTCGAGGAAATCGTCACTCAAGCCGTCAGCGGCAGATGGTGCAAGTACCTCAACAGGCTCAATGACCTCGGGCTCGGAGAAATCACTGAGGAACTGTTCGTCGGAGAGCTCGAAGACTTCCGGCAGCTGGGTCAGGTCCGAAGAAAAACCGGGGTCGACTTCAACGGGCGCTGGCGCAGCGGCAGGCTTGGCACGCGGCGGCGGGCTGTCGAACGGGTCGACCAGATCCCAGTCGGCGTCCATCGACAGGTCATCCAGGTTCAACTGAAATTCGTCAGCGTGCTGTGGATTCAGCGCCTCAGCGGCGCTTTCATCCAGCTGCGCCGAGGGTTTTGGCTCGGTCTCTGGCTGCAGGTAGGCCGTAGGCTCGGGCTCGGATTTCTCGAAAGACAGTGTGCTGGCTGCCACCGCGACAGCCGGGACGACTGCCGCCACGGGGGCGATCTCGGCAGCCTTGAGCTGCGGGAACCGATCGCGAATGTCCTGAATGGTCTGCGGGTCGACGCCATGCTCCAGCGCGGCCTTTTCTTCGCGAACGAAACCGCTGCCGTCGCCCTGCTCCGCCAGCAACTCCAGCAGGCGGATGCGAATGTCATCGCGTTCAGGTTGGGTTTCCAGGGCAGTGCGCAGAATACCCATCGCCTCGGTGAACCGTCCGTAGGCGATGTAAATGCTGACGCCATCCAGAGCATCCGGAGTAGTGCCGGACGAACGTTGCGCTGGAGATGGTTTGGCCGGTGCCGGTGTCGAAGGGTTCTGCACCGGGGGTTGCGGCGCCACGGCAGGAACTTCGAACACCGGAAGCATGGCTGCCTGAGCGGGCTTGATCAGCGGGTCATCCGGGGTGACGGCGGGTGCTGCTGACGCCTTGCGCTGCTGACGCCGTTTCGAATAAGCAAACGCCACCAGCAGAAGCACAATCAATACGGCAGCGAGCAGTATCGGCAGGCTGAGGAATGAGTCGCCGCCCGATGCAGCAAGAGGCTGAGCAGGAGCGGCAGGCGCAGCAGGTGTGGCAGGTGCGGGGGCTGCAGGTACAGCTGCAACTGGCGCGGCGGCGGACTGCGCAGAGGCCAGATCGCTGCGCAAGGCGATGATCTGTTTGTCCTTGCCGCTCATCTGCTCCTGCAGTTCCTGAGTCTGGGCCTTTAGCGCCTCGAGCGACTGAGTCAACTGCTGGTTTTCGATGGCAGCGGCCGACAACTGCTCGGCGGTACGCTGCAACTCGGCAGGCTTTGGCGACGGCGCAACAGCGCTTGCGGCAGGCGCTGCGGCGACAGGCAGCACCGCGACGTCCGGCAGCAACAGGTCCTGACCGACTTTAAGCGCGGCACCGGCACCTGCGGCGAAGACCTGCGGGTTGAGCGAACGAATACCGTCCGCCAGTTGGCTTGCCGACACCTTGTTGCCCGGCCCCTGCAAGCGACTGGCAATACCATTCAGCGTGTCGCCACTGGCCACCGTGTAGTGTTTGCCCTGAACGGCGGCCGGTGGCGCGACCGGCATGCGGCTTTCCGAAGACGAGGCGGCCGAGCGCTGCTGGTTGCGGCTGCGCGTGGCGGCCAGGCCTTGTGCCGACGTGGCAGGATCGAGCAGCAGCGTGTATTCGTGCAGCAAATCGCCATTCGGCCGCGCCAGCTGGACGAGAAAACTCAGGTAGGGTTCGGTGACCGGCTTGTTGGAAACCACCCGGATCACGCCGCGGTCACCGCGCAGTACCGGCGTGAAGCGCAAGTCGTTGAGAAAGAACACACGCTCTATGCCCGCCTTGGCGAATGCTTCAGGCGATGCGAGTCGGGCGACCACGTCTTCATTGCTCAGACCGCCGGTTTCCAGCAACTGGATCTCGGCATTCAACGGCTGGTTGAGCGCCGAGTGCAAGGTGATTTCACCCAGGCCCAACGCAGACGCCAGCGTAGAGCAGGTCAGCAACGAGACCGCCAACACGCCCTTGCCAAACGCCTCGCGCGCCTTGCGGCCTGCACCTTCGACAGCAGCCAGTGAACTCTTCAGCATGCGAACCCTTATGGAAACCACGGCAGGCTTCTCACGTAATCAGATGGACGTCAGTATCCGTTTAACGATTATGGTTGAGAATGCGCAGCTTCGTCTCAGGATCTTTCCAGATTGGCCAGAATCTGCGCGTGCACGCGCATGCTGACGCGCAAATCCTCTTCGCTCACGCCCTCGAACAGCTCGATACGCAATACATTGGCGATGTTTTCAATTTTTTCGATCAGGGGCAATGCCGTGTCGCTGAGCAGGATCTTCTTCGCACGTCGATCCTCGAGCACCGCCTGACGCTGAACCAGGCCCTGTTTTTCAAGGCTGTCGAGCAAACGCGCCAGGGTGGGGCCTTCTACGCCCACGCTCTGCGCCAGCTCGCGCTGGGTAGGCGGTTCGGTAAAGCGCGCGAGGTGCAGCAGAACCAGCCAGCGAGCCTGAGACAGGCCAAGATCGGCCAGCCGACGATCCAGCTCGGCACGCCAGCCTCGCGTGAGGTGTCCGAGTTGCATCCCGAAACGATGTTCATCAGTCAATGGCATAAGGAAACTCGTGATTCAAACTAATTATTAGCGAGCTAAGCATGGTCCTTATGTTCAAGCAAGCACGGGACGGTGACGCTCCGTCGCACGCTGTTATACCTCAAACTCCGATTGCAGCGCTGCACGTACGCAATACAAGACGCCCTCCGGCACCCGCCCGGCAAACTGCTCGGCAATCGCCGACACCGGCGGCAGTTCTCCTTCGCCATCGAGAAAGGCGTCCTGCACCTCACCCAGCAGGTCTTCCGGCAAGTCCAGCGCCTGCTCGATGGATAACTGCTGCTTGCCGATGGCTTCGGCCAGCAGGGTGTAGACATTCTTTTCCGAGCACTGCAACTGACCGGCGATCTGCGTCGGGGTCATCCCGGCACGCGCCAGGCTGATCAGCTCGTGACGCACATCGGCGACCACGCGTGGCGCCTCGGCCTTGCCGCTGAGCACTTCGAGAAAGGCTTCGCCATAACGCTCCAGCTTGCGCGCACCGACGCCGCTGACCTTGGCCATCTCGGCCATCGATCCGGGTTTGCTGCGCAGCATTTCCAGCAGGGTCGAGTCCGGGAAAATAACGTAAGGCGGTACGCCGTGCTCTTCGGCCAGCTTGCGGCGCAGCGCGCGCAGGGCTTCCCACTGCTCGCGCTCTTCGCCACGCACCAGTTGACTGGCCGGGCTGCCGGAGCTGCTTCGCGACGTGGTCTGTGGCTTGAGGTCCTTGCGCAGCTCCAGAGAAACTTCGCCACGCAGCAGAGGGCGGCACGTCTCGCTGAGGCGCAGGCCGCCATAGCCTTCAAGGTCGATGTCCGCCAGACCACGCGCAACCAGTTGGCGGAACAGCGAACGCCACTCGGCCTCGGTGCGCGCCTTGCCGACCCCGAACACCGACAGGTGCTGATGGCCGAAGCTTTCTACCTTGTCGTTGGACTTGCCGAGCAACACGTCGACCAGATGACCGACGCCATAACGCTGGCCGGTACGGTAGATGGCCGACAGCGCCTGACGCGCAGGTTCAGTGGCATCCCAGGTCTGCACGCCATCGACGCAGTTGTCGCAATGGCCGCACGGGTTGGGCATGTCTTCGTCGAAATAGGCCAGGAGGGTCTGCCGGCGGCAACGGGTTTCTTCGCACAGGGCGAGCATGGCATCGAGCTTGTGCTGCTCCAGCCGCTTGTGGCGCTCGTCACCTTCGGAGTTCTGCAGCATCTGCTTGAGCATCAGCACGTCTTGCAGACCATAGGCCATCCAGGCATCGGCGGGCAGACCGTCACGCCCTGCCCGACCGGTTTCCTGATAATAAGCCTCGAGCGATTTGGGCAGGTCCATGTGCGCGACGAACCGCACGTTGGGCTTGTCGATGCCCATGCCGAACGCGATGGTCGCGACCATAATCAGCCCTTCCTCGTTGAGAAAGCGCTTCTGGTTGGCCGCCCGGGTTTCGGACGGCAGACCGGCGTGATAAGGCAGCGCCGGATAGCCGTTGTCACTGAGAAAGACAGCGACCTCATCGACCTTCTTGCGCGACAGGCAGTAGACGATACCGGCGTCGCTGCGGCGCTCGGAAAGGAAAGCCAGCAGCTGTTTGCGCGGCTGTTCCTTGGGCACGATGCGATAAAAGATGTTGGGCCGGTCGAAGCTGGACAGAAAGCGCTCGGCGTTCTGCAGGTGCAGACGCGTGACGATTTCTTCACGGGTGCGCTTGTCTGCGGTGGCGGTCAGCGCGATGCGCGGCACGTCCGGAAACAGCTCGGCCAGTTGCCCCAGTTGCAGGTATTCAGGGCGGAAGTCATGACCCCATTGCGACACGCAGTGCGCTTCGTCGATGGCAAACAGGGCGATCTTTAGGTTTTGCAGGAATGACAGCATGCGCGGCTGGACCAGACGCTCCGGAGCGAGGTACAGCATTTTGACTTCGCCCAGACGAATGCGATTGGCCAAGTCGCGCTGCTGCTCGGCGCTGAGGGTCGAGTTGAGTGCAGCGGCGGACACGCCCAGCTCATCCAGCGTGGCAACCTGGTCATCCATCAGCGCGATGAGTGGCGACACGACCACGCACAGCCCGTCACGCAACAGCCCCGGCACCTGGAAACACAGGGATTTGCCGCCACCGGTGGGCATCAGCACCAGCGCATCACCACCGCTGGCTACACGCTCAATAATGGCACCCTGGCGACCACGAAAGCTGTCGTAACCGAAGATGTCTTTAAGTACGCGTTGTGCCTGCTCAAGCATAAAAACCCCGGAATATCCTGCTGCACTGCAAAACGGGGGAGTATACCCGAGCGCTCGGGAGCAATGGATGACTGGGACATGAGCGGTCGAAATTAACTGCAATTGGCCTGCGCGCTGGCGCCACGGACGCTCAGGGCCTAGAATCCAGCATCGTTTATTTTCAAGGTAGCGCTTCCATGTCCTTCGCTGAGCAATTAACCCGCCTGCAAGTCTTCCTCGATGCAGATGAACTGCACGAAGAAGCACTGGACTACGTGGCCGCGCATGGCTACCTGACCGCTTTGTCCATCTGCGCCGAAGAGGTGCCGGAGCGCGAGTGGATCGACGCGCTGTTCTCCGAGCCGCCGCAGTACTCCAGCGAAGCGCAACAGACAGAAGTCGAAGCGACGCTGATTGCCCTCAAGGCACACATTGCCCGCCAGTTGGCCTCGGACGAAGAGTTCGAGTTGCCCTGCGATCTGGATCTGGGCGACGACCCGGATGACTCCGACCTGCGCGGCTGGTGCATCGGCTTCATGGAAGGCGTGTTCCTGCGTGAAAACGCCTGGTTCGAAAGTGCCGAGGAAGAAGTCAGCGAAATGCTCCTGCCGATCATGGTCGGTTCGGGCCTGTTCGACGAGCAGCCGGAGTTTGCCGACATCGCCCAGGACGCCAATCTGATGGACGACATGATCGTGCAGATCCCCGAAGCGCTGACCGCCCTGTACCTGCTCTGCCAGGCACCGGACGAAAAGCCGGCTATCCTCAAGCCCCGCCATCACTGAGTCGGCGCCTATGGCGCAAGGCTCACCGCGCACCAGCCGTCACCGGTCGGTGCGCTATCTGCTTGTAGCGGTTGGCTGGCTGAGCGTGGTACTGGGCGTGGTCGGTATTTTTCTGCCGGTGCTGCCCACCACGCCTTTTCTGCTGCTGGCCGCTGCCTGTTTCGCGCGCAGCTCCCCGCGCTTCTACGACTGGCTGGTCAACCACCCGCAACTCGGTCCGTGGATTCGTGATTACCTCGAAGGCAACGGCATCCCGCTCAAGGGCAAGGTATACGCCATCGGTCTGATGTGGCTCAGCATCAGCCTGTCCTGTTACCTGGTGCCCTCACCCTGGGCACGCGTCTTCATGCTCACCAGCGCAGTGCTGGTGACGATCTATATTCTCAGGCAGAAGACACGCCCGCCGGGCCGCCGCACGAGGTAGCGCCGAGCGAAGCCGACGCCACCGCAACACTCAGACCGTCACTTCTTCTTGTCCCTGGCGAACGCGGCTTCCAGCGCTTCATTGAGGGTGCGCAACACCTTGACTCTGGCCCAGCGCTTGTCGTTGGCCTCGATCAATGTCCACGGCGCGATTTCGGTGCTGGTGCGATCCACCATGTCGCCGACTGCCTGGCGGTAGTCAGGCCACTTCTTGCGGTTGCGCCAGTCGTCTTCGGTGATCTTGTAGCGCTTGAACGGGATCTTTTCGCGCGCCTTGAAGCGCTCCAGCTGGGTCTGCTGATCGATGGACAGCCAGAACTTGACCACCACAACGCCTGCTTCGGTGAGCTGCTCTTCGAAGTCATTGATTTCCGAGTAGGCGCGCTTCCAGTCCGACTCGCTGCAAAAACCCTCGACCCGCTCGACCAGCACGCGGCCGTACCATGAGCGGTCGAAGATGGTGAATTTGCCGCGCGCCGGTATCTGCCGCCAGAAACGCCACAGATACGGTTGCGCGCGCTCGTCCTGGGTCGGCGCGGCGATCGGTACGATGGCGTATTGACGCGGGTCCAGCGCCGCCGCTACACGTCGGATCGCCCCGCCCTTGCCTGCCGCATCGTTGCCTTCGAACACCGCCAGCAGCGCATGGCCTTTCATGCGCTTGTCGCGCATGTTGCCGGACAGCCGCGCCTGCTCGGTAATCAACTGCTGCTGATAGTCGTCCTTGCTCAGGTTCAGGCTCAGGTCGAGGCTGTCGAGCAGGGTCAGCTCGTTGCTGTGAATCGCCAGCGGCCCGACAGTCAGCGCAGCGGTCTCGGGCTCGCCCTTGTTCAGCGCGGCCTGCATGCCCTCCAGCAACAGGCGGCCGACGGTCAGGCTGCGGTAGTTGGCGTCTACCCCCTCGATCACATGCCAAGGGGCGTATTCGCGGCTGGTACGACGCAGAACCCGTTCGCCGAAGCGCACGAACTTGTCGTAGGTCTTGGATTGCTGCCAGTCCAGCGGGCTGATGCGCCAGCTGTGCAACGGATCATCCTTGAGAGTTTTGAGGCGCAGCTTCATCTGCTTTTTGGACAGGTGAAACCAGAACTTGAAGATCAGCGCGCCTTCATCGCAGAGCATCTTTTCCAGTCGCTCGGCGCCGCTGATGGCCTGATCGAGTACGGCGTCCTTGAAGCGCCCGTGAACCCTGTCCTGGAGCATCTGGCTGTACCAGTTGCCGAAGAAAATACCCATGCGGCCCTTGGCCGGCAATTGCCGCCAGTAGCGCCAGGCAGGCGGGTGAGCGAGTTCCTCGTCAGTCTGCTGATCGAAGGTGCGCACCTCGATCAGGCGCGGGTCCATCCACTCGCTGAGCAGCTTGACGGTCTCGCCCTTGCCTGCGCCTTCTATGCCGTTGATCAACACGATGATCTGGCGACCGGCCTGCTCGTGCAGGTCTATCTGCGCTTCCAGCAAGGCTTCGCGCAGTTGCGGCAACGCAGCCTCGTAAGTCTCATCGTCAATGGCATGACCGATTTCAGCGGATTCAAACATGCACAGCTCCTGATTGATGTTGGCTCAGAGAACGCCTGATGGGGATTGTGACCATTGATTGCAGGCATCGGTCAATCCGCACATCCTTGATAGCACTTTTCTGTGCGCAGACGGCTAAAATGCCGCCACTGCCTTTGCTGAGCCCGACATGACCATTACCCGCCACGCCCAGATCGACTGGGACGAACACGGCAACCCGCGTTCCCGCGACTTCTCCGACGTGTACTTTTCCACCGAGTCCGGTCTGGACGAAACGCGCCATGTGTTTCTGGTGCAGAACGACCTGCGTCGGCGCTTCACCGAGTTGTCGGACGGCGGCCGGTTGATCATTGGTGAAACCGGCTTCGGCACCGGGCTGAATTTCCTCTGTGCCTGGCAGTTGTTCGACGAGTGCGCACCCTCCAATGCACGCCTGCAGTTCGTCAGTGTCGAGAAATACCCGTTGAGCCGCGCTGACCTGCAGCGAGCCCTCGCGCTGTGGCCAGAGCTGTCGCCGTTCGCGGGTCAATTGCTCGATCAATATGTGGCTGTGCATGAAGGCTTTCAGCGTCTGGTGTTCGCTGGCGGCCGCGTGACGCTTACATTGCTGATCGGCGATGCACTGCAGATGCTGCCGCAACTGGACGGGCAGATGGACGCCTGGTTTCTCGACGGTTTTGCGCCAGCGAAAAACCCGGAAATGTGGACCCCCGAGCTGTTTGCCGAACTGGCGCGCCTGTCCACATCTAGCACCACGATTGGCACCTTCACCAGCACCGGCTGGGTGCGCCGCTCGCTGAATGCGGCAGGGTTCAAGATGAAGCGCGTGCCGGGCATCGGCCACAAATGGGAAGTGCTGCGCGGCACTTTTATCGCCTGGCCAGAGGACGTGGCGCCTCCGCCTGCTGCCAAGCCCTGGTTCGCCCGCCCCGCACCAATGGGCGGCGAGCGCAAAGCGCTGGTGATTGGCGCGGGCCTGGCCGGCTGCGCCACGGCACAGAGTCTGGCGCAACGCGGTTGGCAGGTCAGCCTGCTGGAGCGCCACGCCGCACCGGCGCAGGAAGCGTCGGGCAATCCGCAGGGCGTGCTGTACCTGAAACTGTCGGCGCACGGTACGGCGCTGTCACAGTTGATCCTCAGCGGTTTCGGCCATACGCGAAGGCTGCTTGAACGCTTGCAGCGCGGAGTCGACTGGGACGCTTGCGGGGTGCTGCAACTGACCTTCGACGACAAGGAAGCGCTGCGTCAGAAACAACTGGCCGATGCGTTCCCCGAATCACTCCTGCACCTGATGGACCAGCCTGCGGCAGAAGCGCAGAGCGGCATTGCGCTGAACAGTGGCGGGCTGTTTTACCCCGAGGGCGGCTGGGTTCATCCGCCTGCGTTGTGTCACGCACAGGCCGCGCACGCGAATATCCGCCTGATCACTCATCAGCAGGCACTGGAACTGAGACGTGTCGATGATCATTGGCAGGTCTGGAGTAACGAGCAGTTGATCGACAGCGCACCGGTCGTGGTGCTGGCCGGGGCAGCTGATATCCGGCAGTTTTCGCAGAGCGCCAACTTACCGCTCAAACGTATCCGTGGGCAGATCACCCGTTTGCCGCAGACTCAGGCCAGCGCGGCATTGCGCAGCGTGGTGTGTGCCGAAGGTTATGTGGCTCCGGCGCGCCTGGGCGAACATACGCTGGGCGCCAGTTTCGATTTCAACAGTACCGATCTGACGCCCAACCTCGCCGATCACCTGGACAATCTGGGGCTGTTGCGGGAGATTTCGCAAGACCTCACTTCGCGCCTTGAAGCCGCCGATTTGTCGCCCGAGCAATTGCAGGGACGCGCGGCGTTTCGCTGCACCAGCCCGGATTACCTGCCCATCGTCGGACCGCTGGCAGACCGCGAGGCGTTCATGCAGGCTTATGCCGCGCTGGGCAAGGACGCACGTCAGGTGCCGGACATCGCCTGCCCGTGGCTGGACGGCCTGTACGTCAACAGCGGCCACGGTTCGCGCGGGCTGATCACCGCGCCGCTGTGTGGCGAACTGATCGCCGCCTGGCTCGACAACGAACCACTGCCCTTGCCACGCAGCGTGGCCGAGGCCTGTCACCCCAACCGCTTTGCCCTGCGCGCGCTGATTCGCGGCGGCGGGAAGCAGCCTGAAAAGCAGGACCAACGTGGCGCATCGCACGCTAGTTGAGATTATCGTTCCCTACGCTCCAGCGTGGGATCAAAAAGAAGACGCAGAGCGTCCTGAACGGCATGACGACGCGGCGCGTCGCACGGTATTTCCTACGAGCACGCTCAGGCGCTACTCTTGAACGTCTGTCAGAACAATTGGGCTGCTCATGCTGCAAGTGCGAAACGTATTCAAGCGCTACACCACGGCACAGGGACCGCTGGATGTCTTGCGTGGTGTCGATCTGCATCTGGCACAGGGCGAAAGCCTGGCGTTGATGGGTGAGTCCGGCAGTGGCAAGAGCACCTTGCTGCATCTGGTGGCAGGCCTCGATCAGGTCGACGACGGCAGCATCGAAGTCGCAGGCCAGCGTCTGGACCTGATGAACGAAAGCCAGCTGGCTAACTGGCGGCGTACCGAGATCGGCCTGGTGTTTCAGCAGTTCAACCTGATCGGCAGCCTGAAAATAGCCGACAACCTGGCGTTTCAGGCCCGGCTGGCCGGGCGCGTTGATGCAGCCTGGCAGGCGCACTTGATCGAGCGACTGGGCCTGGCCGCGCTGCTGGATCGCTATCCCGAACAACTCTCTGGCGGACAGCAGCAACGTGTAGCGATAGGCCGCGCCCTCGCCTCCCGACCCGGCCTGCTGCTGGCCGACGAACCCACCGGCAATCTCGACGAAGCCACCAGCGACGAGGTGCTGCAACTGCTGCTGGATATCCTCGCCGACAGCCCCACCAGTCTGCTGATGGTCACCCACAGCCCGCGCGTCGCGCAGCGGCTATCGCGCAAAGTGGTGCTGCATCTGGGGCGTCTGGCTGACGAAGGCGAACGCTGATGCGGGTTTTCTATTGGACGCTGCGCGCCCTGCTGAGCCATTGGCGCCGTCATCCGGTGCAGTTTTTCAGTGTGCTGACAGGCTTGTGGCTGGCCACCGCGCTGCTCACCGGTGTACAGGCGCTCAATAGTCAGGCGCGGGAAAGCTACCAGCGCGCCAGCCAGTTGATTGGCGGCGAGCCACAGACCCGTATCACAGCCAGCAGCGGCGGGCTGTTCCCGCAGGCATTGTTTATCGAGCTGCGCCGCGAAGGCTGGCCCGTGTCGCCCATGCTGCAAGGGCGCATCGTGCTTCAAGGGCTTGAAGACCGTCGCCTGCAACTGATGGGTATCGAGCCAGTGACCTTGCCGACCGGCTCGGCACTCGCCGGGCAGACGCTGAACGCCGAACAGGTCGTGGACTTCCTCACACCACCGGGCATGACCTGGGTTGCGCCGCAGACCCTGCAAGCACTGGGGCTCAAGGAAGGCCAGCAGCCACTGACCGAAACCGGCGTACCGTTGCCCCCCCTGCACGCCAAACCCGACATGGCGCCCGGCGTTTTGCTCACTGACATAGGCTTTGCGCAACCGTTGCTGGGTCAGCCGGGGCAATTGTCCGCACTGTTGCTGGCCAAGGATTTTGCCCGGCAGAACCCTGCGCTACCGGCAGATCTGAATGACCTGCTGGTGATCAAGAAAAGCGGCGAAGAAAACAATCTGGAGCGCCTGACCGAAAGCTTCCACCTGAATCTGAACGCCCTGGGGGTGCTGTCTTTCATCGTCGGCCTGTTCATTGTCCACGCCGCAATTGGCCTGGCCCTCGAACAGCGTCGCGGCCTGCTGCGCAACCTGCGTGCCTGTGGCGTCAGCGCACGTCTGTTGATCGCTGCGCTGGGCGTAGAGCTGGGCGCACTGGCTCTGTTGGGCGGTATTTTTGGTGTGCTCAGCGGTTATCTGCTGGCCAGCCTGTTATTGCCGGATGTCGCGGCCAGCTTGCGCGGCTTGTATGGCGCGGAAGTCGCCGGCCAGTTGAACCTCAGTCTCTGGTGGTGGCTGAGCGGTATCGGCCTGAGTCTGCTTGGCGCATTGCTGGCCGGTGCCAATAGCCTGTTGCGGGCTGCGCGTTTGCCGTTGCTGGCACTGGCCGATGCCCAGGCATGGCAGCAAGCTCATGCGCGATGGTTGCAGCGTCAGGCGTGGGTGGCCGTGCTGGGCACGGTGGTTGGCGTGAGTGCGCTGTTGTTCGGCACCAGTCTGATGCTGGGGTTCGTGATGATGTCCGCCCTGCTGCTCAGTGCCGCGCTGGCCCTGCCGGTTTTGCTGAACGCCATGCTTGGCGGTCTGTTGAAGCGCAGCCGCTCGGTGCTCGGGCAATGGTTTCTGGCGGACTGTCGTCAGCAGTTGCCCGCCCTGAGCCTGGCGCTGATGGCCCTGTTGCTGGCGATGGCCGCGAACATCGGCGCAGGCAGCATGACCTCGGGTTTTCGCCAGACCTTCAACAGTTGGCTGGAGCAACGCCTGACCGCCGAATTGTATGTCAGCCCGCAGAACCCGGAGCAGGCAGCGCCGCTGAACACCTGGCTGAGCCAGCAACAGGATGTCGGCGCCGTGCTGCCCAACTGGCAGGTGCCGGTGCAAGTCCAGGGCTGGCCTGCGGACCTGTTTGGCGTGATCGATCACAGCACCTATCGCCAGCACTGGGCGTTGCTGGAATCGGTCGCCGGTGATCCGTGGAATGTTTTGCGCGATGAAGACACGGTGATGCTCAGCGAACAATTGGCACGCCGCCTCCAACTGGGGTTGCAAGACACGCTGAACATCCCGGTACCCAATGGCAAGTGGACCCCGCGCATCGTCGGGATCTACGCCGACTATGGCAATCCCAAGGGCCATTTGCTGGTCAACTCCCGACACCTGCTCGCTCACTGGCCGCAATCGGTGCCGGTGCGTTTCAACCTGAGGGTCGATCAGGCGGCAATCCCGTCGCTGGTCACCCGGCTGCAAGCGCGTTTCAAGCTGGACGATAATCACATCATCGATCAGAGCCAGCTCAAGGGTTGGTCGAGCCAGGTTTTTGAACGTACGTTTGCCGCCACTGCCGCACTCAACAGCCTGACACTGGGCGTCGCTGGCGTGGCGCTGTTCATCAGCCTGCTGACTCAAAGCCAGAGCCGCCTCGGGCAGCTCGCCCCGTTGTGGGCGCTGGGCGTCACGCGACGGCAACTGATGCTGCTCAACCTGGGGCAGACCTGGCTGCTGGCGGTCCTGACACTGGTGCTAGCGCTGCCACTCGGGCTGCTGCTGGCCTGGTGCCTGGATGCAGTGATCAACGTTCGAGCCTTTGGCTGGCGTCTGCCGCTGCAGGTGTTCCCGCTGCAACTGCTGCAATTGATGGCGCTGGCGATGCTGGCGACTTTGCTGGCCTCGGCCTGGCCGCTGCTGAAGCTGTACCGCAGCCGTCCAGCGGATCTACTCAGGACATTCGCCAATGAACAGTAAATGGCTGATGCCGCTGGTCCTCGCCGGGCTGCTCGCTGCCTGCGACGACAAACCACAACCTGAAAGCGGATTCGCCGGACTGGGCAATACCGCCGACAGTTACGCGCAGGTGACGCCGGGCAAGGTCTTTTCATTCCCGCAAGACCACGGCCAGCATCCCGGCTTTCGTATCGAGTGGTGGTACATCACCGCCACCCTCAAGGATGACGCAGGCCAGCAGTTCGGCGTGCAGTGGACGTTGTTTCGCAATGCCCTGCGCCCCGGTCAACATACCGGCAGCGGCTGGAATGACGGCACGATCTGGCTGGGCCATGCGGCGGCAACGACGAGCAGCGGCCACTATGTAGCAGAGCGTTACGCACGCGGCGGTATCGGTCAGGCCGACGTGACCCTGGCCCCCTTCTCGGCATGGATTGATGACTGGGCATTTACCAGCAATGTTCGCAGCGCTGATCCGCTGACTGCCATGCAGTTAAAGGCCAGCGGCAAGGATTTTCGCTACGACCTGAGCCTGACATCCAGCAAACCGCTGGTGCTGCAGGGCGAACAGGGCTACAGCCAGAAATCGGAGGCGGGCCAGGCGTCGTACTATTACAGCCAGCCCTTCTTCGACGCCAAAGGCAGCGTGGAAATACAGGGCAAGACCTATCAGGTTACCGGCAACGCCTGGCTGGACAGGGAATGGAGCAGTCAGCCACTGACCGCCAACCAGAGCGGCTGGGACTGGTTTTCGCTGCAACTGGCAGACGGCGATCGCCTGATGCTGTATCGCATCCGTCACAAGAACGGCGCCCCCTACCTGACCGGTAACTGGATCAGCGCCGACGGCAGCACCCGGATGCTGCACGCCAACGAAATCAGTCTGGAGCCATTGAAGGAAACCTTGATCGGGGAGCATAAAGTGCCCACCCGCTGGAGAGTCAGGGTCCCCGACAGAAACCTGGACATCACCACCGAAGCGCTGAACCCCGCCGCCTGGATGGGCGTGAGTATTCCCTACTGGGAGGGGCCGGTGAGGTTCAGCGGAAGTCAGGAAGGTGTGGGGTATCTGGAGATGACCGGGTATTGAGCGCTGCGATTGGCAGTCATGCTCGACCCAGTTTTTCCAGCGCCGCGTCGGCCAGAAAGGTCGAGCGGCTCTTGATGCTGTGATCCCGCACATAGCGATCGATCTGCCTGATCACGAAACCAGGCAGTGTGACGTTGACCTTCTCCGTCTTGCCGAGATAAGGCGTTACGTCAATCTCGATCATTCCCCAGCCCATCCCTGCGAAATCGGGATTCCTGGCGTGCTCGGCAACGTTTCCGGCCTTGGGTATGGTTCCACCGCTGGCTGCTATCTCCTGCAGCATGATATGAGCAATCTCAACCGCCGCAGCGTGCGCTTCCTCGAACGTATCGCCAGCCGTTACGGCACCGGGAATATCGGGAATCTGGATACCAAACGCAGTGGTGTCGTTTCCCCATTCTATGCACATTGGGTATTTCATTTTCTTTCTCCAACAGGGTGTCAGGGCAAAACTGGACTAAACCAGCCCGGCTAGCTTTTTGATGGCCCGCACCGTTCCGAATGGCAAGTCTTTCTTGGGATGCGGCACGGGGACTGTCTGAAGTTTTTCAGGATGCTTGAACATAGGGTGACTGCCCGAAACACGATCAAGAACCCATCCATCAGCTTCAAGCTCCTTTATCAATTGCCTGCTTTGCACCCCCACCTCCAGTGATTCGACGTGAAAAAATATAACCCTGGGCGCATGTTAAAACAACTTAAAAAAGGCACCCAGAGTTATCTTTTTTATTCCATCACAACTTATTTCGCGAAGAAGAGATCGTGCTCGCCCATCTCGACAGAGCGGCCAGCCAATGCAGTCAGACCAGCTGAAAACAAACGCTTATAACTTTTTGATCTAAAACTACCATGCCCTCACTGGGTCAGTTTCTGGGTGACTGCACTTTCTCAGTCACCTCCCCAACGGAAACCCGGTAAGGACTTATGTGCGGATTAGCAGGTGAATTACGTTTCGACCATCAACCAGCGGACCTAGCCGCTGTTGAACGCATTACCCATGAGCTGGCGCCTCGCGGCCCGGATGCGTGGGGGTTTCACAGCCAGGGGCCGGTTGCCCTTGGTCATCGTCGCCTGAAAATCATGGACCTGTCGGACGGCTCGGCGCAGCCGATGATCGACAGCAACCTGGGCCTGTCCATGGCCTTCAACGGTGCGATCTACAACTTCCCTGAATTGCGTGCCGAGTTGGAAAGCCTTGGCTATCAGTTCCATTCCGGCGGTGACACCGAAGTGTTGCTCAAGGGCTACCACGCCTGGGGCGCAGACATGCTGCCCAAGCTCAATGGCATGTTCGCCTTTGCCATCTGGGAACGTGACAGCAAGCAGCTGTTCATCGCCCGTGACCGCCTCGGCGTCAAGCCGTTGTACCTGTCGAAAACCGACAAGCGCCTGCGCTTCGCGTCCTCGCTGCCTGCCCTGCTCAAGGGTGGTGACATCAGCGGGATGCTTGATCCGGTGGCGCTCAACCATTACCTCAACTTCCACGCTGTGGTGCCTGCGCCGCGCACCTTGCTCGCAGGCGTCGAAAAACTTCCGCCGGCCAGCTGGATGCGTATCGACGCAAGCGGCAAGGTCGAGCAGAAAGTCTGGTGGACACTGCCCTACGGCCCCCACGAAGACGAGAAAAACCTCACCCTCGAAGACTGGCGCGACCGCGTACTGGACAGCACGCGTGAAGCAGTAGCGATCCGTCAGCGTGCTGCGGTGGACGTCGGTGTGCTGCTATCCGGCGGCGTCGACTCAAGCATGCTGGTGGGTCTGTTGCGTGAAGTGGGCGTCGAGGACCTGTCGACCTTCTCTATCGGTTTTCAGGATGCCGGCGGCGAGCGCGGCGACGAATTTCAGTACTCCGATCTGATCGCCAAGCATTACGGCACGCGCCATCACCAGCTGCGTATTCAGGAAAGCGAGATCATCGAGCAGTTGCCTGCGGCGTTCCGCGCCATGAGTGAACCGATGGTCAGCCACGACTGCATCGCCTTCTACCTGCTGTCGCGTGAAGTATCCAAGCACTGCAAGGTGGTACAGAGCGGCCAAGGTGCCGACGAATTGTTCGCCGGTTACCACTGGTACCCACAAGTCGACGGCGCGAGCGATCCGGTTGCGGCCTACCGCGACGCATTCGTGGACCGCAGTTACGCGGAATACGCCGAAACCGTGCAGCCGAAATGGCGCACCGCCAACGATGCAGCCGGTGATTTCGTTCGTGATCACTTTGCCCAGCCAGGCGCCAGCGCTGCGGTTGACAAGGCACTGCGTCTGGACAGCACCGTGATGCTGGTCGATGACCCGGTCAAGCGTGTCGACAACATGACCATGGCCTGGGGCCTGGAAGCGCGCACACCGTTCCTTGACTATCGCCTGGTCGAACTGTCGGCTCGCATCCCGGGTAAATTCAAGCTGCCCGACGGTGGCAAGCAGGTGCTGAAAGAAGCCGCGCGCATGGTCATTCCCTCGGAAGTGATTGACCGCAAAAAGGGCTACTTCCCGGTGCCTGGCCTCAAACACTTGCAGGGCGATACGCTTAACTGGGTGCGCGAACTGCTGACCGATTCCAGTCAGGACCGCGGTCTGTTCAACCCTGCCATGGTCGACAAGTTGCTGACCAACCCCGAGGGCCAGCTCACGCCATTGCGCGGCTCCAAGCTGTGGCAACTGGCAGCGCTGAACCTGTGGCTCAGCGAACAAGGACTGTGATTGATGAAACAGAACGCGACGACTTATAGCCAGCGCCTGTTGCGCGGCCAGTCGCCCTCGTACGAACGTCTGCAGGCACGACTCGCTGAAGACGGCAGCCAGATAGATGCAGACCCTCTGGCCCTGCACTGTGGCTGGGGACGCTTGCTGATCGGTCACACCTACCCTGATCCGGCCGCGCTGGCTCAGGACCTGCTCAACGAAAAACCCGGCGAGCGCGACATCGCCCTTTATGTGGCAGCCCCGCAACAGGTCTTGGCGCAGTCGCCGCAGCAGTTGTTTCTCGACCCGTCGGACACGCTGCGTCTATGGTTCAGCGATTACCGCCCGGCGCATCGTGTGTTTCGCGGCTACCGTATCCGTCGCGCGCACAATGAAAACGACTGGCAGGCCATCAATAACCTGTATCTGGCGCGCGGAATGTTGCCCATCGACCATGAGCTGCTGACCCCACGCCACGAAGGTGGCCCGGTGTATTGGGTGGCCGAGGACGAGAGCAGCAACACCATCATCGGCAGCGTCATGGGGCTCGATCATCAGAAGGCCTTCAACGACCCTGAAAAAGGCAGCAGCCTTTGGTGCCTGGCGGTCGACCCGCAATGCACACGACCAGGTGTGGGCGAGGTGCTGGTGCGGCATCTGATCGAGCATTTCATGAGTCGCGGCCTGAGCTACCTCGACCTGTCGGTGCTGCATGACAACGATCAGGCCAAGGCGCTGTATGCCAAGTTGAATTTCCGCAACCTGCCGACCTTCGCCATCAAGCGCAAGAACGGCATCAACGAATCATTGTTTCTCGGCCCTGGCCCACAAGCGGACTTCAATCCGTACGCGAGGATCATTGTCGAGGAAGCCCATCGGCGCGGCATTGACGTGCAGGTGGATGATGCGGATGCCGGGCTGTTTACTCTCAGCTACGGCGGCCGTCGCATCCGCTGTCGCGAGTCGTTGAGCGATCTGACCAGCGCGGTGAGCATGACCCTGTGCCAGGACAAAAGCCTGACCCACCGCGCCTTGAAGGCTGCCGGTCTGCACTTGCCCGCACAGCAACGGGCGGGCAATGCGGACGATAATCTGGCGTTTCTCGAAGAGCACGGGCAAGTTGTGGTCAAGCCGCTGGACGGTGAACAAGGCCAGGGCGTCGCGGTTGATCTGCGTACTATCGAAGACGTGCAGAGCGCCATCGAACAGGCCCGCCAGTTCGACACTCGCGTGATCCTGGAAAGCTTTCACGAAGGTCTGGACCTGCGCATCGTGGTCATCGGCTTTCAGGTCGTGGCGGCGGCGATACGTCGCCCGGCCGAAATCATTGGTGATGGTCGCCACACCATCAAACAGTTGATCGAAGCTCAAAGCCGACGCCGTGCTGCGGCAACGGACGGCGAAAGCCGTATTCCGATGGATCAGGAAACCGAGCGCACTGTGCGCGAGGCCGGTTTTGACTACGCCGATATTCTGCCGATGGATCAACGCCTGGCCGTGCGCCGTGCCGCCAATCTGCACACCGGCGGCTGCCTGGAGGATGTCACGGCCATTCTGCATCCGGTGCTCAGCGACGCCGCAGTGCGTGCCGCGCGGGCGCTGGACATCCCTGTCGTCGGCCTGGACCTGATGGTGCCGGCCGCCGATCAGCCTGAGTACGTATTCATTGAAGCCAATGAGCGCGTAGGTCTTGCCAATCACGAACCACAACCCACCGCCGAACGTTTCGTCGATCTGTTGTTTCCGCACAGCCTGCCTGTGCATATCTGATCGCAGCTGCGGACACGGGCTGCAAACGGCGCATCCGCCTTTGCAGCCTGTGGCTTGCAACTGTTCCATAAGGAGCATTCATGACCCCTGCAAATATCCCCGATCCGGATCTGAAATACCTGCAGAAAGTTCTGTTGGAAATGCTCGCGATCCCAAGCCCTACCGGCTTTACCGACACTATTGTGCGTTACGTGGCCGAGCGACTCGAAGAGCTCGGTATCCCGTTCGAACTGACCCGCCGCGGCACGATCCGCGCCACGCTGAAGGGCAAGCAGAACAGCCCCGACCGTGCCGTATCGGCGCACCTGGACACCATCGGTGCCAGCGTTCGGGAAGTCAAAGACAACGGCCGCCTGGCGCTGGCTGCGGTCGGCTGCTGGTCGAGCCGCTTTGCCGAAGGCAGCCGGGTCAGCGTGTTCACCGACACCGGCGTGATCCGTGGCAGCGTTCTGCCGCTGATGGCTTCCGGTCACGCGTTCAACACCGCCGTGGACGAAATGCCGATCAGTTGGGACCACGTCGAGCTGCGTCTGGATGCCTATTGCACCACCCGCGCCGACTGCGAGTCGCTGGGTATCGGCATCGGTGACTTCGTGGCCTTCGACCCGCTGCCGGAGTTCACCGAGAGCGGACACATCAGTGCCCGTCACCTGGATGACAAGGCTGGTGTGGCAGCACTGCTCGCCGCCCTGAAGTCTATTGTCGAAAGCGGTGCCGAGCCATTGATCGACTGCCACCCACTGTTCACCATCACCGAAGAAACCGGTACGGGCGCAGCCGGTGTGCTGCCTTGGGACGTGAGCGAGTTCGTCGGCATCGACATTGCGCCGGTTGCCCCGGGTCAACACTCCAGCGAGCACGCCGTCAGCGTGGCCATGCAGGACTCGGGCGGTCCTTACGACTACCACTTGTCCCGCCATCTGCTGCGGCTGGGCGTGGACAACGAGCTTCCGGTACGTCGTGACCTGTTCCGCTATTACTACAGTGATGCGCACTCGGCGGTTACCTCGGGGCATGACATCCGCACCGCCCTACTGGCCTTCGGCTGTGACGCGACGCACGGCTACGAGCGCACGCACATCGACAGTCTGGCAGCGCTGAGCAAATTGCTGGGGGCCTACATCCTCAGTCCACCGGTATTCGCCAGCGATGCCAAACCTGCGCAGAGCTCGCTGGAGCGCTTCAGCCATCAGATCGAGCATGACGCGCAGATGGAATCCGATACCCGCGTGCCACCCGTCGACAGCCTGATCGGGCAGAATCGCGAAGAGAGTTGAGGCCCTGTGAATTGCGGTGCGTGGCACCGCAGTTCTATCATCGCCGCTCATCGACACGAGAACCGCCATGCTGATCCCCTACGACCAACTGGAACCTGACACCCTCACTCGCCTGATCGAGGATTTCGTCACCCGTGAGGGGACCGATAATGGCGACGAAACGCCTCTGCAAACCCGGGTATTGCGCGTGCGCCATGCGCTGACCAAGGGCCAGGCGGTGATCTTTTTCGACCTTGAGAGCCAGCAGTGCCAACTGATGCTCAAGCACGACGTGCCCAAGGAGTTTTTCGAATAACCCCTTCAGCGCCTGAGTCGGGCCTTCGACAGGGCGAGTCAGGTCATTTAGCGAAAATATCGCCCGCTGACAACGCCGCTCACTGAAGCGGCGTTGTTGCCTGTTGCGCAAGCGTCCTGGCAATTCGCTTGTAGACCTCGGCGCGGTGAACCTTGATGTCTTTCGGGGCATTGATCCCGAGCCTGACCTGATTGCCGTTGATCCCCAGAATCTGCACGGTGATGTCATCACCGATGGAAAACGTTTCGCCAATTTCCCGCGTCAGTACCAGCATTTTTCCCACCCTTGCGTTGCGCAAAAGAGGCAGGGTGCATCGGCAGGCAGAGCGCTTCAATGCGCTGATGGCAAATCAGTAACGTCCTGCAACAGCATCGGAAAGGACTGAAGGAAACGTCTTACTTTCCAGCCAGATCCGTGGGAAATGTCGTTGACAGTTGTGGTTAATCAAGCGGCGGACCAACGCGGCCCCAGCAGAATGATGGTCGCACCGATGACGCAGAAAGCCAGACCCAGCCAGTCCGTACCCAGCGGCCTGACCCGCTCGACCAGCCCCAGCCAGGCAATCGACGCGACAATGTAGATCCCGCCATATGCCGCATAGGCTCGGCCCGCGTAAGCCGCCTCCACACGTGTCAGCAACAGTGCAAACACTGTCAGGCTGACAAGCGCAGGAATCACCCACAACGCGCTCTTGCCCTGGCGTAGCCATAGCCAGAAGGAATAGCAACCGAATATCTCGAACAGGGCGGCGAGGAAGAACCACAGGTAATTGAGCATGAAAGGTTCTCGGGACAGGGCTGCAAGATGCGCGCAACCCTATCAGAAAACAGTACGTTCATGACCTTGATAACCTTGAACACGCAACGTCGCGCCACCCAAGAGGACGCAGAGCGTCAGGAACGGCATGCCGACGCGGAGCGTCGCACGATAGTCGAGGTTATCGTTCCTCACGCTCCAGCGCTGGAATGCAGGTCGCGCGCTCTGCGTCGCAAGAGGACGCAGAGCGTCCGGGTTAGTCAGGCATGCCCCTTCTGCGCCTTGGCGCGCATCTTGGCGCACATGACGGTCATTTCGTCATACATCGCCTGCGGCTGCTTGCGTTTCATCTCCCAGGCCATACGGCCTTCTTCGTGGGGCAGGATCATGAATTCGCCTTCGCCAACCTGCCTGAAGATGTAATCGGCGATATCCCCGGCGGTGATGGGCGACTTCTCCAGCAACCTGCCGATCTGCGCTTTCATCGCGGGTGTGGGGCCGCGAAAGGAATCCAGCAGGTTGGTCTGAAAGAACGACGGGCAGACCACATGAACGCCAACCCCCTGATCATGCAGTTCGACCAGCAGGCTCTCGGAAAGCGCTACGACCCCGGCCTTGGCAACGTTGTAATTGCTCATCGCCGGCGCCTGCATCAGCGCTGCCATAGAGGCGATGTTGATGATCCTGCCCTTGCTGGCCAGCAGCATCGGCAGGAACGCCTTGCAGCCCTTGACCACCCCCATCAGGTTGATCGCGATCTGCCAGTCCCAGTCCTCCAGCGACAATTCGTTGAAGAAGCCACCGGAGGCCACGCCCGCATTGTTGACGATGACGTCGATGCCGCCAAAGCGTTGTTCGCACGCCTGGGCAAATGCGGTGAGCTGGCTGTAATCGCGAACATCACAACGCTGCACAAAGCCGTCACCACCCGCCTCGCGTACCAGTGCAAGGGTCTCCTGCAAACCGGCATCGTTGATGTCCGACAGTGCCAGCCGCCACCCTTCGCGCGCCCAGCGCAGTGCAATTTCACGACCCAGACCTGAGCCGGCGCCAGTAATCATGATGCGGTTTTGCATAGCCGAGAGCCTTGTGATGTGCAGGAGTTGCCTGAGTGTAATCACAGTAGAAGCGCCACAACCCCACCATCAAGACGCTGAATGCCTGGAACAAACCGCAGCCCTATGGACGCCTGGCTCTGACTACATAACGCACCAGCAACAGGCCATACACCGACACATTGAGCAGCACGACGATACCGCCCAGCCAAAGCTGTAGGCCAGGGGTAAGCCCGGCCGGGTAAATCAGCGGGATCAGATAATGCTCAACGAAGCCCCCGGTATAGCCCTGCCCCCCGGCGTTGCTGCGCAGGGTATTTTCCAGCGGTGTCAGCGGGCAATACAGGTGCAGAAACTCGACCGCAATCCCCCAGGCCGCCGCTGGAACGTGCAGTAACGCCAGCCACGGCTTTCTCAATACCAGCAGTCCGCCGAACAGGACGAACACAATGAACAACAGATGAAACACGACCACGGCATCCGCCGCCATTCGATAAACCATCCTCGCGTCCTCTTGTGGCCCCTGCATCAGGTGGAAAGTGCAAATAGCGGCGAGACTTTTCAGGGCTTTTAGTTCAATTGTTTTTAAGATCGATTCAGACGTAAAAATTCAAAAAAGACCGAGTTATTGTCGGACAAAAATACGACAAACCCCTGATTTTCAATGATTTTCAAATTTGTAATAAATTATTTAAAATAGATCGAACCTTTTTTCAACGCCTACAGTCGGATGAGTCAAGCAGGCCAACTTCATACCGTCTGGTGTGACGTTTCAACTGCATCTGTTAATTGACACTAATGAAAGAGGGAACTCACCATGGGCATCGGCACTATTCTTATCATCGTTCTGATTCTGCTGCTAGTTGGCGGTCTGCCAGTATTCCCGCACTCGCGCAGCTGGGGCTACGGTCCGTCGGGCATCATCGGTACGATCCTGGTGATCCTGCTGATTCTGGTGTTGCTCGGCAAGATATGACCTGCTGCTTAACGCAGCAGAGCATGTAGCCAGTAAAAAACCCCGCTTTTTCAAGCGGGGTTTTTTATTGCCCATGAAAAAGCAGCCCGCAGGCTGCTTAGTTCATAACAACCATGCCTTAGTGCGAAACTGCACCGCTGGCACCCAGGCCGGTCTGCGACCGCACGAATTGCGGGTAGAACAGAGCACGCTCGCCCTCCGCCGCTTTCGACTTGTCGGTGATGGAGAAGAACCAGATACCTACGAAGGCGATGGCGATGGAAAACAGCGCCGGGTATTCGTAAGGGAAAATGGCTTTCTCATGATGCAGGATCTGCACCCAGATGGTCGGACCCAGCACCATCAGCACCACTGCGCTGATCAGGCCCATCCAGCCGCCAATCATGGCGCCACGGGTGGTCAGGTTTTTCCAGTACATGGAAAGCAGCAGAATCGGGAAGTTGCAGCTTGCCGCGACCGAGAACGCCAGGCCCACCATGAACGCGATGTTCTGGCTTTCAAAGGCAATACCCAGAAAGATCGCCACGACCGCCAGGGCGATGGTGGTGATTTTCGAGATACGGATCTCGTCCTTCTCGTTGGCTTTGCCTGCCTTGATGACGCTGGCGTACAAGTCGTGGGAAACCGCCGAAGCACCCGCCAGGGTCAGACCGGCAACCACTGCCAGAATGGTGGCGAAGGCTACTGCCGAGATAAAGCCAAGGAACAGACTGCCACCGACCGCATCGGCCAGGTGAATCGCCGCCATGTTGTTACCGCCCAGCAGAGCGCCTGCTGCATCCTTGAACGCCGTATTGGTGCTGACCAACAGGATCGCGCCAAAACCGATGATGAAGGTCAGGATGTAGAAGTAACCGATAAAGCCGGTTGCGTAGAGCACCGACTTGCGGGCTTCCTTGGCATCGCTCACGGTGAAGAAGCGCATCAGGATGTGGGGCAGGCCCGCAGTACCGAACATCAGGGCCAGACCCAGCGAGAACGCCGAGATCGGGTCTTTCACCAGCCCGCCAGGGCTCATGATCGCTTCACCTTTGGGATGAACCTTGATCGCCTCGGAGAACAGCATGTTGAAGTCGAAGTTGACGTGCTTCATGACCATCAGTGCCATGAACGACGCACCGGACAGCAACATCACCGCCTTGATGATCTGCACCCAGGTGGTGGCGAGCATGCCGCCGAACAGCACATAGAGGCACATCAGGATACCGACCAGCACCACCGCAACGGCGTAGTCCAGACCGAACAGCAACTGGATCAGCTTGCCGGCACCGACCATCTGCGCAATCAGGTAAAACGCCACCACCACCAGCGAGCCGCAGGCAGACAGGGTACGAATTTCCTTTTGCTTGAGGCGGTATGAGGCCACGTCGGCAAAGGTGTATTTACCCAGGTTGCGCAGGCGTTCTGCGATCAGGAACAGGATGATCGGCCAGCCCACCAGGAAGCCGATCGAGTAGATCAGGCCATCGTAGCCGGAGGTGTAGACCAGCGCGGAAATCCCCAGAAAGGACGCTGCCGACATGTAGTCACCGGCAATCGCCAGACCGTTCTGGAAACCGGTGATCTTGCCGCCTGCCGAGTAGTAGTCCGACGCGGTCTTGTTCTTTTTCGACGCCCAGTAGGTGATGTACAGCGTGAAGGCTACGAAGACCACGAACATGACAATCGCGGCGACGTTCAGGGGTTGCTTCTGCACTGCGCCAGTCAACGCGTCTGCCGCCCAGAGGGTCGGCGCGAAGGCGGTCAGGCCAAGTACTGCTGATAGGCGCCGGATCATTGCTGAGCCTCCTTCAGGATCGCGTTGTTCAGGTCATCGAATTCACCGTTGGCACGGCGAACATAGATGGCGGTCAATATGAACGCGGAAAGGATCAGCCCTACGCCTATTGGCATTCCCCAGGTAATGGTTGAAGTAGGACTTAGTTTGGCCCCCAGAATATGGGGTCCGTAAGCAATCAAAAGAATAAAGGCCGCATACAGGCCAAGCATGATCGCCGAGAGAATCCAGGCGAAACGCTCTCTTTTGGAGACCAGCTCCTTGAAACGGGGGCTGTTTTGAATCGAGAGGTAAATGCTGTCGTTCATTGTTTTTGTCCTCGCAGCACAGATGAGATGTCACGTAACGCACTTTAGTCGGGTCCGGCGCGCACTCCAGACGACCTTAGTATTAGAACGACATTAGCTGTAGATACCTCTTCTCGCACGGCCTGGACCCGCCGGCAGTCGGCCGCACGGAAAATACTCCGGGGCAGAAAAACAAAAGGCCGTCTGGCGATAACACCAGACGGCCTTGAGAAGTGCTGTTCAGACACCTGGGACTATTTGGCAGTCCATGCAGCAACGCGGTCCGGGTGCTTGGCGACCCAGTCCTTCGCTGCAGCTTCAGGTTTGGCACCGTCCTGAATTGCCAGCATCACCTCACCGATTTCATCCTTGGAAGCCCACTGGAATTTTTTCAGGAAGGCCACCACTTCAGGGGCTTTTTTCTCCAGCCCCAGGCTGCCAACGTTGTCGACGGTTTCAGCCTCACCGTAGACACCTTTCGGGTCGTCCAGGAAACGCAGTTTCCACTTGGCGAACATCCAGTGCGGCACCCAACCGGTGACGACGATGGATTTCTTCGCCTTCTCCGCGCGGGTCAGCTCGGCGATCATGCCTGCGCCAGAGCTCGCCTGCAGCTTATAGCCGTCCAGACCGTAGTCCTTGATGGCCTGATCGGTCTTGAGCATCACGCCCGAGCCCGCATCGATCCCGGTGATCTTCTTGTTGAAGGAAGCATCGGTCTTCAGGTCTTCGATGGTTTTGGCCTTCACGTATTCAGGCACGATCAGGCCAATCTTGGCGTCCTTGAAGTTGGGGCCGTAGTTGACGACCTGATCCTTGTACTTGGCGTAGTACTCGCCATGTGTGCCCGGAAGCCACGCAGACAGCATCAGGTCCAGCTTGTCGGTTGCCACCGCCTGCCACATGATCCCCGCGGCGACAGACTGCAACTTGACGTCATAACCAAGCTTTTGCTTGATCACTTCGGAGGCCACGAAGGTGGTGGCGACACTGTCGGACCAGCCTTCCACATAGCCAATGGTCAGGGTCTTGGTTTCGGCAATCGCCAGCGTGGAGCTGACCGCAAGTACCAGAGCGGCACCCGCCCCCAGTATTTTTCGCATCATCATTGTCGCTTCCCCGGAAGTCTGCACCGACGGTTGTCGGGGCATGGTTAACGTTGTTCTCCAGACCGCCCCCGCGCCCGACCTTGGGGCACGCGGCGCCTTGCACGTTTTTATCGCTGCCACGCGCAATCAAACGCACCGCAACGCCACCCTGATCATCGACCTGACGGACAGGCAGGCATGCTCTGTCTGCGACACTGGGGCAATGGGAAACGACAACAACGAACCATCCACGACAACGCACAGCGAAAAACGCCGTGATCAGGCAATCAACGACAGGGGGTCCATCTTTATGCCCAAGGGGGAGCCGCCTTCTCCATACCATCGTCGTATAGACGGCGAAGACCTGCAGCGCACCACTCTGGCCCATGCTACGAAGGGAACACGATGTGTTACCGCAGCTTTACGATCACCACTGCGAACGGGTAACACGGAAACATTTTTTCCGGCTCTATCACCCCCCGATAATCATCAGAATCCATAAACCACTGATTCAAAAGGTATTTTAAAAACTGGCACGGGTCCTGCTATGTCTCTGGTACAACAAAAACAACAAATGATGCGGCAAACCAATAAAAACAAGACGTAACGGCTCTGACACAACAAGAACAAAACGGACAGAGGCGCAGCTAACAGATTTTTTTGGAGTGGATCAGCTTTACAGGGACCTTTCAATGAAAGGCCTCGCGACCGGACCGAGAACAATAAAACTACCGTCAGGTAGCTCCAGAACCGGTGGGATCACCCCGTTGTGCAGACAGGTGATTAAAGCGAATCAGCGCTCAAAAAAATACGTTTGCTCTTGACCCCGGATGGGGTCGCACAACAACGCTGTAAAGGGACTGGTCGCCAACAACAATAACAGGCCGCCCTATAACAATAAAAAGAGCACGTGAACCACATTGGAGGAGAGCTACGGCTCTCCTTTGTGCTTTCCGCAAGCCGGAAAATTCGCTTCCAGGCCATGGTCTGCTCACCATCACCAGCAGCGCAAACGTCGCTCCGGGGCAGCAAATACGCTAGTCATACAAAAATAAACCGTATATCTGCATTGCAAAATCCAAAGAACGTGTATTGTTCCGTCATATTTACAGGGTTCACCGGTGGATGGGGCACTTTGGCACTACACCTTGGTCATAGCCTGCGTATCTCATCAGCACTTCTTTCCCAAGGGATTTAGTCATGCTCCGTTTTCTGCGCCTCGCCACCGTTATAGGTGGCTTGTGTTTAAGTGCGTCCGCTCTGGCAACCAACGTCGACTCCGCCACCTATGGCTACCCGCTGACTAATCCGTTTGAAGCGACCATTGCGACCACACCGCCCGCTCTGCGCCCCGACCTGCCTGACGATGAAGATATCGATCAGGATGTCTATACCCTGAACCTGCATCCCGAGCGCGAGTTCACCCTGCCCGACAACTTCTGGGCGGTGAAGAAGTTGCACTATCGCCTGGCCAAGCAGGACCACGCTGCCCCGCTGATCTTCCTGATCGCCGGCACCGGCGCGCCGTATAACAGCACCATCAATGAGTTCCTGAAAAAGCTCTATTACGGCGCGGGCTACCACGTCGTGCAGCTGTCTTCGCCCACCAGCTATGACTTCATGAGCTCGGCCTCGCGCTTTGCGACTCCTGGCGTTTCCACCGACGACGCAGAAGACATTTATCGCGTCATGCAGGCCATTCGGGCCCAGCAGGCGCAACTGCCGGTAACCGACTATTACCTGACCGGTTACAGCCTCGGCGCACTGAATGCTGCATTCGTCAGCAAGCTGGATGAAACCCGCCGCAGCTTCAACTTCAAGAAAGTGCTGCTGCTCAACCCGCCGGTCAATCTCTACACGTCGATCAGCAACCTGGACAAACTGGTGCAAACCAACGTCAAGGGCATCAACAACACCACCACGTTCTATGAACTGGTGCTGGCCAAGCTGACCCGCTACTTCCGCCAGAAGGGCTACATCGACCTCAACGATGCACTGCTGTTCGACTTCCAGCAGTCCAAGCAGCACCTGACCAATGAACAGATGGCGATGCTGATCGGTACCTCGTTCCGCTTCTCGTCGGCGGACATCGCGTTCACCTCCGACCTGATCAACCGTCGCGGTCTGATCACGCCACCGAAATTCCCGATCACCGAAGGCACCAGTCTGACGCCGTTCCTCAAGCGTGCCCTGCAGTGCGACTTCGATTGCTACCTGACCGAACAGGTCATCCCGATGTGGCGCGCACGCACCGACGGCGGTAGCCTGCTGCAACTGGTCGACCAGGTCAGCCTCTACGCACTCAAGGATTACCTGCACAGCAACACCAAGATTGCCGTCATGCACAACGCTGACGACGTGATCCTGGGCTCGGGTGACCTCGGCTTCCTGCGCAAGACCTTTGGAGATCGCCTGACCGTTTATCCATACGGCGGGCATTGCGGCAACCTTAATTACCGCGTCAACACCGACGCCATGCTGGAGTTTTTCCGTGGCTAAACGTCTTTTACTTCTTGCCGCTCTGCTCTGTGCCGGCACAGTCCAGGCCGCTGACGCGGATACCAGCAACAAGGCTCAGCACCCGGCCACTGTGGCCCGTCAGACCGATGCCGACGGTTTCACTCAGCCGCTGAAGTCGCTGCAATTCAACCCGGGGCTGGATCAGCGTGAGTTCGAGCGCGCCTCCATCAACGCACTGGAAGTCTATGATCCGCTGGAATCCTGGAACCGCCGGGTCTACCACTTCAACTACCGTTTCGATGAGTGGGTATTCCTGCCGGTCGTGGACGGCTACCGCTACATCACCCCTGGCTTCGTGCGCAGCGGCGTGAGCAACTTTTTCAGCAACCTGGGTGACGTCTCCAACCTGCTGAACAGCCTGCTGCAGTTCAAGGGCGAGCGCTCGCTGGACACCACTGGCCGTCTGCTGCTCAACACCACCATCGGCATCGCCGGTCTGTGGGACCCGGCGACCATGATGGGCCTGCCGCGCCAGAGCGAAGACTTCGGCCAGACACTGGGTTTCTACGGCGTGCCGTCCGGGCCTTATCTGGTGTTGCCATTGTTCGGCCCATCGAACCTGCGTGACACCGGCGGCATGCTGTTCGACTACACGGCTGAAAACCAGATCAACTTCCTGAACGTGGCTGAAGTCAGCAACGACCATCCGGAAATAACCGTATTGCGCGCCATTGACCGCCGTTACGTCACCAGCTTCCGTTACGGCCAGCTCAACTCGCCGTTCGAGTATGAAAAAGTGCGCTACGTCTACACCGAGTCGCGCAAACTGCAGATCGCCGAATAAGCGTAACGCAGCAAAACGACGGCCAGCCGGAGTGATCGGGCTGGTCGTTTTTTTATGGGCACTTTTACCTGCCTGGTCAATCACATGGCTGAGGCGCAAACGCCTCCGTCATTAACAGACAAAAAGGAATTTCCATGCGCTCTTTCGGTTTCAAGGCAATGGCTGTGTGTGTCGCACTGGCAGCATGTCAGAGCATGGTCAGCGTTCAGGCTGCCACCAAGCCGCAGGCCGCTGCGCCCGCCGCTGCGGTGCAAAACGCTTCGCTGCTGGGCGGCAAACTGGCCTTCACCATTCCTGCGGGCTACGTAAAGGGCGAAATGCCCGAGATTGACGCAAAAGCCAAGGCTCAGGGTGTCACAGGATCGCTCTACACCAATGCAGCTGAAAAGCGTGTGTTGATCGTTACCGAAACGCCGATGCCAATGGGCGTGCAGGCCAACGACAATGACGGCGCGGTACTTGATGGGCTGGTCACCGGCATCCTTGCCCAACAGAGTACCGGCTACAAGGATTTCAAAAAGCTGGGTGACAAGAAGATCGTCAAGAAGAACGGTCTTGGTGTGCGCCAACTGGACACCTCGGCGACCATGAGCGACGCTCAGGTGCTGAGCACGTCGATCGTCGCTGCATCGGGTACCCGCGCAGCCGTGCTTAACGTGGTCTCCAATGCAAAGAATCCGAAAGAGCACGCCGCGCTGGTCAAGACTGTCATCGGCCAATGATCTGCGGAGCGGCCAGCCGGTGCGATGCGACTCAATCCGCCTGCGACACGCCGGACAATCGATTGACCAAAGCCTGAACCTTGGGCAGAAGACTCACACCCTCCTTATTAGTGAATTCCAGTCCACAATAAAGAGAAAACTTGGCAAAGATAGAAGCTCTTTTCTGCAATAAGCTGGCGGACTTATTTTTAATGGGTCTGCACAATGCCTTCTCTGGAAACCACTGCCTCCGGCGCCCGCAGCGAAAGCTCGACCGGCGCCGGCTTGTCCATCGCGATTCTGGCCCTGGCCGGCTTCGTGATCGTCACCACTGAATTTCTCATCATCGGTCTGTTGCCTTCAATGGCCCGCGATCTGGGAATTTCCATCTCTACTGCCGGTTTGCTGGTGACGCTATTCGCCTTTACGGTGATGCTTTTTGGCCCACCGCTGACGGCGATGCTCTCGCACCTGGACCGCAAGCGCACGTTCATCGTCATTTTGCTGATCTTCGCCGCCTCCAACGCACTGGCAGCGGTATCGAGCAATATCTGGGTGCTGGCGCTGGCGCGGTTCATTCCGGCACTGGCCTTGCCGGTGTTCTGGGGCACCGCCAGTGAAACGGCAAGCCTGCTGGCCGGACCAAAGCGCGCAGGCAAAGCCGTTGCGCAGGTCTACCTCGGCATCTCGGCGGCCATGCTGTTCGGTATCCCGCTGGGTACGGTATTTGCCGATGCCGTGGGCTGGCGCGGGGCCTTCTGGGCTCTGACGCTGCTGTCTGCGTTGATGGCGCTGTTGCTGGCGCTGTCGATGCCGCGTATCGAACCTACCGCAAAGGTCGGCCTCGCCGAGCAGGCCAAAATTCTCCGGGATCCGTTTTTCCTCGCCAACCTGCTGCTGTCCATCCTGCTGTTCACAGCCATGTTCGGTGCTTATACCTACTTGGCTGACACGCTGGAACGCATCGCGGGCATCGAACCGGCTCAAGTGGGTTGGTGGTTGATGGGCTTCGGCGCGGTCGGCCTGATCGGTAATGCCCTGGGTGGACGTTATGTGGACCGCAGCCCGCTCGGCTCGACCATGGCATTTGCGCTGCTGCTCGCACTAGGCATGACCGCAAGCGTACCGGCCGCAGGCTCCATGCCGTTGCTGGCCATGGTTCTGGTGATCTGGGGCATTGCTCATACCGCATTGTTTCCGATCTGCCAGATCAGGGTGATGAAAGCAGCGCCCCAGGCCCAGGCACTGGCAGGAACCTTGAATGTCTCGGCCGCCAATGCCGGCATCGGTCTGGGATCGATCATAGGAGGCCTTACCATCGAGCATTTGGGCCTGGGTGCCGTAGGGTATGTCGCGGCTGTTGTCGCGTTGCTGTCCATTGCCGTTGCATGGATGACCAGCATGCAGAAAAACAGGGCAGCGCTGTAACGGAGTGACGTCGCCTTATTGAACTCGCCGGGCAGTGTGTCTGCAAACACCAGACACCCTGTCCCGGTTATTCACGGTGTATTAGATTGTATGTTTCGTCATATTTTTGAACAGGTTTCATCACTGTTTCTGTCATTTAATTGACTTTTAAACAGTGACCTTTCATCAATATGTAGTTATTTGACACCCCTCGGCAAAATACTCTTCCCTTGCCACTAGTGAACGCTCAAACTCCAGCCTTTCGGTCAAGCGGTGTCGATTTCTGGCCGATTCGAAAGTCATGTCCGGTAAGAATCTATGAGCACCTATCACCGCAGAGGGATGGCATTCGCCAAGCGGATCTACGCCCCGAGATGCTTCGGTGTAAGCGTTGGCTTTGTGACGGTCGCTGTTTCTTTGTATTACGTGAATACAGCACACTGGGCGTGGTTGTTGGCACTGCTCTACAGCCTGGTATGGCCGCACCTTGCCTACCAGCTGGCAAAAACGTCGCGCGAGCCCTACCAGGCTGAATGGCGAAATCTGCTTTTCGATTCGATGATGGGCGGTTTCTGGGTTGGCGCGATGGGTTTCAGCGCAGTTCCCGGGGTCACGGTCCTCGCCATGATGGCCATGCATAACATGGCAGCGGCCGGTCCACGCCTGATGCTGCAAGGCCTGTGCATGCAGGCATTGGGCGTACTGATTTCGCTGGCCGCGCTCGACCCTGTGGTCAATCTGCATGGCAACATGGCGCAGATCTACGCCTGCCTTCCGGTATTGGTGACCTACCCTATTTTCATTGGCTGGCTGAGCCATCAGGTCACACTCAAGCTGTGGGAGCACCGCAACATCCTGCGCAAGGTGAGCCGTACCGACAGCCTCACCGGTCTGCTCAATCACGGCGCATGGAAGGACCTGCTTGATCTGGAGTACGCAAGCAGTCAGAACGCCTATCAGGAGTGCGTCATTGCGCTGATCGATATCGACCACTTCAAGGTCATCAATGACACTTACGGCCACCTGATGGGCGACACGGTGCTGCAGAGTATCAGCCAAGCACTGATAGAAAACCTGCGCGATTCAGACCTGATCGGGCGTTGTGGCGGCGATGAGTTCTGCGTCATTCTGCCCAATACCGGCTTGTTTCAGGCAAAGGAAATCCTTGAACGCCTGCGCCTGGCGATAGATGAAATGACCTATACCCTGCAACGCGATCTGAAAGTCAGCCTCAGTATCGGCATTGCCGCCTACTCCCCTGAAATGCCGGATGCCTCTTCGTGGCTGCATGAGGCAGACAAGGCGCTGTATCTGGCCAAAAGCACCGGCCGCAACCGCGTCGCCAGCCCTCAGGATGCGGCGCTAGAGCTCCAGTCGCTTGGCGCACAGGCCTGATCCATCAACGCTTGCTCTTGAACAGCATGTCGAACAGGGACGAGAGACTCTTGACCCCCATCGCTTTCAGGAACGTCTCGCGCCTGTCGGCACGCAGGCTTTCCAGGGTTATGTCCTTGGGTTTAGCGGATTTCCTTGCGGAGGCCTTTTCTTGAGTGTCTCCTTCGCCGGGAGTGTATTTTTCCTTGGACAGCGTTCTTATATAGTCACTCTTCTGGCTTTTATAAGTAGCGAAATCTGTACCCAGCTGCTCAGCGCTTTCCCCCGCCGTTGCAAACCTGTTGATGACTTTTTCCATGAACTCGAAATTATTGTGACCTATAGACCCGTAGTCCTTGTCAGTGATGAAGCGAACAAACCCCTGGTCCAGTCGCGTTGTTTTTAACCCATCACTTTCGGTAATACGCTTGGCAATGGCCGCGTGCGGCTCGGTAAAACTGTAGAAAACCTTATGGCCTTCCATGTCATATACCTTGCCCTGGTTATGAGGACTCATTATTCCCCCATTATTACTCTCCCTATAAGAAGCCAACTGAAACGCCAGTTCATCTACATAGACCAGATCAGCGCCTTGATCACTCGCCCACTCGTAAACATCACTCAGCAACCTTCGATCGTCCCGAGTTAAAAAAAACGCCTCGGGCATGGACATTCCACATTCGGCTTTCCCGAGCATGGGCGCAGAACGAACAGAGTCCGCAAACCCAAAAACCCTGTGTTTCAGGAGGGCCTGGCCGCTGATGGTCACCGCAGAGTCTGGAGAGGTTGACCGAAGGGCCGGATTGGCAATTGAGGGCATGTTTTTCGCCGCCCTTTTTTCATCAAGTTGTTGCGCGATTATCAGTGCATCTGCTCCGGAACTTATGACTCGCATGACGTGGGCTCCTGCCTGCAAGATCCCTGACGGTTATCGCCAGGGATTGACAATCAATACGTTAGATGAAAGGTGACTGTTTCCGGCCCGGCAGGTTGCTTTGCCATGGCCCATGTACGGCTTGGTGTTTTATCAAAACATCTGATGCATAGCTGAACCCCAGGTTATTAAATTTATCAGTATCACCTGGCATACCCGGATCAATCTGAATACAGCTCGACTCGTGTACCCCTTCGCGCCTAAAACATATTTTTGTCTGCTCGCCCGTACTCTCCGGAAAAGACGTAGCGGTCCAGGAAATCTTTCTCAACCGAGAGTTATTAGCCGCGCTGCGGGGGTAATCAGCCAATCTCAACTGGTGTCGGGAAAACGCACTGTGACCGGGTCCATTGATAGACGTCGGCGTTCTCGTAGTCGTAACCGAATAATCGGTCGCCTGGCAGGCAGCTGACACTAACAACAAAGCCAACGGTGCTAGTTTTTTCATAATTTTTATTCCAATTTTTTATAAATCAAATGTATTGGCCGCGCGAAAGCTGCAGACTTGAAACGTCCGCACGAACCGCTAGTTTTTATCATTCACCGAACGCGCTAACGCGCACTGAGCTTGAAAGTTTTTTGTCAGAGAAACTCAAGCCACTTGCAAGAACCCCATCAGCCGACAGGTATATATATCTACTAAATGCAAATTACTTCTGACACCGGATTGATACGCCTTGCCACCACCTACCCCACACATTCCCGGTCAATGGAAAGTTCAAATTAAGACAGGTTATTCAACAACCACTCAGGCGTATGCATCTCAAGTAATGTGCCGATGGGCTGCTGCATTATCAGGGCACCATAGAGGGCCTCCTCATGATCGAGATGAGCTTGCTGAACAGTGCGATAGTTCAGTGGATAGATGCTCTTCTCGATGGGCAACAGACGGTCGAAGTGTTCGAGCAGACCGTGGAACACGATTCGCCGTTCGACGGTGTTGCGTGTAGTGGCAATGAGTTTGACGAAGTACTCACTGTCCTGAGCCCGCAGCGCTTCACTGGCGGCATAACGTTCGACCAGCGTGTGCGGCGATGAATCGTCGAAAACGATGCAGCACAGGTCTTCGCGCACCCGGCCTTTGAACGGGTTCTCGACTTCTGGCCGACGGCCGTGCAGGCTCAGCACAAATTGTACTGCGCGCTCGGCCAGCCACTGACGCTTGCGGCCCTCAAGCCGGGCAACGTCTTCGAGCAAGGGTGACTGGCGCCCATGCGAACGAAGCTGCCGGCAGAGCTTGGCAAACAGGCCAGCGGGGCCGGACAGTTTTGCC
Source organism: Pseudomonas congelans (assembly GCF_900103225.1). GTDB lineage: Bacteria > Pseudomonadota > Gammaproteobacteria > Pseudomonadales > Pseudomonadaceae > Aquipseudomonas > Aquipseudomonas congelans. The sequence continues at coordinate 132,581 of NZ_FNJH01000003.1, read as the reverse complement.
TGCTGCTCGGCAAGTTGCGTCACCGAAAGCGCAGACTGTCGGATTGCCAGGTGATGGAAGTCTGTTGTCATATTAAAACCGGGCCGCTGCAGATCCAGCCGCAACGATGTGTCGGCCCCTGACTCGCCCCGAACAAAACAAACAGTCATGAGTGGCTCCTTTTTATTGTTTACAGTTCGTCGTGCGAGCAGGTTTTGGATATTCCTTTCTGCAAACAGCCAGAAAGCAGTGCCTGACGGCACTCACAGAGCAGCACGGTATTATGAATGGCACTGCTATACGTCAGCAGCGCTGATTACATTAACAAGTTGCAGAATGCGACAAGACACATTATGTATGTGCTGGCTCGCGACGCAATCCGACAGATGTAGGGGGTCGGGTATTTTTTCCGGGAAGCAATTGAGATACGCACCTGGCCATGAGTTCGACACGCGTCTTTACCTGGTTCTTTCTGAGCAGCGAAGAGACATGATCGCGCACAGTATAGTCACTGATACTGAGCTGCCTGGCGATTTCCTTGTTCGTACATCCCTGCAACAACAGGCCAAGAACCTCTTGCTCTCTCATTGTCACCCACATGATACTTCCCCTTGCCATCATTTTGCCTAACAGACAAATTTGTAGGATGTTTCTTACATTCGTCTTCCATGACCCAAACAGTAAATCGGCACAGAAATCATTTTATTGAGTCTTGTTTTGCGCAAATGCGAGACGCCTCCCTCAAAGCCTCCAACAAAGCTGAAATCTGTAAGAAAAATCTCTAGCAATTAAATACTAAGGAAAAATCCTACACGAAATGCAGAATACTTACGCCTATCTATTTATCAAAGCTATGCATGTTCCTCCTGACGAAACAGTTTGCGCAGGCACGGGCTGAGGGCACATTAGATAAATAACGCAAACACTATAGACAGGCGCAAGATAGACTTGAGGAAACGGAATTACAATCACTTGTTACAATTAAGCGTGTCTACCAGCAGGAACTTTTTATCCATCTTTGAGTTGCTACTCACCCCACAGCAGAGGTGAGCAGCCAGCGTCGTGATTTCTCCGCAACCACCGTGCGCCGCGCCAACCGGCACGGTGTTATCCGGCTTTACCGTTTGCCAGGTCATCCACTATCACGCCCCGGTGCAGGCCGAATACCGCAGCAGTAATGAGGCCCGTGGCGCCCATGATCAGGCTATACAGCACGCACACCCAGATATTCCAGGGCATCAGGGCAATCAGCATCAATGGCGTGGTGCTGGCCCAGAAGGCGTAGGCGATGTTGTAAGTGAACGAGATGCCTGACACACGGATGTTCGCGGGGAACAGTCCGACCATCACCGACGGCACCACCCCGACAATCCCGCACGCCAGCCCGGCAATGGCATAAGCGATGCCCAGCGGTATCCATTGCGCGATGAGGCTGGTGTAAAGCACGCCGATGCCCATCGGCATCAGCAGGCTGTAGAACATGATGCCGCGCCAGGCACCGATGCGGTCGACCAGCATGCCTGCCGGCACGCAGCCTATATTGAGAAAAACGATGCCGATGGCGCTCAGGGCAAAGGTGTCGCTGGCGCTGATGCCGAAGCGCTGCTGCATGACGGTGGGGGTAATCACCACCAGTACCACCACCGCGGAGGTCAGCACAAACGTCAGCAGTGCAGCAGGCAGCAAGGATTGGCGGTGATCGCGCAAGACCTGCCCAAGTGGCAGCGCCGGAAGATGTTCACGCTGGGCATGCATGGCAATGAACACCGGGGTCTCGCTCAACCAGCGGCGCAACCACACCCCTACCACACCGAATACGCCACCGAGCAGGAAAGGAATACGCCACGCCCAGTCGAGGATTTCGCCAGGGCTGAAGACCCGCGCCAGCCATGTCGCGGTCAGCGCACCCAGCAGGTATCCGAACGTAAGGCCGGCTTGCAGCACGCCCAGTGCATAGCCGCGGTGCCCCTTGGGCGCGTGTTCTGCCACGAATACCCAGGCGCTCGGCACTTCGCCGCCCACGGCGGCTCCTTGCAGGATGCGTAGCGCCAGCAGGACCAGCGGCGCCCAGTAACCGATCTGTGCGTAGGTGGGCATGACGCCGATCAGCAGACAAGGCAGGGCCATCATCAGAATGCTCAGGCTGAACACGCGCTTGCGCCCCAGCCGGTCGGCGAAGTGCGCCATGAGTATCCCACCCAGCGGGCGCGCCAGATAGCCGGTCACGAAAATCCCGAAGCTTTGCAGCAGACGCATCCATTCAGGCATGTCCGGAGGAAAGAACAGCTGGCTGAGGGTCAGCGCGAAGAATACGAAAATGATGAAGTCGTAGATTTCCAGCGCCCCACCCAGCGCCGCAAGGCTCAGGGTCTTGTAATCGGATTTGCTGAAGGGCTGGGAGGGGGAACGTACGATGGCCGTCATGAGGCATCCGAAACATGGCTGAAAGAGCGCCTGTCGCTCACAGGGCGCGAAGAATAGCAAAGCTTGCAGGCGCACTGATACGGAGCTGAAGCCTGCAGCGGGAACGATCATCTCAACTATCGTGAGACGCTCCGCGTCGCATGCCTTTCTGGACGCTCTGCGTCCTCTTGCGACGCAGAGCGTCGAGAACTGCATTCCCACGCTGGAGCGTGCGGAACGAT
>NZ_FNJH01000003.1:0-129677 GCF_900103225.1 Pseudomonas congelans | reverse complement strand
TCCTCTTGACGACGCAGAGCGTCGAGAACTGCATTCCCACGCTGGAGCGTGCGGAACGATCATCTCAACTATCGTGCGGCGCTCCGCGTCGCATGCCGTTCTGGACGCTCTGCGTCCTCTTGACGACGCAGAGCGTCGAGAACTGCATTCCCATGCTGGAACATGCGGAACGATCATCTCAACTATCGTGCCGACGCTCCGCGTAACAGGGCCCTTCCGCTAAAAGTTGACGGTGGCCGACAGTCTCGCCGTTCTGGGCGCGCCCATGAACAGGTAGTCGTCACCCAGATACTCACCGGCATCGCGCCAGTAGCGTTTGTCGAACAGGTTGTCGACGGTCAGGCGCAGGACGGTTTCATAGCCGCTGAGTCGGGTGCTGTAACGGCTGCCGATATTGAACAGTGCGTAGTCATTGACCTGCACGGAGCCTTCCCGGTCAGCGTACTTGCTGGCGCTGTACTGCACTCCGCCGAGCAATGCGAGCCCGGGCACCGGCAGGCTGTAGTCGGCTTGCAGGGTGCCACGGTATTTGGGCACATTGAGGGCCTGATGATCGTCATAGGCCTCGGTGCCGCTGTCTTCAACACGCGCCCGAATCGCCGCCGCACTGGCGGATATCTGCAGACGGTCAGTCACCCAGCCACTCGCCCCCAGTTCAAGGCCGGTGTTTTTCTGTTCGCCTTGCTGCACATAAGTGAACGTGCCGTCATCGTTGGGCCTGGAGTACTGGTACGCCTGGCGGGCCTGAAACACTGCGGCGGTCAGGCTCATGCGCTGCCAGTCATACTTGATGCCTGCCTCAAGCTGTCGGGACACGGTCGGCGCAAGAATTTCACTGGCATTGCTGGTGAACCAAGCGGCTGTCCCGCCCAGCGACAGGCCCTTGCTGTAGCTGGTGTAGAGCGAAACATTGTCCACTGGCTTGTAGATCAGCGCCGCCTGGGGCAGAAACACATAACGCTCGGTGTGTCGCGCATCGCTACCGTCCTCGTTGAATGCCTGCTCGTCGAGCCGCACTCCGCGTCCGCCCAGCACGGTTTGCCAGTGCTCGTTGAAGCTGATCCGGTCAGTGGCAAACACTCCGTACTGGCGGCTGTCCAGACGACGCTCGGTGTGCGGCAGCGCCAGGGTCGAAGGAGCCACCTGCTCAGGCGTTTCATTGATATTGCCCGAGCCGACGAATTCGTTGAAGGTACCGCGCGTATCGACCGTGCGGCGGTAGGCACTGCTGCCGAAGGTCAGTTCGTGCCCCAGCGATCCGGTCGTGAATGTACCGGACATGGCCGCTTCGACTTCATCGTTGCGACGCGTGTCGTCCGGGCTACGGAAATCATAGATGTCATAACCGCCCTCGGCACTGAAGTGGTTGGGCACTGCTTGCCCAGCGCAACTGGCCGAGCCGTAGCACCCCCACGCAAAGGCGCTGTAGTCATCGATGACCACCCGACTGCGCGACGCACTGAGACTGCCCTTCCAGCTGTCATTGAAGCGGTATTCGAAACGTCCGTTCATGTCAAGCGAGTCGATACCGACCGGATTGGACCAGTTCTGGTAACCCAGCAATTTACGCGGCGAGGCGTCGTGAGGCAGCGCAGTGCCGCCCAGAAGTTGATAACCGGGCACCGAACGCTGCTCTTTGGTCTGGTACTCGACGTCGAGTTGCAGCAGGGCGCGCTCGCTGATGTTCCAGTCGAACGCCAGCGAGGCAAAATCGCGCTGGCCATCGGCGTGTTCGACATACGAGCGAATGTCTTCGTGGGCAAGGTTGGCGCGCAGGCCAAACTGTTGCTCACTGCCGAACCAGCCACCGACGTCGGTCGCAATGTAGCGCTCGCCGTGTTCGTTGGTAGAGACCGTGACCGACCGGACGTCCTGCGCCCGCTTGGTCTGATAGTTGATGACCCCGCCAGGCTCGGCCACGCCACTCTGCAGGCCGGATAGCCCCTTGAGCAGCTCGACCTGCTGCTTGTTCTCCAGCGCTACGTTCTGCTCGCCGGCAATGCTGCGGCCGTTGATGCGATAACTGTTGGCGGCGTTCAACGAAAACCCGCGCACCACAAAGTTTTCGTAATAGCCCACCGGCGCGTAGCCGTCGCCGACCGACGCATCGTTGCGCAGCACTTCACTCAGCAGCTTTGCCTGACGGTCCCTGATCAGCGCAGCGCTGAACACTGACACCGACGCCGGTGTATCCAGCAAAGAAGCCTGATCCAACCCGAAGATCGACGCCCGCTCAGCTTTATAGTCGCCGCTACTTTCCGGCTCGCTGAAACCGGTGACGTTGACCGCATCCAGACTGAGCGCCTCAGCGGCCAGCAACGGCGAGGCAACCGCCATGCCCAACGGCAACAATCGCCAGGCGTGACGCATGGCAGGTCGGTAAGGCGTTCTCATCGATCAGACTCCGCAAGGACAGATGCCTGGACAGACGCGACGCACCTTCCGGCAGGGGGCCAACCTTTTACGTTCACTGCCGGTTTTTTTCAACCTTTGCGTGACGCTCTGCCTGTAAACAAAGTGCAGGGGAAAACTTTACTTACGAATCGGCAGAGCGAGACCTGCTTCAAAACTCTCCGCACACTTGAATAATTAAGCGTGAATTAAGTAAGCATGGATAACCTGAGTTCAACAAAACCGCTGAACCAATCAGCGTGTGATGAATCAATCAAGACAGATCAATCAGAAAGGAATACCCCATGAAACTTATGCCTGCCGTTTTCGCCGCTGTTGCCCTCACTGCTGTTGCAGGTACCGCCCAGGCTGACGTTGGTCCCGATGAAGTGATCCGCCTGTACAAGTCTCAGGCGTTGGGTGACTTTGAACAGTTCAACAAGAATGCGGTTGCCAAGCACCAGGGCTTCACAGTCCACGATACCGAACTGGACAAGGACCGCACCGGCCGCCTGATCTATCAGATCGAACTGAAAGACGCCAAGGGTGTGGAGTGGAACTACGACGTCGATGCCAAGACGGGCGAAGTGATACGTGACGAAAAGGACAATTGATCCGACTGTTTAACGGTTACCACCGCAAGCAACTCATAAGGAAATTCCCACAATATTGTGGGAATTTTCTTTTTAAGCGTTTAACAGGTTATTACTGAGCCAGGCCGACTTTCAGCAGACTTCCCTTATCGTCGTCGGTCAACAGATACAAGTAACCATCCGGTCCCTGACGCACATCCCGTATGCGCTGCTTCATGTCTTTCAACAGACGCTCTTCATGAACGATTTTGTCATTCTCGAACTGCAGCCTGATCAACTCTTCAGTGGCCAGCGCGCCGATGAATACGCTGTGATCCCATGCCTTGAAAAGACTGTGGTCATAGAACGCCATGCCACTGAGGCCCGGTGACACTTCCCAGACTTGGAACGGAATTTTGGTCCCTTCGACAACCTTGCCCTTGGACTCCGAAATCGGCTGACCCGAGTAATCGATACCGTGAGTCGCGATCGGCCAGCCGTAATTCGCGCCACGCTCGATGATATTCAGCTCATCGCCACCCTTGGGGCCATGCTCGTTGGTCCACAACGTGCCGGTCCAGGGGTCAAGCGCGGCGCCCTGCTGATTGCGATGGCCATAGGACCATATTTCCGGGCGCACGCCCTTCTGGCCCACGAACGGGTTGTCTTTCGGTACGCTGCCGTCCGGATAGATGCGCACGATCTTGCCCTGCAGCTTGTCGAGATCCTGCGCAGTAGGGCGCTGATTGTTTTCGCCCAGCGCGATGAACAGGTAACCGTCGCGATCGAAGACCATCCGCGCACCGAAGTGGTTGCCCACCGACAGTTTCGGTTCCTGGCGGAAGATGACTTCGAAGTCTTCCAGACGAGTCATGTCTTTGGAAAGACGACCACGCCCTGCGGCAGTGCCGGCGGTATCGCCCTCGGCGGCGGTCTTGCCGCTGCCCTCGGAGTAGGTCAGATACACCATACGGTCCTTGGCGAAGTCCGGTGACAGCACCACATCCAGCAGGCCGCCCTGCTTCTGCGCCCAGACTTGCGGGACCCCGGAAAGCGGTGCGGACAATTTGCCATCCGCCGACACCACGCGCAGATTGCCGGAACGCTCTGTCACCAGCATGCCTTGCCTGTCAGGCAGAAAGGCCAGCCCCCAGGGATGATCCAGACCTTCGACAACAGGCGTCACCGTGACGGTGCCCAGTTCGCTTTTGTAGGACTCCGTAGCGGCGCTGGCAGTCATTGGCAGGCTCAGAATGGCTGCAGTACACAATGTCGCGATCAGGGTTTTTCTAAGCATGAGCGTTTCCTTATGCATTGAGTCGACGTCCACACGGGTTCGCCGGGTTGAAAATTCAGTTGCCGCGCCTGGGGTCGGTTGTCGGTGTAGAAGGACGTGGCGTGTTCTGGCGCGTAGGGTAGCCGTTGCCGATGCCACCGTTTTCCAGAGTAGGCTTGCGCACTGGCGGCGCTATGTTGGGGCCCCGGGACGGCGGCACGCTGGACTCGGTGCCCTGGCGGCTGTTGGGGTTGGCACGGTGAATCGGGCTGTTATACGGGTTGCTGCTGGCACCGTTGTTGAGAGTGCTGTTTGGCAGCGTCTGCGCCTGGACCGCACCGATGCTGCATGACGCAACAAGCACGCCGCCAACAAGATTGCGCACAAAACTGTTCATCACTACCTCTGGGCAAAGTGAAACTTCGGAGTAACCGTGAAGGCTCAGGCCTTTGATGGCAACCCGGGCCTCAGGTTCGACTCGGCACAGCCGATGAGCAAGCAAAGCGGTGGGAGAGTTTGTAACAAGGATGGTCAGGGCTGTCGAAGCCGAACGACGCAACGGCGTGCAGCCCAAGGTTTCCGGAGCCCAAAAAAAGCGTCTCGCTGGCAGCCTGTGTGGTCATAAGACACAGGCTGGCAAAGGGGGCCTACGCAGACTTCAACGGCATGCTGAAGGTAAAGACCGTGCCCTGCTCTCGCGTCGAGCACACCTCGAGCGTACCCCCATGAGCAATGGCTATCTCGCTGGCGATGTACAACCCCAGTCCGAGCCCGGCTTGCGGCTCGTCGGTGATGGGTCTCGAGTACGGCAGGAACAGTTGCGCACGAACCGATTCAGGTATCGGCTCGCCCTGATTGGTAACGCTGAGCGCAAACACCTCGCCATGCACGCCTGCCGTCACTTCGACCGGGCTCTCGGCATCACCGTGGCTGATCGCGTTGGACACCAGATTGGAGAGCAATTGCGCGATCCGCTCATGATCGCAACGGATACGCTCCAGCGCGCCTATGTTCGAGTGAATCGGCCGCGACGGGTGAACGCGCTGCACCTCTGAAATCACATGCTCCAGAGTCTTATCCAGGCCGTGCGCCTCATGGATACTCAGGGGAATGCCATGACCCATACGGCCGCGGGCAAAATCGAGCACGTCATCGACCAGCTGCGAGGCGCGCTGGCCAGAGGTCAGGATGTGTTGCACGATCTGCCGGGCCTTCTCATCCAGCGGACGGCGCAACAGCAATTCGGCACTGGCATTGATGGCGAACAGCGGGTTGCGCAGGTCGTGGCCAAGCACGGCGATAAACTGCTCGCGCAGCTCAGCCACCTCACGTTCGGCGAGCAGGTCTTCACGCGCCTGTTGCAGGTTTTCCTCGGCCTCGATCTGCAGCGCCAGAAGACGTGCGAACGACACCATCATGGCCTCGATGGGCGTGCCGATCAGCTTTGCAGGCTTGGGGTCCAGCGCGCAGATAGTGCCGAAAAAGGAGCCGTCGGAAAGAAAGATCGGCACCGAGATATAGCTTTGGAAGCTGTACAGGCGCGGGGTGTCATGCGCACAGAACAGCGGATCCTCGGCGACATGATCAATCACCACAGCCTTGTGGGAGCTGCGAATCTCGTGGCAGATGGTGCTGCTCAATTCCAGCTCGCCGCCAGGTTTCAAACCGAAATCAAGCGTGTCCAGGACCGCACAGGCCGTCCAGGTGGTTTCGGTGACACGCGCCACGGCGGCGAAACCCAACCCGGTGGATTCGGCAATGACCTGCAGGATAGCCGGCACCGCGCTGATTCGACTGATCGTGGCCACATCATTTGAAATGGATCGCCGCATGTAGAACCTGTATGAACCTTGATGTGATGACGCAGCACGTTAGTTTAGAACTGTAACGATTTTTCTGCACCCGCGAATCACACGGGTTGATCGTCAATCTGCATGAAACCTGATCACCCCCCCGGTTTCGCCGGGGGACGCGGAAACGCCACGGTGAACGTCGTGCCCTCTTCAGCCGAAGAGCGAACCGTCACATCGCCCAGATGGGCTCGAACGATCTCGCGCACGATAAACAGGCCGAGCCCGACGGTGCGGGTCTCGTCACTGTCGCTGACCACACGTACGACGGGCTCGTACAGGTCGTCTACCTTCTCCATCGGTATCGGTTCACCGAGGTTGTGAACCGACAGTTTGATCATCCAGGTGTCAAACGACGATGTAATCAGAACCTCGCCGTCGTCGGTACCGTAACTGATGGCATTACTCACCAGATTGCCGAGCATCTGCAACAGGCGGTCAGGATCAGCCGAACACGCGCCCTGCCCTTCGCTGCGATGGGTCAGCACTCGATCCGGGAAAACCTGGCGCAGCTCTTCGACGCCCCGGGCGACGACTGCGTGAAAATCGATAGGCTGAGGAACGACGGTAATGCCACTGCCGACCCGGGCGTGAGTGAAATCCAGCAGGTCGACAATCATGCGATCGGCACGGTCGGTGGAATGATTGATGTGTCCCAGAATCCGCTCCTGCCGCGACTCCAGCGGCGTGCGCTCCAGCAGTCCGGCCGCCATCTTGATCGCGGCCAGCGGGTTGCGCAGGTCATGGCTGACGATGCCAATCATCTGTTCGGCAAAAATAGCCCGGATCTCCGCCTCGGCGTGCGCCAGACGCAAGCGATTGCGCGCCGAGGTCAGCTCGCTCTGCACGGTCATCTGCTGTTGCAGAAGCTCTTCGGCGATCTTGCGGGCAGCCAGCAGCTCACGCTCGTACTTGTTGCGCTCTTCGGCCAGGAACACGGCCACTTCATGCAAATACCCCGACGGGTGCTCGCGGCGGACGGCATTGAGCATCATCGGAATGGGGCGGCCATCGGCATGAATCAGCTCGACCTTGACCTCGGCAATTGAACCTTGCGACTGCAGCGTGGGCGCCCAGTGGGTCTGCAGAAAGGCCTTGCCTGCCAGGCTCAGCAGATCCTGGAAGCGGAGGCCCACAACAGCGTCGCGCTCCAGACCCAGCCATCGGCAAAACGTCAGGTTGGCACGCTCGATAGTGCCGTTGGGCAACGTGATCAACAGACCACAGGGCGCATGCTCGTAGAGGTCTTCCGTAACAGGCAGACTCACCTGTTCAACGGTCATGTACGGCGCTCTCGTAAAAGGCCAGAAACTGATTCATCGCAGTAATGCATTCCTGTGCTGCGCTCATGTGCGGGTAATGCCCTACGTTGTCGATCATGCGCAGGGTGCTGTCGGTAATGACGCGGTGCAAATATTCACCCACTTCGACTGGCACCACCATATCGTCGCTGCTTTGCAGAATGAGTGTTCTGCTCTTGAGTTGCCCGACATCGGCACGATGGTCGGATAAAAACGTCACGCGGGCAAACTGTCTGGCGATCTCGGCATTGGTACGACAAAAACTGTTGGCGAGCTCTTCGCTCAGTTCAGGCCGGTCCGAGGCGCCCATGAGTGTCGGCGCCATGGTGCTTGACCAGCCAAGATAATTGCTTTCCAGCGTCTCAAGCAACGAATCGACATCAGCGCGATTGAATCCCCCCATGTAATTTTCCTCGTTGAGGTAATGCGGGGATGGACCAATCATGATGTGGCCGTCGAAGCGGCCGGGTGACTGAAGCTCGGCCAGCACGGCAATCATGCAACTGACCGAGTGACCGACATGGACCACCGGCCCCTCTGCGGCGAACTCGTTGACCAACTCCAGCAAGTCGGTTGCATAGCCCTTGAGCGAAGAGTACTTGTGCGGATACCAGGCCGACGTATCAGAATTGCCGCTGCCCACCAGGTCGAACAGCACGACCTTGAAACGCTCTGCGAAGTGCGGCGCCATAAAACGCCACATGTTCTGATCGCAGCCGAATCCATGAGCGAAAATCAGAGTGATCGGTCCGTCGCCCAAAATATTGACGTTGTTGCGCTGCTGGACCGACATATCGGGCTCCAAAAATGGCCAGGTAAACGGCTGGGTATGAATACCGTAATAAAGATGGGAGGAGGTTATCACCGTTAAAGGCACATTAGTGGCACAAACCGCACTTTAAGACAGGCGCCAAAGCAGATTAATGACGGGCAGTAATCTGAGCCAGGCCCGGACCTCGCGAGGGATGAGCGGGGTAACGCGGAGCGTCGCGAACTGCATGCCAACGAGGAGCATTGGCACCATAAACAGTTACATTTGCGTATATCGGTGAGCGCGAAGCATGGCAGCGAGGGTTACGAACAGCTCTCGTTCCTCACGCTCCGCATTGGCACGATGAGCAAAACCGTCCAAGGGGCGGGAAGCTGACAAGAAGCGGTCTTTACTCACCGATGTCTTCGTTCCACAGTTCGGGCTTGCTGGCGATGAAGTCCTTCATCATGTGTGTGCACTCAGGGTTATCCAGCACGTCGATCTGCACGCCACGCGAGCGCAGCAGTTCTTCTTCGCCCATGAATGACTCATTCTCGCCGATGATCACTTTGCGGATGCCGTAGAGCAGAATCGCACCGCTGCACATCGCACAAGGCGACAGCGTGGTGTAGAGGACCGAGTCACGGTAGACACTGGCCGGCTGGCGACCGGCATTTTCCAGCGCATCCATCTCGCCGTGCTTCGTCGCACTGCCCTCTTGTACGCGACGATTGTGGCCTCGACCGATGATTTTTCCGCCGTGGACGATCACCGAGCCGATAGGGATTCCGCCTTCCTTCAGCCCGAGTTGTGCCTCATCGAATGCTGCCTGCATGAATGCGTCCATGTGTTTGCCTCGTATCGTCAAAAATAGCTGTCAGTGTTGCAGTGCTGCCTCGGCGTTGCCTAGCGCACGACTGACAAATTGTCCCAGCAGCTCCGATGACCGGGCTTTCATATCGGCGCTGACCTGGGTGTTTCTGGCCCTGAATCTGTTCCCCAATGAAGGCGAACCGTCGCCCTGATTGAGCGAACGCAACTCCTCGGCGGTAAATGAATGAGCATAAGCCGCTGCCAGATTGCGGTCCCACTGAGCCTGGTATTCCGGTTTTAGGCGCTGCAATTCCTTCTGTACCAGTTCCTGCGCTTCAGTCTTGCCGACTGCCTGCACGATACCGGCAAACGTCTCAGTGCGCGAGGCGACCTGATACCCCAGCCAGGCGAGACCTTCGCCCAGGTTTCGTTGCTCCACCAGGGCCAGCGCCATGTCGTCGGCCTCTTCGGCGCTGGCCGGATGCATCGCGTCCAGGCACAGACAGGCCAGCAATGCCAGGCAGATCTGCCACATGCCGCGCGAGCCCCGAACGTGATCAGTCATGACGCCTCCCGAGCATCGATTGGCCCGGACCTGAACTTATCAGCTCGGCCCGGCTTTACCACTCGGCGCGTCGCATACCGGCCATTGATGCCGTTATCAGCTATGCGCCTCGTGTCATGCAGCAGCGTGACAATTCCAAAACAACGATGCCGGAACGATGATCCCGTAAAGATAATTAAAGACTGCCGCTGACCCGTTCGGCGACATCGGCAGGCAACCAGGCTTTCCACACCTCGGGATGCTGCTTGAGGAAGCGTGCAGCCACGACCTTGGCATCCTCATGCTTGTCACTCATTTCGCCCAAGGTCTTGTTGAGCAGATCAATCGGGAAATCCACGCCCTTGAAGACACTCACCAGCTCCGGGTATTGCTTGCTGAATTCTGCCGAAACGCCGATCGACAGCTTTGCCGCCAGCGAAGAGGTGCCTCGCGGGTTGGGGTTACTGGCGTCGGTCAGGGTTTTCCAGGCTTCAGCATCAAAGGCGGGCTCGTCCAGTTTGATCAGCTTGTACTTGCCCAGCAGGGGCGTAGGTGACCAGTAGTAAAACAACACGGGCTTGCCGCGCCGGATGGACGATGCGACCTCGGCGTCCAGTGCTGCACCCGAGCCGGTGCGGAAGTTGACGAAGCTATCGGACAGGCCATAAGCCTTGAGTTTCTGAGTGTTGACGATCTCCGAGGTCCAGCCGCTCGGGCTGTTGAGGAATCGGCCCTTGTCCGGCGATTCCGGGTCTTTGAAAACGTCCTTGTAGCGCGCCAGATCAGCGACAGACTTAAGGTCCGGTGCCAGCGGCTTGATGCCTTTGGCGGCATCGCCCTTGATCACGTACTCGGGCACCCACCAGCCTTCGGTCGCGCCCTTGACGATGTCGCCCACGCCGAGCACCTTGCCTTCCTCTTCAGCCTTGACCCACACCGGGCTGCGTCCGGTCCACTCTTCGGCGATCACCTGAATGTCATTTTTCGCCAGCGCGGTTTCCAGGCTGACCGTACTGCCGGGCAACGTATCGGTCGGGTAGCCATAGCCCTTCTCGACGATGGTGCGCAGGACTTCAGTGATCAGGCTGCCGCTTTCCCAGGTCAGCGCGCCGAACTGGATTGGCTTGGTTTTTTCAGCCGCTGTCGCTGTCTGCCCAAGCAGGCTCAGCGCCAGAAGTGAACAGCCCAGTAGTCGTGTTATTGATTTCATGCTCACCTCAAATGGCGCGGAACAAACGGGTCTGAAAGTATCGACACCAGCCTGCGCCGATTAGTTGTCACGGCGTTAGCCTCTGTATGATGCAAGTCCCTGTTTTCAAGCGCGCCCGCGATGTCCGAAATCCAGTTTTATCCGCTGCCTGATGAATGTCGCCCGTTGCTGGGCAAGTTCTACCGTGAGCACCAGTCGTCGATGCGCGCTGCCGGCAAGGGCCAGGCGTGGGTTGCAAAGCGGGCGGAAATTATCGGTGCGTTGTGCCTGACGCCTGTCGCAGAGGGGCATTGGCTGACCGGGCTGTTCGTGGCGCCGGCGCTGCGCGGACAAGCCGTGGCGCGAGGCTTGATCGAAGCGGCGTTGCAACCGCTGGCCGGGCCGGTCTGGCTGTTCTGCCATCCGGACCTGCTGGGCTTCTACCAACGTTCAGGGTTCGAGACGGCACAGCGTCTGCCCCAGGCCCTGGGCGAACGATTCATGCGCTACAGCCGCAGCAAGCCGCTGATCGCACTGTGCCGCGAAGCGTGACAGCTTCGCAGCGCAACATGACCATCACTCGTCGGCGTTGGGGTCCATGTCCGGAAACATCACGTCCATGAAGCCGAATTTGCTGAAGTCGGTGATGCGCGACGGATAAAGCCGACCGATCAGGTGGTCGCATTCATGCTGAACGACCCGCGCGTGAAAACCATGGGCGACACGCTCGATGGGCTGGCCTTGAGGATCGAAGCCTTCGTAACGAATGCTCTGATAACGGTCCACCATGCCGCGCAATCCGGGCACTGACAGGCACCCTTCCCAGCCCTCTTCCAGCGTCGGGCTCAACGGGGTAATCAGCGGGTTGATCAGGATGGTCTGCGGGACCGCTTCGGCCTGGGGATAGCGCTCGTTACGCTCGAAACCGAAAATCACCAGTTGCAGATCGATGCCGATCTGCGGTGCCGCCAGGCCGACACCGCCGACGCTGTGCATGGTTTCAAACATATCGGCAATCAGCGTGTCGAGCTCGCTGCTGCCAAACATCTCTGCGGGCACCGGAGGGGCGATGCGCAACAAGCGCTCATCGCCCATCTTCAGAATTTTGTGGATCATGACTGCCTGTCTCTTGCCGACTTAAAAAGCGATCTTGCCACAGAAATCGATCAGGCTTCGTCAGCCTTCTGCAGCGGCACCGAGTGGTCGCGGCCAAGACCGGAGACATGCTGCTTGTCTGTCTCGCTGCTTTCTTCGCCGCCGTCACCGGCTTCCTTCTCGCCTGCATCCTTGCCTTCAGCGGACATGTGCTCGATCACCGCATTCATTTCCGCCCCCAGCAACAGCACCGCCGCCGAGATGTAGAAATACAGCAGCAGCACGATGATCGCGCCGATGCTGCCGTACATGGCGTTGTAGTCGGCAAAGGTCTTGACGTAAAAACCGAAGGCCAGGGAAGCAACGATCCACACCACCACGGCCAGCACCGAACCTGGGGTGATGAAACGAAACTCCTGTTTGACGTCAGGCATCACGTAATAGATCAGTGCCACAGCGACCATCAGCAGAATAATGATCGCGGGCCAGCGCAGGATGGTCCACAGCGTCACGATGAAGTCTTCCATGCCGATCTGCGCGGCAATCCAGTTCATGACCTGTGGCCCCAGCACCATGAAGGCGGCTGCCGCCAGCAACATGCCGGCGATGCCTACGGTGTAGAGAATCGACAGCGGCAGACGCTTCCAGATGGGGCGCCCTTCGACGACGTCGTACGCAGCGTTCATGGCGCTCATCATCAGGCGCACACCCGCTGACGCGGTCCACAGCGCGATGACGATACCGATCGACAGCAAGCCACCCTTGGACTGCTGCAACTGGTCGATGACCGGGTTGACCTGTTCGAGTGCCTGCGGCGGCAGGAGGAATTCCGATTGCAGTCGCAACCAGGAGAAAAAGTCAGGCAGGTGCAGAAAGCCGATCAATGCGATCAGAAACAGCAGAAACGGAAACAGAGAAAACAGCATCTGATAAGCCAGTGCCGATGCATAGGTGGACATCTCGTCATCGAGGAACTCGTTGACGGTTCTCACCAGCACCTTGCCGACTTTCAATTTACGCAAATGGGGGAAAATCATGGCGCTTCCTCTCGCTCCCTTACTGGAAAACCTTACATCCTGAAAACCGGCATCTCATACATGACGTATCGCGCTGACGGAGCCGATACGCGAATACCGATGGCACATTGACTGGACAGGCCATGAAAGGTTTCAGTCCCGCAGAGCAGAAAGCATAACGGCCATCCGTGGATGACCGTTATCGGTAATGCCAGCCACCGGCGCCAGGGCGCCGATAACAATCGACTCAAGCCTTGTCAACGCCCTTCTTGATGGCGTCCTTGACCTTGCCTACAGCCTGCTGGCCTTCACCTTTCAGCTCTTGTACTTTGCCTTCAGCCTGCAGCTTGTCATTGTCGGTAGCCTTGCCAACAGCCTGCTTGACGTTACCAACTGCTTCGTTGGCCATACCTTTGGCTTTATCGCTGGTGCTGCTCATCGAAAATCTCCTGGGTCTGAAGACCGCACTGGAATCGGATGTCGTACTCGACAAAAGATTGACCTGTGTGGATGGCAAAGAGTTTCAACTATTTTCCCAGCCGCTGTTGCCGCTCATCCGCCGTGCATTGGGGCAGGTTTGCGGCAGAGTTTGTGCGAGAATGCGCGCCACCGTTGTCCGGCAGGGCCGACACGCTGAACACACCGATTCACAGGAACGTTATGAAACTCGATAAAAAGCTGGCCATTGCACGCAGAAACCAGGATCTGGGTGGCGCAGTGCTGGGCGTCAACAACACGCATTTCGCCGTGCTGGACCACAAAAGAAACATCTGGTGGTTCGACCTGCCTGTGCCGCGCCTGCAAGTAGGTCAGTACGAGTGGCTGCACCTGCTGCTGCACACGCCTGAAACCGACCAGTTGCTGCATTTGAAAGTGACCACGGTCTTCATGCGCGATCACATCGAAGGGCTTGAAGTGCGCAATGCGGACAAGCGCAAACCGACCGTCAGCCTGGAGCTGAGCGCCGACAAGGACTCTTTCCTCAAGGACATGCGCCCCAAGGGCAGCAACCTGAGTTTTGCCAGCTTCCTGCAGAAGTAACTGTGAACGTAGCGGCAGCGTAGCCGCTACGCTCGCGCACTGCGTCGGGTGAACGTTGCGCATCGGCAACGCTCATTGCGGCACGGCGCTTCAGGCAAACTTACGTACCGCTAGATAGCCCGCCGTACCGGCCAGCGCCGACACCACCGTGCCCCACGCATGGTCCACCAGCGCCAGTTGCGCAGGCCAGCCCTGCAACGTGGCCCAGTTGGTCAGGTCATAGGTGCCATAGGCAATCAGCCCCAGCAGACCGCTGCACAATGTCGCGTGACTCAGTCGTTGCACGCTGAGTGCAGGCATGACGCCGAAAAACACCACCCCCGCCCCATACAGCAGATAAAACGCGATGGCAGGTCCTGCTACCGGCGTATCGAGCATCAGCGGTCCGAGCCATTCACGGTAGGTCGGCCCCATCAGTACGCCCAGCCAGACTCCGTCGAGGATCAAAAAAGCCAGCAATGTGCCGAAGTAAGCGATCAGTATTCTTTTCATGGCGCGTCCTTGATGAAGTTTCAGGTCCGGGAATGCCCGCTTGAGGGTATGACCGACCAAAGGTAGACATTGATCCATCCAACTTCAGGACTTTTAAAAGGTTAAGGGAGTCAGTGTTAACTAGCGTTATGGAGTTTCAACCACATGAACACTGTTGGTCCCCTGAAAATAGATGTCTGGAGCGACTACGTCTGCCCGTTCTGCTACCTGCAACTGGCCGTCCTGGAGCAGCTTCAGCAAACCTACGGTGAACGGCTCGAATTCAATTGGCATGCCTTTGAACTGCGCCCCGATCCGCTGGAACTGCTCGACCCGAGTGCCGATTATCTGCGTGAAACCTGGTCTCGGTCAGTGCTGCCGATGGCCGACAGGCGTCAGGTGACGATGAAGATGCCCAGCGTTCAGCCGCGCAGCCGCAAGGTTCTGGAAGCTGCGGCGTTTGCCAGGAACGCAGGGAGTTTTGAAGCGTTTCACAAGGAGGCTTATCGGGCGTTCTTTGAAAAGGGGCTGGATATCGGCGAGACGCACACACTGCTCGACCTGGCCAACGCGCTCGGGCTGGATCGGCAAGCAATGGAGCAGGCACTCAACGCCGGTCATTTCGAAAAGGCCGTGACGGAAGACCAGCAACTGGCGCAAAAGCTTGGGCTCAGAGCGGTGCCGGTCCTGCTGCTGCGACGCAGTGACGAGGCGCTGGAAGACGCCCGGGTGTTCAACGGCACCTTGCCGTTCGATCGCCTGAGCCAGGAAATAGACGCGCTCGCCACCTGGGCCTGAGGTGCCGCGAGCTGCATCGATTGCAGCTCACATCGATTGCCGCCAGGGCACCCAGGCTGCGACGCCGTATCAGACCAGCTCGATACGGTCGGCGTGAATCACGATCTGCCCCTGCTTGTACAACGCACCAATGGCTTTTTTGAAGTTGCCCTTGCTGACGCCAAACAGACCGCTGATGACCTGCGGATCACTTTTATCGCTGACCGGCAGCGTGCCGTTGTTCTCGCGCAGCTTGGCAAGAATCTTCGAGTTCAGGCTGCTGGCGGCCTCTGCACCGACAGGCTGCAGGCTCAGGCTGATATTGCCGTCGCTGCGAATTTCCTTGATGTAGCCTTTTTCCTGCTTGCCGGCGCGCATGAACTTGAACACTTCGTTCTTGTGAATCAGGCCCCAGTGCTTGTTGTTGATGATCGCCTTGAACCCCATGTCGGTCGCTTCGGCCACCAGCAGATCGACTTCCTGCCCCACGCTGTAGCTGGCAGGCGTCTTGTCCAGGTAACGATCCAGGCGCGCAGTGGCGGTAATGCGCCGTGTGTGCTTGTCGAGGTAGACGTGAACCACACAGTAATCGCCGGCCTGCAGGGTGCGCTTCTCTTCGGAGTAAGGCAGCAACAGGTCCTTGGGCAGGCCCCAGTCGAGGAACACACCGATGCTGTTGACTTCAACCACCTTCAGGCTGGCGAACTCACCGACCTGCACCTTGGGTTTTTCAGTAGTGGCGAGCAGCTTGTCTTCGCTGTCCAGATAGATGAACACATTGAGCCAGTCTTCATCTTCCGTAGGAACGTCCTTGGGGATGTACCGATTGGGCAGAAGGATTTCACCATCCTGCGCACCGTCCAGATACAGACCGAAGTTCGTGTGCTTGACGATTTGCAAGCTGTTGTAGCGCCCGATTAAAGCCATTTCCAGATACCCTCATTACGTGGGCGGCATTCTACCCGACTTTGAGTCCGGGTTCGCGTAGCGTGGCCGAACGCTTCGACGCAGCCTCCACTCGTCAGTTTCCCGATTCGTCATGGGTTGGCCTTGCCGCGCAGCGCCGCGGCACCTCATTGATATTTTTTTACTGAAAACAGTCGGTTAGCGACTTCCAGAATAAATTCGCCAAGCCGCCGAGTGCAGGCTCGGCTCGGGCGAGTGCCATAATCACCAAGCAATAATCAAGCGTTTCCTGTACTCTGGCTGGCCGTATTACGTTTATGAAGGTAAATGGCAGCCATGCGTATCAAAGCATCCCACTCGAAAGCCAAACCCGCCCCAGCCGTTGAAACGAGCGACTCGATCAACGCGCAGATTGCAGCTTTCCTGAAGTCCGGCGGTGAAATCCAGCAAATTGCCAAAGGCGTGAGTGGCCAGACCTTCGCACCTTCCAAGCAGATCAATCTCGGTAAAAAGTAAAACCGCGTCCTGCCTGTCGATCTCTACGCGCCTTGACACTCAAGGCGCTAGATTGACCATCCTTCGCTGGATATTCTTCCGGTCACGCTGCTACTCTCTCCTCTGATATCACTATGACCACGAGCTGGATCACGCTCTGGACGTTATCTTCTTTGTGGAATGCTCGAATGAAGAACTGGATGCTTTTCGGTGCACTTGTCTACCTTGGCGGCTGCGCGTCGCACCACTGCGAAAACGGCCCCAACGACAGCCAGCTTACCGACAGCCCTTGCCGGGCGGAGCACCTGCTGTATCAGAACGACATGCTGCAGGCCAAACTGCTGATCAGCGAAGATGACCGCGAAAACTATGAACTGGCCGAGGCCATGCTGCGCCGAGCCGCACTTGACGACGCGTCGGGCGAAGCCGAGTTCTACCAGGCCGTGCTACTGATCCGTCAGCAGGCCGACCCGAAGCAGATTATCGATTTGCTGCAAACCGCCGCGAAACACAAGCATCCCCTGGCCATCGCCCTGCTCTCCCAGCAACTGAGCGTCAGCGATCCAAAGCTGGCCGAGCGTTACCAGGCCGAATATGCCCAACTGGACGTTGCCAAGAGCGGCTACCCGTCGTTTCAGCAGGCGCTGGTGGTGATTCGCGGGCTGATCATTCCCTCTGCGCGCACCACTGCGGCCAACTGACACATAACGGATCGACGAACGGTCCGCCCTCAGCGCATTTCGACGGTATCCTTGCGAGGCTCTAGCTCGCGGTTTGTGTCGGCTCCTGAGCCATTTTCGATACGCCATCCCTGACCACACTCCTCGCAGATCAAGGAGTGAGCCATGCTCAGTCATCGCTTACACGTGCTGTCTTTCAGCGCCATGCTTGTTTGTCAGTCTGTCTCTGCCCAGGTTCTGGAGCGGGATCTGGGCGACTTCGACCTGAAACTTGCTACCACGCCTACGCGCAGCATGGCCCAGGGTCTGGTGACGCCCAGCGGCGGTTCCGGCTCCTTTCATGGCGGCATGGACCTGACCCACGAGAGCGGCTTCTACTTCGGACAATGGGCGCCCAACATGGGCCTGGCCTCAGATACCGGGATGGAGCTCGATTCCTACATGGGCTTCAAGAAGCCCTTCGATAACACCTTGGGCTACGAGCTGGGGATGATTCGTTACAGTTACCCCGACACCAGCCAGATCGACAGCCACGAGTTCTATGCCGGTCTGCGCATGCGTAACAGCCGGATCGGCGCGGCCTTCAGCAACGATGTCGGCACCCGCGACAGCACGGTATTCGTCGATCTGGGCGCCATCGAGCAGCTCGGAGTCGGCGTGCGCATGCAGTACGCCAATCATCAATTCGATACGCCGCAGTCCGCCGCCGACGGCGGGTTAATCAACGGCTTCAACGACTGGTCGCTGAACCTGTCACGCCCCTGGCTGGGCATCGACATGAACCTCATCTACAGCGGCTCAAGCCTGAGCGGCGGCGATTGCAGCGTCTACAGCGGCCACAATGCACGCTGTGACGGGACGTTTACCCTCAAAGCGGTGCGTTCATTCTTTTAAACGCCGAAACCGGTTGAACTGCCAGACGCTACGCTCCTCTACTGCACGTCAGTACGCCAAGGAGATGTCATGCAGTCTTTATTCAAAGCATTCGTCACGCTGTTGATGACCGTTGCACTGCTCGCAGGATGCAATCAGGTAGGACTGGCGTATCGCAACCTCGACGTGATCATTCCGTGGACGCTCAGCGACTACCTGGACATGAACTCGGAACAGAAAAGCTGGCTGGACGTGCGCCTCAAGCAACACTTGAGCTGGCATTGCAGCACCCAGCTGCCGGAATACCTGACCTGGCTGGACAAGCTCGAAGACATGGTCAAGACCGACCAGGTGACTTACGAAGGGCTGCAGGCTCGGACCAGCGAAGCAAAAGAGGCGATATCCAAGATCTCGAAGGAGATCACGCCGTCTGCGGTGGAGTTGCTGTCGCGCTTTGACGACAAGCAAGTGCAGGAGATGCAGGAGTCGTTCGCCAAGGATCAGCGCAAGCGCGAAAACAAATACCTCGACCAGCCACTGGAACGCCAGATTGCAGAACGTGCCGACCGTATGCAGAAACGCGTGACGCCGTGGGTCGGCAAGCTCAATCAGGCGCAGAAAGACCGCATTCAGGCCTGGTCTGCATCACTCGGCGAGCAGAACAAGGCCTGGATTGAAAACCGTACGCGCTGGCAGAACCTGTTCCTCGCCACCGTACAGCAGCGTCAGGCCAGCGACTTCCCGCAACGCATCGCCGCGTTGCTGCAGGACCGCGAGACGTTCTGGACCCCTGAATACCGCAAGGCCTACGACCAGACCGAGAAAGCCGCGATATCGCTGATCGTCGACATCACCGCCCTGAGCACCCCGGAACAACGCGCCAAACTACTGAGCCGCATCGCCGACATGCGCAAGGACTTCACCGACCTCGATTGCCTGAAGTCGCAAAAGTAGTCCGATAGCCCTCTCACCACAACCATCGTGCCCATGCTCCGCGTGGGCGTGCCGTTCCGGACGCTCTGCGTCCTGTCTTCAGTGCGCGGTGTGGCGCAGAATCGTGACGCGGAGCGTCACCCAAGGCATTCCCAAGCTGGAGCGTGAGGAACGATAGCCCTATCACCATCGTGCCCATGCTCCGCGTGGGCATGCCGTTCCGGGCGCTCTGCGTCCTGCCTTGAGTGCGCGGTGTGGCGCAGAATCGTGACGCGGAGCGTCACCCAAGGCATTCCCACGCTGGAGCGTGAGGAACGATAGCCCTATCACCATCGTGCCCATGCTCCGCGTGGGCATGCCGTTCCGGACGCTCTGCGTCCTGGCCCGAGTCGGCATGCGCAACGTCAGCGGTTTTATGCGATCTGGGGCTTTTTGGCGATGGTGTCAAAGAGCGCCGGATCAAGCGGGTCGCCTGCCTGCTCGTTGAGTACCTGACGCGGATGGTCATTCCCCGGAATGCTGCTGTCGATCAAAGCCAGCAGGCTCGCGCCGCGCTTTGTCAGCATGTACGTCGAGCCATCTCCACCTTCCTCACGAGGACGCGGTTCGATGTAGCTGCGATTGAGCAGCGTCTCGAATTCAGTGGATGTCGAGGGGGTGCCGTTGTTCTGCACTTCGTGCAACAAACGCTCGATAAGATCCCAGTTGTAAGTCATTTCTCTAAACCTCCGTCCAGCATGGAATGATCACCCATGACATCCAGCCACGGGCATGCGACTCAAAGGGTGTGACCTGCGAGGTGTATGACGGTTCAGAGAAGCTGGCGGGCGGTGTAGCGAGGCATTGTCAGCACGAAGACAGACTGCAAAAGAAGTTGATCGCTCCCGAATGCACGGGAGCGATCACGGCAATCACTCGGCGGCCGGGGCCGGGGTGCTGCGTTTTTTCAGCGGGGCCATGCCGTCCTGGCTGACCAGATCGGACTTGGGACGGTTGACCGTCTTGCGTTTGGTCGGCCCTTTGGCCGCGACTTTCTTCTTGTCGCCCTTCGCGTCGGTCTTTTTCTTCTTGACGCCTACCGCCTTGCCGGAGGCCTTGACCTTCTTCGGCCCGCCGTAGGTGCCTTTGACTTCCTTGATGACGCGACGCTCGAAGCTCTGCTTGAGGTAGCGCTCCACGCTCGACATCAGGTTCCAGTCGCCATGACAGATCAGCGAAATCGCCAGGCCGTCGCTGCCCGCACGACCGGTACGCCCGACGCGGTGGACGTAGTCGTCGCCGCTGCGTGGCATGTCGAAGTTGATCACCATGTCCAGACCTTCGACATCAAGGCCGCGAGCCGCCACGTCGGTGGCGACCATGATTTTCGCACCGCCTTGCTTGAGACGGTCGATGGCCGCCTTGCGGTCCTTCTGGTCCTTGTCGCCGTGCAGCACGAACGCCTTGTACTCCAGCGCCACCAGACGGCCATACAGACGGTCGGCCATGGCCTTGGTGTTGGTGAAGATAATGGCTTTCTTATAAGTCTCGTTGGCCAGCAGCCAGTTGAGAACCTGCTCTTTGTGCACGTTGTGGTCGGCAGTGATGATCTGGTGGCGCGTGCCGGAAGCCAGCTCACTGACGCTGTTGACTTGCAAGTGCTGTGGATCCTTGAGCACCTTGCCGATCATTTCCCGCAGGCCAGCGCCGCCGGTGGTCGCCGAGAACAGCATGGTCTGCTCACGACCGGCACATTCGCCGGCCAGACGCTCGACGTCTTCAGAAAAGCCCATGTCCAGCATGCGGTCGGCTTCGTCCAGGACCAGCACTTCAACGTGCTTGAGGTCCAGATTGCCGGCGTTCAACTGCTCCAGCAGACGACCCGGCGTGCCGATCAGAATGTCCGGCACCTTGCGCAGCATGGCGGCCTGAACCTTGAAGTCCTCGCCACCGGTGATCAGACCGGCCTTGACGAAGGTGAACTGCGAGAAGCGCTCGACTTCCTTGAGCGTCTGCTGAGCCAGCTCGCGGGTTGGCAGCAGGATCACTGCGCGAATGTCGACGCGAACCTTGGCCGGACCGATCAGACGGTTGAGGATCGGCAGCACAAATGCGGCGGTCTTGCCGCTACCGGTTTGCGCAGTCACCCGCAGGTCGCGCCCTTGCAGTGCGAGCGGAATGGCGGCCGCCTGCACGGGCGTAGGCTCGACAAATTTAAGCTCGGCCACAGCTTTGAGCAGGCGTTCGTGCAGGGCGAATTCGGAAAACACGGGTGCTACCTCGACGAAAAACAAAAATACAGCTGCATAGCGTAACGGTTTCGAGCGTCGGGGCCGAGTTTCTTTACCACCAAAGGCTGATTTTGTTTACCAAAGGGCCGATAAAGGCCATTCGAAACGTTGCCGGGCAACGCTGCCGGGCCGCTCTTCGCGAGGCTTTTTCTCCCTTCATACACGCTAAAAAATCGAAGGCCGTGATTTATTTTTCTACCTTCAGATTCGGTTAAGAAACCGCTTCGATACTCCACCCTACTCGCTGACCGGGGGAGGAGCCTCGCCAATGCCTGATATCGATTGGAACATTCGTCTACCGCTGAGTTTTGGCAATACCGGGGCTCCCGCCCTGACCCTCTTCCGCGTCTTGGCGCATGAACAGCAGCGTGAGCCTCTGGAACGGTTCGTTCAGCAACAATTTCGCAAGGCCCACAACGCCGACGTCAGGCAATTCATGCCGGAGCTTTTCGGGCTCCAGGACGGCAGCGGCGCGCTGTGTGCCGTCGCCGGCATTCGTCACGCCAGCGCTGGCACATTGTTTCTGGAGAGCTATCTGGATCACCCCATCGAACAGCAGGTCAACACTGCGGCAGGGCGCCCGATCGAGCGCCAGGGCATTGTCGAAGTCGGCAACCTGGCGGCCAGCAGCCTGGGCAGCGCCCGGCTGAGCATCATCACAGTGACCTGGTTGCTGGCGATGGGCGGTTTCGAATGGGTTGCCTTTACCGGCAACGGAGCACTGGTCAACAGCTTCAATCGTCTGGGCCTGAATCCGGTCACGCTGTGCGCTGCCGATCCGGCACGTCTGGGCGAAGAGCGTCACACCTGGGGCTCGTACTACGACTCACGGCCCAGCGTGCATGTCGGCGACATCCGTGCCGGTTTTCTGCACCTGAGCAGCATGGGCATCTTCGAGCGCTTTGGACTGCCACAAACACTGGAGCCTGATTGCCATGTCGCATGAACGTGAAGCCTTTTGGCAAAGACTGCAGACGCTTGCCGACGAGCAGCCTCTGGCCATCGCCCTGCAAGGCGAAGACCGGGCGCTGGATTACGCCGCACTGGTCGAGGAGCTCACGCAGCGCCGCGAACAATTGCGCGCCGCCAATGCGCAGATCGTGGCGCTGATGCTGGACAACAGCCCCGACGCCCTGCTCTGGGACCTGGCCGTACTGTTCGAAGGGCTGAGCTGTGTGGCGCTGCCGCCATTCTTCAGCCTCGCCCAACGACGGCATTGCCTGGAGCGAAGCCAGGCGGACACGGTGATTACCGGATCAGTCTTCGCTCAAGAGTTGCAGGCCTCTGATTACCGACAACATGGCGCATTCTGGCAACGCCGCGCTGCCGAGCACACATACATGCCGGTGGGCACCGCCAAACTGACCTTCACCTCGGGCACCACGGGCACCCCCAAGGGTGTTTGCCTGAGTGCCGACAGCATCCTCAGGGTTGCTCGCGGGCTTCATGAAGCCAGTCAGTCGGTGCGGCCTGTACACCATCTGAGCCTCTTGCCGCTGGCGATCCTGCTGGAAAACATAGGTTGTTATGCAGCCTTGTATGCCGGCGCACGCATCAGCCTGCCAAGCCAGCAGGACCTGGGTATTCAGGGTGCCAGTGGCGTCGACGCCTCGCGCCTGCTGATGTTTTTGCAGCAGCGCCGCCCGGACAGCATGATTCTGGTCCCTCAATTGTTGCTGCTGCTAGTGACGGCCTGCGAAGCGGGTGCGTTCGATGCGTCGATGCTGAGCTTCGCCGCAGTCGGTGGCGCGCGCGTCAGCCACGATCTGCTGTTGCGCGCTCAAGCGGCAGGCCTGCCGGTCTTCGAGGGCTATGGCCTGTCGGAGTGCGCCTCGGTCATCACCCTCAATCGTCCGGACGCCCGGCGTGCCGGGAGTGTTGGCCGTCCACTGCCGCACATAAGGTTACGCCTGGCCGCTGACGGCGAAGTGCTGGTGGCCGGCAGTCCAATGCTCGGTTATCTGGGCGACACCACACCCGCACCGGCCTGGTGGCCTACCGGCGATCTGGGTGAGTTCGACGCTGATGGCTACCTGTACTTGAAGGGCCGCAAGAAACATCAGTTCGTGACCAGCTTCGGACGTAACGTCAATCCGGAATGGATCGAAGCAGAACTTACCCAGAACCACTGCATTGCCCAGGCGTTCGTGTATGGCGAGGCCCTGCCGTCCAACCACGCCCTGATCTGGCCATCGCGTCCCGACACCACTGACGTGGAGATCGAAGAGGCCGTCAACAAGGCCAATCAGACGCTGCCCGATTACGCCAGCGTCAAGAGCTGGACGCGACTCGACGAGCCGTTCAGCCCCGCAAACGGTTTGTCTACCGCGAATGGCCGGCCGCGCCGCGAGGCCATTCTTGAACGCTACCAAGCACTTTTCACTCCCTACAACCTGACCCAAGGTGCCTTGTCATGAGCTTTTTTCAGACCCTGCAGGATGCGACCCAGGAACAACGCGAAACGCTGTTCAACCTGCCGATCATTCGCCAGGCAATGGCTGGCCAGGTCAGCCTGGAAAGTTACCGGGCCTTTCTGACCCAGGCCTATTACCACGTGCGTCATACCGTGCCATTGATGATGGCCTGTGGCGCCCGGCTGCCGTCGAGGATGGAATGGCTGCGCGCGGCCGTATGTGAATACATCGAGGATGAATACGGGCATGAAAAATGGGTACTCAACGACCTGCGTGCCTGTGGCGGTCAGGCCGAGGCCGTGGAAAACGGGCAGCCCGGCGCGCCTATCGAACTGATGGTCGCCTACCTTTACGACCTCATCGCACGCGGCAACCCGGTGGGCCTGTTCGGCATGGTCAATGTGCTGGAAGGCACCAGCATTGCCCTGGCCACCCATGCAGCAGACAGCATGCGCGCAGGGCTCGGCCTTGGACCAGAAGCGTTCAGCTACCTGAGTTCTCACGGCAGCCTGGACATAGGCCACATGGAAACCTTCCGCAAGCTGATGGACAAGGTCGACGATCCGGACGATCAACAGGCCGTGATCCATGCGTCGCGCATGGTTTACCGCCTGTACACCGACATGTTTCGCGAATTGCCGGGCGCTGCGCTGACCGCGCATAAGGAGTCGGCTCATGCGGCTGCCTGACGCGCACGTCGTCCTAACGGGTGCCAGCGGCGGCATCGGTCTGGCCATTGCCGAAGCATTGTGCAGCCAGGGCGCCAAGGTCCTGGCGGTATCGCGGCACGTACATCCACTGCGTCAACTGCTCGAACTCTACCCTGCCAATCTGCACTGGGTCGAGGCAGACCTGTGCACGGCACAGGGTCGTCAGCAGGTGGTTCGTGCGGTCGGCGCTGTGCCTGGCGTCAACCTGCTGATCAATGCCGCGGGCACCAACCATTTCGCGATGCTCGAGCAGCTGTCAGCCAGCGACATCGATGCCATGCTGACCCTCAATGTGCATGCACCGATCCAGTTGACCAGCCTGATGCTGCCGGTGCTCAAGCAGGCCAGCGAAGCCATGGTGGTCAACGTCGGTTCTACCTACGGCTCCATCGGCCATGCCGGGTATGCCACTTACTGCGCCAGCAAGTTCGCGTTGCGAGGTTTTTCCGAAGCGCTGCGTCGCGAGCTGGCCGACACCCGGGTCGGCGTACTGTACGTCGCACCGCGCGCCACCCGGACCAGCATGAACAGTGCTGCAGCGCAGGCGCTGAACGACGCGCTGAGTTCAGCAGTCGACGACCCGCAAGACGTCGCCCAGGCGGTACTCCAGGCCATTGCAGGCAACCGCAGAGAGCTTTACCTCGGTTGGCCGGAGCGCTTTTTCGTCAGGCTCAACAGCCTGTTGCCGACCCTCGTGGACCGGGGCCTGCGCAAGCATCTCCCGTTGATCCGCCACCACAGTTCACCCATTGCGCAAGAGAAGCACATACCATGAAAAGAATCGCTTTCGTCGTCATGAGCCTGATCAGCCTGCCGCTCTGGGCACTCGATGCACCTGACCAGCAACGTCTGGCGGGTATCCAGAAGGAATGGGCGCATATTCAGTACGGCCTGCCCGAAAAGCAGCGTGTCGATGCGTTCGAGAAGCTCGCCACGCAAACCACGGCCTTCACTCAGGATCGTCCCGGCGCTGCAGAAGCGTGGATCTGGTCAGGCATCGTCACCAGCAGTTGGGCCGGAGCACAAGGTGGCCTTGGTGCGCTGGGCAAAGCCAAACAGGCAAAGGCCGACCTGGAAAAGGCCATGACCCTGGACCCCAATGCCTTGCAGGGCTCGGCCTACACCAGCCTGGCAGCGTTGTATGACAAGGTTCCCGGCTGGCCGATAGGTTTCGGCGACTCGGCCAAGGCCGGGCAATTGCTGGAACAGGCGTTGAAAATCAACCCGAACGGCATCGATACGCTATTTTTCTCGGCGCAACATCAGTTCGATCAAGGCAACTATGCTCAAGCACAGCAAGCTCTGAACAAAGCGTTGCAGGCACCACCCCGTCCTGGCCGTGAAGAGGCCGACGCCGGGCGCAGGAAAGACATCCAGTCGCTGCTCGCCAGCGTGAACAAGAAGCTCAACTGACGGAGACACCATGCGTCTGCTGCTTATCGAAGACGACGTTGCACTGGGCGAAGGCATTCAGCAGGCACTCAGCCGGGAAGGCTACACCGTTGACTGGATCAAGGACGGCAGCAGCGCCCTGCATGCTCTGCTCAGCGAGAGCTTCGATCTGGCCATTCTCGACGTCGGCCTGCCGACGTTGAGTGGTTTTGAAGTTCTGCGTCGACTGCGTCACAGCGGATCGACGCTGCCGGTCATGATCCTGACCGCACGCGACGCCACCGAAGACCGGATTATCGGTCTGGACATTGGCGCTGACGATTACCTGGTCAAACCCTTCGATGTGTCCGAGCTGAAGGCCCGGTTGCGCGCCCTGCTGCGGCGCAGTGCCGGGCGCGCCAAGGTGCTGATCGAACACAACGGCATCCGCCTGGACCCCAGCACGCAACAGGTCAGCTATCACGATGCCGCAGTTGCCCTGACGCCCAAGGAATATCAACTGCTGTATGAATTGCTCTCGCCGCCAGGCAGGGTCATGACCCGCGAACGGCTCATGCAACTGCTCTATGGCTGGAACGAAGAGGCCGAAAGCAACACCCTTGAAGTGCACATTCATCATCTGCGCAAAAAGTTTTCCAGCACCCTGATTCGTACCATTCGAGGCGTGGGTTACCTGGTGGAGGAGCGTTCTTGAAGTCGATACGCCGCCGCACACTGACCCTGATCATCGGCCTGCTGCTGTGTGGTCTTCTGGTTCTGACGCTGTTCAACGTGCATGACAGCAATCACGAAATCGCGGAAATCTACGATGCCCAACTGGCGCAGAACGCGAGGCTGCTGGAAGGCGTGATGCGCATGCCCATGGAGCGCAAGGAACATGCGCAGCTCTATCAGGCCTTCAATCAGGCTCTCGCCCAGGCCGAACCGCGTGTTGACGGCCACCCTTACGAGGGCAAGATCGCCTTTCAGGTCTGGGACAAGGACAACAATTCGCTGGTACACACTGCCAGCGCCCCCACCTTCACTCATCCGCCACAGAGCACCGGGTTCAGTGATTTCAACGACATGGCCGGCCATCAATGGCGAGCCTTCGTGCTCAGGGACACACAGCACGGGCTGCTGGTCTGGGTCGGTGAGCGCGATGACGTGCGCTCGGATCTGGTCAACCGCATTGTGCGTCACACGGTGTTGCCGAACCTGATCGGCAGCCTGGTGCTGATGATCGCGATCTGGCTGGCGATCCGCTGGGGGCTGAGGCCGCTGGCCGATTTTGCCGATACCCTGCGCGGCCGTAACGCCGGTTCCCTGCACCCTCTGCAGCTCAACGCCCTGCCCGCTGAACTGGAACCCATGCAGGCTGCCCTGAACCGTCTGCTGGGGCAGATTCAGGACCTGCTCAAACGCGAGCGACGCTTCATTGCCGATGCGGCCCACGAAATGCGCACGCCCCTGGCGGTCATGCGGGTGCACGCGCAAAACGTACTGGAAGCGCACAACGAAGACCAACGGCAGCAGTCGCTGGGCTACCTGATCATCGGCGTGGACCGCACCACGCGGCTGGTCAATCAGTTGCTGACCATTGCGCGCCTGGAGCCCGGCCCTTCGCCAGCGGGCAAGGTGGCGGTGGATCTGGTCAGCGCCGTGCGCGACAGCCTGGTGCAATTGACGCCCTGGGTGCTGAGCAAGAATCTGGAGCTGTCCTTTGAGTGCACGGAGGCCACCCGCGAAGCAACGGTGGACTTCCCCGCGCTGGACATCGCCTTGCACAACCTGATCACCAATGCCGTCAACTTCTCACCGGAAGGCGGCCAGGTCACGGTGGGGCTGACCTTCAGCGAGCATTACTTCCGGCTCAACGTCGACGATCAAGGCCCCGGTATCGATGAACAGGAGCGCGAACGCTTGTTCGAGCCGTTCTACAGCCGTGGCAACGACCAAGGCGTCGGCCTGGGGCTGGCCATCGTGCAAAAAGTCGCGCTATCGATGGGCGGCAACGTGAGCCTCGACAATCGTCCGGAGGGTGGACTCAGGGCCAGCCTGCAAGCGCCGTTGCACTGACTGAGCACCGAGACGGTCAAGCAAGCGCCGTCACGACACCGGCAGCAGCACATCGACCACCAGCCCGCCGCCCGGCCGATTGCGTGCGGCGATCTGCCCACCGTGCATTTCGATAGCCCGCAGGGCGATGGCCAGGCCCAGGCCGAAGCCCTGCGCGGCATTCTCCGGGCCGCGCTCGAAGGGCTGGAAAATACGTTGCAGGCACTCCTCGTCCACGCCTGGCCCCTGATCGATGACATTGACCATCAGGCACAGCGGCTGGGCCTGAACGTTGGCGACCACCACTACATCGCTGCCGACCGCAGTGTGGCGAACGGCATTGCGGATCACGTTCTCGAAGGCCCGGTAGAGCAGTTCGCTGTCGATCTGTGCGACGAAAGATCCGGGAGCCTCCAGCCTGACCCGACACTGCTTCAGTCCAGCCTCGAACTCGGCATCTTCGACGATGGCCGCCAGCAGGCTGATGACATCGACCGGTTCCCGCGTCAGGCTTTCGACATCGCTCTGCATGCGCGCCAGGGTCAGCAATTCCTCGATCAGCGAGTCCATGCGCTCCGACTCGCGCTCGATCCGTTCGAGCATGTCCAGCTGGGTCGGCTCCTGGCGCAACAGGCCGATTGCGGCGCTCATGCGCGTCAGCGGCGAACGCAGCTCATGGGAAATATCATGCAGCAGTTGTTGCTGAGAGTCGGCCATGACCTTGAGCTGATTGGCCATGCGGTCGCAATCCTCGGCAAGGTCGACGATTTCATCGCGCCGCCGGCCCATATCGGGTTTTACCCGTGTGTCGAAACGGCCTCTGGCGACCTTGCCCATCGCCTCACGCAATTTCATCAGCGGTGCCACCAGATAGCTGCTGAGAAACCAGCTGAACAGCGCACTCATGACCGTGCCGGTGATCAGCGGATTGAGGTGAGAGGGTTGATCGTCGTGGTTAGGTCGCTGGGTAGAGCGGATATGCACGAGTGCGCCTTCGCGCGTGTGCACGGCGAGTTCGAAGCGAGGGTTTTCCAGCGAATTGCCTGCCAGCAACAAACCGTTGCTGTCGTACAGACCGACCCTGCCGTGCCCCTCCGGCTGCCAGGCATCAAGCAACGCCTGCCCCGCAGCAATGCCCGACTGCTGCAGAATGCGCACTTCATTGTCGAGCACCGTACTGAACGAAGGATCGCCCCGCCCGGACTGGGTGAACATGAACAGGCCGGCACCGACCATGAAGGTCAGGCTGGTCGCCAGCCAGAACGCCAGAAACAATTTCCAGAACAACCGGCTCGGCCTCATGGCGTGATCAACATATAGCCCAGATTGCGCACGCTCTGTATCCAGCTCTGGTTATCGTTGCGCGGACCGAGCTTGTGGCGAATGCTGCTGATGTGCACGTCGATACTGCGATCGTAGCGGGCCAGCGGCCGCCCCAGCGCGTTCATCGAGAGGTTCTGTTTGCTGACCAGTTGCCCGGCATGCCGCGCCAGTTCTTCGAGCAGGCAGAACTCGTTGCCGGTCAGTTCCAGCGTCACGCCCTGCCAGCGCGCCTCGCGCTTGCCCGGCCAGAGCATCAGCTCTCCGGCCTGAATCACATCCCTGACCGTCTCGACTACCGATACCGCCCGCACCCGGCGCATGATCGCCCGCAGGCGCGCCACCAGTTCACCGGGTGAGCTGGGCTTGGGCACGTAATCGTCAGCGCCCAGTTCCAGCCCGGAAATACGGTCGATATTGTCGCCGCGTGCGGTCAGCAGAATCACCGGCACCTGGCTTTGCGCACGGATACGCCGCAGCACTTCGATCCCGGAGATGCGCGGCATCATGATGTCCAGCACGACGATGTCGTGACGCCCGGACAAGGCCTCTATCTCGCCCTCTTCAGCGCTGTTGGTGCAGGTCACGTCGAAGCTTTCACGGGTCAGGTACTGGCTGAGCATTTCCGTCAGTTCCCGATCATCGTCGACAAGCAATACGCAAGTCATGGCAGGCCCTTGATTGGTGGTGGCCGATTATCCCGGCGCTGCTGCGGCGTGTCAGCCGGGCGCGATGATCTTTACCTAACCTTACACGGCGTTAACCGTCCCCAACATGCCCTCCCCCTATGCTGCGCAGCCAACAGCGCCTACCGGACCGGCCCTTTCTGGCGTGTCATTGGCCTTTGTCGCAGCTTTCTGGAAAGGGTTTGATGATTTCTTCGCGTCTGCTTCTATCGTTCTGCCTGGCATTCAGCGTCCCGCTGGTACACGCCGATACTTTTGCCATCTCGGACATCCGCGTCAACGGCCTGCAACGCGTGTCGGCCGGCAGTGTATTCGCTGCGCTGCCGCTCAATGTCGGCGATCAGGCGGATGAGCAGCGTCTGGCCGACGCGTCGCGCTCACTGTTCAAGACCGGTTTCTTTCAAGACATCAACGTTGCACGCGATGGCAACGTGCTGGTGATCAATGTAGTCGAGCGCCCTTCTATCGCCAGTATCGAGATTGCCGGCAACAAGGTCATCAGTACCGACGACCTGATGAAGGGCCTCAAGCAGTCGGGGCTCAGTGAAGGCGAGATCTTTCAGCGCGCCACGCTTGAGGGCGTGCGCAATGAACTGCAACGCCAATATGTCTCCCAGGGCCGCTACAGTGCTTCGGTCGATACCCAGGCGCTGCCCGCGCCACGCAACCGCATCGCCCTGAAAATCACTATCGACGAAGGGACGGTGGCGTCGATCCAGCACATCAACGTGGTCGGCAACATCGTGTTCTCCGATGAACAACTGGCTGATCAGTTTCAGCTCAAGACCAGCAACTGGCTGTCGTTTTTCAAGAACGATGACAAGTACGCCCGCGAAAAACTCTCCGGCGACCTGGAAAGACTGCGCTCCTGGTACCTGGACCGCGGCTACATCAACATGGATATCAACTCGACGCAGGTGTCGCTGACGCCTGACAAGAAAGGCGTGTTCATTACCGTCAACATCACCGAAGGCGACCGGTACACCGTGGGCAGCGTCAAGTTGGGCGGCGACCTGAAAGTGCCCAAGGACCAGCTCGACCAACTGATTCTGGTCAAGCCGGGCCAGGTGTTCTCCCGCAAGGTCATGACTGACAGCACCAACCTGATCACCCGCCGTCTGGGCAACGATGGCTACACATTCGCCAACGTCAATGGCGTGCCGAAAGCCAACGATACCGATCACACCGTCGATATCAGTTTCGTGGTCGACCCCGGCAAGCGCGCCTACGCCAACCGCATCAACTTTCGCGGCAACACCAAGACCGCCGATGAAGTGCTGCGCCGTGAAATGCGCCAGATGGAAGGCGGCTGGGCCTCGACTTACCTGATCGACCAGTCGAAGGTGCGTCTGGAGCGTCTCGGCTTCTTCAAGGAAGTGAACGTGGAAACGCCAGCGGTCCCCGGCACCGACGACCAGGTGGATATCAACTACGCCGTCCAAGAGCAGGCCTCGGGCAACATCACCGCCAGCGTGGGCTTTTCGCAAAGCGCAGGGCTGATACTCGGCGGCTCCATCTCGCAGAACAACATCCTCGGCACCGGCAACTTCGCCAGCCTCGGCATGACCCGCTCCGAATACCAGACCAAATACAACTTCGCGTTCACCAACCCGTACTTCACGCCTGACGGGGTGAGCCTGGGCTACAACGTTTTCTACAATGCGACCGACTACAGCAAGTATTACGACGATGACGACGAGGTCTCCTACTACTCGCTCAACAGCGTGGGCGCAGGGGTCAACCTCGGCTATCCGATCAGCGAAACATCGCGCCTGACCTACGGGCTGTCGATTCAGCGTGACACCCTGGACGCCGGCAGCTACAGCGCTGACGAGATCTACGACTTTATGGAGCGCGAGGGTGATGCGTTCACCAACCTCAAGGCCAGCGTCGGCTGGTCGGAATCGACCCTCAACAAGGGCGTACTGGCCACACGCGGTCATTCGCAAAGCCTGACCCTGACCAGCACCGTGCCGGGCAGTGATCTGCAGTTCTACAAACTCGACTACAACGGCCAGACCTTCCTGCCGCTCAGCGACACCACCTCGCTGCGCCTGCATACCAAACTCGGCTACGGCAACGGTTACGGCGATACCGACGGCCTGCCCTTCTACGAAAACTATACGGCGGGCGGCCAGGCTACGGTGCGCGGCTTCAAGGACGGCACGCTGGGGCCGCGCAATACCCCGGCCACCGGCACCTACGCCAGTCAGGGGCAGATCTACTATTCCGACCGCGACACCGAAGCCCTGGGCGGCAACATCCTGATCACCGGTGGCATGGAATACCTGTTCCCGATGCCCTTCGTCAAAGACCAGAAATCCCTGCGCACCTCGCTGTTCTGGGACTTCGGCACGGTCTACGCGGACAAGTGCTACCTGACCACCACGCAGAACTGCGGCAACATCAATATCGACCAGATGGCCAGTTCGGTCGGCGTCGGCGTGACCTGGTACTCGCCGCTCGGCCCCTTGAGCTTCGACCTCGCCGTGCCGATCAAAAAGCCCGAAGACGCCGAGACCCAGGTGTTCCAGTTCTCGCTGGGCCAGACCTTTTGAGGCGGACCTTTTCAGCATGAACAAAGGCGTCTTTACCCAGCATTACCTGGCCCGGACCGCGCTTTACATCCCGTCGTTGAATACTGCCTGCACTACTCATCAGGTCAGGTGTTGTTACATGAGCCGCGAAGTCAGACAGATCACCCCCGATGTGCAGGAAATCATCCAGCACGCCTTGCGCTCGCTGCTGGGCAAAGGTTTCGTCATCGCGCTGTTCGGCAGCGAAGATGCAAGCGGCGCCATGCACTACCACCTGCGCATCGACCACGACGCCACGGGGCTGGGCATCGAGCATCACGACAACGTCGAAGACGGTTTCATCGACGACATCTTCATGCTCGCCACACGCATGAAAGCCATGCTCAAGCAACGTGAAACCCTTTCTCGCATGCACGGCGGCAGCCAGGCGACGGGGCAGGTCCGGCTGCTGACCTGGATCACCGAAGACAGCAGCCAGAAGGTTATGCAAACCGCCGAGGATGCGGGGCGCGAGTGCTTGAGTGCGTTGCGCGGACGCAAGCTGCGGACTTGAATCGTGGGCGCCGCACGGCTCAATCAATGGCCGAGGCCATCAGTTCTCGCAACCACATATGAGCCAGATCGCGGTGCAAACGCTCTGGCCATAGCATAAGCATTTCAAACCCGGGAATCGAAAGCGGCGGTTCCTGAACGACGAGCGTCGGCTGATTGCGCACCAGCCGTTCAGGCACCACTGCGACCAGGTCGCTGCTGGTCAGTGCAGACACCAGCGAGCCGAAATGCGGTGCCGACAATACCACCCGCCGGCTTAACCCCAGCGCCGCCAAGGCCTGATCAGTGCTTCCAGCGAAGCCACCGCCGTCGGGAGACATGACCGCATGCTCCAGCTCACAGAAACGTGTAAGCGACACGGGTTGCATCAGGTCCGGATGATCATGCCGGGCGGCAAGCACATAACGTTCATGAATCAACGACCGCTGGCGCAGCTTGGGCGGCGCCTCATCGCGGGTGTGCAACGCCAGATCCAGCCGACCGTTTTCAAGATCAGCGGCCAGACTGACAGGGTGCTTGTTCAACATGGCCAGACGTGTGCCCGGCGCACTGCTGCGCAACCTGCCGAGCGATGGCCATATCAACGCGATGGTCGCGTAGTCGCTGGCAGCCACGCGCCAAGTGTTATCGGCCTTCGCCGGATCGAAATCCCGGCCGGGCAGCAACGCTGACTCCAGCGCGGCAAGCGCCTGCCTGAGTGGGTCGCGCAGTTCTTCAGCCCGCGCGGTCGGGGTCATCCCCCGCGGTCCCGGCAACAACAATGGATCGTCCAGCACCTGCCTCAGCCTGCCCAACTGCAGGCTGACCGTGGGCTGGGTCAGGTTCAGCCGATGCGCCGCGCGGGTCACATTCTGCTCCGAGAGCAATGCATCCAGCGTGACCAGCAAATTGAGGTCGATACGCCGCAAGGTATTGTTCATGCAAATACCAAGTGTTTTGGAGATTGATTTCCAGCATACCCGATCGAGTCTGTAGCGTTGCGGCATTACAGACAAACCGGAGCCGCTCATGAACATACTTATTGTCTACGCCCACCCCGAACCGCGTTCGCTGAACGGGTCGTTGAAAGACTTTGCAGTCGCTCATCTGCAGAACAACGGCCATCAGGTGCAGGTGTCCGACCTCTACCAGATGGGCTGGAAAGCGATCATCGACGCCAACGATGCTCCCGGTCGTGAAACAAGCAGCCGCTTTGACCCTGCCCTTGAGTCGCAACGCGTGTTTGCCGCCGGCATTCAGCCGCCGGACATCGAGGCCGAGCAGGCCAAATTGCTTTGGGCAGACGCCGTCATCTTTCAATTCCCGCTCTGGTGGTTTTCGATGCCAGCGATCATGAAAGGCTGGATAGAGCGGGTGTACGCCTGTGGTTTCGCCTACGGTGTGGGCGAGCACAGCGACCACCACTGGGGTGATCGCTACGGTGAAGGAACGCTGGCAGGCAAGCGCGCCATGCTGGTGGTGACCATGGGCGGCTGGGAGTCGCACTACAGCGAGCGTGGCGTGAACGGCGCGCTGAACGACGTCCTCTTTCCTATCCAGCACGGCATCCTGTTCTATCCGGGTTTCGATGTGCTCGCGCCCTTCCCCGTGTACCGGGCAGGCAAAGTGGACAGCGCAACATTTGCGCGGATTTGCACCGACTACGGCAACCGCCTGGATACCCTGTTCACCCTTGAGCCCTTGCCCTTTCGCAGACAGAACGACGGCGATTACGAGATCCCGGCACTGACATTGCGCGCTGATCTTGCAGCGGGTCGGCAGGGGCTGGACATTCACCTGCGCGATGAGGATGAGCCTGCGGTTCTCTAGGAAGATTTGAAATCACCAGTGACCGATAACGAAAAGGCCCTGCTTGTGCAGGGCCTTTTCAAGCGTATTGCTTTCCGGCAGATTACTTCAGGTTGTTCCTGAAAAACTCGCCCAGCTTGTCGAACGGGATGAGATCGACCCGATCGTAAAGATCCACATGCCCGGCATCCGGCACGATGATCAATTGCTTGGGCTGGCCGGCCAGTTTGTAGGCTTCCTCGCTGAACTCCAGAGAGTGCGCCTTTGAACCGGCGATGAACAACATCGGGCGTGGCGAAATGGTCGCGATGTCGTTGAACGGATAGAAGTTCATGAACTTGATGTTGCTGGTCAGCGTCGGGTGAGTGGTCAATTCGGGGGACTGGCCTTCAGACGTGAACTCGCCCCGTGGCGTGCGATAGAAATCGTAGAACTCACGTTCGATCGGGCCGGATGTGTCAGTCAGTTTGTGTACGGTGCCGCTGGTATAAGCCGTATCACCGCCGCTGTATTCTACGTCGCGCTGCAGTGCCGCCTGCTCGATGAGCTTCTTGCGCTGCGCCAGCGTCTGCGAATGTTTCAGGCCGTTGCGGTTGGCAGCGCCCATGTCATACATGCTCACCGTGGCAATGGCTTTCATGCGCGGATCGATCTTCGCGGCGCTGATGACAAAGCTGCCACTGCCGCAAATCCCCAGAACGCCGATTCGTTTTTTGTCCACGAAGGTCTGCGTACCCAGGAAGTCCACTGCAGCACTGAAATCTTCGGCGTAGAGATCAGGTGAAACGGCGTTACGCGGCTGGCCTTCGCTCTCGCCCCAGAACGACAGATCCAGCGACAAGGTGACAAACCCCTGCTCGGCCAGTTTCTGCGCGTACAGATTGGCGCTTTGCTCCTTCACCGCCCCCATCGGGTGGCCGACGATGATTGCCGGAGCTTTAACATTCGGGTTCGAGCCTTTGGGTATAAACAGATTGCCCGCGACTTTCATCTTGTACTGGTTGTTGAACAGCACTTTTTGCGCAACGACCTTGTCGCTTGTGTAGAAATTATCGGCACCGTGAGACATGTCTGCTCCTGTCGCAGCGTATGAGCTGATTAAAAGCCCAAGCATCAAAAGAATCTTTTTCATGGCGTGTTACCTCGTTGAGAAATTGACCCGCGTTAACCTGCCCGGCCCTGACCGGCGTTTTTTACCGGCAGAAACGCGTTGTCTCGTGCCGTCCAGGCCAGCGCGGCCGAACACGCCAGTAACACGCCACCGAATGCGAATGGGCTCCACCAGCCGAAGCGGTCGAACAGCGCGCCTCCGATACCGGCGCCGGCGGTGATCGCCAGTTGAATGGTCGCCACCATCAGGCCCCCGCCTGCCTCGGCATCGTCGGGCAGCGTGCGGCTCAACCAGAGGCCCCAGGCGACCGGTGCAGGCGTGGCAATCAGTCCCCAGGCGGCAAGCACAATGGCGACGGACTGAGGCGAATGACCCAGGCCGGTCAGCGCCACGGCCAGCACCGCCATCAGCAGCGGAATGGCGATCAGGCAGGCATACAAACCTTTGTGCAGCAGCCTGCCGATCAGGTAGGTGCCGACCAGCCCGCTGGCCCCCAGCGCCAAAAGCATCAGGGACAACGTGTTGACGCTGACCCCGGTGATCTCTTCCAGAAACGGCCGCAGGTAGGTGAAGACGGCGAACTGGCCCATGAACAGCAACAGGATCGCGCTCATGCCGATGGCCACTTGCGGGTTGCGCAGCAGGCGAAACGGATTGCGTGCCCGGTTGTGCGGCTGGCTGCGCATGGCCGGCAGGCTCAGCCACTGCCAGGCAAACGCCAGCGCCGCAAGCGGGATGACCAGGAAAAACGCGCCGCGCCAGCCGATGTATTGGCCCATGAAGCTGCCCAATGGCGCCGCGACCGTCGCCGCCAGCGCATTGCCGCCGTTGATCAGCGCCAGGCCCTTGGCGACCGATTGCTTCGGCACCAGCTTCATCACGGTGGCGGTCGACATCGACCAGAAACCGCCAATGGCAATTCCGAGCAATGCCCGGCCCGTCATGAACAACCAGCCGTTGGAGGCCAGCGTGACGATCACGCCAGACACCAGCAACAACAGGCTGAAGCCCAGCAGGACAGGCTTGCGATCCAGATGCCCGGTCAGCGGCGTGTTCAGCAGGCTGGTCAATACGGCAAAAAAGCCGGAGATCGAAATCGCCTGCCCTGCCTGCCCCTGACTGATGCCCAGGTCCTGCGCGATGGGTGTCAGCAGACTGACCGGCATGAACTCTGACGCAATCAGCACCACCACACACAGCGCCATCGAAAACACGGCGCCCCAGGCCGGCGGATGTGCTGTCGTCTCAGCCCCCTTTAGCGTTGAATCGAATGCTTGCATGCGTCACTGACCTGGCGATGTTGAAAATAGTCGGCACAGGTTAGGGCAATGGGATTAGGATGATTAGACACCACAATTTATACGCGCTTGTGAGAAGGATTCAGCAATGAGCACACCCAAACTCAATGATCTGCAAGCCTTTCTGCAGGTGGCGCGCGATCAGAGCTTCACCAAGGCGGCCACCAGACTGGGCGTCAGCCCTTCAGCCCTGAGCCACACAATGAGGGGTCTTGAAGAGCGCATGGGCCTGCGACTGCTGGCAAGAACCACCCGCAACGTGGCACCGACCGAAGCAGGCGAACGGCTGATGCGCTCGATCGGGCCGCTGCTGGATCAGATTGCCGCAGAAGTCGAAGTGCTGGGCGAACTGCGCGACAAGCCCGCCGGCACCATTCGCATTACCTGCTCCGATGACGCCGCAGAAGGCATCATCCGCCCGATGCTTGCAGGGTTTCTGACGCAGTACCCGGATATCCAGATCGAGATCTGCATCGACTACGGCTTCACCAATATTGTCAGCGAACGTTTCGATGCAGGCATTCGCCTGGGGGAGTCCATCAGCAAGGACATGATTGCCGTGCGCCTGGGGCCTGACTGGCGCTTGTCAGTGGTCGGCTCGCCGGCCTACTTCGAGCGGCACCCCGTCCCGCTCCAGCCTCAGGACCTGACCCAACACACCTGCATCAACATCCGTCACTCGCCGAACGGCAGCTGCTACGCCTGGGAGTTCGAGAAAGGCAGCCGCAAGCTCAACATACGGGTCAACGGGCAATTCACCTCGAACAGCATGATTCATGTGCTCAACGCCGCACTGGACGGCGTGGGCCTGGCCTACGTGCCGGACTCCATGGCCGAACCGCACATTGCCAGCGGCCGCTTGAAAGAAGTGCTGGTCGACTGGAGCCCGTATTTCGAAGGCTTTCACTTGTACTACCCGAACCGGCGACAGGCGTCGCCGGCGTTCAGTGCGTTTGTCGAGGCGGTGAGGTATAGGGGCTAGCCCCCCGCTGCCTGATTACTGCGCGGCTTTCAACGCATCAGCGACCTTGTTCAGCGAACCTTGAGCGGGTTCGGCCAGCAGCTTCAGTTCGGTGGTTTTGCCACGCACCACCACCTGCATGGCTGTGGGCGCACCCTTTGCGTCACCGACGATCCGGTAAGCGGTGTCGCCGCGCACGAAGCTCAGTAGGTGACTGGCAGCGTCGTACTTCAGTTGCTCGCCTTCAGCCTGGGGAAACAGCAGCCCGACCTGATTCTTGCTGTCCACAGCCGCGTAAAAGACCGGGCTTGCGTCCCCTGAACGGAACAACACAACGCGCTTGCCGGACGGCGCGAGCCTGAACGACAAGAGAACCTCACGCTGCTGGTCTTCCTCCCAGACAATGCGGGTGGTGTGCGTCATCTTGCCATTCTGATTGCGACTGACTGTTTCAGTCGGCAGTCCCGACCCACCGGTATGGTCAAGGACCGTCTGCGTTTCCAGAACCGGCTCGCCATTACGGATGCTGTAGGTAGACGTCTGGTGCCAGCAGCAACCGTCTTTGGTCATGGTCTCGATCTTGCGGGTTTTCTCATTCACGCTGAACAGGCCGCAGTTGTTTTGCGCCAGTTTGGTAAACGAATCGCTGTGCCGGAAACCATCGGCCGTGCCGAGAAAGACCTGATACGAGGGGCCGTGATAACAGCTGTTCTGCCCGTCCATCAAGGCGAGGTCCTTGATGCCATCGAAGTTGAAATCCTGATAGATCAGTACGCTTTGTTCGCCATAGGGCAACTCGTGCACGTTGGTTTTGACCTTGCCGGTCTTTGGGTCAGTGCCGAGCACCAGTTCATCGGACTGCACGCGGATCAAGGCCGCACCGCTGGCTTTGTCGTACACGTTGATGACGCCGGGACGAAACACATCGTCTTTGGCGGAGATCTCCAGCGTCGCACGGTATTTATCGGAAAAGTCCTGCAGGGCGTAGTTCTCCCGAGGAGCGCCCGCAAAGCCTGCTGCGTCCATTTCACCGTAGGTCGGTAATGCACCGGCGGCACTGACCAGGGTAGACGAGGCCAGGCCGACCAGTACCAGCAAGGCCTGCAACCCGAGACGTGACGCACAGCGTTGAACGATGGATAGGTGCAAGACGCAACTCCTTTGATAATGAGCGATGAGTCTACTTCAGCAATTGATACAATTTGAAATCATTGCCCAACGTGCACTTCGTGCTCACAGGCCGCCCCGTCCGACCCGGTAAATGTTCTAATCACGCCCCCCTCTTCGCTCAACGGGCCCGATGCTTTTATGGATATTCACTCGCTTTGGCTCAAGACCCAGGAAATCTGGGACATGCTCGATCAGCACCCGTGGGTACGCACCGGGCTGGCCCTGATCCTGTTGCTGACCGCCGCACTGGTACTTGGCCGCGTGGCGCGCTTTCTGGTCCTGTATGCCGTGAGGATGCTGGGCCGTCAGGCATCCCTGCACTGGATCAACGACTTTCGCCACAACAAGGTTTTCCATCGCCTGGCGCAGATGGTGCCGTCGCTGGTCATTCAGTTCGGCCTGAATCTGGTCCCCGGGCTGAGCACCACAGGCAAAAACGTCATCGGCAACCTGGCGATGGCCTTCACCATCCTGTTCATGACCCTGGCCATCGGCGCCCTGCTCAACGCCATGCTGGACATCTACGCGCGCACCGAGCACGCCCGTACGCGCTCCATCAAGGGTTACGTGCAGCTGTCGAAGATGATCCTGTACGTCTTCGCCGGGATCATCATCGTCGCCACCCTGATCGACCGTTCGCCGCTGCTACTGCTGTCCGGCCTCGGCGCCATGTCGGCGGTCATCCTGTTGGTCTACAAGGACACCCTGCTCTCCTTCGTCGCCAGTGTGCAGCTGACCAGCAACGACATGCTGCGCGTCGGCGACTGGATCGAAATGCCGCAGGTCGGCGCAGATGGCGACGTGGTGGACATCACTCTGCACACCGTCAAAGTACAGAACTTCGACAAAACCATCGTCTCCATCCCGACCTGGCGCCTGATGTCAGAGTCGTTCCGCAACTGGCGCGGCATGCAGCAATCCGGCGGACGGCGCATCAAGCGCAGCCTGTTCATCGACGCCAGCGGCGTGCGCTTCGTGCGCGACGATGAAGAACAGCAACTCATGCAAATCCACCTGCTCACCGACTACATCGGCCGCAAACAGGCCGAACTGCTGGCCTGGAACCAGGCACAAGGCAACGTCGCACAAATGTCCGCCAACCGCAGGCGCATGACCAACATCGGCACCTTCCGCGCCTACGCCCTGGCGTACCTGAAAAGCCACGTCGACATCAACCCGAACATGACCTGCATGGTTCGCCAGCTCGAACCCACCTCGCAGGGCATCCCGCTGGAAATCTACTGCTTCACCCGCACCACGGTGTGGGTGGATTACGAGCGGATACAGGGGGATATTTTCGATTATCTGATTACGGTGATGCCGGAGTTTGGGTTGAGTTTGTATCAGCAGCCTAGTGGGGCGGATATGCGGGTGGGGTTGAGGGGGGAGACAGTGCGGGTGGGGGCTACACCGCTGGTAGAGCCGTTGCCTACAGAACGTTCGGACTGAAAGGCGCAGATAATGCATAACTGAATGCTCAAGATGGATTCACACCCCTTAGGAGCTGGATCATGAGTGCTCGAATTTCTCCAATCGTGTCTGAGTTTGAAACTGAGGAACAGGCCGCCAGCTACGACAAGTGGTTTCGTGCTCAGGTGCAGGCCTCGATCGATGATCCGGTGCCCAATAT
Organism: Pseudomonas congelans; assembly: GCF_900103225.1. Taxonomy (GTDB): domain Bacteria; phylum Pseudomonadota; class Gammaproteobacteria; order Pseudomonadales; family Pseudomonadaceae; genus Aquipseudomonas; species Aquipseudomonas congelans. The sequence continues at coordinate 88,827 of NZ_FNJH01000003.1, read as the reverse complement.
TCCACACGATCAGGTCATGGCCAAGATGCGTGCGTTTCTAGAGTCGAAGCAGACTCCGTCAGATGCTGGTTAAGTAGCGGCTAGCAGCACGAATTAACCTGCAACTAAAGTGTAGATAGAACCGTGTGAGCATCCCGAGGTACTGGGGTTAGTAAGAAAGGTCAGTGCGGCTATAATTGCAGCCATGATTGGCTGGAGGCTCGCATGGCAAAGCATTACTAACTCTACAAATCGTGAGAATTGATTAAAAACCTCGTTTCTCCAGAGCGGAGAAATAGGTCGCTCAGGCAGTGATGATCACCTGGTACCACGGAATTCTGCGGATCCTGTGTTAGGAGGCTGTTTGGCTTGATCTAACGGAACGCTTTTGCCCTTAGTCAACGGTGTACCAGTGATTTCGTGACAGGCCGACAACGGAACGTTCGACCGGATAATTGGGCGCTTACACACCAGGTTGAACTTTGAAAAGGGACAGCCTGCAGGCTGCCCCCGGTACAAATAAGACCTTCAAAACAGTCTATTGAGTGTGGCAGGCCGAACAGCACGTCCGGCAACCGTTCGACTGTGGGTACGTGTTGCGAGCTTGGCGCACCGCAGTTACGCAGATGGCGTGTTGGCCAAGATCAACGCGATTTTGGAGTGCAGGCAAGAAAGTGCACGAGCTGGTGTGGACTTCATGGTCACCATTGGCCTGCGCATTGCGGTTAACGAAATACTGAGCCATGTTAATTACCCCGCTCTTTGTTCGATTGGGCTAGCACCGATGCTGCGAGGGTCTTGGTTGTGGCGTTGTATTTGTTGCTGTCCAGAATAAGGCTGGCTTTGGTCTCCATATCGGCACTAGTTTGTTTACCGCTGGAAGCCTGGGCCATAGCCGACCCTGCCAATTCTTTTTGAATAGCCGAAGAGGTGTCGCTACGGAGGATTTTGGACGCAAGGCTGGCCACAGACGTCGATGTTTGTTTAGGATTTTTAGGCACGTTTAGGTGCTCCTGTGCATACATAAAATTGGATAGGCAGGAACACCGCTTGAGCAGAAAACCAAGCAGGACGGTTGACATCCCAGCTCGGATTTTTCTCTAATGCATGTCCCACCGATGTTCGCATTGGCTCAGGGTAGGCGGGTATGTGTGCTGGGCGACCAAACTTCGCACTCATACTCGCTGTCATTCCTTAATCCGTAGCTATTCCGAAAAACACTACATGTGGTGTTTTCTTGCGGAACTCGCTACAAGATAATGTGGCACTTGTAAAATTACAAGACGCTAGACCTGTGGATAACCGATCTGAAAAGTAGGATTCGGATCCATTTTTTCGCTGTATGAATGCCCAGCCCTTCTAGATCGCGGGCTACGGCGCCGCAAACCTGAAACAATTTGAAATATTTTCTTTCCCCTGATCGTATTTCCCTCTAGAGCAGTCTCTCTCAGCATTTGAAACTGACGAATCTATGGCGTCATTTCTTTGCTCGATCAGGTCCCGCGCTGTCGGTTTGAAATCATCTTTTTACAAGCCGACATACCATTAAGAAAGCCCTAGTCGACTGAATGCAGCATTGAGTTTGCAAAGCACTGCCAATCGATCTTCTTGTCCATGCCGCATGTAGTGACAGCGAAGCTTTTTTTGGCAGGCAGCCAAATTATTAAAGCCTGATCGTAATTCCGGCATGACCTGCATGGTCCGCCAGCTGGAACCCACCTCGCAGAGCATTCCGCTGGAAATCTACTGCTTCACCCGCACGACGGTGTGGGTTAATTACGAGCGGATACAGGGGATATTTTCGATTATCTGATTACTGTGATACCGGAGTTTGGGTTGGGGTTGTATCAGCAGCCTAGTGGGGCAGATATGCAGGTGGTTTAAGGGGGGAATCAGCGCGGGTGGGGGCTACACCGTTGGCAGAGCCGTTTCCTAAACAACATTCGGGCTGAACGGCGCAGACAATGCGTAACTGAATGCTCAAGATGGATTCACACCCCATGGGAGCTGGATCATGAGCGCTAGAATCTCTCCAATCGTGTCGGAGTTTGAAACTGAGGAACAGGCCGCCAGCTACGACATGTGGTTTCGTGCGCAGGTCCAAGCGTCAATCAATGATCCGGCACCCAATGTTCCACACGATCAGGTCATGGCCGAGATGCGTGCGTTTCTAGAGTCGAAGCAGACTCCGCCAGATGCTGGTTGAGTAGTGGCCGGCAGCACGAATTAACCTGTAGCAAATCCTTTCCTACATTGCAGACAGAAACATACGAGCAGCCAGCTAGCTGGGAATGACGTAAGCGTCCGGCGAACTCATCCTCCGAACTCCAGCATTAAGGGCGATGGTGTCCCGGTATTTTTAAGCGGTATGCTCTCGGAACGCTTACGAATTCATGATAGCCGAGCTAGCTGCGGCCTATGCTTGAAGCCTTTCGGTCTGTACAAGTCATTGCTATCAAAGCATCAAAAGCCATCCATAAAAAAAATGACAAATTGGGGGTAAGGATGAATCGCCTACTTCATGCTGCAGCGTTTGCAAGCGCCATGATGATCGTTGCAGTACCCGCCCAAGCCCGTATTACTCAGTTGGAGATCCTGCGGACCGAACCCGCTTTCGGAGGCGAAAGCTTCGGGAATACAGGGACTTACGAACGCGTCTTTGCGCGCGCTCATGGTGAGTTAGACCCAGGAGCGTCTGGAAACAAAATTATTCAAGACATCGAACTTGCGCCCCGTAACGGTCGCGGGATGGTTGAATACACTACTGATGTTGCAATCCTGCGTCCCGCTGACGTGGCCAAATCGAATGATATTCTTCTATTCGACGTGCCAAATCGAGGCTCTAAGCGCGCGATGTTATTGTTCAACGCTGATATGCGGGGTAGTCCAGCAGCGCTCAACAACTTCGAAGTCGCCGGGGACGGTTTTCTACAGCGCCAGGGTACGACGCTGATCGCGTTTGCCTGGCAGGGGGACGTTGCCCCGGGTGAAAACCGCATGATGGTGCAATTGCCGACGGCCATAAATACTGATGGGTCGCCCGTAACAGGTGCGGTGCGCAGTGAGTTGACCACGCTCTCACCGACCGTCAGCCTTAACCTGTCCGCAGGTTGGTTCACCTCTACGCCACCTCATACGAGCTACAAATCGGTTGAAACCGACAATACCAAAGTGCTCGCGGATGGCTTTCGTCCGACGTTGACGGTGCGTTCGCGGGCAAATGCGCCCCGACAGGAAATTCCAGTGAATGACTGGAAGTTTGGCGATTGCAATACGCCGAGCGAAACCCAGATATGCCTACCCGCTGGTTTTCAGCCCGGTAAGCTTTACGAGCTGATTTACCGGGCCAAGGAGCCGGCGGTAATGGGTATTGGTTTTGCGATCGCACGGGATGTTGGTGCGTTTTTCCAGCAGGCTGAGCATGACGATACCGGTGTGCCCAACCCTGTAGTGCATGGGTCTAAGGTCAAGTCGATTATCACTGGCTCATCACAATCCGGGCGATTCATCCGCAGCATGATTGCGCTGGGTTTCAACCGCAGCGAGGCAGGTCATCGGGTCTATGATGGTGCGATGCCGCATATCGGTGGTGGCCTGATGCCGCTCAACATCCGGTTTGCTCAACCTGGTCGGGCGTGGGGCCAGCAGGTCGATCATGATTACCCTGCTTACGATTTTCCGTTTACCTATGGCCGGGAAACCGACCCTGTTACCGGACGCTCGCAGGGTTTGCTGGATCGCTGCAACGATAACAACACTTGCCCTCTGATATTCCACATGGCAACGGCCCTTGAGCTTTGGGAGGGGCGCCAGTCGCTTGGCCTTACAGATCCACTCGGCTTGCGCGATGCACCTGAACCGGAAAACGTCCGCACTTTTATTATGGCAAGTACGCAGCATGCACCGCCGTCCTTGCCACTCCCGGCTAACCCACCCTTTGGGCTTTGCCAGGTTCAATCAAATCCAAATCCACACACCTGGACAATGCGCGCAGCGTTCATCAATCTCGTTGGCTGGGTTCGTGATGAGACAGCACCGCCCGCTTCGATAAAGCCTTCTGTGGCGGACGGCACCCTCGTGCCGGCGGACAGGGTCAGTTTCCCGCTCATCCCCGCAACAAATTACGGTGGCGTTTCGCGCCCCGAGCTCCGCTACACCGGTGCCGTCAATAGCCTGCAAGTTCTTGATTTTGGACCTGGTTTTCGTCCCGAAGACAGCTCTGGCATTCTCACAAAAGAGCCGCCGAAATCGGGGGTTGGCAGTTACGGCCTCCTGGTGCCTCAAGTGGATGCAGACGGAATTGATGTGGGTGGCGTTCGGGATGTGTATTTGGGCGCTCCCATCGGGACTTACACGGGTTGGAACACTTTCCGGCCCGAGCTTTTTGATGGCGGCTTTTGTAACTTCCAAGGCAGCTTCCTCCCGTTTGCCGCGACGAAGAAAGAGCGAGTCACGGCCGGAGACCCTCGCCTTTCCCTGGAGGAACGCTACCCCACGAAGGAGGCTTATGTGTCTGCACTGAGTAAAGCTGCAGACTCGCTGGTTGAGGCGCGGATGCTGCTTCCTGAAGATCGTGAGCGGCTTGTGAAGGAGGCGCAGGAGAAAGGTGTGCGTGCGGGGCCTTGAGCAGGGGTAAACAGGCGACCACTACAAAGGAGTAATACATGGATTTTCGGTTTCAGATTGCTTCTGATGTGATCAGGGATGGTCTCGGGATTGAACTCGTCGACGCAAATGGGCAGGTGTGTGCTGAGGTGTTCCGATGTGATGCTAACAACACTTTAACCATCTCGTTGTTCACCGAGGATTTGCCGTATGTGCAGGTTGAGGAGCTAGTGTTACGTGCACGAAAAACATTAGGCTCCTATGAGGATGGAACACCTTTGCCTCCCCCTCTCACCCACAAATGTGCTTAACCCACAGGAACTTGGCTATCACCGCACCATGGGCACTGTTCGATTCTACCCCTCCTAACCGGCCGCATTGGGTCGACCTCTGCCAGTCACGACGGACAGCAGTCGGCCAAAAGCGGACAGCTATGCAGGGTTAGCAACCCTTCCTTGTAGCTTGATGGCGTCTACGAAACTAGGGGCGATTTAAAGCACGCCGTTTTTCAGCAACCATCTGCATGGTTTGCCCCGTAGGTTGCTTGGTCCACAGTGTATTTTTCTCCAGCACTCGAGGAAAGTTGCTTAATGAGGCCTTTGCACGAGAAGCCCATCATATTGAGATACTGCTTCGCAGACCTCACCGCCTGCTGATTCCAATCAATCTTCATGCTGTCCACTGCTATCGTAGCGTCAGAAACGTCGAAACCCTCTCCAGCATCAGATGAAAGCTGATGAATAAGCCCATTCCGTGAGAAGCCCGTAATACTGAGATACTGCTTCGCTGATCTGACTGCATTCTTTTGAGGTCCAGTCAAATCTCCAGCCCATGAGGAAGCAGCAGCAAAAAAAGTGACAGCCAATATTACTTTCAAAAAATTCATCGGAATATCTCCAGAACCCATACAGTGCCTGTAACGGCCTTAAAATTCTTGTCTTACGGCTCAACTTTACATGACACGTCCCTTTGAGGGGACTGAGCGAATTTCCTCGGCTTTCACCTGGTCAATCAGTGCCTGCAGCTGCGACGATAGGCCAAGAATCACGTTTATTGCAAGAGTCATTTTTCCCTTGATTACTGAGCTACCGGACGACGTTGAACTCAGCAGACTCGTGCCTGCTCGAACTGGCTTATGCGCGAGCGAGAGAGCAGGCAAAAGCATATGTCTGTGCCGTTTTTGCAGCGAAGATGCATGAGTCTACATATAAAGCATTACGCGTGCAGAGGCTGCCCGGGAATAGATCGTTTGATTATTTTGCCGAGGGCAAGTGATTGTCCAAATGCAAAAGAAGGGCTACGTAGGCGTCATACATCTCTCGGTACTGCTCCTGTTCTATTACATAAGTCTCACCGAGCTTGCCGGTGTTCGTGTTTTTTTGAAAGTCGTCGTCAACGACTCCATAATTATGGATGCATATGTGGCGTACCTGGAAGGCAAGATTTATTTTGCTTAATCGATCTTCTATTGGTGAAAAGTCGTGACCAGCTGCTTTTAGGGCTTTCATTACATCGTTAAATCTTTGGTAGAAGCCTTTTCCGGAGCCTTTTTTATATTCGAATATTTCGAAGGTTTTCTTGAAAAATAGCTCTATATCTGAGCATAGTGAGATCACGCAAAGTTGGAATATGCGCTCATAGACATCTCCGATTCCGAAAGACATTCGGTAGTCGAACATTGTCTTGATGCTTTTGTCCCAGTTTAGTTTTTTTGTTGCTTCTTCATTAAAAATAAAAGATTTGTCGTTTTCCTTGGCAGTTATGGCATGCATGAAAATCAAATTGTTTGTGCGCTCCAGAACTGTAGTGTAGTGCCATCGTGTATGCGGATGTTTAAAGTCACTGGCCTGCATCTCAAGTCCTTTCATCTGCGAATCTTACGGGATGGTGGACTTTAGCTGGCGGTTGCAGGGTGTCGCAAGCCCGTGCTGAAAAGACACGATGATGCAGAGACTCGGCGTCTACGCGAGAGACTGCTTTTGGCCGTGTGCCGCCGGTCGCAACACGCAGCAGTCACCCCTAGCGCCCCTAGGTTGATGCTAGGAACGGCGTTAGACCGTCGATTAGATCCTACTGTCGCTGCATTCAAAATTGCTGATAAGCTCAGCATGATAACTACACGGAAAATTTGATGAACATCTTTAAATTCGACCAAGGCAATGCCGGTGAGAACTTGGCTGCAAGTGTCTTATCTCTAATTTTCAACGGTGAAGCTCATCGAGAGACCATGCGCGGAGAAGGAATAGGTGCCCTTGATCTTCAGCTGAAGTTTCCGGTCGATTTTCCCAGCCCAACCCACGCACAACTAGCTGTGCAAGTTAAAACTGGGGTAAGCTTCGGGCGCTGGACGCCGACCAAAAAACGATGGCGCTTACAGAATATTGATCAAGAACACTTGAAAAAGTGGAAAGCCACCAATCAACCCGTAATTTTGATTTGGGTACGCCTTGATCCAGAAACAAAGATTTACTGGAAGCTCATCGACAAAAAAACACCAATTGAGACCTTATCAGTTTCTGAAAATCACACTCTGACGCCAGCCTCCAGATTTGAAATCGAACGGCTGATACACAAACAGCGCCGACCTGTAAGCGGAATGGGAAGGTTCACCGTTCCGATCTTTGCCACAACTGCTCAAGTACGAGAATGGGCCCGCCCTAAATTTTCTAAAATCCGAGGAATTGTGCCCTGCTGCCTTGGAAAAGTATCCATCAGCAATTATGCATGGCGGCATCTAACGAGAATCACACGGGCTCAATCGCACATTCGAGATAGCTTGACAGCTTTGCCGTATGCCAAAACAATACTCGAAAAAACTCCGCACCAGATCCAAACCCTGCCTGGAATAACCGTGCAAAATGGAAACAAGATAATAGTAAACAGAAAAGTGCTGGCAGTGTATAGAAACGTGCATTTCTCAGATAAAGGCGACTGTGTAGTATATGTAAGGCTCGACGAGCAAATCATTTACGAAGACAGCTGGAAGGAAAAGGCTTTAATTAGGCAGGAGCTCCGCCAAGAACTTAGGCTGGAAAGCATTTACAGGAAGACAACGAAGAAATAGTGCGCTTCCCCCCTCTTCACAATCCTGTCCTACTCACAGACATAAATGCCTGCGAGATCAGACACATACCTGAGAGGCGCGTTTAGGTATGATCGCGCGCGAGAGCCGGGGAGCGCGAATGTAAGATACGGGATGTACCGATTTTGTCAAGTGAGGACTCTAGCTGGACCTGCGAGGCGGAAAGATCTTTTGAGCCAAAAGCTGACCACTCTGATCGCTACCGTATTTACCGCGCAAACTTCCTATTCAGTTTCTCTCCCGCTAGGCAGAGTCGCGTGGCTAAAGAACTTGGTGAGCAATTTTGACTGCTGGTTACTCTTCAGTATTTCTCAAAACCCATTCAGCAAAGCTTCGGTCATGAAGATCAGGCTCATAGATATCCCTTAGATCTGACTCATACATTTTTGTCGGAATGTCTAAGTGGATATTTGATCGGTTAGAAAGCTCCTGATCCAAAAACGATTCTAGCAGATAGTCTATATACATTTCTGCTTGTTCAAACTTGACCCTGAACCACTCAGAATTTGTATCCTCGTGATTGGTGATCCGACAGTCTTTAAATTCGTAATGAATACTGGACTCAATCTTTGAGATTGAAGCCAATTTTGCTGGCACATAATATGCTACGTGCAACGCTAGGTTGGGATCGCCAGTTCTAAGATTTCTGAATCTTTTTAAAGGATTTCCATCGGTTCGACCTATCTTGCAGCGAGTGTAATCCGAAGAGCTAAGCAAAATATATATCCAGCTGCCAGGAAGTGTTGTCATGCACATAGCTTTTTTCAGTTTAGAAGTTCCCAATTATATCTCGCCGCGAAAAATTTTGGATTTTTTCTGCTCGTGCCCGCTAAGCGGTAACCCTGATTTTGCGTATATCCAAAAATGGATATACGGTTAGACACGATTGGCGCGAAGACTTTCCGCTTCTGACTGACCGTGTTCAAACAGTTAAATGTGATTTTTTCGGCAAAAAAGTACGTGCCCGATACCGATATCTGGAATAACTGCACACTCGCACTAAGATTTTACTCAGCAGCATCAGAAGAGGGGCTACGATGAGTCTACTGGCAGTCCGAGAAACCAATTTTTAACAGATTCGGCCGTTTGCTACATTTCGTGAAGGGCAGCTTCTGGCCGATTTCAGCCCTTCGTGTACGTCGGGAAGCGGCCAGCAGCAGTCAATTGATGGGTCTACGAAAGTTGGGGCTATTCACTCCTCATATTTCATCTGACATGGTCCATCTGCTTCAAGGATTTGGTTCAGGCTGAACGCTACTTCATACTCAAAAAGCGAGACATTAGGCACTGCCACGATAGCGTGACGTAGGTTTGAGCTGATGGATTTCGCAACGATGACGCCCTTCACCATCTTCCCGTGCGCAAGGTTCTTCTTGATCCAGCCCATGTAGCGGCTGATCTGACCGATGGCACGATCTGCCACACGTCCACGTTTCAGTTCAAAAATCACGAACGCATCATCTGGATCAAGTGCGAGTATGTCGATTGGCCCAACTTCGGTAGGGTATTCAACTCCCTCACGACCTTGAGGGTCGACATAGAGGCGAAGGGATTTACCTTCCAGTTTCAGTGATTCGATGTTGTGAGATATGAAGTCGCGTAGCTGCCATTCCAGTTCAAAAACTGTCTCTCTATCTGAATCTGGCGTGTCTTCGTCTCCAAGAGCCAGATCTTCGTCTTCGATGGATTGGATAGCTGTTTTGGGTGTACCGGGATGAAGGATCAGAACCTGGGTTTCAGTTTCTTCAGTTACCCATCCCATTCGAGTGAATGCACGACGAAGCTGCTGAGAATTCGTATTTGGATCGATAGGTGGTGCTTCATTGGGATTCTGACGGCACCATTCTTTCATCGGGTAGAGCGTGTGACTACCATCTGAATCGACCAAAACAACAGAGTATTTCTTGGGTGGCTGCATCTAGGGGCGTCCATGACTGATGGCTAAGACTGGCAGGTTAGCTGGTGGGGATGAGAATACCAATGTGGCGACATTGCTCGCCTATCGCCATCGGTAGCATCGCGCAGCTGTCAGGTGATCATGGTCACTCTCGTGCTGTTCTCCGGACGGAAGCTGGTCGGCTAAGCGTCTGCTCCTGGCCGATTGTGTTGAAAAAGTCGGTCCTTCCAGGCTGCGTATGTACTGACTGCTGAAAATGCCTTTTTGCGCGCATCTACGGGAAATCTGAACCCGGAACTCTCTACTCCAAGCAAAGATTTCAAACTCAGACACGTACTTTTCTGCCGTGGAAACCATGGCCGACTTTTTCAAAAGAATCGGCCGGTTGCTGCCCCTCGAAAAAGGCCGCCTCGGGTCTTTAGCTTTGTTTTTTACAGACGTTGTAAGTCTTGTTCTGCTCCATTAACTCAACGCGTTGCCCATAGCCTGTCATCATTACGAGCTTGCGTTCGGTGATTCCGGTTGGCTGATAGGGCATTCCTTGGACATCAAGGTGGGGAATGAAACCTGCCGCCGTCATCTGATCAATCAGTGTTTTACGTCGGGTGACGTCGATAAGCCCTCTGCTGTTGCCGGTAGTCAAAAATACAGGGCGATCAGCTTTCAGTAACCACACCGGCTGTGCGCTGACATCACCCTTGAAAATGTACATGCAGTCAGTTGACGCGCTGGTAACTTCAGCTTGCCGGACGTAGTGGCCGTTCTCATACCCGACCAGTGTGAGTAAGCCGGGTTGGACCAGCGCGAGAGTATCAACTGTGTCCACCCCTTCTTGTTGAACGCCATAGTCAAAATAGGCCCATTTCAGAGGGAGCACGGTCGACGGCAAATACGCCAAGTTGAGATCTTGCCTCATACGGGCCAAATCTTCAGGTGTTCCAAAGGGAACTGGATTGCTGCAACCTGCTAAAAGCGCGGCGTAGCTTCCAGCGAGGAGCCAGTGCAGGCGTTTCATTTTCACTCTCCGTGTGTCGATGCTGGTATTGCTAATTGAATGGGGGCGGATGTTATCAGAAACACTGCAGGCTCCATGATTGGAGCATTCAATTTTGATTGGAGCGGGAAAAGGTCGATGGAGAGAGAAGCCAGCAACACCGGAATTCTAAAGCGCTATCGGTACCTGATACCGGCATTGATGGCTATCGCGTCATTGGGCAGTGCAGTGTTGCGTTTTTTCCGGCGACTGGAGCCACTTCTGGGCGGTGCTGGCAGTGCAGGCGTGGTTCATGCAAGCGGTCTTCGCTTACCTTCGAGGAGGCCGGATTGCCATTGGACCGGGTGGTTTGTCCAGGGATGCGGCTCCGTTGGGAAGATTGGCACTGGCTTGGTCGAGGCGCACATACGTGAATGGCGCCTTAAGAATGATCAGGATTTCTGAGTGCTTCGGCGTTAGATCTAATGGGCCATAACCGCCATCCCGCCAGCCAAAGATTTCGGTTCCCATCTGCGGATACCGCAAAGGCATTATTGGTGTGTGCGCCTGCGGGGAGTGGCTTTCACGAACCAAGCCTTGGTGAAGCCCCCGGCTTGGCCTTTCGAGGCGTCATCCCGCGCGCTGCTCTTGCCATGTCTATATGGACAGGGTTTCAGGAGCAATCAGCCAACCCACTCCCCCCACACAAGCCAACGCCATTTCCTACACACAATTAAGGCCTGAAGGCGCAGACAATAGACAGACTAACGCCTACGATAAACCCATCCACACTGGATACGATCAATTTATTACTGAAGCACGCACCTCGCTTAATAACGAGATAACAAGCAACACATTTCTTGCTACACACTAGATAGCCATATGCAACCAACTAGCGGACTTGGGAAACAAGCCCGCTCGGCCTAACTGCGTAAAAAACCTACACATACGCTTATATACACATCAAGAATTAAATCAATTTAAGGAATATCATGAAAAAATTACTGATCAGCGCCGCAATGGCTACTTCCCTGCTGGGTATGTCCCTGGCCTCTCAAGCAACGGAAAACTGCCCTGCAGTCTCGAAGATCGAACAGGTCTCACCCGGTGTCTACCGGGCGAGCGGCCATGACGGCGAGTGGACCGGCGTGCTGCAAGGCGTTGTGACAAAGAAAATGCCTGTGCAGTCCTTTGACCTGGCTATCGCTATTCAAGAGGGTGCAGACGCACCTCAGATGTTGCAACACTGTACCTACAACATAGGTGGACGCGAGGCGCTGGACATGCGTTTCATCGCTAAAAACAATAAGGATTTCACCGTAAAAACTGCAAGCGGTGTCTGGAAGAAAGAAGATGGGCCTTTTGGTCTTGTCTATAGCGTGTGTGAAAAAACATCACCTGAAAACTGCAAGTTCACTGTCGTTCAGTAACACGAAATAACCCTGTCGCTCTTCAGCGAGCCCCACGACGGCTCGCTGAAGAGCCACTCACGTCAAATCATGCAAATCCTTGCCCAGTGCAGCCCGTCGATGGAGTGCTGAATACTCAGCACATGCTAGGCGCTGAGTATTCATCATCAACCCAGCGGGGCGTTTTGGTATAGGCCCGTTAAAGCCCGCACTCCTTCCTTACAGGCTCGATCATGAGCGAAGCTGGCGGCTTCCCTGTCTGCCGGTCTATTACCGATAACGAACATTGGCCTTCGAAAGCTGAAGGAGTCACCTTGTAGGTCGCGCCCTCCTTAGGAATGAAGCTGCTGACGTTCAAACAGCTTACCTGCACCCAAGTGCGGTAGCGATCCTCCAGTCGTTTGACCCCGACAATGAGTGAATTCAGATAAATGCGTTTCTCGGGCTTAATCAGAAAGCGATTCTTCTCCGGTTCAGTTTGAGAGACAGCGCCAAGAGCGCCGGTCTCATCTGTGTCTTGGCAATGAGCATCGTAGTAAGCCCAGTACCCTTGAAACCCTTCGTGGATAAAGTCAGTTTTACCCCACGCGGCCTCTATCGTGGAGTGGGGCTCTGCCAACTTAGCTTGCTGATAGTGGCCCACACATCCGGTAAGAAAAGCCACGCAAAAAATCAGGACAGGTCTATTCAAGGTCACACCAAGACAAAGAGGAAAAGCACCCGAAGGTATCGACTGCTCATAGTTAAACTACAGCTACTGTCTGTAAAAAGTTAAGGCTGAGGAATCAGAACTATGCACAACTGAGGTCCGAAGGTAGACCCATCCACAGCCAGCAGTGGGCGGCAAGAGCCTACCGGTAAGCCACTCACGTCAAATCATGCAAATCCTTGCCCAGTGCAGGCATGACCTCGAAATGAGAGAACACCACCTCCAGCCCTCCCCGCTCCGGACTGCAGCACATCGGGCCTACGGTATAAGACTCACTCACTGGAAATGGCGCCAGGCGCAGCAGCGGCCAGCGCAGGCCGTCGCTGGAGTGCTGAATGCGCAGCACGCCCTTGGCGACGGTGACTCGCAGCCAGAGGCCGCATGACGACTCATCAAACGCACCCGTGGCCCAATCGGATTGTCCGCAGGTTAAAACGCTGCCCAGCATCAGGGCTCCGTCGCTGACTTCAACGCCGGTTTTGACCCAGTTGCGCTCGTCAACGCGGACCATCAAGCCCGCCTGATCGTAAAGCGTCTTGAAATCCCCCTGCACATGCACTTGCGCAGTGAAATCACCGGTCACCGAAACACCCAGAAAATGACCCGAATCGCGGCAGAAGCCGTAGTGCGTCTGCTGCCAGAAATCGGTTTGCGGGTCTGTGGTGACTGTCAGACGCTCGTCCGTCACGCTGCAATGCCGGGGTTGGTTCAGCCAGATGCCTTTGTCGAACATGTCGCCTCCTGTGTGGGTTTGTTGAGGGTAGAGGTTACTGGCTGGGACAGCGAGGCAATGTTCAAAATTCGATCCGAATGTGATGCCACTCGAATATGCGGTAGTAAGACAGGTTAGTGGAGGTTGTGCTGGTGAATGCTTTGACGTCACCAGTAAACAGCAAGGACGACCCCGAGTAAGACGACAGTGGCAAGCGCCTCCCGCCGAGAACCTGCTATGCAGATTAATAGTTGTACCACTAGAACAATAACAACTGCGGCACCGCGCACCACAGACCGACTGCTCCCCCCATCTTCGATGGAGGGCACGATGGAAGCAGGCTCCATCCAGTCATACTCTGATCCGTGCAAGAGTGCATACGTAAGGAGGCACATAAAATAAACAGCGTACAGCGGGGTCTTTATCACTATTTTTTTGAAGGCCATTTTTACCATCCATGCTGGCGCGCTCGATAATGGTTGAGCACTTAAAAGACGACTGACTCAATTGTCAGTCGCTCTATTTCATTGCCTTAAATTTTATATTCACTCACTAACCCCTCCAGCAGGTCGACGCCTCTATCGAGCGAGGGTCTAAAGCTCAAAATATCAGCGACCAACCCAGATACGACTGCGATTTCCCCCATGGTGACCTTGACCTCATCGTACCCCTCATCGGCTTCGAAGTTTAATAGATCCAGATTTTGAAGCGCCATATTTATACAGCTTTGAAGTTTGGCCTCGTCAACCTCTAACAGAAACAACAAAAAGTAATCCAGCGCGATGACCAGATTTTGTGCATAAGCGCCCTCCTGTTCGGTGTACTCTTCAGTGTCAGGTATACGGCTGCTTACCACACGTTCAATAGCTTCAACTGATGCCCTGTGTCCCGACAGAGCAATGTCTAACGACCTCGAAAAAAGGCTACTAAGGTCGGTGGCATAGACGTTATCGAACCGTCTCAAAAGCCGAACCTGCCGATAGAGATAGCAGGCAATCAGCAGTGTTTTTTCCTGATGGTTCAGCTTGCCGAGAAGGGCCGAAACGGATTCGTGCTCAAAAATCAAATTCCATTGCATACGATTCCACCCGAACGGACACGCCGTACCACTCTACAGGCTTTATCTTCTCGGCAATCGAGATAAACGTTGCCCGTACTGAATTGGCGACTATGCATTATGGCCACCCGCTTGATTGCGCTTAATGTAAAGATGCACATGCTCTTGAGCAACAATCATCCTATTAAGAACTGGATGCTCATAATCACTGTAAATCTCAAGATACGCTCTAGGCTTATCACGGATAAAGTTGGCACTTAGCGTCCCCTGCAACAAGCCTGTCAACGTTTTCTCATAATCGAGAATGATCGACCCGAGTCCGCGCCCGCCATGCGCCGATGCAATATCGCTCAAATCGGCCAAAATACTGCCAAGTAATGCTTCCAGGTCAAATTCGCTCATTGCACACCTTGTCTTTTACAACGCATCTACCATTGAGGCCAACGCTGTATCAGTCAAACAAATCATAAGCTTTCTGCTGAAGAGCGATTCCAATATTCTCATATCTGCAACGCTCGCGCTCATCATAGACATCGTCATTAATATTAAAGCCGACATAAATATCAACAAAAGCAAGCGCTATTCTTTTGGGAATAACTGCCTGCCCTTTATAACACTCAATTAAAAAGTCAACTGCCAAAAAAAGCTCAGAAACTTCCTCGTCAGACACCTCGACCCTAAACCGGATTTTTTCCGGAATGGAGTGTTTTCCAACCAGCCTGGCATACACAGCATCAACAGCCTGATCAACGTTCATAACCACATCCTTATCCGCCGGATACTCCATGCCTGCAGGTGCCCCTTCATGAGCTAAGCTTCTTCTATAAATTGTGGCGCCCCCTTCATGACAGAGATTATCTTATCGTAAAACTGGAAAAAATCGGAAGCCATGAAAAAGAGATTTCCACATTCATTTATTTCGGCAATGCAAGGCGATTTGAGTTCGTCTGAAGCATGTAAATGAGTGCGATCCCAATAGTAAACCCCTGCAGCAACCTCTTCACTGCCTTGCAGTATCACATAAGGATTGCCACCCCCATCCTCACCGATAGTGATTGCCTGAGGCAGAAAATCAAGCTCACCAGAAAACTCTTGATTAAATGCGACTATATCGTTGCAGGACTCATCAGGCAGCCAACCAAAGAAACGATCAAAACTTATGATAACGTCGTCAGCCGCAGACAGAGGCAAAATAACATAATCAGGAGCCCCTATATAAAAACCATTCATCCTCATCAAGAATCTTTTGTAGTCTGCTGGCAGTACTCTACCCATCTCAGATGCTAGCAATTCCACGTCAGCTTGTTGTAAACCTTCTCTATGGATAACAGGCATATTCACCCTTTCTCTGACAGGCCGGCTCACTATTTAATACGGTATCGCCCTGAATAATGATCGGGCTTTATTTTTACCCGGGCTATGTACCCATGCCCCCTCATGAACCTGCAAGACAATTCAATATCTGACCACAATCCAAAACCTCACGCACCTCACCCACCCAAGAAAAAACGACTTTTCCTACACCCCAAACCCACCCCCACACCCTTGCCACCCCATCCCTGCCACGCTAACCTCCCCGCCGTTCGCTGCCAAATCAGCGACCGGATTTGACGATCCGCTCTATCCAGGCGTGTCAGCGCCCCACACACTGCATCAAGCTAAACTTGAAGTACGTGCTATGGCGGCTGTGCGTCGGAGACCTTCGGGTCTGCCGGTTTCCTGGATACCGGTTCGTCAACCTTCGCACAGCTGCCACCCATTCGTTTGACGACGTCTTGTGGCAGTCTCATATCCAGGAGCTGCACCCATGTTCACTGCAACACCCTGCGTGACCCATACCCCCCATTTCGAAGCCACCCTCTTCCTCCGCCACCGCCGCACCCTTCGCGCCATTTTCACCGAATCTCAAGCCTGGTTCTGCCTGGCCGACCTTGCCCGCCTGATGGGCAGGGCGCTGGATGAGCGCGCCACGCTCAAGCTCGATGCGGATCAGCGTCGCGAGGTCTGGCTGGAAGCTCATGGCGAGTGCCAGCGGCAGTTGATGATCAGCGAGTCCGGCGTGCTGGCGCTGCTGGTTCATCATTACGTGCCGGAGAACCGCGCGCTGCGTCAGTGGCTGACGCATGAGGTGCTGACGACCTTGCATGATCAACAGAACGTCACGCTGGATAACCCCAGAATGAGCCAGCTGCAATGGCCGGGCACATCGCTGAGCGTGCTGCACTGGCGCAGCGAAACCTGGGTTCGCTTGCGCGACATGCCGAATGTGGTAGCCGAGGCAGCGCCCCGGCCAAAGCGGCCGTTATGGCGCAGGGTGTTGAAGCACATCAACCCAATGCGCAATGCCGCCTGACCGGTACTGCGTAAACCCCGTTGACACCCTACCCACCAAAAAACATGATGCATCCACCCTAAAAACCGGAACGCACTCATGGGCGACAAGAAAAAGCTTTTGCTGACTGGCGCAAGCCGGGGTATCGGTCATGCCACGGTCAAGCATTTCAATGCCGCTGGCTGGGAGGTGTTTACGGCATCGCGGCAGAACTGGGTCGCTGACTGCCCGTGGGCTGAAGGTCTGCTCAACCACATTCATCTGGATCTTGAAGACATCGACAGCGTCAGCGAGAGCATGGCGGCGATCAAGGACAAGCTCGGCGGGCGGCTCGATGCGCTGGTCAACAATGCCGGCGTTTCACCGAAGACCGAGGATGGCGGGCGCATGGGTGTGCTGGAGTCGGATTACAGCACCTGGATCAAGGTGTTCAACGTCAATCTGTTCTCCACCGCGCTGCTGGGTCGGGGTTTGTTTGACGAGTTGAAGGCAGCCAAGGGCAGCATCATCAATGTCACCTCGATCGCCGGCTCGAAGGTCCACCCGTTTGCCGGGGTCGCCTATGCCACGTCCAAGGCGGCACTGTCGGCGCTGACACGGGAAATGGCTTTCGATTTCGGCCCGCACGGGATACGGGTCAATGCCATTGCGCCGGGTGAAATCGATACGTCGATTCTGTCACCCGGCACCGCCGAGATTGTCGAGCGGCTGGTGCCGATGCACCGGCTGGGCAAGCCCGAGGAAGTCGCCTCGCTGATCTACTTTCTGTGTACGGCTGGCGCGTCCTACGTGAACGGAGCGGAGATTCACGTCAACGGCGGCCAGCACGTCTGACTCAACGTGTGCCGGAAACACTCTCCGGCACACGCCGCACGCCTAACCGACTGATCCACACCGATGCCACGATCACCCCGCCGCCGATCAGCAGGCGGGCGAAGTCCTCATGCTGGTTCCAGATCAGCAGATTGATCAACAGCCCCAGCGGCACATGCAGGTTATTCATCACCGCCAGTGTGCCGCCGTTGACCATGCACGCGCCTTTATTCCACCAGTACATGCCCAGCGCCGTCGAACACAGGCCGAGAAACAGCAGCACGATCCATTGGGTCGGCGCTTCGGGCAGGTGTTGCGGGTTGCCGAACATCAGGAACGCGGGCAGAACCACGGCCAGTGCGCCGAGGTAGAAGTAGCCGAAGCGTCGGTAGTGCGGCAGGTCACTCGGGTGGCGCGCCACCAGATGCTTGTACAGCACCTGCCCGGCGGCGTAGGTGAAGTTGGCCAGTTGCAGCAGCAGGAAGCCACCGAGGAAGTCGCCGTCCAGGCCATCGTAACGAATCACCCCGGCGCCCAGCACCGCGACCAGCGCTGCCAGCAATGCCCAGGGGTTGAAGCGCCGGTTCAGCGCATCTTCGATCAAGGTCACGTGCAGTGGTGTGAGGATGGTGAACAGCAGCACTTCCGGTACCGTCAGCACCCTGAAACTCAGGTACAGGCAGACGTAGGTCACGCCGAATTGCAGCGCGCCGATCAGCAGCATGCTGCGCATGAAACGTGGCTCGACCTGACGCCAGCGGGTCAGCGGAATGAATACCAGACCCGCCAGCACCACGCGGACCAGCACCGCGAAATAACTGTCGACGTGCCCGGCCAGATAGACACCGATCAGGCTGAACGAAAACGCCTGAATCAGTGTGACGAAAAGTAGATAACCCATGCCCCGCCCCCATTTTTGAAGGGCGCGACCATAGCGGTTGCGTCACTCACTGTCCACTCGAAGGCCGCCGCTTTTTGACGCCAACCCGTCGCCGCGCCCCGCGTTACCCGTCACAAATATGACAGTCGCATTATTGACGTACATGTCGTCGGTTTCGACGAAAATATAGCCCATATCGGCAACTTTTCCACATAAAAAGGTCTTATCATCCCGACGCTGCAATATTGACTCATTTCATCCACATTCTTCGTCGCCTGGAGTAACACCATGATATTCAACACAAAAGACTTCGGAGCACTGGGCGACGGCGTGACTGACGATACAGCGGCCATTCAGGCCGCGATCGACGCAGCCGCTGCGGCAGGCGGCGGGGAAGTTGTGATGGGCGCCGGGACGTACGTCGTGTCCGGTGGCGAGGAGCCCTCGGATGGCTGCCTGATGCTCAAGAGCAACGTCACCCTGTCGGGTGCCGGCATGGGCGAGACGATCATCAAGCTCGCGGATGGCTCGGACACCAAGGTGACCGGCATCGTGCGCTCGGCCTATGGCGAAGAAACCCACGACTTCGGCATGAAGAACCTGACGCTGGACGGTAACCGCGACGCCACCACCGGCAAGGTGGACGGCTGGTTCAACGGTTACATCCCAGGCTCTGACGGCAAGGATTCGAACGTCACCCTCGACAGCGTCGAGATCAAGGATTGCTCGGGCTACGGTTTCGACCCGCACGAGCAGACCGTCAACATGGTGATCAAGAACAGCGTGTCGCATGGCAACGGTCTGGACGGCTTCGTGGCCGATTACCTGAGCGACAGCGTGTTTGAAAACAACGTCGCCTACAACAACGATCGCCACGGCTTCAACGTGGTCACCAGCACCCACGACTTCACCCTGAGCAACAACGTTGCCTATGACAATGGCAGCACCGGCATCGTGGTGCAGCGCGGCAGCGAGAACATCCCATCGCCCGCCAACATCACCATCACCGGCGGCGCGGTGTATGGCAACGCGGCAGAGGGCGTGCTGATCAAGCTGTCCAGCCAGGTCTCGGTCAGCGGCGTGGACATCCACGACAACGGCAATGCCGGCGTGCGCATTTATGGCAGCTCCGGGGTGGATATCTTCGATAACACCCTGAGCAACAACTCGCTGGGCTCGCCGGTTCCGGAAATCATCATTCAGTCCTACGACGACACCTCGGGCGTGTCCGGCAAGTTCTTCAGCGGCAGCGACAACCTGATCCGTGGCAACACGATCACCGGCAGTGACAACTCCACCTACGGCGTCGCCGAGCGTAACGAAGACGGCACCGATCGCAACAGCATCGTCGGCAACACCATCAGCCACACCAGCAAGGGGCTGACCCTGGTGTATGGCGATGGCAGCTTTGCAGGTGATGCGTTCCCGCTGGTGACGGTCAATGGCACCGAGGGCAACGACGTCATCACTGGTGGCGCGGCCCACGAACTGATCTTCGGCCTGGCGGGCAAGGACACCTTGAACGGCGGTTCGGGTGACGACATCCTGGTCGGCGGTGCCGGCGCCGACAAGCTCACCGGCGGCGCGGGGGCCGACACCTTTCGCTTCGATCAGCCGACCGACAGCTACCGTACCGCGACCACCAGCGCCACCGACCTGGTCACCGACTTCGACATCAGCCAGGACCGCATCGACCTCTCGAACCTCGGCTTTACCGGCCTGGGCAGCGGCAAGGCCGGTACGCTGAACATCAGCTACAACGCCACACTGGACCGCACCTACATCAAATCACTCGACGCCGATGCCAGCGGCAACCGCTTCGAGCTGGGCTTGAGCGGCAACCTGAAAGACACGCTCAATGCCAGCCATTTCACATTCCAGCGGGTCGTGGAAGGCACGGAGGGCGGCGATACCCTCACCGGCACCGACGGCAATGATGTCCTCAACGGCAATGCCGGTACGGACCGCATCGACGGCGGCGCGGGTGCCGACACGATCACCGGTGGAGCCGACGCCGACACCCTGACCGGTGGCGCAGGCGCGGACCTGTTCATCTACAACTCGCGCCTGGACAGCTATCGCAATTACACCGCCAGCGGCACCAAGCAAAGCGACACGATCACCGACTTCAACCCTGCCGAAGACCGCATCGACCTGTCCAGCATCGGCCTGCGCGGCCTGGGCGATGGCAGCGCCAACACCATTTACCTGTCCGTCAACGCCGACGGCAGCAAGACCTACATCAAGACCGATGCGGTCGACAGCACAGGCAATCGCTTCGAGATCGCCTTGCAAGGCAACCTGGCCGACAAACTGAGTGCGTCCAACTTCATCTTCTCCACGGCAGCCTCCGCCAATCAGGCGCCAGTCCTGAATACGCCGTTGATGGACCAGAATGTCACCGAGCTGAAGGCGTTCTCCTACGCCGTGCAACCCGGCAGTTTCAGCGACCCCGACAGCAACACGCTGACCTACAGCGCGACCCTGGCCGATAACAGCGCCCTGCCCGACTGGTTGAAGTTCGACAGCAAGACCCTGACCTTCAGCGGCACACCGGGCGGCACGGCATCGGGGCTTTACTCGGTATTGCTGACCGCGAGCGACGCCACCGGCGCTTCGGTGGCCGACAGTTTCGCCATCACCGTGGGCAACGTGACGCCGGGGATTCTCACCGGTACCGAGAATGCCGAGGCGCTGTACGGCACTGAAGGCAACGACACGATTCTGGGACTGGGCGGTGACGACACACTGCGCGGCGATACCGGCGCCGACATCATCAACGGTGGCGCAGGACGCGACGCCCTGTACGGTGGCGCTGACGCCGACACCTTCGTCTACAGCGCACTGACCGACAGCTACCGCGATTACGACGCTGGCGGCCTGACTGCCACCGACACGATCTATGACTTCACCCCCGGCCAGGACAAGATAGACGTCTCGGCCCTGGGCTTTCTGGGGCTGGGTAACGGCGAGGATCACACGCTGTACATGACCCTCAACGAAACGGGCGACAAGACCTACATCAAGTCCGCCACGCCGGACGCCGACGGCAATCGCTTCGAAATCGCCCTGAGCGGCAACCTGATCGACACCCTGACCGATGCGGACTTCGTGTTCGGCCAGCGCGAAACGCAGGAGATTCTCTACCTGCCGACCCTGGGCCAGTCCAATGCGCGCCTGCTGCGCATGACCGAAGACGATAACCAGTCCGGCACCTCGGAAATGGTCAAGGACCTGACCCGCTACACCGATTACGACGTGCGCAGCCAGTTCACCGACGCCAACGGTGACGGCATCGACCTCGCCGTGGGCGGCAGCACCGTGGTCGGCTACTCGACCGGCACTCAGGAAGAGCTGCGTGTTTCCTGGTGGCTGGTCGACACCAATGAGCCGGGCCCTGCGCTGTTGCGCGCCACGGAGTTGCTCAAGTCGCAACTGGCGTCGCTGACTGCCATCGACAAAGTGACCACCGGAATCATCTGGGGCCAGGGCGAAGAAGCCGCTCAGGAAATTGCCCGCGCCACTGACAAGCAAGCGGCAGCCGAGCTGTACAAGGCCTCGACGCTGAAAGTGTTCGACTACTTGCACGCGCAGATCGGCGACTTCACCGTGTACATGGCCGAAACCGGGCATTACCAGACTGAAGCGGCCAAGGCACGTGGCTACACCGATGAGAAGATCAACGCCATCGTCGAGGGTGCCGGGTACGTCAGAAGCGTCCAGGAAGCCATTGCCGCTGAGCGCGCCGACGTCAAGCTGGCGGTCGACTACACCGATCTGCCCCTGCGTTACGAGGTCAACCCGCTGGTATACCCCGATGACGTCTGGCACTTGCATGAAGAGTCCGCCGAGATCGTCGGCCAGCGCCTGGCCGATTTCATCGCCAATGACCTGGGTTTTCATGGCAACGCCGCTGACAACAACGACCCGGCCGCCATTTTCGAGAGTGGCCAGAACGAAGGCGGCCACATCTTCGGCACCAGCGATGACGACACGCTGGTCGGCAGTTCAGGCAATGACGTGCTGGACGGCGACCAGGGCGCGGATGACATGAGCGGCGGCGATGGCAACGATATCTACGTTGTCGATAACGCCTTTGATACCGTCACCGAAAGCAATGACTCGCCCTCGCAGGTGGACACCGTGGTGTCTTCTGTCAGCTGGACGCTGGGCGCAAACCTGGAAAACCTGCTGCTTACCGGCGTGTCTGCCATCAACGGCACCGGCAACGCCGTGAAGAACGTCATCATCGGCAATGCCAGCAACAACATTCTCGACGGCTCTGCAGGTGCCGACATGCTGACTGGCGGCGATGGATCGGACAGCTATTACGTCGACGATGCCGCCGACCGGGTGGTCGAGACCAATGCCGATGCACAGGTGGGCGGCGTCGATACGGTGTACAGCTCGCTGGCCAGTTACACGCTGGGGGCCAATCTGGAAAACATCGTCATCAACAGCAGCGGGGCCGCCAATGCCATCGGCAATGCCCTGGATAACGTGATTTATGCGGGCGCTGGCGACAACGTCATGGACGGTCGCGATGGCAATGACACCGTGTCGTATCAGCTCGCGACGGACGGCGTCACAGTTGCGCTGAACACCAGCGCCCAGCAAGCCACTGGCGGTTCGGGTCTGGACACACTGAAGGGCACTGAAAACCTGATCGGCAGCCAGTTTGCCGACACCTTGACCGGCAACAAGAACGCCAACACCCTGAGTGGCGGCGCTGGCAATGACACCTTGTCCGGGGGCGCGGGCGACGACGTGCTGATCGGCGGATCAGGCGCTGACACGCTGATCGGCGGCACCGGCGCAGACCACTACGTGTTCAACGGCATCAGCGATACGGGCCTGGGCGGACTGCGCGACATCATCAATGGCTTCAAGGCAGCCGAAGGTGACAAGCTGGACTTCTCCGGCTTCGATGCCCGCCCGCTGACCGATGGCAACGATGCCTTCGTGTTCATCGGCAACGCGGCGTTCAGCGCCAACAACAGCGGTGAGCTGCGTTTTGCCGACGGCGTGCTGTACGGCAATATCGATGACAACGTCGGCGCGGACTTCGAAATCCAGCTCACCGGCGTGCAGTCGCTGCAGGCCGCCGACATCATTGTCTGACCGTCCCGAAGCCTTGCCCTCATAACCAAACAAAAGCAGCCCTGGAAACGGGGCTGCACCATCAGTTACATCCCCGCAACCCCGGTCAAACACCAGCGCGTTGCATAAAAACGCGAAGCCTCTGTGCTCCCACCCATAAATTTGTCTTATCCATAAGAGCGCTCTACTCTCAGGCGGGCTGACAGCTGAGCCTGATTCGCAACTTTATGATGCTGCGATTGAATCGGGATGAAACGTCGAGACTCTTGCCTGCGCCAACCTGCACACGCCGGGTGCGCGGTGCCTCCGGCCCGTTGATGAACACCACCGAACATTTGGCGTCTACTTCACCGTAGTTGTTGACGGTGATTGACCCGGTATCGTGATAGACGTCGTGGGCAACATAATCGATCTTCACGCCCTGGTACTGTTTTTCCACCTCGATGGGGTACGCCAGAGCCGTCACAGGCAACATGGCCAGCAGCGCACAACACAGTCGATTCATTCGGCAATCTCCAAGTCGGGATTGTCAGAGTAGAACAATAAGCCCGTACTTTAAGAGGAATTACAGCATGAAAGCGCCCCGCGTGACTCTCGACCAGTGGCGCACGTTGCAGGCCGTGGTCGATCACGGTGGTTTTGCTCAGGCCGCCGAAGCGCTGCATCGCTCGCAATCATCGGTGAGTTACACCGTGGCGCGCATGCAGGAACAGCTCGGCGTGCCGTTGTTGCGTATCGACGGGCGCAAGGCTGTGCTGACCGATGCCGGTGGTGTACTGCTGCGCCGCTCGCGGCAACTGGTCAAGCAGGCCAGCCAACTGGAAGACCTCGCCCACCATATGGAACAGGGCTGGGAAGCGGAAGTGCGCCTGGTGATCGACGCGGCGTATCCTTCGGCGCGTCTGGTCAGGGCGCTGACCGCGTTCATGCCGCAGAGCCGCGGCTGCCGGGTGCGACTGCGTGAAGAAGTACTCTCCGGCGTCGAGGAGGTACTGCTCGAAGGCGTCGCGGACCTGGCCATCAGCGGCTACAGCATTGCCGGGCATCTGGGCACCGAGATGAGTTCCGTCGAGTTCGTCGCCGTCGCTCACCCGGACCACGCCCTGCATCAGGCCAATCGCGAGCTGACCTTTCAGGACCTGGAAAGCCAGTTGCAGGTCGTCATCCGCGATTCCGGCCGGCAGCAGCCGCGCGACTTCGGCTGGCTGGGCGCGGAACAGCGCTGGACCGTCGGCAGCCTGGGCACCGCCGCGACCTTCGTCAGCAACGGTCTGGGCTTCGCCTGGCTGCCGCGGCACATGATTGAGCGTGAACTGCGCGAAGGCTTGCTCAAGCCCCTGCGCCTGGACAAGGGCGGCAGCCGCAATCCGACTTTCTATCTTTACTCCAGCAAGGACCGGCCGCTGGGCCCGGCGACGCAGATTCTGATCGACCTGATCCGCAGCTTTGACACTGCACCGCTCACCGCTGCACTCGGCACGCCTCAAAACGCCTGACGTAGGAGCAGACACATGGCGCTCGTCGCACCACCAGGGCCATGCGCTGAACGTCAATCGCACGCGGCTGGAATTCATCGCGAGCAACGCAGTCTGAAAACTCTGTGCGGTTCATGGAGGTACAGCCTGATCGCCTGAAGTGCTGCAAACCCGCCAACACGCTGGGCAAAAAAAGCCAAACGTGGTTACCTTGCCGGTCACAGTCGATATCTCTCAATGAAGGACGTGTTGCCACATGCTGAAAAAAATCGCTCTCGCCGCCTGCTCCGTACTGTTCGCCGCCAACCTGATGGCGGCCCCGGACAAAGCCACGCACGTGGTACTCGACACCAGCTTCGGCCAGATTGAAATCGAACTCGCAGACACCAAGGCGCCGGTCAGCACCCAGAACTTTCTGGGCTATGTCGACAGCGGCTTCTACACCAACACCATCTTTCACCGGGTGATTCCGGGCTTCATGGTGCAGGGCGGCGGCTTCACCCCGCAGATGGTTCAGAAGCAGACCAAGGATCCGATCAAGAACGAAGCCCAGAACGGTTTGCATAACGTCCGTGGCACCATCGCCATGGCGCGTACGTCGGACGTGAACTCGGCCACCAGTCAATTCTTCATCAACACCAACGACAATGCCATGCTCGACAACGGCGCGCGCGACTTCGGTTACGCGGTGTTCGGCAAAGTCGTCAAGGGTATGGACGTCGTCGACAACATCGTCAACGCCCGCACCACTACTCAGAAAGGCATGCAAAACGTGCCAATCGACCCGATCCTGATCAAGTCCGCCAAACGCGTCAACTGATCGGGAAACCTGCACCGCATGAAGCCTTCGGGCTTCGTGCGGTCCGGACGGGAGAGCCTCCACTTATCAAGGAGAACCCACGTCGCGTGGGTGTGATAGCCAATGCTTTATCGTCGTTTCGAAAAACTGATCGATATCTTCAAAGACGCTCCTACCGCTGCCCCGCCCAATACCGTCTTCGCGTTCTACCTCTACTACCTGCGTCAGGTGTGGCCGACGTTCACTGCGCTGCTGGTGGTCGGGCTGATCGGTGCGCTGATCGAAGTGTCGCTGTTCAGTTACCTGAGCCGCATCATCGACCTGGCGCAAAGCACGCCGCCGGAGAACTTCTTCAGCATTCATGGTTCCGAACTGATCTGGATGGTGGTGGTGGCCCTGCTGCTGCGGCCTATTTTCGTCGGTCTGCATGACCTGCTGGTCCATCAGACGATCAGCCCCGGCATGACCAACCTGATTCGCTGGCAGAACCACAGCTACGTGCTCAAACAGAGCGTCAACTTCTTCCAGAACGACTTCGCCGGACGTATCGCCCAGCGCATCATGCAGACCGGCAACTCGTTGCGTGACTCGGCCGTGCAGTCGGTGGATGCGCTGTGGCATGTGCTGATCTACGCGATCAGTGCGATGGTACTGTTCGCCGAGGCCGACTGGCGCCTGATGATTCCGCTGGGTACCTGGATCGCGGCGTTCATCCTCTCGCTGATGTATTTCGTGCCCAGGGTCAAGCAGCGCTCGGTGGATTCGTCCGATGCGCGTTCAAGGCTGATGGGCCGCATCGTCGACGGCTATACCAACATCACTACGCTCAAGTTGTTCGCCCACACCAACCACGAGCAGCAGTACGCTCGCGAAGCGATGCGCGATCAAACCGAAAAAAGTCAGCTGGCTGGCCGCGTGGTCACCTCGATGGACACCACCATCACCACCATGAACGGCGTACTGATTGTCACGACCACCGGTCTGGCTCTTTGGCTGTGGACGCAGTCCATGATCTCGGTGGGTGCGATCGCACTGGCCACCGGTCTGGTCATCCGCATCGTCAACATGTCCGGCTGGATCATGTGGGTGGTCAACGGCATCTTCGAGAACATCGGCACCGTGCAGGACGGCCTGGAAAGTATCTCGCAGCCCGTCACGGTCAATGACAAACCCGGCGCCCTGCCGCTGAAGATAGAAAACGGCGGCGTCAGGTTCGACGGGGTCGATTTCCATTACGGCAATGGCAACGGGATCATTCACAACCTCAACCTGGACATCAAGCCGGGTGAGAAGATCGGCCTGATCGGGCCTTCCGGCGCGGGCAAGTCGACGCTGGTCAACCTGCTGCTGCGCATGTACGACGTGCAAGGCGGGAGAATCCTCATCGACGGCCAGGATATTTCCGAAATCACCCAGGAAAGCCTGCGCGCGCAGATCGGCATGATTACCCAGGACACCTCGCTGCTGCACCGCTCGATTCGCGAGAACCTGCTGTATGGCAATCCGCACGCAACCGATGAACAGCTCTGGGAATCGATCCACAAGGCCCGTGCCGACGAGTTCATCCCGCTGCTGTCGGACTCCGAAGGTCGCACCGGCTTCGATGCCCATGTCGGTGAGCGCGGCGTAAAGCTCTCCGGCGGTCAACGCCAGCGTATCGCGATCACCCGCGTGCTGCTCAAGGACGCGCCGATCCTGATCATGGACGAAGCCACCTCGGCACTCGACTCGGAAGTCGAAGCCGCGATTCAGGAGAGCCTGGAGACGTTGATGCAGGGCAAGACGGTGATCGCCATCGCGCACCGCCTGTCGACGATCGCACGCATGGATCGCCTGGTGGTTCTGGAGAAAGGCCAGGTCGCCGAAACCGGAACGCACAGCGAACTGCTGGCCCACGGCGGGCTGTATGCGCGGTTGTGGCAGCATCAGACCGGTGGGTTTGTGGGCGTGGATTGATATGGGGAAGCTGCAGGCCTCTTCGCGAGCAAGCTCGCTCCCACAGGATCTTCAGGGGCCACGAGATTTTTAGCGGCAGTGATTTAGCCGCTACCCCGCCGGCCGGTCAGGTGTATATGGGGAGGCTGCTGGCCCCTTCGCGAGCAAGCTCGCTCCCACAGGATCTTCAGGGGCAACTAGATCTTCAGGGCAGCGAGCTACCCCACCTGCCGGTTGGGTGTACGCAGCACTTGTGGGAGTGAGCTTGCTCACGAAGGGGCCGGTGCAGTCGCTGAAGGTCTGCCAGGTGGTTACTCCGCCTGCCGATAGGGCAGCGCGCTGCGTGCATCCTCGGCATAGGCCATCACGCCGACTCGCTCCTGCTCCAGGAACTCGCTGACCGCGTCTTTCAGGCCTGGGTGCATCAGGTAATGCCACGAACGGGTGATCTGCGGTTCGAAGCCGCGGATCAGTTTGTGCTCGCCCTGCGCGCCGGCGTCGAATCGTTGCAGGCCGTGGGCGATGGCGTAGTCCATACCCTGGTAGAAACAGGTTTCGAAATGCAGCCGGTCAAACTCGGCCAGGCAGCCCCAGTAGCGTCCATAGAAACTGTCTTCACCAATGAGGCTGAAGGCCATCGCCACAGGCCGTGAGCCCTGCAGCGCAATGACCACACGGATCGATTCGGGCATGCGCTCGGCCAGCAGGCTGAAGAACTCACGCGTCAGGTAAGGCGCCTGCCCACGCACCTCATAGGTATTGGAGTAGCACGCATAGACGAAGTCCCATAGCACTTCGCTCATCTGCGCGCCTTCGAGCCATTCAAACTCGATGCCCTGCCCCGCCACCTGCTCACGTTCCTTGCGCATCTGTTTGCGCTTGCGCGAGCTCAATGCGTCCAGAAAGTCCTGGAAATCGCGGTAGCCACGATTGTGCCAATGAAACTGGCAACCGATCCGTTGCAGCCAGCCCTCCTGGGTTTCAAGCAAAGCATCGGCCGCCGGATCGGTAAAGTTCACGTGCGCGCTCGACAGCCCCTCACGCTGCAGGTACGCCGGCAGCTCGCTGAGCAATTCCATGCCGCCCTGAGGCGTCGCAGACAGAATCCGCGAACCGCCGACCGGGCTGAAAGGCACGGCAATCAGCAGCTTGGGGTAATAGGCGATGCCGGCGCGGCGGCAGGCGTCTGCCCAGGCGTGATCAAACACGTACTCGCCATACGAATGCCACTTTCGGTAGGCCGGCAACGCCGCCACCAACTGATCGTTTTCGTAGTGCAGCACATGTTCGGCACGCCAGCCTGATCGTGGCCCGAGACTGCCGCTGTCCTCCAGCGAGCTGAGAAACGCATGCCGCAGGAATGGCTGGTTGCCAGGTACCAGCGCATCCCACTGGGCAGGCGCGACGCTGGCGAGGCTGTCGATTACGTGAACAGGCATGCAGGTTCCCCGATAGGCAGACAGGGTGAAGAATATCCCTTATTGAGGCGTCATGTTCACCGCCTCCGCAATCTGCCTGGAAAGATTGATCGCGAATTCATTGATCGCCTGCTCACGCTCACGGGAGATCACGCCAATCTGCTCGAGGTACTGTTGATCGGATTGCTGATCCGGGCTCCTCTCATCAAGTACCGACAAACGCTGATTGAAAGGCTGCTTGACCGGTTCGAACTCCGGGGCGTAACGAATTTCCAGGTAACTCATCCAGAACTCCCGGCTAATCATCGACTGGAAAAACGCAGGGGTGGTTTCGCGATCGATGATTTCGTTGTAAGCCGCCTGCAAATCCGCTTCGCTCACTCTGGCAATAGCGCTGAACAGCATGGTTCGCGGCTGACCGGGCAATTCAAGTCGCGCTTGCAGACCGACGCGGTAGGCCAGACGCACTTCGGCTTCATCGACCCTTTCGCCGCTTGCCTGACGAAGCGCAATATCGCGCAGGGCAATTTTCTCAACCTGATCCAGGCGGTCCAGGCTGCGGGTCATCTTGAACAGCTTGCGTGGCTGCGCGGCCTCCGGCGTGGATGACATGATCGAGAACACCTGGACGCGCACCTCCATGTCGCCAAACACCAATGCGAGCCCATCGCCACAGGTCTGCGGGTGTGCGGCAAGATCGAAAAGCTGGGTACGCAGTTCGGCGTTTACGGAAGCGGATTCGATCATCGACCAGACTCGCGCAATCAGCTCGTCGCGGTTACTTGAAAAGTCGGCCGAGTGCGTCAGATCGCTCAGCATCTGAAAGAAATCCGTGGACCCGGCGCACGCGCGCAGGTCTTGCCACAGCCGTGTGCGGGCATTCACCTGCTCACGATTCAGGCCTGCAAGCCACGGTGCACTGTCAGGTCCGGCTTCGACCGAACGCAGGTTCTGGCTGACACCCCAACGCGGTCGCAGCCTGCCCTCGCGAAACAACCGGATGCGCTCCAGCGTGGGTGAATTCAATGGATTGCCGTTCAGATGCAAGTGCAGACGCGAGGAGCTGAGAGAGCGTTCGATGTTATCGAGTTCATCAACGGATATTTCCGAGATGCGATTATCACGCACATCAATACGAATCAGCTCAGACCGCAGCCAGTTCCACGCCGGCAATGTGCTGATGCCCGTGCCGCGCAAAAACAGCAGGCGTAGCGAGTTCAGCGCGTTAATGGGGACGTCCGAGCCGAGCGAGCAAAAATTCAGGTCCAGAATTTCCAGGCGGTTCAGGTTCTGCAATGCGATGTTTGAGGACTCTGTCCAGATCAGCGGATTGTGGCTGATGGACAGCTCTGCAAGCTGAGGCATTTGCCCTATCGAAGCGGGCAAGGATCGCAGGTCATTGAAGTCCAGGCTCAGCGAACGCAATCTATTGAAGTTTTTCAATAATGCATCTGCTTGCGGATCGGTAAGCTGCATGGCGCGCGCTTTCAGCACCGCCACATGGTCGAAGTTGGCCGTGATATCCGGTAGTTGCCCGATACGCAGATTATCCAGGTCGAGCGCGTACCCTAAAAAATCACCCTGAAAGTTTCTGCACTGAACGCTCAAGCGTTTCCAGCAATCGTGAATGCGTGTCGCGGCGACCTCCCTCGGCCTGCGCAACGCAGAAAAAGGCGTTTCTGCGACCCAGGTGTCCAGAGTCAATTGAAGCGCTCGCAACTCATCGGCGAGGCTGCTCAATCGTTGTCTGACAAAACCCGACAACTCCCTCGCCGGTCCGGTGTGCTCGGCGCGCAACGCGCTCAGAAAGCCGGACACCTCGGCATCGGAAAAATCAGGGTATAAGCTTTTTACCGCAAGCTCCGGCGAGTGCCTGGAAGCGCCGATGCCCAGGCGACGAAAGAAACGTCGCAGCCGCCCACTCAGCGGGTAGCCGATACGACCATGGGGCAAGCGTTGCGGCCATTTGATACCCGGCCTGATCGGCTGCAATTGCAGAACGGCAGCCATGCGCTCACGTCGTTCGACCGCCGTATTGCGCAACAGGCTGCGCAATTGCTGCTCATCCGCGCCAGCAGATAGCTGAATGTCGAGCTGCACCTGTTCGGGAAGCGCCAGCAGCAACGCCCGGAAGAATTGCTGATCGACTTCACCGAGCGATTCACCTGAAGGTTCGAAGCACTGAACGCCCCCTTCGGTGCTGACCAGCAGTCGGTGCACTGCGGCCTGATCGCTGTCGAGACTGGCGATTTCGTCGCCCTCCAGCGAATCCTTCAGCAGATCGATCGAAACATCACCCCGCCAGCCTGGCACGTACTGCAGCATGCCCAGCCCCGCTGCCTGTGTGTCCGGATTGTCGCTCACCGCTCGATAGAAACCTTCGTTGGCGCGGTTGATCCGCAGTTGCTGCTGATACTCGCGAGCATGCTCGGCAAGCGCCAGAGGGATGCGTTTTTCCGTGGTCATTCGCGCTTTGTCTGCATCGCTGGCCATGCCGATGAGTTCGAGCGCCACGCTGCTCGGCAGACTGTCGAAGTCGCGCTGTATCAACTGGACATGCGGGTCGTTGCTGCGACCTTTGAGCACCTGCACGTCATCCAGCAGGCGACCCACGTGCATCCGGGCGCAATCGGCCAGGTAGCGTTTGAAACCGCGCAGTTGAACGGTCTTGTCTGCACTGTCGCTCCCGGTCAGACGAGTGACTTCATCGGCGGGCAGACTTTCCAGCAACTGGCCGAGCACTTGACTGAGGTGCCCGGTCGGCCCTGTGACATGGGACGACAGCGTCATCTGCGACCCCGCGTTCCAGGATTCCAGCAGCGCCCCTTGTGCGTCGATCAGTAACAGGCCACGGGTCTCATGCCAGCGCGGTGATGACACCAGCAGTTTCAGCCACGGCTCGATATGAGACACATGAACCTGCGACACATCGTCAGCCTGAAGAGCTTCGATACAGACGTGCAATTGCCGTTCTGTTTCAACACGCTGAATGGCGTCATTCAGCAAGGCCGGAGGCTGGAGGCCCTCGACGTGTATCTGGCGTAGCAAGGCCTCGTGGGTGCCGGTAATGCGCAGGACTTTCTGAATGTCCTCTTCCGGGAGCGCATGACACGTCGGGTTCAGGCGTTTGAATGCCGTTACCTCGTCCCAACCCATGGGGTTTTCCCACTCATGGCGCCACGCACCGGCACCGTTGTGCTTGAGCCTCGGCGCGTACGAACGCTCATTCAGCGGGTGCCTGACGCGCCAGTTGAGGCCGGACGCATCAGACTCGATGCGATAAAGCTTGCCGTCCAGTGGCAGCCAGGTCTTGCCATCGTGCTCATAAAGCCCAAGGGCGTTGCTGCTCAGGTTCTCGGGCAAAGAGACCGCATGGGCATAGGCATCGATGCTCGGCTTGCCAAGGCGCACCGCCCCATCGACACGCCGTTGCACCAGGCTTTCGATGAACATCGAGGGTTGCAGTCCGCTCACCGCGCCCACGACGCCGCCTACCGTCAGCATCTGTGCAACGTTTTCGCCGATGTCGTAGACATGTTGCATGGCGTCTTCGACTTCATCGTGCTTCCAGTCTTCGTAAGCAACGAACGCTTCGCTGGCAAGCTGATAGAGGGCGACCACGGACATGATTTCACCCAGCACCGGCACAAAGAACCCGGCCACGTTGAGCAGGTTCATGCCATTGTTTTCAAGGCTTTCGATCAGTGCATCGTGAGCCTGCTGGTCCACCTGCGCGGAAGGCACCGCGATAGCCTTTGAGTCGTCATAGGTTTTGGCCAGCAAATGCTCGTACAGCCGCTCGAATGGCGGTTTCGAGAAGGGCTGTGCCTGCACGACCAGGTCGGCGTCGGGGTCCAGCGTGCGATCCCCTGCGGGATACAGCCGCGCGTCCAGTTTGGTAAAAAACGCCGGCGCCTGGCCGAGGCTGACGAAACGGCTGAAATAGCGTCGATAGTGTTCGTTGCCCAACGCCGTCACCAGCCAGGCGTTGAAGGCCCGCAGCGACGCAAACTGTTTGATCGGATGCGAAGGCTCGGAAGGCAGGTAGACCAGACAAGGACCGTCATCGGGCTTGGCGCCATCCTGCTGTATCAGCAAGGCACCCTGTAACAGCGAGCCGGGGAACGTGTAGGTGTCGAGCATGTGCAGCTGGCAATAACGCACGCCCTTGCCATCCCATCGCAGCTGGTCAATGGACTTCACCATGTCCAGCAGGGTCTGGTACGCCGCTTCGGTGATATCACCTTTCATCACGGCGATATGCGCAAGCACCTCTACGGCAGCCCGCTCGCTGTCCATGAACGCGCTGGCAACCGCTTGCGCAGCTGGGCCTGGTGGCTTGAACACACTGTCCAGATGGGTCTGATACTGACGACCCAAGTCCAGTTCATGGCAAAAATCAGCGAACTGCTCGAGATCGATCGCCTGGCGGTCAAGGTATTCCACCTTGTAGCGGCGCTGGGCGCTGTCGATCAGCCAGTAGCGCAGGCCACCTGTACGCAGGATTGCCGAGTAGGGATCGAAGCGGCTTCTGTTGCTGGGAGCGAAGTTCTGCAAGGCCGCCTGAAGCAAGGTCTGCTCGAGCGGGGCCGGGTTCCAGGTTTTGTCGTAGCGCCAGGTCATCAGTTGAAAGGCTTCAACGTCCAGGTCGAGCTTGAAACGTTCGACAAACGCTTTCGACAGCAAAGGCGCTGCAAACTGCTGCGCCGATAACAGTCGGTTGCGCACCGGCTCCAGCGCTTGCGCGTAAAGGCGTGCGCCTTGCTGACTGGCATGCAGCGCCTGGCGCAGTGCCGTGGGCGCACCCACATACCAGTCCGGCAAGTTGAGCCTGATGAATTCGGTGTTGGCATGCTCCGCCTCGAACGGGGCCGAGTCCTGCGGTCGGGGCGTTACTGAGGCGGGTACAACAGACGATTCTATTGTTTCAAAGGGGTTGTAACGGAGGGTGTACATGGTCGATACCGCTAATGGCTTTGTGGATAGCCAACACGATAAAGACCCAATGGCCTGCACATGACATAACGGGATATGACAGGTAGCGCTCGTCTCAAGAGCGCTGCCCGTCGCACGCGATCAGCGCTTGCGCAGGATCACGCTGCCGATCGAATAACCGGCGCCAAACGAACTGAGTACCGCCAGCGCGCCTTGCGGCAAGTCATCCTGATAGGTGTGAAACGCAATCACCGAACCCGCCGAGCTGGTATTGCCGTAGGTGTCGAGAATCACCGGCGCTTCTTCGACCGTCGCGTCGCGGCCCAGCAGCTTCTTGACGATCAGATGGTTCATGCTCAGGTTGGCCTGATGCAGCCAGAAGCGTTTGACGTCGGTGATGTTGATGCCGTTGTCCTGCAAATGCGCAGCGACCAGCTCGGCGACCATCGGGCAGACCTCGCGGAAGACCTTGCGGCCTTCCTGCACGAAGAGCTTGTCCGGCGCGTTCTGGCCCTCCTCCGCGGTACGGTTGAGGAAGCCGAAATTGTTGCGGATGTTGTTGGAGAACTGGGTCAGCAGCCGGGTGCTGACGATATCGAACTGGTGCGGCGACGTGGCAAGGTCGGCACGCTCGACCACCACCGCAGTGGCGCCGTCACCAAAGATGAAGTGGCTGTCACGGTCACGGAAATTAAGGTGTGCGGTGCAGATTTCCGGGCTGATCACCAGCAAGGCGCGGGCCTGACCCAGTTGTACGCTGTTGCAGGCCGCCTGAATGCCGAAGGTGGCCGACGAGCAGGCTACGTTCATGTCAAACCCGTAACCGGCGACACCCAGCGCCTGCTGAATCTCGATGGAGATCGCCGGGTAGGCCCGCTGCAGGTTGGAGCAGGCAACGATGACACCGTCGATGTCGGCAGCGGTTTTGCCCGCGCGTTGCAGCGCCTGCCTGGCGGCAGCTACACCCATCTCACAGAGGATCGACCATTCGTCATTGCTGCGCTCCGGCAGGTTGGGCTTCATGCGCTGCGGATCGAGAATGCCCTGCTTGTCCATGACGAAGCGGCTTTTGATACCCGAAGCCTTTTCGATGAAAGCGGCGCTGGATTCACTCAGCGCCTGCACTTCACCACGTTCGATGGCGGCGGCGTTATCGCTGTTGAACTGTGCAACATAGGCATTGAAAGACTGCACCAGCTCTTCGTTGGAGATGCTGTTGGCCGGGGTAAACAGGCCTGTGCCGCTGATGACGACGTTGTGCACGGTCGTTCCTCTCTTATTGGGTTGCAGGTAATGACCTGCTCAGGCACGGCAGCTGGAGGCCCACTGCTTTCTGGGACCCCCGTACCAGTGCGACTGTAAAAGCTGCCCGCAATCGGGAGCAGCATTTCATGACACGGTGAAGACAGGCGCGGAGTGTGCCACAGAGCCCGGTTTTGGCGCTATCGGGCCAATGAATATAGGCCCGATAGCGACGATTTACTTCGCGGCGTGAAGCAGCGGATCAGCTCTCCACCTGACTCCACTGCTTGCTCAACCGTTTGTCCGACACCGGCATTTTCGTGCCCAGTTGCTGGGCGAACAGCGAGACGCGGTATTCCTCCATCCACCAGCGGTACAGCGCCAGTTCCGGGTCGCGCTTGCCCTCTTGAGCGTGCTTGTCGGCGCGTGCCTGATATTGCGCCCACAGACCTGCCAGTTCGATGCTCCACACCCGGTCCTTCTGCACCTGAGCCGGCAGTTTTTCCAGGCGCATCTCGATGGCTTTCAGGTAACGCGGCAGTTCCTTGAGCCATACCGCCGGGGTCTCACGGACGAATCCGGGGTACACCAGCTTGCTCAGTTGCGCCTTGATGTCGTTGAGCGCCACGGCCTGGGACAGATCAATCTTGCCTTTGAAGCGCTTTTGCAGACCGTGCCAAAGCTTGAGAATTTCCAGCGTCAGCTTTGCAAGCCGCTCGGCATGCTCGGTCCAGTCGGCGCGCTTGCGCTCAGCCAGCGACAGCAGACCGGCACCGTCGCGCGGCAGCTCGGCTTCACCTTCCAGCACGCAGCTGTCGAGGCTGGCCAGCAGGATGTCTTCGATCAACGCATCGATGCGCCCCAGTTCGCGATGCAGCAAGGCCAGCTCGGTCTGCCCCGGCAATTTGTTGCGCAGAAACTTGGCGGGCTCGGCCAACTGCTGCAACAGCAAACGCTGCAAGGCACGGCGATGCTGATACTCGGCCTCGGCCTGGGTCGAGAACCGGCCTTCCTTGACCGCGCCGCCCTCTTCGACCAGCGCCGGATAAACCGTCATCGACAGCCCGGCGATGTTCTGCTGGGTTTTCTGCGCCACCGCAGCGAAAGCCTTGGCCTGCACCGGCTGCTGGCTTTTCGCGGTTTGTGGCACGGCCAGCGCGGCCTGGCTCGCCTCGGCAAAGCGCGCCGTCAGCTCGGCCAGATCACGTCCTTCGCCGAGAAACTTGCCGCTGCCATCGACGATTTCCAGGTTCATCTTCAGGTGGCCTTCAAGCTGCTGTGCCGCCTCGACCCAGGCTTCGTCGCTGACTCGTACGCCGGTCATGCGCAGCAGTTCACGGCCCAGCGCCTGAGGCAGCGAGCCCTCGCCAAAGGTCATGCGCTGCAACGCCGCCTTGATGAAGTCCGGGACCGGCACGAAGTTCTTGCGCACCGCCTTGGGCAGGTTGCGAACCAGCGCGATGCATTTGGTCTCGAGCAACCCCGGCACCAGCCACTCAAGGCGCTCGGCCGGCAGCGACAGCAACAACGGCGCGGGAACGCGCAAGGTCACGCCGTCACGCGGGTGATTGGGTTCGAAGTGGTAGCTCAGCGACAGGCTCAGGTCGCCCAGTCGCAAGGTGTCCGGATACTGCGCGGCGGTGACTTCGCTGGCCTCGCGAGCCAGCACGTCCTCTTCGCGCATGATCAGCAGCTGCGGATTCTTCTGGCTTTCGGTTTTGTACCAGCTGTCGAACGTGGCCGTCTGATGAATCTCGGCCGGAATGCGCGCTTCATAGAAGCTGTACAGGGTGTCTTCGTCAGCCAGAATATCGCGACGTCGAGCCTTGGCTTCCAGTTCGTCGAGCTGTTCCAGCAAACGGGTATTGGCGCTCAGGCACTTGGCCCGCGACAGGATATCGCCACGCACCAGGCCTTCACGGATGAACAGCTCGCGCGAGATCACCGGGTCGATGGGCCCGAAATGCACCGGACGACGGCCGACCACGATCAGGCCGAACAGGGTGATCTGTTCGAACGCCACGACCTGCCCGCGCTTCTTCTCCCAGTGCGGCTCGAAGTGATTTTTCTTGATCAGGTGGCCGGCCAGCGGCTCGATCCAGTCCGAATCGATCTTGGCGACCATGCGCGCGTACAGCTTGGTGGTTTCCACCAGTTCGGCGGTCATCAGCCACTGTGGACGCTTCTTGCCCAACCCGGAGGACGGGTGAATCCAGAAGCGCCGCTGCCGGGCGCCGAGGTAATCGCCCTCGTCGGTCTTTTGCCCGATCTGACTCAGCAGACCGGAGAGAATGGCCTTGTGAAATTTCGGGTAATCGGCAGGGTCCTTGTTGACCGTCAGTTGCAGGTCGCGACAGATCAGGCTCAATTGCCGATGGGAATCGCGCCATTCCCGCAGGCGCAGGTAATTCAGAAAATTGCGCCGGCACCAGTTACGCAACGGGCTGGCGGTCAGGGTCTGGCGCTGCTCTTCGAAGCCGCGCCATAGATTGACCATCCCGGCGAAGTCCGAGTCGGCATCCTTCCATTGCGCGTGGGCCTGATCCGCTGCCTGCTGACGCTCTGGCGGACGCTCGCGCACGTCCTGTACCGACATGGCGCTGGCAACGATCAGCACTTCCTGCAGACTGCCCTGCTTTGCGGCTTCCAGCAGCATGCGGCCCATGCGCGGGTCCACCGGCAGACGCGCCAGTTGACGGCCCAGCAGGGTCAGCTGATTCTCGCGGTTGACCGCCGATAGCTCCTGCAACAGGTTGAAACCGTCGCTGATCGCCTTGCCGTCCGGCGGCTCGATAAACGGGAAGTCGGTGATCTCGCCCAGACGCAGGTGCAGCATCTGCAGGATGACCGCAGCCAGGTTGGTGCGCAGTATCTCGGGGTCGGTGAATTCCGGCCGACCGTTGAAATCTTCTTCGCTGTACAGACGCACGCACAGGCCGGGCTCGACCCGTCCGCAACGGCCTTTGCGCTGGTTGGCGCTGGCCTGCGACACCGCCTCGATCGGCAGGC
This sequence comes from Pseudomonas congelans, assembly GCF_900103225.1. GTDB lineage: Bacteria > Pseudomonadota > Gammaproteobacteria > Pseudomonadales > Pseudomonadaceae > Aquipseudomonas > Aquipseudomonas congelans. Next base: position 50,466 of record NZ_FNJH01000003.1, on the reverse strand, counting down.
GCTGGACCTTGGCGCGGTAGCTGTAGCGGCTGATGCGCGCGGTGCCGGTGTCGATCACGTAGCGGATGCCCGGCACGGTCAGCGAGGTTTCAGCAACGTTGGTCGCCAGCACCACACGCCGACCGGGGTGCGACTGAAAGATACGCTGCTGCTCGGCCGGCGAGAGGCGCGCGTAGAGCGGCAGAATCTCGGTATGCCTGAGCTGCGCCTTGCGCAGCACCTCGGCGGCATCGCGGATCTCGCGCTCGCCGGGCAGGAACACCAGCACGTCGCCCGGGCTCTTGCGCTCGCTGCGCTCGAAAGCCGCCAGCTCGTCCAGCGTGGCCAGAATCGCCTGATCGACGGTCAGGTCCTCTTCGACGCTGTTGCCATCTTCGTCCTGCTCGCTGGTCAGCGGCCGATACCAGACGTCCACGGGGAAGGTACGCCCGGACACTTCAATCACCGGTGCATCGTTGAAGTGCTCGGAAAAGCGCTGCAGGTCGATGGTCGCGGAAGTGATGATGACCTTCAGGTCCGGACGACGCGGCAACAGGGTTTTCAGGTAACCCAGCAGGAAGTCGATGTTCAGGCTGCGTTCGTGGGCTTCGTCGACGATGATCGTGTCGTAGCGTTCAAGAAAACGGTCATGCTGGGTTTCAGCCAGCAGAATGCCGTCGGTCATCAGTTTGATCAGGGTATTGCTGTCGCTCTGGTCCTCGAAACGCACCTGATAGCCGACCAGCGCACCCAGCGGTGTGCCGATTTCCTCGGCAACCCGGCTGGCCACGCTGCGAGCGGCGATCCGGCGCGGCTGGGTATGACCGATCAGACCGTGCTGACCGCGACCGATTTCCAGACAGATTTTCGGCAACTGGGTGGTCTTGCCGGAGCCGGTCTCGCCCGCAATGATCAGCACCTGGTGCTTGAGCAGCGCTTCCTTGATCTCGTCACGCTTGGCAGCGATGGGCAGGTTATCGTCATAACGGATCGCCGGCACACTTTCACGCCGCGCCGTGACCTGCGCGCAGGACGCCTGAACGCGCGCAACCCACTGCGCCAGCTTCGCCTCGTCGGGCTTTTTGCGCAGATCGTGCAACTGACGGCGCAGACGATGACGTTCGCTGATCATCGCTTGGTCGAGGTTTTTCAGAAGTTGGTCGATAGAGGGCGATTCTTCGGTCATCAGGCGCGCAGGGTCTTTTTTCAAATGGCAGATGCGGATTGTCGCAGATTGCGGTGGGTCGTGACGATGGTCTGAGGTTCGGGCAGTACGCAGTATCATCCACTGGACTCCCCCTGGCGCTCAGATCCATGCACAAATCTGACTGCCTATCGTGCCAATGCTCCGCGTTGGCATGCAGTTCGTGACGCTCTGCGTCACAAATCTTCAGTCTGGCGAGACCGCGCGCCTAAACGAAACTCAGGCTTTAGTGGTGCCGGCATCTGGTACAGCGCTTTAGCGTGTGACGCAGAGCGTCACGAAAGGCATTCCCACGCGGAGCGTGAGGAACGAGAGGTGTTCGGGAGAACACTTCTCGTGACGATGTGCCTGGCGTGGAAATGAACGTCAATCCGGGGTCTGGCCTGCCTTACTTCTTCACACCCAGTTTCTTCAATTCTTCATCACGCAGCTCGCGACGCAGGATCTTGCCGACGTTGGTGGTCGGCAGCACGTCGCGGAATTCGACGCTGCGCGGCACTTTATAGCCGGTCAGGTTGGCGCGCATGTGCTCCATGACCTGATCCTTGGTCAGGGTAACGCCCGGTTTGGCCACCACGAAGACCTTGATGGTCTCGCCCGACTTCTCGTCCGGTACGCCGATCGCGGCGCACTGAAGCACGCCGGGCAGTGTCGCCAGCACGTCTTCCAGTTCGTTGGGGTACACGTTGAAACCGGAGATCAGGATCATGTCTTTCTTGCGATCGACGATCCGGATGTAGCCATCAGGCTGGATGATCGCGATGTCGCCGGTCTTCAGCCAGCCTTCGCTGTCGATCATTTCATCGGTCGCTTCCTGGCGCTGCCAGTAGCCTTTCATGACCTGCGGCCCCTTGATGCACAGCTCGCCGGTTTCACCGAACGCCAGCTCGTTGCCCGCATCGTCGATGACCTTGCACAGGGTCGAGGGTACGGGAATGCCGATGCTGCCCATCTGCACTTCCTGAGCGGGATTGACCGTGGCCACCGGGCTGGTTTCGGTCATGCCATAGCCTTCGCAGACCTGGCAGCCGGTCACCTGCTTCCAGCGCTCGGCGGCGGCCTGCTGCAAGGCCATGCCGCCGGACAAGGTGACTTTCAACGCCGAGAAATCGAGGTTGCGGAAGCCTTCGCTATTGCACAGGGCCACGAACAGCGTGTTAAGGCCGACAAAGCCGCTGAACTTCCATTTCGAAAGCTCCTTTACCATGGCCGGCAGGTCACGCGGGTTGCTGATCAGGATGTTGTGATTGCCGAGCAGCATCATCGCCATGCAATGAAAGGTGAAGGCATAGATGTGATAGAGCGGCAGCGGCGTGATGATGATTTCACAGCCTTCGCCCAGATTTGACGCCATCAGCGCCCGGCATTGCAGCATGTTGGCGATCAGGTTGCGGTGCGTCAGCATTGCACCCTTGGCCACGCCGGTGGTGCCGCCGGTGTACTGCAGCACGGCAACATCAGCGCTCCCAGGCGACACGTCGGTGACTGGCTGACCACGGCCCTTGCCAAGCACATCGTTGAATTTGATGGCTTTGGGCAAGTGATAGGCCGGGACCATCTTCTTTACGTACTTGATGACGCTGTTGATCAGCAAGCGCTTGAACGGCGACAGCATGTCGGCCACTTCGGTGACAATCACCTGCCTGATCTGCGTCTTGGGTACGACCTTCTCGGCCAGATGGGCCATGTTTGCCAGACACACCAGCGCCTTGGCACCGGAGTCGTTGAACTGGTGTTCCATTTCCCGCGCGGTGTACAGCGGGTTGGTGTTGACCACGATCAGCCCGGCGCGAATCGCACCAAAGACGGCAATCGGGTACTGCAATACGTTGGGTAGCTGCACGGCGATACGGTCACCCGGCTGCAGGTCGGTATGTTGCTGGATCCAGGCGGCAAACGCGCCGGACAGCTCGTACAGTTCGCCGTAGGTGATGGTCTTGCCCAGGTTGCTGAACGCCGGTTGGTCGGCGAAGCGCTGGCAGGACTGCTTCAGGACCGCCTGGACGTTAGGGTACTCGTCGGGGTTGATATCGGCAGGGATACCGGACGGGTACTTGTCCTTCCAGAAGTTATCAATCATTCAGTCGGCTCCGTAGCGATAGCGAATTCTTCACATCGCCTGAAGCGATGATTTTCTTGTGCTTGGAATTATGCAGTAGACGCTTTTTCGCTTTATGACTGATCAAAAAGCGCGCCGAGAGTAGCAGCTTTGCCAAAGGCCGACTAGAGGCAGAAGCAGGCCGCACAGTCACTAATGCGACCAGCGAATAACAAACGGTCACTTTAAATACATTTAATAAATTTTCATCATCGCCGTGAAAGTACCGGACCAGAGCGTTCAATCGGCATAATCGTCGATTTATGAAAAAACCGACCCCGTTTGCAGCAGCCTGCAAACGGGGTCAGGTACACACATGGAGACGATTAAAGGGTCAGGTGATGTCCCGAAGCTCCCGTCGCAAAATCTTGCCCACCGGTGTCATCGGCAACGAATCACGCAGAACAATCTGCCGGGGCACCTTGTAGCCGGTGAAATTCTCTTTGCAAAAGGCCTTGAGCTCTTCGATGCTCAGCCCCGGGTCTCGCGCCACCACGAACAGCTTCACCGCCTCCCCCGAGCGCTCGTCCGGCACGCCGATACAGGCGCAGTTGGCGACTTTCGGATGGGCCATGACCACGTCTTCGATTTCGTTGGGGTAGACATTGAAGCCGGACACGATGATCAGGTCTTTCTTGCGGTCGACGATGCTGACGAAACCGTCAGCGCCAATCACTGCAATGTCACCGGTCTTGAACCAGCCTTCGGCATCCAGGCACTCGGCAGTGGCCTCAGGCTGGTTCCAGTAGCCTTTCATGACCTGCGGCCCCTTGATGCACAGCTCGCCACGCTCACCGAAAGGCAATTCGAGGCCATTGTCATCGATGACTTTCATCGCGGTGCCAGGTACGGGAATACCCACGGTTCCAAGGCGCGCCAGAGCGCCGTAGGGATTGGCACTGGCGACAGGCGACGTCTCGGTCAGGCCGTAACCTTCGACGATCGTGCAGCCGGTGATCTGCGCCCAGCGCTCGGCCGTGGCCTTGACCAGCGCAGTGCCGCCGGAGTTGGTGCTTTTCAGCGTCGAGAAATCCAGGTTCTTGAATTCCGGATGGTTGATGAGCGCCACGAACAGCGTGTTGAGGCCGATCATGGCAGTGAACTTCCACTTGCCCAGTTCCTTGATGAAGCCGCCGATATCGCGAGGATTGGTAATCAGGATGTTGTGATTGCCGCTGATCATCATGCACATGCAGTTCGCTGTGAACGCGTAGATGTGATAGAGCGGCAGCGGCGCGATCATCACCTCTTTGCCTTCTTCAAACAGCGATTCGCCTTGCGGACCGTGCTGGCGCATGCAGGCATAGACTTGCTGCATGTTGGCGACCAGGTTGCCGTGAGTGAGCATCGCGCCCTTGGCCAGCCCCGTGGTGCCACCGGTGTACTGCAGAACGGCAACATCCTGCAGCCCCCGCGGTACGACCTGCATGCGGCTGTCGCGCCCCAGGCGCAGCGTCCGCTTGAAGCCGACGGCCTGAGGCAGATGGAATTCAGGGACCATCTTCTTGACCTTGTCGACAATGGTATTGACCAGCCAGCCCTTGGCCGCCGACTGCATGTCGCCCATTTTCACTTCGATCAGGTATTCGATGGCCGTGTCCGGCAGCACTTCCTGCACCAGCTTGCCGAACAGGTTGAGGTAGACCAGCGCCCTGGCACCAGAGTCCTTGAATTGATGGCGCATCTCGCGCGCGGTGTACAGCGGGTTGGTGTTGACCACTGTCAGACCGGCACGCATCGCACCGAATACTGCGATGGGGTATTGCAGGATATTGGGCATCTGTACGGCAATGCGGTCACCCGGTACCAGTTGCGTGTGCTGCTGCAAATAGGCGGCAAAGGCGGCGGAGTGACGCTCGAGTTCCGCGTAGGTCAGCGTCACGCCCATGTTGCTGAACGCAGGTCGGTCGGCGAACTTCCTGCAGCAGCGCTCGAACACCTCGACGACCGATTGGTAGGTCTGCAGATCCACCTCGGCGTCGACACCCGCCGGCCGCTTGTCATCCCAGAAATCAGCTTGCATTATTTTTATCCTTTTTCCCTGCATAGGTCTGGGCGGACGTTAGCAGTTAAAGCGCCGCAGGCAAATAATCGTCCGGGCCTCATCAGCAGCATGAATCTTGTCTCTGTTCAGACTGAAATCTGTCGCCGGCGATACACTGCGCACGGCAATCGGGCTGGCAAAGACACTTGCCCTATAGCGCAACAGCCTTATTCACACGACGTTTGCTTATTATTTGCCTTGAATGTGATCCGGGGAGCGCCAGCAAGCGTCTGAATGATCTTGTCCGCGCATTGGCGGCGACAGGTCATCAAGTGTTACAAATCAAGGCCAGGTCGGATTGCACGAACCGGCGCGCTTCAATTCATTTTTATTGTCAGGACAGCCACATGACTCAAGTCACCAACACGCCTTACGAAGCCCTTGAAGTCGGTCAGACCGCCAGCTACAGCAAGACAGTGGAAGAGCGTGACATTCAACTGTTCGCCGCCATGTCCGGTGACCACAACCCGGTCCATCTGGACGCTGAATACGCCTCCAAGACCATGTTCAAGGAGCGTATTGCTCACGGCATGTTCAGCGGCGCGCTGATCAGTGCGGCGGTTGCGTGTGAGTTGCCTGGCCCGGGCACCATTTATATCGGTCAGCAGATGACCTTCCAGAAGCCGGTCAAACTGGGCGACACCCTGACTGTGCGCCTGGAAATCCTGGAAAAACTGCCTAAATTCCGCGTGCGCATCGCCACCCGCGTCTTCAACCAGAACGATGAACTGGTCGTTGATGGCGAAGCTGAAATCCTCGCTCCGCGCAAGCAGCAGACCGTTGATCTGACCGTATTGCCAACCATCACCTTCGGCTGAAAACCGGCACGCCAAATGATATAGGCACAAAAAAAGGGCGACCGAAGTCGCCCCAAGTGCCTTGCGTGCTCATGTGTGAGTGGCCGAGATCCCTGCCGGCCTGACCTTTCAGGCGGTGAGTCCGGTACTCGATGGGCTCAGCTTAATCAAGATTGCACGCAGACGGGTTGATCCAGATCAGTTAGCCGGGTGCCTGTCGGGCGGGCACGCGGGATCACTGACGGAGGTCGACATACAGGTGGGGTGTCAGCGTTTTTTGGGCTTTTTCTTCGGTTTTTTGCCGCTCAACGGCATCGCCTGTTCGAAGGCGTTGCGTACCTCGTTGAGACGCTTGTCATTCAGATCGTGAATACGCTTGGCGCGCTCGGCACCCAGGTCGATCAGTTGTGCATCGTCACTCATGGCTTGCGGTTCTCGAACACGGGAAATCAGGGCCAATAATGCTCAATCGCAGCAGCCCTGACCAGTGCCGTGACCATTACAGACACGGACGATGCGGCGATCAGATCTGAATATCCACCCAAAGCCCCTGGCGCGGCTCGTCGTCGATGAGCGGTACGACCGGTACGGTGTTGTCGGCATTCAGCGAATCACCCGGAACAACAAGCCCCTGGTATTCCTCAGCCTCGCCCCCGCCATGACCTTGAGCCTGCTGCTGTTGCTGCTGGCGCTGTTGCTCTTCACGCAACAGCAACGCGCTGCGCTCAGTATCTTCATTGCGCAGGTCAATAGAGGTCTCGCTGGAGCTCTCCTGCACTGGCGCGACAGGCGGAATGTCCGGCATGCGCTTGGCCGGATCCAGCTGTGATGTCACAGGCACCACACTTAACGGAAGCATAGGTTGCAGCATGGTTTTATCTCCTCTTACCGGGGTTTCGGCCGTGCACGAGGCAACTTGAACCGGGCTGAAATAGCCAGTGATGGTTTATAAGATCTTTTTTGACTGCTCTCAGTGAAATAAGTGTCATGGAACCAAAAATTCGATAGGTTCCGGCGCTGACCATGAGTTTTTTCACGCTGCCTTTGGCCTTCGGGGCGCGTTCCGTTAACATACTCAGCTTTTTCAAGCGGGAGACAGGCAGCATGGCGCAGCAGTATCAACCGGGGCAACGCTGGATTAGTGACAGCGAAGCCGAGCTGGGTTTGGGCACCGTTCTGGCACAGGACGGCCGCTTGTTGACCGTGCTCTATCCGGCCACTGGCGAAACACGTCAGTACGCACTGCGTAATGCGCCGCTGACCCGCGTGCGCTTCTCCCCTGGCGACGTGATCACGCACTTCGAAAACTGGAAAATGACCGTTCGCGAAGTCGACGATGTCGATGGTCTGCTGGTCTACCACGGCCTGAACGCGCAGAACGAAGTGGTCACGCTGCCGGAAACCCAGCTGTCGAACTTCATCCAGTTCCGCCTGGCTACCGACCGTCTGTTCGCCGGCCAGATCGACCAGTTGTCATGGTTTTCGCTGCGCTACAACACGCTCGAGCACACCAGCCGCCAGTTGCAGTCCTCGCTCTGGGGTCTGGGTGGCGTGCGGGCACAGCCTATCGCCCACCAGTTGCACATCGCTCGTGAAGTTGCAGACCGCATCGCGCCACGCGTTCTGCTGGCCGACGAAGTGGGCCTGGGCAAAACCATCGAAGCCGGTCTGGTGATCCACCGCCAGCTGCTGTCGGGCCGCGCCAACCGCGTACTGATCCTGGTCCCGGAAAACCTGCAGCACCAGTGGCTGGTGGAAATGCGTCGGCGCTTCAATCTGCAGGTCGCGCTGTTCGACGCCGAGCGCTTCATGGAAAGTGATGCCGGCAACCCGTTCGAAGACACCCAGCTCGCGCTGGTTGCCCTGGAATGGCTGGTCGAAGACGAAAAAGCCCAGGATGCCCTGTTTGCGGCAGGCTGGGACCTGATGGTGGTTGACGAAGCGCACCACCTGGTCTGGCACGAAGACAAGGCCAGCCGCGAATACTCCCTGGTCGAACAGCTGGCCGAAGTCATTGCCGGCGTACTGCTGCTGACCGCCACACCGGAACAGCTGGGCCAGGACAGCCACTTTGCCCGTCTGCGCCTGCTGGACCCGAACCGTTTCCACGACCTCAAGGCCTTCCGCGCCGAGAGCGAGAACTATCGCCCGGTGGCCCAGGCCGTTCAGGAGCTGCTCGACAAGGGCAAGCTGTCCGCTGCAGCACAAGAAACCATTCACGGTTTCCTGGGTGCCGAAGGCGATTCGCTGCTGGCCTCGGTGAATACCGGCGACGAAGAAGCCAAATCGCGTCTGATTCGCGAACTGCTGGACCGTCATGGCACCGGCCGCGTGCTGTTCCGCAACACCCGTGCCGCCGTGCAGGGTTTCCCGGAGCGCAAGCTGCATCAATATCCGCTGCCCTGCCCCGTCGAATACCTCGAATTGCCGGTCGGCGAGCACGCCGATCTTTACCCGGAAGTCAGCTTCCAGTCGCAGTCGGACGTCAGCGAAGAAGAGCGCTGGTGGCGCTTCGACCCACGCGTCGACTGGCTGATCGATACCCTGAAAATGCTCAAGCGCGTCAAGGTGCTGGTCATCTGTGCCCACGCCGAAACCGCCATGGACCTGGAAGATGCGCTGCGTGTGCGTTCCGGTATTCCTGCCACGGTTTTCCACGAAGGCATGAACATCCTCGAGCGCGACCGTGCGGCGGCCTACTTTGCCGACGAAGAGTTTGGCGCCCAAGTGCTGATCTGTTCGGAAATCGGCAGCGAAGGCCGCAACTTCCAGTTCTCCCACCATCTGGTCCTGTTCGATCTGCCGTCGCACCCGGACTTGCTGGAGCAGCGTATCGGGCGTCTGGACCGGATCGGCCAGAAGCACACCATCGAGCTGCATGTACCTTTCCTGGAAACCAGTCCGCAGGCACGCCTGTTCCAGTGGTATCACGAAGCGCTCAATGCGTTCCTCAATACCTGCCCGACCGGCAACGCCCTGCAACATCAGTTCGGACCGCGCTTGCTGCCGCTGCTGGAAAGCGGTGACGACGACGAGTGGCAAACCCTGATCGATGAGGCACGCAGCGAACGCGAACGTCTGGAAAGCGAACTGCATACCGGTCGCGACCGCCTGCTGGAACTCAATTCCGGCGGTGCTGGCGAAGGCGAAGCGCTGGTCGAAGCGATCCTCGACCAGGACGATCAGTTCAGCCTGCCGATCTACATGGAAACCCTGTTCGACGCGTTTGGCATCGACAGCGAGGACCATTCGGAAAACGCCCTGATCCTCAAGCCGAGTGAAAAGATGCTCGACGCCAGCTTCCCGCTGGGCGACGACGAAGGCGTGACCATCACCTACGACCGCAATCAGGCGCTGTCCCGCGAGGACATGCAGTTCATCACCTGGGAGCACCCGATGGTGCAAGGCGGCATGGATCTGGTGCTGTCCGGTTCGATGGGCAACACTGCCGTGGCACTGATCAAGAACAAGGCGCTCAAGCCGGGCACCGTTCTGCTGGAACTGATCTACGTCAGCGAAGTGGTTGCGCCTCGCTCGCTGCAGCTGGGACGTTATCTGCCGCCTGCCGCGCTGCGCTGCCTGCTCGACCCGAATGGCAACGATCTGGCCGGCCGTGTCTCGTTCAACACGCTCAATGATCAGCTCGAAAGTGTGCCCCGTGCCAGCGCCAACAAGTTCATCCAGGCACAACGTGATCAACTGACCCCGAGAATCAACGCGGGCGAAGAGAAAATCACGCCGAAGCACGCAGAGCGCGTTGCTGAAGCCCAGCGCCGCCTGGCAGCCGATACCGAAGAAGAACTGGCGCGCCTGACGGCATTGCAAGCGGTCAACCCGACCGTGCGCGACAGTGAGCTGGTAGCTCTGCGCACTCAACGGGAACAGGGTCTGGCCATGCTTGAGAAAGCGGCCCTGCGCCTGGAAGCGATTCGGGTACTGGTCGCAGGCTGAAGACCGGTTACACACCCACCTGCCATGCCCATGCGCCGCATGGGCTTGGCGCTCTTGCTCAGGCTATGACGCAGAGCGTCATGAAAGGCATTCCCACGCTGGAGCGTGAGGAACGATGTGTACCGTAACCGCAACCCCTGCTGCGCGATATCCGCCCCCCCTATCGTGCCCATGCTCCGCGTGGGCATGCCTTTCCGGACGCTCTGCGTCCTCCCTTGCTCACGCTATGACGCAGAGCGTCATGAAAGGCATTCCCACGCTGGAGCGTGAGGAACGATGTGTACCGTAACCGCGCCCCTGCTCCCGATATCCGCAACACCCCTTATCGTGCCCATGCTCCGCGTGGGCATGCCTTTCCGGACGCTCTGCGTCCTCCCTTGCTCACGCTATGACGCAGAGCGTCATGAAAGGCATTCCCACGCTGGAGCGTGTGGAACGATGTGTACCGTAACCGCGCCCTGCTCCGCGATATCCGCCCCCCCTATCGTGCCCATGCTCCGCGTGGGCATGCCCTTCCGGACGCTCTGCGTCCTCCCTTGCTCAGGCTATGACGCAGAGCGTCATGAAAGGCATTCCCACGCTGGAGCGTGAGGAACGATGTGTACCGTAACCGCATCCCTGCTCCGAGATATCCGCCCCCCCTATCGTGCCCATGCTCCGCGTAGGCATGCCCTTCCGGACGCTCTGCGTCCTCCCAATCATAGAGCCCAGACGCGCCAGCCATCACTTTGATGCCAAATTGGCACCTCGTGTATTGGCAGGTTGTAAACAGCTTCTATACTCAGCTTACAACGCCAGGCTTTCAGCCCTGGCGCCCTTGCAGTGAGAATAGGGCAAGCTATGGATTGGCTGGGTTTGAACGTATTCGCTGGCCCACCAGCGGACGTGCAATTGTTGATCGACTGTAGTCATAACCTGTTTCTGGTCGCGCTGGCGTACGGCGTGGCCTGTGCTGCGTGCTTTGCCACGCTGGACATTGCCGACCGCGTCATTCAGGTCGACGCCCTCCGAAGCCGTCGCCTCTGGAAAGCGCTAGGCGCGCTATGCCTGGCCGGTGGCGTGTGGGCGATGCACTTCATCAGCATGCTGGCATTCCAGGCGCCACTCAAAATCGCTTACGACCTTTCCATCACGCTGATATCCCTGTTGATCGTGTTGATCACTGCGTTCGTGGCCATGCGGGCGCTGACCATTCCGGAGCTTACCCTGAGACGCTGCCTGATCAGTGCGGTGGTCATGGGGATCGGCATCAGTGTCATGCACTACCTGGGCATGTCGGCCATGCGCTCCGCCGCTGAGCAGTACTACGAGCCGCGGATGTTTGCCCTGTCGATCCTGGTCGCGGTTCTTTCCAGCATTGCGCTTCTGACCCTGTCCCGGCATTTGCGCCAGTACAACGGCATGTTTCACCAGATGTTCCGTTACGCGGTCAGCCTTCTGCTGGGTGCAGGCCTGCTGACCATGCACCTGATGGGCATGAAGGCGCTGCGGTTGGTGATCCCCGAAGGCATAGAGCTGAGCGGCCCCACCACCGAAAACAGCCAACAGCTGGGGCTTACCATCGCGGCCATCGCCCTGCTGATCATCGCCGGCAGCATCAGCGCGGCAATGGCTGACAAGAAACTGCAAGGCAAGGAGCATGATCTGCAGCGGGTCAATGCACTGCTTACCCAACTGGATCAGGCACGCGTCTCGCTTCAGCAGGTTGCGCATTACGACCCGCTGACCAACCTGATCAACCGCCGCGGTTTCAATCAGATCTTCGCCGAGAAGCTGCAGGAGCACACCTACAATAACGACATGCTTGCAGTGATGTTTCTGGACATCGACCACTTCAAGCGCATCAACGACAGCCTGGGCCATGATGCAGGTGACGATCTGCTCAAGGTGATCGCCGAGCGAATCCGCAATGCTACTCGCGCTCAGGACGTGGTAGCGCGTTTCGGCGGCGACGAATTCTGCATCCTGCTGAGCATTCCTGACTACGAAGAGGCACGCCACCTGGCCCATCGGGTCATGCAAAAAATGAAGGAGACCATCGCGCTGGCAGGAAGACGCATGGTCATGACCACCAGTATCGGTATTGCAGTGTTCCCGCGTGACGGTTCGACCTGCGATGAGCTGCTCAAGCACGCGGACCTCGCGCTCTATCAGTCAAAGGAAAAAGGGCGCAACGGTGTCAACTTCTTCAACCCGGCGCTCAAGACCAAGGCCAGTCTGGAGCTGCAACTGGAAGAAGAACTGCGCAATGCCTTGCGCGAGGGCAAGGGACTGCAGGTGTATTACCAGCCTATCGTCGACATGCGCACTGGCCACGTTGCCAAGCTCGAGGCGCTGGTGCGCTGGAATCACCCGCACCACGGCCTGCTGGTACCCGCGCGCTTCATCAGCATTGCCGAGACTAACGGTCTGATTGCCGAGCTGGATAACTGGGTGCTGCGCCGCGCCTGTCACGACCTGCGCACTTTGCGTCAGGAAGGGCTGGAACAGCTGATCATCTCCGTCAACTGCTCAGCGCTGACGCTGGGCCGCAACGAACTGGTCGAAGAGGTTGAGCGGGCGCTGGCCGATGCTGACGCAGCACCTGGACAGCTTGAACTGGAGGTAACCGAAAATGCCTTGATGGGCAACATCAGCAACACCATCCAGATGCTCAAGCACATTCGCAGCCTGGGTGTTTCACTGTCGATTGACGACTTCGGCACGGGATACTCGTCGCTCGCCTATCTCAAGCGACTGCCACTGGACACGCTGAAGATCGACCGTTCGTTCATTATCGACATTCCGCAGTCCCCGCAGGACATGGAAATCGTTCAGGCAATCCTCGTCATGGCGCATACGTTGCGCTTGAAAGTGGTGACGGAAGGCGTCGAAACCCAGGATCAACTGGAGTTTCTCAGGCAGTTTGGCAGTGATTACGTACAAGGTTATCTGTTCAGCAGGCCCCAGCCGCTGGAGCGCATCTTGCCCCTTGCCAGACAGATGAACCAGCACGAGCCCACTACACGCTGGTCTGCCCTGCCAAAACAGCATAGCGAGGAGTCGGACAGCGAAACACCAGACACTCCGGATGTGTTTGCCGAACTGCGTGACAATGACGATTTTGCCAGTCCCAGACCTGTGCGTACCTGAGGGGGCGGCGCACGGCTCCATCGTCGAAAAGAAACAGTGCAGCCCGCGGAAACCGCCACCTCCAAGGTGGGGTTTTACGCTACGCGGGCTGCCGAAGAGTTACCTTCCAACTCACTCAGGAAAACCGCGCGGCACCTGACTGGTGCGCAAATCAAGCCTGCGCCCTGTTTTGAATCAGAACCCAAGGTGCCACTACCACAGCCCAGAGCAGCGGATCTGTCTCCACCAGCTCAAGCGCCTTGGTTTCAGACACCTTGCCAACCCGCCCCTCAGCCAACCATGCAGACACCCTGGCTGCATCATTTTCGGCCACCGCCTCGGCGACTTCGATCAAATCCAGAGGCAGCTCGACCCACAACAGGGCACCCTTGGCAAAGAATGGTTGCAATTCAGACCAGGTGATTGAGGCGGTTTCGCCAAGCAGTTTGGCATAGAGGGTGCTAGGTTCTTGCGTCATGGGTTTCACCAGAAAGAAAATCGGCGCAATGATAGCGCCGACTTTCCCACCGGCAAGCCCAGAAGCAGGTGATTTATCGCAGGGAAGTGCAGATAACCTTATGGATCTGAAGTAATTTCAGGCACTCAAGCGTTTGATTCTGTAACTTTCTTTCGATTAAGCGACACGCACAGGTTTGTCCCCGGACGCCCGGCTTTTCAAGCCAGCGAACGGCGCTCTAAACTGTTCCGGTACAGTTGGTGGCGTGGCACAACCGGTGATCGAATCGGTCCTGGAGCCCTTGGCCCTCAGGATTATAAAAACTACAACGCAAGAGTGGAGCATCATGACTAAGGGTACCAATAAGCTTTCAAGGCTGTTTGCCGCACTGGTTATGGCGGGGGTTGCCAGCCATTCGTTCGCAGCCGACACCATCAAGATCGGCATCGCCGGCCCCAAGACCGGCCCTGTCGCCGAATACGGCACCATGCAGTTCAATGGTGCCAAGATGGCCATCGAGCAGATCAATGCCAAAGGCGGCGTAGATGGCAAAAAGCTTGAAGCCGTCGAATATGATGACGCCTGCGATCCGAAACAGGCCGTTGCGGTGGCCAACAAAGTGGTCAATGACGGCGTGAAATACGTGGTCGGTCACCTCTGCTCCAGCTCTGCCCAGCCCGCCTCCGACGTTTACGAAGACGAAGGCATCATCATGGTGACCCCGGCCGCCACCAGCCCGGAAATCACCGCGCGCGGTTACAAGCTGGTGTTCCGCACCATCGGTCTCGACAGTGCCCAGGGTCCGGCCGCAGGCAACTACATTGCCGACGTTGCCAAGCCGAAAATCGTTGCAGTCATCCACGACAAGCAGCAGTACGGCGAAGGTATCGCGACAGCCGTCAAGCAAACGCTGGAGAAAAAAGGCGTCAAGGTTGCACTGTTCGAAGGCATCAACGCTGGCGACAAGGACTTCTCGTCGCTGATCGCCAAGCTCAAGCAGGCCAACGTCGACTTCGTCTACTACGGCGGCTACCACCCTGAGCTGGGCCAGATCCTGCGTCAGTCCAAGGAAAAAGGCCTGAATGCCAAATTCATGGGCCCTGAAGGCGTCGGCAACGAGTCCATCTCGCAAATCGCGGGTGATGCTTCGGAAGGCCTGCTGGTCACCCTGCCAAAATCCTTCGACCAGGACCCGGCCAACCAGGCACTGACCGAAGCCTTCAAGGCCAAGAGTCAGGACCCGAGCGGCCCGTTCGTGTACCCGTCCTACTCCGCCGTACAGGTCATTGCTGACGGCATCGCTGCCGCCAAGTCCGAAGACACCACCAAGGTGGCTGCTGCCATCCATGCTGGTACCTTCAAGACGCCAATGGGCGAGCTGAGCTACGACGAGAAAGGTGACCTGAAGAACTTCCAGTTCGTGGTCTACGAGTGGCACTTCGGCAAACCCAAGACCGAAGCCGCCAAATAAGCTGCTTGCGTCAACCCTCAAAGCCCACTGCCAGCGCAGTGGGCTTTGTTTTACGAATCCAGGCCCGTACGCACGTTTCGGCAACCCGAACGGCATGCACGAGGCCCCCTGAAAATCTTAAAACCGTCAATAGCGGTTCCTTGACAGCGCAACAGGCTACGCATCGACAGAATGCCACCCCGGCGCACGTCAGAGAAATGCAGATCAGGTTTTTAGGAGCGCGGTAAATGCCCGAGTTATTCCACTACATGCAGCAGCTGGTCAATGGCCTGACCATTGGCAGTACGTATGCATTGATCGCCATCGGTTACACGATGGTGTACGGCATCATCGGAATGATCAACTTCGCCCATGGCGAGGTGTACATGATCGGTTCCTATGTAGCTTTCATGGCACTCGCCGGTCTGGCGATGCTGGGGATTCACAGCCTGCCGTTGCTGATGATTGCCGGTTTTGCCGCTGCAATCATCGTGACCAGTGCCTACGGATACAGCATCGAGCGTGTGGCCTATCGTCCGTTGCGCAACAGCAACCGTCTGATTCCACTGATTTCTGCAATCGGCATGTCGATCTTTCTGCAGAACTCGGTCCAGCTTTCCCAGGGCTCCGGCAACTTTGCCATCCCCAACCTGCTGCCCGGCAGCCTGTCGTTCGGGCCCGGTGGTGCGCAGGAAGTTCTGATTTCCTACATGCAGATAGTGGTGTTCGTCGTCACCCTGCTGGCCATGACCGGCCTGACCCTGTTCATCTCGCGCTCGCGAATGGGCCGCGCCTGCCGCGCCTGCGCCGAGGACATGAAGATGGCCAATCTGCTGGGGATCAACACCAACAACATCATCGCCCTGACCTTCGTGGTCGGTGCTGCACTGGCCGCCGTCGCCGCCATGCTGCTGAGCATGCAATACGGCGTGATCAACCCCAACGCCGGTTTCCTCGTCGGCCTGAAAGCCTTCACGGCTGCGGTACTGGGCGGTATCGGTTCGATCCCGGGTGCCGTGCTCGGTGGCCTGGTGCTGGGCGTCGCCGAAGCCTTCGGTGCCGACATTTTTGGTGATCAGTACAAGGACGTCGTGGCTTTCGGCCTGCTGGTCCTGGTGCTGCTGTTCCGACCGACCGGCATTCTGGGTCGTCCGGAGGTTGAGAAAGTATGAGCAAGTCTTTCAAACAGGCGCTGTTCAGCGCCGCGCTGGTCTGGGCCGTGGCCTACCCGGTGTTCGGCCTGAAACTGGCCTTTTCCGGCGTCACCCTGCAAGTGCAGAACGCCAGCCCGCTGACCCTGACCATCATTGCCGTGTGTTCGGTCCTGCTGTTTCTGCGCGTACTGTTCGCCGAGCAGATCAGCGGCATGCGTCGCGGCTCCGAAAAACCGCTGATCCCGCAAAAGACCAGCGACTTCCTGACCCAGCCGAAAACCCAGCGCTGGGGCCTTGCGGCGCTCATCGTGCTGGCCTTCATCTGGCCGTTCTTCGGGTCGCGCGGCGCGGTGGACATTGCCACGCTGATCCTGATCTACGTGATGCTCGGCCTCGGCCTGAACATTGTGGTCGGGCTGGCAGGTCTGCTTGACCTGGGCTATGTCGGTTTCTATGCGGTCGGGGCCTACAGCTATGCCCTGCTGTCGCACTATTACGGGCTCGGCTTCTGGATCTGCCTGCCGATCGCGGGGTTGATGGCAGCGCTGTTCGGGTTCCTGCTGGGCTTTCCGGTATTGCGTTTGCGCGGCGACTATCTGGCCATCGTGACGTTGGGGTTCGGCGAGATCATCCGCATCTTCCTGCGTAACCTGACCGATATCACCGGCGGTCCGAACGGCATCAGCAACATCGAAAAGCCGACCTTCTTCGGTCTGACTTTCGAGCGCAAGGCAGCTGAGGGCATGCAGACCTTCCACGAGTTCTTCGGTCTGCCGTACAACTCGATCAATAAGGTCATCTTCCTCTACCTGATCGCCCTGCTGCTGGCACTGGCGGCGTTGTTCGTCATCAACCGCCTGTTGCGCATGCCGATCGGCCGGGCCTGGGAAGCACTGCGCGAAGACGAAATCGCCTGTCGCGCACTGGGCCTGAACCCGACCGTGATCAAACTCTCGGCCTTCACACTCGGCGCTGCATTCGCGGGTTTCGCAGGCAGCTTCTTTGCTGCACGTCAGGGTCTGATCACCCCGGAATCGTTCACCTTCATCGAGTCGGCAATCATTCTGGCCATCGTGGTACTGGGTGGCATGGGCTCGCAACTGGGTGTGATCCTGGCGGCGATCGTGATGATCCTGTTGCCTGAGCTGATGCGTGAGTTCAGTGACTACCGCATGCTGATGTTCGGCGCGCTGATGGTGCTGATGATGATCTGGCGTCCACAAGGCTTCCTGCCGATGCAGCGCCCCGAAATGAAATTGAAAGCGGAGCTGCCGAAATGAGCCGCCCATTACTGCAAGCCACTGGCTTGAGCATGCGTTTTGGCGGCCTGCTGGCGGTCAATGGCGTTGCCCTGACCGTCAATCAGGGGCAGGTCGTATCGATGATCGGCCCTAACGGCGCCGGCAAGACCACGGTCTTCAACTGCCTGACCGGCTTCTACCGGCCGAGCGCGGGTACGATTCTGCTGGACGGTGAACCGATCCAGGGCCTGGCTGGCCACCAGATCGCGCGCAAGGGCGTGGTGCGTACGTTCCAGAACGTGCGCCTGTTCAAGGAAATGACTGCCGTCGAGAACCTGCTGGTTGCCCAGCACCGGCATTTGAACACCAACTTCCTGTCCGGCCTGTTCAAGACGCCCGCGTTTCGCCGCAGCGAACGTGAAGCCATGGACTATGCCGAGCACTGGCTTGAGGCGGTCAACCTCAGGGAATTCGCCAATCGCCCTGCCGGGACGCTGGCCTACGGTCAGCAACGCCGCCTGGAAATCGCCCGCTGCATGATGACGCGTCCGCGCATTCTGATGCTCGACGAACCGGCGGCGGGTCTCAACCCTAGGGAAACCGATGACCTGAAAGCACTGATCGGCGTGTTGCGCAGCGAGCACAACGCGACGGTCCTGTTGATCGAGCACGACATGAAACTGGTAATGAGCATTTCCGACCACATCGTGGTGATCAATCAGGGCACGCCGCTGGCCGATGGCACGCCAGAACAGATTCGTGACAATCCTGATGTGATCAAAGCCTACCTGGGGGAAGCGTAAATGCTGCAGTTCGAAAACGTTTCCACCTTCTACGGCAAGATCCAGGCGCTGCACAGCGTCAACGTGGAAGTGCGCCAGGGTGAAATTGTCACCCTGATCGGCGCCAACGGCGCGGGCAAGTCCACCCTGCTGATGACCCTGTGCGGCTCGCCGCGCGCTCACAGCGGCAGTATTCGCTACATGGGCGAGGAACTGGTCGGGCTGGAGTCGTCGATCATCATGCGCAAGAGCATTGCCGTGGTGCCGGAAGGCCGTCGGGTGTTTGCGCGTCTGACCGTTGAAGAAAATCTGGCGATGGGCGGTTTCTTCACGGAAAAGGATGATTATCAGGAGCAGATGGACAAGGTCCTGCATCTCTTTCCGCGCCTCAAGGAACGCTTCAATCAGCGTGGCGGCACCATGTCCGGTGGCGAGCAGCAGATGCTGGCCATCGGTCGTGCGCTGATGAGCAAGCCCAAGCTGCTGTTGCTGGACGAGCCTTCACTGGGCCTGGCGCCGATCATCATCCAGCAGATTTTCGAGATCGTCGAACAGCTGCGTCGCGATGGCGTGACGGTGTTTCTGGTCGAACAGAACGCCAACCAGGCCCTGAAAGTCGCCGACCGCGCCTACGTACTGGAAAACGGCCGCGTGGTCATGCAAGGCACAGGTGAAGAGCTGCTGGTCGATCCGAAAGTGCGGGACGCGTATCTGGGCGGCTAAGCGCATGCCACCTCCCGAGATGGCTTCTTGATGATCGTTACCACGCTCCGCGTGGTAACGCCTTTTCGTGACGCTCCGCGTCACATTGCGATTCTGCGGTAGTCACCTCAAGACGTGTATACAGCGACACGTGCGGCGCAGCCCTGGCCGTCCCCTCTTGTGATGCACCTCCAGTCTGAGTAACGTGGCGGCACCTGTCTGGAGACCACATCATGTTTGCTGCCCGTTCCGTCCTCGTATTTGCTCTTCTACCGCTGTTTGCAGGGTGTCAGTTGCTCGGTAAACAGGCCGAGGAGCCGAAGGTTTCCACAGCGGGCATGCTCCGTATGCAGGGCGACCTGACCGGGGAGAACGGCCAGTTGCTGTTCAAACCGTGTAACGAGCAGCGTCGCTACGTGGTCAAGGATCGCGGCAATACCGGCATTCTGCAGGAAGCGGCCTCGCTGGCAGACAGCAAGGGCACGGTGTTTGCCGACCTGCGCGGCAGCTTTGCCGCGAGCAAGGCGGCCAACAGTGACGGTCAGCTGGACCTGCATCAGCTGTACCGCGTAGAGCGTCCCGGCCAGGCCTGTGAAGACCTCAATTTCAAACGCCTGACATTGCACGTCAATGGCAACAAGCCCGCCTGGAACGTCAATGTCAGCGGCAAGGGCATGGTCCTGGAGCGCGAGGGCGTCGCGCCACTGGCGTTGCCCTACGTGGAAGAGAAGCTGCCGGACGGCAGTTTCAGCGTCAGCAGCGAAGCCAACAACCAGCGCATCGAGATCTGGGTCGCGCCACAGCGCTGCGTCGACAGCGTCGACGGCTCGGTGCAACACCTCACCGCAGAGCTGCGTATCAACGGCCAGGCCCAGCGTGGCTGCGGTTATTACGGCGGTTCACGCGACGACTGATCGCCCAGGCTCGCCGCCAAAGGGGTTCAGCGCTTATAATCGCCGGTTCTTGTAGTGCTGTCGGGCTGAACCTGCGGCCCGAAAACTGGACCCCTTAATGTTACGAATCACCGAACTCAAGCTGCCGATCGATCATCCGGAAGAAGACCTGCGCGTTGCGCTCTTGAAGCACCTGGGTATCGACAGCGGCGAGCTGCTGGACTTTACCCTCTTCAAGCGCAGTTACGACGCGCGCAAAAAGTCTTCCGAGCTGTGCTTCATCTACACCATCGACTTCCAGGTCAAGGATGAAGAGGCACTGTTGCGCAAGCTGGCCAATGACCGCCACGTCGGCCCGGCACCCGATGTCAGCTATAAAGTGGTCGGTCACGCTCCCGAGGGGCTGACAGAGCGCCCGATCGTCGTGGGTTTCGGACCATGCGGTATCTTTGCCGGGCTGCTGCTCGCGCAGATGGGCTTCAAGCCGATCATCCTCGAGCGCGGCACCGAAGTTCGCCAGCGCACCAAGGACACCTGGGCGCTGTGGCGCAAAAACGTGCTCAATCCCGAGTCCAACGTGCAGTTTGGCGAGGGCGGTGCCGGGACCTTTTCCGACGGCAAGCTTTACAGCCAGATCAAGGACCCGAAATTCATCGGCCGCAAGGTGCTGCACGAGTTCGTCAAAGCCGGCGCGCCGGAAGAAATCCTCTATGTCAGCAAGCCGCATATCGGCACGTTCCGCCTGACGGGCGTGGTCGAGAACATGCGCCATCAGATTGAAGCGATGGGCGGCGAAGTGCGCTTTCAGCAGCGCGTGTCCGACCTGATGATCGAGGACGGCCAATTGATGGGCGTCCAGCTCGACAGCGGCGAACAGCTCGAGTCGCGACATGTCATCCTCGCGCTGGGCCACAGTGCGCGCGACACCTTCCGCATGCTGCACGGCCGTGGCGTGTTCATGGAAGCCAAGCCGTTCTCGGTGGGCTTTCGCATCGAACACCCGCAATCGTTGATCGACCGCGCACGACTGGGCAAGTATGCCGGTCACCCCAAGCTGGGCGCAGCCGATTACAAACTGGTGCACCACGCCAGCAACGGTCGCTCGGTCTACAGCTTCTGCATGTGCCCTGGCGGCACGGTCGTGGCAGCCACGTCAGAGCCTGGCCGAGTGGTCACCAACGGCATGAGCCAATACTCACGCAACGAGCGCAATGCCAACTCGGGCATCGTCGTCGGTATCTCGCCGGAACAGGACTACCCTGGCAGCCCGCTGGCCGGTATCGAGTTGCAGGAGCGTCTGGAATCCCACGCCTATCTGCTCGGCGGCAGCAGTTATGAGGCTCCTGCGCAGCTGGTCGGCGACTTCATTGCCGGCAAGGCCTCGACCGCGCTGGGCAGCGTTGAACCCTCCTACAAGCCCGGTGTGAAGCTGGTGGACCTTGCCGAGGCCCTGCCCGCCTTTGCCATCGAAGCGATTCGTGAAGCCTTGCCTGCGTTCGACAAGCAGATCAAAGGTTTCTCGCTGCACGACGCTGTGCTGACCGGCATCGAAACCCGCACCTCGGCTCCGCTGCGTATTACCCGCGGACCGACCCTGCAGAGCCTGAACACCAAAGGCCTTTACCCGGCCGGTGAAGGCGCTGGCTATGCGGGCGGGATTCTCTCGGCTGGCGTGGACGGCATTCGGGTGGCTGAAGCGCTGGTGCGCGACATGCTGGGGATTGAGGGCTGACCTGACGATGACCATCGTTCCCGCGCTTCGCGTGGGAACGTATTTCGTGACGCTGCGCGTCACACATAAAAGCTGCGGCTCACTTTAAGGATCGGACGCGGAGCGTCCGGAGCTAAATGACAACGCTGGGCATTGACACGATATATATTCACGCCTGGCAATAAAAAACCCCGAGCATTTCGGCTCGGGGTTTTGCTGTGCGGTGCTACTGATCAGTGAGTAACGCGGCTGGTGCCGTTGACGCTCATGATGCGCACGCGCTCGCCGACCCGGAAAATCTCGTTTTCCTGAACCTGCTGCACGTAGGCACGCATGCTGCCGTCGTCCTCACGCACGGTGATTTCCACACCTTGCGTACGGGTCAGGCCTTCTTCAGTCGCTGAACCCAGCAGACCACCGGCCACTGCGCCGATCACCGCTGCCACGATACTGCCGCGACCACCACCGATAGCGCTGCCGCCCACGCCGCCGACGACTGCACCCGCCGCGCCGCCGATCGGGGTCTTGGTGCCCTCGATCTTGACCGGACGCAAGGATTCGATCGTCCCCATGCGAACTGTCTGTACGGTCCTGGCCTCGTCACGGGAATAGGAATCACCGGTCAGATTCGAGGTACAGCCGCCCAGCGTAAGCGCCATGGCAGTGAACGAAGCAACCAGAAGAGCAGACTTGCGCATAAAAGGAATCTCCAGAGGAATCAGTGGCCATTAGACTACCCGACAAAGGTGCTGTCACGGCCCCGAGCCTGCAAATTAAATTGATTCAGGCCTCATACAGCCACAGCCCGCATAACGCTCAGACGACTGGCCAAACGAATAATTCAATCAGGGTGCAAGGCGCTCACGTATCCATCTGTCGTCTATCAAACGATAGTTCAAACGGTCGTGAAGTCGACTGGAGCGACCCTGCCAGAACTCGATCCGCTCGGGCAAAAGACGATAGCCACCCCAATGCTCGGGGCAGTGTGGCTGGGTGTCTGAGAAACGTTGTTCCGTCTGTCTGATCAGGCCTTCCAGTTCGTCGCGATCCGCGATCACGCGACTCTGTGGCGAGGCCCATGCACCCAGGCGGCTGCCCAGAGGACGAACTTGGTAATAAGCGTCGGATTCTTGCGCAGAGACTTTCTCCACCCGGCCCTCGATACGCACCTGGCGCTCCAGTGTCGGCCAGAAGAAGGTCATCGCGGCAAAGGGACGTGCAGCGATCTGCTGGCCCTTGGCGCTTTCGTAGTTGGTGAAAAACGTAAAACCCTGAGTGTCCAGGCCCTTGAGCAGCAAGACACGGCAATGTGGACGTCCTTGCTCATCAACCGTCGCCAATGTCATGGCGTTGGCCTCGACAGGCGGCTGCTCGGTGTTCACCGCATCGGCGAACCATGCATGGAAGAGTGCAAAGGGCTCGTCCGGCGATTGCGCTTCGGTCAACCCGTCGCGCGTGTAGTCACGGCGCATATCGGCCAGGGTCTGGGTCATGGCTTGGTTCCTGCGAGGTCACGGATCGACCCCACGCGAAGCGTCAGTGACGATCCGCGTGGGTGCTGACAGGCTTAGTTACTGGCCTGGCTGTCGTCCTTCTTGGCGGGCGTTGTGGTTTTGGCCGGAGCCTTGGCAGCGGCTTTGGTCGCTGCCGGCTTTTTAGCAGCTGCGGTGGTCTTGGCTGACGCGGCCTTCTTGGCGGTGCTGGCTTTGGCCGGTGCAGCTTTCTTGGCGGTGTCTTTCTTCGCAGCGGCTTTCTTGGCAGGTGCTGCGGCAGGTGCCGGGGCAACCGGCTTGACGTCCTGGGTGGCGACCATGGTCGGTGCCACTGGCGGCAGTGCGTAGCGGCTCATCAGCGCGCGCATGGTGTCCTGCGGCGTCATGAGGATCTCGACCCGGCGGTTGAGCGCACGACCCTGCAGGCTGTCGTTGGCAGCGCGCGGCATCACCGCACCCATGCCACGCTGGCTCAGGCGGTTACGCTCCAGACCGCTGAGACGGAAAATCGCGGCGACCGACTGCGCACGTTCCTGGCTGATCTTCTGGTTGGCTTCGGTAGGACCCGAAGTGTCGGCATGACCGAGAATCAGCACGGCAGTTTTCTGATCGCCTTCGACCACCTTGGCCAGACGGGTGATCGGACCCAATGTGTTGGGCAGCAGCATGGCCGGACGGTCAGGGTTGAACGAGCTGTCGACCGGCGCGGTGATCGCCAGCAGGTCTTCGCGACGCTCCAGCTGGAACGGGCTGTCCTTGATTGCAGCGCGCAGGCGTGGCTCGTACTCGTCCAGCCAAGCCTGGGTCACTTTCGGATCAGGCATCGGCAGCGCTTTAGGCTCGTCCTTGGCGGAGTCGTTGCCAAACGGCCACCACCACTTGCTGTCGGTCTCCGACTTGGCAACCATCGCCGGCGCGGCAGGCTTGGCTGCCGGCTTGTCGGCCACGGCATCAGGTTTGGCCTGCGCGTTATCGTTCGAACCGAACGGCCAGTACCATGGCGCGCTGTTTTCAGCACCTGCCACAGGTGCCGGCGTGGCAGCAGCCTTGGCAACCGGAGCGGGCGCCGGGCTCGATGCCGGGGCCTTGGCAGCGGTGCCTGCGTCAGCGGAGTCGCTGCCGGAACCGAACTGCCACCAATGGCCTCCGGTTGCAGCAGAGTCGGATTGTGGAGTTTGGGCACAGCCGGTCACGGCGATGCACAGGGCGAGAACGAGGCTTTTATTAGACGACATGGGTAACCCGCAACGGTTTTGATCAGACAGAAGGACGTAACTACGCCGGTATAACATGCATAAAGATGCAGTTGGAAAAAGAAACCGTCGTACGGTTCCTGTTACAGCCATTTAACTGACAGTCGGTATGAAACAAGCACTTATAGCCGATACTTACTGCAAACACTCACGCAGGACCCCGACCAGTTTCTGCGCACGTGGGTCCATCAGAATGTAGGGCCCCAAGGTGTTGGTAACGAAGCCAAAGGCAACCTCGTCATCAGGATCGGCGAACCCTACCGAGCCGCCCGCCCCCGGATGGCCAAAGGCTTTGGGCCCCAGGCCGTAGGTCGCGTTGGCAACGCCCGGCTGATCGAGCATGCAGCCCAGCCCCAGTCGAGTCGGGGTCAGTAATGTCTTGTCCTGACCGAGGCTGTGTTCGCGGGTCAGCTCATTGAGCATGTCGGCTTCAAGCAGGCTGCCATCGAGCAGACCGTTATAGAAACCGGCGAGACTGCGTGCATTGCCGTGGCCGTTGGCCGCCGGTTGCTGCATGCGGCGCCACTCCGGCTTGTTGGTGCTGGTCATGATCGACGGCGGGTTGGTGAACGCCTTGGCAGTGATCGAAGCCGGCTCGCGCATCGTCGCCTGCAGCACGCGCTGGGCAGCGTCGTCACCGGCATTGCCTTTGCCACGCGCGATGTGGGCAACGCGATGAAACTGGTCATCGGCAAGGCCGACATGAAAATCCAGCCCCAGCGGGCGGGCGATACGCGCAGCGATGGATTCCCCGGGGCCTCGACCATCGGCGCGGCGCAGCATCTCGCCCACCAGCCAGCCATAGGTGATCGCCGCATAACCATGCCCCTGACCCGGCGTCCACCAGGGTTCTTCGGCTGCCAGGGCGGCGGTCATGGTGTCCCACTGGTAAAGCGCTTCGGCAGGCAACGGCTCACGCAACGCAGGCAGGCCCGCCTGATGGCAGAGCAATTGGCGCAGTGTGATGGAGGCCTTGCCCGCTGCGGCGAATTCGGGCCAGAGCCTGGCCACGGGTTCGTCCAGCGTCAACTTGCCCTCTTCGACCAGTTGCAGAACCGCCACGCTGGTGAAGGTCTTGGTGCAGGAGAACAGGTTGAGAATAGTATCGGTGTGCCACGCCTCGGCACCGTCCTTGTCGGCAGTGCCCGCCCACAGATCGATGACGGTCTGGCCGCCAACCTGAATGCACAAGGCGGCACCGCGCTCCTGAGGGTCGTCAAAGAGCGCCGCAAAGGCTTCAAGTACTGCTTCGAATTGAAGTTCGTAATGACCCTGGATCTGCAACGGCTGACTCCTGACTGGCGATACTGAGCCTGAGCACAGGCTAAACGGCCCGTATTGTTTCAGCGATCGAGCGCTTTGGGAACAGATGTGAAACGCTCTTCATCTTTGGCTCAGGTTATTTCCCGACGGAACGGTGGCAGCGCATTGAGAATCGCCTTGCCATAGCGCTGGGTGACCACGCGCCGGTCCAGCAGCGTGATGGTGCCGCGGTCCTCTTCGGTGCGCAGCAAGCGGCCACAGGCCTGCACCAGACGCAACGAGGCATCGGGCACGGCGATCTCCATGAACGGGTTACCGCCACGCGCTTCGATCCACTCGGCCAGCGCAGCCTCGACCGGGTCATCCGGCACCGCGAACGGGATCTTGGCGATGACCACGTGTTCGCAGTAGGCGCCGGGCAAGTCCACACCCTCGGCGAAGCTGGCCAGCCCGAACAATACGCTGGACTCGCCGCTGTCGACGCGTGCCTTGTGCTTGTTGAGGGTTTCCTGTTTGGACAGGTTGCCCTGAATGAACACCTGCTTGCGCCAGTCACGGTCCAGGCCGTCGAAGACATCCTGCATCTGCTTGCGCGACGAATACAGCACCAGCGTGCCTCGCGATCCCTCCACCAGACCGGGCAGATCGCGAATGATCGCTGCGGTATGGGCCACCGAGTCACGCGGGTCGGCCTTGAGGTCCGGTACGCGCAGCACACCGGCATCGGCGTGATGAAACGGGCTTGGCACCACGGCGGTCACCGCCCCTTTAGGCAGCCCGGCACGCATGCGATAGCGGTCGAACTTGCCCAGCGCGGTCAGGGTCGCCGAGGTGACCAGCGCCCCGTAGGCGATGTTCCACAGATTGCGACGCAGCATTTCCGCCGCCAGGATCGGGCTGGCGTTGACCTCGATATCGAACATTGCACCGCTGTCGGCCAGGGTCAGCCAGCGCGCCATTGGCGGGCTGTCTTCCGGGTCTTCGGCGGTGAACGCAGTCCACAATTCCCAGTTGCCATGCGCGCGGGCCAGCAGGCTGCCGAACAGCGGATACCACTCTTCGGCCTGATGGCTGGCGATGCCGATGTTGACCTCACCGTCCATGCCTTCCTTGAGCAGCTCGGTCAGGCGGGTGAACAGATCGTCCAGGCGCGCAAAGCCTTTCTTGAGCTCGATACCCATCTCGCGGATGTGCTCGGGAATCACGCCGCCGACAAAGCGGTGGCGTGGGCGCTCGCGGCCCTGCATGTCCTCACCGGCGCGGAAATCCGCCAGTTGCTCGCAGGCACCGAACATGAACTGCTGGTGGCCCTTGATCTCGCGGGCCAGCTCCGGCACCTGCTCGATCAGCTTGCCCAGATCGCCGGGCAGCGGATGCTGGGCGAGCAGCTTGGCGAGGTTCTTGGCGGTCTGTTCCAGCCAGTCGGCGGTAGATTTCAATCGGGTGTAGTGGGCAAAGTGGCCGATGGCCTTGTCCGGCAGGTGGTGACCCTCGTCGAAGACATACAAGGTGTCACGCGGGTCCGGCAGCACCGCACCGCCGCCCAGTGCCAGGTCGGCCAGCACCATGTCGTGGTTGGTGACGATCACATCGACCTTGCCCATGCCTTCACGCGCCTTATAGAAAGCGCACTGCTGAAAGTTGGGGCAGTGCCGGTTGGTGCACTGGCTGTGATCGGTGGTCAGACGCGCCCAGTCCTGATCGGCGAGTTCCTGCGGCCAGCTGTCGCGATCGCCGTCCCACTTGTTGCCCGCCAGCTTCTGCAACATGCTGGTGAAAAGCTTCTGACTGGCCTCATCGACTTCGATCTTGAAGCCTTCTTCCTCGAATAGCTGCGCGGTCGCGTTGGTCGCGTCACTTTCCTGCAGCAATGCGTCGAGCTTGGACAGGCACATGTAACGCCCGCGCCCCTTGGCCAGGGCGAAGGTAAAATTCAGACCGCTGTTGCGCATCAGGTCCGGCAGATCCTTGTAGACGATCTGCTCCTGCAGGGCGACGGTCGCGGTGGCGATCACCAGCCGCTTGCCTGCCGCCTTGGCGGTGGGAATCGAGGCGATGGCGTAAGCCACGGTCTTGCCGGTACCCGTTCCGGCCTCGACCGCCACTACCGCAGGATCGCCCGAACGACGACCCTCTTCATCGGTGTCAATGTCCCCCAGCACCTTGGCGACTTCAGCGATCATCAATCGCTGGCCATAGCGTGGCTTGAGGCTCTTGGCTTCGAGGAAACGCGAGTAAGCGCCCTGGATCTGGGTTTTGAGTTCGGTACTGATCATTGGCTTCGGTTCGGGGGCACGGCTAAAAAGGCTGGATAAATTTTCAGTAGTTCTGAGTGGGCGCTATCATAGCGCGCTAAATCCATCCGCGCAGAACGGAGTGTCCGATGACCGCTTTTTCTACTGTCTATACATTGCATCTGCTGGCTGCCCTGGTGTGGGTTGGCGGCATGTTTTTCGCCTGGATGGTGTTGCGCCCGGCAGTCATTGCAGCACTTGAAGGCCCTTCTCGCCTGAAAGTGTGGGTCCAGGTGTTTCCGCGCTTCTTCGTTTGGGTCTGGGCTGCGGTGGTGCTGCTGCCGATAACCGGCATCGGCATGATTCAGCTCAACTTCACCGGCTTTGAAACCGCGCCGCGTTATGTGCAGATCATGATGGGCCTGTACGTCGTCATGGTTGCGCTGTTTTTGCGTATCCAGTCATTGCAACTGCCGGAGCTGCGTCGTGCCGTGGAAGCCGAACAGTGGGCCGAGGGCGCGGCAACATTGGGCCATATCCGCCGTCTGGTCGGCATCAACCTGATTATCGGCCTGGCCGTGGTCATGCTCGCGGCGGCGCGTCCGGGCCTTTGAGGTAAAACGGAACATCGCGGGGCACTGGCAGTGACACCGCGCACGGCTTGCGGGCAGTTTCCTGCCCGATCGGTCATCTTCTGTACCTGATATCCAAGGCATTCAACACCTTGAAGCACTTTGGCATGAGCTGTGCAAACGTTTGCGATCAGCAGTACGCGCCCACGAAAAGGAGCTTCAATGCCACAGCCGCCATTCACTCGACCCGTAACGCCCTCAAGATTCCTCATGCCTCTGCTGTTCGCCGCCGCTGCGGCGTTGCCATGTACCAGCGTCCTGGCACAGCCCGCCGCTGCCGAAGACTCGGCGCAAGGCGAAGCACTCAGCCCGCCCGCCTCGCCCAAGGAAGGTCAAGGCGCGTATTTTTCAGACTGGTTCAATCAGGACCTGACGCTGATCGGCAGCAAGGACATCAGCTTCGGCCCCAAACCCAACGATGACATCTACCTGGAGTACGAATACTTCGGCCGCAAAGGACCGTTCGAGCTGTATGGCTATGTCGACGTACCGAAGATCCTCGGCATCGGCAATGATAATGACAAGGGCGTCTGGGACCATGGCTCGCCGCTGTTCATGGAACACGAGCCACGTGTCTCGATCGACTACCTCGCCGGGCGCAGTCTGGCCATCGGGCCGTTCAAGGAATGGTACGTTGCTTTCGACTGGATCTATGACCACGGCAGCAATACGGCGAACAGGGCCAACACCCTGTACAGCGGTCTGGGCACCGACATCGACACCCACTCGCGGGTCAATCTGTCGGCCAACTTCTATGGCCGCTATCAGTGGGAGAACTACGGTGCCAGCAACGAGTATTCGTGGGATGGCTATCGCGCCCAGCTCAAATACATCGTACCGATCAGCACCTTCGACAACGGCGCCTCGTTGACCTACATAGGCTTTACCAACTTCGATTTCGGGTCGGACCTGAAAAACGATCCGGCACGCACCGGCAACTCCACGGTTGCCACCAATGTGCTTCTTTACGCCTTCACGCACCTGCGCTTCACCTTGGTTGGCCGCTACTTCCACAACGGCGGCAACTGGCAGGACGGCAGCGAGCTGAACTTCGGCGATGGCAACTTCCGCGCGCGCTCCGACGGTTGGGGCTATTACGCAGGCGTGGGTTACCAGTTCTGAACCTTATTATGACGACAGGAGTTTTCATGAAACACACGACTCGCAACACCCTCTGCGCCACGCTGGCAGTGCTCAGCCCTGCTGTCTGGGCGGCTACCGCGCCAGTTGCACCGGTCACCCCCAAGGTCATGCTGGTCGCCATGTTTGCGCCCGAAGCACAAAACTGGATTGACCGGCTGCACCTGACCAAGGAGATCCAGGTGCCCGGTCTTGCCGCCGAGTACCCGGCCATTCGCTGCAATGATCAGGATGTCTGCCTGCTGGTCACCGGCATGGGCCAGACCAACGCTGCTGCATCGACCCTGGCGCTGGCCCTGTCGCCGCAATTCGACCTGCGCAAGACTTACTTCATCGTCGCCGGCATTGCTGGCATCAACCCGCACCACGGCACGCTCGGCACCACTGCCTGGGCGCATTATCTGGTGGAGTTCGGCACGCAGTGGGAAATCGACTCCCGCGATGTGCCCAAGGACTGGCCGACCGGTTATCTGGGCATCAACACCAAAGGCCCGAACGAGAAGCCGCCGCTGGACTACAAGACCGAAGTCTTCGAGCTCAACCCCAAGCTGCAGGCCAAGGCGTTTGCCCTGTCGCACAAGGTGTCGCTCAGCGAGAGCAAGGAGTCCGCAGCCTGGCGCGTCAAATACCCTTATGCACCTGCCAACCAGCCGCCGCAGGTAACGCAATGCGACACCGTGGCAGGCAATACCTGGTTTTCCGGGACGCGTCTGAGCGAGCGTGCGGAAGTCTGGACCAAGCTGCTGACCGACGGCAAGGGCGTGTACTGCACCACCCAGCAGGAGGACAACTCTACCTACGAGGCTCTGTTGCGCGCGAGCAAAGCAGGCAAGGTCGATGTCAATCGCCTGGCCGTCGTCCGCGCGGGCTCCGACTTCGATCGTCCGTATCCGGGTTACAGCGAGGTGGACAACCTGCTCAAGTACGCCGATCAGGGTGCCTTCGTGCCGGCGCTGGAAAACCTCTACCGCACCGGCAACCCGCTGGTGCAGGCCATTGTCGGCGACTGGAAGAGTTGGGAGAAAGGCGTACCGCAATAATGTGATGTGAAGAGCGTCGCGGCTGTCCGGATCATGGCCTTGCACCTGACCCGGACAGGCTCTCGAAGATTACAGACGTTGCAGGATCAACGCCCCTGCCGGTCCCGCAGTACCTGGCAGACCGGGCTCTCCCGCTCTGCCGGCCTTGCCGCCTTCAGCGCGGTAGACGATGCAGCCTTTGGACGCACCGCCCTTCCCTGCCTTGCCGCCTTCGCCACCCTTGCCCGCCGCGCCACCCGCAACATTCACCTTGATGCGCTCGGCCGGATAGCTCTGTGGCAGTTCAAGACGAACCTGCGCGCCCGCAGCGCCGTCATGCCCATTGCCGCCGCTGTCGCCGTTATACCCACGCCCGGCCTGGCCCCAGGTACAGCCCGGCTCTTCACCTGTGCCGCCATCCAGCCCGGCATAGCCTGGGCTGCCGGCGCCACCGCGAGCGTCAATCGACAGTTCTTCAGAATCCAGGCTCTGCAGGCGCAGGGTCAGGTTGCGCCCTGGCCGTGCAGGTTTTTCGAAAGTACCCGGTGCGCCCCGTGCGGTGATCTGGCTGCCGGTGCCGAACTCACCGTGCAGCACGACCATGTTGAACGCCTGCACGCCAGGGACGATGGCAATTCGCGCTTCGTGGCCCAGGACCAGCTCGCCAATCTTCACATCATCGATACCGGCCGGGATCAGCAGAGTGCCGTAGTCGGACACTTCAAGGCGCTCGACCTGCAGAACGCTGCTGTTGCCAGGCAGACGCATCAGCGAGTGCGGTGCAACGATAATTGCCTGGGCCATGGCCAGTGGGCTGAACAATGCCGCCAGCAGAACGAGCTTACGCATGAGAGTGCCCCCTGACCGAACGGCCGATGGATTGAACGTGAAAGATGCCGAACAGGATGATTTTGCCCCGGTCGCGCCACGGATGCCGGCGACCGCGCAGGCTGCCGTTGAACAGAATCAGCTCCAGCAAATGAGTCAACAGCAGCACCGCGCCGGCCATGTCGATCATCACGCCAAACGGGCTGGGCGCCTCGATCGCCGCGTTGACCAGCACCACCAGCCAGAAGCCCAGCATCAATATCTTTCCCAGCCCCCAAAACACCTTCATTGCCTGCCCACCCCTTGTCATGATCCGTTACGAAATTGCAGTCTTCGCATGCTTTTCGTCGCCGCACAGTAGACGTGCTGTACGCCGAATATGCCAGCGGTGTGTTGAAAAAGATCAAGCATAGATCGTTGTCATGTATCTGTGGATGCCCGCCTGAGACTGACGGCTGTTCAGAGCCGGTCCGGCAGGCTAGTCTTGTTCGTCAACCAGAGGACTTTCGATGACCGTCGGCTACTCGAACCGTACGCCCCAACAAGCGCTGGCTGCCCTGCTCGATCGCTATGCGCCGCAACGCCTGCTGTTGATCGGCGCTCAGGCGTTCCCGGCGTTGCAAGCCTTTCAGGAGGCCCACCCGCAGACCGAGGTTGCGCTGGCCGAGCCCGGTGCGCTGCCTGCCCATCTCGCAGCACAACGTTTCGACCTGGCGCTGGTGGTCGATTGCCTTGAGCACATCCCCAAGCGTACCGGCCTGGAGCTGCTGGGTGGTATCCGCAACCTCAACGCCAGTCGCATCGCGGTGCTCGCCGACTTGCAGGCCTGCGGTTGGCAGGAGACCGATTTTTTCTCGCTGGCGCTGCAGTCCAGCGAACGCTTCGCCCGCGACGAGCAGGTGCTGAACCTGTTTACGTACGACCTGCGTGAGTACAAACAGGTGCCCGACTGGCTGAACGCGAAGTACTGGGCCAACCCGGAGAATTTTGGAAAGTATTGGTGGTGACCTATGAGTAGTGCCATTTGCCCATGTGGCAGCGGCGATCTGTTGCTGGCCTGCTGCGGTCGCTATCACGCGGGGCAGCCTGCACCCGGTGCGGAAAAACTGATGCGCTCGCGCTACAGCGCCTATGTGCTGGGGCTGACCGACTACCTGGTGCAAACCACGCTGCCGGTGCAGCAAGGCGGGCTGGACCGTGAGGCCATTGCCCAGTGGAGTGCGCAGAGCACCTGGCTGGGGCTGGAGGTAGAAAGCTCGGAGGTGTTCGGCGGCAAGCCTGAGCATGCGTTCGTGACCTTTACCGCTCGCTGGCACGATGGCAACGGTGAGCACAGTCACAAGGAGCGTTCGTCGTTCGTGCAGAATCAGGGACGCTGGTACTTCATCGACTCCACCGTGCCGTTGAAGGCCGGGCGTAATGATGCGTGTCCGTGTGGCAGTGAGCAGAAGTTCAAGAAGTGCTGCTCGGCTTATGTGGACTGAGCCGCGCCTCTTTGCCTGAGCGGGATCGTGCATGCGTCACACGGCGGTTTTTCTTTGTTAGGTAGATTGGGTTCGGCTCAGGTCACCTTTTCGCCCCTCGGCGAGTTACTTTGATGGGGCCAAAGTAACCAAACCCCCTGGCTCCGTTTCCGGCCCGACTTCGTCGGGTTCCTTCGCCCTGTCACTGATCCGGGGGTCGCCGCAACGGGCCATCCATGGCCCGGTGCGGCTAGCCTGGCGTCCTGCCAGGCTACCCCCGGATCAGCGCCAGGACTCAGCCGTCACTTACGTCGCACTCTGCGTCGTCTGTGCCATCGTGGTAGAAAAGCGCTTTTGCAGCAGTGGCTGCGGTTTTGACTATCGTTCCCATGCTCCGCGTGGGCATGCAGTTCGTGACGCTCTGCGTCACACAGCGGTCTGGCTCGCCTCAAAACTCCAGTTGCGCCGAGAACGCGACGGTGCGTGGGTCGCCCAGGTAGCTGCTGTTGAGCCAGTATTCCTTGTTGGTCAGGTTGCTGACGTTGACGCGCAGGGTCAGGTCGTTTTCCGAAAGGCGCAGGCGGTAGCGGGCTCCGGCGTCGAAGGTGGTGAAGGACGGCAGGTCGTTTTCGTTGCTTTGGTCGGTGTATTGCTTGCCGGTGTAGAACGCCCCGCCGGTCATGGCCAGGCCTGGTACCTGGTTGATGTCGTATTCGGCGTAGACCTTGGCCAGTTGCTTGGCGACGTTGGTCGGTACGTTGCCTTCATCCGCCGCGACGCCGGTTTTCTTGATCTTCGGGTCGAGCAAGGTAAAGCCGCCAACCAGTGTCAGCTCAGGGATGACCTTGCCTGTCACACTGAACTCCAGGCCGTTGTTTTCCTGACGTCCGTCAACCACGTAAATATTGCCACCCGTGGTGTAGCCATTAGGCTTTTCGATGTTGAACAGCGCCAGGGTCAACAGTGTTTCACCCAGCGTCGCCTTGGCGCCGATTTCGTATTGCTCGCTGATTTCAGGCGCAAACGCCTGGCCGGCATTGAGCGTACCGCTAGGCGCAACGCCGCCTGATTGGAGGCCTTCTATATAGGTGGCGTAGGTGGTCAGCCACGGCAGCGGCTTATAGACCAGCGAGATGTTCGGCGAGGTCTTGCTCTCGTTGTAGGTGGTCTCGGTTTCGGCGGAACCGAACGCCTTGGCATAAACGAACTCGTTGGCGTAGGTTTTGATCTGCGTGTTGGTCACACCCAGAATCGTTGACCATTGTTCGTTGAAGGTGATGACGTCACCGATCAGGATGTTATTGCTTTCCGAACTGTTGGCCAGGCGCTGGTCGCCATGCCCGATCGAGTACGCAGGCTTGCCAACCTGAGGTGTCTGGTCCAGCGGTATCGTGCCCACTGGCGAGGCGTATTGCGGGCCGGGCTGATCGGGTGTGTAGGGAATGTGATCCTCGTACTGTTTCTGGCGCGAGGTATTACCCTGATAGCCAACGGTAACCTTGTGACCGAGAAAACCGGTGTCGAACGCCGCATCGAGGAACAACGAGCCGGTCTTTTCTTCGGTTTCAATCGGAGCGAAGGCATACAGCGGCTGCGAGTAAAGGCCCGCGCTGTAGACCGTCGGCCCGGTGTAGGTGTTCTCCGAGGTGTACTGCTGGGCAGCGAAGGCCGCGCGCAAGGTGAAGGTGTCGTTCAAGCGCCACTTGGCGCGCACGCCGGCCTTGTCGGACTCATAATCGGAAAACGACCACTTCTGGCTGTAGAGCTTGTCGTTGTCCAGCGAGGCCGCACTGGGGCGCAGGGACTGGTCACCGAAATACCAGTAACTGGTCAGGCCGCGAATTTCGGTCTTCTTGTGCGAGGCGTCGAACTGCACCAGCAGGTCGTCGGACACGTTCCAGTCCAGCGCCAGGGAAATCATCTCGCGACGACGCTTGTTCAGATCGACGGCCGTATCACCATCCTGGGTCAGCACATTGAGGCGATAGGCAAACTTGCCTTCACTGTCGATCGGCCCGCCGAAGTCACCGTGCAGGTAGTAATTCTCACCCCCGGCATTGCCCAGCGTGACGCTGTTGTAGCGTTGATAGGTCGGGCGCTTGAGCACGTAGTTGACCAGCCCGCCCGGCGAGGCTGGACCATACAGGAAGCCGGTCAGACCGGTGATGACTTCCAACTGCTCCATCTCTTCCATGTAGTTGCTGCCGTCGGCACCGTTGGTGAACCGCAGGCCATCATTGGCGATGTTCAGGCTGCCGGCGCTGCTGAAACCACGGATGTTGACGGCACTGGCATAACCGGCGCTGGTCGGCGAGTACATCTGGGTAAACGGGTTGTGCTTGATGACATCGTCCAGCGAGGTCGCCTGGATGTTTTTCAGCAACGCCTGAGGCGTGACGCTGATGGAGTAAGGCGTGTCCTGCAGCCTCATGCCACCCAGCGCACCGACGTTGCTGACGTTCTCGCTGCGATAACCTGCCGCTTCCGAACCTTCGAGGGGCGTGCTGTTGGCGTTGATGTTCACGTCCGACAGGTTCAAGGCGTTCTGTTCCATGAACATCAGCGTGTAGGTCCCGGCGCTGCTCTGCACCAGTTGCAGGCCGCTGCCACGCAGCGCCTCGCGCAAGGCCGTCGCCGCGTCGAAATTGCCTTTCACTGCAGAGCTGGTTTTGCCGGCGACCAGTGCCGGGTCAAGACTCAGTGCCAGACCGCCCTGGCTGGAGATCTGATTCAGCGTAGTCGCCATCGGACCTGCGGGCAGATCATAGGCAACCACGCTGGCCTGCTGCGCCGCCATCGACAGCGGGCTGGTCAGAGGCGTGCAAAGGGCAATCGCCACGGCCAACAGACTGGGACGCAGAAGGGTGTCTAACGAACGGGACATCGGGCAACTCCTGATGGAATACTTCTCAATGCCTGTTAGCCGCACGAACGCTCGAAAGTAACAGGGCTGATTGAAAATAATTCCGTTTCAGGATTCAGCGGGCTCGCAGCGTCACTCCGGGACGATCCGCAGGTGCGACGTATCGGGAGCCTCCTGCGGCTCGGGCTTTTCGACCTGCCCCATGTCGCTGCCCGCCGGGGCCAGGCTCAGACGCGAGAGATCCAGCAGCGGCGCAGCAGGCTGAGGCCTGTCGGGCAGCAACTCGACGCCTGCCTCTGCAACCGAGTAATCCGGCGCATCGACGTCCACAAAAGCCGCCATGTAAGCGTCGCGCGGTTTGATCTGCAGACGCCCCGGACTGACCGAGGTCTTGCGCAACCAGGTCGGTGCGTCGGGCGGCGGCGCCAGTTCGACCTCTTCCATGGGCGGTGGCGTATTCATTTCCAGCACACGCACCAGTGCGCCTGCGCGCTCGAGGGTGGCGCGATATTTCTCTGCGGTTACTGCGTCGAGATTGTTTTTCAGAACCAGCCGGCGTCCCGAGAACAGGAGGTCCAGACGTTCGGCATCCGCATTGAACAGCTTGCCAAGGTTGGCCCTTACCTTCTCGGGTTGTGCTCCGGCAACCAGTTCGGCGCTGAAGACAATTTCGTAGAGATTCATGAAAGAAGACACCGATATGCACGTCAGTAAAAGTATGGCGAAGCGTCAGACAGCGCAACAAGCGCGTTGCCCTTGAACGTCGAGTTGGTAGACTCGGGCGTCAAAGGGAGCACATCCATGTTTTTTCAGGCGCACATTACAAGAATCATAAGCCTTGCGTTGATCCTGTTCGGGCTCGGCGGATGCTCGCTCCTGAGTTTTGACCGCGCTCAGGAGCCGGAAGTGCATTTGCTGAAGGTCCAGGTGGTCAAGGCGAGGCTGACACAGCAGGATTTCAAGCTGTACTTCGAAGTCGACAACCCCAACGAAGACAGCTTGCTGGTGCGTGGCCTGAAGTACAAGATCACGCTCAATGACATGGTCCTTGTCGATGACACGTTCAGCGACTGGTTTGTCGTCGACGGCAATAGCCGCAAAACCTTTGTGGTGCCGATTCGCACCAACCTCTGGCGCTACGCACGGTACATCGCTCAACTGCTGAAAAAGCCTGATGAGCCGATCCATTATCGACTGGACGGCAAGCTCAAGACCGGCATTGTGTTCAGGCACAACGTCCGCATCGGCACGTCAGGCGATGTGCTGCCGGAAGACCTGATCCAACGCCGATGATCATTCCAGCCTATCCGCCCAGCTTGCCCTTGATCAGTTCCAGAAGAAACTTCCAGATGTCCGCGGCCCACAATGCCCGGTTGACGGCACTGATCAGCGCGCCACCGAAGGACCCCAGCAGAAAGCCCACGCCGGTGGTGTTGCGCGGATCTGCCACGCCCAGATAATCACTGGCGATGCCGGTGAGGAATACTGCACAGGCCACCCCGGTTACCAAGAAAACCAGCCAGGCACGCCAGTCAAGCAGACCTGCCTTATGCCACCAGCCAGAAATGATCGCACCCACCAGACCGGCGACCAGCCACTCGCCTCTGTCTGCCAAACCATTCAACATATCCATCGCTTCTGACTCCGTTCAAGAAATACAGCCGTTCACGAACACAGAAAAATTCAGACACTGGGGGGGCCTTCCGGGGATCGCTGCGGTCCCGACACCGTGCAAAAACCGAAAAATTAAGCATACTTAAAATAATGAGCAAACGTATGCCATCAACCCTCCGCGCTATCGGGCGAGCAGCAGAGGCTTGAAGTCAGTTATCGATGTAGCGCTGCCAGCCGATCCTTACCGAACCGTCTGGCTGGCGGTCAATCTCGATGCCTTCGGTCTCTTCGATTTCCTGCAGCACCACGTTCCAGCTGTCCACGGGCTCATCATCACGGCGGGCGACGATGACACACTGGGTCTTTTGAACATTCGGCGCAGATACCAGCCGTTGAATGCGCTTGCCGATCTGCTCGTAGGAAGACCTGCCTGTCGATCCATTATCATTGCCGGCCATGACAGCCTCCGAGGCATAACTGTATATAAATACAGTATTCCAGCTGTAGGAACCTCGCAAGCATTTCGTGGGACGTTTCCTGACGGGCACCTTTGGCGAAAACGTCAGCAAGCCTTGTTACGCAAGGCTTACAGCTTGCCGGTCATCCTCACGGCTACGCCGATAATGCGACAGTCGGCACCGCATTCGATCATTTTGTACGCCGGGTTCAGGGGCTTCAGGTAGCGTGTGCCGCCATCCTCGACCAGCTTCTTGAATGTCGCCTCGTTGCTGGCGGGCAGCTTGGCGATCACCAGCCTGCCGGGCTGCACGTCGGCCTCCGTGTCCACCAGAATCATCATCCCCTCCGGCACGCTGACGCCGGTGGGCGCGGTCATCGAATCGCCTTTGACCTCCAGCCAAAACGCCGGCCCCTTGGAGTCGTAGTCGGAGATTTCATAGCGATCGGAAAAGCCGTCGGGATAAGGCTGGACTGCCTCTTCCCAGGAACCCGCCGACACCCAGCTGATCACCGGATAGCGGAAGGACATGTTCGGCTGATCGATCAGCGCAACGTTGGCGTCGAAGGCAGGCGTTTTTTCCGGCCCCTCGCCAATCGCCAGCCATTCGGCACGAAAGCCCGTGGCACGGGCCAGTGCGTAAAGGTTTTCCGGCCGCAGGCTTTTGCTTTCGCCGCTGATCCACTGGGTAACGGCAGAGTTGGCAACGCCGCACTGTGCAGCAATTTCACCTTTCTTCAGGCCACTGGCGGCGATGGCCCTGGCGATACGTTCCTGTCGGGTCATGAGTCGGCTCTGCACATGGAAATAAGGAACGCTGAAAAACGCTCGAACAAAACTAAGCATACTTAAAAAATGACGTTGTGCGAACTGTAATATGCCGATACTGCTTGGCCATGATTTGCGGGATAATGCGCGCCAGATTTAATTGCGGAGTAAAACCGATGAACCAGCAAGACCATGTGCATGGCCCCGATTGCAACCATGATCACGATCACCACGACCACCAGCACGGCCATGTACACGGCCCGAACTGCGGTCATGCCCACCAGGAGCCGGTGCGCAATACCCTTAAAGATGTCGGTCGTAACGATCCTTGCCCGTGCGGCAGCGACAAGAAATTCAAGAAATGCCACGGCGCGTAAGGCGCGGAGCATTCTGAAAACGGCCTGCAATGCAGGCCGTTTTCATTTGT
Organism: Pseudomonas congelans; assembly: GCF_900103225.1. GTDB lineage: Bacteria > Pseudomonadota > Gammaproteobacteria > Pseudomonadales > Pseudomonadaceae > Aquipseudomonas > Aquipseudomonas congelans. The sequence goes on along the minus strand of NZ_FNJH01000003.1, from coordinate 11,438 downwards.
AGGCGGCAGGTGAGCAAGGTAAAACATGGGGTTTCGGTCACCCACATGGAGCGCTCAATGATCGACCTGCATTACTGGACCACGCCCAACGGGCACAAAATCACACTGTTTCTGGAAGAGGCAGGCCTGCCCTACACGATCTTTCCGGTGAACATCGGCAACAACGAGCAATTCAAAGCTGAATTCCTGAAAATCGCCCCCAACAACCGCATCCCGGCGATTGTCGATCACCGGCCCGCTGACGGCGGCGCACCGCTGAGCCTGTTCGAGTCAGGCGCCATTCTGCTGTACCTGGCCGAGAAAACCGGGCAATTCATCCCGCAGGATCTGCGTGGCCGCCAGGAAGTGTCGCAATGGCTGTTCTGGCAAATGGGCGGACTCGGTCCGATGGCGGGGCAGAATCATCACTTCAATCGTTTCGCCAAGGAAAAAATCCCCTACGCGATCGAGCGCTACGTCAACGAAACCGCGCGACTGTATGGCGTACTGGACAAGCGTCTGGCCGATCGCGAGTTCGTAGCGGGTGACGAGTACAGCATCGCCGACATGGCGATCTACCCGTGGATCGTGCCGCACACCTATCAACAACAGAACCTGGACGACTTCCCGCACCTCAAGCGCTGGTTCGACAGCATCGCCGGTCGAGAAGCGACTCAACGTGCGTATGCGCTGGTCGAGAAGATCAATCCGTCGAAGCCTTGAGTCACCTGGACTGAAATGTCGACTCTCGTGCCCATGCCGAGCAATGGCACGAGAGGCGTCTGGCCACTTCTGCAAAATCCTGAAATAAACTCGCCCTCCCCGCTTGCGCGCTGACGGGCTGCTCTCTAACGTAGCGGCTTTTGTACGTTACCCCTCCAGGAGCTTGCCCATGGCCTCGCCAGCCCTTCGTCATTTTCTACCCCGATTCGGCGCTGCCGCCGCTGCGGCGAGCTTCCTGAGCCTTGCCGGCTGCCAGTTGGGCGGCGGCGATCCCGAGACCGTGCTGCCTGTTTCCGGGACGTTCCCGCTCAAAGGGCTGGCGCAGAACGTTTCCGTGCGCCGCAACACGATGGGTATGCCGCTGATAGAAAGCAGCAGCTACCACGATGCGCTGTTCACGCTCGGCTACGTTCATGCCGGTGACCGAATCAGTCAGATGCTCGGCATGCGCTTGCTGGCGCAGGGCCGTTTGTCGGAAATGGCCGGCGCCGATGCGCTGGATGTCGACCGTCTGATGCGCTCGGTCAACCTCAAGCAGAACGCCAGCGACCTGTACAACGCTGCGTCGCCGCGCTTGAAGCGCTTCTTCGATGTCTATGCGCGCGGCGTGAACGCCTACCTGTTCCGCTATCGCGACAAGCTGCCTGCGGATATCGCCAGTTCAGGCTACAAGCCGGAATACTGGAAGCCGGAAGACTCGGCGCTGATCTTCAGCCTGCTCAACTTCAGCCTGTCGGTAAACCTGCAGGAAGAGCTGTCGGCGCTGGTCCTGGCGCAGAAAGTCAGCGCGGACAAGCTCGCCTGGCTACTGCCGACCTACCCTGACGAAGAATTACCATTTGCCGAAGCCGACAAGCTCAAAGGCCTGAACCTGAACAATCAGGTCAACGGCCTGAGCGATCTGAACAGAATCGCCCTGCAGCTCTCGGACCTGAACATGCTCGGCGTTGCAGCCTCCAGCAACTGGGCCATCGCGCCACAACGCAGCCGAAACGGCAAGAGTCTGCTGGCCAGTGACATGCAACTGCCTGCCGGGCTCAACTCCGCGTGGAGCTTCGTGCAGATCCGCGCACCGAAATACCAGGTGTCCGGTGTCACCATCGCCGGTATGCCGCTGGTGCTCAGCGGTTTCAACGGCAAACTGGCGTGGAGCATGAGCAACGTCAAGGGTGACAACCAGGACCTGTTTCTGGAGAAGATCAAGCGCGAAGGCAACCGCGTCTCCTATATGGCTGACGGCAAATGGCTGCCAGCGGCCGCTCACCAGGAAACCTTCCTGGTCAAGGGCGGCAGCCCGCTGCGCGAAACCGTGTACGAAACGCGCCACGGCGCGCTGCTCAATGCATCGGCTACCCCGCCCGGCAACGGTTTGAGCCTGGCGCTGCAAGTCCCGAACTTCAAGGACGACAAAAGCCTGGATGCGTTCTTCGATCTGTCCCGTGCGCCTAACGTCGAGAAAGCCTTCGATACCAGCCGCGAGATTCGGGCGATCACCTTGAACATGATTTTTGCCGATGCCTCGAACATTGGCTGGCAGGTCACCGGCCGCTTCCCGAACCGTCGTGAAGGCCAGGGCCTGCTGCCTTCGCCGGGCTGGGATGGGCAATACGACTGGGACGGTTTCGCCGACTCGATGCTTCATCCCTATGATCAGGACCCGCGCCAAGGCTGGCTCGCAGCGGCCAATCAGCGCACGATTCCGAAAGGCTACGGCATGCAGCTTTCCAACTCGTGGGGCTACCCGGAGCGCGCCGAGCGGATTGCCGAACTGGCCAACGGCGGCAAGCAGGACCTGCGTAGCACCATCGCCATGCAATACGACCAGACCACGACGTTCGCCGCCAAGCTCAAGACCATGTTCCAGGCGCCAGGCATGAGCAAGCCGCTCAAGCAGGCCATTGATGCCCTGCCTGAAGCCGAGCGCAACAAGGCCCGCGAAGCGTTCACGCGCCTGATGGCGTTTGACGGCAAGCTCAGTGCTACTTCAGCTGACGCGGCGCTGTACGAGCTGTTTCTGCAGGAAAGCGCCAAGCAGATTTTCCTTGATGAGTTGGGTCCGGAAACCAGCCCTGCTTGGCAGGCACTGGTTGCCAATGCCAGCTCATCCTACTCACCACAGGCCGACCACCTGCTGGGCCGCGATGACAGCCCGTACTGGGATGACGTCAAAACGCCGCAGAAGGAAGACAAACCGGCCATCCTTGCGCGCAGCCTGGCGGCCGCCATCACCAGCGGCGACAGCCTGTTGGGCAGCGATCACAAGGCCTGGCAATGGGGCAAGCTGCACCGTGACAACTGGGCCTCGACCAGCCCGCTGGCCAAGCAGTTGGGTGGCGGCGAGTTCAACCGCGGCGCCACGCCAGCGGGTGGTGATCACACGACGCTGAACGTGTCCGGCTTCGAGTGGGGCAAAGGCTTCGACGCACGCATGGCGCCCGGTCTGCGCATGATCGTCGACTTCAGCCTGGTCGAACCGATGACCGGCCTGATCAGCACCGGCCAATCCGACAACCCGGCAAGCCCGTATTACGCCAACAGCATCGAGCCGTGGCAGAAAGGCCAGTACCAGTCGATTCCGGTGCAACAACAGAACTACGAAAAGGGCTACGGCAAGCAACGCCTGACGCTGACGCCGGGCAAGTAAGCACCGAAAATCGGACGCAGAGGGAGCATGGGCACGATGGTGTCTTCAGGACACCTATCGTTCCCACGCTCCAGCGTGGTAATGCAGTTTGTGAAGCTCTGCGTCACACGGCGGTTTTTCTTTGTCAGGTAGATTGGGGTTCGGCTTGAGTCATCAATGTCCGGGAAAAACACCATCGTGCATAAAAGCGCTTTTCTGTCGCGATGGCACTGACGACGCAGAGTGCGACGTAAGTGACGGCTGAGTCCTGGCGCTGATCCGGGGGTAGCCTGGCAGGACGCCAGGCTAGCCGCACCGGGCCATGGATGGCCCGTTGCGGCGCCCCCCGGATCAGTGTCAGGACGAAGGAACCCGACGCAGTCGGGCCGGAAACGGAGCTTGGGGGTTTGCCTACTTTGGCCCCATCAAAGTAGGTCGCCGAGGGGCGAAAAGGTGACGTGAGCCGAACCTCAATCCACCTGACATCGCAGAACCCCTGTGTGACGCGGAGCGTCACGAACTGCATTCCCACGCGGAGCATGGGAACGATAGTCAGAGGCGAAAAGGTGACCTTGAGTCGAGCCCTAATTCACCTGCTGTCGCACCTCACGCTCCGCAGCGCTCACGCAAACTCCCCGAACTTCCAGATCCTTCCCGGCTCATAGCTAACAAGCCCATCCATACGGTTGCCCCATGGATCTTGTCGTTGCTCGCCCCGAAGGTTTGTATTGCCCACCCGGTGATTTCTATATCGATCCATGGCGTCCGGTCGAACGGGCAGTCATCACCCATGCGCATGGCGACCATGCCCGTACCGGCAATGAGCATTACCTGTCGGCGGCCAGTGGCGAGGGCATTCTGCGTTCGCGCCTTGGGCAGGACATTAATCTGCAGACCCTGGAATACGGCGAAACCATCACCCATCACGGGGTGAAGCTGAGCCTGCATCCGGCCGGGCATGTGTTGGGGTCGGCGCAGGTGCGGCTGGAGTACCAAGGCGAGGTGTGGGTTGCTTCCGGCGATTACAAAGTCGAGCCGGACGGCACCTGTGCCGCTTTCGAGCCGGTGCGCTGCCATACCTTTATTACCGAATCGACCTTCGGCCTGCCGATCTATCGCTGGGCGCCGCAAGCGCAGATCTTCGAAGGCATCAACCAGTGGTGGCGTGCCAATGCGGCCCAAGGCAAGGCCAGCGTGTTGTTCGCTTACTCGTTCGGCAAGGCCCAGCGCATCCTGCACGGTATCGACGCGCAGATCGGACCGATTCTGGTCCACGGTGCCGTCGAGCCGCTGAACCGCGTGTATCGCGAAGGCGGCATCTACATCCCGGAAACCCAGTACGCCGGGGATTTCAAAAAAACCGACCCAGCGCTGCGCCAGGCGTTGATCCTCGCCCCACCTTCGGCAGGTGGCAGCAGCTGGATGAAGCGCTTTGGCGAATACAGCGATGCGTTTGCCAGCGGCTGGATGATGCTGCGCGGCACACGACGCCGGCGCGGTGTAGATCGCGGTTTTGTGTTGTCCGATCACGCCGACTGGCCGGGCCTGCTCTGGGCTGTCGAACAGACCGGTGCCGAGCGCGTCATGGTGACCCACGGTTCGGTCGGCATACTGGTGCGTTACCTGCGTGAACTGGGCCTGGACGCACAGGGCTTCAGCACCGAATACGGCGATGAAGAAGACAGCAACCCGGCAGCCAGCGAACCCGAAGCGGCAAGCACGGGCGAGGCTCAGTCATGAAAGCCTTCGCTGAACTCTACGCGCAGCTGGACGCTACCACTTCAAGCAACGCCAAACTCGCCGCAATGCGCGACTACTTCGAAAAGGCAGCAGCAGAGGACGCCGCCTGGGCGGTGTACTTTCTGTCAGGCGGACGCCCACGGCAATTGGTACCCACCCGTGTGCTGCGCGAACAGGCAATGACCCTGGCAAATCTGCCGGAATGGCTGTTCGAAGAAAGCTATCAGGCGGTCGGTGACCTGGCGGAAACCCTGTCGCTCTTGCTGCCCCAAGCCGACCACAGTAACGACGAAGGCCTGGCCACCTGGATGGAGGACAAGCTGTTGCCATTGCGCGGCCTGCCGCCTGAAGAACTCGCCGAGCGGCTGCCGCTGTTCTGGTCGCAACTGGACCGCAGCAGTCTGATGGTGTGCATCAAGCTTATCACCGGCAGTTTCCGGGTCGGCGTGTCCAAGCTGTTGGTCACCCGTGCGCTGGCAGCGCTGGCTGACATCGACAGCAAACGCGTCGCACAACGACTGGTGGGTTACACCGACTTGTCGCACCGGCCCAGCGCCGAGCGCTATTTGAAGCTGATCGCGCCTGAGTCCGAAGACGAGCACGCTCAACGTGGCGGCCAGCCCTACCCGTTTTTTCTCGCCCACTCCCTGCAACAGCCCGCCGACCAGTTCGAGGACTTGCTCGGTCCGGCGCAGAACTGGCAGGTGGAATGGAAGTGGGACGGCATTCGCGCGCAACTGGTCAAACGTGACGGACGCTTGTGGATCTGGTCGCGCGGCGAAGAACTGGTGACCGACCGTTTTCCCGAACTGCACAGCCTGGTGCAGTGCCTGCCGGACGGCACGGTGATCGACGGCGAAATCGTAGTCTGGAAAGCCCCCGATGCGAACCCGGATGCCGATGCGGAGTTTGCCTTGAACAGCGATGCTCCTGCGGCTGCGCCCTCGGTTCAACCGTTCGCCCTGCTGCAACAGCGGATAGGCCGGAAGACGCTCGGCAAAAAGATTCTTGCCGACGTTCCGGTCGTGGTGCTCGCCTATGACCTGCTTGAGTGGCAAGGCGATGACTGGCGCAGTCGCCCGCAACATGAACGCCGCTCGCAACTGGAAGCCTTGATCGAAACCTGCCAAAGCGAGGTGCTGATGCCTTCCCCGGTGCTCGCTGGCAAGGACTGGCTCGATCTGGCCACCCAGCGCGAAGCCTCTCGCAGCCTGGGCGTCGAGGGCATGATGCTCAAGGCTCGCGACTCGCTGTATGGCGTCGGTCGCACCAAGGACATGGGGGTGTGGTGGAAATGGAAAATCGACCCGTTCAGTGTAGACGCCGTGCTGATTTACGCGCAACGCGGCCACGGGCGACGCGCCAGCCTGTACAGCGATTACACCTTTGCGGTGTGGGACGGCCCGCCTGAAGCCAGTGAGCGCACGCTGGTGCCGTTCGCCAAGGCCTACTCGGGACTGACCGATGAAGAAATGCGCAAGGTCGACGCCATCGTTCGCAAGACGACGGTGGAGAAATTCGGGCCGGTCAGCAGCGTAACCCCGACGCTGGTGTTCGAGTTGGGCTTTGAAGGCATCGCTCTGTCGAAGCGTCACAAAAGCGGCATCGCGGTGCGTTTCCCGCGCATGCTGCGCTGGCGGCAGGACAAGCCGGTAGCCGAAGCCGACAGTCTGGCAACGCTGCAGGACCTGCTGAACTAGGGCACCAAAAAGGCGCAAGCAAAACACCGTGCACCTTTTTGAAACACCGAATGGTGAATTATCCTGCCTACCTGTAGGAAACTTCCCGATTCGTTACCAATCTTCCGCTCTGCCCCACCTTAAAAAACACCTTGCCCAAGGCCGGGCGATGAGCAGCAGTCCCGTAAGCGCGCATGGGCGGCCAATTGCCAGCCGTTTATACGAAATAGCGACAACGCCTTACATTTCAAACGCACGTTCATCGCTCTGGTTCGGAAATTGCTACCTTCTGCCAGTCTGGCACTCGCCGGTAGCACGCTTCGCGTATTCCCAACGCCCCATTTAAGGTTTTAAGGACTGAACAATGAAAAAAGCATGGCTGACTCTTTCTGCACTGGCTCTGTGCATCGCCGCCGGTAACACCATGGCCAAGGAATACAAGGAACTGCGCTTCGGCGTCGATCCATCTTACGCACCGTTCGAATCCAAAGCGGCCGATGGCAGCCTGGTCGGCTTCGATATCGATCTGGGCAACGCGATCTGCAAAGAGCTGAAAGTCACCTGCAAATGGGTCGAAAGCGACTTCGACGGCATGATCCCCGGCCTCAAGGCACGTAAATTCGACGGCGTTATCTCCTCGATGACCGTGACCCCTGCCCGCGAAAAAGTCATCGACTTCTCCAGCGAACTGTTCTCCGGCCCGACCTCGCTGGTGTTCAAGAAAGGTGCAGGCTTTACCGCCGACCCGGCCAGCCTGAAAGGCAAGACTGTGGGCTATGAGCAAGGCACTATCCAGGAAGCCTACGCCAAGGCGGTACTGGACAAGGCCGGTGTATCCACCAAGGCCTATGCCAACCAGGACCAGGTTTACGCTGACCTGACTTCGGGCCGTCTGGACGCTTCTATCCAGGACATGCTGCAGGCCGAACTGGGCTTCCTCAAATCGCCAGCCGGCGCTGACTACGAAGTCAGCAAGCCTATAGACAGCGAACTGCTGCCTGCCAAGACCGCCATCGGTATTGCCAAGGGCAACAAGGAACTAAAAGCGCTGCTGGATAAAGGCATCAAGGCAATGCACGACGACGGCACCTACGCTGAAATCCAGAAAAAACACTTTGGCGACCTGAACCTCTACAGCGGTAAATAACACCCCGACGCCCATCGATTTCGGCGATCATTCGTCGCCCGATCGGTGGGCGTTTTTGTTGGTAACAAGGCCTATCCATGCTCGATGCACTCATGCAAAACCTGGGACTCTCGGCATTCAGCCTGAAGGGCTTTGGCCCGCTGTTGCTGGAAGGCACCTGGATGACCGTCAAACTGGCTGTGCTGTCGCTTGCTCTGAGCATTTTGCTCGGGCTGATCGGGGCCAGCGCCAAACTGTCGAGCTCCGCGCTGCTGCGCGTGCCGGCGCAGATTTATACGACACTGATCCGTGGTGTTCCGGACCTGGTGTTGATGCTGCTGATTTTCTACAGCCTGCAAACCTGGCTCACCATGCTGACCGATGCGATGGAATGGGAATACATCGAGATCAACCCGTTCGGCGCAGGCGTCATCACCCTGGGCTTCATTTATGGTGCGTACTTCACCGAGACGTTTCGCGGCGCGATTCTGTCCGTGCCTCGCGGTCAGGTGGAGGCAGCGACGGCCTATGGGCTGAAACGCGGCCAGCGTTTTCGTTACGTCGTGTTCCCGCAGATGATGCGTTACGCGCTGCCGGGGATCGGCAACAACTGGCAGGTGCTGCTCAAGGCGACTGCGCTGGTATCGATCATCGGCCTGGCCGATCTGGTCAAGGCGTCACAGGATGCGGGCAAGAGCACCTATCAGTTGTTCTACTTTCTGGTGCTGGCGGCATTGATCTACCTGCTGATCACCAGCGCCTCTAACTTCGCCCTGCGTTGGGCTGAGCGGTATTACGCCGCAGGCAGCCGGGAGGCACAGCGATGATCGAATTGCTGCAGGAATACTGGAAACCCTTCCTTTATACGGATGGCGTCAACGTGACCGGCCTGGCGATGACCATGTGGCTGCTCAGCGCCTCCATCGCCATCGGCTTCTGCGTGTCGATCCCGCTGTCGATTGCGCGGGTGTCGAGAAACCGCTGGGTGCGCTGGCCGGTACAGTTCTACACCTACCTGTTTCGCGGCACGCCCCTCTATATACAGCTGCTGATCTGCTACACCGGCATTTACAGCATTGCTGCAGTGCGTGAACAGCCGATGCTCGATGCGTTCTTTCGCGATGCGATGAACTGCACGATCCTGGCCTTCACCCTGAACACCTGCGCCTACACCACGGAGATCTTTGCCGGGGCGATCCGCAGCATGGCTCACGGCGAAGTCGAGGCGGCCAAAGCCTACGGCCTGACGGGCTGGAAGCTTTACGCCTACGTGATCATGCCGTCGGTGCTGCGCCGCTCTCTGCCGTATTACAGCAACGAAGTGATCCTGATGCTGCACTCGACCACGGTGGCCTTCACTGCCACAGTGCCGGACATCCTGAAAGTGGCGCGGGATGCCAACTCGGCCACCTTCATGACCTTCCAGTCCTTCGGTATCGCCGCTGTCATGTACCTGACCGTGACGTTCATTCTGGTCGGGCTGTTCCGCCTTGCCGAACGCCGCTGGCTGGCCTTTCTCGGCCCGGCCCACTAATCAGGACTGAACATGCGCCATCACACCCATGACTTGCTGTCGCCAGTGCCCGGCACTGGCCGGCAGATCCACAGTTTTCATTACGGTCCGCAAAACGGCTCCGGCAAAGTCTACATACAGGCGTCACTGCATGCCGACGAGCTGCCGGGCATGCTGGTGGCCTGGTACCTGAAGCAGCGTCTGGCCGAACTGGAAAACGCCGGGCGCCTGCTGGGCGAAATCGTTGTGGTGCCCGTGGCCAACCCGATCGGTCTGGAACAGGTGCTGATGGACACCCCGCTGGGCCGCTACGAGCTGGAAAGCGGCCAGAACTTCAATCGCTGGTTCAGCGACCTCGGCACTCAGGTCGGTGATGACATCGAAGCCCGACTGACGGCCGACGCAGAGCACAATCGTGCGTTGGTAAGGCACAGCCTGCTGGCGGCGCTGAATGCCGTACCGGCGACCACCCAGCTGCAGTCGCTGCGCCTGAGCCTGCAGCGCCTGGCCTGCGACGCCGACATGGTGCTGGACCTGCACTGTGATTTCGAGTCGGTCGAACACCTGTACACCACGCCCGAGGCCTGGCCGAAAGTCGAACCGTTATCCCGCTACCTGGGCGCGCAAGCCAGCCTGCTGGCAACCGACTCGGGCGGGCAGTCGTTCGATGAATGCTTCACGCTGGTCTGGTGGCAATTGCAGCAACGCTTTGGCGAGCGCTTTCCGATTCCCATGGGCAGCTTTTCGGTGACCCTGGAGCTGCGCGGACAAGGCGATGTCAACCATGCGCTGGCCAGCCGAGACTGTCAGGCGATCATTCATTACCTGATCGACGCCGGCATCATTGACGGCGATCTGCAGCCGCTGCCCGAACTGCTCTACCCCGCTACGCCACTGGCAGCGGTCGAACCGGTGGCTACGCCGGTCGGCGGCCTGCTGGTGTTCTGCGCGATGCCTGGCGAACACGTCGAGGCCGGCCAGCTGATTGCCGAGGTCATTGACCCGATCAGCGACACCGTGACCTGCATCCATGCCCTCAACGCAGGCCTGCTGTATGCGCGTTCGCTGCGCCGCATGGCGACTGCCGGCATGGTCATTGCGCACATCGCCGGCACCCAGGCCTATCGCAGCGGCTATCTACTTTCTCCTTGAGGACCTGTCATGTACAAACTGACCATCGATGGCCTGCACAAAAGCTATGGCGACAACAAAGTGCTCAAAGGCGTATCGCTCAAGGCCAGCAGCGGTGACGTCATCTGCCTGATCGGCGCCAGTGGCTCCGGCAAGAGCACCTTTTTGCGCTGCATCAACTTCCTCGAACAGCCCAGTGACGGGGCGATGAGCCTGGATGGCAAGCAGGTGCGCATGGTCAGCGACAAGGACGGCATGCGCGTTGCCGACCCGGATGAGCTGCAGCGTATCCGCACGCGGCTGGCGATGGTGTTTCAGCACTTCAACCTGTGGGCGCACATGACCGTGCTGGAAAACATCACCATGGCACCGCGCCGGGTTCTGGGCGTGCCCAAGGCCGAAGCCGAAGCTCGCGCGCGCAAATACCTGGAAAAGGTCGGTCTGCCGGAACGTGTCGCCGATCAGTACCCCGCGTTTCTCTCCGGTGGGCAACAGCAGCGCGTGGCCATCGCCCGCGCACTGGCGATGGAGCCGGAGATCATGCTCTTCGACGAGCCTACCTCCGCGCTGGACCCGGAGCTGGTCGGTGAAGTGCTGAAGGTCATTCAGGGCCTGGCTGAAGAAGGCCGGACGATGATTCTGGTCACCCACGAAATGGGCTTCGCCCGCAAGGTGGCGAGCCAGGTGGTGTTTCTGCACCAGGGCCAGGTCGAAGAATCCGGCCACCCGGATGAAGTCCTCAACAACCCGAAAAGCGAACGTTTGCAGCAGTTCTTGAGCGGCAATCTGAAGTAGCACGGATGGCTGCACGCAAACGTCTGGATCCCCCTCAAATCTCATTCCCACGCTCCAGCGTGGGAATGCACTTCATGACGCTACGCGTCATAAAGAGGACGCAGAGCGTCCAGAACGGCATGCCGACGC
>NZ_FNJH01000009.1:129238-185519 GCF_900103225.1 Pseudomonas congelans | reverse complement strand
TCTCAAGGACACTCATCGTACCCATGCTCCGCGTGGGTATGCCGTTCCGGACGCTCTGCGTCCTATCCTGAACAGACGGTGCGACTCAGACCTGTGACGCTCTGCGTCACCCATCCATGCGTTATGCTCAAGACCTTACACAGCGTGTTCAGCACTGCATTCCAAGCTGGAGGATGAGGAGCGTGATGCGAATGGAGTGTTGATTTATGACACTTTTATTTCAATGAAATCCGCGCTGTGCGATGCTGGCGCCAAGGCCCATGGCCGACTAAAAGCTTAGTAGAGCGTTTCACCCATCCCCGCTCGCTACACGCTGCATCTTTCAATTCATCGCCTGTATGGGCAAACCTCAGGGGGCTTTTCGCATGCTGACCCTGCTCGATTTGCTGTCTGCCGTCGCCCTGCTGATCTGGGGCACGCATATCGTGCGCACTGGCATCCTTCGTGTTTACGGTACACAACTTCGTCGTGTGCTCAGCCAAAACATGTCCAAACGACCGCTTGCGTTCATCGCTGGAATTCTGGTGACGGCGCTGGTGCAGAGCAGCAATGCCACCGCCATGCTGGTGACGTCGTTTGTCGGCCAGGGGTTGATGACGCTGACGCCTGCGCTGGTGATCATGCTCGGCGCCGATGTCGGCACTGCCCTGATGTCCCGCGTACTGACCTTCGATCTGTCATGGCTATCGCCGTTGCTGATTTTCCTCGGCGTGGTGTTCTTCCTGTCGCGCAAGCAGACCCGTGCCGGTCAACTGGGGCGGGTCGGTATAGGCCTGGGCCTGATCGTGCTGGCCTTGCAGCTGATCGTCGAGGCCGCCGCACCGATCACCCAGGCTGCAGGGGTCAAGGTGCTGTTCGCGTCGCTGACCGGCGACCTGCTGCTGGATGCGCTGGTGGGCGCCATGTTCGCGCTGATCTCCTATTCCAGCCTCGCGGCAGTGCTGCTGACGGCGACATTGGCGGGTACTGAAGTCATTGGCTTGCCGGTGGCGATCGGCCTGGTGATCGGCGCCAACATCGGCAGCGGTCTGCTGGCCTTTCTCAGTACCAGCATGCAGAACGTTGCCGGGCGGCAGGTGGCGCTGGGCAGTCTGCTGTACAAACTGCTCGGCCTGCTGCTGATCTTTCCGGTGCTCGATCCGTTGGTTGCGTGGATCGACACGCTGGGCTTTCGCCCACAGGAACTGGTCATCGGCTTTCACCTGCTCTACAACACGGTGCGCTGCCTGATCATGCTGCCAACCGTGGCCCCGATGGCGCGGTTGTGCTCGTATCTGCTGCCGCAACAGAACGAAGTCGGCGGCCTGGCCAAACCGCGTCACCTGGACCTGACCGCCCTGTCCACGCCCAGCCTTGCGCTGGCCAATGCGGTGCGTGAAACCCTGCGCATGGGCGATCTGATCGAGAGCATGCTCGCCTCGATGCTGGCGGTGCTGCGCGGGACACAGACCGCGGTGACCCAGGAAGTGCGGCGTCTCAACGACGACGTCGAAGCGCTGTACAGCGCGATCAAGCTGTACCTGGCGCAGATGCCGCGTGAGGACCTCGGCGAGCACGATAACCGGCGCTGGGCCGAGATCATCGAGCTGACCATCAACCTGGAACTGGCCAGCGGCCTGATCGAGCGCATGCTGCGCAAGATCCAGCAGCAGAAGACGGCGCATCGCCGGTCGTTCTCTGAAGTCGGTCTTGAAGAGCTTGCCGATCTGCAGATCCAGTTGCAGTCGAACCTGCGTCTGGGCCTTTCGGTGTTCCTCAGCGGCGATCACGAAAGCGCGCGTCAGTTATTGCGCGAGAAGCGCCAGTTCAGGGCAGAGGAGCGACGCCTGGCGCACGCCCACGTCAGCCGTCTGCGCAACAAGGTGGTCCAGAGCATCGAAACCAGTTCGCTGCACCTGGAACTGATTGCCGACATGAAGCGTCTGAACTCGCTGTTTTGCAGCAGCGCCTACGTGGTACTGGAAACCGCCGACACCGGCGCCTTGTCGAGCGAGGCCGAGGGCGACAGATCACTATGAACGTAAGGGCGGAGGTGAAGTCTGTTAAACATACCGGCCCGCCAGGAAAGCTGTTTTATGCGTTGCCTGCTGTTCGCTTGTCTGCTCCTCGGTTCACTCCCCTCATTCGCCCTTGACCGCCTTCAGGTCGAGGGCTACCTGCTGCCCAATGGTTTGCAAGTCATCCTGAAACCCGGTTACGACAGGGGCCACGTCGCCATCCGCCTGGTGGTGGGTATCGGCTTCGATGATTTCCCGTGCCAGGACAAGGAACTGCCGCACCTGCTGGAACACCTGCTGTTCAGCGGCGTGGATGACAGCGGTGAAGGCGGTCTGGAAGAGCGCATGCAGGCACTTGGCGGCGAGTGGAACGCCTTCACCAGCAACGCCGACACCACCTTCGTGATCGAAGCACCTGCACGAAACCAGCGCAAAGTGCTCGACCTGCTGCTGGAAATCATGACCAAAACCGAGCTGAGCCAGGCGCGGCTGGACGGTGTCAAACGCGTGGTCGAGCGTGAAGATGGAGGGCACTTCTCACACTTGCAGCGCTTGCTTGACCGGCGTGATTCCGGGCGCAGCGCCAGCAGTCAACTGGCTGTGGAGCTGGGCCTCAAATGCGCCGAACGTCCCGAGGTGGACGGCATCAAGCTGGAGCACATCGAAGACATCTTCGCCAACTGGTACGCCCCCAACAACATGACGCTGATTGTGGTGGGTGATCTGGACAAGCTGTTGCCAGCCTATCTGGAGCGCACCTACGGCAAGCTCGCACCCACCGACCCGATCGACCACCCGCCACTGGCGCAGGGCACCGGCTCGGCCGAACCGCGACGCGAGCTTGAACGCGGCGGGCTGGGCGAGAGCGCCAAGCTGCACTTGATCTACCCCGAGCCGCAGCTCGACGACCAGCACGACGAAACCTGGGAGCTGGTCAAAGCCTATCTGGACTGGACGCTCTACACTGAGCTGCGCCTGAAACACAGTTTGTCCTACGGCCCCTCTGCAGAGCGCGAAGTGTTCGGCGATGTCGGGTTTCTGAGCCTGAATGCCGATGTCGAGCGTGACGATGCCGAAGAAGCCGAACGCGACATTCGCGGGCTGGTCGAGCGTCTGCAAAAAGAAGGCATGCAGCCCGCTACGTTTGCGCGCCTGCAACAGCTCGCCATTGACCGGCAATCATGGGCCACACAAGGCAATAGCGCGCTGGCCGACTACTATTGGAGCGCGCTCAACGATTATGAAAACGGGCGCTTCGAGGATCCGGCCAAACGCATCAAGGCGGTGAAGCTGGAAACGGCCAATCAGGCGATGCGCCAATTGCTTGCCCAGCCGGGTTACCTGCGCATTGAAAAGCCGCTGTTCAGTTATGACGGTCTGTATTGGCTGATTGGCGGGGTACTGGGTTTCATCGCACTGCTGGCCTTGTGGCGCTGGCGTGCACGCAGCAAATAGAATCCTGACGCCGAACTGCACCCAGGGTGCAGGCTCCGCGCCGCGTTTGTTACGCAGCGCGTTTTTTGTATGAACAGAACCGAGTGACCCCTCCGATGCTTGACGTGAATCGCTATGTGACACCCGTGCTCAACTTGATGCAGCGCTATCCGGGGCTCATTGCAGCGTTTGGTTTCGTTTCCGGTATCGCCAGTTTCATTCTGGTCGATCGCCAGGCGGGGCTGGCAACCTGGATCGCGGTGGTGATGCTGATCAGCTGGCTGTGGCTGATGGTCGAAAACACCATGGTCGGGTTGCTCAACAAGGCCCTGGGCCGCGAGATTCCGCAGGGTTTGCTGCGCTACGGCACGCAGATGATCCATCAGGAAAGCCTGTTCTTCGTGCTGCCGTTCTTTTTCATCACCACCACCTGGAACAGTGGTCAGGCAGTGTTCACTGCGGTGCTCGGGGCCGCCGGGTTGATCTCGATCATCGATCCCCTCTACTACAAATGGCTGGCGCCCAGGCGCTGGCTGTTCATGACGCTGCACACCCTGACGCTGTTCGCGGCACTGCTGACCGCGCTGCCGATCATCCTGCACCTGACCACCGCCGAGAGTTACAAACTGGCCCTGGGCGTGGCGATGCTGCTATCGGCGCCCAGCCTGATGTCGAATTTCCCGCTCAACACCTGGCGCAGTGCGCTGGCCGTGATCAGCATCATTCTGGCCATCGGCGCGGCGGGCTGGTTGCTGCGCTCCTGGGTGCCGCCTGCGACGCTGTGGTTGACCGAAGTGGCGGTCAGCCCGGACTTTGATAACAAGAACCGTACGCCGGGCGACAGTATTTCGCTGATCAGCGCCAAACAGCTGCGCAACGGCGGGCTGTATGCGTACACCGCCATCAATGCGCCGCGCGGGCTGGATGAGCGTATCTACCATGTGTGGTGGCATGAAGGCGAAGAGATGGACCGCATCGCGCTGGATATCCACGGCGGCCGCAAGGAAGGCTATCGCGCCTGGACGCGCAAACAGAACTTCCCGGAGGACGTGACGGGGCGCTGGCAGGTGAGGGTGCTGACCGAAGACGGCCAGATGATCGGCGTGCTGCGTTTTGTCGTCACTGACGACGACCAGCCGGCAGTCAAGCGACCTACCGGGCGGATAATCAAACTCAAGCCGGGCGGTGACTCGGCCGAAGAGGCCACGCCTGAATCCGCGCCCGCAGATGAGGCGAAGCAGGAAAAGCAGGAAGCTGCGCCTGCCGAGCCGGCACCTGCAGAGCCAGCACCCGCAGAGTCTGCGCCTCAGGCTCCGGCGCAGTAATGTTTCAGGAGGCGGTCGCGCCGAAGAACCAGTAGCAGACGAAGATCGCGGCCACGACACCGGAAAACTCGGCCAGCAGCGCGCAGCCCACAGCGTGGCGGGCGCGCTGAATGCCCACAGCGCCGAAGTAAACGGCAAGTACGTAGAACGTGGTCTCGGTGCTGCCCTGAATCGTGGCGGCGGCCAACGCAGCGAAGCTGTCCACACCCTGGGTCTGCATGGTTTCGATCAACAGGGCACGGGCGGCGCTGCCCGAGAAGGGTTTGACCATCGCGGTCGGCAACGCGTCGACGAAGCGCGTGTCCAGCCCCAGCCATTGCACCAGATGCCGAATCCCTTCCAGACCGAAGTCCAGCGCGCCGGATGCGCGCAGCACGCCCACCGCGCAGAGCATGGCGACCAGATAAGGCAGCAGGCTCTTGGCGACGTCGAAGCCTTCTTTCGCACCTTCGACGAAGGCCTCGTAGACCAGCACCTTGCGTAACGTGCCGATGAGCAGAAACATCATGATCAGGCCGAACAGCGTGAGGTTGCCCAGAATCGACGACAAACCCGCCAGCGCAGCCGCCGACAGCGTGCCGAGAAAGGCCATGAACGTGCCGAGCAGCAGGGCACCGGGGATGAGGTAGGCGAGCACCACCGGATCCCACAGACGCAGACGCTGCATGAACGCGACCGACAGCAGGCCGACGATGGTCGAGACACTGGTGGCCAGCAGAATCGGCAGAAATACCAGAGTCGGGTCAGGCGCACCCTGCTGGGCGCGGTACATGAAGATCGTCACCGGCAGCAGGGTCAGGGATGAGGCGTTGAGCACCAGAAACAGGATCTGCGCGTTACTGGCGGCGGTCTTGCTGGGGTTGAGTTCCTGCAGCGAGCGCATGGCCTTCAGGCCGATAGGTGTAGCAGCGTTGTCGAGCCCCAGCGCATTGGCGGCGAAGTTGAGGGTGATCAGCCCCAGCGCAGGGTGGCCGGGCGGTACCTCCGGCATCAGGCGCAGAAACAGCGGCCCGAGGACCTTGGCCAGCCAGTCGACGATGCCGGCCTTCTCCGCGATGCGCAAAAAACCCAGCCACAGGGTCAGGGTGCCGAACAGCAACACCATGACCTCGACCGACAGCTTGGCCATGGCAAAGATACTTTCGACCATCGCCGCAAAAATGCCGGCGTTGCCGCCCACCAGCCACTGCACGAGCGCGGAAATCGTCGCCACGACAAAAAAACCAAGCCACAGGCCATTGAGCATCGGATAAGTCCCCCACAAGAAGCGGGGATGATAGCGGCGGGGTGCGCCGGAGGGAAATCGGCAGGTGCTGAAAGAGTCGTAGGAACCATAGGCACTCGAGAGAATACCGTCGTTTCGTGACGCTCTGCGGCGCACCTTCAGGATAGGACGCAGAGCGTCCAGAACAGCATTCCCACGCGGAGCATGGGAACGATGAAACCTTGAGATCACTATCGTGCCAATGCTCCGCGTTGGCATGCAGGTCGTGACGCTCCGCGTCACATATCCGTGGCGCTACGCACGCTCAGGATAGGACGCAGAGCGTCCAGAAGCGCATTCCCACGCGGAGCATGGGAACGATGAAACCTTGAGATGCCTATCGTGCCAATGCTCTGCGTTGGCATGCAGGTCGTGACGCTCCGCGTCACATATCCGTGGCGCTACGCACGCTCAGGATAGGACGCAGAGCGTCCAGAAGCGCATTCCCACGCGGAGCATGGGAACATGAAAACCTTGAGATGACTATCGTGCCAACGCTCTGCGCTGGCATGCAGGTCGTGACGCTCCGCGTCACACATCTGTGCCGCGATGCACCTTCAGGAGCGGACGCAGAGCGTCCAGAACGGCATTCCCACGCGGAGCGTGGGAACGATGATCAGGGCCGGGCCGATCATCGTGCCAATGCTCCAGCGTGGGTGCAGACAGGCTCAACGCGTGGCCAGCAGTTCCTGGCCGCGAACCACAGCGGCGCGAACCTGTTCGGGGGCGGTGCCGCCGATGTGGTTACGGGCATTCACCGAGCCTTCCAGAGTCAGCACGGCGAAGACGTCCTGTTCGATCTGGTTGCTGAACTGACGCAGCTCTTCCAGGCTCATCTCTGCCAGGTCCTTGCCGGTTTCGACACCGTATTTCACCGCGTGACCGACGATTTCGTGACAGTCACGGAACGGCAGGCCACGGCGTACCAGATAGTCGGCCAGATCGGTGGCGGTCGAGAAGCCGCGCAGCGCCGCTTCACGCATCATCGCGTGTTTAGGCTTGATCGCAGGGATCATGTCGGCGAACGCACGCAACGAATCACGCAGGGTGTCGGCGGCGTCGAACAGCGGTTCCTTGTCTTCCTGGTTGTCCTTGTTGTAAGCCAGAGGCTGGCCTTTCATCAGGGTCAGCAGGCCCATCAGGGCACCGAACACACGGCCGCTCTTGCCGCGAACCAGCTCAGGGACATCAGGGTTTTTCTTTTGCGGCATGATCGAGCTGCCGGTGCAGAAGCGGTCCGGCAGGTCGATGAACTGGAACTGCGCGCTGGTCCAGAGCACCAGCTCTTCCGAAAAGCGCGACAGGTGCATCATCGCGATGGACGCAGCCGAGCAGAATTCGATGGCGAAGTCGCGATCCGATACGCCGTCCAGCGAGTTGCCGCCTACCACGTCGAAGCCCAGCAGTTTGCAGGTCAGCTCGCGGTCGATCGGGTAGGTGGTGCCCGCCAGCGCCGCGCTGCCCAGCGGCATGCGGTTGAGACGCTTGCGGCAGTCGACCAGACGCTCGTAGTCGCGGCTGAGCATTTCGAACCAGGCCAGCATATGGTGACCGAATGTTACCGGCTGGGCAGTCTGCAAATGGGTGAAACCGGGCATGATGGTTTCAGCTTCACGCTCGGCCTGGCCCAGCAGGCCTTGCTGCAGACGTGTGATTTCGCTGAGGATCAGATCGATTTCGTCGCGCAGCCACAGACGGATATCAGTAGCCACCTGATCGTTGCGGCTGCGACCGGTGTGCAGCTTCTTCCCGGTGATGCCGATGCGGTCGGTCAGGCGTGCTTCAATGTTCATGTGCACGTCTTCCAGATCGACGCGCCATTCGAATTGGCCCGCCTCGATCTCGGCCTGGATGTTATTCAGGCCGTCAACGATGGTATCGCGCTCGGCGTCGGTCAGTACGCCCACCTTGGCCAACATCGTAGCGTGAGCGATGGAGCCCATGATGTCGTGGCGATACAGGCGTTGATCGAAGGTGACGGAGGCAGTGAAACGCGCGACAAACGCGTCGACGGGTTCACTGAAGCGGCCGCCCCAGGACTGGTTGGTCTTGTCGGTGCTCATGGATTCGCTCGTTGCTGACTGAAAGTGACGTGCCCGATACCTGGCACAAGAACGAACGCGATGATAACAGGGTTAATGCATTTTTATCCCCGGACAGCTTGCCGCTGACGAGGCCAGGGCAGAGACTGGAGCCATGCGAATCGAACCTGTGAAACACGCTGCCCGGCCCGCGCCCGGCAAAGACTTTTTCCTCCCTGAACTGTGCCTGCCGCAGGCATTGCTGGTGCTCGTCGTGCTGGCAGAGCTGCTGGTGCTGGTTCTGGTGCTGGTAGAACCGATGCGCAGCGGCTTCGACTGGGTACACCTGGCGTTGATGTCGCTGTTCGTGCAATGGATCGTGCTACTGTCCGCAGCGCTGCTGTGCGGGCTGCGGCCCTGGCTGGCGCGATTGACGCCGGGGCTGGCGGGCCTGCTCAGTTGCCTGCTGGTGGTCGGCCTGACGCTGTTGTGCACAGCCGTCACCGATGTTTGTCAGCTCACCGGGCGAATTTCGGTCAGCGGCATGGTCGAGCGTTATCTGCGCTACTCGACGATTGCCCTGATCATGTCCGCCCTGATGCTGCGCTACTTCTATCTGCAGAGTCAGTGGCGCAAGCAGCAACAGGGCGAACTGCGCGCCAGGATCGAATCTCTGCAAGCGCGCATCCGCCCGCATTTCCTCTTCAATACACTCAACAGTATCGCCAGTCTGGTGGCCAGCAATCCGCTCAAGGCCGAGCAGGCGGTGCTGGATCTTTCGGATCTTTTTCGCGCCAGTCTGGCCAAGCCGGGCAGCCTGGTGACATGGGGTGAAGAGCTGGCATTGGCAAAACGATATTTATCGATTGAGCAATATCGTCTTGGCGAGCGTCTACAGTTGGACTGGAGGGTGAGTGCAATTCCCGATGACTTGCCGATCCCCCAGCTAACCTTGCAGCCATTACTTGAAAACGCTTTGATTTATGGCATTGCTCCGCGGGTCGAAGGGGGCGTTGTAACGGTCGAAGCGAACTATGAAGGGGGAGAGTTCATATTGAGCGTCAGCAATCCCTATGAAGAAGTTGCCAATCGGCAGACTTCCAACGGTACTCAGCAGGCTCTGACGAATATAGGCGCACGAATTGCGGCACTTTTTGGCCCGCACGCCAGTCTGAGCGTGGAGCGCCGTGACGGTCGTCACTACACCTGTCTACGCTATCCTTGTGCGAGACTCACGCAGGAAGCCAGAGCTATATGAATGTCCTGATCGTTGATGACGAACCCCTGGCCCGCGAGCGATTGAGCCGCATGGTCAATGAAATCGAGGGTTATCGAGTACTGGAACCCAGCGCGTCCAATGGCGAAGAAGCCTTGGCGCTGATCGAAGCCCACAAACCGGACGTAGTGCTGCTCGATATCCGCATGCCGGGTCTCGATGGCCTCCAGGTTGCAGCTCGCCTGTGCGAGCGGGAAGCACCGCCTGCTGTGGTCTTTTGCACCGCTCATGATGAATTTGCCCTGGAAGCTTTCCAGGTCAGTGCGGTGGGCTATCTGGTCAAGCCTGTGCGTTCCGAACACCTTGTCGAAGCGTTGCGAAAAGCCGAGCGGCCGAACCGCGTGCAACTGGCGGCGTTGACCCGCCCGGCTGCCGAAAGCGGATCAGGGCCACGCAGCCACATCAGCGCGCGTACCCGTAAAGGCATCGAGCTGATTCCCCTGGATCAGGTGATCTACTTTATTGCCGATCACAAGTACGTGACCTTGCGCCACGAGGGCGGCGAAGTGCTGCTCGACGAACCGCTGAAGGCACTGGAAGACGAGTTCGGTGACCGTTTCGTGCGCATTCACCGCAATGCACTGGTGGCCCGCGAGCGAATAGAACGGTTGCAGCGCACTCCGCTGGGGCATTTCCAGCTGTTCCTCAGAGGGCTTAACGGCGATGCGTTGATCGTCAGCCGCCGCCACGTCGCCGGTGTCCGCAAAATGATGCAGCAGCTCTAGCGCCTAGTCGCTCTGGAGCCCCTGCGCCCAGGCCGATGCATGGAACGGGGAAGACGTCCGGATCCATGTGTTTTTCGGCTTGCCCGCGCGCAGCCTTTCCCGTGCGCTGCTCAGGCACTGCCGATTGATCGATCGGCTCAGTGTCTGAAGCAAATTCCAATCAGCGCCGAAGCCGCCCCGACCGGTATTGAGCTGTTATTATCCGTCGCATTCACTCAGTACGGATTGTTCAATGTCCTCTCGCGAAATCCGCATCGCCACTCGCAAAAGCGCGCTGGCACTCTGGCAGGCAGAATACGTCAAGGCCCGCCTGGAACAGGCCCATCCCGGCCTGCTGGTGACGCTGGTGCCCATGGTCAGCCGTGGCGACAAACTGCTCGACTCCCCGCTGTCGAAAATCGGTGGCAAAGGCCTGTTCGTCAAGGAGCTGGAAACCGCGCTCCTGGAAAACAACGCCGACATCGCCGTGCATTCGATGAAAGACGTGCCGATGGATTTTCCACAAGGCCTGGGCCTGTTCTGCATCTGCGAGCGTGAAGACCCGCGCGATGCGTTCGTTTCCAACACCTTTGCCAGCCTCGACCAACTGCCGGCGGGCAGCATTGTCGGCACCTCCAGCCTGCGCCGTCAGGCGCAATTGCTGGCACGTCGACCCGATCTGCAGATCCGTTTCCTGCGCGGCAACGTCAATACCCGTCTGGCCAAGCTGGATGCCGGTGAATACGACGCCATCATCCTCGCTGCGGCTGGCCTGATCCGCCTGGGTTTCGAGGACCGCATCACTTCGGCGATCAGCGTCGACGACAGCCTGCCAGCGGGTGGCCAGGGCGCAGTGGGTATCGAATGCCGCAGCGTCGATGCCGAAATTCATGCGCTGCTTGCGCCTCTGCACCACGAAGACACTGCTGTGCGCGTAATTGCCGAGCGCTCCCTGAACAAGCACCTCAACGGTGGCTGTCAGGTACCGATCGCCTGCTATGCCGTACTGGAAGGCGATGACGTCTGGTTGCGCGGTCTGGTGGGCGATCCGTCCGGCAGCGTGTTGCTGCACGCGGATGCCCGGGCACCCCAGACATCCGCCCAGGCACTGGGCGTGCAGGTAGCCGAAGCACTGCTGGAGCAGGGCGCCGCCGACATTCTGAAAGCGGTCTACGGCGAGGCCAATAACGAATGAGTGGCTGGCGTCTGCTGCTGACCCGTCCGGCCGAAGAGTCGGCAGCACTGGCCAGGGTGCTGGCCGAGGACGGTATCTTCAGCAGCAGTCTGCCTCTGCTTGAAACCGAGCCTTTGCCCTTGACGCCTGCACAGCGTTCGATCATTTTCGAGCTGCTCAATTATTGTGCAGTGATCGTGGTCAGCAAACCTGCCGCGCGACTGGCCATCGAATTGATCGACGAAGTATGGCCGCAACCGCCTCTGCAACCCTGGTTCAGTGTGGGTTCAGCAACCGGGCAGATACTGATCGATTACGGGCTCGATGCGAGCTGGCCGGAGCAGGGCGACGACAGCGAAGCGTTGCTTGAACTGCCGCGCCTCAAACAGGCGATTGCCGTACCGGGAAGCCGTGTGCTGATCATGCGCGGTGACGAGGGACGCGAACTATTGGCCGAGCAGCTGCGCGGGCTGGGGGTGGGCGTTGATTACCTGCCGCTGTATCGTCGCTATCTGCCGCAGCATGCGCCCGGTGCCCTGCCGCAACGTGTCGCGGTGGAACGCTTGAACGGGCTGGTGGTCAGCAGTGGGCAGGGTTTTGAACATTTGCTTCAGTTGGCGGGGGACTCATGGCCGGACCTGGCCGGTCTGCCGCTGTTTGTACCGAGCCCCCGCGTTGCCAGCATTGCGCGAGCAGCCGGAGCAAGGACCGTTATTGATTGTCGTGGCGCCAGCGCCGCGGCATTGCTGGCAGCGTTGCGGGAACAACCTCAGCCTGCCGTCAAGGCGTAATGATCGACACCTGTCGTTTACGCTATTACGCCAAAATGCAAAGGATGGGATACGTGAGCGAAACAGCCTTGCCTAAAGACGAAGAATCGGTGTTGAAAACGCCTGCATCCAAGCCTGAGCCAGTACGCACCGAGCGCACCGGCAGCCGCAACAGTGGCCTGGTGTTCCTGGCCTTGCTGCTGGCAATTGCCGGTATTGCCGTCGCCGGCTGGGGAGTCTGGCAACTGCGCATGTTGCAGGCGGGGCACCAGCAGCAACGCGGACAGGTCGAAGACATCGCCGAACAGACCCTGGTGCTGGCGCAGAATGACCAGCAACTGAGCGCACGCATTGCGCAATTCCCGCCAGCCAATCAGTTGGAAGACAGTCGACGTCTGGTCGCGCAATTGCAAGGCGATCAGCAGCGTCTCAGCCAGCGACTCGAAACCGTGCTGGGGGCGAGCCGCAAGGACTGGCGTCTGGCCGAGGCCGAGCATCTGTTGCGTCTGGCCAGCCTGCGCCTTTCAGCGCTGCAGGACATCAACAGCGCGCAGGCGCTGGTTCAGGGTGCCGATGAAATTCTGCGTGAACAGGACGATCCGGGTTCTTTCGCTGCCCGCGAGCAACTGGCCAAGAGCCTTGCCGCCCTGCGCAGCGTCGAGCAGCCGGACCGCACCGGGCTGTTCCTGCAACTGGCCGCTCTGCGTGAGCAGGCTGTACAGCTCAACAAGCTGGCTCCGGAATACGAAGACAAGGGCGAGTCGCTTATGGGGCTGACCGCTGACAAGACCGAAACCAGCCGATGGTCGCAGTGGTGGGACGAGATCTCCCATTACTTCCGTATCGATTTCAACGCCGACAAGGACATCCGCCCGGTACTCGCCGGCCAAAGCCTTTCGCAGGTGCGCTTGGCCCTGAGTCTGGCGTTGGAGCAGGCGCAGTGGGCAGCGCTTAACGGCGAGCCAGAGGTTTATTCCAAGGCCATCACCGAAGCGCAAAGCGTTCTGAAAGCCAACTTCGATCAGGACGACCCACAGGGCAAGGTGCTTGGCCAGGGGCTTGATGCTGTCGCCAGCCAGCCGGTATCGGTGAAGACACCTGACCTGGCGCCGACCCTGAGCGCCGTGCAGGCCTACCTTGAACGCCGTCACGCTGCCGGCCAGCCAGCCGAGGCGCAACAGGGGACCAGCCGATGAAGCGCTTCTATGTGCTGTTATTCATCGCGATCGCCGCTGCAGCGCTGATTGGTGTCGCCATCGCCGAGCATTCCGGCTATGTCCTGATTGCCTATCAGAACTTCCGCTATGAATCGAGCCTCTGGGCGACCCTGGCGCTGCTGGTCGTTGTGTTGCTGGTGATCGCGCTGCTGAGGCTGCTGATCACCCTGCTGACGACCTCAGGCCGTGTGGTCAACCCATGGTCGCGCCGCAACCGCCGTCGTCGCGTGCAAATAGCTATCGAGCAGGGTCAGATGGACCTCGCCGAGGGCCGCTGGTCCAGCGCCCAACGTCACCTGCAACGCGCGGCCGAAGCGGATACTCATCCGCTGCTGTACTACATTGGCGCCGCACGTGCTGCCAACGAGCAGGGCCGTTACGAAGATTGCGACGCCTTGCTGGAGCGTGCGCTCGAACGTCAGCCACAAGCCGAGCTGGCGATTGCGCTTAATCACGCTCAATTGCAGCAGGACCGTGGTGATACCGACGGTGCGCTTACCACGCTGCTGGCCATGAAAGAGCGTCATCCGCACAACCCTCAGGTGCTTCGTCAACTGCAACGCCTTTATCAGCAGCGTGGTGACTGGTCCGACGTCGTCCGCCTGATGCCGGAGCTGCGCAAGGACAAGGTCCTGCCACCCAAGGAGCTGGCCGAGCTGGAACGCCGCGCCTGGGGCGAGAACCTGAGCCTGGCGGCCTACCGCGAAGGCATCGAGGGCGCACCGACCGGGCTGCCTTCACTGGAAAGCGCCTGGCAGGGACTGGGTTCTGCGCAACGCCAGGAGCCGCAACTGGTGCTGGCGTATGCCGATCAATTGCGCCGTCTGGGTGCCGAAGCTCAGGCTGAAGAGGTGCTTCGCAGCGCCCTCAAGCGCGAGTACAACAGCCATCTGGCGCGTCTGTATGGCCTGGTTCGCGGCAGCGACCCGTTAAAGCAGCTGCAAACGGCGGAGGGCTGGCTCAAGCAGCATCCTGCTGATCCAAGCCTGTTGCTGAGCCTGGGACGTATCTGCCTGCAAGGCCGACTGTGGGGCAAGGCGCGGGATTATCTGGAGAGCAGCCTGCGTCTGGAACGCAATCCCGAGACCTGTGCAGAGCTGGCGCGTCTGCTGGGCCAGCTGGGTGAGACGGATCGCAGCAATCAGCTGTTTCAGGAGGGCCTGGGCCTGCTCGACGAGCGCCTCCTGTCACGTCCCCTGCCGGTACTGACCAAGGCATGAATCCGCCGGAGGGCCCTGCGTAAGGGCTCTCCGTGTTGCCTCGCCAGCGTGCAAAGATCGGCGTGTGAGAATCCTCCTACATCTACGGGTAAAAGAACCACGCGGCGGTGTGTTCTTTTTCCTCGGTAAACAGCGACGCATCCGTACGCCGCCACCTTGAATGCGCCGCACCCCTCCTCTACCGTAATCGTCTCGTTCTTTGTTACGGATTTGCCATGTACCTGGCTCGCACACGCTTCCTGTTTTCCCTGGCATCGCTGGCCTGTGCATTAATCATTGGCGCCGCCTTTTACCTTCAGCAAACCGTCGATCTCGGCCCTTGCGCTCTTTGCCAGGTACAACGGACTGCGCTCATCGTCTGCGGTGTACTGGCACTGTTTGCTACCTGCCACGCGCCAGGCCCGCAAGGTATGCGTCGCTACAGCCTGGGATTTCTGCTGTTCGCCCTCGCAGGGCTCACAACGGCGGGCACTCAGGTGTGGCTGCAAACCGCTTCGGCAGAACAATTGATACCTTTTATTGCCAGGCTGGAGCATCTGTTTGGCCTGCTTTCCCTGGATAAATGTATCGACGGGCTGCGAAGCGATGCGATGTTTTGCGCCGAAATTACCTGGACGCTGTTCGGTATAAGCCTACCGGAGTGGAGTCTGCTGGCATTTACCGGTCTGGCGCTGTTGCCGCTGTATCCTCTTTTCAGTGAGTTCAGCCACTGGCTGACAACCAGAGATCGGGGCAGCTATTAAACGCTTGTATGAACTTTATCTCCTGCGTACCTTGATGGCCTTGTCGGGCGGGCATAATCTGGGCCGCACGCGTCACTGGAAATATGCTGTCCTGACGCATCTATCAGGCCAGGTCCCGGCCAATCATCGGGACCGGCACAGGACTGCATGCCCCTGAAGGGAAGAGAGAAGACCATGCTGGAAAGTTGTCAGAATGCTCAGGAACGCTGGGGCGGAGTGAACAAGCTGATCGATCGCTGGCTTCAAAGCCGTCTCGAACTGGTCGAAGCCTACGATGCGCTGGGCGACACGCCCGAAGCGCTGGCAGCCGACCGCGAAGGCTTGCAGAACTTCTGCGGCGTTCTTGTGGATTACGTCTCCGCCGGGCACTTCGAGGTCTACGAACAACTGGGCGATGAAGCCCGGGCGTTCAACGACGAACGTGGGCTCGAACTGGCAGACACGATCTATCCGCGTCTCGACGTCATCACCAAGTTTGCGCTGACGTTCAACGATCGCTGCGACAAGGGCGATTGCTCGGATGCGGCGGTGGTGGCCCGGGAATTCAACCAGCTGGGGCAATTGCTGCACGAGCGTTTCGAGCTGGAAGACTGCCTGATCGAAGTGCTGCACAACTCGCACAAGGAACAGGTCGCCGCTCAGGTGTGACCGTGTCGGTGCAAGCGCTACACGCCAAGGGTGCTCATTGCACCCTTTCGCATTTCTGAATTCCGGTTTTACGTTCGCTTACTGTGAAACCGCAACCAGCTCGATTTCAAATACCAGCGGTGTAAACGGATCGATCAGATCGCCAGCGCCCTCGGCGCCATAGGCTTGATCAGAGGGGATCACCAGCCGCCACTTCGCGCCGGTAGGCATGTTCTGCAGTGCACTGGTCCAGCCGCTGATCACACTGTCGAGCCTGAACCACTGGGGCTGGGTGCTCTGATCGAAGATCGTACCGTCCGGCAAACGACCCACGTAACGCACTTCAACCCGGCCATTGGCATCAGGCTTGGGGCCGGTGCCCGCGGTCAGTTCGGTCATGAGAATCCCGTCAGCCAGCACCTTCACCCCCGGTTTGGCCTTCTCGCTGTCCATGAACGTGCGCTCGGCCTTGAGGGCCGCCTCGGTCGGCGCATCCGTACCGGCGGTCTCGGCCTGAGCGATAGCGGCGTCATGCTCGCGCAGAATCTGGTCGATGCGGTCCTGCTTGAGCGCCAGAGGCTTGCCCTGATAAGCCTGCTGCAAGCCTTCTACCAGTGCCTTGAGGTCCAGGTCAGGAACTTCCTGATGCAACCGCTCGCCAAGGCTTGCACCCAGGCTGTAAGCGAGATCGTGGCCGTCATTGGACACAGACGGCGCCTCGGCGGCCTGAGCCAGGGGTAGCAAGAGGAACAACGACGTTAACAGGTAGCGCGACATTAATGCTCTCCGGCCTGGGAAGGCAGCGATTATGCCAGCGCCAGCGCGAGTAGTGACGAGTCTTGTGACGTGAATTTCACAATGCCTTTGCATCGTGCCGAGCAATCATTTCCGTCAGTATGCAACAGCGCCCCAAGGATGCTGTCAAGATGCCCTAGCGGCGATGCGCGCAGAAGCCTAGTATGAGCCGCAATTTCGTCACCCAGGAGGTAAGTCATGTCGGCCAAAAAGAAGCCAGTAAATACTCCGTTGCATTTGCTCCAACAATTATCGGGCAGCTTGCTTGAACATCTGGAAGACGCCTGCTCCCAAGCCTTGGCTGATGCCGAGAAACTGCTCGCCAAGCTTGAGAAACAACGCGGCAAGGCGCAGGAAAAACTGCATAACTCCCGCATCAAACTGCAGGATGCTGCCACCGCCGGAAAATCCAAGGCGCAGGCCAAGGCCAAAGGTGCTGTGTCCGAGCTGGAAGAGTTGCTGGACGCTCTCAAGGATCGCCAGACCGAAACTCGCACTTACATCCTGCACCTCAAGCGTGATGCCCAGGAAAGCCTGAAACTGGCCCAGGGTATCGGTCGCGTGAAAGAGGCAGTCGGCAAGATCCTGACCACTCGCGATGCCAAGCCTGCCGCGCCTAAAGCCGTCGCCAAGGCACCTGCTGGCAAGACACCTGCTGCCAAAGCTCCTGCAAAAACCGCAGCAAAAGCGCCGGTTAAAGCAGCCGCAGCCAAGCCTTCCGCGGTTGCCAAGCCAGCCGTCAAAACTGCTGTTGCCAAGGCCCCGGTGAAAGCCGCCGCCAAACCTGCCGCCCGTGCGACTGCAGCAGCCAAACCTGTCGCAGCCAAGACAACTGCTGCCAAACCGGCTTCGGCCAAGCCTGCCGCCACCAAGGCGCCGGCTGCCAAGACCACCGCCAGCAGTGCTGCCAAACCTGCAGCAGCAAAAGCAGCGGCCGCCAAACCTGCGGCGAAAGCGCCTGTGAAAGCGCCCGTCAAGGCACCGGCCAAAGCGCCTGCCAAGGCACCTGTGAAAGCAGCGGCCAAGCCAGTCGCCAAACCTGCAGCGAAGCCAGTCGCGAAGCCGGCCGCCGCAAAACCGGCCACGCCAGCGCCTGCTGCCGCAGCCAAGCCGACGACGCCTGCACCTGCTGCACCAGCCGCCGCACCGGCAACACCTGCCAACGGCGCAACGCCAACCAGCGCTTCCTAAGTCTGGTCGACGGCAAGTCCAACCGCGATGCGCAGCACATCCAGCGCATCGCGGTTTTTTTCTGCGTCTCCTTCGGCAAGCTCGAGCAGCCACTCCTCTGCATTCCGCGCCTCACCCGCCGGCCAGTCCCCGGTGAGTGCCTCGAGTTTCAGCACCAGGCCTTGTTCGGCCTCCAGTTCCAGCGCCTTGACCTTCATCCGTAATGGGGTCAGCAACGCATCTTCAAGCGCCGCATTGCGCCACTGGTTACGCAAATCCCGCAGCGGACGCACCACATCGTCATGCCAGGGTGTCGCCAACTGCTTTATTTGCGCCACTCGCTGAGCGTCGCACGCCACGTCGCGCGTGCCCAGCCACACCCCGCAAAGCACCATGCACACGTTGGCCCCGTTGGCTTGCAGCGTCAGACAAGCCTGTTCCACACCCGGACGGGCGTAGAAATCGAGGGTGAAACTCCAGAGCGCTGAAGGCATAGTGATCCACCTGTTCAGGACGAAGCTGGTAGACTCCGCCGCCATTATGATTCGACTTCAAAGCCTTACCTTACAGCGTGGTCCGCAACGTCTGCTAGAAGACGCCGAGCTGACTCTGCACGCCGGCCATAAAGCCGGTCTGATCGGTGCCAATGGCGCCGGTAAATCCAGCCTGTTTGCCCTGCTGCGTGGAGAGCTGACGCCGGATGCCGGCGACTGCCTGCTGCCCGCCGACTGGCGTATCGCGCACATGCGCCAGGAGGTCGACACGCTCGAACGCCTGGCCGTGGATTACGTGCTCGATGGCGACGAGCGCCTGCGGGAAGTACAGCACTCGCTGGCCGAGGCCGAAGCGGCGCAGGACGGTGCCGCCCAGGCACGTCTGCATTCGGAGCTCGACAGCGCCGACGGTTATACCGCCGACGCACGCGCTCGCAAGCTGCTGGCCGGGCTTGGCTTCACCAACGAGCAGATGGAGCGTCAGGTCGGCAGTTTCTCCGGTGGCTGGCGTATGCGCCTGAACCTGGCGCAGGCATTGATGTGCCCCTCGGACCTGCTGCTGCTCGACGAACCGACCAACCACTTGGACCTCGACGCCATTCTGTGGCTTGAAGACTGGCTCAAGAGTTACCCCGGCACCTTGCTGCTGATTTCCCACGACCGGGATTTTCTGGATGCCGTGGTCGATCACATCGCCCACGTCGAGCAACGCAAGATCACCCTCTATCGCGGCGGCTACAGCGCCTTCGAGCGGGCCCGTGCCGAACGTCTGGCCCAGCAGCAACAGGCCTACGAGAAGCAGCAGGCGCAACGTGCGCACATGGAAAAGTACATCGCGCGCTTCAAGGCCCAGGCCACCAAGGCCCGTCAGGCACAGAGCCGGATCAAGGCGCTGGAGCGCATGGAAGAGCTGTCGGCCGCGCACGTCGACTCTCCGTTCAATTTCGTTTTCCGTGAATCCGACAAGATCTCCAGCCCATTGCTGGACCTGTCCGACGCGCGCCTGGGTTACGGCGACAAGACCATCCTCGAGAAGGTCAAGCTGCAACTCACGCCGGGCGCACGCATCGGCCTGCTGGGTCCGAACGGCGCAGGCAAGTCGACGCTGATCAAAAACCTCGCCGGCGAGCTTGAGCCGCAAAGCGGTCGGCTGGTGCGTGGCGAAAACCTCACCGTGGGCTACTTTGCCCAGCATCAGCTCGACTCACTGGACGCCAAGGCGACACCGTTGCTGCACTTGCAGCGCCTGGCACCGACCGAGCGTGAACAGACACTGCGCGATTTCCTTGGTGGCTTCGACTTCCGTGGCGCGCGTCTGGATGAACCGGTACTGAATTTTTCCGGTGGCGAGAAAGCCCGTCTGGCGCTGGCACTGATCGCCTGGGAAAAGCCCAACCTGTTGCTGCTCGATGAACCGACCAACCACCTGGATCTGGAAATGCGCCTGGCGCTGACCATGGCCTTGCAGGAGTTCGGTGGCGCGGTTCTGGTGGTGTCTCACGATCGGCACTTGCTCAAAAGCACGACCGATGACTTCCTGCTGGTGGCCGACGGCCGCGTACAGGAGTTCGATGGCGATCTGGATGACTACACGCGCTGGCTGGCTGACTACCGGCTGCGCAACGCGCCGGTCAGCAACACGCCCGTCAACGCCGACAAGACCGACAAGAAAGCCCAGCGCCAGCAGGCGGCGGCCTTGCGTCAGCAACTGGCGCCGCACAAGCGTGAAGCCGACAAGCTGGAGCGTGATCTCGGGCTGGTGAATGAAAAACTCGCCAAGGTCGAAGAAGCGCTGGCCGACAGCACCAACTACGAGGCTGCCAACAAGGACAAGCTGCGCGATCTGCTGGCCGACCAGGCGAAGCTGAAAGTGCGTGAGTCCGAGCTGGAAGACGCCTGGATGCAAGCTTTGGAACTGCTGGAGTCAATGCAGGCCGAACTGGAAGCATTGTCGTGATCGAGGCAGGCAAGTGATGGACATGTTGGGCTTGCCGGTATCCGCGTACTGGCTTGAACCGCTGCTGGTAGGGGCGCAGATTCTGCTGATCCTGCTGGCCGGTTACGTACTGCAACGCATCGTGGGTGGTTTTCTGACCGGTCTGGGCGAGCGTTATCCGTTGCCGCCAGAATTGCTGGTGCCGGTTCGCGGCGGCTTGCGCTGGTTCATCATGGGCAGCGCCTTTGTCCTCGTGCTGGGCCGACTCGGGGTTTCGGCCACAGTGCTGTGGACCGCTCTGTCCGGCTTCGTCGCCGTCGCGGCGGTGGCGTTCTTCGCAATGTGGAGCGTGCTGTCGAACCTGCTCTGCGCCATTCTGATCTTCACCATCGGCCCGTTCCGCATCGGTGACATGGTCGAGCTGGTCGATACGCTGGACAAGCCGGGCGTGAAGGGGCGGGTGGTCGCCATCAACCTGATGTTCACCACCCTGATCGAGACCCCGGAAGCCGGTGGCGCGCTGGTCCAGGTGCCCAACAGCCAGTTTTTCCAGAAGTCAGTACGCCGCTGGCGTGGCAGCGATCTGTTTCCGCAGATGGTGGTCGCAAAGCAGCCGGATGAGCAGGATTAGGGTCTGTACGAAAAGTGGCTGCGCCGGTGATGCTGCGTTAAAAACAGGCTCGGATGCGAGTCCAATCGGAATGCTCATTTACAACACGTAGAGTCGAACGCGACCCCGGCCGTTCCTCGCCTGTTTTTGCCTTGCCTGACCTTCGCTCGCCGACGTTTCGTAAAGACCCTAGAAATCGTTAGCTTTGCAAAGCATTAAGCCCTAATTTATTGCGCATTCGACTTTCCATGAGGTGCACGATGGCGCTTGAAACGTGGCTGGGCTTTTTTGCGGCCTGCTGGATCATCAGTCTTTCCCCCGGCGCAGGCGCCATCGCCTCGATGTCCTGCGGCCTGCAATACGGCTTCTTGCGTGGCTACTGGAATGCGCTGGGCTTGCAGATTGCGTTGGTGGCACAGATCGCGATTGTCGCGGCAGGTCTTGGTGCCGTGCTCGCAGCCTCCGATATGGCGTTCACGCTGATCAAGTGGTTCGGCGTGGCGTATCTGGTCTATCTGGGCATCAAGCAATGGCGCGCCTTGCCAGCCGACCTGGCCGACGAATCTGCCGTGCGCCCTGTGGGCAAACCGATGACGCTGGTATTGCGTGGTTTTCTGGTGAATATCAGCAACCCCAAGGCGCTGATCTTCATTCTGGCGATCCTGCCACAGTTCATCGACCCGACCGCTCCGCTGCTCATCCAGTACGCGATCATCGCGGCGACCATGGTGGTGGTCGATCTGATCGTGATGGCAGGCTACACCGGGCTGGCATCCAAGGTGCTGCGCCTGCTCAAGACGCCTCGCCAGCAGCGTCGCATGAACCGCACCTTCGCCAGCCTGTTTGTGGGCGCAGCAGGTTTCCTCGCGACGTTGCATCGCGGTACGGCCTGAATCGTCCAGGTCTAGAGCCCTGAGCAGATATCCCTTTTGCTCAGGGCGACTGATGGTTGAATGTAAGATTCTGTAACAAAAATGGACCTCGACTATTGAGTAGTGCCGTTGCGGCGTTAACAATGCAACGCTTCGCATTCCCGTCGAGATTCTGTAATGCCCGTCCATTCTCGTTTTCTTGCCTGGTTACTGTTGCCGCTCATGGCGCTGGGCAGCTGCATTGCACTGGCTGACCCTGTCGAGGGTGCAGCACAGGCGGTGCATCTGCTGGATTACCTGGGGGCCGATTACCCGGCGACCGTGGCGGATGGCAAGGTTGTGGACACCGCCAAGTATCAGCAGCAGGTCGATAACCTGGCTGCGTTGCAGGGCCTCGTTGTCGCCTTGCCGCAGCGCGCCGAGCGTGATGCTCTGGAGCAGGCGGTAACCCAGCTGAAAAGCGCTGTGGCGGGTCGACAGGACGCTGCGCAAGTCACTCGTCAGGCGCGGCAGTTGAGTGCGAAGCTCGCGCTTGCCTACGAGGTCAGTCAGGCACCGGCCATTACGCCGGACCCCGCCCGTGGCGCGCCCTTGTACGCCCAGCATTGCTCGGTGTGCCATGGCGACAGCGGTGCAGGGGATGGACCGGCAGGTATCGGCCTGGAACCGCCACCCTCGAACCTGCGGGATACCGCGCGGCTGGATCGCCTGAGTCTCTACGACCTCTACAACGCGACCGGGCTCGGTATTGCCGGCACCGATATGCCCGCGTTCGCCGACCAGCTGGACGATCGCCAGCGCTGGGACATCGCGACCTATATCGCCAGCTTCAGCGCGCAACCTGTCGCCCAGCCAGCCAAGACCTTCAACCTCGCCGATCTGGCTCGCCAGACACCGGCCGAAATCCAGGCTGCCGAAGGTCCGGACGCTACCGCCACCTTCCGGGCCCAGCGTGCGCAGCCACCTCAGGTGCAGCGCGGCCCGGCGCAACTGCTGGATTACACCAGTGTAACGCTGGACAAGAGCCTGGCGGCCTACAAGGCCGGTGACCGTGAGCAGGCCTATGATTTGTCGGTCGCGGCGTATCTGGAGGGTTTCGAACTGGTCGAAAGCTCGCTGGATAACGTCGACGCCAATGTGCGCAAGGACACGGAAAAGAGCCTGATGGCTTACCGGCAGTCCTTGCAGGACAGCATGCCGTTACCTCAGGTTGCGCAGAAGCTGGAAGCAGCCAAAGGCAAGCTCAAAGAGTCGGCGGAGCTGTTGGGCAGCGACGGCCTGAGCCTGTCGCTGAGCTATATTTCGGGCCTGCTGATCCTGCTGCGTGAAGGGCTGGAAGCGATTCTGGTACTGGCGGCGATTCTGGCGTTTCTGCGCAACACCGGCCAGCAGTCTGCCGTGCGTAGCGTCAATATTGGCTGGGGTCTGGCGCTGCTGGCCGGGTTGGCCACCTGGGCGCTCGCTGCGTATGTCATCGACGTCAGCGGCGCACAGCGTGAACTGCTGGAAGGCGCCACCGCGTTGTTCGCCAGTGTGATGGTACTCTGGCTCGGGGTGTGGATGCACGACCGTCGTCACGCCGCTGCCTGGCAGGACTATGTGAAAAGCAGTCTGGTCGGCGGCGGCGGTCGTTTCGGCTTCGCAGTGCTGGCGTTCTTCTCGGTCTATCGCGAGCTGTTCGAAGTCATTCTGTTCTACGAAACCCTATGGCTGCAGGCAGGACCTGCCGGACACGATGCCGTGCTGGCGGGTGGCGCCACGGCGCTGGTGCTGCTCGTGGGCCTGGCGTGGGTCATCCTGCGCGGTTCGGCGAAGCTGCCGCTGTCGCTGTTCTTCGGCATCAACGCTGCACTGCTCTGCGCACTGTCAGTGGTGTTTGCCGGTCACGGCGTCAAGGCGCTGCAGGAGGCGGGCATATTCGGCACAAGGCCGGTGCCGTTCTTCGAGTTCGACTGGCTGGGCATTCATGCCGACCTGTACTCGCTCAGCGCACAGGCCATCGCCCTGATCGCCATTGCTGTGCTGTACGGCAGAAGTCGTCTGGCCGAGAAGCGCAGGCTGCAAACGGCAGACTGACGTTTTGCCAGCCAGGGACAAGTGCTGTTCACCACTTGTCCCTGCTTCCCTCACAGCGTTGCTACGACTCGCCGTCTTATGTCTCCGCCCTGTACAAAAAACCACCTGTTACTTCTGCCAGTAGACGCCCTTTTTCTTCAGGCCTAGTGTAGCGAAACGCCAACTCGGCTATCGGGTACTGGCGCATTTACCTGACAACGGGGTGGGTGATGGCCAAATATGAGATTCGGTTGTGGGCTGAAGACATTGAGGAACATGACCACCCTGAGATAGCCATTGAATTTTATGAAAACGATGACCTGCAAGAACACGCCTGGGTCAGGCTGCACCCGCAGGGGAACCACAAGATTCGCGGCGAACTGGGCAGGGATGAGGAAGTGCTGACGGTGCTGGCGCTGGCCTTCAGGAAGAAAGTGTCTGAGCTGGCCGACTGGTAATTCTGCCGTTGATGGCCTGAGGCACGGCGGACAATAAAAAAGGTTCGCTCAAACGAGCGAACCTTTCATGTTCAGCACCGGCCGATCACGTCACTCCAGATCAACCGGCTTCTTCAACTTCGGGTTCGGAAAGAACTGCACACCCTGTACTTTCGGGTCTGCCGGCTTGACCGCCACCTTGTTGACCCGCGTACCCAGCTCCTTCGGTATCGAAATACCCTGCTCGTTGAGCGTGTCGCTGTAGCCGCAACTCACGCACTCGCGATGCGGCACGTCGTTTTCGTTCCACATCATCAGTTTGTCAGGCTCGCTGCACGCCGGGCAAACCGCCCCGGCGATGAAGCGTTTCTTGGTAATGATTACCGGTGTATCGGTCATGCTGCCGCGTCCTCACTCAAGCCACTGTGGCGCAAGAGTGCGTCAATCGAAGGCTCGCGTCCGCGGAAGTCGACGAACAGCACCATCGGTGCCTGCGAACCGCCACGCGCCAGAATGGCTTCGCGGAAGGCGCGTCCGGTTTCAGCGTTGAGCACACCGTCTTCCTCGAATTTCGAGAACGCATCGGCAGACAGCACCTCGGCCCACTTGTAGCTGTAATAACCGGCTGCGTAACCGCCTGCGAAGATGTGCGCGAAGCTGTTCGGGAAGCGGTTATAGGCGGGTGGACGCATCACTGACACTTCGTCGCGAATACCTTCCAGCACGTCCAGCACGCTGCGGCCGTCGCCATGCGTGGCATGCAGTTCGAAATCGAACAGCGAGAACTCCAGCTGACGCACCATCATCAGGCCGGACTGGAAGTTCTTGGCAGCAAGCATCTTCTCCAGCAGGTCCTGCGGCAGTGGCTCGCCGGTTTCGTAATGACCGGAGATCAGCGCCAGGCCTTCAGGCTCCCAGCACCAGTTTTCCATGAACTGGCTTGGCAACTCGACGGCGTCCCAGGCCACGCCATTGATACCGGATACACCGGCATGCTCGACGCGGGTCAGCAGGTGATGCAGGCCATGGCCGAATTCGTGGAACAGCGTGGTGACTTCGTCGTGGGTCAGCAGCGCAGGCTTGCCCGCGACAGCGGGTGTGAAGTTGCACACCAGATTGGCCACCGGGCTTTGCAAGGTGCCTTGCGCCGTACGGCGACGATCGCGCGCGCCGTCCATCCAGGCACCACCACGCTTGTTGGCGCGGGCATACAGGTCGAAGAAGAAACGCCCGACGTGCTGGCCGTTTTCCTTGATCTCGAACAGACGAACGTCGGGGTGCCAGGTGTCGAAGCCTTTCTGCTCGGCAATCTCGATGCCGTACAGGCGCTGAACGATGGTGAACAGGCCGCCGAGCACCTTATCGACAGGGAAGTAGGCACGCAGGATTTCCTGGGAAACGCTGTAGCGCTGCTCGCGCAACTTCTCGCCGTAGAAACCGCTGTCCCAGCTTTGCAGATCCGGGCAGCCCTGTTCAGCGGCATAAGCCTTGAGCTGCTCCAGGTCCTGGGCAGCAAAAGGCTTGCTGCGTTTGGCCAGGTCACGCAGGAAGCTCAGCACCTGATCGCTGGACTCGGCCATCTTGGTCGCCAGGCTCAACTCAGCGTAGTTTGCATAGCCGAGCAGTTGCGCGAGTTCCTGACGCAGGTCGAGGATCTGCTCCATGACCGGCGTGTTGTCGTTCTTGCCCGCGTTCGGGCCTTGATTCGACGCGCGGGTGGCGTATGCCGCATAGACTTCCTCGCGCAGTGCACGGTCTTCGGCGTAAGTCATCACCGCGTAGTAGCTAGGGAATTCCAGCGTGATCAGATAGCCTTCCAGATCCTTGGCCTTGGCGGCGGCGGCCATCTGCTGTTTGGCAGAATCGGTCAGGCCGGCGAGGGCGGACTCATCGGCGACCAGCTTGGTCCAGGCCTGAGTGGCATCGAGCAACTGATTGGAAAACTGGCTGCCCAGCTCCGACAGTTTGCTCTGCACTTCGGCGTAACGCTTCTGCTGCTCTGGCGGCAGATCGATACCTGACAGACGGAAGTCGCGCAGCGACTGCTCCAGAATGGTCTTCTGGCCAACGTCGAAGCTGGCAGCTTCCGGGCCATTGGCCAAGGCTTCATAGGCCTGGAACAG
Organism: Pseudomonas congelans; assembly: GCF_900103225.1. Taxonomy (GTDB): domain Bacteria; phylum Pseudomonadota; class Gammaproteobacteria; order Pseudomonadales; family Pseudomonadaceae; genus Aquipseudomonas; species Aquipseudomonas congelans. The sequence goes on along the minus strand of NZ_FNJH01000009.1, from coordinate 159,255 downwards.
CGCACGGTTCTGGCCCATCTCGGTGGAGTAGGCGCTCAAGGCCGGCAGGCATGATTCATACGCTTCGCGCAGCTCGGCGCTGTTGCACACGGCATTGAGGTGGCTGACGGGGCTCCAGGCAGCGCCCAGGCGGTCGTTCAGCTCGTCCATGGTCAGTACCAGCCCGGCCCAGGTCGGTGTCGAACCCTGTTTGGCGAGGATGTCGGCAATCGCGGCACGGTTATCCGCCAGGATCTGTTCGATAGCAGGTTTGACATGCTCGGCACGAATCGCCGAAAAGGGTGGCAGGTCGTACGATTGCAGAAGAGGGTTGTTCGCGCTCACGGTTTTGCACCTTGCCTTGAAGAAACACTCGGCCATCTTAATTACAATCGACGCCGACCGCAGCAACCAAACCCGCTCTACACGCCTATCACTGCCAAAGAAGGAGCCTATCGTGGCCATTCGCAAGTTTCAGGAGCACACCCCGGCCCTCGGCGAACGGGCCTTTGTCGATCATTCAGCGGTGGTTATCGGTGACGTCGAAATCGGCGCCGACAGCTCCGTCTGGCCGCTGACCGTGGTACGCGGCGACATGCACCGCATCCGCATCGGCGCCCGCACCAGCGTGCAGGACGGCAGCGTGCTGCACATCACCCACGCCGGTCCCTTCAACCCGGACGGTTTTCCACTGCTGATCGGCGATGAAGTGACCATCGGACACAAGGCCATGCTGCACGGCTGCACAATCGGCAACCGCATCCTGATCGGCATGGGCACGACCATCATGGATGGCGCGGTTGTCGAAGACGAAGTCATCATCGGCGCAGGCAGTCTGGTGCCGCCAGGCAAAGTGCTGGAAAGCGGCTTTCTGTACGTCGGTCGCCCGGTTAAACAGGTGCGCGCCCTCACCGAAAAGGAAATCGCCTTCTTCCCGTACAGCGCGACCAATTACGTGAAGCTCAAGGATCAGCACCTGGCGGAGGGGTTTGATAAGGCCTGAGGCCCGCTCTCATTCCTGCGCTCTACACTCAATCGGCCTTCGATTCTGATTGAAGGCCGGAGGAGCGAACCGGGCGACGCTTCGCTTGTTCGCGAAGACCGCGGTTCAAACGCCCTTTATGTGGGCGCTGTACCGACCTCTTCGCGAGCAAGCTCGCTCCCACAGGGCTTCACGGCATCAACGCCCGCAGCGCCGCCTTGCGCGACTCGGCGGGCATGGCGCCCAACTTTTCCACAGCTCGATAAAAAGCCTGCCAGTCGCCATTTACCTGCCTGAATAAAGCCTCGAACGCTGGCACCCACTGATCGTAAAGACCAAAAGGCAGCAGTTTGGCGTTGTTCATCGGGCTGTTGATCCAGGCATCGAAACGCTTGTCGCCGGCCCACTGTTCATCCCGCAACGCGCGGTAGTCACGGCGCATCCGCTCGAACGCTTCAGCCTTGCGTGTGCGCATCTCCTCGGCCGACAGCGGCTGACGATAAAGCGCCTTGAGTCGCTCCCGGGTATCGAGTACCAACCGGGTAAACTGATCACGCCGCGCAGACTGCGAAACACTCTCCGGCGGTAATCCCCGCGCTGCACGCCATTGCCGCGTACCTTCCTGCTCGACGAAACTGGCGTAGGACTCGTTGAACTCCGTGTCGTCCTTCACATAAAAACGCTGATGCGCCAACTCATGGAAAATCAGCGTCGCCAGACGCTCGTCACCCCAACCCATCATCGAACTGAGAATCGGATCATTGAACCAACCCAGCGTCGAATAGGCTTCCACGCCACTCACATACACATCCTTGCCCGCCTGGCGCTGCAACGCCGCCTCGCCACGCGCCCCGCCAGGGCTGTAATAACCGCGATACGCCACACACCCGGCAATCGGAAAACAATGCGTGACCGGCTCCAGCGAGAACTCATCCGTCGCGAACACATTCCACACCACATAAGGGCGGCCCAGGTCCGCATACAGGCGGTAACTCTTGTTGTCCGGCAGATGCAAATGCTCGCTGGCAAACGCCCGCGCCAACTGCGACCGGGCTAGATGCTCGCGCAAACCTGCATCCCGGGTCGGGTCAGCCACGATCTTCTCCACCGGCTCGCGCGCCTGCAGCAACTGCCACTGGCCCTGCGCGAGCTGGCCGTAGTAGGAAACGCTGGAGCAGCCGGCGAGCAGCATGACGGCCGTCAGCGCCAGCAGATGCAGGTAGCGAAGGCGTGGCAGGTAGAATGTGGCCATGAAGGGAAGGGCTTTGTTGGCTTGGGTACGGTGATGTTATGCAGGAGGGGAGTGGGGATGTGCAACTGTTATGAGGATTGAAGGGTATAGAGACTCAACCACGGACGAGCTGGAACGTATCAAGCTGTGCGCCCGTGTAAAAAGCTATTTCCATTAGACACAAACAGAAAACCCACCGTGCAGGTGGGCTTTAGGTATTGCTATATCATCTGTCCGTGGGGGGAGGCATAAGCCAGCTAGGCCCTCGGCAAGTGGGCAGACTATAGGGAGATTTGCAGTTGTCGTCAATGTCAGCTTTAGAGGTCGCAAAGGCAATCAGATTATCCATTTCCTCTGCCCGGATTTCGACGTATGAAAACGCAGCGCGCGCTGTGGGCCGGGGTCTTGATGAGGCCATCACTTTGTATGCCTGGAACGCCCTCGTCTCTGCAGCGTTCCTTACACCGCTACACCTGTGCGAGGTGATTGTTCGTAACGGTGTTGCAGAAGCAATCGCTTCGGTTTACGGTCCCGAGTGGCCTTGGAGTCCCGGCTTCGAGCAGAGCTTGCCCAATGTTACAGGCCCGGTTTTCAAGCCAAAACAAGAGCTTGCAAGAGCCAGACAGAAATGTGGCACAACCGGCGCCGTTATCGCGGAGTTGAAATTCGTCTTTTGGGAAAAGATGTTCACAAAACGGTTTGAAGGCCGTATCTGGGCTCCTTATCTATACCGCTTTTTTCCAAACCTTGAAAAGTGCTTCACTGTATCTGCCCACCGAGCAAAGATCGCGGCTGATCTCGAACAAATCCGATTGCTTCGAAATCGAATTGCTCATCATGAGCCAATCTTTTCACGAAACCTGAGAAGCGATTTTGCCGTTATCCAACGCTTGACCGAAACACGCTGCGCAGTTTCTGCAGACTGGATGAATGGCCAACAGCAGGTCATGTCAACGGTTGCCACTAAACCTTTTTAAACAGAGGTACACCTCGGTGCCAAACCGTCTTCTGATACTGATAACGACATTCACTCTAGCCACCCTCACCGGATGCGCCGGCCCCTTGCCCGCCGTCAACCCGGACATGGCGTGGGTCGACATGCGTACCATCACCGGTCAGTTAATCATGGGCGACAAGCTCGATGGCAAGAACACTTACGACGGGCGCTACTTTCAGGTCACGCCGGGCAGCCATGAGTTGCAGGTGCGTTACGACTACGAGTACCGATCGGGCGGTATGGGGATGATCGGCGACGAGTACACCGAGATCACTTGTTACGTCAGTGTTCGTTACGACCACTTCGCCGCAGGGCAGCGTTATGTGCTGGAGGTACGCTCACTGGCGAACAGTGTCGACGCCTGGCTTTACGATGCACAGCGCAAGGTAGTGGCCGAGGAGGAAGAAGAGGGCGGGGTGCACTGCATCTGATCAGCGGCCGTTGAGCTGATAGATGATCTTTTTCGTACCGTTGTCGCAACTGCCGACGATCATGCTCGGATCGGTGGCTTCTTCGTTGCTCACGATTTCCAGCGTGTAGGACGTGACGTTATTGGCCTGGATCTTGGCTTCGATTTCAGCCTTGAGTTCTTCGCAGGATTTAGGTGCCGCCAGGGCGCTGGTGGCCAGCAGGGTGCAGGTCGCTGCCAGAATAAAACGTTTCATGCTCGACTCCTGATCATAATCAAACCATGCGTCAACCAACGCATGACCGATGAAGCAAGCCAGCTTTATACAGCAGATACAGGAGCGCACAAGGCGCCCCCGCAAGGCTGGCTGTGAATCAGCTCAGCAATGTAGCGTCCAGGGTGATCTTGGCGTTCAGTACCTTGGAAACCGGGCAGCCTTCTTTGGCCTGCTTGGTCAACTCGTCGAACTTCTCTTGGGTCGCGCCTGGCACTTTGGCCTTGAGGGTCAAATGCACAGCGCTGATCGCGAAACCGCCTTCTACCTGATCCAGAGACACCTCAGCCTGAGTATCGATGCTTTCAGCAGTCAGGCCTGCACCGCCCAGAATCATGGACAGTGCCATCGAGAAACAGCCTGCATGGGCTGCGCCGATCAATTCTTCAGGGTTGGTGCCCTTGCCGCCCTCAAAACGGGCCTTGAAGCCGTAAGGTGCTTCGCGCAACACGCCGGTTTCCGTGGAGATGCTGCCGATACCGCTTTTCAGATCACCTTCCCAGTGGGCGGATGCTTTCTTGACGATGCTCATGGTGGCTCCTTTTGGAATGAATTTGGATCGTTGCTGTTACAGCATTCTGAGGATAGACGGCTCTGGAAAGTTCAACCGTCGGAAAGACCTACCATTTCAGTAGGTTTTTCTACACTGCCCCATTGAAAAGCCGGACTTGCGCCCGCACTGCTGTTTCATCGTGGGCAGCTCCAGCAGCCGGCCCATCACAATTCGAGGAGCTACCCCGGCCTATGAAACGTCTGGCAGATGTAAAAATTTCCACCCTTGATCTGGTGCCGGTGCGCCACGACAAAGGGCCCGCCGAATCCCTGCGCAACTCGCTGAACCTTGCCCAGCATGTCGAAAAGCTGGGTTACAACCGCTTCTGGGTGGCCGAACACCACAACATGGACGGCATCGCCAGTTCAGCGACCTCGGTGCTGCTCGCGTACCTGGCAGGCGGTACGTCGACCATTCGTATCGGGTCGGGCGGGATCATGCTGCCCAACCACGCGCCGCTGGTGATTGCCGAGCAGTTCGGCACGCTGGCCAGCCTGTATCCCGGTCGCATCGACCTGGGGCTGGGCCGCGCACCGGGTTCCGACCAGATGACTGCGCGAGCCTTGCGCCGCGAGCGCTCCGGCAGCGCCGATGACTTTCCGGATGATGTCACCGAACTGATGGAATACCTGGGCCCGCGCACGCCTGATCAAAAAGTGATCGCCGTACCCGGTTCAAACACCAACGTGCCGATCTGGCTGCTGGGTTCGAGCCTGTTCAGCGCCCAGCTGGCAGGCATGCGCGGCTTGCCGTATGCCTTCGCATCGCACTTTGCACCGCGTTACATGCACGAGGCGATTCGCGTGTATCGCAATCACTTCCAGCCTTCCGAGGTGCTCGACAAGCCTTACGTGATGCTTGGCGTGCCCCTGTCGGCGGCAGACACGGACGAACATGCCGAATACCTGGCGACCTCGGTCTACCAGCGCATTCTGGCGCTGATGCGTGGGCACAGCCTGATGCAGCGCCCGCCTGTCGAATCAATGGACGGCCTGTGGCTGCCACACGAGCGTGAGGCGGTAGCAAGCTTCCTGGGGCTGGCGATGGTGGGTGGCCCGGACAAGATCCGCGCCAAACTGGATGTGCTGCTTGAGCAGACCGACGCTGATGAGTTGATCTTCACCTGTGACATGTACGAGCACGAGGATCGACTGCGCTCATACGAGATCCTCGCGCAGGTCGCACACGGCTAAGCGATTTTCCGAATCGGAAAAAACCAGCCACAAACAAAATCGCCCCGGACTGGATGACAGTCCGGGGCGATTCTGTTCGTGAACCTGCAAACGGGATTAACCGGGCAAACCGGCCTGAGCCGGGCCCGGTTGGCAATCAACCGCGCTTGTAAACGATTTCCTTGGTACCACCTTCGCAGGTGCCGACGACTTGCTTGTCGGCCGCGCTGCCTTTCTCGACCACTTCCAGCGTGTAGGAATTTACGCCCTTCGCCTGGAGTCTGGCATCGAGTTCACTTTTCAACTCTTCACACGGCTTGCCTGCCGCGAGGGCAGTGCCTGCAATGCTCAGCAAGCCTACAGCCAACAAAAACTTCTTCATGGGTAATCCCTCTCGTCCGGCCAAATGAAGACGCCATTGGAACAGGCGCCCATTGAAATCCCCACGCTCACAAAGCGAACGCGTGGCCACATCTGCGTGTAGCGCAAGTTATGGCAATCGGCCAGCCGAAAGGTTCAGATCACCCTCAGCTGTTGGTGATGCGGAAGCCCACTTTCAACGTTACCTGGAAGTGCGCGACTTTGCCGTTTTCGATATGGCCGCGGGTTTCGGTCACTTCAAACCATTCCATCAGGTCGAGGCTTTTGCTGGCTTCGGCCAGGGCATTGTTGATGGCGTCTTCGATGGTGGTCGTGGAAGAGCCGACGATTTCAACTTTCTTGTACGTGTGATGATCCGACATGACAGTTCTCCTGAGGTCTGAAAAAGACGCGATATAGAGCGCGCTCCCTGCTTCTGTCAGGAGAAGGCGCGCAAAAGTTCAGACCTTTGCAAAAATCCCATCGCACTTTCCAAAAAGCCCGGAGTCCGAAACAACACGCTCACTCATCATTGCAGGAGAAACACCATGGCTACTACGTCACTTCGCAAAGCCTCGTTGCAGAGTATGGAAGCTGAAATCGAGAGCCTCCTGAAGTCCCTCGAGGGCCTGAAAGCCGACGCTACCGACGAGTCGCGCAAGACACTGAAGAATCTGAAAGCCAACGCTGAAAGCGCGCTGAGCCACTCGCGCAGCCTGCTCAGCGATGTCTACGAAGACGTCAAAGAGAAAACCCGCGAAAACGCACTGGCAACCCGTGACTACGCTCAGGAACACCCTTGGACCACCGCCGGCGTTGCGGTAGGTGCCATTGGCCTGATCGCTGCCTACATGCTGTTCAAGCGCGGTAACTGATCAGTTTCTGATCGGTTCCCCGGACCGCTTCAGCTCATTTTTCAACCACTGAGCAAGCTGCTGCGCCCGTCCATCGGCCGCACGTCCGGGTACCCAAAGCGCCAGCTGCGCCGGGGTTTCACTGAATCCCCAAGGCGCAGCCAGGCGACCGGCTTTCAGGTCATCGATGACCAGAGGTTCCGGCGCAATCGCGATGCCAAGGCCCGCCACGGCCGCCTCCAGCAAATAATACAAATGCTCGAAACCCTGCCCGTAACGCAATGACTGCGGGTCGATGCCGTTCTGTTGCGCCCAGCTTGGCCACGCCTGCGGACGCGATGTGGTTTGCAGCAATGATTCTTCCAGCAACGCCTCGACAGGCGCATCGAACAAACGCTCGAATCGCGCGAAGCGTGGGCTCAATACCGGTCCGATTCGCTCGCTTGCCAGTTCGAATACCTGCATGTCTGCCGGCCATGGCGGCTCGGCAAATATCAGCAGGGCATCAAGGCCCGGCCGACGCGGGTCAAGATCACCTTCGCCTGCCGACAAGTGCAGACGCAGGTCCGGCAGCTCGGCATTCAGGCGGCTCAAGCGCGGGATGAACCAGCGCGCCAGCAGGCTGCCCGAGCAACCCAATACGAACGGCGCGTCTGCGCTGCCCTTGCTCAGCTCTGCACACACGACGCGCAGCCGGTCGAACGCGTCGCCACTGACATCGCGTAGACGAATACCTGCATCTGTGAGTTTCAAGCCTCGTCCATCCTTGCTGAACAGGCTTACGCCCAAGTGTTCTTCAAGCACTTTCAATTGGCGACTGACCGCGCCATGCGTCACGTTCAGCTGTTCGGCCGCCTGACTGACACTACCAAACCGGGCAGTGCTTTCGAAGGCGCGCAACGCATTGAGGGGAGGAAGGTCGCGGCTCATGATCTGTGAGTTTTCCTGACAGGTTGCAGCGATCTTATCGGTTTTCATCCGGCCTTGCGCTGGTTAAAGTGGACCCATTGCCAATACGGCTCAACTCATTCGCCCAATACTGCAACTGGAGCACTTCATGACCCAGACCAATTTCCGCAGCGGCCCCGACGCCAACGGCCTGTTCGGCTCATTCGGCGGCCGCTACGTGGCTGAAACTCTGATGCCGCTGGTGCTCGACCTCAACCGCGAGTACGAAGCCGCCAAGATCGATCCGGAATTCATCAAAGAGATGGCCTATTTCCAGCGCGATTACGTGGGCCGTCCAAACCCGCTGTACTTCGCCGAGCGCCTGACCGAGTTCTGCGGCGGCGCGAAGATCTACTTCAAGCGTGAAGAGCTCAATCACACCGGCGCACACAAGATCAACAACTGCATCGGCCAGGTGCTGCTGGCCAAACGCATGGGCAAAAAACGCCTGATCGCGGAAACCGGTGCCGGTATGCACGGCGTTGCGACTGCCACCGTTGCTGCACGTTTCGGCCTGCCTTGCGTGATCTACATGGGCGCCACCGACATCGAGCGCCAACAGGCGAACGTGTTCCGCATGAGGCTGCTGGGCGCTGAAATCGTCCCGGTCACTTCCGGCACCGGCACCCTGAAAGATGCGATGAACGAAGCGCTGCGTGACTGGGTAACCAACGTCGACGACACTTTCTACCTGATCGGTACCGTTGCAGGTCCGCACCCTTACCCGGCGATGGTCCGTGATTTCCAGGCCATCATCGGCAAGGAAACCAAAGAGCAGATGCTGGAGAAGGAAGGTCGTCTGCCAGACAGCCTGGTCGCCTGTGTCGGCGGCGGTTCCAACGCCATGGGCCTGTTCCATCCGTTCCTGGATGACGCCAGCGTGGAAATCATCGGCGTTGAAGCGGGCGGTCATGGCGTCAGCACCGACAAGCACGCGGCCAGCCTGAACGGCGGCGTACCGGGCGTGCTGCACGGCAACCGTACCTACCTGCTGCAGGACGGCGACGGACAGATCACCGATGCACACTCGATCTCTGCCGGCCTGGACTACCCGGGCATCGGCCCGGAGCACGCATTCCTGCACGAAGTGAAGCGCGTCGAGTACGTCAGCATCACCGATGACGAAGCGCTGGACGCTTTCCATCAGTGCTGCCTGCTCGAAGGCATCATCCCGGCGCTGGAAACCGCTCACGCCCTGGCCGAAGCCATGAAGCGCGCGAGCAACCTGCGCGACGATCACCTGATGGTCGTGTGCCTGTCCGGGCGCGGTGACAAAGACATGCAAACCGTCATGAACCACATGGCCGCCGCCGAACACACTCAGGAGCAGCTGGTATGAGCCGTCTAGAACATCGTTTCGCCCAGCTTAAAACCGAAGGTCGTGCGGCGCTGGTCACCTTCATCACCGCCGGTGACCCTGGCTACGACACTTCGCTGAAAGTCCTGAAGGGCCTGCCTGCTGCGGGTGCCGATGTAATCGAGCTGGGCATGCCGTTCACCGATCCGATGGCTGACGGCGTGGCGATTCAGCTGGCGACCCTGCGTGCTCTGGACGCTGGCCAGACCTTGCAGAAAACCCTGCAGATGGTCAGCGAATTCCGTGTCGACGATCAGACCACGCCGATCGTGCTGATGGGTTACTACAACCCGATCCACCGCTTTGGTGTCGAAGCCTTCGTGGCGCAGGCAAAAGAAGCAGGCGTTGATGGTTTGATCATCGTTGACTTGCCACCCGAGCACGACGCCGAGCTGGCAACCCCTGCGCAGGCGTCCGGCATCGACTTCATCCGTCTGACCACGCCGACCACCGACGATGCGCGTCTGCCGCGTGTGCTGGAGCGCAGTTCCGGGTTCGTCTACTACGTGTCGGTTGCCGGTGTGACCGGTGCTGGCTCGGCCACCACCGAGCACGTCACTGAAGCCATCGCTCGCTTGCGCCGCCACACCGATCTGCCGATCAGCGTCGGTTTCGGTATCCGCACACCCGAGCAGGCCGCAGCGATTGCGCGTCTGGCTGACGGCGTGGTTGTGGGCTCGGCGTTCGTCGACAAGATCGCCAGCGCCGAGTCGCCGGAGCAGGCCGTCGACGGCGTGCTAACGCTGTGCGCGGCACTGGCCGAGGGCGTACGTAGCGCTCGCCGCTGAGGGTAAAGTTTCTGATACAGAGGAATCAAAGCCTGAACGGCGGTTCTATGTAGCAAGACACAAGGGGTTCATGACCAACGTCATGAGCCCCTTTTTGCTGCATCGCGTGAAGCCGAGGAAGCACCATGAAACTGCCAAACCGTTTTATCACCGGACTGGGTATCTTGATGATCAGCGCCAGTCCGCTGCTGCAAGCTGCACCACCTGATCAACGCGGTGGTGGCCCGGACGACAACCGTGGTGCCCAGCAGCCGGGTCCGCAGAACGACGGCGGGAATAACCAACGCGGCAATGACCGTGGGCCGGGCAACGACAATGGCAGGGGTCCGGACAAAGGTCCGGCCAACCCGCCCGGCAGACAGGCCCATCAGGACAACCGCCCACCGCAGGATTTCGGCCCGGTACGCGAGACCTTCCAGCAACACCGCGACGTCATCGGCCGGGGCCAGCCACTGCCACCGGGCGTACACATCGCCAAGGGCCGTCCGTTGCCACCTGGTTACGGCAAACGCCTGGACAGCCGCTCGCTGCAATACCTGCCACATTATGACGGCTACGAATGGCGCCGCCTGGGCACCGACGTCGTGCTGATCGCCGTGGGTTCAGGGATTGTGTATGCGATTCTGGACGGTGTGTTGAATTGATGGGTGCTGCGATGCGGAGCGTCACGCAAGGCATCCAACGCTGGAGCGTGAGGAACGATAATCTCGACTATCGTGCGACGCTCCGCGTCGCATGCCGTTCTGGACGCTCCGCGTCCGATCTTGAGGGCCCAGCTCAGATCAACCCTGCTTCTGATTGACCCGCGCCAGAAACGCCATCAGCGCACCCGAAACAAACGCCGGGTTTTCCAGATTGGCGATATGCCCGGCCTCAGGCACCAGCACGTAAGGGCAGCCGATCAGGTTCGCCATCTCACGGGTTTCCTCGGGAGGTCTGGGGATATCCGCGTCGCCACACATCACCAGCGTGGTGTCGGCATTCAGTTGCTCGATCAACCCGAGGCGGTCATCACGACCAAAAATCATCCTTCCCAGTGATACGACGGACTGACGCAACTGCTCGGCATTCATGCCGGCAAGCGCTGCACGAAACGACGTGTACACAGGCGACTGCGGATCAATCCCGGGACGGAAGAAGATTGGTACAACGATATCCAGCAGCGGCTCAGGAAAGCTCCCGGCTTCTTCCAGCTTGTCGAGCAACGAGAAATAGTAGGCTTTCTTGGCCTCGCTCTCTTTGCCCAGATACGTGTCCATCAGCACCAGCCCGGTGATGCGCTCTGGCGCGAGCAGCGCAGCGATTGCGCCCCACATACCGCCGACCGACAGCCCGACGATGCTGCAACGCTCGATATTCAAATGATCCAGCAGCGCCAGCGCATGCCGCGCCAGGTCATCGAGATTGCGCGTGCCCTCAGGAAACCCGCTGGAATCGCCATGGCCCCACAGATCCGGCACGAGCACCCGATACTGGCTGGCCAGAGTATCAACCTGTGCACTCCACATCGCCTTGTCCCAGAGATAGCTGTGACCGAGCAATACCACCGGGCCCGTGCCCTGATCGGAATAGTGAAGTGTCTTACCGTCGATGAGCAGATCCGGCATTTCTGATGATCCTCTGTTCTGGTCTTTCAGCATTCGATTCAAGCAGCCTGGGGCAGGCCACTGATGATGTTCAAGCCTGCGCATGACCATTTTGTTGATGTGTGCGCTGCGATGGACCGAGCGGTCACTTTTCAGCGCGGCGATGTTACACCGCAATCGATGGCAATGGCCTGCCCGCCAGCGAAACCCCGCTCAATGCCTGCTCGCTGGCCAGCCAGTCCACGAACTGCTGAACGATCTGCACGCGGCGTTTGCGCTGGGGCAGGACCACGTAATAACCCTGGCCGGAAATCGCAGCGCCGGCGATGGGGCGGCAGAGCAGGCCCTGATCGAGCAGGTCGTCGACCAGGTGACGCCAGCCGATGGCGATGCCTTGTCCGCCGATGGCAGCCTGGATCAGCAGGGTGTAGTTGTCGAAGCGCAACTGACCAGGCGCGGGGGCTTGCGGGATGTCGAGCGCGCGAAATACGCCCGCCCAGTCAAACCAGTGGTTGATGCTTTCGCCACGCAGATGCAGGAGCGGAAAGTCGCGCAGTGCGTCGTTGGGCAGCGGTGTCTGGCGACCGGCGAGCAATTGCGGACTGCACACCGGAAAGACCTCTTCGCTGAACAGCCAGTGGCTTTCGCCCTGTTTGAAGCGCCCGTCACCGAACAGCACGGCCACGTCGATATCGGCGCGTAACATGCTGTGGGTACGCTCGCTGGTGACCAGGCTGACATCCACGTCCGGGTTGACCTTGTGGAAGCGGTGCAGACGCGGCATCAGCCAGTAGGCGGCGAAGGCGAAGTCGGTCGCCACTTGCAGAACTTCATGCTGGTGTTGTTCGGTGATCGCTATCAATCCGCTGTCGATGGATTGCAGCCCGGCCTGCACATGGCTGAATAACACTTCACCGGCGTCGGTCAATTCGATGCCACGGTAGATGCGGTCAAACAGTCGGGTAGCGAGTTGCTCTTCGAGACGCTTGATCTGCTGGCTGACCGCAGGCTGAGTCGTGCCGAGTTCGAGAGCTGCCGCAGTGAAGCTGCGCAAGCGCGCCGCGACTTCAAATGCACGCAGCAGGTCGAGTGACACATCGCCGAAAGATTCAAACATTAGCTGGGCTTATCCTAGGCATTGCTGTGTATGGGCTTTACCCTGAAACGTATGGACTCCATCCTCATACCCGGCACTTTCGCATAACTTTTCACAATGGGATGCAGCGATTACATGAAGCGCAAAAATATTCTGTTCATCATGGCCGATCAAATGGCCGCGCCAATGTTGCCGTTTTACGCCCGGTCCCCGATTCTGATGCCGAACCTGAGCCGTCTCGCAACCGGCGGCGTAGTGTTCGATTCGGCGTATTGCAACAGCCCCCTGTGCGCGCCGTCGCGCTTCACCCTGGTCAGCGGCCAACTGCCAAGCAGGATCGGTGCGTACGACAATGCAGCCGACTTCCCGGCTGATATTCCGACCTATGCCCACTACCTGCGTACGCTGGGCTACAAGACCGCCCTGGCAGGCAAGATGCATTTCTGCGGACCGGACCAGTTGCATGGCTACGAAGAACGCCTGACCAGTGACATTTACCCTGCCGACTACGGCTGGTCGGTCAACTGGGACGAGCCGGACGTGCGGCCGAGCTGGTATCACAACATGTCATCGGTGTTGCAGGCCGGTCCGTGCATCCGCACCAACCAGCTGGACTTCGATGAAGAGGTGGTATTCAAGTCCCAGCAATACCTCTACGACCATGTGCGCCAGGACGGTGATGCGCCGTTCTGCCTGACTGTTTCCATGACTCACCCTCATGATCCGTACACCATTCCCAAGCCGTTCTGGGACCTGTACGCCGACGAAGATATTCCGATGCCCCCGCCGCACGCCAATCAGGCCGAGCTGGATCCGCATTCGCAACGGCTGCTCAAGGTCTACGACCTGTGGGACAAGCCCATGCCGACCGACAAGATTCGTGATGCACGCCGCGCCTATTTCGGCGCATGCAGCTACATTGACTTCAACGTCGGCAAACTGATGCAGACGCTCGATGAAGTCGGGCTGGCGGAAGACACCATCGTGGTGTTCTCCGGCGATCACGGCGACATGCTCGGCGAGAAGGGCCTCTGGTACAAAATGCACTGGTTCGAAATGGCCGCCCGTGTGCCGCTGGTGGTGTACGCGCCGGGGCAATTCAAGCCGGGACGGGTCAGTGCTTCGGTATCGACTGCCGACCTGCTGCCGACCTTTGTCGAAATGGCCAATGGCACGCTGGACAGCGGAATGCCGCTGGACGGACGTTCGCTGATGCCGCATCTGGAATGCAAAGGCGGGCACGATGAGGTCTTCGGTGAGTACATGGCTGAAGGCACGACCAGCCCGCTGATGATGATCCGTCGTGGCGCGTACAAATTCATCTATTCGGAACAGGACCCGTGCCTGCTGTTCGATGTGCAGAAGGACCCGAAAGAGCAGAAGGACCTCAGCCAGTCACCCACCCATGAAAAGCTGTTCAATGATTTCCTGGCCGAAGCTCGGGCCAAGTGGGACATCCCGGCGATACACCAACAGGTGCTCGCCAGCCAGCGCAGAAGGCGCTTCGTCGCCAAATCGCTGGCAACCGGCAAGCTGAAGAGTTGGGATCACCAGCCACTGGTCGACGCCAGTCAGCAGTACATGCGCAACCACATTGATCTGGACGATCTGGAGCGTAAGGCACGTTATCCGCAACCTTGACCCTGCCCACACCAAAAAATCAAAAGGGGTACATCAATGAAAAAGTTATCCACAACCGTTGCGGTCGCGGTCATGGCCCTCGGCAGCCTTGCAGCGCAGGCAGAGGATGCCAGTTGCAGCACCGTGAAGATGGCGGATCCCGGCTGGAGCGACATTGCGGCCACCAACGCCATGACCAGCGTGGTACTCGAAGGTCTGGGCTACAAACCCAAGGTCGATACCCTGGCGGTGCCGATTGCCTATGGCGGCTTGAAAGACGGCAAGCTGGATGTGTTTCTGGGTAACTGGATGCCGGCGCAGCAGGGCTTCTACGACAAGTTCGTGGCCACCGGCGATGTGACACAACTGACGAAAAACCTTGAGGGCACCGAATTCACCCTGGCCGTGCCGGATTACGTCTGGGATGCCGGTGTGCATGACTTTGCCGATCTGAACAAATTCGCTGACAAGTTCGGCAAGAAGATCTACGGCATCGGTTCCGGCGCACCTGCCAATCTGTCGCTGCAGGAGATCATCAAGAAGAACGAATTCGACCTGGGCAAATGGAAGCTGGTGGAATCCAGCGAGACCTCGATGCTCGCCGAGGTCAATCGCAACGTGAAGAAAAAAGCCTTTGTGGTGTTCCTCGGCTGGACGCCGCACCCGATGAATGTGCAGATCAAGGGCATGCACTACCTCAAGGGCGGCGAGAAATATTTCGGCGACACCGGCTCGGTCTTCACCCTGACCCGCAAGGGTTATGCGCAAGCCTGCCCGAACGTCGGCAAGCTGCTGACCAATCTGAGCTTCACCCTGGACATGGAAAACAGCATCATGGCCGAGGTGGTCAACAAGAAGGTCAGCAACAGCGAAGCGGCAACGGCCTGGATCAAGGCCAACCCGGCGGTGCTGGACAAGTGGCTGGAGGGCGTACAGACCGTTGATGGCAAGGACGGGCTGGCGGCGGTGAAGGCCAATTTGTAGGCGTAAAGCCTTGGGTGCGCTGTGTGGCGAAGGTCTGTGACGCGCAGCGTCACACAAGGCATGCCCACGCTGGAGCGTGAGGAACGATAGGCGTCCGACTATCGTGCCCATGCTCCGCGTGGGCATGCCGTTCTGGACGCGCTGCGTCCTCTACGTTCAATTCACCCGAGGGACCGATGCGCTGGCTCAATCGCCATAAATTTCTACCCTTTCTCGCCTGGCTGCCGCAGCAGAATCGCGTCAGCGTCGGGCGTGATGCACTGGTGGGCCTGAGTGGCGCCATTCTGGCTCTGCCGCAATCCATCGCTTACGCACTGATCGCCGGGCTGCCGCCTGAATACGGTCTGTACGCTGCGATTGTTCCAGTCCTCGTGGCCTGCCTGTGGGGATCGTCGTGGCACCTGATCTGTGGGCCGACTGCGGCTATTTCCATCGTGCTTTACGCCAGTGTCAGCCCGCTCGCCGCCCCGGCCAGTCAGGACTACATCATGTTGATCCTGCTGCTGACCTTCATCGCCGGCGTATTTCAGTTGTTGCTGGGGATGATGCGCTTCGGTGCATTGGTGAATTTCGTTTCGCATTCGGTGGTGCTGGGTTTCACCCTGGGCGCTGCGGTGGTGATTGCACTGGGGCAGATGCCCAATCTGCTGGGCATCGATCTGCCGAGTCAGACCACCGCGCTCAAAAGCCTGACTGCCGTGCTCGAGCATTGGCGTGAAGTCGATCTGTCTTCGCTGATGCTCGGTCTGTTGACCCTGGCGCTGGGTATCGGACTCAAGCTCCTGGTGCCTCGCTGGCCGACGCTGTTGATCGCACTGGTGTCGAGCAGCCTGCTGGTGTGGCTGTGGCCGGCGATGTTCGGCCATGTCCGTGTGGTCAGCGCCTTCGTCGGCCATCTGCCACCCTTCAGCCCGTTGCCGCTGGACCTCGAACTGATCCTCAAGCTGCTGCCGACCGCCGTGGCAGTGGGCATGCTCGGGCTGGTCAACAGCCTGTCGATTGCCCGCTCGCTGTCGGCTCGTTCGCAACAGATGCTCAATGCCAATCAGGAAGTGCGTGCCCAGGGGCTGTCGAATATGGTCGGCTCGCTGTTCTCCGGCTACCTGTCAGCCGGATCTTTCACCCGTGCGGCATTGAGTTACGAAGCGGGTGCGCGCTCACCGTTGGCGGGGGTATTTTCCGCGCTATGGGTGGCATTGTTCGCAGTCGCCGGTGCCTCGTTGATATCGCACATTCCGATCCCGGCCATGGCCGCCTCAATTCTGCTGATCTGTTGGGGGCTGGTGGATCGCCGAGGCATTCGTGCGTTGTTCCGCGTCAGCCGCGCCGAATTTTTCGTGATGGCGCTGACCTGTCTGGCCACTCTGCTTCTGGAGCTGCAAACCGCGATCTACGCCGGTGTACTGGCCTCGCTGTTCTTCTACCTCAAGCGCACCTCGCAACCCCGCGTCCAGCAATGGCGCGAGGGCGACGAGGAGGTCCTGCGGGTCGGCGGATCGATCTTCTTCGGCGCCAGCCACTACCTGCAAACCCGCCTGCAACGTACAGAAGGGCTGCGTGTGGTGATCGATGCGCAACAGATCAACTTCATTGATTACTCAGGCGTGGAGATGCTCCATCAGGAAGCCAGACGTCTGGGCCGCCAGGGCAGAGTGCTGGTCCTGCGCAATGCCAGGCCGCAAGTGATCGAGGAACTGCACAAGCTGGAAGGGGCGGAGAAATGCCCGATTCTGTTTGAGGATTGAGTTGTAACTCATCGCCGCGACGCTCTGCGTTCTACAAAGGTCCCGATAAGCCCGTAGATTTGGCTTCTGCCCGGAGGGCGTGGGAGCGAACTTGTTCGCGAAAGGGCAGGTATAATCGCCGAAAATACATCATCTGAAATACCGCCTTCGCGAACAAGTTCGCTCCCACGGCCTTCGGCCAGAATCAAAAGCGGACTTGTGTATAACTCGGAGCATTGGCACGATAGTCCGCAGATAGCCGATCAACCCGCAGCCAGCAATCTGCGCAACTCCGCCAATACAGGCGCTGAATCCGGACGCACACCGCGCCACAGCAGAAAGGCTTCTGCGGCCTGCTCGACCAGCATGCCCAGACCATCCACCGCCTGCGCCGCGCCGTGCTCGGTGGCCCAACGGCAAAAAGCAGTGGGCTCGTTGCTGTACATCATGTCGTAGCAGAAGGTCGCTCCCGGCTGAATGAGGCTGGGCGCAATCGGTGGCAGCTCTCCGGCCAGGCTGGCAGAGGTAGCATTGATGATCACGTCCACCGACTCTTCAAGCCAGTCGAAGCTGCTGGCGAATACCGGCCCGAGGTCGGCAAACTCCTGCGCCAGTCGCTCGGCTTTCTCGACCGTACGATTGGCTATCACCAACGCAGCGGGCTGTTGCGCAAGCAAGGGCTCCAGCGCGCCACGCACCGCACCGCCTGCGCCCAGCAACAGAATGCGCTGACCACGCAGGCTGCGCCCGCAATTGACCGTCAGATCGCGTACCAGCCCCGCACCGTCAGTGTTATCGCCCAGCAGAGTACCGTCGTCGAGCTTGCTCAGGGTGTTGACCGCCCCGGCGCGCTGCGCTCGTTGGGTCAGGCTGTCGGCGAGGCGCCAGGCTTGTTCCTTGAACGGCACAGTGACATTGGCACCACGCCCGGCCTGGAAAAACGCTTGGGCAAACGCGGTGAAATCGTCCAGCGGTGCCAGCGAGGTCTGGTAATCCAGCGTTTGCCCGGTTTGCTCGGCAAACAGGCGATGAATCAACGGCGACTTGCTGTGGCCGATGGGATTACCGAAGACGACGTACTGGTCCATGTGTGTTCCTGATCTGTTTGCGTGTGCAGCGCCTTGCGGCGGTGAATCGGCTCAGTTTTCGGCCAGCCAGTCCCGGTCTGTGAGGAAGTATTCAGTCAGACGCGCTTCTTCGCTGCCCGGCGCGGCTTTCCAGTCATAACCCCAGCGCACTTGCGGCGGCAGCGACATGAGGATCGATTCGGTACGCCCCCCCGATTGCAGACCGAACAACGTGCCGCGGTCATACACCAGGTTGAACTCGACGTAGCGACCACGTCGGAATTCCTGAAACTCACGTTGCTGCACGGTATAGGCCGCAGCCTTGCGACGCCGCACGATCGGCAGATAGGCATTGATGAACGCATCACCGATGGCACGAATGAAGGCGAAGCTGGTGTCGAAATCCCACTGGTTCACGTCATCGAAAAACAGACCACCGATGCCGCGCGGTTCATCGCGGTGCTTGAGGTGGAAGTAACTGTCGCACCAGGCCTTGTAGCGCGGGTAGACATCCTCACCGAAGGGCGCACAGGCGCGCTCAGCGACCCGGTGCCAGTGCACACAGTCTTCCTCGACGCCGTAATAGGGCGTCAGATCGAAACCGCCACCGAACCACCACACGGCCTCTTCACCCTCTTTCTCGGCTATGAAGAAGCGCACGTTGGCGTGGGACGTCGGCACATGCGGGTTGTGCGGATGAATCACCAGCGACACACCCAGCGCCTCGAAACCACGACCGGCCAGTTCAGGCCGGTGGGCGCTGGCAGACGGCGGCAGATTGCTGCCGAAAACATGGGAAAAATTGACCCCGCCTTTCTCGATGACCGTGCCATTCTCGATCACCCGCGTGCGACCACCGCCGCCCGCCGGACGCGTCCAGGCATCTTCCATGAAGTGTGCGCTGCCATCTTCCTGTTCAAGCGCAGTGCAGATACGGTCTTGCAGGTCGAGCAGGTAGGCTTTTACGGCCTCGGTACGGGTACTCATGAGGATCCCTTACGGCTGACGTCAAACGGCTGAGCCCCCGCAGCAAAAGAGGCGCAGGCAAATTGGCGCGTAGCATACCATCGGCGACGCGGGCTGGCAGTTGACGAAGGTTCGGGGAAGGAGTCCGATGGGGGCTTTCGCAGCTTGTTTTAACCATCAAGGAGAGAGCACATGGCAAAGCGTATCCAGTTCAGCGCTGTCGGAGGACCCGAGGTTCTTGAATATGTCGATTTCGAGCCGGAGGCTCCGGGGCCGCAGGCGGTGGTTGTGCGTAACAAGGCCATTGGCCTGAATTTCATCGATACCTATTACCGCAGCGGGCTGTATCCGGCGCCGCTGCCTTCCGGCCTCGGTGCCGAAGGGGCGGGGGTGGTCGAGGCGGTGGGTGCCGAGGTGACGCGCTTCAAGGTCGGGGATCGTGTCGCTTACGGCACCGGGCCGCTGGGGGCTTACAGTGAAGTGCACGTACTGCCTGAAGCGAATCTGGTGAAGCTGGCTGACTCGATCAGTTTCGAGCAGGCCGCAGCCCTGATGCTCAAGGGCCTGACGGTGCAGTATCTGCTGCGTCAGACGTATCAGGTGAAGCCGGGCGAGATCATTCTGTTTCATGCCGCTGCGGGGGGTGTGGGCTCGCTGGCCTGCCAATGGGTCAAGGCGCTGGGCGCCAAAATGATCGGCACGGTCAGTTCGCCGGAGAAGGCCGCGCACGCCAAGGCGCTCGGTGCCTGGGAAACCATCGATTACAGCCATGAAGACGTAGCCAGGCGCGTGCTGGAACTGACCGAAGGCAAGAAATGCCCGGTGGTCTACGACGGGGTGGGTCAGGACACCTGGCTGACGTCGCTCGACTGCGTGGCACCACGTGGGCTGGTGGTGAGCTTCGGCAATGCGTCCGGGCCGGTCTCGGGCGTGAATCTCGGGATTCTGGCGCAAAAGGGGTCGGTGTACGTCACCCGTCCGACCCTGGGCTCTTACGCCAACAATGCGCAGAACCTGCAAACCATGGCTGACGAGCTGTTCGACATGCTCGCCAGTGGCAAACTCAAGGTCGACGGCATTCAGCAGTATGCCCTGAAGGACGCCGCCAAGGCGCAGGCCGAGCTGTCGGCACGGCGCACCACTGGCTCGACCATTTTGATCCCTTGATTGCCTGCCCCTGAATGCGCTCTGTGTGCGCCAGCGTCAGCCGGCGCGCACGATCTGAGCGGTCGCGATGTCACGTATCACGCTGGGGTTTCGACGCCCGCCCAGGCTGCCGCCGAGAACGCCGTCGATCTGCCCGCGGAAATACTGCTCGACGCGCAATCTCGAACGCGCAGCAGGGCGACCCGCCGGGTTGGCTGAGGTGGAGATCAACGGACCGACCAGCGCGCACAGTTCACGTACGGTCGGGTGATCGGTAACACGCAGCGCCACGGTTTCGTGAATGCCGGTGATCCACTCGGGCAGCAGGTTCTGGTGCGGTACCAGCCAGGTGTTGGGACCCGGCCAGGTGCTGGCCATGCGGTCGAGCCACAATTCGGGGAAGTCTTCGAACAGGAAATCGAACTGGCGAATGTTGTCGGCAATCAGGATCAGGCCTTTTTCCACCGGCCGTGACTTGATCGCCAGCAGACGATAGACCGCTTCTTCATCCCATGGATCGCACCCAAGCCCCCAGACTGCCTCGGTCGGGTAGGCAATCACCGCACCGGCTCGAATATCCTGAGCGGCTTGTTGCACTCGCCAACTGCTGACCATTGTTTGTCTCTCCACTGGATCCTGGCGGCAGTTTAACCTCAGGTCGCTCTGGCGAACCATCGTCCTGCTTCACAGCTTATGCGTCCGTCCAGCTCCAGCTCGGTCAGGCCCGCTAATACCTTGGGCAATGGCCAGCCACATGACACCGACAGCCCCTCGCTGGTGTGCGGTGCGGCGTGCAGCAGCGCCAACAGCGGATGATCGCAAAGGGCAGGCTTCGCAGGCGTGACAGGATCGATGTCGGGCGCAACACGCTTCCAGTGCTGCAAGCCTTCAAGAATGTGCTCGACGGTCTCGACCAGTGTCGCGCCGTCACGTATCAACTGATGACAGCCCTTGGCGCCAGGGTGATGAATCGAGCCGGGTATCGCGTAAACCTCCCGTCCATGCTCGGCGGCCAGCCGCGCGGTAATCAACGAACCGCTGGCGACACTGGCCTCGACCACCACTATGCCAAGCGACAGGCCGCTGATGATTCGGTTACGTCGCGGGAAGTTGCTGGCCTGCGGTCCGGCGTCCAGCGGGAACTCGGAAATCACTGCGCCGCCTTGGGCCGCCATCTGCGCGGCAAGGGCGCGATGCTGCTGTGGATAAAGTTTTTCGAGCCCGGTGCCAAGCACGCCGATTGTAAGCCCCCCGACATCCAATGCGCCCTGATGCGCGGCGCCGTCGATACCCCGCGCCAAGCCACTGGTGATCACAAAACCGGCAGCCGCCAGGCTGCGCGCAAAAGCGCTGGCGGTGTCCAGCCCGGGTCGGGAGGCGCGACGACTGCCGACCATTCCCAACTGCGGACGCTCAAGGATCGCAGGGTCGCCGGCAATGAAGATCAGCGGCGGTGGATCGGCGATCTGTGCCAGCAGTGCGGGGTAACCAGGGTCGTCCCACATCAGCAAATGCTGGGCCGGACGCTCCAGCCAGGCCAGTGCGGCACTGGCACCATCACGTACGGAAGGGTCACGGCGCGCCTCGGCACAGGCACCGGGAATGCCCAGTGCACGCCATGCGCTGGCCGGTGCACTGAACGCCGACGATGCCGAACCGAAGGCTTCGATCAGTCTGGAAAAGCGCTTTGGCCCTATCTCGGGCAAGCGATGCATACGCAAACGCGCTTCCAGCTCTGCGGGCGAAGAGGGGGCATTTTCGAACAATGGCATGAGATCGTCCCTGATCCATCGTGCATCCCGAGTGATGCACAAACCTGTGGATAACTCTGTTGACAACAATTTGATAAGTGTCTGGTTCGTCACACAATTCCGTGTCAGATCTGAAACATGCGTCTACGGGTTGCGAACCTTGTCCATGATGGCCAAAGATCGGTTGGCCTGCAGGACCAAGGCGTAACTAAGCTTGTCGTAGGTACGGAAAACCATCAGCAGGCCGGCCCGTTCGTCGGGGATTTTTACCTGTTCACCGGTGATTCGGTCGCGCACGGTCTCGCTGGTCTTGTAGATCGCCAGCACGTTGCCCTCGGTCAGGCCGTCGCGTTTGCCCTTGTCGAGCGTGACCACATCCAGCACGCTGACCTGGGTGACGCCGCGTGGCACATCAAGAATCAAACCGTCTATCGGAGCCTGCGGGGCGCTGGGCAGGAACGTCGAGTTGATGGCCCGCTCTTCGCTGCTGAACAAACGGTCGCCCAGGCGCACTTCCTGTGTGGAGCGCTGCAGAATCAGGGTCGAGACGTCACCCTCGGTGGCAACCACCTCGGCGCTGCCGACGTCATCGGCGTTGATGCCCAGCACTTCCTGGGTCTTGGGATCGACGTAGGTCTTGCCCTGACGGAAGATGCCATAGACGCTCTGCGCCGGGTCCAGCGCGCCCCGTGCGTAGGCCCGATCACCGTTGCCACTGAGAACGCGCTCGGCATTGCCTGCAACGATGTAGGGAGCTTTGTCGAACTGCTCGGCGCTGTCGACAATCCGATTGCTGATCAGGAATGCGTTGATCGCGCCCAGCGGAATGCTCGGAATGGCCTCGACCATCGGCGTACTGCGCACGCGCGGTGACAATTTGATGGTGCCGCGCGACTCGCCGCGATTGAGCGTCACACGCGGCTGACCATCGACCCAGGTCAGCGCGAGGGTGTCACCGGGGTAGATCAGGTCGGGATCATGGACTTGCGGATTGGCCCGCCAGATCTCGCGCCATTTCCACGGTTCACGCAAGAACTTGCCGGAAATGTCCCAGAGTGTGTCCCCGGCGACAACGGTGTAGCTCTGTGGATAGCCTTCCCTGAGTTGCACTTGCGCCTGCGCAAGACCGCTGGCGGTCAGCAGCAGCAGGGCGAGTAGTGATTTCCTCATGCGGTGAATCCCTTTATCATGTTGCCTCACGCGAACCCTAGAGTCCTGTCCTGGGCTGCCTGCCTTGAACTCCCGGGCCCGGCACCCAACATTGACTTTACCTTAACAGTGCAGCTCTTACGTATATGGCCATTCTAAACATCCTCGAATTTCCCGATTCGCGCCTGCGCACCATCGCCAAACCTGTGGCGATGGTAGACGACGGCATTCGCCAGTTGGTCGACGACATGTTTGAAACCATGTACGAAGCGCCAGGTATTGGCCTGGCCGCGACTCAGGTCAACGTCCACAAGCGCGTGGTTGTCATGGACCTCAGTGAAGACCGCAGCGAACCGATGGTCTTCATCAATCCTGAAATCGAAAAACTGACCGATGAAATGGATCAGTATCAGGAGGGCTGCCTGTCGGTACCGGGCTTCTACGAGAACGTCGACCGTCCGCAAAAGGTCCGCGTCAAAGCCCTGGACCGCGATGGCAAGCCTTACGAACTGGTGGCCGAAGGGCTGCTCGCGACCTGTATTCAACACGAATGCGATCACCTGAACGGCAAGCTGTTCGTCGATTACCTTTCCAACCTCAAGCGTGACCGGATCAAGAAGAAGCTCGAAAAGCAGCACAAGCTCAACGCCTGATCCGTCGTTACCCCAAAAGGCCTGAACAGGCCTTTTTTTATAATGAGAACTCCATGACTGAGCCACTGCGCATCGTCTTCGCCGGCACCCCGGAATTTGCCGCCGAACACCTCAAGGCCCTGCTCGACAGCCCTCACCAGATCGTCGCCGTGTACACCCAGCCCGATCGCCCGGCCGGTCGTGGACAAAAGCTGATGCCCAGCCCGGTCAAGCAACTGGCGCTGCAACATGACGTACCGGTCATGCAGCCGCCAACACTGCGCGATCCTGCCGCCCAGGCTGAACTGGCAGCGCTGCAACCCGATTTGATGTTGGTAGTCGCCTACGGCCTGATCCTGCCGCAAGTGGTGCTGGATATTCCGCGCCTGGGTTGCATCAACAGCCATGCGTCGCTGCTGCCACGCTGGCGCGGTGCGGCGCCGATTCAGCGCGCGGTGCAGGCCGGTGATGCCGAGAGCGGCGTGACCGTGATGCGCATGGAAGCGGGCCTGGACACCGGGCCGATGCTGCTCAAGGCCGTCACCCCGATTACCGCGCAGGATACTGGCGGCACGCTACATGATCGTCTGGCCGAACTCGGTCCGCCTGCTGTGTTGCAGGCCATTGCCGGTCTGGCGGATGGTTCGCTGGTCGGCGAGGTTCAGGATGACAGCCTGGCCAACTATGCCCACAAACTGAACAAGGACGAGGCGCGCCTGGACTGGACACGTCCGGCCGATGAGCTTGAGCGTCTGGTCCGCGCCTTCAACCCCTGGCCGATCTGCCACAGCACGCTGAACCAGGAAACCCTGAAAGTCCTGGCCGCCGATCTGGCCGAAGGGCAGGGCGCGCCGGGGACGATTCTCGGCGCCAGCAAGGATGGCCTGATCGTCGCGTGCGGGCAGAACGCGCTGCGCCTGACCCGTCTGCAATTGCCGGGCGGCAAGCCGCTGAACTTCACCGACCTGTTCAACAGCCGCCGCGAGAAATTTGCCATCGGCACGGTGCTGGGCCAATGAACCCGCGTCTGGCCGCCGCCAAGGCACTGGCTGCCGTGCTCAGCGGCAAGGCTTCGCTGAACAGCTCGTTGCCGACTCAACTGGACAAGGTCGAGGTGCGAGATCGTGGCCTGACTCAGGACCTGGCGTTCGGTACCGCGCGCTGGCAGCCACGCCTGTCGGCACTGGCGGCCAAACTGCTGCAAAAGCCATTCAAGGCCGCCGACGCCGACGTTGAAGCGTTGTTGCTGGTCGGCCTCTATCAGCTGTTCTACAGCCGCATTCCGGCCCACGCTGCCATCGGCGAAACCGTAGGCTGCGCCGACAAATTGAAAAAGCCCTGGGCCAAAGGCTTGCTCAACGCCGTGCTGCGCAATGCGCAGCGTGACGGCGAGGCACTGCTGATCGAGCTGGAACACGACCCGGTGGTGCGTACGGCCCACCCGCGCTGGCTGCAGAAAGCCTTGAAAGCGGCCTGGCCGGAACAGTGGGAAGCCATCTGCGCGGCCAACAATGCGCACCCGCCGATGATTTTGCGCGTCAACCGACGCCATCACCGTCGCGATCAATACCTCGAACTGCTCAACACTGCCGGCCTGCAAGCCAGCGCGTGCACCTTCAGTCAGGACGGCATCGTCCTCGCCGAGCCGTGCGATGTGCGCTCGCTGCCCGGTTTTGCCGAAGGCTGGATCAGCGTGCAGGACGAAGCCGCGCAACTGGCCGCCGACCTGCTGGAACTGGCCCCCGGGCAACGGGTACTCGATGCCTGCTGCGCGCCGGGTGGCAAAACCTGCCATTTGCTGGAAGTGCAGCCGCAACTGAGCGGCGTGGTGGCGGTGGATCTGGAAGCCAAGCGTCTGGTGCGCGTGCGTGAAAACCTTGATCGCCTGGGCCTGGGTGCCGAGCTGATCGCCGCCGACGCACGTGAGACGACGCAGTGGTGGGACGGCAAACCGTTCCAGCGCATCCTGCTCGATGCACCGTGCTCGGCGACCGGCGTGATTCGTCGCCATCCGGACATCAAACTGACTCGCCAGGCAGACGACATCGCTGCGCTGGCGGCCTTGCAGGGCGAGCTGCTCGACGCCTTGTGGCCTACGCTGCAAGTAGGCGGCATGCTGGTGTACGCGACCTGTTCGACACTGCCGACCGAAAACACCGACGTCATCGAGGCGTTTCTGGCGCGTACCTCCGGGGCCAGAGAGCTGGATATTGCCGGGCAGGCCGGACAGCCACCCGCGGGTATCAAGCAAAACCATGGTCGCCAGCTGCTGGCCCAGCAAGGTGGCCACGATGGTTTCTACTACGCCAAACTGATCAAGATCGCTGCGGCGCGGGAGTAAGCGCGTGAAAATCATCATTCTGGGTGCAGGGCAGGTGGGCGGTACGCTGGCCGAGCATCTGGCGGGCGAAGCCAACGATATCACCGTGGTCGACACTGACGGCGACCGGTTGCGCGATCTGGGCGACCGTCTGGACATCCGTACCGTGCAGGGCAAGGGCTCCTACCCGGCGGTATTGCGTCAGGCCGGCGCAGACGACGCCGACATGCTGGTTGCGGTGACCAGCAGCGACGAAGCCAACATGATTGCCTGTCAGGTGGCGCATACGCTGTTCCACACGCCAACCAAGATCGCGCGCATCCGTGAAGCGGCGTACCTGACGCGCGCAGGCCTGTTCGATAAAAGCGCGATCCCGGTCGATGTGCTGATCAGTCCGGAGCAGGTCGTCACCAACTACATCAAGCGTCTGATCGAGTACCCCGGCGCGCTGCAGGTGATCGACTTCGCCGAAGGCAAGGCGCAGTTGGTCGCGGTCAAAGCCTATTACGGCGGCGCGTTGGTGGGTCAGCCGCTGCGCCAGCTACGAGCGCACATGCCGAATGTCGACACACGCATCGCGGCGATCTATCGGCGCGACCGGGCGATACTGCCGCATGGCGACACAGTCATCGAGGCCGACGACGAGGTGTTCTTCATCGCCGCCAAGGCTGACATTCGCGCCGTGATGGGCGAGCTGCGGCGCTTGGACGAGAACTACAAACGTATTGTCATCGCCGGTGGCGGCAACATCGGCGAGCGTCTGGCTGAAGCCATTGAAAGCCGCTATCAGGTGAAGATCATCGAAGTGAGCCCGGCGCGCTGCCGCTATCTGTCGGAGCACCTGGACAGTACAGTGGTGCTACAGGGCAGCTCATCGGACCGCGACCTGCTGCTGGAAGAAAACATCGGCAACACCGACCTGTTCCTGGCGCTGACCAACGACGATGAAGCCAACATCATGTCGTCGCTGCTGGCCAAGCGTCTGGGTGCCCGCAAGGTGATGACGCTGATCAATAATCCGGCCTACGTCGACCTGGTGCAGGGTGGCGAAATCGACGTTGCGGTCAGCCCGCAGTTGGCAACCATTGGCACACTGCTGGCCCACGTGCGCCGCGGCGATATCGTCAGCGTGCATTCGCTGCGGCGCGGTGCAGCCGAAGCCATCGAGATCGTCGCTCACGGCGACTCGAAATCCAGCAAAGTCGTGGGCCGCGCCATCAAGGACATCAACCTGCCGACCGGCACGGCAATCGGTGCGGTTATCCGCGCCGAACAGGTGCTTATCGCTCACGACATCACCGTGATCGAATCCGGTGACCATGTGATCATGTTCCTTGTGGACAAGAAGTGCATCCGCGATGTGGAACGGCTGTTTCAGGTCGGCCTGAGCTTTTTCTGAACCGCTCCTGAACAGGGTGCGACCCTGACTGAACCTCTTGCCGACGCGCCCTGTCGGCAACGCTCGTCGACTCGGGCGAATTCTCTCTGGGCCCGTGTATCTCAGACACACGAGCTTCATGCCTTCACGGGCTTTATGAGAGAGAACACACCCCATGTCTGAATCGGAAAATTCCCGGGCCCCGCTCCAAGGATCACAGACCGACGGCACGCCGGCGGGTGGCTGGCCCGCGCTCAGTGCGGTCAACAAGCACCTGTTGCACCAGCATGTGCTGATCAAGGGTAACCGCACGCTGATGTCCATGAACAAGCCTGGCGGCTTCGACTGCCCCAGCTGCTCCTGGCCGGACCCGAAGAAACCGCACACCTTTGAATACTGCGAGAACGGTGCCAAGGCACTGGCCTGGGAATCGACCAAGAAACGCGTGACCCCTGAGTTCTTCGCCCGGCATACGGTCAGCGAACTGGCGACCTGGAGCGATCACCAGCTGGAAGCCGAAGGCCGTATCACCGAGCCGATGCGCTACGACGCCGCCAGTGACAAATACCTGCCCGTCACTTGGGACGAGGCGTTCGCCGAGATCGGCGAAGAGCTGCGCGGCCTGAGCGACCCGTGGAAGCTGGAGCTGTACACCTCCGGGCGCACGTCGAACGAAGCCGCATTTCTGTATCAGCTGTTCGGTCGCCTGTACGGCATGGCCAACTTCCCTGACTGCTCGAACATGTGCCATGAGACCACCACCGCAGCGCTGCCCGAGTCGATCGGGGTCGGCAAAGGCACCACGACGCTGGAAGATTTCGAGAACGCCGACGCGATTTTCATCATCGGCCAGAACCCCGGGACCAACAGCCCGCGGATGATGTCCGAGCTGCACGCCGCCGCGCGCCGGGGCGCGAGCATCATCTCGTTCAACCCGCTGCGGGAAAGGGCGCTGGTACGTTTTGCGGCGCCGCAGGATCCGCGCGACATGCTCAGTCTGCATGGGGTGGAAATCAGCTCCCAGTACCATCAAGTCAGGATCGGCGGCGACATGATCGCCCTGCAAGGTGTTTGCAAGGCCGTGATCGAAGCCGATGACGTGGCGCAGCGTGAAAACCTGCCGCGCGTCCTCGATGTGGCGTTCATTGAAGAACACACCCATGGCTTTGAGCAGTACGCCGATTATTGCCGACAGTTGCCTTGGGACATCATCGAGCGCCATTCGGGCCTGACGCGTCAGGCCATCGAAGAGGTGGCGACGGTCTACAAGCGTTCGAAAGGGGTCATCTGCTGCTGGGGGATGGGCATCACGCAGCACAAGCGTGGCGGCGACGCCATGCAGCAGATCATCAACCTGCTGCTGTTGCGCGGCAACATCGGCAAGCTGGGTGCGGGGGCTTGCCCGGTACGTGGACACTCCAACGTACAGGGCGACAGGACGATGGGCATCTATGAAAAGGCCGGCGAACCGTTTCTGGCCAGCATGAGCAAGGTGTTCGGTTTCGAGGCATCCAGAAAGAAAGGTCACGCCGTGGCCGAGACCTGCGAAGCCCTGTTGCGTGGTGAGGTGGAAGCGCTCATCTCAATGGGTGGCAATTTCTTCCGCGCCATTCCGGACACCGATGTGATCTGCCCGACCGTCAGCCGCCTGAAGATGACTGTGCTGGTCAATACCAAGCTCAACCGCAGCGCGACAGTTCATGGCCAGAAGGCCTTCCTGCTGCCGTGCGTGGCGCGTTCGGAACGCGACCTGCAGAGCGGTGTAGCGCAAACCATTACGGTGGAAGACTCGATGTCGATGGTGCACGGCTCGACCGGCATGCTCGAGCCTGCGTCAAAACATCTGATTTCCGAAATCGCCATCATCGCCGGTATCGCCAAAGCGACGCTTGCGCCCAATCCCAAGGTGGACTGGGACAGCTATGTGGGCGACTACGCCAGGATTCGCGACAAGATCGAAGAAGTGCTGCCCGAGCAGTTCTATGATTTCAATCAGCGCATCCTCGAACCCGGAGGTTTCCGTCTGCCTAACGCCGCCAGTGAGCGCAAATGGGACACCGAGTCGGGCAAGGCCAACTTTCTGTTTCCCGAAGGCATCTACGACGAAGACGACACGCCTCCGGGCGCCGAGCATTTGCAGTTGATGACGATCCGCAGCCATGACCAGTTCAACACCACGGTGTATTCCAACGATGACCGTTATCGGGACATCTTTGGCGATCGCATGGTGGTGATGCTCAACCCGCAGGACATCGAGCGCCTGGGGCTGAAGGCCGGGGACTACATCGAGTTTCAGACGGCGCTCGACCCGACCACGGCGCGGCGTGCGGCAGGCTTCAAGGTCATCCCCTACGACGTGCCGCAGGGTTGCTGCGCAGCGTATTACCCGGAAACCAACGGCCTGCTGCCACTGGCCAACCGGGATAAACACGGCAACACCCCTGCGGCCAAATCCATTCCGGTGAACCTGGTGCGGATGAGTTCGGAAGGGACTCAGGTGGCGCTGGAGCGACGCGGATTGATTGCGGCGGCCAGTTGAGGGGTTACGACTTGCCCCTTTCCTACCCGTGTCCAGTGTAAGGAAAACACTATCGTGCCCATGCTCCGCATCCTGTCCTGAGAACGGTGGCGCGGCGCAGATTTGTGACGCAGAGCGTCACGCACGGCATTCCCACGCTGGAGCGTGAGGAACGA
>NZ_FNJH01000009.1:0-129068 GCF_900103225.1 Pseudomonas congelans | reverse complement strand
ACGAGAGGTTCTGGACTGGAGCGCAAGGAACGAGAAGTGACTGCAGGCACACTATCGTGCCCATGCTCCGCGTGGGCATGCCGTTCCGGACGCTCCGCGTCCTATCCTGAGAACGGTGGCGCGGCGCAGATTTGTGACGCAGAGCGTCAAATGGCATTCCCACGCGGAGCGTGAGGAACGATAGGTGTCTGGGCCGCGTACGGTCTTACCTAATACCAGCGCGCTTCGCCTGGCGGACGTTTCTTGAAGCGTTTCATGGTCCACATGTACTGGCTCGGGTAGGCCCGCACGTATTTCTCGACCACTTTGCTCATCGCCGCTGCCGAGGTTTCGGTGTCGGTGCTGTACATCGCTTCGGGAGCCGCTTCGAGTACCACTTTGTAACCTGAGCCATCCGGCAGGCGCATGGCGTGCAGGAATACGCCGACTGCCTTGCCGCCTGCCAGCATGTTCGGCACGAACTTGCTGGTCAGCGCCTGGGTGCCGCAGAAGGGCACGAAGATACCCGCTGATTCAGCCGGCTCCGGATCGGCCGGAATGCCCACCGAGCCGCCTTTGCGCACTTCCTTGATGACACTGAGAATGCCTTCCTTGGTCGACGCCGCAACGCGGTTGCCCAACTGCACACGCTGCTTGCGCAGCAGGTCGTCCACGGCTTTCAGCTTGGGTGGACGATAGAAAATGATCGGTTTGCACTGGCTGCAGTAGAAGTGATTGAGCACTTCCCAGTTGCCCAGGTGACTGGTGATGCCGACCACGCCCTTGCCGGACGCCAGCGCGTCCTTGAGCACATCGAGCCCTTCGACTTCACGCACCAGGTCGATCGATTTCTGTGCCGGCCAGATCCACGCACAGGCGCTTTCGGTCAAGGTCTTGCCGATGTCCATCAGGCTGCGGCCGACGAGCTTTTCCAGTTCCGGCTCGCTCAGCTCGGGGAAGCACTTGGACAGATTGATCCGCGCCACTTCCCGCGAACGGTTGGGCAGCTTCCACATCAGCCAGCCAATGGCGGTGCCTGTCCACTGCACCGCGCGCCACGGCAACAGCGCAAACAATCGCAACGCCCCGACCATTACGGCGCCTTTGAACTTATCCACAGATGACTCCCAGATTCTCGAGGCGGGTAGTGTAACCGTCAGCGGCTCAGGATCGCATACCGATCGCAATCGACAGTGTGGTCCATGACCATGCCGCTGGCCTGCATGTAGGCGTAACAGATGGTCGGGCCGACAAAGGTGAAACCGGCCTTTTTCAGTGCTTTGCTCATCGCTTCGGCCTCGGCGGTAATCGCCGGGACTTCGCTGCGATCCTTGAAGTGATTGATCTTCGGTGTACCGCCGACAAACGACCAGAGCAGAGCGACCGGGTCTTCCAGCGCCAGCCAGGCCCGCGCGTTGGTGCGCACGGCCTTGAGCTTGAGGCGGTTGCGGATGATGCTCGGATCAAGCATCAGCGCCTCTATTTCAGCATCGCTCAGTTGCGCCAGCCGCTCGACGTCAAAGCCGTGCAGCACTTCGCGATAACGCGCCCGACGCTTGAGAATCGTGATCCACGACAGCCCGGCCTGGAACCCTTCGAGCAAAAGCAACTCGAAGAGCTTCTGCGCATCGCGCAGCGGCACTCCCCACTCCTGATCGTGATAAGCGATGTACAGGGGGTCTTCGTTGCACCAAAAGCAGCGTGTCATAGGGCTCCCAACGAGTGGACGTGCGGCCGAATCGGGTATACTCCCGCTCTTTGAATCGCAGCCCAGCACAGGTGAAATTTGTGAGCCAGCCTACGCCAGCCGTGCGTACCTTCCAAGACTTGATCCTCGCCCTCCAGCAATACTGGGCAGAACAAGGTTGCGTGGTACTTCAGCCCTACGATATGGAAGTAGGCGCCGGCACGTTCCACACTGCCACGTTTCTGCGCGCCGTAGGCCCGGAAACCTGGAACGCCGCTTACGTACAGCCAAGCCGTCGCCCGACTGACGGCCGCTACGGCGAAAACCCGAACCGCCTGCAGCACTATTACCAGTTTCAGGTGATTCTCAAGCCGAACCCGGACAACTTCCAGGAACTGTACCTGGGCTCGCTCAAGCACATCGGTCTCGATCCGCTGGTGCACGACGTGCGTTTCGTCGAAGACAACTGGGAATCGCCGACGCTGGGCGCCTGGGGTCTGGGCTGGGAGATCTGGCTCAACGGCATGGAAGTCTCGCA
Organism: Pseudomonas congelans; assembly: GCF_900103225.1. Lineage (GTDB taxonomy): Bacteria > Pseudomonadota > Gammaproteobacteria > Pseudomonadales > Pseudomonadaceae > Aquipseudomonas > Aquipseudomonas congelans. The sequence goes on along the minus strand of NZ_FNJH01000009.1, from coordinate 126,864 downwards.
GTTCACCTACTTCCAGCAGGTCGGCGGCCTGGAGTGCTACCCGGTCACCGGCGAAATCACTTATGGCCTTGAGCGTCTGGCGATGTACCAGCAGGGCGTGGACTCGGTCTACGATCTGGTCTGGGCTGACGGTCCGTTCGGCAAAGTGACCTACGGCGACGTGTTCCACCAGAACGAGGTGGAGCAGTCGACCTACAACTTCGAACACGCCAACGTCGACAAACTGTTCGAGCTGTTCGACTTCTACGAAAGCGAAGCCGCACGCCTGATCGAGCTGGAGCTGCCATTGCCCGGCTACGAAATGGTCCTCAAGGCCTCGCACACCTTCAACCTGCTGGATGCCCGTCGCGCGATTTCCGTGACGGCGCGTCAGCAATACATCCTGCGCGTACGCACGCTGGCCCGTTCGGTGGCTCAGGCCTACCTGCAGGCCCGGGCCCGTCTCGGCTTCCCGATGGCGCCGCCCGATCTACGCGATGAAGTGTTGGCCAAGCTGGAGGCAGCGCAATGAGTGCTCAAGATTTTCTGGTCGAACTGGGCACCGAAGAACTGCCACCCAAGACCCTCGTCTCGCTGGCCGATGCATTTCTCGCCGGTATTGAAAAAGGCCTCGCAGGCGCAGGTCTGACCTACAGCGCCAAACAGGTATACGCCGCACCGCGTCGTCTGGCAGTGCTGATTACCGCACTGGCCACGCAGCAACCGGATCGCAGCGTCAACCTCGACGGCCCACCGCGCCAGGCAGCGTTCGATGCCGACGGTAACCCGACTCAGGCCGCCCTCGGCTTCGCCAAGAAGTGCGGCGTCGACCTGAGCGAAATCGATCAGAGCGGCCCGAAACTGCGTTACAGCCAGACCATCCTCGGCAAGCCGACGACGTCCCTGTTGCCGACCATCGTCGAAGACTCGCTGAACGACCTGCCGATTGCCAAGCGCATGCGCTGGGGCGCTCGCAAGGAAGAGTTCGTGCGGCCGACCCAGTGGCTGGTGATGCTGTTCGGTGATCAGGTGGTGGACTGCACGATCCTCGCCCAGAGCGCGGGTCGCCATTCGCGCGGTCATCGCTTCCATCATCCTCAAGACGTACGCATTTCTTCGCCTGCCGCTTACCTCAGCGACCTGCGCGCCGCTCATGTACTGGCCGACTTCAACGAACGTCGTCAGATCATCAGCAAGCGCGTCGACGAGCTGGCCACCCAACAGGAAGGCACCGCCATCGTGCCGCCAAGCCTGCTGGACGAAGTGGCCGGTCTGGTCGAGTGGCCGGTTCCGCTGGTGTGCTCGTTCGAAGAGCGCTTCCTGGAAGTCCCTCAGGAAGCCTTGATTACCACCATGCAGGACAACCAGAAATACTTCTGCCTGCTGGATGTAGACGGCAAGCTGCTGCCGCGCTTCATCACCGTGGCCAACATCGAGAGCAAGGACCCGGCACAGATCATCGCCGGTAACGAGAAGGTGGTTCGTCCACGCCTGACCGACGCCGAGTTCTTCTTCAAGCAGGACAAGAAACAGAAGCTGGAAACTTTCAACGATCGCCTGAAGAACGTCGTGTTCCAGGCTCAGTTGGGCAGCGTGTTCGACAAGGCCGAGCGCGTGTCGAAACTGGCCGCTTACATCGCACCTCGCATCGGTGGCGACGCCAAGCGTTCTGCACGTGCCGGCCTGCTGTCCAAGTGCGACCTGTCGAGCGAGATGGTCGGCGAGTTTCCGGAAATGCAGGGCATTGCCGGTTATTACTATGCCAAGGCCGACGGCGAGCCTGAAGATGTCGCACTGGCGCTCAACGAGCAGTACATGCCACGTGGCGCGGGTGCCGAACTGCCGACCACGCTGACCGGTGCTGCGGTGGCCATCGCTGACAAGCTCGACACGCTGGTCGGGATCTTCGGCATCGGCATGCTGCCCACCGGCAGCAAGGATCCCTATGCACTGCGTCGTGCAGCACTGGGCATCCTGCGCATCCTGATCGAGAAAAAGCTCGACCTGAACCTGATCGAAACGGTGAAATTCGCTGTCACGCAGTTCGGCGCGAAGATCAAGCCAGCCGGTCTTGCAGAGCAGGTCCTCGACTTCATCTTCGATCGTCTGCGCGCGCGTTATGAAGACGAAGGCGTCGACGTGGCGGTGTACCTCTCGGTGCGTGCCCTGCAACCTGCTTCGGCGCTGGACTTCGATCAGCGCGTCCAGGCGGTCCAGGCCTTCCGCAAACTGCCACAGGCCGCTGCATTGGCCGCAGTGAACAAGCGTGTCTCGAACCTGCTGAGCAAGGCCGAGGGCAGCATTGCCCAGACCGTCGAGCCCAAGTATTTCGACAACGCCAATGAGTTCTCGCTGTACTCGGCCATCCAGCAGGCCGATCACGCGATCCAGCCGATGGCTGCCGAGCGTCAGTACAGCGAATCGCTGGCGCGTCTGGCAATGTTGCGTGAGCCGGTCGATGCGTTCTTCGAGGCAGTGATGGTCAACGCGGAAGACGCCAATGTGCGTGCCAACCGTTATGCCCTGTTGTCGCGTTTGCGCGGTCTGTTCCTCGGCGTCGCCGATATCTCGCTGCTGGGCTGACAAGGAATCGCTGTGAAACTGCTGATACTCGATAGGGATGGCGTGATCAATCATGACTCCGACGCTTACATAAAGTCGGTGGCGGAGTGGCTGCCCATTCCTGGCTCGATCGAAGCTATCGCAGCGCTGAGCAAGGCCGGCTGGACAGTGGCCGTCGCCACCAACCAGTCGGGCATTGCCCGAGGTTATTATGATCTGGCCACTCTGGACGCCATGCACGTGCGCTTGCGCAAGCTGGTGGCGGAGCAGGGCGGCGAGGTCGGTTTGATCGTCTATTGCCCGCATGGGCCAGACGATGGCTGTAACTGCCGCAAGCCCAGACCCGGCATGCTGCAGGCCATCGCCCGTCATTACGCAGCGGACCTCAAAGGTCTCTGGTTCGTGGGCGACAGCAAGGGTGACCTGCAGGCCGCATTGGCCGTCGATTCTCAGCCGGTGCTGGTGATGACCGGCAAAGGACGCAAGACGATGGAAGGCGGAGTACCGGCAGGCACATTGATTTTTGACGATCTGGCGGCAGTTGCCGCAGAACTTATCCACAACAGCGCTCACTGAACAGTCGGCTCTTCAGGTTCAGGACGCTCCAGGAGCGGGCACCTGCCCGTACGGTAAACGTAACTATGTCGATCATGCAGGCAATCAGGACCTTCTTCTTTTACCTGTTGCTGGGCACCAGCTCGCTGTTGTGGTGCACGTTAAGTTTTTTCATCGCGCCTTTCCTGCCGTTCAAAGCCCGCTATCGCTTCATCAACGTCTACTGGTGCCGCTGCGCCATCTGGCTGACCAAGGTGTTTCTGAACATCAAGGTTGAAGTGACTGGCGCCGAGAACGTACCGAAAACCCCCTGCGTGATCATCTCCAACCATCAGAGCACCTGGGAGACCTTCTTTCTATCGGCGTATTTCGAGCCCATGAGTCAGGTCCTCAAGCGCGAGCTGCTTTATGTGCCGTTCTTTGGCTGGGCCATGGCGATGCTGCGCCCGATCGCTATCGACCGCGAAAACCCCAAGGCCGCACTCAGGGAGATCGCCAAGAAGGGCGACGAGCTGCTCAAGGATGGCGTCTGGGTACTGATCTTCCCGGAGGGCACACGCGTGCCGTACGGCCAGGTCGGTAAATTCTCTCGCGGCGGTACTGCACTGGCAGTGAATGCTGACCTGCCCGTGCTGCCTGTCGCGCACAACGCAGGCAAATACTGGCCTCGAGACGGCTGGGCGAAAAAGCCAGGCACCATTCAAGTGGTGATCGGCGAGCCGATGTACGCAGAGGGCTCAGGCCCGCGCGCCATTGCTGCGTTGAATGACCGTGTGCAGACCTGGAATGAAGACACACAACGCGCGATGGGTTCGCCTGTCGAGCCTGCAGCAACCCCCGAAAAAGTCCCGGCGTGATTTTGTGGATAACCTGTGTACGGTTTTTCCGAAATCGCTGAAAAAGACTGCTTAACCTGTTAATTCATATACATATTTTTTCAGGCTATAAAAACCGGAAAAACGTGCATAAGTTTTAGTGATGTATCAAAAACCGACCTGCAAAGGGTCGGTTTTTTATTGGGTGGGCTAACACCCCAAGCGAAGCCGATTTCAGATAGGCCAACTTACCGCTCCAATATTTCTGAAAGGGCAGCAGGGGCACATGTCCCGTTCAATCTGGCTGCAACGTTCCCTCAAATCCTCGCGCTTGGACCACTCTTACTGCTGCCATAACGCCTACCTTCAGGTAATCTTGCATTTTTGTAATGGAGTACGGCGATGAGCAATTTACCTTTTACAGCCAAAGGGTCTAATGGCGAGATTACATTCACCGGATCTGAGGTTCTAATTCGCCGCACAGGATTGTTGGGTGGACTGCGACAATTCTCAGGCATGGGCAAAGGTAACAAAGATATTCCAATATCAGCTATTTCAGCTATTCGCCTGGAGCCCGCCTCACTGCTTAATAAAGCTTTCTTCCAAGTAATCCACGCTGGTGATTTGGCTTTTCGCGGCGGTTCAACGAATATTGCAAACGATGACAACTCCGTTTTCTTCGGCAAGGGCAGCAACGCAGATTTTGAGCAGATCAAGAAAATGATTCTGGAGGCAGTAGCAGCGTCGCACCAGCCAGCCAAGACCTCATCGGCTTCTACAGAGGACATCCCTGCAATGTTGAAAAAACTCTCAGACTTAAAGGACCAAGGCGTCCTGACCGAAGATGAGTTTCTGATAAAGAAAGCAGATCTGCTTTCACGGATGTAGACCGTAATGATGATAGGGTAGTGGACACCTGATTCCGGACACAACGTTAAATTTCTTCTCAGACTGAGCGGTTGCCTGGTCCGTTATTGAAAGGGGTGGCCGGATCAATTGATGTGTCAACGAGTCACTGATGTCCCAAAACTGTGGTGTTCCACGTGGAACACCATTCGTAAGTTTTCTCCGCTCCAATGCGCGCACAGTTATTGCGGTGCCCACGCCGATGTAAGCACGGCAGTCACTGTGGATCGCTCCTCGTTTCAATCAAAAATCTGCCACCTTACCCCAGGCTGAACCGTGGAAACGGTCTGGATGATAAGGTTTAGGGTCGACGATAGGGGCGACACCACTGACAATGTCAGCGATCAGATGACCTGCTCCTGGTCCAATACCGAAACCATGACCTCACAGTTGCCGTTTCGAACATTCTAATGAGGCGCTTCTTTACGCAAGGCGAGTTTTTAGACACGCATCTCGGCTGAGCGTCACGACAGCTTTACCTTCAAAGAACAGCAGGAATACGTCTCAGGCTTCTTAATGGGCGAAGACGCCTGGGATCTTGAATGCCGCGACTGACTGTGGATCCTATTTAATCTGGCGCCGCTTCACGGTATACATTGTCACCAACTGCCAACGCCTCGCCGAAAAGGATCCCACGTGAAGCAGATGAAGGTTGAAGATAATGTCGTCTCACCCTCCCAATTCATGCGTCAGATCCGATGTGAACGGTATCGTGGCAACCGACCGTGGATACACCAAGATCTTTTTTGTGACATCGAGTGCTGCGCGTGCGAAAGATCGTGCCCGCGTAGAAGATGAGCTGAGCCGTTTATACGGTGTCCGGTTAACCATTCATGACCGAGCGTGGATCATCAATGAGGTTATCGATAAAAACCGCCTGGACCTCGCGGTCAACTATTTGAAAATCGGTGACGAAACGGACGATCTAGCTCTAGACCCATTAGACTATTCCCGTAGGCAGCAGCTTGCAGATATTGAGCGAGAGCTTGAGGATCCTTCTGCATTTGTTGGGATGAAAATGCAGCGCGCGTCGGAGGCACTTTTGGCAGCAACTCTGGCGCGAGGGCTGGAGTTGCCGCGAACGGATGTGGATGGCAGATTTCTTCGTGCTGTCCGGCTAGCGGACGACGGGGGGACGTACCGACAGCAGCTCACCGCACGTTACGAATCTCTCTGGACTGCGTTCTGGTGGTTTGATGACCTCAAGGCGATTCTCGATGGGTATGAGGGGTTCGAGACTCGGGTCATCGATGATGAGAATGCGATAAACCTCGAGATGCTCTGCAACCTCTTGCAACTCCTGTTCAATATGGTCATCCACCGTCATCGCACGCCGGAAGAGGTAAGACTTGAACCCCGGATAGCCCGACTGTCCTCTCGTCTTGCCGAAATGGCGAGCGATAGCAGCCGCCCGAACAACGCCCTTGAGGCAAGGACCTTTCTGCTCACGATCCAGCTCAACGAAGCTTTTATCTTTGGAGAGCCAGAACAGGCTTCATCGCTGTGGCCACAATCCACCATTAAATTGGTGCGGTCGAATCCAGTTGTACCGGTGCATCAAAAAATGGCTGATATCCCGCTGAGCTTGTTGGACCGTCGTGTAGCCCATGGTCGGTATCCACTCGGTTTTCAGGCTCCTGAACACCCGCTCCATCGGCGCATTATCCCAACAATTTCCTCGCCGGCTCATGCTCTGACGCATGCGATATCGCCAAAGGCGCTGGCGAAAACTCCGGCTTCCATATTGCAAGCCTTGGTCGGAGCGGAGTAGGGCGCTGCGACAGGGGAACACCTAGGCAAAAAAAGCCCGCGAAGCGGGCTTGATGATGATCGGCGGAGACCAGAACTGGACCCGGCCGGTCAACTATTTGTGAAACCGTGCAGCTATTCTGTGAACCTACAATGAATCAGAAGTCCAGGTTAGACACTGCCAGCGCATTGCTCTCGATGAAGTCACGACGTGGCTCGACCGCATCACCCATAAGGGTGTTGAAGATCTGGTCAGCGCCGATGGCGTCTTCGATGGTGACCTTCAGCATACGACGCACACTCGGGTCCATGGTGGTTTCCCACAGCTGGTCCGGGTTCATTTCACCCAAACCTTTGTAGCGCTGGATGGTGTGGCGCTTGGTGCTTTCGGCCATCAACCAGGCGAGGGCTTCCTTGAACTCGTTGACGGGCTTCTTGCGCTCGCCACGTTGCACGTAGGCACCTTCTTCCAGAAGCGTGCTGATCTGCGCGCCCAGAGCGGTAACGGTCTTGTAGTCGTTGCTCCCGAAGAAGTCGCGGTTGAAGGTGACGTAGTTCGACAGGCCGTGGGAGATCAGTTCGACCTCTGGCAGCCAGACGTTGCGTTCACGGTCTTCACGCAGACTGGCCTTGTAGACCAGACCCGACTTCTCGCCGGTGCGCAGACGCGCGTCGAACAGTGCCAGCCAGGCTTGCATGCCCTCGTGATCAGACAGCTGTTCGAGGGTAATCGGCGGCAGGTAGACGAAGTGCTCGGTCAGTTCCTGTGGGTACAGACGCGACAGGCGCTTGAGCGTCTTCATGACCATGCGGAAGTCATTGACCAGCTTCTCCAGCGCGGTGCCGGAGATACCCGGTGCCGATTCGCTGAGGTGGAGGCTAGCGTCCTCAAGAGCCGATTGGGTCATGTATTCTTCCATGGCCTCGTCGTCCTTGATGTACTGCTCCTGCTTGCCTTTCTTGACCTTGTACAGCGGCGGCTGAGCGATGTAGATGTAGCCACGCTCGATCAGCTCGGGCAACTGACGGAAGAAGAAGGTCAGCAGCAGAGTACGGATGTGTGAGCCGTCGACGTCAGCATCGGTCATGATGATGATGTTGTGATAACGCAACTTGTCGATGTTGTACTCTTCACGGCCAATACCGCAGCCCAGCGCGGTGATCAAGGTGCCCACTTCCTGCGAAGAGATCATCTTGTCGAAACGCGCTTTTTCAACGTTAAGGATCTTGCCCTTGAGCGGCAGGATGGCCTGGGTTCTACGGTTACGCCCCTGCTTGGCTGATCCGCCAGCAGAGTCCCCTTCCACTAGGTACAGTTCGGAGAGGGCAGGGTCCTTCTCCTGGCAGTCCGCCAGTTTGCCCGGCAGGCCAGCGATATCCAGCGCGCCTTTGCGACGTGTCATCTCACGCGCCTTGCGCGCAGCTTCACGAGCACGGGCAGCGTCGATCATCTTGCCGACAACCGCTTTGGCTTCGTTCGGGTTTTCCAACAGGAAGTCGGAGAAGTACTTGCCCATTTCCTGTTCGACAGCCGTTTTGACTTCGGACGAAACCAGCTTGTCCTTGGTCTGCGAGCTGAACTTCGGATCAGGCACCTTGACCGAAATGATCGCAGTCAGACCTTCACGTGCATCATCGCCGGTGGTCGCGACCTTGTGCTTCTTGGCCAGACCTTCCTGCTCGATGTAGTTGTTCAGGTTACGCGTGAGCGCAGAACGGAAACCCACCAGGTGAGTACCGCCATCCCGCTGCGGGATGTTGTTGGTGAAGCACAGCAGGTTCTCGTTGAAGCTGTCGTTCCACTGCAGAGCAATTTCGACACCGATACCGTCATCACGCTGAATGTTGAAGTGGAACACTTCGTTGACCGGCGTTTTATTGGTGTTCAGGTACTCGACGAATGCGCGCAGACCGCCTTCGTATTTGAACAATTCTTCCTTACCGCTGCGCTCATCCTTGAGGACAATGCCGACACCGGAGTTCAGGAAGGACAGTTCACGAATCCGCTTGGCCAGGATGTCCCAACTGAAGTGGATGTTCTTGAACGTTTCAGCGGAAGGCTTGAAGTGGATCTGAGTGCCTGTGCTGTCACTTTCACCGACGATCTTCATCGGTTCCTGTGGAACACCATGGACGTAGGTCTGTTCCCAGATCTTGCCGCTACGACGAACCGTCAGCAGCAAAAGCTCTGAAAGGGCGTTAACCACGGAAACACCTACACCGTGCAAACCGCCGGATACTTTGTAGGAGTTGTCATCGAACTTACCGCCAGCGTGCAGCACAGTCATGATGACCTCGGCTGCCGATACGCCTTCTTCTTTATGCACGTCTACCGGAATACCGCGGCCGTTGTCGCGCACGGTGATAGATTCGTCTGGATGGATGATGATGCTGATGTCGTCGCAATGGCCTGCCAATGCTTCGTCAATCGAGTTATCAACCACCTCGAACACCATGTGGTGCAGACCGCTGCCATCGTCTGTATCACCGATGTACATTCCGGGACGCTTGCGTACGGCATCAAGTCCTTTCAGCACCTTAATGCTGGACGAGTCGTACGTTTGGTTTTCGCTCATGCAATCACTCCCGATGGTCGTGGGTCTGGGTGATACGGCCTTGTTCCACGTGGAACAAAGCAACTGGCGTTTCCGTCTGCCAGCCTTCCCTCAAAAATTCTTGATCTACACAGGTGATAAACACCTGGCAGCGTAATTCTTCCAGCAAGCGGCAAAGCGCGCGTCGATGGTTGTCATCCAGTTCGGAGGGCAAATCATCTACCAGGTAAATACACTGGCCTCGGCGGACCTGGCTGACCAGATGCCCCTGAGCAATACGCAATGCACAGACCACCAGCTTTTGCTGACCTCGAGACAGAATATCTGCCGCATTGTGCGCGCCTAATCTAAGGCGCAGATCAGCTCGTTGTGGTCCGGCCTGGGTGTGGCCCATTTGCTGATCGCGGTGGAGGGAAGAGGCAAGCACTGTACTTAGCTCTTTTTCCTTGTCCCATCCTCGGTAGTAGCTCAGGGTCAAACCTTCAAGCTCAACAAGTTCGCTCAAAGTCTGTTCAAAGACTGGCTTCAATGCCTTGATATAAGCCCGGCGAAACTCGTCGATCTCGTCACTTGCCAGGCACAGCTCACGGTCCCATGCCGCCTGTGAAGCGGCGTCAAGTGTACCATGCCGAAGCCACGAGTTTCGCTGCTTGAGGGCCTTCTGCAGGCGCTGCCACGTGGCCATAAAGCGAGGTTCCACGTGGAACACTCCCCAATCCAGGAATTGCCTGCGTATCTTCGGCGCGCCTTCGAGCAATCTGAAGCTATCAGGGTTAATAAGCTGCAGAGGCAAAATTTCTGCAAGCTGTGCGGCGCTTCTGGCGTTCTGCCCATCGATACGAATCTGGAACTCACCTTGGCGGTCGCGTGAAACACCCAGATTGCTGTGTCCACCTTGCGCAAGATCGACCTGACCAAAGACAGTACATGACGGCTGCTCGTACTGAATGACTGGCAGCAGGCGACTACTGCGAAACGAACGGGCGATGCCCAGCAGATGGATAGCTTCCAGCACGCTGGTTTTGCCACTGCCGTTTGCGCCGTAGAGGATATTGATACGCGGGGAGGGGGAGAGGGTCACCGGGTGCAGATTGCGCACCCCGGTGACCGAGACGCGACTAAGAGACATCTAGGTTGCGCTGGACATGAAGTTACAGACGCATCGGCATAACAACGTAGGCGGAGTCGTCGTTATCGGACTCTTGCACCAAGGCGCTGCTGTTGGAGTCGGACAGAATCAGGCGAACCTGCTCAGTCGTCATGACGCCAAGCACGTCGAGCAGGTAGCTCACGTTGAAACCGATCTCCAGCGAGTCACCGTTGTACTCGACGCTGATTTCTTCTTCAGCCTCTTCCTGCTCAGGGTTGTTGGCCTGAATCTTCAATTGACCGCTGGCCAGTTGCAGACGGATGCCGCGGTACTTCTCGTTGGAAAGAATCGCCGTACGGCTGAACGCCTCACGCAGTGCCTGACGATCACCGAGCACCAGCTTGTCACCACCTTTAGGCAGCACGCGCTCGTAGTCAGGGAACTTGCCATCGACCAGTTTTGAGGTGAAGGTGAACTCACCAGTGGTCGCACGGATGTGGTGCTGACCCAGAACGATGCTGACAGTACCGTCCTGTTCGGTCAGCAGGCGTGCCATTTCGAGAATACCTTTGCGTGGAACGATCACCTGATGGCGATCGGCATGTTCGATATCGGCGGACATCGAGCACATGGCCAGGCGGTGACCGTCGGTAGCCACCGCACGCAAGATACCGGCACTGACTTCCAGCAGCATGCCGTTGAGGTAGTAGCGAACATCCTGCTGAGCCATCGCAAAGCTGGTGCGCTCGATCAAGCGGCGCAGTTTGCTCTGCACCAGAGTGAACGTCAGCGAGCCCGGGCCTTCTTCGACGGTCGGGAAGTCATTGGCAGGCAGGGTAGACAGGGTGAACCGGCTACGACCGGCCTTGACGATCAGTTTCGATTCGTCGAGCTTGATGTCGATCAGCGCGTCGTTGGACAGGCTCTTGCAAATGTCCATGAGCTTGCGCGCAGGAACCGTTATTTCTCCAGGTTCGGCGGGCTCTTCCAGCTGGACGCGGCCAACCAGTTCGACTTCCAGATCCGTACCGGTCAGCGACAGTTGCTGACCTTCGACGACCAGGAGCACATTGGAAAGAACCGGCAAGGTCTGGCGGCGTTCGACGACGCCGGCGACCAATTGCAGGGGTTTCAACAGGGCTTCGCGTTGAATGGTGAAATGCATGGTCTAGTCCCTTGCCTTGATGAGCTGCACTGGCGTTATCACGTAGTCAGAGTGCGCAGCAGGTTCTTGTAGTCCTCGCGGATATCCGCATCGGATTCCTTGAGCTCGTTGATCTTTCGGCACGCGTGCAAGACAGTCGTGTGGTCACGACCACCAAACACGTCACCGATTTCCGGAAGACTGTGGTTGGTGAGTTCCTTGGAGAGCGCCATCGCGACCTGCCGAGGCCGGGCGACAGAGCGGGAACGACGCTTGGACAGCAGATCGGAGATCTTGATCTTGTAGTACTCGGCGACAGTGCGCTGAATGTTATCCACACTCACCAGCTTGTCCTGCAACGCCAGCAAGTCCTTCAGCGACTCGCGAATCAGCTCGATGGTGATGTCACGGCCCATGAAGTGCGAGTGAGCGATGACGCGCTTAAGCGCGCCTTCGAGCTCACGAACGTTGGAGCGAATTCGCTGGGCAATAAAGAACGCTGCGTCATGAGGCAAATCGACCTTGGCCTGATCTGCCTTTTTCATGAGGATCGCCACGCGGGTTTCCAGCTCCGGAGGCTCGACGGCAACCGTCAGGCCCCAGCCGAAACGCGACTTGAGTCGTTCTTCAAGGCCTTCGATTTCCTTGGGATAGCGATCGCTGGTCAGAATGACCTGCTGTCCGCCTTCCAGCAGCGCGTTGAACGTGTGGAAAAATTCTTCCTGCGAGCGTTCCTTACGAGCAAAAAACTGGATGTCATCGATCAGCAGCGCATCGACAGAGCGGTAAAAGCGCTTGAACTCGTTGATTGCGTTGAGCTGCAAGGCCTTGACCATATCGGCAACGAAGCGCTCCGAATGCAGGTACACGACCTTGGCGTTCGGATTCTTCTTCAGCAGGTGGTTACCCACAGCATGCATCAAGTGCGTTTTACCAAGACCGACACCGCCATAAAGGAAGAGCGGGTTATAGCCATGCTTGGGATTGTCGGCAACCTGCCAGGCCGCAGCGCGTGCCAGCTGGTTGGACTTACCCTCGACGAAATTCTCGAAAGTGAACGTACGGTTCAGGTAACTGGTGTGCTTGAGCGCGCCTTCTACCTGCACGGTGCGCTGTTCTGCGCGAGCAGGCGCCTGTTGCGAACTGGCACCCGCCATTGGATCGAAGCTGTCACGTGACGGCTCGTCGTGAGCTGCAACATTCTGAACCGGTGCCGGCGTCGCTACGGCAGCGGCTGGTGCGGCCGTGGCAGGAGCGGGCGCCGAGACACTGCTGACCGAATTGGCAGACAGCGCCTGGGAGGCTGCAGCAGCCAATGGTGCATTCGGAGCGGCACGAGGTGCGGAGCTGCGCTTGCTTCCTATTAATAAGGAAAGAGCAGGGGCCATGCCCTGACCATGCTCGCCCAGAAGCTCGAGCAAACGACCGAGGTATTTTTCGTTGACCCAATCGAGAACAAAACGATTCGGTGCGTAAACACGCAACTCGTCGCCTTCGGCTTCGACCTGTAGCGGACGGATCCAAGTGTTGAATTGCTGGGCAGGCAGCTCATCGCGCAAAAGCTCCACGCACTGCTGCCAAAGTTCCACTGACACGGATATCCCCTGAGTTGAAAGCCGGTGAGGCAAAAACAGCCGACATTGTAACGACCCGGAGGCGACTTATCCACATGTAGGTTGCTCACAGACAGCTATAAATCAACGATTTATGCATGAACCACACGACAAACGGTCGACACGTAAGCTCTGTGGATAACCCATCTTCAGCCCATTGCATAAGTCAGGCTTGAACTCTGTGCATAACTCGCCTGTGGATAAAACAGCATTCCATGCACAGCTTTTCCGAGGGTCCGGCACAGGCAGGGCACTGCTTCTCGACAATGTTTCTTACCTCTGTACACACCGAATAATAAGGGCTGTGTAATGTTATCCACAGAAATCCGCTACGTAAGAGTTATAAGCTTTATAAAGAAGCTTTAAATACTCTCTTCTTTTTATTTCTATAACTGGAGCGGGTCAGCGTAGCGGTGAACGAGAGGAAGAGGGCATTCAGCTATAAAAAGACGCCTATGAAGAAAAGCTGGTTGGAAATTGACCTGCGGGCCTGCTTTCTCTAGAATCCCCGGTCTCTTAAAACGGGGGCCATTCCGGCCCGTAGTGGACGAACCAGGTAACACGCCATGAAACGTACTTTCCAACCCAGCACTATCAAGCGCGCCCGCACCCACGGTTTCCGTGCACGCATGGCCACCAAAAACGGCCGCGCAGTTCTTTCGCGTCGTCGTGCCAAAGGCCGTAAGCGTCTGGCAGTTTGATAAATCGGCACAGGAGGTGAGTCGAGACTTCAGTCGGGAAAAGCGTTTGCTTACTCCCCGGCATTTCAAGGCAGTCTTTGACTCCCCTACCGGCAAGGTTCCGGGGAAAAATCTCCTGCTCCTTGCGCGCAACAACGACCTTGATCATCCCCGTCTGGGGCTTGTGATAGGTAAAAAGAGCGTGAAGCTCTCCGTCGAGCGCAATCGTTTGAAACGCCTGATGCGCGAATCATTTCGCCAACACCAAGACAGTTTGGTCGGTTGGGATATCGTTATCGTCGCGCGTAAAGGTTTGGGTGACGTAGAAAACCCTGAACTGATTCAGCATTTCGGCAAGCTCTGGAAACGTCTGGCGCGTAGCCGACCCATTCCGGAAGAAAAATCCGAACCTGCAGGGGTAGACAGTCCAGATGCGTAAACTGGCACTCGTTCCGATCCAGTTCTATCGCTATGCCATTAGCCCGCTGATGGCCAGTCACTGTCGTTTCTACCCCAGTTGCTCCTGCTACGCGTATGAAGCCATCGAGAATCATGGCCTTTTGCGCGGTGGCTGGCTGTCAATTCGTCGTCTTGGTCGCTGTCACCCATGGAATCCCGGTGGTTATGACCCGGTTCCAGCTGTCCCCACCTCCCGTTCTTCTTCGATGGCCGAGTAATCATGGATATTAAACGCACGATCCTGATCGTCGCCCTGGCAATCGTGACCTACGTCGGGGTTCTGAAATGGAACCAAGACTATGGCCAGGCTGCCATGCCGACCCAGAATGTTGCAGCCAGCACCACCGCACCGGGTATTCCGGATACGGCCGCTGGTACTAATGGTTCTGCAAGTGCCGATGTTCCAAGCGCAAACGCTACGGCCAATACGGCTGCAGCCCCCCTTGAAACTCCGGCCGTAGCCAGCAAAGACCTTATCCACGTCAAGACCGATGTGCTCGATCTGGCGATCGATCCGGTGGGTGGCGACGTCGTTCAGCTTCGTTTGCCTCTGTACCCGCGTCGTCAGGATCGTCCTGACGTTCCGTTCCAGTTGTTCGACAACGGTGGCGAGCGTACTTTTCTGGCACAAAGCGGCCTGACCGGGACCAATGGTCCTGATGCACGCGCTGCCGGTCGTCCGGTTTACACCTCCACACAAAAGACTTATCAACTGGCTGACGGCCAGGACACGATGGTCGTGGATCTGAAATTCTCGGAAAACGGCGTCAATTACATCAAGCGCTTCACTTTCAAGCGCGGTCTGTACGATCTGGTCATGACTTACGTTGTGGATAACCAGAGCGCACAACCCTGGTCCGGTAATCTGTTCGCACAATTGAAGCGCGATGCCAGCTCCGATCCTTCTTCGACGACTGCTACCGGCACCGCCACCTACCTGGGCGCCGCCCTGTGGACTGCGGCCGAGCCGTACAAGAAGGTGTCGATGAAAGATATCGACAAGGGTCAGGTCAAGGAAACTGTGCAGGGCGGTTGGGTTGCATGGTTGCAGCACTACTTCGTGACTGCGTGGATTCCGGATCACAACGCGACCAACGCTGTTCAGACCCGCAAAGACAGCCAGGGCAACTACATCATCGGCTTCACCAGCCCGACTTTGTCGGTTGCACCCGGTGCGCAAGGTGAAACCAGCGCTACCCTGTATGCAGGTCCGAAAAGCCAGGCGGTACTCAAGGAGTTATCCCCAGGTCTGGAGCTGACCGTCGATTATGGTTTCCTGTGGTTCATTGCCCAGCCTATCTTCTGGCTGCTGCAACATATCCACGCCATCCTCGGCAACTGGGGCTGGTCGATCATTGTTCTGACCATGCTGATCAAAGGCCTGTTCTTCCCGCTCTCCGCAGCCAGCTACAAGTCGATGGCACGCATGCGCGCCGTGGCTCCGAAGCTTGCATTGCTGAAAGAGCAGCATGGCGATGATCGTCAGAAGATGTCCCAGGCAATGATGGAGCTGTACAAGAAAGAGAAGATCAACCCGCTGGGTGGATGCTTGCCGATTCTTGTACAGATGCCGGTTTTCCTTTCGCTGTACTGGGTACTCCTGGAAAGCGTGGAAATGCGTCAGGCACCTTGGATCCTGTGGATAACAGACCTGTCGATCAAGGATCCGTTCTTTATCCTGCCGATCATCATGGGCGCGACCATGTTCATTCAGCAGCGTCTGAACCCGACCCCGCCGGACCCGATGCAGGCCAAGGTCATGAAAATGATGCCGATCATTTTCACGTTCTTCTTCCTGTGGTTCCCTGCCGGTCTGGTTCTGTACTGGGTTGTGAACAACACCCTGTCGATCGCTCAGCAGGCTTACATCACTCGCAAGATCGAAGCGGCTACCAAGAAAGCAGCCGCCTGATCTAACCTGTGAATAAGTTCTACAAGACGCCCCCTCGTGGGGCGTTTTGCTATCCGTCATTTGTCCGGGAGCCGGAGCATGAACGTTCCTCGTGAAACCATTGCCGCCATCGCCACAGCCCAAGGGCGTGGAGGTGTCGGTATCGTCCGGGTGTCAGGTCCTCTGGCGAGCAAGGCCGCCGAAGCCATTATCGGTCGCACCCTCAAGCCGCGATTTGCGCATTACGGACCTTTTGTCGACGATGCCGGACAAGTACTCGATGAAGGTATCGCGCTGTATTTCCCGGGGCCCAACTCGTTCACCGGCGAGGACGTACTGGAACTTCAAGGCCACGGCGGTCCCATCGTTCTGGACATGCTGCTGCAGCGCTGCCTGCAATTGGGCAGCCGACTGGCTCGTCCGGGCGAGTTCAGCGAACGTGCGTTCCTCAATGACAAGCTCGATCTCGCCCAGGCTGAAGCCATTGCCGACCTGATCGAGGCGAGTTCTGCACAGGCAGCGCGCAATGCTCTGCGATCGTTGCAGGGCGCGTTTTCCCGGCGTGTGGATAACCTGACCGAGAAATTGATCAGCCTGCGCATCTACGTAGAGGCTGCAATCGACTTTCCCGAAGAGGAAATCGACTTCCTTGCCGATGGCCATGTCCTGAGCATGCTCGATGATGTGCGTGCCGAGTTATCCACAGTACTGCGTGAAGCCGGGCAGGGTGCCCTGTTACGCGACGGCATGACCGTTGTGATTGCCGGACGTCCCAATGCGGGCAAATCCAGTCTGCTGAACGCTCTCGCGGGCAGGGAGGCGGCAATTGTCACCGAGATCGCCGGCACAACCCGCGATGTATTGCGTGAACATATCCACATAGATGGAATGCCCTTGCACGTCGTGGACACAGCAGGGCTGCGGGATACTCAGGACCAGGTGGAAATGATCGGCGTGCAGCGCGCGCTCAAGGCCATCGGCGAAGCTGACCGGATTCTGCTGGTGGTGGATGCGACCGCACCAGAGGCAGCAGACCCGTTTGCACTGTGGCCCGAATTCCTCGAGCAGCGGCCGGACCCGTCGAAAGTCACGCTGATACGCAACAAGGCAGATCTGAGTGGAGACCGCGTCGATCTGCAAACCAGCGTGGATGGTCACGTCACCATCAGCCTGAGCGCCAGGTCTGGTGGCGAAGGGCTTGAACTGCTGCGCGAGCATCTCAAGGCCTGTATGGGCTACGAACAAACCTCGGAAAGCAGCTTCAGCGCGCGTCGACGCCATCTTGAGGCGCTGCGCCATGCCAGTGACTCGCTGGAACACGGCAGGGCTCAACTCACCTTGGCGGGCGCTGGAGAGCTGCTGGCCGAAGACCTGCGTCAGGCCCAGCAAGCGCTTGGCGAGATTACCGGCGCGTTCAGTTCCGACGACCTGCTTGGCAGAATCTTCTCCAGCTTCTGCATCGGTAAGTGACAATCCCATACTAATATCCGGCATGACCCGCCCTGGGTCATGCCTTCGCGCATCACCAGACGCCTGTTTTCAGCGGCAGCGTTGTCCACATACTCCGCCATTTCCTCTTTAGACCGCGCCTCGACACCTGAATCTGACGAGCAGACATGCCCGATGGAGGGATTTTCTGTGCCTTATATTTGATGAATAACCGTTTTTTTGTGGATTAAGCCCTGTGAATAACTGCCCTTCAGCTCGGTGGGTAAGCAGGGTGCAAACCTGAAGATAAATCCCCCTGTGGACAAGTGGCTATCTTATCAACAGGCTCAGGACGGTTATCCAACCCCCTCATCCCCACATGAACACAGACTTTTGAAACGCTGTACACATTGAAAATAAAGGCCTGTAGAGATCTATCAACAGAAAGATGGCTCAGTAAGAATAAACATAAAAACAAGGCTTTATAAACTTTCTTTCCTTTTTATTTTCTTTATCCGCGAGTTTTCCACAGCTGGTTAAATTTTGTCCAACGGGTTTCATTCAGGTGGGGTAAGTCCCTATACTTGTCAGCTATCCCAATTTCTCATCGACAACAGGCACGAGGTGCGTGGTGGATTTCCCTTCCCGTTTTGAAGTGATCGTCATCGGTGGCGGTCATGCCGGTACCGAGGCCGCACTGGCGTCGGCACGTATGGGTGTCAAAACCCTGTTGCTGACCCACAACGTGGAAACACTCGGCCAGATGAGTTGCAACCCGGCCATCGGTGGTATCGGTAAGAGCCATCTGGTCAAAGAAATCGACGCCTTGGGCGGTGCCATGGCCATGGCTACTGACAAGGGCGGTATCCAGTTCCGCGTACTGAACAGCCGCAAGGGGCCTGCAGTAAGGGCCACCCGTGCGCAGGCGGATCGCGTGCTGTACAAGGCAGCCATCCGCGAAACCCTGGAAAACCAGCCGAACCTGTGGATATTTCAGCAAGCCTGCGATGACCTGATCGTCGAACAGGATCAAGTGCGCGGCGTCGTGACCCAGATGGGTATGCGCATATTTGCCGATTCCGTGGTGTTGACCACAGGTACGTTCCTTGGCGGACTTATCCACATCGGTATGCAAAATTACTCGGGCGGTCGGGCAGGTGATCCTCCCTCGATCGCACTGGCGCAAAGACTGCGTGAACTGCCGCTGCGCGTAGGCCGCCTGAAAACCGGGACCCCGCCACGCATTGACGGGCGCTCTGTGGATTTCTCGGTGATGACCGAGCAACCAGGTGACACACCGATCCCGGTCATGTCGTTCCTGGGCAACAAGGAACAGCATCCGCCGCAGGTCAGTTGCTGGATCACCCATACCAACGCGCGGACCCACGAAATCATTGCGTCCAACCTCGATCGCTCGCCGATGTATTCGGGCGTGATCGAAGGTATTGGTCCACGTTACTGCCCGTCGATCGAAGACAAGATCCACCGGTTTGCCGACAAGGAAAGCCATCAGGTCTTCATCGAGCCGGAAGGCTTGACCACGCACGAGCTGTACCCGAACGGTATTTCCACGTCGTTGCCATTCGACGTGCAATTGCAGATCGTCCGCTCGATTCGCGGCATGGAGAACGCACACATCGTTCGTCCCGGTTACGCCATCGAGTACGACTACTTCGACCCGCGTGATCTGAAATACAGCCTGGAAACCAAGGTCATCGGCGGTCTGTTTTTCGCCGGGCAGATCAACGGCACGACCGGTTACGAAGAGGCCGGCGCCCAAGGTTTGCTGGCCGGGACCAATGCCGCGCTGCGCGCACAGGGTCGCGACAGCTGGTGCCCGCGTCGCGATGAAGCGTACATCGGCGTTCTGGTCGACGATCTGATCACGCTCGGTACGCAAGAGCCTTACCGGATGTTCACTTCCAGGGCCGAATACCGTTTGATCCTGCGTGAAGACAACGCTGACCTGCGACTCACCGAAAAAGGCCGCGAACTGGGCCTGGTCGACGACGCCCGCTGGGCTGCGTTCTGCACCAAGCGTGAAAGTATCGAGCTGGAAGAACAGCGTTTGAAAAGTACCTGGGTGCGTCCCGGTACCGAGCAGGGCGATGCGATTGCCGCACACTTCGGCACGCCACTGACTCACGAATACAATTTGCTCAACCTCCTGACCCGTCCGGAAATCGATTACGCCAGCCTGATTTCAATCACCGGGCAGGGCTGCACCGATCCCCAGGTAGCCGAACAGGTCGAGATCAAGACAAAATACGCCGGTTACATTGATCGTCAGCAGGATGAAATTGCCCGTCTGCGCGCCAGTGAAGACACCCGCCTGCCGGAAGACATCGATTACGCCGCGATATCCGGCCTGTCGAAAGAAATCCAGAGCAAGCTGGGGATAACTCGTCCGGAAACACTCGGACAGGCATCGCGCGTCCCCGGCGTCACGCCTGCGGCGATATCGCTGTTGATGATTCATTTGAAAAAACGCGGCGCGGGCCGTCAGTTGGAGCAAAGCGCTTGAGTTCTATGGTCACCCCGCAACACGCCGAAGAGTTATCCACCGGTGCCCGCGAATTGGGAATTGACCTCAGTCCGGCCCAGCACGAGCAATTGCTGGCGTACCTGGCGTTGTTGATCAAGTGGAACAAGGCCTACAACCTGACTGCAGTACGCAACCCGGACGAAATGGTATCGAGGCATCTGCTCGACAGCCTCAGTGTGGTGCCCTTCATCGAAGGTACGCGCTGGATCGACGTCGGCAGCGGCGGTGGGATGCCCGGCATTCCCATGGCCATCCTGTTTCCGCAGTGCCAAGTCGCGCTGCTGGACAGCAATGGCAAGAAGACCCGGTTTCAGACCCAGGTCAAACTGGAGCTGAAACTGGATAATCTTGAAGTTATCCACAGCCGTGCAGAAAGTTATCAGCCCGAAGTGCCTTTCGACGGGATCATCTCCCGTGCATTCAGCAGTCTGGAAGACTTCACCGGCTGGACTCGTCACATGGGCGACGTCAATACACGCTGGCTGGCAATGAAAGGGCTGCATCCTGACGATGAGCTGGTAGCATTGCCCTCGGATTTTCACCTCGATAGCGCACACGCCTTGACCGTTCCGGGTTGCCAAGGCCAACGCCATCTGCTGATACTGCGCCGCACGGCATGACTGGGAACACAAGCAAGAATGGCTAAGGTATTCGCGATAGCGAACCAGAAAGGTGGGGTCGGCAAGACCACCACATGCATCAACCTCGCCGCATCATTGGTCGCGACCAAGCGCCGTGTGCTGTTGATCGATCTCGATCCCCAAGGCAATGCGACCATGGGCAGCGGTGTGGATAAACACAACCTGGAAAACTCCGTCTACGACCTGTTGATCGGCGAATGCGATCTGGGCGAGGCCATGCAGTTTTCCGAGCACGGTGGTTATCAACTGCTTCCGGCCAACCGTGATCTGACGGCGGGCGAAGTGGTTCTGCTGGAAATGCAGATGAAAGAGAGTCGTCTGCGCAATGCGCTGGCGCCTATCCGCGAGAATTACGATTACATTCTCATCGACTGCCCACCTTCGCTGTCGATGTTGACCCTGAACGCACTGGTCGCATCAGACGGCGTAATTATCCCCATGCAGTGCGAGTACTTTGCACTCGAAGGTCTCAGTGACCTTGTGGATAACATCAAGCGTATCGGTGAACTGCTCAACCCGCAGCTGAAAATCGAAGGTCTGCTGCGCACCATGTATGATCCACGGCTGAGCCTGATCAACGACGTTTCCGCGCAGCTCAAGGAACACTTTGGTGAGCAGCTGTACGACACCGTGATCCCGAGAAACATCCGTCTGGCCGAGGCGCCGAGTTTCGGCATGCCCGTGCTGGCGTATGACAAGTCGTCTCGCGGTGCGCTGGCTTATCTGGCCCTGGCAAGTGAACTGGTTCGTCGTCAACGTCGCGGCGCAAAAACCGCTCAGCCAACCTAAGGAATTCCCATGGCCGTCAAGAAACGAGGTCTCGGACGTGGGTTGGACGCACTTCTGAGCAGTCCAACCGTCAGTTCGCTGGAAGAACAGGCCGTCAAGGCTCCGCCGAGCGAGTTGCAGCATGTGCCGCTGGACCTGATCCAGCGCGGCAAATACCAGCCGCGCCGTGACATGGACCCGCAGGCGCTCGAAGAGCTTGCGCAGTCGATCAAGTCTCAGGGCGTGATGCAGCCGATCGTGGTGCGCCCTATCGGTGACAACCGCTTCGAGATCATTGCCGGCGAGCGTCGCTGGCGTGCCAGCCAGCAGGCAGGTGTCGAGACGATCCCGGCGATGGTCCGCGATGTACCGGACGAAACTGCGATTGCTATGGCGCTGATCGAGAATATCCAGCGTGAAGACCTCAACCCGATCGAAGAAGCCATGGCGCTGCAGCGTTTGCAGCAGGAGTTTCAACTGACCCAGCAGCAGGTGGCTGATGCCGTCGGCAAGTCGCGAGTCAGTGTGGCCAACCTGTTACGGCTGATCGCCTTGCCGGAGGCCATCAAGACGATGCTGTCTCATGGCGACCTGGAAATGGGCCATGCGCGTGCCTTGCTCGGGCTGGGCGAAGATCGGCAGGTCGAAGGTGCGCGACATGTTGTCGCACGCGGGCTTACCGTGCGCCAGACCGAAGCACTGGTCAGGCAGTGGTTGAGCGGCAAGGCAGAGGCTGCCGAGCCGGTCAAGACCGACCCGGACATCAGCCGCCTGGAACAGCGCCTGGCCGAGCGTTTGGGCTCTGCGGTGCAGATTCGTCACGGTCAGAAGGGCAAAGGGCAATTGGTGATCCGTTACAACTCGCTGGACGAGCTTCAGGGAGTGCTCGCTCACATCCGCTGAAACAATTGCTCTGTAGCGTATAGTCGGAAATCACTACCCGACTGTTGAATAGGGGCTTAACCGCCCCTATACTCTGCGCGCATTTTGTCGGCACAAATTATGCCAAGTTATTGATTATGGCGACCGACATCAAAGGAGCAGTTGCGATGGAATCCCGCATGCCAGACCGCTTGCCGTTCTATCGCCTGGCGGTTTTCCCGCTTTTGCTGGCTCAATTGATCGTGCTGCTCATGGCCGCATTGGTGCTGTGGCAGTGGCAAGGAGTCGTTGCAGGATATTCGGGACTCTGCGGAGGTCTGATAGCCTGGCTACCCAATTTATACTTTGCTCACAAGGCATTCCGGTTTTCCGGGGCCAGAGCAGCGCAAGCCATCGTGCGGTCGTTCTACGCCGGCGAGGCAGGCAAACTGATTTTCACGGCAGTGCTTTTTGCATTGACGTTCGCAGGTGTGAAGCCTTTGGCGCCGCTGGCTGTATTCGGCGTGTTCATGTTGATCCAGGTGGTCAACTGGTTCGCTCCCCTGCTTACGAGAACAAGACTTTCGAGACCTTAGGGCGTTTGAGGCAACCATGGCAGAGCAAACAGCTTCGGGCTATATCCAGCACCACTTGCAGAACCTTACATTCGGGCACCTGCCCAATGGCGAATGGGGCTTTGCCCACACCGCAGCGGAAGCCAAGGAAATGGGTTTCTGGGCCTTCCACGTCGATACGCTCGGCTGGTCGGTTGCGTTGGGTCTGATTTTCGTTCTGATCTTCCGCATGGCGGCCAAAAAGGCAACTTCCGGTCAGCCTGGCGCACTGCAGAACTTCGTCGAAGTTCTGGTCGAGTTCGTCGACGGCAGCGTGAAAGACAGCTTCCACGGCCGTAGCGCGGTTATCGCGCCACTGGCGCTGACCATTTTCGTCTGGGTCTTCCTGATGAACGCGGTCGACCTGGTACCGGTGGACTGGATTCCACAGCTGGCGATGCTGATCTCGGGCGACGAGCACATTCCATTCCGTGCCGTTCCGACCACCGACCCGAACGCCACGCTGGGCATGGCCCTGTCGGTGTTCGCGCTGATCATTTTCTACAGCATCAAGGTCAAGGGCATCGGCGGTTTCATCGGCGAGCTGACCCTTCACCCGTTCGGCAGCAAGAACCTGTTCGTTCAGGCGCTGTTGATCCCGGTCAACTTCCTGCTGGAATTCGTAACGCTGATCGCCAAGCCGATTTCCCTGGCTCTGCGTCTGTTCGGCAACATGTATGCTGGCGAGCTGGTCTTCATCCTGATCGCCGTGATGTTCGGCAGCGGTCTGTTGTGGCTCAGCGGTCTGGGTGTAGTGCTGCAGTGGGCGTGGGCTGTGTTCCACATCCTGATCATCACCCTGCAAGCGTTCATCTTCATGATGCTGACCATTGTCTACCTGTCGATGGCTCACGAAGATAACCATTGAGATTCGTCTCAGGACGCGTCTGATGACCGTCTCGCCACTGGGCGAGGCGGTGCCCGCAAGGGCTGATGTAGAAACGATTTTGTTTTACCGCTTCAATTAAAAAAACCTAACCAATACGACGTAAAAGTCGGGAGGAAAGATGGAAACTGTAGTTGGTCTAACCGCTATCGCTGTTGCACTGTTGATCGGCCTGGGCGCACTGGGTACTGCAATCGGTTTCGGCCTGTTGGGCGGCAAGTTCCTGGAAGGCGCAGCGCGTCAGCCGGAAATGGTTCCAATGCTGCAAGTTAAAATGTTCATCGTTGCGGGCCTGCTCGACGCCGTGACCATGATCGGTGTTGGTATCGCTCTGTTCTTCACCTTTGCGAACCCCTTCGTTGGTCAACTCGCTGGCTGATCACTCGAATTTTCGAGTTGATTGGTGTGATGGACAACGAACGAGCGAGGTGTTGGCGTGAACATTAATGCAACCCTGATTGGCCAGTCCGTTGCGTTCTTCATTTTTGTGCTGTTCTGCATGAAGTTCGTGTGGCCTCCGGTCATCGCGGCTTTGCACGAACGTCAGAAGAAGATCGCGGATGGACTGGACGCTGCTTCCCGAGCAGCTCGCGACCTGGAGCTGGCCCAAGAAAAAGCGGGTCAACAACTGCGCGAAGCTAAAGCTCAAGCAGCCGAGATCATTGAGCAAGCCAAGAAACGCGGTACTCAGATTGTCGACGAAGCCCGTGAAACGGCACGCGTTGAAGCTGACCGTGTGAAGGCTCAGGCTCAGGCCGAGATCGAGCAGGAACTGAACGGTGTCAAAGACGCCTTGCGCGCCCAGTTGGGTAGCCTGGCAGTCAATGGCGCAGAGAAGATCCTGGGTGCCACAATCGATCAAAACGCGCACGCGGAGCTGGTTAACAAACTGGCTGCTGAAATTTAAGCGAGGGCGATCATGGCAGAACTGACCACGTTGGCCCGACCTTACGCGAAGGCGGCCTTCGAGCACGCGCAGGCCCACCAGCAGCTGGCCAATTGGTCAGCCATGCTCGGCCTGGCTGCTGCGGTGTCGCAAGACGACACCATGCAGCGCATGCTCAAGGCCCCGCGACTGACGAGCGCACAAAAGGCCACCACTTTTATTGAAGTGTGTGGCGAAAAGTTCGATGCCAAGGCACAGAATTTCATTCATGTCGTTGCTGAAAACGACCGCCTCCCGCTTTTGCCGGAGATCGCCGAACTGTTCGACCTGTACAAGGCCGAGCAGGAAAAATCGGTCGATGTGGATGTCACCAGTGCTTTTGCATTGAACCAAGAACAGCAAGACAAACTCGCCAAGGTTCTCAGTGCACGGCTCGGCCGGGAAGTGCGCCTGCATGCTGCGGAGGATGCCTCTCTTATAGGGGGTGTCGTCATCCGCGCCGGCGACCTGGTTATCGATGGCTCAGTTCGTGGCAAGATCGCGAAACTAGCCGAAGCATTGAAATCTTGAGTTTGAAGGGGCAGCAGAGCAATGCAGCAACTCAATCCTTCCGAAATAAGTGAAATCATCAAGGGTCGCATCGACAAGCTCGATGTAACCTCCCAAGCCCGTAACGAAGGCACAGTCGTCAGCGTGTCTGACGGTATCGTGCGGATTCATGGTCTTGCCGACGTAATGTACGGCGAAATGATCGAGTTTCCGGGCGGCGTCTACGGTATGGCGCTGAACCTTGAGCAAGACTCTGTGGGTGCCGTTGTACTGGGCGCCTACACGACTCTGGCTGAAGGCATGAGCGCCAAGTGCACTGGCCGCATCCTCGAGGTTCCGGTTGGTAAGGAACTGCTGGGTCGCGTTGTCGATGCACTGGGTAACCCAGTTGACGGCAAAGGTCCGCTGAACAACACCGAGACCGATGCGGTCGAGAAAGTTGCTCCAGGCGTGATCTGGCGTAAGTCGGTAGACCAGCCTGTACAGACTGGCTACAAGGCTGTCGATGCCATGATTCCTGTCGGCCGTGGCCAGCGTGAGCTGATCATCGGTGACCGTCAGATCGGTAAAACCGCTCTGGCCATCGACGCAATCATCAACCAGAAGAACAGCGGCATCTTCTGCGTCTACGTAGCGATCGGTCAGAAGCAATCGACCATCGCCAACGTTGTTCGCAAGCTCGAAGAAAACGGCGCACTGGCTAACACCATCGTCGTGGCTGCAAGTGCTTCCGAATCCGCAGCGCTGCAGTTCCTTGCACCGTACTCGGGTTGCACCATGGGCGAGTTCTTCCGCGACCGCGGTGAAGACGCGCTGATCGTTTATGACGATCTGTCCAAGCAAGCAGTGGCTTACCGCCAGATTTCCCTGCTGCTGCGCCGTCCACCAGGCCGTGAGGCTTACCCAGGCGACGTGTTCTATCTCCACTCCCGTCTGCTGGAGCGCGCATCGCGTGTTTCCGAAGAGTACGTAGAGAAGTTCACCAACGGCGCAGTGACCGGCAAAACCGGTTCCCTGACCGCACTGCCGATCATCGAAACCCAGGCTGGCGACGTTTCCGCGTTCGTTCCGACCAACGTGATTTCCATCACCGACGGTCAGATCTTCCTGGAATCGGCCATGTTCAACTCCGGCATCCGTCCGGCTGTGAACGCCGGTGTTTCGGTATCCCGTGTGGGTGGTGCCGCTCAGACCAAGATCATCAAGAAGCTTTCCGGTGGTATCCGTACCGCTCTGGCTCAGTACCGTGAACTGGCGGCATTCGCCCAGTTCGCATCTGACCTGGACGAGGCGACCCGCAAGCAACTTGAGCATGGTCAGCGCGTTACCGAGCTGATGAAGCAGAAGCAATACGCACCAATGTCGATCGCTGACATGGCGCTGTCGCTGTATGCCGCTGAGCGTGGGTTCCTGACTGACGTCGAAATCGCCAAGATCGGCAGCTTTGAACAAGCGCTGATTGCTTACTTCAACCGCGATCACGCCGATTTGATGGCGAAGATCAACGTGAAGGGTGACTTCAATGACGAAATCGATTCTGGCATGAAAGCTGGCATCGAGAAGTTCAAGGCCACCCAAACCTGGTAAGCCGCAGCGGGGGCCGCAAGGCTCTCGCTTGCTAACCTGATAGGTGTTACATGGCAGGCGCAAAAGAGATTCGCAGCAAGATTGCGAGCATCAAAAGCACGCAAAAGATCACCAGCGCCATGGAAAAAGTGGCGGTCAGCAAAATGCGCAAGGCTCAAATGCGCATGGCTGCTAGCCGTCCTTACGCGGAGCGCATTCGTCAGGTGATTGGTCACCTGGCAAACGCCAACCCGGAGTACCGCCACCCGTTCATGATCGAGCGCCCTGTTAAGCGCGTCGGTTATGTCGTAGTGAGCAGTGACCGTGGTCTGTGTGGTGGCTTGAATACCAACCTGTTCAAGACTCTGGTCAAGGACATGGCGGTGAACCGTGAAAACGGTGTAGAGATCGATCTGTGCGTGGTCGGCAGCAAAGGTGCGGCATTTTTCCGCAACTTCGGCGGTAACGTCGTCGCTGCGATCAGCCACCTGGGCGAAGAGCCGTCGATCAACGACTTGATCGGCAGCGTCAAGGTGATGCTGGATGCCTACCTGGATGGCCGTATTGATCGCCTGTCCGTGGTATCCAACAAGTTCATCAACACCATGACCCAGCAACCAACAGTGGAGCAATTGATTCCACTGGTGGCAACCCCGGATCAAGGGCTCAAGCACCACTGGGACTATCTCTACGAACCCGATGCCAAAGAGCTGCTAGACGGCCTTATGGTTCGCTACGTGGAATCGCAGGTGTACCAGGCGGTGGTCGAGAACAACGCAGCTGAACAAGCAGCGCGGATGATCGCGATGAAGAACGCCACAGACAACGCCGGTGATTTGATCAGCGATTTGCAGCTGATCTACAACAAGGCGCGTCAGGCAGCGATCACCCAAGAGATCTCGGAAATCGTCGGCGGCGCTGCCGCGGTTTAACGGTTCAAATATTAGAGGAACCAGCTAATGAGTAGCGGACGTATCGTTCAAATCATCGGCGCCGTGATCGACGTGGAATTCCCACGCGATAGCGTACCGAGTATCTACAACGCGCTGGAAGTTCAAAGCGCGGCAGGAACCACCCTGGAAGTTCAGCAGCAGCTGGGCGACGGCGTGGTTCGTACCATTGCGATGGGCTCCACCGAGGGCTTGAAGCGTGGTCTGGAAGTAACAGACTCTGGCGCAGCTATCTCCGTACCGGTCGGTAAAGCGACTCTGGGCCGGATCATGGACGTGCTGGGCAACCCGATCGACGAAGCTGGCCCGATCGCCACCGAAGAGCGCTGGGGCATTCACCGTCCTGCACCGTCCTTCGCTGAGCAGGCAGGCGGCAACGACCTTCTGGAAACCGGCATCAAGGTTATCGACCTGGTCTGCCCGTTCGCCAAGGGCGGTAAAGTCGGTCTGTTCGGTGGTGCCGGTGTCGGCAAGACCGTAAACATGATGGAACTGATCCGTAACATCGCCATCGAGCACAGCGGTTATTCCGTGTTCGCCGGTGTGGGTGAGCGTACTCGTGAGGGTAACGACTTCTACCACGAGATGAAGGACTCCAACGTTCTGGACAAAGTGGCACTGGTCTACGGTCAGATGAACGAGCCGCCGGGTAACCGTCTGCGCGTAGCACTGACCGGCCTGACCATGGCCGAGAAGTTCCGTGACGAAGGTAACGACGTTCTGCTGTTCGTCGACAACATCTATCGTTACACCCTGGCCGGTACCGAAGTATCCGCACTGCTGGGCCGTATGCCTTCCGCAGTAGGTTACCAGCCGACCCTGGCTGAAGAGATGGGCACGCTGCAAGAGCGCATCACTTCCACCAAGAATGGTTCGATCACCTCGATCCAGGCCGTATACGTACCAGCGGACGACTTGACTGACCCGTCGCCAGCGACCACGTTTGCCCACTTGGACGCCACCGTCGTACTGTCCCGTGACATCGCCTCCCTGGGTATCTACCCGGCGGTAGATCCACTGGACTCGACTTCGCGCCAGCTGGACCCGAACGTCATTGGCCAGGAACACTACGACACCGCTCGCGGCGTTCAGTACGTGTTGCAGCGCTACAAAGAGCTGAAAGACATCATCGCGATCCTGGGTATGGACGAGCTGTCGGAGACCGACAAGCAGTTGGTTAACCGTGCTCGTAAGATCCAGCGCTTCCTGTCCCAGCCTTTCTTCGTGGCAGAAGTCTTCACCGGTGCTTCGGGTAAATACGTTTCCCTGAAAGACACCATTGCTGGCTTCAAAGGCATCCTCAACGGTGACTACGACCACCTGCCAGAACAAGCGTTCTACATGGTCGGCGGCATCGAAGAAGCGATCGAGAAAGCCAAGAAACTGTAATCCCGGCGCCCGGCAACGGGCGCTATTAGGTTGAGGCAAGCAAATGGCTATGACAGTCCATTGCGACATCGTCAGCGCGGAAGGGGAAATCTTCTCCGGTCTGGTCGAGATGGTGATTGCGCACGGCAACCTGGGTGATATCGGTATCGCTCCAGGCCACGCGCCGCTGATCACTGATCTGAAGCCGGGCCCGATCCGCTTGATCAAGCAGGGTGGGGAAGCCGAGGTGTTCTACATCTCCGGTGGTTTCCTTGAAGTTCAGCCGAACATGGTCAAGGTGCTTGCCGATACTGTGCAACGTGCTGCCGACCTGGATGAAGCTTCTGCTCAGGCGGCCGTACTGGCTGCAGAGAAGGCCCTGAACGAGAAGGGCGCAGATTTCGATTATGGATCTGCAACTGCTCGTCTGGCCGAGGCTGCAGCTCAGCTGCGCACCGTTCAGCAAATTCGCAAGAAGTTCGGCGGCTAACCCTGCTGCACTCGATGCGCGATTGAGAAAAAGGGTAGCCTCGGCTACCCTTTTTCTTTTTTCAGATTTCCTCTTTCAAGTCAGCCCGCCTTCGGTCCGGTTGCCGCTCAGTTGGTAGTCCTATCATGTCTCTCGATATCGTAATTCTCGCTGCTGGCCAAGGTACCCGGATGCGTTCCGCGCTGCCGAAGGTTTTGCACCCCGTGGCCGGCAACTCCATGCTGGGTCATGTTATCCACAGCGCACGTCAGTTATCCCCAAGTGGAATACATGTCGTGATCGGGCACGGCGCTGATGCCGTGCGTGAACAGCTGGCAGCCGATGACTTGAATTTCGTGATGCAGGACAAGCAACTCGGTACCGGTCATGCGGTTGCTCAGGCGCTGCCCGCGCTGACGGCTGACACCGTGTTGATTCTTTACGGCGATGTACCGTTGATCGAAGTGGAAACGCTCTCGCGCCTGCTCAAGCTGGTCAACCCGCAGCAACTGGGCCTGCTGACCGTTACGCTGGATGACCCAACCGGTTACGGCCGTATCGTTCGTGATGATCAGAATCGTGTCTGTGCCATCGTCGAGCATAAGGACGCGAGTGACGCGCAGAAGGCTATCACCGAAGGCAATACCGGAATTCTCGCGGTGCCTGCTGCTCATCTCGCTGACTGGCTGGGGCGGCTGTCCAACAACAATGCCCAGGGCGAGTATTACCTCACCGACGTGATCGCCATGGCGGCCAATGACGGCCTGGTGGTTGCCACAGAGCAGCCCCACGACGCGATGGAAGTGCAGGGCGCCAATGATCGCAAGCAGCTTTCCGAGCTGGAGCGTCACTACCAGATGCGCGAAGCCCGTCGTCTGATGGCGGCTGGTGTGACCCTGCGCGACCCTGCGCGATTCGATGTGCGTGGTGAAGTGAGCGTTGGGCGCGACGTGCTGATCGATATCAATGTGATTCTTGAAGGCAAGGTCGTGATCGAGGATGACGTGGTCATCGGTCCGAACTGCGTCATCAAGGACAGCACCCTGCGCAAGGGCGTCGTCGTCAAAGCCAACAGCCATATCGAAGGCGCGATTCTGGGCGAGGGCAGCGATGCCGGCCCGTTTGCACGTTTGCGACCAGGCAGCGTGCTGGGTGCCAAGGCGCATGTGGGTAACTTTGTCGAGCTGAAGAATGCGAACCTGGGCGAGGGCGCCAAGGTCGGCCACCTGACTTATCTGGGCGACGCCGAGGTCGGCGCACGCACCAATATCGGCGCCGGTACCATCACCTGTAACTACGATGGTGCCAACAAGCACAAGACCACGCTGGGTGCAGACGTCTTCATTGGCTCCAACAACTCTCTGGTCGCGCCTGTGGATATCCTGGACGGTGCGACGACTGCAGCCGGTTCGACCATCACGCAGAACGTGCCTGCTGAACAACTCGGTGTGGCCCGCGCCCGCCAACGCAACATCGAAGGCTGGAAGCGTCCGGTGAAAAACAGGAAAGACTGAGTTATCCACAGCTCATGATGAGTCGCGTGCCAATGCTCAGCATTGGTATGCGTCCGTAACGCTCCAGCGAGACAGGACGCAGAGCGCCCAGAACTGCATCCGCACGCGGAGCATGGGTACGATCAGCAGTCGTTCAGACACTCTCGTTCCTCACGCTCCAGCGTGGGAATGCCGTTCGTGACGCTCCGCGTCACACAGCTGTGCACCACCCCATGTTCAAAAGTCGGTGTAGCGAGTATCCAAGAGAACGCGCCGTCCCAACCCTTGACCAAAAACTCAAAATAGGTTTTGATTGCCTTCGTTATCTTTCGAAACGAAACTTAAGGCAGTCATGTCGAAGCGCAATACACCACAACGCCGCCATAACATTCTCGCCCTGCTCAACGAGCAAGGTGAAGTTAGTGTGGACGATCTGGCCAGACGCTTTGAAACTTCAGAAGTTACGATTCGAAAGGACCTGGCTGCCCTTGAAACCAATGGTCTGCTGTTGCGTCGTTACGGGGGCGCAGTGCCGCTTCCTCACGAGCTTATAAACGACGGTAGTCAGCCGGTTTCCCGTTACAAACAGGCCATCGCTCGCGCTGCGGTCTCGAGAATTCGCGAGCACGCCAGAATCATCGTCGACAGCGGCAGCACCACGGCTGCATTGATCCCTGAGCTGGGCCAGCAACCCGGCCTGGTGGTCATGACCAATTCCCTGCATGTTGCGCGCGCCCTGACCGAGCTGGAACACGAACCGGTCCTGTTGATGACGGGCGGAACGTGGGACCCGCACTCGGAGTCCTTTCAGGGGCAGGTCGCGGAGCAGGTACTGCGCTCCTACGATTTTGATCAGTTGTTCATCGGTGCCGACGGCATCGATCTGGTGCGTGGCACCACCACTTTCAACGAGCTGCTGGGCTTGAGCCGGGTCATGGCGGAAGTCGCCCGGGAAGTGGTGGTCATGGTCGAAGCCGACAAGGTCGGTCGCAAGATCCCCAATCTGGAACTGCCCTGGAGCAGTATCCACACCCTTATTACTGATGATCGCCTGTCCAGTGAGGCACGCGATCAGATACAGGCCCGCGGCATCAATCTGATTTGTGCTGCTGTCAGCTAGGAGATAACCATGTGTGGAATCGTCGGCGCCGTTGCTGAACGTAATATCACGGCCATTTTGCTCGAAGGCCTCAAGCGCCTTGAATACCGCGGTTATGACAGCGCGGGCGTAGCAGTCTTCAGTAACGAAGGCACCCTTGAGCGCCGTCGTCGCTCCGGCAAGGTCAGTGAACTGGAACAGGCACTTGCCGGCGAGCCGCTGATCGGCCGTCTGGGTATTGCCCACACGCGTTGGGCGACCCACGGTGCCCCGTGTGAGCGTAACGCCCACCCGCATTTCTCGGCCAACACGCTGGCAGTCGTCCACAACGGCATCATCGAGAATCACGAAGCGCTGCGTGAACAGCTGAAAGGCCTGGGTTACGTATTCGCATCCGATACCGACACTGAAGTTATCGTCCACCTGCTGCACCACAAGCTCAAGGACACCGCCGATCTGGCGGTTGCCCTGAAGGCTGCGGTGAAAGAACTTCACGGCGCCTATGGTCTTGCGGTCATCAATGCCGCGCAGCCGGACCGCCTGCTGGCCGCCCGCAGCGGCAGCCCGCTGGTTGTCGGCATGGGCCTGGGTGAAAACTTCCTGGCCTCCGACCAATTGGCACTGCGTCAGGTCACCGACCGTTTCATGTACCTGGAAGAAGGCGATATCGCCGAGATCCGTCGCGACAGCGTGCAGATCTGGAACGTCGACGGGGTGTCGGTCGAGCGCGAAGTGGTGCAATACCACGAAGGCGCTGAAGCCGCCGACAAGGGCGAGTACCGCCACTTCATGCTCAAGGAAATTCACGAGCAGCCCAAGGTTGTACAGCGCACCCTCGAAGGTCGTCTGGGTCAGCAGCAAGTGCTGGTCCACGCATTCGGTCCACAGGCTGCCGAGCTGTTCGCCAAAGTACGCAACGTTCAGATCGTCGCCTGTGGCACCAGCTACCACGCCGGCATGGTCGCGCGTTACTGGCTTGAAGGCCTGGCCGGCATCCCTTGCCAGGTCGAAGTGGCCAGCGAGTTCCGCTATCGCAAGGTGGTGGTTCAGCCGGACACCCTGTTCGTCTCGATCTCGCAGTCCGGTGAAACCGCCGACACCCTGGCAGCGCTGCGCAACGCCAAGGAACTGGGCTTTCTGGCCAGCCTGGCGATCTGTAACGTGGGCATCAGCTCACTGGTGCGCGAGTCCGACCTGACCCTGCTGACCCAGGCCGGTCCGGAAATCGGCGTGGCATCGACCAAAGCCTTCACCACACAACTGGTTGCCTTGTTGCTGCTGACCCTATCGCTGGGGCAGGTCAAGGGTTCGCTTGAGCAGGGCGTCGAAGCGCAACTGGTCGAAGAACTGCGTCGCCTGCCAACCCGCCTCGGCGAAGCGCTGGCAATGGACGGCACGGTCGAGAAAGTCGCCGAACTGTTCGCCGAGAAGCACCACACCCTGTTCCTCGGGCGCGGCGCACAGTTCCCGGTGGCAATGGAAGGCGCGCTCAAGCTCAAAGAGATTTCCTACATCCACGCCGAAGCCTACCCGGCCGGAGAACTCAAGCACGGCCCGCTGGCGCTGGTCGACGCCGACATGCCAGTTGTCACCGTCGCCCCGAACAACGAACTGCTGGAGAAACTCAAATCCAACCTGCAGGAAGTGCGCGCACGCGGCGGCGAGTTGATCGTGTTCGCCGATGAGCAGGCCGGCATGAAGAACGGCGAAGGCACCCACGTCATCGCCATGCCACACATCATCGATGCTCTTGCACCGATTCTGTACACCATCCCGCTGCAGTTGCTTTCGTATTACGTGGCTGTGTTGAAAGGGACGGATGTTGACCAGCCGCGGAATTTGGCGAAGTCGGTGACGGTGGAGTGAGTTATCCACAGGGGTGAGGGGACTGGTTTTTGTGAATTAAAACTGCGTAGTTGGGGCCCGGTTGAGAGGCCTTTAGCCTTGCGGAAAGGAGATGCAAAGCTGTCGTCATGACCCCGAACGCTGCTGCTAATCAAGATACTCCGCGGGTATCCAGTCCACGCGGACCCTGTGCCTCAGGCGGGAGCGCTTCTGCGGTCCCATAACCGCTCGGTTAGTAAGAAGGGCTATGTACTTAACAGGTTGACGATTCTGCAAAAGCAGATGGTCCTTGGGCCTTGGGTTGGTCGCGTTTGGGTTCTTTCAGACTTGACCCGCAAGCTCAGTAGTGTTTTCTCAGTGCAGCCGATGGTGTAACGTCTAAGAAACAGTGAACAGCTTCTCTTTTTGGAAACACTGATGGCACTTTCACGCTTTATGCGTGTCTGATCGGGTTGGTGATGGGTGCAGCAATCCCGATTGAATCTGGGCCTGGCCTAAGGCAAAGGCGAGTACTGCAGTTTTGTCCTACGAAATTTCAGGGTTTTTGACGGTGTCGTCGGGTCGCAAAACGCAGGATTGACGCCGCGCCGGAACATAGTATTGCTCGGCGTGAGTTCTAGGCAGCTCCAATCTGCGTTTCTGCCCAGTCGTGAAGGCATACTGGTTTCTCGATGCTTTCGTGACTTTGGATATCGGCGTGTTGCCGCTGCGCGTCAATTGGCATCTAGCCAGCGTATAAAGGGAGGTTGGTTGTGAGAGATGGACTCTATCCATGTACAGCTGCAGATCCCATGGGAACAGGTTCCCAGCAAGGATTATTGGGCGAAGGGTCATTGCCATGGCCAAGTGTTGTTGCCGCTAGGGCTTTCCCCTCATCCTTGGACATCGCAGGCACTTATGCCACTGACGATCTAAGTGCTGCGGAATTTCTCATCAACGAGCTTAGCTCTCCAGAAGCTGAGCTCTCTCCTGAAGAAACCGAAGACTACTACACGACGCTGATTTTCTTGTTTGGTAAGCTAAAAAAAGCCCCTAACGTAGCAGCAAAACAGTTTTTGGAGCTTAAGGAGAAGGCGGAAAAAATTCCGGTCGTGGGCACTTTGCTATTTTCTACGGCTAACCTGCCAGGCACGCTCGCGAGTGTGGGCGGTATTCTCCATGCAGGTTCGAAAGCAACCAAGGTTGAAAACCTACTCGATCTTAGTAAGTCGACAAAGACGCAGCTTAAAAAATGGGCGGCCTCCCGTGGAAAACCAGGAAGTGTCTCTGCTCATCGGGCTTTTCGTGGCAGGATCAAGCTCATTCGCGTAGGCGGTAACTTATACTTTGAAATACCAGCAACGGCCAAAGCCAGTATCTATCGAGTGGGCGGTAAGGTCGTAGGCAATACGGTTCATATCCCAGCATACAATGCAGCTAAAACGTTAAAATCGACTGCGCATGTCGACGGCGACTTGTATGGTCAGCGGGGGGTTGGGAAGATGCTTGTCGGGAAAGCCGCCGGTCCGATTCTCGCGTTCGGTCCACAATTGGTTATGGATATAAACAGCGCCACTAGTGGTAGGGATTTTTTAGAGAAAACTGCCTATAGCCAGCCCACGAATGCTTTAGTTTTTGCAAGTGGAGTAGCGATTGGTGCGACCGTGAGTGCGCCTGCGGTAGTAGTAATTGCGATTGGATTA
Source organism: Pseudomonas congelans (assembly GCF_900103225.1). Classification (GTDB taxonomy): domain Bacteria; phylum Pseudomonadota; class Gammaproteobacteria; order Pseudomonadales; family Pseudomonadaceae; genus Aquipseudomonas; species Aquipseudomonas congelans. Next base: position 91,216 of record NZ_FNJH01000009.1, on the reverse strand, counting down.
GGTGTGGGCCTCGCAATACAGATTATTATGAGCGACGATGTAAGCGGGTGGGGTACCTCTTTCGGTAATTTGCTGACGGGAAAAGACTAATAATGTTCCATATTGAACCGCATCGATACTTAGCCACCATATGGGGAGCTTGGTTTTTGTTCACCCTGCTGGCCGTGTTTTCGGCGGCTGTTGTACCGAGTGTGTTAACTATTCCCTCCGCTGTATTTGTGATGTGGGTAACTTACTGGTGCGTTGACTGCGCGTACCGGACTGAAAGGTTTAGTAAGTATGCCAGTCTTAGGCTGTTTACGAATTTGGGTGTTGCCCCTGGATTCGCTTTTTTAATGGCGTTAGTCGCGACTTATAAGCAGTTTAAGGTGGGGCTTGGCATGTCTTTACTGATCAGTTGTATGCCGCTAGTTCTCTGCACGATTATCTATTCGCTATTATGTGTATGGCGGAGTCCTAGAAAGTCTCTGGTCGTACGCTCGCAGCGCGTGGAGGTCGTTGAGCCAAAGCATGAGAATCGTTGGGCACTCGGCGCTGTTGGGGGCGGCCTGGGAATACTGATTTATCCAGTTTTCCACGCTTATAGATCGCCAGCGATGCTGCTCGTCTTTTTATTTATAGTTATTGCCCTATTTATGCTGTTTTACCATCGCACCAGTATCTCATCTCTACGTACTTTGAAGGATCAAGAGGCGCGAGAACATCAGGAATACACATTCATGAATGTGGAAGAGCTTCGTTCAAGGCGCGCGGCGTCTTGGATTGGCCGCATTTTCGCTACCAAGGTAGACCGATGAGTTTTGCCAGTAGCCAGTTTTCAAGGAGCGCACAATGTTGACGGATCTTCTTTCCATGCTGAGCCCGCAGAATAAAAGGCTTTTCAAGCTAAATACATTTGGGTCCGGCGGTGAGGAGGAAATGCTGCTGGAGCATTTTTCTGGTTCAGAAAGCCTCTCCCGGCTTTTCGAGCTAGATTTGGCGCTACTAAGCCAGCGTTCCGATGTGAAGCTAAAATCACTCATTGGCCGCCCCGCGACTGTGGAAATCGAACTTGCCGATGGTTCTAAACGCTACATCAACGGCTACGTGAACCGCTTCAGTACTCAAGGTAGCGATGGGGGGCTTTCTCGCTACAGTGCGGTGCTTGGGCCGTGGTTATGGATGCTTACCTGTAGGTTTGACACGCGAATATTTCAAGATAAAACAGTTCAAGATGTGTTAACTGAGGTATTTGGCAGCTACGGAGCATTTCCAAAATACGAATTTCGCCTCAGCAAGTCCTTAAAAAATCATAGTTATGTCACTCAGTACCGCGAAAGTGACTTTAACTTTGTACAGCGACTGCTTGAAAATGAGGGTCTTTTTTACTATTTCGAGCACACTGCCGACTCGCACGTGATGGTTGTGGTTGATGACTCCAGCACATTAGTGCCTTTGGCGGAGCAGCCTCAGATTCGTTTTCACACAGCCTCAGTGACCGAGACGGCTGACTCGATTACCCAGTGGAATGCGACCCGCCAACTGCAGTCTGGCAAAGTTTCCGTACGTACCTTTGATTACCGCCAGCCAAATAATGCGCTGCCAGTCACCATGCAGAGTATGAATCAGCAGGGAGACATTGATAGCTTCGAGATATACGATTTCCCTGGGCAGTATACTCATGGAAACTATGAGGATGGTGAGGCGATGGTCCGTAACCGGATTGAGGCCTTGGAGTTATTGGGTAAAACATTTTATGGCGATAGCAACTGTCGTGTCATGAAGCCGGGCTATACGTTCGAGCTGACCCAGCACTATGAGCACGATACTGGAACCGCTGAAAATCGGCAGTTCTTAATTATATCGGTTGACCATGTAGGTAGTAATAACTACTTGACTGGTGATCAGGCCGGTTACCTCAACAAATTTGTATGTGTTCGCAAAAAAATTGCTTATCGGCCTCAGTTAGCAACTCGCAAACCCTCAATTAACGGCCCACAAACCGCCATTATCGTTGGCCCCCCCGGTGAGGAGATTTACACCGATGAAATGGGCCGCGTGAAAGTGCAGTTCCACTGGGATCGCAACGGCCAGTTCGACGACAAAAGCTCTTGCTGGGTACGCGTCGCCCAGTCCGGTGCAAGTGGAGGCTTCGGCAGCATTCAGATACCCCGTGTCGGCGACGAAGTCGTCGTGGTATTCCTCGACGGCAACCCTGACCGTCCGCTGATCATGGGCAGCCTCTACAACAGCCAGAATACCCCGCCATGGTCGCTTCCGGCGAACAAGACTCAGAGTGGTTTCTTGACCCGGTCGATGAAGGGCGACGGCGGTACGGCGAATTTCTTCCGGTTCGAAGACAAGGCCGGCGCCGAGCAGCTCATCATGCATGCCGAGCGCAACATGGACACCGAGATCGAGCTCGACGAAACCCATAAGGTCGGCAACAACCGCACGATGACTGTCGATGGCAGGCAAACCGAGATCATCAAGAAAGACACCGTGATGAACGTTCAGGAAGGTTCACTGACGATTCAGGTGGATAACCAGTTCATCCAGGTCAACGCCAAGCAACACATCATTCTCCAAGTGGGGGAAAGCAGCATCACCCTCACGCCGGATGGCATTGAGATCAAGGGCAACGCCATTACTACAGTGAGCAAGGGTACGACTCAAATCACCGGTGCGCCGGTCAGAGTCAATGACTGAGGTAAAGAGCTTTTAACGCTGATGCAGAATTGACCCATCTTCCGACTTGGCGATGCCCCATAAGTATTCAGTCCCAATTCAGACCTGCTAACGCTTTACGAAGTAGAAGTTTGGGTCAGCGAATTTTCGGCAGTAGGGTCAATTCTGCATCGGCGGCAGCGAGCTGCGGTTTGGCGCTTACGTCGTGCACATTAACCCGAATCAGTTGCCCAGCAGAGCAGCCGGGTGTTTTGCCGGATAGGACTTGCAGCAGAGCAAGAACCTGCCCTAGTTTCGCTGATTGGGTCGACTCACCTGTCGCCGCCTTGAGGGATCGCTGCGGCTGAACCTCGCAGCGACAGCTCACAGAAGCTTTCGGCTATATGGCTACCGGGGGCGGTGCAATCACGATAGAGGGGTGTCGACCGCATGACCTGCTGCCAGGTCAGAGCGATCGGTGGCCATGGTCCAAAGCCTGAGGACGAGATTAGTCTGACTGACAAAGGGCAGGGAAAATGAGCACCTTTATGAAGCGTTCCTCCTGTGCTGGCTCCCCTAATAAAGTATCCTGCGAGTATTGATAAAGCCTCTCCCGTGAGGATCGATAGCATTGTGAAAGCAGCGCAACTGACGTTTGCGCTTGGTCAAGACCTGTCGAAAAGCCTCAGCGTCCGATTTTCCGAATTCCGTAATCCCTCCCAAAACAGACCCTGCCCCCACTCCCCGAAAGTCACCCTCAAGGCCGGGTTTCTTCACTACCTATTCCGGCACTTTCGAAAACTTGTAAAACAGATTCGGCTCGCTGACCACGTATAGGTTACCTGCGCGGTCCATGGTCAGGCCTTCGGGTTGCGGGGCGCTGTGCTTGAGGTCGGAGAAGGTACCCAGCAGTGATCGAATGCTGACGAATCGTCCCTTGCTATCCAGTTCCGTGATCGAGTGCGACTGGTCGCTGAGCAGCAGTAAATGGCCGGTTCGCGGATCGTAGTAACCGTCTGAAAGGTCGCGTGCAGCGACACTTTTCGTGATCCAGTCGATCCGGTCGGCAATTTTGATCTGCAGACGGCCCTGATCGATGGAGCGCAGGACGCCGGAAACCTCGAACATCTGCCGTGGATCGCGCTCCTTGATCGCGAACAGGCGGTCGTTGGCGGGATCGTAGGTTACGCCTTCGAATCCCTTGTTATGAATACTGGGGTTGATCAGTAGTGCAATGAACTGAGCTTCCTCGACGTGGATGGGGCGTGCTTGCGGCGGCAACGTGATGATGTCCAGTTGCTGGAGATCTTCGTCGCACAGCACGATGCGACCGTTGCCCAGATAAGCCACACCTTCTGTGTCGTCGAAACCGATCAATGGGTAGCGGGCGATTATGTCGCCGTTCGCGTCCAGCGCCAGCAGTTGCCTGGGGCCTTTGTTGGTCACTGCCAGCAGTCGGCCATTGTCGTAGTCGTAGGTGATCCCGGAGATATTGGCGACGTCCGGGGCAAGGGGCTTGGCGTCGATAACCACGTGGAAATCCGGCAGCCAGATATTCTTGTCGGCTGCCGTATTGCCCTTTAACCAGGTGCGACCGTACTGGTACAGCTGTTGGTGGACCTGAAAGTGTGTCAACACTGCGTAGGCCAGGATCAGCAGCCCGAGAGCACCTGCACTCAGCACGAGTTGTGCGAGTGATACCTGCCTTCGTGCGACGTTCGACCACGTCAGGCGCTTTGCCTTGATCGTTTCCAGTTGCATGGCTTCATTCACTCCCGCGTGTTGGGCGGCTGGGCGGGGGATTAATCAACATTTTGCTGCCAGGCGAAGCGATAGGCCTGCATCGGACTTTCCGGTCTGCACCGGCCGTTGTCGGCATCGGCATCGACGATGAACCAGTCAGCTCTGGAGGTCTGACCTAGCGGCCGGGCTTTTTCCGGCAAGAAGCAATTGGCCAGTTGCTCGCCTGGCACCAGCGCAAAGGTGCCGGGGTTTTCCCTTAGCCAGCGGGCAGCCTGTTCGGTTGCCGACGGCTTGGCAAAACCGAAATGCACAATGGGTTGGCGTGCATAGAGCCAGTGCCCCTCGCGCCAGTTGACCAGCACCAGATCGGCACCTTGCGTGACGTAAGCGGCTTGCTCCATCAGTTCCTTGTGTGGGTTTTGGCCCTCTATGACGGGTTCGACGAACCCTCTGGCGAACCACAGACCAAGCCAGATAACCACCACCACCGGGACGATTTGCCGAGCCCTGACGCGGTCATGGAACCAGCGTTTCAACAACCAGGGCAGCAAGGGGGCCGCCACCAGTATCAGGCCGGGCAGCGCCGGAAAGATGTAGATCTTGCGTTTGCCACTGGAGAGGCTGAAGAACAGCAGCACCAGCAACACCCAGCCGAGCAGTACCAGAACCCGGCCGTCGCGCTTGCTCAACTGTCGGCGCCAGGCCGGGATCAGCCAGGGCAGCACCAACACCAGCGGCAGCCAATACTGCGGGATGACTTTGACGAAGAAATACCAGAAGGGCTCGCGGTGGTCCCAGGCGCTGGCGTAGCGGTTAGCCGTCTGGTGCAAGAGTATTTCCTGCACATAGGCGAAGCCTTCCGGGCCGCCGTCACGCACGACCGAGATAATCATCGGCACCAGCCACAGGCAGCAGGCCAGCAATAACACCAGCAGACCCAGCGCCCAGCGCGCGGCCTGTCCAGGCATGGCCACCACACCGTGCCAACCTTTACGCGCGGCATAGGCGTAAGGGATCAACATCAAGGCGGGAACAAAACCGACGCCCTTGGTGATAATGCCCAGGCCCATGGCCGCACAGCTGAAATAGAACCAGCCCCAGGCCGGCCCAAGCAACACGTGGCGGACCAGGCCGTAGAAGCCCAGCGCAATCCACAGGCACAGAAAACTGTCGATCTGCCCGGTGCGCAGGATGCTGTAGGTCTGATAGGTGGCCAGGAACAACAAGGCGGCGTACCGACCGATGCGTCGGTTCCACAGGCGGGTGCCCAGATCGTAGAGGACTGCGGTGGTTGCGCCTGCAGAGAGCAGCCCGGGCAGGTACAGCGCTATGTTCGGGCTGCCCGTCAGCCAAATGAAGAATGCCGTCGCCCACATGAACAGCGGCGGTTTGTCGGCATAGATCTGCGCGGCCCGGTGCGGGACGAACCATGAGCCGTTCTGCAGCATTTCCAGGGCAACGCCGAGAAACCGCTCTTCGTCCACGTTCTGCGGCAGACGCAAGCCCAGGCCGCCCCCGACCATTAAGACGGCCAGCGCGACCAGTAGCCATCCCTCGAGGCGAGGCGAAAGGTGAGTTCGCACCGTCATTGCTCCTCGGATGTCTTGGCCTGTCGGCTGATTAGCTGCAGGTTGCGCATGTACACCAGCAGACCAAAGGCCTGGCCGGCGATGAAGACCGGGTCCTGTCGATAAATGGCGTAGGCCAGCAGGATCGTGCTGCCCAGCATGCTCAGGTACCAGAAGCCCACCGGGATGATGCTGCGCTTCTTGAATTCGCTGTACAGCCATTGCAGGACAAAGCGTCCGGTAAAAACCGCCTGCCCGACAAAACCCAGGACCAGCCAGAAAGTCTCGTTGTCCGGCTTCATGACTGCAGTTCCTGTGCCTGAACATCCAGGCGAGTCCGGCGGATCAGCCACCAGACGCCGACCAGATCAAGAATGCCCACCAGCGCGCGGTCCAGGTTGCCGTACTTGGACACGCCGGCCTGGCGATGGCGGTGGTTGACGGGGTGCGTGACCATACGGCCGTTATGTCGCTGAATCAGCGCTGGAATGAACCGATGCATATGGTCGAAGTACGGCAGACGCAGAAACGCGGCCCGCTCGATCAGTTTCAGGCCGCACCCGGTGTCTGGAGTTGCGTCCTTGAGAAGCCGGCTGCGCAGGCCGTTGGCAAAGCGCGAGGCCCAGCGTTTGCTGGCGGTATCTCGCCGATTCACTCTGTGGCCTGCCACCAGCTGTATCGGCCCGGAGCCGTTTGCGTGAGCGCGTACCAGCGCCAACATCCCGGGAATGTCCGCCGGGTCGTTCTGCCCGTCACCATCCAGCGTCGCCAGCCAGGTGCCGTTGGCCGCCAGTGCTGCGTGATAGACCGAAGTGCTCTGCCCGAGCGATCGCTCGTGGCGCAGGATTCGCAAAACGGTCAGCCCGCTGTCCTTGAGGTGAGTCAGCACTTGCAAGGTGGCGTCTGTGCTGCCGTCGTCAACGACCAGTATTTCGTAGCGTTCCCCGTCCAGCGCTGTGCAAATTTCCTTTATCAGGCTGGGCAGGTTGTCGGCTTCGTTTTTGGCCGGGATCACGACGGAGAGAAAAGTGGGCGTGGTCATGGAAGTCCTTGTTATTGAAGTGGCACACAGAGCCGGGCCTGATAGTGCTCCCGATACCAGTCGACGAAGGCCCTGACGCCGGTGTCGACCGAGACCTGTGGTTGAAAGTCGATCCATTGGCTCAGCGCACTGACATCTGCCCAGGTTTGCAGCACGTCGCCCGCCTGCAAGGGCAGGTAGCGCCTCTGCGCGCGCAGGCCTAGCGCGGCCTCCAGGCAATCGACGAACTCCAGCAGCTTGACGGGCTGACCCCGGCCGATGTTGAAGAGCTGATGAGGCGGCTCGCTGCCAACGGCATCGGGCGGCAGCAGACGCAGGCGCAGGATGCTTTCGACAATGTCGTCGATGTAGGTGAAGTCCCGCGCCATTTCGCCGTGGTTGTAGATATCCACAGGCTGCCCGGCGAGCATGGCTTTTGTGAACTTGAACAGCGCCATGTCCGGCCGGCCCCAGGGGCCGTAGACGGTGAAAAAGCGCAGCCCTGTGGCGCGTAGGCCGTACAAGTGGCAATAGCTGTAGGCGGTGAGTTCGTTGGCACGCTTGGTGGCGGCATACAGGGACAGCGGCCGGTCGACGGCATCCTCTACCTGAAACGGCATGCGCGTATTGGCGCCGTAGACCGAGCTGCTCGACGCGTAGATCAGGTGCGCCGGTCGATACTGCCGACAGGCCTCGAGCACGTTGATAAAGCCGACCAGATTGGATTGGGCGTAAACATTCGGCTGTTCAAGCGAATAACGCACACCGGCCTGCGCCGCCAGATGAATGACCTGTTCGAAGGTATTTTGCGAGAAGAGGGTGGACAGACCTTCGGCATCGGTGATGTCCAGCCTGTGGAACGTGAAACCTGGCAGGCGCTGGAGTATGGCCAAGCGCGATTGCTTGAGCTCGACGCTGTAATAATCGTTGAGGTTGTCGATGCCGACGACCTCCACACCGAGCTCGCACAGACGCCTGGCGACATGAAAGCCGATGAACCCCGCAGCACCTGTCACCAGTACCGTCATGGCGGAGTCGCCCGGCCACGACCAATGCCGTAGTAGGTAAAGCCCGCCTCACGCAGCTGCGACGGGTCGAACAGGTTGCGGCCATCGAACACCACGCGATCACCGAGCTTTTCGCCGAGCTGGTCCAGGTCCAGCACCCGGTAGTCCTGCCACTCGGTTACCACCACCAGAGCGTCTGCGCCTTCCAGAGCATCCTGCTTGCACTGCACCAGTTGCAGGTCGTTTCGCTCGCCGTAATGATGCCTGACCGCTTCTATTGCTTGAGGGTCGTGCGCTTGAACCCTGGCACCGGCTGCCCAGAGCGCTTTGAGCAGGGTATGGCTGGAGGCTTCGCGAATATCATCGGTATTGGGCTTGAAGGCCAGTCCCCAGACGGCGAAGACCTTGCCACTGAGATCACCACGATAATGCGTGTGGATATTTTCAAACAGGCGGTGCTTCTGGCGGCGATTGACCTGTTCCACAGCATTGAGCAACGCCGTTTCCACGCCGTGCTCGCTGGCTGTGCCGATCAGCGCCTGCAAGTCCTTGGGAAAGCATGAGCCGCCGAAGCCGCAGCCTGGGTAAATGAAGTCATAGCCAATGCGCGGGTCGGAGCCGATGCCTAGCCGCACCTGTTCTATGTCGGCACCTACTTGTTCAGCGAGGTTGGCGATCTCGTTGATGAACGAAATCTTGGTCGCCAGCAGGCAGTTGGCAGCGTATTTGGACAGCTCTGCGCTGCGCGCATCCATGACCACGAACTTCTCGCGGTTGCGACTGAACGGCTGATACAACTCGCGCATCTGCTCCAGCGCTCGCGGGCTGGCCCCGCCGATGATAATGCGATCCGGACGCAGGCAGTCACTGACCGCGCAGCCTTCCTTGAAAAACTCGGGGTTGCTGATCACTTCAAAGCCGTCATCGCGTCGCGCACTGGCAGCGATCTCAACGAGCAGGCGGTCAACGGTGCCCACTGGCGAGGTCGACTTGTTGACAATGATCGGGGCGCTCTCGGCGTGTCTGATCACCGAGTGCAGTACGGCAAGCACCTGGCTCAGGTCCGCCTTGCCGTCGACTTGCGCTGGCGTGCCGACTGCGATGAATAGCAACTCTGCAAAGCGACTGGCGTGTACTTCATCGGTCGTGAAACTCAGTCTCTTGCAGTCCAGGCCATTGCGCAGAAGTTCGCCAAGACCGGGCTCGAATATCGGACATATACCTTCGCGCAGCGCGTCAATGCGCTTGCTGTCGACGTCCATGCAACACACGGTATGGCCTACTTCAGCCAGACAAGCAGCAAGGGTAAGTCCCACATAACCGGTTCCGAACACTGTCACTCTCAAGTGTCGCTCCTTCTGCTTCATGCATGAATGGATGAGCCGGTTTGTATTCAGGTGCGTCGGCAGCCTTAAATAACCAGCGCAAAATAAATGTCATAAAGGTGTTAAGAAACGATGACACAAGTTTGTCATGTAGCCAGAAGGGCCGCGGGCAGTCCTGTTTGCACGCGGCAAACACGTTGCCCGTTACTGACCGCGCTTCATCATGAAAATGAAAAACAGCCCTCCCAACAAGGCGGTGGTAATGCCTATCGGCAGGTCTTCAGGGGCAATCAGCGTGCGGGAGATGACGTCTACCCAGACCATCAACAATGCACCCAGAAGGGTGGCGACAGGCAACAGCCGTCGATGCTCGGAGCCCACCAGACGTCTGGCCATGTGCGGCACCATCAGGCCGACGAAACCGATGGAGCCGCACAGGGCGACCAGTACGCCGGTCATCAGTGAGGCGATCAGGAAAACCAGCAGGCGCACATTTCGCACTTGCAGGCCAAGGCTCACGGCGGTCTGGTCGCCACCCATCAGTGCATTCAGTGAACGACCCAGCCCTTGCAGCAGGACCCAACCGCACAGCACCGTGATAAACGGCACTGCAAGCAATTCCCAGCGGGCCAGACCCAACCCGCCCAGCATCCAGAACAGCACCGAGGAGCTGGCGCGGTGGTCGCCCAGAAACAATGACAGGTTGGCGATTGCCATCATCACGAAGGACACGGCCACGCCGCCGAGCAGCAGGCGCTGGCTGTCCAGGCGGCCTTGGTGACTGGCCAGCCACAACACCAGGCACAGGCTGACCAGCGAGCCGACAAAGGCGGCCAGCGGCAATGTCAGCATGCCAAACACTTCCCCCACATGCATGACCACGATCACTGCGCCAAGCGTGGCGCCCGAGGTCGCTCCCAGCAAATGCGGATCGGCCAGTGGATTGCGGGTCGCGGCTTGCAGAACGCAGCCGATCAGCGCCAGCCCTGCGCCTGCCAGCGCGCCCAGCAACACGCGGGGCGTGCGTATCAGCCAGACGATGGTTTCCTGTCCCGCCGTCCAGAGCGGTGGATGTTCGGCAGTGCCGCAGAGTTTGAACATCAGGATATCCATTACCCGGCTCAAGGGCACAGGGGCCGCGCCGAAGGTGATGCACACCAGGCATGACGTCAGCAGCAAAAACGTCAGAGCGATCAACAGGCCCCGGTAACGGCGTGGCCGTTCGGTCAGCCACTGTGCCAGCGTCATCGCTTCACGTCATGAAATGCCGCTGCAAGCGTTTCGATAGCCGTGACATTGTCGATGCCGGGCGTCACCGCCACATAGGGCAGCACGACATAACGCCGGTTGCGGATCGCGTCGACGGATTGCAGGGCCGGATTGCTTTCAAGAAAGTGCTGTTTCTGCGCGGCGCTGACTTCGCCGTAGTCGACGATCACGATCACCTCGGGATTGTTTTGCACGACCGACTCCCAGTTGACGTGGGTCCAGCTGGCCGCCACGTCGCCCATGACATTGCGGCCGCCTGCAGCGCTGATCAGCGCCTGAGGGATTGCCAGACGCCCGGCGGTCATCGGCCGGTCTTCACCGCTGTCATACAGAAACACCCTGGGCGGCGATTTGCCTGCCACGCTTTTTTCGACGTCGCTCACGCTGCGGCGCATCTGTGCAACCAGCGTTTCGGCCCGGGTCTGCACATCGAATATCCGGCCCAGATTGAGCAGGTCGTTGTAGACATCCTCCAGCGTCGCCTCGGCGCGGGGCATTATCTGGGCGCAGGATTCGGTCAGTTCATAGGCCTGGATGCCCAGCGGTGCCAGACTTTGCGGAGTGACATCGCCACCCACGCGCATGCCATAGTTCCAGCCGGCAAAATAGAAGTCGGCGTTGGCATTGAGTAGCGTTTCCAGAGACGGATATTTACTGGACAGCTCGGGCAGCTTGCCCAGCTCGCGCAACAGCGCCTGGTCGGGCTTGTTCCAGCCGGTGATGCCGCTGTAGCCGACCATGTGCGATTGCAAACCCAGGGCAACCATCATTTTGGTGAGGTTCACATCGTTGCTGACGGCACGCTGCGGCGCAGCCGTGAACGTCACCGAGCGGTCGCAGCTTTGCACGGTGACGGGGTAGGCGGCATGCGCCATCGGGCTGCATAGCAACGCAGCCAAAGCCAGGCGGGCGGACAGGCAGTTCATGTCAGGGTATCCAGGTGATGCGTGGGTAGTCACGCAGAGGGTGGCTGTCGACCAGCGCCTTGGCGCCGAACACGTTGAGCAGCATTTCCTGGGTCAGTACCTCCCGGGGCGTGCCTTGCGCAATGAGCCGGCCGTGATGAATGACACACAGGCGATCACAGAATGCCGCCGCCAGGTTCAGGTCATGGATACTGGCCAGCGTGGCCATGCCAAGCTGTCTGACCAGCCCGAGCAATTCCAGTTGATGGCGCGGGTCGAGGTGGTTGGTGGGTTCGTCCAGCACCATCAATCGGGGTTCCTGCACCAGCGCCCGAGCCAGCAGACAACGCTGCTTCTCGCCGCCGGAAAGCGTGTCGAATCGATGCTGCTCGTAGCCCGCCAGCCCGACGGCGTTCAGGGCTTTTTGCACAATCGCGCGGTCGTGGTCACTGTCTGTGGCAAAGAACCCCTGATGAGGGGCGCGCCCCATGTTTGCCACATCCAGCAGCGTCAGGCCGAATGCATCGGGAAACTCCTGGGCAACCACTGCCACGTGCCGGGCGCACCAGCGCGGAGTGCAGGACCAGATATCGCGGGCATTGATTGCGACCTTGCCGCTGTGCGGGCGGCTGTAGCGGAATGCGCAACGCAGCAGGCTGGTCTTGCCGCTGCCGTTGGGCCCGATCAGGCCGACGAACTCGCCTGCGGCGATCTGCAGGTCGATATCCTTCAAGGCAAAGTGTTCGTGCGTGCAGACTGACGTCTGTTCCGGTGCCCACGCGAGGCGTTCCAGCGCCAGCATCAAACACGCGTACCCACAGTGACGTGCCGCGAGGGCGGCTCACCTGGTATCCATTGCCGAATGTGCTGACCTGCCTGCAAGGCGTGCTTTGTGATGACTGGAAAGGATTGGGAGACACGGTTGATCATGGCGTCGGAAGATCGCTTGAGAAGGCTGCGTTAAGAATCTTCAATTGTTATAACATAGCATTTGAAGCGCAGCACTCTCGCTTACCAACCTTCGATTGCCCTCGGTTTATAGCCCCACCTTTTGCAGGCTGCACCTGACCTGCGTGATTCAATAAATCGCCCAGCAGCCAGGCGTCAAGAGTTCGACAAGATTCTCATCGGGGTCGCGGAAGTAAATGCTCGACCCGCCTTTGGGCCATTCGGTACGGCCTTCGATGGCGACGCTGGCCCTGACGAGGCGATCGGCCCAGGGTTGCATCTCGTCGGCATTGATGGCGAAGCACACATGAATCCGGCCCTGTGCGTCGTGGGGTGGTATCTCTCCGCCGCTCAGGTACTGCGTCTGCAGTGAAGCGCCGCGCTTGAACAGCAGCAGGGTGCTCACACCTCCGACGTTGAGCGCCACCAATGTCGCGCTTTCGAACATCACTTCCAGTTCAAGGGTGGCGGAATAGAATTCCCTGGCGTTCGCCAGATCGTCTACGTAAAGGGCTGTTTCGATAATCCTGTTCAGGCGTGGCATGTGTCGTCATCCTTTTCGGTGTGCAACGAGTCTCCATCGATCAACCGCAGGGTGTTGATCGATGGCTCGTGGCAAGTTTCACAGGGATGCTGACAGGCTGACCAATGCTCGGTTCTTATGCTCTCTATAAGCGCGAACTATTGAAGATATTTCGGTGGGTCATGCAGGCCGTCGGGTGACCACCAGTTCGACCGCTGCGATACGGTCCACGTCCTCATACCCCTCTTCAAGCAGCTCTTCGCCGAAGACATCCGGGTCCAGTTCACGGTAGGTCCATGCCAGTGCCGCATGGTCGATATCGGCCTGCACCGCTTCAAAGAACGGGTCGTGCTCGCCCACCATGGCCACGCCGGTGTAAAGCACCAGCGAGCCGCCCGGAGTCAGGCGGTCCACAGATTCGCGCAGGATGCGCACGGACAGGTCCGCGCCCAATGCATCACCACCGTGGCGGTAGGCGCGGCGCTTGGTGTCTTTCATGTAGGGCGGGTTCGCGACGATCAGGTCGAAATTTCCGCTCAGGCCCGAGAGGATATCGCTGTGGCAGCACTCCATATTCTTCAGCCCGGCGACCGTGGAATTGGTCTGCGCGAAATGCAGCGCCTTGGGGTTGATGTCGACGGCATGAACCTGTGCCTGCGGGCGGGCAACCGCGATCAGCATGGCGCCGGCACCTGTACCGCAGCCGATGTCGACGGCGCGGTTGATCGGGTGCGACGTGCCTTGCAGGTGGCGATTGATGGACTGCGCAAAGCGATAGGTATCGGGACCGAAGAATACCGAGTCTTCATCTGAGGTAGGAAACGCCGAATGCACCAGCAGCAGATTATCCAGGCTGGAAAATCTCACCCGGCTTTTCAAGCCGTCTTCCTTGCGCTCCAGAATGCCGGCAGCCAGCAGGCCTTGAGCCTCTTCGACCGGAAGCATGGATTCCGGTATCAGCCGGCTCCAGCCGAAGACGTCGCGCAGTGACGCGGCAGTACGATTTTCCGGGCGTTGATTGACGTGTTGATGAGTCAGGGGCGTGGGCGTGATAAAGCGATAGCCACTGGTTTCAAGGCGCTGCGCCAAGGCAATCAGCGCGGCGCTGTCGGGGAGGGGATGACTCATGCCTGGGCTCCTGTCATTCGCTCGGCCATGCTGCTCACAAACAGACGCGTCGCGTGCAGGCCGGCGGCTGTTGCATGCCTTGCCGGCGACATGCTTTCGATCAACGTGGACATCTTTTCTGAGGAGGGTGCAGATTCCAGTTTCATGTGCAGTTCGCGCACATCCGGATCAGCGTCCGCCGAGGCAGGCGCAGCAAGCGCAGGAGAGGGCTGAGCACCGTCTTGCAGGTTGCGGAAGCGCGAGCGAAAGGCTTCCGGAAGCCGTTTGCCGACTGTGGGTTGAGCGCTGCCATCCGATAGCCACTCACCGGCGATCCAGTCGTGCACGAGTTGCTTTTCATAACCGTTGAAGACGCCGAACATCGGTGCACCGGCGCCTTCGAACAGTTTCCAGAAGCGGCTGTGCAGAGGGTCTTCGTGACGCTTGATCCAGCCTCTGTTCTCCAGTACAGCAAGAAATTCCGGGATCTGATCGGGCTCGGCGAGCCACTCGTTGACGGTCTTGCCATCCAGGCGGCAGTAGTCGGAATGCATGTGCTGACCGAACGTCCGCTTGCGCTCAAGCATGGCGATCACTTCCTGCTCCAGGTCGAACGACTGGATCACCTGAGTCGACCCCATCCCCAGCTCATTGAGGCGGTAACCACTGGCGACACGACGATAAAACTCGTCACGTTCCTGGCCGACCGGCAGCAACTCAAGGACGCTCTGCGCCGCCTTGCGCGCATGGCCGGTGCTGGCGTTATCGATCGTCACATGCAGGGTGAAGTAGTAAGGATCAATGCCCAGTTCATTCAGCTCGAATGAGGTGATGAGCAAGTGCAGCGGCAGCTGTTCATAGCCCAGGTTGTAACCAATGACCTCGGGGAGGTACTGCTCGCTCAACTGCCCCAGTGACAGTTGAATGGCGCCCTGCAGGTAGGCGTCATCGGCCAGTGGCGCGCTGGTATCGCAGTCCAGGTCCGCCAACAGTTTCCGGTACAGCGAGACATGGTTCTGCGCCTGTTCGCCGTCACCGAGTTCTTCAAGGTATGTCCGAATCAGGCCATGAAAGCGGTAGTCCGCCCAGCGCGGCAGCAATCCGTATAGCCAGGCGCCGTCGACCATTTTGGTCGGTGCCACCTGCTGAATGAAATACATCGCGTGCGCTTTGCTCTTGAAAAACCGTCTCGGTTTTCCGGCGCGGCGTTGCTCGAGATAGAGTGCGTATTGATCAGCCACGACCCCTACGTTCTGCTCCATCCACTGTTCAAGCGCTTCAGGCTGGGCCGGAAGATCGCAGTGCTCCCGCTCGGCCAAGGCCAGGCAGTGATTCAGAAACATGACCGCATCGTGTTGATGTTCGGGAGCACGTTCATTCATCCATGATTGATAGACGGTTTTTGAACGGGCTTCTTCAACGACGGTTTTGACGACGGCATCGCCGGTCATCACTTGAAGAGACGTCATGAAAATCGTACCTCGGCAGTTGAACATCACGATTGACGCAGTCATTCGAGACTTTCTGTTTTTCTATGCAGCGTAGATAAGTGAGTGCCTCGGTACGGGGAAATTCAGCGTAATTTTCCAGGCACCGATAGGTGGTGATCGTGCTTATTCCTGGGGGCGATGGTTGCGCGGAAAAAAATGTATTGCCGGTTTGGGTTTACATCTGCAACAGGTGACCGTGGTACCGGCGTATGCCGCGTCTGATCAAAAAGGCTGAACGCAGGTATTTGAAGCAGGTCGTAATATTCGTGTCATCGATAACGATGACGTATTCAGCCCATAAAAGGATGACCGAAAATGACCAATTATTTTCGCATGAGCGCCATTGCCGTTGTACTTTCGCTAGGTTCGCAAATGGCTGTTGCCGCTCAGGACGCTGACGATTTTGTAGAGGATGCTTCTGCCAAGGGCATCGCCGAAGTTCAGGTTGGCAAGCTCGCACAGGATGAAAAAGGTGTCTCTGCAGACGTGAAGGAATTCGCCAAGCAGATGGTCACGGATCACACCGCCGCCAATGAGAAGCTGGCTGCGATCGCAAAAAGCAAGAACCTTGAAGTATCTGAAGATCCAATGTTGATGGACAAAGCCAAGGCAATGATTCTGGAGATGCGCGAGAAGTCATTCGACCAGGCTTACGCCAACAATCAGGTCTCCGCGCATGAACAGGCGATCAAGCTGTACAAGGAAGAGGCCGAGAATGGCAAGGATCCAGAGTTGAAGGCATTTGCGAAGGCAACGCTGCCTACGCTTGAGAAGCATCTGGAGCATGCGAAAAAACTCGCTGCTGCCCATGGCGGTGATGCTGCCAAGAAGTAAATCCTCTACACCGCATGACGGGATCTACACCCTGTAGAGCGTCATGCGGGTACCGCCGAGAAACCCTCATTACTTTTTCGAAGTGGCCGCCTGGGTTCCGCCCTGTTCGGCGATCGCCGTCAGCTTTTCGTCTGCGCCTTTTTCTTCTGCCAACGTGGCACTCAACAGAGCGGTTGCCTCTTTCATCTTCAGATGTTTGGCCATTGCGATGAGTGTGCCGTAGCTGGCGATCTCGTAATGCTCGACCTTCTGACATGCGCCGATCAACGCGGCATCGAGCACAGCGCCTTTTTCGATCTCTTCCAGCAACTCCTTGCTTTCTTCGATCAGACCTTCCATGGCCGCGCATTTCATGCGTTTCAGCTTCAGACCAGCGCCTTCCACCAATTCATCGATACGATCGATCTGACCTTGAGTTTCTTCAAGATGAGCCTTGAAGGCTTCTGCCAGCAGTGGATTGGTCGAAGCGCGTGCGAGGCGCGGGAGTGCTTTGGTAATTTGCTTTTCGGCGCTGTATACGTCTGAAAGTTCGTGAATGAACAAATCTTCTATGGTCGTGCGAGTCATGTTCTTACCCTTTTCAGCGAAGAGAGACTTGTCCACAGGCAAGCATGTGGTCTGTAAGCCTGTGGACAAGTCGGATGGAGCGCTTAACATTGATGACCTGCGGGGTCATCGACGTGGCAGGTTATTTTCAAGCAGGGTTCCAACTCCGAAACCCTTGGTCGCCATCACCACTTGAAAGCCTCGGCGTGCAAGCAGCGCCTGCGCCTCGAAAGCACGAAGCCCGTTTACAAATACCTTGTCGGTCAACACGCTATCCAACTCGTCGCGAGGCGTGAGAGGTCGACGGGAGCTGAGCTTTTTCATGATTCCATTCTCCTGATCAAACGATTGTTGCCGCTTCAGGCGTCTTTGCCCTGGACAAAGCCAGAGCCCAGATCTGCACCGGTAATCGGGTTGGCGGCCGGATCGGACTGGGTCCGTTCCTTCATCATTTCCAGCACCTCTGTGTCCTTTTTATTCAGCGTGACCGAGGCCGTACCTTCGCCGCCATCGACAGCCGCTTGTGGCGATTCCACATACTCCCAGTCACCGCCCTGATTCCAGGCGCCGCGTACATTGGGTTCGCCAGACATGTTGAAGTATTTGTTGGTGAACTCCGGCATGCCCGGCAGTTTGCCCTGCGGGAAGTTCGGCTGTATGGCGTGCAGGGCTTTTTCAAAAGACAACTGGTGTGCGATTTCCCGAGTCATGAGAAAGCCCAGCGCTTCTTTAACGCCAGGATCATCGGTTACATTCATCAATCGCTCGTAAACAATCTTGGCTCTGGATTCTGCGGCGATGTTAGACCGGAAGTCCGCTGTCGGCTCGCCGATAGTATCGATATAAGCCGCTGTAAAGGGCACGCCGGCGGAGTTGGTCAACGGCGCACCGGAGCCGTACAGCAGGCTGGTGATATGTGAGTCATTGCCGTTACCGTTGATAGAGCGATACAACTCGCCTTCTTCTTCGATGCCTTCAGCCAATTGGCCTTTGGCGCCCTTATTGAGCATGACAATAATGGAACCCACAATTTCAAGGTGGCTTAGTTCTTCAGTGGCGATGTCCATCAACAGGTCTTTACGGCCTGGATCTTCTTCGCTCAATCCTTGGGTGAAATACCGTCCGGCGGCGGCCAGTTCACCCTGAGCCCCACCGAACTGCTCAAGCAGAAGGTTGGCCAGTCCAGGATTGGGTCT
Organism: Pseudomonas congelans; assembly: GCF_900103225.1. Lineage (GTDB taxonomy): Bacteria > Pseudomonadota > Gammaproteobacteria > Pseudomonadales > Pseudomonadaceae > Aquipseudomonas > Aquipseudomonas congelans. The sequence goes on along the minus strand of NZ_FNJH01000009.1, from coordinate 73,088 downwards.
TGCTACGCGTACGGTATATTGAAGTCGCTTGTTATACATGAACATGTCGTATCCTCAGGCTTTGATTTCTCGGGAAGCGTCAACCCATGGGCATGGGTTCGATTCAACGCAGTCACAGGTTATGAGAGACTGAGGAGCGCGATCGTTACTGCTAACTTTTTTAAAGAGGACCGACGGTGTAAGCGCTGCCGTTCAATAGAATTTTAATATCCCTTAAGGTGACGCGCATTTTGCTTATATTACCGTGAAGGCCTATTCAAATTGGCGATCAGCCAGGCCGCATTGCCCCGTCAGAGAACCCGGGAAAATTGCAGTTATAAACAAACTCTATCATCAACTAAACCGAGCGGTTCAGGTATACCATACATCGCTAGATGGCAACATGACATCATTTAGATTATGGCATTAATATTTTGAATTTTTTGAAACTGCAGCGATCTGTTTTGCGAGTCTACAAAGCAGGAGCAACACAATGGCCGATGAAAAACACTACCGTATCGATTACCTGCTGCATGGCAGTTACAAGACGTTCTACATAAGAGCAGGTGCCATGGACAATAAGGAGGCCTGGCACTGGGCGTCAGTGGATGCCGGGTTCGGTGCGATCCCCAAGTACCGTTCCGATCCGGTGCCGAAGCTGAGCAAGCCTCAGGCGGAAAAGCTCGGTCTGTCGAACGTGGAGTGGGCGAGGGCTTGAACAGCCCTCGGTCACCTCGATACGACGCCTACCGTCGTGCGTCACGATGCCGCACGACGGTATTACCCTTTTGCAAAGTCTACGGTCGCCAGACTGTCAGATGAACAGTTGTTTCCCGCCTGCTTGACCTGAACATCCTCATTCGGATCACGCCTGCCGCAAGCGTCATACCGGCAAAGCGCTCTCGCTCGGCACCCGCCTGATGATCCTGACCTCACGTTAACCGTGACCCGGTCGATAGCCCGAGTATCAGGCTATGGCACCCATTGAACTTCCTGATGGGCCACTGCTCTCAAGTGATGTCAATGTGCCTTCATCTGAGCGGATGACCTCGTTCATCCTGTCACAGCCGGCCCGTACTACCCGTGATGCAAAGAAAGGAGCTTTTCCACTCGGATTGGACCCCTAATTAAAAAGAGAAAACTATGAACATCCTTTCGCCTGGTATCTACCTAACCAATCGCCTGCGCTTCCCTGCCAAGTTTGCCGTTTTAGCCATCATTATCGTTATCCCGCTGATCGTTCTCGGTCTGCGGGTTTTCAACAGCCTGAATGCAAGCATCGACACCGTCGCGCAAGAGCGCGTTGGCCGTGAGTACCTGCAATTGACCACCCCCGTTCTGCGACTCTCCATGTGGCAGCGTGCGGCCAGCAACCGTCTGCTCGCCGGCGATGCCTCCGCCGCTCAGGACCTGGCCAGCAATCGTGCTCAGCTCGAGACAGCTCTTGCTAACCTTGCCGATATGGATGCACGACAGGGGCAGCAGCTGGAGACCGAGAACCGCGTACAGCGCCTGCGTGAAAGCACCCGTTCCCTGATGGACAGTATCAAGCCAGGCATGTCGCAGGACGAAGTGTTCGCCCAATGGAACGAGCAACTGGCCCAGACGCTCAACTTTATCTACTTCGTCTCGGCCACCTCGGGCATGGTGCTGGACGAAGACTATGCATCGCTGTTTCTGATCGACCTGAGCACCATTCGTATGCCTCGGGAAATCAACGTCGCCGGTCAGATCCGCGGTATTACGGCAGGCTTGATAACCGGTCAGGGCCTGAGTGTAACGATGCGCGGCTCGCTCGAGAGCCTGCTGAAGATCGAACTGCAATTCCGTGCGGAGCTGGAGCAGAGCATTCGCCTGCTCAAGCGTCGTTCGCCAGAGCTGGCCGCGCGCATCAGTGATCCGATCACTGCCGCTACTTCAGCGATGGACAGCTTTCGCGGCGATCTGCATGCGTACGTAAAAGGCACAGAGTTCTCCGTGCAGCAGGGGCAGGCGCTGAGTGCGCGCGGTAACGTGGTTGTCTCGGGTCTCTACAAGGCTCAGGACGAAATTCAGACTGCGCTTCAGGATGAATTGAATTCGCGCTACGACGCTCTGGTGCTGCAACGCGAAGTCGTCATTGCCATGTGTGTGATCATGGGCTTGCTGCTGCTCTACGCGTTCTGCAGCATCTACCGTGCCTTGCGCCTGACCATCGACAGCCTGCTGGGCGTTACCCGCCGTCTGGGCGAGGGCGATCTGAGTGCACGCGTAGCGGTCGTCAGCAAGGACGAAGTGGCGGATATCGCCAACGGCCTGAACCTGATGGCCGACGCCTTCGCCAGTTCCATCTCGCACATGGACCGCACCTCTTATGAACTGACTGATGTAGCGTCCCGGCTGGGCGCATCCATCGGCCTGGCCAAGCAATCAATGAACGCGCAGCAGGCTGAAACTGAGCAAGTGGCGACCGCGATCAACGAGATGACCGCGAGCGTTGCCGACGTGGCGCAGAACACCGAAGGTGCTGCGTTGGCCGCCGATGAAGCGAACACCGCATCACGTAACGGTCTGCGCATCATGCATCAGGCTCACTCGACCATTCAGGCGCTGGCCGAAGAAGTGGAACTCAGTGCCCAGAAGGTCCAGGCGCTGGCCCTGCACAGTCAGTCGATCGGTGGCGTTATCCAGGTCATCAGCACCATTGCCGATCAGACCAATCTGTTGGCCCTCAATGCCGCCATCGAAGCCGCGCGGGCGGGCGAGCAGGGTCGCGGGTTTGCCGTGGTGGCTGATGAAGTCCGCACGCTGGCTTCGCGCACTCAGGCGTCGACCGAAGAAATTCGCGGCATCATCCAGCAACTGCAAGGTGCCACCGATGCTGCCGTGCAGCAGATGCAGGCCGGGCAGCAGAAGGCCCATGCGTGTATCAGTGCTGCCAGCGATGCCTCGGGCAGCCTGTCGAGCATCAGTCAGGGCGTGGAGCGCATCGTCGAGATGAACACGCAGATTGCCAGTGCTGCCGTGCAGCAGCATGCGGTCTCCGAAGACATCAACCGCAATGTCATGGAGATTCGTAACAGCTCCGGGACGTTGATGCTGGGTATCGACAACAACGCGGTAACCGCCGATGAACTGGCGCGGGTCGCCAGCGACATGCGCAATGTCGTGGCGCGTTTCAAGCTCACTGCCTGATTGAATCGGGGGCTGTTCAGCCCCCGATTTCCCTCCCGAATCGGCGCGCTCGCGCGGATTGTCTTTTTCCGATCAAGTTTTGCTCTTCTGCGGCCGATAGCTCTGGCGCGCGGTTTTGCTGTCTATAAAAACAAATCTCAGCTCTTTCGTTGCGCACAAAAAAGCATTTTCAGGAGATTTTATGAACAGCAGATTTGCGAATATCAGCGTCAACATGAAGTTGGCATTGGGCTTTGGGACCGTTCTTTTCTTCACGGCTGTCCTCGCCCTCGTCGGCTGGACCAGCCTCGACAAGCTCATCTATCGCACCGACCGCATCGGCGATATCACCAGGCTGAGTGACAACCTGACCAATCTGCGAATTGCGCGTCTGCAATACATGCTGACTGACGGCGATGAAACCGCAGCACAGAACATGCAAAGCAAGCTGGATGTGTTCAAGGCGCAGCAGCAATCCCTGCTCGTCAGCTTCAACAATCCGGTCAACCTCAAGCCGCTGCGCGAACTGGCCGATGTCACTCGCGACTATGAGGCCTCCCTGAACAGCATGCGCGCCGTGTATCAGTCCGGGGCCAAGGTGCGCAACGAGATGACCGCCACTGGCACAGCGGCCATGCAGGCCGTCGAGTCGTTGAACAATGCCGTCATGCAGATCGACCCTTCTGACCCGGCACGCTTCGATCTGGCCCAGTTGGCGAACAGCGCTCGGCAAGACCTGGTTCTGGTGCGTTATGAAGTGCGCGGCTATACCGGCAATCCGAGTGACAAGACCGAGACAGCAGCCTTTCAGCAGCTCGATAGCGCGATCAGCCATCTGGACAGGCTCAAGGGCGCTTTTGGCACTGCCAATCGCGAACAGATCGCACAGTTTGAAACCGCTTTGCGCAATTACCGCAGCTCGGTCGATGCCTTCAAGGCAACCACTCAGACAGCTGCGAGCGTGCGCAAGGATCTGACTACTCAAGGCGCCACCATCGTCAAGCTGGGCGAAGAGCTGTACGGCCTTCAGATGCAGATGGGCAAGGAAGACACCGCTCACGCGCGCAGCCTGCAGCTGGGTTGTGTGGTCTTGGTCATGCTGTTGGGCATTCTTGCCGCTGTGGTCATCACGCGTCAGATCACTCGTCCATTGCGCGATACGCTGGCGATCGTCGAGCGGATTGCGTCCGGCGACCTGACCCATACCGAAGCGGTTACCCGACGCGATGAACTGGGCGTGTTGCAGCAAGGTATCCAGCGCATGGGTACAACCTTGCGCGAACTGATCTCCGGTATTCGCGACGGCGTCACGCAGATTGCCAGCGCGGCCGAAGAACTGTCGGCAGTTACCGAGCAGACCAGTGCGGGGGTCAACAGCCAGAAAGTCGAGACCGACCAAGTGGCCACCGCCATGCACGAAATGTCGGCGACCGTGCACGAAGTGGCGCGCAATGCCGAGCAGGCGTCCGTGGCGGCTTCCGATGCAGACAAGCAGGCGCGTGATGGCGACAAGGTCGTCGGCGAGGCCATCCAGCAGATCGAGCGACTGGCCGCCGAGGTGGTTCGCTCATCTGACGCAATGAATGTGCTTGAGCAGGAAAGTGACAAGATCGGCAAGGTCATGGATGTGATCAAGGCGGTCGCCGAACAGACCAACCTGCTGGCCCTCAATGCTGCCATCGAGGCCGCGCGTGCAGGGGAAGCCGGCCGGGGTTTTGCCGTGGTGGCCGACGAAGTTCGTGGTCTGGCGCAGCGTACCCAGCAGTCCACCGAAGAAATCGAAGGGCTGGTGGCGGCCTTGCAGAATGGCACGCGTCAGGTGTCGGGCATCATGCTCGGCAGCCGCACGCTGACTGACAGCAGTGTCGAGCTGACGCGCAGGGCCGGTACGTCACTGGAGAGCATCACCCGTACGGTATCGAGCATTCAGGCGATGAACCAGCAGATCGCTGCCGCCGCCGAGCAACAAAGCTCGGTAGCCGACGAAATCAGCCGCAGCATCGTCAACGTTCGCGACGTATCCGAACAAACCGCCGAAGCCAGCGAAGAAACCGCAGCCTCCAGCGTTGAGCTGGCACGCCTCGGTGGCCAGCTGCAGATGATGGTCAGCCACTTCCGGGTGTGACGGTCGTGCCCACGCGGAGTAGCCGGATACCTATCGTTCCGCACGCTCCAGCGTGGGAATGCATTTCGTGACGCTCTGCGTCACAGCCCCATGCCGCGCCGCCTTCTCAAGAGAGGACGCAGAGCGTCCAGAACGGCATGCGACGCGGAGCGTCGCACGATAGTCGAGATTATCGTTCCGCACGCTCCAGCGTAGGAATGCATTTCGTGACGCTCTGTGTCACAGCCCCACGCCGCGCCGCCTGCTCAAGGGAAAACGCGGAGCGTCCGCAACGGCATGCCTACGCGGAGCATGGGCACGATGATGTTCTTTTGCACAATACTTAACAGGTCTGAACAACAGAGCCATAGTTATATAACTATACGTTGGTATATCTCACTCATACTTACAGATAAACATGAGCTACTTTTGCAGGTTTCTACTGTTGATCGAAACGCTATAAGCTTTACCTCACTGTCCGGCAACTATTAACTCACGGCCTTTATACGTTATTGCTGACTGCCTGTTTGCTTATAAAACGGGTGGGTCTGCGCCTGCGCGGCCGGCTCGAGGTGAGCAATGCATTCGATATTTGAATTCGGTAAAAGCCTGCGGACGCCCCGTTTCGTAAAACCCGGTGCACGCACGCCTTATTGGGCCGATGGTATTTGCCTGGCCATCCTGACTCTGTTTATTGGCCTGTTCATTTATGGCTTTGGGCAGATGATGCAGCCCCTGACTGTGCTGAATTCCAGCCCCATGAGCCTTGATCCGGCGCGCCTGCCCGAATATGCCTTGCGCACCACGCTGCGTATGTTCATCGCGCTGGGCGCTTCGTTGATCTTCACTTTTGTCGTCGCCACGCTGGCAGCCAAAAGTCGCAAGGCCGAACAGGTGATCATCCCGGCGCTGGATATTCTTCAGTCGGTACCGGTGCTGGGTTTTCTGACGTTCACCGTGACCTTCTTCATGGGACTGTTTCCCGGTCGGCAGATGGGCGTCGAATGCGCAGCGATCTTTGCCATCTTCACCAGCCAGGCCTGGAATCTCGCGTTCAGTTTCTATCAGTCACTGCGTACTGTGCCGAGTGATCTGAACGAAGTCAGCCGTCAGTTCGGGCTGTCTGCGGTACTGCGCTTTACACGCCTGGAACTGCCGTTCGCCATACCGGGGCTGGTGTGGAACATGATGATGTCGATGTCCGGCGGCTGGTTTTTCGTGGTCGCCTGCGAGGCCATTTCGGTCGGCGATACCACGGTCAATCTGCCGGGTATCGGTTCCTGGCTGGCGCTGGCCATCGAGCAGAAAAACCTGGCTGCGATTGCCTGGGCAGTGGGCGCAATGGCGCTGGTGATTCTGGCCTATGACCAATTGCTGTTCAGGCCGATCGTCGCCTGGGCGGACAAATTCCGCTTCGAGCAAACCGCATCGTCGAAGCGTCCGCGCTCTTGGATGTACAGCCTGCTGGGCCGCTCCCGTGTGGCGCCGATGCTGGCTTCGGTCCTGGCTGCACCGTGGAAATGCCTGATGCTGATCGACTGGCGCGTGTTCTCCCGGCTGTGGAAAGTGAAGCTCACCCCAGGCATCGCTCGCGTGCTCGACTACGCGTGGCTGGGTCTGGTCATGGCCGCTTGCCTGGCCGGCAGCGTGTACCTGTTCAGGTTCATCGAAGCGTCACTGGGCACCAGCGACATGGTCACTGCCTTTGGTCTGGGCCTGGCGACGATGGTGCGTGTGATCGTACTGATCGTCATCGCAAGCCTGATCTGGGTGCCCGTCGGTATCTGGATCGGCTTGCGTCCGGTCTGGGCCGAACGCTTGCAGCCTATCGCGCAGTTCATGGCGGCGTTCCCGGCCAACGTCCTGTTTCCGTTTGCCGTGATCGCGATTGTCGGCCTGCACCTGAACCCGGATATCTGGCTGTCGCCGCTGATGGTGCTCGGCACCCAGTGGTACATCCTGTTCAACGTGATCGCCGGAGCCAGCGCCTTGCCGACTGACCTGCGCGAAGCAGCGACCATGTTCAACATGCGCGGCTGGCAGTGGTGGCGCCGTGTCGCGCTGCCTGGCGTGTTTCCCTACTACATCACCGGTGCGCTGACCGCGTCGGGTGGTTCGTGGAACGCCAGTATCGTCGCCGAAGCGGTTTCCTGGGGCGATCAGCATCTGGAAGCGGCAGGCCTGGGGTCATACATCGCCAATGCGACCCAGGCGGGCGACTTTCCACGTGTCGCGCTGGGCATTGTGGTCATGTCGGTCTTCGTTATTGCTTTCAACCGGTTGCTGTGGCGCCCGCTGTACGGGTTTGCCGAGCGACGTCTGAGTCTTGTCTGATCGTGTGTAAGGGGAGGGCGTCATCATGATGGCTGTCGAAACGCGTTGCCTGGTAGATGTTCAAAAGGTCCGACATGTGTACGGCAAAGGCAGCAAAGAGCGCCTGGTGCTGGATGACGTGACACTGACGCTCAACGAGAACGAAATAGTAGGCCTGCTGGGCCGGTCCGGTTCGGGCAAGTCGACCCTGTTGCGCTCCATCGCCGGGCTGGTGGTGCCCACCGAAGGTGAGGTGAATTTCCCTCGTCGTGCGCAAGGGCGTGCGATGTCGGTGGGCATGGTGTTCCAGAGCTTTGCGCTGTTTCCCTGGCTGACAGTGCTGGAAAACGTCGAAGTCGGCCTCGAAGCGCAACGTGTGCCCGCCGCAGTACGTCGCAAGCGCGCACTGGCGGCCATCGATCTGATCGGCCTGGACGGTTTCGAGAGCGCCTACCCCAAGGAGCTGTCCGGAGGCATGCGCCAGCGGGTTGGAATGGCGCGCGCGCTGGTCATCGATCCTGACGTGCTGTTGATGGACGAACCGTTTTCCGCGCTGGACGTGCTCACCGCAGAAACCCTGCGCACTGACTTGCTGGACATGTGGAGCGAAGGGCGCATGCCCATCAAGTCGATCCTGATGGTGACGCACAACATTGCCGAAGCCGTGCTGATGTGCGACCGCATCCTGCTGTTCTCCTCCAATCCTGGGCGGGTGATCAGCGAGATAAAGGTCGATCTGCCCCAGCCTCGCAACCGCCAGGACCCTATCTTCCGGGCGCTGGTGGAAGAAATCTACGTGCTGATGACCCAGGACAATGACGCCGGCGAGATTCGTCAGGGCGTGTTTCCGGGCACCGGGCTGGGGATGGTATTGCCGCAGGTTTCCACCAACGCACTGGCCGGGCTGATCGAGGCGATTCACGCGCCGCCCTACAGCCTGAAAGCCGACCTGCCGGAGCTGGCCGCTGCGCTGCATTACAACGCCGACGAGCTGTTCCCGATTGCCGAGGTGCTGCAACTACTGCGCTTCGCTGAACTGAAGGGCGGCGACATTCGCCTGCTGCCTGCCGCCAATCGCTATGCGCTGGCGGATGTCGACGAGCGCAAGCAACTGTTCGCCCAGCATTTGCTGAGCTTCGTGCCGCTGGTCGCGCACATTCGGCGGGTGCTGGATGATCGTCCCACACACACCGCACCGGCACGGCGCTTTCGCGATCAACTCGAAGACTTCATGTCCGAAAGCGATGCCATGCAGACCCTCAATGCAGTGATTCAATGGGGGCGCTACGCGGAGTTGTTTGCCTATGACGAACTGGCCGATCAGTTCAGCCTGGACAACCCGTCCTGAGGTTTGTAGGACATACTCAACGGGCCTTTTGAAACCAGCGGGAAGATGCACATGCGTGAACCTGAATCCTACGGCAAGGCCGCTATGGCGGTACGGCTGATCGCGTTGCTGATGCTGGCGCTGGTCATTGCGGTTGCCGACACCTTGACCGACCTGGAAATTGCCGTGGGTGTATTCCAGATTGTTGTGGTGCTGCTGGCGGTCAGGCTCCTGCCGGTCGCAGGCGTTATCGCGATGGCGTTGCTGTGCATGGTGCTGACCGTGATCAGTTACGAGATGACGACCTCCAGAGGCAGTGAGGCGTCCGGGCTTATCAATTGCATTATCAGCCTGGCGGCCATCGCCATGACCACCTGGCTGGCGCTGCGCATGGCGCTGGCTATCCGCTCGGTACATGAAGCGCGCTCGCAACTGGCGCGGATCGCACGGGTCAATCAACTGGGTGAGCTGACGGCGTCCATTGCTCATGAGGTCAATCAGCCGCTGTCGGCCATTGTCACCAGCGGCAATGCCTGCCAGCGCTGGCTGGCCAGCGAGCCGGTCAATCTGGACAAGGCCCGTCAGGCCGTGGAACGCATGATCAGTGACGCGAACCGCGCCGGGGACATCATCGTCCGGGTGCGCGCTCTGGCAAAACGTTCGTCCACTCACAAGGAGTGGATCAGCGTGGCCGATACCGTCGCCGAGATCGTGGCGTTGGCGCACAGCGAGATAGAAGGGCAGGGCGTGGCACTGCTGGTCGACGTTCCGGAGGGCCTGCCGCCGCTGCTGGCTGATCGGGTGCAGATCCAGCAAGTGTTACTGAACCTGATGCTCAATGGCGTCGATGCGATGAAAAGGCTCGAGGCGGATCAGGCGCAACTGGAGGTTCGGGTGGGCTGGCATGACGGCGGCAATATCGGATTTTCGGTCATCGACAATGGCATCGGCGTGCCACCGGAAAACCTCCATCAGTTGTTCGACGCGTTCTACACCACCAAGGAGGAAGGGATGGGGATTGGTCTGGCGATCAGCCGTTCGATCATCGAAGCTCATGGCGGGCGCATCTGGGTCACGCCCAACCCTGCAATCGGTGCTACGTTTCACTTCACCCTGCCCACTGGAAAGATGGAAACCTGATGAGTACAGCTGTCACTGCATCGCAGGCCGAAGAACCGATCATCTACGTCATCGATGACGACCTGTCGGTGCGCTCCTCGCTGGAGGACCTGCTGGCCTCGGTCGGATTGCGCAGCATGCTGTTCGGCTCGACCCGCGAGTTTCTGGATACTCCGCGCCCTGACGCGCCGGGCTGTCTGATTCTGGACATTCGCATGCCGGGCATGAGTGGCCTGGATTTCCAGGAACATATGGCCAGGTCAGGGATTTCCCTACCGGTCATTTTCATCACCGGGCACGGCGACATTCCCATGTCCGTACGGGCCATGAAGGCCGGTGCAGTGGAGTTTCTGACCAAGCCTTTTCGCGATCAGGACTTGCTCGATGCCATCCAGCAGGGGTTGGCGCAGGATCGCAGCCGGCGCCAGAGTGCCGCCGTGGGAGCCGAACTGCAGCGCCGCCACGCCAGCCTCAATCCCGGTGAGCAGCAGGTGATGGAACTGGTGGTCAGCGGCCTGCTCAACAAACAGATTGCAGCGCGGCTGAACGTGAGCGAAATCACCGTCAAGGTCCGCCGTGGCTCGGTGATGCGCAAGATGGAAGCCGATTCCCTGGCCGACCTCGTCAAGTTTGCCGAGCGCCTCAAAGAGCTGCATTGATCGACAACCCCATCGGTTATACCCATGTCTCTTGGGAGCGAGCCGGGCGACGCTTCGCTTGCTCGCGAAGAGGCCGGTACAGCCTCCAGAAACAGGACGTTTGTACTCAGCGGCTCACTAATTCATCAACTGCGGCAGTACGTAATTGCGCACCACGTACAGCGAGCCTTCTACGCTCAAGTGCCCCGAGTCGATCTGTAGCAGAGAGCGGTTGTCTTCCAGGCGTACCAGGCAGGCATCGGCGATGCACAGTTTGTCGATCAGCGACACGAACTGGATGCCTGCCGATGCGGCCAGCGCGCGGGTTGCCTGATCCACCAGCATGACGCTTTGATCCAGAGCCGGATCGCGGATGTGCGATTCGCTCAGCCCCCAATGACGGTTGGCGATCACACTGGGCAGCGACGGTTTCCATTGCGGGACCGGGCCGATCAGCACGATATGCTTCACGCCAAGACCCTTGAGCCGGACCGCGATCTGCGTCCAGTCGGTCTTGTCATGCCCATCCTTCTGCGCGATGACCACGATATCCGGACGCAGCCTTTCGATGCTCTGCAAGGCTGTTCTGTTGGAGTAGTCACAGGCCCTGCTGGTCGCCGATGTGCGTCCTTCATGGTTACTCAGAGCGGGACGGCAACTGGCCGAGGCGACCTGATAGAAGGGCGTGCTGTGTGTCAGCAAGGTACGCAAGCCGAGCGACAGCGCCTGTGCATGAGAGTCGCCCCACAGGAACACTCCGCCTGCGCCCTGTTTGCGGATGCAAGCTTCGTCGATGCCTGATTGGCCGCGCTGGGTCAGGGCGGAGAAAGCGTCACATTTCAGCCAGTAAGGCTCGTACAGATTGTGCTGACGATCAGCGTATTCCTGAATGAAACGCGCCTTGTCCGAAACGCTGACCGGGCGCAGTGGCGATACCACGCCGCTGGTCGCGCTCACCAGCGCTCCGCCCACGAACACCAGAGCGATCAGTGTTCCAGGCATGGCAAGCCTGCCGCGCTGATCAGACGACGGTCTGCTGGCGGGCTGCTCGATCAGCCGCCATGAGACCAGACCCAGCGTCACGGCCACGCCCATGCCCACCAGCACTGTGCGGGTCTCGCCCAGCAACCCGGCGTCATTCATCCACACCACCACCGGCCAATGCCACAGGTATAGCGAGTACGACCGTGTGCCGATCCATTGGGCCAGCGGGTTACAGGTCAGCGGCGAGTCGTTGCGTGCGGCGACGATCACCGCGAACGTCCCCAGCACCGGCATCAGCACCAGGTAACCCGGCCATGTGTCCTGTACGGACAGCAGGAACAACCCGGCCCCTATCAGGGCCAGTCCGACGTGTTCCAGAGCGCGCTGCTGCAGGGCCTTAAATTGCATCGGGAACAGGCAGGCCACGCCACCTGCCAGTAACTCCCAGGCGCGGCTCGGCAGCAGATAAAACGCGGCCTCCGGCCATTGCAAGGAGGCAGATATGCACACCACAAAGCCTGCCAGACTCGTGCCCAGCACCCACCAGCGCAGGTTGTTCAGCGCGACCAGACGACTGAGCACCAGCAGCGCAATCGGGTACAGCAGGTAAAACTGCCATTCCACCGACAGCGACCACGTATGCAGCAGCCATTTCTCATGGGCACTGGCAGTGAAGTACCCCGCCTCACGCCAATAGACAACGTTGGAAACGAACCCCAGGCTGCTGGCCACATGTGTGCCCAGCGCGCTGTAGTCCAGCGGCAGCAGGGAGATCCAGCCCAGCAGCAGCAGGGCAAAACACAGCGCGGCGAGGGCCGGGACGATGCGTCTGGCCCGTGACGTGTAGAACGCCGCCAGCCTGAATTTGCCGCGCCTCAAGCCGCGCAGGATGATCCCGGTGATCAGATACCCCGAGATCACGAAGAACACATCCACACCGGCAAAGCCGCCAGGCAGCCAGTCGGGGTGGAAGTGGAAGAGCAGCACTGCGATCACCGCGATGGCGCGCAGGCCATTGATGTCTTTTCTGAAGTCCATTGGAGAAAACCATCCGGTGGCTGATCGTGAGGGAGATGTGCCGGGGATCAGCCGAAACGTATCGGCGGCCAGCGTGGTGATGAGTGTGGTGGCGGTCAGCGGGCAGTCGACGACAGTCCGGGCGCATGGCTCGCAGGGGCTTGCCTGCCGGCAATCACATGACCAATGGCCAGACCTATGAACAGGTTGGCGACAGCGACCTCGAACATGTCGGTGGTCCAGCTGATCAGGCACCAGCAAAAGCTGATCGCCAGCAGCATATGGCCGACACGTGTCTGATCATCGATCAGTCGGAACAACAGCGGGATCTGCAGCGCATACAGCAGCAAGCCAAGCACGCCGAGCATTGCCCAGAGATACAGGGCGGAGCTGTCCATGCCGAGAAATACCCCGGCACCGTTCACTGGAAACAGCCCCATCGTGCTGCCGACCATGCCGAAGCCCGCGCCGCTGATCATCCAGCCTTCGCGACTCATCGCATTGATCAGGCCGGGCCAGGTGTTGATCAGCCGGTCATACAGCGAGGCCAGAGAGCCGCCGCTGCTGACCGCGTAGGCATCAGGACTCACAATCAGCCCCAGTGCCGGCAACAGCAGACCGATGCCCACCACCACGGTGCACAATGTTCTGCAGGTCCAGTGCATCCGCCGCATCAACAGCAGCATGACGGTCAGGGCGAAGGCCGCAGCTGGCGCTTTGCTGGTGGTCAGCACGATGGCGTAAAGCGCCACCCCACTCAGCAACAACATCATCAGGCGCGAGCGCAGAAACATGAGCAGGTACAGCGTGTAGAAGGCGATCATGATCGACAGCACGTTGGACACTCTGGCGAAACCGGCAATGCGATCCACTTCGTCCGCACTCCATGAGGTGTTGGCGCTCAACTGGGTTTCACCGACGCTGTAGCTATAGCCTTTCCAGGGCACGGAGGTGAGCTTGTCCAGGGCAATCCCCAGCAGCGAGGCCAGCAGGCAGAAACCAATGGCGCGGTACAACAGCTTGCGGCGATACAGCAGGTGCCGGCCACATACCAGGCCGAACACCAGCGGGCTCAGCGCGAACAGACTGAACGCCAGGTTGTGCACGCTGGCACGATGCAGCATGGCCAGCAGCCCGGAAAGCAGCCACAGGATCGTGAATGTCCAGAACAACCGTCCTGCCCTGAAGGTGCGCAGTTCCAGCGCAAACAGCAGGATGCAGGCGGCCTTGGGCAGATAGAGCAGGGGGCTTATGCCTGCCTGATCGAAGTAGAAGCGCAAGGCTCCGGAAAAGGTCTCGACCAGAATCAGGCTGATGGCGACCCACACCACCACCGTGGACTTGTCAAAGGACATCAACGACGACCTGGCGTCGACGCTGCTCGCAGTATTCAACGCCATGCTGGCTGCCTTGTGAAATACGTCAGGGGAATTGCGCGGACAAAGCTACCGCCCGACGATCACGGCAACGTGTCGACACAGGCAGGCTTTGGGAGATGGGGGTCTGGAGCGGACGCTCGCAACGGCATGACAACAGGTATATCAGTCGCAGTTGGGGCAACTGTCAATTAATTAGTCAGGATTAATGGTTATGCGCTGCACGCCCCGTGCCCATGATCGGACGCGGAGCGTCCGGAACGGCGTGCCCACGCTGGAGCATGGGCACGATAGTGTTCCCGAGAACCCCTATCGTTCCTCACGCTCCGCGTGGGAATGCCTTTCGTGACGCTCTGCGTCACAAATCTGCGCCGCGCTGCAGTACCGAGGATCGGACGCGGAGCGTCCAGAACGGCGTGCCCACGCTGGAGCATGGGCACGATGGTGTTCCCGAGAACCCCTATCGTTCCTCACGCTCCGCGTGGGAATGCTCTTCGTGACGCTCTGCGTCACAAATCTGCGCCGCGCTGCAGTACCGAGGATAGGACGCGGAGCGTCCGGAACGGCATGCCCACGCTGGAGCATGGGCACGATGGTGTTCCCGAGAACCCCTATCGTTCCTCACGCTCCGCGTGGGAATGCCTTGCGTGACGCTCTGCGTCACCCATCTGCGGATTACGGGTATTTACGTTTGTCCGGTGCAGGCGGGAAGTACTGATAGAGCCAGGTCTCGCTCAGCGTACGGTCGCCAGTGCGGATGAACATGCGCATTTCAACCGGCTCGACCGAGTCGCTGTCCGGTACCCAATCGAAGGTGACGCGGTAACCCTTGATGTCCGGCAGCACGAGGATGTTGAAGTCCTGCACCTTGCCATGAGTGACCGTGACGATGGGTTCGATCCCGGTGCCTTCCGGCAAGCGATCCAGGCCGCCGCCGTTGAAGTCCACCGCAAAGCGGCGTGCCCAGGTTTTCGGGTAATGCTCGCCCGGTGCCCAGCCTTCGAGGAAACCGCCCATGCCTGAACGTGTCGCGTGGACCTGGGCCAGCGGCGTGCTCACCGGCGGCAGCGGGCTCCAGAACAGCTTGTAGCCGTAGTTCATCGAATCCCCGGCCTTGACCGGCGTCTTCGGCGTCCAGAACACCACGATGTTGTCCATCGTCTCGCCCGTGGTCGGCAGCTCCAGCAGGCTGACCTCGCCTTCGCCCCACGCCGTGATCGGCTCGACCCACAGGCTTGGACGGCGGCTGTACCAGACAACGGTGTCCTGATAGCTGGAGAACTCGTGATCGCTCTGCACCAGCCCGAAGCCTTTCGGATCGGTGTCGGAGAACGCGCTGAATTGCGGTTTGGCCGGGTTGTTCAGCGGACGGCAGATCCACTCACCGTTGCCACGCCACATCGACAGGCGATCCGAGTCGTGGATTTGCGGGTGGATGGTGTCGCACATGCGACGTTCGTGAGTGCCGCAACTGAACATGCTGGTCATCGGCGAAATGCCCAGCTGCTGGATGTCGGTACGCGCATTGACGTGCGCGTCGATTTCCATGACCACCTGGCCGGCCTGACAGTCGATGTCGAAGCGGTAGGCGCCGGTCGCACTCGGCGAGTCGAGCAGTGCGTAAACCACGAAGCGTGTCGCGTTCTTGTCCGGTGTTTCAAACCAGAACTTGGTGAAGTCCGGGAATTCTTCCTGACGCTTGGCGTAACTGTCGATGGCCAGGCCGCGGGCCGAGAGGCCGTATTGCTTGTTGCTGTCCACGGCGCGGAAATAGCTGGCGCCAAGGAACGAGACGACGTCATTGATGGCGATTTCAGGCGCCTTGAACAGTTTGAAACCGGCAAAGCCAAGGTCGCCCTTGACCAGGTTCTTGTCGATGCCGCTGTTCTCGTAGTTGAACAGGTCATGGCGGAAATGCACTTCCCGCGCCTGCTTGCTCTGCGGATCGACGCTGTACATGCGCACGGGCGTCTTGAAGCCCATGCCGACGTGGAAGAAATGCACGTCGAGCTGGCCGTGGACGTCTTTCCACAGCGAGTGATTCGGGTCGTAGCGGATGGCATTGAATTGCTGCGGCGTCATGTTCGCAAGTACCGGTGGCAGCACCTGCTTGTTGCTCACATACCCTTTGCTCGCAAGCTTCTTGGCATGCGCCTGCAACTCTGCAAAATCGAAGTGTTCGATCTCGCCATCGGCTGCGGCGGCCAGTGCCCGCGCAGCAAAAAGCCCTGAGGCCGATACGCTGCCGTAGGCGGCCAACGCCATGGACGCTTTCAGGAGATTTCTGCGATTCATAAAGGTGAAGCCTCTGAGTAATTCTGTGCGTCCTGCACAAAAAATGGCGCGCCAACGACTCCTTGCCGAACGCAAACTACCCACAACAGATAACAAAGACGAGATACGGTTCGGAAATCGGCCAAAAAAAAATGTCGATAATGGGTAATGAATCGGCGTGTTGACCGCCATAAAGCTTATTTTTGCGTGACTGCAGACTAATCGATTAAGCGCATCGCCGCTTGGCGCAAGGCTTCCAGACGATCGGGGCAAGAAACGCCGCTCAACTCGTTGCCTTTGGCCGACGCTAAAAACTTTTTCGCCAGGCAATATTCAGCAATCATTTTGCTGGCGCGCGGGCTCACCCTCTGCACGGCTTCCGGCCGATTCGCCAGCTGGGCGTTACCGCTATCGCACATTCGTTCAGCTAATAGTCCTGACGAAAGTTTCACTCCGCGTGTTATATCGTAACGCTATGATTCACTGGCATTCAGATGCCAATGCAGGGCTCTCCAAAGGGCGATAAATAAGCGGGTGCCGGGGTAGTGATGCGGGTTGATTTGGATGAGCACGAAGGCCTCGAAGGCCTGCCGCGTTTTCAAATGGCGGTGCAACAGGTTCGGCGTCTGGGACGATTGATGTATGTGACCGGTGGAGCAGGGGCGTTCGGGCTGCTGCTGGCGTTGTCCATCGATCTGTTTTCCCCCGGCTCTTTGTGGATGGCCGTGTTGTGCAACGCCTCGGCGGCGTTGTTTCTGCTTACGGCGGGCTTGCAGTCGGCGCGGCATGTCGCGCTATGGCGGGCTCGCGCGTTGCGTTCGCCGGAGGCAGACACGCTCGACGAAAGCCTGCCTGCTGGCGACGAGAGCGGCTGGTACGAGCGTCTGCTTGAACGCCTGAGTGACTCGGGCAAATCGCTGGTCAGGCACGTTGGCAGCTCGACCCTGTGGCTTGCCGGTTGGGCGGTGCTGGCGTTGATCGTCATTCGCGCCTTCTGGAACCTCATGTTATCCGGCGCCGACCTCTCCACGGCCGGTAGTCTTGCCGGCAGCGTCATGCTGCTGTTGGCGTTCGGGCTGCTGGTCATCGAGCGACAACTGAGCAGCGAGTCCGACAGTCAGTCGCCGGAGGCCGGAGCCCTGGCGCAACTGGTGCGCATGACGCTCATCGTCCTGCTGATCGGCGCGCTGTGCCTGTTTTTCTCCAGTGCAGATCGTGTCTGGCCGGCGCGGCTGGCGGTGTTGATCGGCCTGCTGCCGCTCGGCGTGGCGCTGGAGTTCCTGCTGCGCGCTGTGCTGTCGGTGTTCAGCCCGCGCAACTCACGTATCGAACCGCGCCTGCTGGCCGCCAGTTTCATCGCTGACCTGTTGCGCTGGCCGCCGCGACCGCTGCTCGCCTTGCAGCACGAACTGCACAACCGTTTCGGCATCGATCTGCGCCAGATCTGGGCCTTTACCTACATGCGTCGCGCATTTCTGCCGGTGCTGGCAGTGGTCGCAGCGCTGGGCTGGGTATTGAGCGGCGTGCATGAAATTCCCATGCAGGGGCGGGGCATTTACGAGCGGTTCGGCAAGCCGGTCGATGTGTTCGGACCCGGTCTGCATGTGGGTTTGCCCTGGCCGTTCGGGCGCGTGCTGGCCGTTGAAAACGGCGTGGTTCATGAGCTGGCGACCAGCGTTTCTGCCGCCGACTCTTTCGAGCAGACGCTGGACCCTGCCGAAGGCCCGCCGCCGGGCAGCGCCAACCGTCTGTGGGATGCCAGCCATATCAACGAAAAATCCCAGGTCATCGCCAGCAGTGCAGGCGACAAGCAGAGTTTTCAGATCGTCAACATGGACGTGCGGTTCGTCTACCGCATCGGCCTGACAGATGCCGCAGCCATGGCATCAACCTATAACAGCGCAGATATTCCGGCCTTGATTCGCAGCACCGCCAGCCGTGTGCTGGTGCACGACTTTGCCTCGCGCACGCTGGATGAATTGCTCGGCGAGCAGCGCAGCGGGCTGGCCGATGATATCGGCAAGGCCGTGCAGGCCGACTTGCAGCGTCTGGACAGTGGCGTCGAATTGCTCGCCACGGTGGTCGAAGCCATCCATCCGCCCGCCGGTGCTGCCAACGCCTATCATGCTGTGCAGGCTGCGCAGATTGGTGCACAGGCGCTGATCTCCCGCGAACGCGGCGCGGCCAGCGACAAGGCCAATCAGGCGCAGCTCAATGCCAGCGTGGCGCGTGATCAGGCCAGTGCCGCCGCCCGCGAGATTCTGGCCGGGGCACAAGGTGCAGACCTGCGTTTCAGTGCTGAACGTCAGGCCTATGCCAGGGCAGGGCAAGCGTTTTTGCTGGAGCAATACCTGGCCCAACTGACCGAGGGCCTGGGCAATGCGAAGTTGCTGATACTTGACCATCGTCTGGGCGGCGACAGTGCGCCGACCATCGACCTGCGTACCTTCACCCCACCGGCAGACCCAACGGCGCCGCGTAAAGCCGTTCAGTAAGGAGTCGTCCCTTGAGTCTGTTCCATCATCATCACGATCACGCCGACCACGATAGCCATGACAGTCACGGCCATGGCGGCCACGGTCATCACCACCATCATCATGGCGCGACCGGCCCGGCCGCGTTCCCCTGGCGACGGGCAAGCCTGGCGGCGGTGCTGATCGCGTTTGCGATTGCGGCAGCGAGCCTGGTGCAGGTGCGTTCGGGAGAGGCGACCGTCGTCACGCGCTTTGGCAACCCGTCCCGCGTACTGCTGGAGCCGGGCCTCAACTGGCGCTGGCCGGCACCCTTCGAGGCGACCATCCCGGTGGACCTGCGCCTGCGAACCACCTCCAGCGGCCTGCAGGACGTCGGCACCCGCGATGGCTTGCGCATCATCGTTCAGGCCTACGTGGCGTGGCAGGTGCAGGGCGACGCCGACAACGTACAGCGCTTCATGCGCGCGGTACAGAACCAGCCCGACGAGGCGGCGCGGCAGATCCGCACCTTTGTCGGCTCTGCGCTGGAGACCACGGCGAGCAGTTTCGACCTCTCCAGCCTGGTGAACACCGACGCCAGCAAGGTGAATATCACCGCCTTCGAAAATCAGCTGCGTCAGCAGATCGATCAGCAACTGCTGGCCACTTACGGCGTGCGTGTCCTGCAGGTCGGCGTTGAACGGCTGACCCTGCCGTCGGTGACGCTCAACGCAACCGTGGACCGCATGCGCGCCGAGCGCGAGACCATCGCCACCGAGCGAACTGCCGTGGGCAAGCGCGAGGCAGCGCAGATTCGTTCGGCCGCCGAGCGCGACGCACGGATTGTCGAAGCCGATGCCACGGTCAAGGCGGCCGATATCGAAGCACAGTCGCGGGTCGAAGCCGCGCAGATCTATGGCCGTGCCTATGCGGGCTCGCCGCAGCTCTACAACCTGCTGCGCTCGCTGGACACGCTGGGCACCATCGTGACGCCCGGCACGCGTCTGATACTTCGTACCGACGCCGCACCGTTCCGCGTGCTGGTGGACGGCCCGCCGACGCTGGATGGCAAGAGCGGAACGCAGCCATGAGCCAGCCGCTCGACGAAGCCGTGGCGCCGCGCCCTCCGTCAACCAGCCCCTGGTTGCAGGCCAGTCGTCTGGCATTTCTTGGGTTATATGGCGTGACCCTGCTTGCCGCGCTTGCCTGGGCGACGTCCAACGTACGCCAGATCGATCCACAGAACCGCGCAGTGGTCATGCACTTCGGCGCGATCAAACGGGTTCAGAACGCGGGGCTGCTGATTGCCTGGCCGCAGCCGTTCGAACAGGTGGTGCTGCTGCCCTCGGCTGATCGGGTGATCGAACGGCGCGTGGAAACCCTGCTGCGCTCGCCGGCTGCGTTGAAAGCCGATGAAGTCGCGACCCTGTCTGCCCCCATGAGCGATGCACTGGCAGGCTCCGGTTTTCTGCTGACCGGCGATGCTGGTGTGGTGCAACTGGACGTCACGGTGTTTTACAAAGTGACTGATCCCACTGCCTTTGTGTTGCAGGGCGAGCATGTATTGCCCGCGCTGGACCGGTTGGTCAATCGCAGCGCTGTAGCGCTGACTGCGGCGCGGGATCTGGACACCATTCTGGTTGCCCGGCCCGAGCTGATCGGTGCTGACAGCCAGGCTGCCGAGCGCCGTGAACGGCTGCGTGGCGATCTGGTGCGCGGCATCAACCAGCGTCTGGCCGAGCTCAAGGCGACAGGCACGGGCATCGGTGTCGAGGTCGCTCGGGTGGATGTGCAGTCGAGCCTGCCGACCTCTGCAGTCAATGCGTTCAATGCCGTGCTGACAGCCAGTCAGCAGGCCGATCAGGCCGTGGCCAACGCGCGCACTGATGCCGAGAAGCTGACCCAGACGGCCAACCAACAGGCTGACCGAACCCTGCAGGTGGCGCACGCACAGGCTTCCGAGCGTCTGGCCAAGGCGCAGGCAGCCACCGCAACGGTCGTCAGCCTGACGCAATCAGCCGAAACCCGCAGCGATCCCGGTCTGATGCAACGCCTCTACCGTGAACGCGTACCGGCCATTCTGCATCAGGCGGGTTCGGTGACCACGGTCGATCCCAAAGACGATTCCCGCCTGATCATTCAGGGAGCACCACAATGAGTGGCGAAGCCGTTCACACCCATGAGGCCAGCCAGCCGCAAGCGCCTGGCAGTCTGCTGAGCAGCGCAGAACAGCGCAGTGCAGCCCGACAACTGACCCTCGCAATGCTGGCGTTGGGCTTGCTGGGATTGGGACTGGTCTGGCGTTTTTTCGCCCCGGAGCAGGAAGGTGTCAGCCAGTTGCTCCTGGGCGCTGCGTCACTGTTGGTGGCGATACCGGTGATCAGCGCCGGCTGGCACAGCCTGCGGCATCCGAGCCTGCACGGCATCACCGATCAGTTGATCGCGCTGGCGATGCTCGGTGCCTGGGCCACCGGTGACCTGATGACCGCCGCCTTGCTGCCGATCATCATGATCTTCGGCCATGTGCTGGAAGAGCGCAGCGTGATCGGTTCGCAGGAGGCCATCGAAGCGCTGGGCCGCCTGACCCGCAGCCAGGCGCGTTTGCTGGGTGCCGACGGCAGCGTGCGCGAGGTCGACAACGCGACGCTGAAAGCCGGCGATCAGGTGGAAGTGCGAGCGGGCGACCGCGTTCCGGCGGACGGCCGGGTGCTGTCCGGGCAAGCCAGTCTGGATACGTCGTCGATCACCGGCGAATCGGTCCCGCTGGAAGCCAGTGTCGGGGTCGAGGTGTTCGGTGGCGCCATCAACCTGGACGGCCTGCTGCGCATCGAAGTGACCCGCATCGGCGACCAGTCCACACTGGGCAAGGTCATCGCGCTGATGCAAAGCGCGGAGCGTTCCAAGCCGCCTATCACGCGTCTGCTGGAACGTTACGCAGGCAGTTACATGGTGCTGGTCTTGCTGATCGCGGCGCTGACCTGGTTTATCACTCAGGATGCGCAGGCGATGCTGGCGGTGCTGGTTGCGGCCTGTCCGTGTGCGCTGGTGCTTTCGGCTCCGGCCACCGCCATTGCAGGTATTGCGGTCGCGGCACGGCACGGGATTCTGATCCGCAGTTCGGCGTTTCTTGAAGAACTGGCTGACCTCAACTCGCTGGTTGTGGACAAGACCGGCACCCTGACCTATGGCCGTCTGCGCCTGCAGTCCGTGCAGGCTGACGGTCCACAGCATCCACAATTGCTGGAGCTGGCCGCGAGCCTCGGGTCAGCCAGCAGCCACCCGGTCAGTCGGGCTTTGGCCGGGCTGGTGGATAACGCCCGATTGCTGCCGCTGACCGACACCCGTGAGCGTCAGGGCCTGGGGGTGGTGGCGTCGACCGGGCAGGGCGATGCGGCACTGGGCCGCCCGGAGTTGTTCGCGCAGATGGGCATCATCACGCCTGCCGTCCCTGTACATGACGGCCCGCTGGCAGGGCTGTCGCTGGACGGTGTTTTTCTGGCCTGGCTGCTGTTGGCCGACAGCGTCAAACCCGAAGCCCAGGCAGCACTGTTCGAATTGCGCGGGCTGGGTCTGGGCCGACAGTTGCTGTTGACCGGCGACCGGCAGAGCGTGGCCGACAACCTGGCGCAGGATATCGGCATCGCTGACGTTCAGGCGCAGGCGCTGCCTGAAGACAAACTCAACCGCGTCATGGGCGAGATATCCAGTGGGTTCCGGCCGATGGTGGTGGGCGACGGGGTCAACGATTCGCTGGCCCTGAAGGCGGGCGTAGTCGGCGTGGCGATGGGCGCGGGTGGGGCGGATATCGCGCTGGCGTCCGCCGACATCGTGCTGATCGGCAGCGACCTGCGCCGTCTGGGCACCTGTGTGCGGCTCAGCCGTCAGTGTCGTCATACCTTGCAGGTCAACGTCATCATCGGGCTGGGCTGGACGCTGGCCATCGTGGCACTGGCCGCCTTTGGTCTGCTGGGTGCTGCTGGCGCGATGGTCGCAGCTATCCTGCACAATCTGAGCACCCTGTTGGTATTGGGCAACGCTGGACGTTTACTGCGCTTTCAGGAGCCCTTGCTCAAGCTCGAGGACGCGGGTGTGCAGCATCAGAGTGCGCGTCTTCGCTGATAATCCGTGCGTCAAAACGGCTTGAGCTTTGACGCATTCTGTTACAGATTAAGCGCGATGTTTCATTGTGTGATCCAAATTCAGGCTGACTCTCGGCTCGAATCAGAGGGCACAGGGCTGTTCCCCCGCAGTTGATTCATAGCAATTTTGCCGTCGCCAATGCCTTTTCGGGCCCTTTTGCGGGGCCTTTGCTGGATTACTCTTTTTTGAGTTTCTGGATAAGGGGGTGATTTTGAAATGCTTACACAACTTCCAACGACCCTGCAGAATCTCCATCTGCCGTTGCGGCTAAAGCTCTGGGACGGTCATCAGATGGACCTCGGGCCTGCGCCTAGCGTGACGATAGTCGTCAAGGATCCGCAACTGGTCTCCGACTTTAGCCATCCCAGTCTGGGCCTTCTTGGCAGCGCGTTCGTGGAGGGGCGGCTGGAACTGGAGGGTTCAATCAGCGAAGTGGTCCGGGTCTGCGATGAACTGACCCACGCGCTGGTGGACGATGATGACAGCGCTGGCAATCCGGTCCGGGTCGAGCATGACAAGGACACTGACGCGGCGTCGATTGCCTATCACTACGATGTTTCCAACGACTTCTACCAGCTCTGGCTCGACAGGGAGATGGTCTATTCCTGCGCGTACTTCAAGACCGGCGACGAATCGCTGGAGCAGGCGCAGCAGGATAAATTCCACCACCTGTGCCGCAAGTTGCGGCTCAAACGCGGTGAGTACCTGTTGGACGTCGGCTGCGGCTGGGGCGGGCTGGCGCGTTTTGCGGCTCGCGAATACGGCGTGAAGGTTTTTGGCATCACACTCAGCCAGCAACAATTGGCGCTGGCCCGCGAACGGGTGCAAGCCGAGGGCCTGCAGGACAAGGTCGACCTGCAACTGCTCGACTACCGCGACCTGCCGCAGGATGCGCGCTTCGACAAGGTGGTCAGTGTCGGCATGTTCGAGCACGTCGGGCATGCCAACCTGCCGTTGTATGCGCAACGCCTGTTCGGCGCGGTGAAGGAGGGCGGCCTGGTGATGAATCACGGCATCACTGCACGGCACACGGACGGTCGTCCTGTCGGGCGTGGTGCCGGCGAGTTCATCGACCGCTACGTTTTCCCCAATGGCGAGCTGCCGCACATGGCCATGATCAGCGCCCATATCAGCGAAGCCGGGCTCGAAGTGGTCGACGTAGAAAGCCTGCGCCCGCACTACGCGAAAACCCTTGAGCACTGGAGCGCGCGACTGGAATCCCGGCTCGACGACGCCGCGCGCATCGTGCCCGAACAGACCCTGCGGATCTGGCGGCTGTACCTTGCAGGCTGCGCCTATGGATTCACCAAGGGCTGGATCAACCTGCACCAGATACTCGCCGTGAAACCCTTCGCCGACGGCAAGACCGGACTGCCGCTGACGCGCGAGGATATTTACCAGTGAAGTCCCGTTAGTCCCCCCAAGGCAAGCAGCGTAGCGCGCACAGGTCTCACAGAATCGGTGAAATCAGCCGCGCCACGCGCATACCCAGTTGATGCAGACGCCGCGTTTCGTGGCTTTCCTGCACGGAGATTTCGCGGGCGAGGTTGAAGTCGGCGGTGAGCATGGATTCCACCTGGCTGGAGAAGTCGCTGTCGACCGTCAGCAGCATCAGTTCGAAATTGAGGCGGAACGAGCGGTTGTCGAGGTTGGCGCTGCCGATAGCAGTAATCTCGTTGTCGACCAGGACGACCTTCTGATGCAGGAAGCCCGGTTCGTAGCGGAATACCCGCACCCCGGCACGCACGGCATCGAAGGCGTACAGACTTGAAGCGGCGTACACCACGTAATGGTCGGGGCGCGACGGCAGCAGCAGACGCACGTCCACGCCGCGCAACACCGCCAGGGTCAGCGCAGCGGTGACGGCTTCGTCAGGTATAAAGTAGGGGCTGGTGATCCAAACGCGCTCCTCGGCAGCATGGATGGCTTCAACGAAGAACAGCGAGCAGGTTTCCTGCGCATCAGCCGGGCCACTGGTCAGCAACTGGCACAGCACACCGTCTTCGGGAAATTCATCAGGCAGGCTGAGCGGTGGCAGTTCGCGGGTGGCCCAGAACCAGTCTTCGGCAAACGACTCCTGCAGGCAGGCGACCACCGGGCCGATGACTTGCACATGAGTGTCGCGCCATGGAGCCAGCGGCGGCTTCAGGCCCATGTATTCGTCCCCCACGTTATGACCGCCCATATAGCCTTTCAGGCCATCGACGACGACGATCTTGCGGTGGTTGCGGAAGTTGATCTGAAAGCGATTGAGCCAGCCGCCGCGTGTGGCGAAGGCTTTTATCTGCACGCCACCGTCGCGCAGCTTGTCGATATAGGCACCTGGCAAGGCATGGCTGCCGATGCGATCGTAAAGTACAAAGATCGCTACGCCTTCGGCGGCTTTTTCCAGCAGCAGCGATTGCAGCTCGCGCCCGAGTTTGTCGTCATGAATGATGAAGAACTGAATCAGAATGGTTTTCTTCGCTTCACGGATGGCCTGAAAAATGGCCCCGAAGGTTTCTTCGCCATTGATCAGCAGCCTGACCTTGTTATTGGCCAGCGCCGGCATGTTACCCAGCTTGGGCATTGCACGCAGCGCTGCATAGGCATCTGATCGACGCGCTGCGACTGCTTCCTCGATCCATGGCCGCCAGTTGAGACTGCCGATCGCGATGCGCATTTCCTGGTTTGCCTGACGACGCGCCTTGATGTACGCGTCGAATGAGCTTCGGCCGAACACCAGGTAAGGCAGCAGGGTGAAATAGGGAATGAACAGCAGCGGCATCGCCCAGGCAATTGCGCCCTGAGAGGTACGCACTGTCAACAACGCATGGATGGCGGCGCCGGTACCGAGTAAATGAATGAAACCCAGGACGTAACCGAAAAAGTACGGGTCGTGATAATCCATGTGGAACAATGCTCCTCGCCTTTGCTGCCTAACAGACCACAGCTGAACAGGAATGTCGCTATTTAATTCCGGGTGCAACTGGGCGTCCTGTGTGCCGTCTAAGGTTTATCTTTTGGCTGGATTATTCCAGTCTCGTTTTCATCCGCAATGCCCGATCAGGAATCTTGAAATGAACAAACGCATGTTGGCTTGGATGTTTTGTCTGGCGGCTCCTTTGGCTCAGGCGCAGATGCTGCAACCGGGTTTGTGGGAGCTGACCTCCAGCAATATGAAGGTGGACGGACAGCAGCTGCCCGACATGCAGCTGATGCTGGGGCAACTGCAGAACCTGCCGCCCGAGCAGCGCGCAATGATGGAACAGATGATGAAGAAGCAGGGCGTCACCCTTGGCGGCAAAGGAGTGAGGGCTTGCCTGACTCAGGCGCAGGTGCAGTCGGACGACATTCCGCTGACTGACCCGGCATCCGGATGCACGCAGAAGATCACTGCGCGCAACGGCAAGACCTGGAACTTCCAGTTCAGCTGCCCGAAAGCCAAGGGCACCGGGCAGGCGCAGTTCCTGAGTGATCGCGAGTTCACCACCAACGTTGTCGGCACATTCAATGCCACCGGCCAGCAGCAGAACGGCAGCATGGACACCCGCGCAGTGTGGCTGGGGCCGCAATGTGGCAACGTCGCCCCGCGTACCTGATCAAATTCAGACAGTTATGTTCCACGTGGAACACGCTGCGTAGGGGTGATGATTTTTTGTCGCCTCTGACAGCGTTTCAGATGACTTAATCTTCATGAAGGGCCTCATCTTTCGTCCGTAACTGCATGTTATATTGTTACTAATGATGTGGATGAACCCTTCGTGAGCCGGGATGCTCAATTTGCTCTTTGAGACGTTCCATGCACCGACGCCAAGTGTTGCTCAACATGCTGCTGGCCAGCGCGGCCCTGACGTTGCCGTTGGGTGCCTACGCCACGCAGATTCGTAACGCCCGCCTTTGGCGTACCAACGACAAGCTGCGACTGGTCCTCGACCTGAGCGGCCCGGTGCAATACAAAACCTTCACACTGACAGCCCCCGACCGCCTGATCATCGACGTCAGCGGTTCGCGGCTGACCGGCGACTTCAGTCAGTTGGCGCTGGACCGTACCGTCATAAAATCGATTCGTTCCGGGCACTACGGCCAGGGTGACGACACACGCATCGTGCTGGACCTCACCGCCCCGGTACAGCTCAACAGTTTCCTGCTCGGCCCGGAAGGCGGTCAGGGGCATCGACTGGTGCTGGACATGAGTTCCACGGCCCATGCGCCTGTGCAGATGGCTGAGCTGCCGCCGCCGGTACCTGTGCCGATCCCGACCAACAAGGCGCACACCGGACGCGACATCATGGTGGTGGTCGATGCCGGTCATGGCGGCAAGGATCCTGGCGCGGTAGGGTCGCGGGGTGAACGCGAAAAAGATGTGGTGTTGTCCATTGCTCAGTTGCTGGCCAGACGCTTGAAGCGTGAGAAGGGCTTCGACGTACGTCTGGTGCGCAACGATGACTTTTTCGTACCGCTGCGCAAGCGCGTCGAGTTCGCGCACAAGTCCAACGCCGACATGTTCATCTCCGTGCACGCCGATGCTGCGCCTCGTCTGACGGCATCGGGTGCTTCGGTGTTTGCCCTTTCCGAAGGCGGTGCAACGTCTGCAACAGCGCGCTTCATGGCTCAGCGGGAAAACGGCGCTGACTTGCTGGGTGCCACGTCGCTGCTCAACCTGAAAGACAAGGACCCGATGCTTGCCGGGGTGATTCTCGACATGTCGATGAACGCCACCATTGCAGCCAGTCTGCAATTGGGCCACACCGTTCTGGGCAGCCTCGAAGGCATCACCACGCTGCATCAGAAGCGCGTTGAACAGGCCGGGTTTGCCGTTCTCAAATCACCCGATGTGCCGTCGATTCTGGTCGAGACCGGCTTCATCTCCAACAGCCGCGACAGCCAGCGCCTGGTCACTGCGCGTCATCAACAGGCCGTTGCCGATGGGCTGTTCGAAGGCTTGCAGCGCTATTTCCAGCGTAACCCGCCAGTCGACTCGCACATGGCCTGGCTGCAGGCGCAGAAGCAGGAACAGCCGGTCTGATCGGCTCATCGGCAGCCGTTCAAGCGGCTGCAGGTGATCTTGCTGCGCGTGCCGCTTGAGCTGGATACCCGGGTGATTGTCGTCCAGCCCACACGCTGCACAGTGCCTACCCAAGCCTCGCCATCAGACGCCAGCCCGGTAAAAAACGTCAACTGGCCATAGCGGTTGTTGGTCTGCGCCCAGCGGCGCTTGTCGAGTACCTCGTACCCCTTCAACCAGGTCGTTGATCCGGCGGTGGCCACGCTGTAGCTATTGCCTTGAGCATCGCTGCACGCCAGCAGCGTCGCGCTGCGCGTGCAGGTGGCGAGATCGGCGGAGGGTCTTGGTGGTGCAGCCATCAAATGCACGCTGATCAGCATTGCCAGCAAACCTGTTAAAACCTGTCTCATGAAGATCCCTTCGCCAAGGCCATAGCTATTTCGGGTTGTTATAATATAACATCCTGTTGTGATTAGAGTTGGCTGCCTGAGGGATTCGTCGTAGCCGACATGAACAAGGTTCAAACCTTGCAGCTGCCTGGAGAATCCTGATGACAAATCTTCTACCCGTTACCGTCCTGTCCGGCTTTCTCGGGGCCGGTAAAAGCACTCTACTCAATTATGTGCTGCGCAACCGTGAAAACCTGCGGGTTGCGGTGATCGTCAACGACATGAGCGAGATCAACATCGACGGCAGCGAAGTTCAGCGTGATGTTAGCCTGAACCGTGCCGAAGAAAAGCTGATCGAGATGAGCAATGGCTGCATCTGCTGCACCCTGCGCGAGGATCTGCTCGAAGAGGTCAGCCGCCTGGCTCAGGACGGTCGCTTTGATTACTTATTGATCGAATCCACAGGAATCTCCGAACCGCTGCCCGTGGCTGAAACCTTCACGTTTCGCGACGAGGCTGGCAAAAGCCTGATGGACCTGGCACGCCTGGACACCATGGTCACCGTAGTCGATGGCGTGAACTTCCTGCTTGATTACGAGGCGGCGGACGGCTTGTCCACACGCGGTGAAACCTTGGGTGAAGACGATGATCGCTCTATCACCGACCTGCTGATCGAGCAGATCGAGTTTGCCGACGTCATCCTGCTCAGCAAGATTGATCTGATCAGCTCCAGTGAACGTGAAGAGCTGATGGCGATCCTCAAGCGCCTCAACCCGGAGGCCGAGATTGTGCCGATGGTGATGGGCCAGGTGTCGTTGACGACGATTCTCAACACCGGGCGTTTCGACTTCCAGCGCGCTTCCCAGGCACCGGGCTGGCTCAAGGAAATGCGCGGCGAACACACGCCGGAAACCGAAGAATACGGCATTGCGTCAACCGCCTATCGCGCTCGCCGTCCGTTTCATCCGGAGCGTTTTTTCGATTTCATCAATCGCCCCTGGAGTAACGGCAAGCTGCTGCGCTCAAAAGGCTTCTTCTGGCTGGCCAGCAAGTACAAGGATGCGGGCAGCTGGTCGCAGGCAGGCGGCTTGATGCGCCACGGCTTTGCCGGGCGCTGGTGGCGTTTCGTGAACCGCGAAAGCTGGCCCGAGGACAAGGAAAGCGTCAAATCCATTCTGGAGAACTGGACGAGTGAAACCGGCGACTGTCGGCAGGAGCTGGTGTTCATCGGCCAGAATATCGATTTTGCGCGGCTGACCGCCGAGCTGGACAACTGCCTGCTCACTGATGCGGAGATGGCGGCGGGTGTCGAGCGTTGGCGTGCGCTGGCCGATCCGTTTGGCGATTGGTACGAAGAGGTGGCCGCCTGATGCTGGCTTATCGTTTTAAACCTGAAACCGCAGTCCGGCAGGCGCAGGGTGTTACGCCCGACGTGTTGGGCGAGATTCTGCAGGACGGCGTCAACCTTGCGCTCTGGCAGCGTCAATTGCCTGCGCACATAGAGGATTTCGGTGCCTTGCTCCTGTCGATGGACGAGCCTCTAGCCGAGTCCATGACCCTGGAAGTGCAGGGCGGTGAGGTCGAGCCTGACTTGAGCACGCTGGCATCGGGCTATTCCGATCTGCAGGGCTATCAGGGGTTCGTTGCCGACGTTTCCTGGCTGGTAGGCGCCTATGCCTGCCTGCTGGGCGCCGAATGCGTTGGCCTGCGCCTGCGGGTGCTCGACAAGGCCATGTGCCCGCGCTTCCATGTCGACCACGTGCCGGTACGTCTCATCACCACTTACGGCGGGGTTGGCAGTCAGTGGCTGCATGAAGGGGTGATGGATCGCAAACAACTGGGGCGTCTGGACGCCGAGCCGACGGACGCTGCCCATATCCAGCAGATCAATAGTGGTGAAGTGGCGCTGCTCAAGGGCGAGCGCTGGCACGGCAATGAAGGTTTCGGCCTGATCCATCGCTCGCCGCAATTGCTGCGCAACGAGCGCAGGTTGATTCTGACGCTGGACTGGCTGGCCTGAGGTCAGTCAGGGGTAATCCACTGCCCCTTGCTCTGGCCTTCGCAGAAGGGCTTGAGGTACAGCGCGTCACCGGCGACGCCGTAATAGTGGATGTGCTCGCGATACGGCATATTGGCAACCTGCGCATTGCGGCAGACACCGAACGCACCTGTCGGGCATTGTTGCGAGTAGCTGGTCTCGGTCTTCTGCCCGGCCAGTTGCGGCTGGCAGAAGCTGTCGTGAAACAGGTTTGCCGGGATGTTGATATTTTCCTGGCATACCTTCACGTCGAGCCTTTCGGCCTGGCTGTGGACCAGACACGCTTCAGCCCATGCCGAACTGGAAGACACCGTCAGCAGCATCAACGCCAGGCGGGCAGACAGCCGGATTACTTGCATCGTTATCCTTCCTTGCTCTTCAATGAACCACGCATTCGCCAAAAGTGATTCCATGCTGCAAAACATACCGACGCATGTCATCGGTGGCCCGCTGGGCGCCGGCAAGACCAGCCTGATCAAGCGCCTGCTGGCGCAGAAACCTGCCCATGAGCGCTGGGCCATACTGATCAACGAGTTCGGCCAGATCGGCCTGGACGCCGCGCTGCTGACCGTGGATGCCGATGGTATCGCACTTGGCGAAGTGGCTGGCGGCTGCCTGTGTTGCGTCAATGGCGTGCCATTCCAGATCGGTCTGGGTCGTTTATTGCGCAAGGCCCGGCCAGACCGTCTGTTGATCGAGCCTTCGGGGCTGGGCCATCCCGCACAACTGATGACGCAATTGCGCGAAGCACCGTGGCGCGGCGTGCTGGATGTTCAGCCCGGCGTGGTGGTGCTGGACGCGCAGGCAATGCTCGCCGGACAACCGTTGCCGAACACTCAGCAGGAAGCACTGGCGCATGCAGGGCTAGTGGTCATGAACAAGTCCGAGCAACTGGATGACGCCTCTCGCCAGGCATTGGCCGAACGGTTGCTGCCGCACACCTTGATCTGGACCCGTCACGGGGAGTTGCCCCTGAGCCGCGTGCCGGGGTTCGCCAGCGGCACCGCTGTGGATAAACAGGCTGTGGATAAGCTGATGCTGCCCAATGGCGTCGGCCACGTGCCTGCGCTATGGACCGACCGTAAAGTGCCGATCTGTCTGAGTCAGGTCAGTGCTGACGGCTGGAGCATCGGCTGGCGCTGGCATCCCTCGCAGCGCTTCGACCTGCAGCGCATTCTGCACTGGCTGGAAAGCCTTGCGTGGCGGCGGGCCAAGATGGTTATCCACAGCGAGGGCGGCTGGTATTCCGGCAACGTGGTCGACGGGGCCCCGTTGGCCTGGCAAATCAGCGAATGGCGTCAGGACTCACGCCTGGAATTGATCTTTTCCACAGCGCAGGATGGGGATAAGTTGCAGGCGCAGATGGCGGAGTGTCTGGCGTGACTGGTGCCAGTAGGCAACTGAGGGCCGAACGCAGAGTGTCCGGAACGGCATGCCAACGCGGAGCATTGGCACGCTAGTCAGTCAGGTTTACGCATGGACATGAGCGCTGAATCGCCGCAACGAGAGCCGTGCGCGGCTACTGCTTCCATTTCTGATGCGATTGACGCCATTCGCTCATCTGAATAACTTCAGCGCTGGGCGGTGGTGTTTTGATTTCAAACGGGTAGGGCGCCAGTTCGATTTGCGCCGTGTGCGCGCCGAACATTGTGATCGTGCCTGGGTGA
The DNA here is from genome assembly GCF_900103225.1 of Pseudomonas congelans. GTDB lineage: Bacteria > Pseudomonadota > Gammaproteobacteria > Pseudomonadales > Pseudomonadaceae > Aquipseudomonas > Aquipseudomonas congelans. The sequence goes on along the minus strand of NZ_FNJH01000009.1, from coordinate 41,130 downwards.
CGTTGCTCGCCGGTCACCGTGAACTCGAAGCCATACACGCGGGCCAGACGTTTGCGGCCCTGAGCGTCGCGGGCAAAGGTAAGGCGGCGCAGGGCAACCGCGTCGTCCAGCAGTTGCAGCTCAAGGCGTGCGCAGTGCTGCTTGACGCGTGCCAGCGCCTTTTCGCGCAGACCATGGGCGTGCCACCACCAGGCCGCGGCGCTCGCGAACAGCATCAGCACGAAGATGTTTCCCAGGGTCAGCATGACAGAGTGCTCCAGCGTAGGAGTCGTCAGCTTAACTGTCCTGAGTGATTTACAGCCATACTGCGCGACTTATATTTCTCATTATTGCATTTGCATCGTGTTCAGGATTCCGCCCCCCATGAAACGTACGCCTCATTTGCTCGCCATCCAGTCCCATGTGGTATTCGGCCACGCCGGCAACAGCGCAGCGGTGTTCCCGATGCAGCGTATCGGGGTCAACGTCTGGCCGCTCAACACGGTGCAGTTCTCCAACCACACGCAGTACAAGCAGTGGACCGGCGAAGTACTGGCCCCGCAACAGATTCCTGCGCTGATCGACGGGATTGCCGCCATCGGCGAGCTGGGCAACTGCGACGCGGTGCTGTCGGGGTATCTGGGCAGTGCGGCGCAGGGCAGGGCGATTCTCACGGGCGTGGCACGCATCAAGGCGGCCAATCCGAAAGCGCTGTACCTGTGCGACCCGGTGATGGGCCATCCTGAAAAAGGCTGCATCGTAGCGCCCGAAGTCAGTGATTTCCTGCTGCAGGAAGCGGCGGCCATGGCGGACTTCATGTGCCCCAATCAACTGGAACTGGACAGCTTCTCGGGGCGCAAGCCCGAATCACTACACGACTGCCTGGCGATGGCGCGGGCCTTGCTGGCGCGTGGTCCCAGAGCGGTTGTGGTGAAACACCTCGATTACCCCGGCAAGGCCGCCGATGGTTTTGAAATGCTGCTGGTCACCGCCGAGGCCAGCTGGCACCTGCGTCGGCCGTTACTGGCGTTTCCGCGGCAGCCGGTCGGCGTGGGCGACCTGACCTCCGGGTTGTTTCTGTCGCGTGTGCTGCTGGGCGACGATCTGGTTGCCGCGTTCGAGTTCGCTGCGGCCGCAGTCCACGAAGTGCTGCTGGAAACCCAGGCCTGTGGCAGCTACGAGCTGGAACTGGTGCGTGCTCAGGATCGTATTGCGCATCCGCGGGTCAGGTTCGACGCCGTGCGTCTGTAAGCCCGGCTGCCATCGACGACTCGGGCATCCGTGCCCGAGTCTGCCTCTTACAACGCTTCTTCCTTGATGTCCTGATAACGCTTTTCCAGTTCCTGACGAATCTGGCGGCGTTGCTGCGCCTGGATGAAACGTCGCTTGGCATCGGCCGATTCGGGCTCCAGGGGCGGGACGCTGGCGGGCTTGCGATTGTCGTCCACGGCAACCATGGTGAAGAAGCAGCTGTTGGAATGACGTACCGAGCGCTCGCGGATATTTTCGGTGACCACCTTGATGCCCACCTCCATGGACGTGTTGCCGGTGTAATTGACCGAGGCGAGAAAGGTCACCAGTTCGCCGACATGCACCGGCTCACGGAAAATCACCTGGTCTACCGACAGCGTCACCACATAGCGCCCGGCGTAGCGACTGGCACACGCGTAGGCCACTTCGTCCAGGTACTTGAGCAATGTGCCGCCGTGTACGTTGCCAGAGAAGTTGGCCATGTCCGGGGTCATCAATACAGTCATCGACAGCTGGGCGTTTCCGGGTTCCATAGCGTACTCACACGGTCAAGGTGTTCAAGGGGCGCCTATGCTGGCGCTCAAGGGGCTTGCGACAGTTATCGGGACGCTGGCCAGCAGGCGGCCGTCACGCGTCATAACTATCTGTTTCCATATATTGCACCGCCTTTATGTCGAAGGGGGCGGTGTTAACCTGCAAAAACCTGTGGATCGGGTTTTTTCCTACGTCTTTATAGGATTTTAGTGACGAAAAGGATAGCTGTCGCCCTGAAGGGCACGGCGATATCGGCTTGCAACGTCATCATCACAAGGAGCTTCGCCATCATGCATGCCATCAATTTCATTCAGGATCTGGCAGTGATCATGCTGGTGGCCGGTGTGGTAACCATTCTGTTCCATCGCCTCAGGCAGCCGGTGGTACTGGGCTATATCGTTGCCGGGTTCATCATCGGTCCGCACACTCCGCCATTCAGTCTGATCCATGACGAAGACACCATCAAAATTCTGGCCGAGCTGGGAGTGATCTTCCTGATGTTCTGCCTCGGGCTGGAGTTCAGCCTGCGCAAGTTGTTCAAGGTCGGCGCCACAGCGTTCATCGCGGCCTTTCTGGAAATTGCTCTGATGATCTGGATCGGTTACGAGATCGGACAGTTCTTTGGCTGGAAAGCCATGGATTCGCTGTTTCTCGGCGCGATTCTGGCGATCTCTTCCACCACCATCATCGTCAAGGCGCTCAACGACTTGAAGATGAAAAACCAGCGCTTTGCCCAGTTGATCTTCGGCGTGTTGATCGTGGAGGACATTCTCGGCATCGGCATTATCGCGCTGCTGTCCGGCATCGCGGTCAGCGGCTCGGTCAGTTCCGGAGAAGTGTTCTCCACTGTGGGCAAGCTGTCGCTGTTCATGATCGTGGCGCTGGTGGTCGGGATCCTTGTGGTGCCTCGATTGCTGTCCTATGTCGCCAGATTCGAGAGCAACGAGATGCTGCTGATCACCGTGCTGGGCCTGTGTTTCGGCTTCTGCCTGCTGGTGGTCAAGCTGGAATACAGCATGGTGCTGGGTGCCTTCCTGATCGGCGCGATCATGGCCGAGTCGCGTGAGCTGCTGAAGATCGAGCGTCTGATCGAACCGGTTCGCGACATGTTCAGCGCGATCTTTTTCGTCGCCATCGGTTTGATGATCGATCCGGGCATCCTGCTGCAATACGCCTGGCCGATCGCCGTCATTACCGTTGCCGTGGTGCTGGGCAAGATGTTGTCCTGCGGCCTGGGCGCCTTCATCGCAGGCAACGATGGTCGTACCTCGCTGCGCGTGGGCATGGGACTGTCACAGATTGGCGAGTTTTCCTTCATCATCGCGGCGCTGGGCATGACCCTGCAGGTCACCAGCGACTTTCTGTACCCGGTGGCAGTCGCCGTATCCGCCATCACCACCTTGCTGACACCGTACCTGATTCGCGGCGCGGACCCGTTGTCGCTCAAGCTGGCGGCGATCATGCCCCGGCGCGTTGCACGAGTGTTCGGCATGTACGGCGAGTGGCTGCGCAGCATCCAGCCGCAAGGGCAGAGTGCAGTGCTTGCCGGGATGATCAGGCGGATTCTCTTGCAGGTCGGCGTCAACCTGGCGCTGGTGATGGCGATATTTTTCAGCGGCGGCTATTTTGCCGAGCGTCTTGGTGGCTACATGAGCGAGTGGGTAGGCGATGTCAGCCATCAGAAAGCCTGGATCTGCGGCGCCGCATTGTTGCTGTCACTGCCGTTTCTGATTGCCGCGTACCGCAAGCTCAAGGCGCTGTCGATGCTGCTGGCGGAAATGGGCGTGAAACCCGAGATGGCGGGCCGTCATACCGTGCGCGTGCGCAAGGTCGTGGCCGAGGTGATTCCGTTGTTATCGCTGGTGGTGATTTTCGTGATGCTGGCGGCGTTGTCGGCAAGCATCCTGCCGGCCAACGAACTGCTGCTGGTGGTTGCTCTGGTTGCTGCGCTTGTCGCTGCATTGTTGTGGCGCTGGCTGATTCGTGTTCATACACGGATGCAGATTGCGTTGCTTGAGACGCTGGGGAATCATCCGGAATCCCCCGGGCATTAGCGCCCGGAGATCCTTCAAACGCGCGCGGCTGGGTGTCTCAGCTTTCCAGCCAGACATCCCGAGCCCAGTGCCAGACCGATTCCCAGCTGTCTTCGGTGACCAGTTCTTCTTCGGCGGACCACAGCAATACAGTGCCGTCTTCCTCGACGCAGTAGTAGTCGTCACCGTCCTGACAGATCGGGATCAGCTCGCGTGGTACGCCCAGATCCCAGGCGGTTGCACACACTTCCGGAAGGTAGGTGTGTGACTGCGGATCGGTTACGGTGACGGGTTCAAGGCTGCCATACACCACATCGCTGACTGTCAGGAGAAATTCCTTGAAGACAAACGGAATGTTGATGAACAGCTGTTCCTCGATTTCGACCAGTTGGTCTTCGTCAGGCAGCTCAAGCGGAACCGGAACCGGTTCATTTGCTTCACGCAGTTGTTCAATGACTTCTTCCACGACACAGATCCTCTCACTTGATGGCGCGGGTTATACAGTAGCGTAAAGCCTTTCTCAAAATAACTATCCGAACGGATAAACAAAAAACCCCGGATATGTCCGGGGTTCTGAACGCGAGAACGGGTTCTGGTTCAACCGTTCTGGCGAATTCCTGCCACCAGCCAGGGCTGGTTATCGCCTTGCGGACGTTCCATGTTCCAGCTTTCGCTGAACACTTCGCCCTGGTCGAAACGCGACGTCTTGGACACGCCCGAGAACGTCAGGGTGGCGATGGTCTTGTCGGCCCGATCATCCACACCATCCAGTTGAACCTGAAGGTTTTCGATGTAGGTCGACTGGAAGCCGTCGCCCAGGTCCGCACGTTCCTTTTTCAGGAATTGCAGCATTTGCGGGGTGACGAACTCGGCGATCTTGTCCATCTCGTTGGCGTCCCAGTGCTGCTGCAGCGACTGGAAGTGGCCGCGAGCAGCGTCCAGGAAGCGCTGTTCATCGAACCAGGCAGGTGCGTTGATCACGGGCGCAGCGGAGGCCGGGGAAGAACTGCCGAAGACCGGGTTCTGCGCAGGCTGGCTGGTTTCGCGCTGATACGGAGCACCGGCAGCAGCCATCTTCGGCTGTTGCTGCTGACGACGACGCGCAATGAAGCGGAAGATCAGGAAGGCGATGAGGCCCATGATCAGGATGTCGAACAGTTGCAGGCCGTTGAAGCCGTCACCCATGAACATCGACGCGAGCAGGCCACCGGCAGCGATACCGGCCAATGGGCCCAGCCAGCGCGAAGCACCGCTTGCCGCAGGGGCAGGACGACCCGCAGCGTTAGGCGCTGCCGCAGGTGTGGAAGGCGCAGCCTGACGTGTCTGATGCGTAGGCGCCGAGCCCATGCTCTTGCCACCACCGAAACGCGCGGCGTTCACATCCAGGCTCATGGTGAGCCCGATGCACAGCGCCATCGCGATGCTTAGAAAACGTTGCATAAGGGTATTCCCGTTTTGTGATTGCACGCGCGCCATGTTGCACAGCGGATGGCAACATGACCAGCGCGTTAGTGTTTCGGACTTTTACATAAACAGCGTAGGACTTTTCTACGCGCTTCGTAAGATGTGCACGAGGATTATCGTTCCTCACGCTAGCGTGGGAACGATAGTCAGGGACGTATGGGCGATGATTGACCGGCCTACAACGGTACCAGTTTCGCGTAGCCCATCATCAGCCACTTGCTGCCCTCGGGGAAGTTGACCTGCACCCGCGCCTGAGCGCCGGCGCCTTCGAAGTTGAGGATCACGCCTTCGCCGAACACCGCATGCTGGACGCGCTGGCCCATGGTGAACTCGGTTTCCGGAATGCCGGTACCGTTGAACAGGCTGCTGCTGTTGAATTTCGGCGTGCCGCCGAACGGACGGTTGACGCTGTTCGACAGCCGGACTTCCTGAATCAGCGCAGGCGGAATCTCGCGTACGAAGCGAGAGACCTTGTTGTAGGTTTCGCTGCCGTACAGACGACGTGTCTCGGCGTAGGTCATCACCAGCTGTTTCATGGCGCGGGTGATACCGACATAGGCCAGACGCCGCTCCTCTTCAAGACGGCCCGGCTCCTCAAGACTCATCTTGTGCGGGAACAGGCCTTCTTCCATGCCCACCAGGAACACGTGCGGGAACTCCAGACCCTTGGCGCTGTGCAGGGTCATCAGCTGAATGCTGTCTTCATGCTCCTGCGCCTGGGTGTCGCCCGCTTCCAGGGAGGCATGGCCCAGGAACGCGGCCAGTGGCGTCAGGTCTTCTTCGCTTTCGTGATTCTCGAAAGCGCGGGCAGCGCTGACCAGTTCCTCAAGGTTTTCTACCCGCGCCTGACCTTTCTCGCCTTTTTCCTGCTCGTGATAGGTAATCAGCCCGGACTGTTCGATCACCGTCTGGGTCATCAGGTGCAGCGGCATTTCCATGACCTTGGCCGCGAGGTTCTCGATCAGCTCGATGAAGCCGCCCAAGGCAGTGGCGGCGCGCCCGGTCAGGCCCTTGTTGGCAACCAGCAGACGCATCGCTTCCCACATGGAGACGTCGGCATGCCGTGCATGCTCGCGAATCGCTTCGACGGTCTTTTCGCCTATGCCGCGCGCCGGAACGTTGATCACCCGCTCCAGCGCCGCATCGTTGCCACGGCCTTCCAGCAAGCGCATGTAGGCCATGGCATTCTTGATCTCGGCGCGTTCGAAGAAGCGCTGTCCGCCGTAGATTCGATAAGGAATACGCTCGCGCAGCAGCGCTTCTTCGAGCACTCGCGACTGGGCGTTGGAGCGGTACAGAATGGCGATGTCGTTGCGCGAGATACCGGTTTTCAGCGCGCTCTCGATGGTCTCGACCACGTAGCGCGCCTCATCGTGCTCGTTGAACGCGGCGTACAGATTGATCAGCTCGCCATCGCCGACGTCGGTCCATAGTTCCTTGCCCAGGCGACCACTGTTATTGATGATCAAACCGTTGGCGGCCTTGAGGATGCTCGCCGTGGAGCGGTAGTTCTGCTCCAGGCGGATGACTTCGGTGTCCGGGAAGTCCGAGGAATACTGGTGGATGTTCTCGATCTTCGCGCCACGCCAGCCGTAAATGGACTGATCGTCGTCGCCGACCACCATCAGGCTGTCGCCCCCCTGGGCGAGCAGGCGCAGCCACGCGTACTGCACGGCGTTGGTGTCCTGGAACTCGTCCACCAGAACGTGGCGGAAGCGGCGCTGATAATGCGCCAGCAAGCCCGGGTTATCGCGCCACAGGTCGAGCGCGCGCAGCAGCAGTTCGGAGAAGTCGATGACGCCGGCCCGCTGGCAGGCGATCTCGTAGGCTTCGTAGACGCTTTTCATGGTGGTCAGGAACAGGTCGCCGCTGGCCTGAATATGTTTCGGGCGCAGGCCTTCGTCTTTCTGACCATTGATGAACCACTGGGCCTGACGTGCAGGCCAGCGTTGTTCGTCCAGACCCAGCTCGCGCATCACGCGCTTTACCAGACGCTGCTGGTCATCGCTGTCGAGGATCTGGAAGGTCTGTACCAGCCCGGCTTCCTGCCAGTGTGCACGCAGCAGGCGGTGCGCCAGACCGTGGAAGGTGCCCACCCACATGCCCGCCGGGCTGATGCCCATCAACTGCTCGATACGGTGGCGCATCTCGGCGGCAGCCTTGTTGGTGAACGTCACCGACAGGACCGAATGCGGGGAGGCTTGCTCGACCTGCATCAGCCATGCGATGCGATGCACCAGCACACGGGTTTTGCCGGAGCCAGCACCAGCCAGGACCAACTGACGACCCAGAGAGGCGGCTACGGCCTGACGCTGGGCATCGTTGAGGGAATTCAGAAGAAGAGAGAGATCATCGCGCATCCGCGCATTCTAGGGTGCTGCGCCATGACGGGCAAACCATGCTTTGCGTCAGGCAATAAAAATGGCGGGGGCGCTGACGACCGGTCGTCGCCTGTTGCCGGGAGCGAATGCGTTGCGTCTACCTTTATTGGTGAACAGGCAGGCTCTGACTGGGGAATTGGCCTAATGTAGGATTATTCCCACAATTGTCGCTGATAACGCCCGCACGGCACGTTCCAGCTTCGTTTAACTGGGCGGCTGGCGGGTCATGTAGTATAACTACAAGAAAGCTACAGCCCAGCCCATCTCTCTTTTGCCGAGTCTGCCCCTTGAATCTGCTGCAACACATCGCCCAGTCACGTAATTTGCTGCGCAAATCGGAGCTCAAGGTAGCTGACCATGTGCTGCTCGACCCCGCGGCCGTGATGCACAGTTCCATGGCAGACCTGGCGCACAGTGTCGGTATCAGCGAGCCGACCATCGTGCGTTTCTGCCGGGCCATTGGCTGCACCGGGTTTCAGGACCTCAAGCTCAAGCTGGCGCAGAGCCTCGCGGCAGGTGCAAGTTTTGGGCAGTTTGCGATTCACGAAGACGATTCGGTTGCCGACTACAGCCTGAAGATTTTCGACACCACGCTGCACACGCTCATGGAAGTGCGCGAAAACCTCGACCCCCATGCGTTGCAACTGGCAGTCACGGCCATGGCCGGGGCCAACCGTGTCGAGTTCTACGGGTTCGGCGCGTCCGGCGCAGTCGCCGCCGATGCGCAGCACAAGTTCTTTCGTCTGCTGCTGACCGCGGCGGCGTATTCCGATCCGCACATGCAGGCAATGTCTGCCGTCACGCTCAAGCCGACAGATGTTGCTGTATGCATTTCGCAGTCAGGCCGTTCCAAGGATTTGCTGATCACCGCCAACCTGGTCCGCGAAAGCGGCGCGACGCTGATCACCTTGTGCCCCAGTCAGACACCGCTGGCCGAGCTGTCGTCGGTCAATCTGGCCATCGATGTGCACGAAGACACCGAAATCTACACGCCGCTGACTTCCCGCATTGCACATCTTGTAGTCATTGACGTGCTGGCAATGGGCGTTGCCATGGCTCGCGGCCCCGGTCTGGTCAACCACCTCAAGAGCGTCAAGCGCAGTCTGCGCGGCTTGCGTCTGTCGCCAAAGTCGATCAAGACCCACGAAGACTGAGCCGATCCCGTTACATCAAGTTTCATCGATCTGTCATGTGTCCGCCGCCTGATTGTCACTGTCACGCTCCATTCTGGTGCTCCCACAAAACGTATTGGGAGACAGGATATGGCTCGGCATTACGATGATTTACCTACCAGCACCGTGAAAACCCGCCGTCAGCAGGAAGATCAACGTCGCATGGAGTTTCGTCGGGCAATTGAAAGCTATAGCGAGGCACGTCAGCTCAATCAGGAGCTGTGTGACTACATGGATGGCATGAATAACGCTGTTTGGCAGACGATCAAGTTGCCCGCGGTCGACCGTCGAAACGCTCGACAAGCTGGCTGATCTGCGCACGTTCGCTACGGATGAACGCAAGAAAGGCATGTGCTACCGGTGAAAGGCGTTTGTCACCGGCCTGAGCCACGCACCAGCTTCGATACAGCGGCAACTCCGCCACGGGCAGCTCCACCAGAGCGCCTGTGGCGAGCTCCTGGCACACCGCGTGCCGGGTCAGCATCGCCAGGCCCAGCCCGGCTACCACGCATTCACGTTGTGCTTCGCTGGAGGAGACTTCCAGCGTCTGCGTGAAATGCACGCGCTTCTCCTTGAAGAACTCCTCGCAGGCCCGACGCGTACCCGACCCTGTTTCCCGGGTCAGCAGGGGCCATGGCTCCAGGTCTTTCAGGCTGAGCGTCTCACGGCTGCTCAGCGGATGGTCAGGCGGGGCCACGGCGACAATCGGGTTATTCAGGAAGGGCAAGAACTCCAGGCCCATGTCCAGCGGCACTGCCGACATCACCACAAGATCATCGCGGTTATCCGCCAGACGTCTGATGACTTGCGCGCGATTGACCACCATCAGACTCAGGCTGACTTCCGGGTGCTGGCGCTTGAAGGCGGCGAACAGGTGAGGAATAAAGTATTTGCAGCTCGACTCGACTGCCAGCTTCAACTGGCCTTGCAGCGAGCCCTGCATGTCGGAAAGCTGCATGTCCAGGCTTTCCAGGCGCCCGAAAATATCCCGGCTGGCCTGTTGCAGCGCTTGTGCCGCTTCAGTCAGGTAGAGCTTTTTGCTGACGTACTCGAACAGCGGCTGGCCGATCAGCTCTTCTAGCTGGCGAATCTGCAGGCTGACAGCGGGTTGTGTCAGCGACATCTCTTCGGCCGCACGGCTGTATGAGCGCAGATCGCACACTTCATTGAAAATGCGCAGCTGACGCAATGTCATACGCATCAATGACTTACGCATTTATAAAGGCTCCGCGATCTGACTGGAGCGCCAACTATAAGCTTTTACTTATGCACCTCCCAACTTTTACTCATTTTTGTTAATCCTTGATTTGGCATAGGGTGGGCCTGCGACATTCAGTCACATACACGGTTACAAGTGTGGGTCGAGGGAAACGCCAGTGATAACAAAAATTCTGATCGCCAACCGCGGGGAGATTGCCGTTCGCATCGTGCGTGCATGCGCCGAGATGGGCATTCGCTCGGTAGCGATCTTTTCCGAAGCTGACCGGCATGCCTTGCATGTCAAACGTGCCGACGAAGCCTATAGCATTGGTGCCGAACCTCTGGCGGGTTACCTGAACCCGCGTAAATTGGTGAATCTGGCAGTGGAAACCGGCTGCGATGCATTGCATCCCGGTTATGGCTTTCTTTCCGAGAATGCCGAATTGGCCGATATCTGTGCCGAGCGAGGGATCAAATTCATCGGTCCCTCCGCAGAAGTGATTCGCCGCATGGGTGACAAGACCGAGGCCCGGCGCAGCATGATCAAGGCCGGCGTGCCGGTCACGCCCGGCACCGAAGGCAACGTGGCCGATATCGACGAGGCGTTGATTGAAGGCGAGCGTATCGGTTACCCGGTGATGCTCAAGGCCACCTCCGGGGGCGGTGGACGTGGTATCCGCCGCTGCAACAGCCGCGAAGAACTTGAGCAGGCCTTCCCGCGCGTGATTTCCGAAGCGACCAAAGCCTTCGGCTCGGCAGAGGTCTTTCTCGAGAAGTGCATCGTCAATCCCAAGCACATTGAAGCGCAGATTCTGGGCGACAGTTTCGGCAACGTGGTGCACCTGTTCGAGCGCGACTGTTCGATTCAGCGACGCAACCAGAAGCTCATCGAAATTGCTCCCAGCCCGCAGTTGACGCCCGAACAGCGCGCCTACATCGGCGATCTGTCGGTACGTGCAGCCAAGGCAGTCGGTTACGAGAACGCTGGCACCGTGGAGTTTCTGCTCGCCGAGGGCGAGGTGTACTTCATGGAAATGAACACCCGGGTGCAGGTCGAGCACACCATCACCGAAGAAATCACCGGCATCGATATCGTTCGCGAGCAGATTCGTATCGCCTCCGGTCTGCCGCTGTCGGTCAAGCAGGAAGACATCATCCATCGCGGTTTTGCCCTGCAGTTCCGGATCAACGCCGAAGACCCGAAGAACAACTTTCTGCCCAGCTTCGGCAAGATCACCCGTTATTACGCGCCCGGCGGGCCTGGCGTGCGCACCGACACGGCGATTTATACCGGCTACACCATTCCGCCGTTCTATGACTCGATGTGCCTGAAGCTGATTGTCTGGGCGTTGACCTGGGAAGAGGCCATGGACCGCGGCCTGCGTGCGCTCGATGACATGCGTCTGCAAGGGGTCAAGACCACGGCTGCCTATTACCAGGAAATTCTCCGCAACCCGGAGTTTCGCAGCGGTGAGTTCAACACCAGCTTTGTCGAAAGCCACCCCGAGCTGACCAATTATTCGATCAAACGCAAACCCGAAGAGCTGGCCCTGGCCATCGCCGCCGCCATTGCCGCACACGCCGGTCTGTAAGGAACAGTGAAATGTCCAAGAAGATTTTCGTAACCGACACCATCCTGCGTGACGCTCATCAATCGTTGCTGGCGACCCGCATGCGTACTGAAGACATGCTGCCGATCTGCGACAAGCTCGACCAGGTCGGCTACTGGTCGCTGGAAGTCTGGGGCGGCGCCACCTTCGATGCCTGCGTGCGTTTTCTCAAGGAAGACCCGTGGGAACGCCTGCGTCAGCTGCGTGCGGCCTTGCCCAATACCCGGCTGCAGATGCTCCTGCGCGGCCAGAACCTGCTGGGCTATCGGCATTACAGCGATGACGTGGTCAAGGCGTTCGTCGCCAAGGCGGCGGTCAACGGTATTGATGTGTTCCGTATTTTCGATGCCATGAACGATGTGCGTAACCTGCGGGTTGCCATCGAGGCGGTGAAGGCTGCGGGCAAACATGCACAGGGCACCATCGCCTACACCACCAGCCCGGTGCACACCATCGAGGCCTTCGTGGCGCAGGCCCGGCAGATGGAAGCCATGGGCTGTGACTCGGTGGCGATCAAGGACATGGCCGGCCTGCTGACGCCTTATGCCACGGGTGAGCTGGTCAAGGCGCTGAAGACCGAGCAGTCGCTGCCGGTGTTCATCCACTCGCATGACACGGCCGGTCTGGCCGCCATGTGTCAGCTCAAGGCGATCGAAAGCGGCGCGGACCATATCGACACGGCGATCTCCAGCTTTGCCTGGGGCACCAGCCATCCGGGCACCGAATCGATGGTGGCCGCGCTCAAGGGCAGCGAGTTCGATACCGGTCTGGACCTGGAACTGCTTCAGGAAATCGGTCTGTACTTCTACGCGGTGCGTAAGAAATACCACCAGTTCGAGAGCGAATTTACTGCAGTCGACACGCGGGTGCAGGTTAACCAGGTGCCTGGCGGCATGATTTCCAACCTGGCCAATCAGTTGAAGGAGCAGGGCGCACTCAACCGCATGAGCGAAGTGCTGGCTGAAATTCCGCGCGTGCGCAAAGACCTCGGTTATCCGCCATTGGTAACGCCGACCTCGCAGATCGTTGGTACTCAGGCGTTCTTCAACGTGTTGGCCGGGGAGCGTTACAAGACCATCACCAATGAAGTGAAGCTTTATCTGCAAGGCGGTTACGGCAAGGCGCCGGGGCAGGTGGATGAAAAACTGCGTCGTCAGGCGATTGGCAATGAAGAACTGATCGACGTTCGTCCGGCCGACCTGCTCAAGCCGGAGATGACCAAACTACGGGCCGATATCGGCGCACTGGCCAAGTCTGAAGAGGACGTGCTGACGTTCGCCATGTTCCCGGACATTGGCCGCAAGTTCCTTGAGGAACGTGCAGCCGGGACGCTGGCGCCGGAAGTGCTGCTGCCGATTCCCGAAGCCGGAAGCGTTGCCAGGGCGGGCGGTGAGGGCGTGCCGACCGAGTTCGTTATTGATGTGCACGGCGAAACCTATCGGGTCGACATCACCGGTGTGGGCGTCAAGGCCGAGGGCAAGCGCCACTTCTACCTGACCATAGACGGCATGCCGGAAGAGGTGGTGTTCGAGCCGCTCAACGAATTCGTCGGTGGCGGGGTCAGCAAACGCAAGCAAGCTCACGCACCGGGCGACGTCAGCACCACCATGCCCGGCAACATCGTCGATGTGCTGGTCAAGGAGGGCGATGTGGTCAAGGCCGGTCAGGCTGTGCTGATCACTGAAGCGATGAAGATGGAGACCGAGGTTCAGGCGTCGGTCGCGGGCAAGGTCGTCGCCATCCACGTCGCCAAGGGCGACCGCGTCAATCCGGGCGAAGTGCTGATCGAGATCGAAGGTTGAGCTGACACCTGCGCACCATCCAAAGGTTTACCTCAGGGAAGCACTCGTGGCTTCCCTTTTTTTATTCTGTACAGGCGCTGCCAGTGGTCACGACTATCGTTCCGCACGCTCCAGCGTGGGAATGCCGTTCTCGACGCTCTGCGTCGTAAAGAGAACGCGGACGTCCGGAACAGTATGCCGACGCGTAGCGTCGCACGATGGTGGTTATTCGGACGTCATACTCGTGCAGCGTTGCCTGGCCATAGGTTCACCGAAACGCCTCAAGCCCCTTGATCTGTTGCCCGTCAGTGAAGTTATCCACAGCCAGCCAGTGTTCAAATGCCTTGCGCAATTCAGGCCATTCGCTGTCGAGGATCGAGTACCACGCGGTATCCCGGCTCTGGCCTTTGACCACCATGTGCTGGCGGAAGGTGCCTTCGTAGCTGAAGCCGAATCGCTCGGCAGCGCGTTTGGAGCGGGCGTTGTTGGCGTTGCACTTCCACTCCAGGCGGCGATAGCCCAGTGCGAAAATCTCTCTGGCCAGCAGGTAAATGGCTTCGGTGCCTTTGGGTGTGCGTTGCATGGCCGCGCTGAAGGTGACATGACCTATTTCGATACGCCCGTGGGCCGCGACGATCGACATCAGGCTGATGACGCCTTCGGCCTTATCGGTCTGCTGATCGACCACGGTGTAAAACCACGGATCGGTGGCCGCCTGATGCCCGGCCAGCCATGTATCGAAGGCGCTACGGTCGCTGAACGGCCCGTAGGGAAGATAATCCCACAGCTTGGGGTCCGCATTCGGGCCTTCGAGTGCCGCCCACAGGTCATCGGCGTGACGCGCGGCATCGAGTTTTTCCAGGCGAATGAAGCGGCCTGTCAGTGTATGGACCGTGGGCGGTGCAGCGGCTTGCCAGTCCAGCAGGGTGTCAGACATCAGTCACTTCCTGTTTCAGAGTGCTTTACGAAATTGTATGAGGCCGGGCCGTTCGGCGATGCGCTCGTACAACTGAATGGCCGTGGCGTTGGTTTCGTGAGTCAGCCAGTGCACCTTGTCGCAACCGTCTGCCTTGGCAGTGGCGTAGACAAACTCGATCAGTTGCCTGCCAATGCCTGTTCCGCGTTGTTCGGGCGCGACGATCAGATCTTGCAGGTAGCAGGCATTGTTGATGCTCCAGTTGGAGCGGTGGTAGATGAAGTTCACCATGCCCACCGCTTCGTCACCCCGCCAGGCGAGTGCCGAGTGGGTCGGTTCGTTCGGGTCCACAAGGCGTTGCCAGGTGGTGTCGCTGACGCCTGCGCCCAGCTCGGTGTTGTAGAAGCGCAGATAGGCCTGCCACAGAGGCAGCCACGCGTGATGGTCGTCGACGGTAACGGGGCGAATCCGCACATCGGTCATGAGTTGCTCCCTTCGCTCATCAGGCGAGCGATGTGTTGGTCATTTGTATCCTGGCTTGCAGCGAGGCCGTTGCGCACACCGGCCATGTCCGCAGCGCTGCGATTCTGACTGAGTTTACGTTTGCCCTGCAGCCGCTGCACCGGAATGGCGAATCCGACAATCGCTCCGAGCATTTTTGCGATGTAGTCCGCTGGCGCATCGTCAATGGACCAGGGTTGCGCCCGGTCGGATTCATGGCGATGGGTCAGGTCATCCAGCAACTGGTGCAATTGCGCGGCGTCGGTAAAAACCTCGGCCTGCCCATAAGCATGCACTGCCACATAATTCCACGTGGGTACGACCTTGCCGTGCTCCCTCTTGCCCGGATAGAACGACGGGCTCACGTAGGCATCGCCGCCAGGGAAAATCACCAGTGCTTCGGCGCCGGAGCTAAGTTGCTGCCACTGTGGATTGGCTTTGGCCAGATGCCCGTAAAGCGTGCCATACGAGCCTTCATCGCGGCGCAACAGCAGTGGCAGGTGGGTCGCCTGCAATCCTTCTGCGCCGTGCGTGACTAGAATCGCCAGGCGCGTCTGCTCAATCTGCTCGTGCAGGCTAGGTGTGTCGTTATTCTTGAAAGCGGTAGGAATGTACATGGGTAATGTCCTTGGCTGATAACAGGATCGTAGGCAAGGCATTGGTCTGATGTAAGATCCATTTTTGATCGTTTTAACAGGGCCAATGCATGCCTGATCTCAGTGTTGCGTTTCCGTCCACACTCACCGGTATCGTGCTGGACCCGAATCAGGGCTTGAGCAAGCAGCTTTATGGCCTGTTGCGCCAGCAGGTCCTTGATGGGCGCCTGAGGAGCGGCACGCGTCTGCCAGCCAGTCGCGATCTGGCGCGTTCACTGGGCATCTCCCGTAACAGCGTGATACGGGCCTATGACCAGCTGTATGCCGAGGGTTTCATCGAAGGGCGCGTTGGCGACGGCACGTATATTGCGCAGCTCTCTGAACAAAGTGCTCTGCCTCGACGGATGCGCCATAAAAAACTATCCACCAACTTACCCACAGGTGTATCCACAGGGTTACACACAGGTTTGTCCACAATAGCGGCCGAAATGCCGTCAGATTCCTCCTGTGAAGTTATCCACAGCCCGGTGCTCGCGCTGCTTGAAAAGCATCATCTGCATGAACCACCGACAGGTCGCCCGCGGGCCTTTCGGGTCGGTGTTCCGGCGTTCGATCTTTTCCCGTTTGCCTTGTGGGGCAAGCTATATGCCGCTTTCTGGCGCAAGCCAGACCTTGCTCAGCTCGGTTATGGTTCGGCTGCTGGAGACTCGCGATTGCGCGAATTGATTGCGGTCTACCTGCGCTCATCGCGTGGGCTGCATTGCAACGCTGAGCAAATTGTGATCACCAGTGGCGCACAGCACGCTATCAGCCTTTGTGCACAGTTGCTGCTGACCCGGGGCGAGGGCGTTGCCGTTGAGAATCCGGGTTATCGGGCGGCCGGTCATGCGTTCGCACTGGCGGGTGCCCGATTGCAGGGGGTGGCTGTGGATAACGAAGGCATGCGCTGCGCAGACCTTGAGCAGGCAGACTGCAGGTTGGCCTACGTGACGCCATCACACCAATACCCGACCGGCGTGGTAATGAGCCTGGCACGGCGTCTGGAATTGCTGGCCTGGGCCGAGAAGCACAAGGGCTGGATTGTCGAGGATGATTACGACGGCGAGTATCGCTACAGCGGTTCACCCTTGGCTCCTCTGGCCGCGCTCGACCGCAACGCGCGAGTACTCTACGTCGGGACGTTCGGAAAAATCGCTTTTCCCGCGCTGCGCCTCGGGTATCTGGTTCTGCCAGAGCAACTGGTACCGGTGTTCAGCCAGCGCAAGGCCGTGGATATGCGCCATACCGAAATAGGCGTTCAGGCGGTCATGGCGCAATTCATTGCATCGGGTCATTTCCAGCGACACATACGTCGCATGCGGCGTGCGGCGTTCAGTCGGCGCGATGTGCTGCTGGACAACTGGCCTGCCGATATCCCGGGATGCGCGTCAATGCCCAGAGTGGTTGCCGGGCTGCATGTCATGGTCAAGGTCGACAGCGTGGCGCGTGAACGAGCGCTGATTGCCAAGGCTAACGGCGTCGGTGTCGAAATGAATGCCCTGAGTGATTACTGGCTGCCCGATTCCGCCGAGCCTGTGGATAGCCGCGCCGGGCTGGTGCTGGGGTTTGCCGCAGCCCCCGAGTCCGAAATTGTCGATGCAGTGAACAGGCTGCGCGAGGTCTGGTCCGAGTAGTCCCGTTGCCAGGCGTATAATCTGCGCTTTCTGTTACCTGTCCTTGAGATACCCATGAACAATTCTCTTACTGCAACACCCGGACGCAAGTTCGGCGCGCCGCTGGCCGCGCTGTTCCTGCTGCTGATGGGCGCCCAGTTCCTTCTGCTCAGTGTCGGCACCCGCCAGGTGATGCTGTGGATCGTCGGCGCGGCGCTGGGCGTAACGCTGTATCACGCGGCATTCGGTTTCACCTCGGCGTGGCGGGTATTCATCCGTGAGCGGCGGGGTGCAGGGCTGCGCGCGCAAATGGTCATGCTGGCGGTTGCCGTGCTGCTGTTTTTCCCGGCACTGGGCGCGGGCACGCTGTTTGGCCAGCCGGTCACCGGCCTGGTTGCGCCGGCCGGAGTTTCGGTCGTCGTCGGCGCGTTCATTTTCGGCATCGGCATGCAGCTGGGCGGTGGCTGTGCGTCCGGCACACTGTTCACTGCCGGCGGTGGCAATGCGCGAATGCTGGTGACGCTGCTGTTTTTCATCCTCGGCTCACTGATTGCCACCCATCACGTCGACTGGTGGTTTGCCCTGCCTTCGTTCCCGGCCGTATCGGTGGTCAAAACCTTCGGCGTACTGCCTGCGCTGCTGGTCAATCTGGCGCTGTTCGCCTTGATTGCCCTGGTGACCGTCAAGCTCGAAAAGCGCCGTCATGGCCAGCTTGAAGCGCCGCCAGTCACTGACCATCGCGGCCTTAGCCGTGTGCTGCGCGGGCCGTGGATTCTGGTCTGGGGCGCTATCGCGCTGGCGCTTCTCAACTACGCAACGCTGGCGTTGGCCGGTCGTCCGTGGGGTATCACATCGGCGTTCGCGCTATGGGGTGCGAAGGTGGCCAGTGGGCTAGGTGTGGACGTCGGCAGCTGGGTGTTCTGGCAGAGCGCTGCGAACGCCAAGGCGCTGGCGGCTCCGGTGTGGGAAGACATCACCAGTGTGATGGACATCGGCATCATGCTCGGCGCGTTACTTGCGGCAGGTCTGGCGGGTCGTTTTGCGCCCAGCCTCGATATCCCCACGCGCTCGCTGGTGGCGGCGGTCATTGGCGGCCTGTTGCTGGGTTACGGCTCGCGCCTGGCCTACGGCTGCAACATCGGTGCGTACTTCAGCGGCATTGCCTCCGGCAGCCTGCACGGCTGGCTGTGGCTGGTGGCAGCCTACGCCGGTAACGTGATCGGCGTCCGCCTGCGGCCGGTTTTCTTCACCGGCGAGCGTCCGCAGGTGGCATTGAGTGGCTGCTGAAAACGTCTGAAACCCCGAGATAAGCGGGCCGCTTGCGAACCAACTGCCGGTTTCGTATTCAAAGGCCATGCGGTAACTGTGCGTATGCGGTTCGCTTATTTTTCGATGGGGTGGTTCTTTTGCAGCAAACGATCATTTCGAAAATCCGTTTTCTCGGCAAGACCATCGGCTATGTAGGGTGGTCGCTTTTCTGGCTGTTGATCTGGGACGTGATTGTCACGGTCGACTTCATGCTCTACCTGGAGCGCAAGATCACCTTGCCGTCCATGCCGTTGACCCTGCTGGGCTCGGCGCTGGTGGTGCTGACCAGCTTCCGCAATTCAAGTGCCTATAACCGCTGGTGGGAAGCCCGCACGCTATGGGGCGCGCTGGTCAACAGTTCGCGCAGCTTCGCCCGGCAGGTGCTGACGCTGGTCGAGGATGACGACGGGATCAACCCGGTCAAGGCCACGCTGTTGCGCCGCCATGTTGCATATGTGAAGTGCCTGTCTGCACACCTGAAGGGCGCCAAATGTGGTGATGAGGTTCAGATGCTGATTCCTCGCGAGGAATTCGAACGTCGTCACGACACCAATAACTTCCCTAACGACCTGCTCAATACGTCGGCTGCGCTGTTGGCCAAGGAGTATCAGGCCGGACGGCTGGACAGCATTCGTCTGGCGCGTCTGGAGTCGACCATGGTGGATATCTCCAATTGCCAGGGCGGCATGGAGCGTATTGCCAATACACCGTTGCCTTATCCGTACGTGGCCTTTCCGCGCCTGTTCATCACGCTGTTCTGCCTGATCGTACCGATTGGCCTGGTCGAAACCCTTGGCTGGTTCACGCCTCTGGCGTCGACGGTGGTGGGTTTCATGCTGTTGGCGATCGAGAAGATCGGTACCGACCTGCAGAGCCCGTTCCGTGCCAGTGAACACGAGATTCAGATGACGGCATTGTGCGAAAACATCGAGCGCAATCTGGATTCGATGCTCAGGGGCGCACAGGAAGAATGCAAGGCTTCGTGAAGGGGGGAGGCGTCGCGCGAGTGCGTGACGCCTCGGGTAAAGCAGAAGCAGCCGCTTAACGCAGCTCGCCGCACAGGTCCAGTTCGACCAGGCGCCGTACTTCCTCGGTGGTCAGGTCTGCGCCCAGCAGGGCATGCAGTTTGCCGAGCGCTGCTTCACGGGTCATGCCACCACCGGAGAGTACGCCTGCACCGCGCAGACGGCTGCCCGCTTCGTAGACATCCAACTCGACACCGCCCTCATGGCACTGGGTAATCGCAACCACACAGACACCCAGCGCTCGCGCGTTCTCCAGACTGGCCAGAAATTGCGGATCGTCACTGGGGCCGGTGCCGCTGCCGAAGCATTCGAGCACCAGACCGCGGATACCGCTGTTGATCAGGCCGTCCAGCTGGGCAGCACCGACACCGGGAAACAGTGGCAATACCGCCACCTCTGCCAGTGTCTTCGGCTGGCGATAGTTCAATGCGTCAGGGAGCGAAATCACCGCATGGCCGCCACGCGAGCGTTGCAGCGGTGCGAACGGTTGCCGACCGAAGCTGCGAATTTTCGCGCAGCGTACGGGTGTCATCAGTTGCCCGTGAAAATACAGCTGCACGCCTGACACCAGACCCGAACCCAGCGCCAGCAGGGCGCCGTTGACGTTTTCCCAGGCATCGCTGTCCTGCACGCCGGCAGGCAGCATCGAACCGGTGAACAGCACCGGCGCGCTGAACCCCAATAACTGGAAGCACATCGCCGCCGCGCTGTACGCCAGGGTGTCGGTGCCATGCAGCACCAGCACCGCATCGCAGCCTTCGACCTCAACCGCCTCGATCACCGCCTCACGCAGGCGCAGCCAGTAGGAAGGCGTCATGTTGGCGCTGTCGATCAGCGGCGACATCTCACGGAAGCGCCACTGCGGCACCACCAGTTCCGGGTGCTCGGCCAGTTGCCCGGCCATTCGCGCTTCGAAACCGGAGGCCGGTGCCAGGCCGTTGGCGCTGGCCTGCATGCCGATGGTGCCGCCGGTGTAAAGAACCATCACGCGTTGGGCAGGTTGTTGTCCGTCATGAGGCATGGCTCTTCTCCGGCGTAGTGTCGCGGTGGTTATCGTGCTTCTGGCACAGACTTGGCTGCCGCTTCGGCATCCTGTGTCGACTGACGGGTCGGATTGGCCGGCCATGCATTGCGGTCCAGGTCCAGATCAGGGAACTGGCTGGAATCGAACACCGGCGTCTTGACCCCGGCCCGGCGTTGCGCATCGTAGTCATTCAAAATGCGCTTGACGACTTTGAACAGCATTGCGAGCGCGATCAGGTTGACGAACGCCAGCATGGTCATGGTGATGTCGGCGAACGCCAGTACATCTTTCAGGTCGACGACGGCACCCCACATGATCAGTACCAGCACCGCGATGCGGTAGATGATGATGGTCTGGATCTTCTCGCCAAACAGGAACCGCAGGCTGTTTTCGCCCAGGTAGTAGTTGTAGAGAATCGAGGTGAAGACGAACAGTGCCAGCGCCACGCTGATGAACACTCTGCCCCAGTCACCGACCACGGCTGCCAGCGAGTTCTGTGCCAGAACGATGCCGTTGCCGTCGTAGCCGATGTCGTAGATACCGGACAGAAGAATCAGCAAGGCGGTGCAGGTGCAGATCACGAAGGTGTCGAGGAACACGCTGAACGCCTGAACCACGCCCTGTGCCACCGGGTGCTCGACCTGTGCCACGGCAGCCACGTTGGGCGCACTACCCAGACCGGCTTCGTTGGCGAAGACGCCACGCTTGACGCCCATCACGATCGCGCTGCCGATCAGGCCGCCGAATACCGGATCAAGGCCGAAGGCGCTTCTGACGATGGTCATCAGCATGCCGGGAACGTGGTCGATCTGCAGGGCGATGACGTAGATGGTGACCGCGATGTAGATCAGGGTCTTGACCGGAACCAGCAGGTCGGAAATGGCCGCGATACGCTTGATGCCGCCGACGAAGGCCAGGCCCAGCAGCACGACCAGGCAGATGCCGGTGGTGCGGGTATCGACGTTGAACGCGCTTTTCAGCGAGTCGGTCACGGCGTGCGACTGCAGGCCGTTGAAGGCAAAACCGAAGGTCACCAGCAGCAATACCGCCATGACCATACCCAGCCAGCGCTTGCCCAGACCATACTGGATGTAGAACGCCGGACCGCCACGGAACTGACCTTCGGAATCCTTGCGTTTGTAGAGCTGAGCGAGGGAACACTCGATGAAGCTGCTGGCCATGCCGACCAGTGCGGTCACCCACATCCAGAATACGGCACCCGGACCACCGAGTGTCACGGCAATGCCGACGCCTGCGATGTTACCGGCACCGACGCGGCCCGCCAGGCTGAGCATCAGGGCCTGAAACGAACTCAACTGGCCCGCGCTGCTGCGCAGACTGTCGCGAAAAACCGAGAACATGTGGAAAAAATGTCGAAACTGAACGAAACGCGAGCGGATCGTGAAGTAACTACCCAGGCCTACGATAAGTACGATCAGTACCTTACCGGAGAGAAAGTCGTTAATCATTTCCAGCATTTTTGTTATTCCTCGCTACTTTTGAGGGGGCGCACTATACCGGTGCAAAGTTTTTACGTCTGTAGTCGCTTTCTTGGACGGCTGATTCTTCATTCGCGACGATGAATGAATACTTCCACGGATGACTCCGCAAAAGTAGGGTGCCGAAGGCTCTGGGTCCAGTGTCGGAGCCCTTTGCTGCAGGCAAAAAAAAGGGTCTGGAGAATCACTCCCAGACCCTCAAAAAATTGAGGGGTGTCTAGGCCCTCAATCTGGTGAGCAGGTTGCGCAGGTCATTCCTGTCAGGCCTTCAAGGGGGCCAGACGGGGAGCGATCATGTTTTCCGGGCGCAGGATGTCGTCGAGCATGGCGTCGTCGAGCAGACCTTCCTCACGCACCAGTTCCAGCACGCCGCGGCCGGTTTCCAGCGCGATGCGGGCGATACGGGTGGAGTTCTCGTAACCGATGTAAGGGTTCAGGGCGGTGACCAGACCGATCGAGTGCTCGACCAGCTCGCGGCAGCGCTGTTCGTTGGCCGTGATGCCGACGATGCAGTGCTCGCGCAGCATGTCCATGGCGCGCTGCAGCAGGCGGATCGAGTCGAAGATCTTGTAGGCGATCAGCGGCTCCATCACGTTGAGCTGCAATTGTCCGCCTTCGGCAGCCATGGTCAGCGACAGGTCGTTGCCGATGATTTCGAAGGCCACCTGATTGACCGCTTCCGGGATCACCGGGTTGACCTTGCCGGGCATGATCGAGCTGCCTGGCTGGCGTGCCGGCAGATTGATTTCGTTGATGCCGGTGCGCGGGCCGCTGGACAGCAGGCGCAGGTCGTTGCAGATTTTCGACAGCTTGACCGCAGTACGCTTGAGCATGCCCGAGAACAGCACGAAGGCGCCCATGTCGGAGGTCGCTTCGATCAGGTCGGCTGCAGGCACCAGAGGCTGGCCGCTGATGAGCGCCAGGCGATCGACTGCCAGCTTCTGATAGCCGGGGTCGGCGTTGATCCCGGTGCCGATGGCGGTACCGCCCAGGTTGACTTCGGTCAACAGCTCGGGAGCCAAGCTGCGCAGGCGGTTGAGGTCTTCTGTCAGGGTGGTGGCGAAGGCGCGGAATTCCTGACCCAGGGTCATTGGAACGGCGTCCTGCAACTGGGTGCGGCCCATCTTCAGCACATGGTTGAATTCTTCGCCCTTGGCGGCGAAGGCCTGAATCAGGCTGGAAAGGCTGGCGAGCAGGGCGTCGTGACCCAGCAGCAGACCCAGACGGATCGCGGTGGGGTACGCGTCGTTGGTCGACTGCGCCATGTTGACATCGTTGTTGGGGTGCAGATGTTTGTATTCGCCTTTTTCGAAACCCATGGTTTCCAGAGCGATGTTGGCGATGACTTCGTTGGCATTCATGTTGGTGGACGTGCCGGCGCCGCCCTGGATCATGTCGACCACGAACTGATCATGGAAGTCGCCGCGGATCAGGCGGGCACAGGCCTCGCTGATGGCCGCATGCTTGGCGTCATTGAGGTGTCCGAGCTGATGGTTTGCATCCGCTGCCGCCTGCTTGACCATGGCCAGCGCGACTACCAGTTTCGGGTAGTGCGAAAGCGGCACGCCGGAGAGGTGAAAGTTGTTCACCGCTCGCAGGGTCTGGATGCCGTAATAAGCGTTGGCAGGTACTTCGAGAACACCAAGCAGGTCTTTTTCGATGCGCGATGATGCAGGCGAGGACATGATAAAAAAAGTCTCAAAAGGCACGGACAATGCCGGAACGCCACGAATAGTGGGCTTGCCACCCTCGATTGACCAATGCTGTTAAACGCTGGGCTATGCAATAACGGCATAATCAGCGCGTGACCTGGATTCCGTTCAGTGCGTAAAGGGGGCAAAATGTCGCACCGGTGCGCTTCTTCGATCGTATCTGCTGCGCCGTCCGGGCATGTATCCGCACTTCATCGACGGGCGTCCCATCGGGGCGCTGCAAATCGGTGCCATTGGGCATGCGTAATTGCCTGTCGAAGCCGTCATCCATTGTCCGGGAGGACCTGATGAATCTGGAAAGCAAATGGCTGGAGGACTTCAGCGCCCTGGCGGCCACCCGCAGCTTTTCTCAGGCCGCCGAACGTCGCTTCGTGACTCAGCCGGCATTCAGCCGGCGTATTCGCAGTCTGGAATCGGCGCTGGGGCTGACGCTGGTCAATCGCTCGCGTACACCCATCGAGCTGACCGCCGCCGGACAATTGTTTCTGGTCACGGCACGTACCGTGGTCGAGCAACTGGGCGAAGTCGTGCGCCATCTGCATCATCTGGAAGGCGGGCAGGGCGAGGTCATGCAGGTTGCCGCGGCGCACTCTCTGGCGCTTGGATTCTTTCCGCGCTGGATCGCCCAGTTGCGCAACGAAGGGCTGAACATTGCAACGCGTCTGGTGGCGACCAACGTCGGTGATGCGGTGCACGCGTTGCGCGAAGGTGGCTGTGATCTGATGCTGGCGTTCTACGATCCCGATGCCGCGCTGCAGATGGACGCCGAAATCTTTCCCTCGCTGCATTTGGGGCATACCGAGATGTTGCCGGTCTGTGCTGCCGATGCCGAGGGGCTGCCGTTATTCGATATGGAAGGCGAGGGCAGTGTGCCGCTGCTTGCCTACAGTGCCGGGGCCTTTCTCGGGCGTTCGGTGAACCTGTTGTTGCGTCAACGCAATCTGCGCTTCACCACGGTCTACGAGACGGCAATGGCCGACAGCCTGAAAAGCATGGCGCTGGAAGGGCTGGGGATTGCCTGGGTGCCGCAATTGAGTGTGCGCGCCGAACTGGCACGCGGTGAACTGGTGGTCTGTGGCGGACCGCAGTGGCATGTGCCGCTGGAGATCCGCCTGTATCGCTGCGCATTGGTGCGCAAGGCCAATGTACGCCTGCTGTGGCGCAAGCTTGAAAGCCCTGCGGCAGCAGGCTGAGCATAAAATGGCCGGGTATGATGATTCATGCCCGGCCGATTATTCACTCAACGCCGGGTATGTTGTCGACGTAGTCGCGAATCAGTTGCTTGTTGGCGTCGCTGAAGTAATAGCAGGGGATAATCGATGTAGTGGAGTTTTCCCACATCGTCGTCTGGCATGGAAAACCGGTTGCAGCCTCATGCTCGGCACCAAACAGGTGGCCGACTTCGTGTGGCAGCGTGTTGTAATCTTTAAGGGACGCCATTGCGACGTTATAGGCTTCTGCCGTGACGCCGTGTACTGTCCCGTTGATTTTATTGGAAGTGACCAGCACATATTTATGCCGCTCCGAAGGGCTCGGCAGGTTCTTTGCTTTTGCATATTCGATGCTCTCCCTGGACAACCGGTATAGCAGCTTGTCCAGCTCCTCCCCGCGATAGGCGAAGTTTGTCAGTCCTGGTTCGTTTTCGATGAGCGTGACCGTTGTCCTGCGTCCGGTGATTTCCTCCAACTGAGCGAGCAGGGGATTCAAGTAGCTATCCGCCAGTTCAGCGCGTTCATGTTTTGTAAGTTGATCGTGCATGATCAGGAACAGTCCCAGATTGGGACCGCCGGCGCTGGCAAACGGCAGGTAAAAAAAGATGACCAGTGACAGCCAGGTTTTCAGTGTGTTCTTCATGGGTACGTTCTCATCCTTGAGCGTCAGGTTAGATATCGACTTCAAATGTCGATGAGGCAGTTAAACAAATACGGTTTGTGCCTGACAGTCGCACTCTGCGCCTGACGCGGTAGGCCAAGGGGTGTCATGGCGTAAGATGCGCCGGTTAACGTGTCGGAGTTCCAGCGTAACGTTGGCAGGACTCCGGCTCACTTGGGGGCTGCCGGCCCTGTCTGTGTCGATGTCTTGCAGGACTGCTGACAGAAGGTGATTGCAGGTGCTTTAAACGCACTACTTTGCGTTATACTGCGCGGCCTTTGGCCGGTTAAATCGGTCACTATTCGTACAACAAGCCACGCCGGTCTCCCCGCGTGGCTTGTTGTTTTAAGACGCGCCTGCGGGCGCCCGATGAGAGGCACGACGATGAGCGCACTGGTTGGCGTGATCATGGGCTCCAAGTCCGATTGGTCCACCCTTAGCCACACCGCCGATATGCTGGAAAAGCTCGGCATCCCTTTTGAAGTCAAGGTAGTGTCAGCTCACCGCACACCGGATCTGCTGTTTCAGTACGCCGACGAAGCGGAAGGCCGTGGCATTGAGGTGATTATCGCCGGTGCCGGTGGCGCTGCTCACTTGCCGGGCATGTGCGCTGCCAAGACTCACCTGCCTGTATTGGGCGTTCCGGTGCAGTCTTCGATGCTCTCGGGTGTCGACTCGCTGTTGTCGATCGTGCAGATGCCGGCCGGTATCCCGGTCGCGACCCTGGCCATCGGCAAGGCGGGTGCAATCAACGCAGCGCTGCTTTCAGCGAGCATCCTCGGCGCAAAGCACCCGCAATTCCACGCAGCGCTGAAGAAATTTCGCACTGAGCAGACAGACAGCGTCCTGGACAATCCAGACCCACGCCACGCCTGAGGTTTTTCCATGAAGATCGGTGTAATCGGTGGCGGCCAGCTGGGCCGCATGTTGGCATTGGCAGGTACGCCGCTGGGCATGAACTTCGCCTTTCTCGATCCCGCGCCGGACGCCTGTGCTGCGGCACTTGGTGAGCATCTGCGTGCCGATTACGGCGATCTGGATCATCTGCGTCAGTTGGCGGATGAAGTCGATCTGGTGACCTTCGAGTTTGAAAGCGTTCCGGCCGAGACCGTGGCGTTTCTGTCACAGTTCGTACCGGTCTATCCGAGCGCCGAGGCGTTGCGCATTGCGCGTGATCGCTGGTTCGAAAAAAGCATGTTCAAGGACCTGGGCATCCCGACGCCGGCATTCGCCGACATTCAGTCGCAGGCCGACCTGGATGCCGCGGTAGCCAGCATCGGTCTGCCTGCCGTGCTCAAGACCCGCACTCTGGGTTATGACGGCAAGGGCCAGAAGGTCCTGCGTTCGGCGGCCGATGTGGTCGACACATTCGCCGAGCTGGGCAGCGTGCCTTGCCTGCTGGAGGGCTTCGTGCCGTTCACCGGTGAAGTGTCGTTGATTGCAGTACGTGCGCGTGATGGCGAGACCCGGTTCTACCCGCTGGTGCACAACACGCATGACAGCGGCATCCTGCGTCTGTCCATCGCCAGTACCGATCATCCTTTGCAGACACTGGCCGAAGACTACGCCGGCCGCGTTCTGAAGCAGCTGGATTACGTGGGCGTGCTGGCATTCGAATTCTTTGAGGTCGACGGTGGCCTGAAAGCCAACGAGATCGCGCCGCGCGTCCACAACTCCGGTCACTGGACCACCGAAGGCGCCGAGTGCAGCCAGTTCGAAAACCACCTGCGGGCGGTTGCCGGTCTGCCGCTGGGCTCTACAGCCAAGGTCGGCGAAAGCGCCATGCTCAACTTCATCGGTGAAGTGCCGGCAGTGGACAAGGTCATCGCTGTCCAAGACTGCCACCTGCATCACTATGGCAAGGCGTTCAAGGCTGGCCGCAAGGTCGGACACGCCACTGTCCGCAGTGCCGACCGCGTCACGCTGGATCGTCAGGTGAAGTTGGTAGAGGCGCTGATCAAGGGCTGATCAGGTCAGCGGCTATCGTGCCGATGCTCTGCGCTCTGCGTTTTACACAAATCCAGCTGAATATCGTGCCAATGCTCCGCGTTGGCATGCATTGGGTGACGCTCCGCGGCACGAATCTGCAGCCTGGCGCGGAGCGTGGGAACGAGAATCATCGGGTGTCAGCCCTGTCATGCATGAAGAATTCTCCACCCCGAAGCAAACTGACCACTTCGCCGGAACCATTCCCTGTCGCTGTTCTCAGATAGCAGTAAGTCGGGGCTGCTATTAGCCCGGGCCTATTCACTTAATACAGAGGGAAATGGCATGGGTATCATTGGAACCATCTTTATCGGCCTGATCGTTGGTCTGTTGGCTCGCTTTCTGAAGCCGGGCGACGACAGCATGGGCTGGATCATGACCATCGTGCTGGGTATCGCCGGTTCGCTCGCAGCCACTTACGGCGGTCAGGCGCTGGGTATCTATCAGGCAGGCGAGGGTGCAGGTTTCCTCGGCGCGCTGGTAGGTGCAATCATCCTGCTGGTTATCTACGGCATGATCAGAAAGAAATAACGTTTATGCGTCAGCCCTCTGTTTTACAGTGCGCAGAGGGCTAGAATGCTCGGCAACTGTCCACCCCTTTGCCGAGCTTTATCATGCGTCGCTTCCTGTTGATGACTCTTCTGCTGTTATCCGCACTCTCCGGACCTGCACACGCCCAGTTGCCGGAAACCGACTGGCTTGAGCTGATGCCCAAGTCCGACCAAAAAGCCCTCGAAGCCATGCCCGAGATTGACCACAATTCTCCGGAAGCCATGGGCACGTTCGACAGCAAGGGTGGGTTGAAGCAGAGCAAGGGTTTGCCTGCGGTCATGTATTCGACCAAAACCGTCCCGGCCATGAACGGCAAGACGATTCGTCTCGGCGGCTATCCTGTGCCTCTCGAAACCGACGCCAAAGGCCATAGCACGCTGTTCTTCATCGTGCCTTATCCGGGCGCCTGCATCCACGTTCCGCCACCGCCGCCCAACCAGCTGGTGCTGGTGCGTTACCCCAAGGGCCTGAAACTGGATGATATCTACACACCACTGTGGGTAGAAGGCACCCTGAAAATCGAGAAGGTCAGTAACGATCTTGCCGATGCGGCGTACGCGATGGATGCGTCAAAGGTCCGTGTGGTGGTTGAATCGGACCTTTGATGGGCTTGATCAATTCCTGATCAGAGCGCCTCGCTCCAGATACTCACACCCAGAACATGCATCTGGTCAGGGGCCAGCGTGACCACGTCATCCAGCACGTTGGCGGTTTCGACGCAGACCATGCGCTGCCAGCCGTCTGCCGCCATGTCGGTGAACTTGCCGGTCTTCTCGATCCACGGGTTCCACAGGATGGCTGAGTTCGAGCCCGTGCTGCGGATGTGGATGCGTCGCTGCCACTCTGGGTCAACGATGCTGAGCACGCCCGGCGTGTCCTTGTAGATGCGGTCGGTTTCGCCTGTGAAGGTCAGGTCGCCGCTCTGCTCGCGTTCTTCCCAGTTTTCCAGGGTTTCGATGTAACGCAGGCCGTCGAGCCCTTCGACGCTGACCTGACGTACGTCGCTGACTGCGAAATAGGTGTGCAGCGCCTGGCTGATTACCACAGGCTCAGTGCCACAGTTGTAGCTGACCAGACTGACATTCAGTGCGTGGTCAAGACGAATGCTCAGTTTCAGGGCGACGTTGTGCGGCCAGCCCGGCAAGTGGCCTTCGGCCTCGGGAAGAACGAACTCCACCAGCAGTGCGTCGCCATCTGCGCCGATACCCAACAACTGCCAGTCCAGCGCTCGCACTTCGCCATGTGCCTTGGCCGGCTCGCTGCTGTCGCGCATGGCCTGCACGCTTTGCGGGTTGCGATCCAGATTACCGAACCACGGCCAGCAGATCGGCATGCCTGCACGAATGGGTTTGCCGCGTTTGAAAACGGCCTCTTCGTTCAGCCACACCAGCGGCTGCTGCCCGGCCACTTGATAGCTGAGGATGTGTGCGCCTTGTTGCGCAACCAGCAGCTCAGCTTCGCCGTGGCAAATACGCCAGCAGTTCAGCTCATCGTAAAGGATGGATTCGACGGTGGGTTCAACCGGGGATGTTGGCATGCATAGTTCTCACTCAATGACCGTGACGAAAATAGACCGCTTCATGCAGGGCGAGTTTAACCGGGCAGCCAATCTGTAGCCGAGCGACAATTTACCGTCGCGCGGGAACCGAGCGGGTCCGGCCGCTGGGGTCTATCGCCACGAACACGAACGCAGCCTCGGTGACCTTGCGCCATTCGCTGGTAAGCGGGTCGTCGCTCCACACTTCGACCATCATCTTGATCGAGGTGCGTCCGACTTCCAGGGTGCGGGTATAGAAGGAAAGCTGTTCGCCGACCGCGACCGGGACCAGAAACGCCATGCGATCTATGGCGACGGTCGCCACACGGCCACCCGCGACTTTGCTGGCCATCGCTGTACCTGCCAGGTCCATCTGGGACACCAGCCAGCCGCCGAAGATGTCGCCAAAGCCATTGGTTTCGCGGGGAAGGGCGGTGATTTGCAGGGCAAGGTCGCCTTGCGGGGTTGGATCTTCTTGTTCGAGCTCGATCATGCCTAGGGTGCCTCTGACCCATGACTCTCATTATTGTATGTCGCGGTTAACAGGTGCCATTCAAAACCATGAGCATGAACATTGTGTGTTCTGCGCCGGTGTGGCCCAAAGGGAAACTCTGCGAAACCCGCTGATTCAGACGTTTTCGCACAACTTCCCAAGGCTGTTGACGACTTGCGAGTATATCGGGCGTTGCGTCATAGAACGACCGTGGGTCTTCATTTTGTGTCAGTGGCAGTTCTGCCATGTGTTTTTTGTAGCAATTTGCTATCTTGCTGGACCTCTACAGGTGACAAGACTGCCTGTACACGCAATTTTGGTGCCTATCTGCGCCGTTGCTCCCGACAATCGCTTCTGCACGGCACCCCGCAGCAGCCAGCGTCGCTGTCGCTCGCCCCTTTTCAAAGAATAAGTAAAGAGAAGCCTTGTCATGTCATCTGTTCCTTCAAGTTCCACGCAGCCTGCGCGGCCTTTGACTCGCAGCGATTACAAAACCCTTTCGCTGTCGGCTCTGGGTGGCGCGCTGGAGTTCTACGACTTCATCATTTTCGTGTTTTTCGCGGCGGTGGTCGGCAAACTGTTTTTCCCGGTGGACATGCCCGACTGGCTGCGCATGATGCAGACGTTCGGCATTTTCGCCGCCGGTTATCTGGCGAGGCCCCTGGGCGGCATTATCATGGCGCACTTCGGCGATCTGCTGGGGCGCAAGAAGATGTTCACGCTGAGCATTTTCATGATGGCGGTGCCGACCCTGATCATGGGTCTGTTGCCGACCTACGCGCAGATCGGCATGTGGGCGCCGATTCTGCTGCTGTTGATGCGCGTCATTCAAGGTGCCGCCATCGGCGGTGAAGTGCCGGGAGCCTGGGTCTTTGTGTCCGAGCATGTGCCTGCACGTCGTGTCGGGTATGCCTGCGGCACCCTGACCGCCGGCCTGACAGCAGGCATCCTGCTGGGCTCGCTGGTCGCCACGGCGATCAACAGCATCTATACCCCGGTCGAGGTCTCGGATTACGCATGGCGTATCCCTTTCCTGCTGGGTGGCGTGTTCGGCCTGATGTCGGTGTATCTGCGCCGCCTGCTGCATGAAACGCCGGTCTTTGCCGAGCTGCAACTGCGCAAGGCACTGGCCGAGGAGGTACCGCTCAAGGCGGTACTGCGCGATCATCGTGGCGCCGTTGCGCTGTCGATGCTGATGACCTGGCTGCTGTCTGCCGGCATCATTGTCGTGATCCTGATGACGCCGACCATCCTGCAGACCATTTATGGCTTTCCGGCTGCTACGGCGCTGAAAGCCAACAGCCTGGCCATTGTCTTCCTGAGTATCGGTTGCATCGCTGCCGGCGCGCTGGCGGATCGTTTCGGCGCAGGCTGGGTGTTCCTGCTGGGCAGCGCAGGTTTGCTGATCAGTTCGTGGACGTTCTATCACATCCTCGGCAGCCATCCTGAGGTGCTGTTTCCGCTGTATGCCGTGACGGGCCTGTTCGTCGGTACGATCGGCGCGGTTCCTTATGTCATGGTCAAGGCATTTCCGCCTGTGGTGCGCTTCTCGGGGCTGTCGTTCTCCTACAACCTGGCGTACGCGATTTTCGGAGGTCTGACGCCGATGGTCGTGACCTTCATGCTCAAGAGCAGTCCGATGGGGCCGGCGTGGTACGTCGCTATTCTCTGCGGCCTGGGCATGGCCATCGGTGTGTTTTTGCTGAGCCGAAAGCGCTGATCATCCCCCGCTGTCAAATCGCTCGGGCACCGCTACAGCCAAAGGCTATCTACCTGCACAGGTCGATAGCCTTTTCATCTTATTGTCATAATCAATTCATAGAGTAGTCACAAGACTGGCCAAACAAGGCTCGTGGACACCTACATACCCTGCCGGGAGCGCAAGGATGACACTCAAGCGTTTGATGACTGCACTGACATTGGTTGCCGCCGTAGTGACGGCAGCCAATACGCTGGCTGCGGTCGACCCTGCCATCAAGGCCTATACCAAGACCTCCGGTGTGTCGGGCAATCTCTCCAGTGTCGGCTCCGATACCC
The DNA here is from genome assembly GCF_900103225.1 of Pseudomonas congelans. GTDB lineage: Bacteria > Pseudomonadota > Gammaproteobacteria > Pseudomonadales > Pseudomonadaceae > Aquipseudomonas > Aquipseudomonas congelans. The sequence continues at coordinate 9,015 of NZ_FNJH01000009.1, read as the reverse complement.
TGGCAAATCTCATGACCCTGTGGGCCGAGGCCTACAAGAAAGAATACCCGAGCGTGAATATCCAGATCCAAGCGGCCGGCTCCTCCACGGCGCCACCCGCGCTGACCGAGGGCACGGCCAATCTGGGCCCGATGAGCCGCAAGATGAAAGACGGCGAGTTATCGGCTTTCGAGCAGAAGCATGGCTACAAGCCGACCGCCATTCCGGTCGCGGTGGATGCATTGGCGGTTTTCGTGCACAAGGACAACCCGATCAAGGGCCTGACCCTGCAGCAAGTGGACGCGATCTTTTCCGCGACCCGCCTGTGCGGCGCCAGGGCCGACGCGAAAACCTGGGGTGATGTCGGCGTGACCGGCGATCTGGCAGGCAAACCGATCCAGTTGTTCGGTCGTAACTCGGTGTCGGGCACTTACGGTTATTTCAAGGAAGAAGCCCTGTGCAAAGGCGACTTCAAGGCCAACGTCAACGAGCAGCCCGGCTCTGCTTCGGTGGTCAGCGCGATCAGCAATTCGCTTAACGGCATCGGTTACTCGGGCATCGGTTACAAGACATCCAACGTCAGGACTGTTCCGCTGGCGAAGAAGGAAGGGGGCGAGTTTGTCGAAGACAGCGAAGCCAATACCCTGAACGGCAGTTATCCACTGTCGCGCTTTCTTTATGTGTATGTGAACAAGGCGCCGAACCAGCCCTTGGCGCCGCTGGAAGCCGAATTTGTGAAACTGGTGCTGTCGAGACAGGGCCAGGAAGTGGTGATGAAGGACGGTTATATCCCGCTGCCTGCCCGTGTCGTGGAGAAGGCGCTGGCTGATCTTGGCCTGCAGGGCGTGGCGGTGAAGTAGTCACGTACACGTTGCGAGTGAGGCTCAATGGACTGGCCTGCACACAAATTGAACAGTCCGCCGCCGGTTTCGCAGGCAGCGGGCTTTCTTGCGTCACCTTGCTGTAATGTTTCTGTCATACAAGGCGTCTACGGTGTGTGCGCATGAATGAGCTGTTCAAATCGACGATGGACCAGAGTTCGCCTCCAGCGCGTATTGATTTCAATACTCCTGCGATGGTGCGAAAGCGTCGTGTCCGTGCGTTTAAGGACCGGCTCACTCACTGGTACGTCGCCATTGGTGGCCTTGCCGTGCTGGCGGCCATCACGCTGATCTTCTTCTACCTTGCCTACGTCGTTGCGCCGCTTTTCAAAGGCGCCAGCCTGACCGCCGAACCAGCGCTGAATGCCGCCTGGCTGCAGGACGCCGGCGCGCCGCTGATGATCACCATCGAAGAGCAGAACCAGATCGGCATGCGCATTTCCGACAAGGGCGAGGTGGTCTTTTTCAACATCGAGGACGGCGCAGAGCTGCAGCGCATTGCCTTGCCGCTTCCCGCTGGCGTGTCCGTTGCGTCCATCGGCAAGGATCAGCCCGGTGCGCCACTGATAGCCCTTGGCTTGTCCAACGGTCAGGTCCTGGTGTTCAGGCACTCGTACCTGACGACCTACCCGAACGATCGGAAAACCATCACCCCGAGCGTGGCCTGGCCCTACGGCGAAGCGCCTTTGGTACTGGATGAGGCCGGGCGTGCGGTCGAGCATGTCACTGTCAGTTCCGATGGCGACAGCCTCAAGCTGGCAGGGGCGACCGGCACTCAGTTGCATGTCATCTCGCTCGAACAGAAAGAAAACATGATGACCGGCGAGATGACCCGCGAGCAGACGCGTGTCGAGTTGCCGCAGATGTCCGCAGCGGTCAAGGCGATCTACATCGACCCGCGCCAGCAATGGTTGTATGTCATCAACGGGCGCGCGCAGGCGGATGTGTTCAGCCTGCGCGATCGCAGCCTCAATGGCCGCTATAAACTGCTGGAAGACGGCAATGCCGAGATCACGGCGAGCGCTCAGCTGGTTGGCGGCATTTCGCTGATCATCGGCAACTCGAAGGGCAGCATGTCTCAGTGGTTCATGGCCCGGGACACTGACGGCGAGCAGCGTCTGATGCGCATCCGCGATTTCAGCCTCGGCAGCGCGCCTATCGCGCAGATCAAGGCCGAGCAGCGCCGCAAGGGCTTCATCGCTCTGGATGCTTCCGGCAAGCTGGGCGTATTCCACAGCACGGCGCACCGCACCCTGCTGATCGACAAGGTCGCCGAGGGCCCCGGCATTCTGGCGCTATCGCCACGCGCCAACCGGATTCTGATTGAAAGTGCTGGCAAGCTGCTGCCGCTGACGCTGGACAACCCGCACCCGGAAGTCTCCTGGAGTTCGCTGTGGGGCAAGGTCTGGTACGAGAATTACGATGAGCCCAAGTACATCTGGCAGTCCACGGCATCCAACTCCGACTTCGAACCCAAGCTGAGCCTGGCGCCGTTGACCTACGGCACGCTGAAAGCGGCGTTCTACGCGATGTTGCTGGCCGCACCGCTGGCCGTTGCTGCCGCGATCTATACCGCCTACTTCATGGCCCCGGGCATGCGCCGCAAGGTCAAGCCGGTGATCGAATTGATGGAAGCGATGCCGACAGTGATTCTCGGCTTTTTTGCCGGATTGTTTCTGGCCCCGTACCTGGAAGGGCATCTGCCCGGCATCTTCAGCCTGTTGCTGCTCACGCCGATCGGCATTTTGTTGGCGGGCTTTTTCTGGACCCGTCTGCCTGATTCGCTTCGCCTGCGTATTCCCGATGGCTGGGAAGGCGCGATTCTGATTCCGGTCGTGCTGTTGGTGGGCTGGTTCTCGCTGAGCATGAGCCCGCACCTGGAGAGCTGGTTCTTCGCCGGGGACATGAGCACCTGGATTCGTGACCATCTGGGTATCACCTACGATCAGCGCAATGCGCTGGTGGTCGGTATCGCCATGGGGTTCGCGGTGATCCCCAACATTTATTCGATTGCCGAAGACGCCGTGTTCAGTGTGCCGCGCAGCCTCACACTGGGTTCGCTGGCATTGGGCGCGACGCCGTGGCAGACCCTGACGCGGGTGGTGATCCTGACCGCCAGCCCCGGCATCTTTTCCGCCTTGATGATCGGTATGGGCCGGGCAGTGGGGGAGACCATGATTGTGCTGATGGCGACCGGCAATACGCCGATCATGGACATGAACCTGTTTGAAGGCATGCGCACGCTGGCGGCCAATGTCGCGGTGGAGATGCCGGAGTCGGAAGTGGGCGGCAGCCATTATCGGGTGCTGTTTCTGGCGGCGTTGGTGCTGTTGATGTTCACCTTCGTGATGAACACCCTCGCGGAGCTGATTCGTCAGCGTCTGCGCAAGCAATATTCGTCGCTGTAAGGAAGGTAGGCGTTGGTGAAGCGGAACTCCCTCAGGAACTGGTTCAAAAGTGGCGCCCCCGGCGTCTGGATGAGTGCGGGCGCCGTATCCATCGCTGTGATCATGACCATCGGCCTGTTGGCGGTGATCGCCGTGCGTGGCCTTGGGCATTTCTGGCCCGCCGACCTGGTGAGCGCTCAGTACGCGGTACCCAATCAGGAATCGAGCGTTCTGGTCGGTGAGCGGGTCGAGCAGGAGCAAGTACCTCGTGCGCGCCTGAAAAGCGCGGGCCTGCCGGTGCCTGATCAAGGGCCGGAGTTCATGACCCGCGAGCTGTACAAGGTTGGCAATCGCGATCTCAACCCCAGTGACTTTAACTGGGTGGTGGGCGAATGGCTGACCGGACAGAGCCGTCCCGCAGACCTGATGACGCTGGAGCGCCGCGAGTGGGGCAATTTTTACGGCTATCTGGTCAACGTCAAGGAAGGCGGGCGCGTCGTGGCCGAAGGCGAGGCGGCCTGGCCGGCCCTGCAAGCGCGCATCAAACGCGTCGAAAAGCTGGCTGACGAACTTTATACCCTGGAAAAGAAAGACATCGGTGCCATCAATCACGGCATCGAGCGCCTGCGTCTGCAGGCCCGCAAGCTGGAGCTCGATGGGCGGCTGGATGCCGCCGCGCAAGCGGACATGGCTGCCGAGCGGGCCGAGCTGGATGCGCGTTACAAGGTTATCGAGGCGCGTCTTGACGGCCTGCACCAGGCCTTTGATCGCGACAGCCTGACCGCACGCGATGGCAACGGCAAAGAGATCGAACTCAGCCTGGGCAAAGTGGTGCGTGCCTATCAGCCCAATGCGATGGGTACGGTGACCAAGCTTGGCTTCTACTTCGAGAAGCTGTGGGAATTTCTCAGCGCCGATCCACGCGAAGCCAATACCGAAGGCGGTATCTTCCCGGCGATCTTCGGCACGGTGATGATGACCCTGATCATGGCCGTGATCGTCACGCCATTCGGCGTGCTGGCGGCGGTCTACCTGCGTGAGTACGCGCGTCAGGGGCCGGTTACCCGGTTGATTCGCATCGCGGTGAACAACCTCGCCGGTGTGCCGGCGATTGTCTACGGCGTGTTCGGCCTTGGGTTCTTCGTCTATGTGCTTGGCGGCTCGGTGGATCGGCTGTTCTTTCCCGAAGCGCTGCCTGCCCCGACGTTCGGTACGCCGGGCCTGCTATGGGCTTCGCTGACCCTGGCACTGCTCGCTGTGCCGGTAGTGATTGTGGCCACGGAAGAAGGGCTGGCGCGCATTCCGCTGACCCTGCGTGAAGGTTCGCTGGCGCTGGGTGCAACCAAGGCCGAGACGCTGTGGAAGATCGTGTTGCCAATGGCCAGCCCGGCGATGATGACCGGGCTGATTCTCGCGGTGGCGCGTGCCGCCGGCGAGGTTGCACCCTTGATGCTGGTGGGCGTCGTCAAGCTGGCGCCGTCGCTGCCGCTGGACGGCAACTATCCTTATCTGCATCTCGACCAGAAGATCATGCACCTGGGTTTCCATATTTACGACGTCGGCTTCCAGAGCCCCAACGTCGAGGCAGCACGCCCGCTGGTCTATGCCACCGCGCTGCTGCTGGTACTGGTCATCGCCTTGCTCAATCTGTCGGCGGTGAGCATCCGTAACCATTTGCGGGAAAAGTACAAGGCACTCGACAATTGATCCCGAATTCGCCCTTTGGCAAACGCGGCCGTTCGATGACGCGAATAGTTCGCACAGGAGCAATCCATGCAGCATGAAAGCCCGACGAGTGGCATGAACATGTCGGCCCTGAGGCGTCACAAGCAAAGCCTGGATCTGGCCGACGAAAGCGTGGCCATCGAAGTGCCGGGCCTGAATCTGTTCTATGGCGACAAGCAGGCGCTGTTCGATATTGCCCTGAATATCCCGAAGCAGAAGGTGACCTCGTTCATCGGTCCGTCCGGGTGTGGCAAGTCGACGTTGTTGCGCTGCTTCAACCGCATGAACGACCTGGTCGATGGTTGCCGGGTCGACGGTGCGATCAACCTGTACGGTCACAACATCTACACCAAGGGCGAGGAAGTCGCCGAGTTGCGTCGGCGCGTCGGCATGGTGTTTCAGAAGCCCAATCCGTTCCCCAAGACGATTTATGAAAACGTGGTCTACGGGCTGCGCATTCAGGGGATCAACAAGAAGCGCGTGCTCGATGAAGCTGTCGAGTGGGCGCTGAAAGCCGCTGCGCTCTGGGATGAAGTCAAGGATCGACTGCATGAGTCGGCATTGGGTTTGTCCGGGGGGCAGCAGCAGCGTCTGGTCATTGCCCGAACGATCGCCGTGGAGCCGGAAGTCCTGCTGCTCGACGAACCCTGTTCGGCACTCGATCCGATTTCGACCCTTAAAGTCGAAGAACTGATCTACGAACTGAAATCGAAATACACCATTGTGATCGTTACCCACAACATGCAGCAGGCGGCTCGGGTGTCGGATTACACCGCGTTTATGTACATGGGCAAACTTGTCGAGTTCGGTGATACGGATACCTTGTTCACCAACCCGGCAAAAAAACAGACAGAAGACTACATCACCGGTCGTTACGGGTAGTACGTGCTTCGTCAGCCCTGAACCACCGCTGCGTTTTCGCAATTAACCGGACGTTCCAAGGACACCCAGCATGATCCACAAAGACAGCCATACGCATCACATTTCCCAACAGTTCAACGCTGAACTCGAAGACGTTCGCAGCCATTTGCTTGAAATGGGTGGCCTGGTCGAGAAGCAGGTGAACGATTCGGTCACGGCGCTGATCGAGGCCGATTCCGGTCTTGCCCAGCGTGTTCGCGAGGTCGACGACCGGATCAATCAGATGGAGCGCAGCATCGACGAGGAATGCCTGCGCATTCTGGCTCGTCGCCAGCCTGCAGCATCCGACCTGCGCCTGATCATCAGCATTTCCAAGTCGGTGATCGACCTGGAGCGCATTGGTGATGAAGCGACCAAGATCGCGCGCCGTGCCATCAAACTGTGCGAAGAGGGCGAGGCACCGCGCGGGTACGTCGAAGTGCGTCACATCGGCGATCAGGTGCGCAACATGGTGCGCGATGCGCTGGATTCTTTCGCCCGTTTCGACGCCGAGCTGGCCCTGTCGGTTGCGCAGTACGACAAGACCATCGACCGCGAGTACAAGACGGCCCTGCGCGAGCTGGCGACCTACATGATGGAAGATCCACGCTCGATCTCCCGGGTACTGGACGTCATCTGGGTGCTGCGCTCTCTGGAGCGAATCGGCGACCATGCACGCAACATCTCCGAGCTGGTGATCTACCTGGTGCGCGGGACCGACGTGCGGCACATGGGTCTCAAGCGCATGAAGGAAGAAGTGCAGGGTATATCGAGCGAAACCGCTAATGTTCCGGGCAACGCTGACGATAAGTAAGATTGCCTGCGAGAAAAACGCCCAGCACGCGCTGGGCGTTTTTCGTTGTGCAGATCAGTATTTCCCGTCGCCAGCGGACTAAATGTCGCGGCGCAGTCAATCAATATGGCAGTTGGCTATCAGTCAACGCTATGCTTGCCGAAACAAAGGGCGTGTTGGCATACCGCAGTTCGCCTCCAGGTGAACACGCCCGCAGGAGCGTCGATGAGTAAGGTCAGTGTATTGGTGGTGGATGACGCGACTTTCATTCGCGACTTGGTCAAGAAAGGGCTGCGCAATTATTTTCCCGGGATTCATACCGAGGATGCAGTCAATGGTCGCAAGGCTCAGACGTTGCTGGGCAAAGAGTCGTTCGATCTGATTCTGTGCGACTGGGAAATGCCCGAAATGTCCGGCCTGGAGCTGTTGACCTGGTGCCGTGAGCAGGACAATTACCTGAGAACCGTTCCGTTCATCATGGTGACCAGCCGTGGTGACAAGGAAAACGTGGTGCAGGCCATTCAGGCCGGAGTAACCGATTTTGTCGGCAAGCCGTTCACCAATGAGCAGCTGCTGACCAAGGTCAAGAAAGCGCTGGCCAAAGTCGGCAAGCTTGACGCCGTCATGTCCACAGCCCCGGCGCGTATGAACTCGCCGCTCAATGACTCATTGAGTGCATTGACCGGTGGCAAGGCCGAAGTGGTTCGTGCCGCGCCTGCTGCAGCCGCAGCAGCAGCCCCCAAGCCAGCGCCTGCACCCGCCCGATCGGCAGAGCCGACTGGTCGCGGACAGGGCCAGTTGCGCCTGCCCAACGGCATTCAGCCGTGTGTGATCAAGGCCCTTACCCTGAAAGACGCCACACTGGTGATACGCGTCAGCGAAAACCTGCCACAGGTACTCGACAGTGCGGTGCTGGACCTTGAGCAGGGCGAGAGCAACGAAGTGGCGCGCCTGAATGGCTATCTGCACTCAGTCGCCGCGTTCGAGCAGAAGCCCGACAGCGAATGGCTGCAAGTGACCTTCCGCTTTGTCGATCATGACGCGCAGAAGCTCGATTACCTTTCGCGCCTCATTGCTCGTGGCACCGCGCAGAAACACTTCATCCCGGGCGCCTGATACCCGCTTCTGAGCTGAATGGCATACCGCTGCTGCATGAGCCTTGCGCGGTGTCACACGACACTGCGTAACGTGCGTCTGACGTGCCTTCCTTGACGCTTCATTCATGTCCGATTGATACCCTTGCGTCCTCTTCTGCCTGCAAGGCTGCTAGGCTTGGCCCCCAGTGCCCTTGAACCCGAACATCTCCGATGCTTGAACGCCTGTTTATCCTGTTTGCCCTGACGTTGACTGTGCAGTCGGCCGGGGCTGTCACGATTTATAAATTCACCGATGCCAGTGGCGTGGTGTCCTTTTCGGACCGGCCGACGCCCGGCGCATCGGTCATGGTGTTTCGGGACCGCATGGTCGAGCGCATCGACGGCCAGGTGCACTTGAGTGTCAGGCGTGAAAGGGGCGTACACAGCCTGTATGTACGCAACGATCTGTACGCCCCTGTCGAAGTCGAACTCAGGCTTTCCAGTGTGACCAACGTGTTGGGGGTCTCTGGCTCGTCAGCAACGCTGCGCCGCACGATCCCGGCGCGCAGTAACCAGCGCGTGGTGGTCTTGAGCCCCAAGGTGGGGAGCAAGCCGATGAACTACGCCTCGGTGCTGAGTTCAACCCTGGGCGATCCCAAGGGCTTGGTGCAGGCCTATAAATACCCGCTGCCATGGATTGGCGGGCCGTTTCGCCTGACCCAGGGACCGAATGGCAGATACAGCCATTACGGCGTCAAGGGGCGCTATGCAATGGACATCGCCATGCCGGAGGGAACGCCGATCATTGCCGCGCGCGGCGGCACGGTGGTGAAGATCGAAAACAGCCAGTCAGGGCGGGGCTCGAATGCGTCAGGCAACTTTGTGCGCATTCTGCACGACGACGGCACGATGGGCGTCTACCTGCACCTGATGCGTGGCTCAGTGAGTGTCAGGGAAGGTCAGCGGGTGAGTGTCGGAACAGCGCTGGCGCGGTCGGGCAATACCGGCAACAGCACCGGCCCGCACCTGCACTTCGTTGTGCAGCGCAACTCGGGCAATGAGCTGATCTCAATCCCCTACGAATTCGCCACCCCGGTGCAGAGCCTGCCCAACTTCGCCGTCGGCGGGAATTGAGTAGGGGGCCATTCATAGCTCCCATGCTCTGCGTCCGATCTTGAACGGGCGGCGCGACTCAGACCTGTGACGCGGAGCGTCACGCAATGCATTCCCACGCTGGAGCGTGAGGAACGATAGGTGTCCGGGAGAACACCTAT
>NZ_FNJH01000021.1 GCF_900103225.1 Pseudomonas congelans | reverse complement strand
GGCCGCGCTCGGCAGCCAGCCCGACGCGCACATCCGGGCCGACGCCCTGCTCGCGCAGTTTGTGCGCCAGCTGGTTGGCGCGCTGGTTGAGCTGCCGGTAACTCAGTTGTTTGCCACCAAAGCTCAGGGCGATAGCCTGCGGGTTACGCTCGGCCTGGGCTTCGATGCGTTGATGGGCGCAGTGCTCGCTCGGGTAGACCGCAAGGTTGCGATTCCAGTCACGCAGGGTGTTCTGGCGTTCCTTGGCACTCAGCAAGGGCAGGTCAGCGATACGCTGATTGACGTCGTGGCACATGCCGTTAAGCAGGTTGCGCCAATGGCTGGCCATGCGCTCGATGGTTGCCGCGTCGAACAGGTCGGTGGCGTAGGTCAGTGCGGCTGTCAGGCCGTCCGGGCGTTCGCAGGTGTCGAGGGTCAGGTCGAACTGCGCGGTGTGCTTGTCGGACACCTGATATTCCAGGCGCAGCCCTGCCAGCTCACGGGTCTGGGTCTGGTTATGGCCCTCGCTCTGGTGGTTGTAGGCCACCTGGAACAGCGGGCTGCGGCTCAGGTCGCGCTGCGGCTGCAAGGCTTCGACCAGTTGCTCGAATGGCAGGTCCTGATGGGCCTGCGCCTGCACGGCGGTGTGTTTGACCTGCTGCAACAGCTCGGCCACGGAGGTCTGCGTGGTGAACTCGGCCTTCAGCACCTGGGTGTTGACGAAGAAGCCGATCAGCCCCTGGGTTTCGCTGCGGGTACGGTTGGCGACCGGCACGCCGACGCGTATATCGGCCTGACCGCTGTAGCGATGCAGCAGGGTCTGCAACGAAGCCAGCAACAGCATGAACAGCGTGATGCCCTGTTGCCGCGCCAGCCCCTTGAGGCTGTCGAGCAGCGCGGCATCCAGCTCGACGTTCAAGCGCGCCCCGCGGTAACTGCGCAGCGCAGGACGCGGCCGATCAGTGGGTAATTCCAGAATCGGCTGTTGCTCGCCCAGTTGCTGCGTCCAGTACGCCAACTGACGTTCCTGTTCACCCATTTCCAGCCAGTTGCGCTGCCAGAGTGCATAGTCGGCGTACTGGATCGGCAAAGGCGCCAGTTTGATCTCGCGACCGAGGCTGGCGGCCTGATAGAACTGCATCAGCTCCTCGACCATGATCGGCATCGACCAGCCATCGGAGACGATGTGGTGCTGGGTCAATACCAGTACATGCTCCTGCCCGCTCAGCCTGAGCAGGTTGACCCGCAGCAGTGGCCCTTGCTGCAGATCGAAAGGCTGCTGCACATGACGATCCACCCAGCCTTCAACGCACTCGCCAGCGGACAGCTGCTCGACACCGAGCGCAAAAGGCGACGCAGGCTGCACCACCTGCAGCGCTTCATCACCCTGCTGTTCGAAGGTCGTGCGCAGGGTTTCGTGACGCTCGGTCAGCTGCTCCACGCTGCGCCGCAATGCCTCGACATTCAGCGTGCCGTGCAGGCGCAGCGCCAGCGGAATGTTGTAGGCCGCGCTATGCGGTTCCAGCTGCCAGATGATCCATTGCCGCTGCTGCGCGTAAGAGAGCGCGGACGGTGCCTGCGTCTCCCTCACGGCAATCGGTGTGACCCCGTAGAGATTCACCCCTTGACGCTTGAGCAGCACCGCCAGCGCCTTGCGTTCACGGGCGGACAGCGATTTAACGGAGTCAAGCAACTGTTGCACTGGGGTCTCTCCTGCTAAGCAATCAAATTATCAATTTCCTCCGCTGATAAACGTTTGAGTGCCTCCAGTGATTTAGTCAATTCGTCCTGCGCGTGGCCACTTTCGCCATTTTTTTCCTGCAGCGTGGCGCAGAACTCCGCCAGCAGCGGTTGCTCGAAGACATCCTTGAGGCTGACCTCGTGCTGCAACTGTTCGCGCACCCGCACGAGCATCTGCACCGCCAGCAGCGAATGGCCGCCGAGCTCGAAAAAGTTGTCGCTACGCCCGACCCGCTCGACCTTCAACACATCGGCCCAGATCGCTGCCAGTTGCTGCTCCAGCTCGCCTTGCGGGGCGCTGTAAGTAGCCTGTAACTGGCTAGAGTCCGGCGCAGGCAGCGCCTTGCGGTCCAGCTTGCCGTTGGCGGTCAGCGGCATGCTGTCGAGGACGATGAAATGGGTGGGCACCATGTAATCCGGCAGGTGCGCCCTGAGTTCGCTTTTCAGCATTTCACGAAGACTCTGCTGATCCTGATCAGCCTCAGTAGGCACCAGATACGCTGCCAACTGGCCGTCCAGCGCCAGCACGCTCACTTCTCGCACGCCCGGATGCGCTTGCAGCCGCGCTTCGATTTCACCCAGTTCGATGCGGAAGCCACGAATCTTCACTTGGTGATCGATGCGCCCGGCGTAGTCGATCACGCCTGTCGCCCGATAACGCGCCAGATCGCCGGTGCGGTACAGGCGGCCGCCATCGCTGGAAAACGGATCGGGCACGAAGCGTTCGGCCGTCAGCGCGGCGCGGTTATGGTAGCCCCGCGCCAGACCGGCGTGACCGATGTGCAGCTCGCCACTGCAACCCTGAGCGACCGGGTTGAAATCGGCGTCCAGTACGTACCAGGACAGGTCGGGAATCGCCTCGCCAATCGGGCTGGCGGGATTCTGCGTGTCAGCCAACGTGATCGGTCGATAGGTCACGTGCACAGTGGT
>NZ_FNJH01000017.1 GCF_900103225.1 Pseudomonas congelans | reverse complement strand
TGTTCGCGAAGGCTATATTCCAAACGCAGTCAATGCATTGAATGTACCGCCCTCTTCGCGGACAAGTCCGCTCCTACAGGGCACCGCGCACTCCCACAGGTGTATGTACTCCAACTGAAGGGGCAGCAGTACGCCTTGTTCGCGAAGGGGCCAGTCGTGCTTTCTACATTCGAGAAGGCATTTCAGACCAGTACGATCTGATTCTTGCCCTGGCGCTTGGCCTGATACATCGCGGCGTCGGCGCGGCCGTAGAGGGTTTCGAGGCTTGGGTCGTCCGGGCCCAGATTGGTCAGGCCCTGGCTGGCAGTGATGCTGAAGGTGGTGCCACCGGACTGGAAGTTCTGGCGCTGGATCTCGCGCTGCAGGCGCTCGGCGATCTGCATGGCCATGTCCGGCGCGCAGCCGGGGAATACCGCGGCGAACTCTTCACCACCGATACGCCCGAACAGGTCACCACGCCTCAATGCCGAACGACCGCTTTCGGCGATGCGTTGCAGCACGGTATCGCCTTCCTGATGGCCATAGGTGTCGTTCACCAGCTTGAAGTCATCGATGTCCAGCAGCAGAAACGCCAGCGGCGTGCCATTGAGGCGAGCCAGTTCGAACTCGCGCTGGGCGCATTCGAAAAAGTGCCGGCGATTGCTGCTCTGGGTCAACACATCGGTGGTCGCCAGGCGTTGCAGTTCATCCTCGAGGTGCTTCTTCTCGGTGATGTCTTCGGCGATGCCCACCACGATCAGACGCTGGCTGGCGTCGGCGCGATGACTGACGAAACATTTGTCGCTGAGCCAGCGCACTTCGCCATCCGCACGAATGATCCGGTACTCGCGGTCCTCAATCGAGCCTTTCTCGATGACCTCGTTCAGGCTGCGCTCGGCGTAGTTCAGGTCATCAGGGTAGATGCTGTCGCGCCACTCGCTGTAGTCAGCCAGCAGCAAGCCCGCCGAACGACCGAAGATGCGCTCGTAGGCCGGGCTGACATAGATCATCTGCTGGGTTTCCCAGTCGAACGCCCACAGAACAGCGTTCACGCTCACCAGCAACGAGCTGAACAATTGTTCGCGCTCGCTCAGGCGTGCGACTTCTGCCTGAGCGTGCATCAGGGCTAACAGGGTTTCTGCGGCTGCGGGCATATCAGTGATCGGCGTGCCGGGTAGGGAGGTGGGAGGCTGCTTTTCCATAAGAACCATCTCAAGCGTTTACGGCCAGTGAGGCGCCCTATCCCGATTGGCGGGAAAGTTGATGAGATAGACAGGGAGGGGATAAGTTCCGGGACCGGCGCGCCAGGGGATGGCGCGCCGATCAACGGTTCAAGCGTGGGCGGGGCGTAGCGAGTAGGTTTTCAGTTGGTCGGCGAACTCGCGCAACGAGTGAATGCCGCTGGCTTCGGCTTCGTGAATCCACTCTTTCATCGCCGACAGCATGTCGTGACCGTTGCTGCTGGTCTTGACCCAGATCTGCTGCAGGGCCAGACGCTTTTCATAGATCACCTTCAGCGCATGGCTGTGTTCCAGCATGGTCTGGATACGCAGGTGATGCTTGTCATCGAGCAGGCTGGTCTCACGCGACAGCAGGCGCTTGGCACGGCGGAACTGGTGACGCACCGACTCGTCGGCCTTGGCCAGCTCCTGGGTTACCAGAGGGGCGATGACCAGCTTGCGGTACTGCGCCATGATCTGGAAACGGTTGTTGAGGATCGCCATCGCGGTGTCCATGTCCAAATGGCCCTTGCCTTCGACCCGATGGGCGATAGGCGCGACCCGCTGGACCTTGGCCAGACCCAGGAAGCTGAACACCTTGATCCACGCCCAGCCCATGTCGAATTCCCAGGGTTTGACCGACAGCTTGGCCGAGTTGGGATAGGTGTGGTGGTTGTTGTGCAGTTCTTCGCCGCCGATCACGATGCCCCACGGCACCAGATTGGTCGCCGCGTCGCGGCATTCGAAGTTGCGATAGCCGACGGCATGACCCAGACCGTTGACCACACCGGCAGCCCAGAAGGGAATCCACATCATCTGCACGGCCCAGACCGTGATACCGAGGGCGCCGAACAGCGCCACGTCGATGACCGCCATCAGGGCGATACCCAGCAGCTTGTAGCGCGAATACAGATTGCGCTCGATCCAGTCTTCCGGGCAGTTCTTGCCGTAGATGCGCAGGGTGTCCTGGTTCTGCGCTTCCTCGCGGTACAGCTCCGCGCCCTTGCGCAGTACAGTGGACAGACCCTTGACGACCGGGCTGTGCGGGTCGTCGACGGTTTCGCATTTTGCGTGGTGTTTGCGGTGGATGGCTGTCCACTCGCGGGTATTCTGGGCAGTGGTCAGCCACAGCCAGAAGCGGAAGAAGTGTTTCAGACCCGCATTGAGCTCAAGTGAGCGGTGGGCTGAATAGCGGTGCAGATAGACCGTGACGCCAATGATCGTTATATGGGTCATGACCAGCGTGACAGCTATTAACTGCCACACGGAAAGGTCGAGCAAACCGTTGTACCACATAGGCTGTTTGGCCCTCGTAGAAAAACCTGTGAAGAAAAAAGTCGCAACAGCATTATCACTGACATTGCTCAGAAAACCAGCCACCCTTGCAGATAAGCGTCGCAGGATGTTTCTTGCTTTATAATCCAGACCTTTCGCAAGGCTCGGTTTTTTATGTCCGATTATTCCCGTAACGCGCTGCGAACCGCCGTTCTGTATGGGCTGCTGTCTATTCTGTGGTTCGCGACAGGCAGCGCCCTGCTGTCTTTTTTCGTCAAGGATCCGGCTCGACTGGCCGTCGGACAACAGATGATCGGTTACGGCTGGGCGTTGCTCAGCACCGTCATGATCTTCATTGCACGTGACAGATTGAAGGCCATCATCGGTGGTGAAGCGCTGTTCGAGCGCCAACAACAGGACTATGACCGACTGCTGTTGGCGGCGGTGGTGTTCGACAGCACACGTGAGGGCGTACTGGTCAGCGATGCCGAAGGGCGCATTGTCCATGTAAACCGTGCGTTTGTGGACATCACCGGCTATCAGGCCGACGAGGTGCTGGGTTTCAACCCCAGCAAGTTCAAGTCCGGTCGTCATGGCCCCGAGTTTTATCGGCAGATGTATCACTCGCTGCAGAGTGCCGGGCAGTGGAGCGGAGAGATCTGGAACCGGCGTAAAAGCGGCGAGATCTATCCGCAGTGGCAAACCATCCGCAGCATCAAGGGTGAAGACGGGCAGGCCAGGCATTTTGTCGCGGTGTTTTCCGACATCACGGCCATCAAACGCTCCGAGCAGGAGCTGGCGCAACTGGCCCATTACGATGCGCTGACCGAGTTGCCCAATCGTCTGCTGCTGACCGATCGTATCAGCCAGGCGCTGACCTCGGCGCGCTCCAGCAGGCGAGGTTGTGCGCTGCTGGTGGTGGACCTGGACAACTTCAGGAACATCAACGACAGCCTTGGCCATAACATCGGCGACGAAGTGCTCAAGGCGGCTGCCGAACGTCTCAATGCGCTGGCCGACAGCGGCATGACGGTCGCACGGCTGGGCGGTGACGAATTCGCGCTGCTGGTTAAAAACTGTACACACATGGTGCATGCCGCGGCGCTCGCGCAGCAGGTGATCAACGCCTTCAAAGCGCCGTACCCCATTGCCGGACATCAGTTGTTTGTCACTGCCAGTATCGGTATCAGCCTGTTTCCCGGTGATGCGCTGACTGCCGAGCAATTGTTGCGCAATGCCGATTCGGCGCTGTTCAAGGCCAAGAACGACGGCCGCGAAGGGTTTGCGCTGTACACCGAAGAGCTGACCGCCCACGCCCAGCAACGGGTGCAACTGGCCAGCGAGTTGCGCCAGGCAATCGAGCAGGACGAATTGCGGGTGTTCTACCAACCGGTTTACGACCTGGTGAGCGGGCGTATCTGCGCGGTCGAAGCGCTGGTGCGTTGGCAACACCCGACCCGTGGCATGGTTTCGCCTGGCGACTTCATCCCTATAGCCGAGCAGAACGGGCTCATCGCCGATATCGATGCCTGGGTATTGAATACCGCCTGTCGGCAGATGCAGGCCTGGCTGGCAGACGGCGTCTCGATTGCGTCCGTCGCGGTCAATGTGTCCAGCCGTCTGTTCAGTCGTGGTGATGTCGATCGGCAAGTGGCCAAGGTCTTGAACGAGACCGGTCTCGATCCGGCATTTCTTGAGCTGGAAGTCACTGAAAGCGCCGTCATGGAGGATCCTGAACAGGCCATCGAGCAATTGCACCGCCTGCGTGAACTGGGCCTGAGCCTGGCCATCGATGATTTCGGCACAGGCTACTCATCGCTTCTGCGGCTCAAGAGCATGCCGGTGCAGAAACTCAAGATCGACCAGGGTTTCGTGGCCGGGCTGCCGGGCGACGTGGATGACATCGCGATTGTAAGGACAGTCATCGCGCTGGCTTCGAGCCTGGGCATGCGTGTACTGGCGGAAGGGATCGAACACGCCAGTCAGGCTTCATTTCTGTTGAGCAACGGTTGCGAGTTGGGCCAGGGCTACTGGTTTGCCCGGCCCATGGCGGCGCAGTCGATTGATTGGACGCACGCGCCTGCATTCAACTAGTTCAGCCCCTCACTGATAACGCGGGTCAGGGTGTGCAATGCACCCTGACAGACTCACGCCGCTCTAAAGTCTTTTTGGTTATATCTGCATTCTTAAATAGTCTTTTTAAGAATATCCGCACCTCACTATTATTGCCTTACCGCCATACGCCAGCGCCCCCAGTCGCGCAGGCAGGCCTCTCACTTCTCAAGGAATAAGACAATGAGCGCATCTCTACGTAGTGTCGACGGTCAGGACGAAGCAGCCATTCTGCGTGAAATTCAGAGTGCGTTGCGTGACCTGCGTTTTGGTGCCGTCGAAATCACTGTGCACAACGCACAGGTGGTGCAGATCGAGCGCAAGGAAAAGTTTCGTTTGCAGAACCCTGCCAAGCAGAACTGAAGCGGCAACCACCCGACTGGTCAACCGGAGGGCTTCATCCTGACTCCTGATACCCCCCTGAAAAAAAGCAGCGCGCCCGTGCGAATGCCGTTCTGACGCGCCAAGAAGAAATCAAAAAAGCCAACACACAGCATTTCCAGGAGCTTCAATCTATGTCCATTCGCCGTTTTGCGCTGGCTGCTCTCGCCAGTGCTGTTTTCGCAAGTTCGGCTGTCGCCAAGGATTACGAACTGCTCAACGTGTCCTACGATCCGACCCGCGAGCTGTATCAGGATTACAACGCAGAATTCGTCAATTTCTGGAAAAAATCCCACCCGGACGACAAAGTCGAGATCAAGCAGTCCCACGGCGGCTCGGGCAAACAGGCGCGTGGCGTGATCGACGGCCTGCGCGCCGACGTGGTGACCCTGGCACTGGCCGGTGACATCGACGAAATCGCCAAACTCGGCAAAACCCTGCCCGAAAACTGGCAGACCCGCCTGCCGGACGCGAGCACGCCGTACACCTCGACCATCGTGTTTCTGGTGCGTAAGGGCAACCCGAAAGGCATCAAGGACTGGGGCGACCTGACCAAGGAAGGCGTGTCGGTGATCACCCCCAACCCGAAAACCTCCGGCGGTGCGCGCTGGAACTTCCTGGCAGCCTGGGCCTACGGCCTGAAGGCGGGCGGCGGTGACGAAGCCAAGGCCAAGGAGTACGTGCAGACATTGTTCAAGCACGTGCCGATTCTGGATACCGGCGCACGCGGTTCGACCATCACCTTCGTCAACAACGGTCAGGGTGATGTGCTGCTGGCGTGGGAAAACGAAGCGTTCCTGGCGCTGAAAGAAGACGGCGGCAAGGACAAGTTCGACATCGTCGTACCTTCGCTGTCGATCCTTGCCGAACCTCCGGTCGCCGTGGTCGACAAGAATGCCGAGAGGAAAGGCAACACCGAAATCGCGACTGAATACCTGAAGCACCTGTACAGCAAGGAAGGTCAGGAAATTGCTGCGAAAAACTTCTATCGTCCACGGGATGCCGAAGTGGCCGCCAAGTACGAGAAGCAATTCCCGAAACTTGATCTGGTGACCATCGACAAAGACTTCGGTGGCTGGAAAACTGCGCAGCCGAAGTTTTTCAATGACGGCGGCGTGTTCGACCAGATTTATCAGGCGCAATAAGCCGAATGAGGATGCCGCACGAGCGGCATCACAGGTTTGGCCAAACAGCCCGGATTGACGTCCGGGCTTCGTGCAAGTGAAACCAGGGACTTTTATGTCGCGTCGTATCTCCCCCGTCATACCCGGCTTCGGGCTGACGCTGGGCTACACCTTGGTGTACCTCAGTCTGATTGTGCTAATACCGCTGGCCGCCATGTTCGTACATGCCGCGCAGCTCACCTGGGATCAGTTCTGGACCATCATCACGGCCCCTCGCGTGATCGCGGCACTCAAGCTGAGCTTCGGCACCGCCTTTTACGCAGCCCTCATCAACGGTGTGATCGGCACACTGCTGGCATGGGTGCTGGTGCGCTACACCTTCCCCGGCCGCAAGGTCATCGATGCGATGATCGATCTGCCGTTCGCCCTGCCGACCGCTGTGGCCGGTATCGCCCTGACAGCGCTCTACGCACCCAATGGCTGGGTCGGTCAGTTCGCGGCTGATCTGGGTTTCAAGATCGCCTACACCCCTTTGGGTATCACCCTGGCGCTGACCTTCGTCACCCTGCCGTTCGTGGTGCGCACCGTGCAGCCTGTGCTGGCCGACATCCCCCGCGAAGTCGAAGAGGCCGCTGCCTGCCTGGGCGCCCGTCCCCTGCAGGTGTTCCGCCATATCCTCGTGCCGGCGTTGCTGCCTGCCTGGCTGACCGGCTTCGCCCTGGCGTTTGCCCGTGGTGTGGGCGAGTACGGTTCGGTGATTTTCATCGCCGGCAACATGCCGATGAAAACCGAGATCCTGCCGTTGCTGATCATGGTCAAACTCGACCAGTACGACTACACCGGCGCAACCGCTATCGGCGTGATGATGCTGGTGGTGTCCTTCATTCTGCTGCTGCTGATCAACCTGCTGCAGCGGCGCATTGAAACCCCATCCTGAGGAGGCGCAGAACATGTCTTATTCATCTGTTTCAGCCGCCGCCTCTGCCAACGCCGCGCGTCGTGGCAGCGCAGTGTCGCGACGTATCCTGATCGGCCTGTGCTGGCTGGTGTTCGTCCTGTTTCTGGGGCTGCCGCTGTTCATCGTGGTGTCCCAGGGCCTGAAAAACGGTCTGGGCGCGTTCTTTACCGCCATCCTCGAGCCGGACGCGCTGTCGGCGCTGAAGCTGACGGTCATTGCGGTGCTGATCTCGGTACCGCTCAATCTGGTGTTCGGCGTCAGCGCCGCGTGGTGCGTGAGCAAATACTCGTTCCGCGGCAAGAGCATTCTGGTCACGCTGATCGACCTGCCGTTCTCGGTGTCGCCGGTCATCGCCGGTCTGGTCTACGTGCTGATGTTCGGTGCGCAGGGGCTGTTCGGGCCGTGGTTGCAGGATCACGACATCCAGATCGTCTTTGCCCTGCCGGGCATCGTGCTGGCGACCATATTCGTCACCGTGCCCTTCGTTGCGCGTGAGCTGATCCCGCTGATGCAGGAGCAGGGCACTCAGGAAGAAGAGGCCGCGCGGCTGCTGGGCGCCAATGGCTGGCAGATGTTCTGGCACGTCACGGTGCCGAACATCAAATGGGGCCTGATTTACGGCGTGGTGCTGTGTACGGCCCGGGCGATGGGTGAGTTTGGCGCGGTGTCGGTGGTTTCCGGCCACATTCGCGGCGTCACCAACACCCTGCCGCTGCACGTCGAAATCCTCTACAACGAGTACAACCACGTTGCCGCTTTTGCCGTGGCGAGCCTGTTGCTGATCCTGGCGCTGTTCATCCTGCTGCTCAAGCAGTGGAGCGAATCCCGCATTAACCGTCTGCGCCATAACGCGGCGGAGGAATAATCATGTCGATCGAAGTCCGTAACGTCAGCAAGAACTTCAACGCCTTCAAGGCCCTGAACAACATCAGTCTGGACATCCAGAGTGGCGAGCTGGTGGCCTTGCTGGGCCCGTCAGGCTGCGGCAAGACCACCCTGCTGCGCATCATTGCCGGCCTGGAAACCCCGGATGACGGCAGCATCGTGTTCCATGGCGAAGATGTGTCCGGCCACGACGTGCGTGATCGCAACGTCGGGTTCGTGTTCCAGCATTACGCGCTGTTCCGTCACATGACGGTGTTCGACAACGTCGCGTTCGGCCTGCGCATGAAGCCCAAGCGTGAGCGCCCGAACGAAGCGCGCATCGCCGAGAAGGTCCATGAGCTGCTGAACATGGTGCAGCTGGACTGGCTGGCCGACCGTTATCCGGAGCAGCTTTCGGGTGGACAGCGCCAGCGGATTGCCCTGGCCCGCGCCCTGGCGGTCGAGCCCAAGGTACTGCTGCTGGACGAGCCGTTCGGCGCGCTGGACGCCAAGGTCCGCAAGGAGCTGCGTCGCTGGCTGGCACGCCTGCACGAAGACATCAACCTGACCTCGGTGTTTGTAACTCACGATCAGGAAGAGGCCATGGAAGTGGCCGATCGCATTGTGGTGATGAACAAGGGCGTGATCGAACAGATAGGCTCGCCGGGCGAGGTGTACGAGAACCCGTCCAACGACTTCGTCTACCACTTCCTCGGCGACTCCAATCGCCTGAGCCTGGGCGAGGAAGGTCACCTGCTGTTCCGTCCGCATGAGGTGTCGCTGTCCCGCCAGGAAATCGAAGACCACCACGCCGCCGAAGTCCGCGACATCCGCCCGCTGGGTGCGACAACGCGGGTCACCTTGAAAGTGGAAGGGCAGAACGAACTGATCGAGGCCGAAGTGGTGAAAGACCACGACAGCCTGGTGGGCCTGGCCAAGGGCGAGACGCTGTTCTTCAAACCGAAGGTCTGGCAGAAGCTTTAAACCCACCCCCCGACTATCGTTCCCATGCTCCGCGTTGGCACGATAGTCGCTTCAAGATTTCCATCGTTCCCGCGCTCCGCGTTGGCACGATAGTCGCCTCACGATTTCATCGTTCCCACGCTCCGCGTGGGAATGCCTTTCTGGACGCTCTGCGTCCTCTGGCTGTTATCGCACGGACAACGCCAGCATAAACGCCGCGACGATGCCGCATACGGCGAACAGCTGTTGCAGGCGTGGGCCGGCGAGGTAGCGGGCAACTTGTCTGCCGACGATCAGGCCGATGACTGCACCCAGCGCAAACGGCGCGCCGACTGCCCAGTGCATCACCCCGCTCAGTGAGGCGGTGATGACACTGCCCGTCGAGACCAGGGCGATCACCGCCAATGACGTCGCCACGACACTTTTCATGTCCAGGTCGCTGTAGCGGGTCAACGCCGGAATGATCACGAACCCGCCGCCCACCCCCAGCAACCCGGACAGCAACCCGGAGCCCATACCAGTCAGCGTCAGTGCGCGCAGGCACGGCATGGTCCAGCGCAGACGACCCTGCAGCGGATTGAGCACGCAGGGCAGGATTTCTGCGCGCGGCGCCGGCTTGCCGTGGCGCAATTCGCGGCTGGCGCGGATGAACATGCGTCCACAGGCGTAAAGCAGCACGACCGAAAAGACCAAGGCCAGCGGCGTATTAGGCAGTCGATGAGCGAGCCACAGGCCCAGAGGCGCCATCAGCACACCAACGGACGCGATGTACCCGGCCGCGCGATAACGGACGATGCCCTGGCGCAGCCCCAATACCGCACCGATCCCCGCCGCCAGCCCGACGGCCAACAGACCGACAGGCGCGGCTTCGACAATCGACAGACCCAGGCCGAAGACCAGCAGCGGCACAGCGAGGATGCCGCCGCCTGCGCCGGTCAGCGCCAGCACCATGCCGATGACTGCCCCCAGGCCAACGCCCAGTAACTGATGCTCATCCATTCCGGGCGTCAGCCTTTTGCGGTTTGGCCAGCCACTCACGGCCCTTGAGCATGCCATGCCAATACAGAGCGGGCAGCACTCGCGCTTTCAGCCACCAGGCCAGCCGGGTCGGCTGACGACCATCCAGCAGCCAGCGCGGAAAGCTCGGCGCAACCTTGCCGCCATAGGTAAATTCGGCCAGCACGATGCGGCCTTTCTCGACCGTCAACGGACACGAGCCGTAACCGTCATACACGGAGGACTCACCCCGACGACCCAGCGCGACCAGCACGTTGTTGGCCACCACCGGCGCCTGCTTGCGGGCCGCTGCGGCGGTCTTTGCGTTGCTGGTATTGGTGGCATCGCCCAGACCATGCACATTGGTGAACTGCCGGTGCTTCAGCGTGGCAGGGTCGACGTCCACCCAGCCTGCGGCATCGGCCAGCGGGCTGCTGCGGATGAAGTCGGGAGCAATCTGCGGCGGCACTACGTGCAACATTTCGAAGCTTTGCTCGACGGTCTCGCTGCTGCCATCGGCCTGCGTGCGAATGAAGGTCGCGCGCTTGCCAGGCCCGTCGACGGCCACCAGCCGATGGCTGAACCGGAGGTCGATGGCGTAGCGCTCGACGTACTCCATCAGCGCCGGCACATAGTCGGCGACACCGAACAGCACGCCACCGGCGTTGTAGAACTGCGTATTGATCTGCGCGAGACGGCCGCTTTTCAACCAGTGATCGCAGGACAGGTACATGGCCTTCTGTGGCGCCCCGGCGCACTTGATCGGCATGGGCGGCTGAGTGAACAGCGCGCGCCCCTGCTTGAGGTTCTGCACCAGCTTCCAGGTATAGGGCGCCAGGTCATAGCGATAGTTGGAGGTCACGCCATTGGCGCCAAGCGTTTCCACCAGCCCGTCGATAGCCGACCAGTCCAGCTTCAGGCCGGGGCACACCACCAGCTGCTGATAACCGAGCACGCGGCCGTCGGCCAGCGTCAGCGTATTGTGCTGCGGCTCGAAGGTCGCCACCGCAGCCTTGATCCACTGCACGCCTTTGGGGATCAGCGAGGCCATGCTGCGCGCTGTCGACTGCGGCGTGAAGATCCCCGCACCGACCATGGTCCAGCCGGGCTGGTAATAATGGGTATCGGCGGGGTCGACCAGGGTGATCTGCAGGGTAGCGTCGCGGGCCAGCAGGCTTGCGGCAGTGGCGATACCGGCAGCACCGCCACCGACGATCAGGATCTGACAGGTTGTCGTAGAAGCATTCATCACAGGGTTTCCCAAGGCGGGCAGCGGTCAAAGGGCATTGAGCGGGATCTTCAGGTAGACGACGCCGTTGTCTTCCGGCTCGGGAAAGTGCCCGCAGCGCATGTTGACCTGCACCGAAGGCAGCATCAGCACCGGCATGTCCAGCGTTGCGTCACGGGCTTCGCGCATGCCCACGAACGCGTCTTCATCCACCCCGTCGTGCACATGGATATTGCTGGCGCGCTGTTCGGCAACCGTGGTCATGTACTTCAGCTCACGGCCATTGGGCAGGTAGTCGTGGCACATGAACAGCAGGGTGTCCGGCGGCAGGGCCAGCAACTTCTTGATCGAGCGATACAGCGTGCGCGCATCGGCACCCGGGAAGTCGCACCGAGCGGTGCCGTAATCAGGCATGAACAGCGTATCGCCGACAAATGCGACGGTGGCGTCACCGACCTGCACCAGGTAACTCATGCACGCCGGCGTGTGCCCGGGCGTGTGCATGGCCTTGACCTGAAGCGTGCCGAGGGCGAACGAGGCGTTGTCTTCCAGCAGCACATCGAACTGGCTGCCATTGCGGGCAAAGTCAGGCGGCGCGTTGAACAGCGTGCCGAAGGTTTCCTGCACGGCGGTGATGTGGCTGCCGATGACAATCTGTCCACCGAGCCTCTGTTTCAGATACGGCGCTGCCGAGAGGTGATCGGCGTGCACGTGGGTTTCGAAAATCCACTGCACCGAGGCGCCCAGCGCCTGCGCCCGTTCGATCATGCGGTCGGCAGACTCGGTCCTGGTGCGGCCGGACTTGGGGTCGTAATCGAGCACGCTGTCGATCAGCGCACATTGCTTGCTGTGCAGGTCCATCACCAGATAGCTGACGGTCCAGGTATGAGTGTCGAAGAGCGCTTCGACATGGAGCTTTTCACCGATGATCATGTGCAATTCCCGTGGCTGTAAATCGCCTCAAGGCCCGTTTGGTCAGGCCGGACGGTTGGCAGTCGTTACCATCCTGTCTCAATAACCATGCCAATCACTGGAAAGCCTGTTAAGCCTCATAAATACAGGGCGCTTCGTGATTCTGAAGAACACTCTGATGGACTGTCACAGGTCGCTGGCTGCCACATTCTGGCAGTCATTTGGCAGTCGATGGCACAAGCTGGCAGGCGGATGGGTTAAGCTGCGTCCAATCTTCAGGAGCACCCATGAACCTCATCGCCACCGATTTTCCCGGCAGTCGCATGCAGTCGCTGGTGTCATACCTCGAACACGATCTGCGTCCGACCATCGTGCTCGACACCGACTACAACATCATTGCCGCCAACACCGCCTACCAGCGCCAGTTCGGCGTCGAAGGCACGCCGCATGTGGGCGAGAAGTGTTATCGGGTGTCGCATCAGTTTGCGGTGCCGTGCGATCAGGCCGGTGAGCATTGCCCGATGCGCAAGGCCCATGAAACACGACTCCCGGAGCGTCTGCTGCATATTCACCACACACCACGCGGCCCCGAGCATGTGGATGTGGAGCTGCGGCCTATTCTCGACGATCAGGGTGAGGTCATTGCCTATGTCGAGCGGCTGAGCTCGGTGGCGGTGGCATCGGTTCAGCCACAGCAACATGGACTGGTGGGGCGCTCGGCGGCTTTCAAGGAAGTGCTGAGCGCTCTGCAACGTGCTGCGCCCGCGCAGATTCCGGTGTTGCTGCAAGGCGAGTCGGGCACCGGCAAGGAATTGTTCGCGCGTGCACTGCACGCCAGCAGCGCCAGGTCCGCCGGACCGCTGGTGGTGGTCGACTGCACCGGGCTTACCGAAACCCTGCTGGAGAGCGAGCTGTTCGGCTATGAGAAGGGTGCGTTCACGGGCGCATTGCAGCGCAAGACCGGTCTGGCCGAAGCCGCTCATGGCGGAACGTTGTTCCTTGATGAGATCGGCGAAGTGCCGCTGGCCATGCAGGTCAAGCTGCTGCGGCTGATCGAATCGGGCAGTTTTCGTCCGGTGGGCAGTTTGCGCACGGTGCACTCGGATTTTCGGCTGGTGGTGGCCACCCACAAACCGCTCAGGGAGATGGTCGCCGACGGCAGCTTTCGCCAGGATTTGTTTTACCGCATCAGCGCTTTTCCGATTCGCCTGCCGGCCCTGCGCGAACGCAGCGACGACCTGCCGCTGCTGATCGACAGCCTGCTGCAGCGCATTGCGCCCGGCGCCGCGCCGCGTGTCGACGCCGAGGCCATGAAGCTGCTGAGTTTGTACAGTTACCCCGGCAACATTCGCGAGCTGCGCAACGTACTCGAGCGCGCCCGTTTATTTACCGATGACGGCATCATTCGCGCGCAGGATCTGCCCGCCGAAGTACGCGGGCAGGGCGAGGCGGGCGGCGTGACTTACCGCCAGCAGGACGACGGCCTGGAGAAACTCGCCCATGCGCTGCGAGTGTTCAACGGCTCGCGCAGCGAACTGGCCAGGGAGCTGGGGCTGAGCGAACGCACCCTGTATCGACGTTTGCGCGCCCTCGGCATTCCGCGCTGAAGCACGCACACTATGACGCAGAGCGTCACGAACTGCATTCCCACGCTGGAGCGTGAGGAACGATAATCGCAACTATCGTGCGGCGCTCCGCGTCGTATGCCTTTCCGGACGCTCCGCGTCCTCTTTGCGACGCAGAGCGTCACGAACGGCATTCCCACGCTGGAGCGTGAGAAACGATAATCGCAACTATCGTGCGGCACTCCGCGTCGCATGCCTTTCCGGACGCTCCGCGCCCTCTTGCGACGCAGAGCGTCGAGAACAGCATGCCCACGCTGGAGCGTGAGGAACGATCATCGCAACTATCGTGCGGCGCTCCGCGTTGCATGCCTTTCTGGACGCTC
>NZ_FNJH01000008.1 GCF_900103225.1 Pseudomonas congelans | reverse complement strand
CTATCGTGCCCATGCTCCGCGTGGGCATACCGGTCTGGACGCTCTGCGTCCTCTTGTGACGCGGAGCGTGAGGAACGAGAAGTATCCACGGCCTCAGCCCAGAAACAAGCGGTACGCCGGATTCTCGCTTTCGTCCCAATACCGGTAACCGATTTCATCCAGCGCAGCGCCGACCAGATGCCGCTCTTCCTCGGGCACTACCAGCCCGGCAACCACCCGGCCGTCAGCTGCGCCGTGGTTGCGGTAGTGGAACATCGAGATGGTCCAGCGCCCGCCCAGGCGGTTGAGGAAGTTGAACAGCGCGCCCGGTCGCTCCGGGAACTCGAAGCGCAGCACCACTTCATCATTCACCCGCTCGGCATGCCCGCCGACCATGTGGCGAATGTGCAGTTTGGCCAGTTCGTTGTCGGTCAGGTCCAGCACCGGGAAACCCTGTTCGGTCAGGCTGGCAATCAGGGCGCTGCGCGGGTCGTTCTCGGGATGGGTCTGCACGCCGACGAAGATGTGCGCCTCGCGGTCGGTGTGATAGCGGTAGTTGAACTCGGTGATCTGCCGCTTGCCGATGGCCTCGCAGAAGGCCTTGAAGCTGCCCGGTTGTTCGGGAATGGTCACGGCAATGATCGCCTCGCGACCTTCGCCCAGTTCGGCGCGTTCGGCCACGTGACGCAAGCGGTCGAAGTTGACGTTGGCCCCGGAGTCGATCGCCACCAGCGTCTGGCCGCTGACGCCGCGCTGCTCGACATACTTCTTGATCCCGGCCACGCCCAGCGCGCCGGACGGCTCGGTGATCGAGCGGGTGTCGTCGTAGATGTCCTTGATCGCCGCGCAAATCTCGTCGGTGCTGACGGTGATCACTTCGTCGACATAATGGCGGCACACTTCAAAGGTGTGATGGCCGATCTGCGCCACCGCCACGCCATCGGCAAACAGCCCGACCTGGCTCAGTACCACACGTTCGCCGGCGGCCATCGCCGCCTGCAGGCAGTTGGAGTCGTCCGGCTCGACGCCGATGACCTTGATCTCCGGGCGCAGGTATTTCACGTAGGCCGCGATACCGGCAATCAGACCGCCACCGCCGACCGGGACAAAGATCGCATCCAGCTGGCCCGGTTGCTGACGAAGGATCTCCATCGCCACCGTGCCTTGCCCGGCGATGGTGTCAGGGTCGTCATACGGATGGATGTAGACGAAACCCTGCTCATCGACCAGCTTCAGCGAGTAGGCCAGCGCTTCCGGGAAGGAGTCGCCGTGCAGCACCACAGTGGCACCCCGCGATCGCACGCCTTCGACCTTGATCTCCGGCGTGGTGCGCGGCATGACGATGGTCGCCTTGATCCCCAACTCACGCGCCGCCAGCGCCAGGCCCTGTGCATGATTGCCCGCTGATGCCGTCACTACCCCACGCGCAGTCTGCTCTGCGGGCAATTGCGCGAGCTTGTTGTACGCGCCGCGAATCTTGAACGAGAACACCGGCTGCAGGTCTTCGCGCTTGAGCAGCACCTGATTGCCCAGCCGTTCGGACAGCTGACGAGCGCCTTGCAACGGCGTTTCGATGGCGACGTCGTAGACGCGGGAGGTGAGGATTTTGCGTACGTAATAGTTGAGCAGATCGTGCGGGTCCTGGCTCATCGCGTCGCCCCTTTATACGTCGTCGCGCCTGGAAACTGGGCGAATGCGCAAGGCAAATCAATAATCAGGTCCAGAGCGGCGAGAAGGGCGATAGAGCGAGGGATTACGATCATGTCTGACTCCTGATTCGGCAATGTTGCCCGGGAGACAGAAGAAACCCGCCTCCAGGGCGGGTTTTTTGCAAACGTCGGCTAACCCGCCATGACTGGAATGACGGTAATAATAATCTGGCCGAGGTTGTGCTTGATGAGGTTCATGGGCTGGAGGTTAGGTCGACACCGGCATGCAAGTCAATAGCGTCAGTCCGCTACACAGGCGACAAGGATGCTGAATCGGTCACGGTCTTTTTCGTCTGTTTGACAGGAATCAACATTTTTATTTCACATTGGCACTTTAATGTTGATCTTGCGGTCAGTTATTTCAGCTTTGATTATCACCCCCACTCACTCAGCCAAGAGGGCGAAGAAATGGACGAATACCAGGAAGAACTACTTGAATACCGTGCATCGGAACTGGACCCGGTAGAGCCTGCCGACGACGCTACCGAACTGTGAACGGCTTCATGCGCTTTGACGCTGGCTGCGGCGAAACTCTCCCGGAGTCTGCCCGTTCCAGCGTTTGAAGGCGCGTTGAAACGCCTCTGCAGAAGCGAACCCCAGCAGGTAGGCGATCTCCCCGAACGCCAGTTCAGTGTCGCGAATGTAAGTCATTGCCAGGTCGCGCCGCGTGTCATTGAGCACTGCGCGAAAGCGGGTACCTTCCTCGGCCAGCTTGCGACGCAGCGTCCAGGTCGGCAGCTTGAGCCTCGTCGCCACTTCCTCGAGATCCGGTTCACTTCCGCCGTTCAATAGCGGCCCCAGCAATTGAATGATGCGTTCACGCAGGCTGCGGGTGCGGGTCTGTTGCTCCAGTTCTCCTTCGCATAACTGCAACAGGTGCCGCCAGGTGCTCGGGCAATGGTCCGGGTTGCGCAATGCCAGACTGCTCTGATCCAGGCGCAGTTGATTGGTCGCCGCGCCAAACACCACCGGGTTATCACTCAATACGGCGTATTGCGCGGCATAGTCAGGCGCTTCGAATTCGATCTCGACGCGTTGTGCGCGCAGTTCTGTACCTGCCAGCGTCGAAAGCTGACCCAGCCAGCCAGCTAAAATCGAGTCCACCACAAACCTGTTGTAAGCGTTATAGGGGCTGATTGAATAGAAGCGCATCCAGGCGCCGCCGGCATCCTCGTGGAAGCTCGACTGGCCGCGATAATTGGAGCCGTACAAGGGTTCAAAGCGGATCAGGTTGCGTGCCGCCTCGCGCACGTTGGGTGCCTGGGCAGCGGTGATACCGGCCAGGCCGGCCTGCGCGAAACGACTGAGCTGGCCCATGCGCAGGCCCAGCCCGGGCTGGCCGGTCAGCTGGATGGCTGCATGTCCCAGGCGCATGTAGCGCGGAATCGACAGCCGCGCCCCGGCCTGGCTCAGGCGAATGGGGTCAAGACCGTACTGCTCCAGGAGTGCGTCAGGGCTGCTGTCGAAACTGTTGACTGCATCGGTCAGGCTCTGGATGAAACCCACCGACAGATCACCGAGGCGCAGGGTCGGGGTCGGCATCGTCAAAGCCAGAGGTTGATCAGGCGCGCACCGCCAACGGCAGCATTTTCCTGCGGCGGCTCGGCGATCGTTTGTCCTGCGTGGCTGGCAAAACTTTGCCCGGCCACGCCTTGATTCCAGAACTGCCCGCGCATGAACACACTGATCCCCGCCTGCGCAGTGCTTTGCGGAGCACGCCCGGTCAACGTCAGCTGATGCCAGGCTTCGCCCTCGCTAGGGCTGTCGTTCGGCACGTCAATGTCTGAATGCCGCGGCTTGCGCCACGCTTCGGACCAGGCGGCCTTGCCGATCACAAAGGCCGGCACCGCAATCAATTGTGCGCCGCTACGGTTCAGGCGCGCGTAATTCTCCGGGTACCAACTGTCGCTGCCGATCAGCACACCCAGACGCCCGGCCGGGGTGTCGATCACATTCAACGGCGCGTCGCTTGCCGTGCGCACATGACGCTTCTGATAGCGGTCCGGGTACAACTGCCGCTGCGGCTGGCCGAGCGGCAGGCCATCGCTGCCAAACGTCAGGCTGCTGTTGTACAGGGCGCCGCTGCCGACTTTCAGTTGACCGCCTTCAACGCTGGGATCGGGCAGCACAATCGAGCCTGCCACCAGCGTGACGCCAAACTCTCTGGCCAGGCCGCCAAACAGCGCCTGATAGTCTCGCGCCATTGATCGGGCCTTGATCCGAAGGTAGGCGTCATCCAGACGGTCCCTGCCTTCGGCCTCGAGCATCGCCTTGATGAATTGCAGCGGATTGCTCCACGACAACCATTCCATGGCTTCATCCACCGTCGCGGCCTGATAGAGCTGATCCTTCTCGCCACTGGCGAACAGCCAGGTGCCGATATGTTCCGGCAGCACCACCACCGTGCGCGGATTGATCAGCCCATTGTCGCGGGCCTGTTGCAGATAAGCGGCGAGCTTGCGGTGCAGTCGCTCGGGGTTCTGATAATCAGTGGGGAACAGCTCGGGCTCGATCCCCAGCAGATTGCCGCGCTCACCGGGCTGGCCTTCATTGATGGCCAGGCGGATGCGCAGATCGGACAGGTAGTGACCCGCCGGACGTTGTCCGGTCCAGATCGCGTAGCTGACGAGGCTGGCAACGCTCAGCAGAACCAGACAGATGGCGAAGAGTTTGCGCATAAACAGATCGAATGATGGCCATCGGGAAATTGTCGACTAGGGTAGGGCGGCGCCGGGCGCTTGCCAAGTGCCGCTGCGCGTTTGGATCAATAACTTGTCACTTTCGGTCATTGAGTGTGTGGCGGTATGCGTCTTTACTGTTGCCAAATGAACCAGAGGATCCGCAGAGGTCCTTGCTATTCCGTGATTGACTCGATGGAGCTTCGCCATGACTGCTGCTCATTATCCGCACCTGCTGGCCCCGCTGGACCTGGGCTTCACGACCTTGCGCAACCGCACCCTGATGGGCTCGATGCACACCGGTCTTGAAGAGCGGCCGGGTGGCTTCGAGCGCATGGCGACCTATTTTGCCGAGCGCGCCCGTGGCGGGGTCGGGCTGATGGTCACCGGCGGCATTGCGCCCAACGAAGAAGGCGGTGTCTATGATGGCGCGGCAAAACTCACCAACGCTGAAGAAGCGGATCGCCATCGCATCGTGACGCGTGCGGTACACGAGGCTGGCGGCAAGATCTGCCTGCAGATCCTCCACGCCGGTCGCTATGCCTACAGCCGCAAGCAAGTCGCGCCGAGTGCCATTCAGGCACCGATCAACCCGTTCACGCCGCGAGAGCTGGACGAAGAGGGCATCGAAAAGCAGATCGCTGATTTTGTGACCTGTTCGACGCTGGCCCGCAGTGCTGGTTATGACGGTGTCGAAATCATGGGCTCGGAAGGCTACTTCATCAATCAGTTCCTGGCCGCGCATACCAACCACCGGACCGACCGCTGGGGCGGCAGCTATGAAAACCGCATGCGTCTGGCGGTCGAGATCGTCAGGCGCGTGCGTGAGGCGGTCGGGGCGCAGTTCATCATCATCTTTCGCCTGTCGATGCTCGATCTTGTGGAAGGCGGCAGCAGTTGGGAAGAGATCGTCGCGTTGGCCAAGGCAGTCGAGCAGGCCGGTGCGACCTTGATCAACACTGGCATCGGCTGGCATGAAGCGCGCATTCCGACCATCGCTACCAAGGTCCCGCGCGCCGCGTTCAGCAAGGTCACTGCCAAACTGCGCGGCTCGGTGAGCGTCCCGCTGATTACCACCAACCGGATCAACACACCGGAAGTTGCCGAGCGCATTCTCAGCGAAGGTGATGCGGACATGGTTTCAATGGCTCGTCCGTTTTTGGCCGATCCCGAGTTCGTCAACAAGGCCGCTGCCGGCCATGCCGAACGCATCAACACCTGCATCGGCTGCAATCAGGCCTGTCTTGACCACACCTTCGGCGGCAAGCTGACCAGCTGTCTGGTCAATCCGCGTGCCTGCCACGAGACCGAGCTTAATTACCTGCCCACCCTGCAGGTCAGGAAAATTGCCGTAGTGGGCGCCGGTCCTGCCGGTCTGGCTGCTGCAACCGTTGCCGCACAGCGCGGGCATGAGGTGACGCTGTTCGATTCGGCCAGCGAAATCGGCGGTCAGTTCAATATCGCCAAGCGTGTGCCGGGCAAGGAGGAGTTCGCCGAAACCCTGCGCTACTTCCGTAACAAAGTGCAGGAGACCGGTGTTCAGCTGCGTCTCGGTAATCGGGTAACCGCTGCAGACTTGCTGGGCGCAGGCTTTGACGAGGTGATTCTGGCGACCGGCATCGCTCCGCGCACACCGGCCATTCCCGGCATCGATAACCCCATGGTGTTGAGCTATCTGGACGTCATATTGCAGCGCAAGCCCGTCGGGCGCCGGGTGGCGGTGATTGGCGCGGGTGGCATCGGTTTCGATGTATCGGAATTTCTCGTGCATCAGGGCGTGGCCACCAGCCTGGATCGCGAGGCTTTCTGGAAAGAGTGGGGTATCGATACGACGTTGCAGGCTCGCGGCGGTGTCGCCGGGGTCAAACCCGAAGTCCACGCGCCGGCACGTCAGGTGTTTCTGTTGCAGCGCAAGAGTTCCAAGGTCGGCGACGGCCTGGGCAAGACCACCGGCTGGATTCACCGCACGGGGCTCAAGAACAAACAGGTGCAGATGCTCAATGCTGTGCAGTACCTGAAAATCGACGATGCAGGGCTGCATATTCGCATCGGCGAAGACGGCGAAGAACAGCTGCTGGCGGTGGATAACGTAGTGATCTGTGCCGGGCAGGACCCGTTGCGCGAACTGTATGACGACCTGCTAAACGCCGGGCAAAGCGTGCACCTGATCGGCGGCGCGGATGTGGCCGCCGAGCTGGACGCCAAACGCGCCATAGACCAGGGCTCACGCCTGGCCGCCACCCTGTGACAGACAATGCCTGATCAAGGGCTTCGCGACGCAGCCCGCTGATCGGCGAAGACCCTGAAACGGCTTGTCTGTAAACTGCGGCGCATGATGCTCGACGCCCTCGGCTGGCAACCTACTGCTCCCCTCGAACGCTTGAACCTGCCCTGGCTGCAAGAGGCCGGGGTCGAGGTTGCCATTCTGCGCCTGGACCTTATAGACGCGCTGATCAGCGGCAACAAATGGTTCAAACTCAGCGAGCACCTGAGCCTGGCTGTCGACGCGGGTGCCGAGGGATTGATCAGCCTCGGCGGTGCGCACTCCAATCATCTGCATGCCCTGGCTGCTGCAGGCAAGCGTTTCGGTTTCCCGACAGTCGGCCTGTTGCGCGGTCATGCTCAGCAGACGCCGACGGTGCTCGATCTGCAGGCTTTCGGCATGCAACTGCACTGGCTGGGTTACGCCGGTTATCGTCAGCGACATGCTGCGGGCTTCTGGTCGCCCTGGCAGGCCCGCTATCCAGGTCTTTATCCGATTGCCGAAGGCGGTGGCGGGCTTGCCGGTGCGTCGGGTTGCGGTCGGTTGCGGACAATGCTCGACGAGCAGCTCGCGCATCTTGGCTGGGACGATTATCACGGATGGTGGCTGGCTGCAGGCACCGGCACCACGCTTGCCGGCTTGCTGTTGGCAGAGGCGGGCGCTCGCCCGGTTTATGGGGCGATGGCTGTGCCCGAGGATCATGGGATCGCGCAAAACATCATGGCTGTGCTGAATGAGGCGGCTGGCGCGCAGGCCGATGTCGCGCATTGCCTGCCACCGACCTGTGTTTTGTTCGATGCCAGCCGCGGCGGTTTCGCCAGAGCCGACGCGGCGCTGCTCGGTTTCATTGCCGACAGTGAGGCGCAGAGCGGCGTACCTCTGGAACCCCTGTACACCGGCAAGGCTTTGCTGGCCCTGCATGATGAGGTGCTGGCCGGTCGTTTCGAGCCCGGCACCCGCCTGGTCTTCGTCCACACCGGAGGCCTTCAGGGACGGCGCGCGATGGGCCTGTAAACCACGTAGCAGAGCCGTTGGCATGAATTCTGCGCAGATCAATGGCGAGGCGTCGGCCATGACTACGTGGATGACACTCCTGGAGCGGGGCATCCGGTTCGCTGTCTCGATAATCGATCCGTTCCAGATCAAGACGCCGAGGTCAGCCATGACAACTACTACCGTAGAGCAAGTCGATCCTGCCACGCTGAAAAAAGTCATCGTCGCTGCGGCCATCGGCAACTTTGTCGAGTGGTTCGATTTTGCTGTGTATGGCTTTCTGGCGACGACGATCGCACTGCAGTTTTTTCCCAGCGGCGACAGCAGTGCGGCGTTGCTGAAAACCTTCGCCGTGTTCGCCGTGGCCTTCGCATTTCGACCGCTGGGCGGAGTTTTCTTCGGCATGCTGGGTGACCGTATCGGGCGCAAGAAAACCCTGGCGATGACTATCCTGCTGATGGCCGGTGCCACCACGCTGATCGGCCTGTTACCGACCTATGCCGCGATCGGCGTGATGGCGCCGGTTCTGCTGACCATCATTCGCTGTGCGCAGGGTTTCTCGGCCGGCGGGGAGTATGCCGGTGCCTGCGCCTACCTCATGGAGCATGCCCCGCGCACGCAACGTGCCTGGTACGGCAGTTTCGTTCCGGTCTCGACGTTCTCCGCATTCGCTGCCGCCGCAGTGGTGGCCTACGCGCTGGAGTCGTTTCTGTCGACCGAGGCCATGGGCAACTGGGGCTGGCGTCTGCCGTTTCTGATTGCTGCACCGCTGGGGCTGGTCGGGCTGTACCTGCGCTGGAAGCTCAATGAAACCCCGGCGTTTCAGGCAGTCGCTGAAGAACATGCCGTCGCTCACTCGCCGCTCAAGGACACCTTGCGCCACCACGCAGCGGCGATGTGCTGTCTGGGCGCATTCGTGTCATTGACGGCGTTGTCGTTCTACATGTTCACCACCTATTTCGCGACCTACCTGCAAGTGGCCGGTGGACTGAGCAGGGCAACGGCGCTGCTGGTTTCGTTGATCGCTCTGGCCTTTGCCGCCGCCCTCTGCCCACTGGCCGGTGCCTATTCGGATCGGGTAGGGCGCCGGGTCACCATGGCAACGGCCTGCATTCTGTTGATGGTCGTAGTGGTTCCATCATTCCTGATGGCCAGCTCCGGTTCGTTCATCGCCTCGATCATCGGCGTCATGCTGCTCGCCGTGGGCGCAGTACTATGCGGCGTGGTAACAGCCGCACTGTTGTCGGAAACCTTTCCCACCCGTACCCGCTACACCGCCTCGGCGATCACCTACAACATGGCCTACACCCTGTTCGGCGGCACCGCGCCGCTGATGGCAACCTGGCTGATCAGCATGACCGGCAGCAACCTGTCGCCAGCGTTCTACCTCATCGCCGTGGCAGCACTGGCAATGGCCGGCGGCATGGCCCTGCCGGAAACCTCGAAAATCTCGCTGCATGATGTACCCGCTACAGGCGAAGAGCCGGTGGTGGGGTCAATTGCCTGAGGACAAGGGCCGGAAACAGGAGCGGGGACTTTGCTTACTTTGGTCCCTCAAAGTAAGGCGCCGTAAGGGCGCAAAGGTGACCTGAGCCAAACACCAATCCACCTGACATTGCAGAACCGCTGTGTGACGCAGAGCGTCACGAACTGCATTCCCACGCGGAGCGTGAGGAACGAGAGGTGCTCCTGAGAACACCTATCGTGCCCATGCTCTGCGTGGGCATGCAGTTCTGGACGCTCCGCGTCCGGTCTTGAACAGGTGGCGCAGCGCAGAGTTTGTGACGCCGAGCCTCATGAACTGCATGCCAATGCGCAGCATCGGCGCACCAGCCGAACACAGGAAAAGCCATGCCCGGCAGAACACTTGCCTACCCGTCAGCAAAAACGCAACAAAACGTGGCACAGTCGCCCCGAAAAATGGCACATTGGCGCGCCCTGGTACACGTGACACATCTTGTAATCATCTGTGCCGGGCGAACCGCGAACCCTTTTACGGATGAATACCATGGCGACCAGTGCTCCGCCCGTGACGGCGAAGGCCTCGACCACCCCTCAAACCAGCCCGCTGGTGATGCGCATCATCGGTGCCGTCGCCCTCGCGCACCTGGTCAATGACCTGATTCAGGCCATCCTTCCGTCGATCTACCCGATGCTCAAGGCCAGCTACGACCTGAGCTTCACCCAGATCGGCCTGATTACCCTGACATTTCAGATCACAGCCTCGCTGCTGCAGCCCTGGGTCGGTTATTACACTGACCGCCATCCCAACCCGCTGGTACTGCCCGTCGGATCGATCTGCACGCTGATCGGTATCGTGATGATGTCGCTGGTCGGCAGCTTCCCCTTGATTCTGCTGGCCGCCGCATTGATCGGCATCGGCTCGTCAACGTTCCACCCGGAAGCCTCGCGTATCGCGCGACTGGCCTCAGGTGGTCGCTACGGGCTTGCGCAATCGACCTTTCAGGTCGGTGGCAACACAGGCACTGCGTTCGGACCGTTGCTGGCCGCGGCGATCATCATCCCGTTCGGCCAGGGCAATGTCGCCTGGATCGGGCTGTTTGCGTTGTTCTCGCTGGGGCTGCTGTATGCAATCAGCCGCTGGTATCGCGCACACCTCAACCTGTTCAAGCTCAAGGCTGGTCAGGCTGCCACTCATGGTCTGTCCAGAAAGCGCGTGATTGCCTCGTTGGCAGTGCTGGCGTTTCTGGTGTTTTCCAAGTTTTTCTACATGACCAGCCTGACCAGCTATTTCACCTTCTACCTGATCGAGAAATTTGGCCTGTCGGTCGCCAGCTCGCAGCTGCACCTGTTCCTGTTTCTGGGCGCCGTGGCGGCGGGGACCTTTTTCGGCGGGCCGATCGGTGACCGCATTGGCCGCAAGGCGGTGATCTGGTTCTCGATTCTTGGCGCTGCGCCATTCACCCTGGCGCTGCCCTATGCGGATCTGTTCTGGACCAGCGTACTCAGTGTGATCATTGGCTTTGTCCTGGCCTCGGCCTTTTCCGCCATCGTGGTCTACGCCCAGGAGCTGGTGCCTGGCAACGTGGGCATGATTGCCGGGCTGTTCTTCGGCCTGATGTTCGGCTTCGGCGGCATCGGCGCTGCCTTGCTCGGCTATCTGGCCGACAGCCACGGCATCCTGTTCGTCTACACGCTGTGCTCGTACCTGCCGCTGCTCGGCATCCTCGCGATTCTTCTGCCTCGGACCAAATAATGCTGATAGCAACGCTGATTTTCCTGTTCACCATCACGCTGGTCATCTGGCAACCCAAGGGTCTGGGCGTAGGCTGGAGTGCCGTACTGGGGGCAATACTGGCGTTGCTGACAGGCGTCGTGCACTTCAGTGATATCGCTGTGGTGTGGGGCATCATCTGGAATGCCACGGCGACGTTCATTTCGCTGATCATCATTACGCTGCTGCTCGATGAGGCCGGTTTCTTTGCCTGGGCAGCGCTGCATGTGGCGCGCTGGGGTAAGGGTAACGGACGCCGTCTGTTTGCCCTATTCGTGCTGTTCGGTGCGCTGGTGTCGGCCTTGTTCGCCAACGATGGTGCAGTGCTGATCCTCACCCCGATCGTCATTGCCATGATGCTCGCATTGCGCTTTTCGCCTGCCTCGACGCTGGCATTCGTCATGGCGGCCGGTTTCATCGCCGATACGGCCAGCCTGCCGCTGGTGGTCTCGAACCTGGTGAACATCGTCTCGGCGGATTACTTCAAGATCGGTTTCAACCGTTATGCAGCCGTCATGGTGCCGGTGAATCTGGCCAGTGTCGCCGCCACCCTGGCCGTGCTGATGTGGTACTTCCGTCGGGACATTCCCGCCGAGTTCGAGCCCGAGCATCTGGACAAGCCGGAAACGGTTATCCATGACCGCGCCACGTTTCTGGCCGGTTGGGCGGTGCTGCTGATTCTGCTGGTGGGTTGTTTTGCCCTTGAGCCGCTGGGCATCCCGATCAGTGCGATCTCGTCGGTGTGCGCAGTGCTGCTGCTGGGCATCGCCGCCAAAGGGCATACCATCAAGACCAGCAAGGTGATGAAAGAAGCGCCGTGGCACATCGTGGTCTTTTCGCTGGGTATGTACCTGGTGGTCTATGGCCTGCGTAACGCCGGGCTGACCGATTACCTGGCCAGCTTGCTGGACTGGTTCGCGGGCTATGGCATCTGGGGCGCGGCGATGGGCACCGGCCTGATGACTGCGTTCCTGTCTTCGATCATGAACAACATGCCCACGGTACTCATCGGGCTGCTGTCCATCGACGCAAGTCATGCCAGCGGCGCCATCCAGGAAGCGATGATCTACGCCAACGTGATCGGCAGCGACCTCGGCCCGAAAATCACGCCTATCGGCAGTCTGGCCACGCTGCTCTGGCTGCATGTGCTGCAGCGCAAGGGCATCACCATCAGTTGGGGCTATTACTTCAAGGTCGGTATCGTGCTGACCGTGCCTGTGCTGCTGGTCACACTGGCTGCGCTGGCATTGCGATTGAGTTGAGCGGATGACTGGTGTCGGCCAGATTCGGCCACATGTCCGACACCAGAAACAGTCGCTCGGCTTCCTCCCAGTGGCCCTCGGCATTCTCCCTGAGGCGCACCAATAGCTGCGCCGGGGCCAGCGGATCGAGTTCATTCAGCCAGTCTTGCAACTGCTGATCGCTCCACGCCTGGTTGTAGAGTGCCGGCGCCAGCCAGGCATGGCGCGGCAGGGGCTGCCAGCGTCCAGGCTGGCTTTGCGCCAGGAACGACCTCCAGTCACGCTGATGCAGCCAGAGCCCCTTGAGGTGCTGCGGATGAACGCCGGCAGGGGATTGGCATGAGCCCGGCCACGGATACAACAGGTAGCCGCCCAGCCACAACCGCGCACTGAACGCTTCGACGCCCAGCGCTTCAAGCGTCGCACGGCTTTCCGGGCGCGCGGACATCGGCAACTGATGCTGGCTCAGATGGGCCAGCTTGCGGTCCAGCCGATCCTGACAGCCAGGCCCCAGCCAGTGCGCCGGATCGCTGCCATCGCCGTCCTGCGGCCCCAGGTAGAGCTTGATCGCCAGTTCGACGTGGTGCACGCCTTCAGCATCACGCAGCAGCATGTCCAGCTCGCCCAGGGTCTGGCTGCCAAGCCTGATCGGCAGGTTGGCTGCGATTATTTCCACCCCCGGCGCATGTTGCACGGCGAATTGCCAGAGCCGTTCGTAATAGCGGCCCAGTCTTCGCGTGGTGGCCTGCGCCAGCCAGTCTTCCAGCGGGCGGCTGTCGCGGTCCAGTTGCCAGAGAAAATCCGCCAGTTGCTGTGGGGCCTTTACCCAGTCGCTGCCCGCCAGTGGGTGGCGCTGCGGCCAGGGTGCGGTTTCAAGCATGGGCGGCGCGAGGATCACCCAGGCAAGGTCGCGCACTTCGGAATGCCGCAATTGGCGGGGGAGATCGATCAGGCCGGGGAATAGAGTCATGCGCCGAGGATAGCGTGAGTCGCCGCCGACAGACAGTGTGTTCGGCAAGCGGCCCGCTCGCGCCGGAGTTTCTGCTTCGCAGACAGCATATGACGTACGACGTGCGACAAGATGTTCATTGAATAAAGAAACGTTATTGAGAGTTATTAGGCGCCTTCTCTTTGTGCAAACTGTCATTCATATCCAGTATATTGTTTGCGTCAAACAGTTCAGGCGCCGGTCAATGATGTTCATTGCCCGGTGTGTCTCAATGATGGTCACCTGGTGGTGAATGTCATTCAATCAGTCGGTCGACTCTTGGGCTGCTTAATATAGGTAGTCTTCAGGCGGCGGATATTCGACTCGGCAAATCGGATGCCTGGAGTTTTCTATGAACGGTGACATGCAGACCCGGATAAAACAGCTGCTCTCACCCGCCATTGCGCGTGTGCAATGTATTGCCATCGTGTGTTGGCTGATTGTTCTCTCGGTCACGCCATATCTGCAATTCGGTCCGCCGGAAATGCTGCTGACCCTTGGCCTGCTGGGGGCGTGCGCATTGCAATACCGGGCGGTCGACTTCAGGGTCTGGCGCTGTGTGGGCATGGCATTCGTGATCATTGTGGCACTGTGCTTTTCAAGGGCGGGACATTTACGCACCGGGACGGACATCAACTGGTCACTCTCGGTCGCCGTGATGATTATCCTGTGTTCGACATTGTTAGTGGTGTATACCCGGGATTATCTTCTGGTGGCGGTACTCGCCTGGTGTATTCTCTCTCCCGCCCAGGGGGTCGATACCGACAGTGTTGCGACTGTGTTCATGACACTGTTCTTTATCACGTCGGTCAGTCTGGGCAGTGTGATGAATCACACTTACACGCGCACACTTCGTACCGTATTGAGTCTGGAACATCAGTTTCGTGAACTGTCGCTGACCGATGACCTGACCGCTATATTGAATCGCCGTGCACTGATGCAGGCACTGGATAATCATGTGCTGAATAACTCCGCGGGTTATTTTCTGATGCTCGACATTGATGACTTCAAAACGATCAATGATCAATTCGGCCACGACGCCGGTGATCAGGCGCTTCGCGTGATGGCTGGCTGTCTGCAAAAGACCGTGGGCAGTCTTGCCTTTGGGCGAATGGGCGGAGAGGAGTTCGGCGTGATCCTGCCAATGTGCAGTGAAGATGACGCTCGGGATTATGTGCTGAGCCTGCTGGACTGCATCAGGAAGTCATCCGCTGTGAGCCCGCTGACCTGCAGTGCCGGGCTGGCAGACATCCCGGCGGCAGCGGACAGCTCGGCAGTGCTCAAGACCGCCGACATCAATTTGTATCAGGCCAAGCGCGGCGGCAAGGACCGGGCATTCTGGCGAGGTGCGCAGATAGGCATTCTTCAACCCGGCAGCATGAGTCCGGAGTACGATGAAACCACCGCGTTGACCCGCTAGGCTCCGGCTTGCGTTCCGCCACCCGTGCAAAAGCCCGCAAGGTCCGCGACGTGCTTTTTACACCCCGGTTTGCTGCTGTCAGGCCCTTTCGCCCATAATCACGTTTTTCAAGTCGTATCGAACCCGCAGCAGGAGCCTCATGGAGCAATTTCGCAATATCGGCATCATCGGTCGCCTGGGCAGTGTTCAGGTGCTCGAGACCGTTCGCCGACTCAAGAGATTCCTGCTGGATCGCCATCTGCACGTCATTCTCGAAGAGACGATCGCCGAGGTCCTGCCCGGTCATGGCCTGCAGACCTCATCGCGCAAGATGCTCGGCGAGGTCTGCGACATGGTTATTGTGGTCGGCGGCGACGGCAGTCTGCTGGGTGCGGCGCGGGCACTGGCCCGGCATAACGTTCCGGTGCTGGGCATCAACCGTGGCAGCCTGGGCTTTCTGACTGACATACGCCCCGACGAGCTGGAGGTCAAATGCGCCGAAGTGCTCGATGGGCATTACCTGGTTGAAAACCGCTTCCTGCTCCAGGCCGAAGTGCGTCGCCACGGCGAGGCCATCGGCCAGGGCGATGCGCTCAACGACGTGGTGCTGCATCCCGGTAAGTCCACGCGCATGATCGAGTTCGAGATCTACATTGACGGGCAGTTCGTGTGCAGTCAGAAGGCCGACGGCCTGATCGTCGCCACGCCTACCGGGTCGACGGCCTATGCGCTGTCGGCAGGCGGGCCGATCATGCACCCCAAGCTCGACGCCATCGTCATCGTGCCGATGTACCCGCACACGCTCTCCGGGCGGCCTATCGTGGTCGACGGCAACAGCGAGCTGAAAATCGTGGTGTCCAAGGACATGACCATTTACCCGCAAGTGTCGTGCGACGGTCAGAATCACTTCACCTGTGCGCCGGGTGACACCATTACGGTCAGCAAGAAACCGCAGAAACTGCGTCTGATCCACCCGTTGGATCACAATTATTACGAGGTCTGCCGCACCAAGCTCGGCTGGGGCAGCAAGCTCGGCGGCGGGGGCGATTAATGCTCGATCCGGCGCGTGGCTATGATCTGATCGGTGACGTGCACGGGTGTGCCCATACCCTCGAGCACTTGCTGGAGCTTCTCGGTTACCGTCTGCAGGCCGGCGTGTGGCGCCATCCCGAGCGCATCGTCATTTTCCTCGGCGACATCATCGACCGCGGCCCGCGTATTCGCGAATCGCTGCACATCGTCCGCGACATGGTTCAGGCCGGTCAGGCGCTGTGCATCATGGGCAACCATGAGTTCAACGCGCTGGGCTGGGTGACACCGGCCCTGTCCGAAAGCGGTCACCAGTTCGTGCGCGAGCACACCCCGCGTCATGCGCGGTTGATCGGCGAGACCCTGGCGCAGTTCGAGCAGTATCCTGATGAGTGGAGCGAGTTCGTCAACTGGTTCTACGAATTACCGCTGTACCTCGATGCCGGTCGCTTCAGGGTCGTGCACGCCTGCTGGGATGCGACGCTGATCGATCCATTGCGTGGCCTGCATGGCACAGGGTGTATCGACAAGCATTTTGTCCAGGCGTCGGCGGTGCCCGGCAGCTTCGCCAGTAATGTCTTCAACCGTCTGCTGCGTGGCACCGACATGCGTCTGCCGCACGGCCTGACCCTGACTGGCGGTGATGGACTGACCCGCGAATTCTTCCGCACCAAGTTCTGGGAGGATGACCCGCAGACCTATGGCGACGTAGTCTTTCAGCCCGACGCGTTGCCCGAAGGGGTCGCCAAGACGCCGCTGTCCACGTCGGAGAAGAACGCCTTGCTGCGCTACGGCATCAATGAGCCGCTGCTGTTTGTCGGTCATTACTGGCGCAGCGGCATCCCTGCGCCTATCCGGCCGAACCTGGCCTGTCTGGATTACAGCGCCGTACTCTACGGCAAGCTGGTCGCCTATCGGCTGGACCAGGAAACACAGATCGATCCGGACAAATTCGTCTGGGTCGACGTGCAGCGTCCCGAGGTTTGAGAATGAGTCCTGTCGCTGTCCTGCGTTTGCCGCTGACCACCGACCTGAGCGGTTTTGTCAGGCTATTGCTGCGCTTGCAGATTCCTCATCGGGTCAGTGAAGAGGCTGGCGAGCAGGTCCTGTGGGTGCCGGACGCGCCGCGACTGGTCGAGGAAGTGCGCGAGTTGTACACGCGCTTCCCCGAAGGCGACGAGCACGTTCAGCTGGCGCAAGACATCGGGAGCTCGACCTACAAGCCGCCCGGCCTGATCGAGCAGTTACGCAACAGCCCGGTGACGGCCCTGGTGTTGCTGGTCACCTTGCTGGTGGCCGGCATGACGCTGCTGGGTGATAACCTCGAAGCCGTCCGCTGGCTGACCTTTCAGGATTTCCGCATCCATGGCGAGTACGCAACGTTTCTGCCGTTGTCCGAAAGCCTGGCGTCCGGGCAGTGGTGGCGGATCATCTCGCCCATGCTCATCCACTTCGGCATCCTGCATCTGGCCATGAACGGCATGTGGTTCTGGGAGCTGGGGCGGCGGATTGAAATTCGCCAGGGCAGCCTGTCGCTGCTGT
Source organism: Pseudomonas congelans (assembly GCF_900103225.1). Classification (GTDB taxonomy): domain Bacteria; phylum Pseudomonadota; class Gammaproteobacteria; order Pseudomonadales; family Pseudomonadaceae; genus Aquipseudomonas; species Aquipseudomonas congelans. The sequence continues at coordinate 169,132 of NZ_FNJH01000008.1, read as the reverse complement.
TGCTGACCCTGCTGTTCTCTTCGGTTTCAAATTACGTGCAATACCTGTTCAGCGGCCCCAGCCTGTTTGGCGGACTGTCCGGCGTGCTGTATGGCCTGCTCGGGCATTGCTGGATTTTCCAGATGCTGGCGCCCAATCCGGTCTATCGCCTGCCGCGCGGGGTGTTGATCATGATGCTGGTCTGGCTGGCGTTGTGCCTGTCCGGGCTGGTGAGCATGCTCGGCTTCGGCGAAATCGCCAACGGTGCGCATGTCGGCGGGCTGATCATCGGTTGTGTCACCGGGCTGCTGGGTGGTGCGATTGCGCGCCGCAAGGCCTAGAATTACCCGCTATTTTCTGGAGTGCGCCATGTCGTCTTTTATAGAAATGATCGAAAACATCACCCCGGATATCTACGAGAGCCTGAAACTGGCTGTGGAAATCGGCAAATGGTCCGACGGTCGCAAGCTCACTCAGGAGCAGCGGGAGCTGTCCCTGCAGGCGCTGATCGCCTGGGAAGTGCAGAACCTGCCGGAAGACCAGCGCACTGGCTACATGGGGCCGCAGGAATGCGCCTCCAAATCGGCACCAGTGCCCAATATCCTGTTCAAATCGGATGCTATTCATTGATCGAAATTGGTCGCGGAGCAGTCAACAAAATGTCGGCGCGTCAGGATGACACGTCGTGTGTGCAATACGCTTTTCGCCTCGGCGAGACCGAGATAGCGGTCAACCCGCTGATCGGCAAGACGCTGCGTCTGGAGTTTCTCGGCGCCATTCATTGCAGTCATTGCGGGCGCAAGACCAAGTCCAGCTACAGCCAGGGTTACTGCTACCCGTGCATGCTCAAGCTGGCGCAGTGCGACCTGTGCATCATGAGCCCGGAAAAATGCCATCACGATCAGGGCACTTGCCGTGATCCGGCGTGGGGCGAGCAGTTCTGCATGACCGATCACATCGTGTACCTGGCCAACTCGTCAGGCGTGAAGGTCGGTATTACCCGCTCTACGCAGTTGCCGACCCGCTGGCTGGACCAGGGTGCAAGCCAGGCACTGCCGATCCTGCGCGTGGCAACCCGTCAACAGTCCGGCTTCGTCGAAGACCTGCTGCGCAGCCAGGTGGCTGATCGTACCAACTGGCGTGCCCTGCTCAAGGGCGATGCTCAACCCGTTGACCTCAAGGCCATTCGCCAGGAGCTGTTCGACAGTTGCGGCGCAGGGCTGCTGGGATTGCAAGAACGATTCGGGCTGCAGGCCATCCAATTGCTACATGACGCCGAGCCTGTCGAGTTTCGTTACCCGGTCGAGGCGTATCCGACCAAGATTGTCAGCTTCAATCTGGACAAGAACCCGATTGCCGAAGGCACGCTGCTGGGGATCAAGGGCCAATACCTGATTTTCGACACCGGCGTGATCAATATTCGCAAATACACGGCCTATCAGCTGGCCGTGCATCAGTAGAAGGATTCCAGCATGCGCACCGAACAACCGAAAATGATCTACCTGAAGGATTACCAGGCTCCCGAGTACCTCATCGATGAGACGAACCTGACCTTCGAACTGTTCGACGACCACTCGCTGGTCCACGCGCAGCTGGTCATGCGCCGCAACCCCGAGCGTGGCGCAGGCCTGCCACCGCTGGTGCTGGACGGCCAGCACCTGGAACTGGTTTCGGTCAAGCTGAGCGATGTCGAGCTGAGCGCCACGGATTATCAGCTGACCGACGACCACCTGACCCTGCACCCACAGGCTGACAGCTTTACGGTCGACAGCACCGTACGCATCCATCCGGAATCCAACACCGCGCTGGAAGGGTTGTACAAGTCCAGCGGCATGTTCTGCACCCAGTGCGAGGCCGAAGGCTTTCGCAAGATTACCTATTACCTCGACCGTCCTGACGTGATGAGCAAGTTCACCACCACCGTCAGCGCCGACAAGCAGGGCTTCCCGATCCTGCTGTCCAACGGCAACCCGGTGGCCAGTGGCGAAGAAGAGGGTGGCCGGCACTGGGCGACGTGGGAAGACCCGTTCATGAAACCGGCCTATCTGTTTGCGCTGGTGGCCGGTGATCTGTGGTGCATCGAAGACACATTCACAACCAAGAGCCAGCGGGAAGTGATCCTGCGCATTTATGTCGAGCCGGAAAACATCGACAAGTGCCAGCACGCCATGACCAGTCTGAAAAAGTCCATGCGTTGGGACGAAGAGACCTACGGTCGCGAGTACGACCTGGACATCTTCATGATTGTCGCGGTCAACGACTTCAACATGGGCGCGATGGAAAACAAGGGCCTCAATATCTTCAACTCCAGTGCCGTGCTGGCGCGTGCCGAGACGGCGACCGACGCGGCACACCAGCGTGTCGAAGCGATCGTCGCCCACGAATACTTCCACAACTGGTCGGGCAACCGCGTGACCTGCCGTGACTGGTTCCAGCTTTCGCTCAAGGAAGGCTTCACGGTGTACCGCGACGCCGGTTTCTCGGCCGACATGAACTCGGCCACGGTCAAGCGTATTCAGGACGTTGCCTACCTGCGTACCCACCAGTTCGCCGAAGACGCAGGCCCGATGGCGCACGCCGTGCGCCCGGACAGCTTCATCGAAATCTCCAACTTCTACACCTTGACCGTGTACGAAAAGGGCTCGGAAGTGGTCGGCATGCTTCACACCCTGCTGGGGGCTGCAGGCTTCCGCAAGGGCAGTGATCTGTATTTCGAGCGCCACGATGGCCAGGCCGTGACCTGCGACGACTTCATCAAAGCCATGGAAGACGCCAATGGCGTCGATCTGACCCAGTTCAAGCGCTGGTATAGCCAGGCGGGCACGCCGCGTCTGGCGGTCAGCGAGTCGTACGACGCTGCGGCCAAGACCTACAGCCTGACCTTCCGCCAGAGCTGCCCGACCACACCAGGCCAGCCTGGCGATCAGAAGCAACCGTTCGTGATCCCGGTCGAACTGGGGCTGCTGGACAGCAAGGGCGGCGAGATTGCCCTGCGTCTGGCGAACGAAACAGCGGCGACCGGCACCACGCGGGTGTTGTCGGTTACCGAAGCCGAGCAGACGTTCACCTTCGTCGATGTCGCCGAAAAGCCGCTGCCTTCGCTGCTGCGCGGCTTCTCTGCACCGGTCAAGCTGAGCTTCCCGTATGACCGCGATCAACTGATGTTCCTGATGCAGCACGACAGCGACGGTTTCAATCGCTGGGATGCCGGGCAGCAGTTGTCGGTTCAGGTATTGCAGGAACTGATCGGCCAGCATCAGCAAGGCCAGCCACTGGTCATGGATCAGCGTCTGATCACTGCACTGGGCACCGTGCTGGCGGATGATGGCCTGGATCAGGCGATGGTCGCGGAAATGCTTTCGTTGCCGGGCGAAGCCTATCTGGCCGAAATCAGCGAAGTGGCCGATGTCGATGCCATTCACGCTGCTCGCGAGTTTGCCCGTCAGCAGTTGGCAGAGGGGTTGTTCGACGGGCTGCTGGCGCGCTATCAGGCCAACCGTGAAGTGTCGAAGGTCACGCCTTATGTTGCCGAGGCCGCGCACTTCGCCCGTCGTGCGCTGCAGAACATCGCGTTGTCGTACCTGATGCTCAGCGGCAAGCCGGAGGTACTGGCAGCCACTATCGATCAGTTCGACACCAGCGACAACATGACCGAGCGCCTCACCGCGCTGGCCGTGCTGGTCAACTCGCCGTTCACTGCGGAGCGTGACAAGGCGCTCGCCGTGTTTGCCGAGAACTTCAAGAGCAATGCGCTGGTCATGGATCAGTGGTTCAGCGTCCAGGCAGCGAGCACTCTGCCGGGCGGCCTGCAGCGTGTGCAGGAACTGATGAAACACCCGGCCTTCAGCATCAGGAACCCGAACAAGGTGCGCGCCTTGATCGGTGCCTTCGCCGGGCAGAACCTGGTCAACTTCCACGCGGCAGATGGCTCCGGCTATCGTTTCCTGGCGGACCTGGTCATCGAACTGAACGCGCTGAACCCACAGATCGCCTCTCGTCAATTGGCACCACTGACCCGCTGGCGCAAATACAACAGCGCTCGTCAGGCGCTGATGAAAGCCGAGCTGGAACGCATCCTCGCCTCCGGCAAACTGTCGGCGGACGTGTATGAAGTAGTAAGCAAAAGCCTGGCTGAATAAGGGTTGCCCAGTGCCTGACAGGCACTTGTGACAAAGGCGCTGTCCGCTGCTGCGGACAGCGCTTTTTTTATGCGAACTGTGCGTCGCCGGTCGGGTTTTGATGTGACGCAGAGCGTCACGAAATGCATTACCACGCGGAGCGTGGGAACGAGAATTGTCGCGGCTCGAAAAATCTCACATGTGATGCATATCTATCTTTAGAAACATCTGCTACGTTGCTCACCTGATCCACGGCCAGCAGCAGAGGGGAGCGCCAATGCCTCGTAAAACCCAGGGCGACAACGCAGCGGTCCCGGCCAAGGTTTCCAAGAGCTCCACCGATTACATGCGTGAAATGCGCCTGCGGCTCAAGGAGGCGGGGCTGGTGAAGCGCGAATTCTGGATCCGGCCGGAAAATGTCGATGCCCTGCGGGGTATCGAAAAAGCCTTAAGACAGCCCTTTTTGGGCGACAGAATAAAACTGGAGGACTTCATGACCGAGAATACCCACTGGACCATCAGCTCTCTGCAGAAGGCCCTCAGCGAACTGGAACTGGTGACGAACGGCAAGATCGAGCTCGACGTGACCGAGGGCGATGCCTCGGGGATCAGGCTGACCATGGCCGACTACGGCGACCTGCCGATCTACATCGCCGTGGAAGGCGAGCAGATTCTCGCCGATGCGACCTTGATCGAAGTGAACAAGATCAAGAACGTACAAGTGTTCAACGATGTTGTCCTGCGCAGCCGCGATCTGTTTCCGTTGTCGTCGGTCGGCATCGAAAAGCTGGGCGGCGGTCAGGAAGTCTACTGCCTGTTCGGCGCATTGAGTGCGGCATCGTCGCTCACGGTCGTGGTGCAGGAAATCCTCACCCTCGCGGACAACGTCATTCGCGCGGCCGATGCTTTTGAAGATCATTTCATCTACTGAACAGCGCTGTCAGGCGGAGAACATTCATGACTACAAGTATCTGGAAAAAACTGGTGACCGCTGTTCGTGGCGGCGCTTCCGAAGTGGGCGAGTCGATTGCCGACGCCAACGCCATCCGTATTCTGGACCAGGAAATCCGTGACGCCGAGAACGCGCTGGTCAAGGCCCGCGACGGGCTGATTACTATCAAGGCCAAGCACAAACTCTCGGCACAGCGCCTTGAAGAGCACGCCACCAGCATCGCCAACTGGGAAGGTCGCGCCATGCAGGCCCTGAACAAGGGTGAAGAAGCGCTGGCCGTAGAATGCGCGAACAAGATCGCCGAAATCGAAGCCTTGCGTGATCAGGAGCAGGAGCTTGCCGACCAGTTCAGCAAGCAGGTCAACCTGCTGCAGGATCAGGTGATCAAGGCCGAGTCGCGAATCAAGAGCCTCAAGCAGCAGGTCGAGATGGCCAAGGCCCGTGAAACTGTACAAAAGGCCCGCGTCGCGACGGCCACCGCAACCGGTGGTGCCAGTGGCGCCGTGGAAACTGCAGTCGGCTCGCTGGCGCGCCTCAAGCAGCGCCAGGATGAACAGGACGCCAAGCTCGAAGCCGCTGAAGAACTGGCCAGCCAGTCCAGCGGCAGCGATCTGGAGCGTCGTCTGCAGGATGCCGGAATCGGTGCCAAAAGCGGCGGTGCGCAAGATGTTCTGGCGCGCCTGAAAGCCAAAAATCAGACGCCGGCTCAGTAAGCGCTGCAACAAGGCAGGCGAGGGTGGTTAATGGCGTTTTCCCGACGACTCAAGGTCATCCTCGTCCTGTCGGCCGTGTTGATTGCGGTACAGGCAATCAACTCGATCACCGGCAACAGTCTGGTCCATTTCGGTATCATGCCGCGCAGCCTCACCGGGTTGCGCGGCATTGTGTTTGCCCCTTTTCTGCATGGGTCGATTCAGCACTTGCTCAGCAATCTGTTGCCGTTCATTGTGCTGAGCTGGCTGGTGGCGACCGAGGGTGTCAGGCGTTATGCGTGGGTTGCCGGGCTGGTCTGCCTGCTGGGCGGGCTGCTGGTCTGGAGCTTCGGTCGCAGCAATATCCATGTCGGCGCAAGCGGTCTGATTTTTGGTTTGTGGGCTTATCTGCTGGCACGTGCGTGGTATCAGCGCAGTATCGCCAGCGTGATGATCGCGCTGCTGGTACTGGCCGCTTACAGCGGGCTGGTATTCGGCTTCGTTCCGGTGGCCGGCATGTCGTTTGAGTCACATATCGCTGGTGCACTCGCGGGCGTTTGTGTGGCCTGGCTGATGCATTCCAAGGCATTGCTGGCGGAGAACTGAGCCATTCGCGCGCAGGCAGTGCGCCTGTTGCGCCTGTTGCGCTTGAAGAGCGTTATATATCGTCACCCGTCGACTGCAAGGAAATGGATTATGAGTTGGTTCAAAAGGGCCATGGGCCTGGAAGCCCCCAAGGCATCAGGCCGGGACGGCGCACAACCGGTCAGCACGGTCTGTCCGTTGGGGCTGGCGTCCGGACGGATGCTGTGCCTGGACAGTTCACTGAAGCTGTTGCTCGACGGTCACTCGGAAGTGGTCGTCCCGGGCGATGAAAAGGTCTGGTCCGTAGGGCATATCGATCTTGGTCAGTCCATGGCGCTGCATCGTTTTTACCTCGATAACGAGGACTACTTTCTGCAAGTGGTCAGCGACGGCCCCAACCCGGAAGACGTGCAGGACATCATCCTGTTCGGCTACTACAGCGCCGAGCCGATCACCAGCAAGGATGAATTGCTGCGCCTGACCGGCCCGTCGTCGAAGATCGGTCTGCCGACCTACGAGCACGACGGTGAGGTCTTCGAGCGGCAATGGGGGACTTCACCCGGTCAGACCGAACTGACGCCACTCGATGAAGACATCGTCAGTCCTGACGCGACTTATCGCGTCAAGCACCTGAGCATGCTGTACGCCCGCGAAACGGGACTGATCAACCGCCGTGAGTTTCTGCTGTTTTCCGTAGAGGAAGACGAGGAGGGCAGCATCACGCTCACCACGGCGGTCGGCATAACGCTGCAATCCACTGATATCAACGTTCTTTGACAAGGAAATCCTCATGATCGACGCGCTGCGTATGTCGCTCAATGCCACCGCTGTGTTCGGCTTCGTCATGTACATCCTGGTGGCAGCGATTCTGTTCGCGCTGTTCCAGTTCATTTACAGCCGGATCACGCCACACAAGGAATTTGCGCTGATTCGCGAGAACAACAGCGCCGCCGCGCTGGCGTTGGGTGGTTCGCTGATCGGTTTCGCGCTGCCGGCCAGTAACATCATCAGCTACAGCATCAGCATTCTGGACGTGATCGTCTGGGCAGTGATTGCCGCCGTTGTGCAACTGCTGGCGTTCGGCGTTACCAGCCTGGTGCTCAAGGGCCTGTCGACGCGTATCGCCAAGGGCGAAATGGCAGCAGCCATCTATTCGGCCAGCGTCGCGATCAGCGTCGGTCTTCTCAACGCAGCCTGCATGACCCCGTCGGTCTGACGGCAGCCTTGAACAAGGAGACTCACGATGAGACGTAGTTCAGTAAAACTGGTGCTCGCCGGCGCGCTGCCGCTGGCCCTTGCCGGGTGCGGTCCGTCCGAGCAGAAGGATACCGTCAACGCCAAGGCCAACTTCAGTTCGGTGCAGGAGTGCGTCGACGCCAAGGTGCCGGTGAATGTCTGTTCGGATGCCTACATGCAGGCGTTGTCCGATCATCGCCGCATTGCGCCGACTTATGATGACAAGGCGTCCTGCGACGCGGACTTCGTCCCGGATTATTGCCAGGTCACCTCTGACGGCAAGTACATACCCAAGCTCGGCGGCTTCGAACTGGGCTTTTCCGGACAAGTGCCGAAAGAGGCACTGGACCGGGCCAATCAGGAAGTCAGCCAGTCTGCTCCGGCAGGCATGAGTGGCACCACCGGTCTGATGGCCGGGCTGCTGATCGGCAATCTGCTCAGCAACGGCTTCGGTAATAACCGCTACTACTCGCAGCCCATCTACCAGACGCGCGATGGCCGGGGTGGTTATTACAGCTCGTCCCTGCCCAGTCAGATCGATCGCGGCAAGACCTTCGGGCGCTCGACCCAGGCGCAATCCAGCCCGGATCGCAGCTACGGCAAGAGCACCCTGGGGCGCAACCTGGGCAGCTCGGGGGCCGGCTCGTCTTCGGTGTCATCGACCATCTCGCGCGGCGGCTTCGGCAGCCAGGCCTCGGCGCGCAGTGGCTGGGGTGGCAAGAGCAGCGGTGGCAGCAGCAGTTTCGGAGGCTGACGGTTCGCGGCATGAAAAAGATCAGCATCGAGGAACGTCCGGACTGGCGTTCGACCGCCGAACGTGAAGGGTTCAACTTTCACACCATCGACGGTGAGCGTTACTGGGATGAGCGCGGGTATTACCTGTTCAGCGAACAGCAGATTACCCGCGATCTCGAAGCGCCCACTCAGGAGCTTCACCAGATGTGCATGGACGCTGTGGCGCGAGTGGTGGACAGCGAAGCGCTGCTCCATCAACTGGCGATTCCGGAAGCGTTCTTCGACGTGATCCAGACCTCATGGAAGGAGGGACATCCGCATCTTTACGGGCGCTTCGATTTTGCCTACGACGGTACGGGCCCGGCGAAGATGTACGAAATCAATGCCGATACGCCGACCAGTCTGATGGAAGCCGGCGCGGTGCAACTGCTCTGGCTGGAAGAGCAGATGGCGCGCGGCGTGTTGCCTGCGCGTGCCACCCAGTTCAACTCGATTGCCGAGGACCTGGTTAGGGCCTTTGCCGAGTTTCCCGGTACGACTCCGTTCTACTTTTCGGCGATGTCCGGTTCCGTCGAAGACCGTGGCACCACCGATTTTCTGCGGCGCATGGCGGCACACGTTGGCATCGATGCGAGGCACATCGATATCGAAGACATCGGGCTCAGCGCTGACGGGCGTTTTGTCGACCTGGACGGGCGCTGGATCGAGCGCTTGTTCAAGCTGCACGCGTGGGAGCACATCTTTCACGAGGAATTCGGCCAGCACGTGTCAGCCAGTGGTACCCAGTTTGTCGAACCCGCGTGGAAGGCAATTCTCAGCAACAAGGGAATCCTGCCGCTGTTGTGGCAGTTCAACGAAGGCCATCCGAACCTGCTGCCTGCACACGTCGACCGGGACCCGAGCAAAGCGGTCCCCAAAGGCTGGGTGCGCAAACCGTATTTTTCCCGTGAGGGCGCTAACATTGAAATGCGCACGCCCGGCGATGAGGTGATCTCGGTCGATGGGCCCTACACCGATGCGCCCTACATTCTGCAGGCGTACTCGCCGCTCCCGCGTTTTGGCGACAGCTACACGCTGATCGGCTCCTGGGTCATCGGTGATCTTGCGTCCGGGATCGGTATTCGTGAAGACGACAGCCTGATTACCAAGGACACCAGTCGCTTCCTGCCACACGTCGTCATCGACTGAGCCCTGCCTGTCGTCACCCGGTGTTACTGGCTTCGAGCACGTAACACTCTTGTTGTTACCAAGCGTTCATATCCCCGCTAATAAACAGTCATAACGAGTTGCCTTGTGAGTGGGGTGTCTGACAATCAAACAGAGTGTGTCGTTGTTTTTTATTCTGGTCATCACGCGGGCGCACGACGTTTCAAATCTGTACCTTATATAAGTTGCGATCTGTTCTTTATGGCCTGTTGGCATTCACGTTGCATTACTGTGGGCGATTCCGGGTGCCTGTTCCATTGGTGTTTAACAGCGTGTTGTCCATTCTTCTTATTCTGTGAAGTTTCCTACAGACGTATACCCGGTAAATAACCTGTTCGCGATAAGAATACGTGAGCAACTCTGTTTGCCTGTTAAACACACGGTTATTGGCCAATCGTCAATAACCGTGTCGCCCTTACAACATGCCGTTTACACGGAACTATTCCCGGCCTGGACGCCAGACACGCGTCCCGACGTGGCCATGCAAGGAGAGCCCACATGCTCATGAAACAACGGCTGGGCGGCGCGCTGACGCTGCTGTTCGCGATCAACACCTGCCAGGCAGTCGATACCACGTTGCTCGGGAGCCGTTTGACCCCGCTGGGAGGCGAGAGGGCAGGTAATGCCACGGGGACCATTCCGCCCTGGACGGGCGGGATCACCCGGCCCCCACCCGGATACAAGGGCTCGGGTACTCGGCATGTCGATCCGTATGCCGCTGACAAGCCCTTGTTTACCATCACCCACGCCAATATGCAGCACTACCGCACGCACCTGACGCCTGGGCAAGTAGCGATGTTCGAAGCCTATCCCGACAGCTACCGTATGCCGGTATACCCGACCCGGCGTTCCGGATCGGCGCCGCAATGGGTGTACGACAACACCCGCCGCAATGCGCAGAAAGCCAGATTGATCGGCGGCGGCAACGGTTTCGTCGATGCCTACGGTGGCATTCCATTTCCCCTTCCGGAAAAGGGTATTCAGGCCGTGTGGAATCACATCGCCCGGTATCGCGGCCATTACGCGGTGCGGCGCACTTCGGAAGTCGCGATACAGCGCGACGGCAGTTTCAAGCTGAACACTTCGCGTCAGGAAGTGCTGTTTCGCTTCTACGATCCAGCGGGCAGCTTTGCCAGTCTGGATAACGTGCTGTTCTATTACCTGTCGTTTATCCAGTGCCCGACGCGTATGGCCGGTTCCGCCGTGCTGGTCCATGAAACACTGGACCAGATCCAGGAACCCCGCCAGGCTTGGACCTACAGTGCGCGGCAACGTCGGGTACGCCGGGCGCCGAGCCTGGCCTACGACATGCCGATCCCGGCCTCTGAAGGATTGCGCACGGCCGACGACACCGACATGTTCAACGGCTCACCGGATCGTTACGACTGGACGTTACTGGGCAAACGCGAGATTTATATTCCCTACAACAACTACCGGATTTCCAGCCCCGACATTACCTATCGACAATTACTGCAGGTGGGTCATCTCAACCCGGCCTATACGCGCCATGAGTTGCATCGTGTATGGGTGGTGGAGGGCACGCTCAAACCGACCGCGCGTCATGTCTATTCAAGACGCACGCTGTACCTGGACGAGGACAGTTGGCAGGCTGCAATCGTCGATCAGTACGATGCTCGGGGGCAGTTGTGGCGGGTTTCCATGGCGTACCTGAAGAACTATTACGAACTGCCGACGACCTGGTCCGCACTGGACGTTTTCCATGACTTGCAGGCGCGGCGTTATCACGTACAGAACCTCGACAATCAGGAGCCTGGCACCAGTGATTTCTCTCAGCCGGTGCCCAGCGTGAATGCTTTCAAACCAGCGGCCTTGCGGCGCAGGAGCATTCGCTGAAAGGCGTCTGGTCAGGCTGCCCGATCAACCGTCGTGATGATTCATCAATCACATTCAGCGCGCTTAACAAAAGATAACGACATGTCGATTGTCAGGCATTTGCAAAGCTGCCTAGGATGGCTGAGCTTCCAGACAGGTAACGCCCTACCGCTGCGGGCGTCGGCATCGACAAGAACGGTTCGGCACCGGCACCCGATAACAGCCACCTGATAATAATAAGAGCGGAAAAGTCCATGCGTGAGTCTTTCCATCGTCGCACCCGGTTATGCGCGGTCATGTCCCTGGCTATTGTTTCGTCATCTTTTTTTGCGCTGCCAGCCACGGCCGGGTCCGAGCCGGTATCTACTGCCGCAGCTGCAGACACTCCCGTTTACGCCATCGAGTCGGCCAAGGCCTCACGCACGTTGCTGCTGGACGTCGCCCATGCGGGTGCGCGGCTGGTCGTGGTGGGTGACCATGGGCATATTCTGCTTTCCGATGATCAGGGCAAGACCTGGAGTCAGGCCCGCGTGCCTACCCGCCAGTTGTTGACGGCCGTATTTTTTGTGGATGAACAGCATGGCTGGGCGGTCGGTCACGACGCCCAAGTACTGGCCAGTAGCGACGGCGGCAAGAGCTGGAACAAGCAGTTCGAGGACTTGAAGCGCGAGGCTCCGCTGCTGGATGTCTGGTTCAAGGACCTCGACAACGGCCTGGCCATCGGTGCCTACGGCCTGCTGCTGAGCACGGCCGATGGCGGGCAGCACTGGGAAGATGTCAGCGACCGGCTGGACAACGAAGACCAGTACCACCTGAACGGCATCGCTCAAGTCAAGGACGCCGGCCTGTTCATTGTCGGCGAAGCGGGCAGCATGTTTCGCTCCCGTGACGAGGGGCAGACCTGGGAGAAAATCGACGGTCCGTACCAAGGCTCGTTATTCGGCGTGATCGGCACGGCTCAGCCGTCCACGCTGCTGGCCTATGGTCTGCGCGGCAATCTGTTTCGCTCCAGCGATTTTGGTGACAGCTGGCAACCGATCGAACTGAAGGGCGCGCGCGGGCCGCTCGAGTTCGGTCTGGCCAGCGCCACGCTGCTGGCCGATGGCTCGCTGGTGCTGGTCGGCAATGGCGGCAGTGTCATGCGCAGCACCGATGACGGTGAAACATTCGCGGTCTTCAATCGACCTGATCGCATCTCGCTGGCCGGGGTCACCGGCAACCCTCAGGGCAATCTGATTCTGGTAGGACAGGGCGGCGTTCGCCTCACCTCGCCGACGGGCGCCGATACGACCCAACAATAAGACCTTTCAGGGCGGGGATATTCAGGCATGAGCACGCACCAACACGCGCAAGATTCGGATGAAAAGGCAACCTTCCTTGAACGCCTGATTTTCAACCATCGCCCGGCAGTGATCATCCTCTGCCTGCTGGCCAGCCTCTTTCTGTTCTGGCAAGCCACGCAGGTGCGGCCTTCCACCAGTTTCGAGAAGATGATCCCGCTGTCTCATCCGTTCATTCAGAACATGCTCAAGCATCGCAACGACCTGGCGAACCTTGGCAACACGGTGCGCATATCGGTCGAGGCGGTTGACGGCGACATCTTCTCCAAAGACTACATGGAGACCCTGCGCCAGATCAGCGACGAGGTGTTTTACATCCCCGGCGTGGACCGCTCCGGGCTCAAGTCGCTGTGGAGCCCCAGCGTGCGCTGGACCGAAGTCACGGAGGAGGGCTTTGCGGGAGGCGAGGTGATACCGCAGAGTTACGACGGCTCGGACGCCAGTCTGGATCAGTTGCGCAATAACGTGCTCAAGTCCGGGCAGGTCGGGCGTCTGGTCGCCAACGATTTCAGGTCGAGCATCATCGACGTTCCGCTGCAGGAGTTTTACCCGGACCCGGCAGACCAGGGCAGGTTACTGGCGCTTGACTATCAGCAATTCTCCCACCAGCTCGAAAAAAAGATCCGCGACAAGTATCAGGCGCAAAACCCCGACATCAGGATTCACATCGTCGGCTTCGCCAAGAAAGTCGGCGATCTGATCGATGGCCTGTTCATGGTGGTGATGTTCTTCGGCATCGCCTTTCTGATCACGCTGGTGCTGCTGATCTGGTTTACCCGGTGTATCCGCAGCACGGTGGCGGTACTGAGCACCACGCTGATTGCGGTGATCTGGCAATTGGGGCTGATGCATGTGGTCGGCTTCGGTATCGACCCTTATTCGATGCTGGTGCCGTTTCTGATCTTCGCCATCGGCATCTCCCACGGTGTCCAGAAGATCAACGGTATTGCCCTGCAATCCAGCGAGGCCGAAAACGCCCTGACCGCTGCACGGCGGACGTTTCGTCAGCTGTTTCTACCCGGCATGATCGCGATTCTGGCCGATGCGGTGGGCTTCATCACGCTGCTGATTATCGACATCGGGGTGATCCGCGAGCTGGCCATCGGTGCTTCCATTGGTGTGGCGGTGATCGTGTTCACCAACCTGATCCTGCTGCCGGTAGCGATTTCCTACGTGGGTATCAGCAAAAAGGCCGTGAGCCGCAGCAAGCAGGATGCGGTCTCCGAGCATCCTTTCTGGCGATTGCTGGCGAACTTTGCCAGCGCCAGAGTCGCGCCGGTTTCACTTGTGCTGGCGCTGCTGGCCTTCGGTGGCGGGCTCTGGTACAGCCAGAACCTGAAGATCGGCGATCTGGATCAGGGCGCGCCAGAACTGCGCCCCGACTCGCGTTACAACCAGGACAACGCGTTCATCATCAATCATTACTCGACCAGTTCCGATGTGCTGGTGGTCATGGTCAAGACAGCCCCAGAGGGGTGCTCGGCGTATTCGACCCTGTCAGCGATCAACGAGCTGGCCTGGAAGATGGAAAACACTCAGGGCGTGCAGTCGGCCATTTCGCTGGTGACGGTGTCGAGACAGATGATCAAGGGCATGAACGAGGGCAACCTGAAATGGGAGAGCCTGTCGCGTAACAAGGACGTGCTGAACAACTCCATCGCCCGCGCCGACGGTCTGTACAACACCGATTGTTCGTTGGCGCCGCTGCTAGTGTTCCTTAACGACCATAAAGCCGAAACCCTCGACCGTGCGGTGCATGCAGTGCAGGACTTCGCCAAACAGAACGACACGCCGGACCTGCAATTTCTGCTGGCTGCCGGCAACGCCGGCATCGAGGCCGCGACCAACGAAGTGATCAGGCAGTCCGAGCTGGTGATTCTGGTGCTGGTCTACCTCTGCGTGGCGGCGATGTGCATGATCACCTTCCGCTCATGGGCAGCCACCCTGTGCATCGTCCTGCCGCTGGTGTTGACCTCGGTGCTCGGTAACGCCCTGATGGCCTTCATGGGGATCGGCGTCAAGGTCGCGACCTTGCCTGTGGTGGCGCTGGGCGTGGGCATCGGCGTCGATTACGGCATCTACATCTACAGCCGTCTGGAAAGCTTCCTGCGCGCCGGCCTGCCGTTGCAGGAGGCCTACTATGAAACCCTCAAATCCACCGGCAAGGCCGTGCTGTTCACCGGCCTGTGTCTGGCCATCGGTGTGTGCACCTGGATCTTCTCGGCGATCAAGTTCCAGGCCGACATGGGCCTGATGCTGACCTTCATGCTGCTGTGGAACATGTTCGGCGCACTATGGCTGCTGCCCGCGCTGGCGCGGTTTCTGATCAAACCGGAGAAAATGGCGGGGAAGGTGGGGAATTCGTTGTTTTCGCATTGAGGCTGTGGCGGCCTGTAACTCGGTGTCCTATTCACTATCGTGCCAATGCGGAGCGTTGGAACGATCATTTAAAAATGTCCAGCATCGTAATGCTCTCGTTATTGAGGGTTCACGCGAGCAGGGTGATCATTCATGCAGTCAGGGATATTGGGGCCAATTGAGATCATTCCAGCCGATACCTCACCCGATCCGTCTCCCCAGTCCAGCGGTCCGCTCGCTGACGCCAGATCGTAAACCTCGGTCTCTGGAATCAACTCTCCAGTGCGATGATCGTAGAGCCGAAAAAACGCAGGGTATTCCCACCAGGGTAGCCACCTTCTTGGGACCTCACTATCCGGATGCGGCATCGAATGAAACATCATCGGAAGAACCCAGAATGGTTTGAACAGCTCTACTCGGTAACAGCCTCCAGGGCTTATGTCAGGTTCGCCAGAGCGTTCCGCTAATCCTTTTCCCACCATTCCGATGCGTTCCAGAGACTGCCTGCGATAGTTATGTAGGCCAGAAAAAATACCCAGCGTCCCGATGCCACTTTCATTGAGGCTTTACGCGAGTAGGGCGATCACCCATGCAATCAGGGAGATTGGGGCCAATTAAGATCAAACCGGACATTACCACTCCCGATCCACTTCCCCACGACAGTTTATCGCCCGCTGATTCCAGATCGTAAATCTTCGTCTCTGAAATCAATACGCCAGTGCGGTGATCGTAAAGTCGAAAAAACGCCGGGTAGCCCCACCAGGGAAACCACGTGGGTGGTTGATCTTCGTTGGGATCGGATTCTCGATGAAACATCATAGGTAAGACCCAAAATGGTTTAAATATATCTACTCGATAACATCCACCCGGACTTACATGCGGGCCGCTCGATTTTTCAGCCAGTCCTTTTTCCCACCATTCAGAAGCGATCCAGAGACCGCCTGCGATGATGACGTATGACAAAAAAAATACTATTGTGCGAGATGGTTTTTTCATAGCCATGTTCCTAGCTCAATGATTTGATCGGATTTCTTCCACATGATGTCCGAATAAATTATGAAGTCGCCCCCTTTGATTTGTTCTACACGATAGTTTCGAAAGTTTGCGTTTGTGATTGCAGCAAAGGGCCCATCTTTCAATCTGATTATCAAGTTTCCTTGAGGGTGCAAGGTTATGAGTGTTTCCGATTTGGTGAGTACGCGATCTTCTGTCCATGTGCCCAAGTATTGTATGCCATTGAAGTCGTAATGATCTCGGATATAAAGACCTACATGCTCAACGTGAAAGTAGTGTTGACGATGTTGGGTGCCAGAAATTTCCTTGCTGAAGGTTTTTCCTGTTACACCTACTTTCATCGTTGCAAAGCCCAATGCTCCGTACATATCATCCAGCGTGCTCCATGCACTACCGAATTTAGCGAAGTTTACTTGAGCACAAGCGTCCATTTGTCTGGCGGACATCGTTTTTGAACCCAGTTGGCAGTCAATGTGATCACGCCAGCCAGCTTCTTTTAGCAGTTCTTTCAATCGATTGACGGCGTTAGCTGTGTTCAATCTTGACTCAGCCACCTCAACAGCCTGCCTGCATCGCTCAAACTGCATTGCCCATTCCATCTTCACGATGCTTTCATCGCACTGCGCGGGAGACAGGCTCATTGGGTCTGGCTGCGTTTCTCGCTCCTTCCACTCCTCCGGCATCTCCCACGCTGGACTGTCAAACCATCGCTGCATCAGCGCTGCCGCCGTATTCCAACCCATGTTGCGCATGGCTCCGGGGATGCGAGAGAGGGCCAGGCTTTGAATAATGACTTCTTTGGCCGGGGTGTCTGTCGGGGCGTAGGTGTGTGAGGCGCCTTGGGGCAACGCGAAGTAGGTGTCGGGGCCCAAGGCGTTGGTGCGCTGGAAATCGTTCAGAGACATCGTGATCACTCCATGACCGGCCAGGGTGCGGTGGTTGCGAGTTGTAGAGCGATGACCGCAGGGCTTTTATGGCTGCGGCTGTAGCCCTGCAGGTCAAGCGCACCAACGGCAGTGCAGCGTTGATCTTGCATGACCACATAGCCCAGATGGCCAAGGCTGGAACGCTGTTGGTTGAACAGACGAAAACGTTCGTCGCATGCCATTGAGTTTCGCTGGCTCGGCAACGAATCAACGGCCTGCACACCGCCATCGAACGCACCTTCGCTGGCCAGCTCCTGATGATGACCAGCCGAAGTATCGGGCGCAGACTCCACTGCACTGGACCGCCTCTCGACCCGAAAGAAGCTTTGTTGCCTGGATATCAACCGGGCCCCGCAACTGGTCAGGTCGCCTTCCAGGGCGATGATGTTTCCGTCGATATGGAAGTTGTTTTCTTCGCCGAGAATTTTGCTGGCGCCATGCAGCGGACAGATGACGTCACAGCCCCTGTGTGCTATTTGGAAACCGTTAATACGCTTTGTTCGATCGCCGTTGATAACAGACCCTCCGTGGTCTGTGGTATCGCCCTGAACGATGGCCAGAAGTTTCATGCAATGCTCCCTGCACACTTTTTTATCAGCTGCACGAATCCCTGACGTTCGACAGGTTTAATCGACGTGTATGAACAGGCGCAGTGCGTTAATTAATGTGCAGGGAGAGATATCATTACTTTATATGTTCGCAAATAGCAGATCGCTATCTGGAGTGATTAAGGACTTAGCTTACGCCGGGCTAATAAATATCTTACTAATGGGCTGGATATTTCCCACGGGAATAGAAAGTTCAGCGGCGGGTTTCAGCAATCGTCAGGGTTCGCCATGCCTGATTGATAAACACGACGCATAGACAGGCGCAGGAAGTTCTCGATTCAGTCGAACCTGTCGATCAACCGCCCCCGAGCACCACACTCAGCGCATTGCGCGCATCGTCCAGTTGCACCAGTGACGCGTGGCGTGCGCCCAGCGCGTCGCGGTTCTGGATGGCGGTGAGGATCGCCTTGTGGCGTGGCATGGCCAGTTCGTGCAGGTTGGGGCGCTTGTTGGAGTATTTGAGCGCTTCGCGCAATGCCAGTGACAGCATGTTGCACAAGTGCGCCAGCAGATCGTTGTGGGTGGCGTCGGCGATGCGGCTGTGGAAGTCGAGGTCGGGTTGCAGCAGGTCTTCCGGCGTCGGTGCAGCTTCCATGCGCAGATAAGCTTCGTGGATCGATTCGATCTCTGCGTCGGTGGCATGCTGTGCGGCCAGCGCTGCAACCGCCGGCTCGATGACCGCGCGTACGCTGGTCAGCAGATGGAAGAACTCATTCTGCGGCGAGCTTTGCATGACCCAGTGCAGCACGTCCGGGTCCAGCAGATGCCATTCGCGGCGCGCCTTGACCACCGTGCCGACACGCGGGCGCGAATAGACCAGACCCTTGGCCACCAGAACCCGTGTCGCTTCACGCAGGACCGGGCGGCTGACGGCGTACTCTTCGCAGAGCATTGCTTCGGCAGGCAGCTTTTCGTCAGGCTTGAAACGGCCGGACACGATTTGCATGCCCAGTTCCTGGACAATGCGTGCGTGCATGCTTTTTCGGTCGGAAGGCTTTCGATAATCCATGGGAACGCTGGTCGGTCCTGGCGGTAATTGCTGGGCATCATACCATTGCGTAACACTTGCGGCGGCTGCCTGCGTCAGGCAGCCGCCGTTTCGTTTAGTGCGAGTGACGAGGGACTTCGGCGCCTCTGCAACCGACCAGGAAGTCGAAATCGCAGCCCTGATCCGCCTGCATCACCCGGTCTACGTACAGTTGACGATAGCCACCAAGCAACAGTTGCGGCGGTGCCTGCCAGTCGGCGAGGCGTGCCGCCAGTTCGGCTTCCGGGATGTCCAGATGCAGACGCCCGCCAGCGCAGTCCAGCTCGATCCAGTCGCCTTCCTTGACCACCGCCAGCGGGCCGCCGGCTGCGGCTTCCGGCGCCACATGCAGAACCACTGTGCCGTAAGCCGTGCCGCTCATGCGCGCATCGGAAATGCGCACCATGTCAGTCACGCCCTGCGCCAGCAGCTTGGCTGGCAAGCCCATGTTGCCGACCTCGGCCATGCCCGGATAGCCCTTGGGGCCGCAGTTCTTGAGCACCATGACCGAGTTGGCATCGATGTCCAGATCCGGGTCGTTGATCCGCGATTTGTACATCTCGAAATTCTCGAACACCACTGCGCGGCCACGGTGCTGCATCAGTGCCGGCGTCGCGGCCGAAGGCTTGAGCACGGCCCCCAGCGGCGCGAGGTTGCCGCGCAGCACGCAAATCCCGCCGTCGGCGCGGATCGGGTTGTCCAGCGCGCGGATCACCTGATCTTCGCCATAGATGGGGGAGTTGCAGGTGTTTTCACCGATGCTTTTGCCATTGACGGTCAAGGCATCCGGGTTGGGCAGCAGCTTGGCTTCGTTCATGCGCCGCAGCACGGCGGGCAGGCCACCGGCGTAATAGAACTCTTCCATCAGGAAGCGCCCCGAAGGTTGCAGGTCGACAATCGTCGGCATGCCCCGGCCCATGCGTGACCAGTCATCCAGATCCAGGTCGACGCCGATGCGTCCGGCGATGGCTTTCAAGTGGATGACGGCGTTGGTCGAGCCACCGATGGCCGCGTTGACCCGGATGGCGTTTTCGAAAGCGGCCTTGGTGAGAATCTTCGACAGGCGCAGGTCTTCGCGGACCATGTCGACGGCACGCATGCCGGACATGTGCGCCAGCACGTAACGCCGCGAATCCACCGCCGGAATGGCCGCGTTGTGCGGCAGCGAAGTGCCCAGCGCTTCGGCCATGCAGGCCATGGTCGAGGCCGTGCCCATGGTGTTGCAGGTGCCTGCCGAGCGCGACATGCCGGCTTCGGCGGAGAGGAATTCATCCAGGCTGATGGTCCCGGCCTTGTAGGACTCGTGCATCTGCCAGACGATGGTTCCGGCGCCGATGTCCTTGCCTTCATGCTTGCCGTTGAGCATCGGTCCGCCGGTGACGACGATGGCGGGGATGTCGCAACTGGCAGCCCCCATCAACAGGGCAGGGGTGGTCTTGTCACAGCCGGTCAACAGCACGACGCCATCGATGGGGTTGCCGCGAATCGCTTCTTCAACGTCCATGCTCGCCAGGTTGCGGGTGAACATAGCGGTAGGGCGCAGGTTGGATTCGCCGTTGGAAAACACCGGAAACTCGACCGGCCAGCCGCCTGCTTCGATCACGCCACGTTTGACATGCTCGGCGATCTGCCGGAAATGCGCGTTGCAGGGGGTCAACTCCGACCAGGTATTGCAGATGCCGATGATCGGCTTGCCCTGAAACTGATGGTCGGCAATGCCCTGATTCTTCATCCAGCTGCGGTACATGAAGCCATTCTTGTCGGCAGTGCCAAACCACTGGGCAGAACGGAGGGGCGGTTTTTTATCGGAGTCAGACATGATCGGCTCTCTTATTGTAAGACTTAATGGCGATACTGCTGGCTAAGGTAAGCCTAAAAAACGCGTATTGGAAGAGTTGTCAGTTTAAATAGTATTACTATATAGTCGATTGTAGACGAGGGATCATCCTGGCGCATGTGCAGCGTTATTCAGCCCCCAGGCACAGAGGCGATCCCCGCAGGTTCCATAACAAAAACAATGGGAGACCGCCTACATGAGCCAGGAACTGCGGCTTATACGCCGCATCACGCTGAAACTGATTCCTTTCCTTATCCTGCTGTACCTGATCGCTTATGTAGACCGCTCTGCCGTGGGCTTTGCCAAGCTGCACATGGGCGCGGACATCGGCATCGGCGACGCGGCCTACGGGCTGGGTGCCGGCCTGTTCTTCATCGGTTACTTCCTGCTGGAGATCCCCAGCAACCTGATGCTCGAACGTTTCGGCGCGCGTCGCTGGTTCGCGCGGATCATGATCACCTGGGGTGCGATCACCATCGGCATGGCCTTCGTCCAGGGGCCGCACAGCTTTTACGTGATGAGGTTTCTGCTCGGCGCTGCCGAGGCGGGCTTCTTTCCTGGTGTGCTGTACTACATCACCCAGTGGTTTCCGGTGCGCCATCGCGGCAAGATTCTCGGCCTTTTCATCCTTTCGCAACCCATCGCCATGATGATCACCGGGCCCGTTTCCGGCGGTTTGCTGGGCATGGACGGCATACTCGGCCTGCATGGCTGGCAGTGGCTGTTCATCGTCATCGGCACGCCGGCGATTCTACTGACCTGGCCGGTGCTGCGCTGGCTGCCGGATGGTCCGCAGCAGGTCACATGGATGGACCAGGCCGAGAAGGACTGGCTGACCGGTGAGCTGAAAAGGGATCTTGAAGAGTATGGCCAGACTCGCCACGGCAATCCGTTGCATGCCTTGAAAGACAAGCGCGTGCTGCTTCTGGCGCTGTTCTATCTGCCGGTGACCTTGAGCATCTACGGTCTGGGCTTGTGGTTGCCGACGCTGATCAAACAGTTCGGTGGCAGTGACCTGACCACCGGCTTCGTGTCTTCGGTGCCGTACATTTTCGGCATCATCGGCTTGCTGATCGTGCCGCGCAGTTCCGACCGCCTCAACGACCGTTACGGGCATCTGGCGGTGCTTTATGTGCTGGGCGCCATCGGCCTGTTCTGCAGCGCCTGGCTGACCATGCCGGTGGCGCAGTTGGCCGCATTGTGCGTCGTGGCGTTTGCGCTGTTCTCCTGTACGGCGGTGTTCTGGACCTTGCCGGGGCGGTTCTTTGCCGGTGCCAGTGCCGCAGCCGGTATCGCGCTGATCAATTCGGTCGGCAACCTGGGCGGCTACATCGGTCCGTTCGTGATCGGTGCGTTGAAGGAAATCACCGGCAGTCTGGCATCGGGCCTCTATTTCCTGTCGGGTGTCATGGTCTTCGGGCTGCTGCTGACCGGCATCGTTTATCACGTGCTGGAGCGCAAGCATGTGCTGCCAGTGTCCGACTTCGCGGCGAGTGCCAAGGCGAGATAGGTTTTCAGCGGCCCATTATTCTGGAAGGAGAATTTCATGCGGTTAGTACAGTTTGAATTGAGCGATGGCCAGCGCCGTGTAGGGCTGGTGGACGGTGACCAGGTGCGTGAGGTCCAGGGTGTCGAGAGTGTTCGCGAGCTGGCGCTGGCGGCGATCGAGGCAGGTTCGGCTCTGGCGCATCAGGTCGAGCAGCGTGGCGTTGGCGAGACGCACGACTATTCGCAGTTGCTTGAGGAGCTGCGGATCCTGCCACCGCTCGACCATCCTGATCCGGCGCACCTGCTGGTCAGCGGCACTGGACTGACACACCTGGGCAGTGCGTCGGCGCGCGACAAGATGCACCAGCAGTCCGGCGACGAAGCCTCTATGACCGACACCATGCGTATCTTCAAATGGGGCGTCGAAGGCGGCAAGCCGTCGGCGGGGCAGGCCGGTGTTCAGCCAGAGTGGTTCTACAAGGGTGACGGCAGCATTGTCGTACGCCCCGGACATTCTTTTTCGCTGCCGCCGTTTGCCGAAGACGGCGGGGAAGAACCCGAACTGAGCGGCCTGTACGTGATCGGTCATGACCGCAAGCCTTATCGACTGGGCTTCGCCATCGGTAACGAATACTCCGATCACGTCATGGAGCGTCGCAACTACCTGTATCTGGCGCATTCGAAACTGCGCGCCTGTTCGTTCGGGCCGGAGTTGCGCGTGGGCGACTTGCCGCAAAGCCTGTCGGGCACCAGCCGGGTCTGGCGCGACGGCAAGGTGCTGTGGGAGAAAGAGTTTCTCAGTGGCGAAGCGAACATGTGCCACAGCCTGGAAAACCTCGAATACCACCACTTCAAGTACGCACAGTTTCTCAGGCCCGGTGACGTGCATGTGCATTTCTTCGGCACTGCGACCCTGTCGTTCGCCGATGGCGTGCGCACACAGCCGGGCGATCGTTTCGAGATCAGTCAGGCCGAGTTCGGTCAGCCGCTGGTCAATGGCCTGGCACCGAGCGAGCCGGTGTTTCAGCCGGGCGGCATCGGCAAGTTGTAAGCGCAGAGGCGCAGTACCTGTTTGATTGCTCACCGTGCCAGCGCCCGGCGTTGGTACGGCTCTACTTCCGCTCCGACTGTATCTGCGCCTGCCTTTTGCCCTATCATTCGCGCTTTTGCTGGCCGGATGAATTTCATGACTACCACACCCACCACACTGCTCGCCGCCCTCGAAACCACCACCATGCTGGAAATCGACGGTCTGCACGCCTGGGAATTCTCTCTGGGCGAGGAACTGAACGTCGAATGCATGGACGGCCGCGAGCGCAAGGTATGGCGCTTCACCAAGGCGCAAGTCGACGCTGCGACCTTCGATGAGTCCCTGCAAAGCTGGGTGATCAATGACGGCAACGCCGATCACCGAATCATCTGCCTGGATGCCTTTACCCCCTCCGATGAAGATGATTCCGCGCAGGATTGAGTAAATGCGGGCTGGCGCTGTCATAGACCCCGACAGTGCCGTAACAGGCATCAATAACTTCGATAACAAGGGATGCCCCCATGCCCCATAAATTTCTGCCGTGGCTGGCGATTGCCAGTGCTATGAGCGCATTTACCCTGCAGGCCCAAGCCATGCCCGATACTGAATTGCTGATGGGTTCCTACACGCAAGGAAAGAGTGAAGGGATCTATCGTTTTGCCTTCGACAGCAAAACCGGGATGATCGACGCCAAGCCGCTGCAAGTGGTCAAAGCCGAAAACCCGTCGTGGCTGACCGTCTCCAGAGACCAGCGCTATCTGTTCGCGGTCAATGAAAACGGCCCTGGACAAAAAGACGCGGTCGGTAAGGTCAGCAGCTTCGCGATCGACCCGAAAACCCGTCAGATCACGCCGATCAATCAGGTTCAAAGCCGCGGTGAAGAACCGACGCATTCCAGCCTGAGCTACGACGGCCGCTACCTGTTCGTGGCCAACTACGCCGTAAACCCTGACCCGGGCGGCGCGCTGACCGTGGTGCCGGTGGGCAAGGATGGCACGTTGAGCGAAGCCGTTCAGGTGCTGCCGCTGGGGCCTGGAAGCAAGGTCAACAGTGAGCGGCAGATGTCGTCACATGTGCACCTGGCCGTGCCGACCCCGGATGACAAGTACGTGGTGACTGCCGACCTGGGCGCTGACAAGCTGTTCGTGTATCAATACGACGCAAGCCAGGCCAAGCCACTGCAGCCAGCCAAGGTGCCGTTCGTGCAGTTGCCGGGCGGTTCCGGACCCCGTCATACGCTTTTCAGCGGCGACGGCAAGCATGCCTGGCTGGTACTGGAAATGACCGCCCAGGTCGCGGTGTTCGACTACCATGACGGCGGCTTCAAGCAGACCCAACTGGTCGACATGAAGAACAAGGGCGTGGAAGAGAAAAACGGTGGTGGCGCCTTGCACACTTCACCGGATGGCAAGTTTCTGTACGTGACTAATCGTGGTGACGCGAATCAGGTCGTGGTGTTCCGGATCGATCAGGCCAGCGGCAAGCTCGAAGAAATTCAGCGGCGTTCCCTGGAAGGCAAGGAGCCACGCGAGTTCGCGTTTGATCCGAGCGGCAAGTTCATGCTGTTCGCCAATCAGAAGAGCAACCAGATCGTGACCGTGCGCCGTGATCCGCAGAGCGGGAAGATCGGTGAAACGGTACAGAAATTTGATGCAGATGCACCGTCTTATCTGCGTTTTCTGACCGATAAGTAAGCCGCCCCGGCTCCAGCCCGCGCGATACAAGGGCTGGAGACGTTATCATTCTTGATGATATGGGTTAGTGCTACAAAAGATTTCTGCTGAACCACCCTCGGGCGTAAGTTTGAGTCACGGCCATAACGGTCAGGACTTCAAACCAGCGTAAAGACAGACAAGAGGGGTGACCGACATGAATTTCAATCTTTTCTCCATCATCGCTGCATCTGCTAT
Organism: Pseudomonas congelans; assembly: GCF_900103225.1. Classification (GTDB taxonomy): domain Bacteria; phylum Pseudomonadota; class Gammaproteobacteria; order Pseudomonadales; family Pseudomonadaceae; genus Aquipseudomonas; species Aquipseudomonas congelans. Next base: position 144,258 of record NZ_FNJH01000008.1, on the reverse strand, counting down.
CTCGGCAAGCGTCGCTCTTCCGGCCAGCGCCAGCGTCGAAGTGAACGACAAGAAAGCTCACGCCGCTCAGACCTACACTTCGACCTACACCAGCAAATACCTGCAACAGAGCGCTAATTTCTACGCAGCGCTGGATCACAAATCCGCTCAATGATTCATAGCCGTCACGCTTTCGCGAGCATGTTCGCCCACACAGGTCCTGCGACCACTGCCCAATGCGTGGCAGACCATGCGGAGACTGTCAGGCGAGCCTGTTCGCGAAAGCGCTGATGGCACAACATTCAAGAGCGGACGCAGAGCGTCCAGAACGGCATTCCCACGCGGAGCGTGAGGAGCGATAACCAACTGCCGTGCCTCACGTCCCGCGTCACAGGTCTCTCAGTGACCCACTTCGATGGTGCTCAATCCATTGCCCTGACGACGCACCTTGATCTGCACCGGGATTCGTTCGTGCATTTCCTGCACGTGGGAAATCACGCCGACCTTGCGACCCTGCGCCTGCAAGCCGTCGAGGGCGTCCATCGCCAGTTGCAGCGACTCCGGATCGAGGCTGCCGAAGCCTTCGTCGATGAACAGTGACTCGATGCGCAAGGTGCTGGACGCCATGGAGGCGAGGCCCAGCGCCAGTGCCAGCGAGACAAGGAAGGTTTCCCCGCCGGACAGCGAGTGAACCGAGCGCAGTTCGTCGCCCATTTCCGTGTCCATGACCAGCAGGCCGAGCATGCTGCCGCCGCGTTTCAGGCGGTAGCGGCGCACCAGTTGCCTGAGCTGTGCATTGGCATGATGGACCAGCAGATCAAGGTTGTAGGCCTGGGCGATTTTGCGAAACCTGTCGCCTTCTGCCGAGCCGATCAACGACGCCAGACGTGCCCAGCGCAGGTATTCGCTGTTGGCATCGGCGATGCGCGCCTGCAGTTCGCTGTTGGCGTTGCGGCGACGCTGGTCTTCACTGAGCTCGGCACGCAAGTCGGCGCAGTGCTGCTCACTGAGCGCCGACTGTTCATGGGCCTGTTGCAGCGCTGCCGCCAGTTGCGCACTGTCGGTCAGGTCACTGTGTTGCGCCTGATGCTGTTGCAGGCGCTGATCGCGCTCCTGCAGCAACACTTTTGCCTGCTCCAGCGCCTTGTCGGTGCTGCTCAATTGCGCACGCAGTTGCTCGACATGCGCGTCGTCGTAGGTCAGCAAGGTGTCCAGGGCGCTATCGTCCAGCTGCGGATGCTGAGCACGCCATTCGCTGATCTGCACGTCAAGTTCAGCCAGTTCCTGTTGCAGGGACTGCTGTTGTTGCTGTCCGGACTTGAGCTCGGCAGCCAGTTGAATCAGCTGATTGTGGATGTCCTGCAGAGCCTGCGCCGCCAGACTTTCCGCCTGTCTGGCCTGCTCGATGGTCTGCTCCAGCGCCTGCTGCCACTGCTCTGCGCTGGCGTGGTCGCCCAGCAGACCTGCAAGCGTCTGCTGACTGGTCTGCTGTTGCTCGCCGAGCCGGGTGACTTCCTGCGCCAGTTCGGTCTGGCGGTGCAGGCGAGTCTGTTGCTCGACCTGCTGCTTCTCGATCTTCTGCTGGCGCTCGGTTTGCTCCTGCTGCTCTTCATGTTGCTGCTCCAGCTGATCGAGACGCTGGGTCACCTGCTGTTCAAGCCGCAGCACGGTTGCCGATGCATCGCTGCGCAGCCCTTCAAGCACCTGGGGCGATACCAGCGGCGTGAATGCCGTCAGTTCTTCTTCCAGTCGCTGCCCGTCGGTCTCCAGTTGCTTGAGCTGCTCGGCAACATGGCCCGCAGCGGTCTGGCTGGCTTCGGTCGCCACCTGAAGCTGCTGCTGCAGGCGCGCAGCGTCTTTTTGCAGGGTCAGCAAGGCTTGCTGACGTTGCTCGTCACGGCTGATGACTTCGCTCAGTTGACTCAACTGCTGGCTCAACCAGCCGTCGCGCTTGTCGGCGTCGCGGTCGAGCAACTGGGCGGCGAGGGGATGTGACTCCAGGTCCGGTGCCAAAGCCTGATGGCGCGCGGTGAGCTGCTCGTGCTGGCGCAGCAGCTCTTTCTGCCGGGCGATCACGCCGCCAACCTGCTCGCGCAACTGATTGCGTTGCTCGGTCAGCAGGTCCACGGCTTTCTGCGCGCTGGCCTGCTCGTTGTCGTCGTGTTGCGTGAGGCTTTCGAGCAGCGCCTCCGGCTGATGCCAGGGGTGTTCGATGCTGCCGCAGACCGGGCAGGGCTGGTCGTCCTGCAACTGCACGCGCAACTCCTCGACACTGGCGCTGCGGGCCAAGCGCTGGCGCTCCAGCAGTTGCCGGGTGACGCTCAGGGTCTGCTCGGCGACGGTCAGTTCATCACGAACGCGGATGCCTTCGCTGTTGAGCTGTTCGCGTTGCTGCTGGGCGCTTTGCTGTTGCTGTGTGAGGTCGGCAAGCTGCCGGTCGACGTCCTGCTGACTGGCCCACAGACGGGCCAGCTCCTCGAATGCACGTTGCTGTTTGCGGTTGTCCTGCAACAGGCTGCCGAGAATCTGCACCTGCTCGGTCACTGCCTCCACTTCGCAATCGGCTTCGCGGTACAGCAACTCCAGCGCGCTGCGTTGCTCGGTCAGTTGCTGATCGGCAGTGCTGGCACGTTGCTGCAGTGCCGGCAGCTCGCTGTGCCCGTGCTTGAGGCGATTGGCGATCAGGGTGAGGGATTTCAGGCGGTCACGCCACGCGTTCCAGGCCTGGGCCAGCGGCGCCAGTTCGCTGCTGTGATGCAGTTGCTCGGTAATACGCTCCAGACGTTGCGCTACCTGTTGTTGCTGATCAAGCAGGGTTTGCAGGCTGGTCTGGCCCTGGATGCAGAGCTGCTCGCTGTGCTGGTGCAGGTCGGACGCCTTGGCCAGTTCCTGGGCCAGGTGATTCAGGGTGTTCTGTGCCTCGAAAGCCTGCAGCAGCAGCGGTTTCGCGCTGCTGTGGGTTTGCTGGGCTTCCAGCAGGCTGGTCTGCGCCTGACTGCGGCGGCTTTCCAGCTGTTGCTGCTGTTCGTGCAGCGAGGTCTGTTGTTGCTGATGCTGGCGAATCTGTTCAGCCAAAGGTTCAAGCTGGGCGTTCAGCGTGACCCGACGCGCGAAACGATGGCGCTGCGGGCCCAGGCGTTCCAGCTGGCCGAGGGTCTGACGTGCACCGCTGTGGTCGTCCCAGGCCTGTTGCGCACTGTTCAGTGCCTCCTGGGCCGCGAGCTGTTCGTCACGCAGACGGTGCAGCTCGGTCAGCCACTGCTGTTTGATTTCCAGTTGCCGTTGCTGTGTCTGATGGGCCTTGAGCTGCTGCTGCGCATCGCTCAGGCGCTGCTCCAGTTCAGCCAGCAGTTCCGGGGCCAGCGGGATGATGTTGCTGGCCTGCGCGGTCAGGGTTTTCAGGGCGTCTTCGGCTTCCTTGCTCTTGCTGTAGGCGCGTCGACCGAGCTGACTGTAGATCGCGGTATTGGTCAGCTTCTCCAGCAGCTCGCTGCGCTCCTTGTCATCCGCCTTGAGGAACGCGCTGAACTCGCTCTGGGCGAGCATCACGGCGCGGGTGAACTGTTCGAAATTCAGGCCCAGGCGGTTTTCGATCAGTTGCTCGAATTCGCGTTTGCTCTGGTTGCTGAGGATTTGCTCGCTGTCCAGATCAGTCAGGGTCTGACGACTGGCCTGCAGTTTTTTGGTGGCATTGTCGCGCGCGCGATTGGTTTCCCAGCGCGCACGATAACGCCGCTGATCGATGCCGATGAAGTCCACCTCGGCGTAACCGCTGCCCGTACCACGGCGCAGCAGGGTACGCGGGTCGCTGGTGGTGATGTCGCCGTCGATGTCCGGGACCTTGGACTGGCCGATGTTACTCAGCCGCGGAATCGCCCCGAACAGCGCCAGGCACAAGGCATCGAGCAGGGTGCTTTTGCCCGCGCCGGTAGGGCCGGTGATGGCAAACAGTCCGGCGCTGGCCAGCGGCTCGGCAGTGAAATCGATTTCAAAGGGGCCGGCCAGCGAGGCCAGGTTTTTCAGGCGGATGGCGAGGATTTTCATGGCTGCTCGCTCTCCTGCTGGACTTCACGCAGCAGCGTGGCGAAGTCGGTCAGCGTCTGTTCGTCGACCTCGCTGCCGAAGTTGTCCTGCCAGGCACGGCTGAACAGTTCCTGAGGCGTGAGCTGGTCCAGTTCGATCAGCGTGGCGTCACCCTCGCTGCCGTCCGCGCTGCCTTTGCCGGCGTATTCGGCACCGATGCGCACCAGCCGCACGGCCTTGCCTTGAAGTGCGTTTTCGATCTGGTTGCGCAGGTCCGGCTGGGGTTCATCCAGACGCACGCGCACTTCCAGCCAAGGCTGGCGATCCGGGTCGGCGAGCAGGTCGATGTCCGGCAGCGCCTTGAGTTGTACCAGCAGGTCGGCCAATGGCGCAGGCCCGAGGCGTTGCAGGTTGACGGCACGAGGGATCAGCAACGGCTCGACACTGGTCAGCGTCTCACCGTCGCAATTGATCTCGAGAATCTGGTGCTGGTAGCTGATTTCCGAAAAGGACAGCGGAATCGGCGAGCCGCTGTAGCGAATGCGCTCTTCGCCGTTGACCCGCTGCGGTTTGTGCAGGTGGCCCAGCGCAACATAGGTGATGCTTGGCCCGAACAGGCTGGCCGGCAGCGCTTCGGCGTTGCCGATGATCAGGCTGCGCTCGGAGTCTTCCGAGACCGAGCCGCCTGCCATGTGGGCGTGACTGATGGCGATCAATGCCTGACCCGGCTGGCGCTTGAGGTCAGCCGCTGCGATCAGCAGCTCATGAACCCGGCCGATGCCACGCAGGTAGTCATCGCCCAGGGTCGGGCCGGTGACTTCGGCGGGACGCAGGAAGGGCAGCGCCAGGCACCAGGCCTTGATGTCGCCATTGGCGTCCGGCAATGGCAGCAGCAGGCGTTCGGCATCCAGCACGCCGTCGTCCAGCCACATCACCCTGCCCAGCGCGTGAGTACGCAAGCGGCGCATCAGGGGGGCGGGGAGCTCGATGCGCGAGCCGGAGTCATGGTTGCCCGCGATCATCACGATGGTCAGCAGCGGCTGCTGCTCATGGGCGTTGACGATGAAGTCGTACAGGCGTTCCTGCGCTTTGACCGGCGGGTTGACGGTGTCGAAGATGTCGCCCGCGATCAACAGTACATCCGGTTTACGGTCGGCCAGACGGGCCAGCAGCCAGGTCAGAAAGCAGCCGTGTTCGAAATCCCGCTCCTGGCCGTGCAGGTTCTGACCCAGGTGCCAGTCAGAGGTGTGAAACAGACGCATTGGTTTACCTTGTCGTATAGGGGTGTTGCCCGAGCTGCATCCTTATTTGGGATACAACGGCGGCAACCCGGCATCACCTGCCGGGTCCTGAATATGTTCGGCGGCGGGCAGCTTGCGCACCGCGCGCCAGAGGTCCTCGCCCAGCCACAGCTTGCCGGTTTCGCTGTAAAGCGCACCGTTGAGACCATCCAGGGCATCGGACAGCGGCACGAAGCGCGCAGCCATTTCGGCCAGGGTTTCCGGCTGCTGGCGTGCCCAGGCGTCGAGTGCCTGACGCGTGCCCTGCGGGTCGTTGGCCAGGCAGGCGCGTTTGAGGTCATCCAGTACCGTACGCGGGCTGGGCCCGGTCTGCACGGCCCGGGCGATTGCCGGCTGTCCACGGGCGCGCCACCACAAGCCGAAACCGAGCAGGGTGGTGCAGACCAGCAGCAATGTGCTCATCTGCCACGGCCAGACTGGCGGGCCGATCACGGTCACGCCGCCCATGTCATTGTTCACCGGTGTATCCACCGCCAGACCGGGGTTGCTGCTGATCTGCAGGGTGCGTGCGGGCAGGCTGCTGTGCTCCAGATGATCTTCGCGGGTATTCCACCAGGTCACTTCAACCGCAGGCAGGTCGATTGCGCCGGCGCGGGCGGGCACCAGAGCCTCGCGTTCCTCGCGCGTGCCGATCAGGCCGCGTTCGCTGGGCAGGTTGCGCAGTTGTGGCTGATCCGGATAACGCCGCAGACCGGGTACTTCTGTGGGCGGCAGGGGGGGCAGCTGCGCGCCCGCCAGCCCTTCGGCCTTGAGCGTCAGGGTACGGGTCAGCGAATCGCCGACCTGCGTAGTGCCGGGCTCCGGGCTCCAGTTTTCTTCCAGGTTGATACTGCGTGCCGGCAGCCAGGCGACATCGGCCGGGTAGTCGGCAGGCTTGGGCTTGACGGTCAACGGCACTTCGGCGGACTTGACCCGCACCGATCGGCCCGGCTGCGGCCCGAAAGGATTGGCGTCCTGGGCTTGCGAACCCTCGGCAGGCGTCTGCACCAGCGTGGCGCTGAACACTTGCGCCGGTATCTTGAGCACGCCGCTCTGCTGCGGGTAGATCGCGTAGCGTGTCTCGATCACCCCGTGGCGTACGCCGTTGATCAGCTTTTCGTAGGTGCGCGAGTCGCCGAGCTTTTCGACCCGTGCGTCCGGTACTTGCAGGGGGCTCAAGCTGCTGTCGTCGAACAGCGATACCGAATGGTAGACGCGCAGGGTCAGCACGGCCTGCGCCTGAACATACACGCTGTCCTGATCCAGGCTCGCTTCGATAAAGATCGACGCCAGATGGTTGCCCTGCTCCTGGGGCTCGCTCTGCATGACCTGCAGGGTCAGCGGCTGGCTTTTCAGCTCGCCCAGTTGCAGCGACGGAATCAACACGCTTCCGGTTTCGCGAGGCAGCAGGGTCACGATCCAGCGCGTCGTGGCCTGACTGCTGCCGTCCAGGGTTTTCAGGCTGTTGAGCTGACGCGTGTCACGCACCTCGAAACTGCTTTCCAGCGCGCTCATGTCCGGCTTGCCGAACTGCGTCACATCGTCGGTTTCCAGGGTCAGCTCGACGGTTTCCCCGGCGTTGAGGCGCGTGCGGTCAACGCTGGCGGTCAGTTGCGCAGCCTGCAGCGACAAGGTGACCAGGCTCAGCAGCAGGCCGGTCAATAAGGTGTACACGCGACTCATCGGGTCTTTTCCTGATGTTGCTGTTCGTAGCGAAATTTGCGCCGCAACAGTTCGCCCGGGTCATCCGGAATCTGCCTCAGCCACTGCTCCAGTTCCTGACGCCGCTCGCCGGTCATGGGGCTGTCGGCGGACTGTTGCGGCGGGCGGGTGGTCTGTTCGTCGTCCGTCGACTCGCCCGAGGTGGCCTGGCCGCTGGTGTCCGGCGGCAGGCTTTCGCTGGTGCCGGGTTGATCCGATCGGGACGGATTCTGCTCGGCTGGCGATGCGCTGCTATTGGGGTCTTGCGACGCCTGCTGACCTTCTTCGCCCTGATCGGCCTTGTTCTGTTCGTCCTGAGCAGGCTTCTGCTCGCCGGCCTGATCCAGCAGGCTTTGCACCAGCGCCCGATTGGTTTGCGCCGCAGGGAAGTCGGGCTGGCGGTCCAGGGCCTGCTCGTAGGCATCCAGTGCCGCTGCCAGTTCGCCGCTGCGAGCCAGGGCATTGCCGCGATTGTAGTGGTCGGCGGCGCTGTTGCCTTCGGCAAACTGCCGGGCGGCGCTGGCGTAGTCTTCCGCCTGGTACAACGCCACGCCTTTCCAGCGCGAGTCTTCGAAGCGTTGCGCGGCCTCGGCTGGCCGATGCTGTTCCAGCAGCCGCTGGCCCTGTTGATCGGGACGCAGCCACAGGTCCTGAAACTCGAACGCCTGGCTGTTCTGCGGAAACATGAACATCAATGGCAGGCAGAACAGCCAGCCACGCCGGCCGGCCAGTGCCGCGATCAACAGCAGCGGCAACAGCAACCAGTGGCCCTGATCAGCCCAGGTGTCGAGCTGGACGACCTGTCCGTCGCGGCTCATGTGTCGAGGGCTGGCCAGCAGACCGAGGCTGCGCAAGTCTTCTTCATCACCGCGTGCCTGACGATAGCTGCCACCGACCTGATCGGCGAATTCGTTGAGGCTGGTGCTGTCCAGACGCGGCACCAGAATCGCACCCTGGTCGTCCTTGAGCAGGCTGCCGTTCTCCTGCGTGACCGGCGCGCCTTCCGCCGTGCCGACTCCGAGGATGAGCAGCGGTGGCGATTGCCCGCGCAATACGGCACGGATGCCCTGACGTTCCTGTTCGCTGAGCGACGAGGTGATCAACAGAATCCGCCCCTGACCCAATGCGCCCTGTTTGAGCAGGTGCAGCGCTTTCTGCACGGCCAGATCAGCACGCTGGCCGGTCACCGGCATGATCGACGGTCTGATGGCTTCCAGCAGATTGTGGCTGGTGACCAGGTCATCGGACAGCGGCACCAGGGTATGTGCGCTGCCTGCGTAGACGACGATCGCGGTCTGCGCGTCGCTGCGCTTTTGCAACAGGTCCAGCAGCTTGCGTCTTGCCTGTTCCAGACGGGTAGGGGGCGTATCGGTGGCGAGCATCTGCGGGGTGAGTTCGAGAATCACCACCAACGGATCGACCGGTTTCTGGCTGATCTGTTCGACGCGCTGCCAGCTGGGGCCCAGCAATGCAAAAAGGGCCAGCAACCAGGCGAGCCCCAGCGCGACCCATGGCAGCTTGCTGTTGCTGCCGCGCCCACCGTTGAGCAACACCTCATGAAAGTGAACGGGCAGCAGCATTTGCCAGCGTCCGGCGCGTTTCTGCCGATGCCAGAGTCGCCAGATCAGCAGCGCCAGCAAGGGCGTGATCAGCAGCCATTCCGGGCGAAACCAGTGCGGCCAGAGCGCGCTGATCATCGCGACCTCCACAGGCTTTTGCAGCGCTCGCGCCAGTTGATGGACCGCACCATCGTCAGCAGGCGTTGCAGTGCGTTGTTCGGCCACAACTCACGCAGCACCAGTAGCACACTCAACAGCAGAGCCGTCGCCAGTGGCCATTGATAAAGCGCTTGTGCCGGGCGCGCCTGGGTGGGCTGCTGTGCAACCGGCTCCAGGGCATCGAGGGTGGCGCGGATCTTTTCCAGCTGGTCGCCATCGCGCGCGCGGAAATACTGGCCACCGCTGAGGCTGGCGATTTCCTTGAGCGTCGGTTCGTCCAGATCAAGGCTGGGGTTGAGGCCAAGCACGCTTTGCAGCGCGTCCTTGTCCGGGTCCGAGCCGATGCCGATGGGGTAGATTTTCACGCCTTCTTCGGCCGCCAGCCGCGCGGCGGTGATCGGATCGATCTGACCGGCGTTGTTGGCGCCGTCAGTGACCAGCACCAGCACGCGGCTGGTGGCCGGGCGCAGGCGCAGGCGTTTCAGGGCCAGGCCGATGGCATCGCCCAGTGCAGTGTTCTTGCCTGCAATGCCTATCCTGGCCTCGTCGAGCCAGATACGTACGGTGCGGCGGTCATAAGTAAGTGGCGCCTGGACAAACGCCTGGGTGCCGAACAGGATCAGACCGACCCTGTCACCCTTGCGGTCCTCGAGGAAGTCACCGAGCAGTTGTTGCACCAGCACCAGCCGGCTGACCTCGTCACTTTTCCATTGCATATCCGGGTAGTCCATAGAGCCGGACACGTCGACCGCCACCAGCAGGTCGCGGCCACTGGCGGCGACTGGCAGTGGCTCGCCCAGCCACTGCGGTCGCGCTGTGGCGATCAGCAGCAACAGCCAGATCAACAAAAACGGTGCACGTTGTCTCCAGACCGGCAGATTGGCTTTGGCGCGGCGACCGCTCAGGCCTTCGAGTTCACTGAGAAAGCTGACCTTGAGCGCGGGCTCGCCGCTGTCGGCCATGGGCAGCAGGGCGCGCATCAGCCACGGCAATGGCAGCAGGGCGAACACCCACGGCCAGACGAACTCAAACATGTTTGCGGATCCAGGTATCGACCGCTTGAGTCAGGCCGCTGATGGCCTTGTCGTCCAGTTTGCACTCGGGCTTGTAAGCGCCTTCGACCAGAATCATCCAGCGCGTCAGACCGGCAGCCGGGCAGCGGTTGTCGAGGAACGCCAGCCATTTGCGGCCGTTGAGGGTATGGCTCTGGCTGTGCGGGTAATGGTTACGGCACAGACGTTTGAGCAGGCCGTTGATCTGCTGCAGCCAGGCACCGGCCGGCGCGCCGTCATAGGGTTTCGGCAGGCTGGCCAGTTCCGCCAGCGCGGCGAGGCGAACCGGGTCCAGCGGTTGTTCACTGCGCACTTTGCGGGCCTTGGCCGGCAGCAGTTTGCGCAAGCGCCACAGCCCCCAGCCAGCCACGGGGAGCAGCACCAGCAGCAGCCACCAGCCCGGCGCAAGAGGCCAGAAGCCGACGGCTTCGGGCGCAATCAGCGGCTCCAGCTGATCCAGCGGATTCATTTGCGCTTCACCGGACGACGCGCATTGAGATATTCGCGAAGTTGTTCGACGAGCTCCGCCTGGGTGCTCAACGGCATGAGCAATACCCGCAGCTTCTGCGCCAGCAACTCCCAACGCGCCGTGCGCTCCTCGCCCTGTTGCCGATAGGCGCGGCGCAGTTCTGGGTTGAGGGTGTCGATCTCCAGTTGCGCGCCGCGTTCGGCAAAGCGCAGCAGACCGGCAGCGGGCAGGGCGCGGTCCAGTGGGTCGGACAGCGGCAGCAACAGCAGGTCGCTGTGCCGCGACAGCAGGCTCAGTTGTTGTTCCGCGGCATCGGACAGGGCGCGCTCGTCGCACAGGACGATGACCAGACTGCCGGGACGAAGCACTTCCCGGGCGCGACGCAGCGCAGTGCCGAACGCATCGCGGTCTGGCGGAATCTCGGTATGCAGCGACTGATTGACCCGCACCAGGCGGTTGAGCAGCTGCAACAGGCTTTGTTTGCTGCGTCGCGGCTTGATCTCGTAGTGTTCGTTATCGCCAAATACCAGCCCGCCGACCCGGTCATTGTGTTCCAGCGCCGCCCAGCCGATCAACGCGGCCGCCTGAGCCGCGAGTACCGACTTGAACATCAGGCCGGAGCCGAAGAACAGCCGTCGGCTCTGCTCCACCAGAATGAAGATGGGCCGCTCGCGTTCCTCATGGAACAGCTTGGTGTGCGGCTCCTGCGTGCGTGCCGTCACGCGCCAGTCGATGCTGCGCACGTCGTCTCCGGCCTGATAGACCCGCACCTGATCGAAGTCCACGCCACGACCGCGCAGCTTGGAATGGTGCAGGCCGATCAGCGGGCTGCGTTGGCTGGGGGTCGAAAACAGCTGCACTTCCCGCACCCGATGACGCATCTCGATCAGCTCGCTGAGGCTGACGCGGATGCCCGGCTGGGGGATCAGGTAGGGTTGCATGGGGTCAGGCGACGGCCACGACGTCGAGGATACGCTGAATCACGCGATCCTGATCGATACCGGCAGCTTCGGCCTCGAACGACAGGATGACCCGGTGGCGCAGCACATCGAACAGCACCGCCTGAATGTCTTCGGGGCTGACGAAGTCGCGTCCGGCCAGCCAGGCATGTGCACGGGCGCAGCGGTCCAGTGAAATGGAGCCTCGTGGGCTGGCACCGTAGGCAATCCATTCGGCCAGTTCCGGATCGAACTTGGCCGGGGTGCGGGTGGCCATGACCAGTTGCACCAGGTATTCCTCGACCGCATCGGCCATGTACAGGCCAAGGATTTCCTTGCGTGCAGCGAAGATCGCCTGCTGGCTGACGCGGCGCTCCGGTTTGGTTTCGCCATTCAGGGCTTCGCCACGCGCCTGTTGAAGGATCTTGCGTTCGACGGCGGCATCCGGGAAGCCGATCTTGACGTGCATCAGAAAGCGGTCGAGCTGGGCTTCGGGCAGCGGGTAGGTGCCTTCCTGCTCGATAGGGTTCTGGGTCGCCATGACCAGAAACAGCGGCGACAGGTCATAGGTGCTGCGCCCGACACTGACCTGCCGTTCGGCCATGGCTTCGAGCAGCGCCGACTGGACCTTGGCCGGCGCACGGTTGATTTCGTCGGCCAGTACCAGGTTGTGGAAGATCGGCCCCTGCTGGAACACGAAACTGCCGGTTTCCGGGCGATAGATTTCCGTACCGGTGATGTCGGCAGGCAGCAGGTCGGGGGTGAACTGAATGCGGTGGAACTGGGCTTCGATACCTTCTGCCAGCTCCTTGATCGCCTTGGTCTTGGCCAGGCCGGGAGCGCCTTCGACCAGCATGTGGCCGTCGGCAAGCAGGGCGATGAGCAGGCGTTCGATCAGCTTTTCCTGGCCAAGGATCTGCGTTGAGAGAAAAGTTCGCAGCGCAATCAGCGCTTCACGATGTTCCATCGGTGACGGTTCCTGGCAGGGTGAACAGCTGTGTCTGGTGACTGCTGAGCTGGGGGCGATACTTTAATCCATCCAGGCAGGTATCGACTAACGACTCCCGCGTTTTTTATTGCATTTAGAGAAGTGCCTGTCATTTATGCTGGCATTGTCCTACATGATCAATAGGTGTTCATGTAGGGCGATTGGCTCTGTTCGTCGAAGCCGCAGCGTCAGATTCGATAGAAGCTCGCCGCGTTATCCCACAGCGCCTGACCAGCGCCGCTTTCGCCCAGTGCGTCGATCAACAGTTCGATATCGTCGGGCCGGAATGGGCGGGGTGCGCGGGTCGATGGCAGGTCGGTGCCGAACATCAGGGCATTCGGGTTGGCGGCATGGATATCCCTGAGCGCCTCACGCACCGGAAAGTCCACGCGCCCGAAACCACAGGCCTTGATCCGTACGCCGCGCTCCGCAAGGCGCAGGACCACGGGCAGCCCTTCGGCACTCAGCCCCAGGTGGTCGATGCTGAGGGCCGGGAGTTTGCGCAGACGTGTTTCGATGTGCGCCAGTTCCCGCGAGTCGATGTACAGCTCCGAGTGCCAGCCTGCGTGTTCATGGACACGCACGGCCAGTTCCTCCAACTGGTCGAGCTGCTCCGAGCCGCCGCGCTTGAGGTTGAAGCGCAAGGCGCGCACGCCTGCCGTATTCAGGGTGTCCAGCTCTGCATCGGTGACGCTGGCGGGCAGTTGCGTGACACCGACGAAGCCCGGTCCCAGCAGGCGTAGTGCCTGAAGCAGATAACCCTGGTCAAAGCCCTGAAAGGAGCCCGACACAACGGCGCCGCCCTGAACGCCCAGAGGCTTGACCGTCGCAAGGTAGTCACTGACACCGAACGGCTCCGGCAGATAGCCGTTATTGGCGATCAGCGGGAAATGCGGATCGATGATGTGGCAGTGGGCGTCGAAAATGCGGTTCATGACACACTCCTGTTCGGCGAAGTGCTCACTCTAGCGCTTTTTCCCCGTCAGTTGATTGTGCTGCTGTACTCACCGACGTTTTCGAGAATGATCTGTAACGTCTGGTGCACGTCGTGCAACTCGCCTGCATCGGTGGCGTGGAGAATTTCATACTGATGGTGGCCATCGAGCTGCCTGGCGTCCTGCGGGTCGATTTCCACCAACAGGCGCTCGGCACTGAAGGTGACCTTCAGGCTGGACACATTCAGTGACTTGTCGTCGCTGATGGTGATTTCCACTTCGTTCTCGTCCGGGAAACGCGTCAGGGAAAACAGCATGCCGTTTTCTGCGTGGCAGCAGAGCAGTGCCATATCGTCGTATTCGTCGTCGCACGGGTTGGCGATGAGGCTGGCGGTCTTGATTTGCATGGTTGGCTCCGGGTCTGTCCAGGTGAGGCGTGAGGGGATTTTGCCAGTCCCGGGTAAATATTGTCGGGCGATATTGGCACCATCGTGCGCAGTGTATCGCGACCTGATGACCGAATATGTCGCAGCCTCGTAAGCAGTGTGCGCTCAGCTCTCGTTAAGCTGCATGACAGACGAGTGGTGTACGGTGTCGGGTGCGCGCAGCGTTTTTTCACCGCGATATACAAATGTGACTACCCTGACACAGCGCGCGTTACTACTTTAGCTTTACACTCGATCAGGTTATGCCCGCGCGATTGAATGCAAGGGCACACCGGTTTCAACACCTTCTTCAAGCCTCCCCAATAAAAGCCAAAGCGGAGTACCACAGATGGCGTTCTTCACCGCAGCCAGCAAGGCCGACTTCCAGCATCAACTGCAAGCGGCACTGGCTCAGCACATCAGCGAACAGGCACTGCCACAAGTGGCGCTGTTTGCCGAGCAATTCTTCGGCATCATTTCCCTCGACGAGCTCACCCAGCGGCGGCTTTCCGACCTGGCAGGCTGCACCTTGTCCGCGTGGCGCCTGCTGGAGCGTTTCGAACATGCTCACCCGCAGGTCCGTGTCTACAACCCCGATTACGAGCGCCACGGCTGGCAATCGACTCATACTGCCGTTGAAGTGCTGCATCACGACCTGCCGTTTCTGGTCGACTCCGTACGTACCGAGCTGAACCGCCGCGGCTACAGCATCCATACCCTGCAAACCACCGTACTGAGTGTGCGTCGCGGCGCTGCTGGCGAATTGCTCGAGATGCTGCCCAAGGGCACCACCGGCGAAGACGTGCTGCAGGAATCGCTGATGTACCTGGAGATCGACCGCTGCGCCAATGTCAGCGAGTTGAACGTGCTGGCGCGCGAGCTGGAGCAGGTGCTTGGCGAAGTGCGCGCTGCCGTCGAAGATTTCGGGCCGATGAAAGCGCGTCTGCACGAGCTGCTGGCCAGTATCGATGCCAACGAGTCCAACACCGACGTCGAGGAAAAGGCCGAGATCAAGGTCTTCCTGCAATGGCTGGTGGACAACCACTTCACCTTCCTGGGCTACGAAGAATTCGAAGTGCGCAACGACGCCGAAGGCGGCCAGTTGGTCTACGACGAGTCGTCTTTCCTGGGGCTGACCCGACTGCTGCGCCCTGGCCTGACCCGCGAAGAACTGCACATCGAAGATTACGCGGTGAAATACCTGCAGGAACCGGTGCTGCTGTCGTTTGCCAAGGCGGCGCACCCAAGCCGCGTACACCGTCCGGCGTACCCGGATTACGTTTCGATCCGGCAGATCGACGCGTCGGGCAAGGTCATCAAGGAATGTCGCTTCATGGGCCTGTACACCTCGTCGGTGTATGGCGAAAGCGTGCGGCAGATTCCGTACATCCGTCGCAAGGTCGCCGAGGTCGAGCGCCGCTCCGGTTTCGACGCCAAGGCGCACCTGGGCAAGGAACTGGCGCAGGTGGTCGAAGTGCTGCCACGTGACGACCTGTTCCAGACTCCGGTGGACGAACTGTTCACCACGGTCATGTCGATCGTGCAGATCCAGGAGCGCAACAAGATTCGCGTGTTCCTGCGCAAGGACCCGTACGGCCGTTTCTGCTACTGCCTGGCCTATGTGCCGCGCGACGTGTACTCCACCGAAGTACGCCAGAAGATCCAGCAGGTCCTGATGGATCGCCTCAAGGCCAGCGATTGCGAATTCTGGACGTTCTTCTCTGAATCGGTGCTGGCGCGGGTGCAGTTGATTCTGCGCGTGGACCCGAAGATCAACCTGGAAATCGACGTCGCCCAGCTGGAAAACGAAGTTATTCAGGCGTGCCGTTCGTGGAAGGACGACTACGCCAGTCTGGTGGTCGAAAGCTTCGGTGAAGCCCAGGGCACCAACGTGCTGGCCGACTTCCCGAAAGGCTTCCCGGCCGGCTACCGCGAGCGCTTTGCGGCGCATTCGGCAGTCGTCGACATGCAGCACGTACTGAGCCTCAGCGAAGCCAATCCGCTGGTGATGAGCTTCTACCAGCCACTGGCCGGTGGCCGCCAGCAATTGCATTGCAAGCTGTATCACGCCGATACACCGCTGGCGCTGTCCGATGTGTTGCCGATTCTGGAAAACCTCGGCCTGCGCGTGCTGGGCGAGTTCCCGTACCGCCTGCATCATGCCAATGGCCGCGAGTTCTGGATTCACGATTTCGCCTTCACCTACGGCGAAGGTCTGAACCTCGATATTCAGCAGCTCAATGACACCCTGCAGGATGCGTTCGTGCACATCGTGCGCGGTGATGCCGAAAACGATGCGTTCAACCGTCTGGTACTCACCGCCGGCCTGCCGTGGCGCGACGTGGCGCTGCTGCGTGCCTATGCACGCTATCTGAAGCAGATTCGTCTGGGCTTTGACCTGGGTTACATCGCCACCACACTGAACAACCACACCGACATCGCCCGCGAGCTGACGCGCCTGTTCAAGACCCGTTTCTATCTGGCGCGCAAGCTGGGTTCCGACGATCTCGACGACAAGCAGTTGCGTTTGGAACAAGCGATTCTGACTGCGCTGGATGACGTGCAGGTGCTCAATGAAGACCGCATCCTGCGTCGCTATCTGGACCTGATCAAGGCCACCCTGCGGACCAACTTCTATCAGGCCGATGCCAACGGGCAGAGCAAGAGCTATTTCAGCTTCAAGTTCAACCCGCGCCTGATCCCCGAGCTGCCCAAGCCGGTGCCCAAGTTTGAAATTTTCGTCTACTCACCGCGTGTCGAGGGCGTGCATCTGCGTTTCGGCAACGTGGCGCGTGGCGGCCTGCGCTGGTCGGACCGCGAGGAAGACTTCCGTACCGAAGTGCTGGGTCTGGTAAAAGCCCAGCAGGTGAAGAACTCGGTCATTGTGCCGGTAGGTGCCAAGGGCGGCTTCGTGCCGCGTCGCCTGCCGACCACCGGCAACCGCGACGAGGTGCAGGCCGAGGCAATTGCCTGCTACCGCATCTTCATCTCCGGGCTGCTGGACATCACTGACAACCTCAAGGAAGGCGCGCTGGTGCCGCCGGTCAACGTGGTGCGTCATGACGACGATGACCCGTATCTGGTGGTGGCTGCCGACAAAGGCACCGCGACGTTCTCGGACATCGCCAACGGCATTGCCATCGACTACGGCTTCTGGCTGGGTGATGCTTTCGCTTCCGGTGGTTCTGCCGGTTACGACCACAAGAAGATGGGCATCACCGCCAAAGGCGCATGGGTGGGCGTGCAGCGTCACTTCCGCGAACGCGACATCAATGTGCAGCAGGACAGCATCAGCGTGATCGGTATCGGCGACATGGCCGGTGACGTGTTCGGCAACGGCCTGCTGATGTCTGACAAGTTGCAGCTGGTCGCAGCGTTCAACCACCTGCACATCTTCATCGATCCGAATCCGGACCCGGCCACCAGCTTTGCAGAGCGTCAGCGCCTGTTCAATCTGCCGCGCTCGTCCTGGACCGACTATGACACCAGCATCATGTCTGCTGGCGGCGGGATTTTCCCGCGCAGCCTGAAAAGTATCGCCATCACCGAACAGATGAAGGCGCGCTTCGACATCAAGGCCGACAAGCTGACCCCGACCGAACTGCTGCACGCCTTGCTCAAGGCGCCGGTCGATCTGTTGTGGAACGGCGGTATCGGCACGTACGTGAAGTCCAGCGAAGAGTCGCACGCGGATGTCGGCGACAAGGCCAACGATGCGCTGCGCGTCGACGGCAACGAGCTGCGTTGCAAGGTGGTGGGCGAGGGCGGCAACCTGGGCATGACCCAACTGGGCCGTGTCGAGTTCGGCCTTAATGGCGGCGCGACCAACACCGACTTCATCGACAACGCGGGCGGTGTGGACTGCTCCGACCACGAAGTGAACATCAAGATCCTGCTCAACGAAGTGGTGCAGGCCGGTGACATGACCGAGAAGCAGCGCAATCAGTTGCTCGAAAGCATGACCGACGAAGTGGGCCACCTGGTGCTGGGCAACAACTACAAGCAGACCCAGGCGTTGTCGCTGGCAGCACGTCGCGCTTACGAGCGGATTGCCGAATACAAGCGCCTGATGAGTGACCTGGAGGCGCGTGGCAAGCTTGATCGCGCTATCGAGTTCCTGCCTGCCGAAGAGCAGATTGCCGAGCGGATTGCGGCCAAGCAGGGCTTGAGTCGTGCCGAGCTGTCGGTGTTGATCTCGTACAGCAAGATCGATCTCAAGGAAGCGTTGCTGGAATCCCGTGTGCCGGATGACGATTATCTGGCGCGCGATATGGAAACCGCGTTCCCGCCTTCGCTGAGTGCCAAGTTTTCCACGGCCATGCGCGGCCATCGCCTGAAGCGCGAGATCGTCAGCACGCAGATCGCCAACGATCTGGTCAACCACATGGGCATCACCTTCGTGCAGCGGCTCAAGGAGTCGACCGGCATGAGCGCTGCGGCGGTGGCCGGCGCCTACGTGATCGTGCGTGACATCTTCCACCTGCCGCACTGGTTCCGTCAGATAGAGGCACTGGATTACAAGGTTTCGGCCGAAATCCAGCTGGCATTGATGGATGAGCTGATGCGTCTGGGGCGTCGTGCAACGCGCTGGTTCCTGCGTAGCCGTCGCAACGAGCTGGACGCTGGCCGTGATGTGGCGCACTTCGGTCCGCACCTCGCCGCACTGGGTCTCAAGCTTGACGAACTGCTGGAAGGGCCTACCCGCGAGATCTGGCAGACGCGTTATCAGGCCTATGTCGAAGCCGGTGTGCCGGAATTGCTGGCGCGCATGGTCGCCGGTACGACGCATCTGTATACGCTGTTGCCGATCATCGAAGCCTCCGACGTCACCGGGCAGAACGCTGCCGACGTCGCCAAGGCGTACTTCGCCGTCGGCAGCGCGCTGGACATTACCTGGTACCTGCAGCAGATCAGCAGTCTGCCGGTGGAAAACAACTGGCAGGCTCTGGCGCGTGAAGCGTTCCGTGACGATGTCGACTGGCAACAGCGGGCGATCACCGTATCGGTTCTGCAGATGGCCGATGGTCCTTCGGAAATCGACGCGCGTCTGGCCCTGTGGCTGGAACAGCACACGCTGATGGTCGAGCGCTGGCGTGCCATGCTGGTCGAGCTGCGTGCGGCAAGCGGCACGGATTACGCGATGTACGCCGTTGCCAACCGCGAGCTGCTGGACCTGGCCATGAGCGGGCAGGGCATTACCGTGTAAGCGTGCTGTAAAAGGCTGTACCCATAAAAAACCCGCATCGAAAGATGCGGGTTTTTTTGTGCCTGCCTGATACGTTCGATCAGCCGATTACTGCGCCGCCGACAGGTGCTCGTAAAGAATCGTCGCACCCACCACGATCAACACGATACCGCCAACGATTTCAGCGCGTTTGCCGACCATCGAACCCAGTACCCGGCCCAGCATCACGCCGATAGTGACCATGACAGTAGTCGCGAGGCCAATGGCCAGGGCGGCAACCACGATATTGACGTCGACAAATGCCAGACCTACGCCGACCGCCAGTGCATCGATACTGGTGGCAAATGCGGTGACGGCGAGAATCCAGAAAGAATGCTGCCCCGGCTTTTCCTGCTCTTCGTCATCGTCGTGCTTGATGCCGTTGTAGATCATGTGCAGGCCGAGCACCAGCAACAGCGTGAAGGCGATCCAGTGGTCCCAGCTCTCGGCAAAACGCGCAGCCACTTGGCCGATGCCCCAGCCGATGACCGGAGTGATGGTTTCGATGGCGCCGAATATGAGGCCCGTGCGCAACGCTTCGAGAAAGCGCGGTTTATGCAGGCTTGCTCCTTTACCAAGGGCCGCAGCAAAAGCGTCCGTGGACATGGCAAGCGCGAGAAAGAGGAGGGAAATCGGGTTCACGGTTATATCCAGTCGGGCTATGAGTCAACGACGCAGCCACACGCCCGACTTTAGGCATGGATGCATCGTTGGTCTCGCCAACCAGAAGGTGTTCGCACCACGGCATGCTGCCGAGAATGTTGATACGAACGCTCTGTGACCGGAGTCAAGAGCAGGCTACTCCCCAACAAGGGCCGCCACTATAGCCATGTGAATGTGAAAAATATATGTACGAGGTCGAGTGAGGGCAAAAAAAACCCCATCACGAGGATGGGGTTCTTTTGCTGCTAGCTTTCGTGCTTAGACTTGAACGGCCGGGATGTTGGCGTTCGCAGCGGCTTCACGGAACTCGGCGATCTGATCGAAGCTCAGGTAGCGGTACACGTCCGCTGCCATGGTGTCGATCTGGTTGGCGTAACCCATATACTCTTCAACGGTCGGCAGGCGACCCAGAATCGAAGCAACGGACGCCAGCTCGGCCGAGGCCAGGTAGACGTTCGCGCCGTCACCCAGACGGTTCGGGAAGTTACGGGTCGACGTCGACACCACGGTCGAGTTCGGTTCCACGCGTGCCTGGTTACCCATGCACAGCGAGCAGCCCGGCATTTCCATACGTGCGCCAGCCTTGCCGTAGATGCCGTAGTAGCCTTCTTCGGTCAGCTGGTGAGCGTCCATCTTGGTAGGCGGCGACAGCCACAGACGCGTAGGCAGCTGGCCCTTGACCTGATCCAGCAACTTGCCCGCAGCGCGGAAGTGGCCGATGTTGGTCATGCAGGAACCGATGAACACTTCGTCGATCTTCTCGCCCTGTACCGAAGACAGCAGGCGTGCATCGTCCGGGTCGTTCGGCGCGCAGAGCACAGGCTCTTTGACGTCGGCCAGATCGATTTCGATGATTTCGGCGTATTCGGCATCCTTGTCGGCTTCCAGCAGCTCCGGGTTGGCAACCCAGGCTTCCATCGCCTGAGCACGACGCTCCAGGGTGCGAGGATCACCGTAGCCCTGTTCGATCATCCAGCGCAGCAGGGTGATGTTCGAATTCAGGTATTCGATGATTGGCTCTTTGGCCAGCTTGATGGTGCAACCGGCAGCCGAACGTTCGGCAGAGGCGTCAGACAGCTCGAAAGCCTGTTCGATGCTCAGGTTGTCGAGGCCTTCGATCTCCAGGATGCGACCGGAGAACGCGTTCTTCTTGCCTTTCTTCTCTACGGTCAGCAGGCCAGCCTGAATTGCGTAGTAAGGAATGGCGTGAACCAGATCGCGCAGGGTGATGCCGGGTTGCATCTTGCCCTTGAAGCGAACCAGGATCGATTCAGGCATGTCCAGCGGCATGACGCCCGTTGCAGCAGCGAACGCGACCAGACCGGAACCGGCCGGGAAGGAGATGCCGATCGGGAAGCGGGTGTGCGAGTCGCCACCGGTGCCGACGGTGTCCGGCAGCAGCATGCGGTTCAGCCAGCTGTGGATGATGCCGTCGCCCGGACGCAGGGAAACGCCGCCACGGGTCATGATGAAGTCAGGCAGCGTGTGATGCGTCTTGACGTCGATAGGCTTCGGATAGGCCGCGGTGTGGCAGAACGACTGCATGACCAGGTCGGTCGAGAAGCCCAGGCACGCCAGGTCTTTCAGTTCGTCGCGAGTCATCGGGCCAGTGGTGTCCTGGGAGCCGACAGTGGTCATCTTCGGTTCGCAGTAGGTGCCCGGACGAACGCCTGCTACGCCGCACGCCTTGCCGACCATCTTCTGCGCAAGGGTATAGCCCTTGGTGCTTTCGGCTGGCTGGTCAGGGGTCTTGAACAGGTCGAACTCCGGCAGGCCCAGTTCGGCGCGAGCCTTGCTGGTCAGGCCACGGCCAATGATCAGTGGAATACGGCCGCCAGCGCGGACCTCGTCGAGCAGTACCGGAGTCTTCATTTCGAAGGTGGTGATGACTTCGTCGCTGTCGTGCTTGCAGACCTTGCCGGCGTAGGGATAGACGTCGATCACGTCACCCATGTTGATGTTCGAGACATCGAATTCGATTGGCAGAGCGCCGGCATCTTCCATGGTGTTGTAGAAGATCGGAGCAATTTTGCTGCCGAAGCAGAAACCGCCGGCACGCTTGTTCGGGACGTAAGGGACGTCGTCGCCGAAGAACCAGAGTACCGAGTTGGTTGCCGATTTACGCGATGAACCCGTACCGACCACGTCACCGACGTAGGCAATCGGGAAGCCCTGACCGCGCATTTCTTCGATCTGCTTCATCGGGCCGATGGAGCCCTGAACGTCAGGAACGATGCCTTCACGGGCCATTTTCAGCATGGCCAGTGCGTGCAGCGGGATGTCTGGACGCGACCAGGCATCAGGGGCAGGGGACAGGTCGTCGGTGTTGGTTTCGCCGGTGACCTTGAAGACGCGCAGGCTGATCTTGTCGGCCAGTGTCGGGCGCTTCTTGAACCACTCGCCATCAGCCCAGGACTGCAGGACAGCCTTGGCGTGGGCATTGCCGTTCTTGGCTTTTTCCGCCACGTCGTGGAAGGCGTCGAACATCAGCAGGGTGTGCTTGAGTTGTTCGGCAGCGACCGGCGCGAGGGTGGCGTCGTCGAGCAGTTCAACCAGGGTGACGATGTTGTAGCCACCCTGCATGGTGCCGAGCAGTTCGGTGGCGCGTTTTTTGTCGATCAGGGGAGAAGTGGCTTCGCCCTTGGCCAGGGCAGACAGGAAACCGGCCTTGACGTAGGCAGCTTCGTCAACGCCTGGCGGAACGCGATTGGTGATCAGATCGACAAGGAAAGCTTCTTCGCCAGCCGGGGGATTCTTCAGCAGCTCGACCAGGCCTGCAGTTTGTTCGGCGTTAAGCGGCTGGGGCACGATGCCCTGGGCGGCACGCTCTTCGATATGTTTACGGTAGGCTTCAAGCACAGTATTAACCCTCATCAGTGGTCCCAAATGGGTGTCCGGGACGCTCATCCAGAAATCGCCCGTACCCACGCAAGGCTTATTGAGCCTTGTTGGCAGGGTATCGGTGATTCCTAACAGAAGCTGTTTTCAAAGTTTTACGCCTGCAGGGCGGGGGGAGTGGCGGTCGACACGGCCATTCGTGATGAGGGAATGGCCTGTCGACGCCGCACTGCGGGATTAACTTGACTGTGCTCGTGACGCTTTGAAAACAGCTTCCAACGGACATTGGCGCCTTAAAAGGCTCGCTGATTCTACGCCAAAACTTTGCCGAAGGTAAGTTAGCCCCTACATCTTCGGGGGTGAACTTGCTTAGACAAAGGGCTAACATGAGCCCTTGTTTCGCCTTCCCCAGTCCTGCCTGACATGCCCGATTACATTATCAAAACCCCCTGCGTCGGCCTTTGCTCCACTGTTTACGGGGATCTGGTGTGCCGTGGCTGCAAGCGGTTCCACCACGAGGTCATTCACTGGAACGGCTATAACGAAGATGAAAAAAGAGCGGTCTGGCTGCGTCTGGAGCAACTGCTGGTCCAGGTGATGACTGCCAAGCTCGAAGTCTTCGATGCCGACAAGCTGCGTGCGCAGCTCACCCAGCGCAAGATCCGTTTTGTGCCGCACCAGTCCGAATATTGCTGGGCTTACCAGTTGATCGCCCGTGGCGCGCGGGTGATCAGCCAGGTCGAGGCCTACGGTTTCGTGCTGTTGCCGGAGTTCCGCGACTGGACGCTGCCGGAGCTGCGCGATGCGATCGACCGCGAGTTTTTCCTGCTGTCCGAGGCGCACTATCAGCGCTATATCGCGCCAGGCTTTCTGCGCGACGCATTCGGCGCCTGACAACTCCGGCATGCTTTTGTGTCGCGAGGCATCGTTGCTCCTCGTATAATGCCCGGCCGTGCCTCTCCGTCATTCTGTGAGCCTATGTACCCGATCCCTGAAATCGAAGCCTTCCTGCTTTGCCGCACCCCTGACAGCTGGGTCCAGGCCGCACTGAGCAATCTGGACATCCTGCTGATCGACCATGCGAACAACGAGAAGAAGGCCGCCGGGGCAGCGTTTCAGTTCATGTTTCAGTACAACGACAAGTTCGACCTGTTGAGCAAGATGTCACGTCTGGCCCGGGAAGAGCTGCGCCATTTCGAGCAGGTCATCAGCATTATCAGAAAGCGCCAGATCCCCATGGCCAACATCAGCTCGGCCCGGTACGCCGGGGCGCTGCGCAAGCTGGTGCGCAATCACAACCCCTACCGGCTGACCGACGCGCTGATCGTCGGTGCCATCGTCGAGGCTCGTTCCTGCGAGCGCTTCGCGGCGCTGGTGCCGCATCTGGACGAAGAACTGGCCAAATTCTATGGCGGTCTGCTGAAGTCCGAAGCGCGACACTTTCAGGACTACCTCAAGCTGGCGTACAGCTACGGCGACAAGGCGGATGTCGATGCCAAGATCGAGGAGATCCGTCTGGCCGAGCGTGAACTGATCGAAAGTCCTGACGAAGAGTTCCGCTTTCACAGTGGCGTACCTGTCGCCGCCTGATTCCTCCCGCACGCACACTCGAAAACGACCGTCTTGCCAGCGGTCGTTTTTTTATGGGGATTTAGCAAGCATGCTAATAAATGCTTTGACAACGGCTGCCTAGGCAGTAATATTTTGCAATCACTGCCTAGGCAGCTATCTGGGTCAATCCGTGAAACATTTCAGCCCCGACAATTTCGAATCCAGCCTCATCGGGCTGCTGGTCGGTCGTACCAATGCGCTCAAAGACCGCATGCTCGACAAGTACCTGCTGCCCTATGACGTGACGTTCGCGCAGTTCAAGGTGCTGATCATCATTGCCCAGTTTTCCACCGATACCCCCGTGGAGTTGTGTCGGCACCTGTCGCTGGACAGCGGTTCGATGACCCGTATGCTCGATCGTCTGGAACAGAAAGGGCTGGTGGTACGCAAGCGTTCCGCGACCGATCGTCGTCAGGTGCGTCTGGCGCTGACCGAGCAGGGACAGGCGCTCTCCGATCTGCTGCCGCAGATTGGTGCGGACGCGATGAACGACACGTTCGCGGCGCTCGACAGTGAAGAGGTCGAGAGCCTGAGAAGAATTCTCACCAAGGTGCTGGTGGCTGCTGATGACCACATCACTCTGACTCGTTTGAGCTTCAACCCCAAAGCTAAAAGTTGAGCGGCCGAGGTGTTGGCAGGCGCGAGCCTGATCGCCGTCGTTCCGTCGCTTCGCTGATTAAAGGTAACTGCCATGGCCACTGCTGCCGCTGAAAACACATCTGCCCAGGCTCCTCAACAGGCGCCTAAGTCTGGCAAGCGCAAGTTCATGCTGATCGGGCTTGCCATTGTCGTCGTGATCCTCGCGCTGGGTATCTGGGCCTGGTACGAGATCTACGGCCAATGGAGCGAAGAGACCGACGACGCCTATGTCAATGGCAACGTGGTCGAAATCACCCCGCTGGTCACCGGAACCGTCATCAGTATTGGTGCGGACGATGGTGATCTGGTGCACGCAGGGCAGGTTCTGCTCAAGTTCGACCCGAGCGACGCCGAAGTCTCGCTGCAAAGTGCCGAGGCCAATCTGGGCAAGGTCGTGCGCCAGGTGCGCGGCCTGTACAGCAATGTCGATGGCATGAAGGCGCAACTGGCCGCGCAGCGTGCTGCCGTGCAGACCGCTCAGGACAACTACAACCGTCGTCGCAGCCTCGCCGCCGGGGGGGCGATCTCCCAGGAAGAGCTGTCGCACGCCAGAGACAGCCTGACCAGCGCGCAGAGCGCTCTGAACAACATTCAGCAGCAATTGAGCACCAGTGTGGCGCTGGTCGACGACACCGTGGTGTCCTCGCACCCGGACGTCAAGGCCGCGGCCGCGCAATTGCGTCAGGCCTACCTGGCCAACGCACGTTCGACGCTGGTCGCACCGGTCACCGGTTATGTAGCCAAGCGCACCGTGCAACTGGGGCAACGCATTCAGCCGGGCACCGCAACCATGGCGGTCATCCCGCTGGATGAGTTGTGGATTGATGCCAACTTCAAGGAAACCCAGTTGGGCAAGATGCGCATCGGTCAGCCGGTGGAGATCAGCTCCGACCTGTATGGCAGCGATGTGAAATACAGCGGCACCATCGACAGCCTGGGGGCCGGTACCGGCAGTGCCTTTGCATTGCTGCCTGCGCAGAACGCGACCGGCAACTGGATCAAGATTGTCCAGCGCGTGCCAGTGCGGGTGCACATCAACGCTGAAGAGCTGGCGAAGTACCCGTTGCGCATCGGCCTGTCGACCACGGTTGAAGTCAACCTGCATGATCAGAGCGGTCCGGTGCTGGCGCAACAGCCACGCAAGCAGGCCGCGTTCAGCACTCAGGTGTACACCGAGCAACTGGCAGACGCCGACGCGCTGATCGCCCGCCTGATTCATGAGAACAGTGCGCCCGGTGGCAAGACTGCCGTTCAGCGCTGAACCGCCAATCCGTGAGCCCCGGTCCGCTGGCCGGGGTGTCGCATTCGTCTTCAGGGATTTGCGATGAGCAACAACGCCCCCGCTTCCTTTACCCCGCCAAGCCTGTTGCTGTGCACCATCGGTCTGTCGCTGGCGACCTTCATGCAGGTGCTCGATACCACCATTGCCAACGTGGCGCTGCCGACTATCGCCGGCAACCTGGGGGTCAGCTCGGAGCAGAGCACCTGGGTGATCACCTCGTTTGCGGTCAGCAACGCGATTGCCTTGCCGCTGACCGGCTGGCTCAGTCGCCGCTTCGGTGAGGTCAAGCTGTTCCTGTGGGCCACTATTCTGTTCGTGATCGCCTCGTTTCTGTGCGGTATTTCCCAGTCCATGCCGGAACTGGTGGGCTTCCGGGCGCTGCAGGGGATGGTCGCCGGCCCGCTGTATCCGATGAGTCAGACCCTGTTGATTGCGGTGTACCCGCCTGCCAAAAGGGGCATGGCCCTGGCCTTGCTGGCGATGGTGACGGTGGTGGCGCCCATCGCCGGGCCGATCCTCGGTGGCTGGATCACCGACAGCTATAGCTGGCCGTGGATCTTCTTCATCAACATTCCCATCGGCCTGTTTGCCGTGCTGGTGGTGCGTACCCAGATGGCCAAAAGGCCGGTCACCACAGCGCGTCAACCGCTGGACTACATTGGCTTGCTGGCGCTGATCGTCGGTGTCGGCGCGTTGCAGATAGTGCTCGACAAGGGTAATGATCTGGACTGGTTCGAATCGAACTTCATCATCTTCGGCTCGCTGATTTCGCTGGTCGCGCTAGTCTTCTTCGTCATCTGGGAAATGACCGACAAGCACCCGATCGTCAACCTGCGCCTGTTTGCCTACCGCAATTTCCGCATCGGCACGCTGGTCATGATCGGCGGCTATTCCGGCTTCTTCGGCATCAACCTGATCCTGCCGCAGTGGTTGCAGACCCAGATGGGCTATACCGCGACCTGGGCGGGGCTGGCCGTTGCACCGATTGGCATCCTGCCGGTACTGATGTCGCCCTTTGTCGGCAAGTACGCGCACAAGTTCGACCTGCGGCTGCTGGCTGGCCTGGCGTTCCTGGCGATGGGGCTGAGCTGCTTCATGCGTGCAGGCTTCAACACCGACGTGGATTTCGAACACGTGGCCATGGTGCAGTTGTTCATGGGCATCGGCGTGGCACTGTTCTTCATGCCGACCCTGAGCATTCTGCTGTCCGACCTGCCGCCCGATCAGATCGCCGATGGCTCCGGACTGGCAACCTTCCTGCGCACCCTCGGCGGCAGCTTCGCAGCGTCGCTGACCACCTGGATCTGGATCCGCCGCGCCAACCAGCATCATGCCTACCTGAGTGAAAACATCAGCACCTTCGACCCCGCCACCCGCCACGCCCTCGACAGCCTGGGCGGCGCCAGCCCGCAAGCGTATGCGCAACTGGAGCAGACCCTCAACGCACAGGCCTACATGATGTCCACAGTGGATTACTTCTACCTGCTGGGCTGGATATTCGCAGGACTGATCCTGCTCGTCTGGCTTGCCAAACCCCCATTCGCCGCCAAGGCCGGGCCTGCGGCAGGGGGCGGACACTAGTTTTTTGTGCGCCTATCTGAACCGTGCCTTCGGCCAAACTGCTTTAAAGTGCTTTTTCAACCGCGATGGCACTGACATCGCAGAACCGCTGTGTGACGCAGAGCGTCACGAACTGCATTCCCACGCGGAGCGTGAGGAACGATAGTCAAAACAATCCCATGCCTTACCTGCTGCAGCCACTGCCGAAAAAGCGCTTTTCAACCGCGAAGGAACCCGACGAAGTCGGGCCGGAAACGGAGCTTGGGGGTTTGCCTACTTTGGCCCCATCAAAGTAGGTCGCCGAGGGGCGAAAAGGTGACCTGAGCCGAATCCCAATCCACCTGATGTCGCAGAACAGCCGCATTACCGCGTCATCAGTTCAACAGCGCAGTCGTCTCGGGCACAAAGTCGAACGAACTCAGATTGAATCCCTGACCATCCACCTGCAGCACCCAACCCTGACGATCCCAGTCACCCAGCACAATGCGTCTGGCGGCCTGATCGCCGATCTGCAGCTTATGAATCGCCGGACGATGAGTGTGGCCGTGGACCAGCGTACGCACACCGAACTGCTGCATGACCCGCGGCACCTCGTCCGGCGTCACATCGACAATATCATTGGCCTTCATACGGGTTTGTGCACGGCTTTCATTACGCAGCTTGCGCGCCAGCCTGTGGCGGGTGCCCAGCGGCAAATGGCGCAGAATGAACAGCGTCAGCGGATGGCGCAGATAACGGCGCATCCGCATATAGCCTTCATCGCGGGTGCACAGACTGTCGCCGTGCATCAGCAGCACCGGCTCACCGTTCAACTCCACGACACTGGGGTCGCTCAGCAGCGTGCAGCCCGCTGCCTTGCAAAAACCCTTGCCGAGCATGAAGTCACGGTTGCCGTGCATCAGAAAAATTCGTGTGCCGCTGTCGCTCAATTCGCGCAGGGCCTTGCAGATCGAAAGCTGGAACGGCGACATCGCGTCGTCACCGATCCAGGCTTCAAAGAAATCCCCGAGGATATACAGCGACTCGGCTTCGCGAGCGCGTCCTGCGAGCAGATCCAGAAACGCCCGGGTAATGTCCGGGCGCTCCTGTTCAATGTGCAGATCGGAGATCAGCAGTATCACTCAACGATCTCGGCTTTCTCGATGATCACGTCTTCTACCGGGACGTCCTGATGGCCGGCCTTGCTGGAAGTCGCCACGCCTTTGATCTTGTCGACGACGTCAGTGCCTTCGATCACTTCAGCGAACACAGCGTAACCCCAGCCCTGAACGGTCTTGGCGCTGTGGTTGAGGAAGGCATTGTCGGCGACGTTGATGAAGAACTGCGCAGAAGCCGAATGCGGCTCCATGGTGCGGGCCATGGCTACGCTGTACTTCTTGTTCGGCAGACCGTTGTCGGCTTCGTTCTGGATGCTCGGGCGCTTGTCTTTCTTTTCTTTCATGCCAGGCTCGAAACCGCCGCCCTGGACCATGAAGTTGCCGATCACACGGTGAAAAACCGTGTTTTCGTAGTGGCCGGCCTTAACGTATTCGATGAAGTTGGCGACGGTCAGTGGCGCCTTTTCTTCGTTCAGTTGCAGCACGATGTCGCCGTGGTTGGTAGTCAGCTTTACATTAGGCATTTCGGAAGTCGCTCTCTAGTCATGCATGAATGGGCAGATTATGACCCTGACGCGCAGTTTACAGACGAGGTTACATTTTTCAGCGCTTTTGCAGCTTTTATGCCTTCAAATACGCAGTCTGTTGTCAGGGACTTGACAGCTTCGGCTATGATAAGCGCTTTGATTTAGTCGGCCTACCCTGGCCGCGCACGTATGTCCAAGGATCCTATGAGCAAGCCCACTCCAGAACCCGCTGCCAATCCAAAGGCAGGTCCAGCCGTACCGACCAATTTCCTGCGTCCTATCGTGCAGGCAGACCTGGACTCGGGCAAGCACAGCAAAATCGTGACCCGCTTTCCACCGGAGCCCAACGGCTACCTGCACATCGGTCACGCCAAGTCGATCTGCGTGAACTTCGGTCTGGCCAAGGAGTTCGGTGGCGATACGCACCTGCGTTTCGACGACACCAACCCGGCCAAGGAAGACCAGGAATACATCGACGCCATCATGAGTGACGTCAAGTGGCTGGGCTTCGAGTGGGCCGGGGAAGTGCGTTACGCCTCGCAGTACTTCGACCAGTTGCACGACTGGGCGGTCGAGCTGATCAAGGCAGGCAAGGCCTATGTGGACGATCTGACCCCCGAGCAGGCGCGCGAATATCGCGGCACCCTGACCGAGCCGGGCAAGAACAGTCCGTTCCGCGAGCGTGGCGTCGAGGAAAACCTCGATCTGTTCGCACGCATGAAAGCCGGTGAGTTCGAGGATGGCGCTCGCGTACTGCGCGCCAAAATCGACATGGCCTCGCCGAACATGAACCTGCGTGACCCGATCATCTACCGTATTCGTCATGCGCATCACCATCAGACCGGCGACAAGTGGTGCATCTATCCGATCTATGACTTCACCCACGGTCAGTCGGATGCCCTCGAAGGCATCACCCACTCGATCTGCACCCTGGAGTTCGAAAGCCATCGTCCGCTGTACGACTGGTTCCTCGACAACCTGCCGGTGCCGTGTAAGCCGCGTCAGTATGAGTTCTCGCGCCTGAACCTGAACTACACCATCACCAGCAAGCGCAAGCTCAAGCAACTGGTCGACGAGAAGCACGTCAGTGGCTGGGATGACCCGCGCATGTCGACGCTGTCGGGCTTCCGCCGCCGTGGCTACACGCCGAAATCGATTCGCAATTTCTGCGAAATGATCGGCACCAACCGCTCTGACGGTGTGGTCGATTTCGGCATGCTCGAATTCAGCATCCGCGACGACCTGGACCACAGCGCGCCACGCGCCATGTGCGTACTGCGCCCGCTGAAAGTGGTCATCACCAACTACCCGGAAGGTCAGGTCGAAAAGCTGGAACTGCCGCGCCACCCTAAAGAAGACCTGGGCATGCGCGAGCTGCCGTTCTCGCGGGAGCTCTACATCGACCGCGACGATTACATGGAAGAGCCACCGAAGGGCTACAAGCGTCTTGAGCCCAACGGCGAAGTGCGTTTGCGTGGCAGCTATGTGATCCGTGCCGATGAAGCGATCAAGGATGCCGATGGCAACATCGTCGAGCTGCGTTGCTCCTACGACCCGGACACCCTGGGCAAGAACCCTGAAGGCCGCAAGGTCAAGGGCGTTGTGCACTGGGTGCCGGCAGCCGAAAGCGTAGAGTGCGAAGTGCGTCTGTACGATCGACTGTTCCGTTCGCCGAACCCTGAAAAAGCCGAAGAGGGCGCAAGCTTTCTGGACAACATCAACCCGGACTCCCTGCAAGTACTGACCGGTTGTCGCGCCGAGCCTTCGTTGGGCCAAGCGCAACCGGAAGACCGTTTCCAGTTCGAACGCGAAGGTTATTTCTGCGCGGACATCAAGGACTCCAAACCTGGTCGACCCGTCTTCAACCGCACCGTGACGTTGCGGGATTCCTGGACCTGATGCTGTACGTTTGAGGGGGAGCACGTGCTTTCTATCTACAACACGCTCACCAAGAGCAAAGAAGTTTTCAAGCCGCTGGATGGCAACAAGGTGCGCATGTACGTCTGCGGGATGACCGTGTACGACTACTGCCACCTGGGCCATGGCCGTAGCATGGTTGCGTTCGATCTGGTGACCCGCTGGTTGCGCTTTAGCGGTTACGAGCTGACCTATGTGCGCAACATCACCGATATCGACGACAAGATCATCAACCGGGCACGGGAAAACGGTGAGTCGTTTGACGCACTGACCGCGCGCATGATCGATGCCATGCATGAGGACGAGGCGCGCCTCAACATCCTCAAGCCGGACATGGAGCCGCGTGCCACCGATCATATCCCCGGCATGCACGCCATGATCCAGACCCTGATCGACAAGGGCTATGCCTACGCGCCGGGTAACGGCGATGTGTACTACCGGGTCGGCAAGTTTCAGGGTTACGGCAAGCTGTCACGCAAGAAGATCGAGGACCTGCGCATCGGCGCACGCATCGAAGTGGACGAGTCCAAGGAAGATCCGCTGGACTTCGTGCTCTGGAAAGGCGTCAAACCGGGCGAGCCGAGCTGGGAGTCGCCCTGGGGTGCCGGGCGTCCAGGCTGGCATATCGAGTGCTCGGTGATGTCGACCTGCTGCCTGGGCGAGACCTTCGATATTCATGGCGGCGGCAGCGACCTCGAGTTTCCGCACCATGAAAACGAAATCGCCCAGAGCGAAGCGGCCACCGGCAAGACCTACGCCAATGCCTGGTTGCACTGTGGCATGATTCGCATCAATGGCGAGAAGATGTCCAAGTCCCTGAACAACTTCTTCACCATTCGCGACGTGCTGGAGAAATACCACCCGGAAGTGGTGCGTTACCTGCTGGTGTCGAGCCATTACCGTAGCGCGATCAACTATTCCGAAGACAGCCTGCGTGAGTCGAAGGCGGCACTGGAGCGTTTCTATCACGCGCTCAAGGGCCTGCCGGTCGCCGAAGCTGCGGGTGGCGAGGCGTTCGTCGAGCGTTTCAGCACGGCGATGAACGATGACTTCGGTACGCCTGAAGCCTGCGCGGTGCTGTTCGAGATGGTCCGCGAGATCAATCGTCTGCGCGAATCCGACGTCACAGCGGCTGCGGGTCTGGCGGCACGCTTGAAGCAACTGGCCAGCGTGCTGGGTGTCCTGCAACTCGAAGCCGACGACTTTTTGCGCGCTGGCGCGGAAGGGCGGGTCGATGCGGCTGAAGTGGAGGCGCTGATTCAGGCGCGTCTGGCTGCGCGTGCCGCGAAAGACTGGGCCGAGTCCGACCGTATCCGCGACCAGATCACCGCCATGGGCGTGCTTCTGGAAGACGGCAAGGGCGGCACCACCTGGCGTCTGGCGGACTGATCAAGGACTATCCCTGAAACACTATCGTGCCCACTCCGCGTGGGCATGCTTTTCTGGACGCTCCGCGTCCTGTCCTCGATGACGTGCGGCCTGCCGAGCGTCAAACACTAAACGATCCGCTGTTCCCGCAACCGCTTGTACAGTGTGTTGCGGCTGACGCCCAGACGTTTGGCCAGCTGTGAAATATTCCCGCCTGCCGCTTGAAACAATTGGCCGAGGTCTTCGCTCGAGTGAAGGCGTGTGGCCGATTCCTGAGTCTTGCTCGGGGCATGGCATTCCTCGTCCGCGTGAGCATCGAGCAGAAAGTCCTCGGGCAGATGGTCAGTGCTGATCGGCTGTTCGTCGGCCAGTGCCAGCGCAACCTGAATCACACTGTTGAGCTGGCGCAGGTTGCCCGGCCAGGGGTGACGCTCGAACAACTCAAGCACTTCTCTGGAAAAGCCCGCGCGCTGGTGAGCATCACGGTGCCGCTCCCAGATTCGCTGGATAAGCGCATGTTTGTCAGTCCGCTCGCGCAGGGGCGGGAGTTCGATGCTCAGGCCGCTGATTCGGTAGTAAAGATCCTGGCGAAAAAGCCCCGCCTGGACCTGATCGCGCAGGCCTCGGTTGGTGGCTGAAATCAGCCGTATATCGACCGGATACAGCTCGCTGCTGCCCAATGGCTGAACGCAGCGCTCTTGCAGCACGCGCAGCAGTCGCGCCTGTACCGGCATCGGCATGTCGCCCACTTCGTCGAGAAACAGCGTGCCTTTGTCGGCCTTGCGGATCAGGCCGATGCTGCCTTTCTGGTTGGCCCCGGTGAAGGCGCCTCTTTCATAGCCAAACAGCTCGGCCTCGACCAGTTCGGCCGGGATCGCCGCGCAGTTGACGGCGATCAGCGCCTGGCTGGCGCGCGCACTGGCCTGATGCAGGGCTTTGACAAACACTTCCTTGCCGACCCCGGTTTCACCGTGAATGAGCAGCGGGATGTCTTTCTCCAGCAACCGCTGCGCCTGACGCACAGCCTTCTCGACCTTCGCGTCGCCCAGGCTGATCGCCTGCAGATCAAGGTTTCGTGGTGGTGCAGTAGGCACATGAGCAGCCTGCACGCAATGCAGCTTCAATGGTTTGCGAGTCGGGCGCTTGAGCAGGCACTGAAAGCGATTGTTGCCAAATGCATGCAGCGCAAACGGACGCGCTTCGGTCTCACTGAGCAATTGCAGGATCGGACATTTGAACAGCGTCTCGATGCTGACACCGGACGGAGTTTTCCCCAGCAGGGTGTCGGCACGTCGATTGGCACAGAGGATCTTGCCGCTCTCGTCGAAAATCAGCAGGCCGGCCCATTGGCTGTCGAGGTTGTTCAGGCCGGTATTGAAGATCAGCTGGAAATGAGAGTCACGAAACTGATCGAGGATCAGGCGGTTTTCCACCGACTGGCTCATCATTTTGACCATGCCCAGTGTGTGCGAGGGTGGCAGGAAGCTGTCACTGGACACATCCAGCACGGCGATCATGCGTCGATCCGCGTCGAAGATCGGTGAAGCAGAACCGGTCATGAAGCGATTGGCCTTGAGGAAATGCTCGTCCGGCTCGATATGAATGGCCTGCTCGCAGGCCAGTGCCGTGCCGATGGCATTGGTGCCCGTGCCGCGTTCGCTCCAGCTGGCACCGGGCATGAAGCCCTGAGCCTGCGACGATTCGACAAAACGCTGCGCACCCCATGACTTGAGCAACTGACCTTGCGGGTCGGCCAGGAGAATCAGACAGCTGGAGTTGCTGAGAATGTTTTCGTAGACCGGCAGGACCTCCTGATGGGTGGTCTGTACCAGTCCATGGTGGCGCTCCAGCAGCCTGGAAACCTCCGCCCCCGGCAATTGGCCGAATGAAGGGCGAGTCTGATGACTGAGGCCGAAGTCCCGGCAGCGGGTCCATGAATCCTGAATGATGATGTCGTGAGCAAGCGAAGCGCTGGTTTGAGACATGAGGATGCCTGCGAATGTGACGCATTGTTTTTGTTTTTAGGTCCCGTCGGCGTGACCATCCTTGCCCGCAACGTCCGTCCAGTGTCGTTCAGTTTTGTTCAAAGTCAATGTTCATTTTGTTCAAGTGTTCAGTTTTTTCTGTTCATTATTGTTCAGCTGTGAAAGCCGTTTCGTCCCATGAATACGGGCGAACGCTCTGTTTCGGGCGTCACCGGCAATCTGCCTGAGCTGGCACGAATGTCGCTATCTGCAAACAGTCACGCATTCACCCTTAAGAAAAAAACAACAAAGGGCACGCTATGTCACTCACGCTGGAGCATGTCAGTCGCGCTGTCGATGGTCAGGTCTGGATCGACAACGCCTCCCTGAGCTTTGAGCCGGGATCATTCAACGTTCTGCTGGGACGAACCCTGTCCGGCAAAACCAGCCTGATGCGCCTGATGGCCGGGCTGGACAAGCCGGACAGCGGGCGAGTGCTGATGAACGGGGTCGATGTCACCAATCGTCCGGTTCGTCTGCGCAACGTCTCGATGGTTTATCAGCAGTTCATCAATTACCCGAGCATGACGGTGTTCGAAAACATCGCCTCGCCGCTGCGTCAGGCCGGTCTGTCCAAAGACGTGATCCACAGCCGTGTGCAGGAAACCGCGAAGATGCTGCGCATCGAAAAGTTCCTGCAACGCCATCCCCTCGAACTGTCCGGCGGGCAGCAGCAGCGCACCGCGATGGCCAGAGCGCTGGTCAAGGACGCCGAGCTGATCCTCTTCGACGAACCGCTGGTCAACCTCGATTACAAGCTGCGTGAAGAGCTGCGTCAGGAAATGCGCGAGCTGTTCGCCGCTCGACACACCATTGCCATCTACGCCACCACCGAGCCCAATGAAGCGCTGGCGCTGGGCGGCACCACCACCATCCTGCATGAAGGTCGGGTGGTGCAGAGCGGCAAGACCCCTGAGGTCTATCATCGCCCGGCCACTGTGCTGGCCGCCGAGCTGTTCTCCGAACCGCCGATCAACCTCATGCCGGGCCGCATAGAAGGCAACGAGGTCAGCTTCGCCAATTTCGTGCATTTCCCGCTCAACGTCGACCTGCGTGCTGTCGGCGATGGCGAGTATCGTTTCGGCGTGCGCCCCAGCCATTTGAGCCTGGTGCCGTCCAACGATGATGATCTGGAACTGGCGGTCACCGTCGAGCTGGCGGAAATCAGTGGTTCGGAAACTTTCCTGCATGTGCGCAACGAGTTGTTCTCGCTGGTCCTGCATCTGCCGGGCGTGCATGCCTACGACGTCGATGCGGCGATTCGGGTGTACATCCCGACCCACAAATTGTTTGTATTCGATCAGCAGGGCGGCCTGATTCAGGCGCCGGGCCTGCGTATGGCGAGGGTTGCCTGATGGCCGAGATCCGCTTGCAGAATCTGGCGCACAGCTACAGCGCCAAGCCTGGTCCTGACGACTATGCAATTCGCGAGATGAGCCACGTCTGGGAGCAGGGCGGTGCTTACGCGCTGCTCGGGCCTTCCGGGTGTGGCAAGTCAACCCTGCTCAATATCATTTCCGGTCTGCTCAGTCCGTCGCAGGGGCAGGTGCTGTTCGACTCGAAAGTGGTCAATGAGCTGCCACCGGAACGCCGTAACATCGCTCAGGTTTTCCAGTTTCCGGTGATCTACGACACCATGACGGTGTTCGACAATCTGGCCTTTCCGTTGCGCAATCAGGGCCTGGACGAGGCGCGGATTCTCATCAAGGTCAACGAAATTGCCGATGTCCTCGACCTGCAGCCACTGCTGAAAAAGAAGGCGCGCAACCTCAGCGCGGACGAGAAGCAGAAAGTCTCAATGGGCCGCGGGCTGGTGCGCGATGACGTGTCGGCGATCCTCTTCGACGAACCGCTGACCGTGATCGATCCGCACCTGAAGTGGAAACTGCGGCGCAAGCTCAAGCAGATCCACGAGCAGTTCAATATCACCATGGTCTACGTCACTCACGATCAACTGGAGGCGTCGACCTTCGCTGACAAGATCGCCGTGATGTATGGCGGACAGATCGTCCAGTTCGGCACGCCGCGGGAACTGTTCGAAAAGCCGTCGCACACCTTTGTCGGCTATTTCATCGGCAGCCCTGGGATGAATCTGATTGACGTCACGCCGCAGCCGGGTGGGGTGGGTTTTGCCGATATTCACCTGCCGCTGCCTGAGTCTTTGCAGCAAAAGCTCGCCAATACGCCATGGAAAACTCTGAAAGCAGGTATCCGTCCTGAGTTCGTGCATGTCTGGGACGGACCTTATGACGATGCAATGTGCGCCGACGTGACCTATGTGGAGGACCTCGGCACCTACAAAATCATCACCCTGAAACTGGCCGGGCAACTGCTGAAGGTGCGTCTGCAGGAAGACAAACCGGTGCCGCAGGGCCAGGCCTGGATCAGCTTTCCGGGGCAATGGCTGATGCTCTATGCAGATGATTACCTGCTTGAAGCCGGCCCTGCCAGTGAGGTGTCCCATGCGTAAGGTTCAGAACAACAAGGCCTGGTGGCTGGTGATGCCGGTGTTTCTGCTGGTGGCATTCAGCGCGATTATCCCGATGATGACCGTGGTCAACTATTCGGTGCAGGACATCTTCGACCAGTCCAGCCGATATTTCGTCGGCACCGACTGGTTCCGGCAGGTCCTGCAGGACCCGCGTCTGCACGACTCGCTGCTGCGTCAGTTCATTTATTCGGGTTGTGTACTGCTGATCGAGATCCCGCTGGGTATCGCGATTGCCCTGACCATGCCGACCAAGGGGCGCTGGTCGTCGTTGTGCCTGATCGTGATGACCATTCCACTGCTGATCCCGTGGAACGTAGTCGGCACTATCTGGCAGATCTTCGGCCGTGGTGATATCGGCTTGCTGGGTTACACGCTGAACAACGTGCTGGGCATCAACTACAACTACGCCGCCAATGCCTCGGATGCCTGGGTGACGGTGCTGGTCATCGACGTCTGGCACTGGACCTCGCTGGTGGCCTTGCTTTGCTATTCAGGGCTGCGGGCCATTCCGGATGTGTATTACCAGGCGGCACGCATCGATCGTGCGTCAGGCTGGGCGATCTTCCGGCATATCCAGTTGCCGAAGATGAAAAGCGTGCTGCTGATTGCAGTGATGCTGCGCTTCATGGACAGCTTCATGATCTACACCGAGCCGTTCGTGCTGACCGGTGGCGGGCCGGGCAACTCGACCACGTTCCTCAGTCAGACCCTGACCACCATGGCGCTCGGGCAGTTCGACCTGGGGCCTGCGGCCGCGTTCTCGCTGGTGTATTTCCTGATCATTCTGTTGGTGTCATGGGTGTTCTACACCGCCATGACTCACAGCGAAAAGAATTGAGGGGCTGGTCATGAGTCTGCGCAAAACCATACCGCTGTGGATTTACCTGTTGTTTCTGCTGGTGCCGATCTACTGGCTGATCAACATGTCGTTCAAGACCAATACCGAGATCCTCGGAGGCCTGACCCTGTGGCCGCAGGATTTCACCCTGGCCAATTACAAGGTGATCTTCACCGACGAAAGCTGGTACAGCGGCTACCTCAACTCGCTGTATTACGTGTGCCTCAATACCGTGATATCGCTGAGCGTCGCACTGCCGGCAGCCTACGCGTTTTCACGCTATCGTTTTCTCGGCGACAAGCACCTGTTCTTCTGGTTGCTGACCAACCGCATGGCGCCACCGGCAGTATTCCTGCTGCCGTTTTTCCAGCTGTACTCGTCAATCGGCCTGTTTGATACGCATATCGCCGTTGCACTGGCGCACTGTCTGTTCAACGTTCCGCTGGCCGTATGGATTCTGGAGGGCTTCATGTCCGGCGTTCCGAAGGAGATCGATGAAACGGCCTACATCGACGGTTACAGCTTTCCCAAGTTTTTCGTGAAGATTTTCATTCCACTGATTGGCTCGGGTATCGGTGTCACCGCGTTTTTCTGCTTCATGTTTTCTTGGGTCGAACTGTTGCTGGCACGCACCCTGACTTCGGTGAACGCCAAGCCGATCGCTGCGGTGATGACTCGCACCGTCTCGGCATCGGGTATCGATTGGGGGGTGCTGGCGGCGGCAGGGGTGTTGACCATTCTGCCGGGCATGCTGGTTATCTGGTTCGTTCGCAACCATGTGGTCAAGGGCTTTGCTCTTGGTCGTGTCTGAGGAGACGAAAAAATGGAGTGGATGTCCTGGACACTGCCCACTGCGGCCTTCTTCATCAGCATTGCGGTACTGCTGGCAGGGATGACCGTATGGGAATTGCGCTCGGCAAGTATCGAGCGTCGTGGTTTTCTGCCGATTGCCACCACGCGTGGCGACCGTCTTTTCATTGGGCTTCTGGGCAGCGCTTATCTGCATTTGCTGGTAATCGGCGCGACGGACTGGAGCATCTGGATCGCTTCGGGGGCTTCCCTGGTGTGGCTGTTGGTGGTGATGCGTTGGGGTTAGAGAGCGGCCGGGCGCGGTTGCCGGGGTGATCCGGTCGGCGGCATTGGAAAAGCGGGACTACATGAAAGCAACCTGGAGATGACTATGTTCAATAAGAAAAACAAGCTGCAACATAGCGTGACGCTGGCAACCATGATCATGCTCAGCGGGTTGAGTGTGTCGGCATGGGCGGATCAGTACGAAGATGCGGCGAAGAAGTGGGCGGGTAGCGAATTCAAACCGAGCACGCTTTCCGATGCCGAGCAGTTGAAAGAACTGGAGTGGTTCATCGAAGCTGCCAAGCCGTTTCGTGGCATGGACATCAAGGTGGTGTCGGAAACCCTGACCACCCATGAATACGAGTCGAAGACCCTGGCCAAGGCGTTCACTGAAATCACCGGTATCAAAGTCACCCATGACTTGCTGCAGGAAGGTGATGTCATCGAAAAGCTGCAGA
This sequence comes from Pseudomonas congelans, assembly GCF_900103225.1. Lineage (GTDB taxonomy): Bacteria > Pseudomonadota > Gammaproteobacteria > Pseudomonadales > Pseudomonadaceae > Aquipseudomonas > Aquipseudomonas congelans. The sequence goes on along the minus strand of NZ_FNJH01000008.1, from coordinate 105,139 downwards.
CCGCCATGCAGTCGGACAAGAGCATCTATGACGGCTGGGTCAACGACTCGGACCTGATCGGTACGCACTTCCGCTACGGCAAGGCCCTGTCTCTGACGGATCTGATGGCCAGTCCTGAAGGCAGTAAAGTCACCTCGCCGACGCTGGACCTGAAAGACTTCATCGGCACCTCGTTTACCACCGCTCCAGACGGCAAGCTTTATCAGCTGCCTGATCAGCAGTTCGCCAACCTGTACTGGTTCCGTGCCGACTGGTTCGAACGTCCCGACCTGAAAAAGAAATTCAAGGACAAGTACGGCTATGAGTTGGGCGTGCCGGTCAACTGGTCGGCTTACGAGGACATCGCCAAATTCTTCAGCGAAGACGTCAAGGAGATCGACGGCAAGAAGGTCTTCGGTCACATGGACTATGGCAAGAAAGACCCGTCACTGGGCTGGCGTTTCACTGATGCCTGGTTCTCCATGGCCGGCAGCGGCGACAAGGGCTTGCCTAACGGCCTGCCGGTGGACGAGTGGGGTATTCGTGTCGAAGACTGTCATCCGGTCGGCTCCAGCATTACCCGCGGTGGCGACACCAACGGCCCGGCGGCAGTGTTCGCCACGCAAAAATACATCGACTGGCTGAAAGCCTATGCACCGCCTGAAGCTGCGGGCATGACCTTCTCCGAATCCGGTCCGGTGCCGTCGCAGGGTAATGTCGCGCAACAGATCTTCTGGTACACCGCCTTTACCGCCGACATGACCAAGCCTGGCCTGCCGGTGATGAATGCTGACGGTACGCCGAAGTGGCGCATGGCACCTTCGCCGAAAGGGCCTTACTGGAAAGAAGGCATGAAGCTCGGCTACCAGGACGTGGGTTCATGGACGTTCCTGAAGTCGTCCGACGAGAAAAAGCGTTTGGCCGCCTGGCTGTATGCGCAATTCGTGACCTCGAAAAGCGTTTCGCTGAAGAAAACCATCGTCGGCCTGACGCCGATTCGCGAGTCGGATATCAATTCCAAGGAGATGACCGAGCTGGCGCCCAAGCTGGGTGGTCTGGTGGAGTTCTATCGCAGCCCGGCACGCGTGCAATGGTCGCCTACCGGCACCAATGTGCCTGACTATCCGAAGCTGGCACAGCTGTGGTGGAGCCATGTGGCCGAGGCAGTCACCGGCGAGAAGACTGCGCAGGAGGCCCTCGACGGTCTGGCCAAGGACCAGGATGCAATCATGACGCGCATCGAGCGTTCCAAGGTTCAGGAAGCCAGCAAGTGTGCACCGAAGATGAATCCGGAAACCACTGCAGAAGCCTGGTACAAGAAGGCCGAAGAGAGCAACGGCAAGTTCCTCGCACCCCAGCGCAAGCTGGCCAACGAGAAACCCAAGGGTGAAACCATCGCCTACGCTGACCTGCTGAAGAGTTGGGAGGCAGGCAAGAAGTAAGGTTTTGTCGAAGTAAAAAAAACGGCACCTTCAAGGTGCCGTTTTTTATTGCTGCGGGCTGATCAGTCGTGCAGGGTTTCTGCCGCGTACAGCGTGTTTTCCAGCAGGCAGGCGCGTGTCATAGGGCCCACGCCGCCCGGAACCGGAGTGATCCAGCCGGCGCGGGGCAGGGCGGTCTCATAAACCACGTCGCCTACCAGCTTGCCGTCTTCCTGGCGATTGATGCCGACGTCGATGACGATCGCGCCCTGCTTGATCCACTCGCCTTTGACAAGGCCCGGCTTGCCGGCGGCAACCACCACCAGATCGGCACGACCCACGTGGCCTGCCAGATCCTTGGTGAAGCGGTGGGTGACCGTAACGGTGCAGCCCGCCAGCAGCAGTTCCATCGCCATCGGGCGGCCGACGATGTTGGACGCGCCGACGACGACGGCATCCAGACCGTACAGGTCGACACCGGTGCTTTCCAGCAGGGTCATGATGCCTTTGGGGGTGCACGGGCGTAGCAGCGGAATGCGCTGGGCGAGGCGACCCACGTTATAAGGATGGAAACCGTCCACGTCCTTGTCCGGGCGGATGCGCTCCAGCAGCAGCGAAGCGTCGAGGTGTGCAGGCAGGGGCAGTTGCAGCAGGATGCCGTCGACAGCGGCATCCTCATTGAGGCGGTCGATCAGATCGGTCAGTGCTGCCTGGGTGGTATCAGCGGGCAAGTCGTAAGCCTGGGAGATAAAGCCGACTTCCTCGCAGTCCTTGCGCTTGTGAGAGACATAGACCTGGGAAGCGGGGTCGTTGCCGACCAGAATCACCGCGAGGCCCGGCGTACGCAGACCTTGCTGGCTACGTTCGGCGACACGTTTGGCGATCTGCTGGCGCAGGCTGGCGGCGATCGCCTTGCCGTCGATTAGTTTTGCAGTCATGACGCGTGATTAACCATCGAGAGGAAAAAAATGAGCGCGCATTCTCTCATGACATGGCGCGAGGGCAAAGGCGATTGCTTTGCATATTCAGCTAACTCCTTTATCTAGCTGAATTTTTTTCAAAAAAAGGTTGACGGCCCCAGGGGCCGTCTATAAGATTCGTCGCACTTGCCGGGCAGAGCCCCAGCACTGGTTAAGCTAGCACTGGTTGATTCGGTCAGGCAGAGTTGCAAATCAGCTCGGTGTGATTGATTGAAAGCCTTTTAGTTTGTTATCGCAAGAGTACAAATTATATAAGTGCCCGTAGCTCAGCTGGATAGAGCATCCGCCTTCTAAGCGGATGGTCGCAGGTTCGAGTCCTGCCGGGTGCGCCATTCAAGGCAGCTTTGGCACAGCAAGTAAGTTGTATCGTCACGCGCAATATGGTGGGCGTAGCTCAGTTGGTAGAGCACAGGATTGTGACTCCTGCGGTCGTGGGTTCGAACCCCATCGTCCACCCCATATTAAGAAGGGCGCCAGATTCATAGTCTGGCGCCTTTGCTTTAAAAGTCTGAAATGCGGATGTGGTGGAATTGGTAGACACACTGGATTTAGGTTCCAGCGCCGCAAGGTGTGAGAGTTCGAGTCTCTCCGTCCGCACCAGGATAAATGTAGCCGACTCTCAATGCTTCGGTTGCAAAAAGGTACAAAAGAAAGCCGCCTAGTGCGGCTTTTTTTGTTTTGGCGTATTCGTTCCATCGCCTCGCTGGTCCGTCGGCCCTGTCGCCGCCGGTCGATCGAGGCGTGCTATGCAGATGGATTCGGTCATCGTCCGGTGCAGATGCTTCCTTATATAGGGGCCGTGCCAGACACGTCGCGAGTGATGCGAGGTGTTTTCCTTTCTCCTCCGGCTGCAGGCCGATTCCTTCTTGTTAACCCGCCCTTTTTCAGTAGGGTGACTTCTTGAGTTTGACCCACTAGAATGCATGCCCTTGATTCTGGGGTCGGAAACGGCCGGCTAACGTCTGTGCAACGAGGAATATCCATGCAAGTTTCTGTTGAAAATACTTCCGCTCTTGAGCGCCGCATGACCATTGGCGTGCCTGCCGAGCGCATCGAGACTGAAGTCAACAAGCGTCTGCAACAGACCGCGCGCAAAGCCAAGATCCCGGGCTTCCGCCCTGGCAAGGTGCCTATGAGCGTGATTCGTCAGCGTTACGAGGACGGCGCACGTCAGGAAGCACTGGGCGATCTGATTCAGGCTACTTTTTATGAAGCTGTGGTTGAGCAGAAGCTGAACCCGGCCGGTGCTCCTGCTGTAGAGCCCAAGTCGTTCGAAAAAGGCAAAGATCTGGAATACGTGGCTACTTTCGAAGTATTCCCGGAATTCACCGTTGCCGGCTTCGACAGCATCTCTGTAGAGCGCCTGTCTGCCGATGTGGCCGACAGCGATCTGGACAACATGCTTGAAGTGCTGCGCAAGCAGAACGTTCGTTTCGAAGTGGCTGATCGTGCTGCCCAGAACGAAGACCAGCTGAACATCGATTTCGTCGGCAAGGTCGACGGCGAAGTGTTCGCTGGCGGTTCCGCCACCGGTACCCAGCTGGTTCTGGGTTCCGGCCGCATGATTCCTGGTTTCGAAGACGGTCTGGTTGGCGCCAAGGCCGGTGAAGAGCGCGTTCTGAACGTGACCTTCCCCGAGGACTATCAGAACCTCGAGCTGGCCGGCAAGGCTGCCGAGTTCACCGTGACCGTCAACACCGTCTCCGAGCCAAAGCTGCCTGAGCTGAACGAAGAGTTCTTCAAGCAGTTCGGTATCAAGGAAACCGGTATCGAAGGCTTCCGCACCGAAGTTCGCAAGAACATGGAGCGCGAGCTGCGTCAGGCGATCAAGTCCAAGGTCAAGAATCAGGTCATGGACGGTCTGCTGGCCGCCAACCCGATCGAAGTGCCTAAAGCGCTGCTGGAAAACGAAGTCAACCGTCTGCGTGTGCAGGCCGTTCAGCAGTTCGGCGGCAACATCAAGCCTGACCAGCTGCCGGCAGAGCTGTTCGAAGAGCAGGCCAAGCGCCGCGTCGAGCTGGGCCTGATCGTTGCCGAGGTCGTCAAACAGTTCGACCTCAAGCCTGATGACGCTCGCGTTCGCGAAATGATTCAGGAAATGGCCTCCGCCTATCAGGAGCCTGAGCAGGTCGTGGCCTGGTACTACAAGAACGAGCAGCAAATGAACGAGGTACGCTCTGTTGTGCTTGAAGAGCAAGTTGTAGATACTGTTTTGCAGAAAGCTAGCGTGACCGACAAATCGGTCTCCTACGAAGAAGCTGTCAAGCCGGTGGAAGCTCCAAAAGCCGACTGATTTCTCTTTTCGTGCGAAAACACCCACAAGCCAGCCTTCGCGCTGGCTTGTGCGTATTCAAGACTCGACTATTTGGGAGTGAATGCAGGACATGTCCCGCAATTCTTATATTCAGCAGAACTCTGACATCCAGGCCGCTGGCGGCCTGGTCCCGATGGTTATCGAGCAGTCCGCCCGTGGCGAACGCGCCTATGACATCTATTCGCGCCTTCTCAAGGAGCGAGTCATCTTTATGGTTGGTCCGGTAGAGGACTACATGGCCAACCTTATCGCGGCACAGCTGCTCTTCCTTGAAGCGGAAAACCCGGACAAGGATATCCATCTCTACATCAACTCGCCGGGCGGTTCGGTGACTGCAGGCATGTCGATCTACGACACCATGCAGTTCATCAAGCCGGACGTTTCGACCATCTGTATCGGTCAGGCTTGCAGCATGGGTGCATTCCTGCTGGCCGGCGGTGCAGAAGGCAAGCGTCATTGCCTGCCCAACTCGCGGATGATGATTCACCAGCCGCTGGGCGGTTTCCAGGGTCAGGCGTCGGATATCGACATCCATGCCAAGGAAATCCTGCACATTCGTCATCGTCTCAACTCGCTGCTGGCGCATCACACCGGCCAGAGCCTCGAAACCATCGAGCGCGATACCGAACGTGACAACTTCATGAGCGCAGAGCGTGCAGCCGAATACGGCCTGATCGACTCGGTGATCAACAAGCGTCAAATGCCTGCCTAAGCGGCTCAAAATGTAGGGGGTCGGCACAACCGACCGCCTGCGGACTTGAAAAAGCCCGCAATAGCCTTCATCTTGTGTTGCAAGCCTACCGGATTGGATCGATCGAATGACTGACACCCGCAACGGCGAGGACAACGGCAAATTGCTCTATTGCTCCTTCTGTGGCAAAAGCCAGCATGAAGTGCGCAAATTGATTGCCGGCCCCTCGGTCTTTATCTGCGACGAGTGCGTCGACCTGTGCAACGACATCATCCGTGAGGAGGTGCAGGAAGCTCAGGCCGAAAGCAGCGCGCATAAATTGCCTTCGCCCAAAGAAATCAGCGGCATCCTTGACCAGTACGTAATCGGTCAGGAACGTGCCAAAAAGGTTCTCGCAGTAGCGGTGTATAACCACTACAAGCGTCTGAATCAGCGTGACAAGAAGAACGACGACGTCGAGCTTGGCAAGAGCAACATTCTGCTGATCGGCCCTACGGGCTCCGGCAAAACGCTGCTGGCCGAAACACTGGCTCGCCTGCTCAACGTGCCGTTCACCATCGCCGATGCCACCACCCTGACCGAAGCCGGTTATGTGGGTGAGGACGTCGAAAACATTATCCAGAAGCTGTTGCAGAAATGTGATTACGATGTCGAGAAGGCCCAGATGGGTATTGTCTACATCGACGAAATCGACAAGATTTCGCGCAAATCCGACAACCCTTCGATCACTCGTGACGTGTCCGGCGAAGGCGTGCAGCAAGCCTTGCTGAAACTGATCGAGGGCACCGTGGCTTCCGTTCCGCCTCAAGGTGGTCGCAAGCATCCACAGCAGGAATTTCTGCAGGTGGACACGCGCAATATCCTCTTTATCTGCGGTGGCGCCTTCTCGGGCCTGGAAAAGGTCATTCAGAACCGTTCCACCCGTGGCGGCATCGGCTTCAACGCCGAGGTTCGCAGCAAGGAGGAGGGCAAGAAGGTTGGCGAGTCGTTGCGTGAAGTCGAGCCTGACGATCTGGTCAAGTTTGGCCTGATCCCAGAGTTCGTTGGTCGTCTGCCGGTGCTTGCAACGCTGGACGAGCTGGATGAGGCTGCTTTGATACAGATCCTCACCGAGCCGAAGAACGCACTGACCAAGCAGTATGCCAAGCTGTTCGAGATGGAAGGTGTGGACCTCGAGTTCCGGACCGATGCGCTGAAGTCGGTTGCCCGTCGCGCGCTGGAGCGCAAGACCGGTGCCCGTGGCCTGCGTTCGATTCTGGAAGGCGTTCTGCTCGACACCATGTACGAAATTCCTTCGCAGAGCGATGTGAGCAAGGTAGTGATCGATGAGAGTGTCATCGATGGCTCATCCAAGCCGCTGTTGATATACGAAAACAGCGAGCCGCCTGCCAAGGTTGCTCCCGACGCATAAACGCATGTTCAGATGCGTGTGAAGTAACACTGAAGGGGGCCTTGTTGGTCCCCTTTTGCATTTTTAGTCCGTTCATTCGTATTGTATGAAGAAACTGATCTTTGCGGGTCGCGCCTCTAGAGCTTGTTTTTTTCGGACGCTACCCCCATCTTGGCTTCAAGCTAATTCCATCTGTCCCGGCCTATTGGCCGCCGTAGAGGCGAAATCATGAAGACCACTATTGAATTGCCTCTCTTGCCATTGCGTGATGTCGTGGTTTATCCGCACATGGTTATCCCGCTGTTCGTGGGGCGCGAGAAGTCTATCGAAGCCCTTGAAGCGGCAATGACAGGCGACAAGCAGATCCTGCTGCTCGCGCAAAGAAATCCGGCTGACGACGATCCTGATGAAAAGGCTCTGTACAGTGTCGGCACCATTGCCACCGTATTGCAGTTGCTCAAGCTGCCCGATGGCACCGTCAAGGTGCTGGTCGAAGGCGAGCAGCGCGGTTCGGTAGAGCGTTTCATCGAAGTCGATGGCCACTACCGCGCAGACGTCGCGCTGATCGACGAAGTCGATGCACCGGACCGTGAGTCCGAGGTGTTCGTGCGCAGCCTGCTGGCTCAGTTCGAGCAGTACGTGCAACTGGGCAAGAAAGTCCCTGCAGAGGTCCTGTCGTCGCTTAACAGCATCGATGAGCCTGGCCGCCTGGTCGACACCATGGCGGCGCACATGGCGCTCAAAATCGAGCAGAAGCAGGAAATCCTCGAGATTATCGACCTGTCAGCCCGTGTCGAGCACGTGCTGGCCTTGCTGGATGCCGAAATCGACCTGCTGCAGGTCGAAAAGCGCATTCGCGGTCGTGTGAAGAAGCAAATGGAGCGCAGCCAGCGCGAGTACTACCTGAATGAGCAGATGAAGGCCATTCAGAAGGAACTGGGCGATGGCGACGAAGGCCACAACGAAATCGAAGAGCTGAAAAAGCGCATCGACGCTGCGGGCCTGCCCAAGGACGCTCTGACCAAGGCGAATGCCGAGCTGAACAAGCTCAAGCAGATGTCGCCGATGTCGGCCGAAGCGACAGTGGTGCGCTCCTACATCGATTGGCTGGTTCAGGTGCCGTGGAAGGCACAAAGCAAAGTGCGTCTGGACCTTGCGCGCGCCGAAGCGATTCTCGATGCCGACCATTACGGTCTGGACGAGGTCAAGGAACGCATTCTCGAATACCTCGCCGTGCAAAAGCGCGTGAAGAAAATTCGTGGTCCTGTGCTGTGTCTGGTAGGTCCACCGGGTGTGGGCAAAACTTCCCTGGCCGAATCCATCGCCAACGCGACCAATCGCAAATTCGTGCGTATGGCATTGGGTGGCGTTCGAGACGAGGCTGAAATTCGTGGTCATCGCCGGACTTATATAGGTTCGATGCCAGGAAGATTGATACAAAAGATGACAAAGGTGGGTGTTCGCAACCCGCTGTTCCTGCTTGACGAAATCGACAAGATGGGCAGCGACATGCGTGGCGATCCGGCGTCGGCATTGCTCGAGGTACTTGATCCCGAGCAGAACCACAATTTCAACGATCACTACCTTGAGGTCGACTACGATCTTTCGGACGTGATGTTCCTGTGCACGTCGAACTCGATGAACATTCCGCCAGCGCTGCTGGACCGGATGGAAGTCATTCGCCTGCCGGGCTACACCGAAGACGAAAAGATCAACATCGCCGTCAAATACCTCTCGCCCAAGCAGATTCAGGCCAACGGCTTGAAGAAAGGCGAGATCAGCTTTGACGAGGAAGCGATCCGCGACATCATCCGTTATTACACCCGCGAAGCGGGCGTACGCGGGCTTGAGCGGCAGATTGCCAAGGTCTGCCGCAAGGCGGTCAAAGAGCACGCGATGGAAAAACGTTTCGCGGTGCAGGTCACGGCCGACATGCTCGAGCACTTCCTGGGCGTGCGCAAGTTCCGTTACGGGCTGGCAGAGCAGCAGGATCAGATCGGTCAGGTCACCGGTTTAGCGTGGACTCAGGTGGGCGGCGAATTGCTGACCATCGAAGCGGCGGTCGTATCGGGCAAGGGGCAGTTGATCAAGACCGGTTCGCTGGGTGATGTCATGGTCGAATCCATTACAGCAGCCCAGACCGTGGTTCGCAGCCGTGCCCGTAGCCTGGGCATTCCAGCTGATTTCCACGAGAAACACGACACGCATATCCACATGCCGGAAGGCGCCACGCCGAAGGATGGACCGAGCGCTGGCGTTGGCATGTGCACTGCACTTGTCTCGGCGCTTACACAGATTCCTGTGCGGGCAGATGTGGCAATGACCGGTGAAATTACCCTGCGTGGTCAAGTGCTGGCGATTGGTGGTTTGAAGGAAAAACTTCTGGCCGCCCACCGTGGTGGAATCAAGACGGTGATCATTCCAGAAGAAAACGTGCGTGATTTGAAGGAGATTCCTGACAATATCAAGCAGGATCTGCAGATCAAGCCCGTTAAATGGATTGACGAAGTCCTGCAAATTGCGCTGCAATACGCGCCGGAGCCTTTGCCGGACGTGGCTACAGATCTGGTCGCCAAGGAAGAAAAGCGCGAGTCTGACTCTAAGGACAGAATTAGCACGCATTAAGACTGGGCAGGCTTCCTTGACAGCTTTTTAGAGCCCTTGTTATAAAGCGGCTCTTTAAAGCAATCACCGGCAAGCCTTCCAGCGCTCGTTTTGCTTAACACCTAAAACTTAGAAACATACTCAATATAGAGATAAGGGGACTTAGAGTGAACAAGTCGGAACTGATTGATGCTATCGCTGCATCTGCTGATATCCCGAAAGCTGCTGCTGGCCGTGCGCTGGACGCAGTGATCGAATCCGTCACTGGCGCTCTGAAGGCTGGCGACTCGGTTGTTTTGGTTGGCTTTGGTACGTTCTCCGTGACTGATCGTCCTGCTCGCATCGGTCGCAACCCTCAGACTGGTAAGACGCTGGAAATCGCTGCTGCCAAGAAACCAGGTTTCAAAGCCGGTAAAGCCCTTAAAGAAGCTGTCAACTAAGCCTCTCTATGCCTTTGCCCGCTGGATCGGACCTGTCCTGATCCAGTAGCGGAGCGGTGGTGCATTCGGTTGCGACACCGAAGGGTTCGAGCCCTACCGCTTCGTCAGTTACGAGAAGGCGCATCCTCGGATGCGCCTTTCTTCTATCCGCTTTCTACCCACGCTCCGCGGTTGGTTAGTCAGTACAACCGTTTTGGGGGACGCAATGCTGCAGAACATCAGGGACAATTCACAAGGCTGGATTGCCAAGACAATTATCGGAATCATCATCGCCTTGATGGCCTTCACCGGCATCGAGGCGATGTTTACCGCGACCAGCAACAAGCAGAACGCGGCTGAAGTCAACGGCGAGGACATCTCTCAGAATGAGTTGAGCCAAGCTGTCGACATGCAGCGCCGCCAGTTGGCTCAGCAGCTTTCGCAGCAGTTGGGCAAGGATTTCGATCCTGCCATGCTGGACGAAAAGCTGTTGCGCGAATCAGCCCTCAAGGGTCTGATCGATCGCAAGCTGCTGCTGCAAGGCGCGGCGGATGCCAAGTTCTCGTTTTCCGACGCGGCACTTGATCAGCAGCTTTTGCAGACGCCTGAATTTCAGGTGGATGGCAAATTCAGCGCAGACCGTTTCGATCAGGTGATTCGCCAGTTGGGTTACAGCCGTATGCAGTTCCGCCAGATGCTTGGTCAGGAAATGCTCATTGGCCAGGTGCGTGCAGGTGTTGCCGGCAGTGCCTTTGTAACCGACGCACAGGTTGAAGCCTTCGCACGCCTCGAAAAGCAGACCCGTGATTTCGCCTCGCTGACCCTGCCTGCCGATACCTCGGCGGTCAAAGTGACCGATGATGAAGTCAAGGCTCACTACGACGAGCATGCCAAGGAGTTCATGAGCCCTGAGCAGGTCGTACTCGACTACATCGAATTGAAGAAGTCGTCCTTCTTCGACAAGGTGCAGGTCAAGGATGAGGACTTGCAGGCGGCTTATCAGAAGGAAATTGCCAATTTGTCCGAACAGCGTCGTGCGGCACACATCCTGATCGAAGTGAACGACAAGCTGAACGAAGAGCAGGCCAAGGCGAAGATTGAAGAAATCCAACAGCGTCTGGCCAAGGGTGAGGATTTCGCGGCGCTGGCCAAGGAATACTCGCAGGACCCTGGTTCGTCGAACAAGGGCGGTGATCTGGGCTACGCAGGCAAGGGTGTCTATGACCCGGCTTTCGAAGAGGCATTGTATGCCTTGAACAAGGACCAGGTTTCGCAGCCGGTGCGTACCGACTTCGGCTGGCACCTGATCAAGCTGCTGGGCGTTGAAGCACCTTCGGTGCCGACCTTCGCCAGTCTGAAAGGCAAGCTGACCAACGATTTGAAATCGCAGCTGGTCGAGCAGAAGTTTGTCGAAGTGACCAAGCAGCTGGAAGATTCTGCGTTCGAATCGTCCGACCTGTCCCAGCCGGCACAGGACCTGGGTCTGAAGGTTCAGACCACTGCACCCTTCGGTCGTGAAGGCGGCGAAGGCCTGACAGCCAACCGCGCGGTCATCCAGGCGGCATTCAGCCCTGAAGTGCTGGAAGAAGGCGCCAACAGCAACACACTGGAGCTGGATCCGGAAACGGTCGTGGTGGTGCGTTCCAAAGAGCACCTGCAACCACAGCAGTTGCCACTAGAGAGCGTTGCCAGCTCGATTCGCGCTCAACTGGTCAAGGAGCATGCTTCGGCAGCTGCCAAGACCAAGGGTGAGGCCCTGCTGGCCGGTCTGCGTGACGGCAAAATCCCGTTGGCGGCCAAGCAGGAAGGTCGTGACTGGAAGATGATGGAAGCTGTTACTCGCAGTCAGGAAGGGGTTGACCCGCAAGTGCTGCAGACGCTGTTCCGCATGCCCAAGCCGACAGGTAAGGACAAGCCGGAATTCGCCAGCATCACTGCTTCTGATGGCAGCTTCGTGATCGTCCGTCTCAATGGCGTCAATCAGGCGGCTGCGCCGACTGATGCAGAGAAGGCACAGTACCGTCGCTTCCTCGCCTCCCGTGAGGGGCAACAGGATTTCGCGGCGTACCGTGCACAGCTGGAAAGCAAGGCGAAGATCGAGAAGTTCTGATCTCGAAACGCGCAACAAAGAAGGCCGCTCATTGAGCGGCCTTCTTTTCGAGTGCGGGAAAGTGCCGCTCGCGAGGAGCGGCGTTTACCGTATTACTCGTCCATGCTGCCCATCGCGGTGGTGTTGAAGCCGCCGTCGACGTACATGATTTCACCGCTGATGCCCGACGCCAGGTCGGAGCACAGGAACGCGCCGGCGTTGCCGACTTCGTCGATGGTGACGTTGCGACGCAGAGGAGTCTGCGCTTCGTTGGCAGCCAGCATCTTGCGGAAGTTCTTGATGCCTGACGCGGCCAGGGTACGGATCGGGCCGGCCGATACGGCATTGACGCGAGTACCTTCCGGGCCGAGGCTGCCGGCCAGGTAACGAACGCCGGCTTCCAGGCTGGCCTTGGCCATGCCCATGACGTTGTAGTTGGGCATGGTGCGCTCTGCGCCCAGGTAGGACAGGGTCAGCAGGCTGCCGTTACGGCCCTTCATCATTTCGCGACCGGCTTTGGCCAGGGCCACGAAGCTGTAGGCGCTGATGTCATGAGCGATGCGGAAACCTTCGCGCGTGGTGGCTTCGGTGAAGTCGCCATCGAGCTGGTCGCCCGGCGCGAAGCCGACCGAGTGAACGATCACGTCCAGGCCGTCCCACTTCTTGCTCAGTTCTTCGAAGACCTTGTTGATCTCTTCGTCGCTGGCCACGTCGCAAGGGAAGCACAGCTCAGGGCCCGAACCCCAGCCTGCGGCGAACTCTTCGACACGACCCTTGAGTTTGTCGTTCTGGTAGGTGAAGGCAAGCTCCGCGCCTTCACGATGCATGGCGGCAGCAATGCCGGATGCGATGGACAGTTTACTGGCGACACCGACGATCAGGACGCGCTTACCGGCGAGAAAACCCATGTGTTGTTCCTCTTCAGGTTAATCGACAGCTACCGGCGCCAAAAAGGCGGCCTCCAGCAGCTGCTGTGTATAAGGATGTTGCGGTGCGGCAAAGATATCCTGCGCTGCACCCTGTTCGACCACTTGGCCTTGCTTGACCACCATCAACTGGTGGCTCAGCGCTTTGACGACAGCCAGGTCATGGCTGATGAACAAATACGTCAGGTTGTACTTGGTTTGCAGCGAGCGAAGCAACTCGACGACCTGACGCTGTACGGTCCGGTCGAGGGCCGAAGTCGGCTCGTCCAGCAAAATCAGCGCCGGCTTCAAGACCAGTGCACGTGCAATTGCGATCCGCTGGCGTTGGCCACCGGAGAACTCGTGAGGGTAGCGGTGCCGGGTATCCGGGTCCAGACCAACCTCCCTGAGTGCTTCGATGATCGCCGTCTGCTGTTCGGCGGCCGTACCCATGCCGTGGATTCGCAAGCCTTCGCCAACGATTTCAGCCACCGACATGCGTGGGCTCAAACTGCCAAACGGGTCCTGGAAAACCACTTGCATCTGCCTGCGCAGCGGACGGATCTGCTGTTGCGACAGGGATTCTAGCGCGTTGCCCTTGAACCGTATGGTGCCTTGGCTGCCGATCAGTCTGAGAATCGCCAGGCCCAGCGTCGATTTGCCCGACCCGCTTTCACCGACAATACCCAGTGTTTGCCCTTCCGGCAGGCTGAAACGTATGCCGTCCACCGCCTTGACGTGGTCGACCGTGCGCTTGAGCAGGCCTTTCTTGATCGGGAACCAGACTTTCAGGTCCTCGATTTCAAGCAGCGGAGCACCTGCGGGGTTGGTCGAAGGACCGCCGCTGGGCTCGGCGCTGAGCAAAACCCTGGTGTACGGATGTTGCGGCGAACGGAACAATTCTTCGCACGATGCCTGTTCGACGATGCAACCGCGTTGCATGACACATACTCGATTGGCTATTTGCCTTACGACGTTCAGATCGTGGCTGATAAGCAGAAGTGCCATACCCAGGCGAGCCTGCAACTGCTTGAGCAATTCGAGGATTTTCAGCTGTACCGTCACATCCAGCGCGGTGGTCGGCTCATCGGCAATCAGCAGCTCGGGTTCGTTGGCCAGGGCCATGGCGATCATTACACGCTGACGCTGGCCACCTGACAGCTCGTGTGGCAGCGCTTTGAGGCGTTTGCGTGGCTCAGGGATGCCAACCAGATCAAGCAGCTCTAGCGTGCGCTCGGTGGCCGCCTTGCCGGTCAGGCCCTTGTGCAGGCCCAGGACCTCGTTGATCTGTTTTTCCACCGAATGCAGCGGATTGAGTGAGGTCATCGGCTCCTGGAAGATCATGGCGATCCGGTTGCCACGGATCGTGCGCAGTTTTTTCTCTTCCACTTTCAGCAGGTCTTCACCCGCATAGCGAATCGTGCCGCTCGGGTGGCTGGCGATGGGGTAGGGCAGCAGGCGCAGGATCGAGTGCGCGGTGACTGACTTGCCCGAGCCGCTTTCGCCGACCAGCGCGAGCGTTTCACCGCGACGAATATCGAAGCTGATGTTCTCGACCACGCGTTGCCGCGAATCGCCCGTCACGAACTCGACCGCCAGATCGCGGATTTCGATCAGATTGTCATTGTTCATCTTATTTCCTTGGGTCGAAAGCATCGCGGGCGGACTCGCCGATGAACACCAGCAGACTCAGCATGATGGCCAGCACAGCGAAGGCGCTGATGCCCAGCCAGGGCGCCTGCAGATTGGATTTGCCCTGGGCTACCAGTTCGCCCAGTGACGGCGAACCTGCCGGCAGGCCGAAGCCCAGAAAGTCCAGCGCTGTCAGCGTGCCGATGGCGCCGGTCAGAATGAACGGCAGAAAGGTCATGGTCGACACCATAGCGTTGGGCAGAATGTGGCGGAACATGATCGCGCCGTTCTCCATGCCCAGCGCCCGCGCGGCCCTTACGTATTCCAGATTGCGGCCGCGCAGGAACTCGGCGCGTACCACGTCCACCAGACTCATCCAGGAAAACAGCAGCATGATGCCCAGTAACCACCAGAAGTTGGGTTGTACGAAGCTGGCGAGGATGATCAGCAGATACAGGACCGGCAGGCCCGACCAGACCTCGAGGAAGCGCTGGCCCAGCAGGTCGACCCAGCCGCCATAGAAGCCTTGCAAGGCACCGGCGATGACGCCGATGATCGAGCTGAGGATGGTCAGGGTCAGGGCGAACAGTACCGAAATCCTGAAACCGTAGATCACCCGAGCCAGGACGTCACGGCCCTGATCATCGGTGCCCAGCAGGTTCTCCCGCGAAGGCGGCGCCGGGGCAGGGACTTTCAGGTCGTAGTTGATGCTCTGGTAGCTGAACGGGATGGGCGCCCACAGGGTCCAGCCATCCTTCGCAGCGAGCAGTTCCTTGATGTACGGGCTCTTGTAGTTGGCTTCCAGCGGGAATTCGCCGCCGAAGGTGGTTTCCGGGTAACGCTCGAATACCGGGAAGTACCAGCTGCCGTCATAACGCACGGCCAGCGGTTTGTCATTGGCGATCAGTTCGGCGCCCAGGCTCAGGCCGAACAGAATCAGGAACAGCCACAATGACCACCAGCCACGCCTGTTGGCCTTGAAGCGTTCGAAGCGACGGCGATTGAGAGGAGACAGCTTCATATCAATGCTTCCTGCTTTCGAAGTCGATGCGCGGGTCTACGAGGGTGTAGGTGATGTCGCCGATCAGCTTCACCACCAGCCCCAGCAGGGTGAAGATGAACAGCGTGCCGAACACCACCGGATAGTCGCGGTTGATCGCGGCTTCAAAGCTCATCAGGCCCAGGCCGTCCAGCGAGAAGATCACTTCCACCAGCAGCGAGCCGGTGAAGAAGATACCGATGAACGCTGACGGGAAGCCGGCGATCACCAGCAGCATCGCGTTGCGAAACACATGGCCGTAGAGCACCTTGTGGTTGCTCAGGCCCTTGGCTTTGGCCGTGGTCACGTATTGCTTGCTGATTTCGTCGAGAAAGCTGTTCTTGGTCAGCAGCGTCATGGTGGCAAAGTTGCCGATCACCAGCGCGGTGACCGGCAATACCAGATGCCAGAAGTAATCGAATATCTTGCCCAGTGTGCTCAGTTCGTCATAGTTGTTGGAGGTCAGCCCGCGCAGCGGGAACCAGTTGAAGTAGCTGCCCCCGGCAAACACCACGATCAGCAGAATCGCAAACAGGAACGCCGGAATGGCGTAGCCGACGATGATTGCCGAGCTGGTCCACACGTCGAACTGGCTGCCGTGGCGCGTGGCCTTGGCAATCCCCAGCGGGATCGACACCAGGTACATGATCAGGGTGCTCCATAACCCGAGGGAAATGGACACCGGCATCTTCTCGACAATCAGGTCGATGACCTTGGCATCGCGAAAGAAACTGTCGCCGAAATCCAGCGTGGCGTAGTTCTTGATCATGATCCACAGGCGTTCCGGCGCCGACTTGTCGAAACCGTACATGCGTTCGATTTCCTTGACCAGTGCCGGGTCCAGGCCTTGCGCGCCGCGGTAGTTGGAGCCGGCCACCGAGACTTCGGCGCCGCCTCCGGCAATCCGGCTGGTGGCGCCATCGAAGCCTTCGATCTTGGCGATCATCTGTTCGACCGGGCCACCGGGCGCAGCCTGAATGATGACGAAGTTGATGATCAGGATGCCGAGCAGGGTAGGAATGATCAGCAGCAGCCGTCGCAGAATATAAGCCAGCATGTTATTGCTCCGCGTTCGCAGGCTTGGCCTGATCAGGGGCTGACGGGGTTGCGGTCACCGGTTTGACATCCGGCTTGGCCCACCAGGTCATCAGGCCGATATCGGAAAGCGCTTTGGCCCTGGGATGGTCGAGGTGATTCCAGTAAGCCACCCGCCAGGTCTTGATGTGCCAGTTCGGGACGACGTAAAAGCCCCACAGCAGCACGCGGTCCAGCGCCTTGGTATGGGTGATCAGGCTTTGCCGTGAGTCGGCGTTGATCAGGCCGTTGACCAGCGAGTCCACCGCAGGGTCCTTGAGGCCCATGAAGTTACGGCTGCCCGGGTTGTCGGCGCTGGATGAGTCGAAGTACACGCGCTGCTCGTTACCGGGCGAGCTGGACTGCGGATAGCCCGTGACGATCATGTCGTAGTCCCGCGAGCGTAGGCGGTTGATGTATTGCGACACGTCGGCCCGACGAATCACCAGTTCGATACCCAGGTCGCTCAGGTTGCGCTTGTAAGGCAGCAGAATGCGCTCGAACTCGGTCTGGGCAATCAGAAACTCTAGTTTTACCGGGTTGCCCTGCGCGTCGACCATCTTGTCGTCGACGATCTTCCAGCCCGCCTCCTGCAACAGCTGGAAGGCCCGACGCTGCTGCGGCCGGATCATGCCGCTGCCATCGGTGACCGGCAGGGTGAAGGGTTCGCTGAACACGCGATCCGGAATCTTGCCGCGCAACGGTTCGAGAAGCTTGAGTTCTTCGGCGGACGGCAGGCCGCTGGCGGCCATTTCCGAGTTGTCGAAATAACTTTTGGTGCGGCTGTACGAGCCGTTGAACAGCTGTTTGTTGGTCCACTCGAAGTCCAGCAGCAGAGTCAGCGCCTCGCGGACCCTGACGTCCTGAAACACCGGCTTGCGCAGGTTGAAGACAAAACCCTGCATGCCGGTCGGGTTGCCGTTGGGCAGCTCTTCCTTGATCAGCCTGCCGTCGCGCACTGCGGGCGTGTCGTAGGCGGTCGCCCAGTTCTTGGCACTGGTTTCGATCCAGTAGTCGAATTGCCCGGCCTTGCCGGCCTCCAGCGCGACCGTGTTGTCGCGGTAGTAGTCGGTGGTCAGTACGTCGAAGTTGTAGAAGCCCTTGTTGATCGGCAAGTCCTTAGCCCAGTAGTCCTTGACCCGCTCATAACTCACCGAACGGCCGGCCTTCACCTCGGCGACCTTGTAAGGTCCACTGCCCAGCGGGAAGTCCAGGTTGCCTTTGCTGAAGTCGCGATCAGCCCAGAAATGCTTGGGCAGCACCGGCAGCTGGCCAAGGATCAACGGCAACTCGCGGCTGCCCTTGTGCTTGAATTTGAACAGCACACGCAACGGATCTTCGACGATGACCTGGTCGACGTCGGCGTAGTAGCCCTTGTACATGGGCGAGCCATGCTCCATCAGGGTCTTGAAGCTGAATTCGACATCGTCGGCGCGGATCGGGTGGCCGTCATGAAAGCGCGCCTCGGGCCGCAGATAGAAACGCACCCAGCTGTTGTCCGGGGATTTCTCGATCTTGCCCGCGACCAGCCCGTATTCGGTGAACGGCTCATCCAGGCTCGAGCGGGCCAGGGTGTCGTAGATCAGACCGATGTCGTCTGCCGGTACGCCCTTGTTGATGAACGGGTTGAGACTGTCAAAGCCGCCGAAGCCTGCCTGGCGCAGCATGCCGCCTTTGGGAGCATCCGGGTTCACGTAGTCGAAATGCTTGAAATCAGCCGGGTATTTCGGCGCTTCGTCGTACAGCGTCACGCCGTGCAGTGGCGCAGCCTGTACCGTGCAGGCGAGGCTGGCCAGCAGCAGACCGGCTGCCTGCGAGCGCAGGGAGTGCAGAGGGTTCATCGGGGCTTCTCCAGAGTCTTGAGCCACCACGCACGCAGCCCCAGGGTGTAGGGCGGGGTAGTGACCATGGCGAATCGGTTGCGATAGGCAAGCCGATGATTGTTCAGATACCAGTTGGGAATGCTGTAGTGCTGAGACAGCAGTACGCGGTCCAGTGCCCGCGCTGCGGCGACCTGTTCGTCGCGGGTCTGTGCGGCCAGCAGTTTGTTAAGCAGGGCATCGATCACCGGGTTGGATATGCCCGCGTAGTTCTTGCTGCCGTTGATCGCGGCCTGACTGGAATGGAAGTATTGCCACTGCTCCAGACCGGGGCTCAGGGTCTGTTGCAGGGTCATCAGAATCATGTCGAAATCGAAACGGTCCAGACGTTGTTTGTACTGGGCGCGGTCGACGGTGCGCAGCCCCGCATTGATCCCCAGGCGACGCAGGTCTTCGATGTAAGGCTGCAGAATGCGTTCAAGGTTGGGGTTGACCAGCAGGATCTCGAAGCGCAAGGGTTGCTTGTCGGCATTGAGCAACCCCTTGTCCGACAGCGTCCAGCCTGCCTCGGCAAGCAGCTTCAGGGCCTTGCGCAAGGTCTCGCGCGGGATCCCGCCGCCATCTGTCTTCGAAGGAGTGAACGGCTGTGTGAACAGGCTGGCGGGCAGTTGATCGCGATAGGGCGCCAGGAGCAGCCATTCGGCCCCGGTCGGCAAGCCCGTCGCAGAAAATTCGCTGTTGGGGTAGTAGCTGATCGAGCGGTCATAGGCGTCGCTGAACAGCGTGCGATTGGTCCATTCGAAATTGAACAATAGCCCCAGGGCTTCGCGCACGCGGATGTCGGCAAAGGCGGCACGCCGGGTGTTCATGAACAGGCCCTGGGTCTGGGTCGGTATGCGGTGCGGGATCTGCGCCTTGATCACCTGACCGTTGGCCACCGCAGGGAAGTCATAGCCATTGGCCCAGTTCTTGGCCTGATGCTCGATGTAGATGTCGAATTCGCCCGCCTTGAACGCTTCGAACGCCACGTCGCTGTCGCGGTAGAACTCGACCTCGACCCGGTCGAAATTGTATTTGCCCCGGTTGACCGGCAGGTCCTTGCCCCAGTAATCCTTGACCCGCTCGAACACCAGCTGTCGCCCGGGCTGCACGCGGGTGATGCGGTAGGGGCCGCTGCCCAGCGGCGGGTCGAAGGTGGTCGCCTTGAAATCCCGGTCTTTCCAGTAATGCTGCGGCAGCACCGGCAGTTCGCCCAGGCGCAGGATCAGCAGCGGGTTGCCGGAGCGCTTGAAAACAAACCGGATGCGATGACGATTGAGGATGTCGACACGCTGCACTTCCTGCAGGGCGGTGCGGTATTGAGGGTGACCGTCCTTGAGCAGTGTCCGGTAGGAAAACGCCACGTCGTAGGCGGTGATGGGTTTGCCGTCGTGGAAGCGCGCCTGCGGGCGCAGGTTGAACACTACCCAGCTGCGGTCCTCGCTGTATTCCACCGACTGGGCGATCAGCCCGTAACTGGATGTCGGTTCGTCGCCGGACGGGTCGTACTGGCCTGTGCCGACCATCAGCGGTTCGTTCAGCTCGTTGACGCCATACTGCAGGAAGTTGCCGGTCGAGACCGGGCTGCTGCCCTTGAATGTGTAGGGGTTGAGTGTGTCGAACGTGCCGAAGGCCATCATTCTCAGGGTGCCACCTTTCGGCGCCTCGGGATTGACCCAGTCGAAATGAGTGAAACTGGCCGGGTACTTGAGAACGCCAAACTGCGCATAACCATGACTTTCAGTGATGGCTGCGTTGGCGCAGAAGCTCAAGGCCAGGCTGATGGTTAGCAGGAAGGGACGTATCACGATCCAGGCGGCTTGGGCTTTCGGGTCGCTAACAGTAACAGCTTGTTCCTGCTGGAAAAAGACTGCAGGTGATGGCACTGGCGGGGCTGCGTCGGCCACCCGCCCCAAGGTTATCGAAGGGCAAGTGGCCGGGATCATCAGTGTGGCAGGTAAACGGTCAGGGTCTGGCCGGGTTTGAGGGCCTGCCCGCTACGTGGATTCCAGCGCTTGAGATGTTGCATCTCGACGTTGAAGCGCTTGGCGACCAGGTACATCGAGTCGCCTTTCTGGATCTTGTACTGCATGGATTTCTTTTCGCCGTCCTTGCCACCGGTGCTGGCGACCGCCTTGCTGGCGGCTTTGCCTGCAGGTTTGCTGGTGTCCTGCATGACCAGCGCCTGCCCGACCTTGAGCTTTTTGCCGGTCAGCTTGTTCCAGCGTTGCAGGTCCTCGACATCAACCTTGTTGGCCTGCGCGATGGTGGTCAGGTTGTCGCCACTTCTGACCTTGTAGGTGCGCGTCCGGGCCGGCTTGTCGTTGCTGGCCAGCGCCTCGAACACGGGTTGTGAATTCTGCATGCCGGGCTTGACCGGTATGCTCAGCGACTGACCGATCTTCAGGCGGTTGCCGGACAGCTTGTTATTGCCCTTGAGCGAGCTGACCGTAACCTGATAACGACTTGCCAGGCTTTCCAGGGTATCGCCCTTACGCACCCGGTAAGGCTGCCAGGCGACCAGTTCTTCCTGTTTCATGGTCAGCAGGCTGGCCGTCAGCAGTTGCGCCTTGGAGGTGGGCACCAGCAGGTGCTGGGGGCCATCGACGGTCAGGCGCTTCTTGTAGGCGGGGTTGAGCTGGATAAGCTCGTCTTCGTCAATGTCGGCGGCGCTGGCCACTTTGGACAGGTCGACACGCTTGTTGAGCTCGACGACTTCGAAGTAGGGCTGGTTGGCGATCGGGTTCAGATTGACGCCATAGGCTTCCGGCGACAGCACCACCTGGGACAGGGCCAGCAGCTTGGGTACGTAGTCGCGGGTTTCCTGCGGCAGCGGCAGGTTCCAGTAGTCGGTCGGCAGGTTAAGCTTGTCATTGCGCTCGATGGCGCGGCTCACCGTGCCTTCACCGGCATTGTAGGCGGCGAGGGCCAGCAGCCAGTCACCGTTGAACATGTCGTGCAGGCGGGTCAGGTAATCCAGTGCAGCAACGGTCGAGGCCTGGATGTCGCGACGTCCGTCGTAAAAGCTGGTCTGGCGCAGGTTGAAGTAACGCCCGGTCGACGGGATGAACTGCCAGAGGCCGACCGCCTGGCTGCGCGAAACGGCCATCGGGTTGTAGGCGCTTTCGATGACCGGAAGCAGGGCCAGTTCCAGCGGCATGTTGCGTTCTTCAAGGCGCTCGACGATGTAGTGCATGTACAGGCTGCCGCGCTCGCCAGCGTTTTCCAGAAAGGAAGGGTTGTTGGCGAACCACAGGCGCTGCTGATCGATGCGGGGGTTCTGATCGTTGCCTTGTTGCAGTTGAAAGCCCTGACGCATGCGCTCCCAGACATCCTGTGGAGGTGCGAGAGGGGTGGCAGGCTTGTGAGACAGAAAAACCGGTTTTTGCTTGATGCCGGCGGCCAGGTTAGGCGCGCGATGGCTACTGACCGGGTCGACGCTGGCGGTGCTCTGGCAACCGGCCAGAAGGGCACTCGCGGTGACAGCCATGGCCTGAGCCAACCGAGTCAATGCGTCCGAATGTGAAGGCTTGCTGGTAGATGACGACATTGTTCGGGGGGTACATCCAGACGAAAATGTCGGGCGATTCTAGGAAGCAGCCTGCCGTCGGTCAACCTTTCAGAATTTTATTGCGGTTTTACGGTCGGGTCAGAACTTATCTTTCCATGCCCTCAAGCAGGCAAAGACCGCACTCTGCGAGGTGTTTTGCCCGCCGCTCCGTTCGTCCGCTTTTTCTTTAACGGATGTTTCCCCGGTACGCAGAAAGGGATTGGTGCGTTTTTCCAGTGCCAGATTTGACGGAAGACTGATGCGATTTTCGCTGCGCCAGCGTGTCACTTCGGCAAGGCGTTCGGCAATATCGACATTGTCGGGCTCGACGGCCTGTGCAAAGCGCAGATTGCTCAGCGTGTATTCGTGAGCGCAGTAGATCAATGTGCTGTCCGGCAGCTCGGCCAGGCGGTCGAGCGAATCGTGCATCTGTTGCGGTGTACCTTCGAACAGCCGTCCACAGCCGGCGGCAAACAGCGTGTCGCCACTGAAAAGCAGGGGGTGCGTGGCGTCCTCATGATAAAACGCGATATGACCCAGCGTATGGCCTGGAACCGCATGCACCACAAATTCCAGGCCCAGAACGGTCAGCCGGTCATTGTCGACCAGCGCGATGTCGCGCGCCGGTATGGTCTCGGTCGCAGGGCCCAGCACGCGCGCGGCATTCGACTGCTTGAGTTCCGCAACACCGCCCACATGATCATTGTGGTGGTGCGTGATCAGAATATCGGTCAGCCGGTAGTCGGGATTCTGCGCCAGCCAGCCCAGCACCGGCTTTGCGTCGCCCGGATCGACGACAGCGCACTGCTGGCTCGAAAGGTCTTGTAACAACCATATGTAGTTGTCATTGAAAGCAGGAAGGGCGTGGATCTGTATCATGGCGCAGTTCGCATAGCGGCGGACAATGGTGCATCTTAGAGTCTGTTGCCGCTGTATGCGAGCACCTCTGGAGGAGAACTCATGACCGATGAAGCGTTCGCTCAGGCTGATCCTGAGTGGCTTGCATTGATCCGCGCTGCCCGCGAATGGCTTTCCGGGCCGCTCGGGCAGCTTCTGCTCGAAGAGGAACGGCGCGTTCTCGACGAAGAACTGGGGCGATATTTCGGTGGCTATCTGGTGCATTACGGCCCATCGGCGCAAACCCCGCCGTTGGCTCCCCAGGTGCAGCGCAATGTACGCCTCGGTGCGCCGTTGCCGGGTGTCGAGATCGTCTGTGAGGAACAGGCGTGGCCATTGAGTGAGCACGCGGCCGATGTCGTGGTGCTGCAGCACGGCCTGGATTTCTGCCTGTCGCCCCACGGCCTGCTGCGCGAAGCGGCCAGCAGCGTGCGGCCAGGCGGGCACTTGCTGATTATCGGCATCAACCCCTGGAGCACCTGGGGCATACGCCACGTTTTCGCCCGGGATGCGTTGCGCAAGGCACGCTGCATTTCATCCTCGCGGGTCGCTGACTGGCTGAATCTGCTGGGCTTCGCGCTGGAGAAACGGCGCTTCGGATGCTATCGTCCGCCCCTTGCTTCAGCAGCATGGCAGTCGCGTCTTGCAGGGCTTGAAAGCCTTGGCGAGGGACGTCAGAGCCCTGGTGGCGGCTTCTACGTACTGGTAGCGCGCAAACTGGTGGTAGGTCTCAGGCCCTTGCGCCAGGTGCGCCGCGACCCCATCGGCAAGCTGATCCCCATGCCGATGGCCAAGGTCAGCCGCAATACTCAGGATCAGGCTTGAATAACGCCTTGCTGCACATGAAGCCCATCATTCTGGAAAGGTCGTAATGAGCGATAGTGTTGAACTCTTCACCGATGGTGCCTGCAAGGGCAATCCCGGCCCGGGCGGGTGGGGAGCCCTGCTGGTGTGCAAGGGCGTCGAGAAAGAGCTGTGGGGTGGCGAAGCCAATACCACCAACAACCGTATGGAACTGACCGGTGCGATTCGCGGGCTTGAGGAACTCAAGCGCCCCTGCGAAGTGACGCTGGTGACCGACTCTCAGTACGTGATGAAAGGCATTACCGAGTGGATGGCCAACTGGAAGAAGCGCGGCTGGAAAACCGCCGCCAAAGAGCCGGTCAAAAATGCCGATCTTTGGCAGCTTCTGGATGAACAGGTCAGTCGCCACACGGTGAAATGGCAGTGGGTGCGTGGGCATATCGGCCACCCTGGCAACGAGCGTGCCGACCAGCTCGCCAACCGTGGCGTCGACGAAGTGCGTGGCATCCGGCACGGCTAGACGCACAAGGGCTTGCAACGGCCGCTGCGTGCTAGAATCGCGGCCTGTACATGAGGCAACAGTCAATGGCATTGCAAAATCTGGATAACAGATCGATCGTCCTGGATACCGAAACCACCGGTATGCCGGTGACGGATGGTCACCGCATCATCGAGATCGGTTGCGTCGAGTTGATCGGTCGCCGCCTGACCGGTCGGCATTTTCACGTTTACCTGCAACCTGATCGCGAAAGTGACGAAGGCGCGATCGGTGTTCACGGCATCACCAACGAGTTTCTGGTCGGCAAGCCGCGGTTTGCCGAAGTCGCCGATGAATTCTTCGAGTTCATCAAGGGCGCGCAGCTGATCATTCACAACGCAGCGTTCGACGTTGGTTTCATCAACAACGAATTTGCCTTGATGGGTTCGCAGGACAGGGCGGATATCACTCAGCACTGTTCGATTCTCGACACCCTGATGATGGCGCGAGAGCGTCACCCGGGTCAGCGCAACAGTCTGGATGCACTGTGCAAGCGCTACGGCGTCGACAACTCGGGTCGTGAGCTGCACGGCGCATTGCTCGACTCCGAGATTCTGGCCGACGTCTATCTGGCGATGACCGGCGGGCAGACCAGCCTGTCGCTGGCTGGCAATGCCTCCGACGGCAATGGCTCGGGCGAAGGCTCCGGCAACCGGGGCAGCGAAATTCGCCGCCTGCCCGCCGATCGCAAGCCTTGCCGCATCATTCGCGCCTCTGAAAGTGAGCTGGCCGAGCATGAAGTGCGTATGAGCACCATCGCCAAGGCTTGCGGTGCTTCTCCACTCTGGGTACAGATGCTGGAAGCGGGAGCACAGGCATCTTCCTGACAGCAAGCGGCAAAGGTGACATGAACGTGGCACATCCTGCTTTGAGCATTCGGGTTGCAGACGAGTGCTTCGAGGACTACATCCTCAACAGCGAATTCACGTTTACAGTGCTTGGCTATGCCCAGCCGCGTATTGGCGAGCGCGTGGATTCATGGCCGGTCGAGCTGGTCGAGCCGTACAGCAAGAATTACGGCATCGACTCTCAGGAATTTGCCGATCATCGCGACGCCGCTACCAGTTCGGTGATGGTTGCCTGGCTGGATGACCATCCCGTCGGTCATATCGTGATGAGCACTCACTGGAGCGGCTTTGCCTACATCGACGAGTTGGCAGTAGACGAGTCGGCGCGCCGTCATGGCGTCGCACGCTCATTGCTCGACGCCGCGCAATTCTGGACTCGCAAGCGCAATCTGCCGGGCATCGTTCTGGAAACGCAGAACAATAATCTGGGTGCCTGCAGGCTGTACGAGAGTTGCGGCTACGTAGTCGGAGGGGTGGATCACATGCGCTATCGGGGCATCGATCCGAACACTCGTGAAACGGCAATTTTCTGGTATCTGATCTTTTCGGACTGACAGCTTCCCGCTGGCCATGCAGCCTGAGCGGGAATGCTGCCGGTGTTACGTGGGTGTGCGGGTGATCTTTATGCCTGATTGCACCAGCTCAAAGTCCTCACCACCCAAATGCTTGACCCGGTCGCCGATTGCCAGTCTGTAGGTGATCACCGGTTGCCCGCCCTGCGCCGCATCCGGCTGCGATTCCTGGAACTCATGAACCGGATAAACGCGACCTTCGGCGTCCCTGGCATGAAATTGTCCGACGAGAACTGAAGCCATTTGCTCTGTAACCTCTGAAACTGAATATAACTGCTGGTTTACGAATCCATCGAGGCTAGTAGACCACTGATCTATAGGTGAGTTTGCCTTCGAGGGAAAAAATAATCCCTGCTGTTCAAGTGCGTAGGGAATTGACTGGCGCACAGGTCGTCTAAACCCGGCTTCTGTTCTATACCTAACCTTCCCTTGAATCAGATGACGGATATTTCCATGAGCCAGGTTCACACCATTGCCGTATTGGTCGGCAGTCTGCGAAAAGAGTCCATCAACCGCAAGATCGCTCTTGCTCTGGCAGAACTGGCACCTGCCAGCCTGAAACTGAATATCGTCGAGATCGGCGACTTGCCGTTGTACAACGAAGACATCGATGGCGACTCACCGCCGCCTGCATACACCACCTTTCGCGAGCAACTGGGCGCTGCCGACGGCGTGCTGTTTGTCACGCCGGAATACAACCGCTCGGTGCCGGGTGCTCTGAAGAACGCCATTGACGTAGGCTCGCGTCCTTACGGCAAAAGTGCCTTCAGCGGCAAGCCGGGCGCAGTGATCAGTGCCTCGCCGGGTGCTGTCGGTGGCTTTGGTGCCAACCATCATCTGCGCCAGTCGCTGGTGTTTCTGGACGTGCTGTGCCTTCAGCAGCCCGAAGCCTATCTTGGCGGTGCCGGGAGCTTTTTCGACGAGTCCGGCGCATTGTCCGATAAAACCAGGCCCTTCCTGCAGAAGTTCATCGATGCCTTCGCTGCCTGGGTCGACAAGAACGGCAGGGCTGCCGCCAACTGATTTTTTTGACGAAGCGCGTCTGCCGATCTATTGCTTTATGTAACGCAGGCGCTTCGGTCCATCCCCATAAGCTGTTTCCTTTTCTCTGTCACGCGCCTGGGCGCTGTGCGCAGAGGCGCCCTCCAAAGGAAACAGTACATGTCAGCAGCTCCCTATTTTTTCAGCGACACTCTGCGCGCGCGATTCACACAAGACATTCATGACGCCGTCGGACAGTCCCGAATCAGCCGTGACGACGGTGCGTGGTTGCAACTCTTGGCTGCCGAAAGTAGCGAGCCAACCAACGATGCGCTTCCCCGAGTCGACAGACTGCTGATAAATGACCAGTTGCCCGTTAATGCGGAATTGGCCGCAGCCTTGTTCATCAGCGATGCAGCTAACCCCTTGGCACGGGTCTTTCTCAGTACCCTGACCTTCGGCATCGAGCAGTTCGAGAGCCGCAGTGCGCTGTTCAGCGCCTTGCAGCAACGATTCGACGATATTACTGCCGTGTCGATCGTCGAGAGCCAGCGCATCGAGGGCTCGCTGTTTGACGCGTGCACGCAGACGGTCATGCGCCAGCAAGCCGGACATCTGCAGCGTCTGGCGGCCGGATTGGAGGCGCTGCCCGATCTTCGAGAGGCGACAGGGAAGGCCTTGCAGGATGTGCTGGTAGAAAGGGGCATCGACGCCGTTGCCCAGACTGTCCAGCTTGTGCACACGGCGCCCGGTGCTGCTCCGGCAGCGTCTACAGTCATCGGGACTCAGTACCTTACCGATGCCGCCATGCAGGCGTTTTCCTACGAAGCTCTACCGGAAGGCCAGACACGTCGCTATCTGGATGCCAAGGGGGTGGCGTTGCCCGAGGCACTGGCAATCGTTTTCGATCATGCTCTGGCAGACTCGGCTGCTTCAGTCGGCACTGCGTATGAGCAATTGCTATCTGACTATTGGACGTCTCAGGGGCAGGGCGGGCGCACGCGCCGCGACCTCACCGCTGATGCGCTGGTCGAGTGCTTTCGCCAGCATCTGTTATCGGGCAGGGCGCATCGCACCATGACCGAGGCTGAATACCGCTGCCTGCTGACCCTGCTGCCTTCGCAGTCTGGCGCGCCCGTTGCGCCGGTGCCGAGGGTCAGCAGGTTATCAGTCGTCGTGGCCGGCCAGGACCCCGTCAAGCTGGTCGGCGTATTCCTCATCGATTTCCCCGGAGAGGCGTCACCGGCGGCGTTTCTCTATTCGTCGCAGCCGGGCTTCCTGCGCTTTGGCGATCAGGCTCAGGCCATTGAGCATGTGCTGAGGGGGCCTTCACGCGCCGGGCTGTTGTTTTATTCATCGCTGAACGATCATTCCGTCATCAGCCTGGAAGGTCAGCTTGAGCTGCGTTATGACACGCTCACCGAGGACTTTTTCAGCGAGTTCATCGATGCCCTGATCGCCCTGCAAAAGCGCGACCTGCGCTACGTACTTGACCTGCCAGCCCTTCACTCCGAAAAAAATCCGGCGCGGATCGACGATGCACTGGACATCCGCAAGCTGCTCGATGGTCGGCTATTGAACATGCACGACGCAGGGCGCTGGCGTCAGGACCGGCTTGGCTTTGACAGCGTCTGGGGCCCCGCTGCCCAGAGCAGTGTCGGTGAGCGGCCGAACGTGATTTCAGATCCGTCCTACAACTGGATGGGCAAGCTGAAAAAGCTCGACACCTTGCTCGGCAGCATCGATGCCATGCATGCCGGTGCAGATGGCTGCATGCATCGCGCACTCAACCTTTATCTGGCCTTGATTGGCGGTCCGCTTCTGGATGCCCGCAAGCTCTGGGTATTGGCGGATGTCGCTGAGGCCAAGCCGGTGCCAGTGCTGACGCTGGCGCTGGACCGGGTGTGCGGTTACGCAAGCGCTCCTCTGACTGACAGCGTTGTTCTCGCAGGACAGATCACCCCGGTGGCGGGTCAACCTGTGCAACGTCTGCCCCTGGCATTGCTTGAGCAGATACTGATCTGCGTGCAGGCAGATTTTGCCCAGCGCTTCGAGGCGCAGATCAGCGAGTTCTACTCACGCACGATTCGCCAACGGGACACCAGCATGCATCCCGGCGTGATATCAGCTCTGGTTCGGGAGTACTCGCTACGCCTCGAATTGCTGGTTGAAAGGCGCACGGCCACGCTGCCTGTGGTTTTCATCGACAACATACAGCAGGTCATCGACAGGCCGTTGCCGGCACTTCGGGAGGGGTTGGGCGAGGCGCGCGTCGATGCATTCGGGGTGACGGTCGAGTACGACCCGCAGGCGCCTGCCATCAAGGTACCCAATGCTTTTGTGGTTACTGGCAGGCGTCCCGATAGCCAGCCCGTCCTGTGGATACTGGAGCAGGGAATCATCTGTTTCGAAACTCGGCAGTTACTGAAAGTGTATGTAGCCGGGCGACTGGCAGGTATAGAACTGGGCTCGCAGGTATCAGGGATAATCGCCGAACCTGACCGACGCATGTTACTCGACCAGCGTACCCGTCGAGGGGCGCTTGAGCTCAAGGTCGTCCTGCAACCCATTGAAGGGCATTTTATCGAGGCATTGCAGCGCGACGAGGTCGAGCGCCAGCAGCGTACGGTGGCGGATCTTTACCGGCAGTCCATAGCCTGGCAGGTGCCATCGGAACTGTTCGTCAATCTGCTGAGTGCCGCAGAGCGGGATGACCGAAATCGCCAGGCCCTCAACTCTTTGGGAGTCGCCATTCAATTCATCATTTACAAGGCGCTCGTACCTTCATGGGTCAGCGATGCGTCGAAGCATGATCAGGTCATTCTGGTCGAGGTCCTGCGACGGTTTTATGTGACCTGTGCCGGCGAGAAGGACTTTCTGTTCGATATTCCAAGCTTCTACGATTATTCCCTCGAGCAGCTCAAACGCAGGATCGACAAGGACTTCGCAGAGCCCCGTCCTGATCCTGAAAATGTGCGTGTTTCCCTGACGCACTATGTTCCCGCCCCGGTGGCACCAGGCGAGGTGCCCCAGTCGGTGCCTGCGGCAGTCCAAACCGTCAGCGAAAACCTGGTGGAGTTTGCAATCAACCGCTTTCTGTCCAGGCAGGACGGGGTCATTCTGCTCTCCTCAATGGATGACACGCCGCTGAACGCGGCCCTGACACCGGCGTATCTACGCGAACTGGTGGCGTCGCTGGACATCGCCGCGAGTTACCGCACGATGCTGGACTCGGTACTGTCCGAGACGACGCCGAATTACCTCGAACGCCGCAAACTGTTCGTCGAGCAGGTTCCTTCGCTGGATATCTTGCGAGCCTTCACCTCCAAGCTGAAAAACGAGCTGTCCGAGCAGGCGTATCGGATTGTCGAAAACGTATTGACCATGCCTGATGCGGTCGCGCGCCTGCCAGTCAATGGCTGCCAGATAATCATCAGCCCCTTGAAGCTGCTACCGGCCAAGGAGGGCTGGGAACCGACATCGGTACTGAATACCTACGTGATGGGGCCAAAGGAAAATCAGCCGGGACCGTGGGTGCTTTACGCGCCCTTGCATGACGAATTCGTGTTCAAGGAGTACGCAGATCAGGCTGCGCTGGTACTGGACATACACACCTCGGCGTATTTTCAAGCGTACATTCTGGACCGTATCGACCCGGATTTGCGCAAGATTTACGACAACGGTGGTTTCATGGAACCACACCTGCCTTTCAGCACCGAGTCCTCTTTCGACGTGCCTTTTGAGCGTCCTGCCCCTGTCACCGTGCACATAGATCCCTATGAGGGCAACTGCCTGTTGCTGATGTTCAAAGGTGCGCTGGATATCCTGAAGCTGCAGGTCAAGCAGTACAGCGTCACCAATGCCGAACATCGCCGCGCGGCGACGCAGTACCTGTTCACGCTCGGCGCAGAGCAATTCATGGCGCTCATGCCCGGACGCCTCGGGGCACTGATTGGCATCATTCAGGGACAGACATTGTTGAATCTGTCGCTCATCTCGGCAACGGATCAGCAGTGGGGGCAGGCTATCTCGGAGTTCATGACTGCCTTGAGCGTGATGATTTCTTCCGGACAGAACCCTGCGGAAGTCGCATCCCTGACAGCTCGAGAGAACAGTACTCTGGTGGATGACGCCACGTCGCCCGACCCGCTGGTGCAATTGATCGATGGCGCTGACACGTTCGAGTTCTCCTGGGGTAACAGCTCCCTGACACAACAGATACGGGAGCGCTTGCGCGAGTTCGAAGTTCACGACATGGCCTTGTACACGCTGCAGCGCGACGAGCTGTTAAGCGTCTACCGGGATCCTGTTACCAGCAGGTCGTATGCAGCCATCGGTGGGAAAACCTATGAGTTGCAGTCCGATGAAGATGGCTGGTTCATCGTATCGGGCAGCAAAATCGGCCCCTCTGTGAGCCTGGATGCGGATCAGCAATGGAGGCTGGACATCCCGGGCGGGCTGCGCGGCGGCGGTGGGGCGCTGACCCGAATGGAAGGCAGCCTGGTCGACGACCTGGTTGACGAGATCATGGTTGTCAGCGCTCGAGGCATGCCCGAGATTCGTCATCGTCACCGGGATATGGCCCAATCTATCGAAGATGCCTGCCTGCAGGCGCGGAGCTATCTGGAAAACGCCTTGGACAACCTGACCAGACGCTTGCCGGACAACACCCTGGATCCGCGTGCGGAAAAAATATTAAGCGATTTTTTTGCTCAGAAGGTGCCTGACGATCGACTGCGTGAAGTCACTAAAAAGGCGGTCACCGACCTGTATCAGGAGTTGATTGACCCTTCGATGTCGCCCATAGACTCGAAACGCTATGTCATCGGCGTCAATCGAATAGGTAACGAGTCGGCCAGCGCATTCATTTTCGAGGCAGACCCGGCGCGACGGATTTTTCTGACAGAGCAGTTCTTTCGACTGCCGACCTATCGATTGAAGCTCAGCGCGCAACGGGCCGGGGAATTCAAGTTTCCTCAGCATTACCGGGCCGCGATCCTGATTCATGAGTTATCGCATATGGTGCTGAAAACGGACGACATTGCTTATGTGGACTCGCAGGCCCCGTTCATTGACTTGCTTGAAGATGCACCGAACTATCGACTGCGGATCAGGAATGAACTGATTTATCAGCAGCAAAAGACGCTGTCCTTTCAGACTGATCGCGACAAATTGTTCAAGCAGCTGGAGGAGGATTCATGGCGCGACCTGAGGCGCACGGACGGCAACGGAAAACAGACCATTTTGCGCATCTCTGGCAAGAGCACGCTGGAAAAAGCGCGTGACGTATTTTACGAAGACGTCCACAAACGGACCGACATCATGCTCAAAAATGCCGACTCGGTGGCCTTGCTGGTCACGTTGCTGGGGCGAGAGCGATTTGTGAAGCCCTGACGCGCTGCCCCCTGCATACCGCATCGCGCGGCTTCTGCGTCAGACTAGATAATGACGCAGTTCCCGGGCGATCAGCAGGCGCTGGATCTCGCTGGAGCCTTCGTATATCTGAGTGATGCGCGCGTCCCGGTAGTAACGCTCGACCGGATAGTCCTCCAGGTAGCCATAGCCGCCATGAATCTGGATCGCCTTGGAGCACACCCACTCGGCCATTTCAGACGCGAACAGCTTGGCTTGAGACGCTTCCGACAGGCACGCCTGCCCGGCGCTGCGCAGCCGCGCAGCGTGCAGGGTCAGCAGGCGCGCGGCGTTGATGCGGGTGTGCATGTCGGCCAGCAGATTGGCAATGCTTTGATGTTCGATGATCGGTTTGTCGAACTGCACGCGTTCCCGCGCATACGCCAGGGCTGCTTCGAAGGCGGCGCGGGCGATGCCCAGTGCCTGCGCGGCGATGCCGATGCGGCCGCCTTCCAGGTTGGAGAGGGCGATAGACAGGCCCTTGCCACGCTCACCCAGCAGATTCGCAGCCGGGATTCGGCAGTTATTCAAGGTGACTGCGCAGGTGTCCGATGCGCGGATGCCCATCTTGTGCTCGCTGCGATCCACCACGAAACCGGGGTTCTCGGTCGGCACCAGAAAGGCTGACAGGCCCTTTTTGCCGAGCGACGGGTCGGTCACGGCAAACACGATAGCCAGTTGTGCCCGTTTGCCATTGCTGACGAACTGCTTGGCGCCGTTGATCACCCACTCATCGCCCTGCAACTCGGCACGCGTCCGCAGATTGTGGGCTTCAGAACCTGCATGCGGTTCGGTCAGACAAAAACAGCCGATGGCCCGGCCTGTGGCCAGTTTTTCCAGCCAGGCATGCTTCTGCTCGTCGGTCCCGTAGTTGAGAACCGGCCCGCAGCCCACCGAGCTGTGAACACTCATCAGCGTGCCGGTGGCAGCGTCGGCGGCAGAGATTTCCTCAACCGCCAGGGCGTAGGCGACGTAATCGATGTAGGTGCCACCCCATTGCTCCGGCACCACCATGCCGAGCAGGCCCAGCTCACCGAGCTTGGCAACCAGCGCGTCATCGATCCAGCCGGCTTTTTCCCAGACCTGGGCATACGGAGCGATTTCATTGCGCGCGAAGTCGCGCGCCATGTCGCGGATCATTACCTGCTCTTCAGTCAATTCAAGGTCGTGCACGGCTCAATTCTCCAGACCGTTGAAGAAACTCTGCACCTGCGCGGCACTGACGTCCTGCGCGCTGGCGTGTTTCCATTGCGGCTTCTTGTCTTTACCGATGATCAGCGCGCGTATGCCCTCGATCAGGTCACCGCGTTCGAACCATTGGCGGTCCAGATGCAACTCCATGGCGAAGCAGGCCTGCAGCGGCAGATGACGACCGCGGCGCAGCATCTCCAGGGTTACGGACATGCCCAGCGGCGAGTGAGCTTTCATTCGACTGACGGTGTCCAGCGCCCACTCACGGGTGTCGCCGATGACCACCTGTTGCAGTTGTTCGAGCATGCTGGGGATATCCGGCAAGCCAAAAAAGTGGTCGATGGCGTGGCGCAGGGCTTCCAGCGGCGGGGAGGGCAGACGCTGAGTCGCCAGCTTGGCCAGTGCACCCTGCAGGTCCTTGAGTGGGGTCGACCTCCACTTCAGATGATCGAGCATATGATCGAGGCGCGGCAGCAGTTCGCTGTTCATGGACCAGTTGGCAAGGCCGCAGTACAGCGCATCGGCGGCACCGATCTGTGACCCGGTCACGCCCAGCCAGGTACCCAGTTCGCCCGGCAGCCGCGAGAGAAAATAACTGCCGCCGACATCAGGGAAATAACCGATGGCCACCTCCGGCATGCCGAGGCGACTGCGCTCGGTGACTACGCGCAGGTCGGCGCCCTGGACCAGCCCCATGCCGCCGCCCAGCACCAGACCATCCATCAGGGCCAGTACCGGCTTGCGGTAACGGTGAATGACCAGGTCCAACTCGTACTCTTCGGCAAAAAATGTGTGATGCAGATCCTGGCCGTTCTTATGGCTTTCATACAGCGAACGGATGTCGCCACCGGCGCAGAACGCCTTGCCGCCTGCGCCACGCAGGACCACTGCATGAACCGAGGGGTCGTCGGCCCAGCGGTCAAGTTGCTGGCGAAGTGTGCGGACCATGTCCAGATCGATTGCGTTCAGGCCTTCCGGACGATTGAGGGTCAAGTGTCCGATGTGGTTACGCACGTCGATGACGATCGAATCCCGGCTGGCGGATGGTCGAACCGGGCGGGCGGATGAAACCTGTGAACTCATTCTGAACTCCTTGTTCGGTTGCGCTTTTTTCTTATTCGAGCTTTCGAGCGTCGCAGAAGATCCTAGCAGCGCAAATGTGCAAAGCAAAACTGCGTTTAAGCATAGTCTGAAGTTTCAGATATCCACTGTTTTAGCGCATTCGCGGGTGTCTGAGCGTCGCTGTATCGGAATGACCGACGCGAATCATTGCCTGGCGGATGAGTATTATGACTGTCATTAATGTCACAAAAGGGAATTCCTCAGGTGTACCCCATGAAAGTCCCCGTGCCAGCCATTTATGAGCGATAAGTATGCCCCGCGCGAGTGGGCTGCCCATGAGCGTCCGACCATGCCCGGCTCGCCGTCGACGCCGCTGCATTCGACTGCGCGGCGTTGGGCTTTTGCCGTCGTGGGGGTGATCGTTGCGCTGACTGGCGGCCTCGGCAATGCGCTGGTGGTCGCCAACCTGCCGTATCTGCAGGGCGCGCTTGGGGCGACCTCGCAGGACATCGCCTGGCTGCCAGCGGCCTACATCATGACCAACGTGTCGATGAATCTGCTGCTGGTGAAGTTTCGCCAGCAGTTCGGTCTGCGCGCGTTCACCGAGCTGTTTCTGGTGCTGTACGCGCTGGTGACGCTGGCGCACCTGTTCGTCAACGACATCGATTCGGCCATCGCTGTACGGGCGGCACACGGTATGGTCGGCGCTGCGCTCAGCACCCTCGGGCTGTATTACATGATTCAGGCCTTCCCGCAGAAGTGGCGGCTCAAGGCCCTGGTATTGGGGATTGGCACCGCCCAGCTGGCAACGCCGCTGGCCCGGCTGGTGTCGGAAGATTTGCTGCAGATTGCCCAATGGCGTGGCCTGTATCTGTTCGAACTGGGCATGGCGTTGCTTTCGCTGGGCTGCGTGCTGATGCTCAAACTGCCGCCGGGCGATCGTTTCAAAGCGTTCGAGAAGCTCGACTTCCTGACCTTTGGCCTGCTGGCCACCGGCTTCGCACTGTTCTGTGCGGTGCTGTCGCTGGGGCGTATCGAATGGTGGCTGGAAGCGCAATGGATTGGTATCGCCTCAGCGGCATCGATTGCGCTGATCTGCGCCGGATTGGCCATCGAGCATAACCGCAGCAATCCGTTGCTGATCACTCGCTGGCTGGGCAGTGGGGCGATTCTGCGTCTGGGCCTGGCCGTTATCCTGTTTCGTGTGGTGCTGTCCGAGCAGTCGGTCGGCGCTGTCGGTTTTCTTCAGGCACTGAACATGGGCAGTCAGCAGTTGCATACCTTGTATCTGGTGATGTTGCTCGGCAGCGTTTCGGGGCTGGCGGTCAGCGCGCTGACCATCAACCCTGCGCATCTGATCAAACCCTTGCTGATCTCCCTGGCGATGATGGCAATCGGTGCCTGGATGGACAGTCACTCCACCAACCTGACCCGCCAATCGAACATGTACCTCAGCCAGTTTCTGTTGGCGTTCGGCGGCACGTTCTTCCTCGGGCCTACCCTGGTGCTGGGGATCAGTGGGGTGTTGGCGAACCCGCGCAACATGGTCAGCTTTTCGGTGTTGTTCGGGATCACTCAGAACATCGGCGGGCTGATCGGGTCTGCTGCATTGGGCACCTTTCAAGTGGTGCGCGAGAAGTTTCATTCCAGCCACGTCGTTGAACACCTGACCCTCATCGACCCGCTGGTGCAGGCGCGGCTGCAGAGCTACAGCGCCAGTTACAGCTCGGTGATCGGCGACCCGGCGTTGCGCAACAGTCAGGGTATCCGCGCCATGGCCACGGCAGCGACCCGGGAAGCCAACGTGCTGGCCTACAACGATGTGTTCATGCTGATCGCGCTGATTGCGGTGCTGACCATGATCTGGATTTCAGCCCGGGTCCTGTGGCTGAAAATGACCACTCAACCTCTGGCGCTGGCACCCGTTGCACCTGCTGCTTCGCCCACCGTATCCAACTCCGGCGTTAAATCTTCATGACCGAATCCAAGACCCCAGATACCGAAGCCCCCCGCAGTTCTCTGCCACCTGCACCGTTGACGTCCCCGGTGACCAGCAAGCCGCGCTCGACCCGCAAGCGCGTCGTGTCTTCCGTGATTTTCGGCGCCGTCGCCCTGGCCGGGGTGCTGGTGGTGTTGTATGCCTGGCAACTGCCGCCGTTTGCCAGCCCGATCGAGAGCACCGAGAACGCGCAGGTCAAGGGCCAGACCACGCTGATCGGACCGCAGCTGAGCGGGTATGTCTATGAAGTGCCGGTGCAGGACTTCCAGTTCGTCAAGGCCGGTGATTTGCTCGTGCGTCTGGATGACCGTATCTATCGTCAGCGCCTGGATCAGGCCAATGCCCAACTGGCTGTGCAGAAGGCCTCGCTGGCCAACAATCTGCAACAACGGCGCAGTGCCGAGGCAACCATCGGCCAGCGCCAGGCCGAACTGCAGAACAGCATCGCCCAGAGCCGCAAGAGCGCTGCCGATCTGCGGCGCAATCAGGCTCTGGTGACCGACGGTTCGGTTTCGAAAAGCGAGCTCGATGTCACGCGTGCTGCCGATGCGCAGGCAAATGCCGCCGTTGCCGAAGCCAGGGCAGTCTTGCAGATCGCCCGTGAAGACCTGCAGACAGTCATCGTCAACCGTGGCTCGCTGGAAGCCTCGGTCGCCAATGCGCAAGCGGCTATCGAACTGGCGCGCATCGACCTGGACAACACCCGTATCGTCGCCCCGCGCGACGGGCAGTTGGGGCAGATTGGCGTACGTCTTGGTGCCTATGTCAATTCAGGCGCGCAATTGATGGCGCTGGTGCCCGAGCAGCGCTGGATCGTGGCGAACATGAAAGAAACCCAGATGGCCAACGTGCGCCTGGGCCAGCCGGTGAGCTTTACCGTCGATGCGCTCGACGGCCATGAGATGCACGGCCACGTACAAAGAATTTCGCCCGCCGCGGGCTCGGAATTCAGCCTGTTGCCCGCCGACAACGCCACCGGCAACTTCGTGAAGATTTCCCAGCGTATTCCGGTACGCATCACGGTCGATGCCGATCAGCCTATGCTCGAGCACCTGCGGCCAGGGATGTCGGTGGTCGTGAGCATCGACACCAGCGCGGACGGCGATGTGCCGCCTGACCCGGCTGTGCGCTGAACCTTTGGATGATCATGACAGCAGGGACTTTGCTCACTTTGAATATCGTGCCGACGCTCCGCGTCGGCATGCAGTTCATGACGCTCTGCGTCACACAGCGGTTCTGTGACATCAGGTGAGTTGGCGTTCGACTCAGGTCACCTTTTCGCCCCTCGGCGAGTTACTTTGATGAGGCCAAAGTAACCAAAGCCTTTCGCTCCGTTTCCGGCCCGACTTCGTCGGGTTCCTTCGCCCTGTCACTGATCCGGGGGTCGCCGCAACGGGCCATCCATGGCCCGGTGCGGCTAGCCTGGCGTCCTGCCAGGCTACCCCCGGATCAGCGCCAGGACTCAGCCGTCACTGACGTCGCACTCTGCGTCGTCAGTGCCGTCGCGGTTGAAAAGCACTTCATTGGCAGCGGAGGGTGGGTAAGTCATAGCATTGTTTTCGCATCAGAGATTGTTGACGCATAGCGTCACGAACGGCATGCCGACGCAGAGCGTCGGCACGATAGTCAAGGGGGGCAGACGCAACAGGCATCAGAACAGCTTGCTGAACACCCAATACAACGAACCGGACAAGAGGATCGCCGCCGGCAGGGTCAGCACCCAGGCCGTGGCCAGATTGCGCAGGGTACGCATTTGCAGCCCCGAGCCATTGGCGACCATCGAACCGGCCACGCCGGACGACAGCACATGGGTAGTGGATACCGGCAGCCCATACATGTCCGCCGCGCCGATCGTGAACATCGCCACGACCTCTGCCGACGCGCCCTGGGCGTAAGTCATGTGCGTCTTGCCGATGCGCTCGCCCACGGTCACCACGATACGCTTCCAGCCAACCATCGTGCCCAGCCCCAGGGCGATGGCCACGACAATCTTGACCCAGGTCGGAATGAACCGCGTGGCGCTGTCGATCTGCCCCTTGAACGCTTCAAGCTTGGTCTTGGTGTCCGCGTCGAAATCGCCGACCTTGTTTTTCTCCATCAGGCGGATGCTTTCCGAGGTCAGGTACATGTCGTTACGCACGTTGGTCACGGCTTCGGCAGGCACCTTGGACAGCGAGCCATAACTGGCGACCTGATCGCCGATCTTGCCAGCCATGACCGCCAGCGCAGGGATCAGCTCAGGACTCGCTTCCTTGCTGACCAGGTAATCCGACAGCGTCTTGCGCGCATCCCCTGGGGCCGGTTGAGGGACGCTGCGGATCAACGCCTGCTGGGTTACTTCAGCCACCGCAGCGAACTGAGTAGCCTGTTCGGCAGGCATTGTGCGATTCAGCGCATACGCCATCGGCAGGGTGCCGACCAGAATCAGCATGATCAGGCCCATGCCTTTCTGCCCGTCGTTGGAGCCATGCGCAAACGACACGCCGGTGCAGGTCACAATCAGCATGGCGCGAATCCACAGCGGTGGCGGCGCATTGCCTTCTGGAGCCTTGTACAGCGCGCGGTTCTTGATGAACATGCGCATGGCCAGCAACAGCAACGCTGCACAGCCGAAACCTACCAGTGGCGAAAGCAGCAGTGAATAGCCGATCTTGGTGGCTTGCGACCAGTCCACGCCGCTGGTGCCGTCGCGACCGTGCATCAGGGCGTTGGCGATGCCGACCCCGATGATTG
The DNA here is from genome assembly GCF_900103225.1 of Pseudomonas congelans. Classification (GTDB taxonomy): domain Bacteria; phylum Pseudomonadota; class Gammaproteobacteria; order Pseudomonadales; family Pseudomonadaceae; genus Aquipseudomonas; species Aquipseudomonas congelans. The sequence goes on along the minus strand of NZ_FNJH01000008.1, from coordinate 66,156 downwards.
AACCGATCAGAGTATGCGACGAGGACGCCGGCAGACCCAGCCACCAGGTACCGAGGTTCCAGATGATCGCCGCGATCAACAGCGCGAAGATCATCGCGAAGCCTGCCGATGAGCCGGTTTGCAGAATCAGTTCCACCGGCAGCAGAGCGATGATGCCGAATGCCACCGCGCCGCTGGAAAACATCACGCCGAGGAAATTGAAAAAACCCGACCAGACCACTGCAAAGCCGGGCGGCAGGGAGTGGGTGTAGATTACCGTCGCGACCGCGTTGGCCGTGTCATGAAAGCCGTTGACGAATTCGAATCCCAGCGCGATCAACAACGCCACACCCAATAGCACGAACGGGGTCCAGGTGGTGACCACCGTGCCCATGTCGTCTACGTCCTGTTTGAGGCTGTAGCCGGTGAACAGCAAGCCTGCGATAAGTATGGTGAAGAAAAGTATCATGGTCATTCGGCTGGGCTTGCGACCGAATTGACTCGCTGACAGGCTCTCCTTGCCGAGAGCGTCCGGAGACAGTGCGTTTGTAGCCATGTTCGCAATCCTGGATTGAAAGAATATTGACATGGTCATTGCAAAATGTGACAGCGGTGAGACATGTAACAATTGATTGCGCTTTTGCGCCGGTTTTCTGACAACCGGCGTGTACGGCTGCTGATTCAGTAATCGCCGCGCTTGCGGAATGCCCAGCGCCCGGCGACCAGGGTGAAGGTAGCGACCAGTGCCACCAAAATCCAGAAACCTTCAGGGTCAGACGCCAGCGGCACGCCCCCCACGTTCATGCCGAAAAAGCCGGCGACGATGTTGATCGGCAATGCCAGAACAGTTACCACGGTCAGGGTAAACAGGGTTCTGCTGCTCTGTTCGTTGAGGTTGGCGGCAATTTCTTCCTGCAACAGTTTGATGCGCTCGCCCAGCGCGGTAAGGTCGTTGATCACCAGCGAGGATTCTTCGATGGACTGACGCAACGCCTGGACATCCTGCTCGCGCAGCCATTGCGGAGGTTTATGCAACAGGCGCATCAACGAGCCGGGTTCCAGCGCCAGCAGGCGTTGCAGGCGTACCAGCACGCGGCGCATGGCGCCGAGTTCGGAGCGATTATTGCTCAGTCGTTGCGAAAGCAACTGGTCTTCAATACGGTCGACGTTGACGCTGGTCTTGCGCAGGAACTGCGTCAGCACTTCGCCCTGGTCGCTCAGCAGGTGGGCGAGGAGCTCCAGCGGTGAGTCGAATTGTTCGCCGCGCTTGACCGCCGAGCGCAGCTTGTCCACCGAGCGCAGCGGCTGCAGCCGGGCGGTGACCAGCAAACGCTGGCGGGCACAGACCCACAAGGTGGAGATGTCAGTCGAGAGTCTGTTGAAGTCGAACACAACATCGTTGACCACTGCCATCAACGTGGCGTCCACGTGCTCGATCCGCGTCGAGCGCGAGCCCTCGTGCAATGCTTCGAAAAATTCTTCCGGAAGATCCAGCTGGGTTTTCATCCAGCGCTCGCAGGCCGCGTGCGAGAGGTTCAGGTGCAGCCAGATGAAGTCGTTCTCTTCGGGAGGGTTTTGCAGGTAATCCAGCGCGGCGGCTGACCCGATTTCCTGGCCACTTTCACCGTGGCGAAAACGAAAGCCGTAGAGCAGACCGAAAAGGTCGGAGTCTTGATGATGGTGCGCGATACTGTGGTTCATGGCTGTCCACGTGCGGCCTGGCCCGGGCAGGGAGGCGAAGGCCGCATGATGACAAGGCGTTATTTCATATTTGTGACAGCTTGTTACCGGGTGTGTCATCTGTCATAGCGGGAAGCGGCTGCGTGTGCAGCCGTTCAGTCAATTGACAGCTCGCTACAGCATCGACAGCGGTCAGACCATCGCCAGCGGCACCTTGCGAGTGGGCGCGGGCCATGCCAGATCGATATCGGCCAGATCGCGCTCGGTCAGGCGAATCTGCTCGGCAGCGATGTTCAGACGAATGTGTTCCGGGTTGGTCGCCTTGGGAATGGCGATCATGTTGTCCTGACGCAGCACCCACGCCAGGGAAATCTGCGCCGGTGTTGCATCGTGGCGTTTGGCGATTTCGTGCAGGGCAGGGTGGTAGAGCAGATCGCCAGCCTGGCCGATCGGGCAGTACGCCATCAATGGCAGATGACGGTCCGCGCTCCACAGCATCAGGTCGAACTCGATGCCGCGTTGCTCCGGGTTGTAGAGCACCTGATTGGTGGCACAACGCGGGTTGTTGAGCTCGATCATGTCCGGCACATCAAAGTTGGAAACACCCCAGGCGCCGATTTTGCCCGCTTCACGCAGACGTTCGAACGCCTCGACCGTCTCGGTCAGCGGGTACTGACCGGGCCAATGAAGCAAGTACAGGTCGATGTAATCGGTGTTCATTCGCCGCAGGCTGGCCTCGCACGCGGTCGGAATACCGGCGTGGCTGGCGTTGTGCGGGTAGACCTTGCTGACCACGAATACCTTGTCCCGCTGTCCGGCAATGGCTTGCCCGACAATTTCCTCGGCAGCGCCATCGGCGTACATCTCGGCGGTGTCGATCAAGGTCAGGCCCTGTTCGATACCGAGGCACAGGCCGGCGATTTCTGCCGAGCGCTGATGCCCTTTTTCACCCATGTGCCAGGTGCCCTGACCCAGCACTGGTACGGTTCTGCCTGCCAGCTCCAGTGTGCGCATGTGACCCCCTGCAAATAAATAAGCAGCTGAATGAGCGGTTGAATAAGCAGGTCTCAGGCAACAAGAGGCGCACGAGGTTCCCTGCGCCCGCCAATCGCACTGCAGATTTACACCCGGAACTGCTTCAACAAGGTGTTCAACTCTTCGCTCAACCCTCGCAGGTGCAGGCTGGCCGAGGTCGATTGCTCGGCGGCCAGTGCGGTGCTCTGGGACAGTTGCGCGGCCTGGGTAACGTTCTGGTTGATGTCATCCACCACGTGCGTCTGCTGCAGGGTGGCGCTGGCAATGGAAGCATTCAGGCTGTTGAGGTTGCGCAGCGCCTGACTGATGGAGGTCAGGCTCTGGCCGGCCTGATTGGCCTGCTCTATGGTCAACTGCGAGGAGCGGCTGCTGTCACCGATTACCCTGACCGCGGCATCGGAATGCTTTTGCAGGCGTTCGATCATTGACTGGATTTCTGCGGTCGACTTCTGCGTGCGCTGGGCCAGCAGACGCACCTCGTCGGCCACCACGGCAAAGCCTCGGCCCTGTTCACCGGCGCGCGCCGCCTCGATGGCAGCGTTCAGCGCCAGCAGGTTGGTCTGCTCGGCAATCGAACTGATCACTTCCAGTACGCTGCCGATCTGCGTGCTCTCGCTGGCCAGACTCTGCATCACTTCCACGGCCTGACCGATGGTGCTGGAGAGGTGTTCGATCTGGCGCAGGCTGTTATCGATATTGATTTGGCCCTGTTGCGCCTGCGACTCGGCAGCGCGCATTTCGCTGGCGGCATGCTCAGCGTTCTTGGCTACATCCTGCACACCGTAGGTCACTTCGTTGACCGCCGTGGCAACCAGGTCCATTTGCTGCGACTGTTTCTCGCTGCGGTTCTGCGCCTGTTCGGCGTCGCTGCCCAGATCAGTCGACGCCTGGCCCAGCGCCACGGCCGAGTGCTGCAACTTACCGACGACATTGCGCAGCTTGGCGACAAAGGCGTTGAAGTGCGTGCCCAGCTCAGTGATTTCATCCTTGCCGTGGGTTTCCAGCGTGCGTGTCAGATCACTCTCGCCACTGGCGATATTCGCCATTGCCCCGACGGCCGCTCTGAGTGGGCGCACAATGCTGCGCACGATCATCACCAGCAGCAAGACCATGACCAGCACGATGCCGGCGATGAACATCCCGGCATTCCACAGCTGCGTCTTGAACTCTGCCGCCACGTCATCCACGTATACGCCGGACCCCAGAATCCAGCCCCATGGCTGAAACAGCTGCACGTAAGAAGTCTTTTTCACCGGCTCGCTGGCACCGGGCTTGGGCCAGCGGTAATTCACCATGCCGGCACCCTTGGCTTTGACCAGCGTGACCATTTCGTTGAACACCGCAAAGCCGTCCGGGTCCTTGATGGTCGACAGATCCTGACCTTCAAGTTTGGGGTTGGTGGGGTGCATGATCATCACCGGGCGCAGGTCGTTGATCCAGAAGTAGTCGCTCTGGCTGTAACGCAGGCTCTTTATCTCTTTCAAGGCTTGCTGTTGCGCAGCCTCGCGGGTCATGCCGCCCGCGGCTTCAAGCCCCTGATAAAACGACAGGATGCCGCTGGCCGTCTGCACCACATGCATGGTTTTCTCGGCCTTGGCCTGATACAGGTCGGTATGCAGCTGTCTGAGCAGTGTCGCCGAGAGGACAAAGAGCATCAGCACTGAAACCACAAGAATCAGCCACAGACGGCGACTGATGGACAAACTGCGCATACTCATGATCGGCATCCCTTGCATTATTTTTCTTCTGATGACTTTGGCTCGCGCGGCGCGCGATTCAGGGTCTTTCAAGCATCTCGGCGCGTCACGTCCAAACATGAGCGGTCGGTCACATTTTTTAGCGGCGTACACGGGTATGGCAAAAGGCTTACAGCAACAGGCGCGATTGGCTCTATCGACTGACCCTCAGTGAATGTAGGATCCAATTCAACAGCTGCAGCGAAGGAACGCCGCAGTGATCAGGGACGATCGACCATTGCCAGGAGGCTACTGACAGGATGTCGGAATGGTCATGTTGCAAAACCACCCGCTTCGGCGGGTTTTTTGCGTCTGCAGGAAATCCGGGTGGGTTCAGCGGTCCGGCTCGCAGCCTTTGAGCACCAGCCTGAGGATGGTCCGGGTTGCCGCCTCGTAATCAGTGTCCTGCAGTTTTGCCTTGCCGGTGACCGTTGCGATCTGCCAGTCGAAATCGGCATAGGTCTGGGTCGCGGCCCAGATGGTGAACATCAGGTGGTGAGGATCGAGCGGGGCGATCTGTCCGCTGTCGATCCAGGCCTGGATGCATTCGATGTTGTGCCGGGCCTGGCCGTTAAGCTGTTCGATCTGCTGCGCTGTCAGGTGCGGAGCGCCATGCATGATCTCGCTGGCGAACACTTTCGAGGCGAAGGGCAGGTCGCGGGAAATCTGGATTTTCGAACGGATATAGCGGCTCAGGACTTCGGCAGGTACGCCTTCGGGATTGAAGGGCGTCGACGCACGCAGAATGGGCTCGATGATGCTTTCCAGCACCTCGCGATAGAGGTTTTCCTTGGACTTGAAGTAGTAATAGACGTTGGGCTTGGGGACACCGGCCTTGGCCGCGATATCGCTGGTCTTGCTGGCGGCGAAGCCTTTGTCGGCGAATTCCTCGCTGGCAGCGCGCAGGATGAGTTCTTTGTTGCGCTCGCGGATACTGCTCATGACCCGGTTATTCCCTTGCCTGCATGGCGGTCGCGCATGTTAGCACCGGGTTTGCGCAGCGCTCAATGTTGACGGCCCGGGGCAGAGTTGCACCGGGCCGTTTACTCAGACACTCATCAGTTCCTGGACTCTGGCGGCCAGGGCATCGATTGCAAACGGCTTGGTCAGCACGCGCATTCCTGGCCCGAGTTGTTCATCACCGATGGCAGCGTTTTCCGCGTAGCCGGTGATGAACAGGGTCTTCAGATGCGGGCGGACCTCGCGTCCGGCATCGGCCATTTGTCGTCCGTTCATGCCACCCGGCAAACCCACGTCAGTGATAAGCAGATCGATATGCACATCCGAACGCAGCAGCTTGAGGCCGGCCAGGCTGTCGGCGGCTTCGATCAGCGTATAGCCCAGGTCGCCGAGGGCATCGGTGAGCAGCATGCGCACCGTGGGTTCGTCGTCCACGATCAGGATGGTTTCCCCGGACTGGGTGAACTCGAACGGTGCCTTGTGCACATCGCCTTCGTCCCTGGCCGCAGTACCCTCGTAGCGGGGCAGGTACAGCGATATTGCGGTGCCCTTGCCGACCTCCGACTGAATGAGCACCCGTCCGCCAGACTGATTGGCAAATCCGTAAATCATCGACAGACCCAGCCCTGTGCCTTGGCCAATGGGCTTGGTGGTGAAGAAGGGATCGAATGCCTTGGCGATGACATCAGGCGTCATGCCGGTACCGGTATCGGTCACGCACAGCGACAAATAGTGGCCCTCGGGCATATCGTGTGCGCGTGCCACATCGCCGTCTATCCAGCGGTTGCTCGACTCGATGCTGATGCGGCCGCCGTCCGGCATCGCATCGCGGGCGTTGATGCACAGGTTCAGCAGCGCGTTTTCCAGCTGGCTGGCATCGACCAGTGTCGGCCACAGCTCCGTGGCGCCTATGGTCTCGACCACGATGCTGGGGCCGACGGTGCGCTGGATCAGGTCGGTCATGCCTTTCATCAGCCTGTTCACGTCGGTCGGCTGCGGGTCCAGGGTCTGGCGTCGGGAGAAGGCCAGCAGCCGGTGCGTCAGGGCCGCTGCACGTTTGGCCGCGCCTTGGGCGGTCACGATGTACTTGTCGACCTCGCCCCAGCGGCCTTGCTCGATCCGGGTACCCATCAGTTCCAGAGCGCCGGAAATACCTGCCAGCAGGTTGTTGAAGTCGTGGGCGAGGCCACCGGTCAGTTGCCCTACCGCTTCCATTTTCTGTGACTGGCGCAGCTTCTCTTCGGCTTGCATGAGTTCGGTGGTGCGCGATGCCACGCGTTGCTCAAGTGTGTCGTTGAGTGCCCGCAGCGCAGCAGTGGCACGGTCGCGTTCGGCTGCCACGGCGCGCCGCTCGTCAACGTTGATGAGCACGCCGGGGAAGCTCAAAGGCGTGCCGTCCTCGGCCCGGTCGACCCGGCCGTTGGCTTCAATCCAGTAGTAGATCCCGTCGGTACGACGAACACGGTACTGGTGGGCGTAAACACGCCCGTTGGTGATGACCGCATTGATCGCATTGATCAGGCTTTGCTTGTCTTCAGGGTGAACAGTGGCAATGACTTGCTCCAGGCTCAGGCCTTCACGGCCCAGCGCGGCATCCAGGCCGAATGCCTTGGCGAAGGCTTCGTCCACGGTGAAGCGATCGGTCGGCAAGTCCCAGTGCCAGGTGCCGATGATTGCACCGGCGGCCAGAGCGAGCTGAACGCGGTCGACGTTTTCGCGTGCAACGGCCTCGCTGGTGCGCAAGCGCTCCTCGGCGTCGCGTCGTGCAGTCACATCACTGAAGATGACCGCAATCTGCCGGTCAGCCGGTTCACCGACACGCACCGCCTTGACTTCAAACCAGCGTTCGAAAGCCTTGGCATAGTTCTCGAAGTTGGCAGGCTCGCCGGTTTTGGCGACGTGCCCATAGGCTTCGAACCAGAACCGCTCCAGGTCCGGCGCGAACTCGGTCACCCACTTGCCGCGCAGATCGACACCGGCCTGACGTTCAAAGGCGGGGTTGGCTTCGATGAAACGGTAGTCAACCGGGCTGTCATCGGCATCGAACTTGACCTGAATGATGGCGAATGCGGCTTCGATGGTCTCCAGCATGGCCCTCGAGCGCTCTTCGCTCTGGCGCAGTGCCGTTTCGGCCTTGCGCATCTGCGACATATCGAGCATTGCACCGATCATGCGCACTGCCTGGCCGTCGATATCGCGTATCACATGGCCGCGGTCCAGTACGTCGGCATAGGACCCGTCCAGACGACGAAAGCGGTATTCATCCGTCCAGGCAGTGCCATTGCCATCGATCACGGCATGAATGGAGTTGTACACGCGGGTACGATCGTCGGGATGGATCTGGCCCATCCACCAGTCACCGGACTTGTCCAGCGTTGCCAACGGGTAGCCGTAGGCCTCTTCCAGCGCGTCGTTCCAGAGCACCAGATTGGCTGCAAAGTCCCAATCCCATATCGCGTCATTGGTCGCCTTGGCGGCCAGCCGGTGCCGTTCCTGGGCTTCTTCGGTCGCGCGGCCCGCCAGATGTTCGGGCGTGCGGTCGCGCAGGATCTTCACGAAGCCGAGGTGCGTATTCTTTTCATCGTAGAGTGGCATCATCTCGCCTGATGCCCAGAACAGCTGGCCGTCCTTGCGCAGGTGCCAGCGCTCGTCCGACGCCCGGCCTACACTCAGCGCAAGCTGCATCTCATGGTCGATCCGGTCGTTGGCCACATCCTCGCGCGTAAAGAAACGTTCGGCGCTCTGGCCAACCATCTCATCCTGGTTCCAGCCCAGAACCTGCTCTGCGCCCGGGTTCCAGTCGGTAATGATGCCTTCGCGATCGGTCAGGATCATGGCGAAATCCATCGCGCTGTCAAAAACTGCGCGCTGGCGTGCCTCGCGGCCGATGGCTGCGGGTCGACAGGTATTCGTTGCGGCGTCGATGCCGGCTTCTTCAAGCATTCTGCGCAGGTCCACGATCTGCGCTTCAAGCTCTTCTCTAGTCAGGTCTTTCAGAGCGCCTCCCGCTCACACGTTATGTTTGGCATGGGCGGGCACTTGCCGGTGGCCTGCTTTGCACGTTGAATCCGGTCGTTATTCAGATCTGCATTTGCCCGTCCGCGGGGCGCAGCGAGCGGACTGCTTTCTCTCGACAGGCTACACCTGATGCTGGTCTTTCTATGACGACCACCATACGGTCATTCTCGCGCTTGAACTCACGGCCTGTCGTGACTGCGTAACAGCGGCCATGTCAGTGGACACCTGCCGACGAATCGGGTTTCGAGGGATCAGGAATTTAAAGCAGCCATTGTGTCCTGCGCTGATTGAAGGGGAGTGTCCAAAAGCACGGCAATTTGTCCGGGTGTTCATCGGCCTGTGGGCGGCTTTCTTTAGAGGGCTTCAGGCCAGGGGAATGACTTTTTTGCAAGCTGCGCACATTGCTCATGAGCTGATGCGAATTGTGCTTGCGGAGCAGCCTTTTTTCAGGGGTTCTTCGGAGCACATGCTAGGATTTACCCTTTCGTTATGCGAAACGTGCCCTTCGTATGTCCATCAATGCAAACAGCTCCGGTACACCCAGCGCAGCCAAGCAGCCAGCAGCCAAACGTCGCCTGCCCAAGGGCGAGGTGCGCAAGGCCGAAATCATCAAGGCGGCCATGACCCTCTTCGCCCGTGATGGCTACGCCGGTGCCTCGCTGACCAACATTGCCAAAGTGGCAGGTCTCTCTCAGGTCGGCCTGCTGCACCATTTCCCGACCAAACTGGTGTTGCTGCAAGCTGTTCTCGAACATCGCGACCAGTACATTGCCGGCCGGCTGCAGGATGCCGATCAGGTCGCTTCTCTGCAGGGGTTCCTGTCCTTTCTGAAGCAGGTCATGAGCTTCAGTATCGAAGACGCCGCGGTCAGCCAGGCGCTGATGATCATCAACACTGAAAGTCTGTCGGTCACGCATCCTGCACACCGCTGGTTCAGCGAGCGTTTCGCGATTGTGCACGGTCATCTTCAGGCGCATCTGAAGTTGCTGGTCGAGGAGGGCGAAATTCGAGCGGATATTGACGCAAGGCAGATCAGCCTTGAGATCGCCGCCATGATGGATGGCATGCAGATTCAATGGCTTCGATCGCCAGGAAATGTGCAGATAGAGGAGGGGTTTGCCAGGTTTCTCGAACGACTGGCGCGGGATCTGGCTGCACATTGAGCTGCCAGGAAGGCATCGATGGTCCTGTCGACCACCGATGCCTTTGACGCGTGAGAAATGTCGCTTAGTAAGCCTGTTCTGCCTTGACCTGTACGGCCTTGCGCAGGGGGATCGGCAGCGGGTTGGAGTCGCGAGTGGTCAATTTTTCCGGGTACAGCGCTACAACCGTGCGGTCGAGTGTCAGGTTTTCCGAGTCCTTGCCCACCAGCACCTTGAACTTGCCAGGATCAACGTTCCAGCTCACCGAGTTTGCTGAGTAGTAAGCGAACGAACGCGAGTCCAGTGCGATGGTCACGGTCTTGCTTTCGCCAGGCTTCAGGTAAACCTTGGAAAAGCCCTTCAGCTCTTTCTCTGGACGATCAACCAGCGGCTTGGAAGGCTGCACGTACAGCTGAGCCACTTCAAAACCGGCCTTGTCACCCGTGTTGGTAACCTTGAACGACGCTTGAATGGTCGCGCCCGGTGCCAGCACGTTGCTCGACAGCTTCAGATCGCTGTACGCATAAGTGGTATACGAAAGGCCGAAACCGAATGGGTAGAGCGGTTTGGTGTGCTTCTTGTCGTAACCGCGATAGCCCAGGTACAGACCTTCGCTGTAGCTCATCTCGACAGGCGGGTTAGGGCTGCTGAAATAGTACGGCACCGGGTTCGAGTACGATGCGTAGCTCGGATTGTCCTGCGCCTTCTTGTCCAGCGTGATCGGCAGCTTGCCCGACGGATTGACCTTGCCGAAGAGGATCTCAGCCAGTGCCTGACCGCCCTGTTGCCCTGGATACCAGGCATGCAGAGACGCGGCTACCTTGTCAGCCCACGGCTGCATGTCCATGCCACCGCCACCGTGCAGCACCACGATGGTTTTCGGGTTGGCTTTCTGAATGAAGCCGATCAGCTCGGACTGGAATTGCGGCAGTTCGAACGGACGGTCAAGCGACTCACCCTCGTATTCGAAGTTGTTGCCGGCGGCTACCACGACAGCGTCGTAATCCCCTAGGTTCTTCGGTGGACGCAACGATGCCCAGCTCATCTGCACGCCGTTCATGCCGCCCAGTACCGGGGTGAAGTTGCCCTTGAGCCGGCGGTATTCGAGACGCACGTTGTACTCGGTACCGGCCTTGAGGTTCAGCGTTTTAACCGTTCGCGGAACCACTGGAATCAGATCGAACGAGACTTGCGAACCCTCGCCCTCGAGCACCAGTTCATCATTGATCCAGAGTTTATAGGCACCGTCCGCACGGACCTTGAACACCTGAGGGCCGGTGATCGTCGGTTTGATCTTGCCAGTGAAACGGGCCGAGAACGAACCGGCTGAAGGGCTGTAGCCATTGACCGCGCTGCTGCCGTAATCAGTGACGTTGGTGTTGGTAATCCAGTCCAGATTGACGCCCGGCTCGATGCGGGTTGCAACCGGATCGCCGGACAGCGAGGTGTTGGCGTAATACTCGGCTTTTACGCCGGTATTGCTGATCGCCTGTTGGTCACTGCCAGGCTGATACCAGACCGATGACTTAGGGTTCAGGCTCATCTGTGGCAGGTAGTCCACATTGGATGGGCTAGACGCCAGTTGCTTCAGTCCGCTCACTTCGGTGACATAACTGGCCGGTGCCGAATAGGCGGTACCGAACGGCGCGGTCGGTGGCTGCATGGCCATGTCGCCAATGACGGCGATCCTTGCGTTTCTGGACAATGGCAGCAGAGGTTTCTGCCCGTCCACTGGCTCGTTGCGCAGCAGGACGATCGATTCTCTGGCCACGTTCAAGGCCGCCAGCTGACCGTATTCACGATGCTCCAGTGGCTGCGCCTTGTTGATCCCTTTGTCAAAGCCGTAGCTGACCAGTGCCCTCAGGTTCCGGCGCACCTTGTCGTCGATCACGTTCTGGTGCAACTGACCATTCCAGACATAAGGCAGCAGTTTGGCTTCGGTAAACTGAAGGCCGCTGGGCATGTCGATATCGGTACCGGCCCAGGCACCTTTGAAGGCGTCCTGAACCGAGTTGAAATCGCTCATGACGTTACCTTGAAAGCCCCACTGGCCTTTCAGGATATCGGTGATGAGGTGGTGGTTTTCACACGCGTATTCGCCGTTGATCTTGTTGTAGCCACACATGATCGAGGCGATATTCGAGTTCTTGACCAGCGACTCGAAGCCCGGCAGGTACAGCTCCTGCATCGCTCGTTCGTCGATCTTCACATCCAGATAATGACGGTTCGCTTCCTGCTCGTTCATCAGGTAATGCTTGGCGGCCGCCTGGATGCCCTGAACCTGGATACCGTTGGTGACGGCAGGGGCCAGTACTGCGCCGAGAAACGGATCTTCCCCGCTCATGTACTCAGCCGCCCGGCCGTTGAACGGCGTGCGGTACAGGTTGATGGCTGGCGACAGCATCTGCTGACCGCCTGCGATGCGGGTTTCGTAGCCGATGGCCAGACCGAATTCCTTGGCCCGGTTAATGCTCCAGGTGGCCGCGAGTGCTGACGGGGAAGGGTACTGCGCGCCGAACGTCTTGCCGCCGACCAGTACGCCCATCGCCGAGTCATAGGCGACCGTGCCCTGCAGGTTGAACTTGTCCAGCTTGGGAATCATGCGGCCGTCGTCAACGCGCGAAAAATTGATTTTTTCCGATTGCGTCATGTTGTCCAGCATCGCGCCTACGCGCGCTTCCACTTCATTGCCGGTCATCGGCGTGACAGCGAATACGCTGCCTGCCTGGGCGATACCGAGCGCCAACAGGCTCAGGCCCAGGCCTTGTTTGATCATGGACACGGAGTTGTTCCTTACGTCATTCATGGGTTGATCGGTTGCAGTCAGTGGGTCACTCAGTGGTCTTCATTGCCGGCAGGAGCGTCCGCAGTGTCGATCGGTGCATCCACCACCGTTTGCGCACCATTGGGCGTTTTCTGTGCGGCAACGTCGGCACCGGTGATCTGCTCGCGCTGGGCGTCGACTTCTGCGCGGCGCTCGCTCGACGTGGATGGCAGCGGGTTCTGCCTGTCAGCGGCAGACACCGGGAGGGCGGCAAGGGACATCAGTAAAGTGGCAACAACAGGCAGCAGGGGGCTGGCCATCGGGAGAATCTCCAAACAGAAATATGAAACAGGCAGACAGGCAAGTCGGCGGCTCAGGGCCGCTGACAGTTCATTCAAGGCGTGCGTAACAAGCAGAAAATTGCTGAACGGTAAAATACACGAAAGCAATTTTATATATTTGATTTAGAGTAAATTTATATAGCGGCGTTATGATTTTTATGTTGTTTATATTTCATAAAGTTAATTTTATGGACAATATTTTTATTATTTTCTATGTTTTATAGACATTAATCGTCTTTTTAAAAAGCAGAGTGTTCACTCTGTTTTACGTTTTTTATGTTGTTTAATGCGGTCGCGTGCTGATAAGCGCAAGTATCGCTGCCGCCTGAATACTGGCAGTGAGTGCCAGCATCATCACGTCGCCTTCAGGCCCGTCGAATAAAGTCCGTACGCCACCGAAGAATGCCTATGCCTCTCTGGACTGGAGTGAACGCGCCTCGCATATAGGCGGCGCATTGGGCGCTGCGCTGCTGGAACTGATGCTCAAGCGTGGATGGGTAAGCCGCCATCTGGATTCCAGAACAGTGAAGCTGACGCCCAAAGGAGCAGGAGGGATGGCGAAGGCGTTTGGCTTGGAAGGCGGTGCGCAACCGCTTGGGTAACCACGCCGCTACCGAGCATGTCCGGTAGCAGCGTGGCTCAGGTTCAGAAGCTGTACTTGGCCGTCAGCGCATAGCTGCGCGGGTTGCCGTAGACGTCGGTGGAGCCCCAGACTGAGCTTGCGCCAATTGCCGTGTAGTAGGTGCGGTCGAAGATGTTGTTGGCGTTCAGTTGCAAGTCGAGGTTCTTGCTCACCTGATACCCCGCCATCAGGTCGGCGACGGCGTAGCTGCCCTGTTCCAGGCGATAGCTGCCATCGGTGAGCGCGATATCGTTGTACATGCGGCTCTGCCAGTAGACGTTGCCACCGACGCGCATTTTCTCCAGTGCGCCCTGCAGGCGATAGACCGTCGACACCTTGAACAGATGCTCGGGTGTATCGGTGTTGAATTGCTGGTTCTTGTTCGCCGGATCGGCGTCCTTGAGGTAGTGGGTGCGAGCGTAGGTGTAGCCTGCGCCGACTTGCCAGTTCTCGGTCAGCGCGCCTTGCAGTTCCATCTCGATGCCCTGACTGCGTACCAGACCGGCAGCGTCGTAGCAGGTCAGAACCGCGCAGCCCGCCTGGGTCGGCGACTGGGTCTTGAGGTTTTTCTGGTCGATCTGGAACACCGCCAGGGAGGTGTTGAGGGCGCCGTTGAAGTATTCACCCTTGATACCGACTTCATAGTTTTCGCCAACCACCGGCTTGAGCACCTTGCCGGACAGGTCCTGTGCGCTCTGCGGCTGAAAGACGTCGGTGTAGCTGGTGTACAGCGAGTGGTGGTCATCCAGCTTATAGATCAGCCCTGCGTAGCGCGTCAGGTTACGGGTGACCTTGTAGTCTTCGTCGCCGGCGCGGTCATCGTAGTCGTACCAGTCCAGACGGCCGCCGAGGATCAGGGTCAGCGGATCGGCCAGGCTCAGGCGTGTGGTGAGATACACCGCATCCTGGGTGGCGATGCTGTGCGTCTTGCCATCGCGGACGAAGTCCGGCTTTGGTGCGCCGATGGGCAGTCCGGTGTCGTAGGGGCTGTATTCCTTGCTGGTCTGGTCGTACACGCGCCGGCTGGTACCGACCACCACTTCATGAGTGCGGCCAAAGGCTTCGACCGGCCCACTGGCGTAGACATCGAAGGCGGTCTGCTTCTCTTCCGGCCTCGACTGGTAGGCCGTGGTTTCCAGCGGGCCGTTGTAGCGAGACAGGTAGGTCCCCGAAAACAGGCCGTCCAGCGACGAGCTCGAGCCCGCTACGCGCAGTTTCCAGTCGTTGTCGAAACGGTGCTCCAGCTCACCGAACACGGTGTCTATCCGGATTTTCTTGTTTTCCCAATCCGAGCCGGAATAGGTGGAGCGCGGCAGGTTCAGGTGGTGACCATCAGCGCCGAGGGGCAGGCCGCCCCAGAAATAGTTGGTCTGATCTTCCTGACGAGACAGGCCCAGGGTGGCGGTCGTTGCGTCGCTCAGATCGGCTTCGATCACCCCATAGAACACGCCGTGATCGCTCTTTTCCTTGTCGCGGAAGCTGTTGGCATCCTGGTAGGAGCCGACTATCCGGCCGCGAACCGTGCGGCTGTCGTTCAGTGGGCCGGACGCATCGAAGACGCCACGGTAATCGTCCCAACTGCCGACCGTGCCGGTAAGGGAGACCTGTGGCACGGCGGTAGGGCGCTTGCGCACCATATTGATCGCTGCCGAAGGATTGCCGGAGCCTGTCGCCAGGCCAGTCGCGCCTCTGATCACTTCGACATGATCGAACATGGCCAGATTGGGTTGAACGCCTGCCGTGTAGCCCGAGTACGAGGCGGGCAGGCCGTCGTACATGATGTTGTCGATGTCGAAACCGCGCGACGTGTAGGTTTGCCGACCGGGTCCGCTGGACTGGTCCAGAAACAGTCCAGGGGTGTACCTCACCACGTCATTGATGCTGGTCATGGCCTGATCGTCCATGCGCTGACGGGTGACGACCGTCACGGCCTGCGGCGTTTCACGAATGGTCAGCGGTAACTTGGTCGCTGTCTGCATCGGGCCGGTGGTGTAGGACTGACTGCCTTCGGTGGTAGAGCCAAGTTGATCGCTGCTGATCTCTGTGGCGCCCAGTTCCATGGTCGTGGCGGGCTGTGCTTCGCCAACCTGTGCTTCAGCGGCAAAGGCTGCCTGCGTGGTGGCAGCCCAGATGCCCATGGCCAGCAGACCCGGTGTGAAACGATTACGGCTTTGCGATTGTTGCCCCGACATGAACCCGACACTCCCTCGACGCCGTCCATGGCAGGATGATAATAATGTTGATAATGGTTCGCATTAGTGTGACAGGTTGTTTCGATCAGAAAAAGACACTGCGAACAAATAGTTAACAAAATTTTCACATTTCCAGAGTGAGGCCGGGTGTGTGTAGGCCTGAGTGTCGGGCAGGTATCCCATCGAAAAACGCTATGAAAATCTTGTACATGAAATTACATTGGTACAAGTTTTTATGGCTGCGGAGCCTCTTCCATTGACTCAATCCCCTCATCTCCATCTGGTTCTCGGCGACCAACTCTCCTTCGACCTTGCGTCCTTGAAGGGCCTGATCCCCGAGCGCGACACGGTCCTGATGGTCGAGGTCATGGAGGAGGCGAGTCATGTGCCGCATCATCCGCAGAAGATCGTGCTGATCTTCAGTGCCATGCGGCATTTTGCCGAGGCGCTGCGTGAGCATGGTGTCCGGGTGCAGTACGTCATGCTCGATGATCCGCAGAACACAGGGTCGGTGCCGGGTGAGTTACAGCGCTGGCAGGCCCTGCTGCGGGCAGAACAACTGCACATTACCGAGTGCGGCGACTGGCGTCTGGAACAGTCAATCAAAGACTGCGGGTTGCCGATCCAGTGGCACGCCGACACGCGCTTTCTCTGTTCCCGGGACGAGTTCTCGTCCTGGGCGCAAGGCAAGAAGCAGCTGCGCATGGAGTTCTTTTACCGGGAGATGCGCCGCAAAAGCAGGCTGCTGTTGAACGGCGACGGTACGCCGGTCGGTGGTGCCTGGAACTTTGATGCGGAGAACCGCAAGGCACTGCCCAAGGGCGTGGCAGCGCCTTATCCGCTGCGCTTTTCCCCCGACATCGTCACCCGTCAAGTGTTGACGCTGGTGGGTGAGCGCTTTGCCAGCCATTACGGCTCGCTGGAGACCTTCGACTATCCGGTTACGCACGCTGACGCTCAGGCGCTGTGGGCATATTTTCTGGACTATGGCCTGGCCGGTTTCGGCGATTATCAGGACGCCATGGCCACCGATGAGCCGTTTCTGTTTCATGCGCGGATCAGCGCAGCGTTGAACATCGGGCTGCTGGACTTGCGTCAGATCTGCAGCGATGTCGAGTCTGCGTACTGGTCGGGCAGAGTGGGGCTGAATGCCGCCGAAGGTTTCATTCGCCAACTGATCGGCTGGCGGGAGTATGTGCGTGGCGTCTATTGGCTGAAAATGCCCGATTACGCGAGCGGCAATCTGTTCGGTAACAGCAGGCCGCTGCCCGAGTTTTACTGGACCGGCGAAACGAAGATGAACTGCATGAGTCAGGCCATCGGCCAGAGTCTGAAGCATGCTTATGCCCACCATATTCAGCGCCTGATGGTAACCGGTAATTTTGCCCTGCTTGCCGGCATCGTGCCGGAGCAGATCTGCGAGTGGTATCTGGCGATCTACATGGACGCCTTCGAGTGGGTCGAGCTGCCCAATACGCTGGGCATGGTCATGCACGCGGATGGCGGCTATCTGGGCTCCAAGCCGTATTGCGCCAGCGGCCAGTACATCAAGCGCATGTCTGACTATTGCCGCGGCTGTGCGTACAAGGTCACTGAAAGCACCACTGAGTATGCCTGCCCGTTCAATGCGCTCTACTGGCATTTCCTGATGCGCCACGGCGACCTGTTACGGCGCAATCAGCGCATGGCAATTATCTACAAAAACCTTGATCGGATGGCCGAGCCCAAGCAACAGGCGCTGTGGGAGCGGGGTGAGCATTTGTTGGCCAGACTGGATGCCGGAGAGGCGCTTTGAAAAAGAACGAGTTGCCGGTCAAGACCTGCGTAGTCTGCGGGCTGCCGTTCACCTGGCGCAAGAAGTGGGCGCGCTGCTGGGATGAGGTGCTTTACTGCTCTGAGCGTTGCCGGCGAAACAAGCGCACGGCACGCGAGTAGCGTTTTCAAAATATTTCGAAATGAAAAGCGCTGAACTATCGCTTGCTCAGCATGATCCTTCCTTATGCGCATTCAGCGCGACCCCGACCTGCCAGCGCATCCGCACTGAGTTTTGATCCAGGGTCGCCGAACGAAAAGGAGCCGTCATGACCGTAACCACCCATCCCGTCTACCGCTACACGCCAGGCCCGCTACATGCGACCTTGCTTGCCGGAACCGTGCCTTTGTTTCTCGGCGGCTTGCTGAGTGATATTGCCTATTACCAGACCTTTCAGATTCAGTGGAGCAACTTTGCCGCCTGGCTGATTGCCGGAGGCCTTTTGTTCTGCGGGCTGGCGTTGCTGTTCGCGTTGGTCAATCTGGTTCGCGCCGATCACAAGGGCGGTCGTCCTGTGGTGTACTTCCTGTTGTTGCTGGTCACCTGGGTGCTGGGGCTGGTCAATGCCTTCGAGCATGCGAAAGACGCCTGGGCGGTCATGCCGTCCGGCTTGATCCTGTCGGTCATCGTCACTGTTCTGGCCTGCGTTGCGACGTGGACCGGGCTCACCAGCCTGCGTTCCGGAGGTGCAGAATGAGAAATACCCACGCATTGACTGCATTGAGCATGGCGCTGCTGCTGAGCGCCTGCGGTGGTGAAGCAGACAGCACTCAGGCGCGCGGACCGGATCCGAAGCTGCCGGACCCGCAACGAGGCCTGCTGCCGAGCATGAAGATTGCCGAACCGACCGCATGGGGCGATCAGAAGCCTGCCGTACCTGAGGGTTTCAGCATCACGGCGATTGCCAGCGATCTGAATATTCCACGTCAGTCCATCGTTTTGCCCAACGGCGATATCATTGTTGCCGAAGGGCGCGGCGGCAGTGCTGCCAAGCTCAAGCCCAAGGACGTGATTGCCAGCGTCATCAAGGCCCAGGGCAACACCAAGGTCAAAAGCGGTAATCGTCTGACGCTGTTGCGGGACGCGGACGGCGACGGCAAGTATGAGCTGAAGACGGTCTTCGCCGAGAACCTCAATGCGCCTTATGGCCTGGCCTTCGCGAACGGCAAGCTGTACGTGGCCAACCAGGATGCGCTGGTCAGCTTCGATTATCAGGAAGGTCAGACCAAGGCCAGCGGTGAGCCGACCAAGGTCACCGATCTGCCTTCGGCGATCAACCACCACTGGACCAAGGCGCTCACGGCAAGCCCCGATGGCCGCTTCCTGTATGTCGGTATCGGCTCGAACAGCAACGTGACCGAGCGTGGCATGGAGGTCGAGATCGATCGGGCGATGGTCTGGCAGATCGACGCCGCCACCGGTGCCCACAAGCCTTATGCGACCGGTCTGCGCAACCCGACGGCACTGGCGATTCAGCCGGGCACCGGGCAACTGTGGACGGTGGTCAACGAGCGTGACGAACTGGGGCCTGATCTGGTACCGGATTACCTGACCTCGGTGAAGGAGGGCGCGTTCTACGGCTGGCCCTACAGCTATTGGGGCCAGAATGTCGACACGCGTGCCCAACCGCAGAATCCGGCCAAAGTCGCTGCGGCGATCAAGCCTGATTACAGCCTCGGTTCGCACGTCGCCGCACTGGGCGTGTCGTTCTCGATCCCGGCGATGGGCGACAAGTTTGCCGATGGCGTGTTCGTCGGTGAGCATGGCAGCTGGAACCGCGATAACCCGGTGGGTTACAAGGTGATCTTCGTGCCGTTCAGCAACGGGCGTCCTGCCGGCGAGCCTGTGGATTTCGCAACCGGTTTCCGCGGAGCCGACGGCAAGACGCGCGGCCGGCCGGTAGGCGTGACGGTTGATCCGAAAGGCGCACTCATCATCGCCGACGACCTGGCAAACACCATCTGGAGAGTGACCCGCAACAAGTAGGTCACGATAGCCAGAGGTCGTTGTTGATTGATCGTTCCTGCGCAGAGCGTCGGCACGATAGTGGGTGATTGATCGTTCCCACGCTCCGCGTGGGAATGCCGCTCGTGACGCTCTGCGTCATCCATGGACCTCGACGCGGAGCACCGGCCCGATAGCCGGTCTTCGCAGGAATTACCTCGCTTCACTGAAACAAAACTCCCTCTCAAGGTGGCCTTGATGCGGCCTTACACGTTAGGGTTGGCGCTTCCACGCGCTGGCCTGAGCGGCCGGTCGCTTACATCCCCGAATTCTGGAACCGCTGTGAGTCGCTTTGAAACCGCTGGAAACGTCGAAACAAAACCCGCTTCATGGTGGGCTGTCGGCAGTGTATCGCTTGGATCGTTCGCCACGGTCACCACTGAATTTCTGCCTGTCGGGCTGCTGCCCGATATCGCTAGCGACCTGGGCACCAGCATCAGCCAGACAGGCTTGATGATGGCCGTTCCCGGCATCCTCGCGGCCATTTCGGCACCCTCCTGTATTGCCCTGTTCAGTCATGTCGATCGCAAACGCCTGCTGCTCGGGCTGCTGTCGATACTGCTGGCATCCAACCTGATCGTCGCGTTGTCCACGCACTTCTGGCTGACGCTTGCAGGCAGGGTGCTGCTTGGCTTCGCGCTGGGGGGATTCTGGACGATTGCCGGGTCGCTGGGGCCGCGCCTGAGGCCCGGCAAGGAGGGCGTAAAGGCCACCGCGTATGTGCTCGCGGGCGTCTCGATCGGCACTGTCGCCGGGATTCCGGCCGGTACGTTGATCGGTGAGGCCTTCGGCTGGCGGGCCGCATTCGAAACAGCGGCAGTGGTCACGGTGGCGGTGGGTTTGTTGATCGCAACCTTTCTGCCTGCATTGCCGGGCGAGCGTTCTGCCGGCATCAGCCAGATGTTGTCGCTGGCTGGCGAGCAGCGCATTCGTCGTATGTTCGCTGCCGCACTGTTGATCTATGTGGGGCACTTCGCGGCCTACACTTACCTAGCGCCCTTCGTGCAGGAGTTCGCGCATATCCAGGGTCAGGCCCTGGGGGCATTGCTCTTCGCGTTCGGTCTGGCAGCGGTGGCAGGCAATCTGGCCGGCGGAGCCCTGGCGGCCAGAAGCGCGCCGTCCTCGGTGCTGATCATGACCCTGCTGATGCTGGGCTCGCTGACGGCGCTGCTGATGTTCGTCGGTAACCCGTGGCTACTCTGGCCGGTGATTCTGGTCTGGGGTTTCGCTTTCGGGATGATCCCCATCACCACACAGATCTGGTGTTTCGAGGCCTCCAATAATCGTGTCGAAGGTGTTCAGGCGTTGCTGGTCTGTGTGGTGAATCTGTCGATTGGCGGCGGGGCGTTCATTGGCGGTGTGGTGTCCGGCCGGGCCGGCTTTACAGCCGCCATCGTGATCGGGGCGGTATGTGCCGCACTGTCTATGCTCACCGTGACACTGGCGATGCGCAGCTCAAGGCCGGTTAGTTGTACAGACTGATCTGCCGGTAATGAGATATCGCGGCGATGCTGAATCCATCGCCGCTATACCGATCACACCCTCAGCCTGCCTTGAAAAACGCGACCTTGCGGGTCAGGCGATCCGCGAGCTGTGCGAGCTCCTCACTGGCGGTTGCCACCTGCTGCGATCCATTGGCAGATTTGAGTGTCGAGTCGTGAATGCTGGTGATGTTCATCGCAACGTCTTCTGCCACCGCACTCTGCTGAACCGACGCGCTGGCGATCTGCGCGTTCATGTGGTTGATCGCGCTCACTTCCTGATTGATTCTCGACAGGGCGCTTTGGGCATTGCGTGTCCGTTCCACGGCACGATTGACCAGTTCACAGCTGTCGTGCATGTTCTGTGCCGCAGTTTCGGTACCACCCTGCAGCGTGCTGATCATGTTTTGAATCTCCTGGGTCGACAGCTGGGTGCGATTGGCCAGCGAACGAACCTCATCGGCGACCACCGCAAAACCTCGGCCATGCTCGCCCGCGCGGGCGGCTTCAATGGCCGCGTTGAGCGCCAGCAGGTTGGTTTGTGAGGCAATCGAGTTGATCACCTCGATCACCTTTTCGATCTCCTCGCCGTGCCGTGAGACCTGCTCCACGGTGCCGGTCGTTTCGGTCAGCGTGGCAGCCAGTTGTTCGATGACAGTGGTGGTGCCTTCAACGAGGCTGTTGCCGTTCGCCACCTCACTGTCAGCCAGGCGTGCCGCATCTGCTGCCTGCGCTGCATAACCCGACACTTCACTGACCGTCGCGGCCATCTCGCTGATGGCGGTAGCCACCTGTTCGGCTTCACGGGTCTGCACCATGATCTGCGTATTGTTGGCGGAAGAGGCTGCCGACAGAACGCTGGAAGACTGGCTGACCTCCTGAGCGGCCATTCGGACGTCGGTGATGGTTTCCGAAAGGCGGTTCAGCGCCGTTCTCAGCACGCCCATGACGCTGTCGGGATAGGCCGTGGTGATGGATTGCTGCAGATCGCCCGCTGCCAGTCGGCGAATGGCCTCTGCAACGTCTACCGGCTCTGCGCCAAGGGTCTTTTTCACGAAGCGGATGATGAACGCCGACAGCACAATACTCAGCAGCACAGCGAACGCAGTGGCCAGCAGCATCAGGCCACGGAACTGGCTGGCGGTCGCCTGCACATTATCCAGTTGGACCCTGATCGAGGCTTCCTCATGGTCGATGAGCGCATTGATGCGCTTCAGCCATTCGCTGTAGTTACCGGAGGTCTGGCTCAGCAACAAGGCCTGGGCACCGGCGATGTCTCCGGCACGGCGCAAGGCAATCACGCTCTTGGTAGAGACGAGCGTTTGCTGTTCGATTTCCTTGATGCCACGCAGCAATTGGCGTTCTTCGGCACTGACATTGGGCTTGGTGAACAATTGCTCCATCGGTACGGCCGAGTCGACATAGTCCTTTTCAAGACGGGTCATCTCTGCCAGATGCAGCGCCAGGTCCTGGTCGTTGTTGACCAGCACGGCATCGCGCAGAGCGATCGCACGGTTATGCACGCTGCCCCGGAAGTTGATCGCATAGCGTTGCACCTTGGCGGCATTTTCGCCTACGTCTTCCAGGGTGCTGTCGATGAACCCGACCCGCTGAATGCCAACGGCTGTGATCAAGATGAGCAGCGAGACGACAGCGGCGAATCCCAAGCCGATGCGCGTAGCCAGAGAAACCTGATTTTTCATGGAATGAACCCGAGCGGGGCAAGAGGAGAAGTCGAATTAAATAATGGCAAAGAGCCTTTATTCAGAATGGCCTGACAATACCGTCCAGTGGGCTGACTGCCCAATAGATATTTGCGCACGACGACATAGACAGGTGTTATTTCAGAACTGTATGACAGTTACGAAAGCCTGGGGTGCGATCTTTTCGGGTACCCGTGGTCGCTGTGTCCAGCAAGTCACCGGCGAGGCTCATGCCGTTCGCCGGTTGCGGTTTTTTTGCAGCGCCGGTCAGACGAATCCGGTCACTGCATGGGGCACGTAGGGTGCCTCGAGGCGTTTGATGTCCTCATCACTGAGCACCAAGTGCAGTGCTGCGATGGCATCATCCAGTTGCGTCGCCTTGGAAGCGCCGACGATAGGCGCTGATACACCGCGCTTGGCCAATACCCAGGCCAGTGCGATTTGCGCCATCGGCACCCCGCGCTCTGCGGCAAGCTGTTCCACGGCATCGATCACTCGACCGTCTTCCTTTTCCGTCGCCTCGTAAAACGACTGGCCGGAAACGTCGGTTCTGGTCCGCTCGGTCTGCTGACCCTGCGGCCTGGTCAGCCGGCCGCGTGCCATCGGACTCCACGGCATCAGGCCGACACCCTGATCGATACACAGCGGAATCATTTCGCGCTCTTCTTCGCGATACACCAGGTTCAGGTAATTCTGCATCGAGACGAACCTGCTCCAGCCATGCGCGGCCGCCACCTGCTGGGCCTTGGCGAACTGCCATGCATACATGGAGGACGCGCCGATGTACCTGGCCTTGCCGGCCTTGACCACATCGTGCAGCGCTTCCATGGTTTCCTCGATGGGCGTGTCATAGTCCCAGCGGTGGATCTGGTACAGGTCGACATAGTCAGTGCCGAGCCGCGTCAGGCTCGCATCGATACTGGACATGATGGCCTTGCGCGAGAGCCCCTTTTCGTTAGGCCGGGTCGAGCCTTCCCACATGTTTGCCGGAAAGAACACCTTCGTTGCGATCACGGTCTCGTCGCGACGCGTGAATTCCTTCAGTAACTTGCCGACGATGGTTTCTGAAGTACCTGCCGAATAGCTGTTGGCAGTGTCAAAAAAATTGATGCCTTGCTCGACGGCGTGCCTGATGATCGGCCTGCTTGCTTCTTCGCCCAGTGTCCAGGGATGCGTTCCGGCATCGGGCTCGCCGAAGGTCATGCATCCAAGGCACAGTCTGGAGATATCCAGTCCTGTGTTTCCAAGCTTTACGTAGTCCATGAATCCTCCGTCTATCGTTGATTGGCCAGTCGCCGAGCCGTTTCGGTGCCGTCCATAACGTTTACAGTTGGGGCAATGTCTGCCCGAGACAACTCTCTTTGGCGCGATTGGTTCTATAGTTCTAGATCTGTAGAACTATAAGCGACTGTGCGCGATTCAGGAGCAGCAAAATGGCCAGACTGGAACAGATAGGGTTTCTCGGTTTCGATGTATTCGGCACTGTTGTCGACTGGCGAAACGGCGTGGCGCGGGCCGCGGCGCCGTTTCTCCAGCGGCATGGCGTGGACGTCGATCCCCTCGATTTTGCCGATCAGTGGCGGGATCTGTATCAACCTTCCATGCAGCGCGTGCGTGCAGGTGAGCGCCCGTACGTGACACTCGACGTGCTCAACCGGGAGAGTCTCGAAACAGTGCTGGCACGCCACGAGGTGGATTTCGGCAGCATCCCCGACGCCGAGCTTGCCGAGCTGAACAAGGCCTGGGAGCGGCTCGATCCGTGGCCCGACTCGGTCGCAGGCCTGACCCGATTAAAGCGCAGATTCTCGATCGGTACGCTATCGAACGGACACATCGCCGGAATGCTCAACCTGGCGAAATTCGGCGGACTGCCCTGGGATGTAATCGTCGGTGCGGAGATTGCCGGCACCTACAAACCGATGCCCCAGACTTACCTGAAGTCTGCAAAAGCAGTGGGCCTGGCGCCGCACTGCGTCGCCATGGTGGCTGCGCATAACGCCGACCTCACTGCCGCACGTGCGAATGGCTTCAAGACCGTTTTCGTCCGACGTCCCACCGAGCACGGGCCAGGCCAGACGTCTGACCTGACCGCTGAACAGGACTGGGACGTGATCGTCGACTCCCTGACCGAAGTGGCTGAAGCGCTCGATTGCTGAAGCGCCGCTACCCGGGCTGGCTGCTCACCCGCGCAAGTCTTTCCACATGTGCACCTTGGCGACGAATCCGTTGCCGACAGCGACTGCAAGGGGTTCGAGGCCAAAGGTCACGAAGCCCATGCGCTCGTACAGTCCGACTGCTTCGCTGTTGCCCTGCGTGACAGTGAGCTGGACGAGCAGAAGTGCGGGGCGAGTTCCCGCATGGTCGAGCACGCTGCGCACCAATCGAGAGCCGATGCCCCTGTTCCTGTGCCCCGGGGGCACATACATGCCGAACAGGGTCGATTTGTGTCGGGCCTTGTTTCGGGTTTCCACGCAGAGGCCGGCTACGCCCAGCAAGTGACGGTCTTCAACGGCGGCGAACACTACTTCGGTTGCGCCAGCGCTGTCATCGAGCCTTTTCTCCCACCATTGGGCAGGCAGCACTTCGCGCTCCTTCACGTCAGAGGTAAAGGCGTCTGGATGACGTTCATAGGCCTCAAGCATCAAGGCGCGATAGGCAGGCGCATCGGCCGGGGTCAGTCGTCGGTAGGTGAGGGTCATGGAGGCCGGGCTCGTGTGAATCAGGTTTCGAGTATTGCATTGCGCGCCGTTGAAAGTCGTTGCCCGACGCTGAAATTTCAGACAGATGTGGCGGCTGGACAGCAGTGCCGTTTGACGGACACTTTCGCGGTTTGTAACTTTTTGTTTGCCTCACCGCCAAAAATCGTGGTTATTATCCCGGGCGCTCAGGGCCAAAAACCCGGCGCCAATGACTGTCACGGGTCCACAGACTCCGCAGTCACAGCCGATCGGGTCCACCCTGGCGCTGACACCCCGGCGCAGGCCGTTCCCCGTCGTTGACCCTCGAACGGAAGATGAGGTTTCAATTGGTCACGCGGTATGCAAACGTCATTTCCAAGGGCAGAGCGATCAGTCTCGTCAACGAGCCAGCCACCCCCCTTTCTGTATGCGAGTCGCGCCGTGCCGCATTCGCCTGTCATCCCTCTGCGATTCCCCCGAGTGCTTGCATGTCAGCTCATGACATGAGCCCGAGAGCCCGCGCTGCACCTTCCCCCTGAGTCTCGATGTTCATCCGGCATTTCTCATGCCGTGTCTGACGGGCTTGTCGCTCTGCGCTCCCGTCTGCTCATAACAATAATCTGTTCACGGACGGTGATTCCTGATGGTCGACAAATCTTCCTCGCGCGGGACGGGCTTCGCTCATCCTGATACAGAGCAACCCTTTGACCAAAACCAGTGTGTACATGGCCTTTTCGAAGCCCAGGCGCAGCGCAATCCTGACGCCATAGCGGCACGCTTCGAGCTGGACACGCTTGACTACGCCACGCTCAATATTCAGGCCAACCGCCTGGCTCACTACCTGCGCAGCCTTGGGGTCGGGCCGGATGTGCGTGTCGGGATTTGCCTGGAGCGCTCGCTGGACATGCTGGTCGGCGTGCTCGCGGTACTCAAGGCGGGCGGTGCCTACGTGCCACTGGACCCCGCATACCCGAAAGCCCGTCTGGCACACATGCTGGCAGACAGCGCGCCACGCGTGCTGCTGAGCCACGCTCCGGCGCGCGCGGCGTTGCTGGCGGCACTGGAGCAAGGTGAGGTCGCATCAAAGGTGCTTGATCTGGCCAATACCCGGCTGTGGGCAGAGCAGCCCACGCACAACCCTGACCCGCATTCGGTCGGTCTGACGTCCCGCCATCTGGCTTACGTGATCTACACCTCGGGCTCCACCGGAACGCCCAAGGGGGTCATGGTCGAGCACCGTGGGCTGACCGCGGTGAGCGCTGCCTGGGAGCCTTTGTACGCGCTGCACAAGCCCCTCAGTCACCTGCAGATGGCCGGGTTTTCCTTCGATGTGTTCAGCGCCGACCTGATCCGCGCACTGGGTTTTGGCGGCACGCTCGTGCTCTGCCCGCGTGACACGCTGATGGACCCGCCTGCGCTGTATCGCCTGTTGAGCGAGGCGCGTATCGATTTCGCCGACTTCGTGCCTGCGGTCCTCAACCCGTTGCTGGTCTGGGCGCAGGAGGCGAGGCGCGACCTGTCGTTCATGAGCACGGTGGTCTGCGGTTCGGACATCTGGACGGCCCACAGCGCGCGCCAACTGCGTGGGTTGTGTGGCGAGCATGTGCAAATCGTCCAGGCCTACGGGGTCACCGAAGCGAGCATCGACAGCACCTGCTTCGAGTTCGAGGCCGACAGCCAAGTCGATGCAGTGCTGCCCATCGGGCGGGCGTTGGCCAATACGCGGATTTACCTGCTCGATGCCGCTGGCGAGAGGGTTCCCCAAGGCGTGACCGGCGAACTGTACATCGGCGGCGTGGGGGTTGCGCGTGGCTACCTGAATTTGCCGGAATTGACCCGCGAGCGATTCATCGACAGCCCGTTCGTGGCCGGTGAGCGGTTGTACCGTACTGGCGATCTGGCCCGCTATCGGGCTGACGGCAATCTGGAATTCCTCGGGCGCAACGACTCGCAGGCCAAACTGCGCGGCCTGCGCCTGGAGCTGGGTGAAATCGAGGCGCGTCTGGCCGAGGTTGCCGGTGTGCGTGACAACGTTGTGGTGCTGCGCGAGGACAGCGCGGGCGTGCCCAGGCTGATTGCCTACTTCCGCGAACAGAGCGGCGCCGCGCTGACGCCCAAAGGCCTTCGCCAGCATCTGCAGCTCAGCTTGCCGGACTACATGATTCCTGCTGCATTCGTGCGTATGGACGCGCTGCCGTTGACCGCGAATGGCAAGCTGGACCGTATCGCACTGCCCGAACCGGGGGATGACGCGTTTGATCGGCACGTGTTCGAAGCTGCGCAAGGCGAAAAGGAAATCGCCCTCGCGGCCATCTGGGCCGAGGTGCTGGGCGTCGAGCGAGTCGGTCGCCAGGATCACTTTTTTGCACTCGGCGGCCACTCGCTGCTGGTCATGCGCGTGCTGGCCAAGGTCCGTCAGACACTGCATCTGGAGGTGTCACCCTCAGCCCTGTTTACAGCCCCCGTGCTGCAGCAGTTCGCCGAACGACTGAGCACCGCTCAGCAGGGCAACGCTCGCCCTCCAATCACGGCAGTAGAACGTAGCGGGGCACACACGTTGTCGTCTGCCCAGCAGCGCCTGTGGTTTCTGGCGCAGATGGAAGGCGGCAATGCGGCTTACCACATGCCCTTGAACCTGCGCTTGCGCGGGCCGTTGCAGGTGGCCGCGCTGGAACGCAGTTTCAATCAATTGGTGGACCGCCACGAGGCGCTGCGCACCACCTTTTTTGCGGTTGAAGGCGAGGGGCGGCAGCGCGTTGCGGCGGCGGGGGCGAACTTTCCACTGCCAGTCATCGACCTGCGCGGCGAGCACGATGCCCAGGCGCGTCTGCTGGCGTTGATCGACGCCGAGGGCAGCAAGCCGTTCGACCTCGCGGCCGGGCCGTTGATGCGCGTCAGCCTGGTCAAGCTGGCCGATGACGATCACGTGTTGTTGCTGACCCAGCATCACATCGTTTCGGACGGCTGGTCGATGGGCGTGCTGACCCGCGAGCTGGGGCTGCTCTACGCCGCGGCGATTCAGCAACCGGCCGCGCACGGGCAGTCCCTGCCACTGCCGCCGTTGCCTGTTCAGTATGTGGATTACGCGGCCTGGCAACGCCAGTGGCTGTCCGGCGAGGTGCTGGATGCGCAGCGGCGCTACTGGCGTGAAACCCTGAGCGGTGCACCGATACTGTTGGAGTTGACCACCGATCACAAGCGTCCGGCGGCCCAGGATTACCGCGGCGGCTTTGTGCCGCTGGTCTTTGACCGCGCGCTGACGGCTCGGCTCCGAATGTTGGCTACGCAGCAGGGCACCACGTTGTTCATGAACCTGTTGGCGGCCTGGTCGCTGTTGCTGATGCGCCTGTCGGGGCAGGATGACGTGGTCATCGGTGTGCCCTCGGCGAACCGTAGCCAGCAGGAGCTGGAAGGGCTGATCGGATTCTTCGTCAATACTCTGGCCCTGCGCATGACCCGCTCCGGCAGCCCGACAGTGGCCAGCTGGCTGCAACAGGCGCGCAGCGTTGCGCTTGCCGCCCAGGAACATCAGGACTTGCCGTTCGATCAAGTGGTGGAGTTGCTCAATCCGCCGCGCAGTCTGGCGTACAGCCCGGTGTTTCAGGTGCTGTTCGCCTGGGAGCAGCATCAGGATTCCGATCTGGCTTTGTCCGGGGTCGATGTCAGTGTGCTGCAAAGCGTCCAGCCAGTGGCCAAATTCGACCTGCAACTGGCACTCAGCGAACGGGACGGGCAAATCGTCGGCGGCCTGGAATACGCGTCGGGGTTGTTCGAGCCGGAGACTGTGGTGCAGATGGGCGAATACCTGCACCGCATTCTCACGCAGATGGTCGAGGACAGCGAGCAGCCGCTTGCGACGCTCGACCTGCTCAACGCTGAGCAGCATCGACGCATCGTCCACGACTGGAACCGCACCGAACGCGATACTTCTGCACTGCCCGATTGTGTCAAACGTTTCGAAGCCGTGGCGCAGCAAACACCCGATGCCGTGGCGTTGCTGGCCGATGAGCGAGTGCTGACTTACGCAGAGCTGAACCAGTCTGCCAACCGGCTGGCGAATTACCTGATCGAGCAGGGCGTGGGGCCCGAGCAGCGCGTCGGGCTGTGTCTGGAGCGCTCGCCGCAGATGGTCATCGGCCTGCTGGCCATTCTCAAGACCGGCGCCGCTTACGTGCCGTTCGATCCTGCCTACCCGGCCGAGCGTCTGGCATTCATGTTCGCGGATGCCGCACCGAGCCTGCTGCTGACCCAGTCTGCGCTGCGCGCCGGTCTGCCACCGTTGCCCGACACGCTGCCGATCTGCTGCCTCGATGTGGAGGTGCAACGCTGGTCCGGGTATTCCGAGGCCAATCCGCGAGTGCCCGTCAGCCCCGGCAACTTGGCTTACGTGCTCTACACCTCCGGCTCGACCGGGCGGCCCAAGGGCGTGGCGCACAGTCGTGCGGCGCTGGATAACCTGATCGCCTGGCAACTGGAGCAGACGCCTGTTTCACAACGCGTGCTGCAATTCGCGTCGTTGAATTTCGACGTGTCGTTTCAGGAAATCTGCAGCACCTTGTGCCAAAGCGGCAGCCTGGTGCTTATGAGCGAAGCCGGCCGCAAAGACCTCGTCGCGTTGCGTCCGACGCTGGTGGCCGAGGGCGTACAACGGGCGTTTCTGCCGTTTGCCGTGCTTCAGCAACTGGCCAGCCTCACTGAAGCTGACGCGTCGGTGCCGATGCCTGTGCCAAAGGGAGGCTGCGAAATCATCACCGCCGGCGAGGCGTTGCTCGTCAATGACGAACTGCGTGCCTTTATCTGTGGCCTCGGGGGGGCGCAACTGCATAACCAGTACGGCCCGACCGAAACCCATGTGGTCAGCCAGTTCAGCCTCGACTGTGATCAGGCCGGGCAGTGGCCGGACACGCCGCCAATCGGCCGGCCTATCGCCAATGCGCGTCTGTATGTGCTGGACGGCGATCTGAACCCGGTACCGGTCGGCGTGGCGGGCGAGTTGTACATCGCCGGAGCCTGCCTGGCCCGTGGTTATCTGAATCGTCCGGACCTGAGTGCCGAACGCTTCCTGCCGGACCCGTTCAACCCGCAGCCCGGCGCACGCATGTACCGCAGCGGTGACCTGGCGCGGTTCGCGGCCGACGGTAACGTGCACTACCTGGGGCGCATCGATCAGCAGGTCAAGCTGCGCGGCTTTCGCGTCGAGCTGGGCGAGATCGATAGCCTTCTGCACCAGCAACCCGGTGTGCAGGAAGCGGTGGTGCTGCTGCGCGAAGATGTGCCGGGCGACAAGCGTCTGGTGGCCTATGTGGTGGGGCCTGCAACCGCCGAAACACTGCGTGCCGAGCTGCACCGGCACCTGCCGGAACACATGGTGCCGACGGCCTGGGTGGCGCTGACGCAATTGCCGCTGACCCGTAACGGCAAGCTCGACCGTCAGGCGCTGCCGGCGCCAGAGCGCCAGGCCACCAGTGCCTACGTGGCACCGCGCGACGAGACCGAGCGGCATATGGCGTGCATCTGGGCCGAGGTGCTCAAGTGCCAGCAGGTCGGTATTCACGACAACTTTTTCGAGTTGGGCGGGCATTCGCTGCTGGCCACGCGGATGATCTACATGATCAACCAGCGTATGGGCGCGCAGCTGTCCCTGAGCAGCCTGTTCAAGACGCCGGTGCTGGTGGACCTGGCTGAGCAGGTAAGGCTCGGGCGGGGTGACGGGCCTTCGCTCGACACACCTTTTACCCCGATTGAAGCTGATCGCGGCGCACGCTATGCGCCGTTCCCGTTGACCGATATTCAGCAGGCGTACTGGTTTGGCCGCGAAGCGTCGGTCAGCCTCGGCGGTGTCAGCGCCCACGGTTATGAAGAGCTGCGCATCCCCGGCTTCGACGCGCCACGTTTCGAGCAGGCGCTGAACCGCATGATCCAGCGGCACGACATGCTGCGCGTGGTGTTCCTTGGTGATGGCACGCAGCAGGTCCTCGACAGCGTACCGACCTATCACATGCCACGCAGCGATCTGCGCGGCCTTTCTGCCGACGCTGCGCAACAGGCCCTGCAAGGTACCCGCGAACGTCAGTCGCATCAGGTGCTGGACGCCAGTCGCTGGCCGTTGTTCGAGTTCAGTCTGTCGTTGCTCGATGGGGACATCAGCCATTTGCACATCAGCCTTGACGCCCTGATCGTCGACGCTGCGAGTACGCAGATTCTGGCGCGAGAGCTGATGGCGTTTTATGCCGACCCGCAGTTGCAACTGCCCGAACCGGGTCTGACTTTCCGCGATTACGTGCTGGCCGAGCAGCGCTTGCGCAATGACAGCCGCTATTCACAGGCACTGGACTACTGGCGCGAGAAGGTTGCCACGCTGGCGCCTGCGCCGGACCTGCCGCTGGTGTGCCAGCCGGAAAGCATCAGCCAGCCGCACTTTACCCGCCGCGACCGCGAACTTTCAGCGCAGCAGTGGTCACGGCTCAAGGCGCTCGCCAGGCAATTTGCCGTGACCCCGTCGGTGATGCTGCTGACCGCATTCAGCGAGGTGCTGGCGCTGTGGAGTCGGCAGTCGCGCTTCACGTTGAGCCTGCCGCTGTTCAACCGCATGCCGCTGCACCCGGATGTCGATGAGATCATCGGCGACTTCACCTCGCTGGTCTTGCTTGAGGTCCAAATCGACGGGGCCGCGAGCTTCATCGACAAGGCGCGTGCCGTGCAGGCACGGCTGTGGCAAGACATCGACCACTCGGTGGTCAGCGGGGTCCGGGTGCTGCGTGAGCTGTCCCAGGCCCGTGGCGTGCAACAGACCGCCATGCCCATCGTGTTCAACAGCACCCTGTCGGAAGCCGCGCCGGAACTGGCCGAATTCAACCTTGCCGATGCGTTGAATGCCGAGCACATGCACAGCATCACCCAGACTCCGCAGGTCTGGCTTGACCACACGCTGCTGGAGCTGGAAGGGCGCCTGCTGTTCAACTGGGACAGCATCGACGAGTTGTTTCCGCAAGGCCTGATCGAGCAGATGTTCGTCGCCTACAACGCGCTGCTCGATCGCCTGCTGCAGGCCGATGCGTGGAACGCCGGCACGGTGGACCTGATACCGCTGGCCCGCTTGCCGGTGCCCGACGCCAGCCCGGTTGACTCAGGCCTGATGCACGAACTGTTTGATCGCCAGGCACTCGCTGCCCCGGATGCGCTGGCGGTCATCGGCATACGTCGTCAGTTGAGTTACCGGCAACTGCGGGCCGAAGCGCGGCAGCTGGCGGCGCTGCTTCAGCGTCGCGGCGTGGTGCCCAATCAACTGGTCGCGGTGGTCATGGAACGTGGCTGGGAACAGGTCGTCGCGACGCTGGCGATCCAGTACGCAGGCGGGGCTTATCTGCCGCTCGACCCGGCGTTGCCGATCGAGCGTCTGGATCACATCCTGCAACGTGCCGAAGCCAGTCTGGCGCTGACTCAGCCGGCACTGCTGCAGCGTATCGAGTGGCCCGCGCAGGTCCAGGTCATCAGCGTGAGCGACCCGATCATGGCCGATGATGGTCTTTCCGATCAGTCCGAATTGCACGCCGTGCGTCTCACCCCGGACGATCTGGCCTATGTGATCTACACCTCAGGCTCGACCGGCATGCCCAAGGGCGTGGTCATCGATCATCGCGGTGCGGTGAATACGCTGCTCGACATCAACCGGCGCTTTGCCGTCGGTGCTGCCGACCGGGTACTGGCGGTTTCGTCGCTGAGTTTCGACCTGTCGGTCTACGACTTCTTCGGCACGCTGGCTGCTGGCGCTGCGGTGGTACTGCTCGAACCGCAGCAAGCCCTCGACCCGGCGCACTGGCTGACGCTGATCGAGCGGCATCAGGTCAGCCTGTGGAATTCGGTGCCCGCCTTGTTCGGCATGCTGCTGGAGTATGTACAAGGTGAACGCAGCGCGTTGCCGTCGTGCCTGCGCGTGGCGATGCTGTCGGGCGACTGGATTCCCCTGACTCTGCCCGAGCGCGCCTGGGCGCTGCAGCCAGCGTTGCAACTGATCAGCCTTGGCGGAGCGACCGAAGCGTCCATCTGGTCGATCCAGTATCCGCTGCAACAGGTCGACCCCGCGTGGCGCAGTATTCCCTATGGCAAGGCGCTGGATCACCAGCGCTTCTACGTGCTGGATGACGCACTGCAGGTTCGCCCGACATGGGTGGCTGGCCAGCTGTATATCGGCGGTATCGGCCTTGCCAAGGGCTATTGGCGTGATGAAGCGCTGAGTGCCGGCAGTTTCTTCGCCCACCCGCTGACGGGCGAACGCCTGTACCGGACCGGCGACCTGGGGCGCTGGCTGCCCGACTGCAATATCGAGTTTCTCGGTCGGGAAGACACCCAGGTCAAGGTCCAGGGGCACCGCATCGAGCTGGGCGAGATCGAAGCGGCGCTCAATCGCCATCCCGGGGTGCAGAGCGCCGTGGTGCGGGTGCTGGGCGAAGCGCTGGGCGAGAAGCGGCTGGCGGGTTATGTACTCAAGGCCGATCCCTCGTTGCAGGCCAGTGATTTTACCCAGTACCTGGCAGACAAACTGCCGGCCTACATGGTGCCGACCTCGTTCACCTTCGTGCAGGAATGGCCGCTGTCGGCCAACGGCAAGGTCGACAAGAAGCGCCTGCCGGAGCCGTCGCAGGTTCAGGATGCCGGTCCCGCGCTGGAAGTGGAGGGGCCGCAGGAGCAACAACTGGTGATGATCGTGCAGGGCGTGCTCAAGCGTTCGTCGATCGCTGCCGACGCCAATTTGCTCAACCTGGGCGCTACCTCGATCGACATTGTCAGGATCAGCAATGCGCTGTCCGGCGAACTGCAGTTCCGTCCTAACGTTGCGCAACTGCTGGCGCAGCCGACCCTGCTCAACCTGCTCGGCATGTACCGCCGGAATCTGGCCAACGGCAGCGTGGTCGACAGCGTTCGTCAGCGCGCGGGTTCGCCCGAGCCGGTGATTGAAGATCCGCAGCAGCGGGCGCGCTTCAAGGCCGACCAGCGCGGCCGGCGGACCTTCGCACCGCAGGTTGCGGCGCTGGACCTTGCACGTCCGGATAACCCCGCGTTTGCGCGGCGCTTCAGCGACTACCGCTCGGTACGTCAATTCGCTGCCGGGCCCATTCCGACCGAGGCGTTTGCCGGGTTACTGGCCAGCCTGGCGCAAGGGCAACTGCACGGCGAGGTCAAATACCAGTTCCCGTCCGCAGGCGGTCTGTACCCGATCCAGTGCCACCTGTATGTCAAACCGCAGCGGATCACCGGCGTTGCTGCCGGCGCCTATTACTACGACCCGGTTCAGCACCGTCTGCTGATGCTCGACAGCGAGCCGCTCGACCCGGACACCTACGATTATTTCGTAAACCGTCCGGTGTATGAAAACGCGGCATTCTCGCTGTTCTTCATTGCCGATATGGCCGCGATCCGCCCGCTGTATGGCGAGCGCAGTCGCGACTTCTGTCATATCGAAGCCGGTGGCATGGCGCAATTGCTGACCATGACAGCGGTGGAGCAGGGCCTTGGCCTGTGTGGCATGGGCTCGCTTGAAGAGCAGCAATTGTCGGCCCTGTTCGACCTGGGACCGAATCATCAGTTGATCTACTCGATGGTGGGCGGCCTGCGCACTGCCGACGAACAACGCCGCGCGCAGGTCGAGGCGTTCGCTTCTGCCGCAGATCGAACGGACGACGCCAGCGACATGGAGGAGATAGAGATATGAATGCCTATCAATTGCTGGAGTTGTTCGGTCGCCACGCCGTGGTGCTTGAAGTGGACGGCGATAAACTGCGCTGCAAGGCGCCGCGCGGGTTTCTGAATGATGAGATGTTGCAGGCGCTCAAGCAACACAAGGCAGAACTGATTGCCTTGCTGAGCGGCACTGACCCGGCCGCGATCCCTCGGCGTGCCGCCGGGCAAACGGCTGTTCCGCTGTCGTTCTCACAACGCCAGCTATGGTTCCTCGATCAGATGGAACCGGGCAATGCGTTCTATAACGTGCCCACTGCGGTGCTGCTGAAAGGCTCGCTGGATGTGCCGGTGCTGGAGCGGGCGCTGAACGAACTGATCATGCGCCATGAAATATTGCGCACGACCTTCGCCAGCGTGGACGGCGAGCCACGGCAGATCGTGCACCCGGCGATGCCGTTGCTGATGCCAAGTATCGACCTGCGTAGCCTGTCGCCGACAGCGCGCGATGCGCACGTCAGCGTGGCGGTGGAGCAGGAGGCCAAAGCACCCTTTGACCTGGCCAGCGGCCCGTTGCTGCGGGCCTCGCTGCTGCGCCTGGCCGATGAGGAATATCTCTGGCTGTACAGCGTGCACCACATCATCGCCGATGGCTGGTCGATGGGCGTGATCCTTCAGGAAGTAACCACCTTGTATGGCGATTTTCTGCGCGGTCAGGCGTCCAGTCTGGCGCCGCTGGCGGTGCAGTACGCCGATTACGCCTGCTGGCAGCAACAGCGGCTGAGCGACGAGGCGCTGGCCGGGCAACTGGACTTCTGGCAGCGCACGCTGGCCGACGCGCCGCCGCTGCTCGATATGCCTGCCGACCGACCGCGCCCGATCGTGCAGCGCTACGTCGGAGCGACCTTCAGCTCGACGGTAGACGGCACCACCCTGCGCGCGCTCAACGCGCTGGCCAGACAGACCCAGGGCACGCTGTTCAACGTGCTGATCGGCGCGCTGTCGGTCCTGCTCTGGCGTCACAGCGGTCAGCGGGACCTGTGCATCGGTACGCCATTCGCCAACCGCAGCCGTCCCGAAATCGAGCCGCTGATCGGCCATTTCGTCAACACACAGGTGATTCGTCAGCGTCTCGATCCGCAGCAGACCTTTGCCGAGCTGTTGCGCGAGGTACGCGCCACCCTGCTGGATGTTCACGCTCATCAGGATGTGCCTTTCGACCGCGTGGTGGAGGCCGTCAACCCGCAGCGCGATACCGCGTATTCGCCGTTGTTTCAGGTGATGATGGTGTTGCAGAACACTCCGGGCAACGCCGCACGGATGCCCGGCCTGAGCATGACGTCATACGGCACCGGGAGTGCTACGGCCAAGTTCGACCTGGCGTTCGAATGGGTCGAGCGCGACGGTCTGCTGAGCCTGCTGGTGGAATACAACACCGATCTGTTTGACCAGACCAGCATCGAACGCCTGAGCGGGCATTATCGTCAGCTGCTGGAGCAGGTGGCGCTGAACCCCAAGCAGCCTGTGGGTTCACTGACGCTGATCAGCGATGCCGAACGCGAACAGATTCTGAACCAGTGGAACAGTCCGGCGCCGCTGGCCCAGCCCGTCGACTGCGTGCATCGCCTGATCGAAGCTCAGGTCACGCGTCGGCAGGCCGAGTGTGCGGTCATCTTCGAAGGTCGGTCGCTGAGCTACAGCCAGCTCAATAGCCAGGCCAACCGCCTGGCGCATCATCTGCTCACCCTCGGCGTCGGCCCGGATGTGCGCGTGGCGGTGTGTATCGAACGCTCGCTGGAACTGCCGGTGGCAGTGCTGGCGGTGCTCAAGGCCGGGGGCGCCTATGTGCCGCTGGACCCGGATTATCCATCGGGACGCCTGCGGCATATTCTCGACGACACGTCCCCGGTGGTGCTGCTGGCCCAAGGGCCGACGCGCAATATCCTGCGCGAGGCTTTACAAGGAGCGGACTGCGAAGTGCCGATCCTCGACGTGCAGGCCGATGCCCTGCTCTGGGCCGAGTGCCCGTCGGACAATCCGCAGCCGCAACGCGTCGCGGTGAACGCCGACCACCTGGCGTATGTGCTGTATACCTCCGGCACTACGGGGCTGCCCAAGGGTGCGATGATCACGCATCGCGGGCTGAGCAATATGCTGCTGTGGTGTCAGCAGCTCTATGGCGCATCCGGCCGCATGTTGCACAAGATTCCATTCGGTTTCGACGCCTCGGCCTGGGAGATCTTCTGGCCGTTGCTCACGGGTGGCAGGCTGATCATCGCCCGTCCCGGCGGGCATTTCGAGCCTGGTTACCTGGCGCAGGTGGTGCGTGAACAAAGCGTTACCGCGATGGTCTTCGTGCCGGCCATGCTGCAACTGTTTCTTGAGGTCGAAGAGGTCAGCGCCTGTCACACCCTGAAGGATGTGTTCAGTGGCGGCGGGGAGCTGTCGCCCGCAGTGGCCAGGCTGTTTCAGGAGCGTCTGCCGCATGCCCGCCTGCACAACGTCTATGGTCCGACCGAAACCACAGTGATCAGCAGTGTCTGGACGCTGGAGCCCGGTGCCGACGTTCCGTCGCGCCAATTGCCCATCGGCCGACCCCTTGCCAACACCCGTTTTTACGTGCTCGACGAGCGTGATGCGCCGGTGCCAGCCGGGGTCACCGGTCAGTTGCACATTGGTGGTGTCGGCGTTGCACGGGGTTATCTGGGGTTGGACGAGCTTACTGCCGAACGGTTTATCGACAACCCGTTCGTTGCCGGTGACCGGTTGTACCGCAGCGGCGATCTGGCGCGTTATCGCCCGGACGGTCAGTTGGAGTTTCTCGGCCGCAACGACTTTCAGGTCAAACTGCGCGGCATTCGCCTGGAACTGAGTGAAATCGAAGCACGGCTGGACCTGTTTCCCGGTATTCGCACCAGTGTGGCGTTGATCGTCGGTGACAGCGCGCAGAACCAGCGTCTGGTGGCGTGCTGCGTCATCGACAGCGCAGTCGACGAATCCGCGCTGCGTGCGCACCTGGCAACGACCCTGTCCAGCGCCGTCATGCCCAGCGCTTATCTATGGCTGGACGCCTTGCCGTTGACGGTCAACGGCAAGGTCGACCGTGCAGCGCTCGCGGCACAGGTCGATCAGGATCTGGCCGACCGGCAAGTCAATCTCGGCAGCCCCAGGGACCATATCGAGCTGACCCTGTATCAGATCTGGAAGGACCTGCTGCTGGTGCCGCAGATCGGCATTCGCGACAACTTCTTCAACGTCGGCGGGACATCGATTGCGGCTATCAAGATGGCCTACGAAATTGGCCGGGCGTTCAGCGTCGAAGTGCCTGTGCGCGTGATCCTCGGCCACCCGACCATCGAGGCGTTGGGCGGTTGGCTGCGCACTGGAGCCAGCCTGGCTGCGGCACAGGACAACCTGATCGAATTCCGGCGCGGTGCCGGGCAACGCAACGTGGTGTGTATTCACCCGGCGGGGGGCACAGCGTTCTGCTACCTGTCGCTGGCCAAGGAGCTTCCCGAAAGCATCGGGGTGTACGGTGTGCAATCGCCGGGGTTGAACCCTGGTGAGAGTACCGAGCCAAGCGTCGAAGCGATGGCCGATGCCTATCTGCGGCGGATCGCTGCATTGACCTCTCAACCACTGGTACTCACCGGGCTGTCGTTCGGTGGTCTGGTGGCGTACGAAATGGCCCGTCGTCTGACAGCTGCCGGCCATCGTCAGGTGACGGTGGTGCTGCTCGATACCCAAGGCTCGGATGATCCGGGGTTCCGGCAACAGATCGGCACCGTGGACATGGCGGAGTTCCGCGACAAGCTTGTGCGCTTCAACGGCATGTATCCCGGCATCGAAGACGCGCAGGTCGAGCGGTATTTCCACCTCTACAACCACAACCGCCTGGCCATGGCCGCGTACGAGTGCGCGCCACAAGCAGGGCGCATCGTGCTGATTCAGGCTCGCGAAGGCTTCAGCCGCACGCAGTTGCATGAGCTGCGCAGCTTCTGGCGTCGCCGCGCGGGTAACGGTTACAGGGCCCGGCTGGTGCACGGTGGCCACTGGGACATGCTGGAAAGTGCCGAGGTGCATCGGGTCTCGCAGACGCTCAGGCAAGAGCTGCAACGTTTCGACACGCAGGAGGCGCAATGATGAACCGGCACGAGGAGAATATCGCCCGCAACCCCAAGACCCTGCTGTCACGTTTTGCCGAGCAGGTAAGTCTTGATCCCCTGGCGCTGGCGGTGATCGACCGGCAGGTACGGCTGACCTACGCGCAACTGGCCAGTGCCAGTGAACGCATCGCCAAAGGGCTGCTGGCACAAGGCGCAGGCCCTGCTGATCCGATTGCCCTGTGCATGCCGCGCTGCTGGCAATGGGTCGCCACGATACTGGCCGTGCTGAAAGTCGGAGCTGTGGTGGTGCCGCTGGATCGGGCCAGCCCGGCCCTGCGTCGACAATTGATGCTCGACGATGGAGGCTGTGTCGGGCTGGTGACCCTAGGTGAAGACGCGGACAGCCTGGCAGCGCCACAACGTGGCTGGTACGTCAGCGTCGAAGCCTTGCTGGAGTACCCCGATCAGCCAGCACTGCCGCTGCCCGAGGACTTCGCCGAGTCGAGCTTTCTGTTCTACACCTCGGGCACCACCGGCACCCCGAAAGCCGTGGAGGTGGGCGAGCGTGGTCTTTTGCGTCTGGCCCGGACCGACAGCTGCCTCGACATTCGCGCAGGCGAGCGTGTTGCCTGTCTGTCCAACCCGGCGTTCGACGCCTGTAACTTCGAGCTGTGGGCACCGCTGCTCAACGGCGGTTGCTGCGTCATCATTGCCGACGCAGACCTGCAGGACGCACAACAACTGGCCAGGGTGCTGGAAACGCAGCAGGTCGACAGCCTGTTCATGACCGTGTCGCTGTTCAACACCTTGAGTACGGATAACCCCGCCTGTTTCTCCAGCCTGCGCCAGGTGCTGATCGGCGGTGAGCAGGTCAGCGCCGCGGCGGTGCGTGCCTGGTATCAGGCCAATCCCGACAGCCGTTGCCAGATTTTCAACGCCTACGGACCCACCGAATGCACCACCTTCGCCGTGTGCTATCCGATCCCCCGCGATTTTGCCGGGGACGCGGTGCCGATCGGTCGGCCATTGCCTGACACCGGCGTGCAGGTGCTTGATGCGCAACAACGTCCGGTTGCCAGTGGCGAGGCGGGTGAGCTTTACCTGAGCGGCAGCGGGGTCGCACGCGGTTATCGCAACCGTCCGGCAGAGACCGCACAGCTTTTCCTGCGCCTGCCGACAAGCGATGCCGGGGACGTGCTGCATTACCGAACCGGCGATCAGGTGCGGATCAATGCCGACGGGCTGATCGAGTACCTGGGGCGGATTGACCGTCAGGTGAAGGTCCGCGGTTTTCGCATCGAGCCAGGCGAGGTCGAGCAGCGCATTCTGCAGCATCCGCAGGTGGCGCAGGTGCATGTCTGTACGCGCAGGCAGGCGGCTGAGGACCACCAGTTACTGGCGTTCATCGTGCCGCGCGAGGCGCTGGACTATCGTGATTTCGACCAGCACCTGCGCGACAACCTGGCGGTATGGATGCGCCCGCATCAGCTGTTTGTGCTGCAGCGCCTGCCGTTGACCGCCAATGGCAAGATTGATCAGCGTGCGCTGTTGGAACAGCCCTTGAAGCCGTGGCGACCGGAGGCGGGCTCGCGGGCAGACGAGCAACACTCGCCCGCGCTGGACTGGCTGCTGACCCAGGCGCGCAGGTTATTGTCGCAACCTGAGCTGAATGGCGAGGATGACTGGCTGGGCAGCGGCGGCGACTCGCTCAAGGCCATGCGTCTGCGCTCTGCAATCCGCACCCATTGGCAGCGGGAAATCAACCTGGGTGCGGTGCTGAGCGAATCGTTTTCGGCATTGGCCGAGCGCCTTGGTGATGAGCAGGGTGCGGCGTCTGCCTATCCGCCCGCGCCGCCCATCAACCGTTCAGGGCGTGCGCCGGCGACTGCCGAGCAAAGTCGCCTGTGGCTGATGCAGCAGCGCACGCCGCAGGCGACGGCTTACAACGTGCCGATCATCCTGCACCTGGCGACGGGTGTTCAGCTCCCCGCACTGGCCGAGGCCGTGCAGCGCCTGCTGACGCGACACAGCGGGCTGCGTACGGCGTTTGTGTCCGCTGCCGACGGGCTGCATCAGCAGGTTCACCAACGGGAAGCGGTGTGCCAGACCTTTGCCACAGGAGCATTCAGTGAACAGACCTGGCGCAGCTTTGCAGCCCTGGTCTTCGACACACCTTTCGATCTGGCGACATCGGCCCTGTGCAAGGCCTGGCTGCTGCCGTTTGCCGATGGCAGTTGTCGCTTGCTGCTGAACCTGCACCACGTGGTCATCGATGGCTGGTCGATGAACCTGTTGTTCGATGACCTGGTGCAGCTGTACGACGATGCGCTGCAGGGGCGGCGGAGTGCCGAGCCTTCGCCGGGTCTGGGCACGCTGGAATTCGCGCTCTGGCAACGACAATGGCGTGTCGACCCGCGCTACCGCGATCAGCGCCGCGCCCTGGCCGGGTTGCACCGTCAGCTCCCGGCGTCTTCGCCCGCGCTGCTGCCGGTTCGCGAGCCTGGTCCGCAGGCACGGCTTTATCGTCAGCCGCTGGGAGCCAGGCGCAGTGCTGCACTGGATCGGTTTTGCAGCCGACAGCGCGTCACTCGCTATGAGGTGCTGTTCAGCGTCTATGCCTGGA
This sequence comes from Pseudomonas congelans, assembly GCF_900103225.1. Lineage (GTDB taxonomy): Bacteria > Pseudomonadota > Gammaproteobacteria > Pseudomonadales > Pseudomonadaceae > Aquipseudomonas > Aquipseudomonas congelans. The sequence goes on along the minus strand of NZ_FNJH01000008.1, from coordinate 24,604 downwards.
GCGTGTACGCCCTGACCGGCTGTGAACGGCCACGCATCGCCAGCCCGGTATCCAACCGTCCGCTGAGCGAATTCGAAGACGCAATCGGCATGTTCGCCAATACCGTGCTGATCCCCACGGCGTTCGACGGCGACAAGGCGCTCGACCAGCAGATGCATCAGCAGACCGCCACTGTGCGTGAGGTGCTGGCCTTGCAGGACGTCGCGCTGGCGGATCTGGTGGAAGACCTGCGGCTGTCGTCGAGCAGTTCGCTGTTCGATTTCATGTTCGTGCTGGAAAACACCGACTACGCCAGGCTGGCTCAGACCGGCCTGCGCGCCACGCTGGAATTCAACGAGACCGTACAGGCCAAATGCCCGCTGACCTTGCTGGTGGTCGATGCCGGGTCACAGCTGGAATGCTGGTGGGAGTACCAGTGCAGTTATTTCGATGCGGCACAAATGGTCGCCGTCAATCAACTGCTGCAGCAGGGGCTTGATCTGCTGCTGGAGAGGCCGTCTGCCACCCTCGATGCGCTGCTCACGCCTTACCGCTCCAGCCTGCCGCCCGCCAGTCAGGGCGACAGCGCTGAGCCGCCGTTCAGCACCGTGGCCGACTGGTTTGCCTATCAGGTGAGCTGCACGCCGGATGCTCCGGCACTGGTGGCTGATCAGCGGTGCATCAGCTACGCCGAACTGGATGCACTGGCCAATACTCTGGCGGCCACCCTGATCGAGCAGTGCCCGCTGTCGGAGTGCAACAATGCGCCGCTGCAAGTGGTCCTGTACCTCGAGGCGTCGGTCGAGCACATTGTGGCCTTGCTGGCGCTGGCCAGGCTCAACCTGACGGCGGTGCCTCTGGACCCTGGCTATCCGCTGGCGGTGCAGCGCCAGGTCATGCAGCAGGCGCAACCCGGCTGTGTGCTGTACAGCGCGACCACTGAAGCAGCACTGAAGAAATTGAGCGTAGACCGGCAGGTCTGTCATCGGGTCGACCTGAGCGCTGCAGCACGACCGTTCGAGCGTCGCCGTCATGCAGGGCAACGACCGTTGTACACGCTGTTCACGTCCGGTTCGACGGGGAAACCGAAAGGGGTTCAGGTGCCGGACCGGACCCTTTGCAATCTGTTGCACTGGCAGCGCAACGAAGGGCAGTTGCCCGCGATGTCAGTGACCCTGCAATTCTCCATGCTGTCGTTCGATGTGTCGTTTCAGGAGATTTTCAGCACCCTCTGCGGCGGGGGCTGTTACCACCTGATCAACCCGCATTGGCGGCAGGATGCCCAGGCATTGCTGAGCTACCTGGTGCAGACGCGCATCGAACGGCTGTTCCTGCCGTGCGTGGCCTTGCAGCATCTGGCGCAGACCGCTGTCAGCCAGGGCGCGTATCCGCAGGCGTTGCGCGAAGTGATCACGGCGGGCGAGCAACTGCTGTGCACCGAGGCCTTGCGCAACTGGTTCGGCGGCATGCCGCAGGCACGGCTGTTCAATCATTACGGCCCGACCGAAACCCACGTGGTCAGCGCCTGGCGTTTGCCTGCAACGGTTCAGGACTGGCCGCTGCGCGCGCCGATCGGGCGGGCAGTGAGCAACGCACGCCTGCTGCTGGTGGACGAACACGACCGGCCGGTGCCGCGTGGCAGTCAGGGCTACCTGCTGGTGGCAGGGCCGATGATTTCGCGCTGCTACCTCGCCGACCCGGCGCTGAATGCCGCGCGCTTCGTCGAGTTGCCACAGCCTGAGGGCCTGACCCTGTTCTATCGCACCGGCGACCTTGCGCGGGCTGATGAAAACGCCTGCCTGCATTACCTGGGCCGAGACGATCAGCAGATCAAGATCAGTGGCCAGCGTCTTGAACTGGGGCAGATCGAAGCCGCACTGATGCAGGTCGCTCAGGTGAGCAACGCGGTGGTGGCCATGCAGGGGGAGGCCCCCCGACTGGTGGCCTGGTTGCACTGCGAGGGCACGCTGCCCGATGTACAGCAGCTTGACCGACAGATCACCCTGCACCTGCCGGCGCATGTGCGGATTGACGAGTACCGGCGGGTTGACGCCTGGCCGCGCACGCCGAGCGGCAAGATTGATCGCAAGGCGCTGGGTGATCTGGGCGAGGTGCTGCAACGGCAACGCACCGGGCTGCCTGCGGCACCGTTGAGCGCACTTGAACAGCAACTGAGCGAGTTGTTCGTGGCGGTCATCGGTCGCGACATCGAGCCTGATCAGACCTTCTTCGAAGCCGGCGCCACCAGCCTCGGCCTGATGCGCCTGCATGCCCGCTACAACGAGGTACTGGCGCAGCCAGTGGCAATGGCCGCCTTGTTCGAGCATGTCAGCGTGCGCCGCCTGGCGCAGCATCTCTCCGTACCGGCAGGGCAAATGCCCGGTGCTGGGAGAGGCAATGAGCGAGTCGCCAAGGCTGGCGAACAACCCATGGCGATCATCGGCATGTCGGTGAATGTGGCCGGGGCGAGCAACCTCGCCGAGTTCTGGGCGATGTTTCAAGGAAACCGGTTGGGCATCGAGCGGTTCGACGCTGCCGAGGGGCTGGTCGGTGCACGCAGTCAACTGACCGGCCTGCTGGATTTCGATCCCGACTATTTCGGTATCAGCCTGCAGGAAGCGCGGCTGATGGACCCGCAACAGCGGCACCTGCTGATGGGCTGCGTGCAGGCACTGCAACATGCCGGGCTCACGCCTAAAGCCGATGGGCCGCGCATCGGCCTGATCGCCAGTTGCGGCGAGACCACGTATTTCCAGCAAATGCTGCGCGAAACCGCCGACGGTGATCTGCCGGACGGCTTTCAGATGGCGCTGCATCACGACAAGGACTTTCTGGCCACCAAGGCGGCTTATCACCTCGACCTCGGCGGCCCGGCACTCAGCGTTCAGGCGGCGTGCGGCAGCTCGCTGATCGGCGTGCACCTGGCGGCGGCGATGCTGCGTCAGGGCGACAGTGACGTGATGCTGGCCGCAGGGGTGTTGATCGACCCGACCCTGACCGATGGTTACCGCTATCGTCCGCAGCACATTTTTTCCCGCGACGGTCTGTGCCGCCCGTTCAGTGACGACGCCAGCGGCACTATCGGCGCCAGCGGTTATGGGGTGGTGGTGCTCAAGCCGCTGGACCGCGCCCAGGCTGATGGCGACCGGATCTACGCGCTGGTTGAAGCCTCTGCGCTGAACAACGATGGCCGCGCCAAGATGAGTTATACCGCGCCATCGGTGGCGGGGCAGAGCGCAGTGATCAGCGAGGCGCTGCGCAAGGCCGGGATCCACGGCGCCGACATGGGCTACATCGAGGCCCACGGTACCGGCACGCTGTTGGGCGACCCGATTGAAGTGGCTGCATTGACCAAAGCGTTCGGCGCGGCGCCAGCCGCCAGTTGCGCGCTGGCCTCAGTGAAAAGCCAGGTGGGGCATCTGGGCGCGGCTGCGGGCGTGGTCGGGCTGATTCGCGCGACGCTAGCCGTGTTTCATGGGGTGATCCCGCCCAACCTGGGTTTTACCCGGATCAATCCGCAAATCGACCTGCAGCATTCGCCGTTCTACATACCCACCACTTCAGGGCCTTGGCCCGAGGGGCGTCGGCGTCTGGCCGGGGTCAGCAGTTTCGGCATCGGTGGCACCAACGCGCATGTGATTGTCGGCGCAGCGCCGGAGCAGACAGCGCGCGTCGAGGATTGCCCGGCGTGCCTGCTGCTGTCGGCGCACAGCCGCACTGCCCTGGAGCGGGACATGCTGGCGATTGAAACCTGGCTCAATGCCTTTCCCGAGCAGCAGACCGCGCTGCTGCGCTACCTGCAAAACGGTCGACGCGCGTTGCCCTGGCGCTTCGCGATGATCTGCGAGCCGGGTCAGACGCCGCACCTGCAAGCCTCGTCGATCAGGCAGGTGACGCTTTCGGCTGTGCGAGTGAACGCCAGCGAACATTCACCGCAGGCCCTGCTGGACGCCTGGTATGCGGGGGCCAGCATCGACGGGGCGACCGGTTCGACGCCGCCACCCTGGGACTTGCCTCCGTCGGCATTCGATCTGCAGACCTTCCGCTTCAAACCCGCCGCACGTGCCGAACTGCAGCCGTCGTCAGCCGTCGAGCGCCAGCCGCTGACAGACTGGTTCTATCAGCGTCAGTGGCAGCGGCTGCATCGTCTGCGTACACAGCCGACTGGTGAGGGGCGTGAAGTGCTGGTGGTGTGCAGCCATGAGCGCCTGGAGGCCGACACGCTTGGCAGTCTGCAGGGTGTCTATCGGCATGTTATCGAGGTGCAGGCCGGCAATGGCTACCAGCAGCTTGGCCCCAATCGTTATGAGCTTGATCCGCTGGACCCTGTGGCGTTTGGCCGATTGATCGCCACGCTTGATCAGAATGGGCAGACGGCGGCCGAACTGGACTGGCTGCATGCCTTGCCGCTGTCGGTGGGCGGGGCGGTTGACGAGCAAAGCCTGGCGGCTGCGCAATGGGCCTGTCTCGATACGCTCAGCGCGTTGTTGCAGGCCTGGGGGCAGAACGCACAGAAGAGCGCCCTGCGGCTCTGGCTGCTGTCCTGGCAAGCGTGCCCGGTGAACGGCCCGGTCATGCGCCCTGAACTGGCGGCGCTGGCCGGTATCACCGAAGTGGCCCCGCAGGAGTACCCGATACGCTGTCACTGGCTGGACCTGCCCACGGCGCAGTTGAGCACCCAGGCTCGGCACCTGGCGGCGCTGCTTGCCGACCCGGCGTCGCTGCCGCGACGCATGGCCATGCGTGACGGTTATCTGTGGCAGCCACAGCTGCAGGCCAGTCCTCTGGCGGCCCCCACAGCGGATTCGAATCTACTGCCGGCGAACGGCACGTTGCTGGTGCTCGGCGGTACAGGCGGCATCGGTCGTACTTTGTGTGAACACCTGCTGCAATCCGGTCAGTGGCGGGTCGTGCTGCTGTCGCGAGGCGGCGAGTGTCCGAAAGAACTGCACGCCTATGCTTCGCGCATCGATAGCATCGCTGCGGATATCGCCGACCTGGCGCGCTGGCCGACGGTGCTTGAACACTTGCGTGAGCGTTACGGACACTTTGACGGCGTGATTCACGCGGCCGGAACCGGAGCGGGCAGCCTGATCCGTCAGCGCGATGCTCAGATGCTGTCTGAGGCGATGGCGAGCAAGACCCGCGGCATGCTGGCGGTCGAAGCATTGATCGAGCAGATGACCCCGGGGTTCGTGCTGTATTGCTCTTCGATGTCGGCACTGTTTGGTGGCGCCGGGCACCTGGACTACGCCGCTGCCAGTGCCGTGCTTGACGGTTTTACCCACTACCGCCCGCATGCCGAAAATGGCTGTGTGCGTCTGGGCATCAACTGGGACATCTGGCGCGATGTGGGCATGGCCGCTGCCAGTGGCATCGGAGACGACGCGCACCAGCGGCACCTGGCGGTCGGCATGTCGGCGCAAGAGGGCTGCCGGGTATTCGATGCGGCCATGACGGCTCAACTGCCGCAGTTGCTGATCTCGACCACCGATCCAGAGACGGCGCGACAGTTTTACCCGGTTCGCCACAGCGCAGGCTCGACGCTGGCCGATACTGCGCCAGCGCTGACGGCAGACACTGAAGCGCCGGACCGTCTGCCCGAGCATCTGCATGACTGCCTGTGCAAATGGTTGGGGGTGAGTGCGCTGCAGCCGGATGCCTCGCTCTATGAGCTGGGCGCCGATTCTCTGACCCTGCTGGACCTGATCGACGAACTGCAGGCCGCGACCGGCGTGGTCTTCCAGTTGTCGCAGTTCAGCCACAAGGTCAGCCTGGCCGAGGTGTTGGCGCTGGTGCAGGCGTCAGGGGCCGGAACGGTTGCGGACGAAAACCAGTGGGCCAATGCAGTACGGATCGATCAGTGGCATGCGGGCGCGGGGCGCGAGCGCCTGTATCTGATTCACCCGGTAGGTGGCGACGTGCAGGCGTACCGCGAGCTGGCCTCGGCGCTGCACCCTGATCTGGGCGTGTGGGTGATCGCCGATCCGGCCTTGCGCCTGCCCGACCTGCCGAACATCAGCGTGGATGAGCGCGCGCAACTGTATCTCGAGGCATTGCAGGCCCATCACCCCGACGGCACGGCATGGCGGCTGGCCGGCTGGTCGTTCGGCGCGTGGGTGACGCAGGCGATGTGCAGCCTGCTGACGGAAGAGTGCGAGCAACCACTGCTGTACCTGATCGATCCCCCCGCGCCGGATGCGGGTAACGAGCTGGCGCAGATCGGCGAAGCGCAGATTCAGCAGGTCTTCCAGCGCGAGTTTTCTGCACGGCGCACCCTCAACGCGACCACCATTACGGCCAGCGAGGACACGTCAGGTTACCTGCAAAGCCTGATTGTCTGCTGTCAGAACAACATGGCAAGCATGGCGGGCCACCAGCCCGTGGTGCTGCCGCGCACTCCGGTACGGCTGTTCATCGCCACGCAGCCCAATCCTTACGGCATGGGCAGTACCTGGCGGATCGCCGATCTGCAGCGGGCCTGGCAAGGGCTGTTGCCGCACATGTCGAGCTGGCAAGCACTGGACACCGATCACTACGGCATTGTCGCTGCGCCCTGGGTGCAGGTGATTGCCGAGATGATCAATACCGACCTGTCGGCGGCGCAGGGCTGAACGTTAACGGCAGGCTTTTCAGGCGGGGCTGACGTCCCGCAGACGAACCACGGGCATGGTGACCGGCCATGCCAACAACCTGAAGGTGAGGGATCATGGATCAAATGGCACTCAAGGCCATAGAAGGCATCGCAGGCGCAGTGCGTGCGCCGTATCAGAACATCACGGTCAACCGCCTGACACCGATCATCGGTGCCGAGGTCGGCGGTGTCGATCTGTCGCAGCCACTCAGCGCGGAGCAACTGACGGAAATCCGCCGGGCCTTTCTGGAAAATCACGTGCTGGTGTTTCGCGATCAGCACCTGACGGTCGAACAGCACAAGGCATTTGGCCGATTGTTTGGTCCGTTGCGCGCACTGCCGGTGGACAGCATCGATGGCGATGACCCGGAACTGGTCGTGGTGCGCGCCAACGCCCAGTCGCGTTTCGCTGCGGGCGAGCTATGGCACACCGACGGCACCGCTGACCTGGAGCCGTCGATGGGCTCGATGCTGTACGTCAAGGAGACACCCGCCATCGGTACCGGCGGCGATACACTGTTTGCCAACATGCACCTGGCCATTGAAATGCTCTCGCCGGCGATGCAGCAGTTTCTCGGCGGGTTGACAGCCATTCACGATGGCGAGATTCCGTGGAAGGGCTATCAGCCACCTGCCGGCCTGCCGAAAAGCGAGCATCCGCTGGTGGTTCGCCACCCCGAAACCGGACGTCGCAGCCTGTTTGTCAATTCCGGGTTCACCTCGCATATCGTGCAACTCTCGCCCGGCGAGAGCCACGCGGTGCTGACCATGCTGTTCGATCTGATCGCCCGCGAACCTTCTCTCAGTTGCCGCGTGCGCTGGGAGCCGAACACGCTGGTGTTCTGGGATAACCGTTGCACCCAGCACCACGCGGTGTGGGATTACTTCCCGCACTCGCGCTATGGCGAGCGGGTGACGATTCTCGGTGGGCGGCCCCAGGCCTGAAGGCGCTTGCGATTGACCGGCCAACGCCGGTCAACTGCTTAATCAGCGCAGTGGCAGGTGGTATATCAGGTCGTCGAACCACTGATCGCCGATCTGATAGGCCTGCGGGACGCGACGCTCGAAGGTGAAGCCGCATTTCTCCATAACCTTGCAGGAGGCGATGTTGCCGTCGGTCACGGTCGACTCCAGTGAGTCCAGGCCGATGGCGGCGGCGTAGTCGATGATTGCGCGACATGACTCGGTGCCGAAGCCCTTGCCTTGATGTTCCGGCAGTAACAGATAGCCCACTTCGGCATGGCCCGGCGACAGGATGCGAAAGCCGCTGACCCCCAGTTCTGCATGGCTCTGGGCGTCCATGACCACCAGGCACAGCCAGTGATCGGACGCCGGCGTCCACTCGGGCAGTCGATGATCGAAGCCTTTGCGGATCTGCACCTCTTCGATTGCTCCGAATACGTACTGCATGGTCTCGGGCTCTGAGTGCAGCCTGAAAAACAGTGGCCAGTCACTGGCGAGCAGAGTCCGCAGATAAAGTCGTTCGGTGTGTAGTTCCAGCATCCGTTGCTCCCGGGACAATCAAAAAAGGCACCGGGTTTTGTACTCGGCCTGCGGTCAATGATCAATAATGCACGCACATTTCATCGCCGTTGCTCACGGTCATCGTGATGCAACCAGGCAGGATCACATCCTTCGGCAGGTCAGGGACGAGTCAATGGCATTTCGCGTATTGGTCATCGGTGGCTACGGCAACTTCGGCAGCCTTATCTGTAATCATCTGGTGATGATGCCGGACATCGAACTGGTCATTTCCGGTCGTGACCCGCGCAAGCTGGCGGAAAAGGTCGCAGCACTGCAGACGCTGGGGGGCAGGTTCTGCGAGAGCTGGTGCGTGGACATCCTGCAGGAAGGCGCGGGCAGCGAGCTTGGTGAATTGGGCATCGATCTGCTTATCCACACCGCGGGGCCTTTTCAGGGACAGTCGTATGCCGTGGCCCGGCATTGCATCGAGGCGGGCGTGAATTATTGCGACCTGGCGGATTGCCGGGCGTTCGTCGCCGGTATCGTCACCCTCGATGCCCAAGCGCGTGAGGCAGGTGTCAGCGTGCTGAGCGGGTGCAGCTCGGTGCCGACGCTTTCGGCGGCGATCATTGATCAGCATCGCCAGCGTTTTCTGCGCATCGATTCCATAGAGCACGGCATCTCGTCGGCAGCGAAAATGCCCGGCCTGTCGACCGTGCGCGGCGTGCTGGCCAATGCCGGGCGGCCGATCAGGCAGCTGCGCAACGGCAAGGTCCACGACGTCCACGGCTGGATGGACCTGACCCTGCGCCGGATGCCCGGCATGGGCACGCGGCTGGTGGCCAATGTCGACGTCCCGGACATCGATGTATTCGAAACACGCTACGCCGCACAGAATCTGAGCTTCAAGGCCGGTTCCGCGCTCAAGGCCGGCGGCATCGCGACCTGGTTGCTGGCGCTGGCGATTCGTTGCGGGCTGGTGCGCGATCCTGCGCCGTGGGCCGAGCGCCTGTACCGTTGGGGCGCGCGCTTTGAACAGTGGGGTGATCGAAAAAGCGCAATGTACATCGATGTCGACGGCCTCGACCTCGACGGCCAGCCGTTGCGCATGCACGCGCAATTGACAGCACTGAACGACAAGGGGCCGGAGATTCCCGGCAGTGCCGCCGTCGCGCTGAGCAGCAAAATGGCCAGTGGCTATCGTCCACAACCGGGCGCTCGGGCCTGCGTCGGAGAAATCACCGTGGACGAGTACCTTGCGGCGATCGACGAGCCGGAAAGTGTCCGGCTCGATGTTCATTTCACGAGCCACAACGCCTGACGCTGCTGCAGATATCCGATGACTCCGAGCGGGCGGATTTTGTGTCTATTTCATGACACAGGCGTGCTGTTTCCCTCGGCACCAATCGTCGGGTAATTCTGCTCGGGCAACTTAAATAAATCTTAATCATTGATGCCGAAGCCCGTAATTCATGGGGCGCAAGGTCTTCTCTAATCAACCTGGCCGGTATTCCAGACAGGTTAACTATCAAGTTAACCCTTTCAGCGCCGACTCACGGGTATTCCGAAAAATCGAAGGCATACACGTAATGAGCGCAAAATGGTTGGACAATTTGAACGTCAGCAAGAAGCTCGGGCTGGGCTTTGCCGCTATTTTGCTCGGTGTGCTGACCGTTACCGTCATCGGCTACTCCAGTACTAACCTGCTGATCGAGCGCATGGGCAAAAGCAGCAAGGTCGCCGAGATCAAGGCTGACGTCCTGAGTGCCCGGATCGCTGCGCAAGCCTATGCGACCGGTCCTACTGCTGCAGGTGTACAGAACTACGCTGGCGCTCTGGATACCTTGAGCCGCAGTGTCGATAAGGGCCTTCAAGTGTTCGTGGTATCGAGCAACCTGGCCAAGCTGCGCGACATCAAGGAGCAGGTGGGCGGTCTGAAGCAGACCTTCGATCAATTGGTCGGCATCAATCAGAAAGTCGATGAGGCGTTGAAACCGATCATCAAGGTTTCCGATGACGTCAGCGCGACCTTCGAGAATCTGCTGAACAAGACCATTGACGACACCTTGCGCGCGCCGAATGAAACCGGCATCAGGCAGGTCAAGATCGCTGGCGACTTGCGTAACGGCATGACCAATTTCCGTCTGGTGTTTCGCCGCTACCTGAGTGTTCCGAATGTCGACAACCGTCAGGCCACCTATAAGTCCGCCGATGCCCTGATCGCGCAAGTGGATGCCGCTCGCAGTCAATTGCCTGTCGAGGCAAATGCCGCAGTGGATGCTGCGCTGGTCGCGTTGAAACAGTACAAAGTGCTGATGACGTCGATCTCGGACATGCTTCAGCAGACCGAGCAGATCCGCAACGACCTGCAACAGCAATCCATAGCGACCGCAGCCCGCGCCGATGACTTGGCGGCACAGCAGGTCATCAGTGCCAAAAAAGAACAGGAAACCGCTGTGGTGCAATTGCTCAGCGTGGCGCTGGTCGTGCTGCTGGTCGGCATCTTTGCTGCGTTCCTGATCACGCGCCAGATTACCGTGCCGTTGAGCAGCACCGTGATTGCGGCGCGCCGGATCGCCGACGGCGATCTGACCCATGACACCAGCACCACCCGCCAGGACGAACTGGGCCTGTTGCAGAACACCATGCAGCACATGACTGTTTCGCTGCGCGGCTTGATCGGTGGGATCGGCAACGGTGTCACGCAGATCGCCACGGCGGCCGAACAGTTGTCTGCCGTCAGCGAGCAGACCAGCGCGGGCGTGACCCTGCAGAAAAACGAAGTCGACCAGGTCGCCACCGCCATGAACGAGATGGCCTCTACCGTACAGGAAGTGGCGCGCAACACCGAAGACGCTTCGCAAGCCGCCAAACAGGCCAGTGAACGCGCCGCTCACGGCAGCAGTGTGGTGCAGCATGCCACGCGCGAAATCGGTCAGTTGGCCGGTGAAGTGCAGCAACTGGGCCAAGCCATGCAGCGCCTGACCGAAGACAGCGGCAAGATCGGCAGCGTGATTGACGTGATCAAGGCAGTCGCCGAGCAGACCAACCTGCTGGCGCTCAACGCAGCCATCGAGGCTGCACGGGCAGGCGAGCAGGGTCGTGGTTTTGCCGTGGTGGCTGACGAAGTCCGCTCGCTGGCTCAGCGTACGCAGAACTCGACAACCGAAATCGAAGCGCTGATCCAGGCGTTGCAAAAAGGTACAGGCGCCGCCTCGGGCCTGATGGACGCCAGCCTGCAGCGCACTGAAGGCACCGTGGTGCTGGCTCGTCAGGCCGAACAGGCGTTGGTGGAAATCAACCAGTCCATCGGCACCATCGAACAGATGAGTCAGCAGATTTCCGCCGCGGCCGAGCAACAGAGCGCTGTGACCGAAGAAATCAACCGCAGCGTACTCAGCGTGCGCGACATCGCCGATCAGTCGGCTTCGGCCACCGAGCAAAGCGCAGCATCGACTGTCGAGCTGGCCCGTCTGGGCAGCGATTTGCAGAGCATGGTCGCGCGTTTCAAGATTTAACCTGCGCTAGGCTCTGTACGAAAAGTCGGCGAGCGAAGGTCAGGCGAGGCAAAAACAGGCGAGGAAGCGGAGTCTACGTGTTGTAAATGAGCATTCCGAGCCTGTTTTTAACGAAGCATCACCGAGCGCAGCCACTTTCGTACAGAGCCTAAGCAAAGTCGGCCTCCTGAGCCCATCAGGAGGCCGACTGCCGTTGCTCCGCCCGCACCACCATCCACACGCCGACACCTGACACCGCCATGCCTGACGCCATCTGCCAGGACAGCGGTTCGTCGAACATAGCCCAGGCCCAGAGCATTGTCACCGGTGGGCTGAGGTACAGCACGCTGGCGACGCGGGTGGCTGACGCGCGGCGCAGACACACCCAATACAGTCCGTACCCGCCCAGGGTTGCCAGCCCCACCGTCCATAGCACGCTCAGCGCAAAGCCGCTACTGGCTACAGGCGCCAGACTGCCCTGCGTGCCCTGAATGATCGCGAAGGCGATACTGGAGACAGCGCATTGCAGCCACAGGTTGGGGAGCAGTGCCATGGGTTGCGCGGTGCCGGACTGTTTCTGCCACAGCGTCGCGATGGCCAGCGACAACATACCCAGCAGCGGCAGGCCGTAGGCCCACAACGGTGCGTCACCCACCGCCAGTGCGCTGTAGGTCACCAGCACTACACCGATCAGCCCGACAAACAGTCCTGCCCAGATTTGCCAGGCCAGCCGTTGCCCGAGCACCAGTGCCGCCAGGAGTGCCATGCCCATCGGCAACAAATCGGCAAAGAGTGCGGCGAGTCCGGCAGGCACGCCCAGCGCAATGCCCTGTGTGACGCCGGCGACGTAGCCAGTCATGGCCAGCAGACCGATCCCTGCGTTTTTCAGCAGCGTGGCAGCCGGGATCGACCTCAGTTGCCTGGCGACAAAAGGCAGCAGGATCAGCGTGACCACCACACAGCGCCAGAACACCACCAGCAGCGGCGGCGCATGTTCCAGCGAAAAGCGTGCGCCGACGAAACCCGAACTCCAGGTCAGAATCAGCGCAGCTTCAAGCAGGGGAAGGGGAATGGCCTGGTGCCAGGCAGGCCGCGAGACGCTCGGAGCAATCGACAGGTATGGGTTCATGGACACAGGTTACGAAACCGGCGTAGTCTAATAAATCAAAATTAAATGCATAAGTTGTTCAGGAATTCTGAATCATGACGGCCATTCTCGACATCGAACTGGTGCGCACCTTCCATGCGGTGGCGCGGATAGGAAAGTTTTCGGCCGCCGCCGAGCAACTTCATAAAAGCCCGGCCGCGGTGAGTGTGCATATCCAGCGCCTTGAGGCCGTGGCGGGCGGGCGCTTGCTCAACCGCGACAACCAGGCGGTGTCGCTGACGGCGCTGGGCAAGCGCCTGCTGTTGTCGACGACCGAGTTGCTGTCCACGCATGACCGGGTGCTGGCGGATCTGCAAGGCACTCATCTGGCCGGACGCATCACGCTGGGTGTGCCGGATGAATACGCCGTGCATGTCATTCGCGACATCCTGCCGGTGTTCGCGGCCGCGTGGCCCAATGTCGTGCTGGAATTGAAATCCGCACCCAGCTACGCCCTGCGCGAGCAGGTTGCGCGTGGCAAGTTGCAGACAGCAGTAATCGCGCAACCCAAAGGGCAGCGGAATGCTGACACGCAGTTTCTGGTATCGACCAAGCCGGTCTGGGTCGGGCCGGCAAGCGCCGCACTGGCATCCGCGGACCCGGTGCCGCTGGCCATTCACGCAGCGCAATGTCCTTATCGTGAAGCCATGATGGCTTCCCTCAAAGACAACGGCCGCAAAATCCGTGTAGTTCTCGAAAGCCCGTCCAATCAGGCGATCAAAGCCTGTGTGGAAGCGGGCCTTGCGATCAGCCTCATCGATCGGAGCGGGGTCACGGAAGCCATGCAGATTCTCGATGATCTGCCTGAAATACCCGAGCACGAAATCGTCTTCCTGCGCTCGCCGTCATCACAGAGCGACGAGGCGGTGAGCCTGCTGGCGCAGGCGCTGCAGAAGTATTTTCGGGTTTGATAGCGAAGCTGTGTGCAGCAAACGTATCTGCGGTTTACCACGCGGGTGGCGATTGTCTTCTGGTGTGGAAAATCCGTAGAACCTGTAGTCGGCCGCTACGGATGCGATATGGAATCAGGTAAGGCAGGTCTGGCAGAGGCCATTCTCTGGTTCCGGCAATCCGTCCTTCCCGGCCCATGGCGGGAAAACTCGCGAGCTGCGTTACGCTTGATTGAATGGCCTTCACGAAAGCAGCGGCAGCAGCTGGATTGTCCAGTGCGATATACGCTGCCTCCTCATCCAGATTCTTTAGTGCCGTTTTGAGCCACTCAACCTGCATTGCCTGACCATTTGTTCATGACAGCTTTTACATCGTCTGGGCTTGCGAACTCGTCGGCGTCGGCTTCTTCGATTGCACGCTGAATTTCGGCGATCTGCCAAGCCTCGCGTGTCAGGTATTCGCGGAGCGCGTCGAGGGCCAAAAATGACTTGCTGCGCCCGGTCGCCTTTGCAAGGTGTGCAAGGGTATCTGCCATTTCGTCCGGCAGACGTAGAGACATTGTGGACATATACACCTCACACGTAGTTATTTGTATTACATGAGGGTGCAGTGTAATACATGTGAATACACGTGTGGATGCGGTTTCCATTTCAGGTTTGCCGGCTTTTTGAGCGGGCGCAAAATAGCCCGCGAATTCACGGGCCATTCGAGCAGCTTTTGGGGTGGCTCAACCGTCCTTGAACAGAAAACTGTAGGCGTTCAACGCCGGCACGCCGCCGAGGTGGGCGTAGAGCACTTTCGAGCCTTCGGGAAATTCGCCGTTGCGCACCATATCGATCATGCCGTGCATGGATTTGCCTTCATAGACCGGGTCGGTCAGCACGCCTTCCAGGCGGGCGCAGAGGCGGATGGCTTCGAGGGTGCCATCGTTCGGCAGGCCATATTCCGGGTAGGCGTAGCGGGTGTCGAGCACCACGTCTTCGGCGGTTATTTCGCGGCCCAGCTCCACCAGTTTTGCGGTGTTCTGAGCGATGCGCAGCACCTGCGCGCGGGTCTTTTCCGGTTTGGCCGACGCGTCGATACCGATCACGCGCTGTGCCCGGCCATCGGCCGCGAAGCCGACGAGCATGCCCGCGTGAGTGCTGCCGGTCACCGAGCAGACCACGATGTAGTCGAATTTGAAGCCCAGCTCTTCTTCCTGCTGGCGCACCTCATCGGCAAAACGCACGAACCCCAGGCCGCCATAAGGATGTTCCGAGCAGCCTGCTGGAATCGGGAACGGTTTGCCGCCGCTTTCCTCGACGTCGGCCATGGCCTTTTCCCAGCTCGGGCGAATGCCGATATCGAAGCCTGCCGAATCCAGGCGCACATCGGCGCCCATGATGCGCGACATCTCGATATTGCCGACCCGGTCGTACAACGCGTCCGAATAGTTGACCCAATTCTCCTGCACCAGCACGCACTTCATGCCCAGATGCGCCGCCACGGCCGCAACCTGACGGGTCTGATTGGACTGGATACCACCGATCGATACCAGCGTGTCGTAGCCGCCGTCGATGGCTTCCGGCACCAGGTATTCCAGTTTGCGGGTCTTGTTGCCGCCGAAGGCCAGACCGCTGTTGCAATCCTCGCGCTTGGCATACAGCTCGACCTTGCCGCCCAGGTGCTCACTCAAGCGTTTCAGGGGAGTAATAGGCGAGGGGCCGAAGGTCAGAGGGTAGCGCTTGAACTTGCTCAGGTTCATATCGGGTCTCCGTTGATAAGTTGATGCGGGCATTGAAGGCGGGTCTCGATGTGTTTATCGAGCTCCCCGGCATGGCTTCCATCATAGAAAATCGACGAATAATCGTGGTTGCAAAGAATTGTCTATCTACAAAATAAGCGTTAGCCTGAATGCAACTAAACAGACTTTTATTGTGTGATTTTCATTATGAAAGCAATAAATGAACGCACTAAAAAGTCCGGTGCCGACGTGACGCCGCTGCTGGACAGGATTGACCGCGCCATCCTCAAGACCCTGCAACGTGACGCGTCCATTTCCAATGTGGCACTTGCCGAGAAGGTCAAACTGAGTCCGCCTGCATGCCTGCGGCGCGTCGAGCGGCTGAAAGAGGCGGGCGTGATCAAGGGCGTGGTGGCGCTGCTCAATGGCGATGTTCTGGACGCGGGCATGGTGGTGCTGATCGGTGTCGTGCTGGACCGCTCGACACCGGATTCCTTTGCCCAGTTTGAAGCCGCCGCGCAGAAGGTTTCCGGCTGCATGGAGTTTCATGTCGTCACCGGCGAGTTCGACTACTTCATGCTGCTGCGTACCAGGGACAGTCAGAGTTTCAACCGCCTGCACGCCGAACAGTTACTGTACTTGCCCGGTGTCAGACAGATTCGTTCGTTCATGGGGCTGCGTCAGGTCGTCTCCACGACACAGTTACCTATCTGACGGGTTTCGGCGTGGCCTGTTTGCTGCATGCAGCGTCAAACGTTCACGTCTGACCAAGGTCAGAGCTGTTGACTGCCACACGATTGACTCTGGCGCATGATTCAATCAGTGCCGTTTTCTTTTTTACTTGCTCAAGGATTTTCATTTTGGCTGCTGGAAGCTTGCTTACCCTGCTTGACGATATTGCAACGTTGCTCGACGACGTGGCGCTGGCCACGAAGAAAACGGCGGGTGTGCTGGGTGATGATCTGGCGCTCAATGCACAGCAGGTCACCGGTGTTTCAGCGGATCGCGAATTGCCGGTTGTCTGGGCCGTGGCCAAGGGGTCGCTGCTCAACAAGGCCATTCTGGTTCCGGCAGCATTGCTGATCAGTGCCTTTGCACCCTGGGCGATTCTGCCGTTGCTGATGATCGGCGGGGCGTTTCTGTGCTTCGAGGGCTTCGAGAAAATCGCCCATAAATGGCTGCATCCCGAAACCGGCGAAGAACATGAGCAGCGCAAGCAGGCGTCGACGGATGCATCCGTGGACATGGTGGCGTTCGAAAAGGAGCGCATCAAAGGCGCGATTCGCACTGACTTCATTCTTTCGGCGGAAATCATCGTGCTCGCGCTGGGCGTGGTCTCGGCCAGACCGTTCATGGATCAGGTCGGCGTGCTGGTCATCGTCGCAGTGCTGATCACCGTGGGTGTATACGGGCTGGTGGCCGGTATCGTCAAACTCGATGACCTGGGCCTGTACCTGAAGAAAAGCGCAGCCTCGGCTGCACAAAAGATCGGCGCCGGCCTGCTGTGGCTGGCACCGGTGTTGATGAAAGTACTGTCGATCGTCGGGACTGCTGCCATGTTCATGGTCGGCGGCGGGATTCTGGTCCATGGCCTGCCGTTCGCTCATCATTGGGTCGAAGGCGTGACCGAAGCGGCAGCGGGTGCGGTAGGCGGTTTGTCGATGGTCGTCCCGACGCTGGTCGATGCGGTCGCCGGGATCATTGCCGGTGCCGTGCTGGTGCTGGTCGTGACGCTGATTGGCAAGGTCTGGAAAGCGGCGAAGGAGTGAGTGGAGGAGGGGCTCCACACTTCTGATTCAAGTCCGTGGGAGCGAGCCGGGCGACGCTTCGCTTGCTCGCGAAGGGGTTGATACAGCCAACCGAAGGGTGTCTGAAACACCGCCTTCACGAGCAAGCTCGCTCCCACAGAACTTGGGAGTGAGCGTCATCACCGTCAAACAACGTGCTTAGAAGAACACCTTTACCAGCAAACTCGCGGTGTTCTGATCGGTGTCGAATGAACTGGTGTCCTTGATGCCGTATTTGTTGGTCCAGTAGTCGTATTCGATACCTACGTACAGCTGCCGCTCCGGGTAATTCAGTGCCTTGCCCAGGTCGTACTTGATCTGCGGGTTGAAGTGCAGGTTGGAGTGGTAAGTGCCACGCGAGGTCTTGTCGTTGTCGACCACCCAGTCCATGAAGCCGTCGATCAGCACATCCGATTTGCCCACCGGAATGGTGTAGGACCACACCGGAGTGATCTGCCACACGCCGTCGCCCGGGCGATTGCCTTCGGTCTGGCGTTGGTAGAAGTTAAGCTGGAAATAGTCGAAACCCGGGATCTTCAAGTCGAACGCTGGACCGATCAGGTACGACTCGTTATCGCCCTCACCAAACTCGTAAGTTGCGGCAATCAGTACATCGCTGATCGGCCCGAACTCGAACTTCTGGCCGAAGATCTTGCCCAGTGACAGGCGTGGCGAGAACTCGCCGTAATAGGTGTTATCGCCAGCGGTTGCGTCTTTCTTGCCGTTGTAGAAGATCTTGTCGACGAAGAAGAAGTTGTCGCCGTACTTCCAGCTGTCCGCGTGCTCAAAGGTGAAGGTCTGCTGATTTTCCGGGTTGACAGCAAAGTCTCGTCCATTGAGATAGGTCAGGCTATTACTCTGCCACTGGAAGATATCCCCTGCCATGGCGGGTGCAGCAGCCAGCAGACTGCTGGCCAGTAATGCACTGGAAATCGTACGGTTCATGCGGTGAGCCCCTTGATGTAGATCGTGATTTTTTCGGACTGGCGTTCTATGCGTGACGCCTTGTCGATGCTTGCAATAATTTGTCTGTCTGGTCAGCTTTGTGTTGTTAGCAAGAGCTGCGCCAATCAGTGAAAAAAAGTTTAAGTAACCCTTTAAACCGGCATCAACGTGTCGATTTCAGATCATTTTTCCGAATGGGCAGCGTTCTGAGCGCCGTTCAGCCAGTGGGCCGCCCGGGTCAGGTTCAGTTAGCGGGAAGGAGAGGGGCGGGTTGGCAGCGGCGGCGGAGGATACTGACTCACGTCGCCGTGCTCAAGTGCTCCAGAGCAGGGCGTCCGGAGCGAAAACAGGGCAATGCCCGTTGCTTCAGTTGAGGTGTGCGCCCTGATCGATCCAGGCGCCTACCAGATCACGTTCCTGCTGGGTCATCTGGGTGATATTGCCCAGCGGCATGATCGGCGCGGTGATTGCCTGCGCCTTGATGCGCGGTGCCTGTTGCTGGATCTGTTCAGGCGTATCGAACATCACGCCGGCCGGAGCGACGCTGAACAGCTGACTGGTAGGCGTGGCCGAGTGACAGACCGAACAACGTTGCCGGATGACGTCGTGCACCTTGTTGAAGTCTGCACCTGCCACCTTGGCAGGCTCGGGCTGGGCAGGCGCTGCCTGAGCAGGCGCAGCGGCGGGTTGCGCTGGTTGCTCATCAGCCCGATGACCGCCGACCGCTGTACCGGGCAGTGGCTGATAGACGATCTTTGCCGGCGCTTGCGCAGGGCCGGTGACATACGCCAGGCACAGCATGCCCAGTGCCGCGACCGGCAGGGTCCAGGCGAATCGATGGCTGTCATGTCGTGTATTGAAGTAATGGCGCACCAGCACGGCCAGCAGCGCGATGCCTGCAAGAATCAGCCAGTTGTACTCACTGCCGTAGGTGCTTGGAAAGTGATTGCTGATCATGATGAACAGCACGGGCAGGGTGAAGTAGTTGTTGTGCCGCGAACGCAACAGGCCTTTTGCTGGCAGGCTTGGGTCTGGCGTGCGGTTCTCGGCAATCGCGGCTACCAGCGCGCGCTGGGCCGGCATGATGATGCGGAACACGTTGCCGACCATGATGGTGCCCATGATCGCGCCCACATGCAGGTAGGCACCGCGACCGCTGAACACTTTGCTGAACCCGTATGCCGCCGCGACCAGCAGCACGAACAGGACCACGCCCAACAGGGCAGGGCGCTTGCCCAGTGGCGAGTCACACAGAAAGCTGTAGATGAACCAGCCGACGAACAACGAACCGAGGCCGATGTGCACGCCTTCGGCGCCACTCAGGCTGCTGCCCGGGGCCAGCAGGTACAGCGTCGGGTTGGCGTAGAACACCACGCACAGCAGGGCCACGCCGGACAGCCAGGTCGAATAGGCTTCCCATTTGAACCAGTGCAGATTCTCCGGCATGGTCGGCGGTGCGAGCTTGTACTTCTCCAGGTGGTAGATGCCGCCACCGTGGATCGCCCACAGATCACCCGACAGGCCTTCACGCGGGTTGCTGCGGTTTAGGTTGTTCTCCAGCCAGACGAAGTAGAACGATGCGCCGATCCAGGCGACGCCGACAATCATGTGAATCCAGCGCACGCCCAGATTCAGCCATTCCATCATATGTGCCAGCACGGTGTTTACCCTTCCAGTGGGTGGGGATCGAGAACCAGCAACTGGCTCTCGGCAAAATAATGCTCGTCGCAGTTGTTGCCTTCGCCACTGCGATCAACCACCAGGAAGTCATCCCGCTTTTCGATCGTCAGCACCGGATGGTGCCAGACGCCGCGATGGTAATTGACACCCTGCCTGCCGTTCGACACGAAGGCGCGGGTCAGCTCTGATTCAGGCACATCGCCGACCGGCGCGACCACGATCAGGAAGGGGTTGCCGAGCAGCGGCACGAAGGCCTGACTGCCCAGCGGATGACGCTCCAGCATGCCGATGGTCAACGGCATCGGCAGGGCTTCGGCGCGGAAGATGCTGATGATCGCCTTGTCCTCAGGCTGTGCGGTCTGCACATCAGCCAGACGATGAAAGCGCATGGTCGAGCCGTTGTTGATCATGAAGTGATCGCTGCCGTCGGTTTCGATCACATCACCGAATGGCGCAAAGGCTTCCTTGGTCAGTGGCTCGATTATCAGTTTGCGCATGCGGGTTCTTCTTCAATGGTTTCGAGGGTGGGTCGTTTGCACATTCGTATTGATGACTATCGTGCCAATGCTCTGCGTTGGCATGCATTTCGTGACGCTCTGCGTCACAACTCTACGCCGCGCCACACACTCAAGACAGGACGCAGAGCGTCCGGAACTGCATTCCCACGCAGAGCGTGGGAACGATAGCCTGTTACCTTCTGCTGACTTCCGGCGCGTTTTATCTGGCCACCTTGCCCAGCACTCGCAGGCGGCTCACGCCTCCGTCCGGGAATACGTTCAGACGGATGTGGGTGATCGGGCCGATCGCCTTGATCTGCTCGGCGAACTCGTGCTCGGCGTGCATGGTCAGCTTCTGGCTCGGCAGCAACTCGCGCCAGAACAGGCTCTGGGTTTCGATCTGGCTGTCGGTGCCACCCTTGACCAGGGCGCCCTGGATCGAGCAGCTGTCCGGGTAGTTGCCTTTGAAGTGCAGGGTATCGACGATGACTTTCTCGACCTCGCCCTTGTGCCCGAGCGCCACGATTACCCAATCGTTGCCGGGTGTACGGCGGCGTGCGGTTTCCCAGCCGTCGCCCATGTTCACACCGCGACCAGGGTTGAGGATGTTGCTCATGCTGCCGTAGTGCTCATCGGAGCAGGCTATCGATCGACCGCCATTGAGCGCCGCAACCAGATCGATCTGCTCGTCCTCGCTGACCTTCGACCAGTCGCGATGCGGCACACCGTACACGCGCAGACGCGCGACACCGCCGTCCGGGTAGATGTTGAAGCGCAGGTGGCTGAACGCCTGCTCGTTGCTGATCTCATGGTAATGATGGCTGTTGCCTTGCAGCTCCACAGACGGCAGGACTTCGGTCCAGGCGGTGTTTTCATCGGGCTCGCCCGACGCCAGGAAGCAGGCTTCCAGCGACGCGGAAGGCGGGAAGTTGCCGGTGAAAAACGAGGTGTCGATGTCCACACCCTTGATGGTTCCGGCCACACCGAGGCGAATCACCGCGCTGTCGTACCCTTCGAAACGCTTGCGGCGCGACTCCCAGCCGTCCATCCACTTGCCGTTGTCGTCGAATACGCCTTCTTTCCAGACGGCCGGGGTCGGCTGGAACAGCCGGTTGGCATCGGCGAACCAGTCATCGGTGACCGAAAGGATTTTGGTGCCCAGACGCGCGTCGGCCAGGTTCACGAACTTCTCGAACGGTGCGGCGTAAACTTTCATGCTCTTTGTCTGCCTTCTGAATACGGTTATGACTGCGACGCTCAAAGCGCCTGCAGACGAAACAGTGCGATCTTGTTGATCTCGGCCAGGGCGCAAGCGAACTCGGCCTCGGGCGAGTGATGGATGCGTTGCTCGAACGCCGCCAGAATCTTGTGCCTGTCGCTGCCCTTGACCGCCATGATGAACGGAAAGCCGAAGCGGGCCTTGTAAGCCTCGTTCAACTCGGTGAAGCGCTGAAATTCTTCAGGCGTGCAGTGGTGGATACCGGCGCCTGCCTGTTCATCGGTACTGGCCTGAGTCAGCTCGCCCTGGACGGCAGCCTTGCCTGCCAGGTCCGGGTGGGCATTGATCAGTGCCAGTTGTTGTTCGTGTGTGGCACCCAGCAGGATCTCGCTCATGCGTTCATGCAGGGTCTCGACCTGATCGAGTTGCGGGCCTGTACTCTCCTCGAACGCCTGTTGCGCGACCCACGGTGAGTGTTCGTAGATATCGGCAAAGGCCGCGACGAACGCATCCCGGCCCAGGCTTGAAGGTGTCAGTGTTTTGAACGTGCTCATTGCTCGGCCTTGCCGGTAAACGGATGTTCAGTGTGCCAGTGCCGGGCGATATCGACACGACGCGTAAACCACACCTGCTCATGGCCTTTGATGTACTCGATGAAACGCTTGAGTGCGGCGAGACGGGCGGGGCGGCCGATCAGGCGGCAATGCAGGCCGATGGAAAGCATCTTCGGTGCATCTTCGCCTTCGGCATACAGCACGTCGAAGGCGTCCTTGAGGTATTGAAAGAACTGCTCGCCATTGTTGAAGCCCTGCACCTGGGTGAAACGCATGTCGTTGGTGTCCAGGGTGTACGGAATCACCAGATGAGGCTTGCCGGTCGGATTGTTCGGCTCCCAGTACGGCAGATCATCGTCGTAGGTGTCGCAATCGTAGAGAAAGCCGCCTTCCTCCATGACCAGGCGCCGGGTGTTGGGGCCGGTGCGCCCGGTGTACCAGCCCAGCGGCCGTTCGCCGCTGATCTCGGTGAGGATCTGGATCGCCTGGCGCATGTGCTCGCGCTCCTGGGCTTCGTCCATGTTCTGGTAGTCGATCCAGCGATAGCCGTGGCTGCAGATCTCATGACCTTCGGCGACCATGGCGCGGATCACCTCCGGATGACGCTGCGCAGCCATGGCGACGGCGAAAATGGTCAGGGGGATATCGAACTGCCTGAACAGCTTGAGAATGCGCCACACACCGGCGCGGCTGCCGTACTCGTACAGCGACTCCATGCTCATGTTGCGCTGGCCCTGGAGTGGCTGCGCGGCAACCATCTCGGACAGAAAGGCTTCTGATTCCTTGTCGCCATGCAGAATATTGCGCTCGCCACCTTCCTCGTAATTCAGCACGAAAGACAAGGCAATGCGTGCATTGCCCGGCCAGCGTGGGTGAGGCGGTTTGTTGCCGTAACCGATCAGGTCGCGTGGGTAGTCAGCGCTCACTGCAAGCTTCCTTTTTGTACATTGGGTGCGTTAAGTCAGGTGCAATGCCAGAGGCGATAAAGGCACTGCAGGGTCAAGATTGTATACAATTTTATTTTCAGCTTGTAACCCTGTACGTTTCTGCACCGAAGTGTCTCGGCAGGAGTAAAGCAAGCAAGAAACCTGCCTGACTGGTCAGCTAATCGTAAAAAACCTGATATTTTTCCTCTGCTTCCTTAGTGTCTGGCCAATCCCGCGCCCAGCCAGCGTCTTGGCTACAGGCGGTGGGGCGATCAGGAATTTATTGTGTACAGCTTTTCCCGAAAGTGTCTTAATCGGTCGCAATCGCAGGATGTAGAGCACTTCATTGGTGCGCTGCTTCACCATGGCGGGATGTGAGGAGTGAAGTTTTGGGAAAATTGACCACACACGTGCTGGACGCCGCCCACGGCTGTCCGGGCAGTGCCATTCGCATCGATTTGTATCGGGTCGAAGACCAGCAACTGCTGCACATTGTCAGTGCGCTCACCAACAGCGACGGGCGCTGCGATGCGCCGTTGCTGCGGGGCGAGGCCTATCGATCCGGCGTCTATCAGTTGCACTTCAAGGCTGGCGATTATTACCGCGCGCGCGGCGTTGCCCTGAATGAGCCGGCCTTTCTCGATGAGGTGGTGCTGCGCTTCGGCATTGATGCAGGTCAGGAACACTTTCATGTGCCGCTGCTAATCTCGCCGTACAGCTACTCGACGTACCGGGGCAGCTGAATACCTCTTGCCCGCCCCACACTGCGGGCTTTTTTCTGCGCGTGTCTGCGCTTTTGCCCTGTGTACAATGCGCCAGTCCCGACGCCTTAATCCACCTGCGCACGAGTGCCCATGAACGACCAGTCCCTGCCTCTCAAGAAACTGCCGCGCAGCCTCGGTGTAAGCCGTAACCTCACGCAGGACGATGTCGTTTACGAACATGTTTTCGATGCCATTCTGGAACAGCGGCTGGCGCCGGGTACCAGGCTGAGTGAAGAGGCGCTGGGCGAGATATTCGGTGTCAGCCGTACCATCATTCGTCGCGCCCTGTCGCGGCTTGGACATGAGGGCGTCGTGCTGTTGCGCCCCAACCGTGGCGCGGTGGTCGCCAGCCCCAGCGTTGAAGAGGCGCGTCAGGTATTTTTCGCGCGGCGCATGGTCGAGAAGGCAATCACTGAACTGGCGGTCGAGCACGCCACTGCCGAGCAACTGGCCGAGTTGCGCCAGATGGTCAGCGACGAGCGCGACAGCTTTGCCCGTGGTGATCGGGGCGCCGGTATTCGTTTGTCCGGCGAATTCCACCTTCAGTTGGCCGTGGCCGCGAGAAACGCGCCGCTGATCAGCTTCCAGCGCAGCCTGGTGTCGCAGACGTCACTGATCATTGCCCAGTACGAAACCGGCAATCGCACGCACTGTTCCTACGATGAGCACAGCCAGTTGATCGACGCCATCGAAGCCCGCAATACAGCGCTGGCCGTCGAATTGATGATGCATCACATGGACCACATCGACGGCAAGCTCAACCTTGACGAAGACAGCGCCTCGGATGATTTGCATGCGGTGTTCTCGCATGTCATGGGCCGGAAAAAGCAGGGGCGTTGAGGCTGTACCGATAATTCAACTGTCGTGCTGACGTCCTGCGTCGGTTTGGCCAAAAGA
>NZ_FNJH01000004.1:460926-547966 GCF_900103225.1 Pseudomonas congelans | reverse complement strand
TTCGGCCGTAGGGGGGAGCGCGGATCGGAGAAACGCGAGGTATTTATTGAACAGCACCTCGTGCTGGAAGCGGGCCTCGAAGCCAAGCGTGACGTCGGTGCGGTGGGTGATGATCATGAGGCGCTTTCGGTCGACGGTGACGAAGTTGTACTCGTTCCACGGCAGGCTTTGTTCGTGGTGGATGGGGTTTTCCCAGTTAAGTAGCTTGATCGCTGCGATAAAGGCCATGGCCACGGGGCCGATCAGGAACAGCAGTGATCCGGTGAGTATGGCTACGAACACGAACAGCATGATCACTGCGATGGCGATGCCTTTGAAAAGGGAGGAGGCGAAGTCAGGGTAGTGGAGGTAATACTCTACGAGGGCGTGGTGGGGGGTGATGGTGTAGTTGTAGATGGTTTTTTGGCGAACGCCTAACGCAATAATGTATAGAGCGGCACCGGCAAATGTATACACCAGAAATAAAACTTCAGAAGGATTCTCGAGAAAAATTTTCCGGCCAAGCCATATATTAAAGCCCAGCATGATGGCGCATATAACAACGGTGCCTACTTCACCAAGTAGTATTTCGTTAGGGGATCTCGCCATGGTTTTTATTGACCAGTTTAAAATATCTTCACCAATGGATGTTGGGTTGGGCGCTTCAAGAGTTTTTGAGTTTTCAACCATGCTGTTTATGTTGCTCGGCAAAGTAGGAGTCGAGTTTTTGAGGGTCACGGTTTTATTCCGTTATTTCGAGAGTTAAGACGTTGGCTTGTTCGGATGACTTTGTTTCCAGCTCGCTGTCTGAGAGTCCGTCGATCACAAACTTGCCTTTATGACTAAGCTCTACTTGGAAGCGATAGCCTTTATTTGGTTGGCCTGATTTGACCAAGCTATCGGGATACCATAACTTAAGTTCCAGATATGTTGCATCTTTCTCAAGAGGTAACCAGGTTTCCCAGATAATACTTTCACCCTCAGGAGGCATAAGCGGAAATGTGAGGTCCTCATAAGCATTACCGGCGGGCTGATTGAAAAGCACTCCAAAACTGTCGGCCTTTTTGAACTGGCCTCGTGCCAGAAACGGCTCCTGCACCGGAAAGTCTATCTTTTCTACCGGGAGCACGGCCCATGGACGTTTGCTGCTAATGATAGTGAAGTGCACAGTTTGCCCGCGTATCGCGCTTGGCAGAAGAATTTGCACCCCCGCACCGTATTGTACTGGAACGCTGTAGTAATCTCCCTTTCCGAGATAGCGGCTCTCATCACGTGTGGTGCTCTTCACATAAATCTGAGGACTAAGCTGTATAGTAAGTAAGGCAAACTTCTCTTCAAGTTGGCCTTTCTTGCTTGTGGAGTATCGATATTCGATCGACTTTGACCAGCTGCATTTTCGCAGCCACCATCCTATGCTGTCTTGTTTGAAGTGGTTCAACGCCATTGTTGCGAGTAAATACACGGCGCCTGTCAGTAATAAGGCGACACTAAACCACGGCGCCATCGCAAAAGCAGTGAGAAAACTCGATGGGAAAAGACCCGCAATAAGTTGTACAGTGCTGCCTAGCCCCATCATGGCTACCGATGCAATCTTTATCTCCGTAGCTATCCTGTCTTCATTTGTTTTTACCTTGGCCAGATCATCCCATATATCTATCGCTTCGAGCGTAGCCGCTACTATCCCCAATCCGCCCATCGCCACCATCGAAACCCTGAACCCACTTACCGCATCACCCCATGCGACATTGCCCTTAGCCCTCCAATAACCCGCAGAACGATCCAGAATCCCGACATTCTTGCCGTCAATCAGCGCCGGCGTCGCATCTCTGATAACCGCCCACGGCGCTTCAACAAACACCGCCATCAGCAAGTTAAAGCTGTACCCCAACCCATAGGTCACCTTGCCGATGTCCTTGGCGCTGAAGTCTCCGTCCCGAGTAAGGTCGCGATAAGTGAAGGCGGTGTTGATGAAGTTGAGCATGATCACGCCCCAAGTGATCGAGCCGGCAGTGCCGCCCAGGCTTTCGCTCCAGCGTTTGGCGGTGTTCAGCCAGTCTTTGGCGATGGCTTTGCCGGACTGGAAGTGCAGGCGAATCTCGTCCTGCAATTGCTTGGCGTATTGGTTGTTCTGATAGTCGAGCAGGGCGGGCATGTTCAGTTCGTGCAGGCGAAGTTTTTGCTCGAGGGTGCGCAGGTTGCTTGCGATGCTTTTGCGGGGGTTGTAAGCGGTGGGATAGAGCCAGCTGCGGCGGGTATCGCTGATCTGCTTGTTGATTACCTGCCACTCACTGATCCAGCTTTTCAGCTTCGCGAGCATTGTGTGATCGATCGCAATACGCGCCTTCGAATCGAGCAGGATCTGGCCGATCAACAGTGTGCGAATCAGTGCAACGATGTTCTGCTGCTTGCCCACCGCCAGACGGCTGTCTATGGGCACCCAGGCCAGCAGGATACTTTCGAACGTCGCTTTGCCTGCGTTGCTGGCCAGTTGGCCAAGTGCTTTGAAGGTGTCCTGAACGGGTTGTTTCAGCGCCTTCATCCACGGCTTGTCGGCAAAGCCCTGATGATTGAGTGTGCTGTTGAGTTCGCCGATGCGGGTGGCCAGATTGGTGGCGTCACCCATACCGTTCAGGAGCGCGTTGGCCTCCTGGTGCAGCGCGTGTTTGAGCGACGGTGAGACGCCGTAGCGCAACGTGCCAAACAGACTGCTGTCGTTGGTTTCCTGCTCGGCGAGCCAGGCGCTGGCGGCGCTGTCCTGAGCGTAGATGATCTGCAGATTGAGCATGACCGTTTGCAGGTACAGCAGGCTTTCAGGGTGGGTGGTGTCGACAAACAGCTTGATGGGTTCCGTGCCCAGATGGGTCGACCATTGTCGGAAATCGCTTTGCGTGTCACGCACCTGTTGCAGCAGTGTTTCGCCTGTCTGCAGGTGCTGCTGAAGGTACTGACGCGCACCTGTCAGATCGACCTCGCGCCGCCATTTTTGGCGATCCTTCCAGGCTTGCAGAGCCTCGTCAGAAGGCGCGCTGCCGTAACGCATTTCAATCGATCTGCGCATCTCCGGACTCTTGAAAATATCCGGCAGCAATAGCACGCCTCCGGGAGCGGTGTTGTTGCCGATCTGCTCCTGTTCAAAAATGCATTGTTCAAAATAGGCTTCGACGTCGCCCAGGTACTGGTGGGTAAGCGCCGTATTGCCGCGCACCGATGCGGGCAGTTTTTCCGGTTCGCTTTCAGCGCCACACAGTGTGGCAACGGTCTGGGCGATCTGGATCTTGTGTTCGTGCTCGGCTTGCCAGTTACGATAAGCGGCCTGATCAGCGGCCAGTTGCATGCCCAGATCGTTGAAAATGGCCAGCGGGTCATCAAGGGCAATGAGCAGAGAGCTGTCCTGGTGTTCAACACTGCCCTGCCAGAAAACGTCAGCGCCGATGGGCGAAGACAGCGGATTGGCTTCCTCGCTGAAGGCCTTGGAGGTGGGAATCGCCGAGTCTGCAAAACGGTCATCATCAACCACATGCTCCTTGTCGATGTCCGCCACCGCTTCTGCAATACGCTTCAACGGCAAGGTATCCGGCTCGGCCATGGTCATGCAGTAGCGCTTCAGATCCAGCGCTTTCATCCATGACGCGCGGCTTGCCGGATTCGAGCGCAGGTGTTCGCAGATTCGCCACGTCCATTGCTGCGCAGAAAAGGCGATGTGAAGCCGGTTGTTCCGCGGATAGAGCAGGAAGGGTTTGCCATCGTCGGCACCGCTTCGCCGGTCACTGCCGATCTGTGCGTCTGTCCAGATGATGCGGCTCAGATGACCGTTGGCAGCTGACGAGACGTATTCATGAAAGGTCCCGGCAGTCTCGTCATAGACATACACGTAACCGTCATACAGTTGGCGAAGGGTATAGGTGCGTGTTTTCAGCTTCGGCATCACCGCCCATCTGCTGCCCTTGAGCAGCGGCTTCAGCTTCTCGGGCGCGGCATCGTAGCGCGAGCGGTCCAGCGCATAGCGCACTGGCACGATGGCGACGTCAGGCCCTCGGAAGGGACACAGGCTGGTGGCCGTGGCGGGTGTTTTGGCGAACGTTGCCGCACGTCGTTGAGTATGTGTACCGGATTTGTCGGTCATGCATGGAATCTCTGCGCAGAAACGGTCGATATCGCCCGCTGTATGCAGAGATGCATTCCAAGATATGTGCCGACTGTCTCTTTATCCATAAAAAACAAATAGATAGAGATTTAAAGCAAAGATACCGAGTAAATAAACGTGAAATAGTGCGCAAACGTCTGCGCACCTGCGCGGACTCATGCATGTGTGCTGCATCGCTTTGAATATAGAGCCTGGCTCGTTAAGCCCCGGCCATCGGGTGTGCAGAAGTTTGCGCACCTATGTTTTGTATGCAGCCTTTAGCTGAGTAAGTATCGTGTCTGTCGAACCCACTCACCCCCATTCCGCAAATAAAGCACGATACCCGCCCATCGCTCATATCAAGGAATGATCCATGTCGCTGGCTATCGTCCATAGTCGTGCTCAGGTCGGGGTGAAAGCCCCGGCGGTTACTGTTGAAGCGCATCTGGCCAACGGCCTGCCGGCCCTGACGCTGGCGGGGTTGCCGGAGGGGGCGGTCAAGGAAGGCAAGGACCGGGTGCGCAGTGCCATCCTCAATTCCGGGCTGGATTTTCCGGCGCGGCGGATCACGCTCAACCTTGCCACGGCTTATTTACCAGGAATGGCGGACGGTTCGATCTTGCTATTGCGCTGGGTTTGCTGGAGCCGGATGCGATCGCCCGGGCGCTTGTTTATGCGATCGAGTAGCCGGGATGGGGCGGATGTGAGCCAGATTATGGTGTGGCCTACGGGGGTGCTTATTGGGGGGCAGGCCTGACTAAGGTGAGCAGGGCACCGTTGAGGGCGGTGTCGTGATGAGCTGTTCAAGTTTGATCTCGACCAACCTGGCATTGTCTCGTTCGCTCGTCCTGGTTTTGATCGGCTCTTTTGCGAACCCTCGCTGATGGTAGAAATCGATGGCAGGGGCATTGCTCTCCAGCACCCAGACGACAACTCTGGTGCGACCAGCGGATTGAAAGAGAGGCATCACATGGTCGAACAGCTCTCGCCCAATGCCTTGGCGTGTGTGCATTGGGCTGACATAAATGGCCTGTACTTCCGCGACGCCGCGGTCTTCGGGATGTTCCCTGTCAGCCCCCGTGGCCATCCAGCCCAAGACCCGGTCTAACCTGTCGACTTTGACGTACAGGTCCAATTCGCCCGAAGCGATCTCCTTGGTCCAGTGGGACAGCCTCGCCTCAAGCGTTATCCGATTGATATAGGCAGAGGGAATGATGCCCTCATAGGCACTTCTCCATGACTCCAGATGAATCGTCGCTATCTGCAACGAGTCCTCGGGAAGGGCAAGGCGGATGCTCATATCAATGCTCCTGCTCGGTGTGTTTCAGCATTTAAAGCAATATTTATGGCATTTCTACGTAACCAAAACATATATCCGTCTTTCTCGCCCCACTTACACCCTGTATCCATTCCTCCCTCACCCCCACCCCGCAAATAAAGCACCATAACCGCCCATCGCTCATATCAAGGAATGATCCATGTCGCTGGCTATCGTCCATAGTCGTGCCCAGGTCGGGGTGGAAGCCCCGGCGGTTACTGTTGAAGCGCATCTGGCCAACGGCCTGCCGGCCCTGACGCTGGTGGGGTTGCCGGAGGGGGCGGTCAAGGAAAGCAAAGACCGGGTGCGCAGTGCGATTCTCAATTCCGGGCTGGATTTTCCGGCGCGGCGGATCACGCTCAATCTTGCGCCGGCTGATTTGCCCAAGGATGGCGGGCGGTTCGATCTGGCGATTGCGCTGGGTTTGCTGGCCGCCAGCGGACAGGTGCCGCTGGTGGCGTTGCAGGATGTTGAGTGCCTGGGCGAGCTGGCGTTATCGGGGGCGATTCGGCCGATTCAGGGGGTGCTGCCCGCTGCGCTGGCGGCGCGTGCGGCGGAGCGGACGCTGATCATCCCGGCGGTTAACGCTGAGGAAGCGTGCCTGGCGTCGGGGCTGCGGGTGATTGCGGTGAGCCACTTGCTGGAGCTGGTCGCGCATTTCAACGGGCGCACGGTGATTGCGCCGTATCAGTCCGGCGGTTTGCTGCATCAGCCCAAGCCGTATCCGGACCTCAGCGAAGTACAGGGCCAGACCGCCGCAAAACGTGCGCTGGTGATTGCCGCTGCCGGGGCGCATAACCTGCTGTTCAGCGGGCCGCCCGGCACCGGCAAGACGCTGCTTGCCAGCCGCCTGCCGGGTTTGTTGCCGCCGCTGGACGAGCACGAAGCGCTTGAAGTGGCGGCGATTCAGTCTGTCGCCAGCCAGGTGCCGCTGACCAGTTGGCCGCAGCGGCCGTTTCGCCAGCCGCATCACTCGGCGTCCGGGCCGGCGTTGGTGGGCGGTGGCAGTCGTCCGCAACCTGGCGAGATCACGTTGGCGCATCACGGCGTTCTATTCCTTGATGAACTGCCGGAGTTCGATCGCCGCGTGCTGGAGGTTTTGCGTGAGCCGCTGGAGTCCGGGCATATCGTGATTTCCCGGGCGCGGGATCGAGTGCGCTTTCCGGCGAGGTTCCAGTTGGTGGCGGCGATGAACCCGTGCCCCTGTGGCTATCTAGGTGAGCCGACCGGGCGCTGCCGATGTTCCACCGAGCAGGTGCAGCGCTATCGCAACAAGTTGTCCGGGCCGCTGCTGGACCGGATCGACCTGCACCTGACCGTCGCCCGCGAAGCCACCGCCCTCAACCCGGACCCGACCACCAGTGAAAACACTGCCAGTGCCGCAGCCGTGGTCGCTGAGGCGAGAGACCGCCAGCAACGTCGTCAGGGCTGCGCCAATGCGTTTCTCGATCTGCCGGGGCTGCGCGAGTACTGCGCGCTGTCCAGTGTCGATGAAAGCTGGCTGGAGACGGCGTGCGAGCGTCTGACCCTGTCGTTACGCTCGGCGCATCGATTGCTGAAGGTGGCGCGGACTTTGGCGGATCTGGAGCAGGTGGACGCGATCAACCGTAGCCATCTGGCCGAAGCCTTGCAGTATCGGCCTTCAACCAATTGATGGCCGCAAACGCAAAAACTCGCCGTCAACGATCAAGTCGACGGCGAGCCTTGTGGGCCGCTAAAGAAGCTTACATGCTGCTATAGAACGGGAAGATACCCATCAGCAGCGCGGCAACCAGGATGCACATGCACACCAGAATCGCCCATTTCAGGGTGAAGCGCTGGTGGTCACCGAACTCGATACCGGCCAGAGCCACCAGCAGGTAGGTCGAAGGCACCAGCGGGCTGAGCAGGTGGACCGGCTGACCGACGATCGAGGCGCGGGCCATTTCCACCGGGCTGATGCCGTAGTGGGCAGCGGCTTCGGACAGCACTGGCAGTACGCCGTAGTAGAACGCGTCGTTGGACATGAAGAAGGTGAACGGCATGCTCACCAGCGCGGTGATCACGGCGAGGTACGGGCCCAGCGCATCCGGGATCACTGCCAGCAGGCTTTTCGACATCGCGTCGACCATGCCGGTGCCGGACAGGATGCCGGTGAAGATACCCGCAGCGAAGATCAGGCCGACCACCGCCAGCACGCTACCGGCGTGGGCCGATACGCGGTCCTTCTGGTCCTGCAGGTTCGGGTAGTTGATGATCATCGCGATACTGAACGCGATCATGAACAGGACCGGCAGTGGCAGCAGGCCCATGATCAGGGCGACCATCAGGGTCAGGGTCAGGGCAGCGTTGAACCAGATCAGCTTTGGACGGCGCGCGTCAGGAAATTGTGAGACGCTGATTTCGCTGTGGTCGACTTCATCACCCTGCAGGTGCAGTTCACCCAGACGGGCACGCTCGCGTTTGCCGTAGAAGTAGGCAATCGCCAGGATCGCAATCACACCTGCCAGCATGGCGGGGATCATCGGTACGAAGATGTCGGAGGCATCGACGTGCAGGGCACTTGCCGCACGAGCGGTCGGGCCGCCCCAAGGGGTCATGTTCATCACGCCGCCGGCCAGAATGATCAGGCCGGCCATGATGCGCGGGCTCATGCCGATGCGGCTGTACAGCGGCAGCATGGCGGCAACGCAGATCATGTAGGTGGTGGCGCCGTCACCGTCGAGGGACACCACCAGCGCCAGCACGGCGGTACCGACCGAAATGCGCATCGGGTCGCCCTTGACCATTTTCAGGATCTTGCGCACGGCTGGGTCGAACAGACCGGAGTCGATCATCAGCGCAAAGTACAGAATGGCGAACATCAGCATCACGCCGGTCGGCGCCAGCTTGGTGATACCTGCCAGCATCATCGGGCCGATCTGCGACGCGAAGCCACCGAACAGGGCGAAGATGATCGGCACCAGGATCAGGGCGATCAGCGCAGTCAGGCGCTTGCTCATGATCAGGTACATGAACGCAATAACCATGGCAAAGCCAAGGAAAGTCAGCATGGGAATACTCCAGACGTAATACGGCTACAGAACGCGAAATGAACGAATCAGCTCAGCAGATCGGTACGTGGAGTGGGGGCGCAAGGAGAGTGTGGAACGAGAAGTCAGCAAGCATCGGAATCACCATTATTGTTGTTAATTGGGCCTGAAACACCTTGGAGTCCGTTCCTGGCTAACCGGTCTTTTTGCCGGAAGTGGGCTGATGCTAATTGTCCAAGCTTTCACCGACCTTTCATTCGCCAGTTGCGGGAATTTTATTGTCAAAGGGGTTATAGGCATGCACAGGAGAGGCACGGATGAGCGAGATACACTCGGGTGGCTGCCATTGCGGCGGGCTGCGTTACCAGTTCGATGCGCCGTTGCGCGACATCGCTCATTGCCACTGTTCGATCTGCCGACGCACTTCGGGTGCGACGGTCGTGACCTGGATAAGCGTGCCGCTGGCTTCGTTCAAGTGGCTGACCGGCAGCCCTTGCACGTATGACTCCTCACCCAGTTGCGTGCGCTATTTCTGCGGCAAGTGCGGCGCTCACCTGGCGTTGTTCACGCGCAACAGCCCGGACGACATCGACGTCACCATTGCGACGCTTGACCGACCGGAGCTGGCCGCGCCCTCTCGACACATCTGGATAGAGAACCGGCTTCCCTGGCTGCGTCTTGATGAGCACCTGCCAGGGGTTGAAGGCGAGCCCTTCTGAGGTTTGAGGGGACAGTGCCTGGGCGGGAGCCGTAGGCACTATTCGCGTACTGGATCCGTAGGTTACTTGCTGAACTGCGACGCCAGTTCGCGCAGCAGCACTTCTGCCTCGAGCACTTTTTTCACCGATTCGTTGGCCTTGTCGCGAGTCAGGCCCAGGCGTTCGAACAATTCGTCCGGGATATCCTGTTCGGGACCTGAGCCAATACCGTTGGCTCGCAGCAGGCGCACCGCCAGATAGACCAGGTTGGCATAGACGTGATGCTCACCCTTGTAGTGCGGGTCGTGCTGGAAGCGCAATGCGATGGCGAGCTCATCCGGCATGTCCCAATAGCGCATCAGCCAGGCCCCGATCTGCTCGCGGCTGATGCCCAGCAGATGCTGCTCGATAAAGCTGTGGTGCAAATGCGGGTTCACTTCCAGCTGACGGCAAATCAGGGTGAAGTGCGGTGGAAACACGTGTGCCAGCAGCAGGTAACCGAAGTTGTGCAGCAAACCGGCGAGGTAGCTCAGGCCACCTTCCGGCCGGCTGGCGCGCGGAATGGCGCGGGTCAGGCCTTCGATGACGGCGGCGGTGTAAATCGATTGCTGCCAGTATGGCGTGGTCTGTTGTGGCTGATCCTTGGGCAGGCTCAGGGTTTTGCCCAGTGCGAGGCCCAGCGCCAGATTGATCACCAGATCAAAGCCCAGTACACGGACGATTGCGTCTTCGACCGAACGAATCTTGCCGGTCGACGCGTAATACGGCGAAGCGGCCCAGCTGACGACCTGAGCGGCCAGCGCAGGATCGGTTTCGACGACGCCGGTGATGTCATCGATGGTTGCATCGGGGTCGACGCGCAGTTTGATGATTTTCTGCGCAGTGCCAGCCAGCGGCGGAATCTCCAGAGTCGCTTCCAGACGCTGCTGGATGCGGCGCGCCGTGAAGGCATGCATGGCCTGGGTGATTTCTGCAGGATCGTCGTCAGGACGATCGAGGTTCGGCCGGATCGCCGCCACCGACTGACCGAAGTGCGCCGCACTGGCCTTGCTCAGCATGCCCTTGAAGTCCTCGCTGCTGATTTCCAGCAGAACACCGGGTTCACCCGAACCCACCAACAAGGTTGGCTCCTGAAGCAGGCGTTCGTCGTAAAGGCAGGGTGAGCTGGTCAGCGCCGGAAGACCTGGCAGTACGCGCAGGTTGTGCTTGGTCAGCATGCGTTCCAGTCGCTCGTGCGGCACTGCGGTCAGTTGGCGGCCGGTCAGCTCGGTGATGCGGGAGAGGTCGAGCAACTGGCTTTGCGGAAACAGGATAAGCAACGCACCGACAGCATCCTCGACCAGCACAGCCTGCACCTTGCGCGCTGGAGGGAGGTTTTTTTCGTCCACGACTTCGTTGTAGCTGATAGCCAATTTTTCAAGCAACTGCCGGATTACCGACGGCGCATGGTGCGGATCATTGACGTGAGCGACTTCTGTCATGAGCTATGTCCAAATTCCTACATTTTCTGAAGTATAACCACGTTATTCGATTTGGGTCGCACGCGGTTTACAAAGCGTAGTCTGAATCACACCTGGCCATACTGCTGGCCATGACGCAGCCACCTGTCGAGTAGCGGGCTGACGTGTTGCGGCCAGCGCTCCAGCAGGGCCTGAGCCGCGTCGCGTACGGCCGGTAGCAGGTCTGCGTCGCGCATCAGATCGGCGACCTTGAATTGCAGAAGGCCCGTTTGTCGGGTACCGAGCATTTCACCGGGGCCACGCAGTTCGAGGTCTTTTTCGGCGATGACGAAACCATCGTTGGTTTCGCGCATGATGCCCAGCCGCTGCCGTCCGATCTGTGAAAGAGGCGGATGGTAGAGCAGCACACAATGGCTCACTGCGCTGCCGCGCCCGACGCGGCCGCGCAACTGGTGCAATTGCGCCAGGCCAAGACGTTCGGGGTTCTCGATGATCATCAGGCTGGAGTTCGGCACGTCGACACCGACTTCGATGACCGTCGTTGCCACCAGCAATTGCAGCGCACCCTGCTTGAACTCGGCCATGATCGCGGCTTTTTCTGCGGGCTTCATGCGCCCGTGAATCAGCCCGACGCGCACGTCACCCAGCGCACTGCTCAATTCTTCGTAAGTGGTTTCGGCAGCCTTGCAGGTCAGCTCTTCGGATTCCTCGATCAGCGTGCATACCCAGTAAGCCTGGCGACCTTCTGCGCAGGCGGCGCGCACCCGCTCCACGACTTCCAGGCGGCGGCTGTCGGCAACCAGCACGGTATTGACCGGCGTCCGCCCGGGTGGCAGTTCGTCGAGGATCGAAGTGTCCAGGTCGGCGTAGGCACTCATGGCCAGCGTGCGCGGGATCGGTGTAGCGGTCATGATCAACTGATGCGGGCACATCAGACCGCCAACGCCCTTTTTGCGCAGCGCCAGGCGTTGCTGAACGCCGAAGCGGTGCTGCTCGTCGATGATCACCAGCGCCAGGTTCTTGAACTGCACTTCGTCCTGAAACAGCGCATGGGTGCCGACCACCATGGGTGTGCCGCTGGCGATCTGCTCCAGAGACGCGACGCGTGCCTTGCCTTTGAGCTTGCCCGCCAGCCATGCCACACCCACGCCCAAGGGCTCGAGCCAGCGCTGAAAGTTGATGTAGTGCTGCTCGGCGAGAATCTCGGTGGGCGCCATCAGCGCCACTTGATAACCCGCTTCCAGCGCTTGCAAGGCAGCCAGCGCGGCAACCACGGTCTTGCCCGAGCCCACATCGCCCTGAATCAGCCGCAGCATCGGCTCAGGCTGGCTCAGGTCATAGGCCACTTCCTTGCCGACACGCTGCTGCGCGCCGGTGGGGGCAAAGCCAAGGTTGGCGAGAAACTGTTTCGGCAGTTTTTTCGCAACGGGCAATGCCGGTGCGCGCTGTGAACGCAGGCTTTCGCGCAGGCGCTGCTGGGAAAGCTGGTGGGTCAGCAGTTCTTCGAAAGCCAGCCGGTGTTGCGCCCAGTGATGCCCGAGGGCCAGCTCCTCCACGTCGGCATCGGCTGGTGGGTGATGCAGGTAGCGGATCGCGTCATCCAGCGGGGCCAGCTGATAATCGCGGGCCAGCTCTTCAGGCAGCCAGTCCGGCAGGCTTTTGGGGCCGAGCATCGCCAGGCTCTGCTGGCACAGCTGGCGCAGACGCTGTTGGGTCAGGCCTTCGGTCGTCGGATAGATCGGCGTGAGGGTCTGTTCGACGGGCGCGGGCTCATCACCGGTAATCGCCCGATATTCCGGGTGATAAATTTCCAGTCCGGAAGCTCCGGGACGCGCTTCGCCGAAGCAACGCAGGTGCGTGCCACGCTTCATGCTTTCTTTCTGGGCATTGCTGAAGTGATAGAAGCGCAGGCTGACGACCCCGGTGCCGTCGCCCAGCCGTACCAGCAGGCTGCGACGCTTGCCCATCACCACATCGGCACCGCTGACCACGCCTTCGATAACGGCATCCTGACCAGGACGCAACGCACCGATCGGTACGATGCGCGTGCGGTCCTGATAACGCAGCGGCAGATGGAACAGCACGTCCTGCAGGGTTTCCAGCCCGACCTTGGCCAGCTTTTCTGCCATCGCTTCGCCGACACCCTTGAGCGCCGTGACCGAGACCCTGGAAAGCTCGCTCATTTCTGTTCTGCCTAGCTAGCGACTGTTTTCGGACGTGCCACCGAGCACAGACGTGCAGAGTCAGCGAGGATTTCGATGGCTTTGGGTCTCGGGAAGCTTGCACGCCAGGCGATGGCGACCGTGCGGAAAGGCACGGGCGGCGTCAGCGGGCGGACTTCGATCACGCCGGGCGCGTAGTGATGGCTGTCGACTGCCGACAGCGGCAGGATCGAAATGCCCAGCCCGGAGGCGACCATGTGCCGAATGGTTTCCAGCGAGCTGGACTCTACCGTGGTGTGCTTGGAACCTTCGTTGCCTTTGCCCAGCGTCGGGCAGGCTTCCAGGACCTGATCACGGAAGCAGTGACCTTCGCCCAGCAATAGCAGGCTCTTGTCGTTGAGCGCCGAGGCATCGATGGTCTCTTTCTGAGTCCAGGGGTGGTCGGCCGGCATCAGGACGGAAAACGGTTCGTCGTAAAGCGGCAGGGTCAGCACGTCGGCTTCGTTGAACGGCAAGGCGATGATGACGGCATCCAGCTCACCGTTGCGCAGCTTGTCGCGCAGCACATGCGTGAAGTTTTCTTCGATGTACAACGGCATCTGCGGAGCGACCCGGTGCAGTTGTGGGATCAGGTGAGGAAACAGGTAGGGGCCGACGGTATAGATCGCGCCGACTTTCAGCGGGGCAGTCAGCTGGTTCTTGCCGGCCTGGGCCAGCTCGCGGATACCCTGGGCCTGCTCCAGCACTTTCTGTGCCTGCGCAACGATGCCTTCACCGACCGGTGTCAGGCGCACAGCGCTCTTGCTGCGCTCGAAAATGAGCACACCGAGTTCGTCTTCGAGTTTTTTGACACCCACCGACAGCGTTGGCTGGCTGACATGGCAGCGTTCCGCCGCATGGCCAAAGTGCTGCTCCTGGGCGAGCGTAACGATGTAGCGCAATTCTGTAAGAGTCATAACGTGCGTCCATGAAGTTGCGACCCCAGCATAGCGGGTGCGATCGATAGACGCACGTTATCAGAAGTACTTATGGGTAACAAAAGTACAATTCAGCGTTTATCCAGTGAATAAACGAACGGTGCGAGGATTTCAATGGTGCCGTTGTTGAGGATTTCCTTGGGCGGCTTGGGCAACGGTTGAGCGCGACGGATCATTTCCATGGTCGCTCGATCCAGTGCCGGGCTGCCTGAACTGTTGGCAATCGAGTAGGAAAGCACGTTGCCGTCAGCGTCCACCACGAAGCGCAAGCGAGCAACACCCTGCATGCCGCGACGACGCGCATCTTCGGGATACTTCTTGTACTTGCCCAAGTGACTCAGCAGATCACCCTGCCAGCTTGGCAATGCATTGCTGGGTGGCGAAGGCGCAGGAGCAGGCTTGGGTGCAGCCGGTTTTTCCGGTTGCGCCGTGGTCGGCGGTGTATCGACCGGCTTTTCGTCGGCAGGCTTTTCCTTGGGCGGCTCAGGCTTCTTCTGCGGCTTTGGCGGCTGCGGTTTGGGCTTGGGCTTCTCTACCTTCTTGGGCACCACGATTTCCGGCTTCGGCGCCTGCACGACTTCCGGTACCGGTGTCGGCTCTTCCGGGGCTGGCGGCGGAGGCGGCTGAACGACCTTCGGTGGTGGTGGCGGCGCGGGCTCGGGCAGAGGCGCAAGCTCGACCATCATGGCTGCCGGTGGTAGCTCGATCGCCTGAGAGGCGGGCCAGCGAACGGCGATGATGATTGCGATGGCGTGCACGGCCAGCACCAACAACAGACTACCGCTATAGCGCGTCAGTTTTTGGCGCGTACTGATCATTTCTTACCAGCCGTCTCAAGACCTACCAGACCGACCTTCAGGTAACCCGCACCCCGAAGCGTGTTCATGACGTCCATCAGATCACCGTAATCCACGCCCTTGTCGGCCTGGAAGAAGATCGTGGTGTCTTTCTTGCCCTTGGTGCGGGCGTCCAGCACCTGACCGATCTGCTCGCGGGCAACCTTCTCTTCGCCCAGATAAAGGCTCTTGTCGGTTTTAACGCTGAGAAAGATCGGCTTCTCGGGTCTGGGCTGCGGTGTGGCGGTAGACGCTGGCAGGTCGACCTTGATGTCCACGGTCGCCAGCGGCGCAGCCACCATGAAGATGATCAGCAGCACCAGCATGACGTCGATGAACGGCGTCACGTTGATTTCATGGTTCTCGGCGAGATCGTCGCCGCCTTCGTTAAGATGCAGGCCCACGTGTTAGCCCACCTTGACCATGTGCGGTTGTTGTTGATTGCGCTCGGACGGCTCTGGCAGATGATCCAGGTCGCGGCTGACCAGCAGCAGGACGTGCGCCGAGGCATCGGACACCTGAGCCTTGTAACCGGCGATGGAGCGGGCGAATACGTTGTAAATCACTACCGCAGGGATCGCAGCGACCAGGCCCAGCGCTGTGGCCAGCAGGGCTTCGGCGATGCCGGGGGCGACCACGGCGAGGTTGGTGGTCTGGGTCTTGGCGATGCCGATGAAGCTGTTCATGATGCCCCATACCGTACCGAACAGACCCACGAACGGCGCAGTCGAACCGATGGTTGCCAGTACGCCGGTGCCCATGCTCATG
This sequence comes from Pseudomonas congelans, assembly GCF_900103225.1. Lineage (GTDB taxonomy): Bacteria > Pseudomonadota > Gammaproteobacteria > Pseudomonadales > Pseudomonadaceae > Aquipseudomonas > Aquipseudomonas congelans. The sequence goes on along the minus strand of NZ_FNJH01000004.1, from coordinate 532,634 downwards.
TTGCGGCCACAGGCGGCGACCAGACGCTCGAGACGGAAGCTGACACGCTCCTTGATCCCTTCGCGCTCACGGCTGTTGGCCGACAGGCGCATCTCTTCGAGGGCGTCGTGCACCAGCAGGTGCGCGAGGGTGCCTTCCTTGCTGGCGGTGGCGCTTGCTTCAGTCAGGGAGCGGGCTTTTTTCAGGTTGACGATTTCACCGCGCAACCGGCGCTTGGCGCCCAGCAGTTCGAAACCCTTGGAGATCCAGATGGTCCACGTAATGATCGAGGCGATGGCCAGACCGATCATGACTGCTTTGACCACGACGTCGGCATTCTGATACATGCCCCACGGCGACAGGTCATGCGCCATGCCCAGGCTGTTGTCTTCGGCGGCGGGCTCCATGGCCTGCACGGGGGCTGCAGCGTCAGGTGCGGCAGGTGCCGTCGCTGCAGGTGCGGTGGATGTCGCAGGGGCAGCGGTCGGAGCCGATTGATCCGCGAGTGCCATGGGGACGAACATCAGGCTCAAGACAAGGGCTGCGATACTGCGCCATGCACGAGGCAGGCGAGGCATCTGGGTAGGCGAAGCGATTGATTGAATGCGTTTCATGCTGGCCGGACCTGAGAGGAAAATAGGGGAGGGTTCCAGTGCGTCGCTCGGTACTGTCGACGCCTATGGGGAACGAACGGACTGGCATTATTGCAAATCGTTCTTGTTAACAAAAGTAATACAGTATCTTTTTTTACATATTCGCCCGAACGCTTGCCTGTCGATGAGCGTTTTTAACGATACTGACACCGCCTTTTCTGGAGAGACCGAATGACTGCTCCTTCGCTTCTGATCGCCGGCTGTGGCGACATTGGTGCGCGACTCGCTACTCGCCTGCTGCCTCACGGCTGGACCGTGCATGGGCTGCGGCGCACTGTTTCCGAGCTTCCTGCCGGTGTTCACGGTGTGGCGGGCGATCTGTTCGAGACGCAAAAGCCTGCCCAATGGCCTGCTGCGGCACTGGACTATGTGGTGTATTGCGCGACCCCCTCGCAACGTGACGAAGCGGGTTACCGGATGGCTTACGTTGAGGGGCTGCGCAATGTGTTGAGCTGGCTCGAGCAGACCGGGCAGCGGCCAAAGCGCTTGATCTTCGTTTCAAGCAGCGGTGTTTACGGTCAGCAGAATGGGGAATGGGTGGATGAAACCTCCGCCACCGAGCCCACCAACTACACCGGCACCGTGATGCTGGAAGCCGAGCAGGTCGCCCTGAACAGCGGGCTGCCGGCCACGGCGGTGAGACTGACCGGTATTTACGGCCCGGGTCGCAGTGACCTGTCGAACCGGGTCCGCCAGGGGCACAGCGTGAGGATCGATCCGCCGGTCTACGCCAATCGCATTCATGCCGACGATGCGGCCGGCTTGCTGGAACACCTGCTACTGGCGGATCAGCGCGGCGTGGCGCTGGAGAGTTGCTATCTGGGCGTCGATGACGATCCGGCCGCGCTGGCCGATGTGGTGGCGTGGATACGTGAGTATCTGGGGGTGACCGAATGGTCGGAGGAGGCCAGCGTGCAGCGCGTGGGCAGCAAGCGTTGCAGCAATGCCAGGGCGCGGGCATTAGGATGGTCGCCGATTTACCCTGACTATAAAGCAGGTTATGCGGCTTTGCTGGGCTAAAATAGAGGTCGATCAGGAGCGCCGTGAAAGGCGCTCCTGATACCTGAATCGCTTATTGCTGTTCGAGCAACCAGCGACGTGGGCCTGGACGCAGCTCGGGCATCTGGTCCGCACCGGCGTTGTTCACAGCCTGGAATATCTCCAGCTGCTTGCCTTTGCGGGCGAAGATCCACGGGTTGCCTTTCTCGGCTTTCTCCAGCCACATGCTGTCGTATTCGCCGCTCATGGCTGCACAATCGCCTGCCAGGCAGAGCGCGTAACGATCGTTTTCCGGAAGCCCCTGCACACTGCCATCAGGCATGAATTGCACGGTACTGCCCTGACCATCGCCCTCGACGACCGTCCATTTGCCGCCCATGTACGCGCCATACAGGGCTTTCTCGAAGCTGCTGCCTGGCTGAGCGCCATCCGGGGCCGGATCTTCGGGTTTCTGGAAGTGCTGTTCAGGACCCGATTCGCTGGCCGCCTGGACCAGTTCGTCACCCTTGACGCTCAGGTCTTCGAAGAAGTTGCCGTAGAAGTCGATGTGCAGCTTGCCTTCCGCAGCGCTGACAATCTTGCCTTCGCCCAGCTCGAAGCCATTGGAGTAAATGGCCTGATTGGCCTTGGAGTTGATTTTCCACTCCAGATTGGGACCGTTGGCGAGCAGGGCCTGACGCAAGTTGCCTTGCTTGACGGCGGCGTCGATGGCGGTCTGGTTGATCCAGGTGCCGTCCGGATTGCGGTCGGCGTGGCTGGCGCAGCCGCCCAGAATGACGGCGAGCAGCGAGATGGCGAGCGCGGAGCGCATAACGGATTCCTTCCTTCAGGGAGAACGGAGCGCAAGGCACGCTCCGTCGGGGATTTATTCGATGACGAGAATCGCGTCCATTTCAACCTGGGCGCCACGCGGCAAGGCCGCAACGCCGATGGCTGCACGGGCCGGATAAGGCTGAGTGAAGTAGGTGCTCATGAGCTCGTTGACCTTGGCGAAGTGGCCCAGGTCGGTCAGAAAGATGTTCAGTTTGACGATGTCCTTGAAGGATCCGCCCGCCGCTTCGGCAACCGACTTCAGGTTTTCGAAAACCTGCGTGATCTGGGCTTCGATACCCTCGACCAGTTCCATGGTGCTCGGGTCCAGCGGGATCTGTCCGGACATGTAGACGGTATTGCCAGCTTTGATGGCCTGTGAATAAGGGCCAATGGCCGCAGGGGCTTTATCGCTGGTGATGACAGTCTTGGTCATGAGAACTCCTGATAGTGGGATGGCCTACGCGCGCATCCGGGTGATGCGTGTGACACCGGTCAGGGCGCGCAGTTTCTTGATCACACGAGCCAGGTGCACACGGTCGTGCACGCTGACCACCAGTTGGACCACGCTGATGCGACCATCGCGTTCGTCCATGCTGATTTTTTCGATATTGCCGTCCGCCGCATTGACGCTGCTGGCCAGCAGCGCGATCAGGCCGCGCTGATGCTCGAGTTCGACACGCAGCTCGACGTTGAATTCGCCCGTCACGTCCTTGGCCCAGGACAGCTGGATGCATTTTTCCGGGTTGTGGCGGATTTCGCTGATGTTGCGGCAGTTGTCGAGGTGCACAACCATGCCCTTGCCTGCAGACAGGTGGCCGACAATCGGGTCGCCCGGAATTGGCGTACAGCATTTCGCGTAGCTGAGCACCAGACCTTCGGTGCCACGAATCGCCAGCGGACCTTCCGGGCTCGGCAACTGATCGCCTTCGCCCAGCAGGCGGCGGGCAACGACATAAGCCATGCGATTACCCAGGCCGATGTCTTCGAGCAGGTCTTCCAGCACTTCAACCCGGTATTCGTTGAGCACCAGTTGAATGCGTTCCTGGCCGATCTTGTCGAGGCTGCATTCAAAGCCGTTGAGGACCTTGTTCAGCAGGCGCTCGCCCAGATTGATCGACTCGGAGCGGCGTTGCAGTTTGAGCGCGTGACGAATGTGCGTGCGCGCCTTGCCGGTGACGACGAAGTTCAGCCAGGCCGGATTCGGACGTGCGCCGGGAGCGCTGACAATCTCGACGGTCGAGCCGCTCTGCAGCGGTTCGGAGAGTGGTGCCAGTCGGCGGTTGATCCGGCAGGCAATGCAGCTGTTGCCGACATCGGTGTGCACCGCGTAGGCGAAATCCACCGCTGTGGAGCCTTTGGGCAGCTCCATGATTCGGCCTTTGGGCGTGAAGACGTAGACCTCGTCCGGGAACAGGTCGATCTTGACGCTTTCGATGAACTCCAGAGAGTTGCCGGCACGCTGCTGCATTTCCAGCACGCCCTTGACCCACTGTCGGGCTCGGGCGTGAGTGCCCTTGGGCTGCTCGTCATCACTGGATTTGTACAGCCAGTGTGCCGCGATGCCGTTGTTGGCCATTTCTTCCATTTCGCGGGTGCGAATCTGGATCTCGATAGGCACGCCGTGCATGCCGAACAAGGTCGTATGCAGAGACTGATAGCCGTTGGCCTTGGGGATCGCGATGTAATCCTTGAAGCGACCGGGCAGCGGCTTGTACAAATTATGTACAGCGCCGAGCACGCGATAGCAGGTGTCGACCTTGTCGACGATGATTCGGAACGCGTAGACATCCATGATTTCGTTGAAGGCGCGACGCTTGCCGCGCATCTTCTTGTAGATGCCATACAAATGCTTCTGCCGCCCACTGACGTCGCCTTCGATACCATCGACGGCCAAGCAATGACTCAGGGACTCTTCGATCTTGTTGACCAGTTCCTTGCGATTGCCCCTGGCGCGCTTGACCGCCTGGTTGATTCGCGAGGAGCGCATCGGGTACATCGCCTTGAAGCCCAGGTCTTCGAATTCGATGCGCACACTGTGCATGCCCAGCCGATTGGCGATGGGGGCATAGATTTCGAGGGTTTCCTTGGCGATGCGCCGACGCTTTTCGCCGGACAGGACTTCTAGCGTGCGCATGTTGTGCAGGCGATCGGCGAGCTTGACCAGGATGACGCGAATGTCGCGCGCCATGGCCATGGCCATTTTCTGGAAGTTTTCCGCCTGGGCTTCGGCCTTGGTCTCGAAGTTCATCTGGGTCAGTTTGCTGACCCCGTCGACCAGTTCCGCGACGGTCTCGCCAAACTGAGCGCTGAGCGCTTCCTTGGCAATCCCGGTGTCTTCGATAACGTCATGCAGCATCGCAGCCATCAGGCTCTGATGGTCCATGTGCATGTCGGCAAGAATATTCGCCACCGCAAGAGGATGAGTGACGTAGGCTTCACCACTGCGACGGCGCTGGCCATCGTGGGCTTGTTCGGCGTAGAAATACGCTCGGCGGACCAGATTGACCTGGTCCTTGCCGAGGTAGGCCGACAGTCTGTCGGCGAGGGCGTCTATGCTCGGCAAGGCGCTACCCCTTGCCAATGGCTTTTACCCTGCGCCGTACTACGTCGACCTGGCATAGGCTTAGACGGCCTCGTTGGACTCGTCCTCGAACGCTGCGAACAATGGTTCATCTTCAACGATTTCAGCTTCTGCGATTACAGAGTAATCCATCACGCCAGCCGCGATTTCACGCAGGGCCATAACGGTAGGCTTGTCGTTTTCCCAGGCCAGCTTTGGTTCTTTGCCGCCGGTTGCCAGTTGACGGGCACGCTTGGTAGAGAGCATGACCAGCTCAAAGCGGTTATCCACGTGTTCTAGGCAGTCTTCAACGGTTACGCGGGCCATGGGTATTCCTCGTAGCAAATGCGGATGCGCGATGCCCTGATGGGCGAGCGGACTCGGTAGTTTACAAGCGGACAGCACCAGTCATCAAGCGGCATGCCACCAACGGCATGCTTTTAACCTGTTGCCTGATGCCTGGAAACGGTTCGATCAAGCCAGCAACTCCTGAAAAAGCTCGCTGTATTGCTCTTGCTGATGCTGTTGAGTCAGGCGATTGGCGCGGAAAATCGCCTTGAGGTCTTCCAGCGCACCGGCGAAATCGTCATTGACCACCACGTACTCGTACTCGTTGTAGTGGCTCATTTCGCTGACCGCTTCACGCATCCGGGCTTCGATGATCTCGTCGCTGTCCTGGCCGCGATTTGTCAGGCGCTGGCGCAAGGCCTGCTGGGTCGGCGGCAAAATGAAGATGGAGCGGGCCTGCGGCATCTGCGCGCGCACTTGACGAGCTCCCTGCCAGTCGATTTCCAGAATCAGGTCGTGGCCTTCGTCCAGCGTCTGCTGCAGGTGGCTCTGCGACGTGCCGTACAGATTGCCGAAGACCTCGGCCTGCTCGAGAAAGTCGCCGTGCTCGATCATGCTCAGGAACGTGGCACGATCGACGAAGTTGTAGTTCACGCCGTCCACCTCGCCGGGACGCATGGCGCGCGTGGTGTGCGAAACAGAGACGCGAATCTTTGCCTGCGCGCCGTGCTGAGGCTCTTGCTGAGCGTCCATCAACGCCTTGACCAGGCTGGTCTTGCCCGCGCCGGACGGAGCGGAAATGATGTACAGGGTGCCAGTGATATGGGTCATGTCAGGTTCAGCCTTACTCAATATTCTGCACTTGCTCACGCATTTGCTCGATCAACACTTTGAGGTTGACGGCAGCCTGCGTGCTGCGTGGGTCGAAGGCCTTGGAGCCCAGTGTATTCGCTTCGCGGTTAAGCTCTTGCATCAGGAAATCAAGGCGGCGTCCTGCCTGGCCGCCAGCCTTGAGTACGCGACGCACTTCGGTGACGTGTGTGCTGAGGCGGTCCAGTTCTTCGGCGACATCGCTTTTCTGTGCCAGCAGGACCATTTCCTGTTCCAGACGCTGGGGGTCTAGTTCGGCTTTCATGTCGGCAAAGCGATCCAGCACCTTCTGACGCTGGGCTGCGAGCATCTGCGGCACCAGTGTGCGCAAGGTGGCGACTTCTTCGACGATGGAGGACAAGCGTTCGTCGAGCAGCCGGGCCAGGTCTGCGCCTTCGCGCCCACGCCCGCTTTTCAATTCGGTCAGCGCATCATTGAACAGCTTCAGGGCCTCGCTGTTCAATACCTGCGGATCGCTGGCATCGGCGACCAGCACGCCCGGCCATGCCAGCACCTCGAGCGGGTTCAATGCAGCAGGCTGTTTGATCAAGCCGGCAACCGACTCGGCTGCGGCGATCAATTGGCCTGCGCGTTCAAGATCCACCTGCAGCGGCTTGCCGGCGGTTTCCTCGACAAAGCGCAGTGTGCATTCGACCTTGCCGCGCGACAGGCCCTGCCGCAGCGCTTCGCGAATCGCGCCTTCCAGGTCGCGGAACGACTCCGGCAGGCGCAGGTGCGGCTCGAGATAGCGGTGGTTGACCGAGCGCAGTTCCCAGCTCAGTGTGCCCTGGGCACCGGCCCGCTCTACTCGGGCAAAGGCAGTCATGCTGTGCACCATGGGAAATACCTCTTGGTTCGCTTTCAAAGCGTGGTTCGGTTCATGAGCGCGCAGAAGTGGCGGTCATGGGCGTCGTGAAAGCCGGCTGGCTGCAGAGGCGCAGGATTGTAGCGCAGTGCGGCGCAGGCTCCCAATCCGACAGTGTGACAAGTGACGCAAGGCGTTGTTTTACCCGGCATCGGCGCGTCGAAAGCCTTGATCCAGGGCCTTCTGTTTGCGCTGGATCGGCATTGACGGCTTTTAGAGATGCCCAGCGGCAGCTGTGGCCTCTATAATGCCCAGCAGTTTTCCGTCTCAGTACAGGTATCCCAGATGAAACGTCCAAGTGGTCGCGCCGCCGATCAGCTCCGCTCGATCCGCATCACCCGCAACTACACCAAACACGCCGAGGGTTCTGTACTGGTCGAGTTTGGTGATACCAAGGTGATTTGCACCGTCAGCGTCGAAAACGGCGTACCACGCTTTCTCAAGGGGCAGGGCCAGGGTTGGCTGACTGCCGAATATGGCATGCTGCCACGCGCCACTGGCGAGCGTAACCAGCGCGAAGCCAGCCGCGGCAAGCAGGGTGGTCGCACACTCGAAATCCAGCGCCTGATCGGTCGTTCGCTGCGCGCTGCGCTGGACATGTCCAAGCTGGGTGACGTCACCCTGTACGTCGATTGCGATGTCATTCAGGCTGACGGTGGTACTCGTACAGCTTCTATTACCGGTGCGATGGTTGCTCTGGCAGATGCGCTGAAGGTGATCAAGAAGCGCGGCGGCCTGAAAGGCGGCGACCCGCTCAAGCAGATGATCGCGGCCGTTTCGGTCGGCATGTATCAGGGTGAGCCGGTGCTCGACCTGGACTACCTCGAAGACTCGGCTGCTGAAACCGACCTGAACGTGGTCATGACCAGTGCAGGCGGTTTCATTGAAGTTCAGGGTACCGCTGAAGGCGCGCCATTCCAGCCTGAAGAGCTGAACGCGATGCTCGCGCTGGCGCAAAAGGGTATGACCGAGTTGTTTGAATTGCAGCGTGCCGCGCTGGCCGATTGATATAAAGGAGCACTAATGATGAATGACAGTCTGCAGCCCTTGTACAAGCCCAGCAGGGAAGTCTGCCAATGGGCGATGTTCTGTCATTTGTCTGCCCTCATCGGGCTGGTATTTCCCTTCGGTAATCTGCTTGCGCCACTGATTTTCTGGCAAATGAAAAGAGAGTCGGACCCGTTTATCGACTCGCAAGGCAAGGAAGCGCTGAATTTTCAGATTACCGCTGCGATTGCAGGCCTGGTCTGCATAATGTTGATGTTCGTGGTCATCGGCATCGCTCTGTTCATGCTGGTATGCCTGGGCGCGTTCATACTCACGGTTATTGCCGGAGTGAAGGCCAACAACGGGCTGAATTATCGCTATCCGTTCACGTTGCGTTTTATTAAGTAACGCCACACGCGAGCAACGCAAAAAGCCGACTTCGATGTCGGCTTTTTCGTGTTCGCTGTCTGTCTGGTATCAGATAGTCAGGGTCCAGTCGTAATCCACGATCAGCGGTGCGTGCTGCGAGAAGCGCGGCTGGCGTGGCAGACGGGCACTGCGCACGAAGCGGCGCAGGCCTGGCGTCAGGATCTGATAGTCGAAGCGCCAACCCAGATTCAGCATCTCGGCCTGCTCGTTGTCCGGCCACCAGCTGTACTGGTCACCTTCACGGCTGACTTCACGCAGGGCATCGACGTAGCCCATGGTGCCGACGATCTCGTCCATCCAGGCGCGTTCGGGCGCGAGGAAGCCGGGCGACTGCTGGCTGTCGCGCCAGTTCTTGATATCGAGCTTCTGCTGCGCCACATAGAGCGATCCGCAGTAGATGTATTCGCGACGCTTGCGGCGCTGCTTGTCCATGTACTTGCCGAAATCGTCCATGAGCTTGAATTTCTGATTCAGGTCTTCATCACCATTCATCCCCGACGGAAAGAGCAGGGTAGCGATACTGACCTTGTCGAAATCTGCTTGCAGGTAGCGCCCGTAGCGGTCGGCCGTCTCGAAGCCGAGGCCGCTGATTACCGCCTTCGGCTGCAACCGCGAATACAGCGCCACACCACCCTGAGCGGGAACCTCGGCTTCGCAGGCATAGAGGAAGTAACCATCCAGCTGAAAGGCTGGATCGTCCAGTTCAAAGGTGGAGGCGCGGGTGTCCTGTAAGCAGATGACGTCGGCATTCTGAGCTTGCAGCCAGCTGAGCAAACCACGCTCGACCGCAGCCTGAATGCCATTTACGTTCACACTGATGATCCGCATAAATGGCCCCAAAAATCACGTGCGTGTATGATACCCGAGCTCTACCTAATTAGCTAAATCCGTGGTATTCGGAGCTTTTTTCATGCAGGCGTATCAACGCGATTTCATTCGTTTTGCCATCGATCGCGGTGTTCTGCGCTTCGGTGAGTTCACTCTCAAGTCCGGGCGCACCAGCCCGTACTTCTTCAATGCGGGGTTGTTCAACACCGGTTCCGCACTGGCGCAACTGGGGCGTTTCTACGCAGCAGCCGTGGTTGAAAGCGGTATTGCCTTCGACGTTCTGTTCGGTCCGGCCTACAAGGGCATTCCGCTCGCATCGGCCACTGCCGTGGCGCTGGCCGAGCATCATGACCGTGATCTGCCATGGTGTTTCAACCGCAAGGAAGCCAAGGCGCATGGCGAGGGCGGCAGCCTGGTGGGCTCCCCGCTGGCAGGTAATGTGCTGATTATCGACGACGTGATCACTGCAGGCACTGCGATCCGTGAGGTCATGCAGATCATCAAGGACCAGAACGCGACAGCTGCCGGCGTTCTGATCGCGCTCAATCGTCAGGAGCGTGGCAATGGCGAGCTGTCGGCGATTCAGGAAGTCGAGCGTGACTTCGGGATTCCGGTGGTGAGTATCGTGTCGCTGAATCAGGTGCTCGAGTTCCTGGCCGACGATCCGCAGCTCAAGCAGCATCTGCCTGCTGTCGAAGCCTATCGCGCGCAATTCGGAATCTGAGGACGTGCCTATGGCAGTCGGCGGCAAGGCATGGGTTTCGGTTTCAGGCTCGCTGAGGGTTTTGCGGGGCTGGATTGCTGTGGTCATGCTTGCGCCCATGCTCGCTCAGGCGGCCGACGCGCCTGAACCCCGTCTTTATCGCTATGTCGACAGCCGCGGGGTGACAGTGATCGACACGCAGGGCGTGCCGCCGGACTATGTTGGCAAAGGCTACGAAGTGCTCAACAGTCGTGGCAGGGTGGTTCAGGTTGTACCACCTGCGCCTACGGCTGAGCAGATTCGTCAGTCCGAGGCAGACAAGCGCCAGGCCGCCGCCGATGCACAGTTGCTGAGCCTGTACAGCAGTGTCGCGGAGGTGGACCGCATGAAGGCCCGCAAGCTTGGCGAACTGGATGCGCTGGTTGGCGTTGCCCAGGGTAACATTCAGGGGCTGGCGGCCCAGCAGCGCAGTCTGCAAGGCCAGGCCGCCGATCTTGAGCGGGCAGGGCGTCCTGTTCAGCAGGCACTTGTCGAGCAACTGAACGACTTGCGCGATCAGCAGCAGAAACTGCAAGCCGATATCGCCGGGTATCAGGCCGCACGCGTAAAGGCCGAAGCAGACTTCGCCGTCGATCGCGCACGCGTCCAGCGGCTGACTCAATGACCGGACGCAAAGCGTCCAGAAGTGCGTGTCCACGCGTAGCATGGGCACGATAGTGTTCTCCCGGGTACGTTACGCTCGCGATCCCCCAGACACCTATCGTTTCTCACGCTCCAGCGTGGGAATGCATTTCGTGACGCTCCGCGTCACAAATCTGCGCCGCGCCACACATTCAGGATAGGACGCAGAGCGTCCAGAACGGCATACCCACGCGGAGCATGGGCACGATAGCGTTCTCCCAGGCACGTTACGCTCCGTGATCCCTCGGATACCTATCGTTCCTCACGCTCCAGCGTGGGAATGCATTTCGTGACGCTCCGCGTCACAAATCTGCGCCGCGCTACACATTCAGGATAGGACGCAGAGCGTCCAGAAGTGCGTGTCCACGCGGAGCATGGGCACGATAGTTAAGCGCTCGTTCCGCGCGCTCGATGTGGGTACGGATAGCGTTCTCAGTCATCAGCCAACAAAAAGGCCCCGTGAGTATCAGTTCACGGGGCCTTTGGGTGTTACGCCTGAATCAGTGCCGCTTGCGGTTGGTGATCTGGGTGCCGACACCGCTGTCGGTGAAGATCTCCAGCAGGACCGCGTTGGGCACTCGACCGTCGATGATGTGCGAGCTGTTGACCCCGCCCTGAACCGCTTCCAGCGCGCAACGAATCTTCGGCAGCATGCCACCGTAGATGGTGCCGTCGGCGATCAGGCCGTCGACCTGCTCGGTGGTCAGGCCGGTCAGGACTTCGCCCTGCTTGTTCATCAGGCCGGCGATGTTGGTCAGCAGAATCAGCTTCTCGGCCTTGAGGGCTTCGGCAACCTTGCCTGCGACCAGGTCGGCGTTGATGTTGTAGGACTCGCCGTCAGGGCCCACACCGATAGGCGCGATGACCGGAATGAAATCCCCTTTGACCAGCATGTTGAGCAGTCCGGTGTTGACCCCGACCACCTCACCGACCTGACCGATGTCGATGATTTCGGGCTTGGTCATTTCCGGCGTCTGGCGCGTGACGGTGAGCTTCTTCGCACGAATCAGCTCAGCGTCCTTGCCGGTCAGGCCGATCGCGCTGCCGCCATGACGGTTGATCAGGTTGACGATGTCCTTGTTGACCTGGCCGCCCAGTACCATCTCCACGACATCCATGGTTTGCGCGTCGGTAACGCGCATGCCGTCGATGAAGTGGCTCTCGATGGACAGGCGCTTGAGCAGATCACCGATCTGCGGCCCGCCGCCGTGAACCACCACCGGGTTGATGCCCACTGCTTTCATCAACACGATGTCGCGCGCAAAGCCGGTTTTCAGCTCTTCGCTCTCCATGGCGTTGCCGCCGTACTTGATAACCAGCGTCTTGCCGACAAAGCGGCGAATGTAAGGCAGCGCTTCGGAAAGGACCTTGGCTACATTAGAGGCGGCATCGCGTTCGAGGGTCATTCAGGGCTCCAGTCAAAAGGAAAAACAATCAAAATGGCAGGTCGAGGTCCGGCGCAACTTTCTTGAGTTCTGCGTGGAAAACGTCCTTGATACGCTGCAACTCGGCCTCGGTTTCGGCTTCGAAGCGCAGCACCAGTACCGGCGTGGTATTGGAAGCGCGAACCAGACCCCAGCCCTTCGGATAGTCCACACGGACACCGTCGATGGTGGTCAGTTTGGCGTCGCCCCACTGCGCATCCGTTTCAAGGGCCTTGATGATGCTGAACTTGGTGACATCCGTCACCTTGATGTTGATTTCAGGCGTCGAAATATCGTTCGGGAAGGTCTCGAACAGGTCTTCGGCGTTGGCCGACTCCTGGCTGAGGATCTCCAGCAGACGTGCTGCGCTGTAGATACCGTCGTCGAAACCGAACCAGCGTTCCTTGAAGAAGATGTGGCCGCTCATTTCGCCTGCCAGCAGCGCACCGCTTTTCTTCATTTCTTTCTTGATCAGCGAGTGACCGGTTTTCCACATCACCGGACGACCGCCATGTTCGCTGATCAGCGGAGTCAGGCGGCGTGTGCATTTGACGTCGAAAATGATGTCTGCACCGGGATTGCGCTTGAGCACGTCCAGCGCGAACAGCATCAACAGGCGGTCCGGGTACACCACATTGCCTGCGTTGGTCACGACACCGACACGGTCGCCGTCACCGTCGAAGGCCAGACCCAGGTCGGCGCCGGTTTCCTTGACCTTGGCGATCAGGTCCTGCAGGTTTTCCAGCTTGCCCGGATCCGGGTGGTGGTTGGGGAAGTTGCCGTCCACTTCCGCGAACAGGGAAATCACTTCGCAGCCCAGCGCTTCGATCAGTTGCGGGGCGATCACGCCTGCCGCGCCATTGCCGCAGTCGACCACGACCTTCAGTTTGCGCGCCATGACGATGTCGTTCTTGATCTGCTGGAAGTAGCGATCAAGGATGTCGACCTTGGTGATGCTGCCTTTCTGCGACGTCAGGTTGTTGGTCTTGATGCGCTCGTGCAGCGCCTGGATCTGCTCGTTGGCGAGGGTATCGCCCGCGATGACGATCTTGAAGCCGTTGTAGTCCTTGGGGTTGTGGCTGCCGGTGAGCATGACACCGGTCTTGCCTGCCAGCACGTTGGCCGCGTAATACAGCGCAGGCGTTGGCACCAGGCCCACATCGCTGACATGACAGCCACTATCGTGCAGACCTTGAATCAGTTGCTGTACCAGTTCAGGACCGGAGAGGCGACCGTCGCGGCCAACGCTGACGTTGGGTTCGTTCTGCGCCAGGCTTTCGGAGCCAATGGCGCGGCCGATCCAGTAAGCCGTTTCAGCGTTGAGGGTGTCCCCGACCACGCCACGAATGTCGTAGGCGCGAAAAATAGTCTCGGGAAGGTTGGGTGCCACGGATGCTGGGCTGTTCATAGAGAGGTTATGCTCCGATCTCAGGAAGTCCTGGTTTTCGTCGAGAAGGTCGATATCAAGGATATCGGTATCTTGAAACAGCGGATCGGTCCAGTCGGTGCGTGATGCGGCCACGGTGGACGAAGCACTGCCTTTGGCAATATCTGCATCGCGCTGCTCGCCCGCAGCCAGGACAGACGCTGCCTGAGGCTGACTACGAAGCGAGACACGAGCAAGGGCCTGAGCCAGACCACTAAGTGCCGGGAGGCTCAAACCGAAGGGTTTGACGGCTTTTCCACGCGAGAGTTCTTGGAGCAGCTGATCCAGTTGCCGCGCGTCGGCGCAAATACGCTTCTGCAGGGCCCGTTCATTACGGTGCAAGCCAAGCAGCACGCCCGCTGCAGCGATAATCAGTGCCAGCAGCAGAAGCATCATGGACGGCGAGGTTTTCAGCCCGGGACCAGGCGTGAACTCGAGTTTCCAGCCCGGATAACCGGTATCGAAGGCCTGGGGCTTGCCTTCATCGGCCTGACCGCGCTGCAGGAAAACCTGAGCGGGTCCGCTGCCGAACTGCTGGCTGAGCACCACTTGCCCGGCATCGGCAGGCAGCGCCGGCAAGGCGTTGAGCAAGCGCTGCAGGTCAAAGGCCAGCAGCAACGTCCCCACCACCGGCTGAGTGGCAGCGGCACGCACAGGCGCGGCGCTGTAGATCAGCCAGCGCTCGCCTACCTTGCGCGCCTCCGGGGCGACGGCCTCACCTTGTGCGGCCTTGTTGAGCATGTCCAGGGTGGCGAAACTGACGGGCAGTGCGCCTTGCGTATCCACATCGGCCAGCCCCTTGGGGTAAAGCCGAGCGCCGGAGAGGCCGTCCCACTTGGTGAATCGATCCTGAGCGGCTGGCAGGGCAGAGGCATCGTTGCTCTGCAGCGTCTGGACAAGTGCTGCACTGGAGGCTGCCGACTGGGTGTCGGCGTTGATCTGACGCAGCGCCAGACCCACCGCTGCCGCCTGGCTGCCGCCCCAGGCCTGGACAAGCGGGTCTTGTTGCCGGGGGCCGGTGATCAGAGCGATCCAGACCAGTGCTGCAGCGATAAGCAAGCCGATGGCGGCAGGCACCAGGCCAGGGGCAAGGCCTTTGAGGCTCGCAGCCGGAGGCGAGTTATCGGTGGGTACGGCGTGCTGTAAAGCGCTGTGTTGATTACCTTTCACCGACCTCTCCCTGAGCCTTGCCCCGAACCCGGATTATGTGCCGAATGGCGATCAATGGCTGCCGGAATGACCGAAGCCGCCAGCGCCACGCTGACTTTCGTCGAACGTTTCAACCAGCTCGAAGTGCGCCTGTACGACCGGCACCAGTACCAGTTGGGCGATGCGCTCGCCGACTGCGATGTTGAAAGCAGTCTGGCCGCGATTCCAGCAGGAGACCATCAGTTCGCCCTGATAATCCGAGTCGATCAGGCCCACCAGATTGCCCAGCACGATGCCGTGTTTGTGGCCCAGACCGGAGCGCGGCAGGATCAGCGCGGCAAGGCCCGGATCGCCAATGTAAATCGACAGGCCTGTAGGGATCAGCAGGGTCTGGCCGGGCTCGAGGAGCGTGTCCTCCTTGAGCATGGCACGCAGGTCCAGGCCAGCCGAGCCGACAGTGGCGTAGGCCGGCAGCGGGAATTCGTTGCCAATGCGAGGGTCGAGGATCTTGGCTTGTAGAGCGTGCATTCGTAGTTAAACCTGATTCATGCGGTCGGCGATAAAAGTGACCAGCTGGCGAGCGATCTTGGCCTTGCTGGTCTGAGCGAAAAGCGTTGCGTGCAACGCCCGGTCAATCACGCTGCAGGCGTTTTCCTCACTGTTGAAGCCGATGCTCGGGTTAGCGACATCGTTGGCGACAATCAGGTCGAGGTTCTTGTCCTTGAGCTTGCGGGCAGCGTAGTCGAGCAGGTGTTCGGTCTCGGCGGCAAAGCCGACACTGAAGGGGCGATCCGGGCGGGTTGCGATGGTCGCCAGAATATCCGGATTGCGCACCATCTGCAGCAGCAAGCCGTCACCGTTCGAAGGATCTTTCTTCAATTTGTGCGGGGCAACGACTTCCGGGCGGTAGTCGGCCACTGCGGCAGAGGCGATGAACAGGTCGCAGGGGATGGCTGCCTCGCACGCCGCCAACATGTCGCGGGCGCTGACCACGTCGATGCGCGAGACGCGATCAGGCGTAGGCAGGTTGACCGGCCCGGTGATCAGTGTGACGCGGGCGCCGGCCTCTACAGCCGCTTCGGCCAGGGCAAAGCCCATTTTTCCGGAGCTGTGGTTGGTGATGTAGCGCACCGGATCGATGTTTTCCTGGGTCGGGCCTGCGGTGATCAGCACATGCTTGCCGGTCAGGGTCAGGCGCTGGAAGCAGTCGGCCGCGCACTGGGCCAGGTCGTCGGCCTCCAGCATGCGTCCGAAGCCGACATCGCCACACGCCTGACTGCCGGACGCCGGCCCGAACACGCGAAAGTCGCGTTCTTCGAGCAGGCGGGTATTGGCCTGCACCGAGGCGTCACGCCACATCGCCTGGTTCATCGCCGGGGCAATGGCGACAGTCGCGTCGGTAGCCAGCACGATGGTGGTCAGCAGGTCGTTGGCGATGCCTTGCGCCAGGCGCGCGATGAGGTCGGCGGTGGCCGGTGCGATGAGGATCAGATCGGCCCACTTGGCCAGTTCGATATGGCCCATCGCGGCCTCGGCGGCCGGGTCGAGAAGGTCCAGGTGCACAGGGTGCCCGGACAGGGCCTGCATGGTCAGAGGGGTGATGAACTCTGCTCCGCCCCGGGTCATGACCACACGCACTTCAGCGCCCTGATCGCGCAGGCGGCGGACCAGCTCAGCGCTCTTGTAGGCCGCGATGCCGCCGCCGACGCCAAGAACGATGCGTTTTCGATACAGCCGCTGCATAGACCTGCCTTTTTGGTCGAGTGAACACACGACGGCCATGACGCCTCCCCAGGCCAGATCGTCGTGCAAAAAAGATGGGCTAAGATAGCACAGCGACCGCACCGGAACAGCGGTGCCCAATCACATGGAGGTGCTATGAGTATTCGCAGTTGGCCCGCGGCTGAACGCCCCCGGGAACGCTTGTTGGAGTTGGGGGCGGCGAGCCTTTCCGACGCCGAGTTGCTGGCTATCTTTTTACGCACCGGCGTGGCCGGAAAAAGCGCTGTAGACCTTGCGCGTCATCTGTTGAATCAATTTGACGGGCTCAGACCGTTACTGGATGCGGATCTGACAGTATTCACCTCGCAGCTGGGGCTCGGGCCCGCCAAGTTCGCTCAGTTGCAGGCGGTCATGGAAATGGCGCGTCGGCACATGGCCGAGTCCTTGCGTCGGGAATCAGCGCTGGAAAACCCGACCCAGGTTCGCAGCTATCTCAAGGCCCTGCTGCGGCATGAGCCGCACGAAGTTTTCGGCTGCCTGTTTCTCGATAACAAACACCGGGTCATGACCTTCGAGATCTTGTTTCGCGGGACGATCAACGCGTCCTACGTGCACCCGCGTCAGGTGGTGAAACGAGCGATGGCGCACAACGCTGCCAGCCTGATCCTCTGCCACAACCATCCTTCCGGTATCACCACGCCCAGCCGTTCCGACATCGACCTGACCAAGCGCCTCAAGGAGGCACTGATGCTGGTGGATGTTCATGTGCTTGACCACGTGATCGTGGGAGACGGCGAGCCACTTTCGATGGTGGAGCGCGGCTTGATGTAGGGAGTTTTGCGAAGAGCTGACGCAGAGCGATGGGCACGATAGGGCGGCGCTCGGATTATCGTTCCCACGCTCTGCGTGGTAATGCCGGTCTGGACGCTCTGCGTCCGGTCTTCAGGTGAGCCGTGCCAATGCAGGGCATTGGCGCGACGTCATACAGAAAGGTCGAGGTCAGTCTGGCGACTTACTTGACCTGCACCTTGTAGAAATCCTGCCTGCCGAACGGGCTGACCTGGTAACCGGTGACGTCCTTGCGCACCAGGGCTGCAGCCGTCGGGTGGGCGAGGGGGAGCCACAGTGCCTGCTGCTGAATTTGCTGCTGGGCCTGGTGATACAGCTTGCTGCGCTTGGCCTGGTCACTGACTGATTTACCGTCTGCGATCAGCTTGTCCAGTGTCTTGTCGCAATAGCGGGCGAAGTTGGTGCCCGATTGCACAGCTGCACACGAGAACTGCGGGGTCAGGAAGTTATCCGGGTCGCCATTGTCGCCCGCCCAGCCCATGAACAGCAGGTCATGCTCGCCAGCCTTGGCGCGGCGAATCAGCTCACCCCATTCAATGATCTTGATCTCGGCATTGATGCCGATCTGTTTCAAGTCAGCCTGCAGCAATTGAGCGCCCAGGCTCGGGTTCGGGTTCAGCAGGCTCCCGGAAGGTCGCGTCCAGATGGTGGTCTTGAAGCCCTCTTTCACACCGGCCTTGGCCAGCAGCGCCTTGGCCTTGGCAACATCGTGCTGATAGCCAGGCAGATCCTTGGCGTAGCTCCAGGTGTTGGGCGGGTAAGGACCATTGGCCTTTTCAGCGGTGCCTTCGAACACGGCTTTCAGGTAATTGTCCTTGTCGAACGCCAGGTTGATGGCCTGGCGAACTTCCGGCTTGTCGAACGGCGGGTGCTGGCTGTTGATCGCGACAAACGCGGTCATGAACGCTTCAGTCTTCTCGACCTTGAGCGAGTCGTCCTTGCTGGCTGCCTGAATATCCAGGGGTTTGGGCGAGAGCGCTATCTGGCATTCGTCCTGACGGATTTTCTGCAGGCGCACATTGGCGTCCGGAGTGATGGCATACACCAGTGTGTCGATGTCGGATTTGCCGGCGAAGTAATCGTCGAACGCCTCATAGCGCACCGCGGCATCTTTCTGGAAGCGCTTGAACACGAACGGCCCGGTGCCGATCGGCTGGCTGTTGAGTTTTTCCGGCGTGCCCGCCTTCAATAGCTGCGCGGTATATTCGGCTGAATAGATCGAGGCGAAACCCATGCTCAGCGTGGCCAGGAAGGTCGAGTCCGCGTGGTTGAGCGTGAAGCGCACGGTGTGTGCATCAGGCGCTTCGATGCTCTTTATCAAGGCGGGCAACTGCATGGACTGCGCATGCGGGAAACCGCTCTGGGCGATCTTGTGCCACGGGTTCTGCGGGTCGAGCATGCGCTGGAAGCTGAACAGCACGTCATCCGCGCTCAGCTCGCGCGTCGGCTTGAAATAGTCGGTGGTGTGAAATTTCACTCCGGGGCGCAGCTTGAAGTTGTAAGTCAGTCCGTCTTCGGAGACAGTCCAGCTTTCCGCCAGGCTCGGCACCAGCTTGCCGCTCTTGGCATCGAAGTCCACAAGGCGGTTCATCAGCACGTCGGCCGATGCGTTGGTGGTGGTCAGCGAGTTGTACTGTACAACGTCGAAGCCCTCGGGGCTGGCTTCGGTGCAGACCACAAGGTTCGATGCCTGGGCAGCGACGGGAAGCAGGAGTGGAACGAGCAAAAAAGGGAGTGCAGCTAGGCGCATGGCGTTATTTCCTGTTCAGAAAGGGCCCCATCTGCCGGCGCAGTCTGGTGAGGGACTAACCCTAGACCATGTACTGGCGCAGAACAATCGTCACGGCGCGACGAGCGGTCGATTTGCCTGTGCCCCCGCTGTGCTTGAGCATACCGCTGCGCGAGGCGCGATCATTCGGGTCAAAGTGCTTTGCCTGTTGTTGTGCCAAAGGCTTTCTGGTATAAAGCAGCGCTCTTTTCTAGGGGCCCGGTTCCTTCACTGTAGGTGTAGCCGGTAAGACCCTTAAAGAAACGCGGCGCCTGGCGCCAAATGACTGAGAGATTAAGCGGCCAACCCATGCCGGGTTGGGCATGTGGTTTTAGAGGGCTGAGGCATGTCGAGAGTATGTCAAGTTACCGGTAAGGGTCCGGTGACTGGGAATAACATTTCCCACGCAAACAACAAAACCCGTCGTCGTTTCCTGCCAAACCTGCAGCATCACCGCTTCTGGGTTGAAGGCGAGAAGCGTTTTGTTCGTCTGCGCGTATCTGCTAAAGGCATGCGTATCATCGACAAGCGTGGCATTGAAGTTGTGCTCGCTGAACTGCGTCGCGACGGCAAAATTTAAGGGAGAAAATCATGCGTGAATTGATCCGTTTGGTGTCGAGCGCTGGTACAGGCCATTTCTACACCACCGACAAGAACAAACGTACTACCCCGGATAAAATCGAAATCAAAAAATTCGATCCGGTTGTACGCAAGCACGTGATCTACAAAGAAGGCAAAATCAAGTAATTGATTCTGTCGGCTACAAAAAAACCCGCCTTGGCGGGTTTTTTTGTGCCTGCGTCCCTGGCGTAGCTGCCAGGGCGTTACTTATTTATCTGCAGCCGCTTCGAACACCACATAAATCTTGCGGCATGTTTCCAGCACCTCCCAGGTGCCCTTGAAGCCTGCCGGAATCACGAATCGGTCGCCTGCGCGCAGGGTTTTCGCGTTGCCCTGCTCGTCGCGCAGGACTGAGACACCCTGCACAATCTCGCAATACTCATGCTCTGAATAATTCACCTGCCACTGCCCAGGCTCGCCATTCCAGACGCCCGCACTCATCTGTCCGCAGGGGCTGTTGTAGTGGTTGTAGAGGGTTTGTGCCGGGTCGCCCTTGAAAATCTTTTCCGGTGCAGGGCGATAGTGCTCCGCAGCGGTGCTGGCTTCACTGAAGTCGACGATGCTTTCGATGCTCATGATGGGCCCCTTGTCCTGAATGCGTTGAAGGTTTGACGTGCGTGCAGTGCGTTAGTGCCTCGGCGCGCGTGCGGAGCTGTTTAATAAAATCAACATAAAAGCACCGTAGCGGCTATTTATGTCAAATATATTGGTTTTGTCGGGCCGCTGGTTTAGGGTACTGCCGTCCTGAAAATTTCATATTGTGTCTTTAATCAACCATGACACACCCACATTCAACAAGAGGAGGACATGCAAATGACCACCCTGACTCGTGCTGACTGGGAGCAACGCGCCCAGAATTTGAAGATCGAAGGCCGTGCCTTCATTCAAGGCGAATACACCGCAGCCTCCTCCGGCGAGACGTTTGACTGCATCAGCCCGGTCGATGGCCGGATGCTTGCCAAGGTTGCCAACTGCGACACCGCTGACGCGCAACGCGCGGTCGACAGTGCACGCAGTGCCTTCAACTCCGGTGCCTGGTCGCGACTGGCTCCGGCCAAACGCAAGGAAACGATGATCCGTTTCGCCGAGCTGCTCAAGCACAATGCCGAAGAGCTGGCGCTGCTTGAGACTCTGGACATGGGCAAGCCGATTGGCGACTCGTTCGGTGTCGACATCCCCGGGGCCGCCAGAGCCCTGAGCTGGAGCGGCGAGGCCATCGACAAGCTGTATGACGAAGTCGCGGCAACGCCTCATGACCAACTGGGCCTGGTGACACGCGAGCCAGTAGGTGTCGTGGCCGCCATCGTACCGTGGAATTTTCCGCTGATGATGGCCTGCTGGAAACTGGGCCCTGCGCTGTCCACCGGCAACTCGGTCATCCTCAAGCCATCGGAAAAATCTCCGCTGACGGCCATTCGCATTGCACAACTGGCCATTGAGGCCGGCATTCCTGCGGGCGTGCTCAATGTGCTGCCTGGCTATGGCCACACCGTCGGCAAGGCGCTTGCCCTGCATATGGACGTGGACACCGTGGTGTTCACCGGCTCGACCAAAATCGCCAAGCAACTGATGATCTACGCGGGCGAATCGAACATGAAGCGCGTCTGGCTGGAAGCCGGCGGCAAGAGCCCGAACATCGTCTTTGCCGACGCGCCTGATTTGCAGGCCGCCGCCAGCGCAGCCGCCAGCGCGATTGCCTTCAACCAGGGCGAAGTCTGCACCGCCGGTTCGCGCCTGCTGGTCGAGCGCTCGATCAAGGATCGCTTCCTGCCGATGGTGATCGAGGCACTCAGCGCCTGGAAGCCCGGTAACCCGCTGGACCCTGCGACCACCGTGGGTGCGCTGGTCGATACCCAGCAGATGAACACCGTGTTGTCCTATATCGAAGCGGGCCACACCGACGGCGCCAAGCTGGTTGCGGGTGGCAAGCGCATCCTGCAGGAAACCGGCGGCACCTATGTCGAGCCGACCATTTTCGATGGTGTGAACAACGCGATGAAAATCGCTCAGGAAGAAATTTTCGGTCCGGTGCTTTCGGTACTGACGTTCGACAGCGCCGAAGAAGCGATCCAGATCGCCAACGACACGCAGTATGGGCTGGCCGCTGCCGTATGGACCGCGAACATCTCCAAGGCGCATCTGACCGCCAAGGCTTTGCGTGCAGGCAGCGTATGGGTCAACCAGTACGACGGCGGCGACATGACCGCACCGTTCGGTGGCTTCAAACAGTCGGGCAATGGTCGCGACAAGTCGCTGCATGCGTTCGACAAATACACCGAGCTGAAGTCGACCTGGATCAAGCTGTAGTCATTTGCTCATCGCTCCCACGCTCTGCGTGGGAGTGTAGTTCTGGACGCTCCGCGTCCTGGTTTGCATGTGCGCAACGGCACGAATCTATGACGCGGAGCGTCGCGGGATGCATGCCAACGCGGAGCATTGGCACGATGGTCATCTCAAGATTGATCATCGCTCCACACAGGATTTGTACAAGGCGATGAGCGCGTAGCGCAGCGCCGGGCAGGAGCGTGGAAATGCGTTGGGGTACTTATTTTGCTGTGCTGGCGTCTGTGCTGGGCGTCGGTCTGGCAATGGGCGTCAGCATGCCGCTGGTTTCATTGCGGCTGGCGGGCTGGGGCTACGGCTCGTTTGCCATTGGCATCATGGCGGCGATGCCTGCGGTGGGCGTGCTGCTCGGCGCGGCGCTTGCCAGTCGCCTGGCGGCGCGCTTTGGTACAGCTAATCTGATGCGCCTGTGCCTGTGGGCCGGGGCAGTTTCAGTCGGCGCGCTGGCGCTGCTGCCGTATTACTGGATATGGCTGGTCCTGCGCCTGACCCTCGGGGTGATTCTGACCATCGTCTTCGTGCTGGGTGAAAGCTGGATCAATCAGTTGGTCATCGAGCGCTTGCGCGGGCGTCTGGTGGCGCTGTATGGCAGCACCTACGCATTGAGCCAACTCGCGGGTCCGCTGCTGCTGGGCGTGATCGGCACCCAGGCCGACTATGGTTTCTGGATTGGCGTAGTGCTGCTGGTCGGCTCACCGTTTCTGCTGCTGGGGCGTACCGGCGCGCCGTCGACCGAATCTTGCAACGTGACGTTTGCCGATCTGTCCGGCTTCTGTCGCGGCATGCCTGCCATCGCCTGGGCGGTCGCCCTGTTTGCCGCGTTCGAAGCGCTGATCCTCACCCTGTTGCCGCTGTACTGCATACGCCACGGCTTCACTCCTGAAATCGCTCTGCTCATGGTCAGCGTGGTGGTGGTCGGTGATGCGCTGCTGCAACTGCCGATCGGCATGCTCGCCGACCGCATTTCACGTCGTGCGATGTTTACCGGCTGCGCCGCTTTGCTGCTGGCGTCCAGCCTGCTGGTGCCGCTGCTGATCGACACCATTCTGATCTGGCCGCTGTGGACCGTCTTCGGGGCCAGTGCCGGCGGGCTGTTCACCCTGTCGCTGATTCTGATCGGCGAACGCTATCGCGATGATTCACTGGTCCGCGCCAACGCGCATGTTGCTCAACTGTGGGGCATCGGCTGCCTGCTCGGCCCTTTGATAGCCGGCGCGGGCAGCCAGTGGGTCAGCGGTGAAGCCCTGCCGCTGATGATGGCTGCAGGTGCGCTTGGCCTGTTGATACTGATCCGGCGACGCGGCGCGTTCGGGGATGCGCAGGCTGCGCCCGCTTAAAGCATTCTTTCCAGGCCGATGGCGCGGCTCATCCACGCATTGAAACGCCGCCACCAGTCGCCCGGTTCGGTATGCAGAGTGTGGATCTGGCCGTTGTCTTCGGTTACCCACACCACTTTGCCGTCCTCCAGCCGCGCTTCGTAGGTGAGCGACGGGGCCATGCCCTGCAAGGTCAGTTCGCGCAGTTGTTCGGCCAGTTGCGGACTGTCGACCAGTACGCCCACTTCGGTATTCCACAGCACAGAGCGCGGGTCGAAGTTGAATGAGCCGACAAAGACTTTCTGTCGATCAAAGATCATCGCCTTGCTGTGCAGGCTTGATTCGGAACTGGCCAGAGAATGGCTTTTCTTGAACAGGTGCGGACCGCCGCCGCGCATCGTCTCGGTATCGCCAGGCTGTCGGCGCAGCTCGAACAGTTTCACGCCATGCTCCAGCAGCGCCTTGCGGTACGGCGCATAGCCGCCATGCACGGCAGGCACGTCGGTGGCTTCCAGGGAGTTGGTCAGCAGACTGACGTTGACGCCGGCATCGGCACGACCGGTCAGGTACAGCAAGCCTTCCTGGCCCGGTACAAAGTAGGCCGAGATCAGCATCAGTTCCTTGCGAGTGTTCAGCAGTTCAGGCGCCAGTTGCGTGGTCAGCAGCAGGTGCGGATCAGGCTCGCCCTGCGCCAGTACCTTGGTGGGTGCGTCCCACAGCGCCTGGTTGTACGCCCAGACCAGCTCGTTGAGCCAGGTCTTCATGCGCGGCTGAGTCTTGTAGGCCATCAGTCGCTCATACAGCGCCTTGTGCTGCTGGTGCGCCTGCTCCAGCGAGTCGTCCAGCTTGCGCCGGGCCTCGGCCAGATCCTCGCCGTCGGGCAGGAAATACATGAACTCATCGATAGGCTTGCTGAGCGTGCTGTTCCAGTACTGGTCGAAGCTGTGGCCGAGCTGCTCGGCCACCGGCCCCACGCTGAGCATGTCGATATCGGTGAAGTTCAGGTTCGGCTCGGCATCGAAGTATTCATCGCCCAGGTTGCGCCCGCCGACGATGGCCACGCTGCTGTCGGCCAGCCATAGCTTGTTGTGCATGCGCCGGTGCTGGCGCGACAGGTTCATCAAGCGCCCGAGGCTGCGGGTGATGCCGGTTTCGCGCCCCAGGTTTTGCGGATTGAACAGGCGAATCTGAATGTTCGGGTGAGCGGCGAGGGTAGCGATGGCCTGATCCAGGCCATCGCTGGTGGTGTCGTCCAGCAGGATGCGCACACGAACGCCACGGTCTGCCGCCTTGAGCAGTTCGTCGATCAGCGCGCGTGTGCTCAGGCCGTCGTGGACGATGTAATACTGCAGATCAAGGCTGCTCTTGGCGTTGCGGATCAGTTCGGCACGAGCCTTGAAGGCGTCACTGCTGTCCGGCAGCAGGCGAAAGCCAGAACGCCCTTCGTGCGGCATGGCCATGGCCTGGATCGAGCGGCCGAACGCAGAGCCTGAAGACGGCATGGCCTGGCTTGGCTCGCTGGCGACCTGTTGATGCGCGCAACCGCTGACGCACAACGCCACCAGCAAGCAAAAGGGCAAGGCCCATGAATTATTCAAATTGATCTTCCGCGTCTGGACATGGCTCGACTTGGCGATATGACCCGCAAAACCGGGAAAGATTTGCCCGCATCAGTCAGTTTGCGCATTCAGCAGTGCAATTGTCTCGCCCACGATACGCACGGCGCTCTCGATTTCGCGGCTGGATTTGGTCGCGAAGTTCATGCGCATGCAGTTACGGTACTTGCCCGAGGCCGAAAAGATACTGCCCACGGCGATCTGTACACCCTTGCCCAGCAGGGCGCGGTTCAGGCGCAGGGTGTCGAAGCCTTCGGACAGTTCCACCCACAGCATGAAACCGCCTTGCGGCCGGCTGGCGCGGGTGCCCTCGGGAAAATAGCGCATCACCCAGTCGATCATCTGGTCGCGACTGCGCTGGTATTGGGTACGCATGCGCCGCACATGAGGCTCGTAGTGGCCGCCTTCGATGAAATCGGCGATGGCTAATTGAGGTTGCGGGGCGGTCGAGCCGGTGCCGATGTATTTCATGTGCAACACCTGCTCCAGATAACGGCCCGGCGCTACCCAGCCGATTCGCAGCCCCGGTGCCAGGGTCTTGGAAAACGAACTGCACAACAGGACGCGACCGTCTTCGTCGAAGGATTTGATGGTGCGCGGGCGAGGGTAGTTGTAGGCCAGGTCGCCATACACATCATCCTCGATGATCGCCACGTCGAAACGCTGCGCCAGGGTCAGCAGTGCCCGCTTGCGCGCTTCGGGCATGACGTAGCCCAGTGGGTTGTTGCAGTTGGGTGTCAGCTGAATGACCTTGATCGGCCATTGCTCCAGCGCCAGTTCCAGCGCTTCGAGGCTGATGCCGGTCAGCGGGTCGGTGGGGATTTCCATGGCTTTCATGCCCACGCCCTTGAGCGTCTGCATGGCGCCGAAGAAGCTTGGCGAGTCCACCGCCACGATGTCCCCCGGCGAGCAAATGGCCCGGACACTGGCTGAAAGGGCTTCATGGCAGCCATTGGTGATGATCAGGTCATTGGCGGTCAGGTTGCAGCCCGAGTCGAGCATCAGCCTGGCAATCTGTTCGCGCAGCCTGCGCACGCCATAGATGTTGTCGTAATACAGCCCCGGCATGTCCTGATGACGACTCAACTGACTCAGCGCGCGCATCAACGGTTTCAGGGTCGGGCTGGTGACATCGGGCATGCCGCGCCCCAGCTGCGTGACGGCTTCAAGGGGTGCCACGCGAATCAGGTCCAGTACCTGATCCCATTGAGAGATATCCACAGGCCGCTGCACCGGCCTGCCTACCGCTGGCAGCGCAGGTGCTTTTCGGCTGACCGAGACGAAATAGCCGGACTTGGGTTTCGGCGCGGCCAGGCCATTGTCTTCCAGCACCCGATACGCCTGCTGCACGGTACTCAGGCTGACGCCATGTTCGACGCTCAACGCGCGTACCGAGGGCAGGCGGTCGCCGGGACGATAGAAGCCGTTTTCGATTCGCGAGCCGAGCAGTTCGGCGAGGTTGACGTAGAGCGTCATGGCGTACTCTCAGGAATTTTATTGCGTCAAAGCAATACAGATTGGCCGGAAATATAGCATTCAGTAGCGTTTTTGAATCATCTGTATGGAAAATATAAAAGACTTTTGAATCTGTATTGTTTTTGCCGTTCGCTTCATCATGAACCCACACCCACCCAGGATGAGGGAACAGGACATGAACGGGTTCAGCGATGTACGCCTTGCGCTTCACAGCCAGGAATTGAATGAGTATCGGCCTGCGACGCTTAGAACCGTCCGCTCGAACAAGGCCGATCTGTTGGCAGGCATGGGTCGCTGGGCACTGTATCGCCATCGCTGGGCGTCGCGCCGTACCTTGCTGACACTGACTGACGATCAGTTGCGCGACATCGGCCTGGATTTCCGCCAGGCGCGGGTCGAGGCCATGAAGCCGTTCTGGCGGCCTTGAGCCTCTAGCGCAGCTCTTTGAGACGGTGCCAGAGCATGCCCAATGCCAGCAGGGGCGAGCGCAAGTGCTTGCCGCCGGGAAAGGTCATGTGCGGCACTTTGGCGAACAACTCGAAGCCATCGCTGTGTTGCCCGGCGATGGCTTCGGCCAACAGTCGGCCCGCCAGATGCGTGGCATTCAGGCCGTGGCCCGAGTAGGCCTGAGCATAAAACACATTGCGGTGCTGCTTGAGCCGGCCAATTTGCGGAAGGCGATTGGCACCAATGCCGATCATCCCGCCCCACTGGTAATCGATCTTCACGGTGGCCAGTTGCGGAAACACCTCCAGCATCTTCGGTCGCATGTACGCGGCGATGTCCTGAGGGTCACGACCCGAGTAATGGCAGGCACCGCCGAACAGCAAGCGGCGGTCGGCAGACAGCCTGTAATAATCCACCGTCACCCGCTGATCACAGACTGCCATGTCCTGCGGCAACACTTCACGGGCCTGCGCTTCGCTCAATGGCTCGGTCGCGATGATGTAGCTGCCGGCAGGCAACACCTTGCCGCTGATTTCCGGATTCAAGTCGTTGAGGTAGGCGTTGCAACCCAGCACCAGGGTCTGCGCCTGCACCGAGCCGGCAGCCGTATGCACCCTGATTTGCGGGCCATAGTCGATGTTCGTCACTGCTGAATGCTCAAACAGCTGAACGCCTAGCGACTGCGCAACAGCCGCTTCGCCCAGGGCAAGGTTTAACGGATGCAAATGCCCCGAGCCCATGTCGATCAGGCCGCCGACATAGCGCGAGGAGCCCACCACGCTGTGCATCTCTTCGGCTTGCAGCAGTTGCAGTGCATGGCGATAACCCAGGCTGCGCAACTCTTCTGCGTCTTCGGCAAGGCTGTGCAGGTCGCGTGGTTTGTTGGCCAGATCGCAATAACCCCACTTCAGGTCGCAATCGATAGCGTGCCGTTCGATGCGCTGACGCACGATCTCGACGGCCTCGATGCCCAGCAGCTTGAGCTGCCGCACGCCTTCGCTGCCTATGACATTGGCGAACTGTTCGAGACCATGACCGACCCCGCGAATCAACTGGCCGCCATTGCGCCCGCTGGCCCCCCAACCGATCTTGCGCGCTTCGAGCAGCGCAACGCTGAACCCGCGCTCGGCCAGTTCGATGGCGGTATTGAGGCCGGAGAAGCCACCGCCTACCACGCACACATCCACCTTCACCTCACCGTGCAGCGCAGGATGATCCGCTTGCGGATGGCTGCTGGCGGCGTAGTAGGAAGCAGCGTGCTGATCGTGACGAGTCGGGTGCTGAACGCGGGCGTTCATGAGCGTGTCCTGTTGGTGGCGGATGGCGTGTCGGGAGGATAAGCCGCTGTCATGAGCCTGCCAACTGAGGCAAACTCTCGGCCTTGTGCATGAGTGGTCGAGTCAATGAGCTGCAACCGTCAGAAAATAGCCGATCTGCGTCGCCAGATTCCCTCGTTCGAGTGTGTGCCTGGCTGCCACGACTGCTGTGGGCCGGTGACCACGTCGCCAGAAGAAATGTCGCGTCTGCCGCGCAAGACGGCCGCCGAGCAGGAAGCTGCGCTGGACGAACTCAATTGCGTACACCTTGGTCCGCAAGGCTGCACCGTGTATGACGAGCGTCCGCTGATCTGCCGCCTGTTCGGCACCACCGCAAGCCTGCCATGCCCGAATGGACGTCGCCCGGTCGAACTGATCCATCCCCGCGTCGAAAAGCAGATTCACGAATATATGGCGTCGACCCGCCAGGTGCTCGTGTAGCAAGCAATCAGTCGGCAATCGGCAGATTCAGGCTTTCTTTGACTTCCTCCATGACGATGTAGCTCTTGGACTCACGCACATGCGGCAGTTTGAGCAGGATATCGCCCAGCAGTTTACGGTAGGACGCCATTTCGGAAATCCGCGCCTTGACCAGATAGTCGAAGTCGCCGGACACCAAGTGGCACTCCAGCACATGGGGAAGCTTCAACACGGCGCGGCGGAATTCCTCGAAGGTGTCACCGGACTTGTAGTCCAGGCTGATCTCGACGAAAACCAGCAGGCTGGCCTTGAGGCTTTGCGGGTTCAGTCGGGCGGTGTAGCCCATGATGATCCCCTCGCGTTCCAGCCTGCGCACCCGTTCTGTACAGGGCGTGGTAGACAGGCCGACCCGCTCGCCAAGCTCGGTGAACGAGATGCGCCCGTCGGCCTGCAGGATGCGCAGGATGTTGCGGTCGATCTTGTCCAGCTCACGATTTGACTGGTGTTGAGTGCGCACGGGTCATTTCCCCTCTAGCAAAGCGTTTATCGCCGCGAATAAACACCAAATATAGATCGTTATACAGTGAGAAGCACTGCCCATTGCTCAATATACTGCGCACATCCTTGCTTAAAACTTCGAATTATCAGCGGATATCCGCGATGAGGTCATCGACATGCGCGTTCTGGTCCTTGGTAGTGGCGTCATCGGTACAACCAGTGCTTATTATCTGGCGCGTGCCGGTTTCCAGGTGACCGTCGTCGACCGTCAGCCTGCTGCCGCCATGGAAACCAGTTTTGCCAATGCCGGCCAGGTTTCTCCGGGCTATGCATCGCCATGGGCTGCGCCGGGTGTTCCGCTGAAAGCGCTCAAATGGCTGCTGCAGCGTCATGCGCCATTGGCGATCAAGGCGACAGCGGATATCGATCAGTACCTTTGGATGGCGCAAATGCTGCGCAACTGCACGGCCAGCCGCTATGCCGTCAACAAAGAACGCATGGTACGCCTGTCCGAATACAGCCGCGATTGTCTGGACGAACTGCGCCTCGAGACCGGCATTGCCTACGAAGGGCGCAGCCTGGGCACCACGCAGTTGTTCCGTACCCAGGCCCAGCTGGATAACGCCGCCAAGGACATCGCCGTGCTCGAGCAGTCCGGTGTGCCCTACGAACTGCTGGATCGCGAAGGCATCGCCCGCGTCGAGCCAGCGCTGGCCGGTGTGACCGGCATCCTCAGCGGCGCATTGCGCCTGCCCAACGACCAGACGGGTGACTGTCAGCTGTTCACCACGCGCCTGGCAGAAATGGCCGTGGCGCTGGGTGTCGAGTTCCGCTACGGGCAGAACATCGAACGCCTCGATCACGCTGGTGACCGCATCAATGGCGTGTGGATCGACGGCAAGCTCGAAACCGCCGATCGTTACGTGCTGGCGCTGGGCAGTTACTCGCCGCAGCTGCTCAAGCCGCTGGGCATCAAGGCACCGGTCTATCCGCTGAAAGGCTATTCGCTGACCGTGCCGATCACCAACCCGGACATGGCACCGACTTCGACCATTCTCGATGAAACCTATAAAGTCGCGATCACCCGTTTCGACAACCGGATCCGCGTCGGCGGCATGGCGGAAATCGCCGGTTTTGACCTGTCGCTCAATCCACGTCGACGCGAAACACTGGAGATGATCGTCGGTGACCTCTATCCTCAGGGCGGCGACCTGACCCAGGCCGATTTCTGGACCGGGTTGCGTCCGACCACTCCCGACGGCACACCGATTGTGGGTGCAACACCGTTCCGCAACCTGTTCCTCAATACCGGCCATGGCACTCTGGGCTGGACGATGGCGTGTGGTTCCGGTCGCTTGCTGGCAGACCTCATTGCCCGCAAGACACCCCGTATCAGTGCTGAAGGCCTTGATATCTCTCGTTACGGCAACACTCAGGAGAATGCACAGCATGTCAATCCAGCGCCAGCTCACCAATGAGCGCATGAGTCAGGTCGTTGTCCACAATGGCACCGTCTATTTGTCGGGCCAGGTCGGCAATGACATGACCGCGGGTGTCGAGCAGCAGACCCGAGAGGTTCTGAACAGCATCGAGCGCCTGCTCGACCTGGCCGGCACCGACAAGACGCGTATCCTGTCGGTCACCATTTACCTGAAAGACATCGATGCCCACTTCGCCGGCATGAACAGCGTCTGGGACAAATGGCTGCCCAAGGGTTTCGCGCCTGCACGCGCAACGGTCGAGGCCAAACTGTGCGAGCCGGAAATCCTCGTTGAACTGTCGGTGGTTGCCGCGCTGCCTTGACCCTTTTACCCGGCGCGTCCCTGCGTCGGGTTCGTCCTCCCTCTTTCCATCCTTTCAGGCAAGTAACGTCATCATGCGTCCAGCCCGCGCCTTTATCGATCTTCAGGCACTGCGTCACAACTACCAATTGGCCCGTGAAAACAGCGGCGGCAAAGCGCTCGCCGTCGTCAAGGCCGATGCCTACGGTCATGGCGCGGTGCGCGTCGCTCAGGCAATGGAGGCGCAGGCCGACGGTTTTGCAGTGGCCTGCATCGAAGAGGCGCTGGAGCTGCGTGCGGCCGGTATCCGTGCGCCCGTCCTGCTGCTCGAAGGTTTCTTCGAGGCCGATGAGCTGGCGCTGATTGTCGAGCATGACTTGTGGACCGTTGTACACGCGACCTGGCAACTGGAGGCCATCGAGCAGGCGCATCTGGGCAAGCCGATAACGGTCTGGCTCAAGCTCGACACCGGCATGCACCGGGTCGGCCTGCATCCTCATGAGTACCAGGCAGCTTATCAGCGTCTGCTGGCAACCGGCAAAGTGGCCAGAATTGTCCTGATGAGCCACTTCTCTCGCGCCGATGAGCTGAACAGCGGCTGCAGTGATGAGCAGCTCGCCGTATTCGAGACCTTTCGCAAGGGGCTGGCGGCAGAAACCAGCCTGAAAAACTCCCCGGCAGTGCTGGGCTGGCCACAGATTCCGAGCGACTGGTCGCGCCCGGGCATCATGCTCTACGGTGCTACGCCGTTTGAACAGGTGCACCCTCTGGCGGATCGCCTGCAACCGGTGATGACCCTGGAATCGAAGATCATCAGCGTGCGTGAACTGCCGGTGGGCGAGCCTGTGGGCTATGGCGCGACATTTGTCTGTGACCGGCCGTCGCGTATCGGGGTAGTGGCGATGGGGTACGCCGATGGCTATCCGCGTCACGCGCCGACCGGCACCCCCGTGCAGATCGACGGCCAGCCATCCAGGCTGCTCGGACGAGTGTCCATGGACATGCTCTGCGTGGACCTCACCGACGTGCCGAAGGCCGGGCTTGGCAGCCGTGTCGAGCTGTGGGGCAAGCAGGTGCTCGCCAGTGAAGTCGCCCAGGGTGCAGAAACCATTCCCTATGAAATCTTCTGCAATCTGCGTCGCGTTCCGCGCATCTATTCCGAAGACTGATTCCGCCCTCTGTGCGCCAGTCCGTGGTGTGTCAGGTGTTGGTCGAAGTGTTGTAAATATCGAACGCTGTTGCCATGATGGCGCTCATATCGACTAGACCTGACAAAACCTGGGGGAATATCGCATTGGACGTGGGTGAACGACTGCAATCGATTCGCAAGCTCAAGGGACTGTCCCAGCGTGAACTCGCCAAGCGCGCAGGTGTGACCAACAGCACCATCTCCATGATCGAAAAAAACAGCGTCAGCCCTTCGATCAGCTCGCTGCGCAAGGTGCTCGGCGGTATCCCCATGTCCATGGTCGAATTTTTCTCGGAAGAAACCGTGCCCGAGAACGCGGCTCAAGTGGTGTACAAGGCCAGCGAGCTGATTGATATTTCGGACGGCGCCGTGACCATGAAGCTGGTCGGCAAATCGCACCAGGGCCGCGCCATCGCCTTTCTTACCGAAACCTACCCACCGGGTGCCGATACCGGCGAAGAGATGCTCGTTCACGAAGGCGAGGAAACCGGAATCCTTGTCGAGGGACGGCTGGAGCTGGTGGTCGGGCTTGATACCTACGTGCTCGAAGCGGGTGACAGCTATTATTTCGAAAGCACCCGGCCGCATCGTTTTCGTAACCCGTTCGACGTCCCGGCACGATTGATCAGTGCGGCCACCCCGGCCAATTTCTGACCCGCCCCCTTGCGATGAGTGACGCGTGAAACTGACCCGGAAGATTCTGAGCATCGCAGGCGTTCTGACGTTGTGGGCGTTCAACGTGCAAGCCGCCGATACCGCCCGAGCCCCTGACGACATCATCGCCGCCCACTGCGTTGCCTGTCACAGCGTCGGCCTGCTCAACGCGCCGAAGATCGGTGACACGGCGGCCTGGGAACAGCGCGCCGGCCAAAAAGGCGGCCTTGATGGACTGCTGGCCAGCACCATCAAAGGCATCGGCATCATGCCCCCGAAAGGCACCTGCGGCGATTGCACGAACGACGAACTGAAGAACGCCATCCAGAGCATGTCCGGGCTGAAGTGAGGTGCACCCTCGCTTCCACAAGACTTATGTATGCGGGAACGATAGTTGCGTGGCGAGCATGCAGCACTTTGACGTTGTCACCGGTCCAACCTGCACCCAATAACAATTCAGGAGAGCTGGGATGCCGTATTCCTGTTCCATCGAGCATGCCGTCGATCACGTTCTGGCGCAGCTACCCGAGCACATCCACCTCGGCATGCCGCTGGGTCTGGGCAAGCCCAACCGGTTCGTCAACGCGCTGTACCGGCGCATCAGCGAGCTGCCCGAACGACGGCTGACGATCTACACCGCGCTGACACTCGGGCGGCCGACGCCCGGGGAAGGTTTGCAGGCGCGGTTTCTCGAACCGTTCCTGGAGCGCGTCTTCGCTGACTATCCGGAACTCGATTTCCTGGCTGCACTGCGCCGCGACAAACTCCCTGACAATATTCATGTGCAGCAATTCTTCATGCAGCCGGGCAGTTTGCTCAACAGCCAGTCAGCCCAGCAAGACTACGTCAGCAGCAATTACAGCCATGCCGCGCGCGACATCAACGCCAACGGCCTGAATCTGGTCGCGCAACTGGTGGCCCGTGACGAGCAGCGCCCTGGCACGCTGAGCCTGAGCTGCAACCCGGATGTGACTCTCGACCTGCTGCCGATGATCGCCAAGCGTCGGGCCGCCGGAGAAACCATTCTGATGCTCGGCCAGGTGCACGCCGACCTGCCTTACATGCCGGGCGACTCGGAGCTGGATATCGACGCCTTCGATGTGCTGATCGACGAAGACGAGCGCAGTACGCTGTTTTCCACTCCCAACATGCCAGTGGGCTATCAGGACCACCTGATCGGCCTGCACGCCAGCACACTGGTGCGTGACGGTGGCACGTTGCAGATCGGCATCGGCTCGATGGGCGATGCACTGACCGGCGCGCTGCTGGCCCGCCAGGCCGATAACGAAACCTGGCGCGGCCTGCTGGCAGAGCTGAACATGAGTAACTGGCAGACCCTGATCGATCGCGAAGGCGGCGTTCAGCCGTTCGCCAGCGGCCTTTACGGTTGCAGCGAAATGTTCGTCAACGGCCTGCTGGTACTCGCCGACGCCGGCATTGTGCGGCGCAAGGTGTATGCCGATGCAGAACTGCAACGGCTGGCCAATATGGGCACGCTGGATGAGGATGCCCATCCTGGTGGCGTGGTGGTGCATGGCGGCTTTTTCCTCGGCCCGCGCAGTTTCTACGTGCGGCTGCGCGAGCTGCCCGCCGAGCGGCTGGCACAGTTCAACATGACTGCCATCAGCTACATCAACGAGCTTTACGGCCAGGAAGAACTCAAGCGTCTGCAACGCCGCGATGCGCGCTTCATCAACAGTGCGTTTACCGTCACCCTGATGGGCGCGGCAGTGGCTGATCAACTGGAAGATGGCCGGGTGCTCAGTGGCGTGGGCGGTCAGTACAACTTCGTGGCGCAGGCCCATGCACTGGAAGGCGCCCGTTCGATTCTGATGCTGCGCAGCTGGCGTGAGTCGGGCGGCGAGGTCAGCTCCAACATCGTCTGGCAGTACGGCCACACCACCATCCCCCGACACTTGCGCGACATTGTCGTGACCGAATACGGCATCGCCGATCTGCGCGGGCAGACCGACGCGACGGTGATCGAGCGAATTCTGAACATCACCGACTCGCGGTTTCAGTCGGGCCTGATCGAGCAGGCACAAAAGGCTGGCAAGCTGCCCAAGGACTTCCGTCTCGATCCGCGCTTCACCGACAACACGCCCGAGCGCCTCAAGGACACTGCATCACGCTACCCGTCACTGTTCACCGAATACCCGCTGGGGTGCGACTTTACCGCCGAGGAGCGCGACCTGCTGAGAGCCTTGAACTGGTTGAAGAGCAAGCTCAAGCTCACTGAAATCCTCGAACTGGGCAAGGCGACCCTCGACGCTCCGGACCCGGAGGCCTTCCTCGTGCACTTGCAACGCATGCAGCTCGACGAGCCACAGGGCTTGCGCGAAGAGTTGTATCAGCGGCTGTTGCTGGCCGGGTTGCAGAACAGCACTGGGCTTGCCGGCTGAGAAGCGGGCACCGATCGTTGCCGCTGGCGACGATCGGTGCCCGGCGCTTGGCGCCTAGGTCGTCGCCTTGCGAGTCGCACGCCCCACCGGGCCGACGCGCTCTTCAATGGCGTTCTGCAGAACCTTGCGCTGGCCCATCAGAAACGCCAGCTCGGCGACCACAAACAGCGGGCCGATGATCAGCCCGGTCAGGTCATCGATAAAGGCCGGTTTGCGCCCCTCGTAGTAATGGCCGATGAACTGGATGATCCAGCCAATCACAAACAGCCCGACGCCCGCACTCAGCCAGACCATGGTTGCCTGCTGCGCAAGGTTGGCCCCGGCCCAGATGCACAGCGCCAGTGACACCGCCATGACGATGCCCAGGGCGCGGTCGAGTCGCAGGTAAAAGATCGTCGAGCCCAAGGCCAGCAGCGCCGCAGGTGAAAGCCACAGCCCGCTTATAGTCCAGCCCGGTCGCGAGAGAAGCACCGCTACGGCCAGCACGATCAGTGGAATACCCACGAAGTGCGTCACGATATTGCGTGAATCACGGTGATAAGCCGCGTATTGGCTGAGATGATCGACAAGGGTTTTCATTATTATTCCTGCCTGAGACGATGGCCGGCTTGAGCCTGATTTCTTGTACAACATGCATGGCTGAAAGAGAAGGGAGCAAAAATGACAAATGGAGTGTCGTGGCGGTCACGATTGCTATCCGATTACTGGTTTTCCCATCTGCCTGCCGGTCTGCAGGATAGCCTGCTGGACGCTGCCCGCCAGCGACGCAAGACGCCCGGCCAGCGGCTGTTCGACAAGGGCGATCTGCCCTGCGGTGTTTATGTGCTGCTGGAGGGCAGCGTGCGGATCGGCGGCGCTCACGAGCAACGGTTGCTGACACACAGGGAACCGGCGAGCGCGCCGTGCTGGTTTGGCGAAGTCTCGCTGTTTGACGGGCTGCCGCGCCGTTTCGAAGTCTGCTCGCTTGAACAGAGCATCTTTCTGCACATCCCCCAGCCATTCCTGACCCGGCTGCTCGACAGGCACCCCGAATACTGGCGCTGGTTTGCCGCACTGCTCAGCCAGAAAGTCGGGTTGCCGCTGCAGAGCCCCGAGAAAATGCGTCACCTGCCGCCACGGGCGAGGGTTGCCTGGCGCCTGCTGATGCTCAGCGAGGGGTATGGACCGTTGAGCCAGGCACGGCGCCTGATTGCGCTGGATGACATTCAGGCGGCGGAGCGTCTCGCGCTTGCTGCCCCGGCCTTGCTGGAAGTGCTTCAGGACCTGCATGAGCGCAGGATCGTGCGCCTGGGAGAGGAGCAGTTGGAAGTGTTCGATGTGGACAAGCTGCGCAGGGTTGCGAACTTTTCCAGAGCCAGGGCTGTGTGCTGATCACTGGTGATGATCAAGTCTGGAAACATCCGGTAACGGCTCCGCTGCCGCTTCGATTGAGATAGCAAATGGGATTCACTACCATTTCGCCTCATTTG
Source organism: Pseudomonas congelans (assembly GCF_900103225.1). GTDB lineage: Bacteria > Pseudomonadota > Gammaproteobacteria > Pseudomonadales > Pseudomonadaceae > Aquipseudomonas > Aquipseudomonas congelans. The sequence goes on along the minus strand of NZ_FNJH01000004.1, from coordinate 496,093 downwards.
CGAACGCGAGATACCCCGATGCAGGCAAGCAAGCGTCTTCTGGCTGCTCTGACACTGACTTTACTGGGCGGCACCGCTCAGGCTGCCGATGAAGTGGTGGTGTATTCGTCGCGGATCGACGAGCTGATCAAGCCGGTGTTCGATGCGTACACGGCCAGTACCGGGGTAAAGATCAAATTCATCACCGACAAGGAAGCGCCGTTGATGCAGCGCATCAGGGCCGAGGGTGAGAATGCCACCGCCGACCTGTTGCTGACGGTCGATGCGGGCAACCTCTGGCAGGCCGAGCAGATGGGTATCCTGCAGCCATTCACCTCGCCGGTGATCGAAGCCAACATTCCGCCGCAGTATCGCTCGTCGACCCACGGCTGGACCGGCCTGAGCCTTCGCGCGCGCACCATCGCCTACTCCACCGACCGGGTGAAGCCTGCCGAGCTGACCACTTACGAGGCATTGGCCGACAAGAACTGGGAAGGCCGTCTGTGCCTGCGTACGGCGAAGAAGGTCTACAACCAGTCGCTGACCGCCACGCTGATCGAAACCCACGGCGCCGAAGCATCCGAGAAAATCCTCAAGGGCTGGGTCAACAACCTGTCCACCGACGTGTTCTCCGATGACATCGCGGTGCTTGAGGCGATCAATGCCGGGCAGTGCGACGTGGGCATCGTCAATTCCTATTACTACGGTCGCCTGCACAAGGAAAAACCGGATCTGGCGGTGAAGCTGTTCTGGCCGAACCAGGCTGATCGCGGTGTGCACGTCAACCTGTCGGGTATCGGCCTGACCAAATACGCTCCGCACCCTGAAGCCGCCAAGGCGCTGGTCGAATGGATGACCGGCCCCGAGGCGCAGAAGATTTTCTCCAGCGTCAATCAGGAATTCCCGGCCAACCCGAACGTGGCGCCTTCAGAAGAAGTGTCGAGCTGGGGGCAGTTCAAGGCCGACACCATCCCGGTCGAGGTGGCAGGCAAGCGTCAGGCAGAAGCGATACGCATGATGGATCGCGCGGGCTGGAATTGATTTAATACCCAGTGCCTTATCGCTCCCACGCTTTAGTGCTCAGCGTTATGCACAGGTCCTGACTAGCCAGGAACACGGGGCTTTCAGGATTCTGCCCGCAGGGCGTAGGAGCGGACTTGTCCGCGAAGACGGTATTTCAGACGATGCACTTTCGGCTTTTATACCTGACCTTTCGCGAACAAGCTCGCTCCCACGGCCTTCGGCCAGAATCAAAAACAGCCTTGTGTATTACGCTGATCGCTCCAGCGTGAGTGGGCCGTGCCGCATAGATGTATGACTTAGAAACTGATCACTCCTCATTTCGAGAACACCGTGGCCCATCCTGTGCAACGCCGCTGGTACCCCCTGGTCTTTGCCATCGCTGCGCTGGTCGTGCTGCCGCTGAGCGTTCTGCTGCTGTCGTGGGAGACCATTGACCAGCAGATATGGTCACACCTGCTCGAAACCCAGATGATGCGCCTGCTGGGCAATACGCTGATTCTGGTACTGGGTGTCGGCGTGGGCGTGACGCTGCTGGGAGTGAGCCTGGCGTGGCTCACCAGCCTGTGTGAATTCCCTGGTCGCCGCTGGCTGGACTGGGCGCTGATGCTGCCTTTCGCGATCCCCGCCTACGTGCTGGCGTTCGTGTTCGTCGGGCTTCTGGATTTTTCCGGCCCGGTGCAGACGTTGATGCGCGAATGGTTCGGCTCCGGCCTGCGTCTGCCTCGGGTGCGTTCCACCGGTGGGGTGATCATCGTGCTGGTGCTGGTTTTCTATCCCTACGTCTACCTGTTGGCGCGCACGGCGTTTCTGGCGCAGGGCAAAGGCTTGATGGAAGCTGCGCGAGTGCTCGGCAACACGCCCTTGCAGGCGTTCTGGCGGGTGGCGCTGCCAATGGCACGTCCGGCCATCGGCGCGGGGGTAGCGCTGGCGCTGATGGAAACCCTGGCCGACTTTGGTGCGGTATCGGTGTTCAACTTCGACACCTTCACCACCGCTATTTATAAGACCTGGTATGGCTTCTTCAGCCTGTCCAGCGCCGCGCAACTGGCCAGCCTGCTGCTGTTGGCCGTGCTGGTGCTGCTGTACGGCGAACGCCGCGCCCGCGGTGCAAGCCGACCGGCCAACGAGCGTCCGCGTGGCGCTGCGCTTTACCGATTGCGCGGCATCAAGGCATTGGCCGCCAGCTTCTGGTGTGGGCTGGTGTTTCTCTGCGCTTTCGTGGTGCCGATGCTGCAATTGATCGTCTGGGTCTGGCAGCGCGGCCGCTTCGATCTGGATGAGCGCTACACCGGTCTGATTCTGCACACGCTCTATCTGGGTTGCATGGCGGCGTTGATCACCGTCAGCGTGGCGCTGATTCTGGCATTTGCCCGACGTATGGCGCCCACGCCTGCGATCCGCTCCGGTGTCAGCCTCGCCAACCTGGGCTACGCGTTGCCAGGCTCAGTACTGGCCGTTTCAATCATGCTGGCGTTCAGTTATCTGGACCGTGAACTGGTCATTCCGCTGTCCGGCTGGCTGGGCGGCGCAGGCAAGCCTTTGTTGCTGGGCAGCCTCTCGGCCCTGCTGCTGGCTTATCTGGTGCGTTTCATCGCAGTGGCCTTCGGTCCGCTGGAGCACAGCCTGTCGCGTATCCGCCCCTCATTGCCGGAAGCGGCGCGCAGTCTGGGGGTCAGCGGACCAAAGTTGTTTCTCAACGTGTATCTGCCGCTGCTGGTGCCCGGGGCGTTGAGCGCGGCGCTGCTGGTGTTCGTCGATGTGCTCAAGGAAATGCCGGCAACCCTGCTCATGCGCCCGTTTGGCTGGGATACGCTGGCGGTACGTATCTTCGAAATGACCAGCGAGGGCGAGTGGGCACGAGCCGCATTGCCGGCTTTGTCGCTGGTGCTTGTAGGATTATTACCCGTCATTGGGCTGATTCGTCGCTCTGCCCGTCAGATTGGCTAGGTGCGGGGCCCTCACCTTGCGGCTACAATGCGCCGCAATTGGTGCGGTCTGTCAGATAATTCGGTCAGCTGTTACGTGCTGCAAACTCCGGTTTATTGGGGGCTTGCCGATGTCTTCTGCCCGCACCTTCGCCACGCCCGGAAGGAGAAACCCATGGGACAGCGTACCCCCCTGTTCGACCTGCACCTCGCCCTTGGCGCGAAAATGGTCGATTTTGGTGGCTGGGACATGCCGTTGCATTACGGATCGCAGGTCGAGGAACACCATCAGGTGCGCCGCGACTGTGGGGTCTTCGACGTCTCGCACATGAACGTGATCGATGTGCTCGGCCGTCAGGCCCGGGTCTGGCTGCGTCGTCTGCTGGCCAATGATGTAGACAAGCTCAAAACTCCCGGTCGTGCCTTGTACAGCGCCATGCTCGACGAGAGCGGCGGGGTGATCGATGACATGATCGTCTACCTCACGCCTGAAGGTTATCGGCTGGTCGTCAATGCGGCGACCGGCGTCAAGGATCTTGCCTGGATGCAGGCGCAACTGGGCGACTTCGACGTGCAACTGGTCGAGCGCAGTGAAATGGCAATGCTCGCCATTCAAGGCCCCAAGGCCAGAGCCCGTATTGCCGAGCTGGTTTCAAGCGCCCGCGCCGAACTGATTCACCAGCTCAAGCCGTTCGAAGGGCTTGATGATGGCGACTGGTTTATCGCGCGCACCGGCTATACCGGCGAGGATGGCCTGGAGATCATGCTGCCTGCCGAAGAGGCGCAAAGCTTTTTCAATGAATTGGTCGGCGCGGGTATTTCGCCGATCGGCCTGGGCGCTCGCGACACGCTGCGTCTTGAGGCCGGCATGAACCTGTATGGCCAGGACATCGGTGAGCATGTTTCGCCCTTGGCTTCGAATATGGCCTGGAGCATCGCCTGGGAGCCTGCCGACCGTGATTTTGTCGGTCGCAAGGCGCTGGAGAGCGAGCGGGCTGAGGGAACTGCCTTCAAACTCGTGGGACTGGTGCTCGAAGAGCGCGGTGTCTTGCGGGCGCATCAGGTGGTACGTGTCGCAGAAATTGGCGAAGGAGAGATCACCAGTGGTAGTTTCTCTCCTACGTTGAGCAAAGCCATTGCACTGGCTCGCGTTCCGATGGCGACCGCTGACCGGGCCGAGGTGGAAATCCGCGGCAAATGGTATCCGGTGCGGGTGGTGCAGCCTGCGTTCGTGCGCCATGGCAAAACCTTGATCTAACCTATGGCGGGTTTTCCGCTGACCCGATGTTGAGGATGACTAAATGAGCAATATTCCCGCCGAGCTGCGTTTCGCCGAAAGTCATGAATGGGCACGTCTGGAGTCAGACGGCACCGTGACCGTCGGCATCTCGGACCATGCACAGGAAGCACTGGGCGATGTGGTCTTCGTCGAACTGCCGGAAATCGGCAAAGTGTTCGCTGCCGCTGACACCGCCGGTGTCGTCGAGTCGGTCAAGGCCGCTTCGGATATCTACTCGCCGGTCGCGGGCGAGGTCATCGAAGTCAACACAGCGCTGGGCGATGCCCCCGAGTCGCTCAACAGCGAACCGTACAGCGCCTGGATCTTCAAGCTCAAGCCAAGCGACGCCAACGGCGATCTGGCCAAGCTGCTGGATGCAGCGGGTTACAAGAGCGCCATCGGCGAATAACCGATTGCCGCTCAAAAAAATGCCGCTCATTGAGCGGCATTTTTGTGCGCGAAGCTAACCGGCAAGGCTTACTGGTTTTCAGCGACGAGGTTTTTATCCAGGATCGCGTTGGCCAGTTCCATGTCGGTGGCTTTCAGGCCGGGATTGTCTTTGCGCACTTGCTCGATGGCCGCTTCCAGGAACGGACCGCGAATGCCACCGTCGCTGGCGACGAAGCTGCCTGCGTCGTCCTGGGCGGCCACGATCAGTTTGTGATCCTTGAAGGTCAGATAAGTCGAGCCGGTGGTTGCACCGGACGACAGCACATTACGCCAGAAGGTGTCAGCCATCGCTGAACCCATTGGGATGGAAAGCAAGGCTACGGTGGCGACAGCAAACTTGAGACGCATGATGAGTTACTCCAGCTGTGGTTGTTCTGAGGGGTTGGATAGCCAAAGGCATGAACTAGTTCAATCAAGGTGTACCGCATAGTTCACTTTAGCTGGCTGGCCATGCTGCGCGGCCTTCTGGAACAACGTTCTCGACCCTGATCAGCGTTGTTCGCTCTGCGGTGTCACCCGCAGCACTTCTTCAAGTGTAGTCAGGCCTGCCGAGACTTTCTGCGCGCCGGACAGACGCAGGCTGCGCATCCCTTCCTTGAAGGCCTGACGACGCATGGCGTTCAGGTCCAGGTCGGCCGAGATCAATGCCTTGATGTTGTCGGACATGACCATGATCTCGTAGACACCCGCCCGGCCCCGGTAGCCTGTATCACGGCATTCCACACAGCCGACCGCCTGATGCGCGCCGGGTGGCACCGGTGCCTGCCAGGGGCGCGTCAGGGTTTGCCAGTCGGTCTCGTTGAGGTTGATGGGCGCCTTGCAATGTGGGCAAAGGGTGCGCACCAGACGCTGGGCCATGACCCCGAGAATGGTCGCCTTGAGCAGGTAATGCGGTACACCCAGTTCGAGCATCCGGCTGATGGCGCTGGGCGCATCGTTGGTGTGCAGCGTCGACAGCACCAGGTGACCGGTGAGCGCCGCCTGGATCGCCATTTCGGCCGTCTCCAAGTCGCGAATCTCGCCGATCATGATGATGTCCGGGTCCTGTCGCATCAGCGCACGCACGCCGGCGGCAAAGCTCAGTTCGATGTTGTGCTGCACCTGCATCTGGTTGAAGGCCGGCTCGACCATCTCGATGGGGTCTTCGATGGTGCACAGGTTGACCTCGGAGGTCGCCAGCTTTTTCAGGGTGGTGTACAGCGTAGTGGTCTTGCCCGAACCGGTCGGGCCGGTGACCAGAATGATGCCGTTGGGCTGGCGGGTCATTTCCTGCCAGCGCCGCAGGTCGTCACTGGAAAAGCCCAGTTGGTCGAAATCCTTGAGCAATACCTCGGGGTCGAAGATCCGCATGACCATTTTTTCGCCGAACGCGGTCGGCAGGGTCGACAGGCGCAACTCCACTTCGCGATTTTCAGGCGTGGTGGTCTTGACCCGCCCGTCCTGCGGTTTGCGTTTTTCGGCGACGTTCATCCGCCCAAGGCTCTTCAGGCGGCTGACAATCGCCATGATCACCTGCGCCGGAAACTGGTAAACGTTGTGCAGTACCCCGTCGATGCGAAAGCGCACGGTGCCCTGTTCGCGGCGCGGTTCGATGTGAATATCGCTGGCGCGTTGCTGGAAGGCGTACTGGAACAGCCAGTCGACGATATTGACGATGTGCGCGTCGTTGGCGTCAGGTTCCTGATCGCTGGCACCGAGCTTGAGCAACTGTTCGAAGTTGCCCATGTTGCTCATTTTCTGTTCAGAGGCGCTGGCCCCGCTGACCGACTTGGCCAGCCTGAAAAACTCCATCGCCATGCGCTGGATGTCTGTCGGGTTGGCGACCACACGTTTGATCTGCAGCTTGAGCACATGCGCCAGGTCGGCTTCCCATGAGCGCACATAGGGCTGCGCGCTGGCGATGGTCACCGATTCGCGATCGACCGCCACGGCCAGAATCTTGTGGCGCTGGGCAAAGGCGTAGGACATCAGTGGCGTGACCGCCGCGACGTTGATCTTCAGCGGATCGATACGCATGTAAGGCTGGCCACAGGCTTTGGCCAGCCAGGCCGCCAGGGTTTCCACGTCCAGCTTCTTGCCCGGCCGTTTGAGGTCGTCAAACTGCAGCGCAGCGAGAAACTCGATGGGGTGCAGCTGGATGTTCACCGCACTGCGACGTTGGGTGAGTGCCGTTTCCGCGTCGTCCTGGCCGAGATAGCCTTCGGCAACCAGATCACGCAACACATCGTTCAGATCAAGCCAGCGATCCTGTGAAGAGGGGGCCAGGGCTGCCATGTGCGCTCCTTGAGGCAATTCGTCATTGGACGATGAACAAGAGTAGACGCCAAGCGTGACAGCGTTGCTCGTTCTATGCGACCGGGAATTGCCGGAGCAGGCGAATTGATTCAGCCCGTTGCCAGGGCGACTCGGGATTGCACGGTATTGCAGGCGTCGACCTGCTCGACCTCCACCGAGCAGACGTCGATCAGGTTGCGCATTTTTTCACCAATCACCTGTGCCCGGTGCCAGCTCAATCTGGAAACCTGAAGGTCGATGAGCAGCAGGTTCTCTTGTTGCACAGCACTCAATTGGTCGGGAGTCAGGTACTGCATGGCAAACAGGTTCAACACCTGACAGAGCAAGGCAGGCTCGGCTTCGGCGCAGACACGGTAGCGTGCGCAGCACTGTGCATTGCTGGACGACCAGCTGTCCGGGCGCTGCGAAGGGGTGGTGACGGCTTCGAGATTGGGCATGCTGATACTCCAGAAGGATGCTGGAAATCTTTGCATGCCTGAAAAGAAATTTCTGGTCCATCATTGGGTGAATTAGTCTTTGTAAGACTTGTTAATGCGCGATAGGCTATTTCGGAAAATTAATTATGCAAATCGAGCTGGATAATTACGATCGCAGGATTCTGGCGCTGCTCCAGGAAGACGCTTCGCTTTCCAGTGCGCAGATCGCCGAGCAGGTCGGCCTTTCGCAATCACCCTGCTGGCGCCGCATTCAGCGGCTCAAGGATGAAGGGGTGATTCGCCGTCAGGTGGCGTTGCTGGACCGCAAGAAAATCGGTCTGAACACGCAGATATTCGCGGAGGTAAAACTCAACGCCCACGGACGCTCCAACTTCACCGAGTTCACTGACGCGATTCGTGGCTTCCCGGAGGTGCTGGAGTGCTATGTGCTGATGGGGTCGGTGGATTTTCTGCTGCGCATCGTGACCCCGGATATCGAGGCATATGAGCGGTTCTTCTTCGAAAAACTGTCGCTGGTGCCCGGCATTCAGGAAGTGAACTCGACAGTGGCCCTCTCAGAGATCAAATCCACCACCAGCCTGCCGCTGCTGCGCCAGGGAGGCTGAGCGTGCGCTTTTGACTATCGTGCCGCGCCGCATGTTCAAGATCGGACGCAGAGCGTCCAGAACGGCGTTCCCACGCTGGAGCGTGGGAACGAGAGTCGCGACGGTCAGCCAGTTTCGTCTTCGATGACTATCGTGCCAATGCTCCGCATTGGCATGCAGTTCGTGACGCTCTGCGTCACAAACTTGCGCCGCGCCGCATGTTCAAGATCGGACGCGGAGCGTCCAGAACGGCGTTCCCACGCTGGAGCGTTGGAACGATAACTTGCGCCAGAGCATGGAAACAGGAATCCAGGCTTACAAGCGCAGCAGGGTTTTCCAGGCGCGGCTCTGGAAGACGGTGATTGCCTGTTGCACACGGGCATCGAGGACTTCGTCGCTGATGTCCAGATGCGCCAGTTCTTCGAGCTTGCGCAGTTCGCCGTACAGACGGTCCAGCTCCGGCAGGTCCAGCGCGCCGCGTGCCCAGTGCAGCCAGGACTGAATGCGCTCGATGCGTGGCAGTTGCTCGGCCAGGTCTTCCGGCTGCTGCTGATAACGGCTCAATTGCAGGGACGTGGCTTCTTCGCCCAGCAGGCGTGGCAGCCAGCTGCTCAACAGCGCGGCGCCTTGACGATTGCCGCGGGTGTTGCGTTCGGTGGTCCAGCTGCGGCCCAGCAACCAGCGTGAGGTATTCAGCGAGAACTCGCCCCAGCGCGTGTCCTGCAATTCCTCCAGGAATTGCTCGTGGGCGGCACCGCGTACATCGGCATCATCCTGCCCGGCCTGAACCAGCGGCCGCCAGTCTTCCAGCAAGGCGTCCAGCGCAGTACGCAGTTGTGCGGTCGAGGTGCGTGGCGCGGCCTGGCCGAGGCTGCTGGTCAGAGCACGCAGTTCGGCGAGCATCTCGACCCAGTCCTGCAGCAGACGCCAGTGGCCGTTGAAACGGTATTGTTCGGCCAGGCGCTGACTGCTGCCCAGCAGATGCCAGGCCAGCGCGGAATAAGCGTCGTCCAGCGGCGTTTCAGCATTCAGGGCGGGCGCATGCAGGCTCAGCGAGTAGCTGCTGGCATCGAGCAGGCGGTAGCCGCGTTCGGCCTTGCTGATATCGCATGGCATCAGCGGCAGCGTTGCAGCCAGTTCGGCGGCCAGTTCCAGCAGCGCGGCAGGCTCGCCTTCACGCAACTCGAGTTCCAGCTCGCAGATCTCTTCCTTCTGCTTGCCTGCCACCACCTGGCCCAGGTCCAGTGCGGCTTCGATCACCACTTTGGCCTTGCCACGGCCCCAGGCAATCTCGGCTTTCTCACGCACGAAATCGGTGGTGAACAGCGGCTTGATGGTTTTCTTGTCCAGATCGGCCAGTTGCTCGGGCCAGCAATCGCCGTCGAGCTTCTTCAGGTCCAGCTTGGCCTTGCTCAGGTCCCAGTTGTACTCATTGCGCTCGGACAGGCCGGCCACGCTTTGCCCGCGCGTCTTCATGGTCTGGATGATCTGATCGCCGTCGCGACGGATGCGCAGGGCGACTTTGGCCTGCGCCAGCTCGCCTTCGGGGGTATCGAAATACTGGTTCGACAGTTCAAGGCGCTCCCAGCCACTCTTGTTGCGCTTCTTGAGCAACGGGTGTTCACGCAGTGCAGCGAGGGTCTCGCGGCTGACGCGGAGTTTGATTTCAGTTTCTTTTTGCATGGCCGGGGGAATCCAAACGCTGATACGGATAAACGGGAGCGCAGCCCATGATTGAACGACTGCTGAGGCCGTCAGTGTACAGGACATGGCCCGAAACGGTTTATTCCTGGGTTGCTATGGCCCTATGATGGGCCGTGTTCCGTCTCGATTACAGGAAGCGTCCATGCCGTTGCCGTCCATGAAAGAACAGTTCGCCGCCCTGATCGCCGCACCCTCGGTGAGCTGCACTCAGCCTTCTCTGGACCAGAGCAACCGTCCCGTCATCGATCTGCTGGCCGGATGGCTCGGCGATCTGGGGTTTGTCTGCGATATCCAGCAAGTGTCCCCCGGCAAGTTCAATCTGCTGGCGACCTACGGAACAGGCCCGGGCGGTCTGGTACTGGCGGGGCACAGCGATACCGTGCCGTTCGACGAGGCACTGTGGAAGACCGACCCCTTGAAGCTGACCGAGGTGGATGGTCGCTGGGTGGGGCTGGGCAGTTGCGACATGAAGGGCTTCTTTGCGCTGGTCATCGAAGCGGTGCGTGGTCTCGTTGACCAGCCGTTCAAGCAGCCGCTGCTGATCCTCGCCACCTGCGACGAGGAAAGCTCGATGGCCGGTGCCCGCGCACTGGCCGAGGCCGGACGCCCGCTAGGTCGTGCGGCTGTTATCGGCGAGCCGACCGGGCTCAAGCCGATCCGCCTGCACAAGGGCGTGATGATGGAGCGCATCGACATTCTCGGGCGCAGCGGCCATTCCTCCGACCCTAGTCTTGGGCACAGCGCACTCGAAGCCATGCACGACGCCATCAGCGAACTCAAGGGCCTGCGCACGCAGTGGCAGGCGAAGTACCGCAACCCGCAATTCACGGTGCCGCAGCCGACGCTGAACCTGGGCTGTATTCATGGCGGCGACAACCCGAACCGGATTTGTGGCCAGTGCTCGTTGGAATTCGACCTGCGTCCGCTGCCGGGCATGGACCCGGAAATGCTGCGCTCGGCCATTCGGCAGAAGCTGCAGCCGCTGGCCGAGCTGCATCAGGTACAGATCGACTACGCGCCATTGTTCCCCGAGTGCGCGCCTTTCGAGCAGGTCGCTGACGCTGAACTTGTGCGTGTCGCTGAACGTCTGACCGGTCATACGGCCGCAGCAGTAGCATTCGGCACCGAAGCGCCTTATCTTCAGCGCCTCGGCTGCGAGACACTGGTGCTCGGCCCGGGCGACATCGCCTGTGCGCATCAGCCGGGGGAATACCTCGAAATGTCACGTCTTGACCCTACAGTGCGTCTGTTACGTCAATTGATCGAACATTACTGCCTGACGCCCCAGTGAGTCAGACATAACCCGTGTCTGCTAATGAAAGTATCTTGAGTAGAAGGAGACTGCGCGTGCTGCCAAGCCTGTTCCGACGATAACCACCACACCGTTGTGCGTGCTTCTTTTCTTCGTCCATTTTTTCTACAGGCTCTTGTTGTCATGCCCGAATACGTCAACTGGCTTCGCCACGCGTCTCCGTACATCAATGCTCACCGCGATTGCACCTTCGTCGTCATGCTGCCCGGCGACGGCGTTGCGCACCCCAATTTCGGCAATATCGTCCACGACCTGGTGCTGCTGCACAGCCTGGGCGTGCGTCTGGTGCTGGTTCACGGTTCCCGCCCGCAAATTGAAAGCCGTCTGGCCCAGCGCGGCATCACCCCGCGTTTTCATCGCGATATGCGTATCACCGATACCGAAACGCTGGAGTGCGTGATCGATGCCGTGGGTCAGCTGCGCATTTCGATCGAGGCGCGTCTGTCGATGGACATGGCCGCCTCGCCCATGCAGGGCTCGCGGTTGCGAGTGACCAGCGGCAATGTGGTAACCGCACGACCTATCGGCGTGCTTGAGGGTGTCGATTATCAGCACACTGGCGAAGTGCGTCGGGTCGACCGCAAGGGCATCAATCGCCTGCTGGACGAGCGTCATATCGTGCTGTTGTCACCCCTGGGTTATTCACCGACCGGGGAGATTTTCAACCTGGCCTGTGAAGACGTCGCCACCCGCGCGGCCATCGATCTGGCCGCCGACAAACTGCTGCTGTTCGGTGCCGAAACCGGCTTGCTGGACGAGCAGGGCCGGTTGGTGCGCGAACTGCGTCCTCAACAGGTGCCCGCGCACCTGCAGCGACTGGGCGCCAACTATCAGGCGGAACTGCTGGACGCTGCGGCCGAGGCCTGCCGTGGCGGCGTGGCGCGCAGCCATATCGTCAGCTATGCCGAGAACGGCGCGTTGCTGACTGAGCTGTTTACCCGTGACGGTGGCGGCACGCTGGTCGCACAGGAGCAGTTCGAACTGGTACGCGAAGCGGCCATCGAGGATGTCGGCGGTTTGATGGACCTGATCACGCCGCTGGAAGAGCAGGGCATTCTGGTGCGTCGTTCCCGCGAAGTACTGGAACGCGAGATCACGCAGTTCAGCGTGGTCGAGCGTGAAGGGCTGATCATCGCCTGTGCCGCGCTGTATCCGATTGCCGATTCGGAGTCGGGCGAGCTGGCGTGTCTGGCCGTCAATCCGGAATACCGGCACGGCGGCCGTGGCGACGAGTTGCTGGAGCGCATTGAAAACCGCGCCCGGGCTCTGGGTATCAAAACCCTGTTCGTCCTCACCACCCGCACTGCGCACTGGTTCCGCGAACGCGGTTTTGAACCCAGCAGCGTCGACCGCCTGCCAAGCGCCCGCGCCTCGCTGTACAACTACCAGCGTAATTCGAAGATCTTCGAAAAGGCGATATAAGCTCGGGAGCGGACGCAGAGCGTCCAGAACTGCGAGCGTGGGCACGATAGGTGTTCTTGCGGACGCCTATCGTTCCTCACGCTCCGCGTGGGAATGCCGTTCGTGACGCTCTGCGTCACCTGAGCATCAGTTGCTGATCGACAGAATGCTCGCCTGATACGAACCCACGAACGTGTCGAAATCCACCACTTCCTCGGTCGCTTCCAGCTCTGCCTGGTCTTCGATCGAGGTTTTGGCCTGGGCTTCGAAGTCTGCCTGTTCCTGAGCGCTCAGCGGGTGAGTACGGAAGTATTCGGCGTGGACCTGGCTCTGGCGCAGGGAGAACGCGGTAAAGCCTTCGTTATGCGCTTCCATGCTGGCCAGCACTTGTGCAGACGGTGTGAGCGCTGAATCATCGATCTTGGCCTGTTGCACGGCAATCGACCTGAGGTGCTCATCGGTGCCCTGAGCCTGGTCGAGCAAGCGGGCAATCGGCGTGATCTTCTCCACCAGCTCGGTGGCCCAGGTCTTGAGATCGACAGGGCGGTTGTCACGCATCAGGCTCAGGCCCGGGCGACGCCCTTCCTTGACCACTGACAGGAAGTTCGAACTTGCGTTGGAGCACTCGTGGCTGGCCAGTTGCCGGCTTTCCTCGAGGGCGCAATACAGCACGAACGCATCGATGAAACGCGACTGCTCCAGGCTGATGCCGGTAGGCAGAAACGGGTTGATGTCCAGGCAGCGCACTTCGACGTATTGCACGCCACGGGCCACCAGCGCCTGAATAGGGCGTTCGCCGCTATAGGTCACACGCTTGGGGCGAATATTGGAGTAGTACTCGTTCTCGATCTGCAGCACGTTGGTGTTGAGCTGCACCCACTCGCCGTTCTGGTCATGAGTGCCGACATCGACGTAAGGCTTGTAAGGCGTGGCCACGGCCTTGCGCAGGCTGTCGGTGTAGCTGACCAGATCGTTGTAGCAAGGGGTCAGGTCGGCCTGGGCGTCACTCTGATAACCCAGGTCGCTCATGCGCAGACTGGTGGCGTACGGCAGATACAGGGTATCGGCGTCGAAGTGTTGCTCGAGCTGATGCTTGCGGCCGCGCAGGAAACCCGCGTCGAGTGCCGGTGAAGCACCGAACAGGTACATCAGCAGCCAGCTGTAGCGGCGGAAATTACGAATCAGCGCGATGTATGAATGCGACTGGTAGTCCCGCGCGTCGCCCGCAAAGTCTTCGGTCTGCTTGAGCAGCGCCCAGGCGTCTTCCGGCAACGAGAAGTTGTAGTGAATGCCGGCAATGCACTGCATGGTCTTGCCATAACGCAGCGCCAAGCCCTTGCGGTACACGTACTTGAGCTTGCCGATGTTCGACGTGCCGTAATAGGCAATCGGTATGTGCTCTTCGTCCGGCAGCGGGCACGGCATCGACGGGCTCCACAGCAACTCGTCGCCCAGCTTGCTGTAAACGAAGCGGTGGATCCGGTCCAGGTTGTCGATGGTCTCGGCCGGATTCTTCAAGGCTGGTGTGATGAACTCCAGCAGCGATTCGGAATAATCGGTCGTCACCTGACCATTGGTCAGGGCGGCACCCAGAGCTTGCGGGTGTGGCGTCCGGGCCAGTTCTGCCGTTGCGGTAACGCGCAGGCACTCACGCTCGATACCGTGCAGGCACTGCTCCAGCAGAGAGAGGTTGTTACGCTCGCCGAGCAATGCAAGACGACGGTTTAAAAGTTCGCTCAAGGTGTAATCCTTCACGCATCGGTCGCCCCGATATGGGGGTGGACTTGACGGTCTACAAGGGTGAAGAAAGGAACTGGCGTAGTCGCCTGGTTGGTCGGTAGCGCCTGTTCACAATCACTGCTCTTTGTCGTACTACCCAAATGGACTCGGCACCACGCTAATGGTGCCGAAATTAACCCAAATGATGTAGGTACGGCTAGGTTCAGTTCGCAGGGATGCTTTTCATCAGCCCTCGATCAAGCCTGGATCACCGCAAATGTGCCTTGCGCTTTCGCCACAAGCTTGTCGCCCTGAACGACTTCGGCCTCGACCACCAGCGTGCGGCGACCTGCGTGCAGCACCTTGGCGATGCACAGGACTTCGCCCTCGGAGACGCCACGCACGTAGTTGATCTTGCACTCGATGGTCACGCTGCGCTGGTCGAAGCCGTGAACGCTGGAACAGGCCAGGCCCATGGCGATATCGACCAGGCTGAAGATTGCACCGCCGTGCATCACGTTGCCGCGATTGCGCAGGTGCGCCTCCAGCGGCAACGCAACTTCGGCAACACCCTCGTCCAGACGCCGCAGCTCGCAGCCGAGCATCTTGAAGTAGGCGCTATGGGTCAGATCTTCAGGAATATCCATCTCAGCGCTTCTTCAGTTGCTTGGCATTGGCGAACAGCGACGCCATCGCATTGTTGGCGGGCGCTGGTGCAGTGGTTTCCTTGCGCGGGGCACTGTTCTGGCGAGGCGAAGAACCTGGACGGGCACCGCGTGCACCATCGATTTTCTCGCCGGGCGTGTCGCTCATGCGCATCGACAGGCCGACGCGTTTGCGCGGGATATCGACCTCCATGACCTTCACTTTCACCACATCACCGGCCTTGACCGCTTCACGCGGGTCCTTGATGAACTTCTCGGACAACGCCGAGATGTGTACCAGACCGTCCTGATGCACGCCGATATCGACGAATGCACCGAAGTTGGTGACGTTGGTGACCACGCCTTCGAGGATCATCCCCAGTTGCAGGTCCTTGAGGTCTTCGACGCCGTCCTGGAACTCTGCAGTCTTGAACTCCGGACGCGGATCGCGACCCGGTTTTTCGAGTTCCTGAAGGATGTCGGTCACGGTCGGCAGACCAAAGGTCTCGTCGGTGAATTTCTTCGGGTCCAGACGCTTGAGAAAACTGGCGTCGCCGATCAGCGAGCGAATATCGCGGTCGGTTTCAGCCGCAATGCGCTGCACCAGCGGGTAGGCTTCCGGGTGGACGGCGGAAGCGTCCAGCGGGTTGTCACCGGTCATGACGCGCAGGAAGCCGGCGGCCTGCTCAAAAGTCTTTTCGCCCAGGCGGCTGACTTTCTTCAGCGCCGCGCGGGTCTTGAACGCGCCGTTTTCATCGCGATGCGCAACGATGTTCTGCGCCAGCGTGGTGTTGAGGCCGGAAATGCGTGCCAGCAGCGCCACGGAGGCGGTGTTAACGTCCACGCCCACCGCGTTCACGCAGTCTTCCACCACCGCATCCAGGCCGCGTGCCAGCTTGAGCTGCGAAACGTCGTGCTGGTACTGGCCGACGCCGATGGATTTCGGGTCGATTTTCACCAGTTCGGCGAGTGGGTCCTGCAAGCGACGGGCAATGGACACCGCGCCACGGATCGACACGTCGAGGTCCGGGAATTCTTTGGCGGCCAGTTCCGATGCCGAGTACACCGAAGCGCCTGCTTCGGAGACCATGACCTTGGTCATTTTCAGGCCTGGGTATTTTTTGATCAGATCGGCAGCCAGCTTGTCGGTTTCGCGGCTGGCGGTGCCGTTGCCAATGGCGATCAGGTCGACCGAATGCTTGGCGCACAGTGCGGCCAGTACGGCGATGGTCTGGTCCCACTGGTTTTTCGGTACGTGCGGGTAGACGGTGGCATAGTCGAGCAGCTTGCCGGTGGCGTCGACCACGGCGACCTTGCAGCCGGTGCGCAGGCCAGGATCGAGCCCCAGCGTGGCGCGCTGACCGGCCGGTGCGGCGAGCAACAGGTCGTGCAGGTTGTGGGCGAACACATTGATCGCTTCGGTTTCCGCGCCGTCACGCAGCTCACCCAGCAGATCGGTTTCAAGGTGGCTGTACAGCTTGACCTTCCAAGTCCAGCGCACCACTTCGGCCAGCCATTTGTCGGCCGGGCGGTTCTGGTTCTGGATGCCGAAACGCTCACCGATCATCAGTTCGCACGGGTGCATGGCGCCCGGCAATTCTTCACCGACTTTCAGTGCTGAGCTCAGGAAGCCTTCGTTGCGACCGCGGAAAATCGCCAGCGCACGGTGTGACGGCATGCTCTTGAGCGGTTCGTCGTGTTCGAAATAGTCGCGGAACTTGGCGCCTTCCTCTTCCTTGCCCGGCACCACGCGTGCACTGATTACCGCTTCCTGCTTGAGGAAGCCGCGCAGCTTGTCCAGCAGCGAGGCATCTTCGGCAAAGCGTTCCATCAGAATGTACTTGGCGCCTTCCAGCGCCGCCTTTACGTCAGCGACGCCTTTTTCCGCGTCGACGAAGCGGGCTGCTTCTGTTTCAGGTGCCAGGCCCGGGTCGTTGAACAGGCCGTCGGCCAGTTCGCCCAACCCGGCTTCAAGGGCGATCTGGCCCTTGGTGCGGCGTTTCTGCTTATAAGGAAGGTACAAGTCTTCGAGGCGGGTCTTGGTGTCGGCCAGCTTGATATCGCGCGCCAGCTCCGGGGTCAGCTTGCCTTGCTCTTCGATGCTGGCAAGAATGCTGACGCGCCGGTCGTCCAGCTCACGCAGATAACGCAGGCGCTCTTCCAGATGGCGCAGTTGCGTGTCATCAAGACTGCCGGTCACTTCCTTGCGGTAGCGGGAAATGAAGGGCACGGTCGAGCCTTCATCCAGTAGTGCTACGGCCGCGGCGACCTGTTGTGGGCGTACGCCGAGTTCTTCGGCGATGCGGCTGTTGATGCTGTCCATAAAACCACCTGGAGTTGTGAGCAAAAAACTGGGCTATGTACGAATTGCCTTGCCTGGGTATCGTGCGCCAGCATTTATTTTCAGGGCTGGCGAACCGCCACAAGTCCGGCGTTGCCTGACTTCGAGGGCGGCGCATTATACCCAGCGAAGCCGGATTAGGGGATCGGCCGACAAATGTGGTGTTTTTTCGGCGAAAAAGCAGCCACAAGTGTCGCCTCCGGTAAAATCTGCTAACAATGCACAAGGTGCGCATCACCGCAGCTACGCCATAATGCGCCCCGAGATCAGAGGAGCATCCGATGAGCAGCACCGCACAAAATGCCGAAGGCGAAAAAATCCTTATTGTCGATGACGATCCGGGGCTGAGCAGTCTCCTGGAGCGTTTTTTCACCAGCAAGGGCTATCGTGCCCGCGCCGTGGCAAATGTGGAACAAATGGACCGGCTGCTGGCCCGTGAGGTTTTCAACCTTGTGGTGCTGGACCTGATGCTGCCCGGCGAAGACGGCCTTTCAGCCTGTCGCCGTCTGCGTGCCGCGAACAATCAGGTGCCGATTATCATGCTGACCGCCAAGGGCGATGAGCTGAGCCGCATCAAGGGGCTCGAACTGGGTGCTGATGATTATCTGGCCAAGCCGTTCAATCCGGACGAGTTGATGGCGCGCGTCAAGGCTGTGTTGCGTCGTCAGGCGGCACCGGTGCCCGGAGCCCCCGGCAGCGAAGACGAGTCGGTCAGTTTCGGTGACTACGTGCTGTCTCTGGCAACTCGCGAGCTCAAGCGCGGTGAAGAAGTGCACATGCTTACCACCGGGGAATTCGCGGTACTGAAAGCGCTGGTCATGCACGCTCGCGAGCCGCTGACCCGCGACAAACTGATGAACCTGGCGCGTGGCCGGGAGTGGGATGCGCTGGAACGATCCATCGACGTACAGATTTCCCGTCTGCGTCGCCTGATCGAGCCTGACCCTTCCAAGCCCCGTTATATTCAGACGGTCTGGGGCGTGGGCTATGTATTCGTTCCGGATGGTGCCGGAAGTCGCTGATAACCCGGTTGTCGACCCAGACATCCGTCATTTCTGCCAGTTACGTCGATAATCTTTTACAGGTTTGTCGACGTACTGGTTTTTTGCGTTCGTCCATCGGGTCCGGCCCGCGTTCGGCAAACCTGCGAGCCTCGCTCGCCCTGCAAAGTGTATGGCTGCAGTTATGAAGACTCCGCTCTGGTTCCCGCAAAGCTTTTTCTCCCGCACGCTCTGGCTGGTGCTCATCGTCGTGCTGTTTTCCAAAGCCCTGACGCTGGTTTATCTGCTGATGAACGAGGACGTGCTGGTCGACAGGCAATACAGCCATGGTGTTGCTCTGACACTTCGCGCGTACTGGGCAGCCGGTGAAAACGACCGCGAGGCCATTGCCGAGGCGGCGGGGCTGATTCGGGTAGTGGGCGGTGGTGTGCCGGAAGGGGAGCAGCACTGGCCTTACAGCGAGATCTATCAGCGGCAGATGCAGGCCGAGCTGGGGGCCGATACGGAAGTGCGTCTGCGCGTACATGCGCCCCCTGCGCTGTGGGTGCGAGCGCCGAGCCTGGGCGACGGCTGGCTGAAAGTGCCGCTTTATCCGCACCCGTTGCGCGGTCAGAAAATCTGGAACGTGCTGGGCTGGTTCCTGGCCATCGGATTGCTCTCCACGGCATCAGCCTGGATTTTCGTGCGCCAATTGAATCAACCGCTCAAGCGTCTGGTCTTTGCGGCGCGTCAGCTGGGGCAGGGGCGCAGCGTGCGGCTGCCGGTCAGTGACACGCCGAGCGAGATGACCGAGGTCTACCGGGCCTTCAATCAGATGGCCGAAGACGTCGAGCAGGCCGGGCAAGAGCGCGAGCTGATGCTGGCCGGGGTTTCCCACGACCTGCGCACACCGCTGACGCGCCTGCGCCTGTCTCTCGAACTGATGAACGACAACGAGTTCTCCGAAGGCATGGTGCGCGATATCGAGGACATGGACGCCATTCTCGATCAATTCCTCGCGTTCATTCGCGATGGGCGTGACGAAGAGATCGAAGAGGTCGATCTGGGGCACCTGGTGCGCGATGTGGTTGCCCCCTTCAATGACGATGAAGACAGTATCCGTCTGTGCCTGGAGCCCATTCCTCCCTTCCCGCTACGCCGCGTCTCGATGAAGCGGCTGCTGACCAACCTGATTGGCAATGCCAAGCACCATGCCGGCAATGGTATCGAAGTCGCCGCCTATGTATCGGGTGACCGAAATGCGCCCTACGTGGTGTTGAGTGTGCTGGACAGAGGGGCGGGCATCGATCCTTCCGAGCTGGACACCATCTTCAACCCGTTCATTCGCGGTGATCGCGCACGCAGTGGCAAGGGCACCGGCCTCGGCCTGGCCATCGTCAAGCGTATCGCGGCCATGCACGGCGGCAACGTCGAGTTGAGGAATCGTTCGGGAGGTGGTCTTGAAGCACGAGTAAGGTTGCCGCTGGGGCTGATGCTACCGAGGGATGCAATTTAAGACGAGGGCGAAGCAGAAAGGAAACATAAAGCGCCGTGCAGGATCATGGGAAGCGTTCTGAAGGTTGACGCATCCTCGTGGGCTTGCACGGCGGCTTGCCTGACCCGGCCCTTGGCGGAGGTACTCCCTGTACCCCTAGGTCACGCCGATCCAATTGATCAACGCGTCCCGGCCCCCTGGTCATGCGCGTACCTTCCTCAGGCCGCGCAAAGCCGAAAGGTGTCGACTTCTGGAGTCGACGCCTTTCTTCTGGATCAATACCAGTTCGGGTCTTTGCGCAACTCTTCATTCAAGAGCTTTTGCATACCCTCGTCAGGCTTACCCAGGTAGCGGTAAGTCGCGTGACGGGTTGGCGACTTGTCTGCAGGAAGACCTGCAGGCACTTCAACCAACATGGCGTAAGCATCTTCCTTGTCGAGGCTGAAAGCCACGATCAGGCGCTTGCTTTTGCACGTATCGGCCGTTTCGCAAAGCGGTCCAACCAAATAGTTGCCACCGTCTTCAGTGGCCGCTGTCATCTGCTGCTCGGAAGCACCGGACAGGTTTAACACCCATTCCGGCAACCGCTCTTCCTTCTTGACGACCTTCGCCCAGGTTGTGCGGTACTCGGGAGCAGAACTCAAAAGCTCATTAACCCGAGACTGTCCATCATTGGCTGCCATGACCATGGCACTGCCGCCCATCAACAGGGCGGCGGCCAGTGTGCGAAATGACGTGTGCATTATCAGCCTCGACCGCGACGACCGAAGAAGAACGACACAACGAACATCACCAGGAAGACGACGAACAGGATCTTGGCGATACCAGTAGCCGTGCCCGCGATACCACCGAAGCCCAGTACTGCAGCGACGATTGCGATGATCAGAAACGTGATTGCCCAACTCAACATGGTGATACTCCTTTTGATGCCGTTTTAATAAGGGGTGCTGCTTTTAAGGTCGGGTCAGAAAACCCATTTTTGCTGCGGAGCCACTTCATCTACAGATACCAGGCCGTCGACGTTGCGCAGGCTTGAAGACATGTCCTTGACTGCCGGGGCGCTGACGCCGCGATAGGAGATGCTGCTGGTCTGGATGAATTGCTGTCTCGGTTGAGTTGCCTCGTTGGCTTGATTCCAACGCTGGAACTGCTGAATGGCGATCAGAGTGACGAGCAAGGCAAGGAGCAAAAAAAGACCTTGCTGAACGTGCAGGGGAGAAATACGCAATTGTGCAAAACGCTGGCTGTTCATTTGCAAAATCCCCTGGCCTGAGTGGGCATTCAATCTGATGGGTCGTTGTGGGTCGACCTTTGTTGAATGGGTTATTGCAGACTGCATGCCAGTTTTTTGTTAGATATAAATCCCTTAATAATCAATAAGTTAGTAAGTTAGGTGTGAGCGTGCTGCCAGCAAGCTGCACGATTACCCCTTTGTAATCGTGCGTTCTGCACGAAGCGCTCAACGCTCTTGCTCTGAACCCTCAGCCTGCGCTGCGCGCCATGACCTTAAGCGCGTCGCCGTTGACCCCTTTGACGCCACGAATATTTCGCGCTATTTCCACCGCCAGCTCTTTCTCGGCGAAGTTGGCCACCACGCCGTTCAGGCTGACAACACCGGCCTTGGTGTCTACTTTAATATTCAGCCCATCCAGTGTCCGGCTATAGATGAGGCTCGCCTTGACCTTGCTGGTGATCCAGGCGTCACTCATTTCCTCGGTCGGGGTCAGCGACTGTGGCTGGGTCTTGGCCGCAATCGAGTCGGCCGCGCTCAGGCTGATCAGGTTGTTGACGCTGACCACGCCATCGGTGTTGCTGGCCAGGCTACCCGCCAGCTCCTTCGCTTCGGGGCTTTGTGCTCGGCCCTTGAGGGTGATTACGCCGTCCTTGCTGTCGACATCGATGGTCAGCGCTTCGGTTACGCTGCTCCATAGCAGTTTGGATTTCACCGTCGCGACCAGCGTCGCATCTTCGAACCGCTGAGCCATGTTGGTCCGTGTGCCAGGCTCACTGGCGACAGCAGGATCTACCTCCAGCTGGTTGTCGACCTTTTCGATGCCTTTGGTATCCAGCGCGATGCGCTCAGCCAGCTCGCGGTCCACCTCGTTTTCAACCTTGCCCTTGAGCGTCGCAGTGCCCTGTTCGACACCCACATCGATCTTGAACGGGCTCAGATGCTTGTTCAGCGCGAAAGCTGTCCAGATCGAGCCTTCCTGACGCGCCTCGTTGAGCTGAGTGGGCAGGTCAGGCTGGGCGAGTACCGGGCCGCTGCCCAGTAGCGCAGCGGTGGCGGTGATCAGAGCAATCTTTTTAAGTGAAAACATATGAGCGTTCCTTTTGCGGTGAGATTTCGTCTCCGAATAGACGGTTTTAACGGCATAAACGCGGATTAATCAGGCTGTTCGCCATTAGCTGATCAGAAAGCTACCATGCATGCCGAAGAATCAATCAGAATTGACCATGCAACTTGCCCGATGATTCCGAGACTAACTGAGACAATTCATTAAGGAGCGTAGGAAAAATGGAAGCAGCCACTGAGAATCAGGGCCGTATTCTGCTTGTGGACGACGAGTCCGCCATCCTCCGCACTTTCCGGTACTGTCTGGAAGACGAAGGCTACAGTGTCGCCACTGCCAACAGCGCAGCCCAGGCTGACACGCTCATGCAGCGTCAAGTATTCGATCTGTGCTTTCTCGATTTGCGTCTGGGCGAAGACAACGGCCTGGACGTGCTGGCGCAGATGCGGATTCAGGCGCCGTGGATGCGTGTGGTGATCGTGACTGCCCATTCGGCGGTGGATACGGCTGTCGATGCCATTCAGGCTGGCGCAGCCGACTATCTGGTCAAGCCGTGCAGTCCTGACCAGTTACGTCTTGCGACGGCCAAGCAGCTTGAAGTTCGACAACTGTCTGCACGTCTCGAAGCACTGGAAGGCGAGGTTCGCAAGCCCAAGGACGGCCTGGACTCCCACAGCCCTTCGATGATGGCCATTCTGGAAACCGCCCGCCAGGTTGCCGTAACCGACGCCAACATCCTGATTCTGGGTGAGTCGGGTACCGGTAAGGGTGAGCTGGCCAGGGCGATTCATGGCTGGAGCAAGCGGGCCAAGAAGTCCTGCGTCACGATCAACTGCCCGTCGCTGACGGCAGAACTGATGGAAAGCGAACTGTTCGGCCACAGCCGCGGCGCCTTTACCGGTGCCAGCGAAAGTACGCTGGGCCGAGTCAATCAGGCCGACGGCGGTACCCTATTTCTCGACGAGATTGGCGACTTTCCACTGACGTTGCAGCCCAAGTTGCTGCGCTTCATTCAGGACAAGGAGTACGAGCGGGTCGGTGACCCGGTGACCCGGCGTGCCGACGTGCGCATCCTGGCGGCGACCAACCTCAACCTTGAGGACATGGTGCGCAGCGGACGTTTCCGTGAGGATCTGCTGTACCGCCTGAACGTGATCACCCTGAATCTGCCGGCCTTGCGTGAGCGCAGCGAAGACATTCTGACCCTCGCAGACCGCTTTCTGGCGCGTTTCGTCAAGGAGTACGCCCGTCCGGCCCGAGGCTTCAGCGAAGAGGCCCGTGCTGCGCTGCTCAATTACCGCTGGCCGGGCAACATTCGTGAGCTGCGCAACGTGATCGAGCGTGCCAGCATCATCTGTCCGCAGGAGCGCGTGGAGGTCAGTCATCTGGGCATGGCTGAACAACCGACCAACAACGCACCGCGGGTGGGAGCGGCCTTGAGTCTGGACGAGCTTGAAAAGGCACACATCGGGGCCGTACTGGCAACCAGTGAGACCCTTGATCAGGCCGCCAAGACCCTGGGTATCGATGCTTCGACGCTTTACCGCAAACGAAAACAGTACAACCTATGAAATACCTCAAATGAAACTGGCCATGAAGCTGCGCACCCGCCTCTTTCTGAGCATTTCGGCGCTTATCACGGTCGCTTTGCTCGGACTGCTGCTGGGGCTCGTCAGTGTCATGCAGATGGCCCGGACTCAGGAATCACTGATTCAGCATAACTTCGCCATCCTCGATCTGGGCCTTAAGTTGCGCCAGAACATGGGTGATCAGTTGGTGTTGATGACCGGTTCCAATCGCAATGAGCCTGAGCTGGAAAGAGTCCAGAAGCAGTTCGAAGAGCTGCTGGAAGAGGGGTCGGCGCAGGACACCCAGCAAGATGTGCGCAACGGTTTTGAAAAGACCCGAGGCGATTATCAGCGATTCATTGCGGCCTGGCAGCAGTATGGCAATGATCCGCGAGGCATACGCGGTAACGCGCAACTGAGCGAAAGTTTCGACACTCTGCGTAACGGTCTGATGGATGTGCATCGCAAGGCGCTGGAGAACATCAGCAACGCCGAGATCAATTCCAGGGATCGTGCATTGTGGATCGCCGGCTTGCTGGGCTTGGTCGGGCTGGCTGTGCTGTGCATCGGCTTTGTGACCGCGCATGGCATCGCCCGTCGTTTCGGTGCGCCGATCGAGGCGCTGGCCAAGGCTGCCGATCGCATCGGTGAGGGGGATTACGAGGTCACGCTGCCGATTTCCTCGGCCGCTGAAATGAACCTGCTGACCCGGCGCTTCGGCATCATGGCCGAAGCCCTGCGTCAGCATCAGGCGACCAACGTCGATGAGCTTCTGGCGGGCCAGCAGCGCCTGCAAGCGGTTCTCGACAGTATCGACGATGGCCTGTTGATGATCGATCGCCAGGGCCATCTGGAGCACCTGAACCCGGTTGCGCAGCGCCAGCTCGGATGGGACGAGAGTCGCCTCGGGCACAGTCTCGGCGAGGCGTTGGGCCGTCCCGAGCTGGATGAGCAATTGCATCTGGTGCTGCGGGGCGGAACGCTGGAACGCGCGCCGGAAGACCTGGCCATCGAAATCGACGGCGAGTCGCGCCTGTTGACCTACAGCATGACGCCGGTCAGCCACACCAAGGGCCACATCCTGGGGGCGGTGATGGTGCTACACGACGTGACCGAGCAGCGTGCTTTCGAGCGGGTACGTAGCGAGTTCGTCCTGCGGGCCTCGCATGAGTTACGCACGCCGGTCACCGGCATGCACATGGCGTTCGGCCTTCTTCAGGAGCGTCTGCACTTTGCCCCCGAGTCCCGCGAGGCCGATCTGCTCAATACGGTCACCGAAGAAATGCAGCGCCTGATGCAGCTCATCAACGACCTGCTGAATTTCTCGCGTTACCAGAACGGTCTGCAGAAGCTCAAACTCGCGCCATGCTCCATCGAGACCTTGCTGCAAGAAGCCAAGGCGCGCTTCGAGGATCAGGCCCAGGAACAGGATATCGTGCTGATGCTGGATATGCAGGAGCCGATGCCGCGCCTGCATGCCGATCAGTCCCAACTGGAGCGGGTGCTGGATAATCTGCTGGACAATGCGTTGCGTCACACGCCGCCCAACGGCCTGATTCGCCTGCAGGCCAGGCGTCACGGCGAGCGGGCGATCATCAGCGTCGAGGATAACGGCGAGGGCATTGCCTACGGACAGCAGGGGCGGATCTTCGAACCCTTCGTCCAGGTCGGTCGCAAGAAAGGCGGTGCCGGACTCGGGCTTGCGCTGTGCAAAGAGATTGTCCAGCTGCACGGCGGGCGCATGGGCGTTTATTCCCGGCCGGGGCAGGGCACGCAGTTCTACATGGCTTTACCGCTCTGAGGGCTTGAGCGCCAAGCCCTCACTCACTTCAATTCGAGTGATTGAGCACCTGCAGAATGGCCGCGCTCTGTGCGTCAGGCTCGCCGTCGAAGCGTGCCGGACGATAGTGCATCTGGAACGCGGCCAGTACCTGACGTGTCGCGACGTCCAGCTCGCCGGTCTGCGGGGTGCTATAGCCCAGGTGCGCCAACTGCTGCTGGAACCAGCTGATGCTCGGCAGGTTGACTGCCAGCTGTGCCTGACGCTGGGCAACCTGGCGTTCGTCCGGCCAGTTTCCCAGACCTTCGGCAGCGAGGCGTTTCCACGGGAACAACGGTCCCGGATCCTGCTTGCGCAGCGGGGCGATGTCGCTATGACCAATGATGTGTTTGGGGTCGATCCTGTTGCGTTTGACGATGTCCTTGAGCAGGACAATGATCGATTGGGTCTGTGCTTCAGTATACGGATACCACAGGCGACCTGTCGGCGTTTCCTTGAAGCCCGGATTGACGATCTCGATGCCGATCGAGCTGGAGTTGAGCCAGGTTCGGCCTTCCCACTCGCTTTCGCCGGCATGCCAGGCACGCGCGCTTTCATCGACCAGCTTGTAGATAGTGGCCTTGCTGTCGTCACCGATCAGGTAGTGGGCGCTGACCTCGCCATGGGTCAGCAACTGCAGGGAGCGTTCCAGCGAAGTCGAGGTGTAATGCATCACCACGTACTGGGCACGGCCGTCGAAATTTACCGAGGGATGGCTGGTGTCCAGCCTGGGACCGCTGGCGCAGGCAGTGAGGAGGAGCATGAGCAGGGCAGAGAAATACAGCTTCATGAGGTCGGCAGCGTCGGCAGGAAATGAAACATCATAACAAAATGTGTGCGAATAGCATGGGGCACCCGCTATTTGTTCAGGTCAAAATGTTTCAGTCAGCCCTGTTCGATGCGGTTCCGACCGTTCTCCTTGGCCTTGTAAAGCGCCTGGTCGGCACGTTTGATGGCGGTGTCGCTCTTCTCTGAAGTGCGAAAAGCCGTCAGGCCAATGGATACGGTGATGGTGACTCGCTCACCCTTGAAGTGGAAAGGGCATGACTCAACGGCGGCGCGCAGTTCATCGAGCAGCGTCAGCCCGGTAGCAGGAGGTGTCGCAGGCAGCAGCATGACAAATTCTTCGCCGCCAAACCGTGCCATGAAGTCATCGGCGCGCAGGCGTTTGCTGAGGACATTGGCGACGATCTTCAACACCTTGTCACCAGCCAGGTGCCCATAGCCGTCGTTGATGCGTTTGAAATGGTCCAGATCCAGAATGCAGACCAGCAGGCTGTTTTTTTCTTCCTTCCACCGAGCCATTTCCAGTTCGAGGCGCTCGCCCCAGGCTGCACGATTGGGCAGTCCGGTGAGTGGATCTATCAGGGCCTTTTGACGCTGTTCTTCCAGGTGGGTCCTGAAACCCAGGGCTTCCTGCTCCATGCTCGCGACGCGCGCCGCCAGACCTTGCAGGCGCGAGGCCACTTCGCGCTCGCGGGCATCGCGCTTGAGCTGGTAGTGATCCATGGTGCCGAGCAGGGCCTCAAGCCGATTGTCGAGCACCCGCTTGAGGCTGGGCAGATCGGAGGCGTCCTGAACACTGCTTTGCAGGCCGCCCACTTGTTCGCGCAACTGGTCGTTCAGGTCGCGCGCGGTGGACTGATCCTCGGCGTGATCTTCACTGGCTGCCTGCAAGTGGCTCTGAAACGATTCGAGCCGCTCGTTGAGCTGCTTGAGGTAAGTGCCGAACTCATGCTGGCCGCCGTTGTTGATCGCCAGCATCAACACCGCAAGATCGTCGAGGATCGGCAGTAATTCGTACCAGTTAAGCCCATGTTTCAAGCGCAACTGCATGTCCTCGACCTGCGGGCGAAAGTGCTCGGACAGGGTCAGGTCGTCCAGCAGGCCCAACAGGGTTTGTTCAATGTGTGCTGCCACCGAGCTGTAACTGGGCTCAGGTGAGGAGGGTAGCGCATAGCCTTCTTCGCCTTCTGCCGACTCGGGCTGCTGCTCGGCTTCTGCGTAGGGGGTTTCAACGGTCACGTCAATTGGCGCTGGCCGCTGTTGATAAGGCACTGATGGGACAGGCGCCAGGATATCCGCGAAATCGATGGGGTCGACTGCGGCAGGTACAGGTACAGGTTCGGCGACGGCCTCTGCCGATACCGGAGCAGTGTCCGTAGCGGTGGCCGATGGTGCAGGTTCTTCAGGTGTCACTGCGGCGGGTATCACTGCGGCAGGCGCAGCGGTTTCCGGGGCAGGCGTTGGCAGCGTGCTGTCTGCGGCAGCGGGGGCTGCGGCAGGGGAATCAATAGCCTCGGCTTCGACAGGAACGGCGTCTGGCGTGGCGTAAGTGTTCGCTGCTTGCGGCTCGGCATCGGGTTCGTGCGGTTGCGGTGCGCAGGCGTCTTCTTCGGGGGGAGCAGCCTCGGGATGGGACTCGTTGCCGTGGCCCTCGCGTGAACCGAACAGGCGTTGCAGCAACCCTTGGCGGGGGCCTTCTTCGGGCTTTTCAACCTGGGTCAGGGCCTGGCCCTGCAAATTACTCAACTCGCCGAGCAACAGAGGCAGCTCGCGGGCCTGGGAGGCGCGCTCTTCAAGCTCCTTGGCAAAGCGCTTGAGCGGCTTGCGTACGTCGCGTGGCAGCGGCAGTGACTGCAGTTGTGCGACCAGTGCGGTCAGTGCCGAACTGATTTGCGCGGCCCGTACTTCGCGGCGTTGCTCTGAGTCCAGTACGGCTTTTTCAAGGCGCGGGATCAGGGCTGCCAGGCCCGCGTCCATATCGTCTTTGCGGACGATCTCGCGCATTTCCTTCATGCATTCATCGACGGCGCGGTCAGAGCCCTCTGCCGCCAGACTGCTGCGCACCAGACCGCGTCGCAACAAATCGAGCCGCGCATCCCAGCGCTTTTCGAGCTTGTCCTGTTGCTCGATCCCCTTGAGGTATTTCTCTTTCCAACGCTCCGCGTCGTCGCTCATGCAAGGCTTCCACCAGAGGGCACAGGCAGTGAGTCCCCGCGCAGTGAGTCAGGCAGGCGAATCTCGACAGCGACAGGCAGGTGATCTGAAATGGGTTGCGCCAGCACCTGTACGCGTTCGAGCGTCAGGGTCGGGCTAAGCAAAATGTGATCGAGGCAGCGCTGTGGCCGCCAGCTCGGAAAGGTCGCTTCTATCTGCGGGGCCAGAAGCCCGAGATCACGCAGCGGCGAGTGTTCCAGCAGGTCATTGGCGTGGGTGTTCATGTCGCCCATCAGCACCTGATGGCGATAACCGCCGATCAGTTCGCGAATATAGGCGAGCTGTCGGGTTCGGGTTCGGGTCCCCAGCGCGAGGTGCATCATGACCACGACCAAAGCATCTTCGCCCTCGCCGAAACGCACTAGAATCGCACCGCGCCCGGCTGGACCCGGCAGCGGGTGATCCTCGATCTTGGTCGGGCGCAGACGGCTCAACACACCATTGCTGTGCTGCGCCAGGCGCCCGAGATTGCGATTGAGCTGTTGATACCAGTACGGAAAGCCGCCCAACTGGGCGAGATGCTCGACCTGATTGACGAAGCCGGAGCGCATGCTGCCGCCGTCGACTTCCTGCAGCGCTACAAGATCGAAATCGTTGATCAGGTCGCCGATCTTCTGCAGGTTGCCAGCCCGGCCGCCATGCGGCAGCAAGTGCTGCCAGCTGCGCGTCAGGTAGTGATGGTAGCGCTGGGTACTGATACCCACCTGGATATTGAAACTGAGCAAACGCAGCCTGCCGTCTTCCGGCAGGCCGTTTTGCAGCAGATGATGTTCGTTGACCTGCGGATCATGCAGGCCAACGATACGGGTACTGCCTTTGCCCCAGCGGCGCATTACGTGCGCTTACTTGGCGGCTGCAGCAGCCGCTCGCTCTTTGGCAATCAACTGGTCGGCAACTTCCAGGGTCTTTTCCGGACCACCGGCAGAACCCAGGTCAAAGCGGTATTTGCCGTTGACGATCATGGTCGGAACGCCAGTCACTTCGTACTTCTTGGCCAGTTCCTTGTACTGGGCGATCTTGCCCTTGACTGCGAAGGAATCGAAAGTCTTCAGGAAGTCGTCCTTGTTCACGCCCTGAGTGGCGACGAAATCAGCCATGTCATTCTTGTCGGTCAGACGCTTGCCGCCCTTCTGGATAGCTTCGAATACGGCCGCGTGAACCTTGTGCTCGACGCCCATGGTGTCGAGGGTGATGAACAGTTGGCCGTGAGCGTCCCAAGGGCCGCCGAACATGGCAGGAATGCGTACGAACTTGACGTCGGACGGCAGTTTTTCAACCCACGGATTGATGGTTGGCTCGAACGCGTAGCAATGCGGGCAGCCATACCAGAACAGCTCGACGACTTCGATCTTGCCTGGCTCGGCGACAGGCACAGCGCTTGCCAGCTCGACGTATTGCTTGCCGGCCTCGATGGGCGTGGCGGCCTGGGCGGACATACCGAACAGACTGGCGGCAACCAGAGCGGCGCTGATGATCAGATTACGCATGCTTTACTCCTGAGCAGATTGAATCGCCTTCAAGCGACGGTGGTTTCGACCGGACGCGAAAGCCTGAGTTCGTTAGTGTAACGCTGAGGTTGTAAAAATGGGCGACCGAGAACGGCCTTTTTGCACAAGGAGTGAAGCAGGTCATGTCTGAATGTTCCAGCACGTCGGTCAGAGCGGCCCGATACGGTGTGAGTGTGGGCTGGGGGACAGGTGTGTCATTATATGCGCACGCATCCAAACGAAACCGACACCTCTTGCCGCACCCCTTGCAGGCAGGTCTTCACCGGAAATCACATGCAACTCAAAAACCCCATTCTCGGTCTGTGCCAACAGGCCACGTTCATGCTCAGCGCCGCCAAGGTCGACCAATGCCCCGACGACGAAGGTTTTGAAGTCGCATTTGCCGGTCGCTCCAACGCGGGCAAATCGAGCGCGCTGAACACCCTGACCCACGCCAGCCTGGCGCGTACATCCAAGACACCGGGGCGTACCCAGTTGCTGAACTTTTTCGGTCTGGACGAGGATCGACGTCTGGTCGACCTGCCCGGTTACGGCTACGCCAAAGTGCCTATCCCGCTCAAGCTGCACTGGCAGCGTCACCTGGAAGCCTACCTGGGCAGCCGCGAAAGCCTGAAGGGGCTGATCCTGATGATGGATATCCGTCATCCAATGACCGACTTCGACGTGCTGATGCTCGATTGGGCCATCGCCAGCAACATGCCGATGCACATTCTGTTGACCAAGGCCGACAAGCTGACCTACGGCGCTGCCAAGAACACGCTGCTCAAGGTTCAGGCCGAGATTCGCAAAGGCTGGGGCGATGCAGTGAGCATCCAGTTGTTTTCGGCCCCCAAGCGTATGGGGCTGGAAGAGGCTTACACCGTGCTGGCCGACTGGATGGAGCTGGAAGACAAGGCTCCTGCTGAGTAAATCGCAGGCAAAAAAGACCCCGGACTTCGCATGGGGAGGGGGAAGTTCCGGGGCTTAAGGTCCAGACCTTAGGGTGGGATCTGGATAACTGCCAACACTTAACACAACTAGGAGCACGATCGATTTTTCAACCAATCGACACATCCGACTCCTGTCCAAACGGTTAAGTTCCAGCAGTGAAGAAAAGTTCACATTTCCTACAATATTTGACGAACCTGCGTACAGGTTCGCCATTTCAGGCTCAGTGAGCCTCGTCCCAATTGTTGCCAACCCCCACTTCCACCAGCAACGGCACTGCCAGTTCCGCTGCGCCGCTCATGTGTGGACGGATCTGTGCACTGATCTGATCGACCAGGTCTTCGCGCACTTCAAGCACCAGTTCGTCGTGAACCTGCAGGATGACCCGTGCATCCAGACCGGACTCGTCCAGCCAACCATTCACCGCCACCATGGCTTTCTTGATGATGTCCGCTGCAGTGCCCTGCATCGGCGCGTTGATCGCCATGCGCTCCGCGCCTTTGCGCAGGGACTGGTTCTTGGCGTTGATGTCCGGCAGGTACAGGCGACGACCGAAGATGGTCTCGACGAAACCTTGCTCGGCAGCCTGGGCGCGGGTGCGCTCCATGTAGTTCAGCACGCCGGGGTAGCGGGCGAAGTAGCGGTCGACATACGCCTGTGACTGCTTGCGGTCCACGCCAATCTGCTTGGCCAGGCCGAATGCGCTCATGCCGTAGATCAGGCCGAAGTTGATCGCTTTGGCGCTGCGACGCATGTCAGTGGTGACGTCTTCCAGTTCGACGCCAAACACCTCCGCAGCCGTCGCGCGGTGAACGTCCAGGTCATTGCGGAAGGCATGCAGCAAGCCTTCGTCCTGAGCCAGATGCGCCATGATCCGCAGTTCGATCTGCGAATAGTCGGCCGCCAGCAGCTTGTAGCCCTTGGGGGCCACGAATGCCTGACGGATGCGCCGGCCTTCAGCCGTACGAATCGGAATGTTCTGCAGGTTCGGATCGCTGGAGGACAAGCGCCCGGTAACAGCCACCGCCTGATGATAGGAGGTGTGAATACGCCCGGTGCGCGGGTTGATCTGCTCCGGCAGGCGGTCGGTGTAGGTGCTCTTGAGCTTGCTCATCGAGCGGTATTGCATCAGCACCTTGGGCAGCGGGAAATCCTGCTCCGCGAGTTCGGCAAGCACCGCTTCGGCAGTCGATGCCTGGCCGGTGGCGGTCTTGCTGAGAATCGGCATGCCGAGTTTTTCGTAGAGAATCACGCCCAGCTGCTTGGGTGAACCGAGGTTGAATTCTTCGCCGGCAATGGCGAAGGCTTCGCGCTCCAGCGCGGTCATCTTGTCGCCCAGCTCGACGCTCTGGATGCCCAGCAGATTGGCATCGACCAGCGCGCCCTGGCGCTCGATACGCGCGAGCACAGGCACCAGCGGCATCTCGATATCGTTCAGTACCGGTTGCAGGGTTGGAATCGCGGCCAGCCGCGCGTCGAAGACTTCATGCAGACGCAGGGTCAGGTCCGCTTCTTCGGCGGCGTAATTGCCGGCCTGCTCCAGGGCTATCTGGTCAAAGCTCAGCTGTTTGGCGCCTTTGCCGGCAATGTCCTGGAAATTGATCGGCGTGTGCGTCAGGTACTTGGCCACCAGGCTGTCACGGTCGTGGCGGGTGGCGGTAGAGTCCAGTACGTAGGATTCCAGAATGGTGTCGAAGCGCACGCCCTGCAGGTCGATGCCTTGAGCCTGGTCGCCGTCGATGGCGCAATTGGCAAGCAGGTTGATGGCGAACTTGGCGTGCTGGCCGACCTTGATTTTGTCCGGGTCTTCCAGCAGCGGCTTGAGCGCCTTGAGCACGGTGTCGCGGTCCAGCTGCTGCGGCACGCCCATGTACGAGTGGGTCAGCGGAATGTAGGCGGCTTCGTGGGTCTGAATGGCGAAGGACAGGCCGACCAGTTGCGCACGCTGGGCATCGGTACCGTTGCTCTGGGTAACGAAGGCAAACAGCGGCGCGGCCTGCAGCTTCTTCAGCCAGGCATCGAACTGGCTCTGTTCAAGAATGACTTCATAAGCCGCTTCCCTGGCCTCAACGGTCGGCTCTTCGACGGTCAGCTCCTGACCTGCACGCTTGGCGTCGCGTTGCAGGTCTTCGATCCAGCTCTTGAATTCCAGCTCGGCGTACAACTCCATCAACGTGTCGCGGTCGGGCTCGCCGCAGTGCAATTGATCCAGCTCGATGTCTAGCGGTACGTCGATCTTGATGGTCGCCAGTTCGTAAGACAAAAAGGCCATCTCACGATGCTCTTCGAGTTTGGCGGCCAGGGTCTTGGCGCCACGGATCGGCAGGGTCGCGACCTTGTCGAGGTTCTCGTAAAGCTCCTTGATGCCACCGCCGATGCCGACCAGTAGGCCGACCGCGGTCTTCTCGCCCACGCCGGGCACGCCGGGAATGTTGTCGACCTTGTCGCCCATCAGGGCCAGGTAATCGATGATGTGCTCCGGACCGACGCCGAATTTCTCTTTCACGCCAGGCACATCCAGCACGCTGCCGGTCATGGTGTTGACCAGGGTGATATGGCCGTCGACCAGTTGCGCCATGTCCTTGTCGCCGGTGGAGATCACCACTGGACGATCGGCCGCCGCGCTGCTGCGTGCCAGCGTGCCGATCACGTCATCGGCTTCGACACCTTCGACGCACAGAAACGGGTAACCCATGCCTTTGACGCAAGCGTGCAGCAGATCGACTTGCACACGCAGATCGTCCGGCATGCTGGGCCGGTTGGCTTTGTAGTCGTTGTACAGCGCATCACGGAACGTCCCCCCCTTGGCGTCGAACACCACGGCGAGCGGGCTGTCCGGGTACTGGCGCCGCAGGCTTTTGAGCATGTTGAGCACGCCCTTGACGGCACCGGTCGGCAATCCTTTGGAGGTGGCCAGTGGTGGCAGTGCGTGGAAGGCGCGGTAGAGGTAGGAGGAACCGTCTACCAGGACGAGTGGCGCTTGGGTCATGAGCAGAATCAACCTTTTCGGCGGGGTCGGCGCTAGAATGCGCGGACCATTGACGACAAAGGGACAAGGTTATCATGCGCAAGGTAAATCGACTGATATTGACCGGCCTGTTGGCCTTTGGCCCTTTGCTCGCTGTTGCAGCAGAAGATCCACCTTCAGCGGCGCCGGACGTTACTATTCGCACCGACGGCGACAGAACCATTCAGGAATATCGCCAGAACGGCTTTCTGTATGCGGTTAAAATCACCCCGAAACACGGCAAACCCTATTTTCTGGTGCGCGCCGATGGTACAAGCCCCAATTTCATTCGTTCGGACCAACCGGACATGCTGATCCCGCAGTGGGAAATATTCAGCTGGTAGCACCCTACATTCACTTCAATCGTTGGCAGTCCTGATATGTCCGTTTTTACCCCACTGGCTCGGCCCGAGCTGGAAACATTTCTCGCCCCTTACGGGCTCGGCCGTCTGCTTGACTATCAGGGCATCGCTGCCGGTAGTGAAAACACCAATTACTTCATCAGTCTGGAGCAGGGCGAGTTCGTGCTGACGCTGGTCGAGCGCGGCCCGGTTCAGGAGATGCCGTTCTTCATCGAGCTGCTCGATGTGCTGCATGACGCCGACCTGCCGGTGCCTTATGCGCTGCGCACCACCGACGGTCAGGCGCTGCGCGAGCTGGCAGACAAACCGGCGCTTTTGCAGCCGCGTCTGCCGGGCAAGCACATCAGTGAGCCGAACACCCAGCATTGCGTGCAGATTGGTGAGTTGCTGGCCAACCTGCATCTGGCGACCCGAGGGCAGATCGTCGAGCGCAAGACTGACCGCGGCCTGGACTGGATGCTGAGCGAGGGGCGCAATTTTCTGTCGCACCTGGGCGAGACTCAGCGAGTGCTGCTTGAAAAGAGCCTTGAGGAGATCGAGGCTTTAAAGCCGCAGATCATGGCGCTGCCGCGCGCCAACCTTCATGCCGACCTGTTTCGCGACAACGTACTGTTCGAAGGTACGCACCTGACCGGGTTGATCGATTTCTACAATGCCTGCTCGGGTCCGATGTTGTACGACTTGGCGATTGCTCTCAACGATTGGTGTTCCCGCGAAAACGGCCAGCTCGACGCCGTCCGCGCCCGTGCCTTGCTGGGGGCCTACGCGGGCTTGCGACCATTCACCGCTGCGGAGTCGAAGCTTTGGGCGGCGATGTTGCGTATCGCTTGCGTGCGTTTCTGGCTGTCACGTTTGATCGCTGCCGAAACCTTCGCCGGGCAGGATGTGCTGATTCATGATCCTGCGGAGTTCGAGCGCCGCCTGGCCGAGCGTCAGGAAGCGCATATTGCGTTGCCGTTTGCGCTCTGAGACCAGACCTGTCTTCGCGAGTCGATTGTCGTCCCCACGCTCTGAACTGACCCCAAAAAGCTGGACAGTTGACTATCGTTCCCATGCTCCGCGTGGGAATGCAGTTGGTGACGCTCTGCGTCGCAAGAGGACGCGGAGCGTCCAG
>NZ_FNJH01000004.1:343643-460501 GCF_900103225.1 Pseudomonas congelans | reverse complement strand
GCGTGGGAATGCAGTTGGTGACGCTCTGCGTCGCAAGAGGACGCGGAGCGTCCAGACCGGCGTGCCCACGCGGAGCATGGGCACGATAATGTTATCCCTGACGATTATCGTTCCTCACGCTCCAGCGTGGGAATGCAGTTAGTGACGCTCCGCGTCACACAGCAGTGCTGCCATGTGGGCGGTGGCAGTCAGAGACTGCTCAGGCAACCGGTCAGGTCGTCGGCGAGCTTTTGCAAGACGTGCTCGTAACCCTGCGCGGTCGCCGGGGTGTAGCCGCCCAGTCCATCCAGTTCGGCCAGTTTGACCGGCAGGCCGGCGCTCAGGGTTTCGGCCAGACGCGGGCGCAGTGGCGGTTCGCTGAATACGCAGGTCTTGCCCGCAGCCTTGAGACGTTCGCGCATGGCGGCGACGTGCTGTGCGCCGGGCTGGATCTCGGCGGCGATGGCGAATACCCCGGCATGCTTGAGCCCATAGGCCTCTTCGAAATAATCGAAGGCCTCGTGGAACACGAAGTAGGGTTTGTCTGCCACCGCACTGACACGCTCCTTGATACGGGCGTCCAGTGTATCGAGACGTTTGCTGAAAGACTGGGCGTTGCTGGCGTAGCGTGCTGCGTTGGCAGGGTCGGCAGCGCTCAGGTCAGTGGCCATTTTTGCGGCGATCACCCGCGCGTTGACGGTCGACAGCCACAGGTGCGAATCGAGACTGCCGGGCCGGTGGTCGTGGTCATGTTCGTCTGCGTCGTTGTCGTGATCATGCTCGTGGTCATCATGCGAGGCGTTGTCTTCGCCAAAGTGGCGCAGGTGCATGCCCGGCAGCGTCTGCACGGCAACCGCTGGCATTTTGCGGCCCTGAATGACGCGCGGCAGGAAGGTTTCCATGTCCGGGCCGATCCAGTAGAGCAACTCGACTTCCTGTACACGCCGTACGTCGGATGGACGCAGCGCGTAGTTATGCGGTGAGGCACCCGGTGGCAGAAGCACTTCCGGTGTGCCGACGCCATCCTGCACAGCCGCGGCAATCAGCTGCAGAGGCTTGATACTGGTCAGCACTCGGACCTCGGCCTGAGCAGGGGAGACGATCAGCAGGCTGACCCAGAAAACAGCAGCAAGATTTAAAAGACGGCGCACTCGAATCACTCATATCAGCCAGGAACGGGTAACATAATAACGTCTCTAGCCAATATCGTCGCTGCTCATGCCCAATACTCCCCTGGCCAGTCGCCCCCATGACCACTCTCACTGCGTACATTCGGCCCTTGCCGAAGCCGATGCGCTGTGCGCCAAACAGGGTCTGCGCCTGACCACCTTGCGCCGTCGCGTGCTGGAACTGGTCTGGCAAAGCCACAAACCGCTGGGTGCCTACGACATCCTCGCGGTGCTGAGTGATGAAGACGGCCGCCGTGCGGCCCCGCCAACGGTTTACCGTGCGCTGGATTTCCTCCTGGAAAACGGACTGGTGCATCGGATTGCCTCGCTCAACGCCTTCACGGGCTGCAATCACCCCACTCACGCGCATCAGGGCCAGTTCCTGATCTGCCGCCTGTGCCATGCGGCGATCGAGCTGCAGCACCCGGCCATCAGCAATGCCGTGGTCGATGCCGCCGCAGGCGTCGGCTTTGCGGTCGAAGGCCAGACGGTCGAGATCGTCGGCGTGTGCGCTGGTTGCAAGGCCGCTTGATGACCGATGCATTGATACGTCTGGAGAAGGTCGCCGTAACGCTCTCCGGGCAAAACGTCCTGGATGACATCCAGTTGAGCGTCAAACCCGGCGAGATCGTCACCCTGATCGGCCCCAACGGTGCGGGCAAGACCACGCTGGTGCGTGCGGTGCTGGGGCTGCTCAAGCCCGACTCCGGTACTGTCTGGCGCAAGCCGAAGCTGCGTGTCGGCTACATGCCGCAAAAGCTGCATGTGGACCAGACGCTGCCGCTGTCGGTGCTGCGTTTCCTGCGCCTGGTTCCTGGTGTGGATCGCACGGCTGCAGCGTCGGCGCTGGAAGAGGTCGGCGCCGGGAAGGTCATCGACAGCCCGATTCAAGGCATTTCCGGTGGCGAGATGCAGCGTGTTCTGCTGGCGCGCGCGTTGTTGCGCAAGCCCGAGTTACTGGTCCTCGACGAACCGGTGCAGGGTGTCGATGTGGCCGGACAGGCCGAGCTGTACAGCCTGATTACCCGGCTACGCGACCGCCACCAGTGCGGTGTGCTGATGGTCTCCCACGATCTGCATCTGGTCATGAGCACCACCGATCAGGTGGTGTGCCTGAATCGTCACGTCTGCTGCTCCGGGCATCCCGAGCAGGTCAGCCATGACCCGGCCTTTGTCGAGCTGTTCGGCAGCAATGCGCAGAGCCTGGCGATTTATCACCACCATCACGACCACGCCCATGATCTGCATGGCGCGGTGGTGAATGATGCTGCGGCCCACACTCACAATCACGTTCACGGAGACAGCTGCAAGCATGGCTGACTTTCTACTCTAT
Source organism: Pseudomonas congelans (assembly GCF_900103225.1). Lineage (GTDB taxonomy): Bacteria > Pseudomonadota > Gammaproteobacteria > Pseudomonadales > Pseudomonadaceae > Aquipseudomonas > Aquipseudomonas congelans. Next base: position 458,020 of record NZ_FNJH01000004.1, on the reverse strand, counting down.
GCCTTGCTCGCAGGCGTTGCTCTGGCCGTGGTCGCTGGCCCGCTGGGATCATTCGTGGTCTGGCGGCGCATGGCCTACTTCGGCGACACACTGTCCCATGCCGCGCTGCTCGGCGTCGCGCTGGGCTTCCTGCTGGACATCAGCCCGACCATCGCGGTGACGGTCGGCTGCCTGCTGCTGGCGGTGTTGCTGGTCACGTTGCAACAGCGCCAACCGCTGGCGTCGGACACACTGCTGGGGATTCTGGCACCGAGCACCTTGTCCCTGGGGCTGGTAGTGCTCAGTTTCATGCACGAAGTGCGCATCGACCTGATGGCCTACCTGTTCGGCGATCTGCTGGCTATCAGTCCGGCTGATCTGGGCTGGATTCTGGGCGGCAGCACGTTGGTGCTGGTGCTGATCGTCGCGCTGTGGCGCCCACTGCTGGCAATGACCGTGCATGAAGAACTGGCGCGTGTCGAAGGCCTGCCGGTTGCTACACTGCGCATGACGTTGATGCTGCTGATCGCCGTGGTGATCGCCGTAGCGATGAAAATCGTCGGTGTTCTGCTGATTACGTCGCTGTTGATCATCCCGGCGGCTGCGGCACAGCGTCACGCCCGTTCGCCTGAGCAAATGGCGCTGGGCGCAAGCCTGTTGGGCGTGATAGCCGTGTGTGCCGGGCTATCATTGTCCTGGTTCAAGGACACCCCTGCCGGACCGTCTATAGTGGTATCCGCTGCGGCGTTGTTCTTGCTCAGCTTTGTTCTACCCAGGCGAGCGGTGTAGACTTGCTCGTTTTTTGCGCAAACTAGAGAATCGCAGGAATGAAGCCGTTCGCCCCACGCTATCTGCTGCTTGTCGCATTTTCCATCCTGCTGGGTGCCTGCCAGAGTGCGCCCACCGTCGAGACGCCTGCCTCCGAGGCCCAGCCTGACGCATTCGCTCAGCTTGAGCAGAACATCGCCGGCAATGAGCTGGCAACGGCCGAGGACCAATTGACGGCGTTGCAGGCTGCCAATCCTGCCGATATCCGTCTGGAGCCTTTTCAGCGTCGTCTGGCCGAAGCTTATCTGAGCCGCAGTCAGATCAGCCTGCAAAAGGGCGATATGAATGCGGCGGCCACTGCGCTGAGCCGTGCGCGCGCGCTGATGCCCAAGGCACCGGCGCTGACCAGTGGCGTCAATGGCGCCATTGCCCATGCGCGCAAGGCCGAGCTGGAAAAAGCCGAAGCGGATTTGAAGGCGGCCGAAGCCAGAAGGGTTGCCAAGCTGATTGATCCGTCCGCAGAAAGCACGACGATTGAGCTCAAGATCGGCGATATGCGGGCACTGCGTCGTCAACTGGACGATATCGCAGCGGATACCGTGGCGTTCAATTGTGAAGTGCTAATGGTGGTGCCACGCACCGAAGACTATCCGTGGCTGGCGACGTTGCTGACCAAACGGGTGGTCAAGGCCAATCCGGATTTCGAACTGCAACTGCGCCGCCAGATCGAGCGCAATGAAAAAGCGCAGATCATCCTGACGCCAGCCAAGTCCTGAGTCGATCCTTCAAAGCGGACGCAGAGCGTCCGAAACTGCATTCCCACGCGGAACGTGAGGAACGAGAAGTGTTCGGGAGTCTATGCGGGGAGTGAGCATTCAGAAAAACGCTCCCACGCCGGAGCGTGGGAGCGATAGGCTTAGCAGCGTCAGATCAAGCCGGAACAGCCTTGGCTTTCACTTCACGATCCCACACACGGTGCTGAGCAATCGCGTTGAAGAACGCTTTGAACGATTTGCTATCGGATACCTCCAGCAGACCCGCATCTTCTTCCAGGCGTAGCAGTTTCAACAGCTCTTTGGCTTCCCCGGCAAAGGAGATGGCCTTGAGGTGCTTGTAGGCTTCCAGGATGAAGTGCAATGCCACACCGTCGCCTTGTAGCGCTTCGATCGAAGCCTTGCCACCCGGCACGAAGACTGCGTCGAACGCTACCGAAGGCAGGCCTTCAGCCGATGCGTCCACTGGCAGGCTCTGGCCATCAGCGGTCTTGACCGGTGCGGAGGTCGGGCCCAATACCTTGGCGTGTGCGCCTTCAGCAGTCAGAGCAGCCTTCATGGCTTCGACCGCTTTACCGTCGACGCCGTCAGCCACGAGAATGGCAACCTTGCGCGAAACGATGTCGCCAGACAGCAGGTTGACCTGGCTCAGTGCCGGCGACTCTTTAACCGAAGTCTGACGCGCAGGTACGGTACCGGCAGTCGGTGCTGGCAAGCCGAGGTTGGCAGCTACACGCTTGGCCAGCTCCAGATCGATGTTGGCCAGAATCTCGTTGACCTGACGGGCACGAATGTACTCGCGCTCGACCTTGCCCAACTCGAAGCTGTAGGCCGCGATGATGTGCTCTTTCTCGTGGTGGCTCATGCTCTGGAAGAACAGGGTGGCCTGCGAGAAGTGATCGCCAAAAGATTCGCTGCGCTCACGTACCTTGTGCGCTTCAACGCGCTCAGGGTAGGTCTCGAAACCGCCATCTACCGGGCCGGCAGGAGTTTCCTTCGGCCAGCCGCCATCGATCGAATTCGGCTCGTAGGAAGCGCGACCCTTGTCGATCGTGGTGCGATGCTGTGCGTCACGCTGACCGTTGTGGTTCGGCGCGATCGGACGGTTGATCGGGATTTCGTGGAAGTTCGGCCCACCCAGACGGCTGATCTGCGTGTCGGTGTAGGAAAACAGGCGACCTTGCAGCAGCGGATCGTTGGAGAAATCGATACCTGGCACGATGTGCCCCGGGCAGAAGGCAACCTGCTCGGTCTCGGCGAAATAGTTGTCCGGGTTACGGTTCAAGACCATCTTGCCCAGCGGGGTGACCGGCACCAGTTCTTCCGGGATGATCTTGGTCGGATCGAGCAGGTCGAAGTCGAACTTGTGCTCGTCTTCCTCGGCAACGATCTGTACACCCAGTTCCCATTCCGGGTAGTCGCCCATCTCGATGGACTCCCACAGGTCGCGGCGGTGGAAATCAGTGTCCTTGCCGGCGAGCTTCTGCGCTTCGTCCCAGACCAGCGAGCAGACGCCGAACTTGGGCTTCCAGTGAAACTTCACGAAGCTCGACTTACCTTCAGTGTTGATGAAGCGGAAGGTGTGGATACCAAAGCCCTGCATGGTGCGCAGGCTTTTCGGGATCGCCCGGTCGGACATGGTCCACAGCACCATGTGCGCGGATTCCGGCACCAGCGAGACGAAGTCCCAGAAGGTGTCGTGAGCCGAGCCGCCAGTCGGGATTTCGTTGTGCGGCTCGGGTTTCACCGCGTGCACGAAGTCAGGAAACTTGATGGCGTCCTGAATGAAGAACACCGGCATGTTGTTGCCCACCAGGTCGAAGTTGCCTTCGTCGGTGTAGAGCTTGACGGCAAAGCCACGCACGTCACGCACGGTGTCGCCCGAGCCACGTGGGCCCTGAACGGTGGAGAAACGCACAAACACCGGGGTCTTCTTGCCCGGATCACGCAGGAAGCCTGCTTTACTCAGCGCGCCGTGGTCTTCGTAAGTCTGGAAATAGCCATGCGCTGCAGTACCGCGGGCGTGGACGATACGCTCCGGAATACGCTCATGGTCAAAGTGCGTGATCTTTTCACGCATGATGAAGTCTTCGAGCAGCGATGGGCCGCGGCTGCCGACTTTCAGGGTGTTCTGGTTATCGGAAATCTTGACGCCGTGGTTGGTGCGCAGGGCCTGCTGGGTGGCGTCCGAGCGAAACTGCTCAAGACTTTCCAGCTTCTCGTTGGTATTGCCACGGTCCAGGGTGTCGGTGCCTGCCATTTCGCTCTTGGGCGTTTCGGTTACAGGTGGTGCGTTCTTGCTAGCCATCAGAGACTCCTTATCTCGCCCCAATCATTGAGTTGGGTTCGCTGATTACGACTTCCCTGGCGTAAGCGGGAAATCACGGTATCGAAGAAGTGACCGGAGCAAAAAACAGCCGTTCCTTTTATTTTCGGCATACGATCACCAACGGTCGTGTTATGCCCATTGCGCAGGACAGCCGGTAAATAAATGCTAAGCACAGCGGGCCGGACAGGCTAAAATGCGCGCCCGGCTTTATCCGGCCGAGGTAACGAAGCAGGTGGCGCCCTAGCCACTGCGCTGATTTTTTAACGCGCCCCACAAGGTTCGCTCCGTGATCGAGTTTCATAACGTCCACAAAACCTATCGGGTGGCAGGCAAGGAAATACCGGCCCTGCACCCCACCAGCCTGCGCGTCGACAGCGGCCAGGTGTTCGGCATCATCGGCCACTCCGGCGCGGGCAAAAGTACCCTGCTGCGCCTGATCAACCGCCTGGAAACCCCGAGTGGTGGACAGATTGTGGTCGATGGAGAAGACGTCACTGCGCTCGATGCCAACGGCCTGCGCCGCTTCCGCCAACAGGTCGGGATGATTTTCCAGCACTTCAATCTGCTGGCGTCGAAAACCGTGGCCGACAACGTCGCCATGCCGCTGACCCTGGCAGGCGATATGCCGCGCAAGCAGATCGACCAGCGCGTGGCCGAGTTGCTGGAGCGGGTCGGCTTGTCCGATCACGCCAAAAAGTACCCGGCACAACTGTCGGGCGGCCAGAAGCAACGCGTCGGCATCGCCCGCGCACTGGCCACCAAACCAAAAATCCTGCTGTGCGATGAAGCCACCAGCGCGCTGGATCCGCAGACCACTGCGTCGGTCTTGCAACTGCTGGCCGAGATCAATCGTGAGCTGAAGCTGACCATCGTGCTCATCACCCATGAGATGGACGTGATTCGTCGCGTCTGCGATCAGGTGGCCGTGATGGACGCCGGGGTGATTGTCGAGCACGGCAAGGTCGCCGATGTGTTTTTGCATCCACAACACCCGACGACCAAGCGCTTTGTGCAGGAAGACGAGCAGATCGACGAGAACGAGCAGCGTGACGACTTCGCTCACGTTCAAGGCCGTATCGTGCGTCTGACGTTTCAGGGCGAGGCCACTTACGCGCCGCTGCTCGGCACGGTGGCGCGGGAAACCGGCGTCGATTACAGCATCCTTGCCGGTCGCATCGACCGCATCAAGGACACCCCTTACGGGCAGTTGACGCTGGCCATCACCGGCGGCGACATGGACGCCGCCTTTGCGCGCTTCACCGCCGCTGATGTTCATATGGAGGTGCTGCGCTGATGGACGCTTTTTTGAACCTGTTTTCCAATGTCGACTGGTACGAGATCTGGGTGGCCACTGGCGACACGCTGATCATGCTCGGTGTATCGCTCGGTTTCACCATCCTGCTCGGCCTGCCGCTGGGTGTGCTGATGTTCCTCACCTCGCCGCGTCAGTTGCTGGAGCACAAGCAGCTGTATGCGACGGTCGGGGTGATCGTCAACATGCTGCGCGCGCTGCCGTTCATCATCCTGCTGATCGTGATGATGCCGTTGACCGAGATCATTACCGGTACGTCGCTGGGCATCCTCGGTACGTTGCCGCCGCTGATCGCCGGCGCCACGCCGTTCTTTGCGCGTCTGGTAGAAACAGCCTTGCGCGAAGTGGATCGCGGCATCATCGAAGCCACACAGGCCATGGGCGCGACGACTCGGCAGATCATCGTCAAGGCGCTGCTGCCCGAGGCGCGCCCCGGCATTCTGGCGGCGATCACGGTGACTGCCATTGCGCTGGTGTCGTTCACGGCCATGGCCGGTGCGGTGGGCGCTGGCGGGCTGGGCGACCTGGCGATCCGTTACGGTTATCAACGCTTCCAGAACGATGTGATGTTCGTGACGGTCGTATTGTTGCTGGTGCTGGTGCAGATTCTGCAGACCATCGGCGACAGACTGGTCGCGCATTTCACACATCGTTGATCGAATCCGTTGGTATTGGCCTGTCTCGTACGGGCCCAAAGGAGTTGTTGCATGAAAAAACTATTGGCCATATTCGCCGCTGTCACCGCCTTGTCCGCGCAGGCCAACGAAACCCTGACCGTCGCGGCCTCTGCCGTGCCGCACGCCGAGATCCTGGAGTTCGTCAAACCGACCCTGGCCAAAGAAGGCGTGGATTTGAACATCAAGGTGTTCAATGACTACATCCAGCCTAACGTGCAGGTGTCGCAGAACCGTATGGACGCGAATTTCTTCCAGCACCAGCCGTATCTGGATGAGTTCAACAAGGGTAAAGGCACTGATCTGGTAGCCGTGGCCAAGGTTCACATCGAGCCTTTCGGCGCTTACTCGGACAAGTTCAAGACGCTGGAAGAGCTGCCCACTGGCGCCAATGTCGCCCTGCCCAATGACGCCACCAATGAAGGCCGCGCCTTGCTGTTGTTGGCCAAGGCAGGTCTGATCACCCTGAAGGATCCGGGCAACATCCTGTCCAAGCCTTCGGATGTCGTGAATAACCCGAAAGACCTGAAATTCCGTGAACTGGAAGCCGCTACGCTGCCCCGCGTGCTGACTCAGGTCGATCTGGCGCTGATCAACACCAACTATGCCCTGAGCGCCAAGCTCGATCCGACCAAGGATGCGCTGATCATCGAAGGTGCCGATTCGCCCTACGCGAACATTCTGGTGGCCCGCCCGGACAACAAGGATTCGGATGCGATGAAGAAGCTGGTTGCCGCCTTGCAGAGCCCGGAAGTGAAAACATTCCTGGCCGAGAAGTACAAAGGCGCTGTAGTCCCGGCGTTCTGATCTGATCTGATCGCACCTCGCGGTTCTCGTGCCAGTGTTCTGCGTCCCTTGCGACGCAGAGCGTCGAGAACTGCTTTCCCACGCTGCGCATGGCCCTATCGCTCCCACGCTCTGCGTGATAGCGCCCTTCAGGACGCCCCGCGTTCCTGGCGATTTAGTGTCAGTGCACTGACTAATCCCTTTCCAGCAAACCCGGCAACTGCTTCACCAGTTTCTGGTTGTTCAGCGGTGCGCGGATAAAACCTCGTTGCGTGCCGTCCGGGCCGATCAGGGCCAGGTTACCGCTGTGGTCGACGAAGTAGTTCGGTTTACGGGTATCGGCCGGAATAAACGGAATGCTCACGGCATTGGCCAGTGTCTGGATATCCGCGACAGGTGCCGTCAGGCCGATGTACTGCTTGTCGAAGTAGCCCAGGTATTGCTTGAGCTGCTGCGGTGTGTCGCGGTTCGGATCGACGCTGACCAGTACCACCCGCATGCGCTTGACCGTCTCTTCGGGCAGTTCGGTCCTGATCTGCTTTATCTGCGCCAGCGTCGTGGGGCAGATATCCGGGCAGAAGGTATAACCAAAGAACATCAGCGTCCATTGGTCTTTCAAGCCATCAAGGGCCACGGCCGCGCCGTTCTGGTCGGTCACGCTCAGGGCCGGCAATTGGCGGCTTTTGGGGAGCAGGACAATACCGGCGTCGTTAAGCGCTGCCTGATCCGGCGAGCTGCGGCCAGGCAGCACCTGACTGAGGATCACGCCCAGAAGCAGGGCGACAATAGCGGCAGCAATGAAAACGGTTTTCTGAGTACGGGTCATGGTGTCAGCGCGAGTAGTGATCGGCGTGCGGCCGGGGATGATGGCCTATATTGCGTACCGAGCCTAGTGCGTGGTGACATCGAACAGCGTATAGGCCAGCGTCAGACGTTTTACATCGTCGGGCATGTCACGGTCGACGATGAAGCGCACCGGCATCTCGATGCGCTCGCCCGGCTGCAACGTCTGCTGGGTGAAGCAGAAGCATTCGGTCTTGTGAAACCACGTTGCGGCCTTTCCGGGCGAAATACCCGGTATGGCTTGGGCTTTCATGGGTCTGTCGGTCGGGTTCTGCGCGATGAAGATCATCTCGTTGACCGCACCGGGGTGGACCTGCATCTGGCGGGACTGCGGGTAGAACGCCCAGGTCATCCCGGCAGCGTTGCCAGCGGTGAACTGCACCTCGACCTGGCGCGAAGCGTCCTGACCCGGCATGCCGTTATTGTCATGTCCGGTCAGCAAGCCATAGAGCGACGGCAATGCCGATCCGCAGATCAACATCATCACTACTAAACACGTCAAACGCAGAACGAGCGGTTTGGACAAAAGAGGCTGGCCCATGCGTGGCTCACTTTTTATATCGGACAGCGTGTCGAAATAGCTGCGGGCGACTTCAGAGTAGCCTGCTTATCCAAAACGCGAGCTGCCTGGCAGCCGCATAGCCGGTATGGCAGTCATTTTCGCTTAGAAACTGAGCGAAAAATGTCTTGATAGAGCAAATGTATCTAAATGTGAGCCGCATATAGCAAAACCGTCTTAGGCATTTAGTTATGCAAGCTAACGTATGACTCTCCATCAACGAGCCAAGAGGTCTGACGCCTCAAGGAGTCCCAGCAGCCATGAACACCGCCGCATTGCGCGAGCAGATACAACTAGCCCATCAACATGAGGCCCGGACCGGCCACTTGCTGCAACAGTTGGAACAAAAGCTCCCACATCTCCATCCCGCCATCCACCTGCCGGAGGTCGACGCGAAAGACGTGCTGGCGCGTTTCGTCACGGTCTACATCGATCTGGTACCCGATCTGCTGGACGCTGCCCATGAGGTCGCGCTGGAAGCCGGGATCGAAGGGCAGATAAAGCCGGTGCTGAAAATCGCCGAGCATTTTTTTGCGGCTCCACCGTCCATCATGGATGGACATGAAGGCCTGGAAAGCCTGTTGGACGAGGCTTATCTGGCCCATCGGCTGGTCGAGGAGGTGAATGACCTGTACATCAAGCATTTCGGTCAGCCGCTGATACCGTCGAATACCACGGTTGCCAGCGTGATTGCCCACCAGTTGATCGGCGAGCAATTTGCCAACCAGCTGGACGAAGCGGTGCACCATGCTGTCGATGAACTGCTTGATGAGGAGAGTTTCGCGCTGGACTCGGTCGAGGCCTACCGCGAAAAGCTGATCAGCCCTGAAACGGACGCGGCCTGGCAGCGCTGGCCAAGCCTGTCACGGCAATTGGGCGTCGGCCTGGAGCTGGAGCACTCCGCGGTCTGATTCAGAAGCCCGAATCACTGTCTTCGCCGGCAATGGAAGGAGCCGGATATCGCTCCGCTGCTACGCGAAGACCCATCCGGCTCCCAGGTGTCCAGAGCTGTGATAACAGGGTAGCGACTATCAGGTGGCGGCCGAGCCGATCCCCGTTGTCGTGTAGACCCGCCCTTCAAGACGACGCTTCAAGCCACGCGATTCGATCAGCAACCGGGTGCCATGAGCGGCATTGGAACGACCCCATTCTTCCAGCAGTTCCAGACACGAGTGGTCGATGTAGGACAGATTGCCCAACGGCACATGCACCGTGCTGCCCTGCGGGATAGTGCCCAGTGCCTGAGTCAGCGCCGGCACCTTAAGGAAGGTTGCGGCACCGACCAGACGCAGCTCGAATTCCTTCTCGCCCAGTCCGACCACATTGATCTTCAGGCGCGAAGCCTTGAACGCCAGCTTCACCAGGGTCAGGCCGAAACCGACCAGTACACCGGTCAGCAGGTCGGTGAAGATGATCGCCACGGCAGTCGCCGCGTACGTGAACATCGGCATCCGTCCATAGCGGCCCAGACCGCGAAACGCCTTCAGATCGACCAGTTTCAGGCCGGTGTAGACCAGCACGCCAGCCAGACTCGCGACCGGAATGCTCTGCAGTACGCTCGACAGCAGCAACACGAACGCCAGCAGCCACAGGCCGTGGAAGATCGTCGAGAAGCGTGTGGTGGCACCGGCCTGGACGTTGGCCGAGCTGCGCACGATAACGCCGGTCATCGGCAGCGCGCCGAGCAGGCCGCAGAGCATGTTGCCCACGCCCTGAGCGCTGAGTTCCTTGTCGAAGTCCGAACGCTGGCCACTGTGCATGCGGTCGACCGCCGACGCGGAAAGCAGCGTTTCGGCACTGGCGATGAACGCTACGACGATAGCCGCCACCAGAATGGCCGGATCGGCCAGATTCATCAGGTCGGCCGGGCGAAGCCAGTCGATGGCGTCGGCCAGGTTGTCAGGCACTTCGACACGCTTGACCTGCAGAGCCATAAACAGGCTTATGCCGGTTGCGATACCCACGCCCAGCAGCGCGCCGGGTACGAAGCGCAGCGACTGCGGACGGAGTTTTTCCCAGCCCCACATGATCAGCATGGTGCCCAGACCGAGCATGCCGGCCTGCATGCCGGTGCCTGGCCCGAAAGCCTGGATCAGCGTGGAAGGGAAGGCGATCAGATTGTCCAGCCCGGAGGGTTTGGGACCGCTGTCAAACATCACGTGTACCTGTGACAGTACGATCAGCACACCGATACCGGCGAGCATGCCATAGACCACCGCAGGTGCCGTGACCCGGAACCAGCAGCCAAGCTTGAATCGACCTGCCAGCAGCTGAAGCAGTCCGGCGAGTACCAGGATAGGACCCAGCATGGCCATGCCGTGCTCGCGCACCACTTCAAAAACCAGTACTGCCAGACCTGCTGCGGGACCGCTGACCTGCAACGGCGAACCGGCTATCCAGCCGACTATCAAGCCGCCCACGATGCCGGTGATCAGACCTTTGGCCGGAGGCATGCCGGAGGCAATGGCGATCCCCATGCACAGCGGCAGGGCGACCAGGAACACGACCACGGAAGCGAGCAGCTCCCGTGGTAAAGCGGTTTTCAATGCTGTAATACCCATGACGCTTCTCCGGGATTCTTCAGACGAGGCAAGACGGGCGACGCGCATCCTGCGCAGTCGCCATCAGCTGATAAAGAAGGGCTTGCCGTCAGTCGGACTGGTGATCAGTCGGCTGAAAAGCGTGCTTTCGGTGAAGCCATCGGCGTCGGTCCAGAACCGTCGAGCGGTATGAAGCGATCGAGCTCGGCGTCATAAGCCAGGATTTCGCTGGTTTCGATGCTGTAGACCCAGCCGTGAATGAACAATTGGCCGCTGGCCATTTTCGCTGCGACCGAAGGGTGGGTGCGCAGGTGTTGCAACTGGGAAATCACGTTTTCCTGAGTCAGGACCTGCATGGTTTCCAGTTCGCCGCTGCAGCTGCAGTTCTGCTCGACTACGGTGCGGGCAACCTCGGCATGGCGCAACCAGGCCTTTACGGTAGGCATCTTGTCCAGGCTGTCAGGGTTGAGCACTGCGCGCATGGCGCCGCAGTCAGAGTGTCCGCAAACGATGATGTGCTGCACGCCCAGTGCAACCACTGCGTATTCCAGAGCGGTGGACACGCCGCCGTTCATCTGGCCATACGGCGGTACGACGTTGCCGACGTTACGCGTCACGAACAGGTCGCCTGGCGAACTTTGGGTGATCAATTCGGGCACGATGCGCGAGTCGGCGCAGGTGATGAACATGGCCCGTGGCGATTGGGCGGTCGCCAGCTTCTTGAACAGTTCTTCCTGCTGGGGGAAGACCTCGTTACGGAAATGTACAAAGCCATCGACGATATGTTTCAACGCTACGTCGGCGCTGTCTGAATGGCTTGATGTGCTGGACGACGTAGCCGAATGCTGTTTACCGATGTCTGTCATGTCTTCATCCTCTCTGACGAATTGATGTGGATTCTTCATGCCTGTTTGACCAGAGCCGGATGTGATCCCTCTCTAAAAGGCATCACGAACAAATCCCTTGAGCGCTATCGCTGATGACACTCCGAGTAACAGACTAATCGCCGAAGCTTAAACGAAACTGAATGCGATGGCTCTGGGACGCGGGTTTGCACGATAGTACCAAGTTCGTCACAGCAGCAACATTTGCCCTCCCGGCGGACAAAACGCATCGCAATCGAGTGCAAATCCACCACGTTTGTTCAATCCGAGTCGTTTGATTGCCAGGGCATAGCGTTGAGCCAGCAGGTCGGCAAACGGTCCTTCGCCACGCATTCGAGAGCCAAACGTGCTGTCGTAAAGGGCTCCGCCGCGACTTTGACGAATCAGACTCATCACATGCTCGGCGCGTTGCGGGTAATGCGTCTTCAGCCACTCGTCGAACAGCGGCGCGACTTCCAGTGGCAGGCGCAGCATCACGTAGCTGGCGCTCAGGGCGCCCGCAGCCTTGGCTTCGCTCAGCAGTGCCTCCAGTTCGCTGTCATTGATCATCGGGATGATCGGCGCACACAGCACTCCGACCGGGACACCTGCCTGACGCAATACCCGAATCGCCCGCAGGCGGGCCTTGGGCGCTGCGGCCCTGGGTTCGAGGATGCATTTGAGTTCGTCATCCAGCGTCGTCAGGCTGATGAAGACCGACACCAGCCGCAGCCTGGCCATTTCTGCCAGCAGATCCAGGTCGCGCAGGATCAGCGAGCCTTTGGTGATGATGCTGACCGGATGCCGATAGCGCAGTAACACCTCAAGTGTCGCGCGGGTGATGCGGTACTCACGTTCGATCGGCTGGTAGGGGTCGGTGTTGGCCCCGAGGGTGATGGGCGCGCAGCGGTAACCGGGTTTGGAGAGCTGTTGCTCCAGCAGCGCTGCCGCGTTGGTCTTGGCGATCAGCTTGGTCTCGAAGTCCAGGCCGGGCGACATGTCCCAGTAGGCGTGGCTGGGTCTGGCGAAACAATAGATGCAGCCGTGCTCGCAGCCCCGGTAAGGGTTGATCGACCTGTCAAAGGGGATATCCGGCGAGCTGTTGCGGGTAATGATGCTTTTGGCTGTTTCGCTGGTGACCTGGGTGCCTTGCGTGAGCGGCACTTCCTGATACCAGCCATCGTCTTCAGCCACCGACTGACTGGGTGCGAAGCGGTTATGCGGATTGCTGGCAGTGCCTCGGCCACGAACCGGATGGAGACTGGACATCTGGCGTTACTCGTATACTGTTTATGCATACAGTAAAGCATAAAGCCCGGATGGATCGCCATGGCCGGCCTGCAAAACACCGCCCGTCTGACAGGCGGTGTTTTGCTGGCAGCGCAACGTCAGGCATCGCCCTCGTGAGTCAGTTCCAGCACGCGGTCAACCAGCTTATTGATGCCCGAGGCCGCCTCGCTGATGCTCTTGGCGACCATATAGGCAGGTGTGCTGACCAGTTTTCGTGCTTCGTCTTCGACGATGTCATCAACCGCGCATTCCGCATGGCTGCCGCCCATTTTGGTGATGGCCGCAGCGGTTTCAGGGTCGTTGCCGATGGTGCAGGTCACGCCGGGGCCGTAGATCTTGGCCGCGAGCGCCGGGGTGATGCAGATCAGCCCGACCGGTTTGCCTGCTTCGGCAAACGCCTCGGCGAGTTCCAGCAACCCCGCTTCGACCTGGCAGGCCGGACCTTGCAGGGCAAGATCGGAAAGATTCTTTGCCGAGCCGAAACCGCCCGGGATGATCAGCGCGTCAAAGTCTTCGGCATTTGCTTCGCGGATGTCCTTCACTTCGCCCCGTGCAATGCGCGCAGCCTCGACCAGCACATTGCGCGACTCGGGCATTTCCTCACCGGTCAGGTGATTGATGACGTGATGCTGAGTGATGTCGGGCGCGAAGCACTGAACTTGCGCACCGCGCTGATCCAGACGCAACAGGGTCAGGACGCTTTCGTGGATTTCGGCACCGTCGTAGACACCGCAGCCAGAGAGGATTACAGCCACTTTTTTCTGCATCGATTTCGGCTCCTTGTGCTCGATCAACCTGAGGCTTCTTTTAATTTGTCTGTTCAGTTGATCGCTTTAAGGGCCGAGTGTTCAGTTGAGGCATTGTTGGTTGTGCAAAGCCGTGTGAGCAAAGGTGTGCGGGGAGGGCGGCGGTCGCGAGCTCTGCGCTGCTGTGCGCTGTCGCCGAGCGAGGCCTGTCAGCCTGCGCTCGGCGGGGAAGGGAGCGGAGAGTTTTATTCGTCGGACTTTTTCGTCAGATCGACGGGCACGGTGACCGGCGTTTCCAGATCGGAGGCTGCCGCCGATGCGCAGAAGCGGCTCTTTTCTTCACGCTCTTCACGGGCGATGCGGGCGTTCTTGATGCGTCTGCGTATCCACAGGGCCAGTCCCAGCAGTACCAGCGCGCCCAGCACCCAGAGTTCATATTTCTTGACGTTACCCAGCAAGCCCTCGAGAACCGCGCCGAAATGATAGGCAGCCGAACCCAGCGCTGCGGCCCAGACAGCCGCGCCGATACCGTTCAGCAGAAGATAACGTCCGGGTGGATAGCCCGACAGGCCGATGGCCACGGGCATGACCGTTCGCAGCCCGTACACGAAGCGGAAGCTCAATACCCAGATGTCCGGGTGCTTGCGGACCAGCCGCAGCGCCTTGTCGCCCATGAGTTGCCAGCGAGGCTTGCGCGCCAAAAGCTTGCGGCCGTGCTTGCGCCCCATGAAATACCACAACTGGTCGCCCGCATAACTGCCACAAAAGGCCACGAGGATGACGATATTGAGGTCCATATATCCGCGAAACGCCAGAAATCCGGCAAGAACCAGAATGGTCTCGCCTTCAAAAAAGGTGCCGAGGAACAGGGCAAAGTAGCCGAATTCATTCAAGAAATTCTGGAGCATTGTCTGGATGCTGGCGAAATGAACGCGCAGCCTAACGCGCCCAAGGCAATCATGAAAGTGTCCATATGTGTCTCGACGTTAAAGATTCTTGCAACCACAATGGTCGTATCCCCTTTAAGGCCGTGACCGCGACGTGCAGTCGCAGGTCGAACCATGACTGTCACACATTGGTCATAATGGCGGCTTATAACTGTCGCGCTTGCCCGCGTAAGCGGGCTCAGGAGTCTCGCCGTGAGCTTTACCCCCGCTAACCGCCTGTTTCCTCTCACTCGTCTGCGCCGTAATCGCCGCGACGACTTTTCCCGTCGGCTGGTGCGTGAAAACGTTGTCACTGTCGACGATCTGATTCTTCCCGTATTTGTTCTCGATGGTGAAAACCGTCGTGAAACCATCGCCTCGATGCCTGGCGTCGAGCGCTTGAGCGTTGATCTGTTGCTCAAGGAAGCCGAGCACTGGGTCGCGCTGGGGATCCCTGCGCTGGCGCTGTTCCCGGTGACACCGCCGGAAAAGAAATCCCTCGACGGTGCCGAAGCCTGGAACCCGGACGGCATTGCCCAGCGCGCGACCCGCGCCCTGCGTGACCGCTTTCCGGAGCTGGGCGTCATCACTGATGTGGCGCTGGACCCGTTCACCACACACGGTCAGGACGGCATCCTCGACGAAGAGGGCTATGTTCAGAACGACATCACTGTCGATGCGCTGGTAAAGCAGGCGCTGTCGCACGCCGATGCTGGTGCTCAGGTGGTCGCGCCGTCGGACATGATGGACGGTCGCATTCAGGCCATCCGCGAGTCTCTGGAGCTGGCCGGGCATGTGAATGTCAGGATCATGGCCTATTCGGCCAAGTACGCCAGTGCCTACTACGGTCCGTTCCGTGATGCGGTGGGTTCCTCCCTGAATCTGGGCAAGGCCAACAAGGCTTCCTATCAGATGGACCCGGCCAACAGCAACGAGGCACTGCACGAAGTGGCAGCCGACCTTGCCGAAGGCGCCGACATGGTCATGGTCAAGCCTGGCATGCCTTATCTGGACATTCTGTACAGGGTCAAGGATGAGTTCAAAGTGCCGACCTTTGTTTATCAGGTCAGCGGTGAATACGCGATGCACATGGCCGCAATCCAGAACGGTTGGCTGAGTGAAGGGGTGATTCTCGAATCCCTCACTGCCTTCAAACGCGCCGGCGCCGACGGCATCCTTACCTACTTTGCTGTTCGCGCCGCTCAACTGTTGAAGGGGCAATAGCCTCACAGGAACATTCATGAATACCGAAGCACTCATCGAAGCCGCTGTTCAAGTCGATGTCCCGGAGGCAACGCCCGTGGTCGAACCTGACATCGAAGTAATCCCGGCCATCGAGGCACCCGCCGCTGCGGTGCCCGCTATCGTCGCCCCGAACCTGGACGACAGCAGCCTGTATATCCACCGTGAACTGTCGCAACTGCAGTTCAATATCCGGGTTCTGGAACAGGCGCTCGATGAGTCCTACCCATTGCTGGAGCGGCTGAAATTTCTGCTGATCTTCTCCAGCAACCTCGATGAGTTCTTCGAGATTCGTGTTGCAGGCCTGAAAAAGCAGATCACCTTTGCCCGCGAACAGGCAGGCGCCGACGGTCTGCAGCCGCATCAGGCGCTGGCCAGGATCAGTGAACTGGTACACGGTCATGTAGATCGTCAGTACGCGATCCTCAACGACATTCTGCTGCCGGAGCTGGAGAAACATCAGGTCCGCTTCATTCGCCGCCGTCACTGGACGGCCAAGCTCAAGGCCTGGGTACGACGCTACTTCCGCGACGAGATCGCGCCGATCATCACCCCGATCGGTCTCGATCCGACGCACCCGTTCCCGTTGCTGGTCAACAAGAGCCTGAACTTCATCGTCGAGCTTGAAGGCATCGATGCCTTCGGGCGCGACTCCGGTCTTGCGATCATTCCCGCGCCGCGTCTGCTGCCGCGCGTGATCAAGGTGCCGGAAGATGTCTGCGGGCTTGGCGACAACTTCGTGTTCCTGTCGTCGATGATCCACGCCCACGCCGACGATCTGTTTCAGGGCATGAAGGTCAAGGGCTGCTACCAGTTCCGCCTGACCCGCAACGCCGACCTGGCGCTGGACTCCGAAGATGTGGAAGACCTGGCGCGGGCACTGCGTGGCGAGCTGTTCTCGCGTCGCTACGGTGATGCAGTACGTCTGGAAGTGGCGGATACCTGCCCGAAACACCTGTCGGACTACCTGCTCAAGCAGTTCAACCTGAACGAGTCCGAGCTGTATCAGGTGAATGGCCCGGTCAACCTGACGCGTCTGTTCAGCATCACCGGCCTGGACAGCCACCCCGAATTGCAATACCCGCCGTTCACACCAGCCATTCCCAAGCTGCTGCAGAACAGCGAAAACGTTTTCAGCGTGGTCAGCAAGCAGGACATCCTGTTGCTGCACCCTTTCGAGTCGTTCACGCCGGTGGTCGACCTGCTGCGCCAGGCGGCAAAAGACCCACACGTTCTGGCGGTGCGCCAGACGCTGTATCGCAGTGGCGCCAACTCGGAAATCGTCGATGCGCTGGTCGATGCCGCGCGTAACGGCAAGGAAGTCACTGCGGTGATCGAGTTGCGTGCGCGTTTCGACGAAGAGTCCAACCTGCAACTGGCCAGCCGTCTGCAAGCCGCCGGTGCAGTGGTGATCTACGGCGTGGTCGGCTTCAAGACCCACGCCAAGATGATGCTGATCCTGCGTCGCGAAGCGGGCGAGATCGTGCGTTATGCGCATCTCGGGACCGGCAACTACCACGCCGGTAACGCGCGTCTGTATACCGATTACAGCCTGCTGACCTCCGATGACGCATTGTGCGAAGACGTCGGCAAACTATTCAGCCAGTTGATCGGCATGGGCAAGACGCTGCGCATGAAGAAGCTGCTGCATGCGCCGTTCACGCTCAAGAAAGGCATGCTCGACATGATCGCCCGCGAGACGCAATTTGCGCTCGACGGCAAGCCCGCGCACATCATCGCCAAGTTCAACTCGCTGACCGATCCGAAGATCATCCGTGCGTTGTACAAGGCCAGCCAGTCAGGCGTGCGTATCGATCTGGTGGTGCGCGGCATGTGCTGCCTGCGTCCGGGCATCGCCGGGGTTTCGCACAATATCCACGTGCGCTCGATCATCGGCCGCTTCCTGGAGCACACGCGGGTGTTCTACTTCCTCAACGGCGGAGACGAGCAGATGTTCCTGTCGAGCGCCGACTGGATGGAGCGCAACCTCGACAAGCGCGTCGAGACCTGCTTCCCGGTGGAAGGCAAGAAGTTGATTCTGCGTGTGAAGAAGGAGCTGGAAAGCTACCTGACCGACAACACCCACAGCTGGCTGTTGCAGTCGGACGGGCGTTACGTGCGCAGCACGCCGACCGGTAATCAGAACCCGCGAAGCGCCCAGGCGACCCTTTTGGAGCGCCTGAGCAACCCGGTCCTCAGCGTACGCTGAAGACGATGCCGACTCGGGTCAGCCACTCCGCTTCCAGAGCGAAGTCGGCCTGAGTCAGCTGGTTGTTTTCCAGCCAGCCTTTCGGGAATTCGGCGTCCAGATTCGGGCCGTCGGCACGCAACGTCACACGTGGCATCTCCTGGGTGCCACGAATGTGGTGAAACAGAATCGCAAAGCGCAACAGCACGCACAGGCGAATCAGCTTGATGCCTTCATCGCCGAACTCGGCGAACTTGTCCTTGGGAATATTACGGCGATGACCGCGCACCAGCAGTGCGAGCATTTGCTGGTCTTCGCGTGAGAAGCCGGCCAGGTCGGAGTGCTCGATCAGGTACGCGCCGTGCTTGTGGTAGTGATAGTGAGCGATGTCCAGGCCGATCTCGTGCACCTTGGCTGCCCAGCTCAGCAGTTCGGCGTAGCTCTCGTGCTGCAATTCCCAGCTCTCGGCAACCTGCTCCAGCGCATGCAGTGCCTTGGCTTCGACGCGTGCGGCCTGTTCCAGGTCGACGTGATAACGCTCCATCAGCGAGCTGAGCGTACGCTCACGCACGTCTTCATGATGATGGCGGCCCATCAGGTCATACAGCACGCCTTCACGCAGGGCGCCTTCGCAGTGATCCATGCGCTTGAGTTCGAGGGCGTCGAAGATGGCTTCCAGAATCGCCAGGCCTGCGGGGAAAATGGCGCGACGGTCGGGCTTGATGCCATCGAAGTCGATCTTCTCCACGTCACCCATTTTGAACAGCTTGCGCTTGAGCCAGGCCAGCCCTTCGGCGTTGACCTCGCCTGCGCCGTAACCATTGGCCTTGAGCGCCAGGCCGATAGCACGAATGGTACCTGACGAACCGATCGCTTCATCCCACTTGAGGCGATGCAGCGCGTGTTCGATGCTCATGATTTCCAGACGGGCAGCGGTGTAGGCCTGGGCGTATCGGGCCGGTGTCACCTTGCCGTCGCGGAAGTAGCGCTGGGTAAAACTCACGCAGCCCATCTGCAGGCTTTCACGCAGCAGCGGCTCGAAACGCTGGCCGATGATGAATTCGGTACTGCCGCCGCCGATGTCGGCGACCAGACGTTTGCCCGGGGTGTCGGCCAGCGTGTGGGAAACGCCCAGATAAATGAGGCGCGCTTCTTCGCGGCCGGAAATCACTTCCACCGGATGGCCGAGGATTTCTTCGGCGCGGTGAATGAAGTCGTTGCGGTTACGCGCCTCGCGCAGGGCATTGGTGCCCACGATGCGCACCGCACCGAGTGGCAGCCCGTTGATCAATTGGGCGAAGCGTTTCAGGCAGTCGAGACCGCGCTGCATTGATTCTTCGGTCAGTTGGCGCTCTTCGTCGATGCCAGCGGCCAACTGCACCTTCTCGCCCAGGCGCTCAAGAATGCGAATCTCGCCCTGATTGGCTTTCGCCACAACCATATGAAAGCTGTTGGAGCCCAGGTCGATAGCGGCGATCAGTGAAAAATTCTTGGGTGTTGAGTGCGGCATGGTCAGAAAATCCGGTTCGATAACCGGACCATCGTGCCACGATCCATGCTTGCCGCCAACGCGAAGCTGTTCAGGCACCGGAAATACCCGGTATTACTCGTGGGACATGGCGCATGGCTATCTGATGTGTGGGAGCAACGTTTTATCAGAAAGCCTGGATCGTGATGCATAAGCTCGTTGATTCTGGCCGCAGGCTGTAGGAGCGAACTTGTTCGCGAACAAGTTCGCTCCTACAGATACCTGAACGTCTCGCCTTAACGGTTCTTCAAGGCGTATGTATTCGGCCCTGTCAGGCGTGCTCCACTGTGCCGATGAAGTTCGCCAGTTCCGGGGTTTTCGGGTTGGCGAAGAGCTCTTTCGGATCGCCCACTTCATGCACCTTGCCTTGGTGCATGAACACCAGCTTGTCGCCCACTTCACGCGCGAAGCGCATTTCGTGGGTGACCATGATCAGGGTCATGCCATCGGCTGCCAGCTGGCGCACCACGCTGAGCACTTCGTTGACCAGTTCCGGGTCCAGCGCCGAGGTGATTTCGTCGCACAGCAATACCTTGGGCGACATCGCCAGTGCGCGGGCAATTGCCACGCGTTGCTGCTGACCACCGGACAGGCGATCCGGGAAAGCGTCGAACTTCTCGCCGAGGCCGACGCGTTCGAGCATCTTCCTCGCCAGTTTGGCGGCCTCGGCCTTCGGTACTTTCTGCACGACCTGCGGCGCAAGCATGACGTTCTCGCCCACGCTCAGGTGCGGGAACAGGTTGAACTGCTGGAACACCATACCGACCTTCTGGCGCAGTGTGCGCAGGTCGGCGCGTGCGGCGTCGAGGTATTCGCCATCGACCTCGATCACGCCATCGTTGATCGACTCCAGGCCGTTGAGCGTGCGCAACAGGGTGCTTTTGCCCGAGCCGCTGCGACCGATGATCGCCACGACCTGGCCCTCTTCGACCGACAGATCGATGCCTTTGAGCACGTGATGATCGCCATAGTATTTATGCAGGGCGGAAATTCTAAGCAGAGGCATGCAGTCTCCTTTCCAGATGGCGCGCGCACAGCGACAAGGGGTAGCACAGGATGAAGTAGCCCAGGGCAACGAAGCCATAGACCATGAAAGGTTCGAACGTGGCGTTGGCCAGCATGCTGCCGGTCTTGGTCAATTCGGTGAAACCGATGATCGACGTCACCGCAGTGCCTTTGACCACCTGCACGGAAAAGCCGACCGTCGGCGCGACCGCGATGCGCAACGCTTGCGGCAGAATCACATAGCGCATCTGCTCGAACGGGGTCAGCGCCAGGCTCGCGGATGCTTCCCACTGGCCCTTGGAGATCGATTCGACGCAGCCGCGCCAGATCTCTGCAAGGTAAGCGCTGGTAAACAGCGTCAAGGCCAGTGCCGCCGCAGCCCAGGGCGAAATGTTCAGGCCCATCAGCGCGACACCGAAGAACACCAGAAACAACTGCATCAACAGCGGTGTGCCCTGAAACAGTTCTATATAGAGTTTCGCGGTCATGCGCGGGCCGGATTTTTCCGAGGTGCGCATGCCCATGATCAGCAAGCCGATCAGCCCGCCGCCGATGAAGGCCACCAGCGACAAGGCCAGGGTCCATTGCAGGCCGATCAGCAGATTGCGCACGATGTCCCAGAGGGTGAAATCCATCAGCGGTTCCTCGAGATGTAGCGCCGCCCGATCCAGGCCAGCAATTGCCGGATCAGCAGCGCCATGGCCAGGTAGATCAGCGTGGTCACAATGTAGGTTTCGAACGAGCGGAAGTTGCGTGACTGAATGAAGTTGGCATAGAAGCTCAGTTCTTCAGTGGCAATCTGCGAGCAGACAGACGAGCCGAGCATGACGATGATGATCTGGCTGCTCAGTGCCGGCCAGACCTTGCCCAGCGCCGGAACCAGTACCACGTGGCGAAAGGCTTCATAGCGACTCATCGCCAGCGCCGCCGATGCTTCAAGCTGACCCTTGGGAATCGCCTGTATACCTGCCCGCACGATTTCGGTCGAGTAGGCACCCAGGTTGATGACCATCGCCAGCACCGCTGCCTGCCATTCCGTGATCTGCACGCCCAGCGACGGCAGACCGAAGAAAATGAAGAACAGCTGAACCAGAAACGGCGTATTGCGGATCAGCTCGACATAGATGGCAAAGATCGTCGCAAAGGGCTGAATCTTCCAGGCCCTCACGACGGCACCGACAATACCGAGACTGACGCCCAGCAGGGTGCCAATGGCCGTCAGTTCCAGCGTGAACAAAGCCCCGCGCAACAGCAGATCGATGCTCTGCAGGACCGGTGTAAAGTCGAAGTGATAAGCCATTGGTGAATCCTGTTACCGGAAAGCAGTGATCAGAGATCGGCAGGCAGCGGTTGCTTCAGCCAGGTCTGGGAAGCTTTTTCCAGCGTGCCGTCAGCCTTGGCGGCGTTCAGAATCTCATCGACCTTGCCCAGCAGTTCCGGCTGACCCTTGTTCACGCCGACGTAGACCGGCGAATCCTTGAGTTTCACTTTCAGCGCCGGGATGCGCTTGGGGTTGCGCTCGCTGATCGCGACCATCACCACGTTGCCGCTGGCGATCAGGTCGGTCTGACCGGCCAGATAGGCTGCGATGGTCGAGTTGTTGTCTTCGAAGCGCTTGATGACCGCGCCTTCCGGAGCCACTTTCGACAGCTCGATGTCCTCGATCGCGCCACGGGTGACGCTGATGGTCTTGCCTTTAAGGTCAGCGATGTCCTTGACCGGCGAATCAGGTGGACCGAATACCGCCAGGTAGAACGGTGCGTAAGCGCGCGAGAAGTCGATGACTTTCTCGCGGTCCGGGTTCTTGCCCAGGCTGGAGATCACCAGGTCGACCTTGCCGGTGGTCAGGAACGGAATGCGGTTGGTGCTGTTGACCGGGGTCAGTTCCAGCTTGACCTTCAACCTGTCGGCCAGCAGCTGTGCGGTGTCGATGTCCAGGCCGCGGGGCTTCATGTCAGGGCCGACCGAGCCGAACGGCGGGAAGTCCTGCGGAACGGCCACCTTCAGGGTGCCGCGCGCTACAACGTCGTCCAGGCCGTTCGCGTGGGCGGGTGTCTGGCTCAGCATCAGACTGGCAAACAATGCAGTAAGCAGGGCGCTGTAACGCTTGGTCATATGAAATCTCCGGGCGAAACGAAAGGTGTTGGCCTGTCTCCAGTGCACAGCGCATGCCATCCGCCGGTTACCGGCCATGAATCAAGGTTTGCAGCGTGTTTATGGTCTTACTGGTCTGACCAGTCTGAGGGCAGTGCGCCCTGCTTTGGCGCGCTTTAAAGCCTTGCCGCCCCAGTGCTGGGCGTCGCTTGCCGAATTTTCAAGATGGGGATAAAAGGGATTTTTACTGGACTGACTGGCCTGAACAGTGATGCCGCACACTTCACTCGCAGTACCCGAATCAGCCCTCCGGGCCATTCGCAAATTGATCGCCGAGCAAGGCTACAAGCCCGGCGAGAGCCTGCCGTCGCAACGCGATCTGGCGGTTCTGCTGGGGGTCAGTCGGGCGTCTTTGCGTGAAGCCTTGTCGTCGCTCAGTGCACTCGGAGTGGTCAGTGTCCAGCCCGGCAAAGGCGTCTTCGTGCAGTCGATTTCTGAACCAGAACAGCGCACGAGTGGTTTTTCCTGGCCTTATGAAGCTCAGGTTTCCCCGGCTGACACTTTTCAGTTGCGCTATGCCCTGGAAGGTTTCGCTGCAGGCATGGCAGCCGTGACCCTGACCGCCGATGAGCGGGATGTGCTGGAGGACAACGTCGAGGCCATGCGCCTGGAGTTGCGTGCCGGTGACTTCGAGGCGGCGGCGCGGCTGGACTTCGAGTTTCATCGACACATTCTGGTCGCCAGCGGCAATCAGGCGATGCTGGGTATCGTGACTGCCGGGGCCGACATCTTCCTTGAGAGTCAGAAGATGCCGTTCATCCGCGCGGCCAGGGTCATGGAAACCTGGCAGGAGCATCGCAAGATCCTTCGCGCACTGGCCCGACATGCTTCAGGGCCTGCGCAAAAGGCCATGCAGGACCATATTCGTGGCGCGGCACTGCGCACCGGTATCGTGTTCGTTTCGCCCGCCAACTGAACGCCTGCCATAACTCCAGTCATGGAGCATCATAGTCATACTCAATGATCCTTCGCTTCCTGAATCACCTGAGGCCCGCTATGATGGGCGTCGTTTTAGCCTATGACCTCGGAGACTTCCATGAGCAGCGACCTTATCAAACACGTCACCGACGCCACCTTTGAAGCCGAAGTGCTCCAGGCTCAGGGCCCTGTGCTTGTTGACTACTGGGCTGAATGGTGTGGCCCGTGCAAAATGATTGCCCCGGTTCTGGACGAAATCGCCAGCACCTATCAAGGCAAACTGACGGTTGCCAAGTTGAACATCGATGAAAACCAGGACACGCCTGCCAAGCATGGTGTTCGTGGCATTCCTACGCTGATGCTGTTCAAGAACGGTAACGTTGAAGCGACCAAAGTCGGCGCTCTGTCGAAGTCGCAGCTGGCTGCGTTCCTCGACGCCAACATCTGAGGCGTTTCAAAGCCCCGCAAATCGCGGGGTTTTTTTCGGGTGTCGTACTAGACGCCTTGAAAATCAGGTGGTACATTCGGCCCCGCAACGGCTTCTCCGTTGCCCCCTGCTAGCCGTCGCCGACGCTCTCCTTTCGATTTAGTACGCGATCCTGTCGCCTTCTCTGCGGCGCGGCCTCATTAAGCCAAAAGCTTAATTTCCCCCTCCATACATGATTACGTCATTCCCCATATGAACCTGACTGAACTCAAGCAAAAGCCGATTACCGAATTGCTCGAAATGGCCGAACAGGCTGGCATAGAAAATATGGCCCGTTCGCGCAAGCAGGACGTCATTTTCTCCCTGCTCAAACGGCACGCCAAAAGTGGCGAGGAAATATCCGGTGATGGCGTGCTGGAGATTCTCCAGGACGGCTTCGGTTTCCTGCGCTCTGCAGACGCTTCCTACCTGGCCGGCCCGGATGACATCTATGTCTCCCCCAGCCAGATCCGCCGCTTCAACCTGCGTACCGGCGACACCATCGTTGGCAAGATCCGTCCACCCAAGGAAGGCGAGCGTTATTTCGCTCTGCTCAAGGTCGACACGATCAACTACGACCGTCCGGAAAACGCCAAGAACAAGATTCTGTTCGAAAACCTGACGCCGTTGTTCCCGACGATCCGCATGAAGATGGAAGCCGGTAACGGTTCCACCGAAGACCTGACCGGTCGTGTGATCGATCTGTGCGCACCGATCGGTAAAGGTCAGCGTGGTCTGATCGTTGCTCCGCCGAAGGCGGGCAAGACCATCATGCTGCAGAACATCGCGTCGAACATCACGCGTAACAATCCGGAAGTGCATCTGATCGTTCTGCTGATCGACGAGCGTCCGGAAGAAGTGACCGAGATGCAGCGCACCGTGCGCGGCGAAGTGGTCGCTTCGACATTCGACGAACCGCCAACCCGTCACGTACAGGTTGCCGAAATGGTGATCGAGAAGGCCAAACGCCTGGTCGAGCACAAGAAAGACGTCGTCATCCTGCTCGACTCCATCACCCGTCTGGCACGTGCCTACAACACCGTCATCCCGAGCTCCGGCAAGGTATTGACCGGTGGTGTCGACGCTCATGCACTCGAGAAGCCAAAGCGTTTCTTCGGTGCTGCGCGTAACATCGAAGAAGGCGGCTCGTTGACCATCATCGCCACCGCACTGGTTGAAACCGGTTCGAAGATGGATGAAGTGATCTACGAAGAGTTCAAGGGTACCGGCAACATGGAGCTGCCTCTGGATCGCAAGATCGCAGAGAAGCGCGTGTTCCCGGCCATCAACATCAACCGCTCCGGCACACGCCGCGAAGAGCTGTTGACCGCTGATGACGAGCTGCAGCGCATGTGGATCCTGCGCAAGTTGCTGCACCCGATGGACGAAGTCGCAGCTATCGAGTTTCTGATCGACAAGCTCAAGCAGACCAAGACCAACGACGAGTTCTTCCTGTCCATGAAACGCAAGTAACTGGCAGGCTGAAACAAAAAATGGTGTCCTTCGGGGCACCATTTTTTTTGCCTGCATGCCGCCGATTAGCTGCCTTGAAGGGCTGGAGCAGGTACGATGTGCGTCTATTGGATAAATGGCCGGGTTAATGAAATTCAAAGATCTTAGGGATTTCGTGCAGCAGCTTGAGCAGCGCGGAGAGTTGAAACGCATCCAGATGCCGATCTCGCCTGTGCTGGAAATGACTGAAATCTGTGACCGTACCTTGCGTGCCAAGGGCCCGGCCCTGCTATTCGAAAAACCGGTCGGTTTTGATATCCCGGTGCTCGGCAACCTGTTCGGTACACCGGAGCGCGTCGCCATGGGCATGGGCGCCGAAGCGGTCAGCGAGCTGCGTGAAATTGGCAAGCTGCTGGCGTTTCTCAAAGAGCCCGAGCCACCCAAGGGCCTGAAGGACGCCTGGTCCAAACTGCCGATCTTCCGCAAGGTCATCGCCATGGCGCCGAAGGTTGTCAAGGATGCGCCCTGCCAGGAGATCGTCATCGAAGGCGACGACGTCGACCTCGGCATGCTGCCGGTACAGACCTGCTGGCCGGGCGATGTTGCGCCGCTGATCACCTGGGGCCTGACGGTCACCAAAGGCCCGAACAAGGAGCGCCAGAACCTCGGCATCTATCGCCAGCAGGTCATCGGTCGCAACAAGATCATCATGCGCTGGCTCAGCCATCGCGGTGGCGCGCTGGACTTCCGCGACTGGTGCGTCAAGCACCCTGGCGAGCCTTATCCGGTGGCCGTCGCACTGGGCGCGGACCCGGCGACCATTCTCGGTGCCGTGACGCCGGTACCGGACAGCCTTTCCGAATATGCCTTTGCCGGTCTGCTGCGTGGCTCGCGCACCGAGCTGATCAAGTGCCGTGGCAGCAATCTGCAGGTTCCGGCCAGCGCCGAGATCGTGCTCGAGGGTGTGATTCACCCGGGCGAGATGGCCGACGAAGGGCCTTACGGCGACCACACCGGCTATTACAACGAAGTCGACAGCTTCCCGGTGCTCACCGTCGAGCGCATCACGCACCGTATCAAGCCGATCTACCACAGCACCTACACCGGTCGTCCGCCTGATGAGCCGGCCATTCTGGGCGTCGCGCTGAACGAAGTGTTCGTGCCGATTCTGCAAAAGCAGTTTCCGGAAATCGTCGATTTCTACCTGCCGCCCGAGGGTTGCTCGTACCGCATGGCGGTGGTGACCATCAAGAAACAGTATCCCGGCCATGCCAAGCGCGTGATGCTGGGTGTCTGGTCGTTCTTGCGCCAGTTCATGTACACCAAGTTCGTGATCGTCACCGACGACGATATCAATGCGCGGGACTGGAATGACGTGATCTGGGCCATTACCACGCGTATGGACCCCAAGCGCGACACGGTCATGATCGACAACACGCCCATCGATTACCTCGATTTCGCCTCGCCGGTGTCCGGCCTGGGATCGAAAATGGGGTTGGATGCCACGAACAAATGGCCAGGAGAGACCAGCCGCGAGTGGGGCAGGGCGATCGTCAAGGACGAAGCCACTACACGCCGGGTGGACGAAATCTGGACTCAGTTGGGAATAGATTGATGCGCGTAACCTTGCAGCCATCAGGTGCGGTGCTGGAAACCCTGCCGGGCGAGCGGATACTCGATGCCGCACAGCGTCTGGGTTACGAGTGCCCGCAGAGCTGTCGCAATGGCAACTGCCATGTCTGTTCGGCCCTGTTGGTCGAGGGCCGGGTGATGCAGTCGGGGCAGACGCTTGATCACGGCGAAATTCATACCTGTGTGGCCGTGCCGCTGACGGACTGCGTAGTGCTGTGGGATGGCGTGCTGGCCAAGGGTGAACTGCCGGTGCGCAGTTTTGCCTGCCAGCTGAGCGAGTGCGTCGAAGTAGGTGGTGATGTCTGGCGGGTCGGCCTGCGCGCGCCGGCTGGCAAGCCACCGCGTTATCACGCCGGGCAGTACCTGATGATCGAGCGTGAGAACGGCGAGAAGTCGGCGTTTTCCATCGCATCGGCGCCGCACAGCGGTCGCGACCTGGAGCTGCACGTGCTGGCTCGTGAAGACAGTGCGCGCAGCCTGATCGAGCAACTGCAACGCAACCGCATGGCACGGGTCGAGCTGCCCTTTGGCGACACTCACCTTGCCGAGCTGCCGGACGGGCCGCTGGTGCTGATCGCAGCCGGTACGGGCATGGCGCAAATGAACAGTTTGCTGGAACACTGTCGCTCCACAGGCTTCAGTCATCCTGTACACCTTTACTGGGGCGTGCGTCGTCCTGAGGATTTCTACCAGGTCAGCCATTGGGATGAGTGGGCGAAACTGCCGAACCTGTTCCTGCACAAGGTCGTCAGTGACCTGTGCGGCTGGGAAGGACGTTGCGGTCTGCTGCACGAGGCGGTTTGCGAGGACATCAAGGACCTGTCGGCCGTCCACGTCTACGCCAGCGGCTCGCCAGCGATGATCTATGGAACCCTGGACGCCCTGGTCGACGCCGGAATGGACGCGCATCAGATGCGCGCAGATGTGTTCGCTTACGCACCGCGTCCTTAATGCCGGACTGACGGCTGCATGAGTGGAGTGTAAATTGCTTTATTGATTACAACCGATGGCGATGCATGGTCGTCGCCAGGCAACTTTAGTAGAGGCAGGCCGTTGGCCTGTGGCAACAACCGAACCACGACACCCTGATGCCGCTCACCCACGAGCGAGTCGGCGGGGCTCGGTAAAAACTGACAGTCAGACTGTCAGGGAGGCAAATGGAGAATCCAATCAACGAGTTGGCCGCTGCGGTGCATGACGGCCTTGGCCTGACGTATCCGCCTGTTATCGATATGGGCCCACAGCTTACCCGCGAGCAACTGCTCGCATCCATGAACACCACCATGCGTCGTCACAAGGGCGGCCCGGTCTGGCTGTTCGCTTACGGCTCACTGATCTGGCGTCCCGAGTGCACCGCCGTGGAGAGCCAGCGCGCCCGAGTGCACGGTTATCACCGCGGGCTTTACCTCTGGTCGCACGAACACCGAGGCACGCCGGAAGTACCGGGGCTGGTATTCGGTCTGGACCGTGGCGGCTCATGCACCGGCTTCGCCTATCGTCTGCCGGATGAATGCCTGGAGAAATCGCTGCTGGCCTTGTGGGAGCGCGAGATGCCGTACCCCTCGTATCGCCCGCACTGGCTCAATTGCCGCCTTGAAGATGGCAGGAAGGTGCAGGCCCTGGGCTTCGTGCTCGAGCGGCATCTGCCCAGCTACGCAGGCAACCTGCCGGACAGCGTGCTGAGCCAGGTGCTCGCCAGCGCCAGAGGGCGCTATGGAACCACCCGCGAGTACGTGGAGCAGACCGCCAAGGCCCTGCGTAGCCACGCCATGCCAGACCTGAATCTGGAGGCGCGGCTCAAGCGCTGCAAGTCGGAGACTGCCTGATCAGCCTTTGATGTCGCGGGACGTGCTGGCGACCTGTTTGTGCCGCAGCGTCGGCGCAAGGAACACCATCGCCAGAATGCACGCGCCGATCAACAGCACGAAACCACCATCCCAACCGAAGTGGTCAACCGTGTAGCCCATCGCCGCGCTGGCCGCAACCGACCCGCCCAGATAGCCGAACAGCCCGGTAAAACCAGCGGCCGTGCCTGCTGCCTTCTTCGGTGCCAGTTCCAGCGCCTGCAGGCCGATCAGCATTACCGGGCCGTAGATCAGGAAGCCGATGGACACCAGCGCGATCATGTCGACGGTCGGATTGCCCTCAGGGTTGAGCCAGTACACCAGCGTGGCAATGGTCACCAGAAACATGAACACCATGCCGGTCAGGCCGCGATTGCCCTTGAAGATCTTGTCCGACATCCAGCCGCACAGCAGCGTGCCCGGAATGCCTGCCCACTCGTACAGAAAGTAAGCCCAGGAGGTCTTGTCGACCGTGAAGTGCTTGGCTTCTTTCAGATAGGTAGGTGCCCAGTCCAGCACGCCGTAGCGCAGCAGGTAAACGAACACGTTGGCCATGGCGATGTACCACAGGAACTTGTTGCGCAGCACGTACTTGACGAAGATTTCCCGGGCGCTGAATTCTTCTTCGTGGCTGGCATCGTAGCCTTCCGGATAATCGTTCTTATAGTGCTCGATAGGCGGCAGGCCGACCGATTGCGGGGTGTCACGCATGGTCGCGAAGGCGAACACTGCGACCAGCAGCGCAACCGCCGCTGGTACGTAGAACGCCGCATGCCAGTCGTTGGTCCAGCCCATGCCGAGCAGGAACAGCGGGCCGATCAGGCCACCGCCGACGTTGTGCGCTACGTTCCACACCGACACCACACCGCCGCGCTCTTTCTGCGACCACCAGTGGACCATCGTCCGCCCGCTCGGCGGCCAGCCCATGCCCTGCGCCCAGCCATTGATGAACAGCAGCACGAACATGATCGTGACACTGGACGTCGCCCACGGCGCGAAGCCGAAGATGAACATGATCCCGGCAGACACCAGCAGGCCGAACGGCAGAAAGTAACGCGGGTTGGAGCGATCCGAAACGATGCCCATGAGGAATTTCGACAAGCCGTAGGCAATCGCAATGGCCGACATCGCCACGCCCAGCTGGCCACGCGTATAGCCTTCGTCGATCAGATACGGCATCGCCAGCGAGAAATTCTTGCGTAGCAGGTAGTAACCCGCATAGCCGATAAAGATGCCTGCGAAGATCTGCCAGCGCAGACGGCGATAGGTGCTGTCGATCTTTTCTTCGGGAAGGGGTGCCTGATGCCTGGCGGGGCGGAAAAACCCAAACATGGAGAAGCTCCTGATTATTGTTGTTTTTGCGAATGCGAATATTACATTTTCATTACAGAAAAAAGCAGTGCCTTCGGGCTGATTCTTTGTAGGAATTGCAGGCAATCAGCTGTTGTTTTACGAACATTGCGTAAATGTTTGCAGGCGTTTCAAGTGTTTGGGATTGGTCCTACAGGCGTATCGGAAGTCGTGCGCTAACTGAGATGTCGGCAGGCTCTTACCATCGTCATCACTGCGCCCCGGAGGTGCACCACGACGATGAGCCCTACAACAATGAGAATGACCGTGTTCATGATTGCCGCAGCACTGGCCCCTCACGTCAGCGCTGCAGAGCCATTTCTGGTGCCGATATACACGCCGGCACCGGTTTTTCCGCCTGAGCTGGTCAAGACCCGCTATGCGGGCAAGGTCCGCGCCCAGTTGTGGATCAAGTCCGACGGCCAGGTTCGTGAAGTCCGGGCCATCGAGAGCGGCCACCCGCAACTCGCCGAAGCGGTGGAGCAAGCACTGCGCCAATGGCGCTATAAACCCTGGGTCGGAACAGTCGGCGCGCCGCCCATGACCACGATCACCGTGCCCGTCATTTTTGGTTCCCACGGCTATCGGCGCTTCAACACCGAGGTGACCGTGGGCCTGGGCAATATCCGCTGTGGCTACCTGAACCACGAAGTGAAAGCTGCCCGCCAGGACTATCCCAAGGAACCGCTGAGTAAAGTCGACGTGTTCTGGTACACCGGGCAGGCGCTGTTCGGCAGCCATGTTGCCCACCTGCGTAGCGAGCCCCAACGCCAGGTGCTGCTTGAGCAACTGGGCGCCGCGATACCGATGATGGTCAGCAATTGCCGAAGCAATCCCGATCGTCTGTATGGCGACTATCTGCCAGCGCCGATCAAGACGTTGATGGTGGGGTTGGCTGAGCAAGCGGAGGGCAGCGAATGAGCTGCGTGCTGGGTTGCATGATGCTTACGGGATTGCTTTGGGCGGGGGGAGCACAGGCGTTGCCGTCTTATCCTGTGCCCTTGCACATGCCTGAGCCGGGCTATCCGACATCGATGCTTCGTTCCTCCGTAAAACGCAGTGTCAGCATCAGAGTTTTCATTCAGGCCGATGGAGGCGTGCGCTTCCTCGAAGTGCTCGGGGCGCCCGATCCGAGGCTCATCAGCCTGACCCGAAGTGCTGTCGAACAGTGGGTCT
This sequence comes from Pseudomonas congelans, assembly GCF_900103225.1. Taxonomy (GTDB): domain Bacteria; phylum Pseudomonadota; class Gammaproteobacteria; order Pseudomonadales; family Pseudomonadaceae; genus Aquipseudomonas; species Aquipseudomonas congelans. Next base: position 426,677 of record NZ_FNJH01000004.1, on the reverse strand, counting down.
TCGAACCTTGGCAGCCGCCGGCCGCTCACCCCGAGGGCGAAGCAGTTACGGTCACGTTCAATTTCACGGGGCGGCCACATGTCAACCCGCCGCTGACATCCAATGTCGAGCTGAAGCAGGTGTTGTGCTGGCAGTTGAATACGGAAATGTTCGAGGGACGCAGATGGCGCAAAGACGTCAAGCCGGATGCGCTGATGCGCACAGAACTGTACCTGTCGAGCAGTCCGGTCATAGAGCAATTTCTCACCCTGGACGAGCGTCAGGCGCTGGTTCTTGAACTGCTGGAGGCGACGCCGGGTATTGTCGCTCAATGCCAAAAAAATCCGATGCGCAGGTATGTTGATTATTTGCCGGAGAGTGTGAGGAAGGCGTTGTAAGGGAGGGCGCGTTAGCGAAGTGCCGGGGCCAAAGCATTATTGCCTTGGTCCCCGCACTGTTGGTGAGCGGTTAGTGAGTCGCGCTCATATTTTGAATCGCTTCAAGCTGACTCATGTCGAGCGCCCCGTGAGCGCTGATCGTATTCGAGAAGTCGGTGATCGCGATTTCGATAGTGCCTCTCAGCACCTTGATCGCATTATCGTTTTCTCGCGACGCCTCAGGCCCGAACGTCATCTCTATCGCTCGGTTGGATTCGGCCTCTTTAGCGCGAGCTTCCTCGGCGTTGCGTAGGGCCAATGCGTGCTCGGCTTCTTCGACCTGACGCTGTGCAAGCTGGAACGCTGCCTCTATGGCTCGCTGCTGCGCAGCCTGCTCTTCCGCGAGTCGGCGAGCCGCCTCTTCCGCCTCGGCTCGCGCGCGCGCTTCTTCTTCGGCTTGGCGTTGTGCGGCTTCTTGGGCCATGCGCTCTGCGTGTTGGCGACCAAGTTCTAATAGCCGAGTAAGTAAGTCTTCGATGCTGCGTTTGAAATTCTCTAGGAACAGGATACTTTCCATGAAGAATCTGGCTTCGGCAATTAAATCTATACGACCGTCGCTAGGAAGCGTTCGTAGGTATGCGCTCATTTCCATATCTTCTTTGGTTGAGCGTTGGTTACCCCAAAGTGTATGGGCATACTCGATATTAATCGGCTGCAGGGGCGCTCGTTTACTGCTTATCAGATGGTTGACAGCATGTATGTGTTTGTCGGTTATTTCGATATAATTCATCCCGCTCCAGTCGCCGACGTAAGCCGCAATCTCGGCTTGCAGAAAACCAGGTAATTGCCGTAGGTGATGATGTAGTTCTTCCATGGATGATTTCCTTTTTATAGTGTTTTAGCTGTTAGTTTATGGAGTGCTTAACTTTTGAATCCAGGCTTGCCATTTTTAGCTCGCCATTCTTTGATTTCTTTCATAACCCCTGCGGCGCTATCCTCTCTGCCTTCGAGCGGGTAATACAGGAGGTCCGATTTTTCCGGATGCTCTGTCACTTCTGTAATGTGGTCTACAAGGCTGTTCACGTACTCTTCGGCATCTTCCCTCGTTTCGCTTACGCCAGTGAAAAGCTCACTTAGAATTTCCATGAACTCAGCTTCGGTGTAATCGCTCAGTTTGGATTTCAGTTTCATTGGTTATTCCTGTGAGTCTGGATGTGGTCTTTAGGGGTCATAATTATAAGGTTGTCCAGATCATAAACTGATCCCCCTTCACTGACCCGGTGTTTGTGATGGATTTCATACTTCACGCGCTTGCCGACTCGATCTGCTAGCGGGGCACGAGGTGCACGTTTGTTTGATAGCTCCTGAAGGTTTAACTCTCCAAGCTGTCGGCTCAACTCCGGGTCGTTTGATACCTCTAACCAGATCGCTTCCCTTAACTTGGCAAAGCTTGCGAATGGTCGCCCACTCAGCTTTTCCGCAACACTGGAAGGAATCGGCGCTGGTTGGCTTGCCGTTGGTCCTCTCATAGTGCGTAGCCAATATCGTGTGGGATATTTAGCTTTTGAATCCAGATTTTCCAGTTTGTGCTCGCCATTCTTTGATTACCTTCAGAACTCCTTCGGGGCTGTCCTCTTGGCCTTCCTCAGGATAAAATATTACGTCCGACTGTGCGGGGTGTTCGGTCACTTTAATGAAATGCTGCAACAATATGTCGACATATGCCCCATATTCTTTCCCTTCAAGCTTGTTGCGCTCGGGAGAGAACTCCCTCAAAAAATCAAGAAACTCTTCTTCAGTGTAATCTTCAATTTTTTCTTTCATAATCATTGTGAACGGTTCCTATGATGCTCTATATGTTGCTTTGGTGTCATGATTACTAAATTGTCTACGTCATACACCGACCCGCCGTTTGCAATTTCTTCCTTGTGATGAATCTCGAATTTCGTACGCTGTCCTACCTGATCTTCTAATTTTGGATGTGGTGCGTTACCGGCCTTCATTAATTGCAGGTTCCGCTGACTAAACTGTTGACTGATTTCTGAGTCATTCGCCACAGCTTTCCAGATGGCTTCTCTCTGACGGCCGAAATTGCTGAAGCGTACCCCACGCAATTGATCTGCAACTTGCGAAGGAATTGGAGCCCCCTCAGCCCGAGTCCTAGCGTCTAACCAAGTGTTTGTTATGCGCTCACCATACCCACTCGCAACCCCCGGAATCGACCTCGGGTCCTTGAACAGCAGGTAGCTATTCGGCAGCCCTGAATCAATCGGCGATATGAGAATGTAATCATCAGGATCATCTCGATCAATCGCCGGGTAAGCTTCAAGCTCGGGTACAAAAGGTGTCACCAGGTTGCCTGGATCTACCGGCAAAGCGGGTGGTCCTGCGGGTGAGCTTGTCGAGCTGTCCGCCGGTCGTGCTATTGGCGTCCATATCAGTGCCGGTGTCGATTCCCCGTCACGGATAAACTCGTAGGAATTGTTCTGTGCGTTATAGGTGAAAGTTCTTACGCGAACCTTGGTACCAACTTTCACACCGTCCGTAGCTACCCAGCGTGCAGCGCCGCTTGTGCCAGCTTCATCGGATGTCAGTCGATGAGGCACATCCAGCGTGCCTTTGACGCTGGCAAGGTAGTGCAGATCGATATGCGGTGGCAGGTTGAGCTGCGACAGAGGTGTGGCGATCACAGCGGGCGGCAGCTCTGAGTCGCCCAACGGTTGTGGATACATCGCCAGCAAGGTAACCAGATTGCTGCCCAGTGTTCTGCTCGCAATCCTGATGAGCTGGTCTTTCGCGATGTTGGTCGCGATTGCCTTGATTCCTGGCGCTGTGGAGGGGGCGGTCGCAGGTGCAACGACCGACCACAACTTGCTGACACTGGCCGCCTGACGCGATGAAGCCTGTTCGATTTCCTGTGCAGCGGTCTTGCTGGCCAGCGACAGTTCAGCATGGCGCATGGACAGCGCTGCCGATTGTTCATTGAGCAGCGTGACCGACTGGGCAAGAAGCTTTGCTTCGTAGGTCTGAGATAACGCATTTATCCACGCTTCATGGGCCTGCTGCACACGTGGCGGATCACCCTGGCTGTAGTACACCAGATAGTTCAGGTGGTCTTTTTGTGTAGCATGTTCAAGTTCTTGACCGGTGAGACTCAGAGTCTGAGCGCGACGCTCTTCCAGTAACGACCCTTTGGATTCAATTAAATAATTTATCCTGGCCTTTTCCTGGAGTATCAAGTCACGTAGTTGCTGTTCGTTCGAGTGGGTGACATTCAGATCGAGCCTCGACACTATTTCTTCTTGAATAGCATTCGGCAGCGCTGCAGAAGCCTGAGAGTAGCGTTGTGCCAATCCAGATTGTAAAGATGGAAAGACATTTGTCAGCGCTTCAAGAGCCTGTCTATGTGCCTGATCTTTTTCAGCCTGTGCGCGTACCTGCGCTTCAATACGTGCTCGTTCTGAGGCTTCTGCCTGGGCTCTTGCTTGAGCCGCTGCATCTTCTGCAGCCCGACGCTCTGCCTGCGCTTGAGCTTCAGCATAGGCTTGAGCCTGCGCTGCTTGCTGTTGTGCTCGCGCCCGTAAACGTCTTCTTCTGCGTTTACTGCTAGAGGCTCCAGTATTAGTAAAGCCGCCTCCAAAAAAGCCAGTGTTTTGGGGCTTGGATGAGCTTCCATGACTTATGGTTACAGTGCCGCTTGTCTGGTCATGTAATATATTTGTTTGTCGCTTTCTTCGTGTGGCCATACAGTCTCCTTATCTGTATGGCTATGTTGTTTTAATTTCTAAGTGTCAGTGATATACATAGTTATTAATAAGCTCGTATTTCTGGCTAATGGGATGACTTTATGAGATCGGCGCTTAACGCGATCACCACCTTCCCCCCAGCCCTGCGCCCACCCAACAAATCAATCGCCTCCCCAGCCCTTTCCAGCGGATAAATCGTCGACACCAGCGGCTTCAATTTTCCTTCTTCAAACCACGCAAACAGATGCTTGAAGTTCGCCGCATTGTCCTGCGGTTGCCGCTGCGCAAACGAGCCCCAGAACACGCCGACCACCGAAGCGCCCTTGAGCAGGGTCAGATTGACGGGCAGGTCGGGGATGCGGCCGCTGGCGAAGCCGACGACCAGCAAGCGGCCGTTCCAGGCGATGCTGCGGATGGCCTGGTCGAAAAGGTCGCCGCCGACCGGGTCGTAGATCACGTCGGCGCCGTTGCCATTGGTGAGGCGTTTGACTTCGTCCTTGAGGCTGGCCTCGCTGTAGTTGATCAGTTCGTCGGCGCCTGCGTTTCTGGCGACTTCGAGTTTTTCTGCGCTGCTGGCGGCGGCGATGACGCGGGCGCCGAGGGCCTTGCCGATCTCCACGGCGGCCAGGCCGACGCCACCGGATGCACCGAGGACCAGCAGGGTTTCACCGGGTTGCAGGTGGGCGCGTTGTGTGAGGGCGTGCATGGAGGTGCCGTAGGTCATGCTGAATGCGGCCGCCGTGGTGAAGTCCATTCCCGGCGGAATCGGCAGCACGTTGTAGTGGGGAACGGCGACCTGCTCGGCGAAGCTGCCCCAGCCGGTGAGCGCCATGACGCGGTCGCCGGGTTTCAGGTGGCTGACGTTTTCCCCGACGGCGGCTATCACGCCTGCGGCCTCGCCCCCCGGTGAGAAAGGGAAGGGCGGCTTGAACTGGTACTTGCCCTCGATGATCAAGGTGTCGGGAAAGTTGACCCCGGCGGCGTGCACGTCGAGCAGAATTTCGTTCTTTTTGATCGCGGGGCCGGGGACGTCTTCGAGTACCAGTGTGCTGGCAGGACCGAAGGCTTTGCATAACAGGGCTTTCATCGGGCTATTCCTTTTCCGGTAATGGCCGATAAAGTCAGTTAAGCGGGTTCCCGGGTCAACAAGCATGGCCCTGCCTGATAAGCACACATAAGCTGTAAGCTACGTGGCAAACCGTATTAAGGAGTGGACTGTGAAAGCGTGGATTCTGATGTTGCTGGCCTTGTCATTGCCTGTCATGGCGCAAGAGGAAGCCAAGGAAGAAGGCGGCCCGCCAAAGGCGGCGTATGTCTCGCTGACGCCTCCGTTCGTGGGTAACTATGCGCTCGATGGCGGCCCGAAGCTGCGTGTCTACAAGGCCGACATTGCCTTGCGTGTAACAGGTGCCGACGCCGAGGCTGCGGTGAAGCGCAATGACGCATTGATCCGCAATCAACTGGTGTCGCTGTTCACTCAACAGACCGTCGATTCCATGAGCAGCGCCGAAGCGAAGGAAAACATTCGTCAGGAAGCACTCAAACAGGTTCAGCGCGTCATGAACGATGAGGAAGGCAAACCGATTGTTGAAGACTTGCTGTTCAATAACTTCATCGTTCAATAACGTTCGTCAGCGCAGTGCCAGGATCGCCGCCCATTGTTCGGCGGTGACCGGCATGACCGAGAGCCGGCTGCCTTTCTGTACCAGAGGCAGTTGCTCCAGTTGGCTTTGCTGCTTGAGATAACCCAGCCCCAGCACACGCTTGAAGGTCTCCACGAACTCGACGTCGATGGCACTCCACGGGTTCTTTTCCTCCGTGGCCTTGGCGTCGTGGTAGTGGCTCTCGGGGTCCAGCGCAGTGGGGTCCGGATACGCTGACCTGGCGATTTTGCCGATGCCGGCGATTCCCGGCTCCGGGCAACTGGAGTGATAGAAAAAGAACTCGTCGCCCTCTGTCATGGCCCTCAGAAAATTACGTGCCTGATAGTTGCGTACCCCGTCCCAGCGAGCGTTGCCCAGTCGTTGCAGGTCGCTGATCGAGAATTCATCAGGCTCGGACTTCATTAGCCAATAGGCCATTGTGCTCACTCCACAGACAAAAGGTTCACGGTATTACGAACAGTTTGATGACAAACCGACAATCGGTTCGCGCCACTATTTGCGTACTGGTTCACGTTACCGCAAAATGCCGCCCTTCAAAGTTCCACGCTGTTGCACGGCCTACACAAAACCGATGCTGACATCGTATTGATTTGCCTAAGGAGGGCAGTCAATGAAACGCAAGCCTGATTTACTCTGGATTCTGGTTATTCTGTTTGGCTTGGGTGTCGTGACAACCGGTTATGCACAGAGCTTGTGGTCCACCAAGGATGATGCTCCAGTCGAGATCACTCAGCAGCAGCAAAAAGTCCCCGGCAGGCATTGAGCCCTGCTTGTACTCTGATCGTTGATTGCCTTGTTGGCTGAACGATCAGAGTGTCTGCGTCACATACCAGCCTTTATCCGATACCGTGCCTTGCAGCGGTACATCCCAACTGGCCTGCGCTAGGCGATCGACTTTCTGACACTCATGAGCCAGCCCCAGTAATACCGGTTTGCGCCAGGTCTTTCTGCGCGCCAGGTACGCCAGGCTGCGGTCGTAGAAACCACCGCCCATGCCCAGGCGGCCGCCTTCGTCATCGAAACCTACCAATGGCATCAGAATCAGGTCGAGCGCCCATATAGGGCGTTGCCTTGCCCGGTCGATGCGTGGCTCGGGGATGCGAAAACGATTGGGGATGAATTTTTCGCCGGGACGCACACGCTGAAAAACCATGCGCGTGCGTGGCCATGCGTTGAGCACCGGCAGATAGGTTGTCTTGCCACGGCGCTGTGCTTCACGCAGTAACAGCCGCGGGTCGATCTCGCCATCCATCGGCAGGTACAGCGAAACATGCCGGGCACGCCGAAACAGCGGGTGCTGCGCCAGTTGACGATAAATATCCCGTGCGGCTGCGCGTTGCTGGCTTTGACTCAAGGCTTTGCGTGCCTTGCGTAGCTGGCGGCGTAATTGCGGACGGGTAAGTGATTGGGCGCTGATCATGAGCAGAAGGTCATGCAGGCTGATCCGGAAAGGAGGTTGAAGCCGGAGCGGGGTAGTCGTTGCCAGACAGCAGGGCTGGCAACGAACTGAATATGGACTCCCCGACGAACCGCTGTCGGTTTAGCCCTTGAACCCGAAAGTTCAAGGTGGAGATTGCAGGAGGTTTTAAGGCTTTCCGTCGAGCGGACATGCACACCAACCCCAACGTGCAACCCCCGTGGTTGTGCGTATCGGCTCAGGGACATGACCGACTGGCAAGCACTCCAGGGAGCAGCGCGAGTATACAGAAATGCCCCGCAATAATCAGCCCCGAGTTGAATCCGGTGTGCCGGGCGTGTCTGTCGCCAGCACCAGATCGACCTTGTCGAGCAGGTCGCGTACCTGTTCGCGGGTCGAACCGCTGGTCTGTACGTCAGGCAGATGTTCCTTGTGCAGCAAGTCGTGAGTGATGTTCAGAGCAGCCATCACGGCGATGCGATCGGCACCGATGACTTTGCCGCTGCTGCGGATCTCACGCATCTTGCCATCCAGGTAGCGGGCGGCGCTGACCAGGTTGGTGCGCTCTTCCTGAGGGCAGATGATCGAATATTCCTTGTCCAGGATCTGAACGGTAACGCTGTTGCCATTGCTCATGAGTCTTGCTCCAGGGCTTTAAGGCGCGAAATCATTGACTCGACCTTCTGCCGGGCGATTTCGTTTTTTTCAATCAGTTGGGCACGTTCCTCGCGCCAGGTCTTTTCCTGAGCTAATAAGAGTGCGTTTTGGCCTTTAAGTTGCTCGGCATACTTCAGGAGCAGCTCCACACGTTTCATCAGCGCTTGCAGGTCGGTGTCTTCCATTGTTTTCCACTGAATACTTTCTGATGAATGGCAGGGGGAGCGATGCTTGTGCTCAAGCTCGAACCGCCGTCCGGGTGATCTTGTCGCGCGGATAGTCTAGGATACAAGGCCTTCATTCTAGACATTGCGCCGTTTGGCGACTAGCTACCCATGCCCATTCAGAATTCTCCGTACAAAGCGTTCGCCACTCTGCTCAACAGTGGCGGTCACCAGGTATCTCCTGCCGAGCTGCATGGCCTGTTGCTGGGGCGCAGTTGCGCAGGTGCCGGTTTCGACAACGAAGGCTGGTTTGCCGACGCGTCGGTCCTGCTCGAAACCGAGCCGCAGGACAATATCCGTCAGGCGCTCGTCGGCTTGCAAGAGATGGTCAAGGGCGAGCTCACCGGTGACGACATGACCGTCGTGCTGTTGCTGCCGGGCGACGACGAACCGCTGACCGAGCGTGCTGCTGCGCTGGGCCAGTGGTGTCAGGGGTTCCTGGCAGGTTTCGGTCTGGCCATTGGCGACAAGCCGCTGGGCACTGAAGCCAAGGCGGTTCTGGAGGATCTGGCGGCGATTGCCCAGGTTCAGGACGCGCTGGAAGAGTCCGAAGACGGCGAAACCGACTACATGGAAGTCATGGAGTACATGCGCGTAGCGCCGCTGCTGCTGTTCACTGAATTCAACGAGCCGTCCGCGCCGCAACCCAAGCCTTCACTGCACTGATAGCCGATCACTGCGACACCGGCCTGCGCTTGCCATAGCGCGAGCCGGTGGACTCCATCAGGACGCCTGCTGCCCATGATTCAGATCCCGAAGTCCGAGTACGCCCGCCGCCGCAAAGCTCTGATGGCTCAGATGGAGCCGGACAGCATTGCCATCCTGCCTGCCGCTGCGGTTGCCATTCGCAATCGTGACGTCGAGCACGTCTACCGGCAGGACAGTGACTTTCAGTACCTGAGCGGCTTCCCCGAGCCGGAAGCGGTGGTGGTGCTGATCCCCGGTCGTGAATACGGCGAGTACGTATTGTTCTGCCGCGAGCGCAATCCCGAGCGCGAGCTGTGGGAAGGCCTGCGCGCAGGACAGGAAGGCGCGATCCGTGAGTATGGTGCGGACGATGCGTTCCCCATCAATGACATCGATGAAATCCTGCCCGGCCTGATCGAAGGCCGGGACAGGGTGTATTCGGCGATGGGCAGCAATCCCGAATTCGACCGGCACCTGATGGACTGGATCAACGTGATTCGCTCCAAGGCGCACCTCGGTGCCCAGCCGCCCAAGGAATTCGTGGCCCTGGACCATCTGCTGCACGACATGCGCCTGTACAAGTCCGCAGCGGAAATCAAAGTCATGCGTTGCGCAGCGGATATCTCGGCGCGGGCTCATGTGCGTGCGATGCAGGCCTGCCGCGCAGGGCTGCATGAGTTCAGCCTGGAGGCCGAGCTGGACTACGAGTTTCGCAAAGGCGGTTCGAAGATGCCTGCCTACGGCTCGATCGTCGCCTCGGGTCGCAACGGTTGCATCCTGCATTACCAGCAGAACGACGCGGTGCTCAGGGACGGTGACCTGGTGTTGATCGACGCCGGCTGCGAAATCGACTGCTACGCCAGCGACATCACCCGCACCTTTCCGGTGAATGGCAGGTTTTCCCCTGAGCAGAAAGCCATTTACGAGCTGGTGCTCAAAGCCCAGCATGCCGCTTTCGAGGCCATTGGCCCCGATAAGCACTGGAACCAGGCGCACGAGGCGACGGTCAAGGTGATTACCGCCGGGCTGGTTGAACTGGGCCTGCTGCGCGGCGACGTCGGCGAGCTGATCGAAAGCGAGGCCTACAAGATGTTTTACATGCACCGTGCCGGGCACTGGCTGGGCATGGATGTGCATGACGTCGGCGAATACAAGGTCGGCGGCGAGTGGCGCGTACTGGAGGTCGGCATGACGCTGACCGTTGAACCCGGGATTTACATATCCCCCGACAACCTGGAAGTCGCGAAGAAATGGCGAGGTATTGGTGTGCGAATCGAGGATGACGTGGTTGTGACTAGGCAGGGGTGTGAAATTCTGTCCGGCGGCGTGCCCAAGACCGTCGCCGAGATCGAGGCGCTGATGGCGGCTGCACAGGAACAGGTCGCATGAGCCGCTTCAATATCGCCATCGTCGGCGGCGGACTGGTCGGTGCAAGCCTAGCGTTGTCGCTGCAGGCCGGTGCCAAGGCGCGCGGCTGGAAAATCGTGCTCATCGAGCCCTTTGCGCCGGGTGAAGCCTGGCAGCCCAGCTACGATGCGCGTTCTTCGGCATTGTCGTTTGGCTCGCGACGCATCTATGAACGGCTTGGCCTGTGGCAGCAGATTTCCCGACGCGCCGAGCCGATCCTGCAAATCCAGGTGTCGGACCGTGGTCGCTTCGGCGCCACTCGCCTGTCTGCGATCGAAGAGGGCGTTCCGGCGCTCGGCTATGTGGTTGAAAACGCCTGGCTCGGTCAGGCTCTGTGGGCCGGGCTGGATCGTGATGTGGTCAGTTGGCGTGTGCCGGCCGAGGTCAAACACATGCAGCCATTGGCCGACGGTTATCGCCTGAGCCTCAGTGATGACAGCGAACTGGACTGCGACCTGGCCGTGCTGGCCGACGGCGGCCGTTCCAGCCTGCGCGAGCAACTGGGCATCGGGGTGCGGCAACGGCCCTACGACCAGCATGCGCTGATTGCCAATATCACGCCGAGTGAAGCTCACTGCGGGCAGGCGTTCGAACGTTTTACCGAGGACGGGCCGATGGCGCTGCTGCCATTGCCGGATAACCGCTGTGCGCTGGTATGGACACGTCCGGGCAACGATACCCAGCGTCTGGCCGAACTGGACGACCGCAGTTTTCTGGAAGAGCTGCAGGGCGTGTTTGGCTATCGCCTGGGCACGCTGCGTCAGGTCGGTGCTCGGCATGTCTACCCCTTGGCACTGATCGAAGCCGAAGAGCAGGTGCGCTCGCATCTGGTGATCCTGGGCAACGCGGCGCACAGCCTGCATCCGGTCGCCGGGCAGGGGTTCAATCTGTCCTTGCGTGACGCCGATGCACTGGCCGAGACACTGCTGGACAGCGACGCTCCGCCCGGTGCGCTGCCGACGCTGCAGCTCTACCGTGAGCGTCAGCGCCAGGATCAGCAATTGACCGTGGGCTTCTCCGACAAGGTGACGCGCCTGTTCGGCAGCTCCCGGTCGGCCGTTGCCACCGGGCGTAACGTCGGGTTGCTCGGCCTGGACCTGCTGCCGGCCGCCAAGCGCTGGTTTGCCCGCCAGGCCATGGGTTTGGGGACTCGATCCGATGTGTGAATCAGACACTTTAAACACAGGGCTTCGGCCGCAAGCGAGAACGGTTTGACCATGGAAACGCGCGCAGATGTGCTGATTGTCGGAGCCGGAATGGTTGGCAGTGCCCTTGCTCTGGCATTGCGGGACAGCGGTCTTGATGTGCTGGTGGTCGACGGTGGACCGCTGAGCGTCGAGCCATTTGATCAACAGTCGAGCTTCGAACCGCGGGTCAGTGCTTTGTCGGCGGCCAGCCAGCGAATCCTCCAGCGGCTGGGTGTGTGGGAAGGCATCGCTGCGCGCCGCATCAGCCCGTATGCGCATATGCAGGTCTGGGATGGCAGCGGCACCGGGCAGATTCACTTCTCGGCCTCCAGTGTGCATGCCGACGTGCTCGGTCACATCATCGAGAATCGTGTGGTGCAGGACGCGCTGCTCGACCGACTGCACGCCAGCGACATCGGCTTGCTGGCCAACGCGCGGCTTGAACAGATGCGTCACTCCGGCGATGACTGGCTGCTGACCCTGGCCGATGGTCGTCAGTTGCGCGCGCCGCTGGTGGTGGCCGCCGACGGTGCCAATTCCGCTGTGCGCCGCCTGACTGAAACGCCGACGCGTGAATGGGATTACCTGCATCACGCCATTGTCACCAGCGTGCGCACAGCCGATCCCCACAGAAAAACCGCCTGGCAGCGTTTCACCGACGACGGGCCGCTGGCCTTTCTGCCGCTGGAGCGTGAGGGCCAGCACTGGTGCTCCATCGTCTGGTCAGTCACACCTGCCGAAGCCGAGCGCCTGATGGTGCTGGAGGATGATCTGTTCTGCCGCGAACTGGAGCAGGCGTTCGAAGGACGACTGGGTCAGGTGCTGTCTGCCGATAGCCGCCTGTGCGTGCCGCTGCGTCAGCGTCACGCCAAGCGTTACGTTGCCAGGGGATTGGCACTGATTGGCGATGCGGCGCACACCATTCACCCACTGGCCGGGCAGGGCGTGAACCTCGGCTTTCTCGACGCTGCAGTACTGGCAGAAGTGCTGACCCATGCCGCAAGGCGCGGCGAGCGCTGGTCTGACCTGCGCGTGCTGGGCCGCTACGAGCGCCGCCGCATGCCGCACAACCTCGCGCTGATGGCTGCAATGGAAGGCTTCGAACGCCTGTTCCAGGCCGACCTGCTGCCCTTGCGCTGGTTGCGCAACACCGGCTTGAAAATGGTCAACCGCATGCCCGAAGCCAAGGCGCTGTTCGTGCGCGAAGCGCTGGGTTTGTCGGGGGATCTGCCTGAGCTGGCGCGGATCGAAGCACGCTAGAAGCCAACACATACCTGCGCGGAGCCCAGGCGCGACGGTGTTCTCGAGAGCACTATCGCTCCTCACGCTCCAGCGTGGGAATGCCTGTCGTGACGCTCTGCGTCACATAATCAGGAGAGGACGCAGAGCGTCCAGAACGGCATACCCACGCGGAGCATGGGCACGATAGAGCGTTCTTCCGAGCACGTTACGCTTGCGATCTACCAGACAACTATCGTTCCTCACGCTCCAGCGTGGGAATGCCTTTCGTGACGCTCCGCGTCATGGATGTGCGCCGCGCCGCTTAATCAAGAGCGGACGCGGAGCATGGGTAAGAGGGTGTGCCCCCCATCAGCGCACCACGGCGCTGCGGTACTGTTCCGGTGTCAGCCCGGTCCAGCGTTTGAAGGCGCGGCTCAGGCAGTCGGTGTCGGAAAAACCCAGCAGGTAGGCGATTTCGTTCAGCGAGCTTTGCTGATCGTTCATGTGCAGCAGCGCCAGGTTCTGGCGGCACTGATTGAGCAGCAGGTCATAGCAGCAGCCCTCGTCGGCCAGATGGCGCTGCAGGCTGCGCGTGCTCAGGTGCAGGGCTTCGGCGATGCTCTTGACGGTGGGTTCGCCGTCCGGCAGCAGCGTTTCTATGGCCGAGCGTACGCGCTGTTCCCAGATCAGTGACGGTAACGGATCCCCTTGGGATTCCTGACCGTTCAGCTGCACCGGGCCGTCATCCAGGTGGCTGTCGAATTGATCACCGCCAAACTCCAGCAAGTTCTCCTGCGCCGCAAACATGACCGGTGACCGAAACAAATCGTACCAAGGCCGCGGGTCCTTGGGTGCCGGACGTTGCAGATGCACCGCGAGCGGCGCATAGCCCCGTCCCAACCGATTGCGGCAGGTACGCACGTAAATGGCGGCAAATGCATCCAGCAGCTCATGAACCGGTGACTGACAGGATGGCGGTGTACCGAAGCGGAATTCATAACGTTCGCCGACGGTTCTGAAATCCAGTTCCAGAGAGTCCTCGGCCATCGAGCGGTAACGCACAATGCGCTCGAAAACTTCACGCAGTGATCCGCTGGCCACCAGCGTGTAGCCCAGCGCATGAAACGCCGTCGGGCTGACGAAGCGTGAAACGCGCAAACCCAAGGCCGGGTCAAGGCTGGCTTGCACTGCACGTTGCCAGAGCGTGGCGGTGACATCCGGTGAGAATTGCGCATCGGGTTCACTCAGCCTGTTCAGGTCAATGCCCGCGCTCTGGCACAACGCATCACTGTCCATGCCCAAGGCAGTTAGCTGCTTGCGCAGAGCGGGGGTCCAGCTGGCGAGACTGCTTGGCTCAGGCATGCGCACGCCTCTTCCTGACATGAGGTGACTTCAGCGTCAGGCCCGTGTCGACAAGGTCTCACCGGGCAACCCGCTTGCCTGACGCCAGCTTCAAGAATGAGAGCATTTATGACAGTTGTGCAAGTGCCAGGACACGTTTCTTGTCATCACCCCGAAAATAGTCCGCGCTGTGAACACTGAGCGGTGTCCGATAGGCCCAAACGAGCTATCCGCAGGCGCCTATTGCGCAGTCGTCGTATAACGTAAAAGCTCCTTGATGTTCTCAACGCTCCGCTAACCCATCGCTGATGCAGGTCAGAGCATTTCTGTCATTTGACACCGGAATGTCAAATGGCTATAAGTGCATCATGTTGTACGACGACATAAGACTCGAAGAAAATTACAACCACAAAAATAATTCAAAGAGTAACAACCCGATGATCAGTCTGAATTCTCAGGCCATAAAAGCGTGCCCTTCGTGCGAAAAGTCTATTTTTACGCATGAACGTCGGCGGAAAGCGCCTAAAAGTCTTCTGCAGAAACCGTAATCTGAAGTTACATAAAACCAGCCGCCTCACGGTCTTGGCCGCGGGACGCTCATCGCCAATCTAAAAATAAACAGGGTGAAGAGATGAAGATAAAAGGCATTCGGTGGTGGATGGTGGGGCTGGTAACAGCTGGCCTGGTCGTCAACTACCTGGCACGCAACACGCTGTCCGTCGCAGCACCGACGCTCATGAGCGAGCTGAGCATTTCCACCGAGCAGTACGCGCACATCGTTGTCGCCTGGCAACTGTGCTACGCCATCATGCAGCCCGTGGCGGGCTACATCATCGACGCGATCGGCACCAAGATGGGCTTTGCAATCTTCGCCATCGCCTGGTCTGCTGCCTGCGCTGCCGCCGCATTCGCGACCGGCTGGCAGAGTCTGGCGATCTTCCGCGGCATGCTCGGCCTGACCGAGGCGGCGGGGCTGCCGGCAGGCGTCAAGGCGACCACCGAATGGTTTCCGGCCAAAGAGCGCTCGGTGGCCATCGGCTGGTTCAATATCGGTTCGTCGTTCGGCGCATTGCTTGCGCCCCCGCTGGTGGTCTGGGCCATCCTGCAGAGTGGCTGGGAGCTGGCGTTCCTGATTGTCGGCGGTCTGGGGATTGTCTGGAGCGGCCTGTGGCTGCTGCTGTACAAGCATCCGCGCGATCAGAAGCGTCTGGGCGATGCAGAACGTGACTACATCCTCAGCGGCCAGGAAGCACGTCTGAAGGATGCACCCGCCCAGAAAGGCAGTTGGAAGCGACTGTTCAAAAACCGTAATTTCTACGCGATTGCCTCGGCGCGAATCCTTTCCGAGCCTGCCTGGCAGACCTTCAATGCGTGGATTCCGCTGTACCTGATGACCGAGCGCCACATGAACATCAAGGAAGTCGCGATGTTCGCCTGGCTGCCGTTTCTGGCGGCTGATATCGGCTGTGTACTGGGCGGCTACCTTAGCCCGTTGTTCCACAAGTACTGCAAGGTATCGCTGTTCACCTCGCGCAAGATGGTCATGCTGTTTGGCTGCTCATGCATGATCGGACCCGCGTGCATCGGGCTGGTCGAGAGCCCCTACACCGCCATCGCCTTACTGTGCATCGGCGGCTTTGCCCACCAGACCCTGTCGGGCGCGCTGTATTCGATCACCTCGGATTCATTCGGCAAAAACGAGGTGGCCACAGCGACCGGGATGGGCGGAATGTTCGGCTTTTTCGGGGCGGCGGCGTTCACCATGGTCTTCGGCGTGCTGGTCACCAAAATCGGCTACAGCCCGCTGTTCGTGGTGCTGGCGATCTTCGACATTATCGCTGCGATCGTGGTGTGGAACGTTGCCCGTGAAGTCCCGCAGAACGACGAGCCAGTGCCGCTGACTTCGGGCGAGCAGGGCCCGCGTACTGTGCCTGCAACCTGAGGCCGTCGTAATCCTGTAATGAAGCGTGGATATTCTTTGCCCTGAAAGTGATTTTTATTAGAGGCCGTTCCTCGAAGGCAGGGAGTGGCCTCTTTTTTTGTCTATCAGCTGATATTCGTTTTGGGAATTAACAAATAGCTTCTTATTCCTTAGCGAATATAACTTCCATCCCTATACTCGCCTCATGAACGCATACATGCAGGAGGCGAATCCATGCATAACGAGTCGATCCGGTATCTGATCGTGCCAGGCTGGCAAGGGTCTCCTGATGATCATTGGCAGACCCACTGGCAGAACAGCCTGCCCAACAGCACACGTGTGGAGCAGGCCGACTGGCTCAAGCCACGGCGTGAAGACTGGGTCGGCGAGTTGCAGCGCACGATTGCCGCGCATGACACGCCCGTGATCCTGATCGCGCACAGCCTGGGCTGCGTCACGGTCGCGCACTGGGCCCGACTCGCGCCGCTGGACACCTTGCGTCAGGTGCAGGGCGCACTGTTGGTGGCACCGGCCGACGTCGAGCGTCCGAATTGCCCGCCTGCATTGCGTAATTTTGCGCCGATCCCTGCCGACCTGTTGCCGTTTCCGACACAGATTGTCAGCTCTGACAACGATCCTGCGGTCAGCTCCCAGCGTGCGATGGAGATGGCACGTCATTGGGGTGCCGAGATCGGCTTTCTGAGTCAGGCCGGGCATATCAACGTCAAGTCCGGCCATCAACGCTGGGAGCAGGGCTTCGCCTACCTGTACCGCCTGCAGAATCGTCTGGAGCAACACGCGCGTCGTCGCGCATGACCGGGCAGTTTGTTTATCGGACTCACCGGGTCCCGTCTTTTTAAACGCTTGAGCCTTTGCAAGGGCTCAGGCGGGAGTGTGTCATGAGCCTTCACGAAAACTTTGGGCAGCCGCTGCTGACCTTTCCCGATGCGGAAAAAAGCCCACTGAGCATTCGCGCCAAGGCGCTGGTGTTCATCGACCCACGCTCGCGCCAATTGCGTGAAGAAATGGAGCAACTGGCTCCCCGTTCTCTACCGGTACTGATCCGTGGCGAGTCCGGGACCGGCAAGGAATTGCTGGCCAGGCATATTCATCGCGGCAGTGATCGCTCGGGTCTGTTCGTTTCGGTGAACTGCGGTGCCATCAGCCCGACGTATGCCGACGCCGAATTGTTCGGCTATACCGCCGGAGCCCACAGTGGAACGGTCAGCAGCCGCGCAGGCTGGTTCGGTTCGGCCAATGGGGGCACCTTGTACCTGGACGAGATCGGCGACCTGCCGCTGCCGATCCAGGTCAAGCTGCTTGCGGCCCTTGAAAATCACGAAGTCACGCGAGTGGGCGCGCAGCAGCCGAGCCCGGTCGATGTGCGTCTGGTCGCCGCCACCAGCATCGATCTGGCGCAGGCCGTGGCTGCCGGGAAATTCCACGAGCGTCTTTATCATTACCTGAGCGAGGGCCGCCTCGATCTGCCTGCGTTGCGCGAGCAGCCGGGCAACATCCTGCCGTTGGCCGAGTATTTTGTCGGGATCTACAGCCAGCGTCTGAACCTGCCGGTGCAACTGATCAGCGAGGATGCGCAGCGCACGCTGGAGGCCCATAGCTGGCCCGGCAATACCCGTGAACTGGAGAATGTCATTCACTTTGCCTTGCTGGTCAGCAGCGGTGATGAAATTCGCGCACACGATATCAATCTGCCGGACATCGCCGATCCGTTGGTTCTGATCGAGCGTCAGACGCAGCTATTGCTTAAAGGTGGTGATCGCCGGCAGCTTTCCGCGCTCAGGCAATTGCTTGAAACAGTCACCTCGGAGCTGGATCGGCGTCCCGCTTGAGCCCGCCCCAGAGCGGTTGTGATGAGGTACAGTAGATGCCGATGCAAAAAAGCATAAGCACTCGATTAAAAAGTATTTTATCGGAATATAAAACACCGGTAATGTCAGCGTGATGTCGCAGGGCTCGGACAGCTGTGGCAAACCATTGAATAATAAGGCGTCATTTCTGGATGACGCTCTCGGATTTCGTTAAGGACATTGCATGAAAAAGACGTTTTTGCTGACCGCCCTGGCGGCTGTGTTCTCGATTGGCCTGGCTCACGCAGGTGAAAAGCTGGTAGTCGGCGCAACGCCTGTACCGCATGCGGAAATCCTCAAGTTGATCCAGCCGACGCTGGCCAAGGAAGGTGTGGACCTGGAGATCAAGGTCTTCACTGACTACGTTCAGCCGAACGTCCAGTTGAGCGAAAAGCGTCTGGACGCCAACTACTTTCAGACCAAGCCTTACCTGGATGGCTTCAACAAGGGTAAAGGTACCAACCTGGTGACCGGCGTTGGTGTACACGTCGAACCGTTCGGCGGCTACTCGAAAAAGTACAAGAGCGTGAAAGATCTGCCTGAAGGCGCAACCATTGCCATTCCGAACGAAGGCAGCAACGCCGGGCGTGCGCTGATCCTGCTGGACAAGAACGGCCTGATCACCCTGAAGGATCCGAAAAACGCACTGTCCACGCCGAAAGACATCGCCAGCAACCCGAAGAATTTCAAGTTCCGCGAACTGGAATCGGCTGTACTGCCACGCGCCTTGAGCCAG
Source organism: Pseudomonas congelans (assembly GCF_900103225.1). GTDB lineage: Bacteria > Pseudomonadota > Gammaproteobacteria > Pseudomonadales > Pseudomonadaceae > Aquipseudomonas > Aquipseudomonas congelans. Next base: position 408,245 of record NZ_FNJH01000004.1, on the reverse strand, counting down.
GTTGACCTCGCGCTGATCAATACCAACTACGCGCTGGAAGCCAAGCTCAATCCGAAGAAAGACGCGCTGATCATCGAAGGTTCGGATTCGCCTTACGTGAACTTCCTCGTGACCCGCGAAGACAACGCCCACACCGACGCCATCGAGAAACTGTCGAAAGCGCTGACCAGCCAGGAAGTGAAAGACTTCATCAACAAGAAGTACGACGGCGCGGTACTGCCTGCGTTCTGACCCACTGACTCTCGTTCCCCCAACTATCGTGCGACGCTCCGCGTCGCATGCCGGTCTGGACGGTCCGATGTTGAATGTGCGGCGCGGCACAGATGTGTGACGCAGAGCGTCACGAAAGGCATTCCCACGCCGGAGCGTGAGGAACGATAGTCGTCAGGGAGATCGCGGAACGGATGGCGCGCGAGGTTGTACGGGCAAACACTATCGTACCCATGCTCCGCGTGGGTATGCCGTTCTGGACGCTCTGCGTCCGATGTTGAATGTGCGGCGCGGCACAGATGTGTGACGCAGAGCGTCACGAAAGGCATTCCCACGCCGGAGCGTGAGGAACGATAGTCGTCAGGGAAATCGCGGAACGGGTGGCGCGCTGTTGTACGGGCAAACACTACCGTGCCCATGCTCCGCGTGGGTATGCCGTTCTGGACGCTCTGCGTCCGATCTTGAATGTACGGCGCGGCACAGATGTGTGACGCAGAGCGTCACGAAAGGCATTCCCACGCTGGAGCGTGAGGAACGATAGTCGTCAGGAAGATCGCGGAACGGGTGGGGCGCTGTTGTACGGGCAAACACTATCGTACCCATGCTCCGCGTGGGTATGCCGTTCTGGACGCTCTGCGTCCTCTTTGAGCATGACGCACGCAAATCCAATAAGCTCCAATGCCTGGCTCGGTCAATAGCGACGCACGTCCCGGCATACAGGAGTTCTCCATGCGTAAGGATTACCTCGCTTTCTTCATCTCGCTTTTCCTGTCCAGGCTGGCGGATCAGATTCTATTGTTCATTGTGCCGCTGGTGGTGTTCCAGACCACCAACAGCGCTTCATGGGCGGGGCTGGCGTTTTTCGTCGAATCGCTACCGAGGTTTCTCGCGTTTCCGTTGTGCGGTGCCCTCTGCGACAAGTTCTCGCCAGTCAAAATCCTGCACATCAGTCAGGTCTACCGGGCATCGCTGTGCGTGCTGGCGATGGTGCTCTACGCCATCTTTGGCGGTATTGGATGGCTGGTGGTGCTGTCGGCATTGTGCGGGGTGCTGACCACGCAAGGCATCATGGCGCGCGAAGTGCTCATGCCGCATATCTTTCAGCATTACAGCTACACCAGAACGCTGTCCTATTCCCAGATTGCCGACCAGTCCGGGCTGGTTCTCGGGCCCTTGGTCGCGGCACTGATGCTTGAAGTGTGGGCCTGGCACTGGGTCGTACTGTTGACCGCTGGCCTGTTCCTGCTGGCAGACCTGAGCATGCTCGCGTGGCAACGTCTCAGCCGTATCACGCTGGAGGTGTTCGAGCAGCATCAGGACATCTGGCTGCAGCCGTTACGGATTGCCTTCGGGCATATCCGCAGCCTTACGGAATTGAAAAAGATCATCACGCTGGCAGTAGGCGTCAACCTGATCGTCGGTGTAACGCTGGCGACCTCGGCAGCCATGGTGATCGGAGAGTACAGCGCCGGCAAAGACAGCTACGCCGGGCTGCAGGCGGCGGGTGCGGTGACGACCATCGTGATCCTGTTCTTCCTGGCCCGCGTGGCTCTGCCTATGCGCGTGCTGGGTAGCGTCGGTTTTTCGATGATCGCGACCGGGGCATTCATCAGCGCCCTGAGCCCGAACCTGATTGGCTATGCGCTGGGGTTTCTGTTGATCGTCGGCTTCGACAAGATGTTCAACGTCTACATGCGCACCCTCCGGCAGCGGGTGATACCGCCTCAGGACTTCGGCAAGACAGTGGGCGTGATCACGTTGCTCAACAACCTGTCGCAGCCTCTGGCGGGTTTGCTGGTGGCCCTGCTCGCAGCGCCCTTGGGCGTCCGCCAGGTCATTCTGATGCTGGCCGTGCTGACGAGCGTTATTGGGGCGGGTGCCCTGTGGTGGTTCGCAAAGGCACGCAGCCCATTCCCGACCGCTATTGTTGAGGCTGATCGGGAGGCCGGGAAACGAAAAGGCGAGGGTTGGAGTTGAATGGAATCGAGGGCCAACGCAAGAGTGATTAGCCCCCTGATCGATTCGACAGGCTGCTCTCCGTCCCTACAGAGAGCAGCCCAATTGCCGTTGCTTCAGCCTTAAAACGCCAATGTCACCCGAGCATTCAGCGACTGGTCCGATGCGTCGTTGCTCACCTGACCGTCGTAGCTCAGGCCTACGCTCAAGGTATCGCTCAACCCCAGGTCGACACCTGCGCCGAGGACGGCTGCGCTGCGGGCGATGGGGGCGCCGGAGAGTTCGAAGGTGTCACCGCCGCTGAAGGCCGAGCGGCTTTCCGGGGTGACGTCGCCGTAGGCGCGGCGCCAGCCCAGTGTTGCGTTGGGTTTGATCACGACGCTGCCAGCGCTCAGGCGGGTCGCTGCACGCAGGCCCACGGTGCTGAAGGTGATGTGGTTGTCCTGGGACTTGTTCTGCAGGCTGATGGCGTTGCTGTTCTCGTCGAAGGCGTCGGTGTCCAGGCGTACGTGCGCCAGGTTGGCGAAGGGTTCAAGTTGTGCGTTGCCCATTTCCAGGGTGTAGCCCAGTTCGCCGAAGACCTGATTGGTCGCTGCCTTGTAGTCTTCCTTGAAGTGCTCGGACGAGCCCGGCAGGTCCAGCGTGCGCTTGGCGGTCAGCTCGTGCCAAGTGCGTACCGCGCCGAGGCGCAGGCCCAGTTGGCCCCATTTTGCGCCGCCATAGACACCCAGATGATAGTTGTCGCTGTCGGTCGAACCGGACGCGTGGCGCAGGTCGAAGCTGCTGTTGCTGAAGCCGGCCAATGCACCCACACGCCAAGTGTCGTCGAGCGGTACGTCGGCGCCGAACAGCAGGCCGCTGGTGCGGGTTTCGAGGCCCGAAGCGTCGCGGCTGCTGTCGGTCTGGCCGGTCGCACCGATGGCCTGGGTCCACACCACACCGCGCGAGGCATCACCGGCCAGGGTTTGCGTGGTGCTGCCGAACGCCTGTGCGGATTGCGCTTGTTGCATGCGACCGTTCATGGCATTGCGCACCAGCCGGCTGTCTTCGATCAGTGCAGATTGTGTCGATGCATGCAGCTCGTTGGACAGCGCCTTGAAGGTCGCCTGTGCTGTCGAGGCGTCGTCCTGCACCACCTGACGCCACAGCGCATTGCCTGCTCCCGCGCTGTCCAGACCCTGCGCGACTGCCTTGGCGTTGCGCGTGGTCGCCAGGCTGGCGAAGGTTTGTGCGTTGCGATCCAGCGTCAGCCCGACATCGGTGGCGGTGTAGTTCAACGTCGGGGTAAGGAACGCGAAGTTGGTTTGCACGGCGGCAAATGCACCGCTCACGCCACCGGCTGCGGAGAGGATCGAGTAACGGCTGGCGGCCAGCCAGTTACCGCCCTCGACCAGTGACAGCGTGCTGTTATTGATCGTCGCGCGACCGCTGGCGACGATACGGTCGGCATTGCCGTTGGCGTCCGACTCCACCTGATAGACCGAACCCTGAGCCAGGTTGACGTCACCGTTGACGTTCAGTTGCCCGACCGAATTACCCGGCGCAACCGTGCCGCCCTGAGCGACATTGATGCCGCCGACGGTGCCGTTGCCACCCAGCGTTGCGCCTTGCTGCACGCTGACGACGGAGTTACCGAGGTTGCCATTTACCGCCAGGCGACCGGCCTGTAGGGTCGTCGCGCCGGACAGGCTGCTGTTGCCGGTCAGGTTCAGTGAACCGACGCCGCGCTTGATCAGCGCACCGTTGCCGGTCAGGGTGTTGGCGAGGGTGTCGTTGGTGGACTGATCGACCACCAGCGTTGCGTTGTCGGTGATCGTGCCGCTGCCGAAGGCCTGGGCATGACCGGTCAGGGTGCCGCCGTTGATCAGCGTGCCGCCCGAGTAGGTGTTGTTGCCGGTCAGGATCAGGTTGCCCGTACCGTTCTTGATCAGCGCACCGCTGCCGCTGATGTCGTTGCGCCAGGCGTCGATGGCGTTATAGCCGCCTAGGCTGGCGTTCATGTTGACGGTGACGTTGGAATTGAACGCGCCGTAACCATCGCCTGCGACATACAGGTTCAAGCGACCGTAGCCACCTGACTGATCGATCACTGCATAGCCCGACGACAGTTCGGTGGTCGCCAGAATCTCGCGGCGCTGGCTGGCGTCGAGGTACGGGAAGCGTGTTTCCAGCAGCACTTCAGCGTTGGTCGGCACGACCGGGGCGAGGTTGGTCGGGCCGACCGGGTCGAAGCCATAGGTCATGCGCGCGGTGTACAGCGCCTTGTCCTGTGCATGTTGGGAAGTGCGGTCGGTGGCCGGGTCGATGGCCGTCATGCAATTGTTGACGTTGCCGCCGCACTGAGCGGTGAAATAGGCCAGCGCCTGGGCGCGAGCATCGGCGCGCAATTGCGTGTTGGCGGAATTGGACAGGTTGTCGATGGCGAAATAGGTCGCCGTGATACGCCCGCCCATCACGTCGAAGGGCGAGTGCATACCGGCTTCTATGCGGTTGTCGCCGATCTCCGAAGCACGCAGCATCAACTCGCTGAACCGCTCGGGGATCGCGTAGGCCAATGCGTAGGCTGAGAGGTAGGCGGCGTTGGTGTGACCGCTGGGGAAACCCGAGTCGCTTGCCGGTGTGGTGCTTTCGGCCGGGCGCAGGGAGGGTGCGACGACGAATGCCAGGCTCTGTCCGTCCAGGCTCTGCCGCCATGGTCGTGGATACAGATAGTGGGACTTGGCCGGGGTCGTGGAGGCATCGTTGCGTACGGCACCGACCAGATCGACCACTTTGCCCAGCGCCGAGGACGAACTGCCTGCGCCGTTGCCCTTGTCGTCGTACTTGACGGTTTTGTTGCTGTCGTCGAATTGCGTGATGGTCGTGAAAGCGCCCGCGCCTGCTTTATAGGCATCGCTCAGCGAGCCCAGACCGCTGATGGCGCTATAGCTCTGGTCACGGCGGTCATCGAAATAGGCGGCGGTTTCCTGCGCCAGCGTGCGCGAGTTGGCTCGGTCGACCACGATTTGCAGGTTGCGCCGAAGCAGGCTCTGGCCGAGGACCGTCGGCGTGCCGGTGTCCCAGGTTGCGCCGGTCGTCCACAGGGTGTTGAACCCCGAGAGCAGGTCGACGCCGTTTATACGATTGTCACTGGAACGGCTCGCTGCCTGAACCGAGACGGCAAGCAGCGACAGTATCAATGACGACACCATGACATGGACAACCGGTTTATTGGATCGCATAGCGGGCGCTTCACTCAGGTCGAATAAGGCGCCGACCCTAGCAAGCCGTTCTGACACTTCGATGTAACTGTCATGACACATTTATGCTGGCTGACGTTACACAGCGAGGCAGTGAAAAATTTCAGCACTATCGATATTCTTTAACGGTATTTAAATTCTCTTTCTTATAGCTATAGAGTTTCGTCTTTCAGTCACATTGTTCTGGAGTCGGAGTTCTCATGCCAGCAGCCTCCCTCGCTTCATCGTCCGCCCAACCTGCTTCGCAATCCTTCGAAGTGCGTCCATTCACCGAAAAGGTGGGCGCGGAAATCGTTGGGCTGGATCTGTCCAGGCCGTTGAACGATGCCGACTTCGCTCGTGTGCATCAGGCACATCTGAATCACCATGTCGTGGTGTTCCGCGATCAGCAGATCACGCCGCAACAGCAGATCGATTTCAGTCGGCGTTTCGGAGTGTTGCAGATCCATGTGCTCAAGCAGTTTCTGTTGGCCAACCACCCGGAAATCCTGATCGTCTCCAACATTGTCGAGAACGATAAGCCCGTGGGTCTGGGCGATGCCGGTAAATACTGGCATTCGGACCTGTCCTACAAGGAGCTGCCGAGCCTGGGCTCGATGCTTTACGCCCAGGAGCTGCCGAGTGAAGGCGGCGATACGCTGTTTGCAGACATGCATCTGGCGTGGGAGACGTTGCCGCAACACCTGCGCGATGCAGTCCAAGGGCGTTCAGCGGTGCACAGTTACACCGCACGCTACGCCGAGGGCCATAACGCCGCCAACTGGCGTCCGACCCTGACCGCCGAGCAACTGGCGCAGGTGGTGGAAGTCAGCCACCCGATCGTTCGCACTCACCCTGAAAACGGGCGCAAGGCGCTGTTTGTCAGCGAGGGTTTCACTACGCGCATTCTCGGTCTACCGGAGGACGAAAGCCGCCAGATTCTCAACGAGATTTACGCCCACAGCGTGAAGCCCGAGCACATCTATCGGCACCAGTGGCGGGCCAACGACATGGTGTTCTGGGACAACCGCTCCCTGATCCACCTGGCTGCCGGCTGCCCGGCGCATCTGCGCCGCAAACTGCATCGCACGACCATTCAAGGCACCGCGCCATTTTGATTCAGGAGAGCCGTTCATGAATGCTGTCGCGCAAGGCCACACGGCCAGCACCAGCACCCAGCCGCAACCGGCTGCACAGCCCACCGCTGAAGCCTTGTTGCAAGTCCGCGGCGTGAGCCTCGAATACCGCACCCCGGAACGGGTGGTGCGGGCGACGCATCAGGTCAGTTTCGAAGTCGATCCGGCCGATCGTTTCGTGCTGCTCGGCCCGTCCGGTTGCGGCAAGTCGACCCTGCTCAAGGCGGTGGCCGGTTTCATCGAGCCCAGTGAGGGCGAGATTCGTCTGGCAGGACAGCAGGTCACCGAGCCTGGCCCCGACCGCATCGTGGTGTTTCAGGAATTCGACCAGTTGCCGCCGTGGAAAACCGTGATCGAGAACGTCATGTTTCCGCTGCTGGCATCACGCACGTTGAAGCGCCCCGAAGCGCTGGAGCGTGCACGTTATTACCTGGAAAAGGTCGGCCTCAGTGCGTTTGCCGATGCCTACCCGCACACCTTGTCCGGTGGCATGAAAGCCCGCGTGGCGATTGCCCGAGCCCTGGCCATGCAACCGAAAATCCTGCTGATGGACGAACCGTTCGCCGCGCTGGATGCACTGACCCGACGCAAGATGCAGGAAGAGTTGCTCGAGCTGTGGGATGAAGTCCGCTTCACGCTGCTGTTCGTCACCCACTCCATCGAGGAAGCGCTGGTGGTCGGTAACCGCATCCTGCTGCTGTCACCGCATCCGGGCCGTGTACGGGCTGAAATCAACAGCCACCAATACGACCTGAAAAGCCTCGGCGGCGTCGGCTTTCAGCAGACCGCGCAGCGTATTCATCGGTTGTTGTTCGATGAAGGCGAGGCCGGGCCGGTGGAGCAGGATCTGAATTTTCAGGACATCCGGATTGCTTACTAGGCGACTGCCTTGATCGTTCCCACGCTCCGCGTGGTAATGCCTTTCAGGACGCTCCGCGTCCTCTCTACACGAATACCGGGAAACCCGAATCATGAGCCTCGCACCTCCCGCTCGCGAAGAATATGAAATCACGCTGGAGCCTTTCACTCAGGAAGATCTGGCCCGCGACCTGCCCCTGACACAGCGCATCTGGCAACTGGGCTGGGTGCGCAAATGCGTCATCATGATTGCTTTGGCGGTGATCTGGGAGCTGGCCGCACGTCTGCAGAACAATGACCTGCTGTTGCCGAGTTTTCTGCAAACGGCCGCCGCCTTTTATGACGGGCTGATTTCCGGTGAGTTGCCGGGCAAGGTGTGGATCTCCCTGACCGTACTGATCCAGGGCTACCTGATCGGCATCGTGCTGGCCTTCGCCCTGACCACCCTGGCAGTGTCCACCCAACTGGGCCGCGACCTGCTCAGCACGCTGACTGCGATGTTCAACCCGTTACCGGCCATTGCCCTGCTGCCGCTGGCGCTGCTGTGGTTCGGCCTGGGTCAGAACAGCCTGATCTTCGTGCTGGTGCATTCGGTGCTGTGGGCGCTGGCGCTCAATACTTACGCGGGCTTTCTGGGTGTCTCGGAAACCCAGCGCATGGCCGGGCGCAACTATGGTCTCAAAGGCCTGCGCTTTGTCTGGCACATCCTGATCCCTGCTGCGCTGCCCTCGATTCTCGCCGGTCTGAAGATCGGCTGGGCCTTTGCCTGGCGCACGCTGATCGCTGCCGAACTGGTGTTTGGCGCGTCCTCCGGCAAGGGCGGTCTGGGCTGGTACATCTTCCAGAACCGTAACGAGCTGTATACCGACAAGGTTTTTGCAGGTCTGGCGGCGGTGATCCTCATCGGCCTGCTGGTCGAGAACCTGCTGTTTGCCAACATTGAGCGCCTGACCGTCAAGCGCTGGGGCATGCAGCGTTGAAACGCCGTCTTTTTTTGACTAATCAGGGTGAGAACCACATGAACACTGCATTCCAACGCCCGGCACTGACTGTGTTGGCGGCGACGCTCGGCTTGTTTGGCGCGCTGCTCAGCGGCGGCGCTCAGGCTGAAGGCAAGATCAGCATCGCTCAGCAGTTCGGCATCGGCTACCTGATCCTCGACGTGGTGCGCGATCAAAAATTGATCGAAAAACACGGCAAGGAACAGGGCCTGGACATCAAGGTCGACTGGAACAGCATCTCCGGCGCCACGGCGATGAACGAAGCGCTGCTGGCCGGTGCGCTGGACGTGGTCTCGGCAGGCGTGCCGCCGATGCTGACCGTCTGGGATCGCACCAAGGGCAAGCAGAACGTCAAGGCGATTGCCTCGCTGGGTTCGATGCCCAATTACCTGCTGACCAACAACCCCAACATCAAGACCCTCAAGGACTTCACCGACAAGGACCGTATCGCCGTGCCTGCTGCCGGTGTGGGCTTCCAGTCGCGCACCTTGCAGATCGAAACCGCCAAGCTGTTCGGTAACGACAACTACAAAAAATTCGACAACATCTCGGTCAGCCTCGCGCACCCGGATGCGACCTCCGCGCTGATTGCCGGTGGTTCGGAAATCAACTCGCACTTTTCCAGCCCGCCGTTCCAGTACCAGGCGCTGGAAAACCCCAAAGTGCACAAGGTGCTCAGCTCCTACGACGTGCTGGGCGGTCAGGCGACGTTCAACGTGCTCTACACCACCGAAAAATTCCACGACGAAAACCCCAAGACCTACAAGGCGTTCTACGACGCACTGGCCGAAGCCGAGAAGATCATCAAGGCCGACAAACCGGCTGCCGCGCAGACTTACATTCGCGTCGAGCAATCGAAGCTGCCGTTGCCGCTGGTAGAGAAAATCGTCTCCGACCCTGAAATCGACTTCACTATCACCCCGCAGCGCACCTTCATTTACGCTGAAAAACTGCATGAACTGGGTGTGCTGAAAAACAAGGCGGCGAGCTGGAAGGATTATTTCTTCGAGGAGGCGCAGGGCACCGAGGGCAGTTGATCGGCGCGGCTTGAGGATGACGCGGAGCGTCACGAAGGGCATTCCCACGCTGGAGCGTGAGGAACGATAGGCGCTCTCAACTGATCGTTCCAACGCTCCGCGTGGGAATGCCGTTCTGGACGCTCTGCGTCCTCTTCTGAGAGAGTCAGGTTACTTCCGCTCACGAAAAACCTGCCCTGCAGGACCTTTCTTTCAGTCTTTTCTCTTTCCTGCGTATGACTTTTCCGAGAAAATCCCGGGCTCTTGCGCCTGCCAAATCTGCACTCTAGGCTGCGTCGGTCGCTGATTTTTTCAGCGACCGGGTTTAGCAGCCTGTCCAGAGACACGCAGCGCAATTACCGTTTATGGCGGCTTTGCGTGGGGCACTTTCGAGTGCGCCGGGTCTGTGTTCTCTACCGGTCTGCTAACCCGCGTTAAAGTCGCCACCCTTGTTTGTTTAGCAGCGAACATCTGATGGCCCTACTTGCAGAGGCACACATGATGATCAACTCAACCCCGTCCCCGCCGCTCCCCACCTCTCTTGAAGACTCCCTGATACAGGTCAGCGACATACTGCGCTGTGCCTCTGCCACTGCGTATGAAACCGGTGACAACCTCGATGGCCTGAAGCGTGATCTGGCATTCTCGGTGGTGCACCTGATCAATATGGCCAAGGCCGAGCTGGAGCGTTCGCTGGAGTGCATTCATAAGCATTGACACTACCTAGCAATTCTACGAGTAGCTGTTGCGGTTCCGGGCGTTCATTGTGGTCCTTGAAAACGCGTATCTCGCTAACAAGGATCACAATCCGGGTGGCCTGTCATGCCTCAGAAAAGAGTTTTATGCCGCTACAGCTACGACGCCCTGGATCGGCTCGCAATGCGCACGCCGCTGTCCGAGGCAATCGCACGTACGTTCTACCAGTCAGACCGCTGGGTCAGCGAGCTTCAGGGCGCCGAACACTGGCGCTTCCTGGGTCACGACCGCCAACTGCTTGCCGGGCAATCCGCACTCGGCGCGACATTGATGGCCTCCGACCAACAACATAGTGTGCTCGCCACCGTGCAGGCAGGATCAAGCGCTGCCATTGCCTATATGGCATACGGTCATCGACCTTCAATCAATCACCTGCCCGGATTCAATGGCGAGCAACCTGACCCTGTTACGGGTCACTACTTGTTGGGCAACGGTTATCGCGCCTACAACCCGGCACTGATGCGTTTCAACAGCCCGGACAGTATGAGTCCGTTTGGCAAGGGCGGTATGAACGCATATACGTACTGCGCGGGCGATCCGGTTAATCGGTCTGATCCGACCGGGCATAAGGTAGATGAGGGTCAGATACTTTCATTTGTGTGGATAGGGCTCGGTTTGTTCGGTGCTGTCCTGGGTGTAAAAACGGCTATTCCTGCGATAAAGGCTGTCGCCAAGGGCGGTGCACCGTTATCAACGAAACTGACAGCGGCCTCAGCAGTCGACCAGCTTGCAGCCAGCAGCGTGTTTACGGTAAGCCGGGTAATCAACGCGGTCGACCCGGACGCCCCTGCTGCGGATGTTTTGCTCGCGACGGCAATAGGCATGTTGGTTCCAGTGCTAGCCATTCGGACAGTCAGCCCGCGCATCAAGCGTTGGGAGGATGCAGGGACCAATATAAAGCGGGTTACGCAAAGGCGTTCAAGCAGTGAAGTTGCTACTGCCGCTATAGACATTCGAAGAACATCCGTCGGGGGTGGTCAGCCAAACAATGTTGGTGAAGCTATTTTGTACTGATACGTTTATCTGTGCATGATTTCTCCAGCCTGACTCAGCTGAGTGCTTACTATTAGAACGAAACGTCGCACAAACGCAGTCATCTGTTATCCCTGGACGGGGCTATCCAAAATACCGGAATTTAAGAAAGCCCGCCTTCCAACGTTAGTTGTCTGAAGTCGACAGGATGCCACCGATACCTGAAGAGCTCTTGCATTCAATCCGTGAGGGGCATGAATCGGTGGTTTGATATGTACACTACTTTCACGTTCGGCAGAGATGCTCAAGACAATGTCTTTGCCGGAGTTTGAACTGACCATCTTCAAAAGAAAGGTGCTGTGCGCCTCTCCCGCGCAACCGCTTTCTGCCCTGTTTCAATGAACCCTCCCTCTCGCATACAGTCGCATACTCGCGCTATTCTCTCGCCCTGATCACGCCCGCACCCGGCAGTCGCACAAGGAGTTTGCATGCCCGTTCGTATTTCAAGACTGGTTACGTTCGGTCTGGCCGCTGCCCTGGCGGCGCTGGCGGGCTGTGGCGAGGAAAAACCGGCTGAGCCCGAGCTGCCTCGGGTCTATGTTCAAACGGTAAAAAGTGCCGACTTCGCTGCCAGTGTCGCCCTGACCGGCGATGTTCAGGCGCGCGTGCAGACCCGCCTTTCATTCCGGGTCAATGGCAAGATCATTCAGCGCAATGTGGATGTGGGTGACCGGGTGACTGCGCGGCAGGTGCTGGCCCGGCTCGACCCCAAGGATCTGCAGATCAATGTCGACTCGGCTGCTGCCTCTGTGGCTGCCGAACAGGCCCGCGTGAACCAGTCCCGCGCGGCGTTTGTCCGTCAGCAAAAGCTGCTGCCCAAAGGTTATACCAGTCGCAGCGAATATGACTCTGCACAGGCTGCGTTGCGCGGCAGCGAAAGCTCGTTGAAGGCGGCTCAGGCGCAATTGGCCAATGCCCGTGAACAACTGGGTTATACCGCGCTGGTCGCCGATGCACCGGGTGTGATCACCGCGCGTCAGGCTGAGGTCGGGCAAGTGGTGCAGGCCACCATGCCGATTTTCGATCTGGCGCGCGACGGCGATCGCGATGCCGTGTTCAATGTTTACGAGTCCCTGTTCGTCAAGCCACCGACCGATCAGGCCGTGCAGGTCACGCTGCTCGATAACCCGACTATCAAAGTCAGCGGCAAGGTGCGCGAAGTGACCCCGGCGGTGTCGGCGCAAACCGGCACCTTGCAGATCAAGATCACTCTGGACCCGCTGCCTGAAGGCATGGCCCTGGGCTCGGTGGTCAGTGTGGCGCTGAGTGCACCGGCCAACGCCAGTGTCGAGTTGCCATGGGCGGCGCTGACCAAGGACCTTGGCGAGCAGTTGGGCAAGCCTGCCGTGTGGGTGGTGGACGAGCAGGGTAAGGTCAATCTGCGCAAGGTCACCGTCACCCGTTACCTGACCGCCAAAGTCATCATTGGCGACGGGCTCAAGAGTGGAGAGAAAGTCGTGGTGGCAGGCGGACAGTTGTTACACCCGGACATGCAGGTCGAAATTGCCGAACAGCCCAAACAACAGAACGCACAGGTGCAGCCATGAAGCGTATGTCATGCCTGCCGCTGGGCGGCCTGCTGTTGAGCGGTTTTCTATTGAGTGGCTGTGGCAAGGATGAAACACCTCCGGAACCGGTGCGCCCCGTCGTCTTCGTCGAAGCAAAGCCTGAGTCGAATCAGGATTTCGGGCGTTTCGCCGGTAATATCCAGGCGCGTTATCAGAGTGTGCTGGGCTTTCGTGTCGCGGGTCGCATCGCCCGGCGCGACGTTGACGTAGGCGCTGAGGTCAAGAAAGGCGATTTGCTCGCAACCCTCGATCCGACCGATCAGCAGAACGCCGTTCGTGCCCGGCAGGGCGACCTGGCCAATGTTCAGGCGCAGTTCATCAACGCCCAGGCCAATGCTCGCCGCCAGCAGGAGCTGTTCGATCGCGGTGTCGGTGCCCAGGCGCAACTGGACATCGCCCTGACCGATCTGAAGACCGCCAGCTCGTCGCAGGAACAGGCCAAGGCCGCGGCTCAACAGGCCCGCGATCAATTGAGTTACAGCGAGCTGCGCAGTGATCACGACGCCGTGGTCACCGAATGGAAGGTCGAAGCCGGACAGGTGGTGACAGCCGGTCAGGAAGTCGTGACCCTGGCGCGGCCGGACATCAAGGAAGCGGTGATCGACCTGCCCGATACACTGGCCGACCAGTTGCCTGCCGACGTGGTATTCACCGTCGCCAGTCAACTGAATCCGGAAGTGAACACCACCGCCACCATTCGCGAAATCGAACCCCAGGCTGATCGCACGACACGCACTCGTCGTGCGCGTCTGTCGCTGGCGCAAACACCTGCGGCGTTCCGCCTGGGCACGGCCATCAGCGTGACGCTTAGCTCGACCATCACGCCGCGCATGCGTCTGCCGATCAATGCCCTGCAGGAAGTCGATGGCAAACGCCAGATATGGATTGTCGACCCGCAAAGCCAGACGGTGAACCCCAGAACGGTGACTATTGCCAGCCGTGACCGCGATTCCTTCGTGCTGAACGATGGCGTCAAAGCGGGTGAAAAAGTGGTGAGCGCGGGCGTCAACAGCCTCAAGCCGGGCCAGAAAGTCAAAGTCGATGAGGAAAGCCCGCGATGAAAGGGAATTTCAATTTATCCGAGTGGGCCATCAAGCATCAGTCGTTTGTCTGGTACCTGATGTTCGTCGCGCTGTTGATGGGTGTGTTTTCCTACATGAAGCTGGGGCGCGAGGAAGACCCGTCCTTCACCATCAAGACCACGATTATCCAGACCCGCTGGCCGGGCGCGACGGTGGACGAGACCCTGGAGCAGGTCACCGACCGCATCGAGAAGAAGCTCGAAGAGCTGGACTCACTGGACTACGTCAAGAGCTATACCCGACCAGGCGAGTCCACGGTCTTCGTATACCTGCGTGACACCACCAGTGCCAAGGCGATACCGGAAATCTGGTATCAGGTGCGCAAGAAAGTCGATGACATCCGTGGCCAGTTTCCGCAGGGGCTGCAAGGCCCGTCGTTCAACGACGAGTTCGGCGATGTGTACGGCTCGATCTACGCGTTTACCGCAGACGGTTTCTCGATGCGTCAGTTGCGTGACTATGTCGAGAAGGTCCGCGCCGACATCCGCGAAGTGCCCGGGCTGGGCAAGGTCGAGATGATCGGTCAGCAGGACGAAGTGCTGTACCTGAATTTCTCGACACGCAAACTCGCTGCGTTGGGCATCGACCAGAGCCAGGTGGTGCAAAGCCTGCAATCGCAGAACGCGGTGACACCTGCCGGGGTGATCGAAGCCGGGCCGGAGCGGATTTCGGTACGCACCTCCGGGCAGTTCGCTTCCGAGAAGGATCTGGCTGCAGTCAATCTGCGCATCAATGACCGTTTTTACCGTCTGAGCGACATTGCTGACATCACCCGTGGCTACACCGATCCGCCCAAGCCGCTGTTCCGCTTCGATGGCAAACCGGCGATCGGCCTGGCCATCGCGATGCAGAAGGGCGGCAATATCCAGTCCTTCGGCAAGGCGCTGCATGAGCGTATGGACGCTACAACGGCGGAGCTGCCAGTCGGCATTGGCGTGCACAAGGTGTCGGATCAGGCCGAGGTGGTGAACAAGGCCGTGGGTGGCTTCACCAGCGCGTTGTTCGAGGCGGTGATCATCGTGCTGTTGGTCAGCTTCGTCAGCCTCGGGTTTCGCGCAGGGTTAGTGGTCGCGTGTTCGATTCCGCTGGTGCTGGCGATGGTGTTTGTGTTCATGGAATACAGCGGCATCACCATGCAGCGGATTTCCCTCGGCGCGCTGATCATTGCCCTCGGCCTGCTGGTGGATGACGCCATGATTACCGTGGAAATGATGGTCACACGGCTGGAAATGGGTGAAACCAAGGAGCAGGCCGCGACGTACGCCTACACCTCGACAGCGTTCCCGATGCTCACCGGTACGCTGGTGACCGTGGCCGGCTTTGTGCCGATTGGTCTGAATAACAGCTCGGCGGGGGAGTACACATTCACGCTGTTTGCCGTGATTGCCGTGGCGATGCTGGTGTCGTGGGTGGTTGCCGTTCTGTTTGCGCCGGTGATCGGCGTGCACATTCTGAGCGCCAACATCAAACCGAAATCCGAAGAGCCAGGCCGCATAGGTAGGGCATTCAACGGCAGCATGCTCTGGGCCATGCGTCATCGCTGGCTGGCGATTGCCATCACGGTAGGGTTGTTCGCCGCGTCGCTGTTCTCCATGCAGTTTGTGCAGAACCAGTTCTTCCCGTCTTCTGACCGCCCGGAGATTCTGGTCGACCTGAACCTGCCGCAGAACGCCTCGATCAACGAGACGCGCAAGGTGGTGGATCGGTTTGAAGCGAGCCTCAAGGACGATCCGGACATCGAGCGCTGGAGCACCTACATCGGCCAGGGCGCGCTGCGTTTCTACCTGCCACTCGATCAGCAACTGGAAAATCCGTTCTACGCCCAGCTGGTCATTGTCAGCAAAGGCCTGGAAGAACGTGGCGCGTTGACTGCCCGTCTGCAAAAACGCCTGCGTGACGAGTTCGTCGGCATCGGGTCGTATGTGCAGGCACTGGAAATGGGCCCGCCGGTGGGGCGTCCGTTGCAGTATCGCGTCAGCGGCGAGAACATCGACAAGGTGCGTCAGCACGCCATCGAACTGGCAACGCTGCTTGATCACAACCCGCATGTGGGCGAGGTGATCTACGACTGGAACGAGCCGGGCAAGGTCCTGCGCATCGACATCAATCAGGACAAGGCCCGGCAGTTGGGCCTGTCGTCCGAAGACGTCGCCAAACTGATGAACAGCGTGGTCAGCGGTTCTACCGTGACCCAGGTGCGCGATGATATCTACCTGATCAATGTGATCGGACGTGCCGAAGATGCCGAGCGCGGCACACCGGAAACCCTGCAGAACCTGCAAATTGTGACACCGACCGGTACGTCGATCCCGCTGCTGGCGTTCGCTACTGTCGGTTACGAGCTGGAGCAGCCATTGGTGTGGCGCCGCGACCGCAAGCCGACCATCACAGTGAAAGGCGCCGTCCGCGACGCGATTCAGCCGACTGATCTGGTCAAGCAGCTGCAACCGGAAATCGACAAGTTTTCCGCGGGTCTGCCGGTCGGCTACAAGGTGGCAACCGGTGGTACGGTCGAAGAAAGCAGCAAGGCGCAGGGGCCGATTGCCAGCGTTGCGCCGCTGATGCTGTTCCTCATGGCGACGTTCCTGATGATTCAGTTGCACAGCATTCAGAAGATGTTCCTGGTGGCCAGTGTCGCGCCTCTGGGGCTTATCGGAGTGGTGCTGGCGCTTATCCCGACGGGGACGCCGTTGGGGTTCGTGGCGATTCTCGGGGTGCTGGCACTGATCGGCATCATCATCCGCAACTCGGTGATTCTGGTGACCCAGATCGATGCCTATGAAAAAAGCGGCTACCTGCCGTGGGATGCCGTGGTCGAAGCCACCGAGCATCGCCGTCGTCCGATTTTGTTGACGGCGGCAGCGGCCAGCCTGGGCATGATTCCAATCGCCCGTGAGGTGTTCTGGGGGCCGATGGCCTACGCCATGATCGGCGGCATCATCATCGCCACGCTGCTGACCTTGCTGTTCCTGCCAGCGCTATACGTGGCCTGGTACCGCATCAAGGAGCCGACCGACGAACAGCGTCAGGAAGCCGAAGACAAGAACGAGGATGAAAACGCGCAGCCTGCGCATTGATGATCATCCCCACGCTCTGCGTGGGGATGCATTTCTCGACGCTCTAGCGCCGCCAGACACTCGCCAGCCACGGCTGCTGCTCTCTCGGCAATCCTGCGGGACGATAGTAGTGCTCCAGTTCGACAAAGCCGGCTTCGGTCAGTAATTCACGCCATGATTCCAGGTCGTGGTATGCGCCGTAACGCTCGCCGTTCCAGCCTTCCTGATTCTCACCGCGCGGGTTGGAACTGAACAGCACGCCGCCCGGTTTGAGCGTGGCATGCAGTTGGCGCAGGACGCGTGGCAGCTCCTGTTTGGGGATGTGGAACAGCACTGCGTTGGCAAAGACGCCATCGAAGCGGCCTTGCGGCAGGTCGAGTTCGAGAAAGTTTTGCTGCAGCACTTCGCAACCGGTCTCGGCGCAGGCCATCTCGGCAAAACGCTCGGAGCCGTCGAGCCCGACCGCCACATGGCCCATCGCGGTAAAGGTTTTCAGGTCGCGGCCCGGCCCGCAGCCGAAGTCGAGAATCTGCCACGGTGCCGGTCCTTCGATATGTCGCAGCAGGGCGTCGATATTCTGGCTGACGTCGTGGTCGCGGGTGCCTTCGCGGAAATCGTCGGCCACGCTGTTGTAATTGCCGAGGGTCGCGGAAGTGATCTGCGCAAGAGTCTGTGGATCGAGTTTCATCAAGGGCGGTCCGGTAAGGGAAGACCGCCAATATACCCTCGCAGCGTTGCGGCTGCTCAGCGCCTGTCGAAGCTGCGTGCCAATCGGTCGCCGCCCAGTTGCACCAGCGCTACGACCGCTACCAGCAAGACGATCACCGTCAACATCACCTGTGTGTCGAAGCGCTGATAGCCATAGCGATAGGCAATATCGCCCAACCCGCCTGCTCCGATAGCACCGGCCATGGCCGATGAGTTGATCATGGTCACCAAGGTGATGGTGAAGCCGCCGACGATACCGGGGCGCGCTTCCGGCAGCAGCACATGCCAGATGATGTGCCAGCGACGACAGCCCATCGCTTGCGCGGCCTCGACCAGACCGTGATCGACCTCTCGTAGACTGACTTCGGCGATCCGCGCAAAAAACGGTGTGGCGGCGATGGTCAGCGGTACGACGGCTGCCCATACGCCATAGGTGGTGCCGACGATCATCCGGGTGAATGGAATCAGCGCGACCATCAGGATCAGAAACGGAATCGAGCGAAACAGGTTCACGAAGCCGCCCAGCACCCGGTTGATCCCCGCTGCTTCGTAGATGCCGCCTTTGGAACTGGTCACCAGAATCACTGCCAGCGGGATGCCCAGCAGCAGTGCGATCAATGACGACACACCGACCATCAGAAACGTGTCGAGGGTGCCTTGCAGCAAGCGATCAACCCACATAACCCAATACCTCCGCGCGTGGCGCCAGTGTGCGAGCGCGTACCAGCAGCTCGTCCCGACTGTACGGCGAGCCGGCAACCGACAGAATGAGATGCCCGATGGCTCGCTCCTGAATCCGCTCGACCCCACCCTGCAGCAATTGCACACGGCCGCCCAACGCGGCGAACAGCGCGGCCAGGTCCGGCCCTTCGTCACTGACACCGGTAAAATGCACGTCCAGCAGCAGCGCCGCATCGGGTCGTTGCGGCTGATCGCTCAGGCGTTCGGCCCATTCGTTCGGCAGCCCGGTTTGCAGCGGCGCCAGCAAGGTTTTGCTGACGTCGTGCTGCGGGTCGCCAAACACTTGCCATACCGGCCCCTGCTCGACGATTCGCCCCTGTTCCAGCACCACGACGCGGTGGCAGACATCTCGGATAACCGCCATTTCATGGGTGATCAGCACGATGGTCAGGCCCAGGCGCTGGTTGATCTCGCGCAGCAGGCCGAGGATCGACTGAGTGGTTTCCGGGTCCAGCGCCGAAGTGGCTTCGTCGCACAGCAGAATCGCTGGATCGTGCACCAGCGCGCGGGCGATGCCGACACGCTGTTTCTGCCCGCCGGACAGCTGCGCGGGATAGGCCTTGTGCTTGTCCTGCAAACCCACCAGCTCCAGCAGCTGTGCGACCTTGCGCGCGCGTTGCTCCTTGGGCACGCCGGCGACCTTGAGCGGCAGTTCGACGTTCTGCCAGACGGTCTTGGCCGACATCAGGTTGAAATGCTGGAAGATCATGCCGATGCGTCGGCGCAGCTCCACCAGCTGGTCTTCGTCGAACTCGCCGATGTCCACCTGATCGATCAACACGCGACCGCTGCTGGGTTGTTCCAGGCGGTTGATGGTGCGGATCAACGAGGATTTGCCTGCGCCGCTGCGGCCGATGATGCCGAAGATCTCGCCGCGCTGTACGGCCAGATCAATATTGCCCAGCGCCTCCACCGGGCCTTGCTTGCCGTGATAGGTCTTGCCCAGGTTGATGAAGCGCACATGAGCGCGATTCAGCTCCGGGTGCAACTCGGCCTGTTGCGCCCGTTGGCCTGCGACCGCTGTGTCGAGTGGCAGTTGGCGTTGCGCGGTTGCGGTCATTCTTTCCACCCGGCCTGGTAAAGCTTGCCGTTGACCTTGTCCAGTGAGGCGCGGACGACCGGCGAATGCTGGTAGATATCGACGAATTTCGCCAGGCGCGGGTCATCCTTGTGATCAGGCTTGATCACGAACTGAATCACGTATTCCGGGTGGTCCAGGCCGTCGAACAGGATCGCCGAGTCGGCGGGAAAGGTCTTGGCCAGACGGATGTAAGCGGGGTAGCCCTGTACCAGATCGGCATCGTCGTAGGCCCGCACCAATTGCACGGCTTCGACCTGAATGAGCTTGAGTTTTTTCGGGTTGGCCGTGATGTCTTCCTCGGTGGCCTTGTAGCCCACACCTTCCTTGAGGGTGATCAGCCCGGCCTTGGCCAGCAGTTGCAGGCCGCGTCCGCTGTTGATCGGGTCATTGGCGATGGCCACAGTGGCTCCGCTCGGCAGCTCATCGAAGCTTTTGTACTTTTTCGAGTACAGTCCGACGTTGTTGATGATGCCTGGCGCGTAAGGCACCAGCCCGAAACCGGCGGCTTCGTTGGCATTGGTCAGGAAGGGGATGTGCTGAAAGTAGTTCACGTCGATATCGCCAGCAGCGAGGCTGACATTGGGCGCGATCCAGTCGGTGAACTCGATCAGCTCGACCTTAAGGCCCTGCTTGCCGGCTTCTTCGACAGCGGCTTCCAGCGGTATGGCGAAGGCTGCCGTGGTGCCGACTTTCAGGGGGTTATCGTCGGCGTAAGCGGTCAGGGTCAACAGGCCGAGGGCCAGTGCAGCGAGGGTTTTGCTCATGATGCGGTCCTTTGATTCTCGTTCCCACGCTCTGCGTGGTAATGCCGTTCTGGACGCTCTGCGTCCGCTCTTGATTCTGCGGTGCCTGAGCGTCAGGCTCTGAAAGCAGCCCCCGGATGCCGCTCCGGCAAACGATCCGTACCCTCCGGGAACAGCTTTTTGCGCAAGGTGCCGTCTTCGTAAGCGGTCTTGTATGACCCGCGGCGTTGCAGCTCGGGAATCACCAGGTCGATGAAGTCCGCGTAACTCTCAGGCGTGACGATGCGCGTCAGGTTGAAGCCGTCCAGGCCGGTTTCCTCGATCCACGACTCCAGTGCGTCGGCGACCTGTTCGGGCGAGCCGATCAAGGTGATGTAGCGGCCGCCCAAGGCGTGCTGGTCGAGCAGTTTCTGGCGCGTCCAGTCGTTGTTTTTCAGGTTTCTGGTCGCCGATTGAATGGCGTTGTTTTTCACGTACTGAATGGGTTCGTCCAGTTCGTACTGAGAAAAATCGATGCCCGTAGACGCTGCGAAGTGTGCCACGCCGGCTTCGGCGCTGGCATGGCGGCGGTATTCGGCGTGTTTCTCCCGAGCCAGTGCTTCAGTGGCCGCGACAATCACGTTCAGGCCCATGAACACCTTGATGTCGTCCGGGTTGCGCCCGGCCTGCACGGCACTGGCGCGCACCTTGTCGACCTGCTCGCGGGTCGCTGCCTTGTTCTGCCCGCTGATGAATACGCACTCGGCGTTCTGTCCGGCAAACTGCAGACCGCGCTCCGAGCTGCCAGCCTGAAACAATACCGGCGTGCGTTGCGGCGACGGTTCGCAGAGGTGATACCCCTCGACCTGATAGAACTCGCCCTTGTGCCGGACTTTATGGACCTTGCCCGGCTGGGCATAAACGCGCTGCTCGCGGTCGTTGATCACGGCATCATCTTCCCAACTGCCTTCCCAGAGCTTGTACAGCACCTCTAGGTACTCGTCGGCCTGATCGTAGCGGCGGTCATGTTCGTTCTGTTCGCTCAGGCCCATGGCTCGTGCTGCGCTGTCGAGGTAGCCGGTGACGATGTTCCAGCCCACCCGCCCGCGACTCAGGTGATCCAGCGTCGACATGCGCCGGGCGAACAGATAGGGCGCGTCGTAGGTCAGGTTGGCGGTCAGGCCGAAGCCCAGGTGTCTGGTGACCCCGGCCATGGCCGAGACCAGCAGCAGCGGGTCGTTGACCGGCAACTGGATCGCCTCCTTGAGGGTGACGTCCACCGAGTTCTGATAGACGTCATACACGCCCACGATGTCGGCGATGAACAGGCCGTCGAACAGCCCGCGCTCCAGCAGCTTCGCCAGCTCAGTCCAGTATTCCAAGCTGTTGAATTGCGTCGAGGTGTCCCGTGGATGTGTCCACAGACCATGGTTGATGTGGCCGATGCAGTTCATGTTGAACGCATTGAGGAGGATCTTTTTACGCGCCATCAGATCGTTCCCCGCAGGGGAGGATGGGTGTCGTTGAGGTAGTAATTGCCGATGGCGTGAAACTTCCAGCGAACCGGGTCGTGCAGCGTGTGCACGCGCGCATTGCGCCAGTGGCGATCCAGGCCATGTTCAGCCAGCGTTGCTTGACTGCCCGCCAGTTCGAACAGCGTGCTGCCGGCTGCCAGAGAAATCTCCGTGCTGATCGCGCGCGCTTCTGCCACGGCTATCGAGGCGGCGGCGACGGTCTCTGCATTGCTGTCGGCCTGAGCGACATCCAGAAACTCACCGGCGCGCTCGAGCAGTGCTTCGGCGGCATGCAGGCGAATACCCAGCTTGCCGAAGCTGTGCAGCGTCAACGGGTCATCCACGGCCTTCTCGATACCCGAATCGATCCATGGCCGGGTGCGCGTTTGCACGAACGTCAAGGCGTCCTCGAAGGCCGCGCGGGCAATGCCGGTGTCGATGGCTGCATGGAGAATCTGCGCCAGCGGCCCGACCGTGGTGGGGCGCTGGAAAGCGCTCTGGAACGGCACGACATCGCTGGCGCTGACATACACATTGTCGAACACCACCGAGCCGCTGCCCGTGGTGCGCTGCCCGAAACCGCTCCAGTCGTCGATGACGCTCAGCCCCTCGCTGTCGTGCGGCACGAACACCAGTTGCTGCACACCCTCGTCGTCAATGACCGAGGTGGGAATACGTTGCGCATACAGCGCGCCGGTGGCGTAGAACTTGCGGCCGTTGATGCGATAGCCGTCCCCGTCGCGGCTCAGGCGAGTGGTGCGGTCATGTGCGGTTCTGGTCCCCAGTTCGGCCAGTGCATTGCCGAACCGAACGCCCGCGAGTGCCTCGGCGTACAAGCGCGCCTGTTGTTGCGGACTGCCGTTCACACGCAGCACTTCCAGGGCGTAAAAATGGTTTTGTGGAATCTGGCCCAGCGAGCCATCAGCTGCGGAAATCAGCTGGATCACCTTGGCCAGCGTGACATTGGAAACACCCGCGCCGCCGAAGGCTTGCGGAACACTGATGCCCCACAGGCCGGACTGGCTGAACAGGTCGAGTTCGGCATGCGGCAAACGGCGCTCGCGGTCGCGGTGCGCGCTGTCGGTCTTGAAGTGCAGGGCCAGCTCGCGGGCTGTTTGCAGGGCCTGAGCGTCATGGGTGATCAGCGCTGCGTTTTCGCGCGCTTTTGGATTGGAACTCATGAAGGGGTGTTCTCCAGTGGTCTGGTTCAGATCCAGGAATGGCGAGCAGGCAGGGTGCCGTTCAAATGCCAGGTGCCGACCGCGTGGTATTTCCAGCGCACCGGGTCATGCAGGGTGTGGACGCGCGCGTTGCGCCAGTGGCGGTCGAGATTGAACTCGGCCAACGTCGCGCGGCTACCAGCCAGTTCGAACAGCTTCTCGCTGGCCAGCAGCGAGATTTCGGTGGTCAGTACCTTGGCCCGCGCGACCGCGATGGAGGCGCGTGCTGCCGAGTGCTCATCGATAGGCGCAGCGCTGATTTCGTCGAGCTCCTGGCCCGCCTTGCGCAACAGCGCTTCTGCCGCGTGCAGTTCGAGTTTCAGTTTGCCGATGTCGGCGATCACGTAAAGGTCATCGCTGGCGCGCTCGACGTTGGCATCGATCCACGGACGGGATTTCTCGCGGACAAAGGCAATCGCATCGTCAATGGCGCCGCGTGCAATGCCTGCGTCGATCGCGGCCTGGATCAGTTGCGAAACCGCGCCCTGAATGTTCGGCGTCAGTGACAGGCGCCAGTTATCGACCACCAGCGCGGCGTCCACCGGCACGTTGTCGAGCAGTACCGTGCCGCTGGCGGTGGTGCGCTGGCCAAAGCCCGACCAGTCATCAACGATGCGCAGGCCCGGTGTGCCACGTTTGACGAAGGCCATGATCTGCCGGCCCTGATCATCCAGCGCCTTGACAGCGACCCAATGCGCGAACAACGCGCCGGTGGAGTAGAACTTCTGCCCGGTGATGGTCAGGCGGTCGCCATGGGCGGTGATCCGAGCCTTGAGTTCCAGTGTGTTTTTGGTGCCACGCTCGGGTCCGGCGTTGCCGATGCGCCAGCCATCCAGCACGCTGCGGAACAACGTTTTCTTCTGCTGCTCGGTGGCACTGCTCTGCAGCAGGTGCAGAATGCCGAACTGGTTCTGCGGAATTTGTCCCAGTGCCGGGTCGGCAGCGGAAATGATCCTGAAGACTTCGGCTACCGTGACGAACGACACTTGCGGGCCGCCGTACGCGCGCGGGATGGAAATACTGCCCAGTCCGCTGCGGGTGAACTGTTCGATTTCAGCCCACGGCAAGGCGCGTTGCCTGTCGCGACCGGCGGCGTTGAGCCGTGCCGCCGCTGCCAGATCGTGGGCGGCCGCAATGGCTTGCGTGTCGTTTTGCAACACGACAGCCGTTAGCAGGCGGGGGGCGGTGTCAGGCTCTTGTGGGGCCTCGACACGGTGGGTCGCCAGTGTCGCCGGATCAGACTCGCGTCGCTCACCGTCAATCGATACGACCCTGGCTTTATCCACAGGGGTAGTTGTGAAAGGGACCATCGGAACCTCGTAGCAGTAGGCCGCATCAGGTGCGGCTGGAAAACATCACGATGTCCGGTGGTCCGGTTCATATACCCTAAGCTTGTATAAAATTTTTTAAAACGTGATTTTTGGAATAAGCATAGACAGTTATGGTCGGTCGCCAATGCTGGTTAATGTTCTCACTCTATACAACGCGAGACGTCAGATCTCCTGCACAACCCGGTAGGAATAAGACCGGTGCACACGTTTGAATGATGTTGCACTTTCTGGCACTCCCGACCACTGTTTAATAGCCTCATTGAGGCTGGGTGAATAACACTTTGTCTTTCAGGTTATTCACAGGGCACGAGCTATTAAGCGATAGGGTTGAGTACTGCGGGTTGTTCAACTTTCTGTCACTGATCATTCAATACCTTCGTCTGGATTCTTAATATTCTGGGCGGTGCCCAGAGCGAGTTGTTGCCTACCCGGTCAATCACGCAGTAACTCACTTCCAGTTGTTGTTCGTCGCCGCCTTCGCGTATCAGCGCAGGCGGTACGACCAGGTCGACCGGCTCACCCACATCGTCTGCAGTAAGCGGCGGCAGGTCCATGCGCAAATCGCCCCAGCGCACGGTGATTTCGTCGTGAACAGCCATGTTCAGATAAGGTTCGATGGTCATCGGCAAACCTCCCTCCAAGTGCCTGCGCGAGAGACCGTGTTGTATGACCGACGGCACCACATGGAGCGGCGCCAGGCCCTGGTTTTCTTCAGTGCTGGCGCTGACCAGTTGCCCGCCCGGTGCGTCCAGCTTGACCCACAGCTTGCGGCAGGGCGAGGTCACGGGCATGCCGCCTATCTTCATGACCCGGTAGTAGGTTCTTGCCTTGCCATTCTGCAGAAAGCTCTCCGGCACACGTAAGACAACGGTGTTGCCTACGTCGGATGCCTTCAAAATTGTTGACGCGACGTAACAGCCGTCCCAAAACAGTTCGATCAGGTCGCCCTCTTCCATACGCTCGTAGGGGGCGACATGAACGGCGAGTTGAGAGGCGCTTCTCACGCCTATGCCGTGGCGGCTGGACAGCGGCACAGAAGGGGTTGGCAAGCTCATGGGGCTGGCTTTGCAAGTGGTTTGACTCATGTTCGTGTGCTCCTGAGAATCAATAGTTCACGTAAAGGATCGTCATAAGTTGTCATGTAGACGTAATAAAATGTGCAGTTCAGGCAACGGGATAAGTACCTTAAATATCCAAGTTATGGCAAACATTACAAATGGTATGAAATGCGCACTTGAAATTTTTGGCGCTTCACTAATTGATTGATATAGGTGAGCTAATGGGCTTTGCGATCACTTGTCAATATGCGGTTTGCGTTTAATGATTGTTTACTTGAAAACCAGATGCTTCCTACGCTGAATGTTTGGAACCGTTGACCCCCCACTAAACAACTGTCCTACTCCAAATTGCCCATTGCAATGGGCCATAACCGACAGGCAAGCGCAGCGAAGGAAATGTCTGACGGGACGGGCGCATAGCGGAGGCATTCGGCTACCTATCAGGCAGCGCGACAGATGTAGGCCAAGTTTATTATTTCGATGATTTTTCGAGGAATTACGCGGGAATTCAGCAAGGATATGGAACGATTAATCGACCCTGAAACGATTAATCTCTCCTGAAATGTAAGAAAAAAACAGCGCCGCTGAACGGGCGCTGCTCATGATTGACGCTGTACGGCCTGATCAGGAGCGAGTGCGCTCAAGAAACTGTCTGGTACGTTCTTCCTTCGGGTTGGCGAACAGCGCCTTGGCTTCGCCTTGCTCCACGATCACGCCCTTGTCGATGAAGATCACCCGATTGGCAACGTCCCGGGCAAAGCTCATCTCGTGAGTGACAATGACCATGGTGCGGTTCTCTTCAGCCAGAGCCCGGATGGTCGTCAGCACCTCGCCGACCAGCTCCGGATCCAGTGCCGAGGTCGGCTCGTCGAACAGGATCACCTGTGGCTCCATCGCCAGCGCCCGTGCAATCGCCACACGCTGTTGCTGCCCGCCGGAAAGGCGTCGCGGGTAAGCGTCTTCCTTGCCACTCAGGCCGACCTTGGCGAGCAGCTTTCTGCCCAGCGCCTCGGCGGCTTCCCGGGCAACCTTCTTGACCACCACCGGGCCTTCGATAACATTTTCCAGTGCGGTGCGATGCGGAAACAGATTGAAGTTCTGAAACACGAACCCGACCTGCTGACGCAACTGGCGGATCAACCCCTGTTGCTGGTTCATGGAGCGGGTGCCATCGATCTCGATGTCACCGACCCTGATCCTGCCGCTGTCAGGCGTTTCAAGCAGATTCAGGCAGCGCAGCAGGGTGGTCTTGCCCGAGCCACTGGGCCCGATGATGGCCACGACTTCCCCGGCTTCGATACGCAGATCGATGCCCTTGAGCACCTCATTGCCCTTGAATGCCTTGGTGAGTTTTTCAACCACTATCATGTGTCAGGTCTCCAGATCGTGCCGGTTGACCCTGGCTTCCAGCTTGTTTTGCAGGTGCGAGAGCGCCGTGGCAAGGATCCAGTAGATCAGTGCAGCGGCCAGGTACATGGTGAAAATTTCGAAGGTGCGTGCGGTGATCAACTGCGCCTGGCGGAACAGCTCCGGCACCTGAATGGTAGCCGCCAGCGCCGTATCCTTGACCAGCGAGATGAAGCTGTTACCCAGTGGCGGCAATGCGGTGCGCGCTGCCTGCGGGAGGATCGCCCGACGCATGGTCTGCCAGCGGGTCATGCCGATGCTGGCCGCCGCCTCCCACTGGCCGCGCTCCACGGAACTGATGGCCGCGCGCAGGATTTCGCAGGCATAGGCGGCCATGTTCAGGGAAAAACCGATCAGCGCAGCGCTCAGCGGTTCGAGCTGGATACCCAGCTCCGGCAGGCCGTAATAGATCACGAACAGCTGCACCAGCAAGGGCGTGCCGCGAAAGAACGACACGTAGATGCGTGCTATCCAGTTCACCGGTTTGATGCGCGAGAGGCGCATCAATGCCAGGCCGAAGCCCAGCAGCAAACCGAAAAACATCCCGCCAATACTGAGGAAGACGGTGTAGTACGCGCCCTTGAGCAGGAAGGGCGCGGAGTCCAGCGCGAGCTGAAGGCTCTCTTCAATCATTTGGTGACATCAGCGTTGAAGTACTTTTCCGACAATTTCTTCAGCGTACCGTCGGCACGCATTTTATCGATTGCCTTGTCGATGGCCGCCAGCAATTCAGGCTCGCCTTTACGCAGGGCAATGCCCGACTCCTGGCGGGAGAATGCGTCGCCTGCAGGGACGAGTTTGTTTTTCGTCTTGGCAGCCATTTCCAGAGCGGCCAGGCGGTCAACGAGGATCGCATCGATACGACCTACGCTCAGGTCCTGGATCTTGCTCGGGTCATCGTCATAGGTTTTGACGATCGCGCCCGGAACGTTCGCCTTGAGCCATTCCTCGTAGTTGGTGCCCAGGCCCACGCCAACCTTCTTGCCGGTCAGGTCTTTGGCCGTCTTGATCGCGTCTTCGTTCTTCTTCAGAACCAGCGCCTGAATACCGGAGACGGTGTAGGGTTCAGAGAAGTCGTACTTCTTCTTGCGCTCGTCGGAGATGGTCACCTGGTTGATCACCACGTCCAGACGCTTGGAGTCCAGAGCGGCCAGGATGCCGTCCCACTTCGAAGGCTGGATCTTGGCCTTCACACCCAGCTCCTTGGCCAGCGCTTCGGAAAACTCGACTTCGAAGCCGGTGAGCTTGCCGCTCTCATCCACAAAGCTGAACGGTGGGTAAGTGCCTTCCAGGCCGACATTGAGCGTACCGCTGTCCTTGATTTTCTGCAGTTGCTCGCCAGCCATGGCTTGCCCGGCGATACCGGCACTGAGCATCAAGCCCATTGCCGAGAAAAGAAACGTACGACGAATAGCGGAAATGTTCATGCGAGCCCCTTGTTGGTATGAAAGTGTCTGGCCATTTTCTGACCCGACTCAAGCAACTTCGTGCTGATTATTCAGCTTTTTTTCAGGCAGTTACGTCAGGTGTGAGGTTAAGCGTTGTGGTCTGCCGGGCGCGACTATATAGCCATCTGCTTATGAGGAAAAATAACAAAAAAAGTTATTTTTCCTCTACAAAAGCATAAAGGACCCGTCGGCTGAAACGTCACTGGTCAAACGCATCCGGATAGGCAAACAGCGCCGGCGCACCGCCGGTGTGCAGAAATATCAGCGGGCCGTCGTTGAAGCGCTGACGGCCGATGCCATCGAGCAGACCGGACATGGCCTTGCCGGTATAGACTGGGTCGAGCAACAGCCCTTCGTGGCTGGCCACCAGCTTGATCGCTGACAGCGTGCCGGCGTTCGGTTCGCCGTACCGTGGGGCGAAATACTCATCCCACAGTTCGACCTTGAAGTGGTCAGGCAGCGCAACGCCGAGCAACTCTGCGGTGCGCTCGGCCAGGCCCTGCACCTTGGGCAGCTGTGCTTCTTCACTGCGCGATACGGTCACGCCGATGACCGGCAATTGCGGCAGTTCGTGAGCCAGTGCCAACGCCAGACCGCTGTGCGTGCCGGCACTGCCGGAGGCCAGAACGACGGCCGCAAAATCGATACCGGTCTGCTTGATCTGCTCGGCCAGTTCCAGCCCGGCGCGCACATAGCCCAGCGCACCCACCGGGCTTGAGCCACCGATGGGGACCAGATAAGGCTTTTTGCCGCTGGAACTCAGGCGCGCAGCCAAGGCCTGGAGTTGCTCGTCGGCGTTGTCGAGGTTTTCCACCAGCTCTACCTTGGCATCGAACAGCTCCAGCAGCAGGCGATTGCCGTTTTTCAGGTAACTGGGGTCTTCGGTGCCGATAGGGTTTTCCAGCAGCGCCACACAGCCAAGGCCCAGGCGCGCGGCCAATGCAGCGGTCTGGCGGACATGGTTGGACTGAATGGCACCGGCGGTGATCAGTGTGTCGGCACCCTGGGCCAGCGCATCGGCGGCCAGGTACTCGAGTTTGCGCACTTTATTGCCGCCCAGCGCCAGCGTTGTGGTGTCATCCCGCTTGATGTAGATATCACGATCTGCCCAGATCGACAGGCGCTCGAGCTTTTCCAGAGCCGTTGGCGCGCTGATCAGGTCCAGGCGATTGAAGCGGGCAAGCTGATTTTTGATCATGGTGGTCGATAAGCCGTGTAAAGAGTCACCGGACTATAGGCAGACGTTTCTCGCACGGCAACTTATCTGTGCGCCCGGCTCCCTTCGCGTATTCCGACAGAAATTGTTGTTTTTTTCGTCTGAATGTTTGCCGTAGAGTGGCCATAGCAGCGGCCAGCACTGTCGGCCGCCACCCTTCACATCAAGGAGAGTCAAGCGTGAGCGATATTCCAGAAGCGTCCGCCGATGGCCGCTCCAGCCACTGGCAGTTGCAGCGGATCGTCAGCCAGTTGCGCAGCGCGCGTGAAGACTGGCGGGCTCGCAACAGGCGGGTGAGCGGTGAGCACGGTGGACGTGAACTGCCTTCGCGTGCGGCCATGGGCGAGATTCTAGAGGCCTTGAGCGGTGCACTGTTCCCGATGCGCCTCGGCCCGGTGGACTTGCGCGAGGAAAGCGAGGACTTCTATGTCGGCCATACGCTGGATGTGGCGCTCAACGCTTTGCTGGCCCAGGCCCGGCTTGAGTTGCGCTACGTGGCCCATCAGCAGGGCGCTGACCTGAAGAGCATCGATGCGCGAGCGCTCGAGCTGATCCAGGGTTTCGCCATGGCACTGCCGGGTATTCGGCTGTTGCTGGACACCGACGTGCTGGCCGCCTATCACGGCGATCCTGCGGCGCGCAGTGTCGATGAAGTGCTGCTGTGCTATCCCGGCATACTGGCGGTGATCCACCATCGGCTGGCGCATTATCTGTATCGCGCCGGTTTGCCGTTGCTGGCGCGTATCAGCTCGGAGATCGCCCATTCTGCGACCGGTATCGATATTCATCCGGGCGCGCAGATCGGCCCGAGCTTCTTTATCGATCACGGAACAGGCGTGGTGATTGGCGAAACCGCGATCATCGGCGAGCGGGTGCGGATCTATCAGGCCGTGACCCTGGGCGCCAAGCGCTTCCCGGCGGACGAGGACGGCCAGTTGCAGAAAGGCCATGCACGTCATCCAATCGTTGAAGACGACGTGGTGATCTACGCTGGCGCGACGATTCTGGGCCGTATCACCATCGGTAAGGGTTCGACCATCGGCGGCAATGTCTGGCTGACGCGCAGCGTACCGGCAGACTGCAACCTGACCCAGGCCAACCTGCTGCAGCAGGACGACTGCAGCCGCAAGTAGGCTGCTGCGCGTCAGATGACCTTCACCGCCCGGCCGATGAACTGAATCGGCCCGGTGGGTTTGCCGATTGGCGAGCCGGTGGATTTTTCCAGTGTCAGCTCGAACAACTGGTTGGGTTGCAGCGGCGGCAGTTTATCCAGCGGCACATGCAGGCTCTCTCCCGGTTTGACCAGGCCAAGCGAAACCGGGCCTTGCCAGTCGTCACCCTTGGTCCAGAACTCCAGCGCCTTGTCGTTCGGCACCTCGAACACACCCAGCGGGATAAGCTGTATCTCCTGCGAGTTACTGGCCTGCACCACCCAGCCGGGAGCCTTGTCCTGCGGTCCTACGAGAACCACCAGATAAGACGGTTGCGCCGGTGCGCGGGTCAGCAGCGTCATGCCCAGCACCAGCGAGGCAGCCAAGCCTGCCCCGGCGAGACCGCGCCAGATCGACAGGCTGTCCCACCAGCGAACGCGCGGTCTTTGCGGCGTGCTGGCAGGCGTGGTCATGTCCAGCAGGCTACGTTCGATGCGATCCCACAGGCCAGGAGAGGGCGTCACCGGTTCGGCCAGTTCGGTCAGGGGCAGCAGCCGCTGCTCCCAGGCATCGACGGCGGCCTGCAGATCGGGCTCGCGCGACAGGCGACGCTGTACGTCGAGCCGCTTTTGCCCCGAGAGGGTGCCGAGTACATACTCGCCAGCCAGCTCGTGAATGTTGTCGTCTAAAGGCCGGGTCATCCCATGCACTCCCGCAAAGCCTTCAGGCTGCGCTTGATCCAGGCTTTGACCGTACCCAATGGCGCGCCAATTTTCTGCGCGATTTCCTGATGCGAATAACCGTCTACGTAAGCGTGAAAAATACAGTTGCGTCTTACTGGTTCCAGTTGCTCCATGCATGAAGTAATCCGTCCTGGATTGACCCGCCAATCGAAGGCATCGCCGATTTCCTGCCAGCCTTCCAGTGTCGCCTGTTGATGATGATCTTCACTGCCGTCGTCTTCGACACGCACCTCGCGAGCCGTATTGCGCAACGTGTTGAGCGCCAGGTGGCGGGTCACGCTGAATACCCAGCCACGTGCCGAACCGCGTGAGGCATCGAAGCTCGCCGCGTGGGACCAGATTTTCAGGAACGCGTCATGCACGATGTCTTCGGCCAGCGCGCGATCATGCACCAATCGCTGAGCGACGCCGAGCAGTCGGGCGCTTTCCTGTTGATAGAGACGCTGCAAGGCCTGCTTTTCACCGCGAGCGCAGGCCTGCAACGTGGCTTCGTAATCAAAGAGAGATTCGTGCGAGGACAAAATGATCCGCCATCAATGGAAGACTACTGCCTCGTTGACATCACGAGGCTCCCGCGCAGCAGCATAGCTCACTGGCGCGCGGTCACCCGGTTAGTGATGGCTATCAGCTTGCGGTCCAGAACAGGTAGTCGGCCTGATACTTGACCACTTCCTTCGCACCCTTGTTGCTCTCTGCGCATGCTTTGGCCGGGGCAACGCCGCCTTTCAATGCCACACGCTGAATGTAGGTCACGCCGGTCATTGCGCCCTTGCCTTCAGCCGGGTTGGCCTTGACCAGCTGGTACGGCAGGTTGCCAGCGCTCGAAGGGGCCACCGCAACCTGAGTGCCGGTTATTTTGGAACCGTCTTTGGCTTCCCAGGTAGCAGGCGGGCCGTAGTAGGTGCCGACCTGCTTGCCGCTCTTGTCGTTGAGCACCGCTTTGGGGCCGACGAACGCCCACTCCATTTCGCTCGGCATGTTGGCCTTGGCGCGGCACTCGTAGGTGATCTCGCCAACCCCGGTGGTTTGCAGGCTGACCTTGTTGCCGGCCGGCACTCGGACGCTTTCGGGGAGGTCGGTCTGAGCCATGGCCACGGACGACAGGCAAGTGAAGGCCAGAGTGGTACCAGCAAGGCAGAGCAAGCGTTTTGCGTTCATGCAGAAATCTCCAGAAGGTTTGACCGCGCTCAGCAACTCGAAGTGGCTGCTGAATGTACTACCCGCGAGAAACCCATCTGGATGCAGTGATTTGAAAATATTTTTTCAGGACCGGCTGAAACGGCTGCGCAGCAGCACAATTCCGGCAATCGCGGCCAGCCCCGAGCCGATCAGTACGCCGACTTTTACCTCGTCGATCAGGTGTTGCGAGCCGGGGAACGCCAGGTTGCCGATGAACAGGCTCATAGTGAAACCGATGCCGCACAGAATCGCCACGCCGTACAGTTGCACCCAGTTGCTGCCCTCCGGCAATACCGCCAGCCCGGCCCGTATGGCCAGTACAGCGGCGAGAAACACGCCGATCTGCTTGCCCAAGAACAGGCCCAGCGCAACGCCCAGCGGCACAGGATCGACCAGATTGCCCAGGGTAATGCCGGACAGCGACACGCCGGCATTGGCAAAACCAAAGATCGGCACCACGGCGAAGGCCACCCAGGAGTGCATCTTTTCTTCAAGAAACAGCAGTGGTGAGCGGGCTTCCTCCTCGGGCTTGCCCATTGGTATGCACAGCGCCAGCGCGACACCGGCCAGCGTGGCATGCACACCCGACTGCAGGACGAAGAACCACAGCAGCGCGCCGAGCAGCAGATAGGGCAGTAAGCGGCGCACGTTCAAACGGTTCATGACGATCAGCACCGCCAGTGTCACAAAGGCGGCGGCCAGCATCGGCAGGTTCATACCGGAGCTGTAGAAGAAGGCGATGATCGTCACAGCACCCAGATCGTCAAGGATCGCCAGTGCGGCCAGAAAGACCTTCAGCGAGGTCGGCACTCGATTGCCGAGCAGCGACAGTACACCGAGGGCGAAGGCGATGTCGGTGGCCGCCGGGATCGCCCAGCCGCTCAGGGTCTGCGGATTGCCCCAATTGATCGCGATGTAGATCAGCGCAGGCACCAGCATGCCGCCCGCGGCTGCAAAGCCGGGCAGGGCACGTTGCCCCCAGGTCGCCAGACCACCGGCGAGGACTTCACGTTTGATCTCCAGGCCGACCATCAGGAAGAAGATCGCCATCAGCCCGTCGTTGATCCACAGCTCGACCGAGAGGCCCAGCCAGACGCTGTGCAGGATCGAGAAGTAACCGGCAGAAAGAGGCGAGTTGGCAACAATCAATGCCGCCAGTGCAGCGCCCATCAACACGATGCCGCCGGCTGATTCGGAGGCGAGGAAGCCGGCGAGGATGGCAATGCCTCTGGGCGTTTCCCGGTTCGGAACTTGAGTCATGGTCGTCCTTGAACGAAAAGCTGTTGATATCAGGTGGCAGCGATGCGCTTACTGGCCTGTGGCAGTAAGCTCGATCAGGCAGCAACGGCTGGCGCCAGGTGATTGCAGTTCGACTTCCAGCAGACCGCCAGCGTTGTCGACCTGAGCACAATCGTGTTTGCCGAGGATTTCCCAAGGCTGGCTGTCGACGCTGATCGCCACTTGCTCGGCCATGCTGAACAGCACGAGGGTGCTGGCTGAACTGAACAGGCGTTGCGGGTGACGCACGTCTATCCAGTGCAGACGTGCAGTGTAACGGTGTGGCGCATAGATCAGGTTGAAATCGCGAATCGGCCCGTCCAGCAAGGTGCAATTGACCTGGCTGTCACCGCTGAATGCAAACGGGTCCGATGGCAGCAGCGGGCGACTGTCGAGGCCATCCACGTCCAGCGTCATACCCGCGCCCTGCAAGACGGTGATGATGCGCTGATAACCGGCGAACACTGAAAAGCCGCCCGAGGTTTCGATGTCGGCAATCGACAGCCGCCAGCCGAAACCGTCCAGCTCCTGGCCTGCGTCGCGAGCGATCTCTTCAGTGCTGCCAGCGCCGTTCTTCCATGGCATGCGCGGGTAGTCGGCGGCGCGCAAAATGCGGGTCTGGTTCATTTGGTAAAGCGTCCTTCCAGGCGATGACGGGAGCCGGGGTGGATCAGCCGCGCAGCGGTGACCGGCTGACGGCCCGACCAGGTACGGCGGCGAATCAGCAGGCAGGGTTCTCCCGCCTCGATCTGCAACAGCTTGCATTCATCGGCTTCGGCGAGAATCGCCTCGACCACATGCTCGCCTTCGGTGAGCGGCGCAACCTGCGATAGGTAGGCATAAGGCGTCTGCAGGGTGAAGTCCTGCCGGAGGTAGTCGGGCGCGACCTGGGCGTTCACGAAGCGGTCCTCGATCTGCACCGGGATGTCGTTCTCGTAATGCACGATCAGCGAGTGGAAGACCCGCTGCCCTTCGCGCATGTCCAGCGCCAGGGCGCGCTCGGAGCCGGCGGCTTCCTCCTTGAGGACCATGACCTTGCAGGTGTGGCGATGGCCGCGCGCAGCAATCTCGTCTGCAATGTTGTGCACTTCGAACAGCGCCGACTGGCTCTTGGGCTCGGCGACAAAAGTGCCGACGCCCTGCATGCGCACCAGCAGGCCCTCGGCCGTCAGCTCACGCAGTGCCCGGTTTATGGTCATGCGGCTGAAGCCCAGTTGCGTCACCAGTTCGCTTTCCGACGGCACACGATGGTGCGGCGGCCAAGTGCCGTTCTGGATCTGCAAGGCGATCATCTGTTTCACGCGGGCGTACAAGGGTGCGGGACTTTCGCCCATCTGGGCTGCCAGGGAAGAAGCGGCGGGCGGAGTCGACACGTGGGAATCCTTGTTGTTCGAGACGGTGTTTTTGAGAGCATTCAGGCGCTGCAAAGCGCTCACGCTAACCATTAACCTGCGGCTCGGCAAGCGTGCAGAAGGTTTACCGGTCGCTTAAACGTCTGTATATGTATATACAAATTACAGTGATGAGGTGTGAAGTCAATGTCAGCCTTCTTTGCCGAGCGCGCGTTACTCTCCGACGGCTGGGCCAGCAACGTGCGTCTGGAGGTCAGCCAGGACGGCATTTTGACCCGCGTCGAGGCCGATGCCGATCAGCAGGGCGCCGAGAAAGTCGGCGGGCCTCTGCTGCCTGGCATGCCCAACCTGCACTCTCACGCCTTCCAGCGTGCAATGGCCGGGCTGGCGGAAGTGGCGGGCAACCCCAACGACAGTTTCTGGACCTGGCGCGACCTCATGTATCGTCTGGTAGGGCGCATCAGCCCGCAGCAGTTGGGCGTCATCGCTCGCCAGCTGTACATCGAGATGCTCAAGGGTGGCTACACCTCGGTTGCCGAATTCCATTACGTGCATCAGGACCGCGATGGCAAGCCTTATGCCGACCCTGCCGAGCTCGCTTTGCAGATCAGCCAGGCGGCCGGTTCGGTGGGGATCGGTCTGACCTTGCTGCCGGTGCTGTACAGCCATTCCGGCTTTGGCGGGCAGGCGCCCAACGAGGGCCAGCGGCGTTTTATCCACAGCACCGACAGCTATCTGGATGTGCAGGCTCGTCTGCGTCCGGTTCTGGCGGCTCAGCCCGCGCAGCAGCTGGGGCTGTGTTTTCACTCGCTGCGTGCTGTGACGCCGCAGCAGATCAGTGAGGTGCTGGCGGCCAGCGACCGGCAGTGTCCGGTGCACATTCATATCGCGGAGCAGCAGAAGGAAGTCGATGACTGCCTGAGCTGGAGCGGTCGACGCCCGCTGCAGTGGCTGTACGAAAATGCCCCTGTGGATAACCGCTGGTGCCTGGTCCATGCGACCCATGCCGAGGCGGATGAAGTGGCCTTGATGGCGCAAAGCGGCGCGGTGGCCGGGCTGTGTCTGACCACTGAAGCCAACCTCGGCGACGGGATCTTTCCGGCGGTGGACTACATTGCTCAGGGTGGTCGCTGGGGGATCGGTTCGGACAGTCACGTCTCGCTCAGCGTGGTCGAAGAACTGCGCTGGCTGGAGTACGGCCAGCGTCTGCGCGATCAGCGCCGCAACCGGCTGTATCGCAGCGATCAGCCCATGGTCGGCCGCACGCTATACGACGCTGCACTCGCCGGTGGCGCCCAGGCGTTGGGGCAGCAGATTGGCACGCTGCAAGTGGGGCAACGCGCCGACTGGCTGGTGCTGGATGGCAACGACCCGTACATCGCCACGGCCTCGGATGACGCCATCCTCAACCGCTGGCTGTTCGCCGGCAGCGACCGGCAGATCCGCGACGTGGCGGTCAACGGGCGATGGGTCATACGTGAAGGGCGACACGCCGCAGAAGAACAAAGCAACCGCGAATTCGCGCAGGTGTTGAGGGAGTTGCTGGGCTGATGCAAGAGAGGACGCAGAGCACTCGGCGTTATCCAAGAGTCCGCTTCTGATTCTGGCCGAAGGCCGTGGGAGCGAACTTGTTCGCGAAGGGGCCGGAAAGCGTTCTGAAATTTATCGTTCGAACGACCGTCTTCGCGAACAAGTTCGCTCCTACCGGGCTTAGCCAGAATCCCGATTCGGTTACTTCTCGCCCTGGCCGATCTTCGAGTCATCCTCGCGCCAGATCAGGCGTGAGGTGTCGTAGCCTTGCTGGCGGGCCTTGCTCAGCATGTCTTCCCTGACCGATGCAGACACGGTCGGTGTCCGCGACAAAAGCCAAAGGTACTTGCGATCCGGGTTGCCGACGACGGCGGTCCGGTAGCCTTCGCTGACGTCCAGGATCCAGTAATCACCCTTGGCAACGCTCGGCAGCAGGCGTGAGAACCAGTTGTCGAACACGACCCACAGCTTGTCGGTCTTGCCCGGAACCTGCGGCGAGGCGGTCCCGGTGGCTTCTTCCCACTTGCCTTCAATCGTACGGCAGCGGTTGGTCACCGCGATGTTGCCGTCATCCTTGAGCGTGTAACGCGCCTCGGACTGAGCACACTTGCGCTGGAAGAACATCGGCAGCCGGGCGATCTCGTACCAGGTGCCCTGATACTGCTTGAAGTCAACGCTGTCGACAGTCTTTGGTTCGAGGTTGTCAGCCGAGTGGGCAAAACCAATGGCCAGGAAGCTGGCCATGACAAAAATTCCAAAACGTACCAGTACCTTGATCATGTTTTATTTCAGACCCTGACCCGAGAACAGTACAACCTTGTCCGCCGCATACTGCACGCTGATAAAGGTGTTCTGGTCGCCCCAGGTGCAGCTCGACATGCCCAGCGCACCGGAGCATTCGGTCGGGCTGCCGAGCAACGACTCGACTTGAGCCTTGGGCATGCCAGCGGACAGTTTGGAATAGTTTTCCTGAGTGATCTTGCTGCAGGCAGCCAGCAGGACGCAGAACGAGAGTAACGCGACAGAACGCAAGGACATGGATGTAGCTCCTGAACGGAAGGGGGTCGCGTCGCAGTGCAAGCCGGGGCAGTCTGGCGCTGGCGCAGTACCGCAAGCTTAGAAGAGAAAAAGGCAATCTGGTTCCCGGACGGCGCAAGGATTTGTGCCGTGGATCAGACAGTTGGCCCGCAGAAGGGGCTGGCGCAATGGCGGACTGCTCGTTTTTCCGAGCATTGGCTCACTCGGTGGTGATCGGGCATGGCCCCATCACCACCGGTGCAGAAGACGTCTTACGCCTTGTGATACGCGGTGGCGCGCTCGACTTCTTCCTTGGAACCCAGGTACACCGCTACGCGCTGGTGCAGGCCTTCGGGCTGAATGTCGAGAATGCGCTGGTGACCGTCAGTGGACGCGCCGCCAGCCTGTTCGACCAGGAAAGACATCGGGTTGGCTTCGTACATCAGGCGCAGCTTGCCCGGCTTGGAAGGCTCGCGGCTGTCGCGCGGGTACATGAACAGACCGCCACGGGTCAGGATACGGTGTACGTCGGCAACCATCGCCGCGACCCAGCGCATGTTGTAGTTCTTCTTCAGCGGACCTTCTTCACCGGCCAGCAGCTCGCTCACGTAGCGCTGTACCGGGGCTTCCCAGTGACGCTGGTTGGACATGTTGACCGCGAATTCCTGAGTGGACTCCGGGATGGTGATGTCTTCGTGAGTCAGCACGAAGCTGCCCATCTCGCGGTCCAGAGTGAAGCCTTTCACGCCATCGCCGAGGGTCAGGACCAGCATGGTTTGCGGACCGTAGATGGCGTAACCGGCGGCGACCTGTTCGGTGCCTGGCTGCAGGAAGGCCTTTTCATTCAGCGCTTCGTTCTGGCTCAGGTATTCGTTCGGGCAGCGCAGTACCGAGAAGATCGTGCCGACCGGTGCGTTGATGTCGATGTTCGACGAGCCGTCCAGCGGGTCGAAAACCAGGAGGTACGCACCCTTCGGGTATTTGCCCGGGATCTGGTAGGCGTTGTCCATTTCTTCGGACGCCATGCCGGCCAGGTGACCACCCCATTCGTTGGCTTCGAGCAGAATCTCGTTGGAGATCACGTCGAGTTTTTTCTGCACTTCGCCCTGAACGTTTTCGGTGCCCATGCTGCCCAGTACGCCGCCCAGCGCGCCTTTGGAGACGGCGTGGCTGATTTCCTTGCATGCGCGCGCCACAACTTCGATCAGGAAGCGCAGATCGGCAGGGGTGTTGTTGCTGCGAGTCTGCTCAATCAAGTAACGACTTAGTGTAACGCGGGACATGGATAGCTCCGAAAATAGGGGGGTATGAAAACCCGCGCAGTTTAACGCGAGTGGCGACGTAATACTGCTATGAGACTGGCTTATGACTGTTTCAGTTCAGATGTCAGGCGAACCGCGCCTGACAGGCCGCCTGTTTCAGCGTTTTGCAGCGCGCAGCGTGCTGAACGCCATCCAGCCGAGGAACACCACGCCAAGCAGCAACACGGCCCATAGCCCCAGGCGTTTGAAGTCGGTGCCTTGTGACACGACCATCGGCGCCGCCGCCATGTTGGCCACGCTGGCCGTTGCTGGGCTCGCTGTGCCAAGGGTGGCGAGTTTTTCCGGACTCAGATCAGGAATCAGGGTGGCCAGCGACAGGTTTGCAGCCTTGACCGTCGGGTTGCCGATTGCCAGGGTGAATGGCCCGTTACCGCGTGCCAGGAACACCACCTCCGTGGCTGGCACGGCCACACTCAACTGCGGCGCTTCACTGCCCAGTCCGCCGCCGCGATCATCCACCACCAGCTTGAGCTGCTGAACGATGCGCCCGGACAGTTGCAGCTGGTCCTGCAAGACGTCGCTGTTGTTCTGCGACAACCGATACAGCAGGCCGCTGCTGATCGGCTGCCAGGGCTGCCCGGCATCGAGCCGGCCGTATAGTGTCGCCGGTGCCAGGCTGTTGGGCTGGGTAATGTCGACCTTGACGCGGCCTATCGGCAAGCCGGTCGGCAGTTGCCAGACATACTCGTTGGGGCTTTCGACGCTGCCCTTGACCGGTGGCGACCAGGTCAGCGGCGTGGCTGGAGTGTCGCTGCTGGCACTCAGCAGGTGTGCAGAGATCAGCAGCGGCGCACTGTGCGGGGAGCGCCACAGCAGGCGCAGATAGCGGGCGCTCTGGCCGGGCAGGCCGACTTCACGCTGTTCGACCACTTCGTCGGCAAACGACAGCCGTGCAACCTGGCCTTCGCCCCAGTTGCGCCAGTGCTGCAGGTCGTCACTGGCTTCGATGCTGAAATTCTGGAAGCCCTCCCGCTCGGTGCTCCAGTCGATGACCAACTGTTCCAGCGGCGCCTTGATTGCGCTGGTGTCCAGCAGCCAGCCGCGCAGCACTTCTTCGCCCGCTTCGATATCGCTTTGTGGCTGGACCTCGATCACGCTGCCGTTGCTGGAGCGTTCGATACGGATGACCGGCGCGGCGTCGCCTGCCTCCTGTGTGCTGTACAGGGCGAACCAGTTGACCTCGATCGGCGCTGGCTCCTGTTCGGGCGCGGGCTGGCGTGGCCTGATCGAGTAAGCCTGCGGCTGGCCCTCGGCATTGAACACGCGTACATCGCTCAGATCGGTTTGCCGCGCATTCAACTGGACGGCAAGCGGCAACTCGATGCGATACCACGGCCCTTCGCCTCTCAGGCTCAAGGGCGTCTGGCTGGCAAAGTCCGCCGGTTTGTCCTGAGCGAGGGCGGTTATCGCCGTGCACAAGGCCAGGCCAAGCACGGCGATCTTCATGGCAGGATGACTCAAGAACGGTTTCCTCATAGCGTTTCCGGCGCGGCAGTCGAGCCTGGGCCGGGTTCTTCGCCGACCTCTGTGACAGAGAGTTTCGGCGGTAAGGGTGCGAAATATCCCACCACCAATAGCAAAATGCCAACACCGATGAACGAGACAATGCGCTCCATGCCGCCGCGATTGCTCAGCTCGACGAAGAACAGCTTGACCACCACCACCCCGATCAACGCTGCGCCGCCCAGCCACAGCTGGCGGTTGGAGCGCATGTGACCGCCGATCATCAAGGCCAGTGCCATCAGTGTCCAGACTATCGACAACCCGGCCTGGACGCGCATCGAGTCGAGCAGCGCCCCGGTGTTCCACGGTACATCAGCCCAATGATGCGCTGTGCGCATGACCATGGCCGTGACCAGCGCGAACAGCGACGCGCCAGCCACCAGCAAGACTGCGTTACCAAGGCGTACGACATGCCTGCGCAGCCACAGGCAGACACCTGCCAGTGACAATAGCAAACCGATTTCCAGCGGGTTGAGCAGCGGGATGTACGGCAGCGGATCCGCCGCGCCGTCGCTGAAGGTATTCGCCAGCCAGAACCACGCCAGCATCAACATTGCCAGCGGCGCAGCGGCACCGAGATGATAGGCCTCGGGGCAGGCTGTGACCGGCCACGGCCATTGGCGTGTCGAGCTCATCGCCAGCAGGAACAGGCTCGGCAGAATCGCCCAGCCCAGCCAGCGCCAGGCGTTGTAATGTTCGGACAGTTGCAGCAGGCCGAAGCGCAGTTCCAGTGCCAGTACGGTGATGATCAGCAGGCAGCCCACAGTGTGAGCGACGCGTCGGGCAAGGATGGATTGCATGCCGGTCAGATAGCGCAGGGTCAGCAGATGCACGGCGAACACCACCAGCCACGCCAGCCAGCCCAGGCGGCCTGCGGGATGGTTGTGCAGGTCCACCGAGATCATCAGCAAAACGGCGCTGAGTGGCGTCAGTACGCTGCACAGCGCGGCCAGATCCGGCCAGCGCAAACGGATGGCGATTGCGGCCCAGAGCGCCACGCTTAGTGCTAGGGCTAGCAAAAACGCTGCAGCCAGATAGGCCTCTGGCGCGTGCAGCATCACAGCGCTGGTCAGCGAGACCATCCACCAGAACGCGCCCCAGATGACCAGCAGCGTTCGAGCGGTGCGCTGATCGATGAGGCTCAGCGAATCGAGGCGGAACACGCACCAGGCACTGACCATGGCTGCGACCGCCAGGATCATCGGCGTCCAGTAATCATTGGCAAAGGCTTGTCCCGAGCTGTCGGTGCCGCCGCTGATCAGGATCGCGCTGGCGCCCAGTTGCAGCAGCAGGCCGAAAGCCTGTGCCAGCCTGCGCTGCTGACGCAGACCCAGCCAGAAAATCGCCGCGCCTTCCACGGCCCACGCACTCGTCGTCCACTGCGAACCCAGGCCCAGCGGGATCGCCAGCGTGGCAAACACCACGCCCAGCGCCAGGCAGGTTTCCATCAGCAGGGCGGTTTGGCCTGGTGCACGTGCTGCCAGCCAGCGTGCCAGCGCCATGTAGATCAGGCCGAGCGCAAGCGCGCTGAACGCAGCGCCGAATTCCAGATGCTCGACCAGCGCATATTGCAGGCCGAACCCGACTATCGGCGTGCCAAGCAACAACGTGCCGTCGACGTAATCGCCCTGGCGCGCAGCCCAGCGCAGCATGGCTTCGCGAGTGTGGTCGGGCGGCGCGCTGTCCAGTTCCAGCAGTTTGCGGCGGGCAAACAGCAGGCCGATCGCCAGATACATCAGGAAGAACACAACCAGAAAGGGCTCGGTGCTCCAGAACAAGGCGGGTGTGTAGGCCTGGAGTCCCCAGGCAAAGCCGATGCCGAAGGTGCCGAAGAAGCCGATCAGGTTGAGGATGCGCCAGGCTTTGAACCAGGCGATGGCGATGATGCCCGCATTGAGCAGGGCAAAGTAACTGAACAGCGAGATATGACTGCCTTGACCGGTCGAGGCCAGCAACGGCGCCGCGAAGCCGCCCAGCGCAGCGGCGCAGGCGAGGGCCAGTGAATTCTGCGTCAGCGCCAGGATGGCTGAAAAGCTGGTAATCGCCACCAGCAGCGCAAAGCCCGGCGTCGGGTCCAGCAGGGTATGCAGTTTCATCGCGGCGAAGACAGTCAGGTACAGCACCCCCACGCCAGCGCCTTGCAGCATCAGGGCGTAAGGGCCGTTGCGCATCCGCAGCCACCAGCCCAGACCGAGCAGGGCCAGCGCACTGGCGGCGACTGCGGCGTAGCGCGCTTCAAGCGGCACGACCATGCCCTCGGTGGCATAGCGCAGCAAAAACGCCAGGCCGAGGAACAGCACCACGACACCCACGCGCAGCACTGTATTACCGCCCAGCAGCCAGTCTTTTGCGGCATTGATCGCGCTGTCCAGCAGATTGGGTTTTGCTGTCCTGGTTGGCTGGTGTATCTGCGGGGCGGGCTCGACAGGCGTTGCCGCCTGGGGCGCTTCGCCCGGCAGGTCCCAGATCAGTTCGGGGCCGTCGGTGGGTGCTTCGACAATGATCGCATCGAGGGGAAGCGGTGCAGGGTCCTGCGCAGGCGGCACGCCGGGCGCGGACTGACGTTCGAGTACACTGAGGCGCTGCTGAAGGAGATCGAGGGATTCGCGGGTTGCGAGCAGTTGCTGCAGCTGATCAGCGGATTGTCTGCCAAGCAGGCGCACGCGAATGCCAGCCCAGAAAACCCAGCCCATGACAGCACCAATCAGCGTGCCTGCCCACTCGTCATAACTGAGCGAGTAGCCCAACAGCGCACCGCCCACCACCAGACAAATCCAAAGCACGCGACGACATCCTTTTCGGTGTGTGAAGGTTTATCAGGCGCAGTATATAGGGGCTGGCGGACATCGCTTGTAATGTTTTGAGCGGTACACAGGGCTGGTTATGTAACGCGCAAGTGTCTACACCTGCGCGAAGTCCGGTGGGATTCAGAGTAACAAGCAGAACACAGATCAGTGTGGGTGTGACCGTGGCTGCGGTCCGC
The DNA here is from genome assembly GCF_900103225.1 of Pseudomonas congelans. Taxonomy (GTDB): domain Bacteria; phylum Pseudomonadota; class Gammaproteobacteria; order Pseudomonadales; family Pseudomonadaceae; genus Aquipseudomonas; species Aquipseudomonas congelans. Next base: position 364,852 of record NZ_FNJH01000004.1, on the reverse strand, counting down.
ATTGCTTGAGAAGGCGCTGTTTCCAGCGCCTTCTTTCTGAGGCAGTACCGGCCTCTTCGCGAGCAAGCTCGCTCCCACAGGGTTTTTGAGTCTGTTCAGGCCCTGAGGTCAGTCCAGCGCCTTCCAGATGTCTCCGGCGTACTCGCGGATGGTCCGGTCCGAGGAGAACCAGCCCATGCGTGCAGTGTTAAGGACCGCCGAGCGCCACCATTCCTTCGAGTCGTGCCAGCGCTCTTCGACCTTGGCCTGGGCCGCCCAGTACGAGTCGAAGTCAGCGCAGACCAGGAAGCGGTCATACGCCAGCAACTGATCGATCAGGCCCACATAACGGTTCGGATCATCCGGCGAAAACACACCGCCACGGATCGCCTGCAGCACATCGTTCAAACGTCCGGAGGCGGCCACGTCGTCATGCGCGCTGAACTCACCCGCCTGCTTGCGGGCTTCGACCTGTTGCGAAGACATGCCGAAGATGAACATGTGCTCAAGCCCGACCTGCTCGCTCATTTCCACGTTGGCACCGTCCAGCGTACCGATGGTCAGTGCGCCGTTGAGGCCGAACTTCATGTTACTGGTGCCGGATGCCTCCAGGCCTGCGGTGGAAATCTGCTCGGACAGGTCGGCCGCCGGAATGATGCTCTCCGCCAGGCTGACGTTGTAGTTGGGCATGAACACCACTTTCAGCAGACCGCGTACGGTCGGATCGTTGTTCACGGTCCGCGCGATGTCGTTGGTCAGCTTGATGATCAGTTTGGCCGAGTGATAGCTGGCCGCCGCCTTGCCGGCGAAGATCTTCACCCTTGGCACCCAATCGGTACCCGGCTCGGCCCGAATGGCCTGATACAGGGCGACGGTGTGGAACAGGTTCAGCAACTGGCGTTTGTATTCGTGAATCCGCTTGACCTGCACGTCGAACATCGCGGCAGGGTTGACGGCAATGCCCAGGCGCTCGTGAATGATCGCCGCCAGCGCGCGTTTGCTGTGCAGGCGCTGATCGGCCATCTGCTTGCGGAACGACGACTTCTCGGCGAACGGCTCGAGCTCCTTGAGGCGCGTCTCGGCGTTGTCCAGAACATCCTCGCCGAGCGACTCGACAAGCATCTCGGTCAGCTTCGGGTTGGCCTGGAACAGCCAGCGGCGGAAGGTGATGCCGTTGGTCTTGTTGTTGATCCGTTCCGGATAGATCTTGTGCAGCTCGGCGAACACGGTCTTGCGCATCAGCTGGGTGTGCAGCGCCGAAACGCCGTTGACGCTGTGCGAGCCTAGGAATGCCAGGTTGCCCATGCGTACCCGGCGACCGTTGTCTTCTTCGATCAGCGATACGGCACGCAGCACGTTGACGTCATCGACGCCTTTGGCGCGCAGTGTGTCGATGTGCTGTGCGTTGATCAGGTAGATGATCTGCATGTGGCGCGGCAGCATCCGCTCCATCAGGCCTACCGACCAGGTTTCCAGTGCTTCAGGCAGCAGGGTGTGGTTGGTGTAGCCAAGCGTGCCGACGGTGATTTTCCAGGCGGTGTCCCACGGGATGTTGTGGTTATCGATCAACTGGCGCATCAGCTCGGCCACGGCGATCGAGGGGTGCGTATCGTTCATCTGGATCGCCGCGTGCTCGGACAGGTCCGTCAGCGTGGCGTGCTGGTTCAGATGGCGGCGCAGCAAGTCCTGCAGCGACGCGGAAACGAAAAAGTATTCCTGACGCAGGCGCAGTTCCTGACCCGCTTCGGTCGCATCGTTCGGGTAAAGCACGCGGGAAATACTTTCTGCGCGCACCACTTCGGCAACCGCGCCGAAGTGGTCGCCGGCATTGAAGCGTTCCAGGTGCAGGTCTTCTACTGCACGGGCGCGCCACAAGCGCAGCGTGTTGACGCTCTTGCCGCGCCAGCCCACCACCGGGGTGTCATAGGCGATGGCCCGAACGGTCTCGCCCGGACGCCACACCTGGCGCGAGTCGCCGGCGTCGGTCGGGACAGTGTCGACACTGCCGCCGAAGCCGATGGAGTACACCACCTCAGGGCGTTCGAATTCCCATGGGTTACCGAAGTCCAGCCAGTTCTCGGTCTGCTCCTGCTGCCAGCCATCGACGATGCCCTGACGAAACAGGCCGTGCTCGTAACGAATGCCGTAACCGTGACCCGCGATGCCCAGGGTCGACATGCTTTCCATGAAGCACGCGGCCAGACGACCCAGACCGCCGTTACCCAGCGCCGCATCCGGTTCAAGCAGGCGGATGCGCTCGATGTCTACGCCCAGCTCGGTCAGCGCCTCGCGAGCGACTTCGAGCAGGCCGAGGTTGCTGAGGCTGTCGTACAGCAGCCTGCCTATCAGGAATTCGAGAGACAGGTAGTAAACGCGCTTCTGAACCTTGCGATAGATCTGCCGCGTATGGTCCATCCAGTGTTCGACCATATGGTCGCGGGCGGCAAGGGCAACAGCTTCAAACCAGTCATGCTCAAACGCATGGTCGGGGTCCTTGCCCACCGAATAGGTGAGTTTGGCGAGCACAGCGGCGCGGAAAGCGGCCACATCAGCGTCACGAACAAGTGGTTCCTGAGACATCGGTAAAACCTCAAGTAGTCTGACGAATGGAAAACGGGATTCTTAGACTGTAGGCGTGTCGTCAATTATTTCCTGAAAAAAAGAGAAATAATTGTCGGTGCAGCTCTCGCTTCGACCCAGCGCAACAGCTCTGGTTCGCGGACCGTTGAAATTGGCAAAACGCTTGCATCGTTCGTTCCATCCTGATCAATGACGTGCAGCATGCTGATTCTTCGTTTCGGGTTTATGATGCCCCACGGCAGAATGATAGAAGCCTCTGAACTGGACTTATGGAGCACTTATGCAGACTTTGTACCCGCAGATCAAACCCTACGCCCGGCACGATCTGGCCGTGGAACAACCGCATGTGCTTTACGTCGATGAAAGTGGCTCGCCAGAAGGATTGCCGGTGGTGTTCATCCACGGCGGCCCGGGATCGGGATGCGATGCGCACAGTCGCTGCTATTTCGATCCCAACCTGTATCGCATCGTCACGTTCGACCAGCGCGGCTGCGGGCGTTCCACACCGCACGCGAGCCTTGAAAACAACACCACCTGGAAACTGGTGGAAGACCTTGAAGCGATTCGCGAGCACCTCGGGATCGATAAATGGGTGTTGTTCGGCGGTTCGTGGGGGTCGACCCTCGCCCTGGCCTATGCACAGACCCATCCCGATCGCGTGCACGCGCTGATCCTGCGTGGCGTATTCCTGGCCCGTCAGCAGGAAATCGACTGGTTCTATCAGGCGGGCGCCAGCCGACTGTTCCCGGACTATTGGCAGGATTATGTCGCGCCGATCCCGCTGGACGAGCGTGACAACATTCTGGCCGCCTTCCACAAGCGACTCACCGGTCCGGATCAGATCGCTCAGATGCACGCCGCCAAGGCCTGGTCTACCTGGGAAGGGCGTTGCGCAACCTTGCGCCCCAATCCACAAGTGGTCGATCGCTTCGCCGAGCCGCACCGTGCGCTGTCTATCGCGCGTATCGAATGCCACTACTTCATGAACAACGCCTTTCTGGAAGACAACCAGCTGATTCGCGACATGCCGAAGATCGCGCACCTGCCGGCAATCATCGTCCACGGTCGTTACGATGTCATCTGTCCGCTGGATAATGCGTGGGAGCTGCACCAGAACTGGCCTGGCAGTGAGCTGCAGGTGATTCGCGAGGCCGGACATTCGGCAGCCGAACCGGGTATCGCCGACGCGCTGGTGCGGGCTGCTGCAGAAGTTGCGCGCAACCTGCTCGACCTGCCGCCCGAAGAGGCGTGACAGTCATTCGGTATTGGTTTTGAAACCGGAAAGGCATCTATGAAAGGTTTGTTGCAGCGCGTGCGGAATGCGCGCGTCGAGGTGGGCACCGAGGTTGTCGGTGCTATTGAACAGGGCATATTGGTATTGGTGGGAATAGAACCTCAAGACACCCGCGCCAGTGCCGATAAGTTGCTGCACAAGTTGCTCAATTATCGAGTGTTCAGCGATGCCGAGGGCAAGATGAATCTGTCTTTGCGCGAGGTGGGGGGCGGCTTGTTGCTGGTTTCCCAGTTCACGCTGGCTGCGGACACCAAAAGCGGGTTGCGTGCGGGCTTCTCTAAAGCCGCACCTCCAGCGCTGGGTGCCGAGCTGTTCTACTATCTGTTGAGTCAGGCCAGAATCGCGCATCCCACGGTAGCTGCGGGCCAGTTTGGTGCAGACATGCAGGTGCACCTGATAAATGATGGCCCGGTTACATTTTTGTTTGATACATAAGCTACGATTTCATGTTGTTCCCCTGAATTCATCTGTCTTGCGGGGATAAATTTCTTTGTCATACCTGATGCGTTGTGGCGCGCGCTACTGGATAATCGCGCGCTACTGGGATCGACACTGTCGGTCCATTTGGTATGACAAAAGCGGTTCTGACACCTGGTTGGGGAATCATTAAGCCCATTCGGAGTCGGAACAATGCTCGCCAACCCGGCATTGATAGCTGGCCGTTGGTTTTTTCATCTGTTTTTCGGCGAGGGTTGCTCGTGATTGTTAGTCCCTGTGATGCTCCAAAGACACCTGTCAAGCGGTTGCGTAGTGCACTTCTGGCAAGCTCGGCCCTTGTATGCCTGTTCAGTGCAGGTCAGCTATGGGCGTTCAACCTTGATGATGTAGCGGCGAAGGCCAAAGAAATGGCCGGGCAGAAGTTCGAGGCTCCGAGGAGCAATCTGCCGAACGAGCTGCGCGACATGAAGTTCGCCGATTATCAGAAGATCCGCTTCCGTGATGACAAAGCCGAATGGGCGGGTGAAAAGACTCCGTTCAAAGTGTCTTTCTACCACCAGGGCATGCACTTCGATACGCCGGTCAAGATCAACGAAGTGACCGCGACCAGCGTCGACGAGATCAAGTACGACCCGAATCGTTTTGATTTCGGCGATCTGAAGATCGACCCGAAATCCACCGAGAAACTGGGTTATGCCGGTTTCCGTGTCCTGTATCCGATCAACAAGGATGACAAGCAGGACGAAATCATGACCATGCTGGGCGCGAGCTACTTCCGCGTGATCGGCAAGGGTCAGGTTTATGGCCTTTCCGCGCGCGGCATGGCGATCGACACTGCATCGCCGTCCGGTGAAGAATTTCCGCGCTTCAAGGAATTCTGGATCGAGAAGCCAGGCCCGGATGACAACCATCTGGTGATCTTCGCACTGCTCGACTCGCCGCGTGCCACCGGTGCCTATCAGCTGACCCTGCGTCCGGGTACCAACACCCTGGTTGACGTGAAGTCGCGCATGTTCCTGCGTGACAAGGTCAACAAGCTGGGCGTTGCTCCTCTGACCAGCATGTTCCTGTTCGGCGCCAACCAGCCTTCGCGTGTGCCTAACTACCGTCGCGAACTGCACGATTCCAGCGGTCTGTCGATTCAGGCAGCCAATGGTGAGTGGCTGTGGCGTCCGCTGAACAACCCTAAACATCTGTCCATCAGCAGCTTCTCGGTCGAGAACCCGCGTGGTTTCGGTCTGCTGCAACGTGGCCGCGACTTCAGCCAGTACGAAGACCTGGATGACCGTTACGACAAGCGCCCAAGTGCCTGGATCGAGCCGAAGGGCGATTGGGGTAAAGGGACTGTCGAGCTGGTCGAAATTCCGACTGCCGACGAGACCAACGACAACATCGTGGCCTACTGGAAGCCTGAAACGCTGGCAGAGCCTGGCCAGGAGATGGCGTTCGACTACCGTCTGCACTGGACCATGCAGGAAAACTCGATTCACTCGCCGGATCTGGGCTGGGTCAAACAGACTCAACGCTCCATCGGTGACGTGCGTCAGTCCAACCTGATCCGTCAGCCGGACGGCAGCCTTGCCTTCCTGGTCGACTTCGTGGGCCCGGTTCTGGCCGCACTGCCGGAAGACAAGACCATTCGCAGCCAGGTGACCACTGACGACAACGTCGAGCTGGTGGAAAACAACCTGCGCTACAACCCGGTCACCAAAGGCTACCGCCTGACCCTGCGGGTGAAGGTCAAGGACTCCAGCAAGCCGACCGAAATGCGTGCCTACCTGTTGCGTGAAATCCCTGCCGAACCGGGCAAGGAACCTGCGCTGCTCGTGGCTGACAAAGCCGAAGAGAAGAAGGCCGCTGCCAAGGAAGCTGCCAAGCCGGCAGTCGCCAAGGAGTCCGCCAACGACCAGGTAGAAATCGCCAAGGCCGACGCGCCGAAGCCGGAAGCTGTCAAGCCGGAGACCGCCAAGCCTGAAGCTGGCAAGGCTGACGCAGCAAAAGGCAAAGGCGAAGTCGCCAAGGCCGATGCAGGCAAAGCCGACGCATCCAAGGCTGACGTAGCCAAGGACAAGGACGGTAAGGAAATTCAGCAGCCTGAAACCGAGGCAGCACCCACCCATCCGGAACCGGCCAAGACGTTGCAAGTCATGACCGAGACCTGGAGCTATCAGTTGCCGAGCGATGAGTAATTCTCTACCGGTGCCAATGTCTCTGAACGAGTACCTGGCGCATTTACCGATGAGCGACGAGCAGCGGGCAGAACTTGCCGGCTGCACGACCTTCGCCGAGTTGCATGAGCGACTGTCCGCGCAGCCGGTCAATGACCCTGCCGAGGCCGCTCAGGCTTCGGTGGGTCGTCGTCTGACGCTGACCACCGCAGATCAGCTGGAGGACGCCGAGATGCTCGGCGTCGACGCCAGCGGTCGCCTGTGCCTGAAGGCTACACCGCCGATTCGCCGGACCAAGGTCGTGCCAGAGCCATGGCGCACCAACATTCTGGTGCGCGGCTGGCGTCGCCTGACCGGCAAGGGCAACCCGCCCAAGCCCGAGCATGATGATCTTCCGCGTGATCTGCCGAAGGCGCGCTGGCGCACCGTCGGTTCGATCCGTCGCTACATCCTGCTGATCCTCATGCTGGGTCAGACGATCGTGGCTGGCTGGTACATGAAGGGTATCCTGCCGTATCAGGGCTGGTCGCTGGTTTCGCTCGACGAAATCACCCGTCAGACCTTTGTGCAGACCGCCTTGCAGGTCATGCCTTATGCCTTGCAGACCAGTATTCTGTTGCTGTTCGGGATTCTGTTCTGCTGGGTATCGGCCGGTTTCTGGACCGCGCTGATGGGCTTCCTGGAGCTGCTCACCGGTCGTGACAAATACCGCATCTCGGGTGCCAGTGCTGGCAATGAGCCGATCGAAAAGGGCGCACGTACTGCGCTGGTCATGCCGATCTGCAACGAGGACGTGCCCCGGGTTTTCGCCGGTCTGCGCGCCACGTTCGAATCGGTGGCTGCCACGGGTGACCTGGATCGTTTCGATTTCTTCGTGCTCAGTGACACCAACGAAACCGACATCGCTGTTGCCGAGCAACAGGCGTGGCTGGACGTGTGCCGCGAGACCAAAGGCTTCGGCAAGATCTTCTATCGTCGCCGTCGCCGTCGCGTAAAACGCAAAAGCGGCAACCTCGACGACTTCTGCCGGCGCTGGGGCGGTGACTACCGCTACATGGTCGTGCTGGACGCCGACAGCGTCATGAGCGGTGAGTGTCTGACCAGTCTGGTTCGCCTGATGGAAGCCACGCCGGACGCCGGTATCATCCAGACCGCGCCACGTGCGTCGGGCATGGACACGCTGTATGCACGCATGCAGCAGTTCGCTACCCGGGTCTATGGTCCGCTGTTCACCGCCGGTCTGCACTTCTGGCAGCTGGGTGAATCCCACTACTGGGGTCACAACGCGATCATCCGCATGAAGCCTTTCATCGAGCACTGCGCCTTGGCGCCGTTGCCCGGCAAAGGCGCTTTCGCTGGTGCGATTCTCTCCCATGACTTCGTCGAAGCTGCGCTGATGCGCCGTGCCGGCTGGGGCGTGTGGATTGCCTATGACCTGCCAGGCAGTTACGAAGAGTTGCCGCCCAACCTGCTGGACGAACTCAAGCGTGACCGTCGCTGGTGCCACGGCAACCTGATGAACTTCAGGCTGTTCCTGGTCAAGGGCATGCACCCGGTTCACCGTGCGGTGTTCCTGACCGGTGTGATGTCTTACCTGTCGGCGCCGTTGTGGTTCTTCTTCCTCGTGCTGTCCACGGCCTTGCTGGCAGTGAACACGCTGATGGAGCCGACCTACTTCCTTGAACCGCGTCAGCTGTATCCGCTGTGGCCACAATGGCACCCGGAAAAAGCTGTTGCGTTGTTCTCGACCACCATCGTCCTGCTGTTCCTGCCTAAACTGCTCAGCGTCATTCTGATCTGGGCCAAGGGCGCGAAAGGCTTCGGTGGCAAGTTCAAGGTCACCGTTTCGATGCTGCTGGAAATGCTCTTCTCGGTGCTGCTGGCTCCGGTGCGCATGCTGTTCCACACACGCTTCGTACTGGCCGCTTTCCTGGGCTGGGCCGCGACCTGGAACTCGCCGCAACGCGACGATGACTCCACGCCGTGGATCGAGGCTGTGAAGCGCCACGGTCCGCAAACCCTGTTGGGCGCGTGCTGGGCATTGCTGGTGTTCTGGCTGAACCCGAGCTTCCTGTGGTGGCTTGCACCGATCGTGGTGTCGTTGATGCTGTCGATTCCGGTGTCGGTGATTTCCAGCCGTACCAATCTGGGCGTCAAGGCGCGTGACGAGAAGTTCTTCCTGATTCCTGAAGAGTTCGAGCCGCCGCAAGAGCTGATCTCGACGGATCAGTACACCTACGAGAACCGCTGGCATGCCCTGAAACAGGGCTTCATCCGGGCTGTGGTCGACCCTCGACAGAACGCCTTGGCCTGCGCCCTTGCCACGTCGCGTCACCGTCAGGCTCAGCCGATTGAAGTGGTGCGTATGGAGCGTGTCGATCAGGCACTCAAGGTCGGTCCGGCAAAACTCGGCAATCAGGAACGCCTGATGCTGCTGAGCGACCCGGTTGCCCTTGGCCGCTTGCACGAGCGTGTCTGGAGCGAAGGTCACGAAGAGTGGCTGGCCGCGTGGAGAGCTTCCATCGAAGCTGACCCACATGCGCCCTTGCTGCCTTTGCAGCCTGTAGGTAAAACGTCGGAGCCGGTCCAGGTCTAAGACCTTCCGGCTACGAAAAGAGCCCCTGACGTCTATGGCGTCAGGGGCTTTTTTATTGCGTCTTTTGGCAAAGACCCACGCAAGCGAGGGGTAGGAGCGAACTTGTTCGCGAAGACGGTCGCTCAGGCGATACATTTTTGGAAACCTTAACGGCCCCTTCGCGGACAAGTCCGCTTCTACGCCCGTTGGGCAGAATCAAAAACGGCCTCCTGCCCGAGGGGTAGGAGCGAACTTGTTCGCGAAGACGGTCGTTCAGGCGATGCATGTTCGGAAAGCTTGGCGGCCCCTTCGCGGACAAGTCCGCTCCTACGCCCGTTGGGCAGAATCAAAAGCAGGCTGGTGTATAACGCCAAGCGCTCCAGCGTCGGAATCCTTGCGTCGCAGATCTATCAACCCACCCTGAATTTCCCCACCAGTGTCTGCAGGTGCGTTCCCAGCCTCGCGAGTTCGACGCTGGAAGCGGCGGTTTGCTCGCTGGCTGCAGCGGTCTGTTCGGAGATGTCACGCACGCTGATGACGTTACGGTTGATCTGTTCGGCGACCACGCTCTGTTCCTCGCTGGCGGTAGCGATCTGTTCGTTCATGTGCTGGATCGTCGCCACGGTGCGGGTGATCTGCTCCAGTGCGCCTCCCGCGCGGCGGCTCAGTTCTACCGTGTTATCAGTCAGGGTACGGCTGCTATCCAGGGTGGCTGCGACCTGTTGTGTCCCGGTTTGCAGGGCGGCGATCAGCTCTTCGATTTCCTCGGTGGACTTTTGCGTGCGTTGCGCCAGACCACGGACTTCATCGGCAACCACCGCGAAGCCGCGTCCGGCCTCTCCGGCGCGGGCTGCCTCAATCGCCGCATTGAGGGCCAGCAGATTGGTTTGCTGGGAAACGGACTTGATCACGTCAAGAACACCGACGATCTTGTTGCTTTCCTGCTTGAGCGCATTCATCGACTGGGTAGAGTTCAATACTTCGCGAGCCAGTTGTTCGATCTGAATGATTGCCTGCCCGACCACTTCATCGCCGCTGCGCGCCTGTTGATCTGCCTGCGAGGCCGCCTGGGAAGCCGCTTGCGCATTGCGAGCGACCTCTTGCACCGTCGCGGCCATTTCATTCATGGCCGTGGCCACCTGGTCGGTTTCGTCTTTCTGGCTGTTGACCCCGGTGCAGGTCTGCTTGGTCACTGCCGAGAGCTGCTCGGCCGCGCTGGCGATCTGTGATATCCCCTCGCTTATGCCGCCCACCAGTTGACGCAGGCTGACGGTCATAGTCTGCATGCTGCCTTGCAACTGCCCCATCTCGTCACGCCGCGTGACCGGTATGTCATGGCTCAGATCGCCCTGAGCAATGCGTGCTGCGCTGCTCAGTGTCTGCTGCAAGGGCACGGTGATCTGCCGGGTCATGATCCAGGCAGCCAGCAACCCGAACAGTAACGCCAGGCCTGCCACACTGCCCAGCATGGCGCTGGAGTTGGCTGCCTCGCTGTCACGCTGGGCGTTCTGCAGGCGATTCAACGCAGCGACGGAGTCCAGCAGCGTTGCGCCAAGACCTTCCATGATTTCCTGATCCGCTTCGGACTTGGTCTGTATCTGCTTGAACTCGCCAAGCCGTTCCCGATAACTCTGCAGAGCAGTGGTGGCCGGTGTCAGGCCCTGAAAGCTTTCGCCGTCCTGGTCCTGAGCGATCTGCCCGATTTCCTTGAGCGCTTCGTCGATGGCTGCAATGGCTGCGCTTTCATCCGCGTCCTTAGTGGTGAAGGTATACGTCTGCACCTGATAACGAGCGGTCTGGACCTGCTGCCTCAGTTGGGAAATATTGGTGAACTCCTCCATCCGCTCGCTGCTGTCCTGTTCCTGGCTGACACTCTTGAGCACCTCTACCTCAACCTGCGCGATGGCTTGCAGGGCTTGTTCGGACGTCTGCTCCAGGCGCGTCCGGATCTGGTCGCGCGTTTGTCTGTTGCTGCGAACGTTGGCGAAGACCTTTTCGATCCTGTTGAGCGTCTCGAACTGCCCGTTGAGCAGTGTGACGGTTGCCTGCTCATCACTCAGCCTGTGCAGCCGGGTGAGCTGGGTTTTCATTTCGTTTAGTTTTTCGGTCACCAGCGCTGTGCTCTGCGCGGTATTTTCGACGCGGTCGGTGATTCGCTCGGCACGCAGGTCTTTGGTCAGGCCGTTGAGCTGGGCGATGTCCGAGAGCGACTCCGAGCGGTCGATCATGGTGTTCAGGCCATGCCAGCCTGTCAGTGCGATGATCAGCGTCAATAACAGCACCAGGCCGAAGCCCAGGGAAAGTTTGACCCTGACGTTCATATTGCCGAGCGCTTGATTGGTCAGTCGGAACATTGGAATCTCCTGCAATGAGCGAACAAAAGCACGCTCCAGCCAGCCGGGACGTGCGTTGTGAGCGCATCGGCGTGGCGATTCATTGCGTGACCTGAGAAGGTCGTAGGAGATTTCCGAGCACCAAGGAGGGGTGAAAGGTGTCACATTTTGTCGAAAGAAATGGCCCGCGCCGTGTACTCGCGCGGGCTTTGCCCTGACAGGTCAGACGGTAAAGCGGCTCACCAGCACCTGAAGGTGGTTGCCCAGTCTTGCCAGTTCTACGCTGGAAGCCGCGGTTTCTTCACTGGCCGCAGATGTCTGCTCGGACACGTCACGGACATTGATGATGCTGCGGTTGATCTCTTCCGCGGTCGCGCTCTGTTCTTCGGCGGCGGCCGCAATCTGCTGATTCATCGCCTGGATCGCCGAAACGGTTTTGGTGATGTTCTCCAGCGATCCACCGGCCCGACGGGTCAGTTCCACGCTGCTGGTGCTCAGCTCGCGGCTGCTGTCCATGACGGTTGTAGCCTGTTGGGTACCGCTTTGCAGGCGGACAATCAGTGCTTCGATCTCTTCGGTGGATTTTTGCGTGCGCTGCGCCAGGCTGCGCACTTCATCGGCAACCACCGCAAAGCCCCGACCGGCCTCACCGGCGCGTGCGGCCTCGATAGCGGCGTTGAGGGCCAGCAGGTTGGTCTGTTCGGCGACCGATTTGATAACGTCCAGCACGCTGCCGATCTTGTCGCTCTCCTGTTTCAGCGCGCCCATGGCTTCGCTCGAATTACTCACCGCAGAGGCGAGGCGTTCGATTTGCGAAATGGCCTCGTTGACCACCCGTTCGCCATCACGGGCCTGACGGTCCGCCGTCACTGCAGCTTCCGAGGCTTCCTCGGCGTTGCGCGCGACCTCCTGAACCGTTGCCGTCATTTCATGCATGGCGGTGGCCACCTGATCGGTCTCTACCTTCTGGCTGTTGACCCCGGCACTGGTCTGCTCGGTAACTGCCGACAGCTCTTCCGCGGCGCTGGCAATCTGGGTGACGCCATCGCGAATCCCGCCAACCAGTTCCCGCAGGCTGACCGTCATGCGCTGAATCGTGGCCTGCAGCTTGCCCAGTTCGTCCTTGCGGTCCACGTTGAGGTTGCGGCTCAGGTCGCCCGAGGCCACCCGCTCTACCACTTCGAGGGTCTCTTGCAGCGGCGTGGTGATCTGGCGGGTGATGACCCACGCCGCGAGAATGCCAAGCACCATTGCCAGCGCGGTCGCGGCGATGATCATCTGGACCGACTTGGCGCTGTCTGCGTCGCGGCTCTTGTTCTGTCGGGTAATCAGGTCGTTGCTGGTGGCGAGCATGCTGGCGCCCAGCGTGGTCATTTTATCCAGTGCGGCCCTGGAGGCGGCCTGGGCATCGCGATACTTGCCCACAGCCGCGCGGTAGCCATTCAGCCCGGCGATGGCCTGCTGCAGCATGGGCGAATAACTGGAAGAAATGTCGCCAGCCAGCGTGTTGATCCCGGTCACAGCATCATCGATGGCCTTATTGGCGTCCTTTTCGAAATCGGGACGGCCGCTGTAGGTGTAGCCACGTACCTGAAAGCGCGCCTGCTGAATCAGCTTGCTGACGCCGACGATGCCATTGAAGGCCAGAATGTTATCTTCCTTGAGCAGTTCGGCTTCGATCCTGTTGGACTGATCCACTGCCTTGTCGGCGTTTTCGCCCATCTGGCTGCGGCTCGCTTCGCGGGTTTCGATCGCCTTGCTCATGTCCTCGAACGACTGCCGATAGTCCCGCGTTGCCTGAATCTGGACGTCCAGCAACTGCAGGTTCTCGGGGGATCGCAGCAGGTTTTTGGCGGTTTGCAGTGCAGCGTCGAGCTCATCGAGTGTACTTCTGACCTTCGCTGCGGTCTCTGCGTTGTACAACACCTCATAGCTCATACGGTTGATGCGCAACTGAAGGGTCAGCTCACTGACCTCTGCAATCGCAGTGACACGGTCACCACGATCGATCAGGGCTTGATTGCTGAACCAGCCGGTGGCTGAAATCATCAGCGTCATCAACAGCACCAGGCCAAAGCCGATCGCCAATTTCAGGCTGACACTCGCATTGGCGAGGCTTTTGGATAACGCACCAGACATGATCTCTCCTTGACGGCTTTTGTTCCTAAGTATCCGACTGCATCGGCCAGCTATCGGTTAACTGAAGCGATTGAGTCGACATTAACAACTTAGAACAAACGGGCAAGAAGGGCCGTTACAGCGGTTTCGACACGCAGGATGCGTTCGCCCAGTTGCACGGGCTGCAAACCCGACTGACGCAACAGATCGATTTCGTAGGGTATCCAGCCACCTTCGGGGCCGATGGCCAGCGTGACCGATTGGGTGACCGCACGGGGACAGGCGGGGAAATCACCGGGATGGCCGACCAGGCCCAGGGTATCGAGCGCGATCTGCGGCAAGCGATCTTCAACGAAAGGCTTGAAGCGCTTTTCGATCACGATTTCAGGCAGCACCGAATCGCGCGCCTGTTCCAGGCCCAGAATCAGTTGCTCGCGGATGGCGTCAGGCTCCAGAAACGGCGTTTGCCAGAAGCTTTTTTCCACTCTGTAACTGTTCAGCAGGATGACTTTGGGCACACCCATGGTCGCAACGGTCTGAAACACCCGGCGTAACATCTTGGGGCGTGGCAACGCCAGCAACAGGGTAAGCGGCAGTTTTGCCGGAGGCGCACTCTGCAGCTCGACACGCAGCTCTGCTTCATGGGCTTCAAGGCGTAGCAGTTCGGCATTGCCCAGCAGGCCGTTGACACGGCCCACCCGCACAGTGTCACCGACCTCTGCGCGGTGCACCTCCTGCATGTGCTTCAGGCGGCGGTCACGCAGGACCACCCTGTCAGCCGCAATGAAGTCGGCTTCCTCAAGCAGCAGCAGGTTCAAGGTGTGGTCGCGGGCGGCTGGTCCTGCTTGTCAGCGTCCTCGGCCTCATCGTCCGGATGTTCGCCACGCTTCTTGATCATCGTGCTGCACAGTACGCCCAGCTCGAAAAGCAGCCACATCGGCACCGCCAGCAGCGTTTGCGAGAAGATGTCCGGCGGCGTCAGGATCATGCCGACCACGAAGCAGGCGATAATCACGTAAGGGCGGATCTTCTTCAGGTACTTGACGTCGACGATGCCGATCCACACCAGCAACACCACCGCCACCGGGATTTCGAAGGCCACGCCAAAGGCGAAGAACAACGTCATCACGAAGTCCAGGTAGCTGGCGATGTCGGTCATCATCGAAACGCCCTCCGGCGTCACGCTGGCGAAGAAGTGGAAAATCAGCGGGAAGACCAGGAAGTAGGCAAACGCCATGCCTGCGTAGAACAGGATGATGCTCGACACCAGCAAGGGCACCGCAACGCGCTTTTCATGCTTGTACAGACCCGGCGCGATGAAGCCCCATATCTGATGCAGGATGACCGGCATGGACAGAAACAGCGCGACCATCATGGTCAGCTTGAACGGCGTGATGAACGGCGAAGCCACATCGGTGGCAATCATCGTTGCGCCTTCAGGCAGATAGACGCGCAGCGGAGCCGAAACCAGTGTGTATATCTTCTGCGTAAAGTAGAACAGGCCGGCGAAAATCAGGAAGACTGCCGCAACACAGCGCAACAGACGTGTACGCAACTCGGTGAGGTGCGAGATCAGCGGCATTTGCTGATCGTTTTCCGGGATATCAGCGCTCATGGTGCTCGCGGTGGCAATGACGAATCGTGGGCGGAAGGCGTCGGGACCGGTGTGCCGGCGTCAGCCGGTTTCGCGGTTTTCTCCAGCGACAGCTCGGTCTTCGGTGCCGCAGGTTGTGCAGGGCCTATTTCGTGGTGTGCGGCGTCATCGTGCGCCGGGCTTGCAGCTTCGGCCGCTGCCGGTGCTGGCGACGGGTTCGCCTGCTCGGAGCTGTTCTCGGGCGGCTGATTGGGCGCGAACATTTTGCGCGCTTCGTCTTCCAGCGAAAGAATGTGCTCGTTGTGCAGCTGCCGACGAATCTCGTCAGCCCCGATTTCACGTTCAACTTCCTGTTTGATCGCATTGAAGCTGCGCTTCAACCGGCCGATCCATAAGCCTGCGGTGCGTGCAGCACCCGGCAGGCGCTCGGGACCCAGTACCAGCAAGGCAACCAGGCCAACGAGCAGCAGTTCAGAGAAGCTGATACCGAACATGGGCTTAAACCTGGTCTTTGCGGATCGGCTCGTCGACTTTGTGCGCCTGAGCGTCGATGGTGTGTGGCTGATTCAGCGGCGAGCCCTGTGGGGCTGGCTGGGCCTGCTGGGGTTGAGGCGCAGGCTGTTCGGCTGGCTTGTCGTCATCATTCATTGCCTTGCGAAAGCCTTTGATCGATTCGCCGACGTCGCTGCCCAGGCCCTTGAGTTTCTTGGTCCCGAAAACCAGTACAACGACGATCAGGATGACGATCCAGTGTTTCCAGTCAAAAATACCCATGAAACAGTCCTCGTAAAAGATTTCAAGCTTGAAAGGGGAGAGCGTTACTCTGCCGTGCGAGCGGCTTTTTCCGCGTGGCCGGACAAGCCGAATCGGCGGTCCAGTTCATCGAGCACGGCCTGTGGATGCTGACCCAGCGCGGCGAGCATCACCATGCTGTGGAACCACAGGTCAGCGGTTTCGTAAATCACGTCACTGCAATCACCGCTGACCGCAGCGTCCTTGGCCGCGATGATGGTTTCGATCGACTCTTCGCCGAGCTTTTCCAGAATCTTGTTCAGGCCCTTGTGATACAGGCTTGCGACATAGGAACTGTCGGCAGCGGCGTCCTTGCGGGATTCCAGCACTTCGGCCAGACGGGACAACGTATCAGTCATGTTCAATGGCCTGCATGGTAAATAGCATCAGGATCTTTCAAAACCGGGTCTACGGTCTTCCAGCCTGAATTTTCATACACTCGGTAGAAGCAACTTTCGCGGCCAGTATGGCAAGCGATGCCACCGATCTGCTCGACCATCAGGATAATGACGTCGGCATCACAGTCCAGGCGCAGTTCATGCAGCTTTTGCACATGACCCGATTCTTCACCTTTGCGCCAGAGTTTGCCACGCGAACGCGACCAATAGATGGCACGGTTCTCGGATGCCGTCAGGCTCAGGGCCTCGCGGTTCATCCAGGCCATCATCAATACCCGGCCGGTCTTGTGATCCTGAGCGATTGCAGGCACCAGACCGTCGCTGTTCCAGTGAATCTCGTCCAGCCAGTCTTTCATATCTACTCCGGCAGCCGGCTTTCATGCCCGGCGGATTGAACAGTGTGCCAGCGCCACTCGCTGCTGGCTATCGGCGAACGATCAGATACAGTCCGGCGATCAGCATGATCGCTGCCGGCCACGCGGTGAGCGTCAGCAACTGGGTGGCGGCCTCGCTCATCACCCAGCCCTGTATCGCGCCGCCCACCAGCAATGCTGCACCGATCAGCCGCAGGACCGGCTCGTCCTTGCGATCGTGCCACGGGCGCGGCGGATCCGAGGCGTGCGGGCGGGACATGCGCTCCAGCAGATCACGGGTCATGCCTGCGATGTGCGGCAGTTGCTCGACCTGTGATTGCAGATTGCTCAGCAGGGTCTTCGGGCTGACCCGTTCACGCATCCAGCGCTCCAGATAAGGCTGCGCGGTGCTCCACAGGTCCAGATCAGGGTACAACTGACGACCCAGCCCTTCGATGTTGAGCAGGGTCTTTTGCAGCAGAACCAGTTGCGGCTGGACTTCCATATTGAAGCGGCGTGCGGTCTGGAACAGGCGCATCAGCACCTGGCCAAAGGAAATATCCTTGAGCGGCTTCTCGAAAATCGGCTCGCAGACCGTGCGGATGGCCGCTTCGAACTCATTGAGCTTGGTCTCTGCCGGCACCCAGCCCGAATCGATGTGCAGTTGCGCAACGCGACGATAATCACGTTTGAAAAAGGCAAACAGGTTACGCGCCAGATAATCCTGATCTTCCGGGGTCAGGCTGCCGACGATGCCGCAGTCGATGGCAATGTACTTCGGCGCCCACGGATTGACCGTGCTGACGAAAATGTTGCCGGGGTGCATGTCGGCGTGGAAGAAGCTGTCGCGAAATATCTGCGTGAAGAAGATCTCCACACCGCGCTCGGCAAGCAGTTTCATGTCGGTGCGCTGATCGGCCAGAGCGGCCAGATCGGTTACCTGAAGGCCGTAGATACGCTCCATGACCAGCACTTTCGGGCGGCACCAGTCCCAGTAGACTTGTGGCACGTAAAGCAGGTCCGAGCCTTCGAAGTTGCGCCGCAGCTGGCTGGAGTTGGCCGCTTCACGCAGCAGGTCGAGTTCGTCGTAGATGGTCTTTTCATAATCCATCACCACCTGCACTGGATGCAGCAGGCGCGCATCGGCAGACACGCGCTCGGCGGTGCGGGCGAGAATGAACAGCCACGCCAGATCCTGGCCAATGATCGGCTTGAGGCCGGGGCGTACCACTTTGACCACGACTTCTTCGCCGGTCTTCAGGCAGGCGGCATGTACCTGTGCGACCGAAGCGGATGCCAACGGCGTCTCGTCGAAGCGGCTGAAAACGTCACAGATACGTGCGCCGAGCTGTTCTTCGATCAGCTTGATTGCCAACTGCTGATCGAACGGCGGTACGCGGTCCTGCAGCAGCATCAGTTCGTCGGCGATGTCCTCGGGCAGCAAGTCGCGCCGGGTGGACAGCAATTGACCGAACTTGATGAAAATCGGCCCCAGGTCCTGGAGCGCCAGACGAAAGCGTACGCCACGGCTCAGCTCGGATTTGCGCCGTGGCAGCCAGCGCCAGGGCAGCACGAAACGCAGCGCGAGCATCCACCACGGCAGGGGCAGGGCGAACAACAGGTCATCAAGGCGATAGCGGATAACGACACGTTGAATGCGAAACAGACGGCGGACGGCAAGCAGCTTCATGCGTTATCGCTGGTATTGAGGGAGTGGGCAAGGCGGGCAAAGCGCGCCTCGAGGCGTTCCAGATCGAGCTTGATCTGATCGAGTTCGGCGAATCGTGCTTCGGCTTCGTGTTTGCCCACCAGCGTGCGCGATTCTTCGCTGAGGTAGTCGGCAACGTTCTGGCTGAGGCTGTTGAAGCTTTCCCGCGTCCAGCGCCCACTGTTGCGCAGGTGGCTGCTGAACAACTGGCTGGCCACCGGGCCGATCCAGTTGGACAGTTCGTGCTCCCAGTCCAGCTCCAGATCCTGAAGAATGCCGACCAGTTCCAGCAGTGCGCCGCTGTCACCGTCGAGTTCGACATCCGGGCCGTGCAGCACGGCGGTCTTGTCCTTGCTCAGGGCCAGACGCACCAGGCTGGAAGCCGGCGCGCGCAGCGTGCAGTCAGCGTCGGCAGCCCAGTCAGCTGCCAGCAGCAAACCTTCGTCGCTGGGCAGGATGAAGAGCTTCAGGGACGGATCGCGACAGTCCACCGCAATGACACGTCCGGACAGACGTGCCATGCGTGGCAGCGCAGTGCTGTCCAGGCGCAGCACCCGATTGATGCCGTGCTCGATACTGGCGAGCAGCCCCCTGAGCAACATCAGGGTTTGATACCGCGATGCAGGGCCACGACGCCCGCTGTCATGTTGTGATAGGTCACGCGGTCGAAACCGGCTTCTACCATCATCGACTTGAGGGTTTCCTGGTTGGGGTGCATGCGGATCGATTCGGCCAGGTAGCGGTAGCTTTCCGAGTCATTGGTGACCAGCTTGCCCATCAACGGCATGAATGCGAACGAGTAAGCGTCGTAGGCCTTGGACATCAGCTTGTTGGTCGGCTTGGAGAACTCCAGCACCAGCAGGCGACCACCCGGCTTGAGCACGCGCAGCATGGAGCGCAGGGCGTCTTCCTTGTGCGTCACGTTGCGCAGGCCGAAGGCGATGGTCACGCAGTCGAAATGGTTGTCCGGAAACGGCAGCTTCTCGGCGTCTGCCTGGACGAACTCGACGTTGCCCGACACGCCCAGGTCCAGCAGGCGGTCACGGCCGACCTTGAGCATGGAGGCGTTGATGTCAGCCAGTACCACCTGGCCAGTCGGACCGACCAGGTTGGAGAATTTGCGGGTCAGATCGCCCGTGCCGCCAGCAATGTCCAGCACGCGGTTGCCGGTGCGGACGCCGGACAGCTCGATTGCGAAACGCTTCCACAGGCGATGCATGCCGCCGGACAGCAGGTCGTTCATCAGGTCGTACTTGGCCGCCACCGAATGGAAAACCTCAGCGACTTTTTCTGCCTTCTGGCTTTCCGGTACATTTTTGTAACCGAAGTGAGTCGTAGGTTCGGCATCGCTGCCTTTGCGCTGATCGTTCATATCGCTTCACCGGAATAGAGTGCGGGTCATTCTAATCGCCAAGGCCGGCTTTGTCTTGACAAGGCTCACCAGCAACGCTTTCTTGGATGCGGGCGGGTGTATATAGTTGCGCCGCATTTCACATGACGATCAAGGAAGCCTCCGATGGCCAAGATAACCGTTGAACGCCCGCACGCCCTGGGCCGGGAGAAGGCTCGCGAAAAGGCCGAGCAACTGGTCGAGAAGCTTTCCACCCGATACGGACTGGCTCACGAATGGGCTGGCGATACCGTAAAACTGGAGGGCAAGGGGGCCAAGGGCGAGGTCGAGGTCGAAGAGGCTTTGATCCGCGTCAACATCGAGCTGAACTTCATCCTGTCGGCCATGAGCGGTTCGATCAAGACAGAAGTCGAGCGCGTTCTGGACAAGGCGCTCGCTGCCTGAGCGCAGTACGCAGTCCTGCTGATTTTTCTTTGCCGCCGTATGTCCATGCGCTCTTTTATGAGCGCAAATCGACAGAATCGAGCGCGCGTTCGACCTTCGAGTCGCAAAGACCTTGAACCGGATCGGTATCCCGTCTAAACATGATGTAGACACGCTCTTTGCCAGGCTCGATGAGCTGCCGGTATTGCTTGAACGTGTCGTGCCGACAAAAAGCTCGAACGCTGCGTGCCGAAACGACTCGGGCGTTCCAAGTCTGGACGATAAGGAGAACAGGATGGCTGGCAAGAAAAAAACCGACAAAGATGGCAGCTCCTGGATGGGCGAGGTCGAGAAGTACTCTCGTCAGATCTGGCTGGCGGGTTTGGGCGCCTATTCCAAGATAAGCAATGACGGCAGCAAGCTTTTCGAGACGCTGGTGAAGGACGGCGAAAAAGCCGAGAAGCTGACCAAGGTCGAAGCGCAGAAGCAGCTCGATGACGTCAAGAACACCAGCAAGTCGGCCAAGTCCCGTGTGGACGACGTGAAAGACCTCGCGGTTGGCAAGTGGAACGAGCTGGAAGAGGCTGTCGACAAGCGTCTGAACAGCGCGATTTCACGCCTGGGTGTGCCGAGTCGCAGTGAAGTACAGGCGCTGCACAGCAAGGTCGACCAGTTGACCCGGCAGATCGAGCTATTGGTGGGCGCGAAAGCCAAACCGGCAGCCTCGCGCACTGTGGCGGCCAAACCGTTGGTCAAGGCCGCGGCCAAGCCGACTGTGAAGAAAGCAGCGGCTAGGCCTGTCGAGGCTAGCAAAAAGCCTGTGGCCGCGAACACCAGCAAAACCAGCACCGCGACCAAGCCTGCAGCAGCGAAAAAACCAGCGGCAAGAAAGCCGGCTGCCAAACCCTCCAAGTCGGCGAGCAATTCGACTGCAGCTACCTCAGCGTCGACCGCATCGGAAAAGCCCGCCAGCCAGTCCTGATAACCGGCTGCAACAAAAAGCCCGCCCTGCCACACAGGTCGGGCTTTTTGTCGCTAAACGGCACAAAGAAGACCGGACGCGGAGCGTCCAGAACGGCATGCCCACGCGGAGCATGGGCACGAT
>NZ_FNJH01000004.1:0-343348 GCF_900103225.1 Pseudomonas congelans | reverse complement strand
ATGCCTTTCGTGACGCTCTGCGTCACACATCTACGCTGCACCTCACCCTCTGGACCGGACGCGGAGCTTCCAGACCGGCACACCCCACGGAGTACCAATAGGAATAGAGGGGTTTTTCACGAAGATGGTGTTTCATTGGGTGAGTTTTCGGCGATCATGCAGCCCCTTTCGCGAACAAGTTCGCTCCCACGGCCTCCGGCCAGAATCCAAAGCGGACTTGTATATGACGATGGGCACGAAGGGGTTCTTGCCGGCACCTGCAAGACGGATCAGAGCATCAGTTTGACCACGTGCTCGGAAGGGTCGCGGGATTTGCCGGCTTTCTCGAGCTCCTGCACATAGTCTTCCCACAGCGACGCCTGACGTGTGGCCAGTTCGTACAGGTATTCCCAGGTAAACAGGCCGCTGTCATGGCCGTCATCGAAGGTCAGTTTCAGCGCATATTGACCGGCGGGCTCGACCTTGGTCAGGCCGACGCCCAGTTTGCCGAATTGCAGGATCGGCCGGCCGTGGCCCTGAACCTCGGCAGAAGGGGAGTGCACCCGCAGAAATTCGGCGGGCAAATGGTATTCCTCATCCGGCGCGTATTTCAGCGTCAGGGTCTTGGAGGCCTTGTGCAACTGGATGGCAGTGGGCAGAGCGGGCATGGCTGCAGTCTCGGGTTTTAAGCTTCGGGCAGAAGCAAAAAGCTGCAAGAGTGAACAACCTCTTGCAGCCTGAAATGCCAACCGCTTGTGGCTTAGAGAATATAGCGCGACAGGTCTTCGTTTTCCGCCAGATCACCGAGGTGGCTGTTGACGTATTCCGCGTCGATCTCGATCGGCGCTGCGTCAGGGCTGATGGCCAGGTCACCGGCGCTGAACGAGACTTCCTCGAGCAGGCGCTCAAGCAGCGTATGCAGGCGGCGGGCACCGATGTTCTCGGTTTTCTCGTTGACCTGCCAGGCAATCTCGGCCAGACGCTTGATACCTTCAGGCTTGAACTCGATCTTCAGGCCTTCGGTCTTGAGCAGCTCACGGTACTGCTCGGTCAGCGACGCATGCGGCTCGCTGAGGATGCGTTCGAAGTCCTGTGGCGACAGCGCCTTGAGTTCAACGCGGATCGGCAGACGGCCTTGCAGCTCGGGGACCAGATCACTCGGTTTGCTCAAATGGAACGCACCCGACGCGATAAACAGGATGTGGTCGGTCTTGACCATGCCCAGTTTGGTGTTCACGGTGCAACCCTCGATCAGCGGCAGCAGATCGCGTTGCACGCCTTCACGGGACACGTCGACACCGCCCGAATTACCGCGCTTGGCAACCTTGTCGATTTCGTCGATGAACACGATGCCGTGTTGCTCGACCGCTTCCAGCGCCTTGGCTTTCAGCTCTTCTTCGTTGACCAGACGGCCAGCTTCTTCTTCGCGCACCAGTTTGAGTGCTTCCTTGACCTTGAGTTTGCGGCTCTTGGTCTTGCCCTTGCCCATGTTGGCAAACAGGCTCTGCAGCTGATTGGTCATTTCCTCCATGCCGGGCGGCGCGGAGATATCGACACCAACCGCTTCGTTGATCTCGATCTCGATTTCCTTGTCATCCAGCTGGCCTTCGCGCAGGCGCTTGCGGAACAACTGACGGGTGTTGGAATCACTGCTCTGCGCCGGGTCTTCGTTGAAACCCACCCGGGCAGGTGGCAGCAGGGCGTCGAGGATGCGCTCTTCGGCAGCATCTTCGGCGCGGTGACGCACCTTGACGATTTCCTGTTCGCGCAGCAGCTTGATCGCGGCATCGGCCAGATCGCGGATGATCGACTCTACATCGCGGCCCACATAACCCACCTCGGTGAATTTGGTGGCTTCGACCTTGATGAACGGTGCGTTGGCGAGCTTGGCCAGGCGACGGGCGATTTCGGTCTTGCCGACACCGGTCGGGCCGATCATCAGAATGTTCTTGGGGGTTACTTCGACGCGCAGTTCTTCAGGCAACTGCATGCGGCGCCAGCGATTGCGCAGGGCAATGGCCACGGCGCGCTTGGCATCGTCCTGGCCGATGATATGGCGGTTGAGTTCATGGACGATTTCGCGGGGAGTCATTGACATGGTTATTCACGGTCCTCTGTTGCGGGCAAGTCGCTGGGGCCGCAGGCTGTGCGGCCCGGCAGCGGCTTAGCCGGCGAGGTCCTGCTCCTCAATGGTGATGTTGTGGTTGGTGAACACGCAAATGTCGCCGGCGATATGCAGGGAAGTCTCGGCAATTTCGCGGGCCGACAGGTCGGTCTTGAGCAGCAGGGCGCGGGCTGCGGCCTGGGCGAATGCGCCGCCGGAGCCCATGGCGATCAGGCCGTCCTCGGGCTCGACCACGTCACCGTTGCCGGTGATGATCAGCGAGGCGTCCTTGTTGGCGACGGCCAGCATTGCTTCCAGACGGCTCAGCGAGCGGTCGGTGCGCCAGTCCTTGGCCAGTTCGACAGCTGCACGAACCAGATGCCCCTGGTGTTTTTCCAGTTGGGCCTCGAAACGTTCGAACAGCGTGAATGCATCGGCGGTGGCGCCAGCGAATCCGGCGATCACTTCACCGTGATACAGGCGGCGTACCTTCTTGGCGTTGCCTTTCATGACGGTGTTGCCCAGAGAAACCTGGCCGTCGCCAGCCATGACGACTTTACCGTGGCGGCGCACTGAAACGATGGTGGTCAAGGGAGAGTCTCCACACTGCGGGGCGAAAATGCCCTGATGCAAACTCATATGGGGGTGTTGGTGAGTATTTCAACCTTGGGGGTGAAGAGCGCGGGGTCGAGATGACCCTCGTGCCAGCACGGAGCATGGGCACGAGGTCGTCTCAAGGGGTACGTATTACCGGCTCTGACGCTGTTGCAACAACAGGTTACTAAAGCCGCCGCTTGCCAGTTGTTTTTGGGCCGTGGTCAGTTGTTCGCGGTTGCTGAACGGGCCGACCAGTACGCGATACCAGGTTTCATCCTTGACGGTGCCCGACTCGACGGTAGAGGTCTGGCCCAGCAGGATGATTTGCGCACGGACTTTCTCGGCGTCAGCCTGTTTGCGGAACGAGCCCGCCTGCAGGAAGAACGTCGTCACTGCGGCCGGCTTGGTGGTCGCAACCGGCGGCGCCGGTGGTGGCGTCAGGCCGCTGAGGGCTGCCTGGGCACGTGCCGTGTCGATCTTGGCTGCCTGTTCCGGCGAGACCGGTGCTGTCGGGGCCACGGGCGGCGGGGTCTTCTCCGGCACGGCTTCGTTCGGCACGATCACTTCCGATTCCGGCAGCAATGTATAGAAGTCGTACTTGGGTTTGACCGGCGCCGTAGGGCTCGGCGGTGTCTTGTTCGCTTCGGCGATCTTTGCAGCCTTGGCGTCTGCCTTGACCCGTTTGACGTCTTCGCCACCGGGTTCGAGCTTCATCAAAAAGACCACGAATGCGCCCACGGTCAAGCCAATCGCCAGCCATAACCATCCTGGAATCGGCTTCTTCGCGGGTGCCTGATAACGGCTGGCGCCCCGCTTGGGTGCCGGTTTCTTCTTCGCAACTGCCAACTTACATACGCTCCAGAGTTTCCAGACCCAACAGGTCCAGGCCTTGCTTGAGGGTGCGGCCGGTCAGTGCAGCCAGACGCAGACGGCTCTGTTGCTGATCGGGGTTTTCCGCACCAAGGATCGGGCAGTTTTCGTAAAAGCTCGAAAACAGACCCGCAAGGTCATACAGGTAAGCACAAAGTACGTGCGGTGTGCCTTTTTCTGCGACGTTGTTCAGTGTTTCGGTGAACTGCGCCAAGCGTGCGGCCAGTTCCTGCTCCTGCGGCGCCTCGAGGACGATCTGCCCCTTGCTGGCGTCGAAAGGTGTGCCCAGCTTGCGGAACACGCCTGCCACACGGGTGTAGGCGTACAGCAGATAGGGCGCGGTGTTGCCTTCGAAACTGAGCATCTGATCGAAGTTGAAGCTGTAATCGCTGGCGCGGTGCTTGGACAGGTCGGCGTATTTCACCGCACTGATGCCCACGGCCTTGGCAATGCTGCGCAATTCCGCTTCGGCCACTTCCGGGTTCTTTTCCTTGACCAGCGTGTAGGCGCGCTCTTCGGCTTCATCGAGCAGGTCTATGAGCTTGACCGTGCCGCCATCGCGGGTCTTGAACGGGCGGCCATCGGCGCCGTTCATGGTGCCAAAACCCATGTGCTCCAGCTGCATGCCGTCATGCACGAAACCGGCGCGGCGAGCCACTTCGAACACCTGCTGGAAGTGCAGGGCCTGACGCTGGTCGACGAAATACAGCACGCGGTCGGCCTTGAGCACCTTGCTGCGATAGCGGATCGCGGCCAGATCGGTGGTGGCATACAGATAACCGCCACCGGCCTTCTGCACGATGACCGGCAACGGCGTGTCATCGGCGGTGCGGAATTCTTCGAGGAACACGCATTGCGCGCCATTGCTCTCGACCAGCAGTCCCGCGGCTTTCAGGTCGTTGACCACATTGGCCAGGTCATCGTTATAGGCACTTTCGCCCATCACATCGGCCGGGGTCAGCTTGACGTTGAGGCGCTCGTAGGTTTCCTGGCAGTGCGACAGCGAGATGTCCTTGAAGCGCGTCCACAGCGCCAGGCACTCGGCATCGCCGGCCTGCAGCTTGACCACCAGGCCACGGGCGCGCTCGGCGAACTCTTCGGATTCGTCAAAGCGCTGCTTGGCGGCGCGGTAGAAGTTTTCCAGGTCGGACAGCTCGTCGCTGGTCGCCGGCTTTTCCTGCAGATAGGCCAGCAGCATGCCGAACTGGGTGCCCCAGTCGCCCACGTGGTTCTGACGAATGACCGTGTCGCCGAGAAACGTCAGGACGTTCGCCACGCCGTCGCCAATGATGGTCGAGCGCAAATGGCCAACGTGCATTTCCTTGGCCAGATTCGGTGCCGACAGATCGACGACCACGCGCTGTGCAGCGCCCGCCTTGCGGACTGACAGGTGCGCGTCGGCCAGTGCAGCGTCGAGGCGCGCGGCCAGCGCGGCAGTATTCTGGAAGAAGTTCAGGAAGCCCGGCCCGGCAATTTCGACCTTGCTGACCTGCTCGTCGGCCGGCAGCGCGGCGATCAGCTTTTCAGCCAGATCGCGTGGTTTCATGCCGGCAGGCTTGGCGAGCATCATCGCGATATTGCTGGCGAAGTCGCCGTGCGTCTTGTCGCGGGCGTTTTCCACCTGAATCGCCGGCGTCAGCCCTTCTGGCAAGACGCCCTCGGTGACGAGACGGGTCAGGGCTTGTTGAATCAGCTGGCGAATCGTGTCTTTCATGGTGCTCTCTTCGACCGCAAGCGCGGTGGCGCTTCGATGCGCGGGTGGAAAAACTCCGCATTATCCGTTGCTCAAGCCTGCTTGCCAACGGCGTGACTTAATAAAGATCCACAGGATCCACATCCAGCGACCATCTGACCTGTCGACCGCTGGGCATTTGCTCCAGCGCGAGCAGCCAGGTGGCAAGCAATTTATGCAAGGGCGCGCGTGCGCTGGACTGCACCAGCAGTTGCGCACGATAACGCCCTGCGCGGCGTTCCATCGGCGCCGGAACCGGGCCCAGCAGCTCGATGCCGCCCAGCGCCATTTGCGTAACCAGTTGCTCCGCATCGCTGCAGGCCTGATCGAGAAAGGCCTCGGCCTGTCCCGGTTTGTGTGCTTCAGCGCGCAGCAGTGCGAGGTGTGAAAACGGTGGCAGACCCGCGGAACGGCGCTCGCTCAAGGCCTGTTCGGCAAAGGCGAAATAACCCTGCTCGGTCAGCTGGATCAGCAGTGGATGGTCGGCCAAGTGGGTCTGGATGATCACCTTGCCAGGCTCTTCGGCGCGCCCGGCACGGCCTGCCACCTGCACGATCAGTTGTGCCATGCGCTCGCTGGCGCGGAAGTCGCCGGAAAACAGCCCGCCGTCGGCGTCCAGAATCGATACCAGCGTGACCCGGGGAAAGTGATGCCCTTTGGCGAGCATTTGCGTGCCGACCAGAATGCACGGCTGGCCGCGCTGGATCGTCGTGAACAGCTGGTTCATGGCGTCCTTGCGCGACGTGCTGTCGCGGTCGACGCGCAGCACGGGATAGTCCGGAAACAGAATCGCCAGGCGCTCTTCGGCGCGCTCGGTGCCCGCGCCTACCGGGCGCAAATCCACCTTGCCGCACGACGGGCACTGACGCGGTACACGCTCGACATACCCGCAGTGATGGCAGCGCAGCTCGCCCGAGCGCTGGTGCACGGTCATGCGTGCATCGCAGCGCTGGCAGCCGGACATCCAGCCGCAGTCGTGGCACAGCAGGGTTGGCGCAAAGCCGCGCCGGTTGAGAAATACCAAGACCTGCTGGCCTGCCGCGAGTGTCTGGCCGATGGCCTGCTGCATGGGGCCGGAGATGCCGCTGTCCAGCGGTCGGCTCTTGACGTCCAGGCGCATGAAGCGCGGCTGCTGTGCGCCGCCCGCTCGCTGATTCAGGCGCAGCAGGCCGTAGCGGCCGGTGTAAGCATTGTGCAGGCTTTCCAGGGATGGGGTGGCCGAGCCCAGGACAATCGGAATGTTTTCCTGGCGCGCCCGCACCAGCGCCAGATCGCGGGCGTGATAGCGCAGACCTTCCTGCTGTTTATAGGAGCCGTCGTGTTCTTCGTCGATGATGATCAGGCCGGGGTTTTTCATCGGCGTGAACAGCGCCGAACGCGTGCCGATGATGATGTCCGCCTCGCCATCGCGAGCCGCCAGCCAGGCATCCAGCCGTTCGCGGTCGTTGACCGCCGAGTGGACCAGCGCAATGCGCGCATTGAAGCGTTGCTCGAAGCGCGCCAAGGTCTGCGGGCCGAGGTTGATTTCCGGGATCAGTACCAGCGCCTGCTTGCCGGCTTCGAGGGTTTCACGGATCAGTTGCAGATAGACTTCGGTCTTGCCGCTGCCCGTCACGCCGGCCAGCAGAAACGCATGAAAGCTGTCGAACCCGGCGCGGATCGCTTCGTAAGCGGCGCGTTGTTCGGTGTTGAGCGGCAATTCAGGCTGGGCCAGCCAGTGTTCATGGCGTGCGCTGGGCGCATGGCTGCGGACCTCGACGTACACCAGCTCCTTGGCCAGCAACAGGTTGAGACTGTCCTTGTTCAGCATCAGCTTGCTGAGCAGTTGATGCGCCACCCCGTGCGGGTGTTGGGCAAGGGTGGTCAGGGCTTCGCGCTGCTTGGGCGCGCGGGCGATGCGCGGATCATCGACGCTGGCGCCCGGGGCTACGTGCCAGAAGCGTTCCTGGCGACTTTCGGCCAGTTCGCCCTGACGCAGCAGCACCGGCAGGGCCCAGCTCAGTGTGTCCCCGAGGCTGTGCTGGTAGTACTGCGATGTCCACAGGCACAGCTTGAACAGCGCGGCTGGCAGCGGCGCTTCGCTGTCGAGCAGGGCGATAGCCGGCTTGAGCTTGTCGGCGGGCACTTCGCTGTGATCGACCACTTCCACCAGAATGCCGATCATTTCCCGACGTCCGAACGGCACTCGCAGACGCATGCCCGGCTGCAAGGCGCTGCGCGTCACGCCCGCAGGGGCGCGGTAGTCGAACAGGCGGCGAAGCGGTGAGGGCAGGGCAAGGCGCAGGATGGCGTCGGGCACGCGGTGTTTCCCTGTGGTGATAAGTGATGACGGAGGCGCGATCTTAGCAGACGACCGGTGTGAAGGTTCGCTTGCGTCGTTGCGATTGTCTGGTACTATCCGCAGCCTATTTCCGTGCGGTATTCAACAATAGTGTTGAGTGGCGGCGCGTTAGACCGAGGAAGTACCGATGAAAGCTGATATCCATCCAGTTTACGAAGCCATTGACGCTACCTGCAGCTGCGGCAATGTCATCAAGACCCGTTCCACCCTGGCCGCTCCTCTGAGCCTGGACGTGTGCAACGAGTGCCACCCGTTCTACACCGGCAAGCAGAAGACGCTTGACGTTGGCGGCCGTGTCGACAAGTTCAAATCCCGTTTCGGTGCGTTCGGCGCTACCAAAGCGAAGTAAGACTGGCTGCCTTATGGGCATCTCCAGGCTGCTTGAAAAGGCGCTCCTTGTGGGCGTCTTTTTTATGCCCGCGATTTGGGTGTCCGGCGCGCAGGCCTTCTGCCCGGCACCTGCCTCATTGCCGGTCGCCCAGGTGCAGCGTGTGGTCGACGGCGACACCTTGAGGCTGGCCGATGGCCGCAGTGTGCGCATGATCGGGCTCAATACGCCTGAAACCGGCAATAAAGGCCGGTCTGCCGAACCCTTTGCCGAGGCTGCCAAAAAGCGCTTGCAGGCGCTGGTCAATGAAAGCGGTGGCAAGGTTCGCCTGCGTGTCGGTCAGCAGGGCAAGGATCATTACGGCCGCACGCTGGCCAACGTCTATGACCGCAAAGGCGCAAACCTCGAGGCGCAGTTGCTCAGCGAAGGGCTGGGCTATCTGGTAGCGGTTGCGCCCAATGTCAAGCTGGTCGCTTGCCAGCAGGGCGCGGAGCGTCAGGCACGTCAGGCGCGGCTGGGTGTGTGGCGCAATTCGCCGGTACAGTCCTCGACCCGGCTGAGCAAAAGCGGGTTCGCGATTGTGTCCGGTCAGGTCAGGCGTGTGCAGCGCAATCGCGGCGGCATCTGGATCGAGTTGCAGGGCTCGCTGGTCCTGCGTATCGCGCCTGCCCACCTGAGTGCATTCGATACGGCGCTGCTCCAGCGCCTCGAAGGGCAGCAGGTCGAAGCGCGTGGCTGGGTAGTCGATCGCTCCCGGCGCGGAGGTCTGAAAGCGGGGCAGTCCCGCTGGCTGCTGCCATTGACCCATCCCGCAATGCTGGACCTTTCACGCCGTTAGGCTCTGTACGAAAAGTGGCTGCGCTCGGTGATGCTTCGTTAAAAACAGGCTCGGATGCGAGTCCAATCGGAATGCTCATTTACAACACGTAGAGTCGAACGCGACCCCGGCCGTTCCTCGCCTGTTTTTGCCTCGCCTGACCTTCGCTCGCCGACTTTTCGTACAGAGCCTAGAAGCGGCCTTCAAACCGGTGATCTGACGAGCGTGACCGAGTGTTCACGTTTCAGGCCTCTAAGCGTAAAGTCTAAGCCCGAGCCTATTGACAGCAGTGACTGGTCAGTCTTGTTAGGACTATGCATCTTGCGTATCCTCGGCGGTCCGTCTGTCCCACAGTAAAAAAAGCGGAATCCAATACATGTCAGATCTGAAAACTGCCGCGCTCGAATACCATGCCAATCCTCGTCCGGGGAAGCTGAGCGTCGAACTCACCAAGCCGACCGCAACCGCTCGTGACCTGGCTCTGGCCTACAGCCCTGGCGTTGCTGAACCCGTGCGTGAAATTGCCCGTGACCCCGAGCTGGCTTACAAGTACACCGGCAAAGGCAACCTGGTAGCAGTTATTTCCGATGGCACCGCGATTCTCGGCCTCGGCGATCTGGGTCCATTGGCTTCCAAGCCGGTCATGGAAGGTAAAGGGGTTCTGTTCAAGCGCTTCGCCGGTATCGACGTTTTCGATATCGAAGTCGATTCCGAAAGTCCTCAAGCGTTCATCGACACCGTCAAGCGTATCTCCATCACCTTCGGTGGCATCAACCTGGAAGACATCAAGGCGCCTGAGTGCTTTGAAATTGAGAAGGCACTGATCGAACAGTGCGACATCCCGGTTTTCCACGATGACCAGCACGGCACCGCTATCGTGACGGCGGCCGGCATGATCAACGCACTGGAAATCGTCGGCAAGACCCTCGATTCGGCGAAGATCGTCTGCCTGGGCGCTGGCGCTGCGGCCATCTCGTGCATGAAGTTGCTGGTGAGCATGGGCGCGAAGATCGAAAACATCTTCATGGTCGACCGTACTGGCGTTGTCCACTCCGGCCGTACCGACCTGAACCAGTACAAGGCGGCATTCGCTCACGCTACCGAGAAGCGCTCGCTGACCGACGCACTGGATGGCGCTGACGTATTCGTCGGCCTGTCCGGTCCTAACCTGCTGAGCGCTGAAAACCTCAAGCTGATGGCCAAGGACCCGATCGTGTTCGCCTGCTCGAACCCTGATCCGGAAATCTCCCCGGAACTGGCTCACGCCACCCGCAGCGATGTGATCATGGCCACCGGCCGCTCGGACTACCCGAACCAGGTCAACAACGTGCTGGGCTTCCCGTTCATCTTCCGTGGGGCCCTGGACGTTCGCGCCAAGCGTATCAACGAAGAAATGAAAATCGCCGCGGCCAACGCCCTGCGCGAACTGGCCAAGCTACCTGTTCCACAGGAAGTCAGCGACGCCTACGGCGGCATCAAACTGGAATTCGGCCGTGAGTACATCATCCCGAAACCAATGGACACCCGCCTGCTGGGCCTGATCGCCGATGCAGTGGCCAAGGCTGCCATCGAAAGCGGCGTTGCTACCCTGCCGTATCCGAAGCACTACCCGCTGACCAGCGTGGATGACGTGTTCAAGGGTTGATCCCTGACCCAATAAAAAACCCCTGCAGCGATGCAGGGGTTTTTTTATGACTACGGATAACGCTGAACCTGCTCGGGGTAGGACGCGTAGCGTCCAGAACGGCATACCCACGCTGAGCATGGGCACGATGGTGATCTGACTGATGACTATCGTTCCTCACGCTCCAGCGTGGGGATGCCTTTCGTGACGCTCCGCGTCACAAGCCTGCGCAGTGCTGTCAGAACAGATCGATCGGCGCTGACTCATCCGCTGGCAGCGGACTGCCCGGTGCGCTGCTGCCGCCCAGTTCGTTGACGCTTGGCGGTGTATCTTCGCTTTTGAACAGCTCGAAGAATGCGTTCGGCGTGCTTGGCGTAGCCGCGCGGCCACTCAACGGGTCGACGCGCAGGCTGAGAATGCCTGGTGGTTCGGCCTGCTGATGGGGCGGTTTGTCCTTGAGCGCGGCGCTCATGTAGTCCATCCAGATCGGCAGCGAGACCGTCCCACCAAATTCGTGACGGCCAAGGCTTTCAGGCTGATCGAAACCACTCCACACCGTCGTCACGTAGTCCGCGTTATACCCGGAGAACCAGGCATCCTTGGAATCGTTGGTGGTACCGGTCTTGCCGGCGATGTCCGGTCTGTTCATGGACAGTGCACGACGCCCGGTGCCGCGCTTGATCACGTCCTGCAGCATGCTGTTCAGAATGTAAGTGGTGCGCGCATCGACCACGCGCTCAGCCACTGCGGGCGCCTGAGGCTGAGCGGGTGCCCCTGGCGCGCCGGTGACGACGCTCGGGCTGTCATGTACCGCAAAGGTCGACGTGTTGGGCGCGGTGTTGACGTCGTTGGCCGGAACGCTTGGCGGGTTGGCGACAAACAGGGTCTGGCCGTCGCGGTTCTCGATGGTCTGGATCAGATAAGGACTGACCTTGTAACCGCCGTTGGCGAAGGTCGCCCAGCCGGTGGCGATTTCCATCGGGGTCAGTGTCGCCGTACCCAGTGCCAGCGACAGGTTGCGCGGCAAGTCCTGCTTGGAGAAGCCGAAGCGGGTGATGTAATCGATGGTGCTGTCAATGCCGAGGGCCTGGAGCAGGCGGATCGATACCAGGTTACGAGACTTGTACAGCGCCTCGCGCAGGCGGATCGGCCCGAGGAATGTGTTGGTGTCATTTTTCGGACGCCATACCTTGTCCAGGTATTCATCGACGAACACGATAGGCGCGTCGTTCACCAGGCTCGAAGCGGTGTAACCGTTATCCAGTGCGGCGCTGTAGATGAACGGCTTGAAGCTGGAGCCCGGTTGACGTTTGGCCTGCATGGCGCGGTTGTAGTTGCTCTGCTCGAACGCAAAGCCGCCGACCAGCGCGCGGATGGCACCGTTCTGCGGATCAAGCGAGACAAGTGCGCTCTGCGCGACGGGAATTTGACTGAATTTCAGCGAGCCATCGTCCTGGCGCAGCAGACGAACGAGGTCGCCGACCTTTGCAACATCACCTGGCTGCTTCGGATTGGCGCCCAGGCTGTTGGTATTCAGATAAGGGCGAGCCCACTTCATGGTGGCCCAGTCGACGGTCTCTTCCTTCTCGCCGTTGCGAGTCAGAACGCGCAGACCGGTCTTGTCGACCTGGGTCACGATGCCGGGCTCAAGGCCGTTGATCGTGCGCTGTTTGGTCAGTTCCTGTACCCAGTTGGCGCGGGTCATGCCCGGGAAGCGGCTTTCCGGACCACGATAGCCGTGGCGCTGATCGTAATCGATCAAACCCTGCTGGATGGACTTGTTGGCGTGTTCCTGAAGGTCGCTCGGCACCGTCGTGGTGACGCGGAAACCTTCTGTATAGGCCTCGCTGCCATAACGGCCGACCATTTCTGCGCGTGCCATTTCAGCGATGTACGGCGCATTCACTTCCGGCGTCGGCACGTGATAGCTGGCGTTGAGCGGTTCGTTCAGGGCTGCCTGATAAGCCGTCTGGTCGATCTTGCCCAGGCGATACATACGGCCGAGGATCCAGTCGCGACGTTCCTTGGCACGGGTCGGGTTGGCCAGTGGGTTGAAACGTGAAGGTGCCTTGGGCAGACCGGCAATCATGGCCATTTGCGCAAGGCTTACATCGCGAATCGATTTGCCGTAGTAGACTTGCGCCGCCGCCTCGATTCCGTAGGCGCGGTTACCCAGATAAATCTTGTTTACGTACAGCTCGAGAATCTCGTCCTTGGTGAGTTGGCGCTCGATTTGCAAGGCCAACAGAATCTCGGTGGTTTTGCGCGAAAAGCTGCGCTCGCTGGTCAGGAAGAAGTTTTTCGCGACCTGCATGGTGATGGTACTGCCGCCTGACTGAATATGGCCGCTCTTGACCAACTGAGTGGCGGCGCGCATCAGGCTGCCAGGGTCGACGCCATAGTGGTTGGCGAAGTTGTCGTCTTCGGCAGACAGCAGTGCGTTGATGAAATTGGGCGGGATTTCCGCGAAGCGAATCGGCGTGCGACGCATTTCACCGAACTCGGCAATCAGCTTGCCGTCGCTGGTGAACACGCGCAGGGGGATTTGCAGTTGAATGCTTCGCAGCGCGTCAACGGAGGGCAGGGTCGGGCTCAGGTAAAGAAACGCGCCGCTCAGGCCAAGCAACAGCGAGCAGAATACCGCGACGAGGGACCACCAGAAAAACTTCAGCAGGCGTATCAAGGCTTTTGGATTTCCAGAAAAAATAATGGGTTAAGCGCAGGCATTTACAAATGAACATGCCTTGAAGCTTTATTAAATGAAAAAAACGCTGGGCATTATAAGCATTTTTCGTCCCCAAGCGTGATTTGCGCTACTGTCAAGGCTGTCGACCGTGACATTGGCCCGAAATAACTCCGTAAGTGACGGAAACTCATAGGAATCACGTTGTGTTCGAACTCTTCAGTAAGAAGGCCAACACCCTTCTAGGGATCGATATTAGCTCCACCTCGGTAAAACTCCTGGAATTGAGTCGTTCCGGCACCCGTTACAAGGTCGAGTCTTACGCAGTTGAGCCATTGCCGGCCAACGCTGTCGTCGAAAAGAATATTGCCGAACTCGAAGGGGTCGGTCAGGCGTTGTCACGCGTACTCGTCAAGGCCAAGACCAGCGTCAAGATCGTGGCGGTTGCAGTGGCCGGTTCGGCGGTGATCACCAAGACCATCGAGATGGACGCCGGTCTTTCCGACGATGACATGGAAAACCAGCTCAAGCTTGAAGCTGACCAGTACATCCCTTATCCGCTGGAAGAGGTTGCCATCGATTTCGAAGTGCAGGGCTACTCGGTGCGCAATCCCGAGCGCGTCGAGGTGTTGCTGGCTGCCTGCCGCAAGGAGAACGTCGAGGTGCGCGAAGCCGCGCTGGCACTGGCCGGACTGACCGCGCGGGTCGTCGATGTCGAGGCCTACGCCCTGGAGCGTTCGTTCGGGCTGCTGGCAGCGCAACTGGGCAACGGTCATGACGAGCTGACGGTGGCCGTGGTCGATATCGGCGCCACCATGACCACCCTGAGTGTGCTGCATCATGGCCGGATCATTTACACCCGCGAGCAGCTGTTTGGCGGGCGCCAGCTGACTGACGAAATCCAGCGTCGCTACGGGCTTTCCATGGAGGAAGCCGGGCTTGCCAAGAAGCAGGGCGGCTTGCCCGACGACTACGTCAGCGAGGTGCTCGATCCCTTCAAGGAAGCGCTGGTGCAGCAGGTTTCCCGATCTCTGCAGTTCTTCTTTGCAGCCGGTCAATACAACTCCGTGGATCACATCATGCTGGCAGGCGGCACGGCTTCGATTTCAGGGCTGGAGCATCTGATCCAGCGCCGCATCGGCACTCCGACCATGGTCGCCAACCCGTTTGCCGATATGGCTCTGAGCTCCAAGGTCAACGCCGGCGCCCTGGCCAGTGATGCGCCGGCGCTGATGATCGCCTGTGGGCTGGCGTTGAGGAGCTTCGACTGATGGCACGGATCAACTTATTACCGTGGCGCGAAGAGCTTCGCGAAGAACGAAAGAAACGCTTCCTGACCGCACTGGTCGGCGTGCTGGTGGTGTCAGTCGGCATTCTGTTTCTGA
The DNA here is from genome assembly GCF_900103225.1 of Pseudomonas congelans. GTDB lineage: Bacteria > Pseudomonadota > Gammaproteobacteria > Pseudomonadales > Pseudomonadaceae > Aquipseudomonas > Aquipseudomonas congelans. The sequence continues at coordinate 328,888 of NZ_FNJH01000004.1, read as the reverse complement.
TCGATCGTTACGTCAGCAACGCCATAGAGCATCAGATGGCGCGCAATGCGTTTCTGCAGACGCAGATTGCCCAGCTCGATATCCGCATCAAGGAAATCAGCGATCTCAAGGCCCGTCGCAAGCAACTGCTTGAGCGCATGAAGATCATTCAGGACCTGCAGGGCAACCGGCCGATCACCGGGCGCGTCTTCGATCAACTGGCGCGCACCCTGCCGGACGGCGTCTATTACTCGCAGGTCAAAATGACCGACAAGCTGATTGCGATCAATGGTGCTGCCGAGTCGAACAACCGGGTTTCCGACCTGATGCGCAATCTTGAAGCCTCTGACTGGCTCGAAGCGCCAAGCCTTACCGAGGTCAAGGCCACCACGGCCGGTGCTGTGGATCAGGCCAACGTCTTTCAACTGACCGTGCGCCAGACCCAGCCACCGGTTGCCGCTGCCGCAGGAGCCAAGCCATGAATATGTCCGAATGGCTTGAAGGGCTGCGCAAGGTCGATCTGAGCGAGCTGGACCTGAACAACCTCGGCTCATGGCCAGCAGCGGTCAAGGCCATTGCCGGGGTACTGGTTGCGGTACTGATTTTCGCACTGGGCTATTTCTTCTTTATCCAGGACCTGGAAACCCAGCTGGAAAGCGCGCAGAACAGCGAGGTGACGCTCAAGGAGCAGTTCTCCAACAAGGCCTTCCAGGCGGCCAACCTCGAGCCGTACAAGAAACAGATGGAAGAAATGGAAAACACCTTCGGTGCCCTGCTGCGGCAGTTGCCCAGCGACACCGAAGTGCCCGGCCTGCTTGAGGACATCACCCGTACCGGGCTGGGGAGCGGGCTCGAGTTCGAGGAAATCAAGCTGTTGCCCGAGGCGGTCCAGCAGTTCTACATCGAGCTGCCGATACAGATCACCGTGGTCGGCAGTTATCACGATCTGGCGACCTTCGTCAGCGGCGTGGCCAGCCTGCCGCGCATCGTCACGTTGCATGATTTCGAGATCAAGCCGGTCGATCCCAAGGTGCCGACCAAGTTGCGCATGAGCATTCTGGCCAAGACCTACCGCTACAACGATGAAGGGCTGAAGAAATGAGGGCGGCGCGATTGCTGTGCGTCAGTGTGGTTCTGGCAGGGCTGGCCGGTTGCGGTAATGACAATGATTTTGCCGATCTTTCTGAATTCATGGATCAGGCCAGAGCCCGCCCGAGTGGCAACATCGAGCCGCTCCCCAAGTTTCGGCCGTATGAGGCGTTCACCTACAATGCCTCCACGCTGCGCAGTCCTTTTCAGCCGCCGGTCAAGATCGACCTGCTCAACCGCCAGAAGGGTTCACGGCTGGTGGCACCGGACGAACACCGGGTCAGGCAGTTCCTCGAAGGCTTCAATATCGAGTCGTTCGAGATGGTCGGCACGATTGGCAACGAGTCAGGCACATTTGCCCTGCTGCGCGGTGCCGGAGGTGTTCATCGCGTCAAGGTTGGCGATTATCTGGGGCGTAACAACGGCCGGGTAGTGTCGATCGGCGATGCGCAGGTTGATGTCATCGAAATTGTTCCTGATGGAGAGGGGGCGTGGCTGGAAAGGCCGCGCACGATCGCCCTCAAAGAACGCTCATGAAGTGGGCAAGGCCAAGTATGCACAGTAGCGCTCAACGGAAATTGATCATGACCCGGATTCTCTCGATTATCGGCGTGTCGTTATGCATCGCGATGCTGTCGCCGGTTCTCCAGGCTGCCAACCTCAAGACCCTGGATGTCGCCGCCCTGCCGGGTGACCGCATCGAGCTGAAACTGGCATTCGACGCCCCGGTGCCTGCGCCGCGGGGCTACACCACGGCGCAACCGGCGCGCATTGCGCTGGACCTGCCGGGTGTTACCAGCCAACTGGCGACCAAAAGCCGAGACCTGGGCAGTGGCAATGCGCACAGTGTCGTCGTGGTACAAGCTCAGGACCGCACTCGGGTGATCATCAACCTGACCACGCTTTCGCCTTACAGCTCCCGCGTCGATGGCAACAACCTGTTCGTGGTCATCGGCCAGGGTGCCGCCGCTGCGCAAGCCTCCCAGCCGACCACTGCAATGGGCGCGCAACGGGTCGCGGTACCGCCGCCCACGCCAGCATCCGCCAAGCCGTTTATCCCTGCAGGCGTCAAGGCCATCAGGAACGTCGACTTCCAGCGTGGCGAGCTGGGTGAGGGCAATGTGGTCATCGACCTGAGCAACCCCAGCATTGCCCCGGATATCCAGGAGCAGGGCGGCAAGATTCGCGTGGACTTCGCCAAGACTCAGTTGCCCGAACCGCTGCGCGTCCGGCTGGACGTCAAGGACTTCGCCACGCCGGTGCAGTTCGTCAGTGCTTCGGCGTCGGGTGACAAGGCCAGCATTCTGATCGAGCCGTCGGGCGCCTTCGATTACTCGGCGTTCCAGACCGAAAACAAGCTGACCATCAGCGTGCGTCCATTGACCAACGAGGACCTGGACCGCCGCGCTGCCGACAAGCCGGTGTATACCGGTGAAAAGCTGTCGTTGAACTTCCAGGACATCGATGTGCGTTCGGTGCTGCAACTGATTGCCGACTTCACCAACCTCAATCTGGTGGCCAGCGATACGGTCCAGGGCGGTATCACGCTGCGTCTGCAGAATGTGCCGTGGGATCAGGCGCTGGATCTGGTGCTGAAAACCAAGGGGCTGGACAAGCGCAAGGTCGGCAACGTTCTGCTGGTCGCGCCCGCCGATGAAATTGCTGCCCGCGAACGTCAGGAGCTGGAATCGCTCAAGCAGATCGCCGAGCTGGCGCCCTTGCGCCGCGAGCTGCTGCAGGTCAATTACGCCAAGGCCGCCGACATCGCCAAGCTGTTCCAGTCCGTGACCAGTGCCGAATCCAAGGCCGACGAGCGCGGCTCGATCACGGTGGACGACCGGACCAATAACATCATTGCCTACCAGACCCAGGAGCGACTCGACGAACTGCGTCGTATCGTTTCGCAACTGGACATCCCGGTACGCCAGGTGATGATCGAGGCACGCATCGTCGAGGCCAACGTCGATTACAACAAGCAGCTGGGGGTTCGCTGGGGCGGTAGAACCAACATCTCGGGAACCAGTAACTGGAGCGCGGGAGGCCTGGACAACAGGGGCGACGAGGCCGGCAACACCGGCAACAGCCTGGGGCCGAACATTCCCTTCGTCGATCTGGGTGCCGCGGATGCGACGACCGGTATCGGCCTTGGTTTCGTGACCAACAATACGCTGCTGGACCTTGAGCTGAGTGCCATGGAGAAAACCGGTAACGGTGAAATCGTCTCCCAGCCCAAGGTGGTCACTTCCGACAAGGAAACCGCCAAGATCCTCAAGGGAACGGAGATCCCGTATCAGGAATCCAGCTCCAGCGGTGCGACGACGGTGAGTTTCAAGGAGGCTTCCCTGTCGCTTGAAGTGACGCCGCAGATCACGCCCGACAATCGCATCATCATGGAAGTGAAGGTCACCAAGGACGAGCCGGACTACCTGAATGCGGTACTGGGCGTACCGCCCATCAAGAAGAACGAGGTCAACGCCAAGGTGCTGATTTCCGACGGCGAAACCATCGTCATCGGTGGTGTGTTCTCGAATACGCAAAGTAAAGTTGTCGATAAAGTGCCATTTCTTGGCGATGTGCCGTATCTTGGCCGGCTTTTCAGGCGCGATGTGGTATCCGAGTCCAAATCCGAGCTGTTGGTATTTCTGACTCCGCGTATCATGAACAACCAGGCGATTTCTGTGAGTCGTTGATTTTGTGCGAAATTTAATACTTGTGGGGCCGATGGGTGCTGGCAAGAGCACCATCGGCCGTTTGCTTGCCAAAGAATTGCGACTGCCGTTCAAGGATTCCGACAAGGAAATCGAGCTGCGTACGGGCGCCAACATTCCCTGGATCTTCGACAAGGAAGGCGAACCGGGTTTTCGTGATCGCGAGCAGGCCATGATTGCCGAACTGTGCGACGCCGATGGTGTGGTTCTGGCGACCGGCGGAGGCGCGGTCATGCGCAGCGAAAATCGCCAGGCGCTGCGGGCCGGCGGGCGCGTGGTTTATCTGCATGCCTCGATCGAGCAGCAGGTGGGGCGCACCGCGCGTGACCGCAATCGTCCTTTGCTGCGTACCGCCGATCCTGCCCGGGTGCTGAGCGAACTGCTGGCCATCCGCGACCCGTTTTATCGGGAAATCGCCGATATAGTGATTGAAACCGATGAGCGGCCGCCCCGAATGGTGGTTCTCGAGATACTGGCGCGACTGGCAGAGCTTCCTCCCCGTTAAAGCGCAGGCGAAAATGCGCTATTCTCGTCGACCAGCAAAACAGCGTCGGTTCATGGCCTTGCGTCCTGACCTGCTGAAGCACAAACCGTCCAACCGGTAATCAATGTGGGGATACATGCAGACACTTAAGGTCGAGCTTGGTGAGCGTAGCTACCCGATCCATATTGGCGAAGGCCTGCTGGATCAGCCAGAGCTCCTGACCCCGCATATCGTCGGGCGACAGGTGGCTATCGTCTCCAACACGACAGTTGCACCGCTGTACCTGGAGCGTCTGACGCAAACCCTGGCCGGTTACAACGTTCTGCCGATTGTTCTGCCCGATGGCGAGGCGTTCAAGAACTGGGAAACCCTGCAGACCATTTTCGATGGCCTGCTGACCGCCCGTCATGATCGTCGCACCACGGTCATCGCCCTCGGGGGCGGGGTGATCGGCGACATGGCCGGGTTTGCCGCCGCCTGTTACCAGCGCGGCGTGAACTTCATCCAGATCCCGACCACGCTGCTGTCTCAGGTGGACTCGTCGGTCGGCGGCAAGACCGGTATCAACCATCCGCTGGGCAAGAACATGGTGGGTGCCTTCTATCAGCCGAGTGTGGTGCTGATCGATACCGCCTCGCTCAATACCCTGCCCGAGCGTGAGCTGTCCGCCGGGCTGGCGGAAGTCATCAAATATGGTCTGATCTGCGACGAGCCCTTTCTGACCTGGCTCGAAGAGCACGTCGATGCGCTGCGCGGGCTGGACCAGGCGGCGCTGACTGTAGCCATCGAACGTTCCTGCGCCGCCAAGGCGCTGGTGGTCGGCGCCGATGAGCGCGAGTCCGGTGTTCGTGCGACATTGAACCTGGGTCACACATTCGGGCACGCCATCGAGACGCATATGGGCTATGGTGTCTGGCTGCATGGCGAGGCGGTTGCTGCCGGTACGGTCATGGCGCTGGAAATGTCCTCGCGCCTGGGCTGGATCAGCACGCAGGAGCGGGATCGCGGCATTCGCCTGTTTCAGCGTGCCGGGCTGCCGGTCGTGCCACCGCAGGACATGACGGAAGACAATTTCCTCGAACACATGGCGATCGACAAGAAAGTCATCGACGGTCGCCTGCGTCTGGTGCTGTTGCGCCGGATGGGTGAAGCGGTTATCACGGACGAATATCCAAAAGAAGTATTACAGGCCACTCTGGTTGCGGATTATCGCGCCCTGGTGGATCAGCTCAGAGGTTAACGGAAACCCCATGACTAGTTTGCATGCCGACGAGGCCTTCCTCGGCCATTATCAGTTGAGTCATGACCCCTTTGCTGCGCGGGTACCTGGCTTCAAATTCTTTCCTGCCCAACGCAAGCCTGTGCTGGGTCAGCTTCACCATCTGGCGCGCTACAGTCAGCTTTTGCTGGCGGTGACCGGGCCTCAGGGCAGCGGCAAGACCCTGCTGCGCCAGGCGCTGGTGGCAAGCACCAACAAGCAGTCGGTACAAAGTGTCGTGATTTCTGCGCGCGGTGCCGGCGATGCGGCGGGCGTGCTGCAGCAGGTCGCGCAGGCGCTGAGCGTCGCGCAGGCTGAAATGCAGTCGATCCTGTCGCAGGTCGTGCAGCTCGGGCTGACCGGCCAGGAAGTCTACTTGCTGGTTGACGATGCGGAACAACTTGGCGATTCGGCGCTCGAAGCGTTGCTGGGTCTTGCTGCGGGAACGCCTGAAGGGCGTCCGCATGTATTCCTGTTCGGAGAGCCATCACTGCTCGATCGTCTCGATCAGATGTGTGCCGACCTCCAAGGCGATGTCGAAGGCGAACGCTTTCACGTCATCGAGCTGCAACCCTATACGGAAGAGGAAACCCGGGAGTATCTGGCTCAGCGTCTGGAGGGTGCAGGGCAGGGAATCGCGTTGTTTACCGCCGACCAGATCACCGATATTCATGAACAGTCCGATGGCTGGCCTGGCGCAATCAACCAGGTAGCCCGCGATTCAATGATCGAGGCGATGATCGCGAGTCGTTCCGCGGTCAAGCGTCCAAGTGTGGGGTTCAAAATGCCGAAAAAACACGTATTGGCCTTGGGTGCCGTTGTCATAGTGGCCGTGGCAGCAGCCGTGCTGATCCCGGGTCGCGGCGACAAGACGGGTACACCCGCCAATGCCCCGGCTTCCGCTCAGGCGCAACTGCCGCTGGGTGAAGGCAAGCCAACTGCTCAACAATCGAACAACGGTAGCCCGGCTATCGAGTTCGCGGGCAACTCCCAGCCGATGCCGTTGCCGATGAATGGCAACTCGCAGCCGGTGATGCGCGGTCCTCTGGCTGAAGCCGCCGGATCCAGTGATTCCGACGAAGACGCAGTGCCGACAGGTTCGCCTGCACAGCCGCCGACCGTGACCACGACTGCGCCGCCAGCCGGTGTCCCGGCAGGTCAGGCCGCAGCGCAGACGCCTCGTTCGTCCATCCCTGCACCGACCCCGGCGCCCGCGCCAGCCGCCAAGCCTGCGCCTGCGCCTGCGCAGACTCAGGTCGCCACAGCCAAGCCAGCCCCGGCTCCGGCTGCCAAACCGGCTGAAAAACCGGCAGCGGCCGCCGCCAAACCAGCCGCCGGCGGTAGCTGGTACAGCAGCCAGGCACCAGGCCACTACGTGGTGCAGATTCTCGGCACCAGCTCCGAAGCGACGGCTCAGGCCTATGTTGCAGAGCAGGGTGGCGAGTATCGTTATTTCAAGAAAACCCTGCAGGGTAAGCCGCTGTACGTTGTGACGTATGGCAACTTTCCTGACCGTGCTGCCGCCCTGGCAGCCATCAAGGTATTGCCAGCCAAGGTTCAGGCTGGTAAACCTTGGCCTCGTACTGTCGCCAGCGTCCAACAAGAGCTCGGCGCCACTCGTTGAAGTCGCAGCGGCCCTACCCGGGCCGCCCGCCGACCTACCTGACTTAACCCGCCTGCGCGCGCGGCCTATCGGCCCGCGCCTTGCGGCGTCTGCGTTACAAGCGCCTTGCAGTCTCCCGTCGCGTCAGTCAGATTCCCGAAGAAATACTTTGACTAGCACAGCGACCCGTTTTAAAACTTTCATAATTGCGACATTGATTATCAACCAATCGTCGTTAAATTTGTGAGCTCTGGTGTCGCTGTGTACAATGACCTCCGTTTTGCCTGTCCGAAGCTGGCGCACGTTCGGCGTGACGGGTAATTGGTTGAATTAAAAGGAAATTTGCCTCAAATAGAGGCAGCCTGGTGAGAAAGTGTCTATGAAAGCAGGTCTGTACCAACCAGATGAATTCAAGGATAACTGCGGCTTCGGCCTGATCGCTCATATGCAGGGCGAGCCCAGTCATCACCTGTTGCAGACGGCCGTTCAGGCCCTGACCTGCATGACCCACCGTGGCGGTATCAACGCCGACGGCAAGACCGGCGACGGTTGCGGTCTGTTGATTCAGAAGCCTGATGGCTTCCTGCGTGCGATCGCCAAGGAACACTTCGGTGTCGATCTGCCCCGCCAATATGCTGTGGGCATGGTGTTCCTCAATCAGGACGACGCCAAGGCCGATGCCGCACGCGAAAACATGAACCGCGAAATCCTCGCCGAAGGCCTGGATCTGGTCGGCTGGCGTCAGGTGCCGATCGATACCAGCGTTCTGGGTCGTCTGGCGCTGGAGCGCCTGCCGAAAATCGAGCAGGTGTTCATTGGCGGTGAGGGCCTGAGCGATCAGGAATTCGCCATCAAGCTGTTCAGTGCGCGTCGCCGCTCGTCGGTGTCCAACGCCGTAGATACCGATCACTACATCTGCAGTTTTTCGCACAAGACCATTATTTATAAAGGCTTGATGATGCCGGCCGACCTCACGGCCTTCTTCCCGGACCTGAGCGACGAGCGTCTGCAGACCGCCATCTGTGTGTTCCACCAGCGCTTTTCCACCAATACCCTGCCGAAATGGCCGCTGGCGCAGCCGTTCCGTTTCCTCGCCCACAACGGCGAGATCAACACCATCACCGGCAACCGCAACTGGGCACAGGCGCGGCGAACCAAGTTCACCAACGATCTGATGGACCTGGACGAGCTGGGCCCGCTGGTCAACCGCGTGGGTTCTGACTCATCGAGCATGGACAACATGCTCGAGCTGATGGTCACCGGCGGCATCGACCTGTTCCGTGGCGTGCGCATGATCATTCCGCCTGCGTGGCAGAACGTCGAGACCATGGACCCGGATCTGCGGGCGTTCTATGAGTACAACTCCATGCACATGGAGCCGTGGGACGGCCCTGCGGGCGTGGTCATGACCGAAGGTCGCCATGCGGTCTGCCTGCTTGACCGCAACGGCCTGCGCCCGGCGCGCTGGGTTACCACCAAGAACGGCTACATCACCCTGGCGTCGGAAATCGGCGTGTGGGACTACAAGCCTGAAGATGTCATCGCCAAGGGCCGTGTCGGTCCGGGGCAGATCTTTGCCGTGGACACCGAAACCGGCCAGATCCTCGACACTGATGCCATCGACAACCGCCTCAAGTCGCGTCATCCGTACAAGCAATGGCTGCGCAAGAATGCCCTGCGCATTCAGGCCACCATGGAAGACAACGACCACGGCTCGGCTTTTTACGACAGCGAGCAGCTCAAGCAGTACATGAAGATGTATCAGGTCACGTTCGAAGAGCGTGATCAGGTGCTGCGTCCGCTCGGCGAGCAGGGTCAGGAAGCCGTAGGCTCGATGGGTGATGACACGCCAATGGCCGTGCTGTCGCGTCGTGTCCGTTCGCCTTACGATTACTTCCGCCAACAGTTCGCGCAGGTCACCAACCCGCCGATCGACCCTCTGCGCGAAGCCATCGTCATGTCGCTGGAAATCTGCCTCGGTGCCGAGCGCAATATTTTCCAGGAGTCGCCGGAGCACGCCTCGCGCGTGATCCTCAGCTCGCCGGTCATTTCGCCAGCCAAATGGCGGTCGTTGATGAACCTGGAGCGTCCAGGGTTCGAACGCCATATCATCGACCTGAACTACGATGAAAGCCTGGGTCTTGAAGCCGCTGTACGCAGCGTTGCCGATCAGGCCGAAGAGGCTGTGCGTGCCGGCCATACGCTGATCGTGCTGAGCGACCGACACATTGCGCCGGGCAAACTGCCGGTGCACGCCTCGCTGGCGGTCGGCGCGGTTCACCACCGTCTGACCGAACGGGGTCTGCGCTGCGACAGCAACATTCTGGTCGAAACCGCGACGGCGCGTGACCCGCACCATTTCGCCGTGCTGATCGGCTTCGGTGCCTCGGCGGTCTATCCGTTCCTGGCCTACGAAGTGCTGGGCGACCTGATCCGTACCGGCGAAGTGCTGGGCGATCTGTACGAAGTCTTCAAGAACTACCGCAAAGGCATTACCAAGGGCCTGCTCAAGATCCTCTCGAAGATGGGCATCTCGACCGTTGCGTCCTACCGTGGCGCGCAACTGTTCGAAGCCATCGGTCTGTCCGAGGAAGTCTGCGACGTCAGCTTCCGCGGTGTACCGAGCCGTCTGAAGGGCGCGCGCTTCGTCGACATCGAAGCCGAGCAGAAGGCGCTGGCTGCCGAAGCCTGGAGCCCGCGCAAGCCGATCCAGCAAGGCGGCCTGCTCAAGTTCGTGTTTGGTGGCGAGTACCACGCCTACAACCCGGACGTGGTCAGCACCCTGCAGGCTGCCGTGCAGCAGGGCGACTACAGCAAGTTCAAGGAATACACCTCGCTGGTGGATCAGCGCCCGGTGTCGATGATTCGCGACCTGCTGCAGGTCAGGACAATCGATCAGCCGCTGAACATTGACGAAATCGAGCCGCTGAGCGAAATCCTCAAGCGCTTCGACTCGGCCGGTATTTCTCTGGGTGCCTTGTCGCCCGAGGCCCACGAAGCGCTGGCCGAGGCGATGAACCGTCTGGGCGCGCGCTCCAACTCCGGTGAGGGGGGCGAAGACCCTGCCCGTTACGGCACGGTGCGCAGTTCCAAGATCAAGCAGATCGCGACGGGTCGCTTTGGCGTGACGCCAGAGTATCTGGTCAATGCCGATGTGCTGCAGATCAAGGTCGCGCAGGGCGCCAAACCGGGCGAGGGCGGGCAACTGCCGGGCGGCAAGGTCAATGGCCTGATCGCCAAGCTGCGTTATGCGGTACCGGGCGTGACGCTGATTTCGCCGCCTCCGCACCACGACATCTATTCCATCGAAGACTTGTCGCAGCTGATTTTTGACCTGAAGCAGGTCAACCCGGCGGCGCTGGTATCGGTCAAGCTGGTGGCAGAAGCGGGCGTCGGCACCATTGCCGCCGGTGTCGCCAAGGCCTACGCCGACCTGATCACCATTTCCGGTTACGACGGTGGCACCGGTGCATCGCCGCTGACCTCGATCAAATACGCCGGCGCGCCGTGGGAGCTGGGGCTGGCCGAAACTCACCAGACCCTGCGTGGCAACGACCTGCGCGGCAAGGTCCGGGTACAGACCGATGGTGGTCTGAAAACCGGCCTGGACGTGATCAAGGCCGCCATCCTCGGGGCCGAAAGCTTCGGCTTCGGCACCGCGCCGATGATCGCGCTGGGCTGCAAATACCTGCGTATCTGCCACCTGAACAACTGCGCCACCGGCGTAGCGACCCAGAATGAAAAGCTGCGCAAGGACCACTACATCGGCACCGTCGACATGGTGATCAACTTCTTCACCTACGTGGCAGAAGAAACCCGTGAGTGGCTGGCCAAGCTGGGTGTTCGCTCGCTGGAAGAGCTGATCGGTCGTACCGACCTGCTGGACATCCTGCCGGGCGAAACCGAGAAGCAGCAGCATCTGGACCTGACACCGTTGCTGGGCAGCGACCACATCCCGGCCGACAAGCCTCAGTTCAGCCTGGTGGATCGCAACCCACCGTTCGACAAGGGCCTGCTGGCCGAGAAGATGGTAGAAATGGCCAAGCCGGCCATCGAGTCGCTCAGCGGCGGCGACTACGAACTGGATATCTGCAACTGCGACCGTTCGATCGGCGCGCGCATCTCCGGCGAAATCGCCAGATTGCATGGCAACCAGGGCATGAACAAGGCACCTGTCACCTTCCGCTTCAAGGGCACTGCCGGTCAGAGCTTCGGGGTGTGGAACGCCGGTGGCCTGCACATGTACCTGGAAGGCGATGCCAACGACTACGTCGGCAAGGGCATGGCCGCTGGCAAGCTGGTAATCGTGCCGCCCAAGGGCAGCCCGTTCAAGACCAACGAAAGCGCGATTATCGGCAACACCTGCCTGTACGGCGCAACCGGCGGCAAGCTGTTTGCGGCGGGTACGGCAGGCGAGCGTTTCGCCGTGCGTAACTCCGGGGCCCACACCGTCGTGGAAGGCACTGGCGATCATTGCTGCGAATACATGACCGGTGGTTTCGTCTGCGTACTGGGCAAGACCGGCTACAACTTCGGTTCCGGCATGACCGGCGGTTTCGCCTATGTGCTCGACCTGGACAACACCTTCGTTGACCTCGTCAACCATGAACTGGTCGAGATCCAGCGTATCAGCGGCGAATCGATGGAGGCTTACCGCACTCACCTGCAAAGTGTCCTGAATGAATACGTCGCGGAAACCGACAGCGAATGGGGCCGCAATATCGCGGAAAACCTGGACGATTACCTGCGTCGTTTCTGGCTGGTCAAGCCCAAGGCTGCCAACCTGAAATCGCTGCTCTCCAGTACACGGGCCAATCCGCAATAACAGCAGCTGCGAGCGGCAAGCATCACGCCGCACGTTAACAGCAGTGCGCCAATTGCCTGCGATCATGATTCCCGCAGCTTCAGGCTTGTAACCTGAAGCTGCTGCAAAGAGGCTCCAGAGAATGGCTGAACGTCTCAGTAACGACTTCCAGTTCATCGACGTCGGACGTAAAGACCCGAAGAAGAAACTGCTGCGTCAACGCAAGAAAGAGTTCGTGGAAATCTACGAGCCTTTCAAGCCGCAGCAGTCTGCCGATCAGGCACACCGCTGCCTGGGCTGCGGCAACCCGTATTGCGAATGGAAGTGCCCGGTGCACAACTTCATTCCCAACTGGCTCAAGCTGGTCGCCGAGGGCAATATCCTTGCGGCTGCGGAATTGTCGCACCAGACCAACACCCTGCCGGAAGTCTGCGGCCGCGTGTGCCCGCAGGATCGCCTGTGTGAAGGTGCCTGCACACTGAACGACGGCTTCGGTGCGGTAACCATCGGTTCGGTCGAGAAGTACATCACCGATACTGCCTTCGCCATGGGCTGGCGTCCGGACATGTCCAAAGTCGTGCCGACCGGCAAGCGCGTCGCGATCATCGGCGCAGGGCCTGCGGGCCTGGGCTGTGCCGACGTGCTGGTGCGTGGCGGCGTGGCCCCGGTGGTGTTCGACAAGAACCCGGAAATCGGCGGTCTGCTGACCTTCGGCATCCCGGAATTCAAGCTGGAGAAATCCGTGCTGAGCCATCGCCGCGAAGTGTTCACCGGCATGGGCATCGAATTCCGTCTCAACACCGAAGTCGGCAAGGATGTCACCATCGATCAACTGCTCGAAGAATACGATGCCGTGTTCATGGGCATGGGCACCTACACCTACATGAAAGGCGGTTTCCCCGGTGAGGATCTGCCGGGCGTGCACGACGCGCTCGACTTCCTGATCGCCAACGTCAATCGCAACCTGGGCTTTGAAAAGGCGCCGGAAGACTTTGTCGACATGAAAGGCAAGCGGGTTGTGGTTCTGGGCGGTGGCGACACGGCGATGGACTGCAACCGCACCTCGATCCGCCAGGGCGCCAAGTCAGTGACCTGCGCCTACCGTCGCGACGAAGAAAACATGCCGGGTTCGCGCAAGGAAGTGAAAAACGCCAAGGAAGAAGGCGTGAAGTTCCTCTACAACCGTCAACCTATCGCCATCATCGGCGAGGGCAAGGTTGAAGGCGTGAAAGTGGTCGAGACACGCCTGGGCGAACCGGATGCCCGTGGTCGTCGCAGTCCCGAACCGATTCCGGGCTCCGAAGAGATCATCCCGGCAGAAGCCGTGGTCATCGCCTTCGGCTTCCGCCCGAGCCCGGCGCCCTGGTTCGAGCAGTTCACGATCAGCACCGACAGCCAGGGCCGTGTCGTGGCCCCGGAGCAGGCGCAGTACAAGCACCAGACCAGCAACCCGAAAATCTTCGCCGGTGGCGACATGGTGCGCGGCTCCGACCTGGTGGTGACCGCTATCTTCGAAGGCCGTAATGCGGCTGAAGGGATTCTGGATTACCTGGGCGTCTGAGCCTTGTGTGGCCAGAGCGCGCCGTTACTGAGGCGCGCTCTGGCAACATGCGTCTACCCTTCGTATGCACTGTGCCAATGTCTCTGACATTCCTCCTCTCACTGCTTACCCTGAACAACAAGGGGCCGGAGCTTAACGCGGTCATCGAAGTCAATCCCGATGCGCTGCATCCTCCTGATTCAACAGGGCGGGGCAAATGGCGCTTGATACTCGAACCGGGCGAGAAGGGCGCCATCAAGAGGCTTTGGAGATCAAGGACACCCGCAAAAAGAAAGTTCAGGTGGCGTAGCGACACGATCCGTTGCAGCGTATTACCACCACAAATCGCCTCGATAGACAAAAGGCACGGCTCTCGCCGTGCCTTTTGCGTCGGGCTCTGAGAAAATGCCGGCACTTTTATTGCGGATGCCGACATGACTGCCCTGAAGAACGACCGTTTCCTTCGCGCTTTGCTCAAGCAACCCGTAGACGTCACGCCGGTATGGATGATGCGTCAGGCAGGCCGCTACCTGCCCGAGTATCGCGCCAGCCGTGCCAGTGCAGGGGATTTCATGAGCCTGTGCAAGAACCCGCAGTTCGCCTGTGAAGTCACCTTGCAGCCGCTGGATCGCTACCCGCTGGATGCGGCGATTCTGTTCTCCGACATCCTGACCATCCCCGATGCGATGGGCCAGGGGCTGTACTTCGAAACCGGCGAAGGCCCGCGTTTCAAGAAAACCGTCAGTACGCTGGCCGACATCGAAGCGTTGCCGATCCCTGATGCACAGCAGGATCTGGGCTACGTGATGGATGCGGTCAGCACCATTCGCCGCGAACTCAACGGTCGTGTACCGCTGATCGGTTTCGCCGGCAGCCCCTGGACGCTGGCGACCTATATGGTCGAGGGCGGCTCGTCGAAGGACTTCCGCAAGTCCAAGGCGATGCTCTACGACAACCCGCAAGCCATGCACCTGCTGCTCGACAAGCTGGCGCAGTCAGTGACCTCTTACCTCAATGGCCAGATTCTGGCCGGGGCGCAGGCCGTGCAGATTTTCGACAGCTGGGGCGGCAGCCTCTCCTCGGCGGCGTACCAGGAGTTCTCGCTGGCCTACATGCGTAAGATCGTCAACGGCCTGATTCGCGAAAACGACGGGCGCAAGGTGCCGGTGATCGTATTCACCAAAGGCGGCGGTCTGTGGCTGGAAAGCATTGCCGACATCGGTGCAGACACCCTCGGGCTGGACTGGACCTGCGACATCGGCGAAGCGCGTCAGCGTGTCGGCAGCAAGGTTTCGCTGCAAGGCAACATGGACCCGACCGTGCTTTACGCGCGCCCGGAAGCCATCCGCCAGGAAGTCGCACGCATCCTTGCCAGCTACGGCAGCGGCACCGGCCACGTCTTCAACCTAGGCCACGGCATCACCCCTGAAGTCGACCCGGCCAATGCCGGCGCGTTCATCAACGCGGTGCACGAGTTGTCGGCGCAGTATCACGCGTAACTGTCGAAGCAACGATGCGTCGATACCTCAAGACGCATCGGTTTATTCCAGCGCCGACGACTATGTCGGCGCTTTCGCATCCGCAAACCCTTCCCGCAGCGAACCGCTGCGCGGCAGGAATCGGCCCTGTCGCTCGCCTTGTGGCTTGCCTTCGGCGTAGCTCAAGCGTCCGTTCACCCAGACACCGTCGATGCCCTGCGCCGCTCGCTGAGGGGCTTTGAAATCCGCGACGTCGCGCACGGTTTGCGGGTTGAACAGCACCAGATCCGCCCAGTAACCCTCGCGAATGAGGCCGCGCTCGTGCAAGGCGAAGCGCGCGGCCGACAGCCCGGTCATTTTGTGTACGGCGGTGTGCAGTGCAAACAACCCCTTGTCCCGGCTGAAATGCCCGAGCACCCTTGGGAACGCACCCCACAAGCGCGGGTGTGGAAACGGGTCTTCCGGAAGGCCATCGGAGCCGATCATCGTGAGCGGGTGAGACATGATGCGTTCGACGTCGCCCTCATCCATGCCGTAGTACACCGCGCCGGCAGGCTGCAACTTGCGTGCGGCGTCGAGTAATGACAGCCCCCAGTCGGCGGCAATCTCCTGCAGATCCCTGCCGCCCTGATCCGGGTGCGGCGTAGACCAGGTGATGGTGATGCGGAACGCGTCTGTGACCTGTTTAAGGTCCAGCGTCGAAGAGCTCGCCGCATAGGGATAGCAGTCGCAGCCTACCGGATGGTCCTGCGCGGCTTTTTCCAGTGCCGCCAGCAGTTGCGGGCTGCGTCCCCAGTTGCCCGCACCCGCGCATTTCATGTGCGAGATGATGACCGGTGAGCGCGCATGGCGGCCTATATCGAATGCTTCTGCCATGGCCTCGAGCACCGGCTCGAATTCGCTGCGCAGGTGGGTGGTATAGATCGCGCCGAACGCGCTGAGCTCTTCAGCCAGTTGCTTGACCTCGCTGGTTTCGGCCGAGAACGCCGAGGCGTAGGCGAGGCCGGTCGACAACCCCAGCGCGCCTGCTTCCAGGCTGTCACGCAACTGCTCGCGCATCGCGGCAATTTCTTCCGGGCTGGCGCTGCGCAACAAGTCATCCATATGGTTGCTGCGCAATGCCGTGTGGCCGATCAGGGCCGCCACGTTCACGGCGGGCCGGGCGTTTTCAACCGCCGCGCGGTAGTCGCTGAAACGTGGGTAGACGAACGCCGCCGCGTCGCCCAGCAGGTTCATCGGGTCGGGCGGATTGCCGCTCAGCGAGACCGGCGACGCGCTGATCCCGCAGTTGCCGACGATGACGGTCGTCACTCCCTGGCTGATTTTCGGCAGCATCTCGGGTTTGCGGATGACCACCGTATCGTCGTGGGTGTGCACATCGATAAACCCCGGGGCCAGCACGCGACCGGCCGCATCGATTTCTTTCCGGGCACCGGCATCGCTCAGACTGCCGATGCGCTGGATGCGTCCCTCGCTGATCGCCACATCGGCGCGCACTCCGGGTGTGTCACTGCCGTCGATGACCAGTGCGTCGCGAATGATCAGGTCATAAAGCATGGTTCAGTCTCCCAGCGGCAGGCCATCTTCGCCGCCACGGTATTCATCCAGCGCAAGCTTGATCCGGCGCAGCCGCTCCTGATTGTCTTCAGTGCTCGCCAACGCCAGTTCAGTGGCCAGCACATCGATGGTCAGCAGCATGCCGTAACGCGCTGCGGTGGGTTTGTAGATGAAATTGGTTTCAGCAATCTGCAGCGGCAGCACGACCTCGGCCAGCTGTGCCAGCGGCGAGTCAGGCAGGGTGATTGCCAGCACGCGGGCGCCGTAGCTGCGGGCCAGGGTCATGGCGTCGAGCAGTTCCGGTGTGCGTCCGCTGAGCGAGCAGACAATCAGACTGTGTTGCGGGCCAAGCGTGGCAGCGATCATGCGCATCATCACCGGGTCGCGACAGGCCGCTACCGGGTAACCCAGGCGCACCAGACGGGTTTGCAGTTCCTCACTGCACAGGCTGGAGCAACCGCCCATGCCGAATGTGTGAATCATGCGTGCGTCGGCGACACAGGCGATGGCGGCGGCAAAGCGCGTTGCATCAAAGCCGGCCAGGTGCTGGCGCAGGGTGGCTTCGATGTCGTCGACAATCCGGGTGAAAAACGCCGATTGCTCCGGCGCTGGTTCGGGATGCAGAAAACGGCTGCCGACGCCGCTGGCCTGGGCCAGTTGCAGGCGCAAGTCGCGCAGATCCCGACAACCGATGCTGCGCGCGAAGCGTGACAGCGTCGCACTGCTGACCTCGGCGCGGCTGGCCAGCTCGTCCAGGCTGGCACTGGCCGCGAAGGCGATATCGCTGAGCAAGAGCCTGGCGATTCGCCCCTCTCCCGCGCTGAGGGAATCCTGACGGGCACGTATCTGGTACAGAATGTCCACTCAAATCACCTGCGCCAGGCCCAGCGTCAGGGCGAAAGCGACGACGGAAATCAGCGTCTCCAATACCGTCCAGGTCTTGAACGTTTGCGCGACGGTCATGTTGAAATACTCCTTGATAAGCCAGAATCCACCGTCGTTGACGTGGGAAAAGATCACCGAGCCTGCGCCCGTCGCCAGCACCAGCAATTCGGGGTGCGGGTAACCCAGCCCAAGCGCGACAGGCGCGACGATGCCCGATGCCGTGGTCATGGCCACCGTCGCCGAGCCGGTCGCAACCCGCATCAGTGCCGCGAACAACCAGCCCATCAGCAGGGGTGACAGGTGAAAGTCCTGCGCCAGGCCGACGATCTGATTAGTCACGCCGCTGTCGATCAGAATGCGGTTCAAACCGCCGCCGGCACCTACCAGCAACGTGATGCTCGCGGTCGGTGCCAGGCACTCGTTGGTGAATTTCAGGATCGAGTCGCGGTTGAATCCCTGCGCGATGCCCAGTGTCCAGAAACTCAGCAGGGTGGCCAGCAGCAAGGCAATCACCGAGTTGCCGATGAACAGCAGAAAGCTGTTGAACGCGCTGCCCGGTGTGCTGATCAGGTTGGCCCAGCCACCCAGCAGCATCAGCACCACCGGCAGCAGAATCGTTGCCATGGTCAGGCCGAAGCTGGGCAGCTTCTGGCGTGGTTCGCGGTCGAGAAACTGCCTGGCCAGCGGGTTTTCAGCTGGCAGATGGATGTGCGGGACAATGAATTTGGCATACACCGGACCGGCGATGATCGCCGTAGGGATGCCGATCAGGATGGCGTAGAACAGCGTTTGTCCTACCGACGCCTGATACGCCTGCACCGCAAGCATCGCAGCAGGGTGCGGCGGCACCAGCGCATGCACCACCGACAGACCGGCGACCATCGGCAGGCCGACCATCAGAATCGACACCCCGACACGCCGGGCCACGGTGAAGGCAATCGGCACCAGCAGAACGAAGCCGACTTCGAAGAACAGTGGCAAACCCACCAGAAACGCAATGCAGACCATGGCCCAGTGGGCGTTACGTTCGCCAAAGCGGTCGATCAGGGTGCGCGCCACCTGCTCGGCACCGCCAGACTCGGCCATCATCTTGCCCAGCATGGTGCCCAGCGCCACGACCAGCGCGATGTGCCCCAGCGTTTTGCCAACCCCCGCTTCATAAGAGGCGACCACGCCACTGGCCGGCATTCCAGCGACCAGTGCCAGAGCGACCGAAACGAGCGTAATGACGATAAACGGATTAAGGCGATAACGCGCGATCAGCACGATCAAGGCGATGATGGCGACAACGGCGTAGACCAATAGCGAAATACCGGGTGACGGCGACATAGCGACGGTTCCTTGCAAAGTGGGTAGGCGAGGGCGCAACACCAACGGCTGAAGCCGTCAGCCTGAAGGCGACTCGGGAGTACTCGGCAGGGATGACGCAATAAAGTGGAGCAGCGGCGTTTCAGGGCGATCACAGGTATTCATTGTTTTTATCTCTGCTTTCGTGATGAAAATAAATTACACGAAAATGAAATATAAACAAATATATGAAAATAAATTTCTTGGGAGGGGGGACTGGCCGATGGCAGGACACATTGCGTCCCTGCTCATCAGCCAGCGTCTGCCAGGTGACTAAACCTTCGCCCCCAGCGGCTGCAACCTTGCCAGCCGCAACGCTACCCCGAGGGCGATGAGCAGCAACACGCCGATAAACAGCCCGATACCGTTCCAGCCCGCGTAGTGCCAGAACACGCCGCCGCCGGTTCCGGCCACGCTCGAGCCTGCGTAGTAACAGAACAGGTAGAGGGACGCGGCCTGACCTCTGGCGGTGGTGGCCCTGCGTCCCACCCAGCTGCTGGCCACCGAATGCGCGCCGAAGAAGCCGAAGGTGAAGATCAGTACGCCGACGATCACCAGCGGCAGCGGGGTGAACAGGGTCAGCAGCAGGCCGGCCAGCATCATCACGATGACGGCCCACAGCACTTGTCGACGGCCGAGGCGGTCAGCCAGCGAGCCGATCTTTGCCGAGCTGTAGATGCCCGACAGGTACACCACGGAAAACACGCCGACCACGGCCTGGCTCAGGTTGTAGGGTGCACTCAGAAAACGGTAGGCGATGTAGTTGAACAGCGTGACGAAGGCGCCCATCAGCAAAAAGCCGGTCAGGAACAGCAGCGGCAGGCCAGCATCGCGGAACTGCACCACAAACCCGTCGAGCAGACTACGAGGGTGCAGCGAGCGCGGGCGGAAGTTGCGTGACGCCGGCAGGATCCTCCAGAACACCGCTGCGGCGATCAGCGCCAGTCCGCCGACCACCAGCATCGCCGCGTGCCAGCTGACGTAGTCGATCATCACCCCGACGATCAGCCTTCCGCTCATGCCGCCGACGGCGCTACCGCCTATATACAGCCCCATTGCCAGGCCCAGATGCGTAGGGTGGATCTCTTCGCTCAGGTAAGTCATTGCCACTGCTGCCAGGCCGCTCAGCGACAGGCCTACCAGGGCGCGGGTTATCAGTACGCCTTCCCAGCTGGGCATCAGGGCGCTGGCAATGGTGAACAGCGAGGCGCAGAACAGCGCCATGACCATTACCGGCTTGCGACCCAACCGGTCGGATATCGGCCCGGTGATCAGCAGACCGATGGCGAGCATTGCGGTGGCTACCGACAGGATCAGGCTACTTTGTGCCGCAGTCAGGGAGAACTCGCTGGACAGCGTCGGCATCATCGGCTGAACGCAGTACAGCAGGGTAAAGGTCGAAAACCCGCCAGCGAACAGCGCCAGTGCCGTGCGTTTGAAAAGTGGCGTGTTCTTTTCGATGTAGGTATCGCCGGGCAGTATCGACGACTGCACCGGTGAGGTATTCAAGTCAGGGGCGGGCGGGGCAACTGCAGGGTTCACAAGGACCTCAGGGCACGATTGAGCAGGCAATGAAAAAATCATATAGCTCGCTAATCATTCCATCCAATATATTGTTCGACCTGTTTGATAGGTAAAACGACTTAATGGAGGCCGCATGGAATTGCGCCATCTGCGTTACTTCATCGCGGTAGCCGAAGAGCTGCATTTTGGCCGTGCAGCGCAGGCGCTGGGGATTTCGCAACCGCCGCTCAGCCAGCAGATTCAGACCCTGGAGCAGGAACTGGGCACGCGTCTTTTCGAGCGCACCAACCGGCGCGTCGAGCTGAGCGAATCCGGGCGGCTGTTTCTCGAGGAAGCACGGCTGGTGCTGGCGCAGGTCGACAAGGCCACTGATGTGGCGCGGCGCGCGCAACTGGGTGAGATCGGCGAATTGAAGATCGGCTTCACCTCGTCTGCGCCGTTTACGTCGAGCATCCCGCAGGCGATTTTTGCCTTCCGTCAGGCCTACCCGGACGTACACCTGACCCTGACCGAAATCACCAGTCAGGAAGTGGCGGCAGGTCTTGAGGACAAGACCATTCAGGTCGGCATCATGCGCCCGCTGGCATTGCCCGATTCACTGGTGGTGTTCGAACTGCTGAACGAACCACTGGTGGCGATCATGCGTGCCGACCATCCGCTGGCGGCAGAAAGCGAAGAGGGAATCTACATGGCAGCGCTGGCTACGGAGCCGTTTGTGTTTTTCCCGCGCACCTACGGCAGCGGCATCTACGCGCAAGTCCTGAGCCTGGCGCGTGCCGCAGGGTTCAGCCCTCTGATCACCCAGGAAGCGGGCGAAGTGATGACCATCATCGGCCTGGTTGCAGCAGGCTTGGGCGTCACCGTACTGCCTGCGTCCTACCGGCGAATGCGCATCGACGGCGTGGTCTACCGCAACGTCCTCGACCCCGGTGCAACCAGCGCCGTGTGGCTGGTGCAACGCAAGGACGAACAATCGCCCATGGCCAAGGCGTTCACCGAGCTGTTGACGCGTAACGTCGGGTGATTCAAAGGCGCTGATGATAGGACGCAGAGCGTCCAGAATGGCATGCGACGCGGAGCGTCGCACGATAGTTGAGATTCTGCTTTTGGTTCTGGCCGCAGGCCGTAGGAGCGAACTTGTTCGCGATCTGCCGGGAACCGGCAGCAAGACTGATGTATACGGAACATCAGGCACGACCGGGCCACTTCGCAGCCCGTTGTAACCTCCTGAAACTCCCACGCCCTCCGGTCAGAAGCGGGATCTTATAGGCATATTGATACGTAAAAATCGGACGCGGAGCGTCCAGAACGGCGTTCCCACGCTGGAGCGTGGGGACGATAGGTGTGTGGGCTGGATCGTGAGGAAAGGCAGGTGCTCGGGAGAGCGCTGCTCATCCCCAACGCCTGAAGATCAGCGAGGTGTTCACGCCGCCGAACGCGAAGTTGTTGTTCATCACGTATTCGTTGCTCATGTGTCGTGGTTCGCCGACGATGTAGTCCAGTTCGCCACAATGTGAATCGATATCGACCAGGTTCAGCGTATGGATATAGCGGTCGCTGTTGAGCATTTCGATGCTGAACCATGACTCCAGTGCGCCGCACGCCCCCAGGGTATGACCGAGGAAGCTTTTCTGCGAGCTGAGCGGCATGCGTGGGCCGAACAGGCTGCTGGTGGCCAGGGTCTCGGCGATGTCGCCCTGTTCGGTGGCAGTGCCGTGACCGTTGACGTAACCAATGGCGTCGGGCGGCAGGCTGGCGTCTTCGAGGGCCAGTTCCATCGCGCGGCGCATGGTGGCCTGCTCGGGGCGAGTGCTGTGGGCGCCGTCGGCGTTGCTGCCGAAGCCGACGATTTCGGCGTAGATATGCGCGCCGCGTGCCTGGGCATGTTCCAGCTCTTCAAGCACCAGCATGCCGCCGCCTTCACCGATTACCAGACCGTCGCGTGCGCTGTCGTAGGGGCGTGGTGTGGTGTGTGGCGCGTCATTCTTGAGGCTGGTGGCGTACAGCGCGTCGAAGACCATGGCCTCGGTCGGGCACAGCTCTTCGGCGCCGCCCGCCAGCATCAGCGGCAAACGGCCGAACTTGATCGCCTCGTAGGCATAGCCGATGCCCTGACTGCCACTGGTGCAGGCGCTTGAAGTCGGAATCAGGCGTCCGGTCAGGCCGAAGAAGATGCTGATGTTGGCGGCGGTGGTGTGCGGCATCATCCGCACGTAGGAGTTGGCGTTCAGGCCTACGGCCACCGAGTTGATCAGCATGTTGCCGAAGGCTTTGATCTCGTCGGTGCTGCCGGTGGACGAGCCGCAGGCCGTACCCATGCGCCCATCGCGGATGATCGGGTCATTCAGCAGCCCGGCGTCGATCAGGGCCTGCTCCGCCGCCGCCACGGCCAGACGTGACACGCGGCCCATGCTGCGCAGTTGCTTGCGTGTCCAGTGCCCCGGCACGGCGAAATCGTCGATGGGGCCAGCCAGGCGGGTATTGAGCTCGGCAAAACGATTCCACTCGTCCATCCGGCGAATGCCGCTGCGATTGGCCGTGAAGCTGGCATCGATCGTCGGCCAGTCGCTGCCCACCGAGGTGATGCCGGACATCCCGGTCACTACCACACGCTTCATCAGCACAGTCCCCCGTTGACGGCCAGAACCTGACGAGTGATATAGCTCGCTTCGGCCGACATCAGAAAATTCACCGCACCTGCCACTTCCTCGGGCGTGCCCATGCGCTGTGCCGGAATCATTTTCATCAGTTCTTCCACCGGCACGTTCTCGTCGAGCATGGCCGTATCGATCAGGCCCGGCGCGACGCAGTTGACGGTGATCCTGCGCTTGCCCAGTTCGATGGCCAGCGCCTTGGCGGCACCGATCAGCCCTGCCTTGGACGCGCTGTAATTGACCTGGCCGCGATTACCGATCAGCCCGGAAACCGAGGTGATGCAGACGATTCGCCCAGCTGCACGACGGCGAATCATCGGCATCGTCAACGGGTGCAGCACGTTATAGAAGCCGTCCAGGTTGGTGCGTAGCACCTGATCCCAGTCATCGTCGCTAAGCGCCGGAAACGCGCCGTCGCGGGTCAGCCCGGCGTTGAGTACCACGCCGTAATAGGCGCCGTGCGTCTCCACGTCTTGTTCCAGAATTGCCTTGCAGGCGGCCCGGTCCGAGACATCGAATTGCAGCACGCGTGCCTGACGGCCCAGCGCAACGACTTCGGCCTGTACGGCTTCGGCTTCGCTGCGGCCGGTGCGGCAATGCAGGATCAGGTCGTATCCGGCCTGCGCCAGACGCAGTGCGATGGCGCGGCCGATGCCACGGCTGGAGCCGGTGACCAGTATCGATTCAGTCATGCCGGGGCTCCTTCAGCCAGGTAGTCAGCAGTGTTGGGCGGGCAATATACATTGAGTCGGGCAAAAGCCTCGATACCCGGTCCGGTGAGGGTGCATTCGAACATGCCCATGCCGTTGTCGTCCTGCAGCGAGCGCACGGCGTGGATGTGCAGTTCACTGCCCAGCGGGAAGCGCGCCACGTTGCAGTCGAACTTGCGGCTGCCAAGCAGAAAACCCAGCTTGACCGCTTCGCCCTCGTTGCGTGCCTTGCAACCGGCATAGGCCGCTACGCTCTGCGCCATCAGTTCTATGCCGAGCCATGCCGGCAGGCTGCCGTCCGCTTGATTGAACAGGCCGTCGGCGCGCACGGTCAGGCGGGTTCGAATCTGTTCTTCGTCAAAGCTCAGCACCTGATCGATGAGAATCATGTCGCCGGCATGGGGGATAAGTTCGGCGAGCGGCCACTCGGTCATGGGGCATCTCCGATAATCAGGCTGATGTTGTTGCCACCGAAGGCAAACGAATTGCTCATCATGTAACGAGCGTTATCAGGTGTCAGGCGCGAGCCTGGGTGTGTCCACTGCAGCGCAGGCAGGAGCGGATCGGCCTCGCCGTCCCACAGGTGCGGGGGCAGGGCCTGCTCGGTATTCTCCGGGGCCAGGCTCAGCCAGCAAAACGCCGCTTCCAGCGCGCCGGCCGCTCCCAGGGTGTGGCCGCTGAGTGGCTTTGTCGAAGAGCAGGGCACGCCGTTCGGAAATACGCCCTGCACGGCCAGGCTCTCCATCGCATCGTTGTGCTGCGTGGCGGTGCCATGCAGGTTCAGATAACCGATCTGCTCCGCCTCGAGTCGGGCGTTGCGCAACGCTTGCAACATCGCATCGCGTGCACCACGCCCGGTGGGTTCGGGGGCCGAGATATGGTGAGCATCGCAGCTGGCACCTGCGCCCAGCAGGGCAATCGAGTGCCTGCTGTCGGCTTCGCGAGTCATAAGGAACAGTGCGGCCGCCTCGCCGATATTGATCCCGTTGCGGTTGCTGGAGAACGGGTTGCAGAGCTGCGGCGACATGGCCTCGAGTGCCGAGAACCCCTGCAGCGTCAGCCTGCACAGGCTGTCGACGCCGCCGCACAGCACGGCATCGCACAGGCCCATGTCCAGCGCCCGTCGCGCACTGAGCAACGCCCGCGAGCTGGAGGTGCAGGCTGTCGATATGACGTAGGCCGGGCCGCTCAATTGCAGCCAGGCGGCGAGAAAATTCGCCGGTGCGCCCAGTTCCTGTTGCCGATAATCGTAATCGTCGGGGAATATCCGGTCACGCAGCCAGACGGCCATGCTCTCGCTCGCTTCATCGATACCCGAGGTGCTGGTGCCGATGATCACACCAATCCGCCCGGCGCCGAAGCGCGCGATGGCTCGGCTGATGTCAGCCTCGATCTGCAGAGCGGCGGCCAGCAGCAACTGGTTATTGCGGCTGCGATGCAAATGCACGGCAGGTGGAATGGGCGGCAGTGCGGATTTGACCGCGCCGACCGGCAATGCACGTTCCCGCACCCAGCCGCTTTCGAACACCATGCCCGAGCTGTCGCCGGCGAACAGCCTGCGCGACACCTCTTCACGGCTGTCGCCCAGCGCGCAGATCAGGCCCAGTGCATTGAGATAGGCAGTCATGGCAGGCTCTCGTTGTTCAGCGGTGTGACCTTGTAGCTCAGCCCGTCCTTGAGGCGGATAGTGAACGCATTGGCCGACTGATATTCGACCAGCCAGCGATCATCCAGACGACGCTGCATGCCCTGGCGGTAAGCCGTCGGGTAGCGGCCATGCATCTCCAGGTCCGGGGTCATGGCGAACATCAGCGCAGCGAACAGCTCGCGGGCCTCCGGATTGGGCGGCAGCAAACCATCGGCCTGCCATTTTCCGTTGATCAGCAACTGGCGCGCCTGGGGAATGCCCAGCGGGTCCATCATCGACCAGCGCAATCCGCCGTTCTCACGCTGGATGATCAGCAACCAGTCCTGACGCTGATCGGTCTGTCGGCGTTCGATGTGCAGTTGCATCGGCAATTGCATGGTCGGTGCGCTGGTCGGCAGCGGGGCTTGTGCCGCACAGCCGCCGAGCAGCAGGAAGGCTAAAAACAGTACGCGAATCATGATGCTCCAACTTCCAAGGGTTTGCGGGCCACGACATTGACCAGCGTTTCCTCCCGTTGGCCGAACGGCCTGGGTTTTTGCAGTTTCAAGGCTTCGAGCAGGCCGAAGTCCCTGGCGCGGCTCCACCACAGGTACGGATACGAAACATTCTGTGCATCGAACTCGAAACCCTGGTCGCGGATCATCTGCAGGTACTGCGCCGCACTTTTCTGAACGTGCATCGGGTGGCGGAACAGCCAGCGAATCACCCAGGTGTCGATGTACGCCTCGGTCGACTCGGCAAACAGCAGGTAGCCGCCCGGTTTGAGCACACGATAAAACTCGGCCAGCGCTTGTTCCTGCTCGACCAGATGGTGGAAAGTCTGATGGCAGAACAGCAAATCGACGCTGGCGTCGGGTACTGGCAGGGCTGCGCAGTCGCTGCCGAGCAGTTCGACGTCTATGCCTCTGGCCCGCGCCTCTTCGCCACTCATGTCGAGGCTGTGCGGGTCGGCGTCGACGCCGATGAGCCTGGACGGCTGAAAAACCTTGTTCAGGTGCTGGAACGAGCGGCCCTGACCGCAACCGGCGTCGAGCACCACCGGCGCAACCGGCGGCGGGCTGGCGAACAGGCTGCGCAAATCATCTATCGCCACGCGCAGCACGCGGTACTGCCAGATGTTGCTGCGCAGAAACCACAGGCCGAAGCGGGTTTCCTCGACATAACTGTCACTCAGGAACGGTCGATTCATGAGCCACTGTCCGCGCAGATTTCCGAAAGCGTGCGCAGGCGGCGCTTGGGCTCGCTGACAAACGGATTGCGTTCGTCCCAGGCATAACCGGCCAGAATCGAGCTGATCATCCGGCGGATATCCGGAGCGCTGCCGGGGTAGAAAATCACGCTCTGGAACGTACCGTCGTACCAGCCTTCGACATAGGCCCTGAAGGTGTCGACGCCACGTTTCAACGGCACAGCGAACTCGCTTTCCCAGTCCACGTTTTCGCCCTGCAACTGCCGGCTCAGCACGCCAGCCGCCATGCTCGCCGAACGCATGGCGATGGTCACGCCCGAAGAAAACACCGGGTCGAGGAATTCTGCCGCATTGCCCAGCAGCGCAAAGCCTTTGCCGTGCAGGGTCTTGACGTTGGCCGAGTAGCCGCCGATGGTCCTCGCCGGCGTATCCCAGACCGCGTTTTTCAGCACGCTGGCCAGTTGCGGCGTTTCATCGATGAAGGCGCGCAGGCAGGTATCCAGATCCTCGGGCTTGCCCTTGAAGCGTTCAGCCGAGGCCACCACGCCTATCGAACAGCGGCCTTCGCTGAACGGGATCGACCAGAACCACACATCGCTGTGCTGCGGATGGATGCTGACGAGAATCTTGCGGCGGTCGAAGGGCGGGCTTTCGATGCGGTCTTCGATATGGGTAAACACTGCCTGGCGCACTGGAAAACCCGACGGCGCTTCCAGGTCCAGCAAGCGCGGCAGCACACGGCCATAGCCGCTGGCGTCGAGTACGAAGGCCGCCTGCACGCTGTATTCGCTGCCGTCCTCGCGCTTTACACATAAAACCGGCTGCGGGCCATCGAAGTCGGCGCTGACGATTTCTTCCCGGTAGCGGATGTCCACGCCTTGCAGCGCGGCCTGATCGGCGAGCAGTTTATCGAACTCGCTGCGCTGCACCTGAAAGGTCGTCGGCTTGCCGTTGCTGAAGGTATCGCCGAAGTCGAAATCGCTGTATCGCTCGCCCCGCGCGAACGCTGCGCCATTCTTGGGCTGGAAACCGGCGGCCTGCACGGCCTCCAGCATCCCGGCCTCTTCGACGAAGTCCAGACAATGGCACAGCAGGCTCTCACCAATGGAGAAGCGCGGAAACAGCTGGCGCTCGATGATCAGCACGTCATGGCCCTGGCGTTTGAGCAGGGCAGCCGCTATTGAACCGGCCGGGCCGGCACCGATGACGACGACCTGACGAATTTCCCTATCAGTGATGGGCACAGGTATTCCTTTCCGGTTGGGCGGTGGCAGGGAGTGATGACAACGCTGCAAGACTCATGCGTGTGGCCCTTCAGCATTGGCTGGCGGATGAGACGCTTTACGCGGGCTGGCCCAGGGCGCCAGCAGGAAGCTGAACGCCAGCCCCAGACTGACCGACAGACCGAAGTTGCTGATCGCCGGGGTGCTGGAAACGGCCAGCAGCCCGAACGACAGCCAGGTGGTAACCGCTGCCAGCAGCGTGCCCAGCAGGCTGACGGCCGCGCCGCCTATCTGCTCGCGCATCAGGATGGCGTAATCGACGCTGATCGCCGTGACCAGCAACAGGCCGAACAGGCTGAACAGAGTCAGCGGCTGACCGAGCCAGCCCAGGCTGGCGAGGCTGCACAGGGCCGCCAGCAGGGGCAGGGCGACGATGCGCAACGCACCACCAAAGCCAAACGGCGCGATCAGTAGCAGGACAATCAGTACGCACGACGCCAGCTTCAATTCCGCTGCGCTGATCTGCGTGTGGGCAAACACCTCGTTGAGCTCACCCAGGCGGTCGACCAGTTGCACACCCTCCAGGCCGATGGCCTGCACACGCAGCAACGCCATGCTGTTCATGCCACGCAGGCTGACGATGCTGGCAACACCCTGTTCGCCGTTGTCATTGCGCGCCGGCCCCAGCCAGAGCGTGCGCCACGGCTCGCTCAGTGGGCCTTGAAGCGCATGATCGATATCTTGCGTCGGCAGTGCCTGCAGTTGGGCCAGCTCAGCCTTCAAGGCGCTGGCCGGAACGCCAAGCTCTACCAGCGGCGCCCAGTATTGCGGCAATTTGCCCAGAGCGTCGCGGGTGCTCTGTTGTTCGGCCGGCGAATCAAGCAACTGGTTGAGCGCCATGTAGCCTTGCAGCTTGTCCATGCTGACCAGTTGGTCGAGCCGTTGGGTCAATTCGGACTGCCGATCCAGCAATTGCTGTTGGTCCTTGCCCCGCACCAGAAAAAACTGGCTGGTGGGCTGATAGCCGGTGATTCGTGCGATGGCCTGGGCTTCATCGGTCAACGCCTGAGGCGCTGCCACCCATTGGCGAATATCGTTCTTGGTGGTCAGGTGCCAGAGCCCGCCGCCACAGAATGTCAACAGCAGCACCAGCAGAATCGGTGTGCTGACGCGCAGCAGCAAGGCGGCGCGGCAGTCGAGCATCAATTGCGCCAGTTTCAGTGGCCACTGTGCAGGGCTGATCTCGACGTTGGCGAGCAGCGCGGGCAACAGGCACACCGCGGTCAGATAAGCGCCGATCAGGCCGGCCGCCGAGAACACTGCAATTTGCGTGAGTGCCGGGAACGGCGTCCAGGCCAGCGCCAGGTAGCCGATGCAACTGGTGATCAGGCTCAGGCTCAGGCCCGGCAGGGTCAGGCGCAAGGCGGGCCAACTGCGCCAGGGCTTGAGGCTCCAGCTCTTGGACAGGTAATGCAGCGGGTAATCCACCGCCACCCCGATCAGGCTCGAGCCCAGCACCAGCGTCATGACGTGCATGCTGCCGAATATCGCGACGCAGGCCACCGCGCCGAAGAGCATGCCGACCACCACCGGCACGAAGGCCAGCAACACGCTCCAGCGCCGGAAGGCCAGCAACAGCAACAACAGGATACCGACCGTTGCGCCACCGCCGACCCAGGTGATTTCCCGGCTGGCCTGCTTCTGCCCGTCGGCAGCGTAAAGCAGCCCGCTGGCCGCGAGCAATTGCCCCCCCGCCTGACTGGCCTGCACCCGCGCTTTCGCCAGCAGGTCCGCAACCTGGCCGGGCAGGTGCATGTCGAACGCATCGGTTCGGGTTCGCGAACGCAGCAGTACCCAGCTTTTACCCTCGGCGGTGGCCACCAGCGCACCACTGGCCAGGTCCGCTTCGACCGAGCCCTGTTTCGGCAGGCCGTTCTGGATACGTCCGGTCAGCCCCAGCCAGTCATCCTGGCCAGGCACCAGGCTGAACCCGGCAAACGGGTCGAACAGCGTCTGTACGCGCTGCTCGATGAAGGTTTTCGGGTCGTCGATCAGCAGTGTGCGGTCCGCTGTCGGCAACATGGCGATGCGCCCTTGCAGCAACTGGGTGCGCAACGCGGGCAGGTCGGCCTGCAATGACCACTGGACCTTCTCGAACAGGCCGGTCGACTGCCATTGTTCAGCCAGATTGCGTGCCAGTTCGACGGCCTTCTGCCGATCGCTGTGGCCCACCAGCACCAGCATTTCGCGGTTGAGCGGTTCCTGCATGCGCTTTTCGGCGCTGACGACCAGTTCGTCGTTATCGGTGCCCGGCACCAGCTCCATCAGATTGGCCGACAGCGGCGAGCGGTCGTGCCACTGCCAGCCCGCGAGCGCCAGCACGCCTGCCAGAATCAGCAGGAACAGTCGCGGCAACAGCCGCTCAGTCCTTGAAGTCATTACGCTGCGCATCGGTCAGAATCGGGGCACTGCTGCTGTCGATCATTTTCAGGACGGTGCTGTCGCCCTGGGTCTCCAGCAGCTCGATACGCTGCACCAGTTCGCCGCCGTCGATGTTGATCTGCTTGAACACTTGTTGCAAAAGCATCGAGCGTGGCGTGAGGGTGAGGTGCCAGGCATTCGCCTCGCCCTTGAGCTGCAAGTCGAAGTCCCGTTGCAGGCCGCTGCTGTCGCCTTGCAATACCGCCAGGAACAGACGGTTCTGCTCGGCGCCGGCGTTCTTGTTCGGCACCGGCTTCCAGGTACTGACATTGCCATCGGTTTCACGACGGGCAATACCCTCGGCATTGATGCGGTAATCCTGCTTGAGCGGTGTTTCCAGCAGCCAGAGCAGCCCGAAATCCCTGGCGAGCACGAAGCGGCCCTTGCTGAGCAGCGGTTGCGGCAGGGCGCGCAGGTGTTTTTCCTGAACGA
This sequence comes from Pseudomonas congelans, assembly GCF_900103225.1. Lineage (GTDB taxonomy): Bacteria > Pseudomonadota > Gammaproteobacteria > Pseudomonadales > Pseudomonadaceae > Aquipseudomonas > Aquipseudomonas congelans. Next base: position 298,295 of record NZ_FNJH01000004.1, on the reverse strand, counting down.
AACGACCCTGTACCACCGCAGGTTTGGCGAGCTGGTCGCTCAGTTGTTGCAGGTCGAAAGCCTGCGCCAGGGACGAAAGGCACAGCAGCCCCAGCAGAATCAAGGTACGAAGCGGGCGGTTCATGGCGAAGTGCTCTCTGGTGTGTTCGCAAGGGCATTTTTGACGGCATCGATGAACACCTGCGGCGATGCCAGTTGCATTTCCCGGCTCTGGCTGTCGACTGCGACCTGCACGGTGCTGGCGCGGGTCATGCGCTCACCGGTGTGTGCGTCGGTGATCAGGTAATTGATCTTCAGACGGTTCTCCCACTCCACCAGACTGGCGCGCACGTTCAGTGTCTGACCGAACACGGCACTGCGCACATAGCGCAATTGCAGATCGATCACCGGCCAACCATAACCGGATTCGAGCATCTGCATATAGTTATGACCGATGTGATCGAGCAGTGCGCAACGTGCCACTTCGAGGTACTTCACGTAGTGCCCGTGCCAGACGATGCTCATCATGTCGACGTCGAAAAACGGCACGACGATTTCAGTGTCGATGTGCAGAAAACCCTTACTGCGCATGCAACCTCCAGTGGCGGTTGGCAATATGTTTCAGGCACAGGCGCAGTTCGCTCTCCAGTGCCCGGTCTTCGATGACAGGGGCGAAGTCTTCACCCAACTGATGATGCATGGCCGCCAGTGCCGGTGGCAGCGGGCGCGCATCGGCTGCCCTACTGCGCAGCCAGACACCCTGATTGGCGGCGATCAGCGTGGCGGCGGCAACCTGCTCGGTCAGCTCCAGTACCCGGATGGCGTCACGCGCGGCGATCGTGCCCATGCTGACCTTGTCCTGATTGTGGCATTCGGTGGAACGCGAGAAGACACTGGCCGGCATGGTGTTTTTCAGGGCTTCGGCCGTCCACGCGCTGGCGCCGATCTGCACCGCCTTGAAACCATGATTGAGCATCGACCGCTCGGCACTGGCCCCTGACAGATTACTCGGCAAACCATGGTTATAACGCTCGTCCACCAACAGCGCCAGTTGCCGGTCGAGCAGGTCTGCCACATTGGCCACCAGGGTTTTCAGACTGTCCATGGCAAAGGCGATGTGCCCGCCGTAGAAATGCCCGCCGTGCAGCACGCGCTCGGCCTCGGCATCGATGATCGGGTTGTCGTTGGCGCTGTTTAACTCGATCTCGATGAATGACCGCAGCCAGTTCAGGCTGTCGGCCAGCACGCCCAGAACATGTGGCGCGCAACGCAGTGAATAGCGGTCCTGCAAACGGTGCAGGGGGGCCGTCGGTGCATCGATGGCCAAATCCTGGCGCAACCACGCCGCCACCTGCATCTGGCCCGGATGCGGCTTGGTGGCGAACAGGCGTTCGTCGAAATGCTCTGGGTTGCCTTGCAGTGCTACCACGTTCATGGCCGTGATTCGTGTTGCCAGTTGCAGCAGGTAATCGGCCCGGCCGAAAGCCAGGCAGGCGATACCGGTCATGACGGCGGTGCCGTTCATCAGTGCCAGAGCTTCCTTGGGGCGCAGCACCAGCGGTGTCCAGCCCAATTGCTGATGCACATCGATGGCCCGGCGGCGTTCACCGCGAAACATGACTTCTCGCTCGCCCGACAGGGTCGCGGCCACATAGGAAAGCGGCGTCAGATCGCCGCTGGCACCCACCGAGCCTTCTTCGGGGATCAGTGGCAGCACGTCCTGCTCGATGAACGCCTGCAAACGCTCGATCAGTTCGACACGCACACCGGAAACACCCTGACACAGTGACTGCAAACGCGCCGTCAGCACTGCGCGGGTAGCCTGCTCATCGAGCAGTTTGCCCAGTCCGCAGCCGTGGAAGGTGTAGAGATGACGCGGCAGCGCTTCGACATGCTCCAGCGGCACGGCGACCACGCAGGAATCGCCGTAGCCGGTGGTGACACCATAGATCACGCCTTCCCTGTCCAGCAGCGAATCCAGAAACTGCGCGCCCCTGGCAATCCGCGCACGGAACTCTTCGTCGCCCTGCAATGTGCTCGGCGTTTGCCGGTTGGCCAGTGCCAACACGTCTTCGATGCGTAGCGCACGCTCGCCGAAGGTGATCAGGTCAGGCGCTTGGTTTGTCATCGGACTTCCAGAACGGGTAGAAATTGAACCACTGCTGCGGCGCTTCCAGGCAATAGTGCCCAAGACGCGCGGCATAACGCGTGGCCCACTGCTCGATGACATGAGCGCGGTCGCTGCGCCGCCACTCGATGGCGTCGGCGAACGGTTCGAGAATCACCCGATAGCCTTTCGCACCCTTGAGGCAGAAGAACAGGTTGACCGGGCACTTGAGCAGCCCGGCCAGCAGCCAGGGGCCTTGCGGGAAAGTGGCCGGCTGGCCGAGAAAGTCGACCCGCACATTGCGCCCGCCGTGCAGCGCGACGCGGTCACCGGCAATCGCCAGCCACTCGCCTTCGTCCAGGCGCTGGCTTAATTGCAGCATGATGGCCGGGTCCAGTTCGCTGACCTGAATCAGGCGCAGATGGGTCGCGCCGGCTTCGCCGAGCAGGCGATTGAAACGTTCGGCGTGCTTGGTGTGCACCAGCACGTTCATGGTGACCTTTTCGCCGAGTTCGGCCAGCGCACGGCACACTTCAAGGTTGCCCAGGTGCGCACCGACCAGCATCTGTCCGCGTTGGCCACGCAGGTTCTGGCGCAGCAGGGCCTTGTCGACGATCTCGATCTGATCGATACCCAGCCTGCCGTTCCATACGTCGAGCTTGTCGAGCAAGGCATCGGCAAATGCCATGAACTGTCCGAACACCCGGCGCTGGCTGGGCCGCAGTTCGGGTTTGCCGCTCCAGTCCGCCAGGTGCTGCTGGTATTGCCAGATGCTGTGCCGGGCACGTCGGCCGAAGACAAAGAAATACAGGACGATGCCATACAGCACCGGGCTGAGCAGGCGCCGGCCGAGCACCCGCATGCCCCAGGCGGTGAGTTTCATGAGCATGAAACTGCCACGCTCCTGATGACTGGCCCAATGCTCCCTGGGCGGCTTGTCGACGCTCATGGCCGCCACCGTCGCCACAGGATCATTGGCAGGCGTACCAGCATGCCGAAGAACAGCTTGGCGTGCATTTTCGAAATCAGGGCGTTGTCGTGAAACAGGCGGAAATGCGACAGGCCGTCCTGCGGGTAATGAACGCGGGTCGGCAGCCAGCGCATCGGCTGGCCACGCCAGGACAGGCGTACGAGAATTTCCGAGTCGAAATCCATGCGCCTGCCGATCTGCACGCTGTCGATCAGCGCCAGGACCGGGGCCAGTGGATACAGGCGAAAGCCGCACATGGAATCGCGAATGTGCAGCGACAGGGTGTTGATCCACACCCAGACATGGGTGAGGTAGCGCGCATACAGACGGCCTTTGGGCACGCTCTCGTCGAACTGCGGATAGCCGCAGATCAGCGCATCCTGGTGCTGGCGCGACTGCTCCAGAAATACCGGAATATCGCGCAGATCATGCTGGCCATCGGCATCGACCTGCAACGCATGGCTAAAGCCCAGCCTGATCGCCTCGCGGAACCCGGCCATGACCGCGCCGCCCTTGCCCTGATTGACCGGCAGGCGCAGCAGGTAGATATCCTCCCCCTGCGCCAACTGCTGTAACACGGCGGCGCAGGCCGGACTGCTGGCATCGTCCACCAGGATGCATGGCAACCCGGCGTTGCCCACGGCCTTGACCACACTGGGCACGGCCAGCTCGTGATCAAACACCGGGATGATCACGCAAGGCTTATGCATGGTCGTCCTCCAGGAGGATCCGGCCACTTGAGCAGGGTGCGTTGTCGGCGTTGCGAAAGGCGAAGTGCAGCTTGGAGCGTGCTGCATCGAAGCGCAGCGTCAGCGTCAGGCGGTCGCCGGGGCGCACCAGTTGCTGGAATTTGAGCACCTCCATGCCGGCGAATCCGGATGGCAGGTCGAGCAGGCGCTGGCCCAGGCTGATCGCCCAGTCGACCTGCACCACGCCCGGCAGGATCGGCGCCTTGGGAAAATGGCCACTGAAAAACGCCAGATCGGGCGGAACACTCAATTGCAGGTGCAGCTCACCTTCGACGCTTTGTTGCTCGAGCACTTCCGGTTGTTTCGAGCGCGGCGCCAGCAGCAGCGCCTCGACTGCCGATTGAGGCAGCTTGCCCTGGGCATTGAGTGGCATCTGCCGCAGCAGCCGCCAGCGACGCGGCAGGGCGATGGTTTCGCAATGCGGCTGCAGGTGTTGTCGCAACGCTTCGGTGAGCGCCCGACGGCCCTGATTGCGCAGGGCCTGCAAGCCAGCATCGCTCAACACCAGCAGCGCGCCCAGCGAGGCTCGGTTTGCCTGAACCACGCCAAGGCGCGCTTCACTCACCCACGGGTGCGTCGTGAGGGCCTGTTCGATCAGCGGCAAGGACACACGTTTCTCTTCGAGTTTGACGATGCGGTCGAGCCTGCCCAGCAGTTCAAAGCGACCGTCTGCGCCGATCAGCGCTGCATCGGCGGTCTGCTCGACATGGCCGGGCGGCAGATAGGGCGAGCTGATGCGCAGCGCACCCTGCGCATCCTGACTCAGCTCTACGCCGTCGAAGGCCTGCCAGCGCTGTCCACCCTGACGCCAGGCGATGCCGCCGGTTTCCGAGCTGCCGAGAATTTCCGTCGGCCACTGACCAAGGCGTTGCTGCAGGCTCTGTGCGGCTTCGGCGGGTAACGCGCCACCGGAAGAGAACACCCGGCGCACTGCCGCGAGACCGGGCCAGTCGAGGTTGTCGCCCATGCGCTTGAGCAGCGCGGGGCTGGCGACCCAGGCGAACGACGGGTATTCACGGCTGGCGCGTTGCAGGTCTTCGGCGAACGGCAACTGACGGCGGACGAACGGGCGTGCCGCGCACAGCGGCCACAGCAAACGAAACAGCAGCCCGTAAATATGTTGCGTCGCCACGCTGCCGATCATGCATGCCGAGCCGAGCCCCGCGCCCCACAGCTGTTCCAGCCCGCAGACTTCGTTGGCCAGTTGCCGCAGGCGCTTTTCGATCAGTTTGGGCTCGCCGCTGGAACCTGAAGTGCACAGGCTCAGCCGGCACTGGTCGAGGTCCAGCTCGGCCGCCGGGAGGGGCGCGGCATGCAGATCGCTCAGATGGGTGTCACTGGGCAGGTCGGTCAGCCACAGGTCGACCTGATTCGCCCAGCGCTCGCGGGTCTGGCCCTGCAAGTCGGCGGGCAGCAACACATGCACGCCTGCGCGCCAGGCTGCAAACAATGCAATGGCCAGGTCGGCGGCATCCTCGAGGTGCACGGCGAGGTGCTTGATGCCTCGCGCTTGCAGACCTGCGGCGACGCTGAGCGCCTGATCACGAAACTGCACATGGTCCAGGGTCGGGGCCAGCGTCAGCAGCCGGTCGGGCAGCGCATCGAGCAGCAGGTGTTCCAGGTTCAACCAGTTCATGCGATCCATTTCATTTGCCGCCCGCGGAGGGTGGGCGGACGATCCATTCGACAGCGAACAACACGCCCATCAGGCCGTAGGAAATCAGGCCGGTGTACAGCGTCCACCATGACAACGGTGCCCACAGCGTCAGGATGGCTGACGTGAGTCCGTTGGCGAAAAAGAACAGGCACCATATCTGCGTGACTTTGCGGGTGTAGCGGATACCCGAATCAGGCAGATCGGGGCGGTTCAGGCGCGCCATTTTTTCCACAATCGGCGGGCCGTATACAAGGCTTGAGCCGAACAGGCCGAGCATGAACGTACTGACCAGTACCGGATACCAGCGCAGCATCATGTGGCTGTCGAGGGTGCCGAGCACCACGCAAAAGATCAGGGCGACAATTGCCATCGCCAGGCTGCCTTGCTTGCGCTCTCCGGTCAGCGCGCGCGCCAGCCACAGGCTGCCGAGCAGCAGCGCGAACTGCCAGGGGGCGAAATGCTCGGTCCCCCAATAGACGGCAAAGGGATACAGCACGCCGGCCAGCACCAGAATCAGGCCAATCAGCCGCTTCATTCGGCGCTGTTGACCAGTTTGTAGACGGCCTCTACCACGTCATTCACGGTTTTCACCGATTTGAACTCTTCAGCCGCAATCTTCTTGCCGGTCTTGCGTTTGATGTGATCGATCAGGTCCACGGCATCGATACTGTCGATTTCCAGGTCCTGATACAGGTTGGCGTCAAGCGTAACTCTCTCAGGCTCCAGTTCGAACAGTTCCACCATTGCGGTGCGCAGGATTTCGAAGATGTCTTCACGGGTTTGCATGTTCAATTCTCAGGCCGGTTGTCTGGCGCTGACGAAGGCCGCAAGGCTGTCGACGCTGGCGAAATGGTTACGGGTGTCCTTTGCATCGGCATCGATCCTGATGCCATAACGCTTCTGGATGGCCAGGCCCAATTCGAGTGCATCCACCGAGTCCAGTCCCAGTCCTTCGCCAAACAGCGTCATATCGTTGCCGATATCTTCCGGGGTGATGTCTTCGAGGCCCAGGGCATCGATGATCAACAATTTAATGTCCTGGTGCAGATCGCTCATCTGAGGCGAGCTCCTTGGTGAAATAGTCATGCAGGTAATCGTTGAGCTTGCGGGACGCCAGGGGCGGTGGGCCTAGCGCACTGAAGGCGGTTGGGTCTATATCGGCACCGACGCGCAAAGTGAAGTGCACGCGGCGTTGCGGAATGCGATACCAGGGTTCGGCCTTGGTCAGGGTGGTCGGCTGGACCTTGATCGTCACCGGGGTGATGACGCTCGCGCCACGCAGTGCAATGGCTGCCGCGCCGCGGTGAAAGACCGGCGGCTGGCCTGGCTGGGTGCGTGTGCCTTCCGGAAAGATGATCAGTGTCTGGCCGGTTTGCAGGCGCTCTACGGCGGCGTCGAGCATGTCCATGCTGCCATCGTTGCTGATGTAACCGGTGGAACGCACAGGGCCGCGGGTAAACGGGTTCTCCCACAGGCTGCGTTTGACGACGCAGTTGGCGTCACGCACCAGCCCGATCAGGAATACGACATCGATCAGTGACGGGTGGTTGGCGATGATCATCTGCCCGGGGCGGCCAAGCTTTTCGGCGCCTTGCACTTCATAGGTCAGTACACGCATGCGCGCCATGATGCGGATGAACCGCCAGAACAGGTGGCTGATGGTCCGCCGGGCGCGGCGCTGATGGCTGGCCACACTGCCAGGCAGGCAGCTCAATACTGGAAAGACGAACAACCGCAGGCACAAACCGCTCAACCCGAACAGGGCAAAGCTGATGCCTGTTGCCAGCAGGCGCCAGTAGTAAGCGTCCCGACCTTTTTTCAGTGATTGCGTTGCCAGTTCCATAACCGGTTATTCCAGGGGTGCAGGCAGGCGGATTGATCAGTGTGCAAGGCTTGCAGCAGGTTCAGGGCGTGAGGCCACTGAGTGCGCGTTGTGCCTTGCGTATCGGTGTTCAGAGACAGCTGCCACTCATTCCCCGGCGTCAGCAGCAAGCCGACCGCGTAGGGAAAGGGCACGTCATCAATCCATTGGGCATAGGCTTGCGGCGGCTGTTCTTCAGTCACCACAAGCAATACTGCTTCTGCTCCCTCGGCCAGCAACGCTGCGGCCTCGAATGCTCCATACTCCAGCCCGTCGCCTGTTGCGGCCAGGGCTGTCATCTCACTTGTTTCACCACGCATGATCGACCACAGACCAATGACGGCGTTATGCACTGAAAGGCTGAACTGGGTCGGTGAAAGCGGCTCGTTGGCGGCCAGATCACGCAGGATTTCAAATGTTCTCGGGGTTTCTCCGTGGCGCGAGACAAACACCAGCGGGACGCGCCCCAGCCCCTCAGTCAATGGCCAGCCGACGGCAAACGCCATTCTGGCCATACGGCCCAGGCGGCGGCGTTGCATCGCAGGAAGAAAAGACACGTCTGGCGCTGCATCACTGGTTTCCAGCAACGTCGGATCGAGGCTCCATCTCTGCCAGTCTTCCGCGCTCGCCAGGCCCGGCGCCCAGGCTTGCCATCGTGCAATGTTGAAGGTGATCAAGGCTTCTCTTCCCGCCCCTGCGGGCTTGTTTCTCGCTACATCGATATCAGGTCGATATCAGCCTGGGTGCGGTAATTGACCGAGTGCGCGCATTATCCTGATGGGGCTCATTACTAGCAAATTTGTTACATAAAAACCGTTTACAGGCGTGTATTTTAAGGTTGAAGTCGTTTTTCTGTATGACAACCGGCAGGCAACTGTTTTGCGTTAAGCTCACCGTTGTCACATGCAATGTCTAGACTCGATTTCCTCTTACGGTCGTTATCGGCCAATCCTGCTATTTCTTCATCTTTCAAGGAATCCAAAGCATGCGTCGCGTGGTATTCAATCAGAAGGGCGGTGTCGGCAAATCCAGCATCGCCTGCAATCTGGCTGCAGTCAGCGCTCACGAAGGCTATCGGACGTTATTGATCGATCTCGATGCCCAGGCCAATTCGACTCAGTACCTCACAGGCCTCACCGGTCAGGATATTCCGATGGGGATTGCCGAGTTCTTCAAGAACACGCTGTCCGGCTCACCGGTGGCCAAGAAGAACCATGTCGATATCTATGAAACACCGTTCGACAATCTGCATGTGGTCACGGCGACTGCAGAACTTGCTGACCTGCAGCCCAAGCTCGAGGCCAAGCACAAGATCAACAAGCTGCGCAAACTGCTCGACGAATTGAGCGAAGATTACGAGCGTATTTACCTGGATACCCCTCCAGCGCTGAATTTTTATGCGGTTTCGGCGTTGATCGCATCTGATCGGGTGCTGATCCCTTTCGACTGCGACAGCTTCTCGCGTCAGGCGCTGTACGGGCTGATGCGCGAGATCGAGGAATTGAAAGACGACCACAACGAAGGTCTTCAGGTGGAAGGCATCATCGTCAACCAGTTCCAGCCAAGGGCCAGCCTGCCGCAGCAGATGCTCGACGAACTGATTGCCGAAGGCTTGCCGGTGCTGCCGGTCTACCTCAACGCCTCGGTGAAAATGCGCGAATCGCATCAGGCCAACCTGCCGCTGATCCACCTCGACCCACGGCACAAACTGACGCAGCAGTTCGTGGAACTGCATCACTTGCTGGAAACCAACGCTCATCCGTGATCGGCATACCTATACGGAGCCTCGGCGCTATAGTTGAAACGCAAGTCATGTGGGAGCGGGCTTGCTCGCGAAGGGGCCGGTACGACCCCGAAAGCAGGGCGTTTAAACGACCGCATTCGTGAGCAAGCTCACTCCCAAAAAGCATGTGTACGCTGAATACGGAGCATGGGCACGAGATTCGCAACTCAACACGGCTGCGAAAGAGGCCTGAGTACTTCGGGCGTATAGCTGCCGTCTCTCAATGAGCGGTCCAGATGTTCGGCATAGAGTCGTGCTGTCGAGGCCAGTTCTTCGGGGATGGTGATGGTTGCGTTCATGTCGGCCTGAATCTGCTCCTGCGAGGCAGTCAGCGTATTGCTGCCGGGTGCGCAGCCACACTGCACCTCATGACCCTGAGTGGCGACCGCCACCCGGTCATCGATGTAGGTGGGGTTTCCCTGAGCGATGAAACCAATCTCCCGGCAGGCCGGGCACCACACCGGGTCTCCCATACGCGCCACACGGCGCCGCTCGATGACTTCGCTTGCCGACGCGGCCAGCACGAAGCCGCCGGTGGTGGTGAGATCGCCTTCCCTGACTATAAATGACATGGCGCTACTGCCTCTGGGTTATGGAAAACCTGAAGGCTAGGCGCAAACACAGATTCCGATAGCATCCCAAGGCCTTTAGAGACCGGTCCTACGCAATTACCAGCCGGGCATTTCGAGTGTGTTGCATGAGCGACGAAGCGCCCGGCGAAATATCTGCTCCCCTATCGTTACTCCAGCCGTAATGATTCGACGCGCTGCTTGATTGATGCCCGATCGCTATCGCTTTTAAGGTGGCCGACGACAGCAAAATCGTGGAGCGATCATGACAACAACAACTTCCCCCGACGCACGCTGGACACGTCGTCGCAGCGAGAAGCAGCGGCGTCTGGAGCAAGTGCGGGCGTTGGCCGACGGTGTGGTGTTGCCGACCGACAACATCGTCGCAGCGCTGGAGGCCCTGCTGGTTTCAGGCGATCGTGTGGTGCTTGAAGGCAACAATCAGAAGCAGGCCGACTTCCTCTCCCGCGCGCTGGCTAAAGTCGACCCGGGCAAGGTGCATGACCTGCACATGATCATGCCGAGCGTTGGCCGCGCCGAGCATCTGGACCTGTTCGAGCAGGGCATTGCGCGCAAGCTGGACTTTTCGTTCGCCGGCACGCAAAGCCTGCGCATCAGTCAGTTGCTGGAAGACGGCCTGCTGGAAATCGGCGCAATCCACACCTACATCGAACTGTACTCACGGCTGGTGGTGGACCTCATCCCCAACGTGGTGCTGGCGGCAGGCTTCATGGCCGACCGCGCCGGCAACATCTACACCGGGCCCAGCACCGAAGACACCCCCGCACTCATCGAACCGGCGGCATTCAGCGATGGCATCGTCATCGTCCAGGTCAATCAACTGGTCGATGACGTCAGCGAGCTGCCACGCGTGGACATCCCGGCCTCGTGGGTCGACTTTGTGGTGGTCGCCGACAAACCGTTCTATATCGAGCCGCTGTTCACCCGCGACCCGCGCCACATCAAGCCGGTGCACGTGTTGATGGCGATGATGGCGATTCGCGGCATCTACGAGAAACACAACGTCCAGTCGTTGAACCACGGCATTGGTTTCAATACCGCCGCCATTGAACTGATTCTGCCGACCTACGGCGAGTCGCTGGGCCTGAAGGGCAAGATCTGCCGCAACTGGACACTCAATCCGCACCCGACGCTGATCCCGGCCATCGAAAGCGGCTGGGTCGAGAGCGTGCATTGTTTCGGCACCGAACTGGGCATGGAGAACTATATCGCCGCCCGCCCGGATGTGTTCTTCACCGGACGCGACGGTTCGCTGCGCTCCAACCGCCAGCTCTGCCAGCTGGCCGGGCAGTACGCCGTGGACCTGTTCATCGGCGCAACCCTGCAGGTCGATGGCGACGGGCATTCCTCGACGGTCACCCGTGGTCGCCTGGCCGGCTTTGGTGGCGCGCCGAACATGGGCCATGACCCACGCGGCCGGCGTCATGCCACTCCGGCCTGGCTCGACATGCGTCAGCAGCACGATGACGGCCCGGCTGCCTATCTGGAGCGCGGCAAGAAGCTGGTGGTGCAGATGGTCGAGACGTTCCAGGAGGGCGGCAAACCGACCTTCGTCGAAACCCTGGACGCCGTCGAAGTGGCGAAGAAAAGCGGCATGCCGCTGGCGCCGATCATGATCTACGGCGACGACGTGACCCACCTGCTGACAGAAGAAGGCATCGCCTACCTCTACAAGGCGCGCAGCCTTGAGGAACGCCAGGCGATGATCGCCGCAGTAGCGGGCGTAACCGTGATCGGTTTGCGCCACAACCCCAAGGACACCGCGCGCATGCGCCGTGAAGGGCTGATCGCGTTGCCCGAAGACCTGGGGATCCGCCGCACCGACGCCAGCCGTGAACTGCTGGCCGCCAAGAGCATTGCCGACCTGGTTCAGTGGTCCGGTGGCCTCTACAACCCGCCCGCCAAATTCAGGAGTTGGTAATGAGCGCACTTCAACTGGCACCGCAATCGGCCTCGCTGGCAGTGCGACTGGCTGATCTGGCCGTCGACGCCTTGATCGACGAAGCCGACCTGTCGCCCAAACCTGCCTTGGTGGACCGGCGTGGCAGCGGCGCGCACACCGATCTGCACCTGGGGTTGATGCATTCTTCGGCGCTGTCGTTGTGGCCGACTTTCAAGTTGATGGCTGACGCCGCCACACAGTTCGGTGTCGTGGGCCAGCCATTGCGTGAGGCCTTGGGGAGGCTTGGCCGCGAAGGCGAAGCCACGATGCTGCGCACCACCAGCGAGGTGAACACGCATCGCGGCGCGATCTGGGCGCTGGGCCTGCTGGTGACCGCTGCCGCGATGGATCACCAGGATTGTGCGCCCGATGCGGTCTGCGCACGCGCTGCCGCTCTGGCCAGGATCAAGGACCGCCAGGTGCTCACGCAGAACAGCCACGGCGATCAAGTGGTTCGTCGTTATGGCGTCATGGGGGCCAGAGAACAGGCACAGCAAGGTTTCCCGGCGGTCAGGCTGTTCGCCTTGCCGCAATTGCAACGCAGCCGTGCGGCAGGCAGTGGTGAGCAGAACGCCCGGCTGGACGCGCTGCTGGCAATCATGACCACGCTGGACGACACCTGCGTGCTGCATCGCGCCGGCATCGAAGGGCTGAATGCCATGCAGCGAGGAGCACAGCGCGTGCTGGACGCTGGAGGCAGCGCCAGCCTGGCGGGCCGCCGCGCACTGAACGAGCTGGATCAGCACCTGCTGGCCCTCAATGCTTCGCCCGGTGGCGCGGCGGATCTGCTGGCTGCCTGCCTGTTCATCGATGGCCTTGAGCCTGCGCTCGGCCCTGTTTCGAGGAGTGCCTGAAATGGAAACCCTGTCTTTTGAATTTCCTGCCGGACAGCCGCCCAAGGGCCGTGCGCTGGTGGGTGTGGTTGGCTCCGGTGATCTGGAGGTGCTGCTGGAACCCGGTAAGCCGGGCACCTTGTCGATTCAGGTGGTGACGTCGGTCAACGGCGCCTCGCTGCGCTGGCAACACCTGTTCGAACGCATGTTCGACGGCCAGACCCCGCCTGCGCTGAGCATCGATATTCATGACTTCGGCGCGACGCCCGGCGTCGTGCGTTTGCGCCTGGAGCAAGGCTTCGAGGAGATCGGTCATGACTGATAACGCACGTTTGCTGAGTCAGCACAGTTTTATCGAACTGGGTGCCCGGCAGCGCGCCCGCGCCTTGCTGGATACCGGCAGCTTCCGCGAACTGCTCGGTCCGTTCGATCGGGTCATGTCGCCGTGGCTGGCCATGCAAGGCGTGGTGCCCCAGGCTGACGATGGCGTGGTGGTCGCCAAAGGCACTGTCGATGGTCGGCCAGTGGTCATCGCCGCCATTGAAGGCTCGTTTCAGGGCGGCAGCATGGGCGAAGTCGGCGGCGCGAAAATGGCTGGCGCGCTGGAGCTGGCCGCCGAAGACAACCGCAACGGCATCCCCACCGCCGCGATCGTGCTGCTGGAAACCGGTGGCGTGCGTTTGCAGGAAGCCAATCTGGGCCTTGCAGCGATTGCCGAGATTCATGCGGCGATAGTCGACCTGCGTCAGTACCAGCCGGTGATCGGCGTGGTGGCCGGCAGCGTCGGCTGCTTTGGCGGGATGTCCATCGCCGCAGGGCTGTGCAGTTACCTGCTGGTGACCCAGGAAGCACGTCTTGGCCTGAATGGCCCGCAAGTGATTGAGCAGGAAGCGGGCATCGAAGAGTACGACTCACGTGACCGTCCGTTCATCTGGAGCCTGACCGGTGGCGAGCAACGCTTTGCCAGTGCTCTGGTGGATGGTTTTGCTGCCGACGATGTCGCCGATGTCCGCCAGCAGGTCAGCGCCTGGCTCAAGCAGGGCGTGCCGGAAACGCATCGCAGCAGTCAATACCAACTGTTTTTGCAACGCCTGGCGAGCCTCGACACCGAGCCGCAAATCGATCCGCAAGGTGTGCGCACCCTCTATCAAGGAGCCCGGTCATGAGTCATTCACAGCGGGGTTTGAACTGGTTCAACGCATTGAGCGCAGGTGCCCGTGAAGTCACTGGCCTGCCTGCCTCACTCAAGGTCGCCGACGGTTTTCTCGGCGAGCAGGCGGTGCGTTTTTTTGCAGTGATTGCCGATACCGACAACCGCTTTCCCCGGGCGCGTCAGGGCGAAGTCGGCCTGCTGGAAGGCTGGGGCCTGGCCAAGGCGGTGGACGAGGCCATCGAGCTGGATCGCGACCGCGCTGAAAAGCGCGCACTGATTGCCATTGTCGACGTACCGAGCCAGGCCTACGGACGTCGCGAGGAAGCGCTCGGTATCCATCAGGCATTGGCCGGGGCCGTGGACAGTTACGCGCGAGCACGCCTGGCTGGGCATCCGGTGATCGGCCTTTTAGTGGGCAAAGCGATGTCCGGAGCGTTCCTGGCTCATGGGTATCAAGCCAATCGATTGATAGCACTGCGTGATCCCGGCGTGATGGTGCATGCAATGGGCAAGGCCTCGGCAGCCCGCGTAACCCTGCGCAGCGTCGAGGACCTGGAAAAGCTCGCCGCCAGCATTCCACCGATGGCTTACGACATAGACAGCTACGCCAGTCTCGGTCTTCTCTGGGAAACCCTGGGGGTCAGCCAGATCGAACAGCCCGCTGCGGATGATCTCACCCAAGTGCGCGATGTACTGAGCAGGGCGATCAAGGACGTGCAGGCCCGTGGCGTCGATCTGAGCAGCCGCCTGGGCGCGAGCAACCGTGCAGCGTCGACCAATGTGCGCCAGTTGCTGCGCGCGCAATGGTGATCAGCAACACTGGCGCAGTGCGGCCCCATGATTTGTTGTGGGGCATGCCGCTGGCTGCGTTGCCGGATGACGCGCCCAAATGGGCGGTCGACGCCGTGCTGGCCGGGCAACCGGTGGTGGTCCGGCGTCAGGCAATGCCAGCCGGTCAGGTGGCGGTGGGCTTGCGCGGTCGCGGTCGGGAGCAACGCTATGCCGCGAGCATGCCGCTGGCGGATGTCCATCGACGGGTCATGCCCGAGCAGTTGATCGACGCCCCGACCGAGAGCCATCAGCAATGGCCGGCGTTGCATGCGTTGCGCCAGATCCGTCCGGTCATGGAGGCGCTGGAGCTGGACTGGGGCGTTGGCGGCAGTGCCGGATTCGAGCTGGCCAGCGGTATTGCTGCGTTGCATCAGGACAGCGATCTGGACCTGATTCTGCGCACCCCGGGACGCTTGAATCGCCGCTGTGCCGCCGAGCTGGTCGAGGCGCTGGAAACCTCGGTCTGTCGGGTCGACGTACAGTTGCAACTCGAGCAGGGTGCCGTGGCGCTGCGTGAGTGGGCGCGGCCAACGGGGCGCGTGCTGCTCAAGACCGCCACCGGCGCGCGGCTGGTTGCAGACCCTTGGCATTTGGCTCAGGTGTACGCATGAGCAGCCTGTGGGTGTTTCCCGGCCAGGGCGCGCAGCAAGCCGGCATGCTGCATCAGTTGCCGGACGATGCCGTGGTGCGCGACTGTCTGCAGGAAGCCGCCGATGCGCTGGGCGAAGACGTGCTTGCGCTGGACACCCCTGAGGCACTGCAAGCCACCCGTGGCGTTCAGCTTTGCCTGCTGATCGCTGGCGTCGCATGTGCGCGCGTGCTGCAGGCACGTGATTGTGTGCCGGACTA
This sequence comes from Pseudomonas congelans, assembly GCF_900103225.1. Classification (GTDB taxonomy): domain Bacteria; phylum Pseudomonadota; class Gammaproteobacteria; order Pseudomonadales; family Pseudomonadaceae; genus Aquipseudomonas; species Aquipseudomonas congelans. The sequence continues at coordinate 282,991 of NZ_FNJH01000004.1, read as the reverse complement.
CCTGGCAGGGCTGTCCATCGGCGCTTATCCGGCAGCGGTGATCTCGGGGGCGCTGGCTTTTGACGACGCTGTGCGCCTGGTCGCGCTGCGTGGCGAGCTGATGCAAAGCGCCTGGCCGCAGGGTTACGGCATGACCGCGCTCATCGGTCTGGATCAGGCGCAGGTAGAAGCGCTGATCGGGCAGATACACAGCGCGAAGACACCGGTGTTTCTCGCCAATATCAACGCCGACAACCAGATGGTGATCTCCGGCAGTGCCGAGGCGATGAATCAGGTCGGTCAGTTGGCCAGGGCTGCCGGAGCGGCAACGGTCAAGCGCCTTGCGGTCAGCGTGCCGTCGCATTGCGCGTTGCTGGACGCCCCCGCGCAACAACTGGCCGAGGCCTTTTCAACGGTCGCGCTGCAGGCACCCACGATACGTTACCTGAGCGGCAGCACGGCGCGACCTGTGCGCAATGCCGAGAAGCTGCGTGACGACCTGGCCTTCAACATGTGCCGGGTCATCGACTGGCGCAGCACCGTGGAAACCGCCTGGGAGCGGGGCGTGCGCCTGCACATCGAATTGCCGCCCGGCAGCGTGCTGACCGGGCTGGCGCGCAAGGTATTCCAGCAGGGCACCGCACTGGCTTTTCAGGCTGCGCGTCTGGACAGCCTGGTCGCGCTGTCGCGCGAGGAGGGTCGCCGAACCCCATAGAGCCGCCGTGCAGCTGCTACGAAGGACAAAAACAACAACTTCAGCAATGCAAACAGAGGAATAACAACAATGATTATCTACGGTGTTGCACTACTGGCCATCTGCACGCTTGCGGGCGTGATTCTCGGCGATATGCTCGGCGTTCTGCTGGGTGTGAAATCCAATGTGGGCGGGGTCGGGATCGCCATGATCCTGTTGATCTGCGCGCGCCTGTGGATGCAGAAACACGGCGGCATGAGCAAAGACTGCGAAATGGGCGTGGGTTTCTGGGGCGCGCTGTACATACCGGTGGTGGTGGCAATGGCCGCACAGCAAAACGTGGTGACCGCACTCAAGGGCGGGCCGGTGGCGGTACTGGCCGCGGTGGGTTCGGTGGTGCTGTGTGCCTGCACCATCGCAGTGATCAGCCGCACCAATCGCGGCGAGCCGTTACCCAAGGAAGAGCCGCTGCTGACACCTGAAATCGCCCCGGCCGGAGGTCGCTGATATGTGGGACCTCATCGAGAAGGGACTTGAACACAACGGCCTGATCACCGCATTCGCCTTCGTCGGCATCATCATGTGGGTCTCGGTGGTGCTTTCCAGACGCCTGACGTTTGGCCGGGTACATGGATCGGCCATTGCGATTGTCATCGGGCTGATTCTGGCCTGGGTCGGCGGCACCCTGACCGGCGGCCAGAAAGGGCTGGCGGATATCACGCTGTTCTCCGGCATCGGCCTTATGGGCGGGGCGATGCTACGTGACTTTGCCATCGTTGCCACCGCCTTCGAAGTGCAGGCCACTGAAGCACGCAAGGCCGGACTGATCGGTGTGATCGCTTTGCTGCTGGGCACGATTCTGCCGTTTATCGTCGGCGCGAGCATTGCCTGGGTATTCGGTTATCGCGATGCGATCAGCATGACCACCATCGGTGCCGGGGCGGTGACCTACATTGTCGGCCCGGTGACCGGTGCTGCGCTGGGCGCCACCTCCGATGTAATGGCGCTGTCGATTGCCACCGGCCTGATCAAGGCGATTCTGGTGATGGTCGGCACGCCCATGGCGGCGCGCTGGATGGGGCTGGACAATCCGCGCTCGGCGATGGTTTTCGGTGGGCTGGCGGGTACTGTCAGCGGCGTTACCGCAGGGCTGGCGGCAACCGATCGGCGTCTGGTGCCTTACGGCGCGCTGACCGCTACGTTCCACACCGGTCTGGGCTGCCTGCTCGGGCCATCGGTGCTGTATTTCATCGTGCGCGCCATCGTCGGCTAGGTCAGGTCGTCTGTTCCAGCAGCCGGTTCGCGTACATCCGGCACTCGGCCAATAGCGCGAGCAGGTTGGGATCGCGCTGTCTGGACTTGAGGAACACCATGCCGATGTGTTGCTGCATCCGGTAGCGGCTCTGCAACGGAATCAGGCGCACGCGGTTTTCATAGACCGCGGCGATTCGTCCCGGCAGCAGAGCGTAGCCGACGCCGGAGCTGACCATGCTCAGCAAGGTGAAGATGTCATTGACCTGCATCGCCACCTTGGGCTCGAAACCGGCCTGTTGAAACACCCGGATCCCGTCGCGGTGCGTGGCGAAACCCTGGGTCAGGGTGATGAACGTCGCTTCGCGCAGGTCGCCCAGGTCCACTTCAGGGTGTTCGGCGAACGGTGAGTCGGTGGGGACGGCGAGAAAGATGTCGTCGGAAAACAGCGCCAGATGCTCGCAGTCCGGGTCATGGGTGCTTTCATCCAGCGACACCAGCATCGCATCGACTTCCATGTTCTTGAGTTTGTAGAGCAGGTCCATGTTCGAGCCCAGAATCAGGTCGATATTCAGCTCGCTGCGGCGGATCTTCAGGCCCATGATCAGCTGCGGCACCGTCTTGACCGTCAGCGAATACAATGCCCCCAGCCGGAACCGCGCCGCTGAGAAACCTGCTGCCTGACGGGTCAGTTCCACCGTGGCGAGCACATCCTGGACCAGTTTCTGCGCGCGTTCTTCCAGCACATACGCGCTTTCCAGTGGCGTCAGGTTGCGTCCCTCATGCTTGAACAAGGGGCAGCGCAGCGCGCTTTCCAGCGAATGAATGGCGCGGTGCACGCTGACGTTACTGGTCTGCAACTCCTCCGCCGCCCGCGCCAGATTGCCGGTGCGCATGAAGGCGAGGAATATTTCCAGTTTCTTGAGCGTCAGTTCGTCATCAATCTGCATGTCGTGGCGCTTATGGTTGAGGTGCGCTGATTGTGCACAACTCATGCGTCGATAGCTGCTTAAAATATCCGTCACTGACACGGGTGTTGCGGTTTGTTTCAATAACCCGGAGTCTCTGTTTCCAGTGTTTTCGCCATCAAGAGGGGGGTATTGAGCGGATGTACTACGGAGAAAAATTCAACGCCTGGTCGCACCTGGTTGGCGCCGTACTGGCGGCCGTCGGTGCGATCTGGTTATTGGTCATGGCGTGTCTGCATGGTGATGTCTGGAAAGTGGTCAGCATGGCCATTTATGGTGTGTGTCTGGTGACGCTGTACAGCGTCTCGACGGTCTACCACAGCGTCAAGGGGCGCTCGAAATCGATCATGCAGAAGGTCGACCACTTTTCGATCTACCTGATGATTGCCGGCAGCTACACCCCGTTCTGCCTCGTGACATTGCGCGGCGCGTGGGGCTGGACCTTGTTCGGAATTGTCTGGGGGCTGGCGCTGATCGGCATCCTGCAAGAGATAAAACCGCGCTCCGAAGCGCGAATCATGTCCATCGTGATCTACGCCGTGATGGGCTGGATCGTGCTGGTGGCCGTCAAGCCACTGCTGGCTGCGCTCGGTGTATCGGGTTTCATCTGGCTGGCCGGAGGCGGCGTGTTGTACACCGTCGGCATCCTGTTCTTCGCCTACGACCAGATCCGCCACTTTCACGGCATCTGGCACCTGTTCGTCATCGGCGGCAGTCTGATGCACTTCGTGGCGATTTGTTTCTATGTGCTGTGAGGAGGGGCGGTCGGGAGCTGACTCCCGTTACCACGCTCCAGCGCTCTGCGTTATACGCAAGTCTGCTTCTGATTCTGGCCGAAGGCCGTAGGAGCGACCGGGGCGGCGATCCGCATTTTTCGCGAAAGGGCGAGTATATTCGTCGAAAATGCATCGCCTGAACTACTGTCTTCGCGAACGAGTTCGCTCCTACGCCCTCCGGGCAGAAGCCCATCAGGATTTGCGTATAACGATGAGCGCATGAGCGTGGGGACCATCATCAGCGATCAGAAGTCGCCCCACAGCTGCTGCGCCACGCTGAGCGCTACCACTGGGGCGGTTTCAGTGCGCAGAACGCGTGGGCCTAGGCGCGCGGCGTGGAAGCCGGCGTCTTGCGCCTGAGTGACTTCTGCATCGTTCAGACCGCCTTCCGGACCAATCAGAAAGGCCAGGCTGGCCGGCTTGTCATGGCTGGTCAGGGGTTCAGCTACCGGGTGCAGGACCAGCTTCAGGTCGGCCTCGGTGTGCTTGACCCACTCGGTCAGCGGCATCGGCGCATGAATCACCGGCACTACGGAGCGGCCACACTGCTCGCAGGCGCTGATCGCGATCTGCTGCCAGTGCGACTGGCGCTTCTCGGCGCGTTCGTCTTTCAGGCGCACCTCGCAGCGTTCGCTGACAATCGGCGTGATTTCGCTGACGCCCAGTTCGGTGGCCTTTTGAATCGCCCAGTCCATGCGCTCGCCCCGCGACAAGCCCTGACCAAGATGAATGCGCAGGCCTGACTCCACCTGCCCTGCGAAGCTTTCGGTGAGCTGCACATGCACGCGCTTCTTGCCGACTTCCAGCAAGATGCCGCGAAACTCCTGGCCCGAACCGTCGAACAGTTGCAGCGCGTCACCTTCGGTCATGCGCAGCACGCGGCTGATGTAGTGCGCCTGGGCCTCAGGCAGTTCGTGCTCGCCCAGACTCAGCGGCGTTTCAGTAAAAAAGCGCGACAGTCTCATGGTGTGTCTCGGTTCTGATGTTCATTCTGTGAGGGGGCATTCGCGAGCAAACCAAGGTCGCCCGGACAGGCCCCTGCCAGTGGGAGCGAGCTTGCTCGCGAAGGCGCCTGTCCGGCTGCATTTGGTTTCAGCCCTTAACCCGGATCCCTGAAATCCGGATGAAAGTTCTCACGCACGGCAACACTGACACTGCTGCGGGTCGCGATATCAATGCCTTCGCTGGCCACCTCGGCGAGGAAGTCGATCTGCTCCGGAGTGATCACGTACGGCGGCAGGAAATACACCACGCTGCCCAGCGGTCGCAGCAGTGCGCCACGCTCCAGTGCGTGCTGGAAGACTTTCATGCCGCGGCGCTCCTGCCACGGGTAGGCGGTTTTGCTTGCCTTGTCCTGAACCATTTCGATGGCGATGGCCATGCCGGTCTGGCGTACTTCCGCAACGTGCGGATGATCGACCAGATGCGCAGTGACCGTCGCCATACGCTGCGCCAGGGCCTTGTTGTTTTCGATGACGTTGTCCTGCTCGAAGATATCCAGGGTCGCCAGCGCAGCGGCACAGGCCAGCGGGTTGCCGGTGTAACTGTGCGAGTGCAGAAATGCACGCAGGGTCGGGTAATCGTCGTAGAACGCGTCATACACATCGTCGGTGGTCAGGCAGGCTGCCAGCGGCAGGTAGCCGCCGGTCAGCGCCTTGGACAGGCACAGAAAGTCCGGACGAATGCCTGCCTGTTCGCAGGCGAACATGGTCCCGGTACGGCCGAAACCGACAGCGATTTCATCGTGGATCAGGTGCACGCCATAGCGGTCGCAGGCGTCGCGCAGCAGCTTGAGGTAGATCGGGTGATACATGCGCATGCCGCCCGCGCCCTGGATCAGCGGTTCGACGATCACCGCCGCAACGCTGGCGTGGTGCTCGGCGAGGGTCTGTTCCATGGCGACGAACATGTTGCGCGAATGCTCTTCCCAGCTCATGCCGTCCGGGCGGTGGTAGCAATCGGGGCTCGGCACCTTGATGGTGTCGAGCAGCAGTGCCTTGTAGGTCTCGGTGAACAGCGGCACGTCACCGACCGACATCGCCGCCATGGTCTCGCCGTGGTAGCTGTTGGTCAGGGTGACGAAGCGTTTCTTGTCCGGCTGGCCGCGATTGAGCCAGTAGTGAAAGCTCATTTTCAGCGCGACTTCGATGCACGACGAGCCGTTATCGGCGTAGAAACAGCGGGTCAGGCCGTCAGGCGTAAGTTTGACCAGCCGTTCGGACAGCTCGATCACCGGCTGGTGGCTGAAACCGGCGAGGATCACGTGCTCCAGTTGGTCGACCTGGTCCTTGATGCGCTGATTGATGCGCGGGTTGGCGTGTCCGAAAACGTTGACCCACCAAGAGCTGACAGCGTCCAGATAACGCTTGCCCTCGAAGTCTTCAAGCCATACGCCTTCACCGCGCTTGATCGGTATCAACGGCAGATTTTCGTGGTCTTTCATCTGGGTGCAGGGGTGCCACAGGACCTTCAGGTCACGTTGCATCCACTGGTCATTGAGGCCCATTTTCAATCTCCGGGTAGCGACTCGCCTGATGCGAGGACGAACAATCGCGCAAGCCTATGCAATGCCCGGCTGCGGAACAACCTTTGATGCAGTTTTAACGGCTGATGGACATTGCTGGCGGCTATTTGATGGCTCGCGTATCCTGCGCAGCGAGTCGATGTGTCGGGCTGACTTGCCCTATCTTCCCTATGTTTTCTGGAGTTCGCCGAATGCTTTCTGGTTGGCTGCGCGCCTGTGCGCTGATAGTGGCAGGGTTGGTCAGCGTTTCGACGCTCGCCGATGAAAAACAACGAACCGCCATTGTCGTCGGTGGTGGTCTGGCAGGTTTGACTGCCGCCTATGAACTGCAGGCCAAAGGCTGGCAGGTGACCGTGCTGGAAGCCAAGCCGAGTCTGGGTGGACGCTCCGGTCTGGCGACCAGCGAGTGGATCGGCAATACCAAGGCTCAGCCTGTGCTGAACCGCTACCTGGACAGCTTCAAGCTGTCGACTGTGCCTGCGCCTGAATTTGTGCGCACGCCTAGCTACCTGATCGACGGTGTGTACTTCACCCAGGCTGACCTGGCCGTCAAACAGCCCGCGACCGCCGAAGCCATAAAGCGCTACAACGACACGCTGGATAATCTCGCGCGTTCGGTTGACGACCCGGAAAACCCGGCGTCCAACAGCACGCTGTTTGCGCTGGACCAGATCAACGTTGCCAACTGGCTGGACCGTCTGAACCTGCCTGTCACTGCGCGTCAGTTAATCAATCAGCAGATCCGTACCCGCTACGACGAGCCTTCGCGCCTGTCGCTGCTGTACCTCGCCCAGCAATCGCGGGTTTATCGCTCGGTCGACGAGCGTGACTTGCGTGCTGCGCGCCTGCCCGGTGGCAGTGCGGTGCTGACCCAGGCGTTCGTCAAGCAACTCAAGACCGTCAAGACCAACTCGCCGGTGACGGCAGTCATTCAAGAGAAGGACAAGGTCACGGTCAAGGCTGGCGCCACCAGCTATACAGCAGACTATGTAGTGATGGCCGTGCCGTTGCGTTCGCTGGGCAAGATCCAGATGACGCCTGCACTGGACGCGCAGCACATGGGCGCGATCAAGAGCACCAACTACGGCTGGCGCGACCAGATCATGCTCAAGTTCAAGACTCCGGTCTGGGACAGCAAGGCGCGTATGTCCGGTGAAGTATTCAGTAACACCGGTCTGGGCATGTTGTGGGTAGAGCCGGCGCTTAAAGGTGGCGCCAACGTGGTGATCAACCTGTCTGGCGACAACGCACGCATCATGCAGGCTTTCGGTGACAAGCAGATGGTCGATCAGGTGCTGATCCGTCTGCATGCGTTCTACCCTGAGGCACGCGGCGCCTACACCGGCTATGAAATCCGCCGTTACAGCGTCGATCCTTCTACCGGCGGTTCTTACCTGGCGTTCGGTCCCGGCCAGATCAGCAAATACTGGCGCTTGTGGGAACGGCCGATCCTGCGGGTAGCCTTTGCTGGCGAGCACACCGACACCTTGTACCCCGGCACCCTGGAAGGCGCCCTGCGCAGTGGTCAGCGTGCAGCCGGCCAGGTGCAGGATCTGGCCGCTGGCAAGTCGTTCGAACCGGTCAAGGTTGCACCGCCGAAAGCACCGGCCCCGGCTTCGCAGAAGTCCGAAGGCAATTTCTTCAGCAATCTGTTCGGCGGTTCCTCCGACAAACCGGCTGAACCTGCCAAGCCGCAGGCTGACAAGCCAGGCTTCTTCTCGCGCATGTTCGGTGGCGGCGAGGCACCGGCCCCGGCACCTGCTCCGGTTGAGAAAGCCGTAGAGCCTGCTCCAGCGCCTGCACCGGCTGTGGCTCCGGCACCCGTGGTTGCACCGGTTGTCCAGCCTGCCACACCGCCGGTAAAAGCCGAGCCAGCCAAGAAGCCGGCGACCAAGGCTGAACCTGCGAAGAAAGTGCAGAGCAAGGAAGCGGCCAGGAAAGAAGCGGCTAAAAAAGAAGCTGCGAAGAAGGAAGCGGCTAAAAAAGAGGCAGCGAAAAAGGCTCAGAGCAAACCGGCTCCCGCCAAGACCCCTGCTGAAGCAGCGCCTGCAGACGCCAATAACTGACCGTCCGATGGCTGACTGAAAGGGATGCGGTTCACACCGCATCCCTTTTTTTATGCGCGCTCGATTCGTTCTATCCTTGTGGGTTGACCTTGTCGGGCCTTATCTTGCCGTTCATCGGCATCGAAAGGCCGATGGTCATTGCAAAGTGTTACTGGCGGCAAATTATCGGGATGCTGCTGCAGCGCGGACAGCCTGGCAGCGCTGAACAGTGGTTCAGGTGTTCAGGCAGGCAACAGAATCGAGGTACGAAATGCCCACCAGACCTATCGTATTGTTCGATACGTCCGAGCGAAATTTTGCGCTTTCATTCGATAGATAAAAAGCTAGTCTGGTAACACTTCTGACAAGGTACTGGTAATGCAGCTACGTAATTCATCCTCTCGCTACGGTCTGGTCAGCATGGTGCTGCACTGGGGTGTGGCTGCTGTCGTGTTTGGAATGTTTGCGCTGGGGCTGTGGATGGTCGGGCTGGATTACTACGATACGTGGCGCAAGGCGGGCCCTGATTTGCACAAGAGCATCGGCATCACGCTGTTCGCGATCATGCTGATCCGTGTGGTCTGGCGTCTGCTCAGTCCGCCACCGCCGCCGTTGACCAGCTACAGTAAGTTGACGCGCATCGGTGCTGCATTCGGCCATCTGTTTTTGTACGTCGCACTGTTTGCCGTGATGTTCGCCGGGTATCTCATCTCCACCGCCGACGGCGTGGGGATTCCGATATTCGGCCTGTTCGATGTGCCCGCGCTGGTGTCGGGCCTTCCTGATCAGGCAGAAACGGCTGGCTGGATTCACCTGTATCTGGCCTGGGTCATCGTGATATTCGCGGGGCTCCATGGTCTTGCTGCATTGAAACACCACTTCATCGATCGCGATGTGACCCTCAAGCGTATGCTGGGTCGTAATTGATTGTTCAACCAAAACGGGAATAAACGCATGTTGAAGAAGTCTCTCGCCGCTCTGGCTCTGGGTACCGCATTGTTGTCTGCTGGCCAGGCCATGGCTGCCGACTACGTTATCGACAAGGAAGGTCAACACGCATTCGTTGACTTCAAGATCAGCCACCTGGGTTACAGCTTCATCCACGGTACCTTCAAGGACTGGGACGGCACGTTCAGCTTCGATGCTGCCAAGCCTGAAGCCAGCAAAATCAATGTCGATCTGAAAACCGCCAGCCTGTTCACCAACCACGCTGAGCGCGACAAGCACATCTCCAGCAAGGATTTCCTGGACGTTGCCAAATACCCGGAAGCCAAATTCGTTTCCACCGCAGTCAAGTCGACTGGCGAGAAAACGGCTGACGTCACTGGCGACCTGACCCTGCACGGCGTGACCAAGCCAATCGTCATCAAGGCGACCTTCAACGGCGAAGGCAAGGATCCATGGGGCGGCTACCGTGCCGGCTTCAACGGTACTTCGACGCTGAACCTGAACGACTTCGGCATCAAAGGCCCAGGCCCGACGTCGCAGACGCTGGATCTGGACATCAGCTTCGAAGGCGTACAGAAGAAGTAATTGCACGCTTGATCGACAGAACGCCGACCCTTGGGTCGGCGTTTTTGTTGGTGCGATGAAACGTCCTGAGGTGACTATCGTGCCAATGCTCCGCGTTGGCATGCAGTTCGTGACGCTCTGCGTCACAGATGTGAGCCGCGCTGCCCGCTCAAGATCGGACGCGGAGCGTCCATAGCGATCATTGATACAACAAACAAAAACGCCCCGAGCAAGTCGGGGCGTTTTCAGTGTTGCGTGGCTGTCAGCTGTCGCGGTTGCGGGTCAGCAGGGCCGGTTTTTCACCGCGTGGGCGGCTTGGCAACTGGTCCAGTTGCTCGGCAGACGGGAAGCGGTCGATCTTGGATTCCTTGTGCACGATCTTCGGCTGAGGCTGGCCGTCGCGTGGTGCGCGTGCGACTGGCTCCTCACCTTCACGTGGCAAGGGTTGCTCTTCACGTGCCGGGCGACGGCCACGTGGCTGACCATCACGCGAGCGGGGTGCCGATGAACCCGAGCCGTTGCGCTTTGGCGCGCCACTGCCCGAGCCGTTGCGAGCGCCACCGGCAGGGCGACCCGGATTAGCCGGGCGAGCAGCGCCGCCAGCGGCCGGTGCGGCTGCGCCAGGCGCGGCAGCAGGGCGACGACCACGGTTCTGGCCTTTGCCCTGATAAGGACTGACGTAGTCAGCGCGATTACCGAAGTTGTCTACTTCGTCGTCACGGAACTCATCCGGTGCACGATCGGCTGCCGGACGCGGTGTGGCGGGTTGCGATGCACGCTGTTCGCTGCGAGGCGTGCCCTCACGAGGTTTTTTTTCGCGTGGCTGCCTTGCAGGACGTTCGCCAGTGGCGGATGCAGCGGCAGGTTTTTCCTTGCCTTTATCCTTGCCCTTGTCGCGACGACCACCGTTGTTCTTGTCGCCATCGCCACGTGCAGGACGTGCGCCACGCGAATTGCGAACATCCGGACGCTCGCGCACTTCCGGCTTCTCAGCCTCTACTGCGGTGATGTCGAAGCCCATCAGATCGCCATCGGCGATCTTCTGCTTGGTCATGCGCTCGATGCTTTTGAGCAGCTTCTCTTCGTCCGGCGCAACCAGCGAAATGGCTTCACCGGAACGACCGGCACGGCCGGTACGACCGATACGGTGAACGTAGTCTTCGTCGACGTTGGGCAGCTCGAAGTTGACGACATGCGGCAACTGATCGATATCCAGACCGCGTGCGGCGATATCGGTCGCCACCATGATGCGTACATCACCTGCCTTGAAGTCGGCCAGCGCCTTGGTACGAGCGTTCTGGCTCTTGTTGCCGTGGATCGCGACAGCCGCAAGGCCGTGCTTGTCCAGGTACTCGGCCAGGCGGTTGGCGCCGTGCTTGGTGCGAGTGAAGACCAGCACCTGTTCCCAGGCACCGACGGTGATCAGATGCGCCAACAGCGAACGCTTGTGGTTGGCTGCCAGGCGGAAAACCCGTTGCTCGATACGCTCGACCGTGGTGTTCGGCGGCGTGACTTCGATGCGCTCGGGGTTGTGCAGCAGCTTGCCTGCCAACGACGTGATGTCATTGGAGAAGGTAGCCGAGAACAGCAGGTTCTGGCGCTTGGCCGGCAGCCGCGCGAGGACCTTCTTGACGTCGTGCACGAAGCCCATGTCGAGCATCCGGTCTGCTTCATCGAGCACCAGAATTTCGACGTGGGACAGGTCGACACTGCCTTGACCGGCCAGGTCGAGCAGGCGGCCAGGGCAGGCCACCAGAACGTCCACACCACGGGACATGGCCTGAACCTGCGGGTTCATGCCGACGCCACCGAAGATGCAGGCGCTGACGAACTTCAGGTCGCGGGCATAGAGCTTGAAGCTCTCGTGCACCTGTGCGGCCAGTTCGCGGGTCGGGGTCAGGACCAGAACGCGCGGTTGACGCGGGCCGTGACGCTGGGATTTGTCCGGAACACCATTGGGAAACAGCCGCTCCAGAATAGGGAGGGCGAAACCGCCGGTTTTACCAGTACCGGTCTGTGCCGCAACCATCAGGTCGCGACCTTGCAACACGGCGGGAATGGCCCGCTGTTGCACGGGGGTAGGCTGGGTATAGCCCGCTGCCTCGATGGCGCGGACTAAAGCCTCGGAGAGACCGAGGGAAGCAAAGGACATGAGTAATCCTGTTCTGTTGGAGCTTAAGCTCAAGGGATGTCTTGCCTGGCGCGAATGGCGTGTAAAGACAACGCGATCCCGTCCGGTCCTGCCGGGTCTTCAGTGCATTCCGTGACGTCTGCGCTTGATGAAAATTGCGCTGTTGGCGTGAACGGGTGACGATTGCAAGACCGGGCGTCCGGGCGTAAGCCTGGCGGGAAGGCTGGAGTATAACAGAGCGAGCGCAATACGCCGCTTTCCTGCTGCCCAACGGTGTATGAGGCCGCGATCCCCCGGAAACTGCCGGTCGGATCGCGGTGCCGCAGCCGTTTTCAGCGTGGCAGTTGCAGGTTGTTCCACACCGCCAGGCTCGGTTCTGCCTGGTTCAGGGTGTAGAAGTGCAGGCCGGGGGCGCCGCCTTGCAGCAGTCGTTCGCACATCTGCGTGATGACTTGTTCGCCGAACGCCTGGATGCTTTGCACGTCATCGCCATAGGCTTCCAGCTGTTTGCGGATCCAGCGCGGGATTTCCGCACCGCAGGCATCCGAGAAACGCGCCAGCTTGCTGTAGTTGGTGATCGGCATGATGCCCGGCACGATCGGAATGCTGACGCCCATCTTCTCGACACGCTCGACAAAGGTGAAATAGCTGTCGGCGTTGAAGAAATACTGAGTGATCGCACTGTCGGCGCCGGCGTTGGCCTTGTTGACGAAGTGCTTGAGGTCGTCTTCGAAATTGCGCGCCTGCGGATGCATTTCCGGGTAAGCGGCGACTTCGATGTGGAAATGGCTGCCGCTTTCCTGGCGAATGAAGCTCACCAGGTCATTGGCGTGACGCAGCTCACCGCTGGCCATGCCCATGCCGGAAGGCAGGTCGCCGCGCAGTGCCACGATGCGTTTGATGCCCGCATCCTTGTACTGCGCCAACAGGTTGCGCAGGTCATCCTTGCTGTCGCCTACGCAGGACAAATGCGGCGCAGCAGGTACTTTGATCTCGTTTTCCAGCTGCAGCACGGTATTGAGCGTGCGGTCGCGGGTCGAGCCACCGGCACCATAGGTGCAGGAGAAAAAATCGGGGTTGTACGTGGCCAACTGACGAGCGACGGTCAGCAGCTTTTCGTGTCCAGCGTCGGTTTTGGTGGGAAAGAACTCGAAGCTGAAGCGGCGTTCTTGAGACATGGAGCCGATCTCGTCGTAGGAGCGAACTTGTTCGCGAAAAGGCCGGAACGGCCTTCAGATACTGAGCATCACCGGCGTAGCGCGTGCTGCCGGTGATGGCTGATGACGCTCGATCCGCTTCTGCGTAAGAAGCGGACCGAAACGGCTCGATCAGTAGCGGTACGCGTGCGGCTTGAACGGACCTTCGACGGTCACGCCGATGTAATCGGCCTGGGTCTTGGTCAGTTTGGTCACAACGCCACCGAAGCCGCGGACCATTTCCAGGGCCACTTCTTCGTCGAGCTTCTTCGGCAGTACTTCAACGGTCAGACGCTCGGCTTTCTTGGCGGGTGCCAGGTCAGCGTACTTCTGCTCGAAGAGGAAGATCTGCGCCAGAACCTGGTTGGCGAACGAGCCGTCCATGATGCGGCTTGGGTGGCCAGTGGCGTTACCCAGGTTTACCAGACGCCCTTCGGCCAGCAGGATCAGGTAGTCGTCGTTCTGCGCGTCGAACGAGCCTGGGCCAGTACGATGGATCTTGTGAACCTGTGGCTTCACTTCTTCCCATGCCCAGTTCTTGCGCATGAAAGCGGTGTCGATTTCGTTGTCGAAGTGACCGATGTTGCACACTACAGCACGCTTTTTCAGCGCCTTGAGCATGTTCGCATCGCAGACATTGACGTTACCGGTGGTGGTCACGATCAGGTCGATCTTGCCCAGCAGCGCCTTGTCGATGCTCGCTTCGGTGCCGTCGTTTTCACCGTCGATGAACGGCGAGACCAGCTCGAAACCGTCCATGCAGGCCTGCATGGCGCAGATCGGGTCGACTTCGGTCACTTTGACGATCATGCCTTCCTGACGCAGGGACTGGGCCGAGCCCTTGCCCACGTCACCGTAGCCGATCACCAGCGCCTGCTTGCCGGACAGCAAGTGGTCGGTGCCGCGCTTGATGGCGTCGTTCAGGCTGTGACGGCAGCCGTACTTGTTGTCGTTCTTGCTCTTGGTCACCGAGTCGTTGACGTTGATGGCCGGGATTTTCAGCTCGCCCTTGGCCAGCATGTCCAGCAGGCGGTGCACGCCAGTGGTGGTTTCTTCGGTGACGCCGTGGATCTTGTCCAGCATCGCCGGGTATTTCTTGTGGATGATCTCGGTCAGGTCGCCGCCGTCGTCGAGGATCATGTTGGCGTCCCATGGCTGGCCATCCTTGAGGATGGTCTGCTCGATGCACCACTCGTATTCTTCTTCGGTTTCGCCTTTCCAGGCGAACACAGGAATGCCGGCAGCAGCGATGGCCGCAGCAGCCTGGTCCTGAGTGGAGAAAATGTTGCACGACGACCAGCGAACTTCGGCACCCAGGGCAACCAGGGTTTCGATCAGTACGGCAGTCTGAATGGTCATGTGGATGCAGCCGAGAATCTTCGCGCCTTTGAGCGGCTGATCACCGGCGTATTTGCGACGCAGACCCATCAGGGCAGGCATTTCGGATTCGGCGATGATGGTTTCGCGGCGACCCCAGGCGGCCAGGGAAATATCGGCAACCTTGTAGTCATTGAATTCTGCGGGCGTGATTACAGCACTCATTGAGAGTCTCCATTCCATAAATATGCGAATGGGCGCCGTTGTGCGTTTAAGGCTTGCCGGTCGAGGATCGTCCTGGCAAACAACGCCCCATCCGAGCCTGACAGGGAAAACCTGCTGCAGCGCCCCTCGGACAGGTGGCGGGAACGGTATCAAGCGTAGATGACCGTTTTGAAACGTTTGGCAGTATAGCGGTGCTCGCGATTCTTCCCAAGGTTTTCTGTCGGATCACCGTTCGGCGGATTTTCGACCCTCTATATTCCTGTACCGCACCTCGCTTCAGGGTTGCCCCTAGTCTCGCTTTCCATAAGGCAGGCGAAAAGCGTGAGCCACACGCTTTGCGCCTTACAAAAAGCAGCGCGTGCCAGCGCACCCTGAAACAACGGAAGGCAGAACTCGTTATGCACATGACCTCGAACGACACCCCTCTATCAATGACCAACCCCGAAGGCAGTTCTCGGGTGATTGTCGAGCATGCAGGCAAGCGCCGCATCACGTTGACCGATTATGAAAATGGCGTGACCCGCCTGGAACTGGCGCTGCCGCCGATTAACAAGCTGATTCTCAGTGGCGGTGGCGCGAAGGGCATTGCCTACTCCGGAGCGGTCAACGCATTGGAGCAGCAGGGGGTCCTGAACGACATTCAGGCGGTTTATGGCTCTTCAGTGGGGGCGATCATGGCGGTAATGCTTGCGTGCGGGATAGATGCACGGCAGTTCGACACGCTCACTGACGACACCGATCTGCTTGCCCTGCTCGACAGCGCTGATAACGGCGCAGGCTGGTTTCAGCAGGCCTTTTCCGGCCTCGGGGCGATAACGCAAAAAGCCCTGCCTGGCGCCATCGGCGACTTTACCCGTGTGCTGCTGGGGGTATTGCCGCGTATCCAGTCTCAGGCGCTGCCTCTGCAAGCCTTGCTGCGTGAAACCGCCCGGACGGCGGTCCTGAGCCGGATCCACGATGAACACGCTTCCGAGGTCACTGACATCCGGGATCGTCTGGTGGCCGGAGGTGTTGTGACGTTCGCTGACCTGGCAGTGCTCAACCGCCATATTCCGCAGATCAAGAATCTGAACATCACCGGCACGGCCATGCTCGCGGGGATGCCGCAACTGGTGGTATTCAGCGCGGCGTTGACTCCCGAACTGGATATTGCAATGGCCGCCCATGTTTCCGCGTCCCTGCCTGTGCTGTTCAAACAGCCTTCTGGAGAGGGGATGGCGTTTCAGGCAATCGACGAGCTGACGTTCTTTCAGGATGGCGGCGTCCTGCTCAATACTCCGGTACCGCAACTCATTGATCCCGGACTGGCCACAGACCTGATGTCCGGTTCGGACATGCTGATCCTCCGGTTCGAACAGCAGGAGAGCCCGATCGACCGTGGCGGCTTTACGCAGTTGTTGACCGATTGGCTGACAGGGGCCCCTGTCTCTGCAAGTCGTGAATTCCAGAACCTCAGCCTCAAGGCCTTTGCGGAGCAGACCGTCGTAGTACCACTGCGTACGGAAAAGGGTGATTTCAGCGGTGCATTGAGCGGCACGGTGAATTTTGGCATGACCGCCGACATCAAGGATCACTTGCAGGAGCGTTTGCAGCAGGCGGTCAGTGCACATTTGAAGCTGCGTGCAGAAAAACGAGAGGAATATGTTTTCGAATCCATGAACGAGGCGCTGCTGAGCATGGACGACGAGATGCTTGATAGCGTCCTGAGCAGGGCGCCCGACGGCACAATGAACAGCATAATGACGTGGCTCTCAGGGGCCAACGCCGCACTTGCCATGCTGGATGCCATGGTTGAAACCTACGAGAGCAGCAGTCGATTGACGTTAACTGGCAGTCTTGGCGAGGCGGTTGCGCGTCTTGATGGACTGGTTACCGACCCGGCGCACCTCCGGTGGTTGGCACTGCAATTGAATCGCTTCGACAGAAAGGCCCGCCTGCGCCTGCTTGATGCGGTGCGCAATAACGCAGTGGCATCGCCGGTTCTGGCTGCCGCGTTGGCCGAAATGCGTGAACGGGAAGTTCGGGTCATTGCAGGCAACATCAGAAAATCGGTGATCTTCCCTTCAATGCATCTCTTTCTGCAAACCTCAGCCAATATCAATCTGTTGCTGAGTGCTGACCGGATCCTGCTGCAGGCGACCACTGCCAGCGAAGTCAATCGCGCGCTGGATGGGATTATTGCGGCCTACGCCTCCAGATCCGCGCTGCCTGGGCAGTTGCTGCAATCAGGCACTGTGGAACTGGCAAAGTCGTGGCGTATAACAACTGCCGATGCAACTGCGCAATGACATGGGCATGGGCCGCTGGCTCTGCCATCATGCAGTTCTCTACAGGCCAGACGCTCAGGAGTGAACATGAATTTCCACACCCGCAAGTGGGTAAAACCCGAAGACCTGAACCCTAACGGCACGTTGTTCGGCGGTAGCCTGCTGCGCTGGATCGATGAAGAGGCAGCGATCTACGCCATCGTCCAGTTGGGCAATCAGCGGGTGGTGACCAAGTACATTTCCGAGATCAACTTCGTCAGCGCTTCGCGTCAGGGTGACATCATCGAACTGGGTATTACCGCCACCGAGTTCGGTCGTACCTCGATTACCCTGAAATGCCAGGTGCGCAACAAGATCACTCGCAAAAGCATCCTGACGGTCGAGAAGATCGTCTTCGTCAACCTCGACGAAGACGGTCAGCCCGCGCCACACGGCCGGACTGAAATTCGCTATATCAAGGATCAGTTCGACGTAGAGGACTGATGCTCAGCTCGCTGAACATCGGACGCAGAGCGTCCAGAACGGCGTGCCCACGGGGAGCATGGGCACGATAGTGTTCTCCCGGACGCCGACCATGCTTGGGCACGACAGTTACAGAATGATCGTTCCTCACGCTCCGCGTGGGGATGCCGTTCACGACGCTTCGCGTCGTCCATGCCCTCGTTTCAGCCCTTGGCTTGTAACTCGCGCAACCACGCCAGGCCCGCGCTGGTGTCGCCTTTCGGGCGATATTCGCAGCCGATCCAGCCGCTGTAGCCCAGTTCGTCGATGACGTTGAACAGGTGCTCGTAGTTCAGTTCGCCCAGGTCCGGCTCATGGCGATCCGGTACCCCGGCGATCTGGATATGGCCAATACCTGCAAAGTCGCGGCGCAGCTTGCTGGTCAGGTCGCCTTCGACGATCTGGCAGTGATAGCAGTCGAACTGCACTTTCAGGTTGTCGGCGCCCACCAGCTTGCAGATGTCCTGCGCCTGATCCTGACGGTTGAGGAAGAAGCCCGGCATGTCGCGGGTGTTGATCGGCTCGATCAGAATCGTGACGCCTGCGCCCTTGGCTTGCTCGGCCGCGAACGCCAGGTTTTCCAGGTAGACCGCCTGATGACGCTCACGCAAGCCTTCACTGGGCAGCAGACCGGCCATGACGTGCACACGGTCATTGCCCAGCACCTGCGCATATTCCAGTGCCCGCTCGATACCGCTGCGAAATTCCGCTTCACGGCCCGGCAGCGTGGCAATGCCTCGCTCGCCTGCCTCCCAGTCGCCCGGCGGAGCATTGAACAGCGCCTGCACCAGACCGTTGTCGCTCAGGCGCTGTTTGAGTTCCTGAGTGCTGTAGGCGTAGGGGAACAGGTACTCGACCGCGCCGAAACCATCGGCAGCGGCTGCGGCGAAGCGCTCAAGGAAATCATGCTGCGGGTACAGCATGCTGAGGTTGGCGGCAAAGCGAGGCATGTTAACTCCAGTCTTCAAAAGGTCAGACGAATGGCCAAAGCAGCAGGGTAATCACGAAGCCCAGTGTGCCGAGCAGCGTGACCAGTACGGTCCAGGTGCGCAAGCCGTCGGCGACGTTGAGGCCCGCCAGCTTGGTGAACATCCAGTAACCGGCATCGTTGATGTGCGACATGGCCAGACCGCCACCGCCCATGGCCAGACACAGCAGAGCCAAGTGGTTAGCGCTCAGGTCAAGTGTGGCGATCAGCGGGCTGAGAATGCCTGCGGTGGTCACCAGTGCAACGGTGGTCGAGCCTTGCACGGCGCGCAGCAGCAGGGTCAGCAGGAAGCCCAGCGCGAGCACCGGCAGACCGGTGTTGCGCAGCGCCTCGGAGACCACGGCACCAATGCCGGTGTCGACCAGCACCTTGCCGAATACGCCACCGGCGCCGGCAATCAGGATCACCATCGCCACACCCGGCAAGGCCGAGCCGATCACATCGGACACCTGGGTACGGCTCCAGCCGCGACGCGAGCCCAGCAGCCAGGCGCACAGCAGGGTATCGATCAGCAGCGCAACCAGAGGGGCGCCAAGCACGGTCAGCACTGCGCGCAGTGTGGACGTGGCCGGCAGCATGGTGGTGGCCAGCGTGCCCATCAGAATCAGCACGATCGGCAGCAGGATCAGCGCGATGATCAGTCCGAAACCCGGTGCGGGCGCGGGCGGCAGCTTGCTCGCCAGACTACTGGCGCTTTCTTCGACGCCCATGGTTCGGGTTTCGGTCGCTTCGCGCACGCCGGAGTAATCGTTACGGGCCCAGGCTTCCAGGTCTTCGTTGGTGACGTGCGGGCCATAGACTTCGGCGCGGATGTCATCGGTCATCGGGTAGGTCTTGCGGGTCATGCGTCCTGCGACGAAGTAGCCGATCATGCACAGCACGGCAACGATCGGAATACCCAGCATCAGCACCCGGCCCAGGTCCGCGCCCAACTGGCTGGCGGCGGCGACAGCGCCCGGATGCGGCGGCAGAAACGCATGCACGGCGAGCAGTGCGGCGCACATCGGCAGCGCGAAAATCAGCAGCGGCTTGCGTGCCGCACGCGCGACACCGTAGGCCAGCGGCATGAGGATGATCACGCCGACCTCGAAGAACACCGGAATGCCGACCATGAAGCCGGCAACGGTCAGCGCCAGTGGCGTGCGCCTGTTGCCGAAGCGGTTGATCAGGGTCTTGGCCAGTGCTTCGGCCCCGCCGGACAGCTCGATGATGCGCCCGATCATTGCGCCCAGGGCGATGATGATCGCGATATGGCCAAGGGTCTTGCCCATGCCGCCTTCAATGGTGGCAACCAGGTCGGCCGGTTTAACGCCGGCGACCAGCGCCACGATAATGCTGACCAGCATCAGGGCGACAAAGGGCTGGAATTTGTATTTGAGCACCAGAAACAACAGCAGTGCGATGCCCGCACCGGCCACGACCATCAACATGAGCGGCGTCATGCCCGTGCACTCCGGTCAATGGCGGTAAAGACTGACAACCAAACAGCGGGGTAGGGGTGAGTCATGCTCTCGATTCCTGTTGTTATTGTTTTTCGACCGGGAGGCGCAGTGCGCTCCCCGATCACCGTGTGTTCGTTACCACCTGGCGCCGAACACCTGACGCAACTCTTCAAGCGCCGCCGGGTCCAGCGGTGCAGGTTTGGGGTTGCTCATTAGCCACAGACGGGCAGTCTCTTCCAGTTCTTCCAGGGCATAGCAGGCCTTGGCCACCGAGCTTTCCCAGACCACCGGACCGAGCCGCTCCAGCATTACGCCGCGCACGCTGTTAGCCAGTTCCGCCACGCGCTCGGCGACTTTCGGCGAGCCCGGACGCTCGTAAGGGATCAATGGAATATGCCCAACCTTCATGACCTGATACGGCGTCAGCGGCGGCAGAATGTCGTCTTCCTGCCACACGCCGGCCAGGGTCAGCGCCACCAGATGCGTCGAGTGCGTATGCACCACGCCACCGACCTGCGGGTTGCGGTCGTAGACTTCGCGGTGCAGGGCCAGGGTCTTGGACGGCTTGCTGCCGGACACCCATTCACCGGCCAGATTGACCTTGGCGATGTCGGCCGGGTCCATGCGCCCCAGGCAGGCGTCGGTCGGGGTAATCAGCCAGCCGTCGTCGAGTCGTGCGCTGATGTTGCCGGCGCTACCCACCGTATAGCCACGGCCATACAGCAAACGGCCGACGTCGCAGATTTCCTGGCGCAGTGCGTTTTCATCGATCATCAGGCAGCCCCCGCCAGTTGCTTGAGCGCCTTGGTGAAGAAGTCGCGCGCACCGAAGTTGCCGGATTTGAGGGCCAGGGCCAGCGGTTGTGCGCCGCTGCTCACCGTTGCCGGAACACCCGGATCGATCTGTGCGCCGATTTGCAGCAACTGCACGCCCAGTGCCTGAACCACGGCACCGGAGGTTTCCCCGCCGGCCACCACGAAACGCCGTACGCCTGCGCCCAGCAGACCTTTGGCGATTTCGCCAAGTGCGGCTTCGACCATGGCCCCGGAGCGTTCGACGCCCAGTTCTTTCTGCACGGCTTTGACTTCGTCCGGGGTGCTGGTGGCGTAGATCAATACGGTCTGCCCGGCATCTCTGGCAAAGGCCAGCGCCTGCTCGACCACCGGCTTGCCTGCGGCCAGGTCCAGCGGATTGATGCGCAGCGCAGGACGATCGGCTTCCAGCCAGGCCGCAACCTGACCATTGGTGGCGACCGATGCGCTACCCGCCAGTACCACTTCACCGCCACTGATGGCGATCTGTTTGGCTGCATCGATATCGCGCAGCTTGCCCGCCTTGCGGAAGTTGCCCGGCAGGCCCAGCGCCAGACCCGAGCCACCGGTGAGCAGCGGCAAGTCGGCGCAGGCTTCGCCCAGGGTGTACAAATCCGCATCCGACAGCGCATCGGCAATCGCCATGCTCACACCTTCGGCGCGCAGCTCGGCAATTCTGTTGCGCACGCCTTCGACGCCCTGGGCAATGCTGTCGTAGCGCAACAGGCCGACCTTGTGGCGGGTCTGCGCTTGCAGCACACGCACCAGATTGGCGTCGGTCATGGGTGTCAGCGGATGGTTCTGCATGCCCGATTCGCTAAGTAACTGGTCCTGCACGAACAGGTGACCACGGAAAATCGTGCGGCCGTTTTCCGGAAAGGCCGGGCAGGCGAGGGTGAAATCGCTGCCCAGTTGCTCCAGCAGTGCCGCGCTGACCTGGCCGATGTTGCCGGCGGCAGTGGAATCGAAGGTCGAGCAGTATTTGAAGAAAATCTGCTCGCAGCCGCGCTCGCGCAGCCATTCCAGAGCAGCCAGGGATTCAGCCACCGCGTCCGCGCTGGGCGTGGTACGCGATTTCAGCGCGATGACAATCGCGTCGGCGTCCAGACCGGCAGCCATCTCTGCGCTGGGGATGCCAATGCTCTGTACGGTGCGCATACCGCCCCGCACCAGCATGTTGGCCAGGTCGGTGGCGCCGGTGAAGTCATCGGCAATGCAGCCCAGCAGCGGGCGAGCGTTATTCAGGCTCATCAGTCGCTCCTCAGGCTTTTTCCGGCTTGGCTTTCGGCAACTCGATGCCCGGGAAAATCTTGATCACTGCCGAGTCATCCTCGCGGCCGAAGCCGGCGCTGGATGCCTGCATGAACATCTGGTGCGCGGTGGCCGAGAGCGGCAGCGGGAATTTGCTGCTGCGTGCGGTATCCAACACCAGACCCAGGTCCTTGACGAAGATGTCCACTGCCGACAGCGGCGTGTAATCGGCATTGAGGATGTGCGGCACGCGGTTTTCGAACATCCACGAGTTACCGGCACTGTTGGTGATCACTTCATACAGCGCGTCAGCATCGACACCTTCGCGCAGGCCGAGGGCCATGGCTTCGGCGCTTGCTGCGATGTGTACGCCAGCGAGCAACTGATTGATGATTTTGACTTTCGAACCCAGACCGTGGACGTCGCCCAGGCGATAGACCTTGCCGGCCATGCCGTTGAGGATGGCTTCTGCCTTGGCATAGGAATCGGCCGGACCGGAGGTCATCATGGTCATCTGGCCAGCGGCAGCCTTGGCGGCACCCCCGGAGATAGGCGCATCGAGGTACAGCAGGTTCTGTGCAGCCAGACGCTCGCCAAGCTCGACAGCAAAGGTTGGCGCGACGGTGGCGCAACCGATGACCAGGCAGCCTGGACGCAGGGCGGCAATGGCGCCGTTCTCGCCAAACAGTACGGTTTCGGTCTGCTCGGCATTGACCACGACGGTGATGATCACATCGCAGGCAGCGGCCATGCTGGCCGGAGAATCACAGGCAACCCCGCCTTCCTGGGCGAATGCTTCGGTCACGCTGGTGCGCACATCACAGGCATGCACAGTGAAGCCGCTACGCAGCAACGAGCGGGCAATGCCCAGACCCATCGCACCCAGGCCGATAACGCCAACGTTTTTGCCAGTCATGCAGTAATCCTCGAAGTCAGTGCCGATGCCTGTGAAGCCGGCATTCGGACGTTATTGTTCTGATCTGTGAATTGGATAGTGAATCAATGAGTAAATAATGTGAAGTATTTTTATTTTTCACAAAAATTAACATCGATAGGCTTTTTCCATCGCGCACAAAAAAGCCCCTGTGCGGGGCTTGATTGACAACGATGATGTTCGGCGTGCTGCGCCGCCTTTCACGAATCAGAATTTCGGCACTGGCGCGCTGGTGGCGTTTCTCAGTGAGCCGCTTTCCTGACGCACGACTTCTTTGGGCTTGTACGCGCAATAACCTGGACGCGGCCCGACTTTCGGGTGGTTGCGGCAGGTGTCCGGGCGCTTGTCATAGATGGTGCACAGGCGGCTCTTGCGATCCAGGTACAGGCAGTCGTTGTTGCTCATGCGCTGCAAGGTGAAGATCTCGGACTTCTGGTTGTAGCGCTCGACGATGCCTTCTTTCTGCAGACGCTTGGCGATGTTCTTCGCCGGGTCGCCGCGTTCGAACTCATCGACGATGCCGATGCGGATCAGGTCCTTGATCTTCACTTCGACCGGCAGCGTGCAGCAACTGGACACGCAGCCTCCGCACATGTGGCTGGAGTATTTGGCCCAGGTGTCGATGCGATCGAGTTCTGCGGCGGCGATCAAGGTGGGTTTCATTTCAGGTCAGGCTTCCGGGTGTATCGGGGCGCGCGATCATACCGGTCTGCAGCGATTTGCAGAAAGCAAAAATTGCCGAGGCGACTGTCGGTCGGGTGTGGGGAGGCAGTTGGCTGCAGAGTCCACGCCTGCCGAGCGCAGTCGGTCAGCAGGCGCGGTGTCTCAGTGGGGGCTCAGGACTTGAGCTTGTCGTCGGCCCTGAACATGCTGCGGATGCCGCGAACGGCCTGGCGGATGCGGTCCTGATTCTCGATCAGGGCAAAGCGCACGTGGTCGTCGCCGTACTCGCCGAAACCGATGCCCGGCGAGACACACACCTTGGCTTCGGCCAGCAGCTTCTTGGCGAACTCCAGCGAACCCAGGTGCGCATAGGCTTGTGGAATCTTCGCCCAGACATACATAGAGGCCTTGGGGTTCTCGACCATCCAGCCCAGCTCGTGCAAGCCCTTGACCAGCACATTGCGGCGCTGGCGATACTGCTCGGCAATGTCGAGCACGCATTGCTGATCGCCTTCCAGCGCGGCAATCGCCGCCACCTGCAGTGGCGTAAAGGTACCGTAGTCGTGGTAACTCTTGATCCGCGCCAGTGCATTCACCAGCTCGGGGTTGCCGACCATGAAGCCAATCCGCCAGCCTGCCATGTTGTAGCTCTTGGACAGGGTGAAGAACTCGACGGCAATGTCCTTGGCACCCGGAACCTGCATGATCGACGGGGCTTTCCAGCCGTCGTAGACGATGTCGGCGTACGCCAGGTCATGCACCACCAGCACGTCGTACTGTTTGGCCAGGGCCACCACGCGCTCGAAGAAATCCAGCTCCACGCATTGCGCGGTCGGGTTGGACGGGAAGCCCAGAATCATCATCTTCGGCTTGGGAATCGAGCCGCGAATGGCTTTTTCCAGTTCGTCGAAGAAGTCCACGCCCGGCACCAGCGGCACCGATCGCACCTGGGCGCCGGCAATCACGGCACCGTAGATGTGGATCGGGTAACTGGGGTTGGGCACCAGCACCGTGTCGCCCTGATCCAGCGTGGCGAGCATCAGGTGGGCCAGGCCTTCCTTGGAACCAATGGTCACGATCGCTTCGCTTTCAGGGTCGATGTCGACCTCGTAGCGTTTCTTGTACCAATTGGAAATCGCCCGGCGCAGGCGTGGAATGCCGCGCGAGGTGGAGTAGCCGTGGGTGTCTTCGCGCTGGGCGACGGTGATCAGTTTTTCGACAATGTGCGGCGGTGTGGCCCCATCGGGGTTGCCCATGCTCAGGTCGATAATGTCCTCACCGCGACGACGAGCAGCCATTTTCAGCTCGGCGGTGATGTTGAACACGTAAGGGGGGAGTCGATCGATGCGCGCAAAGCGGCGCGGCGAACCTTGGTCTGCCATGAGTATCTCGCGTACGTAAGCGCCCGGAACCGTCCGAGCGACGTGGCCACATGAGGCGGCCTGGCGAGGAAGATAAATGCGCTGATAGCCTTTTGTCCATCGGGATTTGCAACCCCGTGCCAAGACCGATATTCGGACCCCACCAAACCACCCGGCGGTGTAGAATCGACGCTATTCATCGCCAGTCATCCCCGGCGGGTTTATGAGCTCAGGCCGAGTACACGGTGATCCCGTGGTGTTCGGTTTCTTCGCTGCCTGCGGTCACTGCCGCTCGTCCGCGACGTCAATAGAAGCTCACTCCCTTCCTGATCAGCCTTATTTTTGCCGGAGTGCTCCAATGCCTGATTACCGCTCGAAAACCTCCACCCACGGCCGCAACATGGCCGGCGCCCGTGCCCTGTGGCGCGCCACGGGCATGAAGGATGAAGACTTCAAGAAACCGATCATCGCCATCGCCAACTCCTTCACCCAGTTCGTACCGGGCCACGTCCACCTCAAGGACATGGGCCAGCTGGTCGCTCGTGAAGTCGAACGCGCCGGTGGCGTGGCCAAGGAATTCAACACCATTGCGGTCGACGACGGCATCGCCATGGGCCACGACGGCATGCTCTATTCGCTGCCGAGCCGCGAGATCATTGCCGACTCGGTCGAGTACATGGTCAACGCGCATTGCGCCGACGCCATCGTGTGCATTTCCAACTGCGACAAGATCACCCCCGGCATGCTGATGGCGTCGCTGCGCCTGAACATTCCGGTGATCTTCGTCTCCGGCGGGCCGATGGAAGCGGGCAAGACCAAACTGGCCAGCCACGGCCTGGATCTGGTCGATGCGATGGTCATCGCCGCCGACTCGACGGCCAGCGACGAAAAAGTCGCCGAGTACGAGCGCAGCGCCTGTCCGACCTGCGGGTCGTGTTCCGGCATGTTCACCGCCAACTCGATGAACTGCCTGACCGAAGCGCTGGGCCTGGCCCTGCCGGGTAACGGTTCCGCACTGGCCACCCACAGCGACCGCGAGCAACTGTTCCTGCAGGCTGGCCGCACCATCGTTGACCTGTGCCGTCAGTACTACAAGGAAAACGATGACTCGGTGTTGCCGCGCAACATCGCCAACTTCAAGGCGTTCGAGAACGCCATGACGCTGGACATCGCCATGGGCGGTTCGACCAACACCATCCTGCACCTGCTGGCGGCGGCTCAGGAAGCCGAGATCGATTTCGACCTGCGTCATATTGATCGTCTGTCGCGCAAGGTGCCGCAGCTGTGCAAGGTCGCGCCGAACATCCAGAAGTACCACATGGAAGACGTGCACCGCGCCGGCGGGATCTTCAGCATCCTCGGCGAGCTGGCCCGTGGCGGCCTGCTGCACACCGACCTGCCGACCGTACACAGCAAGACCCTGGCCGAAGGCATCGCCAAATGGGACATCACCCAGACTGACGACGAGGCCGTGCATACCTTCTTCAAGGCAGGCCCGGCGGGCATCCCGACGCAGACCGCGTTCAGCCAGTCGACCCGCTGGGAAAGCCTGGATGACGACCGTGAAAACGGCTGCATCCGTAGCGTCCAGCACGCCTATTCGCAGGAAGGTGGCCTGGCCGTGCTGTACGGCAACATCGCACTGGACGGCTGTGTGGTGAAAACCGCCGGTGTCGACGAGTCGATCCACGTCTTCGAAGGCAACGCGAAGATCTTCGAAAGCCAGGACAGCGCGGTACGCGGGATTCTTGCCGACGAAGTCAAGGCCGGCGACATCGTGATCATCCGCTACGAAGGCCCGAAAGGCGGCCCGGGCATGCAGGAAATGCTCTACCCGACGTCCTACCTGAAGTCCAAGGGGCTGGGCAAGGATTGCGCGCTGCTGACTGACGGCCGTTTCTCGGGCGGTACTTCCGGCCTGTCCATCGGCCACGCCTCACCGGAAGCTGCGGCAGGCGGAGCGATCGGTCTGGTGCGCGACGGTGACAAAGTGCTGATCGATATCCCGAATCGCTCGATCAACCTGCTGATTGACGATGCCGAAATGGCCGAGCGTCGCGCCGAACAGGACAAGAAAGGCTGGAAGCCTGTCGAGTCGCGTCCACGCAAAGTGACCACCGCCCTCAAGGCCTACGCCCTGCTGGCGACCAGCGCCGACAAGGGCGCGGTGCGTGACAAGGCGTTGCTGGACAAGCTGGTGCCTTGATCTGCATCGGCAACAATAAAAAGCCCGGCAGAGATGCCGGGCTTTTTGCTACGTTTGAAAAAGCAGCGCTTACTTGCGGTCGGCAATCACCCCGATCAACACCAGCACCACCAGCAGCACTGGCGCCAGGCTGTAGTTATTAAACTGGCTGAGGCCGCGCACTACCCAAGGCGTTGCGTAGATCAGCGCTGCGCCACTGCCGACTGCGCAGAGCAGGGCGATGAGCGGGATGCGCAGGGCTCCGGTAATGCCGCTGATTCGCTGTTCCAGCCAGCCTTTGATGTCCGAGCCGAACAGCACCAGCAGGCAGCCCACCAGCGCGAGCGCGATTTCCGAGAGATTGCTGCGGCTCCAGCGCGAGACGGTGGCGAGCAAGTCGAGTACGAAATCCATGCAGGGTCCTTAGATCAGAAAGTATTGCAGCAGGTCGTTGAGGAACAGCTGGCCTTGTGGCGTGGCGATCAGGCGTGTCGGGTCCTGGTGCAGCAACCCCTTTTGTTCAGCCTGTCGACGCGCCTTGGCCAGCGAATCGAGGCTTAGACCGGTTCTTTCGCGAAATAACGCAGCGTCCACACCATTTGTCAGGCGCAGTGCGTTCATCAGGAATTCAAACGGCAATTCATCGAGCGGCAATAGCTTGGAACCGGCCTGAAACGGCTTGTCCGGGTTCAGGTAATCCTTGGGCAGCCGGGTTTTCCAGGTGCGCATGATGCGCCCGTCCGGGTGGCTCAGCTTGCCGTGTGCGCCTGCGCCGATGCCGATGAAATCACCGAACGCCCAATAGTTGAGGTTATGCCGCGCCGGTTTGCCGGGCTGTGCATAAGCCGACACTTCGTATTGCGCGTAGCCATGAGCAGCCAGCAACTGCTGCCCGGCTTCCTGAATGTCCCAGAGAATGTCGTCTTCGGGCAGTACCGGTGGCTGATTCCAGAACACCGTGTTGGGCTCCAGGGTCAGTTGATACCAAGACAGATGGGTCGGCGCGAGGGTAATGGCCTGGTGCAGATCGGCCAGTGCTTCGTCCTGGGATTGATCCGGCAGGCCGTGCATCAGGTCCAGGTTGAAGTTGTCGAAACCGGCCTGGCGCGCCATGTCGGCGGCACGAATCGCTTCGTCACCGTTGTGAATGCGGCCCAGCGCCTTGAGTTTGGATTCTTCGAAGCTCTGGATGCCGATCGACAGGCGGTTGATGCCCAGACCGCGATAGGCGCTGAACTTGACCTGCTCGAAGGTGCCGGGGTTGGCTTCCAGGGTGATCTCGATGTCGCTGGCAAAGCGGATGCGCTGTTCGACGCCTTTCAGCAGGCGCCCCAGCGCATCGGCGCTGAACAGACTCGGCGTACCGCCACCAAAGAAAATCGATTGCAGCTCGCGGCCGTAGACGTGCGGCAGATCAAGGTCCAGGTCGGCGAGCAGGGCGTCGACGTACTCCTGCTCCGGCAGCACCGGGCTGGCCGTGTGCGAGTTGAAGTCGCAGTACGGGCATTTGCGCACGCACCATGGAATGTGGATGTACAGCGACAGCGGCGGCAGGTGCGGCAGCGCAGGGCGCGGGCTCTCTGACGAGAAGCCGCTCGCGCCAAGAAACAGCGGCTGCGCAGGCGAATCGTGGGTCATTGCAGACCCAGGCGTTGCCGCAACAGGACCATCGCGCGGGCGCGGTGGCTGAGCTGGTTTTTCTCGGTCGGGCCCAGTTCGGCGCTGGAGCAGTTGCGCTCCGGCACCCAGAACAGCGGGTCATAGCCGAAGCCGTGTTCACCGCTGGCGGCATGCAGAATGCGCCCATGCCACAGCCCTTCACAGAGGATCGGCAATGGATCGTCGGCGTGGCGTACCAGCGCCAACACGCACACGAACTGCGCACCACGCTGCTCGTCCGGCACGTCTTTCAGCGCCTCCAGCAGTTTGGCGTTGTTGGCGGCATCGCCCTGGCCATCGGCGTAGCGTGCGGAGTAGATACCCGGCGCACCGCCGAGAAAGTCCACTGCCAGCCCCGAGTCGTCGGCCAGCGCAGGCAGGCCAGACAGGCGCGCGGCGTTGCGTGCCTTGAGGATCGCATTCTCGACGAAGGACAGGCCGGTTTCTTCCGGCTCCACCAGGCTGAACTCGCTGACCGAGCGCAGCGTTACGCTGCCGCCGAGCATGGCCTGGAGTTCCTTGAGTTTGCCGCCATTGTGGCTGGCCAGTACGAGTTGTGTGAGGTTCATGGTTGGCCTGTCGTGGTGCATGAAAACGGTCGGTTAAACGGCAATCCTGTGGTCTGTCAGCCCGGGGCTGGTGACGCGGTAGATACCGATCTCGCCGAGCAGATTGGGCCAGAGTTTGCTGGCCCAGCCGTGACGGTGCTGCTGATCGACCGCCAGCCTGTCGAGCACCTGCGCATCGCGCTCGCGGCACAGCTCTTCGAAGTCGCCGAAGGTGCAGAAGTGAATGTTCGGCGTGTTGTACCAGGTATACGGCAGGAATTCGGACACCGGCATGCGGCCCTTGCTCGCCAGATACCAGCGACAGCGCCAGTGGCCGAAATTGGGGAAGGTGATGATGCACTGGCGACCGACGCGCAACATTTCGTCGAGGATTCGGTCCGGGTAATGCACCGCTTGCAGGGCCTGGGTCATGACCACGACGTCGAAGCTGTTGCTGGCGAAGTTGCCGAGCCCCTTGTCGAGGTCCTGCTCGATGACGTTGATGCCCTTGGCGACACACTCGGCAATGTTGGCTGCGTCGTTTTCCAGCCCGTAGCCGGTGACCTGCTTGTGGTCACGCAGCCAGGTCAGCAATTCGCCGTCACCGCAGCCCAGATCGAGCACGCGGCTGCCCGCGGGAATCCATTCCTGAATGATTTCCAGATCGGCTCTCATGGCGTCCTCACAACGAAATTCGGTTCATGTAATTACCGAAAGCCTGCAAGTAGCGCGGAATCGGGATCAGAAAGGCGTCGTGGCCTTGCGGTGCGTCGATTTCCAGGTAGCAGACGTCCTTGCGCGCGGCCATCAGCGCGTCAACCAGTTCCCGCGAGCGGGCCGGCGAGAAGCGCCAGTCGGTGGTGAACGACATCACGCAGAATTTGGCGGTGGCGTTGGCGAATGTCTTGGCCAGGTCGTCATTGAAGTTCGCCGCAGGGTCGAAGTAATCCAGCGCCTTGGTCATCAACAGGTAGGTATTGGCGTCGAAACGCCCGGAAAACTCTTCACCCTGATAGCGCAGGTAGCTTTCAACCTGAAACTCGACACTGTGGAAGTCGTAGTTGAGTTTTTCGCTCTTCAGGCCACGGCCGAATTTCTCGCCCATCGAGTCATCCGACAGGTAGGTGATGTGCCCGACCATCCGCGCCAGCATCAGGCCGCGCTTGGGGATCACGCCGCGTTCCTGGAACGAGCCACCGTGAAATTCCGGGTCGGTGAGAATGGCCTGGCGGGCCACCTCGTTGAACGCGATGTTCTGTGCCGACAGCTTGGGTGCCGAGGCGATTGCCAGGCAGTGGCGCACGCGGTGCGGATAGCTGATGGTCCATTGCAGCGCCTGCATGCCGCCCAGGCTGCCGCCAATCACTGCGGCCCAGGTGTCGATGCCGAGCAGATCGGCCAGCCGGGCTTGGCTGTTGACCCAGTCTTCCACGGTCACCACCGGGAAGTTGGCGCCGAACGGCTTGCCGGTGTCCGGATCAATGCTGCTCGGCCCGGTCGAACCGTTGCAACCGCCCAGATTGTTGAGGCTGACGACAAAGAACTTTTCGGTATCGATAGGCTTGCCGGGACCGATACAACTGTCCCACCAACCGGGTTTGCGGTCGTCGGCGCTATGGAAACCCGCGGCATGGTGATGCCCTGACAGCGCATGACAGATCAGCACGGCATTGCTGCGTGCGGCGTTGAGTTGACCGTAGGTTTCGTAAATCAGGTCATAGGCTGGCAACGAACGACCGCAGGCCAGCGCCAGAGGCTCGCTGAAATGTGCCGTTTGCGGTGTGACCAGTCCGACAGAATCGTGGGGGAATACCGTGGGCATCGACCCTGCTCTCGCGTGAATGAGGCGTAAGTCTAAAGACCGCGGGGTGCAGCGGCAATAAGGGATGTTGTGAGGCGTCAATCAACGGCACGATAGTTACAGAACTATCGTTCCTCACGCTTGGGCACGATAGGTGTTCTTGCGGACGCCTATCGTTCCTCACGCTCCGCGTGGGAATGCAGTTCGTGACGCTCTGCGTCACACGGCGGTTCTGCGATGTCAGGTGGATTGAGGTTCGGCTCAGTTCACCTTTTCGCCCCTCGGCGAGTCACTTTGATGGGGCCAAAGTAACCAAAGCCCCTAGCTCCGTTTCCGGCCCGACTTCGTCGGGTTCCTTCGCCCTGTCACTGATCCGGGGGTCGCCGCAACGGGCCATCCATGGCCCGGTGCGGCTAGCCTGGCGTCCTGCCAGGCTACCCCCGGATCAGCGCCAGGACTCAGCCGTCACTTACGTCGCACTCTGCGTCGTCTGTGCCATCGTGCTCGAAAAGCGCTTTAGAGCAATTTAGCTAAAGGCACGGCTTGTGAGCTGATGACCATCGTCCCCACGCATGGGCACGATAGTTACAAGG
Organism: Pseudomonas congelans; assembly: GCF_900103225.1. Taxonomy (GTDB): domain Bacteria; phylum Pseudomonadota; class Gammaproteobacteria; order Pseudomonadales; family Pseudomonadaceae; genus Aquipseudomonas; species Aquipseudomonas congelans. Next base: position 251,368 of record NZ_FNJH01000004.1, on the reverse strand, counting down.
TGATCGTTCCTCACGCTCCAGCGTGGTAGCAGGAATGCTTACATCAACAACCGCAGCACATCCGGCATGCTGCTCATGGCGGCGAGGTTGTTGATGACCAGCATGTCCAGCAGCTTGAGCACCAGGAATGCGAGGATCGGCGAGATGTCCAGGCCGCCCAGGTTCGGGACGATCTTGCGAAATGGTGCCAGTGCCGGTTCGCAGATCTGGTTGACCAGTTCCGCACCAGGGTTATGGCTGCCCGGTGCGACCCACGACAGAATCACGCTGATGATCAGGGCAAAGAAGAAGATCTTCAGGAACAGCGCGGTCACGCCGATGATCGACCACAGCAGCAGGTGCAGCGGGTCGCCCGTGGTGCCGAACATCAGCAGCAGGGTCAGGGCCATCAGGATCATCTGCACGATGATTGCCAGCACCAGCGACGACATGTCCAGCCCGAACAGGCTGGGGATGATGCGCCGCAGCGGCTTGAGCAGCGGCTGGGTGGCGCGCACGATGAACTGGCAGAGAGGGTTATAGAAGTTGGCCCGTACCAGTTGCAGGACGAAACGCAACAGCACGATCAGCAGGTAAAGACTGCCAAGCGTCTGCAGGACGTAAATTGCAGCGGTGTTCAATCCGATCATCGATCTGCTCCAGAAAACCCGAAAATTATTTGCCCAGTTGTTCAGCCAGCTCGGCTGCACGATGGTCTGCGGCGGTCAGTGCCGTTTCCACCAGTGCCTCGAAGCCACCCGCCTGAAATGCCTTGATGGCTGCCTCGGTGGTCCCGCCCGGTGAGGCGACACGACGCCGCAGTTCGCCCGCGTCCACATCGCTGCCGGTCGCGATCAAGGCCGAGCCCAGCGCTGTTTGCAGGGTCAGCTTTTTAGCGATGTCCTCCGGCAGCCCCAGTTTCATGCCTGCCGCGGTCATCGCTTCCATCATCAGAAAGAAATACGCCGGACCACTGCCGGACACTGCCGTGACAGCGTCCATGTGCTTTTCCTGCTCGACCCAGACGGCGATGCCGACCGCGGCCAACAACGCCTCGGCCTGCTCACGCTGCTCTGGCGTGACGTTGTCGGTCGCATACAGCCCGCTGGCCCCCTGACGCAGCAGCGAGGGGGTATTGGGCATGCAGCGCACCACCGGCTGCTCGCCCAGCCACTGAGTCAGGCTGGCGCAGGTGATGCCGGCCGCGACCGAAACAATCAGCTGGTGAGGTTCGAGACTGGGCTTCAGGGCCTGACAGACGTTTTTCATCATCTGCGGCTTGACCGCCAGCACCACCACGTCGGCGCCACTGATGGCGTCGGCGTTGTCGGCGAATACCTGGATGCCGTGATCATTGGCGATGCGCTCGCGGGTTTCGGCACCCGGGGCACTGGCACTGATCAGTGCCGCCTCCACGCCCTGTGCGCGCAGGCCGCCGATCAGGCTGGCGGCCATGTTTCCGGCTCCGACGAAGGCAATTCGGGTCTTGCTCATGAAGGGGTCCTTATGAAGAGGTTATGGCTGGCCATAGTCGCGGGCGCCAAAAAGAGCGGTGCCGATACGCACCCAGGTCGCGCCTTGTGCAATGGCGGCTTCCAGGTCGTGGCTCATGCCCATGGAAAGTGTGTCGAGCGGCAGGTTCAACTGCTCCTGCAGTGTGCGCACTGCGGCGAAGGATGCTTTCTGCGCCGCAGGATCGTCTGTGGGCTCGGGGATGGCCATCAGGCCGCGCAACCTGAGTCGCGGCAGCGCCATGATGGCCGCGGCCAGCGCAGGCAGGTCCTGAGGCGTACAGCCCGACTTGCTGGCTTCGCCACTGACGTTCACCTGAATGCAGATGTTCAGCGGTTCAAGCGCTTCGGGGCGTTGCTCGGACAGGCGTTGAGCGATTTTCAGGCGGTCCACGGAATGTACCCAGTCGAAGTTCTCGGCGATAGCTCGCGTCTTGTTCGATTGAATGGGGCCTATAAAGTGCCAGCACAAGGGCAGGTCGCTCAGTTCGAGCTGTTTGCCCAGTGCTTCCTGTAGATAATTTTCGCCAAAATCGCGCAAACCTGCGGTGTAAGCTTCACGCAGGTCACTGGCGGGCTTGGTTTTGCTCACCGCCAGCAGGCCGACGGACGCCGGATCGCGTTCAGCGGCAAGCGCTGCGTCGCGAATTCGCTGTTCGAGCGTTGAAATGTTCGCTGCTATCGTGGACATTGATTTGCGCCAGCAGGGCTAAAGTCTGCGGCATTCTATGTGATTGAGGAGCTGTATGGATATTACCGAGCTGCTGGCCTTCAGTGCCAAACAGGGCGCGTCGGACTTGCACCTCTCTGCAGGTCTGCCGCCGATGATCCGCGTCGACGGCGATGTACGGCGTATCAACCTGCCCCCGCTGGACGCGAAGGAGGTCAAGGCGCTGATCTACGACATCATGAACGACAAGCAACGGCAGGACTTCGAAGAGCGGCTGGAAACCGACTTTTCCTTTGAAGTGCCGGGCGTGGCGCGGTTTCGGGTCAACGCCTTCAACCAGAACCGCGGTGCCGGCGCGGTATTTCGCACCATTCCCTCGAAAATCCTGAGCATGGAAGACTTGGGCATGGGTAGTGTGTTTCGGAAGATTACCGACGTGGCGCGCGGCCTGATTCTGGTCACCGGTCCGACCGGCTCAGGCAAGTCGACCACCCTGGCAGCGATGATCGACTACCTGAACAACAACAAGCATCACCATATTCTGACCATCGAGGACCCGATCGAATTCGTCCACGAGTCGAAGAAGTGTCTGGTCAACCAGCGCGAGGTTCACCGCGACACACTGGGTTTCTCGGAGGCCCTGCGCTCGGCGCTGCGTGAAGACCCGGACGTGATTCTGGTCGGTGAAATGCGTGACCTGGAAACCATCCGCCTGGCGCTGACCGCCGCTGAAACCGGCCACCTGGTATTCGGCACGCTGCACACCACGTCAGCGGCCAAGACCATCGACCGGATCGTCGACGTGTTTCCGGCTCAGGAAAAATCGATGATTCGCTCGATGCTCTCTGAATCGCTGCATGCCGTGGTTTCGCAGGCGTTGCTCAAGAAGGTCGGCGGCGGACGCGTGGCGGCGCACGAAATCATGATGGGCACCCCGGCGATCCGTAACCTGATCCGCGAGGACAAGGTGGCGCAGATGTATTCGTCGATCCAGACTGGCGGCTCGGTGGGCATGCAGACGCTGGACATGTGCCTGGCCGATCTGGTGAAGAAGGGGCTGATCACTCGCGAAAGCGCACGCGAACGCGCCAAGGTGCCGGACAACTTCTGATCGTGGGAAGCCTGCAGGAATGAAAAAGGGGCCTTGAACGCGTTCAAGGCCCCTTTTTCGAGGTGCAGTTTGCAGATTCAGGCTGCGATCAGATCAACGCTGAACCACACGCATCTGTCCTGCCTGCTTGGGCAGCACGCGCTTGGCGATCTTGTAGTGGCTGTTCCAATACGGTTTGTTCAGCGTATCGACAGTTACGGCCTTGCCACGGCGCGGCGCATGAACGAACTTGTTGTCGCCCAGGTAGATGGCGACGTGGTTGATGTTGCGGCTCTTGATGTTGAAGAACAGCAGATCACCGGGTTTCAGGTCCTTGCGATCCACCGTCTGGCCATGACCCTGGGCCATGGCGTTGGAGGTGCGTGGCAGGTCGACCTCACGGACATCCGTGTAGGCGTATTTGACCAGCCCGCTGCAGTCCAGGCCTTTGCCGGGCGTGTTGCCGCCCCAGCGATAAGGCGTCCCCACAGCCTGCAAGGCGCGCTTTACAACGGCGTTGCCTTGCTTGGCAGGGACAGAAGCCTGCAAGGCCGCGACTTTTTTGGCGTTCTTGCGTGAAAGCGGCTTCTGGACGGCGTGGGTGTTATTGCCGTACTGAGTTCGGGTGGTGGTGGCTTCCTGGGGTGCATTGCGAGTCGCGAGTGCCGGTGAAGAGTGGCTTTTGGCGGTGTAGCCCGAGAAGCTCGCAGGAAGTTGTTGCTCACGATTGGTGGCGTGGGCGGCCAGAGGCATAAATAGGCAAATGGTTAGCCATGTCTTGAAAAAAGGACGCATTCGGCAGGGCTCATGGTGGTCAGCGCGCAACTTTATAACAGCTTTTTCAAAAAAACTGACCCCATTTGTCGAGCGCATCACAGTGGCATCATTGCGTTTTATGCGACAGACTCTTTCTTTTTTCGGGCTAATCCCTTTAGCGACAAGGGCTTGGCGGCATTAAACCGCCTCATGTGCCATACGTCGGAATAGGGAAACCAAGTCACAATTTTGTTATGTATTTTTTTCTATCAGCGCAAAGAGGGCAAAAATGAACGCCTATCGTTCAGACACACACAGCAAGGTCATGGGCTACCTGATGTGGATTTTCGGGTTCTTGGGAGCGCATCGCTTCTACTACGGTAAACCGGTTACCGGAACCATCTGGTTCTTCACCTTCGGTCTGTTTGGCATCGGCTGGCTGATCGACCTGTTTCTGATCCCGTCGATGGACCGTGACGCCGACCTGCGCTTTACACCCGGCTCCACCGACTACAGCGTGGCGTGGGTGCTGCTGACCTTCCTCGGCCTGTTCGGCGTGCACCGCATGTACCAGGGCAAGTGGATTACCGGGATCATCTACCTGTTTACCGGCGGGTTGTTTCTGGTCGGTATCCTCTACGATTTCTGGACATTGAATGACCAGATCTCGATGAAGAACGCCCGACGCGGGTGAGGCTTGGGACGAGGGGCTGACGCAGAGCGCGGCTCCTACACCTATCGGTCCTCACGCTCTGCGTGGGAATGTCAGTCGTGACGCTCCGCGTTACAAATCTGCGCCGCGCCGCATGCTCAAGACCGGACGCAGAGCGTCCAGAACGGCATGCCGACGCGGAGCGTCGCAGGATAGTCGAAACCCTTCGCGAACAAGTTCGCTCCTACGGCCTTCGGCCAGAATCAAAAGCGGACTTGTTTATAACGATGAGTACTCTGTGCGGGAGCGAGAGCCCGGAGCGGGCTCAACGGCTGTAGCTGATACGTCCATCCACCAGTGTGTAGCGTACCGAGCCCGGCAGACAATGGCCGATGAAGGGGCAGTTTTCGCCTTTTGACAGCCAGGTCTCGCCTGCAACCGTCGAGGCGGCAGGGTCGAACAGCACGATGTCGGCCGGCGCTCCTGCGCTCAGCTTGCCGGCTGGCAGGCGCAGCGCGGCGGCAGGGCCGCTGCTCAGGCGGGCGATCAGGGTCGGCAGGTCAAGCAGGCCGTCGTCCACCAGCGTCATGGCCAGCGGCAGCAGCAGTTCGACGCTGCTGATGCCCGGCTCCGTAGCGCCAAACGGTGCCAGCTTGGCATCGCGTTCGTGCGGTTGGTGGTGGCTGGAAATCGCCTGGATGACTCCGCTCTTCACCGCTTCACGCAGACCATCGCGGTCAGCGCGGGTGCGCAGTGGCGGCTGGACGTGATAGAGGCTGGAGAAGTCGATCAGCGCCTCGTCAGTCAGAATCAACTGATACAGCGCGACATCCGCCGTCACCGGCAGACCGCGCGCCTGCGCCTGGGCAATCAGCGCCGCGCCGCGTGCACTGGTCAGCTGGCTGAAGTGCGCGCGTACACCGCTCTGTTCGACCAGCAGCAGGTCGCGAGCCAGCGCCACGGTCTCGGCCGTCTCGGGAATGCCCGCCAGGCCCAGGAAACTGGCCGTCGGACCATCATGCGCCAGACCACCTTCGGCCAGATCACGATCCTGCGAGTTGAAAATCACCGTCAGGTCAAAGGTCGCCGCATATTCCAGCGCCCGGCACAGCGTGCGGGTGTTGCTGAAGCTGCTCAGGCCGTTGCCGAAGGCCACGCAACCGGCGTCGCGCAGGGCGATCAGCTCTGCCAGTTGTTCGCCTTCCAGGCCCTTGCTCAGCGCCCCGATGGGGAACACCTTGCTGAACCCGGCCTCACGGGCGCGGTCCAGGATCAGCTCGGCCACTGCCGAGGTGTCGAGCACCGGTTTGGTACGTGGCGGGCAGCACAGGCTGGTCACGCCGCCTGCCACCGCCGCGCGGGTTTCGCTGGCGATGCTGCCCTTGCGACTGTAGCCAGGCTCGCGCAGGGATACGTTGAGGTCGACCAGGCCCGGTGCTGCAACCAGCCCGGTAGCGTCGATGGTCTGGGTGGGCTCGAAACCCTCCGGTGCCGAACCGATGGCGCTGAGTTTGCCTGCTTCGACGTGCAGGTCAGTGATCTGATCCAGCCCGCTGACCGGGTCGATGACGCGAGCGCCGAGGATGCTGAGCTTCACTGGGCGTTCTCCTGTTCGAATTGGCGTTGCGCGTTTTGTCCGCTCATGGCCATGGACAGCACCGCCATGCGGATCGCGATACCGTAAGTGACTTGATTGAGAATCACCGAATGCGCGCCGTCGGCCACTGCGGACTCGATTTCCACGCCGCGGTTGATCGGGCCGGGGTGCATGACAATCGCATCCGGCTTGGCGGCCGCCAGGCGCGCGGTGGTCAGGCCGAACAGGCGGTAGAACTCGCCTTCGCTGGGCAGCAGGCCACCGGTCATGCGTTCACGCTGCAGACGCAGCATGATGACCACGTCCACGTCCTTCAAACCTTCGTTGAGGTCGGTGTAGACCTTGACCCCGTATTGCTCGACGCCTACCGGCAGCAGGGTTTTCGGCCCGATCACGCGGATATCCGGGCAACCCAGCGCCTTGAGCGCGAGCATATTGGAGCGTGCCACCCGTGAATGCAGGATATCGCCGACGATGGCCACCGAGAGGTTCTCGAAACCGCCCTTGTGACGGCGGATGGTCAGCATGTCGAGCATGCCCTGGGTCGGGTGAGCATGGCGGCCGTCGCCGCCGTTGATGATCGCGACGTCCGGGCATACGTGCTCGGCAATGAAATGCGCCGCGCCCGAGTCGGCGTGGCGCACGACGAACATGTCGGCGGCCATCGCTTCAAGGTTGCGCAAAGTGTCGAACAGCGTCTCACCCTTGCTGGTGGACGAGGTCGAGACGTTCAGCGTGATCACGTCGGCTGACAAGCGCTGGGCCGCCAGTTCAAAGGTGGTCCGGGTGCGCGTGGAGTTCTCGAAGAATACGTTGCACACCGTCTTGCCGCGCAACAATGGGACTTTCTTCACCGCCCGGGCGCCGACCTCGAGGAACGAGTCGGCCGTGTCGAGAATTTCGGTGAGCAGCTCGCGGGGCAAGCCGTCCAGAGACAGGAAATGGCGCAGCTGGCCCAGGTGATTGAGCTGCAGCGGGCGCTTGGCGTCGAGAGGCGTCATCGCAATGGACTCTTAAAGGGCGGTGGAGAGGTCTTGAAGTTCGAGCGCCAGCGGCTCGGGGCCGGACAGCTTGATGCGTTCATTCGGTGCCAGCGACAGGGTAGCGCCGACCACGTTCGGACGCACCGGCAACTCTCCGGCGTCCAGGTCCAGCAGGCAGACCAGCGTGACGCTGGCCGGGCGGCCGTAATCGAACAGCTCGTTGAGCGCGGCGCGGACGGTACGGCCGCTCATCAGCACGTCATCGATCAGCACCAGGTGCTGGCCTTCGATTTCGAACGGCAGTTCAGAAGGGCGCACTTGAGGGTGCAGGCCATTCTGGCTGAAATCATCGCGATAGAACGAAACGTCCAGGGTGCCCAGTGGAGCGGGGTTGTTCAGCGCCTTGAGCAGCGCCTGGGCGACCCAGACACCGCCAGTGCGGATGCCGATGAAACGAGGGTCGCTGATGCCGCGCTTGCTCAGGTGAGCGTTCAGGTCAGTGGCCATCTGACGAATCAGTTCGGCGGGATCGGGCAGGCTCATGGTTGCTCCTTAGAGGCTCGGGCAGCGTCGGTCCGTGGCGCGATGCTCAAGCGATAACGTGGAATCCGGGTATCTCGAAGCGATAAAGGCAGAAAAAGTCACACATTCAGCAGTTCGGGGTGCTCGTCGAGCCAGCCTTGCAGCAACAGCGCAGCGGCAATGGCGTCCACCGGATTGTCGCGATAGCTGCCTTTCTGGCCGCCGCGCGCCATGCGCTCGCCTTTGGCTTCGAAGGTGGTCAGGCGTTCATCATGGGTGTAGACCGTTACACCAAAGCGTCCGTTGAGCCTGCGCGAAAACTTTTCCGCGCGCGCGCTCATGTCGCTGGGCGTGCCGTCCATGTTCAACGGCAGACCGACCACGATCGCATCAGGTTTCCACTCGTTGATCAGCGCCTGGACCTTGTCCCAGTCCGGCACGCCATTCTGCGCCTTGAGCGTACAGAGTTCACGTGCCTGACCGGTAATCGCCTGGCCGACTGCAACGCCGATCTGTTTGGTGCCGTAATCAATGCCCAGCAGCAGCCGTAAGGCGGCCATCAAGCGTGCCCTGCCTGGGTCGAGATCAGGTTGAGGTTGATGCCCAGGCGTCTGGCGGCGGCATCCAGACGCTGCTCGCTGTCGACATCGAACAGGATGGCCGGATCGAACGAACAGGTCAGCCAGGCATTGTCGGCCATTTCGGCATCCAGTTGACCTGCATCCCATCCCGCGTAACCCAGGGTGATCACATTTTGATCAGGCCCGTAACCATCGGCGATGGAGAACAGCACATCCTGAGAGGTCGACAAGGAAATCCCGCCCGGAAGATTGACCGTTGCTTGAAAGGTCTGGCCGGTGGGATGCAGGACAAAGCCCCGATCGGTCTGCACTGGTCCGCCGGTATGAATGACGATGTCCTGGCAGTGTCTCGGTGCCGGAAGCTCGGGTCGCAGTTGTTCGAGTACATCGGCCAGGGTCAGGCTTTGCGGGCGGTTGATCACCAGTCCCATGGCGCCATTGGCGTTGTGCTCGACAACGTAGGTCAAGGTCTGAGCAAAGTTTTCATCGTGCATGTGCGGCATGGCGATGAGGAACTGGTGCTTGAGATAACTCGGAGAGACTTTTTTCATGAGCCCTAGTTTGGCGTTGCCTTGCCCGGCTGACAACTGACACGTGCGGGTGTCGGGCGCCAGCAGGCAAAAAAGTTCAGTTGCTTGACAGCTTGTCTCCGCGTGCAAATTTCCAGGTGCGAATGATCTCCAGTCGATCGATATCTGCCAGATCGCCGGTGAACGGCGCAAAAGGCGCGGCCAGACGCACGATTCGTTGCGCTGCCTGATCCAGCAAAGGCTGTCCTGAAGATTCGAGCACCAGCACTTCATACAACGAGCCGTCCCGATTGATTGACACAAGAAGTCGCAAATTACCGTAGATCTGCTTGCGCCGTGCTTCCTCAGGATAGTTCAGGTTTCCGACCCGCTCGACCTTCTTGCGCCAGTCGTCCTTGTACCAGGCACCTTTATCGCGCATGGTCGAGGCGGCATTGAGACGGTGGATCTTCGGGCGCTTGGCGTAAAGCTGCTGTTCGGTCGACAGTTCGGCTTCCAGGCTGGCAATTTCGTTGCTCAGTTCCGAGCTGTCGAAGGTCGGCGCGGCCTTGGTGGTGGGCTCGGGCTTGACCTCGTCGCGCTTGGCAACGGTTTTCTGCTGGCTGGGCGCGGTGGTCGCGACGGCGGTCTTCGGGGCTTCCTGTTTGACCACCGGCTTGCTGGCCGGGGGTGGCGTGACCTTGTTGACCTTGGTGTCCTGATAAGGCGCCAGCTCAGTGGTCTTGAGCGTTTCGGCCTTGTCCAGGGTGCCGCTGCCCTGCTGATCGTCCTGCGCCAGAAAGTCAGCCTGTTTGGGCTTTTCTTCGCTTTTGAAGGTGGCCAGGGTGATTTCCAGCGTCTGTGAGATGTGCTCCGGCTTTACATAGGTGAATCCCACACCAAGGATCACCGCGAGGTGAATCAGCGCCGCGATCATCATGGTAAAGCCCAGGCGATCGGCAGGGCGCACACCGGCGTTGGCGAGTTCGAGGGGGAGGTCGTTGTTGGCCATGGATGTCATTGGCGGTTCAGCATCTCGTCAGCCTGCATGTCAAAATCCGTGTCGTGTTACAGGTGGCGCATGATAACGCAATGTGCCGCGCCGCTCTGCTGCGGATCGGACGAAGGGAATCGATCTGACGCCGTGGCGCACGGTGTTGCCCGTGGCCAGCGGCGTCAGCGGCTGATCAGCCCTTGCGCGCTTGCAGCTTCTTCTCGATCGCGTCCATCAGCAGGCCACCAATGTTGGTGCCGAAGGCATTGTCGATCTCGCGGATGCAGGTCGGACTGGTGACGTTGATTTCGGTCAGGTGCTCACCGATCACGTCGAGGCCGACGAACAGCAGGCCTTTTTCACGCAGGGTCGGGCCGATCTGTTCGGCGATCCAGCGGTCCTTGTCGCTCAACGGACGGGCCTCGCCACGCCCGCCTGCCGCCAGGTTGCCACGCGTCTCGCCGGCTGCCGGGATACGCGCCAGGCAATACGGGACCGGTTCACCATCGACCATCAGAATGCGCTTGTCGCCGTCCTTGATGGCGGGCAGGTAACCCTGCGCCATGATTTGCTGTGTGCCGTGTGCGGTCAGGGTTTCGAGGATCACTGACAGGTTCGGATCGCCCGCACGGTGGCGGAAGATCGACGCGCCGCCCATGCCGTCCAGCGGCTTGAGGATCACGTCGCCGTGCTGTTCGGCGAATTCGCGGATGATGTCCGCGCGGCGGCTGACCAGCGTCGGCGGCGTGCACTGCGGAAACAGCGTGGCGAACAGCTTCTCGTTGCAGTCACGCAGGCTCTGCGGCTTGTTGACCACCAGCACGCCTGCACGCTCGGCCTGCTCCAGCAGGTAGGTGGCGTAGACGAACTCCATGTCGAACGGTGGATCCTTGCGCATCAGGATCACGTCCAGATCGTCGAGACCTGCGTCGACTTCGGCTTCGAACTCGAACCACTTGGCCGGATCGGCAAACACCTTGAGCGGCTTCATGCGTGCGCGGGCCTGGCCGGCGTTCTGATACAGGTCTTTCTGTTCCATATAGAACAGTGACCAGCCGCGTTCCTGGGCGGCAAGCAGCATGGCCAGCGAGCTGTCCTTTTTATAGGAAATGCGCTCAATGGGGTCCATGACAATCCCTAGGCGAACGCTCATGGGCAATATCCTCTGATCGGTAAGGGCCGCAACGGCCGTAAAATTGGCATCAGGGTGGCGCTCCGATTGCTCCCGGTCAAGGGGCAGGCCTGCCGCAGTGCACCGAGGTGCACTTTATGGATTGCGTCTGGAGAGTGTGCTAAAAAGGCTCGGCATCCGGTCTTCGGTCCCAGTCGATCAACGAAGCGATACCGTCAGGCTCCCAGTGCCTCGCAGAATGCGCAAAAATTCGCTGCGGCGATGGAGCAGCTATGGAACAACACGCCTCCGCCCTGAAAGTCATGGTCATCGATGATTCGAAGACCATCCGCCGCACCGCCGAAACACTGCTCAAGAACGCAGGCTGTGAAGTCATCACTGCGATAGACGGTTTCGACGCGCTGGCCAAGATTGCCGATAACCACCCGCGAATCATATTCGTCGATATCATGATGCCGCGTCTGGACGGTTATCAGACCTGCGCGCTGATCAAGAACAACCGGGCATTCAAGTCGACGCCGGTCATCATGCTGTCCTCCAAGGACGGCTTGTTCGACAAGGCCAAGGGGCGGATTGTCGGTTCCGATCAGTTTTTGACCAAGCCTTTCAGCAAGGAAGAACTGCTCAGTGCGATCAAGGCTCATGTGCCGGGCTTCGTAGCAGCAGAACAACACATATCATGACGCCCGCGCCTGATGTAGCGCGCTCGTAATCTGACGGGGAACACCCATGGCTCGAATATTGATCGTCGATGACTCGCCGACTGAAATGTACAAACTTACCGGCATGCTGGAAAAGCACGGTCATGAAGTGCTCAAGGCCGAAAACGGCGCTGATGGCGTGGCCCTGGCCCGTCAGGAAAAGCCCGATGCCGTGCTGATGGACATCGTCATGCCGGGGCTCAACGGCTTTCAGGCCACGCGCCAGCTGACCAAGGATGCCGATACCAGCATGATCCCGGTGATCATGATCACCACCAAGGATCAGGAAACCGACAAGGTCTGGGGCAAACGCCAGGGCGCGCGGGATTACCTGACCAAGCCGGTGGACGAAGAAACCCTGATGAAAACCCTGAATGCGGTGCTGGCCGGCTGATTGCCGGAATCGCCATGGCCGAGCCGCGCACTGCTTTTGAACTGCTTCTGGATATGGATCGACGCTGTCGTTCGCTGGCGGCGGGCCTGCCGCTGCAGGAAGCCCATCAGCAGGATTGGGTCGGCATCGGCTTTCGCATGGGCGAGCAACGGTTTGTCGCGCCGATTGGCGAAATCGCTGAAATCCTTCACGAACCCCATCATGCCGTGATGCCCGGCGTGAAGTTCTGGGTGGCAGGTATCGCCAACCTGCGGGGCCGGTTGTTGCCGCTGATGGATCTGTGCGGGTTTTTCGGTCACGAACTGGCACCGGTGCGCAAACAGCGACGTGTGCTGGTGGTCGAGCACCATGACGTGTTTGCCGGTCTGCTGGTCGATGAAGTGTTCGGCATGCAACGTTTCAGTCAGTTGAGCCTCATACCCCAGACCCCGCAGGACATGGATCAGCGTATGGTGCCGTTCCTGCGCGGGCAGTTCATCCGCGAGCAGGCGTGGCAGATCTTCAGCCCTTGGGCGCTGGTGCAGTCTGCGGATTTCATGGACCTGGCTTCCTAGCATGTCGGGCCTGGTGTGTTTCACAATTGATCCAGGCGGGGGCCTGATTAATGAGTAGTACAGACCGGTCAAGGGAAGGCGCAAGAAGCCGCACGCAGATTATTCTGCTGTTCGTGGCGCTCATCGTTTTCATCATGTTGCTGTTCGCCAACTTCGCCTACCTCAACACTCAGTCCAACTACGACAAACAGTACATCGGGCATGCCGGTGAACTGCGCGTCCTGTCGCAACGCATCGCGAAAAACGCCACCGAAGCGGCTGCCGGCAAAACCCAGGCGTTCAAACTGCTGGCGGATGCGCGCAACGATTTCGACGTGCGCTGGGGCTACCTGAGAAAAGGCGACCCGGCCACCGGCCTGCCTGCAGCTCCCGACCTGATACGCGACGAGTTGCGCACTGTGCAACGTGACTGGGAAGGGCTGCGCAAGAGCACCGACGTGATTCTGGCCAGCGAACAGACCGTCCTGTCGCTGCATCAGGTGGCGGCGACGCTGGCCGAAACCATTCCGCAATTGCAGGCCGAATACGAAAAAGTCGTCGAGAACCTTCTGCAAAGCCGGGCCCCTGCTGCGCAGGTAGTGGTTGCGCAACGCCAGGCGCTGCTCGCAGAACGGATTCTCGGTTCGGTCAACACCGTGCTGGCCGGCGATGAAACGGCTGTGCAGGCCGCCGACGCCTTTGGCCGCGATGCCAGCCAGTTCGGTCGTGTGCTCAACGGCATGCTGGAGGGCAACGCCACGCTGCGCATATCTCAGGTCGAGGACCGCGATGCGCGCGCGCGGCTGGCGGAGATCGCCGAACTGTTCGAATTCGTCTCAGGCTCGGTGGACGAGATTCTCGAAACCTCGCCCGAGCTGTATCAGGTGCGCGAGGCGTCGGGCAATATCTTCAACACCTCACAGACCCTGCTGGATGAAACCTCGGTACTCGCCAACAGCCTGGAAAACCTCGCCAAGCGCCGTACCATGAACACCGTCGGCGGCTATGTGCTGGGCTTGCTGGCACTGGCGTCGATCATCCTCATCGGGCTGGTCATGGTGCGCGAGACCAATCGCCAGCTGCGCGAAACCGCGCAGAAGAGCGAACGCAACCAGACAGCGATCATGCGCCTGCTGGACGAGATCGAGAACCTCGCCGACGGCGATCTGACGGTCACGGCCTCTGTGACCGAGGACTTCACCGGAGCGATTGCCGACTCCATCAACTACTCCATCGATCAATTGCGCGAGCTGGTGGTGACCATCAACCTGACCGCCGAGCAGGTGGCGGCTGCGGTAACCGAAACCCAGGCGACGGCCATGCAATTGTCGGCTGCCTCAGAGCACCAGGCGTTGCAGATCAGTGCGGCGTCGACGGCGATCAACGACATGGCGGCGTCCATCGATCAGGTCTCGACCAACGCCTCGGAGTCCTCGGCCGTGGCGGAGCGCTCCGTGGCGATTGCCAATAAAGGCAACGAGGTCGTGCATAACACCATTCATGGCATGGACAACATTCGCGAGCAGATCCAGGACACCTCCAAGCGCATCAAGCGTCTGGGCGAGTCATCCCAGGAGATTGGCGACATCGTCAGCCTGATCGACGACATTGCCGACCAGACCAATATCCTCGCCTTGAACGCCGCCATTCAGGCGTCGATGGCCGGTGATGCCGGACGAGGGTTTGCCGTGGTGGCTGACGAAGTACAGCGCCTGGCCGAGCGTTCGTCGTCCGCGACCAAGCAGATCGAAACGCTGGTCCGGGCCATTCAGAACGACACCAACGAGGCGGTTATCTCCATGGAGCAGACCACCAGTGAAGTCGTGCGCGGCGCCCGTCTGGCGCAGGACGCCGGGGTAGCGCTGGGGGAAATCGAAGGGGTGTCCAGGGTGCTGGCCGAACTGATCGAAAGTATCACCGACGCCGCCCACCAGCAGGCCGAGTCTGCCGGGCAGATTTCACAGATCATGACTGTCATTCAGCAAACCACTTCGCAGACCACCTCGGGCACATCGGCTACCGCCGAAAGCATCGGCAATCTGGCGAAAATGGCCAGCGAAATGCGTCGTTCGGTATCGGGCTTTGCCCTGCCGTCATCGAAGAAAGCCGGATGATGTACCGCACATGAACAACCTTGATTGGGTAACAGGCGGTACTCGTCATGGCTGATCGTCACGATTATGTAGCCCTTGAGTGGCTGAAAGGCGAGATCGCCGAAACACTGCGCCAGGCCCGGCAGGCGCTGGACCTGTTCATCGAAGACCCGGCCAACGCTGCGGCAATGGCCGAGTGCCTGAACCTGGTACATCAAGTTCACGGCAGTCTGCAGATGATCGAGTTCTATGGCGCCGCTTTGCTGGCCGAGGAAATCGAGCAACTGGCGCTGGCGGTCCAGCAGAACCGCGTCAGCCATCCGGTCGAGTCCGAGCAACTGTTGATCCAGGCCATGAGTCAGTTGCCGGTTTACCTGGAGCGTATTCATTCTGCGCGCCGGGACCTGCCGCTGGTAGTCTTGCCACTGCTCAACGACCTGCGCAGTGCGCGGGGCGAAAGTCTGCTCTCGGAAACCAGCCTGTTTGCCCCGCAGTTGGTCGTCGTGCCGGCGCTTGATGAACAGGAGCTGGCGCGGCGCAATACCCCGGAATTACCCAGCCTGCTACGCAAGCTGCGCCAGACCCTGCAGGCGGCGCTGGCCGGCCTGATGCGTGAGCAGGGCGTTCAGACCCAGCTCGGCTACATGGCCAAGGTGTTTGCCCGGCTTGAGCAGTTGTGCGAAGACGCGCCGCTCGGTGCGCTCTGGCGAATCGCCTCGGCACTGGTCGAAACCATGCTCAACGGCAACTTCACCAACAGTCCGGCGCTGCGCAGCCTGTTGAAGGACGCCGACAAGGAACTCAAGCGTCTGGCCGAGCAGGGCGTCACCGGCATCAATCAGCCCGCCCCCGAAGAGCTGTTGAAAAGCCTGCTGTTCTACATCGCCAAGTCCGACAGCCTGGCGCCGAAGATGCTCGACCTCAAGGACCAGTACGCGCTGGCCGATGCCTTGCCCGGCAACGACGTGGTCAACGAAGAGCGTGCCCGCATGGCCGGTCCGGACCGTGACGCCATGCGCTCGGTGATCGTGGCCTTGTGCGAAGGGCTGGTCAGGGTCAAGGAGCGGCTCGATGTGTTCGTGCGCGGCGACCGTCAGCATGTCAGCGAGCTCAACGCGTTGCTGCCACCGTTGCGGCAGATTGCCGACACCCTGGCGGTGCTGGGGTTCGGCCAGCCGCGCAAGGTGATCATCGATCAGCTTTCCGTGGTCCTCGGTCTGGCGCAGGGGCAGCGCGAGCCCAGCGACGCTGCGCTGATGGATGTCGCGGGTGCCTTGCTCTACGTCGAATCGACCCTTGCCGGTATGGCCGGGAGTCACGAGCAGGTCAGCCGCGAGGAAAGCCGCCTGCCGACCACCGACCTGACGCAGATTCATCAACTGGTGATTCGCGAAGCCCGCACGGTGCTGCAGCAGGCCAAGGACGTGATTCTCGATTACATCGACGGCGAATGGGACCGGCAGCGGCTCGATCCGCTCTGCGCGCTGATCGTGCAGGTTCGTGGTGCGCTGGCGATGATTCCGCTGGCCCGGGCTGCCAGTCTGCTGGCCGCCTGCAACGAATACATTCAGGAACACCTGCTGGTGGACGAAACCCGTCCCGCCTGGGTTCAGCTCGATTGTCTGGCCGACACCATCACCGGTATCGAGTATTACCTGGAGCGCATGCTCGAAGACCATCAGGCGCCGGGCGACCAAGTGCTCGACATGGCCCAGCAAAGCCTGGCGCGGCTGGGCTATACGCCTGCTGCTGACACCCTCGAAGTGCCGTTGCTCGAAGAAGTCATCACTCAGGACGAGTTGCTGGAACTGGATGACCGCAAGGCGCTGGTCAGCCCCACGCAAACCATTGCCCAGGTCCTCGCCAGCCCGGTCTCGGCCGTCAACCCTCCCGCCCGTAACGTCCCCACCAGCCTGTTGCCGCCCTCGGCCGGGGAAGAGGCGGTGGACGATGAGTTGCGCGATGTGTTTCTCGAAGAGGCCGACGAGGTGCTCGACGCGCTGCGCGAGTACCTGCCGCGCTGGTTCACCTCGCTCGGCCGCGACGGCCATTGGGACAGCACGGCGTTGACCGAAGTGCGTCGTGCGTTTCATACCCTCAAGGGCAGCGGCCGGATGGTGCGTGCGCTGATCCTCAGCGAACTGGCCTGGTCGGTGGAAAACCTGCTCAACCGGGTGCTGGAAGGCGATGTGCTGCCGGGCCTCGAAGTGCAGCAACTGATGAGCGAAGTGCAGGCGCTGCTGCCGTCGGTCATCCGCGACTTCGCCGAAGATGCCCAGTGTCAGCGTGACGATGTCGACCTGTTGGCGGCCCGTGCCCATGCGTTGGCCAATGGGCTGGAGCCTCCGACGCTGCCGGCCTTGGATGATCCTGCACCAGGTAAACCTGTTGCCGACGAACCGCTCGATCCACAGTTGCTGGAGATTTTCCGTCAGGAAGCGCTCGGCCATCTGAACACACTCGGTCGCTTCCTCGACAACGCCGAACAATCAGCGTCACCGGCGATCAGCGACGCGGTGCTGCGTGCGCTGCATACACTCAAGGGCAGCGCACACATGGCCGGGGTGCTGCCGATTGCCGAACTGGCCAGCCCGCTCGATCAGTTGGTGCGTGAATACAAGGCCAACCTCATCGATATCGGCTCACCGGAGCTCGTCCTGCTGCGCAGCGCCGAACCGTTGCTGCACAAGGGCCTCAAGCAACTCGACAGCACCCCGCTGGCCGATATTCCGGGTGCCGCGCAGCTGATCGAGGCTGCCCTGGCGATGCTCAACGACCGCCTCACCGTGGTGCTGCGCGAGTCGGACAGCGGCCTACGGATCAAGCGCAACCCCACGCTGCTCGCCGGTTTTCTGGCCGAGGGCATGGACATCGTGCTGGATGCGGAAAACCTGCTGCAGCGCTGGCGGCAGCACCCCGGCGAACGCCAGGAACTGAGCGCGCTGCTCGATGAGCTGACCACCCTCGGTCATGGCGCGCATCTGGCTGACCTGCCGCAGGTCGATGAGCTATGCGAAGCCTTGCTCGACCTCTACGGTGCGGTCGAGGAAAGCAGTCTGGCGGTCAGCGACCGGTTTTTCGATGTGGCGGAAAATGCTCACGAAGCGCTGATCAACATGCTTGATCAGGTGGCTGCCGGCCAGGATGTCGAGCCGCGTCCCGAATGCGTGCGTGCCTTGAACCAGTTGCTGGATCAGGCGCTTGACCCGTCGGCGACCGGACTGGTCAAGAGCGACGGCCATCGCACCTTGAGCGTGACCGAGCTCAATGCCGCCACCGAGCAACTGGCCAGCGAGGCGGGGCACGCTGAGACTGAAGTTGCCGGTCCGGACGACGAAATCGTCGAGATATTTCTGGAGGAGGCCGTCGATATCCTCGACAGCGCCGGTCAAGCCTTGCAGCGCTGGCTGGCCGATCCGGAAAACCCTGCACCGCTGGCCTCGTTACAGCGCGACCTGCACACCCTCAAGGGCGGTGCGCGGATGGCTGAGGTGGTCGAGGTGGGCGATTTGGCCCACGAACTGGAAAACCTTTACGAAGGCTTGATCGACCGGCGCTTCAATCATTCGCCGACACTGGCCGAGCTGCTGCACGAGAGCCACGACCATCTGGCGATTCTGCTGGAGCAACTGTACCGGCAGGAAGCGCTCAGCGACCCCTCGGCCTTGATCGAAGCGCTGCGCAGCTGCCGCACGCTGGAGAGCGCCGGGCTCGAGGTGCAGGCCTCGCCTGCCGTCAATGAAGATCTTCCCGAACATGACACCGAGCTGCGTGAAGTCTTCCTCGAGGAAGGTTTCGACATCATGGAAAGCTCCGGCGCGGCATTGGCGCGCTGGCAGGCCGATCCGCACAACATGCTGGAAGTCGAAAACCTGCTGCGCGACCTGCATACCCTCAAGGGCGGCGCGCGGATGGTGGAAATTGCTCCGATAGGCGACCTCGCCCACGAGCTGGAGACGCTTTACGAGGGGCTTTCCGCCGGAAGTCTGCAGCCCGCGCCGCTGATGATCGGCCTGTTGCAGAGCGGTCAGGATGTGTTGGCCGACATGCTCGATGCCGTGCGCAATGAAAAGCCGCTGCCTGACGCCACCTTGCTGATTGAGAGCATTCGCAGGCTGGCCACCGATGAGCCTTCGGGCGCACCGCTGGCTGCGCAGGACCCGGAGGTCCATCCGGAGTCGGTGGTAACCGTGGCCCCGGTCGCCGAGGGGGAGGCCGAGCGCAGTGGCCCGGAAATGGTCAAGGTGCCTGCCGAGCAACTGGAAGACCTGGTCAACCTGGCCGGCGAAACCTCCATTTTCCGTGGACGTATCGAACAGCAGATCATTGATTCACAGATCGCCCTGGTAGAGATGGAAACCACCATCGAGCGGATGCGCGACCAATTGCGTCGTCTGGATATGGAAACCCAGGGGCGCATTCTCAGCCGTGAGCAGGTCCAGGCCGAGCGGCTCGGCTACGAAGAGTTCGACCCGCTGGAAATGGACCGTCATTCCCAGCTGCAGCAGCTGTCGCGCGCTCTGTTCGAATCGGCGTCCGACCTGCTGGACCTCAAGGAAACCCTCGGCGCGCGTGCCCGCGACGCGGAAACGCTGCTGTCGCAACAGGCCAGGGTCAACACCCAGCTTCAGGAAGGCCTGATGCGTACGCGCATGGTGCCGTTCGAGCGTTTGGTGCCGCGCCTGCGTCGTGTGGTGCGCCAGGTGGCTTCGGAACTGCACAAGAAAGTCCATTTCGACGTGGGCAACGCCGACGGTGAAATGGACCGCAACGTGCTGGAACGAATGGTCGCGCCGCTGGAGCACATGCTGCGCAACGCCGTCGATCACGGGCTTGAAAGTACCGAAAAGCGCATTGCCGCCGGCAAGCCGGAACAGGGCCATATCAGTCTGGAACTGATGTACGAAGGCGGCGATATGGTCATCGAGCTGAGCGATGACGGCTCGGGCGTCGATCTGGCAGCGGTACGCCGCAAAGCTATCAAGCGCGGCATGATTCATCCGGATGCCGATCTGTCCGACCATGAGGTGTTGCCGTTCATCCTCCAGGCGGGGTTTTCCACCAGCGAGATCATCACCCAGATTTCCGGACGTGGTGTGGGCATGGATGTAGTGCACGCCGAGGTCAAGCAGCTGGGCGGTTCGATGGTCATCGACTCGGTGCCGGGCCAGGGCACGCGCTTCCGTATTCGACTGCCGATTTCGGTGTCGGTCAACCGGGCGCTGATGGTCACGTGCGGTGAAGAACAGTATGCGGTGCCGCTCAATACCGTCGACGGCATCGTGCGCGTCATGGCCAATGAGCTGGACGGCTATTACCAGACCAGCCCGCCGCGCTATCAATATGGCGGGCGCAGTTACGAGTTGCGCTATCTGGGCGAATTGCTGGGCAGCAGTCCGCCCAGACTGGCCGGGCAATTGCAGCCGCTGCCGGTGTTGCTGGTGCATCTGCAGGATCAGTGGGTGGCGGTGCAGGTCGATGCACTGGCAGGCTCGCGCGAGATTGTGGTCAAGAGCCTTGGTACGCAGTTCTCCAGGGTGCAGGGCATTTCCGGCGCGACCATTCTGGGTGACGGCCGGGTGGTGCTGATTCTCGATCTGATGGCGCAGATCCGTACCTTGCAGGGCTTGCCTTTCAGAGGGCTGGCGCCTGCCTACCACGAAGCCGAGCACGCCAGACCGTTGCTGGTGATGGTGGTGGACGATTCGGTGACGGTACGCAAAGTCACCAGCCGCTTGCTGGAGCGCCACGGCATGCATGTGTTGACGGCCAAGGACGGTGTCGATGCCATGACCCTGTTGCAGGAGCACACGCCTGACATCATGCTGCTCGATATCGAAATGCCGCGCATGGACGGCTTTGAAGTGGCCAGCCAGATCCGCCAGGACGAACAGCTCAAGGAGCTGCCTATCATCATGATCACCTCCCGCTCGGGCCAGAAGCATCGCGATCGGGCGATGGCGGTGGGCGTCAACGAGTACCTGAGCAAGCCGTATCAGGAAACCGTGTTGCTGGAGAGCATCGCTTACTGGAGCCAGGCACATGTCTGAAGGTACGTTCCAGACCAGCCGTCTGACTAGCCTGACCGGCTTGCTGGTGCCGTTGAGTGACCGGCATCTGCTGCTGCCCAACGTCGCGGTCGCCGAGTTGATCGATTACCAGGATTGCAGCGCAGAGCCGGACGCCCCCGAGTGGTATCTGGGGCCGATCAGCTGGCGCGAACTGACCTTGCCGCTGCTCAGCTTCGAAGCTGCCTGCGGAGGCCGCACCCGCGTCGGTGGTCGAGCCCGTATCGTGGTGCTTAACGCACTGGGCGGACGCAACGACGTCAGGTTCATCGCCCTGCTGACTCAAGGCATCCCGCGCTCGTGCAAGGTCGACAGCCAGTTGAGCTACGTCGATGTACCGCTGGCCGAGCTGGAACTGGCCGCCGTACAGATCGGCGAAACCGTAGCCCGTATTCCCGACCTAGAAGGACTGGAGCAATGGCTGGTGGATGCAGGGCTGTCATAGGTAAAGAGGACGCGGAGTGTCCAGAACGGCATGCGACGCGGAGCGCCGCACGATAGTTACAGGGTTATCGCTTCTCACGCTCCAGCATGGGCACGATAGGGAATCACAGCCTCACGACGAACAGCTGATTTCCAGGTGCTTGCCCCAGTCCGGTGGCCGTTGGGCATAGCCTTGCATGCCGGGCTGTTCGGTGAAGGGGGTACAGAGCACTTGGTGCAGGCGGCGGACTTCTTCGTAGTCGCCTTTTTCCGCTGCGGCGATGGCGTTCTGTGCCAGATAGTTGCGCAGGATGTACAGCGGATTGACCGCATGCATGCGGGTCTGACGCTCCTCCCCGGTGCCGTTGTCCTCGAGGGCGATACGCGCCTGATACGCTTCCGCCCAGCCATCGAAGCCCTTGATATCGACGAAGTCGTCGCGCAACGTGCGCAGTGCCTCGACAGCGGGCTGATCGCCCAGGCGGCGAAAGAACAGGGTGTAATCCACGCCGCTGTTCTGCATCAGCTTCAGTAACTGACTGACCAGTTGTTCGTCCTGCTCATGCGCAACGGTCAGTCCCAGTCGGCGGCGCATCAGGTCCAGGTAGTGCGCCTGATACAGCGGCAGGAACAAGCCGATGGCCTCACGCAACGCTTCCACGCTGATGAACGGGGTCAGCGCCTGTGCCAGCGCGCTGAGGTTCCACTGCGCGATAGGCACCTGATTGCTGAAGGAGTAGCGACCTTCGTGATCGGAATGGTTGCAGATGAAGTGCTCATCGAAATCATCCAGAAACGCGAACGGTCCGAAATCGAAGGTAATGCCCAGGATCGACATGTTGTCGGTGTTCATGACGCCGTGGCAAAAGCCGTAGGCCTGCCACTTGGCAATCAGCTCGGCGTTGCGCTCGACGATTTCCCGGAACATCGCCAGATACGGCTCCGGCTGCTCCTGGCAGTGCGGGTAATGCATCGTCAGCACATGTTCGGCGAGGGTCTTCAGCTGCTCTGGCTGCTTGGTATAGAAGAAGTATTCCAGACTGCCGAAGCGCACATGACTTTGCGCCAGACGCAGCACCATGGCTGCATGTTCCTGGGTTTCGCGCCATACCGGGGTGCTGGAACTGACCACGCACCCCGCACGGCTGCTGGGTATGCCCAGTGCGTGCAGGGCTTCGGAGGCCAGAAACTCGCGGATCGACGAGCGCAGTACGGCGCGCCCGTCACCCATCCGTGAATACGGCGTGCGGCCTGCGCCCTTGAGGTGCAGGTCCCAGTGCTCACCGGCGTCGTTGTAGACCTCGCCGAGCAACAGCCCGCGACCGTCGCCCAGGCGCGGGTTGTAGGAGCCAAATTGATGCCCGGAATACACCATTGCCCGTGGTTCGGCTTCAGACCACAGCTTGTGGCCGCTGAAGATTTCCGCGAACAGCGGCAGGTCGGCCTGTTCGGGGGCCAGGTCCAGCAGCGCCAGCGCTGACTGGCTGGCAACCACAAGCTGCGGCGCATCAATGGGCTCAGGCAGCACGGAAGTGGAGAACGCGTCGCCCAGACGGGCAAAGCGGTTGTCGAAAGTGAGTTCGTCGAGTGCTTTCAAAGCGTATCGCCTCCAGAGGGGAATTTCAGGCTTTCAACGAAGCGGCGGCCTGCCTGGCTCGTCGGGCGTGTTGCAACGGTCAGAACCCGTAGACCGGGTCACTTGGTGGTAGTTCTGATGATCAGGCCTGCGCCGGACTACCGGTTCCGGCTTCGCTCGAAGGCGGCCAGAATCGTCCGTTCCGATTGCACCAGATAATCCTCGAGCATGCGCGTCGCCTCATCGGTCTTGCCCGCGTCCAGGCGCCCGAGTACCGCGGCGTTCATGTCCAGATAGGGCGAATGCAGCAGCTCCGGATTGTTGAGCAAGCCGAAGGCCAGTCGCAACTCGGCCGATATCTGCGCATAAAACGCCACCAGTCGCGGGCTGTCGGACAGTTCGACGATGGCCTTGTGAAACATCATGTTGGCGGTGCCCACGGCAATCCAGTCCCTGGCCTCACGCGCCTGCACGCCCGCCTCGACCGCATTGCGCATGTGCAGCACACCGGGATGCTGTGGATAAGCCTGGGCAATCGCCCCGCATTCGATGAAGCGCCGAATGCGGTAGATATCGATGATCGAAGCCATATCGGGCTTGGCCACGGTAACCCCGCGATTGGGCTCGTGGGTCAGCAGCCCTTCGCGGGTCAGCACTCTGAAGGCTTCTCTCAGGGTATTACGGGAAATATCCAGACTCTCGGCCAGAGCGGCTTCCGAGAGGCGTTGACCGGGTACCAGCTCGCCCTCGACCAGCATTCTGCGAAGCTCAGTGGTGATCGATTCTCCGAGGGTGCGCGGGAGGACAGAAGCAGCGTCGTTCATAAAGGGTCCAGAGAAAGAAAAGCCAGGTCGATATTCCACGACAGCTCATTGGCTGGCAAGGACGAAGGTCAGCAGATGCTTCATCAGGTAGCACGCGTGAGTCCCGGCGTAACAACATGGTGCATATGGTTGATTCATGTAATCAGCATTGTTCAACAATATTATCTTTATGTATCTACAACTTGGCGCGCCTGAATGACCCTTGGCATGGTCATTGCTCTGGCAGAATACCTCTCATCTCAGGAATGCCGCCGTGACACAG
Source organism: Pseudomonas congelans (assembly GCF_900103225.1). GTDB lineage: Bacteria > Pseudomonadota > Gammaproteobacteria > Pseudomonadales > Pseudomonadaceae > Aquipseudomonas > Aquipseudomonas congelans. The sequence continues at coordinate 227,518 of NZ_FNJH01000004.1, read as the reverse complement.
ACTGCCAATGAGTTCACCAAGGCGCGCCGCGCCTCTCTGATCGCCGCGATCTTCATGATGGCGACGTCTGCCATCGGTCCTGGCTTTCTGACCCAGACAGCCACGTTCACCGCGACTCTGGGGGCCGCGTTTGCCTTCGGCATCCTGGCCTCGATCCTGATCGACTTCGTGGTGCAGTTGAATGTCTGGCGCATCGTGACGCTGACCAGAATGCGCGCGGCCGATCTGGCCAATGCGGCGATCCCGGGTAGCGGTTATCTGCTTGCGGTACTGGTCATCTTCGGCGGCCTGGTATTCAGTCTGGGCAACATCGCCGGTGCAGGCCTGGGCTTGAATGCGTTGACTGGTCTTGATCCCAAGTGGGGTGGCGCCTTGAGCGCGCTGATCGCCATAGCGATCTTCTCGTCGCACCGCGCCGGCATCGCCATGGACCGCATCATGATGGTACTGGGCACCCTGAAGGTCTGCCTGATTCTGTTCGCCGCCTTTGCATCGCACCCGCCGCTGGGCGAGGCTCTGCGTCAGACAGTCCTGCCGGACATGGTCGATTTCGCGGCCATCACCACCATTGTCGGCGGCACGGTCGGCGGCTATATCACTTACGCCGGTGCTCACCGCTTGCTGGATCGCGGCACCGTCGGGGTCGAGAACATCGATGTGGTGTCCAAGGCGGCACTGACCGGTATTCTGGTCACCGGGGTTGTTCGTTACATACTGTTTCTGGCGATCCTCGGCGTGGTCGCCAGCGGCGTCGTCATCGACGTGTCCGGCCAGGGCGCAAACCCTGCGGCCCAGGCGTTCACCGCTGCCGCTGGCAACTTCGGCCTGATCATGTTCGGTCTGGTGCTCTGGGCGGCCGGCATCAGCAGTGTGATCGGCGCGTCCTATACGTCGATGTCGTTCATCACAGTGTTTTCCAAACGCATCACCGAGCGCGCACGCAATCTGGCGACTGTCGGCTTTATCCTGATTACCGTGGTCGTATACGTCATGTGGGGCAAACCACCCGCCGCGCTGCTGGTCTTTGCCGGGGGCTTCAATGGCTTGATCCTGCCACTGGGCCTGAGCATTTTCATGTACGTCGGCTGGCGCCGGTCCGACATGATGGACGGCTACCACTACCCGCGCTGGCTATTGGTGCTGGGCGTGCTGACTTGTCTTCTGTCGTGGTACATGGCGTTCAAATCAGTCGGTCCCATCTTTGCCTTTATCAATGCAGCCTGATTTCGGAGAACAAAAAATGCCTGCGATAGACCTCAACAGCGACCTCGGTGAAAGCTTCGGCGCCTGGAGCATGGGCGATGACGAGGCGATTCTCGATGTGGTCAGCAGCGCCAACGTGGCCTGCGGTTTCCATGCCGGTGACCCGGCCGGGATCCTGCGCACCCTCGAGGCCGCTGCGGCCCGGGGCGTTGCCATCGGTGCGCATGTGGCCTACCCGGACCTGGTAGGGTTCGGCCGCCGTAACATGGACATCCCGAGCGACCAGCTGACCGCCGATGTCATTTATCAGATCGGCGCGCTTCAGGGTCTGGCCCGCAGCGCCGGGACAAGCGTGAGCTACGTCAAGCCTCATGGCGCGCTGTACAACACCATCGCCGGTGATCAGCGTCAGGCCACGGCGGTCATTCAGGCGCTGTTGCGCATTGATCCCGCGCTGAAGCTGGTGTGCCTGGCCAACTCGCCGCTGCTCGACTGGGCACGCGAAGCCGGGCTTTCCTGCGTCGCCGAAGCGTTCGCCGACCGCGCCTACACCGCCGAAGGCACGCTGGTCTCGCGCTCGCGGCCCGGTGCGGTTCTGCACGACGCCGAACGGATCGCCGAGCGCATGCTGCGCCTGGTGCGTGAAGGCGTCATCGAGGCTGAAGATGGCCGCGAAATCAGCCTGCAGGCCGATTCCATCTGCGTACATGGCGACAGCCCGGGCGCGGTGAACATCGCACGCATCCTGAAAAACCGTTTGCACGACGCAGGCGTCACTGTCCGCGCATTCAATCGAGGCTGATCATGAACTCACTGCAACACGCCCGCGAGGCCGCCAGCGCCGCCCGTGCCCGTTATCGCCAGGGATTCGTCGCGCCGACCGCTGGCCAAGCGCCCGGCCTGACCCAGTGCAACATGATCACGCTGCCGCGTGAATGGGCGTATGACTTTCTGCTGTTCGCGCAGCGCAACCCGCAAGCCTGCCCGGTGCTGGATGTGACCGAGCCCGGCAGCCACACCACACTGCTGGCTGAGCAGGCTGATCTGCGCACCGACCTGCCGCTGTACCGGGTCTGGCGCGATGGGCAACTGGCCGAAGAACTGAGTGATGTGAGCCACATCTGGGCGCAGCACACTGATCTGGTCAGCTTTCTGATCGGCTGCAGCTTCACCTTCGAAACCGACCTGATGCACGCCGGCATTGATGTGCGCCACATCAGCGAAGGCTGCAATGTGCCGATGTACCGCAGCAACCGGGTCTGCCGCCCGGCCGGCCGCCTGCAGGGCAACATGGTGGTGTCGATGCGCCCGATCGCCGCGGACCGGGTTGCCGAAGCGGCGCGCATCACCGGTCGCTATCCCGGTGTGCACGGCGCGCCGGTACATGTCGGCGAGCCTGGACTGCTCGGCATCAACGACCTGGCGAACCCTGATTTTGGTGATGCGGTGACGATCAGGCCCGGCGAGATTCCGGTGTTCTGGGCCTGCGGCGTGACCCCGCAGGCGGTGGTCATGGCGTCCCGTGTGCCGTTTGCGATTTCCCACGCGCCGGGCCACATGTTCATTACCGATATTCCGGACAGCTACTACCACGTATAGGAGAGGCTCATGCGTTTCTACCCGGCCAACCTGGATGCCCTCCTGGTTGAACTGTCGAATCTGGACGAGACCCTGGCCCTGTTCGAATCGTTACAGCAGATGCCCATCGCTGGCGTCGAGGAAATCGTCCCGGCCGCCCGAACCTTGCTGGTGCACTTTCGTCCGTCAGCCATCGGTTTCGAAGCGCTCGCCACACAGATCGCCTCGCGCGACATTCGTGGCAAGGCCCGCGAGGCGGGCAAGCTGATCGAAATACCTGTGCATTACAACGGCGAAGACCTGGCCGATGTCGCCCGCGAGCTGGACATCAGCGTCGAGGAAGTGATCAAGCGCCACACCGGCAGCGACTACAACGTTGCCTTCTGCGGCTTTGCGCCCGGTTTTGCCTACCTCAGCGGCGGCGCCGGTTTCGTGGTGCCACGGCGCAGCACGCCGCGCACACGTATTCCGGCTGGCGCCGTGGCACTGGCCGGTGGTTTCAGTGGCATTTATCCACAGGCCAGCCCCGGCGGCTGGCAGATTATCGGGGTGACCACCTCAACCATGTGGGATCTGGGCCGCGACGAGCCCGCCTTGCTCCAGCCCGGCTACCGCGTGCGTTTCCAGGATGCCGGACCGCTCCCGGAGACCCGTGTGCAGGTTGCCGCACCTGTCCGGCCGCAGGCGACGACGGTCAGCGAAGACTATCTGCAGATCGAGACGCCAGGTCTGCAGACCCTGTTTCAGGACCTGGGCCGCCCCGGCCGGGCGGGGCAGGGAGTTTCCGCATCGGGTGCGCTGGATCGCGGCGCCTTGCGCGCTGCCAACCGCGCGGTGGGTAACGATCCGGCGACGGCGTGCCTGGAAATTCTCATGGGTGGCCTGACGTTCACTTGTCAGGGGCAGACCGTTGTGGCGATTACCGGGGCTCAGGCCAGCGTTGAAGTGCTGACCGCCGAAGGAGAAAGGCTGCAGGCACCGTTGTATGCACCGCTGGCCTTGCAGAGCGGCGATCAGGTGAGCATCGGCTCGCCCAGCGCCGGCCTGCGCAATTATCTCGCGGTTCGTGGCGGTTTCATTCATGAACCGGTGCTTGGCAGCCTGTCCACCGACACGCTGGCCCAGGTCGGACCGGCGCCGCTGGCGGCGGGTGATCGACTTGGTTTTCAACGCAGGTCCGGTGGATCGGCTGTGTCGGTCAGTGAACAGCCCTCCTTCGAAATGCCGCGTGCCGATCAGGTCATCACCCTGGATGTGGTCATGGGCCCGCGCAGTGACTGGTTCAGCGCCGAAGCCCAGCAACTGCTGGCGCAACAGACCTGGCGGGTCACGCCGCAGTCCAACCGTATCGGTATTCGCCTGGCGGGCGAGCAATCGCTGCAACGTGCCGTCGATGGCGAGTTGCCCAGCGAGGGCACCACGGTCGGCGCCATTCAGGTGCCGCCCAGTGGCCAGCCGGTGCTGTTCCTGGCCGATCACCCGTTGACCGGCGGTTACCCGGTGATCGGCGCAGTCGCCACCTACCACCTGAACAAGGCCGGGCAGATTCCGGTCAATGCCCGCATTCGCTTCAACCCGCTGAGCGCCTTCGAGCCCGTGCGCCCCGCCACTTCAGACGAGACCAAGAACAGATGAAAAAGGTTCTGATTGCCAATCGTGGCGAAATTGCCGTTCGTATTGCCCGTGCCTGCCGTGACTACGGGGTCGCCTCGGTGGCGGTGTACGCCGATGCCGATATCGACGCGCTGCACGTACGTCAGGCCGATGAAGCCTATGGGCTGCAGGGCGAGCGCCCGACCGACACCTACCTGAACATCGAAAAGCTGCTGGCGGTTGCCGCTCGTGCCGGTGCCGATGCGGTTCACCCCGGCTACGGCTTCCTCTCGGAGCGCGCCGAATTCGCCCGCGCTGTGATCGACGCCGGTCTGATCTGGATCGGTCCCGATCCTGCGACCATCGACGCGCTGGGGGACAAGGTCCAGGCCCGGCGTATCGCCCTGAAGGTCGGCGCACCGCTGGTGGCCGGTACGGAAGACCCGGTGAGCGATGCGTCTGAAGTGGTCGCGTTTGCCGAGCAACATGGCCTGCCGATTGCCATCAAGGCAGCCTTTGGCGGCGGTGGTCGCGGCCTGAAAGTCGCCTGGAAGCTCGATGAAGTCAGCGAGCTGTACGAGTCTGCGGTGCGTGAAGCGGTGACCGCGTTCGGTCGTGGCGAGTGCTTCGTCGAGCGCTTCCTGGATCGCCCGCGGCACATTGAGGCCCAGATCATTGCCGACCGTCATGGCCGGGTGGTTGTGGTCGGCACCCGTGACTGCTCGTTGCAGCGTCGCAACCAGAAGCTGATCGAGGAAGCGCCGGCCCCTTATCTGACGGACGAGTTGCGCCAGCGCATTCATGAGTCGGCCCGCGCGGTCTGCGCCGAAGCGGGTTATGTCGGTGCCGGTACGGTGGAGTTCCTGCTCAGCGGCGATGGCACCTTGTCGTTTCTGGAGGTCAACACGCGCTTGCAGGTCGAACACCCGGTGACGGAAGAAACCAGCGGCGTGGACCTGGTCATCGAACAACTTCGCGTCGCCGACGGCCTGCCGCTGTCGTTCGATGGCACGCCTGTGCCGCGCGGCCACAGCTTTGAATTCCGCATCAACGCCGAAGACGCGGGCAACGGCTTTCTGCCGACGCCGGGGTCTATCACTGTCTTCCAGCCGCCATCCGGCCCGGGCGTGCGCCTGGACACCGGCGTGACGGAAGGCTCACGGGTCTCACCGAACTTCGACTCGATGATCGCCAAGCTGATCGTCACCGGCGCAACCCGCGAACAGGCCATCAGCCGCGCCCGCCGTGCGCTGGCCGAGTTCAAGGTGGAAGGCGTGGCCACCGTGCTGCCGTTCCATCGGGCGGTGATGGCCCATGACGACTTCACTGCGGCCAATACCTTCGCCGTCCACACCCGCTGGATCGAAACCGACTTCGCCGAGCACGTCACCATCGCCCCGCGCAACGCAGAACCGGTCGACCCCGGCGTGCTGCGTACCTTCGTTGAAATCGACGGCAAACGCCACGAGCTGGGCCTGCCTGCTGCGCTGCTGGCTGGCATGAGCCTGAACGCTGCTGCACCAACTGATGCCAGACAGCCAGCTGTCGACGCCCCGGACCCGCATGCAGTCCTGACCCCGGTAGCGGGCAATCTGCATGCCTGGGCGGTTGAAGACGGTGCGACGGTAGAGAAGGGTCAGGTGATCGCGATCATGGAGGCGATGAAGATGGAAACATCGATACTGGCACCGTGTGCCGGAACCGTGCAGATCAGCCAGGAGCCTGGTGGGTATCTGGAGGCGAAGGTGGTGATTGGGCGGGTTGAGGCCTGAGTTATTCGCTAGTGTGCGTCGACCGGGTGGCAACCCGGTCGACGTACGCCGTCAGTCTTCTCAATCCAGCCGCAACTCAGGCGGCTCGGGCGCATCCTTGGTCGCTGGGGTCACGGTGGTGTTCACAGGCTGCAGGGTGGTTTTTCCGGTCGGCGCATTGCCCTTGTCACCGGGCTCTGCAGGCACCAGTTTGTATTCCAGACCCTGAGTGTTCTTGAGGTAGATCTCCATCTGGCGGAACGAGATGTTGATGTGCTGCTTCTTGAACTCGCGATTGATGAAGCGGTTGATCTCGTCGAGCACCGGGTTGCGGTCGCCCAGATCGCGTACGTGCATGCGCAGTTCGTGGTCGAGGGTGCTTTCGCCGAAGTTCAGGAAGTAGACGATCGGCTCTGGTTCCTTGAGCACCCGAGGGTTTTCCCGGGCAGCTTGCAGCAGCAGGGAGCGCACCAGGTCCAGGTCCGAGCCGTAATCCACGCCCAGCTTGAGGGTTACGCGGGTAACGGTATCGGTCAGCGACCAGTTGATGAGCTGGCCGGTGATGAAGGTCTTGTTCGGGACGATGATGTCCTTGCGGTCGAAGTCGGTGATGGTAGTGGCACGGATGCGGATCTTGCTGACCGTCCCCGACAGGGCACCGATGGTGATGGTGTCGCCGATCCGCACCGGACGTTCGAAGAGGATCATGATGCCGGAAATGAAGTTGGCGAAGATTTCCTGCATGCCGAAGCCCAGACCCACCGACAGCGCCGCGACCAGCCACTGCAATTTGTCCCAGCTCACGCCCAGCGTCGACAGCGTGGTGACGAAGCCGACACCGGCGATGGTGTACGACAGCAGTGTGGTCGTCGCATAGGCACTGCCTTGCGCGAGGTTCATGCGTGACAGCACCAGCACTTCCAGCAGGCCGGGCAGGTTGCCCGCGAGCACGAAGGTAATGACGATGATCACCCCCGCACCGAGGAAGTCGCTCAGGCTGATCGGCACCATGCTCATGTTGGCACCGGTGCCGCTGGTGTATTCGTAAAGGATGATGTTGTCCAGGTAGGCGAACACCGTGATCAGCTCGGCCCACACCAGGTACAGAGCGCCGACGAATCCGGCCAGCAGGGCCAGACGGATCAGGCGCAGCGACTGCTGGTTGACCTGTTCGATGTCCAGCTTGGGTTCTTCGACCGGAATGTCGCTGTCGCCGTTTTCTCTGGCTGCCTGACGTTTGGCCAGCGCGCGCTGATAGGCCAGGCGCCGGGCGGCGACGCTCAGGCCGCGGACGAAGGTTGCCTCGACCATCAGCCAGATCATCATCAGGTACAGGGTGTCGATCAGACGGTCGCTGAGCTTGAGCGCGGTGTAGTAATAGCCAAAGCAGACCGCGAGGAAGAGCGCGACGGGCAATGCCGTGAACACCACGCCGACGGTTTTGCGGAACAGTGAGGCATTATGATGCGTGGGGCTTGAGATCAGTAGACGAGCGAGCAGCCAGGTCATCAGTGCGTAGCAGGTCAGCACCACGCCGATCCCCAGCACGTCGTCGGCCAGTGCGGCAGGCTGGTGTTCAGCGACGGCCACTACCGCCACCAGGGCCAGGACTACCAGCCCCAGGCGCCGCACCCAGCCACGCAGGAATTCGACCTGCGCCGTCTCCCAGCGGAAATGCAGTTGCGCGACGCCTTGCGGGGCCAGGACGCGATAGGCGGTGTAGAACACCAGCCAGGCCAGGGCGATCTGCAGCAATGCCTCGCCCAGGTTGGCGTTTTGCCCACGGGCGTCGATCTGCAGCGCGTAGCCGCACAGGGCCAGACCCAGTGCGACGGGCATGGCCAGCAGCACGTTGATCAGCAGCGCCAGCGGTGTCTTCCATTGGCTGTCACGTTTGAAGTGGCCGATGTCGGCGTGCAGGCGATTGAGCTTCTGGTACAGCGCCTTGCGTCTCCAGGTCAGTATGCCGATCAACAGCAGCAAGGGCAGGAACAGCAACGGCCGCTGAGTCAGGCCGTCTGACAGTTCGCTGAGGCTGGACGTCCACGGCAGGGTGGCGACCTGCTTTTGCAGACGCGGCCAGATATTCTGAAACCATTCCACGTCCAGCGGCTTGTTGCTGGGGATCCAGAACATCTGCTCGTCGAGTGTGGAGCGCAGCCCCTGAGCAGTACTGGTCAGCTGCTTCTGGTTCAGTTGCAGGGTGATGGACTCGTTGAGCAACGCGCTCAGCTCGCGATTGAGGCGCTCCAGCAAGTCACTGCGGGTGATGGCCAGGTCCAGCAGCGTCCGGCGCAATTGCGGGGTGACGTTTTCAGGTGGCTGGGTGGCGAGCAGCTTTTCGACGTATGCGGTCGGCGTGCTCATCTGTTCGCGTTGCTGGTTGATGTCGAACTGATACAGGCGGATGTTGGCGATTTCGTCGGCCAGCCCTTTGTCCAGCTCCAGATGCGGCAACGCCTGCTTTTGCTTGTAGAGGATCTTGGACAGCAGCAGGCTGCCGCTCAGCACGTTGATCTGCTCGCTGAGGGCTTGATCGGTCTGGGTCAGGTTGTCCAGTTGCTGCTTGGTCTTGAGGTTCTGCTGGGTAAGCTCGTTGAGGCGATCGGTGCCGCGCAACAGGTAGTCAGACAGCTTGAGGTTGGCGGCGCTTTCGGTCGCCAGCAGGCTGCTGCCGCCGGACTTCTGCGCTTCCAGGGACAGATCGGCGACCGTTTTCTGCGACTGGGCGCGACGCTTGTCGTTGATCAGGGTCTGCAGGTCCTGAATTTCCTGCTCCTGGCGCGCGACCTTCTCGGTCAGCAAGTCATGCTGGCTGTTGCCCAGGTCCTGCAACTGGCTGTTGCCGGCCAGCTCCTGGCGGCGCAGCAGGTTGAGGGCGTTGATCGAGGCCAGCTCTGCATTGAGCAGGTTGCGCTGGTCGGCGCTCAGGGTCTTGCCGTTGTCCTTGCCATTCTTGAGGATGGCGTTGATCTGCTGGATGCGCGTCTGGTTGGCGCTGATTTCGGTCTGCGCACGTTCCGGCCGGGTCTGCGCGGTAATGGCCAGGCTGTTGGCGTCGTTGAGTTCGCTCTGCAGATCACTTTGCTGGGTGCTGCGCTGACTGAGCAGTTGCTCCAGCTGCGGCACGTCGAGACCGCCATAGCGCTGGGCCACGGGCACCACTTTGCTTTCTTTCAGGCGGGCCAGTTCACGCTGGTTTTCCGATGTCTGTTTGGGCGCCTGGGCGAGCTGCTGTTTGAGCGCTTCGAGCTTCTGTTCGCTGTCCTTCTTGCTGGCCAGAAAAGCCAGTGTCTGTTCGAGGACCTGTTGCAGCGCCTTTTGCTCGGCGTCAGGCAGCTTGCGGTCGGCAATCTTGTCGAGGCTTTGCTGAACAGCGTCGCTGCTGGGCGGATCGGCGGCGAGCGCCGGGAAGGAAGACAGGCAGAGCGCAAACAGTGCGGCAGCACAAAAGGAACGCAGGGAAAACATAGACACCGGTCGCATGATGATACGTGTGGGTTGGCAGTTTAAAGGAACAGTCCGGGGCCCGGGCGGGTTCCTTCGGGGAATTTGACGCCCACTTTCTGGATCTTGTTCCCGTCCATGACGGCAACTGTCCAAATAGTTCCATTCCATTCAACCTGGTCGCCGACCACCGGCTCGCCACGGTTCTTCTGCACGATGAACTGGCTGAGCGGCATTCCAGGGTCGATGCCGTCGAGTTTCAGGCCATACAGGGCCGCCACTTCACCCAGCCTTGCGTCGCCTTCGAGCACGAAGTCGCCGAAGAAACGCAGGTCCAGCCCGCGCTGCGGTGCCTGGCTGAACAATTTGCCCAGCGCCGGGAGGTCGTGTTCGTGGCCGATCACGCACAGCAGATCACCCACTTCCAGGGTCGTACTGCCGGACGGGTGGAGCAGTTGCTGGCCGCGGAACAATGCCGCGATACGCGTGCCTTCCGGCATCTTCAGCTCACGCAGCGCCGCGCCGATGCACCATTTTTCGGCGCCCAGTCGGTAGACGAACAACTCCCACTCGCTGGTGACGTGTACCTCCAGCGCGGCCCGGGAAATCGGCGCGGGATCAGGCGGAACCGTCACTTTCAGCAGTTTGGCCATCCACGGCAGGCTGGTGCCTTGCAGCAACAGCGAAACCAGCACGATAAAGAACGCCAGGTTGAAGTACAGCTGCGCATTGGGCAGGCCGGCCATCAGCGGAAACACCGCGAGGATGATCGGTACCGCGCCACGCAGGCCGACCCAGGCGATAAAGACTTTTTCGCGGTCATGGAAGGCCTTGAACGGCAGCAGGCCGACCATCACAGACAACGGGCGTGCCACCAGAATCATCCACAGCGCCAGACCCAGTGCGGGTATCGCGATCGGCAGCAGATCGTGCGGTGTGACCAGCAGGCCCAGCACCAGAAACATGCCGATCTGCGCGAGCCAGGCCATGCCGTCGAGCATATGCAGGATGCCATGGCGGCTGCGAATCGGCCGGTTGCCGAGCACCAGGCCGCACAGGTAGACCGCGAGAAAACCGCTGCCGTGGATGGCGTTGGTCAGGGCGAAGATCGCCAGACCGCCGGCAATCACCAGAATCGGGTAGAGGCCGGCGGCCAGATTGATGCGATTGACCAGTTGCAGCAGAATCCAGCCGCCGCCCAGGCCGATGAAGCTACCGATACCGAATTCCTGGATCAGGTGCCCCAGCAGTCCCCAGTGCAGCCCGGTCTGCCCGCTGGCGAGCATGCCGATCAGGGTGACGGTCAGGAACACCGCCATGGGATCGTTGCTACCCGACTCGATCTCGAGGCTGGCGGTAACGCGCTCGTTCAAACCTTTGCCGCCCAACAGGGAGAACACCGCCGCGGCGTCCGTGGAGCCGACGATCGCGCCGATCAGCAGGCCCTGGATGACGCTGAGATTGAATAGCCACGCAGCCATCATCCCGGTCAGTACCGTGGTGATCAGCACGCCTACCGTCGCCAGCGACAAGGCCGGCCACAGCGCAACCCGGAAACTGGCTACCCGCGTTCGCAGCCCGCCGTCGAGCAGGATCACTGCCAGTGCAAGGTTGCCCACCAGGTAGGCGGTCGCATAGTTGTCAAAGATAATCCCGCCGCCATCGACGCCTGCGACCATGCCCACTGCAAGGATGATGACCAGGATCGGAATGCCGAGGCGTGACGAAAGAGAACTGACCAGGATGCTTGCGGCTACCAGCAACGCGCCGATCAGGAACAGGCTGTTGATGGTGGTGGCGTCCAAGGGCGGTACTCCGTAGAAAACTGAATTGAAGCAGGAAGGGCGAAAGCTGACCATGCAGTCCGCGTGCCAAGGGATTTAACCTGTTGAATTGCTTGGCTGTCAAAGAGCAATTTCGAGTGATTGACCCAGGCCGGCGCTCCCGGGCTCACGATTGGTTGCAATCCAGCGGCTGACACAGAGTTATATACCGCAGACCAGGCCTTCTTGCGCCCTACTGTCGGGGCTCCTACCACCAAGAAGGTTTTTCATCATGGACGATGAATTTGCAGCACAGTACGACTTCGGCGATGACGACAGGGCTGGCGATGATGACTCTGACGCAGAGTTCTGGGCGCGGGTAGACGAAGACTATTCGGTCAGCGATTACTTCCGGCTCAACCCGATCAATCTGCAGTCACCTGCCGCTCTTGCCGCGCGGGATATCGCACAGGAATGCCAGTCAAGGTGGGGTATCGAGATCGATCCGGACGACACCCTGATCGCCACTCTGTATATCGAAGCCCCGAAGCTCCATCCCGCCCCTCACCGCGCCAATGTCGCTCACTCGATGACGCTGACCGAGGCGCTGCTGCGTAACTGGCAGCAAAAGGGCAATGGCGACTGGTTTGATCACCTCGGGCACTTGCAGCCCCATCATGATGGCGGTCTCGACTGTCAGGTTGTGGATGAAAAATTACCGTCTTATGACTGCGTCGCTTATGAGGCGGTGTACCGGAAAACCGATCCGCAGCACTACGATTCGACGACGCAACTTAGCCTGACTGCCGAGGCGTTCAAGCAGTACATCTGGGACCAAAACCTGCAAGCCTGCTATCTCGCCTACCTGAAACAGTTCTGGCAGGCGCACGCAGAAGACTACAACCTGATGCTCAAGGCCGGTCTGTTCAGGGCGGCCTGGCTGCAAGCCGAGGAAAACATGCTCAAGGCCGAGCACAAGGACATGGTGCTGGAGGCGCTCGGGCTGCCTGCCGATCAGGGTTGGAAACAGCTGAGTTTCGACGCTTTTGTAGCCGCGCCGATTTCCACTCGCGTGACGATTTCCGAGTTGCAGGTGCATGGCTACAGCGCGGCCGACATCATGGTCATACGCAGTGCCGATTCGCCGACCGTGCTGCTCTACATCCCTGGCAATTCGTCACCGATTCACGCATTCGCCAGCGCCGACGCACTCAAGGACTGGGTCGCGCTGATGTGCAAGGATCCGGGCAAACGCCGGTCCTTAGAGGGGCATTTCAATGCCACGGATGACGTCGATGGCTTTTTCTACAGTGGTGTTGCCACCGCCCTCAGAGGCTTCGCTGTCTACCCGAAACTGCTGGACGCCGCGACCGGTGCGTGGAACCCGCGCAAACTGGTGCGGTTCGGCGAGCCGCTGCAGCCCTGGCCGTTCTCGCACTTCAAGGATCGGGTCAAGGCGAAATCTGAAGCTGACGCGCTGCAAAAAATACGTAGCCATGGCGACTACTGGAAAGAGGAAGCCAGCAGTGGCTTGAGCGAGTGTGTGTCTGTTCTGGGCGGTGTTGCCATCGTCTTTCCCGAACTGATTCCGGTCATCGCGGGGCTGTCCCTTGCACTGGTCGGGCTGGGCGTCGACGCGGCAGTCAATGGCCGTACGCTGGACGAGCGCCAGGCGGGGCTTGGGCGGATTGCATTCGGGGTATTGAACGCGCTGCCGATTCTTGCCGAGGAGGGCGCTGCGGTCGAGGCTGGCGCCGAAACCGGGCTGATTGACAAGACGGGAGACGGTTATGAAGTCTCCGTCCCAACCCCCTCGATCGACCCTGCTGTCGAGGTCGAGCCGATTCCGGTGTTCAGGGAAGAGCCGCCGGCCTTGCGTTCGCTCGATGCCAAAATGCGCCGCCTGCTGCGCGCGCTCGAAGTGACTCAGGATCTGCCGGGACTGGCGTCGGGAGAAGTGGCGGGCATTTATCCGCTGCAAGGCAAAAGTTACATCGAACTGCATGACCAGGCGTTTCGGGTCGAGTGGGTGCCACAGGAAAAGCAGTACCGGATTCGCTCTGATTCTGATCCGCGTGTCTGGGGGCCTTACGTGAAGACTATCGACACCGGCTATTGGGATCTGGACCTCAAGCTCGGTTTGCGCGGCGGGGAGAGCTTTGACGGCTCGCGATTGCCGCCTGTCAGCGAGGCCGAAAGCGCCGTGGTCACGGTCGTACCCGACGAGCCTGCCGTCGAGGTGCAACGCTGGGGACCCAAGGTTCAGGTCGAGTTGCCACTGGATCAGATCATGGTCGAGGAAGTAATGAGCGAGGCAAAAGGGACGGTCGTAGAGAAGTACTTCATTCAGATCGGAGGGGGCAGGAAGAACGTCTATTACGATGCGGACATTCCGTGCTGGCGAACTGACCCGTCTTCAAATGGCCTTGTCTGGCTGGACCGCAACGGAGTCTGGAACGGCGGGTCGGAAGATGCATTCAGGAAAGTAGAGGCCAACCTGCCACAGAGTCGGCGCTTCGAAATCTATTCTTTTCCTCGCGTGCCCAGGTTGCCTGCAGATGCCGAGCCCATCAGCCGTGTGGTTCACCACATATGGCTGGGCGAACGCATGCCGGGCGATAACCTGCTGGAAAAGATGCTGGACAACATGCGCACCAGCCCGGACTTGCGCTTCGAACTGCATATCGATATCAATCACCCGACGGCGCATCAGCAGTTGCTGGATTACTTCAGTGCCCATCCACAGATGCAGATTTCCAGGCTCAAGGAAGAAGCGTTCTTTCCCACGTTCCTGAGTGGTGAAAACGGCGAAGCCTTCAACTATTTCATGCACTCGGATAATCGTAATTATGCGGCGGCGTCGGACATTCTGCGCTATCGGCTGATCAACGAATACGGTGGTATTTATCTGGATTGCGATGACACCATCAATGTCCCTTTCGCAGGCACGCCATTGAAAGCAGGGCCCAATGATGTGTTGCTGGGAAGGCGTCTGGATGCGCAGCAATTGAGCTACACCGGGCCGGGTAACAGCCATTTCGCCAGCCATCCGGATAATCCGGTCCTGAAGAGGATCCTGAAGGAAATAAACACGCGTTTCCAGAATGAAAAACAGACCAACAAGGCGTTTTTCAGTACACGCAGACCCTTTATCGACCACAGCAACGAAGCCTCGCGAAGCGCTTCCAAGGAGCGAATGACGCCATACATGACGCGCATTTCGGACCTGACCGGTCCCAAGCTCATGTCAGACGTCTTGAGAATGCTGCGGCCAGATTATTTCGATCTGCTGGAGCGTTCCTATTTGCCGGTCGACGAGGTCTTGTCCGTGTTGTACATCGATCACCTTAACGAGGCCGTGGACTTTTATTTTCCATTCAAGAGCAGGGCGAAGATTTCCCCGGGCTCCGAGAATGGTTGGTAAGGCATTCAGTATTTGCAGTATTTGCAGTATTTGCAGTGGCTCGTTGGCTGAGCCGCCACCTGTATTCACAAGTTCGTGGCGGTATAGATAGTTAGCGCCATGAACGCTCCGATGAATGATTACGTGCATGACTTCTCTCATACAGGAAGACGTCATGCCACCGAGTTCTCTGCAAACACCTGAATCCGACCAGAAACTGCTGCGCGAACGTGCGCAGCAGTTCGTTCTCGATTATCCCGATCTTTACGACCTGGCACACACCGCCGCCAGCAGGATCATTCTTCAGCACACACAGCGCGTGTTCGCTCCGGAGCGGGTGTATTGGCATCGTTTCAGCAGTGCCAGCAGCAGTCCGCGCACGTTTACCGGCTGGCAGCATTCCGGAACGCCGATGCAGTCGATGACCTTGATCGAGCTGCTCATGCGGCACTTCAGCGCCCACGATCAGGAAGCCAGCGACGAGCTTTCCCTGTACGGCGGCTTCTATACCGATGGCCAGGATCATGGGGTTTTCGACGAGCGCAATGAGGTGCCCATGCTGCCTCAGGACGTGCTCAAAGACATGTGGACGCTTGATTTCAGCACGCTGTACACCCGCCGTATGGAGCGATTCTGGAGCCTGCACAGCGAGAACTTCTGCACCCTGGCCAAGGCACACTATCTGGTTGCAGCCAGTCACTGTCTGCGCAAGGGCCAGCTTTCAGCCGTCGATTTCAAGCATGTTACGTGCGTCGTCACCACCGACCCCTTGCAGCCCCCTACACTGAAGACGTTGCAGGGCACGCCTCCTGCAACTCCCGGTGTCACGGTACACACGCTGGATATCGATGGCATCAAGGCTCATGACATGCTGCGTATCGTCACTGCCACTGGCCGCGAGATAATCTACTGGCCCGATGCCGAACAGCCGTTCATGGTGTTCTATAGCGAGCGCGAGGTGTACCGCTGGCTCAAGGCCCGGTTTATGGGCGAGCACGCAGACAAGGCGATAACGCGCCAGTTTCTGCATGGTGAGGCGTCACGGACAAAGGACGGTGAGCGATTCTTTCGCGCGGTGAGCCAGTTGCTCGCGCACGATTGGCGTGCCGACGTTCGACTCGTCAACCTGGCGCAGGCACCTATTGCCGGTGATCCCTTCGTGTATCTGCGAGACTTCGCCCGTCAGGGAATGACCGCCGAGGCGCGTGAACTGTTGACCTCCAATGCGGATATGCGCAAGCAGATGTGGATCGGCTACCTGGGCGCGTTCCTGCAAGTGTTTGGCGGGCTTGCGCCGTTGGGTTGGCCGATCGCCTTGACGCTGGTCGGCGCAAGCGTCGCCAATACCGGTTTGAACATCGATCAGGCGGTCAATGGCAAGACTGCGGTGCAGCGCAAGGCGGGTGTGTTGGGCGCGATCAACAACATTATTTATCTGCTCTTCAACCTGCCGCTGTTGATGTCCCTGCGTGCCGCCCCCCAGCCTGTGTCGGTGGCCGCAATCGAAGGGCTGCCGATCTCCAGCGAGGTACTGGAAGGCAGCAGCGCGCCGGCCCATACGCTGGACAATATGGAAGGCAACCTGCTGCTCGACAGCCTTACGCCTTCAGCCGCGGAGGGCAGGTTTCGCGGCATCTACACGCTGGGCAATGGCGAAACCTGGATCAAGCTTGCGCAATTGCCCTATCGCGTGATGTTCAATGAGCCGCAGCAATGCTGGTTTATCGTCAACCCGGACAACCCGTTTGCATTCGTGGGCAGCAAGCCGGTGCGCCTGAGTGTCAGCGGGGAGTGGGCGTTACTTGACTCGCCGGGTCTGCAGGGCGGTGCCCCGATGGATGTGCCGGTGCCGTCCAGCAGTGCATCCGCCGCGACGGGCAAGCCTTATTTGACAGTGCAATCGGCCTTTTGGGACAGGTATCTGCAAACGGATCTGTTCAGTGAGCAGCACTATGCCGAAGCGGCCTTGGCCCGCCAGAAAGACGTCATGAGCATTTGGCAGCCAGACCCTGAAGATGTCCCTGTGTCGGACTCATCACCTGACGGCGACGAGGTGTACAAAGACCCTTGGCATGGCAAACATCGGGTCTTCAAGCTTGGTGAGGACGATTACTACGGCAGAAATATCATGCTCTATACCCAGGATGACGCTGAATTCAATCAGTTCCTGCGCACGGGCGAGAGCAAAAGGGTCAATCAGGTACAACTCATCGAACGACTGGCCGATGACATTCATGTGGTGGGGTACAACAATGATGTCGAGTTGTACCGAGGCGGCAGCGGTGATCGAGGGACTTCGGGGGCCGTGTTCCGCAGCGGGCAGATCAAGGTCGGTGATGTGCTGGTCAATACCGATGTCACCTCGTTCAGCGAAAACCCCTATGTGGTCAGCGCCTTCGCCAGCAGTCGGGCCGGCGCGCCGATTAACGCCATGCAGGGGCCGGTAACCTTCGATGACACGTCGGTGGTCTTCGTTTTGCCCAAGGGGCGTTACCTGAGGGCCACACCGGTTGCGCCGTTTTCAGCCTCCCCCGAGGAGGCCGAATCGATCTTTTTGCCCGGCTGCTACTTTCAGATCGATAGCATCGAAGAGGTGAGCGGCGAGTTTTACCGCATCATGAAAATCCAGATGCAGGAGGTCGATCGCCCTCATCCGGGACGGGCGCTTTACGACATGCGCACGGGCGAGCCCTTCAGCCGAGAGCAGTACGCACTCAAACTGGGTAATGATGCCAAGCCACTGGTCGACCTGTTTTTCCCGCAGGAGCCATTGGCTGACCTGTTCGGCTTTCACTGATTGACCGTATGCCGAACCTGCGTCCTGTCTGCTTAAAACCACTCACCGCGCATCGACAGGCAGGTTTCATCGCGGCTCTCCAGAATCGCCAGTTCATGATGGCAGCCCGGTACTTCCCATGTCAGGAAGTATCGGGCTGCCTGCAGCTTGCCGCGGTAAAAGTCGTTGTCGGCCTGATTGCCGCGGCTCAAACCTTCTTCTGCGCGGATCGCCTGTTCGAGCCATCGCCAACCGACTGCCGCGTGGCCGAATGCCTTGAGGTACAGCGCCGAGTTGGCCAGCGTGCTGGTGATTCTGCCCTGGGCCAGATCGGTCAGCAGCCCGAGGGTGACGGCCTGCACGCGTGCAACCAGTTGCTGCAGGGGCTGGCGCAGCTTGTCGAGTGACTGATGGGCCTGGGCGCGTTCGCAGGTCGCCGAGATCAGGCGCAGCAGTTGCTTGAGACCGGTGCCGCCATTCTGAGCCAGCTTGCGGCCCAGCAGATCAAGTGACTGGATGCCGTGAGTGCCTTCATGAATCGGATTGAGGCGGTTATCCCGGTAATACTGCTCGACCGGGTATTCGCGCGTGTAACCGTGGCCGCCCAGGACCTGGATCGCCAGTTCGTTGGCCTTCAGGCAGAACTCCGACGGCCAGGACTTGACCACCGGGGTCAGCAGGTCCAGCAGTTCGTGTGCGTGCTTGCGATCGTCTTCGGTTTCGCCGGTCTGCGTGTCATCGAACAGTCGCGAGGCGTACAGGCACAGGTCAAACGCGCCTTCCACGTAAGCTTTCTGGGTCAGCAGCATGCGCCGCACATCAGCATGTTCAATGATGGATACCGGTTTGCTGTCCGGGCTTTTGCTGTCCGGCAAGCGTCCTTGCGGCCGCTCGCGGGCGTACTCCAGTGAATAAAGGTAGCCGGAATAACCCAGCATCGCCGCACCAAGCCCGACGCCGATGCGCGCTTCGTTCATCATCTGGAACATGTAATTCAAGCCATGGTGAGGTTTGCCCACCAGATAGCCGACACACTCACCGTTATCGCCGAAATTCAGCGCGGTGGAAGTAGTGCCTTTCCAGCCCATCTTGTGAAACAGGCCAGCCAGCAGCACATCGTTGCGCGTGCCGAGGCTGCCGTCATCGTTGACCAGAAACTTGGGCACGATGAACAGCGAGATGCCTTTGACCCCGCCTGGCGCATTCGGCAGTTTTGCCAGGACCATGTGCACGATGTTTTCCGAAAGCGCATGATCACCGCAGGAAATGAATATCTTGTTGCCACGCAGTCGATAAGTGCCGTCGCCTGCCGGCTCGGCGCGCGTACGGATATCTGACAGCGACGAGCCGGCATGCGGCTCGGTCAGCGCCATGGTGCCGAAGAAGCGTCCTTCGAGCATGGGTTGCAGAAAACGCTGCTTCTGCTCGTCGTCGGCAAAACTCTCGATCAGGTTGGCGGCGCCCATCGTCAGAAACGGATACGACGTGGTGCCGACATTGGCAGCCTGAAAGTGGGCAAAACAGGCTTGCGACAGCAGCGTGGGCAACTGCATGCCGCCTGCGTCGAAATCGCGTGATGCATTGAGAAAGCCTGCCTCGAGAAACGCGTCTATCGCGGGCTTGACCTCTGGTATCAGGATCGCTTCGCCATTTTCATAGCGCGGCTCGTTTTCGTCTGCCTTGCGGTTGTGCGGTGCGAAGTATTTTTCCGCAATGGCGCGCGCCGTCCCCAGCGCCGCATCAAAGGTTTCCCGCGAATGCTCGGCAAAGCGCTCGCGACGTGTCAGACCTTCGGCGTCCAGCACTTCATACAGCTCGAAAGCCAGATTTCGGGAACTGAGCAGCGACTCGGACATGATGGCGTACCTGTTCTTGGAATGGCTCAAGTCTAGGTCGGGTTGAGGGGGGAGGGTAGCAAGATTGATTCGGGTGATGGTCAAGCGTGTGCAGGGGGTATCGAGAGTGGTCAGAACTGCGTGCCAACGCGGAGCATTGGCACGATAGTCATGTCAGAGCATGGGGACGGTCGGTGTCCTTCGACACCTCCCGTTCCGCACGCTCCAGCGTGGGAATGCCTTTCGTGACGCTCTGCGTCAGCTGTTACCGCATGGCATCAGCCGATCGTCATCAGGCTCGCATTGCCACCCGCCGCCGCAGTATTGACGCTCAAAGCCCGCTCGATCACCAGACGTTCCAGCGGCACGTTGGTTTCGCCGTGGGACAGGCCGTTGACGCCGACGATGGCACCGCTGCGTTGTGCGATCTGCTGGCAGATGGCGCGTAGCTGATCGGAGTCGCCGTGGTGCAGGACGGCGTCGATGGCGACTTCGTCCTTGGTCCAGTCAGGTATCAGTTTGATGCGTGCCTGCACGTCCTTTGGCAGACGGGCGCGGAGCGGTTTGCTGATGTCGGTTTCCGGCCACACCGCAGAGCCGCCCACAGCCAGGACCGCCGCCAGTTGAATCAGCAGGTCGTTCTCGTCGTCAGCCAGGCAAAGTACATGTTCACGCGGCAGGATCGCGTAGCTGTTGCGCTCGCCCGTCGGGCCCGCCAACTGGCGGGTGATGCCGCTTTGCGATTGCTCGGCGTATTGGCTGCACAGGGTGTCCAGATCAGTTTGCTGGTGGCTGGCAGCCCAGGCCTTCAGTGACTGCAGCGGCTTGCCCAGCACTTCACGCAGGCGCGTATCCGGTGCAGACAGCGCGTCGCTGCGGACGAACGATTTCTCGATGGCATCCTGCGGGCGCGTCGACAGCAGGCGATACAGGTAAAGGGGGCCACCGGCTTTGGGGCCGGTGCCGGACAGGCCTTCGCCGCCGAATGGCTGAACGCCCACCACTGCGCCGACGATGTTGCGGTTGACGTAGACGTTGCCGGCATGGACGTTATCGATGACCTTGGCGATCGTCTCGTCGATGCGGGTATGCACGCCCAGAGTCAGGCCATAACCGGACGCATTGATCTGGTCGATCAGCAGGCCAAGCTCCTTGCGCTTGTAACGCACCACGTGCAGTACCGGACCGAAGATTTCGCGTTGCAGCTCATCGAAGCTTTCCAGTTCGATCAAGGTTGGCATCACATAAGTGCCACGCTTGAGTTCGGCGCTGTCGGCGATGGCCACCTGATAGACCGTGCGGCCCTTGTCGCGCATGGCCTGGATGTGTTTTTCGATGCCCGCCTTGGCCTCTGCGTCGATCACCGGGCCGATGTCCACGGACAGGCGTTCCGGATTGCCGAGGCGGCTCTCGGCCATCGCGCCCTTGAGCATTTCGATGACGCGGTCGGCAGAGTCTTCCTGCAGGCACAGCACGCGCAGTGCCGAGCAACGTTGACCGGCGCTGTCGAATGCCGAAGACACTACGTCGATCACCACCTGTTCGGTCAGCGCCGACGAGTCGACAATCATCGCGTTCTGGCCACCGGTTTCGGCGATCAGCGGAATGGGGCGACCCTGTGAGTCCAGGCGACCCGCTACATTGCGTTGCAGCAGGCGGGCGACCTCGGTCGAGCCGGTAAACATGACGCCTTTGACACGTTCGTCGCCGACCAGCCCGGCACCTACGGTTTCGCCGCGTCCGGGCAGCAATTGCACCACGCCTTCCGGGATGCCCGCTTCAAGCAGCAGGCGCACGGCCTGTGCGGCGATCAGCGGTGTCTGCTCGGCAGGTTTGGCCAGCACCGGGTTACCTGCCGCCAATGCAGCTGCCACCTGGCCACTGAAAATCGCCAGCGGGAAGTTCCACGGGCTGATGCAGACCACCGGGCCCAACGGACGGTGACCGTCGTTGGTAAAGTCGTTGCGCGCCTGCACGGCGTAGTAGCGCAGGAAGTCCACGGCCTCGCGCACTTCGGCGATGGCGTTGGCGAAGGTTTTGCCCGCTTCACGGACCAGCAGGCCCATCAATGGCTGGATTTCAGCCTCCATCAAGTCAGCGGCACGCTCCAGAATCGCCGCGCGTTCGACAGGCGGAGTCGCCTGCCAGATCGGACCGGCGCTCAAGGCGCACTGGATGGCGTTATCGACGTCTTGTAGAGAGGCTTCCTGCACATGACCGACCACGTCACGCAGGTCCGATGGGTTCAAGGCAGCACTCAGCGTGCCTGCACTCGAGTGGCAGCCCAGCATCGGGGCAGCTTTCCAGTCGTTGTGCGCGGTCGCCAGCAGGGCTGAAGACAGCGAAGCCAGACGATGCTCGTTGGCCATGTCGATGCCGCTGGAGTTGGCGCGTTCGGTTCCGTACAGATCACGCGGCAGCGGAATGCGCGGGTGCGGCAGGCCGAAACCGCCTTCCTGTGTCGCCATGCGTTCGATCTGGCTGACCGGATCGGCCACCAGTTCCTGAATGGAGATCGAATGGTCGGCAATCCGGTTGACGAACGAGGTGTTGGCGCCGTTTTCCAGCAGGCGCCGAACCAGATAGGCCAGCAGCGTTTCATGAGTGCCGACCGGGGCGTACACGCGGCAAGGACGATTCAGTTTGCCGTCGGCGACTTTGCCCACGACCTGCTCATACAACGGCTCACCCATGCCATGCAGGCACTGGAACTCGTACTGGCCGGGGTAATAGTTCTGCCCGGCGATCTGGTAGATCGCCGCCAGGGTGTGGGCATTGTGCGTAGCGAATTGTGGATAGATGACTTCCGGTGCTGCCAGCAACTTGCGGGCGCAGGCGATGTACGACACGTCGGTGTACACCTTGCGTGTGTACACCGGATAGCCTTCCAGGCCTTCGACCTGGGCGCGCTTGATCTCACTGTCCCAGTACGCGCCCTTGACCAGACGGATCATCAGACGATGACGGCTGCGGCGCGCCAGGTCGATCACGTAATCGATTACATAAGGGCAGCGCTTCTGATAAGCCTGGATCACGAAACCGATGCCGTTCCAGCCGGTGAGCTGCGGTTCGAAACACAAGCGTTCGAGCAGATCCAGCGACAGCTCCAGGCGATCGGCTTCTTCGGCGTCGATGTTCAGGCCGATGTCGTATTGCTTGGCGAGCAGGGTCAGCGACAGCAGGCGCGGGTACAGTTCATCCATCACCCGCTCATACTGGGCGCGGCTGTAGCGTGGGTGCAGTGCCGAGAGCTTGATGGAAATCCCCGGACCTTCGTAGATGCCGCGACCGTGGGAGGCCTTGCCGATGGAGTGAATAGCCTGCTCGTAAGACGCCAGGTACTTCTGCGCATCATGTTCGGTGAGTGCCGCTTCACCCAGCATATCGTAGGAGTAACGGAAGCCCTTGGCTTCGAAGCGACTGGCATTGGCCAGAGCTTCGCCGATGGTTTCGCCAGTGACGAACTGCTCGCCCATCAGGCGCATGGCCATGTCGACGCCCTTGCGGATCATCGGTTCGCCGCTTTTACCGATGATGCGGCTCAGCGAGGACGTAAGGCCCGCCTCATTGTGAGTGGCAACCAGCCTGCCGGTAAGTAGCAAACCCCAGGTGGCGGCGTTGACGAACAGCGACGGGCTGTTGCCCAGGTGCGGCTGCCAGTTGCCGTTGCTGATCTTGTCGCGAATCAGGGCATCGCGGGTGCCCTTGTCCGGAATACGCAGCAGTGCTTCGGCCAGGCACATCAGCGCGACGCCCTCCTGAGAGGACAGTGAAAACTCCTGCAACAGGCCTTGAACGATGCCCGCGCGACCGCCAGCACTTTTCTGGTTACGCAGTTTCTCCGCAATCGACGCGGCCATCTTGTTGGTGGCTTCGGCAACAGGTGCGCTCAGGCGGGCCTGCTCCAACAGCATCGGCACCACTTCCTGCTCGGGGCGACGGTAGGCCGAAGTGATGGCTGCACGTAATACGGACTGCGGTTGAATGCTCTCGGCAAAATCCAGAAAGCATTGCAGTCCTGCATCCTCCACCAGCTCGCCGCGGTCTTCGTTGTCCTTGCCGGCAACGCCGTTGAGCTCCAGCAGGGTTGCACCACTCTCGAGCTTTTCCAGGTAATTGAAAATCGCCTGCTTGATCAACCAGTGCGGGGTGCGGTCGATGGAGTTGGCTGCGGCTTTCAAACGCTCGCGGGTCGGGTCGTCAAGTTTGACGCCCAGAGTGGTGGTGGCCATGTGTTGTCCTCTTTATAGCCACGCGGAGGTGGCATCGGCTTTGGCGCAGATTAGCGTCGCGACGGGGTAGGGTGCAACCGGGTGCAACCTGATTTGGAGAATATTTCATGAGGTTCCCGGCGAGTGGTTGATAAAAACGACTCTGCGCTCAATGCTGGTGCGCGTTTTTTTGTAAATTGAACTGAAAGCGCCCTAAAATGGCGCGTAAATGCGCGTGCGCCGGGTTTTTTGTAACAGGTACAACTTGCGCGATGAAATGGGTTGCACCTTGTTTGCTTTGTTTAATAGGATTCGTTCCTGCGGTGCAACCGCCAGTCATTGATTGCCGATCCTTGCGGAGCGATCAGTCAACGCGGTGTCGGGTGCAAAAGCAGGGATGGGCCGGATATCGGTCGCTATTCCCTTTGGCATCGGGTGCCAACATAAAAATAATGCCAAGGCAGAACTCATGAGTGTCAGCAACCCTACCTTGATCACGTTCGTGATCTATATAGCGGCAATGGTATTGATCGGCCTGATGGCCTATCGCTCTACCAATAACCTTTCGGACTACATTCTTGGCGGACGCAGCCTCGGCAGCGTGGTCACCGCCCTTTCAGCAGGTGCCTCTGACATGAGCGGCTGGCTGTTGATGGGTTTGCCCGGTGCCATCTATATGTCCGGCCTGTCGGAGAGCTGGATCGCCATCGGTCTTATCATCGGCGCCTACCTGAACTGGCTGTTCGTGGCCGGCCGTCTGCGTGTGCAGACAGAGCACAACGGCGACGCACTGACCCTGCCGGATTACTTCAGCAGCCGTTTCGAAGACAACAGTGGCCTGCTGCGCATCATCTCGGCCATCGTGATTCTGGTGTTCTTCACCATCTATTGCGCTTCGGGCATCGTCGCGGGGGCGCGTCTGTTTGAAAGCACCTTCGGCATGTCCTACGAAACTGCCCTGTGGGCCGGTGCTGCGGCGACCATTGCCTACACCTTCGTCGGTGGTTTCCTGGCGGTGAGCTGGACAGACACCGTGCAGGCCACGCTGATGATCTTCGCGCTGATCCTTACGCCGATCATCGTTCTATTGGCAACGGGCGGCGTCGATACCACCTTCCTGGCGATTGAAGCGAAAGATCCGACCAGCTTCGACATGTTCAAGAACACGACTTTCATCGGCATCATTTCCCTGCTTGGCTGGGGCTTGGGCTATTTCGGTCAGCCACATATCCTGGCGCGCTTCATGGCAGCCGATTCGGTCAAGTCGATTGCCAGTGCCCGACGCATTTCCATGGCCTGGATGATCCTCTGCCTGGGCGGCACCGTGGCGGTGGGTTTCTTCGGCATCGCCTATTTCTCGGCGCACCCGGAGGTTGCCGGGCCGGTGACTGAAAACCCGGAACGGGTATTCATCGAGCTGGCCAAGCTGCTGTTCAATCCCTGGGTTGCAGGCGTGCTGCTGTCGGCCATTCTGGCTGCGGTCATGAGTACGCTGAGCTGCCAGTTGCTGGTGTGCTCCAGTGCGTTGACCGAGGACTTCTACAAGGCTTACCTGCGCAAAGGCGCTTCGCAGGTCGAACTGGTCTGGGTCGGTCGAGCAATGGTATTGCTGATCGCGATCATCGCCATTCTGCTGGCGGCCAATCCTGAAAACCGCGTGCTGGGCCTGGTGAGTTACGCCTGGGCCGGTTTCGGTGCAGCCTTTGGCCCTGTAGTGCTGATTTCGGTGCTGTGGAAGGGCATGACCCGCAACGGCGCTCTGGCCGGGGTGATTGTCGGGGCGGCGACCGTGGTGCTCTGGAAACAGTTCAGTACGATGGGACTGTATGAAATCATCCCGGGCTTCATCCTTGCCAGCATCGCCATCGTGGTATTCAGCCTGATCGGCAAGCCTGCTTCTGCGTCCATGCAGACGCGTTTCCTGGCAGCCGAGCAGGATTTCAAAGCCAACCGCTGAGAGGTCTGACTGAAACACAAACGGCCCGTTCTTCCTGGTGAAGTGCGGGCCGTTTTGTGTATGGGCAGGGAGCAGCGTGTCAATCAGCTCTGGTTGTGATCGATGTCCAGGTTGTAGAACGTCGCCTTGCCGCCTTCCGAGGTGTAGCCAGTATTGTCCTGGGTATACACCCCCGCCTTGAAGTACAGGGGCTTGTCCCGCCAGGTCTCGCTGATGCGCGTGCTCCAGTCCTTATCCTTGGCGCTGACGGACAGTTTTCCGCCCTTGCTCAGGTGAATGACGTAATTGAATGTCTCATTCAGCTTCACCCCTTCTGCGATGGTGTAAACCTTGCTTTCGTCATCGTCATAGCGGTTGCGGACTTTTGCAACGATATCGCCGGTCTTGGTGTCTTCCTTGTATTGAAACTCGACTTTCAGAAGCGGCTCTGTGCTCTCGTAGGCGTGTATTTGTCCGATGACAACCTTGCCTGTGGAGGGCACCTGGTCGACTTCCAGTTTGGCATTCAGATAGTTGTCGGCATCCGGATATACCCAATTGTGCAGCGAACCATCGGCCCACGTTTCGCGAAGTTCGCTACGGGAATATTTTGCGTTCTCGGTTTTACTGCCGGTAACGGGCGACCAGAACACAATGGAGTCGGTTTTTGATTTGAAATATTTACCGTCATAGCCTTTTACTAACTGAGCGGTTTCGATGGTCTTGGGGGGTGACCCCACCGGGATGCTGAGATTCCACGATCCAAGATCTACCATTATGTCTCCGTCCGTAAATGTCTTTGTATCGCTCATAGAAAAAGCCTCTGGCGCGAGACTTCAGCCGACTTTTATACGGCTTGTAGGACAATTTGTTAATAAAAAAATGTCGAACGGATGGCGTCAAAGTGCTGTCACTTCTTCTGCAGGGCAGAGCCTGCAAGGGGTGTAGAGAATGACCGTTAGTCGGCTAGATCGAACTTTGACAGTAGGGAAGAGGCGCCTTGCTTCTGCTTTTGGCAAGACGAGGCTAGAGTTATTCCAAAGTATGACGGTCGTCCTGAGTCTCAGGCGTCATGCCCACACAGAGAAGCAGCATGGAACGCGTGCCAACCCAGCCAGATGATGGCTCTTCAGTTTTACTTGTTGTAGACGATTACCCGGAAAATCTGGTGACGATGTGCGCTGTTCTGCAAAGAACGGACTGGCACATCGTGACGGCAAGTTCCGGAATCGAAGCATTGACGGTACTTCTCGAGCAGGAAGTCGACCTGGTTTTGCTGGATGTGCAGATGCCGGGCATGGACGGTTTCGAGGTCGCGCGACTGATGCGCGGCAGTCAGCGCACCCGCCTTACGCCGATTATTTTTCTCACCGCCAATGAGCAGACCCAGGACGCGGTACAGAAGGGCTATGCGAATGGTGCGACGGATTATCTGTTCAAGCCCTTCGACCCGAATGTGCTCAAGCCCAAGGTACAGACCCTGCTGGAACAGCAGCGCAATCGCCGTGCGCTGCAACAGCTTTCGCTGGAGCTGGAATCGGCTCGTGCGTTTAACGCGTCGGTGCTTGCAAATGTCGCCGAAGGCATTCTGGTCGTTGATGAAACAGGCACTATCAGCTTCGCCAACCCGGCCATCTGTCAGTTACTGAACACCACCGTCGATCACCTTCGCGGCACCCAGGTGCTGGACTACATCATCGAACCGAAGGTGGGCAACTGGCTGGATTCGGGTTTCTACCAGCACTATCGCAAGGCCGATACCTATCGGGCGCATGACGCCATTCTGCGTACCGCGCAAGGCACGCAGCTGCCGGTTGCGCTGTCCTGCGCGGCGCTGCCT
Source organism: Pseudomonas congelans (assembly GCF_900103225.1). Taxonomy (GTDB): domain Bacteria; phylum Pseudomonadota; class Gammaproteobacteria; order Pseudomonadales; family Pseudomonadaceae; genus Aquipseudomonas; species Aquipseudomonas congelans. The sequence continues at coordinate 200,182 of NZ_FNJH01000004.1, read as the reverse complement.
GCTGAACAGAAAGCGATGGTGTTGACGGTTCTCGATATGTCGGTGGTCCGTGATCTTTATCAGCAACTTGAAAAACAGGCCGTTACCGATGCCTTGACAGGTCTGCTCAATCGCCGGGGGCTTTACCAGGCGGTTGAAAGCATGCTGTTGCGCAATGAGCGGGCTGATAAGTATCTGGTCGTGCTGTTCATGGACCTGGATGGTTTCAAGCAGATCAACGACGCGCTGGGCCATGAAGCGGGTGATCAGGTATTGCTCTGGGTCGCCGAGCAGTTCAAGGACAGCATGCGCCCCTATGATGTGCTGGCGCGCATCGGCGGCGACGAGTTCACGGTGGTGATCGACGGGCTGGATTACCCTGAGCAGGCGGCCAAGATCGCCGAAAAGCTCATTGAGCGGGTGTCCGGCAGACGCCAGGTCGACGGTGTCGATATCACCCTGGGTGCCAGTGTCGGCATTGCGACTTTTCCGGACTGCGGCTCGAATCTGGACGGTTTGCTGCGCGCGGCAGATATCGCCATGTACGAGGCCAAGCGTGCGGGGCGGCAGCAATACCGGTTCTATGATCAGAACATGAACGGGCGCGCCCGCTCGCGACTGATGCTTGAGGAAAGCGTACGCACGGCCATCGACGGCAAGGATTTTTCGGTGGTGTACCAGCCTCAGATCCATGTGGCGGATGGTCGCTTGCGTGGGTTTGAGGCCTTGCTGCGCTGGCAGCATCCTGCAGTCGGAGAGGTCCCGCCGGCGCTGTTCATTCCGCTGCTGGAGGAGACTAGGCTGATCAACCGGCTCGGCAGCTGGATCTTTGATCAGGGCGCCGAGCAGCGTCAGGCGTGGAGCCGGATCTTTGCGCCCGACACGGTGCTGAGTGTCTGCGTCAGTCCCACACAATTCTGTCTGCCCAATCTGGCCTCGGAATTGAAACGCGCGATGGATCGCTTCGAACTGAAGCCGGGGCAGATCGAGGTGGAAATCACCGAAACCGCGCTGGTGAACAACCTTTCGCACAGCCATAAACAGCTGAAGTTGTTGCATGACGTCGGCGTGCGCATTGCGCTCGATGACTTTGGTACGGGCGAATGCTCGCTGTCGCACCTGCGCAATCTTCAACTCGACACCTTGAAGCTGGACAGGCGTTTTGTGGCCAACATCGTCGGATCAAAGCGCGAGGCGGCGATGGCCAGCAGTATTATCGACCTGAGCCGCAACCTCGATATGCTGGTGATTGCCGAAGGCGTCGAGACGGCCGAGCAATATCAATGGCTGGCCGACAACGGCTGTCAGGTCATACAGGGGTTCTTGATCGCTCATCCAATGGTGCCGGAAGATGCGTTGCGCTTTCCCGGACACTTTGACGTGGCGGGCTTGAGGCAGAACAGATTGTTGTAGAATGACGTCTTTCGATCTCATGCAAAGGCCCCATGACTGCATCCCGCCATGCTCCGCTCAAATACCTGCAGGCCTATCCGCAGGCGCTGCAGGATCAGGTGCAGCAACTGATTGCCGAGGGTCGCCTGGCGGATTATCTGCAGCAGCGCTACCCCGCGCGTCATCAGATCCAGAGCGACAAGGCCCTGTACGCCTATGCGCTGGCGCTCAAGCAGGATCACCTGCGCAACGCGCCAGCCATCAAGAAGGTTCTTTTCGATAATCGTCTCGACCTGACGCATCGCGCGCTGGGTCTGCACACCAAGATATCCAGAGTACAGGGCGGCAAGCTCAAGGCCAGTAACGAGATTCGTGTGGCCGCGCTGTTCAAGGAAGCGCCGCCGGAGTTTCTGAAAATGATCGTCGTGCACGAGCTGGCGCACTTTCGTGAGTCAGACCACAACAAGGCGTTCTACCAGTTGTGCGAGCACATGTTGCCCGGTTATCACCAGCTGGAATTCGATTTGCGCGTGTACCTGACGTACCGCGATCTGCAGGCCGCATGAGCGCCATGCTGAGCCAGGCACTGAAAAAGGATTCGACGATGCAGATCAGCAAGACCAAAAGCAGTTTCTATCGCCGCCTGTACGTGGCGTATCTGATCGACTCACAGATCGCCAGCAGTGTCCCTGAGCTGATGGCGGCAACCGGCATGCCTCGTCGTACTGCTCAGGACACGATCAGTGCGCTGGCCGATCTGGACATTGTGTGTGACTTCGAGCAGCTCGAAGGCGGCCGCAATCACGCCGGCAGCTACCGGATCCGTGACTGGGGCGCCGTTGACAAGAATTGGATTGCCGACAATCTGCCGCGCATCAAGGCCGTGCTGGAGTATCCCTGAGCGGTGTTCAGTCCAGATCGCGACGCATGCCGATATGCGGGATGTCGTCTTCCAGGTAGACCTCGCCCACCGGATTGAAGCCATAGCGGCTGTAATAGCCCTGCAGGTGCGCCTGTGCCGATAGATAGATGGGTTGGTCGGGCCATTTGCGTTCGGCGTTTTCCAGAGCTTGTTCCATCAGTTCATGGCCGATGCCCCTGCTGCGGATCGAAGGCGCTGTCACCACCCGGCCGATGGTCACGTCGCCGCCTTGCTGAATGGGGTCAAGCAGACGCAGGTAGGCGACCAGCTTGTCTTCCTGCCAGGCCATCAGGTGGCAGGTGTCGCCCGTCAGGTCCTGTCCGTCGACGTCCAGATACACGCATTGCTGCTCGACCACAAACACCTCGGCACGCAGTTGCAGCACGGCATAGAGTTGCTCGATGCTCAGCTCGGTGTGATGTTTGCAGATCCATTTGATAGACATGTCGCAGACTCGCAGGGAAACCAGAAGCGAAGTCTAAACGTATCCGGCGACATTCCCAATAAACGCCGTCAACGATGTGAATGTTGCGTTGGGTGAGCATGTTGCCTGCCCGGCTTGTCTACTGCCTGCTTCAGGTCTTCAATTAAAAACTGCAGGCGCTCTCACGGACGAGCGCTTTACTGCCGATAGGATTAAATCGGGCACGCCGCCCCTTTCAGGAACCTGAGCATGTCGCAGTTGCTTCGAGCGGTGGGGTTGCTGGTCGTTCTGCTGATGGCGCACGCCAATGCAGCGGAGAAGCTGCGTCTGGTCGCCGACCCCTGGCCACCGTTTACCGACGCGCTGCTGCTCAACGGCGGGCTGGCAACCGATATCGTCAATACCGCGCTGCGCCGTGCCGGGTACACCACGCTGTATGAGCAAGTGCCGTGGGCACGCGCGATGCTGGGCTTGAGCCAAGGGCGTCATGATGTGCTGATCAATGCCTGGTTCAGCGAGGAACGTACGAAAATTGGCCAGTTTTCTGCGGAATATCTGCTCAATCGGGTGCGCCTCATCAAACGCAGGGAGTCGACCATTGGCACGCTGACCCATGAGCAGTTGCACAAGTACATGATCGCGGTGGTGCGCGGTTACGCTTATTCGCCTGCGTTTGACAGCGACACCCTGTTGCAGAAAGTCCCTGTGCAAAACTTCTCCACTGCCATACGCATGCTTGCCGCCGAGCGTGTCGACCTGACCCTGGAGGACGAATACGTAGCCCGCTATAACCTGGCGATGGAACCGGACGAGGTTCGTGACCGGGTCGAGTTTCTACCGGGTTCGTTGAGCGAGAACAGCCTGCATATTCTGGTCAGCCTGAAAAATCCCCACCACGAAAAGATCGTCGCTGACTTCGATCGCGAAATTGCCGCCATGAAAGCGGACGGTACCTACGATGAATTGCTCAGACTGCATGGGTTGCAGGCGCCTCCGGAGCTTTGATCAAGTGCGCGGCGAGGGTGCGCAGCGGTGCCAGTTGGCGGCAGATCAGTGCCAGTTGGGCTTGCACCAGCCGCTGACTTTCATCCATGTCTTCGGGCAGTTGCTCAAGTTGCGCGGCCAGCCCTTCCTCGGCATCGCTCTGTACCGCAACAGGTTTCTTCTCGGCAAGCCCTGCGGCGATTTCGTCGATGCTGGCGGCCAGTGTGGCACCGACGTTATCGATCAGGTGTTCGCGGACATCACTCGGCAACTGCGTATCACGGTGCGCGCCGAGGCCTGAGAGGTAGCTGAGCAGCGTGTGTGACAGCACCAGAAAGCGGAAGCCGACGTCGGCCTCCTTGCGGAAATGACCGGGCTCCATGAGCATGTTCGCCAGCGTGGTCGACAGCGCTGCGTCGGCGTTGTGGGCATTGCGCCGCGCCAGCCGGTAGGCCAGGTCGTCACTCTTGCCCTTGGCATACTGTTGCATGATCTGCCGCAGGTAGATGCTGTTGCAGGTCAGGGTATTGGCCAGCACCTTGTTCAGGCGCCGCCCCTGCCAGTCGGGAAGAAACAGGAATACTGCGAGACCGGCGATAAGGCTGCCCAGCAACGTATCGAACAGCCGGGGCAGGAACAGGCCGTAACCGTCGCCGACCTGGTTGAAACAGAACAGCACCATCACCGTGATGGCGGCAGTCGACAGGGTGTAGCGCGTGGTCCGATTGACGAAGAACACCACACCGGCCAGCACCGCGCACATCGATTGCAGAATCGGGCTGGTAACCAGATCGAACAGCACCCAGCCGACCGTCAGGCCAATCGCGGTGCCGATGATCCGCTGGCCGAGCTTGAGCCGGGTGGCGCCGTAGCTGGGCTGGCAGACGAATACCGTGGTCAGGATGATCCAGTAGCCCTGTGACGGGTGAATCAGGTGCACCATTGCGTAGCCGATGGTCAACGCCAGCGGCAGGCGCAGGGCGTGACGAAACAGCAGCGAGGTCGGGGTCATCTGCAGGCGCAGGCGCGTCCAGACATCCTTGAGGTTGCGCGGCGAGCGGTCCAGCAGGCTGCTGTCGGTGGCGTCGGCCACGGCGTCCGGGTTGCTGGCATCGCTGATCAGACGGTCCAGGGTACCGAGGTTGGCGGCCAGCGCACGCAGCGAACGCAGCAGGCCACGCCACGCAGGGTTGCTCTGGATGCGCAGATGCTCGAGGGACGCGTGCAAATCTTCCATGGCTTCGGCGAAGCTTGGGTCATACACGAACGGCTGACGCAGCTGGATGGATTCCGACAGCGCCTGACAGGCAACCCCCTGTTGCCGTAGCAGGCGCTGACAGCGGAACAGTACGTCGCTGTGGAAAAACGCATCGGCCAGTGAGTTGTAGGGGTAATGCGACGAGCTGGCGCGCTCGTGGATGTCCTGAGCGATGAAGTACAGCTTCAGGTAGCGGCTGACTTTGGAGCCGGGGCGACCGCTGCCGACGCGGTGCAGGATGATTTCCTTGGTGGAGTTCAGCGCGGCGACCACTTTGCCGTTCTGCTGCGCCAGTTCCAGACGACGAGCCTCCACGTTGAGCGTACGAATCGGTTCGAACAGGGTCGACTTGAGTTTCAGGTACTGGCCCAGCTCACGAAACAGCCGCGCCAGCGCCTGTTGCACCGGCTGGTTGGAAAACAGCATCTGCCACAGCACCGACAGCAGGCCGTACCAGGCAGCGCCCGCCACCAGCAGCATCGGTTCATGCCAGAAGTCCAGTACTTCACCGCCACGCTGATCGACGCCGATCATGGTGTAGACCGAAAGGATCAACGTGCCGTAGGCAATCGCGCCATAGCGTTCACCCAGCGCGCCCAGCATGGTCAGGCAGAAGCTGGCCAGCGCCAGTGAACAGACAAACAGAATGGGGTAGGGGAAGAGCAATTCGACAGCCAGGGCGGCGATGCTGAAACACACCAGGGTCACGGCCAGGGCATTGAGTCGGCCTTGCCAGCTGTCATCGGTCTCGGCCAGGGCGCAGGCGATAATCCCCAGAAACAGCGGGATCAGTAACGCCATTTCGTTCTGATACCAGCACAGCGCCATGCTGCCGGTCAGTGCGATAAAGACTCGAACGCTATAGCTGAATTTATCCAGCGCCCACAATCGACGGAATGTATGACGGAGAGATTTCGATGCCATGGGTCAGCTGACGGCCTTGTTCACAATTGATCGATCGTGCAGGAGGATATGTACAGACCAAATGACTGGCTGTACATCCGCCTCGCAAAATTTATACCGGTTTGCCGTGTCTTGATGTTGCGTATCAGCGACTACGTCACACGTATTGTGCGGCAGCATAGGCCGACGCCCACGCCCACTGAAAGTTGAAGCCGCCCAGATGGCCGCTCACGTCCAGTACTTCGCCCACGAAATAAAGACCGGGGGATTTCAGCGATTCCATGGTCTTGGACGACACTTCACGGGTATCAATGCCACCCAGCGTCACTTCGGCCGTGCGATAACCCTCGGTGCCCGCCGGGACCACCTGCCAGCTCGCCAGCTTTTCGGCGATCTCGGCCAGTTCGGCGTGGGTGTACTGCTTCATCGGTTTTGAAACGAACCAGTGTTCGGCGATCAGGTTGGCCATCTTCTTGGTGAAAATCTCGCCCAGCAGGGTTTTCAGTTCACTGTTGGGGCGCTCTGCCTGCTGTTGGTTGAGCCAGGCGGGTACGTCATGATCAGGCAGCAGGTTGATTTCCACCGTGTCACCGGGCTGCCAGAACGAGGAAATCTGCAGGATCGCCGGGCCACTGAGGCCGCGATGGGTGAACAGGATGTTCTCGCGGAAGCTCGTGTCGTTGCAGCTCACCAGGCAATCCACCGAGGTGCCTGACAGCTCGGTGCACAGCTCCTTGAGCTGATCGGTGATGGTGAACGGCACCAGCCCGGCGCGGGTCGGCAGCAGCGTGTGGCCGAATTGCTTGCCGACCTGATAGCCAAAGCCGGTCGCGCCCAGGGTCGGAATCGACAGACCGCCCGTGGCAATCACCAGCGACTGGCAGTTCAGGGTGCCCATTGTGGTCTGCAGGCTGTAGCCGGCGTCGGTCTTTTCGATCTGCTGCACAGCGGTGTCCATGTGCAGGCTGACACCGGCTTGTCGGCACTCTTCCAGAAGCATTTCCAGAATGTCGCTGGACTTGTTGTCGCAAAAAAGCTGGCCGAGCTTCTTCTCGTGATAAGGCACGCCATGTTTGGCGACCATCGCGATGAAATCCCATTGGGTGTAGCGGGCCAGGGCCGATTTGCAGAAATGCGGGTTCTGCGACAGGAAGTTGGCCGGCTCGGTGTACATGTTGGTGAAGTTGCACCGCCCGCCACCGGACATCAGGATCTTCTTGCCGGGCTTGTTGGCGTGATCAATCAACATCACCTTGCGCCCGCGAGCGGCAGCGGTGAACGCACACATCAGGCCGGCGGCACCGGCGCCAATGATTACAACGTCAGTAACGGGCACAGCGTGGTTCCTCGATCTTCAGGTCATGATCGTTCCCATGCTCCGCGCTAAGCTATACACAAGTCTGTTCTTGATTCTGGCCGAAGGCCGTGGGAGCGAATGTGTTCGCGAAAGGGTCGGTATGTTCTCCGAAGATTTATCGTCTGAACTACCGTCTTCGCGAACAAGTTCGCTCCCACGCCCTACGGGCAGAGGCCTGAAAACCGCGTTTTCGGGCCCTTCGGTGCCTGTATATGACGCTTGGCGCGGAGTGTAGGGACTATCAGGGTCAACGATAAACTTTACAAAATCCGCACGCGCAGCGACTTGCCCTTGATCTTGCCGTTGTTCAAACGCTCCAGAGCCTGTTTGGCCATGCTGCGCTCTACGGCAACGTAGGCCTGGAAGTCGAAAATCGCGATCTTGCCGACCTGAGTGCCAGCAATGCCTGCCTCACCGGTCAGTGCGCCGAGAATGTCGCCCGGACGCAGTTTGTCCTTGCGGCCCGAACCGATGCACAGGGTGGTCATGGCAGGCAGCAGCTTGCCGCCTTCCTTGATGCTCAGTCTGTCGTATTGCTGCCAGTTCAACGGCGCTTTCTGCAACTCTTCGATGGCACGGGCGCGCTGGCTTTCCGACGGCGCCACGAGGCTCACGGCAATACCCTTCTCGCCCGCACGACCGGTACGGCCGACGCGGTGGATGTGGATTTCCGAATCGCGCGCCAGCTCGACGTTGATCACCATGTCCAGCGCGTCGATATCCAGACCGCGCGCGGCCACGTCGGTGGCGACCAGTACCGAGGTGCTGCGGTTGGCGAACATCGCCAGCACCTGATCACGGTCACGCTGTTCCAGATCGCCATGCAGACCGACCGCAGACATGCCCTTGGCGGTGAGGTGATCGACCACTTCCTGAACCTGCTGCTTGGTGAAGCAGAACGCCACGCAGGACGTCGGACGGAAATGGCCGAGTACCTTGACCACTGCTTCCAGTCGCTGCTCCGGGGAGATCTCGTAGAAAATCTGCTCGATCTGACTGTCGGCGTGCAGTGCCTCAACCTTGACGGTCTGCGGGTCACGCATGAACTTCGACGACAACTGCTTGATGCCAACCGGGTAGGTCGCGGAGAACAGCAGGGTCTGACGGCGCTGCGGGGTCTGCTCGATGATGTCGGCGATGGCGTCGTAAAAACCCATGTCCAGCATGCGGTCGGCTTCATCGAGAATCAGCGTGTTCAGGCCGTCCAGGACCAGCGAGCCCTTGCGCAAATGCTGCTGTATGCGACCCGGCGTGCCGACGATGATGTGCGCGCCATGCTCCAGCGAGCCGATCTGCGGGCCAAAGGACACGCCGCCACACAGGGTCAGGACCTTGATGTTGTCCTCGGAGCGCGCCAGGCGGCGGATTTCCTTGGCGACCTGATCCGCCAGCTCGCGGGTCGGGCACATGACCAGTGCCTGGCAACCGAAGAAACGCGGGTTGATCGGGTTAAGCAGGCCGATACCGAACGCAGCGGTCTTGCCGCTGCCGGTCTTGGCTTGCGCGATCAGGTCCATGCCCTTGAGGATCACCGGCAGGCTCTGCGCCTGAATCGGTGTCATTTCGGCATAACCAAGCGACTCCAGGTTAGCCAGCATGGCAGCGGACAGAGGCAGGGAATTGAAAGCGGTGTTAGTCACGACGGTGGACCTGCAAAACAAAAATGTCGCGTAGTGTATCACCCGCCAGTCAGACCTGGCACCGACGATAAAGGTCGTGGGAGCGAGCTTGCTCGCGAAGGGGCCCTTACAGTCCCAGAAGATGGGGCGTCAGGACCATGGTCTTCGTGAGCAATGCGGATCGCCGCCCCGGTCACTCCCACAGGATCCAGCAATGAGCGCGGAGCATGGGCGCGATATCCAGGGCAAAAAAATCCCCGCTGGAGGGCGGGGTTGAGGTTCGAGCGTGGCAGCTCGCAAAGGTGTACAGCAAGGCCCGTCCGGGGACGGGCCTGCAGGGCTTACAGCAGGATTGTGCGGATGTCCGCCAGCAATTCGCTCAAGCGCTTGGTGAAGCGGGCAGCAGCTGCGCCGTTGATCACGCGGTGATCGTAGGACAGCGACAGCGGCAGCATCAGTTTCGGCTGGAAGGCTTTACCGTCCCAGACTGGCTGGATGGTTGCCTTGGAAACACCGAGGATCGCCACTTCCGGCGCGTTGACGATCGGCGTGAAGCCGGTGCCGCCAATGTGGCCGAGGCTGGAGATGGTAAAGCACGCGCCCTGCATGTCGTTTGCAGTCAGTTTCTTGTTGCGCGCCTTTTCCGCCAGTGCGGCGGCTTCGGCAGCCAGTTGCAACAGGCTCTTCTGATCGACGTCGCGGATGACCGGGACCAGCAGGCCGTCCGGGGTGTCCACGGCAAAGCCGATGTGCACGTACTTCTTGCGGATCACGGCCTTGCCGCTAGGCGCCAGCGAAGCGTTGAAGTCCGGCAGCTCCTTGAGCAGGTGTGCGCAGGATTTGAGCAGCAGCGGCAGAACTGTCAGCTTGACGCCAGCCTTCTCGGCAGCGCCTTTCTGCGCGACACGGAAAGCTTCCAGGTCGGTAATGTCGGCCTGGTCGAATTGCGTGACGTGCGGAATGTTCAGCCAGCTGCGGTGCAGGCCGGAAGCGCCGAGTTGCATCAGGCGCGTCATCGGTACTTCTTCGATCTCGCCGAAACGGCTGAAATCGACTTCCGGAATCGGCGGGATGCCCGAGCCACCGCTTGCGCCGCCAGCTGGAGCTTCCTTGGCCTTCTGCATCATGGTTTTGACGTAAACCTGAACGTCTTCTTTCAGCACACGGCCGTGCGGACCGGTGGCGCTGACCGCGCTCAGCTCGACGCCGAATTCGCGGGCCAGCTGACGAACGGCCGGGCCTGCATGAACCTTGGCACCGTCTTTGGCCGGAGCCGCTGGAGCAGGTGCAGCCTCTGCCTTGGGAGCAGGGGCTGCAGGAGCTGCGGCCTCAGCCTTGGCCGGGGCAGCAGCGGGTGCGCTGGCTGCAGGCGCCGGAGCAGCGGCGGGCGCGGCGCCTTCGACTTTCAGTTTCAGGATCAGGTCGCCGGTACCGACTTCCTGGTCCAGCTTGACTTCGATGCTCTCGACAACGCCTGCTGCCGGAGAAGGAATCTCCATGCTGGCCTTGTCGGATTCCAGGGTGATCAGCGACTGATCGGCCTGGATGCTGTCACCGACCTTGACCATCAGTTCGATGATCTTGGCCTTGCCCGACGAACCGATGTCCGGCACGTGGATGTCCTGAACGCTGGCGCTGGCTGCCGGGGCAGGCTCGGCGGCAGCCGCAGGTGCAGGTGCCGCTTCGGCCGGCTTTTCGGCAGCGGCAGGGGCAGCGGCAGGTTCGGCAGCAGGTGCCGGGGCCGCAGCCGCTTCGCCTTCCACTTCCAGTTCGAACAGCTCGTCGCCTTCTTTCAGGCGGTCGCCCAGCTTGACCTTCATGGCCTTGATGACGCCAGCCTTGGGAGCAGGGATTTCCATGCTCGCCTTGTCCGACTCAAGCGTCAGAACGCTCTGGTCGGCTTCGATGCGATCACCGACCTTGACCATCAATTCAATGACTTCGCCTTCACCGTTGCCGATGTCGGGTACACGAATTAACTCACTCACTATGTCTCTCCTTAGGAGAACCTGTTCACTCACGAATACGCTGGTTCAGTTACAACGAAACAGCCTTGGATGCTCATTTACGGCAAGTAAATTCCGCATCCTCGGCTGTTTACGCTCTGATCAGCGCTCTTGAAGCAGACTCTTAGCAGTCCAGTGGATTGCGTTTTTCAGGATCGATGCCGAACTTGGCGATGGCTTCAGCCACGACTTTAGGTTCGATATCGCCACGATCAGCCAAGGCTTCCAGGGCTGCCAGCACCACGAAGTGACGATCGACTTCAAAGAAGTGACGCAGCTTCTTGCGGCTGTCGCTACGGCCGAAACCGTCGGTGCCCAGGACTTTGTATTCCTTGGTTGGAACCCACTGACGAATCTGATCAGCGAACAGCTTCATGTAATCCGTGGATGCGATGACCGGACCTTTGCGACCGTTCAGGCATTCCTCGACATAGCTCAGCTGCGGCTTCTGGCCAGGGTGCAGGCGGTTGTTGCGCTCTGCAGCCAGACCGTCGCGACGCAGCTCGTTGAAGCTGGTGACGCTCCACACGTCGGCACCGATGTTGAACTCGTCACGGAGAATCTTCGCCGCTTCGCGAACTTCACGCAGGATGGTGCCCGAGCCCAGCAACTGGACGTGGTGCGCCGCTTCCTTGGTGTCTTCTTCGAGCAGGTACATGCCCTTGACGATGCCTTCTTCCACACCGGCCGGCATGGCTGGCTGGGCGTAGGACTCGTTCATCACGGTCAGGTAGTAGAAAACGTCCTGCTGCTCTTCGAACATCCGGCGCATGCCGTCCTGGATGATCACTGCGAGTTCGTAACCGTAAGTCGGATCGAAGGTGCGGCAGTTCGGGATGGTCGATGCCAGGATGTGGCTGTGACCGTCTTCGTGCTGCAGGCCTTCACCGTTCAGTGTGGTACGGCCGGCGGTGCCGCCGATCAGGAAGCCACGGGTGCGGCTGTCGCCAGCGGCCCAGGCCAGGTCGCCGATACGCTGGAAACCGAACATCGAGTAGAAGATGTAGAACGGAATCATCGGCTGGTTGTGGCTGGAATACGAAGTACCGGCAGCGATGAAGGAGGACATGGCGCCCGCTTCGTTGATGCCTTCTTCGAGGATCTGGCCTTTCTTGTCTTCGCGATAGAACATCACTTGTTCTTTATCGACTGGCTCGTAGAGCTGGCCGACCGACGAGTAGATGCCCAGTTGGCGGAACATGCCTTCCATACCGAAGGTACGCGCTTCGTCCGGGATGATCGGCACGATGCGCTGACCGATTTCCTTGTCCTTGACCAGTTGCGTCAGGATGCGCACGAAAGCCATGGTGGTGGAAATTTCACGATCGCCCGAGCCATCCAGGATGGCCTTGAGGGTCTCGAGTGGCGGGGTCGGCAGGCTGAAGCTCTGCGCGCGACGCTGCGGTACGAAGCCACCCAGCGCAGCACGACGCTCGCTCAGGTAACGGGCTTCGGCGCTGCCTTCTTCCGGCTTGTAGAACGGCAGGGCTTCGAGTTCGGAGTCCTTGACCGGAATGTCGAAACGGTCACGGAAGTGACGCAGGCTGTCGACATCGACCTTCTTGGTGTTGTGCGCAGTGTTTTTCGCTTCGCCGGCGCCGGTGCCATAACCCTTGATGGTCTTGGCCAGAACAACGGTCGGTTGACCCTTGTGGTTGACGGCTTCGTGGTAGGCCGCATAGACCTTGTACGGGTCGTGGCCGCCACGGTTGAGTTTCCAGATCTCGTCGTCGGACAGATCGGCAACCATCGCCTTGAGTTCAGGCGAGTTGAAGAAGTGCTCGCGGACGAACGCGCCGTCCTTGGCCTTGTAGTTCTGGTATTCGCCGTCGATGACTTCGTCCATGCGACGTTGCAGGATACCGTCGACGTCCTTGGCCAGCAGTGGGTCCCAGAAACGGCCCCATATGACTTTGGTGACGTTCCATTGGGCACCACGGAACACGCCTTCGAGTTCCTGGATGATCTTGGCGTTGCCGCGAACCGGGCCGTCGAGGCGCTGCAGGTTGCAGTTGACGACGAAGATCAGGTTGTCGAGCTTCTCGCGACCGGCCAGGGCGATGGCGCCCAGGGATTCCGGCTCGTCGGTCTCGCCGTCACCCAGGAAGCACCAGACTTTCTGCTTGCCTTCCGGGATGTAACCGCGGTGCTCCAGGTACTTCATGAAGCGCGCCTGGTAGATCGCCTGGATCGGGCCAAGGCCCATCGATACCGTCGGGAACTGCCAGAAATCCTTCATCAGCCACGGGTGTGGGTAAGACGACAGGCCATTGCCGTCGACTTCCTGACGGAAGTTGGTCATTTGCTCTTCGGTGATGCGGCCTTCCATGAATGCACGGGCGTATACGCCTGGCGATGCGTGACCCTGGAAGTAGATCAGGTCGCCGCCGTGTTCGTCGGTCGGGGCCTGGAAGAAATAGTTGAAGCCGATGTCGTACAGCGTGGCGCTGGAGGCGAAGCTGGAGATGTGACCGCCCAGATCCGGGTCGCCGATGTTGGTTTTGACAACCATGGCCAATGCGTTCCAGCGCACCAGCGAGCGAATGCGGCGTTCCATGAACAGGTCGCCAGGCATGCGTGCTTCGTGGGTGACAGGAATGGTGTTGCGATATGGCGTGGTGATGGCGTACGGCAGCTGCGAACCACTACGGGTGGCCAGCTCGCCCAAACGGGTCATCAGGTAGTGAGCGCGGTCTTCGCCTTCTTTGTCGAGAACCGATTCCAGGGCGTCCAGCCATTCCTGGGTTTCGACGGGATCGAGGTCTTGCATGGCTTGCTCCAGGGCGGAAAGGCTTCCAGAATCGGTTGCCTGAGTTTGCGACTGGCCTTGTGGGCAGACGACATAAATTCTTGGATTACCGGAGGGTGGGATCCGGCGGCGTGTAGTTTTACTACAAATCGACGACGATTTCAGCCCTCCGAGTATCGGACCCAGTAGTAAAACTACAGAGAAGCGTCTCAATCGCTCCTGTTGTCGTGTAGCTTAAAACGTTACTGTTGATCGCTATTGAATATCTTGCAGGGAAAAAGCGGATTTTTATGCTTCTAATTTGATTTTTCCAGCAATTTATAACCTTTGTTCGACAAGCGGTGCTGGCAGACGCGTCTCGCCGTAACGACGGACGGGCGTCTGCACGCCGATCAAGGATAGACCATGAGCCTACCTTTACTGGCCGAATTTCCGGCCATTCTGCTGCCATCGATCACCCGCGCCCGGCAGATGTTTCAGGCCGCGCTGACTGCCTTGTCCGAGGACGCGCTGGCTTCTTTCAAAGCCTGGCCCGAGGCTCGAAAGGCAGCATTCGACCGGGTCTGCGCCGCCAGTGATTTTGTAACCGAACAAGTCTGCCGAGATCCGCAGATGCTCCTGCAACTGGCCGACTCGGGCGAGCTGGAGCGTAGTTTCTCTGCCGGCCAATTGCGCGGTCAGCTTGCCGACGCGCTGTCGAGCGCCGCCAGCGAGGATGAACTGGGGCGTAATCTACGTCGACAGCGCGCACGCCAGCAAGTACGGATTATCTGGCGTGACCTGACCCGTCAGGCAAACCTGATCGAAACCTGCCGTGACCTGTCGGACATGGCCGATGCGTCGATCGATCTGGCTTACCAATGGTTATACCCCCGGCATTGCCAGCAGTTCGGCACCCCGACAGGACGTCATTCCGGGCAGCCCCAGCATATGGTCATTCTGGGCATGGGCAAGCTCGGCGCGGTCGAACTGAACCTGTCTTCGGACATTGACCTGATCTTCGGCTACCCGGAGGGCGGCGAAACCGTCGGCACCAAGCGTGCGCTGGACAATCAGGAGTTTTTCATTCGCCTGGGCCAGCGGCTGATCAAGGCGCTCGACCCGGTGACCGTCGACGGTTTCGTGTTCCGGGTCGATATGCGCCTGCGCCCTTACGGTTCTTCCGGGGCGCTGGTGCTCAGCTTCAACGCGCTGGAGCAGTATTATCAGGACCAAGGCCGGGACTGGGAGCGCTACGCGATGATCAAGGCGCGTGTGGTCGGTGGCGATCAGGCTGCCGGTGCCGAACTGCTGGCGATGCTGCGTCCGTTCGTTTACCGCCGCTATCTGGATTTCTCGGCCATCGAAGCGCTGCGCACCATGAAGCAGCTCATTCAGCAGGAAGTGAAGCGCAAGGGCATGGCGGAGAACATCAAGCTGGGGGCTGGTGGCATTCGCGAGGTGGAGTTCATCGCCCAGGCCTTTCAACTGATTCACGGCGGCCGCGACCTGAGTCTGCAGCAGCGGCCGTTGTTCAAAGTGCTGAAAACCCTTGAGGGGCAGGGCTATTTGCCCTCGGCCGTGACCGAAGAATTGCGCGAGGGCTACGAATTTCTGCGTTACACCGAGCACGCCATTCAGGCGATTGCCGACCGTCAGACGCAGATGCTCCCGGACAACGAACAGGATCAGGCGCGTGTTGCCCTGATCATGGGCTTCGCTGACTGGGCGGCCTTTCACGAACGGCTGATGTACTGGCGTGGCCGTGTGGCCTGGCACTTCCGCCAGGTCATTGCTGACCCCGACGCCGACCCGGACGACGAGCAAGATGAAGATGACGAAGTGGTGGTGGGGGGCGAGTGGCTGCCGTTGTGGGAGGAGTCCCAGGACGAAGAAGCCGCAGGCCGCCAACTGTCGCAGGCCGGCTTCGTCGACGCCGAGAAGGCGCTGAAAAATCTGGCCAACCTGCGCAGCAGCCCCAACCTGCGTTCGATGCAGCGTCTGAGCCGTGAACGGCTGGACGCGTTCATCCCTCGTCTGCTGGCTCAGGCGGTGGAACATGAGAAGCCCGACCTGGTACTGGAACGCGTGCTGCCCTTGGTTGAGGCCGTCGCGCGGCGCTCGGCGTACCTGGTGCTGCTCACGGAAAACCCCGACGCGCTGCGACAACTGCTGACCCTGTGCGCCGCCAGCCCGTGGATTGCCGAACAAATTGCACGCTTCCCGTTGCTGCTCGATGAGTTGCTCAACGAGGGGCGCCTGTTCAATCCGCCGCTGGCCCCGGAACTGGCGGCTGAGTTGCGGGAGCGGCTGATCCGTATCCCCGAGGACGACCTTGAACAACAGATGGAAGCCCTGCGGCATTTCAAACTGGCGCACAGCCTGCGGGTCGCGGCGTCCGAGATATCCGGCAGCCTGCCATTGATGAAAGTCAGTGATTACCTGACCTGGCTGGCCGAGGCGATTCTCGATCAGGTGCTCGCGCTGGCCTGGCGCTACAGCGTGGCTCGTCACGGCACGCCTTTACGCCCGGACGGCACGTTGTGCGATCCGGGTTTCGTGATCGTCGGCTACGGCAAGGTCGGCGGCATCGAGCTGGGGCATGGCTCCGATCTGGATCTGGTGTTCATTCACGATGGCGATCTGGAGGCAGAGACCGACGGTGCCAAGCCGATCGATACGGCGCAGTTCTTCACTCGGCTGGGGCAGCGGGTGATCCATTTGCTGACCACCCAAACCAACTCCGGTCAGTTGTATGACGTCGACATGCGCCTGCGTCCTTCGGGGGCCTCTGGTCTGCTGGTCAGCTCTCTGGGCGCTTTCGCCCGTTATCAGGCCAATGAAGCCTGGACCTGGGAGCATCAGGCGCTGGTCCGGGCGCGGGTCATGACCGGCAGCCGGGATGTCGGCGAGCAATTCGAGAAAGTCCGTGCCGATGTGTTGGGGCGCGAACGCGATCTGGACAAGCTGCGCGCCGAAGTCAGCGAGATGCGCGCCAAGATGCGTGACAACCTCGGCACCCGCGTGACAGCGGCCGGCAGGGCGGCCAATGCCTTCGAGGCGGCGGTGCCATTCGACCTCAAGCAGGACGCCGGAGGTATCGTCGATATCGAATTTATGGTGCAATACGCCGCCTTGGCGTGGTCCAGAGAGCATCCCGCGCTGCTGCAATACACCGACAACATCCGGATTCTCGAAGGGCTTGAAGAGGCCGGACTGCTGCCGGATACGGATGCCGGCCTGTTGCGCGAGGCCTACAAGGCGTATCGCTCGGCGGCACATCGCCAGGCCTTGCAGAAGCAGGCAGGCGTGGTCAGCGGCGATCAGTTTCATGCCCAGCGGCGTGAAGTGATGCGGATCTGGACGCAGATGGGGTTGAGCTGAGCCTCACGGCAACGCCACATTCCGCTGCAACACTCTATAAAGCTATGACAGGGAGGCGACAGGTTGTGTGGGAACGTCACGCAGTCTGATCGGCCTCCCTGATCGTTTCTGGTCGTTTTTGGATAGAACATGAAAATTCTGATCGTTGGGCCTAGCTGGGTCGGTGACATGGTGATGGCACAAACGCTGTTCCAGTGTCTGAAACAGCGTCATCCCGAGTGCGAAATCGACGTGCTGGCCCCTGAATGGAGCCGTCCGATACTGGAGCGCATGCCGGAGGTTCGTGCTGCGCTCAGTTTTCCGCTGGGGCACGGAGCCCTGGAACTGGCGACCCGTCGCCGGATCGGCAAGTCCCTGGCTTGCCAATACGATCAGGCTATCCTGCTGCCCAACTCGCTGAAATCCGCGCTGGTGCCGTTTTTCGCCGGTATCCCGAAACGTACCGGCTGGCGCGGCGAGTTTCGCTACGGCCTGCTCAATGACGTGCGAACCCTCGACAAGCAGCGCTACCCGCTGATGATCGAGCGTTTCATGGCCCTGGCCTTCGACAAGGGCGTCGAGTTGCCGCGTCCTTACCCGCGGCCAAGCCTGCGCATCGACCCGACCACGCGCGATGCGGCACTGAGCAAATTCGGCCTCACTCTGGATCGTCCGGTATTGGCGCTGTGCCCCGGCGCGGAGTTCGGCGAGTCCAAGCGCTGGCCCGCCGAGCATTACGCACAGGTTGCTGACGCGAGCATTCGCGAAGGCTGGCAGGTCTGGCTGTTTGGCTCGAAAAAGGATCACCCGGTCGGTGAGAGCATTCGTCAGGAGCTGATTCCCGGCCTGCGCGAGGAGTCCGTCAACCTCAGTGGCGAGACCTCGCTGGCCGAAGCCATTGACCTGCTGTCGTGCGCCGATGCCGTCGTGTCCAACGACTC
Source organism: Pseudomonas congelans (assembly GCF_900103225.1). Lineage (GTDB taxonomy): Bacteria > Pseudomonadota > Gammaproteobacteria > Pseudomonadales > Pseudomonadaceae > Aquipseudomonas > Aquipseudomonas congelans. The sequence goes on along the minus strand of NZ_FNJH01000004.1, from coordinate 182,306 downwards.
CGGCCTGATGCATGTGGCCGCGGCGCTGAACCGTCCGCTGGTGGCGGTCTACGGGTCGACCTCGCCGGGCTTCACGCCGCCGCTGGCCGATGAAGTCGAGGTGGTGCGACTCGGCATCGAGTGTAGTCCGTGCTTTGAGCGTACTTGCCGTTTCGGCCATTACAACTGCATGCGTCTGCTTGAGCCGGACGCCGTGACTCAGGCGCTGAGCCGCCTGAGTAGCACGCCGGTGGAGGTTGCCTGATTTTGCGGGTACTGCTGATCAAGACCTCTTCACTGGGTGATGTGATTCATGCCTTGCCCGCGCTGACCGATGCGGCGCGTGCGCTGCCCGGCATTCGCTTTGACTGGGTGGTCGAGGAAGGCTTCGCGGAAATTCCCGCCTGGCATCCTGCGGTCGACAGAGTGATCCCGGTGGCGATTCGCCGCTGGCGCAAGCACCTCTGGCAGACCTTCAAATCCGGCGAGTGGCAGCGCTTCAAACAGCAGGTGCGCGAACAGCGCTATGATCTGGTGATCGATGCGCAGGGCCTGTTCAAAAGTGCCTGGCTGACACGCTATGTCGATGCACCGGTGGCCGGTCTGGATCGGGATTCGGCACGCGAGCCGGTCGCCAGTCGCTTTTATGATCGTGCTTTTCCAGTGGCACGCGGGCAGCATGCGGTCGAGCGGCTGCGTCAGTTGTTCGCTCAGGCACTCGGTTATCCACAGCCATCCGGCATGGGCGATTACGGTCTCAAGCCGCTGGCGACCCTGAATGACAGTTTGCAGGCCCCGTTCGTGCTGTTCCTGCATGGCACGACCTGGGACACCAAACACTGGCCCGAGCTGTACTGGCGACAACTCGCCGAATTGATGGCTGCGCGCGGTCTGCAGGTGCAGTTGCCGTGGGGCAATCCGGCAGAGAAGGCTCGCGCCGAGCGTATTACCGACGGTCTGAGCAATGCGCACGTGCTGCCAAAGCTGAATCTGGCAGGGGTAGCGCGGGTGCTGGCCAGCGCACAGGCATGTGTCGCGGTCGACACCGGCATCGGGCACCTGGCCGCCGCACTGGATGTGCCGACCATTTCCCTGTTCGGCCCGACCAATCCGGGCCTGACCGGAGCTTACGGCAAGTCGCAGGTGCATCTGGCCAGCGACTACCCGGGCTGCACGCCGTGCCTGCAAAAGAAATGCACGTACCAACCGACCGCCGACGATCAGCGCCGGTTCGACCTTAAACGCGAGTGGCCGATGTGCTTCACTCGCTTGAATCCCGAGCGAGTAGCGAGCCAATTGGGCGCGCTGTTGCTGGCAAAGGAACCTGGCTGATGCAACTGGCTTTTGTACTCTACAAATACTTCCCGTTCGGTGGCCTGCAACGCGACTTCATGCGCATCGCGCTGGAGTGTCAGCAGCGCGGTCATCAGATCCGCGTCTATACCCTGATCTGGGAAGGCGATGTGCCGCCCGGTTTCGAGGTGCTGGTCGCGCCGGTCAAGGCGTTCTTCAATCATCGACGCAACGAAAAGCTCAGCGCATGGATGGAGGCGGACCTGGCCAAACGTCCGGTGGACCGCCTGATCGGGTTCAACAAGATGCCCGGTCTGGATGTGTATTACGCCGCCGACGGCTGCTTCGAGGACAAGGCGCAGAACCTGCGCAGCCCGCTGTATCGCAAGTGGGGCCGTTATCGCCACTTTGCCGACTACGAGCGCGCGGTGTTCGCCAGGGACTCGAAAACCCAGGTGTTGATGATTTCCGAGGTGCAGCAGCCGCTGTTCATCAAGCATTACGACACCCCGCCGTCGCGCTTTCATTTGCTGCCGCCGGGGATTTCCCAGGATCGCCGCGCGCCGCCGGATGCGCCTGAGATCCGTGCAGGCTTTCGCATGGAATTCGGCCTTGCCGACGATGACCTGTTATTGGTGCAGATCGGCTCCGGTTTCAAGACCAAGGGCGTGGATCGCAGCCTGAAGGCGCTCGCGGCTCTGCCCGCCGAGCTGAAGAAGCGCACGCGACTGTTTGTAATCGGTCAGGACGACCCCAAAGTATTCCAATTGCAGAGCGCGTCGCTCGGCCTGGGTGATCAGGTGACCTTCATGAAAGGGCGCAGCGATATTCCGCGTTTTCTGCTGGGTGCCGACCTGCTGATTCATCCGGCTTACAACGAAAACACCGGGACCGTGCTGCTCGAAGCGCTGGTTGCCGGTTTGCCGGTGCTGGTCAGCGCGGTCTGTGGTTACGCTCACTATATTGCCGAGGCCGATTGCGGGCGGGTGCTGGATGAGCCGTTCGAGCAGGCGCAGCTCAATCGCTACCTGTCGGAGATGCTTCAGGACGATGCCGCACGCAGTGCCTGGTCGAGCAATGGCCTGACCTTTGCCGACACGGCAGACCTTTACAGCATGCCGCAACACGCTGCGGACGTGATTCTGGCGGAGCACTACTGATGAAGCTGTTCCTTGCTGAGCCGTTCAAGAGCCTGTGGGCGGGGCGCGATGCGTTCGTCGAGGTCGAAGGCCTGAGCGGTGAGGTCTACCGCGAACTGGAAGGGCGCCGCACGCTGCGCACCGAGGTCGACGGGCGCGGTTACTTCGTCAAGATCCACCGCGGTATCGGCTGGGGCGAGATCGCCAAGAACCTGGCGACCGCCAAGCTACCGGTGCTGGGCGCGGGCAAGGAATGGGACGCCATCGAGCGTCTGCACGAAGTCGGTGTTCCGACCATGACCGCCGTGGCCTATGGTGAACGTGGCAGCAACCCTGCCGCGCAGCACTCGTTCATCGTCACCGAAGAACTGGCACCGACCACCAGCCTCGAAGACGTCAGCCTCAACTGGCGTAACGAGCCGCCCGAGCCGCGTCTGAAAAGAGCCTTCATTGCCGAAGTCGCCCGCCTGGTCGGCATGATGCACCGCGCAGGCGTCAATCATCGCGACTGCTACATCTGCCATTTTCTGCTGCACACCGACAAGCCGGTGACCGCTGACGATTTCAAACTGTCGGTCATTGACCTGCACCGTGCCCAGACCCGCCGTGCGATCACGCCGCGCTGGCGCAACAAGGACCTGGCCGCGTTGTATTTTTCGGCGCTGGACATTGGCCTGACCCGTCGCGACAAGCTGCGTTTTCTCCAAGGCTATTTCCAGAAGCCGTTGCGCGAAATCCTCCTCAAGGAAGCGGCATTACTGACCTGGCTGGATAAAAAAGCCGACAAGTTGTACCAGCGCAAAGTGCGCTACGGAGACGCACTCTGATGGCGGGCTGGAAGCTCGAGCCCGAGTACGCCTTCCTGGAGCAGGAATTCGGTAGCCTGGATGCCGTGTTCGCCCTGCAAGGGCAGCAGTTGACCCGCGACCCGCTGTCCGACGTCATCCGCGTCGAGCGCGGCGGAGTTTACTACTACGTCAAACGCTACGTGGGCGCGGGCAAGGGCCTGCGTCGCTACATGGGCAAGCCGAGGGTCAAGTCCGAATGGCAGAACCTCAAGCGCTTCGCCAAATGGGGCATCCCCACCGCAGAGGTCGTGGCCTGGGGGCTCGAGCGCAATGGCGCGGCGTATGATCGTGGCGCACTGATCACGCGTGGCTTGCCGAACACTGAAGACTTGTCGGCGCTGGCGCAACGCAAGGACCCGCGACTGGCCGACCGCCACTGGGTCGACGCGCTCAGCCGCCAGTTGGCTACCTTTACACGGATCATGCACGACAACCATTTCACACATAACGATTTGAAATGGCGCAACCTGCTGGTCGATAACGAAGGCAGGCTTTTTTTCATCGACTGCCCCAATGGCGCATTCTGGTGGAGCTTCATGCTGCGCTACCGGATCACCAAGGATCTGGCCTGCCTGGACAAGGTCGCCAAGTATCACTTGTCGGCCACCCAGCGTCTGCGCTTCTACCTGCAATACCGCCAGCGAACGCGTTTGAACGCCTCCGACAAAAAACGTATTCGACATATCGTCAGCTTTTTCGAGGGCCGTGAATGAGCGTTTTTATTGCCAGCGCCGACCAGCCTTTACTGGCGCGTCACAACCTGGCTGATTTTGAATCGCTTTGGAACATCAGACTCGATGCGGTCGATGAACCCAATACCGGACGCGGCGGCTGGAGCAGTGTGTTCCGCCTCGACCTGGACGGTCAGGGGTTTTACCTCAAGCGCCAGAGCAATTACCTGACTCATACGTTGCATCACCCGTTTGGCGAACCGTCGTTCTCGCGCGAGTTTCGTAACATCAGTCGCTATCGCAAGCTGGGGATTCCGGCGCTGCAGGCGGTGTTCTACGGTGAGCGCAAGGTCGGCGGCGAGCGTCGGGCGATCCTGATGACGCGTGCGCTGGACGGCTGGACCGATCTCGACGAACTGTTGCAGCAGTGGGACCACATGGAGGCCGCTCAGCGTCAGGCAATACTGCACGCCTGCGGCCAGCTGGCGCGCACGCTGCACGGCGCCGGACAGGTGCATGGCTGCTTCTATCCCAAGCATATTTTTCTTCAGGCCGCCGGTACGGCGTATAAGGCGCAACTGATCGACCTGGAAAAAACCCGCCCGGTGATCTTTGGCAAGCGTGACCTTGCCCGCGACCTCGAACCGCTGCTGCGCCGTGCGCCTATGTGGAATGAGACGGATCGGCGTGAGCTGTTGGCGGCTTATCTGCAAGCCACGCCGAACAGCCTGCTGGTCGACGCCTGGAGTGCGCGTCTGGGCAAGCGCGGCGCTCACAAACGAGACCTTCAACACCGCGATGATAAAGAGACCCGTTGATGCGCCTGTCTGAACTCAAGACCGCCGGACGTACCCCCGAGTTGCCGATGAGCCTGACGCTGGCCGACGCTGCCGGATCGGCTGAACTGCAATTGCTGACCCTGCTGCGTGTGTTGCCGGGGCAGCGTTATGTCGGGGCCGGTGTCTGGCGAGGCCGGCCGGTGCTGGCAAAACTGCTGGTGGGCGACAAGGCGGCCCGGCACTTTCAGCGTGAGCTGGCCGGAGTAAGGCTGCTTGCCGAGCAAGGCCTGACCACACCGCTGCTGCTGGCCGACGGTCTGCAGGACGGCGAGGGTGGCTGGCTGTTGTTCGAGTTTCTGGAGCAGGCCTCAAGCCTGGGCGATGCCTGGAACGCCGTTCAGCACCTGCCACCGCTGGCAGACGAGCAGCAAGCGGTGCTCGGCGAGGCGCTATCGGCTATTGCCCGGCAGCACGCAAAAGGCCTGTGGCAGGAAGACCTGCACCTGGACAACCTGCTGCGCCACAACGGGCAGCTGTACCTGATCGATGGCGCCGGCATTCGCGCTGAGCAGGCTGGTACGCCGTTGTCCCGGCAAAAGGTGCTGGAAAACCTCGGCGTGTTCTTTGCCCAGTTGCCCAGGTCTTTCGAACCTTTCACTGAAGAGCTGCTGGTTTATTACCTGTTGAGCAATGCCGAACATGGTTTGCCGATGGAAGCGCTGCAAAAGCAGATCGACAAGGTTCGCAGCTGGCGGTTAAAGGATTTCATGAGCAAGACCGTGCGCGACTGCAGTCTGTTCAGCGTCGAGGACAGCGCTTCGGTATTCCGCGCCATCCGTCGTGAAGAAGAGCCTGCGATGCTGCCGGTGCTGAGTCAGGCGGATGCCTTGCTCGACAAGGGCCACCTGTACAAGACCGGGGGCGCTGCGAGTGTCGGTCGTGTCGAAGTCAGCGGTCGTACGCTGGTCATCAAGCGCTACAACATCAAGAACTTCAGCCACTGGCTCAAGCGTTTCTGGCGCCCCAGCAGGGCCTGGCATTCGTGGCGTGAAGGCAACCGGTTGATGTTCCTCGGCATCGCGACACCCAAACCGCTGGCAGTGCAGGAAAAGCGCTTTCTCGGTTTGCGCAGCAAGGCCTGGCTGGTCACCGAATTCATCGACGGACCGGACATCATCGAACGCTTTGCTGCGTATGTGGAAAGCGGTGATGCGCCAGAGGTCGAACTGCTGGCGCTGGATCGGCTTTTCGCGCAGCTTATCCAGGCGCGCATCAGCCACGGTGATTTCAAGGGGCATAACCTGTTCTGGCATGTGGATCGCTGGGCGATGATCGACCTGGACGCCATGCAGCAGCACAGTTCGCAATCGTCATTCGCGGCGGCCTACGCCCGGGACCGGGCCCGCTTCATGCGCAACTGGCCCGCGCAGAGCGCGCTGCACCAGTTGCTGGAACAGCGCTTGCCGAAGCTCGCGACAGACTGAGCCCAGCTGACTCTCTTGCCAGCGCGGATCGCTCATCGGTAGGTGCAGACTCTCGTCATTCGGTTCTGGACGCTCTACGTTCTCTGTGTGACGCAGAGCGTCCGCATCCTCAGGTAGCGCGTTTGAGGTTCATCGCTTCGAGTGCCGCCACCAGTGCATCGATGTCGTCGAAGGGCTTGAGGTGGATACTCGGCCAGCGCAGACGTTCGATGTACAGCTTGCCTTCGGCATTGCGCAGCACCGGTGTGTGGTGAATCCAGGTGTCGCGTGCGCGATGGACGATGGTTTGCAGGTCGCCTTCACCCTCCTGTAACAAAAACATTCCCGGCCTGGAGAGGCGTTTCTCGGTGCTCGGCAGCCTGGCTGACTGTGCACGCAGCACTTCCATCTCCACCCGATAATCAGCTTTGATGTAGACCTTTTTAGTCGCTATGCGACCCGAGACGAGCTCCCCCGGATCCAGCGTTATGCCCTTCGAATGCCCCGGAGCCACATCGACGACCCGCAGGCCGATCCCGCCTTCCAGTTCGGCAATACCGGGCACGACGCCCTGGTAGGTATTGGAATGGCTGTTGCCGACCAGCGCTATCCACTTGTGTGACCCCATTACGTCCTGATGCCTGCGGATTGTGCGCGAGGCAAAGTAATTCATCATTTGCTGGCGGGTAAGGGGCTCTTCCTCGGCGAGGCCTTTGAGGTGGTAACTGCTTGCGCAATCGATGGCGCGAATCTCCAGACCCTGCTGCCGCGCCCTGATGATCAGCCGTTCGAAGGTGTAGACCCCGTCCGGATCGGTGTGATGCCCGCGGTCCAGGGTTTTCAGGTCATGCAGCAGGGTTTTGCTCATCTGCCCCGTTTCGAGGAAACGATCCAGGTCTGCCTGATGCAGATCGCTCAACAGGTGCTCCATGTACAGCGTTTTGACGTTCTGCTGCGACAGCAACGGCAGGTTGTCGATAATCAGCTTTTTGCTGGCGATCGAAGAGTGTGACTCGCCAATAACCAGGCCTTCAGTATGGCGATACAGGGTCTCAAGCAATCCGGCGGTGCTTGTCTGAGGTTCGATGGCGGGTAACGTCGGGCGAGGCGGCAGTTGAGTTGCACTGATCCTGGCGGCGTCCTGTTGCAGATTCTTGCGCCGCAGGTCGAATGTATTGCGCACGGTATCGAGTTCGATGTCGTCAAAAAAATACTCCATATCGAGCCCCTTCTTTTCGAAGTTCGCCAGGCGATGCAGCGTTGTTCTGGTGTCCAGCGGCATTTCGTAGGTGGCATCGGTCAGCGATTGCTGGATGGCCGTCATTGCTCTGTCAGCGCTCCAGTCATCAGGTTCCACGCGCAGCCAGGTATCGTTTTCGTCAAGGACAAACCCGTACTCGCCCGCCCAGCGCTCTCCCTCGGTAATCGCGGCCGGGTCGCCCAGCTCGCGAATCAACAGGTTATCCAGAGCAGTGGCAGGGGGCAGCGGTCCGGCGGGCAGCGCCGGATCGGCAAACGCTATGGTGAAGTCGCAGTGGGTCGGCGTGTTTTCAGGCGCACCACTCGCGCCTTGCCTGATGCGGGTCGGTCGTCCGGCGGGGATGTCCTGAACATGCACACTGACTGCGCCCTGCATTTCAGCGATGCCGGGCACTTGATCGTGTGTGGTGGCAAGCTTCTGGTCGAGCAGTGCCACCCAGCGCCTGGCGGAGGCCGGCTCGATGTCCTGATTCATAACGTTGTGGCCGAAGAAATTGCTCATTTTCATGGCCGAGGTCGGGTCATCGGCAGCCGCCAGAACCGTATGGCCGATAAACGGATAGCTGATCGAGGAACTGAACGGGCGAACCTCGATACCGTAACGGTGGGCTGTCTTGATCAGGTGATAGTAATCGTATTCGCTGCTGGCGTTATTCAGGGCGCCACGATTGGTCTCTTGCAGGTAGTACTTGAGCTCACGAGAGCCTGAGCGACTCTTTTTGCCCAGTTGGCGATACCTGGCCAGCTTGCGAAGGTGTTTGTCGGTCAGCAGGTGCTCGATGTACAGCACCTCGACACGCTGCTCTGCGAGCAAGGGCATGTTGAGCAGCAGCAGACGCTTGCTGGCCACTGACTTCGGGGCCTCGCTGAACACCAGCCCGTTACTGTGGCTGAAGATGTGCTTGATGAGTGTGTCGACGCTGCCGGGCAGGCCATAGGCGGGCAGGTTCGGCCTGGGTAGCGGCGTGAAACCGGCAAAAAAAGCCAGGGCGTCTTGATAGAGTTTTTCCCGGCGCGCGGTGAAGGTCTGGCGCACCTCGGTGAAATACGTTTCGAAATAGACTTCCAGGCCTGCGCCGGTCGGATCGAAGACTTCCTTGTTGATGACGATGTCCAGGTGCGCACGCATGTCGCCCGGCATCTCGTAGTCGCCCAAGGTGTTCAGCGAGCTGGCGCTGGCTTCCTCAGGCAGCGGTCGATAAGTGCCCGGAGCGTCAAGCCCGCCGCCGCGCAGGCGCTGCCGTTCGACGAGCAGCCACTGGTCCTGATCATTCAGGCGAACCGGCTGTTTGCCGAAGAAGGCGAACGGATTGGCCGGGTCGATGATCTGCCAGTAACGCAAGTGTGCGTCGTACTGAACTTCAAAGGCCCGGTCTGACAGCTGGATGTAGTGTTTTCCATTGATCGCCTGCACGCCTTTTGCGTGACCATCGGCGATGCGTGGCACGTTATCCAGCGAAATGTCGACGGCCAGATCGATGCGCAAACCCGATGGCACGCGCTTCGCGGCCGGTGGCAGCGGGAAAAGCGGCTGCCAGGCGCCACCTGTCTCTCGTGCAGCGAACTGACCGGTTGCCAGCGGTGGTGCCGAGGCGACATGGGACGCCTGGAAAACCGCAGCATGCCCGTGGACATTGGGCTTGCCGAGCAGGAATACCTGCTCTTGCAGCTCTACCGGGTACAGATCCTCGTAACGTGGCAGCGAAGGCTGGCGCTGGAGCGAGCGCAGCACCGGGGTCGAATGCTGACTGTTCTCAAGCTGATGCAAAACGCCCAGTCCTTTCAGACCCACCAGCAAATCGCTGCCTGCACCGAGGCCGTTGAGCAGTGCCGACAGCATGTAGCTCGTGGCGCGCTCCCGGTCGCCCGCGCTCAGCGCGGCCAGTGCCTGACTGCTGTCATGCAATGAAATCAGGCTGCCCACCGCAAAGCTTGCCGGCGGGAAGGGCAGGGTCAGGGCCGTGGCAATGATTTCGACACTGACCCAGATCAGCTTGGCCAGCATGTCGTGGCGGCCGGTGGTGGTTTCTTCCACATCACGCAACCGGCGCTCCAGTGGCCGGTTGAAACAGGTATCGGCAAAGTCTGAAATGAATGCCCTGGGGATGACCGGAGGCTTGTTGGCGTTGCCCCTCTGCATGTCCCGCAGGAAGAACGACAGGGTCCGGCGGGCCTTGATGCGGCAGCGATCCTTGTAGTAATCGATCATCCCTTCGCTGTTCAGCGAGTTTACGAAGTCGCTGAACAGACGGAATTCGATACCGTCAGGTGCCTGCGGCGTATAAAGCAGCGCGGCGTGACGGATCTGTGTCGGCAAAATGATCAGGCAGCCCTGAACGGTTTCGATGTGAGTCAACAGCGGACTGGGGATAACCAGTTGATCGACATCGGTCAGTCCCGAGGCGATCAGGGGTTTGTCCACATGTACTTGCAGGGGGTAAAGGGGATATTGCTCGCGTGAAGCCAAATCGCTCAGGTGCGCGTTATCCAGTGATTGCTTGAGCCAGACATACTGCGCGGCTTCGACATGACCTTTCAGAAGACTGCGCAGTGCAGCTGCCTTCATCTGCAGTTGGGTGATCATCACGCTGCACTGGCGACGGTAGGCGTAGCCATCGTTTTCGCTGTTCAGCAGGGTGTTTCTGATCAGCGCAATGTACTCGTCCGCCAGCCACTGGCCGCGCACCGAGCCAGCGACAGCAGCAGGTGACAATGCGCTCAGGTCGATACCCGGCGGGCCGCTGAACGTGGCGTCGGTGGCTGCTGAAGTCCTCAAGGGATCGATACTGTCGTCGTAGCCTTTGAGCAGCATGTCGGTGTAGGTCAGCGTTTCGCGTTCGCTGGTTATCACGACCAGATCGGGGTCTACCGTACCTGCAGGCACGCCCAGCAGTTTGCCTATCTGTTGGCTGGCACGCTGGTGCAGGTAGTCCTTGAACGATTGAACGCCGGTGTGCGGTTGGGCCTTATAGTTGCCGAGCGCGCCATCAATGGCGTGTTCAAGGGCCATTAGTTCCCGGCGTTGGGCGCGGCTGGCGCGCAGGTACCAGTCCGGAGTATGGCGCGCCTGCTCGGAGAGCAATACGCGGGTCTGCTCGTCGGTAAAGCTGCGCAACGCCGTCTCGCAGTCGGGGTGATCGATGAATTGCAGAAAGTTCTTTGCGGGCTGCGGTTTCTCGCGCAGGGCCGCCAGTTGCGCGGCCAGTTCCGGGCGGGCAGCGACCTCTACCTGATCGAGCAGCCAGGCCGTCATTACGGGCGATGCGGTCCAGCCGATCAGCTCATGCAGCAGGTGGGTCTCGGTGTCGAAGGCCTTGAAATACTGCTGCCCAGGCGCCTCGACGGCGACCATGACTAGCCGCTGCGCCCGGACTTGAGCGTCCTGCTTGCGAAACACCAGCAATCTGGCCATCACGTTGCGGTCATTCAGTTTGATCTGCTGCACACGCAACGTGGGATCAGGCGCATCCGCTGCCTTGTTGGTCAGCGCTGCGACAATGGCAAAATCATCGGGCTGGATATGCCCCTGCATCTTCGCCGCCCAGCCGAGCGTGGTCAGTCGGGTTCGCGCCAGTGCGCGCAGCATCTGTTGGTTGTGTTCCTGTTGGTAGGCGTCGCGCTGAAACGTGCCAAACACCGCGCGCAGATCGAGTTCGTCAATCACACGGGCAAGGTAGGCCGGGCTCAAGGCCGAATAGGCTGCATCCAGCGGCTGGCCATCGAGGGTGATGAGCGTCTGCTCGAGGAAGTCCGAGCCCGCTGTCTCGTCACCTGGATGCAGGCCATAGAGTGCCAGTTCGGTCAGCGGCAGCGTCACGCGATAGGTCTCGCTCGTCGATGGCAGCGTGCGCCGGGTGTCGATGATCAAGGCCCGAGGGTCCAGATCGTGGCCCAGGTCATTGGCCAGGCGCGTGCGCAACTGCATGTCGGCAAACCGCTCCGGCGACGCCGCGCTGCCCAGTACGCTGAGCATTGCTGCATGCGCCGCGTCGTAGTGTTGCAGGTGCAGGGCATAGGTCTGCAGGTCAGCCGCGCTGGCGATCTTCATCCATTCGGGCAAGTCCCGCTGATACTGACGTTGTCTGTTGGTCAGTTCACGCAGCTCGAGCATGGCGGCCGGGCCCAGCAGGCCAGGCATGTCGATGGCTTGCTGGATCAGCGACTGACGCTTGAGCCGATCCGCCATGCCGGGCTGTTCGCAGGCGTAACGGATGTCGTTGCGCTGTTTGTTCAGCAACCGGTCGAACGCGTGAATGAACGGTGCCGTGGTGACGGGCTGCAAGTGCACGTCGGCAGCCGTGAAGGGTTCCAGATACAGGTCGGCGTCCTGCAGTATCTCGGCCAGCCGGTCCTGATGCTGTCGTTCCGCGTTGCTGAGCAGCGCATCGCGCAGCCCGGGTGTGTTGAGCCACTGCGCAAGGCTTGTGATCATCATGGCCTGTGTGGCAAAGCCGGTGATTCCGAGCCCCGGCAGCATCAATAACGTGCGCCCCTGACCCTCGGAAATCACCAGCACACCGGCCATTTCAATCTGTTCGTCGTCGTGCAGTTGCACCCGTACCGTAGAGCAGGCAAGCGCGGAGTCTTGTGCCTGATCGGGTGACTCGGGCAGACAGGCCAGGTAGCCACTGTCGAGATCGCGCTCGTGAATCCTGACGCGGGCTTCGTCGTGCAGGGCCCGTTGTAACGCCGCTACGAGTCGATCCCGGCGGCTTTCACCGGTTTCGCCCGGGGCGCTCCAGTAGTCGTCGATCTGTTGCAACAGGCTGAAGATTTCCAGTTCGCGCTCGGACACGTCGGTGCCTTCGAGGGCGCTCAGCAAGGCTTCGCCAGGTCGGGGTAACGCGTCCAGTTCCCTGGCCAGAAGGGTGCGCAGTTCATCGAGCCTTTTCAGTGACGCGGACGCGCCAGGCCAGGTATCGACGGGCGTCACCGGTACAGGGGTCAGGGTTGAAAGGTTGAAATTCAGAGGGGGTGTTTGCGTCATGACAGGCTTTCCATTGCGTTAGGCGCTGAGGGTTTGATCAACGGCCTCGGGGGGCTGTGACTGAAGGCCTCAATTAATCAGACGCAACCAGCCGCGACGTTATAGATAAATATGGGGTGTGACGAAAAAGACGTTTCGTACACCGTCTGGCGGGCGGCCTTCAGTGACATTTCAGCGCGTCGAGCCAATCCGTGGTCATTACGCTATAATCCCGCCCTTTAGCTGCCCTCAGCCCGCTGTGCGGGGGCACACCTTTTCTCGGGCGCCCTGCGCCTGCATGCAGACTAAAGAGGCTAGACACTAGTGGCATTGACGATCCTTGGCCTGTCCGGCGCCCTTAGCCATGATCCTTCCGCAGCGCTTTATATCGACGGCAAGCTGATAGCAGCGGCCGAAGAAGAGCGCTTCGTTCGTGATAAGCACGCAAAGAACCGCATGCCCTACGAGTCGGCGAAGTTCTGTCTGGAACAGGCAGGCATCAAGCCTTCGGACGTCGACGTGGTCGCGATTCCGTTCGCCCCGATCAGCCTGTTCGGCAAGGCCCGCTGGCATTACGCCAAGCGTTACTGGTACGCGCCGGATCGCGCCCTCGATGCGCTGCTGATGGGCAATCGCCGTTACAAGCGCTACCGCAACAAGATCGTCTGGTGCCTAGAGCAACTGGGCTTCGATCCGAAAAAGATCAAGATCGAGCCGGTCGAGCACCACTTGGCCCACGCTTCCAGCGCTTACCACTGCTCCGGTTTCACCGAGAAAACCGCGATCATGGGTATCGACGGCAAGGGTGAGTACGCCACGACCTTCTTCGGCTATGGCGAAAACGGCAAGATCCACAAGATCAAGGAATTCTTCGATCCGGACTCGTTGGGCGGCCTGTACGGCGCGATTACCGAATTCCTCGGTTTCGAGATGCTCGACGGCGAATTCAAGGTCATGGGCATGGCGCCGTACGGCGATGCCAGCAAGTATGACTTTTCGCGTCTGGCGGCCTTCGAGAATGGCGAGCTGATCATCAATACCGAGCTGGCCAACGTCATCGGCCTGCGTCGCTATAAAGAGAACGGCAAGGGCTTCTACTTCTCGCCGAAGCTGATCGAATGGCTCGGCCCGAAACGCGTTGGCGACGTGGCCGACGAGCCCTACATTCACTACGCCGCAAGCATGCAGGCGCTGTTCGAAAAGCTCGCGCTGCAGATGATGGATCACTACCTGGGTGACATTCTCAAGGAAACCGGAAAGATCGCTTTCGCCGGTGGCTGTGCGCTGAACGTCAAACTGAACCAGCGCATCATCGCCCGCCCTGAAGTCAAAGAGTTGTTCGTGCAGCCTGCGTCCGGCGATGCCGGTACGGCGGTGGGCGCTGCGGCCTATGTATCGCACGCCCGCGGTGTGCCGGTCGAGAAGATGGAACACGTCTACCTCGGCCCTGCGTACAGCAACGAAGACGTGATTGCAGCCTGTGCCCGTCACCCGAGCAAGCCGGTCTGGCGCCAGATCGACAACACGCCGGAGCGGATTGCCGAGATCATGGTCAAGGGCAACCCCGTTGCCTGGTTCCAGGGGCGCATGGAGTTCGGTCCGCGCGCGCTGGGCGGTCGTTCCATCATCGGTTGCCCGAGCGTCACCGGCGTGGCCGACCGCATCAACCATCAGATCAAGTTCCGCGAGCGCTGGAGGCCTTTCTGCCCGTCGATGCTCGACACCGTCGCCCCGCAGATGATCAAGATCGATCACCCGGCGCCGTTCATGACCTTCACCTTCGAAGTGGCCGAGGAGTGGAAAACCCGCGTTCCGGAAGTCGTCCATGAAGACGGCACCTCCCGTGCTCAGGTGCTCAAGCGCGAATACAACCCGCGTTACTACGACATGATGAAAGCGCTGGAAAACCTGACCGGCAATGGCGTGTCCCTGAATACCTCGCTGAACCGCCGTGGCGAACCGATGATCTGCTCGCCGACCGATGCGCTGAACATGTTCTTCGGCTCGGATCTCGAGTACCTGATCATGGAAGACATCCTGGTGGTAAAAGAGGGCGTCGAGGCTTATGACACGCTCGGTTGAACGTCACGTACTGCAATTCTGTCACGGCTATGACGGGCCGTTTCTGGACTGCGCACGGCAATACGCCAGCCTGTTCGCCGGCAAGGGCTACCGGGTAACGACGGTGTTTCTGACCGGCGCCGCCGACCCGGAAGTCGTCGCCGACTGCGGTTCGGACGAAGTGCTGTTCATGGAGTACAGCTCCAGTGCCATTCGTGGCTTGAAGCTGGGCGCCATCCGTGACCTGCGCAGGATCGCGGCGACGCGCTCGTTCAGCTTTTGCATTGCGCACCGCTTCAAGCCGGTGTACATCGCCCTACTGGCGACGAAGTTGCCGGTGATCGGTGTGCACCATGCGTTCGGCGATTACCGCCGGCGCAGTCGCAAGCTGTTCGCCAACCTGTTTCGCAAGCGCCTGAGCCTGCTCGGTGTTTCCGACGCGGTTCGCGACGACATGCGCAGCAGCCTGCCCAAATGGCCGGCCGAGCGCATTCAGACCCTGTACAACCGGATCGATGTCGAGCAACTGCAGGGCAGTCAGTTTTCCGCTGAAGGCGCCCGCGCAGAGCTGGGCCTGTCGGCGTCGGCCTGGATCGTCGCCAATGTGGGACGTCTGCATCCCGACAAGGATCAGGCCACGCTGTTGCGCGGTTTTGCCGAAGCGCTGCCCGATCTTCCGGATAACAGCCAACTGGTGATTCTCGGCAAGGGTCGCCTGGAAGAAAACCTCAAGGCGCTGGCGCTGGAGCTGGGCATCGGCCCGCAGGTGCTTTTCCTCGGGCAAGTGCCTGAGGCGCGGCGCTACTTCAAGGCCTTCGATGTGTTCGCCTTGAGCTCGGACCATGAACCGTTCGGCATGGTCCTGCTGGAAGCGATGGTCGCCGGTGTACCGCTGGTTGCAACCTCATGCGGCGGCGCTAAGGAAGTGGTCGAAGACGTTGGCCTGCTGTTCCCGCTCGGTGACGTGCATAGCCTGGCACACGGCCTGGTGCACATGGCCGGCCTGGATGCCGAACAACGTCAGGACTGTGCCGAGCGCATGCTGTTGCGCTTGCGCGAACGCTTCTCCGATCACGCGGTACGTAATGTCTTCTGGCGTCTGCCACAAGTCTCCAGCCTGACAGCGGGGGCCTGATGCTCAATCGATTCAAGGGCTGGCGCGAGCGTGGCTGGGTGCAGATCGATGCGGCTGCCTACGAGCAGGCCTGGCAGCGGTTTGGCGGCAGCGTCGCCACTCATCCGCTGGTGGTCGCGCGTCTGTCTGCCTTTTCCGGCATCGCTGTGCGTTATCTGGCCTGGGAGCAGGGCGGTGAAGTCAAGGCGGCGATTGCCACCTGGGGGCGCTCGCTGGCGCTGTCCAAGGACGAACTCAAGCGTCACGGCAAGAAAGGGCTGTTCGATCTGGGTAATGCCGAGCTGATTCTGCCGGTGGCCGACGATATCGAGGTGCCGGTCCGGCATCGTGCCCGCTATGTGTCCTCGCTCAACGAAGGCCGCATCAGTACCTTCAAGCCACAGACCGAATCCCTGGCGATGGCGCGCACGCCTGAAGAACTGTCCAAGAAGTTTCGTTACAACCAGCGTCGTGAGCTTCGTTTGCTGGAGGAGGCCGGCGGTACGGTAAGGCCTGTCAGCGAGTTCAGCAGCGCCGAACTGGCGAGTATGTACTGCGATCTGTTTCAGCGTCGCTGGGGCTTCGAAGCGACCGGCGCCCGGCACAAGGCCGAGGTCATCGAGCTGTTGCGCGAGCTGCTGATCGGTTCGGTGGTGTTTCTCAACGATGCGCCGATTGCCATTCAACTGGTGTATCGCGTCGAAGCGCCGCAGTGGGTCAGCATCGAGTACGTCAACGGCGGTGTTGATCCGGAAACCCGTGATTTCAGTCCGGGCAGCGTGCTGAGCTTCGTCAATACCCAGTCCGCCTGGGAGAACGCCCGCGCACTGGGCAAATCACTGCGTTTTTCCTTCGGTCGTGCCGACCGCGAGTACAAGGACCGATGGTGCAACCCCGTTCCGGTGTTCCAGATTTGAGTCGCAAGCAGCAATTGCTCAAGCGCCATCGCCGTAACAAGCGGCTGGCGTTGCTGGGTGGGCTGCTCCTGTTGATTGCTGTTGGCGTGCTGGTGGCCTGGTGGCTGGCCCCGGTGCTGGCCGTTTGCGCATGGGTCGCTCATGAGGCCTGGTTCGCCGATCATCTGTTCTATTCACCGTCTGACGACTACCAGTACAACTTTGCTGCCGACAGCGAAGTGCCGGGTGTCCGCCTCGACGATGGCACGCTGCTGATCGACCCCGCTGTGCAACTGAATGGCGACGAAACGCTGATACTGGCGCTGACGGTCAAAAGCACCTGGCTCGGACGTTTTCTCGATCCGGTGGTCGAGCTGCAAGGTCAGGGCATGAACGACCGGCAGGCGTTCGAGCGCGGCGTCTGCGGTGTGCGTTATCTGAACCTGACCGGGCTTGCCGAGCCGCTGGCCGCAGGTGTGCTGAAACTGCGCGGGCGTTGCTGCCGTCTTGCCGGTACGCCACGGCTCTGGCTGTTTCGCCAGCCGGATGCGCGAAAACAGCGTGTCATGGTCATCGCACCGCACGCCGATGATGCCGAGCTGGCCGCGTTCGGGCTTTATAGCCAGGCCGAGGAGGCGTGGATCATCACGCTGACCGCCGGTGAGATCGAGGCCGAGCATTATCGGCAGATGGGCATGGAGCGTGCCGAAGCCGCACGCATGAAAGGCCGCTTGCGGGCCTGGGACAGTATCGCCGTGGCGCGATGGGGCGGGGTGCCCGAGTCGCAGTGTGTGCAACTGGGCTATTTCTGCCTGCAACTGCCCGCCATGCAGGCTGCGCCGGATACGCCAGTGGGCTCGCGGGAGGCGGATCTGACCGATACCCGCCTGTTCCGCCAGTTCAATACCCTGCCATTGCCCGGCGACAACGGTCAGCCGACCTGGAATAACCTGCTCGCCGACCTGCGCGCGCTGATTCTCAAAGCCAGGCCGCAGGTTGTGGTGATGCCGCATCCTGCCATCGACCCCCATCCCGATCACATCTGCGCCCAGGCTGCAGTGCGCGAAGCCTTGCTCGGGCTCGAATGGCAGCCGGACGTGGTGCTCGGCTATGCCAACCACTTGCACGACAACGACCGCTGGCCGATGGGCGATGCCTACAGCGGCATTAGCCTGCCACCGGTATTCGATGCCGCGTTGCCGCTGGTGCCGTACAGCCTTCAATTGTCGGTTGCCGCGCAACGTGACAAGGCCATGGCACTGGGCATGATGCATGACCTGCTGCCGCCGATGCCGTTCAAGCGCCGTGTGCGCCGTGCGCTGCAGCGTATTCTGGCCGGTCGTCACTGGCCGGCCGAGGGCGAAAACGAATTCTTCCGCAAGGCGGTGCGACGACACGAGTTGTTCTGGTGCAGCCGTGATCTCTGATTCAGCAGGCGCAGTACTGCAAGGAAAACCATGAAAGTTCTACTGCTGGTCCAGAAAGAGCAGCGTGCGATTCTGGACCGTCTCTACGACGGCATCGCCGCACATTGTGAATGCGAAGTGCGCTGGCTGAGCTCTGTGGAGCAACGAAACCTGCGTGGCTATTTCCGTCGAGAGGTGGACGTCAGCCGCTATGACCGGATCGTGTTTTTCCTGCGTTTCAAGCAGGAAGTGCGTCAGGTCGGGTTCATCCGCACGATTCCCAATCTGGTCATCCTCGAACACGATGCCTACCAGAACTACATCCCGTGCAAATACACCGGCAAGTTCAGCGCGCACTACCGCAAGCTGCCCTGGGCGCGGGTGATCTGTTCGGGGTTCATGGTCAGCGAGCGTCTGCGTCAGGAAGGTTTCGACGCCGTGTTCGTGCCCAAGGGCTATGACCAGAGCCTGTTGCAGTTGCAGTCACGCGAGCGTGACATCGAACTGGCCTTCGTGGGCAGCACCAACAGCGTTGCCTACAGCGGTCGCAAGGCGTTGCTGGACGAGTTGGGTCAGGTCGAGAATCTGCTCGTCACGCGAACCAAGTCCGGCGAAGAGTATTGCGACACCCTGAACCGCATCCGTTTTTTCGTCAGTGCCGACGTGGGCATGGGCGAGTACATGATCAAGAATTTCGAGGCCATGGCGTGCGGCTGCGTGCTGCTTGCCTTCGATCAGGGTGCTGAAGAAAACCGCGCGCTGGGCTTTGTCGACATGCACAACATCGTGCTCTATCGCGATATTCCCGAGCTTCGCGAAAAGCTGGCGAAATTGCGCGATAACGTCACACTGGCCAGTGAAATATCCTGTAATGGGCAGACTTTGGTCGAGGAACGCTTTACATTCCATGCCCTTGGAAAAGCCATCGTGGACGCCATGCATGCGCCACTGCGCAGCATGCCGGCGGCGAGCTGGATCGATCGCCTGCGGTCACGATTGGGATGGTAGGGAATTATGAATATTCAATGATTGGGAACGAATGATGGTATTCAGCGAAAACAGCGACATTACGCTGGTCGTCACCAGTTGTGGTCGATTCGACCTGTTGAAGCGCACCCTGGAAACGTTCGACCATTTCAACACTGCGCCCATACGCCACGTGCTGATTACCGAAGACTCCGGCGATGACCGGGTTCAGGCCTGCATTCCCGAACACTGGCACCCGCATACGCGCTTTATCATCAACAACCCCAAGCTGGGGCAGATGCGCTCTGTCGATGCGGCCTATTCGCTGATCGAAACGTCCTGGGTGTTCCATTGCGAAGACGACTGGGATTTCTACCGTCCGCACTTCATCGAAGAGTCGATGACGCTGCTGGAACACGACCCCCAGGCCTTGCAGGTCTGGTTGCGCAGCTACAATCACGATCTGCGCATTCACAGCCCTTACGTTTACCTGAACGAGCGTGAAGTGGTAGAAGGCATCCCGTTTTACAAACTGGGCTCGCACAAGCCGGAATGGCAGGGTTTTTCCTTCAATCCCGGGCTGCGTCGCCTGGCTGATTACCAGCAGCATGCGCCTTATGCCGGGCACGGTGGCGAGAAGAAACTTTCACAATTATTCGCTGCGCAAAACCGTTACGCTCTGATTCTGGAAAATGATGCCGTGTTGCACACCGGGTTTGGTGAGCACGTGGAGGTGCCGCAGGAGCGGCTTGACAAACAGCGTCGCAAACGTCGGGATCGCGTCAAGCTGCTCGTCGCTGTGCTCGCTGGCCTAATAGCAGGTTGGTTGCTTAATAATGTCAGTTGACCCGATAAGAGTACCCGGCAGCAAAGTACAGCAGTACTTCACGGCTGCCATCGTCATCTTCCTGCTGAGTTTCATCCTCAACCCTTCGGCCAAGATCACCAACAATCTGTTTTACGCATTAACGGCGCTGCCGGGATTTTTCTTCCTGATCAAGTACCGCGGTGCTGGCGTGTTTGCCAAGCCCCTGGGTATTGCGTGGGCGGTGTTCATGGCGTGCTTTCTGGTCCCTGCGTTACAGGCGCAGGAGTTCCAGTATTACAAGCACATCATCTACGTCAGTCTGTTTGTCTTTGTCGTGGCCGCGATTACCGATAGCGGTTTCTTCAGGCGCGGCGTATTCGTGCGCAGCATGTTCTGGGCGCTATGCCTGTACATCCTGCTCAGCAGCATTCGCAGCTGGGTGACCGGGCAGTTCGAGTTCGGCCAGCGTGTGGCGATTCTGCCGGGGCGAATGGAGAACGTGATCTACGCCAGTGCCTGGCTGGTCTGCAGCCTTGCGTTGGCCATGCCGTTGTGGGCAAGAGAGCGTCGCTGGATCGAGGCTGTCTGCGCCGTTCTCGTTACCCTGGTGATAACCGCCTTTGTCGTGCAGACGCGTACTGCGCTGGTGGGCTGCGCCGTTCTGTTTGCCGTCTGCACCGCCTACTCGCTGTACCGTTTTCCGCTGCGCACGATAGTGGCCTTGCTGGCGCTGGGCGTCGTGGCGGCGGCAGCCTTCTGGTTCGTCAAGGATGAGCAGTGGGTAGCCCTGCTGATGGTCAGGGGTGATTCCTACCGCATCGAGCTGTTTGAAATCATGACCGGTGAATGGCGTCGCTGTGGCTGGATGCTAGGCTGCGGTGTCGATTTCTACACGACCCAGACCCTGACGGGCGGGGTACCGATCCAGCACCCGCACAATATTTTCGTGTCGCTGGGGCTGTATACCGGCGCGGCATCGCTGGTGATGTTTCTGGTCGTGATGGCGATGACGCTGTGGGACGCCTTGCGCAACGGCGATGCCTGGGGGCTTTACCTGTTGTGCGCGCTGGTCATGCTCAACTTCGACGGCGCCCAGCTGGTCGGTAATCCAGATGAGCTCTGGGTGCTGGTGCTGTTACCTGCGACCATGGTGCTCGGGCGAGTGGTGCAGACGCATCGGCTCAGGCAGCAGCAATAGCATCAAAAAATGGCCGCTTCGAAAGCGGCCATTTTTATGGGGCGGGTTATTGGACAGCCTGAGCCAGTTCAGAGGTGTCGCAGAGGGTCTGAGCGCTCATGTAGCCATCGAGGAAAGCCGGGTTGCCGTTTTCCAGCAGCCATTGGCGGTCCTCCTGATAGCGCAGCATGTGCTTGAAATTGCGCAAGCGAAGGCTTTTGCGCAATGCACGGCGATAGGTTTTCATGTCGGCAATGTCAATCAGGCCGAGGCTGCCTTCCGGCGTAAGGATCACATTGCCAAGATGAGCCGAGCGAAAGTAGATGCCTTTTTCGTGCAAGCCGGCGATGAAGCTTCCCAGTTGCCTGCGCAGCTTGTCGTCGGCAATCGCACTGCCCAGCAGCTGGCGCAAGGTGTAGCCGGCCAGCGGGTCATAATGTACGGCATCGCGCTCGATCTCGGCGATGCGGCTTACCGTGAGTATCCGTGGGCAGGGAATGCTGCGTTCGGCCAGCGTTTCACAGTTGTCTGCGAAACGCTGCGCGTAGGGGTACCAGGCTGCGGAGCTGACTAGGCGTTTGCGCCGAAACAATTTCAGCATGGAGCCGTCACGCAGACGGAGTACCTTGTCGCCCGTGCCGTCGGCTTCAAGTACTTCGGCACCTTGAACCAGTTCAAGGTAATGGGCGTGGTCAAGCGCTTGCATCGATACTCCGGTTTTTACGCCCTTGGGAACGGACGAGCCGCCTATGTTACCGCAGCAGGCAGCCGCGAAAACCGCTGTGATACAATTCGGCCTCTTTTTAACACGACGGATTCTCATGACAACCTCCGAATCGTCCACAACCTCCAGCGTGAAAATCTATTTCCGCCTGTTGTCTTATGTGCGTCCGTATGTGGGCATTTTCCTGCTCAGCATCATTGGTTTCGTGATCTTCGCTTCGACCCAGCCGATGCTCGCCGGCATCCTGAAATATTTCGTCGATGGCCTGACCAATCCCGAAGCGGTGCTGTTTCCCAATGTCCCTTATCTGCGCGAGTTGCAGCTGCTGCAGGCCGTGCCATTGCTTATCGTGCTGATCGCCGCATGGCAGGGGCTGGGTTCCTTTCTGGGCAACTATTTCCTGGCCAAGGTTTCCCTGGGGCTGGTGCATGACCTGCGGGTCGAGCTGTTCAACAAGCTGCTGGTATTGCCCAATCGTTACTTCGACACGACCAATTCCGGTCATCTGATCTCGCGCATCACCTTCAACGTCACAATGGTGACCGGCGCTGCCACCGATGCCATCAAGGTGGTGATCCGCGAAGGCCTGACCGTGGTGTTCCTGTTCATCTATCTGCTGATGATGAACTGGAAGCTGACGCTGGTCATGCTCGCGATCCTGCCGTTGATTGCCGTCATGGTCGGCACCGCGAGCAAGAAATTCCGCAAGCAGAGCAAGAAAATTCAGGTGGCAATGGGCGATGTCACGCATGTTGCCTCGGAAACCATTCAGGGCTATCGCGTAGTCCGCAGCTTCGGTGGCGAGTCCTACGAGCAGGCGCGCTTTGCTCAGGCCAGCAACAGCAACACCAAGAAGCAGCTGCGCATGACCAAGACCGGCGCCATCTACACGCCGATGCTGCAATTGGTGATCTACAGTGCCATGGCGGTGCTGATGTTCCTCGTGCTGTTCCTGCGTGGTGAGGCGACTGCGGGTGATCTGGTTGCCTATATCACCGCTGCGGGCCTGCTGCCCAAGCCGATTCGTCAGCTGTCGGAAGTCAGTTCGACGATCCAGAAAGGCGTTGCCGGTGCCGAAAGCATTTTCGAACAGCTGGATGTGGAAGAGGAAGTCGACACCGGCACCATCGAGCTTGATCGCGTGACCGGCCATCTCGAGGTGAAGAACCTCAGCTTTTTCTACCCGCAGACCGAGCGTCAGGTGTTGAACGACATCAGCTTCTCCGCCGCGCCGGGGCAGATGATTGCCCTGGTGGGACGCTCCGGCAGCGGCAAGTCGACCCTGGCTAACCTGATCCCGCGTTTCTACGGGCATGACATGGGCAACATCCTGCTCGATGGCGTCGAAATCAACGATTATCGCTTGCGTAACCTGCGCAGGCACATCGCTCAGGTCAATCAGAACGTCACGCTGTTCAACGACTCGATTGCCAACAACATTGCCTACGGCGATCTGGCCGGTGCGCCGCGTGCCGACATCGAAGCGGCTGCCGCTGATGCGTACGCCAAGGAATTCATCGACCAGTTGCCGCAGGGGTTCGATACCCAGGTGGGCGAAAACGGTGTGCTGCTGTCCGGCGGTCAACGGCAGCGTCTGGCCATTGCCCGCGCGCTGCTCAAGAACGCTCCGTTGCTGATTCTCGACGAAGCCACCTCGGCGCTGGACACCGAGTCCGAGCGTCACATTCAGGCGGCGCTGGACCACGTCATGAAGGGCCGTACCACGCTGGTCATCGCCCACCGCCTTTCGACCATCGAAAAGGCCGACCTGATTCTGGTCATGGATGCCGGGCAGATCGTCGAACGCGGTACGCACTCAGAGCTGCTGGCGCAGAACGGCTACTACGCCCGCCTGCATGCCATGGGGCTGGACGAGCCTGCTCCTGTCGGCGCGGTCTGACCTCTTCTTCACCGGGCGGGCCCACGCGGTCCGTCTGCCTTCGGGCGGCGTGATTCAACAGCCTGTCGGTTGCAAACCCCTGTGCTAAGATTCCGCCCCTGTCCATTTTTCAAGTACGGGTTGTTCCATGAAGCTATCCATGCCGCGCTTTGATCAGGCCCCTGTCCTGGTGGTTGGCGATGTCATGCTCGACAGATACTGGCATGGTGGTACCTCGCGTATTTCCCCTGAAGCGCCAGTGCCTGTGGTCAAGGTCGATCAGATCGAGGACCGTCCGGGTGGCGCTGCCAACGTGGCCTTGAACATCGCTGCGCTGGGCGCACCCGCCTCGCTGGTCGGTGTGACGGGGGATGACGAGGCTGCCGAGAGTCTGACCAACAGCCTGAAGGCTGCTGGTGTGCTGGCGCGCTTTCAGCGCATTGCCGATCAGCCGACCATCGTCAAACTGCGTGTCATGAGTCGCCACCAGCAATTGTTGCGCATCGATTTCGAAGAACCGTTCAGGACCGATCCGCTGGCGCTGAGCGCAGAGGTCTATAGCTTGCTGGATGGCATCAAGGTGCTGGTCCTGTCGGATTACGGCAAGGGCGCACTGAAAAACCATCAGGCGCTGATTCAGGCAGCCCGCAAGCGCGGCATTCCGGTGCTGGCCGATCCCAAGGGCAAGGATTTCGCGATTTATCGCGGTGCCAGCCTGATCACACCGAACCTCAGCGAATTCGAGGCCATCGTCGGTCATTGTGTCGATGAGGCCCAATTGGTCACCAAGGGTGCGCAGTTGATGCAGGAGCTCGATCTCGGCGCTCTGCTGGTGACCCGCGGTGAACATGGCATGACGTTGCTGCGTCCTGACCAGCAGGCGCTGCATCTGCCAGCCCGTGCCCGCGAAGTGTTCGATGTGACCGGCGCTGGCGATACGGTGATTTCTACCCTGGCGGCAGCGATTGCTGCCGGCGAGGAGTTGCCGCATGCGGTAGCGCTGGCCAATCTGGCGGCGGGCATCGTGGTCGGCAAGCTGGGTACCGCGGCCATCAGCGCCCCCGAGCTGCGCCGGGCCATTCAGCGTGAGGAGGGCTCCGAGCGCGGTGTACTGGGTCTGGAGCAACTGCTGCTGGCGGTCGATGATGCGCGCGCGCACAAGGAAAGGATCGTCTTCACCAATGGCTGCTTCGATATTCTCCACGCAGGTCATGTGACCTATCTGGAGCAGGCGCGCGCCCTGGGTGATCGCCTTATCGTTGCCGTCAACGACGATGCGTCCGTCAGTCGCCTGAAAGGGCCTGGCCGACCGATCAACAGTGTCGACCGGCGCATGGCGGTGCTGGCAGGTCTGGGGGCCGTGGACTGGGTCATCAGCTTCCCGGAGGGAACCCCTGAAAACCTGCTGACCCACGTCAAGCCCGATGTTTTGGTCAAGGGTGGCGACTACGGTGTCGATCAGGTGGTCGGTGCCGATATCGTTCAGGCTTACGGTGGTGAGGTGCGTGTGTTGGGGCTGGTGGAAAACAGCTCCACCACCGCCATCGTCGAGAAGATTCGAGCCCAGTAACTGTAATGTTGCCGCTTGCATCCCGGCGTGCTCAAGGATCCAGCACCTTGCAGCCGCCGGATGACTTACTTGCTCAGGCTGCCGCGTGCCATTTGCAGCAGCTCCCGGGCCTTGCCGGTCAGGCGTTTCAGCCCTGACTTCTTCGCCGGTGGGGCCATGCCCTGCTGACGCAGCCAGTCCTTCCAGCGAATCCGTTCTTCACGTACCACCCAGCCATCCTGCGCGGCGAAACTTTCGGCAAGGTACAGCCCTCTCGTGCCAGCCGGAATCAGCTTGTCGCGCTTGAGCGTGTACAGCTCGGGCAGGGGCGCGCCATTCTCCAACGGCATCAGGTACAGGTCAGGCTTGCTGCGGTTGAGGCGGGCGACCAGTTGATCGTTTTCCAGGGCTTCATCGACATGGAAAAGACTGACCGGGCGGGCTTCCTTGGGGATTTCCAGGCGCATGTCGTAAATCAGCTGCAAGGACGCCGTAGGCAAATGCACATAGGCCCGTGGACGTTCCAGCAGGGTCAGACTGCCGGTTCGCACGGGTCTTGCGGCCCCGGAGAGGGGGCTCAGACGAAAGGGCATGGCCTCGCGATAATGCAGCGCGGCAGCATAGGGCGCAGGTAGCCAGGTCTCCTTGAACAGCCCGCTGAGCCAGCCCTGCGGTGTTTCGATCAGGCACTCTTCGGCCACTTCCTGAATCGCGGTGTGCAGCGGCAGCGTCAGCTCATGGGCCGGAACGTAACCCGAGATCAGCTTGAGCACGACATCGCCGCGGTCCTGACGACGCTGACGGACCAGCACCCAGTAATCGCGATTCTGCCAACTGACGGTCAGGCGAACGGACACCCCCAGATTGGCCAGCTCGGTGGCAAAGTGTTCGGTGTCCGGCACGTCGATCTTGCGCCGCCGCTGCAAGGTCTGCGCGAAGTTCATCGGCATGCCGACGCTCTGGTAGCTCAGGCTTTCCGCAGTGGCCTCGACAAACAGCGGCAGGGTCTTGAAGTTGCTGGGATTCTTCCGGATCAGTGTTCGCGGCATAACGGCTCCTTCTTGCGTTGGGGTCGGCCGCCTCAATCAGGCTTGACGGCAAATCACGGCAGCGGCAGTTGCAACGTTGTGTGCCAGGTGCAACGGGTTGATGGTGCCGACAATAGCACTGGCAACCGCCGGATGTTCAAACAGTAGCTGGAAACTGGCGTGTACCGGATCCATGCCGGGTGTCAGGCAGACATGACCACTGGCCAGTGCTTTCTTTACCAAAATGCCTTTGCCATGAACCTGCGCGTAATCCAGTACCGGCTTTTCGTCCTGTTCGTTGAGGTTGTAGGTGACCATTGCGCAGTCGCCGTCACGCAATGCCAGCAGGCCGCCTTCGACGGTCTTGCCGGAAAAGCCGAAGCCGCGAATCTTGCCTTCGCGCTTGAGATCAGCGAGCGTCTGGTACACCTCGGCGTCGTTGAGGATCGCCAGATCGTTGCCGTCCGAATGCACCAGAACCAGATCGAGAAAGTCAGTTTCAAGACGTTTCAGGCTGCGCTCGACCGATGTACGAGTATGAGCGGCGCTGAAGTCATGGCTCGACTGGCCGTTGACGAATTCCTCGCCGACCTTGCTGACGATCACCCAGTCCTGGCGCTGACCGCGCAGCAGCGGCCCCAGTCGCTCTTCGCTGGTGCCGTAGGCGGGGGCTGTGTCGATCAGGTTAATGCCCATGTCGCGGGCCATGCGCAGCAGCATCTGAGCCTGCTGGTCATCGGGAATCTTGAAGCCGCAGGGGTATTTGACGCCCTGGTCGCGCCCCAGTTTGACGGTGCCCAGCCCCAGCGGCGATACGTTCAGGCCGGTACTGCCCAGCGGGCGATGCAGATCGTGCAGGGTTTTCAGGCTCATGGCAGCAGTTCATCCCAGACAGGTATGGCCATCGGCGGCCGTGGCACGTCGCTCAGCGGAGCTTGCGGGGTCGGGTGGATACCGTCTCTGGACAGCTGCGACAGCACCCGGTCGGCGAAGTCCGGGGCCAGCGCCAGCTTGGTCGGCCAGCCGATCATCAGGCGTTGCTGGCTGTCGAGGAAGGCGTTGTCCGGGCGCACCAGCCCTGATTGCGCCGGCTCGGCACGATCAACGCGCAGTGTCGCCCACTGCGCCTGACTCAGGTCGACCCACGGCAGCAGCGCCTCAAGCTCTTTGCGGGCGACGGCGATCTGCGCGTCCGGTTGGCGTGCCACGCCATCGGCTTCGGCCAGATCGCCACCCAGATACCACACCCACTGGCCATCTGCTGCCGGGTGCGTGGTCACAGTGATGCGTGGCTTGGGCCCG
The DNA here is from genome assembly GCF_900103225.1 of Pseudomonas congelans. Taxonomy (GTDB): domain Bacteria; phylum Pseudomonadota; class Gammaproteobacteria; order Pseudomonadales; family Pseudomonadaceae; genus Aquipseudomonas; species Aquipseudomonas congelans. Next base: position 154,998 of record NZ_FNJH01000004.1, on the reverse strand, counting down.
CCACCCAGGCAGTGAGCGAACAGCGGCTTCAAGGTCGGACCCTTGACCAGCACCATGTGCAACGGGCGGCGCTGCATCTGCGGTTGCGACACGCCAAGAGCGTTCAGCAGGTCGGCGTTACCGCCACCGGCACTGAGCACAATGCGCTGCGCATGAATATCGCGACCATCGACGCGCAGACCGATCAGCTCATCGCCCTCGTACAGCGGTTCAATGTGCTGACCGGCCAGCAGGCTGTCACCGGCCAGCTCGGCGAGCCGCCCGATCAGGCTGGGTACATCGACCACCAGTTCTGCAAGCCTGTATACCTTGCCTTTGAATTTCGGGTTTTGCAGGGCTGGCGGCAGTTGCTCGCCCTTGACCTGATCCACGCGACCGCGCACGGCCTTGCTGGCGAAGAAACTGGTGAGGTTGCCGGCGATGGTGCCTGGCGACCACAGGTAATGGGCCTCGGACAACAGGCGTACGCCGGACAGGTCCAGCTCGCCTTTTCCGTCTAGGGCTTCACGCCAGCGGCGCGGCATGTCGGCAATCGCTTCGGAGGCACCCGACAGCGCGCCGTGCAGTGCGTACTTGGCGCCGCCGTGGATGATCCCCTGAGACTTGAGGCTTTGCCCGCCACCCAGGCTGGCGCTTTCTACCAGCACTGTCGAGAACCCTTGACGACGCAACCGGGCATTGAGCCAGAGACCGGCGACGCCAGCCCCGACAATCAGCACGTCAGTGGAAATAACCGATGGCATGAGCACCTCAGTGAGCAAAAAGTACGAGCATTATAAAGGATCGGGTTTTCAATGCCCGGCGGTTTTCGAGAACAGCTGAATGACCGCCACACCCGCCACGATCATGCCCATGCCCAACAGGGCGGGCAGGTCGAGCTTCTGGCCGTAGATGAAGAACGCCGCGATGCTCACCATGACGATGCCCATGCCCGACCAGATGGCGTAAGTGATGCCTACCGGGATGGTGCGCATCACCAGAATCAGCATCCAGAACGCGATCGCATAGCCGGTAATCAGCAGCACCAGGGGCAGTGGTGTGCTGAATCCCTTCACGGCTTTCATGGACGTGGTGGCGATGACTTCCGCGCAAACAGCGATAGCCAACAGGTAATAAGCGTTCATGGTGCATTCCTTTTCGTCAGGCGGCGCATTCTAGCGACTTGTGATGGCGGGCTGATAAACTCCGCGCCCATGAATAGAACTCTTTATACCGTACTGTTTCATCTCGGCCTGCCACTGGTTGCCCTGCGCCTGTGGTTGCGTGCGCGCAAGGCCCCGGCGTATCGCCAGCGCATCGGCGAGCGCTTCGCCCGCGGCTTGCCGGTCATGCAGCGCGGCGGTATCTGGGTGCATGCGGTGTCGGTGGGTGAAAGCATTGCCGCGGCGCCGATGATTCGGTCGCTGCTGGTGCAATATCCGCAGTTGCCGATCACTGTGACTTGCATGACGCCCACAGGTTCGGAGCGAATCAGGGCGTTGTTCGCCAGCGAGCCGCGGATTCAGCATTGCTACCTGCCCTACGACCTGCCGTGGGCGGCCGCTGGTTTTCTCGATCAGGTGCAGCCACGGCTGGGGATCATCATCGAGACCGAACTATGGCCCAACCACATCCATCAGTGTTCCCTGCGCGGGATTCCCGTGGTCCTCGCCAATGCCCGGCTTTCGGAGCGCTCGGCACGAGGGTACGCACGCTTTGCCGGGCTGACGCGACCGATGCTCGCGGAAATGGCCTGGCTCGCGGTGCAGACTGAAGTCGAGGCGCAGCGCTTTCGTGATCTGGGCGCACGTCCCGAGTGCGTGGCGGTGACCGGCTCGATCAAGTTCGACCTGAGCATCGACCCGCAACTTCTGCAACGTGCCGCCCACCAGCGTGAACAGTGGCAGACCGCGCAGCGTCCGGTATGGATCGCTGCCAGTACGCATGCGGGCGAGGATGAAAGCGTGCTGGCGGCTCATCGCACGTTACTGACCAGTCACCCCGATGCGCTACTGATTCTGGTGCCGCGTCATCCCGAGCGTTTCGACAGCGTGCATGCGCTGTGTCTGCAGCAGGGTTTTGCAACGGTGCGACGTTCCTCTGCACAGGCTGTCACGACGGACGTCTCGGTGCTGATGGGCGATACCATGGGGGAATTGCTGTTTCTCTATGCGCTGGCTGACATCGCTTTCGTTGGCGGCAGCCTGGTGCCCAATGGCGGACACAACCTGCTGGAGCCTGCGGCGCTGGCCATGCCGGTACTCAGCGGCCCGCACCTGTTCAACTTCCTCGAGATTGCCGCAATGCTGCGCAAGGCCGGTGCGTTGCAGGAGGTCAACGATGCGGCTGCGCTGGCCGCCGCCGTGCAGCGTCTTGTCGACCAGCCACAACAGGCGCGCAACATGGCCGATGCCGGGCTTGCGGTGATGAAGGCGAATCAGGGCGCGCTGCAACGCCTGCTCGACGGGATCGGGCGGTTGATGGGCAGGCACTGAATCGGGGAGGACGCGGAGCGTCCGGAACGGCATGCCCACGCGGAGCATGGGCACGATAGTGATTTCCAGACACCTTGCTTCTTTCACGCTCGTCCAGACACCTATCGTTCCTCACGCTCCAGCGTGGGAATGCCTTGGGTGACGCTCCGCGTCACAAATCTGCGTCGCGCTGCATGACTTGAAATCGGGCGCAGAGCATCCAGAACGGCCAGCAATCTCAGCGCTTTGCGGGCCGCTCGAAGTTCTTCTGCGCGGCAGTTGCCAGGTCCGGCGGCAGGAAGTCCTTGTCCGGGTTGTAGTCGGCCTTCAGGTAGCGCGACAGATCCTGCAGGTCGCCCGGGTTCAGGGTGCCTGCTGCCTGCTTGAGGCGCAGGTTGTCGAGGATGTAGTCGTAACGCGTGTTGTTGTAGTCACGTACCGAGGCATACAGCTGGCGTTGCGCATCCAGCACGTCGACGATGTTGCGGGTGCCGACCTGATAGCCGATTTCAGTGGCTTCCAGCGCGCTCTGGTTGGAAATGATCGACTGCTTGCGGGCCTGGACCTGTTCCACGTCGGTATTCACCGCGCGATGCAGGTTGCGCGTGTTTTCCACCACCTGACGACGCAGGCTTTCACGGCGTTGCTCGCTCTGGCTCAGGCGCGCATAGGCTTCGCGTACCTGAGAGCTGGTCAGACCACCGCTGTAGATCGGAATATTCAACTGCACGCCGATGCTGCGCTGCTCGGCGTCACCGCCGTAGTTGCGGCCGGTGTAGTTGGGGTTGCTGAAACCCAGTGCATCGTTATCGCCACGCTGATAAGTCGCCACGGCATCGAGCGTCGGCGCGTGTCCGGCCTTGCGCTGACGCAGGGTTTCTTCGGCGGCATTGACCGCGTAGTTGCTGGCCAGCAGATTGAGGTTCTGCTGCGCGGCAGTATCAACCCAGGCCTTGGCATCATTGGGCGTCGGCGCCAGCACAGGCAGCGTGTGCACGATGCCTTCGATCGAGTTGTACTCCCGGTTGGTCAGCGTTACCAGCGCCTGAAAGGCATCCTCGACCTGACGTTGGGCAATGAGTCGGCTGGCGCGTGACGTGTCATAGCTGGCCTGCGCCTGCAGCACATCGGTCTTGTCCGACAGGCCGACATCGAAGCGCTCGTTGGCCTGATCCAGTTGGCGCTTGAAGGCCGCTTCCTCGGCCTTGGTCGAGGCCAGATTGTCCTGTGCACGCAATACGCTGAAATAGCTTTGTGCCGATTGCAGGATCAGATTCTGCTCGGTAGCCGACAGCTCGAGTGCCGCCTGTTCGTTGCTCGCTTCGGCAGCCTGCAACTGGAACCAGCGGTCGGCGCGGAATATTGGCTGGCTCAGCGTGGCCTGGTAGAGGTTGCCGCTGCGGGTGGCCACGGCCCTGGGCTGATCGATGCTGGTACGGGTGCTGCTGTTCTGGGCACTGCCGGAAATGTTCGGCAGCAAACCGGCACGGGCCTGCGGCACGGCTTCCTTGCGCGCATCGTAATCGGCGCGCGACGCCGCGAGGTCGGCGTTGTTGTCCACTGCCTGCTGATAAACGCTCAACAGCCCTGTCTGCGTTGGCATTGGCAATTCGGCTGCCCAGGTCAACCCGCTGGACGCAAACGAAACAGCCACGACCAACGAAAGTTTGCGCAACATGAGGCATTCCCTGTTCATGAAGAAAATAATTACAGTTCGGGTTGAAGAGACACCGGGCTAGGGAGTGTAGAGCCAGACGCTTTTGGCAACAATCGTCGATTTGCGCCATTTATCGAGCCCCATGCAAATAGGCTGGCGTTGCGACGCCACCCCGTCATAGACTGGCGACGTTCTTGTCGGGGTGCCTTGCTATGAGGCTGAGATCGGTTAAACCGGATCCCGTTGAACCTGATCAGGTTAGCGCCTGCGTAGGGAACAAGATTTCTCGTCTCCCGGCGAGTCCTCTTGAGTGCCGTCCGGGGTCGATTGTTCAAATAATGAACAGTTTCGCCTCCTTTCGATACTCAGCGCCAGCACTGGTGCACCCGTCCGTCATGTCAGGTCACTCCGACAATAAATCCGCAACTGGATGTCTGGAGAGCCGTGATGAGTATAAAAGCAAAAAACGCAGCCCATTTGAGCGAGTCGGCGCAGGTCGATTCCGGATCGGTACAGCCGTTTACCCGTTCGCAGAAAATCTACGTTAAGGGCTCGCGCCCGGACATCCGCGTGCCGATGCGCGAAATCACCCTGGACGTTACTCCGACTGACTTTGGCGGCGAGATCAACGCCCCGGTCACGGTCTACGACACCTCCGGCCCCTACACCGACCCCAATGTGATCATCGATGTGCGCAAAGGCCTGGCTGACGTGCGCTCGCCATGGATCGACTCGCGCAATGACACCGAGCGTCTGCCGGGTCTGAGCTCCAACTTCGGTCAGCAACGCCTGAGCGATGCCGAACTCACTGCGCTGCGTTTTGCCCATGTGCGCAACCCGCGCCGGGCCAAGGCCGGCGCCAACGTCAGCCAGATGCACTATGCGCGTCAGGGCATCATCACTGCCGAGATGGAATACGTCGCCATCCGCGAGAACATGAAGCTCCAGGAAGCCCGCGCTGCGGGTCTGCTGACTCAGCAACATGCCGGGCACAGCTTTGGCGCGAGTATCCCGAAGGAAATCACTGCCGAGTTCGTGCGTGAAGAGATTGCCCGAGGACGCGCGATCATCCCGGCCAACATCAACCACGTCGAGCTTGAACCGATGATCATCGGCCGCAACTTCCTGGTGAAGATCAACGGCAACATCGGCAATAGCGCACTGGGGTCTTCTATCGAGGAGGAGGTCGCCAAGCTGACCTGGGGTATCCGCTGGGGCTCGGACACGGTCATGGACCTGTCCACCGGCAAGCACATTCACGAAACCCGTGAGTGGATCATCCGCAACTCGCCGGTACCGATCGGTACGGTGCCGATCTATCAGGCGCTGGAAAAAGTGGGTGGTGCAGCCGAGGACCTGACCTGGGAGCTGTTCCGCGACACGCTGATCGAGCAGGCCGAGCAGGGCGTCGATTACTTCACCATCCACGCCGGCGTGCTGCTGCGTTACGTTCCGCTGACCGCCAAGCGTGTCACCGGAATCGTCAGCCGTGGCGGTTCGATCATGGCCAAATGGTGCCTGGCGCACCACAAGGAAAACTTCCTTTACACCCATTTCGAAGACATCTGCGAAATCATGAAGGCCTACGACGTCAGCTTCTCACTGGGCGACGGCCTGCGTCCGGGCTCGATTGCCGACGCCAACGATGCGGCGCAGTTCGGCGAGCTGGAAACACTTGGCGAACTGACCAAAATTGCCTGGAAGCATGATGTACAGACCATGATCGAAGGCCCCGGGCATGTGCCGATGCAGTTGATCAAGGAGAACATGGACAAGCAGCTGGAGTGCTGTGACGAAGCGCCGTTCTACACCCTCGGCCCGCTGACCACCGACATCGCACCGGGTTACGACCACATCACTTCAGGCATCGGTGCGGCCATGATCGGCTGGTTCGGCTGCGCCATGCTGTGTTACGTCACGCCCAAGGAGCACCTGGGACTGCCGAACAAGGATGATGTCAAAACAGGGATCATCACCTACAAGATCGCGGCCCACGCGGCGGACCTTGCCAAAGGCCATCCGGGTGCGCAGATCCGCGACAACGCGTTGAGCAAGGCGCGTTTCGAATTCCGCTGGGAAGACCAGTTCAACCTCGGCCTGGACCCGGACACCGCGCGTTCGTACCACGACGAAACCTTGCCAAAAGACTCCGCTAAGGTCGCGCATTTCTGCTCCATGTGCGGGCCGAAATTCTGCTCGATGAAGATCACCCAGGAAGTTCGCGAATACGCCGCCAATCAGCGCATCGAGGCGGTGGACGTCGACGTCGCCAAGGGACTGGCCGAACAGGCCGAACGCTTCAAGCAGGAAGGCAGCCAGTTGTACAAGAAGGTGTAGAGGGCGATAGCCCGTCGTTATACACAGTTCCGCTTTGATTCTGCCCGAAGGGCGTAGGAGCGACCGGGGCGGCGATCCGCATTGTTCGCGAAAGGGGCGTTACATCCGCTGAAGATGTATCGCCCGGAATAAAGCTTTCGCGAACAAGTTCGCTCCTAAGCCCTTCGGCCAGAAGCGTGCTCTGCGTCCGATTCTGAGTGAGCAGTGCGGCGGCACTCGGTCCCTTTACTTTCCACACGAGACACCTCTGTGAACACACCCGGTACCTATTCTCCCGACACCCCTGTCCCCGCCAGCCAGCGCGTGTTCGGCGGGCGGGATCTGTTTTCCCTGTGGTTTTCCCTCGGTATCGGTCTGATGGTGCTGCAGACCGGAGCCTTGCTGGCGCCGGGGTTGGGCATGTCCGGCTCGATGCTGGCGATTTTCCTCGGCACGCTGGTGGGCGTCTTGCTGCTCGCCAGCGTCGGCGTGATCGGCAGCGATACCGGCCTGTCGTCAATGGCCGCGCTCAAGCTCAGCCTGGGCAGCAAGGGCGCGTCGCTGCCAGCGATATTGAACCTGCTGCAACTGATCGGTTGGGGTTCGTTCGAGATCATCGTCATGCGCGACGCAGCCAGTCTGCTTGGCGCCAGGGCTTTTGCAGAGGGCAGCCTGTGGAGCAATCCGCTGCTCTGGACGCTGTTGTTCGGCGCGCTGGCGACTTTGCTGGCAGTCAGCGGGCCATTGACCTTCGTACGCCGGTTTCTGCGCAAGTGGGGCCTGTGGATACTCTTGACGGCGTGTGCGTGGCTGACCTGGAATCTGCTGGCCAAGGCTGATCTGACCGCGCTGTGGGCAACGTCCGGCGATGGTTCGCTGCCGTTTGCCTCGGGGTTCGACATTGCCATCGCCATGCCACTGTCCTGGCTGCCGCTGATTGCCGACTACTCACGCTTCGGGCAGCGCGCTAAGAGTGTCTTCGGCGGCACGGCCGCAGGCTTTTTCATCGGTAACTTCTGGCTGATGAGCCTGGGCGTCGCCTACACCCTGGCGTTCGCCCCGAGCGGCGAGGTGAATGCCTTGTTACTGGCGCTGGCCGGTGCAGGCCTGGGTATCCCGCTGCTGCTGATTCTGCTGGACGAGACGGAGAATGCGTTCGCCGATATTCACTCGGCTGCGGTCTCCAGTGCTCTGCTGTCGCGCATCAAGGTCGAGCATCTGGCGTTGGCGATTGGCGTGATCTGCACGCTGATCGCCTGTCTGGCACCGTTGGCGCAGTATCAGAACTTTCTGTTATTGATTGGCTCGGTATTCGCGCCGCTGTTCGGCGTCGTGCTGGTTGACCATTTCATCCTGCGTCGTCGCAGTGGTCAGGTAGCGGAGGGCGGTTTGCGCTGGATGAGCCTGCTGGCGTGGCTCGGCGGGCTCAGCACCTATCATCTGCTGGCCAATCTTTATCCTGAAGTGGGCGCAACACTGCCAGCGCTCATTGTCGCTGGCGTGTTGCAGCTGCTGATCGGCGGTGCGATCAACCGCGGCCGGGGAACAGTTCCGGCTTGAGAATGCCATTGAGCTGCGGATAAGGAATCTTCAGCTCGATGTGACCCATCGAATACGGCGCGATGGTATCGACCGAGTACTTGAGGATCACTGCACCGTAGGTCAGCGCAATGTTGGGGGTGCGCTTGAACGGCCAGGTCTTCATGAACTCGCTGTCTTCATTCATCTTGGTCGATACCAGCCAGCCCTGGTGGGCCAGTTGGGCTTTCTGCCAGAACTCGCTTTCCTTGCCCGGGACGATCATGTCGGCCAGGGTCAGGACTTTCTGCTGCTGACGCGAATAGTTGATGAACGCCCGGCCCGGGTTGCCGTGGGCACCGCCGGTGTCCAGATAACTGGACAGTTCGACCACTACGATACCGTCATGCTGCTCGCGTACCTTGGCCTGCAGATAACTGGCGTTGCGACCCTGGGCCTGGCTCAGGAACTGCTCCTGATAGGCTTTGATCGACGCAGGCGGCGATGCGCTGCTGTCGGCAACGGTCAGTTGCAGCAACGTCTTCTGAACGATGGCGTCCAGTCGCGGCTCATCGGGGAAATGCACGGTATCGATGTTCACCAGCGGGCAGTCGGCTGTGGTGCAGCCCGGCTTGATCAGCTCGGAAGCATCGCGCTGGACTTGCAGCGGTGCGCGCATGTTGGGCGTGAAGAGGCTTTGGCAGGCGCCGAGCAACAGGGCCAGGCAAGCCAGTGAAGTGATCCTCAATAACGACATGTTGATCCTTGGCAGTGTCAGTAAAGGCGGTTGCGTTGTACGTATGCAGGCTGGTTGGACTGTAAACAACGTCTTCGGTTCGATCATGGCAGATTAGAATTGTTTTAAGTCCCGGCCGTCTACCCTGCATCTTCAAGGGGGCTGCATCCGACTGCCGATGCGCGTTAGGATGGCCCGATGTCAAACACGGCGGCAAGCGAGAAACCCATGACCCAGACCACACGATCTGCACCAAGCGCTTTTGAAACCATAAAGCGTGAAAACTGCTTCAAGGGCTTCTATAAGCTGGACAAGCTGCATGTGCGCCACGAATTGTTCGCGGGCGGGATGAGCAAGGAAATCAGCCGAGAACTGTTCGTTCGCCACGACGCCGTCTGCGTGTTGCCTTATGACGCCAAGCGTGACGAAGTCGTGCTCATCGAGCAGTTTCGCGTAGGGGCCATGAAAAAGACCAGCAACCCTTGGCTGGTCGAACTGGTCGCAGGCCTCATCGACAAGGACGAGCAGCCGGAAGAAGTTGCTCATCGAGAGGCGGAGGAGGAAGCTGGGCTGAAGTTCGAAGCGCTGTGGCCGATCACCAAATACTTCCCTTCGCCGGGTGGCAGCGACGAGTATGTCCACCTGTTTCTGGGGCGCTGCAGCAGTGAAGGCGCGGGCGGCCTGCACGGGCTCGAGTCTGAAGGCGAAGACATCCGGGTTACCGTCTGGTCATTCGATGACGCCATGCAGGCGATGAAAGACGGAATAATCAAGAACGCATCGACGATCATCGCCTTGCAATGGCTGGCGCTGAATCGTGCAGAGATAAGGGGTTTATGGTCGTGAATCTATTGCGCGAACGCTACCGTGTCGATCTTGCCGGACTGCAGGCCGCGTGCGAGGCCAACTACGCGCGCCTGATGCGCCTGCTGCCCGACATGCGCAACGAACAGCGCTCACGCCGCGTCGCCGTTACCCAGGGTGATCAGATGCTGGGTGTACTGGCCGTCGAAGTGTTGCTCGACTGCCCGTACACCACCACCCTGCAAGTCCGCCAGGAACACAGCCTGCCCTGGCTGCCGGTGCCGGTGCTTGAGGTGCAGGTCTACCACGACGCACGCATGGCCGAAGTCATCGGTGCCGAACATGCGCGGCGCTTCCGGGGCATCTATCCCTACCCTAATGCCGACATGCACCAACCGGATGAAAAAGCCCAGCTCAACCTGTTTCTGGGCGAATGGCTGAGTCATTGCCTGGCGTGTGGGCATGAGTTTGAGGCGGTGCGTTAACTCCTTTCCTCAGTTGTTCTCGTACTACCGCTTCCCGGCTTCGCTCTGGATTTCTCCCACATCTGATTGACCAGCAAGTGACATCAACTGACAGTGGGTGTGCTTCGGTCCTGTAGGTTGTTTCTGAAAATAACCCGGCACCTTGGATTTGAAACCCAATGCCTTACATTCGACCTGAATTGATTTGCAGGTATAACGAATGAGTTACTTAGGCACTCCTCGACGTCAGTTAGCGTGCTTCGCGGGAATCACTTTCAGCCTTTTCAGCTATATCGAGGTGATAACCCTGACAGGCAGCGCTCTGCGTGGGGAGCACTCCCTGTATATGGCCATTATCGGAGCGGTCATCGGTATTCTGTCTTTGAGGCTCATGCCGTGGATCGTTCATCTGGCTGGATTGGCAGGAATGATTCTTGGTGTTGCCCTTGAGCTTTTGCTGGCGGTATATCTCTGGCCCGGAATGCCTTATGAGCGCGTGTTGAGCTATCTCTTGGGTGCGGGACTTGCAGGCATGGTGTCGGCCGGACTTATTGCTTCGATTGTGCTCAAGCACCGAGCGAATCAGCAAATGTGACCAAATGCTCGTCCGCACGCACATTCCCGGTTTACCCGCTCGTTGCCGCATCACATAATCGCGCTGAATCCTCTCTGGGAGACGGTCTTGCCGAGCGCAGCCCTTTCGTCGTCAGTTTTGCTGGTGCAGATATCCGATAGCCACTTGTTTGCCGAGGCGGACGAGGCGTTGTTGGGCATGAGCACGCGGGACAGTCTGGAAAAAGTCGTTGACCGAGTGCTGGTCGAGCAGCCGCACATCGATCTTGTGGTCGCCAGCGGCGATATCTCGCAGGACGGCAGTGTCGAGTCTTACGAAGCGTTTCGTCGGATAAGCGGGCGGATCGACGCGCCAGCGCGCTGGTTTGCCGGTAATCACGACGAGCTGCCGCAGATGGAGCAGGTTGCGCAGCAAAATGGGTTGCTCGACCCGGTGGTGGACATCGGCCAGTGGCGGGTGACGCTGCTGGATTCGGCGGTGCCCGGTTCGGTGCCGGGTTTTCTCGCGGAGACGCAATTGCAGTTGCTGGAGCAGTCGCTGAGCGAAGCGCCTGACCGGCATCACCTGGTCTGCCTGCACCATCATCCGGTCGCGATTGGTTGTGAATGGATGGCGCCGATCGGTTTGCGCAATGCCGATGCGTTGTTTGCCGTGCTCGATCGTTTTCCGCAGGTTCGCGCCATACTGTGGGGGCATGTGCATCAGGAGTTTGATCAGATGCGTAACGGCGTGCGCTTGCTCGCCTCGCCGTCTACCTGTATTCAGTTCGCGCCGGGCAGTGTGGATTTCAAGGTAGACACCACGGCGCCGGGCTATCGCTGGTTGCGACTGCATGACGACGGACGGCTGGAAACGGCTGTTTCCCGAGTGGTCGGCCTGGAGTTCGAGGTCGATTACGGCGGCACCGGCTATTGAATGAGCAGGCGGATACGTTTCCTGTGAGGTGCTGTAGCGTAAGTCCCTGTAAACTACACGGCTTTGCCTTGCACCCGGGAGCGACAGCGTGACGAGCGACACACCTTCACTGCTATATATCCATGGCTTGAACAGCTCGGCCCTGTCGAGAAAGGCCTGTCAGCTGAGCGCGCTGATGAAGTTCCTGGGGCTGGCTGATCGTCTGCAAGTCCCTGAACTGCATCATCATCCGCGTCAGGCCATGCTCCAGCTTGAGACGGCTATCACGGCGCTGGGACGGCCATTGCTGGTCGGCAGCTCCCTCGGCGGCTACTATGCGACTCATTTGGCGCAGCGGCACGGCCTCAAGGCGGTGTTGATCAACCCTGCGGTCAATCCACATCAGCTGTTCGACGGGTTTCTCGGCGTGCAACAGAACCTGTACACCGGCGAGCAGTGGCAGTTGACCGAAGATCATATTCGGGCGCTGGCCGAGCTGGAAGTTCCCGCGCCACAGGATCCGCAGCAGTTTCAGGTATGGCTGCAGACCGGTGACGAGACGCTCGATTATCGTCGCGCCGAGAAGTTTTACCGCAGCTGCGCCTTGCGCATTCAGGCGGGCGGCGACCACAGCTTTCAGGGCTTTGCCGAGCACATGCCAGCACTGCTGACCTTTGCCGGATTTGCCCCCGATCTGTTGCAGAAGATCGATCTGTCGGCGCTGTAGGTGATCGATGCCCGGTCACATGAATGCAAGAACATTGAACCCCCGAAATTCCATGAAAGATTGATAACGAGAACCCATGGCCAATCCCAGCGCTAGCTCTTATAACGCAGACGCCATCGAAGTCCTCTCGGGCCTCGATCCGGTTCGCAAACGTCCGGGCATGTACACCGACACCTCGCGGCCTAACCACCTGGCTCAGGAAGTCATCGACAACAGCGTCGACGAAGCCCTGGCCGGTCACGCGCGTTCGGTACAGGTCATCCTTCATGCCGACAATTCGCTCGAAGTCTCCGATGACGGCCGCGGCATGCCGGTGGACATCCACCCGGAAGAAGGCGTGTCCGGCGTCGAGCTGATCCTCACCAAGCTTCACGCAGGCGGCAAGTTCTCCAACAAGAACTATCAGTTCTCCGGCGGCCTGCACGGCGTGGGCATTTCCGTGGTCAACGCGCTGTCCACTCAGGTTCGGGTGCGGGTCAAGCGTGATGGCAACGAATATGAAATGACCTTCGCTGACGGCTACAAGGCCACCGAGCTGGCGGTCGTCGGCACCGTTGGCAAGCGCAATACCGGGACCAGCGTCTATTTCGCCCCCGATCCGAAGTATTTCGATACACCGAAGTTTTCCGTCAGCCGTCTCAAGCATGTCCTCAAGGCCAAGGCGGTTCTGTGCCCGGGCCTGCTGGTCAGCTTCGAAGACGAATCCAGCGGCGAGAAAGTCGAGTGGCATTACGAAGACGGCCTGCGCTCCTACCTGCAGGACTCGGTCACCGAGTTCCTGCGCCTGCCGGACGAGCCGTTCTGCGGCAGCTTCACCGGTAACAAGGAGGCGGTCGACTGGGCGCTGCTCTGGCTGCCCGAAGGGGGCGACAGTGTTCAGGAAAGCTACGTCAACCTGATCCCGACCGCGCAGGGCGGCACCCACGTGAACGGCTTGCGCCAGGGCTTGCTGGATGCCATGCGCGAGTTCTGCGAGTTCCGCAACCTGTTGCCGCGTGGTGTGAAGCTGGCCCCGGAAGACGTCTGGGAGCGCATTGCTTTCGTCCTGTCGATGAAAATGCAGGAGCCGCAGTTCTCCGGGCAGACCAAAGAGCGTCTGTCGTCCCGTGAAGCGGCGGCCTTCGTCTCGGGTGTGGTCAAGGACGCGTTCAGCCTGTGGCTAAACACGCACTCCGAGCTGGGTCTGCAGTTGGCCGATCTGGCGATCAACAACGCCGGTCGTCGTCTCAAGGCGAGCAAAAAGGTCGAGCGCAAGCGCATCACCCAAGGGCCGGCGTTGCCGGGCAAGCTGGCCGACTGTGCCGGACAGGACCCGGCACGCTCCGAACTGTTTCTGGTCGAGGGTGATTCTGCCGGTGGCTCCGCCAAGCAGGCACGCGACAAGGAATTCCAGGCGATCCTGCCGCTGCGCGGCAAAATCCTCAACACCTGGGAAGTGGACGGCGGCGAAGTGCTCGCCAGTCAGGAAGTCCACAACATTGCCGTGGCCATCGGCGTTGACCCCGGCGCAGCCGATATCAGCCAGCTGCGTTACGGCAAGATCTGCATCCTGGCCGACGCCGACTCGGATGGTCTGCACATTGCGACGCTGCTGTGTGCCTTGTTCGTGCAGCACTTCCGCCCGCTGGTCGACGCCGGGCACGTGTATGTCGCCATGCCGCCGCTGTACCGGATCGACCTGGGCAAGGAAATCTACTACGCGCTCGACGAAGCCGAGCGTGACGGAATCCTTGACCGTCTGGTCGCTGAAAAGAAACGTGGCAAGCCGCAGGTCACCCGATTCAAGGGCCTGGGTGAGATGAACCCGCCGCAGTTGCGCGAAACCACCATGGACCCGAACACCCGGCGCCTGGTACAGCTCACGCTGGATGATTTCGCGGCCACCTCGGAAATGATGGACATGCTGCTGGCGAAGAAGCGTGCAGGTGATCGCAAGTCCTGGCTCGAGTCGAAGGGCAACCTTGCCGAGGTCCTGACTTGATACGAGCCTGGCTCGCCGCCCTGATCCTGATTGCCGGGCCGGTTGTCGCTGCGCCGTTCGAGGCCCTGAAGCTGCAATCCGAGCACCCGGTAGATGACATGGCCGGTGGCAATCTGTCAGGTCTGGCAATGTGCAACGGCCAGTTGTGGACCGTGTCCGACCGTGACGACGATGTGCTGTACAGCCTGGATGTGTCGCAAGACACCTGGAAGGCTCAGTCACATCACATTGACGCACCGTCTCCGCAAAGCTATCTGCCATTGAAGTTGCGTTTCATGGCGGGGCTTTCCGCGCTTGTACGCGGCGGCAGTCTGGATTTCGAGGGTGTCAGCTGCGATGCAGCCGGCAATCGCTATCTGGTCAGTGAGGCTTATGGCGCAGTGCTCAAGGTTCCGGTCAGCGGCAAACCGTTCTGGCTGGATTTGCCGCAAGCGCTGGTGGATCAGGCGCAGGCTCAGGGCATGTTGCAGCGTTTCAACGCGATTTTCGAAGGGATTGCCGTGAATCCTGCGGGCGACCGTCTCTGGCTGGCGGCCGAACGCGAGAAGCGCGGCTTGCTGGTGGTGCAACGCAACAAGGAGCAGTGGTCCTGCGGGCAGAACTGCGTGCTGCTGTCCGAGTCCGGTCTGGATGCGTTGCCGCCGGAGCAGGGCAGCAAAAAGGTGTCGACGGACTTTTCCGATGTGTCGTTGTACAACGGCAAGCTGTTCACGCTGGAACGCGCGGTGTATCGCATCTGTCGGCGTGATATCGAGACCGGACAGGTCGAGCGTTGCTGGTCGTTCGCCAAGGAGGCCATGGTGCCGTCGCGTCGTTACGATCAACCCTACGGCCTGACCGAGGCGCTGGTGGTGGACGAGAAGGGCGCGTGGGTCGGCATCGACAATAACTTCGGTGTGCGTGCCGACGGTGAGAAACGCCCGATCGTCTGGCGTTTCGCGACACCCGAGGCGGGCTGGAGCGCCGGGCAGTGAGCGACGTGCAGCCCGGCAAGCGCGCTGGCAAGGTGCTGATGATCGTGGTCTGGGCGGCCGGTCTGTTTCTCGCGACGCGCTTTTTCGGCGATTGGGAAGACCGGCAGCAGAACCCCAATGCCGTGGTTACCTCGCAACACGGTGACGGCTATATAGAAGTGCAGCTGGCAGGTAATCGTCAGGGGCACTTCGTCACCACCGGCCAGATCAACGGTCGGACAGTGGAGTTCATGATCGACACCGGGGCGACCGATGTGGCCGTACCCGGTGATATGGCTGACCGTCTGGGGCTCAAGCGTGGCTTTCCGGTCACGGTCAGCACGGCCAATGGCAACAGTCAGGGTTTTCGAACCACGCTTGACCGCTTGCAACTGGGCGATATCGTCCTGACCAATGTGCGTGCCCTGGTGGCACCCGGTCTGGACGGTGAACAGGTGCTGCTGGGTATGAGCGCAATGAAACAACTCGAATTCACACAGCGTGGCGGCAATTTGCTGCTGCGCCAGTCAACGAAATAATGAGGCCCGCATGAGCGACTCCCTTGACCTCAGCCTGGATGGTGTAGAACGCCGATCGTTGGCTGACTTCACCGAACAGGCCTACCTAAACTACTCCATGTACGTGATCATGGACCGTGCCTTGCCGCATATCGGTGATGGCCTGAAGCCTGTTCAGCGACGCATTATCTACGCGATGAGCGAACTGGGCCTGGGTGCCGACGCCAAGCACAAGAAGTCGGCGCGCACCGTCGGCGACGTGCTCGGCAAGTTCCACCCGCACGGCGACTCGGCCTGTTACGAGGCGATGGTGCTGATGGCTCAGCCGTTCAGCTACCGCTACACGCTGGTGGACGGGCAGGGCAACTGGGGTGCGCCGGATGATCCCAAATCCTTTGCGGCCATGCGCTACACCGAGGCGCGTCTGTCGCGCTACTCGGAAGTCCTGCTCAGTGAATTGGGCCAGGGCACCGCTGACTGGGTGCCGAACTTTGACGGCACCCTGGACGAGCCCGCGGTGTTGCCGGCACGTTTGCCGAACATCCTGCTCAATGGCACTACCGGCATTGCCGTCGGTATGGCTACCGATGTGCCGCCGCATAACCTGCGCGAAGTCGCCAGCGCCTGCGTTCGTCTGCTGGACGATCCCAAGGCCACGGTTCCCGAGCTGTGCGAGCACATTCTGGGGCCGGACTATCCGACCGAAGCGGAAATCATCACGCCGCGTGCCGACCTGCTGAAAATCTACGAGACCGGGCGTGGCTCGGTGCGCATGCGCGCGGTTTATCGCATCGAAGATGGCGACATCATCGTCACCTCACTGCCGCATCAGGTGTCCGGTGCCAAGGTGCTGGAACAGATCGCCGCGCAGATGCAGGCCAAGAAGTTGCCGATGGTTGCCGACCTGCGCGACGAGTCGGACCACGAAAACCCTTGCCGTATCGTGATCATCCCGCGCTCCAATCGGGTTGAGATGGACGAACTGATGCAGCATCTGTTCGCGACCACCGAGCTGGAATCCAGTTACCGGGTGAACATCAACATCATCGGTCTGGATGGCAAGCCGCAGCTCAAGAACCTCAAGACGCTGCTCGGCGAATGGCTGACGTTCCGTATCGGTACGGTGCGTCGCCGTCTGCAATTCCGTCTGGACAAGGTCGAGCATCGTCTGCACCTGTTGGACGGTTTGCTCACGGCTTACCTGAATCTGGACGAAGTGATTCACATTATCCGTACCGCCGAGCATCCGAAGGCGGAGCTGATCGCGCGTTTCGATCTGTCGGAAATTCAGGCCGACTACATCCTAGACACCCGCCTGCGTCAGCTGGCGCGTCTGGAAGAAATGAAGCTGCGCAGCGAGCAGGACGCCTTGCGCAAAGAGCAGGCCAAGCTTCTGGCGTTGCTGAGCAGCGAGTCCAAGCTGCGCAAGCTGGTGCGTGCCGAGCTGATCGCCGACGCTGAAACCTATGGCGACGACCGTCGTTCGCCCATCGTTGCGCGTGCTGAAGCCAAGGCGCTGTCTGAAAACGAACTGATGCCCACCGAGCCGGTGACTGTGGTCCTGTCGGAAAAAGGCTGGGTACGCTGTGCCAAGGGCCACGACATCGATGCTACCGGGCTTTCCTATAAGGCGGGGGACGGCTTCAAGACCTCGTCCATCGGCCGCTCCAATCAGTTCGCCGTGTTCATCGACTCGACCGGGCGCAGTTATTCGGTTGCGGCTCACACCCTGCCGTCTGCTCGAGGCCAGGGCGAGCCGCTGACGGGCAAGCTGCAACCGCCACCAGGCGCGACCTTCGAATGCGTATTGCTGCCGGAAGATGATGCGTTGTACGTGATCGCGTCGGATGCCGGTTATGGTTTTGTCGTCAAAGGCGAAGACCTGCAAGCCAAGAACAAGGCGGGCAAGGCGCTGCTGAGCCTGCCGGCCGGGGCGAAAGTCATCCTGCCTCGCCCCGTGCCCGATCGTGAGCAGAACTGGCTGGCGGCGGTGACCACCGAAGGCCGCCTGCTGGTGTTCAAGATCAGCGATTTGCCGCAGTTGGGCAAAGGCAAGGGCAACAAGATCATCGGTATTCCGGGTGAGCGGGTAGCCAGTCGTGAAGAGTATGTGACTGATCTTGCAGTGATCGGACAAGGCGCTACGCTGGTACTTCAGGCGGGTAAACGAACGCTGTCGCTGAAGCCAGAAGACCTCGAACATTACAAGGGTGAGCGCGGCAGACGTGGCAATAAACTGCCAAGGGGCTTCCAGAGGGTTGATGCATTATTGGTGGAAAATAGCTGAAAACATTGATCTGGCACCAAGGTTCTTCGTTTTGCCATGAAGTACGATGCATAATCGCTGGAGTCATGGTGCATATTCACGGATGATATGGGGTCTTGGGGTGCATGCGTGGCTCAGTGCCTGCATGGGTCTTGAAAGTACTAATACTGTGGCCTGTCTCTGGACGGCCACCTGGATGGGACGATGAATTTTCTACGCCTTCCCTTGATCCTGCTGATGACTGGCGTTCTGGGTCTGGCTGGTTGCAGTGTGCACCAGCCGACCGCGCTTTATCAGCTCGATAGTGGTGAGCCTGGTCAGCCGAAACAGAGTAGTGGTCTGGCAGTATTGCTGGGTCCTGTTTCGGTGGCCGACTATCTGCAACGCGAAACCCTGCTGCAACGCCAGCCTGACGGTACCTTGACTGCCTCGTCCGATGGACGCTGGGCGGGTAACCTGTCTTCGGATATCGACCAGTTGCTCTTGCGTCAGCTGGCCTGGAAGCTGGACAGCCAGCGCGTCGTCATGGCGCCTGCGACGGCCAGCTTCACGCCCGATGTTCAGGTCGTGCTGTCCATCACCCGTTTGGACTCCGGTGCCAAACAGCCCGCGGTACTGGACGCGCAATGGCGACTTCTTGACCGCAAGGGTCATGTCCGTGACAGCCGGCTTGTCCACCTTGAACAAGTCCATGCCGGCAGCTCTGCCGATCAGGTCAAGGCCCAGGGCATGCTGTTGCAGCGCCTGGCTGATCAGGTCAGCACGGCGATCAAGCCGATTTCCTGGCAGGCGCTCGAGGAGCCGAAGAAAACGCCTGTCGCCAAGGCCAAAGAGCCTGACAAGCCAAGAATTCCACTGGCTTCCCCCATACGTACCGATCTTGAAGTGTTCCGCTTCTAGGATTGGCCCAACAAAAAGCCCGCAGCGATGCGGGCTTTTTGTTGGGCGCTCTTCTCTGGTTCTCACACCCAGGCGTTCCTGACGTACTGCACAGTCAGGATAGGACGCAGAGCGTCCAGAGCGGCATGCCCACGCGGAGCATGGGCACGATGGTGATCTTGCGGGCACCTGTCATTCCTCACGCCCCGCGTGGGAATGCACTTCTTGACGCTCGGCGTCAACTGTTTGCGCCGGGCCAGGTTAGTCAGGATCTGATGCAGAGCGTCCGGAACGGAATGCCTACGCTGGAGCATGGGCACGACGGTGATCTTGTGGA
Organism: Pseudomonas congelans; assembly: GCF_900103225.1. GTDB lineage: Bacteria > Pseudomonadota > Gammaproteobacteria > Pseudomonadales > Pseudomonadaceae > Aquipseudomonas > Aquipseudomonas congelans. The sequence continues at coordinate 135,921 of NZ_FNJH01000004.1, read as the reverse complement.
CACCTATCGTTCCTCACGCTCCGCGTGGGAATGCAGTTCGTGACGCTCTGCGTCACCTAATTGCGCCGGACCAGATCAGTCAGGATAGGACGCCGAGCGCCCAGAGCGGCGTGCCCATGCAGAGCATGGGCACGAGAGAAGAGTATACGGAGGAGATCAGGCCTTGTTGGACTCGTGCATGCGCGCCAACTGGCGTTCGAGCATCGACGGGTAGGGCTCCATCAGGCGTTCTACGCAGCAGGCCCCTTCCGGGCTGGCGATCGGGCGGATGCGGGCGCGTTGTCGGATCAACGGGTCGTCGTTGATGCGGCGTTCGACCAACAGCAGGTTGCGGCTGTGCTGAGACAGCGCCAGTGCGTCCTGCGCCGTTTCAGTCAGCAACAGGTCGATCTGGCTCAGACCACTCAAGCCTTCGCCCAGCGTAAGGCCCAGTTGCAGTTGCAAGGTGATGCCGCTGTCGGCCACCTCGATCTGCAAGGCGTGACTGAGTGCGCGCAACAGCTCACCGCAGCAGATTGCGTTGGTCAGGTAGTCATCACCGCTTTCGTGACTGTGGAACAGCATCAGCGTGCTGCCGTCATTCAGCGTATGCAGCTCGCTTTCATACAATGACGCAGCCTGATCGAGGCAGTCGCGGTAGCGTTGCAGCAATTCGGTCAGGCGTGCGCGCGGCAGGCGGCGCAATTGATCCTGCGCACCCAGCTGCACGGCCAGCACTGCACTGTTGTGCGGTTCGACCGGCGCTACCGAGGCAGACACGGGGCGAACGGCTGGCGAGTTGTCCGAGTGGTCGCGCAGATCGGCGAACGGATCGTCATCGTCGTCTTCATCTTCATCTTCCTCGGCAACGATGCGGCGCTGCACCGGTGGTGCCGGCAAGCGCGGTTTTGCTTCGCTGTTGCGTGCCGAAACCGGTGGCGCAGGCTTCTCTTCCGGCTCCAGATAAGGATCTTCGCTGTCGTCTTCCTCGCCCTCATACTCGGGCTCGGGCAGCGGTTCTGGCTCCGGCACCGGCGGCGCGAACGAGGTGCGCAGCTGCCGCGCCAGATCGCCGATTTCATCCTGGCGATCAGTGGCTGGTGTGTACGGGTCAATATCGCGCAGCCAGATACGCATCTGCATCAATGGCGTGGAGATGTGACGGCCAAGGCGCAGGCTCAATGCCAGCGCCAGCGCCAGCAGGATACCGGCCAGAATGCCCATGCTTTGCAGGCTGATGGTCATCGGCTGCTGGAACTGCGACATGTCGAGGCTGATGCGCAGATGGCCTGCCATCACGTCCTGGAACGTGATCTTGATTTCATACAGGCCCTGAGCTTCCCCCAGTAGCCCGTTTTTCGGGCGCTGACCGGCCTCCGCGAGGATGCGGTTATCCACACTGTAGATAGCGGCATGCGCTACCAGTGGATTCTTGACCAGATTGCCCAGCAGCACGTTGAGACTGAGGATGTCGTTGGACACCAACAGCTCGGTAGCCGAGGTGGCGGTCTGGGTGGTCAGGGCCTGCCCCAGCGCATCAGCCTGTTCATGCATGGCCTGCTTGAACTGCAGGCCCATGACACCGGCGTAGATCACCAGCGCCAAAGCGACCAGGATCACGTTATGGCTGGCAATGCGCAAAGCGATCGGTACACGGCGATGACGCAGGGCACGAAAGATGAGCAGGAAGAAATTATCGGTTTTAACGGGCGTGGGCCGGTTCACAGAGCACGGCTCTTTCGGTGAAGTTGTCGCGCAGTATAACGAGCGACCCAGTGGCGGCAAAGCGCTGCCTGTGCCCGGTGGTCACTGAATGTGGTTAGAATGCGGTTTTTTTCCACTGCGGGGGTGCGCCTTGCGCGAAATCGTCCTGATTAACATCACTGGTGTCGACCGTCCCGGTCTCACTGCAGCCATCACCGGCGTTCTCGCTCAGGGTGGCGTGAACATTCTCGATATTGGTCAGGCGGTGATCCACGACACCCTGTCGTTCGGCATCCTGGTTGAAATTCCGGATACCGTGCAGGGATCCTCGGTGCTCAAGGACATCCTGTTCACCGCCTACGAACTGGATCAGCAAGTCCGTTTCACTGCGGTGTCCGAAACCGATTATCAGCATTGGGTCGAAGGCCAGGGCAAGGCGCGTCACATTGTTACGCTGCTGACCCGCAAGGTCACGGCCGAGCAATTGCAGTGTGTCAGCGCTATCACTGCCAAGTATGGACTGAATATCGATCAGATCGATCGTTTGTCCGGTCGCATGCCGCTCGACACCCCGGCCGACAAGGGCAAGGGCTGCATCGAGTTCACCGTACGCGGCGAGCCTGCCGACCCGAAGGCCATGCAGGCCGAATTCCTCGCGGTTGCGCAGGATCTCAACGTCGATATCGCATTCCAGCAGGACTCGCTGTTCCGTCGTAATCGGCGCCTGGCGGTGTTCGACATGGATTCGACCCTCATTGAGGCCGAAGTCATCGATGAGCTGGCCAAGGCCGCAGGCGTCGGCGAGCAGGTTTCCGAGATTACCGAACGTGCCATGCGCGGCGAACTGGATTTCAGCGAAAGCTTCAAGGAGCGCCTGGCCCTGCTCAAGGGCCTCGATGTGAGCGTGCTGGATGAAATCGGCGCGTCTCTGCGTCTGACCGAAGGCGCTGAAACGCTGTTCTCCGAGCTCAAGCGGCTGGGTTACAAGACGGCGATTCTGTCGGGTGGCTTCACCTATTTTGCCAAGCAGCTGCAAGCAAAGCTGGGCATCGATTACGTTTTTGCCAATGAGCTGGAAGTGGTTGACGGCAAGGTGACCGGCGTAGCGGTCGAGCCGATCGTCAATGCGCAGCGCAAGGCCGATCTGTTGCGCGAACTGGCCCACAACGAAGGTTTGAGCCTGGAGCAGACCATCGCGGTCGGCGACGGTGCCAATGACCTGCCGATGCTGGCTATTGCCGGTTTGGGTGTCGCGTTTCGCGCCAAGCCACTGGTCAAGCAATCGGCCAAACAGGCCATTTCGACGCTGGGACTCGATGGCGTGCTGTATCTGTTGGGTTTCCGCGATCGCGAAGGAAAGCGCTGACGCTCAGGCCGTCGTGTTCTGCCCCTGATTGCAGGGGGCAAATTGCGACGGCTGTCGCAGTGACCGTTACAGCGTGCCCCACAAGGAATCGAATTCCTGATCCGGCCTGGTCTTTTCGCTCTCGGCGGCTTTCGGGGCGTCGTACATCTGATACTCGAACTGATTGTAACTGGCGCTGCTGACCTGCCGGTTGCTCAGTGAGGCGCGACGCTCTTCACCACCGACATTGATCATTACCTTGTTGCCTTCCTGAAACGGCAGGCGCGGTGCGAGCACGGTGGGCGGTTTTTCCATGGCGCGAACTTCCGGCAGCATCAGGGTTCGCAGGTACTGGCTGTTCTGCTGTTCGCGAATAAGCTGCATGCCGCACGGCTGAGCAAACGGGGCGATCAGTTCGATCCCCATCTGTGTACCACCGCTGCGTACCTGACGGATCCAGCGCACCATGGCAATGCTCCAGCCCTGGCCTGCGTCATCCTGAATGCCCACCAGTTCGCCAGCTTGCAACTGCTGAGGCACGTCCTTCTGCCATGCCAGGCAGTAACCGCCCGGGCTGTGGTTGACGATATTCAGGTCGAAAGTCGGAAACGTATGCTGGCCGTTGGAAAGCGATTCGCTGTCGCCGTCGTTTTTCGGGTATTCGATCTCTTCGTAGGGCAGCAGGACGGATGAGGTCTTGCCGCGCTGAGTATCAAAAGCAGAGGCCCACGGATCGTCTGCGTCATCATTGGCCATCTTCAACGAAAAACTCGCTGCACTGGTGGCGCTGTTCAATTGCAACAGCTCGCTGAACGACTTCTGGCCGGCGACATAGAAATGCAGCGCGCTCATACCGATGCACAGTTTCAACGTGCCCTTGCCGGGAGTGCGTTGAAAGGTGCGTTCGGCCACATCACCCCAGGCGACCGCCAGATGTTGCAGCAGGTCAGTGTTGATACCGGTTGGAATCAGCAGCGGCGAGGGCGTGCGCTGATCATCCGGCAGGGCCAGGTACTGATTGATCGCTTCCGCCAGCGCGAAGGTATTGATACCCAGCAGCCGTGGAGATTGTTCGTCGTTGAACAGGGTGCGATACAGCGGCGGTTTGTCGACTGTCGGGTCCAGGGCGAACAGGCTGCTTTCCGTGGCGGGCGAATGCAGTCTGACTAGCGGGCTCCAGGCCTCCAGCGCGTCGGCCAGTTTGCCGATGTTCAACTGACGCATCTGATTGCAGCGCGAACAGCCCATCAGCAGCGCGATCACGTAGGTCTGTTCCACGCTAAGCACTTTGCTGTGATGGGCCAGGGGTTCTTCGACCGGCGTATTGTGCAACTGGTACTGACGGGCAATCTGGTAGATCTGATGCAGTTCGAGCCACAGTCCGTCCTGAACGGGGCAGTAGAGCTGATTGGCGCGGATCAGCGGCCCGTTGAGCCCGTGTAATGCTCGTTGCAGTGCAGTGCTGAACAGCCCTGCCTGATCTCGGGTGTAGCGTGGGGCGACTTGCTGAATGATCTGTTTGTAACCGGTCGCCAGATGGTTTTGCAGCGCCTGGCAGAGGTTGGCAACCTTGCGTGGTCGCTCGTCCAGCACAATGGCCTGATTGAGAAAGTGACGTTCGAGGTGCTTGCAGACGAAGTACACCTCGGGCCGCAATAGCTCGAGCAATTGCAGGCGGTTTTCGCTCGGAGTGATCAACTGGTTCAGCTCGGTCAGCCCTTGATAGAGCTGTCGCGCCATTTCTCCGAGGTTCGCCTTGGGCAATCTGGAGATCCAGCGTTTGAGGTCGCGTGGGTTGGCTTCACTGAATGTCAGGCTCGACTGCGTCGGCGTGGGGGCACGCAATAGCAGAGGGAGGCTAAAATTACTCATGTGACAGGCAAACTCCAACAACTCACTGGCCCGGACGATGGCTTCATAGGGGGGCGAGGTTATCGCGCACCTGCGGTTTGCCGAGCATACGCCCATGAAAGTGCGAAGTATCCTACAGCATCAATCGTGCGACTTTACCAGTATAGGCATCGCTTCGCAGAAAATATGGCTCTAAGCCATTATCGTCCGGCGGCACGTTGCATGAGCGCCACTGTCCATCATCGGACACTCATGCATCGAGGCTCAGGCCGCCATCATGCCTGGGCCGGAACAGCCAGTGCCTGGCCCATTTGAACCTTGGAGCCAGCGGTCAGTTGTTCAGCCCATTTCACCTGACCTGGACCGAACAGCACGATGGCGGTAGAGCCCAGCTTGAACCGACCCATTTCGGCACCTTTTTCCAGGTGGATCGGTGCACGCGACGCTTCGTCGTAGCTGAACGTCTTCAGTTCACGCTTGGGCGGCGTGACCAGCCCGGCCCATACCGTTTCGACAGACGCCACGATCATCGCGCCCACCAGTACTACGGCCATGGGGCCGCGTTCGGTGTCGAACAGGCAGACCACTCGCTCGTTACGGGCGAACAGTTCGGGTACGTTTTCGGCCGTGGTCTGGTTGACCGAGAAGATGCGGCCCGGTACGTAGACCATTTCGCGCAGCGTGCCAGCCAGTGGCATGTGGACGCGGTGATAATCTTTCGGCGACAGGTAGACGGTCGCGAACTCGCCGCCCATGAACGGCGCCGACAGCTTGGGATCACCGCCGAGCAGTTCGAGCACGCTGAAACTGTGGCCCTTGGCCTGGAAGATCCGGCCGTGGTCGATGGAGCCCAACTGGCTGACGGCACCATCGGCTGGCGAAAGAATCGCGCCTGGCGTGGTATCGAGAGGGCGGGCGTCGGCTTTCAATGCCCGTGTGAAGAACGCGTTGAAGTGCTCGTAGGAAGTCAGGTCTTCGACCAGTGCCTGCGACATGTCCACCTGATAACGGCCGGCAAACCACGCGGTGAAAGCGTTTTTGAACCAGCGTACGCGGCATTCGGCAACGCAGCCTGCCAGTCGGGACAGCAGGTGGTGCGGCAGCAGGTATTGGCTGATGATGAACAAGCGGTCTTTCATTGAAGGTCCTGAGGATGAGTGTCCTGAATATTTCTGTGAGGTCCGTCCCGGTTCGGTGGCGCGGACCGGTTCGACGCGTTCGGCTGGTGCTGGGGCTGGCTGAGCAGGCGCTGCGGGTTGCGCGACTTCGACTGCCTCGGCCGGCGCGGCGGCCACATCCGGTACTGCTACCGGTGTCTCCGGGTGATTGCCCCATTCACCCCACGAGCCGGCATACGCCTTGACCCTTGGATAGCCCAGCGCCTTGGCCACCAGATAGGTGAAGCCCGAGCGGTGATGGGTCTGACAGTGAGTGATGATTTCCTTGTCGGGTGTGATGCCCAGGTCGCGAAGGATCTCCGGCATGTCCTGGCGAATACGCAGGTTGCGTGCCTTGTCCATGCCCGCCGTCCACTCGAAATTGACGGCGCCGGGTATGTGTCCGCCTTTGGCTGCGACCACTTTCTCGCCCGAATACTCGGTTGGCGCGCGGGCATCCCAGATCGCCAGGTCGGCGGCGCCCAGACGGCTTTGCAGGTACTCACGCGTGGCGGTAGGTTCGTCGTGCAGCGTCAGCGTTACCGGGGCATCGGCAGCAGGCGGAACGTCAGTGCTCAGCGGTAGCAATTGCGCTTCCCAGGCCAGCAGCCCACCGTCCAGGTAGTGATAACGGCTGTGGCCGATGACATCCAGCAGCCAGATGAAACGCCCGGCCCAGCCGCCGCCTTCGTCGTCGTAGACGACATAGACGGCGTCGGGGTTGTGGCCCAGCTCGCCGAACAAGTGCTCAAGACTGGCAGTGTCGGGCAGCAGGCCGGGGGCAGGAGGCTTGCCCAGTTGTGTACGTTTCGGATCGACGAAGCGGGCACCGCGAATGTGCCCGGCTTCGTAGCGAGCGCTGCTGGTCAGATCCACGAGGATCAGTTCCGGGGCGTCTAGACGCTCAAGCAGATCGTTGGGTTCGATGACCAGCGACAAGCCAGTGAATGCGGACATTTGCAGCCTCCGATGAAAGGAAAGGGGCGAATTGTACGCCAGGCCTCATGCTTTGCGATGACTAAAGATGCCCAGTGCCCGTTCAATACATTGCGCGGTTTTTCCGAATGCCTGAACGGAAATTTCCGACAAGGCCCCGCCGCCCTGGTCGGCGACCACCAGCAGCATCACTTTGCCGTTGTTGCTCAGCGAGCGAATCAGCCAGTGCTGGCCGCTGAACAGGGTTTTCAGCTGCGGCGGCAGCAGGGCGGCAAATTGCGCGCTGTTGGCGGGCGTCATGCGTAACTGCGTCGGCTGGGTCAGCAGGCGTTGCAGCACGGTGCTTTCCTTGATGAACAGCTGCAAGGCCGCGGCATCCTTCGGCAGTCCCGCAGTCTGATTGACGCGCAGCACAGTCGCGGTCTTGTCCAGCATCAGCAGCATGACCCGCTCCATGCCGCACGACATGAAGGCGTCGCGCGCCGAGGTGGTCAGGTGCATGGCGTTGATGAACGGGCTGGGATCCTGCAGCAGCTCGGCGCATTGCTTGCGCCACAGTTGCAGGGCGTCGGCCGATGGTGGTGGTGCAGGTTCATTGTCGCGCCTTACACGGCGCGCGTCCCAAGGCCAGATCAGCGATTCGGCCGGGTGCCAGAGGTCTTTTTCCGCATGGATGCGTGCGCTGCTGGCGGCATTCTGGTGCGCCTGTTGCTGTACTTCGCTGATCGACTGTTGCAGGTACAGGCTGGTCAGCCGTTCCCAGCGCAGGCAGTGCGGGCTGTTCCAGGCATTTTGCGCGGCCAGCGCCAGGCCATTGCCCAACAACACGGTATTGGCTGGCTGATTCAGCCAGCGTCGCAGGTTGGGGTTGTCGTCCATAAGTTGTTGCTGGTGCAGCGGGCTGTGTTCTTCGCGGGCGATGCGCAGCGCCTTGGCCAGATCGCGTCGCTCGTTGATCAACAGTTTATAACCGCGCGTGACCCAAATCGGCAGGCGCCAGAACTCGGCGAGTGCCAGGCACAATTCCAGCAGGTTGACGCCAAACAGCTCTTTTTCCACGGCAACGCTGGAGTGGCCTTTGTGAATAACCCGCAGTTCCAGTTCTTCAAGCAGCTTCGGATAGGCCAGCGCCATCGGCCACAGCGGCGACAGAAACAGCAAGCTGCCCATGTGGATGTCCTGCCAGAGTCGCGCAAGGCGGCTGGCAAACAGGCCGTTGGCCTGTTGCGTGGCGTGCTGGCTGACCAGAATCAGTTGGCGATAGGCCGCAGGAATGTCTTCGGGCGGTTTGGCCGGCAAACGGCCCAGAAGGACTTCGGTGCGCGCCAGACCCAGGCGGTTGATCGCAATTTCGAGGCTCTCGGCCTGCTCGGTCAAACCATGGGTGTGATGGTTGGCCTCGCGCATCACGCTCAGCACCAGCGCAGGACTTTCCTGCATCATTTCGGCGATTTCACGCAGCGAGCGACGACTGTCGTTCAGTGCGGCGCGAACGTGCCCATGATTGACGGCAGGGACCGGCAACGCGATGCCGTCAAGCAGTTTGACCCAGGCATCCAGCGTCTTCGGAACGAGGTGATGTGCGGCGTGTTCTGTCGGCATTCGAGGGCCTGTGCGGCTGATTATCTAAGCTGGGAAATCGCCAGCGTACGGGGCGCTGAGGCCATTTTCCTCCTTTTACGGAGGCGGATAAATGGGTTTTTCAAAAGAACCGGCTATAGTCTCGCCCAGTTAGGCCGATAAGGAGAAGAAGAGATTCAACAACTTCCGGACTGTCCCTGAACCCGACTCAGTAAAGTATTTTTTCCTATGGCTAAAATCATCGGCATCATTGTCGTTATCGCAAGTGTCCTCGGCGGATATGTGCTCTCCCATGGCAAGATCATGGCGCTGTTCCAGCCCTACGAGGTCTTGATTATCGGCGGTGCTGCACTGGGCGCGTTCCTCCAGGCCAACCCTGGCTACATGTTCATGCACGTGTTCAAGAAGTCGCTGAAGATGTTCGGTACGCGCTTCACTCATGCCTATTACCTCGAAGTGCTGGGGCTGGTCTACGAAATCCTCAACAAGAGCCGCCGTGAAGGCATGATGGCGATTGAAGGCGATATCGAAGACGCTGCCTCCAGCCCGATCTTCGCCAAATACCCGGGTGTCCTCAAGGATGAGCGCATGACTGCGTATATCTGCGACTACCTGCGCATCATGTCGTCCGGCAACATGGCCCCCCACGAGCTGGAAGGTCTGTTCGACATGGAACTGCTGAGCATGAAAGAAGAGCTCGAGCATCCATCCCACGCCATTACCGGTATCGCAGACGGTATGCCCGGCTTCGGTATCGTGGCTGCGGTACTGGGTATCGTGGTGACCATGGCATCGCTGGGTTCGGGCGACAAGGCTGCGATCGGTATGCACGTAGGTGCGGCGCTGGTCGGTACATTCTTCGGTATTCTCGCGGCCTACGGTTTCTTCGGTCCTCTGGCCACCAGCCTTGCGCACGATGCCAAGGAAGAAATGAACGTCTACGAGAGCATCAAAGCGTCGCTGGTGGCCTCGGCCTCCGGCATGCCGCCTTCGCTGGCTGTCGAGTTCGGCCGCAAGGTTCTCTATCCGCTGCATCGCCCCAGCTTCAGCGAGCTGGAACAAGCGGTTCGCGGTCGCTAAGTCATGGAAAATAATCAGCCGATTATCATCAAGCGCGTAAAGCGCTTTGGTGGCGGACATCACGGCGGTGCCTGGAAAATCGCGTTTGCCGACTTCGCGACCGCGATGATGGCGTTCTTTCTGGTGCTGTGGCTGATGTCGTCTGCCACCCCCGAGCAGTTGCTCGCGGTCGCCGGGTACTTCAAGGACCCGGTCGGTTTCTCGGACAGCGGTTCGCCGTATGTGATCGATCTGGGCGGTTCGCCGGAGATGTCGCCGAACCAGACGCTGAACCCTGAGGTAAAGACCACGCCATCGCCGGATACTGTGCCGATCGAGGCGGAAACTGCCGAGACCAAGGCTGAAGCGGTGGAGCAGGAGCGTCTGGAGATGCTGCTCCAGGAATTGCAGAACAAGGTCCAGGAAAATCCGCAACTGCAGAAATTCAAGGACCAGATTCTGTTCGAGATCACTCAGGACGGCTTGCGTATCCAGATCATGGATGCTGAAAACCGGCCGATGTTCGACTCGGGAAGTGCGCGCCTCAAGCCTTATTTCGAAGACATTCTGCTGGCCTTGGCTGACACCATCAAAAGTGTGCCGAACAAGGTCAGTATCAGTGGCCATACCGATGCGACGCCTTTCGTGGGCAGTGGCGGGTTCGGCAACTGGGAGCTGTCGGCCAACCGTGCCAACGCTGCGCGCCGCGCACTGGTAGCGGGGACGTATCCGGATTCACAGGTGGCCAGGGTAGTGGGGTATGCGTCGTCTGCTCTTTATGACCACCAGAACCCGACCAACCCGATCAATCGCCGCATCGATATCGTGGTACTGACCAGAAAGGCCCAGCACCGCATCGAGGGCGATCAGAACTCCGGTGGTGCGCCAGCCACGCCAGCCACGCCAGCCACTCCGGCAGCACCAGCGCCATCGACACCGGCGGTGCCTGCTGCTCCGGGTGCTTCTACAACTGCGCCGCCCGATCCGCAGGCCTACGCCCAGCCGCGCGAGATCCGGCAGAAGCTGAACATCTTTGATGATGGCAAGTTGCGGGTCGAGCCAGCTCAGAACTGAGCTGCCACGGGTACAAAAACGCCGCGATCATCGCGGCGTTTTTGCGTGCGGCGTTCGGTCTCAGTAGCTGTCTTGCGGCAGGCTGGCAATGATCGAACGGTAGCTGTTCATGCGCTGCTGTTGCACGCGGCCGTCTTCAAGCCCCTTGAGCAGGGCGCAGCCCGGTTCGCGGTCATGCTTGCAGTCACGAAAGCGGCACGTGCCGATCAGATCGTTGAACTCGATGAAACCTGCCTCTACATCAGCACGGCTGACGTGCCCCAGGCCGAATTCACGGATGCCCGGCGAGTCGATCAGATCGCCGCCACGCGGGAAGTGGAACAGGCGGGCGGTGGTCGTGGTGTGTGTGCCCTGGCCGGAGACTTCGGACAGCGGGCCGACCCGAGTGTCCGTTTCCGGCAGAAGGCTGTTGACCAGCGAGGACTTGCCGACGCCGGACTGGCCGACGAACACACTGATGTGCCCGTCAAGCTGGCTTTGCAGGCTCTGCATGCCGTCACCGTGGTGCGCGGAGACTTCCAGCACCGGATAACCCAGCGTGCGGTAGACCGCCAGCAGCGCGTTGAGCGCGGGCGCATTCTGTTCGTCGATCAGATCGGCCTTGTTGAGCAGCAGCAACGGACGAATCCCGGCATGCTCGGCGGCCACCAGATAGCGGTCGATCAGGTTGGCATGCGGCTCGGGCATCGGCGCGAAGACGATCACGATCAGGTCGACGTTGGCAGCCACAGGCTTGAGCTGGCCGCGTGAATCCGGGCGGCGCAGTTCGGTGGTGCGAGGCAGTTGCGCGACGATGACGCCAATGCCCTGATTGCCGGCGCGCCATACCACGCGATCACCGGTCACCAGTGCAGGCAGGTTGGCGCGCAGGTGGCAGCGAAAGACCTGACCGGTCGCTTCGCCTTCCTGAGCCTCGACTTCGACCTGTACGCCGAAGTGAGCGATCACCAGGCCCGTCTGCTCGGGGCCGAGGTCGCCACCCTCGAGTGTTTCAAGCGTAGCGGACTCGCGTTTTGCCGCGCGGGCAGCACGCTCGCCCTGAATTTTTTCGATGCGCCAGTTCTGACGACGATTGAGTTGGCGTTTGGCCATGGGTGTTCCGATGTGATGTAACCGATGAATTAGGCAGTACGATTGATCGGCAGGAGTCTAGCACGGCAGGGTGAGCTAAACTGCGCGCCTATGCTGAGGAGTCGACACATGCAGAACAAGCAGAACCTGATCTGGATCGATCTGGAAATGACCGGTCTTGACCCTGATACCGATGTCATTATCGAAATGGCCACGATCATCACCGATAGTGAGCTGAACACCCTGGCCGAAGGCCCGGTGATCGCTGTTCATCAGAGCGACGAGACGCTGGCGAAAATGGATGAGTGGAACACTCGCCAGCACGGCGGTTCGGGCCTGACCCAGCGCGTGCGGGAAAGTACCGTCAGCATGGCTGAGGCGGAGGCGCAGACCCTCGAGTTCATCAAGCTGTGGGTGCCAGAGCGCAGTTCGCCGATCTGCGGCAACAGCATCTGCCAGGATCGCCGCTTCCTGTATCGCCACATGCCGGCGCTGGAAAACTACTTCCACTACCGCAACCTGGATGTCTCGACCCTCAAGGAACTGGCTTCGCGCTGGTCCCCCGAACTGAAATTCAAGAAAGGCAGCACGCACCTGGCGCTCGATGACATCCGCGAGTCGATTGCCGAGCTGCGCTTTTATCGTGAGCATTTCATCAAGGTTTGATCGAGACTGGCGCGTGCAGTGAATAATCTTCGCTGCACTCTTTCAGTGCGTTGGTCGGCTGGTTAGACTGCGCGCCTTTGTCGCAGAGTCGCCGCCATGTTGCTGATGCTTTATCTGATCGCTATCACTGCTGAAGCCATGACGGGAGCCCTGTCTGCGGGGCGGCGCGGGATGGACTGGTTCGGCGTGGTGCTGATCGCCTGCGTCACTGCGCTGGGTGGCGGTTCGGTCCGCGACGTGCTGATCGGTCATTACCCGCTGACCTGGGTCAAGCACCCGGAATATCTGGTCCTGACCAGTGTGGCGGCGCTGGTGACGATCTTCATCGCGCCATTGATGCGTCACCTGCGCTCACTGTTTCTGGTGCTCGATGCGCTGGGGCTGGTGGCCTTCACCCTGATCGGCTGCATGACCGCGCTGGAGGCCGGACACGGTGTGCTGATCGCGTCAGTGTGTGGTGTGATCACCGGGGTTTTCGGCGGCATCCTGCGTGACATCTTCTGCAACGATATCCCGCTGATCTTCCGCCGCGAGCTGTACGCCAGTGTGTCTTTTCTGGCCGCGTGGTGTTTTCTACTGTGCCAGTACCTGCAGTTGCCGAACGAGCAGGCGGTGTTGATCACCCTGTTCGGCGGCCTGCTGCTGCGCCTGTTGGCGATTCGTTTCCGCTGGGAAATGCCCAAGTTTGTCTATAAAGACGAGCCTTGAGGCAGGCGCATAGCGTAGGCACGATAGTTGGAGAATTATCGTTCCTCACGCTCCAGCGTGGGAATGCCTTTCGTGACGCTCCGCGTCACACGTCTGCGCCGCGCTGCAGGTTTAAAGCGGCGCCACGCCATGCCTCTGCAGCGCCCATTCCACATGTTCCCTGACCAGTTCCGACGGGTAGTCGCGCCGTGCTTGCAGGGCCTCGATCACCGGAATGGTGGAGGGCGCGTTGCCCAGCCCCACCGCCAGGTTGCGTAGCCAGCGTTCATAACCCGCCCTGCGCAGTGGTGAGCCCTCGGTGCTGCCGAGGAATTTCTCTTCATCCCACAGGAACAGCTCGGCCAGCCCCGCGTTGTCCAGATTGTGGCGCGGCTGAAAGTCGCTCTGCTCGGTGGGGCGGGCGAAGCGGTTCCACGGGCAGACGATCTGGCAATCGTCGCAGCCGAACACCCGGTTGCCGATCAGTGGCCGCAGCTCTTCGGGGATCGCCGTCTTCAGCTCGATGGTCAGGTAAGAGATGCAGCGCCGCGCGTCCAGTACGTAAGGCCCGATAAACGCCGCCGTCGGACAGATGTCCAGACAGGCCGTGCAGCGCCCGCAATGTTCGGTTGCATGAGGTGCGTCGACCGGCAACGGGATATCGACAAACAGTTCACCAAGAAAGAAGAAGCTGCCTGCCTTGCGGTTGAGCACCAGCGTGTTCTTGCCGATCCAGCCCAGCCCGGCCTGTTCGGCGATGGCCTTTTCCAGCACTGGCGCGCTGTCCACGAAGGCCCGGAAGCCAAACGGCCCGATGGCCTGCTGAATACGCTCGGCCAGTTGTTGCAGGCGCTTGCGGATGAGTTTGTGATAATCACGGCCCAGCGCGTAGCGTGAGACATAGGCTTTTTCCGGTTCGGTCAGGCGTTGCGCCATTTCGGTGTCGCCCGGCAGATAATCCATACGCAGCGACACCACTCGCAGCGTTCCCGGCACCAGCTCATCCGGGTGGGAACGTTTGCTGCCATGGGCTGCCATATAGTCCATTTCCCCGTGATAGCCTGCATCGAGCCAGCGTTGCAGGTGCTGTTCGTGCTCTGCCAGGTCCAGGCCGCTGATCCCGACTTCCTGAAAGCCCAGCTCACGCCCCCACGCCTTGATTGATACGGCAAGGGCGGCAAGATCATCGGAAGTTGGAAGTACAGCAGTAATAGCGGACATGCGCAGAGAGAAACCGGGGCCAAGGTGCGTATAATTCTGCCAGACATCGGAGCCCATAGACGCATGTTCGACACTAAACCTCATTTACCCGACGCGCTGTACAGCGCTGCGCAGGTCCGCGACCTCGACGCACGGCTGATTGCTGCCGGCACGCCCGGCCTGGAATTGATGTTGCGCGCTGCGCAGGCGTTGTGGCGCACGATACTTCGGCGCTGGCCGGAGGCGACCGAACTAACGGTGTTGACCGGGCGTGGCAACAATGCCGGTGACGGGTATCTGGTGGCGGCAATGGCTCACAAGGCCGGCTGGCAGGTCAGGGTGCTGGCCGTGGGCGACCCGGCCGCACTGACAGGTGATGCTGCCTCGGCGCATGGTGCGGCTTTCGGTATTGATATTCAGGCATGGGCCGGACAGCCGCTGGCCGGTGTCGTGCTGGATGCGATGCTCGGCACCGGGCTCGACGGCGAGGTGCGCGAGCCTTATGTCTCGGCCATCAACGCCGTTAATGACAGTGGTCTGCCCGTCATCGCTGTGGATATTCCATCGGGCTTGAGTGCAGATACCGGGCAGACGCTGGGTGTCGCGGTGCGTGCCGATGTGACCGTTACATTCATCGGACTCAAGCTGGGTTTGCTGACGGGCGATGCGGCGGATCTGGTGGGTGAGCTGATTTTCGATGACCTGCGTGCAGACCCGGCGCTGGTGGCGCAGGCGCCGTTCAGCGCGAAGCGTCTCGATAAACACACCCTGCCACAACTGGCAGCGCGTCCGCGTACCGCTCATAAAGGCATGTTTGGCCGGGTACTGGTCATCGGTGGCGATCACGGTTTTGGTGGTGCGGCGTTGCTCAGCGCCGAAAGCGCCCTGCGCAGCGGTGCAGGCATGCTGACGCTGGCCACGCGGCCCGAGCACGTTGCGGCCGCCCTGACACGCATGCCGGAAATCATGAGCGCGGCGATTCATTCGGCCAACCAGTTGATGGGCTTGATCGAGCCAGCCAGCGTGTTAGTGGTCGGCCCCGGGCTGGGTCAGGCGGCCTGGGGGCGCAGCCTGCTGTCGGCGGCTGCCAATGCGGATCGTCCGCAGGTGTGGGACGCCGATGCGCTGAATATGCTCGCCGCCGGGCTGGTCAGCCTGCCCAAAGGCAGTGTCATCACCCCGCATCCGGGCGAGGCGGCACGGTTGCTGGGTGTGGGCATCAAGGAAGTCCAGGCGGACCGGGCCGCTGCGGTACGGGCGCTGGCGCGTAAATTCGATACGGTTTGCGTCCTTAAGGGCTCCGGCAGCCTGATTGCCGATGCGCACGGGCAACTGGCGCTGTGCGATCGCGGTCATCCGGCCATGGCCACCGCGGGGCTGGGTGATGTGCTGGCCGGATTGATCGGTGCGCTGATGGCGCAGCATCTCAAACCGTTCGACGCGGCCTGTCTGGCGGTATGGCTGCACGCAAGCGCCGGTCAGAACGTCGGTGAACACGGCCGAGGGCTGGCCGCCAGCGATATTATTCCTGCCATTCGTCAGTTATTGGAGGAGCTGCAACCGTGTCTGATTTAACGCTGCATGTGGTTGGCGAAGAGGCAATGATGGATTTTGGTGCACGCCTGGCCAGGGTTACCGAAGGCCTTGGCGTCATCTTTCTGGATGGCGATCTGGGCGCTGGAAAAACCACGCTTTCGCGGGGATTGATTCGCGGCTTCGGGCATGTCGGGGCCGTCAAGAGTCCTACTTTCACGCTGGTCGAACCTTACGAAATCGGCGCAATAAAGGTGTTTCACTTTGACCTTTACCGGTTGGTCGATCCGGAGGAACTTGAGTACATGGGCGTGCGTGATTACTTCGACGGCGACGCACTTTGTCTGATTGAATGGCCCCAGCGTGGTGCAGGCTTTTTGCCAAAGCCCGACCTGACCATTACCATTGGGCCGCACGGAGAAGGTCGGTCCGTGATATTGAGCCCGCTGGGCTCGCGTGGCGAACGTTGGTGTGCCACTTTGGCTTTGGAATTCAAATAGATATGGGGTTAGGTATGCGCATGCGCGCGCTGGTTACTGTAGTTGGTCTGCTGTTGATGGCCCTGGCTGTCGAGGCGGTTGCCGCTACGCAAGTACGAAGTGTCCGCTTATGGCGAGCGCCGGATAACACACGTCTGGTCTTCGACCTGACGGGGCCGGTTCAGCACAGCCTGTTTACCCTGACTTCGCCTGACCGTCTGGTGATCGATATCAATGGTGCGACGCTCGGCGGCCCCTTGAACGTACCGACGGCCAATACGCCGATCAGCAGCATGCGCTCTGCCCAGCGCACGCCTACCGACCTGCGCGTGGTCATCGACCTTAAAAAGGGGGTGACCCCGAAGAGCTTCACGCTTGCGCCCAACCAGCAGTATGGTAACCGTCTGGTGGTCGACCTTTATGACAACGCCGCCGATGCCAATCCCACGCCTGTGATTCCCGATACCGCTGCCAACACGGCGCCTGCTGTTCCGGTCAGCCCGGCCAAGCCTGAAATCAAGCTGACCCCGGTGCCGAATGGCAAGCGCGACATCGTCGTGGTGATCGATGCCGGGCACGGCGGGGAAGACCCCGGTGCCTCGGGCGGCGCCGGTCAGAAAGAGAAGAACGTGGTGCTGTCGATTGCCAAGGAACTGCAGCGCCAGGTGAATGCCGAGAAAGGCTACCGCGCCGAACTGACGCGGACCGGCGACTACTTTATTCCGCTGCGCAAGCGTACCGAGATCGCCCGCTCCAAGGGCGCCGACCTGTTTGTATCGATCCACGCCGACGCCGCGCCGTCCTCCGCTGCGTTCGGCGCATCGGTGTTCGCCCTGTCCGATCGCGGTGCTACTTCCGAAACCGCACGCTGGCTGGCGGACAGTGAAAACCGGTCCGACCTTATTGGTGGTGCTGGCGCTGTCAGCCTCGATGACAAGGACCGCATGCTTGCGGGCGTATTGCTGGACTTGTCCATGACCGCGTCGCTGTCTTCGAGCCTGAACGTTGGCCAGAAGGTGTTGAGCAATATCGGTCGCGTGACCTCGCTGCACAAGTCACGTGTCGAGCAGGCGGGCTTCATGGTGCTCAAGTCGCCGGATATCCCGTCGATTCTGGTGGAGACCGGCTTTATCTCCAACGCCAATGAGGCCAACAAGCTCGGTTCTGCGTCGCATCAGCAGGCGCTGGCGCGTTCTATCACGTCGGGCGTCAAACAGTTCTTCCAGCAGAACCCGCCGCAGGGCACCTACATTGCCTGGCTGCGTGATAACGGCAAGCTGGCTCAGGGGCCGCGCAATCACGTGGTTCGCTCCGGCGAGACTCTGGCCATGCTCGCAGCGCGCTATGACATGAACATCGCCACCTTGCGCAGCGCCAACAATCTGAAAACCGATGAATTGAAGATCGGCCAGGACCTGCGCATTCCAAGTTCCGAGGTGGCGACTCAGTAATGACCGATCTCCTGCTCGACGGCGCCGAAGCCGATAACGCTCAGACTGCCCTGAACGCAGCACGCATCGAATTGCTCAGCCCGCGTCTGGCCAACCAGATTGCGGCGGGCGAAGTCGTCGAGCGTCCGGCTTCGGTAATCAAGGAGCTGCTGGAAAACAGCCTCGATTCCGGCGCGCGGCGCATCGATGTCGACGTCGAGCAGGCTGGCATCAAATTGTTGAAAGTGCGTGACGATGGCAGCGGTATTTCTTCGGATGATCTGCCGTTGGCGCTGGCACGTCACGCAACCAGCAAGATTCGCGACCTGGAAGACCTTGAGCGGGTCATGAGCCTGGGGTTTCGCGGCGAAGCGCTGGCTTCGATCAGCTCGGTGGCACGCCTGACGCTGACCTCGCGCACCCGGGACGCCGATCAGGCGTGGCAGGTCGAAACCGAAGGTCGGGACATGGCGCCGCGCGTGCAGCCAGCCGCGCATCCGGTGGGCACCTCGGTTGAAGTGCGCGACCTGTTCTTCAACACGCCTGCCCGGCGCAAGTTTCTGAAAGCCGAAAAAACCGAATTCGATCATTTGCAGGAAGTCATCAAACGCATGGCGCTGGCGCGTTTCGACGTGGCCTTCCACCTGCGGCATAACGGCAAGACCGTGCTGAGCCTGCATGAAGCGCACGACGATACCGCCAGAGCGCGACGTGTCTCGGCAATCTGCGGGCCGGGCTTTCTGGAGCAGGCGCTGCCCATCGAGATCGAGCGCAATGGCCTGCATCTGTGGGGCTGGGTCGGGCTGCCGACTTTCTCGCGCAGCCAGGCCGACCTGCAATATTTCTTCGTCAATGGCCGGGCCGTACGCGACAAGCTGGTCGCCCACGCGGTGCGTCAGGCGTATCGCGACGTGTTGTTCAATGGCCGCCACCCGACCTTCGTGCTGTTCTTCGAGGTCGATCCGGCTGCTGTGGACGTCAACGTTCACCCGACCAAGCATGAAGTGCGCTTCCGCGACGGGCGCATGGTGCATGACTTCCTGTATGGCACCCTCTACCGTGCGCTGGGCGATGTGCGCCCTGAAAATCAGCTGGGTGGCAGTGTGCCGGTTGTCGCCGAGACACGCCCGAGCGGGCCTGAAGCGGGCGAGTTCGGGCCGCAGGGGGAAATGCGTCTGGCCAACAACGTGCTGGAGCAGCCGCAAGGCGAGCCTTTTGCCCGGCCTGCTGCCGCTGGCGGCACTGGCAGCGGTTATCAGTATCAATACACGCCTCGGCCTACCTCTGGCGTGCCGGTGGCCGAAGCGCAAAGCGCCTACCGTGAATTCTTCGCGCCGCTGCCCAGTGCCGCGCCTGCGTCGCTGCCCGAATCGCCCGGGGATATTCCGCCGCTGGGTTATGCGCTGGCGCAGCTCAAGGGTATCTACATTCTTGCTGAAAACGCTCACGGCCTGGTACTGGTGGACATGCATGCTGCTCACGAGCGGATCATGTACGAGCGCCTGAAAATAGCCATGGCCAACGAAGGCTTGAGCGGCCAGCCATTGCTGGTACCCGAGTCCATCGCGGTCAGCCAGCGTGAAGCGGACTGCGCCGAAGAGCATCTTGCGACCTTCCAGCGCCTGGGCTTCGAGCTGCAGCGGCTCGGCCCGGAAACCCTGGCGATCCGACAGATACCTGCGTTGCTCAAGCAGGCCGAGGCCAACCGGCTGGTCAGCGATGTGCTGGCCGACCTTATGGAATATGGCACCAGCGACCGGGTGCAGGCGCACATGAACGAGTTGCTCGGCACCATGGCCTGCCACGGCGCGATTCGCGCCAATCGGCGTCTGGCCATTCCGGAAATGAACGGCCTGTTGCGCGACATGGAAAACACCGAGCGCAGCGGGCAATGCAACCACGGTCGTCCTACCTGGACCCAGATGGGTCTCAATGACCTGGATAAATTATTCCTGCGCGGTCAATGAATGAACGCTTTACCTCCGGCCATCTTTCTCATGGGGCCTACCGCTGCAGGCAAGACCGACCTTGCGATAGAACTGACCAAAGTGCTGCCCTGCGAGTTGATCAGCGTCGATTCTGCGCTGGTCTATCGCGGCATGGACATCGGTACCGCCAAGCCGTCCAAAGCACAGCTGGCTGAGTTTCCTCACCGCCTGATCGATATTCTCGACCCGGCGCAAAGCTACTCCGCAGCCGATTTTCGCAGCGACGCTATGGCGGCCATGGCGGAAATTACCGCACGCGGAAATATTCCTTTGCTGGTCGGCGGCACTATGTTGTATTTCAAGGCTCTATTGGACGGGTTGGCGGATATGCCGGCGGCCGATGCGCAGGTCAGGGCGCAGCTTGAGGCGGATGCACAGGCCTTCGGCTGGCAGTCATTGCACGATCAACTGGCGGTGGTCGATCCCGTTTCGGCGGCACGTATTCACCCCAACGATCCGCAACGGCTGATCAGGGCGCTTGAGGTGTATCGCGTCAGCGGAATGAGCATGACGGAACACCGCGAGCAACAAACTGCGCAAAGTACCGAAGCAGCCGCATCAGGGCGCCAGCAATTGCCCTATACTGTCGCGAACCTTGCCATCGCTCCGGCTGATCGCAAGGTGCTGCACCAACGCATCGCGCTACGTTTCGAGCAAATGCTGGATCAGGGGTTTCTGGATGAAGTACTGGCATTGCGCTCAAGAGGTGACCTGCATTCGGGGTTGCCATCGATAAGAGCTGTCGGTTATCGCCAGGTCTGGGATCACCTGGATGGGAAGCTGACGCGGGATGAAATGCAGGAGCGCGGCATCATTGCAACGCGCCAGCTGGCCAAAAGGCAGTTCACCTGGCTACGCAGCTGGGAGGACTTGCACTGGCTGGACAGCCTGGCCAGCGACAATCTGTCGCGCGCCTTGAAATACCTGGGATCGGTCTCCATATTGAGCTGAGTCCCTGCAATAGCCGTCTATCCTTGGGGGGTGGCCGGTCAAGCTAATCGAATTCGATTTATTATTTTATTGATCCTTAAAGGAGTGCGGCACATGTCAAAAGGGCATTCGCTACAAGACCCTTACCTGAATACCTTGCGTAAAGAGAAGGTCGGGGTATCGATCTATCTGGTCAACGGTATCAAGCTGCAGGGTACGATCGAGTCTTTCGACCAGTTCGTCATTTTGCTGAAGAACACGGTCAGCCAGATGGTCTACAAACACGCTATTTCCACCGTCGTACCGGTTCGCCCGATTCGTTTGCCAAGCGCTACAGACGCTGACGGCGCGGACGCCGAGCCAGGTAACGCCTGATAGGAGTCTGCCTTGTTCTTTGAGCGCCACAGTGGTGGTGAACGTGCAATTCTCGTTCATCTGGATGGTCAGGACCCTGAGGCGCGCGAAGATCCGCAGGAGTTTCAGGAATTGGCCATCTCGGCCGGTGCCGATACCGTTGCGTTTATCAACGTGCCGCGTCATCGGCCTTCGGCCAAATATCTGATCGGCTCTGGCAAGGTCGAAGAGCTTCGCGATCAGGTCAAGGCCGAACAAGCCGATCTGGTCATCTTCAATCACACCCTCACGCCCAGTCAGGAACGCAACCTCGAACGCGTTTTCGAGTGTCGTGTGCTTGATCGCACCGGTCTGATTCTCGATATCTTTGCGCAGCGGGCGCGTACTCACGAAGGCAAGCTTCAGGTCGAACTGGCCCAGCTTGAGCACATGAGTACTCGTCTGGTCCGTGGCTGGACTCACCTTGAGCGACAGAAAGGTGGTATCGGCCTGCGCGGTCCGGGTGAAACCCAGCTCGAAACCGACCGACGTCTTCTGCGGGTTCGCCTGCGGCAGATCAAGGGACGGCTGGAGAAGGTTCGCAGCCAGCGGGATCAGGCCCGTCGCGGGCGTCGTCGTGCGGATATTCCATCGGTTTCACTGGTGGGGTATACCAACGCCGGCAAATCGACCCTGTTCAACTCGGTGACCGATTCGGATGTGTTCGCGGCCGATCAACTGTTTGCCACGCTCGATCCGACCCTGCGTCGTCTGCAGCTCGACGACCTGGGTCCTATCGTGCTGGCGGATACCGTGGGCTTCATTCGCCACCTGCCGCACAAGCTGGTCGAGGCTTTTCGCGCGACGCTTGAAGAATCGAGCAACTCCGATCTACTGCTGCATGTGATCGACTCCCACGAGCCCGATCGCATGTCACAGATCGAACAGGTCATGGCGGTGCTCGGCGAGATCGGTGCCGAGGGCTTGCCGATCCTCGAGGTCTATAACAAACTCGATCTGCTTGAAGGTGTAGAGCCTCAGATACAGCGTGATGCCGACGGCAAGCCGCAGCGTGTCTGGGTTTCTGCCCGTGATGGTCGAGGGCTTGATCTGCTCAAACAGGCTATCGCCGAATTGCTTGGCGATGACCTGTTCGTCGGCACGCTGCTTCTGCCTCAAAGTCTTGCCCGGCTGCGTGCCCAGTTCTTTGAACTGGGTGCGGTGCAGAGCGAAACGCATGACGAGGAAGGTGCCAGCGTGTTGGCCGTACGACTGCCGCGCGTTGAACTCAATCGACTGGTGAGTCGCGAAGGATTGCAGCCGCTGGAGTTCATCGAGCAACACACTTTGCAATAAAAGCACGAGAAAGCCGTTGTACGGCTTTCCCGAGCATTCTGTAGCATTGGTCGGCGCGCCGCGGGCGCGTCTTTGCTTTATCAGATGGAGAGCGCTATGGCTTGGAATGAGCCGGGTGGCAACTCGAATAATCAAGATCCCTGGGGTGGCAAACGCCGTGGCGGCGACCGCAAGGGACCACCTGATCTCGACGAGGCCTTCCGTAAGCTGCAGGAAAGCCTGAAGGGGTTGTTCGGCGGCGGTAACAAACGCGGCAGCGATGGCGGCGGCAGTGGTGGCGGTTCAGGCAAGGGCGGTGGCCTTGGTCTGCTCGGCATTGGGCTTGTCGTACTCGTCGCTTTCTGGCTTTACAGCGCTATCTATGTGGTTGACGAGCAAGAGCAGGCTGTCGTGCTGCGTTTCGGTCAGTACCACGAGACCGTGGGGCCGGGCCTTAACATCTACTTCCCGCCGTTCGATCGCAAGTACATGGAGAACGTGACTCGCGAGCGTGCCTACAGCAAGCAGGGCCAGATGCTCACCGAAGACGAGAACATCGTCGAAGTGCCGCTGACCGTGCAGTACAAGATCAGTGATCTTCAGGCGTTCGTGCTGAACGTCGACCAGCCTGAAATCAGCCTGCAGCACGCGACTGAAAGTGCGTTGCGCCATGTCGTGGGTTCCACGGCGATGGACCAGGTACTGACTGAAGGCCGTGAACTGATGGCCAGCGAAATCAAGGAGCGTCTGCAACGCTTCCTCGATACCTACCGCACCGGCATCACCGTGACCCAGGTGAACGTACAGAGCGCCGCCGCGCCGCGTGAAGTGCAGGAAGCCTTCGATGACGTGATCCGCGCCCGTGAAGACGAGCAGCGTGCACGTAACCAGGCTGAAAGCTACGCCAACGGTGTGATCCCGGAAGCCCGTGGTCAGGCTCAGCGTATTCTCGAAGATGCCAACGGTTACCGCGATGAAGTGGTTTCGCGTGCCAAGGGTGAGGCGGATCGCTTTACCAAACTGGTTGCCGAGTACCGCAAGGCACCTGAAGTCACCCGCCAGCGTCTGTATCTGGACACCATGCAGGAAGTCTTCAGCAACACCAGCAAGGTTCTCGTGACCGGCGACAAGGGGCAGAACAACCTGCTTTATCTGCCGCTCGACAAGATGATCGAGAGCAGCCGCAGCGGTACCGCCAATGGCTCCAATGCAGGTACGCCATCGCAGTCGGCCAATGATGCTGCCGCTGCTGCTGCCGCCGCCCGTGCGAATGAGGCTCAGCAGCGTGGTGAAGTACGTACCAGGGAGACTCGCTGATGAGTAACAAATCGCTGATCGCCCTCATTGTTGGCGTGATACTGGCTGTCATTGCCTGGAACAGCTTCTACATCGTGTCCCAGACAGAGCGTGCGGTCCTGCTGCAATTCGGTCGTGTGGTCCAGGCTGACGTTCAGCCGGGTCTGCATGTGAAGGTTCCTTACGTGAACCAGGTGCGCAAGTTCGATGGTCGTTTGCTGACCCTCGATGCACCGACCCAACGCTTCCTGACGCTGGAAAAGAAAGCGGTCATGGTCGATGCCTACGCCAAGTGGCGTGTGAAGGATGCGGAGCGTTTCTACACCGCGACTTCCGGCCTCAAGCAGATCGCCGACGAACGTCTTTCGCGTCGTCTGGAATCCGGTCTGCGTGACCAGTTCGGCAAGCGCACCCTGCACGAAGTCGTGTCGGGTGAGCGAGACGCGCTGATGGCAGATATCACCGGTTCGCTGAACCGCATGGCCGAGAAAGAGCTGGGTATCGAAGTTGTCGATGTCCGGGTCAAGGCCATCGATCTTCCGAAGGAAGTGAATCGCAGCGTTTTCGAACGTATGAGCACCGAGCGTGAGCGCGAAGCGCGCGAACACCGTGCCAAGGGTAACGAGCTGGCTGAAGGCATCCGTGCCGATGCCGATCGTCAGCGTCGTGTGCTGCTGGCCGAAGCCTATCGCGAGTCGGAAGAAGCGCGTGGTGATGGTGATGCCCAGGCTGCCGCGATCTACTCCAAGGCGTATGGTCAGGACCAGGAGTTCTACGCGTTCTATCGCAGCCTGCGTGCCTACCGCGAAAGCTTTGCGAACAAGAGCGACGTGATGGTGCTTGATCCGAACAGCGAATTCTTTCGCTACATGGAAAAAGCCAAGCCGTAATTAATCACCCGCCGGGCGGCAAAACCGCCCGGTGGGGTGAACGTACGGTGAAACGTGTGTATCATGCGGCAGCCGGGAAATTCCCGGCTTTTTTGCGTCTGCACGATTGATTGGCCGTATCTGAATTTGAACGCGGCAAGATTTTTCGAGGAAAGTGGTCTGCAAGGCCTGTCTCGGGCATTTGTCGTGCCCGTCATACGGCGCACCACTTTCTGCTTCACTCAAGGCCGGCCTGTAGGCTGGCCGCCTGGATCACAGGGGAATGGCGTAATGGCAACGGTCGACCGCTGGCTGCTACCAGATGGCATCGAAGAAGTACTGCCACCGGAAGCGGCGCGCATTGAAGTAGCGCGCCGTCAGGTGTTGGATCTGTTTCAGAGCTGGGGCTATGAGTTTGTCGTCACCCCGCATATCGAGTATCTCGAGTCGCTGCTGACTGGCGCGGGTTCGGATCTGGATCTGCGCACCTTCAAGGTTATCGACCCGCAATCGGGCCGGCAGATGGGCTTTCGCGCCGACATCACGCCGCAGGTTGCACGCATCGATGCTCACACCCTGAAACGTGAAGGCCCGAGCCGTCTGTGCTACGCGGGCAGCGTTCTGCACGCCCAGCCGCGTGCGCTGTCGTCCTCGCGCAGCCCGATACAACTGGGTGCCGAGTTGTACGGCGATGCGAGCCCGAGCAGCGACGTCGAAGTCATCAGCCTGATGCTGGCCATGCTGCAACTGGCCGATGTGCCGGATGTGCACATGGACCTCGGGCATGTCGGTATCTATCGCGGTCTGGCGCGCGCCGCCGGCCTGTCGGGTGAAGTCGAGCAGCAGCTGTTCGATGCGCTGCAGCGCAAGGCCATTGATGAGGTGATTGCCCTCACCGCCGATCTGCCGCAAGAGCTGGCCGCCATGCTGCGTGCACTGGTCGACCTGTGCGGTGGTCGTGAGGTGCTCGACGCCGCACGCGATCGTCTGGCCGGCGCACCTGCGCCAGTGCTGGCCGCGCTGGATGACCTGCTGTCGATCGCCGAGCGTCTGGCTGTGCGTTTCCCGCAGTTGCCGCTGTACTTTGACCTCGGCGAGCTGCGCGGCTACCACTACCACACCGGTGTGGTGTTCGCGGTATTCGTGCCGGGCGTGGGCCAGTCGATCGCTCAGGGCGGTCGTTACGATGACATCGGTGCCGACTTCGGTCGTGCCCGTCCGGCGACCGGCTTTTCCACCGACCTGAAAACCCTGGTAACCCTGGGGCAGGCAGAAATCGTCTTACCGTCTGGTGGTATCTGGGTGCCGGACAGTACGGATGCGGCACTCTGGCAGAGGGTTTGCCAGTTGCGCAGTGAAGGTCAGCGTGTGGTTCAGGCGTTGCCTGGGCAGCAGGCGAGCGCCGCGCGTGAAGCCGACTGTGACCGGCAATTGATTCAGCATGGCGAGCACTGGCAGGTAATGCCGCTGGCTTCTTGAGTATTCCTGCCGGCCGCCGCCGGCACCAAGTTTGCGTGAATGAGGACAAGTGTTATGGGTAAGAATGTCGTAGTCCTGGGCACTCAATGGGGTGATGAGGGCAAAGGCAAGATCGTTGATCTGCTGACCGAACATGCTACCGCCGTGGTTCGCTATCAGGGTGGCCACAACGCCGGCCACACACTGGTGATCGACGGTGAGAAAACCGTATTGCACCTGATTCCGTCCGGTGTGCTGCGCGAAGGCGTGCAGTGCCTGATCGGTAACGGTGTGGTGGTTGCTCCCGACGCGCTCCTGCGCGAAATCGTCAAGCTGGAAGAGAAAGGCATTCCGGTGCGCGAGCGTCTGCGCATCAGCCCGTCCTGCCCGCTGATCCTGTCGTACCACGTGGCACTCGACCAGGCGCGTGAAAAGGCCCGCGGCGAGTTCAAGATCGGCACCACCGGTCGTGGTATCGGCCCGGCCTACGAAGACAAGGTTGCACGTCGCGGTCTGCGCATCGGCGACCTGTTCCATCGCGAGCGTTTCGCCGCCAAGCTGGGCGAGCTGCTCGACTACCATAACTTCGTGCTGGTCAATTACTACAAAGAGCCTGCCATCGACTTCCAGAAGACGCTCGACGAGTGCATGGAATACGCTGACATGCTCAAGCCGCTGATGCTCGACGTCACCGCTGCGCTGCATGAGATGCGTCGCGACGGCAAGGACATCATGTTCGAAGGTGCCCAGGGTTCGCTGCTGGACATCGACCACGGTACGTACCCGTACGTCACCAGCTCCAACACCACTGCGGGCGGCATTGCCACCGGTTCCGGTTTTGGTCCGATGTACCTGGATTACATCCTGGGCATCACCAAGGCCTACACCACACGCGTGGGTTCGGGTCCGTTCCCAACAGAGCTGTTCGACGACGTCGGTGCTTTCCTGGCCAAGCGTGGCCATGAGTTCGGTGCCACCACCGGTCGCGCACGCCGTTGCGGCTGGTTTGACGCCGTCATCCTGCGTCGCGCCATCGAAATCAACAGCATCTCGGGCCTGTGCCTGACCAAGCTGGACGTACTCGACGGTCTGGAAACCATCAACATCTGCGTGGGCTACGAGAACGAAGAGGGTGCCGTCATCGACGCGCCTACCGACGCCGACAGCTATCTGGGCCTGCGTCCGGTCTACGAGCAGATGCCAGGCTGGAGCGAATCCACGCTGGGTGCCAAGACCCTCGAAGAGCTGCCTGCTGCCGCTCGCGCTTACATCAAGCGCGTCGAAGAGCTGGTCGGCGCGCCTATCGACATCATTTCGACCGGTCCTGACCGCAACGAAACCATCGTGCTGCGTCATCCGTTCGGCTGATACGTCACCGGGCTGTGCCAAAAAGGGTCGCATGTGCGGCCCTTTTTTGTTTTCGCGCCGGGGGCAGGGACGCTCGCAAAAGTGAGACTTGTGTCACGGCACGGCGCTTGCTACAAAGATGACAGAAAAGTGCCATCATTTTAATGGCGCTGAGGGTGGAGGGATTCTCCTGTGTCTGCTGTCTTATCTCTTTTGCAAAGTCGTTTGTTGCGTCCAGTCTTCATCGCGCTGGGCATCGCCCTTTTGGTGCAGGTGGTGGTGGCGGTTGCGCTTACCCGGAGCACGGTCACTGCGCTCGAGGCTGATCTCGCCAACCGCCTGGGGGTAGATTCGCAACATCTTTCCTCAGAGCTGGAATCGGCGAGTAGCGAAGTGACATCGAGCCTCGATGCATTGTCAGCCAGCACTCGTCAGCGCCTCAGCGTCGGACTCTCTACCCGCCTGAAGGACGAGCAGGCTCAACTGCGTGCCACGCTGGAAAAAGACCTTCGCGAGTCCGCGACCGACATGGCCGAACTGCTGGCCGCCGTTGCCCCGCGAGCCATGTGGGACAACGACACTCCAACGCTTTCCGAATTCGCACGCCGTGCGCAGCGCAATCCCAACGTACTGTTCGTTGTCTATGACGACGCCGCAGGTGAACACCTTACGCGTTACATGAACCGCGACAATCCGCTGGTCAAGGCCCTTTTGGCCAAGGGCGAAGGCGAGCGGGCGATGGACAAAGTCCTCAATGCGGCGAAAAACGATCCTTCCGTGTATTACGTCGAAGCATCCATCAGCCCCAACGGTGTGGAGATCGGCAAAGTGCGCATGGGTGTGTCCACGGCGACGGTCGAGGAGAATCTTGCCGCCCTGGACAAGCGTTTCGCGACCCTGATCACCAGTGGCGAGCAACTGGTGTCTGAGAGCCTTGCCAGCGCCTCGAAAGACAGCTCGACCGCTCTGCGCACGCGTCTGCAGTCGGCTCAGGCGGCGGGTGTGGCAATGACCGCCAATACGCGTGTGGCGGTTCAGGAGGCTGCCGAAACGCTGCGCTGGCGCATCGGCATGGGGCTGGCGCTGGTCGGCCTGTGCGTATTGCTGTTGCTGGCGGTGGTGCTCGGGCGTCGGGTTGTCAGCAAGCTGCATCTGTTGATCGCGGCACTCAATGACCTGGCGGCGGGTGAGGGCGATCTGACCAAGCGCGTCAAGCTGGACAGTAATGACGAGATTGGCGATATGTCGGCCGCGGTCAACCGCTTCATCGACAAGCTGCAACCTATCGTCCGCGAGGCTGGCGAGGTGGCGCAGCGCACCGGGCAGGAAATCGGTGTCATGAGTGAGCGCAATGCCGGCGCTGATGCCGCAGCCGAATTGCAGCGGGACGAAGTGGCGGCCAGCCTGAAAGCGCTGGAGCAGATGGCCGACGAGGCGCAGTCGGAAAGCCATGCGATGCAGGCAGCCCTGCGTCAGGTGATCGATATCAAACAGGCAACCGATGAAAACACCCGTACTTCCAGTCAGGTTGGCGGGTTGATCGAAGCGCTGGCCGGGCAGGTCGAGACGGGGGCGCAAGTGATCGAGCGTCTGGCGCAGCAAAGCCAGCAGATCGAGGTGGTGCTGGAAGTCATTCATGGTATTGCCGAGCAAACCAACCTGCTCGCGTTGAACGCAGCCATCGAAGCGGCTCGCGCAGGCGAGACGGGCAGAGGCTTTGCCGTGGTGGCTGACGAAGTGCGTGCGCTGGCCAGCAAGACACAAAGCTCGACGGGCGATATTCAGGAGCACATCGTGGCCTTGCAGCGCGGCGCGAAAGAGGCGGTCGCTGCCATCGGCATCGCCGGACGCCAGGCCAAGGAAGGTCTGGAAGTGCTGCGCGACAGCGCCAAGCGACAGCAGACGGTGCAGGCCTCGGTGGAGCAGGTGCATGCGGCCATTGGTCTGGCGACGAAGGCGGCCGTTCATCAGGCTGAAGGTGCCCAGGCGGTGCGTGGTCGGGTAGAGGTGATCCATGCTCAGGCCGAGCGTGCTGCAAAGGCGGTGGTCGAGACGACTGCCAGCGGCAAGGTGCTCGATGGGCTGGCTGCACAATTGAAGGCGAGCCTGGGGCAATTTCGGGCTTGAGCACCATGTGCGGCGCTGCAAATGTGGCGCTGCACTGTCTGCAGGAGGAGAGCTTTCGGGAGTCTGAAAGCAAAAAACCGAGCCATTGGCTCGGTTTTTTTGAATTGGTGCCCAGAAGAAGACTCGAACTTCCACGACCTTGCGGTCACCAGCACCTGAAGCTGGCGTGTCTACCAATTTCACCATCTGGGCAGCATCAGCAGCGTGTACGCCGTTGATGGGGCGCACTATACGGCGATCGTTTTACTCTGTAAACCCCTGTTTTGATTTAATAATCAAAACCCTGAAAATGCAAAAACCCGCTTTCGCGGGTTTTTGTGAGGCTTGAGACTGTTGTAGTCTGTTGCCTGAATTGGTGCCCAGAAGAAGACTCGAACTTCCACGACCTTGCGGTCACCAGCACCTGAAGCTGGCGTGTCTACCAATTTCACCATCTGGGCAGTATCGGCAGGCATCAACCTGTCGATGGCGCGCACTATACGGAGCGCCTTTTGGACTGTAAAGCCTGCCAGTGAAAAAAACTCGAAAAAAATCGCGGACGGCGTATTTCGGGTGTTTCAGCGGGGTTGAACAGGCTTTTTGTTGGGTGCATTGAGCGTGAAATTTCCCGTTTCATGAGGTCTATGCCAAACTAACCCCTATATATACAAGGTGAAAACTATCTAATGGCCGATTGGCAGTCCCTCGATCCCGAGGCCGCTCGTGAAGCGGAAAAATACGAAAACCCTATTCCCAGCCGCGAGCTGATCTTGCAGCATCTTGCCGAGCGCGGTTCGCCGGCCAGTCGCGAGCAACTGGTCGAAGAGTTCGGCCTGACCACCGAAGACCAATTCGAGGCTCTGCGCCGCCGCCTTCGGGCGATGGAGCGTGACGCCCAGTTGATCTACACCCGTCGCGGCACTTATGCACCGGTAGACAAGCTTGACCTGATCCTGGGTCGCATCTCCGGGCATCGCGATGGCTTCGGCTTCCTGGTACCTGACGACGGCTCCGATGACCTGTTCATGAGCCCGGCGCAAATGCGTCTGGTGTTCGACGGTGACCGGGCGCTGGCTCGCGTTTCCGGTCTTGACCGCCGTGGTCGTCGCGAAGGCGTGATCGTCGAAGTGATCTCTCGTGCCCACGAAAGCATCGTGGGTCGCTATTTCGAAGAAAGCGGCATCGGCTTCGTGGTGCCCGACAACCCGAAAATCCAGCAGGAAGTGCTGGTGACGCCGGGCCGTAACAACGGCGCCAAGATCGGCCAGTTCGTCGAGGTGAAAATCACCCATTGGCCGACGCCGCGCTTCCAGCCGCAAGGCGACGTGATCGAAGTGGTGGGCAACTACATGGCGCCCGGCATGGAGATTGATGTCGCGCTGCGTACCTACGACATTCCGCACGTGTGGCCCGAGGCTGTGCTCAAAGAGGCTGCCAAGCTCAAGCCGGAAGTCGAAGAGAAGGACAAGGAACACCGCGTTGACCTGCGCCATCTGCCGTTCGTGACCATCGACGGTGAAGATGCTCGCGACTTCGACGATGCGGTCTATTGCGAAGCCAAACCGGGCAAACTGCGTTTGTTCTCCGGTGGCTGGAAACTCTACGTGGCGATTGCCGACGTATCGAGCTACGTGAAGATCGGTTCGGCCCTGGATGCCGAGTCCCAGGTGCGCGGCAACTCGGTGTATTTCCCCGAGCGCGTCGTGCCCATGCTGCCTGAGCAATTATCCAACGGCCTGTGCTCGCTGAACCCGCATGTCGATCGTCTGGCCATGGTCTGCGAGATGACCATCTCCAAGACCGGCGAGATGACTGACTACGTGTTCTACGAAGGCATCATCCACTCCCACGCTCGCCTGACCTACAACAAGGTCAGCACGATTCTGGAACAGCCGAAAACCGCTGAAGCCAAGAGCCTGCGTGGCGAATACGGCGATGTGGTGCCGCACCTCAAGCAGCTTTATGCCATGTACAAGGTATTGCTGGGCGCGCGTCATGTGCGCGGTGCGATCGATTTCGAAACTCAGGAAACCCGGATCATCTTCGGTTCCGAGCGCAAGATTGCCGAAATCCGTCCGACCACTCGTAATGATGCCCACAAGCTGATCGAGGAATGCATGCTGGCCGCCAACGTGGCCACTGCGCAGTTCCTGAAGAAACATGAAATTCCTGCGTTGTACCGCGTCCACGATGGTCCGCCGCCAGAGCGCCTGGAAAAACTGCGCGCATTCCTCGGTGAGCTGGGTCTGACGCTGCACAAGGGCAAGGAAGGTCCGACGCCGAAGGATTATCAGGCGCTGCTTGAAACCGTTCGCGATCGTCCTGACTACCACCTGATCCAGACCGTGATGCTGCGTTCGTTGAGTCAGGCGGTCTACAGCTCGGACAACAACGGTCACTTCGGTCTGAATTACGAAGCGTATACGCACTTCACGTCGCCGATCCGTCGTTATCCGGACCTGCTGACCCATCGCGCGATCCGCAGCGTCATTCGCTCCAAGCAGGATACGCCGCACGTTCGTCGTGCTGGTGCTGCGACGATTCCGAAGGCGCGCATCTACCCGTACGACGACGCGCTGCTCGACCAGTTGGGCGAACAATGCTCAATGAGCGAGCGCCGTGCCGACGAGGCCACGCGCGACGTGGTCAACTGGCTCAAGTGCGAGTACATGAAGGATCGCGTGGGCGAGTCGTTCCCGGGCGTGATCACCGCTGTAACCGGCTTTGGTCTGTTCGTCGAGCTGACCGACATCTATGTCGAAGGCCTGGTCCACGTGACCGCCTTGCCGGGTGACTACTATCACTTCGATCCGCTGCACCACCGCCTTGCCGGGGAGCGTACCGGGCGTAACTTCCGCCTGGGCGACACCGTTGAAGTGCGGGTCATGCGCGTCGATCTGGATGAGCGCAAGATCGATTTCGAGATCTCCGAAGCGGCAGCGGCTGCAAAGCCGACGGCTCGCAAGCGTCGTGGTAATGACACCGCGGCACCTGCTGCCACCACCACGGCTGAAAAGGACAAGGCGCCTGCCAAGTCCGGACGCCGTAGCGCTTCGACCAAGGAAAGCAGCCCCGAAGCGTATCGCCCGAGCGATGCCGCTGCGAAGAACGCCGAAGTGCGTAAGAGCCGCGAGCTGAAAAAAGCGCTTTTGGCAGACGCGAAGGGTGGTAGCAAGGCATCGTCGGGAAAGTCTGACAGGTCGGGCTCTGCGCCTTCATCGGGCAAGCCGGCCAGCAAACACCGTAAAGGCTCGTCAAAGACGGGCTCCGCGCCAACTGCGAAAAGCAGTGGCGCTCGTAAACCCAAGGCCAAGTCATGAGTCAGCTGGAAAAAATCTACGGCGTTCACGCCGTAGAAGCGTTACTTCGTCATCATCCGAAACGCGTCAAGCACATCTGGCTGGCCGAGGGTCGTAATGACCCTCGCGTCCAGACGCTGGTGGCGCTGGCAGCCGAGAATCGCGTGACCATCGGTCAGGCCGAGCGCCGCGAAATGGATGCCTGGGTCGAGGGCGTGCATCAGGGCGTGGTTGCCGATGTGAGCCCGAGTCAGGTCTGGGGCGAGGCAATGCTCGACGAGCTGCTGGATCGCAGTGAAGGCTCGCCGTTGTTGCTGGTGCTGGATGGCGTGACCGATCCGCACAACCTCGGCGCCTGCCTGCGTACCGCCGATGCGGCTGGTGCGCTGGCTGTTATCGTGCCCAAGGACAAGTCTGCAACCCTGACGCCAGCCGTGC
The DNA here is from genome assembly GCF_900103225.1 of Pseudomonas congelans. GTDB lineage: Bacteria > Pseudomonadota > Gammaproteobacteria > Pseudomonadales > Pseudomonadaceae > Aquipseudomonas > Aquipseudomonas congelans. Next base: position 102,770 of record NZ_FNJH01000004.1, on the reverse strand, counting down.
GAAAGGTCGCCTGCGGTGCCGCCGAGGTCATCCCGCTGGTGGCGGTGACCAACCTGGCGCGCACGCTGGAAAAACTGCAGCAGCGCGGATTGTGGGTGGTCGGTACTGCGGGCGAGGCCGAGGTCGAGCTGTATCAGCAGGATCTGACCGGGCCAACCATCATTATCATGGGTGCCGAAGGCAAGGGCATGCGTCGCCTGACCCGTGAGCATTGTGATTATCTGGTGCGCTTGCCGATGGCGGGCAGTGTCAGCAGCCTCAACGTGTCGGTCGCGACCGGCGTGTGTCTGTTCGAAGCGCTGCGTCAGCGCAGTGTCAAGGCTGCCGGCAAAAAGGCCTGATTTCGGCGCCGGGCCAGAGTGAGCAGGTCGCGCCTTGCGATCTGCTCATTAATTCACCAATTGCCTTGCGCCTCCCTCGACCCTTCTCTACAATTGCGCCCCTTGCTGTCACGGCAGGTGCGCATGTGCCTGTCCCTGAGCAAGACCAACAGTGTCATTCACTCCTTGTCTGACCGCTATTTGAGCGGCAGGCTACAACCCGTAAGGAGCATTCATGCGTCATTACGAAATTATCTTTTTGGTCCACCCGGATCAAAGCGAGCAAGTCGGCGGCATGGTAGAGCGTTACACCAAGCTGATCGAAGAAGACGGCGGCAAAATCCACCGTCTGGAAGATTGGGGCCGTCGTCAACTGGCTTACGCAATCAACAATGTTCACAAGGCTCACTACGTGATGCTGAACGTTGAGTGCACTGGCAAGGCTCTGGCCGAGCTGGAAGACAACTTCCGTTACAACGATGCTGTGATCCGTAACCTGGTCATCCGTCGCGACGAAGCCGTAACTGGCCAGTCCGAGATGCTCAAGGCTGAAGAGAACCGCAGTGAGCGCCGTGAGCGTCGTGACCGTCCTGAGCACTCCGACAGCGCCGATGGCGATGACGGCGACAACAGCGACGTTAGCGATAACGCTGACGAGTAATCCACGGACCTTTTGAGGAGCCAATTACATGGCACGTTTCTTCCGTCGTCGTAAATTCTGCCGCTTCACCGCTGAAGACGTCAAAGAGATCGATTACAAAGATCTCAACACTCTGAAAGCCTACGTATCCGAGACCGGCAAAATCGTTCCAAGCCGTATCACTGGTACCAAAGCACGTTATCAGCGTCAGCTGGCCACCGCTATCAAGCGTGCCCGCTTCCTGGCCCTGCTGGCCTACACCGACAGCCACGGCCGCTGAGACCAGGTAGTCGACAAAACGTAACAAAGGATAGAAAGCATGCGTGCCCTGGCTGAATTCATCATGCGCGGCCGTATGCAGGCCACTCTCGTAGTGGCTGGATGTGCGGCATTGCCGCTGTTGTTCTGGTTGAGTGCTGCCGCAGGGTGCCTTGTGCTCCTGCGACGCGGGTTCAGTGATGCCGTTGGTGTCCTGTCCTGGGCTCTGCTGCCGGCCTTGGTCTGGTGGTATTTCGGTGAACCTCGTACAGCCATGGTGCTGGCCGGTTCACTGAGTTTGGCAATGGTTTTGCGTGCCAGCGAGTCCTGGGTCCGCGTGCTGCTGGTCAGCGTGGCGTTGGGTGTGGTGTATGCAGTAATTCTGGGCACGGTTTTTCGCGAACCTCTGGAAGCAATGTCGCAGGAGTTGCAGAAACATCTGCCGACAATGCTGGCCGGGCTCTACGAGCAGTTGAACGTAGAAGAGCGAGCGCGTCTGGGGGCGCTGATTGCACCCGTCCTGAATGGCCTGATAGCGGCTGTGCTGCAAATCGTCAGTGTGCTGTGCCTGATTCTTGGGCGGTACTGGCAAGCGATGATGTACAACCCTGGTGGTTTCGGGCGTGAGTTTCGCGCCGTGAAACTCCCGCTGGCGCCTGCGTTGGTGCTGGTGGTGTGCATGCTGGTGGGGCCGAATTTCGGTCCGCAGATAGCGATGCTTACACCGCTGTGCAGCGTACCGCTGGTCTTTGCGGGCCTGGCCCTGATTCACGGACTGGTCGCTGAAAAGCGTCTGTCCAGGTTCTGGCTGGTGGGGATGTACATCACGCTGCTGGTGTTCATGCAGCTGATTTATCCGTTGCTCGTGGTAATTGCCATTGTCGACAGCCTGATTGATTTTCGCGGTCGCCGGAGCTCGAAAGATTCCGGCAATGGCCCTGCGAACGGTGAAGGTTAAAAGTTAAGAGGATTTCCACATGCAACTGATCCTTCTGGAAAAAGTCGCCAACCTGGGCAACCTGGGCGACAAAGTAAACGTTAAGGCCGGTTACGGTCGTAACTACCTGCTGCCTTACGGCAAAGCAACCGCTGCAACCGCTGCCAACGTGGCTGCGTTTGAAGAGCGTCGTGCCGAGCTGGAAAAACTGGCTGCAGACAAGAAAGCATCTGCCGAAACTCGCGCTGCCCAACTGGCTGAGCTGGAAGTGACTATCACTGCCACCGCTGGTGACGAAGGCAAGCTGTTCGGTTCGATCGGCACCCACGACATCGCTGATGCACTGACCGCCTCTGGCGTTGAAGTTGCAAAAAGCGAAGTTCGTCTGCCGAACGGCACTATCCGCAACGTTGGTGAATTCGACGTAGCCGTGCACCTGCACAGCGACGTAGAAGCAACCGTACGCGTTGTCGTAGTGGCTGCTTAAGCAACACGTAATCGTCTGGTGGCATTGCCGTCAGAGGATTAACATCGGGCACGATCCTGTTCACAGGTCGTGCCCTTTGTCTTTGTGCCATCCCCATTCTGCAAACCTCGAATTGAAGTGGCCATGAACGATATTTCCGCCCCCGAACAATACGATCTGCAAACCGCTGCCCTGAAGGTGCCGCCCCATTCCATCGAGGCCGAACAGGCTGTACTCGGTGGTCTGATGCTGGACAACAACGCCTGGGAGCGGGTGCTCGATCAAGTTTCCGATGGTGATTTCTATCGACATGACCACCGCCTGATATTCCGCGCCATCGCCCGGTTGGCCGATCAGAACAGCCCGATCGACGTGGTCACCCTGGCTGAACAGCTGGACAAGGAAGGGCAGACCTCGCAAGTAGGCGGCCTGGGCTACCTCAGTGAGCTGGCGAAAAACACGCCTTCTGTCGCCAACATCAAGGCCTATGCGCAAATCGTCCGGGCCCGGGCCACGCTGCGGCAATTGATCGGCATCAGTACCGAAATCGCCGACAGTGCGTTCAACCCCGAAGGCCGGACTGCCGAAGAGATTCTTGACGAGGCTGAACGGCAGATCTTCCAGATCGCCGAAGCGCGCCCCAAGACCGGCGGCCCGGTCAGCGTCAACGACCTGCTGACCAAGGCCATCGACCGTATCGACACGCTGTTCAACAGCGACAACGCCATTACCGGCCTGTCGACCGGGTACACCGATCTCGATGAGAAGACCAGCGGGCTGCAACCCTCCGACCTGATCATCGTGGCCGGACGTCCGTCGATGGGTAAGACCACCTTCGCCATGAACCTGGTCGAGAATGCGGTGCTGCGCAGTGACAAGGTCGTACTGGTCTACTCGCTGGAGATGCCAGGTGAGTCGCTGATCATGCGTATGCTGTCCTCGCTGGGGCGTATCGACCAGACCAAGGTGCGGGCGGGCCAGCTTGATGACGATGACTGGCCGCGTCTGACATCGGCGGTCAATCTGCTCAATGACCGCAAACTGTTCATCGACGACACGGCCGGTATCAGCCCCTCGGAAATGCGCGCGCGGACACGGCGGATCGTGCGTGAGCATGGCGACATCGCCATGATCATGATCGACTACCTGCAGTTGATGCAGATCCCCGGCTCCAGCGGTGATAACCGTACCAACGAGATTTCCGAGATCTCGCGCTCGTTGAAAGCGCTGGCCAAGGAATTCAATTGCCCGGTGATTGCCCTGTCGCAGCTCAACCGCTCCCTCGAGCAGCGTCCCAACAAGCGCCCGATCAACTCCGACCTCCGGGAATCCGGAGCGATCGAGCAGGATGCCGACGTGATCATGTTCGTTTACCGGGACGAGGTATACCACCCGGAAACCGAGCACAAGGGCATTGCCGAGATCATCATCGGCAAGCAGCGTAACGGCCCCATCGGTACCACGCGCCTGGCGTTCATCGGCAAATACACGCGCTTCGAGAACCTGGCGCCGGGCAGTTACAACTTCGACGACGACTGAGTTCGGGTCGAGCCCATCAAATCCGACCACCGTGGTCGGACTTGATCAAAAAATGTGCTATATTCCGCGCCCGCGATTTTTCCAACGTGCAAACGTAGGTCCTGAACATGCAATCAGCCAAGCCGTTATTTGACTATCCCAAGTACTGGGCCGAATGTTTCGGACCAGCACCTTTCCTGCCCATGAGCCGGGAAGAAATGGATCTGCTTGGCTGGGATTCCTGCGACATCATTATCGTGACCGGTGATGCGTACGTGGATCACCCGTCTTTCGGCATGGCGATCATCGGTCGTCTGCTCGAGTCCCAGGGCTTTCGGGTCGGGATCATCGCGCAGCCCAACTGGCAGTCCAAAGACGACTTCATGAAGCTCGGCGAGCCGAATCTGTTTTTCGGTGTCGCTGCCGGCAACATGGACTCGATGATCAACCGCTATACCGCGGACAAGAAGATTCGCTCCGATGACGCCTATACCCCTGGCGGCATGGCCGGCAAGCGTCCGGACCGCGCAAGCCTGGTCTACAGCCAGCGCTGCAAGGAAGCCTACAAGCATGTGCCGATCGTGCTGGGCGGTATCGAGGCTTCGCTGCGCCGCATCGCGCACTATGATTACTGGCAGGACAAGGTTCGCAACTCGATCCTGATCGACGCCTGCGCCGACATCCTGCTGTACGGCAATGCCGAGCGTGCGATTGTCGAAGTCGCCCAGCGTCTGTCCTACGGCCACAAGATCGAAGACATCACCGACGTGCGCGGTACGGCGTTCATTCGCCGTGACACGCCGCAGGGCTGGTATGAGGTCGATTCCACGCGTATCGACCGTCCGGGCAAGGTCGACAAGATCATCAACCCGTACGTCAACACCCAGGACACCGAGGCCTGCGCCATCGAGCAGGAAAAAGGCAACGTCGAGGACCCCAACGAAGCCAAGGTGGTGCAGATTCTTGCCAGCCCGCGCATGACCCGCGACAAGACGGTCATCCGCCTGCCTTCGGTGGAAAAAGTCCGTAACGACGCTGTGCTGTATGCCCACGCCAACCGCGTGTTGCACCTGGAAACCAATCCGGGCAACGCTCGCGCACTGGTGCAGAAGCATGGCGAGGTGGACGTCTGGTTCAATCCGCCGCCCATTCCGATGACCACTGAAGAAATGGACTACGTGTTCGGCATGCCTTATGCGCGCGTCCCGCATCCTGCGTACGGCAAGGAAAAGATCCCCGCCTACGACATGATTCGCTTCTCGGTGAACATCATGCGTGGCTGCTTCGGCGGCTGTACCTTCTGCTCGATCACCGAGCACGAAGGGCGGATCATTCAGAACCGCTCTGAAGAGTCGATCATTCGCGAAATCGAAGAAATCCGCGACAAGGTGCCGGGCTTTACCGGGGTCATTTCCGACCTGGGCGGGCCGACCGCGAACATGTATCGCATCGCCTGCAAAAGCCCGGAGATCGAGTCGGCCTGCCGCAAGCCGTCCTGCGTATTCCCGGGCATCTGCCCGAACCTGAATACCGATCACTCGTCGCTGATCCAGCTGTATCGCAGCGCGCGCGCCTTGCCGGGCGTGAAAAAGATCCTGATCGCCTCCGGCCTGCGCTACGACCTTGCGGTCGAGTCGCCGGAGTACGTCAAGGAACTGGTCACCCACCACGTAGGTGGTTACCTGAAGATCGCCCCGGAACACACCGAGGAAGGTCCGCTCAACCAGATGATGAAGCCGGGCATTGGCAGCTATGACAAGTTCAAGCGCATGTTCGAGAAGTACACCAAGGAAGCCGGCAAGGAGCAGTACCTGATTCCTTACTTCATCGCCGCCCACCCGGGCACCACCGATGAAGACATGATGAACCTGGCGCTGTGGCTCAAGGGCAATGGTTTCCGTGCGGACCAGGTGCAGGCGTTCTACCCGTCGCCGATGGCCACGGCCACGGCCATGTACCACTCGGGCAAGAACCCGCTGCGCAAGGTCACCTACAAGAGCGATGCGGTCACCATCGTGAAGAGCGAAGCGCAGCGTCGCCTGCACAAGGCTTTCCTGCGTTATCACGATCCGAAAGGCTGGCCGATGCTGCGTGAGGCACTGGAGCGCATGGGCCGTGCCGATCTGATCGGGCCGGGCAAGGATCAACTGATTCCGCTGCATCAGCCGGCGACTGACAGCTACCAGAGTGCGCGCCGCAAGAACTCGACGCCGGCGGGCAGCCACAAGGTTGCAAAAAATGCCAAGACCACGCTGATCCAGACCCAGCACACCGGCCTGCCGCCACGTGGAAGCGATGGCAGCAAGCCGTGGGACAAGCGCGAAGAGGCCAAGGCTGCCGCAATGGCGCGCAACAAGCAGGCCGCCAAGGAACGCATGGATGCAGCCAAAGGCAAAGGCACCAAACCGCCCAAGCGCAAGCCAGTGGTGCCACGCTAACGCTCGGCGATAGCGCCGCCTGCTCGTAGAGGGGCGGACGCAGAGCGTCCAGAACGGCATGTCGACGCGGAGCGTCGCACGACAGTTGAGATCATCGTTCCTCACGCTCCAGCGTGGGAATGCCGTTCGTGACGCTCCGCGTCACATCATTCCCGCCGCGCCGCTCTATCCATCAACGGCACACGCCCACGGCGCTCACAATTCTTCACCCCCCATTCGATCCCTCTGCCACACTGTCTGCCTTATTACTGTGCGACCCTTGCACCGTTGGCTTCGGCCGGCACGATTTTGGTGCTGCGCCTGTTCAGGCGGGGAATGCCACTCTCGTTGGCGCACGACTTTGACCGGATGGCATAAGTCTTGCGCGGCTCAATTACCGTTCAGGCTCGCAGGAGGCACGCCGTGTCGATTCATATTGCCTTGCACCATGTCACGCATTATCGCTACGACCGCGCGGTCGAACTGGGTCCTCAGATCGTTCGCCTGCGCCCGGCCGCCCATAGCCGCACACGCGTGCTGTCGTATTCGCTGAAAGTCCTGCCTGAAAACCATTTCATCAACTGGCAGCAGGACCCTCAAGGCAATTACCTGGCGCGCCTGGTCTTCCCGGAAAAGACCCATGAGTTTCGCGTCGAAGTCGACCTGGTCGCCGAGATGGCGGTGTTCAATCCGTTCGACTTCTTCCTCGAGCCCTACGCCGAGAACATCCCGTTCACCTACGCCAGCGAAGAGCAGCGCGAGCTGGCGCCGTACCTCGAAAAACTGCCGCTGACCCCGAGATTTCAGGCGTATCTGGACAGCATCAGTCGCGAGCCGATTCCGGCCATCGACTTTCTGGTCGGTCTCAACCAGCGCCTGAGCCAGGACGTCGCTTACCTGATCCGCATGGAACCGGGCGTTCAGACCCCGGAATTCACCCTGGAGAACGCATCGGGCTCGTGCCGTGACTCCGCGTGGTTGCTGGTGCAGCTGCTGCGTCATCTGGGCATGGCGGCGCGGTTCGTGTCGGGCTACCTCATTCAGCTCAAGGCCGATGTCGAGGCGCTCGACGGGCCGTCGGGTACAGATGTCGACTTCACCGACCTGCACGCCTGGTGCGAGGTCTATCTGCCAGGCGCGGGCTGGGTCGGGCTGGATGCTACCTCCGGTCTGTTCGCTGGCGAAGGACACATTCCTCTGGCATGCAGCCCCGAACCTTCCTCCGCAGCGCCGATCAGCGGTCTGGTCGAGCCGTGCGACACCGATTTCAGCCACGAAATGTCGGTCGAGCGCATCTGGGAGGCGCCGCGCGTCACCAAGCCTTACACCGAAGCGCAATGGCAGGACATTCAGGCTCTGGGCCGACAGATCGACGCTGATCTGCTGCGCGACGATGTGCGTTTGACCATGGGCGGTGAGCCGACCTTTGTGTCCATCGACGACCGCGATGGTGCCGAATGGAACACCGCTGCGCTGGGGCCGCGCAAGCGCGAACTGTCCGCCGAGCTGTTCCAGCGCATGCGCGGGCATTACGCGCCGCTGGGCATCGTGCATTTCGGGCAGGGCAAATGGTATCCGGGTGAGCAGTTGCCGCGCTGGTCGCTGAACTGCTTCTGGCGCAAGGACGGCCAGCCGGTGTGGCGCAATAATGCGCTGATCGCCGACGAGACCCGCGACTATGGCGCGACCGGCGAACTGGCGGGGCGTTTTCTGGCCAGCGTTGCCGAGCGCCTGAAGCTGCCGGCGCGCTTCGTTTTCCCTGCTTACGAAGACAATTTCTACTACCTGTGGCGCGAAGGCGCGTTGCCGGTCAACGTCTCGGCCGAAGATTCGCGGCTGGGCGATGAGCTGGAGCGTGCACGCCTGCGCAAGGTCTTTGCCCAGGGGCTGGACAAGATGATCGGTCAGGTCCTGCCGCTGGCTCGCAACGCGGACGGTGACAGCTGGCAGAGTGGCCGCTGGTACCTGCGTGACGAGCATTGCCGTCTGGTGCCTGGGGATTCTGCGCTGGGCTATCGATTGCCGCTGGCGTCGCAGCCTTGGGTGAAGGCGGCGGAATACCCGTTCATTCACCCGACCGACCATAACCAGGACTTCCCCGAACTGGCCGACAGCGATTCGTTGACTTCGGCGCTCAAGTCCACAGACACGGACGCCGAACGCGCGCCGAAGATCGACGAGTCGGCTGACTGGCTGACCCGCACGGCGCTGTGTGCCGAAGCGCGCGAAGGGCGGCTGTATCTGTTCATGCCGCCGCTGCAGAAGCTTGAGGAATACCTTGAGCTGGTGGCCGTGATCGAAGCGACCGCCGAAGAGCTGCAGTGCCCGATCCTGCTGGAAGGCTACGAGCCGCCAAGCGATCCGCGGCTGTGCAATTTCCGGATCACGCCGGACCCTGGCGTGATCGAGGTCAACGTGCAGCCTTCGGCGAGCTGGGACGAGCTGGTCGAGCGCACCGAGTTTCTCTATGAGCAGGCGCGCCTCACGCGTCTGACCACCGAGAAGTTCATGATCGACGGCCGTCATACCGGCACCGGCGGTGGCAACCATTTCGTGCTGGGTGGCGCGACTCCGGCGGATTCGCCGTTTCTGCGGCGTCCGGACCTGCTGCGCAGCCTGATCAGCTATTGGCACAACCATCCTTCGCTGTCGTACCTGTTTTCCGGCCTGTTTATAGGCCCGACCTCTCAGGCACCGCGCATCGACGAAGCGCGCAACGACTCGCTCTACGAGATGGAAATCGCTTTTGCGCAGATGCCGGCGCCAGGCGAGGAGGTTGCGCCGTGGGTGGTGGACCGTTTGCTGCGTAACCTGCTGATCGACGTCACCGGCAATACCCACCGTGCCGAATTCTGCATCGACAAGCTTTACTCGCCCGATGGCGCGACCGGACGCCTGGGGCTGCTGGAGCTGCGCGCCTTCGAGATGCCGCCGCATGCACGCATGAGCCTGGCGCAGCAACTGCTGCTGCGCGCTCTGGTGGCGCGCTTCTGGCGTGAACCCTACGCACCCGCGAAGCTGGCGCGCTGGGGCACGCAACTGCACGACCGTTTCATGCTGCCGCACTTCATCGAGCAGGATTTTGCCGATGTGGTTGCCGACCTCAATGCGGCAGGCTACCCGGTGCAGGCCGACTGGTTCTCTGCGCACCTGGAATTCCGCTTTCCGAAAGTGGGCGATTACGCCGTCAACGGTATCGAACTGGAACTGCGTCAGGCGCTGGAGCCCTGGCATGTCCTGGGTGAAGAGGGGTCGGCCGGCGGCGCGGTGCGCTACGTCGATTCATCGCTGGAGCGTCTGCAAGTGCATATCAGCGGGTTGCCACCGCAGCGTTACGTGCTGACCTGTAACGGTGTCGCAGTGCCTCTGCAGCCGACCGGGCGGGCCGGCGAGTTCGTCGCCGGTGTGCGTTACCGCGCCTGGCAGCCGGCCAACTGCCTGCAACCGACCATCGGCGTGCATGCGCCGCTGGTTTTCGATCTGCTCGACACCTGGATGCACCGCTCGCTGGGTGGCTGCGAGTATCATGTCGCCCATCCGGGCGGCCGTAACTACGAAACCTTGCCGGTCAACGCCAACGAAGCGGAAAGCCGTCGCCTGTCACGTTTCTTCCGCATCGGTCACACCCCGGGCAAACTGGACGTTCCGTCGCTCAACATTAACGACGAGCTGCCGATGACGCTGGATATGCGTCTGCATTAAAAAAACAGTGGCTCTGTGCGTCAGATGCACACGGACGTGACATCTGACTGCACTAATCTGAAGTCCTTACGTTGCCTGCCGAGCCTTCCATGCCCGACCTGCTTGACCACTACCCGCTGTCCGAGGGTACTTACCACGAAATGCTCGACGCCGACGGAGCCGTTCGCCCGCACTGGCGTCGTCTGTACGAGCACATGCGGCGCAGCAGCGCGGCGCAACTGATCCAGCGCCAGGCCCTGCTGACCCGGCAGATTCAGGAAAACGGTGTCACCTATAACGTGTATGCCGACCCCAAGGGCGCTGATCGTCCGTGGGAGCTGGACCTGTTGCCGCACATCATTGCAGCGGACGAATGGCAGCACGTGGCGGCAGGGATTGCCCAGCGTGCACGGCTGCTCAACGCAGTGCTTGCGGACCTTTACGGCCCGCAGACGCTGATCGCCAATGGCCTGCTGCCCGCCGAACTGGTGTTTGGCCACAACAACTTTCTCTGGCCGTGTCAGGGCGTGAAGCCCCCTGAAGGCACGTTCCTGCACATGTACGCCGTCGATCTGGCGCGTACCCCGGACGGGCGCTGGTGGGTCACTGCCGACCGTACCCAGGCGCCCTCGGGTGCCGGTTATGCGCTGGAAAACCGCCAGAGCGTCGCGCGCGCCCTGCCGGAAACCTATCGCGACCTGCAAGTCCGGCACCTGTCGGGTTTCTTTGACGCGCTGCAGCAGACGCTGGCCCGTCAGGCGCCAACCAGCAACGAGGCACCGCTGATCGTCCTGCTGACGCCGGGGCGTTTCAACGAAAGCTACTTCGAACACTTGTACCTGGCGCGGCAACTGGGCTATCCGCTGGTCGAGGGTGGCGATCTGACGGTGCGCGATGCCACGGTCTACCTGAAAACCCTCAGCGGCTTGCGCCGGGTTCACGCCATCATGCGCCGCCTGGACGATGACTTCTGCGATCCACTGGAGTTGCGTACCGATTCTGCGCTGGGAGTGCCGGGGCTGCTTGAGGCCGTGCGTCAGGGCAACGTGCTGGTCGCCAATGCGTTGGGTAGCGGTGTACTGGAGTCGCCGGGGCTGTTGGGCTTTTTGCCGAAGATCAGTCAGTACCTGTTCGGCGAGGACCTGATCCTGCCCTCGGTGGCGACCTGGTGGTGCGGAGAGCCACCGGTGCTGGCCCAGGCGCTGGAAAAACTACCGGATCTGCTGATCAAGCCGGCGTTCCCCTCGCAGCACTTCGCGCCGGTGTTCGGGCGTGATCTGAATGAGGAACAGCGCCTCGCGCTTGCCCAGCGCATGCAGTCGCGGCCCTATGCCTACGTCGCTCAGGAGCTGGCGCAGTTGTCCCATGCTCCGGTGCTGCAGGCCGATGGCACAGGTTTGCAGCCGCGCGCCATCGGCATGCGCGTGTATGCAGTGGCCAGCCTCGACGGCTATCGCGTGCTGCCGGGCGGCCTGACCCGAGTGGCCGCCGAAGCCGATGCCGACGTGGTTTCGATGCAGCGTGGCGGGGCAAGCAAGGACACCTGGGTGCTGGGCGAGCGCTCGCACCTCGGCGAGCCGTGGAAGGGCCAGCGTAAGCTGGGTGTCTACGACCTGATCCGTCGCGACCCTTATCTGCCGTCACGAGTGGTGGAAAACCTGTTCTGGTTTGGACGTTACTGCGAGCGCTGCGACGACAGTGCACGCCTGCTGCGCATCATGCTGACGCGCTACGTCGACGATGATGACCCTCTCGCGCTGCAAGCCGCCGTTGCGCTGGCCGAGAGCCTGGGCATGCTGCCCGAGGCGCAGGAGGGCGAAGAGCTGAAGGATCGTCTGCTCGTCGCGCTGCTGGGGGACGAGTGGCCGTTCAGCCTGCGCGCCAATTTGCAGCGTCTGCAGTGGGCGGCCTCGCAAGTGCGCGGCAAGTTATCCAAGGAAAACTGGCAGGCGCTGGTCGAATTGCAGCGCGAAGCCTTGAGCCTGGAAAGCGAAGAGCCGGATTTCGGCGAACTGCTGGATTTTCTCAACCGTCTGGTGATGTCGCTGGCGGCGCTGTCCGGTTTTGCGCTGGACGACATGACCCGCGACGAAGGCTGGAATTTCCTGATGATTGGGCGACGGATCGAGCGCCTGAAGTTTCTCAGCACCAGTCTGTCGGCGTTTTTGCGCGGGCTGGTGGTTTTCGAGCGCGCCGGGCTGGAGTGGTTGCTGGAGCTGGGCAACAGCAGCATCACCTATCGCTCGCGTTACATGGCGGTGCCGCACCTGATTCCGGTGCTGGACCTGTTGCTGCTCGACGAGCAGAACCCGCATGCGGTGCTGTTTCAGCTCAAGCTGGTGCAGCGCTCGTTGCGCCGTCTCAACGACGAGTTCGATGCGCCACGCGACAGCAGCCTTGCAGTGCTGTCGCAGCGTCTTGCCGCGTTCGACCTGGGCAGCCTGGAGAATCCGTTGTTTGGCCAGAGCAGTATCGACGCCGTGCTCGACGGGCTGGCGGATTTGCTGCAAAGCATTGGTGACAGCAGCGGACAGGCGTCCGATCGCCTGGCGTTGCGTCATTTTGCCCATGTCGATGATGTTAGCCAACGCACGGTGTCTGTCTGATGAGCGCTTTCTACCAGATTTTCCATGACACGCATTACAAGTACGACAGCCCGGTTTCGCTGGCCCAGCAATTGGCGCATCTGTGGCCGCGCAGCAGTCCCTGGCAGCGTTGCACCGAGCAGGCGCTGGAGATTCTCCCTGAACCCACCACGCGTCGCGATGAGCTGGATGTATTCGGCAACCCGCTGACCCGTCTGGCCTTCGAGCGTCCGCACGATGAGTTGCAGGTCAATGCGCGGTTGCGTATCGAGGTTATGGAGAAGCCGTTTCTGGATTTCAATCTGTCGCCGGAATGGGAGGTGACCCGCAGTGCGCTGACGTACAGCGCCAAGCCGATGACGGAGGATATTCTGGAGGCCTGTCGCTATCGCTTCGAATCCCCCTACGTGCACTTGAAGCGCTCGTTCGTCGAGTTCTCGCAGGTCTGTTTCCCGCCGGGACGCCCGTTGTTGCTGTGCGTACAGGCGTTGATGGAGAAGATTTTCGACGAGTTCACCTTCGATGAAGAGGCCACTCAGGTCGCCACGCCGCTGGTGGAGGTGCTGGAGCGGCGGCGGGGCGTGTGTCAGGACTTCGCCCATTTGATGCTCGCGTGTCTGCGCTCCCGTGGCCTGGCGGCGCGTTATGTGAGCGGCTATCTGCTCACCCAGCCGCCACCGGGCCAGCCCCGGCTGATTGGTGCCGATGCTTCGCATGCCTGGGTCTCGGTATTCTGTCCTGCGTCTGGCTGGGTCGATTTCGACCCCACCAACAATGTGCAGCCTGCGCTGGAGCACATCAGCCTGGCCTGGGGGCGTGATTTCTCTGATGTCTCGCCGTTGCGTGGCGTGATTCTGGGCGGCGGCACGCATGATCCGGAGGTACGGGTCACGGTGATGCCGGTCAGCGGCTAATTACCTGTTGCCGTGAATCGTTCTTCAAAAGGGCGCTCTGTCGTGAGCGTCCGCGGGACCATTTGACGCACGTTCTTGGAACCGCGGCCCTGATCGGGCACTCTCTTCTTACATCAGTTTTACGTTAATCAAGTCCTGCCCTGGAGATTCAAATGATTCGCAAGCTTGTAGCGATTTCGCTGTTGTCATTGGCCAGTGGCCAGTTGCTGGCTGCCGAGTGCTCGGCCACAGTCGATTCGACCGATCAAATGATGTACGACACCAAAGCCATTGAGATCGACAAGAGCTGCAAGGAATTCACCGTCAACCTGACTCACTCCGGTAGCCTGCCGAAGAATGTCATGGGCCATAACTGGGTGCTGGGCAAAAAGGCCGATACCCAGGCAATCGTCACTGACGGCATGGCGGCGGGTATCGACAAGGAGTATTTGAAGCCGGACGACAGCCGCGTCATCGCCCACACCAAAGTCATCGGTGCTGGCGAAAAGGATTCGGTGACGTTTGACGTGTCGAAGCTCGACCCTGCACAGGAATACCAGTTCTTCTGCACATTCCCCGGGCACATCAGCATGATGAAAGGCGCTGTGACCCTCAAGTAACGACAGGTCCCTTGAGCAGTGCGAGGAGCGTCGCTCGATAGTTGGGATTGCCGTTCCTCACGTTTCAGCGTGGGAACTCCTTGGGTGACGCTCTGCGTCACAGGTCTGTGCCGCGCCGCACATTCAGAAGCGGACGCAGAGCGTCCGGAAAGGCGTACCCACGCGGAGCATGGGCACGATAGTGTTGCAGCTCTCTCGTTCCGCAAACACCCACTCAAGGCGCGTAAGGCAGTTCGCGCTTGTGCTGGGTTTTGGCGTAGGTGTCGCAAATGATCCGGAAGGCTTCCTCGCGTACCGGCTCGCCGTGCAGGAAGGCGTCGATCTCGGCGTAGGTCACGCCGTGCGAGGCTTCGTCCGGTTTGCCGGGGGACAGGTCTTCCAGGTCCGCAGTCGGTACTTTCTCAACCAGTGATTCCGGAGCGCCGAAATGGCGGGCGATGGCGCGTACCTGGTTTTTCACCAGACCGCTCAATGGTGCCAGGTCGCAGGCGCCGTCGCCGAACTTGGTGAAGAAGCCCATTACCGCTTCGGCCGCATGATCAGTGCCGATCACCAGCCCATGATAGGCCCCGGCGACGGTATATTGCGCAACCATGCGCATGCGCGCCTTGGTGTTGCCGAGCACGAAATCCACCGAGGTCGCTGGAAGCCCGTCGAAGGCCTTGACCTCGGCGGCCAAGGCTTTGACGCTGCTGCCGATGTTGATGGTATGGCGCTCGTCCGGCTCGATGAAGTCGACCGAGGCCTGGGCTTCGTGCTCATCGGCCTGCACCACATAGGGCAGGCGCACCGCGATGAAGCGATAGGCGTTGTCACCCGTGCTTTCACGCAGCTCCTTGACCGCGCGCTGGGCGAGCAGACCGGCCGTCAGCGAGTCGACCCCGCCGCTTATGCCGAGCACCAGCGTCTTGAGCCGTGCGTTCTGCAGGCACTCCTTGATGAAGTTGACGCGGCGGGCGACCTCGGCCTGCAGCGCGTTCTGGTCCGCGAAAGGTGGCTGGACCTTGAGCTGTTCAGCAATCTGGCGCTGTACGGCGTGCATGATTCACTCCTCGTAGATAGGACAATTCAAGCGGGTTTTTCCGGGCTCGGCAAATCCGGCACCTTGAACACATGCCGCAGGTAGGCGACAAAGTTCGGGTCCTTGCACTGCGTCTTGCCGGGCTCGTCAGAGATTTTCGCCACGGCCTGACCGGCGCACGCGGTCATTTTCAAGACCATGTTCATCGGCGCGATGCCGGGAATGTCGGCCGTCAGGTTGGTGCCGATCCCGAAGCTGACATTGATGCGTCCGCGCAATGCGCGAAAGATATCGAGCGCCTTGGGCAGGTTCAGTCCATCGGAAAAAACCAGAGTCTTGCTCATTGGGTCGATACCGAGCTTCTGGTAATGCGAGATGCATTTTTCGGCCCACTTCACCGGGTCGCCCGAATCATGGCGCAAGCCGTCGAATAGTTTGGCGAAGTACAGATCGAAGTCGTTCAGGAACGCATCGGTGGTGATGCAGTCGGTCAGCGCGATCCCCAGCAGGCCGCGATATTCGCGGACCCAGCAATCGAGTGCGGCAATCTGACTGTCGATCAGGCGCGGTCCCAACTGCTGATGCGCCATGATCCATTCGTGGGCCATGGTACCCAAGGGCTTCAGGTCCAGTTGACGGGCCAGATGAACGTTGCTGGTGCCGACGAACTGGCCTGGGAAGTCGTTTTTCAGGACGCCAAGCATTTCTTCCTGCACGCGGTAGGAAAACCGCCGGCGCGTGCCGAAGTCCGCCACTTTCAGCTCGGCCAGTTCATCCGTCGTGGCATGCGTGGTCAGCCATTCGAACTTGTCATACAGACGATCACGCGCCTGGCTGAGCAGGGTGTCCGGGTAACGATGCCTGTTGCGCACTTCGCTGACGATGGCCAGCAGCGGCACTTCAAAGAGGATGACGTGCAGCCACGGTCCGTGCAGGCGAATGCACAGTTCGTCATTCTCGATGGTGGTTTTCACGTAGCGGGTATTGAAGCGGAACAGCCCGAGAAAACGCAGGAAATCCGGTTTGATGAACGTGATGCGCTCCAGAAAAGCCAGGTGTTCGGGGCTCAGCGACAGCTCGCACAACAGCTCGATCTGGTGCTTGATTTCATCCAGATAGGGGCGAAGGTCCTCCCCGTTGCGGCAACGGAACTCCCACTCGACGTCCACGTTGGGGTAGTTGTGCAGGACGGCCTGCATCATGGTCAGCTTGTAGAAATCGGTATCGAGCAGGCTTTGCACGATGCGATTGGAAAAGGCGCTCTCGCTCATTGAATCAGGCTCTCCAGAGCAGCCGGATAAAGTGGGGCGCGTGACTTCCTGTCTGTCACCATGGAAGGCTCACGGCCGGATGGGTGTGCATTGTCGCCCTTAAGCGGGGGGTTGATCCAACTGTTCCAGCATCCACTGCAGAAAAACCCGGATTTTGGGTACGTCGGCGGTGTGTTCCGGATAGGACAGGTAGTAGGCGCTGTTAGTGCTGGGCAATGCGTAATCCCAGGCAATCACCAGTTTGCCCTCGGCCAGTTCCTCCTCGACCAGAAAGCGTGGCAGCAGCGCAACGCCACAGCCGACCTGAGCCGCGCGGATGCACATATAGAAGGTTTCAAAGCGCGGACCGTGATAGCTGTGGTCGGTGTGATAGCCCTGGCTCTCGAACCATTCATGCCACGCTTCGGGGCGGAAAGCATTCTGCAGCAGTACCAGTTCGCTCAGTTGGGTCGGGTCGCTGAGCGGCTCGTCAGGCAGGCTTTCGGGAGCACACACCGCTACCAGTTCCTCGCCGAACAGCTTCACGCTTTCTGCACCGGGCATCGCGGCCTGGCCGAAATAGAACGACACGTCGCAGCGGCCCTTGATCAGGTCATCGGATTCCTGTTCGTTGAGCAGGTCCAGGTGAATATGCGGGTGACGCAGGCGCCAGCCCTTGAGGCGCGGCACCAGCCAGCGGGCGCCAAACGTCGACGGGGTGGAAACCCGCAGCACTTCGGTTTCTCCGCCATAGGAGCGCAGAAAGTGGGTGGACATCTCGATCTGGGTCAGGATCTTGCGCACTTCGGCCAGATACAGCGCCCCGGCCGGGGTCAGTTGCAGACGGCGGCGCACGCGCTGAAACAGCAGGTGCTGAACCAGCTCTTCGAGTTGCGCGACCTGTTTGCTGACGGCGCTCTGGGTCAGGTTGAGTTCTTCAGCAGCGCGCGTGAAGCTCAGGTGCCGGGTCACTGCCTCAAAGCATTGCAATGCGGCTATCGAGGGCAGATGACGTTTGTTCAGCATGATGACTTCTCTGTTTGCGGCGCGCGGGGGCTGGCGTAAGCAATATGAATAATCGGAATGATATCTCGCTTAAAGGTTGTTTGTCGGGTGTCTGCAGGGAGGTTATTACTGGCGGCGCGTGACGCGGGTTTCAGAATCGAGCGATGTCTGCGGCAGGTCTCGTTTAATCCGCTAGCCTCAAATGGTGCGTCTCGTAGCGTTCGCGCACCGGGCGTGTGCAATTCGGTGACGTGTGCTGTTACAGGTGGGTTGCCCATCACGACATGCGCTGGTTGCTACTTGAGTGCGCGTGGGTTGCTCTTTTTTCATCAGGGGTTGCACCTTGTGCGTCCGAAGCAACCGCAGGGCCCTGTAGCGCGGCGTCTGGTTATTGAATGGCACGAAACACACGCCATCTCCCTCAACTAAAAAGCGATGGCACGCGCCTTGCTCTGACCAACTCTGTATCTGCTCGATCATGAAAGTGCCAACTAAAAAAATATCCTCAGGAGCACCACTTATGTCGCATACGTTTTACAGGAAAGGTTTTCTGGCAATCGCAGTGGCTACTGCATTGGGCGTGTCTTCGTTTGCACAGGCGGACGTGAAAATCGGCGTAGCGGGCCCGATGACCGGCGCAAACGCGTCGTTTGGTCAGCAATACATGAAGGGCGCGCAGGCTGCGGCCGATGCGATCAATAAAGCCGGTGGTGTCAATGGGGAGAAAATAGTGCTGGTCGCGGGTGATGACGCCTGTGAGCCGAAACAGGCCGTCGCCGTTGCGAACCGCCTGGTGGATCAGGAAAAAGTAATTGGTGTGGTCGGGCACTTCTGCTCGTCGTCGACCATCCCGGCTTCGGAGATCTACGGCGATGCTGGCGTTATTGCCATTACGCCCGGCTCGACCAACCCGGCCGTGACCGAACGTGGCCTGAAAGAGATGTTCCGCATGTGCGGCCGTGACGACCAGCAGGGTATCGTTGCCGGTGACTACATCGTCGACGTGCTCAAGGGCAAGAAAATCGCCGTCATCAACGACAAGGACACTTACGGTAAGGGCCTCGCTGACGCAACGGCCAAGCAACTGACCGCGCGTGGCGTCAAGCCGATCCTCGAAGAAGGTCTGACCCGTGGTGAGAAAGACTTCAGTGCTCTGGTCACCAAGATTCGCTCGGTCGGCGCTGATGTCGTGTACTTCGGTGGTCTGCACCCGGAAGCCGGTCCGCTGGTTCGGCAGATGCGCGAGCAGGGCCTCAAGGACGTCAAGTTCATGTCCGATGATGGCGTCGTGACTGACGAACTGGTCACCACTGCAGGTGGCGCGCAGTACGTCGATGGCGTGTACATGACCTTCGGTGCTGACCCGCGCGCGTTGCCGGACAGCAAGGCTGTCGTGGACGAATTCCGCAAGGCCGGTTACGAGCCTGAAGGTTACACCCTGTACGCTTACGCTTCGGTACAGGCTCTGGCTGCCGGTTTCAACGGTGCCAAGTCCAACAAGGGTGACGCAGCCGCCACATGGCTCAAGGCCAATCCGGTCAAGACCGTCATGGGTGAAAAAGCCTGGGATGCCAAAGGTGACCTGAAAGTCTCCGATTACGTGGTTTACCAGTGGGACGCCGCCGGCAAATACAAGCAACTCGAAAAACAGAAGTGAGATAGACCTCGCGTCGGCCCTGCGCGTCAGGCGCTGACCCGATGATGGGCTCGCCCAAGAGCGAGCCTGCATCTCTTTTAGTGTTTTCGGACCTGTCGGTCATGCCTCACAAGGGTGTGGCTGGCGGGGTGCTGAGCTGCCTTTTTGTGTGAGCGTGCGTGATGGATGGAATCTTCCTGCAACAAATGGTCAACGGACTCACTCTCGGGTCTGTCTACGGCCTCATCGCCATCGGCTATACGATGGTCTACGGCATCATCGGCATGATTAACTTCGCCCACGGCGACGTGTACATGATTTCCGCCTACCTGGCCGCCATCGGCCTCGCGGTTCTGTCTTTCTTCGGACTGGAATCTTTTCCGTTCCTGATTCTCGGTACGCTGATCTTCACCATTGTGGTCACTGGCGTTTACGGCTTCGTCATCGAGCGTGTGGCGTACAAGCCACTGCGCAACTCGACCCGTCTGGCACCGCTGATCAGCGCCATCGGTATTTCCCTGATCCTGCAGAACTACGCACAGATCAGCCAGGGTGCGCGCCAGCAAGGCGTGCCGACGCTGCTCGAAGGTGCGTGGCGGTTTGAAGTCGGCAGCGGCTTCGTGCAGATCACCTACACCAAGATCTTCATCCTCATCGCCGCCTTCGTCGGCATGGGCGTGCTGACCTACATCATCAAGTACACCAAGCTGGGCCGCATGTGCCGGGCCACGCAGCAAGACCGCAAGATGGCCTCGATCCTCGGCATCAACACCGACCGGGTCATTTCCTATGTGTTCATCATCGGCGCGGCCATGGCGGCACTGGCCGGTGTGCTGATCACCATGAATTACGGCACGTTCGACTTCTATGCGGGCTTCATCATCGGCATCAAAGCGTTTACTGCCGCCGTGCTCGGCGGGATCGGTTCGTTACCGGGTGCCATGCTGGGCGGTTTGATCCTGGGGGTTGCCGAGTCGCAGTTCTCCGGTCTGATCAACTCCGATTACAAAGACGTGTTCAGTTTCGGCCTGCTGGTGCTGATCCTGATTTTCCGTCCCCAAGGCCTGCTGGGTCGCCCACTCGTGGCGAAGGTATAAGTATGTCCGTTCCTGTTGCTGTTCCTGTTTCCAAACCTGTCGACATCAAGAAAAGTCTGATCGATGCCGTGGTCGCCGGGTTGCTTGCGCTGATCGTGTTCGGCCCCATTGTCGGGATCGTGCTCGATGGCTACAGCTTCAACCTGCAGCCGACCCGCGTGGCGTGGCTGGTGGGCGTGGTCATGATCGGTCGCTTTCTGATCAGTCTGTTTCTGCAAACGCCCAGAGGCCTACGTGTTTCCCAGAGCTTCGAAAGCTCCGACTCTGGCGTGCATGTGCTCAAACCGGATCATCGATCGCGCCTGTACTGGATCATTCCGCTGCTGATCGTGATTGCCATCGTGTTCCCGATCTTCGCCAACAAGTACATTCTGACCGTGGTCATCCTCGGTCTGATCTACGTGCTGCTCGGCCTGGGGCTGAACATCGTGGTCGGTCTGGCGGGGCTGCTCGATCTTGGCTATGTGGCGTTTTACGCCATCGGCGCTTACGGCCTGGCGCTGGGCTATCAGTACCTCGGACTGGGCTTCTGGTCGGCCTTGCCGCTGGCGGCGATTGCGGCGGCGCTGGCCGGATGCATTCTCGGCTTTCCGGTGTTGCGCATGCATGGCGACTACCTGGCCATCGTGACCCTAGGGTTCGGCGAGATCATTCGTCTGGTGCTGAATAACTGGCTGTCGTTTACCGGCGGTCCGAACGGTGTGCCGGTGCCGGCGCCCACCTTCCTCGGGCTGGAATTCGGCCGCCGCGCCAAGGACGGCGGGGTGCCGATCCATGAATATTTCGGCTTCGATTACAACCCGGACCTGAAATTCATCTTCATCTACACCGTGCTGTTTCTGGTCGTGCTGGCGGTGCTGTTTATCAAGCATCGCCTGACCCGCATGCCGATCGGGCGTGCCTGGGAAGCCTTGCGCGAGGACGAGATCGCCTGTCGTTCGATGGGCCTCAATCACGTGCTGGTCAAACTGTCGGCGTTCACCATCGGTGCGTCGACCGCAGGCCTTGCCGGGGTGTTTTTTGCCAGCTACCAGGGCTTCGTCAACCCGACCTCATTTACCTTTTTCGAGTCGGCGCTGATTCTGGCGATTGTGGTGCTGGGCGGCATGGGATCGACCGTCGGTGTGGTCATCGCCGCGTTCGTACTGACCGTTGCGCCTGAACTGCTGCGCAGCTTCTCCGAATACCGCGTGCTGCTGTTCGGGATTCTGATGGTGCTGATGATGATCTGGCGACCGCGCGGCCTGATTCGCATCAGCCGCACCGGGGTGAAACCGCGCAAGGGCGCGCTGGTCACAGAGGGGGCTGCGCGATGAGCACTGAAGTGATTCTCTCCGTCGAGCACCTGATGATGCACTTTGGCGGCATCAAGGCGCTCAGCGACGTCAGCCTCAAGGTCCGTCGCAATTCGATCTTCGCCCTGATCGGCCCCAACGGTGCGGGCAAGACCACGGTCTTCAATTGCCTGACCGGTTTCTACAAGGCCACTGGCGGACGCATCGAACTGCATACCCGCGGCAAGACCACCAACGTGATCAGGCTGTTGGGCGAACCGTTCCAGGCGACCGACTTCGTTTCGCCGAAAAGCTTCCTCAGCCGGGTGTACTACAAAATGTTCGGCGGCACCCATCTGGTCAACAGGGCAGGGCTGGCGCGCACGTTCCAGAACATTCGCCTGTTCAAGGAAATGTCGGTGGTCGAAAACCTGCTGGTCGCCCAGCACATGTGGGTCAACCGCAGCCTGATCAGCGGGATCCTGAATACCAAGGGATATCGCAAGGCCGAAGAGGACGCGCTGAATACCGCGTTCTACTGGCTGGAGGTGGTCGATCTGGTGGACTGCGCCAACCGTCTGGCTGGCGAATTGTCCTATGGGCAACAACGCCGCCTGGAGATTGCGCGGGCCATGTGCACACGGCCGCAGGTGATCTGCCTGGACGAGCCGGCAGCCGGTCTCAATCCGCAGGAGACCGAGGCACTCAGCGGCATGATCCGCCTGCTGCGTGACGAGCACGACATGACCATCGTGCTGATCGAGCACGACATGGGCATGGTCATGGGGATTTCCGACGATATTGTGGTGCTCGACCATGGCAACGTGATTGCGATGGGCGGGCCGGAACAGATCCGTAACGATCCGAAGGTGATCGCCGCGTATCTGGGCGCTGATGAAGAGGAGCTGGTATGAGCAAGCCGATCCTCGAACTGAAAGAGATCGATGTGTTTTACGGGCCGATTCAGGCCCTGAAGAAAGTCTCGCTGCACATCAATGAGGGCGAAACGGTGAGCCTGATCGGCTCCAACGGTGCGGGCAAATCCACACTGCTGATGTCGATCTTCGGTCAGCCGCGCGCGGCCAGCGGGCAGATCATCTATCAGGGCACCGACATCACCCAGAAGTCCTCGCATTACATCGCTTCCAACGGCATTGCGCAGTCGCCGGAGGGGCGCCGGGTGTTTCCCGACATGTCGGTCGAGGAAAACCTGATGATGGGCACCATCCCGATTGGCGACAAGCATTCGGCCGAAGACATGCAGCGCATGTTCGAGCTGTTCCCCAGGCTCAAGGAGCGCCGCAATCAGCGAGCCATGACCATGTCCGGGGGGGAGCAGCAGATGCTCGCCATCGCCCGCGCGCTGATGAGTCGTCCGAAATTGCTGCTGCTCGATGAGCCAAGCCTGGGTCTGGCACCGATCATCGTCAAACAGATCTTCTCGACCTTGCGTGAACTGGCAGCCACGGGCATGACGATATTTCTGGTCGAGCAGAACGCCAACCACGCTCTCAAGCTGTCCGACCGGGCTTATGTGATGGTCAATGGCGAGATTCGACTGTCCGGCACCGGGCAGGAATTGCTGGTAAATGAAGAGGTAAGGAACGCTTATCTGGGCGGGCATTGAGTTCGTCAAAACCCTGCCGTTTTCTTCGCGCGCCCCGGATGCTCAAACATCCGGGGCGCGCTCGTATGCAATTGTGGAAAACAATTTTGGCGCGTCTGACAAGTGCGACATAAAACCGCTGCAAAGAGTTGTTTTGTCACCGTTTTGACTTGTTCAGGTTTACTGTGGAACCGGCTGTTAATAACTTGGGAGTATTTACCTGCAGCCCTTTATGCATAAGGCCTGTAGAAGAGTGGTTAAATTTTGCACAGAGGTTTTTGGCCAACTTTATGGAGGGTTTGTCAACTGCATTCGAGCTGGTCGTTCATACAGTTTTTGCAGGTCAACAGCCTGTGGATAAGTCTGTTAACAAGCCTTGGAAAGACTGCCCCGGACGTTACAGAGTCTGGGCTACAGGCCATCACCGTTTTCTGACGCTTTTCGGCCCCTTGACGGTGTCGGGCAAAGTCAAGGGAAAAACTTTGCCTGATACGCCGCAGGCCCCGAAAGACGTGACGTTCAGCGTCACTGACTTGCCCCCAGAGATTGTGGGTCTGACTGTGGATAAGGTGGGCAAAAGTGCCTGTGAGGCCCGTGGCGCAAGGCTTGCTTCGGGTTGGTTGTTTTTTGTACAGATACACTCGGTTGTTGCATCGATGTCCCGCTGACGGGCATTCTGCTGCCCTTGCCAGAAACTTATTAACAGGCAGCGCTGTTTTTGCGCCATGTCAGGAGAATGAAATGACTTCCACTGTATTCATCACGGGCGCCACTTCCGGTTTTGGCGAGGCGTGCGCCCGCCGTTTCGCCGAGGCAGGCTGGTCGCTGGTGCTGACCGGTCGACGCAAGGACCGCCTGGATACCTTGAGCGCCGAGCTGTCGAAGCAGACCAAGGTGCATACGCTGGTGCTGGATGTGCGTGACCGCAAGGCGATGGAGAGCGCCATCGCAGGTTTGCCTGAAGAGTTCGGCACCATTCGCGGGCTGATCAACAACGCCGGTCTGGCACTGGGAATCGACCCGGCACCCAAGTGCGATCTGGATGACTGGGACACCATGATCGACACCAACGTCAAAGGTCTGGTTTACACCACCCGTTTGCTGCTGCCGCGCCTTATCGCGCATGGTCGCGGCGCGAGCATCGTCAACCTGGGGTCGGTCGCCGGTAACTACCCTTATCCGGGTGGCAACGTCTACGGTGGCACCAAGGCCTTTGTCGGGCAGTTCTCGCTGAACCTGCGCAACGATCTGATCGGCACAGGCGTGCGGGTCACCAACCTCGAGCCGGGGCTGTGCGAGAGCGAGTTTTCGCTGGTGCGTTTCGGCGGTGATCAGGCCAAGTACGACGCCACCTACGCCGGTGCCGAGCCGATTCAGCCGCAGGACATCGCCGATACCATCTTCTGGATCATGAACACGCCAGCGCACGTCAACATCAACAGCCTGGAACTGATGCCTGTCAGCCAGACCTGGGCCGGCTTTGCGATTGATCGCAACCGCGGCTGATTGACCTGCTGACCGGGCCGCGTTGCTGCGGCTCGATCAGTTGTCTGCTGGGGTTGGCGGCGGGAATGCGCTGACGAAGCGGTTTTCGACGAAATCCGCCAGACCGATGTAGCAGGTCGCCAAGTGGTAGGGCGTGGTCGACGGCATGTCGCTGCGGCTGACCCTGCCATCGGGCTCGACGCACTCGTTCCAGCCCCTGGCATGCAGAAAGCGCTGTTCGAAGGCCGACAACTGCTGAGTCAAGGCCAACTCGCAGTCCGGGCGCAGGGCCATGGCCCGCAGGTATTCTGCCTGGGCCCAGATACGTTGAGTGCCATCGCGCACCGTACCATCGAGCGCCAGCATCGCCGTCACAGCCCCGCTCTGTGTGTCGACTCCCTGCGCCTGGGCGTAGGCGAACGCGCGGGTCATGGATTCATGCAGCTCGCGCCCGTGCAGTTCCGGCGATGATTGCAGCAGGAAGAACCATTCAAACTGATGGCCTGGTTCGTACCAGTTATCCACAGCGCCCAGAGGCTTCTCCAGCATTACGCCGGTTGCCGTATCGACGAAACGGCGCTGCATGTGGATAACCAGCGCGTCCAGTGCCGCCTGCGTGGCAGGGTCGGCACGCACCGACAGGGTGGCCAGAAAGGCCTCTGCCAGGTGCATCAAGGGGTTTTGCAGCGGACCGGTGCCCAGTACCGACCAGTCTTCATCGAGTTGCGCCTCGTAAAGCCCGTCGTCGTCGGCAAAGCGTTCTGCCACAACGTTGAGCGCTGCGTTGAGCACCGACTCTGCCAGCGGGTCCTGCACTTTCGCCCAGTAATGTGCGCAGGCAAAAATAATGAAGGCATGGGTGTAGAGGTCCTTGCGGCGATCCAGCGGCTTGCCCTGCGGATCGATGCTGTAGAACCATCCACCATGCTCGGCATCGTGGAAGTGCTGTTGCAGGGAGCGGAACAATTCACCGGCCCGCGCCCGCGCGCCTGGCAATTGCGCGTGATCGATGAGGCTGGAAAACAGAAACAGCTGACGCGCACAGGCCATGGCGCGATAGCGTTGCGGCGGCAACGGTTGATCACTGGCGTCGAGTGCTTCGTAGGGCAATGCCAATTGCGCGTTCCAGCCAGGGCCCTGCCACAGCGGAACGACGACCTGCATGAAGTGCTGCTGCAAGGCGGCGAACAGCGAGGTCAATTCAGGCGTGGAGGCGGAGCGGGTCACATGAGGCATCGGCTGGCATCGCGGCAGTGTCGAAGTGCGCAGCATGTTATCAGGATTGCTGCGCGAGGGAGGGTGATGATCGTTCCTCACGCCAGACGCGTGAGGAACCTCTGGCAGTCAGCCGATCAGCGCCAGTCGCTCGTTGATTGCGGCTTCGATCCCCTTGGCATCCAGGCCGCACTCAGTGAGCATCTGCGCAGGCTTGGCATGCTCGACGTAGACATCCGGCAGACCCAGGTGCAATACCGACTTGAGGATATTGGCGCGTGCCAGGAACTCGCTGACCGCAGCACCGGCACCGCCCATGACGGCGTTTTCTTCCAGTGTGACCAGCAATTCGTGGTTGGCGGCAGCTTCGCTCACCAGGGCTTCGTCCAGTGGCTTGACGAAACGCATGTCGATCACCGTTGCGTCGAGCTTCTCGGCCACCACCAGCGCCTCGGCCAGTTGCACGCCGAACGCCAGTATCGCAACGCCCTGGCCCTGACGACGCACGACGCCCTTGCCGATCTCGACCGTGTCCAGACTGGCCTCGATCACCGCGTTAGGGCCGGTGCCGCGTGGGTAGCGCACTGCCGCGGGGCCGGTGTGCAGGTAACCGGTGCTGAGCAGCTTGCGCAGTTCGTTTTCATCGCTCGGCGTCATGACCAGCATGCCGGGGATGCAACGCAGATAGGAAAGGTCGAAGCTGCCCGCATGAGTCGGGCCGTCTTCGCCCACCAGCCCGGCGCGGTCGATGGCGAACAGCACGTCGAGGTTCTGTACCGCGACGTCGTGGATCAACTGATCGTAGCCACGCTGCAGGAAGGTCGAATAGATCGCCACGACCGGCTTGCTGCCTTCGCACGCCATACCGGCTGCCAGGGTCACTGCGTGTTGTTCGGCAATGGCCACATCGAAGTAGCGCTCCGGGAAGCGTTCGCTGAACGCGACCAGATCCGAGCCTTCCTTCATTGCTGGCGTGATGCCGACCAGCCGCGAGTCAGCCTCGGCCATGTCACAGATCCACTGACCGAACACGCCGGAGTATTTCGGTGCGCTGATCTTTTTCTGCGCGGCAGGCGCATTCAGCGGCTCGAGCTTGGTAATGGCGTGATAGCCGATCGGATCGACTTCGGCCGGCTCAAAACCCTTGCCCTTCTTGGTCACCACATGCAGAAACTGCGGGCCTTTCAGGTCACGCATGTTGCGCAGGGTGGCGATCAGGGTCGGCAGGTCGTGGCCGTCGATAGGGCCGATGTAGTTCCAGCCCAGCTCTTCGAAGAGCGTGCCCGGGACCAGCATGCCTTTGGCGTACTCTTCGGTGCGCCGCGCAATCTCCCAGGCACCGGGCAGGCGCGAAAGCACCTTTTTGCTGCCCTCACGCATGCTGCTGTAGGTGCGGCTGGAAAGGATCTTGGCCAGGTAGTTCGACAGACCGCCGACATTGCGCGAGATCGACATGTCGTTGTCGTTGAGGATCACCAGCATGTCGGCGGCCACTTCCGGCGCGTGGTTCAACGCTTCGAAGGCCATGCCGGCGGTCAGCGCACCGTCGCCGATCACGGCAATCGATTTGCGCTCGCTGCCCTGCAGGCGCGAGGCAATCGCCATACCCAGCGCGGCACTGATCGAGGTGCTGGAGTGCCCGACACCGAATGTGTCGTACTCGCTTTCGCTGCGCCGCGGAAAGGCCGCAACCCCGTCCTTCTGGCGCAGGGTGGACATGCGCGCGCGACGGCCGGTGAGGATCTTGTGCGGATAGGCTTGATGACCCACGTCCCACACCAGACGGTCGTCCGGGGTGTCGAAAACGTAATGCAGCGCGATGGTCAGCTCGATGACCCCAAGGCCAGCACCGAAATGCCCTCCGGTCTGGCCAACGGAATACAGCAACTCCAGGCGCAGTTCATCGGCCAGGGTTTCCAGCTCGGCTTCGCCCAGACGGCGCAGGCCGTGCGGGGTATCGGCTCGGTCGAGCAACGGCGTGACCGGGCGCTCGCGTGGGATCTCTTTGAACGTCGTGGGCATCAGGCGAATCGTTATAAGTAAAAGAGGCGGCAGTTTACCTTATGCATCGCACGCTGCCCATGAAGTGAGTCGGCGGATGATCTGCCGACTGACATGTGTACTCACTGAGACCACGATGAAGCGTGGTTGATTCAGCGGATTTTACGGTTCGGGTGCCAGTGCTCAGTGGCGACGTTCGACGATGTAGCGTGCCAGCTGGCGCAACGGCTCTGCGGCGGTATCGAACGGGCTCAGCGCCTGCAGCGCCTGATCACACAGTTCCAGTGCATAGTGCTTGGCCGCTTCCAGGCCCAGCAGCGCCGGGTAGGTCGGCTTGTCGCGGGCGATGTCGGCGCCCTGGCGCTTGCCGAGGGTCGCGGTATCGCTTTCGACATCGAGAATGTCGTCCTGGACCTGAAACGCCAGACCGATTGCACGCGCATAGACCTGTAGAGCATCGAGCCGCGGCTGATCGGCATGACCGCTGGCCAGTGCGCCAAGCCGGACGCTGGCTTCGATCAATGCGCCGGTCTTGTGACGATGCATGTATTCCAGTGCGGCCTGATCGAGCTTCAGCCCCACTGAACCCAGGTCGATGGCCTGACCACCCACCATGCCCGCCGGTCCGGCCGCAGTCGCGAGGGCCGTGACCATCTGCAGACGCGTCTCGGCATCGCGTGACGTCAGATTGGGGGCGAGCAGGGCCGTAAAGGCCAGGCTTTGCAGGCCGTCACCGGCGAGGATCGCGCAGGCTTCATCGAAAGCCTTGTGTGTGGTCGGCTGGCCACGACGCAGGTCGTCGTCGTCCATTGCCGGCAAATCGTCATGTACCAGGGAGTAGGCATGAATCAGTTCAACGGCGCAGGCGGCACCGTTGGCATCCTCGGCTACACCGCCCAGTGCTTCGCAGGCGGCATACGCGAGCAGCGGACGCACGCGCTTGCCGCCGTTCATCACGCTGTAGCGCATGGCTTCGTAGAGGCGGTCGAGTTCAGGGGCGGGTGCCTGAAACAGCCCGTCGAGTGCTGCGTTGACGCGAGTCTGGCTTTGCGCTTGATAGCTCGCGATCATTCGGGGAGTTCCGCATCGTCGAACGGCTCTTCGCTCAGCTCGCCATCGCGCTCCAGCAGTACCTGAACCTTCTGCTCGGCCTGGGTGAGGGCGCTCTGGCAGTCGCGGGTCAGGCGTACACCTTGCTCGAAGGCGGTGAGGGAGTCTTCCAGCGACAACTCGCCGTTCTCCAGCCGCTCTACCAGCGTTTGCAGATCAGCGAGTGACTGTTCGAAATCCAGTGCAGCTTTCTTGCGGGCCATGAGGGCATTTCCGGTAGAGGTTAAACCGCGCGACACTAGCAGAGCGATGGCGTCTGGGCAAATTGCGGCGACGGGCTTGCGCTCTTCAAGCGGCTGCCGGGGTCAACCTGCCGCAAACCCGTTGTGCAGGTCTGCGATCAGATCCTCCGGGCTTTCCAGGCCGACCTGCAGTCGCAGCATCGGGCCGGTGCCGCGGTCGGGGCCGTGTTGCTCGACTTCCGTGATCAGGCTTTCGAAACCACCCCAGGAATAGCCGATGCCGAACAGTTTCAACGCGCCGGTAAAGCGATCCAGCACCTGCCGGTCAACGGTATTGAATTCGAAACTGAGCAAGCCGTTGCAGCCATGGAAATCGCGTTTCCAGATCGCGTGGCCCGGATCGTCCGGCAACGCGGGATAGCGCACGCGGGCAACCTGAGGCTGGGCCTGCAGCCATTGAGCGATCTGCAGCGCATGGCGCTCATGCATGGCCATGCGCGCCGCCAGACTGCGGGCTCCGCGCAGCACCAGATAGGCATCGTCGGGGCTGACGGTATTGCCTACGGCGGTGTTCATGGTCTTCAGGGTATGCCAATGCGCTTCAGTGGTGCTGACGCTGCCCATCATGACGTCGGAATGCCCGGCCACGTACTTGGTCAGAGCCATCAGCGAAATGTCCGCGCCCAGCTCCAGCGGCTTGTACAGCACCCCGGAGCCCCAGGAGTTATCCACAGCCAGCAGCAGATTCCTGGCCCTGCACAGCTGCGACAGGGCAGGCAGGTCACACATGTCAAATGTCAGCGAGCCTGGCACCTCGGCATAGATCATCCGGGTGTTGGCCTTGATCAGCGATTCCACATTACTGCCGTCGGCCGCGTAGAAATCGAACTGGATGTCGAAGGCGGTCAGCATGGTTTTCGCCAGCCGCCGAACAGGGCCATAGACCGATTCGGTGATCAGGACATGATCGCCGGGGCGCAAGAACGACTGAAACATCTGCGCCACTGCGGCCAGCCCGGTCGGGTACAGGCAGGTGCCGTGTGCGCCTTCGAGCTCGGAGATGAGGTCCTGCAAGGCAAACGCGGTCGGGTTGCCGTTGGCGCCGTACGTCAGCGAGCGCTCCGGCCCCGCGGTACGAATTTCCGCCTGTCGCAGACTCTCCAGACTGTCGAACAGCACCGTACTGAGGCGCACGACCGGCGGGTTGACCGCAATCCCGGGCCCGCTGCCGGCACTGCGGCCGCGTTGCGACAGGGCGGTGTGGGCACGAGGGTCTTTGTCTTGCGGCATTGGAGGCTCCGGGTGGAAAGGCTTGCAGGCTGCGGCTCAGGTACCCGCAAGCGTAATGCATCGTGCGCCTGGCAGGTATCACTGATCGTTCAACACAGCGCTTGCGTAGAATTCATGCAGTTTCGCTTGCAGTAACTGTCTGTCCGGCAGGCGGGTCTGGTACTCGGCAATCAAAGCGGGTGAAAGCGAGCGGTTCAGAGCGTACTCGACGACTTCGTCGTTTTTGCTGGCGCAGAGTAAGACGCCAATGGCCGGGTTTTCATGGGGTTTGCGTTCGTTGCGGTCCAGCGCTTCCAGGTAGAAGTCCAGCTTGCCGAGGTATTCGGGCTCAAAGCGGCCGACCTTGAGCTCAATGGCAACGAGGCAGTTGAGGCCTCGATGGAAAAACAGCAGATCCAGAGCAAAGTCCTGGCCACCGACCTGCAATGCGTACTCGGAGGCGACAAAACAGAAATCGCGACCTGGCTCGATCAGAAAGTCCCTCAGGCGTTTCAACAAGCCGCCATGCAGGTCCGATTCGGCGTGCCCCGGTGGCAGCTCCAGAAACTCCACCATGTAGGCATCACGGAATATATCCAGTGCGGCCGGCCGGGTTTCCTTGAGCATCGCCGAGGCTTTGGCTGGCTGGGTGACAGTGCGCTCGAACAGAGCGTTCTTGAATTGGCGCTCAAGTTCGCGTTTTGACCACCTTTCCTGAGTTGCCATTTTCAGGTAGAACTCGCGTTCTTCAGGACGCTTGCTCTGGCTGAAAATGATCAGGTTATGTGACCAGGATAATTGTCGCGCCAGTGGCGCGACTTTCTCTTCTGCACGGTAAATCTCATAGAATTGACGCATGCGAAAAAGGTTGCTGCGCGTAAAACCACGCAGTCCTGGCTGGGTGGTGGCCAGATGCTCGGCAAGCTGGGTGACCACCGCGTCACCCCATTCAGCGTTTTCAAGCTTGCGACTGATGTAAGCGCCGACTTGCCAGTAAAGCTCGATCAATTGGGTGTTCACCGCCTGTGCGGCCTGCTGTCGAGCGCTCCGGATCATGGCGAGCACTTCATCAAAGCGATCATGTACAGGCGTATGCGGTGTGTTGGGAGTACTCATACTGAAAGTACTCCACTGCGTGGCAACCCGATGGGCGATTGCAAGCGAAAGTCTGGAAGAACAGTTCTTCGGCTCATAAAGGCGCGTCCTTGGGCAGTGGCTAAGGTCGGCTACTTTACGGGCGGATCAGGACGTCCTGTTCCAGAGTTTCCTGTGGGTTTGTAGCATCAGGTTTCTGTCTGCGCAGGCCTGGATTTGTGCCTCATTTATCCAGATCGGACGCCTGATGCCGCTCCGGAACCTGATCGGCTTCTTCGCCCCAGGTGCGATTGACCTTCTGGCCTCTGATAACGGCAGGGCGTGCGGCGATTTCTTCTGTCCAGCGAATCAGGTTCGGGTATTCGTGTACCGAGAGGAATTCGGCCGCCGAATACACCTTGTTCTGCACCAGTGCGCCATACCATGGCCAGACTGCGATATCGGCAATCGTGTAGGTATCGCCAGCCAGGTAGCGGTGCTCGCCCAGGCGACGGTTCAGCACATCGAGTTGGCGCTTGGCCTCCATCGCGAACCGGTTGATGGGGTATTCGAGTTTCTCCGGCGCGTAGGCATAGAAATGCCCGAAACCGCCACCCAGGTACGGCGCGGCGCCCATCTGCCAGAACAGCCAGTTCAGCGTTTCGGTACGGCCTGCCGGGTCGGCAGGCAGGAAGCTGGAAAACTTCTCTGCCAGGTACAGCAGAATCGAACCGGACTCGAATACCCGAACAGGTGTTTCATGACTTCGATCCAGCAATGCGGGGATCTTGGAATTCGGATTGATCTCGACAAAACCGCTGGAGAACTGCTCGCCCTCGGAGATGCGGATCAGCCAGGCATCGTATTCCGCGCCGCTGTGTCCGAGCGCCAGCAGCTCTTCGAGCATGATCGTGACCTTCACGCCGTTGGGGGTGGCCAGCGAATAAAGCTGCAGCGGGTGCTTGCCCACCGGCAGCTCCTTGTCGTGCGTGGGGCCGGCGACGGGGCGGTTGATGCTGGCGAACGTACCGCCCGCTTTTTTTTCCTGCTGCCAGACCTTCGGCGGGGTGTAGGACGTTTGGGTCATGAGGAGCCTCGCTTGTTCAAGGGTGATCGCTGGACCGGTCGTGTTGCAAAGGACCATTGACGTTATAGATCAACGCGCGTGCAGGGAAGTGCCTTGCGATCTTGAACGAGTGTAGCGAGGGCAGGAGGGGCTCATTTCGCTGCAGTGGGTAGCTTGTAGAATATTCCTACAGGAACTAAGGCGGCGTCCTATAGCTGTAGCAGGGTGAAAGAAGAGAACATGTGTGCGCAGCATGAGGCCATAAGGTTATTCATTTATGACCTTGGTTGTCAAAGTCGTTCTCTCTGATTTGCCTATTAATAGCTGGATACCTTATGCCGTACTTATGCAGTCCAGGCGTTATGAAATGGCGTGACCTGATCATTAACCTTGTCTCCAAGGAAATAAAAATCCGTTACATGGGCGCAACGTTGGGCTTTATTTGGTCATTGGGTAATCCGCTGGTCGTCACACTCACGTATTACACAGTGTTCACCTATATTCTGCCCAGTAGTCAGGACCGCTTCGCGCTTCATCTGGTGACGGGTGTTGTCCACTGGATGCTTCTGGCGCAAATTGTTTCGCAAAGCGGAGAGTGGCTGATCAATAACGGCAACCTCATTCGAAAGTTACGTTTTCCCCGATTGTTGCTACCCATTTCCGGGGCGCTGGCAATCATTGTTTTCTGGGCCGGCTGCATGCTCGTCTATGCGTCGTTATTTGCCATGCTCGGTGGAGTGTTTTCGCGTGCGCTGTTGTTTTATCCGATTGTGCTGATCGCATTCATGGCATTGATCATGGGCGTTGGTCTGGCACTCAGCGTCATCCAGGTCACCGTTCGGGATGCCAAGCACTTCATCGACGTGTTTCTACCCTTGCTGTTCTGGCTCACGCCCATTGTATGGGTGACTTCATCGCTGCCCGACGGTATCGCCCGCATTGCGGCCTATAACCCGATAGGTCTGTACTTCAACAGTTTCACCAGCATTCTGCATGCCGGAGTCGTTCCCGAGCCCCGTGATCTGCTGCTCTGCGTGTTCATGGGCGCTGCGTCGCTGCTTGTAGGCCTGTTGATGTTCAGGAAGGTGGACAACGTGGTGGAGTATTTATGAGTCGCGTGGTCATCAAGGCAGAAAACCTCACCAAACAGTTTGTTCTGCGCCACAACAGGGGCGGGTTGAAGAAGAAGTTTCTGGGACTATTTGACGCTCGGTACCGCGAGCGTGCCGAAACATTCACGGCAGTAAGCGACGTGTCGTTCACCCTGCATAAAGGCGAATCACTTGCACTGGTGGGGCATAACGGTTCTGGTAAAAGTACGCTGTTACAACTGGTTTCGCGCATCCTGGTACCCACCAGTGGGCGTCTGACCAGTGTGGGGCGGGTAGCACCGCTAATCGAAATAGGGGTGGGTTTTCACCCCGAGCTGACCGGTGAAGAAAATATCTACCTGAACGCCAGTCTGTTTGGATTGAGCAACAAGGAAGTGCGCTCGCGCTTCAATGAAATTGTCGATTTTTCCGGTTTGGGAAATTTCATTGATACACCGGTAAAGAACTACTCGTCAGGTATGTACATGAGGCTGGGTTTTTCAGTCGCCGTTCACGTAGAGCCTCAGACATTACTGGCTGACGAGGTACTTGCGGTAGGCGATGAAGAGTTCAAGCGCAAATGCCACGAACGAATTCGGGTGATGCAGGATGACGGGATGGCCTTGATTCTTGTTACCCACGCAGTAGAAGAAGGTAAAGAGTTTTGCCAGCGTTACCTGACGCTCGAGCGTGGCCGGATGACCGGGCACGGTTATTACTGATTCATTGTTTCGCGATGCCATGCTTCCAATCAACTTGGCCATCACTTAATTCATAAAGGTATTTCCATGTTGCAAATTATCGTTCCGATGGCCGGGGCCGGGAGTCGCTTTGCCGTTGCGGGTTACACCGATCCCAAACCGTTGATCCCTGTGCATGGTGTACCGATGATCAAGGTGGTTATCGACAACCTGACGCCGGAGTGCCCGCACCGCTTCATCTTTATCTGTCAGGCGGAACAGGTCGCAAGCTACGGGCTGAGAGAAAAGCTGAGTGCCTGGGCGCCTGGCTGCGAGATCGTCGAGCTCGGCGGGCTGACCGGTGGCGCTGCGTGCTCCGTGTATGCAGCGAGGCACCTGCTCGACGACGGCGAGCAAGTGATGATCGCCAACAGCGATCAATACGTCGATGTGGATATAAACGCCTATCTGCAGGCAATGAACGAGAGTGATGCAGAGGGTTTGATCATGACCATGAAAGCCGACGACCCGAAATGGTCGTTCGTGGGCTTCAGTGCTGCGGGCCTGATCGACCGTGTGGTGGAAAAGGAGGTTATCTCCGACGAGGCCACTGTCGGCATCTATAACTTTCGCCGCGCAGGTCAACTGATATCGGCCATCGAGGCGATGGTCGCGAAAGATCTTCGCGTCAATGGCGAGTTCTATGTTGCACCGGTTTACAACGAGCTCATCGGGCAGGGCGCCAGGGTCATTCATTACAGCATTGGCGCAGAAGGTCATGGCATGTATGGCCTGGGCATACCGGCAGATCTCGACCGGTTCCTGTCGCTGCCGCTGAGCAGGCAGGCAGCCTCGGGAAAAGAGGCCTGACATGCAGATCATCAGCCACCGCGGCTATTGGCTGCAAAAGCCCGAGCGCAATTTGCCGGAAGCCTTTCATCGATCGTTCGACCTTGGCTTCGGCACCGAGACCGATGTCCGCGATGTGGCTGGCCAGTTGGTCATTGCCCACGACATGCCCAAGGGCGGTGAGCTGACGCTGGAGGGTCTGCTCGACATCATGGCCGGTCGCAACCTGCCTCTGGCCATCAACGTCAAGGCAGATGGCCTGGCACAGGCTCTCGCTGAAACCTTCGCCCGGTACAGCCACACCCACTGGTTCGCCTTCGATATGGCGGTGCCGGACATGCGCAGTTACCTCAATGCCGGGCTCGTCACTTACACCCGTCTCAGTGATGTTGAACCGTCGCCAGCCTGGCTTGAACAGGCAGCAGGCGTCTGGCTTGACGGTTTTGAGGGAGAGTGGTTTTCCGATCAGGTCATTGGCGATCTGCTTTCTCAGGGCAAGCAGGTTTGTGTGGTGTCACCCGAGTTGCACGGGCGTGCTCATGACGCCCTGTGGCGGCAATTGCTTGAGTTCGGGTCGCAGGACCGTTTGATGCTGTGCACTGATCTTCCCGCAGACGCAGCCACTTTTTTCTCGTGAGGCAATCATGATCAAGGCAGTGATTTTCGATATGGACGGTGTCCTGATCGACGCCAAGGAATGGCATTACGACGCACTGAACAAAGCGCTCAGCCTGTTCGGTTACAACATCAGTCGTCACGAACACCTCACCGCCTACGACGGTCTGCCCACCTCGCGCAAACTCGACATGCTGAGTGTCGAACGCGACCTGCCGGTTGCCTTGCACGCCTTCATCAACGAGATGAAACAGCAGTACACCATGGAGATCGTGTACGCCCAGTGCAAACCGACCTTTGTGCATCAGTACGCGTTGTCATCACTGAAAACGCTGGGTTACAAGCTGGCGGTGGCGTCCAACTCCATTCGCAACACGGTGGAGGTCATGATGAACAGGGCAGATCTTGATCGATACCTCGATCTGCGGCTCTCCAACGAAGACGTCAAGCATGCCAAGCCAGCGCCGGACATCTACACCAAGGCCATCAGCCAGCTGGGTCTTCGCCCTGAAGAGTGCCTCATCGTCGAGGACAACGAGAATGGCATCAAGGCTGCCAGAGACTCCGGTGCACACGTTCTGGTCGTGGCTGAAACCTGCGATGTAAACCTCACTAATATTCTTGGCAAAGTCGAACAGATCAACGTCGACAAGGCGGCTGCCCTGTGAGCGCGTTGAATATCATCCTTCTGACCGGCAGGCAGTCAGAGGCGGCGCACGACGAGGGCGAGTACCCGCAATATCTGTGCGAATACAAAGGCAAGCCACTGATTCATACGCTGATAGACAACTGCGCAGTACTTCAGCCGCGCAGGATGATCTGCACATTCTCGAACCACGATATCGCCCGGCTGTACCTTCGTAACATGGTCCCGCAGATGCACCCGTCGGCCAGTGTTCTACCGGTTCACAACATCACCCGGGGCGCGGCGTGCACGGCGCTTCTGGCGAGTGAAGAAATCGACAACGATGATGAGCTGCTGATTCTCAGTGTCAGCGACTTTCTGGATATCGAGCTGCAGGATGTAGTGCGTGCATTTCGGGAACGTCATGAGGATGCCGGAGTGGTGATCTTCAATTCTCTGCACCCGCGTTATTCATTCGCGCGCCTGGATAGCGACTGCCGGGTTATTGAGGCTGCCGAAAAAAATCCGATCAGCTCACACGCCATTGCAGGTGTGTACTGGTTCAAGTCAGGCTCGCTGTTCGTATCGGCGGCCAAGCAGATGATTCGCAAGGACGCCAGGGTCAACGACAACTTCTACATAGCCCCCGCCCTCAATGAACTGGTGCTGTTGCAGAAGAGGATCGGCGTCTACCGGATCGAACCGAATCAGTACCGGCCACTGAAAACCGATAGTCAGCTTCACGCCTTCGAAGCAGGAGAAATGCGATGAAAACGGCAAGGCTGGAAGACATGGTCAAAGGCTGGTTCGTGGGCGGATTCGAACCTGCAGTGTTCAGTACCGAGTCCTGTGAGGTCGGGGTCAAGACTTACAAGGCAGGTGAAAAGGAAGCGGCCCATTACCACAAGGTCGCCACCGAGATAACCGTGCTCATCGCCGGGTCGGTCAGCATGCGGGATAAGGTCTGGCATGCCGGTGACATCATCGTTCTGGAACCGGGCGACATCACGGCGTTCGAAGCGCTCACCGATGCGACCACCGTTGTCGTGAAGGTGCCGGGCGCGCTCGCTGACAAGTATGTCGTCTGACCATGAAAACGACCCATCTCCAACACCACCCAAGCCTTGGTTACGTAGCGGCGGGCAGTTTGCGCAGCCTCCCGGTAGGCCTGCTGCTGCCCCATGAGTGTTCCAGCTTCATCTCGTTTCGCGCGCATCCGTTTCGCAAGCCTGAACAGGTGATAAGTAAACTGCATGCCGCACGGCGGCCGTTGTGCATGTATGGGGCGGGGAGCTACTGTTTTTATGGTGTCCAGAGTGATTCACCGCTGGCCCCTCTGCTGTTGTGGGACGGTGCTCACTTTCTGAATGTTGGCGAAAAAATCACGGTTATCGAAGACACGCCTATCGAGTGTTATCTGGATCGTGATTACTTCGCGGGGTCGCTCAAGGTCATTGCGCGTTCGGCCAACTCCGTTACTTACACGAAAGTATCCAGGCTGACTGCCGAGTCGAACGACGATCTCGATAGCTGGACCTTCGGCATTCCTGTCGGTCCAGGTGACGCCACAGTTCTCAATGCTGTCGTGAAGCGCATTCTGGAAATTGACATCCCGCACAAGGAGATACTTCTGTGCGGTACACCGGGAAGCAACTTCGCCTATTTCGACAAAGTTCGCATCGTGGGGAAGGACATTACTGCCCCGCCCGTGCAGATATGCAAGAAGAAAAATCGCCTCGCTCGGGAGGCCGCACACAGCAATCTGGTGATCCTGCATGACCGCGTCTTTTTGCCAAAACACTTCGGGGAAGTTGTCCGCCGCTTTGGCCCGCGCTATCCGTTGATGACATTGCAAAGCATGTTTTTCGATAACCGGATCAGCATGCACCCGCGGCGCTATTCGGATTACGGCATGGCCATGGCAGAGGTTGCTCAGGGACTGCAAGGGCTGCATCGCACCGGCGGTCATGCTCTGTCCATTGCTCCGTCAATATTTTCGGACGTCGACCGGACCGGGTTCTGCTTCGCCAGCCCGATGCGCTACAACAACGACGCCAGTTACCCGACAGGTAGTCTCTACATTTGTCGCAAAGACGTATGGAATGCGTGCCCGCTGGACGAGTCCCTGCACTGGGTGGAATACGAAGACATCGAGCATGCGTTGCGAGCGTCCCGCGCGGGTATTCCGAACCGCATCAATCCCTTTGGCATCACTCAGTCAGTGACCTCCCGGGCGCTACTGGGTGGCAAGGCTTCGGTCGAATCGGTTAACGGATGCCTTGAGGTGTCCGGGCCTTGCTATGTCTCGATGCTTCAAAAGAAACCCCTTTTCAATTTGTCCGCCGAGGCCGCGCTGGCCAGACTGCAACAGTTCGGGGACAAGTACCTGGCCAATCCATCGGCGGTTGTCATTCCAACCGGTCTTGATCGCATCTCGGTCCGAGACTGGGTCGAACTGATTGATCGCGTGGCCCAGCAGTCCAGCTTCAGGAATGATATCGACTCAGTCAGAGAGTTCCTCGCAGACTTCGAGAGGCTTGTGTTGTTCGATCAACTGACAGAAACCCGCCAGGAGTTTCTGGTCAATCGCTTCCTCACAGACCCTGTGCTGGCCAAACAGACACTGATCACGCAGAGCTGCGAGGTGCGCAATATGTTGCGTCAACGCGGCACGCAGACCTGGTTTGCTCGCCAGCAGGATGATTATTTTCACCACAATCTTCTGTCGCTCCCTGGCATTTTGATTTCAGCCGTTCGCGCTTATCGAAATAACGGGAAAAACTTCTATTTTGAAAGCCTGTGGGCTGCTGTGAGGACCATCTACAACTCGACCCCCTTCATGTCCTACAGCAAGGGGGCGAAGTGAAGGTATTCGTCGTATCTCATTCGAGCCCCGGCACTGCCAGCCATCAGTTGATCTGTCAGCTGGCGCGCATTCAGCACGAGTATAGGAAGACCGTTCCCATACTTGTGATTGATGACCTTTACAACCTGACCGAGCTACCCGTCAGCGATTCATCGACCGAGCATGCCCTGTTCAGCCTGGAGGATTTTCTTCACGACAATGGCCTGAGCGGCATTGTGGCGAACAGAGTTGCCCAGCACATGGATAAAGTCGAAAGCGACTGGATACTGATCGATTTTGGTCAGCATGACTCGACTACCTGTATGGATTTCATCCGGAAAATTGCCCGCCACAACTATTTGAGCACCAG
Source organism: Pseudomonas congelans (assembly GCF_900103225.1). GTDB lineage: Bacteria > Pseudomonadota > Gammaproteobacteria > Pseudomonadales > Pseudomonadaceae > Aquipseudomonas > Aquipseudomonas congelans. The sequence goes on along the minus strand of NZ_FNJH01000004.1, from coordinate 63,069 downwards.
GCTTCGGAAGCGAAACCTGGTGATCATGGTGCCCGCCATGCATCTCGGCGTTTATGCGCGAACCCTCAACGCGTCGTTCAATAATTTGCCGGCAAGCACAACAGCCTCAAATCGTTCTGCTCAGATCAGAAGGCTATTCATGGTCACCCGTCTTGAGAGAGTGCTGATGAGTATTCCATTTCTGGCGGGCATCCTGCGTCGAATAAGGCGTGTTGTTCTTCGCGTCTTTCAGCGGGTTGCAGGATCCCTCTGACTGACCTGCCGCTAACCGCCGATAGCAGGCGCTTTTATTACAAGGTTAAAAAACATGCCTCATCTTGTGGCCGTTGATTCCAGAAAAATCAGCGTGGTTATTCAGGGCCCCCTGTATCGCAACCTGAGTTCCGAGCGAAATATCTTCGTCTGTATCGCATCAATCCGGAAGCACCTGCCGCAGGCCGAAATCATCGTTTCGACCTGGCGTCATGAAGATACTTCCGATGTGAAGGCGGACCAGCTCGTCATGTCGGATGATCCGGGCGCCTTCGTCGATGACGCCGGTAATCAGATCAACATCAATCGCATGCTGCAATCGACGTTATGCGGCATTCAGAGCGCCTCAAGACCCTATGTGATGAAAATGCGTGCCGACCACAATCTGACCAGCGCTGCACTGGCTGTCATAGGTCTGCCTGATGATTCCGTGCCGGGCGAGACGCAACTGTTCGACACGCCCATCACCACCACGACGCTTTATATTCGCGACCCTGAGCGCTTGCCGATGTTGTTCCATATATCGGATCTCGTTCAATTCGGCACGCGCGACGCGATGCTCGCCATGTGGGAGCAACCACTGTTCGAAAGGGACGCGCTGTTCAACGACAGGCCGTCTCGTAACCCGTTTGGCAACTTCATTGGCTACACGTCCGCGCGCATGGTGAGCGAGCAGGCACTCATGCTGGGTGTGATGCGCAGGAAGGGCATTGATGCGCGGCTCGCACGGCCCTGCGAAGTAGGGCTGAGCAACCTGAAGTTATGGGACAACGTCTTGAGGCGCAACTTCAGAGTCCTGAATCACTCCGAGGCTGGCATCGACTTCCCGGAACGCTTTCTGATCAGCCGCCGCGTATTGACGACGCTCTATACAGCCTCTGCGATAGAACAATTGCAGCGCCTGGATCCGAAGGGCTACAGGCTGAGAATCGCGCGCATCTGGCTCAATCAATACCTGCTGACCTGCCTGCGCCCCGGCTGGTGGGTATCCTTTGCGACCATCGTATTGTTCAGCACTTCACCGCCCCTTGCCAGGCGTATCCGCTCGTACTGGCGCACGCTCAGGAAGGTAGCGCATGCGGAGTCGTATCGGGTCTAGTGATCTAGACCCCGTGCACTTCTACGATTTTAACGAAGTGCGATTGCATCGATAATATTTGATGTTATTTCAAGTCGGTTACTTTATCCTCGCCGCGCTCTTCTACGTGGCCAATCGCCACTTTTTGCTGCGGCACGTTCTCGCTACGCATGGAAGCGCCCCCAACATAAGGAATGAATCGTGAACGCTGTGATATTTCGCAAGACCCTTCTCGCCATGGCTGTGGCTGCAACTGCTGTTCCGGCTTTTGCTGAAACAGTCGAACTGACCAACGCGGGTTACAAGAGCGAGCGTCAGACCCATGCCGGCAATCTCGAGATCAACGGTGCCTATACGGGCAGTGCGGTTAAAGATGCGATCGAGCTCAACGGTTCGACTATTGAAAAGGGCCTGATCCTCAACGCGAACATCACCGGTTCCGGCAATTTTGCCAGTAGCGAAGGGGTCAAAGGCATCAGCCTTGAGGGCGGCAAGATCAGCGGCAGCGTCATCAACCGCGGTCTGGTTGACGTTACCGGTCAAGGCGCGACAGCTCTGGATTTCGCCACGAGTCTGAAAGCTATCGAAAACCAGGGCAGCCTCTCCGCCAGCGGCGCAGGGTCTGAAGGTCTTCGGGTCGATGGGGTCACCATGATCGGCAATAGTGCGGACATAATCAATACCGGGACGATTCGCGGCGAGGGCGCTGCTATCGTGATGGGTACTACAACATTCTCCATGATCGGTGCTCAACCCTGGTACATCGAGCGGGGCGACTTCAATATCTATAACAGCGGTTCGATCATTTCCTCTGACAGGGCCATCGACGCCTCCAAAAGCAATCGTCCGATCGAGCTGATCCTGAGACAGGGTAGCGTCGTTGTCGGTAACCTGATCGACCTGAGCAATATCGAGCTTGAAGGGGATACTTCCTTCACAGGTACTGACAGCCGTAAGGATGGTTACAACATTCGCCTCAAGAGCGGCGGGTCGGTTTACGTTGGCGGCAGCTCCGACAGTCCGACTACCATGACTTTCGAATCCACGCACAGCAGCATTAATGGCGATCTGTATGTCGACGCCAATTCGGCGCTCGGCCTGAATCTGAGTAAGGCCACTGATACAAAAACCGCAGTGCTGAAAGTTACCGGTCTCACTCAGTTCGAACAGGGCGCGCAAGTAAAGCTCGCGGCCAAGGGTGACGACTTCAGTGCCAACGGCACCACCTACAAACTTATCGAAGCAGGCAAGATCGAACTGCTGACCAAGGATGGAAGCGCGGTCGATGCTGCCGGCAAGCTCGATGTAGTCAGTACCTCGGCGCTGCTTAAAATCGACAGTTATACCGTTGACGGCAAAGAAGTGGTGGCTGTGGTCACCGGCAAAGGCAAGCAAGAAGTCGCCCAGATCATCACTGACAATGGTGGTTCTTCCAACGACCAAGAAACGCTCGTCAATCTGACTGGCGACAGCATCATCAGCAAGCTGAACGACAGTGATGCGTTCAAACAGCTTTTGTTGAACGCTGACGGGGGGCAACTCGCCAAGCTGGCCTCTCAGCTATCGCCTGAGGTCAACGGCGGGGCCAGAAGCGCCGCTACTACCAGCCAAGGCCTGATCAGCAATGTAACCGGCAGCCGCACCAGTTCGATACGCGGTGCTTCCTCTGGCGAGGGCTTCAAAAATGCAGGTGTCTGGGTCCAGTCGCTTTACAGCGATGCCACTCAAGGCCAGCGTGACGGGATTGCGGGCTACAACGCGTACAGCAGCGGCGTCGCTGTGGGTGCTGACGGCAAACTCAACGACAACCTGACGCTGGGCTTGGCGTACAGCTTCATCAATACCGACGTGAATGGCAAAAGTGGCAACAAAACCGAAGTCGACAGCCATGCATTCACTCTGTATGGGGGCTTTGAGCAGGGCAATTACTTTGTCGATACAAGCCTGACTTACGGCTTCAATGACAATCAGGGCAAACGCAGCATCGCCGGTACACGTGCCAAAGCTGATTATGACAGCGACCTGCTGGGCCTGAACCTGGTGGGCGGTTACACCTACCACGTCAGCCCGCAAGTCCTGGTCGAGCCGCGCGTGGCGGCACGTTACAGCCAGGTGAACATCGACGGCTATCGCGAGAAAGGCTCGTCGGCTGCGCTGAAGGTTGAAGATCAGCGTTATGAAGCCATTGAGCTGGGCGCGGGTATGCGTGTGGCTGGCAGCTTCCTCCTGGGCGCCGGAACGCTGGAACCACAGGCCAAGCTGATGGCCTACCACGATTTCGCCGCCGATGAAGCGCAGAGCACGTCCACCTTTCTGCTCGGCAGTACACCGTTTGTGACCAGTGGCGCCAAGGCCGTGCGTGACAGTTACGAAGCGGGCGTGGGGGCCGACTACAAACTGGGCGCAGTTACACTGGGCGTCAACTACGACTACATCGGGAAATCGGACTTCGATGCCGATGTGTTCTCTGCCAAAGTGCGTTACGACTTCTGATGTGGAGTTACCGCCTCGGTCGAAAACGCCTGGGCGGTATCCTTGCAGTGGTGATGGTGCTGCTGTTAAGCGGGGCCATTGCCGGTTGTCAGTCGCCACGCGTAGGTCTACAGCAATTGGCGGAGCAGCATGGCCGGCAGATGCAGACGCTGTCGGCACAGCCCTTTCCACTGGCGGCGCTATTACCTCCAGAGACCTTCAGGACGCCTCGTCTGCGGGTCTATCTGGAAGGCGACGGTCACGCCTGGGCCACCGCCACTCAACCCAGTCTCGACCCAAGCCCGCGTAAGCTGCTGGTGCCGCGTCTGGCAATCAACGACCCGACTCCCAGCGCCTATCTGGCGCGACCTTGTCAGTTCATCACGGCGCCGGCCTGCAACCCTGCACTCTGGACCGATCGCCGCTTCTCCCAGGACGTGGTCACCAGCCTCAGCAGCGCGCTGGACCAGATGAAACAACGTTACGGTAATAACGAGTTCGAGCTGATTGGTTACTCAGGCGGCGCAACCCTTGCGTTGCTGCTGGCCGGACAACGAAACGACATCACCCGTATCCAGACCATCGCCGGCAATCTTGCGCCGAATCAGTGGACAGCGCTAAAGGGACTTTCACCCCTCAATGGCTCGTTGGACCCACTCGATTACATCCAGCACCTTGCATTGATACCCCAGCGTCACTTGTCAGGAACGCACGACGAAATGATCCCGACTGAACTGGCAACGCTTTACAGCACGCAACTAGGCAGCGGCGCGTGCAGTCAGTTGATCGTTGTCTCGGGCCCGAGCCATGAAGCTGGCTGGGAAGAGGTCTGGAAGCTGTGGAGAGAGCGGGACTTAGAAGTCTGCCCGTGACAGTCCTGTATCTGACCAGAACGGACTGGATTGAATCGCTATGAGTCATTCTTTACGCAAGCGCTCATCCAGCATATCCAGCAACGCTTGCTGACTCATCGACGCCTGTTTGGCATAGCACGAGACCAGCAGCTCAAGCGGATGAATTCCGATCCTTGTCGCGAGCTGATCCAGCTTCTCAAGCGTCGGGCTCTTCAATCCGCGTTCGATCTCGGACAGATACGTCCTGCCACTGACCCCGACAAAATCCTCCTGCGTGAGACCCTTCGCTTCGCGCGCTTCTTTCAGTGCTGCTCCGATTGCGTTGCTCAGATCCATGGCGCACCCCCTTTACAAAAGGAAGGGATTTCGCTTGAATGCACGTTATAGCGCTACACGCTATAGCATTCATTATGCCGAGTGCGCTTTACAAGGATGAGTCGCTGCCACAGCAAAGGAGTAGATGCTTCATGAGTCGTCACAAAGCCTTCGGATCACCGCAACGGCGTCATGCTTCAAGATACCTGCCGATCTGCAAAAAATGTCGCGCTCTCCAGCGCATACGCTCGCGGATAGGTGTTCTAGCCGAGGCATCCCCAAAGCCCAAGTCTTCGACTAGCCCCCAAATCGTCAGCGCAATGTACGCCTATCTCATGACCAGCTGGGAAGAACTACCCGAGCAGAACAAGCGTGCGCTCGGCTTTGATTCAATCGTGGGCGGCGAAGAGGAAGAGGCAGCGCTGAATCGATTGGCAACGCTGTTTATGGAGTATGCGGATGTTTCCCTGCGCAGGGCGCTGGTGGCGCGGCGGAGGCGGCTGGGGGAGGGCGGTGGGTAGTTTTCTGCGAGCCATCGAATAACCAGCAAAGTGCTGCCAGCGGCTGATTTGGCTGGAAGCCTCTTAAGCAAATGATATCCACGGTTTGGCTGCAAGAAGAAAGCGGGAGGCATTAAAAAGCCGGCTTGTGGCCGGCTTCTCGTAGGCGGTTCTGATCTATTTTTGATAGACCGCAATCGCCTTCAACAGGTGCGCCTCTTGAAGAAACGCGAATAGGCAACAAGGCAAACGGATCACATGCCCCGTTCAAACACCGCATCGCATGACTGCGTCAGGTGCTCTGGATGGCGAACAGGATACTGAAGTTCGCCTCCCATGCCCAGCCCGAATGCCTTTCAACCGCGAACGCCTCATAACAGCAGCATGGCATTACGTCGGCTGTTCAGCGTCGACCACCAGAATATCCAGCCCAGAATCCGTATTTTCTCCCGGTCGATGTCTTCGGCGCTGAACAGTTCGTCCGGGTATTCGGCGTCGTTGTGGCTGCGCAGGCGCAGGCCGCCGTTGGGGAGGCGGTAGAGGTAGCGTACGCGCAGGATGCCGCCGTGTTCGAGGGCGTAGATTTCGCCGTCGATGACCTGGGTCAGTTCGCGGTCGACGCCGAGGATCGAGCCGTCCTGGATCTTGTCGGCCATGCTGTTGCCAACCATGGCGACGCACATGCAGTTTTTCGGGTCGATGCCCATGTTCTGCAGTACTTGCAGGGGCAGGCGGATTTTCTGTCCGGGGGCTTCGGCGAGGACGGTCTTGCCAACGCCGTGGGTGGATTCGGCTTCCATGAATATCTGGATTTCCACGTCGCCGCGCGACACGTTTCTGGCCTGATGAATAATGACGCGGGTGTCGCCGCCAGTGCTTTCATTGGCGCAGTCGTTAGGATGTTTGGGGCCTTCGCCGGTGCGCAGCCAGCGGGCGTTGACGGTCAACAGTTCAGCCACCTCGTCAATCCGCGCCATGGGCACGCCGCGCTTGAACCAGTTATTGACGTGTTGCGGCGTGATTTTGCGGTTGGCGGCAAAATCAGTCGCTGTGAGATGGCACTCCCGAAGGAGGATGCGGAGTCGATCACCTGATGTATTCATAGGGCGAAGTCTACGGACGTCGCCGGGGCGTTTAAATGAACGAGGTGTTGACGTCGACCTTATCCCGGGGTGCGCATGGCTATCCGGACTACGGATGGAATGAATGTTGTGTAGGTGGATTCCGTAATAGCGCTTTTTTGGCTAAACGACGTATTGCGCGTTTACCCCAGCTATACGGGCATTAACGAACTGTTTATCGAATGTCTAAAAGCCGGACGCATTTTTAAACGTGCGCGCTGCAAAAAAAACGGGTGGTTGTGTTTCAGCGAGCGAGGTATGCGGGGAGGTGCAGCGAGGAGGGGCAAGCGTGTTTCAGGGCGCGCGCGTGGCGTGCCCTGAAACGCCAGATCGATGATCAGCCTTTGAACGCTGCAACCGATTTGGTGATCTCGGCACGGGCAGCATCAGCGTTGCCCCAACCTTCGATCTTCACCCATTTGCCTTTTTCGAGATCCTTGTAGTTCTCGAAGAAGTGCTTGATCTGCTCAAGCAGCAGCGGCGGCAGGTCGGTGTACTCTTTCACGTCGACGTAAATCTGGGACAGCTTGTCGTGTGGCACTGCGATAACTTTGGCATCGCCGCCGCCGTCGTCAGTCATGTGCAGGATGCCGACCGGGCGTGCGCGGATAACCGAGCCTGGGGTAACCGGGTATGGGGTTACAACCAGCACGTCCAGCGGGTCGCCGTCGTCAGCCAGGGTGTTGGGGATGAAACCATAGTTGGCCGGGTAGAACATTGGGGTGGCCATGAAACGGTCAACGAACAGGCAATCGGAATCTTTGTCGATTTCGTATTTGATCGGCGCGTGGTTGGCCGGGATTTCGATGGCGACGTAGATGTCGTTCGGCAGGTCTTTACCAGCCGGAATCTTGCTGTAGCTCATTGGGCATTGCCCCCCTAGTTGACCAGACAGATTGTGGCGCGAACCGCCATAAAGTGGTCCGGATTATAGGCATATTCTGTTTTGGTTGCCACGCATGGCCTTGGAGGCGGTCAGCTGTCCCGGTAAGCCGGGTCTTGTCGACGCAGCAGGTCAAGCCGCGCAAGGGTGTCCTGACGGTAGAACGCTTTCAGTTGCTCGTAGACTGCCGGGTAACTGCCGTGCAGCAGATCGGGCGCGCTGAAGAAGTATTCGCTGGTCACGGCGAAGAACTCGGCCGGATCTTCGGCGGCATAGGGATCGATGGCGGGTTCGGCGTCTGGGTTGTGGTCCAGTTGCCGGTTGAGATCATCGAACGCGCTTTGCATGATGCGGGCCCATTCGGTCACCTGCATATCGCTGTGCAGCGGCGGCAGGCCATTGGCGTCGCCGTTTAGCATGTCGAGCTTGTGCGCGAGCTCATGGATCACCAGGTTATAGCCATCCCAGCCGCCGCTGCTCAATACACCAGGCCAGGCCAGAATCACCGGGCCCTGCAGCCAGGCTTCGCCGCTGTGCTCGCCATCCCACTCGTGTTCGACGCCGCTGGCATCGCGATGGCGCTGCGGGCTGACGAAGTCGTCGGGGTACAGCACGATTTCATGAAAACCCTGATACCAGTTCAGTCCGCCCAGGTTCAGCAGCGGCAGTTGCGCCTGTGCGGCGAGAAACAGCCGTTGCTCGTCATCCAGATCAACGCCCGGCAGCGCGCTGAGGTGTTTGTCATGCAGAAACAGCACGCAGGCGTCACGCAGTTGCGCGTGCTGCGCTTTGCTCAGACCATCGAGGATCGGCAGACGTGCGCACACGTTCTGCCACAGCTCGTCAGCAACCGGGTGTCTGGCAAGCTTGCGCTGCCTGCGCCAGTTGCTGAATGACCACATGATTCAGCGCGCGTCGACCGGACGCACGGTGCGGCTGCGCACCACGCCGATGATCATCGGCACCAGCGACAGCAGGATGATTGCCAGGACCAGAAAGGTCAGGTTCTGCTTGATGAATGGTACGTTGCCGAAGAAGAAGCCCAGTGTTATCAGGCTGCCGACCCACAGCACCGAACCCAGCACGCTGAAGCCCACGAAGCGCGGATAGGACATTCTGCCCACACCGGCCACAAACGGCGCGAAGGTGCGGATAATCGGCAGGAAGCGCGCCAGCGTGACGGTCTTGCCGCCGTGGCGTGCGTAGAAATCCTGGGTGCGCAGCAGGTAGTCGCGGCGGAAGATTCGCGAGGTCGGGTTGCTGAACAGCTTTTCGCCCGCTGTGCGGCCGATCACATAGTTGGTGCTGTCGCCCAGAATCGCCGCGAGCATCAACAACCCGGCCAGCAGCACCGGGTCCATGCCGCCACCGGCAGCCACGGCGCCGGCAATGAACAGCAGCGAGTCGCCCGGCAGGAAGGGCATGATCACCAGCCCGGTCTCGCAGAAAATCACCAGAAACAGAATCGCGTAGACCCATGTGCCGTAGTTGGTCACCAACAGGTCAAGGTAAACGTCGAGATGCAGAATAAGGTCGAGCGGGTTGAATTCCATTAAGGCACCTGAGGCGAGACCCTGTCCGGGGTCGCATGCGGAGAAAACGACTTTGCGGTATGCGCGGCATTATAGAAGCAGAATGCACAGAAGGGGCTTCGGAATAAGCGGCGGCTTTGAATGGGGTGTGAGCGGTAAGGTTTTCATGAGCGGCGGGAACAGCAGGTCGAGGTATTCGAGCGCTGCTTGATGAGCCCAATGGTCAGGCCGCAACGTTCATCCGGGCTGATGCCGTACGCCGGGATGATTACGCGAATCTGCCCGGCGACTTTGAACGGCACAATCCAGTGAGTGAGCTAGTGCGGCGCTGCAGGGCCGTCGAGGAGGAAATTGCCGATGGGTTTATCTGAGTGATCGTCAGCGCCGTCTGCTTCCAGAATCTGCAGTTCAGCCTCGTCTTTCAGGTTGACCCCGGAAATCTGCCGTCTGCAGGCCTCGCGCATCAGGTACAGCAGCCGATGAGCGGCCATGCCGTAGCTCAGGCCTTCAAGGCGTACATTGGAAATACAGTTACGGTGCGCATCATTCAACCCGACCTTCGGTGCGTAGGTGAAGTACAGGCCCAGACTGTCCGGAGAGCTAAGGCCAGGGCGCTCGCCGATCAGGATGACCACCATCTTCGCACCCAGCAGTTCGCCGACTTCATCGGCCACTGCGACGCGGCCCTGCTCGACCATGATCACTGGCGACAGGGACCAGCCCTCAGCGCTGGCCTGTTCTTCCAGGCGCATGAGGAAAGGCACCGCATGTCGATGCACCGCCAGGGCGGACAGACCGTCGGCGACCACTATCGCCAGATCGACGCCGCCCGGATGAGCGGCGGCGAAGTCGCGCAACGTCTGCGCTGATTCGTCATTCAGGCGACGGCCCAGGTCCGGGCGCTGCAGGTAACTGTCCCGGTCGACGGCGGCGCTGTGCAGCAACAGGGTTTCACGGCCTTTTTCATTCAGTTGCGCGCTGATCGCGGCATGGTCGAAGGCCAGATGCACTGCATCACGTGCCTGCGCATGCGCGGCTTGAAAATCCAGCTGCGCAGAGGTCGGCAGGCTGGTGCCGGTACGACCCAGCGCAATGCGCGCGGGGGTCAGGCGGCGCAGTTCCAGCCATGGATTGGCGGGGATGGCGCCGTCTTGTAGTTCGTTCATCGGCTCGTCACTCATGCTAGATGCGCCAGTGCCTGACGGAAGGCCGGCGGCAGGCTGTCGCCGAAGCGCACACGGCCGTCGGCCTGGGTGAAGATGCCCATTTTCTCCAGCCAGGCTTCGTATTCCGGTGCAGGACGCAGGCCCAGGCTTTGCCTCGCGTACAGCGCGTCGTGGAAGGAGGTGGTCTGGTAGTTGAGCATGATGTCGTCGGAGCCGGGGATGCCCATGATGAAGTTGATCCCCGCGACGCCCAGCAGGGTCAGCAGGGTGTCCATGTCGTCCTGATCGGCTTCTGCGTGGTTGGTATAGCAGATGTCACAGCCCATCGGCACGCCCAGCAGCTTGCCGCAGAAGTGATCCTCCAGACCGGCGCGAATGATCTGTTTGCCGTTGTACAGGTATTCGGGGCCGATGAAACCGACCACGGTGTTGACCAGGAACGGGTTGAAATGCCGGGCGACGGCGTAGGCGCGGGTCTCGCAGGTCTGCTGGTCGACGCCATGATGCGCGTTGGCCGACAGCGCGCTGCCTTGGCCGGTCTCGAAATACATCAGGTTTTGCCCGAGGGTGCCGCGGTTCAGGCTCAGGCCCGCCTCATAGCCTTCCTGCAACAGCTTGAGGCTGATGCCGAAGCTGGCATTGGCGGCTTCAGTGCCGGTGATTGACTGAAACACCAGGTCGACCGGCACGCCACGGTTGATCACTTCGATAGACGTGGTGACGTGGGTCAGCACGCAGGACTGCGTCGGGATTTCATAGCGCTGGACGATGGCGTCGAGCATTTCCAGCAGGGCAACGATGGACGAGGTGCTGTCGGTGGCCGGGTTGATGCCGATCATGGCATCACCATTGCCGTACAGCAGGCCGTCGAGCACGCTGGCTGCAATGCCGGACGGGTCGTCGGTGGGGTGATTGGGTTGCAGACGTGTCGACAGCCGGCCGCGCAGGCCCATGGTGTTGCGGAAGCGCGTCACCACGCGGATTTTCTGCGCCACCAGCACCAGATCCTGTACGCGCATGATCTTTGAAACGGCAGCGGCCATTTCCGGAGTCAGGCCCGGGCCCAGCGCACGCAGAGTGGTTTCGTCGGCCTTGTCGCTGAGCAGCCAGTCGCGAAAGCCGCCGACTGTCAGGTGGCTGACCGGAGCAAACGCCAGCTTGTCGTGGGTGTCGATGATCAACCGGGTAACTTCGTCCTGCTCGTAAGGGATCAGGGCTTCTTCAAGAAAGTGCTTGAGCGGAATGTTCGCCAGCGCCATCTGCGCGGCGACTCGCTCGCCGTCGTTCTGCGCCGCGACTTCGGCCAGATAATCACCGGAGCGCGCAGGACTGGCCTTGGCCATCACTTCTTTGAGGCTGTCGAAGCGGTACGTCTGCGCACCGACAGAGTGGGAAAAGCTCGCCATACAGATTCTCCATGACGTCGCGCTGCTTGCGTCGGACGTAGTCTTTCGGTGAAACGGGTACGCCCCGCTTCAAGCGACTGTGGGAAGAGATGAAAGCAATTAATACTCCACCCTGACCGGGAGTGCGAGTTTGCAACTATGAGCAGAGTATTCAGAGGAAAGATGCATCACGCCAGGGCGCGATGCACAGGGTTGGTGCGCGATGCTGTTTGAGATGATTATCGTGCTGACACCGCACATTCAAGATCGGACGCAGAGCGTCCAGAAAGGCATTCCCACGCGGAGCATGGGAACGATAAACATCCTGAGACGGCGTGCAGGATCGGACGCAGATCGTCTGGAAAGGCGTCCCCACGCGGAGCATGGGAACGGATAGACATCTTGAGACGGCATTCAGGATCGGACGCAGAGCGTCCAGAAAGGCATTCCCACGCGGAGCATGGGAACGATAAGTATCTTGAGACGGCATTCAGGATCGGACGCAGAGCATCTGGAAAGGCATCCCCACGCAGCGCGTGGGGACGATCATCGCGGGGCTGGTGCTAGAAAAAACCCAGCGGGTTGTTGTCGTAGCTCACCAGCAGGTTTTTGGTCTGCTGATAATGCTCAAGCGCGATCTTGTGGGTTTCGCGGCCGACGCCGGATTTCTTGTAGCCACCGAACGCGGCGTGTGCCGGGTACAGGTGGTAGCAGTTGGTCCACACGCGGCCGGCCTTGATGGCCCGGCCCACGCGGTAGGCGCGGTTGATGTCGCGGGTCCACAGGCCTGCGCCCAGGCCGAACTCGGTATCGTTGGCGATGGCCACGGCTTCTGCTTCGTCCTTGAAGGTCGTGACGCTGACCACCGGGCCGAAGATCTCTTCCTGGAACACGCGCATTTTGTTGTTGCCTTTGAGCAGCGTCGGCTGGATGTAGTAGCCGGTGGACAGGCTGCCCTCCAGCTTCTCCACTTTGCCGCCGGTCAACAGTTCGGCGCCTTCGCCCTTGGCGATGTCCAGGTACGAAAGAATCTTGTCGAACTGTTGCTCGGAGGCCTGGGCGCCGACCATGGTGTCGGTGTCCAGCGGGTCGCCGCGCTTGATCTTCTCGACCTTGCGCATCACCGCTTCCATGAACTGTGGGTAGATCGACTCCTGCACCAGCGCGCGGGACGGGCAGGTGCAGACTTCGCCCTGATTGAAGAACGCCAGCACCAGGCCTTCGGCGGCCTTGTCGATGAACTCCGGTTCGGCGCTCATGATGTCTTCGAAGAAGATGTTCGGCGACTTGCCGCCCAGTTCTACGGTGGACGGGATGATGTTGTCTGCCGCCAGTTTCATGATGTGCGAGCCGACAGGCGTCGAGCCGGTGAAGGCGATTTTGGCGATGCGTTTGCTGCTGGCCAGCGCCTCACCCGCTTCGCGGCCATAACCCTGCACGATGTTCAGCACGCCAGGAGGCAACAGGTCGCCGATCAGCTCGATCAGCACGCTGATGCCCAGCGGCGTCTGCTCGGCAGGTTTGAGCACGATGCAATTACCGGCAGCCAGCGCAGGGGCGAGTTTCCAGGCGGCCATCAGGATCGGGAAGTTCCACGGGATGATCTGCCCGACCACGCCCAGCGGCTCATGAATGTGATAGGCCACGGTGTTGCCGTCGATTTCGGCGGCGCTGCCTTCCTGCGCGCGCAGCACGCCGGCGAAGTAGCGGAAGTGGTCGGCGGCCAGCGGGATGTCGGCGTTGAGGGTTTCGCGGATCGCCTTGCCGTTGTCCCAGGTTTCGGTGATGGCCAGGACTTCCAGATTGGCTTCGATACGGTCGGCAATCTTCAGCAGGACCAGCGAGCGGGCCTGCACCGAGGTCGAGCCCCAGCCTGCAGCGGCGGCGTGCGCAGCGTCGAGTGCCTTGTCGATGTCTTCGGCGGTGGAGCGCGGAAATTCTGCGATGGCCTTGCCGGTGACCGGCGAGGTGTTGGTGAAATACTGGCCTTTGACCGGCGCGACGAACTCGCCGCCGATGTAGTTACCGTAGCGTTCCTTGAAGTTGACGATAGCGCCTTCGGTACCGGGATGAGCGTAACGCATGGTATGTCTCCTGGTTCTTGTTGTGAGGGAGTCTGTGTCGATTCTGCTTTCGGGTAGCTGACAATAAGCGTTCAAGAATAGGCCATTTGCATTCGGCCGTGGCTAGGACTTTAGGCTTATCTGCCGGGCATTGAAATGGGGCGTGCGCGCAAGACAACGGACAAACTCAGGGTGCCATTTCACCGTCCCTACGTTAACCTGCGTGGATGTTCTGAGAGGTTGGTCATGCATATTCATATCCTTGGTATCTGCGGCACGTTCATGGGGTCTCTGGCGGTGCTCGCCAAAGAGTTGGGGCACCGGGTCACGGGCTCCGACGCCAACGTCTATCCACCGATGAGCACCCAGCTGCAAGCCCAGGGCATCGAGCTGACCCAGGGCTACGACCCTGCACAACTGGACCCGGCGCCTGATCTGGTGGTGGTCGGCAACGCGCTGTCGCGCGGCAACCCGGCAGTTGAATATGTGCTCAACAAAGGTTTGCCGTATGTGTCTGGCCCGCAGTGGCTGGCGGACCATGTGCTGCAAGGCCGCTGGGTACTGGCCGTGGCCGGCACGCACGGCAAGACCACCACCAGCAGCATGCTGGCCTGGGTGCTGGAACACGCGGGCATGAGTCCCGGCTTCCTGATCGGAGGCATCCCGCAGAACTTCGCCGTGTCGGCGCGTCTGGGCGAGACCCCGTTCTTTGTGGTCGAGGCCGATGAATACGACAGCGCCTTCTTCGACAAACGCTCCAAGTTCGTCCATTACCGTCCACGGACAGCGATCCTCAACAATCTTGAGTTCGATCATGCTGACATCTTCCCCGACCTGCCGGCCATCGAGCGTCAGTTTCACCATCTGGTGCGTACCATCCCGAGCGAAGGTCTGGTAATCCATCCGACGACTGAACCAGCGCTGGCGCGGGTCATCGAGATGGGCTGCTGGACGCCGGTACAGACCACCGGCCAGAACGGTCAGTGGCAGGCGCAGCTGTTGAGCGAAGACGGTTCACGCTTTGAAGTGCTGTTCGAGGGCGAACCGCAGGGCACCGTCGACTGGGACATGACCGGTCAGCACAACGTGGCCAACGCCCTGGCGACGCTGGCAGCCGCTCGCCATGTGGGCGTCGTACCGTCGCTGGGCGTGCAGGCGCTCAGTGCGTTCAAGAGCGTCAAGCGGCGCATGGAAAAGGTCGCCGACGTACGCGGCATCACTATTTATGATGACTTCGCTCATCACCCTACAGCTATTGCCACCACGCTGGATGGCCTGCGCAAGAAGGTCGGTGATGCATCGATCATTGCGGTCATCGAGCCGCGCTCCAACTCGATGAAGCTTGGCGCGCACCGCGACGGTCTGCGGGAAAGCGTGAGTCAGGCGGATCAGGTGGTCTGGTACGCCCCGCCCAATCTGGGCTGGGACCTGGCAGCCACCGTGGCCGGGGGGACTGTACCGGCGCAGGTGTGTGATTCGATTGAAGCGATCATCGACCAGGTGAAAAGCCAGGCGCAGCCCGGCACGCACATCGTGATCATGAGCAACGGCGGCTTTGGAGGTCTGCATGGCAAGCTGGCAGAGGCGCTGAAATGAGCGGCCCGGAGCGCGTTACCGTTGCAATGACCGGCGCTTCCGGCGCGCCATATGGCCTGCGCCTGCTTGATTGTCTGGTGCGTGAGGATCGGGAAGTACATTTCCTGATCTCCAAGGCTGCGCAACTGGTTATGGCCACCGAGACCGACGTGCGCCTGCCGCCCAAGGCGATGATGATGCAGGCGTTTCTGACGGAATACACCGGTGCATCTGCCGGGCAGATTCGCGTCTATGGGCGCGACGACTGGATGTCGCCAGTGGCCTCCGGTTCGGGATCGCCAAGCGCAATGGTGGTGGTGCCTTGTTCCACCGGTTCGCTGTCGGCAATTGCCACCGGGGCTTGCAACAATTTGATCGAGCGCGCCGCTGACGTGACGCTGAAGGAGCGGCGCCAGTTGATTCTGGTGCCGCGAGAGGCACCGTTTTCCAGTATTCATCTGGAGAACATGCTCAAGCTGTCGAACATGGGCGCGATCATTCTGCCTGCCTCGCCCGGTTTCTATCATCAGCCGCAGACTATCGACGACCTGGTGGATTTTGTCGTCGCGCGGATCCTCAATCTGCTGAATATTCCTCAGGACATGCTGCCGCGTTGGGGCGAGCACCATATTGGCGGCGATGAATAAGCTGCTGCTGGTAGCGCTGGCGCTGGCGCTGACCGGCTGCGCAACGGCACGCACGCTCAATGCGGCCAAACCTGGCGCGCCGGTGGTGTATGCCGGTACGCGGTTGAACATGTATGCGCTGCAGGGTGGTTGCTGTGCCGCCGACCGATTTGGCGCAGAGGCTCCCAGCTATCCGGGCCTGGACCTGCCGGGCAGTGCGCTGCTCGACACCCTGCTGCTGCCACTGTCATTGCTGACGGCGGCGGGATTCGGGGTTCAGGCCACGGGCGGGCTTTAGCGGTATAAGAGCGACCACCTGCGCTATCAGGTAATGCTCCCTTGGATGACGCAGAGCGTCACGAACTGCATTCCCACGCGGAGCGTGTGGACGATCAGCGTCTGAGCTCTGGCGATCATCACTTGCCCAGTTTGCGCAGCTCATCCGATTCGACGATCCGTACGCCGTTCTGTTCTTCCAGCGCCAGCCGCCACAGGGCGCGGGCCAGTTGGCAGGCTTCGATGGCGCCGTATTTGCCGGGGATCAGTTTGGCGATAGGCGCCGCCAGTTGCTCGACCCAGCGGGTTTCAGGACGGCTGCCTACCAGCAGGGAAGGGCGGGCGATGGTCAGTTGCGGCCAGTCCTGTGCACGAAGCGCCTGTTCCATTTCGCCTTTGACACGGTTGTAAAAGGTACCGGACGCCGGATCTGCACCGATTGCGCTGATTACCAGCAAATGGCGAGCACCGAGTTCGCGGGCCCGGCTGGCGAACGCTGTGACCATGTCCAGATCAACCGCCTTGAAGGCGTCCTGCGAACCCGCTTGTTTGATCGTGGTGCCCAGGCAACAGAATGCGATATCCACCCGGCCAGACAGCGTTGGCAGCAGGGTGGCCAGCTCGCCGACCGGGTTTTCCAGATGCGAGTGTTCGGCCAGCGGCTTGCGGGTCGGTGCCAACACGCGGCTGACGGTCGGCTCGCTGAGCAGCCTGTCCAGCAAATGCTCGCCTGTAAGGCCCGTGGCTCCTGCGAGCAGGATGTGTTGCGGCGTCAGGTACATGTGGCTTCTCCCTCAATACTGATAAGCCTAGCGGCTACTCGAAGTCTTCGCTTCCGTGCGGTTCAACGCCGTGCTCAACGCGCGTTCGGCCTGGCTTTTGCGCAACTGCTGCCAGCGCGCCAGGACTCCTTTGGGTGCCCATATCTGCGGTTCGGAGGCTTCGAAGTTGTCTTCGGTCTCGCGTTGCGCGACATAGGCCTTCGCTTCGTTGAAAGCGTGTTGCAGGTCATCGGTTTCGACCAATGCCCTGGCAAATAGTGCATCGCCAAAATAAGTGAAGTCCGCTTCTTCCGAGCAACCGAACGAGACGCGGTCGGCGCGCGAGGCGGTCATGATCAGCGTGCGTTCATCTTTCAGGTCGGGAATGAACCCGCCGGAATAACAGGCTGAAATCACCACGACCTTGTCACGGTTCTTCAGTGGTGCAAGGGCTGCGGCCAGGGCGTCGGCGGGCAGGTCTGCCAGCGACAGGCGCGGCTGGTCAAGCACCAGTTCATGATCCTGAGTGCCGTGGCTGGTCAGGTAAATGAACACCAAGTCTTCCGGACCGGTGCGCTGGGCGAGTGTCTGCACCGCGCGGGTGATGGTTTCACGCGTCGCCATCGGCCGGTCATCCATGTGATCGCGATGATTGACCAGGCTGACTTGCCCGACGGCACCGAAGCGCGACTTGAGCAGATTGCTCACGTAGTCCGCCTCGCGCATGAACACGCTCTGCTTGCCGTCGCCACCCACGACCAGCGTGTACAGCTCGGTGGCGGGTGTCGACGCCGGCACGGCTGCCAGTGCCTTGTCCAGCAGCGAACCCTGGATCAGTAGCCCGGCCTCAAGTGGGTCCGGCAGCAATTTGCCTTTGGCATCACGGATCCGCTGGCCGTTGGCCCAGATGCCGCGCTGCTCCTTGCCATCGGCGGAAATCAGCACGCCGTCGCCCTGGTAGGTGTCATCGGCGAACTGGCCGATGTAGCGGCTGCCATCGGCCAGTAGCAGCTGGCCCTGACCCATGAAGCGCCAGTTGTCGAAGTCACCCTGATAGCGGCTGCCGTCAGAGCCGATCAACTCGCCTTTGCCGGTCAGCGCGCCTTCCTTGAACTCACCGCTCCAGACGTCGCCGTCGCTGTTTTCGTAGCGACCCTTGCCGTCCAGCTGGCTGTTGCGGAAGTTGCCGACGTATTGATCGCCGTCAGTGCTGGTAAAGCTGCCGGTGCCCTGCAATTGACCGTCGATGAAATTGCCGCTGTACTGGTTGCCGCTGGCGTCACTGCGCGAACCCTCGCCGTTGGCCTTGCCATTGGCGAACATGCCCTGATGCTGGCTGCCGTCTTCCAGTTCCAGGCGACCGGGGCCGTCGTACACGCCGGCCTTGAACTGGCCACGATAAAGCACGCCCTTGTCTTTCTGGGTGCCTTCGCCGTCACGCATGCCAAGTTTGAAGCTGCCGACATAACTCGTGCCAGCGCGGTTGGTCAGTCGGCCCTGGCCGTTGAACAGACCTTGCTCGAAACCACCCTTGTAGACGTCGCCGTTGCTGGCGTGCCATTCACCCTGGCCTTGCCGCAGGCCGTTTTCGAACTGACCTGAGTACCAACTGCCGTTGGGGTAATCGATGCGGCCCTGGCCCTGCAGGACGCCGTTGACCAGATCGCCCCGGTAGCGTCCGCCGTCGGGCAGTCGACCGTCTGGTGGCAAAATCGATTCGCCATCACCGCAGCCTGCGATCAAGAGTGTCAAAGCCAATGGAGCGAGCGCGCGCATGTGAGATCCCGGAAGAATGATTCAGGGGCGAGCCCGGCTCCGCTTGAGCAGATGTTATGGGTCACGACCGCAGGGGAGTATGCCGCAGCGAGTCAACGGGATGAAACAGTCTGTTAGGACTGTTTCATGTTTTAAACGCTTTACACAAAACACAACGTTAAAGGTTCGGCCACAAAAGCGGGTTTTTCCTGACCTTCTATCTCCAGCGTGGCCGTTGCCTTGAGCAACCACTGAAAGGGTTTTTTCTCGCTCACGTCGGTCAATTGGACCTTGAGACGTACTCGCGAGTTGACCGTCACCGGTTGAACGAAGCGTACGCTGTCCATCCCGTAATTGACCGCCATCTTCAAGCCTTCGGGCAGTACCATGATGCCCTCCATGAGCTGGGGGATCAGCGACAACGACAGGAAGCCATGTGCGATAGTCGCGCCGAACGGGGTCTGCGCCGCTTTGACCGGGTCGACATGAATGAACTGGAAATCCCCTGTGGCGTCGGCGAATAGGTTGATGCGCTGCTGGTCGATGGTCAGCCAGTCTGAATAGCCTGCGTCCTTGCCGATGTGTTGCTTGAGCTCTGCGACGGGTACAAAAGGCATGCCGCTCTCCTTGTCTGATGAGGGGGTATCGAGCTGTCACCGCCCGCATCAGCGTATGCCTGCGGGCGAATGCCCAGATCAGCAGAGGGCGGCTGGCCGGTCAAGCAACTGCTGCAATGCGAATACCCACTCATGACCTCTGGCGCAGCGTGTTTATAATGACGCCGATCGTTCGCCGGGTTCGTTTATCTGCTGGAGTCTTCATGCTGTTAAGGGGTTTGACATGGCTGGTGCTGTTCCAATTGCTGGGGACCGCGCTCAACCATTTGTTTCTGTCGATTTTGCCGGGGCCGATCATCGGCCTCGTGCTATTGATGGCCTATTTAATGTGGCGCGGTGAAGTCAGCGAGCCGATCAGCATGGCGGCCAGCAGTCTGCTGCGCTATCTGCCGTTACTGCTGGTGCCTCCTGCAGTCGGGGTGATGGTTTACGCGTCGGCCATCGCCCAGGACTTCTGGGCGATCTTTGGCACGCTGACCCTGTCGCTGATGATTTCCGTGACCTTCGTCGGCTGGCTGATGCAGACACTGATCAAACGTCAGGCCCAGCGCCGGGAGTTGCCATGAGTCCTGACTGGCACGGAGCATGGCTGTCGGTGATTCACCACCCGCTTTTCGGCATCGCGATTACCCTGGGGGCCTATCAACTGGCGATGGCGGTTTATGAAAAAACCCGCTGGCTGTTCCTGCAGCCCGTGCTGGTCTCGATGGTGGTGGTGATCGGGGTTGTGCTGTTTTGCGACCTTGAATACACCGAGTACCGCAAAAGCACCGAGATTCTGGTCACGTTGCTGGGGCCTGCAACTGTCGCGCTGGCGGTCCCGCTTTATCTGAATATGCGGCGCATCCGCCAGTTGTTCTGGCCGGTCTTGACTACGCTGGTAGTCGGCGGGGTGTTTGCCACCGGTTTGTGCGTGGGGTTCGGGGTGCTGTTCGGCGCCGATCACATGATTCTGATGACCATGGCACCGAAGTCAGTGACGTCGCCCATCGCCATGCTGGTCGCCGAGCAGATTGGCGGGGTCGCTGCCCTGGCGGCGGTTTTTGTATTGATTACTGGCGTATTCGGTGCCATTTTCGGCCCCGGTCTGTTGTCACTGATCGGGGTGGATAATCCTGCTGCCCGAGGCATGGCGCTGGGGCTCACCGCGCATGCGGTAGGCACGTCCGTGGCATTGCAGGAGGGCGAGGAATCGGGGGCTTTTGCTGCGTTGGCAATGAGTCTGATGGGCGTTGCAACGGCGTTGTTCCTGCCGTTGGCAATGTCGCTGGCCATTTAAAAGGAGGCTTTTCTATGACGCTGCCATTGTTTCCGCTGAATGCTGTGCTGTTTCCAGGGTGCGTGCTTGATCTGCAGCTGTTTGAAGCCCGTTACCTGGACATGATCGGCCGCTGCATGAAACAGGGGGAAGGTTTCGGTGTGGTGTGTATCACCGAGGGGAATGAAATCGGCTCTGTGCCGGACGGTTACTCGCTGATCGGCTGCGAGGCGCTGGTCACGGATTTTCAGCAGCAGGAAAACGGCTTGCTGGGCATTCGTGTCGTCGGCGGGCGTCGCTTCCGGGTTGTCGCCGCTGAGGTTCAGCGCGATCAACTGCTGGTGGCCGAGGTCGAGTGGCTGGAAGAGCCCGTGGAGCGCCCGTTGCAGGAGGAAGACGCCGACCTCGTGGCCCTGCTCGAAGCGCTGGCCGAGCATCCCATGGTGGCTTCCTTGAACATGGGCGTATCTGCCGCCGGGCAATACGCGTTGTCCAACCAGCTTGCCTATCTGCTGCCGTTCACTGAAAAAGACAAAGTGGAACTGCTGGAAATCGACGATCCCGAAGAGCGCCTCGACGCGATTCAGGAATTGCTTGATGAAATGCAGGGCGATCTGCAGGTCTGAGCCTCGATCGCGCTGTTCATTGCGCAACACAGCAGTTCCCCCGTAAACGCATGCCGACGTAGTACATCGGCACCATGCCCGGTTGATCGCGTAGTGGGGCGCAACATGTCAGGCGCGTTAGCGCGGAGGATACTGCTCCAGAATTTTTGCTACCGTGGTGCGCATGGCCTGATCGCGCTCTGACGGGCTGCCGGCGTTGTCGTTGAGGATGCGCTCGGTGCTGCCACGCCAGACCAGTTTGCCGTCCTTGCCGTCGAACATATCGATCTGCACGGTGCCGACCTTGTAGTCGACGCTACGGGTTTCGGTGTTCATCGGCCCGTTCCAGTAGCCATAACCACCCCAGGGGCTCCAGCCGCCACCATAGTTGGTGCTGACCGTCTGCTGACGGTTTTCGACAATCAGCCAGGCCTGCACTTTCAAATCCGGCCGGGCGCCGGCTGCGGCCATGCGCAGGCCACGCTGGTCCAGCTGTTCGCCGATCGACTGGCGAAGGCGTTGCTCGGTCAGGTCGCTCTTGAGCCGTGGATCATTGTCGGGCTGATACTGAACGGCGGGCTCTTTCCAGCTCCAGCTGCGATAGCCGCCGAAATCCCGCCGGGCATCGAAGTCGCGATTGATCGAGTTGCTCTGACAGGCCGTCAGCAACACGGCACAGGTCAGCAGAACGATACGGCGAAACATGGCAGTTCTCCGGAAGGGTTACGAAGGCGGGTAGGCCGCCAGAGCCTGTTGCACGGCCTGACGCAACGCACTGCTGCGGTCGGCCAGATGATTGCTGGCGCGCGCATCGGCGCTGGCGCTCCATACCGGCTGGCCGCTGCGCGCGTCGATCAGGTTGATCTGCACCACCATGACCTTTTCCTGGTAAGTGCGTACCACCGGCACACTGGCGTATCCGCCATACCCGGGCCGGTATCCATCGTAGCGGCCATAGCCCATGCCGCCCCCATAGTAGGGATCGTAATCCTCCCGCACCTGACGCAGCCGGGTTTCCTGCCGGGTCGTGGCCGTGACGTACAGGTCTGCCGGCTGATTGCCGCGTGCCGGTCGCAAGCCGCGCTGGTCCAGGCCATTGCTCACAGCCTCGACCACCTGCGCCGAATCCACCCATGCGGTACCGGGCGGCAGCTGGCCGTTCAGCCAGCCCCAGGATCGATAACGCCCATAGTCACGCGGCGGCGCAGGATAGGCGCTCATGTCCAGCGTCCTTGCCGCTTGCGCAGGGGCGGGTGGCATGGGCAGAGAGCTGGCGACATACGGGTTGTCGCTCTGGCAGGCGCTGATCCCGAGCAGACCGGTCGCCAGCAGTACGGCAAACAAGGCAGAACGATGTTTCATGGTGGGGCTCCGCAGTGATGTCAGACCGGACGGCACATCCAGTGAAGGTATCGACCCAACCCGGCAAAGGCTGGATGACGCCGATGCGCCAGTTCCATTTCCAGTAGATCCGTCAGCTCGGCCCGAGCCTGGAATTCAACCGGCATGTAATCGTGAAAGACCCGCACCCCGCTACGTGTTTCGACTTGCCACAGGCCTTCAAGTTGCGTCGCCAGCTCCCGAGGGTCGAGCGGTTGCTGGGGTGTCAGGCTCTGTCTTTCCCCGGCCATGTCATTTTTGCGCATCTTGCGGAAATGGCCCTTCAACAGGTTGCGATAGATCAAGGCATCGCGGTTGTAAAACGCCAGCGACAACCAGCCATCGTCCTTGGTCAACTGGCGCAGCACCGGGAGGATGGTGTACGGCTCGGCCAGCCACTCCAGCACGGCGTGGCACAGCACCAGATCATAAGTGTCGCTCAGTAAATCGGGCAGCGCCTGCCACGGGGCCTGAATGAAGGTTGCCGTCTGTCCGGCATCGGCGAAGCGCTGACGTGCACCTTCGAGCATTGGCTCTGCGGGTTCGGCCAGGGTCACCTGATAACCCTGTTCGGCCAGCCACAGCGACATGTGGCCCAGCCCCGCGCCGATATCCAGTACCCGAAGCGGTCGTGCCGGCAGGGTCTCGGTCAGGTCGGCCTGCAGCACCGCCAGACGAATGGCTCCCTTGGCGCCGCCATAGATCTTTTCCGCAAAACGGGTCGCCAGCTGGTCGAAATGCCGATCACTCACTTGGCAAATCTCCGCTCGCTGTCAGCCAGCTTGTTGCGCACCACCTTGTCCATGTCCAGCCCCAGTTCGCTGCACAGCAGCAACAGGTAGAGGACGATGTCGCCGACTTCCTGGCCGGCGTGCTCCAACTGGTCGGCAGGCAGCTCGCGGGACTGGTCTTCACGCAGCCACTGGAATATTTCCACCAGCTCGGCCATCTCCACACTGGCAGCCATGGCCAGGTTTTTCGGGCTGTGGAATTGCTTCCAGTCATTCTGGTCGCGGATGCGGTGCAGGCGTTGGGTCAACTCGTCGAGGTTCATCGTGCTCTCCTGAAGACGCATAGCTTCAGGGGGAACGGGTCGCCAGGCAAGTGGACGTTGCGGTTTGTTCAGCCGTTGATGGGAGCAGGACTCCCGTCAGAGGTGTTCATCAGGCTGTGCATCACTCGGTGACAGGCTGCCAGCTGCCGACCATATGCACGATGCCCTCCTGGCCTTCGACACGGAACTGGCCATGCGAGCCGGCGGCACTCGCCGACAGCATCACGTCGGCAGGCAGGCGTACGGACTTCTGGAACTGCACGCTGATCTCGACATTCGAGGCCGGCAAATGCTCGCTCAGCGCCGCGAGCGCACGGGCCTTGAGCCACATGCCGTGGGCGATGGCACGCGGGAAACCGAACAGCCTGGCGCTGGGGGCGCTGAGGTGGATCGGGTTGTAGTCGCCCGACACCTTGGCGTACTCGCGGCCTATCTGCGCCGTCGCCCGCCAGCCCTGCAGCTCGCTGAGCGGGAGCGGCGCGGCTTCGGGATAGCTCACGGGGCTGTCTTCCAGGTGCACGGCGGTGCACAGCATGGTGCTTTCTTCTTCCCACAACAGCCCCATGCCGTCTTCTGCCTGGGTGACCAGTGTGAACGTCGCACCCTTGGCGTGCGGGCGCAGGTCGGTGGCCTGAACGCTGATGTACAACTGGCTCACACCACCCAGCGGACGATGCGTACGGGTGCGATTGGCGAGGTGAATCAGCCCCAGCAGCGGGAATGGAAAGTCCTCGGAGGTCATCAATTGCATTTGCAACGGAAACGCTAGCACATGCGGATAGGTCGGCGGCAGCAGGCTGCTTTCTTCGAATCCGCAGACCTTGCGGTACGCTTCAAGCTTGTCGGTATCGACCGCGATCCAGCTGCGCAAGCCAAGGTCGGGTAGCTGCATCCCGGTTACCTTGCGCTTGAGCGCTGCCTGGATGAACAGGTTGGACAGGGGCTGCAGGGAATTGAGGTAGCGCCAGTGAGCCGTCATTGTCCATCTCCTTGAATTCGGTACGGGACCTCAGGCCCCGATCACGTTTTGACCACAGACACGTAGAACCTGACCGCTCACTGCGCCGCTGCCCGGCTGGCTGAACCACGCCACTGCCTCGGCAACGTCCTGTGGCGAGCCGCCCTGACCCAGCGAACTCATGCGCCGCCCGGCTTCACGCAGGGTGAACGGCATGTGCGCGGTCATTTTCGTTTCGATAAAGCCCGGCGCCACGGCGTTGATGCTGATGCCGCGTGACTTGAGTCCGGGGGCCATGGCCCGTGCAAAGCCGATCAGACCGGCCTTGCTGGTGGTGTAGTTGGTTTGCCCGCGATTACCGGCGATACCGCTGATCGAGGCCATGAGCACGATCCGCGCGTTATCCTTCAAGGCTCCCGCATCGAGCAGCACCTGAGTCAGCACTTGCGGCGCATTGAGGTTGACCGCCAGTACCGAGTCCCAGAAATCTTCCGGCATGTTGACCAGTGTCTTGTCGCGCGTGATGCCGGCGTTGTGCACCAGTATGTCGACGCCATCGGGCAGGTGTTCGAGCAACTGTGCCGGGGCATCCGCCGCGCAGATATCCAGCGCCAGAGCCTGACCACCAAGCCGCGAGGCGAGTGCTTCCAGCTCGTTTCTGGTCTGCGGCACATCCAGCAGAATGACCTGCGCGCCATCACGGGTCAGGGTCTCGGCGATCGACGCCCCAATGCCGCGTGCAGCACCCGTCACCACCGCCTTGCGCCCGGCCAGCGGGCGGGTCCAGTCCTGCACCTTGCTCGGGCAGGCACTCAGGTGGACGAACTGACCGGAGATGAACGCAGCCTTGGGTGTGAGGAAGAAGCGCAGTGCGCCCTCCAGTTGATCATGCGCGTCGTCATCCACTTGCAGCAGCTTGACCGTTGCGCCATTGCGCACTTCCTTGGCCAGTGAGCGGCTGAAGCCTTCGATGGCCTGTTGGGTGCTGGCGGCCAAAGGATCATCGAGTGTCTCGGGAGATTTGCCGAGGATAACCACATGCGCGCAGTGGTCGAGATTGCGCAGCAGCGGCTGAAAGAAGTCCCGCAGCTGTCTGAGCTGCTCGGTGCGCAGGATCTGGCTGGCGTCGAAAACCACCGCTTTCAGGCGTGGGCCCTGGTTGGACACCCATGTTGTGGCGCCGGGCATGGCGCTGCCGAAGCTGTACAGCGAGTCGGTCAGGCGGCTGGCGAACTGGCGGACCTGATCCCCGAGTGGTCCTGCACTGATCAGCAATGTCCCTTCGACGGGCCGAAGACGCCCGGCCTGCCAGCGCTCCAGGTGAGTGGGGGCGGGCAGACCGACGGCCTTCACCAGGCGCCGACCCATGTCGGAGTTGGCGAAATCAATATAGCGATCTGACGGCATGGAACACTCTCCTGAAGTCGGGGTTCAAAGGAATGGACCACGGTGGCATGACGTTTGTTCTTGCGATCGACACGGCTCATTCATTCGCTTGAAGAAAGGGAGTTTTCCATGACGCATCCTCGTCGGGTCGCCATCGTCGGCGGTAACCGCATTCCGTTCGCGCGCTCCAATGGCCCTTATGCCACGGCCAGCAATCAGGACATGCTCACGGCTGCTCTGGAAGGGCTGATCGAGCGCTTCAATCTGCACGGGCTGCGCATGGGCGAGGTGGTGACGGGCGCGGTGCTCAAGCACTCCAGAGACTTCAACCTGACCCGCGAATGCGTGCTCGGCTCGCGGCTCTCGGCACAGACCCCGGCTTACGATATTCAGCAAGCGTGCGGTACGGGGCTGGAAGCGGCGTTGCTGGTGGCCAACAAGATCGCTCTGGGGCAGATCGAGTGCGGCATTGCCGGCGGCGTGGACACCACGTCCGACGCACCGATAGGCGTCAACGAGGGGCTGCGCAAGATCCTGCTGCAGGTAAACCGCAGCAAGACGCCCGCTGACAAGTTCAAGGCCCTGATGCAGTTGCGTCCCCACCACCTCAAACCGGAGCTGCCCCGTAACGGCGAGCCTCGTACGCGCTTGTCGATGGGTCAGCATTGCGAGCTGATGGCGCAGACCTGGGGCATAGAGCGCGGGCCGCAGGATCAGCTGGCGCTCGAGAGCCACCTGAAAATGGCGGCAGCCTGTGCCGAGGGCTGGCAGGATGATCTTATGACGCCGTATCGCGGGCTGATCCGTGACAACAATCTGCGTCCGGACCTGACGCTTGAAAAGCTCGTCAGCCTCAAGCCTGCGTTCGAGCGCGGCGCCAAGGGCTCCTTGTCGGCGGGCAATTCGACACCCTTGACCGACGGTGCGTCGGTGGTGTTGCTGGCCAGCGAGGAATGGGCTCGCGAGCGGGGCCTGCCGGTGCTGGCTTACTGGCGCGATGGCGAGGCCGCAGCGGTGGATTTCGTCAACGGTGCAGAAGGGCTGCTGATGGCACCGGTCTATGCGGTTCCGCGTCTGCTGGCCCGCAATGGCCTGACCCTTCAGGACTTCGATTACTACGAAATTCACGAAGCCTTCGCCGCGCAGGTGCTGTGCACCCTCAAGGCCTGGGAAGACGCCGACTACTGCAAGACCCGCCTGGGGCTGGACGCGCCGCTGGGGTCGATTGATCGCAGCAAACTGAACGTCAAAGGCAGCTCACTGGCTGCCGGTCACCCGTTTGCCGCGACCGGAGGCCGAATCGTCGCCAACCTGGCCAAGCTACTGGACGCGGCAGGCAGCGGACGTGGATTGATTTCGATCTGTGCCGCAGGCGGCCAGGGCGTGACGGCAATTCTGGAGCGTTAGGCAAATGGCTGGGGTCATGGGCATAATCCACAGCTGAAATACGCAGGGCATGGGCACGATAGCGGTCTACCTGACGACTACCGTTCCTCACGCCCCAGCGTGGGAATGCATTTCGTGACGACCCGCGTCACACCCGTGCGCGGGATGATCAATCAGCATTATTGGCCTGTAACGTTGAGGTAAGGCATGGGGCTCATTATTGGTGTGTCGGTACTTCTGATTCTGATCGGCACCTTGCTCTATCTGTTCGACAAAGGCGCGCGGACCCGCTGGCTGAGGCCGTATATCGGGCTGATGCTGATCGGTTTGCTGATCGGCGGGATGGGCTTGCTGGTGGGGCTGGTCTCCGATGAAATAGAGGTTTATTTCCTGCTGGTGGCCAAATGGGTCATCGCGGTAACCGGTATCATGTTCTGCCTGCGGCTGATCGTACTGATCGCCAAGCGCTTCATCGCCAGAAATTGAGCGTGCAATCCGCCCATGTGTGACAGGACAACGTGGAAAATCACTTCAAGTTTCTGACCCTGCCCAAGACCTCGGGCGAGGTCGCCAACGTCTTCATTCACGGCTATTCGTCAGGGCATGATCTGGATGACCGACGCCTGTTGGCCAACAGCATCCCCGGCGCTTTGCGCCAGAGTGTGAATATTCTGGCGTTCTGGCCATCCAGCCATTTCACCCAGATGGACAACCGTTCCCGTGGCCTGCTGATGGCGGCTGCCCGTGTGCACCCGCTCGCGGGTGCGGCAGCGCTGGCGGGGGATCGTGTCGTTCACTTTGCGCGTATCCGCAACCGTGCCCGCGACATGGGCAAGGTGCTGTTGGCGCAGCTGGATCGCTACCTGTTCGAGCATCATCCCGACGTCAAGCAGGTCAACCTGATTGGCCATTCACTGGGCGGCCGGCTGCTGGTCAGCGCACTCAAGGACCTGCAGCAGACGCCCGAACACGGGCTGGTGGTGGGCGATGTATTGCTGATGGCCGCTGCCGTACGTATCGATGCTGCCGAGGCCGAGCTGCTCAAGCAGAGAATCAGCGGACGGCTTATCAATGCGTATTCCACTGAAGATCATGTGCTCTTGCTGAACCTGGGC
The DNA here is from genome assembly GCF_900103225.1 of Pseudomonas congelans. Classification (GTDB taxonomy): domain Bacteria; phylum Pseudomonadota; class Gammaproteobacteria; order Pseudomonadales; family Pseudomonadaceae; genus Aquipseudomonas; species Aquipseudomonas congelans. The sequence goes on along the minus strand of NZ_FNJH01000004.1, from coordinate 34,696 downwards.
GAGAAGAGCCTGGGGCGCACGCCGGTCGAGCACTTCGAGAACGTGCGCATGCAGGGGTATCGCCATCACCATTACTGGCAGCGCTTGCAGGAAGTGCTGATTGCCACCCGCTTCAGTGGCTGTGAAGGGCTGGAAACCGGCGTTACGGTGCTACCGACCATGACCCGCGACCCGGTCCTGCAGGATATCTGGCTGCACAGCGTTCTGGCCCGTTCACCGGACTACGTACTGGAGGCGGCCATCAAGCACTTGCGCAGCAGTCGCTGGACGCGCCTCAAGGCCACTGAAGCGGACCGCACTTACGCATTCGTGCGCGAATTCCAACTGGTCGCAGGGCACTTTCTGATCAATGCCGCCCGGCGTCGTGGCGTGCCCTATACGCGAGTGCTGGGCATGCTGGCGCGACAATACGGCCTGGGCGACGCGCTGCATCAGTGCGCGACAGTGGTCGAAGTGGAAGAGCTGCTGCTCAGAACGTTCTTTCGCCATGCGTTCAACAGCGCGCACCCGCTGGTGCAGATGCCGCGCGCCAGTGTCCGTGCGATGAGCTGGGATATCTATGCCGCGCACGTCGATGCACTGGCCGAGCGCCTGACCGTGGCGGCGTTTTTCAAGGCCGCGCAGCCCGACGAGGCGCCGGGCGCGGTCAAGGGCTTGCTGGGCGCAATCCGCCAGGCCCCGGTGCAACGGTTGCTGACGCACTTCGGCACCGCGCTGCGGCCGGGTTATTCCGCACTGATCCCGACCGTGGCGATCGTCTTCTACGCGCGCGTCACGCTGGATGATGACGCGCTGATGTAAGCCGGGTTCACGCGGCGCGAGCTTCTTCCAGCGCTGCGGCCGAAAGCTGCTGGCGATGACGACTGGCGTAGCTCTCGGCGATGATCGAGCAGACGATCAACTGCATCGGGTGGTAGATCATGATCGGCAACAGAATCAGGCCAAGCCCCGGATTGCTGCCGAAAATCAGTGCGGCCATCGGCGCGCCTGCGGCAAGGGACTTCTTGGTGGCGCAGAACACCGCCGCGACCTTGTCGGCATGATCGAACTTGAGCACCCGCGCCGTGCGGGTCGTCATCAACAGAATCACTGCCAGCAGGAGTGCGGTGCCGATGAACGCCGTCAGGATCACGCTATTGCCCTGGCTTTGCCACATGCCGGAGATCATCGAGTTGCAGAACGCCGCATACACCAGCAACAGAATCACCAGCTTGTCGATCAGGTTGGTGTATTTCTTGTGACGGGCGAAGAACTTGCCCAGCAACGGCCGCATGAGCTGGCCCAGCACCAGTGGCAACAGGAGCATGGCGCACAGGTCGAGCAGCGTATCGCCCAGATCGATCCCGCCAGCGCCGGTGCCGACCACCAGGCTGACCAGCCACGGGGTGATGAAAATTCCGATGACGCTGGACATGCTGGCGTTGAGAATCGCTGCCGGGACATTGCCGCCCGCGCTGCCGGTCAGCGCCACCGAGGACGAAATGGTCGAGGGCAGGGCGCACAGGTAGAGAAAGCCCAGCATCAGTAGCGCCGGCACCTGCGTGCCCAGCAGCTTGTGGCACGCCAGCCAGATCAGCGGGAACACCACGAACGTGAAGACCTGGATCATCACGTGCAGGCGCCAGTTGGTCAGGCCTTTCTTGATCTGCTCGCTGGACAGGTTCACGCCATGCAGAAAGAACACCACGAACACGCCGACCTTGATGACGTATTCAGCGTGCATGCTGCCGCCGGTAGCGCCGAAGCGTGGAAAGAAGTAGGCGAGCACCGTCGCCAGGACCATGCCCCAGAGGAACCAGTCGGTGGCGACGCGTTTGAAGTGTTTGAGTGATTGCATGCGGGGTCCGTAGAACTTTTGTAAACAGAGATGCGTGCAGGCTACTCTGTTGCTCCATAGCCGTCTTGCGACATAAGGCCATAAGATGCCGAGTAACGGACAGATCAATCAGCGGCCGCCCACGGGTGAACGGCAGATACCGGCTTTGTCCGGTCTGCCGCGCCCGCTGTATGCCCGTGCCGAAAGCCTCAGCGCCGGTTCGTGGACGCCGCCCCATCGCCACGACTGGGTGCAGTTTTCCTACGCGATCAGCGGGGTTCTGGGGGTGCATACCGCCGAGGGTAGTTTCTTTGCGCCACCGCAGTGGGGCGTCTGGGTGCCTGCCGGGCTCGAGCATGAGGTCGTGACCTCGATGCGTGCCGAAATGCGCAGCCTGTACATTCGCACGGCTGCTTCGGGGTGGGCACCGCAGCGGTGTCGGGTGCTGGAGGTCACGCCACTGGCCCGCGAGCTGATCAAGAGCTTCTGCCTGTTGCCCGTGGATTATCCCGAGCACGACAGCCATGAGTCGCGTCTGGTGCAGGTCCTGCTGGATCAGCTGGCGCAATTGCCCGAAGTCGGCTTTTCCCTGCCGTTGCCGCGTCATCCGCGTTTGCTGGGGCTGTGCAATGAGTTGATCGAAGAGCCGGGCCGGTTGATCACCCTGCACGACTGGGCCGCCCGTCTCGGGACCTCCGAGAAGACTCTGATGCGCCTTTTTCAGCGGGAAACCGGATTGAGCTTTCGCGGCTGGCGGCAGCGGGCACGTCTGCTGTCTTCGCTGTCTGCTCTGGAAGAGGGCGCCAGTGTCACGCACACCGCGCTGGCCTGTGGTTATGACTCGACGTCAGCGTTCATCGCCGCGTTCAAGAGTTTGTTCGGCCATACCCCCGGCGACTTGTTCAAGTAAGGCATGGATGCCTTGTGCACTAACGAGTGCATCCAACGCTGTTTTTTCTGTTTTTACATGTTTTGTCCCGGAATATCTTTCACCGGCTGTACGGCACGAAAGGTGCTTTAAACCGGGGGATTGCGTGGTTTTTTCTTAAAAAACCTTTCAATCCACAGGGTGTTACCCCTACTCGCTGGCGGAGGATTGCCGTATAACGGCAACAATCGCGTATCTGGCAACAAAGGACCCACAATAAAAGCTGATGAAAACTCCTAAACGCATTGAACCCCTGATCGAAGACGGTCTGGTCGACGAGGTGCTGCGCCCGCTCATGAGTGGTAAAGAGGCAGCTGTTTATGTGGTGCGTTGCGGCAATGAGCTGCGGTGTGCCAAGGTTTACAAGGAGGCTAACAAACGCAGTTTCCGTCAGGCGGCCGAGTATCAGGAAGGTCGCAAGGTACGCAACAGCCGTCAGGCCCGCGCCATGGCCAAGGGCTCGAAGTTCGGGCGCAAGGAAACCGAAGACGCCTGGCAGAATGCCGAAGTGGCTGCGCTGTTTCGTCTGGCCGGCGCAGGTGTGCGGGTTCCCAAGCCGTACGACTTCCTGGAAGGCGTGCTGCTCATGGAACTGGTGGCCGACGAGTATGGCGATGCAGCGCCGCGTCTGAACGACGTGGTGCTGGAGCCTGACCAGGCGCGCGAGTATCACGCGTTCCTGATCGAGCAGATCGTGCTGATGCTGTGTGCCGGTCTGGTGCACGGCGACTTGTCCGAGTTCAACGTGCTGCTGGCGCCGTCCGGTCCGGTCATCATCGACTTGCCGCAAGCGGTCGATGCCGCGGGCAACAACCACGCGTTCAGCATGCTGGAGCGCGACGTCGGCAACATGGCACTGTACTTCGGCCGCTTCGCGCCGGAGCTCAGAAAGACCAAGTACGCCAAGGAAATGTGGTCGTACTACGAGGCAGGCACCTTGTCGCCTACCACGGTGCTGACCGGTGAATTCGATGAGCCGGAGGACGAAGCCGATGTGGGCGGCGTACTGCGCGAAATCGAAGCCGCCCGCCTCGACGAAGCCCGCCGCCAGGCAGCTCGTGCGGCAGACGACGCACCACCGAGCAAGTCCACTGAAGAACCACCGCCGCCGTGGATGCAGTAAAACCCCACTGTGGGAGTAGTGGCTAGCAACACCCGCCCGACGCCAGGTCCTTGAGGATCGGGCATTCGGGGCGGTCGTCGCCGTGGCAGTGTTCCACCAGTTCCTGAAGCGTGTCGCGCAGGCTCGCCAGTTCGTCGATTTTCCGGTTCAGCTCGGCGATGTGCTGGCGGGCCAGTTCCTTGACGTCGGCGCTGGCTCGCTGGCGGTCCTGCCAGAGCGTCAGCAGTTTACCGACCTCTTCCAGCGAAAAACCCAGGTCCCTCGAGCGCTTGATGAACGCCAGCGTGTGCAGATCGTCCGCGCTGTAAAGGCGATAGCCGCTGTCGCTGCGATGGGCCGCCTGCAGCAGACCGATGGACTCGTAATAGCGGATCATCTTCGCGCTCAAGCCACTGCTTTTCGCCGCCTGACCGATATTCATGGTGCGTCCTCCAGGTCGCGGGGTTTCCAGGTTTTCAGTAGTAGCGCATTGCTCACCACGCTGACACTCGACAACGCCATGGCCGCGCCCGCCAATACCGGATTGAGGTAGCCCAATGCCGCGAGGGGAATGCCGATCAGGTTATAGACGAACGCCCAGAACAGATTCTGGCGGATTTTCGCGTAGGTCCTTCGGCTGATGTCCAGCGCCGCCGGAACCAGTCGCGGGTCGCCGCGCATCAGCGTGATGCCCGCTGCATGCATGGCGACATCGGTCCCGCCGCCCATCGCGATACCGACATCCGCCGCGGCCAGCGCCGGGGCGTCGTTGATGCCGTCACCGACCATCGCCACCACATGATTACTTTTCAGTCGGGTGACGGTGGCGGCCTTGTCGGCAGGCAGCACTTCGGCATGCACATCCTGTATCCCTAGTGCTCTGGCAACCACCTGAGCACTGCCACGGTTATCGCCGGTCAGCAGATGGCTGGTGATGCCCCGCGCATTCAGCGCTCTGATCGCCTGATCGGTTCCGGGCTTGAGCGTGTCACCGAAGGCAAACATGCCGATCACTTTTGGCTCCGGAGCCTGCTCGATCAGCCAGGACAGCGTGCGCCCCTCGGCCTCCCAGATGCGCGCGGACTCGGTCAGGTCGCCCATCGGCAGGCCGCTGTCCTCCAGCAAGCGCCGATTGCCCAACGCCAGCTCACGGCCCTCAACGGTGCCAGCGATGCCCCGACCGCTCAGGACACGGCTGTTTTGCGCTGCATCAGGCTTGAGTTGCCATTCATGACAGACATCCAGCAGCGCTCTGGCCAACGGGTGTTCACTGCCGCGTTGCAGTGCGCCCGCCAGTTGCAGAAGGTGTTCCTCATTGCCCAGTACCGCGCTCATGTTGGTGATACGCGGTGCCCCCGAAGTCAGCGTGCCGGTCTTGTCGAACACCACCGCATCGACCTCGTGAGCCCGTTCCAGTGCCTCGGCGTCCTTGATCAGAATGCCGTAGCGCGCTGCCACACCGGTCCCGGCCATGATCGCTGTCGGCGTCGCAAGGCCCAGAGAGCAAGGGCAGGCGATCACCAGTACGGCGACGGCATTGATCAGTGCGACTTCCAGCGAGGCACCGACCAGCAGCCATCCGGCCAGTGTGCAAAAGGCAATCACCAGCACGCTGGGCACGAACACCTGGCTGACTTTGTCCACCAGTTTCTGGATCGGGGCCTTGCCTGCCTGGGCGTCTTCAACCAGACGAATGATGCGCGCCAGCACCGTTTCCGCGCCCAGCGCTGTGGTCCTGATCAGCAATTGACCTTCGCCATTGATTGCCCCGCCGGTGACCTTGTCGCCCGGTTGCTTGACCACCGGCAGGCTTTCACCGGTGATCAGCGCTTCGTCGGCATGGCTGCGGCCTTCAACCACTTCGCCGTCCACCGGAAACCGTTCGCCGGGTTTGACCAGCACCCGGTCATCGAGCTGCAGCGCGCTGATCGCAACGTCCTGTTCGAGGCCGTCGACCACGCGCAGAGCGCGCTCCGGGCGCAGTGCTTCAAGGGCACGGATGGCACTGGCGGTCTGGCGCTTGGCGCGGCTTTCCAGATATTTGCCCAACAGCACCAGTGCGATAACCACCGCTGATGCTTCGAAATACAGGTGCGGTGTCGTTCCGGGCGCAGCGTGCAGCCATTGATAGACGCTCAGGCCGTAGCCGGCGCTGGTTCCGATCGCGACCAGCAGGTCCATATTGCCGGCACCCGCGCGCACGGCTTTCCAGGCGGCCACGTAAAAGCGTGCGCCAAGAATGAACTGCACCGGCGTCGCCAGCGCAAATTGCACCCACGCGGGCAGCATCCAGTGCACACCCAGCGGTGTCAGCAACATCGGCAGGATCAACGGCAGCGCCAGTACGATGGCCAGCAGCAAGGCCCAGCGTTCGTGGTGCAGGTGACGGGCTTTCTGATCTGCTTCTGCGTGACGATCCTGGCTCAGCGTGGCGCTATAACCGGCACGGCTGACGGCGTCGATCAGGGTCTGTGGATCGATGTGGGCTGCGGTGTCTACATGGGCGCGTTCATTGGCCAGATTGACCGTCACGCTGTTGACCCCCGGCACTTTGGCCAGAGCACGCTCGACCCGACCTGCACAACTGGCGCAGGTCATGCCGCTGATCGGCAGGTCGAAGGTGGTGGTGTCTTGCATGTGAATCACTCCCTGAGGCTGGCTACCTGCAAGGATCAACCTTGCCATACGGGCAAGGTCAAGCGCGAATCAATAGTTGAGATCGGCTTTCTTGAGGTACATCCCGTTCAGGTCGGCAGCGATGCGGTATTTGAGGATATCCCCCGCGCGCAGCTGGATCTTGGTGCTGCGTGGCGCTTCCATGCCGGGCTCACAGCCCACGACATTGCCGCGCAGGGTGCTCAGTCGCACCGAGACTTCACCGGCAGGCAGGTTGAAAGACACCGAGTCTTCCTGAAACAGCCTCCCGGCCAGGCGGTCCTGAACGTAGATGCCGATCTCGCAGGAAGTCGCGACTTCCAGGCGCTCGCGGGAAATGATCAGGATGCCGTAGTCCTGAGCCGCCTGAGTGGCAGGTGTGATAGCCAGGAAACCGAGAATGCTGAAGAGGCTGACTGCTGACCAGCGCATCGCTGATACTCCTGATGTAAATGTGGCTGACGGTAGAGGTGTCGATAACTCAGCTTGGCTCACGATTACGCCGAATACCAGCCCGGCAGCAATGACAGAAACTTGACCTTGCCATGATGACAAGGTTGAAGATGCTCACTGTTCATCACTGAAGGAGTGACACCATGCAGTTATTCAACGTTCAAGGCATGACCTGCGGGCATTGTGTTCGCGCGGTGACCGAGGCAATCAAAAATGACGATCCGACTGCCGATGTTCAGGTCGAACTGGCCAGCAAGCAGGTCAAGGTGCAAAGCAACCTGTCGCCCGAGCGGATTGTCAGCCTGATCAGCGAAGAGGGTTATCAGGCGCAGCCGGCATGATCCAGACCCGGGAGATCGACGCGGTCTCCCGGTCTGTAAACATTGAAAAGTTTTGAATTAATTCCCCCGTCCGTCGTTCTCTGCAAGGTAAGCCGGGTAAACTAGCCCGTTGCTCTGCATCTGTGAATGGACACCCGATGAATCTACGAACGATCCTTATCCTTGGCTCATTGAGCGCCTTCGGCCCTCTGGCCATCGACTTCTATCTTCCTGGCTTTCCGGCCATGGCCTCGTATTTCGGGACCGATGAAAAACACGTACAGCTAACCCTGGCGGCCTACTTTCTGGGACTTTCCCTGGGGCAGTTGGCCTATGGTCCGGTGGCTGACCGGTTCGGTCGGCGCATGCCGCTGCTGGTCGGAGTGACCCTGTTCATGCTCGCCTCGGTCGCCTGTGCCTTTGCGCCGAGCCTTGAGTGGCTGATTGCCGCGCGTTTCGTGCAGGCGCTAGGCGGCTGTGCCGGGATGGTCTTGTCACGCGCCATCGTCAGCGACAAATGCAACGCCGTCGAGTCGGCCAAGGTCTTCTCGCAACTGATGCTGGTCATGGGCCTGGCACCGATTCTGGCTCCGATGCTGGGCGGCGTGCTGGTCAGCACTTTTGGCTGGCAATCGATATTCGTCAGTCTCGCCCTGTTCAGCGGCGCCTGCCTGGCGGCGGTTGCACTGGGGTTGCCGGAAAGCATGCCGGCCACCACACCGCGCCAGCCGTTGAGCGGCGCGCTGGGCCAGTACCTCAATCTGTTCAAGGACAGTGTGTTCATCGGTCATGCGCTGACCGGCGGCATTGCCATGGCCGGGATGTTCGCTTACGTCGCAGGCTCGCCGTTCGTGTTCATCAAACTGTATGGCGTGCCTGCCGAGCACTACGGCTGGCTGTTCGGAATGAACGCGGCGGGCTTCATTCTGGTGGCGCAGATCAACGCGCGCATTCTGCGCAAGACCGGTCCGGCGTTTTTGCTGTCGCGCACGGTCTGGATCTATCTGGCTGCCGGGCTGGTGTTGCTGGCGATCAGCGGGTTGCGCACCGAGGCGCTCTGGCCGCTGCTGGTGCCGTTGTTCATCTGTGTGGCAAGTCTGGGGTGCATTATCCCCAATGCCTCGGCCTGCGCCATGAATGGCCAGTGGGCGCGGGCGGGCAGTGCCTCGGCGTTGCTGGGGTGTCTGCAATTCAGCGTTGCCGCCGTCGCCGCCAGTCTGGTGGGCCTGCTGCATGACGGTACGGCTACACCGATGGCGCTGGTCATCAGCCTGTGCGGCGTGCTGACCGTCGGCCTTTCGGTGCTGACGCGACGTGCGCAGGCCCGGCGCGATGCATCGCTCCAGACCGCCTGATCGCTAAGGCGATGGTGTCAGTCGCGCCGGGCGTGACTGACACCATCGACTTATTCCGGCTCAGAAGCCTTCCAGTACCACCTTGCCCTTGGCCTTGCCGCTTTCCAGCAGGGCATGAGCGCGGCGCAGGTTTTCGGCATTAATGGTGCCGAAGTGCTCGCCAAAGGTGGTTTTCAGCGTCCCGGCGTCAATCAGTTCGGCCACCCGGTTGAGCAGGTTGTGCTGCTCGATCATGTCCTCGGTTTCGAACATTGACCGCGTGTACATGAACTCCCAATGCAGCGAAAGGCTCTTGCGCTTGAGTTTCGACACATCCAGCGCCTTGGGATCGTCGATCAGCGCCAGCTTGCCTTGTGGCTTGAGTGCCTCGACGAGCTGATCCAGATGCTGTTCGGTCTGGGTCAGGCTGGCCACATGAGTCACGTGGTTCAGGCCGACGCGTTTGAGTTCTTCGCTCAGCGGCTTGCTGTGATCCAGCACATGATGCGCCCCCAGTTCGTTGACCCAGCTTTCGGTCTCGGGCCGCGAGGCGGTGCCGATGACTTTCAGCGACGTCAGTTTGCGCGCCAGCTGGGTCAGGATCGAACCCACGCCACCGGCGGCGCCAACGATCAGCAGGCTGTGGGCGCCTTCACCTTTTTGCTGCGGGATCTGCAGTCGCTCGAACAGCAGTTCCCAGGCGGTGATGGCTGTCAACGGCAGCGCCGCCGCGTGGGCGAAGCTCAGGGTCTTGGGCATGTGGCCGACTATGCGCTCGTCCACCACGTGCAGCTCGCTGTTGGCACCCGGCCGGGTCAGAGAACCGGCATAGAACACCTTGTCGCCCGGCTTGAACAGCGTGACCTGGCTGCCGACGGCCTTCACCACACCCGCCACGTCCCAGCCCAGCACCTTGCCTGCACCATCATCAGGCTGGACGTTCTGACGGATCTTGGTGTCCACCGGGTTGACGGAGATGGCCTTGACCTCGACCAGTAGATCGCGAACGCCGGCCACCGGCTCGGGCAGCTCGATATCCTGCAGTGAGTTCACGTCGCTGATGGGCAGGGACTGGTAGTACGCAATGGCTTTCATGTCAGGGTCTTCTCCGAAAGAAAATGATGAAGAGATCATTGGCTATTTCCAGTAAAGATAAAACCCGCTAAAACGGCAGGCTCTTTCAATTTTATTTTGATAATACGAGGCCTTGATGCTGCGTTTTGATGACTTGCAGTTGTTCGTACGTGCAGCGGATCTGGGCAGCCTTTCTGCCGCAGCGCGGGTCATGGACATGTCTGCGGCGGTTGCCAGCGCGGCGCTCAAGCGTATCGAAGGGCAGTTGGGGACCCGCTTGCTGGCCCGTTCGACGCGCAGCCTGCGCCTGACTGCCGAAGGCGAAGGGTTCCTGGAGTATGCGCGTGCTGCACTGGGCAGCCTTGAAGAGGGGCGGCGTTTGCTGGCCAGCAGCCAGGACCGTTGCGAGGGCGTGCTGCAACTCTCGGCGCCATCGGACCTGGGACGCAACGTGCTGTTGCCATGGCTCGACGAATTTCAACAGCAGCATCCGCAGCTGACTGTGCGCCTGCTGCTGGGTGATCGTATTGCCGATCTGTTTCGCCAGCCTGTCGACGTGGCGCTGCGCTACGGCGAGCCGGAAGATTCCAGCCTGGTCGCACTGCCGGTGTTGCCTGACAACCGACGGGTATTGTGTGCGGCGCCGAGTTACCTGCAGCGTCATGGCGAACCACATCAGGTCGAGCAACTGGCGCAGCATAATTGCCTGCTGTTCATGCTCGGCGATCGTGTTCATGACCGCTGGACGCTGAACGACGGCAAGCGCGAAATCAGTCTGACGGTCAGCGGCAACCGGTTCAGCGACGATGCCGACGTGGTGCGTCGCTGGGCGATTGCGGGCGAAGGTGTGGCGTACAAGTCCTGGCTGGACGTGGCCGCAGATGTGCGGGCCGGGCATCTGAAAGTGTTGATGCCTGACCTGATCGGGGAGCGTGCGCCATTGAACCTGTTGTGCGCGCATCGGGCGCAACTCAGCAAGCCTGTCATTCTATTACTGGAAATGCTCAGGTCACGGTGTAAGCAACACGCTGTAGGCCTGTCGTCCGCAAACTTGTTTTAATCGCCGCGTCCCGGTAGGAAATGGCCTTCGGACGTGTCGGAAAATATAATTTTCTAATGTATTTCAATAGCGCGAAGTTTGGCTGCCGAAACAAAGTTGAAACTGACTGTTGTTGAGTGGATTTGGCATTTTTGTCATAGCCATTACGCTTGTCTTTTTGATCCCCTTTTGAAGTGTCGCTGCAAACCCCTTGGATAGAGGGGTTGCGGCGTAGTCGCGGGAAAAACTTGGTGTTCAGGGAACGCGCCACAGTTGGGCGATTTTTTGCGTCGTGGTGCGCCCGCCGTTTGTAAGAGGCGTTTTTCACCCAACGGGGGCGCAGGGCATAGAGTTTATACTTGTCATTACATATAAGAGCCACGTTCAACTCTATCGAGGCGTGATTGCTTTCACCCAGTCATCACCATAGATGAATGTTTCAACAGGGAGTGAACACATGGAATACGGACCTTGCATCAGCCAGATCGCAACCTTGCTGGCCGACCCCAAGCGCAGCGCAATGATCTGGGCACTGATGGATGGTACTGCTCGCCCTGCCGATGAATTGGCAATCCTGGCGGGACTCTCGACTTCCTCTGCTGGCGCTCATCTGGCGCGGCTGACCAGTGGGGGTCTGTTGAAACAGGAGGTCCGCGGCCGCAAGCGCTTCTTTCGCCTTGCAGCGCCGGAAGTGGGGGCGGCGGTCGAGGCGCTGGCCAGTGCCTCGCTGGCCAGTGCTGAACAGATCAATCGTCGCTTTGCCCAGCCTACGCCGCCCTTGCCGCTGCGCCGCGCGAGAATCTGCTCCGATCATTTGGGTGGCGAAATGGCTGCCGAGCTTTATCAGCGCCTGCTGGAAGCCGGCTGGATAGAACAACAGGAGAAGCGCGTCGAGGTCACCAGCAAGGGGGTGGCCAGATTTGCCGAACGCGGCATCTACATACCCGCACTGGCGCAACGCAAGCGGGAAACGGTCTGTGTCTGTCCGAAATGGAACGATCGCAACCCGCATCTGGGCGGCGCGCTGGGGGCGGGGTTGTTGCAGCTTTTCATTCAGATGGGCTGGCTGCGCACCACTGAAGAGTCCAGCACCTTGCAGGTCTCATCCAGTGGGCAGCGGGAAATCAGCAAGATCGCGGCGGCGGCCTGACTGGACCGGCAGGTGCGGTCTGTCCCTATCGTGCCAATGCTCCGCGCTGGCATGCAGTTCCGGACGCTCCGCGTCCTCTTGCGACGCAGAGCGTCGCGAAAGGCATTCCCACGCGGAGCGTGAGGAACGATGGGCATGCCACCACTATCGTGCCAATGCTCCGCGTTTGCATGCAGTTCGGGACGCTCTGCGTCCTCTGTGGCGCGGAGCGTGAAGAACGATGGGTGTGGCCTGCTCAATCACTCTCTAGGGCTTGACCAGTCGTGCATCCAGGCTGTTTTGTGCCAGGCGTTTGGCCTGGTCTTCGGTCATGCCCAGGTGGGTGTACAGCGCGTGGAAGTTCTCGGTCACGTAGCCACCGAAGTAGGCCGGGTCGTCCGAGTTGACGGTGACCTTCACGCCGCGCTCGAGCATGTCGAGGATGTTGTGCTGGGCCATGTCGTCGAACACGCAAAGCTTGGTGTTGGACAGCGGGCAGACGGTCAGCGGGATCTGTTCGTCGATGATGCGCTGCATCAGCCGCTCGTCTTCGATGGCGCGAACACCGTGGTCGATGCGCTGGATCTTCAGCAGGTCCAGTGCTTCCCAGATGTATTCCGGCGGACCTTCTTCCCCGGCGTGGGCCACGGTCAGGAAGCCCTCGTCGCGCGCGCGATCGAACACACGCTGGAACTTGCTCGGCGGGTGGCCCATCTCCGAACTATCGAGGCCCACGGCGACGAACGCATCACGGAACGGCAGCGCCTGATCGAGGGTTTTTTCGGCTTCTTCCTGGGACAGGTGACGCAGGAAGCTCAGGATCAGGCCGCTGTCGACACCCAGCTTCGACTTGCCGTCTTTCAGCGCACCGGTAATCCCGGCCAGCACCACTTCGAACGGGATGCCACGGTCTGTGTGGGTTTGCGGATCGAAGAACGGTTCGGTGTGGATAACGTTCTGTGCCTTGCAGCGCAGCAGGTAAGCCCAGGTCAGGTCGTAGAAGTCCTGCTCGGTGCGCAATACGTCTGCGCCCCGGTAATACAGGTCGAGGAATTCCTGCAGGTTGTTGAAGGCATACGCCTTGCGCAGGGTTTCGACGTCATCCCACGGCAGGGCAATCCTGTTGCGCTCGGCCAGTGCGAACAGCAACTCGGGTTCCAGCGAGCCTTCGAGGTGCAAGTGCAGTTCTGCCTTGGGCAGGGCGTTCAACCAGTCGTACATATTCTTTTCTCATCAGGTGCAGATCCCGGGCATTCTACAGATGCACGTCGCTGCGCAGGGTAAAACCTGACCGAACGTTCAACTTGCCTCCTGTTCGCGACGATAAGCGTAGGTATCCGCGAAGCGCGACAGCAGAAATTCGGCGCAGGTGGTCACCGGATAGCGGGCCGGCTGGCCTTCGCTCTGGCAGCCGGGCAGGCATTCGATGCGCGTGTCGGGATGCGGTTCGGCGAAGAACGGCATGGAATAGCGATCAACCCCGAGCGGGCTGATGACCCGATGCGGAGTGGACAGATAACGATCGTTGCTCCAGCGCGCCATCATGTCGCCCAGATTGACCACGAAGGTGCCGTCAAGCGGTGGCGCGTCGATCCATTCGCCACGCACATCACGTACCTGCAGGCCGCCCGCCGTGTCCTGATGCAGCAGGGTGATGCAACCGTAATCGGTATGCGCACCTGCGCCTTGTTGCTCGGCTGAGGTCGCCGTATCACGCGGCGGGTAATGAATCATGCGCAGTACGCTGACCGGGTCCTTGAAGCGCTGATCGAAGAAATCGCGCTCGATGCCCAGCGCCAGGGTCATGGCGCGCAGCAGGGTTTGCGCCAGCGCCTGCATGTCCAGATAGTGTTGCTCCATCAGGGTTTCCCAGCCGGGAATGTCCGGATGCCGGTTTGGCCCGCGCAGCGGTTTGCCCGCCAGCACGTCGGGATGACGGGCATCCAGGTGCAGGCCCATGTCGAAGGTTTCCTTGAGGTCGCTGGGCAGGCTGGGGTCCAGTTGTTCGGTGGCGATGGCGCCGTAGCCACGATGATGCGTGCTTTGGGTGATATCGATCAGGAGCTTTTCAGCTGCCGGCCGGGCGAAGAAGTCCCTTGCCGCCGATTGCACCTGCTCGATGCGTTGCGCACTGATCGGGTGGCCCTTGATGTAAAAGAAGCCCCATTCCCGACAGGCACTGTCGATTTGCCGGGCGACATCCTGCCAGGCCTGAGTGTCCGTGCCGTAGAGCGGGGCAATGTCGATGACGGGAAGCTGGTCCATTAACCGGTCCTGAAAGGGAAGTGTCGGGTGTCGATGATCGTGCCTGGCGCGGCAGGCACGATCATCAGGCAGTCGGCGGCCGTATTACTTTGGCAGCTCGGCCTTGATGCCTTCGACGTAGTAGTTCATCGATGCCAGCTCGGCATTGGTCGCGACCACGCCGTCAGCGATTTTCACGGTGCCGTTCTGGTCCTTGATCGGGCCGGTGAACGGGTGGAATTCGCCGCTTTCGATGCTGGCGATGATCTTCTGCGCCTCGGCCTTCACGTCAGCAGGCACCACGTCGCTGATCGGCAATTCGACCGTTCCTTCTTTCAGGCCGCCCCAGTAATCCTGTGGTTTCCAGGTACCCGCGATGGCGCCTTCGGCGGCCTGGATGTAGTGCGGCCCCCAGTTGTTGACGATGGAGGCCAGCACCGCTTTCGGTCCGAAGTGGGCCATGTCCGAGGCATAACCGACGGCATACACGCCGCGACGCTCGGCTGTCTGGATCGGCGCAGGGCTGTCGGTGTGCTGGAATACTACGTCCACGCCCTGATCGATCAGCGCGTTGGCCGCATCGGCTTCCTTGCCCGGATCGAACCAGGAGTTGACCCACACCACTTTGATCTCGGTGCCCGGGTTGTATTTGTTCAGCGCCAGCTGGATGGCGTCGATGTCGCGCAGCACTTCAGGAATCGGGAACGAGGCGACATAACCGATCTTCTTGGTCTTGGTCATCTTCGCGGCGATGTAACCGCTTACATAGCGACCTTCATAGGTGCGGGCCAGGTAAGTGCCCATGTTCTTGTCCTGCTTGTAGCCGGTCGCGTGCTCGAACTTCACCTTGGGGAATTGCTTGGCGACTTTCAGAGTGGGGTTCATGTAGCCGAACGAGGTACTGAAGATCAGGTCATAACCGCCCTTGGCCATGTTGCGGATAACCCGCTCGGCGTCCGCGCCTTCCGGCACGTTTTCCACATAGCTGCTGGTGACCTTGTCACCCAGCGCCTTGACCATTGCCTGGCGGCCCTGCTCGTGCTGATAGGTCCAGCCGTGGTCGCCGATGGGGCCGATGTAGACGAATCCGACTTTCAGCGGATCGGCTGCCGAGGCGAGCAGGCTGGAGCCGATGCCGACAACGGCGGCGACGGCGCACAGCAGTTTTTTCAGGGGGCGACGTGGGTTGGTCAGGTGCATCGGGTTTAGCTCCTTGCGGTCTTGTTGGAGTGCATACCCCGACAATGCAAATAACTGACCAACAGGACAACTTACGATGCTGGCTTGCTTCACCCTGTAGCAATAGTGCATGTGTAGGAGCGGACTTGTCCGCGAAGGAGGTCGTTCAGGCGATGCATTTTCGGAGAATATGCCGACCCTTTCGCTCCCACGGCCTTCGGCCAGAACCCAAAACAGACTTGTGTATAACGCGTAGTGCAGCGCGAAGGTGCAGGCGCGATGGGCTGCGCCGCTAACTGGTGCAG
This sequence comes from Pseudomonas congelans, assembly GCF_900103225.1. Classification (GTDB taxonomy): domain Bacteria; phylum Pseudomonadota; class Gammaproteobacteria; order Pseudomonadales; family Pseudomonadaceae; genus Aquipseudomonas; species Aquipseudomonas congelans. The sequence continues at coordinate 19,118 of NZ_FNJH01000004.1, read as the reverse complement.
CGCGTGCTGCGCTCGACGATGCACATCGGCGTGCCTGCCACGGGTTCGCGCATGATCTGCACTTGCACATCGAACACCTGGCAGACCAGCTCGGCCGTCAGCACATCGCCCGGCGCGCCGCAGGTCATCAGACGTCCACCCTGCATGACCGCCAGATGGTCGGCGTAGCGGCAAGCCTGATTGATGTCGTGCAGCACGGTAATCACCGTCTTGCCTTCGGCGCTGAGTTCACGCATCAGGTCCAGCAGTTCGACCTGATGGCTGATATCCAGATAGGTCGTAGGCTCGTCGAGCAAAACGATGGCCGCGTCCTGCGCAAGGATCATCGCCAGCCAGGCGCGTTGTCGTTGCCCGCCGGACAGATCGGACAGCGGGCGCTCGGCCAGTGTGTCCAGCTCCATGCGCTGCAAGGCTTGATCGACACTGTGCTGATCGGCTCCACTCAGACGTCCCCACAGACTGTTGTGCGGACTGCGGCCGTAAGCCACCAGTTGGCGCACGCTGACGCCTTCGGGAATCGGCAGCACTTGCGGCAGAAAGGCCACCTTGCGCGCCAGTTCGTTGGCCGACAGCTGATTGTAGGCGGTGCCATCCAGGCTGAGACTGCCCGATTGCGGGGTGAGAATCCGGGCGAAGGCCTTGAGCAGGGTGGATTTGCCGCAACCATTGGGACCGATCAGCGCAGTGACCTGCGCAGGCGGCGGGCTGAACGACAGGTCCTGCACGATGCGCGTTGCGCCGTAGCCGATGTCGAGTTGCTGCGCCTTCAGAACAGTCATGGGATCAACCTTTGAATCGGGCCAGCAGCCAGAGGAAGTATGGAGCGCCGATCACCGCTGTGAGCACCCCGGCAGGGATCTCGCTGGGGGCGATCAATGTGCGTCCCAGCGTGTCGGCGAGCACCAGCAATAACGCGCCCAGCACCATCGAGGCGGGCAGCAGGTACTGATGATGACCGCCGACCAGACGGCGGGCCATGTGTGGTGCGACCAGGCCGACGAAGCTCACCGGGCCGATAATGCCCACCCCCAGGCTGGTCAACAGCACGGCACTGCCCATCGCCAGCCAGCGCGTACGTTTGAGGCCGGTACCCAGGCTCTGCGCGGCCTCGTCACCCAGGCCGATCAGGTTCAGCGGTTTGGCCAGCAGCAGGCTGAGCGGGATCAGCAGCAGAAGCGGCAAAGCCAGTAAAACGTGGTGCCAGTTGCGGCTCCACAAACTGCCGGTCAGCGCCAGCAGGGCGGTGTTGATATCCAGCGGGTTGGACAGGATCAGGAATTCGGTGATGCTCGACAGCGTCACCGCAATCGCGACCCCGGACAGCGCAAAACGCACCCCGGAAAACTGCACGCCGGTGTTGTACAACGCCAGCAGCAGCGCACCCGCCGCGCCGCCCAGACACGCCACAAACGGCAGCGCGGACACCGGTAACTGCGGCAGGCCGATAATCGCAATGGTCAACGCCAGCCCGGCGCCCTGGGTGACGCCGAGGATTTCCGGCGAGGCCAGCGGGTTGCGAATCACGCCTTGCACGATGGCGCCAGCCAGGCCGAACGCACAGCCGGTCATGATCGCGATCAGGCCGCGTGGCAGGCGATGATTCCAGACCTCGAAGTCCTTGCTGTCATGGGCGATCAGGTGATCGAGCACGGCGCCGGGTGTCAGCCACACGGTGCCGGCGCTGAGGCTCAGCAGCAGGGCGAGTGCCAGCAGGGTCATCAGCAGCAGCAACCTTGAGCGGGGGTGGTTCATAGCGCACGCCTCGCCAGAAACAGAAAGAACGGCGCGCCGATCAATGCCGTCACCACCCCGGCCGGTGTTTCCACGGGGAAGGCCACGGCGCGGCTGATCAGGTCCGAGGCCAGCACGATGGCTGCGCCCAGGCCGGCGCTGATCGGTATCAGCCAGCGGTAGTCATTGCCCAGCCACTGGCGAGCGATGTTCGGCGCGATCAGGCCGACAAAGCCAATCGGTCCGACGGCGCAGACACTGGCGCCGACCAGCAGCAGGCTGACCACGAATACCAGCAGGCGTAACGCCCCGATACGCACGCCCAGCGAACGCGCGGCGTCTTCGCCGAGGTTGATCAGGTTCAGGCGCGGTGCACAGGCCATCGCCAGTACCACGCCGATCAGCGTGCAGGGCCAGAGCAGTTGCAACTGCGCGGCACCGACATTGGCCAGTGACCCTGCCAGCCAGTTGAGGACACTTTGCGCCTGGGCCTCGACGAGAATGACTGTGAGGCGGGTCAATGCAGCGCACAGTGCTGCGACGGCAACGCCTGCCAGCACCAGCCGGCCTTGAGCCGTGGCGGGTGACCATGCACCGCCGAGACTGAACACGGTGATCCACGCCAGCGCACCGCCGAGGCAGGTCATCAGCAGGGCGCCACCGGGGAAGGGCAGAGCGACCAGGCCGGTGGAAAACAGCGCCAGCCCCAAGGCTGCGCCTGCGGTAACGCCAAACAATGACGGGGAGGCCAGACGGTTGCGGGTGATGCCCTGCATCAGCGCGCCGGCCATGCCCAGGCAGGCACCGACCAGTGCCGCGCACAAGGCGCGTGGCACGCGCAGTTGCGCAACGATGTAAGCAATATTGCCGCCCTCACGGCCCTGCGTTATCAGTCCGTTCCAGGCATCCACCTGCCGAATGCTGAACGACGAAAGGGCGAACAGCGACACCCAGAACAGTCCCAGGCAGGCCACGGTGATGACGCCCGCCATCAGCCAGCGGCGCATTTACGGGTTCAGCACGGCCTTGCCGCCCTTGAGCACGGCAAGCGCATCGTCGGCGATCTGCTCGGAGGCCATGATCCCGCGATTGCGCGCCCAGCTGTCGCCATCCACTTCGGCCACTTGCTTGTTACGCACAGCGCCCAGCACCTGCCACAGCGGCTGCTTGCTCCAGGTGTCGACAATGCTCGGACGGCGGTAATGGCCGACCAGCAACCAGCCGGGATCCAGAGCCAGCAGTTGCTCCAGGCTGACGAATTCGGTGGGCGCGGCGTTTTTGCGCACTTCCGGGACTTTCAGACCTATCGCCTGCAGTACGCTGCCTGCATAAGAGTGCGGGCCATGGACCGAGAAGCTGTCTTCGCGGGCGACGCCGAACAGCACGTTGGTGTTGGCCGGAATCTGCTCGGCGACGGTCTTCAGGTGCTGCCGGTTTTCCGCGATGCGCGCCTGCATCTGCGGCCCCTTGCCCAGCGCGACGCCGATCAGTTCTGCAGACTTCAGGCTGCCCTGATAATCCTCGCCGCGTGACGGCAGCATCAGCGTCGGCGCCAGGCTGGCCAGGTCGTTGTACAGCGCCTGATGGCGACCGAGGTCGGCAATGATCAGGTCCGGCTTGAGCCGCGCGATCACTTCTATATTGGGTTGCGAACGCAGGCCCACCGACTGCCATTCACCGACGGCCTTGCGCACCTTGGGCAGCACGCGGTTGGCATCGCCATCGTCCGCCGCGCCGACGGGTGTCACGCCCACCGATGCCAGCCCGTCGAGAAACGAAAACTCCAGCACCACCACACGCTTGGGAGTATCAGGCAGGTGGACTTTGTGTTGGCCGTCATCGATGTCGATAGGTGCGGCCTGGGCGAGGGTCGCGATCAGGGTCAGCAGGCCGCAAGCCAGCAGATGCGGAAGTCGAAAAGCACGCATGGCAAAGGTCCTTTCTAACAAAGCGGAATCATGAAAAACAGGCGCGCCCTGAAGGCCGCGAAGAAAACGGCGGGCACTATTTCACATCGCGGCGACGGGATCAAAAGTCATTTACGCGTGAGTGCCGTTCTCATTCGGGCTATTTTATGAAACCTTTTGTCACACACGCTACTCTGACAGCCTTCACTGTTGGCCACCTTCATGTACATCCGCGGCGATGTCGCAAGGTTTGGGGAATAAAAATGGGCGCATTGCTCAAGCAAGAAAAGTTTCTGTTGCTGGCAATCATTGCCATGTTCGTCGCTTATCCACTGGAGCACGTGCTGGTAGGCAATGGTCAGGTCGTTGCGCTGGTGTCGGGGCTGGCGCTGGTCGCCTTCATCGTCTGCGCCTCGATGCGCGTTGCGCATCACGCCGAGATGCTGGCGGAAAAGGTCGGCGATCCTTACGGCACGATGATCCTCACGCTGTCGGCGGTGACGGTCGAAGTGGTGATCCTGGCGATCATGATGAGCAACGAGCCGTCGCCGACGCTGGTGCGGGACACGATTTATTCGGCGGTGATGCTCGACATCAACGGCATCCTCGGTCTTGCGGCGCTGATGGGCGGTATCAAGCACGGCGAGCAGTCGTACAACGACGATTCGGCGCGCACCTACAGCGTGATGATCCTCACCGCGATGGGTGTCTCGATGGTCGTACCCGAGTTCATTCCCAAAGGTGACTGGAAGCTCTATTCGGCGTTCACCATCGGCGCGATGATCCTGCTCTACACGCTGTTCCTGCGCATGCAGGTCGGGCCGCACAGTTACTTTTTCAGCTACAGCTACCCGGAAAAGAAGAAACGCCAGGGCCAGGGCTCCAGTCCGGCTGAAGAACATGCAGAGCCGGTCAATCTGACCCGCTCAATTGCCACACTGGTTGTCGGCGTGGTGGTGATCGGTGCGCTGGCCGAAGTGATGTCGAAGACGGTTGACCTGGGACTGGAAGGCACCGGTGCACCGCCGGTGATGACCGCCATCCTGGTAGCCGCCATCTCCGCCGCGCCCGAGATCCTCACGGCCCTGCGTGCCGCGCTGGCCAACCGCATGCAGTCGGTGGTCAACATCGCTCTGGGCGCTTCGCTGTCGACCGTGATCCTCACGGTTCCGGTGATGGAAGCTATGGCGCTTTACAGTGGCCAGCCTTTCCAGATGGCCATGACTCCGGTGCAGACCGTGATGATCTTCATCACCCTGCTGGTGTCCGCGATCAACCTCAACGACGGTGAAACCAACGCCATCGAAGGCATGACCCACTTCGTGCTGTTCGCGACGTTCATCATGCTCTCGTGTCTGGGGCTTTAAGGCTCATTGCCTATCGTCCTCACGTTCGGCGTAGCGAGAGGACGCAGAGCGTCCTGAACGGCATGCCGACGCGGAGCGTCGCACGATAGTCGAGAGTATCGTTGCGCACGTTCAGCCCTGAATCAATTCCCGCGCGGCCTGGCTGTGATCGGCAATCAGTTGCTTGATGTCCAGCCCTTCGACCTGGCCGTCGATCACTCGCCAATGCCCTGCAATCATTACCCGGTCGGCACGGTCTGCGCCGCACAGCAGCAGGGCTGACAGCGGGTCATGGCTGCCGGAAAAGCGCAGTTCGTCCAGCTTGAACAACGCCAGATCAGCCTGTTTGCCCACCGCCAGTTCACCGAGGTCAGTGCGTCCCAGCAATTGCGCCGACCCCTTGGTGGCCCAGCCCAGCACCAGCTGCGGGGTGATTTTTTCGGCGCCGTAGCGCAGACGCTGCAGGTAAAGCGCCTGGCGGGTTTCCAGAATCATGTTCGATGCGTCGTTGGACGCCGAACCATCGACCCCAAGCCCCAACGGCGCGCCCGCCGCGAGCAGGTCCAGGGTCGGGCAGATGCCGGAGGCCAGGCGCATGTTAGAGCTTGGGCAGTGACAGACGCCCGTACCTGCTGCGCCGAGACGGGCGATTTCGTCGGGGTTGAAATGGATGCCATGGGCCAGCCAGGTGCGCGGGCCCAGCCAGCCGACGCTGTCCAGATAATCCACGGTGCGCAGGCCGAAGCGTTGCAGGCAGAAGTCTTCTTCGTCGAGGGTTTCGGCCAGGTGCGTGTGCAGGCGCACGTCGAGTTTTTCCGCCATGGCTGCGCTCTCGGCCATGATCTGCGGGGTGACCGAGAAGGGTGAGCAGGGCGCCAGGGCGATCTGAATCTGCGCGCCGTCGCCACGTTGATGGTAGGTCTCGATCAAGCGCTGGCTGTCGGCCAGAATCACCTCACCCTGCTGCACGGTTTGCTGCGGCGGCAAGCCTCCATCCGCTTCGCCCAGGCTCATCGAGCCACGGGTCAGCATCGCGCGCATGCCCAGTTCCCGAACGCTCTGCACCTGTACATCGATAGCGTGTTCCAGCCCATCGGGAAACAGATAGTGATGATCGGCAGCGGTCGTGCACCCGGACAGCAACAACTCGGCCAGCGCCACCTTGCTGGCGACTGCGAGCTTCTCCGGCGTCAGGCGCGCCCATACCGGGTACAGGGTCTTCAGCCAGGGGAACAACGGCTGATTGACCACCGGCGCCCAGGCCCGCGTGAGGGTCTGATAGAAGTGATGGTGTGTGTTGATCAGCCCCGGCAGCAGCACATGCTCGCTCGCATCGAATGTCTGAGTGCAAGGTGTCGAAGGGAGCTGCCCGGCGGCCAGCACTTCAGTGATGACGCCGCCTTCAATTACCAGACCGCCACGGGCGTCCAGGTCATTGGCAGTAAACACGGCAAGGGGATTTTTCAACCAGATACGGATCGCGGGCATGGGCCGGCTCCTCTGAAAGACAGGTTCAGGTTAGCCAGCTCAGTGTTGCCCTGTCTGCTGATCCAGGGTCGCCGGGGGCAGATGCGCCCCGGCGGAGGACGGCGATTCTAGTCGAGCGGCCGGTTACCAGGCAATCGTCTTGCCCTGGTAATCGATGAAGTGATGGCCGCCTTTGCCGGCGTAGGCATTGAGCTGTTCGACCAGCCCGGTGGTGCTGGTCATGACGTCTATGGCGGCATTTTCGCCGCCCATGTCGGTCTTCACCCAGCCAGGATGCATCGACAGCACGGTGGGACGGTTCTCACCCAGCTCGGTGACGAAGGTATTGGTCATCGAATTGAGCGCGGCTTTGCTGGCCTTGTACAGCGCAAGGTTGGCGCCATCCGGGCAAGTGACGCTGCCCAGCCACGAACTCATGAACGCCAGGACGCCCGTGCCGGGACGAATTTGATCGACGAAGCGCTCGGCCAGACGAATCGGCGCCACAGCGTTGGTCAGGAACAACTGCCCGAGCTCGGCAGCGGTCGACTTCGCAGCGCTCTGGTGTGCCGCGCCGCTGATGCCGGCGTTGACGAACAGCACGTCGAACACCTCACCGCGCAGTTTCTGGACCAGCACTTCAAGCGAAGCCGTTTCGTCCAGATCCACAGCTTCGATGCGCACGCCCTCGACTGCTTTCAGGTTTTCGGCATTTTGCGGATCACGTACGGTGGCGGTGACTTGCCAGCCCTGTTCGGTCAAGCGCTGAACCAGCCCAAGCCCCAGACCGCGAGAGGCGCCGATGATGAGGGCGGTTTTTTTGGTAGTGGTCATGAATGATTCCTTGGCAGATTGAGAGACAGACTCCATGGCAGTGCCAGCAAGGCCTCTCGAAAGTTTCGACCTTGCAGCGTACTCCTGCCCATGACCTGTTGGAATCTTGGTGAGCCGAAAACGTTCAGGGGAATCACTGGAACGGCATGCCTGATAGTTTCAGGATTATCGTTCCTCACGCTCCGGCGTGGGAATGCCGTTCGTGACGCTCTGCGTCAACCATCTGCGCCGCTAGCTCCTTAATGCCCCGCCCGCCAAGGCTGGCCCAGCGATACCGGCGCATACAGCCGGGTGCGCAGAGCATCGCGGGAGAGCAGGACGAGGACGATGATGGTAGCCACATAAGGCAGCATCGCCAGCAGGTTGGACGGGATGGCCAGGCCGATGCCCTGCGCGACCAGGTGCAGAATGCTGGCCAGACCGAACAGGTAGGCACCGAGCAGCAGGCGCCACACGCGCCAGCTGGCGAAAACCACCAGTGCCAGGGCAATCCAGCCACGTCCGGCGCTCATGTTTTCTGCCCACATCGGCGTGTAGGCCAGTGACAGATAAGCCCCGGCCAGCCCGGCCATTGCGCCGCCGAACAGCACTGCGAGGGTGCGCACGCGCAGCACCGGCAAGCCCATGGCGCTGGCGGCGTCAGGGTTTTCGCCGACGGCCTGGATGATCAGCCCGACGCGGCTTTTCAGCAGTGCCCAGGCGACCAGCGCGAACAAGGCGAAAGACAGGTAGACCAGCAGGTCCTGGGCAAACAGCATGCGGCCGATCAGTGGAATGTTGCTAAGCAACGGGATGGCGACCGGTTCGAAACCGCTCAACGGTTTGCCGACCCAGGCGGCCCCGACGAAGCTGGAAAGGCCGACGCCGAAGATGGTCAGCGCCAGCCCGGTCGCGACCTGATTGGCGTTGAACACCAGCGCCACCAGGGCAAACAGCGCCGAGAGCAGCATGCCTGCGAGCATCGCCAGCAGCACGCCCAGCCAGAGGTTGCCGGTGTTCAGGGCGACGATGAAACCGATCACTGCGCCGAACAGCATCATGCCTTCCTGACCGAGGTTGATGACGCCGCTTTTTTCACAGATCAGCTCGCCCAGCGCCACCAGCAGCAAGGGGGTTCCGCAACGGACCATGGCGTAGAAAATATTGCTCAGCAGGTCGATATCCATCATGCGGCTCCTGTGACGGGTGTCATCTGGCGCTTGGCCCAGTGCAGTTTCAGACGTGGGCGGTAGAGAATCAGCACATCGCAGGCGAGCAGGAAAAACAGCATCATCCCCTGAAACAGTTGCGTGATTGCCAACGGCAGGTTCAAGGTCATTTGCGCACTTTCCCCACCCAGATACAGCAGGGCGATCAGCAGGCTGGAGAACAGAATGCCGATGGGGTTGAGGCGGCCGAGAAAGGCCACGGTGATCGCGGCATAGCCATAACCTGGCGAGACCTGCGGCACCAGTTGGCCAATCGGCCCTGCCACTTCCGACACGCCCGCCAGCCCGGCAAGTGCGCCACTGATCAACAGCACCAGCCACACCAGGCGTTTTTCGCGAAAGCCGACGAAGCCAGCCGCTCGCTTGTCCAGGCCCAGCACCTTGATCTGGAAGCCGACAAAGCTGCGTTGCAGCAACACCCAGACCGCGACCAGCGCGAACAGGGCAAAGTACACGCCGATGTGCGCGCGGCCATCCTCCATCAACAGCGGCAGGCGGCTGGCGTCGCCGAAGGTCGCTGACTCCGGGAAGTTCATGCCGGCCGGGTCCTTGAGCGGCCCATGGACGAAATACAGCAGCAAGTTGAGGGCGATGTAATTGAGCATGATGCTGGTGAGGATTTCATTGGCGTTGAAGTGCGTGCGCAGCCAGGCGGTCACGCCCGCCCAGGCAGCGCCGGCGAGGGTGCCGGCCAGCAACACCATGACCAGCGCCCAACGACTTTCCATCTCGATGATATTTACCGCCACGGCACTGCCCGCCAATGCGCCGAGCAGCAACTGGCCTTCCGCACCGATGTTCCAGATGCGCGCCTGATAGGCGACCGCCAGACCCAGCGCGCAGAGCAGAATCGGCAGGGTCTTGACCATCAATTCCGACAGGCCGTACCAGTCGCTGACCGGCGCGATCAGCAAGGTGTGCAGTGTCACCACAGGGTTCAGGCCCAGACCGATGAACAGCAGCGAACCGCAGACCAGGGTCAGCACCGCAGCCAGTAAAGGGGAGCACCACAACATCGCGCGCGATTGCTGGCCGCGCGGTTCCAGAGAAAGCAGCATGTTTTGCTCCGTTAACCAGGCACGTGGGCTTGGGTTTGAGAATGATCGAACTGTCCCGCCATCCAGCCGCCGATTTGCACGGTGCTGGTCTGTTCAGTAGGGATAAGGTCGGAAAGCTGACCGCCGCTCAGGGCGGCGAGTCGGTCGCTGATCTGGAACAATTCGTCCAGGTCTTCGGAGATCACCAGAATCGCGGCCCCGGCGTCGCGCAAGGCAATCAGCGCCCGATGGATCGCCGCCGCAGCGCCGACATCCACGCCCCAGGTGGGATGCGCGGCAATCAACAGTTTCGGCTTTTGCAGAATTTCCCGACCGAGAATGAATTTCTGCAGGTTGCCGCCCGACAGACTGCGCGCCGGGGCCAGTGCATCCGGCGTCTTGACTGCAAAGCGCCGAATGATTTCGTCAGCCAGTGCGCGCACCTTGCTGCGCTGGATCAGGCCATTGCTCACCAGCCCTTGCTGGAAGGCGGTAAGCAGCGCGTTGTCGGCAAGACTGAGTTCCGGCACTGCGCCATGTCCCAGGCGCTCGGCCGGGACGAAAGCCAAGCCACGCTTGCGCCGCGCATCGGGGCGCAGGTTGCCGACCGGGGCATCCTCAAAACGCAGGGTCGCCGCCTGGGCGTGCGGCAAGGTCTGTTCGCCGCTGAGCAGCGCCAGCAATTCATCCTGACCATTCCCGGCTACGCCTGCGATACCGACGATTTCGCCGCTGCGTACTTCCAGACTGAGGTCTTTGAGTGAGCAGCCGAACGGGTCCGGGTTGTGCCAGGACAGTTTGTCGATGCGCAAAAAGACTGTGCTGCCGCTGACTTTCTCATACTGCGCGGTCAGCCCTTCGGCATCACCGACCATCAAGCGCGCCAGTTCCAGATCGGAACATTCAGCGGGAATGCAGTGCCCGGAGACCTTGCCGTTGCGCAGCACGGTTGCGCTGTGACACAGCGCGCGCACCTCGCCCAGCTTGTGACTGATAAACAGAATGCTGCAGCCTTCTCGAGCCAGATGGCGCAGGGTCACGAACAGCTCCTCGGCTTCCTGGGGCGTCAACACCGACGTGGGTTCGTCGAGGATCAACAGGCGAATGTCCTGCATCAGGCAGCGAATGATCTCGACTTTCTGCCGCTCGCCAATCGACAGGCTGTGGACCAGCCGCTGGGGTTCCACCGCCATGCCGTAGCGTTGTGAGACCTCACGGATGCGCGGCTCCAGTTGTTTGGGCGTGCCTGCCGCTGCGCCCATGGCCAGCGCGATGTTTTGCGCGACGCTGAGGGTTTCGAACAGCGAAAAATGCTGGAACACCATGCCGATGCCCAGGCTTCTGGCCTGCGCCGGATTGCGCATGGTCTGCGCCTGGCCTTGCCAGATGATCGTCCCGGCGTCGGGCTGCGTCACGCCATAGATGATCTTCATCAGCGTGCTTTTGCCCGCACCGTTTTCACCCAGCAGGGCGTGAATCTCTCCGGGCTGAATCGTCAGGTCGACGGAGTCGTTGGCCAGGCAGCCGGGATACCGTTTGGTGATGTGGCGCAGTTGCAGGCGCGCAGGTATCGCGTGGTTTGACATGAAAGGCTCTGAGGCAGAAGTGGGTCGCGTGTGGATAAAGCAAAATCCTGGCCAAGGAGTCAGGATTCGCATCCGGCACGCGGAATCAAGGCCAGGCACTGAGTTTTCGGCCCTGTCACCGGCCTTCGCCCATCGAGCGCGCTCGTTCCAGCACCAGTTCGGGGCGTGCATGTTGAACGCGGGCCAATGTGGCTCTTTGATTTGAACAAAAAATGTACAGCGGACGTGGAGGGCGGTGCGCTGAACCAATGCGCGACCCTTGCACCTGTTATCCACAGGTTCTTCCACAGATACTGTGCGCAAGCGCGTTGAGTGAGAATAATGCGGCGGCGGTTAACATCCAAAGGCACTAAGAAGCGCTAACAGGCTGTTTTTGCACTCTTTATGGATCCACGCACGGCAATTGCTCAAAAAACGATCATTCGCCTGAAACGCAAGCCCGGCAAGGCTCGCGGTGGAGTGTGCTCAGCTTATCCACAGCCGGATGCACAGTAGATGTGGGCAGTTTTGACATGTTGCGCAAAGGCTCCGGCTACTGCTCCGGCGCTGCGTGCAGAAGGATTCTGCCGCGACTCAGATCGGCCAGTTGGCGCTGCAGGGTGTCGGTGTGCTCGGGGCCGATGGCGATGGACATCTGCACACCGTTGGCCATGAAGTTTTCGCTTTCCACAAGACCGTTCAATTCGCCGAGACGCAGCTTGACCAGCGCCAGCTCACTGAAGCTGCATTCAAGGTGGAACGACGCGCGCTGGATCAGCGGCAGACGCTCGGCCTGTTGCAGACATTTGTTGGCACCGCCGCCATAGGCGCGGGCCAGGCCGCCTGTCCCCAGTTGAATGCCGCCGTACCAGCGGATCACCAGCACCACGACCTGATCGAACGCCTGCGCTTCGATGGCGGCCAGAATCGGCCTGCCTGCAGTGCCGCCCGGTTCGCCGTCATCGTTGCTGCGATACTGACCACCGAGCTTCCAGGCCCAGCAATTGTGAGTGGCATTCAGGTCACTGTGTTGCTCGATGAACGCCTGTGCGTCGGTCGGGCTGGCGATGGGGGCGGCAAGGGTGATGAAGCGGCTCTTGCGGATTTCTTCACGAAACTCGCAAGGGCCGACCAGGGTAAAAGGCATGCGTGTGTCCAGCTGACGTCCAGGCGACGATTCTACAAGGCTGGCGGCGTGAGCCCACAACCTTTGAGGATGATTCGAATGAGATTGTTGCTGGCCTGATCCATGTCCTGGCGCGTCAGTCGGGAGCGACCGGTGACGCGACAGATCTGCGAGGCGAAGTCGGCATAGTGCTGGGTGCTGCCCCATAGCAGGAAGATCAGGTGCACCGGGTCAACGGGGTCCATCTTGCCGGCGTCGATCCAGGCTTGAAAGACCGCGGCCCGGCCCTGGAACCACAGGCGGTAATCCTGGCTGAAGTACTCGCTCATGCATTCGCCACCGCTGATGATTTCCATGGCGAAGATCCGCGAGGCCTGTGGCTGGCGGCGCGAGAACTCCATCTTGGCGCGAATATAGCGGGCCAGCGCCTCTGCCGGGTCGTCTTCGACGCTGAGGTGGTTGAAGGTGCTGTCCCACAAATCGATGATGTTGCTGAGCACCGCGACATACAGGCCGAGTTTGTTGGTGAAGTAGTAATGCAGATTGGCTTTTGGCAGCCCGGCCTTGATCGCGATGGTGTTCATGCTGGTGCCCTTGAAACCGTGGCGGGCAAATTCATCTTCTGCCGCCTGAATGATCGCTTCTTCGTTCTTCTGACGAATACGGCTTGCAGGCTTGGTGACGTGAGCGCTGTGTGCGGGGACTTCAAGGGTCATGGGCAATTCCGGACAGGTCGTAGGGCGCGACGGATGAACAGATAGCGCACCGGCGAGCATCTCGCAAGCGTCGGTGCGGGCGCGGCATGCAAAGTTATCGTGGTTGCTCCACAGGTTCGGGTTCCGGCACGTCGTCGGTCGTAGCGGCGGCGACTTTGCTTTCCGGAATCAGCAGGCACATGACAATGGCCGTGATACCGCCGCTGGTGATGGCCGAATCGAACAGGTTCTGCACCAGTTTCGGCAATTGATGCAGCAGCGCAGGCTGCGACGCAATGCCCAGACCGACACCCAATGACGTCGCAATGATCAGCATGCTGCGTCGGTCGAGCGGCGACTGGGCCAGAATGCGTACACCGGCCGCCGCGACGCTGCCGAACATGACCAGCGTTGCGCCGCCGAGCACCGGCTTAGGGATCTGCTGAACGATGGCACCAATGTGTGGAAAAAGCCCGAGCACGAACAGCACCGCGCCGATGTACAGCCCGACATAGCGACTGGCAACGCCGGTCAACTGGATCACACCGTTGTTTTGCGCAAAGGTGGTATTGGGAAATGCGCTGAAGGTCGCGGCGATCATGCAGCTGACGCCATCGCCCAGTACGCCGCCCTTGAGGCGTGCCAGGTAGCTCGGTCCGCTGATGGGCTGGCGCGCGAGCATGCAATTGGCGGTCAGGTCGCCGACCGTTTCGATGCTGCTGATCAGATAAATCAGCGCGACAGGCAGGAAAGCGCTCCAGTCGAAATTGAAGCCGAAGCGGAAGGGCATCGGAACGCTGATCAATGGCAGGTCGTGAAGGGGTTGCGGCACCAGTTTGCCGCTGAACCACGCGGCCAGACTGCCGACCGCCAGGCCGATGATGATGGCTGACAAACGTACCCAGGGCGTAGTCGAGCGATTGAGCACAATGATCACGGCCAGCACGAACGCGCCCAGCGCCAGATTCACCGGGGCGCCGAAGTCCGGCGCGTTGAAGCCGCCGCCCAGGTCTGTCACGCCCACCTTGATCAGGCTCACACCAATCAGCGTGATGACAATGCCGGTCACCAGCGGCGTGATGACCCTTCGCAACTGGCTAATGCAGCGACTTAGTGCGATCTGCACCAGCGCACCGAAAAAGCACACGCCGAAGATCATCGCCATGATGTCCTCCGGGCTGCCGCCGCGCTGCTTGACCAGAAAGCCTGCGGACAACACGGCGCCCAGGAACGCGAAGCTGGTGCCTTGCAGGCAGATCATGCCCGCGCCGATACCGAACGGGCGGCGCGCCTGGATGAAAGTACCGGTGCCCGAGACCATCAAGGCCATGCTTATCAGGTACGGCATGTATTGGGTCAGGCCGAGGGTCGAGCCGATGATCAGGGGCGGAGTGATGATCCCCACGAAGCTGGCGAGAACGTGCTGGAACGCTGCCAAAATGGCCGTCCAGGGTTTGGGGCGGTCGTTCAGGCCGTAGATCAGATCATCGTTGTCGAATGTTTCAGGCTGCATGGCGAGGTCTCGGACGGGGAAATGCCATGTGCTGGCGTGTCGTTGTTCGGGACTACTGCAAAAAACTGTCCAGTTGCTCAGGTTATTTTTATTTGAGTCCGGTTATTTCAATAAATATCAGCTTGATAGCGCTTTCAACCCGCGCTGCAGCGTCGTCGAAGCGGCCAGTTACCGGGCAGAAATGTGTCATCGGGTAGCGGCAAGTGTTTCCAAAAAGCTCTCCAGCACCAAATGAGGGCGCCGGCCTTTGCGGGTGACGGTCACCAGGTTGAGGTCGTAGAACTTCGAATCCGGTTTCAATGCGCGCAGCCTGCCTTCCTGCACCCAGGCGTTGGCGTAATGATCGGGCAGGTAGCCTATGTAGCGACCGGTCAGAATCAGGAAGGCGATACCTTCCCGGTCAGACGCGCTGGCCGTGCAGGTCAGTGCCTGATAGTGGTCCTGAACATCGTTGGGCAGGCGAAAGGTCGGAGCGATGGCTTCCTGTTGTGCGAGGCGTGCGTCATCCAGCGCGGCATTGTCGGCGTAAAACAGGGGGTGCCCGACCGCGCAGTAGAGCAGCGAGCGCTCGCTGTATAAAGAATGATACTCAAGCCCCGGCAAAGCACTGGCCTGCGGCACGACACCGACATGCAGGCCGCCGTCGAGTACACCGCGCTCTACTTCGGCGGGGGCAATCATGCGGATGTTGATGTGCACGCCCGGCCCGCGCTCTTTCAGTCGAGCCAGGGCGTGGGTGATGCGCATGTGGGGGAGGGTGACCAGATTGTCGGTCAGGCCGATGTTCAGTTCGCCGCGCAGGTTCTGGTGCAGGCCGTTGACCTCTGTCCTGAAACTTTCCAGGGCGCTGAGCAGTTGCAGCGACGACTGATAGACCTCGCGCCCTTCGTCGGTCAGCGAAAAACCGGCGCGTCCTCGCTGGCACAGACGCAGGCCGAGGCGTTGTTCCAGATCGCTCATCTGCTGGCTGATCGCTGATCGGCCAATGCCGAGCACGCTTTCAGCCGCAGAAAAGCCACCCGCCTCGACAACGCTTTTGAATAGGCGCAGCAAGCGGATATCAAAATCACTGACCTGCGACACGGGATCGGAACGACGGATATTCATTGTTTAGTAATTACCAAACCAAAGATCGTAAAAGTCGGGTTTTATGAACTTTATCCGCGTGGCACCTTAGCTGCAATGACTGATCGTTCAGCGCCTGCGAGGCTTGCTCCCATGAATATGTTCGAAGTGTCCGATGTGCCTGTCACCCGTCAGTTGAAGCTCGATGCTCACTGGATGCCTTACACCGCGAATCGAAATTTCCAGCGCGACCCGCGCATGGTCGTGGCCGCGCATGGCAGCTATCTGACAGACGACAAGGGACGCAGGATCTACGATGCACTCTCAGGCCTATGGACATGTGGCGCCGGGCACACGCGCAAGGAAATTCAGGAAGCCGTGTCCCGGCAGCTGGGTGTGCTGGATTACTCGCCGGGCTTTCAGTTCGGGCACCCCCTTTCGTTCCAGCTGGCAGAACAGATTACCGACCTGACGCCGGGCAATCTCAACCACGTCTTCTATACCAACTCGGGTTCCGAGTGCGCGGATACGGCGGTTAAGATGGTGCGTGCCTACTGGCGGCTGAAAGGCCAGGCGACCAAGACCAAGATGATTGGTCGGGCACGCGGCTATCACGGCGTGAATGTGGCGGGCACCAGCCTGGGTGGAGTGAATGGCAACCGCAAGATGTTCGGCCAGTTGATGGATGTCGACCACTTGCCGCATACCCTGCTGGCCAGCAATGCGTACTCGAAGGGCATGCCCGAGGCGGGCGGTATCGCGCTGGCTGACGAGATGCTCAAGCTGATCGAGTTGCATGATGCGTCAAACATCGCTGCAGTGATCGTCGAACCCATGTCGGGCTCGGCCGGTGTGATCGTTCCACCGCAAGGCTATCTCAAGCGGCTGCGTGAGATTTGTGATCAGCACAATATCCTGCTGATCTTCGATGAAGTCATCACCGGCTTCGGTCGTACGGGCTCGATGTTTGGCGCCGATAGTTTCGGTGTCACGCCTGACCTGATGTGCATCGCCAAGCAGATCACCAATGGCGCTATCCCCATGGGCGCGGTAATCGCCAGCAGCGAGATCTATCAAACGTTCATGAATCAGCCGACGCCGGAGTACGCCGTCGAATTCCCTCACGGCTACACCTATTCCGCTCACCCTGTGGCGTGTGCGGCCGGGCTGGCGGCGCTTGAACTGCTGCAACGGGAGAATCTGGTGCAGCAGGCCGCCGCAGTCGCGCCGCATTTTGAACGTGCGCTGCACGGTATCAAGGGCGCGAAAAACGTGGTCGATATCCGCAATTACGGTCTGGCGGGTGCCATCCAGCTCGCACCGCGTGACGGGGATGCCATCGTGCGGCCCTTCGAGGCGGGCATGAAGCTGTGGAAAGCCGGTTTCTACGTGCGCTTTGGCGGTGACACCCTGCAATTCGGGCCGACCTTCAACAGCCAGGCGCAGGATCTGGATCGATTGTTCGATGCCGTCGGCGAAACCCTGAATCTGATCGACTGACCGCGCTGGCAGTCTCTCTTCTTATATACGTGCCTTTATCGCATCGGGTGTGAGCTGACTCACGCCCGTTGCCTTTATCCGGAGTTTTCCATGAGCAGCATTCAACACCTGATCCACGGCGAGTTCGTTTCTGCTGAAGGTCGTAGCGCCAATGTGTTCAACCCGTCGACCGGGCAGGTTATCCACACCGTAGCGCTGGCCGATCGCGAAACAGTCCAGAAGGCAATCGACTCGGCCAAGGCTGCCTTTCCGGCGTGGCGCAATACGCCGCCGGCCAAGCGTGCTCAGGTGATGTTCCGTTTCAAACAACTGCTTGAGCAGAACGAGGCACGCATTGCCCAATTGATCAGTGAAGAACACGGCAAGACCCTCGAAGATGCGGCGGGCGAGCTGAAGCGCGGCATTGAAAACGTCGAATACGCCTGTGCTGCACCTGAAGTGCTCAAGGGTGAATACAGCCGCAACGTCGGGCCGAACATCGATGCGTGGTCTGACTTTCAACCGCTGGGTATCGTTGCCGGTATTACCCCGTTCAACTTCCCGGCGATGGTGCCGCTGTGGATGTACCCGCTGGCCATTGCGTGCGGTAACTGCTTCATCCTCAAGCCTTCGGAGCGCGATCCCAGTTCAACGCTGTTGATTGCCGAACTGCTGCATGAGGCGGGGCTGCCGAAGGGTGTGCTCAATGTGGTTCACGGTGACAAGGTCGCGGTCGATGCGCTGATCGAAGCGCCGGAGGTCAAGGCGCTCAGCTTCGTCGGTTCTACGCCTATTGCCGAGTACATCTATAAGGAAGGCGCAGCGCGGGGCAAGCGCGTTCAGGCCCTCGGTGGCGCCAAGAATCATGCGGTGTTGATGCCGGATGCCGATCTGGACAATGCCGTGAGTGCCTTGATGGGCGCTGCTTACGGGTCCTGCGGCGAGCGTTGCATGGCGATCTCGGTCGCGGTGTGCGTTGGCGATCAGATCGCTGATGCATTGGTGGCCAAGCTGGTTCCGCAAATCCAGAGCCTGAAGATCGGTGCGGGCACGACCTGTGGCCTGGACATGGGGCCACTGGTCACCGGGCAGCATCGCGACAAGGTCGGCGGCTATATAGAAGACGGTGTGCAAGCGGGCGCAACCTTGGTGGTCGATGGGCGCAATCTTCAGGTTGCCGGGCACGAACAGGGCTTCTTCATGGGTGGCTGCCTGTTCGATCGCGTGACGCCAGAGATGCGTATCTATAAAGAAGAGATTTTCGGGCCGGTGCTGTGCATCGTGCGTGTGGACAGCCTTGAGCAGGCCATGCAACTGATCAACGATCACGAATACGGCAACGGCACCTGCATCTTTACCCGCGATGGCGAAGCGGCGCGTCTGTTCTGCGACGAAATTGAAGTGGGGATGGTCGGGGTCAACGTTCCGCTGCCAGTACCGGTGGCTTATCACAGCTTTGGTGGCTGGAAGCGTTCCCTGTTCGGCGACCTGCATGCGTACGGTCCCGATGGTGTGCGCTTCTATACCCGTCGCAAGGCCATTACTCAGCGCTGGCCGCAACGTGCTAGCCACGAAGCGTCGCAATTTGCCTTTCCGAGCCTGTAAATTCTACGGAAGGGAGATCGTCTTTAAAGAGGATCTCCCGTGTTTACAGGGGCGTCGCAAAGCAGGGCGAAGATTTTTTAAATTAACGGTTGACGCCCTCTGTCAGGTGTCTATAATTCGCCCCACTTCCGGCGCAGACGGAAACGAAAAAGCCTTGTAGATCAATAGTTTGCAAGGTTTTAGAGTGAAGAGTCAGCGAGGAAGGAGGTCGGGTCTGGATTGATCGACAGTGGTGAGGAAAAAGAGTTTGACACGCGGTTGTAACGCTGTAGAATTCGCCTCCCGCTGATGAGCAACTCAAGAGTTGATCGCAGCGCAAGTGGTTGAAGTTGCAAAGGAAACTTTGAAAACTTCTTAAAATAACCGCTTGACAGATACAGAGGACGCTGTAGAATGCGCGCCTCGGTTGAGACGAAAGGTCTTAACCAATCGCTCTTTAACAACTGAATCAAGCAATTCGTGTGGGTGCTTGTGGTGTCAGACTGAAGTCAACAGATTATCAGCAACCCAAGTTACTCCGCGAGAAATCAAAGATGTAAC
>NZ_FNJH01000010.1 GCF_900103225.1 Pseudomonas congelans | reverse complement strand
CCCCATGTGAGAGTAGGTCATCGTCAAGATTGAATTCCGAAACCCCTCATCGCTTACGCGATGAGGGGTTTTGTCGTTACGGGTCAATAAAAAAGCCCGCTCGGCATTCGCTCCGAGCGGGCTGCTGTGCTGTCGCATCACTCAGCCAAACAGGCTGCGCACGTTACTCATTGCGCCATCTGCAAACCCCTGAAGAAACGCCTCAAATGCATCCCCCTCAGGCCCTCCCTCAACAGGGTCTGCAACAATCGTCCAACTGGCGATGCAGGTATCGCCGCTACCTGTGGCTTCAACAGTCATTGCCGCCCACAGATTGCTGACCGGCAAACTGGTGTGGATCAATGACCAGGTCATATAAAGCGCTTGATCGTCCCTTGAGTTCAGTTGTTCGATGGCCACGTTGCCATCCTTGAACAGCTTCCTGCGAACCGAGCCGTGACCTTCGCCGGTGACCTCAGTGCTCTCCAGTGCCGGTATGAACGCCTGGAAACCACCGAAATTGCCGACGACAGCCCACACGCTGGACGCATCACCGGGGACTTCCACGGCCGAAACCACTCGGCAAGACACCGGGTTCTTGATGAGGGTGTCGGGTTTCAGATTGCTGTGAAGTGTGTTCATGTCGTTCTCCATTTATCTCAGTGGGTAGTGGCTCAGATGAAATCGATTTCTCTCAGGTAATCGCAGCCCCTGCGCAGCAACGCCGGCGTTTTCAGCGGGTATTGCTCGCCCATGCGACGAATGCCGTTCAGGGTGTTGCGGTGCTCGATCATCGAGATGTCGCCGATGTCTTCTTCAAACCCGTCCAGGTAGAACCCCAGCACACCAAACAGCGCATTCTCGCTGTCGACGCGCCTGAGTTGCGCCTGCCATTGCTCAATGCTGACCAGCTCGAACTGACACCCAGCCTCGCGGAAGGCGTGCGCGTAGTCGCTCCAGCTCAACGGCTCGGGGTTATGCAGATTGAAAACGGCGTGCTCTGGCTGGTAACGACTGGCATGGAAGCCGATGAAGCGCGCCAGAAAGTCCACTGGCATCAGGTCGAAGTTGATGGCGAATGCCGGAACCTGACCCAATTGCAGCGAGCCCTTGAGCATCAGCATCAAGCGGTTTTTCTGTGGCTGACACACGCCGGTAACGCTATTGAACGCGATGTTGCCGGGGCGATAGATATTCACCCACGCACCTTGGTCTCGGGCACATTGCAGGATGCGCTCAGCCACCCACTTGGAGAGGTTGTAGCCGTTCTTGATGTAGATCGGTGGGGTGGCGGCAGCGGGTTGCTCAAGCACATTGCCGGCGGCATCCATGGCGCTACAGGCAGACAGCGTCGAAACGAAATTGAAGATCTTTTTACTGCGCCCCTCACACAGCTTCAGGCATTCAAAGACCGGGGCCACATTGTCTTTGACCAAGGTTTCATAGTCCTGAACATGGTTCACATTGGCAGCGTTGTGCACCAGCGCACCAAACTCGAGGTCCAGTCGTTCATACACCGCTTCACTGACCCCCAACCGAGGCTTTGTCAGGTCAGCGGGGTAAACCTTCACGCGACTAAGGTCCAGGTGATCCAGACGATTTTCCCGCAGGGCATGTACGAAGCGCTGCTGTGCGCTTTGCCCTGCAGTCTCTCGCACCAGGCAGGCGATCTCTGTCGCCCCCCAGTTGAGCAGCGCTTCGACGATATGCACACCCAGAAAGCCGTTGGCACCCGTGACGATCACTTTATGAACATCACCCAGCCTGCTGACGGGCAATGTAGTCAGCTGCAAGTCCGGGTTCGCATCCAGCAGGGCCTGAGCACTGAGGACACCCGCCGATGTGCCGTCGCTGTCGATCAGGCTGGCCAGCGTCAGCACCGTCGGTGCTTCTATAAAACGATTGATGGGAATGCTGCGCCCAAAGCGTTCACGAACCCCCAGCAACAGGCGCGACAGCAGGATCGAGTGACCACCGAGATTGAAAAAGCTTTCGTCAGTCGAGATGTCGTCTGGCGGCAGCTCCAACAGCTCGCCCCATAGCTCCAGCAGTGCCTGTTCATGCTCGGTCTCGGGCAGGCGACGAGTGTGCTGCCCGATAAAGCTCAGCGGTATTTCCAGAAGCGCTTTGCGATCGACTTTGCCGTTGCTGGCGAATGGCATGCCGGGCAACATCGTGTAGACGGCGGGATGCATGTAATCAGGCAGCAGGCGTTGTACATGCGCCTTTAGCGCCTGTTCGTCATGCTCAATATACGGTTGAGCGAGAAACGCCAGAATTCGTCGCTGCCCATCGATCACCACGGCAACCTGTCGATACAGTCCGCTGTCGCGCAGGCAATGCTCGATCTCCTCCGGCTCGACCCGAAAGCCGCGAATTTTCACCTGATGATCACGACGTCCGCTCAGGACGATGCCGTCAGCCGTCCACTTGGCCATGTCGCCGGTACGGTAGGCACGCATCAGTTGCCCATCCGGTTTCGTCAGCCACACATAACGCTCGGCGGTAAGCTCGGGATTATTCACATAGCCCAGGCACACACCGGGGCCGACGATGTACAGCTCCCCTTGAGTCTGCTCGGCCACGGGCTGCAATTGCTCGTCCAGAATCCACGCCTGGCTGTTGGCGATCGGTCGGCCCAGATGGCGGTTGCTGCTGGACGCTTCGAACTCGCAGGCGGTGACCAACACCGTGGCTTCGGTAGGGCCGTACAGGTTGTGGAAATGGCATTGCCCGGTGAGTTGCGCAATCACATGCGGCTCACAGACGTCGCCTCCGGTCATGACATGCTCAAGCCCCAGCGGCTGATCCAACGGCAGGATGCTCAGCAGCGCCGGCGGCAGGAATGCATGGGTGACGCCTTGCTGCAGCACGCGGACCAACTGCAACGGATCTCGCCGCTGGTCTTCATCGGGGACCACCAGTTCGGAACCACTGAGCCAGGTGGGGAAAATGTCGATGATCGATGAGTCGAAACTCAGCGTAGAGAATTGCAGCACCCGGCTGTGTTCGTTCAGGCTCACATACTCGGCATACCAGGCGGTGAAGTGGCTGAGATTGCGCTGGCTGAGCAACACGCCTTTCGGCTGCCCGGTGGTGCCCGACGTGTACAGCGCCATGCAGGGCGCATCCTGATCGGCAGGAATGAGTACAGGGGCTGAAGCGCTCTCCTCTACAGGCACCGCAGCGATATCCAGCGCTGGAAACTCGGCAGCTGCCAGCGGGTGCGAGCCATCGTGCAGCAACAGCATCGCCCCCGAGTTTTCCAGAATGTACTGCTGACGCTGCACAGGCTGGTCGGGATCAAGCGGCAGGTAAACTGCACCGCAACCCAGAACCGCGAGGATGCCCGCATACAGCTCGGCAGACTTGTGCAGGCAGATACCAATCACCGCAGGTGTGTCAGCTTTCGCGTGCGCCAGCAATGGCCGCAGCAAGCGCTGGATGACGAGACTCTGCGCGTGCAGTTGCCGATAGCTGAGCGTCTGGTTGCGAACGGACAGTGCCGGGCGTTCGGCAAACTTCAGCAGCGCCTGCTCCAGCCGCTCGGTGATGGGCGTTTCGGCCAGTTTCAGCAGATGCGGTCGATCTGTCTGATTCAGACGATGCTCGAACAGCAATTGATCAACCGCCTGCAAGCCGTGCTGTCGATCGCTCTGGGCGGGTGTGACGCTTATCAGACCGCCGAGATAGTCGTCGTCTCTGGATAACCGGCTGATCTGTAATGCCGCCAGATCCACCATGCCTGCTACAGCCGAATCACGCAGTGCGCGGCCGTTGCCTGACTCCTCTGCCGGGAGCCACTCATGAGCGATCAAGCGTCGAGCCTCGACCGCACCGTGCCAGCACAGCAGCTCCAGCCGGGGTAAGCCGTATTCGAGTGCCCCGCTGAAACCCACTCGCAGGCTCAGATGGGTGCAGTGACCGAACCTGTTCAGATGCTCCTCGGACAGGCCCAGGCTGCCATCTTCGATCAGTACGCAGCCATCAGGCATCGTCAACGCGTCCAGCGCCTGCTGATCAGAAAGATGCCGCACGCCATGCCCGTGGTCCAGCAGCTCTGTATTCAGTTCACTCAAGGTCAGGCTGTGACCAATGAGCACAATCTCCAGGCGCTTCATTGCAGCGTCCCCTGAGCAGGCAGATAGTCCGCTAGTGCACGCTGTACACAAGGATCGTCCAGCATCGAGCTGTTCTTGAAGAAGCGCACGATGTTGGCTACCAGTGGGTGATGGCGGTTTACAGGAAAACTCACGGCCCTGGTCTCGTCCCTGAGCGCCTGCTTGACGGTGTCCGGCACCTGCAGGTGTTCGATCAGCGTGAAGTCGAAGCCATTCTGAATATCGTGGGTCAGATATTGAGCGATGAACACCGGCATGATGCGGGCGATGGCCGCCCGATCCTGTTCGGCCGCGGTGTGCCAGTAGATGCGCACCAGCCGCGCCCAGAAGCCCGAATGACGTCCCTCGTCCAGCAAGTGGTCGGCCATCAGGCCCTTGACCGATTGCTTGACCGATTCGTCCTTGGCGAACGCCGCCACATCGTTGGTCACGGTGTTCTCCGCGATGGCGACACAGATCAGCTCCACCGCGCTGCGCAGATGTTCGGGGGCCAGAGCCAGTGCTGCGGGAATGGCCCGGCTGAGTTCAATCTCGTCCGGCAACGGGATAGGCTCTATGCCTGTCAGGGCGATGGTCTGTTGCATGAAGTCCATCGCGACCAGCGCGTGATAGTCCTCATCGACCACCACCGTCATCGCGTCATAGCGACAGGCAAACGGGAAGCGAATCGTGAAGTTGTCCTTGGCGATACTGCGCGCGGTCTTGTCGACGATCTCGGTCTCGAAGATCACCACATCGTTGATGAACTTGTAGAGGCTCTGCACCAGCGCGTAATCGCGCAAATGCGCGCACTCGCGGATGAACGTGTCACTGAGCACCAGCGGCTGGCGGCTGAGGGGGTAGATCAGTTTGTCGTCGTTCTCGACAATCCTGCGTGGACGAGTACGAATGGTGGCGCGACCTTCCCACGCATCGATGAACGACATGTAGTCTTCTGCTTTCATGATGGCTTCCTTGTAAAGGCTTCAGGATGTTGCGGGTCTTACGCGCTGGCCTGCACGAGCGGCGTTCGCATGCTCACGCGCAGCGTGTCCCACAGCTGGATCCTGCTTTCCACAGCGGCGATGGCGGTCTGATAAACCTCTCGTTCGCGCTGCGCGTCGCCAGCAACCAGGCGAGCCAGCAACTGCTCCGCCGCCGGACCGTGGTCCTCGGCGTCCACTTCGATGTGGCGCTCCAGGTAGTAGCGAAAGGTGGGTGCCTGGTGGGCGGTGATGCCCCAGTCATCGAGGATGGTCTGGAACATCTGCGGGATGACACTCTCGCGTCCATGCAGAAAGGCCGCAGCAACGCTGTGCGCCGGCGCATGCAGGGCGATGTCGAGTGTGTGTGTCACGAATGCCGTCGCCGCCTGCCCCGCGTCGACTTGCTGCAGTGCCGTTGTGTAGCGCAGGCCCGTTCTCTGCAGTTCGATGAAGCGCTCGATCTGCACCGTGCTCGCACCAATCTCGCGCATCGCGTCCAGGTACAGTTCGAAGTGGCTGTAATGACCCGCGCCCAGTCGGTCATCGGACTCCTCACCCAGGACGATCTCGTTGATCAGGCGGGCAGCTGAAGCATCTGTCGGTGGCAGCCACGGCAATTGAGTGCAGGTCAGTTCCTGTTGCAGGCGTTTGGTCAGCGACATGAAGTCCCAGACCGCGAACACATGGGTTTCCATAAAGCGCCGGAGTACATCCAATGTCGTGATTTCCGCAAAGATCGGATGACGGCCAAGTTCAACTTTCTTATGTGTGAGCAGCGTTTTTTCACAAGGCATAGTGACGTTCCTATTGAAAGAGGGCGGTAAGTAGCGATGCAGTTTTCTACGATATAAGCGTGTCGACAGTGCAGTGATAATACGTAATGAAATACCGGCTGCTAGGCGAACACGGGCCTGGGTGTGAGAACCCATTCGCCGCAAACACGCGTCGGTTATTTCAATTCAATTCAAAACACGGTGCGGGCTGGCTTGCCGAGCAGTAGCCCTTGTCTAGCAAGAGGTTCAGCCCGGTGAGCCGCCGATACCGCTGACGACGAAGAAAACTTAAAACAAACTTATCAAGGGCTGCAATCATTTTTTAATAATATTTAAAAAGCTGTTTTTTTAGCATGTAAGTTGCCATATAAAACGACGTGAATACGTTTTACAGGCGCGCAGACAACCCTCCCGACTGATTGAGTCAGAATTATTAATAATGAGCGAATGCCTCGCCCAGCGTTGCCGATGTGCTGAATAATCAGGGTTCTGGATTTTTTAATGGGCGAAGTTGGAAATGACTTCCAATGTCTGTTTGCCCCGTTCAACAACTCCTTATCCATTGAGTTCAGATGAACAGAGAACCGTTCCGATCCTGCGCGAGCGGTTCAGCAGTAGCCAGGGAACATCCTCCGGTTGGTGTCCTCAGCGCCACGGCCGAGTTTGCCTCATTCCAGCGTTGTGCCATCCGGCAGATCAGCAAAAGAGCAATAAAAACGCCAGGCCGAGGTTGGGCCTGGCAATGCGTTGACGAGGTGTGAAAAGCAGGGGGGAGAAACAAGCGGCCAACCGGCTGGACAGACCGCTTCGATGATTCAGGCGGGGGTTTTCTTCACTGCGCGGGTCGACTTGGCCTTGGTGGCCTTTTTGCTGTTCAGGTATTGAGTGACAGCCTGAACACCACGGTTGAGGTGGTACTGCAGCGCTTCGACACAGGGTTCGATTGCTTTCTGCTCGGCGAGCCGCAAAAGCTGCCAATGGTCATCCTGAGACAGCTTGCCCAGGCCCATGTCGGAAAGATTGAAACGCAGGAAGCGTTCTTCTTCGTTCAGGCCCTCTTCAACCAGACGCATAAGACGCTTGTTATGGGTCTTGGCATACAGCGAAAGGTGGAACATCCGATTGAGTCTGCCGATCTGGCCGAAATCCGTCTCGACTTCAAGCTGCTCGATATAGCCCTTGGCCGCCGCCAGATCATCGGCGTCCAGCAATGGGATGGACAGGCGCAACGCCTCGGATTCCAGCAGGATGCGCAAGGCGTAGGCATCCACCGCGTCTTCGGTGATCAACGGCGCGACCACGGCGCCCTTGTGTGTTTCGACACGCAGCAGCGACTGCGCCTCGAGCTGGCGCAGTGCTTCGCGCACGGGCATGCGGCTGACGCCAAACAGCGTCGCCAGTTCCTGTTGGCGCAATGCCGTACCACTTGGAAGGCTGCCATCGATGATGGCGTTTCGCAGCTTTTCTTCAATTACGGTTCTGGCAAGGTGCGCCGGAGGCTGCTCATTGCCCAGTACGGAGCCCAGAAAGGCTTCTCTATCTGATTTGCGCATTGGCCTACTTCTTCATCAACCCTGGCTGGACAACGTCCAATTAATCGCTTTGTTGCCGACAGACTAGCCAAGACTTGGCAGTACGTCGCGAAAATACAAACATCATTATGTTTAGCGGCGAGCGCCGGATCGCGCATTAGCCCGGCGAGCTCGACAAATACGCGCCTATCTTAGCGCTCATCGGTCCTACGTACCGAGCGTGCATTCACAGGTAACAGGAGTTTCACGTGTTGTTTTTATGACATCGCGCTCTGAAACGACCGTTCCAGAGCGCAACAGGGATGTGCTCGCGGCATAAGGCCGCAGGCGTGATCATCTCAGCGCGTCAGGCGGCCAGAGACAAAGTGCTGAACGTCATTGAAACCGGGCGTCGACGCGTGTCCGGGTGTTACCAGCGAATCGATGAACGCTTCGTCTTCAGTGGTGATATCAACCGCCAGCGCCTTGATATACCCGTCCCACTGCTGCTCGGTCCTTGGTCCGACGATGGCTGACGTCACGGCCTGGTTGTTGAGTACCCAGGCAATGGCAAACTCGACAATGCCGACCCCCTTGTCCTGCACGTACGCCTGAATTCGCTGCGCGATACGCAACGACTCCATGCGCCATTCGGTTTCCAGCAGCCGCTTGTCCTGACGTCCGGCGCGGCTCTCGCTGTCGGGGGCGATGTCCGGAGCATATTTGCCGCTGAGCACGCCGCGCGCGAGTGGGCTGTAGGGCACAACGCCCAGGCCATAGTGTGCGGCTGCAGTGATCTGCTCGACCTCGGCCTGGCGATTGACGATGTTGTAAAGCGGCTGGCTGATGATCGGCTTGTCCACGCCCAGGCGTTGCGCGACGTTGACGATTTCGGCAATTCGCCAGCCGCGGAAGTTCGACACGCCCCAGTAGCGGATCTTGCCCTGCCGGATCAGATCGCCAATCGCTGACACCGTCACTTCCAGCGGCGTGTCGTGATCTTCCTTGTGCAGGTAATAGATATCCATATAGTCGGTATCCAGCCGCCGCAGGCTGTTCTCGATGGCGTTGAAGATGTGCTTGCGATTCAGCCCGGCCCGGTTGGGCACGCCGTCGGCCGGGCCGATTGCGACCTTGGTGGCCAGCACCCACTCGCTGCGCTGTGCCGCGATGCCCCGACCGACGATTTCTTCCGAGCGCCCGGCGTTGTAGACATCCGCCGTGTCGATGAAATTGATGCCCTGATCCCTGGCCTTGTCGATGATACGCAGCGACTCTTCGGCACCGGTCTGCTCACCGAACATCATCGAGCCGAGTGTCAGTGTGGAAACCTTGAGGCCGGACTGGCCAAGGGTTCGATAATTCATGCTCAGCATCTCCATGTCATTCAGGCGAGCTCAGGCAGCCCCCACGCCTTGAGCGGGAAGTCGGCCAGCGAGCCCAGCAGCAGGTCCGCATGCTCGTACTGCTCGACCGGCATGTGCGAGTCCGGCACGGCCACGGCGTACATCCCGGCAGCCTTGGCTGCGGTCACACCGAACGGCGAGTCTTCAAAGACCAGACAATCGGCGGGCGAGACGCCAAGACGGCGGGCGGCGACCAGAAAGATGTCCGGGGCCGGCTTGGCAGCGCCGACTTCCGGGTCGTCGGCGGTGACGACGGTGTCGAACAGCTCGAACCATGCGCGGTGCAGGGTGGTCTTGGCCTCGAAGTAATGCACCGACGAACTGGTGCCCACGGCGATCGGAATATTATGCGCAGCCAGATGACGGACCAGCGCTTCGGCACCGGGCATGGCTGCGGCGCGCGGGAAACGCTCCTCAAGCATCGGCTCTCTGACTTCGAGAAACTCGTCGATCGACATTGGCAGCTCCAGCGCCTTGATCACGTAGTCCGAGAAGTCCCGGGCACCGCGGCCAATGGTGTGCTGCTTGACGGACCAGTCGAAGGTGCGACCGTGGCGGCTGGCAATCAAGTGGGTGACTTCGGTGTAAACCCCCTCGGTGTCCAGCAACAAGCCATCCATGTCGAAAATGACGGCCTTGATCGGGCCTCGTTGTTTTTGCTGCTCGCTCATGTGATCACGTCCTGTTCCCAAATTCGTTTCAGCCTAACGTTTCCGGGAAGGCTGTGGCTAGGGTCTGTTTCAAAACCTTTCAGCGGGATTGGCGTGCGCAACAAAAGGCATAAGGCCATGTCCAACGCGCTTACAGAACGGCTACGCGCCCACAGAAATGGCCATGAAGACTGGGCTGTCGGGATCTGCCGATGATAGTCTCTCGCGGCTCTCAATCGGCGCTGCCGGTCCCGGTACGACTTTCCCATCATCAGAACGGATATCTTCACGTCACTATGAATAAATCAGCAGGTATAGCGATTGGCGTCATCGTCGTAGCGGGCGCACTGGCCACGGCCGGTGCCTGGTACACCGGCAATCAACTGGAAGGCGCGCTGAACGACTCGATCGGCAAGGCCAATCAGGAACTGGCGAAGTCGTTCAAAGGCACGGACACCAGCGTCAAACTGGAAATGCTCTCGCTCGACAAGCACTTCTTCAGCAGCACGGCGCACTATCGCGTCGACATCCAGAACCTGTCCGATAGCACCCAGGGCGGCCAGTTTCTGTTTGTCGACCATATCGAGCATGGCCCCATTCCGCTGTCGCATCTGAAGACCCTGAACCTGCTGCCGGTCATGGCCCTGAGCAATTTCCAGATGGAAAAAAGCCCCAGCGCCGAGAAATGGTTCGCCATGAGCAAGGACGTTCCACCGCTCAAGGGCCAGGCCAGCATCGGCTATGACCGCGCCACCAAAGGCACGCTGCAAATGGCCCCGCTGGAAATGACCGACGTCGACGGCACGTTCCGTTTTTCAGGCCTGGACCTGAACGCCGAGTCGTCTGCCGATGCGGAAAAATTCAGCCTTGCGGGCAACATGGACAATTTGCAACTCAATGTCGCATCGCCTGACGGTCCGGTCAGCATCGAAATCAAAGGCATGACCTTCGACACCGGTGGCACCAAAGGCAAGTCCGGTTTCTACCTGGGCCACACCAACATGAAAATCCAGAACGCAGGTTTCCAGGTGGTGGGCAAGCCACAGGTGCAGATTAGGGATTTCACCAATACCAACCTGGCGCAGGAAGATGCCGGTAACCTGGCAGCCCAGATCAACTACGATGCCGGCATGATTGCCTACGCGGGCAAGGACGTCGGTTCTGCGCACATGGGCTTCAAGATCGCCAACTTCGATGTGTTGGCGACTCAGGCGCTGTATCAGTTGTATCAGGATAAAATCCTGCCTCAACAGCAAGAGGCCGCGCTGGAGAAGCGTCCGTTCCGCCTGGAACTGAGCCCGGCTGATCAGGAGCTGATGAATACCCAGATGAAAACGCTGCTGGCGGCCAAACCGCACATCGAGCTGGAAAAACTCTCGCTCAAGACCAGCAACGGCGAAAGCCACATGCGTATCGCGGTGGACCTGGCCGATCCAGGCCCGCTCGATCAGCCTTCCGATGCGCTGCTCATGAAGAGCCTGGGCGAAGTCAACGCCAAGGTCGTCCTGTCCAAGCCGATGATTCGCGATCTCGCGACCCAGCAAGCCATTCGTGAAGGCGAGACCGACCTCAAGATCATCGCCGATCAGGCCAAGGCCGCTGGCGACATGGCCAGCGCCATGGCCGAGATGATGCAACTGGCCAAGGTCGACGGCGACAACATTGTCTCCGACCTGCATTACGCCAATCAGATGGTCGACTTCAATGGCCAGAAAATGACCGTGCAGCAGTTCATGAGCAACGTCATGGGCAAGGTCGGCGTGCTGGGCAACCAGTAAGCCGCCTGTAACACGGTCTGCTGTCAGGACGGGCAATGTGCTGTCCTGACAACAGACGCTGCTACTGAGTCAGCCCACGCAGGGTATCCGCCAGTTGCCGGGTACGCTGCGAGGTGCCCGCCGTCATGTCGCTGGAGCCTTCGAGCTCCGATAGCAGCCCCGTCAGCGTTCCCACCTCCAGGGACTGCTCCTCGATGTGCTGCGCCACCTTGCGAATTTCCTCGGCCAGACGCTCGATATCGGTGCCGATGTCGTTGGCGTTCTGCGACGTCTTCTGCGCAAGCTGGCGCACTTCATCGGCCACCACTGCAAAGCCACGTCCCATTTCACCCGCCCGTGCAGCCTCGATGGCGGCGTTCAGCGCCAGCAGATTGGTCTGCCCGGCGATCTGCTGGATCATCTGCACCACCGACTGAATGCGCAGGCTGGACTTGGCCAGCTCCCGCGAACCCAGCACCACCTCGTCAGCCTGACTGACCAGACTTTTGACCGTGCTACCCGCTTTGTCGATAACCGTTTCCTGCTGGGTAATGGTCTGCGACAGCTCATCCATCGAAACATGCAGCTCGCCAGAGTAGTGGCGCAACTGAGCGGCGATTTCTTCCTGATCCTGGTGGGCCTTGACCAGCACATCGCCCAGATCGCTCAGACCACCGAACACCGGGCGGATCTGCTCGTCCAGACCGCTCGGGTCAATGGTTTGCACGAAGTTACGCTGCTTGAACTGATCGATCTGCTTGACCACCACATGGCTCAGACCGGCCAGTTTCTTGATCTGCCGGCGCAGAAAGAACGCCTTGAACTCGCCGTAATAGGCGATGAAGTTATCAATGTAGTCGTCGCGGAACGGCTGGCCTTCCGGCGTCCTGAAGAAGAACACAGCGGTTAGCGTCTGGTTGAGGTTCAACCCCAGAATCTCGCCAAAGGTCGAGAAGCCCACTACCGGCGTTGCACCGAACACATCGTTCATCCGGCCCAGTTCACTGCCGTTGTTCAGGCGCCGCAGGATGCAGTCGCTCAACAGGCCGAGCAGCGGCTTTCCGGACTTGCCCTGCAGAAAGCGCGCGAAGTCCTTGCGCGTGGTATCGATCATGGATGTTCGTTTGACCATCACCAGCTCTTCGCCGGGCGCCACGTCGCAGAACAGATGCACCCGCTCGCTTTCATAATCGATGCGCGCAATCGAGCGCACGAACAGTTCTTCGCCCACCCGGATGGCGAACGAGTACTGCGCCAGCTTGCCTTCCAGCTCATTCCGCTCGCACTTCAGCGCGTCACACAGCGCCGCAACCATCGTGGTGATCTCGCCTCTGGCGTTGACCACCTGGCTGATGTAACGCTCCTCCAGGGATGCCGTCAGGACACTCAGGCTCAGTGGCGTCGGCTCGAAATTCTGGCTCTTGAAGACGCCGAAGCGCACGTTTTTCGCGCTCTTGAGAAACACCACCTGAGCATGATTTTCGTAGCTGCGTTTGCCGTCGTGGATCAAGGTCTTCTTGAAGTCGCCTTTGCCGCCCGCAGAACCGCCCACGAACAGGCACGGAAAGCGCCCCGACTCATACAGCGCTTCCATGAAGAACGACTCCGACGCCGACAACCCGTCGAACGTGACGTAAGCCAGCGTATCGCGGTGGTCGATGGGGGTGCTGATCTGCGTACGCTTGATCGAGTCTGTCAGGCGCGCAATGCGCTCACGCATCGACAGGCGTTTGCCCGCGCCGCGAATGTCTTCGCTGTGCAGCGGAATGTGCACCACCTCCGCACTCTTGATGACGCTTGAGTCGAACAGCGCGAGGACGATCCGGTCCCACTGGTTATCCGCCGCGCAGTACAGCGAATCATTGCCCGAGCACAGTTCGCCTGACGTAGTGCACAGGCTGATCTTCGCGTTGGGAAAGCGCGCAGCGACAGACTTGGCCACCTGATCGAAGTCGACGTGCGGCGAAACGAAACCAGTCAGATAGACCGGATCGAAGCTCAACGCAGATAGCTTGGCGTTCAATTCGCGGGCGGACGTAATGACACTGATGACGCCCTCGGTCCGCGAAGTGCCGGCCCGAAAACGAGATAAAAGGCTCATGGTTAAACCCGTAAAGATAAAAAAGCAGAGGCCACGCGGAATATGGACCGATCCTTATTGATCGGCTGCCAACAGGTTCGGGTGAGCTTGAAGGGCGATGAATTTTGCCTATGCGTGCCGCTCAGGACAGGTGCAGCATCAACGCTCTGATGAGGGCAAGCGTCTGGTGATGCACCGAATCATTGTGATCGTTGTGGCAATAGGGGCCTTCCCGGCACTTTCCGGACTCACCCTGAACAGCGCCAAGCATCCAGAGTGAATTGAGCGGCAGGCAAGGACGGCCGTATTAAGCCTGATGAGTTATCGCTAAACTCGCCATCTCACGAGGACGACTCAAGGACCTGGTATGCCGCTCTCTTCTGACACCCTGCGCCGCACGCTGGTGATCTGGCTGTATGCCGTCGCAATTGCGCATGTGCTGGGCAGTCTGGTGTTCACCTGGGCAGGTTTTTCCGGCTTGCTCGATGGCTACCTGACCAGCCTCGAGCAGGCGTTCTGGACCGAGGCGGTTCCCGCCGCTGCGCGCGCGCAGCAGGTCTGGTGGATGGCGCTGTTCGGCGCAACCTTGCAAACGTATTCCGTGTACATGCTGGCGCTGGTGCATTTGGGCAATCGTCTGAAAAGCGCCATGCCCTGGGGTTGGCTGATTGCCGGCCTGCTGCTTTGGGCGCCTCAGGACATCCTTATTTCTGTGCGTGGAGGCGTCTGGTCGCATGTGTGGCTCGATCTGGCAGCACTGTTTGCGTTGTTGCCGCCGCTGATCTGGCTATATCGCCATGATCGCCGTACTTCGGCTGGCCACGGGTCGAAGGAGCCTCGCCATGTCTGACTTGCCGCGGCTGTATCTGCTGGCGGGTAACGGCAGCAGTGCCGAATGGTGGGACGACGCGCTGCCGCATTTTAAGCAGCATCAGGTCGTGCCGCTGGAGCTGCCAGGCTTCGGCAATAATCCTCAGCCACCCTGCGAAGACCTCGGCGCCTACGCCGATGCGCTGTTGGCGGCGACGGTGAAGGGCAGCGCCATCGTCGCTGTGGGCGTCAACGCGTTGCTGGTCATGCATGCCTTGCAACGCCAGCCGGGGCACTTCTGCAGAAGCGTGCTGCTGGCGCCGGTGGGGGCTTTTCTGTGGCAGCGGCGCTTGCCTGCGCTGATGTCGCCGCTGCCCATTCGCAAGACCATTCACTGGCTGCTGGCCAACAAGCCCACGCTGTTTGCGCACAAGTTTTCCAGACAGACCTGGCCTGCCGCGCACTACCAGCGCATGGGCTGCGGTTACGCCCGCTGCCGTGCTTTCGTGCCGTATTGGGACCTGTTGCGTGCCGACACTGCGCTGCCGCTGCTGGAGTGGGTGCAGGATCCGATCGAGCTGGTCTGGGGCGATCAGGACGAGGTCTTGGGCATCGAGCAGGCGGCAGCGTGGTCTGCCATTCTGGCGCGTGCCGACCTGACCATCAGCCTGAAACCGGGATGGGGTCACTACCCGTGGATTGATGCGCCTGCCGAGTTTGCGCAGTGGCTGGAGTCGGGCGAGCGCGGTTTTGTTGCGCACACCAAAGGTGGCCGTCTGCGTCTGGCGGCCATCGCCGGGCAGCCGGTGCCCGATGCACTGTCTCTGGTGCAGGGCGCCGACTCGGCCTTGCCGGCGTTTCTGGCCAGTCAGCCTGACGCTATCTGGGCCGTGCGCTCGTCCAGCTTCGGCGAGGATCAGGCCGATGCGGCCAATGCCGGTCTGAGCAGCACTTTTCTTCGTGAGCCCAGCCACAACGTACCCGCGCGCGTCGCAGAGCTGCACAACGCTGGCGTCGAAGAGGTTGTGGTGCAGCGCTTCATCACGCCGGTGCTTTCCGGGATCGCCTTCGTGCGTCACCTGTCGGTCGAGCTGGAGTGGGTGGAAGGGCATCTGGAGTCGCTGGCCGACGGTCAGGCAAGCCCTGAGCGAGCGATCATTTCCCGCCTCGGCGCGGCCTGGAGCAGCGGCGGCTTCAAGCCATCCCACGGTTTGACTGAGGAGGTGCTCTGGGACTTCCTGCAGGGCGTTCTGCGCGTATTTCACTACGTGCCGGGCGACGTCGAGTGGGCCTGGGATGGCCGCCAGCTTTGGCTGTTGCAGTACCGCCCGATCAGTGACTACGGCTGGCGCCGCCACCTGACCGCCGCCAATATTGCGGAGATCCTGCCGCCACAGCCCAGCAGGCTGGTCGAGTACGCACAGCGGCGTGCCGCAGGCAGCATCCCGGCGATCATGGCGCGTTGGGACTCGCGCATATTGCAGGACAACGAGCCATTTACCGCACTGTTTGGCGCAGCCTCCTACATCAACAACGACCTGTTTCTGGCACGTCTGGCTGACTGGGGCATCGCCTCCAGCAGCTACGCCGATGAGGTTGGCGGCGCGACCCCGCACCTGCCTTGGCGACCGCTGCGTCTATTGCGCTCGTTACCGGTGTTTCTGCGAATGCAGCGTGTCGCGCGTGGCCACTTGTTGACCCTGGAAAAGCAACTGCACCGCTTCGACCGAGAGCTGCATGCCCTGACGGCCCAAGGTGCTGACGGCCAGCAATTGGCTGACTGGTTCACCCGTTTCTACGTGTTCGTCGTGCAGGGCAACCTGTGCATTGCCACCTCGCTGGCCAGCAGCGGCGGAGACCTGTTGGGACGTCCGCCTACCGCCTACGATGACCTGGAGCACTGCCCGCACCGGCTGCCCTGGGAAACCGACCCTGCGACGCCGCGCCCGGCAGCCATCGACTTGCCTTTACAGGCCTTCCCGACCTGGCCGGGGTTCATTCGTATAGCCCACCACGCAGGCCTGCCGGGCATGCGCGGCTACTACCTGCAAGTGCGCGAGTGGTATCGCGACAACCTGATGCGCCTGTTCTTCCGCCTGCATCACGCCATGCCCAGCGCCGACCGGGAACACTGGTTTACGCCCCATCCGGACATTCGCAGCCGTGCAGGCAGCTTCTGGCAGGACGGCCGCGAAGGCACCGAGCAGGCCACCGGTTTCATGATCTATCCGGGCCAGGTCCAGGGCGTTCTGGGTGACGACATCCTGCTGGAAGACACCCTCGACCCCGGACGCCACGCGCACTACCAGAACGCCCGCGCGGTGATTGCGCGCATGGGCGGACGTCTCTCACACGGCTCGACGTTGCTGCGTGAACTGCGCAAACCCTCGGCCGTGCTGCCGCATGTTGATCTGGCGTGGGTGGGGCGCGAAGTGCTGTATGTGGACGGGGAGTTGAGGCTGGTTGAAGCGCAGGCATAAAGCCCGAGGGGCGTTTATCCACAGCCAACCCGCACGCTCATTGAGCGGTGCGGGTGCTCAGCTGGCTACATCTGCAGGTCAGAGACGCATGCCTTTGAACGGGTTCCAGCCTTGCTCGCCTTTTACTTCCTTGAGGTAGTAGGAGTAGTTGGCCGTCAGGGCGTACATCAGAGAAAACACGACGTTCAAGCCGGTGCCCAATGCTGCCGGAACCTCCATTCCAAGGATCCCGAAAAGCAGAGCTATAACGATGTTGACCGCGATAATGACGCCGATCAGCGCCAGATTTTTCTTCCACAGACCCAGCACGAAGAAGTAAATCGGACCGAAGAAAAACGCGATGATGTTGGTGCAGACAAGCAACTTCTTCTTGAAGTCAGGCAGCGCGTTCACTGCCGGCTTGAAGCGTGGATCGTTCGGCGCACCATATGTCTCGAAAAAATCGAAGCGTTCCTGCCACTTGGCACTGTATTGGCCAGTGATTTTAGTCTGATCTGTCGTGCTCATGGTTCTACTCCTTGTGTTCCGTGGGGTGACGTTTTCTTCCGGGAAATCCTGTGTCTCTGATGTTGCTGCTTTTGTAATCAGCGAGCGATTGTATGAAGTTTCGAGGTGGCGTACTACGCAATTGCGCCCCGAGCTCTTCATGCCGCCTCGACAAGGTATAGCCAAACGCTTACACGCGGTGGAGGGATTTGGCCATTTCCGACCTGGCCCTTACTCCGTAGTATTGGATCCATCAAGTGGTGAACAGGAGTTCACCAGGATCAAGGATGATCGACCATCGCCTAGGAGGCAGCCGACAGGGAGTCGGGATGGTCTTGGG
Organism: Pseudomonas congelans; assembly: GCF_900103225.1. Taxonomy (GTDB): domain Bacteria; phylum Pseudomonadota; class Gammaproteobacteria; order Pseudomonadales; family Pseudomonadaceae; genus Aquipseudomonas; species Aquipseudomonas congelans. Next base: position 165,475 of record NZ_FNJH01000010.1, on the reverse strand, counting down.
AAAACCCGCTTCGGCGGGTTTTTTGTTGGGCGCGATAAAGTCCTCGTTGAGTCCGGGCTATTTGCGTAGCGCCTTTCTCTTGCGCAGGCTTTCACGATGCACCTCGAGATCCTTGCGCCGCCGCATCTCCTGACGGATCTCCTTGCGTTCGGATCGAATAATCCTCCATTGCATGCGCAACTCCCGGCCGCGCTCGCTGTTGAGCGATAAAAGGCCCAGCAACGGGAAAAGCAGCCCCAGCACGTAAAGCATCAATTCAAAACGCCGCCAGTGCGCAGGGGCAGTGGGCAACACGGCAAAAAAGCAGCTCACCAGAATGGCCGCCAATATCCACATTCCGCAGGCATGCCCACGACTCATCATGATGCCGCCGAAACTCAAGACCAGTGATACGCCCATCATGAGCATCATTGACTGGCCCGTTCTCTCCGGCTCATTTGGAAAGTACGCATCGACCATCGTGCCTGCGGTAATGGCGAGAGAAAATATGCCCATGAAGATCGGAGTCAGAAAGGACAGCAGATAACGCGAGCGGAAAGCGGCAATGTGACTCCGGTAAATCACCATGGGCTCCGGTGAGGCGCGCTTGCTGCGAGATTGTTTACCCATTTTTCTTCCTTGGTTGGGTGTGGCGGTTAGTTGTCTTCTTCGCTGATGGTCTGCTACCTGACTTCATTTGCTGAATGATATTACCCATTTCAAAAACCTACCCAGCCACCAGCGACTGCGTGCTTCACGAAGCTGTTCGATGTACTCGAACGTGTAAGACCGATTGTGCTTTTTTTCCAGCGCCAGGATTTTTTTCAGTATTCGGATGGCGTCCCTGTTCCAGTAAAGAAGGTAAAGATTGCTCAGTGCTATCCAGATACTGACCATAATGATCAGTTCTATATGCCACACGATCATTGCAGCGATTCCGGCCACAATGACGCCTCCGCTCAGTAAGTTTCCGTTTCTCGTGCTGACATAACCGTGCACCATATATACCTTGTTATCCCTGGTCCCAAAAGACAGCTGACTTGATCTTGATTTTGTGAAGTAAATAAATAAAAATGAAACGAACATCAGTAAGGCCGGAATCATCGCCCACGATAAAGCATCTGTCGTTGAAGCGCCGTATTCAGATTTGGCTATAAGATAAATAACGCTTGTATTCATGAGTAGAAATGAAGAGAAAAGGCCTGCGAAAGAATGAGCTGCGATTGCAGTGAAGCTTTCGCTCAGGTAAATCAAATATATTGCCCGCATGAGTAGGGTAAAGAGGCCGAAGCATACCAGCCAGAAAAAATCAGATTTAAACGTCGACATTATGCTGAATAAGGCGATCAGTAAGAAAGACCCGTAAAGTCCCTTTTTTATTGCGTTGGGTTGTGGTTCGATCATGTTGTTAACTCAAGTTTTCAAAGCGATAATATAGCAAATTTTATGGTTTGGTCTGAAAGACCATATTTTAATATTTAAGTATATGACTAGTCGTCCCACTATTTTAGATGGTTACCTATGATCTGTGCCCTAGTCAAAGCGGCCGGTGCTGAGGTTCAGACGGTTGCCGATGTTTTAATACGGATGGTTAGGTGCTGGTCTATGCGAAGAGGCAGTGAGGTCAAATTGCTGAGTTAATCGTCCTCGCAGCCTGCGCTCCATGAGTCACGGTCTTTCACATAATCGCCCACAGGTCTTAGGCGAAGTCTGTCTTCTCAGCGGTGACGCCGAGTTTTCTGCCGGTGTCCGTCGGCTTGCGCTCGATTGACAGCAGTCGGTCGCCGTCGTCGTAGGCGTAGTCCTGACGCGCGTCGTCGTTGAGTTTGGCCAGCAAACGACCAATCGGGTCGCGCTCCAGATGGGTGCTGCGCCGTGGCTGTTCGCCTTTCTCGCCGTAGCCGATTTTCTCGACCTGTGTCAGATGTCCGCCAAGGTTGTAGCTGAAACGGCGGGTCAGGTTGTCGATGCGTTTTTCTTCGATCAGGCGGTCTGCGTCGTCGTAGGCAAAGCGGTAGGTCGCATCGTTTTCGTTGGTCAGGGCGACGAGGCGAATGGACTTGTCGTATTCGTAAGTGATGGTCTGGCCTTTGGCATCCTGTCGCCATTTGGGCAGGCCACGGCCGTTGCGCAACAGCTGGGTGGTCTGGCCTTTGCCATCGGTGTGGGTCAGGACCTGGCCCAGTTCGTTGTAGGTAAAGGTCTCGCTGGTGCCATCCGGGTGGTTGATGCGCAGCACTTCGCCGTCGGGCTTGCGTTCCAGCGTGGTGGTGTTGTTCAGGGCATCGGTGACGGCCACCAGGTGGTGGCGCTCGTCATAGCGGTAATAAGTGCTTTTGCCCGAACAGTCCTGAAAGCGCTGCACTTGCGCCAGGTTGTTCCACCACAGGTACTTGGATTTGAGCGTCGGGTCGACGATGGTGTGCGGCAGGCCGTCCTCACCGTTGAGGTATTCGGTCTTGTGGCCCAGCGCATCGATCTCGGCCACGAGGTTGCCTTTAGCATCGTAGTTGGCCTTCCAGGTGCTGCCATCCGGGTAATCGACCTGAGTGATCAGCGTCGTCAGGTGGTGGTACTGGTAGCGAATGCTGCGGCCCAGCGGATCGGTCTCCTTGAGCAACCGGGCGAACTCGTCGTATTCGAACGCCAACTGGTTGCCATCGGGCAGGGTCAGCCCGGTCATGTTGCCGGTGTCGTCGATCTCGATGACGTAGTGATCGCCACTGTAGTCGCGGCTCGAGGTGACGCGATGGTCCTTGTTGTAATGAATTTCAAGCTCACGGCCCAGTACGTCGGTAACCCAGGTGGTGCGGGCCTCGCGGTCGTAGCGGAAGAAAAAGTGCTCGCCGTCGCTGGTCCAGTGCTCGACCACGCGAGGCTGGTCATCAATGGTTTCCCAGCGGTAGTAACAGTTCAGGCCCAAGGCGTTGCTGTGGCGGGTCATCACGCCGTCGGTATAGGAAAAGCTGCGAATAGAATAATGATTTCGGTGATGCAATAGGGTGGGAAGGAGGCTGAAGTAATATCAGCAGCCTCTCTTTCGACTTGATTTTTAAAGAGCTTTAATTTATATCTAAAAACTGCACTTTAAGAAGTTAATCTACTAACTAAAAGCTCTACTTTGATTTCTTCAAAATAAAAATCAGTTGGATCTTTTAGTATTTTTCAGTTTATAGCTCGCGAACTATTCGTAAACCCCGGCATCTTGTGCTTTTCCAATGAAAATATCAGCAAGACTACCCTGAATCTCTTTGCCGTCGCAAAGAAGCAAAAAGTCTCCATCTAAATCATCGGGAAAATGTACGCCATCCAAAGTTCCTAAAATCACAGATGCACTATCAAACATCACCACTTTAAAAAAATTTATTACATGAGATTTTTCAGTTTCATCCAGCAATGCTAGAGCGTTTCTAGCTCTAGCAAAGGAGTCTTTGCCATCATCGATAGGCTGGTTTAAAATCTCCTTATAACGGTTGAAATTCTCCTCGAACAGCTCATCATATATAGCACGCACAAAATTTTCATCTAAAGACATAAGGACTCCGGCTAACGCATTTCTGGATACATAGATTTATTGAGTTGAATAAGTTCTTGTAGCTTTGTATTAGGCACTTCTGGGTAAACTCGTCTGAGTTCTTTAATGTCACGCGCCAAAACATCTCTTGCGCTCGTGAATGGTAGCCTTGTTGTAGGGTTTATTTTGCTGCGAGAGACTACTCCAAGTTTACCTTTTAAACTAGTGTGTCCGACTTTCGGCACCAGCATTGCTGGCCCAGTTGCAGGATCATAACCTTCGACCAAATCCTTCATCAAGTCTCTCTGACCCACATGATGAGAATCCAAGCCGAGTTTTTTGTTTTTCACAGCCCTTTTATTTGCTTTATGTGAACTGACTGTCCATTTATCACACGCTAGCCCTAGAGCATCAATCCAAGATTGCGTGTTTGGAGCATATTGGTAAAGATTCTCCCCACCCAACAACCCAATCGGATCCTGCGTAATAAACCGCCCAATCTCCGGGTCATAATACCTAAACGTGTTGTAATGCAGCCCCGTCTCTACATCAAAATACTGCCCCTGAAACCGCAGGTTCTGTTCAACCTCGTTCACCACCAGCTTTTCAACCGCACCCCACGCCCGGTACTTGGCCTGCCAGACGATCTGCCCCTCGGCGTCCGTCATTTCCAGCGGTGTGCCGATCTGGTCGGTGTGGAAGTAGTAGACCTTGTTCTCTACCTCGCCCTCTTTCTCATCCACACGGGCCAGCGGCGCATAGCTGCCGGGCTCGTAGAGGTACAGGCTGCTCTGTCCCGGACTTTCCTCACGCAGCATGCGCAGGCCTTGCCAGAGGAAGCGTTTGTGGTAGGTGTGGCCTTTGATCTCGGACTGTTTGGCGACTCTTCGGCCCAGACTGTCGTACTGATAGCTGCTGGTACTTTCAACCTGCGTGTCGGCCATGGTCTCGGTTTTGACCAGACGGTTTTCGCAGTCGTAGGTGAAGGTCTGCCAGCGTACGATGCCGACCGTTTTCTCTATCAGGTTGCCCCAGGCGTCGTATTTGTATTCGTGGTTCGCCCACTGTTTGAGGCGGTTGTCTTTGACGTGATCGAAGCGGCTGGTGTTGAAGTTGAGGCGGTTGGCGGCGGCGTCGTAGCGGAATTCTTCGCCGTCGACCACTCGACCGGTGTTGCGCGCCAGCAACTGGCCGTTGGCTTCGTATTCGTACTGGGTTTCGCCGCGCAGCTTGTCGAGGGTGCGGCTCAACTCGCCAGCCGGGTCGTATTCGTAGCGGCGGTGAATCGGGTTGTAGGCGTGTTCGACGTAACGCTCCGGCTTTATGAGCGGGTTCTGGATCTGCGAGAGCTTTTCCGCGGGCAGGGTGGTTGCATACTGCCAGGCCTTGCGACCCATGCTGTCATAGCCGAAGCAACTGGTCAGCTTGCCTTGGGTGCGGTAGATCTCGCGATGCAGGTCGTCGCGTTCCATGTCGCTGATCAGTTGGCCGTCGAGGTTGAGCTGATGCAGGTGACCGCTGCCGTAATACAGGTGGTTCAGATGCTGACCGGTAGGCAGGGTCAGGGTGGTCAGGTTGCTGAGCGGATCGTACTCGTAGGCCAGCGCGCCCTGAGGCGTGGTTTCTTTGACGAGGCGGCCGAGCAGGTCGTAGGCGAAGTCGATCTTTTCAGCGGTGATGCCCAGTTTTCTGCCGGTGTCCGTCGGCTTGCGCTCGATTGACAGCAGTCGGTCGCCGTCGTCGTAGGCGTAGTCCTGACGCGCATCGTCGTTGAGTTTGGCCAGCAGCCGACCAATCGGGTCGCGCTCCAGATGAGTGCTGCGCCGTGGCTGTTCGCCTTTCTCGCCGTAGCCGATTTCCTCGACCTGTGTCAGGTGCCCGCCGAGGTTGTAGCTGAAACGGCGGGTCAGGTTGTCGATGCGCTTTTCTTCGATCAGACGGTCTGCATTGTCGTACACGAAGTTGTAAGTGGCGTTGTTTTCGTTGACCAGTGCCGTTAGGCGAATGGCCTTGTCGTACTGGTAGGCAACGGCTTTGCCCTTGGCGTCCTCGCGTCGGGTTGGCAGGCCGCGGGCGTTGCGGGACAACCGCGTTATCTGGCCTTTGCCGTCGGTGTGCGAAAGCACCTGGCCGAGCGCGTTATAGGTGAAGGACTCAACGCTGCCATCGGGATGGTTGATGCGCAGCACTTCGCCGTCGGGTTTGCGTTCCAGCGTGGTGGTGTTGTTCAGGGCATCGGTGACGGCGATCAGATGACCGCGATCGTCATAGCGGTAATAAGTGTCTTTGCCTGAACAGTCCTGAAAGTGCTCAACCTGAGCGAGGCTGTTCCACCACAAGTATTTGGATTTGTAGGTCGCATCAATGATGGTGTGTGGCAGGCCATCTTCACTGTTGAGGTATTCGGTCTTGTTCCCCAGTGCGTCGGTTTCGACCAGAAGATTGCCTCTGGAATCGTAACGGGCCTTCCACGTGCTGCCATCAGGGAAAGTCGTCTGGGTCACCAGCGTGGTCGCCAGATGATGCTTGTAGGTGATCTTGCGCCCTAGCGGGTCGGTTTCTTCGATCAGTCGCGAGAGGTGGTCGTACTTGAAGGCCAACGTGTTGTCATCGGGCAATACCAGCCCCGTCATATTGCCGCTTTCGTCTATCTCGATGGTGTAGCGTTCTCCGCCGTAATCACGGCCGGAGGTGACGCGCCGGTCTTCGTTGTAATGAATTTCCAGTTCACGCCCGAGCACATCGACGGCCCACGACGTACGCTGTTTAAAGTCATAACGGTAATCGAAATGTTCACCATCGCTGGTCCAGTGCTCGACCACACGAGGCTGGTCATCAATGGTTTCCCAGCGGTAGTAACAGTTCAGGCCCAAGGCGTTGCTGTGGCGGGTCATCACGCCGTCGGTATAGGAAAAGCTGCGAGTGGAATCACCATTACGGTTGTAGACGTCACAGAGCTGGCCGTTGTCGTCGTAGTGGTAACGAACTAGGGTTTCAACAGCTTCCTTATTGACGATCCGCTTCACCGACGTCAGCCGTCCCAGCGGGTGCTCGTACTGCAAATGCACATGTACGTTGCCGGGTGCGCTGATGTCGGTGAGAGTGCCTTCATCGGTACGGCTGAAATGCAGGTAATGGCCGAGCGCGTTTTCAATACGCTGCAGTGGAACGGGTTTGTTGTTATTCGGTACTTCGCCGAAGTAGAAGAATATGTTGTCTTGGGTCTGCAGCATGTAATGGCCGCCTTGCGTGCGGACCAGATGCATCTGCTCGTAAGGGTTGTAAATGCTTTCGCCGGGCTCGACGTTGACGAAGGGTACGCTGCGCCCCTGATTGTCGATGAGGTAAACGAAGCTGCCATTTCGGCGCAGATTCTGCTCCCACGGCAGAACCCAGCCCTTGCCCAGAACGCTGTCGACGTTGAGGTCGCTGGCGTAAAAGCGCGACCACTCGATAGGCATCAGTCCTGGCAGCGCAAAGTCTGTTTCGCCCTCTTCAAGCAGTAATTTGCGTCCGCTGGTGAGGTCAACGGGGTTGCCGCTTAAGCCGCCTATTACCCCGCTTATTGCAGGCCCCGCAACAAAACGTCCAAATAAATAGGACGCACCCACCGTGGCCGCGAATTTCAGGGCGCAAGGTGCGACAGCTTTCAGGCCGCCACTGAGTCCCTTGGCTAACATGGGCAGTCCACCGCGCCCCATCGAGGCAATGATGATCGCGATATCAATACCGACACGAAGCGATTCAGATATCTCTTCGTTTACTTTCAGATAGCGCTTTGTCCCGCCGCCAATAAAGACGTTATTGGAGCCTGTAGCAATTTTTGAGTCACAGGTCAGCTTGTCGCCCTTGCGGGCGGCCGGGTAGCCATTGATGAAAACGCTTGCAGAGCCATCTGCAATCTGCACCGGTGCGGGGTGATTTTCGCACTTGGCGATACTTTGTGTAGTAAGAGCAGCATTGCGGCCATTGATAAAAACGTTGGGCGAACACCCTGTTTGCGTAATGTCTCCTGCAGGAGAACTTCGTGCTGCTCCCCAGCTTTCACCCACTGCAGGGGCTGCACCTGCGCCGACTGACAAGACAACACCCAGAAGAACAGCCCCCAGCCCGGCGGTGCAGACAATCAGAGCCGCGCCAGCAACGGCCATCGCGATGCCGATGACAGCTCCCGCCAGAAGCCCGACTAGTGCGCTATTGTGCTCAATTCCATCGTGCAAACGCGCTGCTTCGAACATGGTTTTATTCCTGTTCGGTGTTCATGGGCTCAGCGTTATCCGGGTGTGGCTGAAAACTGGCCAGTAATTGCAACCACTCCTCGTCCTGCGTTGAGCTAAAGTCAGTCTGACTGGTTGCCGAAAATACCAGAATACGCCCCGGTACGACTTCAAAGGCCGCTTGGCGCTGGTAAATCGGTCTGCCCTCATGCATGTAGTAGGCATCTACTTGCATGCCGGGAAGGGTGTGCCCAGTAGACAACAGGGCAGACTTCTTACCGAGCAGGGTATAGCCCCGAAGCTTATTGGCGATGAGTTTTATCTGCCGGCTTATGTAGGTGCTCATGTCTTCTGCGGGCAGCATGTCATCACGTGAAATCGTGATATTGAGGGGGGCTGGAATGCTATCGCCGAGGGTGAACATGTTTACCGTCCGGTCCTTGAACCCATCTGGCAATGCGATTGATCCTTCGTGAAGCTGATAGTCCATTGTGAATGTCCTGAGCGCGAAAATAAAAAATCAGTGAGCGACAATTGCTTCGAGCACTGCGTCGAAATCGATCAGCCAGTCTGCCAGCGCAGCGGTGTCAGGATCAATCATCGTGGAGATGCAAAGCCATTGCTTATCTCCATTTTCGGCAGTGGTGATCGCGTTGATAGCTCTGCCGTGAGTAAGCCCTTGCCTGGAGGTGAGTACGTAGTCGAGAGCCACAGCCGCATTGCCCGCCAGCAAGCAATCTCGCTGCCGAACAGTATCTATATCAGGGTGTCTCTCACGCAGGTTTGCCAAATAGAGGCTCGTATAGCGGTTCAGCGTAAGATCATCCCGCACTGGTCGACGCGTGATGGTGAGCGTGATGGGGTGACCATCCTTTTCAAGGGTGATGCTGATTTCCTGAAAGTTAACCTGCTGCGGCATGACCAGTTTCAGACCGGCAACCGTAATCTCGTTGCGTGTCAATTCGAGCGGTAAAACCGGCACTGGCTCAGGCTCGGGAACGATCGGCGGAGCACTTGCTGCGTGTAATTCTTTTTCACGCGCCAAAGCCTCATCGGCTAGACGCTTTTCCGAAATACGGTCATAAAGGCTGGTTCTGACCATCTCAGGATTTCTCGATATTGATATCGACACGGTCGCCTTCAATAAAGGTTTTATTACCAAGAACCTTTATCTCTTCGCCACTGATCTCAATGCTTTTAGGCTTAAGAGTAATGCTACTTGAGCCTACCGTGAGTGTGATTTCTGTCATGGCTGAGATGTCGATTGATTGCTTGTCAACAGTAATCGTCAACGAGCCCTTTTCAACTTTAATTAATGTATCGTTCTGGATAATTTCCGTGTTGGTACCGCCAACCTCTACCTTGCGGTTATTCCCGACCTGATGAGTTTCATCCAGCTCGATCTCGGTGTCCATGTTGCGCTCGGCATGCATGATCACCTGTTCGGCACCGGCCTTGTCTTCAAAGCGGAAGAAGTTGGCTGTACCGCCATCCCCCTTGGCCGAACGCGTCAGGAAACCGCTCTGGGTCTTGTTGGCAGGCAGCGACCACGGCGGGGTGTTCTGGCTGTTGTACAGACTGCCCATGACGAGCGGACGGTCAGGGTTGCCATCAAGGAAAACGACCACCACCTCGTCACCGACGCGCGGGATCTGGATGCTACCAAAACCGCCACTTGCGCCGGATTGAGCGACGCGGACCCAGCAGGAGCTTTTGTCGTCAAACTTGCCGTAGCGGTCCCAGTGGAACTGCACTTTTACCCGGCCCATTTCGTCGGTGTAAATTTCTTCGCCGGGCGGGCCGACAACGATGGCGGTTTGGGGGCCACTTATCAACGCGCGAGGCGAACTTAGCGGAGGCTTGAAGGGTATTTTGCGCCGAATACAAATAAACTGGTTTTGATAAAAGGCTTCTCCCGATTCGGAGTAATTATTGCGGCCCGAATGTTTTACGCTCAATAACAGAAATTGCCGGTCCTCAGTAGACCCGTTGTCATGATCATAGTGCTGAGTAAGCTCAAAGTAATAGCCTGGCTGCATCGCACGGCAGTTACTCCTACCCTGAAATGTCTTGCCTAAAACCTCCATCGCCTCAAGTCGATTGCGAGCGATTTGTTGACCGTGTTGCGGGTCGGAATAACCATATAGACCCTCGTATTCAAACACTTCGTATTGACCAATGTCTCCTTGTTTGGCTAAAGTTTCAAGCTGTATTTGATTGGAAAAGCGCGGCTGCTTGTAGTCAAAAGACTTTAATGATAGGCGCGTGGAGTGAAGGGCTCTTTGAGAAGACCATTCGGTAACGGAATCGGACTCCTCAGTTACAGACGCGGTATGAAAACGAATCGAAGGTTGGCTAGGTAACGTCGGCAGATTGAGGCTATCGTCGAAAATGACCAACGTGTGTCCATCTTGACGATGCTCAAAATTGAAGAATAGCCCTTCTTGTTGAAGGAGCCGCAGTACAAAATTAAGATCCGACTCTTGGTACTGTGTGCAATAGCTAATTGGCTTCAATGTTCTGTTTAGTCGAAATTCATAATCAGCCAGAGAGAGATAGTAGGCAAACACTTCTCTGATTATATCTTCAACGGTTTTATCTTGAAAAATACGCGAGTCTCTTCGGCGACTAAGTATCCACAACCAAGGTACGACGGTGGCTGCGTAATTAGCGATTCCACCATTAGCTCCTATATGGTTGAAACTTGAGCAATGTCCACTTATTACCCTTTTGCTACCATCAGCCAAAGTGATTTCTATTGAGACTTTCTTGCCAATTAACTTTTTGAGCTCGATCTTTGCATCGCTGGATAGCAATTGGAGTTCGTATTCGAACAGGACGGACAGCCCTTCTTCACCGCTGAAGCTTTCTAGAACAAGCTCCTGCTCTGGAGGCAGAGGGGAGTCGAATGTGATGAGTCTATTGTTCTGAGCTGTAAACTGCCCAATCAGATCCGAAATCACTAGCTGCCTCCTGCAAATCTTCACGAAATTAGGGATGGAACCTGCTCGAAGGCCATTTGTCAAGCTGCTCCGGTTCGTCGTTGATGGCTTTATGCTCATTTGATTTTATTTTTCTTAAGGTGCACCCTCAGCGTAAGATGCTGCCAGCGCGCCGCGCGGACGCGAAAAGCCATAGAGACAGGGAGTACGCCATGAGCTTGAGTGACACCCAGCTCGATCAGCTAGGTCACGACGTAGATCAAAATCAGCGTGAGATGGTCGTGCTAAGCATGGAGCACGCTAACATGCTGGTGATGGAGCGTAATCCGTCCTATGGCCTCGGCACACAGCAGCCGCAGATTTGCCCTCGAACTCAGCCAAGTATGTTTGACGGTCTAAAAGGAGGAGCTCAGTCTATATACAATGCAACCTTTCATTCCTGGGTCAATACGACTTGGGTAGTACCTTCTGCTTTGGGTGCATACGACGCTTATAACATAACCCGTTTACTTCGTAATATCGGTGGGTTTGGGACCAAGGTGCGAATCTCGGTCAAAAATGGAAAACAATACGTCATAATTACTGGTTATCCAGGCCTTAGAAGGGAGCTCAAGGGAACTCGCTATGGGATACGCAGCGCTCAGCTCATCGAGTTCGGCGTAGGCCGGTATGCCTTACAAAAAGATGCACTCAAGGGCTTTAGAATATCCTGTTATGCAGCTGTCGGTATTGAAGTAGTAGAATGGTTTTTTAACGATGAGGCTGTACTATCTGATTTGTTTGCTGGCATCGGTGTCGAGCTCATAAAAGCGGGTATAGCTACCGCAATCGGATATGCCGCTGGAATGGCGGCCGGAGCCTTCTTCGCAGCGGCTGCACTACCAGCGGTAGCGATAGCCATAGTCGTATTAGTTGTTGGGGTCGGTCTAAATGAGCTGGACAATCGATATAATATAAAAAATAGCGTTAAGTCTGGGATGCGTTATGCAGTAGATAACGTAGCTAAGTTACATGAAAAATTCACAAGGATAAGCGCGAAAGATTTGCAGGCGTATACAGAAGAATTAGCGACCGGTATTGTACAAAAAATAATGGATGCGGCAGTCGATGAGACCAAGTCTTGGATTCTAAAAAAGATCCAGCCTAGCGAATTACCGCTTCCCAATTGGCCCAATGCTCCTGAGTTGCCTAACTTTTCAAATTTCAAATTTCCAAAGTTTTAGGTTTTTTATGAATGATGACTCAGGTAATGGGGTGAGTTCTATGTCACCTGCACTGTTCAGATTTGGAGCGGCGGTATTCGTTTTCTTCATGACATTGGTCGGTGTTTTTTCAGTTTACTGGATTTGGGAACATGTACTTCCTTTGTATGGGCGTATATATAGAAATGCACCTGTCGTAGAAACTCCTTACCTTGCGTTCTGCCTACTCATGGTTCCGCCCGCCGTGCTGCTAATTATAATTGGAGGCTCTATAGCCGTATGGACAGGGAAGAAATTTGATCCTCCAAATAATTCTTTTTTGGCGGCTTTCCAAAGTTTGATGCTCAAGATTTCTGTCAAGACAATAATCTATGTTGTGCCCTCCATAGCTGTATTGACTACTATTGTGTTGCTTGCTAGAGACTATACGCCGTGTCCAAAATTGCTTATTTCTGGTTCGGCATGGCAATTATTTTGGGTGAACGATGAGCGAGTTTGTTTTAAGCCGACGCGTTACATTAACGATGGCTGGCCCTGCAAGATGGTGGGCGACCAAGAATATTGTATGCAGGTAGACGGGAAGTGAACTTTAAATTGCAGCGGCCTTACATTTATTTTTCTTTGACAGCTAATGCTTTGATTTTTGGGCATAGTCTATTAAGTGGTGACGTCCATAATGATTTTATCTTTATAGTTAATTATTCGTAAGAATGGCAGAAAATGAAGCTTGTTGTAGGCGCTTTTTGCACAAATTGATAGGCTTTATCTATGAGGTTGAATGATTAAGGCTCTAAAGCAGTCATATGAAATTTAACGACACTTTTTTCAATCGCGACCTCATGCTCTCCTTGGGTACCGAGGAAGCCTCCGGCCGTTTTTATTTATCGTTCCCGGTGAGCAATGGCTTGATCGATTACGAGGAGTATTACAAGATCGACAAAGCCAGCTTTGATCTTTTCCACACAGATCTCATTGCTGCAGATGCTTTCGCCACGACATGCCGCAGGAGAGAGCGGGATGATCTTTTGATCCAGAAGCCAGAAGCCAGAAGCCAGAAGCCAGGCGCAAAGCGGGGAGCAGCTATTTGGCCGTTAACAAGCGGTATAGACTCGGGCATCAGGTAGCAGCTTCCATACTGCTCTGCACCTTGAAAGATTATCCTGGAAGGACCCATGATCGACTTGAGAAGCCCCAACGACATTCTCGACCACTATGTTGAGCGCTACGATCACCTGCTGCCCGCACCTTCCGCGCAGCTAATTCAACGCATGGATTACATGCTGAAGCCTGATGCACCCAGGCTGCCGAGGGGCAAGCCCGATTGGATAGCATCACGGACGTGTACCCTCAGCGAAGAACAGGCGCTGGACCGTGCGAAGGGTGTTTGCTCGGTTTGGCCATTGGCGACGCAGTGGGCACAACACTGGAGTTTGCCTCGTGATCGCAGTCACGTCCATGACATGGTGGGTGGCGGTCCTTTCAAGCTCAATCCCGGTGAGTGGACCGATGACACCAGCATGGCTCTCTGCCTTGCGGACACCTACCTTGCTAAAGGTGATTTCGATTTTTCTGATTACGCCGATAGGCTATGTCGTTGGTATAAGCAGGGCGAGAACAGTCATAACGGCAAGTGCTTCGATATCGGAAACGCTACTCGTGCTGCTCTGGAAGGACACTTGGCAAGCAAAGATGGCTGGTATGGCAACGACGATCCATCTACTGCCGGTAATGGGTCGATAATAAGATTGGCACCCACTGCGATATTTCGCAGGCACTCGCTATTCGCTACGTGGCGGCAAAGCGCCGCACAAAGCAGATGCACACATAGAGCAATGGAGGCTATAAGTTGCTGCGAGCTGCTTGGCGCACAGCTGCATCTCGCCCTTAACGGCGCAGACAAAGAAGAAACCCTTTCTCCGATGATTCGGCCATTACGACCGCGAGCTTTGATCATCAACGCAGGCGAATACAAAGAAAAAACCCGCGACCAGATCCGCTCTTCAGGCTATGTCATCGACACACTCGAAGCAGCCCTGTGGGCCGTATGGAATACCGACAACTTCAAAGATGCTATTTTGCTGGCCGCCAACCTGGCGGATGATGCCGACAGCGTAGCCGCTACCGCCGGACAAATCGCAGGCGCGCTTTATGGGGTGTCAGGCATGCCGGAGGAATGGGTCAAGAACGTCGCATGGTCCGAGCATATTCAGGGGCTGGCCCAACAGTTGTTCGAGCGTGCGCCGCTGCACGACCCTTTGGACGAGTCTATCGGCGATTGATAGGGAAGCGCGCGTACTCTCTCTGAGGGTCAGCCCGCGATCCCTGATTTTTATCGCGTCTCAAGGAATCCGACCCACATGCCCAAACCGTGCTCGCAACAGCTCTACAACAAAGCTTGGCTATTCGCATCCCATGCCCACGTAGGCCAAAAAATGACAGGCTCGGACCTTCCTTACGCCACCCACGTGGCGATGGTCGCCAACGAGTTGATCTTTGCCCATCGCGAAGAATCCGTGGGCGTGCTTGAAGTCGCCTTGCCCACAGCGTTGCTGCACGACGTGCTGGAGGATACGCCGGTGACTCAGGATGAGTTGGCTGAAGCGTTCGGTGTGGAGGTCGCTTCAGCCGTGGCGTGCCTGAGCAAGAACCTGATTGTGCCTTTTTCCGAAGCGCTTTATTTCGCCGGGATCGCCAGTCATTCCAAAGAAGCTGCGTCGGTCAAGTTGTGTGATCGCATCACCAATCTCCAGTCAGCGCCGGCCACCTGGAAGAAGGCAAAGCGAGCGTCTTATCTGGTGGAGTCGGCGCAGATCCTGGCTGCCTTGGGGCATGCGAATGGGTATCTGCGGCAGCGGCTCATCGATACGATGGCGCGTTATCAGGCGCTTTATGTTGATGGCTTTGAAGGCTGAGTAATGAGCGGGCTTTCCATTTTGATAAATAGGGCTATGTAGCAATCATCGAGAGACACGTACCCTACGATTTGTGCCGAGACGAGAACCATTTGAAAAACCTGCTCAGCCACCAACGACTGCGGGCTTCGCGAATTTCATCGATTTGCATGAACGTGTAGGCAGCAGGCATATTGCGCTCCTTGGCTCGGAGTGTGCGAAGCCCCCTGATGACATGCCGCATGTAGAACAGTATGGTCACACAGCATCCAGTAAGAACAAGGGCCGCAACTACACTGCCAGTTAGCACGCCGAACGCCTGCAGGAAAATACCGGCCGCCAACGTGGTTGCTCCCGCAATCAAGCCAGTTTTATAACTTGTTGATGGTTGTGAAGTGCTAGCAAAACGCGTCTGGATTTTCTGTCCGTCATATTCGAATGGTTGAAAAGAAGGCTTTTTGCTAGCAATCACATAATAAGCCAGCAATATAATGATGGCAGGGGCTAGACTTGTAATGAAAGCATTTAAACTGTTCTCTCCAAAAAAATTAGAAGTGGAGACATAAGCTACGCTACAAGCGAGTAGTGTAAAAGAACCAATCAGTGCGCTGATAAGCGAAGTCATATAGGTTGTGTACTTTTCGCACAGGTAGACTAGGTATATTGTCCAGGCAAGCATCAAGGTTACGGCCAAAAAATATACGTACCAAAAACACGTTAATTTAGATGGGCCAAAGGCTGTAAAAAAACCAGTCGTGAAGAATGCTAGCCAGCTGCTTTTTCTAAGACTATCTGAATTAATCATTATGTCTTCTCATAGCTTTAACATGTTCCCGAGATCTTTCTCCCATCCTTTATTAACGACGAGTGCCTGAACGCCTAGACCTGCCCTCCATTCAACGAGTATTACTAAAGTCAACGGCGCTGCCCCCTGGGAAGCAGCGATGAACACAACGCCAACAAAAGCACCTCCGGCCATGCCCGCCGCAGCTGAGGCAATGCTGGTCGGCTGATTGTAAACGGAGAGGTGGGATCGTTGATAACGATGATTGGTCGCATACTGTCTTCCCTGTAAGTGATGACTCCCTGTCTGCTTAACCGGGCAATGAGAAAATATTGCTAACGGTAAAGTTAAAACTTTTGGAAAATACCAGCCGCTACAGGCTATTCATTGACCTTCAATGGGCTCTGGTCTTACCCATCAGCACCGCCATCGTCACTGCCTGAACAATGAGATAGGCTGATATTGATAGGAATAGATTCGTGTAGTCGGTATACCTGGAGTTCGGGACAACATTGACGATAAGAGCAAAGCCTGCAGCAGGAAAAGACAGGCACATGGATATCCCGTAGGAAAGTCGAGATACTCGATCAAGAGGGTTTTTACGCCTAATCAACGATACTACGGTTCTAAGCGGCGCGTAAAAAATAAAGAATGCCAGCGTTGAAAAACACAGCAGCGATATCGCATTGACTACATAATCAAACATTCATGCCTCCCTGAAAATAGATCCCAATGTGTTCGCGTTACCAACGCAACCCCTCAAACGGATTCCAGCCCTGCTCGCCTTTCACTTCCTTCAGGTAATACGCGTAATTGGTCAACTGGCCATACAGCGCATTAAACGCAAACCCCAGCGCAGAACTCGCCTCCTTGGCGTAGCGGAACTCAAACATGTCCATCACTATGTTCAGCGCGACAGAAACCACTATCATGATCGTGATAATGCACATGTTCTTCTTCCATAGCCCCAGAATGAACAGGTAAACCGGCCCAAAAAAGAACGCGAAAAAATTGAAGTTGATTTTCACTTTTTTCAGAAAGGGCAGTTGCTTGAGCGCAGGTCTGAACTCCGGTGCGCTTGGGCCGCCGTGCGCTTCAAAAAAGGCGAAGCGTTCTTTCCATTTGTCGCTGTAATGGCCTGATGCGTTTACCGGGTCTGACGTGTTCATTCTCTAATCCCTGATGTGTGTGAATCACGTGAATGGTCGTTCCCTGTTGCAGCGCTGGGTACGACACAAAATACGGGTAAATCATGGGCACGTCAGTCGTACAGACAGACTCGCCCCGTGGTGCATTTCCCGACGGTCTGTACGCATGTTCATACAGACCGATCCTACGAACTGCCCTTACTGCTTAGGCTCTTTCGTACCCAGCACATCGCGAATGCTGTCCACGACGTTGCTGTCCTTGATAACGTCGTTCAGCCAGCCTTCCAGCGGCATGTTGCCCCACTTGATGGCGCGCTCGATGAGGTACGGGACGGGGCTTTGCGGTTCGGTGTTTTTGAAGAACTGCGCGATGCCGGCGAGCATGGTGAAGGCTTCGTCGCGGGTGGTCGGGGTGGTTCGCAGTGGTGCGGACGTGCTGTCCTGGCTGGCCTGGGTCATTACGGCACCTGCGGGTTGGTCGACGACGGTTTCGGGTGCGGCCTGAGCGGCGGCGGGGGCGGGGCTCAGTTCTATACCTCGGTCCTTGAGCAGCTTTTCGGTCAGTTGCCCGGCGCGTTGCAGGATGTCGCTGAGGGTGACAAGGCTCGGCGCGTCGCGGCCGAACAGGGTGTCGGCAGTGGCCTGGAGCTGCTGGCAAGCGTACAGGCTGGCGGCGATTTCGCTGGCCTTGAGGCGCAAGTGGTCCGAGTCTGTCAGGACCACCGAGCGCTGGAAGATTTCGGCGTTGATCTTGCCTTCTTCAACAGCGGACTGCATGGCCTTGGGGTTTTGCAGCGCGAGGTTTTCAACGTGGCGCGACTCGTCGTAGCGCAACAGGCCGAAGTTCTGCCCCTGCGTGATCGGCAGCCCGCCGACGACTTCGGTCAGTGTGGTTTTCAGCCAGGCCAGGCGGGCGGCACGTTCTTCTACGCCGTCTTCCAGAGACGGGTACAGATCGTCCCAGAAGTTTTGCAGGATCCGTTCGGCCACGGTCAGGCCGAAGGTGATGCCGACAAAGTGGTATTTGTGCGCCAGGGCTTCGCTGAGCCAGGCGACGAGCATCAGGTCCTTGCTTTGTTCGGCAAGGCCCTGTGCGGCCAACGTGATGGTCTGTTCCCAGTCCGAGGACTTGAGATCGGTTTGCCAGTCACCTTGGGTGAGGTAGTCGGGGTCTGCTCGACGAGCTTCCTTGACCTGATCGAACAGGGTGGAAAAGCTCAGGTCCTCGCCACTTCCCCCGTTGATGGGTGCCGTCAGATCGGCAAGCGAAAGGTCGTTGAGAAATTCAGACATAGTCAACTCTGATCAGAGGATAAAAGAACACCGTGCCCGGGCAGACACGGTGTTGAAGACGGGCCGCTTGCGCGACCCGATGTGTCACGGACTTATGCGAATACTTTGTTCGCAGTGCGGTCCCAGCCGCCAGTGACGTTACCGCCACCCTGGCCATCGGAACGGCTCTGCTGGGTGTAGGTGGTCTTGATGCGAGCGAAGTTGAAGCTGATTTCTTCAATCGGCAGATCGCTGACTGCGTTGTCTTCGCCTTTCTGGCTACCGCCAGCAACCGCCTTCACGGAAGACACAACCACTTCTTCCAGGTTGATGGTCAGGTAGGTCAGCTTGTCGCCGCCTGCACGGTTGACGTTCAGCTGGATCTTGGCGATGTGAGTGCCCTTGCAGCACGCTTCGAACAGCTTGGCGGAAGCCTTGTCCACAGACTTGCGGATGCTGAAGTCGCTCAGTGCAACGCGCTCGGACGAAGCACCGCCCGAAGAACTTGCGGTCGCCGAGGTGGCCTGGGTAGCGCCGAACTCGTAGCCCAACACTTCGATCCAGTCCTTGTGCTTGTCGTCCAGAACTTCGCCTGGGATGCCATCGATTTGGATGTATGCGTCAAATGCCATTTTCTGCTTCTCCTTCTTCATTTAAAGCCGTGGCGTCTGCGGACAGAACACGGCCCTTTTGATTAACCTTCCTGAAACGATCAAGAAAGGTTCTCTTGCCACGGCCAAGGTTTCATAGGGACAACCCGGGCTTCGGTTTGCTTGCCAACGCGCGATCAATTGAGCGCGCGTACTTCGATCTCCACGCGTCGATTCGGCTCAAGGCACTGAATCAACTGCGCTCTGGGTTGCTGCATGTCGCATTTGACCAGAGGCTTCTCGCTGCCTTCACCGACCGCGTCCACCAGCTCGGCGGGCACGCCCTTGCCGACCAGGTAGGTCTTGATGGTCTGCGCACGCTGTTTGGACACCTGCATGTTGCTTTGCGGGTCGCCCAACTGATCGGCGTGACCTGCAATCACGATCTTGCCGATGTTCGGTGTATTCAACAGCTTGCCGGCGATCGCGCTCAACTGATTTTGACCTTCGGTTTTAAGGCTCTGGAAATCGGCACGACCAAAGGCAAACAGCGTGTCCGATTCCAGCGTGATCGTTTCGATAGCCTTCAACGACTGCGTCAACAGGCTGTTGATGTAATTACGCGAACTGGATGTCAGAAATGCGTTGTCGAGAATACGCGGCACGTCCAGCTCGTGAATCTGATCGCTATAGAAGTTGATCTGTCGGCTGGCGTACTCGTAATCCTGATTGGAGCCTGCCTCGGCATTCGCGGTGATGGTCTTGCCGGTCTGACGCGCAATGGCCGGATACCAGTAATCAGGCATCTTCGCTTTCAGGAACGCCGGGTCAGCCTTTTCACGCTGGGCGCGCGACAACATCACGTAAGTGTCCAGCGTGGCCTTGCCGAAGGCAGCGATGGATTGTGCGCGGTTATCTGGCGGCAGCGCCTTGGGCTCGACACTGTCTACACCCGTGACCGGCATCAGGTCCTTGGCATTACGCTGGTAGACCTTGATGGTGGTCAGCAGGTAAAGCGAGCGCGTCAGGTTGTCTGCGGTCGGTTTGAGCATCACCGTTTCCAGACGATTGAAATAACGCGTGCGCAGCAGCGGCTCGACGTCATAGCCCCGGTAAAGCCCCAGACGCAAGCGCAGTGGTACGCCCTCGTCGTGATGACGATCGTAGTAAAGCGAGGTCCAGAAGCGCATGCGATCCAGCGTTTGCCATTCGGTGTACTGCCCGCTGGCCTTGCTGTCCTCGGCTGCGGCCTGAGCGAGTTCGCTGGAGATGGACTGGATGTTGTCCTTGTTGTTCCAGTACGACCAGCCCCACAGACTGCACAGCAGCAACGCCACAAGGCTTGCGCCACCGATCCAGGCGGCCTTGCGGCGACGCTCGCGGTGGTTGGTGGTGTACAGCGCCACCAGATGCTGATCGGGGATGATCACCTTGCGGAACAGGCTGTTGATGAACAGCGGGTGCGGCTGGACATTGCCGTCGACAGCTTCCTGCTCGCTTTCCAGCTGGAATCGTTCGGTGACCTGGCGGGTATGGCCGCCCATCTCGGGCTGATCGGCGTCCAGTGCGCTGGTGAAGTAGAAACCGCGCAGCATCTCGGCGCTTTGATACGGGTTGGCGCGCAGCAGAGCATCGACAAACAGGAGCAGGCGCGGTTTCAGGGCTTCCAGCTCCAGCGGGAAGCGATACACCGCAGTGTCCTGACGAGTGACCTGGATGTCCTGAAGCACCAGTTGCTGGTTGGCGATCTGTTTCCAGTAATTGATCAGTTCTTCCATCGCCACACCGAAGCGCTGGCCCCAGTCGGCTTGCTCGAAGCCCTTGTGCGGGAAGGTCTTGCCCATCACTTCGCCACGCGCCACATCGTCGAGCTGGCGATAGAACGGCACGAAGCCCGGGACCAGGTCGCACTTGGTGAACACCAGATACACCGGCAGACGCACTTCCAGCAGCGCGTGGGTTTCCTGGATGCGTTCGCGCAGGCGCTTGGCGATGCGCTCCTGATCCTCCACCGAGGATTGCAGGATGTCATGAATGCTGACGGTGACAATCAGGCCGTTGAGCGGTCTGCGCTGGCGATGCTGACGCAGCAATTGCAGAAAGGCGCGCCATTTGCCGGCTTCTTCCTGATCGTTCATGTAGCGACCGGCCGTGTCCAGCAGCACGGCTTCCGAACTGAAGAACCAGTCACAATTGCGCGTGCCACCCAACCCGGCCACGCGTGCGCCTTCGCGCTCTGCGTAGGGGAAGTTGAGGCCCGACTGATAGAGCATGGTGCTTTTGCCCGCTGCGGGCTGACCGACCACCAGGTACCAGGGCAGGGCATAGAGCGCGTCCTTGGAGTTGCTGCCGTTCGGCTTGTTGCTCTGCAGGCGCTCAAGGCTTTGCAGCAGGCGCTCGCGCAGCAGGCTGACTTCTTCACGGTCTGCCGGGCTGGCGTTGAGCACCGCCTGATCGGCGTCGTCACGCAGCAGGCCTTCCAGGTTCTGGTGCTGTGATACGCCTCGGTACAGCAACAGCACATAGGCTGCCGACAACAGCAGAAACAGGCCGATCCCCGTCAGCAGGCTGTTCATCGAGCTGAAGCCCAGGGCACGGCCGATGCTCCAGACGATAAAGATCGCCAGGAAAAAGCAGACCCCTAAAACGTAGGGCTGGTAGCGCAAAAAGTAGTATTTGATCTTGTTCATACGGGCTTCAAATCCAGCACATCGACAAAGCGGTCGATAACGTCATAAAGAGGGCGGTCAATGTCTGGAAACACATGGCCTCGGTGGTGTTCGTCGAACGCGTCGAAGGGTGCCAGTACGTCATAACTCTCCGAATGCTCACTCACGCCCGTCACCACCCGATATACGCCGGAGGTGTTGCGGGATGCGAAGCAGAACAGCCGGGGGCGCATGAAATCATCCGCCAGAATGCTGATCTGCGGCACCGCCCGGTTAGGCTCGATGCGTGTCAGCCAGTTGACCCACAGATCGGCTGTCGGGTTCTTCAAGCCTCGTTCTGCCGGCAGTGGCAGCGAAATACCAACGGGTGCCTTGGACGACGGGCGGCTCAGCGCCTGCAGCCTGGTGAGCACGGCGTTGCTGATGAACTCCGGGTAGGAGCTTTCCAGCGAGGTCGCGATGTCACGCAGGGTGAAGTTCACCAGAAACTTCTCATGCACACGCCTGAACAGCTCGAAGTCCTGCCCTTGCAGCGGTCGCAAGGCCCTGATGCGTTCGAACAGCACCGCCGTACTTTCGCCTTGCGCGGCCATGTGCAGCAGCGGTTTGATCTGCCCGGCGAACAGTTCGCTCAGGGTGAACGGGTTCACAAACAGCCCGGCGTCACTGGACTTCACCGTTTGAAAGATGAAGAACGGATAACGCCGAGCGCTTGAGTCCCGGGAGCTGATCAAACCGCCCACCAGCCAGTTGCCGCTGCGTGCCCGGTAGCTGAAAAAGCACACGGGCAATCGGTCGAATAGCGTGCGCCAGTCTTCGCGGTGCTGCATGTCGGCGAGTGCGCCCTGCAGCCATGCATCGAACTCGCAGACATCGTCGCTGGCACCATGCAGGCTGACGAAATCTGCGCTCGCGGGCACTTTTCCGAAGCAGCCAATCATCGACCGCCCTCCAGATCCAGCATGTGCATCCTCACTTGCTCCGCCCATCGGTTGCGTTAAGCGCGCTCAGCGCCTTGACGTTGGCCAGGTCGGTCAGCTTCACGCCGCCATAGTTGCGTACCACCAGACTGACCGGCCCTTTGGCCGTGTTCCAGCTGAATCGCTGCTGGATGCCGTCGAGGTCAGCCACGCGTGCGCTGTCGTTCATGCGCAGCAGGCCCCAGCGGCCGGTGTAGTCGAACACGGTAATGCGTTCGCCGGACAGGGTGACCACATCCAGGCGTGCGCCTGGCGCTGTGGTAGTGCCAGGCCACGAGAAGCGGCTCCAGCTGGTCTTGCCGTTGCGGTAGTGCTGCTCCTGGCCATCCAGCGTGAAGATGATATCGGTGAAGTAGGCCGACGGCTCAAGCATGATCTCGAAGCCGTTGTCGCGGTCCGAGAGGCTGGCGATGACTTCGCCCAGCGAACTGGCCTTGTCGATGTTGCTGACCATTTTCGGGTTGACCAGCGGTGCCGCCTTGGCCCCGCTGCCCATGCCGAGCCCTTCGCCATCGGACAGATTGCCGATTTCATTGCGTTTGAAGTTGGGCAGCAGGCCCGACTCCGGGTCGACGAAGCGCTGCAGGTCTTTCACCGAGGCCTCGTTGCGGCTGTCTGCAGCAATCGGGTACCGGTGAGCCATGACCTGCTCCCAGGGCTTGGCGACCTGTTTGGCCCAGGCTTTGGCGATCTGTTCGCCAGCCGGATCACGCAGTGTTTCCCAGGCGAACTGAATCGGCAGGCTGAACAGGCTTTGCAGCGAAGTGGAAAGCCCGCCCTGGCTGGTATCGACCGTGGTTTCAACGTAGTTACGCACGTTGGTGACTTCGCTCGGCTGCCCTTCGAGAGTTTCGCTGATCAACTGCTTGCTGCTCTTGCCGACATCCTGCGAGCGCTGGATGTTGTTCATCCGCACTTTGAGCTTGCGCAGCGCTGCCAGGTAGCGATCCATGATGGTGCTGTCGGCGCCTTCGGCGTTCTGTGTGGCGAAAACCCGCGATACAGGCTCGAAACGCTTGGCCAGACTGCCGTCATCCACCGCAGGCAGTGGCGAGACCAGTACGCTGGCGGCCGCTTCCTTGTTGTCGAAGATGCCGGTGACCTTGCCCCAGAAGCCATCGTCGCGCTTGACCCCGGTCTGTTGCGCCTCGCGAACAGCAGGGACGTCCCATTGCGTGTTGTCGTTGACGGTGGCAAGCAGCAGCTTGACCGGCGAATTGCGCACATCACTGAGCAATGACAACTGCTGCGTGGCGTTGGCCATGTCGCTGAAGCGACGTACGCCCACGCTGTCGATCATGGTGTACCAGACTTTCGTGTAGTCACGCTTGTAGCGGGACATAAACTCACGGACGAAGTTGGCCTTCTGCACCACGCTGTCGCCGCCTTCACCATCGAGCACCCAGTCCGATTCGTTACGCAGGTTGCCGGACACCAGCTTGATCAGCTCGGGCTTCACGAACTCTTCCCAGCCCTGACGGGTGAAAATCGCAGGCACGGCTTCCGAACCGTACAGCAGCTGACGACCCGGCATCGGCACCAGATCATTCAGCCCGATAGCCGGGAACTGACGGCTGGATTCCAGTTGCAGGCGCAGGTATTCACGGTCCACCAGCGAGCTGGAGATCATGAAAAACTTCAGGCTCTTGCGGGTCTCGTCGATCAACTGCTCATTGCGCGGCATGGCCGGCGCGTCGCCGTTCTTGAGCAACTGTACGTAGACCGGCGAGTTGTCCTCGATAACGTCGTCGCTGATCGGATTGGTCTCGCTGGAAATATCCGCCCAGGCCACCGGCAACGCCGCGTTGACGAACTCGGTTTCCGGGTGCGTGGTCGGCTGAGTCAGAATCAGATAAAGCTTGAGAGCGTTGTACGACTCGATGATGGATGCCACCTGCCGTTCATCGAGTCGTCCGAGCATCTCCTCCGACAGCGACAAACCGCCCGTGGTGGCCGACAACTCGGCCGCATCATTTGCGGTGGCCGGGTTACGCAGCGCGGCGATGGCCTCGCTGCGTGTCTGGCTGGCCGTGTTTCTCGCGGCGCCGGTCAGGCGATTGGTAACGTCGCCGGTGCTGCGCGGAATGCTGCTCAGGCTGGTCGGACGGCCTGCAGCGACGTTGCGAGCGCCACGGTCCAGCAGTTTCCGGCCTTGCGCACGCGCCTTGCCGGTCTTGCTGTCCGAACCGGCAGCGGCGGCCCCGAAGCCATACTGCGGGTCCATGGTTTTGGCGAACTCGTTGAATTCACGCATCTGCAATTGCAGTTTCAGCGTGATCGGCTCCAGCGCCTGGGTACGCAGCTGCTGCAAGTAGGCGGTCTGGGTGGCGAAGTAGATATCGTCGCCACGGTACAGGCCGCCACTGAGTTGCAGCGGTACGCCCTTGGTGCGGTATTTCTCGATGGTTGCCAACTGATTGCGCAGCAGCTCCAGGCCCTGGCCCGAGGCGAGGCGTTGTGCCCGGTCCGGGGATTGCTCCAGTTCGCGCAACTGCTGGCTGATGTTGGCCAGCCACTCGCGGTTTTTCTGGAACGACAGGGCCTGCCAGCCGATGAAGGCCAGCCCGGCGAACAGCGCCGCAGCGATGACGATCGGGCCAATCGAGCGGTCGCGGCCATGCCGTGACTGGTACAGGGTCAGGTCACGATCAGGGAAAATGACGCGGCGGAAGGTATCGGTGATGAAGTAACTGCGATCACTGATTTTCCGGTGTTCTTCTTCCTCTTCCTCTACTGCACCGTATGGTTTCGCCGGCCGCAACACGAACGACTCTGACAGCTCGTCTTCATACACCGGTGTCAGTTGCTTGTCGGTTTGCAGGGCACTGGTGAAGTACAGGCCGCGCAGCAACAACTGCGTACCGTTGACGTTACTGCGCGCGAAATGCTGCAGGAACTGCTCGAGTATCGTCGACAGCTCGGCAAAGTAGTTGGGGAAGTTCAGCAGGGCGCTGTTGGCATCGGCACCCAGCGCGATGATCTGTGCATCGACATGGCGACTGACGTGCGCCTGCAGGTTCGCCAGCTTGCTATCGAGCACCGTGCGCAGGCTTTCGGTGTTGATCTCGTTCAGACCGAACGTCATGCCCAGCGGCTGCTGGCGCTCGTTCAGGTCCATGCCGTCGAAGGCCTGGTTGAAGCCGGGCAGTTGGTCGGTCTTGGTCAGCATCAGGTAGATCGGTGGATTGGCGTCCAGGCAATCGGTGTATTCCTCGATGCGCGTGACCAGGCGTGCGCCCATTTCGTTGCGTTCGGCGGAAGAGGCGGCCAACAGCTCCGGCAGGCTGACCACCAGCACCAGACCATTGACGGCGGCCTTGCTGCGCTGCTTTTTGAGCATGCGCAGGAACGCCGCAAATTCGCTGGCGGACTGATCATCGCGAAGGTAGCGGCCAGCGGTGTCGATCATCACGGCTTCAGGGCTGAAGTACCAGTCGCAGTGCTGGGTGCCGCTTTCCGTGTCATTGGCGCTGCTGGCAATGCTGGCGGACAGGCCGGAGCGGGTCAGCAACGAGGTCTTGCCCGCTGCGGACATGCCAATGACCAGATACCAGGGCAGGTCGTAGAGCGCCGAGGAGCCGCCACCGCCTGCCGAGCGATCGGTGCGCAGCATGGCGATGGCGTGCTTGAGGCGGTCGCGCAGCACTTGCTGATCACGGAACTCACCGGTGGATTTCAGCGAGCGGTCAACTTCGATCTGAACCAGGTTCTCGAGGTTGTGTTCGGTGCGAATCCGGCGGTATTGGCGCAGTACGATCAGCAGCAGGTAGAAGGCGCTGATGATTGCCATCGCTTCGAGCGTGTAGCCTTGCAGCCAGCTGATCCTTGGAGCGAAAAACCAGCAGACAGCCAGGCTGATCAGCCACAGTATCGGGACCAGGAACCAGAAACTTTTTAACAGGCGCAGTAATGTCTTCATGTCTTCCTGACTCGGTTACCTGATCGGGACTCAAGCATTGAACAGTTGGCTGATTTGTTCGGCCAACGCGGCCACGTCTTTGCCCAGCAACCAGTCAAGCGTCAGATAGACACCCAGGCATACGAGGGCGATGAGCACCAGGTAAAGCCATACCGGAACTTCATGGCGAAGCATTTGCGACACCTGGTCAGGCAATGCCCAGTCAGGCGACAGCGCCTTGGGCGTCTTGCGGTAGCGTGCGATGTCCTGGCCCAGCGTGTTGGCCAGGTAGCGCAACTGGTCCTTCTGACCCAGCCCGAATTTGCCTTCGAAACCCAGGGCCAGGCACAGGTGATACACCTCAAGCACATCCAGGTTCTTTTTCACGTCGGCGCGCAGCAGTTCGATTTTCTCGAAGAAGCCTTCGCCCGCCAGGTGAACCCCGAAATAACGGAACTGCAACGGCTCCATTTCGAAGTGGCGACGCATGTCGTTGTCGCCCGAACGCAGCACGCTCTCATCAAGGAATGCGCACAGTGCG
Source organism: Pseudomonas congelans (assembly GCF_900103225.1). GTDB lineage: Bacteria > Pseudomonadota > Gammaproteobacteria > Pseudomonadales > Pseudomonadaceae > Aquipseudomonas > Aquipseudomonas congelans. The sequence goes on along the minus strand of NZ_FNJH01000010.1, from coordinate 138,848 downwards.
TACTGGGCGTCCTTGACCTGTTCAACGCTGTAGTTGGCGCTGCGCGCCTGACGCTCCAAGTTGGCGAAAAAGGTATCGACGCTGGATTCGAAGGCAGTGACCGAGATCGCTTGGCGGCCGCGACGGACAATCAGCGCCATGGTGATGAAGTCACGTACCAGGTCTTTGAGCGTAGGTTTTTCGGTTGCGGCCGTAGCGGCACCTTGCATCACGGCTTCAGTCATTTAAGCACCGCCAACAGTTCGAGCTTGAGATTGGTAAACGCGCTGGGCGCGTAGAAGGAAATGGCCTGGGCTTCCATCATGCGTTCATACACCCGGCCATGCGGCTCGATGGAGAAGTAGTGGTTGTCCAGGCGCACCGGAATGGCGTTTGGCAGGCGCGTCGAGTGGTTCAGCGTGACGCCCGGCATGGCGCTGTTGACGACCACTTCGATGTCTTCCGGCGAACCGACCTTGAACGCACGCGGTACCAGTTCCAGCAGGCTGGAGCCGGGCATGTCGGCATGCACCGAGATGTAAAAGTCGGCTTCGGTAAGGCGCGGGTCCAGCAACTGGCCCTGCCAGTAGGAAGGCCGGACCTGACTCAGGTTGATGACGATGCACTGGTTCGGAATCACGTTTTCAAGCAGCAGACGAACCAGTTCGTCGAGCTTGACCAGCGAGGCCGCCGGGTCCTGATGATCGTAGTCGGGAATGTCGGTGAGCTGAGTGTCCAGCGAGAAGGTCAGCAAACCACCCGCCAGTTCCGCCAGAAACAGATACAGACGCTCCGGGTGCAGGCGTGGATGCGTCAGCAGGTGAGCCAGTTGCGGGTAGGCGCGGTTGACGGTATTCAGCAGCCAGAACAAGGTGACGTCGCTGGAGCCGAACTCGGCGATCTGGTCAGCACGCTCGCGGCGGCGGCCTGAAAGCGCCTTGCTCTTGGCTTGCAGTACGCTGATCAAACGTCTGCCGAGACCGACCAGCGTCTCGTGGGTGCCCACGTGCAGCGTCGGGTGCACAAAATGCGCATCCAGGTTAAAGCCGCCGATGCTATTGCGTGCCAGTCGGGCAATCGGGCAGTAGCTGTAGCCATCCAGACTGTCGCCATCGACCAGCATCACCACGTTCAGACGCAGGCTGGTGATTTCGTTTTCCAGATCGCCTTCGTTGAGGTCCGGCAGGGTGTCGAACTGTTTGCGAAAGCGTCGCGCGCTCTTCTGTTCCTGGCCGTCCTCAACGTAGTTCAGGCCAAAGGGCTCAGGCAATTTGAGCGCTGCGTAGACCTTGATTTCTCCGCCTTTGGTCAGGTTTTTCAGGTCACGGGCGGCGGGCAGCGGGTCGTGCTGCGGCGCGTCGTAAAGGCTGCCGTCCGGGAACACCAGCTTCAGACGCTTCAGTTGCAGGGAGCCTGTCGCCAGCGCCTCGACGTCGACTTCCAGCGTTTGCACACCCCAGTGAAAGGGCGTGGAGCGCAGCGTCGACTCAGCAAGCTGATGTTGATGAAACTCATCCTGATATTGGAAATGTTGCGGCAAAAGGAACATGCCTTCCGACCACATCACGCGGCTTTGTTTACTCATTTGGCGCCTTCCAACAGAGAATTGAATTGTGAGTCAGCTGCCTTTTTGGCAGCACTGCCGGCCGAGTCCTGAACCTGCTGGACAGCTGCGTCCTGCGCGCGCTCGGTCATGCTTTTGCCGGCGGGTTGTTCGGGAATCGAATTGGATTTGTTGAACTGCTCTTCAGTCTTGAGTTTGTTCAGCACGTCCACACCACGCACCGCGAGGATGTAGTTGTTGTCCACCAGCACACGCACGCCGTCGGACGAGAACCAGATGCCATCCTTGCGCAGCGTATTGGCGTCGAACGCGACCTTCCAGCGGCTGTCGACGTCGGTGCGGAAGAACGCCGCGATGCCCACGTACGAGGCATTCGGGTTCAGCGGCCATTGATCGGTCTGGCCCATGCCTGGCAACAGAATCAGCTCCCGGCTTTCGACCAGCGTGTTGCCCAGAGCCTTTTGCGGATCATCCCAGAGGGTGTCGGCGTTGATCGACTCGAAGCGCTCCAGAGAGGACAGTTGATAAACGCGCACCACCACCGAGAGCGGTTTGCCGTACTCGTCGGGGTTGAGCTGGTTGCCGCCGTCAGTCGTCAGGATGACCTTTTCGTTGTCACCGAACATCATGTCGCCAGCCCAGGTGTCATCCATGCGCTTGGCGACACGGTCTGTCACGCCGCAGGCGGACAGAGCCATCATCATTGCCAGAACAGCCAGGCACCTTGCCAAGGCTGGCTTCGAGGAACAATTGCCTTGAAGTCTTTTATTCATCACGTCTTACCTATGGGGTGATCGATCAGCTCAGGGTGTAAGCGAAGTCGCCATCGCTGCCCAGGTCGATGGCCAGGCTCTGAATCGGCTTGTCCTGCGCCATCCGCTCCAGCACCCGCTGAGCGAGCTCCGGCATGAGGGTCTTGGACAGGATGTTGTCGATATTGCGTGCGCCGCTGTCGACTTCCGTGCAGCGCGACGCGATAGCCTTGATCAGCGCTTCGTCGTAACGCAGCACCGCCTGATGATTGCGCTCGAAACGCTTGCGGATGCGCTCCAGTTTCAGGCCGACGATGCGTTCCAGAATCGCGTCCTGCACCGGGTAATACGGCACGATGGTCAGGCGACCCAGGAAGGCCGGTTTGAACACCTGATTCAGCTCGTCGCGCAGGCCTTCCACGATGTCGTCGGGAGTCGGCTTCTGCTCGGTGTTCAGGCACCACTGCATGATGCGATCAGTGCCGGTGTTGGAGGTGAGGATGATCACGGTATTGCGGAAGTTGATCTCGCGACCTTCGCCATCGTCCAGCACGCCTTTGTCGAAGACCTGGAAAAACAGCTCGAGCACATCCGGGTGGGCTTTCTCCACCTCGTCGAGCAGCACCACGCTGTAAGGCTTGCGGCGCACGGCTTCGGTGAGCACGCCACCTTCGCCATAACCGACATAGCCAGGCGGTGAGCCTTTCAGGCTGGAGACGGTGTGGGCTTCCTGATATTCGGACATGTTGATGGTGATGACGTTACGTTCGCCGCCATACAGCGTGTCAGCCAGGGCCAGTGCCGTTTCGGTCTTGCCGACACCGCTCGGGCCCAACAGCAGGAACACACCGATCGGCTTGTTCGGGTCTTCCATGCGGGCACGGGAAATCTTGATGCGCTTGCCGATCTCTTCGAGTGCGTGGTCCTGACCCAGCACGCGTTCGCCCAGCAGCGCGGGCAGGCTTTGCACGGTGTCGATTTCGTCGCGCAGCATCTTGCCCAGCGGAATGCCGGTCCAGCCGGAAATCACCTCGCCAATCGTGCCGCCATCGACCAGTGCGTGGACCAGCGGTTGTTCGCCCTGCACGCTGGCCAGTTCTGCGCGTACCGCAGCAATCTGCCCGGCATCAGGCTCGCCGCTTTCCGGAACGCTGAGTGCTCCTAGCTTCTCGACCAGCTCCAGCTCGCGTTTCCACTGCTGTTCCAGCGACTCGCGGGTCTCCTGTTCGGCTTTCAGCTCTTCATGCAGGGCTGTCAGGCGGCGTGCGTGATCGCTGCCCTTGGCGGTTTCCTGCTCCAGTACGGTGATTTCTGCGTTCAGGTTGTCGATGTGACGCTTGCAGTCTTCCAGCGCTCCCGGCTGTGCTGATTGGCCCAGAGCAACGCGTGCGCAAGCGGTGTCGAGCACGCTGACTGCCTTGTCGGGCAGCTGGCGGCCAGTGATGTAACGATTGGACAGGCGCACGGCCTGCACCAGCGCTTCGTCCATCACAGCGACCTTGTGGTGTTCCTGCATCTTCGCCAGCAACCCGCGAAGCATGTGGATGGCCTTGTCTTCGTCAGGCTCTTCGACTTTCACGACCTGGAAGCGTCGAGCCAGCGCGGCATCCTTCTCGAAATACTTTTTGTACTCGGCCCAGGTGGTGGCGGCGATGGTGCGCAGCTCGCCGCGCGCCAGGGCAGGCTTGAGCAGATTGGCGGCATCGTTCTGCCCGGCTTGCCCGCCCGAACCGATCAGCGTGTGGGCTTCATCAATAAACAGAATAATCGGGTGCAGGCTGCGTTTGGTTTCTTCGATGACCGACTTGAGGCGGTTTTCGAACTCGCCCTTGACCCCGGCGCCGGCCTGCAACAGGCCCAGATCCAGCGTGTGAATGGCGACGCCCTTGAGCACCGACGGCACGTCGCCCTGCACGATGCGCAGCGCCAGGCCCTCCACCACGGCTGTTTTACCGACGCCGGCTTCACCGGTCAGGATCGGGTTGTTCTGGCGGCGGCGGGTCAGGATGTCGACCATCTGCCGCACTTCGAATTCGCGTCCCAGCACCGGGTCGATCCGACCATCGCGAGCGCTCTGGGTCAGGTTGACGGTGTACTGGTCCAGGGCCGGCGTCTTGCCGTTGCCTTTGGTGGTGGCGCCCGTGCTGGCGTCGGCGTTGGCCAGTGGCTTGCTCAGCCTGGTCTCGGGGCTGCCCTCGACCAGCGCGCTCATGTTCAGGCGCAGGTCGTCAGCGTTGATCTTCTCCAGCTCCGGCGCCGAGCCGATGACCACGCGACGCAGTGCATCGTCATCCAGCAATGCCTGCACAAGATGGCCGGTACGGATCTGAGACTGACCGAACTCGATCGATGCCAGCACCCAGGCCTGCTCGATCATGCGGGTGATGTGCGGCGAGAGCGCAGGCGTCCGCGTGTTGCCTTTCTTGAACGTCCCCAGCGCGGTGACCAACTGTGCCTGCAGGCGATCAGGCACCACATCGTAGTGGCGCAGGATCACCGGCAGATCGTTGTCGTTGTTATCGAGCAATTGCAGCAGCAAGTGCTCGACTTCAACGTCGTAATGGTTCTCCGACAGGCACAGCGCAGCAGCGCTTTCAGTGGCAGTGCGGCTCGTTTCGTTCAGCTTGGCGAACAGGGACTTCAGGTTCACAGGGAGACCCCATCAAAAGGAATATGGAAAACGGCGCAACGGGAAGGCTCCACGTCGACACCGGGGCGTTTGAGCCAGCCAAGCCAGCCCAGCGATACATTGCCTTGGCGGCCCAGACGGGCCACGGGTACAGCTTCGCGCTTGAGCCTGGGTGCAATCTGGAAGTCCAGTTCGGCACCCACATAAAAACGCACCAGTTCAACCAGCTTGCGGTAGTCCACTGTGCCTGGCTGAAAACGCTGGTAGTCGGCCAGATCCAGAGGCCCCATTTCGATACGCACACACGACTGGTAATCCCAGACACGATTGCCGGCCACGGCGCTTTGCCCCAGCACTGCATTCTTGCGGCCCAGCTGCGTGCACTGGCTGCTGTCGAGCTTCAGCCAGCGTCCGGCGAACTGCTGGATCTTGAACGGCAGCGAGAAGTAAAAACTCAGCATGACCTCAAGGTTCAGGGCGTTGCGCGGCTTCTGGGCGAACATGCCCGAGAAGTAGCTGAACAGTTCGCGACGCAGGGGAGACTCGCCCTTATCGAACTTCTGCTTCAGGCCTTCGGGACCGAACCCCACCAGGTTGAGCAAATAACGGTCGAAGTTCGAGGTGCCGTTGCGCTCGTACTCGATGTAAAACTTGTACTTCTGCCACGCCTCGTAAAACAGCGTGGTCATGCGATGCGAAAAGATATCCAGAAACGCATGTGCGGCGTCGTCTCGATACTGGATATGCCGGTCGATCAGCAGCTCGGTGTACGGGCGCGGCAGCACGCCCGAAGGACCGACCAGGCCCATGAACGTGACCTGCACCTCGGACAGCGGCAAACCTGCCGCCGAGAGCTTGCCTTCGCGTTCGAACTGCAGGTCGCTGACTTCACTGGCCGGGAAGTTCAGCGACAGCTGCGAACGAAAGCGCAGAGGGTCTTCGTGCGGCCTGGTTTCCAGGTCCATACGCCCGTTCCTGCTGTAGTGCAGGCGAAGCAAACGCACCAACTGGAAAAATTCGAATCGGTGCGGCTCAGCCCTTGCCTGGTCGATCAGACCAGGGGTTGATCGCCTGTTCGCGGGGGCCATTGGACCACTCTCTTTTCGCGCTGCAAGGTGCGAAGGGTTAATTGGGTAAAGCTGTTCATCGAGCAGTACTGACCAAAGAAGTGGTCAAGCACCATGCCGAACAGGAACACGCCGCTGCCGGTGTACTGGCTTTCATCGAACTTCAGCGTAATGCCGACGCCGCGCACGAAGTTCGGGCGCGGATGGCCGATGCGCGCCACGACCGGCTCGCTGCTCACCGAAACGATCCCGTTGATCTGTTTGCGAATCGCCGACACGTTGCGGTAGTTGTATAGCGACAGCAGTTCCAGCAGCACCTCGCGTCCCTTGGAAACCAGCGACATGTGGTTGAGTGACAGGTGCGAAATAAGCCGCCAGATCACCCCGTTGCCCAGCGGCACACGCACCGTCGCCGTCGGCTTGCGCAGGCAGCGGATGTCCTTGATCACCGAATTCGAAGGAATATTGAAATCGCCGCGCTCGCCGCCGAAAGGCAGCATCAATGGCAGGTCGCGATTGCTGCATGTCAGACGGATACTTAGCGTGTCGTTGTTGGAATCGATCAGCTCCAGATCCCGATCCACGACCCGGATGAACATGTTCGAGCCATCGCTTTGCCGACTCTGCGTAGGCCGGCGCCGGGCGATCCAGAAACTCTGCCCCGGGCCTTGATCGCCGCGTGGTTCGAAGAACGGATGGCAGGTGCCGACCTGGTCATTGCCATTGATCTTCTTCACCCGGCGCACGCGATCGATCGAGACCACTTCGGCGGAGCTTTGCAGGCGCACATCCGGCGTGACAGCGTATTCATGCTGGACGTGGGTCAGCTTGATCGGCTCGGCCTGCTGGCGGAACAGGTTTATGATCGGCGTGCAGTTGAGCTTGAAATTGTTGCGGCTGATGTTCTGCGTCAGGCGTGCCAGACGATCCGTCAGGTCGTAGTCGGAAAAGTAGAAATTGATCTCCACTTTGCCGATCTCTTTACCCGCCAGAATGCGCGCAAAGCCCGACAGGTCGAAGAACATGAACTTGTCCGGGAAGGTGAAGTACTCGTGCAGCAACCGATAACCCAGAAACGAACGCTCCGAGTAATCCACCAGCCCTTCATCCAGACCGTAACCGACAGACTTCAAGGCACCGGCTGGCAGCACCACTTCGCGAATGCGGCCTTCGTCTTCGAAGGACAGCGTGGCCTTGGCCAGGTTATTGAACAGCAGCTCATACAGCTGATGCATGAGCGTGCTTTCGCCATCGAGGAAGAAGCGCAGGCTGTCCATTTCCATCTTGCCGAACAACACGTCGGAGGTGGCCGTCAGACCAATGCGCAGACGCGCAATCAGGTCTGCGCTGTGGCCGTTGAACGCCGAACGCTCCATTTCGATGAACGACGCGCTCTGCACGGCAATCGGCCATAACTCGACCGGGTAGCACGTCCGGAACTTGCACACGATGCCATCCACCGGATTGGCGTGCAGCTCGGTGTGTCGAGCCACGCGATAGGACTCGGTGACCTTTTCCTGCTTGCCCATGTTGAACTCGACGATGGACATCGACGGGGTAGGGCGCAGGTAATGCGGGTATAGCACCTCGAGGAACGACTCGACGATTTCCGGAAACTCGTCATCGAGTTTCTTGTGCACGCGCGCCGACAGGAACGAGAACGCCTCGATCAGGCGCTCCGTATGCGGGTCCTCGCAGTTGTCGCCCTCAATCAGCAGTCGCGAAGCGATCTTCGGATATTGAGCGGCAAATTCCTGGCCCAGAAAGCGCAGGTGCGAGAGTTCCTTCTCGTAATAGGGCAGCAGATCGTCGAGCATCAGTTGAGGTTCTGCACTTTGTATTCCTGAGTGTTGACCTGCAGCACGGCGTCAAAGGAAACCTGACGCGAAATGTCCTGCAGACGCAGTACTGCGTCCACACGAAAAGTCAGCATGCGTTGGCCGGTCTGTTGTGCAAGCAACTGGACTTTCACGCTGCGAAAGCGTCGGTCGCCCACCGAGATGGCCTTTTCCAGCTGGCGCTGGATCAAAAGACGATCCTGTGGGTCGAGCACGCTTCTACTGGTGAAGTCGGGCATACCGTAGTCGAGGATGGTGCCGCTCAGATTGGCGAAACCTTCCAGCTCGCCAGCGACCAGAGACTGGCGAGTGTTCACCAGAATCTCCAGGTCACGAACGATGCTGGCCTTGTAATCGGCCAGCGAGCTCAACCGCTGCGATGACGATTCCACGGACTGATGTGGACGATCGTCGAGCAATCGATCCAGCAATGAAGGCAACAGCTTGTGTTGACTACTCATGTTGCCTCCCTGGCTAAGTGATTGACGTTAGCCGCGTGTCGATTGCGGCAATTCGGCGACCAGACGCAGCGATGCCGTCAGTTCATCCAGTTGGTAATGCGGACGCAGGTAAGTCACGGCCTTGTAGACGCCAGGTTTGCCAGGAACTTCGAACACTTCGGCACGCGCCTCGCGCAGCGGGAACTTGGCCTTGGCTTCCTGGCTGGCGGTGTCATCCAGCAACACGTAGCTGGACAGCCACTTGTTGAGGAACAGCTCGACATCCTTACGCGATGCAAAACTGCCGATCTTGTCGCGCATGATCGCTTTCATGTAGTGAGCGATACGCGAGGTCGCGAAGATGTATTGCAGTTGCGCCGACAGACGCGCGTTGGCGTTGGCAATGTCGGTGTTGTACTGCTTCTGCTTCTGGGTCGACTGGGTGCCGAAAAACGCGGCGTAGTCGGTGCCTTTGCAGTGAACCAGCGGAATGAAGCCGAGGTCCGAGAGCTCTTTTTCGCGACGGTCGGTGATGGCGATTTCAGTCGGGCATTTGAGCGCGATTTCGCCGTCATCGGTCTTGAAGGTGTGCGTCGGCAGGCCTTCGACCAGACCACCGCCTTCCACACCACGGATCGCCACGCACCAGCCATAGCGCGAGAACGCATCGGTCACGCGGGTGCCCAGCGCGTAGGCAGCGTTCATCCACAGGTATTTGTTGTGGTCACGGCCATCGACGCTTTCGACGAAGTTGAATTCTTCGACAGGCGTGGTATCCGGGCCATACGGCAGACGACCCAGCACGTGCGGCAGAGTCAGGCCGACGTAGCGGGAGTCTTCAGAGGCGCGGAACGACTTCCACTTGGCGTATTCGACTGTGTCGAAGATCTTCGCCAGATCGCGAGGGCCGGCCATGTCGGTGAACGAGTCCCAGCCGAACAACTCGGCCGAGGCTGCCGAGATGAACGGCGCGTGGGCAGCGGCTGCCACGTGGGAGATCTCTTCCAGCAGGTACATGTCTTCCGGGCTGCGGTTGAACTCGTAGTCACCCAGCAACATGCCGAACGGCGCGCCACCGAAGGTGCCGTACTCTTCTTCGTAGATCTTCTTGAACAGTGCGCTCTGGTCGAATTCGGACGACGCCTTGAGGTCACGCACGAGGTCTTTTTTCGACGCGTTGAGCAGGTGAATCTTCAGCGTGGTGCTGGTCTCGGTCTGGTCAACCTGATATTTCAGGCCGCGCCAGGACGCTTCCAGTTGCTGGAATTCACGGGCGTGCATGATTTCATTCATTTGCTCGGAGAGCATCGAATCGATCTCGGCGATGCGCGCGTCGAGCACGGCAATCAGGTCCTTGCTCGGCGTCATTTCGCCTTCAAGTACCTGAGCCACCAGTTCGCCGATCAGATCGCGGGTACGGGTGCGCTCGGTTTCGGAGCGCGCAACGCGGCTTTCGGAAATGATGCTGTCGAGCAGGGAGGATTGCGGGGCGAAGTTTTCCACTTCAACCAGGGTGCTGTCCTGCTGAGTCACGGGTTGCTTATCGGTCATCGTCAGGCTCCTCCTTACTCTTTGCTGTCGGTGGCGGGAACGGCGGCTTCACGGCCGAATTCCTTGCCCAGGGTTTTCAGCTTTTCAGTGTTCTGCAACACGTCCATCAGCAGTTCTTCAAGCTTGTCGTTGCCACCCATCTTGTTACGCAGGTCAGCCAGCTTGTTGCGCACTTCCAGCAGCTTGCGCAGCGGCTCGACCTGACGCACGACGTTCTGCGGCTCGAAGTCTTCCAGCGCATTGAAGTTCAGCTCGACACCGAGTTGGGTGCCGTCTTTTGCCAGGGTGTTGTCGACGCGATACGCCAGGCGCGGCTTGATGCCTTTCAGGACGCCGTTGAAGTTGTCGCGGTCGATGAAGATGAACTTGCGATCCTTGAGCTTGGGCAGCGGCTCCAGCGGGTTGCCGGAGAAATCGCCCAGAACGCCTACAACGAATGGCAGCTCTTTCTTTTCCTGAGCATCGCCGATGTCCACGTCGTAAGTGATATGGACCCGAGGCGCGCGAACGCGGTCAAGTTTGTGCTGGGTACTTTCCTTCTTCGCCATCGTCATCTCCTGTGCGAGCAACTCGCTGCAAGTCGTTTGCGTACCGGGCCTGCGGCAGGCCGGGCGCGATTAGAGTCCTTCAATCGTCAGCAGCAGACGCTGACGGATTTCATCGTTCATTTCCAGAATGTTTTCGTGTCCGACCAATTCTTCGAAGCTGGTATTGCCCGCGATCTGCGTACTGTTGCGAATGACCGACTCATCCGGCAGTTCGGAGCGTACCGGCGAGCTGATCACGCAGAACGGCAGGTCGCCAAAGTCTTTCAATCGCTCGAAACTGACCGGGAAGCGCAGCCCTTCGAACAGGCGGCTCATGCCCGGTGACTTGCTCAGGCAGTAGAACAGCACCAGATAATGCACTACATAACGATACAGCTCGGCGCTGCTGCGATTCGGGTCTTTGATGACCTTGCGAAACTGCGCCAGATCGAACGAGTTGAAGCCCACCACCCAACGCACCGGACTGGTGATGCGAATGGTCTGCCCGCTTTGTGACAACACCATGTCGTATTCGAGCGGGAACAGCTCGGGGGTGGTGCTGATCAGGTTCAGCGGCACTTCCAGTTCATTGACCAGCTTGAACGGCTCTGCCGAAGCAATGCGGTCATAGAGCTCCTTGAGCTCCTTGAAATGGTGCTGCGTCTCGCGGCCGCTGCTGCGCTGCGCGCCCTGCAGGTATTCACCGAAGAATGTCTGCGGGCGTATCAGCAGCGCGAGGGTCGACAGATAGTCGGACGCCTGCACCTTGAGCGCGTCGGAGATAGCGCGCGTCTGCTTGCGCAGCTTGATCAATGCTTCTATATCGAACGTCTGAGTCATCGGTACATCGTCCTTGAACCCTTCACGACCGTATCCCGGATCAGACCGGGGACGGGGAAAAGTTGCGAATTTCTCGACTGCACACCTGCTCATGAAGTGGTCCTGCCATGGGTGTCACTGAGAGACACACCGCCACAATAATGAGGGAGGATTTCGTGCTGGCATATAGATGTCGTCTAGCCAGCAGTGTGGTCTATGGCACTATTTTTAGTAGGAAAGTTCCTACGGACGGTAGATATTTTCTCGGTTTCGTTACAGTAAGCAATGATGACTATGAGCCATCAGTGTTTTGGATTACACCCTTAATGTAGCTGTAAGTATTGATTTCAAAGGGCTTTAGGGGTGTATTTGGATCCGATTATAGGGGTAAATTAAGCTTAGAAAGGTGAACTTATTTGCATATTTTCCGAGCTCTGAAGAGGGTAAATGTTCGGACTCGCCTTATAAATGGTTTTTTCTGCATGGGGAATGATGGCACTGCAAGTACTCAGGCGGACGGATTCAGGTGGGGCGACGCAGGTCAGACGGGCAGCCTTGTTACATCAGTCTGCAAATCAGGGTATAACGCCGCCAGCGCCCTCGCGCTTGTACTCGAGCAGCGGCAGGGCGCATGTACGCAGACGCCAGAGGCGTTTTGCCTGACGGACCTTGTGCGCGCTAAGGACAGCCGGCGGCGGCGCACCTCTATGAGCCGTGCCTCATGAAAATCTACAAGCTCATTGCTGTACTCATCCTGCTCCCTCTGGGCCTGAACCTTGTCGGTGTCTGGCAGTTGCAGCGCAGTGTCGAGAACACTGAGCGCCTGACCGAGATCCAGGCCGACCTTGCGCATGCCCGTCCCTATTTCGAAAAGCTCGCCCGGTCGCCCGACGCTCTTACGCGAACGATGGATATAGACGGAGAAAACATCACCATCAAGGAGGCTTTGTCCCGTCTTAATGAGGCAGAGCAGGGCCTCGACTTCGTAGTGGTGCTGGGTCATGTCACCACTTGGCTGGCACGCGCCGTCATTGCGCTGTGCCTGCTGGCTGCTCTGGTCGGAGGCATCGGGCTGGCAGGGCTCAACTGGGCCGGCGTGCGCGCACGTCAATCCCGCGAGCGATTGCTGCACACCTTCAGCAAGGTCAGCCGGCTTCTGCCCTTCGTTCTGGTGGGGCACATCGTCGCGATGGGTGCGGCGGTGTCTGCAATCCTCTGTTTCGAAGCCCTGGGCCTGTGGCATGTGGGGCGCATGTCCGCGGGCGAACTCAAGTTGATCATTGTCGTGTTGATGCTGGTGGCTGCATGCCTGTATTCGATCTGGCGGATGGGCAAGCAGCTGGGCGTCATGTTGCATATGTTCGAGCCCACCCCGATGCAGATTCTGGGGCAACAGGTCACGCCTGAAGAGGCCCCGGTGCTCTGGGCCTATGTTCGCGACCTGGCCGAACGGCTCGGCGCGCTGTCCCCTGATCACATCGTGCTGGGCATGACCGACGGCTTTTACGTCACCTCGAGCGACGTCTCCCTTCTGCCGTCCGACGCTGCGCTCCAGGGGCGTACTCTGCACGTGCCTATCCTGTACCTCGGGCTGATCGATGCCGCGGAAACCAGTGCGGTCATCGGTCACGAGCTTTCGCATTTTGCCGGCGAGGACACCGAGTACAGCCTGCGCTTTCTGCCGATCTACGATGGCATCGGTCGCAGCCTTGGTGTCATCGCCGAAAACATGATGGTCAGCGGGTGGCTGCAGCGCACCCTTTTGCGTCCGGCGTTCATGCTGGGTGTGTATTTCATGGAAAGCTTCGATCACGCGGTCAATCACTGGAGTCGCGTGCGCGAGCTGGCTGCCGATGCCGCAGGGGCGCGTCTGGCGGGTAACACGTCGGCTGCCTCGGCGCTGGTGCGTATCTCGGCCATTGATCCGCTTTTGCAGGAGCGAATCTACACTCACATCACCCGGGCCACCAATCCAAGGCGCGGGGAGGTGTTCACCAAGGATCTGCCGAACAGCGTGCTGCACGAGCTGGCCAGCAAGACATTCACTCTGCCTGACGAAGAAATGGCCGTCCAGCTGCCGCATCCCTCGGATACGCACCCTTCAAACGGCGAACGTATTGCCGCGCTGCAGGTTTCTGCCGACGAGGCGGTCCGCAGCGGCACCCGGCCTGTCGTGGCAGCCCAGGCCCGCGCCGCGATGGACCATTACTTCATCAACCCCCAGGCACTGCGCACTCGTCTTACCGAGGATTTCATCAAGCATCATGTGGCCAATGATGCTGAGGTGGTGACCGAGCTACGTGCCCGCGCGCGCACGGTAACCGGTGATGTCGTTCTGCATGAGGGCGCTCGCCTGCGGGGGCTGTTGCTAACGATAGTCCTCGCCCCTCTGCTGGTGCTGGGTATTTATCTGATAGCCGAAGCGCTGTCACTGCCTCAGGGGCTTACCGAAAAGCGCAACAATATGCTGATTGCGGGCGGCATCCTGACGGCGTTCATGCTGATGCTGCTGCCCTTTACACTGCGCATGTGTCTGCGTGCTGACAAGACCGCTCTGGTGCTCACTCCTGATCATTTTGTGTTCGCAAACCTGAAGTCTCCCGTCCCGATCCAGCACATCGCTGATTTTGAGCTGAATGTGGCCTACGGGACGTTTCTGACCTTGCATCTGCAAGACGATGCGCCCTTGCCCGAGCGCGCCTCACGTTCGTTCTCTGCGCCGAATGCAAAAGTGTTCAGGAAAAAACGCCGGGTACTCCTGGCGCTGGTCCGGTTCTGCCGGGACGGCAAAAAGCTCAAGCCAGACGAGCTTGGTCAGTTGATCGCGGATTACGTCAACGCGGGTACCGCGCGCAACTTGCTGCAGCAGCGCTTCGAGCAGGGCAAGCGGTAAGCGGTTGGCTGTGAGCGGCGCGCGACTTTTCTGCAGACAACAAAAAACCCGCCGAAGCGGGTTTTTCCAAGACCATCCCGACTTCCTGTCGGCCGCCTCCGAGGCGATGGTCGATCATCCTTGATCCGGGTGAACTCCTGTTCACCCCTTGATTGATCCAATATTACGGAGCACGAGCCGGGCCGCAAATAGCCAAGTTCCTCCACGGTGTGTAAGCCTTTCGCTATACCTCCCGGCAGTCTTCTCGAATGGCCTCGCGAGGAGCGGGTAATCTGGCGTCAGGAAAAATTCTGACGCTATACGACTGCTGGCGGCAAAAATCGCAGGCAATAAAAAACCCGCCGAAGCGGGTTTGTACCAAGACCATTCCAACTCCCTGTCGGCTGCCTTCCCGGCGATGGTCGATCGTCCCTGATCCTGGCGAACTCCTTGTTCGCCAGTTGTTGGATCCAATCTTACGGCTCCGAGGGCCGGTGCAAAATAGCCATTCGCTTCATTGCGTGTAAGCCTTTGGCTATCCATGTGTCCGTTTTTGCGTATTCCCAGATGCTCGGCCAGGCGCCCGGAGCGTAGAGAACATCGTTGAAACTACTGTGCCAGAAGGGCGCAGGCTTGTTTCAGGGTGAGAAATTCGAAGACACTTCACAGTAACGCTGTTGGGCGTTTTTGCTGCCCTCGTCGCGGTTTCTGGCCGCGCGTTTGGTCCACTCGCGGCACTCCTCTCTGAAATTGACCTCTGCTGCCTTGCGACACTCGCGCCGTTCGAATGAGCGAATGGCAAAGTTTTCGCAGACACTGTCTCCGTCGATCGTGTTGCCGTAAACCCGCCACTGTGCGCGGTAGCGATTTCTGCCGTCCGCTTCGCGGATAGAGGCCGTCGCTACGCTGTACGGCTTGGACGAGCGCGTGGAAGTGCTTGAAGCATTGGCCTTGAAATCGGCCATGTAGTCGGCAGACACCATGCCTTTTGCCGGTTCACCCTGAGCGGGGCGAGGTGTCTGGCCGAATCGGCAGGTCGCCACTGCCTCATCGATGACGTTGCCGTTTTTCATGCAGTCATCCAGAGGCTTTACAGGGGCGGGTGGCGCTACAGTGGCGGCGATCGGCACAAGCTCCGCAGTTTTTCGAATGTGCGCGGGCGCAGTATCCGCGGCGACGACGGGTTGCGCCTCGACCTCGACTGCCTCGGTTTCAGGTATGGACTGCACAACAGGCGTTACTGCCAGCGCTTTGGGACCTCGCGCATGTGAGGCGACCAGCCCGGCCATGCAGGCTGCAGCAATAAGACACGCCAGCCACAAGCCGTAAGGACGTGAGCGGCGAGGCGCATCGACGCGCTTGCGGCGTGGATGCGAGCCCAGCACCACATCGACCTGACCGGGCACGAGGCGCTGAATGCGGATGACCCCGTCGTCCTCGGGTTGCTGTAGGGAATCCATTCCTGCTCCTGAGCAAGCGATGTTAGGCTGTGATATTACAATGATATCGGTCGCGGGGTAGAGTTTCTGCAACGCTTTGCTGCTATGTGCATCCGGCCTGGCGCGTTAAGGTTGAGCCCGTTTTTTTGACTGATGGATGGACCGCGAATGCACCAGCGTCTCGAACAGGTATTCGGCTACACACAGTTTCGGCCGGGGCAGGAGGCTGCGATCAGTGCAGTACTGGCCGGACGTTCGGCCGCGGCGATCTTTCCGACCGGTTCTGGCAAGTCGCTATGCTACCAATTGCCCGCCCTGATGTTGCCGCATTTGACGCTGGTGGTGTCGCCGTTGCTGGCGCTGATTCAGGATCAGCTTGCCTTCCTGCACCGCCACGGTATTTCGGCGGCGAGTATCGATTCGGCGCAGAGCCGCGACGAGATCGCCGACGTGATGGCGCGCGCACGCTCCGGCGAGCTGAAGATTCTGATGATCTCGGTCGAGCGCCTCAAGAACGAGCGTTTCCGCAATTTCATCGCGCAAGTGCCGATTTCCTTGCTGGTGGTCGACGAAGCGCACTGCATCTCGGAGTGGGGGCATAACTTCCGCCCCGACTACCTGAAGCTGCCGGACTACCAGCGCGAGTTCAACATTCCCCAGACATTGCTGCTGACCGCCACGGCGACCCCGCAAGTCATCATCGACATGCAGGACAAATTCGCCATCGCCCCCGAGGATGTCATCACCACCGGTTTCTACCGCGCCAACCTGCACCTCTGGGTCAAGCCGGTCAGTGGACGTGACAAGCGGCGCCTGCTGGTGGAGTGGCTCAACGAGCGTCGCGGGCAACCGACCATTGTTTACGTGACCCTGCAAAAGACCGCCGAACACATCGCCGCGCACCTGGAACAGAACGGCCTGCCCGCCAGCGCCTACCATGCCGGGCTGCCCAATGATCAGCGCGAATCGATCCAGAAGCAGTTCATGGGTGGTCGTCTGAACTGCATCGTGGCAACCATCGCGTTCGGGATGGGCATCGACAAAAGCGATATCCGCAACGTGGTGCATTTCGACCTGCCCAAATCCATCGAGAACTACAGTCAGGAAATCGGTCGGGCAGGGCGTGACGGTGCTTCTTCGGATTGTCTGGTGCTGGCCAATCGCGACAGTCTCAACGTGCTGGAGAACTTCGTGTATGGCGACACGCCTGAGCGCGAGGGGATTGCCCGTGTGCTGGAGGACCTGCTCGGGACGCGTCACGACGGGCAGTGGGAGTTTCTGTTGGGGCCGCTCGCCGACCTCAGCAACATTCGTCAATTACCGTTGAAGACCCTGCTGGTGCAACTGGAGCTGCGCGGGATCATTGCGCCGCGGTACGCGTATTTTGCCGAGTACCGTTTCAAGTTTCTGCTTCAGCCGCAAGACCTGATGGCGCGTTTCGAGGGGGAGCGACGCGAGTTCGTCCAGGCCTTGATCGACACCTCAAACCGGGCACGGACCTGGGCTACCGTCGATTTCGAGGCGATGTACCAGCGATACGGCGCCGAGCGTGGGCGGGTGGTCAAGGCGCTGGATTACTTTCAGGAAAAAGGCTGGATCGAGCTTGAAAGCAAACAGATGACCGAGGTTTACAGCCTGTTGCGCAGCGACTTTGATGCACAGGCCTTGAGCATCGA
The DNA here is from genome assembly GCF_900103225.1 of Pseudomonas congelans. Taxonomy (GTDB): domain Bacteria; phylum Pseudomonadota; class Gammaproteobacteria; order Pseudomonadales; family Pseudomonadaceae; genus Aquipseudomonas; species Aquipseudomonas congelans. Next base: position 121,695 of record NZ_FNJH01000010.1, on the reverse strand, counting down.
ATTGCACGATTATTTCGCTCACCACGAAGCCAGCGAAGTTGCGCGTATTCACACCATGCTGGAAGTCTTCGCCAGTGACCGGTGCCTGACCCATCGGCTGGCGCTGTACTTTGGTGATCACAAGGCGCCTGAGCACTGCGGTCATTGCTCGGTCTGCCTTGGCGAAGTCGCCCGCTTGCCCGAACCACCCGCGCTGGAGCCCCTGGCAGGTCGTGACTATCAGCAGCTGTGCGGCGACTTTATCCACAAGCACCAGAACTACACTGGCCAACCACCCAGCGCCGACTGCCTGACGCGTTTTCTGTGCGGTATCAGCGTGCCCCTGTTCACCAAGCTCAAAGCCCGCGCCACCACCGGGTTTGCGGTGCTGGAGGATTACCCGTACGCACAGGTAAGGACGTGGGTGCAGGCAATGGCTGGCAACTGACTACGCGTACAAAGTGATCTGACCAAGAGGGCGATGCTCTGCATCCAGTCCTGAGCCTGCGTTGCGACAGACAAAATGAAAACCGGCCGCTCAAGAGCGGCCGGTTTTTATGCTTCAGCGACTGACGGTGGTATCAGTCACGATGACGGCGATTGCCGTGGTGCTTAGGGCGGTGGCCATGATCACGGCCACCACGATAACGACGATCGTCGCTGCGGCTTTCGTTGCCCATATAGTTACCCAGTGCGGCACCGCCGCCGCCACCTACCGCCGAGCCGACCAGGCTGCCGGTGCTGCCGCCGACGCTGCGACCCAGCACATTACCGCCCGCTGCGCCCAGACCGCCACCAATGGCTGCTTCTGTGCGGTTGCGACGATCTGCGCCTACAGCGCCACCGGCTGCGCCGCCGACACCCGCGCCAATTGCTGAACCAGTGCTGCCGCCGACCTGCTGACCGACGACCGAACCGAGTACCCCACCCAATGCTCCGCCTACGCCTGACTCAAGGTTGCCAGCAGATGCCGCACCGCTAAGCAGGGTAAGAGACAACAACAGTATCGAGGAATACTTCATGTATGGAATCTCATAGGGATGACGGCGCGATCTTGGTGTCAAGTGAAGAATGTAGCAATGCAATTCCGACGAGTAACACGATTGCCACGCAAACTGCTAAGTTCTTGTTTTGGCTAAGGAACTTAAGTCGGAAAAGAGAGTCTGAGGTTACTTGCAAAAGGCCCGTTTCCAGTGAAACGGGCCTTTTTTGTGGACGTCTTTCAGCGACGTCAGAGGATGCGTGCCGACTCTGCCGAGCGCTCGAGGCGGATCGCGACGAACTTCGATGTCGGTGTGCTGCTACCATCGCCCACGCTTTCCAGCGGCACCAGCGGGTTGACCTCTGGGTAGTAGGCGGCAGCCTGGCCAGCTGGAATATCGAAAGGCAGCAACGTGAAGCCTTTGACGCGACGCTCGCGGTTATCACTCCAGATCGAAGTCACGTCTGCCTTCTGCCCCGGCTGGAAGCCCAGGCGGATGATGTCGGCTTCGTTGACGAACAGCACGTCACGCTGACCCTTGACGCCGCGATAACGGTCATCCAGGCCATAGATGGTGGTGTTGTACTGATCGTGCGAGCGCATCGACTGCATGATCAGGTCCGGGATCTGCCCGGTTGAGGTCACGTGCTCATGGATCAGGCTCAACGGCAGCGCGTTGGACTTGAAGTTGGCGCGGGTCGACGCCGTGTTCCAGCGACGTGCGCCAGCAGCGTTGCCCAGGTAGAAGCCGCCCGGGTGCTTGACGCGCTCGTTGAAATCCTTGAAGCCGGGGATGGTGTCGGCGATCAGGTCACGAATACGGTTGTAATCTTCCACCAGCCACAACCAGTCCACAGGCGTCTTGCCCAGCGTTGCGTTGGCGATACCGGCGATGATCGCAGGCTCGGAACGCATTTGCTTCGAGGACGGCTTCAACTGGCCGTTGGAAGCGTGAACCATGCTGAACGAATCTTCCACGGTGACAGCTTGTGGGCCGTTGGCCTGGATGTCGATGTCGGTACGGCCGAAGCACGGCAGGATCAACGCGTCCTTGCCGTGGAACAGGTGGCTGCGGTTCAGCTTGGTGCTGATCTGTACGGTCAGGTCGCAATTGCTGAGGGCTTCGGCAGTGCGATGGCTGTCCGGGGTGGCCTGAGCGAAGTTGCCGCCCAGCGCGATGAACACCTTGGCGCGACCTTCGGCCATGGCGTGAATGGCTTCGACGACGTTGTGGCCATTGTCGCGGGGTACTTTGAACTGGAAACGTTTTTCCAGAGCATCGAGCAGGAACACCGGTGGGCGCTCGTTGATGCCCATGGTGCGGTCACCCTGCACGTTACTGTGACCGCGTACCGGGCACAGACCGGCACCCGGGCGACCGATGTTGCCGCGCAGCAGCATCAGGTTGGCGATTTCCTGGATGGTCGGCACCGAGTGGCGGTGCTGGGTGATACCCATCGCCCAGCACATGATCACGTTCTTGCCCTTGGCGTACATGCGTGCCGACTGTTCGATGTCGCTCAGCGGCAGGCCGGACTGCTCGACGATTGCGTCCCAGGACGTGTCATCGATAGCGGCCAGGTATTCGAGTACGCCTTCAGTGTGTTCGTTGAGGAACGCGTGATCGAACACAGAAGGTGCGTTGTTGGCCTGCGCCTCGCGCTCCCATTGCAGCAGGAACTTGGCCATGCCGCGCAACAGCGCCATGTCGCCACCCAGGGCAGGGCGGAAGTAGGCGGTGTTGGTCGGGCGGTCGCCGTTGGTGAGCATCTCGACCGGGTGTTGCGGGTGCTGGAAACGCTCCAGGCCACGCTCTTTGAGCGGGTTGACGCACACCACCTGGGCGCCGCGCTGGACCGCTTCACGCAAGGGCTCAAGCATGCGCGGGTGGTTGGTGCCGGGGTTCTGACCGAGGACGAAGATGGCATCGGCGTGTTCGAAATCCTCGAAGGTCACGGTGCCCTTGCCGACGCCGACGCTTTGCGACAGCGCTACGCCACTGGCCTCGTGGCACATGTTCGAGCAGTCCGGGAAGTTATTGGTGCCGTAGGCGCGCACGAACAGCTGATACAGGTATGCCGCTTCGTTGCTGGCGCGACCCGAGGTGTAGAACTCGGCCATGTTCGGGCTGGGCAGGTTCTTCAGGTGCTTGGCGATCAGCGCAAACGCGTTGTCCCAGCTGATCGGCTTGTAACGGTCGGTTTCCGCGTCGTAGCTCATCGGCTCGGTCAGACGGCCCTGATACTCGAGCCAGTAATCGCTCTGCTCCATCAACGAGCTGACGCTGTAGCGGGCAAAGAAGGCCGGGTCCACACGACGCTTGGTCGCTTCCCAGTTCACCGCCTTGGCGCCGTTCTCGCAGAACTTGACCATGCCGCTTTCCGGCGAGTCGCCCCACGCGCAGCCCGGGCAGTCGAAACCGCCGTTCTGGTTGGTCTTGAGCATCATGCGCAGGTTCTTCAGCGCGTTGTCACTGCCCAGCCAGTGTTGCGTCACGCTGATCAGTGCGCCCCACCCGCCTGCCGCACCTTTGTACGGCTTGTAGCGGGGGGTTGGTGTCTTGTCGGCTTGATGATGAGTGCTCACGCTTGAATCTCCATCGCAGGGCTATAGACCCGCGGCGCACTGTGCTGCGGCAGGTGAATTAAATTGAGGTTGTGACGGCGGGCCCATTGCAGGGCCAGGCCGGTGGGCGACGACAGGCTGACCAGCGTCTGGATGCCGGCGCGCAATACTTTCTGAATCAGTTCCAGGCTGCAGCGGCTGGTCACGATGGCCACGCCGCCTTCCAGGGGGATGTCCTGGCGGATCAACGCGCCGATCAGCTTGTCCAGCGCGTTGTGGCGGCCGATGTCTTCACGGCCCAGCAGCAACTGGCCGTTACCGTCCATGAAGACCGCCGCATGCACCGCGCCGCAATGGCGGCCAAGCGGCTGGAACTCGCCGATACGCTGACGCAGGCCCTCCAGCCATTCGATCGGGGGCAGGGGCGCGCCGGGCAGCGCCTTCAGGTCAGGCAATGCCTGCTCGACGGCTTCAACGCCACACAGTCCGCAACCGCTGGTGCCAGCCAGTTGCCGACGCTGCTGCTTGAGTTCCCAGAACGCGCGGCTGGCGATTTCGACCTCGGCCTGCATGGCCGAGCCGCAACCGCTGAGTTTGAAATCGTAGATTTCGTCGTGCGAGGCAATGATGCCGCTGCCCAGGCTGAAACCGACGATAAAGTCTTCCAGATCGGTCGGGCTGACCAGCATGACCGCCTGACTGATGCCGTTGTAGGCAATCGCCAGTGCCACTTCTTCGGCAAGTTCGTTGCGTGCAGAGGCCGTGCCCTCGAGATTCGAGTAGCTGTAAGACTGGCTTGCTTCGGGGGCTGGCGTAGTAAAAGACGCCGAGCTGACCTTGCGCGTAACGGGCATGGGCTGAAATACCGGCAGAATGACATCTGCAAGACTAGGCCCGTTATTGGAAATCGTCTAATCGCTAGTGCTGATGCCCCGATAGATGACGTCGATCAACGCCCTATCGAGGTATTTCTGCTACCAGCGCGAAACAGGCCTCGGCCAGTGCCGAGCGCGGCGCGCTGCGGCGCATGATCAACCCCAGCCGGGCCAAAGTGCGGGAATCGGCAATCGGGTGCAGGCGCAAATGTTCGGTGAGCGTTTCCAGGCCGCCATCCAGCGGCATGATCGCGCAGCAAAAACCGCCATGTACGGCTTGCAGCAACTGATGAACGGCATCGGTTTGTATCAGCGGATTGGGTTGCAGGCCGCGACTGTGAAAGTTGTGATCGATCGACTGCCGAAAATGCATGCCGCTGGTCAGCATGCCCAATGGCAGCTCGACCAGATCAGCCCAGCTTAGAGGTTCTTCACCAAACGAAAAGTGCCGGCGGTCGTACAGCAGGCCCATGCGCGTGTCGTCCAGGGGCAGCGAATCGAAACGCTCGTTGTCCAGTCGTTCCAGGTACGAGACGCCCAAATCGATACGATTGCTGGCCAGTTGTTCCAGCACTTGCTCGGAGCTGAGTGACGACAGCTCGAAGCGCAGATTGGGGTGCATCTGGTGCAGCCGGTGCAGCAATGGCAGCGGGTCGAAGCTCGACAGCGGCACCACCCCGAGGCGCAACGTCCCGACCAGATGACCGCGGCAGGCGGCCGCCTCTGCCTGCAGGCCGTCGTAGGCAGCCAGTACCGTGCGTGCCCAGGCCAATACGCGCTCGCCTGGCGCAGTGAAACCTTCAAAGCGCTGACCGCGATTGACCAGTGGCAAACCAAGCTCTTCTTCCAGATTGCGCAGGCGCATCGACAGCGTCGGCTGGGTGATGTTGCAGCGCGCAGCCGCCTGACCGAAGTGCCTCGTCTCGTCGAGGGCGATCAGAAATTTAAGTTGCTTGATGTCCATGTTCACTCCGATGAGCCGTCCAGACAGGCGATTCTACGCGTTCAGGCTGAACGATGGTCGAGCTACGTTGGTCGGAAGCCTGCAGCCCTCGATTTACAAGGGCTAAGCTAATCACGCGACTCCTCAAACCTACTCACGGATAACCTGAACATGAGTCTTATCAGTTTCATCAAGGAAGCAGGCGAGAAAATTCTGGATGCACTTCTGCCAGATAAAGCCAACGCCGATGAGGTGCTGAAAAAGCATATCTCCGAAGTCGGTCTGGGCAACCCCAATGTGCAGACCGAGGTTAACGGCAGTACGGTCATCGTCAAAGGCGAAGTCTCCAGCCAGGAAGAGCGGGAAAAGATCGTTCTGACCCTGGGCAATATTCATGGCGTGGAAAAAGTCGATGACCAGATGACCGTCGCAGGCGGCGCGGGTACGGAGTCCAAATACGTAGAAGTGAAGTCGGGCGACACCCTTAGCGCTATTTCCAAGCGCGTGTACGGCGATGCCAATCAGTACACCAAAATCTTTGAAGCCAACAAGCCGATGCTCAAGAGCGCGGACAAGATCTACCCAGGTCAGAAGCTGCGCATTCCAGAGTGATCTGAAGACGCTGCCCGCGCCTTATCGGGCGGGCACACGCCTTTGCCTACAATCCCTTGCTCAGTTCCCGATAGTCGTCCACGGCGGCGAACTCTTCGGTGTCCTTCGGGCCTTTCTGGCTGTTGGGCTGGCTGACCGCCAGCAAATGGGCGACGCCGAAGTGTCGAGCGCTGCGCAGGATCGGCAGGGTGTCGTCGATGAACAGACTGCGCGCCGGGTCGAACGCTGTTTCGGCCTTCAAGGCATCCCAGAAATGCTGGCTTTCCTTGGGAAAGCCGTAATCGTGAGAGCTGATCAGGCGTTCGAAATAAGGCGCCAGCTCGATTCGCTCCATCTTCAGCGACAACGAATCACGGTGCGCATTGGTGATCATGATCACCCGCTTGCCGGCTTTTTGCAGGGCCGCGAGAAAGGTCTCGGCGTCCGGGCGCAACGCGATCATGTGGGCGATTTCGCGTTTCAGGTCGCGGACCGACAGGTTAAGCTCGGCGCTCCAGAAATCCAGGCAGTACCAGTTGAGCGTGCCCGCGTTGTTTTCGAACAGCGGTTTCAATTCCAGCCAGGCCATGGCGAAACTGACGCCGTGCAGTTCGGCGTAGCGCTGCGGCAGGTGTTGCATCCAGAAGTGTTCGTCGTAATGCAGGTCGAGCAACGTGCCGTCCATATCCAGCAGGACGGTATCGATTTCGCTCCAGGGCATGGAAAGCATTCTGGCCTCGTCAGGGGGTTGTTAGCGGGTAAGCATATCCGACACAGAGATCGGGAAAAGCTCGGTATAGTACCTCGTTCATGTAAAGGAGCCTGTCATGCGTCAGAAACCTACTGTACTTGCCCGCGCAATCGTCGCCAGTAGTCGTCTGTTCCGCGTTGAAGAGCTGCAATTGCGCTTTGCCAATGGCGTCGAGCGGACCTACGAGCGTCTGGCCAGCAAAGGCACGGGCCCCGGGGCGGTGATGATTGTGGCCATGCTCGATGCCGATCACGCTGTGCTGATCGAAGAATATTGCGGCGGCACCGATGCCTACGAGCTGTCCCTGCCCAAGGGTCTGATCGAGCCGGGCGAAGACGTACTGGCGGCCGCCAACCGTGAACTCAAGGAAGAGGCCGGTTTCGGTGCCCGGGAGCTGGAATTGTTGACCGAGCTGTCGCTGTCCCCCGGCTACATGAGCCAGAAAATTCAGGTGGTCCTCGCTACCGACCTGTACGAAGAGCGGTTGGAAGGCGACGAGCCCGAGCCGATCCGGGTCGACCGGATCAACCTGCGCGAGCTGTCGAGTCTTGCTCAGAATGCGCAGTTCAGCGAGGGCCGGGCGCTTGCCGCGCTGTACCTCACACGTGACCTGCTGACCCAACGTGGATTGTTCCAGCCATGACCGATACGTTGCATAACCTGCCACATCCGCTGCTCGCGCCGGTGATTGAACTGACGCGACTGGCGGGCGAAGTGATCCTGCCGTTCTGGCGCGCCAACGTCACTGTGACCACCAAGACCGACGACTCGCCGGTGACCGCCGCTGATCTGGCCGCTCATCAAGTGTTGGTCGAGGGCCTGCAGGCGCTTGATCCGGACATTCACGTGCTCTCCGAAGAGGACGCAGATATCCCCCTCAGCGAGCGTGCAGGCTGGGAGCGCTGGTGGCTGGTCGATCCGCTGGACGGCACCAAGGAGTTCATCTCCGGCAGTGAAGAGTTCACCGTCAATGTCGCGCTGATCGAGCGTGGCCGAGTGGTATTCGGTGTGGTTTCGATGCCCACCAACAACCGCTGTTACTTCGGCGGTGCCGGGCTGGGCGCCTGGCGCAGCGATGGTGTCGGCCACATGCAGCCGATTGCAGTGCGCAACCAGCTTGGGGAAGGGCAGACCTTTACCGTGGTTGCCAGCCGCCGCCATTCCAGCCCGGAGCAGGAGCATTTGCTCGCGGGCCTGTCGAACGGGCTGGGTCATCTGCAACTGACCAACATCGGCAGCTCACTGAAATTCTGCCTGCTGGCCGAAGGTGCCGCCGACTGCTACCCGCGCCTGGCCCCGACCTCGCAATGGGACACCGCTGCGGCGCAGGGCGTGCTTGAAGGTGCAGGAGGCGAAGTGTTGCAACTGGACGGCCAGCCGTTCAGCTACCCGGCCCGCGAATCGCTGCTCAACCCGTTCTTCCTGGCCCTGCCAGCCAACGCCGAATGGCGCGACAAACTGCTGGTGCTGGCGCAGTCCTGAGGCCGGCTTCAAGGCTCCTGCCCGGCGGGCGTATGGGCGAACCGGGCGACGCTTCGTTTGTTCGCGAAAGGGCCGGTGCATCCACAGCCGATCCATTGCTTGGAACGACGCCTTCGCGAACAAGTTCGCTCCTACAAAAGCGCTGAGAACTTCGCTGATGCAAGGGTTGGGACATTCTTGTGGGAGCGAACCGGGCGACGCTTCGTTTGCTCGCGAAGGCGATGGTTAAGGCGATAGATTTTCGCCGATCATACGAGCAAGCTCGCTCCCACGGGTATTGCGTAGTGAATCGACTGCGGGCAGCCTCACCGGTGCAACACAAACTGCCCGACAAACCTCACGGCCTGTTCTTCGCTGTCCTGCGCGCTGATGCAGGTGTGCAGGGTCAGGCGGGCGCGGCCTCGGCGTTGGTAGGTGGCGATGAATTTGTCCCACTGCGTCAGCTCGGGCGCCTCGCAGCGGGCGATGGCGTCGCTGCGTACCGGCAGTGGATAACTGATCTGCCCATCCTGAATCACGATATGACCATCGGTGATCCCCGCTTCGCGCAGCCGCAGGTGCAGCCAGCCCCAGCCCGCTAGTACTGCGCCGCAATACAGGCTGCCGCCGAACAGCGTGCTCTTGTGGTTGACGTTGGGTGCCAGCGGCAGGTGCAGGCGCAGTGTCTGGTCGTGCCAGTCGATCACGCGCATGCCCATCTCGCGGGTCAGCGGAATGTCGTGGTGCAGCACCTGCTCCAGCGCGTGGGCGGCGTCATGTCCAGGCTCAATCGGTGTCATCGGAGGCTCCGCTGCTGTCGCCAAACGTCAGGCCGTGCTTGCGCAGTTTGTCGTGCAGGGTCTTGCGTGGCACACCCAGCGCTTCCGCCAGGCTGCGCACCGAACTGTGCGGGCGCGCCAGTTCGGCGGCGATCAACGCGCGCTCGAAGCTTTCCACCTGATCGCTCAGCCCGCCGCCCGGCGGTGGCGCCTGTTCTGCATCAGCGCCTTCCAGCTCCAGCTCCAGACCCAGCGCGAAACGCTCGGCGGCGTTTTGCAGTTCCCTGACGTTGCCCGGCCAGTTATGCCGCAACAGCAGCGCGCGCTGGCCGGGCTTGAGTTCGTGTTTGGGGATGCCGTGGCGCATGCTCGCGGCATCGGCGTAGTGCTCGAACAGCATCAGCGCGTCTTCACCCCGTTCGCGCAGCGGCGGGATGCGCAGCGAGGCCACGTTCAGGCGGTAATACAAGTCCGCCCGGAAGCGACCTTGGTCGGCCGCGTGACGCAGGTCTTCCTTGGTCGCGGCGATGATGCGGATGTCCAGCGGGATCTGCTGATTGCTGCCCATTCGCTCGACCACGCGCTCCTGCAGCAGGCGCAGCAGCTTGACCTGCACGTCCAGGCTCATGCTTTCGATTTCATCGAGGAACAGCGTGCCGCCGTTGGCAAATTCGAACTTGCCGATACGCCGCTTCTGCGCGCCGGTGAAGGCCCCGGGCTCGTGACCGAACAGCTCGCTTTCCACCACCGATTCAGCCAGCGCGCCGGCGTTGATCGCCACGAACGGGCCGCTGCGGCGGTTGGACAGGTCATGCAGCGCGCGGGCGACCACTTCTTTGCCTGCGCCGGTTTCGCCGAGGATCAGCACGTCGGCACGGGTCCCGGCCAATGCCCCGATTTGTTCGCGCAGACGCAGAATCGGCGGCGATTGCCCGATCAGGCGCGTGCTCAGTTGCTGGCGATCACTCAGGGCCAGGCGCAGGCTGCGGTTATCCAGAACCAGACGGCGCAGGGCCAGGGCACGGCGCACGCTGTCGAGCATGGCGTCGCTGGCGAAGGGTTTTTCCAGAAAGTCGTAGGCCCCGGCGCGCATGGCTTTCACCGCCAGCGGTACATCGCCATGCCCGGTGATCAGCAGCACCGGCAGGTCGGGGTCCTGCGCGTGAAGCTGGTCGAGCAGTTCCAGGCCGTCCATGCCCTGCATGCGAATATCACTGACCACCACGCCCGGCCAGTCGAGGCCGATGCGTTCGGCCAGCCCGGTTGCCTCGGACAGCGACAGAACGTTCAGGCCTGCCAGGTCCAGCGTCTGGCGCAGTGCCTGACGCAGGTGCGAATCGTCGTCGATCAGCACCACCTGAATCTGGCTGTCGATGGCTGTGTCCGAACTCATGCAGAAAGGTCCTCTGGCGGTTGAAGATTGGCTCCGGAAGCACCGGCACGCAGGCGCAGGGTCAGCAGCGCACCGCCGCTGGGATGGTTGGCGAACAGCAACTCGCCGCCCAGCGCGCGCATCAGCGTATCGCAGATGGCCAGACCGAGGCCAAGGCCCTGGGTGCGGGTCTTGGTCGTGAAGAAGGGCTCGCGGGCCCGCGCCAGTGCTTCCTGGGAAAAGCCGGGGCCGTTGTCACGAATGTACAGGTTAACGCCCTCGGCGGTTTGCTCGACACTTATCCACAGCCTGCGCGGCGGGCCTTTTTCAGTGAGGGCGTCCAGCGCGTTGGCGATCAGATTACCGAGCACCTGACGCAGACGGGTTTCACCGGCCTGCACCCAGATCGTGGCGTCCGGCAGGTCACGGATCAGTTCGACTTCCATGGCGCGCCGCCGCTTGGCCAGCAACGCCAGCGCATCTTCCAGCGCCGGTTGCAGTGCCACGCTTTCAGGGGCGTGGCGGTCGCGGCGGGCGAACGCGCGCAAGTGCGCGATGATCGAGGCCATGCGCCCGGTCAGTTCGCTGATCAGCTTGAGGTTGCCGCGTGCGTCCTCGGTGCGCTGATGATCGAGCAGTACTTCGGCGTTTTCGGCGTAACTGCGGATGGCGGCCAACGGCTGATTCAGCTCATGGCTGATGCTTGCCGACATGGTGCCCAGCGCTGTCAGTTTGCTGGTCTGCACCAGTTCGTCCTGAGCCTGCACCAGTTCCTGTTGCGCCTGTTCGCGCTCCAGCACTTCCTGACGCAGACGGCTGTTGAGCCCCTCCAGGTCGCTGGTGCGTTCGATAACCCGCATCTCCAGTTCGCGACGCGCCTTGGCCTCGAAAGCGATACGGTCCAGGTAATGGCGACGCCGCTGCATCATCAGCCCGAGCAACAACATCAGCACCAGCAGCGCTGCGCCGCCAATCGCTACCACCGTGCGCACCTGACGGTCGACAAGGGCGCGAGGCGCGAGGATGTTGACGTTCCAGCCGGTCTCCTCGATGGCCTGGGTCTGGGTCAGCCAGGCGTGCTCATCGATTCTCAACGGGCGCGGATCGCGGGTCGGGTAGGACTGGATCGCGACGATGGCTTTTTTCTCGTCATCGGTCAGGTCGCGGGTCGCCCGAAAACGCCACTCGGGGTTGGAAGTCAGAATCACCACGCCGTTCTGGTCGGTCAGCAGCAGTTGCTCGGGCGTCTTGCCCCACAGGGTTTCGGTGTGGTCCAGATCGACCTTGACCACCAGCACGCCGATGATCCGCTCACCGTCACGCACCGGGCCGGCGAAAAAGTAACCCCGCTTGGCAGATGTCGTGCCGAGGCCGAAGAACCGCCCGGTTCTGCCTGCCCGTGCATCAATGAAATAAGGCCTGAAAGAGAAGTTTCGGCCAATGAAGCTGTCCTTTTGATCAGCGTTGGAGGCCGCCAGGGTCAGGCCGTTTGCGTCCATCAGGTACATGACATCGGCACCGGTCTGGTGTGTGATTTCGCTGAGCAGACGGTTGGCGTTTATCAGGGTGGGGGTGTCGCCGGGTGCCGCCAGTGCGGCGCGCAAGGCCGGCAGGTCGCCGAGGATCTGCGGCAGGGTTTCGTAACGGTGCAGGGTGCCGAGCAGGTTGGCGACGTACAGGTCCAGGGTCTGACGGTTCTGATTGGCCAGTACGTTGCGGTAATAACGTTCGGCCAGATGCTCCAGCGGCCACAGCAGCGGCGCCAGGCAGAGTGCCAGAAGGGCGAGGCTGCGCCAGCGAGGGCGGGGCGGCAGAGCGGGAGTCATGGTCATCGATTGGCCGTCGCCGAAGGGTTGACGATGCCTGCTGACGATTACGCCGCGGCAGGCAACAGAAACACCCGGTCGATCCTGACGTGGGCATCAGGCGCGTATTATGCCCGCCACCGGCTTGTCAGGCACCCGGACATTGCGCCGGGTGGCCTTGGGTCGCGGGTTCAGGGAAACAGGTCGGCTTCTTTCAGGCGCTTGCCTTGCTGGTCCTTGGCCGACAGGCTGGGTTGGCCGTCGAACTGCCAGTCGATGGCCAGATCCGGATCGTCCCAGGCTATACAGCGCTCGGCCGACGGTGTGTAGTAGTCAGTGGTCTTGTACAGGAACTCGGCGTGTTCGCTGAGCACCACGAAACCATGTGCAAAGCCTTCCGGAACCCACAGCTGCCGGGCATTTTCAGCGGACAGCTCGACGCCGACCCACTGGCCGAAGGTCGGCGAGCTGCGGCGAATGTCCACCGCCACATCCAGCACCTTGCCGAACGTGACGCGCACCAGTTTGCCCTGGGCATTTTCGATCTGATAGTGCAGCCCGCGCAGGACGCCGCGCTGCGAACGCGAGTGGTTGTCCTGCACGAAATCACGGGTCAGGCCGGTGGCGGCCTGAAAAGCCTTGGCGTTGAAGCTTTCATAGAAAAAGCCTCGTTCATCACCGAATACCTTGGGTTCGAGAATCAGGACTTCCGGCAATTTTGTTGCGACTACGTTCACGTGGCTTCCCCTGCAATATTCAAAAAATTGTGGCGACTCGACAGTCTGCCCTGAGGCGCGCCTGCCGAGAAGGGTATTGATCAGGCAATCAGGTCTTTAGGGTCGGTAAAGCCCAGCCGTTCGCCCTGATAACTGCCGTCCTGAACCCTGCGGCACCAGTCCAGGTTATCCAGATACCACTGCACTGTCTTGCGCAGCCCGGACTCGAAGGTCTCTGCGGGCGTCCAGCCGTGCGCCTTGTCGATCTTGCCGGCATCGATGGCATAACGCTGGTCGTGGCCCGGACGGTCGACCACATAGGTGATCAGGTCGCTGTACTGCGCGACGCCTGCCGGGTGCTGCGGAGCGAGCTCATCGAGCAGCGCGCAGATACCGCGCACGACGTCGATGTTTTTCTGCTCGTTATGGCCACCGATGTTGTAGGTCTCGCCGACTTCACCTTCGGTCACCACCTTGAGCAGCGCCCGTGCGTGATCCTCGACGTACAGCCAGTCGCGCACCTGCAGGCCATTGCCATACACCGGCAGTGGCTTGCCCGCCAGGGCGTTGAGAATCACCAGCGGGATGAGCTTTTCCGGGAAGTGGAACGGCCCGTAGTTGTTTGAGCAGTTGGTCACCACCACCGGCAGGCCATAGGTGCGGTGCCAGGCGCGCACCAGGTGGTCGGACGCAGCCTTGCTCGCCGAGTAGGGTGAGCTGGGCGCATACGGTGTGGTTTCGGTGAACAGATCATCGACACCGTGCAGGTCGCCATACACCTCATCAGTGGAAATATGATGGAAGCGAAACGCCTGGCGCTCCGCGTCCGGCAGTTTCAGCCACCAGGCGCGCGTGGCTTCCAGCAGGCTGTAAGTACCGACGATGTTGGTCTGGATGAACTCGGCCGGGCCATCGATGGAGCGGTCGACGTGGGATTCAGCCGCCAGGTGCATGATCGCCTGCGGCGCAAAGCGCTCCAGTACCGCGCTGACACTGGCTTGGTCGCAGATATCCGCCTGCACGAACTCATAGCGCGTGTCGGTCGCAATCGACTGCAGCGATTCAAGGTTGCCCGCGTAGGTCAATTTGTCGAAGTTCAGCACTTCGTGTTCGGTGTTGTTTATCAGGTGGCGGATCAGTGCAGAACCGATGAAGCCTGCGCCCCCGGTGACGAGTATTCGCATGAACTGACCTTCTTGTGTGTTCTGGAGTAACGCAGCATAGCGCTTGAGCGCGTATGACAGGATCAGCCCATTAAACCCGAGCAGGAGATCGAAGAAAACTCCGGCTGTTTTACGACCTGAGGTAAAGGTCCGGATTAGTCGCGCAGCGCAATCTCCCCATAGTCAATTCCTCTATAGTTACGCGACTGCCTATCACGCCTTGCTCATTGAGCCCGGGCCTGACAACAAAAACGAGGTTCTCCATGCCGCTTGCCACGCTTATCCGTCGCTCCAGTCTGCCTTGCCCCGAGGTCAGCGTGGACCAGGCGCTGCAATTGCTCACGCAGCATTACGGGCTGAGCGGCACGCTGAAAGCGCTGGGCAGCCAGCAGGATCGCAACTTTCTGCTGGACACCGGCACGCGGCGTTATGTGCTGAAAATCTGTCATGGGGCGTATTCGACCACCGAGCTGAACGCTCAGCACGCGGCGCTGCAACATCTGGCTGGCCACAGTACGTTCAATGTGCCGGGCGTTATCCGTGCCAACGATACCGAACAGTTACTGTCGGTCGACATCGACGGGCAGGCGGTGCATGTACGCCTGCTGGACTTCATCGACGGGCAATCGCTGGGGCATGTCGAGCATCTGGGCCGTGACATCGTGGTCGAACTGGGCGAACTGTGTGCCCATGTGGATATCGCGCTGGCCGATTTCGAGCACCCCGGTCTGCAGCGCATCCTGCAGTGGGACCCGCGTCACGCCCATGCGTTGATCAAGCACCTGCTGCCGGTAATCAAGGATGCCGACGCCCGTGCCTGTCTGATCGAAGCCGGCGAGCAGGCTCATCGCCGTTTGTTGCCCCTGATTGCAGCACTGCCGATACAGGCGGTGCATCTGGACATCTCCGAGCACAACGCAGTCTGGCGGCGCGAGGCGGGGCACCCGTGGCAGTTGCAGGGGCTGATTGATTTCGGCGATCTGCTCAGTACCTGGCGAGTGGCCGACCTGTCGGTGACCTGTGCGGCGCTGCTGCACCATGCCGAGGGCGATCCGCTGTACATCCTCTCGGCCATTGCCGCCTATCACGCCCTCAATCCGCTGAAGATCGAGGAATTGCAGGCGCTCTGGCCGCTGATCGTCGCTCGCTCCGCAGTGCTTGTGCTCAGCAGCGAACAACAGGCCAGCGTCGAGCCCGGCAATGCGTATATCCAGGCCAACCTTGCCGGCGAATGGAATATCTTCGATGTCGCCACGTCGGTGCCGATGGCGCTGATGGAAGCCGCCATCCTGCGCTCGGTGGGTCCGGATCTGCCGCCTGTCGAGCAGCCTGCCTATTCGCCGTTGCTGCCCAGCCTGGCGGGGCAGCAACCGGTGCTGGTGGATCTGGGTGTGCTCAGTGAGCACTTCGTGGCAGGCAACTGGGAACAGAGTGGGATCGATGAATATCTGCTGTCGCAAGCGGCCGGGGATGATGGTCTGGCAGCCAGTCGGTTCGGTGAATACCGTCTGTCACGTACCTTGCCTGACTGCGCCAGCGAGCCGGAGACCTTTGCGCTATACGTCGAATTGCATGTGCCCGCAGCAACACCGCTGCATGCGCCGTTCGATGGCACCTTGCGGCTGACGGCCGATGCTGCGCTACTGTTGGTCGGCGAGCGCATCAGTTTGAAGCTGTGGGGTGTGTTGCCGGAGGCTTCGCTACTGGGTCAGGTAGCGGAGGGCACGTTGATCGGGCAGGGCGGTGGCTCGCTGTTGCTGCAATTGTGTACGGCGCCAGACCTCAGCCCGCCGCTGTTCACCACACCGGCCTGGGCAGATGCCTGGCGCGCAATCTGCCCGTCGCCGTCGGCCCTGCTGGGTTTTGATTGTGACGCGCCAGCATTGCAAGACGCCGCGCAATTACTGGCGCGCCGCGATGCCAGCTTTGCCCGCTCGCAAAAGCACTATTACCAGGCCCCGCCGCAAATCGAGCGCGGCTGGCGCAATCACCTGATCGACATGCAGGGCCGCTCCTATCTGGACATGCTTAATAATGTCGCCGTTCTCGGTCATGGCCATCCGCGCATGGCCCACGAGGCGGCGCGGCAGTGGTCGCTGCTCAACACCAACTCGCGTTTTCACTATGCCGCGATCGCCGAGTTTTCCGAGCGCCTGCTCAAGCTGGCACCCGAGGGCATGGACCGAGTGTTTCTGGTCAACAGCGGCACCGAGGCCAACGACCTGGCGATCAGGCTGGCGTGGGCTTACAGCGGTGGTCGCGACATGCTCAGTGTGCTGGAGGCCTATCACGGCTGGTCGGTGGCCACCGATGCCATTTCCACCTCGATTGCCGATAACCCGCAGGCGCTCAGCACCCGCCCGGACTGGGTGCATCCGGTTACCGCGCCTAATACCTATCGCGGCCCGTTCAGGGGCGCGGACAGTGCGCCGGACTATGTGCGCAGTGTCGATCAGACCCTTGCCACGCTGGCTGAGCAGCAACGGCAGGTGGCGGGCTTCATCTGCGAGCCGGTGTATGGCAATGCGGGCGGGATTTCCTTGCCGCCGGGTTATCTGCAACAGGTCTATCAGAGGATCCGCGCGGTGGGCGGCGTGTGCATTGCCGATGAGGTGCAGGTGGGCTATGGCCGGCTGGGGCACTACTTCTGGGGCTTCGAGGAGCAGGGCGTGGTGCCGGACATCATCAGCATGGCCAAAGGCATGGGCAATGGTCACCCGCTGGGCGCAGTCATCACCCGCCGCGAGATCGCCGAGGCGCTGGAGGCCGAGGGCTATTTCTTCTCGTCATCCGGTGGCAGCCCGGTCAGTTGCCGGATCGGCATGGCGGTGCTGGATGTCATGGAGGAGGAAAAGCTCTGGGACAACGCGCGAATCGTGGGCGACCACTTCAAGGCGCGGCTGCAGGCCCTGGCCGACAAGCATCCGCTGGTGGGCGCGGTGCATGGCATGGGGTTTTATCTGGGCATGGAACTGGTCCGCGACCGCCACACCCTGGAACCCGCCACAGAAGAAACCGCCCGGCTGTGCGAACGCCTGCGTGAGCTGGGAATTTTCATGCAGCCCACCGGTGACTACCTGAACATCCTGAAAATCAAACCCCCGATGTGCACCACCCGCCAAAGCGTGGATTTTTTCGTCGACAACGTATCGAAGGTGCTCCACGAACTGGAATAGAGGACGCAGAGCGTCCAGAACGACATACCCACGCGGAGCGTGGGCACGACAGGTGTGCGCCTGACGACTATCGTTCCGCACACTCCAGCATGGGCACGATAGGGGTGCGCCTGACGACTATCGTTCCGCACGCTCCAGCATGGGCACGATAGGGCGGTGCGCGGCCGGACCTATCGTTCCGCACGCTCCAGCGTGGGAATGCCTTTCGTGACGCTCCGCGTCACAATTTTGCGCCGCGCCACACATTCAGGATAGGACGCAGGGCGTCCAGAACGGCATGCTCACGCGGAGCGTGGGCACGATAGGTGGCGTGGCCGGACGACGCTTCGCCTGTTCGCGAAGGGGCCGCTGCGAGCTATAAGCAGATTAATATCGGTAAAAATTACGAATAAATTCTTCAAAGCAAGAATTATCGCTTTTAATACCGATTTCTATCCGTTATAAAGGCGTTCATAATCGTCATCGCTCGTCTGCTATGGTGTTAAGTCCTTTGCAACCGCCCCTGGAGATATTTTCATGAGCCGTATCGTTTCTGTCGCTGCTACCCAGATGGCCTGCTCCTGGGATCTGGAAGCCAACATCGAGACCGCTGAAAAGCTGGTACGTGAAGCTGCCGCCAAGGGCGCCCAGATCATCTTGATTCAGGAGCTGTTCGAAACCCCGTACTTCTGCCAGAAGCCGAACCCGGACTATCTGCAGTTGGCAACGACCCTCGAATCCAACGTCGCAATCAAGCACTTCCAGAAAATCGCCAAAGAACTGCAGGTCGTATTGCCGATCAGCTTCTTCGAGCTGGCAGGGCGTGCGCGTTTCAACAGCATCGCGATCATCGACGCAGACGGCAGCAACCTGGGCATCTACCGCAAGAGCCACATCCCGGACGGCCCTGGCTACCACGAAAAGTACTACTTCAACCCGGGCGATACCGGCTTCAAGGTCTGGCAGACCCGTTACGCGAAAATCGGCGTCGGTATCTGCTGGGATCAGTGGTTCCCGGAGTGCGCGCGCAGCATGGCGTTGCAGGGCGCGGAAATTCTGTTCTACCCGACCGCCATCGGCAGCGAGCCGCACGACAAGACCATCAGCTCGCGTGACCATTGGCAGCGCGTGCAGCAAGGTCACGCCGGCGCGAACCTGATGCCGCTGATCGCCAGCAACCGCATCGGCAACGAAGAGCAGGACGGCTACGACATCACCTTCTACGGCTCGTCGTTCATCGCCAACCAGTTCGGTGAAAAAGTCGCCGAGCTCAACGAAACCGAAGAAGGCGTACTGGTCCACAGCTTCGACCTGGACGAGCTGGAGCACATCCGCAGTGCCTGGGGCACGTTCCGCGATCGTCGCCCGAACCTGTACGGCGCGGTAAAGACCCTCGACGGTTCGCTGGAGTCCTGATCGCCATGACCACGCTCAATAGCACGCCACGCGCCGATGGTTTCCACATGCCGGCCGAATGGGCACCGCAAACCCAGGTCTGGATGGTCTGGCCCGAGCGCCCGGACAACTGGCGCCTGGGTGGCAAGCCCGCCCAGGCTGCCCACGTTGCCATCGCCAAGGCCATCGCCCGCTTTGAGCCGGTCACGGTGGCCGTGTCCGCTGCGCAATACAACAACGCCCGGGCGCGCCTGGACATGCCGAACATCCGCGTTGTGGAAATGAGCAGCAACGACGCCTGGGTGCGCGACAGCGGGCCGACGTTCGTCATCAACGACCGTGGCGAAGTGCGCGGCGTGAACTGGGAATTCAACGCCTGGGGCGGCTTCGATGGCGGCTTGTATGCGCCGTGGAATCTCGATTCGCAACTGGGCAGCAAAGTGCTGGAAATCGAGCGCTGCCCACGTTACGTCACCGAGGGCTTCGTCCTCGAAGGCGGCTCGATCCACGTGGATGGCGAGGGCACGCTGATCACCACCGAAGAGTGCCTGCTCAATCGCAACCGCAACCCGCACCTCACCCGCGAACAGATCGAAACGATCCTCGGCGATTACCTGGCTGTGGATAAAGTCATCTGGTTGCCGGATGGCCTGTTCAACGACGAAACCGACGGGCATGTGGATAACTTCTGCTGCTACATCCGTCCGGGCGAGGTGTTACTGGCCTGGACCGATGATCCCGAAGACCCCAACTACTCACGCTGCCACGCAGCATTGAGTATTTTGGAAAACACCCGGGATGCCAAGGGTCGTGCGTTTATCGTGCATAAAATGCCGATTCCAGGCCCATTGTTCGCAACAGAAGAAGAATGCGCAGGCGTCGATCAGGTGCACGGCAGCCAGGAACGCAATCCTTCGGTGCGTCTGGCCGGATCGTACGTGAATTTTCTGATCGTCAACGGCGGCATCATTGCGCCGAGTTTCGACGATCCGATGGACGGAAAGGCCCATGAGATCCTGCAAAAGCTGTTTCCGGAGCATGAGGTCGTGATGGCACCGGGCCGTGAATTGCTGCTGGGTGGGGGCAATATCCACTGCCTGACACAGCAACAGCCAGCGCCTCACAAACACTAGTGCTTAGTGACTAGTTGCATCTGACAGCAACTAGTTGGTCCCGTTTTTGCTGTTATTAAACCCATCATCTGATGGGTTTTTTTTTGCGTTACCTTATAACTAAAGTAGGTTCGTTTATCCGAATGACCCTAAATCGGACTGGCGAAACCCCGTTTTCTTAGCTTGACTGTCACATGGCATCAGTAGATTTAGCCCCTCATGAATCAAGAGGTTTTCGTTATGAATGCAGGTATGAACCAGCAGCGAGTTCGTGGTTTTTCTGCTTCTCTCAGTAACGAGGCACGCCAGCGAGTGGCGGATTGGTTAAGGACAACCAGGCCCGTGAAAGCCAGACCGGATGTACGTGCCATGCTGCTGAAGCGCTATCCGGCAGGCCTGTTCAACGATGCGGAATTCGAAGCGTTGGCACGCGTGCTGACAGATTAGGTAATACACCAAGCCTGGCCCCGGCCATCTACACGTTTGACACCCCCAGGCACCCGAACTAGGATTCGCGCCCCACTGCCTGTGGCTCCACACCCTGTACGTGCTTCGTAGTCCACTGCGATGATTTCGTGCGGCTCTCCTCCGCCTGATCAACGGCTGGAAGCCAGGACGGCCATTGTCCGCCGCCACAGCGCATGTCATTTGCAGAACAAGGAAGACAAGATGCTTAACACACGTATGGGCATGCTCGCTCTGGGCATCATCAGCGCCGGTCAGGCCGTGGCCCATGGGCAGGCCGATGCCAAGGGCTTCGTTGAAGACAGCAGTCTGAACGTCAACCTGCGTAACGCCTACATCAATCGCGACTACAAGAACGACCGTGAAGACAAATCCGAATGGGGCCAGGCCTTCATGGGCACCTTCGCGTCCGGGTTCACTCAGGGCACGGTTGGCGTGGGCGTCGACGCCTTTGCGCTGTACGGCATTCGCCTCGATGGCGGAAAGGGTCGTAGTGGCAACGGCGGCATCGACTTCTTCAAGCAGGGCGACAGCGGCGCGGCTGCCGATGATCTGTCCCGTGCAGGCGCTGCGGTAAAAGCGCGTTTCTCGAATACTGTCATCAAGTACGGCGAACAGATGCCGCAATTGCCGGTGCTGAACTACGACAGCTCCCGTCTGCTGCCGGAAAGCTACACCGGCACCCTGATCACCTCCAAAGAGATCGATGGGCTGGAAGTGGTCGCCGGGCGTTTCACCCAGGAAGCGCGCAAGAGCGCCGAAGGTCGCGACAGTGGTGACCTGAAGAGCATCAACGTCTACGGTGCCAGCTACAAATTCACCGATGAGTTCAGCGCCGCTTTCTATGCCTCCGACAATGAAGACGTGTTCAAGAAGCAGTACCTGAACCTGAACTACGTTTTTGCCCTGCCGCAAGACCAGTCGCTGACCTTCGACTTCAACGGCTACAAGACCCGACTGGATAAAGACTTCGCTGCCAGCGACGCGCGTGACAACAAGATCTGGAGCCTGGCTGCGACCTGGGCCGTGGGCATCCACTCCTTCACCCTGGCGCACCAGCGCAGCTCCGGTGACATGGGCTACCCCTACGGAGGCTATCGCAACGACGGCGGTTTCGGCGATGGCGGTAACACCATTTACCTCGCCAATTCCTACTGGTCCGACTTCAACGGCAAGGACGAACGCTCGTGGCAGGCGGCCTATGGCGTCGACCTGTCCGGACTGGTCCTGCCCGGCCTGAGCTACAAGGCTGCCTACGTACGCGGCGACAACATCGACGATGGCACCACAGGCAGCGGCGACGGCACTGAACGCGAGATCTTCAGCCAGCTGACCTACGTGGTCCAGAGCGGCCCGGCCAAAGACCTCTCGATCCGCCTGCGTAACTCGTTCCTGCGGGTCTCGGATGATGCCCAGGCCTACAACAGCGAAGGCAATGAGACACGCATCTTCGTGGACTACCCGATCAACGTTTTCTGATCCGTAGGCGGCGGCCTGACAAAGACCGTCGCCTGTATCCCTATCGTGCCCATGCTCCAGCGTCGGCACGCATTTCCTGACTCAATCCGCAATCAACTGAACAAACACTGCGAAGCCGCCGAGGAATACCCAGAAAAAGCTGAACAGCCAAGGACTGCGCTTGGAGAACAGCAAGGACTTTTTAGGCCCCGTTTCGCTGGACTCCCAATCGCTGAACAACGGCGAGTCGTCATAGGTCAGCCCGATGACCGGCTCGCTGAGCAGCAGTTGCGCCTGTTTGTGGTGCCAGTGCTGGATGATGTCGCACGCCGCCCGAATACCCGGCCAGGCGAACAGCGTACTGAGCAGCCCCAGCAGTGCCAGCATCGGCGGCACTACCAGCGTGAACATCGCGCCCCAGGCCGTGTTCATGTTGGCCATCGACGACGCGTAGGCGATTACCAGAAATGACTGCGCCGACAGATAGGCGTTGGTGCGGTTGGAGAGGTTAGTGGTTTCGTAATGAATTTCGCGTCGATAAAAATCCAGCCGTTCCTTGGGCGAGCCAAACAATTTGATCTGCTGCTCATCCACCACTTTCGCGGGTGTTTCATCCGTAATGATTCTGGGCACTGGTGTTACCGATGTATAAAAGATGCTGGATAGACCCCCACCTGTAGCCAGCAGTTCGACTTAAATCCCCGGCATACGGGACCGTTCATCCAGTGCGCACCTTTCGACGAACAGGTAAATCGTCATGACCATCACACCCACGCTGCACACCGACCGCCTGCTGCTGACGCCACTGCAGCTCGAGGATGCGCCTGCTGTTCAGCAGCGCTTCCCGCTATGGGACATCGTGAAGTACCTGAACAACCGCGTCCCCTGGCCTTATCCACAGGACGGCGCGCTGCGCTACATTCAGGACGTCGCACTGCCCGCCATCGCAAACGGCAGCGAGTGGCACTGGATGATCCGCCTGCAGAGCGCGCCCCACGAGATCATCGGCAGCATCACCCTGATGACCCATCCCGGTAACAACCGCGGCTTCTGGTTGCACCCGGACTGGCAAGGCCACGGCTACATGAAAGAGGCCTGCCGTGTGATCAATCGACAGTGGTTCGACGTGATGGGCATGCCCCTGATGCAAGTGCCCAAAGCCACCCCCAATGAAGCCTCGCGGCGCATCTCGATCAGCGAAGGCATGCGCAAAGTGAGCACGCAGGAAGGGGAGTTTGTCGGCGGACGGTTCGAGGTGGAAGTTTGGGAGATGACGCGGGAGGAGTGGTTGGCGCGGCCGCTGTAGTCAGGCCCTGCGAATGTCTGACGCAGAGGCCGACCGGGCAGTAATCTGTTGCTCAAACCACCAGCCCAAGTGATATTGCTCGACAAACAGGGAGCGACCCGAATGCCGTTGACCCGCAAGACCGAGCCCGACATCACCCTGGTAACGGTCCAGCCCGAAGACTTCGAAACCTTGGTGGCCATACGTATCGAAGCCATGCGCGAAAGCCTCGAGCGTGTTGGCCGCTTCGATCCGGTGCGCGCCCGAGAGCGTTTTCGTGAAGGGTTTTCTGCGTCATGCACACACTACATCCAGGTCGCCGGCAGCAAGGTCGGCTTCGTGGTCGTCAAACCCACCAGCGATGGCCTGTTGCTGGATCACCTGTACATCAAGCCCGCCGTTCAAGGGCAGGGCATTGGTGCTGCCGTGCTTCGGCAAGTGTTCGCACAAGCGGACGAAACCGCATCCACAGTACGAGTGGGCGCCCTGAAAGAAAGCGACTCCAACCGCTTCTACGTCCGCCACGGGTTTCAGCTCGTTGAGAGCGGCGAGTTCGACAACTACTACCTCCGCCCGCAACGTCTGCCGATTTGCTGAGGGGTTGGGATACTAATCCGCAGTTGTCACGGCTGTACGCGCAGCTCGAGCTGACCAGCGAGAGCGTGGGGACCCAAATGATCTGTACAGCTGCTTGCAAAAATAGCCACTTTGCCTCAGTGTAAATACAATTGTCATTACACTGGAGGATGCCCCATGGCGTCTATCAACGTTCGTATCGACGACGATCTCAAAGCGCGTGCTTACCTCGAGCTGGAAAAGCTTGGCGTCACCCCCTCGGAGTTGCTGCGCCAAACCCTGCAGTATGTAGCTGAGCGTGGCCAGCTGCCCTTCAAGACGGTTCTGATGACAGAGGAAGACGAAGCGCTGTTGGCAACTGTGCGCGAGCGCCTTGCAGCTCCGCAGCGGGTCAAGGTTTCACTGGATGACCTATAACCTCGAATTCGATGCGCGGGCTCTAAAGGAATGGCACAAATTAGGGGATACCGTGCGTCAGCAGCTCAAGAAAAAGCTGGCTACGATTCTGGTTGCTCCGCGTGTTGAAGCCAATCGTCTGCATGCATTGCCTGACTGCTACAAAATCAAACTGCGCAGTAGCGGCTATCGGCTGGTTTATCAGGTTATTGACCAAGAGGTTGTGGTCTTCGTGGTTGCTGTGGACAAGCGTGAGCGAGAGGAGGTTTACCGTAAGGCTGCTGATCGGTTGGGCGGGTAAATGAGGACCGGGCTACTGCGTACTGAATGAAAAACATAAGTTGCCTAGCCCGCCACCAGCTCTGGTGCCAAACCATCGACATTACGGTTGGGCGCCCTGAAAGAAAGCGACTCCAACCGCTTCTACCTCCGTCACGGGTTTCAGCTCGTTGAGAGCGGCGAGTTCGACAACTACTACCTCCGCCCGCAACGTCTGCCGATTTGCTGACGAGCCGGGATCAACCTGCCGAGGCAGCTTTCTCCGCCGCACGCGCAGCGAGCATGGCCGCCTCCGATTCCTGGGTGTGCAGCTCACCTTTGTAGGCCAACTGATTGAAGAACATACCGTCGGCCTGCTCTTTCGAAGGCGTCGACGTCTTAGGAATGAACAGCGCGCCCAGGTCCAGAGAATTGGCGAAGTTCTCCTTGTTCAGGTTGTAGCGACCCAGATAACTGCCGCTCCAGGGCGAATCGGCGTCGACCAGATCAATGGCCGTCTCTCGATAGGTGGCCGCCGCGGTTTTGAGCCCACTGGACGCATTCAACAATGTATTGAGTTGCTTGGTATCCGCCTCGCTCAACTCGCCGGAACTGTTGATCGCCTTCAGATTGCCGTCCGCCTCGATTGTGAAGCCGAACTTCTTGCTCGCCAGGTCCGGATACACCGACGCCAGCGTCGACTTGAACGCTTCATACGACGTCTTCAGCGCCTCCGTCGAGTTACTGTGCTGCGCCGCCATCTTTGGGAAATCAGGCGACTGCGAGCGACCTATCCAGGTATCCACTGCTTCCATAGGCTCAGTGGTCGCAGGCACTTCGGTGCTCGGGTGATAGACGACAGCGGGCGTACTGGCAGCAGCGTTCTTCAACGCTTCTTTCTGCGCATCGGTGAGCGGCGTTGGAGTGAGCGTGATACCGGAATTGGGCAGGGTGATGGTGGGAGACGTGTTGTTGCCGGGGGTTAGTGAGATAACCATTTCATCGATCCATGATTGCGGGGTTGTATGGAGGGTATCGACGGGGTGGGGGGGAGCTTGAGGGGGTTGGGGGCGCGAAGGTTTTCAGGTTGTTTCTGTTGGCTTTGCCTCGGGAGTTTTTGTTTCCCTATAGAACTTGGCACGTCGTGGGCTGCTCAAGGCCATGCTTAAAGGAAACCTCCGTCACGCTGAAAGGGGGTTTGAATTACGTGGATTGCTGCGACCTGACGTCATCACCGAGCTCATTCACTTTTCGTAAGGCGCTTGGGGTATGACATGCATACCAAGCGGATCACACAGGCAAGATCAACGGCTCTTTATCTTGTAGCCACTAATCGGAATATCTTCTGTGCGCTCATACAGGGGAGCAGCGCTGAATGTGGCTTGTTCAAATGCTTGTGTATCCCAACGTCTCGCTTTCAAGGCTGAATACAACATGCCCACCCTCAACGGAATGTTTCCGCGTCTGTCTTTGGCGCGCCTGAAGGAAAAGAAGTTGAAACCTTCTTCCAAAAAGTACCGGTAAGGGTCGTAATCGTTAAGATCGATAGAGAACCTTTCGAAAAACTCGACCATCAGATCATTTGCATCGTCACCATCAACGCCCATGGCTCTTGCGACATCGGTCGCCAAGCTGAAGCTTTCAAACGCCTTTCTTCCAAAGCCCGCGGTATCGTTGATGCAGACGACGATGCTATCCATTAATTTGTAATCAAGGGGTTTGTTCATGGCTAGAAAACCTGATCGTCGGTGCTCACAATGGAGTCATCAGTTACAACTGTCTTGCAGGCTATCAGCCTTGGCTCCGCCGCCGTATACGCCCAGCCTGCAGAATGGGCAATAATCTTGTAATGCATCCGATTGTCACCTCAATTGGAGTCACTGAGCGCCCACTGTACATCGACGAGGGATACCCATGCAGTTGACCAATGAAACCATGGCCAAATACACCTTCCTGAAAGGCATGTATCAGGACGAGTATTTCCCTGATGCCGTTGTAAAAATGTGCGAAGACGTGCTGGTCAACCTGTGTCACGAAATCGAGCAGCAAAAGCCTTCTGACCTGGACGCGCTGTATGCCCTGACTCACAAAGCGACAGAGCAAATCAACGAGCTGGAGGAGGTGTTCGAAGAGAACGGCAGTGAGATCGAAACCGTCGCCCGCGAAACCATTGCCGAGGATTTCGTACGGATAGCAGACGCTTATGGCTTCACCGACGCGGACATTGAGGATCTGATTGCGCCGCGCGACTGGTAATCAACCGGCTATATGCCCCCTGATGCTGACGGGTTTTGCCAGAAGGGGGCGTACGCTTGAATGGGCCAGCCTCTACCCCTTACGCGAGTCTCTGATTAATGAAGCAGGTCAGACTAATTCGTCACGGAGAAAGCGCCGCCAACGCAGGCGAAGCCAGTGTGGATCACGCGACTATTCCTCTCACGTTGAAGGGAGTAGAACAAGCACAGCTAGTGGCCCGATCATTCACACATGCGCCGGATTTGATTGTCGCCTTGCCGTTTTCCAGAGCGCAGGCAACCGCCATGGCGACCGCAGCTGCTTTCCCTGCCACCTCGCTTGAAACCTGGCCCATCCAAGAGTTTACCTATCTCGAACCCGCGCGATGTGCCAACACGACCGTTGCTCAGCGGCGGGATTGGGTTGAAGCTTATTGGGCCAGGTCAGACCCGGCGTTTACGGATGAAGCAGGCGCCGAATCACATGTCTGCCTTTGATTACGATTTCGGCCTTGGCTCGGTGCTTGGGCTCTATAGGATCAACTTCATCCGCCAGCATTCGCTTACTTTCACGCGCTTATGGCGCGCATCGGAAAGGCAGATGACGGAGTAGCAGCCGAACAAAGTCAGTCCTTCGTGTTCATCAGGTTTGACATACCTGACACGTCAGCCTTAGCGACCACTGCTTGGACTAGAAGGTAGAGGTCGTCGCCGTCGAAAGGCTTGTGGGCGCGGTCGGTGGGCTTGGCTGAGCTGCAAGTCGAATAAGAGAGTAGAGCAATGATGCGCGACATTAGGGTACTCCCCTTTTATTAAAATGACCCTTACACCAAACTTTGCCCTTGCGTCGGTTGGAATCTACCAGTTCCTGACGGAAACGGATGGAGCGACAAAACGAAAAAAATCACCAAAAGGCGGGTTTTTGGAGATTTCAAAGGCTGTGAAAGCCGCCTTTGAAACCTTGTATGGTGCGGCACCAGGAGTCGACCCCGGGACCTACCGATTACAAGGAAGATGCTTTTTTTTTGTATATCAAAGGGTTACAGCTTTTCTTATTACGTGCCAATGCCCTTGAAGCCACGGCCTGTGTGAGTTCCAGCGTTGTTATTACGTGCGCCGATTGGGGGGCGACGTAGCTAGGTTTATTCCTGACGCAGCTTTCGGCTAGAAAGGCCGATCAAGACGGTCGGGATTTCTCCTGACTTGATAGGGGGTTTCCATAGACTGTTGCTTACGGATTTGATAGCGTCTGGCCATACATTTCTAATGCAGAAATGCGAAGGCTGCGATCTGTCTTCACTCTGGAACTCTCACTACTTCAAGGATTAGACGAGTGATAACAGCGAATTTATTTATTGATTGGGACTCAGCCTCTCGGGTAGCTACGATAAGACCCAAAAAAGACATGCCATTGGCGGCACGACTTTCTTGCACTAGGCAAGCATACGCCGAGCTGCAGGAGAGAATAATAAGCAAGCTGGCGGAAATCGAGCCCAAGTCACCGATAAAGATACTGAAGACTAGAATCTATCATGGCTGGCATAGTGGCACGACTCCCTCCGCCGATAAAGTTGTGTGGGATCAACTTAGATCTCAGTTAAAAGCGGTTTCAAGAAATAGAATTTCTTACTTGCCAGATATAGAGTTTGGGAATGAACTCATATGCAGGGGTGGTCGAAGTCCTATTTATGATACTTTACGAGCAGATCGTAGCAATCCCGGGGCGTCGAGCCAAAAAATGGTAGATACTGCTCTTGTCTCCGATCTTTTAAGTTTTTGTCGCTCTGAAAGCAGCAGCTTCAGGAGAAATGAAAGACCTACTACGCTGGCTATAGTTGTAGGTGATGATGACGATCTTTTACCAGGCGTATTTGTTGCCGAAGCTTGGGGATTGCCGACTTACGTGTTTCGGATCACTCGCGAACACGACAATAGACATTTAAGTACAGATGGAATAATTCATAGGATTTGAAATGAATATAGCACAAACAATCGAAGACATTAAATTGTTCTGCGACCCGTTTACTGAGATTGCTCAAAAACCTGTAGCAGGAAAAAAACGAATAATATTGATTCGGAACGGCAGAGAGCTAACGTTCGATATCGATGTGGAAACGGGTAGAATTTCGGCTAAACATAAAAAAGCCGAATACAAAGATGTTAAAACACTTATTGCGTCAGTTGAGTTTTCGGATATAAAGAGATTTGCGGAAACTCAAAAAAGATTCTTTTCCCAAACAAAGGAAAAGCCTCTTATTGAATCAGAGATAAGCTATAGTGGTAATGACATACTTGCCAAAGATCTTGATGAAAACATAAAGATAACAGAAGGTAAAGTGACGCTGGTTTTGCTCGACGGCCCAGCTGGAGTTGGCAAAACATTTCAAATTACCGAGTTGGCTAAAGCCCAGTGTAAAAAATTTCTCTCAGACAATATTAGCCCCCCAGTACTAATCATATCGAGCAGCGGGCGTCGTTTGTCTAACTTTAAGGACGTTCTTGCAGCTACCACTCAAGAGATGGGGGCATCTTTCACTGGTGCGCATGTCCCTATGCTCGTTAGGCACGGCTTATTGATCGCGGCAATCGATGGTTTCGACGAGCTCGTTGATGCTGATGGATATGAGGACTCATGGCGAGCATTAAAAGATTTCATTGAGGATGTCGGTAATTCAGGCAAGGTGATACTAGCTGCTCGAGACACTTTTCTCGACGAGCAAGAGCTGATATCTCGAATTAGCACTGAAAATGAAGAGGCGATTGATTTAAAGCTTGCACATATAAAACTTGCCACAATTGAAACCGCGATACAATATTTATCCAGTTCTAAGTGGAAGCCTACCGATTTAAGTCGAGAGATTACAGCGGATATATTTTCCAATAATAGCTATGCCTTGCGTCCATTTTTCCTCAGTGTTCTAAGAGATGCCGGTGGGTGGTCAAATGTGAACTCTGAGGGCTTCCGTTCATTCTTGGTAAATAACCTCATTGATCGTGAATCCAAAATGCTTTCAAAGACTTTTGGTACTTTAAATGGTGAGGATGTTGCATCGAGCTTGAATACTCTTTTCGAGGAGGTGTCGTTGGAAATGGCCTCTCGAGAAAACAGTCTGATTGAAATAGATCACTTAGCCTTCTTGACAGACTACTGCTTCAGCGAGCTGCTGGATGACAATTCTCGTCGAAAACTTACGCACAAAGCTGGCAGTATTTCCCTTCTTGAGACTTCCGATATCAAGGATAAAAGGAAGTTTCCTCATGCTGAGGTGCAATATTACTTTCTAGGAAACGCCTTGTTAGCACAGCTAGCTAGGAAAACCATACCTAGCGTTCTGCGTAGAACGATCTTGAGCGCTGAGCATCTTGAAGTGTTTGCCGAAGTTTTCACGCAAGCAGAGCAAACTGCAAAAAAAGCCATGGATTATCTATACGCTACAATCAACGGAGACTCATCTAACGATGGTCTCGCGTCTAATGGTGGAGCGATGGTACTTCTAGGTTTCGCCATGGGGCTAACTGAGCGAATAGATTATCTTGTAGTAAATGATGCAACTTTTGCCGGCGGATCTCCAGTCGGAACACTTCAGGATGTCACAGTAAGTCGATTGGATGTCTGCGGAAGTGATGTTTCAAAAGTTAATTTTGATAAAGTAAAAATTGGAACCTTTGTAGCTAATGAGTTTACACTGTTCGGTAATAGCGTACCGAGTATCGATGCCTTAGAAATTCGAGGTGAAGCGCCTCGGATCGAAAGAGATCCGGCCGAAATTGACACGTTCATTCGCAATCACTTTGCTGATGCGGATAAAGGAAAACTTAGAGAGCACCCTGCAGTGTGTCTGTTGGAAAAGGTTGCTCGTAGATCAGTCAGATACTGCTATCTCCGCGATGGAGACGATGACGAAGGATCTTTTATGCTCCGCGATGAGCATTGGCCTCAAGTGAAAAGCGTTCTACTTGCTCATGGCCGAATGGAAGTGAAGAAGGGTAAGCCGATGCACGGCAGGCCGGCCGCGCTCATGAGAATTAAGCGCCCTATCGAGCTAATCGATTATGACTCCCCGGAAACATTGGGTATTATCGAGCAGCTAATTCGCGAGACCATGTAGTTGCACTTTTTTAATATCAGTGCATGCTTTTTGGCCAATAACTGTCAGGTCACTGAAGGCAGCTATTGGCCGTTTCCTTACCTCCACCTAGAGCGCTGTGTGTCGAAGTTTCCCCCCGCTCGTCGGGCTCTGTTCCGAAGTACCCGTAACGCGCCCTATGTTCAATCGACCCCCACAGAAAAGCCCGCTCCGGCGGGCTTTTTTTTGCCTCTTCTGGACGCCAAAGGGCATGGCCACCACCAAGCAAGGTCTTGAATTAAAGTCTTAAGCTTCGTCAGTTCCCCGCTACGTCTGAGAAGCGTTGACCAGCGGGACGCTGAGATCGTAGACATCCATCATTGCTCCGTCCCGATGACCGCTGGCCTCCTGTTTATCCGCCCTATTGCCCGCCGTGTCGGTGATACCACGCCGCTTAAGGTCATGCAGGCCAAACCGCTGCTCGACCGTTATGGTGCCGTCCTCAATGGCCGAGGTGATGAATCGTTGCCAGGCCGTATCCAGACTGGATTTACGTAAAGCACCACCATGGCTTGCCACGATGATATAGCGTCGATCGGGACGAATCGGAAGGACCGTTGATTTGCTGGCCCACACCTTTGCCCGGTAGGCCTTCGCTCCCTCCCAGGCGGCCCGCAGGCGTGGCGTCCAGCGGACAATATTGTCCCGGCTGCCCTTGCGCCGGTTGGTCATAATCCCTTCGTCCAGTTCATGGGCATCGGTCAGGGTGATAGTCTCAATGCCCCGCAAGCGACAGAGGTAACCGATCTCCATCACGTAGCTCAGGTACTCCGGACAGCCGCCTTTCTCGTTCCTGGCCAAGCGCCCGAACGCCAGTGCACGGTCGACCAGCGCTTCCATGACCAGGTGTTCCGGCAAACGCCGGCGCTTGCGCTCCACAGGCGCTTCAATTCCCTGCGCGGGATTGTTGTCGAGGTAGCCCCGGTTGCGACCCCACTGCAGCACCCGGCGCAGGTATCGCAGGACATGCGCCGCTTTGGACGGCGTGCCTTCGTCGGCCAGGCGATCAACAATCCGCTGGATCAATGCTGCGGTGAATTTCTTCACCAGCAGATCCCCCAACGGTTTGCCCAGCCGGGTCGGTATGCCGAGCAAGACGTCTCGCGAATAGCAGTAGTCGCTGTGAGTCTTGAGGCTGAGTCGCTTGTAACGATCGCTCAGATGAAACTGCGCGCAGACGTAACGCAATGTGCCTTTATCGACGCCCGAGGTTTGCTCCATTATCTGGTGCAACTCGGCCAGGCTCACGTCAGCCGGTGCCACATTGCGCCGGCGCTGTTTGCCGGTCTCGTCGTAATGCAGCGTGTACCAGACGCCGGCGTTGCGATGATCAAAATAGATGGCCGCTGGAAGAGCGGCCTGGTCAATGTGTGGGGGGATGTGCGGATTATGCTTCCGCTTACGCGCTTTCCTCATAGGATATCGGTGTCATAACTCTCTGAAGTTACAGACTCTATGCCCGCAGCGTGGTGGATGAGATCCAGCGTCGTCCACGGACCAGTGCGCCCCCGGAACATGCGGATCCCCTGAGTGATCAGCGAGCGTTCGACGTCGGAGCGGCGTTGGTAGCCGGTGATGCGCTGCAGGTCCTCAAAAGTGAGAACATTGCTTGTTTGGGAGTTCATGATTGCTCTCTATCTCAAGCAGCAATCAGGGCAGTGTAACGTCCCGCCCTGATGCTCAAAGCCAGAACCTGAAGGCTCAATTACTGGGGGAGGGGATGGCGAGAATGCTGGCCAGAACGCGCATGTCGTTGGCGCTCAGATCACCTTGGGTAGTGGCCTGTGTGGCCAGGCTTTCAAGTCGCCCGCGAGCGTGCGGAGTCTTGTGCACCTGGTAACTGATCAATGCTGCGCCGATCAGGGCGATAGTCAGCAGGTTTTGGGATGGTGTGCTAGCCTTTGGATCGCTGCTGCTTGGGTGTTCCGTCTTCATCACCGTACTCCTAGTAGTGGTTGGTACTGGGGAGCTGCAACTCCTCAGTACCGTTCTTTTGCTGACATCGTTGCCGTCAGTTTCTTATGGCTGCAGTCCTGCCCTGCGCACCAGGTGAATCACCAAGTCTTCCAGATCGACCAGATCTTCCGTCTCTGATTGCCATTCCAGCACCGCCTGGATCTGATCCCGGCTGCATTCCAGTACTAAAAGCTCCTGCTTTGTGGTGCTCCGAACTTCCAGAATCTCTACCAGGCCATCAGCGCTGTATGCCTCGGCATGTACCAGTTGGTTTGCTTCGCCGATCCAGTCGTGCAGTTCTTTCAAATGCTTGAGCTGCTTCGTAGCACCTTGCCAACCTTCGCCCGTGATGACTTGAATGTGCATATGTGTTTCTCCTCGCGGTAGTGATCAAGCGGCTTGAAAAATCCAGCACCGCACGGTTTTCGGCTTATCGGCGGCGTCGATATCCCAGGACGAACACACGTTGCGGTTTGTCTCGATGAACTTCGGGCACTTGCTGGTTTTTAGGTGACGTTTGAGTTCGGCCAGATCCGGGACCTTCTGCCGCTTGTTCGCCGCAGCTTCGGCAAAGTCGTTCAGGTTCACCGCAATCAGCCCCTCATTACGAGAGTGGTTCAACGCACCAGCGTGGCTGTTCAGGTACTCGTAAAGCTCCCAGAACTCAACGACCATCGGGTGATCAGCGTTGATTGCCAGTTGTCGCTCTTTGGCCATGCTTTGAACCTCGGCATGGGCTGCGTCAACCTGGTGTTGCTGCAGTGGCACGACATGTACCAGGGCGTCGACCAGCGCATGCAACTGGGCGTGGTTCTTGGCAATACGCACCGTGCGGATCTCGGGCAACTGCAGCAGCCGCTGTTCATAGAGCGGCACACTCGCTTTCACGGTCTGCATCACTTGCGCTTCCCGGGTTGTTGCCATCAACAGAAAGCCACTCACCTTGTCGACTGGCATCTGCTCGAGCTCTTCCACCAGCAGTTTGGTTTTGGCTGTCTGGCCGTCCTTTGTCATGCCGACGTGGGCTATCCGCTGCAGGATGGGCTCCGAGGCGTTCACAGCATGGTTTTGGGCGAACACAAAAGCACCGCGGAACGGCGGTTCCCGCGTGTCGTTGCCGTTGTTCTTGACCCCGGTCGACCGGACGCTACGGCCGTTGTAAGCGGTTTTCAGCTCGTCCCAGTCGTACTGCTTAGTCGCGCTGCCATCGGTCTTTTCCCGTTCGGATTCGATCAGCACGACCGGGAGGTTGCCGACCTGGGCGAAGTTACGAGCGCGGGCGACCGGTGTGCCCTTGGATGGGTCAAAGCCTTCGTAGTCGAGGCGACCGAGCAGCTTCCATAGAAACTCGATCAGCGTGGACTTACCCGCACCGGCTTCACCGACCACCTCAAGAAACAGGTAGCTCTTCTGATGTTGCCGGATCTGCTCCGCGAACAATGCTCCCAGCCAGTACGCCAGAACGACGATTCCTTTGGCCCCAAAGCACTGCCACAGAATGTCGAGCCAGCGCGTTGTGAACTTGTTTAGATCGGTGTTGATGTTCAGCGTGACGGACTGACTGAGCGTTTTAATGCTCAGTTTCTCCATGTCGAAAAAGTCTTCCTCGTTCAGT
Organism: Pseudomonas congelans; assembly: GCF_900103225.1. Lineage (GTDB taxonomy): Bacteria > Pseudomonadota > Gammaproteobacteria > Pseudomonadales > Pseudomonadaceae > Aquipseudomonas > Aquipseudomonas congelans. Next base: position 87,681 of record NZ_FNJH01000010.1, on the reverse strand, counting down.
TTGTAAACCTTGCCGTCGCGCACGGCCACGTCGCCGTAAACGTAGGCACCGTGTTCGCGGGTGTAGCCGGTGAAGTCGATTGTCTGCACGGTCTTGAGCGCGTTTGTCTGCTCCTCAATGAACGCGTCCAGTTGCTGCGTGGTGCCGGTGAACATCCCACCGGGTGCGATCCCGAGCAGTCGTTTCTTAAACTCGGCGGACGAGGCGATCTGCGAGCTGGTAAAGGTGTTCTTGATCGGCGCGGCGTCGTGGGCAAACGTGATCCGGAAGTAGTACCAGGACTCGTCGGTTAGCTTGTTCTCCTGGTAGTACAGCGCCTTGGGGTTGCAGGTGGCAATCCGCTGAATCGCGCCGCACTGCTGCATGGCCTTGGCCCGGCGCTGCTTGTCGTTCAGTAACTGATCGTCCTGATGCTCGCTGTCCTCGAGGTCTTGCATGGCCCGGTTGAATTTCTCCAGATCGAGCTTGAACCAGTAGAGGCGGTTACCGAACTCAAGGTGGAATTCACTACGGCGTTTCCAGTCGAAAAGCACCAACGCCTTTTCCGTTGCGTTATCGGCGATCAAAAGGGCACCGTGGTGCCTGGCAACAGTCAGGTCCTTCTGGGTCTGCTCGGTCCGTTTGTCATCCTCTTCTATGGCCCACCAACGCTGATGCAGATCGTTCCAGTCGACCTTGCGACCGTCACGCTGGGGGATCTGGGCCGCCTCGCAGACAAAGCCCAGTTCTCGCGCCTGACGAACCCAGCGCTTGGTGTACGCGTGTGCGCCTGGCTCGTTGTCCAATGCCCACACTAGCTTCGGTAATTTGCCTTCACGGTCTTTGGCGAGGCGCTTCAATGACTCGTCAGGAAATGCATTGGACGACATAGCGGATACTGCTGCCACGCCGTGATGCACCAGCGCGATGGCATCAAAGATCCCCTCGACAATCCAAAGCTCTTTAACGTCCAGCAGCTCGACACATGGGGGGCACCACCACACGCCTTTGTAGCTTTCGCCTGGTTTGAAGCGCGCCTTCATCTTCCCGAACCGGGCTGGGCGGTCAATCAACCGCTCCCAGTAGCCACCTTTATCGAGTGCGAACCGCACTGTGGCGCTGCCAGCGTCATGTTGGGACGAAAAGAAAGTGTCCTGAGTGAACCAGCCGGTGATCAACGACATGTCGAAGCTACGTGCAAACTCCATGTAGGCGCGAGCCGTTGCGGTAGGGGCATTATCGGTCGTGGGCGCGCGCTTGCTCCAATCCTCAAAAAGGTCGTCGTAAATCTCTTTGACGTGCAGCGTGTGACCACACTTCTCCTGCCGGCCGCAAATCAACTGCCAAGGGCTGTCAAAGCGGGTGTAAAGCTCCTTTTTGTTGCACTTGGGGCAGGTGCCGCCGCGCATATAGTTGGTTGATTTGCGGAGCTTCAATCCGTAGTCGGACTGAATGCGCTGCAGAACGTCGTGGCGTAGATCGTCTCTCATGAATGCTTCACTGCTTTGAGGCTTTGGCTCAGGGCTGCCATAAGGCGTTTTTGCGCTGCCATAACAGGGACGTGGGCGAGAATTGCGCCATGGCGTTGGCCGTCCGCTACAAAGCGGTATTGGTCGTCGTACCAGTATTCATTGAGCCTCAGGCGGTACTGTTCACGCAGTGCTTCAAGCAGTGCTTGAGCCTCTGCCTGGGGCAGTTGAGCGGTGACGATCACGGCGTTGGCCATCGTTAAACCTCGAATTTGGGCGCAGCTCACCCATACCCACTGGAGTGGGGCAGGCAATGTTTGGGGGTGTTTAAGTGGCGGGGGGGACGGGTTTGCCGTGGCCGGCAGCGATCAGGTGTTCGTAGATCAGATGAACAGGTACAGACCAAGCGAGCCCACGAATGGGATCACTGATCACTACTGTCATTTCTGCGCTTGCCTGAAGGTCTATACGCTGGCGACCGATGACTGCCAGAACGTTGCTGTAGGCCTGGTGCACCAGATGGTTTGCAAAAGACTCTTTGACCTCAAAGCTTTCGACCAGGTGATCGGTCGTTCGACTGAGCAGTTGGCCCAGATCGCCCAAATGCTCGCCCTGATGGCGCTCGATAAATGCCTGAGCTGCAGCGCGGATGGTCTCTTGATAATCCATATCAGCTGGTACGTTGTTCATTTTTCAGTCCCTGATTTAGCGCGGTACAGGTCGATAGCTGCCAACACTTCCGCATGACGTGCAGCCATGTGCAGGTTGTGTGCATTGAGAATGTGCTCGGCCTCTGCTGCACTTATGTAGCCGTCGGCAAGAGCCTTGGAGATCTCCAGGTCGACGCATCCACGCTTTGCCGCCGCTTGAATGGAAAGGGCGTACATCTCGACGTTGTCCAGCGAATCGGGATCAGCCACCGGAACGAACAGACCGCCATACATGGACGCCACGTAGTTAGCCAAATGCTGGGTACCGGCTTCTTGCTCCAGTTGGAACAGCTGCGCGTCATTCAGTGGCCTACTGTTGTTGTTCTCGTAAGCGTGGTTATCAAACTTCTTCAATGCCAAGCCGATACGAGCAGCTGCGCACTCACGTCCGCCTGGATAACTGCAGATGATCGCGCTGACTACTTCACGGCGTGTCTTTAGAACTGGGCTTTTCATGTTCTGCTTTTCCCTGCTGATGTGTGCCATTACCTTGTAATCACGCCGTCTTTGATCCCGAGGAGGACGGCAGCTCGATGTGCCTCCCCACATCTACATCGGCTCTGGCCACTCAGCACTGCGTACACTGTGCTGGGATTCAAATTGTGCTGCAGCGCAAATCCTCTGGCCGTCTGGCCACGACGCTCAAGAGCTTCACGTGCAGCTATACGGGCTTGCTCGGTGATGGTGCTGTTCGGCATAGTGCAATTCCATGCATTTTCATGTGGTGTGGAATGCAGAATGATGCACATACGTGCATTTGTAAAGCCATTGGATGAATAATTTTGCACTCTTCTGAAGAGATCGGCTCGCGACTGCGCGAAGAGAGAATGCGGTGCGGACTTACTCAAGAGCAGGCCGCCAAAGCGGCTGGCGTTGTGAAGCGTACTCAAGCGAACTACGAAGCCGGGTCGAGCGACGCGCCGGCAATGTATCTGAGCATCGTTGCACGTGAGCTGAGCTTCGACGTCATGTACATACTCAACGGCGTCCGAACTACGCTCAGTTCTGGTGAACTCAGCGAAGTTGAGGACCAGATGATTCAACAGTATCGAGCAATACCTGAGCACGACCAGCATGCGATTCGACGTTTTCTGAAGGCCATGGCTGATGACGCGAAAACGCATATACGATAATGCGTGAATGATTTCTCCCGGCCCCCACAAAACAGTAATGCCATAGCCGATAAAGCCTCCTCCCCTATGTATTTCAAGGAGTTAAGGCATGTCAGATATGACAGACGTAGCGTGTGATTCTCGTAACCTGAGCTATACCCGGGAGTACATGCACGGCCTTGAGGAGCAACAGATTATTCAAGGTTTTCGCCGCTTGACTGATGATGAAAAGCGCAGAGTGCTGCGCCTCGTAGATCTGTTGGTTTGTCACCCTGAATGTGAAGAGGATTAATCCGCTGATCGCCGGCCTAGTCGGTCGGCGGTTCTCACTTCAAGCGACGGCTTTCCGTCCCAGCTGCTCAAACAGTTCTTTCTGTTTGTCAGGTGTCAGATCCCGTAACCGATCAAAAAGCATCACGTCCAGCTGCTGCCCGGACGGCCTGAGCGTGTGCGAAAACGTCAGGTTGGCCACCCATGTATGGCCGCAACTGGCGTCCAAGCATTGGCAGTACAACTTCACATACGCCCTCGTCACTTCCTCCCGTGAGCTGATCCGTCCCTTGTGCCCGCATGTTGTGCAATAAATCCGCATGTTCCCTCCCCAGGGCCATCCTATGGCTACTATTTTGCCATATCTGTAATGGCATTATCTGTGCTTTCGGTCATATCAAGCCGTTACAGATGTGTCCGGCAGCGGTTTCCAGGCGAACCGCCTGTCCTCTCGCAAAGTCGCATTGGCCTGGTCAAACAGCTGACAGATCGGCCTGATCTCGTTGCTGGTGTAAACGCGATCGATCTTCTCGATGTCACCGAATCCGCCACTGTTCTCCGGGATGATTCCGGCCAGGGCCGGGTTCATGCGCCAGGCCGCGATCACGTCATTGCGCGTGATGTTCTTCACCTTTTCCAGTTCGTCCTTGGCCTGGAAGTCGCCCACCGGGATGATCTGAATGGCCTTCTCGGAACCGCCTGGAATGTTGACGAACATCGATCGGAAGTTGCCCACGCCTTTGCTGGCCGTGATCTGGGCACGCAACTCCTCTTCGTCCTCCTCGGTCAGGTTCGGGTCGTTGGTGTAGAAGATGTATCCCGCGTGAGCGCCGTTGCTGTAGTAGCGCCGGCGAAACAGCGTTGCGGCTTCGTTGAGCAGCAGCGCCTGCAGACCGCCCAGGTACTCAGGCACGCCATAAATGTTCTGCTCTACGTCGTAGTTGAGGACGTGCTCGATCTCGTCGGCGTCAAACTCGGTTTCCTTACCGTTCTGTTCCAACTGGACGAACCCACCGTCGACCTTGACCCGCATGTTGATGGCCGGCAGGTGTCGCAGCTCCAGAATCTGGCCCAGCAGGTTGGGCACCCGATAGAAGTACGCTTCGCCAAACACCATGAAGTCCAGCGCAGCCCGACTCATATCGGCCACTGACAGGCCGGCTGAAGGGATGAACTCACGCAGCAGCAGATTGCGTTTGAACCCTGGTATCGCGCCGTGGTGTGCGTTGGCTTTGAGCAGCTTGGCCAGCCCCCTGCGTGAGACTGGCGGCGTGAAGATGCGACCGTCGTCGCTGGCGAACACGCCCAGGTACTGCGCGATGTTGTCGGTCAGCACTGATTCCGGAGCACCGAACGTGAATGCACGCATGGGCCGTTGCGCCGGTTTTTCCTGCTGCAGGGTTTTGGGTTTTGCCATGGGAAGTTGATCCAGTGAGTGCGTAGCGACTGCGCCGCTTTTTGTCCGTGTTGAGGGGTTCGTACTGCAGGGCGTGCATGACCGCCCAGGCCACGTCCGCGTGACCTGTCGCGTCTGTTCGCGACGCGCTATAGGTCACCTGGCCGCTGGCGGTTGTGCCGCGCTTGATTGTCAGGAAGGCCTGGGCGATATCGTTCCAGCCGGCGTCCCACTCGATGCGGCTGCCCTGGATGGTGTCCTGCGCCTTGAGCACCAATAGGTTCTTGGTTTCCAGGCTGTAGTGGATCGAGGTCGCACGCGGGTAGAAGTCGCGCACCAGGTCGAAGACGCCGTAGCCGATGCCGGTCGTGTCGATCCCGATGTGCTGTACGTTGAAGCGCTCGGTCAGCTTCTTGACCTGCTCGGCCTGGTACTTGAACGACTGACCACGCCAGCTGTGCTTCTCAAGAATGCGGAACTTGCCGCCGTTCTCCAGCGGCGGTGCGATGACCACGCACGTCGCATCGTCGCGTGTCCGGCTCGGGTCGTAACCGATCCAGACCGGGCTGTTGCCATACGGGCGAGGGTCGTCCGGGTCGAAGTCGGCCCACAAAGACAGGTCCGAATAGCAGCGCTCCAGATCTGCCAAGGAAAACGCGCTCTGGCTGCTGTCGATGAACTTGCACATGAACAACTGCTGGAACTTGTCCTCGTCGTACTCCAGTTGCAGCTGCTCGAGGTCGAACAGATCGCAGCCACCGGCGATCGCGTCCAGGATGGTGATGACCTTGCGCCACTGACCGTCCGGACACAGCGCGCCGGCAGAGATCTGCTTATCGCTCGGCCATGGCTCCTTGGCGTTCTTGCGCTTGCTGTTGCGGAACTTCTCGCCTTGCCAAAACGGATAGGCCTGGTGCGACACGGCGCTGGGCGTGGAGAAATAGGTTTTGCGCCACTTCTTATGGGTCGCCATGGCGCTTGCCACGGTGTTCAGTTTCTCGAAGTCGCGGATCCAGAAATATTCGTCAACGTACACATGGCCATGGTGACCCTGCGCAGTGCTGCTGTTGGTACTGAGAAAGCGCAGCTCGGCCCAGGGCTTGCCGTCCTTGCTGAGTACGATCGGGTTGCCGGTCAGCTCCAGGCCAAACCACGCCTGGGCAAAGGCGATGATGTAGCTGCGGAAAATCTCGGACTGGGCGCGGCTGGCCGACAGGAACACCTGGTTATCGCCGGTCAGCACCGCGTCCATGAAAGCTTCGCCGGCGAAGTAGTAGGTCAGGCCCACCTGGCGGCTTTTGAGGATGTTCCGGATCCTGGCGGTCAGCGGGTTCTGTTTCGCGGCGAACAGCTCTTTCTGGTAGCCGTACATTTTGCTGATGAACTTGTCGAGAAAGTCCACTTCGCGCAGCTCGCTGACGTCGTTCTTAACCTTCTTTTCCCGCTTCTTGCCGTCGCGCTTGCCACGCTCCCGACGCTCACCGCGTTGATCATCGCGGCGATGGCCATCGTTGTCCTGGTCATCACGGATCGGCGCAGCCACCGGCTTTACACACTGCTTAACCAGTCTTTCGCGAACAGTCGTCAACCGGTCCAATTCGTCCAATTCGCCCTTGGTCAGCGAGTCGGCTTTCTCCAGAAGCAAGGTGATACGCCGGCTGACGGCAGTCAGCGGTTCTTCATCCGTCAGCATGTCTTCCCAGCCACCAACGCGGATCCAGTGGTACACGATCCGGATGTTGGGCAGGTTTAACTGCGCCTGAATTTCCTTGGCCTTGTGACGGCGTAGAAACAGGCGTTTGGCGGCTTCTTTGACTTCGGTTGAGTAGTACATGGGCCGCAGTCTATGCGGCGAAAACGCGGAAAACGTGCAGTTAAAATCCGTGTTTCTCCTATAAATCAAATATAGGAGAAGCGCGAAAGTAAACCGTTTGTTGGAGGCGTTGCGGCTCCCTATCTTGGGGCCTCAACTTACCGATGAGCGCAGTTCTTCCCATGCCCCGTTCCCTTGTCAGCTTTTGGAAACGCGTCGCCACCAGCGGTCCTACCGTCGATGGTCGCGTCATCACGCCCCAGGAACTGCGCGACATCGCCGAGACGTACAGCACTACTACTTACACGGCCACCATCTGGTCCGAACATGACCGCTGGCCAGGCTCCTACGGCACCGTGTTTGCCGTGCGCCTGATCGAGGACGTCGAGGGTCTGGCCCCCGGCCAAGTCGCGCTGGAAGCGCAGTTGAAGCCCAATCAAAAGCTGCTGTGGCTCAACGACCAAGGCGAAAAGCTCTTCACCAGCATCGAGATCATGCCCGACTTCGCTGGCACCGGCAGGGCGTACCTGACCGGCCTGGCCGTCACTGACGAGCCTGCGAGCCTGGGCACTCAAGAACTCTACTTCTCCCGCAACCCCGGCAACCCCGGTAAGCGCGTGCATTACGCGGCGGCCGTCCCGCTGGGTTCGATTGGTGAAGACGAACCGCAGGGCGAGGTGGCCAAGCTGTTCAGCCTGTTCACCGGCCTGTTCAAGCGCTTTGGCATTGAAGAGGTGCCAGCCGAAACCACCCCGCAAACCCCTATAGAGAGCAAACCCCCAATGGATGAAGCTACAGCCAAAGCGCTGCAGGCCTTGATCGAACAGCAACTGATCGTCACTGCCGGCATTCAGGCGCTGATTGACAGTTTCGCAGAGGCACCGCCGGCACCCGACCAGGCCCCGATCGACGACGTACAGACGGCGGTCGATGACATCGTGGCCACCGCCGAAGACGAAAAGCAGTTGAGCCGCAAGGGCTCGTCCAACGCCGCAGTGCTGGCCGGCATGAACAAGCTGCAGGCGCAATTCAGCGCGTTGCTGGACAAGCCGGAAGGCCGCCACCTGTCACGCACCACTGGTGCCGCTGACCCTAAACCGAAGCGGGTACTCTGACATGGCCCAGTCACTGAGCGCATTCGGCGCGAAAATGTTCGCGGCCCTGCAGGTTTCCCTGGCTGAGTCTTACGGTGTCGAGTTGGCCAGCAAGACGTTCAGCGTCGAGCCATCGATTGCCCAGGAACTCAACGAGGCGATCACCCACAAGTCCGATTTCCTGCAGCGCATCAACGTCATCGGCGTGACCGAGATCAAGGGTCAAAAGGTTTTCCTGGGCGTGTCGGGTCCTGTGACCGGTCGCACCAACACCAAGACCACCGATCGCGAAGCCAAGGATGCTTCGGCGCTTGATGACAGCACCTACGAGCTGTTCTCGACTGAATCTGACGTCAGCCTGCCTTACGCCAAGATCGACGCCTGGGCCAAGTTTCCGGACTTCCAGCAGCGCTACTCCGCTGCTGTGCAAAAGCAGATCGCACTCGACCGTCTGATGATCGGCTTCCATGGCCTCAAAGCCGCACCGCAGACCAGCATCACCGAATTTCCGATGCTGCAGGACGTGAACAAGGGCTGGCTGCAGATCGCTCGCGAGCAGATCCCTGAACAGGTTCTGAGCCAAGGCCTGGAAGCGGGCAAGGTCAGGCTGGGCGAAGGTGGCGACTACGCCAACCTCGACGCCCTGGTGCATGACACCAAGCAGATGGTCGACGAGCGCGTTCGCGATGGCGGCGACCTGATCGCAATCATTGGCAGTGATCTGCTGGCAGCCGACAAGGCCAAGCTTTACGCCAAGCAAGGCGACGTGCCGACCGAAAAAGAACGCATCGAAGACGCTCAGGTCATCGCGACCTATGGCGGTCTGCCAAGCTTCAGCGTGCCGTTCTTCCCGGTCAACGCCGTTGTGGTCACCAGCTTCGACAACCTGTCGATCTACTTCCAGGACTCCAGCTGGCGCAAGCAGACCGTTGATAACCCGAAGCGCTCCCGCGTCGAGGATTACAACAGCCGTAACGAAGGCTATGTGATCGAGCAGTTGGAAAAGTTCGCCATGACCGAAAACGTCGAATTGGTGAAAGCATGAGCCTGGCACTGGCGCACAAACGCCGCTTGATCGCAGAAGGCCCAGCGGCTGCGATCGCCGGTGCCCCAATGGCTTATTCGGCGGACACCGCGATGTCCAGCCCTGCCAATGCACGCAAGCACTTGAAGTTGATGGAAGACGCGCTGGCGGGCGATCTGGAGCGCATCAGCGCGATCAACAGCCACTCGCTGCGCCAGTTGCTCAAGCGTGACGAGTTGCTGCCCAAATACCTGGAGTACGTACAGCGGTATCGCGATTCGGAATTGAATTTCCAGAACTCGGTGTTGGTGTACGTCCTGATCTGGCTGTTCGACACCGAGCAGTTTACCCAGGGCCTGGAGCTGGCCGATTTCGCCATGTCTCAAGGGCAGGCACTGCCTGAGCGCTTCAACCGTGACATTCCGACCTTCGTTGCAGATGAGGTGATCGATTGGGCCGAGGCGGAATTCAAGGCCAGGCGCAGCCCTGAGCCCTACGTTTCCAACCTACTGCCCCGTGTCGACGGCGAATGGCAGCTGTTCGAGCGCATTCCTGCTCGTTATCACAAGTTGCTGGGAATGATCGCGCTGCACCGCAAGGACTGGCCTGTAGCAATTCACCACTTCGAACGGGCCGAACAGCTTTACGAAAGCATCGGCGTAGGGACGCGCCTGGCTGACTGCCGCAAGGCACTGGCCAAGGCACAAGCCACCGAAAACGCCGGCAACGGCACCGAATAACCGACTACCCCCCCCGGCGAGAAACTGTGGATGTGAGCCAACCATTTTATGGCCCCTGACCCACTGAAACAGTTTTCCCGCCCCTAATACAAAAAGCCCCGCACTGGGCGGGGCTTTGTGAGGCACAGATGTTTAACGGATCACTGCGAGAGCTTATCTATCGCCATCTTCCCCTCGGGGAAGGTCGCGGTGACTTCCAAACTACTGCCTCCCAGAACATGGACGCACTCCCTCAGTGCTATGACGTACCGGTCAGCGACTTTCAGCGCTGCCTTGATCGTCGCCACATGATCACCTTGGGTGCGCATAAACATAAGCGCCATTGCGTGTGCGTCCTCAAGTCTTCTATCGGAGAGCTGCTGCTTACGCCTGGCAGCGGTCTGGCGCGCCTTAAGCCGCTCTTTCATAGAAACAACCTTTCCTTGTTCGTCGGTCATGTTGAGCAGTCCTCCTTGGCTTGTGGGGAAAGTGTATGAGCTTTTCCGGAAAACCCACGGTGCTGGTAGACGAACGGATCGGGAACGATGGTTTTTGGCCCGACCTATCGATAGCCGAGTTTCAGAAAGGTTACCGCCTGCCGGCGGAGTACCTGGTAGAGATGCTGGCTGCCGATCTGAACATGGCCATGGTCGAGGTCAATACCGACCTGGCCAAGTTAAAAGCGCGCTGGCAGGGCGCTGGCGTGTCCAACGTTGAGTCCGCAGACACCACCGTCCTGCCAGAGCGCAACTTTCAAGCGGCGACGTACAAGCGCGCCGTGTACAGCCGAGCGAAAGCCAGCTTGCTGACCCAGTTCGCCACGGTCAGTCGTCGCGAAAGCGCCGAAAACTTGGGCAAGGAACTGCCAGAGCGCTCCGAAACCTTCCTCGCTTTCAGCCAGGCTGCTGTGCGGTCGCTGCAGGGCCGTGGCCGCATCACGGCGGCGCTGCTGTGATCAAGCTCAAGGCGTTGACCGCCTACCTGCTCGAGCGCCAATTGGTCGCCCCTGAGCAGCTCGACAGCTGGACCGACCAGGTGCAGGTCGAGCTGGTCTGGAAACCTGACACCCAAGGCATGCACATGGGTGACATGAACTACGGCGCGACCATCTCGATCGAGCGATTCGCGGATCACCCGGCCCGTCTGTTCGCCCTCGTTGGCAGCTGGCTGGAAACCCACGACCAGGACCGCGACGGTCTGCCGAACGTGGTGTTCGATGTGGTCATGCTCGACAACGACCTGGCTGACGTCGACATCAAGCTGCAGTTCATCGAGGCGCAGTACCTGGCCGAGGATCCTGCCGGCGAGATCGAGGCCTTTGGTAGTACCTGGTCGTTCGTACCGTTCGAACTGTGGGTGGCTGAGAGCGGCGAGGTGACCGGTCATGGCCTTTGATCTGGACATTCGCGGCATGCTCGAAGCCCAGGACCTGCTGGCTTTGATGGAGCTTCCGACGCCCAAGCGCAGACGTCTGTTGAACAACGTGGCCAAGCGCGTGCGCAGCCTGAGTCGCCAGCGGATCCGCAACCAGCAGAACCTGAATGGAACCCCGTTCGCTGCCCGCAAGGACACGTCCAAGGGCAAGAAGAAGATGGAAGCCGGCCTGGGCAAGCTGCTCGATGTCACCCGCCTGACTGGTACCGAAGCCGAACTGGGCTGGCGCAACACGCTGACCCGCTGGGTTGCCTCGCAGCAACACAACGGCGTGTCCGAGCGGCGCACCGCCGCACAGATGCGCCAGTGGAACAAGGTTCCGCCGGGCACCGCCGCTACCGAAAAACAGGCCAAGAGCCTGCGCCGTCTGGGTTTCAAGACCCGTCAGGAAGGCAAAAAGACCCTGACCCGCCCATCCGTGGCGTGGATCCAGCAACACCTGAACTACGCCCGGGCGGGATTGCTGATCCGCGTCCTGGAAGACGAACGAGCCGAATCCACCGGTGCGCAAAGCTGGAACATCCAGCTGCCTGCGCGTCAGTTCCTCGGTGCCAGCGACAGCGAAACCAGCCAACTGGTGAACCTGGTGCTGCAACAAATCCTTAATTCACCCCGCTAACGAGGCACCGCTTTATGGCACTCGGCAAAGTCAGCGTTAACAATCTCAACCTCGGCCAGGGTGCCGTGAGCGAGATCGAACGCTATTTCCTGTTCATCGGTCCCGCTGCCAAGAACGTCGGCAAGCTGGTCCCGTTGGACACCCAAAGTGATCTGGACGTCCAGCTGGGCGTTGCGGACAGCGACCTGAAAACCCAAATCCTGGCAGCGCGCAGCAACGGCGGCGATCGCTGGGCCTGCATCGCCGCTCCGATCGCAGGCGAAACCACCTGGCAACAGGCGCTTGAGAGCGCGACCCGCAGTTATTCCTTCGAGGCGGTGGTGATCGTCAACCCGGTTACCACTCAGGCCGAGCTGTCAGCGATGCACGTTGCTGCCAATGACCTGAGCAACAAGCTGGGCCGCCGTGTCTTCGTGCTGGCGGCCACTGCCGGCATCGCTCCGCAGCTGAGCTGGAGCGCTTACGTCGTCGAGCAGAAAACCATTGTCGACGGCCTGGCTGCGCCTCGCGTTCTGCCGGTACCGCAACTGCACGGCAATAACCTGGGCGTGCTGGCCGGTCGACTGGCCAATGCCGCCGTGAGCATTGCCGACACTCCGATGCGCGTTGCCACCGGCGCGGTCCTGGGTCTGGGCGCTGAACCCAAAGACATGGACGGCATCCCGCTGAGCACTGCGGTGATTTCGCAGCTCGACGCAGCGCGTCTGTCTGTGCCCCAGACGTACCCGGACTATCCGGGCACCTACTGGGGCGACGGCAACATGCTGGACACCCCTGGCAGTGACTTCCAGGTGATCGAGAACCTGCGTGTCGTCGACAAGGCAGCCCGTCGCGTGCGCGCTCTGCTGATCCGCTACGTGGGCGATCGGACCCTGAACAGCTCGGCCAACAGCATGGCGACCACCACTTCCAAGCTGATGGCCCCGCTGCGCGCGATGGCCAAGTCCACCAAGTTCGCCGGCCAGGTGTTTCCGGGCGAGATCGAGCAGCCCAAGGACGGCGACATCGTACTGACCTGGACGAGCAAAACCTCTGTCGTGGCCTACCTCAAGCTGCGCCCCCTCAACTGCCCGAAAGACCTGACCGCGAACATCGCGCTGGACCTTTCCGTTACGGATTCGGAGTAACCCATGGCCGCAAAAATTGGCGGTAAGAACTTCGACGTGAACCTGGGCGATCTGCTCGTTCACGTCGAGGCCGGCACCATCGACATCACGGACAACAGCACCGTGGCCCAGACCAAGGGCGTGCCCAACGGGCACGTCGACGGCGATGTCGCTGCAGCCGGCGAACTGGAGCTGGACACCACCAACTTCAATCTGCTCATCGAGCAGGCCAAGACTGCCGGCAGTTTCCGCGAGCTGGAGCCGTTCGACATCGTGTTCTTCGCCAAGGCCGGCGAAGAGGAACTGCGCATCGAGGCCTTCGGCTGCAAGGTCCGCGTGTCCAGCCTGCTGAGCATCGATCCCAAGGGCGGCGCGAAGAACACCCACAAGGTGCCGTTCGACGTCACCAGTCCGGATTTCATCAAGATCAACGGCGTGCCGTACCTGGCTGCTGCTGAAATCGAGGGCCTGACGTAATGGTTTGCCCGTTCGATCGTGCGCAGGCTCTGGAGCAGCGACAGCGCGACCAGGCCATTGCGGCCCAGTTGGCCAAGCCGCGAGCGAGCGGGCCGAGCCTCACCCATTGCCAGGATTGCGACAAGGAGATCCCGCCAGCACGCCAGGCGCTGGGTGGCATGACTCGTTGCGTGCCTTGCCAAACCCTGACTGAAAAGGGGCTTCGCTGATGAGCACCAATCAAGCTGCTCAGGACACCGCCATTGCGTTGGTAAAGGCATCGCCTGCCATTGGTGTTGCCGCCACGGGCGCGACCGGTGCCGTCGACTGGTCCGCAGTGGCCTACATGCTGACCGCGTTTTACATGGTGCTGCAGATCCTGCTGCTGATCCCCAAGTACCGCCAGATGCTGCGGGACTGGAGGGTCAAGCCATGAGCCTGCGCGTCAAGATCACCGCGGGCTTGCTGCTGCTCTGCAGCGGCACGTTGACCGCCTTCCTGGGCACTTGGGAAGGCAACGGCCAGAACGTGGTGTACGCCGACAAGCTGGCCACGGGTTTGCCTACGGTCTGCAAGGGCATCACCAGGCACACCAGCCCGGATCCAGTGGTGGTCGGTGAATATTGGTCGGATGCGCGCTGCGCCGAGGTGGAAGGCTTGGTCATCGCCAAGGGCCAGTTGAGCCTGGCCGACTGCCTGACCAACCAAGCGATCGGGCAGAACACGTTCGACGCCTTGAGCAGCCATGGCCACAACTTCGGCGTGCCGACGACGTGCGCGAGCCGTGCGGTGGGCCTGATCAATGCGGGCCGCATTGCCGAGGGCTGCAAAGCGCTGGCCTGGGCTTCCGACGGCACGACGCCGGTGTGGGCCTACGTGACCGGTGCCGATGGTCGTAAGACCTTCGTTCGTGGCCTGCACAACCGCCGGCTGGCCGAAATGAGGCTGTGCCTGCAATGACCATCAGCCCGCTGCGCCTTGCCCTGTTTTTGCTGGTAGTCGGACTGCTGACCTGGTGCGTTTTCGAGTACCAGGGCGACCAGCTCGTCGCTGCCCGCGCTGATCTGGTCGACGCCACTGCAGATCTGCACACCGAGCGAGAGGCGGCGCGCCTGGCCCGCGATCAGCTGGCAGCGCGGGACCAGCTCGACACCCACCATACCGAGGAACTGAACCGTGCCCGCGCTCAAATCAACACTCTGCAGCTTGCTGTTGCTGATGGCCGTTACCGGCTGCGCATCAAAGCTGTCTGCCCCGCAATGCCCGGTGCCCCCGGCACCGCCGGCCTGGCTGATGCAGGCAGCGCCGAACTCGCAGCAGACGCTCGATCGGATTATTTCACCCTCAGAGACGAGCTTGCCCTCAGCCGGCAAATGATCCTCGGCCTGCAGGACTACATCCGCCAGGTCGTGCAACGCACGCCGGCACAACCCTGACCCTTTGCAACTCAACCTTACGGAAACAACGACATGAGCGAAGTAAACCGCAGCATCACCCTGGAACGTGGCGACAAGGAATTCACCTTCAACCTGACCCCGCAGGTGATCACCAAGTACTTCAACGCCACCACCCAGGCCAACAAGGTCGCCCCGGCTCACAACCTGTTGATGGGCACCGTCAAGGACGAAGACAAGGCCGCACTGAAGGCGCTGCTGGAAAACCCGATCACCACCATGACCCTGGCCGGTGCGTTGCTTGAAGAGTATTCGCCGGACGTTGAAGTGATCGTAAAAAAGCCCTCGAACATGCCGAAGGCCTGACCCAGGACGGGCTGGGCCAGTTGCTGGCCCTGACCCAACGTTGGCTACCTGGCGCTGAGCCCACCATTGAAAGCATGGGCACCGCCAAGTGGCTTGAAGACGAACACTGGAGACGCATGGAAATTGCCGTCGCCAACGGCATTTCTACTGCCTTTAATGGATAACCCTGATGGCTGACCGTTCCGCCCGCCTGGCTTTCATCCTGAAACTGACCGACAAGGTCAGTGCCCCGTTGGGCAAGGTGAAAACCAGCTTCAGCGACCTTGCCGCCAAGAGCCAGCAGAACATCATTCAGATGGGTGCAGGCCTGGCCGGCATGGTGGGGGCGGGCAAGGCCATCACCGAATCATTGGAGCCGGCGCTGGAAGTGAACCGGGCACTGGGTGACATGCGCGCCCTGGGCACGACCGAAGACGCGCTGGCCTCCTTGAACCGGACTGCCCTCGAATTCTCGATCACCTATGCCGCCAGCGCCGCCGAATTCGTGACGTCGTCACGCGTCATCGATGGCGCGATCAAGGGCCTGGTCGGTGGCCAACTGGCGACCATCACGAGTGCCAGCAACCTGTTGGCCAAGGTCACCAAATCCGACGCCGAAACGACCGGCGCGTACCTGGGCACCATGTACAACCTGTTCAAGTCCGATGCGGACAAGATGGGCCGGGTGCAATGGGCCGAGCAACTGACCGGCCAGACCGCGCTGGCGGTGAAGCTGTTCCGTACCGATGGTGCCCAGTTGAAAGACGCCTTCAAGGAAGTAGGGGCGATCGCGACCCAGGCCGGCGTCAGCTTTGCCGAACAAATGGCTGTGGTCGGTACGCTGTCCAGCACCATGGAAGGCGGCGACGCCGGCGGGCGCTACAAGGCGTTTTTTGAAAACCTCAGTGCGGCTGCCGAGAAAACCGGCCTGAGCTTCACGGACGCCGCTGGCAATGCACTGCCCATGCTGCAGATCATGGACAAGCTGCAGGGCAAGTACGGCGACCTGACCAGTGCTGCTGCCGGCACCAAGCTGATGGAAGTGTTCGGCGGTGAAGGTGCCCAGGTGATCGGCGCGCTGGCCAAGGACACCGATCGGCTGCGCAACGGCATTGCCGAGCTGGGCAAGGTCCGGGGCCTGGAGAACGCCGAGAAGATGGCCAAGGCCATGGTCGACCCTTGGCAGCAGTTCGGTAAAGCCGTCGAAGCGCTACGCATCGCCTTCGGTCAGTCCCTGATTCCGACGCTGACCCCGCTGATGGATCGCCTGGTGGGCATTGCCAAGACCTTGACCCGCTGGACGCAGCTGTTCCCGAACATCACCCGCATCATCGGTATCACCACACTGGTGGTCTTTGGCTTCATCGCCGCAATGTCGCTGCTGACTCTGGTAGTCGGGGTCAGCAAAATGGTCTGGCTGGGCATGCTCACCGTGTGGAAGCTGCTCACCTGGCAGGGCTTCAAATCGATCGCCATGTTCCTGTTCCACACGGTCATGGTCGCGGCTTTCGTGGTCGGCCTGATCGGTCTGTATACCTGGATGGCGATCGTGCGCGTCGGCATGTTGCTGTGGCAGGGCGCGATCTGGCTGGTCAACGCCGCCATGCTGGCCAACCCGGTGCTGCTGATCGTGGCCGGCATTGTCCTGTTGGCCGCTGCCGTGGTTGCGGCGGTCGTGTACTGGGACGATTTGTGCACGGCGCTGATGAACACGACCGCGTTCCAGTGGATCAGCGATCAGATGGCCAAACTGTCCAGCTGGTTCGACTCGATGGGCGGCTGGTCCGGCATCGCCAAAACTGCCTGGGACAGCATCCTGTCCACGGTGAAGGGCGCAATCAATGGCCTGATCGAGATGGCCAACAAGATCCCCGGTATCAACATCGAAACCACGTTTGGCGATTTGCCAGAGCCGCCGAAGGTGCCCGATCTGCCTGGTCAAGTGGGCGCACCTGTACCGGGTCCACAACTGCCTGCAGTGGTGACCACAGCGCCAGCGGGCACCGTACCGGGGGCCAAAGTCGCCTCGGCAGCTCCCGCTCCAGCAAGCCAGCCACCTAAGCCCTTGGCTCTGGTACCGGCTGCCGTCGCTCAATCTGCGCGTGTGCAGGTTCCCGCACCTGCAGTTCAGGTCCAGCCGGGCCAGCCCATCAGCCTGCCGCAACCCAACGTGCTGCCCTTCAAACCGCTGCAGATGCCTGCTCCGCAGATCAGCCAGGCCGACCCGATCATGCTGCCGCCGGCATCGGCTGACCTGGCGTTTTCTATGCCGGCCAAAGCTGCTCTGCCAGAGCGCGTCGAGAAGGTCATCGAGCTGCCCGCCAAATCGGATAAGGGTATCGAGGCCCGCAAGGCGATCAACGCCAATACGTCGATCAGCCCCACCAAACCGCAGGCCGTCCCGAAAGGAGGACTGATGCAAAGCTTCCAGAACCAGAGCAACGCCATGAACCCCAACCAGCGCCCCGGCACCCACGTCGAGACACTGAATATCAATACCTCCAAACCGATGACACCGCTGGAACTGGAAAACATGATGGCCATGGCGGTGGGCGGCTGATGAGTGAATACGTTGATCTGTTGATCATGAACAACGACCTGGTACTCGATCCGGCCCGCCAGCCTCTGCTGGTGGATGACCGCGCCTCGATCGCTCAGGACATCGCGCACCTGATCCGCGAAAGCGGCCTGCTGATCACCCTGGTGGCCGAGCGCGACCGGTTGCGTCAGCGTGACTGCATTCAGCAGATGGAGCTGCTCGTCGAGGATGACGAACGCCTGGTACCAGGCACCGCGCAGATCGAGCAGACCCAGCCGGGTGTGTACCTGGTGACCGCCACGACCGTGAAGTTTGGCCAGGTGGAGATCACCTTATGACCGTCGACTTCAAAAAAGCGCTGGGTGACTCCGGCATTCCGACCACTGAGGCGCAGCTCATACAGGCCTGGGAAAAGCTGGCCGTCGAGCAGGGCAGCACGCTGACCAACACCAGCGCGTACAGTCCGTTCTGGCGGATCATCACGGCGCTGGTCACCAAGCCGGTGCTGTGGCTGCTGGAGTTCGTCAGCGGCACGGTGCTGCCGAATTTCTTCGTCAAGACTGCCGGCGCGCAGTGGCTGGACATGCTGGCCTGGGCGGTGAACATCGAGCGCAAGGCCGCGACGGTGGCCGTTGGTGAACTGCTCTTTACCCGCGCCAATACCGGTGGCGAGCTGGAAGTGCCGATCGGCACTGTCGTTCAGTCCCCGACCCTCAACGGTCATATCTACCAGTTGGTGACCACCGAGCCGCGCAGCTTTGAAGAGGGCCAGAGTCAGCTTGTGGTACCGGTCAAGGCCGTGGGAGCGGGCAGCGGCTACAACCTGGCACCGGGTTATTACGCGGTGCTGCCTCAGTCGGTACCGGGCGTTGTCCAGGTGGTGAACAATACCGACTGGCTGCAGACGCCTGGCGCGGATTCGGAGCATGACGACCAGTTGCGCCTGCGCGTGCGCAACCAGTTTTCGGCGGTCAACCAGTGGCATACCGACGCGGTGTACCGGGCGATCATCACCGGGTTTCCAGGTGTGGCAGCGGACGGTGTGTACTTTGAACACGGCGCGCCGCGTGGTCCAGGCAGCGCCAATGCCTTCGTGCTGTTCGACGCCGGCGTGCCCGCCGATACGTTCCTTGAGCAGATCAACACCCATATCCGCGACGGCGGCAACCATGGCCACGGCGACGATCTGCTGGCGATGGCCATGCCTGAAACCCTGCACGCGATCAGCGTCAACGTCTGGCCGGTGGCCAACCTCACCGTGCTGCAGCTGCAGACGCTGCAGGCCGAGATCGGGTTGTTCATCCGCGCTGCGTTCCGCGAAAGCACCCAGAGTGACTACGCGCCGACTCGCACATTCCCTCAGTCGCGTTTCAGCTTCAGCCGCCTGACAGAAGAGCTGCACGTCCAGTTTCCTGACATCAGTTCGTTGCGGTTCGCCAACAGCGACATCGTGTCGGCACTGGACATCCCGCGCATCACCACCCTGGCGGTGGCCCTGCAATGATCAAGCTCAAGCTGCCGTTCTGGCTCGAAGGGCTGGAGCTGACCAAGCTGGTGGCCACCGCCCAGCTTTGGTGGGAACAGGCCACCGAATGGCTGCGCTGGCCGTACCTGCAGTTCGACGCCGACACCTGCCACCTGTCCATTTTGGAGCTGTGGGCCTGGCAGCGCGACGTCACGCGGTTCCCCGCCGAGCCGGAAAGCCTGTTCCGGCTGCGGGTCAAGTACGCCTTTATCAACTCCGTGGACGCCGGCAGCACTGCCGGCTTGAAACGCATCCTGGAGCGCCTCGGCGTGGGTTATGTCGAGATCCAGGAACGCATGCCCGAACGCGACTGGGACGTCGTGCTGCTCACCCTGAGCGATTCCCAACTGTCCGAGAACCCCGACTTGCTGCGCGTGCTGATCCGTCAGTACGGACGCACCTGTCGCCGGTATGACTTCGTAACCATCACCCCGGTGCGGCTTGCTGTTGCCCTGGTGGATTTCAATGACGATCAGCAAACGCTGGTCGCCAGCCTTTAGGAGCCCTCATGGCTGCAAGTATCACCATCGCCGGCGAGAAACTGATCGCCCAGAAACAAGCGGCCAATCTGCCGCTGACCGTGGCCCGCTTCGTGCTGGCCAACGTGCCGGGCCTCAATGTGAGCGGCCCGGTCAATCGCGCAGGCGTGAAGCCGCCAGCGGCCCAGATCGTCTACACCGCGAGCATCACCCAGCAGGGCTACGTGAACCCCAACCAGGTGGTGTACAGCCTGCTGATGGGCACCGATATCGGCGACTTCGACTGGAACTGGATCGGCATGGAGACCAGCGACGACGTGCTGCTGTCGGTCGCCTACGTGCCGGTGCAACAGAAGCGCAAAAACATCCTGCCCGACCAGATCGGCAACAACGTCACGCGCAACTTCCTGTTGGTGTTCGACGGTGCCCAGCAACTGACTGGCATCAAGATCGACGCCAGTACCTGGCAGTTCGATTACACGGCGCGCATGAAAGGCATTGATGAGCGCGAGCGCATCAGTAACCGCGACATGTTTGGGCGCGCCTGCTTTTTCGGCTCTGGCCTGCAGCTGCAGAAGGTGGGCAATGCCTACCAGCTCAATCCCGGCGTGGCGTATGTCGAAGGTATTCGTCTGCAGCTCGATGCCGTGCTGCCGGTGACCGTGCCGTCAGTGCCGACCAAGGCTTGGCTGAATGTGGTGCTGCAGCGCGAACTGAGCGACGTTGTGGCCTCATTCAAGGTTGTGTTCGGTCAGGAAGCGAAGGTCGACTACACCGACAGCGCCTCGGCCAGGCACTACCTGGTGCCGCTGGCTGACATCACCGGTACCAGCAGTCTGGTCGACCTGCGCTCGATCGAGGCGATCGACAGCGAGCTGGTGAAGTACTTTGCTGCTCGGGTTGGAGACTATCCAGATCTGCGCGCCCGTGCCACGACCAAGGAAGACGTGGACCTGGGCAACCTGCCCAACGCGATCAGCGACGATCCAAACAGCAACAGCAGTGCCGTGCTGGCCACCACCAGAATGGTCAACGCCGTACGCACGGTAATCAACCAGGCGATCGCGTCGATCGTTGATGGCTCGACCAGCGTCGGCAGGGCCGTGCGCCTGGTTACCCCGCGAGCCTTCCGATTCAACGGTGCAGCCAGCGGCATCGGAACCTATGACGGCGCGAGTGATACCAATATCACCCTGACGCTGGCCGATAGCGGTGTAGCGGCAGGCACGTACACAAAAGTAGCCGTCAACCTGAAGGGTCTGGTCACTAGCGGCAGTAACCCGACAACGCTCGCTGGCTACGGCATCACCGATGCGTACAGCAAGGATGACGCGAACAGCAGTTTCGTGAAGCAAGGCGGTGGGCCTGACCAGAAGACCAACCGGATCAACATCGGCTGGACCGGCGCGATGCTCAAAGTGAGCGTTGACGGCACCGACATGGGCAGGATCTGGACTGAAACGTCATTTAACCCCAATGACAAGGCCAACAAGGCTACTACGCTGGCCGGCTACGGTATCGCCGATGCCTACACCACCACTCAGGTCAACGACCTGGTGGGCAGACGGGTACTGGCTGACTCCATCGTTCACGCCGGTTTTGCCAGCAACAACACCGACTATCCGTACTTCCGTCGCATCTCTGATGACAAGGTTTACTACCTGCAGCCGCAGATCGGTTACACGCCATTGCAGCAGGGTGGTGGTGCCGGCCAGAAGACGAACAAGCTTTATATCGGTTGGTCAGACGTCGGTCTGAAATTGACGGTCGACGCCACAGATATGGGCCGAATCTGGACTGAGCAGTCGTTCAACCCCAACGATAAAGCCAACAAGGCTAATTCCATCGCCGGCTACGGCATCACTGACTGTTACACCGCTGCTCAGGTCAACGCGCTGGTAGCCGCAAGGGTCGCCGCCGACTCAATTACCACAGCGGGTTTTGCCAGTGACAACCCGGATTATCCGTATTTTCGACGTGCCTCGAACGGGGCCGTTCACTACCTGCAAAAACGCCTCGACTACACGCCCGTACAGCAGGGCGGCGGCGCAAATCAGGCAGGCAATCAGTTGCGCCTGGGGTGGGCAGCTAACGGAACAGGTGTTCGGGCGCAAGTGGATAACACTGACCTCGGCCTCTTGTGGGGCGAGCAAAACTTTTACCGGCCCGACAACAACAACTTCCTGGCGGTTTCTATCACTGCCACTGAAGTGAGACTGCCCGCCGGCGGCACCTGGTGCTATTCGCTGATGCATTACTACTCGGGCGGCGCCGGCGTGATCGGTCGAAGTGGCCAGGCAGCTGGCGGCACCGTTATTTCATTCAGCGGCGGAAGCACCATTTACGGTTTCGCCTGGAGGTACGCAGCATGACAGACGTGACACTTAAAACCCCTGAAGAGGTCATGCCGCCGATTTTCGCGGCTCCCGAAGAGCCAGTTGCTTTGGGCGTGTCCTTCTCCGAGGTGGCCACTAAAAACGATGGCTCTTTCGTGATAACCGTTGCTGGCAACCGTTGTCATGTTACCCAGGACTACAACCCGCCGCTTTACCAGGCTGTTGTCGACTATCTGGACGCCGGTGGCCACTCTACCGAGTACGCCGAGGACATCGTTGTCCAGGCCGACCCGGCGTTGCTGGCCAAGCTCTGGGTGGAGCTGCGTTTGAAAGTCTCGGACAACCTGGTATCGCAGTACCGCGATGCTCGCGATCTGGGCGGTGAACTGCCGATCACACCCGAGCAATTCACCCAGCTGCTGACCTGGCGTCAGGCAGTGCGTGAATGGCCGCAGGTGCCTGGCTACCCGAAGGAGACCACACAGCCGGTTACCCCGGACTGGATTGAAGCGGTCGTGCTCAATGGCAAATGAATGGGCACCGATCAAACTGCAATGGCCGGTGCAGGCCACTCAGTGGATGGATCAGATGGCGGGCGCTCGTGACCTGATCCAGAGCGAAATGGAAATCACCGGCCAGCGTGTCTCGATGCTGGCCGATATCGCCACTACAAGTCCCGGTCTAATCGCAGGGGCCGCGAAGTCGGCCATCAGCGCCGGACGCGATGCGTTGGTCGCACAGTTTGAAAACGTCCCGTCGTGCATTGTCGTGACGCCGTTTCAGTACGGTGTAGGGCAGGGCAGCGGTGGTCACCAGCGCTTTCTGTCTGCGCCGAACCTACTGCAGCTGCTGGCCGACAAGCTGACTGACACCACCGACGCTGTGCGGCCGCAAGGTCAGCAAAGCGCCCTGGTACTGATATTCCTCGCGACGCGCCTGGATCAGCTCGCGGCGACGCTGGGGCGGTTCAACGTGGTATTGCCCATGCCCGACCTGGTGCGCGCCGAGCGCCGTGCCGAACACCTGGCCAAGCTTGAGGTGGAAAAGTGGGTCATGCCGATCGCCGGGCAAATGCCGCTCTGGAGCCAGTTGCCGCTGCAGCGGTGCCCGATCACCAAGCTGGCCAGCCAGTCCATGGCCGGCCAGCTGGCTGTACTTGAGGGCTATGCTGCTGACAGCTCGCCCATGGCGGACCTTGCAGATCTGCAGGCGCGAAAGAAGGCGCAGGCCCAGGAGCGCGATCAGCAGTTGGCCGACCTGAAAGCCCAGTTCACCAACAGTGCCGACGACGTATCGATACAGTCCCGGATGCTGGGACCGGGTGACCTGGGCCAACTGCGCCGCGAACTGCTCGAGGGCGAAGCACCGGGCCATGAATGGCCGCTATGTGCCGGCGCGCTGCTGGTGGGATCTGCAGAGAGCCTGAGCTTTGTCCAGGAACTGGTGGGCCTATGACGCTGCTACTCAACGGCGAACAGATCATCGGCCACCGGATGAAGCTAACGGCCAACCTCAAGATCGAGGCCGACGAGTTGGGCGGTCAGACATCGGGCACCGATAAGTCACACAAGGGTTTCAAGCCCAAGACGCTGACAGTAGCCCTGACGATCCCCTACAAGTCGCTCGATAACCTGAGCACCATCATGCGCCTGGCCGAGGCGACTGCAGGTGGTGGCCAGCTCCAGACCTACCGCATCGTCAATGACACGGCCAAGGCCTTCGGCATCCGGCAGGTGACATTCTCCGATGGGGTCAGCGCCCGTGAGGACGACACACTGGCTCAGTGGATCGTCCAGTTCACCCTGAGCGAGAAGCTATCCAACCCGGAGAAGGTCGAGAACCGGCGCGCCGGCAACGGCGTTACGTCGCAGTCAGCACCAGGTGACGGTGTTGCAGGCAGCGGATCGGCCACGCCTGAAGAGCTGACAGGCTTTGAAGCGGTGCTCAAGAAGGTGGACACCTACCTGGGCGGCACGCCATGAGCATGAAGCTGCACAAGGTGGTGACGATCGGCGGCGTGACCATGCCGCTGATCAATGACGATGTTCGTCTGGACCTCAAGAGTCCGGGACGCGCCACGTTCACGATCAAGGCAGGTGCCACCGTCAAAGGTTTGGTCACCTTCGATATCGGCTACAACGAAGCGGTCCTGCAGCGTCATTTCATTGGCTATGTCGAGCGTTGCACTGCCACCAACGGCATCGAGCAGGTGGTGCTGTGTCGCGAGTTAGCTGCGGTGCTGGCCAACCCGTTGCCCATGAACCTGCGCCATGTAGATCTGCGCGCGGTACTGGCCGATATCGGCAGCAAGACCGGCCTGCGTTTCCGGGTTCCGGATCAGGCCTACACACGCGTCAAGACGCCGTTTTTCTACAACCTGGCCGCTGGATACCAAGCGCTGGACAGCATGGCGCGAGTGTTCGGCATCAAGGACTTTATCTGGCAGCAACAGGGTGACGGCGAGATCTACGTCGGTGCCTGGGCTGACAGTTTCTTCGGCGCTCGGTCGCCGTTGCAGTTGCCGGTTAACCTTTTCGACGGTTATCAGGGCAGCCAGAGCGCGATGATCGCGGCCTTACCAGGCCTGCGACCAGGCGTATCAATCAACCAGGGCGAGCGGATCACGAACGTGACGCTGGCCGGCACACAGATGGCTATCAAATGGACGACGCAATCAAGCGCAGCGTAGAGCGACAATTCCCCGAACTCACTGGCGGCTATCACCTGCCGCGCTTCGCCAAGGTGGTGGCCGTGGCGGATGCGCCGGCCAGCGCTGGACTGTGTGACGACTTCCGCCCGCGCTTCTCGGTCGACCTGCAGGTGATGGGGCCGGACGGCGAGATTGATACAGCGCTGCCGGTACTGGCCGGTGTGCCGCTGCCAATGCCGGTAGGCGGTGATGAAATGGGTTTCTTTGCTTTTCCGGAGGAGGGCACCAGCGTGGTGGTGTGCTTCGCTTATGGCCTGCCGCACAAGCCCTATATTCAAACTATCTTGCCCCACGGCCTGACATTGCCGAAGGTCCCAAAGGGCGACCAGGTGTGGCAGCACAGTGACGCAGTGCAGCAGCGCGTCGACGCGGATGGCAACTGGCTGCGCAAGACCGACGGCAAGATCCAGGACCAGGCGATCGAGCGGGAAGTCGACGCCATGACGAACACCGAAAGCTTCCAGAGCCACACCAGGACAGTGGACGACCATTCGACTGAATCAGTGGGTGGCGTGAAGAAGATCGAGGCCCTGGGAGCGCTCAAGCTGCTGTCCGGCGGATCCGCGAGCCTGGCGGCAGTGGATGACATGCATCAGGCTACTGGTCGGGATCTGAACCTGGTTGTCGGGCAGAAGCACAACGCCACAGTGGGTGGCGACATGCATGAACGGATTCAGGGTTTACGCGAGAGCATCACTAGCAAGGGCCAGCGTCTGCAGGCTCCAAAAAACTGGGTTGGGTCAGGCAACATAAACATTTTTCAGGTCCTTTGCGACACGTTAGACCTGCTTGAACAGATGAGTGGCCAGATAGCAGCGCATGTTCATCCAAGGGCCGGCGACCCCCCAGTAAATGCCGAGGTATTCAGCTCCATCGGAGTGAGATCAGGCAAGTTGCTTAAAGATCTCAAGTCTGTGACTACTTAACAGTATTCACCCTTGATGCCCATTTCTTACCGTTCTGGATGATCTTTTCAACCAGACTTCCGACAGTAGTTGATGGACAGCCGTGTATGCACTGTTCGGACGCTCGCGCATCCAATAGCGCTTTAGCTCTATCAAGCGCTATTGGGAAACTGTCTTTTATCTGTCCGAAGTCAACTATTGCTTCACTGTCATGATCATAATTTGGCATTTCTTTTTTCAAACGCTTTTGTAGTGGATGTCTGCCATCCTGTCCACCATAAGCAGTTAGATGCAGCAACGGCCATAGTTCAAAGCAGGGATTTGAAAAGCCTACGTCGATCTTGCTCTCGAGAGCTATAGCTAAAGCTCGATCAATTTCAGGGTGCTCATCTTTATCAAATACTGCCCACACTCTAAAACAATGGTCGAAACTGTTTTTGGCTTTTTTCCCACTTCGAGCAGCTATAAGTTCCTCTTTAAGTTCTTTTGCCGTTTGAACTATAGTCATAGGGACGCCCGCCCCGCGCAATGGCTTTACCTTGACTAGCCCGTTTCCATAATAATCAGCGCAGTCTTCAAAATATTTTGGCTCTGTATTTTTTCCCTCGCATACAATATATATCTCTACTTTTGGATCAACTACGTCAGTTTTTCTCTTGAGCGATGGCGCGGGCGGTATATTTCGAGCCATGTTTACTTGTCTCCTTCTTTTGAAAGAGAGTCTAGGTTTTTGTAATTGTATTTGTTAAGGCCAAACATTGGTATAGCTCCGAATCGCCCCTCAATGTATCCTTTTTCAAAGTTGTCATTTTGACGAATTTTTATTGAGCTTAGAGGGTAAAGACAAGTACTTCCAGTCCCATCTTTCTCCACAAACCATATCTGATCTCTTCTGAGCAGTCCGGAGGTAAGGATATTGGTGTCGTGCGTGGTGAAAATTAGCTGTGCACGGCCAGGGTTGGTCTCGGGGCTTGAAAAAAGCTTTATAAGTTCGTGAGAGACTAGCGGGTGTAGTGCAATATTTAGTTCATCAACTATTAGTGTTCCACCATTTTCAAGCTTGGTGAACACTGGGCCGAGTATTTGTAATAATGCTTTGGTTCCAGAGCTTTCATATTCTAAAGCAATGGGGTAGTACTTCGCGTATTCGCCATAGTGTAAAATTTTTGCTTCGTTTGTTTCGTACGATTCAGGAAACGAAAAGTCCGAAAAATGTTTGGTAAAAATATTCTCAAACTCTTGTATTAAGAGCTGGGTTTTCTTTCCAGGAGCTTTCTTAGAGAACTCTACGTCCGCTATCCCTATATCTGCAGCCTGCATAAAATTCATTGCGCGTTTTCGCTGCGCTTTATCTGCTCCAAAATAAGCAAACATTTGTTCGCTAATGGAGGCGTTGTCTGAAACTGTCTCGAGGCGTTGAGAGAAGCCTATAGAGAAATAATCATATATTTTTGAAAGCTGTGAGTGCGCGTTTTGCGCCGCGGATGATAAGAATAAACTGTTGTTTCTTGTTAGTTTTGATATCCGTTTGTTGTCGCCCTTCAAACTTTTTCCAAAGTAGAATGAGCTTTCATCTGCCGCGTCACGATGGAAGAGAATGCTTCTAACTTGTCTTTGGCTACCAGCAGGAAATGAGAACAGCCATTCGCTGTGTACTATTTTACCATCGAGGGTAAAACCGTAGTGATACCTAATTCCATCGATAACGAAATCGGCATCGTATCGGGATACGCTGTTTCGGGAATTTTCATCCAAAAGGAAGGGTTGATAAGGAGTGCCTTGACGCGATGAACTTCCGTTTTGTGACTCTTTGATCGCTGTGACAAAAAACTCTAATGCACGCAAAATCGTCGATTTGCCAGCTGCGTTTGCGCCGTATATAGCTACGACTGGAACAGTGCTGAAAGCTTTGCTCTGATCAGCCGTGTCAGAGGACTGCAGCAGGCCTTCCAAGGATCCTTTCAACGGCGTAGCGACCAAGGAAAGTTCTTGATATTCGCGCACTGACAGATGGTTGGAGGTACCGAATCTAAGGAGCATTTTTACCTCAAGAAGCATTTTCTGAATTTTTTTGACAAAAAGTCGTCTTGGAAGACTACATCCGACCTCCGGAAGCCGCAAGGCTTCTTAGCGGAAGCTCATGGCTTGAAATCTAAAGCATCGGTATCGGCGAAAATATCTTCCTCAGAAAAGCACTTATCCCCCTCCCGCCGACGGGCTCCGCGTCCGTTTTTTGTGCAAATCCAGATGCGATGAAAGCACTACCCCAGCCCAGGCCAGCCGTGGGGTTGCGCAGGGGAGCGGCAATTGCACAACGTGCAAGCTTATGCAGAAAAATGTCAGCGCCTTACACAGTGAGCGACGGAGCGGTACAGATGGTGGCAAACCTCGGGGGCCCGGCCCGCTTGGGTGAAAAGTTGGAAAACCGAGGAGGAGGGTGGTTTTCCAAATCGATACCAGTCCTGAAGCGGCGCACCAGGGCATCGATAGCCAGATCAGGTCAAACCTCTACAACGCACGCAGGACGGGGGCTATAGCCGCACTCAGGATGCTATGACGTTGCACACAGTTACACGTGCTGGTGACGACCTGAAGACCTTAATCCGCTGCAGTCGGAGTTTTGAAAAAAGCCGTTTTAAATGAGATCGAATCTCAGGTATGGGAGGGTGTTTTCAAAAAGAGCGATATTAGCTATATGACCCTCGAACCTAGGCTGGAGGCCACGGTTTTACTGGCCTGCGCGTATTACATCGAAAGGTAATATGAAGCGATATGAAAGGTAATATTTTCCTGAAACCCCCGGATTCATTGGGTTTTAGGAAATGAAAATATAGCTTTAGTAAAAGGTAATATTATGGCCTTTGTATCGCTTCAATATTACCTTTGCCAGAAAGCGCTGAAAGCCACGGCCTGCAAGGGCTGCAGCCATTTTTCCCGAGCCGTATTACTAATATTACCTTTTTTCTGACCCCCCTCAGATTTTGAGCGGGGCACCCTGCACCGAGCGGTTGGCCAGGGTCTCGCGCTACTGCTTATGAGCGTCTGTAGCTGCGGTTGGAGTTCGACGTGGAGCGCGTAAGACAGGCCCGATCGGTGGCCTTGTTACGTGGCTTATTACGTCTGGGGGAAAAAACAAGGGCCTGCATCGCTGCAAGCCCTTGATTTATATGGTGCCGGCACCAGGAGTCGAACCCGGGACCTACTGATTACAAGTCAGTTGCTCTACCAACTGAGCTATACCGGCGTAATGGGCTGCGAGTATATAGAGTCTGATGCGCTTGTAAAGCCTAGCTGTCTGATTCAGTTGAAAAAAATCGACCATTGGCGCTTCGGGTCGGAGGCGGGCGGGTGGTAGTGCAGGACGTGTCCTTCGGTTTCGACGGATTGGTCTGTGTGATAGGGCGGATGGCGTTGAATTCGGGCGTTGATTTTGCCTCTGGCGCGCACAGCTTATGCATGAGGGGACGCTGGATTTTTAACCAGGTCTTGCACGCAGAGGGTTGCAGCCGTGGTGGCGATTTGGGGTGTGAACAGGCACCCATCCGACCCCACCATTTTTGGGCAGTTGCGGTGCATGAGGGCTTTGCATAGGCTTGTTCTCAACGGCCCAGGCTACTGAGTCAGCAGCACGGGTCGTTAGCTTTTCAGCCATGCAGATAAAGGACTATCTGATGAGTAATGCGATGGATCGTAACCGGGTTTGGGGTGTTGTATGCCGCAGGCTGGTCATTCGCTGAAGAGTTGTTGAAGGATATTTGCAGGTGCGCCTGGTCTTTTGGCTTTGCGCAGGGTGGGGCTGAGGATGGCTGTCTGAATCGCATGAATGTGCGTCTGGATGCTGACGAAGGCTTCATCGATGTTTCAAGAAATGCCCGGATCCTCTGGATTCGGGCATTTTCTTGTGTGCTGGTTGCTGTTGCGTCGGATTTGCACTGGAGCTACCGGTTTTTTGGCCGATACAGCTGTATCGAAAATGGCAGTCGGCCATGGACAGCAAGTGCAATGCAGAGAACGCCTACGCATTACGAGCTGCTGAGTGTTGCTCGCGATGCCTCTCCTGAGCAGATCAAGAAGGCTTATCGCAAGCTGGCGCAGAAGCTGCACCCGGACAGGAATCCAGATCCTTACGCCTCGGACATGATGGGCGTCGTCAACGCGTCTCACGATGTGCTGGCTGACCCTTCGCGGCGTGCGGCTTATGACGCGCAGCTCGCAGCCAATGAGCACAAGGCGCGTATCGATGCTGCGCGCCGCAAGCAGGCGCATGCAACGCGCGGGCAGGCGGTTCATGTGTATGCCGCCACTTCTGCCGCCGCAACTGCAGCGCCGTCTCAGGCGGCTCGTTCGGGACCGGCTCCCAAGTCCTCTTCCTATGCTTCTGCATCCCCCTCCCGTGACAGGCGTCGTCGCAGTGCGTGGCGTTGGGCGCTGTTGTTTGTGGTGTTCTGCGCGGGTGGGGCGTGGATGGGTTACGACCCGGGTGCAGGCAAGTCGTTTGTGCCGTCCGAGCCTGCGCCAGTTGCGCAGACGTGGGTCAAGCCCGCTCCTGCAACGCCTGCCGCGCCGGTCGAGGAGCCTGCAGCGAGCCCGGCGAAGCCGGTGGATGCGGCGGCGTCCGAGTGTGGCGTGGCGGCGCTTGATCCGATGGGCGCGCCGTGGCCGGACAAGGCGGGTTATGTGAAGGACATGCCGGTGCTCAAGGACAACGGCTGGTCGCAGATCACTGTGGATAACTCGGCGGGCGAGTCGGCGGTGTATGCCAAGGTCACGGATGCGGTGGGGCGCAGGGCGTTTCGGCATGCGTTTGTGCCGGCCGGGGCGGTGTTTACGTTCGCCAAGATGGACCCGGGGCTGTACCTGCTCAAGTACAAGATGATGAGCACGGGCTGTGCCTTTGCGTCGGGTCGGATTTTGCTGGAGGAGACGCCGATGGGCAGTCAGATCAAGTCCAGTGCCTACAAGCTGACGTTGCGCAAGCTGCAGAACCGCAGTGTGCCGTTTGCGCGGTTGAAGGATGATCAGTTTTAGTAGTGAGTCATTACAGGAATGCGGCGCTGCGTATTCAGTCTTCGCGAACAAGTTCGCTCCTACGGCCTTCGGCCAGAATCAAAGCGTCGTACTGTGAACTCACCTTTTGCAACGCTTTCAGGCCGGTTTTTGCAGGGCTCGTC
This sequence comes from Pseudomonas congelans, assembly GCF_900103225.1. Classification (GTDB taxonomy): domain Bacteria; phylum Pseudomonadota; class Gammaproteobacteria; order Pseudomonadales; family Pseudomonadaceae; genus Aquipseudomonas; species Aquipseudomonas congelans. The sequence continues at coordinate 57,076 of NZ_FNJH01000010.1, read as the reverse complement.
TCTTTCTTTTGAAGGACATTTCCGAGAGAATCCCCGACCGCTTGCGCCCCCCTGTCCGGGCTTCTAATCTCCGCCCCGTCGCTGCCCATCAGCGATCGGGTTTAGTAGCCCGCAGTGAGTTAAGGCGTAACACAGCCGCGTTTCATCAGGCTTCGTCCTGATGCTATGGCGACTGTGCGCTTGGCACCTTCGGGTGCGCCGGTTCTTAGCTCACCGGTCTACTAACTCGCGTACAGTCGCCACCTTTCGTTTAGTAGCGAAAAGCAGCGACTTCATAGAAGGAGCTAAGCATGGTCAAAGTAACCCCCGATCCGCCCAACAAGCAATCCAGCAGTGCACCGGTCTTCGACAAGGCTGTGGTCAAGCGCGCCATGGAGTGTTACCTGCCAATCTCCCGAGCGGCCAAGGAACCCCACGACAGCAAGTCCGATTTCATCAGCCTGGAAGCCACCCTGGTGCACGCGCTGGATTTCCTGCGTTGCGCATCGGCCACCGCCCACGAACTCGGCGATGAACTGACCGGTTCGCAACGCGACCTGGCGTTCGCGTCCATGCACATGCTGGAAATGGCCAAGGTCATGGTCGAGCGCTCGCTGGAGTGTGTCGAAGAGGTCTGAAATCTTGCGCCGGACAGGTCGTGCGCAGGCGTCTGCATGTGCACGATCGAGCCGCGCAAAACGCTTGCGCCAGAGCCTTTACCAAATCTTTATGCACAATTGGCTGATAAACATTTGCGCAGCTGGGTAATTATGTGCAGTCGGGTGCATTGAGCCGCAAGGTATTGTTTTTGCGGGTTACGGGAAGGATTGCGGAAAAAAATAAGGGGCTTCAGTAACTGGCGCGCCAAGCTTTAACGCACTCATCCACATTTTCATCAACAGACTTATCCACAGGTTGCTCAACCGATTTAGGTCACGATTTTCGAGCCAGAATCAGCAGGTTGCGCGGTGTAATTCGGCTGTCACAGAAGGTGCCAACGCTCACGCTGTAACCCTGCTCGCGCACATACATCGCCCTGTCCAACACCAGCCACACCTCCAGCGGACGTCGAAACAGATCGCGGACCAGTTCCAGATTGCGCACTTCGGCCAGTCTTTTCCAGCCAGCGGCTTCCAGAGCAGCCCAGTCCTGCTGGCCCGGTGCAGGCAGATGCTTGAGTTTTGCCAGATGGCTGCAGTAGTCCGCGTAGGACGCATCCAGCCAGGACGTCGGCAGCGAAGGTGTGGGCAAGTAGTCATCGATGCCGCGCAGGCGGCGCTGCAGCAGGTCGAAGCCCAGGCGGCGGGCCATCGAGATGTCGCGTTGACGACGCACGCGCGCGCCGGCCGTCACGGTTTCACTGAGCGGCAGGCCGAGTTCGTCCCGCGACAATTTCAAGCCGGACGCCTTGCCGTCGCTGGACAGCGCCTGATAAAGCTCGTGCCGGGTGCGGTTATAGCAGCATGGCGCAATCGCCATGTGCCGGCAGCCGGTCTGGCTGGCCAGCTCCATCAACTGAATGTGCAGGTCGCCGCAGGCATGCAGCGCCACAGGCGTATGTTCGGGTTGCAGGCAGCGCCACGTGTCGTCGGCCATGACATCCTGCTGCACATGCCTGGCGTCGATGTCTTGCCGCGTGCTCAGGGCCAGGCCTGCTTCGATCAGCGCCGGGTCGTGCTCCAGGCAGGTCAGACGCTGACCAGGCCCGGTCAGGCGTCGCCCCAGGTGGCCTTTGCCGGCGCACCAGTCCAGCCAGTGAGTCGCGCTGTCACGCATGTCCAGATGGCTGGCGAAGGCTTCGATCTGCTGCCACTTGCGCCCCGGCACATCGACGCTCATGCGCGCCTCGACCGGCTGCAGCGCATGCACGGGTAGTTCGGCGACGTGGCTCAGCGCGACGGCTTCGGCGGCCAGTTGTTTGAACGGGAAGGGCGCGTCGAGGTGTTCCGGGTGGTTGTGCGCGGCCTCGGCCTGTTCCAGCGTGCGTTGTCGCAGCCAGTGCGCGAGGTCCGGGTATTTGTCTTCCCATGGCAGGGCCAGGTGCGTGAACGGCTTGGGCCGCCACAAGGCCTGATGCGCGAACAGGAAGCTGTCCAGCGCACCAAAGTGGCTGCCGAGGTGTTCATCCTGCAAGCGAGGTTCAGAGGGCATGGTCGCGGCCTCGTGTGGCAAGGTGCTGGCTGGATCGACGCCAGCACCTTTCATATCAGCGCCCCTGGCTGGCGTCTACACGCAATAGTTTTTCCAGCAGCCGGAAGCCCTGCACCAGCACGAAGGTCATGACCAGATAGAACATGCCGGCGGCGAAGAAGATTTCCACCGGCAGGTAGGTGCGGGCGATGATCGTGCGTGCCATGCCGGTCAGCTCCAGCAGGGTGACGGTGCTGGCCAGCGCGCTGGCCTTGAGCATCAGGATCACTTCGTTGCTGTAGGCCGGCAGGCCGATGCGTGCCGCGCGTGGCAGGACGATGTAGAACAGCGCCTTCCATTTCGACATGCCCAGCGCCCGTGCCGCTTCGACCTCACCCGGCGGCACGGCCTGCATGGCGCCCCGCAGGATCTCGGCGATGTAGGCGGCGGTATGCAGGGTCATGGTCACCACGGCACACCAGAACGGGTCGCGCAGGTATGGCCACAACGCACTCTGGCGCACCGACTCGAACTGCGCCAGCCCGTAATAGACCAGAAACAGTTGCACCAGCAGCGGCGTGCCGCGGAAGAAAAAGATGTAGGCGTAGGGCAGGGCGCGCACCGGCCAGTGCCGCGATGCGCGGGCGATGCCCATCGGGATGGCGAGGATCAGCCCGGCGGTGACGGCAATCGCCACCAGTTCCAGGGTCAGGGTCGCGCCCTGTGCCAGGCGTGGCAGCCACTTGATGATGACTTCCCAGTTCATGACGCGCTCCTCAGAAAGCCGCGACTGGCGCGTTTTTCAAGGAAGTACATGCCGGCCATGGCCAGCACGGTCAGGCCCAGGTACATGAAGGCGGCGGCCATGTAGAAGGTGAACGCTTGCTTGGTGAAGCCCACGGCGATCTGCGCGTGGCGCATGATTTCTTCCAGGCCGATCACCGAAACCAGTGCGGTGTCCTTCATCAGAATCATGAACAGGTTGCCCAGGCCGGGCAGGGCGATGCGCCACATCTGCGGCAGGACCAGTTTGAAGAGGATGCGCGAGCGTGACATGCCCAGCGCCAGCCCGGCTTCACGATGGCCTTTGGGAATGGCCAGAATCGCGCCGCGAAACACTTCGGTCGCGTAGGCGCCGAAGCAAATGCCCAGGGCAATGACCCCGGCAGCAAAGGCGCTCAGGGCCAGGTCGGGGATGTCGAACAGTTTGCCCAGGGCGCGCATGCCGTTGACGGTGCCGAAGTAAATCAGCAGCACCCAAAGCAGTTCGGGAATGCCGCGCACCAGCGTCGAGTAGGTACTGCCCAGCCATTGCAGCGGCTTGTAGGGCGAGGTCTTGGCCAAGGCGCCGAGCAGTCCGAGCACCAACCCCAGGCACAGGGCCGAGAGTGCAAGCTGGACCGTCATCAGCGCACCAGCCGCAAGGGCCGGGCCGAATCCGTGGAGATCAATGTTCATGGGCAGGCTTTGTCAGGGCCGGTCGCCGCGCTTCGACAGGAAGCACGGCGACGCGGTCAGGTGAATCAGAGGATGCTGAAAGGGAAATACTTGTCGTTGATCTTCTTGTAGGTGCCGTCAGCGATGATTTCTTTCAGGGCAGCGTTCAAGCGATCGCGCAGTTGCGTGTCGTCTTTGCGCACTGCGATGCCGATCTTGTCGTCTTCCACGACAGGCTCGCCCTTGAACTCGAAGTTCTGACCCGCTTCGCTTTTCAGCCACTCGAAGCTGACGTATTTGTCGGCCAGCATGGCGTCGACGCGACCGGAGGACAGGTCAAGGAAGGCGTTTTCCTGAGTGTCATAGAGTTTGGCGTCCATGATCCCCAGCTTGTCTTCCAGCCAGGTGGCGGCGAGTGTCGAGCGCTGTGCACCCACTGACTTGCCGGCAAGGCTCTCTTTGGCTTTTTCAACGCTCGATACATCGATCGACGAGGTTTTCGGCGCGATGAATTGCAGCTTGTTCGAGTAATACGGGTTGGTGAAATCGACCACCTGCTTGCGCTCTTCGGTGATCGACAGCGACGAGATCAGGAAGTCGAACTTGTTGGCCATCAACGCCGGGATGATGCCGTCCCAGTCGGATGTCACCGCTTCGCACTCGACCTTCATCTTGGCGCACAGGGCCTGGCCGATTTCATAGTCGAAGCCCACCACCTGGCCACTCGCGTCCTTGTTGTTGAACGGCGGGTAGGCACCTTCGATGCCCATTTTCATTGTTTCAGCAAAGGCACTGCCGCTGAAGGCAAGGGTGGCCGCTGCGATCAGCAAGATCTTTCTGTACGACTGCATGGGTGTTGCTCCGTTAGCGGTGACTCGACATGAATTGTTTGCACCTTGCCGACAGCGGGTTTTCGAATACTTGCTGCGGTGTGCCCTGTTCTTCGACCATTCCCTGATGCAAAAACACCACTTCACTTGATACCTGACGTGCAAAATTCATTTCGTGGGTCACCAGCAGCATGGTCCGGCCTTCTTCAGCCAGGGCGCGGATGACACCGAGTACTTCCTGAACCATCTCCGGGTCGAGGGCCGAGGTCGGCTCGTCGAACAGGATGACCTTTGGTTGCATGGCCAGCGTACGCGCAATGGCGGCGCGTTGCTGCTGTCCGCCGGAAAGTTGTGCGGGGTAGGCATGGCGCTTGTCGGCGATACCTACCTTGGCCAGCAACTCTTCAGCCACCGCAATGGCCTCTGCCTTGCTCTGACCGAGGACGCGACGCGGGGCTTCGATGATGTTATCGAGCACGCTCATGTGCGGCCACAGGTTGAAATTCTGGAACACGAAGCCGATCTGGCTGCGCAGGCGGTTGATCTGCCGGTTATCGGCGGCAATCAGATCGCCGTTGCGCGCGGCCTTGAGCTTCAGTTCTTCGCCAGCCACCAGAATCTGGCCCTGATGCGGGTTTTCCAGCAGGTTGATGCAGCGCAGCAACGTGGACTTGCCGGAACCGGAAGAGCCAAGGATCGATATGACGTCGCCGTCGCGAGCCGTCAGCGAGATACCTTTGAGCACCTCAAGCTGATCATAGCGCTTGTGCAGGTTGCGGATTTCCAGGGCGGGCGTGGCCTCGGCCATGTGGGGTCCTCGTTGAAGTGTGCGCGCTGGCTGCCAGCGAACGCCAAGCTAGCACAGCGTCTAAAGGACAACCATCGACGTCGAACACTGAATGTGACGGCGTTCGCCGGGTTGTCTCATCCTGGTAGCGGACGGTCGCAAGAAGGCAAGCACGATGCCCTGTAAAACAGGGGCGTGCGCGAAAAAGGCGCGATGTTGCCAGCTTTGGCCGGGTGTTGGAAGTAGCATTTGCTGAGCGGCGGTCTGATTTCTGCACCATGTTTGCGCTTGGAGGAAGGTTTGGGGCATTTTTGGTGCGTGCATGTAGACGAATCTGAGGCATTTGGTAACAAATCCTACAGACTGCGGATAAAAGCCGTCGTCTTGCATGCTTAACAGGTCAAGCCACAGACCTCGTATTCTCTAAGCGACGTCGTTTTCGAAATATTTTGGCGCAATTCTTGCGTCAAATATAAAGAACGGCACCGTAGGTTTCTTTTTACGTAACGCTTCGGTGTGCCTCGCTCGTCTTGCACAGGTGGTTTTATGAGCAGTACCGCTAACTCTTCCGAGCTCGAACAAGGGCTGAAACCTCGACACATTACGATGCTGTCGATTGCTGGCGTGATTGGCGCCGGGTTGTTCGTCGGCTCCGGCCACGCGATTGCCGAAGCCGGGCCTGCCGTGCTGCTGGCGTATGCCGCTGCGGGTACGCTGGTGGTGCTGGTGATGCGCATGCTGGCCGAAATGGCCGTTGCCTCGCCTGACACCGGTTCGTTTTCAACCTATGCCGACCGCGCTATCGGTCACTGGGCCGGTTTCACCATCGGCTGGCTGTACTGGTGGTTCTGGGTGCTGGTGATTCCGCTGGAGGCCAACGCTGCTGCAACCATCCTGCACGCCTGGTTCCCGAACATCGCGATCTGGATGTTCACGCTGGTCATCACCTTGCTGCTGACCGCGACCAACCTGTTCAGTGTGAAGAACTACGGTGAGTTCGAGTTCTGGTTCGCGCTGATCAAGGTCGTGGCGATCATCGCGTTCGTGGTGCTGGGTGTCGCGGCAATCTTCGGTCTGCTGCCCACCAGCAACGTCAGCGGTGTCAGTCATCTGTTCGACACCGGCGGCTTCCTGCCAAACGGTATGGGCGCAGTGCTGGCAGCAATGCTGACCACCATGTTCTCGTTCATGGGCACTGAGATCGTGACCATCGCAGCGGCCGAGTCCAAGAACCCTGGCAAGCAGATCACCAAGGCCACCAATTCGGTGATCTGGCGGATTTTCCTGTTCTATCTGGTTTCGATCTTCATCGTCGTGTCGCTGGTGCCGTGGAACGACCCACGCCTGGCCGAGGTGGGTTCGTATCAGACCGTGCTCGATGCAATGGGCATTCCGAACGCCAAGCTGATCGTCGATCTGGTGGTCCTGGTCGCAGTGACCAGTTGCCTGAACTCGGCCCTGTACACCGCTTCGCGCATGCTGTTCTCGTTGGGCAAGCGCGGTGATGCACCGGCGCTGTCCAAGCGCACCAGCAAGGGCGGTACGCCTCACTGGGCGGTGATCATGTCGACTGCGGCGGCCTTCCTGACCGTGTTCGCCAACTACATCGCGCCTGCGGCCGTGTTTGATTTCCTACTCGCCAGCTCTGGTGCCATCGCACTGCTGGTGTACCTGGTGATCGCGGTGTCGCAGCTGCGTATGCGCCAGAAGCGCATTGCTGCGGGCGAGGCCATCGACTTCAAAATGTGGCTGTTCCCATGGCTGACCTGGGCAGTGATCGCGTTCATCGTCGCGGTGCTGACCATCATGCTGGTGCAGGAAGAGCATCGCATCGAAATCATCGCCACCGGCGTGCTCAGCCTGCTGGTGATCGGCGCTGGTCTGATCGTATCGCGTCGCCGCAAGGCCGGTCGCGTGGGCGCTGCTGCGCTGGGTTGATCGCCCACCTGAACGGATAACGATCGTGCCGATGCCAGTCATTGGCACGATCTTCCATCAGCGCGCGGCTCTGGTGTCTCTCTTCATCAGCAGGTCGGACGCCAGGGTGTAATCCTTCTGGAAGGCAGGGCTCTCGATCCACTCGATTGCGCTGTCTTCGTCCTCATCGTGGTACATGGCGCGGTACACGATAAGCAGGCCCATCATGAAGTCCGTGGCCGGGTCTTCGTCCTCTTCGGAAATCACCAGTGCCAGCACCGGGTACTGCAGGAAGACGACGCACAGCGCGAGCTGGCTGATGGCCTCTGCTTGCTTCATGGCAGTGAAAAGGTCGTCGTAGTCAGCCGGGTCAAAACCGTTTTCGACAATGTCGCTGAAGTCGAAGGTATTGAGGTCGAGTTCGACGTCATCGAACGGCTGGTTGACCAGTGCCGAGGCAAATACCGGATGAACCAGGCTGGTTGCAGCCTTGCCCGAGCGGTTCTGCTTGGCCTTGATCTTTGCGCGCTTGGCACGTTTTTGCTGCTTGTCTGGCGAGGCCATGAGCGGTCCTTTGGCTGGCGTGGGGTGCAATGGCCGCTATTGAAGCGCAGACGGGCTCGATAACCAAGGTTTGTGCAGTAATCAGCAGTCGATAAAAAACCCGCAACGCGCGGGTTTTTGATTTGCTGGGTGTTACCTGAGCGTCACCGTTTACCGGGTTTTGCAAACGCTTCGGCTTCATCCATGCGGTTGGCGAACATGCTGACTGCTTCGACCGCATCGCTTGCGCCATCGCGGATCTGCACGATGACCTGCCCGGCCTGGTCGGCCAGCGTCACGCCGCGAATGGCACCTTCCTGAGTGGCGTCCATGCTCGCCACAGCTTCGCTTGTTTCGGCGAGGATCTTGCCGATCATTTCGGCAATCTCGGTGGTCGAGCCGCTGGTACGCCCCGCCAGTTGCCTGACTTCATCGGCCACCACGGCAAACCCACGGCCCTGATCGCCCGCCCGTGCCGCTTCGATGGCTGCGTTGAGCGCCAGCAGGTTGGTCTGATCGGCAATGCCGCGAATGGTGTTGACGATGGCGGTGATCTGCTCGGAGCGGTCGCCCAACTGACTCACCAGCTTCGCCGACGCACCGATGTTTTCGGAAATCTGACGCATTTCCCGCGCGGTGTCCTGAATGACCAGGGTTCCCTGCTCGGCCACTTTCTCGGTTTCTGCCGAGATATGGTAAGCGCGCGACGCACCGTGCGCGTCTGCTTCCTGTTTTTCGACGCGCTGGGTAATGTCGCTGGCGAACTTGACGATTTTGTAGAGTTTGCCGTCGACATCAAAAACCGGGTTATAGGTTGCTTCCAGCCACACAACCCGGCCATGTTTGCCGATACGTTTGAACTGGTCGCCGATGAACTCGCCGTGGTTCAGCTTGCGCCAGAACTCGGTGTATTCCGGACTGTTGACCAGTGTGGGTTCGCAGAACGATCGGTGATGTTTACCCTTGATCTCGTTCAGCGCATAACCCATGACGTTCAGAAAGTTGTTGTTGGCCGTAATCACATTGCCGTTGGGTTCGAATTCGCAGATAGCCATCGCCCGGTCTACGGCGGCGAGCTTGCTGTTGGTTTCGTTCTCCAGCATCACGCGTGCGGTGACGTCCAGGGCGTACTTGACCACCTTGACTACCTGGCCCTGCGCAATTACCGGGTTGTAGCTGGCTTCGAGCCAGACGCTGTGGCCATTCTTGCCGACGCGCTTGAAGGTGCCAGAGATAAATTTCCCGGCCTTCAGAGATGCCCAGAGGTCAGCATATTCGCGGCTGCGGAGCATGTCCGGTTCGCAAAAGTCGCGATGCGTCTTGTTTGCCAGCTCTTCGGCCCGATAGCCCATCGCGGCGAGGAAGTTATCGTTGGCTCGAATAATCTTGCCGTCGAGACCCAACTCGACCACTGCCATCGATTTTTCCAGCGCGCTTGTCAGTCCTTTGAGTCCATCTACCTCGGCCTTCATGGCCGTCAGTTCAGTTTTGTTCTTGTTTCCGAACATAACGTGCCCCTTGGTGTGATTACGGACTTACTGTGATGAGGCTATCGACACCAGAACCTGTGGCGTTAATGCATGAGTGCAATAATCCTATAAATAAATCAAGTGATTTTTTGGCGTCAGATATTGGGCGATTTTTTACCGAGAACGGCCCGCCGGGAATGGAGATCGAATCTGCTCAAAGGGGGCCTTGCCCGCCAAATTCCGGGCAAAGAAAAGCCCGCGATGGGGGAGCGGGCTTAAGGATTCACACTTGGGAGCAGCTCTACAATGACGCGGCCGCTGTGAAAACTTTGTGAAGAGTTTTCACTGTTTTACTTTTTTTCAGGCTGAATGGTATTGGTCACTTCGGAGGTCGGCACGAAGGTCTTCGACTCTTCGGCAGCTGCTTCCTTGGAAGCCGCTTTATCCTTGGCCGCTTCGGTGTTCTCTTTGGCCGCTTCGTTCACTTTGTCCTGAGCAGACTCCATCTTCTCCTGGGATTTCTCCTGATGCGCCTGAGCGTCCTGTGCTTTCTGTTCGGATTTGCTGTCGCAGGCAGCCAGACCCAGAGTGGCAGCGATGATGAGGGCGGAGGCAGTTAACTTGAGCACGGAATTTTCCTTGTGGAAGCAAATGTATGGCTTCGAGGGCGGGCAGGGAAAATTAGTTCAATGGGATGGAGGTGGCAGGGCTCTGGATGGCTGGTCTTGAGGTGCTCGAAGCTCTGGACCTCCGCGCTGCTTAACGCATGTGTGAGCATGTCCCTTCCAGGAGAAGGCCTCTCGCAGTCGATAACCGATTCTGGAGTTCAATTATGGGGACCGTACGGATGACCGATCAAAAGGGCGCCTTGATAAACGCGCAGACCGACGTAGACGCTTACACCAGCGACAGCGAACCTATTCGCGACTTGATTCGTCGCAGCCAAGCCCGTAGCGCCGACATCGAAGCTATCCAGCTTGCGCTGATCGAAGGCGAGTCCAGCCGGGAGCCTCGTCCATTCAACGTCGATGAGTTCAAGCAGAGAATGTTGAAAGCGAATGGCTGAGTACTGTTTCGCCAGACAACAAAAAGCCCGCATGAGGCGGGCTTCTTATGTGCTTTCAGGTGTGCTTGGCATCACCTGAAAACGGAAGGTGGTGCCCAGAGACGGAATCGAACCGCCGACACGGGGATTTTCAATCCCCTGCTCTACCGACTGAGCTATCTGGGCAACGGGGCGCATTAGACGTGTTTTTCAGGAGGTCGTCAAGCGTGTTTTTTAAAAAATTTGAATTATTACCGACGCTTACGACCTTCACTGCGTGAAACGCTTTATTTTTCGGGGGGAACGTAGCCTTCGGCCTGGGCGTATTCTTCGCCCGAGAGAAACTTGTCCATCTCGGTCTGGAGGAATTTGCGGTCTTCGGCGTTCATCATGTTCAGGCGACGCTCGTTGATCAGCAGGGTCTGGTGTTTCTGCCAGTCGGCCCAGGCTTTCTGCGAGACGTGGTTGAAGATGTCCTCGCCCTTGGCACCCGGATACGGGGCGCGTTCCAGGCCGGGCAGTTCTTCTTTGTATTTGCGGCACATTACGGTGCGGGTCATGACGACTCTCCTGCGTTCAATACGTCGGCTGCGCGTTTGAGCAGCTTTTTCACCGGGGCAGCAAGGCCCAGGCGTGGCGGGGTGGCGAGGTTATACCAGAGCCAGTCGGCCTCGGCCACGTGATCGGCGGACTCCCGCACCTTGACCAGCCAGGGTTCGATGCTCAACTGGAAGTGGCTGAAGGTGTGGATAAGTTCCGGCAGTTCATGGTGCTCGCCCAGTTGCAGCGCGTGCTGGGTGGCCAGGTGCTGAAGGTCATCGAAGTCATCCAGTTCCGGCAGGCTCCACAGGCCGCCCCACAAGCCGCTGGAAGGGCGGCGATAAAGCAGGATCGCGCCGTCTTCGTTGGCGAGCATCGGCATGAGCGTGCGTTTCTGCGGCACGGTCTTGCGCGGCTTGGGGATCGGGTAGCGCGTTTCCAGGCCCAGCATGTACGCCTCACAACTGCGCTCCAGCGGGCAGAGCAGGCAGCTGGGCTTGCTGCGAGTGCAGAGTGTGGCCCCGAGGTCCATCATCGCCTGGGTGTAGTTGTTGACCCGGCTATGCGGCGTGAAGCGTTCAGCGGTGGCCCACAGCTGCTTGGCCACCTTCGGTTCGCCAGGGTAGCCCTCTTGCGCGGTGAAGCGCGCCAGCACGCGTTTGACGTTGCCATCGAGGATCGGCGCACGAAGGCCCATGCTCAGGCTGGCAATCGCACCTGCGGTGGACAGGCCGATGCCGGGCAGCAGGATGAGTTTTTCGACATCGCGGGGAAATTGGCCGCCATGATCGGCGACGACGATTTTTGCCGTCTTCTGCAGGTTGCGGGCACGGGTGTAGTAACCCAGCCCCGTCCACAGGTGCAGCACTTCGTCCTCGGGCGCTTCAGCCAGCGCCTGCACGGTCGGCAGCGCCTCCATGAAGCGGTCGAAGTAGCTCAGAACGGTGCTGACCTGGGTCTGCTGCAGCATGATTTCCGACACCCAGACCCGGTACGGCGTGATGTCTTGTTGCCAGGGCAGGTCATGTCGGCCATGACGGTCGTACCAGTCCAGCACGGCGCTGGAGAATTGTTCGGGTTGCATGGCCTGAAGGGCTCTCGTCGGAATATGAGTCGGGATATGAAAGGTTGCGCCAGCGGAGCGCCGCGAGGGCGCCCCTGAGCAGTCCAAGTTGCCCTAGCGTTTGAACAGTCCCTTCAAGGCGTCCTTGAGTTCGGGGCTGACCTTGTCACCGAGTTTGTCGTTCAGCTTGTCCTCAAGCTTCTCGCTGATCCGGTCGCCTGCCAGTTTCGCAGCGATCTGGCCGACGCCTTCCTTGTCCAGACGGCAGGCCTTGGCGCCCAGTTCCAGCGGGCCACGGCACTGTACCGGCCACTCGATGCCGACAAAGCGCGGGTTGACCTCACAGGCCGGGTCCGGCATATCGCTCTTGTCGCCTTCGACGATGATGCCGACGCGGTAGTTCATGCCCAATACGCGCAGGTCGACGTCGCCGTTACCGTTGACCGCCATGCCCGGCGTGCGGACCTTGAGGTCCGGATTGCTGGCTACGCCATTGCGTATCACCAGATTGCCGTTGAGCTGCTGGAAAGGAGTGTCCTTGGCACGCGGTTCGCCACTAAGCGTCTTGCGGTTCAGGATCGAAATCCCCTTGCACAGCTGCTGCTCCAGATTGGCATTGACCAGTACACCGTTATTGAGCGCGAAGCTGGCAGTGCCGTTCAGGCTGTCGATCAGGGCTTTTTCGCTGTTGCCTGTGCCGGTCAGGTTGCTGTCGAGGTTCAACAGGCCGCGCACGGGCGGCGTTTGTCCCAGGCTTTCCAGAATGCGTTCGACCGGTACTTTGGCAATGCGCGTCTGCACAGTGGCCACAGGCGTGTCCGGACGCGCATCCAGATTGCCTTTGACCTCGAAATTGCCGTTGTACAGATCGCCACTCAGCGTATCGACCTTGATAAGGCCACCGTTGGCCTGGGTCTTGAACGCTGCGTTGTCGATAGGCAGTTTGTTCAGGGTCAGCTTGCCGAAGCTCAGATCAGCCTCGACATCCAGTGTACGCAAGCGCTCCAGCGGCAGCAGTTTTGTCGTGCTCCAGGCGGCCTTGGTCGGTTGTTCGGGCAGCGGCGAGTCGCCTGCAGCGGCGGCGGCTTCACCTGACTGCACCTCGGATTTGCGCGCGGCCTTGGCACCTTTGCTTTCTTCGCTTTCGGCCGGACGATAGCGGTCGGCGTCGAAGGTGTCGCCCTTGAGCTGGACACGCAGCGCCTGTTTGGCGAAGTCGTCCACCGCGATGCGACCGGTGAAGGTGCTGTCGTCGACTTTCAGGTTGAGGTTGTCCAGCGCAAGGCTGGTCGGCGTGCCCGCCAGGCGCGTGACCATTTCAACCTTGCTCAGCGCGCCCTCGGACATGGCCGGCAGCGGCTGGCCGATGTTCTCGAAGAACGCGCGCAGATCGAGCTGGGCAATGGACAGGCCGCCGCTGATCTGTGGCGTTTTGTCCAGATCGCGGGCACGCAGTTCGCCGAGTGCACGCAACTGGTTGGCCGAGACTTTGAGGCTGTTCCACTCAGCGATATTGGCAGCCAGGTCGACGAGCAACTGGCCCTGCGCCGAGAAGGTCACGGTCTTGCCTTGCAGCGGCTCGCCGGCGACTTCACCGGACAGGCGCATGTCTTCGAATTGATAACGCTTGAGCACGCGGTCCATGCGCAATTCGCCGACCAGCTCGGTCTTGGCGCGCACGACGGGCTGGTTGGTGCTCAGGAACGCCGTCAGTTTGATCGGGATATCGGACGCCTCACGAATCGGCCCGGTACTCAGCTGAATGCTCTCGGCCATGAAGGTCCGGCCTTTTCGGGCATCGCTGTAATCCACGCGGGCGTTGTTGACGGTCAGACTGTCGATATCCAGCCGGATCGGCTGGGAAGGGCGATCCGCTTTGGGCGCGTCCGGAGCCGGGGCCGGTGTTGGCTCGCCAGGTGTGTCAGTGCTTGCCACGGCAGGCTTGCCGATGTCTTCCCAGTTGCCATGACCGTTTTCATCGCGGTGCAGGGTCAGGTTCAGGCCTTCGACGCGAATGTCGCTCATCTGGACCTGGCGACGCAGCAGTGGCAGAACGCGAACGGACAAGCCGAGCATCTGCACATCGGCGAACGGTTGATCGGGAGCGGTCAGGGTGGCGACATGGGCGTCGTGCAGTTCCAGGCCGAGCCAGGGGAACAGGCTCCAGCCGATATCGCCATTGAGCGTCAGCTCGACGTTGGCCTTGTCGCGTGCCAGCTGGCGAATCTCGTCTTTGTAGTCGTTGGGATCAAACAGGTGGGTCAGGGCGAAGCCTAGAGCCACGATGATCAGCAACAACCCGAGAATAAACAGCCCCAGGATTTTGCCGAACGCTTTCATGGGCGAGTCCTTGTGTCGATGTTCAAAAATAGCCCACGAGTATACCGCTCTGACGAGCCGACCGGGCTGCGGATGCCGTTATTGCTGTCTGGCCACGTGCTTGATGAGGCAGCGCAGCGCTCGATGACGTCTGGGTGCAGCTATAAAGATGGCGATGCGTCTGGTCCCGATATAGCTGCCGAGCCACTTGTGCAGCGCACTAACAGGTACACAGTTACCGGCCCAACTTCGGTTCAGGCCGATGTTATGTAACGCTTAATTGACTGCATCTATGGCGTCATAGAGCACGTGGATTAACTTGTGAAAATAGATAATAAAAGCATATGACGAGATGCTTATTTGCCATCAGACAGTGATAGTCTCCGTTTTTGCTGGTTCAGGTGCGTCTTTTTGTCACGTATCCGGATAACCTGCCGATAAGACAGACATGGCCGCTCGGCACTAAGTCTGTGGCGGACCAGCGGACCATCTGCGAGCTTCACACATTGGGGTAATTATAATGAGCACAAGCACAGCCTTGGGCGGCGAAGCCGTTCAGCCTGCGTTCTTGTCCAAAGAGCGCATTATCGCCAAGCCCGGTTTCAACCGTTGGCTTGTTCCACCTGCAGCATTGGCCATCCATCTTTGTATCGGTATGGCTTACGGCTTCTCGGTATTCTGGTTGCCGCTGTCGAAGGCTATCGGTGTTACGGCACCTGTCGCTTGCACACCGGACATGGGTTTTTTCGCGCAGATGTTCGCGTCGACCTGTGACTGGCAGATCTCCATGCTGGGCTGGATCTACACACTGTTTTTCATCTTCCTGGGTTGCTCGGCTGCCATTTGGGGTGGCTGGCTGGAGCACGCAGGTCCACGCAAGGCAGGTGTGGTGTCGGCACTCTGCTGGTGTGGTGGCTTGCTGATTTCCGCACTGGGCATTTATACGCACCAGATCTGGCTGATGTGGCTGGGCTCGGGCGTGATCGGCGGTATCGGTCTGGGGTTGGGCTATATCTCCCCGGTATCGACCCTGATCAAGTGGTTCCCGGACAAGCGCGGCATGGCGACCGGCATGGCGATCATGGGCTTTGGTGGCGGCGCGATGGTGGGTGCTCCGTTGGCTACGGCTTTGATGGGTCACTTTGCTTCGGCTGAAAGCGTTGGCGTATGGCAGAGCTTCGTGGTGATGGCGGTGATCTACTTCATCTTCATGATCGGCGGTGCACTGGGCTACCGTGTTCCGCCAACCGGCTGGAAACCTGAAGGCTGGACCGCTCCGGCTGCCAAGGCCAAGAATTCGATGATCACCAACCGTCACGTGCACGTCAGCGTGGCCTGGAAGACACCGCAGTTCCGTCTGGTCTGGCTGGTGCTGTGCCTTAACGTATCGGCCGGTATCGGCATCCTGGGCATGGCTTCGCCGCTGCTGCAGGAAGTCTTCGCCGGTAAACTGCTGGGCCTCGATCTGACCTTCAGCCAGCTCAATGCCGACCAACTGAAAGCCATTGCTGCGATTGCAGCCGGCTTCACCGGTCTGTTGAGTCTGTTCAACATCGGCGGTCGTTTCTTCTGGGCTTCGTGCTCGGACTTCATCGGTCGCAAGGCAACCTACTTCGTGTTCTTCGCACTGGGCTTCCTGCTTTATGCGTCGGTTCCGACCCTGAGCCATATGGGTAGCATCGCCCTGTTTGTGGCTGCGTTCTGCATCGTGCTGTCGATGTACGGTGGCGGTTTTGCGACGGTTCCGGCTTATCTGGCTGACCTGTTCGGTACGCAGATGGTCGGCGCGATTCACGGTCGTCTGCTGACTGCCTGGGCTGCGGCCGGTGTGCTGGGTCCGGTATTGGTCAACTACCTGCGCGAGTACCAACTCGCCCACGGTGTTGCACGTGCCGACGCCTACGACATCACCCTGTACATCCTCTCGGGTCTGCTGGTGCTGGGCTTTATCTGCAACCTGCTGATTCGTCCGGTTGCCGACAAGTACTTCATGACCGACGCCGAACTGGCGGCTGAACAAGCCATCGGTCACGACAAGGGTGCCAACGCCACGACTTCGCTGGAGTGGAAAGCATCCGCAGGCAGCAAGCCATTGGTCATCGCCGCCTGGCTGGCCGTAGGCATCCCGCTGGCATGGGGCGTCTGGATTACCCTGCAAAAAACCGCAGTGCTGTTCCACTAAAAGCCTGCCGTTAACTGAAAAGCGCTTGCACCTCGGTGCAGGCGCTTTTTTTTGCCTGGGTTTTTGTGGGCTGCGCTTTTGACTATCGTGCCAATGCTCTGAACTCACCCCCCAAAAGTTGGACGCCTTTGCGCTTGATACCGCGCAAGGCTGCAGATTTTGTGACGCGGAGCGTCACGAACGGCATTCCCACGCAGAGCATGGGAACGATGACCAGTGTGTTCGTCGCGATAGCGATATTCAGTTGACCCTATGTACTCGATGCACTGCCCGTTTCGGTGCATACGCTGCTACATTAGTCAGCCCTGATTTTATTGCCCGAAGGAGTTGTTTGCATGCTAGCCCACGTGGAGTCATACGCCGGTGATCCGATCCTTTCGCTGATGGAGACCTTTGGCAAGGACTCGCGTGCGGACAAGGTCAATCTGAGCATCGGCCTGTATTACGACGCACAGGGCCGCATCCCGCAGTTGGCATGCGTAGCAACGGCACAACAGCAACTGGCCGAAGGCGAGCAGGCAGCGTCCGTCTACCTGCCGATGGAAGGCCTGGCGGCGTATCGGCAGGCGGTGCAAACCCTGTTGTTCGGCGCCGATCACCCGCTCGTTCAGGCAGGCCGCGTGGCCACCATTCAAACCGTGGGCGGCTCGGGCGCACTCAAGGTAGGTGCCGATTTCCTCAAGTATGCGTTTCCGGACTCGCAGGTCTGGGTCAGCGACCCGACCTGGGAAAACCATAACGCGCTGTTCGGTGGGGCGGGCTTCAAGGTCAACACCTACCCGTACTTCGATGCCCAGACGGGCGGCGTGAGGTTCGAGGCCATGCTCGACACGGTGCAGGGGCTGCCTGCGCAGAGCATTCTCCTGCTGCACCCGTGCTGTCATAACCCGACCGGTGCCGACCTGACGGTGGCGCAATGGGACCGCCTGATCGAAGTGATCAAGGATCGTCAGCTCATTGCCTTCCTGGATATCGCCTATCAGGGCTTCGGCAAAGGCATCGACGAAGACGCCTATGCCATCCGGGCAATGGCCAACGCAGGTGTCACCACGCTGGTCAGTAACTCGTTCTCGAAAATCTTTTCGCTGTACGGCGAGCGGGTCGGCGGGCTGTCGGTGGTCTGTGAAGACACGGCCTCCGCGGCCAATGTATTCGGTCAGCTCAAGGCGACTGTGCGCCGCAACTATTCCAGCCCGCCTGCGCACGGTGCCTTTCTGGTGTCGAAAGTGCTCAACACGCCGCCATTGCGCGAGCAGTGGCTGGGCGAAGTCGAAGCCATGCGCCTGCGTATCATCGACATGCGCACGCGTCTGGTCGAGGTGCTGGCGCAGAAAGTGTCCGGCCGCGATTTCAGCTTTATCCTCAGGCAGAACGGGATGTTCAGTTACACCGGTCTGACCCCGCAGCAGGTCGACGAACTGAAAGACGTTCACGGCATTTACATGCTGCGCAGTGGCCGGGTATGCATGGCAGGTTTGAATGAAGGGAATATCGACAAGGTATGTAACGCAATCGCGAGCCTCTTCGCCCGTTAAATACCCTGCTGGTCGTCTGTTTGCTTCATGGCGGGCGCTTCTGGGCCTATAATGCTCGCCTTTTTTTCGCCCAATGATTTTGCGGAGCTGGTGATGGCCGAACGTAAGGCGTACGTCGAGCGCAATACTCTGGAAACCCAGATCAAAGCCTCGATCAACCTGGATGGTACCGGAAAGGCCCGATTCGATATCGGCGTGCCGTTCCTTGAGCACATGCTCGACCAGATCGCCCGGCACGGGCTGATCGATCTGGACATCGAATGCAAGGGCGACCTGGCAATCGACGATCACCACACGGTGGAAGACGTCGGTATCACCTTGGGCCAGGCGTTCAGTCAGGCAATCGGCGACAAGAAGGGCATTCGTCGTTATGGCCATGCCTACGTGCCGCTCGACGAAGCGCTGTCGCGCGTGGTCATCGATTTCTCCGGGCGTCCGGGCCTGCAGATGCATGTGCCGTATACCCGCGCCACGGTAGGCGGCTTCGACGTGGACCTGTTTCAGGAGTTCTTTCAGGGCTTCGTCAACCACGCGAACGTGACGCTGCACATCGACAACCTGCGTGGCACCAACACTCACCACCAGATCGAGACCGTGTTCAAGGCTTTTGGCCGTGCGCTGCGCATGGCGGTCGAGCTGGATGAGCGTATGGCCGGACAGATGCCATCCACCAAGGGTGTGCTCTGATGCAGACAGTTGCGGTCATCGATTACGGCATGGGCAACCTGCACTCTGTCGCCAAGGCGCTGGAGCACGTGGGTGCAGGCCGTGTGCTGATTACCAGTGACGCCAAGGTGATTCGCGAAGCCGACCGCATCGTCTTTCCGGGTGTGGGCGCGATTCGCGACTGCATGGCGGAGATTCGCCGCCTGGGCTTCGATTCGCTGGTCAGGGAAGTCAGCCAGGACCGTCCGTTTCTGGGTATCTGCGTCGGCATGCAGGCGTTGCTCGACAGCAGCGAGGAGAACGGCGGTGTGGACTGCATCGGCCTGTTTCCCGGCCAGGTCAGGTTTTTCGGCAAGGACCTGCACGAAGAGGGCGAACACCTGAAAGTGCCGCACATGGGCTGGAACCAGGTCGCTCAGGCGGTGGATCACCCGCTGTGGCATGACATTCCGGATCAGGCGCGTTTCTACTTCGTGCACAGCTTCTACATCGATGCTGCCAATCAGCGTCAGGTGGTCGGGCGTGGTCACTACGGCCTAGATTTCGCCGCTGCGCTGGCCGACGGTTCGCGTTTTGCTGTGCAATTCCACCCTGAAAAGAGCCATACCCACGGCCTGCAGTTGCTGCAGAACTTCGCCGCCTGGGATGGTCGCTGGTAAGCGCATGAACAAAGCCAAGGGCAAGCCGCCGATCCTGACCCTCTCGCCCGAGCACGAGCAACAGGCGATCGACAAGCTCAAGCGCCTGTTTGCACAGCGCTTCGAGCTGGATCTGGGCTCGTTCGAAGTGGCTGAAGTGCTCGAGCTGTTCACGCGCGAGATTGCCCCGCATTACTACAACCGCGCCATTTTCGATGTTCAGCAGCAGCTCAAGGAGCGCTTCGAGAGCATCGAAAGTGACCTGTGGGCACTCGAAAAAAATTAGCTAGAAAGCAGCTGCAAGCATCAAGCAGCAAGAATGGGTGAGTGCGCATCGTTGCAGCTTGCCGCTCTTTTTGACCAAGGAAAAAGCATGCTGATTATCCCCGCTATCGATCTCAAGGACGGCGCTTGCGTGCGTCTGCGTCAGGGCCGGATGGAAGATTCCACGGTGTTCTCCGATGACCCGGTGGCCATGGCCGCCAAGTGGGTCGAGGGTGGTTGCCGCCGTCTGCATCTGGTCGATTTGAACGGTGCGTTCGAAGGTCAGCCGGTCAACGGCGATGTGGTCACGGCCATCGCCAGACGCTACCCGAACCTGCCGATCCAGATCGGCGGCGGCATCCGTTCGCTGGAAACCATCGAGCATTACGTCAAGGCGGGTGTGAGCTACGTCATCATCGGCACCAAGGCCGTCAAAGAGCCCGAGTTCGTGGCCGAAGCCTGCCGTGCGTTTCCCGGCAAGGTGATTGTCGGTCTGGATGCCAAGGATGGTTTCGTCGCCACCGACGGCTGGGCTGAAGTCAGCTCGGTGCAGGTCATCGATCTGGCCAAGCGTTTCGAGGCCGATGGCGTGTCGGCCATTGTCTACACCGACATCGCCAAAGACGGCATGATGCAGGGCTGCAACATTCCGTTTACCGCGGCATTGGCGGCTGCCACGCGGATCCCGGTGATCGCTTCGGGTGGCATTCACAACCTCGGCGATATCCAGGCGCTGCTGAATGCGAAGGCTCCGGGCATCATCGGTGCAATCACCGGCCGTGCGATTTATGAAGGCACGCTGGATGTGGCCGAAGCTCAGGCGCTCTGCGACCGCGAACAACGCTGAACAGCTGGAGATTGACCCTGTGGCCCTAGCCAAACGCATCATCCCTTGCCTGGACGTCGACAACGGTCGAGTGGTCAAGGGCGTCAAGTTCGAGAACATCCGGGATGCAGGCGATCCGGTGGAAATCGCTCGTCGTTACGATGAGCAGGGTGCCGACGAAATCACTTTCCTCGACATCACCGCCAGCGTCGATGGCCGTGACACCACGCTGCATACCGTCGAGCGCATGGCCAGTCAGGTGTTCATCCCGCTGACCGTAGGCGGTGGCGTGCGTACCGTGCAGGACATCCGCAACCTGCTCAATGCCGGTGCCGACAAGGTTTCGATCAATACGGCCGCGGTGTTCAACCCCGAGTTCGTCGGTGAAGCAGCCTCGCGTTTCGGGTCGCAGTGCATCGTGGTCGCTATCGACGCCAAGAAGGTCTCCGGTCCGGGCGAAACCCCGCGCTGGGAAATCTTCACCCACGGCGGGCGCAAACCCACCGGGCTGGACGCGGTGCTCTGGGCGAAAAAGATGGAAGACCTGGGCGCTGGCGAAATCCTGCTGACCAGCATGGATCAGGACGGCATGAAGAACGGCTTCGACCTGGGCGTCACGCGCGCCATCAGCGATGCGCTGGGTATTCCGGTGATTGCTTCCGGCGGTGTCGGCAACCTTGAGCACCTGGCTGCCGGTGTCATCGAGGGCCACGCCAGTGCTGTGCTGGCGGCGAGTATTTTCCACTTTGGCGAATACACGGTCCCCGAGGCCAAGGCTTACATGGCCAGCCGCGGGATTGTCGTGCGCTAAGTCACTGCGCATAAAAGCGGGCGCCGCCTGTTTCAGACCAAGTGTTTGAAACAGCCGGCGCTCGCTTTGTTTCAGCCCTGTGGCATTCGACTATTGCCTGTAAGCGACATCGCCGGACAGCGCGCTAGACAGTACGCCGGGTTCACGGCACTCTGCATGCGTCGTTCACGATCGAGTGCCGGAACATGTTCAAACGCCTATTGCTTGCACTGATCGGGGTCGGTGTCTTGTCGAGTGAAGGTGTCCGGGCCAGCGAGTCGACGCCTTATTCCATGGTGTTGCTGACCGAGAACTTCCCGCCGTTCAACATGGCGGTCGACGGCAAGAATTTCGCGCAGGAAAACAACATCGACGGTATCGCCGCCGAGGTGGTGCGCGAGATGTTCAAGCGCGCGAATATCGGCTACAGCATGACGCTGCGCTTTCCGTGGGACCGTGTCTACAAACTGGCTCTGGAAAAGCCCG
Source organism: Pseudomonas congelans (assembly GCF_900103225.1). Classification (GTDB taxonomy): domain Bacteria; phylum Pseudomonadota; class Gammaproteobacteria; order Pseudomonadales; family Pseudomonadaceae; genus Aquipseudomonas; species Aquipseudomonas congelans. Next base: position 35,630 of record NZ_FNJH01000010.1, on the reverse strand, counting down.
GCTACGGCGTGTTTTCCACGACCCGCCTGCCCGAACGTGAAAACCTCTTCAAATGGGTCGGCCCGGTAGGTTCCTACGACTGGATCATGTTGGCGCGCGGTGACAGCCCGATCACTTTGACGTCGCTGGAGCAGGCCAGGGATTACAAGATTGGCGCTTACAAAGGCGATGCCATCGGCGAACGTCTGAACACCATGGGCCTGAACCCGATTCTGATGCTGCGTGACCGCGATAACGTGAAAAAGCTCGCCAACGGTCAGATCGACCTGTGGGCGGTAGGCGATCCCGTGGGCCGCTATCTGGCGAAACTGGAGGGCGTCACGGGCTTCAAGACAGCGCTGCGTTTCAACAGCGCCGAACTCTACCTGGCGGTCAACAAGAGCACGCCTGACGAGGTTGTCAATCGCCTGCAAAAGGCCCTCGACCAGATGCGCGCCGAGGGCTGGATCGACGCCGTCAAGGCGCGCTACCAGTAACCGCTCAGCCTTCAGCGGGCGACGCGATTATGTCTTCGCGCAAGGCGGATGGCTGACCGTTGATGTCGTGGGCGTAGGTGCAGATCTTCAACGGCAACGACTTCGCGCGTAATACCAGATCGCGAAATTGCGGCTTGAAACCTTCAGGAGCGGAACAGTCGGTGGTGTCCGGCTGGCCCATTTTGACCGTGTAGTGGTCGATCAGCCGGTGCTCGTGCGACCAAGTGACCGTTGTCGCGCCAGATCGGTTTTTGCCGATCTGCACGTGCGGTTCCGGGGTAGGACCTGCTGCTTGCAGCTCTATCGTAAGCGTCAGTGCGTTGCGCATCAGGCCGACGCTGGAGCGTTGCTCGGCAGAAGATACGCCGACCATGCACAGCCAGTTGATGCCGATCTGCTGATCGACAAGGTCATCAATGGCCGCGTTTTCCGAGCTGATTGTGTGGCTGTAACCCACAGGGTCTTCGCACTGCATGGCCGAATCGACCTTCTTGTAGCGATACAAGGGCGTGTCGACCATAAAGCGCAAGTCCCAGGATGGGTAGACATTCCTGCCTTCGGCATCCAGTTGCACCCTGGCAAGCCTTGCGGGCTGGCGGCCCAGCGTTTCGAAATCGACCGAGAAGGCTGGAAACAGGTCGCAGACTGCCGGATCGGTACTCAACGCGCCGCTGACGAAACACTTCTTCAGCAGCGTGACCGGGTTGCCATAGTTACTGTCGGCGACCATGGGCGGAAAGCCGGGTATTTCATCACTGAGGTCTTCGGTCGGGTTATCCGACGAGGCCTGGTTGGTGAGGTTCATGACCGCATAGAGCTCGCCGTTGTCACGGGTCAGCAGCGGACTGCCGGAGGCGCCCGTATCGACATCACGGCATTGATTGCGTGCGGTGTGACGCCAGACCCAAGGCTGCTCCATGATCACCTCCGACGTCTGGTGAACACAGGCCGCCATGCGCAGATGCCCGGTATCCTTGTCGAGCGGTGCGCCCACCCACAGGATATCGCGACCCTGTTCGGGCATCTCTGCAGCGAGCCTGACTGGCTGAATACCGTCGTTGACGAGCGTTTCAAGCGTGGGCTGCAATTCGACAACCGCCAGGTCCACACCCTGCATGCTGCTCCAGCTGACGCGTTTCAATGGATAGCTGCGGGCCTTTGTGTCGGTGAAGAAGTTGAAATGCACGCTGCCTTCGACTTCGCCATAGGTGATGATCAGGCCATTCTGACGATTGATACAGTGACCGCTGGTGAGTACATAGGCGGGCGCATCAGACGGGCTGTCGACACTTCGGCTATCGATCAGCGTCGCCGTACAGTTTGACCCTGACCTGCTGTTGATACGGCCGATGCCGTTCCAGTGGTCGCGCGAGCCGTCGGCGTTGAGCAGCGCTGTGGAAGGCGCGAGAGCCATCAGCCCTTCGCCCAGGTCGGCAGGTGTGGCGTGGATGGAAAAAGGCAGCAGTGCCGCAACGCAGCACGCCCCCGTCATCATGGTCGGTTTCATCATCAATCCCTGATAAATGTGTCTGGGTCCCCGTCATGGGAACACCTTCCTTTAAGCCGGAATTGACACGTTTATCAAGGCTGAAACAGTGGTGGACACGGAAAGCAGATTTGCCGGACTTAACGTATGGAAAGTGCTGACGCGCAAGAGGCGCGATCAGCGATACACGCCATTCTTGCCATGCGCCGCACTCGCCTGATTGCCGCGTTCGCTGATCATGCTGCGCAGGTCGATCCATTCGACGCCTTGTGCCTTGAGGTTGGGCAGTTCGCGTTCCAGCACGTCCAGCGTGACCGGGTAGGGGTGGCCGATAACCACGGCCGAGCCATATTTGCGGGCGATTTTTATCGCGGTCTGCAATTGGCGGGTGATGGCTTCTGCGGTGCGTTCGTCATCCAGGAATACGTCCCGCGAGACGCTGGCCAGCCCGATACGCTGCGCCTCGGCGGCCGCCACGGTTTTCGCGCTGGTGCGGCTGTCCACGAAAAACAGGTGACGGCGCTGCAGCTCGGCCATCAGCCAGGTCATGGCGACCGGCTCGGCGGTCATCCGGCTGCCCATGTGGTTATTGATGCCGGCTGCATACGGCACCTTCAGCAGGGCGGCATTGAGACGGCTTTCCAGCTCGGGCAGTGGCAGCTCGGGATGCCAGGCGTAAGGACCGGTCGCGGGGTCCATGGGCATATGCAGCATGACCGTCTTGCCTGCGCGATGGGCTTCGCGGGCAAACTCGGTGGCATGCGGGGTGTCGGGCATGATCGCCAGGGTGACCGGGCCGGGAAGCGCGAGTGTGCGGCTGTCGCGCTGCGGATTCTGGCCAAGGTCGTCGATGATCAGGCTCAGGTAAGCCTTGGGCGGTTTGCCGCTGTTCTCGGCTGGCGCTGCATGAGCAGCGCCAGTGATCGAGAGGGTCAGCAGTAGCAGAGCTAGAAAGCGCATCCGTCAATTGCCGCGGGTGATACTCAGCCCTTTCAGCAGGCTGAGCGCCTGGCTGAGCTGGAAGTCGTCATCCTGCGGACGCGCCTTGGCTGCTGCGCCGCTCTTGACGGTCGGTTTGTCCGCGCCGCCGTTGCCATTGCCCAGGTGACCCAGCAGGTCGGCTTCCTTGTAGTTCTCGCCGTCCGCTTCGTTGGTGACCTTGGCCCGACGTACCACGATGTCCGGGTTGATGCCTTGAGCCTGGATCGAGCGGCCGTTCGGCGTGTAGTACAACGCTGTGGTGATCTTCAAGGCGCGATCGTTATTCAGCGGCAGGACGGTCTGCACCGAGCCTTTGCCGAAGGTGTCAGTACCCATCAGGATGCCGCGTTTCTGGTCTTGCAGGGCGCCGGCAACGATTTCCGATGCCGAGGCGCTGCCGCCGTTGATCAGCACCACCAGAGGCACGCCTTCGCTGGCGTCTGCCGGGTCTGCCGAGAAGCGCAGCTCGGAGTTGGCGATACGGCCCTTGGTGTAGACGATCAGGCCTTTGGTGAGGAAGTGGTCCGCCACCTGCACCGCCGATTGCAGCACGCCGCCCGGGTTGTTGCGCAGGTCGAGAATCAGGCCGCTCATTTTCTTGCCGTTGTCCTTGCGGAACTTGGCCAGCGCCTTGCCGACTTCGTCACCGGTCTTGACCTGGAACTGAGTGATGCGGATATAGCCGTAGCCATTTTCCAGCATCTGCGCCTTGACGCTCTTGACCTGAATGGTTGCCCGCGCCAGGGTCACGTCAAACGGCGTGCCGCCATCGCGGACCAGCGTCAGGGTGATTTTTTCGCCGATCTTGCCGCGCATCTTGTCGACCGCTTCCTGCATGTTCTGGCCCTGGGTCGGCGTACCGTTGATCTTCACGATCAGGTCGCCTGCCTCGATGCCCGCCTTGGAAGCCGGTGTGTCGTCGATGGGCGAAACCACCTTGACGAAACCGTCCTCGACGCCGACTTCGATGCCCAGCCCACCGAACTCGCCGCTGGTGCTTTCCTGCAGCTCCTGGAAATCTTCCGGGCCGAGGTAGGCGGAGTGCGGATCAAGGTTGCTAAGCATGCCTTTGATGGCGTTCTCCAGCAGGGTCTTGTCGTCCACCGGCTCCACATAGGCCGCCTTGACCCGGTCCATGACCTCGGCAAAGGTGCGCAACTCGTCGAGCGGCAGCGGTGGCTTTGCGGCGGCATTGGTTTTGGCGGGCGAGACTGCTGCAGGCGTGGCTGGCGCGGTCTTTTCGGCAGCTTGCGCCAGAGGCGCGCCGATAACGATGGCAATTGCCAGGGCCAGCGAGGTGAGGCGGGACAAATGCAGCATGTCTAACGAACTCCTACAGATATTGACGCCGACTTATCCTTGAGTGCGGCACCATTGGGCCGGATCGCTGGGGCGACCCTGCTGACGAATAGCAAAGTACAACGCTGCCGTGTCCTGACCGCCACTATTGCCGACCGTGGAAATCGCTTCACCGGCTTTTACAATGTCACCTGCCGACTTGAGCAGGCTCTGGTTATGCCCGTAAAGGGTCAGATAACCGTTGCCATGATCGAGAATGACCAGAAGCCCGGCACCGCGCAACCAGTCGGCGAACACCACTCGTCCGCCATGCACGGCACGTACCTGGCTTCCGGCTGCGGCGCTGATCATGACACCGTCCCATTTGGTCCGTTCGTCATCACCGCGGGCTTCACCGAAACGCGCAAGCAGTCGACCATCGATAGGCCATGGAAGTTTTCCCTTGGCCTCTGCAAAAGGTCCGCCGTAGGAAACACCGGCACTGGAAACGACTGCGCCGGGGGCTTTGACCGGGCGACGCGGTGCCGGTTCATCATCGCTTTTTCTACTACTGTTGCTGCTGTTATTACGAGCAACGGCTTCAGCTTCGCGCTGACGCTTCTCCTCCGCCTCGCGGGCTGCAACCAGGGCCTTCTGGCGAGCTTCTTCGGCTTCACGCGCCTGGCGGGCCAGGGTTTCCTCGATGGTCTTGAGGACTTTGGCCAGGTCGGCCTGATCCTGCTGACGGGCCTGCAGTTTCTGGTCGCGGGCCTTGTAGTCCTGATTCAGCTTGGCCAGCGCCTGCTGACGTTCCTGGCGAACCTTGGCCAGTTCTTCGCTCTGGCTGTCCAGACTGCTTTTCTGCACCAGCAGTTGGGCCTGTTGCAGGTCGATGTTTTTTTCGACATTGGCAAGCTGGCGCAGGGTTTCATTGAAGTTGCGTAGCTGCTCCAGGCGCGCCTGGCTCAGGTAATCGTAATACGTGAGGGTTCGGGCGAACTTCTCGGGGTGTTGCTGGTTGAGCAGCAGCTTAAGGTATTCCTGACGGCCACTCTGGTAAGCGGCGCGGGCCTGGATGGCGATCAGGCGTTGCTGTTCAACGCGGGCGCTGTTCAGTTTCTTTTTTTCACTGTCGAGCTTTTGCAGCTCGGTTTCCGTCTTTTTTAGTTCCTTTTGCAGGACCTCGACCTGCTTTTCCAACTTGCCCATTTCGGTTTCAGTGGTGCGCAGGTCCTTCTGGACGCCTGCACGTTCTTCCTGAAGCTTGCCCAGGACTTTTTGCAGCTCCGTCACATCCTGACGCGCAGCATCTATCTGTTTTTGGGTTTGCACACGCTCGTCTTCGGCAAACGCCGGATTGAGCAGGCAGATCAGAGCAAGGGCAATCAAGGCGCGAAGCATGTGGGTGGGCGATACCGAGGAATTGTGAGAAAAAATGTCAGGCCTAGTATGCCCGCCATGCGCTGCAAAAAAAACGCCTCGCAGCCACTGCTTTGAGGCCTGAAACATAAAAAACCGGCCTTGCCTGGTGGCTAAAGGCCGGTTTTTACCGGATTACTCGTTCACAAGGATCGAGTGGCCGGTCATTTCCTGCGGCTTCTCCATGCCCAGCAGGTGCAGCATGGTCGGCGCGACATCGGCCAGAACACCGCCCTGGCGAACTTTCAGCTGGCGTTTGCCGACGTAAACAAATGGCACCGGCTCAGACGTGTGTGCGGTGTGCGCCTGTCCGGTGGAGTCGTCGGTCATCTGCTCGACGTTGCCGTGGTCAGCGGTAATCAGCGCCTCACCACCGACTTTCTCCAGCGCCTCGGTAATGCGTCCGACGCACACGTCCAGGCATTCCACGGCCTTGATCGCGGCTTCCATGATCCCGCTGTGGCCAACCATGTCGCCGTTGGCGTAGTTGACGACGATCACGTCGTAACGCTGATGTTCGATGGCATCGACAATTTTGTCGGTCACTTCCGGCGCGCTCATTTCCGGCTGCAGGTCGTAGGTAGCGACTTTCGGCGACGGAATCAGAATGCGCTCTTCACCCGGGAACGGTTCTTCACGGCCGCCGGAGAAGAAGAAGGTGACGTGGGCATATTTCTCGGTTTCGGCAATGCGCAGCTGAGTCTTGCCGTTGGCGGCCAGGTACTCGCCCAACACGTTTTTCAGGCTGCCCGCAGCAAAAGCGGACGGCGCAGGGATGCTGGCCGCGTACTGGGTCAGCATCACATAGTTGACCTTCGGCTGGCGGGCGCGCTCGAAGTCCTTGAAGTCGTCTTCGACGAATACGCGGGTCAGTTCACGGGCGCGGTCGGCGCGGAAGTTCATGAACACCACAGCGTCGCCATCTTCCACGCGGGCGGCGTCGCCGATGCGGGTGGCTTTGACGAACTCGTCGTTCTCGTCGCGTGCGTAGGCGGCTTCGAGCCCGGCAACGGCGCTGTCTGCGTGGAAATCGGCGGTGCTGTCGACGATCAGGTTATAGGCGGAGGAAACCCGGTCCCAACGGTTGTCACGGTCCATGGCGAAGTAACGGCCGACGATCGTGGCAGTGCGGCCCTTGCCCAGGCGGGCGAAGGTTGCGTCCATCAGCTCAAGGGATTTCTTCGCGCTGCGCGGTGGTGTGTCGCGACCGTCGAGGAAAGCATGAAGGTAGATTTTTTCTGCACCGCGTTTGACCGCCAGTTCCGCCATCGCAACCAGATGATCCTGGTGGCTGTGCACGCCGCCATCGGACAGCAGGCCCATGATGTGCACGGCCTTGCCGGCGCTGACGGCTTTATCCACAGCGGCGCAGATGGTCGGGTTTTCGAAGAACTCGCCATCGCGAATCGCTTTGGTCACCCGAGTGAAGTCCTGATACACCACGCGGCCGGCACCCAGGTTCATGTGCCCGACCTCGGAGTTGCCCATCTGCCCGTCCGGCAGGCCGACATCCATGCCCGACCCGGAAATCAGGCCATTGGGCATGGTTTGGTAAAGGCGATCCATGACGGGCATCTTCGCGGCCAGAATGGCATTGCCCTTGTGGCTTTCGCTGTGTCCGAAGCCATCCAGGATGATAAGAACCAGAGGTTTTGGCGTGGCAGTCATAGAACCCACTCGATGCTGATTGGATAAAGAGATGAACAAAGTACAAGGGAACGGCATTTTAAGGACAAGTTCAAACGGCGTCACTGCCGTACGGACTTTGGCCGACCTTGGCTGCTGTGTATACTGGCCGACATTTTAACGCCCTGGAACCTACTGATGGTTGCTCACCTGCTTGAATTCGCCACTAACCACTATTTGATCACCGGTGCCTTCGTCATTCTGCTGGGACTGCTGATTGCTTACGAAATGAGCAAGGGCGGCGCCAGCCTTAGCACTCGCGAGCTGACCGCGCTGGTCAACAGCGATCAGGGCGTGGTCATCGACGTGCGCTCGAAGAAGGATTACACCGCAGGGCACATCGTCGGCTCCCTGAATTTCCCCCAGGACAAGGTACTGACCCGTACCGCCGAACTGGAGAAATACAAGGACAAGACGTTGATCATAGTCGATGCAATGGGGCAGCATGCTGGCACCACCGCCCGCGAGCTGCTCAAGTCCGGCTTCAAGGCGGCCAAGCTGTCCGGCGGTATTTCCAGCTGGCGCGGCGATAACCTTCCTCTGGTGAAGTGAACATGGCTCAAGTCATCGTCTATTCCAGCGACTACTGCCCGTATTGCATCCGTGCCAAACAGCTTTTGCAGAGCAAGAGCGTGGCCTTCGAGGAAATCCGGGTCGACGGCAAGCCACAGCTGCGAGCCGAAATGACCAAGAAGGCCGGTCGTACTTCCGTACCGCAGATCTGGATCGGCTCGACCCACGTGGGCGGCTGCGACGACCTGTTTGCTCTGGAGCGTGCCGGCAAGCTCGATGCGCTGCTGGCCTGATACCCCTTACTCTTTCAGCCTAATCTGACAAGGATCCGAGATGACCGACCAACCGAACAACGACGCTGTTGCCAACGAAGAAAACGGCCCACAATTCTCCCTGCAGCGTATCTACGTTCGCGACCTGTCGTTCGAAGCGCCAAAAAGCCCGGCGATCTTCCGCCAGGAGTGGACGCCGACCGTCAGCCTGGACCTCAACACACGTCAGAAGCAGCTGGAAGGCGATTTCTACGAAGTCGTGCTGACCCTGTCCGTGACCGTCAACAATGGCGACGAAGTTGCCTTCATCGTTGAAGTGCAACAGGCCGGTATCTTCCTGATCAAGGGCCTGGACGACGGCGCAATGAGCCACACCCTCGGCGCATTCTGCCCGAACATCCTGTTCCCTTACGCTCGTGAAGCCATCGACAACCTGGTCGTACGTGGTTCGTTCCCTGCGCTGATGCTGGCTCCGGTGAACTTCGACGCCCTGTACGCGCAAGAACTGCAACGCATGCAGGAAGCTGGCGAAACGCCGACTGTTCAGTAAGCGTTACCGCTGCAAGCAAAAAGCGCCTTTCGGGGCGCTTTTTTGTGCCTGTTCAAACAGCAGCGGCTGACCGCGCACATCGTCGTGCATGCTGTCTGTATGCTTTTTATCGCGATTTCACTGACGACGCAGAGTGCGACGTAAGTGACGGCTGAGTCCTGGCGCTGATCCGGGGGGAGCCTGGCAGGACGCCAGGCTAGCCGCACCGGGCCATGGATGGCCCGTTGCGGCGACCCCCGGATCAGTGACAGGGCGAAGGAACCCGACGAAGTCGGGCCGGAAACGGAGCTGCGGGCTTTGCTTACTTTGGCCCCATCAAAGTGAGTCGCCGAGGGGCGAAAAGGTGACCTGAGTCGACCCCCAATCCACCTGGCATCGCAGAACCGCTGTGTAACGCAACTCGTCACCCAATCCATGCCAACGCGTAGCATTGGCACGAGTGTCAGTCAGATAACAGGCATATGGCGCAGCAAAGCCCCGCACTGAGGCCTAAGCAAACCCGTGCTGGCGCCACGCCTCATAAACCGCCACAGCGACGGTGTTGGACAGGTTCAGACTGCGGCAGCCTTCTCGCATGGGCAGTCGCAGGCGATGCTCGCTGCTCAGCGAGTCGAGGATATCGGCGGGCAGGCCGCGGCTTTCCGGGCCGAACAGAAAGGCATCGCCTGGCTCAAAGCTCGCATCATGAAAAGGGCGCGAGCCTTTGGTGGTGAAGGCGAACAACCTTGGGTTGCCTATCTTCTCCAGACAGCTTGCCAGGTCAGCATGTGTCTGCAGCGTGGCATACTCGTGATAGTCGAGCCCGGCACGGCGCAGGCGCTTGTCGTCCAGCTCGAAACCCAAGGGTTCGATCAAATGCAGGGTGCAGCCACTATTGGCGCATAGCCTGATGACATTGCCGGTATTCGGCGGAATTTCTGGTTGAAAAAGGATGACGTGAAACATGCACGGCTCCGAACGAAAGGACGGGATGCATTCTACCCTTGAAGAGGACCCGAGACCGAAGCTATGGCCGCGTGTTCTTGGTTCCATCGCGATTCTCGGGTTTACCGTGGGCACGATTATCGGCCGCCTGCAGCAGCCTGATCCGGTCCAGCTGGAGCAGATCGAAGAGTTGCCTGCCGGTCTGGCGCTGTGGTTCAACGAAGAACCAAAGTATCGCGGCGCGACAGTCGATGGCGCGGTGGTACTCAACGTCGATGCTTCAGGGCAGCCGTGGACGGGCCAACTGAGGTTCGACAATCGGGTTGCGCGCTGGAAGGTGGAACGAGGAGAGAAGGGGTTGGTGCTGACGCTCCTGGCAGCCCGCCCACTTCATGGCGACTGGCGCACTGAGAAGGTGGACGGGCGCTGGAGACTGGAGGTCAGTCTCCGGGAGGAATAAAAGAGGGGAATCCCCGGCCTGCCTGTACCAAGGTCCCCAAAACTGGTGATGTAATACCTATTGCAGGGGGCGTGCCAGTTTTGAGAGTTAATCCGAAAGAGCGGGCCCGATTAGTCATATTCAATTAAGTATTTCTGATGGAAAGAAAGCTTTCGATTACTCAAGTAATTGAATTTAATGAATATTTATTAATTTTTACAAAATCATGGCCGATCAGTTCCCTGTCTTCCATGAGTGGCTGATGACACCAGCCTGAACCCTGAATGCTACGGCAGCCTCGGCTGTGCGTCGTCAGGACATGCACCCTATTTGCGCACCGCAACGATGCACACACCCATACTGATGCATTAATGAGGCTGAACCTGCCAGGTATCAGCCTAGATGACTGCGCGCGTAGACCTGACTTCAAGCATCGGCGTGCAGAGATTTTCCTCTAGCGACTGCACATCGAGAGCCCTCCGCGCATCGGCCGATCAGCCGAGAGGGTGGGCTCCAGACAACAAAATTGCTTTTTTGTTCACCTCGACTACAGTTCAGCGCGTGTTTCGGGCGCTGAAAAGTACTGAAAAAGGGCGTTTTAAGTGGTTTTTGGAAAATATTTCGTGGCTTGGCAGCGCTAGCCGTCAAAGTGGTGACAACTGTCATATTTCATCACTAACCTCTCTGAAGTGCCCGTTTTGAAAGGCTTTTGCCGGAAGGCAAATGGCGCGCTGTCGTGAGGGATTATGACCGACCGGCTTCGGTTTGGCTGGTCAGTGGCACAAAACCAAACGATCTGACGAACGGTATCAAAATAAATTTTGGGAATTACACAATTAGGTCGATACACTCCGTGACGTCTTGGCTGACACGAGTTGTGACATATGCCTGATTGTTCTTAGGAAATGAAGAAACGCTTCCTTTTAGGCATGAAGAAGTTTCACTGACGTGCGGCCAATGACATACGCGGTCTAGTCAAAAGTCGGGGTGTACAGAAACCATTGACCTCCAGGTCGGGACTGTCGCCTTTCGCAATATCTCTGGGTCAGGGCAACGCCCGGCACCAGAGACATAAAAAATTAGATTCACGAGGAGCGTAGTAATGAAGAAGTCCACCCTGGCCTTGGCCGTAACCGTTGGTGTATTGGCTCAGCAGGCCGGTGCAGCTGGTTTCCTGGAAGACAGCAAAGCGTCCGTTAGTTCTCGTACTCTGTATTTTGACAACGACCAGCGTGAGCCTGGCTCGGCCAACAATCGTGAGACCGCTACTGGTTTGAAGTTTGACTACCTGTCGGGCTTTACTCAGGGCACTGTTGGTTTTGGTCTTGACCTGCAAGGTCTGGTGGGCGTTCATCTTGATGGTGGCCGTGGCCATCACGCAGTGAACGGTGCCATCTCGCCTTCTGACACTGACGGTTCTTCAGTTGACGAGTGGAGCCGTCTGGGCGCCAACGGCAAGGTACGCTTCTCGAAAACCGAGCTGAAAGTCGGTAACGCATTGGCGCCTAACCTGCCAATTCTGGTCAGCAACGACGGTCGTCTTCTGCCTCAGGCTTTCCAGGGCGGCATCCTGACTTCCAAGGATCTGGACAACGTTACCTTCACTGCTGGTCAGTTGAGCAAGTCCATCGGCCGCGCTTCGAGCAACTGGACTGACCTGTCCGTTGCTGGCGCTACCGAGACGAGCGACCAGTTCCGTTTCGCTGGCGCAGACTGGAAAGTCACCAAAGACCTGACCCTGCAGTACTACTACGCCAACCTGGAAGACTTCTACAAGCAACACTTCCTGGGTCTGGTTCATGTTTATCCGATCAGCGACAACCAGTCCTTCAAGACTGACCTGCGTTATTTCAACAGCAGCTCTGATGGTAAAAACAGTAGCGGCGCAACTGGCTACAGTTTCAACAACAATAGCGGTTATGCCAAAAAAGCTGGTGAAGTAGACAACACCACCTGGTCCGCCATGTTCACTTACTCGTTGGGCGGCCATGCATTGATGGTTGGCCATCAGCAGGTTGGTGATGACGGCGGTATGGTTTACCTGGGTCAGGGTAGTGTTACCAAAAACGGCACCAGCCGCTCCAGTTCCGAAGGCAACGGTGGTTCGAGTTTCTACCTGTTCACTGACTCGATGATCAACGGCTTCAACCGTGCGGGTGAAAACACCACGTTCGGTCAGTACTCGTATGACTTCGCCAAGGTTGGCGTTCCAGGCCTTAAAGCATCCCTTGCTTACCTCTACGGTGATGACATCAAAGGCGCACGTGGTACCACTTCGTTCGGCAACGAGTATTCTGAGTGGGAACGCGATGTGCGCGTTGACTACGTGGTACAGAGCGGTCCATTGAAAGGCTTGGGCACTTCGTTGCGTCGCGGGAACTACCGTGCTGATGGCGGCCTCAACGGCGCTGTTGATGCTGATCAAACCCGTCTGATCTTCAACTACACCTACAACTTCATGTAAGTGTATTGAAGCTGAAAGGAACCCCGCCCCGTGCGGGGTTTCTTTTGCCTGTTTTTTGATATTCCTGGCAGGTCTATGAGGCGCATTATTTATTCTTTTTAACTTCTCTCGACAGGGCGCACAGTAGTGCTATACCAAGGCCTACCCGATACAGACAAGGAGCAACACCATGACACTGCGACTTGGCGACATCGCCCCTGACTTCGAGCAGGAATCCAGCGAGGGTCGTATCCGTTTTCATGAATGGCTCGGCGACAGCTGGGGTGTGTTGTTTTCTCATCCGGCTGACTTCACGCCGGTGTGCACCACCGAGCTGGGTTTTACTGCCAAATTGAAAGACGAGTTCGCCAGGCGCGGCGTGAAAGCCATTGCGCTGTCGGTGGACCCGGTCGATTCGCACATCAAGTGGATCGACGACATCAACACCACGCAAAACACCCTGGTCAACTTCCCGATTCTGGCCGACGCTGATCGCAAGGTTTCCGACCTGTACGACCTGATTCATCCCAATGCCAACGACACGCTGACTGTGCGCTCGCTGTTCGTGATCGACCCGAACAAAAAGGTGCGTCTGACGATCACCTATCCGGCCAGCACCGGGCGTAACTTCCACGAGATTCTGCGCGTCATCGACTCCCTGCAATTGACCGACAACTACAAGGTCGCTACGCCCGCCAACTGGGTGGACGGTGATGACGTAGTGATCGTGCCGTCGATCAAGGACGAAGCCGAGATCAAGCAACGCTTTCCCAAGGGCTACAAGGCGGTCACGCCTTACCTGCGCCTGACACCACAGCCAAACCGCTGATTTTCGAGCTACCAAGCGTGGGGTTATTCGGGCCGATTTATCGGCCCTTTTTTATTACTCCCCCATGGCCGCCTGCTATGCGCGCGATCAAGCGCGGACGCAGAGCATGAGCGCGATGTCGAGACTCTCGTTCCTCACGCTCCAGCGTGGGAAAGCCGTGGGTGACGCTGCGTCAAAAATCTTCGTCGCGCCGCAGAGTCAGGATCGGACGCGGAGCGGAGCACGGGCAAGATAGTCGAGATTATCGTTCCTCACGCTCCAGCGTGGGAATGCCGTGGGTGACGCTCTGCGTCACAAATCTTCGTCGCGCTGCAAAGTCAGGATCGGACGCAGCTGGCTACCAGCGAGACTTTTATATATTCATTTATGGAATAACTAAATGAATAAATAAGATTTATAGATATAAAAAATGGCTGCTAATGTCGTGCCTATTCCCACCTTGCTCCTTCCTCAATGGTCGAGCAGGGGACCACTTCAAATAGGTAAAGGAGCGCATATGCGCACTGTCATTTTGCGTCGAGGCCTTGTCGCGCTGTTTGCTGCTGCGGTCGCTCTTGGTGCGGTCACTCAGGCCCACGCGGAAGATCTGCGCATCGGTTACCAGAAGTACGGCACGCTGGTGCTGCTCAAGGCCAAGGGTTCGCTGGAAAAGCGTCTGGCCGAACAGGGCGTGAAAGTCCAGTGGACCGAGTTCCCTGGCGGCCCGCAGCTGCTTGAAGGTTTGAACGTAGGCTCCATCGACTTCGGCGTCACTGGCGAAACACCGCCGGTCTTCGCCCAGGCCGCAGGCGCGGACCTGCTGTATGTCGCCTACGAGCCGCCAGCGCCGACCAGTGAAGCCATCCTGGTGCCCAAAGACTCCCCGATTACCTCGGTCAAAGACCTGAAAGGCAAAAAAGTCGTCCTCAATAAAGGCTCGAACGTCCATTACCTGCTGGTCAAGGCGCTGGAAGATGCTGGTCTGAAATACACCGATATCCAGACCGTCTTTCTGCCTCCGGCCGATGCGCGTGCCGCTTTCGAGCGGGGCAGCGTGGATGCCTGGGTCATCTGGGACCCGTACCTGGCCGCTGCTGAAAAGCAACTGCAGGCGCGGACCTTGAAAGACGGCAGCGGCATTGTCGACAACCATCAGTTCTATCTGGCGACCAAGCCGTACGCACAGAAAAACCCCAAGGTGATTCAGGCCCTGATCGAAGAGGTCCGTGCGGTGGGCGAGTGGTCCAAGGCCAATCCCGATGAAGTGACCCGACAGGTCGCACCGTTACTGGGGCTGCCGGCCGACATCACCCTGACCTCGGTCAAGCGTCAGGGCTACGGCGCGCAGTTCATCACCCCGCCGGTGGTGGTGGCACAGCAGAAAATCGCTGACACCTTCTACCAGCTCAAGCTGATTCCAAAGCCGCTCAGCATTGCTGATGTGGTCTGGACACCTCCTGCTGCTGTTGCTCAAGCACAGTGATCGTCAGGCCCTTCGAGGAGACAACTCCATGAGCCTCAGTGCTTCGCAACGCATCGTTCATCGACTGGCGCCCTGGGCACTTCCAGTCCTGTTGTTGGCAGTCTGGCAGCTGTCGGTCAGCGCCGGCTGGTTATCCACACGCATTCTGCCCGCGCCCAGCGCGGTCATCGAAGCGGGCATAAACCTGGTCGCCAGCGGCGAAATCTGGACGCATCTGGCGATCAGCGGCTGGCGCGCCGGGATCGGTTTCGCCATTGGCGGCGGCATCGGTCTGGCGCTGGGCTTTATTACCGGCCTGAGCAAATGGGGTGAGCGTCTGCTGGACAGCTCGGTGCAGATGATCCGCAACGTGCCGCACCTGGCGCTGATTCCGCTGGTTATCCTGTGGTTCGGTATCGATGAGACCGCCAAGATATTCCTTGTCGCGCTCGGCACCCTGTTCCCGATTTATCTGAACACCTACCACGGCATCCGCAACATCGATCCTGCGTTGGTAGAAATGTCCCGCAGCTACGGCCTGTCAGGTTTCAGCCTGTTCCGTCATGTGATCCTGCCGGGCGCCATGCCTTCGATTCTGGTCGGCGTGCGCTTTGCGCTGGGCTTCATGTGGCTGACGCTGATCGTCGCGGAAACCATTTCCGCCAGCTCCGGTATCGGCTACCTGGCGATGAATGCGCGGGAATTTCTGCAAACCGACGTCGTGGTGCTGGCCATTGTGTTGTACGCCGTACTCGGCAAGCTGGCCGATCTGGCGGCGCGAGGCCTGGAACGTGTCTGCCTGCGCTGGCACCCGGCCTATCAAGTGAGCAAAGGCGGTGCCGCATGACCAGTCTGAAACAGCAACCTCCACACTTGCTGCGTGGCATCCCGCTGGCGGTACGCAAGCTGAAAAAAGCGTTCGGCACCCGCGAAGTGCTCAAGGACATCGACCTGCACATCCCTGCCAGTCAGTTCGTTGCCATCGTCGGCCGTAGCGGTTGCGGCAAAAGCACCCTGTTGCGCCTGCTCGCCGGCCTCGACAAACCGACGCAAGGGCAGTTGCTGGCCGGCTCTGCGCCATTGGACGATGCTCGCGAAGATACGCGATTGATGTTTCAGGAAGCGCGCTTGCTGCCCTGGAAAAAGATCATCGACAACGTCGGCCTCGGGCTGAGCGGCGACTGGCGGTCGCAGGCCCTTGAAGCGCTTGAGGCCGTCGGCCTTGCCGAGCGCGCCAACGAGTGGCCTGCCGCATTGTCCGGTGGTCAGAAGCAGCGTGTTGCCCTGGCCCGCGCGCTGATTCACAAGCCGCGCCTGCTGTTGCTCGACGAGCCGTTGGGCGCGCTGGATGCCCTGACCCGGATCGAAATGCAGCAACTGATCGAAAAGCTGTGGGGCCAGTATGGCTTCACGGTGCTGCTGGTGACCCACGATGTCAGCGAGGCTGTGGCCATTGCCGACCGAGTGATCCTGATCGAAGAAGGGCAGATCGGTCTCGATCTGCTGGTCGATCTGCCACGTCCGCGTGTTCGTGGCTCGCATCGCCTTGCCGCACTGGAGGCCGAAGTGCTCAACCGCGTGCTGGCACTCCCTGGCTCGCCGCCCGACCCGGAACCGTTTTCGCCACTGCCCACGCAATTGCGCTGGGCAAATTAACCCTGATCCCCAAAGGAAGACATGCCATGACTATCAAAGCCATCAACGTTCGCAACCAGTTCAAAGGCACCATCAA
Source organism: Pseudomonas congelans (assembly GCF_900103225.1). Lineage (GTDB taxonomy): Bacteria > Pseudomonadota > Gammaproteobacteria > Pseudomonadales > Pseudomonadaceae > Aquipseudomonas > Aquipseudomonas congelans. Next base: position 19,161 of record NZ_FNJH01000010.1, on the reverse strand, counting down.
GGAAATCGTCCACGGCGACGTATTGTCGGAAATCGACGTACAGACCGCGTCGGGCGTCGTGACTTCGGTCATCACCACCCGCTCGGTCAAGGAGCTGGAGCTGGTCGTTGGCAGTGAAGTGATTGCCTTCGTGAAGTCGACTGAAGTCTCCATTGCCAAGTTGTAATTGCCGTAATGGAACGCCCCTGACGGTGAAAGCCCCTCCGGGGCGTTTCTGTTTGTCGTCAGGGCGATCCTAGTAGATCTGCCAGCTAGGCAATGCCGCCATTGAAGTCGAAGCTGATGGCTCGAACACTGGCGAGAGAACACCATGACGCCTACCACCTCAGCGGTATTGTGCCGCTATCGCTACGATCCGCTTGACCGTCTGGCGAGTACCTCGCCGGCCGGTCAGGGCGCTGCGCTACGCTTCTACTGCAAGAGCCGTCTGGCCACGCATATCCAGGGGGCGATTCGGCATACGATTTTTGGTCATGACGAGCAGTTACTGGCCCAACAAAAGCACTCGGTTACCGGCAATGAAACGAGCCTGTTGGCGACCGATCAACCGGGTTCGGTGTTACACGGGGTGAGTGGCGCGGGCATCGAGTCTGCTGCCTACAGTGCTTACGGTTATAGCGATGCCGAAAATGGATTGGATTGTTTAATGGGGTTTAACGGCGAGCTACGTGATCCGGTGTCCGGACACTATCTTTTGGGTAATGGCTACCGAGCGTTCAATCCGGTGTTGATGCGATTTAACAGCCCGGACAGTCTCAGTCCATTTGCAGCCGGCGGGATCAATTGCTATGCCTATTGTTCCGGAGACCCCACTGACAGAACAGACCCGACAGGAGCAGTTTGGAAGCCTGTAATCGGTTCACTGGGAAAAGTTTTGAAGCGTCTGCAGCGGCAAGCAAAGCCTTTACGCAGTGAGTCAGCTTCAAGAAGAAGTGAGTTCATGGATAATCAGAAAGCAACGGTGCTGAGCCAGTATCCTGCGTTATCCAACAGAAAAATCAGCACGTTCTCACGTGAGTTTGCTTCTTTCAGTGCCGCCAATGAAATCGACCCGTTCCAGGTGCTCTCAATAGGGGGAGCAGACGATTTGGTAAAAGTAAGCGGTTCGTATCCTCGTCGTTTCGTGTTTACAAGTAAAAGCGAACTGCTGGTTGACCCGTCAATGGATCTTGAGAGGCGAAGTATCAATCACGCTATTTTGGCAAGCTACAGATCGCCAGGTAGCGAGGTCATTTCTGCCGGTATGATCGCGCGCCCTAAACCAAATCAAGTCGTGCTATGGAATGATTCGGGGCATTACTACCCTGGTTTTTCAACTCTGCAACCTGTCGACATACGGCTGAGTACATGGGGGGTAAAAGTCGAGCGAGTCAGGATCGGGAACTCCAGTCTTTGAAGAAATTTGCAGCTCATTACGGCAAAAACTCCGTGCTTCAAGTGTGTTTGATGAGGGCGTTTTTTTCCTTTCAACCCCCATTAACGTTCTCTGAAGCTGCTTGATTTCTCAGAAAGACTTTCCCCTTTTTGGCAAAAACACCGGCAAATACAATCCCAGATAAGCATCAAACACCCGCATGCCTTCTTCGGCCATGCGCGGTGTAATCTCGTCGTGTAACTGAACCGACCGCGCATACACCCGATCCCCCAGTTCCATCGCCAGCGCAAACACATCTACATCATCCGGCAGTACGGGCAACTGGAAGTGGCGGTCAAACACTTCAAGCATCAAGTGCCCCAGTTCAATGTCGTGCTGTCGATCGGCCTGGTTGATTTCGGTCAGGCCGTGCTGGGCGAGGATCAATTGCCGGGCGGCGGCGTCGGCGTTGTAGATGGCCAGCATACGCAGCTCGACGATGCGTGACAGGTCGCGCCAGGTGGTGAGCTGATCGTGATCGATGGGGGCCTGCAGCGAGGCGCGAAAGGCGGCGTGGATGTCGGCGGTCAATGCTTCAAGGAGCGCGGGTACGCTGGCGAAGAAGTGGTACACCGAGGACGGCGGAATGCCGGCTCGCTCGGCAACGCTGTAGATCGACAGGCTGGCCACCCCCTGTTCGGCAAGCAGCGTACGTGCGGCGTCGAGAATCGAATCGATTCTGGCCTGGCTGCGTGCTTGAGGTTTGCGAGGAGTGACGGCGCGGGTCATGGGCGTGGCTCTTGGGTGGGCTGCGGGCATTGTAAGGGATTCTGACGGGATGAATCGCTGTCGTCGCCAAACGTTTATGGCTCCCACGCTCCGCGCTCATCGGTATACACAAATCCAACTGTTTATCGTGCCAATGCTCCGCGTTGGCATGCAGTTCGTGACGCTCTGCGTCACAAATTCGGGCCGCACCGCATGTTCAAGATCGGACGCAGAGCGTCCAGAACGGCATTCCCACGCTGGAGCGTGAGGAACGATAGGTGTCCGGGGGGGGGGGGGGGGGGGGGGGGGGGGGGGGGGGGGGGGGGGGGGGGGGGGACACCAGACAAAAACGCCGCAAGACTCAAAGCCTGCGGCGTTTTGTGTTGCTCGGCCTCAATCAGACCGTATGCAGGTACCAGTTGTACTCGAGGTCGGAGATGGAGTGTTCGAACTCTTCCAGCTCGCTCTCTTTACAGGCCACGAAAATATCGATGTATTTCGGGTCGATGTACTTGGCCATCACCGGGTTGTCGTCCAGCTCACGCAATGCATCGCGCAAGTTGTTCGGCAGGCTCTGTTCGTGCTGTTCGTAGGAGTTGCCTTCTACCGGGGCGCCAGGCTCGACCTTGTTGACCAGGCCGTGGTGCACGCCGGCCAGGACAGAAGCCATCACCAGATACGGGTTGGCATCGGCACCGGCAACGCGGTGTTCGATACGTACCGCATCGGCGGTGCCGGTCGGTACGCGAACGGCGACCGTGCGGTTATCCAGACCCCAGGTCGGTGAGTTGGGCACATAGAACTGCGCACCAAACCGGCGGTACGAGTTGACGTTCGGGCACAGGAAGGCCATTTGTGCCGGCAGGGTCTCGAGCACACCGCCGATTGCGTGACGCAATGCGGCGTTCTGCTCGGGATCCTCGCTGGTGAAGATGTTCTTGCCATCGCGATCCAGAATCGAGATGTGAACGTGCAGACCATTACCCGCCTGACCCGGATAGGGCTTGGCCATGAAGGTCGTGTCCATCTCGTGATCGTAGGCGATGTTCTTGATCAGGCGCTTGAGCAATACGGCGTAATCACACGCCTTGATCGCGTCGGCGACGTGATGCAGGTTGACTTCGAACTGGGCCGGGGCGCTTTCCTTGACGATGGCGTCGGCAGGAATGCCTTGTTCCTTCGCACCTTCTAGGATGTCCTGAAGGCAGTCGACGTATTCGTCGAGGTCGTCGATCAGGTAGACCTGTGTCGAATGCGGGCGTTTGCCGGAGATCGGCGAGCGGGGCGGTTGCGGGCGACCGTTCACGTTCTCCTGATCGATCAGGTAGAACTCCAGCTCGAACGCTGCGCAGATGGTCAGGCCCATTTCGTCGAATTTGGCGACGACCTGGCGCAATACCTCACGCGGGTCGGCGAAAAACGGATCGCCTTCGAGTTCGTGCATGGTCATCAGCAATTGCGCGGTAGGGCGCTTTTGCCACGGCTCGTTGCACAGGGTGTCGGGGATGGGATAACAGATTCGGTCAGCATCACCGATATCCAGGCCCAGGCCGGTGCTTTCCACCGTGGAGCCATTGATATCCAGAGCAAATAAAGAGGCAGGCAGGTTGATGCCCTTCTCGTAAACCTTATGGAGGCTGGTGCGTTCGATGCGTTTGCCACGCACCACACCATTCATATCTGCAATCAGAAGGTCAACGTACAGAACCTCAGGATGTTCCTTAAGGAACGCGTTCGCTTCGTTAAGCTGAACGGCACGCGGGGGTACCGACATGATGCAACACCTTTGTTGTTAAAAATATCAATCATCAATGATTGCGGATCTCAGTCAATCCGAAAGCCATGATGAAGTCAATAGAGCCTTTTTTGCCCTAAAACTGCGCCATATGGCCTTTTTTGCTGCTATTTAGGGCGTTTTATTCCGTTTCTGACCGCTTCTAAATATGAGCTAGAGCGGCCTGTCTTCTATTCTTAACGGGTTGTTGTATAAAAAAATGAACGAGGCTAAGCTCGATCTCAACCCAGTAGAGCAACAATAGCGGGGGGTCAAATGCTTCACCTTTCCCTGGTCGATACGCGACTATCAAGTCCTTACAGCGCTCATCATGCCTGTGATATCGGTGCTCGTGGTGGGTTGCCACGTATTGCGACATCCCTGAACGGCTATCGAAGCCAGTCTGCTCTACTCTCAACGCTGGACATTACCACTATAACGGCGTCGTCGGTGTGACCGTGGCCGTCTGGAAATCCGGCCCCGCAGCTGTCACCTTACCCCTAATCGGCGTCTGCCGAAACGAGTTGTACATCATGACGCCAATGCGTCTGGAACGCCTGATCACGATCAGGACAATAAAACCCTGAGGTATTTATGAGTACCAACCTCGACCAGCTCACCGATTGGTTGAAAGAACACAAGATTACCGAAGTCGAATGCATGATGTCCGACCTCACCGGGATTACACGTGGCAAGATCTCGCCGACCAACAAGTTCATCGCTGAAAAAGGCATGCGCCTGCCTGAAAGCGTGCTGTTGCAGACGGTGACCGGTGACTACGTAGAGGACGATATCTACTACGAGCTGCTGGACCCGGCAGACATCGACATGATCTGCCGTCCCGACCAGAACGCGGTGTATCTGGTGCCCTGGGCGGTCGAGCCCACTGCGCAGGTGATTCACGACACCTACGACAAGCAAGGCAACCCCATCGAGCTGTCGCCACGCAACGTGCTGAAGAAGGTCCTCAAGCTCTACGCCGATCAGGGCTGGCAGCCCATCGTGGCGCCGGAGATGGAGTTTTACCTGACCAAGCGCAGCGACGACCCTGACTATCCGCTACAGCCTCCGATCGGACGCTCCGGGCGTCCGGAAACCGGCCGTCAGTCGTTCTCGATCGAAGCAGCCAACGAATTCGATCCGCTGTTCGAAGACGTCTATGACTGGTGCGAACTGCAGAACCTGGACCTGGACACGCTGATCCACGAAGACGGTACGGCGCAGATGGAAATCAACTTCCGTCACGGTGATGCCCTGTCGCTGGCCGACCAGATTCTGGTGTTCAAGCGCACCATGCGCGAAGCCGCCCTCAAGCACGACGTCGCGGCGACCTTCATGGCCAAGCCGATGACCGGCGAGCCGGGCAGTGCCATGCACTTGCACCAGAGCATCATCGACATCGAGACCGGCAAGAATATCTTCTCCAATGAAGACGGGACCATGAGCGAGCTGTTTCTGAACCACGTCGGTGGTCTGCAGAAGTTCATCCCCGAGCTGTTGCCGCTGTTCGCGCCCAACGTCAACTCGTTCCGGCGCTTTCTGCCCGACACCTCGGCGCCAGTAAACGTCGAGTGGGGCGAAGAGAATCGCACCGTCGGCCTGCGTGTGCCGGACGCCGTACCGCAGAACCGTCGCGTGGAAAACCGTCTGCCGGGTGCCGATGCCAACCCTTATCTGGCCATCGCCGCCAGTCTGCTGTGCGGCTTCATCGGTATGGTTGAAGGCATCAATCCGAGCGCTCCGGTGGTCGGACGGGGTTACGAGCGGCGCAATCTGCGCCTGCCGTTGACCATCGAAGACGCGCTGGAGCGCATGGAAAACAGCAAGACCATCGAAAAATACCTGGGCAAGAAATTCATCATCGGTTACGTCGCGGTCAAGCGCGCCGAGCATGAAAACTTCAAGCGCGTGATCAGTTCGTGGGAGCGGGAATTCCTGCTTTTCGCCGTCTGATCACGCAGAGCGCCGCTGCGGTTGATGCGCGGCGCTCTGCCAACTGACCTGATCAAAGGAAGTGCTGCATGAGTGCCAACAACCCGCAAACCCTCGAATGGCAGGCCCTGAGCAGCGAGCATCATCTGGCACCGTTCAGCGACTACAAACAGTTGAAAGAGAAGGGCCCGCGCATCATCACCCGTGCCGAGGGCGTTTATCTGTGGGACAGCGAGGGCAACAAGATCCTCGATGGCATGTCCGGCCTGTGGTGCGTGGCCATCGGTTATGGCCGCGAAGAACTGGCCGACGCAGCCAGCAAACAGATGCGCGAGCTGCCGTACTACAACCTGTTTTTCCAGACCGCCCACCCGCCGGTGCTGGAGCTGGCCAAGGCCATTTCCGAGATTGCGCCGCAGGGCATGAACCATGTGTTCTTTACCGGTTCAGGCTCCGAAGGCAATGACACGATGCTGCGCATGGTTCGTCATTACTGGGCGCTGAAAGGCCAGCCGAACAAGAAAACCATCATCAGCCGCGTCAATGGCTATCACGGCTCCACTGTCGCCGGTGCCAGCCTGGGTGGCATGACGTACATGCACGAGCAGGGCGACCTGCCGATTCCGGGGGTGGTGCACATTCCACAGCCATACTGGTTCGGCGAAGGCGGCGACATGACGCCGGACGCGTTCGGCATCTGGGCTGCAGAGCAACTGGAAAAGAAAATTCTCGAGCTGGGCGTCGAGAACGTCGGTGCGTTCATTGCCGAGCCGATCCAGGGCGCAGGCGGTGTGATCGTCCCGCCTGACTCCTACTGGCCGAAGATCAAGGAAATCCTCTCCCGCTACGACATCCTGTTCGCCGCCGATGAGGTGATTTGTGGCTTCGGGCGTACCAGTGAGTGGTTCGGTAGCGATTTCTATGGCCTCAAGCCCGACATGATGACCATCGCCAAAGGGCTGACTTCCGGTTACGTCCCGATGGGCGGCCTGATCGTGCGCGATGAAATCGTCGCTGTGCTCAATGAGGGCGGCGATTTCAATCATGGCTTTACATACTCCGGACACCCGGTGGCGGCCGCGGTTGCGCTTGAGAACATCCGTATCCTGCGCGAAGAAAAGATCGTCGATCGGGTCAGGTCGGAAACGGCACCGTATTTGCAAAAGCGTTTGCGTGAGTTGAGCGATCATCCACTGGTGGGCGAAGTCCGGGGTGTCGGGCTGCTTGGGGCGATTGAGCTGGTGAAGGACAAGGCCACCCGCGAGCGCTATACCGACAAGGGCGCGGGAATGATCTGTCGAACCTTCTGCTTCGATAATGGCCTGATCATGCGGGCTGTGGGCGATACCATGATCATTGCGCCGCCGCTGGTGATCAGTTTTGAGCAAATCGACGAGTTGGTAGAGAAGGCGCGCAAATGCCTGGATCTGACGCTGGCGGTGTTGCAGGGCTGAAAACGCGAAAAAAAGCGTCGATTCGAGCGCAATGTGCATTGTTTGAGGGGCTTTGGCTTGAAAGCCTGCCCAGGAAGTTGCCAGACTAATGGCTACACGCCGCTAACTGACGGTCAGTGATAAAAATACATTGGAGCTACGCATGAAAAAATTTGGCAAGACCCTTCTCGCGCTGTCCCTGATGGGCGTTGTGGCCACTGCTGCGCAGGCCGATGACAAAGTGCTGCACGTCTATAACTGGTCCGATTACATCGCGCCGGACACCGTTGCCAAGTTCGAGAAAGAATCGGGCATCAAGGTGGTCTACGATGTTTTCGACAGCAACGAGACGCTCGAAGCCAAATTGCTCGCTGGCAAATCCGGCTATGACATCGTCGTACCGTCCAACAACTTCCTGGCCAAGCAGATCAAGGCCGGCGTTTATCAGGAGCTGGACAAGTCCAAGCTGCCGAACTGGAAGAACCTCAACGAATCGCTGCTCAAGGCCGTGTCGGTCAGCGACCCGGATAACAAGCACGCATTCCCGTACATGTGGGGTTCTATCGGTATCGGCATCAACCCGGACAAGGTCAAGGCCGCGCTGGGTGCTGACGCGCCAGTCAATTCCTGGGACCTGCTGTTCAAGCCCGAGAACGCTGCCAAGCTGAAGTCGTGCGGCATCAGCTTCCTCGATTCGCCGACCGAAATGCTGCCGATCGCCCTGCATTACCTGGGTTACCCGACCGATTCTCAGGACAAGAAGCAGATCGCCGAAGCTGAAGCGCTGTTCATGAAGATTCGTCCGTCGATTGGCTACTTCCACTCGTCCAAGTACATCTCGGACCTGGCCAACGGCAACATCTGCGTCGCCGTCGGCTACTCGGGTGATATCTACCAGGCCAAATCCCGTGCTGCCGAAGCCGGTGGCAAGGTCAAGGTTGCCTACAACATTCCGAAAGAAGGCGCCGGCAGCTTCTATGACATGGTCGCCATTCCCAAGGATGCCGAAAACGTCGAGGGTGCCTACAAGTTCATGACCTTCCTGATGAAGCCGGAAATCATGGCCGAGATCACCAACGCCGTGCGCTTCCCGAACGGTAACGCGGCGGCTACTGCGCTGGTCGACAAGGAAATCACCAGTGACCCTGGCGTTTATCCACCTGCCGACGTTCAGGCCAAACTGTATGCAATCGCAGACTTGCCTGCTGCCACGCAGCGGATCATGACCCGCAGCTGGACCAAGATAAAGTCAGGTAAATAAGCCTGTCATCAAACCTGTGGATGCTGCGTAGCCTTGGCCGTGCAGCATCCAGCAGACAGGAATATTGCCTAAACCTTTGCTGGTTGGACGCATAGACGGTAAGTTGCGCGCCGGTTTGGTTTTCCGGACGCCCTCCGGTGCTCAGGCCCCTCTGTTAAAAGGACTCATTCTTTGTCTATTTCTATTCTTTCCAAAGCCTTGCTGGCGGCTGCCGGGCTGACACTGTCGATCAGTGCCCAGGCCGAGTCCACCGTGCATATTTATAACTGGTCCGATTACATCGGCAAGACCACCCTGGCGGACTTCGAAGCCGCTACCGGCATCAAGCCGATGTACGACGTGTTCGACTCCAACGAAACCCTGGAAGCCAAGCTGCTGGCCGGACGCACGGGCTATGACGTGGTGGTGCCGTCCAATCACTTCCTCGGCAAGCAGATCAAGGCCGGCGCGTTTCAGAAGCTCGACAAGTCGCTGCTGCCCAACTACAAGAATCTCGACCCGGCGCTGCTCAAGCGTCTGGAGAAGAACGATCCGGGTAACCAGTACGCCGTGCCGTACCTGTGGGGAACCAACGGCATCGGTTACAACGTCGAGAAGGTCAAGGCAGCACTGGGCGTCGACAAGATCGACTCCTGGGCCGTGCTGTTCGAACCGGAGAACATCAAGAAGCTCTCCAGCTGCGGCGTAGCGTTTCTGGACTCTGCCGATGAAATGTTGCCAGCGGTGCTCAACTACATGGGGCTGGACCCCAACAGCACCAAGGAAGCCGATTACAAGAAGGCCGAAGCCAAGCTGCTGGCGATTCGTCCTTACGTGACCTATTTCCACTCCTCCAAATACATCACCGACCTGGCCAATGGCGACATTTGCGTCGCGGCGGGTTTTTCGGGTGACGTGTTCCAGGCCAAATCCCGGGCTGAAGAAGCGGGCAAGGGCGTGAAGATCGCCTACAGCATTCCGAAAGAGGGCGGCAACCTGTGGTTCGACATGCTGGCGATCCCGGCGGACTCGAAGAATATCAAGGCGGCCAGTGCCTTCATCAACTACATGCTCGACCCCAAGGTGATTGCCAAGGTCAGCGATGAAGTCGGCTACGCCAACCCCAATCCCGCCTCCGGCGAGTTCATGGACCAGAGCATCCGTACCGATGAAGCGGTTTATCCGCCTCAGGAAGTACTGGACCGCCTGTTCGTGAACAGCGAGTTGCCACCCAAGGTGCAACGTCTGATGACCCGCAGCTGGACCAAGGTCAAGTCGGGCAAATAAAAATCCAGCACCCGGCCATACGGGCCGGGTTGCCTACCTGTTGGGAGTTTCACCCATGGCAGTTGCCTCCGGCGCCTACAAGAAAGCCATCGAAGGCGGTCAGCAACCCAAAGAGGTGCTGGTCAGGATTGATCGGGTCACGAAAAAGTTCGACGAGACGATCGCGGTGGACGATGTGTCCCTGCAGATCAACAAGGGCGAGATCTTCGCCCTGCTTGGCGGCTCTGGCTCCGGCAAATCGACACTGCTGCGCATGCTGGCCGGGTTCGAACGGCCGACCGAAGGGCGCATCTACCTCGACGGTGTCGACATCACCGACATGCCGCCGTACGAGCGGCCGATCAACATGATGTTCCAGTCCTATGCGCTGTTCCCGCACATGACCGTGGCGGACAACATCGCCTTCGGCCTGAAGCAGGACAAGCTGGGCAAGTCGGAAATCGACGCCCGCGTGGCGGAAATGCTCAAGCTGGTGCAGATGACCCAATACGCCAAGCGCAAGCCGCATCAGCTCTCCGGTGGTCAGCGTCAGCGTGTGGCCCTGGCCCGTTCGCTGGCCAAAAAGCCCAAGCTGTTGCTGCTCGACGAGCCGATGGGCGCGCTGGACAAGAAGCTGCGTTCGCAGATGCAGCTGGAACTGGTGGAAATCATCGAGCGCGTCGGCGTGACCTGCGTGATGGTGACTCACGATCAGGAAGAGGCCATGACCATGGCCGAGCGCATCGCGATCATGCACCTGGGCTGGATCGCGCAGATCGGCAGCCCGATCGACATCTACGAGACTCCGACCAGCCGTCTGGTCTGCGAATTCATCGGCAGCGTCAACCTGTTCGAAGGTGACGTGATCGAGGACATGGAAGCGCATGCGCTGATCCGCAGCCCTGAGCTGGAGCGCAATATCTATGTCGGTCACGGCGTCAGTACCTCAGTGGAAGACAAGCACATCACCTACGCACTGCGTCCGGAGAAACTGCTGATCACCACCGAGCAGCCAGCCTTCGAATACAACTGGTCGCGCGGCAAGGTCCATGACATCGCCTATCTGGGCGGTCATTCGGTGTTCTACGTCGAGCTGCCGGGCGGCAAGCTGGTGCAGTCGTTCGTCGCCAACGCCGAGCGTCAGGGCGCACGGCCTACCTGGGGCGATGAAGTCTACGTCTGGTGGGAAGACGACAGCGGCGTGGTACTGCGCTCATGAAAATCCGCAAGATCAAGCGCGCTTTCGAGCGCATAAAGCCCAACGGGCGGCAGATGGTCATCGGCGTGCCGTTCCTCTGGCTGTTCCTGTTCTTTGCCCTGCCGTTTCTGATCGTGCTCAAGATCAGCTTCGCCGAGGCCGACGTCGCGATCCCGCCGTACACCGAAATCTTCAGCTACGCCGATGAAAAGCTGCAGATGGTCCTCAACTTCGCCAACTACACCCTGCTCAGTGGCGATGACCTGTACGTTTCGGCCTATCTGGGCTCGCTGAAGATGGCCTTCATCAGCACCTTGCTGTGCCTGCTGATCGGCTATCCGATGGCCTACGCCATCGCCAGCGCGCGCAAGGACCTGCAAACCGTGCTGTTGCTGCTGATCATGATGCCGACCTGGACGGCGATCCTTATCCGCGTCTATGCCTGGATGGGTATTCTCAGCAACAACGGGCTGCTCAATGCGTTCCTGATGTGGCTGGGGCTGATCGACTCGCCGTTGCAGATCCTCAACACCAACCTGGCGGTGTACATCGGCGTGGTCTATTCCTACCTGCCGTTCATGATCCTGCCGCTGTACGCCAACCTTGTGAAGCACGACACCAGCCTGCTGGAAGCCGCTTCCGACCTGGGTTCGAGCACCTTCAACAGCTTCTGGAAAATCACCGTACCGCTGTCCAAGAACGGCGTGATCGCCGGCTGCATGCTGGTATTCATTCCGGTGGTGGGCGAGTTCGTGATTCCCGAGCTGCTCGGCGGCCCGGAAACCCTGATGATCGGCCGCGTGCTGTGGCAGGAATTCTTCAACAACCGTGACTGGCCGGTGGCTTCGGCGCTGGCGGTCATCATGCTGCTGGTGCTGATCGTGCCCATTATCCTGTTCAACCGCAGTCAGGCCAAAGAACTGGAGGGCAAGGCATGAACCGCTTTCGATTCTCGAACCTGATGCTGGTTCTGGGTTTGCTGTTCATCTATGCGCCGATGGTGATTCTGGTCATCTACTCGTTCAACGCCTCGCAACTGGTGACGGTCTGGGGCGGCTGGTCGGTGAAGTGGTACGTCGGCCTGCTGGACAACTCTCAACTGATGGGCTCGGTGATGCGCTCGCTGGAAATCGCCTGCTATACCGCCATTGCTGCGGTGGCGCTGGGGACCATGGCTGCGTTCGTGCTGACCCGCATCAGCCGCTTCAAGGGCCGCACGTTCTTTGGCGGGCTGGTCACCGCTCCGCTGGTAATGCCGGAAGTGATCACCGGTCTGTCGCTGTTGCTGCTGTTCGTGGCCATGGCGCAGTTGATCGGCTGGCCGCAGGAACGCGGCATCATGACCATCTGGATCGCGCACACGACGTTCTGTGCGGCCTATGTGGCTGTGGTGGTATCGGCGCGCCTGCGTGAGCTGGACCTGTCGATCGAAGAGGCCGCAATGGACCTGGGTGCCCGCCCTTGGAAGGTGTTCTTGCTGATCACCATCCCGATGATCGCGCCATCGCTGGCAGCCGGGGGGATGATGTCCTTCGCGTTGTCGCTGGACGATCTGGTACTCGCCAGCTTCGTTTCCGGGCCCGGTTCGACGACCTTGCCGATGGAAGTGTTCTCCGCTGTGCGTCTGGGTGTGAAGCCTGAAATCAACGCAGTGGCGAGCCTGATCCTGCTGGCCGTTTCACTGGCGACCTTTCTGGTCTGGTTCTTCACCCGCCGCGCCGAAAACAACCGCAAGCGTGCGATTCAACAGGCTATCGAGGAAAGCGCGGCAGATGCCTGGAAGCAGCCTGATCCGAGGCGCGCTCCGGCGGCGTGAAGACCTGAACGCGGATACACAAGTCCGCTCTTGATTCTGCCCGAAGGGCGTAGGAGCGAACTTGCTCGCGAAGAAGTTGGTCGCAAGTCTGCTCTTGATTCTGCCCGAAGGGCGTAGGCGCGAACTTGTTCGCGAAGACGTTGGTCGCAAGTCTGCTCTTGATTCTGCCCGAAGGGCGTAGGAGCGAACTTGTTCGCGAACTGCCGGGGACCGACAGCAAAACCAGCGATCTCGGTTGTGCCTGATGTACCGCACTTGACGGTTTCACTGTCGGTTCCCGACAGTTCGCGAGCAGGCTCGCTCCCACGCCCTCCGGGAAGAAGCCCCGTTTCCGGGCTCGGCGCAGAGAGTGTCGCTACGCCCCCGGCACCAACCGTAAAACCCCTTCCGTGTGCCTGGCCACGTCCTTCTCGCTGAAGTGCTGGGGCAGGTACTCGCCATTCAGGAAGGCTTTGGCCTGATCGGAATAGTGCTTGTCGAACGGCACGCCGCTTTGTCCTACCGGGTTTATCCCCAGGCTGTGCGCCGGGTCGGCGAAGTCGATCAGGCGGCGGGTCGAGGGGCCGTAGCCGACTGGCCACGGGGCAGGGCGGATGCTCGACGACAGGTTGTTCGGTACTTCATGCGTGCCCGGCGCTGCGTACGGGCCGACGTTGAAAATCATGTCCAGCGGCTTCTGCGAACCCAGCGGATGGCCTTGAGTCAGGGTATGCGCCTTGCCCCACACCCATTCGTCCGGGTTGGTGCCGTACAGCGACCTCAAATGCGAAACACTGGCGCGCCAGGCCACCTTGACGGTGTTGGCGCGGCTTTCTTCGTGCGGTGAATTGCGATTGTTCCACCACGGCGAATCGGCATCGGCGGCCAGGCGCGGCAGGGCGGCGTCCAGTACGCGGGCCGAGAGCAGTGTTTCAAACATCGCGTCGCCCAGCTCGTCGTGAAAGGTCTCTTCGGTCAGGTCGAACAGGAACTGATTGAACAGCGTGGCACCCACCGAATCGACGGGGTAATCACCTTTCCAGCTGGCCAGCCGCTCCACGAGTGCCAGTTCGTCCGGGTCGCTGACAACGCTGCGCAGTACCGGAATCAATGGCCTGAGAATGCTTGGTGCATAGTCGGTCTGCGTGCCCAGTTGCAGCGCTTTGTTGGCGGCCAAGTCCCATTTTATGCTGGAGTCGCTCAGTTGCCGGTTGAGCGCCTGGCCACGTTCAGCCGGGTTGTAATAGCCGGGAATCTGCATGCCGGTCGGCGACTGCAGCTGGAAGTTGGCCGACACGATGTAACCTCGCGCGGGGTTTTCTTCGTGCGGGTTGGCGCTGAATGGGTAGAAGCCCTCTTTGTCGGCCTGCGCGGTGCTGCCATCCAGAATGAAACCCGGGTTGACGCCTTGCGGACGGATCGGCAGTTGCGCTGCGGCCCACCAGCCGATATCGCCCTTGGCGTTGGCCCAGACGATATTGAGGCCCGGCGACTGAATCTTCTCGGCCGCGCTACGCATCTTGTCCAGAGTGTCGGCACGGTTGGCCTGGTAGAAGCCATCCAGTACCGGGTTGGCAGACACCAGAAAAGACCACCACATGGCAATCGGCGTCTGACCGGCGTTCTTGCCCATCACATTATTGACGATAGGGCCGTGCGGTGACTCCAGCAGCGTCAGTGTGACCGGGGCCTGGCCTTTGACGGTGATTTGCTGCTCGGTGCGTTTCATGTCCGCCCATTGCCCGTGGTACCAGACCTGATTCGGGTTAGCCGGGTTGGTCTTTTCGGCAATCAGGTCCACGTCATCGTTCTGGAACATGGTCAGGCTCCAGCCGAAATCCATGTTGTGCCCCAGAAACGCGAACGGGTTGAGTGCAGGAAAGTGTCCGTACAACTCAAAGCCCGGTGCAGACAGCTGCGCTTCGTACCACACCGAAGGCACCGAGAAGCGAATGTGCGGGTCACCGGCCAGTATCGGTTTGCCGCTTTGCGTGCGGCTGCCGGAAATCACCCAGGCGTTGCTGCCCTCGAACTGCGGCAGGCCCGCATCATCCAGCGCCTTGTGGCTCAACTGAGCGAGCTGCGCCAGCCCCTTCCAGTCGGCACTGGCCAGCGCCGGCTTCGAAGCCAGCATGCCGTCCGGGTGCCAGTCCAGATCGAAGACTTTCAAGTAATCCGGGCCAAGCTGATCGCGCACGTACGTCAGCAATGGCTCGGTCCTGAAGGCTGCCGCGAAGCTGTACGCCAGGTAGCCACCGACGCTGACGGTGTCTTCGGCAGTGAAGTGTCGTCTGGGGATGCCCAGCGCGTCGAACTCCATCGGCCTTGCGTGGGTGTCCTGGTACTGGTTGATGCCGTCGATGTAGGCTTCCAGCGCTTTCCAGGTCGGGGTGTTCTTGTCCTGACGTGCGACATAAGCGTCCGCATGTTCACGAATGCGCAGGGTACGAAACAGTTTGTCGGTCTCGACCAGATTCGGCCCGAGTACCTCTGCCAGCTCGCCGCGTGCCAGGCGACGCAGCATTTCCATCTGGAACAGCCGGTCCTGAGCATGGGCATAGCCCAGCGCACGGTAAAGGTCGGCTTCGTTCTCGGCGCGGATGTGCGGCACGCCACGCTCGTCGTAGCTCAGGGTGACGGGGGCCTGAAGACGACTCATGGCGATCTCGCCATCGCGTACCGGCAACTTGCTGTTTACGTACCAGCCCGCGCCACCTGCAAGCAGGGCGATGATGATGGCTAGAATGAAGAGGCTGCGTTTCATCCGGTTTCTCTGTAAATGGCGTAGGCAGGAATGGAGACTATCGTTGTGATGCAGTTGACTCGATGAAATCCGACACATGAGCCCGTTTGAAGCGGCTTCAGGGCGAACTCAGGCAGGTGAGCTGGCGAGCAATGCCCAGTGTGCAGACAGCAATGTGCACGTTCAATGACAGATGTCTGCGATTACAGCGGCTTAGCTTGCCATGCCGGAGCAGACAGAAGAATATCGTTACACAACTTTACGAGTCCTTTGTTGAAATCTGGAAACCACATGTCCGCCACGTTTGACCCCGATAACCTGCGTGCCAGCCTGCTGCCGCTGAGCGTTATTGATCCGCTTTCTCTGGATGCCCAGGCCTACCAGCGTTTCTATGGTCTGGCCGGACTGGGCGGCGAAAACGTCATACGCAGCTGGCTGGGGCGTCTCGATGTGGCGGGCTACGAGGTGGTGGGGCAGGTATGGCTGCCTGAAAATCCGGTTGCCACGCTGTTTCTGTTTCACGGTTTCTATGACCACATGGGGCTGTATCGGCATGTGATCGAGTGGGCTCTGGCACAGGGCTTTGCCGTGATCGCCTGTGACCTGCCGGGGCATGGTCTGTCGAGCGGCAATCGTGCCTGCATCAATGACTTCGCCGAGTATCAGTTGGTGTTGCAACGCTTGCTGCTCGAAGCCGAGGGCCTTGGGCTGCCACATCCCTGGCACCTGTGCGGACAAAGCATGGGCGGTGCCATCGTGACGGATCACCTGCTTCATCAGGGGGCTGACTCGCCGGCGCAGGGTGAGGTGATCCTGCTGGCGCCGCTGGTCAGGCCGCGTGCCTGGGGCTGGTCGCGTCTGAGTTATCACCTGCTCAAGCCGTTCGTGAATGGCATTGCCCGCCGTTTCACGGAAAACTCCAACGCGCCCGCGTTCCTGCCTTTTCTGCTGGCCGATCCGTTACAGCCGTTGCGGCTGCCGACTGCCTGGGTCGGCGCGCTGGCGCAATGGATCGTGCGCGTTGAAAGCGCGCCGCGCAGCCTGCGCAGCCCGCTGATCATTCAGGGTGAGGCGGACATGACGGTCGACTGGTCGCACAATCTGGCGATCCTGAAAGACAAGTTCAGCCAGCCGCAGATTCTGATGCTGGGGCATGCCCGACATCATCTGGCCAACGAAACGCCAGAGCTGCGGGCCCGGTACTTTGATTTTCTGGAAGGGCGACTTCGTTAGACTTTTTCAGCCTTGCCGGCCTGCAGCGCCTTTACCTGGCGGCGCAGGCGAGAGTTTTCAATGGCCAGTACGACGAGCATCAGCGCCCCGAACACGGCAAAGGCGTCCTGTCCCAGAGAACTCCAGAACAGCCAGGAGAGAAAGGCCATAACGATAGCGGTGGCAAGCAGGGCCAACGAGTCTTTCATACGATGGTGTCCATTCCTTTGACTCCAGGCGCTTGAAGGCCTGAACGGTTTTTACTGTCCGGGATTGAGGCTCGACGCACTCTGCCCGACGGCCAGACCGGCACGAATCGCGGCCAGAGCGGCCTGATAATAGGCTTTGCCTTCCGGCGACTCGGCGAAGGTCGAGAATTCTTCGAGCTCAGGGTCCGACAGGTCGCGATAGACGTACAGCAGCGTGTTGTTCAGATCAGCACTCATCTGCGCCATCAGTCGCTCGCGCTGGCCTTCGAGCATGCCCTGCGCCTGGCCTCCGCCCAGCAGGCCGGGAATCATCTGGCTCAGGCTGTCTGCAGCAACGCCTGCGATGGCAAGGCTGACTTCCGCGCCGGCCTCTCTGGCAGGCAGCGCCTGGGCCAGATGGCCGATCAACAACTGACGCGTTGCGTCCGCTTCGATATGCGGCAGCCCCTGTGCATGTTTGGCCAGTTGATCGGCGCGGGTGGCGGTCAGCTCGGCATTGACGATCTTGCGGCCCAGCGGCGACTGGAAAAACTGCAGCGACGGGGCAGGGTCCTTGAGGCTTTCACGCAGGCGCTTCGACGCGCGCTGGTCCATGGCCTGTGGGGCGAAACGCTGATTACTGTTGTTGACCAGCGCTTGATAAACCGCGGGCGGCAGGTTGTTGCTGTAACGCTGTTGGGCAGCCTTGAGGGCATCGTTGAAATGCGCGCGCTGTTCCGGCCAGCCTGCAGACTTGTACAACTGATCGTAGCTGTCTGCCCAAGCAGGTGAGGTGCAGAACATCAACAGCAAAACAAACAAACGACGCATTGGGGACTCCTGTCGGCAGGCCGCTATTCTCCCGGTGTTAGCGTGGATTTGTCGAGATATGAGTGCCTTCGGTGAATGAAATCTCATGCGCGTAATGCCGCCTGTATAAGCCTCTGTCCGATTTCAGGGCTTATGGATACTATGCACGCCATGCGCATACCCTCTGACCACCCACTGCTGTTACGAATCGTCGACGATCTGGCCGCCAACGGCTGGTCGCAGCAGAATATTTTCCTGCCCGAAGCTCTGACTCTGGAACTTGAGCAAGAGTGCCGCAAACGTGCTGCCGAAGGTGAGCTCGAGCCTGCCGCAATTGGCAAGGGAGCCGCGCTGGAAATACGCGAGGGTATTCGTGGCGACCGCATTCAGTGGCTTGAGCCGGGGCAGGTACAGTGCTGCGACCGCTATCTTGAGCTGATGGACAGTTTGCGTCAGGCGCTCAATCGCGGCCTTTTCCTGGGGCTTGAAGATTACGAAAGCCATTTTGCGCTGTATCCGCCAGGTGCCCGCTACCTCAGGCATGTGGACCGATTCCGCGATGACGATAGGCGCATGGTGTCGGCGGTGCTCTACCTCAACAACGCCTGGTTGCCCGAGCATGGCGGTCAGTTACGCATGTACCTAAAGGACGAGGTGGCTTACGACGTTCAGCCTGCGGGCGGCTGTCTGGTGGTCTTCATGTCCGGCGAAATTCCCCATGAAGTCATGCCCGCCAGCCGTGACCGGCTGTCATTGACGGGGTGGTTCAGGCGCCGGGGCAACGAGCTTTTTCAATGACCTTCGGGCCGCGTTCATGAAAACAGTTTCATCAACGCAATGAGCCATTGAGCCGGACTGCGGTCTATCGTGAGCACTCCTGAAGCGACGGATTCGTCGTTTCAGGGTCGACTTACGTCAACTGCAGCCGGAGCAATCATGAAATCCTTATTTTCTGGAACGATGGTCGCCGGCCTGTTGCTCAGCGCATCCATGCTGGCCAGCGCCGCCGATATACCACGCACCGCCGCCCCCGAAGGCGCCGAGGTGTACATCATCTCGCCCAAGGACGGTGAAACGGTAACCTCACCGTTCAAGGTGCAATTCGGTCTCAAGGGCATGGGCGTCGCGCCTGCGGGGGTCGATGTTCCCGAGACCGGTCACCATCACCTGCTGATCGACGTGAAGGACCAGCCCGCGATGGACGCGCCGTTGCCGGTCAGCGACAACATCCGCCACTTCGGTAAAGGCCAGACCGAAACCGAAATCAACCTGCCGCCGGGCCAGCACACCCTGCAATTGCTGATGGGCGACAAAGGCCACATGCCGCTGAATCCTTCGGTCGAGTCGAAGAAAATCACCATCAATGTGAAGTAGGGCTTTCAGTGCTTGTGTGACGCAGAGCGTCACGAAAGGCATTCCCACGCTGGAGCGTGAGGAACGATAGGTGT